>NZ_JASFAH010000003.1:0-50744 GCF_033989915.1 Pseudomonas sp. P5_152 | reverse complement strand
ATGGCGGTCTTAAGGCCCCCATCCTTGAACAACTTGCGCATCGCTGAGAGATCCACGGCCATCACGCCCCTCGAATCGGTTTGGTAATCGTTAGCAGAGACTAATCGTCAAAGCATGAAAAAGCAAATTCATGCACCACCAATGTCCTCAAACGGCTCATTTTTCAGGTTTTACACTGAAATTTGAGCATGTTTATCCAGATTCGCGCTACTCGACTCAAGCTGGGAAAGCAGTGAGCCCTGGTAACTGCAACCTGGTGTCCATGATGCAATCGCCGACAGCAATCCATACGTGAGTCACTTTGCTGGCCAGCTGAGGGTATCGCTGACTGCAGACGTATTCCCTCGCAGATTGGAGTGGTTCCCACAGCACATGCAGCAACACTGCACCTGGATGCTCGACGGTTAAACCCATCCAAGCTCAACGATTGCTGTAAATCTAGCCGGTGAAAAACGGGGGCTAGTGGAGTCTGCCCGCTTTTTTCACTGGCCTTGGTGACAGGGCTTAGCCCTGGTGTTTCCAAATCAAGAACGCGGCTAAAAGGCCATAAACCAAAATGTTTTTCAACTAAATTAGTTCTCAAAAAGAGTTTGGGATTTTTCTACTGACAAGTAGGAAGTTTCTAGAACGGTATTGGGAAATTTCTGATATGCAGTTTATCTATATTTATATATAAGTTAATTATTACAACCCGCAAGCAACAGAGTCATTACTCAGCACTTGAGTAAAAATCGCTTGTGAATGATTTTAGCACCCTCCATATTCGCGACGGTAAACTGAATACCGCAGGCTAGCTTTGCCTGAATATATTGATATGGAGGTAAATTTCAATGGCGGAAACCAGGGTCGGAATCCTTATCCACTTGCCACCTGAAATTGCTGATCAAGCGTCTATATGTGCACAAAGGTCAGGTCGATCTAGAAAAGCTGAAATCGAAGTACGGGTAATAGATCACCTTAATAGGTTTAAAGCTTCCAACCACAATATCATTACCAAAAAAGGGGTAACGTTTTTAGCAATCGAAAACGACGATTGAGCTGCCAGTAGAAACACCTAATATTTAACGATCAATTAATAATTTAGGACATAGCCGTGAAAAAAATTCATACGATGTTTTCCAAACCTCGCAACTATGTAGCTGAGCTTCGCGCAACCAAAGTATTGTTGGCTTTTCTACTGAGCCTAGGTGTGATTGGCGTTGCGCACGCCACTGGCGGTACTGATATGCTTTCCAGTGCTGCGGCTCCGGTGAGCAAGACCTTTGGCGCAGGTTCGACCATGGCCAAATGGTTGATCCTGGCGGAAGTTATCGTGGGCACCATTATGTACATCAAGACGAAGAACATGATGCTACTGATGGGCGCCATTGTTGTGGTTGTATTCACCTCAGTTGGCTTCGGTCTGGCTAAGTAAAGGAAGCAGTGTCTTGGATAAAATGCGTGACAAATACCGTTTCCCCAAGACGCTGAATGAGCAAACCAGAATTTTTGGTTTACCTCTTGAAGAGGCTTTGACGACATTACCTATTGCTCTAATCGGCATGGCGACGTCAAAGCCTCTTATTTTCCTGGTGATCGCCACTCTTGTTTGGGTCTCCATACGCCACGTTAAAAAGGGTAAGGGGTCCATGTGGCTGTACAACGTAGCCTATTGGTATTTACCAACCACTTTATTCCGTGGTTTCTTCAAAAGACTACCCGACTCCTGTTACCGGCACTGGTTGAGATAGTGAGATGGAATATTCTGCCAAACAACGGCAATCCAAGGTCGTTGCGTTTCTGTATATCGGTTTGTTGGTACTGTTAGGCACCAGCATGATCGGCACGATCATTCTTGCCCTTGATAACCGTGCTTTGCGCCTTGAACAACCTCGCCACTTAGTGCCGATGTTGCTGGATAAACCTTTCTCTATTAGCTCCACCGGAGCTGATTCAAACTATCTACAGATGCTTGGTATGAGTTTTATCTTACTGCGCCTTAACGTTAGCCCAGAAACCATTGAGGGTCAGCACAAGATGCTGTTGTCCTACGTGGCGGAAGAAGCACGGCCTGGCCTCGCAGCGGTACTTTTTGACGAAGCAAGAAAGATTCAGCGCAACGAAATTACTTCAGCGTTCTTTCAGAACAAAGTGGCTATAGACCCTAGCCGTGGCTTAGTGGATATCCGTGGAACCATCCGGTATTTCTCCGGCGAACGGCCACTTGAACCGAGCAGTAAGCATTATCAGCTGCAGTTCACCTTCGACAACGGTGTCGCCTCTCTCAAACACTTCCTGGAGGTCACCGATGCGAAAGACTAGTGCTGCACTGTTGGTGTTTCTTGCGACCACTTGCGCTCAAGCTGACAACGCCTTCGTCATCACCCCGAACAGCAACATCACGATTCAGGTGAGTAATGAGAGCCCCAACGCCATTGCTGTGCATGACGACCGCATTACAGTGCTTCAGAGCAATATGGGCAGTATCACCAGTAAGGAAAACACGCCCAATGGCGCCATGGTCTTCAGCACGACCGTAGAGAAGCCAATCACATTCTTCGTGGAAACGGAGAAAGGCTTTTTCTTCTCGGTGTTAGCCAGTCCTATCGCTGGGCCTGGTAGGACATATGAGGTCAGCAACAAGTTGGCTCGCGGGAGTGCCGCGGCTGCAACTTGGGAGAAAAGCCTCAACTACGAGGAAATGCTAGTTGAGCTGAACAAACAGCTACTCAATGGCCTAATACCGGCCGGCTTCGTTGCCTCCAAAAACTTCGACTATGCCCCTGCAGGCAATGCTTCCACCTTCCTAAAAGTCATTCCTCTGGAAGCCTGGGTTGGTGATGAGGTGCGCGTGCTCAAGCTCACTGTGCGTAATACGTCACCCTACGACATTGAACTCAATGGCGGCATGTTCTGGGCCCGTGGTGTCCGTAGCGTCTACATCGACCGAAATATGCGGTCTCTTGGCCCTGAGCGTGAGGCGACGCTGATGATCACTCTGACTACGTCACGGAGCGATCGCTGATATGGAGAACCTGAACAAGAAAGTTGGTAAGCAGCAATGGATCATTGCGGGCTTCATCGGTGGAATCCTAACGCTCGGCGGCGGTGGTATTTGGTGGCTGACACAGTCAGAGCCCGAGGAGCAGGTGGTTGCCCCGGAAAACATCGATATGACCGGTGTGGTTACCAACTCCTTCGATGAAAAGTTGACCCAATCACTGATTGCCGACCACCAAGCCAATGACCGCGACAACCAGAAATCACTTAAGACCGTTTATGACCGACTCGATGAGCTGGAAACGCAAACCCTGGATCTTAAGGCTGAGAACCTATTGCTGCGGGCAAACCAGCAGGCAGTGCAAGAAGCTGCAACTCTGACACCGGACTTTTCCAGCCAATCAACTGAATCCAGCCAACTGATGCCGGGCGGATCTATCCCCGATCCAGCCTCGGCCTACAACCAATTTAACTTTGGTCAGCCCGGGGCACCGTTACCACGGCCCGAATACGCTATCCAGCCGCCACCGCCCGTGAAAGGCCAAATTGAGCGAACCAATTTCAGCTATGCGCAAAAATCCAAGCCCAAGGGCCAACTGATCCTCAGCGGCAGCTACAGCGAAGCAACTGTGATCGAAGGGGCTGACGCAAATGCCTCAGTAACTGGAGCTGAAGACACGGCGCCCATGCAGTTTCGCCTGACCGGAAAACTGCGCATGCCCAACCAAGCAGAGTACGACTTGTCTGGCTGCTTCGTCACGGCTGAAGCCTACGGCGACATCTCGAGCGAGCGTGTTGAAGTTCGCACCCATCGACTGTCCTGCGCGCTAGAAGGTAAATCTATCGACATGCGCGTCGAAGGGCACGCGAACTTCTACGGTAAGAACGGTATCAAGGGCACTCCAGTCATGCGCAGCGGGAAAATCCTCGGCCTGGCATTTCTTGGCGGAGGGCTGGAGGGCATTGGTGAAGGCTTTAAACAAATGGGCCAAACCAGTGTGGGCATAGGTGCTACCGCTGATGTGTCTGCCAGCCAGGTTGGCAAGAGCGGGGTAGGGGGTGGCATCGGCAGCTCCGGCCGCATGCTCTCCGATTACTACATCAAACGCGCTGAACAGTACCACCCAGTCATCCCAATTGGTGCAGGTACACCCGTCACCATCGTGTTTCAGAAAGGTTTTCGAATCGAGTACGTCGAGGATGAAGAGGCCAAAGCGGCGGGCAACAACGACCTCGCCAAATCGACTGTCGCCCAACCCCTTTCGAATGTACCTGCCGACATGCTCAACCAAGCAAAAGTCCAACTCGGCGAATTCTTACCAGGAGCCTCTCAATGATGAGTTATCGCCGGTATCTGATCGCCTGCATCACCCTCACTTTAACGGGCTGCGCGGGCATGAAGGACGATTTCGATTGTAAGGCAGTGGCCAGCGATAGCTGTATGACGATGCGTCAGGCCGATGAAATGGCCAAGGAAAAGGACCAAACAGAGAAGCGCGAGTACTCGTCGACCCGCAGTCAATCCTCAGGAAAAGGGGAGGGGACTGGCCGCGCACGACTGCCCAGTTTGATCGACATGTCCCGTTCTTTAGTGCCTGTTCGGATGAACCGAATTTCGTTGATGCCTACTCAGGTGCTCCGTTATGCGCCTTCGGTTCCGTTTACGCCGGTTTCGTTAATCCCCGTTGATGTCCTTCCTGGCGTTTCCGCTCCGGCCACACCTGTTACGTCTGGCCCTATCAAGCCTTCACAGACCTGCACACTGGCTGATTGTCCACCGTCGATGCGTGCTCCGCAGCGCGAGATTGAATCCGTTGTAAGCCTTTGGGTTGCCCCCTACATCGATGGCATTGATGCCGTACACGCTCCCGCCGAGCTGTATTTCGTGAGAAACCCAACGACTTGGCGCGATAGGTACGAGCCATGAACGATTTCCTGCGCACGGTTGCTGACCTGTTCAGCGCGGTCAATGGCAAGGACGGTGCTCAAAAGGCTAACGATGCCCTGAAAGAGCTGGATTTCCCGTCGCTTTCCAGCTTGCTGCCGTACCGGCTGCAAGAGAATGGGGGTGACTTGATGATCAACGAGGGCAGTATCGGCTTCATTCTCGAAGCTGAGCCATTGATTGGTGCCAACGAATCGATCGTCGAAGCAATCAATGAATTGTTGTTAGCGAAATTGCCTCGTGGGACGCCGTTGATGGTGACATTGGTCTCCAGCAAGGCCGTGGGAGGCATCATCGATCAAGGTCTCAGCAATTTCAGTTGGACCGGTGAGCACGCCGAGAAATTTAACGGTATCACCCGTGCCTACTACCGCCAGGCTGCCCGGGACGTCTTCAACAATCGACCTGGTCTGCCGTTGTCGCTTCGCGACTTCAAGCTGTATTTCACCTACGGAGAGTCCTGCAAACGCCCTACCACGGCGCGGCTGCATGAGCTGGCCAACCTTAAAAAGGTTCTCCGATCGGCACTGGAAGGTGCCCAGTTGAAAACCCAAACGGTCAACATGCAAGGGTTGCTTTCGACCTTACGTGAGTTGGTTAACCACGATCCTGACCAAATCGACCCATATCCCGACCACTACAACCCTGCAGAAGAAATTCACCATCAAATCGTCGAGCGCGACCTGACCCTCAAGGTGATGCCCGACTACATCCTGACCGAGCGCAAGGATGTTTTGGGACGACAGATCCGTACACGCATCCAGAACTTCATGCTGGAGAGCAACCCCGAGACGTTCTACCTGTGGCAGGCCGGTGACAATATCAGCAACCTGCTGCAGCCGGAAAATACCATCCCTTGCCCCTTTGTGATGACTTACATCGTTGAGGTCCAGGATCAGCCCTCGTCTCAGGGTGAGGCGACTCGCAAGTTCTTCGACATGGACAAAAAAGCGAACTCCACCTTCGCCAAATTCTTGCCTAGTACAGTGACGCAGGCCAAGGAGTGGGGAGATATTCGCGGCCGCTTACTCAGTAACGAATCAGCCCTGGCCTACTTTTACTTTAACGTCAGCCTGTTCACGCCAGACGATGATGAGGCCGCGTTGTCGTGTGAGCGTGCGCTGCAAAATACCTTCAAGAAAAATGGCCTAAGCATGTACGCCCCCACCTACATGCAACTGCGCAATTACCTGTCCATGTTTCCTTTTGTGGCCACCGAAGGGTTGTGGGATGACCTGCGCAAAACCGGGGCAACTTGCCGCGCTGAAAGCTGGCAAGCGGCCAACCTGTTCCCGATCATGGCGGACTCTCGACTCTGCAATGAAGGGCTTCTGATCCCCTCCTATCGTGGACAAACAGCGTTCTACGACATGTTCAGTGACGGTTTGGGGAACACCAACTACAACATGGCGGTAACTGGTACCTCCGGCGCCGGCAAGTCAGTGTTGGTCCAAGGCATTATCCGGCAGGTGCTCGACAGTGGGGGTATCGCCTGGACCATCGATATGGGCGATTCCTACAAGAGTTTCTGTGCCAACGTCGGAGGGGTTTACCTCGACGGCCAGGCCCTGAAATTCAACCCATTTGCCAACGTCTCCGACATCAGCCATGACGCTGAGCGAATTCGTGACCAACTGGCGGTACTCGCCGACCCCGACGGCATGCTCGACAAGGTGCATGAAGCGGTGCTGCTCGATGCGGTACAGCAGGCCTGGAAAGCCAAAGAAAACGATGCCCGCATCGACGATGTGGTGGATTTTCTCAACGGAGCTCGTGAGGGCAAGCATTACAGCGCTGGCAGTTCAATCGTTGGCCGTATCGATGAGATCGTCAAGCTGCTGGAGAAATACTGCAGCTATGGAATTTACGGGGAGTACTTCAACAGCAGCACCCCCTCACTGACCAGTGATGCCAAGTATGTGGTCCTGGAACTGGGTGGCTTAAGTGACAAACCCGACCTCCTGGCGGCTGTCATGTTCTCACTGATGATTTACATCGAAGGGAAGATGTACCGCTCCCCGCGTAGCCAGAAAAAACTCTGCGTCATCGACGAAGGTTGGGCCCTGATTTCTGGCGGCAATGAGAAGACTGAGCACTTCATCGAGAAGGGCTATCGCACCGTTCGCCGCCATCGCGGCGCCTTCCTCACCATAACTCAAAACATCAAAGATTTCGAAGCCTCGAAGGCTGCCCAGGCAGCTTGGGGTAACTCTTCGACCAAGTGCACCCTCAAGCAGGACTCCAGCGAGTTCAAGCAATACAACCGCCGTAATGAGGGCCAGTTCACCGAACTGGAGCAGCGGGTGATTAGCCGATTCGGTTCGGCCAAGGACAACTGGTTCAGCAGCTTGATGCTCAAGATCGATGACAGCACGTCGTTCCACCGCCTGCTGGTCGATCCAGTCAGCCGGGTGATGTTTTCGTCCTCCGGTGCCGATTTCGAGTACCGCGAGAAACGCACTGGCGAGGGTGCCAGCGCAGAACAAGCGATCTACGAGCTAGCTCTGCTTCGTTATCCGGAAGAAATGGAGAGGTTAGAAAATGCGATCGCATAAACACGACCTGTACGCATTGTTGGCTTTGTTGCTCTGGGTCGCCACCATAGGAGCTTCGGTTGCCATCCAGCGTTATGCCGATCCCAGCATAGTCAGCGTGGATGTGCGAAGCACTATCGATGCCTTCACCAAGCAAAGCGCGGAACAAAAGATCTCCAATACACAGCGGGAGCAGCTTGCTGAGCGTTTTAGCCAAGCTTTAGATGCCAGCCTCCAGGAGTATCAAACCAAGCATCGCGTCATCATTCTGGTCAAAGCAGCTGTTATTAGCGGCACAAAGGACATTACGCCGCAGATACAGCAAAGCGTATCGGCCAAGATGCGTCAGGTGACTGAGCCATGACCTCAATTGCCCGCAGCTTTGCTTTGCTTTTAGCTTTCTACTTGCCGTCGGTTCCTGCTACAGACCTAGGTGTAATCGGTGATGCTTTTCCGATCGCGGAAACCGACTTTCTCGATTTCATCCATGGCCGTCTCGGCCAGTTGGAGGCCAACGGCACCCTGGCGCGTGAACAGGAAAGATTCAAGCAACGTGTCATTGATAACACCCTAAGACCTCCACCCGTGGAAGGCATAACCCGTGCCACCGAGTACACCCGGACTACTTTCAACCCCTCCTTTGTCGTCGATGACGACAAGCGCGATACCAACGGCCGGATATTTGTCCGCAAGGGTGTGGTGGTCAACCCGCTGACCTACACCAGCTTCAACCAGACGTTGTACTTCATTGATGCCGACGATCCGGCTCAGATCAAATGGATCAAGGCCCAGCAACCGTCCACGCTCGAATACAAAGTGATTCTGGTGAATGGCAATGTGAAGGATGCCAGCGATGCCGTGGGTGTACGGATGTACTTCGATCAAGGCGGCACTCTGGTCCAGCGCTTAGGCATCAAAGCGGTACCGGCACGTGTAACTGCCGGTCTCGACAAGTCCCATCTGATCGTTGAACAGTTCGTTGCGGGGGATGAATCATGATCCGTCGGATGACCATCCTTGCCCTGTTCCTAGGGATATCCCTAAGTGCCAGCGCAGCAGATGTTGAATGTGAAGGTCGCTGGGTCAACCCCATCACCGACGTGTGCTGGGATTGTATTTTCCCTATTTCCATTGGATCCGCGAAGGTATCCGTCGGGAAATATCCTGACCCGCCCAACCCCGCTTCGCCTATTCAAGTTTGTCCTATGGGTATTTTCTGGCGGATTGGCATCGCGATCGGCTTTTGGGAGCCTTTCGCAATGACCGACGTCAGCCGATCACCTATGTGTATGGTGAATATGGGGGGGTTCTCGCTCAACGCGGGCAAGATCGGTACCGGCACCGGTGGTCAGTCAGAACTTGAGGCGTCTCGCGGCTTTTACCACGTTCACTGGTACAAATATCCGCTGATCAACTGGCTCAACATCATCACCGACGTCGCTTGTATGCAAGGCGGCGACATGGACATTGGCTACCTGTCCGAACTTGATCCCTTGTGGAATGACAGCAACCTGTCGCTGATGATCCAGCCGGAAGCTTTGCTGTTCGGCAATCTCATTGCTCAGTCTGCGTGCGCTGTCGATGCCGTGGCTGCCAGTACCTATTTACCACTGAGCACACTGTTCTGGTGTGCAGGTGCGCATGGTTCGATGTACCCCTTCACCGGGTCGGTTTCCAACGAATTCAACCCGATCATGTCCTCGATCCTTCTTTCGGAGCGCATGGCTTTCAAGCTCCATCGCCAGGGCATGATCGTGAACTCCGTTGGTGCCGATACGGCCGTCTGCTTCGAGTACCCCTCTCCGATTATTCCCAAGGAACGCTATCGCTATCAGATGGTGAACATGTTCCCCGATAGCACCGCCTGTCATCCCTTGGGGGCCTCTGTATTGCGCTGGGAAGCCGGTCGCAACCCACCGAACTCGCGAAAAAACTACGGCTACCTCCTCTGGCGCAAACGTAACTGCGTAATCCTATGACGATCAAAGGGATTGATATGTTGTCCTTAAAACTCCGTTCTCTACAGGCTGTTGTACTGCTCAGTTTGGCGCTTACCTCCAATGCCGACAGTCTTGAAGAAAAGCGCGCATTCATCGACCAGCAGCAAGCCAAGGAGCAAATCCTGCGGCAACTAAAGGCACCGCTGCAGCTCGGTGGTACCACGCAGACATTCGATCAGCTCTGGATCGACCAGTTGGCTCAAAAGCAGCAGGAGGCTGCCGGTGCGCAGGGTGCGGAGAAGGTAAAACCGGACGTCATCTACTTCGTTTCGTCCTCAATCCCCACTGAGGGCATGCACAAGATTATTCGCGATGCGGACCGGCTGGGCATTCCGGTGGTCATGCGCGGGCTTATCGGTAATGACTTCCGACGTACTGCTGCCTACCTCATGGATCTGGCCCAGCCTGAAAACGTCGGTGGTGTGCAGGTCGATCCAACCCTATTCAAGCAATACGGGGTAAACGTTGTGCCGGCACTGGTGGTGAGTTGCGGAGCCAGGTCCGACCGCCTGATTGGCAACGTGAAGTTGGATCGCGCCTTGGAAATTATCGCCGAAGACGGCGAATGCAAAGATGTGGCCACCCGTTACCTGGGCGAACGCACGTGAAACAACCGGGTTGGGTCAACTATCGAAAATGGTGCGCAATGGCGATGGCCATTGCGTGTCTATCCGCCTTGTCGACCCTGTCCCATGCTGCTCCGGACGACGGCTATTCGGCGGGCCGTGATTTTGGCAACGCGATAAGAGGCAATGCCAACTCAGCCCTGAACAGCGGGCAAGCTCAGGGGGTGATTCCCGGTACGACCGGCTCCCCTCCTGAAACGCGCTTTTACGGCGGTGTAACCAGCTCCAACACCAACCTACAGAACGAAGGCATGTCAGCGTTGCTGGGCACTGAGCATGGCAAAGCGGCTCTTGAAGCCTATACCCAGAATCCTAAGCCCACTCTCTCCATGGACGCGGACTTTCTCAAGCCCGGCTGGGAGGCTCAGGCCAATGCCGAAAAGGTTCTGGATGGCAGCCAGCAGTGCACTAGCCAGACCCTGCAGAAGACTAGTTACGACAACTATTACTGCATCCGCGATCCTTCGATCACCAGTTCGTGCAAAAAAATTGCAACGGTCGGTGGCAATTGGACCAACACCCAACCCGTACCAAAATACCTAATTCTCACGCCGGCAGACTTTGCCTGGACCCGCACACAATCGACGCACCCTGGTGGAACCCTGCTTCTGCCAGCCTTTCGCGGCGTCTATGCGCTGCCGTTGTCTGGGCAGATCCTGGCGCAGTCGATTCAATTGTTAGGCTCTGCCCGGTTTTGGTCCATCAAGGCACCCAATGGCTACGTCAAACCAACGTTCTACCAACCTGGTATGCCCGCATTTTCGACTTTTTACCCCAGTGCCTACAACGAAGGCACGCTGATCGAGCTAACCATCACCAAAATTCCAGACGCACAAGGCGACGCCAATAATCCAGGTGATTTCAGGCTGTACCTGAACCTGGCTGTCGATGAGCGCCAATTCGTCCCCGAAGTCATTTGGCAAAACTTTTGCCCCTCCGAGGTCGTCACCGCAGACGTTACCTGTACTCAGGGGCCGGAAACCCGCTCCATAGTCATGGAGGGCAAGACCTACAGCATTCATAGCGACTGCTGGGAGTACACCACGCAGATTCGTGAGCAGGAGGCCGATGATCAAGCCTGCGCCGAATATGACAACAACAAAAACTGCACCCTTGCAGCTCGGAACTGCGAAATGAGCGATGAGGAAGGCGTGTGTGTCAGTGAAAAAGTCACCTACCAATGTCAGACCACGGCCTCCGCATCTGGCCAGCTCTGCGGTGGGGACTTCTACTGCACCGATGGTGCCTGCGACACGATGGCCAACAATAAAAACAGTTCATTTGCCCATGCCATCTCGCAATTGGCTACTGTTTCAGCGGCGGCAGAGACTGCGGTCGACCAGATCGACATCCAGGTAGGAGCCTTCACCGGACAAGGCATGCAATGCCGAAAGGCCGCTGCTGGGTTCAACAACTGCTGTGCAAACGGGGGCTGGGGGGCCAGCGCGGGGTTTGCGCACTGCAGCTCAGAGGAAAAGAACCTCGGCACCGCCAAGGAACGCAAGCTTGCCATTTCTGTAGGTGAGTTCTGCGCCAAGAAAGTTCTAGGGGTTTGCATCCAGAAGAAACGCAGTTACTGCGTGTTCGAATCTAAGCTCGCGAAAATCCTCCAGGAGCAGGGTAGGGCCTGGCAACTGGGGATCGGTTTTGGAAGCGGAAAGCGCCCTAACTGTCGGGCGATCACCATTGAGGAGTTACAGCAGATTGACTTCTCGAAGCTGGATTTCAAGGACTTTTACGAGGACCTGCAGAACAACCTGAAGCTGCCAGACATCGAGGCGCTGACCGAGCAAATCAAAAACCAAATCGCCGCCGAAGCAGAGAGGCTGGGCCAATGACGACCATAAAACTACTGGCCGGCATCGTGCTTGCCTTGGCCGCCGGCATCACTGCCGCTCAGGAGCCGCCTGAGGTTATCGGCTGGCACTGGTACAACGAGCCGCCCAAAATTAGTGATGAAGAACCTGCAGCCCCTGAACAGGCTCCAGCGTTTGAGGCATTGCTACCCTCTCAGCAAATGCGGTTCCTGCAGCAAGTCATCAAAAGCCGCCTGGATACCGCAATTCTCTATCCGACTACGGAAAACCTTGCGGCCTACCAGCGTGCTCAAAACTACTTCACCAACCAGGCCAGCCTGTTCAGTCAGGCGTTTCAGCGCGCTCAACTGCAATTTCCCGAGCTGGACTACAACCTGCAGTACAGCCACTACAACAACATCGCCTCACTGCAGCGCGACAAGGACAAGCGAGAGGCGAACCAGGCCATCAATGACCTGAGTCAGGAATACGGCCTATTTGTGTTCTATCGGGGCAATGAGCCTATCGATGTCAGGACCGCCGAGGTCGTTAGTTCGTTCGCCGCGAACTACGGCCTGGCCATCATTCCGGTGTACGTCGATGGAATCGAGGCTCCTTCGTTGCCTGGAAGTTCGCCCGATGCGGGTCAATCAGTCGCGATGAATATCCGCAATTTCCCCGCCGTTTTCCTCGTGTCGCCCAACACTCGTGAATACAAGCCGCTGGCCTACGGCTTCATCAGCCAAGACGACCTTGCACGCCGTTTTCTCAACATCGCTACTGATTTCAAGCCCAACTTCTAAGGAGCTCCCTATGACCGTTGTTCGTCTTCCGCTTGCGCTTTGGATGCTGGTAATCAGTAGCAGTGCCTTTTCTTCGACCGTAGCTGAGATAGCAGCGCTCGAGCACCAAAAAGGCAGTCCCGTGCTTCAACAACAGATAGTAAAAGGGAAACAGCAGAGCCTCTACACCTTGCCAAGTGGCGTCAAAGTGGACCTTAGCCGTTGGCAGTTTGTGACCTTCACTCGCTCTGACTGCAAGTACTGCCACCTGTTCGCGCCGGTGCTACGGGATGTCAGTCAGGAGCTGGGATTGAAAGTGTTCATCTACTCCTTCGATGGCAAAGACGACAGTCAGTTGGGGCCCGTAGCGCCGGCGCTCCCAGACATTGTGCAAACCTTTTTCGCTGAACTGCCGATCGCGACCCCCACCACCTTTTTGGTCAACGTCGACAATATGGTCACTGTGCCCGTGTACCAGGGCAATACCGATGGCAGCAACTTCAAGGCAAGGATCAGTATGAGCCTGCAGGCAGCTTATGACAGTGGAGTGATGTAATGCGCCATCTGGTCAAGGCTCTAACACTTGGGTTGGTACTCAGTAGCACAGGTGGGCTTACGAACGCTTCGCCGAGTACTGACTTGGGCAAATACTTCGACGGTCTGAGCTACGACGGCAACGTCACTTCCCCAAAAGCTTGGAAGGGTCAATCAGCTGGATACCTGACGGGCGGATCACTGTTTGCCCGCACCGGCGTGCGTAACGTCCAACTGGTGTCGTTACAACTCCCTGACGTCAAAAGTGGCTGCGGTGGGATCGATGCCTATTTGGGCAGCTTCTCGTTCATCAGCGGCGACGAAATTCAGCGCATGGTTAAACAGATCATGAGCAACGCCGGGGGTTACGCCTTCGATCTGGCCTTACAAACCGCCATCCCCGAAATGAAGACCGCTAAAGACTTCCTACAAAAACTGGCCGCGGACATGAACAGCATGAACATGTCTTCGTGCCAGGCTGCCGAAGGAATCGTCGGTGGTCTGTGGCCAACCACCCAGGTAAGCCAGCGCAAGATCTGCCAGGACATCTCCGGTGAGCAAAACTTGTTCTCTGACTGGGCCTCCTCCCGCCAAGGCTGCACCATCGATGGTGATGCCGGGAAGGTGCTAGGTAAGGCCAAGGGTGCGCAAAAAGACCAGGTGCTGCGAAGCACCAACCTGATGTGGCAAATCCTCAGCAATCGCGCCTTGATGTTCGCTGATGACACCGTCACCAAGCAGTACGTGATGACATTGACTGGCACGGTCATTTTCGATGACGCAGGAAACGTCACCGTGGTGCCACCGATGGCCAGCCGCGATGACCTGGTGCACATCCTGCTCAAGGGGGGGCAGTCGCTTATGTACACCTGCGGAAGTACCAAGGATTGTTTGAAAATTACCGTAGGGAAGTTACAACTAGCGAATAATCAGAGTCTGCAAGCTCGCGTGAACAAACTGATCGATTCGATCGTTTCTAAAGCAATTAGTGACACCAACCTCACCGCAATGGAGCAAAGCTTCATTAATAGTACCAACGTGAAAATTTTACGTTATGTCATCGATGCACAATCCGTCGGTATTATGGAGTCGCAGCTGGTGATGCTAAGCGATTACATCGCCTTTGATATTTTACTTAAATATTTACGAGACATGCTAGACCAGGTTGAAGTAGGATTGAGTATCAAAAATTTTCCTGAAGAACAGCGCGGACTAGTAAGAAACAACTTAAAAACTGCGTACCGTCAGCTCAACGAACTGCAAGCAGCGGTTAAGTATCGCGAAGATGCCTTGATGAGCATGGATAAAAGCATAGGCTATACCCGTCAGCAATTGTCGACCGGAATGCTATCCAAATATCAAGAAAACTACTCATTCGAGGCCAAGTGATGGACGTTATTTATGTATTGAATGGAGGTGAACTATTCAGAGAGGAGCTTAACGCTGTCGTTTCTTTTGTTGGCTCAAGCAGTTGGCGGACCTTGGCCAGAAGTTTCATATTACTTGGCGTTGTTGCCTCTGCCATTGCTTATATCCGCGATCACGAAATTATGGGATTGGTCAAATGGTTGGTGACCTTCGCATTGGTAACCAACGTGATGCTAGGAATCAAACGTGATGTGCAAATCATCGATATTAGTAACCCGGCCATGGTCTATCAGGTGAGCAACGTGCCGCTTGGCATTGCCGGACCAGCATCAATCATCACGGGTATGGGTCACGGTATCGCGACCGCTTACGACAAGTTTTTCAGTCTTCCAGACTCTATGGCCTATAACAAAACCGGAATGATGTTCGGTTCCAACTTGCTGGTCCGTGCACACAGTTTCCAGTCGCAAAACGGCAGGCTTAACCGCTACATGGTTGAATACGTAAAAAGCTGCATGATCCCTGACATCTCGTTGAACCATAAATACTCATTTGAAGAATTGATGCACAGCAAAGATCCGTACGCATTGATATTTAGTAAACCTAGCCCCCTGCGTCACATTATTACACCTGGAGAAAATGACGGATTCCTGGTGTGTAAAAGTGCCGCCGAAGAAATAAAAAAAATGATGAACCCCGAAGTAACGATCGGCGGAAAAACGTTTAAATATTATTCTATGGTTATGTTCAAGGACCGTCCAAATCCAGAACTGTATCTACGTGACATGCTTGGTAGCAGCTATAACTACTTCCTACAGGGTGGCGAATCTGCCAGCGACGTCATGAAGAAAAATGTCACGATGCGGTTGATACGCCAAGGCATTGTGAATTTTTCGGCAAGTAGTAGCGACAGTGCCGGTTTGGTTGCACTTTCATCCGAGACAGCAATGGCAAAAATGCGTATGTCGCACCGCACTGGTTGGGAAATCGCAACGACGCTATTACCGCTGTTGCACACAATCTTGATGAGCCTAATTCTTGGATTGTTCCCCCTGATTATTATGCTGGCCACAATACATATTTATTCATGGAAGATTATCAGTGGTTACATCTATTCCATCGCTTATCTGATGTCCTGGCCGATCATGTTCACAATTTTGAACCATGCGATGAACGTCTATACGCGAGTGAAGCTTTCAGGGGCTGATCTGACCCTGAGCAACGCCGACATGGCCATGTTGACCCGATCAGACCTTGCCGGGGTTGCAGGATGGCTTTCGCTCTCGATCCCATTCCTTGCCGCCGGCATCATCAAGGGTCTGAATTCAGCAGTGTCACAAGCTGGGGCCTATATGGGCAGCGCCATGCAAAGCAGTGCCTCGGCCTCAGCTGCTCAGGCCACCGACGGTAATTGGGCCTACAACAACATGCAGGTCGATAATGTTAACGGTTTCAAGCACGACACCAACATGTCCTATCGAGACGGCTCGAAAACTCAGCAGCTGAGCAACAATGCCACCCAAACCCAGACGGCAGCCGGTGGTACGGTGCTGGATACCAGTTCGGCCATTTCGCGAACGCCGCTGGACATCAACTTTGGCAAGTTGCAGAGCACCGAAGCTTCGCGCCAAGCGTCCGAGGGTCACCAGCGTTCTGAGTCGTTGGCCAGCGGCTATTCCAATCAGCTTAGCAGTGGCATCAACGGCTTTAGTCAGTTCACCCAGCAACATGGCAAGGATGCGATCAAGTCGGTTGCGGGTGAGGACTCCCAGTCTATGAACCACCTAATGGCCCAGGCCAACATGGTCAGCGCTGCCGAGCGCTATGGCAAAACCAATGGCATGTCGACCCAGGATGCTTATCAAGAGCTGATGAACTTCGGTCGCGGTGCATCTGCATCCCTGACAGGCACGCTTTCGGCTGGCAAGGGCGTGAGCATGTTTGGCTTTAACGCAGAAGGCCGTGTTGCTGCCTCTGCCGGCGGTGATGCCTCGCTACGCTGGAATGACCAGAAGTCAAAAAACATCAGCGTCGAAGACAGTAAGCGTTCGGAGGAATCCCGAAACGCCGAGCGAGACTTCCGAGAAAACTACGACATCGCCAAATCGACCCGTCTGAGTACCAGCGGCAATTTATCTAACAGCGAAAATAACAGCCATCTAGTTCAAGCCAGCGCTTCGCTATCCGAAGCCCACAACACGTTCGATGAGTATCGTGCAAACGAATCGCGCACCCATGGCTTGGAACAGATGGCCCGTACTTCTGAGTCGATGAACGTCAACCAGCACAGCAACGTAAATCAAGAATTCGTCCGCTTTGTGCAGGACAAAGTCCCTGCCCATTCGACCGAGATTCTGACCGACACCGAAAGCACACTGGCTCGCCGCGAGCGAGAGCAACTTGCCCAGGAGTTCATCGGCCAGCGTATTGAGAAAGAATTGGCCGCCACCCACCAAACTAACATGGCCAACCTCGGCGCTGATCTCCCCAGCGTATCCAGCAATCCCAGTACACCAAGTCCAGCCGCTCACTTCGACCAGGGCCGCGAGCTAACCCAAGCAATGGCTGACGAAGCCGGTATCAAGAGCGACAACTCAACTTCTGTCGGAATCAGGCTGGATCAAGAGAGCCGACAGGCACTCATGGGTGACCAAGGCACAAAGCTGCAACAGACCAAGGCCGATTTACAGCAACAGCACACGGATAGAAAAGCTGACACTCGAGGCGATATCGAGGCGACCAATACGGCAATCGATGACAGGAACGTACTCAAATACGGCGGGATCATGGAGCTTCAACAGGAAGCTGAGGCCATTGAAAAGATGAACCTGATGAAAAAGGCTGAGGATAAATAAATGACGAATGCAGATTATAACCTCTATACCACGATCACTTTTTACGGGTATCTAAGCCTGCTTTTGGTTAATTATCTATGGTTCTTACCCAAAGCTTATCGCGAGTACAAAAATAAACGTCCCACACATGCGACCAGAAAGGTCAATTGGGCCTGTGGGTTGGGAGGTTTATTAACCATCCTTTGCATATTCGGTATGTCCACCCCATGGCGGGTCGGAATCTACTTCGTACTTCTAATGACAAACCTGGCTACCTACATCGGTGTCGGTCATCTATGGATGCGCCATCAGATTCTCAGCAATCCCAGCCATCCGCTGCATGAGCTGTATTCCAGCATGATCATGAAAGGCAAAGACTGACGCCCGCCTAACTACCTTTCCACCCCAAACGGGCACGCCTAGGTGTGCCCGTTTGGCCATTTATTGCCTGGATTTTTTCTGATTGCCATGGGGAATAACGGCATGAAATTTGAGCGCGACAGTTTTAGTGCGAAAAACGTAACGCAGGGCGGTCAGGTCACTGCGTACATGATCCGCATGTTTGTACAGATAAACAACATGATCGCCTACTACCTGCTTTTGCTGTGGGTCTTGTTGATTCTTGTTTGGGTATTTGTCCGCAACACCTATCAGCAACTGCACCACGGCGTTCTTTATTGGTACGTCGACTCGCTGTCCTCGTTGTATGAACTGACCAACTCCGAACAACTGTACTCAATCAGCTTCACCGACGCCAAAGGCGTCGTCTACACCGCGAAATTGACAGGCACCAAGCTGCTAAATGATCCCTACTTCATCAGCATGGGCTCAATGCTGCGCCGCGAGCTTATGTTAGGGCTGGTCGCCGGCGGTGCCGTCGTGGTTGCTCTGGGTTGTTACGCCTTTTGGTGGTTGGGCAATCGCGGTCGAGAGCAGAGTGAAGATGAGGTGCTGGGTGGTCGCACCCTCGCAGCGAGTCCCAAGGACGTGGCCAAGCTGATGAAGGCGAAGGATGACGCCTCGACGATCAAGATTGGCGACCTGCCTATGAAAAAGAACGGCGAGATTCAGAATTTCGCCTTTCACGGCACGGTCGGTACCGGTAAAACCACGGCCCTGAACCTGTTCCTGGAACAGATAAGAGCGCGCGGCGAGCGAGTGATCATCTACGACAAGGGCACGACCTTCATCGAGAAATTCTACGATGCGAGCCGTGACAAGGTACTCAACCCAGTCGATGTGCGGTGCGCAAACTGGGACCTCTGGGAGGAATGCCGTTCGTTGGCCGACTTCGACAACGTGGCCAATACCCTAATCCCCATGGGCTCCAATGATGACCCCTTCTGGCAGGGTTCGGCACGGACCATTTTCGCCGCCGTGGCCAACCAGATGGGGAAAGACCCCGAACGTAGCATCAACAAACTCCTGCGGACTCTGCTGGCCATCGACTTACCGGCCCTTCGCACCTACCTCGCGGGCACCGAGGCCGCGAGCCTGGTGGATGAGAAAATCGAGAAAACTGCTATCTCGATCCGCTCCGTACTCACCAACTACGTCAAATCCATGCGTTACCTGCAGGGCCTGGAAGCGTCCGGCAAACCGAAGTTTGCGATTCGCGACTGGATGCACAACGAGAGCCCTGAAAACAACGGTTGGCTGTTTGTCACCAGTAACGGTGCCCTGCACACCTCGCTCAAGCCGGTTATCTCGATGTGGCTGTACGTGGCCGCAACCACCCTACTGTCGATGCAGGAAAACCGACACCGGCGAATCTGGTTCCTGCTCGATGAGCTGCCCAGCTTGCACAAACTGCCTGGCCTACCGGAAATCCTCGCGGAAGCACGCAAATTCGGCGGCTGTTTCCTGCTGGGTTTCCAGAGTAACCCTCAACTGCAAGATATCTGGGGCCCCAAATCAGCCGCCGCGATGGTCGACCTGCTCAATACCCGCTTTTTCTTCCGTTCACCTTCGGCCGAGGTCGCCGAGTTTGTGGCCAAGGAATTGGGCGAGACACGCCTCAAGCGCTTCTCCGACCAGTACAGCTACGGTCTCGAATCGGTTCGCGATGGTGTGACCTTCAACAAGCGGCAGGAAAACGAACGCATCGTCAGCTACTCGGACATCCAGAACCTGCCCGATTTGCACTGCTATGTAACCTTGCCAGGAGGCTACCCAGTAACCCAACTCGAATTGAAGCGTAAGGAATACAAGAGTGTCGCCGAGCCGTTCCTGGAGCGTAGCGTCAACGAACTGTTAGACCCTTTGGTCGAAGAAACGCTACGTGATCGCGAAGCACCGCCCGAAGCCAAACAACTGATGGCCGCCATTGGTGTGGCGGGTGTTGTAGTAGCCGAAACGCTTGTTCCCAGTCCCTACCCTTTGCCAAATTCAGTCGTTCCGGCATCCGCAATTGCTGAGTCCCACGCTGCTGCCTCAACGACCTCTACAGCGTCTTCTGCCGCAACAGCGGCAGCAACGGCAGCAACGGCAGCAACGGCAGATGCGAGTGACGGCAACCAAGTCGAGTTTCCGGCCCCTGAAAACGTCGACTTTATCCAGGTCGGTGAGCACAAGGTGGAATCTCACACCGGTGAAGTTATCGTCGATGAGTTCGACCGCTTCATGAGCGAGGAAACCAACATCAATTGGTCCGCACCCGAACCAAATTGGATGCCGGACGTTTACGACATGTCGGACATGCCAGATAGGGGTGAGCGCTAATGCTATCGCTTGCCCCCATTGGCTCTGCCTCTAGCGCAGCTCAGTATTACAGTGCTGACGAAAACTATCAGTTCTCTGGCGAGCTGGACGCCAGTTGGCACGGTAAAGGTGCCGAAGAGCTCGGCCTGCAAGGACGGATTGAGCCCGCTGAGCTCACCGCCGTACTTGAGGGACGTCTGCCGGATGGTGGCGACCTGACGCGGATGAGGGATGGCCGGAATATCCACCGTGCAGGTTACGACCTGACGTTTTCCGCGCCAAAAAGCGTGTCGATGCTGGCCCTTATCGGTGAAGACAAGCGATTCCTGGATGCACATAACCAAGCCGTCAAAGACACGCTGACCGAGTTAGAGCATCTGGCCTCCACCCGAATCACCACCGACAAGGTCGGCAAAGTGGTTCCCACCGGCAACCTCATCGCAGCGACGTTCACCCACGACACCTCGCGCAATCTCGACCCTCAGTTGCACACTCACGCTCTCGTCGCCAATGCCACGCAGCACGACGACGCCTGGCGTTCCTTAAGCAGCAGCACAGTGGCCAAAAACGGTTTTATTGAAACGATGTTTTCAGCCCAAGTCGGGGTTGGCTTGATTTACCGTAACCACCTGCGTCAATCCATCGAGGGGATGGGTTTTGAGACCGTCACCACCGGACGGAATGGACTGTGGGAAATTAAGGGAGTGCCGACCGAGCCTTTCTCCACCCGCCGCAGCGAAATCATGGAATTGGCGGGTCAGCACGCCAGTGACAAAACTAAAGATTATGTGACTCTGGAAACCCGCCGCGGGAAGGAAGAACTGGACGCGGCAGAGGTGCGGCAGAACTGGAACGAAAAGCTCGACGGCATTGGGTTTGATATCAAGGGCTTTATTGCCGAACGCGAATCAGCAAGTCAACAGCTCTCTGATCCGAGCACAGTGAACCAGCCAGCGGTTCACGAGGCCGTCCAGTCAGCTATTTCGATTGCTGCCGGCAATCGCTCACGGTTCACCTACAGCGAACTGCTGAACCTGGCCCTCAACCGTGTCCCGGTGGCCCAGGGGATCATTCCGGCGATCCGCAACGAGATAGAAGCGGCCATTGCCAACAATAATCTAGTCGCCCTGGATGAGAATAAGAGCAGCTTCTCCTCACGTGTACACATCCAAACCGAGCTTGAGGTACATAGCCTGGGTCAGCAGATTCAGGGCGACGTACTGATCAAGTTACGAAGCACGCCAGTATCCAGCCAACAACCCGCCATCCGCGAGGCGTTTGCTCGAAACGAAAGCATCGCGGTGCTCAGCTCGATAGGCGGCGCCGATCGTCAGCTGACCTTCCTCGATGAGCTGGCCCGGGAAGCGAGTACTGGCCGGCGTAACGTGACAGTGATCGGTGCAGACAAGCCTATGGCCGAACGTTTTTCCGCCATGACTACCGTAAGAGTCAAGATGGCCGACCGCAGTGACATTGCTCTGGATCTTGAACTGCAGCGCAATGGCGTGGTGATTGTTTCCGACGCGCAGAAACTCAGCTTGGCTGAATCCAAGGACTTGCTTGACGCCGCGCTGAAAGCCAACAGCCAGGTCCTGTTAGTCGATACCGAAGGTCGTCGCGGCCATGGCAATGCCCTGGGCGTGCTCAAGGAAGCGGGCATCTCCGTCTACTCCAATAACGGCCAGATCGACATCCCCGTTGGTATTAACAGCATTCCAGCCCGTAATGAGCGTTTGCAGGCCATCGCGCAAAGTTACGTAAAAAACCACAAAGATGGGCAGGAAGTCATTGCCCAGGCGGGCACGGTCCCTGAGCGCAAACAGTTGAGCCAGGCCATCCGCGGCGCCTTGCTGGCTGAAGGCATAGTGCGCGGCCCTGGGGCCAGCATCGAATCGCTCGAACCGGTCTTCCTCACGGCCGAAACCCGCAAGCAGCGCAACAGCTACCGCGATGGCCAGGTTTTGGAGCAATGGGACCACGCCACTAAATCCGTCACGCGCTTCCAGGTCATCAAGGTCAGCGACCGCGCCAACAAGATATTGATACAAGCCGCCGACGGCAGCCGTCGGGCCATGAAACCCAACCAGTTCGATAACAGTTGGTCGCTGTACAACAGTGCGAAGATCGAGGTCGCCGAAGGTGACCGGTTGCGCACTTACGGCAAGGATCGTCAACGCGGCTTGGAGGCCCGTGAGGAACTGATAGTTACCAAGGTAAAAGACGGCAAAGTCACGCTGGAGGGTGATGCCGTGAAGGTCCGTCTGCAGGATGGCGATTCGGTCAAGATTGGCTACAACTACGTCCAGTCGTTGGGTGGCCAAGTTAAAGAGAGCGGTACCGTACTGGCCTCGCTACCGATCAACTCTCTTAACGCTGAAACCCTAAATACCGTAGCCCGCAGCGGCGAACGCATCGAACTCTTCACCGCCGAAAATCCGGGGCGAGCCCGCAACAGAATTGCCGACATTCCACGTTACCTGCCGGTGATCAACACGCTACGCGCCCAGGTCGGCCAAACGCAGCCAGAACAGGCCATTGAGCAAGCCAATAGCCAGCTCTATACCGAGCTTGAGCGCGATGTTCGAGACGGCATGAAATCCGCCCGAGGCAGCGAAGTCGCCTTCAACCTTGGTGACTTGACCAAAGCGGTGCTCAGCGCCAATCACACTTACCAGCTCAAGGACGTTCGTCAGGAGTTGGACAAGCTACAAAAAACCGGCGAGTTGATGCAGGTGGACACCCCTCATGCCGGGCAGTTGTTTATCGAGCGCAACACGTACCTGAACGAGAAAAACATTCTGGCCCACATCGTCCAAGGTAAGGGTGCAGTTGAACCGCTGATGAGCGCACACGTCCAGTTAGCGGCTGGCCTAACTGCCGGCCAGCAAGAAGCTACGTCAATGATACTCACTACCGAGGATCGGTTTGTCGGCATCCAAGGGTATGCCGGTGTAGGTAAAACCACCCAATACCGCGCCGTGATTCAGGCGTTAGAGACCCTGGGCCAAAGTAAACCCACAGTGATTGGCCTTGCACCGACGCACCAAGCGGTAAACGAACTGCAGAGCATCGGTGTTCAGGCGCAGACCATCTCGTCCTTCCTGGTCGAGCAGGAACGCTTGCAGGGTACCGGTGAGACCCCGGACTTCAAGAACACCGTGTTCCTGATCGATGAGCAGTCGATGACGGGCAACGATCACCTCTCAAGGTTATACGACCAGATTGCTGCAGGTGGCGGCCGAGCTGTCTCCAGTGGTGATACAGCCCAGCTCCAAGCGATCGACGCAGGCTCTCCATTCCGGCTGATGCAACAACGCAGTGCGGCAGACTTCGCGATCATGAAGGAAATCGTGCGTCAGACCCCGGAGCTGCTGCCGGCGGTATACAGCATGATCGACAAAGATGTGCACGGCGCCCTGAAAACCATCGACAGCTTGAGCCCTGAACAAGTCGATCGCCAGCCGGGCGCCTACGTGCCCGAACGATCGGTGATGACAATCCCCGACAACCCTAGCCTGCTCCGGGCAATCGCCCAGGATTACGCAGGGCGCACCGTCCCCGTGCGTGATGCGACGTTAGTAATTGCCCATACCAACGCAGACCGCACCGCAATCAACAATGAGATACACCAGGCACTAAAAGCTAACGGTGATCTAGGCACAACCGACGTCGGCGTTCCGATCCTCGTGCGCGAAAAAACCATCGGAAGTCAGCTGAACAACTCCGCCAATTACCTGGAGCACGTCGGCCAAATCCTGCTGATGCGCGACAGCTATTACGCCATTGAAGGGGTCGATACGCAGGCGAAAACTGTGGCCCTTCGTGCTTACGACAGTACCACCGGCAAAGTAGAAGGTGGCAGCGTGATTATTTCGCCGGCAGAACACCGTACCAGCGACATTGCCCTGTATCGCCAGGAAAACCTACGCATCAGCGAAGGCGAGAAAATTCGCTTCACAGCTACCAACAAGGATGAAGGGATCTTTGCCAATCGGCCGTACACGGTTGTTGAAATAAGCCCGGACAAGTCGCTCATTCTGCAGGATCGCGACGGTGAACGCCTGACGGTCCAACCCCAAGACCTCAAGCACCAGCACTTCGACTATGCCTATGCAGTGACTGCCTACGGCGCCCAAGGAGCCAGCCATCGCTATGTGATTGCCCTGGAGGGTATTGAGGGTGGTCGTAAGAACCTGGCCACCCTGCAAGATGCCTACGTAGCGTTCTCTCGGGCCAAGGAGCACGTGCAGGTCTACAGCGACAACCCCGACGCCTGGGCGCGCAAGGTCAGTGCAAGCGCGGAGCGCGCAACGGCTCATGACCTGGTGCACTTACAAGACGATCGCAAAGCTGCTGTTGCGGTGCAACTGTGGTCAGGCGCAACACCGCTTGATCAGACTCGGCTGGAGAACTCCAGTGACCTCAATGCACGGTGGATAGGCAGTACCGAAAAACATCCGCAACCCAGTCTCTTGATACCTACTTTCAACCGTGCAGGGCACCAGGTAGGTGTACTGCTCTATGACATCAAACCAAGTGAAATGAACAACTTCAGTCCCGAACAGAAGCATCGCCAATTAGGTGCTGAGCGGGGCGACTTTGTCCTGCTGCGTACTAGCAAGGACGGCAAGACCGAACTCTTTGAAAGCCTCTCCCAAGCTCACCAGTTCACGCAAGAACATAAGAATACTGGTGTAATTGTCAGGCTCCACGGTAACGCAGAACCACTAAATGTTAAGCGCATGTCAGGCGGTACTATCGAGATAAGCGATAGACAAGCCCAGGAAATTGCACGGGAGATAGAAAAACAACGCCGCAACGAAGTGACAGCAGGTTTAGCAGTAGCTCGCGAATTTCTGCAGCGCGAAAAAGACAAAAAACCAACTATGACCGAACTAGAAATTAAAGAGATTGTCCGTCAGCAAGCAGAGGAAAGTAAAAAGCTAGATAAGAGGATTCATAAGCTCTCGGTCGATCTGTCCAAAGAGGACCTACAAACCACAGAGCGAGAAATCATAACGACCCCAGATCGGATCAAGGAGAAGACACTATGATGAGCAATACGGTAATTCGGACAATGGGGTTCTCAAATCGTGTCTATCAACTAAATCCCTGGGCAATTGACACCCTGAAATTGATAGCACTGTTTGCAATGCTAATCGACCATACCAATACAATACTCAGCTTACATCATGACTACCTTCGTATCATCGGCCGAACAGCCTTCCCATTGTTTGGGCTGATATGGGCACACAACTGGGTAATGAATGAGCACAAGCCTAATCGACAAAAAGCGGTAAATCGCATGTGGATTTGGTCACTCATCACTCAACCATTTTATGTATATGCCCTCGCCGATAAAGGCTGGACTTGGCACGACGCAAACATTTTGTTCTGTTTTGCCACCGCTAGCCAAGTAGCTATTTGGCTGAGAAGCCCAGTGGTTCTAATGACTCCACTCGCAGCCATCTTGGTCTTAATAACGATCACCCTCACGGAAGCTAGAGAGTATGGTGCTTGGGGTATGCTTTTCTTACTCGCTTGCTACACTTTCTATTCGCTAAAAGGCAATAAGGCAATTCTAATTACTACCGGAACATTGGTTTTGTGCTGTGCATATTCGCTAAATTTTCAGCGACCAACGTTTGCTTTAGCAAGCGCATTCTTACCGCTTATTTCTATGTTTTTGGTTTTACTCTTTTCGGTTCTGGTATCCCGGCGGTACCTCCCGTCACAGTTATTCTATTATGCATATGCCGGCCACCTCGTAGTTTTGACCTTGATTGCAACTACCATAAATCATTGATCTATAGGCCAAAAAGACTAGACGCTGAATGCCCGCATTGCGGGCATTTCACTTTCTACTCCTCGTCATTGTACAGCTCTGCTAACTCCTTTTGAGCCTTTGAGTGAACTACCCTCACCATATCGTCAGGGCTGATAGGAAGTTCTTTTCGAATGTCTGGTAGCTTGAGCAATGTTCGAAAGTTTGCCTCAAGCATGTGACGTGTGATAATAGCCTCACGCAATATTAATCGTTCAACATCCAATACATCATCTTCGCTATTTTGTTGATTAAGATAAACACGAAGACCCAACTCAATAATCTTTCCCGCAAATCCTGAAATAGTTGCCTCGCCTCCGATAACGCCATCTTCTCGCATAGCCCTGACACATTCCTTGATCTGCTTCTCGGTCGCTTCCGACATGTAAACTGAATGCCTAGGCATACTTAATTTTTATCCCTCTTTGAATTCCCTTAGAGCAACCAACCCAAATATCTTATAATAGAATCCGCTTTACGAAGCGACTCTAAATAGTTCCGAAATCTCTTTCACAAATCAATAATTCATTTTTCATTCCTGCTGCACAGCTGCAGCAGAATTGATGAGCTCTGCAGCAGCTGTGCAGCAAACATCACTCAGATTTTATGCCGGGTTGCTACAACACTGCATAAACCATGCTGCACCACTGCAGCAATGCTCTGCAAGCCTTATCCTAAATGGCTTATGCAGCTGTGCAGCAACTTGCTGCACAGCTGCAGCAGGTGCACTTTTATTTTAGTGATATATTATTATAGTCTGCCGTAAGTCATTGTTTCTGAACGGATCATGCAAGGTTTCAAACCTTGCGTGGGGTGTGACAAACACTATACGAAGCGCATACAAACTGCTCGACCAAAAGTTTATTTGATCCATCACGGGGGTTTTGCGAAACTGGAGTTTAAAGCGCCTCACGCACCTTATGGACACGTTAAGAGCTAAGGAGTAGCAATGATAAAGAAATTCTTAGGAATTGCCCTGGTGCTCGTACAGGGGCTTTCATTCGCATCAGACAGATGCTTTGAGTCATCGGCCAAGGCTTACAACATCGATGCAAATTTAATCAGAGCAATTGCATGGCAGGAATCAAATTTTCGTATCGACGCCAAGAATGTAAATAAGAATGGCTCCACTGACTTAGGGGTGATGCAAATTAATGGAATTCACTACGACCGGCTTTCTGCAATGGGTATTCAGCAAAGCGACCTAGCATCGAATGGTTGTCTTAACGTGTTTGTCGGAACATTCATTCTTGCCGAAATTTTCAAAAAACATGGAATGAACTGGAATTCGGTAGGAATATACAACGCAGGACCAGGCACAAAAAAAATCACTACGATTAAAAACAGAGTGATTTATGCTAGCAAGATAAATGAAAAGTTAAGAGCTGTACGCGCTGCTAGGATGCCATCCATTCAACAACCTACAGGTTGGCTTCCACTTTCTATGGCTCACGCACCAAGCGAAAAATAGAGTACAGCACTAGACGCCTACCCTTCAGCTATTAGCTTTCTAATCGCCATCACAACGTAATCCTGGTCTAGGCTTTCCAGTTGATTCTCCAATTCTTGAGGAATCCATAGGACAACAGGCACCAAACCAGGGCGCCCCTCATCCTTAAGTATTTTGCGTATACGGCTAACAATCTGGCTTACACTTTGACGCGACATTTCGTGTCGTCTGGCTACTTCAGCCGGCCTAAGCCCTTCGACTAAAACCTCACGGGCCATCAAAACTGAGCCATGAGCCAATCGTCTAAGAACAGGCTCCAATTTGTCCCATTGTTCAGCTGTGTAGATTTGCGACATGAAATAACCCTTTTCCTAGAGTGACTGGCACAATGGTTGCCCAGTTCCTGCTCTTCACAGGAAAACTGGGCTTCTACCATTAGTCTGTTAATCGCGCGATTAGCTTTGAAGCTGCACGCACATCTATGTGACCCAGAGTCAACAACTGTCCGACTAAGGCTGCGACCACTACTTTATCACGCTTGTCTATCAGATCGTGATCTATCAGTTCCTTGAGATGGGCAAGAGCAAGAATAATTCTTCGCTTCAGTTCAGCACGTTGTGGAGTTTCGTCAAGGCAATTCTCACATACGCCTGCTTTACCTTGTTCAAACGTCTCGCACCATCCCGCGCATAGTTCATGATAACGACAACGCGCTACTTTGATTAATTTTTGCATAGAGGCTCCAGTGAAGCCCAGCCTAGCTGGGCGTCATTCGTTCAGAAAAAGTGCGTCCCTTTACTTGGCCGAATTGGTATGCAAGATCAGTGGTAACCAATCTTTACCCTTAGCCAGCTTTTCTGCCTCTATGGAAATTTCCCCTTTGCGAAGATTTGATAGCCGCTCAACTTGGTCCGGCGCGAATTCCTTCACCGCTTCTAATACCAGTCTTTTTGGTACCTGCGAGAAATAGCTTTCTGCCGTTGCCACCCAGGATTTACTCATGTCCAGTTTGCATGTTCTGGCAAGCGCATCAGATCCAGTTGTTCCATCTGTTGCACGGCTAGCGATTACATTCGTAGAGAGCGCCACACACACAGCAAGCAACTGGTTCAGGTCGGTCATGCTCAGTTTCAACAGTACAGTAAAAAGCTTTGCAGGGTCATTCGGCAAACGTTTACGCCACGGCGAAACCAACTTCTCAAAATTCTTGCACGCTGATGAGTTTCCAACGTCTGTAGCGTATTCTTCAAGATTAGGCGTTTGCTCAATTGAAACGTTAACTGGTAAGGCGCCTGCGTACCAACGCTGATTGTGAAATACAGACATAACCAAGCGATGCAGAGTGCTTGCCAGTGCTAGTTTCGGATCGCTCGCTATAGCCACCTGCAACGCTGCTGTTTTGTGCGCAGTAAGCTGCCGTGCCATACGTTCAGATAGCTTAGCTGGAGCTTCGGCGCCGGCGGTTTCTACCTTCCCGCGACCAGTGCCCTTTTGAAGACCACGGATGATTTCCAGTTTCCCCCGCTGGATGGTCACAATGGCACCAGCTGTCGAGTAATGCTCGGTCAAGAATTCAGTAGCTTCAAAATCTATGGCCTCACGCGCTTCCTCAATTTGCTCCAAGCACTCACGGACGCTTTCAGCCTCCGCTGAATCATCGGTTTCCTCTAACTCTAAAAGCCGCGTTTCCATCGCGATTATCTCGGCATCGAGCGCAGCCGCAGCTGACGTTTCACCAGCAGTCAGTTCACGTCTAACTGGATAAATTCGCGAGAATGGTTGAAGGGTTTCGTACTTACATTCCTGTACGACCTCCACCCAGGACCAGCCTTCTGCACGCACCTGCTCGGCCGCCCCTTCCAGCTTCTCGGTGGCAAGCTTCTGGACCAACAAAGCATCCTCAAGGAAGATATTTTTGTCATCGAACATGTCTTGCCGGCTGACTCCACCCGCAGCTTCGTAGGTTTCCAGAGTGACAAAAGCCGCAAGGTTGCTTTGTCTGAGGTTGATTTCCCCTCTTGTTGCAAGCTCCCGCAACGAGCTTGCCCAGCGACGCCCCTCGGGCAAATTGAAGTAAATGTCTTCCTGCACGCAATGATCTGATGCAAGGGTCAAGGCCATCATTTGCTCCAAATCGGCCCGCCCCTCACGGAACTCAGTCATGACCTTTGGGGAAAGACTGGCAAGCCGAAGTCGACGTTTTATTACTCCCGGGGTAAACCCGAAAATAGCTGCTACATCCTCTACAGAGCGGCCTTCATCGTTGACCATCAGACTCATTGCATCGAATTCATCTGCAGGATGCATGGGGGAACGGTGCGTGTTCTCGGACAAGCTGGCTATCCGTGCCAATTCTTCTGCCATCACCCGACACATGACCTTGTGATCTTCCTTGATCATTTCTTTGGCGAGTAAATCATTCAAGTTTGCAAGTCGCTCTCCCCCTCCCCACACGTCGAAGCCGCCATCGATCGCTTCCACGACTATCAGGTTCTGCAGTAGCCCTTGGGCCATGATGCTGTGTTGCATAGGGGTCAGCGCCGAATCTACGTCGCGCAGCTGATGCAGGTTGGCTTTAACCTTGCGAACGTTACCCGCAGCACGGCGAAGCTTATTCAGCGGAATTAAGCGCCACTCGCCTTCGTCAACGTGCTTCTGGTGGTCCAATCCATTCATTGCGATATCTCCAACCGATTATCCCTGGAGCGGTTGCTGCCGCTGAACCCAGGTATCGAAGCAGTAGTGCTTCAATGAACTTATTATCTCAAACATCACTAGATTTGTAAACGTTTGATTGCGCTTATGAATATTTGTCATTTACTTTTACACTCAGGCGAGGCTTCAGCTGTTGCAATCTTGTAGTTTATAAACTACAATTGACACATGAGAACGATCAAACAAACCGCTACTTTTATGACTTGGGAACGCAAGCTAAAAGACCAGCGCGCGAAAGCGATCATTGCAGCTCGTGTCTTCCGAGTAGCTAATGGCCTGATGGGTGATGTAGAGCCGGTGGGTCAAGGCGTTAGCGAGTTACGTATCCACTACGGGCCCGGTTATCGTGTCTATTTCCAGCAGCGCGGCAATGAACTTGTTTTGTTGTTATGCGGCGGCGACAAAGGCAGTCAAGCCCGTGATATTGAAACCGCCAAGATGCTTGCCAGCCAGTGGAGTGAGGAAAAATGAAAGAAGTAATTTATGAATATGATCCAGCAGCAGCACTGACCGACCCCGAAACCATCGCTATTTTTATGAACGATGCTTTTGAAACTGGGGATCCTGCACACATCGCTAAAGCAATTGGCATAGTGGCTCGCGCTAAGGGTATGGCCGAACTGGCAAAAGAGTCTGGCTTATCCCGCGAACAGCTTTACCGCTCGTTCAGTGAAAACGGCAATCCGACCCTGAAAAACCTTTTAAAAGTTATGCGAGCCATCGGCCTTGATCTAACAACACGTCAGCACGTCCAGCCCTGACTTCTCAAGCGAAAATCTGGCAAAGCACTTAACACGGCCCGCGGCATGGTTGGCCTGCTAGTTGTAGAGGTCGTGAGCGGGAATAAACGCTTCACAGCGCGTCCACTCGTGGGCGCCTCATTACTCGCGCCTGGAGCAGCAATTTCGACCTGGTTGGGTCTGCATGTCGGCTTCGGCGGTCGCGGTAAGCCCCGGATACCCGACGCTGGGCCGCTATCAAGGGGACCGTGGAATAACGCAGGTGCGCAGCATCAAGGCTATGCCGCGAAAGCCCCTTGCTAGCGGATCAGCACAGGGTAGACGAATAGGGCTGCACGCGACCGCCGAAGCCGACATGCCCGCCAGGAACCGCGTAAGGAAGGCAAGGTCACCCAAAGGGGGCCGCGCAGCGCCACCGGCGCGAAGAACAAGTGGAACGCGTAGCGCTGAAAGCGCGTAGGCGAGAGGATGGAAGCCCAAAGGGCCGAGACCGGAGGAACGACGGGCTTGGTTCACGACAGCCGTACCGAAGGGCTCGCACAGGTGCCCAGGTGCCACATCAAGTATCCTTGAGTCCGCGATCTGCTTCCGCTTATGATACCGGCAGGGACTCCAACCGAACTCCCTATGAGGCCCACTGTGTTGCTGCACAGTGGGCTTCGCTTTGTTCTAAATCATAATCTTGGTTTAGACATATTTAATGAGCCTGAGATATCGCAACCTCAGCGCTAGTTTTTATTTGCAACATTCTGGCATCGTCGTATCGAATTATCCTTGAGTACGCAGCTCTAATACGTCGTGCCTCTGTTGTTCTTACAATTTTTTTTCGGAGATTTTCATGTCTAAGCTCGCTGAATTTCGTCAACTAGAACAACACCTAGCTGAGAAAATGAAAGCCTTTGAGGCGATGAAGGATGACTCGGGCCTTAAACGGGAGCTCGAATTCGAAACAAAACTGCGTGCCCTGCTCGCTCAGTATGGGTATAGCTTGCCGAACGTCATAACCTTGCTCGATCCTCAGGCCCGGCGTCGTGCTCCATCAACTGCATCTACGACCCGCTTACCGAAGGCGCGCAAACCACGCCAGGTAAAAATCTACAAACACCCTCAGACCGGTGAAGTCGTTGAAACTAAAGGCGGCAATCACAAAGTTCTGAAAGAGTGGAAAGCCGAGCATGGTTCTGAAACTGTCGATTCTTGGCTGACGAATTGAGCTTCAGCTGAGTACAATAAAGGGCCCTTGAAAGGCCCTTTTTTTGGATTCCATAAAGTAGAAACTTCAGACTTTTCGCGCTGCATTGCAGAATTATCTGATGCAGAACCACCATCAGATGACCAATGCTGTTGTGGGTGTGCCTCTCACTTGCGAGAATTTAGGGAAGGAAGTCTAAATGTCTGAAAATATCTCTCGCTTGACGATATTAATTAACCCTATAACCAAACAGAAACTAGAAACTCTTGCTGATAAATCTGATCAGACCGTTTCTCAAATTATTAGAAAGCTAGTAAAGTCGCATCTGAACGAGCCGGAAATTTTATTACTCCTATCACCGGAACATATGGATGACAGGGAAGGGTCAAAGAAGCAAGAGTGATTGGAAGTTAAGGCAAAAAATCGGCACTTTAAAGTTGTCTATATCTGGACTTAGTCATTACCTATACTTCCTTCAAGAACTCTCACTGATTTTCCCACCTCGCGCTCTATTGCAGCTAGATGGACCTTTTGACGTTCAACAATATACAGTTCAACTATCCGGATCAGCTTACGTAGCTCGTAAAGACGATCAAAAGGGAAAGATATTTGGTAACGCAAACGGAGAATTAGCTCTCCTGGCGTATCCTCCTCATTTGCGGACACCGACTCAAACTCATTTTCGTCATTATGTGCCACGTACTTATGGCGCAATTCCATCAGAACTTTGTGGTGCTCCAGATATACAGCTTCAGATCTAAAAATCGAAGAAGGTTCAAGCCTATTCCGACCTTTCCCAGCACTCACAAAACACTTCGCATACGAGTTGAGCGCACTTTTGAAGTTCCCCAAGAAGTCGAGGAGCGGTGGGTATGAATCCCAGAGATGAGGATGGCCTAGGTCTACGGCTTTACCGATGTAGTAGCTGGCTTCGTGAATCTGCCGCATCAGATGGATTTGACCCTTATAGCTGCTCAGCGCGCTCATCTAGATACTCCTATGCAGTGGTAAGTAGAAAATTCACCATGGAAATGTTTAGCCTCTATGAAAGCGGTTAAACCGTCCAGGTATTGACCACGACGTATGCATTCCGAATAGCCAATTTTTTAATCATGTACCGTTTAGAACGGCAAGTCGAAGTCATGCCGCCAAAAAGCGAGAGATACATCATGCTTTAGTGGTGGACCCCAGGGTGAAATACGCTCTCCAGATCTCACTTTAGCGTCATCCAAGACAACTGCAAACTCTACAACCCTATGCCCCTCAAGCAGCTTTAGCAGCGCCTCAAACGTCTTAAATTCCCTGGCACCGCCTCTTTGGCGTTGCAGGATGTATACCCCCGCTGGTGTCGAGATTTCCAAGAGGAAGTGACCGTCGCGTTTTCGGCGAGCATAAGGGACGGCTCCCCGCTCCCTCAAATGTTCATGCAAATTCAGCTCAACGAACCCCAGCATAAGCCCTCATCAGCATCCGTATTTTGATTCATTTTAGCATTATTGATGACTTATTTTGCGTTGTAAGGCTTTCTAGAATTAACTAATCAAAAATAGTCCTAAGCCACGTGAATCAAGGGCTTGCAGGCCATTTTCGAATAATCGATCATCTAGATACGGGAGCGGGAGAAATGAAGAATGGCTCCATCATCGGTTTCGGAGCCTACGAACATGGATTCACTGATCAATTTTTTTTCAGCAGCACTCACGGCAGACCCGCTCAACCTTGCCCTGTGTGCAGTAATGATCCTCTCGATTTCGGTCGTAGCTATAGTTTGGAAACGGGGTTGATTTATGAGCAACGAGACGACAGATTTCGCAAGGCTTCCGATTAAATGGATTCAAGGCGGTGGAGTTGCGGCGTACGATAGTCGTGTGGGGGATGAAGCTAGAAATCGCCCTCAGCAAAACTCTAGTATTGCTGCACTGAGACTATTCGTTAGCTTGTGCATGATTGCTGACTATCAGAGTGGGCAGGTCAAAACGACATACCCAAAGCTGATTGCTCTTTCAGGATTGAGCCGTCCGATTGTTGCCCGGGCACTTAAGCGCTTGGTGCTGGAGGGGATGTTGCATAAGGTGGACAAGCCCATTCGGCAGGGCACCATTTTACAGATGGCTGGGTGGGAGGATCGCTTTCACGGGAAGCTGCCTAAGTCCAGACTCTACGATGGAAGCAGAACCCAACTGCTCGTCTTGCATCAGTTTGAGTTCAGCGCGTTGAGCCTTTACGCCTTGAAGGTCTATCTTGTCATCTGCGCATTCAGAGACAGGAAAAACTTCAATATCGCGACAATCAATTACGCGACAATTTCACGGCTGGCGGGGGTGCCTATATATCAAATTCCAGCCTCGTTGAACCGTCTGTACCATCTGGAGTTGATTTCCTATAAGCAGGCCGACTATTACGAGCCCGGAAATGCCGAACAGGATCGGACCAACCGCTACTTGATCCGTGGCTTGGGCGACAGGTGGCCGGCATTCAATCCCGAGCGGTCCAGCGGTAGATCAAGTGGACCGAGCAAGGCCAAAATCGCTGCCGCTAATGAGTTCATAGCCAAGTGACCAAGCTATCAATCGATTCAACTTCTGAGCGCCGCGCACAAACTATCAGGTGTACCCGTGGCCACTTGGGTGCGCGAACAGATTGTTTTAGTGCGCGGTCAGTCGATCGGCAGGGTACTGACGCATAAATTTCATGCTCTCCTCTGCAGGTGCGCTCAACCAATCGTGATATAGCCCCTTCGGCAGAATCACGACCATTCGTTTCTCATCCTCTGCTCGATGGTAATTCCTCATAAAAGCATGATCATCCGCGTTGATCGTCAACATCGAATAACTGAAAAGTATGTCTCCGGATGCATTCTTCCAGCTCTCCCATAGTCCCGCGATCCCCATAGGTTCACCATCAGTTCGACTGATTCGGGTTGCAATGGCTTTGCCGCTACGCCAGTCGGGTTCGAAGATCGCTGCAGCAGGGATAATGCAATGCTGAGCGTGTTTCCAGGCATTGCGAAATGATGGTTTTTCAGCAGCTGTTTCTGACCTAGCGTTATACGTGCGCCGTGCAATTTTTGTGTCCTTGCTCCATCCAGGAATCAGGCCGAAGGAGCCCTGTAAAACTTCTACGCGAGGGACAAATTCACCCTCGTCGTTAGCTTCATTTGCCCGGCGGATAAAAGGACCGATGTAACCAGGCCAAAGGTCCAACCTGCCCTGCACAAAAGGCTCTGTGGTGAACGCCAAGCCAAGCTGCTCTGCAGTTGGAGCTTCATAATGACTGCACATTCAACGCTCTCCATCAGTCGTCAAGTCACCGCGGCGCTGCTCTAGCGCGTAACCCGCCTATCTGTTTCATCTACAAAAAAATTGACCGCAACAAGCTAACAAAGTTAACTGTATATTTGTACAGTATACGGAAAGCGTGCGTCATGAGCTATTTCATCTTAGGCCGAGTAGCCATAGGCGGTGTTCCGCTGCCGCTTTGTTCGTTTCGGATCCCCGCAGGGTTTCCGTCGCCGGCGGCTGATCATATCGAGCAGCAAATCTCCCTGGATGAAGTACTAAACATCCGGGCCCCTCATGTGTACCTGGCCTCGATCAGTGGCGACAGCATGCAAGGGGCCGGCATCTTCGACGGCGACCTTGCAGTGGTGGATCGCTCGATTGAGCCAGTCCATGGTCACATTGTGGTGGCCTTACTCAACAATGAGCCTGTCTGTAAGCGCCTATGCGTGCGCGGTCGAGAAGTAATCCTGCTCTCGGAAAACCCAAAATACCCACCGCGCTACGTTCTGGAAGGTGACGATCTGGCTATTTGGGGGGTCATTACCAGCAGCGTGCGAAGTCATGTCTGAATTGCCACCGATATTCGGCTTGATTGATTGCAACAGTTTTTATGCGAGCTGCGAGCGTGTGTTTCGCCCGGATTTGGCCAAGGTCCCGATCGTCGTTCTCAGTAACAACGATGGTTGCGTGATCGCGCGTAGCTACGATGCGAAACCATTCGTGAAAATGGGCGAGCCGTACTTCCAAATCAAAGACAAGCTACGCCGTCACGGCATCGTAGCCTTCTCGTCCAATTACGCGCTGTACGGTGATATGAGCCAGCGAGTGATGAGCATAATTGAATCAATGGTGCCCGCCGTTGAGGTCTACAGCATCGATGAGTCCTTCACGGATCTGCGCGGCGTGCCCGATCCGGAAGTACTTGGCCGCAAAATCCGGACTCAAGTTCTTCGCTGCACCGGCATCCCAGTTGGGGTAGGCATTGCCCACACAAAAACCCTAGCCAAGCTGGCCAACCACACAGCCAAAAGACTGCAAGCGCAAACTGGGGGAGTAGTCGACATCTGCGATACCTTCAAGCGCGACTGGGTGTTACGCAACACTGATGTGTCAGAAGTTTGGGGAGTTGGCCGACGGATGAAAGCTCACCTAGATGTGATGGGCATCAAAACCGCAATGGACCTGGCAAAGGCCGATCCCTGGACACTGCGTAAAAAATTCAGTGTTGTTATTGAGAAGACGGCAAGAGAGCTGGCTGGCACCTCATGCCTAGAACTGGATGAGCCGGACCCACCTAAACAGGAAATATGTTGCAGCCGGGCTTTTGGCAAACGCATGACGGAGCTACCAGCGATAAAAGAAGCCGTAGCTACTTACATGATGCGAGCCTCGGAAAAACTGCGCGCTCAACATTCGCTCTGCAGGAAGATCCGCATCAGCATCCGCACGGGCATGTTTAATCCGTCTGAAGCTCATTATGCCAACGGTGTCGTGGTTGACCTACCCTACCCTACTGATGACGTGCGGGTGCTTACCAAGGCTGCGACCGAGGCCGTAGAGAAGGTGTTCCGTCCAGGATACCGATACAGCAAAGCAGAAGTGATGCTACTGAATTTGTGCAAACCAGGTGAGTTCACCGAAGATCTGTTTTCCAGGTCCCAACCAGGTGAGGCTACCAAGCTGATGTCGGTACTCGATGCCATCAACGGCCGATGGGGCCGCGGCACGTTACGGGTGGCAAGTGTGCCAAGCACTCCGGAATGGGCTATGCAACGAAACTTGATGAGCCAAAGTTACACGACCAGGCTGGATCAGTTATGGCGCGTTCGCTGTCAGTAAAAGCTCTGATGGGTTGGCATTGACTGCCTCCGCTGCTGCCTGTTTTATGGGTAATTGAAACCGTATCAACCAAAGCTGAAGCAGCCAATTTTCGCAGCTGAAAGAGCTCGCTTCGCGCGGAAAAAACTTAGCATAACAACTTTTTAAATGATTCTGAGGCCTGCAACAGTCTTTCGGTCGTCATTTAGACGAATCACAAAAAAGTATCAAAAGTTCCGCACTTATCCACGCCTATCTTAATTTCAAATATTTGGATTGACTTAGAAAAAACCTTACGCCTACAAAACAGCCAAAAAATTATTTTTCATGTGAGAAAAATCTGGTTTTTCCCAAGGCTCTTTTATATATTCATCGCGGGCTTCGGCCCAACGCTGCCAACCCACAGTCGTGGCGAGGCAAAACCCACATGCTTTGGATTATATGCCATGAGCCTGAAAATGATTTACCGGAGACTTTTATATGACCACAGTGGTAAAGCAGCACAAAGACGATGTACTTAAGCAAGCAGCAGCGACGCTAGCCAAATATCCAGAGTTGATACGGGAAATAGCCGCGGGTGTGATACTACACCGTAAGCAACCTTCCGAGCACGATGACAGCCCCGTTTACTATAATCCTGATTCAGATACTCGTTATTCTGACTCAGAGAAAAAAGTAGGGGTTATGTATTTGGGCTTCAGCAAGGAAGTCGCGCTCGCCGAGTCCTTTCAGGCCGGCCAAGGCGTTGACGACCAACCAGTGACCCTCTCCGCATTGGCGAGCAGTTCACTGCATCAGCTGAGGACAGCTCGTATTCTGTACGTTGTGGACGTAGCCGGTCTGGCAAACCGTATGACGCACCACAAGCTTCGGGATATCGTTCAGGCTAAGGGACAAGGTAAAGAGGGCTATGCGCTAACCCGGGAATTCAGCCGGGCGTGCATGCAGTTGGGTATGAAGATTGATGGAATCCTCTACCCGTCTGCAGTCTACTCTGTTACCGGCTCAATGGATGGATGCAATCTTGTTCTCTTCGCAGGACGTGGCACCCAAGTTGAACCGATCGACCATATACCTGTAACAGAGGTTGTGTTGTCGAATGGGGATATAGCCGTAGAGTTTTTGGATAGCCTAGGTGTTGCCCTAGAGTGATAAAAACCGGGCCTCCAATTGGAGGCTCGGTTCACTGCCCCGGCTCAAACGCGTTTATAAAGTCACGCTTGATAATTTCAACGGCAGCGCTGTTATCTAGAAGCTCATAACGAGGTAGCACATTTTCTGGCTCGCCTGGGCTTGAGAAGTCCATTTTACTAACCAGATGCTGAACCAGAAAATTCATAGCCTCTGTATTAACTGGATCAATCTTAAGTTCATTGATCAATTTTGCAATCACCGGCTTCGTTTTATTCTCTGAAAATTGAAACGAGGGATAGTATTTCCGGCGATTACTGGTGTTTGTATATGCCAACACCAAACCAGCTTTAGTTTTTTGACTTAACGCTTGTTTGGATATACCCAGAATATCGTGGGCTTCTTGGGCTGTAAGCAATTCACACCGGCTGCTTACCCGTTCAAATGCACGTGCGCGCATATTAGCCACGGCCTTTTGATTGCGCGTTTCGATGCTTAGCTTCTTGTCAGAGTCCACTTTGGAGACTGCAGTAAAGGCTTTTTCATCCGGGAGGGCCACAGCCTTCAACACAACGGATTCCGAAGCAGAATCGAGTCTTATCTCAAAGCGCCTCCGCAATTCTGCCTTGGCCGCCTCGACGGTGAACTGAGTTCTCTCGTGGATCGCTACTGACATGCTTCCTCCTGCCCTTACTTTCTTTCTGCCATTACAGTCTTTCGGTCTTTCGGTCTTTCGGTCTTGCTGATGTGCGGTGATTCTGGTGTGCGGTGTATCTGTAAGGATCAGGTTAACGGGAGTTGACACGCATGTCAACTTGTCAACCTGTCCACTCGTCTACTTATCCAATCGTCAACCTGCTTTACAGGGGTCTCTAGGACGGTTGAAGGCGTTAGCGAATAATTGGTGATAAAATACGTTATCACCAATTATCACCGCTTGTCGTTTTCAGCTACCGCAGCCGCATTCCACGTTGCTTTTTCGGCTGGAACTATGGCCGATGATCGCGAGTGAGCCAATTATGAGAACTATATGCAGGAACTGACGAAAGCCCACCAGAACGATCAGCGTCGGCTCACTTCGGTCGAATTTCAGACACTGGCCCAGGTTCCGGCAGCAGTCGAGTGGTTTGCCAACCTGGACAACCCCCGTACACGACGAGCCTACCGAAATGACCTGGAAGACTTCTGTGGGTTTGTCGGGTTGGCTTCGGCGGATGAGTTTCGCGTGGTCACCCGATCACATGTTCTGGCCTGGCGGGCCCAGCTCGAACAACGGGGCCTCGCGGGAGCGACGATCCGGCGCAAATTGGCCGCGCTGGCCAGCCTCTTTGATCACCTCCTGGAAAGCAATGCCATCGCCGGCGGCAATCCCGTGCACGGAGTGAAACGACCGAAGATTGAAAGCAACGAAGGTAAGACGCCAGCACTGGGCGATCATCAGGCGAAAGCGATGCTCGACGCGCCGGATGAAACAACGCTTAAAGGGCAGCGGGACCGGGCGCTATTGGCTGTTCTTCTCTATCACGGGCTGCGCCGTGAAGAAGCGGCATTGCTGCAGGTGAGCGACATCCAGGAACGCCGTGGGATCCAGCATTTGAAGGTCCACGGCAAGGGCGGCAAGGTGCGCTACCTGCCTCTGCATCCAATGGCGGCCGGGCGTATTTATCAGTACCTGGAAAGCTCAGGGCATCATTTGGCGGACAGGAAGGTTCCGCTATTCATCCCGTTGCGCGGCAAGCTGACGGGTGCCGGCATCACGGCCAACGGAATCTATACCGTGGTCTCGGCGTATGCGAAGAAGGCAGGTATTGAAGTTGCCGGCCTGGGGGTTCATGGACTCAGGGCTACGGCGGCTACCAATGCCCTGGAGCATGAAGCCGACATTGCCAAGGTCCAGTCCTGGCTCGGTCATGCCAACATCAGCACGACCAAGATCTACGATCGAAGGGAGAACAGGCCTGAGGACTCACCTACTTATAAGGTGAAGTATTAACGAAGGGGGGTCGCGAGTTAGCATTCATAGTTGCGCGCCTTCCATTGACCGCCCTCCTCAGTTTGGTCATTGCAGTGGCCGGCCTAGCGGTTGCTGTGGTCGTTGCCCATCACCACTGGTAACACAAAACCCCCACCGAATCCGCTGGGGTTTCCTTATGCACCCGGCTTGGGCTCGGGGTTAGTAGTCGCCGCCAGGTGGCCAAGCCTCCGGTTCGTTACGGCAGGCTCGCCAGGTCATAAACACCAAAAATGCCAGAGTCAGGCAGGCGGCCGCTTTTAGAAAAATCAGGTCCTCGGTCATGCTTTTTTGCTCCTAATCCGGCTCTTGTGTTGGCCGGTCATTTACAGCTTGCCGATGGAGCAAAACCCGGCGCAACAGCTCGAAGGAATTGTATCTGGTCGATCACCACGATCTGTCCCACCTCGCTCTGACGGATTGGGGCACGCATCGAAATGGCCATTTTTTGCCGTGGCCATTCGCATGACCATCCCTTAACCAGGATGCGGGCGGGCAATCATTCAGCAACTAATTTGACGTCAATTAAATAAACACCGTAACAAGAGAGAAACAGTTTGTGAACCTTATCAATTCTGATAAGGTAGCCGCACTGGCATAATACCGTCTACGACGACGGCGCTTAATTCCGGCGATTTTTAGCCCTTAGCCAACGATTGTGCCAGTTAAACCAACCCTGAAAGGATTTTAAAAAATGACCAGCTATAGACCAGCTTCCCACAACTACGAGGTATCTCATGCAACACCACAAAAACGAAAACCCCGACACCGCAAGTAATAACCGTCGCATCGTCAAATTCTACCCTGCAAAGGCGGCAGGCAAGGAAATGGCGGCAGTACCAGAAAGAGAGCAGCTAAGATTCGTGCTCAGCTTGACCAACCTAAGCAACAACATGGAAGCAACTTGTACCGTGAACCCTTTGCGAGCACTGGGCCCCAACGTGTACGAACTCAAGGAAAACGGCCGGCCAGCATGGCGGTGCGTGTACTACACGGGTGTCAAAGGCGTTATCTACGTGTTGTATGTGGGAGAGAAAACAACGAACGGTGTAGACAGGCATTTGATGTCAACCGTTGAGCAACGGCTAAAGGCTTTGATAGCGGCGATCAAAGCAGGCGATGAGTAACAGGCGGGAAAATAGAGCGCGGCAGGGCAATCTATCCAGAAGGCGACGCTTCACAGCGTCGCCTTTTTTACGTTCATCGTCAGCGGTTGCTGCCGATTTTCGGGATCGAAATCCACATCCAGCTTATAGCCGATGCGTACCAGCATCTCGATCAGCGCGTCGATGGAGAATTTTTCTAAGTGACCTTTGAACAGGTTACTCATTCTTGGCGGACTGACGTTGAGTTCCTGGGCGGCCTCGGTTTGGGTCCACCGTTTTTCACGTATCAGTTTTGTCAGCGCCGCGAACAGCTGAACTTTTAGATGCTTCATGTTGTATTCCACGGGATCAGCCGTGAACAGCTCAAATATATTTTGGCTCATTTCGGTAGTCCTCCAACATAAGGGGAGGTTATGTCTCTTGAGTAATTGATATGCAAATTCAATCGAATAATTTGTGGATAATCATTATTTACGATGTCGGGTTATGCGGAGATTATCAGTTCTGATAAATTGTGCAAGCATTTGCAAGTAAAACCATTTGATTTTGTCGACCGACGGCCGCTAGAATGCGCGCCGCTTTAGCGCGCAAAACCAAAAAACCCTTATAAATCAACATTGAATTAAATGGTGCAGGTGCTTTTTGTGGACCGGCCAGCGCCCGGGCAAAGCATTTATGACAATCGATACCCACCCGGACAGTGAGAAAAGCTATAGTAAACCTGTACGCATACACAGTTATTCAGGTGCCGCGTGGCCAAACCTTTGCCCCCTTTTGAACCCTAGCAGACGCCGAATCGCGCGCCGCCTGGCGGGCCTATTGTGAGACCCTTTGGTTCAAGCATTGTCTCGACCTGGTGCGCAGCCAAGGTACTCTCGCAATTTGGAATGCTGAGGGACCGGCACCGCGCAAGGTAAAAAGCGCGTCAGCCATCCGTTGCAGTGAGGCTCAAATTTTCACCTTTGCCAGGCCCCCAACGCCCAGGGAGTTGCGCACCTGACGCAACAAAGCCCCGTCCTCGGCGCGGTCGTCTTGGCCCCTGCTCCACATTGTCATAAGGCACGATTTCCAGCAGCGGCCCTTCTTGCTCTTGAAACGTACCAACGCTTCGCGCTGTGTTGCGGTCAGTTCGGTTTCCATCGGCCGTACTCCCTTCGGTGGGACGGCCGGAGCACAAGCCCCGGCCTTGGCTTTATTCAGCTTGGAGCTTTGCAAGCCCTTCGCGTACTACCTGCCCAGCGTAAATGCCGGAGCCGGTCAGGTGGCGAACCCACGCGCCACGGCTGGGCGACCATTTGAAGGCGTTACGTTTGAGCAAGTCGCGTATTTCTGGCGCGGGCTTGCCGTCGAACACGAACATAACGCGGTTTTCTTCAACGTCTTCGCGGTACTTGTAACCCTCGGTTTCGACTTCGACCGCCTCCCGGCTGCGGCGGACTTCCAGTTCCTGGATTCGTTTTTTGATTCGGGTCATATTGGCGTTGTTGTTGCTGAGCTGGTAGCCCGCGAACCCCACACGGCCGCAAAAATCGCCTTTGATGAGGCTTTGCGCATCCGCTTCGCTGAAGCCCAACGTCACAAGGGCCGGGACTTGTTTGTCTGGAGTCTTACCGGTTCGAATTGCCTTGTTCGCAGCCTTCATCCGGTCTTGGTTGGCTTCACACTCGGCCAGCTCGGCGCGCAGCTTTACAAGCGCGTCCGGGTCGTCGCTGGAAATGCCGCCAGTACCTACGCTCGCGGCCTTCTGCTCGTAATACTTGGCCTTGTCGCTCAACTCGAAAGACTTTTCGTGCATGCGGTTGATACCAGCGCGAAAGTTGCGGTCGCGGCGTTCGCTGTGGTGCCCGATCAGAATAGGTTGACCGAAAGGGATAGCCTCGCCGCGCTTGCGGGCTGCGGAATACAGGGCGTCGGATTGGGTCGCGGCTTTTACGGCGCGATCCTCGTAGCGGTCGCGGCGGTCAGCTTGCTTCCGTTCGTAGTCGTTCATTTTCTCGTTCCTTGTGAGGGTGGAGCCCGGCGGGCCGGGCTCCTGTTGGATTGATTAAGCGGCGAGAACGGTATGGGTAACGGCGCCTGTCGCTGGGCGATTGGCGGTGATTACCTGACCGTTTTCAGTGACCACTACGCCTTTGCGCACATAGGCCGGCACGCTCTCCAGCACGGAGAAATCAACATTCACAAGGGAGTTAGAACGAGGTGTTTTAGAAGCTTGGTTTTTCATGGTGTATCTCCTGCAAGGTTGACCCGGAGCGGTTGCCGCCGCTCGTTTCGGGCATCGGCTCCAATGCGGTGCCGATGTATGTATTATCCACTTTTACATGTATAACGTCAACACTTGTAAACACTAATAAAACACAAAGAAAAACCCGCGCTCGGCGGGCCTCTCTGGAAAACGGTTTACGACTTCGTGCAGCTCTCCTTAGTCACTGGCTACAATCTCGGTCACAGCTGCATCCCGTTGGCTTTCCTGAGCCTTACGTACCTTGGCGATAATCTCGGCGTGCAGTAGGGTGCAAACGTCCTCAAACGTCCAATAGGTGTTCCCGATACGGGCATAAATCCCTGTAACACGGCCAATTGTACGCTCGCTCATCAAGAATGATTCGGTATCGCCGCCGCTCACCCACCGCATGGGCGGCAGGACGTTTAGCGCATAGTCGAAGTGATCTGCGTCGATCTGGCGCGGCACGGTCTTACAACAGGTTTCGATCTGCTCGACGGCTTCCTGATAGGTCGTCAGGATCGCGCCGGGGCAGCGGGCTTGAACTTCCTCCAACGTGTGGCCCTGTTGCTGTGTCACGGTGGCGCCATCGGCGAGCACAATGGCGAAGTCGATCACCCAGCGTTGACCAGGTACATAGAATACGTTTTCCATTTCCATCGTGTGAACTCCTGCAAGATTGGCCCGGAGCGGTTGCCGCCGCTCGTTTCGGGCGTCGACCCACTGTGGCGTCGATGCAGTTATTATAACTCAAACGTAAACACTAGTAAACACTAAAACCAATTCCACTAAACTCCACTCGAATTGACTCCAGCGCTTTGGCGCGATGCTGGATGGCGAGGGTGGAGAGCGGTCAATAAACGCTTTTCAGCTCGGCCGGGAGGCCGCTTCCTATCCTTCGCCTGCAGCGCTTGGATTCTCTCCTGGTGATGCCAGACGGTTTCGGGGGGTCGCGGTCGGCCCGGCCTGACGCACTCTCCGGCGCGGTCAAGGGGACGTGGAATACCACAGAGAGCGTAGCGAGTGAGGATATGCCGCGAAAGCCCCTTGGCCGCATAAGCCGGAGAATGCGGTAGGTTGAGGGCTGGACGTGGCCACCTGAAACCTTCGATCGCCAGTTCGGCGCGCAAGGTGGCAAGCGGAGCGCGCAGGCCGGGACGGCCGGAGGCGTGAGGTTCGAAGCCCGAAGGGCCAAGACCTGGCGTGCTTCTGGCCGGGGCTTGGTTCACAAGAGCCGTTTCGGCAAAGCCGAACACGTCCAGGCTGGGGCCAGGGGAATCGCCCGGGCAAAAAACCACTCAAGCAAGCCGAGTGGCCATTTCTCTCTTAGACTACCGTTTTACGGCAGTAGTTTTTTCCCGGATTACTGCGCGGCCACGTACCCTCGTTTAATCTTGCTTATTGGTTCTTTTCCCTTAGCGGCTGAAGGTGCTAATCGTGCGAAGGGCCTGGGCCTGTCTCACGATTTTTGCCCCAGCAAATTGTGTCGGAATCTGGGACACAAGAGCCATTAACAGAACCTTCGCTTTTGATTCGGTAGATACCAGTTGATACGCATCTTTTCAGGGTCAATCTCAAAGCTCTTAAGCAGTTGCTCATGGGAGTTCTGGATAACCCATTTTTCAGTATTGTTCATCGTGATTCTTAATCCGGCTTACTGATCAGGCCTACTTTTTTGGCCTCTTCGCGGGCGGCCTTGTAACCATCCCACGGGTATGCAGGCCACCCGGAGGGCATGCAAAAACCCTGACGTCGATCCTGGGAACGGAACAGAGCATGCCATCCATCGTTTCGGTCGAATACCCAGCCGAATAGCCCAGTAGCTTGAAACTGGTCGTATGTGATATCGATGATAAAATCACCGACCTCAAACCAAGCGTGGGTCGCTCCGCCTTCCAGCTTCGGGTGACGTTTACCACAGACGTACTCCCCTTCATATTGAAGAGTTTCCCAAACTACTCGACCCACGATATCGGAAGCGACCCCGCACGCGCCTGAGGGAAACCCGTTAAAGGTTGAGCCCTTTGCATCCACGAGGCTAATGAGCCCAACTCGGCACGCAAGGGCCACCTTCTCTAGCTCTGTCCTGATTGCAATCACGGCTGGCCATCCTCGACCAGTTCGAAGGCATTGCCCAGGGCGGACGGGTAGCGCACGGCGCCGGCGAGCCGGCGGCCATCGGACAGGATCACCTCTGCACGGATCAGCCCGTTGCCGATAAGATTGACCGGATGGTCTATCATCACTGACCAGGTGCGTTGCGGCGCGTTGTAAAACAGGCTAGCAGTGACATCAGGGTGGGTGTTTTGCATTTCGCGGCCGGGGGCGCTGTAGATCAGTGTCACGTCGATGGGTCCCATATAGTCCATGATACTTTTCCGTTGAGTTTCGTGAATGCGAAATAGGGCGTCCTTCTACGTCCTCGACCCCACATCTGCTGTTGCTTATGCGGTACGGATTGAACCCAAGTTAAATGCAAATTTTGAAAGTTTGGCCGTCCAGCACGTCACCTGCACCGTGGGCTGCCTTCAGCGTTTCCGCGATATCCTCAAGCTGTTTAGCTACTTCTACCGGGAACCAATCTGTAACACGGACCCAGCCATCAGGCAAAGACTCCATGCGCCGCCGGATACGTTGCATCAACTGATTTACAGCCTGCCGCGTTAGATTGGTGTCCGCTGCCGCCTCAGGGATACTGGCGCCCATAACCAGCACCAGCCGAGCTGCCTGAATAGACTTATCACTGAAGCCGCGGCGGGTGCTTTTAGCCTGCAGCTCGGTCATCAAACGTTCGAATTCCTCAGGGCTCATTTCCCCTGTACTGGGCGTTGGGCCGATGAGACGAACAAGCTGTGCAATTTCAGCCGGCTCAAAGGCTTCTTTGATCTTGGCTGCCATATTTACCAGCTTGTCCTCGTTGCTGCTCGTTTCGGTCATGGTGGTTCCCAGGCTATTGCGTAAGTTTAGATACCAGAGCCAAAGCCCCCAAATGGGGCTTACCCTAGCAGGCACCGTGGGCAGCTTTAGCCGCGTGTGCGATACAGGGTTCGCCGGATAAGTTGGTGCAGCCTGTCGGACGTGCCTGGCACGCTGACCGTGTCCAGGTTGCCACGCTCACGACATAAGGGAGGGGCAACTAAGGTGGGTTCCGATCTCAAACTGTTTCACAGTTAACGGTCATAATTTACATCCTGCAAGGCTAGCCGCACGGTTGCCGGCGCTTTCCCGGTGAGCCTTCAGCATATCAATCACGAAATAAAATGAAAACACTAGTAAACACAATATAGCTTCTTGCTGCATAGTCTTCGGGAGCTGTATCATGACCCCGCTATTCTCCTAAACTCCTGCAAGGGTTATGGAAGCACCAGGTCGAAAGCCTTGCCGGGCTCTCGACCTTTTTTATGCCTGCGATTTACAGCAGCAAGTGGTTCTGGATTGTCATTCCTCTGCACGGGATTTTCTTGCCTGAGGTTAGCCAGCTCAGCCCCCTACCCTTTCACCTGATTCGGTCTGCTTGAGCTGCATTAAGACGGTCCTCAAATTTGGCCATCAGCTCTGACTCATGCTTCACCTGAGTCGTGTTTCGCTTTCCGTTTTTTCTCAACAAACACTAGGGCATCCAAAGCCTGGTCTAGTAGATCGCCAAGTCGAATCCCACGCTCGTTCGCCATTTCGTAGAAGCGGTCATAACCTTCTTGTGTGGCCTTGATATTTAGCTGGACTCGAGGCTCTGCAAACTTACGCCGTGCGCGTTTAGCTGGTTTTTCTTCGGCTGGCTGGGGCTCTCTCGAAGGAAATCCGTTATCTTTTGATATCTTTTCGATATCCTCCTGCACTAAATTTTGTTCGGATTCCGATACCTTGGGCTTGGCTTTGAACTGACCCAAGCTAGCAAACGGATCGACTCTAGTATCCCCGTCACTCATTGCTTGTCTCCAGCAGATAGCTTGGTGATTAATTCTGCTGCGAATGCACTGGCATTAGCTATCGCCTTAGCAATTCCAGGCGCTTCCGAAGCGCTCAAGGTTTCCAATGGTTTCTGGAAGAAAAACATCGATCGGAAAGCTTCACGCTCAGTGAGTACAGTCTCAAACACTGGAATATTTTTGTCTTCAAGGCTTTTACGCAGACTAGCCATATTGCGCGTCTGATAGGCCGGAGGGGTTCGCGTTAGCAGGATCGAATAAGGCAGTTTGTAGTCCGGCTTATGTCGTTTCACAGCCAGCTCTTGATCGTGAATCAGCGCAACCGCCCTACCCGCCTGCTCGGCATCCAGCAAAGAACCTTGCATTGGGACTATCACATAATCAGCCTCTTGCAATGCAAGGACGACGATCTTAGCGGCGGTGCCTTCAAGATCGACGATCACAAACGGATCAAGTGACGCTGCTTCACGGATCTTGGTTGCAATATTGTTCTCTGTGACATCCGAAATCACCCGGAGGTTGTCCGGGCAATGCCCACCCGCTGCCCACTTTTTAATAGGGTAGTTAGGGTCCGCATCGATAATCGTTACCTTGGCGCCGTTGGCGGCAAGCTGTGTGCCGAGGGTCAATGCGGAAGTAGTCTTACCCACCCCCCCTTTTGGGCTTATAAAAGCGGTCGTCGGCATCCCGTCTCTCCGTCAAAAAATGATATCCATAGATATCAAAAGATATCCACGGATAATACGCCTATCAAAAAGAAACTCAACAGGTATCTTATGGTATCTTGAAGATATCCAAAGGTATCCCAAAGAAAGCATAAAGATAGCCGGCACGAATTTCAGGTATCTAAAGGATATCATCCGCATTGGATATCTTTATGATATCGCGTAACGCAGATAAAGCAGCGATATCTAAATGATATCCTTTGGTATCTCAAGTATGCCAGGGGAGCGGCTGATCGCGACCTGTAACCTCCTGGGCGTTACTCCCAGGGTCATTGAGGGCTCACCGAAGCCCATACATGCGCTTAAGTTCGACAATGCGAGTAGTGCGCTGTTGGTGCGCTTGCGCAGTGTCTTGGTTGGGCACAAACACACCGTGTGCAACAGCAGAGGTGTACTGAACATCCTGTTCAATCAGATCTATTAGTTCCTGGAGCTGAGCACGCATTTCATCGTAGATGGTCATCTCAATATCTGCCGTTCGTGGAGTTAGGAATGGACAGGTGATTTGTCGACCTTACTGTCAGCAAGCCACCTGGGCAGCCAGACTCGATTCCTAGATGTCTGTGAGGGGAGTTACCACGTTCGGCGCAATGGCCTAAATAATCAGGCCCGTACGCAAAATGTGGCGAGCCAATCCCCCAGCGGTGCCCCAGATTTCAACCATGAGCGCCTTGTATATCGAAAATCACACGCATTATCCCGTCAAACGGAATACCCAGTGTTGGACCACAACGGACCCAAGCCAGCCCTACTTACCAGGTTCAGGGACATCTAAAAACCAAGAAGGGGAGGGGATAGCCTCAGGATCAGCACCAAATAGGCTGAAGTCAGAACACCCGACTTGAGCAACAGAAGCACCTAGGAAGCTCCCCTGAACAGCGGGAATTAGTCCGGTACCAATACCTAGAGCAATAGACACAAGGTGATCAGAAGTACCGCACTCCCCATCAAAAGCTTGATTGTTGCCTTTAAGACAAAGATCAAGAGCAGCGGACCGAGCCGCAGGTATCTGATGTACACCATGCTTAACATCTAGATCCGTGCCGGCGACGGAGCCTCGCAGTGCTGTCACCGCGGCTCTCAGGGGCTCTTTAAGTACGTGGGCATATGTGGCCACCGTCTGCCTGGAGACTTTGGCAATCAGTGCAATCGCCGTCTGCCGAAGACGTTCACCTCGAGCCCGGAGCTCCGCACAGGCTGCACGTATCTTTGACTCAGTGGCTTTGTTGCGGACTTCATGTGTGCGCTTGGCAGCCAGGCTTTGGCGCTCAGCCAGGGGCAGATCCTTGTCGAGTTGCATAACCCCACGGTGGCAGCTGCCCCCGCCCTGGTAACGGTCCCATGTCCATCGAGCGATCGAACGTATGGTTGCCCTGAGCGATGAGAGCGGTAAATTCTCAGTGAATCCGTGCTTATGGAAGCTGTTGTGGTTATGCGCAAAAGCCTCCAGCAAGCGCATAAAGGCTCCGAAAGAGCCTGTGTCTCGCTGCTGGTTCACGATGCTGTACGCAAAGAAGCGCATCTGCTCAAACAGGATGCAGTGTCGTGAGTGGGAAACGTCGTCGAGCTTCGGAGCGCTGCGCCAAGGTGTCACGGCAAGATCGACGTAGTCGGCCAGATCACCCAGTTCGTAAACGTGGTTGTGAAGTTCGGCCGTATCCCACCAGGGGTGCCCAGGAGTCTTGGCAACAGGGCCGCTATACGCAGGGTCAGCGACGAGACGGGCGGCGAAGGCCGCGTAGATCGCCTTCATGTAGTTGATTGGTTTCGAGCGCGCGTTGTCTGTCGTGCAGACGGTGTGAATGGCGTAGTAAAGATGCGAATGACCGTTGGTTCGGTTGCGCACGACAAGGTTGGGAGCCGGCAGTCCCTCATCATCCCAAATCAGGGAATTTGAGTGATCGAGGTCGAAAATCAACCACGACACCATCCCGTACCGGTTGACCTGCATATAGGGATGGCGGATGGCGTACTCACGGGGGCGAACCCGGGCAGCGGTTTTGTTATCGCTACAGCGCGAAAGGTATGGGGCTTCTGACAGTAATCTGCCGAGTGCCGTGTCGTTCTCAAAAAACCGCGAAGAAGGTGAGTACCCGCTGTCTGTAGCTGATATTGCGAAATCCATATGTCCGCCGTCTAGCGGTGAGCTTTATGGAAATCGCATTTCAGAACTTGCAAGAGTTCCCCGCGACAGCCATAATCAGCTCACGTTTGTGGTGTAGAGCAGGCCCGTCCCGTCGAAAAGAAAGGCCTGTTCTAATTTTCCAAAAAGCCCGGTACCAGCCGGGCTTTTTGGTTTCTGCGGTTTGGCTATGCCACGTGAAGCGCCCCCAGTTGAGTTGTCACTTCGTCAAATCCCACTCGTTTAGCATCGAGGGTTATTGCCTCAAGGCTCTTGTAGACCTTGCGCCGATCCGACCGTGCGACAGTCATATAATCAAGCGTGCCGTCAGTTCGAACGACGATCAGTTCCCACCCACTTTGCATCGGAGCAGGGGCTACG
>NZ_JASFAH010000002.1:5090000-5924505 GCF_033989915.1 Pseudomonas sp. P5_152 | reverse complement strand
CTTGGGGCGCTGGATCAGTGGGCAAACAGCGAGTTGCCCTTCTGCCCGGCCAGTTTCTCCGGCTTGACCAGGAAACGCGCCAGCGCTGGCAGCAGCCACAGGGCGCCAAACATGTTCCACAGCAGCATGAAGGTCAGCATCAGGCCCATGTCGGCCTGGAACTTGATTGCCGAGAAGATCCAGGTGCACACGCCGATGGCCAGGCACAGGCCGGTGAACAGCACCGCCTTGCCGGTGGATTTCAGCGTCTGGTAATAGGCCTCCTGCAATGGCAGGCCGGCACGCAGGAAGCTTTCCAGGCGGCTGTAGATGTAGATGCCGTAGTCCACGCCAATCCCCACCCCGAGCGCCACCACCGGCAAGGTCGCAACCTTCACGCCGATGCCCATGAAGGCCATCAGGGCGTTACCCAGCACCGAGGTCAGGACCAGCGGCAAGACGATGCACAAGGTCGCCGCCCAGGAACGGAAGGTGATCATGCACATGGTGGCTACACAGATGTAGACCAGGATCAGGATGGTCAGCTCCGACTCCTTGATCACCTCGTTGGTGGCCGCCTCGATCCCGGCGTTACCGGCGGCAAGGATGAACTCCAGGCCATCCTTGTTGTTTTCCTTGGCAAACTCCTGCACCGCATGTACCGCACGGTCGAGGGTTTCGGCCTTGTGGTCGTTGAGGAACACCAGCACCGGCGCCAGGGAGCAACTGTTGTTGTACAGGCCGTCGGCGCGGGCGATGGAGTTGTTCAGCACGTCAGGGTTACGCGACAGGGTTTCCCATTTCAGGTTGCCCTCGTTCATGCCCTTGATCATCTGCTTGGACACGGTCACCAGGGAAATCGCCGACTGCACGCCCTCGGTGTTCTGCATTTTCCACATCAGCTCATCGATCGGTGCCATGGCCTCGTAGCGCGAGCAGCCTTCGGACTTGGTCTTGACCATCACCACCAGTACGTCGGAGCTGGTGGAATAGTTGTTGATGATGAAGTTGTTGTCCTTGTTGTAGCGCGAGTCCGGACGCAGCTCCGGTGCGCCCTGGTCGAGGTCACCGATTTTCAGGTTTTTGCTGTACCACAGGCCGCCACCGAAGGCGATCAGGGCGATCAGGATCGACACTGGCGCGACTTTGGAGCTGGCGAAGTTCGACAGCAGGCGCCAGAACGGGTGTTCGCGGGTTGCGTCCTTCTTGCTTTTGGCGATGGCACGCTTGCTGATGCCGACGTAGGAAATCGCCACCGGCAACAGGATCAGGTTGGTGAACACGATCACCGCCACGCCGATCGAGGCGCCGATGGCCAGCTCGCGAATCACCCCGATGTCGATGATCAGCAGGGTAATGAAGCCCACCGCGTCCGCCAGGATCGCGATCATGCCCGGCAGGAACAACTGGCGGAACGTGCGCCGGGCTGCGGTCAGCGCGTTGTCGGCCTCGCTGGATTGCAGGGCGATACCGTTGATTTTCTGCACGCCGTGGGAAATACCGATGGCGAAGATCAGGAACGGCACCAGCATCGAGTACGGGTCCAGGCCGAAGCCGAACGCATGCATCAAGCCCAGTTGCCAGATCACCGCCACCAGGGTGGTACTCAGTACGGCGATGGTGCTGCGCACGCAGTTGGTGAACCACAACAGCAGGACCAGGGTGATGACAAAGGCCACGCCGAAGAACAGCACCACCATGATCAGGCCATCGATCAGGTCACCGACCTTCTTGGCAAAACCGACGATGTGAATCTTGATGTTGGGGTTCTGTTGCTCGAACTTGTTGCGGATCTTGTCTTCAAGTTCGTGGGAGAACTTCTGGTAGTCCAGCGCCAGCAGCTTGCCCTGGTCTTGCGGGTCCGGGTAGGACTCCAGCAGCGGAATGTCGACGATGCTCGACTTGAAGTCGTTGGACACCAGGCGCCCGACCTGGCCGGACTTGAGCACGTTGTTGCGCAGCAGTTCGAGGCTGTCGGCCGAGCCGTTGTAGCTCTGCGGGATCACTTCACCGCCGGCAAAGCCCTCCTCGGTCACTTCGGTCCAGCGTACGCTGGGGCTCCACAGCGACTTCAGGCCCGAGCGATCGACGCCGGAGATGTAGAACACCTCGTCGTTGATCTGGCGCAGGGTCTCCATGTACTCCTTGGAGAAGATGTCACCATTGGTGGCCTCCACCGAAATCCGCACGGTGTTGCCCAGGTTCGCCAGGTCGTTGCGATGCTCCATCATTTTTTCAATGAACGGATGCTGCAGCGGGATCATTTTTTCGAAGCTGGTGGAAGGCCGGATCAGCGTCGCCTGCCAGAACAGGAAAATGCTCACCAGCAGGCAGATCACGATGACTGCCGGGCGGTTGTTGAAAATCAGGCGCTCGAGAAACGTCGCCTTGTCTTGATGATGACTGCTCATGGATGTCATTTCTCCGCCTTCTTATTATTTGCCCGGCTCATTTATTCAGTTCTGCACCGGTTGGCGAAGTGGCGCGAACGCCGCCCTGTCCGACCAAAATCAAATTGCCGTTGCCTGCCGCCGTGACGCCCGCCACCGAAATCCGGTCTGGGCGATTGAACACACTGAAGGTCTGCCCGTCGTCATTGCTGCGCACCACGCTGCCGCCGTTGCCGACGATCACGATCGAGCCATCCTCGAGCAAGGTCGCGCCAGACAGGCCGAATTCCAGGGCGCCGCGCGCGGCCTTGAGCTCGACCGGCTCCCAGTTGCTGCCAAAATCGCTGGAGCGGAACAGGTTGCCGCGCAAGCCGTAGGCCAGCAGCGTCGATGGCTGGGCGGTGCCGATGACCCCGAACAGCGAACCCTCGTACGGGCCTTCGACCCGTTCCCAGGTCTGGCCCCAGTCGGCGGAGCGGAACATGCTGCCCTGCTCTCCGACGATGAACAGGCCGGCATCCTTGACCGCGGCAATGGCGTTGAGGTGGTACTGATCTTCGTTGTCGAGGCGGTCACTGACGTCTTCCCAGGTTTTCCCGGCGTCGGTGGTTTCCAGTAGCGCGCCATAGGCACCCACGGCAAAGCCGTTGCTGGCGTCCTTGAACCAGACGTCGAGCAACGGCGCTTCGCGCTTGAGGTCTTCGAACTGCTTGGTCCAGGTCACACCGCCGTCGGCACTGGCGAGGATCTGCGCATCGTGACCGACGGCCCAGCCATGCTGGTCATCGACGAAGAACACCGAGGTCAGCAACTGCCGCGAAGGCACCTTGGCCTGGGTCCAGGTGCTGCCCTGGTCATCGGAATAGAGAATGTGCCCGCGGTCACCGACCGCGATCAGCCGTTTGCCGGCATGCACGACATCGAGCATCAAGCCCTTGGCGGACTTGGCCGACTCAATGGAATAGACCGTATCGACGGCTGGCGTGGCATTCGCCAAGGCCGGTGCCGACAGGACCGCGCTGCCCAACAGCGAGAGCGCTGTAGCCAGCAACGCGAATCTGCGTAGTGCCGGCGGGCGGCCAATACCCACACCCATGACAGGCTCACTCATAGACCTTTCCCCCATTATTATTGTTAGGTCGTTCAACCTTTCAGGGCGCCGTGCGGGGCGTGCTACCGGATGACCGGATTCAGCGTTGAGCTGAAACCTGCAATCTAGAGCCCCTTCTCGGAAGCTGGCCTATCCTATCCAGCTTTAGAATCGTCTGACAATCGACGCCACGTTATGTTTTGTTAACTTGGGGAGTAAGGGTAGGCGCTGAATGGCAAGGCATTCGTGCGCATGATGAAAAAAGGCCACGAAGGTTAATGCCGATCAGTTAAGCCCTTTTGTAGGAGCGAGCTTGCTCGCGATGGCGGTGGGTCAGGCGCCATCGATGTTGAATAGGAAACCGCAAGCGGGCACCGCAAGCGGGAGCCCGCTCCTACCTAAGCCAGGCTTTTGCTGACCACCTCGAAGACGTCGCTGGACAGCTCGCCCGAGGCGCGGATGCGTTCCAGTTCGGCTTTCATCAGCGCCTGGCGGGCGCTGTCGTATTTGCGCCAGCGGGTCAACGGCGCCAGTTGGCGCGAGGCGATCTGCGGATTGAAGCCGTTGAGCTCGATCACCAGGTCGGCGAGGAAGCGATAGCCCGAGCCATCGGCGGCGTGGAAGTTGATCAGGTTCTGCCCGGCGAACGCCCCCACCAGCGCCCGGACCTTGTTCGGGTTCCTGAGGTTGAACGCCGGGTGCTCCATCAGTTGCCGCACGCGCTGCAAGCCACCCGGCAGGCCGCTGCCAGCCTGAACGCTGAACCATTGGTCCATGACCAGCGGATTGTCCTTGAAGTGCTCGGCGAAGCTCGCCAGGGCCTTGGCCCTCTCGGCCTCGAACGGCGAATTGACCAGCACCGCCAACGCCGTCAGGCGCTCGGTCATGTTGTCGCAGGCCTCGAACTGCTCGAGGGTCGCGGCCAGGACTTCAGGCTTGGCGCTGAGCATCAGGTAGGACAAGGCGATGTTCTGCAGGCTGCGCCGGGCAAAGTGCTCGGCCTCAGCGAGGTACGGCGTCTGCCGGGACAGCTCGCGATTGGCCTGGTAACGCAGCCACAACCCTTCGAACAGTTGCTCGGCCAGTTGTTTGCGAGCAAATTCACGGGCGGCATGAATTGCCTCGACGTCCGCCACTTCGCTGATTTCGGTCAGGTAGGCTTCACTCGGCAGCGAGAGCATTTCGGCAACCATGGCCTGGTCCAGGCTCGGATCGGCGAGCACGCTGCGCAGCGCTTCGATCAAACGCTGGTCGAGGGCCAGTGCCTGCCCCGCCTGGTGCTGGCCGATCAGTTCCTGGAGCACTTGCACCGACAGTTGCTGGCCGGCTTCCCAACGGTTGAAGCCGTCGCTGTCGTGCTGCATCAGGAACATCAATTGGTCGCGGTTGTACGGGAAGCTCAGTTTCACCGGTGCCGAGAAACCGCGCAGCAAGGACGGCAGCGGGTGTTCGGCAATGTCGAGGAAGGTGAAAGTCTGTTCGGCTTCGGTCACCGACAGCACGCGGGAGGTGCCACTGGCCGCCGCTTCGCCGCTCAGGCGCAGGGCAATCGCCGCGCCCTGGCGGTCCAGCAGGCCCAGTTCCAGGGGAATCACGAACGGCAGTTTCTGCACCTTGTCCGGGGTTTCCGGGCAGCTCTGGCGCACGGTCAGGCTGTAGGTCCGGGCGGCGGCGTCGTACGACTCGCTGACCGCCAGACGCGGCGTACCGGCCTGGCTGTACCAGCGCTTGAACTGGGTCAGGTCGACGCCGTTGGCGTCTTCCATGGCCTTGATGAAGTCATCGCAGGTCACGGCCTGACCGTCATGGCGCTCGAAATACAGGTCGCTGCCTTTGCGGAACCCTTCGTTGCCGAGCAAGGTGCGGATCATGCGCACCACTTCCGAGCCCTTCTCGTAGACCGTCAGGGTGTAGAAGTTGGAGATCTCGATGAAGCTGTCCGGGCGCACGGCATGCGCCATGGGGCCGGCATCCTCGGCGAACTGATGGGTGCGCAGGTAGGCGACGTCCTCGATCCGCTTGACGGTGCGCGAATGCATGTCAGCGGAGAACTCGGCATCGCGGAACACCGTGAAACCTTCCTTGAGCGACAACTGGAACCAGTCGCGGCACGTCACGCGGTTGCCCGACCAGTTGTGGAAGTACTCGTGGGCGACCACCGCCTCGACCCGCTGGTGGGCGGCATCGGTTGCGGTTTCGGCCCGGGCCAGCACGCAACTGGAGTTGAAGATGTTGAGACCCTTGTTCTCCATGGCACCCATGTTGAAGTCGTTGACCGCGACGATCATGAAGATGTCCAGGTCGTACTCGCGACCGTAGACTTCTTCGTCCCAGCGCATGGACTTCTTCAGGCTGTTCATGGCGTGCTGGCACTTGTCGATGTTTTCCGGCTCGACATAGATGCGCAGGGCCACGCTGCGTTGGGTCATGGTGGTGAAGGTGTCTTCGACGCACCACAGGTCACCGGCCACCAGGGCGAACAGGTAGGCCGGTTTCATGAACGGGTCTTCCCAGGTCGCCCAGTGCCGGCCGTCTTCGCCTGGCCCTGAGGCAATCGGGTTGCCGTTGGACAGCAGCACCGGATAGCTGTGCTGCTCGGCGCTGACCGTGGTGGTGAACTTGCTCATCACGTCCGGGCGGTCGAGGTAGTAGGTGATCTTGCGAAAACCCTCGGCCTCGCACTGGGTGCAGAACATGCCACTGGACTTGTACAGGCCTTCCAGGGCGGTGTTGGTTTGCGGGTGGATGCGCACGCTGGTATCGACCGTGAAGCTGGCGCTGGTCGGGTGCAGGGTCAGGTGGCTGTCGCTCAACTGATAGTCGGCCGGCGTCAGCGTGTTATCGCCCAGGGCCACCGACAGCAGTTCCAGCTGCTGGCCGTCGAGCACCAGCGGCGGCAGGCCGGCGCCTTGGGCCGGGTTGCGGCGCATCACCAGTTGCGCATGGACCAGGCTGTGGTCCTCGAACAACTCGAAGGTCAGGTGCGTCTCGTCGATCAGGTACTCAGGCGCCTGATAGTCCTTCAGGTAAATCATCTTCGGTTGTTCGGTGCGCATGGCTCGAATCCTTCTACTGATGCACGGCGAGCTGGTAGGCCGTGTATTTACGAATATTGATCACGCCGGTGTCGAAGATCAGGTACTGGCCCTTGATCCCCATCAGCGTGCCTTCGGCAATCGGGTTCTTGTCCAGGTTAAAACTGACAATCTTCGCCGGGTATTGTTGCACCGGGTAATGGATCTCCAGCGGCTCGACATCGGTCACCGGTTGGATCGCCTGCAAGCCAAAACGCGCCTGCAAGCCTTGCAGGCCTTCGGCACAGCTGGCAAATAGTTGATCGCGAACCGCGGCCAGGTCGACCGCGGGCGCTTCGCCCTTGAGCAAGGCGCGCCAGTTGGTCTTGTCGGCCACCTGGCTGCGGAACAGGTCTTCGACGAACCCCGATTGCTGACGGGTCGACACCCGCATGATGGGCAGTACCTGGCGGGCGCCCTGGTCGATCCAGCGGGTCGGCAACTGGGTGGCGCGGGTGATCCCGACCTTGACCCCGGATGAGTTGGACAGATACACAATGTGATCGGTCATGCAGAACTGCTCGCCCCAGCCCGGGTCGCGGCAGGTGCCGGCGTCGTAGTGACAGCGTTCCGGGCTCATGATGCAGACGTCGCACTGCGCCAGCTTGGTCATGCACGGGTAGCAGTAACCCTGGCTGAAGCTGGTCTTGGTCTTGCGTCCACAATGGCTGCAGTGGATCGCCCCCAGGAACTCCAGGCGCAGCGTGCTGCCGATCAGCGGGTTGACCGGCACCTCGGTATCGCCCAGGCGAAAAGCGTATTGCACCGCCGACGCGTCGAGGCGCGCCGACATTTTACTGATTGCACCGCGGCCAATCTCGATCAATGGATGGCATCCGACTTGAACAGGATATTCGGCACTTCGATGGACTTGGAGCTGCATTCCTGCGGGCCCATGTAGCCGGTGCGCTGGTCTTCGGGCAGGTTCTGCACTTCCCAGGCAATCATTGCCTGCAACGACAGTTCACGCTGCTCGGCGGTGAGTTTGCCGCCGTCGGACCACTTGCCGATCTCCACTGCCAGTTTCAGGCTCTGGTAGATCTCGGGGGTGATGTTGTTGATCATTTCGCTAAAAGAGGACATCAGGGTCTCCGTGCTCTTCATTTACTAAACAGATTAGAGGGCTGTTTTACGACGACTGTACAAGCCGCCCAACAAACCGGTGGCGCAGCCGACGAGTAACCCGCCGACGTGGGCCGCATTGGCGATTTCGCCGAAACCGATCAGCGAGATCAGCCCCGACAGACAGAGCACCAGCCACACCAGCATCATCACCAGCACGCCACGCGGCAAGCGATAAGCCGGGTTCGGCGCCAGCCATTGGTAGATCCAGCAGTGCCCAAGCAGGCCGTACAGCACTCCGGACAGGCCGCCGAACAGCCCCGGACCGCCGTAAAAATACTGGGCGTAGTTCGACACCAGGCTGAACAGCAGGGTCAGGCCCAACAGGTTGATGCCACCCTGGCGCGCTTCGATGCGCCGTCCCAGTTCCCAGTACCACATGCCGTTCATGGCCACGTGCAGGAAACCGAAGTGGATCAGCATCGGCGTCACCAGGCGCCACCACTGCCCTGCCGCCAGGCTGTCGGCCAGGGGGGTGAAATGGATGTACTCGCCCACCACGCGAAACTGCAGGAAGGTGAACCAGCGCATCGTATCGAGGTTGGTCCCCAGTAAGGTGATAGCGCCGACGATCAGGGTCAGCAACAGCACCAAGGCGGTCATGGGGCTGGCGCGCAGTTGCGCAATAAAACCCGGACGCTGGGATTTCGCCGCGGGCGGCAAGTCCAGTTGCTGATCGGGATCACCTGCTGGAAACCGCTCGTACAGCGCGCGCACGTCTTCGCTGACGGCGTGCGGCACCCAGAGCACCTGCTGTCCCGCCTCCTCGCTGACTCGATGGGGCACCTGCATACGTTGCAGCAGTTTGACAAAACCACTGAGGTCCACAGTCAGGGGCAGACGTAATACAGCAACAGCACTCATTGCAGGGCCTCCGGCCGTTCGACATCGACCCAGACGAATTTGCTCGGGTCGAGTCGGGTTTCCTGGTCAAGTCGATAGGCAACCAGCTTGCCGTACAGCACTGCGCTGTAGTCCAGGCACGCCAGGTTCTGGCGGATGGGCGCTGGTTTGCCGCTGCGCCAGTAGTGGCCGACGAACAACAAGGGCTCGTCGACGCCATAGCGCAGCAGGGTGTCTTTTTCCACTGGGGTCAGCGGGGTCCGGGCCACGGGTTCGGGCAAGGCGTCCGGCTGGAACACGATGTCGCCGTAGGTCTGCGGGTTGTCTTCCCAGAACTTGGTACGGAAGAACGAACGCGTCAGGCCATCGCCGCTGGTCATGGTCAAGCCGTGGGGCAGGCGCATGTCGGTGCCGCGCAACAGGCGGTCGAAGGCCATGCAGGCAAAGCTGCCGCTGACCGCCGCGGCCTGGACGAAGTGTTCATCCACGCAGCCGTCAGGGTGCTGGCGGCGCAGCAGGTCGATCAAGCCACCGTCCCAGCAGGCATGTACTACCCGGAAACGCCCGGCGTCGACAAACAGCGGCATCTCGTAGAACCATTCGAGGAAGTCGTGCCAGTCTGCGGGGTGGTGGGCAAACTGGCTCAGGGTTTCGTCGATCAGCCGGGCATGGCGCGGGGTGTGCTCGCGCACGTACTGCTTGCCGCTGCCCGGTGGTGCCGGTGTGCTCCAGCCCAGCGCGTTGAACTCGTGGTTGCCCATGATGCACAGCGCCTGGCCTGCCTCGACCATGTCGTGCACCAGGTGCAGCGCCTCGCGGATGCGCGGGCCACGGTCGATGACATCGCCCAGGAACACCGCCATGCGCGATGGGTGACGCCACACGCCACCCAGCTTGTGGTACCCGAGTCGGTCCAGCAGATGCTCAAGGGTATGAGCGCAACCGTGCACGTCACCGATCAGGTCGTAGCTACGCGCGGGATCGAGCATCAGTCGCCTCCACCACCCAAACGGCTGCCCCAGCCAAGCTTGGTCCGGCAGACTTCGTAGTAGTTGTGGTCCAGTGGGTGGATCAGCCGCAACTTCTGCGCCTTCTTGCTGATAGTGATGGTGTCGCCGGGGGCGCAGGTAAAGTGATTCTGCCCATCACAGGAAACCTGCGGGTAAATCTGCATATCCTTGGACACGACGATTTTCAGCTCACTGTTGCCATCGACCACGATCGGCCGTCCGGACAAGGTATGGGGGTACATCGGCACAATCACAATGGCATCGAGCTTGGGGTGCATGATCGGGCCGCCGGCCGACAGCGCGTAGGCCGTGGAACCGGTGGGTGTGGCGACGATCAGGCCGTCGGCTTTCTGGCTGCAGACGAACTGGCCGTCGATGTACAGCTCGAACTCGATCATCCGGGTCGACTTGCCGGGGTGCAGCACCACGTCATTGAGGGCATCGCCCTGGCCGATGGCTTCGGCATGGCGGCGCACTTCGGCCTGGAGCAGGAAGCGGTTTTCCACCAGGTAGTGGCCGTCCAGCACTTCGGCGACCTTGACTTCCAGCTCGTCGGGGCGGATGTCGGTGAGGAAACCCAGGTTGCCGCGGTTGATCCCCAGCACCGGGATGTTGTGTCGCGCCAGTGCCCGTGCGGCGCCCAGCAGGCTGCCGTCACCGCCGACCACAATCACCATGTCGCAGACTTCGCCAAGCATCTTGCGCGACGAGGTCTGCAGGCCGTGGCCGGGCAGGACTTCGGCGATGGTGTCTTCGAGAATCACGTGCAAGTGCCGGTCAAGCAGGAATCTTTTCAGTCGGCGAACGGTATCCAGCACCTGGGAACTGCCCAGGCGACCGATAATGCCGATATTGCGAAATTGCTCCATGGGGCTCCTGCGGGGGTCTGCGACGGCGAAAACCACGATTATGGGCGAAAGCGCTGCGTAGACAAAATCCTTTCAGCCGGGACTTTAGAAGCTATGCTCGCAAAATGATCCTGTTCCCCGATTTGCTCACCCTGCCCCACCAGTTGCACCACCCGCAAGTGCGCGACCTGGCGTGGGTGATTCTCGCCCCGCCGATGCTCAGCGCCACACCCTGGCCGCAACGCCATCCGCTGGCCGGCAGCGCCTGGGTGAACGATCCGCAGCGCCTGGAGCGCTGGCTGCGCGAGCTCGACCGCGACAGCTACGCGCTGCTGCACTGGTTGTCCCAGGCTCGCACCCGGCGCCTGGGCCTGTATTACGAACGTCTGTGGCAGTTTGCCGTGCAGCATGCGCCGGGGATCGAACTGATTGCCGCCAACCTGCCGATCCGCCGCGAAGGTCATACCCTGGGGGAGCTGGACATGTTGCTGCGCGACCGCGACGGTGTGCATCACCTGGAGTTGGCAATCAAGCTCTACCTCGGCCCGCAACAAGGCAACGGCCAGGACCCCGCACAGTGGCTGGGCCCCGGTTGCCACGACCGACTGGACCTGAAGCTGGCGCACCTGAGCCAACACCAGCTGCCGATCTCCGCGCGCCCGGAGAGCCGCGCGGCCCTGGCCGCCCTGGATATCGGGGAGTTCAGTGCCAGGTTGTGGCTCGGCGGCTATCTGCTGTACCCGTGGCCGGGGCACGCCGAACCCCCGACCGGTGCCCACCCGCAACACCTGCGCGGCAGCTGGCTGCACCAGAAGGACTGGCCGGCCTTTGTCGCGCAACGCCCGCCCGGACGCTGGGTAAACCTGCCCCGCCACGCCTGGCTGGCGCCTGCGCACTACAGCGCCGACCAGGCCTGGCGCCCGGAGCAACTGCACGCCTGGCTGGTTGAGCTGCAACCCATGGCGCCGGCACAGCTGATGGTGCGCCTGAGCGAAAACCCTCAGGGCGACTGGGAGGAAGCCGAACGGTTGTTCCTGGTTTCTGATTTGTGGCCGAACGTTCCGGGGTCGAGCTGAGATGTGCGGTGGCTGGGTCGGCCTCATCGCGGGCAAGCCCGCTCCCACAGGTTTGGTGGTGTATGCAAAACCTGCGAACACCCCAAACACTGTGGGAGCGGGCTTGCCCGCGATAGGGCCAACGCGGTCCTAAACCGACAACCGCAGCGCCAAGGCCGCCAGCGTCACCAGCAACACCGGCAATGTCAGCACAATCCCCACCTTGAAGTAGTAGCCCCAGCCAATCTGGATATTCTTGCGTTGCAGCACATGCAGCCAGAGCAAGGTCGCGAGGCTGCCGATCGGGGTAATTTTCGGCCCCAGGTCGCTGCCGATCACGTTGGCGTAGATCATCGCCTCCTTGACCACCCCGGTGGCCTGGCTGGCATCGATCGACAAGGCACCGATCAGCACTGTCGGCAGGTTGTTCATCAGCGACGACAGCAGCGCCGTCAGCAGCCCGGTGCCCATGGCCGCGCCCCACACGCCATATTGGGCGAACAGATCCAGCCAGCCGGCCAGGTAGGCGGTCAGCCCGGCATTGCGCAGGCCGTAGACCACCAGGTACATGCCCAGGGAAAAAATCACAATATGCCACGGCGCTTCCTTCATCACCTTGCGCGTGGAGATCTTATGCCCACGGGCAGCGATAGCCAGCAACAGCGCCGCGCACACCGCGGAAATCGCGCTGATGGGAATCCCCAGCGGCTCCAGGGCAAAACACCCCAGCAGCAGGATCGCCAGCACCGCCCACCCGGCGAAGAAGGTGGCTTTGTCGTGAATCGCGGTCTTCGGCTCCGCCAGTTGCTCAGGCTCGTAACGCTGCGGAATATCGCGACGGAAATACCACAGCAGCACCGCCAGGGTCGCGGCCACGGCCACCAGGTTGACCGGCACCATCACCGCGGCATAGCGGTTGAAGCCAATGTGGAAAAAGTCGGCCGAGACAATGTTCACCAGGTTCGACACCACCAGCGGCAGGCTGGCGGTGTCGGCGATAAATCCGGCGCCCATCACGAAGGCCAGGGTCGCCGTCGGCGAAAACCGCAGGGCCAGCAGCATTGAAATGACGATCGGAGTGAGGATCAGCGCGGCACCATCGTTGGCGAACAGCGCCGAGACCAGGGCCCCGAGCAAGACCATATAGGCAAACAGCTTGCGCCCGCTGCCGTGCCCCCAGCGCGCCACATGCAGGGCCGCCCAGGCAAAAAAACCGGCTTCATCCAGCAGCAGGCTGATGATGATCAGGGCGACAAAGGTCCCGGTGGCATTCCAGATAATTTCCCAGACCAAGGGGATGTCGCTCAAGTGCACCACGCCACTGAGCAAGGCCAGTACCGCGCCGAGCATGGCACTCCAGCCGACGCCCAGGCCCTTGGGTTGCCAGATCACCAGGGTGATGGTCAGCAGGAAAATCAATGAGGCGATCAGCATGCACAGCAACCTTCAATCAGGAGTTTGGGAAAGAGAAAGCCATCAGCAGCAGCGTTGTGGACGGCCAGGCATCGCCACCAACCGCGCGATATCCGCAGCCAGCCAGGCCTCGTTGGCGACCAGGGCTTCGCGCAACAGCCGGGCGACCCAGGGCGCAAGTTGCGGATGAACCCGGTAATACACCCACTGCCCTTGCCGGCGATCGGCGAGCAGACCACTGCTGCGCAATTGCGCCAGGTGCCGGGAGATTTTTGGCTGGCTGAGGTCCAGCGCCGCAGTCAGCTCACAGACACAAAGCTCGCCTTCATGGGTGATGAGCAAGGCGATACGGCTGCGGGTGTCATCGGCCAGCGCCTTGAATACTTCGACGGGATTGCAGGATGGGGACATGGAGGGAGTGCGCCTGGACTAACCAGGCGCAAATATATGGAATTTCGAATATCTGGTAAAGCACAGACTTTGGGAATCGGGTTCACCCGTGCAACTGTCGAGCTCGCGAGGCTGCGTCAACGGCCGCAGGACGTTCATTCGATATGGCAATACCGCGTGGGGTCGCTGCGCAACCCCACGCGGCCTTCGGCGGTTGCTACAAAGCTCACTCAGGATTTTTTGTGTTGCTCGACCCACTTGGCGTAGGCGTCGATGAAGCCTTGCAGGAATGGCCGGACCTTTTCCGAGAGCTTGCCCGCCTCATCGAAGGCCGAACCCGCGCCCCCCAGGTACGCTTCCGGCTGTTGCATGCACGGCACGTCGAGGAACACCAGGGACTGGCGCAGGTGGTGGTTGGCGCCAAAACCGCCAACCGCACCGGGTGAAACGCTGATCACCGCGCCCGGTTTACCGCTCCAGGCGCTCTTGCCGTAAGGCCGTGAACCAACGTCGATGGCGTTCTTCAACGGCGCCGGTACCGAGCGGTTGTATTCCGGGGTCACGAACAGCACCGCGTCGGATGAGCTCACCTGATCGCGAAAAGTGCTGTAGGCTGCCGGCGGGGTTACGTCGATGTCTTCGTTGTAAAGCGCCAGATCACCAATCTCGACGATGTTCAAGCGCAGGTTGGCGGGAGCCAGTTCGGCCAGCGCCAGCGCGACCTTGCGATTGATCGACTGTTTTCTCAAGCTACCCACCAGGACAGCAACCGTATAGACCTTGCTCATTGGAGATTCCCGACTATCTGGCTAAAGGAGCCTGTAGTTATAGATGATTCGGTGCCATTTCAGGGGGTTGTTGTGCGGTTATCGCGGCAAAACACTATTTTTTTCCTGTAGGAAAACTTACCAAGCTTATCGACGGTCTACAGAACCGCAAATTGAGTGACTTATCTCCAGAGGTTCTAAGCAGATGGCAGCAGTACTCGTCGGACAATTCCATGCAAGAGACGCGGAAGGCCGTGTCTATTCGGTGCATGAGTTCCAGGATTCCACCCCGTCGGCAGACGGTTTCAGCACCTCCGTTCCTGTTACCACCTACAAGCTGGCCATCGGTGATCGAGTCAACAAGCTCGACGGCAACGAATTTGTGCTGGTGCAATCGGGCGTCACCATCATTCGTGAACCGGACACCAACGTCGCCTCTTGAGCCCGCCGTCATGAGCTGAAGTCAACGTCACGGACTTGGGTTAGGATTCAGCCACTACCCCTCACCTGCTGAACATGGACTTCACGCATGCGTCTACGCCATATCGAAGTGATCCAGGCACTCCTGCAAACCAGCCATCTGGGCACCGCTGCCGAGATGCTGCAATTGCCGGTGGCCGCGATCGAGGGGATGTTGCGCGAGGCCGAGGATCATCTCGGCTTCATGCTGTTTGCCAGCGTGCGCGGGCGCCTGCAGGCGACCCGCGAAGCTCGCCAGCTACAGGTGCAGATCGACCGCGTGTATGAAGCCTTCGAGCCCGTGCAGCGCCTGGCCGACAGCCTGCGTCAGTACCAGGCCCCGCCATTACGGGTGATCTGCACCCCACCCCTGGCCCAGCAACTGCTGCCCCAGGGACTGGCGAGCCTGCGCCGGCGGTTTCCCGATGCGCCCTGCTCGCTGCACAGCCAACCCACCCGCGATATCGTCAAGAGCCTGCTGCTGCGCGAAAGCGACCTCGGCTTGAGCCTGCATGACCCCGAACACGCCGACATTCACTGCCAACTCCTGGCCCAGGGCAAGCTGCAGTTGCTGGCCCCCCACGGCTGGCTGCAACCGCGACAGAAGTACATCGGCGTGCAGGACCTGGCGGGCCAGTCATTGGTCGGGCTGGAAGGCCACGACCCACTGAGCCCGCTGTTCGACAGTAAATTGCAGGCCCTGCGCCCCGCCCCGGTGATTCACACCCGGGTGCAGACTCACCAGATGATGCGCAGCATGGTCGAGGCCGGCGAAGGCCTGGCCATCGTCGATCCGTTTACCGCCCTGGGTGCCAAGGCCAGCGGCCTGGATGTCTGCCCACTGTCACCGGCGGTGCCGATCAACCTGTATGCCCTGACCCTCGACAATGCTGTCGCCACACCGGCATTGAGCGCACTGCTGGAGATCATCAAGGCACAAGCCGAGGCGATGCTGGCGGGCTGACCGGGTGCGCCAACGGGTCGGCAAACAGGCGGTACCAGAACAACGCCACTTCCGCCGTCTGCGGGTCGATACCGCGATATCGCAGGTGATCGATGCCGCCAATCACATACCCACAACGCTCATACAGCCGGCAGGCGCCCAGGTTGTTGTTCTGGGTTTCCAGCATGATCCCCGGCAGCTTCTTCTTGCGACTCCAGAACTGCGCCACGTCGAGCAATGCCTTGGCCACGCCATGGCGCCGCGCCGGCGCATGCACCGCCAGCTCGTCGATATGGGCGAAGCCGTTCCAGTTGGTGCTGACCACGATGTGCCCCACTGGCTGGTCATCGAGGAAGGCCATGAAAATCGCACTGTCGGCGGCGTCGTGGAAACTGGCGAACTCCTCGGGATCGATGCCGTAGCATTTGCGATAAGGCGTGATGGTTTGCAGCGGCCACTCCGCCACCGGCGTATCGAGTTGGGCGCGGGCATAGGCCCTGACTTCAAAACTGAAGTCGCTGCCCCAGATGTACGCGGCAAAACCCTGGTCAGCGACACGCACTGCCAGACCCGGGTATTTGGGGTTGATGACCGGTTGCATGCTGGGAAACGTCCTCAAATCTTGATGCAATCGACGGTGTAGCTCCGCCCATTGCCCTCGTCTTCATGTTGCAGGCCGTGCACATCGGCGACGAACCCCGGGAAACTGCGGTCAAACGTGCGGGCAAACGCCAGGTAGTCGATGATCGAGCGAGTGGCCTCGGTAAAACGCTCACCGGGCATGATCAGTGGAATCCCCGGCGGGTACGGTACCAGCATCACGGCAGCGATGCGCCCTGGCAATTGATCGATGGGCACCGCCTCGACTTCGCCACGGACCAGTTGATCATAGGCATCGGCCGGCTTCATCGCGACTTCCGGCAGCACCGTGTACATGCGCTTGAGGTGCTTGGCCGTGGCGTTGCTGCGGTAGCAGGCGTGCAATTGGTCGCACAGGTCGCGCAAGCCCATACCCTGGTAACGGGCGCCGTCCTGCTGGGCCACACAGGGTAGGCAGGCGGCGAGGCTGACGTTGGCATCGTAGCTGCGCTTGAACTCCAGCAACTCGGTGAGCAAGGTGCTCCACTTGCCCTTGGTGATGCCCATCGAGAACAGCACCAGGAACGAATACAGGCCGGTCTTCTCGACCACCAGGCCGCGCTCCCAGAGGAACTTGCTGACCACCGCCGCCGGAATCCCACGCTCGCTCAGCGCCCCGCCGGCGGTCAGGCCGGGCATCACCAGGGTCACCTTGACCGGGTCGAGCAACACGTAGTCCTCGGCGATATCACCAAAACCATGCCACTCGTCTTCGGGCAGCAGCAGCCAGTCCGCGGTTGCGACCCGGTCGATGCCGGTCACCAGCGGCGGCTGCCAGATCGAGAACCACCAGTCATCGGCAGCAATGTGCTGGCGCAGGTTGGCCAGCGCCCGGCGAAAGCTCAGGGCCTCATCGAACATCTCCTGCAACAGCGAGCGCCCCGCCGGCCCCTCCATCATCGCCGACGCCACGTCCAGCGAGGCAATGATGCTGTACTGCGGCGACGTCGAGATGTGCATCATGAAGGCTTCATTGAAGCGGTCGCGATCCAGTTGCCGGGCACCACCGTCCTGCACGTGAATCATCGAGGCCTGGCTGAAGGCCGCCAGCAGCTTGTGGGTCGAATGGGTGGTGAATACCAGCGGGCTGTCGGCCGAACGCGAAGTGCCCATGCCGTAGCGCCCGGCGAAGAACTCGTGAAACGCCGCATAGGCGTACCAGGCCTCGTCGAAGTGCAGGACTTCGACGCTGTTGCCCAGGGTTTGCTTGATCAGCTCAGCGTTGTAGCAAAGGCCGTCGTAGGTCGAGTTGGTGACCACCGCCAGCTTGACTTTGGCGGCACGGCCACGGGTCAACGGGCTGGCATCGATCTTGGCCTGGATCGATTCAGGGCTGAACTCGCTCAAGGGGATCGGGCCGATGATCCCCAGCTCGTTGCGCTCGGGGCACAGGTACAGCGGGATGGCCCCGGTCATGATGATCGAATGCAGCACCGACTTGTGGCAGTTGCGGTCCACCAGCACCAGGTCATCGCGGGCGACCATCGCCTGCCAGACGATCTTGTTGGCGGTGGAAGTGCCATTGATCACGAAAAAGGTGTGGTCGGCACCGAAGTTGCGCGCGGCCCGGGCTTCGGCTTCGGCCAGGGGGCCGGTGTGGTCGAGCAGCGAGCCGAGTTCGGGCACCGAGACCGAGAGGTCCGAGCGCAAGGTGTTTTCCCCGAAAAACTGGTGGAAGGCCTGCCCTACCGGACTCTTGTGATAGGCCACGCCCCCACCGTGCCCCGGGGTGTGCCAGGAATAGTTGGAGTCGGCGGTGTGGTGCTGCACCAGGGCCTTGAAGAACGGCGGCAGCAAGCCATCCAGGTAGCTACGGGCGGCCCGCGCCACCTGGCGTGCGAGAAAGGGCACGGTGTCTTCGAACAGATAAAGAATGCCGCGCAACTGGTTAAGTTCGCTCATGGCGTCGGCCGGGGCGTTTTCCAGGGTGACCTGTTCGCCCAGGGCGAAAATCGGCAGGTTCGGCGCCCGGGCGCGGGCCACCCGGATCAACTCGGCCATGTTCTGCAGCAGGTGGGTGTTTTCCCCCGCCCCCTCGGCGGCAATCAACATGCACGCCAGGCCGTGGTGAGTCGAGGCAACCAGTCGCCCTTCCGCGTAATCCACCGCCGACACGACGCTGAAACCTTCCTGCTCCAACTCCCTGGCGATACCCCGGACGCGGTCACCGGCAACCGTGTCGGCCTTGATGTCGCGGTGAACGATGAGGACCGGGAACTTCAAGTCTTTGTACATGGGGCTTGGCGTCCTGAGACGGCGGACCATGGTCTGCCAATACACTCAGGGTAGAGGGTTGCGGCCCATGTAGCGAGCGATGCCCCAGGAACCTGGGGGCAAACCGTATGCCTGAAACCACAACACCATGAATCATGGTGTACACCCTGTGGGAGCGGGCGCCCGCTTGCGGCTTGCCCGCGATGGTCGTGAACGATGCCGCGCCAAGCCAGGCTCAACGCGGGGTCCTTAAGTCCATCGCGGGCAAGCCGCAAGCGGGCGCCCGCTCCCACAGGGTCGGCGCTACTTCCTCAGCCCAGGGCTTTGGCTTCGGCCAGTTGAGTCCACAGCGCGGGCGCGCCGGCGGACTTGGCGATGATTTCCAGGCGCACGGCATGCTCGGCCAGTTCGGCTTCGCTGGCCCGAATGATCCGCGCCGGGGTGCGATCCGCCGGCAGGCGACGGATTTCACTGGCCTGGCTGCCGGAGCCATCACCCGAACCGTTACCGTCAGACGCATTGCCAGCCAGCGACAGGCTGGTCTGGCCGCCGGTCATGGTCAGGTAGACGTCGGCAAGGATCTCGGAGTCGAGCAACGCGCCGTGCAGTTCACGGCCGGAGTTGTCGACGCCATAACGCTTGCACAGGGCATCGAGGTTGTTGCGCTGCCCGGGGTGACGCTCCCGGGCCATCATCAGGGTGTCGAGGATCGAGCAGTGCTGGGTGATGTCCGCCCGGTCGTGCGCGCCCATCAGGGCAAATTCGTTGTTGATGAAACCAACGTCGAACGCCGCGTTATGGATGATCAGTTGGGCGCCCTTGATGAATTCAAAGAACTCATCGGCCACTTCAGCGAAGCGCGGCTTACCCACCAGGAACTCGTTGGTGATGCCGTGGACGCCAATCGCGCCCTCGTCACTTTCCCGATCTGGCTGCAAATAGACGTGGAAATGCCGGCCCGTCAGGCGTCGGCCGAGCAACTCGACGCAACCGATCTCGATGATCCGGTGCCCGTCGGTTACCGGCATGCCGGTGGTTTCGGTGTCGAGCACCACCATCCTCTGAGCCATCTATGTACACCCCTTCTGCGTAGCATTTTGCGTAGGGCGGCGATCTTAACACAGAGCTGCAAAGCACCGCCGGATGGCAGTTGCAGGCCTCAGCCCTGGTCGCCACCGCCCACCGGCATTACCAACCCGGTGATATAGGCCGCGGCGTCGGACGCCAGGAACAGGATCGGCTCGACCTGTTCATCAATGGTGCCATAGCGCTTCATCAGGCTGCTGTCGACGGTCTGGTCGACGATCTGCTGGTACCAGACCTGCTCCTGCGGGCTCTGCTCGGCGCTGTTGCGCGGGATTCGCCGCGGCGGTGCTTCGGTGCCACCTGGGGCCGTGGCATTGACCCGGATCCCGCGCCCGGCGGTTTCGAAGGCCAGGCATGCCGTCAGGGCGTTGACCCCGCCCTTGGCCGCGCCATAAGGCACACGATTGACACTGCGGGTGGCGATGGAGGAGACGTTGACGATCGCCCCACTGCCCTGCTCCAGCATGTACGGCAATGCGGCGTGACAGCACCACAGGGTCGGAAACAACGACCGCCGGACCTCCGCCTCGATCTGCTGCGCCTCGTAATGTTCGAACGGCTTGGCCCAGATGGTGCCGCCAACATTGTTGATCAGGATGTCGAGACGTCCGAAACGCTCGACCGCGGCCTGCATCACCCGGTCGCACTCGGTGTATTGTTCAAGGTCGGCCGTGAGGGTCAGGACTTCGCAGTGTGCGCCCAGTTGCTCCTGCAACTCGAACACCAGCTCAGAGCGATCGACCAGCACCAGGCGCGCACCTTCCGCCGCCATGCGCTCGGCCACTCGACGCCCGATACCCTGGGCTGCGCCGGTAACCAGCGCGACTTTTTCGTGGAATCTGTGCATATCCAATCCTCAAGACGGTGTGACTGATCCCTGTGGGAGCGGGCTTGCCCGCGATGACTTCGGCACAGTCAACATCATTGTTGGCTGACCCGGCGCTATCGCGGGCAAGCCCGCTCCCACAGGGGATGGGGTGGCTGCCTGAGCCTGTCAGGCAGCACTGGCGGCAAATTTTTCGTAGTAGAAATTCTTCGGTGCAATGCCCTGCTCGCGGATGTAATGGCTCACCGCCTCGACCATCGGCGGCGGACCACAGAGGTAGACGTCGACGTCGCCATCGTTCAAATGCCGGGGTTCGATGTGCTGGGTCACGTAGCCCTTGAGCGGGTGGCTGCTTTGCGGGTTGGCCACGCAGGCGCTGAAGCTGAAGTTGGGGATGCGCTCGGCCAAGGTTTGCAGGCGATCGAGCTCCACCAGGTCAAAATCGTTGGTCACCCCGTAGATCAGGTGCAACGGATGGGCACTGCCCTGGTCGGCGATTTTTTCCAGCATGGCGGTGAATGGCGCCAGTCCCGTGCCGCCCGCCAGCAGCAACAACGGCCGCTGAATATCACGCAGGTAGAAACTGCCCAGGGGGCCCGCCAGACTCATGCAGTCGCCGGCCTTGGCGATGCCGGTGAGAAAGCTGCTCATCAACCCGCCTGGAACGTTGCGGATCAGGAAGCTGACCTCGCCGTCACGCTGCAGCGAGCTGAATGAATAGGCCCGGGTCTGCTCGCTACCGGGAATGCCCAGGTTGACGTATTGCCCCGGCAGGAACGCCAGCTTGCTCAGGGCCTCACCCTTGATCGACAAGGCAATGGTGCTGTCCGACAACTGCCGCACCTGGCTGATGGCGGCGCTGTAGCTGGCCTGCTGGGTGCGGCAGACATCGGACGAGGCCGGCACCCGCACCACGCAATCGCTCTGGGCACGCATCTGGCAGGTCAGGACAAAGCCCTGCTCGGCTTCTTCGGCCGTCAGCGCGTCTTCGATGTATTCCTCACCCAGGTCATAGCGCCCGGCCTCGGCAAAACACTTGCAGGTCCCGCAGGCGCCATCGCGGCAATCCAGCGGGATGTTGATGCCCTGGCGGTAGGCGGCATCGGCCACAGTCTCACCGGGGTTGGCGTCGACAAAACGGGTGACGCCGTCTTCAAAATTCAAAGCGATGGAATGGGACATGCGCGCGGCCTCACAAATGGTAGACATCGATGACCTGGCGAACGTAGTCGTTCTTCAGGATCACTTTCTTGGCCTTGATCAGCGGGCTGTCACCGCGCACGTCGAGGGTGTAGAAACTGCTGCCGAAATAGCTGTCGACGGTCTTGTAGCGAAAACTCAGGGTGTGCCAGTTGAAGCGCACCTTGCACAGGCCGTCGTGCTGTTCGAGCAGCTCGATGTTGCTGATGTTGTGGGAGGTCCGGGTGTCCGGCACGCTGGCGCTGGAACGTTCGGTCTTGATACGGAAGATGCGGTCTTCAAGGCCGGTGCGGTTGCCGTACCAGATCAGGGAAATTTCCCGCTGCGGGTCTTCGGTCAGCTCGTCGTTGTCGTCCCAGGACGGCATCCAGAAGCTGGCGTCGGCGGCGTACAGCTCCAGCCAGTTGTCCCAGTCCTTGTCGTCGAGGTAGCGCGCTTCGCGGTAGAGAAAGTCGCGCACGGTGTCGTAGGTCACGCTCATGCCAGTTCCTCCACCTTGATCAACGCCGACTGCTCGGCGTCCAGCGCCTTGAGCATGGTTTGCTGCCAATACTTGTGTTGCAGCACGAACAGCCCTTCGTCTTCGGTGCGAACGCCACTGAGCAACGGGTGCAGGTCTATTTCCTTGGCCGCCTCATCGGCGCCTTCGACCCAGTGTTCGGCGCCGCGGGACATGTCGTTCCAGGCGCTGGTGCTGCCCTGGTAGCCCATCTGGCAGGAACGGAACTCTTCCAGGTCGTCCGGGGTGGCCATGCCGCTGACGTTGAAGAAGTCTTCGTACTGGCGGATCCGGCTCGAGCGCGCGGTGTCGCTCTCCCCTTTGGGGGCGATGCAGTAGATGGTGATTTCGGTGCGGTTGACCGAGATCGGCCGGGCAATGCGGATCTGCGAGCTGAACTGATCCATCAGGTACACGTTGGGGTACAGGCACAGGTTGCGCGAGTTCTCGATCATCCAATCGGCGCGCGCCTTGCCGAAGTCCCTGGCCAGTTCGTCACGGCGTTCGTACAGCGGACGGTCCTCGGGGTTGGACCAGCGGGTCCAGAGCAGCATGTGGCCCTTGTCGAAGGAGTAGAAGCCGCCGCCCTGCTTGGCCCAGGTGCCGGCGCTCATGGTCGGGTTCTCGTCCCCGCATTCACGCTGCTTGCGCTGGTTCTGGGTGGCTGCGTAGTTCCAGTGCACGGAGCTGACGTGGTAGCCGTCGGCGCCGTTTTCCGCGGTGAGCTTCCAGTTGCCTTCGTAGATGTAGCTGCTGGAGCCGCGCAGCACTTCCAGGCCGTCGGCGGACTGATCGACGATCATGTCGATGATCTTCGCCGATTCCCCCAGGTGCTCGACCAGCGGCACCACATCGGCCTTGAGGCTGCCGAACAGGAAGCCGCGGTAGGACTCGAAGCGCGCGACTTTGGTCAGGTCGTGGGAGCCTTCGCAGTTGAAGCTGGCCGGGTAGCCTGCCGCCGAGGGGTCCTTGACCTTGAGCAACTTGCCGGAGTTGTTGAAGGTCCAGCCATGGAACGGGCAGGTGTAGGACGATTTGTTGCCGGTCTTGTGGCGGCAGAGCATCGCCCCACGGTGGCTGCAGGCGTTGATGAAGGCGTTGAGCTCACCGTCCTTGTTGCGCGCGATGAAGATCGACTGGCGGCCCATGGTGGTGGTGTAGAAATCATTTTTGTTGGGGATCTGGCTCTCGTGGGCCAGATACAGCCAGTTGCCCTCGAAAATGTGCTGCATTTCGAGATCGAACAGGCGCGGGTCGGTAAACATCTCGCGCTTGCAACGGAAAATACCCTGTTCTTTGTCGTCTTCGAGCAGGGAGTGAAGGTATTCGGGTCGCAGGGACATGGCCGCCGCCTCCATTGTTTTTATTCAGGCAAGGCTCATGCTAGAGCCGGTGCTGGAGGGGCAATAGCCATTGGCTGCAGATCATTATCCGTTTTGTGCAATTGCCCCCATGGCAGTCAATGGCGGCGCTTGAGGGTATCGGAAGGCAATTCGCCGAACTGTTTACGGTAGCTCTCGGAAAACCGCCCCAGGTGCAGGAAGCCGTAGTCCATGGCCAGTTCAGTGACGTTGCGCACCGTGCAGGTGGGGTCGCTGAGGCAGGCGTTGACCCGCTCCAGTTTCTTCTGCCGGATGTAGTTTTTCGGCGTGCAGGCGGCATGCCGTTCGAACAGGCCATACAGCGAGCGCAAGCTCATGCGGGCCTGGCGCGCCAGTTCCTCGCTGCAGATGTCCTGCTTGAGATTGCGCTCGATGTAGTCGGCGATCAGCTCGAAACTCGAGGTCTGGGAACCGAGACCGGCGCGGCTGACGTTGGTTTTCATCAGGCTGAGCATCTTGCTGACGATGATCTGCGCGTAGTGTTCCTGAACCCGGGGCATGCTCTCGGTGGCCTCGGCTTCCTGGCAGACCATGCCCAGCAGGTTGACGAAGCCTTCGAGTTCGGCCAGTTGGTAGCGGTTTTCGAGGAAGCGTACGCCCTGCCCCGGATGCAGCCAGCGTTGTTCCTGGCAGACCGACTCGAGCAGGCTGGCGGGCATTTTCAGGATGAATTTTTCGCAGTCGTCGGAGTATGTCAGGTCCACCGGATCGTCCGGGTTGATCAACAGCAGTTCACCGGGGGCGAAGTAGTGTTCCTGCTTGTGACCGCGCCACAGGCAGTTGCCCTTGAGCAGTACCTGCAGGTGAAAGATGGTCTCCAGCGCTGGCGAGGTGACCCGCACACTGCCGCCGTAACTGATGCGGCACAGGTCCAGGCTGGCGAATTTGCTGTGATTGAGACTGGCTTGCGGGCTGCCACTCTTGGGCAGGCGGATGCAGTGGTTGCCCACGTGCTGATTGACGTAACCCGACACCGCGTAAGGGTCGGCCTGCGCAAAGACACTGCTGCGCTCACTCAAGAGATGCGCTTGCATAACCGGTCACTCTCATTATTTTTATAGGCTGTGCAGGGCTGCTCGTGGCGCCCTGCTCAGGCAAATCAGGCCTGGGCATTCTAGGCAACTTACCCCACAGCGCAAAGCCACGGGAAAACCGCAGGGTTTTACCGTGGCTCGATTCCCGCGTGGATCAGTCCTCCAGTGCGCGAACCCGCTCGTGACGCTGCTGCTCCTGGGGCTGGGCCGAGGATTGCAGGGTGAAGTCGAACTCGATTTCGGCAAACCGACCGCTCACGCCGTAGGCCGCGGCACGCTGCTGATCGTCGCTGAAGGTAATCTGGGCGATCAGTTCGTCACGAGTGGCGTAGGCGAAGTCATCGTGCAGGTACTTGTCGCCATCCAGGTTGATCTGGGTGGTCAGGTGGCGATGGTCATCGGCCGAGATGAAGAAGTGAATGTGCGCCGGACGCTGGCCATGCCGGCCCAGTTGATCGAGCAGTTGCTGGGTCGGGCCATCCGGTGGGCAGCCGTAGCCCGACGGTACGATACTGCGAAAACGATAGCGGCCTTCGGCATCGGTGACGATGCGCCGACGCAGGTTGAACTCCGACTGGCTGCCATCGAAATACGAGTAGGTGCCGCCGGTGTTGGCGTGCCAGACGTCAACCACAGCCCCGGCCAGCGGCGTGCCGTCGGTGTTCTTGACCTGGCCCTGCATGAACAGCACCACACCCGGGTCGACGCCGTCATCCAGGCGTGCCTCTGCCTGGGACAGCGGTGCGCCGGCCACGTACAGCGGGCCTTCGATGGTCCGCGGAGTGCCGCCGGCCTTGCCGGCCTGCTCGTCTGCAGCGTCCATCAGCAGGTCCAGATAGTGTTCCAGGCCCAGGCCGGCCACCAGCAGGCCGGCTTCCTGACGGCTGCCCAGCACGTTGAGGTAGTTGACCGCTTTCCAGAACTCTTCCGGGGTCACGTTGAGGTCTTCGATGATGTTCACCGAATCGCGCAGGATGCGGTAGACCAGGGCCTTGGCACGCGGGTTACCGTCATCGTTGAGCAGGCCGCTGGCTTCTTCGAGAAACTTCTGGGCCGTGGCAGTGTGGGAAATTCTGACGTTCATGATTAATCCTCATCTTGTATTTATTAGAGTACAGAACAGGCAACAGCGGCTCAGCGATCGTCCTCATGAATAGAAGAAGGATGCCTGCACATCGCCGTCACTTCGATAGCCATGTAGGGATACAGCGGCAATTGCATCAGCAGATCGTGCAGTTCTTGCACGCTGTCGACGTCGAACACGCTGTAATTGGCGTACAACCCGGCAATGCGCCACAGGTGCCGCCACTTGCCCTGCTGCTGCAGGCGCTGGGCCAGGGCCTTCTCGTCGGCCTTGAGTTGAGCGGCTCGCTCAGGGTTCATGTCGACCGGCAGGTTCACGGTCATTTTTACTTGGAACAACATGCGCAACTCCTCAGACTAAATGGTGGGCAGGGGCGCTCTTGTCCCGGCGGAAAAACGCCAGGCGCTCTTCGTCCAGGTTCAGGCCCAGGCCCGGCGCCGATGAAACGTGTAGGTGGAAATCGCGGTACACCAGCGGTTCGCTGAGGATGTCTTCGGTCAACAGCAGCGGGCCGAACAGTTCGGTGTCCCAGCTCAGTTTGTTCAGGGTCAGGAACGCATGGGCCGAGGCCAGGGTACCAATCCCGCCTTCGAGCATGGTGCCCCCGTACAGGCCGATGCCCGCCGCTTCGGCAATCGCCGCCGTGCGCAACACCGCGCGGGGTCCGCCATTCTTGGCGATTTTCAGGGCGAACACCGAGGCCGCGCCTTCACGGGCCAGGTTGAACGCGTCCTCGACGCACTCGATCGACTCGTCGGCCATGATCGGCGCCGGGCTCATGGCATTCAGGCGCACCATGCCGGAACGGTTGTTGCGCGAAATCGGCTGTTCGATCAGGTCGATGCCATTGCCGCCGAGAATCCGGCAGGCGCGCAGGGCCACGGCTTCGTCCCACGCCTGATTGACGTCGACCCGCACACTGGCGCGATCGCCCAGGGCTTTCTTGATGGCGATCACATGGGCCAGGTCGCGGTCGACGTCACCGGCGCCGATCTTCAACTTGAAGATCCGGTGCCGACGCAGGTCGAGCATCTGCTCGGCCTCGGCGATGTCCCGGGCGGTATCGCCGCTGGCCAGGGTCCAGGCTACCGGCAGCGCGTCGCGCACCCGGCCACCGAGCAATTCGCTGACCGCCAGCCCCAGGCGCTTGCCCTGAGCGTCGAGCAAGGCAGTTTCGATACCTGACTTGGCAAAGGTGTTGCCGCGAATGCTGCGCTCCAGGCGCAACATCGCCGCGTTGATATTGCTGGCATCCTGGCCCAGCAGCAGCGGAGTGAAATGCTGGTCGATGTTGGTCTTGATGCTGTCCGGGCTTTCATTGCCGTAGGCCAGGCCACCGATGGTGGTCGCCTCGCCTATCCCCTCGATACCGTCCTCGCAGCGTACCCGGATGATCACCAGGGTCTGGTTCTGCATGGTGTGCATCGCCAGCTTGTGTGGGCGGATGGTCGGCAGATCGACGATGATCGTCTCGATCGATTTAATGGCAGCAGCAAGCATGTCGATACCCGTTAGGTTCTTGAAGTTCTGGGATCGATTCTCGTACGGCTTTTTTCTGGGTTCCAATATAGAATTGGTCTGGATCGATACCTTAAAGGTATTCACTCCTGTGGACGGTGGAGGGCTCATGGAGCTGCGTCATTTGCGTTACTTCCAGGTGCTGGGGCAAACCCTGAATTTCACACGCGCCGCCGAGCGCCTGCATATCGCCCAGCCGCCACTGAGCCGGCAGATCCAGCAACTGGAAGATGAACTGGGGGTGGTGCTGCTTGAGCGTGGGCGGCCATTGCGCCTGACCGAGGCGGGACGATTTTTCCTCGAGCATTCCACAGCGTTGCTCGAGCAACTGCACAAGGTCTGCGACAACACGCGGCGCATCGGCCTGGGCGAGAAGACCTGGCTGGGCATCGGCTTTGCGCCTTCGACCCTGTATGGCGTGTTGCCCGAGCTGATTCGCCGCCTGCGCAGCAACGAGATCCTGGAACTGGAGCTGGGGCTGTCGGAAATGACCACCCTGCAACAGGTGCAGGCACTCAAGGCCGGGCGGATCGATGTCGGATTCGGGCGGATTCGCATCGACGACCCGGCGATCATCCAGACGGTGCTCAACGAAGACCGCCTGGTCGCCGCCCTGCCCGCTGGCCACCCTCTGCTCGCACGGCCCATCAGCCTCACCGAACTGGCCACCGAACCCTTTGTGCTGTACCCGGGCAATCCCCGGCCAAGCTATGCCGATCACGTGATCGCGCTGTTCGAATCCTACGGGGTCAGCATCAAGGTGGCGCAGTGGACCAACGAACTGCAAACGGCGATAGGCCTGGTGGGCGCGGGAATCGGCGTGACGCTGGTACCGGCCTCGGTGCAGTTGCTGCACCGCGACGACATCGGCTTCACTCCACTGCTGGAAAGCAATGCCACCTCGCCGATCATCCTCAGCCAGCGCATCGGCGATGTGTCGCCGGGGCTGAACCATTGCCTGCGGCTGATCGAGCAGTTGCGCAGCGCTTGATAGTTCGGCGCAGTCCCATTAAGCGGGCTTGCCCGCGATAGCGGTGTGCCAGGCGCTATGGATGCTGGCTTTGCCGACCCCATCGCGGGCAAGCCCGCTCCCACAGGTTTTGTAGGTGTATGCGGGATCTGTGCGCATCCAAAACCACTGTGGGAGCGAGCTTGCTCGCGATAGCAATGCGCCAAGCACCATCGATGTTGAATGTGCCGACCCCATCGCGAGCAAGCCGCAAGCGGGCGCCCGCTCCCACAAGCCTTACAGATCCTACAGGCCCCGAACTTCGTCGACGCCGCGGTTGGCCAATTGGTCGGCACGTTCGTTGCCTGGGTGGCCAATGTGCCCGCGGACCCATTTCCAGGTCACGTTGTGGCGGTTGACCTGCTCGTCCAGCAGTCGCCACAGGTCGGCATTTTTCACCGGTTCCTTGGCCGCGGTTTTCCAGCCGCGCTTTTTCCAGTTGACCATCCACTCGTTGATGCCTTTCATCACGTACTGCGAGTCCGTCACCAGCAGCACGTCGCAGGAACGCTTGAGCTCTTCCAGGCCGCGAATCGCGCCCATCAGTTCCATGCGGTTGTTGGTGGTATTGGCTTCGCCGCCCCAGAGTTCCTTTTCGACGCCCTTGCAGATCAGCAGTGCGCCCCAGCCGCCGGGGCCAGGGTTGCCTTTGCAGGCGCCGTCGGTGAAGAGTTCTACGCTATCGCTCATGCCAATCTATCCAGAAAATGTCGGTGGCTTGCCGATCAACGACCGACAACGCCTGAGGCCGGGCAAGCCCGGCCGGGAAAATAATGAGGGTGTTACGGATCGCTGTGGCGGCGGTTGACCTTGGCCATCGGCAGTGGAATCAGCTTGCCCATTGGCTCGCGGCGAACCTGACGCACCGGGCGCAGGCCGACTACTATCTTGCGTGCCACCAATAAATAGAAACCACCACCGGATACCTGCCAGTCTCCGGCCTTGCGCTCCCAACCGGCCAAACGTGTTTGCCAGGCGGGGGATGCGAGCGGCGGACGATAGCACCCGAAGCGGCGTTTCTCCAGCGCGAAGCCCAGCAGGTTGAGCCAGTCGGCAACCCGTGACGGCGAAATACAGCGCGCCTTGCGCAGCCCGTCGTGGGCAAACACATGGCGCAGACCCCAGGTGCTCCAGGGGTTGATGCCGATGATCAGCAAATGCCCGCCAGGCCTTACGGCACTGGCCGCTTCGCGCAGCAGGCCATGGGGCGACAGGCAGAAGTCCAGGCCGTGCTGCATCACCACCACGTCGGCGGCGTGTTCGCTGAGGGGCCAGGCCTGTTCTTCGCAGACGATTTCCACCCCCGGCAACGGTGCGCCAAGGCGCACATTACGCTGCACCTGGGGCGCATTGGGTGGAGACTCGGCAGACGGCCCGTAATGCACCAGGTAGCCACCAAAAAAGCGCCCCAACTCGTCTTCGAGCATGCGCCGCTCTTCATTCAGTAGAAATTGCCCCAGGGGACCGGACAGCCACTCGCGGGCCGCGCTGATCAATGCCAGCCAGTCCGGGTCAGCCTGAGCGAACGCTTTATCGGTCATTGCATTCTCCAATGCGCCAGGAAGCTCTAAGATGCACCAATGTTTTCCGCTTGGCGAATCCCGCGATGATACAGATCAGTGCTCTTCCCGCGTTCACCGACAACTACATCTGGTTGTTACAGGATCATCGCAGCCAGTGCTGCGCGGTGGTCGATCCAGGCGATGCCGCGCCGGTCCAGGCCTGGCTGGCCCAACACCCGGAGTGGCGGCTGAGCGAGATTCTGATCACCCACCATCACCATGATCACGTCGGCGGAGTCGAAACCCTGAAGCACGCCACGGGCGCGACGGTCTACGGCCCTGCCAGCGAAAACATTCCCGGGCGCGACGTGGCCCTAAATGACAACGATCGAGTCAGCGTACTCGGTTGGGAGTTTGAGGTGTATGCGGTGCCAGGCCACACCCTGGGCCATATCGCCTATTACCACCACGGCCTGCTGTTCTGTGGCGACACCCTGTTCGCCGCCGGCTGCGGGCGCCTTTTCGAGGGCACGCCGCAGCAAATGCATGACTCCCTCAGCCGCCTCGCCGCCCTGCCCGAGGACACCCTGGTGTATTGCACCCATGAGTACACCCTGAGCAACCTGCGTTTCGCTGTCGCGGTCGAGCCCGACAACCGGCACATAGCCGAGCGATTCGAGAAGGTCTCCCAGTTACGCGAAGCCGGACGCATGTCGTTGCCTTCGACCCTGGCGCTGGAAAAGCTGACAAACCCGTTTCTGCGTACTGGCGTAACATCTGTTAAAGAAAAAATAGACGAACGGAATGGCCCCGATAACCGGGCCCCCAGTGAGGTTTTTGCGGCCCTGCGCGCATGGAAAGATAAGTTCTAAGCAGTGCCACCATAGGCCGAAAAATTCTGAATGGTTGACCGCACCCGGTGCGCTTTCTAGAATCGCCCGACATTTTTGCCCGGAACTTACTTCCAGCCAATGTCGTCATCTATTCGTAAATCCATCCATTCAGACGCATTGACCCGCTTGGCTCAAGCCATCGCGGTGGCTGTGTCCGCCACCCTGGCGGGCTGTAGCAGCACCAGTCAGTTGCCGCAAACCGACGCGGCCCACACCTTATCCGTACGCACCAAGCAAAAACCGATCTGGCTCAGCGAGAAGCCCGCACCGGAAATTCCCCAGGATGTCTGGGAGCGCATGCGCCAGGGCTTCCAGCTGCAAGATGGCCTGGGCGTCAACCCGCGCATCGAGCAACAGCGCTTGTGGTTCGCCAGCAACCCGTCCTACCTGGAAAGCGCCGGCGAGCGCGGCAGCCTGTACATCCACTACATCGTCGAACGCCTCGAAGAACGCAACATGCCGCTGGAACTGGCCCTGCTGCCAGTCATTGAAAGCTCCTACAACCCGATGGCCTACTCGCGTTCCCATGCCGTCGGCCTGTGGCAGTTCATTCCGTCCACCGGGCGTTATTTCAACCTGCGCCAGACCCGCTTCTACGATGGTCGTCGCGACATCACGGCCTCCACCACGGCCGCGATGGACTACCTGACCAAGCTGCACGACATGTTCAACGGCGACTGGCTGTTGGCCCTGGCGGCCTACAACGCCGGCGAAGGCACGGTCAGCCGGGCCATCGAGCGCAACGAAAAGCTCGGCCTGCCCACTGACTACTGGAACCTGCCGTTGCCGGCGGAAACCCAGGCCTACGTGCCCAAGCTGCTGGCCCTCTCGCAAGTGGTCCTGGCGCCCGAAGCCTACGGCGTGAACCTCAATCCGATCGCCAACGAACCCTACTTCGAAGTCGTCGAGATCAACCAGCGCATGGACCTGTCCAAGGTTGCCGCGGTGGCCAACATCGACGAAGACGAACTGTTCCAGCTCAACCCGGCCTTCAAGCAACGCACCACCATCGACGGCCCCCAGCACCTGCTGGTGCCAACGTCCAAGGCGCAACTGCTGACGACCAGCCTGTCGACCATGAAACCCGAAGAGCTGATCAGCAAGCGTTCGCTCAAGCCGGTGTTCGAAGGCGCAGACAGCCCGGCGCTGGCCACGGCCAAGCGTAACTATCGGGTCAAGCGCGGCGACAACCTGACCTCCATCGCCAAGGCCAACCGGGTCGACGTCAAGGACCTGCAGCGCTGGAACAACTTGACCGGCAAGAACCTCAAGGCCGGCCAGACCCTGGTCATGCAGGACACCCGCAAGCGCAGCACCGGCCGCACCACTACGGTGCTGGCCGCCAACACCAAGAAGCAGACCCAGTACAAGGTCAAGCAAGGCGACTCGCTGTACATGGTAGCCAAGCGCTTCAACGTCGAGATGCAACACCTCAAGCGCTGGAACCCGCGCGTTGGCCAGGCACTCAAGCCTGGGCAGATGCTGACGGTCTCCTCGCCACGCTGAGCCCCCTTGCCTGCGATGGTCGCCAACGATGACGCGTACATCCTGAATCACCGCGTTGTTCTTTAGTGCATCGCTGGCAAGCCAGCTCCCACAGTTTCTGCCGCAAACCTTGTGGGAGCCGGCTTGCCGGCGATGGTCGTCAACGATGGCCCGTGTTGCGTGGGAGAACCTTGAACCCTACCTTTTTCCTGCCCATACAAGCTGTTACTGTACGAACCATGTAGCCCAAGCCGCCTGGATCGGATCTCTGACTTGAAGCGTCCCCTGCCCCTGTTCCTGATCAGTCTGGCCTTGAGCTTCCCCGCATGCGCGACGATCAGCGAAAGCCATGGTTATGCGCAGTTCGGCACACTCAAGTACCCGACACGTTTCACCCACTTCGACTGGGTAAACCCGCAAGCGCCCAAGGGCGGTACGTTGCGGCTCATGGCCTTTGGCACGTTCGACACCCTCAATCCCTACACCTTCAAGGGCACCAGCCCGGTCGCCACGGCTAACTTCCTGCAGTACGGAATCAACGAGTTGAACGAACCGTTGATGGTCGGCACCGGCCAGTACGCGCCATCAGGGGACGAACCGGCCTCCAGCTACGGCTTGATCGCGCAGTCCGTCGAGTACAGCGAGGACCGCAGCTGGGTGGTGTTCAACCTGCGGCCCGAAGCACGCTTTCACGATGGCCAGCCGATTACCGCCCGCGACGTGGCCTTCTCCTACCGACTGCTGCTCAAGGAAGGCCATCCGCGCTATCGCACCAGCCTGCAGGAAGTGCAGCGGGTGGATATCCTCAACCCCCTGCGCATCCGCTTCGTGTTCAAGCGGGCGGGCAACCCGTTGCTGATCCTGCGCCTGGGCGAGTTGCCGGTATTGCCCCAGCATTACTGGAAAGGCCGCGATTTCAAGGCCACCACCTTCCAGGCGCCGCTGGGCAGCGGGCCGTACCGCATCACCCGGGTGTCGCCAGGCCGGCAGTTGCTGTTCGAGCGAGTGAAGGATTACTGGGGCAAGGATTTGCCGGTCAATCGCGGCAAATACAACTACGATCGCGTCGAAGTCGAGTTCTATCGCGACAGCGATGTGGCGTTCGAAGCCTTCAAGGCCGGCGAGTTCGACATTTACATCGAGCACCAGGCGAAAAACTGGGCCAATGGCTACAACTTCCCCGCCGTACGCCGTGGCGAGGTGGTCAAGGCGCAGATCGAGCACCAGATCCCGACCCAGACCCAAGGCCTGTTCATGAACACCCGGCGCGCCTCGTTCGCCGACGCCAAGGTGCGCGAAGCCCTGGGCCTGATGTTCGACTTCGAATGGACCAATCGCACCCTGTTCAGCGGCGCCTACAAACGGGCCATGAGTTTCTACCCCAACAGTGAGTTTGCCGCCACCGGCCTGCCGGTGGGTCACGAGTGGCTGATGCTCTCACCCTATCGCGAGCAGTTGCCCGCCAAGCTGTTCACCGCCCCCTTCAGCCTGCCGCAGACCGATGGCCGCGGGATTCCCCGCGACACCCTGCGCCAGGCCCTTGGCCTGCTCGCCGAGGCCGGCTGGAAGCTCAGCGGCCAGCGCCTGCAGAATGCCGCCGGCCAACCGCTGCGCCTGGAGATCCTGCTGGTCAATCCGAACCTGGAGCGCATTCTCCAGCCCTACACGGAAAACCTCGCCAGCATCGGCATCGACGCCCGCCTGCGCACCGTCGACCGGGCCCAGTACAAACAGCGCCTGGACCAGTTCGATTTCGACATGATCCTGATGACCCTCGACCAGACCCTGAGCCCGGGCCTGGAGCAGTGGCAGTACTTCCACTCCAGCCAGGCCAAGGTCAAGGGCAGCAAGAATTACGCCGGCGTGGCCAACCCGGTGGTCGACCACCTGCTGGAACAACTGCTCGCCGCCCAATCCCGTGACGCGCAACTGGCCGCCGGCAAGGCCCTGGACCGGGTGCTGCTGTGGCAGCACTACATCATTCCCAACTGGTACATCAATTATCATCGCCTGGCGTACCGCAACCGGTTCGCCTTCGTCACCACGCCGCCCTACACGCTGGGGCTCAACGCCTGGTGGCTGAAGACTTCGGAGAAAGCCCAATGATGCCTTTGCGTACCCTGCTGGGCCTGGTCTTCGCAGGACTGGCCTGCGTCGCCCAAGCGGCCCCGCAACATGCCCTGACCCTGTATAACGAGCCACCCAAGTACCCGGCTGACTTCAAGCACTTTGCCTACGTCAATCCCGACGCGCCCAAGGGCGGGATCTTCCGCCAGGCCGGTTTCGGCGGGTTCGACAGCCTCAACCCCTTCATCAGCAAGGGTGTGCCGGCCGACAACATCGACCTGATCTACGACACCCTGGCCCGCCAGAGCCTGGATGAACCCTTCACCGAGTACGGACTGCTGGCCGGCAAGATCGAAAAGGCCCCGGACAACAGCTGGGTGCGTTACTACCTGCGCCCCGAAGCCCGCTTCCATGACGGTCATCCGGTGCGCGCCGAGGACGTGGTCTTCAGCTTCCAGACCCTGATCAAGGACGGCGCGCCCCTGTTCCGCGGCTACTACGGCGACGTGGCAGAAGTGATCGCCGAAGACCCGCTGCGGGTCCTGTTCAAGTTCAAGCACAACAATAACCGCGAGCTGCCACTGATCCTTGGCCAACTGCCGGTGCTGCCCAAGCACTGGTGGCAAAACCGCGACTTCAGCAAGGGCAACCTCGAGGCGCCGTTGGGCAGCGGTCCGTACCAGGTCAGCGAGGTCAAGGCCGGGCGTTCGATCCGTTATCAACGGGTCAAGGACTACTGGGGCAAGGACCTGCCGATCAACCGCGGCTTCTACAATTTCGACACCCTGAGCACCGACTACTACCGCGACAACACGGTGGCACTGGAGGCACTCAAGGCCGGACAGTTCGATTACTGGCTGGAAATGACCGCCAAGAACTGGGCCAACGCCTACAACATTCCCGCCGTCACCGAAGGTCGGCTGATCAAGGAGCAGATCCCCAACGGCAACCCCACCGGCATGCAAGGTTTCGTCTACAACCTGCGCCGCCCGGTGTTCCAGGACGTGCGAGTGCGCCAGGCCCTGAGCCTGCTGCTGGACTTCGAATGGACCAACAAACAACTGTTCAACGGTGCCTACGCCCGCACTCGCAGCTACTTCGAAAATTCGGAAATGGCCGCCAGCGGCCTGCCGGATGCCGAGCAACTGGCGATCCTCGAACCCTTGCGCGGCAAGATCCCCGACCAGGTGTTCAGCCAGCCCTTCGAGAACTCGGTGTGTGACGGCAGCGGCATGATCCGCGCCCAGCAGCGCCAGGCCTACCAACTGCTGCAGGAAGCCGGCTGGCGCATCGTCGACGACAAGATGGTCGACACCACCGGTAAACCGGTGAGCATCGAGTTCCTGCTGGCCCAGACCGAATTCGAGCGGGTCCTGCTGCCGTTCAAGCGCAACCTCAGTGACCTGGGGATCGAGCTGGTGATCCGCCGGGTCGATGTGTCCCAGTACATCACCCGCGTGCGCTCACGGGACTTCGACATGGTGGTCGGCAGCTTCCCGCAGTCCAACTCGCCGGGCAACGAACAGCGTGAATTCTGGAAATCGGAAAGTGCCGACAAGCCCGGCAGCCGCAACACCATAGGCCTGAGGGACCCGGCCATCGACCAACTGGTGGAAGAACTGATCAACGCCGATTCACGCCAGAGCCTGGTGGCCCACGCCAGGGCGCTCGACAGAGTGCTGCAATGGGGCTATTACGTGATCCCCAACTGGCACATCAAGACCTGGCGCGTGGCGTACTGGAACCACATCGGCCACCCCAAGATTTCGCCGGCCTATGACATAGGCATCAACACCTGGTGGATCAAGCCCGATGCCAAGCCCGCGATCGAGGTGCTGACCAACGAGCAAACCGAACCTGCAGGCGTGGAGCAATAAGATGCTGGCGTACATATTACGGCGACTGTTGCTGATCATCCCGACCCTGTTCGGCATCCTGTTGATCAACTTCGTGATCATCCAGGCGGCCCCCGGCGGCCCTGTGGAGCAGATGATTGCCAAGCTCGAAGGCTTCGAAGGCGCTACCAGCCGGATTGCCGGTGGCGGCGCGGAAGTCTCGGTGGCCGGCTCCAGCTACCGTGGCGCCCAGGGCCTGGACCCGGCGCTGATCAAGGAAATCGAGCACATGTACGGTTTCGACAAGTCGGCGCCGGAACGCTTGTGGATCATGGTCAAGAACTACGCCCGCCTGGATTTCGGTGAAAGCTTCTTTCGCGACGCCAAGGTCATCGACCTGATCAAGGAAAAGATGCCGGTGTCGATCTCCCTCGGGCTGTGGAGCACCCTGATCATGTACCTGGTGTCGATCCCCCTGGGGATCGCCAAGGCCACCCGCCACGGCAGTCACTTCGATGTCTGGACCAGCTCGGCGATCATCGTCGGCTACGCGATCCCGGCGTTCCTGTTCGCCATCCTGCTGATCGTGGTGTTCGCCGGGGGCAGCTACCTGGACTGGTTCCCCTTACGCGGCCTGACCTCGAACAACTTCGACGAATTGAGCTGGAGTGGCAAGATCCTCGACTACTTCTGGCACCTGGCACTGCCCGTCACGGCGCTGGTGATCGGCAACTTCGCAACCATGACCCTGCTGACCAAGAACAGCTTTCTCGACGAAATCAACAAGCAATACGTGGTCACGGCCCGGGCCAAGGGCCTGACCCGCCATCGGGTGCTCTATGGCCACGTGTTCCGCAACGCCATGCTGCTGGTAATCGCCGGATTCCCCTCGGCCTTCATCGGGATCTTCTTCACCGGCTCCCTGCTGGTGGAGGTGATCTTCTCCCTCGACGGCCTCGGCTTGATGAGTTTCGAGGCGGCGATCAACCGCGACTACCCGGTGGTCTTCGGCACGCTGTTCATCTTCACCTTGCTCGGCCTGGTGGTGAAACTGATCGGCGACCTCACCTACACCCTGGTCGATCCGCGCATCGACTTCGAAACCCGGGAGCATTGAGATGAACCTGTCCCCTCTCAACCGCCGCCGTTTCGAACTGTTCAAGGCCAACAAGCGTGGCTGGTGGTCGCTGTGGCTGTTCCTGATCCTGTTTGGCCTGAGCCTGGGCGCCGAACTGATTGCCAACGACAAGCCGCTGGCGGTGCATTACGACGGCGGATGGTACTTCCCGGCACTCAAGCGCTACCCGGAAACCACCTTCGGCGGCGAATTCCCGCTGGAAGCCAACTACAAGAGCCCCTACATCCGCGAACTGCTCAAGGCCAAGGACGCCTGGACCCTGTGGGCGCCGATCCCCTTCAGCTACCAGAGCATCAACTACGACCTGAAAGTCCCGGCCCCGGCCCCGCCCTCGGCGGATAACCTGCTGGGCACCGATGACCAGGGCCGGGACGTGCTTGCGCGGGTGATCTATGGCTTTCGGGTGTCGGTGCTGTTCGCCCTGACCCTGACCGTGCTCAGCTCGATCATCGGCGTTATCGCCGGGGCCCTGCAGGGTTTTTATGGCGGCTGGGTCGACTTGCTGGGCCAGCGCTTCCTGGAAATCTGGTCGGGGTTGCCGGTGCTGTACCTGCTGATCATCCTCGCCAGCTTCGTGCAGCCCAATTTCTGGTGGCTGCTGGGGATCATGCTGCTGTTTTCCTGGATGAGCCTGGTGGACGTGGTGCGTGCCGAGTTCCTGCGTGGACGCAACCTGGAGTACGTGCGCGCCGCCCGGGCGCTGGGCATGCAGAACGGGGCGATCATGTTCCGCCATATCCTGCCCAACGCCATGGTCTCGACCATGACCTTCATGCCGTTCATTCTCACGGGCGCCATCGGCACCCTCACCGCCCTGGACTTCCTCGGCTTTGGCCTGCCACCCGGCGCCCCGTCCCTGGGTGAGCTGGTGGCCCAGGGCAAATCCAACCTGCAGGCACCCTGGCTGGGCATCAGTGCCTTTGCCGTGCTGGCGGTGATGCTCAGCCTGCTGGTATTTATCGGCGAGTCCGCTCGCGATGCCTTCGACCCGAGGAAGTGAAATGAATCAGGACAATCTGATCGAAGTGCGCGACCTCAGCGTCGAGTTCGTGGTTGGCGAGCACCAGCAGCGCGTGGTGCAAGGCGTCAGCTTCGACATCAAGCGCGGGGAGACCCTGGCCCTGGTGGGCGAAAGTGGTTCGGGCAAGTCGGTCACGGCGCACTCGATCCTGCGCCTGCTGCCCTACCCCCTCGCTCGTCATCCCACAGGGACCATCCAGTACGCCGGACACGACCTGCTGAGCCTGAAGGAGAAAACCATCCGCCACATCCGCGGTAACCGGATCGCGATGATCTTCCAGGAGCCCATGACCTCGCTGAACCCGCTGCACAGCATCGAGAAGCAGATCAACGAAGTGCTCGGGATCCACAAGGGCCTGACCGGCAAGGTCGCGACCCGGCGCACCCTGGAGCTGCTGGAGCTGGTTGGCATCCCCGAGCCCCACAAACGCCTCAAGGCGCTGCCCCACGAATTGTCCGGCGGCCAGCGCCAGCGGGTGATGATCGCCATGGCCCTGGCCAACGAGCCCGAACTGTTGATCGCCGACGAACCGACCACCGCGCTGGACGTTACCGTGCAGCTGAAAATCCTCGAATTGCTCAAGGAGTTGCAGGCGCGCCTGGGCATGGCGCTGCTGCTGATCAGCCACGATTTGAACCTGGTGCAAAGAATTGCGCATCGGGTATGTGTCATGCAGCGCGGTTGCATCGTCGAACAGGCATCCTGCGCAGAATTGTTTCGCGCGCCGCAGCATCCGTACACCCGTGAGCTGTTGGCCGCGGAGCCCAGCGGGCGGCCTGCAACCAATGAAATCGGGCCGCCGCTGCTGCAAGTCGAGGACCTGAAAGTCTGGTTTCCGATCAAGAAAGGCTTCTTGCGCAGTACGGTCGATTATGTAAAAGCGGTGGACGGGATCAACTTCAGCCTGCCCCAGGGCCAGACCCTGGGTATTGTCGGCGAGAGTGGTTCGGGAAAATCGACCCTGGGCCTGGCGATTTTGCGCCTGATCGCCAGCAAAGGCGCGATCCGCTTTGCAGGCAAGCAGTTGGACGGCTTGACGCAGCAGCAGGTCAGACCGCTGCGGCGGGAGATGCAGGTGGTCTTCCAGGACCCCTTCGGTAGCCTGAGCCCACGCATGTGCGTGAGCCAGATCGTCGGCGAAGGTTTGCAGATCCACAAGATCGGTACGCAAGCCGAACAGGAGCTGGCTATCATTGCAGCCCTTGAGGAGGTAGGACTGGACCCGGCAACCCGGCACCGCTACCCCCATGAATTTTCCGGCGGGCAACGGCAAAGAATCGCCATTGCCCGGGCTTTAGTGCTAAAACCGGCGTTGATTTTGCTGGACGAGCCGACTTCGGCTCTGGACCGCACCGTGCAACGCCAAGTGGTTGAACTGCTGCGCAGACTGCAAAGCAAGTACAACCTGACGTATCTGTTTATCAGCCATGACCTGGCTGTGGTGAAAGCGCTGAGCCACCAACTGATGGTGGTCAAGCATGGCCAAGTGGTCGAACAGGGAGACGCGCAAGGTATCTTTGCCGCCCCCCAACATCCGTATACACAGCAGTTGCTGGAAGCCGCTTTCCTGGCACCAGCCACTGCGCAATAACCTGAAAGAGGAGCAACACATGGGTTTTCTCGCCGGTAAGCGCGTACTGATCGTCGGTGTCGCCAGCAAGCTGTCCATCGCATCCGGCATCGCTGCCGCCATGCATCGCGAGGGCGCTGAGCTTGCCTTCACTTATCAGAACGACAAACTCAAGGGTCGCGTCGAAGAGTTCGCACAAGGCTGGGGCTCGAGCCCTGAACTGTGCTTCCCGTGCGACGTGGCCAGCGATGAAGAAATCGCCAAGGTCTTCGAAGCACTGAGCAAGAAGTGGGACGGCCTGGACTGCATCGTGCACTCCGTCGGCTTCGCCCCGGGCGACCAACTGGACGGCGACTTCACCGAAGCCACCACCCGTGACGGTTTCCGCATTGCCCACGACATCAGCGCCTACAGCTTCGTGGCCCTGGCCAAGGCTGGTCGCGAAATGATGAAAGGCCGCAACGGCAGCCTGCTGACCCTGTCGTACCTGGGTGCCGAACGCACCATGCCGAACTACAACGTGATGGGCATGGCCAAGGCTTCCCTGGAAGCAGGCGTGCGTTACCTGGCCGGCTCCCTCGGCCCGGACGGTACCCGCGTAAACTGCGTATCGGCTGGCCCGATCCGCACCCTGGCAGCTTCGGGCATCAAGAACTTCCGCAAGATGCTGGCCGCCAACGAAGCACAAACCCCGCTGCGTCGTAACGTCACCATCGACGAAGTCGGCAACGCCGGCGCGTTCCTGTGCTCGGACCTGGCGTCCGGCATCAGCGGCGAAATCATGTACGTGGACGGCGGCTTCAACACCACCGCCATGGGCAACATCGAAGAGTAATCTTCGCGCGGCACGAAAAAACCGCCAGGATCGGCTGACGCCGATCCTGGCGGTTTTTTTGTGCCTTGGGCCTACCTCTTGGCGATCGCCGCCGATGCCGCCAGCATCGCCCGCAGCAACACCGCACAACCCGCCGCCAGATCTTCTGGCGTGGCGTTTTCGATTTCGTTGTGACTGATGCCGCCCTCGCACGGCACGAAAATCATCCCGGCCGGGCCCAGTTCGGCGAGGAAGATCGCGTCATGCCCGGCGCCACTGACAATATCCATATGGGACAGGCCCAAGCCCTGGGCCGCGCCGCGTACGGCCTCGACACAGCCTTGGTCGAAGTACAACGGAGGGAAATCGGCGGTCGGCGTCAGCTCATACGTCAGGCCGTGCTCCTGGCAGGTGCTGTCGATCACCTCGCGCACCTCGGCAATCATCGAGTCCAGGCGCGCCGGCTGCAGGTGCCGGAAGTCCAGGGTCATGCGCACCTCGCCGGGGATCACGTTGCGCGATCCCGGATAGGCTTGCAGACAACCGACGGTGCCACAGGCGTGGGGCTGATGACCGAGGGCCGCGCGATTGACCGCTCCGACTATCACTGCGGCCCCCACCAGGGCGTCCTTGCGCAGGTGCATCGGCGTTGGCCCGGCGTGGGCCTCGACACCGCGCAGCTTGAGGTCGAACCATTTCTGCCCCAGCGCGCCCATCACCACACCGATGGTCTTGCGCTCGTCCTCCAGGATCGGCCCTTGCTCGATGTGCGCTTCAAAGTAAGCCCCCACCGCATGCCCGCTGACCTGGCGCGGTCCGGCATAACCGATCGCGTTGAGTGCTTCACCGACCGTCACCCCCTCGGCATCGACCTTGGCCAGGGTTTCTTCCAGGGTGAACTTTTCGGCAAACACCCCGGAACCCATCATGCACGGGGCAAACCGCGAGCCTTCCTCGTTGGTCCAGACCACCACCTCCAGTGGCGCCTCGGTCTCTACTCCCAGGTCGTTGAGCGTGCGCAGCACTTCGACCCCGGCCAGCACGCCAAAACAGCCGTCGAACTTGCCGCCGGTGGGTTGGGTGTCGATGTGGCTCCCGGTCATCACCGGTGGCAGGTCCGGGTTGCGCCCGGGGCGACGGGCAAAAATGTTGCCCACGGCATCGATGCTCACGCTGCACCCAGCGTCCTCGCACCAGCGCACAAAGATGTCCCGGGCCTGACGATCAAGGTCGGTCAGGGCCAGGCGACAGACGCCGCCCTTGACCGTGGCGCCGAGCCTGGCCAGCTCCATGAGCGACTGCCACAGGCGGTCGCGATTGATGTGCTGATGGTTCGATTGCAGAACGTCTACGGCCGCGTTCATGGGGATCTCCTCAGGCTGTTATTGTTTTGTCAGGTACCAGGCACATGCTCCGCTCTGTCGGAGCGGGCTTGCCCGCGATGAGGCCTGCAGTCATACCGCCGATTTCGCAATGGAAGCGTCCGGCCGCATCGTGCACAACCCGTAGTAAATCAGGCCTCCCAGGGCCGAACCGGTGAACCAGCCGTAGCTGTAGAACCAACTGAACGCATCGCTGCCCAGGGACAACAGGGTCAGCACCACCGGTACGCCGAACGCGATGAAACCGAACCAGTTCCACGCCGGGTATACGTCATCGCGGTACAGCCCCGCCAGGTCCAGTTGCTGTTTCTTGATCAGGAAATAGTCCACCACCATGATCCCGGCGATCGGTCCAAGCAAGCTCGAATAACCCAGCAGCCAGTTGGAATACACCGATTCCAGGCTGATCTCGGAGACGATCCAACCCAGTTTTTTCAGCAGTTCATGGCCCATCAGGGCCAGGCCCACCAGCCCTGTGAGCATCACCGCCATGGTCCGGTTGATCAGCTTGGGCGCCAGGTTCTGGAAGTCATTGGTCGGCGACACAATGTTCGCCGCGGTGTTGGTGGACAAGGTGGCAATGATGATCAAGGCCATGGCCAGTGCGACCCAGAGCGGGCTCTGGATGTGACCGATGAGGGTCACCGGATCGGACACTGTCACCCCCACCAGTTTTTCCGAGGCGGCGGTCAGCACCACGCCCAGGGCGGCGAACAGGAACATGGTCAGCGGCAGGCCGATGATCTGCCCGACGATCTGGTCCTTCTGGCTTTTTGCGTAGCGGCTGAAATCCGGAATGTTCAACGACAGGGTGGCCCAGAAGCCGACCATGGCGGTCAAACCGGCGAAAAAGTAACTCCAGACGCTGGCGCCTTCCGGCCGTTTGGGCGGCTGCGCCATCAACTCGGTCAGGGAAACGTTCGGCATGGCCCACACCAGCAGCCCCAGCCCCACCAGCACCAACAGCGGCGCCGATAGGGTCTCCAGCCATTTGATCGACTCGGCCCCGCGCAGCACCACCCACAGGTTCAGGGCCCAGAACACCATGAAGCCAATAACCTCGCCGGTGCCGCCGAGGGATTTCCAGCCCTCGAAGATCGAGCCCAGAAACAGATGGATTGCCAGCCCGCCGAACATGGTCTGGATACCAAACCAGCCACAAGCGACCAGGGCGCGGATCAGGCAGGGTACGTTGGAGCCGATCACCCCGAAGGAGGACCGCAGCAATACCGGGAACGGAATACCGTACTTGGTCCCGGCAAAGGCATTGAGGGTCAGCGGAATCAGGACGATGACGTTTGCCAGCAGGATCGCCAGCAGTGCTTCGCCGACGCTCAGGCCGAAGTACGCTGTCAGCACCCCGCCCAGGGTATAGGTCGGTACGCAGATCGACATGCCGACCCACAGCGCGGTGATGTGCCATTTGTTCCAAGTGCGCTCATGCACCTTGGTCGGGGCAATGTCGTGGTTGTACCTGGGGCTGTCGAGGACGTCACTGCCGGCGTCCAGCTCGTACAACCCGTCGCGCTCGGTGACCTGGGATCTGTTCTGTTGCATGGCCGCTCCACTGTTCTTTTGATTATTTTGCTCATCGGGCTGGCCAACGGAGTAACCGCGAGCCAAACGATGGCCGGAGAACTGACGACTTTTACCTTCCGGCCAAGGTGTCAGCGGCGGCAATCAATAAGCGTGCCGCGGACGCTGCCAGGCTTCGGTGCGGATCAGTAAAATCCATGTAAACAACTGATATCAATTGGTTTCTGTTTCAAAACTATCCCGCCTGCAACAACCCGCCCGCACACTCAGGCTAACTGCCAGGCAAGTTGTCCAACCCGTCAGGACTCATTCTGGTGCGTTATATTTATAGATGAATTTTTCCTTCGCCACAGGCTGACCTCAAATAGCTGATTTCACATGACAAATCTCGACCATATTGGGTTCCTGTCAAGTGCGTCAAAATGGTGAACGGTCGCACCAATATGCGTATTTTTAGTTTTATCTGTTTATATTCAATAACTTAAGATAGTTATAAGCATATAAAAAATATTCTTGCTCATTCGCTTAACTCCAGCTAGCGTTTAATCCTGACAGCGCTGACAGGAATACAACTTCCTTGGCCTGCTCCATATAAAACACTTAGAACCGGCACAAGCCGGTCTTGCCTGCGAGGAACTCGGAATGTCTCTGTTGATCCGTGGCGCCACTGTAATTACCCATGATGAAAGTTACCGCGCCGATGTCCTCTGCGCCGACGGTTTGATCAAAGCCATCGGTAACAATCTGGAAATTCCCGCAGGCTGCGAAGTGCTCGATGGCAGCGGCCAGTACCTGATGCCCGGCGGCATCGACCCCCATACCCACATGCAACTGCCCTTCATGGGCACAGTCGCCAGCGAGGACTTCTACAGCGGCACGGCCGCGGGCCTTGCCGGCGGCACCACCTCGATCATCGACTTCGTGATCCCCAACCCCCAGCAGTCCCTGCTCGAAGCTTTTCACCAGTGGCGCGGCTGGGCCGAGAAGTCCGCCGCCGACTACGGCTTTCATGTCGCCATCACCTGGTGGAGTGAGCAGGTCCGCGAGGAAATGGCCGAATTGGTCAGCCAGCACGGGGTCAACAGCTTCAAGCACTTCATGGCCTACAAGAACGCCATCATGGCGGCCGACGACACCCTGGTCGCCAGTTTCGAACGCTGCCTGGAACTCGGGGCCGTGCCCACCGTACATGCGGAAAACGGCGAACTGGTCTATCACCTGCAACGCAAGTTGATGGCCCAGGGCATGACCGGGCCGGAAGCACACCCGCTGTCGCGGCCGTCGCAGGTCGAGGGCGAGGCGGCAAGCCGGGCGATCCGCATCGCCGAAACCCTCGGCACGCCGCTGTACCTGGTGCACGTCTCGACCAAGGAAGCCCTGGACGAAATCACCTATGCCCGCAGCAAGGGGCAACCGGTCTACGGTGAGGTGCTGGCCGGGCACCTGCTGCTGGATGACAGCGTCTACCAGCACCCGGACTGGCACACCGCCGCCGGTTACGTGATGAGCCCGCCCTTCCGTCCCCGCGGCCACCAGGAGGCACTCTGGCACGGCCTGCAATCGGGCAACCTGCACACCACCGCCACCGATCACTGCTGTTTCTGCGCCGATCAGAAAGCCGCCGGTCGCGACGACTTCAGCAAGATTCCCAATGGCACGGCCGGCATCGAAGATCGCATGGCGGTGCTCTGGGATGAAGGGGTCAACAGCGGGCGCCTGTCGATGCTGGAATTCGTCGCGCTGACCTCCACCAACACCGCGAAGATCTTCAACCTCTACCCGCGCAAGGGCGCGATCCGCGTAGGCGCCGATGCCGACCTGGTGCTGTGGGATCCACAGGGCACTCGCACGATCTCGGCCAAGACCCATCACCAGCAAGTCGACTTCAACATCTTCGAAGGCAAGACCGTGCGCGGCATTCCCAGCCATACCATCAGCCAGGGCCGGCTGGTCTGGGCCGATGGCGACCTGCGGGCCGAACGGGGTGCCGGGCGCTACATCGAACGCCCAGCCTACCCGGCGGTGTTCGACCTGTTGAGCAAGCGCGCCGAACTGCGCAAGCCGGTGGCGGTGAAACGCTGAGATCCGGGCCCACACAGGCCATACAAAAACCAATGCCCGCCAGAGGCAAACCCTCAAATAACCGTGAGGCCTAGACCGTGATCAATTCCCTGAACCACTTGCCCCATCCCCTTGAGGATGGCGCCACCCTCGCCGGCCACTTCAGCGACCTGGCCCCGCCCCTCACTGCGCGCCAGGCCGAAGTCGAAGCCTCGCGCTGCCTGTATTGCTACGACGCGCCCTGCGTCAACGCCTGCCCCAGCGAGATCGACATTCCCTCCTTCATCCGTAACATCCACCAGGACAACGTCCAGGGCGCCGCGCAGAAAATCCTCTCGGCGAACATTCTCGGCGGCAGCTGTGCCCGGGTCTGTCCGACGGAAATCCTCTGCCAGCACGCCTGCGTGCGCAACAACGCCGAGGAATGCGCGCCGGTGTTGATCGGCCTACTGCAACGCTATGCCATCGACAACGCGCACTTTCGCGAGCATCCGTTCCAGCGCGCCGCCGCCACCGGCAAGCGCATTGCCGTGGTCGGCGCCGGCCCCGCCGGGTTGTCCTGCGCGCACCGCAGTGCCATGCACGGCCATGAAGTGGTGATCTTCGAAGCCCGGGAAAAAGCCGGTGGACTCAACGAATACGGGATCGCCAAGTACAAGCTGGTGGATGACTTCGCCCAGCACGAACTGGATTTCCTCCTGCAAATCGGTGGCATCGAAATCCGCCACGGGCACAAGCTCGGCGACAACCTGAGCCTCAGCGACCTGCACCAACAGTTCGACGCAGTGTTCCTCGGGCTCGGCCTGGCCGCCAGCAAACAACTGGGCCTGCCCCACGAAGACGCGCCGGGCCTGCTGGCCGCCACCGACTACATCCGCGAACTGCGCCAGAGCGATGACCTCAGCCAACTGCCCCTGGCCGAGCATTGCATCGTCCTCGGCGCTGGCAACACAGCCATCGACATGGCCGTGCAAATGGCTCGCCTGGGGGCCCGTGACGTCAACCTGGTGTACCGCCGGGGCCTGGAGGAGATGGGCGCGACCGACCACGAGCAAGACATCGCCAAGGCCAATCAGGTGCGGCTGATGACCTGGGCCCAACCCGAGGAAGTCTTGCTCGACGCCAAAGGCCAGGTGCGCGGCATGCGCTTCGCCCGCACCCGCCTGGATGAGGGGCGGTTGGTCAACACCGGCGAGACCTTCGAACTGGCCGCCGATGCGATCTTCAAGGCCATCGGCCAAAGCTTCGACGAGCACGCCCTGAGCGATCCGCTGGCCGGCCAACTGCAGCGCCAGGGCGGGCGAATCCAGGTGGACGAGCAGATGCGCACCAGCATTCCCGGGGTCTATGCCGGCGGCGATTGCACCAGCCTCGACCAGGACCTGACCGTGCAAGCGGTGCAGCACGGCAAGCTCGCCGCGCACGCCATGCATGCCCAACTCATGCTCAACGTGGAGGCTGCGTAATGGCCGATCTCTCGATTGTCTTCGCCGGCATCAAGGCCCCCAACCCGTTCTGGTTGGCCTCCGCACCGCCCACCGACAAGGCCTACAACGTGGTCCGGGCCTTCGAGGCCGGCTGGGGCGGCGTGGTCTGGAAAACCCTGGGCGAGGACCCGGCGGCGGTCAACGTCTCGTCCCGCTATTCCGCGCACTTTGGTGCCAACCGTGAAGTCATGGGCATCAACAACATCGAACTGATCACCGACCGCTCGCTGGAGATCAACCTGCGGGAAATCACCCAGGTCAAGAAAGACTGGCCGGATCGCGCCCTGATCGTCTCGCTGATGGTGCCCTGCGTCGAAGAGTCGTGGAAACACATCCTGCCGCTGGTGGAAGCCACCGGCGCCGACGGCATCGAGCTGAACTTCGGCTGCCCCCACGGCATGCCGGAGCGCGGCATGGGCGCGGCAGTGGGCCAGGTGCCGGAATACGTCGAGCAAGTCACCCGCTGGTGCAAGACCTATTGCTCGTTGCCGGTGATCGTCAAGCTCACGCCGAACATCACCGACATCCGCGTCGCCGCTCGTGCGGCCCATCGTGGCGGGGCCGATGCGGTGTCGCTGATCAATACCATCAACTCAATCACCAGCGTCGACCTCGACCGCATGGTCGCCCTGCCCATGGTTGGCACCCAGAGTACCCACGGCGGTTACTGCGGTTCGGCAGTCAAGCCGATTGCCTTGAACATGGTCGCCGAAATCGCCCGCGACCCGCAGACCCAGGGCCTACCGATCTGCGGTATCGGTGGCATCGGCAGTTGGCGCGACGCCGCCGAATTCCTGGCCCTGGGCAGCGGCGCAGTGCAAGTGTGCACCGCAGCGATGCTGCATGGTTTTCGGATCGTCGAGGACATGAAGGACGGCCTGTCGCGCTGGATGGACAGCCAAGGTTACGCCAGCGTGCAGGACTTCGCCGGGCGCGCGGTGGGCAACACCACCGACTGGAAGTACCTGGACATCAACTACCAAGTGATCGCCCGGATCGACCAGCAAGCCTGCATCGGTTGCGGACGCTGCCACATCGCCTGCGAAGACACCTCGCACCAGGCCGTGGCCAGCCTCAAGCAGGCCGACGGCAGCCACAAGTACCAGGTGATCGACGACGAATGCGTGGGCTGCAACCTGTGCCAGATCACCTGCCCGGTGCAGGACTGCATCGAGATGGTGGCGGTCGATAACGGCAAACCCTTCCTCGACTGGAACCACGATCCGAGGAACCCCTATCACGTTGCCGGGTGAGATCAGCGGGGGGTTATCGCCCCCGCGACCTAGCAGATCTGCTAGCTAGACAACACTGCAGAAACATCGGAGCCTCAGACAAACCCAACCAGCCACAGAGCCCCCTGCCCATGGCACCTTCATCATTGAAGATACTGTCCCGGTATCAATACGATCCACTGGACCGTCTCATGGGCGTGGGGCTTCTGGAGCGCGCGAGCACACGGCGCTTCTATCAGGAGAACTACCTGGCGACCGAGCTGGACGGCCAAGGGCAACGATCGATCATTCGCCATGCAGCTCAGCCGTTAGCGCAGCAACAAAGTATGGCCGGTGTCAGCGAAACAACGCTATTGGTAACCGATCAAGCCCACTCGCCGCTGCTGACCCTGACCGGCGCCCTCTTGCAACACCTTAGTTACACCGGCTACGGACACGCGCCGGTCGAGAGTGGATTGAGTGGTTTGCTGGGGTTCAATGGCGGGTGCCCGGATCGAATCACCGGGCACTATTTACTGGGAAAAGGCAAGCGCGCCTTTAATCCGGTATTGATGCGGTTCAATAGCCCGGATGAATTAAGCCCTTTCGAAGAAGGGGGACTTAATGCGTATGTTTATTGTGCCGGCGACCCTATCAACTATTACGATCCAACCGGCAATGCGCGGCTCAGTATATTAATTGCTCGCATGAACGCAAAGCGTGATTCGGTAATAGTACGCAACCCAATGTACAAGGTAAAAAAAACCACTACCACAACATCCAGCCCCAGCGTTCCACAGCAGATCACAACACCATCCGGACTTTTAACCCAACAACCAGGACCTAGCAATTCCAGCGTGATCGGCCAGCGCATTAACGTTCCTCATCCGCTTCCTGCCGCAACCGAAAAGTGGACAACCACACACTACACTGGAGGCGGCAGCAAGAATTTTAAATCAAAACTAAAAGATTACGTATATAAATACGACAACCACATAAAAAATCGCACACCAGACTTCACAACCACCCCCGACAATTACCAGCAATCCAGATGGAATGAACTAAACATAAAACGACAAAACTTTCCAAGAGGAAAAAGCAACCTAAGCTATCAGGCGACAACGCGCCAACTAGAAGACCTAGAGTCCAGAATAAAACAAACCAGCGTTATTAACTTTGAAACCCGGAACAACATCAGGTAATAACCCATCCGCACGTCGAAGGTTATGACACGCTACAACCACAACGTACCACTCAAGGCTCCAACCCAATCCCCCGCAAGATCACACTCGTCACCGTCTGCACCGCCCGCTCGAACTGCATGTCCGACAGCGGCTGGTGCTCGTTGAGAATGTTCACCTGGTGATCGAAGTCAGCGTAGTGCTGGGTCGAGGCCCAGATCATGTACAGCAGGCTGGAAGGCTCGACCGGGAGGATGCGTTGGTCGTCGACCCACTGGCGGATTTTGGCTTCTTTCATCTTGGCCCAGTCGTACAGGCTGGCGTCCAGCGCCTGGCCCAGGGTCGGTGCGCCGTGGATGATTTCATTGGCCCAGACTTTCGAGCCATAGGGTCGGCTGCGCGAATGGTTCATCTTGGCGCGAATGTAGCTGCTCAGGACCACCCGCGGATCGTCGAACATCTCGAAGCACAGCGCGTCCTGCTTCCACACTTCCAGCAAGTCGAAGAGCACCGCGCTGTAGAGTTCGGTCTTGGTGCTGAAGTAGTAATGCAGGTTGGAGCGTGGCAGTTGCACTTCCCTGGCGATGTCCGCCATCGCGGTGCTGCCAAAGCCTTTTTCGGCGAAGACTTTTTCCGCGGCCAGGAGGATTTTCTCGACGTTGCTGCGACGGATCTCGATCTTGTGATTGCCCATGGGGGCTCCCTGTCAGCGGCATTGTCCAAGACTAGCATTGGCGACACACGAAACGAAACGTGTACGCTGAGGGCCGCCAATGATTACCGCTCAACCCAGCAACTGGCTCAACACCGCGCGCAACTTGCCGGGCTTCACCGGTTTGTTCAGCAGCGGCGCATCGAGTTTCTGCAAGGATTGCCGGCATTGGTCAGTGCGGTCGGCGGTGATGATCACTGCCGGGATCACCTGCTGGAAATGCTCGCGCAAATGCCGCACCACCTCACAGCCCACTACCCCGTGGTCCAGGTGATAGTCCGCCAGAATCAACTCCGGAGCCTGGCCCATCAAGTTGCTCAGGGCCGAGCTTTCATCGGTGGCCGTGACCACTTCGCAGCCCCACTGCCCGAGCAACGCGCTCATGCTCTGCAGGATGCTCACTTCGTTGTCCAGCACCAGCAACCGTCGGCCCGGCAGCGGATTGCCGGTGCCCGCCTGGGGCACCGCGAGGCTGATGGGCAGAGGGATATCGTCGGAAATCGGCACATCGATGCTGAACATCGAACCGCGTCCTGGCAAGGAATGCACCTGGACCCGGTAATCGAGGATCTTGGCGATCCGCTCGACGATCGCCAGCCCAAGGCCGACGCCCTTGCGGTCGGCCGCGCGGCCGACATCCAGTTGATTGAATTCGAGGAAGATCGATTCCAGGCGATCTGCCGCAATCCCACGCCCGGTATCCCAGACCTCCAGGCGCAACAGTGCGCCCCGCCGGCGAGCGGCCAGCAGGATGCTGCCCTGCTCGGTGTAGCGGCAGGCGTTGCTGAGGAAGTTGCGCAGAATGCGGGTCATCAGTCGCAGGTCGGTACGGATCCCGAAGTCACCCATGCGCACCCGCAAATTCAGCCCGGCGGCTTCAGCCACCGACTGGAACTCCGAGACCAGCGGGCCGAGCAATTCGTCGAGCCGATACAGGGCGACGTCGGGTTTTACCGCTGCCTGATCCAGGCGCGAGATATCCAGCAAGTCAGTGAGCAAATCCTCGGCCCCTTCCAGGGCCTGGTGAGTGCGCTCCACCAACACCTGCTCGACCTCGGGCAGATGCCGCTCGCGCAGGGTCGAAACCAGCAGCCGCGCGGCGTTTAGCGGTTGCAGCAGGTCGTGACTGGCCGCGGCCAGGTACTTGTCCTTGCTGTGGTTGGCGGCCTGGGCGGCGTCCCGGGCATCACGCAGGGCTTGCTCGATCTGCTCGCGCTCGGCGATCTGCTGTTGCAGGTTGCGGTTGGCCTCGAGCAATTCGTCGGTGCGTGCGGTGACCCGTTGCTCCAGTTGGTCATTGAGCTGTTGCAGGCGCTCCTGGGCCAGTTTGCGTTCGGTAATGTCGGCGACAAACCCTTCCACCAAGCCCTCCTGATCGGGCTTGAGCAACAGGTTCATCAGCACGTCCAGTGCGCTGCCGTCCTTGCGCCGCAGCTGGGTTTCGTAGCCCAGCAGGCTGCGCTCGCGCTGCAGGATCTCGCGGATCTGCTCCAGCTCGCGGGCACCGCCGACAAACAGCGTGTCGGCCAGGTCCGTCAGGGAGAACAGGACATCCTGCGGGTCTGTGTAGCCGAGCATCCGCGCCAACGCCGGGTTGGCCGCACGCATGCCTTCCAGCAAGCTGGCCTGGAACACACCGTGCACGGCGTTTTCGAACAGCCACTTGTAGCGATTGCGCTCGGCTTCCAGCTCTTGCAGGCGCGCCGCCAGTTCCGGGTAATGACTCTTGCGGGCCGAGTGGTTGCCCAGCCCCAGCAGCCCGGCCAGCGCCTGTTGCTGCTGCTCAGAGGGCTTCGCCATAGACGACCTCGACATCCCGCTGACTGGACTCGCGCGGATTGGTGAGGATGCACGGGTCATCCATCGCGTGTTGCGAGAGAAACGGGATGTCCGCCGTACTGACCCCATGCAGGCCCAGGGTTTCGTGGAAACCGATGGCGTGCTTGAGCGCGATCAGGTGCTCCACCAGGCGCCCGCAGATCTGCCGGTGATTGAGGCCACGGCAGTCGATGCCAAAGGTCTCGGCGATCACCTTGAAGCGCTCCGGCGCCGAGCTGTAGTTGAACGCCACCACGTGCTCCACCAGCACCGCGTTGCACAGCCCGTGCGGCAGGTCGAGAAAGCCGCCGAGGCTGTGGGACATGGCATGCACCGCGCCGAGGATCGCATTGGAGAACGCCAGCCCGGCCTGCATGCTGCCGAGCATGATTTTTTCCCGCAGGGCGATATCCGCCGGGTTGGCGATCATCTGCACCAGGTTGCCGTTGATCAGCCGCATCGCTTCCAGGGCGTGGGGGTCGGTCAGCGGCCCGTGCCCGGTGGACACGAAGGCTTCGATGGCATGCACCAACGCGTCAATGCCAGTACAGGCCGACAGGAACGGGTCCATGCTCAGGGTGGTTTCCGGGTCGATCAGCGACACGTCAGGCACCACCGCCTTGCTGACGATGGAAAACTTCATGCGCTCCTGCTGGTTGGAAATGATTACGAACTGCGACACGTCCGCCGAGGTGCCGGCAGTGGTCGGGATCAGGATCAGCGGCGGGCTGGGGACACGAATGGTGTCCACGCCTTCGAACTCGAGAATGCTGCGGCCGTGGGCGACCACAATGCCAATGCCTTTGCCGCAGTCCATCGGGCTGCCGCCACCGACCGCGACAATCACGTCGCAGTGATTTTCCCGGTACAGCTCGGCGCCGAGCATGACTTCTTCGACCCGCGGATTGGGCGACACGTCGCTATAGAGGAAATAATCGATGCCCTGGGCCTGCAGGCTGGCCTCGACATCGGCCACCCAGCCGGCGGCAATCACCCCCGGGTCGCTGACCACCAGTACCTTGCGGGCACCGAAGGTCTTCGCATAGTTGCCGACGTTGTGCCGGCAACCGGCACCGAAGATGATTTCAGGGGAAACGAACTTACGCAGTTGGCTGAGACTCTGGCTCATTGGAAAGCCTGTTTTTTATTGTTTTGAAAGGTAACAGCCACACTAACCGATCCGGTGGTGAATGCAATCAGACCATTGGGTACCCCCAGAGCGAACCAGATCTGACTATCTATCCGCGATAAATCAACCGTGAAGCCTTTTCATTGCGTAGCGTCAGCGCCTCCATGCCCGGCCCGGGTGCCTCGGCTTCTTTCCGGGCCTTGAGGATCACCCCGTGGTGCGCCGACTTGCTGCACACCGGATCAGCGTTGGCGGCGTCGCCGGTGAGCATGAACGCCTGGCAACGACAGCCGCCCAGGTCCTTGTGCTTTTCATCGCAAGAGCGGCACGGCTCCTTCATCCAGGCATCACCGCGAAAGCGGTTGAAGCCGAACGAGTCATTCCAGATGTGCTCGATGCTGTGCTCGCGCACATTGGGGAACGCCACGGGCAACTGCCGGGCGCTGTGACACGGCAGCGCGGTGCCGTCGGGGGTGATATCGAGAAACAGGTTCGCCCAGCCGTTCATGCAGGTCTTGGGACGCTCCTCGTAGTAGTCCGGGGTGACGAAAATCAGTTTGCACGGATGGCCTTGCGCCTCAAGCCGCTTGCGGTACTCCTGGGTGATCGCCTCGGCGCGCTGCAACTGGTCGCGGGTCGGCAGCAGGCCCACCCGGTTGAGTTCGGCCCAGCCGTAGAACTGACAGGTGGCCAGCTCGACAAAGTCGGCCTCCAGCTCCAGGCACAGCTCGATGATCTGCTCGATGCGGTCGATGTTGTGCCGGTGCGTGACAAAATTCAGCACCATCGGGTAACCCTGGGCCTTGACTGCCCGGGCCATCGCCAGTTTTTGCGCGAAGGCCTTGCGCGAGCCGGCGAGCATGTTGTTCACCGCTTCGTCGGCCGCCTGGAAGCTGATCTGGATATGGTCCAGCCCGGCCACTTTGAAATCCCGCACTTTCTGTTCGGTCAGGCCAATGCCCGAGGTGATCAGGTTGGTGTAATAGCCCATGTCCCGAGCGGCCTTGATCAGCTCGGCGAGGTCCTGGCGCACCAGCGGTTCGCCACCGGAAAAGCCCAGTTGCGCGGCGCCCATGTCGCGGGCCTCGCGGAATACCCGAATCCACTCGGCGGTACTCAGTTCCTCGCCGTGCCGGGCAAAATCCAGCGGGTTGGAGCAATAGGGGCATTGCAACGGGCAGCGATAGGTCAGCTCCGCCAGCAACCACAGCGGTGGACCGGGTGGCGTTTCACTCAATCCAGAATTGCGCATGGGCTACCTCCAGGAACGCCAGGACATCCTCGTCGATCCCCGGCACCCCGGGGAAACTGGCGCTCAATTGAGTAATGATCGCCGCCACACTGCGTTGGCCGTCCACCAGGCTGAGGATCTGCCCGGCGCTGGTATTGAGCTTGATCATGCCCTCGGGGTACAGCAGCACGTGACAGTCCTGGCGCGGTTCCCATTGCAGGCGAAAACCACGGCGCAGCACGGGTGCCTGTTCGTGTTTGATCAGGTTCACAAGGCGATCCCCCGGTGCCAGACATTGGCGCTGGTCACCGTGTGGTACGGCGGGCGCTCCAGTTCGTAGGCCAGGCTCATGGCATCGAGCATGCTCCACAGCACATCGAGCTTGAATTGCAGGATGTCGAGCATGCGTTGCTGGCCGGCGGCGGTGACGTAATGCGCCAAGGTAATCTGCAGCCCATGCTCGACGTCGCGACGGGCCTGCCCCAGGCGCGTGCGGAAATACTGGTAGCCGGCCGGGTCGATCCAGGGGTAATGCTGGGGCCAGGCGTCCAGGCGCGACTGGTGGATCTGCGGGGCGAACAGCTCGGTCAGCGAACTGCTCGCTGCCTCCTGCCAGCAGGCGCGCCGGGCGAAATTGACGTAGGCATCCACGGCAAACCGCACCCCCGGCAGCACCAACTCCTGGGACAGCACTTGTTCGCGGGTCAGCCCGACGGCTTCGCCGAGGCGCAACCAGGCCTCGATCCCACCTTCGCTGCCCGGCGCGCCGTCGTGATCGAGCAAGCGTTGCAGCCACTGGCGCCGCACCTCGCGGTCTGGACAATTGGCCAGGATCGCTGCGTCCTTCAGCGGGATGTTCAACTGGTAGTAGAACCGATTGGCGACCCAGCCCTGGATCTGCTGGCGAGTGGCACGCCCGGCGTACATGGTTTGGTGGAACGGGTGATGGATGTGGTAATAGGCGCCCTTGGCACGTAGGGCGGCTTCGAATTCGCTGGGGGTCATTGGCTGGTCAATCATTGTGCTTCTCCTGGCGGTTCGGTGAGGTCTGACGGGCATCGCGGGCAAGCCCGCTCCCACAAGGGTCCGAGGCAGCCTGCTGGCGAAAGGCCCTACAGGTCGATGTGCATGCCGTCATAGGCCACTTCGATCCCGCGCCGCTCAAGCTCCGCCCGCTCGGCCGAGTCCGGGTCGAGGATCGGGTTGGTGTTGTTGATGTGGATCAACACCTTGCGCTGGCGTGGAAAGCCCTCCAGCACCTCAAGCATGCCCCCCGGGCCGCTTTGCGCCAGGTGCCCCATCTCGCGGCCCAGGCTCTGGCCGACTTCGCACAGGCGCATCTCGTCGTCGCGCCACAGCGTGCCATCGAGCAACAGGCAATCGGCGCGCTGCATCCAGCCCAGCAATTCGTCGTCGACCTGGCCCAGGCCCGGGGCATAGAACAACGACGCACCGCTGCGCCGGTCCTCGATGAACAGACCGATGGTGTCACCCGGCTGCGGGTTGCCACGATTCGGCGAATACGGTGGTGCGTTGCTGACCAACGGGATGGCCCGGAACTCAAGGTGTGCGCACGCAGCGATGCTGAACGGCGCGCGGTCCAGGCCGATGGGCGACCACTGCAGGCCGCCGTTCCAGTGGGCCAGCATGTCAAACAAGGGAAACCCGCTGCTCAGGTCCTGATGGACCCGTTCGGTGCACCACACGGTGTGCGGACAGCCTTCGCGCAGGCTCAACAGGCCGGTGCAGTGGTCGATCTGGCTGTCCATCAGGATGATTCCGTTAATCGCCGTATCCCGCAGCCGGCGCGCTGGTTGCAGCGCGGGGAAACTTTCCAGCTGCGCGCGAATGTCTGGCGAAGCGTTGCACAGCACCCAGTCCACAGCGTTGTCACTCAGGGCAATCGAGGACTGCGTACGCCGTTGCGCACGCAGGCTGCCCGCGCGCACGCCAGCGCACTGGCGGCAATTGCAGTTCCACTGCGGAAAACCGCCACCGGCGGCGGAACCGAGGACACGGATGTGCATGGGCATTGCTCCAGAAGGCAGGCCCGGCCAACGCTATGGCTGGCCGGGTGGACAATCAACGGTTGGCGAAATACATCGTCACTTCGAAGCCAATGCGCAGATCGGTAAACGCGGGTTTAGTCCACATGGGTCATTCCTCTTCTTGTGCCGGGCGATTCCGGTACAGGCATTAATGCACGGGGCTTGAGGTGACCGAATGCTACTTTCGAAGGAGTTGGCGGGGTGATTTGGTAGGGGGTGTTGCGCAATTTTTCAGTAACACCTTCAGACCTGTGGGAGCGGGCGCCCGCTTGCGGCTTGCCCGCGATAGCGGTCGTACAGTTCAACATTGATGTTGAATGTGCTGGCCCCATCGCGGGCAAGCCCGCTCCCACAGGTTTTGTGTCGTGTTTAAGGAATCAGAAGAACCCCAGCGGATTGATGTCGTAGCTCACCAGCAGGTTCTTGGTCTGCTGGTAGTGGTCAAGCATCATCTTGTGGTTTTCCCGGCCGACCCCGGACTTCTTGTAGCCACCGAACGCGGCATGGGCCGGGTACAGGTGGTAGCAGTTGGTCCACACGCGGCCAGCCTTGATCGCCCGGCCCATGCGGTAGGCGCGGTTGATGTCGCGGGTCCACAGGCCGGCACCGAGACCGAACTCACTGTCGTTGGCAATCGCCAGGGCCTCGGCTTCGTCCTTGAAGGTGGTGACACCGACTACCGGGCCGAAGATTTCCTCCTGGAACACGCGCATCTTGTTGTGACCCTTAAGCAGGGTCGGCTGGATGTAATAGCCGCTGGACAGGTCGCCCTCCAGACGCTCGGCCGCACCGCCAGCAAGCAGCTCGGCGCCCTCCTCCTGGGCAATCTGCAGGTACGAGAGGATCTTGTCGTATTGCTGCTCGGAAGCCTGGGCGCCGACCATGGTTTCGGTATCCAGCGGGTTGCCGCGCTTGATCTTGACGATCTTCTTCATCACCTCGGCCATGAACGGCTCGTAGATCGACTCCTGCACCAGCGCCCGGGACGGGCAGGTGCAGACTTCGCCCTGATTGAAGAACGCCAGCACCAGGCCTTCAGCGGCCTTCTCGATGAACGCAGGCTCGGCATTCATGATGTCTTCGAAGAAGATGTTCGGCGACTTGCCACCCAGCTCCACCGTGCTCGGAATAATGTTCTCGGCGGCGCAATGCATGATGTGCGCGCCCACCGGGGTCGAGCCGGTGAAGGCAATCTTGGCGATGCGCTTGCTGGTGGCCAGGGCTTCACCGGCTTCGCGACCAAAACCCTGGACGATGTTCAGCACGCCGGCGGGCAGCAGGTCGGCGATCAGTTCGGCGAAGACCATGATCGACAGCGGCGTCTGCTCGGCTGGCTTGAGCACGATGCAGTTGCCGGCCGCCAGCGCCGGGGCGAGTTTCCAGGCGGCCATCAGCAACGGGAAGTTCCAGGGGATGATCTGCCCGACCACGCCCAGGGGTTCGTGGAAGTGGTAGGCGGTGGTCAGTTCGTTGATTTCTGCGGCACCGCCTTCCTGGGCGCGGATGCAACCGGCGAAGTAGCGGAAGTGGTCGGCGGCCAGCGGCACGTCGGCGTTGAGCGTCTCGCGCACGGCCTTGCCGTTGTCCCAGGTTTCGGTGACCGCGAGGATTTCCAGGTTCTGCTCGATGCGGTCAGCAATTTTCAGCAGCACCAGGGAGCGATCCTGGGCCGAGGTCTTGCCCCAGGCATCTGCCGCTGCATGGGCGGCATCCAGGGCGCGGTCGATGTCGGCGGCGCTGGAGCGCGGGAACTCGGCGATCACCTCGCCGGTGACCGGCGAGGTGTTGGTGAAATACTGGCCATTGATCGGCGCAACAAATTCGCCGCCGATGAAATTGCCATAGCGCGGCTTGAAGGAAACAACAGCGCCTGGGGTACCGGGTTGTGCGTAGATCATGCTGGGCCTCTGTCTTGGTCAATGCCTGTCGGGCAAACAGGCGATGCACCGATAGTAGAGAGCCCCGCGTGCCAGACGTATGCGCCGTTGGCAGGGGGGGCTCTCGTTATTTGGTCGTAGATTTTGCACAGATCACTGTAGGAGCGAGCTTGCTCGCGATGAACCCGAGAACGCCACGGGGTATCAGGTTTCCAGCGTTATCGTTGACGACCATCGCGAGCAGGCCGCAAGCGGGCGCTCGCTCCTACAGGGGTTATGCGGTGGAGTCGGGATCAGTGCTTGGCCACCAGCTCCTTCGGCAACTTGAAGGTCCAGAGCATGCCGCCCTGGTTGAAGTCCTTGACCCGCTTGGCCACTTCGCCGCCCCACAGCGGTACGGCGCCGCCCCAGCCCGAGAGCACCGAGACGTATTGTTCGCCGTCCATTTCCCAGGTCACGGGTGAGCCCAGGACCCCGGAGCCGGTCTGGAACTCCCAGACTTTTTCCCCGGTCTTGGCGTTGAACGCCTGCAGGAAGCCTTCCGGCGTACCGGTGAACACCAGGTTGCCCTTGGTGGTGAGCACCCCACCCCACAGTGGCGCGAAGTTCTTGTGGCGCCAGACTTCCTTGCCGGTTTTCGGATCAATTGCCCGCAGCACGCCGATGTAGTCTTCGTTCAGCGGCTTGATGGTGAAGCCGGCCCCGAGGAATGCCGCGCCTTTTTTGTAGGCGATGCCTTCGTTCCAGATGTCCATGCCCCACTCGTTGGAGGGCACATAGAACAGCCCGGTGTCCTTGTTGTAGGCCATCGGCATCCAGTTCTTGGCCCCCAGGAACGCCGGCGCGACAAACACCGAGCTGCCCTTGGCCTCGCTGCCCGGAGCACCCGGTCGGCTGGCTTCGTTGTAGATTGGCCGGCCATTTTTATCCAGGCCGGTGGCCCAGGTGATCTTGTCGACAAACGGGAAGCCACGGATGAACTTGCCGTTGGTGCGGTCCAGCACGTAGAAGAAGCCGTTGCGGTCGGCGGTGGCAGCAGCCTTGATCTCTTTGCCGCCTTCGTTGTAGTTGAACGACACCAGTTCGTTCACCCCGTCATAGTCCCAACCATCGTGGGGCGTGCTCTGGAAGTGCCACTTGATGGTGCCGTCGTCCGGGTTGAGGGCCAGGCGCGACGAGGAGTAGAGGTTGTCGCCAGGACGCAGGTGCGAGTTCCACGGAGCCGGGTTGCCGGTGCCGAACAGCAGCAGGTTGGTTTCCGGGTCGTAGTAGCCGCCAAGCCACGGTGCGGCGCCACCGGTCTTCCACAGATCGCCCGGCCAGGTCTTGCCCGCTTCGCCACCGGAAATGCCGTTCTCGACCGCCTTGCCGTCCTTGTAGACGTAGCCCATGTGACCTTCGACCGTTGGCCGGCTCCACAGCAGTTCGCCGTTTTTCGGGTCGTAGGCTTCGATCTTGCCCACCACGCCGAACTCGCCACCGGCGACCCCGGTGATCAGCTTGCCGTTGATCACCAGGGGCGCAGCGCTGATGGAGTAGCCTTCCTTGTGGTCGGCGACTTTTTTGCTCCAGACCACTTTGCCGGTGTCCTTGTTCAAGGCCACCAGCTTGGCGTCGAGGGTGCCGAAGAACACCAGGTCGCCGTACAGCGCCACGCCGCGGTTGATCACGTCGCAGCAGGGACGGATGTCATCGGGCAGGCGCGCATCGTATTGCCAGAGCTTCTTGCCGGTGCGCGCGTCCACCGCAAACACCCGCGAGTAGGAGCCGGTCATGTACATCACGCCGTCCTTGATCATCGGCTGCGCTTGCTGGCCACGCTGTTTTTCGCCACCGAAGGAGAATGCCCAGACGGGGCGCAGGTCCTTGACGTTATTCACGTTGAGGGTGTCCAGCGGGCTGTAGCGCTGACCCTGGACGCCCAGACCGTTGGTGACGATCTGCTCCGGGTTTTTCGGGTCCTGGAGAATGTCCTGGTCGCTGACGGCGGCCAGGGCCGTGCCGGACAGCAGCATGGCGCTGAGCAGTGCACACAGGACGAAGGGTTGGCGACGTGCGGGTTGGGTCATGGCGGCTACCTCTGCGGTTTTTGTTATACCCGGGAAATTTTCCCGGTCTGGAGCAGATTCTTCAGCGCCACGACCCTGGCAACAATTGCCCGCAGTGTGGAGATTGTTAGTTCCTTGGTAGGGGGTCGAGCCCGACTCCCGTACCACGCGGTCCCGTAGCGCGGTGCGGTGATGCGTTGGGTGGGGTCGTGCAGGGTTACGGGGCGTTTGAGGCGGCGTCAATCCGCTGCATCTGCTCGCGCTCATAGCGCGGATACAAATGACTGACGCTGCGGATCAATTCATAGCGGCTCAGGTTGATGGCGGCGAAGCGCTCGGGGATCGGGCTGCGGATCATCTCGCCCATGTCGCTGCCGTTGGCGGCACCGTCACGCAGCAGTTGGTCGAGCCAGGCCAGGTAGTCGCGCATCTGCTCGAACGGACGCGCATCGCTGGCCACCGGGCCGTGACCGGGCACCACTTGCGTCCAGGGCAAACCCTGCAGCGTGGCAATGTCGGCCAGCCACACCGACAACCCCGGGCTGTTGGGCGTGGTCAGGGCTCGCTGATAAAACACCAGGTCACCGGCAAACAGCACGCCGGTTCGCTGGTCGAGAATAGCCAGATCTGCGCCGGTATGCCCACCCAGGCTCAGCAGTTGCAAATCGTGATTCCCAAAACTTTTCAGCCCCGGCGCCAGGGTCTGGGTTGGCAGCACCACTTCGGTGCCGCGCATCCAGTCGCCGACCATCCGGTACATGTTCTCGGCCATGGCGTCACCCTGCTGTTGCAGGAGCTCGGTGGTCCCGGGCAAGGCGCCAATGGGCACATCACTGAACGCCTGGTTGCCCAGCACGTGGTCAGGATGGTGATGGGTCAACAGCAGCTGGATCACCGGCTTGTCAGTGACCGTTGCGATCGCCTTGCGCAGGGCCTCGCCGTAGCGTTTGGAGGGCCCGCTGTCGATCACCACTACTCCTTGGCGGGTGACGATGAACGCGGTGTTGACGATATTGCCGCCGTTGGCCTTGGCAAAATTGTCGGTGCTGCCCTCCAGCAGCCAGGTGTCTTCGGCGATCTGTCGCGGGCTGAGCACATAGTCTAGATCCGCCAGGGCCGGCAGGCTCAGCGACAGGCACAACAACAGCATCCAGCGCATCAGGTACTCCTTGGGCTCAGGGCAGGGTTGCGGAAAATTGGTTGCCGCTGTTGTCACGCAGCAGCAGGCGCGTCTGCCCTGCCCCTTCGATATCGAAGGCCAGGCTGGGGTTTTCACTGACCGCAGGGAACAGCTCCAGGCGGGCCATGAGCTGGTCGTCCTGGTCACGCAGTTCAGCGTGGTTGAGGAAGAACTCCGGGACTCCGCCAACCATGCCGTTGTCCATCGGATGGGCCACCTGCAGGCGCAAGCGGCTGAAGCTGTCCCGCGGATAACGGCCACCGAGCACTTCGCCAATGTGTTCTTCCCAACCTGGCTGGCTGCGCACCACACTCGGCGCCGTGCAGCCGCCACCCGCGGCGTCGATCAGGGTCGAGCCAACGTGCCACAGGCCGTCCCGGGTCTGCACCGCCGCGCGCAGGGGCGTGGCCTGCTCGATACGGATACGGATCGCCAGCCACGGCAGCACCCCGCCGAGCGGTTCGAAGTCGACGATCTTCGGCAACGGATTCAACTCGGCCCAGGCGAGGATTCTCACCACCTCGCCCTTGAATGCCCGGGCGTCGATTTCCAGTGGCACCTGGCGCGCATCCTCGGCAAACGGTGGCGCCAGCAGCTTGACCCGCTCATCGAACACGAACGGCGCATCGCCGAGCATCTGCTTGTGATAGAAGGCCCACATCACCGACGGCACCGGATCCTTCCCTGGGTCGACCGGCGCGGCCACCGCCAACAACGGCAGCCAGCAGGCCAACAGACAACTCGCTCGCCAGTTCATCGCAGCTCCTATTGATACATCTCGGGCACGTCGTAGCGCAGGCCGTAATGGCTATACAGGGCTTGCACCGCACCCTCGCGGATCAAACCTTCCAGCGCCTCTTCGACGGCGTAGGCCAGTTGACGGTTGCTCTCGTGCACCGCCATGCCGATTTCCCAGCGTTGCTTGCCCATGTTCGGGTAGGCGTTCTCTGCCAGCGCCAACTGCGGGTCGGCGGCTTGGTGCAATTGCCAGTCGATCTCGCCGCGCATGGCCATGACCGCATCAACTTCTCCAGCCTGCATGGCGGCAAAGGCCTGCGGCACACCGGGATAGTGCCGGGTGTTTTTCGCCAGCATGCCGTTGAACACCGAGGTCAGGTAGAACGAGGGCACGCTGTCGACCTCGACCCCGATCGGCTGGTATTCGAACACCGCCACACTGGCCACCTTGTCCAGCCGCCGGCGGTCAAAAGCCACCTGCCACTGTTCGCTCTGGTACGGCCCGAACATCACCACATGGCCGTTTTCCAGCTCGCCCAGCTCGTTGCGTTTCTGCGCGAAGTCGCGGTCGTAGGGCACGCGCATCATCAGGTCGGCCAGTTGCTGGTTGTGCAACGCACTGGCACGCCAGATGTAATCGCGCAGATCGTCATCGAGCTTTTCCCCGGCCGGCGCCCAGATCAGTTGCAGCCGCACGCCCAAAGCCTTGGCCAATGCCTGGGCCAGCTCCACATCGACCCCACGGGGCTGCCCGGCTTCCTCGAAGCTGTAGGGGGCAAAGTCCTTGTACACCGCCACCTTCAACTCCCCGGCGGCGATCATCTCGTCATACGTCCGGACCTGGGCCTGCGCCGCTGGGCAGCACAGCAGCAGCGCACTGATCAACACCGCGAGCAGGCGCATGGGCTCACTCCTCGACGTGCACGCTATCGAGGTAGGTGCGTACCGCCCACAGGGCTTCCTGGCTCAGGTAGTCGGCCATCTTCGGCATGTACACCCGACCGTCACGCACGGCACCGTGGCGCACGCGCTCGACGAACCATTCGTCCCCGGCATCGCCGGCGTCGAGCATGCGCAGGTCGGGGGCAATCCCCCCGGACTTGGCTTCCAGGCCATGGCAGGCGGCGCAGTTCTGGTTGTAGGCCGATGAACCGATGGCCACGGCCTTGTCGTGTTCCGGCGAAGTGCGGTATGGGTTCACTGCAGCCCAGCCATCGCCATCCAGCGTCACGCCGGCATCCTTGATCGGGGTCAGGCCCTGGGTCTCGACGGCTTGTGGCACCACGTTGCCGTGGGCCCAGGCCGAACCTGCACTGATAAAGCCGGCCAGCAGTCCGGCAACGAGCAAGGCGTTGCGTTTTGTTGTCATTGTTATGCCCTCAGGATTGCACGCAAAACCTCTTGGCAGAGGCTATGGCAGCCATCTTAGAAAGGCCTTGGCACAAGCCCCATGCTGCTTTGGTGGCCGCGCTCTACTCCCTTGGTAGTAGGGCTTGTGACGCACACCCAATTCATAGCCCGACCGGGAAGTCTTCCCGGCCACAGCGGGATTTTTTCCGTAGGCGCCACCGACACGGCGCAGCACCCTGTGCAGGCCAAAACCTCCACTGGGAACTGCAACCATGACAATAAGATCGCTACCCGCCCTTTCCCCCCTGACCCTCGCCGTGCAGGCCTTCCTGCTGGTGGGCGGCCTGTCCCTGGGCACCACCGGGTACGCTGCCACTGCCCCGACCAGCGCCAAGGTGAGCTGGGAAGACATTGCCAACGACCACCTGACCACCAAGGACGTGCTGCAATACGGCATGGGCACCAACGCCCAGCGCTGGAGCCCGCTGGCCCAGGTCAACGACCAGAACGTGTTCAAGCTCACCCCGGCCTGGTCCTACTCCTTCGGCGATGAAAAACAGCGCGGCCAGGAATCCCAGGCCATCGTCAGCGACGGCGTGGTGTACGTCACCGGTTCCTACTCCCGGGTCTTTGCCCTCGACGCCAAGACCGGCAAGCGCCTGTGGACCTACAACCATCGCCTGCCGGACAACATTCGTCCGTGCTGCGACGTGGTCAATCGTGGCGCGGCGATTTTCGGCGACAAGATCTACTTCGGCACCCTCGACGCGCGGCTGATCGCCCTCGACAAGAACACCGGCAAAGTCGTATGGAACAAGAAGTTTGGCGACCACGCCGCCGGCTACACGATGACCGGCGCCCCGGTGCTGATCAAGGACAAAACCAGCGGCAAGGTGCTGCTGATCCACGGCAGCTCTGGCGATGAATTCGGCGTGGTCGGCCAACTGTTCGCCCGCGACCCGGACACCGGCGAAGAAGTCTGGATGCGGCCTTTCGTCGAAGGCCACATGGGCCGCCTGAACGGCAAGGACAGCACCCCCACCGGCGATGTCAAGGCACCGTCCTGGCCCAATGACCCGACTACCGAGACCGGCAAGGTCGAGGCCTGGAGCCATGGTGGCGGCGCCCCTTGGCAGAGCGCCAGTTTCGACCCGGAAAGCAACACCATCATCGTCGGCGCTGGCAACCCCGGGCCCTGGAACACCTGGGCGCGTACCTCCAAGGACGGCAACCCGCACGATTACGACAGCCTCTACACCTCAGGCCAGGTCGGGGTCGACCCGAGCACCGGCGAGGTCAAGTGGTTCTACCAGCACACCCCGAACGATGCCTGGGACTTCTCCGGCAACAACGAGCTGGTGCTGTTCGACTACAAGGACAAGGACGGCAAACTGGTCAAGGCCACCGGCCACGCCGACCGCAACGGCTTCTTCTACGTGGTCGACCGCAACAACGGCAAACTGCAGAACGCCTTCCCCTTCGTCGACAACATCACCTGGGCCAGCCACATCGACCTCAAGACCGGACGTCCGGTGGAGAACGAGGGCCAACGCCCGGCCAAGCCCCTGCCAGGGGAAACCAAGGGCAAGCCGGTGGAAGTCTCGCCGCCGTTCCTCGGCGGCAAGAACTGGAACCCCATGGCCTACAGCCAGGACACCGGGCTGTTCTACATCCCGGGCAACCAGTGGAAAGAGGAATACTGGACCGAAGAGGTCAACTACAAGAAGGGTTCGGCCTACCTGGGCATGGGGTTCCGCATCAAGCGCATGTACGACGATCACGTCGGTACCTTGCGCGCCATGAACCCGACCACCGGCAAAGTGGTCTGGGAGCACAAGGAGGCCTTGCCGCTGTGGGCCGGCGTGCTGGCGACCAAGGGCAACCTGGTGTTCACCGGCACCGGCGACGGGTTCTTCAAGGCCTTCGATGCGAAAACCGGCAAGGAGCTGTGGAAGTTCCAGACCGGCAGCGGCATCGTCTCGCCGCCGATCACCTGGGAACAGGATGGCGAGCAGTACATCGGCGTGACCGTCGGTTACGGCGGCGCGGTGCCGTTGTGGGGTGGCGACATGGCCGAGCTGACCAAACCCGTGGCCCAGGGTGGCTCGTTCTGGGTGTTCAAGATCCCGAGCTGGGATAACCCGACCGCCAAACGCTGATCCTCGCTACTGACACATACTTTGTAGGAGCGAGTGCCCGCTCGCTCCTACAGGGAAATCGGCACCTCCGAGAACCTTGCGATGAACTATCTACCTCTGCTGCTTCTCCTGAGCCTCACCGCCGCCCACGCCGACGACGGTGACGACACCCCGCTGATCATCAACGGCTGCACCATCGCCGACCACAGCCAATGCCCCGGCGCCAATCTGCGTGGCGCCAACCTGAGCAACCAGGACTTGCGCAACATGAACCTCAGCGGCGCCGACCTGCGCGATGCCGATCTGCGCCACGCCCGCCTCGACCTCGCCAACCTGGAAAAGGCCCAACTGCAAGGCGCCAACCTGACTCGCGCCAGCCTGCAACAAAGCAACCTGCGCCTGGCCGACTTCACTGGCGCGACACTGCTGGCGGTCCAGGGTTGGGGCCTGTTTGCCCAAGGCGCGCAATTCCAGGACGCCAACCTGGGCGGCGCCTACCTGCAATTCGCTCGCCTGTCCGGCGCCAAGCTGCACAACGCCAACCTGCGCGCCGCCGACCTGGAAATGACCTGGCTGAGCAAGGCCGACCTGCAGGGCGCCAACCTCAGCGACGCCAACCTGCAGGAAGCCAAGTTCGGCGAAAGCAACCTGGCCCAGGCCAACCTCAGCGGCTCGCGCCAGCATTACGGCAACTTTCAGGATGCGAACATGGAGGGGTGTGTCGGTTGCCCAACGACCTGGGATAAATGACTGGCTTTACGCAGGCTCTACGAACACCTGGCTCGTGCCCTCAGTGGGATTTTTCGATAGCGGCAGATTTTGCATACACCGACACAAGGAGCGAGCGCCCGCTTGCGGCTTGCTCTCGATGGCGGTGTGTCAGGCGACATCGATGTTGAATGCTCCGTCAGCTCGCCACCCGCACCACCCCCATATCAATCCCCAGGTGCACCAGTTCGGCATGAGAGCTGACCTGCAGCTTGCTCTTGAGCAAGGTCAGGTGATTGGAAACAGTCTTGCTGCTGATGCTCAACTGCTCGGCAATCAGCCGTGCCGGGGTGCCTTTGGCGAGCATCACGAAGATCTCCAGTTCACGCTGGGTCATGCTCTGCAGGCGCGGATCGCTGGCGTCCTGTTGCGGGTGGCACGCCAACTGGGTAGCCAGGGGCTGCTCGATATAGGCGTGACCGGCGAGAATCCGCCGCACCGCCTCGATCAACACCTCAGGCGCCGAGCTTTTGGTCAGGTAGCCCGACGCCCCGGCATCGAGGGCCTGGCGCACCAGCGGCAGTTCATCGTGCATGCTGAAAAACAGCACCCGCAGTTGCGGCAAACGCTGGCGCAGGCGGCGGGTGGTTTCCAGGCCACTGATGCCCGGCAGGCCAAAATCCATGATCACCAGGTTCGGCAGCGCCTCCTGGACCCGGCTCAACGCCTCCTCGCCGGTGGCCGCTTCGCGCACTTCGATCGCCGGCAACAACGCCCGCAACAGGCTGGCGTAGCCTTGGCGGACTACCGCGTGATCATCGACCAGCAAAATGTTCATGACACCTCCAAAGGCATGCTCAAGGCCAGCGCCCAACCGGCGCCGGGCTGACTGATGATGCGCAGTTCGCCGCCCAGGCAACGGGCCCGTTCGAACATTGAATACAGGCCGACACCCGGTTGCTGTGGTTGCTGCGCACCACGACCGTTATCGCGCACCAGCACCCGCAATCGTCCGCCGCAATGATGCAGGCGCACCCGCACCTGACTGGCGCCAGCATGACGGGCAATGTTGGTCAGGGCTTCTTGCAGCAGCCGATACAGATGGGTCTGGTGCGGTGCGGACAGCAGCGGCAGATCGGCGCTGACCCGCAACCGACAATCGATGCCCTGCCGGGTCTGCCACTGCTGCACCAGCAAGCCCACGGCCGCGCTCAACGGCAGGTGCTGCAGGACTACCGGATAGAGATCCTGGACCAGGGCGCGAAAGCCCTGCTGCAGGTGTTCGCAGTTGTGCTCCAACTCGCGCACTGTGCGCTCGATGGTCTGGGGCTGGTTCGCGACCAGGCGCAGCAGACAGGCCTGGGCGCGAATCCCCGCCAGGTACTGGCCAAGATCGTCGTGCAGGGTCTGGGCCAAATGGGTGCGTTCCTGCTCCTGCACGGCCAACAGGGTGCGGGTCAACCGGGCATTGTCGGCATGGGCCTGTTCCAGTGCCTCGGTCATGCGGTTGAATTGCTGGGCCAGTTGGCGCGCTTCCGCCAGGCCGGTACCGCGCAGACGGACCTTGAGCTGGCCGGCGCACACTTGCTGCAAGGCCCGCAACAACTCATCGAGCAGGCTCATGCCACGGCGTACCGCCCAGCGGATACTGACCAGGCTGACGAGCAACGCCAGGGCGCACAGGCCGAGCAGTTGCTGCACCGAGTCCCAGACTTCATCGAGTTCGTCCCGCGGGTCCAGGGCAATTTGTACCCGCCGGCCGTCGCGCAGATCAAGTAGCCGAGGGCTATGCAGGCGTTCGGCAAACAGCAGGCGGGCGAGCCAGGCATCCATTCCGGTCTGCACCGGAGCCTGTGCCGCCTCCCCCGGCTGCAACCAGCGTACCCGCACGTGACGCAGACCCTCCGTCAGCCGGGGCTGCAGGCTGACCGGGTCGCGCGCCGCGCTTTCGCTCAAATACTCGACCACCGCTTCTGCCGACTGCAGTTCCCGCTCGACATCTGCCAGCGCCTGATGCAGCAGCAAGCCCATGCACCCCAGGGTCACCAGGGCAAAAAAGCCGCAGACCCACAGGTTGATCCGCCACAGGGCCGACACCCCTAGCGCCCCGGTAGAGCGGGCATGACCCGCGCTGCGACCGGTTGCGGACCGTGCAGGCGGTCGACGCCGATCATGCTCAGGATCAGCAACAACGGCAGGAGCAGCGCCTTGAGAATTCGCATGATCAATCGCCTCCACTGAAATAGCCGTTATTGCCCATGCTAAAACCACGCCGCCTTGGCGCAGTTACTACCTTGGTACTGGCTGACTGGTACTTTCTGCATATTTCCCCCTGCTCGTGGGCTTCCTATGCTGGCGCTACCTGGAACGGAGTGCCCTATGCGCCAGCTTGCCCCCTACGCCCTGATCTACCTGCTGGCGATTACCTGCGCCGCCGGCGTGGCGAGCCAAAGCCAGGCGGCAGACCCACCGTTACCGGTGCAGATCGGCTACCTGGGCTATCGCCCCGACCCGGGTCCGCTGTTGTCCAACGTAATTGGCGAACCGACTGACGCCGGCCTGCGCGGCGCCGAACTGGCGATCACCGACAGCAACAGCACCGGGCGCTTTCTCAACCAGAGCTACCACTTGCTCAGCGCCAGCGTCGTCACCCCGCAAGCCCTGCTGGACGCCGCCAAGGCCCAGCATGAGCAAGGGCTGCGGCTGTTTGTGGTCAACGCCCCGGCGTCCAGCCTGCGCCAGCTGAGCGCGGCATTGCCCGACAGCCTGCTGTTCAATGCCGGGAGTCCGGATGACAGTTTGCGCAGCACCGACTGCCTGCCCAACGTGCTGCACAGTCTGCCGAGCCGGGCGATGCTCGCCGATGCCCTGGGGCAATTGCTGGTGCAGCGAAAATGGCAGCGGGCCTTGTTGATCGTCGGCCCGACCGCAGACGACCAGGCTTATGCCGCCGCCCTGCGGCGCGCCGCCAAGCGCTTTGGCCTGCAACTGGTGGCAGAAAAGGCCTGGAGTTTCGACAACGACCAACGCCGCAGCGCCCAGGCCGACATGCCGCTGTTCACCCAGACCGCCGAGTATGACGTGGTGCTGGTGGCCGATGAGCGCGGCGATTTCGGCGAGTACGTGCCCTACCAGACCTGGTACCCGCGCCCGGTCGCCGGCACCCAGGGCCTGACTCCCGTGGGCTGGCACAAGACCGTGGAAACCTACGGCGCCGCGCAGCTGCAAAAACGCTTCGAGGCCCTGGCCGGGCGCTGGATGAACGACCGCGATTTCGCCGCCTGGATGGCCGTGCGCAGCATCGCCAGTGCGGTGAGCAAACTGCGCAACGCCGACCCCATGGCGATCCGCGAGCTGCAACTCAGCGACCAACTGCCGCTGGACGGCTTCAAGGGCCGCAAGCTCAGCTATCGCCACTGGAACGGCCAGTTGCGCCAACCCATCCCCATCGTGCAACCCCGGGCGCTGGTCAGCACTTCACCCCAGGAGGGTTTCCTGCACCCCTTCAACGAAATGGACAGCCTGGGTTACGACAAGCCCGAGGTCAGTTGCCGCTTTCCCTGAAATTGCCCACCCCACAACAAGAAGGTATCCGCCATGCGCCGCACCCTGCTCTCATGCGCCCTGTTGCTCGCCGCCGGGCACGCCGCGGCCAGCACCGCCTGGGTCTCCAACGAGAAGGACAACAGCCTGAGCCTGATCGACCTGCAGACCCTGCAAGTCACCGACACCCTGCCCGTCGGTCAGCGCCCTCGTGGCCTGCTGTTGTCCCACGACAATAAGCTGCTGTACATCTGCGCCAGTGATTCGGACCGGGTCCAGGTGATGGACGTGGCGACCCGCAAGATCATCAAGGAGCTGCCTTCCGGCAAGGACCCCGAGCAGTTCGCCCTGCACCCCAACAACCGCTGGCTGTACGTCTCCAACGAAGACGATGCGCTGGTGACGGTGATCGACACCGAGACCGCCAAGGTGCTCGGGCAGATCAGCGTCGGCGTCGAACCCGAAGGCATGGCCGTCAGCCCCGATGGCAAGTGGGCGGTGAACACCAGTGAAACCACCAACATGCTGCACTGGATCGACACCAGCACCCAGACCCTGGCCGACAGCACCCTGGTGGACCAGCGCCCACGATTTGTCGAGTTCTCCCCGGATGGCCAGCAGCTCTGGGCCTCGGCGGAAATCGGCGGCACCGTGACCATTCTCGAGGTGGCCAGCCGCAAGGTGCTCAAGACCCTGAACTTCCAGATCAAGGGCGTGCATCCGGACAAGGTCCAGCCGGTGGGGGTCAAGCTCAGCGCCGACGGCAAGTACGGGTTTGTCGCCCTCGGCCCGGCCAACCATGTGGCGGTGATCGACGCCAGGACCTTTGCAATCCTCGACTACCTGCTGGTGGGACGCCGCGTCTGGCAGATGGCGTTCACCCCGGATCAAAAACAATTGCTGGCCACCAACGGCGTCAGCGGCGATGTCTCGGTGATCGATGTCGACAGCCTCAAGGTCATCAAGTCGGTGAAGGTCGGGCGTTACCCCTGGGGCGTGGTGGTCACGCCATGAATGCCCTGGACGTCAGCGACCTGAGCTTCGCCTACGGTGCCCGCCAGGCGCTGAACCAGGTCGGCTTCAGTCTGGCACCAGGGCGTTTTGCCGCGTTGCTGGGGCCCAACGGCGCAGGCAAGTCGACCTTGATTGCCCTGCTCACCCGGCTCTACGACCTGCAGCGCGGCGAGATCCGGGTTGGCGGCCATTCATTGCGCGACCGCCCGCGTCCGGCGCTCAAGCAATTGGGCGTGGTATTTCAGCAAAGCACCCTGGACCTGGACCTCAGCGTCGAACAGAACCTGCGTTACCACGCTGCCCTGCATGGCCTGTCCCGGCGCCAGAGCAGCCAGCGGGTGGACGCCGAACTGGCGCGCCAGGGCCTGACCGAGCGCCGCAGTGAACGGGTGCGCGAACTCAACGGTGGCCACCGTCGCCGGGTAGAGATCGCCCGCGCCCTGCTACACGAACCGCGCCTGTTGCTGCTCGACGAAGCCAGCGTCGGCCTCGACCCGGCCAGCCGCCTGGCCCTCAACCAGCACCTGCGTAGCCTGTGCCGCGAGCAACAGTTGAGCGTGCTGTGGACCACTCACTTGCTGGACGAGGTGTCGCCCAGCGACGACCTGCTGATTCTCCATCAGGGTCGCCTGGTGGCCAGCGGGCAGGCCGCGGCCCTGAGCCTGGAACATGGCGGCGACCTTGGCGTGGCCTTCAACCGCCTGACGACCCTGGGAGCCACCCGATGAACGCCTACTGGCAATGCTTGCGCGGGATCGTGCTGCGCGAATGGCTACGGTTCGTGTTGCAGCGCACGCGCTTTCTCAGCGCCCTGGTACGCCCGCTGTTGTGGCTGCTGGTGTTTGCCGCCGGTTTTCGGGCGGCGCTGGGCATCGCAATCATCGAGCCCTACGACACCTACATCCCCTACGAGGTCTACATCATCCCCGGTCTTGCCTGCATGATCCTGCTGTTCAACGGCATGCAGGGTTCGCTGTCGATGGTCTACGACCGGGAAATGGGCAGCATGCGCGTGCTGCTCACCAGCCCCCTGCCCCGGACCTTCCTGCTGTGCAGCAAGTTGCTGGCGACCGCACTGGTTTCGCTGTTGCAGGTGTATGCCTTCCTGGCGATTGCCTGGCTGTACGGGGTGCGCCCGCCGGTGGCGGGTCTGCTGCTCGCCCTGCCGGCGCTGTTGCTGGTGGCGTTGATGCTCAGCGCCCTGGGGTTGCTGCTGTCCAATGGGATCCGCCAGCTGGAGAACTTCGCCGGGGTGATGAATTTCGTGATCTTCCCGCTGTTTTTCCTGTCGTCGGCGCTGTATCCGCTGTGGAAAATGCGCGACTCCAGCGAGTGGCTGTACTGGCTGTGTGCGGTCAATCCGTTCAGCCATGCGGTGGAACTGGTGCGGTTTGCCCTGTATGAGCGGTTCAACCCCCTGGCATTGGCGGTGTGCGCCGGGCTGACGCTGCTGTTCGGCCTGCTGGCGGTGCTGACGTTCAACCCGCAGCATGCAGCGTTGCGCAAGGCAGGTTAGGCGGTATTTGCCAGCAAAGGCGCAAAACTACTACTTTGGTACTGGTTTTCCTGTCTATCGTCGCATTCCCAAGGCACAACGTCTGGCATGTAATAGGTTCATAACGATAAGGACTGAACCGCTATGCTGCGTGCCTGCCATCGCCTGTTGCGCCCTCCTCTCACTGCCCTGTCGCTGTGCCTGCTGCTGGGCGTGGTCCACGCTGACAGCCCGCTGTTTTCTGCCCAGGGCTACCGTATCGGCCAGTACCGCAGCCCGACGCCTGACCAGGCGCCGGGCGCGAGTATTGTCGATACCGCCAGCCTGCAAACCCTGCTCGGCCAGACACCGCCTCCGCTGCTGATCGACGTCTACCGTCGGCAATGGCTGCATGAGCGTTTCATTGAAGACCAGCCCCACGAGAACCTGCCCGGCAGCCACTGGCTGGCCAACACCGGTGACGGCGATCTGAGCCCTGCCTGGCAGGCCTACTTTGCGCGTAACCTGCAAACATTGACCGCAGGCGATACCCGGCGTGCGCTGGTGTTTTACTGCCGCTCCGATTGCTGGCTGAGCTGGAACGCGGTAAAACGCGCCGCAGCCCTGGGGTATCAGTCGGTGTACTGGTACCGCGACGGCCTGGATGCCTGGCAGGCAGCAAACCTGCCCGTGACCCTGGCCCAACCGGAGCCCTTTCCCTGACGTTGCACCCTTGCGTGTTGTTGCCACACCATAATCAAAATAACGAGGTGAAAGGCTATGTACAAAATTCTGATTGCCGACGATCACCCACTGTTCCGCGAAGCCATTCATAACGTCATCAGCGATGGTTTTCCCGGCAGCGAGGTGATGGAAACCGCCGACCTGGACAGTGCCCTGGCCCTGACCCAGAGCCATGACGACCTGGACCTGATCCTGCTGGATCTGAACATGCCGGGCATGCACGGCCTCAATGGCCTGATCAACCTGCGCAACGAAGCGCCGACCATCCCGGTGGTGATCGTTTCCGCCGAACAGGACAAGCAGATCGTCCTGCAAGCCATTACCTATGGCGCGGTGGGGTTCATCACCAAGTCCTCGCCCAGGGCGCAGATGACCGAAGCCATCGAGCAGATTCTCAACGGCAACGTGTACCTGCCGCCCGATATCATCCGCACGCAAAAAAGCAGCAGCCAGCGGCGCATGAACGACACCCCGAGTTTCCCGCCGGAACTGCTCCAGGCTTTGACTCGCAAACAGTTGCTGGTACTCGAACGGATGACCAAGGGCGAGTCGAACAAGCAGATTGCCTACACCCTGGAAATCGCCGAGACCACGGTCAAGGCCCACGTCTCGGCCATCCTGCGCAAGCTCAACGTGCACAACCGGGTACAGGCGATCCTCAGTGCCGGGGACATCGATTTTGGCTCGTACCTGCGCCGCTGAGGCCCTTTGCGGGTTCGCGGTTGGGGCGTGTGGATCAAGATCAAGAGCTGCAGGCGAGCTAACACTCGGCCTGTTGAGTGGTAAGGGTGGGCGAGACGGCCTACCGGCCGGCCTGGCTTTTCCTGGTGTACGAATTTCCCATGAGCTAGCGCCCACAAGTTGGCTGTGGCGCATGCAAAATCTGCGAGCACCTCCAGACCCCCTGTGGGAGCGGGCTTGCCCGCGATGGGGCCGGCACAGCCAACATCGACGGTACCTGACCCACCGCTATCGCTGGCAAGCCAGCTCCCACAGGTTGAGTGGGTGTACCCAGAATCTGCGAACACCCAGAACCACTGTGGGAGCGGGCTTGCCCGCGATGGGGCCAGCACAGTCAACATCGACGGTACCTGACCCACCGCTATCGCTGGCAAGCCAGCTCCCACAGGTTGAGTGGGTGTACCCAGAATCTGCGAACACCCAGAACCACTGTGGGAGCGGGCTTGCCCGCGATGGGGCCGGCACAGTCAACATCGACGGTACCTGACACACCGCCATCGCGAGCAGGCTCGCTCCCACAGGGGTGGGAGCCGGGGTTCAGACGCTGATCGCGCCATCCACCAGGGTCTGGGCTTCTTGCACCAGTTGCTTGAGGTGATCGTCGCCAATGAAGCTCTCGGCATAGATCTTGTAGATGTCTTCGGTGCCTGAAGGACGGGCGGCGAACCAGCCGTTTTCGGTCATGACTTTCAAGCCACCGATGGCCTGGTCGTTGCCCGGCGCCTTGCTGAGGATGCTCTGGATCGCTTCGCCCGCCAGTTGGGTCGACTTGACCTGCTCCGGCGCCAGTTTGCCCAGCAGGGCTTTCTGTTCGGGGCTGGCCTTGGCGTCGACGCGCACGGCGAAGGGCTCGCCCAGCTCATCGGTCAGGGCACGGTAGGCCTGGCTCGGGTCGCGGCCAGTGCGGGCGGTCATTTCCGCGGCCAGCAACGCCGGGATCAGACCATCCTTGTCGGTGCTCCAGACGCCGCCATCCTTGCGCAGGAACGAAGCGCCCGCACTCTCTTCGCCACCAAAACCCAGGGAGCCATCGAACAGCCCGTCAGCGAACCATTTGAAGCCCACCGGTACTTCGTACAGGCGTCGACCCAGGCGCTTGGCCACGCGATCGATCAGGCCGCTGCTGACCACGGTCTTGCCCACGCCCGCATCGGCACGCCACAACGGACGGTTCTGGAACAAGTAGTCGATGGCGACCGCCAGGTAGTTGTTCGGCGCCAGCAAACCACCGGAGGGGGTGACGATACCGTGGCGGTCATGATCCGGGTCGCAGGCAAACGCGACGTCGAAGCGCTCCTTTAGGCCGATCAGGCCCTGCATGGCGTGGCTGGAGGACGGGTCCATGCGAATCTGCCCATCCCAGTCCACCGACATGAAGCGGAACGTCGGGTCGACCTCGGTGTTCACCACTTCGAGGTTCAAGCGGTAGTGCTCGGCGATAGCCGACCAGTAGCGCACTCCGGCGCCGCCCAGTGGGTCGACGCCCAGGCGCAGATTGGCCCCACGGATTGCGTCGAAGTCGATCACATTGATCAGGTCGGCGACATAGGTATTGAGGAAGTCATGGCGATGGGTGGTGCTGGCCTTGAGCGCCTGCTCGTAGCTGATGCGCTTGACCCCGGCCAACTGGTTGGCCAGCAGCTCGTTGGCCTTGGCTTCGATCCACTTGGTGATGTGGGTATCGGCCGGACCACCGTTGGTAGGGTTGTACTTGTAGCCACCGCTTTGCGGCGGGTTGTGCGACGGCGTAATGACGATACCGTCGGCCAGGCCCGAAGTGCGGCCGCGGTTGTAGCACAGGATCGCGTGGGAAATGGCCGGGGTCGGGGTGTATTCGTCATTGGCGGCGATCATCACGGTCACGCCGTTGGCTGCCAGCACTTCCAGGGCGCTGGCACCGGCCGGCGTCGACAGCGCGTGGGTGTCGATACCGACGAACAATGGGCCGTCGATGCCTTGGGCCTGGCGATACAGGCAGATCGCCTGGCTGATCGCCAGGACGTGCCATTCGTTGAAACTCAGCTCGAACGAGCTGCCACGGTGCCCGGAGGTGCCGAACGCAACGCGCTGGGTCGCCACCGAGGCATCGGGCCGACCGGTGTAATAGGCTGTTACCAGTCGCGGGATATCGACCAAGAGCTCTGCTGGTGCCGGCTTGCCCGCAAAAGGACTGAGTGTCATGCAAAACCTCTGAAAAAGAGTGGTTCAGGAATAGGCAGGGAGTTTACTGGCAGTTTGACTATAGAGCGACGATATCTATCCGCGCCAGGTCAGGATTATTTGCCCCTCGACTACTCCATCAACTCCAGCCTCAGGGCATCGCCGAGCATCGCCATGGTCGTGTCCAGATCGTGCTGGCCATTAAACGCATGGCTCAGTCGCACATGCTGCGAATGCAGGCCATGCAGGCTGAACAGCTCCCCCGGGGCAATCACCACACTCTGCTTGAGCATGCGCTGGAATACCCGGCGCATATCGACCGGACGCAGCGAGCGGGCCCAGAGGGTCGCGCCACCCGCCGGCTCGACGAAGTCCAGCGCATCACCCAGGCGCTCCTGCAGCAGCTGCACCATGCGGCTTTTGCGTTCACTGAGCAAGCGACGCAATACCAGCAGGTGCTGGTCGATGCGTCCACTGCTGTACAGCCGGGCAATGGCTTTCTGGCGGATCGGTGACAAGCGGAATGAGCGCAGCAAAAAGGTCCGCTGCAGTTCAGCGCTGAGCGGGCGCGACAGCAGGTAGCCGTAAGGCGCCTCGGGCCCCATGAGCTTTTCGAAGGTCGAAAACACGATCAAGCGCTCGGGATCGAGCAGGTCGCGAAAGCGCAACTCGTTCGGCTCGTGCCCGAGCTCGCCGTAGACATCATTCTCCAGGACCCAGCAACCGTGCTCCTGCAACAGGTGCGCGATGTCCTGGCGGTTGGCGGCCGGCATCAGGCTGCCCCTTGGCATGCTTACGCCGGAGGACAGCAGCACCAGACGCACTGTTTCGGTCGCCAACAGGTGTGCCAGCCATTGCGGGTCGAGCGAGCCATCCTCGCCGATCGGCAACTCGATAACCTGGACCCCGGCCGCCTGCAACAAGCGCAAGATCACCCAGTCACAGGGCGACTCCACCAGCACGGTGGCGCCCTTGAGCGCCAGCACCGCAATCAGGATCTCCAGCACGCCACGCAAATCGGCACCAATGTAGACATCGTCAGCGTGCCAGCAACGGATCGGTGATGTGGTGTAGCGCGCTGCCAACGCGGTACGCAGTTCCAGTTCGCCACAGGGTTGGGAATGCGGTTGCTGCTGGCTCGGATATTGGCGCACCAGTTCGCGCTCCAGCAGCAGTAACGGACTGTCCAGCGACTGCAGCAGGGCCGGCTCGTCGGTGCTCATCACCAACATGCCCGGACGCCTGGCGCTTACGTAGAGGGTTTCCAGCAGGTCATTGCCGCCGCAGAACGCCGCGTTCAGCGACACCGGCAAGGCGTAGTACCCGGACTTGGCCACCGAGTACACCCGCCCTTCCTTCTCCAAAAGCGAGTAGGCGTACTGGATAGTCGAAATCGACACGCTCAGGCGCTCGGCCAGTTGCCGCAGTGACGGCAGCTTGATTGGCGTCTCGGCCTCCATTTCATTGATCAGGCAGGTCAGGTAGCGGTACACCGCCTGATAGGCAAAGTCGCTCTCTCTCTGCTCTTTCATGGACGCAGGCCAATCGCAGCAAGGGTCAGGGGCCGAGCCTGGGGCAGACACGCCTGGGCGCAGGTGTCGCGGCCCATGTAGTTCGAATCAGTCAAACCAGGCTCCTCAAGGTCGCGCTGACAGAGCATTGAGCGCGTGCACCAAGGCCCCGCCACTGGAGTCCGCAACGCCGGCCTCCAGCACGGGACGCCGGCGATATAGCGTGCGCATCAGGTTGATCGGCAAGCCGCTGACATCCACCATCCAGTGCATCACCTGCTCCGGCGCGGCCTCGCCCTGCAATGCCTTGTGCAGCTCGCCAATAGCCACCAGCATGCCGGGATGGCAACGTCGCAGAAATCTCTCCAGACCCGCGCCCTGGCCGACAAAGGGCGCGAACAACAGGCACACCAGTTGCGCTTCGCACAGACCCAGGTTCTGCTGGAGTTCGGCGTTGGCCTCGATGCGCCGCTCGGCCAATGCCGGGGGATTGTCGTAAAGCGCCGAGGCCTGCTGGCAAACGGGCTCTGGTAGGCCTTTTTTACGCATGAGCAACAACCCGCGCTGCACGTACTGGGCAAATCCGCGCTCATACGGCTGGCCCTCCAGGTAGCTGGCCTGCAATCCACGACAATGGGCCGACAGCAGCGCGCTGGCGTAGTCGTTTTCCCGCAGGGCCACATCCGCTTCCTCCGCCTGCAGGCCGAGGAATTCGTTGAGCAGCAGCCAGCGCTCTTGCGCGTTGCCCGTCACCAGGTCCTGGATATCGATAAAGGTGGTCCCGCGCCGCGCGTCAAAACCCGCCTGGGGTCGCCAGGCCACGGTTTGTTGCTCGGCATACAGCTCGCGGTAGCAATCGTTGTCCAGTTGTTCGAGGCTGCTCAGCAGGCCATCCATGCTCAGAGCCGGCTCTGCCAGCGTCGGCAAGCTGGCGCGCTGGGCTGCTCGCGCCAACCCGGCCAGGAACTGCCGCTGCTGACGTGCCGTTGCTCCGCCCACCAGCGCATCCACGCCACCCTGCCAGCGGCTCATCTGCCCATAAAATTCGCCGGTGGCCAGGTAGCCGTCATCACAGGCTTCATAAGGACTCTCCGGCTCTCGCGAATGGCCGAGCAACAACAGGCTGGTGCGATTCCATTCTCGGCCGGCGTCGGACAGCGCTGGTAAATGACTAAAGGGCAATACCTCACGGTTATCGACCATCAGCACCTCGACGCGCGGGTCATCGTAGACAAACAGCGCTGCATAGCTGCGGTGAATACTGTCCATGATCACTGGCGTCGTCGAGCCCATGCGCAGGGTTGCCACCCGCAGATGGAAGGTCGCTGGCGACCGGGCGGCGATGCTCAACTGCGCGGCACGCAGCAACGCCAGCGAGTAGCAGCTGTCCTGGCTACCGGAGTGGGCCAGCAGGACTTTGAAATGCTCGATTCTTTCCGGGCCGCCAGCCGCTACCAGTAAACGCTGGATCAAAAGTTGCAGTGCGGTGCGCTCTGCCCGGGAGAAGAAACTCAGCAGACGAGTCAGTACTTGGTGATAGACATTGTTCATCGCTGAATCATGCATGGTGCTCATCGTTATTTACCTGAAATTCAATAAGTCGGTATCAAAAGAACATCGCTCAACCGCTGTGGCAGTGATCAATCTCGATTGATTAGTGCGAGGTGTAATTATCGGCGATCGATGGTGGCGTTATGCCTTCGGCAACTATTTGACACTGTTGCCCTAACAGATTCAGCACGCCGGAAAGTTCGTCTGCGTGCGCCTGAATCAGGGGCTTTCTGGAAAATACGACAAGGCCTAGGACAATTCCGACAACTTCCCACAGACAATGAGTACGCAAAACCAAGAAGCCATAACCCGGCAAAAAATACGCAACTAGTAGTTAGCTGCGCTACTTGCCAAACACCAACGCCCTGCGTGGGCGAGCAATGCGCCCGCCACCCGACACTGTTAATAGCGCTGACTAAAACAAAAGGCTCAGCCATGACTCATTCCTTGAGATGAAAGTGATCATTCAATTATCAGGGCTTGGATATTGATTAGAAGATACAGATCACAGACAAAAACCAGTTCAGTTGCTGAACAGGCTGTTTATCAGGGGAGTGGGTACGGCGTTTACCTGGGGCCATAACGCAAAAGCCCGCTTTCGCGGGCTGTTTGTTGAGCGGATCTCAGGAGGGCTCGACCAGAATCGCCACTCGCTCGCGACACGGACACTCGTCCATATAGCGATGCGCCTCGACGAACTCGGCGAACGGGAAGACCCGGGTCTTGAGCGGCAGCAACACGCGGTCGGCGGTCAATTGGTTGATTTCGCGCAGTGCCCGTTGCAGCGCGGCCTGGTCCTGGACAATCCCCAGCTCCGGCTTGCCGGTGAAGTTACCGATGCAGTGCACGAAAAACTGAATGTTCTTCTGAAACGCTGCGCAGGCCGGAAATGGCGTCTGGTTGCCGCCTTGCAGGCCATACAGCACCAAGCTGCCCCGTGGCGCCAGGACGTCGCCCAGCAGCGACATCTGTGGACCGCCCAGGCCGTCGAACACCACGTCCACGCCACGATTGTCGGTGAGCTTGTTGATCTGCATGAGCAGGTCCTGCTCTTCGGTGACAATCACCTTCTCGGCACCCAGCGACAGCAGGTACTCACGCTCTTCGGCAGTCTTGGTCGCGGCAATTACCCGCACACCCAAAGCCTTGCCCAGTTGCACAAAGGACGGGCCGGCACAGTGGCTGGCGTCAGTCACTAGGGCAAACTGCCCGGGTTTGACCCGTGCCAGATCGGCGTAGGCAAAATAGGCGATCAGCAAGGGCGTGTAATGCACCGCCGCCTCGATCGGGCTCAGGACATCGGGATAACGGGTCAGCGCCGAACGCGGCAGCACGATCTGCTCGCCGTACACCGGGTAGTCATTGGGGCTTTCCGCCGGGAAGCTGGCCACCTTGTCGCCAACTACCAGGTCATCCACGCCTTCACCGAGGGCCGTGACCACGCCCGCCATCTCATGCCCCAGCCCGGACGGCAGCCGTGCATGGGACGATGCCAGGTTCTGCCGCCAGAGGATGTCATACCAGCTGACGCCTATCGCCTCGACACGCACCTGTACTTCACCGGGTGCCGGCAGAGCAGCCGCATGCTCTTCGCATTTGAGCACCTCGGCTGGACCAAACTTGTGAAAACGGATCGTGCGGGACATCGCAAACCTCGTCAAAGTAACCTCTAATGCCATGAACTTTATCCGGGCTTTGTGGCCAAGACCATCAGTGGCTATTAATAGTCGACATGCCTGTCATTGATTCCGCAGCTCCGGAAATCCGTCAATCAATCTAGAAAACCGAACCAGCATTGTGGGAAAAATGAATTACTCGGTGCAGAGTAACAGCCTTTCCCCGTAAGATTCATGCCGGTCATTGTTCTCATATGGCCGCTCTCGTCAAGCTTGCTGACTCTGCCAGGACTCCAGATGAATCGTAATGACCTGCGTCGTGTCGACCTGAACCTGTTGATCGTGTTTGAAACCCTGATGCACGAACGCAGCGTAACCCGTGCCGCCGAGAAGCTGTTCCTCGGCCAACCGGCCATCAGCGCGGCCCTTTCGCGCCTGCGGGGGCTGTTCGACGACCCTCTGTTCGTGCGCACCGGACGCAGCATGGAACCGACCGCCCGCGCGGTGGAAATCTTCGCCCTGCTCTCCCCAGCCCTGGACTCGATCTCCACGGCCGTGAGCCGCGCAGCCGAGTTCGACCCTGCTACCAGCACCACGGTATTTCGCATCGGCCTGTCGGATGACGTCGAATTTGCCCTGTTGCCCATGCTGCTCAAGCGCCTGCGCGCCGAGGCACCGGGCATTGTCCTGGTGGTGCGCCGGGTCAACTACCTGTTGATGCCCAACCTGCTGGCCTCAGGAGAAATTTCCATTGGCGTCAGCTACACCACCGACCTGCCGGCCAATGCCAAGCGCAAAGTGCTGCGCCGCAGCCAGCCCAAGCTGCTGCGCGCCGACACCGTGCCCGGTGCACTGAGCCTGGACGACTTCTGCGCCCGCCCCCATGCGCTGGTGTCGTTTGCCGGCGACCTCAGTGGCTTCGTCGATGAAGAGCTGGAGAAACAAGGTCGCAAACGCCACGTGGTGCTCGCCGTACCGCAGTTCAACGGCCTGGGCACCCTGCTGGCCGGCACCGACATCCTCGCCACCGTACCGGACTACACCGCCGAAGCCCTGACCGCCGCCGGCGGCCTGCGCGCCGAAAACCCACCGCTACCAACCCGCACCTTCGAGCTGCACATGGCCTGGCGCGGGTCCCAGGATAACGATCCGGGGGAGCGTTGGTTGCGGTCGCGGATTCAGATGTTTTTTGGGGATCCGGACAGTCTCTAGACGTCTTCTGGCAGGCTGTTCATTTGATCATTTTTGCCATTCCACGAACCATAGAGCTCCATTCACTTCCAGTGGATTGCTACATTGGGGGCATATCTGAGGGCATGCTTTGAATGGTTTGAAAACGATGCCTCCAGCCTAAGGCCAAGCAGGCTATTGATGGGGATAGCTCCGTTGGCTGACTCTCCAACATCCCCCCACCCTTAGCTATGAACCCTCGGCCCTACCCCGTATCAATGGTCGAGCCGTAGTGAGCGCAGCAACCACCACGCTGGACAAATGTTTGCAAATGTAAAAAATTATAATGGCACAATGCCTCGATACCCGGCAAAATCCACACGTTCTCAACGGATTTGAAGGACCGATGCCGATGACATGGCCAGTCACACTGAAACTCGACAGCGCAGCCTACCCTCTAAGCGTGGTGCAACGTGCCGCTTACTCCCTGGCCGACACCGTCGCGATTCAGGTCGGTATCGAAGCCAGCCAGATCAGCCTCACGGCTTTCCCCGCTGAAGCAAGGCTGACGCTTTCCCCGGAGCAGGCAAACTCGCTGATCCTCCAGCACCTGAACGACTTCGTCCTGCGCGACCACATCAACCGCGAAACAACGGGGTTGCGTGAAGTTCTGGCCCGAGCCGCGCTCGCTGGATGTGGAATTTCGCAGTGACACTGATTGCAACCGACGCCAAGCACTACCGCTTGCTCCCTTTGCGATTTATGCGCATGAACACGGGGCATGACCGTGACATTCTGCTCACTTCCGATACGGGTGAGTACATGCACGTGAACAACGAGCAGTTACGAGCCCTCAGTTACTTCGACGTTCAAGCGGGTACGCCTTTTTACAAGGACCTGCTGGCTCGCCACTTCATCTACGAACCAGGCCGTCACGACCCATTCCCGGAAATGGCCGCGCAGTATCGCAGCCGCAAGGACTTCCTCTTCCAGGGCCCTGCACTGCACTTGTTCGTGGTTACATTGCGTTGCAACCACACCTGTCAGTACTGCCAGGTATCGCGGGCCCCTCTGGGTGGATCCGGCCACGACCTGTCGGAAGCGGATGCACAGGCTGCGGTCGATCGCCTGTTCGAATCGAACGCCCCCGCCCTGACCGTGGAGTTTCAGGGTGGTGAACCGCTTCTGGCCTTCGAACGCGTCCGCCAGATTGTCGAATGGGTAGTTGAACGGAACGTGGTCGAACAGCGAGATATCCAGTTCGTCATCACCACCACGCTGCACCACCTGACGGACGAAATACTCAACTTCGCAGAACAGCATCGCATCCAGTTTTCGACCTCACTCGATGGACCAGCGCCCTTACATAATGCCAACCGCCCTACCCCGTCACGGAACTCCTACGAACGCACGGTAAAAGGTATCCAGTGGGTACGTGAGCGCCTTGGCCATGATGCAGTTTCCGCACTGACCACGCTGACTTCAAGAAGCCTCGAACAACCTGAAGCGATCATTGATGAGTATGTAAGCCAGAGCTTCTCCAGCATCTCGCTTCGGCCTCTGAGCCCTTATGGGTTTGCCACCAAGAGTGCCCATCGACTTGATTATCCGATTGAGCGATACCTGGCCTTCTACAAGAAGGCACTGGACTATTTGCTGCGTATCAACCAGCAGGGCGTGTACCTGTCGGAGAGTTACACAAGCCTGCTGCTGAAGAATATCCTCACGCCCTTCTCCTCCGGCTATGTGGACCTGCGCTCCCCTGCTGGCGCAGGCACTGCGGCGTTGGTTTACAACTATGACGGTTACGTCTATCCCTCGGACGAAGCCCGAATGTTGCTGGAGATGGGTGAAGACGGCTTGAGGCTCGGCACCGTACGGCAACCCTTGTCTGAACTACTGGCATCGCCCGTCATGGAGGTATTGCTTGCCAGTGGTGTTGCGGAGGCACTGCCGGGCTGCTCGGACTGCGCACTGGTCCCCTACTGCGGCGCAGACCCCATCGAACACTATGCGCGCCAAGGCGACCCAGTCGGACACCGGGTGTTCAGCAGCTTCTGCAAGAAGAACATGGGACTGTTGAAGCATTTATTCGGCCTGCTTCGCGATGGCGACGACAACGCGCAGAGGGTGCTGTTGTCCTGGTTGAACAGACGCTCCTACAGCGATGTTCGGTTCCCGGGTTACAGGGGCTGATGGCGATGCTGCGCAAAGATACCCATTTCGAAATCCATCATCTGAATGAGCCAAAGCTGCTCAAGGTCATCACCCTGGATGAGTTTATCGAACAAGGCCTGGCTGTATGTGCCGGAAACGCTGAGGTCGGTGAGCTGCTGCTTTGGTTGCCAAACCAAGAACGGCTACGGAGCCCGAACCTGCTTTCATTGCCCGTGGGTGGATTCCTGACCCCAGAGCCATTGATTGGCGACTTCGACAGCGAGCGGCTACACCTGCACACACCCAAAGATGCGGATGTCGTGCAGCCCGGCGATGTCATTGCCATCACACCAGGCAACGCTTTGGTGCGAGTGCTCTATCGACGAGGCTCGGACAGCAACCTGCTGTTCATGACCGATCGTTGCAACAGCCTCTGCCTGATGTGCTCGCAGCCACCCAAAGATATCGATGACCGTTGGCACATCGAGGAAAACCTTCGGCTGATCGACCTGATGGACCCGGGCGAGGAAAACCTGGGCATCAGCGGCGGCGAGCCAACACTCTATCGCGACGGCCTACTCGAAACTCTGGCCAAGTGCAAAGCCGTTTTGCCACAGAAATCCATTCATGTGCTCAGCAATGGGCGCCTGTTCAAAGATCCGAGCTGGATCCAAGCACTCTCTACTATCGGCCACCCTCAGTTGAGCTGGGGTATTCCGCTGTATGCCGACAATGCCGAAGACCATGACCATGTGGTGCAGGCCCCAGGCGCTTTCAGCGAAACCCTTCAGGGGCTTTATAACTTAGCCCGCGCCAACCAGATCATAGAGATACGCGTGGTACTCAATCGCCTGACCACGCCACGCTTGCCCGAGCTGGCCCACTACGTGTTCAGGAACCTGCCCCTCGTGCGCCATGTTGCACTGATGGGTATCGAAAGTACCGGCCTGGCCAGGAAGCACTATGAAGAACTGTGGATCGACCCGCTGGACTATCAGGAGTCGTTGAGCCAGGCGGTGTATTTCCTGTTCAACCGCGGGGTGCCGGTTTCGATCTACAACTTGCCCCTGTGCCTGATCCCGGCCCACCTCTCGCGTTTCGCCCGTCAGAGCATCTCGGACTGGAAGAATCTGTTCATCGATACCTGTCAGCAATGCGCTGCCGTCAAACATTGCTCCGGCTTCTTCAAATCCCACAACGACCGCTGGCAGAGCCGCGGCGTACAACAACTATCGACCGAGGCCTTTAGCGCCTATGCAAGGAGTGCACAGTGAAATTGCTTGACCGCTGGAAAGTCCTGATCAGTGGGATCAGTTTGCTGCCTATGGCAGGTACCACCCTGGCACAGACGGGCCATATGCCGCTCGCCGATGCGAACTGGCAGCCTAACGACAAGCTGCAGCCCCCGGTATTTGCCGATACGCTCAATGCGCCAGACGCCGTGAACATCTATGCGGCACATCGCTCACACAGTTCACATCGATCGCACAGTTCGCACAGTTCTCACTACAGCGGCTCAGGTGGCTACAGCGCGCCTCGCTACTACAGCCCACCCGCGACCAGTACCCGGAGCTACAGCGCGCCGAGTACTTCGAGCGGCACCTCTAACAGCAACAGCCTTTATCAGTCGTCTGGCACTACCAGCGGGACAAGGTCGAGCACTTCAAAGAACCGCGCGACCAATGAGCAGAAAAGCGACCTGGTGACCCGCGTGCAGACCGCGCTGATGGTGCGCCAGTATTACCAAGGCACCATTGATGGGGTGATGGGCAAGGCGACACGTGGTGCGTTGATGGCCTTTCAGATGGACAGTGGGCTGACCGTGAATGGCCGGATGGATACACCATCGCTGAATGCGTTGGGGATCAAGATTCCATAAGTCGCTTCACTACGTCAATGAACGCGCTAAGCTCTAGGCCCTGATTCAAAAACACTAAAACAATGCGGTTGCGAACCATGTGCAGGTCTCCCTTACAACTCGATAGTCGAAGCCCTACCTAGACATAGCTGGTGGTAGGGCTTCCCGGAGGTCAGTTGACTTGACCCTGCTAGCTGACGCGCCTATTTCCACCAATACTCAAGCTGCACACCAACGTTTGAGCCATGCAAAGCGTTACCAAAGGCACCGGTATCCGAAAGTGCCGACCCAGCAGCCATTTGATTCGCTGCGCGTTGGGCTGCCTGGTTCCAGGACGCATAGGTGTAATACAGTCGAAACTCTGGACGATGCCAGTAGCCAGGCCCAGCAGGTGACCAAGTTGGTGCAATGGTGAACTTCGTCAGTTTGCGCGTCCCGCCAGGCGCCTCCACTTGGTCTCGGCCAATCTCAGTGCTCAACTTGAATTGTTCAGTGAACGCATAGACCGGGCGTACCCCCACAGAAAGCCAGTTTTGGTCATCACCGTCTGGACGTTTGTCCTTTTGATAGACAACCTGGAGCTGCCCACTGAATCGCGGAGTCATTTGCCAGTCGAAGTACTCCACCATGCGCCAACTCTGGTTGGCGTTGTCCAGGGTTGGGTCGCCGGTGTAACTCAAAGCCGTTCCTGGGCCTCGTCCGTATTGCACCGCGAAAGTATTGAGCCCACCTAGGAAACCTTTCTGCTTGTGCTGAGCAATGGCCGACCAACCAGTATGGGAATCATCCCTGCTATCTGGCTTGTCGAGAAAGCTCACGCCCAGTTGCAAGGCTCCGCCTGGGTTGGTATCGAAGCCACTGACGGTGAAGTCGTGGCAGTTGATATAGTCCTTTTGGAACAAGTTGTCTGTTTGTACTCAATGTTGGCACCGATGCCGAATTACTCCAGTTGCCGAGATGTCACTGACCCAGTCTGTTCCTCTCGAACCATTGCCTATGCGGGATTTGTGCAGATTTAGAGGTGGGTCAGTCTTGCTTCAGCTCGGAGGTTAATTCGGCGTCAGCGTTAACACAGAACACCATCTCTCCTCTCTTCGCTCCGCAAAAGCCACTAGGTTATGGGAGACGGGACGCTCGGCAGCCACGCGATGTATGGCGCCTGCAGTCAGTCATGGCGCGAGAGCTGCTCGATCAAGCGTGTGTTGGGTACGGCTCGGCGCACGTCTTCTATGACGCCCTCAATTGCGTCATGTGCAGAGGGGGCTTCACGCACAAACTCCAACGCCAGGCGGCCTGGCTGTCCGACGCCGACCAACGCATCATCACAGCCTTCTTCCGCCAAGCGATTCATGATCACATCCATATTGTTGTCGTCAGACGGCAATTGGTGCTTCAGCGTGAAAGTACATAGGTTAGATGCATCCTCCATACTACCCGACCATCAAATTCACTGGCGCTTTAATTTCCTTTACGACAAAGGAGGTACAGACATCTTTAACACTTGAAAAACCATTTATATTCTTTCTTGCAAACTCACTGAATTCAGCCAAATCAGTTGCCAATACAGTCAACTGGTAATCATAAACACCTGAAACACAGTGACAGGCTATAACCTGTTCAAAAGAAGTTATCGACTCCTCGAACGCCTTCATATGGGCAGTATCCTTTTGATCTAAGGAGACCTGTACAAAGGCAGTAATAGCGTACCCAAGCATTTCGGTATTAATGCTTGCATGGTAGCCACGTACAAGACCTATTTCCTCAAGTCTTTTGACCCGTCGCCAGCATGGAGATGCGCTCAGTGACACCAACTCAGCAAGCTCCGCACTCGAAAGCCTTGCATCTCTCTGGAGCGCAGCCAAAATGCGGCGATCAGTGGCATCTATCTTTACTTTCGGAATATTCATTTCAAAAACCCCATAAATACAGAATGTTCATTCTGTATTCTCTTAATCGAACTAGGGATTTTAGCACAAGGTATTTACTGAAAAATCGTAGAATCTATCCACCGGTTAGCCTGCTGCTTGGATTGGGATCCTGCTACCTTGAAGCGCCCCCACAAGGGACTCTTGAGGTGAGAACCGCCATATCGGAAACTGAGCAGCTAGCGCTGTCAGCGGCGATAGGGGCTCATTCCAAAGCAGCAGTAACCGGCCTCCGCTCCATATTACCCCTTACAAATCTAGCCTAAGATAAAAAACGCCCCGCTCAACCATCAAACCGAAATTAAGAACTAATAGACGCTGTAGAATTTATAGCAGCTTTAATTATTCGCGCAATCGTACAATACAAATCAGTATGAGTAACATCAACGATGGATTGAAGAGCACTTTAACCAAAGCAGCTCTGACTTGCTCAAAACGAAGTAAATCCAACTTACTCTTCAGCATCACAATACGATGCTTTTTTTCAGTTATTTTCATCTGCGACCTCACAAAACTCTAAGCCTTTTGATGGTCTTCATCTGCCTTGAAAACTGCACCTAACCAAAACTTCGTTTAAAACAGTCAAACCACCACAAAATCTATCAGATACAAGAAGGGAAAAATTAGGATAACTCTCCCTCCCACATCGACAATCACCTTCGAACTTCCCCCCCCAAAGACTCATCGAAATTAAAAATTTTATCTAACTCCTAAGCTCAATCACCCTTCAAAATTTAACTATAAAGAGATCTTGCTCACATTATCAATCGACGCATATCAGCTAGATGCTCGACAAGAAAGGCGTTAAACCGGCCAGCAGCGGCGCCATCAATAACTCGGTGGTCCCAACTCAAACTAAGTGGCAAAATCAACCTTTGGACTACTTGTCCACTCTCTAAAAAAACACGATTATTGCTTCGACCAATGCCCAAAATCGCGACCTCTGGAGCATTGATTATCGGGGTAAAATACGTGCCACCAATCCCACCTAGGGAAGAAACAGTAAAACACCCACTGCTCATATCGGATGGTTCAAGTTTTCCTGCGCGAGCTTTAGCTGACAACTCAGACATCTCGCGAGCTAAAGTTACTACGCCTTTTTTATCAACATCTCGAATTACCGGAACTACTAGCCCATTGGGTGTATCAGCAGCGAAACCGATATGAAAATAATTTTTTAATATAAGCTGATCCCGATCCAGGCTTGAGTTAAACTCTGGGAACTTTTTGAGTGCAGCCACGCAGACCTTCATCACTAAAGCAATCATCGTTACTTTAACGCCGTGTTTCGCATTACCTTCGTTAATATTACGACGAAAATCCTCCAAATCCGTTATATCTGCATCATCATGATTTGTCACATGTGGAATGCTTAACCAATTACGGTAAAGATTCGCACCGCTAATTTTTTTGAGTCGAGAGAGATCTACTCGTTTCACTTCACCAAATTTTGTAAAGTCAATATCTGGCCAAGGTAATACTCCCGCCATGAACGGTTGAGCTGCCTGACTCATCTTTTGCGCGTCGGTTTTTCGTACAGCGACCATCACTTGCCCGACGAAAGCATGTAGATCATCTTTAGTAATGCGTGCTTTCGGCCCAGTACCATTGATTTCATTCAGTGGCACCCCAAGTTCCCGGGCTAACTTACGAACTGATGGCGAAGCAAACGGCAACACTGCGCCTGCGACCACGTTCTCAATAATTTTCGTGCTAGCAAGCTCCGGTAAGGGAGCTATTATCTGTACAGGAGCGTGAACCGGAGTAGATATTGCGGTAGAAACAGCAAGCTGGGGCGGTTTTGTATTAGCCTCAGGTGTTTCACCTAACGTTGAGGGCGGCTGACATGCAGACGCCTCGATTTGTTCCAGGGTTGCAATCAAAGATCCTTCACTGATTTTGTCCCCAACGACGATTTTAATATCTTTTATCTTACCGTCGTGTGGAACGGGAATATCCATTGTTGCCTTATCGGTTTCAACAACAATGATAGTTTGCCCTACCTCAACCAAATCACCAGGCGCAACAAGCACTTCGATAATACTGATTTCTTTAAACTCACCAATATCAGGAACTAAAATATCACGCATCGTACTCATGAGGTTCATCCAGAATTTTTCTAACAGAGTAATGGCAAGCAATGGGGCGTCAATTTCGACGCCCACCACCACAAACTCGAATCAACATTCCCAAGGGGCTTTTTCGTCAAATATGATGTCGTACTTCTCAATCGCACGAGAGCAGACGTCGGCACTAAGCTTTCCTTCGCGAACAAGGGCCGACAGCGCGCTCAAGACTATTTGATGACGGTCGACTTCAAAAAATTTGCGTAAAGCCGTTCGAGTATCACTGCGTCCAAAACCATCGGTGCCCAGCACGACGTAGTGATCCTCAACATAGGTGCCAATCAGTTGTGGCAGCGCTCGTACGTAATCGGTCGCGGCAATGATTGGGCTCCCCTTCGGCAGGCACGTACTAACGTGGCTGGTTTTCTGTTCATTTTCTGGGTGATGCCTATTCCAACGCTCTACGCCCCTGGCATCCCTTGCGAGCTCTGTAAAGCTAGTCACACTCCAAACTTCTGAACTAACCTGCCAATCAGCGTTTAGTAGTTCGGCTGCAGCCATCACTTCGCGCAGGATAGTTCCAGATCCGAGCAGCCGAACTTGGTTAGATTCTGCTCCACACTTGTGTTCTGAGAAGAGGTACATACCTTTAATGATGTCTTTCTCAACATCATTCGGAAGGTTAGGCTGAGCATAGTTTTCATTCATAAGGGTGACGTAATAAAACTCATCAACCTGTTTCTCCAGCATCTGACGCATGCCATGGTCGAGAATTACGGCAAACTCCCCCGCGAATGCTGGGTCGTAAGCTCGGCAGTTTGGCACCAGAGCAGCCATCAAATGGCTATTGCCATCTTGATGCTGCAGACCTTCTCCTCCCAGGGTTGTGCGGCCTGCCGTGGCTCCTAGCAGGAAGCCTCTAGCCCTTTGGTCAGCAGCTGCCCAAATGAGATCACCTACTCGCTGAAAACCGAACATTGAGTAATAGATGTAGAACGGCAACATGGGCAACCCATGAGTGGCATAACTGGTTGCCGCTGCTACCCAAGAGCTAATGGCACTGGCCTCGCTGATGCCCTCTTCGAGTATTTGCCCATCCAGCGCCTCCCGATAGCTCAGGATGGAGCCAATGTCCTCAGGCTCATAATGCTGACCGACGCTGGAATAGATACCGATTTGCTTGAAGAGATTTGCCATCCCGAATGTCCGAGCTTCGTCTGCCACAATGGGAACTACTCGTCGCCCCAGGACAGGATCTTTTAGCAAGCCGCTAAGCATCCTGACGAATGCCATGGTTGTGGACATTTCTTTGCCTTCCGCTTTGGTGGCAAAGCTTCCATACACATCCAGTCCGGGTACCGCGACTACAGGGACATCCGTTTGCCGGCTAGGTGTGTAGCCCCCGAGGCTTTGCCGACGCTCAAGGAGATAGCGTATTTCGCGGCTATCATCGGCAGGTTTGTAGAACGATAGAGTCTCGACCTGCTCATCAGTAAGAGGAAGATTAAATCGGTTTCTAAAACCAATAAGTGCTTCGCGATCTAACTTCTTCTGCTGATGAGTGGTCATCTTCCCTTGGCCGGCTTCGCCCATCCCATAACCTTTTTTGGTCTGGGCAAGAATCACCGTAGGTTGACCCTTATGAACTGAAGCAGCATGGTAGGCGGCATAGATCTTCACCATATCGTGGCCGCCTCGTTTCAGCCGGTCGATTTGCTCGTCTGTGAGACCTTGGGCAAGCTTTGCCAATGCTTCGTTTTGACCAAAGAAATGATCTCTGTTGTAACGTCCATCTTTCGCCGCAAAAGTTTGGAACTGCCCGTCAACGGTTTCCGAAAGGGCTCGCACCAGGCTTCCGTCCGTATCGCGGGCGAAAAGCCCGTCCCAATCAGATCCCCAAACCAGTTTTATGACATTCCAGCCAGCCCCAACAAACAATGCCTCCAGCTCGTCAATGATTCGCCCGTTGCCACGCACCGGCCCATCTAACCGCTGAAGATTGCAATTAACCACCCAGATCAGGTTATCCAAACCCTCCCTTGCAGCTAAAGTAAGAGCAGACATGCTTTCCGGTTCATCCATCTCACCATCACCGAAAACTCCCCACACTTTACGGCCTGAGGTGTCTAACAGATCTCGGTTGTGGAGATACCGCATGAATCGGGCTTGAAAAATCGAACTAATTGGGCCGATACCCATCGACCCTGTTGGAAATTGCCAGAAGTCCGGCATTAACCAAGGGTGTGGATAGCTGGATAAGCCTTGCACTCCTTGGCTAGAAGCAGTGATTTCCTGCCGGTAATGCAGAAGGTTCTCTTCTCCCAATCGCCCCTCAAGAAAGGCTCGAGCGTAAACGCCTGGAGCTGAATGAGGTTGATAGAAGACTAAGTCGCCACCAGAAGCGTCGTTCCTCGCTCTGAAGAAATGGTTAAAACCAACCTCGAACAAGTCAGCCGCGCTCGCGTAACTGGCAATATGACCACCCAGTTCACCATATGCTTGGTTAGCACGTACGACCATGGCTAGAGCATTCCACCGAATAATCGATGACAGGCGTTCCTCGATTGCCAAATCGCCTGGGAATGCAGGCTGCTTTGTCACTGGAATGGTGTTGATGTAGGGCGTACCCAACGTGGGTTTCCAGCCGATGCTGGGATCACGCACTAGGCTGACCAGTTCATCAATGATTTCGCGAGCTCTTTCAGGGCCGCTATTTTCAATCAATGAAAGTAGTGCTTCGCGCCACTCTTCAGACTCCTGCGCGTCATTTTGGTTGGCGGAAAACTCTAAACTTTCAAGAATACCGTGCTGGGAATCATTCATGCTTATATCACCTCACATCAAGAGATCTAGCCACTGCTAGTAAGGTTGTCTGCCCCTATCAGCGGTTATTGTCGCTACCCGCCTAGGTACGAGCTTTTTATGCTCTCGTTTTTCAACAAGTTTCGCCCTGTATCTGCTAATACAACTCGACCATTTTCAAGAACATATCCCCTGTCGGCGATTTGCAATGCCTTGTTGGCGTTTTGCTCTACTAGGAATACCGTGACACCTGAATCTCGAATAGCTTTGACAATTTCAAATATTTGTTTGATCACTAAGGGAGCTAAACCAAGCGTAGGCTCATCCAGTAATAGCAATCTAGGACGACTCATTAAAGCACGACCAATTGCTAACATTTGCTGCTCACCTCCAGACATCGTCCCTGCACGTTGTGTAGATCGCTCTTGCAAGCGGGGAAAAAGTGTATAAACGTGCTCTACACCCTTCTGCGCGTCTTTACGACTAGAGAAGAACCCACCCATCTTTAAGTTCTCGTACACTGTGAGTGTAGGAAAGACCCGGCGACCTTCAGGAGAAACGGCCATCCCGTTTCTCATTATCTCGTGCGTTGGAGTATTGGTAATATCTTGCCCTTCAAAAATTACATTGCCGCTAGAAGCGCCAGGAGACCCGCAAACCGTCATCATCAATGTTGATTTACCGGCACCATTTGAGCCGATCAACGTGACTATCTCGCCTTTATTAACTTCAATGGAAACATCCGCGAGCGCCTCAACAGCACCATAATGTGTATGCACGCTATCTAACCTAAGCATCACTCTTCCCCCAAATAGGCCTTGATAACGCGCGGATCGTTCTGAATCTCTAGGGGCAAACCCGTAGCAATTGCTCGGCCATACTCCATAACCAGTATTCGATCTGAAACCTCCATGACGAGACTCATATCGTGCTCAATCAGCAATACCGATATACCGAAATCAGTTCGCAAGCTATCTATAAGCTTCGCAAGTTCGATCTTCTCCTGGGGATTCAGCCCTGCAGCTGGCTCGTCCAACATTAGGAGGCGGGGTTTCGTGATCATGCAGCGTGCGATTTCAACCAACCGCTGGTGACCATAGGGGAGTGTGCCAGCCCCTCGGTTGGCAACGGATGTCAAACCAAGCCGATGAAGCCACGCTGCTGCATTTTTTAGGGCTTCATGCTCCGCTTTACGGTAGCTTGGGGTAGCAAAAAGCCCCTGCAACAAACCAGTTTTTATCTGACTATGTTGAGCGACAAGAAGGTTTTCAAGCACCGTAAGATCCTTGAAAAGGCGAATATTTTGGAAGGTTCTGACCAGACCTTTTTCCGCAACAGCATGACTCGGAAGTCCCTCAATATGCACGCCATCCAACACAACACTTCCGGCCGCTGGCTTATAAAAACCGCTAATACAGTTAAATACTGTGGTCTTCCCTGCACCGTTAGGGCCAATGACTGAAAACACTTCATTCTTGCGAACGGAAAAGTTTATCTGATCAACAGCTAGCAGCCCACCAAAACGCATCTGCAAGTTTGAAACTTCCAGTAGATTTTTAGTCATTTCGGCAACTCCACATGTGGACGGCTAGCTGGTAAAAGTCCTTGTGGGCGCCATATCATCATAAGCACCATGACAAGACCAAAGATTAACATCCGGTACTCATCGAAGCCACGTGCCACCTCGGGCAAAACCGTCAGCAATATAGCGGCCAGTACAACACCGAGTTGTGATCCCATGCCACCGAGTACGACTACTGCAAGAATTAACGCCGACTCAATAAAGGTGAAAGACTCCGGGTTTACCAATCCCTGACGAGCAGCAAAGAATGCGCCCCCAAGCCCGGCGATTGCTGCACCTAAAGTAAATGCGGAAAGCTTAATTTTTGTTGGGTTCAAAGCCAACGAACGACAAGCGGTTTCATCCTCTCGCAAGCCTTCCCAAGCACGGCCAACCGGCATACGAATCAGGCGACTGGTAACAAATAAGGTAAAGGTAACTAAAGCAAGAGCTACCAGGTAAAGGAACACCACCATATGACTCCCAGAATAGTCAACCCCTAGAATTTGGTGAAATGTTTTAGTTCCCTCCACACTGGCCTTTCTAGCGAACTCAATACCGAAGAATGTCGGTTTTGGGATTCCAGAGATACCATCCGGGCCACCGGTAACGTTCGTAGCATTGTTCAATAACAAACGAATAATTTCACCAAACCCGAGTGTCACAATCGCAAGATAGTCGCCGCGTAACCGTAATACAGGAAACCCCAATACGAATCCGAAAATTGATGCCACGAGGGCCGCTGCAGGCAAGCACTGCCAGAATGAAAGACCGAAATGCTGATTGAGTAGAGCATATGTGTAGCCTCCGACAGCATAAAATCCAACATATCCTAAGTCTAAAAGTCCTGCATAACCTACAACGATATTTAGACCCAGTCCGAGAATGATATAGATCAGCGCAATTGTGCCAACATCCACCGCTCCCCTTGAGGCAAAGAACGGAAAAATTAAACCTAATACCAATAACGCTTGAATAATAGCTTTCTGACGATGCGCATTCAGATCTGGAACTGATGGAAGTTTTATGGCTGAGCGATTTACCAGCCATATGGGCCGGAGTAATTGGAAAACAAACACAGCGGTTGCCGCCAACCACACAGGCATCCAATGCTGTTCTAAAACAACCTTATAGCTAACCATTTTGAGCTGTAGACCCAAAACAGGCGTTGTCAAAATAATTGTTATGACAGAAGCGACAAATGCAGATTTGAGGTTTTTCCCTAGAGCATCCGCTCGTAAGGACTTACCTTTTGCTACTGATATACTCGTAGTCGTGGTATGTAACGAAGCTGCGCTGGCATTAGAGTCTTGATTCATAATGAGTTTACACCTTCTCGACGTTAGTTTTTCCCAGCAGACCCGTAGGCCGGAAGAGGAGAATCAAAATCAACAAAGCGAAGGCAACAACATCTTTGTACTCCGCGGGCAAGTAAGCTGCTGCAAATGTTTCCACCAAGCCCAAAAGTATTCCGCCAAGCATCGCACCTGGAATGCTACCAATACCCCCTAATACTGCAGCTGTGAACGCTTTTATACCTGCAATAAAACCAATAAACGGACTTAGCTTGCCTATCGCCAATGCAATCAAAACCCCTCCTACCGCAGCCAACATTGCGCCCAATATGAAGGTAAACGAAATGACTCGATTAGTATCAATCCCTAGAAGATTGGCCATACGCATATCTTCAGAACAAGCGCGACATGCTCGCCCCATACGGGAATAGGCAATAAAAAGAGTCAAAGCAACCATCAGCACAAAAGTAGCACCAAATATCATGACTCTTGAATATGGGATAGTTATATCAAAAAAACTCCCAGCCAGTTGAAACTCTACAGCACCCGACACCAACGCTGGCACGGATATATCCCGAGATCCATGGCCAATCTGGATGTAATTTTGCAGAAAAATTGACATACCAATAGCCGAGATCAATGGAACAAGTCTTGGCCCTCCACGTAGCGGCCGATAGGCAATTCGCTCGACTGCAAAACCATACAAACCCGTTACAGCGACAGACACCAAAAGTGCACCTCCGAGCACCAAAGGCAAAGGATAACCCGCCGTGACCCCGATCGCCGTTATGGTAACAAGTCCTATATATGCGCCAATCATATAGATCTCGCCGTGTGCGAAATTAATCATGCCGATAATTCCGTACACCATAGTATAACCAATTGCTATTAGTGCATATATCGAACCCAAAGTTAGCCCATTGGCTAACTGTTGGATAAACTGAGGAAGTAAGTTACTCATCCAAAGAGGCCTCTAAAACAGTGTAGACGCCTCACTAAACAACAGTGAGGCGAAATTGATAAAGTCCTATTCGGCTACTGTTTTTGTGGCATCTTTGTGCCAAACATATACAACAAACTTGAATGCTTCGAGATCACCCTGCGCATCAAATGCAATGTTCCCAATTGGGGTCGCAAAATGATTACTGTGCATGTACTGTGCTACTGTATTTGGATCCGAACTCTTAGTGGCACTAATAGAGTCGCCAATTACCTTGACAGCGGTGTATGCGGACAGTTGAAACGGGCCACCTGGATCTCGCTTGTTGTCTGTGAATGCTTTGTTGAGTGATGCGTTGGCTGGGTCGGCCGAGAAATCAGCAGGCAATGTGACTAGCATTCCTTCTGAAGCGGCTCCTGCAATAGCAGCGACATCCTGGTTGCCTACGCCCTCTGGCCCCATGAACACAGCTTTCAACCCTTGTTCACGTGCCTGACGTAGAAGCAGTCCCATTTCTGGGTGGTAACCTCCAAAATACACAAAGTCAACGCCAAGGACTTTGAGTTTAGTGATCACGGAGGAATAGTCAGAATCACCTACATTGATACCTTCAAACATTGCCACAGAAACTTTAGCTTTTTCAATTGTCTGCTTGACCGAAGTAGCAATACCTTGGCCATATGATTGCTTATCATGCAAAATAGCAACCAGCTTAGGCTTGGCGCGTTCGATTATGTATTTGCCGGCTGCAGGGCCTTGTTGATCGTCTCGACCAATAGTTCGAAAAATCAAAGAGCGGCTTTTCCCTTGAGTCAACTGTGGAGCTGTTGCAGAGGGCGCTATCATCAGCACACCTTCATTTTCATAAATATCTGACGCAGGAATTGCAGAGCCAGAACAAACGTGACCGATAACGTATTTTATATTCTGGCTTACAATTTTGTTAGCAATTGCCACCGCTTGTTTAGGCTCACAAGCGTCATCCATCATTACAGCTTCAAATGTTTTACCGCTCCCCCCCCCGCTGCGTTTATTTGCTCAATGGCCGTCAATGCACCGGCGGCCACCATATCTCCATATTGCGCAACAGGCCCACTCATGGGCCCAGCGATTGCAATTCTGATCGTTTCAGCGTGTGCCGCCCCAACTGCCGAACACAAAGCAGAGGCAATCATCATCGATACAACGTTAATTTTTCTCATGGAGACTCCAAGACTGAATTACATAGATGGCTAGCAGTATTAATTAAGCAAAGTGATTATTATTATTTTAGACATTGCTGACGGCTTGCACTTACCTGTGCACCTGTACTCAGCCTGTTCGAAGCCTCCTATGTTTTATGGGATGGATACTGATTCACATGCGACTGTCAACATAAGTCAACCAATGAGCATATTTTTCATTAGTGCCACGTACAGCGGAGAAGTAGATCTCTTGAATCTGCTGAGTAATCGGGCCTCGCGAGCCTGCTCCAATTGTCCTGCCATCGAGCTCACGAATAGGTGTTACCTCAGCAGCGGTACCTGTAAAGAAAGCCTCATCGCAGCAATATAGCTCGTCGCGAGTGATTCGTTTCTCCCTAATCTCCAAGCCCAAATCCCTGGCAATAACCATAACCGAATCACGGGTTATGCCATCAAGACAGGACGCCAAGTCGGGGGTGTAAACGACCCCATCGCGGACCATGAAGATATTCTCGCCAGCACCTTCACTTACGTACCCTTCAGTGTCTAGCAACAGAGCCTCATCAAACCCAAGCGAAGTAACCTCACGATTTGCTAGGATAGAGTTAATGTAATAACCGCAAGCTTTTGCGCGCACCATAGAAACATTGACGTGATGACGGGTAAACGAGGAGGTTTTAACTCGAATACCTTTTTCCATCCCTTCCTCTCCTAGGTAAGAGCCCATGGGCCACGCTGCTGTTGCGACGTGAATTGTATTGTTCTTTGCCGCAATACTCAGAAAGTCTGAGCCGATCCATACTAATGGCCGCAGGTAGCACGAGTCGTACTCATTTGCGCGAATGACTTCTACACAAGAATTACGTACAGTTTCTTCATCAAATGGAATTTCCAACTGAAAAATTTTAGCAGAGTTAAAGAGACGACAAATATGCTCCTTCAGGCGGAAAATTGCCGGGCCGCGCGCAGTTTCGTATGCGCGTATGCCTTCGAATACGCCCATGCCATAGTGAAGTGTATGGGTCAAAATGTGAGTATTGGCCTCACGCCACTCAACCAACTCGCCATCTTTCCAGATTTTCCCATCACGATCTGACATCGACATTTACTATCTCCAATATAAAATTAAACAACATTACTCAATGAGCTCACTCAATGATCAATTTGATATTATCTTTTCAAGTTGAGAGCATCCAAAGCGTCTGTCGCCCCTTTGGTCAACCATCCCGTATCAGAATGAAGCGCGATAAACGTCACGCCCTTTTCCCTGTATTGGCGGGCCTCTTCCACCGAAGTTGCAAAGATTCCTACTGCCTTCGAGTGCTTGCGTGCTGCCGTCAAGACTTTCTCGACTGCAGCCTTGACGTCATCGTGTCTGGTCTGCCCCAGATAGCCCATACTTGCAGACAAGTCTGCTGTGCCGATGAACAGGCAATCCACGCCCTCGACTTCAGCTATAGAGTCAACGTTCTCTACCCCATCCACTGACTCGATCAAGACAATGGCGCAAGCCTGGTTGTTTGCGGATTTGACGTAGTTGCTGTCCAAACCATAGCTCCCTGCTCTTACCATCCCTGCGACGCCCCTGACACCACTTTGCTCGGGTAGTGGGAATAGCATCGATGCCACTGCGGCTTTTGCATCAGTCGCATTGTTTATGTTTGGGAAAACAATGGTCTGCGCCCCACAATCCATTGCGCGCTTGACCAATGAAGGATCGTTGGCAGTGACCCGCACTGCACCTACGGCTCTTGCCCCGTTAAAGGCCGCTGCATCAATTGCTCTAAGTTGAGCCGCAAGATCCTGGGTATCACTAGGGCCGTGCTCAGCATCGATGACTAACCACTCAAAACCGCAATGAGCAATCAGTTCAGCGACGGCAGGACTCGCGAGCGTCAGCCAGCAACCAACGGTCGGTTTGGCGCTCTTTAAACTATGCTTGATGGGATTTACAAAGCGCACGGTAGGTCTCCTAGCTTCGTGATGCATCAGTAATCGATGGTTCATGTTAGGCAGATGCTAGGGGTATTTTTTGCGCATTTTCATTAACAGAAACGACATGCGATAGAGCATTCATTTCGCTTTTTAAGCGCTCGCGAAATGTTCATGCTGATCATGGTGAATTTCAGTGAAATTTCGACGGAGGGGATTGCGCTCGGAGAAATGCACAGGCAATTTTGGGTCGTCTGAGATGCGAGAACCGTTGAGTTTATCTGGCCGAATTCGACGATAATATTCGTGAGGACCAGTGGTGATATGCCCTTCCTTAGCCTCAAAATGCAGTCTTGAAGGGTGAACGTGCTGGATTGAAAGATCAGAACAGGCGCGTTCAAGCTGATCCTTCCGTATTCAATTCCACTGACACTGGGAACCGATCGGCCCGCTGGCCTTGGCCGACCTGATCGGCCTGGACACCGTGCTTGCAATCCTTGAAGCCTTCTACGACGGCTTCAACGACAGCAAATACCGCCCAGCTCCACTGCTCAAGGAGATGGTCGCCGCCGGCTACCTGGGACGCAAAACGCGGCGCGGCTTCCATGCTTATGCTTGAGAGTTGCTCACGCTTCGCCGAATACCGGGACAAGGTGCTGGAACTCTGTGCCAGCAAGAGTTTCGGTCAAGTCGGTATGCGCGAGCTCGCGACCTGCCCCGGGCTCGCTGTATCACCATTTCCCCAGCAAGCAGCACCTGCTGATCGAACTGATCGAGGAGTTCTACGAAGAGCTGCTGGCCACCGAGGGGCGAATCGAACAAGCAGCCCTGGCAAAACGCGACAGACACAGGCAACTGATTCACGCACACCTGACCCTACATCAGGAAACGCCCAGGCATTTTCGTCTGGTGGAGCGAGACAGCGGCTGCCTGAATGAAGAGCAGCAGCGGGTCCGGCAAATGCGCAAGCAGTGCGAACGCAAGTTGCTGCGGATGATGCGCGTCCGGCACCGACTAGATGAGCAGAATCTGCTGGTTACCGGTCATGTCATTTTTGGAGATCCGGATAGTCTTTAGGCGTTGTCGGGCAGGCTGTTCATCTGATCTTTTATTGATGAGAACAGCGTCGACCGCACTCTCTGCGAATCGATAGACCGGCCTGAGACTTTAAGCGCAGCGGTGAACATGCAGCCGATGAAAATTGGAGTGCCTCTCAGATATCACTGCCAACCCCGAAGGTTGTCAGTTCAAGATCACGCTCGAACACATCGCCACGATCATTACGCAGCTGCGTCGCCAGCGCAAAATGGCTAAGGCTCGGCGCGGCTGGGTGGAGTGCAACGGCGGCAGCGTTGCCGTCGCGATGCGCCTGCTGGTTCTGTTGACGGGTCGCGCCGGCAAACTGGTGCAGATGCGCTGGGAGGACGTCGACTTCAATTCAGCACAATGATCTTTGACACCAACTCCGCGCTGTTCTTGGCCTGCAGCTTTTTCATCAGCCGGGCCCGATGGACTTCGACAGTGCGGTGGGAAATGTTCAATTTACGGCCGATTTCCTTGCAGGTCAGGCCGTTGACAATGTGCGCCGAGATTTCCCGTTCTCGCGGCGTCAAGTTGACCGTCGCGTGAAACACGCGGTCCATACGCTCGAAATGCCAGACCATCAACTGAAACGGATCATCCGGCGTCAGCGTGTAGCCATTGGCCCTGGCCCAGAACACTTCACCACTGTGGTGCTGCATGAAGCGCTCATCGGAATAGGAGCCGTTCTTGCTGTGCTGTAGCCAGCTCAGGCTGCGTTCGCCTATGGCCTTGTAGTCGGCTTGGGAGGGATAGAGCTTGAGGATCAACTCGCCGATCAACTCGTCGCGCTGGAACCCGAACGACTCAAGAAATGCCACGTTGAGATCAAGCATGCTGCGGTTGCCGGTGATCACTTGGGGAGCCGGCGACACTTGAAACGCCAGCCGTTCAAGGTCTTCCAGTGGATCTTTCATCGTGCAGTCCTGCTGCTTTTTTATGGGTATGAGCCCAGTATCGGTCAGTTCGGCTACTCACTCCTATACGTAGTTGCACGAAGTAGCGATCAGACTTTGCGGTGGGCCATTGTAGGGAACGCCTGCAATCGCAAAGGAAAAACAATAATGGCTAACCACACCGTTTCCATCGTCGCCGCCGGACACAGCCGTTTCGGTCGACTGAATGATTTGACCCTCGAAGATCTGATCGTGCAAGTCACCCACCAAGCGCTCGCCGATGATGCGCAGCTTGGCTTTTCCGACTTCTATAAGGATCTCGGAATGGGATTCTTGCGGCAGCGGCGCTGCGGACGGCAAGTCGATGGGTGCTTTGATCACCTCGACTGGCAAGAATGTTGCGCTCTGGCTGACCGGGCCGAATGCGCCGTCCTGGTATTGCCGCCGCCAGCGAAAAACCATGTTGGCATTGACGTCGTGCTCGCGAGCGATCACCGACACTGAAGTGCCGGGTTGATATGAAGCTTCGACGACCTTGCGTTTGAATACGGTTGGGAAGTTCGAGCGGCGACCGGGGCGACGAGCGGGAGCTATATCCAAGATAGTATCCACTAAAAAATGGTGTCCACTATCTTGGCTAATTTGGAGAACGGTCAGGAGAGGGTGCTGATCGGACGGTTACTGAGTATCAGCATGTGCTGGCGGTCAATGCTCAATGATATGAACGCGGTTGGTTTTACTGGGATGCACATGCGGCGGTGCCAAACACAAGGTATTACGCCCCTGCCCCTTGGCTTGATAAAGCGCTGCATCCGCACGTCCAAGCAGGCTTGCCATGCTGTCATCGTCATTTGGCACCACGCAGCACACCCCCACACTGATGCGCAATGAGATGGTTGCCTCACCGAACCGCGCCGGTGACTCAGCCACCGAAGCGCGCAACTCGTCCAGAACCGCCACAGCGTTTTCGGGGCACCCGCATGCCCAAACCAATCAGGCTGATACTCGAGCCGATGATCAACAGCATGCGCGCACGCCCTTGAGCGGGGACGTAGCGGCGCGTCCAGTAGATGATCAGGCCGCACTGCACCATCAACACCAGCGTGGCGGCGAGCATGCGCGGCTCCAGGGTGTCGATCAGACTCGCCATCAATACCAACATCAATGCAGCCGGCGCGAAGATCTGCCACCAGGCGACGGGCAACTCGACGATCCGAAATACACTGGCCCCGTAGAAAGCCAGGGCCACCGCCAGCAATGTGTTCGCCACCCCGTAGGTCAACCACAACGGGGCATGGCCGTATAAGGTGTATCCAACGTAAGCCAGGGCATGTGCTAGCAAACCAAAGCCAATGGTCAGCAAGCCGTCACGCTGGTTGAACTGGCCGACCAATATCAGACAAAACGCCATGATCGTAGCTACTAAGGCGACACAGGCAAAAAGCGTGGGGGTATGGGCAATCATGAAGTCTCACCAGGCGATGTCAGGAGCAGCTCTGGTCGAGTTTAGTTGAGTAGCCGGTCAGTTTGTCGAACACATCCGCAACTCGCCTGGAACACCTCCCCCAACGTTAATGCCTGTGGGGTGGTGGTTGATGCGCCCCCCTACTGCGCCTCAACCTCGTTGAGCGACATCGAAGCAAACATTTGCGCGCGGCACACCTCCAGGATCTCATCCGCCAGGGCGGAGTCATCCGGGCAGGCACGCGACAAAACAATCGCACCGACCGCACGGGACAGCAGGTCGATCATCTTCTTTCTCCCCTCATCCGCAGCGGCATCCGGCCTCGTCGGGTATTTCTCCCCCAGTGTCTGCAGGGTGTGCTCGATCCCTTCGGCAAACGTCGCTTTCAAATCATCCGTTTGACGCGCCGCGTCGCCACACAACGCCGCCATGGTGCAACCCGTGCCGCGTCCATCGCGATGTTCGCGGGTCACATAGACGTCGATGAAGCCCGCAACATCGAGCGTTTCAGCAGCCGCCAGGGATTTGGCAAGGCTGCAAGCCGAGGCTTCGGCCATCAGGTCGGCTTTCGAAGCGAAATGCTTGTAGAACCCGCCGTGGGTGAAGCCGGCGGCCGCCATGAGATCCGCCACACCGACGCCGTCGAAGCCGCGTTGACGAAACAGCTCAGAGGCCGTTTCAACGATGTGCTCCCGATTGGCCTGCGCCTGGGCCTTGGTCACTCTCACGTGCAATACCTCATGTCCATTGGGAAGTCATGCCCGCAATGATACATAGATGTTGGTCATAATCAAAACTATTGACAGTTTAGATTTCGATCATCATCCTAATTGCACGCACCACCGACCTCCATCAACGGGCACGGAAGACATACCAGATGACCGACCAGAATCTGTTCACCCCCTACACCCTCGGCACCCTTACGCTGTCGAACCGTATCGTCCTCGCGCCACTGACCCGCAACCGCGCAGGCGCAGGCTTTGTGCCAAGCCAGTTCGCGGCCACCTATTACAGCCAGCGCGCGAGCGCAGGCCTGCTGATCAGCGAAGCGACGCAGATCTCCCAGCAAGGCCAGGGCTATCAGGACACCCCCGGGATCTACACGCAGGCGCAAATAGATGGCTGGCGTGAAGTGACCACTGCCGTCCACGCCAAGGGCGGAAAAATCTTCCTGCAACTTTGGCATGTCGGCCGCGTGTCGCACGTTGACCTGCAGGAAAACGGCGCCGCCCCCGTGGCCCCTTCGGCAGTGCGTGCCGCGACAAAAGTATTCGTCAACAACCGTTTTGAAGACGTCAGCGAGCCGCGCGCACTGGACATCAACGAACTACCGGGGATCGTCGCCGACTTCCGCCAGGCCGCGGCAAACGCTATAGCCGCCGGGTTCGATGGCGTAGAGATTCACGGCGCGAACGGCTATCTGCTGGATCAGTTCCTCAAGGACAGCGCCAACGTGCGCACCGATGCCTACGGCGGTTCGATCGAAAATCGTGCACGCCTGTTGCTCGAGGTGACGGCCGCCGTCGTCGATGAAATCGGCCGGGATCGTACCGGCGTGCGCTTGTCGCCGGTGTCGCCAGCCAATGGCGTTTCCAGCAGCGATCCGCAGGCGCAATTCGATTACGTCGTCGATCAACTCGCCGCCCTCGGCGTGGTGTACCTGCATGTGGTCGAAGGCGCGACCGGTGGCCCGCGTGATGTGGCGCCCTTCGATTTCGGTGCCCTGCGCCGGCGCTTCAAAGACACCTACATCGCCAACAATGGCTATGACCTGGACCTGGCGACTTCGCAGGTCGCCGCAGACCAGGCCGATCTGATCGCGTTCGGGCGCCCGTTCATTGGCAATCCAGACCTGGTGGAGCGCCTGCGCAGTGGCGCGCCATTGTCCGCCTTCAATCCCGCTACCCTCTATGGCGGCGGCTCGGCGGGCTACATCGACTACCCGACATTGGCTGAATCAAACGCCAGCGCAAGCTGAGCATCAGTGATCGCGCTTGCTGTCATCACCCATCCTGCAAGAGATATGACCCCATGAGCACTCGTCCTACTGTTCTTATCACCGGCGCCTCCACCGGCATTGGCGCCGTCTACGCCGAACGTTTCGCCGAACGCGGCCACGACCTGGTATTGGTCGCCCGCGACCAGGCCCGCATGGAAGCACTGGCAGCCCGGTTGCGCAGCACACACCAGGTCGCCATCGATGTCATTGCGGCAGACTTGACCCAACTCGGCGACCTGACAACCGTGGAGTCCCGACTGCGCAACGACGCCCGTATCGGCATCCTCGTCAATAATGCCGGCGCGGCGCTGTCCGGCCAGTTCATCGAGCAAAGCACCGAGAGCATTGCGCAACTGGTCGCCCTCAACACCACGGCCCTGGTGCGACTCGCCAGCGCCATCGCCCCGCGCCTGGCCAAGACCGGCGATGGTGCAATCATCAACATCGGTTCGGTGGTGGGCCTTGCGCCAGAGTTCGGCATGACGGTCTACGGTGCGACCAAGGCGTTTGTGCTGTTCCTCTCCCAAGGCCTGAGCCTGGAACTTTCGCCTCAGGGCGTCTATGTGCAGGCCGTGCTGCCGGCCGCCACCCGTACGGAGATCTGGGATCGCTCCGGCGTCGACATCAACACCTTGAATGAAATCATGGAAGTCGGCGACCTGGTGGATGCCGCACTGGTCGGTTTTGATCGGCGCGAGCCGGTGACTATCCCGCCGCTGCAGGAAGCTGAGCGCTGGGATGGCCTGCAGACCGCACGCCAGGGCCTGCTGCAGCAGATCCGCCAGTCTGCGGTTGCCCAGCGCTACCAAAACCCGGCGTGATTGTTTTGTAGCGAACGGCAACGCCGCAAACCCTGCGCCCACCCTTATTGCAATCGACAAGAGCCACACAACGATGAAGGCATTTTTAATTGATCGCTATGGCAAGAACACCGGGCGCATTGGCGAAGCGCCCGCCCCCACGGTGGGCGCCGAGGATGTGTTGATCGAGGTGCACGCCAGCAGCGTCAACGTGCTGGACTCGAAGATCCGCAAAGGCGAATTCAAACTGATCCTGCCCTATGCATTTCCGCTGATACTGGGCAATGACCTGGCGGGCGTGGTGGTGGAGGTTGGCTCGCAAGTGACGCGTTTCAAACCGGGAGACCACGTCTATGCTCGCCCGCCCGAAGCGCGGATCGGGACGTTCGCTCAATTGATCGCGGTTAACCAAAACGCGATCGCCCTGAAACCTGCCAATACCAGCATGGCACAGGCTGCGTCCATCCCCTTGGTGGCGCTGACGGCCTGGCAAGTGCTGGTCGAAACCGCACAACTGAAACAGGGCCAGAAAGTGCTGATCCACGCGGGCTCCGGCGGTGTCGGCAGCCTCGCCATCCAACTGGCCAAACACCTCGGCGCCTTTGTCGCGACCACCACCAGCACCCGCAATGTCGAATGGGTGAAGGCGCTGGGGGCCGATCTGGTGATCGACTACACCCAGCAGAACTTCGAACGTGTCTTGCACGACTATGACCTGGTGTTGAACAGCCTCGGCGCCGACGTACTGGAGCAGTCACTCAAGGTCCTCAAGCCCGGTGGCCAACTCATTTCCATCTCCGGGCCACCCACTGCACAGTTCGCGCAGGAGCAAGGGTTGTCCTGGCCACTGCAACAAATCATGCGCCTGCTGAGCCTGGGTATTCGGCGCAAGGCACGCAAGCAGAACGTCAGCTATGGGTTCGTGTTCATGCGGGCCAATGGCGCCCAACTGCAACACATCACCGCACTCATCGAGGCGGGGATCATCAAGCCTGTGGTTGACCGCTGTTTCGACTTTGAATCCACGGCCGAGGCATTGCAGTACGTCGAGCAGGGACGCGCTAAGGGCAAGGTGGTAGTGACCCTCAATTGACCAAGGCGCCTATCGATGAATCGACCGCAGACACTGCGCAACCTTTGCCGCTTCAGCAGTCATCGCCGGTGGTGACTCCGCTAGAGTTGCAGAAACAGCAACCAGACGTTGTGCCCGTTGCACCGCCAGTGATTGTGTGGCGCAGCTTGATGCTTGAGCAGTAGGACGCCCCTCAGACTTGGGCTTTCCTGACACTCGCCTGCAAGGCGAATGTCCAAGCGCGGGGCTCTGCGAGTTATCGTTTTCGTCTAAACTCGTCAATTTGTTATCAAATTAAAGTACGCATTAGCATTTTCGCGATTAGGAAATTAACGTTTTCGCGTACGATGCGATTCTGGATATCATTTTTGTGTGCTCAGTAGAGGATTCGACAATGCAAGTAGGCTTCAAGGTACTCGCCGACCGCTACGGCATTGCGCTTGCACAACCTTTACGGGTTGAGTCGGTAATCGGTACGACGCGAATGAGCCGCGAGAGCGATGGACATGTCGAACGCAAGTATCCTGCGAGCTATCAGCCGGCAGATGATTTCGCGGGGCATTTTGAGTTTGGGCTCAAGTACGAAGAAGTTCACCTTGAGTTTTTCGCCCGGCTGTTTGCGGTGATTGGCCCCAAGCCCATCGAAGCCTGGTGCCAGCAAGCGCCTTTTGGTCAGTATGCCCGCCGCACCGGATTCCTCTACGAGTGGCTGACCGGTCAGCAACTTGCTGTGCCAGACGTCACCAATGGCGGCTATATCGATGCCGTTTCACCGCAACACTACCTGACCCGCGTTGAGCCCCTGCGGATACGGCGCTGGCGCATCAACGACAATCTTCCCGGCGTACCGCAATTCTCCCCCTTGATCCGCCGTACCGAAGCCGTGCAACAAGCGCTGCAATTTGACTTGGCTGCGGCATTAAGCGAGCTGAACCAAACCTTCGGCGCCGACATCCTGATACGCACGGCCAGTTGGTTGACACTCAAGGAGTCGCGCGCAAGCTTTCTGATTGAAAGAGAGGCCGACAAGGCCGACAGGATCCAGCGGTTTGCCCACGTTATCGCCAAGTACTGTGGCCATATCAAGGATCCATTGAGCAACGACAGCCTGCACACGTTACAAGCCGGCATCCTCGGTCATGAGGCCTTCGGACTTGGCCTGCGGCGCTCGCCGGTTTTCGTGGGCCAGGCGACCATGCGCGAGGACATCGTGCACTACATTGCGCCGCAATTTGAGTTGTTAACACAACTGCTCGATGGCCTGAAGGCATTCGAGTTGGCAACACGGGGTGCCGAGCCGTTGGCCCGGGCAGCAGCTATCGCCTTTGCCTTTGTGTATATCCATCCGATGCGGGACGGTAATGGTCGAATCCATCGATTTTTGATCAACGACACCCTGATCCGCGATAAGGCGATGCCCGATGGCGTGATCCTCCCGGTATCAGCCACCATCACGAGTTCGATTGAATTGCGGGCGCGCTACGATCGTACGCTGGAGGTATTTTCGCGGCCGTTCATGCAACGCTACGCATCGTCCCATCGGTTCGCAAAACTAGTCGACTACGAGGACGGCACCACGAGCAACCTGGTCTTCGATGATTACGACGACGCGCAATTCGCATGGCGCTATCCCGACTTGACCGAACACGTGCTGTACACGGCGCAGGTCGTTGCGCACACGGTCCGTACCGAAATGGCCGAGGAAGCCCGGGTGCTGGTCATTTTCCAGCACGCCCAGGAGCGGCTCAAAGAAGTGCTGGAAATGCCGGATCAGGACGCGAACCGGATCATTCGTTCACTCAAGGAAAATGGCTGGCGGGTATCTGGCAAACTGAAGAAAACGTATCCGCAACTCGACGACGCTGAACGGGCGGAACGCGTTGTGGAAGCCGTGCGCTACGCATTCGAAGAACGAGCAGTGGGGAGCGACGAAGAGGGATAAGCGCAGCGTACCGGACCTTTGGCATCCGGATCGTCTCTGAGCAGACGGTATACGGCCGTGCAATCAAGCACGGCCCAGTCCCAAGAGACTTACCAGTTGTAGCTCACCGTGCCATACACGGTCCGCTGCTGGCCGTACTGGCAGCCAACGTTGCTGTAGCAGCCTGCCACGTATTCTTTATCGAACAGGTTCGAGGCGTTGAGCGAGACTTCCATACCGTCGAGCGAGGCATCGACCTTGCCCAGTTGGTAGGCGACCAAGGCGTCGACCACGGTGTAGCTGTCGACCTTGAAGCTGTTCGCCGAGTCGCCGAAGGTGCTGCCCACGTAGCGGGCACCGCCGCCCAGGCGCAGCCCTTCGAACGTGCCGCCCTGGACGATATAGTCGCCCCAGATCGACGCCATGTGCTCCGGCACCCGGAACGGTGTATTGCCCTTGTTGCCGACGTCGGACTTGGTGACCTCGACGTCGTTCCAGGTGTAGCTGCCGATCAGATTGAAGCCTTGGGTAATCTCGGTCTTGGCTTCCAGTTCGACACCCTGGGAGCGAACTTCGCCTTCCTGGCGTGAGAAGCCGCCGACGTTCTCGGTGGCATTCTGCTTGGTCAAATCGAACACCGCGACGGTGTACAGGCTGTTGCTGCCTGGCGGCTCATACTTCAGGCCGACTTCGTACTGCTTGCCGATTTCCGGGTCGAGCTGCGAGTTGTCCAGCGTCATGCCCATTACTGGCAAGAACGACTCGCTGTAGCTGGCGTACGGTGCAAAGCCATTGTCGAACAGGTAGACCAGGCCCGCACGACCACTGAACTTCTCATCCTTCTGGGTCTGCGGTGCGCGGTCGTCCTTCTGGTTGCTGGCCCAGTCGTAGCGACCACCGAGCAGGAACACCCACTTGTCGATCTTCAACTGATCCTGCAGGTACACGCCGGTCTGCGACAGTTTCTGCTCATAGCTGGAGGCACTGAACGGGACCAGGGTCAGCGGTTTACCATAGACCGGATTAAACACGTCGAACGGCTGCAGGATGAAGTCCAGCGACTGGTCCTGGTTGAACTTGCCGTTGTTGTAGTCGACCCCGGTGAGCAAGGTGTGCTCCACCGGCCCCGTGGCAAAGTTGGCCTGGACCTGGTTGTCCATGGTGAACAGCCGGCCGTCGCCCTTGCGCTGGTCGTTGTAGCGCGAGTAGACGTCGCCCGCCGGGCCGTACAAGGCAATCTCGGAGCTGGACTGGCGGTAGTCGCTGTAACGCACGTTCTGGCGCAGGGTCCAGATCTCGTTCAGGTCGTGTTCGAACACATAACCCAACGACGTCTTCTCGTTGGTCATGTAGTCGTAGGCGCTGTCGCCGACGTAGGTATCGCGATCCAGGCGGCCACGCGGGTCGCGAAATACCGTGCCCTGGGCGGGCAATGGGTTGGCGAAGTTGCCCGTCTGCTTCTGGTACTCGCCCAGCACGGTCAGCTCGGTATCGTCGTTGGGACGAAAGCTGATGGCCGGTGCCAGGTACTCGCGACGGTTGGTGATGTGGTCGGCCTGGGCATCGGCTTCGCGGAACAGGCCGGTCAGGCGATAGCTCCACACCCCCTCCTCATCCAGCGCATCGCCGAGGTCGAAGGCGGTCTGTTGGTAGTCGTGGTTGCCCATCTGCAACTGCACTTGACGCAGCGGTTCGGTGGTCGGGCGTTTGCTCACCAGATTGATCTGGCCACCGGGGTCGGAAGCACCGTAGAGCACCGAGCTGGCACCACGCAGGACTTCGATCCGCTCCAGGCCATAGGGTTCGGGGGCGTCCCAGCCAAGGAAGTCGGGCAGGAAGGTGCGGGTGCCGTCGCGCAGCATGCGCCCGGTGCCTTGCTGGAAGCCACGGATGGTGAACTGGTCGGTGACGAACTGCGGGCCGGCCAGTTCGGCGTTGATCCCCGGCGTGTAGCGCAGGGCCTGGGAGACCGTCTTGGGTTGCTGGGCTTCGATCTGCTCACGGGTCACCACCGACACCGAGTACGGCGTCTCGATGATCGGCGTGTCAGTCTTGGTCCCCGCCGAAGCGCGCTTGGCCACATAGCCGTCATCGGCGCTCACCGAGCTGTACGCCTGGCCGACCACGCTGCTGACCGGCAGGGTCAGCGCCGCATCGTCGGAGCTGCCTTGCAAGGTCACATGATTGCCTTCGATCCGATAGGCGATGCCGGTCCCCTGGATCAACTGGCGCAGCGCCTCTTCAGGTTCCATCTGCCCGGACACACTGCGGCTGCGCAGGCCGGAGACGGTGTCCTGATTGTAGATGATTTGCAATTTCGCCTGGTTACCCAGCTCGTACAAGGCCGAGGACAGCGACTTGGCCGGGATGTTGATCTGCACAGGCTCGGCCAGCGCCGGGACCGCCACCGCCATGGCAAGCCCGAGAGTAGCGGCGGCGATGCAGCGACGCAGGCGCTGTGCCGGTTGATTCAGTGGATGAACGCTCATGATGTTCCCTATGGATTTATAGTTTTGTTGGCATATTGGATGGGGCTTGGCGCGTGGCCAGGGGGCAGGCCGCACACCGTTCGAACCCCAGGCGCTCACGCAGACAGCAGACCCGGCGCTTGACCGCTCCAGCGGCGTCGCGACGCAAGGCACTGCGCAAGGCCTGGCTGCCCTGCCCCTGGTGGCTGCTGCAAAAATGCGCCCGCGCTTCCCCTAGCGCGCGGGTTGGCACACAGCCCTGGGCCACCTCCATGACCCAGTCGATACACAGCGCCACGTTGCCCCACAGCAGGCGCGGCGAAAGCCCGGTATGGGCGGCAAAACGGTTGACGAAAGGCTGCAGCAGTTGCTCATCGAACGCGTCCAGCTGGCGTGCGCCATTGCCCTCGTTGAGTAACGCCGGCCCTGACGCCGGGACATGCAGTTCGCCAGGCTCGCCCTGTTCACTCACGCAGATACGCAACCGCTGCGGGTCCAGGCTTACAGGCTCGGCATACAGCAGGCGCGCCAGCAGCAGCGGTGGCAGGATCAGCGCGCAGAGCTGCTGGTGCCATTGCGATGCAACTGCTCGCGGATCCGCCTGTGGCCAATGCCGGGCATAACGCGCCAACACCGGCGCCAGCATGTCCGGTTGCAACCAGCGACTCAGCGCGGGCGCCTCACTGCCGGGCACCACACGCATCCGCGCTGCGAGCGGCTGCAGGTCCGGCGGCAAGCGCTGGGCCAGGGTCAGGTTCACCTCAGCCGGCCTCGACAGCGCTGGCGTGGTGCTGCACCAGACGGCCGTTGTCGATGCGCAACAGGCTGTCGGCGGCATCGAAATAGCGGTCGTCGTGGGAGATCACCACGATGGTCTTGCCCAGGCGCTGCAGGTCTGGCAGCAACTCGGTGTAGAAGATGCGGCGGAAGGTCGGGTCCTGGTCCGCTGCCCACTCGTCGAACACCAGCACCGGGCGATGCTCGGTCCACGCTTGCAGCAGCGCCAGGCGCTTGCGTTGGCCGGTCGACAGATCGAGGGTGGAAAAACGCCCGTCTTCGATGCGTACCTTGTGGGCGATCTCCAGGCGTTCCAGGTACACCATCGCCTCTGGCGGCACATCGGCGCCCTGCTGGACGAGGTCCTCGAACAGGAAGAAGTCCGACAGCACCGTGGTGAACAGTTGGCGGTAATCGTCGAGCTGGGCGGCTTCGACCGGTTTGCCGTCGAGCAGCAGGCTGCCGCTCTGGGGCACGTACAAGCCCAGCAACAGCTTGATCAGGGTGGTCTTGCCACCACCGTTCTCGCCGACGATGAACACAATCTCGCCCTTGCGGATAGACAGGTTGACCGGGCCGATGGCAAAACCGCTGGCACCCTCCTCGCTCGGATAACGGTAATGCACGTCACGCAGTTCGATGCTGTGGATTTGCTCAGGCAGCGGTTTGTCGCTGGCCTCCTGCAAGTGCGGCTCGGGTGAGGCGAACTGCTCGCTGAGTTCGGCCACCCGGCGGAACGCCACTTGCGCACGGCTGATATTGGGCAGCGTACCGAGCAGATGCTCCAGCGGCCCTTTCATGTACAGCAGCACCAGGATGAAGCCGCTCAGGGTCGCGGTGCTGGTACTCGGCCACATGGCCTGGAACCCCAGGGCCACGCCAATCACGATGAAGAACAGCGTGGAGCCGACCCCCTTGGCCACCACAAACTGGTTGATCGCGTTGACTTGCTTGCGGCAGATACTTTCGGCAGTGCCTTCGATGCTGTCCTTGAGCAGGCGCTGGCGGCGCGGACGGTTGATGCGCAGTTCCTTGGCGCCTTCGGCGATGGAGCGGTAGTGCTTTTGCAGATCGTCTTCCAGGTCACGGGCCTCGAAGAAGCCCTTGATGCCGCGGGCCCGGGCGTAATACTGGGCAACCGAGCCCAGCAGAATCGCCAGGGTGGTGGTGAGGAACATCCCTGGCGACAACTGCACCAGGTACACCAGGCAGCCAAGGGTGACGCTGAACGACACCGCAAGCGGCGCGAAGGCGAAGGCAAAGTCACTGATGGTGTCGACATCGTGGGTTAGCACCGGAATCAGCCGGTGGCTGCGGTAGCGTTCCAGTTGATCGATCGGCGCGCTGAGAATCTTCAGGCCCAGGGTCTTGCGCAGCCGGGCGATCACATGCTGGCCAACGTAGTTGGTGCCGATGTCCGAAATCACCGAGCCGAGTAGCGCCATCAGGCACAGCCCGGCGAAACCCAGCAACACCCCGCGACTGGCGCCGCCTTCGGCGTGCAGGGCGTGGTTGATGGTCGCCAGCAGGCCAGTGATGCTCAAGCCGCCGAGAATGCCCAGCACGGTCGAAACCAGCAGCAACGGCCAGAAGGGACGCAAAACCTGCGTCAATTCATGCAAGGTACTTCGTGCAGGTGCACTCATTGTCTCGGCTTCCAGGCTTGACGCCCGTCATCGTCCCGTCCGCAGACGGCCGGAATGAGGGCGTGTTAAGGGGCATGCCTGATCGACGAATGAGAGTGGGGTTTGTTCAGCAAATTAGCTGTAAATAACTGCCGAGACGCAGGTCAGCGGGACGAAATCAGGATCACGTCATCGCCACGGCGCAGTTTTACCGGAAGCACCCGTGGCAGCGCGCTGATCAACTGGCCCAGGTCGCTGGTGTCGTAGATGCCGCCGAAACGCAGCTCGCCGACCTCGTTGCCTTCCAGTTGCAGAGGCACCTTGAGGTAACGATTGATCTGTACGATGGCATCGCGCAGGCTGATGTCGTCCAACATCAGCTTGCCGTTGCGCCAGGCCATCGAACGCGCGGGGTCGATGCGCTTGAGCTGGAGCATGCGCCCCTGGCTCACCACGGCCTGCAAACCGGCAGTCAGTTCGGTGCCCTGGTTGCGGCCGTCGCCGTCCTCGCCACGCGACACCAGTACCGTGCCTTCGCTCACGCTGACGGTGGTCTGCGCCGGTGCGGTCCAGATATTGAAGTGCGTTCCGGTGACCCGCACGCTGGCGTTGTCGGTACTGATCAAGAACGGCTTGTCGACGTCGCGTTGCACATCGAAATAGGCCTCGCCGTCACGCAGCAACACCTGGCGCCGATCACGAAAGCCCAGGTACAGCATGCCGGTGCGCTGATTGAGTTCCACCTGACTGTTATCGGGGAGCTGAACCTGGCGTCGCGCTTGCTCGGCCATGAAGTAGCGCACACTGCCCGGCAACATGCCCCCCGACCAACCGCCCGCCCATGCAGCTCCCACGGCCAACGCCAGCACCGCGGCGCGGGCCAGCAACGGCGCGCGGCGGCGCCGCGAACGAGCCTCAAGCGGCACTTGCGCACGCGGCGGCAACTGCTCGCTGACCTGCCACACCCGGCACATCTTCAGGTACTCCGCAGCGTGTTCCGGGTCGGCATCGTACCAACGCAGGAACTCGGCACGGTCCGCGTCGGTGCAATCCTCGAAATGCAAACGCACGCACCAGTCGGCGGCCATTTCGCTCGGGGATTGCTGGGGAACAGAGGGGTTGGGCATGGTGGTAGACAGCGGAAGAATTTCGCCAAGCTTACTCCATCCACTTGGTTTTTGGTTGGTTTCACTCTAAATCGTTAATTTGCCTACGCGCTCCTTCGACCACTTCTGAAGAAGCTGTCGGTTCATTCGTCAACTCTCATGAACGCCTCTGACACGGCCTGCACATGGCCGCACGCTCAGGGCACCACTTCAAAGGAGGATTCGCGAATGTCCCAGCGACAGTCCAGCAACAAGCCCTTCGACGTCATCGGCGTCGGCTTCGGCCCTTCCAACCTGGCCTTGGCCATCGCCCTCGAGGAACAGGCCGAAACAGCGGGTCGCCGAGCCAACAGCCTGTTCCTCGACCGGCAGACTGACTATCACTGGCACGGCGATACCCTGGTCAGCCAGAGCGAATTGCAGATCTCCTTCCTCAAGGACCTGGTGACCCTGCGCAACCCCACCAGCCGCCACAGCTTCGTCAATTACCTGCAACAACACGGCCGCCTGATCGACTTCATCAACCTGGGCACGTTCTATCCTTGCCGCATGGAATACAGCGACTACCTGCGCTGGGTCGCCGGGCATTTCCGCGAGCAGTGTGCCTACGGCAACCGCGTGGACCGGGTCGAGCCGGTGATTGGCATGGATGGCAGCGTCGAACTGCTGGACGTGGTCTCGGTGGACAGCCAGGGCCGCGAACATCGCCGGCGCACCCGCTCGGTCGTGGTCGGCACCGGTGGCACGCCACGCATTCCGGCGGTGTTCCGGGACCTGCGCGACGACGACCGGGTGTTCCACCACTCGCGGTATCTGAGCCGCATCACCCAGCAACGCTGCGCCCGTGGTGAGCCAATGCGCATTGCCGTGGTCGGCGGCGGGCAGAGCGCGGCCGAGGCGTTCATCGACCTCAACGACAGCTACCCGAACGTCAAGGTCGACCTGATCCTGCGCAGCGAAGTGCTCAAGCCGGCCGACGACAGCCCCTTCGTCAACCAGATCTTCGCCCCGGAAAACACCCACCTGTTCTTCGACCAGCCCGAGCCCGAGCGCGAGCGGCTGATCAGTGAATTCCACAACACCAACTATTCAGTAGTGGACCTGAATCTGATCGAACAGATCTACGCCATTCTCTATCGCCAGAAAGTCTCCAAGCGTGAGCGCCATGCCTTCCGCTGCCGGACACAGGTGCAGAGCGCCACGTCCGGCGAACACGGAGTGCGCCTGCACCTGCGCGATGTCGCAACGGGCCAGGAAGAAGTCCAGCACTACGATGCCGTGATCCTCGCTACCGGTTACGAACGCACCTCGCACAAGACCCTACTGGCACCGCTGGCCGACTACCTGGGCGACTTCGACGTCGAGCGCAGCTACCGCGTGCGCGCCACGCCGAACCTCAAGGCCGGCGTGTTCGTCCAGGGTTTCTCGGAGGCCAACCACGGCCTCAGCGATACCCTGCTGTCGGTCCTGCCGGCACGCGCCTGGGAGATCTCCGAGGCGTTGCTGGAGATGGCCGAGTCTTGCGAGCACGAACACCTGCAATTGCTCGACACTGCCCTGTCGGCGTCCGCCTGAATGGAGCTGCCTGGATGAACATGACCACCGGACCACTGACCGCCGCTATCGCCAGCAAACCCCATGGCGAGCTCTACCGTCGCTACGACGAGCAACTGGGGCTGTGGATGTCCTTGCGCACGTTGGACATCGAGCAGGACCTGGCGCTGTTCAACCGCTGGCAGAACAACCCGCGCGTCGCGCACTTCTGGCAGGAGCAAGGCACGCTCGACGAGCACCGTGAATACCTGCAGAAGATCAGCGACACCCCGCACATCTTCAGCGTCATCGGCTGCCTGAATGACCAGCCCTTTGCCTATTACGAGGTCTACTGGGCTGCCCATGACCGCATCGCGCCGTTCTACCCGGCAGCTGAATTCGACCGCGGCATCCATATGCTGGTGGGCGAGGAGCATCATCGCGGCCCGGCCAAGGTCGATTGCTGGCTGCGCTCGCTGGTCAGTTGGCTGCTGCTCGACGAACCGCGCACCCAGCGCGTGGTGGCCGAGCCTCGGGCCGACAACGACAAGATGATCGGCTACATGACCTCGGTGGGCTTTGGCAAGCACAAGGAGTTCGACTTCCCACACAAACGCGCGGCACTGATGGTGCTTGAGCGCGACGACTTCGGCCCGCTGCTCGCGGGCTGACCCTCCCCTGCCGGGCGCTTGGCGCCCGGCCGTCTTGTCCTCAGTTCGCCAATGCCTGGGCCAGATGGCTCGCCAACTCTTTGTAGACCTGATCCACACCCGGCATGACCGCGCCCATCCGCAGCAGGTCGTGGGTCGCGGCGTAGGAGCGGCAGGTCACCGTCACCCCCGCCTGTTGCAAGCGTTCGGCGTAGGCCTGGCCTTCATCGTGCAACGGGTCGTACTGGGCCAGCCCGACGAACGCCGGGGCCGCGCCCTGCAAGTGCTCACACAGCAGCGGCGAAAAGCGCCAGTCCAGGCGATCGGCCGGGGTGCGCTGGTAGTGGCTGTAGAACCACTCCAGCGTCGCGCTCTCCAGCAAGTAACCTTCGTCGAACAGCTCGCTGGACACCGTGCTGCGCGAAGCATCGGTAGTGGGATAGCACAGCAGTTGCAGGCGGATCGGTGGCCATTGCTGCGGTGCCTGCGCCGCCTGGATTGCCAGCACGGTGGCCAGGGTCGCGCCGGCGCTGTCACCGCCAACCGCCAGCCGGGTCGCGTCCAGGCCATGCTCGGCGCCCTCGGCCACCAGCCAAAGCAAGGCATCCTCGGCGTCGAACAGCGCGGTGGGGAAACGGTGCTCCGGGGCCCGCCGGTAATCCACCGCGAGCACCGCACAAGGCGTGCGCCAGGCAAGTTCTGCGCAGATACCGTCATGGGAATCCAGGCTGCCCACCACATAACCGCCACCGTGCAAGTACAACAGCACCGGCCACGGCTGCGCGCCAGCGACCTCGGGCAGATAGAGGCGCAGCGCCAGGCTGGCGCCGTCGCGGGTACGAACCGTCAACTCGCGGCGTGCCACTTGCTGGGTCTGGGGCCAAGCCCAAACCAGCCCAGCGGAAGCCTGCTCGAAGGTCTCGCGGGCCAATTCCGCCGACAAGGCATGCAGCGGTGGACGGCCGGCCAGCCGCCCCTCCTCCACCAGGTCGAGGAAAGCGCTCAGTTCAGGATGCAATGACATGGATGAATATCCTTGAAAGGGGATCGCGCGGCTCATTCGAGCCCCGCGCATTGATCGATCAGGCTGTGCAGCTCGGCCTGGAAAGTGTCCAGCAGCCGCTGCACGGTTTGCGGGCGGTAGCGCTTGGCGCTATAGATGCAGCGCATGCCCAAGCGGCCGTCATGCACCTGGCCGATGATTTCCAGCCAGTTGGCCAACGGCGCCGACGGGCTGTGGAAGTCGCCCAGGCTTTCAGGCGCGGCACCGAACAACGACTGTGGGCTGCTCGCCTGGTCGAGTTGCCCGAGGTAGTTGAAGGTGATGCGCGGCTGCGGCAGTTGCGCCAGGGCCTCGCGTACTTCGCTACGCCCCAGGTAACGCAGGACACCAAAGCCCAGGCCACGCTCCGGCAGTTGCGCCAATTGCTCGCGCACCGCCCGGACCGACTCGGCCACCTCGCCGTTGCCCGGGTGCAGGTGCACCGGGAACATGCTGGTGAACCAGCCCACGGTGCGGCTGAGGTCGAGTTCATCGAACAGGTCCTCGCGGCCGTGACCTTCGAGCTGGATCAACGCCGAGTCATGCTGACTCCAGCGGCACACGGCACGCGACAGCGCGCTCAGCAACAGGTCGTTGATCTGCGCCTGCAGGGCCGCCGGCACAGCCTTGAGCAGCAATTGGCTACGCGGCTGATCAAGCGTGAACCGGACCTCGGCCGAAGTGCCCACCAGATTGCGTCCACGCGGGTTATCGACCGGCAGACTCGGCGGCGTATCCGCGCCCAATTGGTGCTTCCAGTAATCCAGCTCAGCCTCGCCTTCAGGGCTGCGCGCCCGCGTCTGCAGGCGCGCAGCCCAGTCACCGTAGCGACTGCCTGGCAACGCCAACTCAGGCGCGCACCCGGCGCATGCGGCCTGGTACGTCGCCAGCAGGTCCTCGAGCAGGACCGGCCAGGACACCCCGTCCACTGCCAGGTGATGAACCACCAGCAGCAGGCGCTCGCCGCCCTCTGCCAGCCGTGCATGCAGCACCCGCAGCAGCGGGCCGTTGGTCAAGTCGAGGCTGCGCTGGGCCAGTTGGATGGCCGATTCCATGGCTTGGCTGTCGGCGAGGTCTTGTTGCCAGAGCACTGGGACCTGCTCGACCTCCTCAAGGCTGGCGTAACGTTGCGACCAGCCACCCGGCCCCTGGACGAAGCGCAACCGCAGGGCCTCGTGACGCACCAGCAGCTGTTGCACCGCCTGCTTAAGGGCGTCGGTCTGCAGCGGTTGCAGCACGTCCAACAGTAGCGCCTGGTTAAAGTGCTGGCGCTGATCCATCGGCACGTCGAACAACCACTGCTGGATCGGCAGCAGGTTGAACAGTTCACCCTCGGGCAAGGCCAGCTCCGCGGTGATCGCGCCCGCCGTCGGCGCGTCGACGACCGCCAGCAGTTCGGCGATGGTCGGCTTGCGCATCAGGTCGCGCAGGCGGATCTCCCGCTGCAACTGCGGATGGTTACGGGCCCGCGACACCACCTGCAGGCTGAGGATCGAGTCGCCACCGAGCTCGAAGAAGTTATCGGCGAGGCCCACCCGCTCCACACCCAACACCTCTTGCCAAATCTGCGCCAGGGCTCGTTGCTCAGCGGTCTGCGGGGCGACGAAGCGGCTATCCAGGCTGATCTGCGGCGCCGGCAAGGCCAGGCGATCGACCTTGCCGTTGGGGTTGAGTGGCAAGGCCTCGAGCACCACCACGTGAGTCGGCACCATGTAGTCCGGCAGCCGCTCGCGCAGGCGTTGGCGCAATGATTCGCCCAGGCCCTCGGCAGCCACCGCCGCCACGTAGGCGACCAGTTGCTTGCCGGTCTGGCTGTCGCGGGCGACCACCACCGCGCTGTGCACATCCGGCTGCTCACGCAAGCGCGCTTCGATCTCACCCAGCTCGATACGGAAACCGCGAACCTTGACCTGATGGTCGAGCCGTCCCAGGTAATCGAAGGTGCCGTCAGCGCGGCGGCGCACCAGGTCGCCGGAGCGATACAGGCGCCCGCCGACGCTGAACGGATCAGCCACAAAACGATCGGCCGTCAGCCCCGAGCGCTGGTGGTAACCACGCGCCAGGCCTTCGCCGCCGATGTACAACTCGCCGGCCACACCTTCGGGAACCGGGTTGAGGTCGGCATCCAATACATGCAGGGTCCGCGCGCCGACCCGCTGGCCAATCGGCGCATAGGCCGCACCACAGGTGGTCGACCCTTCGGCCTTCCACAACAGCGGCGTGATGACGGTCTCGGTCGGTCCGTAACCATTGATGATCGTTTGTGGACGCAGTGCCGCGCGGGCACGTTCGAACGCGGCCTCAGGCACCGCATCACCACCAAAGCAATACACCCGCACCGCCGGTGCCTTGCCTGCGGCCTCGGCCTGGCTGGCCAGCGCTTGCAGGTAAACCGGCGGGAACGCGGCCACCGTGACGCCGTGCGCGGTCATGGCCGCCAAGGTCTGTTCCGGGGTCCACAGCTCATCGTCACGCACCAGCAGGCTGGCACCGAACAGCAGCGGTACCAGCCAGCGCTCATGGGCACCGTCGAAAGCAAATGACATGAAGTGCAGCTCACGGTCCGCCGGGCTCATGCCATAGCGCTCACCGATCGCTTCGCAGTGCATGGCCAGCGGCCCGTGGGCCACCGCCACCGCCTTCGGTTGTCCGGTGGAACCGGAGGTGTAGATCAGGTAGGCCAGGCTGTCGGGATGCAGGTCCACTACCGGCGCTTGATCGTCCAGCCCTTCCAGCGCCAGGCGGTCCAGCGCGAAGGGAGTCACACCCTGCTGTACCGGCAGTTGCCCCGCGAGACTGGAATGGGTGACCAACAGGCGCATGCCCGAATCGCCCATGATGAACGCCAGGCGCTCGGCCGGATGAGCGGTGTCCAGCGGCAGGTAGGCGGCGCCGCACTTGAGCACTGCCAGCAGCGCCACCGGCCAATCCACCGAGCGTGGCAACGCCACGCCGACCACGGTTTCCGGCCCGGCCCCCTGGGCCCGCAGGAACTGCGCCAGGCGATTGGAGCGCGATTCCAGTTCTGCGAACGTCAGGCGTTGTTCACCGCAGAGCACCGCATCCCAGTGCGGGCTGCGCCGCGCCCATTCGGTGATGCCCTGGATGACCGACGGCAAGCTGCGCCGCTGCGCCAGGTGGTTGGCCTGGGCCCGGGCGCGCAACTCGACTTCGCCGAGCATGCCCAGCTCACCCAGCGCTGTGTCGGCGCTGGCACAGAAGCCCTCGAGCAGTTGCTCGAGGTGACCGCGAATGCCCTCCACCTGGCTCAGGTCGAAGTGCTCGCGCAGGAACATGTACTCGATCTCGAGCGCGTCGCCGAGGGTGACCATCAGGTCCATGGCGAAGTTGGTCACGCCATGGCCGCGCGCCGTCTCGAACTGCAACTCGCCATCGTCCCATTCACTGAGGAGACGGTCGACCGGCTGATTCTCGAACACCACGATGCTGTCGAACAGCGCCTGGCCACCGCGCCCGGCCCAGCGCTGAACCTGGCTCAAGGGTGTGTGCTCGTGTTCGCGCGCCGCCAGGTTGTAGGCCTGCAGCTCCTGCAACCAGTCCCCCAAGCGCTGCTCGGGCAGCGGCGCCTGGACGATCGGCAGGGTATTGATGAACAGCCCCAGGGTGTCTTGGGAACCGGGCAATTGTGCAGGCCGGCCCGAGACAGTGGCACCGAATGCCACGCAACGCTGGCCGGTATAACGCTGCAATAGCAGGAGCCAAGCGGCTTGTACCAGGGTATTGAGGGTGACCCGCTGACTGCGGGCAAAATCCTTCAGGCGCCCGGTGCGCACGCTGTCCAGGTGGCTGTAGATCGCCTGGTGACCACGTTCGCTGCGTTTGCCGGTCAGTGCCTGGGCGAGGAAGGTCGGTTCTTCCAGCGGCTGCAGGCGCTCGCGCCAGAAGCGCTCGCTGACCAGCGGGTCGCGGGTTTGCAACCAGTCGATGTAGTCGCGGTAGCGGCCCGGTTCCGGCAGTGGCTGGCCGAGATAGCGACGCAGGACCTGGCCGATCAGCAGCGACAGGCTCCAACCATCGAGCAGCAGGTGGTGATAGGTCCAGACCAGGCGATAGCGCCGTGGCCCCAGTTGCACCAGCAACAGCCGTTGCAGTGGCGCCTGGCTCAGGTCGAACGGTCGTTCGCGCTGCTCACGGGCCACGGCCTGGGCCTGTTCCTCGGTGGGCGTGAGTGCACGCCAGTCCAATTGCTCCACCGGCAACGTCACGGCGTGATGGATCACTTGCATGGCATCGGTAAAACCCTGCCAGACAAAACTGCCACGCAGGCTGTCATGACGCCCGCTGACCTCGTCCCAGGCGGCAATGAAGCGCGGTGCATCCAGGCCGTCGATCACCACGTCGAGCTGGTTCACATACAGCTCGCTGCCGGTGTCCAGGGCATGGAACAGCATGCCCTGCTGCATCGGCGACAGCGGCACGATGTCTTCAATCGCCTCCAGCCCCACCGGCAACGCGGCCAGGGCCTGCGCGCTGAGCGCACTGAGATCGATGCGTGCCACAGCGCGCGACGCGACCTCCTCCAATGGCCGCGCCTGGGCGGCGAGCGCCCGCACGCTCTGGTGCAGGAACAGGTCACGCGGGGTCAGGGCCAGGCCGGCTTCGCGGGCCCGCGCCACCACTTGCACCGAGACGATCGAGTCGCCGCCCAGTTCGAAGAAGTTGTCCTCGGCACTGACCTGCGCCACGTTCAGCACGCCTTGCCAGATCTCGGCCAGCAGGGTTTCTACCGCGCCTTGCGGCGGCACATGCGCGCGGGTTTCCAGCTCCGGCTCCGGCAAGGCCTTGCGATCGAGCTTGCGGTTCGGCGTCTGCGGCATGCGCTCCAGACGCATCAGCCGCGCCGGCACCATGTAGTCCGGCAGCTGTGCTTGCAGGCGTTCACGCAACCGGCCCAACAGGGCATCGTCGGGCTCGGCCACCACGTAACCCATCAACTGGTTGTGCCGTGCGACCACCGCCGCTTCGCGCACTCCGGGCTCTGCCAGCAGGCAGGCTTCGATTTCGCCCAGCTCGATGCGGAACCCACGGATCTTCACCTGCTGGTCGATCCGTCCCAGGTATTCCAGCGCACCATCGGCGCGACGGCGCACCAGGTCGCCAGTGCGATACAGCCGCGCGCCGTCGCCAAATGGGTCGGCGACAAAACGCTCGGCCGTGAGTGCCGGCCGGGCGTGGTAACCCCGCGCCAGGCCTTGGCCGCCGATGTACAGCTCGCCGGCCACTCCCAGCGGCAACGGCTCAAGGTCATCATCGAGGACGTGCAGCGCGGTGTTGGCCAGGGCTTCACCGAGCAACACTTGCGGGTGTTCGGCGTCCAGCCGGTAACGTGCCGACCACACCGTGGTCTCGGTCGGGCCATACAGGTTCCACAAACCACCGGCGACCGCGCTCAGGCTGCGCGCCAGATCGGCCGGCAAGGCTTCGCCACCGCACAGCACCTGGCGGCCGGCCAGGGCCGGCAGGCTCGGATGCTCGGCGAGCATGCGCCAGGTCGAAGGCGTGGCCTGGATTGCGGTCACTTGCTGTTGTTCGATCTGCGCCCACAGGCGCTCGGGATCACGGGCGGTGTCGCGGTCCACCAACACCACGCTGGCGCCACTGACCAGCGGCAAATACAGCTCCAGGACCGCGATGTCGAACGACAGCGAGGTCAGGGCCAGCAATCGACCGTTCTGCTCCAGCCCCGGCGCCTGGGCCATGCTCGCCAGGAAGTTGCCCAGCCCGGCACGGCGCACGGCCACGCCCTTGGGTTTGCCGGTAGAGCCGGAGGTGTAGATCACGTAGGCCAAATGCTCGCCGCCGGCCAACGGTGTTGGGTTGCTGTCGCGGCCTTGCTCGCCCAGTTGATCCAGCCACCAACACTCGGCGGCGGCACCCAGCGCCTGCAGCGCGGGCTGCAACGAGGTCTCGCTGAGCAACAACCCAGCGCCGCTGTCGTCGAGCATGTGCCGTAAGCGTTCGGCCGGGAACTCAGGGTCCAGCGGCACGTAGGCGCCGCCGGCCTTGAGCACGGCCAGCAAGGCCACCAGGAGCTGCGGCCCGCGCTCCAGGCACACGCCCACCAACACATCCGGCCCCACGCCCGCGGCTTGCAGGCGATGGGCCAAGCGGTTGGCCTGGCGATTCAGTTCGGCATAGCTCAGGCACAGTTGCGCCTGGCGCAGCGCAATCGCCTGCGGCACACGGACGGCCTGGCGCTGGAATTGTTGCACCAGATCGAAATCGGCCACCCCATGGTCGTGGGCAGCGCCGGCAGCGAGTACCGCCGACCGTTCGCTGGCAGCCAGCAGTGGCGCCCGCCCCAGTGCCCGGGCAGGCTCGGCCAGCAGGGCTTCAAGCAGTTGCAGGAAATGCCCGGCCAGGCGCTCGATGCTGGCGCGCTCGAACAGATCGCTGGCGTAATTGAAGGTGCAATCAAACTGCTGTTCGCCACGCTGATCGACAAACAGCCCCAGATCAACCTGCGCAGTGCGTCGTTCGTCCGGCAGGCTCGACAACTGCAGCCCGGGCAACTGATCGCGCAGCGCCACGTCGTGCCGCTGCAGGCTGAACAGCACCTGGAACAGCGGGTTGTGGCTGAGGCTGCGTTGCGGTTGCAGCGCTTCCACCAGTTGCTCGAACGGCAAGTCCTGATGCGCCTGGGCCGCCAGCACGCTGTCGCGTACCTGCAGCACCAGGGCACTGAACGGCTGGGCGCTATCGATGCGGGTGCGCAGTACCTGGGTGTTGACGAACAGGCCGATCAGGCCTTCGCACTCGCCGCGCAAGCGGTTGGCCACCGGCACTCCGACACACAGGTCATCCTGGCGGCTCAAGCGTTGCAGCAACACATTGAAGGCCGCCAGCAACAGCATGAATGGCGTCACGTGATGGGCCTGCGCCTGACGCAGCAGATTGGCCGCCAGCGTGTCCGGCAGGCTGACGCTGACACTCGCGCCACGGTTGCTCTGCTGCGCCGGACGCGGGTGATCGGCCGGCAACTCGAGGATCCGCGGCGCGTCCTGCAACTGCGCCTGCCAATAGTCGAGCTGACGCTTGCCCTCCCCGCCGGCCAGCCAGTCGCGCTGCCACAGGGCATAGTCGATGTACTGGATCGGCAAGACTGCCAACGCCGCGTCAGCCCCCGCACACTCGGCGGCATACAGCTGGCCCAGTTCGCGGACCAGGATCTCCATCGACCAGCCATCACCCACCATATGGTGCAAGGTCAACAGCACGTGGTGCTGCTGCTCGCCCAAACGCAGCAACTGGCCGCGCAGCAAGGGGCCTTGGACCAGGTCGAACCCGGCGTGGGCCTGCTGCGCGCGCAAGGCTGCCGCCTCAGCCTGGGGATCGGCGGCGGCACGCAGGTCGCTGAACGACAGACTGAAGCCGCTTGCCGGCAGCACCTGCTGGTAGACCTCGCCGCCCTCGCTCGGGAAGCAGGTGCGCAGCGCTTCGTGGCGCTCGAGCAAGCCACTGAAGGCGCGTTCCAGGGCCAACCGGTCCAGCGCGCCCACCAGTTCCAGGGCTACCGGCATGTTGTAGGCGTCGCTGGCGGGGTCCAGTTGCCAGAGGAACCACATGCGTTGCTGGGCAAACGACAACGGCGCACGGGCCGGGCGTTGCCGACGCCGCGGGCCATCGGCAGAGGTGCTGCGGCTCCGTTCAAGGGCCAAGGCCAGCCCTGCGACGTTCGGCGTATCGAACAGCGAACGCAGGGGCAACTCGATGGCGAACACTTCACGGATTTTCGAAATGATCCGCACCGCCAGCAGCGAATGACCGCCGATCTCGAAGAAATCGTCGTCGCGGCCAACCTGCTGCACCCCCAGCACCGCTTGCCAGATCGCCGCCAGCAGCGTTTCGCGCTCACCTTGCGGGGCCTGGTAGCTGCGCGCTTGCCATTGCGGCGCAGGCAGCGCCTTGCGGTCAAGCTTGCCATTGGGGCTCAGCGGCATGGCCTCCAGGTACAGCAACTGCGCCGGCACCATGTAGTCCGGCAGGTGCTCACGCAGATGATCGCGCAAGGCGTCCAGCAACCCTTGGGGGTCGGCTTGCGGGCTGTCAGGCGTGACATAACCGACCAACTGCGCCCCCGCGTCGCCCGGCCAGGCCACCACGACCGCCTCGCGCACCACGCCATGCTCGAGCAGCCGCGCCTCGATCTCGCCCAGCTCGATACGCAGGCCGCGCAGCTTGACCTGATGGTCGATCCGGCCGACATAATCGATCACCCCGTCCGGGCGCCAACGCGCCAGGTCGCCGGTGCGGTACATGCGCTCGCCCCCAGAGCCAAACGGATCGGCGACAAACCGCTCGGCCGTCAGCCCCGCTCGGCCCAGGTAACCCCGCGCCAGGTTGGCGCCGGCGATGTACAGCTCGCCCGCGACACCCACCGGCACCGGCTGCAACTGGCTGTCGAGAATCATCAAGCGGGTGTTGGCGATCGGCCGGCCGATGGGCACGCTGTGCCGGCCCGGCTCGTCGACGCAATGCCAGTAGCTGACATCGATGGCCGCTTCGGTCGGCCCATAAAGGTTGTGCAGCGCCGCGTGATGCTGCGCCTGGAATTGCTGCTGCAACTCATGGGGCAGCGCCTCGCCACTGCACATCACCTGGCGCAACCCGCTACAGGCCGCCAGCTCGCCGGCGGCAACGAACGCCTGGAGCATCGACGGCACGAAGTGCAGCGTGCTGATGCGCTGTTCGACGATCACCTCGCGCAGGCGCGCCGGATCACGGTGCGCGCCAGGCTCGGCGAGCACCAGTGTGGCACCGGCCAGCCACGGCCAGAAGAACTCCCACACCGACACGTCGAAACTGAAAGGGGTTTTTTGCAGGACCCGATCATCGCCATCCAGGCGATATTCGTCCTGCATCCATTGCAGGCGATTGAGCAGGCCCGCGTGATGGTTGCCCACGCCTTTCGGCCGGCCCGTGGAGCCGGAGGTGTAGATGCAGTAGGCCAGGCTTTGCGGCGGGTACTCGATGACGGGCGCGTGCTCGGGCTGGTCGTCGGTCTGGGCCCAGTCGCGGTCCAGGCACCACACCGGCGCGTTGCACGCCGGCAAGCGCTCGAGCAGCGCCTGCTGGGTGAGCAACAACGGCACGTGGCTGTCCTCGAGCATGAAGGCCAGGCGATCGGCCGGGTAGTCCGGATCGAGCGGCAGATAGGCGCCGCCCGCCTTGACGATCGCCAGCAAAGCGATGGCCAGTTCTGCCGAGCGCTCGGCGAACACCCCGACCCGCACATCACAACCCACCCCTTGGCTGCGCAGCCAGTGGGCCAGGCGGTTGGCCCGTGTCTCAAGCTCGGCATAAGTGAACTGGCGCTCGCCGTAGACCAGCGCACAGGCGTGGGGAGTCTTTGCGGCCTGATGACTGATCAGCTGCGGCAGCATCGGCACCTGGCGGTAGTCGCGCTCGGTGGCGTTCCAGCCTTGCAGCAGTTGCTCGCGCTCCTCGAAGGCGAGCAACGGCAGGCGCTCCACCGCCTCTTCTGGCGCCTGGGCGATCGCCTGCAGCAAGCGCAGGAAGTGCCCGCCAAGGCGCGTCACCGTGGCACGCTCGAACAAGTCGCTGGCATAGCCGAAGCTACCGAGCAATTGACCGTCGGCGCACTCGCGGGTGTCCAGCACCAGGTCGAACTGGGTGCTGCGTCGGGCGCCGGCCAGCGCCTCGACCGTCATCCCCGGCAGCGCCAGGCTGGCCAGGCTGTCGACCCGGTCGTGGTTGAACAGCACCTGGAACAGCGGGTTGTGGCTGAGGCTGCGTTGCGGCTGCAAGGCCTCGACCAGTTGTTCGAACGGCAGGTCCTGGTGGGCCTGGGCGTCCAGCACGTCGTCGCGGGTCTGGCTGAGCAGCCGGCTGAACGAGGCTTGGCCGTCGATCTGCAGGCGCAATACCTGGGTGTTGACGAAAAAGCCCACCAGGCCCTCGGTTTCCTCTTGCTGACGGCCGCCAATCGGCACGCCGATCCGCAGGTCGCGCTGACCGCTGTAGCGCATCAGCAACACACCGAAAGCTGCCAGCAACAGCATGAACAGCGAACTGCCCTGCTCCAGCGCCAGGCGCTGCAGTTGCTGCGCCAGTGCCGCCGGCACGGCGAATTCGCAGCTGTCGCCACGAAAGCTCTGCTGCGCCGGACGTGGGTGGTCCAGGGGCAGTTCAAGCAGCGGATGCTCGCGGCCCAGGTGCCGCGACCAGTGCGCCAACTGTCGCGCGCACTCGCCGCTGTCCAGCCATTGCCGCTGCCACACGGCGAAGTCGGCGTACTGGATGGTCAACCCTGGCAACTGTGGGACCGCGCCGGCGCACTGGGCGCGGTAACAACTGGCAAACTCCTCCAGCAGCAGTTTCACCGAGGCACCGTCGGCAATGATGTGGTGCAGGGTCAGCAGCAACACGTGTTCCTCTGCCGCCAGGCGCACCAGGCACACCCGCATCAACGGGCCAGCGGCCAGGTCGAAGGCGTAGTTCGCCTCCTCGGCCATGCGCTGGGCCAACTGGCTTTCGCGCTCATCGGCCGCCAGGTGTTGCAGGCTGACTTCGCTGAACGCCACTGGCAGGTCATCAATGACCCGCTGGCACACCCGCTCGCCATCGTCCTCGAACACCGTGCGCAGCGCCGAATGGCGCGCCTGCAGTTGCTCGAATGCCACCTGCAGCGCGGTCACCCGCAGCGTGCCGCGTAAACGCAGGCCACCCGCAATGTTGTAGGCCGCACTCTCGGGGGCCAGTTTCCACAGGAACCACAGGCGCTGCTGATTGAACGACAGCGGTGCGCCGTCGGCATGCGTCAACGCGTGCAACGACGGCGCGGCGCTGGCGGTGGCGGGCTGGGCCAAGGTCACCGCCAGGTCGCGCAAGCGCGGCGTATCGAATAGCTGGCGCACCGGCACTTCCAGGCCCAGGCGTTTCTTCAGGCGCGCCACCACTTGCACCGCCAGCAGCGAATGGCCGCCTAGCTCGAAGAAGTGATCGAGCGCGCCGACTTGCGGCAGGCCGAGCACTTCGCTCCAGATCTGCGCCAGCAGTTGCTCGTGTTCGCCCTCCGGGGCCTGGTAGCCTTCGCTGTCTGCCTGCCACACCGGCTCGGGCAGTTGATTGCGGTCCAGCTTGCCGTTGGCGTTGCGCGGCAACTGCCGCATCACCATGATCCGCGCCGGCACCATGTAGTCCGGCAGTTGTTCACGCAGCAACGCCCGCAGTTCAGCGCCCAACTGCTCATCGTCAGCCGCTACATAAGCCACCAGTTGCTTGCCGGTGAGGGTTTCGCGCGCCACCACCAGTGCCTCGCGCACCCGGGCGTCGGCACGCAGGCGCGCTTCAATCTCCCCCGGCTCAATGCGAAAGCCACGGACCTTGATCTGATGGTCGACCCGGCCCAGGTAATCGAGGATCCCGTCGGCACGCTGGCGCACCAGGTCGCCGGTGCGATACAGGCGTGCGCCCGGCGCGCCGAACGGGTCGGCGACGAAGCGTTCGGCAGTCAGACCCGGACGCTGGAAATAGCCCCGGGCCAGGCCTTCGCCACCCAGGTAAAGCTCGCCACACACGCCTGTCGACACTGGGTTCAGGTCAGCGTCCAGGACCCAGGCACTGCGTGCGCCGACGCGGTCGCCGATCGGCGCGTAACCGGCCTGGCAGTGATCGGCCGGGCCGGCCTTCCAGATCAGAGGCGTGACCACGGTCTCGGTCGGCCCGTAGCCGTTGATGATCCACGCCGGGCGCAAGGCCTGGCGCACTTGCTCGAAACTGGCGTGGGGGACCGCGTCCCCGCCAAAGCAGTAGACCCGTACCGCAGGCACGTCATCGCGGCCCTCGGCGTGTTCGGCAATCTGCTGCAGGTAGGCTGGCGGGAAGGCCGCGACGGTCACCCCGTAACGGCCCATGGCCTGGTAGGTCTGCTCCGGCGTCCACAGGCTATCGTCGCGCAGCACCAGGCTGGCACCGTGGGTCAGGGCCGTCAGCCAGCGCTCGTGGGCACCGTCGAAGGCGAACGACATGAAGTGCAATTCACGGTCGGCCGGGGTCATTTCGTAGCGCGCGCCGATGGTCCGGCAATGCATGGCCAACGGACCATGGGCCACCGCTACCCCCTTGGGCAAACCGGTGGAACCGGAGGTGTAGATCAGATACGCCAGGTTGTGCCCATGGGGGGTGACCGGCGGCGCCAGGTCAGGCTCGCGCGTCAGGTCCAGCAGGTCCAGGTCCAGGCGTTCGACCCCTTCAGGCAGCGGCGCCCGGCGTGGGTCACGGCTGTCGCCCAGCAACCAGGCCAGGCCGGCGTCGCGGATCTGGTACGCCAGGCGCTCCTGCGGGTAGTCCAGGTCGAGCGGCACATAGGCCGCCCCGGTCTTGAGCACCGCCAGCAGCGCCACCAGCAACCGTGGCGAACGTGGCAGGCCGACACCGACCCGGCACTCGGGCCCGACACCACGGGCGTGCAGGTAGCAGGCCAGTTGATTGGCCTCGCGCTCAAGCTCGGCAAAGCTCAGGACCTGCTCGCCGCAACGCACGGCCGGGGCGTCTGGGGTACGCACCGCCCATTCGGCGATCCGCAGGTCTACCCGTTGCTCGTCCTGGGTGCTGGCAGGCAGCGCGTTCCAGGCTAACAACTGCTGCCAGGCCGCCGGCTCGTGCAAATCGAAATCGCACAGGCGCGCTTGCGGGCGTTCGGCAATCTGCTCCAGCAGCGCCTCGAAGTGCCGGCGCCAGCGCTCGATACGCGGCGCGCTGAACAGATCGCTGGCATAGCTCAGTTCACACAACAGGCGACCGGTGGAATCCTCGGCAGTGTCCAGCGCCAGATCGCAATCCACCGCGCGCATGACCGGCGGCAACGATTGCATGACCACCCCGTCCAGGGTCTGCAGGGCCGCACTGTCGTACCACTGGTGGTTATAGATCACCTGGAACAGCGGGTTGTGACTGAGGCTGCGCTGCGGCGCCAGCGCCTCGACCAATTGCTCGAATGGCAGGTCCTGATTGGCCTGATCGGCCAGCGCGCCCTGGCGCACACGCGCCAACAGGGTTTCAAAGGACTCACGCCCATCCAGCGCGGTGCGCATCACCAGGGTGTTGACGAAGAAGCCGATCAGACGCTCGCTTTCACTGTTGCCCCGGCCCGCAATCGGCACGCCGACGCGCAGGTCGCCCTGCCCGCTGTAGCGATACAACTGCACCTTGAACGCTGCCAGCAGCAACATGAACAGCGTCGCCCCACGGGCCTGGGCCACCTTGCGCAGACGCCCGGCCAGTGCCGGCTCGATCTCGAAGCACAGCACTGCGCCCTGGCCGCTGGGGCGCGCCGGACGCTGGTGGTCGAACGGCAGCTCGAGGGACGGCGCCTCACCGGCCAGGCGTTGCAGCCAATATTCCAGCTGGCGCTCGCCCTCGCCCGCTGCCAGCAATTTGCGTTGCCATGCGGCGCAGTCGGCGTACTGTGCCGTCAGCACCGGCAACTCAGCGGCCACGCCACGGTTATGGGCGTTGTAGCCACGGGTGAACTCGTCCACCAGCAGGTTCATCGACCAGCCATCGGCGACGATGTGGTGCACCCCCAGCAACAGCAGATGCTCATCGGCCGCCAGGCGCAGCAAGGTCACGCGCAGCAACGGTCCGTTGGCCAGGTCATAAGGGGTAATGGCGCACGCCATGTGCAGCTCGTCGACCCGCGCCTGACGCGCTGGCGCTGCAAGCTCGGCGAGGTCCTGGTAAACCACTTGCAGTTCGACCTTGGGTTCGATCAACAGGTGCGGCTGGCCGTCCACCTCATGGAAACGGCTGCGCAGGTTTTCGTGTCGCGCGAGGATAGCGCGCAACGCATTGCCGATGGCCTCCTGGTTGACCTTGCCGGTCAGGCGCACGGCGCGGTGCAGGTTGTAGGTCGGCGCCTGGGGATCGAGTTTCCAGATGAACCATTGCCGGCTCTGCGCGGCAGACAGAGCCAGGGCGCCGTCACGCGCCAGGCCCGGTACCGGCAGACGCCGCAGGTTGACGCCCGCGGCGGCCAGTTTGGCGAGAAACAGTTGCTGCTTGTCCTGCGGCAGTTGTGCCAGGCGCGCACTGATGGCCTGCAACTCACGGTCCTGCGCCGCTACCTTGGGGTCTAGGACACTACTCATTCGGCCTGCTCCAGTTCTTCCAGCAAATCATTCATGAAATCCAGCTGCAACCCGTCGTCAGCGGCGGCAGGTGCATGTTCCAGCTGCGCGGCAAGGGCGCCGACGCTGGGGTAGTCGAACAGCGTATGAATCGGCAGATCGAGGCCAAAGGTCTCGCGGATCCGCGACACCAGGCGGGTCAAGAGCAACGAATGCCCGCCGAGCTCGAAGAAATCGTCGTCGATGCCCACGCGCTCCAGGCCCAGCAGCTCACACCAGATCGCCGCCAACTGACGCTCCTGCGCCGTGCGCGGCTCGACATGCTGGCGTGCCTGCCAGTCAGGCGCCGGCAACGCCTTGCGATCGAGCTTGCCATTGGGGGTTTGCGGCATCCGCGCCAGCACCACGATCTGCGCCGGCACCATGTAATCCGGCAGTGCCGCTTGCAGGAGCTGCTTGAGCAGTGCCGCCAGCCCAGGCGCCGCATCCGCTTCGACGTAGCCCACCAGCACGCTCCCGGCAGGTCCTGGACGCGCCACCACAGCGGCTTCGCGCACGCCCTGGAAGCGGCGCAGGCAGGCTTCGATCTCACCGAGTTCGATGCGGTAGCCGCGGATCTTCACCTGCTGGTCGATGCGCCCCAGGTACTCCAGCGCCGCGCCGCGCCAGCGCACCAGGTCGCCCGTGCGGTACAAACGCTCGCCAGCAGCGCCGAAGGGCGCCGCGATGAAACGCTCGGCCGTCAGGCCCGGACGACGGTGATACCCACGGGCCAGGCCGACGCCACCGATGTACAGTTCACCGGCCACGCCTTCGGCCGCTGGCTCCAGGCTTTCGTCGAGAACATGCAAGGCGGTGCCAGCGATGGCTTCACCGAGCAGCACTTGCGGTGCATCACGGTCCAGGCGCATGCGCGCCGACCAGATGGTGGTCTCGGTCGGGCCATAGAGGTTCCACAACTCACCGACCACAGTCTGCAGGCGTGCCGCCAGATCGCTGGCCAAGGCCTCGCCGCCGCACAACGCGCGCACCCCATTCAGGGCGCTGAACTGCGGATGCTCACTGAGCATCCGCCAAGTCGACGGTGTGGCTTGCACGCAGCCGACGCCCTGGTCGGCGATGTACTGCAGCAAGCGGCCGGCGTCGCGGGCCAGCAGCCGATCGGCCATCACCACGCTAGCGCCCGACACCAGTGGCAGGTAAAGCTCCAGCGCCGCGATATCAAAGGACAGTGAAGTCAGCGCCAGGACCTTTTCGCCGATTGCCAGGCCCGGTGCCTGGGCCATGCTCGACAGGAAGTTGGCCAGTGCCCCGTGGTGCACGGCGACACCCTTGGGCAGCCCGGTGGAGCCCGAGGTATAGATGATGTAGGCCAGTTGCTGCGGGTCGATGCTCGGCAGGCCTGGCGAGGTCGGCTCGGCAGCCGGCAAGTCCAGTTGGTCGAGGCACCAGCGCTGCTGGCCGGGGGTGGCCGGCGGCAGTTGCTCGAGCAACGCACTGTCGGTCAACACCCAGCGCGCCTGACTGTCATCGAGCATGTGGCGCAGGCGCTCAGCCGGGAATTCCGGGTCCAGCGGCACGTAGGCAGCGCCGGCCTTGAGCACGGCGAGCAAGGTTACCAGCAACTGGGCTCGACGCTCCAGGCACACCCCGACCAACGTCGCCGGCCCCACACCATGGGCCAGCAGGTGCTGGGCCAGGCGCGTGGAGGCCTGATCGAGGCTGGCATAGTCGAGCGTTTCGGCGGCGTCGCTGACCGCCGGCAAAGACGGCGTGCGCCGCGCTTGCTCGGCGAACAGCGTCGGCAGGCTCAGCCCCTCCGCCAGCGCCGGGGTTTGCCGAGCGCGGTCGATGGCTCGCTCACGGGCTTCTGGCGTAAGCATCGCCAGCTCGCCGAGGCAGCGCTGTGGATCCCCCGGCAGCGCGCGCAGCAACTCACCCAGGTGCCCCGCCAGTTGTGCCAGGAATTCCTCGCTGAATGCCTCGCCACGGGCCGCGAAGGCCAACTGCAGTTGCTCACCCGGGTTGACGGTGAGGGTCAGCGGATAGTGGCTGGACTCGCGCTGGTGCACCCCAGCGATGCCTAGCCGCTGGATCGCACGGCTGCGCAGGGCAGCGTCCACCGGGTAGTTCTCGAACACCAGCAAGCTGTCGAACAGTGACTGGCCGGCACTTCCCGCCCAGCGCTGCACCTCGTACAACGGCACATGCGCCTGCTCTTGCAACTGCAAGGTCTCGCCCTGCAACTGCAAGAGCCAGTCAGCCAACGGCTGCTGGACCAGCGGCTCAGCGATCAGCGGCAAGGTATTGATGAACAGCCCAAGCATCTCGGCACTGCCGGCCAGATCGGCCGGACGCCCCGACAGCGTGACGCCGCAGCACACCACGCGCTGGCCACTGTGGCGTTGCAGGAGCAGCAGCCAGGCAGCTTGCACCAGGGTATTGAGGGTGACCCGCTGGCGGCGGGCAAAATCCTTCAGGCGGTCGGTCGCCTGGACCTCCAGATTGAACTCCAGCAGGTGCTGCGACGCCGGCGCGGTCGCGGTCGCGGTCCCGGCGAGCAAGGTCGGCGCATCGAGTGTCGCGGTGCGGGCCTTCCAGAATGCTTCGCCACGCAGCGGATCCTGGCGCTGCAGCCAGTCGATGTAGTCGCCATAACGGCCGGCCTGGGCGCCAGTGTCTTCACCGACATACAGACCCAGCCATTGCTCGATCATCCGCGCACTGCTCCAGCCATCGAGCAGCAGATGGTGGTACGTCCACACCAGGCGGGAGCGATTGGCGTCCAGGCGCAATACCTGGACCCGCTGCAACACCGGCACGTCAAAGCTGAATGCCACGCCACGCTGTTGCTCGGCGAACTCCGCCAGGGCCTCTGGGCTAACATCGCGGCCGCGCCAGTCGTGCTCTTCCCAGGCCTCTGGGACCTGCTGGTAAACCAGTTGCAGCGTTTGATCCAGGCCATCCCAGGCAAAGGCGGTGCGCAGGATCGGATGGCGCGCGATCAGTTGTTGCCAGGCCTGGCGCAAGCGCTGGGGATCGAGGTCATCGACGTCGAATGCCAGTTGGTTGACGTAGACGCCGGCGGTGGTGTCGCTCAGGCCATGGAACAGCAAGCCTTGCTGCATCGGCGACAGGGGGTAGGCATCTGCCAGTGCCGCGCGGCTGACCGGCAACCGCGCCCAGGCGGCGTCATCCAGCAACCCCAGACCAGTGCCACCGGCGAGCGGTGGTGCCGCCTGCGGCAGCAGATGCCCGGCGACCAAGGCCAGGCGGCGTACCGTCTGTTGCTCGAACAGGTCACGCGGGGCCAGCGTCAGGCCGGCTTCACGGGCCCGCGCCACCACTTGCACCGAGACGATCGAGTCGCCGCCCAGCTCGAAGAAGTTGTCCTCGGCACTGACCTGCGCCACGTTCAGCACGCTTTGCCAGATCGCGGCCAGCAGGGTTTCTACCGCGCCTTGCGGCGCCACGTGCACGCGGGTTTCCAGCTCCGGCTCCGGCAGGGCCTTGCGATCGAGCTTGCGGTTCGGCGTCTGCGGCATGCGCTCCAGACGCATCAGTCGCGCCGGCACCATGTAGTCCGGGAGTTGCGCTTGCAGGCGCTCACGCAACCGGCCCAACAGGGCATCGTCGGGCTCGGCCACCACGTAACCCATCAACTGGTTGTGCCGTGCGACCACCGCCGCTTCGCGCACTCCGGGCTCTGCCAGCAGGCAGGCTTCGATTTCGCCCAGCTCGATGCGGAACCCACGGATCTTCACCTGCTGGTCGATCCGTCCCAGGTATTCCAGCGCACCATCGGCGCGGCGGCGCACCAGGTCGCCAGTGCGGTACAGCCGCGCGCCGTCGCCAAATGGGTCGGCGACAAAACGCTCGGCCGTGAGTGCCGGCCGGGCGTGGTAACCCCGTGCCAGGCCTTCGCCGCCGATGTACAGCTCACCGGCCACGCCTGGCGGCAACGGCTCAAGGTCATCATCGAGGACGTGCAGCGCGGTGTTGGCCAGGGCTTCGCCGAGCAACACCTGCGGGTGTTCGGCGTCCAGCCGGTAACGTGCCGACCACACCGTGGTCTCGGTCGGGCCATACAGGTTCCACAAACCACCGGCGACCGCGCTCAGGCTGCGCGCCAGATCGGCCGGCAAGGCTTCGCCACCGCACAGCACCTGGCGGCCGGCCAGGGCCGGCAGGCTCGGATGCTCGGCGAGCATGCGCCAGGTCGAAGGCGTGGCCTGGATCGCGGTCACTTGCTGTTGTTCGATCTGCGCCCACAGGCGCTGCGGATCACGGGCGGTGTCGCGATCCACCAACACCACGCCGGCGCCACTGACCAGCGGCAAATACAGCTCCAGTACCGCGATGTCGAACGACAGCGAGGTCAGGGCCAGCAATCGACCGTTCTGCTCCAGCCCCGGCGCCTGGGCCATGCTCGCCAGGAAGTTGCCCAGCCCGGCACGGCGCACGGCCACGCCCTTGGGTTTGCCGGTAGAGCCAGAGGTGTAGATCACGTAGGCCAAGTGCTCGCCGCCGGCCAACGGAGTTGGGTTGCTGTCGCGGCCTTGCTCCTCCAGTTGATCCAGCCACCAGCACTCGGCGACCGTGCCCAGCGCCTGCAACGCGGGCTGCAACGCGGTCTCGCTGAGCAACAGCGCAGCGCCGCTGTCATCGAGCATGTGCCGCAAGCGTTCGGCCGGGAACTCAGGGTCCAGCGGCACGTAGGCGCCGCCGGCCTTGAGCACGGCCAGCAAGGCCACCAGGAGCTGCGGCCCGCGTTCCAGGCACACGCCCACCAACACATCCGGACCCACGCCCGCGGCTTGCAGGCGGTGAGCCAAGCGATTGGCCTGGCGATTCAGTTCGGCGTAGCTCAGGCACAGATCTGCCTGGCGCAGCGCAATCGTCTGCGGCACACGGGCGGCCTGGCGCTCGAATTGTTGCACCAGGTCAAAATCGGTTACCCCGTGGTCGCGGGCAGCGCCGGCAGCCAATACCGCTGCCCGTTCGCTGGCGCCCAGCAACGGCAGTTGCCCCAAACGCAGGCTGGCGTCCTCGCTGATCGCCAGCAACAGCTGCTGCAGGTGGCCGTCGAGGCGCTCGATCGCCGCGCTATCGAAGCGGGCACGGTCATAGCTGTAGCAGAACGCCAACGAGTCGCCCTGGTTGACCAGCAGCATCAGTGGGTAATTGCCCTGCTCGCGGCTGAGCAGATTGGAGAACCGTGGGCCGTCGCCCTGGCCACTCAACAACGCGCTGTCGAGCGGGTAGTTCTCGAACACCAGGATCTGCTCGAACAGGCTCTGCCCGCCCTGCCCGGCCCAGCGTTGAATGTCATACAGCGCCGAGTGTTCATGCTCGCGCACCGCCAGGCCCAAAGCCTGGACGTGGTCCAGCCATTGGCCGACGGTGAGCTGTGGGTGCGGGCTGGCAACCACCGGCAAGGTATTGATGAACAGCCCCAGTTGCTGCTCGATCCCCGGCAACTCGGCCGGACGCCCGGCGACGGTGGCGCCGAAGGCCACGCACGCCTGGCCGGTGTAGCGCTGCAGCAGCAACAGCCAGGCAGCCTGCAGCAGACTGCTGAGGGTGACCTTGCGCTGGCGGGCGAATTGGCGCAGCCGCTCGCTGGTCGCGCTGGACAGCTGCGAGCGATGCTCGGCGGTGCCTTGCCCGGGATTTTCCAGGGCAATAGCCGCCGCCAGCGAGGTGGGCGACTGCAGCGGCGCCAACTGCTCGCGCCAGAAGCGCTCGCTGGCGGCCGCAGGGTTGCCGGCCAACCAGGCAATATAGTCACGATAGCGCCCCACAGGGGTCGGCAGCGCTTGCCCGGCATAGCGCTGCATCACCTCGGCGAACAACTGGGCCTGGCTCCAACCGTCGAGCAGCAAGTGATGGCAGGTCCAGATCAAGTGATGCCGGTCGGTGCCGGTCTGCACCAGCAGCAGCCGCATCAAGGGTGGACGCAGCAGGTCGAAGGGACGGCGCTCGGCCTCGGCGAGGGCTTCGATATCACCCGCCTCGGCCTCGCTCCAGTCCAGCGCGACAGCACCCATGATGACCTGCAACGGTACCCCGCTCGCCGGACTGACAAATCCACTGCGCAGCACGCCATGGCTGTCCAGGGACGCTTGCCAGGCGGCACGCAGACTCTGCGGATCGAGGCCTTCGGCATCCATGCGCACCTGGTTGATGTAGCTGCCATCGCCCGGTTGATACAGGCTGTGGAACAGCATGCCGTGCTGCATCGGCGACAGCGGGTAGAGGTCTTCAACCTGGCTCAGCGGCAGCGCCAGGGCATCCAGTTGCGCTTGGTCAAGGGTCGCCAAGGGGAAGTCCGACGGCGTCGCACCGCCGACGCCTGGCGTCAGGCAATGGGCGACCAGCGCCAACAGTTCGGCCTCATACAGTGCCACCAGTTCGGCCAGCCGCGCCGCGTCGAGTTGCTGTGGGCTGAAGGTCCAGGCCAACTGCAGGCGACCGTCGTTCACCCCGCCGTCGATCGACAGCCAATTGGACAACGGCGCCGCCGGGTCCAGGCTGTCTGCGCAAGGCTCCGTCGCACGGCGCAGCAGGCCAGCGTCAAAGCTGGTATCGAACTGGCCCAGATAGTTGAAGGTGATGCGCGGCACCGGCCGCGCCGCCAACTGCGCCCGCACCTGCGCGGGTGCCAACTGTTGCAGCAAGCCGAAGCCCAGCCCGCCGTCCGGCACCCGACGCAGTTGTTCCTTGGTGGCCTTGAGCGATTGGCCCAGGTCAGCGCCGGCCTGGAGCCGCACAGGATAGGTAGAAGTGAACCAGCCGACGGTCCGACTCAGGTCCAGGTTAGCCAGATGTTCCTCGCGGCCATGGCTTTCCAGCTCTACCAACAGTTCGCCCTGTTCGCTCCAGCGCCACCAGGCCCGGGCCAGGGCACACAGCAGCAGGTCGTTGACCTGGGTGCGATAGGCCGCCGGGGCATCGCGCAGCAGTTGGCGGGTCTGGGTCTGGTCCAACTCCAAGGTCAGCGTCACGGCCTCACTGACCGCGGCCGGGCCAGCGTGGCGCGCCCCCGGGAAGCTGGCCGCAACCTCGCCCAGTTGCGCCAGCCACCAGGGCATTTGCGCCAGCACCTCGCTGTGCTGCGCGCGCTGCGCCAGAAAACCCGTCCACTCACCGAAGGCATGGCTGCGCCGCGGCAACGCCGCAGTGCTATCGGCCAGCAATTGCTGCAGGTCTTCGAGCAGGATGCGCCAGGAAACGCCGTCCACGACCAGGTGATGAATCGCCAGGAACAGGCGCTGGCCAGCGCCTTTCAGGTCGATCAACACGGCCCGTAACAGTGGACCGTGCGTCAGGTCCAGGCTGCGTTGCGCCTGGTTGACGAGCAGCGCCAGGGCGTCGGCATCCGCCGCCTCGCGGCTCCAGACCTCGACCCCGGTGGGCGCCGCGTAGGCGCCATGCCAGGTGCCCGCAGGCTCCTGGTGCCAACGCAGGTTCAAGGCATCGTGATGAGCGACCTGGGTAGTGAGCGCCTGTTCCAGTTGCGCCACCGCCAGCGGCGTTGCCACGGTCAGCAGCAACGACTGGTTCCAGTGCTGACGCTGGACCATGGGCGTGGCGAAGAACCTTTGTTGCACTGGCGTCAGGGCGATAACGCCCGGCACCGGGCGTGCAGCACCTTCGCGTTGCTGGCCCAGCGCCGTGGCCACCTGCGCCAGTTGGCGCAAGGTCTGGTGGCGGAACAGATCCCGCGGACCGACCTGCCAACCGGCCAACCGGGCGCGGCTGGCGACCTGGATGGCGATGATGGAGTCGCCACCGAGTTCGAAAAAATTATCCTGGGCGTCGATCTCATCGACACCCAGCAACTGGCTCCAGATCGTCGCCAGCGCCTGCTCCACCGGCCCTTGTGGCGCGTCCAGGGTGCGGACCTTGCGCACCGGTTCCGGCAAGGCCTTGCGGTCGAGCTTGCCGTTGGCGCTCAAGGGCATCTGCGTCAACACGATGATCTGCGCCGGCACCATGTACTCCGGCAGTGCTTCACCCAAGCGCAGACGCAGGGCGTCTGCCAGGCCGTCGTCGGCAGCCGCGACCACATAGCCGAGCAATTGCTTGCTGCCGGCTGTCGCTTGCGCCACTACCACCACCGCTTCGCTGACCGCTGGGTGTTCCAGCAGACGCGCCTGGATCTCCCCCAGCTCGATGCGCAAGCCACGGATTTTTACCTGATGGTCGATACGTCCCAGGTATTCGATCGCACCATCGTCACGCCAGCGCGCCAGGTCACCGGTACGGTACAGCCGGCTGCCCTGGCCGAACGGATCGGCGATAAAACGCTCGGCAGTCAGCCCGGGACGTCCCAGGTAACCCCGAGCCAAGCCAACACCGCCGATGTACAGCTCGCCCGGCACACCTTTGGCCACCGGCAACAATTGTCCATCGAGCACGTACAGGCGCAGGTTGGCGATCGGCCGGCCAATAGGCACGCTGTGCAGGCCCGGGGTGTCATGGCAAGCCCAATGGCTGACGTCGATGGCCGCCTCGGTGGGGCCATAAAGGTTGTGCAGGCCGGCGTTGCTCTGCGCCAGGAAGCGCTGCTGCAGATCCACGGGCAAGGCTTCGCCGCTGCACATCACCAGGCGCAAGCGCGGACAGTCGGCCAGGGACTCAGAGGCCAGGTAGGCTTGCAGCATGGACGGCACGAAGTGCAGGACGCTGATGCCGTGCCCGGCGATGATCGCCTTGAGCTCGGCCGGATCGCGATGGGCGCCGGGAGCCGCCATGACCAGGGTCGCGCCGGTCATCAGCGGCCAGAAGAACTCCCACACCGAGACGTCGAAACCAAACGGCGTCTTTTGCAGCACCCGGTCGTGCTGATCGAGGGCAAAAGTGGCCTGCATCCATTGCAGGCGATTGCACAGCGCGGCGTGACTGTTGCCCGCCCCTTTTGGCCGGCCGGTGGTGCCGGAGGTGTAGATGCTATAGGCGAGCTGATCGGGGTGATTGAGCAGGTCCGGGTCATCCACCGGGTACTCGGCAAACAGCGCAGCGTCGCGGTCCAGGCACAGCACCTGGCGATCGCTGGCTGGCAGGCGCGCCAGCAGATGCTCCTGGGTCAGCAGCAGTTTGGCGCCGCTGTCCTCAAGCATGTAGGCGAGGCGCTGGTCAGGCTGGTCCGGCTCCAGCGGCAAGTAGGCAGCGCCGGCCTTGAGCACGGCGAGCAGACCGACCACCATCTCCAGCGAACGCTCGGCGAACACCCCGACCAAATGCTCCGGGCCGACGCCGCGCGAGCGCAGGTAATGCGCCAGGCGGTTGGCGGCAGCGTTGAGTTCGCCGTAGCTAAGTTGCCGATCGCCGACGATCAGCGCCGTAGCCTCGGGTGTAGCGAGCGCCTGCGCCTGCAGCAACACCTGCAGGCATTGCGGCTGAGCGTAATCGACCGCGGTGGCGTTCCAGCCATCCAGCACCTGCTGGCGCTCATCGGCGTCAAGCAGCGTGAGGTCGCCGATCGCCGCGTCAGGACGCTCGGCGCAGTCGTGCAACAGACGCAGGAAATGCCCGCGCATGCGCTCGATCCGCGCGGCATCGAACAGGTCGGTGGCATAGGTGAAGGCACCACTGAGCACGCCATTGGCGTCTTCCTCGGTATCGAGGCTGAGGTCGAACTTGGCCATCTGCGGCGTAGCCACCTGCAGCCGGGCCTGCAAGCCGGGCATGCCGGAGAGTTCGGCAGTGCTGCGCTGCTCGTGATTGAACATCACCTGGAACAGCGGGTTGCGGCTCAGGCTGCGCTCTACACCGAGGGCGTCCACCAGTTCCTCGAACGGCAGGTCCTGGCAGTCCTGGGCGGCGATGACCGTCTGCCGGACCGCGTCGAGCACGGAGCGGAACGCCAGGCGCGGCTGCAGTTCGCTGCGCAACACCTGGGTATTGACGAAAAAGCCGATCAGCCCCTGGACTTCCTGGCGCTGACGGTTGGCCACCGGTACCCCCACCAGCAGTTCCTGTTGCGCCGTATAACGGTGCAGCAGGACCTTGAAGGCGGCCAGCAACAGCATGAACACGCTGCAACCACTGGCAGCGGCCAGCGCCTTGAGGCGCGCGCTCAGTGCCGGTTCCAGTTCAAAGCCCAGGCTCGCGCCGCGAAAGCTCATTTGCGCCGGTCGCGCATGATCGGCCGGCAGTTCGAGGATCGGCGGACGCTCGCCCAGGGTCTGGCGCCAATAGGCCAGTTGGCGCTCGCCCTCGCCGGCTTCCAGCCAATTGCGTTGCCACAGCGCGTAGTCGGCATATTGCACTGGCAAATCCGCCAACTGCGGGGCCTGCCCCTGCAGGTAGGCGGCATAGCCCTGCGCGAGTTCGCCGAGCAGGATCTGCATTGACCAGCCATCGGAAACGATGTGGTGCAACGCCAGCAACAAGGCGTGACGCTGCTCGCCCAAACGTACCAGGGTGAACTGCAGCAACGGCCCTTGATAGAGGTCAAACGCTTGCCCGGCAGCGTCTTGCAAAGCCGTGGCCAGGGCCGCATCAGGATCGGCCATGGCGCGCAGATCGAGGACTGGCCAGGCCTGCGCTACGGGGGCCTGGATCACTTGCGACAGCTCGCCATCAACCTCGGCAAAGCGGGTGCGCAGGATTTCATGGCGGGCGACCAGGCTGTGGAGCGCCGCCTGCAATGCCGCCTCGTCCAGCTCACCTTGCAGGTGCAGCACGCCTGCCTGGTTATAGGCGGCCGACTCCCGGTCCAGTTGCCAAAGAGTCCACAAGCGACGCTGCGCATAGGACGCCGCCAGTGCTGAAGCATTGTCCGGGCGCGGTGGAATCGGCAGGCTTTCAATGCTCATGCCCTGGGACTTGAGCTTCTCACCCAGCTGGCGACGCGCGGCCGGGTCGAGTTCGGCGAAGCGCCGGGCCAGGGCGAGCAAACGATCGGCGACAGTCATGGTGCCTCCACTTCGGCAAACAGATTTTCCAGCGCATCCAGGTCATTGCCGGGGGCTTGTTGCAATTGGGCGACCTTGGCGCTGAAACGCTCGAGGGTTTCGCCCTCGAAGAACAGCCGTAACGGCAGTTCGATGCCCAGTTGTTCCGCCAGGCGCGCGCGCAAGCGGGTGGCCAGCAGCGAGTGACCGCCGAGGGCGAAGAAGTTGTCTTGCAGGCCGACCCGCTCAACCCCCAGCGCGTCCTGCCAGACACCAGCGAGGATGCGTTGCAGTTCAGTCTGCGGTGCCTGGTAGGCCTGCTCGACGACGGCTTCGGCCGACAGTGCACGGCGGTCTACCTTGCCGTTGGGCATCAACGGCAGGCGTTCCAGTTGGTGCACAGCGCTCGGAATCAGGTGCGCCGGCAGCCGCTGTGCCAGTTGGGCAAGCAGGCGCTCGGCAAGCGGTTCCTCGGCGCCCTGTACGCGGGCCACCACAAACGCCAGCAATTGCGCGCCACTGGCCGTTTCACGAACCACCACCGCCGCCTCGCTGACCCCTGCACAACCCGCCAGCACGGCTTCCACTTCGCCGGGCTCGATGCGGAACCCGCGAATCTTCACCTGGGCGTCGATTCGCCCAAGGAACTCCAACTGGCCGTCGGTGCGCCAGCGCGCCAGGTCGCCGGTGCAATAGCCCCGACTGCCATCGGCAAGCGTCGGGTAGCGTTCAGCGGTCAGTGCCGGGCGATCCAGGTAGCCACGGGTGACCCCCGGCCCTGCGACATACAGCTGGCCAATCTGACCGATCGGCACGGGCTCCAGCTGGGCGTCCAGCAACAGCATGCGCATTCCCGGCGCCGGGCGGCCGATGGTCACCGGCCCCAGGTCGGCGTTCCAGGCGCTGCACCAGACGCTGCCTTCGGTCGGCCCGTACTCGTTGCTCAACAAGGTGTCGGGCAGTCGCTGGGAATGCCGCGCGACCAAGGCCGGCGTGCACGCCTCGCCGGCGACCACCACCACGCGCAGGCGCTGCTCGCCCAGGTGTTCCAGCACTTCGCCGTGCAGGCCGGGCAATGCCAGGTAGTGGGAAATCCGCTGTTCACCCAGCAGTTGCGCTATGGCCCGCGGGTCCTTGGCTTGCCCGGGTGTGGGCAGGTGCAGGCAGCCACCCTGGCCCAGGGTCCAGAAAAGCCCGGCGACGGAACTGTCGAACGACAACGACGAGAGCAAGAGGAACGACTCCACTGGTGCCTGGTAGTGGACGAAACGTGCCAGGGTCGAGGCCAGGGCGTTGGCATGGCTGACGGCAACGCCCTTGGGCGTGCCGGTGGAGCCAGAGGTATAGATGACATAGGCCAGGTCATCGCCGCTCACCGTCACTGGCACAGGTGCGTCCGGCCCCTGCCAGATGACCGAGTCCGATGCCAGGGACAGCACCGCCAGCCCGGCTGGCAGGCGCAGTTCGCTGTCGAGGGGGTCCAGGGTCAGCAGGCACGACGCGCCGGCATCGGCGAGCATGAAGCTCAGGCGCTCGGCCGGGTAGTCCGGGTCCAGCGGCAGATAGGTGCCACCGGCCTTGAGGATCCCCAGCATCGCCACCAGGGCGGACAGTGAACGCCGTGCATACACCCCGACGATCCGCTCACGCCCCACGCCCACGGCCTGTAAGGCATGGGCGAGTTGGTTGGCACGCTGCTCCAGCGTGGCGTAATCGAGGGTCTCGTCGCCTTGGCGCGCCGCCAGTTGGTTGTGCTTGCGCGCAACTTGCGCCTCGAACAGACGGTGCAACAGCCCCGGCGATGCCAGGGGCATGTCCGGGCCCAGTTCGAAGGCGGCGATGCGCGCCCGCTCCGCGGCGCCCAGCAGGCTGACCTGGGCCAGGCGCTGCTCGAGATCGGTCAGCGCATAACCGGCAAAGACGCCGAACTGCTCCAGCCACAGCGCCGCCACCGCGGGTTCGAAGCGCTCGGCGGCATGTTCCAGGCGCAGCATCCGGCCTTCCCGGCCCAGGCTCAGCAATGGCAATTCATAGGCATCGAGCTCCACCTCGACGCCCGCCACCTGCCGACACTCAGCGCTGAAGCCAAAGCCGCCGTCGCTGTCGAGCCCGGCCACGGCACCTTCATCCAGGCATTCCAGCCACGATCGGGCCTCGTCCAGGCGCCCACGCAGATCCTCCAGCGTACGCGCCAGGCTGGCATCGGCGGCATACACCAGGTTGATCGGCAGGCGACGCTCGAAGCGGCCGAGGATTCCTTGCACCTGCTCGTTGCGCCCCTCCAGGGTCACTGTCAGGTTTACCTGTGGCTGCTCGGTCAAGCGACACAGGAAACCACCCCAGAGGCACAACAGCAGATCGTCGGCCGGCATGCCCAGGGCTGCGGCGCGCTGGTCCAAGGCCTGCAGCAATTCGTCTGCAGGCACCCGCAACGGCTCGACCCGGCTGGCCTGCACGTCTCGTTCGAACGGCAACGGCCCGCGTGGCAACGCTGTCTGTTGCACCCCGCGCCAATAGCTCGCGCCTTGCGCACCGAGGTCGGCAGCCACCAGTTCACCTTGCCAGGTGGCGTAGTCAATGTACTGCAGGGCCTCGTCATCGGCGGCCGGCAAGTGGCTGCTGTAGCCTTGTCGCAGCTCCTCGGCCAATTGCTGCAAGGCTTGGGCATCGACGCTGGCCAGGGACGCACCCAGCACCACCACGAAGCCATTGGCATCGCTGGCCTCTTGCACCACGGCGGCGGCGAACGCGACCTGCTCCAAGGCACGGCGCACCACCTCATCGGCTTCCCCCGCCAGCGCCGAATACAACGGCGACCGAACCTCCTGCGCCACCGCCTGCACCGGGCGGCGCAAGCCGTCGATGCGCAGGTAGCGAGTCCGCAGGACTTCGTGGCGCTGTTGCAGCTCATCGAGCACGGCCTGCAGCCGTGACGGCTGGCAAACGCCAGCGATAGACACACGGACCAAGGCGTTCAACGGCCGACCGAGACGGTCCTGGCGGCTGAGCACGGCGCCTTGCTGTGCGCAAAGAGGGAAAGCTTCTGGGTGGGCAGGCAGTTGCATGTAGGGGAACCTCAATCGAGTGCCAGGTCGGCGCTTTTCTGCGCAATTGCCATCGCGGTGAGAATCTTGCGCGGGCCAGTGAATGCATTACGGGCGTGCAGCGACAGCATGTTGTCCAGCAGGACCACGTCGCCTTGGTGCCAGGGGAATTCGACCATCACGTCGCGGTAAGCCTGTTGCAGGTGGCGGATGGTTTCCTCGGGGATCACTGCGCCGTCGCCAAAGAAGGTGTTCTGCGGCAGATCGTCGGGGGCGAACTCGGTGATCAATGCCGCGCGCAGGGTTTCCGGCAGGGTCAGGGCGTTGAAGAACGTGCCATGGTTGAACCACAACTCTTCGCCGCTACGCGGGTGACGGACGATGGCCGGCCCCACCTGGCGGGTGCGCAGGCGGTTGCCGTTCTTCCACTGCGGTTCGATACCGATGCGCGCGCAATACGCCTCGACTTCCGCCCGGTCCTCGCTCTGGAACACGGTCTGCCAGGGCAGGCCCATACCGTCGCCGTAGTTGCGCACGTACATGATCCGGCGCTGGCGGAATTCCTCGCGCACGGCCGGGTCGATGCGTTGTAACAATGCGCGGGTATCGCCCAAGGGGGTTTCGCCACCGGTCAGCGACGGCAGGTCGCAATAGAAGTACAGGTGCAGCGGAAACACCGGCGAATAGGAATGCTCGTTGTGGGGGAAAATCCGTTCATTGCTCGGATAATCGGTGGAGCTGTAGATATTGAACTGGCGGGTCACCTGGGTCCGTGGCGATGCCCGGAACAGGTACTCGAGCGCGCCGCCGGAGATCGCCTGGACGCAGCGATCGAAGCCATCGATGCCATCCACATCAAATCCGCGCAGGAGGATCGCGCCGTGTTCCAGCAGTCGCGCCTCGATCAGCTCGCGGTGCTGCCCCAGCCATTCCACCAGGTCGGTGCCGGCGAACCGTGGCCGACACAGCAGTGGCAGCGTGTGCCCTTCGAGCAGGGGCGTGAACACCACCCGCTCCTCCTGGCTGGCGGTGATGCTTCTGCGTGCCCGACCCATGGTCGGCAGTGCGGTGACTTTAACCTCGCTCATCATTGCTCCTGGACACTGTGCGGTTGAGTGGACGGCTGCGCTGCGCGCCGGCGCATCGGGCGCTGGCTGGCGAGCAGGGTCTGGCGCTGCTGGCTATCCACCGCCCGTGCTTCGCGCCGCACCTGGGCGGCCGCTTCCAGCAGGTCGGCCTGGGTCAACGCAGCCTTGCCCAGCCAGCAGTGCAGTACGGCCTGGATCTGCGCGAACAGCTGGGAAATTTCACCAGGCTGGAACAGCCCTTCGGGCATTTCGAAACGCGCTTCGAGGCGGCTGGCACTGCTGTAGAAACCGAGGATCAGGTCCAGCTCGGCAGCCTGTTGGCCGGCGTCGAACCCTTGCACGCGCACATCGCGCAGACGCGGCAGCGGTGGCTCGCCTTCCTGGTAATTGAGCTTGATGCTGAAGAACGGCGAGCGACCGGCCCGACGCGGCGGGCGCAGCGCTTCCACCAGTTGCTCGAAGGGCAAATCCTGGTGCCCTGCGGCGCCCAGCACTACGCCCCGGCACTGCTCCAGCAGGGCATCGGTGCTGGCGGCCAGGTCCAGATCAACCTGCAGCACCAACTGATTGATGAAAAACCCTACCAACGGCTCTGTGGCCGGATGACTGCGGTTGGCGATGTCGCTGCCCAGGCGGATACGCGACTGGCCGCTCTGCTCGCGCAGGCTGACTGCGAACGCCCCCAGCAGCAGCATGAACGGCGTGACTGCGCGGGCCCTGGCGAAGTCACGCAAGGCGCTGGTCTGCACGGCACTGAAGGTGAAGTGTTCGCCGACGGCCATCGCCTGCTTGTTGCGGGGCCGCTGCCCATGCAGCTCCAGCCAGCTATGCTCGCCGGCCAACGCTTGATGCCAGTAAGCCAACTGCCGGGCATGCTCGGGACCGGCCAACAGCTGGCGCTGCCAGCGGGCAAAGTCGCCATAGCCCACGGTCAACGCTGGCAGTTGCGCGTCGATGCCGGCCAACCGGGCGGTGTAGAGCACTTCCAGTTCATCCACCAGGTTGCGCATTGACCAGCCATCCACCGCGATGTGATGGGTAGTCAGCAACAGCACGTGCTCGCGCTGATCCAGACGCAGTACGCACACCCGCTGCAGGGGCCCGGTACTCAGGTCGAACGGTTGCCGGGCGTGCGCGGCGGCGCGCTGGCGAGCTTGGGCCAGACGCTGCTCGGGCGACAGGTCGGACAGATCGTCAATGGCAAATTCCAGCGCCAGGGTCTCCTGCAGCAGCAGGCGCACACCCTCGCCCTGCGCAGCAAAGGTGGTGCGCAACACCCCATGGCGCTGCTGCAGCGCGCCGAACGCAGCACGTAGCGCATCGACGTCCAGCGGGCCACGCAGGTGCAGCGCCAGCGGCACGTTGTACACCGAGCTGTGGGGGTCCAACTGCCAGGCGAACCACAAGCGCTCCTGGGCAAAGGACGGCAGCAGTTCGTCAGTCACGCTGGGGCTCAGGACAGGTTGGGTGTGGCCGGCAACGGCCTGGGCCAGAGATGTTGCAAAGCCAGCCAGCTCGGGGTGGTCGAACACGCTCGCCAGCGCCAGGTTCACCCCCAGGCGCTCACGCAGGCGTCCGACAATCTGCGCGGCAGCAATGGAGTTGCCGCCCAGGGCGAAGAAATTGTCGTCGCAAAAAATCTCATCTTGTCCCAGCACCTCGGCCCAGACCGCCGCGACCAGTCGCTGCTGATCGTCAACCAAGGCCTGGCCCTCGCGCACCAGCGGCTGGTCGTTGCGCCGCAGGTGGAAGCAGTCCAGCTCCGCGCGTTCGAGCATCTGCCGGCAGGCGGAGCGTTGCAGTTTGCCGCTTGAGGTCTTGGGCAGTTCGCCGGGGTTGAGCAAGGCAATCCATACCGGCGTCTGCTGACAAACCTCCGCCACGACTCGGTCGATCTGCGCACACAGTTGTGCAGCGCTGATCTTGCGTTGGGTGGTGCGGCCGATCTCGACCGCGATCCCGATACCCTCGCCGTCAGCCTGCTCGACCACGAATGCCGTGACCCGGCCCTTGCGCGCGCCTTCGACGTTGTATTCGACGGCGCGCTCGAGGTCCTGCGGGTAAATATTCTGGCCACGGACAATGATCATGTCCTTGAGGCGCCCGGTGATGAACAAGCGGTTGCCGCGCAGGAAACCCAGGTCGCCGGTCCGCAGCCACGTGCGCCCTTCACGGCTGACAAACGTCCGCGCGCTCGCCTGCGGGTTGCGCCAGTAGCCACGAGCGACGCTGTCGCCACTGGTCCAGATCTCGCCGATATGGCTGTCCGGCTGGATGTCGCCGGTGTGCGGATCCACCAGCATCACCTGCAGCCCTTCGTGCAGGATGCCGCTGCTGACCAGCAAGCTGCCCTGCCCCGGCTCGGCGCGGTGTTCGCCCAGCGCATGGCTGTCGAAACTGGCACTGACGAAGTGCTCCGCAGCGGTGGTACCGGCGACGAACAGGGTGGCCTCGGCCAGCCCATAGCACGGCAAGAACGCCGCCGGCTTGAACCCGCAAGGCGCGAAGTGCTGGGCGAAGGCTTGCAGGCTGTCCTGGCGCACCGGCTCGGAACCGGAAAACAGCACGCGCAGGCAGCTCAGGTCGAGCTTGGCCAGCACGCTTTGATTGACCCGCTCGGCGGCCAGGCGGAAGGCAAAGTCCGGGGCACCGCTGTGGCTCGCGCGATAGTGACTGATCGCTTCGAGCCAACGCGCAGGCCGCTCGACGAAGTGCCGCGGCGACATCAGGACCAGGCTCGCGCCCCGATAGACCGAGAGCAACAGACAGCCGATCAGCCCCATGTCGTGGTACAGCGGCAGCCAACTGACGAAGGTGTCGTCTTCACGCAGGTCGAAGCAACCGAGCATCATCTGTTCGTTGGCGACCAGGTTGCCGTGGCTGACTTCCACACCCTTGGGGGTCGCGGTGGAGCCGGAGGTGTATTGCAGGAAGGCAATGTCCTCGTTGGCCGGTTGCCGCACCGGCCAGTTGGCGCTGCCCTGCAGTGTCGATGCATCCAGCGCGTCGACGGACAGGGTGGTCGGCAACCTCTGGGCGAAGGCCTGTACCAGCGACTCGCGCAGATGCTCCTCGGTCAGCACCAGGCTTGGCTGGGCATCGTCGAGGATCGAGCGCACCCGGCTCAGTTCGTACTGGCGCAACGACTCGGGCGGCAATGCCGGCACGGCGATGATGCCTGCGTACAGGCAGGCGTAGAACGACACCACATAGCTCGGACCGCTCTGCATCAGCAACAGCGCCCGCTCACCGACGCCGGCATGGCGTGATAGCACTGCCGCCAGCTCACGGGCCCGGCGGTCGAGCTCGGCATAGGTCAGCGTCAGGCGCTGCGCTTCGCCGTCGAGGAGAAAATGCACCGCCGGCTTGTCACCGCGCCGCACCGCGTGCGCGCTCAGCGCGTCAACCAGAGACGTATGGAGGACTGTCATGTCGCACCTTTGCAAAGAAAGTGAGAGTCAGGGCGCACAGCGGCAGCGCCAGGCAACGTGGCCGCCAGGCAGGCAATCAGGTGGTCGAGCACCGCCCGCTCCTGCTCCTGGATGAAGAAGTGACCACCGGCGAACAGTTCGAGACTGAAACCTGCACCGGCATGCTCGCGCCAGGCCAGCAGTTGCGCCTGGCTGGCACGATCCTCAGTGCCGGCCAGCACATGCACCGGACACTGCAGGGGCGCCGTCGGCTGATAGCGATAGCGGCCGCACAGCAGGAAGTCGGCGCGCAGCACAGGCAGCGCCAGGCGCATCAGTTCGGGGTCTTGCAGGGCCTCAATAGGCGTGCCTTGCAGGGAGGCCAACTCGGCCATCAGTTGCTCATCGCCCAGGGGTTGGCGAAAGCGCAGGTAATCGCGGTGCGCGGGGGCCGAGCCGCCAGACACCAGCAATGCACGAGGCGCCGGCAAGCCCTGCGCACGCAGGGCACAGGCCAGTTCGAACGCCAGCAGCGAGCCCATGCTGTGGCCGAACAGCGCGTAATGCCGATAGGTTTCACCGCGCAGCTCGCGGGCCAGTTGCGCGGCCAGGTCGACCAGGTCGCTCGCCAGCGGCTCGCCGGCACGGCTGCCCCGCCCCGGCAGCTCGAGCGGACGAATGTCCAGCCAGGCCGGTGCGCTACGACGCCAGCGTGCATAGCTCATGGCACTGGCGCCCGCATAGGGTAGGCAGAACAGGGTCAGCAAAACGCTCACCGGCCGGCCTGCCCGTCCATGTGCTGACGCAGGCTGAGGGGGCGCATGTCGGTCCAGACCGACTCGATGTAGTCCAGGCAGTCTTGCTTCAGGCCGCTTTTCCCCGCCTCACGCCAGCCCGCAGGCACTGCCTTGTAGTCGGGCCACAGCGAATACTGCTCCTCTGCGTTGACCAGTACTTTGAACGTTGCATCTTCGCGGTCGAAAGCCATTTGCAATTCCTCGATCTGTGGAGTCAATGCGAGGGGCATGACGCCCTGTCTCGCGGTTTCCTAGATCGACGAATGACAGAGAAATAACTTCAGACGGTGCTTTTGCGGCCTTGGATCATGACCAGGTGGAGATTGATTTAGGGAGTTGTTGCAAATAGTTCTTAATAGTATTAGATTTTTCACCCTCGCTGGCGTACTACCAAGAATTCATCAGGTGCCTCATGCAAAAAATCGATGCAGCCAGAAATGGTTCCCCCTTGCTTGAGGTGTTTTATGACCAGCGTTCACGCCTGATCGGTCTCGCAGCCCGGATCACCGGGTGCCGCAGTCACGCCGAAGACATCGTTCATGAAGCCTTCATGAAGGTCGACGATGCGGGTGACAACGAGCAGATCCGGTCCCAGGCGTCCTACCTCACCCGCGTCGTGCGCAACCTGTCGATCGACCATTACCGTCGACGCCAGTTCGAGGAGCGCCTGATATGCCAGGACAGCGATAGCAACGAGGCGCCTGCGCACCACGCCGAAACCCCGGAAGCCCTGGTTTCCGACCAGCAACTGCTGGAGCGGGTGTGCGGCGCACTGGCCGACCTTCCCGAGCGCACCCGCTATGTATTCGAGATGTGCCGCATCCATGGCATGAAGCAGAAGGACATCGCCAGGGACCTCGGCGTGTCCGCGCCCCTGGTCAGCGCAATGATCCGCGAAGCCCTGCTGCATTGCCGGGAAAAAGCCCTCTAGCGGTATTGCCATCCTGCTGCCGCCGACGCAGCCTCGCGGGCTCGACAGCGGCTACTGATGTGTCTCGCGCAAAAACAACAACGCCCCGACAGGTCGGGTAATGCTGTTCAGTTAAGCGACGCCGACCATTGTAGGAGCGAGCCTGCTCGCGAAAAACTCAAAGACGCCGCGTTTATACTGAATACACGCGTTATCGTTGACGTTTTTCGCGAGCAAGCTCGCTCCTACAAGGTACTGCACTCACTTAACTGAACAGCATTACCCGACCTGTCGGGGCGTTTTTTATCTCAACTGGCGTAGCCGCAAAACCCTACCAGCTGGCAGGCAACCAACCCAGTGCCGCGCAGATGGCGTAGGCCATGCTGATCAGGTACAGCACCACTACCGTGACCTGGATCAGCGGATGGGCAATCCAGCCGCATTGCCAGGCCGGGACGATGTCGCCGTTCTTGCGTGCCGAGCGTAGCATCAGGATCGGCATGATCGACAGGATCACCCCGCTGAAAACCCCGGCAAAGTACAAGGCGCTGACGAAGCCGACCATGCCGCTGTAGGCCAGGATAAACGGCGGCACGCAGACAATGGCCAAGACCATCAGGCGGGTCTTGGGGTTGCTCTCCGAGCCCAGGCTCTGGAACTTGTCGAAGATGTTGGTCAGGAAGCTGCCACCCAGGCCCCAGTAGGACGTCATCATCGCGCACAGGGCAAAGGTGTTGGCGGTGTAGAACGCCCACTGCCCCAGCGCCTGGCCCCAGGCCAGGGTCGCGACTTCACTCTGGTTTTCCAGACCGGTCAGGGCGATCACCGACATCGGCACCATCGCCAGCAAAATAAAGGTAATCAGCATCCCGGTGATCACCGCCAGCGGCAGGCGCTTGGGTGCGTGGCTGAAACCACGCGCCATTTCCGGGACCACGTACTGGGCCGAGAAACAGAACACGGCAATGTTGAACACCGGGATCATGTAGACCCAATCGCCTTCCAGCAGGTTGGCGAACCGGGTGTTGTCGTGGACCAGCGTGGCAATGACCAGCACCAGGGTCATGCTGAGCATGCCGATGCTGATGAACTTCTCACCCTTGCCGATGGCCTTCAGACCCAGGTACAGCACCAGCGCTGCAGGCAGGAAGAACAGCAGGCTGCCGAGTGCCGGGCTGATGCCGAAAAACTCGCTGAGCACCTTGCCGCTGCCGCTCATGTAGGCCACGAGCGCGCCGATGCTGTTGACCGCTACCGAGAGGAAAATCGCCCAGGCCCCGAAGGAGCCGACGTAGCGCTGGGCCAGGCCACTCAATTGGTGGTGACGGCGGGTGCGCAAGGCGGTTTCCGAGACATACAGCATGGAGATGGTGGTGAAGATGCCGGCGACCGCCAGCCAGAACAGCAGCGGCATGTAGCCGGCCTTGCGGCTGGCGTAGGCCATCGACAGCACGCCGGCGCCGATGTTGGTGCCGACAATCATTGCCACCGCCTCGACGAAGGTCAGGCGTTTGACTTCCAGCCCGGAAGACTCGGCATGGCTCGCCTCGTGTGGCTCGTCGGCCACGGCGTAAGGGGTCTTGCTCATGAACAATTCTCGCTATTTATAGTTATTGCAGAATCCACGCAGCGTTCGTCATCAAAGCACTGCATGCAGTAAAACCTTGAACGGCGGGCAAAATATCACACATGGTGTTCGGAATAACACTCATGAGCGCTTATTCATTGGTCTAAGATGCCCGGATTAGAGCGTTTACTGCTTTCTGGGGACTGGCCAGGGCCGGGATTTGAGGGCTGCGGCGCCATCAATGATATTGATAGCAACCTAACAAAAGCCTTAGGCTAGAGGGCTGCCCCGAGGCTTATATCATTCCGAATGATAGTTACCTTTGCTTCATTCGATTCGTGAGATAGAGACTCGCCGAGCATCATCCGCCCATCTCAATACATTGGCGGATCTATCCATGGAACAGTCTCTTAAACATTTGCGCTTGCCCCTGGCCGCCCTCGCCGTGCTGGTGATGAGCGCCTGCGGCAAGACCCCGGACTCGGCCGCCACCATGCCCGCCGCCAAAGTCAGCGTGGCCAAGGTGCTGGAACAACCGGTCAACGAGTGGGACGAATTCACCGGGCGCCTGGAAGCGCCGGAAACCGTGGAAATCCGCCCGCGCGTATCTGGCCAGATCGATGAAGTGGCTTTCACCGAAGGCGCCCTGGTGAAAAAGGGCGACTTGCTGTTCCAGATCGATCCGCGTCCGTTCCAGGCGGAGGTCCGCCGCCTCGAAGCCCTGGTTGCCCAAGGCCGTGCCAATGCCACCCGCAGCGAAAACGAAGCCCAGCGCGGCGAGCGCCTGCGCACCAGCAACGCGATTTCGGCGGAGCTCGCCGACTCGCGCACCAGTGCCGCCCAGGAAGCCCGCGCCGCAGTGGGCGCGATCCAGGCGCAACTGGACCTGGCCCGACTGAACCTGAGCTTCACCCGCGTCACCGCGCCCATCAGTGGCCGCGTCAGCCGTGCCGAAATCACCGCCGGCAACCTGGTGACCGCCGATGTCACGCCGCTGACCAGCGTGGTTTCCACCGACAAGGTCTACGCCTACTTCGACGCCGACGAGCGAGTGTTCCTCAAGTACAGCCAGCTGGCTCGCCAGGGTCAGCGTGGCCAGACCACTCCGGTGTACCTGGGGCTGTCCAACGAAGACGGCAACCCGCACCAGGGCCAGATGAACTTCATGGACAACCAGGTCAACCCCAAGACCGGCACCATTCGTGGTCGTGCGGTGTTCGACAACAGCAAGGGCGAATACACCCCCGGCCTCTACGCACGCCTGAAGCTGGTGGGCAGTGGCACCTACTCGGCGGTGCTGATCACCGACGAAGCGGTGGGAACCGACCTGGGCAAGAAGTTCGTACTGGTGATGGACGGCGACAAGTCGGTGTACCGCGCCGTCGAACTGGGGCCGAAGATCGAAGGCCTGCGCATCGTGCGCAGTGGCCTGAACAAGGACGACACGATCATCGTCAAGGGTTTGCAACGGGTGCGCCCAGGCTCGCCGGTCACCCCTGAAGTGGTGCAGATGGCCAGCCAGGCAACCCTCGCCGCCCTCGCCCAACAACGCCAGGCGCTTGAAGCCAGCAACCTGCCCCAAGTCGCGCCTGCCAAGGGTGCGCCGGGTACGGCTGTGAAGCTCGCCGCTGCGACTCCACGCGGTTAAGGGATACAGACTCCAATGAATTTTTCCCAGTTCTTCATTTCACGGCCGATCTTCGCCGCCGTGCTGTCGCTGCTGATCCTGATCGCCGGCAGCATCTCGCTGTTCCAGTTGCCGATCAGCGAATACCCGGAAGTGGTACCGCCGACCGTGGTGGTGCGCGCCAACTTCCCCGGCGCCAACCCCAAGGTCATCGGTGAAACCGTCGCAGCCCCCCTGGAACAAGCCATCACTGGCGTCGAGAACATGCTGTACATGTCCTCGCAGTCCACCGCCGACGGCAAGATCACCCTGACCATCACCTTTGCCCTGGGCACCGACCTGGACAACGCCCAGGTGCAGGTGCAGAACCGCGTCACCCGTACCGAGCCCAAGCTGCCGGAAGAAGTGACCCGGATCGGCATCACGGTGGACAAGGCCTCGCCCGACCTGACCATGGTCGTGCACCTGACCTCGCCGGACAAACGCTACGACATGCTCTACCTGTCCAACTACGCCCTGCTCAACATCAAGGATGAGCTGGCGCGCCTGGGCGGTGTCGGTGACGTGCAGCTGTTCGGCATGGGCGACTACTCGCTGCGGGTCTGGCTCGATCCGAACAAGACCGCTTCGCGCAACCTGACCGCGACCGACGTGGTCACCGCGATTCGCGAACAGAACCGCCAGGTGGCCGCCGGTGCCCTGGGTGCGCCGCCCGCACCGAATGCCACCGCGTTCCAGCTCTCGGTCAATACCCAAGGCCGTCTGGTCAGCGAGGAAGAGTTCGAGAACATCATCATTCGCGCCGGCGACGACGGTGAAATCACCCGTCTGAAGGACATCGCCCGAATCGAGCTGGGGTCCAGCCAATACGCCTTGCGCTCGCTGCTGAACAACGACCCGGCGGTGGCGATCCCGATCTTCCAGCGTCCGGGCTCCAACGCCATCGAAATCTCCAATCAGGTTCGCGAGAAAATGGCGGAGCTGAAGAAGAACTTCCCTGAAGGCATGGACTTCAGCATCGTCTATGACCCGACGATCTTCGTCCGTGGCTCCATCGAAGCGGTGGTGCACACCCTGTTCGAAGCACTGATCCTGGTAGTGCTGGTGGTGATCCTGTTCCTGCAGACCTGGCGCGCCTCGATCATTCCGCTGGTGGCAGTACCGGTCTCGCTGATCGGCACATTTGCCGTGATGCACCTGTTCGGCTTCTCCCTCAACGCGCTGTCGCTGTTCGGCCTGGTGCTGGCCATCGGTATCGTGGTCGATGACGCCATCGTGGTGGTGGAAAACGTCGAACGTAACATTGGCCTGGGGCTGACACCGGTGGAAGCCACCAAGCGCGCCATGCGCGAAGTGACCGGCCCGATCATTGCCACGGCGCTGGTGCTGTGTGCGGTGTTTATCCCGGCCGCGTTCATCTCCGGCTTGACTGGGCAGTTCTATAAACAGTTCGCCCTGACCATTGCCATCTCGACCGTGATCTCGGCGTTCAACTCGCTGACCCTGTCGCCGGCCCTGGCTGCCGTGCTGCTCAAGAGTCATGACGCGCCGAAGGACCGCTTCTCACGGGTCCTGGACAGGTTGTTTGGCGGCTGGTTGTTCCGTCCGTTCAACCGCTTCTTCGACCGCGCCAGTCATGGTTATGTCGGCACCGTGACCCGGGTTATCCGCAGCAGCGGGATTGCCCTGGTCCTGTACGCCGGGCTGATGGTGCTGACCTTCTTCGGCTTCTCCAACACCCCTACCGGTTTTGTCCCGGCCCAGGACAAGCAGTACCTGGTGGCCTTCGCCCAGTTGCCGGATGCGGCGAGCCTGGACCGCACCGAAGAAGTGATCAAGCGCATGTCCGACATGGCGCTCAAGCAGCCGGGCGTGGAAGCCGCGGTGGCCTTCCCGGGCCTGTCGATCAACGGTTTCACCAACAGCCCCAACGCCGGGATCGTGTTCGTCACCCTCAAGCCCTTCGATGAACGCAAGGACCCGAGCCAGTCGGCCGGGGCGATTGCCGGCGCGTTGAATGGCCAATACGCCGACATCCAGGAAGCCTACATGGCGATCTTCCCACCGCCGCCGGTACAGGGCCTGGGCACCATCGGCGGGTTCCGCCTGCAGATCGAGGACCGCGGCAACCTGGGTTACGACGAGCTGTACAAAGAAACCATGAACATCATCAACAAGAGCCATAACGTGCCGGAACTGGCTGGCCTGTTCACCAGCTACACAGTGAACGTGCCCCAGGTCGATGCCGCCATCGACCGGGAAAAAGCCAAGACCCATGGCGTGGCCGTCAGTGACATCTTCGACACCCTGCAGATCTACCTGGGTTCGCTGTATGCCAACGACTTCAACCGCTTCGGTCGCACCTATCAAGTCAACGTCCAGGCCGAGCAGCAATTCCGCCTCGAACCAGACCAGATCGGCCAGCTGAAAGTGCGCAACAACAAAGGCGAGATGATCCCGCTGGCGACCTTCATCAAGGTCAGCGACACCTCGGGGCCGGACCGTGTGATGCACTACAACGGCTTCATCACCGCTGAAATCAACGGTGCCGCAGCCCCCGGCTACAGCTCCGGCCAGGCCGAACAAGCGATCGAAAAACTGCTCAAGGAAGAACTGCCCAACGGCATGACCTACGAGTGGACCGACCTGACCTACCAGCAGATTCTTTCTGGCAACACTGCGTTGTTCGTGTTCCCGCTGTGTGTGCTGCTGGCGTTCCTGGTGCTGGCGGCGCAATACGAGAGCTGGAGCCTGCCCCTGGCGGTGATCCTGATCGTGCCAATGACCCTGCTGTCGGCCATTACCGGGGTGATCCTGTCCGGTGGCGACAACAACATCTTCACCCAGATCGGTTTGATCGTACTGGTGGGCCTGGCATGTAAGAACGCGATCCTGATCGTCGAGTTCGCCAAGGACAAGCAAGAGGAAGGCATGGACGCACTCAGCGCGGTGCTCGAAGCCTGCCGCCTGCGTCTGCGGCCGATCCTCATGACCTCCTTCGCCTTCATCATGGGCGTGGTGCCCCTGGTCTTCTCCAGCGGTGCCGGTGCCGAAATGCGTCACGCCATGGGCGTCGCGGTGTTCTCCGGGATGCTCGGGGTGACCTTCTTCGGCCTGTTGCTGACGCCGGTGTTCTACGTATTGATCCGCCGCTATGTCGAGCGCGGCGAAGCTCGCAAAGCGGCCAAGGCCCTGCCACTGGAGGCACAACCATGAGCCTGAAAGTCTTCCTGCCGAGCTTGTTGGTGCTGGCCTTGAGTGCCTGCGCCGTCGGCCCGGACTATAAGACCCCGGCGACGGAGGCGGCCAACATCACGGCCGCCACCGATGGCGCCCAGGGTCAGAAGAACTTCGACCGGGCCCGCTTCGAAGGCATCTGGTGGCAGCAGTTCGAGGATCCGATCCTCAACCAGTTGGTCAACACCTCGCTGCAGGGCAACCGCGATCTGCGGGTGGCGTTCGACCGCCTGCGGGCCGCCCGGGCGTTTCGCGATGACGTCAGCAATGACGCCATGCCAGTCGTGACCAGCCGCGTCAGCAGTGACCTGGCCAAGGGGCAGATCCCCGGCCAGACCACCGACCGGGTCAGCAGCGAGCGTTATGACCTGGGCCTGGACATGGCCTGGGAAATCGACCTGTTCGGACGTATCCAGCGCAACCTGGAAGCGGCCGACGCCGACACCCAGGTGGCCGCGGCCGACCTGTACCAACTGCAAGTCACCCTGATTGCCGAGTTGGTGGATGCCTACGGCCAACTACGGGGTGCGCAACTGCGCGAGAAAATTGCCCTGGCCAACCTGGCGAACCAGCAGGAGTCGAGCAAGATCACCGTGACCCTGCGTGATGCCGGTGTCGGTGATCAATTGGACGTGGTGCGCGCCGATGCCCGCCTCGCGTCCGTGGAAGCCAGCGTGCCGCAATTGCAGGAAGTGCAGATCCGTCAGCGCAATCGCATCGCGACCTTGCTCGGCGAGCGCCCGGACAAACTCAGCGTCGACCTCAGCCCGGCCAGCCTGCCGGCCATTGCCAAGGCCTTGCCGATAGGCGATCCGGGCGAACTGTTGCAACGCCGGCCGGACATCCAGAGCGCCGAACGCAAGCTGGCGGCCGCCACCGCGCGCATCGGCGTGGCCAAGGCCGACCTGTTCCCGCGGGTCAGCCTCAGTGGCTTCCTGGGCTTTACCGCCGGACGCGGCTCGCAGATCGGCTCATCGGCCGCCAATGCCTGGGCGCTGGGCCCCAGCATCACCTGGGCGGCCTTTGACCTGGGCAGCGTGCGCGCGCGTTTGCGTGCCGCCGATGCCAATGCCGACGGCGCCCTGGCCAGCTACGAGCAGCAAGTGTTGCTGGCCCTGGAAGAGTCGGAAAACGCCTTCTCTGACTATGGCAAACGCCAGCAGCGGCTGATTTCGCTGATTCGCCAGAGCGAATCGAGCCGGGCCGCCGCTGACCTTGCAGAGATTCGCTACCGCGAAGGCACCGTCGATTTCCTGGTGCTGCTGGACGCCCAACGCGAACGCCTGGCTGCCGAAGACACCCAGGCCCAGGCCGAAGTCGACCTGTACCGTGGCATCGTGGCGATTTACAAAGCCCTGGGTGGCGGTTGGCAACCACAAACCGTCGCCAGCAACTAAGCTTAAACGTGCTCCTTTGGTTGGCCGCAACCAACCAATTTTTAGCCCCGCGTCTCATTCGGTCGCGGGGCTTTTTTTGGCCTGGGGATTGGTTGATTCAAACACTGCGCAAGGCTTGAGGCCGTTTTCGTGAGCGGGCTCGCACAGTGAATCTGGCTGCCGGCAAATTTTGCGTATGGCCACCAAACCTGTGGGACTGGGCCGGCCTCATCGCGGCATAGGTATCTACACAACGTTGTAGCGGCCTCTGGGGTGTTGGATTAGGCGGCGTACATATCCATTTCTTCGGTAACGGCCTCCTATGGTTCCGCCTGACGGCGGCTCACTTTTGAAAACCCAAAAGTAAGCAAAAGGCTCTTACCCCACCACTCGGTGCCTCGCTTAGGCTCGGCATGCCCGTACTCCGACATTGATTTGGGGGGCCGCCGCAATGGGCCCTCCCTGGCCCAGTGCGGCTAAACCGGCGTCCTGCCGGTTTACCCCCAAATCAATATCGAAGTACGGCCAGCGTGGTTAACGGGGCGCCCAGGATCAAAAGCCAGAGCCAGAGCCAGAGCCAGAGCCAGAGCCAGATCAAAAGATGGCTGACTTCGTCAGCCTCTTGGGAAGTAGAAGCTACACCGCGCATGCCCTAGCGATCAGGTCGGCTTTTAGGCCGCCTCGCTTTGCTTTTTGATCCTGGGCGCCCCGTTAACCACGCTGGCCGAACGCAGGCTTGAAGCCGTGGGTAACCCGGCAGGACGCCGGGTTAGCCGCCCCGCGCCATGGATGGCGCGTGGCGGCGACCCACGGATTCAAGCCGGAGTGAGGGAACACCGAGCCCAAGCGAGGTGCCGAGTGGTGGGGAAAGAGCGTTTTGCTTACTTTTGCGCTGTTCAAAAGTGAGCCGCCGTCAGGCGGAACCATAGGAGGCCCTTACCGCAAAAATGGATATGTACTCGGTCTAATCCAAAACCCTGGTGCAACATCGCACCACAGTTGTGTAGATACCTATGCTCATCGCTGGCAAGCCAGCTCCCACAAGGATCTGAACGTGACGCATGGCGTAAATCGATCAGCCAAGTCAAAGCCATAGACAGCATCGATCACCCCGTCAGCCAGAGCAATTGGACAGGCTGCCTCCAGGCCTCTAGCCTTCAACCGCTGCCACAGCACGAAAACGGCTGAAGACCCCACTGATGATTGTCCGTCCCAAACCCAACCTGATCGGCATCCTGTTCTCCCTCAAGGGTTCAATTGCCAAGCGCATCGCCTTGCGCAGCCTGCTGGTGACGCTGCTGGCATCGGTCATTGTGCTGGTGGAAACCTGGCACCCCGCGTACTTCTCCAAGGTCAATGCCACGCCTTTCACCCTGCTAGGGCTGTCGCTGTCGATTTTCATGAGCTTTCGCAACAACGCCTGTTATGACCGCTGGTGGGAAGGCCGCAAGCAATTGGGCCAGTTGATCATCGAGCTGCGTTCGCTGATCCGCGAAACCCAGGTGCTCAAGGACCCAGGTGAACGGGAACCGCTGCTGCGCGAACTCTGCGGTTTCGCCCATGGCCTGATTGCCCGGCTGCGGGTCGAAGACGAGGCTGCGGCAATCAGGCCATGGGCCGATGTCGAGGCCGACCTGCGCCATCCGAACCTCAGCGATCGCCTGCTGCAACACGTCGGCGCCCGTTGCTCACGCCTGGCCGAGCTGGGCCGGATCAGCGAATGGCGCTATACCCAACTGGAAACCCGGCTGGTCAGCCTGAGCCAGGTACAGGCCGCTTGCGAGCGGATCAAAAGCACTCCCCTGCCCTTCCCCTATACCCTGCTGCTGCATCGGACCATCTACCTGTTCTGCATCCTCCTGCCCTTCGCCATGGCCGAACCGCTGGGCTGGCTGACGCCGGTGTTCACCGCCATCGTCAGCTACACCTTTTTTGGCCTGGACGAAATCGGCGACGACCTCGAAGATCCGTTCGGCTTCGATGAGAACGATCTGCCGTGCAATGCCCTGCTGCGCCTGATCGAGCGTGAAGTCCTGGCCGCCCTCGGCCACGACGAACTGCCCCCGGCCCTGGAGCCGGTCGACTACGTTTTAAACTAGGCGCGGGTTTGACTCAGGGCCTGCGCTGACCGAAGCTGGCACCCCTGCACTCGTTGTCAGCTTCCGGATCCGCGCATGTCCAAGCCTCGTCGCTACCTGATCATCAGCCTACTGGTTGTCGTTGCCATCGCCATCACCTGGCTGTCCCTGCGCAGTGTCGCGCCGCAGGTGCCGGAGGCGATCAAGCGCGGCTACAGCGAAGCCCTGGACCAGGCGCGCAATGGCAAGCCCGGTGCGGCGCGTGTGCTGTACCAGCAATTGGCCCGCCCGGATATCTCCGACAAGCGCCGCCTGTGGCTGCATGCCGAACTGCCCAACTACCCCAGCCCCCAGGCCCTGAAGCTGGCCGATGCCGACCTGCACCACCCTTCGGTAGCGGTGCGCGAGGCGGCGATCGACAGCATCGTCGGGCTGGTGCCCAGCGGCCAGCGCAGCTTGTTGCTCGGGCCACTGCTGGAGGACAGCGAGCAAGCGGTGCGATTTGCCGCCGCCGAGGCGTTGCTCGGTTTGTCGCCCGATGACCTGGGGCTGTACTTCGGTCCGCTGCAGCAAGTCATCGATGAGTACGAGCAGGCACTGCAAAGCCAGCCAGTTACCGCCCACACCCAGTACCAACTGGCGCGCCTGCACCTGCACAACGCCGAGCTCAAGCAGGCGCAGCAAGCCTTGGAGCAGACCCTGGCCCTGGACCCGGGCAACCTGCCTGCGCTGGTGATGCAGATCGAGGTCCTCGACAAACAAGGCCAGAGCGAAGCGGCCCAGCAACTGCTGGCCCGCCAGCTCAAGGCGCAACCTGACTCGGCGTACCTGCAACACGCCCTGGGTTTGTGGCTGTTGCACCACGGGCAAAGCGAGTTCGCCCTGCTGGGGTTGTCCAGGGCGGTGGAGCTGGAGCCGAACAACAAGCACTACCGCTATGACCTGGCGACCACCCTGCACAGCGAGCACGAGCTGGAAGCGGCGCAGAAGCAGTTGCAGGAAATCGTCCAGCGCCACCCGGCCGATCGCAAGGCGCGGGTACTGCTGATCAACTACTGGAAGGAAAGCGGCCAGTTGCAGAATGTCCAGGTGCTGCTGGCGCAGTTGGAGCAGATGAATCCGGACGATCCGGCGCTGCAGCAGGGTCTATGATCAGATTGCGTTGAACCGTTTGGCTCGTCCCGGGGTCCAGTGAACAGGCAGCCATTTCGCCAGTATCGGCCGCTGCCTCGCTTCCCCTAGTCATGAGAGGGCATTTTTTGTCTACATCCAACGAGTTGAACAGTGAAAAAGCCGCCACCGGCATTGAAGGCCTGGATGACATCCTCGCCGGTGGCCTGTCCCGCGGCCATGTGTTTCTGCTGGAAGGAGAACCCGGCACGGGCAAGACCACGGTGGCCCTGCATTTTTTGATGGCCGGCGCCCGCGCCGGTGAACGCTCGCTGTACATCACCCTGTCGGAAACCGAACGCGAATTGCGCCAAGGCGCCAAGTCCCACGGCTGGGAACTGGATGAGAACATCCACATCTTCGAGTTGACGCCGCCAGAGAGCCTGCTCAATGGCGAGCACCAGCAGAGCCTGCTGTATTCCTCGGACCTGGAGTTGGGCGAAGCCACCAAGCAGATTTTCGAGGTGGTAGAACGGGTCAAGCCGACCCGGGTGGTGCTCGACAGTCTGTCGGAAATCCGCCTGCTGGCCCAGAGTTCGCTGCGCTATCGGCGGCAGATCCTGGCGATCAAGCACTACTTCGTGCGCTACGACGCCACCGTGCTGCTGCTCGACGACCTGACCACCGAATCCCTCGACAAAACCGTGCACAGCGTGGCCCACGGGGTGATTCGCCTGGAAGAACTGACCCCCAACTACGGCGCCGAACGCCGGCGCATCCGGGTGGTCAAGTACCGGGGCCAGAAGTATCGCGGCGGCTTTCATGACTTCACCATCATGACCGATGGCGTGCACGTGTTCCCCCGGCTGGTGGCTGCCGAACATCGCGGGCGGTATATCCGCCAGCAGTTGACCAGCGGCATCAAGGAAATGGACGCCCTGCTCGGCGGTGGCATCGAGACCGGGTCCAGCACCCTGATCCTCGGTCCGGCCGGTACCGGCAAATCGCTGATCTCGATGATCTTCGCCGCCGCAGCCGTGGCACGGGGCGAAAAGGCCGCGCTGTTCATCTTCGATGAAGAGCTGGGCCTGCTGTTCGAACGCATGAAGAACATGGGCATCGACCTGCAGGCCCTGCAAGACTCGGGCAACTTGCTGATCGAACAAGTGGATGCCGCCGAACTGTCCCCCGGCGAGTTCTCGCACCGGGTGCGCCGTTGCGTCGACGAACGCGGGATCAAGACCGTGGTGATCGACAGCATCAACGGCTACCAGGCCGCCATGCCCGAGGAAAACGCCCTGGTGCTGCACATGCACGAGTTGCTGCTGTACCTCAATCGCCAGGGCGCCGCGACCTTCATGACCGTGGCCCAACACGGGCTGGTGGGTGACATGCAGGCGCCCGTGGATATCACTTACCTGGCCGACACGGTGATTCTGCTGCGTTACTTCGAGGCCCTGGGCAAAGTGCGCCGGGCCATTTCGATCATCAAGAAACGCACGGGCAGCCATGAATCGACCATTCGCGAATACCGTATCGGCAGTACCGGCATGACTATTGGTGAGCCCCTGGACGCTTTTCAAGGCGTGTTGCGCGGTGTGCCCACCTACCTGGGCGCCAACACACCGTTACTTGTGGACGAAAACCATTGATCGCGCTCAAGGCAGTTTCCGAGCGCGCATTGATTCTTGCGCCGTTGGGACGCGACAGCCAGATCGCCCTGACCCTGCTTAACGAGGCCGGTTACGCCGGCGTGATCACCCAGGGGCTGGGCGTGCTGTGCGAGCAACTGGAACACGGTGCGGGCCTGCTGCTGATTTCCTCCGAGGCCCTGCTGGGCGCGGACCTGGAGCCGTTGCTGCGGTTTATCGAGCAACAACCGGCCTGGTCGGACTTGCCCATCGTGCTCCTCACCCACCATGGCGGCGCCGAGCAGAACCCGGCTTCGCGCTTTGGCGCCCAGTTGGGCAACGTGACCTTTCTCGAGCGCCCGTTTCACCCGGTAACCCTGATCAGCCTGGTGTCCACGGCGCTGCGCGGGCGCCGCCGGCAGTATGAAGCCCGCGACCGCCTGGTGGATTTGTACCAGAGCGAGATGCGGCTGAAGAACACCCTGGAAACCCTCGAGCAACAGGTCGAGGAACGCACCACCCAACTGCGGCACAATGAAGAGGCCCTGCGTCAATCGCAGAAAATGGAAGCGGTCGGCCAGCTCACGGGCGGTATCGCCCATGACTTCAACAACATGCTGACCGGCATCATTGGCAGCCTGGAATTGCTGCGCCGGCGCCTGGCGCGCGGTTGCACCGATGACCTGGACGGGCTGATCGACCTGGGCGTGACCTCCGCCAACCGCGCCGCTGGCCTGACCCATCGCCTGCTGGCGTTTTCCCGACGCCAGTCGCTGGATTCCAAGCCGGTGGAAATGAACACCCTGGTGCGCTCGATGGGCGAACTGCTGCAGCGCAGCATCAATGAAAGCATTCAGTTGAACATGCAACTGCAGGATCCGCTGTGGGTGGCCGAGGCCGACCCCAACCAGCTGGAAAGCGCCCTGCTCAACCTGGTCCTGAATGCGCGCGACGCCATGCCCGACGGCGGCACCCTGGCGGTCAAGACCTTCAATCAGCACCTGGACACCGAGTTCACCCAAGCCCATGGCAACCTGCAAGCCGGCGATTATGTGGTGTTGAGTGTGATCGACAGCGGCTGTGGCATGCCCCAGGCCACCATCAGCCGGGCTTTCGACCCGTTCTTCACCACCAAGCCGATCGGCCAGGGCACTGGCCTGGGGCTGTCGATGATCTATGGCTTCAGCAAGCAGTCCCGTGGTCACGTGACCATCCAGAGTGCAGTGGGCAGCGGGACCACGGTGAACCTGTACCTGCCGCGCTTTAGCGGCGACCTCACGCAAAGTCAACCGCCCCAGGTGCCCCACGCACCGGGGGCAAAGGCCGGGGAAACGGTGCTGATTGTCGAGGACGATCCGGCGGTGCGGGTGCTGGTCAGTGCGGTATTGAGCGAGCTGGGGTATGCCTTCGTCGAAGCCGGGGACGCCGACAGCGCGGTGCCGATCCTCGATTCCGAACAGCGCATCGACCTGCTGATCAGCGACGTCGGGCTGCCTGGCATGAACGGCCGGCAACTGGCAGAAATCGGCCGGCAATACCGGCCCGACCTCAAGGTGCTATTCATTACCGGCTACGCCGAGCATGCCGCGGTGCGCGGCGGCTTTCTCGACCCGGGCATGCAAATGATCACCAAGCCATTCACCTTCGACCTGCTGACCGCCAAAGTCCGCGAAATGATCCGCACCTGAGGCAGCTGCCGAGCCCGCGAGGCTGCGTCAGCGGCCGCAGGACGCTCATCTGGTTTTGGAATGCGGGGGTTGCGGCTGGATCAGGAAAGCATTTCCTGCATCAGTTCCTGCAGCACGTCGAGGTCGAACGGCTTGGCCAGGATCGGCGCCTTTTGCGCGATGGGGCTGCCGGACTCGCGGATTTCCTGCGGATAGCCGCTGATGAAAATCACCTTGAGCTCAGGGCGCAACTTGACTGCCGGCTCGGCAATCTGCACTCCGGAAATACCTCCGGGCAGGCGAAAGTCGGTGATCATCATGTCCAGGTGGGGTTTGCTGGCCAGGATCGCGAACGCTTCCTCGCCGTCCACCGCCTGCAACACCCGATAGCCCTCGCCTGACAGGTAGGCGGCAAGCACCATCAGGATCGAAGGATCATCTTCGACGATCAATACGACGTCTTGTGCATCTTCACTCATGGGAAGCCTTTGTTCGGTCAATAGCTGCTATTACGACCCTGCATCGCTGCAGAGGTTGCGTTTATTTTGCCTGTTTTACTGGAGCGGCAGGCAAACCCGGAACATTGCGCCCTCGTTGATCCGGCTCTCGACGCTGATCGAACCTCCATGGGCGGCGATTATCTGCTCGGAAATGAACAGCCCAAGGCCCAGGCCCGCCACTACGGTCTTGGCCGAAACCCGTTCGAACTGCTGGAATATCCGCTGCTGGTTCTCTTCACTGATGCCGATCCCTCGGTCGCGTACTTCAACCCGGGCCTGGCCATCCTGGCTGTACACACGGACTTCGATCAGGCCTTTGCCGCCATACCGCAAGGCGTTGGTCAGCAGGTTGGAAATCACCTGCTCAATGCGGAATTCGTCCCAGTGTCCCTCTACCGGATGCTCGGCAATAAAGCTGATGGAACACTCGGCGGCCTCCACCTGCGGCGCAAAGTTCTGCAGCAGGTTAGCCACCCGTTGTGACAGGTCGAAGTGGCTGGGCCGGATGGACAGCTTGCCCGTGCGAATCCGCGACACATCGAGCATGTCTTCGATCAGCCGAATCAGGCTTTTGATCTGCCGCTCATCGCGGTCGACCATCGCGTGCATCTTGTCCAGGGTAAAGGCTGCGGCGTTGTCGCGGGCCAGGTGCATCTTGCGTAACTGGGTTTCCAGGATCAGCCCGTTCAACGGCGTGCGCACCTCATGCGCGACGATCGACATGAAGTCGTCGCGCATGCGTACTGCCTGCTCCAGTTCGCCCTGGGTGGTCTGCAACTGCTTGAGCAAGGCTTCCTGCTCGCGGCGGCTTTGCTCCAGGGCTTCGACCTGCAGCTTCATTGCCTTGCGTTGCCGGAACAGGTCGACGAACACGTTGACCTTGCTCTTCACCGCGTGGATATCCAGGGGTTTATGCAGGAAGTCCACCGCGCCGCTTTCGTAGCCCTTGAAGGCATAGTTCATTTCGCGTCCGGCGGCGCTGACAAACACGATCGGAATGTTCTTGGTCTTTTCCGTACCGCGCATCAGTTCTGCCAGCTCGAAGCCATTCATGCCCGGCATCTGCACGTCGAGAATGGCCAGGGCGAACTCGTGCTGCAGCAGCAGCGACAGCGCTTCATCGGCCGACAGCGCCTTGTACACCGCGCGATCTTCGCGCTTGATCAGTGCTTCAAGGGCCAGCAGGTTCTCCGGCAGATCGTCGACGATCAGCAATTTGGCCTGGATAGTACTTAGCATGAGGTTCCTTCCAGCTCGACAAGCAGACGGCCGATGCCGTGCAAGGTGAGAATGTGATCGGGTTGCTGCAGGGCCAGCGCCGCGTCGGGCATGGTCGCCACCTGGGCTTCGGCCGGGTCCTGGACCACGGTCAACCCGCCCAGGCGCTTGACGTGCGCCAGGCCCCGCGCGCCATCCTGGTTGGCGCCGGTCAACAGCACCGCCAGCAAGGCCGGGCCATAGGCGTCGGCAGCGGATTCGAAGAGGTAGTCGATCGCTGGCCGCGAATAGTGCAGGCGCTCCTCCAGGCTCAGGGACAGGCTGCGGTCCTGCTCCACCGACAGGTGATAACCGGGCGCCGCCAGGTACAGGGTGCCGGCCTCGATCACGGCCTTGTCGAGCGCCTCGACCACCGGCATCGCCACCCGCCGCGCAATGACCTCGACCAACTGGCTGCGCCGTTGCTCCGGCAGGTGCAGGACGACAATGATCGGCAAGGCAAAACCCGACCCCAGCTTGCCGAAAATACTCAACAACGCCTCCACGCCACCGGCGGAAGCGCCAATGACGATGGCCTCGACCCGCGAGGCTGGAGCGTTGCTCAACAAGCCGGTTTTCATGTTTTACGGTAGATCCGTTCTTGTTTGACCAAGGGTTCGAACTGTTTGCTGTAGCTCGAAAAGTCGAGGGTTTCCTTACTGCCCAGCACCAGGAAACCGCGGTGACAGAGCGACTCATGAAACAATCCGAAGGCGCGATCCTGCAACTTTTTATTAAAGTAAATCAATACGTTACGGCACGAAATTAATTGAGTTTCTGAGAACACGCTATCGGTCGCCAGGCTGTGATCGGCAAAGGTCACGTTGTCACGCAGGCTCTTGTCGAAAATCGCGTAATCGTAGGCAGCAGTGTAGTAGTCGGCGAATGAACTCTGCCCGCCGGCCTGCTGATAGTTGCGGGTATAGGCGCGGATGTTCTCCAGGGAAAAGATCCCCTGCTTGGCCTTTTCCAGGGAGCGCGGATTGATGTCGGTGGCGTAGATGATCGTGCGCTCCAGCAGGCCTTCTTCGCGCAGCAGGATCGCCATCGAGTAGACCTCCTCGCCCGTGCTGCAGCCGGCAATCCAGATCTTGATCGACGGATAGGTGCGCAGCAGGGGCACCACTTCCTGACGAATCGCCAGGAAGTGTGCCGGGTCGCGAAACATCTCGCTGACCGGAATGGTCAGCAACTGCAGCAATTGCATGAACGCCGCCGGATCGTGCAGGACTCGCTCCTGCAACGCCGAAATGGTCTTGCATTCGAACTGGTGCAGGGCGTGATTGACCCGGCGCTTGATCGAGGCGCCCGAGTAGTCACGAAAATCGTAGCTGTACTTGAGGTAGATCGCTTCGATCAGCAGCCGCAGTTCGATTTCAGTATTGCGCTCCACTAAATTCTTTCCATCTTCGGTAACCACACGCGAATCAACGAGAACAGGCGATCCAGGTCGATGGGCTTGGCCAGGTAATCGTTGGCGCCCGCCTGCAGGCAGCGTTCCTGATCGTCCTTCATGGCCTTGGCCGTGACGGCGATGATCGGCAGCTTGCGCCAGCGCGGATCCTTGCGAATTTCCACGGTGGCCTGGAAGCCGTCCATTTCCGGCATCATCACGTCCATCAGTACCAGGTCGATGTCCTCGACTTCATTGAGTTTGTCGATCGCTTCACGACCATTACGGCCAATGACCACGATTGCGCCTTTGTGCTCCAGGGCGCTGGTGAGGGCGAAGATGTTGCGCACGTCGTCGTCCACCAACAGCACCTTGCGCCCCTCGAAGACCTTGTCGCGACTGCGCGCGGTCTTGAGCATCGTTTGCCGCTCATGGGACAACCGCGATTCGACTTTGTGCAGAAATAATGTCACTTCATCCAGCAGCCGCTCCGGCGAACGCGCGCCCTTGATGATGATCGACCGCGAATACTTGCGCAGGTCTGCCTCTTCATCGCGGGTCAGGTTGCGCCCGGTGTAGACGATCACCGGCGGGAACGAGCAGATGTCTTCGGTGGACATGCGCTTGAGCAGGTCATTGCCGAGCATGTCGGGCAGCTTGAGGTCGATGATCATGCAGTCATAGATGTTGTTGCGCAGCAGGTCCAGCGCTTCCTGGGCCAGGCCCACCGCGGTAATTTCGATGTCATCGTCGCCGATCAGCCGGGCGATACTGTCGCGCTGCAGGTCATCGTCTTCCACCAGCAGCACGCGCTTGACCTTCTGCGTCAACTTGGCCTCCAGGCGGGCGAACACGTCCTTGAGTTCCTCGCGCGTGGTCGGCTTGACCGCATAGCCCACGGCGCCCATGTGCATCGCAGCCTCGACCCGGTCTTCGACCGAAATCACATGCACCGGTATGTGGCGGGTTTCGGCGTGTTCCTTGAGGCGCTGCAGCACGGTCAGCCCGGAATGGTCCGGCAGGCGCATGTCCAGCAGGATCGCGTCGGGCAGGAACTCGCTGGCCAGGTCGTAACCTTCATCGGCACCATGGGCCACCAGGCACTGATAACCCAATTCATGCGCTAGGTCGTAGAGGATATGCGCAAAGTTGACCTCATCCTCCACCACCAGGATGCAGCGGGTGCTGAACGGCGCATTGGCGCGGTCATCGGCAAAGCGCGGGATCTGCGCCTCGATGATCGCGGCCGGACGTGCCACCGGCACCGCCGGGACAAAGGCCACCGACGCCGGTGGCGGCAGTTGGACGCTGTTCTCGTCACGCTCCACGTACTGTTCGGGCAACAGCAAGGTAAACAGGCTGCCCTGCCCCGGTTCGCTGCTGACGGTGATCGAGCCGCCGAGCAACGCTGCCAGGTCGCGGGAGATCGACAGCCCCAGCCCGGTGCCACCGTAGCGCCGGTTGGTGGTGCCATCGGCCTGGCGGAACGCTTCGAAAATACTGCTGTGCTGATCGCTGGCGATGCCGATCCCCGAGTCGCGCACGGCAAAGGCTATTGCGCCCCCTGGCTGCAGACTGACATTGAGGCTGACTTCGCCCTGCTCGGTGAATTTGATCGCGTTCGACAACAGGTTCTTCAGCACCTGCTCCACACGCTGGCGGTCGGTGAACAGCAGCGTCGGAGCGTCCGAGTCCAGGTGGACGTTGAACGCCAGGTGTTTGTCCACCGCCAGCGGCTCGAACATGCCGCGCAGGCCGTCCACCAGACGCGCAACACTGGTGTTCTCCGGGCGTATCTCGAGCTTGCCGGCCTCGACCTTGGAGATGTCGAGGATGTCGTTGATCAGGTTCAACAGGTCATTGCCGGCGGAGTAGATCGACTCGGCGAACTTGACCTGTTCGGCGCTGAGGTTGTCCTGGGGGTTTTCCGCCAGCAACTTGGCGAGGATCAACGAACTGTTGAGCGGCGTGCGCAATTCGTGGGACATGTTGGCGAGGAACTCGGACTTGTACTTGCTGGAGCGCTGCAGCTCCTGGGCACGGTCCTCGAGCTGGACCTGCGCCTGGTTCAGTTCGGTGTTTTTCAGGTCCATGGCGTCGCGCTGTTCGGCCAGGGTTTGGGCCTGCTCGGCGAGCTGCTCGTTGGTCTGCTCCAGTTCCACCTGCTGGGTTTCCAGGTGGGCCTGGGACTCCTTGAGAATCCGCGACTGTTCTTCCAGCTCTTCGTTGGCGGTCTTGAGTTCTTCCTGCTGGACCTGCAGCTCTTCGTTGAGTTGCTGGGTCTCGGCCAGCACTTCCTGCAAACGCTGGCGATAACGGGCCGCTTCGATCGAGGTGCCGATGTTGCCGGCAATCAACTCGAGCAACTCGATGTCACGCTCGTCCAGGGCCCGCAGGAAACCCAGCTCGATCACCCCGTTGACCCGGCCGTCGTCGCTGGTAGGCACCACCAGCGCACTGCGCGGCACCCCGTCGCCAAGCCCGGAGCTGACTTTGAAATAGTCGGCCGGCACCTCGTCCAGGCGAATCAGGCGGCCCTGCAGTACGGCCTGGCCGGCAATGCCCTCGCCGTTATGGATCTGCTGGTCAACGGCTTCCTGCTCGCGGGAAAAACCATAGGTTGCCACGCGATTGAGGCCGCCATGATCCTCCTTGACGTAGACCGCCGCGACTGCACTGCCCAGGTATTGCGCACAAAACTGCAGGATATTGCGCCCCAGCAGGTTCAATGACAGCTGGCCCAGCACTTGTTCGGCCAGTTCAGTCTGGCCGTTGCGCAACCAGGCCTGTTGTTCCAGGCGCCGGGCGCTGCTTTGTTGGGCCGCCAGGTTGGTGCTGTAGCTACGCGAGAGGCTGAGCAAGTCGCGGCGCCCAATGTAGGCCAGCAAAGCGCTGATGCCGACCACGAACAGGACGTACAGCGTAATGCTCCAGATCGTGGTGCGACGCACCTCTTCATTGCGCGTGGTGCGCAACTGCTGCTCCATCTCGATGACGTCTTCGTACTGTTTGCGGATCTCGTCGGTCAGGCGCTTGCCGCGACCGGCGCGCACGGCAGAACGGTAGTCGCCGCTGCTGCGCTGCAGCTCGATCATGCTCTGGGCGTAGGTGTTCCACTCTTCCTGCATGGCTTGCAGGCGGTGTAACCGGTCGACCTGGACCGGGTTGTCCGCGGTCAGTTCCTGCAGGGTTTGCAGGGCCACTACAATACGCGGCCGGGCTGTCTCATAAGGGTCGAGAAAATGTTCGTCACCGGTCAGCAGGTAGCCGCGCATGCCGGTTTCCAGGTCGACCGTGAGCTTGACCGCTTCGTTGGCGTTGTTGATCACCCGATCGGTATGCTCCACCCACTGGATGGTCGACATCAGGTAGGTGATCAGGGAGACGAAAAACACCACGCTGAGCACGCCCACCCCCAACGGCAAGCCGATGTTGCGGCTCAGGAGTTTGCGGAAACTTTGCTCATCAACGGACGACGAAGTGATCATTTGCGGGCCTTGGTGGACGGGCATAAATGAAGGAGTTTGCCCCAAAATCGCGTCTGGGATCCATTTTTCTGACAGCTTAGCCAGCATTTTCCTGCATTGCGCTGCAATCTCCCCAGCACCGGGGTTATCCTGTCGAGGCCCGTACCCTGAGGGTTTTTTCAGCCCGCCGGGAACTTGTCGGGGCCGGCTGATTACTGATGAAAAAGCCGGCCAATTTGCGACACCGGTCACCCCACGCCCTTTTCGAGAACAGTCACTATGTCCAGCACCACTGCCACCATCCTCGTAGTCGAAGACGACGCCATCGTGCGCATGCTGATCGTTGATGTGCTCGAAGAACTGGAGTTCAAGGTGCTGGAGGCGGACGACGGCACCGCGGCCCTGGCCCTGCTGAAAAACCACGATACGCTCATTGACCTGCTGATGACCGACGTGGGCCTGCCGGAGATGGATGGCCGGGAGCTGGCTGCACGCGCGCGCGCGCTGCGCCCGAGCCTGCCGATCCTGTTTGCCAGCGGTTATGCCGAAAGCCTGGAAGTGCCTGCCGGGATGCACGTGATCGGCAAGCCCTTCTCCATCGATCAGTTGCGCGACAAGGTCAAGGGCCTGCTGGCTGACCGCCCTGTGGTTTAATAACGCCGCTCGCGCCCTCCCCCTGCCGCTTCAAGGAAATACCGCTCATGAGTCAGTCCCGCGCAACCAAAGTCCTGGTTATTGGTTACGTCTGGCCCGAACCCCGCTCATCCGCCGCCAGTGGGCACGTGATGCAGATCCTCGAGACGTTCCTGGAACAGGGCTGGGACATTACCTTCAGCAGCCCGGCAGGCCCCGGCGAGCACAAGGCCGACCTGACGGCCATGGGTATCGCAGAGTGCAGCATCGAGCTCAACAGCAGCAGCTTTGATGCTTTCGTCAGTGAACTGGCCCCGGATATCGTGCTGTTCGACCAGTTCATGATGGAAGAACAGTTTGGCTGGCGCGTGGAAAAACACTGCCCTAGCGCTTTGCGGGTCCTGGAGACTTCAGATTTGCAAAGCCTGCGCCATGCTCGCCACCAGCGGCTCAAGGACCATCTCAAGGCCAGCGACGACCACGATGACGGCACCGCGCTGTTCGGCCAGACGCTGGCCCAGGAGTTCACCGCGATGGCCGACACCGATCTGGCTCGGCGGGAAATTGCCGCACTGTTTCGCTGCGACCTCAACCTGATGATCTCCGAGGTGGAGATCCGCTTGCTGGTCGAGCACTTCAGCCTGCCACCCAGTGCCCTGCATTGGTGTCCACTGATGCTCGAACCCACGGCACAGGCGCTGGCTCCGTACGCCGACCGTGCGCATTTTCTTAGCATCGGCAATTTCCGCCACGCGCCGAACTGGGACGCGGTGCTCTGGATGAAAAATGCCGTCTGGCCGCTGATCCGCCAACAACTGCCTGGCGCGCAACTGCACATCTATGGTGCCTACACGCCGCCCAAGGCGAGCGCCTTGCACAACCCGGCGCAGGGGTTTCACATCATGAACTGGGCAGAGGATGCGTTGCAGGTGATGACGGCCGCGCGTATCTGCCTGGCACCCTTGCGTTTCGGGGCCGGGATCAAGGGCAAGATTGTCGACGCGATGCTCTGCGGCACGCCCAACGTCACCACTCGCATCGGCGCCGAAGGCATGGCCGGGGACATGCCCTGGGCCGGCGCGATTGGCGAAAGCGCCTCGGCCATTGCCGCAGCCGCCGTGCGCCTGTACCAGGATGAACAGCTCTGGAACCAGGCCCAGGATGCCGGCGTAAAGCTGCTGCACGCCCGTTACCGGCAAAGCGTGCATGGCCCGGCGCTAATTGCACGCCTGGAACATTGCCGCGAACATCTACTTGAATTACGCCAGGCCAACTTTATTGGCGGCATGTTGCGTCATCACCAACACAAGAGCACCCAGTACATGTCGCAGTGGATTGAAGAAAAGAACCGCAACAACGCGTAAGCGGTAATCTGGCCAAGGGGCAGTGCCGGGCTGCAGGTTGTTTCGGCATGCTGCCTTATTCCTGCACGACCTCCTCCAATTCCCACGGCCCTTAGCGAAATCTGCAACTACCGAGCACTGCAACTTGAGCCTAGTTTAGGAACTTCCCTCTTCGCATCTCGTTCATTGGCAAATTACTCATGACAGCCACCAAACGGTCCGGCGTGCATAGATGAAGAGTGGAAACCTTGTTGACCCACAGTGCAACTTCATCAGCCGTCCTTAAATAGCCTGGTGCGACAGGACGGAATCATGACTACTCAAGGAAGTGTAGATATGAACATCACCCACACCGCAAAAATCTCATTCCGGCATGAATGGATGAGCAAGACCCCGAGCATGGACGGCTTGACCCTTAACCAACTGGTTTGGCCAGGAGCTCACAACTCGGGAATGGATTTATATACCGCCAACCACAACACAATCAACAGCGTGCTAGCCTCCCACACCATGTGCCAGAACGGCCCTTATATCCAACAGCTCAATAGCGGTGCACGGGCACTGGACCTGAGGGTTTTCTCCAACTCCAGAAAAACAGATATTTATCAGTTCGAGACCTTTCACGGCCCCGCAACCGGCAGCCCGCTCAGCGACCTGGTCAAGGCCCTGGACTTTTTCCTCGATAAAAACCCCGATGAATTCATCCTGCTCGACGTGCATCAAACCGAGGGCAGCCAAGGTAACGGTTTTGCCTTCAAGGAGTTCAACGATGCGATCAACCGTCGCCTGGGCGAGCGCCTGATTCCTTTCGAGAATCGCCATCTGACATTGGCTGAACTCAAAGCCATCAGCCGTACACAACGGGTGGTGATTGCCGCTTCGGGGCACCCCGAATTCGACGCACGGGTATTCTGGCCGAAGATCCTGCACTGCTGGAGCGGCAAGGACCTGACTTCTCCCAGTGAGCTGAAACAACACATCGCCCGCACACTCGACAATCCGCCAGACGGTTCGCTGCCGTGGTCGCTGTCAGCAACCAGTTATATCTTGTTCGATGCGTCGGGCATTTCCCTTATTGACCCGTTATACGGGGCTAACAACGCTTTCGTAAGGGTCAATAAGATCACCGATGAACTGAATGAATGGTTCAGCCCCAGTCCAACCGGCGAATGGCTGCTCAAGTGCAGCATTATCAATGTCGACTTTATCGACGAAACCTTGCTGGTCGAGTACTGCCGGGAAGCCAACATGTACAAGGCACGTAAAAAGTAGTCGTTGACCTTGGTCGGATCTTGCGGCTTGCCCGCGATGGTCTCAAGAACGCTGCGTTCATCCTGGATCTGCGCGTTATCGTTGACGTCCATCGCGAGCAAGCCGCAAGCGGGTACCCGCTCCAACAGGGGCGGTGTTGCCGATGGTCCTATAACACTGAAAAGTTGTAGCTGAGGATCAGCCGCGTTTCATCTACATCCCTGGCGACCGCCTCGTAGTTGGTACGGTAGGTCGCGCTGCGCAGGCGCAGGCTCAGGTCCTTGAACGTGCCGCCCTGGATCACGTACTTGAGCTCGCTGTCGCGCTCCCATTCCTTGCCCTCTTGCTCGCTGCCCGCCACCTTGATCTGGTCACCGCTGACGTAACGGGTCAGGAAGCTCAAGCCATTGATGCCCACGGCCTTGAAGTCATAGTCGTAGCGCACTTGCCAAGAGCGCTCCTGGGCCGCGGCGAAGTCGTTGACCTGGACGTAGTTGACCAGATAAGGGTTGCTGCCATCCAGGTAGGGCATCGAGGTGTCGCCGATCATCCGCTGCCAGCCGGCACTGAAGGTGTGGCCGCTGATGGCATAGCCGAGCATCCCGCTCAAGGCGCGGTTATCGATGTTGCCGGCGCGCGCGGCGCCGGTGTCGGCGCTGCTGAGCAACCGCAGGTCAGCCTTGAGCAGCCCTGGGCCCATGGGTTGGTTACCGAGCAAGCCAACGAAGTGCTGACGGTAGATCTCATCGAGCTCCGCGTACTGGTACTGCGCACTCAAGCGCTCGTTGAATTTATAGTCCAGGCCATACAGGTCAAAGTGATCGGCGCTGATATTGCACGCGTAGCGCTTGTTCTTGCAGTGCACGCGGATGTCTTGCTGGTCGGTGGAATCCCGGGCGGTGTACTGGTCCAGGCGGGCGGCGGTGAAGGTCAGGTCCTTGAGTTCCCTGGACGTCAGCAAGGCGCCATTGAACTGGGTCGGCAGCAGGCGCCCGTCGTTGTATTTGAGCAGCGGCAGATCCGGCAACAAGGAGCCGTACTTCAATACACTGCGCGAGATGCGCATCTTGGCCGTCAGGCCGAGCTTGGCGTATTGGTCTTCCGAGCCACGCGGGTTGCTGCCGGAGGACGGCAGTAGGCCGCTGTTGCTGCTGTCGGCACTGGAGTCGAGCTTGAGCCCGAGCATGCCCAGCGCATCCAGGCCAAAACCCACGGTGCCTTCGGTGTAACCCGACTGCAGGTTGAGGATAAAACCCTGGGCGGACTCTTCGCGCTTGGAAGCACCTTGCGGGTTGCTGCTGTGGCCATCGCGAAAATCGCGGTTGAAATACACCGTACGCGACTCGACGCTGGCGCGACTGTCGTCGATGAAACCACTGGCCTGAGCGCCAGTGCTAAAACCTGCGCACAGGGCCAGGACGCCGAGGCCCAGAGCCGGGCGCGGTGTGATGAGGGAATACGGGGGACGCATGAAAAAAGCTCCAGCAGTGCATCTGTGCGACGGGTCAATCAAGCAACACAAATAACGCGCACCCCATGCCGGACAAGGCTCGGGAATGCAGGGGGAAGTAATAACGGGTGATCGCCAATGATGGCATAAGGCTTGTTTGCTCGGCAGGCGACTTTAGTCGGAAATCCGCCGGCGAAAAATCAGCGCAAATCGACTTAACCTCCGGTTAATCCTGTGGTCCAACAGTGACTGGACCGCGTTCGCGCAGAGCTCTCTGACGCCCCACGCGGCAGGGCCGGCATCCGAAATGCCGCGCCGACTTCAAGCCCGCTGTGGAGACTATCCATGAACCTGCGAATCCTCCTGCTTGCCACTTCCCTCGCCTGCACCGGGGCCTCCGGCCTGGCGCTGGCCGACAACACCAACACCGCGCTACCCGTGCCCTATCACTACGGCATGGAGCTGCACGTGAAACACGTGATCTCGATGACCGAACCCAGCACCCAGGAATGCAAAGTGGTCACTGCGCAGATGACGTTCATCGACAACCAGGACAAACAGGAGAACATCAGCTATCAGAAGCTCTCGGACGCCTGTAGCTATCAGAACTGAACCAAGGGCTGAAATGCCCCGGGCCTGGCTGCAAGACCAGGCCCGGGGCATCTGGGGTCGAACTTTTCGAGCGTGGGCTTAGAATGCCCGCAGTTTCGGCTCGATCGCATGAGTGCCAGGTTTGTATGCCAGGTCATGGCGCAGCTCGGCAATCAGCTCGTTGATTTCGCGGCAACCATTGAGGGTGCTGGCGTCGATCCCGGTGACCACGAGGTCGATCTGATCGGTCTGGTGATCGCCGAAGATCTTGATGGTCATCGACAAGTCCGGTGACAGCGTGCATTGGCAGCGTTTTGGCAAAAAACTGCTTTCAATGATATTGCGCAGTTCCAGGGCAGACAGAAACATAAGCAGGCTCTCCTTTTTATCGACCGAATGATGTTTGTTTGGTCAACCTCTGCCGGCCGGGCCGGATCTTTCCTTTGCGATGGTTCCCGGTTTCTGCCAGGACGCAGCCCGAGATTTATTTTTACATGATGCTCTTCATATTCCTTTCACAAGAATGGAGCATGAAACATGCCTAAAACCGCTCGCAGCAGTTCGTAGGCCAATCAGCAGCTTAGGTCAAGCATCAACATTTGGGCTCATGCAAAACGCAAGATTGGCGGTAAATCGTCCTGCAATTTGCCAGCTCCACCATTGCGGTTTGCATTAGGCGAGCGGCACGGTAAGAATGCTCCCGTTCACCGAATCCACCCTATGCAAGGAGGCATCATGCGCTCTTCTCACTTAAGCGCCATGACCGTGCTGCTGGCCGGTCTGTCGACCCAGGCCTTGGCCACAAAACTTGAAGACGTCGCGCCCTTTCCGAAGGCGGACAAGGGTTTTACCCGGCAGGTCATTAACCTCGCCCCGCTGACCGCTGAAAACAACTACCAGGTCGAGATCCTCGCCGGCAAGACCCTGACCGTGGATTGCAACAACCCACGCCTGGGCGGCATTCTCGAAGAAAAGAACCTCGAAGGCTGGGGCTATCCGTTCTACCGGATGGACAAAGTCATCGGCCCCATGAGCACCCTGATGGCGTGCCCTGATGGCAAGCGCACGGAAGCCTTCGTGCCCGTGGTCGGAGATGGCTTCATGCTGCGTTACAACAGCAAGCTGCCCATCGTGCTCTACGTACCCAAGGACATCGAAGTGCGCTACCGCATCTGGTCGGCGTCCGACAAGGTCGAGAAAGCCGTCCAGCAATAACCCTGCCGGCCCACGCTCAAGCCGACGCGCCCCACAAGGCGGCGCGCTCGGCGACATGGCGCAAGCTGTCGAAGTTGATGTTGGCACCTGAGTCGATGGCCACCAACGTCTGCCCCTGGATCGCGTTGCGTGCCACATACTGCTTGATTCCCGCCACGGCCAAGGCTCCAGAAGGCTCGGTGATCGAGCGGCTATCGTCGTAGATATCCTTGATTGCTGCGCATAACTCATCGTTACTGACGGTCAGCACCTGATCCACATAATCGCGGCATATGGCAAAACCGTGGGCGCCGATCTGTGCCACGGCGACCCCATCGGCGAAACTCCCCACGCTCGGCAACATCACCGGTTCCCCCGCCGCCATCGCCGCCTGCAGACAGGCCGAATGCTCGGACTCGACGCCGATGATACGGATAGTCGGCCGCAGGTATTTGACGTAGGCGGCGATGCCCGCGATCAGCCCGCCCCCACCGACCGGAACGAAGATCGCATCCAGGCGCCCCGGATGCTGGCGCAGGATTTCCATGGCCACTGTGCCCTGCCCGGCAATCACATCCGGGTCGTCGAACGGCGAGACGAAGGTGCGAGCGCTTTCGCGCGCCAGTTGCAAGGCATGCTCCAGGGCAAACGGGAAACTGGCACCGTGCAACAGCGCTTGCGCACCACGGCTGCGCACGCCGATCACCTTCAACTCCGGCGTCGACTCGGGCATGACGATACAGGCGTCGATCCCCAACTCCCGTGCGGCCAACGCCACACCCTGGGCGTGGTTGCCGGCGGACGCGGTGATCACGCCGCGGGCTTTCTGTGCCTCACTCAGGTGGGCCAGCTTGTTGTAGGCGCCGCGAATCTTGAAGGAGAAGGTCGGCTGCAGGTCTTCGCGCTTGAGCAGGATCTGGTTGTCCAGCCGCTGGGACAACGCGGGCGCTGCCTGCAGCGGCGTACGCACCGCCAGTTGATAGACCGGTGCGGCGAGGATCTTCTTCACATAGTGCGCCAGTAGCGGCTGGCCGGCGGTGGGAGTGTCCATTGATGTCTCCTGGAGTACGTCAGGCCCTGGAGACAGAAAAACAAAACCCGCCTCAAGGGCGGGTTGGGTGCAGCCGTCAGCTAGCCCGCCAAATTCGCAATGGCGGTAATAATAATGCTTGGCTGGCGGCGCGATACGGTGAAAGTCATGCCCGGAAATTAGCCTCGGGGCGCCAGCAAGTCAATCCCCGGTTTGCAGGCCGATCTTGTAGAGCGCACCGTTCCGGTCGTCCGTCAGCACATAGAGGTAGCCATCCGGCCCCTGGCGTACATCGCGGATCCGCGCCTTGAGCTCACCCAATAAACGCTCCTCATGCACCACCTTGTCACCATCGAGCTGCAGGCGAATCAGTTCCTGGGTCGCCAGCGCGCCGATGAATACACTGTGCTGCCAAGCCTTGAACCGGTCGCTGTCGTAGAACGCCATGCCGCTGATGCCCGGTGACTGCTGCCAGACGTGATGCGGACCGACTGTCCCTTCGGCGGTCTGGCCGCGAGCTTCGGGGATTGGCAGACCGGAGTAGTTGATACCGTGGGTCGCATAGGGCCAACCGTAGTTTTTACCGCGCGAGATGATGTTCAGCTCATCGCCGCCCTTGGGTCCGTGCTCGTTCTCCCATAGCTCACCGCTCCAGGGGTTGAGGGCTGCACCTTGCGGATTGCGCTGGCCGTAGGACCAGATTTGCGGGCGTACCCCGGCTTGGCCGACAAAGGGATTGTCCTTGGGGACCTGGCCGTCCGGATAGATCCTCACCACTTTGCCTTGCAGCTTATCGAGGTCCTGCGCCGTTTCGCGCACGTTGTTCTCGCCCAGGGTGATGAATAGATAGCCGTCACGGTCAAACACCAGGCGCGAGCCGAAATGGTTGCTGGTGGACAGCTTGGGCTCCTGGCGGAAGATCACCTGGAAATCCTCCAGTGCCCTGAGGTCCCTGGACAAGCGGCCACGACCGACCGCCGTGCCGGCCTTATCCCCTGCACCACCGCCTTCAGCGTAGGACAGGTACACCAGGCGGTCACTCTTGAACTGCGGTGACAGCGCCACGTCAAGCAGGCCGCCCTGGCCCTTGGACCAGACACTGGGCACCCCGCTCAATGGCGCCGAGCGCTTGCCCTCGAGGTCGACGATACGCAGGTTGCCCGGCCGTTCGGTCACCAGCATACCTTGCTGGTCGGGAAGAAACGCCAGGGCCCAGGGGTGTTCCAGACCTTCGGTGAGCTGGGTCACCGTCAGGCTGCCCAGCTCGCTCGGCAACTGTTGGCTGGACGCCGCCGACACCGGCAGCGCGATCATCAGGGCGCTGCCCAACAGGGTCGCCAAAAGAGTTTTACCTGACATGCACACTTCCTTTATTGCTGATCATTACCCCCTGGCCCCTCAGCGGTTGCTGGTGTCCGGGTCTCTGGGAGGGGGGGCGGGTGAGACATAGGGCCTGACTGTTCCGGGGGTGGCATTAGGGCGCGGATAACCGTTGCCAATGCCGCCGTTATCCAGGGTCGGTGGGCGTGGCAGTGGCACGGTGTTGGGCGCGCGAATTACCGGCGCTGCCGGTCGGGTGCCCTGCATGCTGTTGGGGTTGGCCCGGCGAATCGGGTTGTTGTAGGGATTGTTGTTGCTGGCGCCCGGCAGATTCTGCGCAACCACCAGGCCTGGCCCTGCGAGTGCGGCAATCCGGTCCGGATCGTCCTGCGCCTGCGCCATCGACCCCAGCAAGGTCGACGCCAGCAGCGTTACAGCCAACACGTACCTGCTCATGATGGAGCTCCTCCACTGTCATGCCGATAAGGTCTTCGATACCACGCTACGCCCAGGGTTCGCCGCTGTGAAGGAAATACTCCCAGACAAGATGTTGCAGGGCTGCCTGCTACCGCGCTCCACCGGGCACCCGCCGGAAACTTTCGCCAACCAGCGCAGGTCACCTGATCATCACAGCGCGAGGCAACGGCAATGGCACGGGCAATCTGGAAAGGCGCAATCAGTTTCGGGCTGGTCCACATCCCGGTGTCCCTGGTCTCGGCCACGGCCTCCCATGGGGTGGATTTCGACTGGCTGGACAACCGCAGCATGGACCCAGTCGGCTACAAGCGGGTCAACAAGGTCACCGGCAAGGAGGTGACCAAGGAGCACATCGTCAAAGGCGTGCTCTACGAAAAAGGTCGTTATGTGGTGCTCAGCGAGGAAGAAATCCGTTCCGCTCACCCCACCTCGACCCAGACCATCGACATCTTTTCCTTCGTCGATGCCGAGCAGATTCCCCTGCAGAACATTGACACGCCCTACTTCCTGGCCCCCGACAAACGCGGTGGCAAGGTCTACGCCCTGCTGCGCGAGACCCTGGCCAACACCCGCAAGGTCGCCCTGACCCACGTGGTGCTGCATACCCGCCAGCACCTGGCCGCCTTGATGCCGCTGGATTCGGCCCTAGTGCTGGTGATGCTGCGCTGGCCTGCCGAGGTCCGCAGCCTGGACGAACTGGCCCTGGGCAGCGACGTCACCGCCCCGACCCTGGCCAAGGGCGAACGGGACATGGCCAAGCGCCTGGTCGAAGACATGAGCGGCGATTGGCAACCGGCCGACTACCGCGACAGCTTTGAGGACAAAATCATGGCCCTGGTGGAGAAAAAGGCCCGGGCCGGCAAGATCGAGGACGTCGAAAGCGTGCCAGGTGCCGAACCGCGCAAATCCGCCGACGTCATCGACTTGACTGAGCTGCTCAAACGCAGCCTGGGTGGCAAGTCTGCCGCCACGCCCGCAAAAAAAACCGCGCGCAAAGCCACCCCAGCAAAAAAACCGCGTAAGGCTGCCGGCGATTGATCGCCAGGGATCGTGCTAATGACCAAGGCCGTCAGTGAATACACGCGTAAACGCAACTTCGCGATGACTTCCGAGCCGCCAGAAGCGTCCGCGCGCAAGCCCGGTAAAAAAGCCGTTGCAGCCTTGCGCTTCGTGATCCAGAAACATGCCGCGCGCAACCTTCACTACGACTTTCGCCTGGAACTGGCCGGCACCCTGAAAAGCTGGGCAGTGCCCAAGGGCCCAAGCCTGGACCCGAGCCAGAAACGCCTGGCGGTGCATGTCGAGGACCATCCTCTGGATTACGCCAGCTTCGAGGGCACCATTCCCCCCGGGCAGTACGGTGCTGGCGAGGTGATCGTCTGGGACCACGGCGTGTGGCAGCCCCACGATGATCCGGAAGCGGCGTACCAAGCCGGCAAACTCAAGTTCACCCTGATCGGCGAGAAGCTCGCGGGCGACTGGACCCTGGTGAAAACCCGCCTGCGCGGCAGCAGTGACAAGGAACAATGGTTGCTGATCAAGGAGCGCGATGCCCAGGCCCGCGCCAGTGCCGACTATGACGTGCTCACGCAACAGCCCGACAGCGTGCTGAGCGAGGCACACATCGCGGGTAAAAAACCGTCGAGAAAAAACCCGATAAAAGCCGGCAAATCCGCCCCAGCCATCCAGGCGCTGCCCACCCACCTCACCCCGCAACTGGCGACCCTGGTGGATCAGGCCCCAAGCGGCGATTGGCAGTATGAAATCAAATTCGACGGCTACCGCATCCTGGCGCGGATCGCCGACGGCGAGGTGCGCCTGATCACCCGCAACGGCCACGACTGGACCGCTCGCCTGCCCCGCCAGGCCAAGGCACTGGCCGCACTCAAGCTCGACGGCAGTTGGCTGGATGGCGAGATGGTGGTGCTCGACGACCAGGGTCTACCGGACTTTCAGGCGCTGCAAAACGCTTTTGAACTCGGGCGGACCCTGGAGATGGTCTATTTCCTGTTCGATGCACCGTTTCTACAGGGTATCGATCAACGCCAGATGCCCCTCGAACAGCGTCGCGCCGCCTTGAAAAAGGCCCTGGCGCGCCACCGCGGACATCTGCTGCGTTTTTCCGAGGCGTTTGTCGCCAAGCAACAGGACATCCTCGCCAGCGCCTGTGCCCTGTCCCTCGAAGGACTGATCGGCAAGCGGCTCGGCAGCCCTTATCAAAGCCGGCGCAGCGCTGACTGGATCAAGCTCAAATGCCGGCGACGCCAGGAATTCGTCATCGTCGGCTACACCCAACCGCAAGGCTCGCGCAGTGGTTTTGGTGCCTTGTTGCTCGCGGTGCATGACGCTGGCGACCTGGTCTACGCCGGCCGCGTGGGGAGCGGTTTCGACCAGCAGACCCTGGGCCACCTGCACCAACGGATGTCGGGCCTGGCCCGCGACACCTCACCCTTGGCCAATGCGCTGAGCAGCGCCCAGGCTCGTGGCGTGCACTGGATCAAACCGCAGCTGGTGTGCGAAGTCCAGTTCGCCGAGTGGACCCGCGCCGGCCTGATCCGCCAGGGCGCCTTTATCGCCTTGCGCAGCGACAAACCGGCCAGCCAGATCAGCCGCGAACAAACCCAGCCCGTCAGCGCCCCGGTGCCAGAAAAGAGCAAGAAAAACGAGATGTTGGCCGGCGTTCGGGTCAGCCATCCCGAACGGGTGATCGATACGGCCAGCGGCACGCAAAAGCTGCAATTGGCGCAGTTCTACGCAGGTATCGGCGACTGGATCCTGCCTCATCTACGGCAGCGCCCGGTGTCGTTACTGAGGGCGCCGGAAGGTGTAGGCGGCGAGCAGTTCTTCCAGAAACACGCAGAGCGATTGGCGATTCCCAACATCCGCCACCTGGCTCCCGGACTGGACCCTGGACATGCACGGCTGATGGCCATCGACAGTGTCGAGGCCCTGGTGGGCGCAGTGCAGATGGGCGCGATCGAGCTGCATACCTGGGGGGCCACCGCCGATCACATCGAGACGCCGGAGCAGTTCGTGCTCGACCTCGACCCCGACCCGGCGCTGCCCTGGAAAAGCATGCTGGAGGCCACCCAACTGACCCTGTCGGTGCTCGATGAACTGGGCCTGGAGGCGTACCTGAAAACCAGTGGCGGCCAGGGCATGCACCTGATCGTGCCGCTGGCCCGCACGGAAACCTGGGACCGGGTCAAGGCCTTCGCCAAAGCCATCGCCCAGTTCATGGCGAGCGAACTGCCGGAGCGTTTCAGCGCCAAAATGGGACCGCAGAATCGCATCGGCAAAATCTTCATCGACTACCTGCGCAATGCGCGCGGGGCCAGCACAGTCGCGCCCTACTCGGTGCGGGCCCGGGAGGGCCTGCCGGTGTCGGTGCCGGTGCGCCGCGATGAACTGCCGGGGTTACGCAGCGCACAGCAATGGACGGTGGCCAACCTTGGCGAGCGCTTACGCGCACTCAAGGCCGACCCTTGGGCCGACCTCACTCATCGCCAGCGCCTGAGCGCAAGGATGTGGCAACGCCTGGGGGCGAAAAAACCCTAGATCCAGAGGATCACGGCCAGCAGGCCGCCGAAGATCGCCCACTTTTCCAGGTAGTAGAGCTTGCGATTGCGCTTCTTCAGTTCCTTGCCGCGCAGACGGATCTTGTACAGCCTGGCGAACGCGCGGTTGATCCCGCCGGTTTTATCGCCGGCATCGTTGGGCGCGCCGGCGGCGGACATCACGGTGCGACTGAACCAGGCATTGAACGCAGCTGCCCAGCGGTACTTCAACGGCCGCTCGACGTCGCAGAACAGGATGATGCGATTCTCCTGGGTGGTGTTTTCGGCGTAGTGGATATAGGTCTCGTCAAACATCACCGCCTCGCCATCGCGCCAGTGATAGCGCTCGCCGTCGACCTCGATGTAGCAACCGGGGTCATTGGGAGTGTCCAGGCCCAGGTGATAACGATAGGAGCCGGCGTAGGGGTCACGGTGGCGCACCAGTTTTGAACCCGGTGGCAACTCGGCAAACATGGCTGCCTTGATCGAGCCGATGCTCTGGACCAGCTCGGTGGTGCGCGGGCACAGCTTGGTCGCCGAAGGATGGCTTTCGCCGTACCACTTCAGGTAGAAACGCTTCCAGCCGGTCTTGAAGAACGAGTTGAAACCCACGTCGTTGTACTGGTCCGAGCGCTTGATCTCCCCCGCCCGCAGCAGGTTCTGGCCTTCTGCGCGAATTTCCTGCCAGTGAGCCTGCAACGGGCTCAGGTCGGGGAAGTCACGGGGGTCCAGGTACGGTCGGTTCGGCAGTTTGGAAAACAGGTAGAGGAAGCAGTTGATCGGCGCCAGGAAGCTCGAATGATCGCTTAACTGGCGACCCAGCTTGTGCCGGACGCGACCGCGCAGGTGTACGTAAGCGATGGAGAGCAGGTAGAGGGAAACAATGATCAGCTTCACGAAAATTAATCACAGGTCAGAAAAAATACACGCTGCGCGCCACGGAACCTGGCTTAACGCAACATCGGGTATCTATGGCAGGGGCTGAAGCACAACGCCAGCACCTGACCATTGGCGCGCATTTTAGTCACAGTTTGTAACCTAGGGAAAACCAACAAATGTGAAAAACTTTAGGCTGGATGTACTGCCGACAATCCGGCACCCTGGCCACTCAGGCAAAATCTCCAGCTACCCGCCCCCTGTTCATGGAAGATCCAAATAATGAAGCCAGCTGCGCGCTTGACCGCTCTTTCGCTGTTCGCCGGCGTGTTCAGCGCCCTGACCAGCGCGTCCGCCTGCGCCATTGATTACCCCGATGCCGCTGCCAGCGACCCGATAAAGCTCGGCTGGATGGTCGGTTCGCCACCGCCACCTGCGCGCATCATTCGGTTCGCCGATGGCAGCTACTACCAATTCCCGGCGCTGCGCTGGAGCTTCTCCAACTTCCGCCAGTTGATGCCGACACTGAACGTCTCGCGCGGCCTGGCAGCGCCATCGGTGCTGGCACAGGCACCCGACAACGCCATCGACGCCCTGTCATTCAACACCACGGACAACCAGTCTCTTACCTGGTCGCAATCGCTGGCCGCCACCTACACCGACGGGATTGTCGTGCTGCATCGCGGCAAGGTGGTGTATGAACGCTACTTTGGCGTACTGACGCCCCAAGGCCAGCACGCTGCCATGTCGGTGAGCAAATCCCTGGTCGGCATCCTGGGGGCAACCCTGGTCGCCGAAGGCAAGCTCGACCCGGCACAGCGCGTCGACCACTACGTGCCGGAACTGGCGAGCTCGGCCTTTGGCGATGCGACGCTGCGCCAGGTGCTGGACATGACCACTGGCCTTGAGTACAGCGAAGACTACGCCAACCCCGACGCACAAATCTGGGCCCATGCCAATGCCGGCAACCCCCTGCCCAAGCCCAAGGATTACCGTGGGCCACGCAGCTACTATGAGTTTTTGCAAAGCGTGCAAGCCCAGGGCCGTCACGGCGAGGCCTTTGCCTACAAAACTGTCAACACCGACGTACTGGGCTGGGTGATCGCCCGGGCCACCGGGCAAAACGTCGCCCAACTCCTCTCGCAACGCATCTGGAGTCGCCTGGGCATGGAACAGGACGCCTATTTCAGCGTGGACAGCATCGGCACGCCCTTTGCCGGTGGCGGTTTCAACGCCGGGTTGCGGGACATGGCCCGGGTCGCGGAAATGTTGCGCAATGACGGGCAAGCCAACGGCGAGCAGATCGTGCCCAAGGCGGTCGTCGACGAGATCCGTGGCGGTGGCGACAAGGCCGCCTTCGCCAAGGCCGGTTATGGCCTGCTGCAGGGCTGGAGCTACCGCAACATGTGGTGGGTCAGCCACAACCCGAACGGCGCCTTCATGGCCCGCGGCGTTCACGGGCAAAGCCTGTACATCGATCCGCAGGCGCAGATGGTCATCGCCCGTTTCGCCTCGCACCCGGTGGCGGGCAATGCCGCCAATGACCCGGTGACCCTGCCGGCCTTCGCCGCCCTCGCGCAGCATCTGCTCCAGCAGCCTTGAGGCACGGCGACCCGTCCTGGCGGTGCCCACACCGACACCGCCAGGCTGTCCAAGCAGATTAATGAGCATTATTGATTGGTATTAGCTGCGCGCCAGGGCTCCACTGCCGCCCCCCCGGCTGCTCCGGCGGTGTGCTGGTGGATGAAAATCATCGATTCGACACCCCTATCATTTCCAATTGAGCGTCTATGCTGGATTTACCCTTCTCATGCCGTTGCTGTCCGCCCCCGGAGGCTCTCCATGCTACCCACCCCTGTGACCGAGAAATCCTTCTCCCGGGATATGCTTGATGTGCTGATCCGTGCGGGACTGCTCGCGGTCCTCCTGATGTTCTGCTTCCGCATTTTCAGCCCGTTCCTGGACTTGATGCTGTGGTCGGTGATTCTGGCGATCACCCTGTACCCGTTGCACGGCAAACTCAGCCGCAAGCTGGGCACCAGTGGCGGGCACACCGCGACCGTGATGGTGCTGATCGCCGTGGCGATCCTGTTGGTGCCGGTCTATCTGTTGGGCACCTCGATCGTCAGCTCGGTGGAAAGCGCCATGACCATTGTCCGGGCCGACACCGTGCATATCCCGGTTCCGCCTGATTCGGTAGCCACCTGGCCACTGGTGGGCGAAAAACTCCATAGCCTGTGGATGCAAGCCGTCACCGACCTGCCGGTGCTGGTGCAAAAGTACATCCCCGAGATCAAGCACTTCAGCCTCGCCCTGCTGAGCAAGTTGGCCGGCGCCGGTGCGGGTTTCCTGATCTTCATCTTTGCCCTGATCATCGCGGGAATCTTCATGGCCTACGGTGAAAGCGGCAGCCGCAGCGCGGTGCATATTGTTTCGCGGGTCTGCGGCCCGGACCGTGGCCCGTCCATCACCGAGCTGTGCACCGCGACCATTCGCGCGGTAGCCCTGGGCGTGATCGGCATTGCCTTCATTCAAATGCTGCTGGTGGGTGCCGGGTTCGTCCTGATGGGCGTACCTGCTGCCGGCCTGCTGGCCCTGGCGGTGCTACTGCTGGGCATCATGCAACTGCCGGCCACGCTGATCACGTTGCCGGTGATCATCTTCGTGCTGGCCAACCAAGGGGCGACGACCGCCACCATCATCTTCTCTATCTATGTGTTCATCGCCGGCCTGGTGGATAACGTGCTCAAGCCCCTGCTACTGGGGCGCGGCGTCGACGTGCCGATGCCAGTGGTGCTGATCGGCGCCCTGGGCGGCATGGTCACCAACGGCATCATCGGCCTGTTCATTGGCCCGGTGGTCCTGGCCGTGGCCTACCAGTTGTTCTGGCAATGGGTACAGGACCAGCCACCCGCTTCCCGACCCGACAAACTGGGGCAGTCCTGACACGGGCGGGTGCACTGCATGCTCAGATCCTGCCATCCAGGGCACCTGTTGCTGGTTGCGCTGCTCGGTCTCGGCGGCTGCGTGCGCCTGGGCCCCGACTTCCAGAGTCCGGCGCAGCCCTGGACGCGGCAGTGGAACAGCGCCGCCCTCGAACAGGCCAGCCAACGCGGCGACAATCCGGACCTGCGCCAGTGGTGGCGGGTGTTCAACGACCCGCTGCTCGACCGCTTGATTGCCGCTTCCGATGCCCACAACTCAAGCCTGCAGATCGCCGGCTTGCGGGTCATGGAGGCCCGCGCGCAACTGGGCATCGCGCAAGCCGGGCTTTATCCGCAAGTGCAGCAGGCCAGCGCCGATAGCCTCTACGTGAACCGTAGCCAGGCCGGCGGCAAAAACCCGCAGAGCAGTAACTTCTGGCAGTACAGTGCTGGCTTCGATGTCGGCTGGGAGTTGGACTTCTGGGGCCGTTTCAGTCGCGCCATCGAGTCCTCGGATGCCAGCTACTTCGCCGCCCAGGCCAACTACGAAGATGTCCTGGTGCTGCTGCGTGCCCAGGTCGCCGATACCTACTTCGCCCTGCGCACCACCGAAGCACGGCTACGCGTGGCACGGGAAAACAGCACCCAGCAGAAGCGCAGTTTCGAGATCACCGAAAAGCTCTTCAACAGCGGCCAGACCGCCGAGCTTGACGTGCAACAAGCCAAGACCCAGTACCTGGGAACCCTGAGCAACATTCCCAGCCTGGAAGATCAGGCGGCACGCACCCGCAACGCCCTGGCCGTGTTGATCGGGCAACCGCCGGGGGCGCTGCCGCAACTGAGCCTGAATACTGGCCTGATACCGCTGGTGGACCGCGCCGTGCTGCAGGACGTGCCCGCCGAACTGCTGCTGCGCCGCCCCGACGTGCGGGCCGCGGAGCTGAATGTCGCGGCGCAGTCGGCACTGATCGGCGTGGCCGAATCCGACCTGTATCCGTCCCTGAGCCTGCTGGGCAGTATCGTCTGGTCAGCCAATTCTCTGGGCGGCACCTCCAATAACCTGGACCTGGTCGGCGGCCCCAGCTTGCGCTGGAACATCTTCGATTACGGGCAGATCCACAACAACGTGCGGGTGCAGGATGCTCGCTTGCAGCAACTGATCGAAGCCTACCGCGACAAGGTCCGCCAGGCGGCGCGCGAAGCCGACGATGCCGCCACCGGATTGACCAAGGCCCTGGAGCGCGAGCGCATCCTGCGCGAGGCGGCATTTGCCGCCGAACGTTCGCTGGTGCTGGCCAACGCCCAATACCGCGAGGGCTACTCGGACTTCCAGCGGGTCCTCGATGCGCAGAGCGCGCTGCTGGCGCAACAGGACAATTACCTGCTCAGCCGCAGCACCGCCGTCAGCAACCTGATTGCCCTGTACCGGGCCCTGGGAGGTGGCTGGTACAGCGCCCAGGCGAAAATCGATGCAGCTACGCGCCAGCAAATGGAACAACGCACCGACTGGGGCGACCTGCTGCAGGAACCCGCCAGCCCGCCACCCGCCCCAGTCCCGGCTCCCGCTCCCCAAGGTGATCAACGATGAGTGACGTCCCGCCGCCCGCCGCCAAGGCCCCCGAACCTGCCGCCGAACCGGTGAACAAAAGCCTCAAGTGGGTTGTGCTGCTCATCGTCCTGAGCCTGGCCTGGTACCTGCTGGCGGACCGCTTCACGCCCTACACCCAGCAGGCGCGCGTGGGCGCCTTTGTCATCCCGGTGGCGTCCGAGGTAGCGGGTCGGGTGATCAAGGTCAATGTGCGCAACAACCAGGACGTCAAGGCCGGGGACGTGCTGTTCGAAGTCGATCCGCAGCCCTACCAGATCGCCGTCGACCGGGCCCGTGCCGACCTTGAGTCGACCCGCCGGCAGATCGGCGCCAGCACCGCCGGGATTGCCGCAGCGCAAGCCAACCTGCGCGCGGCCCAGGCCAACGAACTCAAGACCCGTCAGGACAACCAGCGCCTGGAAGGCTTGTACCGGGAAGACCGCGGGACCATTTCCGTGCGCTTGCTGGAAGTCTCGCGCGCCAACCACGCCCAGGCGGTCAGCCAGGTAGCGGCCGCCCGCGCCGAAGTCCAACGCGCTCGTGAGCAGGAAGGCGGCAGCGAACAGGACAACGCCTTGTTGCGCAGCGCCGCCACCGCGCTGTCGAAAGCCGAACTGGACCTGGCCAATACCCAGGTGCATGCGCGCTCGGCGGGCCTGATCACCGACTTGCGTACCGACACCGGGCAGTTTGCGGCTACCGGTACCCCGGTCATGACCCTGATTGCCATCCACGATGTGTGGATCAGTGCCGACATGACCGAGAACAACCTCGGCCTGGTCAAGACCGACACCGAGGTATCCATCGTCCTCGACGCCCTGCCCGGCGAGGTTTTCAGCGGCCACGTGCGCAGCGTCGGCTACGGCGTCAGCGTCGGCCAACCGACCTCCCCCGGCGCCCTGCCTACTGTGCAGAACAGCCGCGACTGGCTACGCCCGGCGCAACGTTTCCCGGTGATCATCGAGTTTTCCGCCGAGTCCCTGGCCAGCCTGCGCGACGGCCGTGGAATACGCGCCGGTGGCCAGGCGGAAGTCATGGCGTTCCCCACCGCCGGCAACCCCCTCAATCCCCTTGGCCGCTTGTTCCTTCGGTTGATGAGCTGGCTGTCCTATGCCTACTGAGCGCTCGCCCCAGGCCCAGCGCGCGCTGCGCCTGGCCTGCGGCACGGCGCTGTGCCTGACGGTCAGCTTCGGCCTGGCGCTGCCGATTCCCTTCATGGCACCGGTGCTGGCGCTGATGCTGCTGGTGTCACTCAACCAACCGCTGTCGTTCAAGGCCGGCCTGGGCCTGATCCTGGTCGCCCTGTTCACCACCGGTATCGGCCTGTTGCTGATCCCCATGCTGCGCTACTACCCGGCCAGCGGCGTACTGCTGATCGCGTTGGCGCTGTTTGTGGTGTTTCGCATGGGTTTGCGTGGCGCCAATGGCCTGGTGGTGACCTTTCTGATTATCGGCCTGACCCTGATCTCCGCTGCCGGCGTCGCCGACTTCGGCCTGGCGGTGACGGTGATCGAGGCGCTGGGCAAGGGCCTGTTCCTCGCGATGCTGTCGGTAGGCGTGAGCCACTGGCTGTTTCCCGACCCTGGTAACGCGCCCTCCCCCCCGCCGGCCCCGGCCCTCAGCCCAGCAGAGATTACCCGGGTCGCGCTGCGCGCCACGTTGATCGTGCTGCCGACTTTTGTCCTGGTGCTGCTTGACCCGGCCAGCTACTTGCCGATCGTCCTCAAGGCCGTCAGCCTGGGGCAACAGAGCTCCACCACCGGAACCCGCCACGCCGGGCGCGAACTGATCGGCTCGACCCTGCTCGGCGGCCTGCTGGCGATATTGTTCTGGTGTGGACTGAGCCTGTTTGTGCACCTTTGGATGTTTTTCCTGTGGACCCTGCTGTTCACCTTGCTGGTGGCGCGCAAGCTCTACCGCCTGCGCCCGACCGCACAAAGCCCGGGCTTCTGGCTAAACACCCTGGTGACCATGATCATCCTGCTCGGTCAATCGGTACAAGACAGCGCCGCCGGCAAGGACGTCTACACCGCATTCGCGATCCGCATGGGGCTGTTTATCCTGGTGACCCTCTATGCCTGCCTGATGGTCCACCTGCTGGATCAACGCCGACGCAACGCCCCGCTCAACCCTCCTGCTCTTGCAAAATAGAGGCGTTGTCGCTGATCGCACTGCAACTGCCCGCCTCCAGGCAATGGGTAATGTAGATGACTTGTTTGCCGCAACCGCGCACACCGATGGTGTACTCCGTGCGTTGACTGGAATAGGGAATAAAGCTGATCTTGCTGGTGATCACCGCCGAAGTGACGTTTTCACAATTGATTTCGTACTGCGCGCGTTTAGTCGCGGTCAGGAGGGCCGACTCTTTACTGGTAGCCAGCGCCTCTTTATCACTCATGCACCCACCCAGGCTGACCATTAGGAACGAGGCAAGCAAACACGCAGCGGGGGCGACTCGACGCTTCATGGAAATACCTTCCAGCTCAGTTGACGGTATTCGCCCGTTCCCTGGCTCCAACCTTGAGCCTGTAAACCCTTACCGGGCGAATGAGCACAGCTTAGGGCTGCGCACTGAACAGTTCTTTAAGAGGATTCTTAATTTGCCGGTTGCTTATGGAGCTGTGCGCAATCCAGGTGCTTATCGATCAACCCGGCCGCTGCAGGTGAGTGGGTAAAGCCAAGTCATGACCCGCGTCGGGGAACACCTGCAGTTGCGCGTGCGTTATTCAGTTGCGCAAGGCCCCGGGCAAAAACGGCAACTGCTCAGGTGCGGTGATCATTGGCTCGTTCCTTGAGGTGGGTGTGGCCCAGCAGTATGCCGCTGGGCAGCACGTGTTGCTTGATGGATCTGGGGGTTCTAACAGCTTCTTAGAAGCTATAGCGGGCGGTCAGCTTCACATTGCGTGGGTCGCCGTAGATGTCGTACGGGCTATAGCCACCATTGGCCACGCTGCTGTAGTAGGTGCGGTCGAACAGGTTGTTGACGTTGAGCTGCAGATCCAGTTGCTCGGTGGCCTGGTAGCCTCCCACCAGACCGACCACGGTGTAGGAGCCCTGCTGGTTTTTCCATGCGCTGGCACCGGTCCCCCCCGAAGTGCGTATGCGGCTCTGCTGATAGACATCACCACCAATGCGCCAGCGCTGCAGCTCATCGGGCAGGGTGTAGATCGTGGCCAGCTTGAACAGCTGACGCGGTTTCTTGCGGTCGAAGTCTTCGCCTTTTTTGGCTGCGTTGGCGTCGTTGACGTATTGGGTCTGGGTGTAGGTGTAACCGCCAGCCAATTGCCAGTTGTCGGTCAGGGCACCCTGGATTTCCAGGTCAATGCCCTTGCTGCGCACCAGGCCAGCGGCCTCATAGCAGGCACTGGCGGCGCCTGAACCGCAACCTTTGATATCAGGCAACTCCTGGGCGCGATTCTTCTGGTCGATCTGGAACACTGCCATGTTGGTATTCAGCGCGCCATCAAAGTACTCGCCCTTGATGCCCACCTCGTAGTTCTCACCCACTACGGGCTCAATCACGTTGCCGCCTATGCCTTTTTCGCTTTGCGGTTTGAAGATATCGGTGTAGCTGACATAGACCGAGTGATTGGCGTTGAGATCGTAGACCAGGCCGGCATAGCGGGTCAGGTTACGAGTGACCTTGTAGTTGCTTTGACTGTTTGCGCTGTCATCGAATTCGTACCAGTCCAGACGGCCACCGAGAATCAGCGACAGTGGCTCGCTCAAACGCAGGCGGGTACTGGCATAGAAGCTGTCCTGGGTGGTGGTCTCGGGAAGGCCATCAGGCCCCCTGACGTAATCCGGCTTGTCGTGACCCCGTGGGTCCCACTCGAAAAGATTGCTGCCTGCTTCGATGAAATCGCTCCAGGCCTTACCGGAACGATAATCCAGCTTGCGCTTGCTTACGCCCAGGCTCAGGTCATGTTCTTGACCGAGCAACTGGAAAGGGCCGCCCAGCGCCAGGTCGTAGCCGGTTTCCTTCTGCTCCATGGCTTCGGTCCATAGGTAGTGGCGATCGTATTCCCATATCGAAGAGGCCAGCACGTCGGTGTCGGTCTTCGATTGCATGGCTGCCAGGCGTAATGTCCAGTCGTTGGCCAAGCCTTGCTCAAGAGTGGCGAAATAGCCGGTAGTGCGATTGTCGGAATACTCCCAGTCATTACCGAGGAAGGTGTCACGTGGCAGCCCGAGATGACCGCCACCACGGGCCATCGGCAACCCGCCCCAGATGTAGTTGGTGTAGTTCTTCTGCCGGTAGCCACCGAATGTCAGGGTGGTGCTTTCACTCAGGTCGGCGTCGACCACGCCGTAGTACAGATCCGCATCACTTTCCACCGAGTCGCGGAAGCTTTTGGCATCCTCGCGCGAGATCACGGTACGGGCACGCAGGGTACCGTTGTCATTGAGCGGGCCGCCGACATCCAGGGTGCCGGCGTAATCGTCCCAACTCCCGGCACTGCCGGTGAGCGTGCCTTGGAATTGATGGGTCGGGCGCTTGCGTATCAGGTTAATGGCGCCAGCAGGATTGCCGGCGCCCTGGGCCAGCCCGGTGGCGCCGCGCACGATTTCGACCCGGTCATACATGGCCAGGTTGGCCTCTCCACTGGGCAGGTAGGTCAGGAAGCTGGTGGGAAAACCATCGTACATGATGTTGTCGATGTCGAAACCGCGAGCGCTGAATGTCGGCCGCCCCGCCCCGCCGGAGTTGTTCAGAAAAACCCCCGGTGCACTTTGAGCGACATCGCTGATGCTGGTCATGGCCTTGTCGTCCATACGCTTGCGCGTGACCACGCTGACCGTCTGCGGTGTTTCGCGCAAGGTCAGGGGCAGCTTGGTGGCAGTCTGCATAACCCCGGTGGTATAGGAACCGCTATTCTCAGTGGTCGCCGCCAGGTGCTGTCCGGTAATGCTGGTAGCGCCCAGTTCCAGACTGGTGCCGGTGTCCTGCGGTGTCAGCAGGTACAGCCCGCGACCCTGCGGTGAAGCTTGCAGGCCGGTACCCTGCAACAGTTGCTGCAAGCCGCCTTCCACGCTGGTGGCGGCATTCAGGCCAGGGCTGCGCAACCCCTCCACCAGGCCCGGTTCGATGGGCAGGGTGATATCCGCCTGGCTGGCGAACTCGGCGAGCGAACTGCTCAGGTTGCCGGCTGGCACCTGATAGGCACGCTTATGCTGCGCGCCTTGCTCGACGGCCTGCAGCGATGCGGTGGCCAGGCTGCCGCCCGCAATGATCAGACCCAGTGCGGCAGCGTGTACTGCCCGCGCCAATGGTTGCATGCCCTGCTTCGTCGCCATGTGTTCGTCCCAGCCCTGTAAAATTGATGTGGTTACAGAAGGGACACGCGACCTGAAGAAAACACGACAATGATTCTTATTAACTTTACGCGCGGGCCGTGAGAGTGACCCAGTAGGGCGTGCGGTAGTGGACGCTCACCGGCAGAGTCTGGCTCAGTGCATGAAGAATCTGGTCGGTATCACGCAACTGGAAGGTGCCGGAGATCAGCAGTCCGGCGACCGCTGGATCGCAACGCAGCAGGCCAGTTCGATAGCGATCCAGTTCGCGGATGAAGGCATCGAGGCGCATCTTTTCTACGCGCAGCACGCCGCTGATCCAGTCCAGACGATTCTGCGCCAATGCCAGTGATGGCTCCGCAGCCAGGGGGGTGACATGGGTCTGCCGGCCGGCCGTCAGGCGCATCAGGCCGTCATCACCCCGTGACAGTCGCGGACGCACCAGGACAGCGCCCTCCAGAGCGGCGAGGTAAGTGCTGTGCGGGTACTGACGCACCACAAAGCGGCTGCCGAGCAAGGTGAGTTGCGCGTCGGCGGTATCGACAATGAATGGCCGCCTGGCATGCTCGCGAGGCACCTCGACGAGCATCTCTCCGCTGATCAGGCGCACACGACGAATGCTCTCGTCGTAGGCGATATCGACGGCGCTGCCAGTGTTCAGGCGAATCTGTTCGCCATCCGGCAGATGCAGCGTGCGTTGTTCCCCGGTGGCGGTACGCTCGTCCGCCTGCCACTCGCGCCACGGCAGGCGTTGCTGTGCTGCGAACCCGAGCGGGGCGGCGGCGATCAGCAACGCCAGGGTCTTGAGCGTCTGGCGCCGATCCAGACCGCGCGGGCGTTCCAACGCTGTCCGTCCGGCATCACCGGCAAGCTGCTGGGTGCGTTCGCTGAAGCGCTCGGCCAGTTGCCAGGCGCGTTCGTGATCAGCGTGCCGCGCCCGCCACTCCGCGCCGGCGGCATGCTCGGCGGCACCGGCACCGCTGTTCTGCAAGCGCACGAACCAGCCCGCCGCTTCCCGGGCAATGCGCCGGTCGATGGGCGTATCACTCATGCAACGCGTCCTGGCTGGCGAGCATGATGCACTCTTCAAAAGCCCGCGCCAGATAGCGTTGTACTGAACGCACACTGAGATTGAGGCGGCTGGCGATCTCTTCCTGCGTGTACCCCTCCAACTGCGCCATCAGGAACGCCTGCCGGCTTTTGGCAGGCAATAGGGCCAGTACCTGGTCGATCTCGTCGAGGGCCTCGAGCACCAGCGCCTGATGTTCCGCAGACGGCGCCAGGTCTTCCGGGGTTTGCGCCAGGGTGGCCAGGTAGGCCTGCTCCAGTGAGCGACGGCGGTAGAGATTGATGGAAAGGCGATTGGCGATGGTCGCCAGATAGGCGCGCGGCGTCGTGAAGTTCAGCGGCTCGCCAGGCGCACTGCTGAGCAGCCGCACGAACGTATCCTGGGCCAGGTCCCCCGCATCGGCGGCATTGCCCAGGCGTTTGTGCAGCCAGCGTTGCAGCCAACCGTGGTGGTGGCTGTAGAGCTGATCGATGGCCTGGTTAGGGTGGCGGTTTGCCGATGAAGTGGACTGCACGGTATAGGAGATACATGAATGAGAATGCATCGCATTCTAGCAGTGTCAGACCGTGCTCGTACAAGCAAAGGGTTCAGGTCCTACGGCCCCCCCCACTGGCGGGTACCGGGCTGCGGTATTTCGTCGCGGGGCTCAACACGGATATGGCGCTTATTGGGTTACAGCCCCTCCTCCGTGCTGAGGTAGGATCAGGTTTTTTCACGATATAGGTGAGCCATGGCCGTCCCGCAAAACAAAGAGCAATTGCTGGCTGCCATAGAGACTCGCTATGAAAAACTTCTCTGCACCCTCAACAGTGTGCCAACGCAATGGCTCGACGAATGCACCCTGGAGGGACACGCCAAAGGGACTCAGATGAGCGTTGCCAACCTCGTCGCCTACCTCGTGGGCTGGAACGAATTGGTGTTGAAGTGGCTGGAAATGGATGCTCGCGGGCAAGTTATCGACTTCCCGGAAACCGGCTTCAAGTGGAACCAGTTGGGCGAGTTGGCGCAGAAGTTCTACCGCGACTACGAGGGCATTGCTTTTGCGCAGTTGCTCGAGCGACTCGACATGGCGAAACAGCGGATCGTGTCCTTCATCCGCAGTCACGCCAACGCCGACCTCTATGAGTGCCCGTGGTATGAGCGCTGGACGATGGGGCGAATGATCCAATTCAACACCGCATCGCCCTATGACAATGCACGCGGGCGCTTGCGCAAATGGCTGAAAACCAGGGATTGCAAAGGTGTTGGCCACTCCCTGCGTGTTCGCGCTGTCGAGCAACAGTGAGTCCATCAACACCTGCCGATGTTGCTGTCTACTTATGCGCGATGGATCAACTCACGCTCAGGCTGGAGTGCAGCGAAACATACTCCAGATGGGTCAGAAATTGCTCCCGGCTACAAAATGCGCAACTTAAAACGCCCCACCAATGCTTACGGGTAGCCCGGGACTATCTTTGCCTGCTTGATCAGCCAATCGATGAGCAAAACTATCTCAGGGATATCGCGACTCTCCTCGTTGCAGATGCAGAAATAGTCCATCCCCGTCGGAACCTTCAGTGCAAAGGGCTGCACCAGGCGGCCCTCATCCAAATCGCGCAATGAATTGATCTCGTCGCTGAGTGCAACGCCATACCCATCTCGCGCCGCCTGCAGGGCAATGCCGAAGTCTTCCAGATGAACATCGGCATCACCTGGGTAAGGCAAGCGCGCCTCAAGTAGCCAGCGCCGCCATTGAGCGCCGTCGTCCTCATGCAAGAGACGGTGGTGAACGAGGTCCGACGGCTGCTTGAGCGCACGCGGACCGCGCAACAATTGCGGGCAGCAGACGGGAAACATATGGAGGTTTTGCAGTGGCCGCCACCAGAAGCCCTCCCACGTCGGAGCGTCGTAGAGCACGGCGATATCCGCCCTGCGCCAGTCCACCTCGCTGATGTCGTCGGCAGTAATGACGCGCAGTTGAATGTGCGGATGTTCTGCACGGAAGGCGAACAACTTCGGCATCAACCAGGCCGCGCCAAAAATCGGTTCCGTGGAAATGGTCAGGACTTTCGTCGCCGGCTCCTGGAAGTACGCCTCGGAAATCTGTCGCACCCCTTCGGTGATTTCGCCGATGCCGCGGGCTACCGAACGTTGTAGGGCCAAGCCTCGTTCGGTCAGCACCAAGTGGCGGCCCTGCTTGTAGAAAAGATCGATGCCAAGTGCGCCCTGTAACGCTCTTATCTGCTGGCTGACAGCCCCGGCGGTGACATGCAGCTCAGCCGCGGCCGCACCGACATGGCCCAGCCTTGCAACACATTCAAATACTCGAAACGCATGGAGCGGAGGTAAGGGCATGCGGGCCTACCGTTTAGTTTTTCTGCTTGATTTCATGGCAGTTTATATAGGTTGATTGTGCCTTGAGCAACCGCAAAGATTCAGCAGAGGCAAGCCAAAGACCACAACTCAATAGCTGGCCCTACGAAGCACAGGCAACAACAGGCGCGGCAAAAGAAGTGATGAGGGATGGGCTCGTTGCACTACTGCCTGTTTCGCTAGCACGCCTTGGAAAATGAGATATCTGGCTAGATAACCTGGGGGGACTCGTTACGTGGATCAAGAACAAGACATTCAGTTGGCAAAAGAGCCTTTGATGGCAGATCAAGTCGCGATGGAGGGACCTGCGAATCCGGGAAGGCGTCGGTTCAATATGGGCGCTCTGGTGGCTGTCACTGCAACGGCCATCGCCGCATCGGGGCTTGGACGCCAGGCCTGGGCGGCAGAGTCCAACTCTGCCGCCAACAGCTACCGGGTGCCCGCAGAGTGGGAGCCACACCAGAGCGTATTGATGGCGTACCCCTATGACGAGAGCTACGAGGACCAGCTGAAACCTATGCAGGATTCTGTCATCAACGTAGCGAATGCCATTGCGCAGTTCGAGCCGGTATTGATGATGGCGATGACCGGCTATACCGAGGTTGTACGCAAGCGCTGCGGCCCTAACGTTACTGTCATCGAGTATCCATACAACGATTGCTGGACCCGGGATACCGCGCCAGTTTTCGCACTGAGCCCATCAGGACGCGACATGCTGGGGCGAGATTTCATTTTCAACGGCTGGGGCAACAGGTGGTCGGCCATCCTGGATGATCAATTGCCAAGCGGCGTATGCGCCACCCTTGATGTGCCTAAATCAACAGTCAATATGGTGTTTGAAGGGGGTGCAGTGATTACCGATGGACAGGGCACGCTCATAACCACCGAACAGTGCCTGCTCAATCCCAATCGTAATCCGAGCATGACCAAGGCACAGATCGAGACAGCGCTGCTACGCGCCTATAACGCGACCAAAATGATCTGGCTGCCGTATGGGGTGCACGGCGACGACGGCGCCGCTGCTACCGATGGGCATGTCGACCTGGTTGCTGCGTACATCGAGCCAGCACATTTGCTATTGAATTACCCATCGGACCCAGCCAACCCCAACGTGCCCAGGATGGCGTCAAACCTGGCAGTGCTGCAACAAAGCACCGATGCAAGGGGCCGCCCCTTCAAGATTACCAAGATGCCCGTTCAGCCAACATTCAAAGTATCAGGCCTGACGGTAGAGAACTTCAGCTACATCAACTTCTACAAATCCAATGTCGGCATTGTGGTTCCTACTTCAAACACTCCTGCGGATGAAACTGCCTTGAAGCTCTTCCGTGAGATTTTTCCGGGACGGCCAGTAGTGGGTGTTGATGGCACCATCCTTGCCAGCAATGGCGGTGGTGTGCATTGCATCACCCAACACATTCCTGGTGTCGGTTAGCGCTGAAGATAATTGCCCTCTATGGGGCGCAAGCATTAGCAAGATTGCTTTCCTTAGCAGCGTCGGACCAGATCGGCTGGTCCAATAGCTACGATGAATCACCGCCCAGCGCCACGAGGATGACGTGCGTGTGCTTGTGCATGTCGCTGACTAGTCCATCCCTTCAGCGTCTGCACGAAGCCGAGGAGACATCGGCGTGAGATCTTATCGTTTAGTTTTTCTGCCTGAACTTCTTGTAATTTATATAGATTGATTGTGATTCGAGCAACCGCAACAATTCATTTGGAGCTAGGCCAAAGACAATAATTCAAAAGGTGGTTCTATGAAGTACAAGCAACAACAGCCGTGGCAAAAACTCGATAAAGGAGCGGACTCGCTGTCCTGGCGCACCTCCCACGTTGGAAAAAGCTGTGAGAAAGTGATCAAGCATCCACTCCTCCGATCGCTCCTCGCTACGATCTGCAGCCTTGGCCTGCTAACTGCTAACGCTAATGCGCAAGAGCGCACCCTGCGTGTTTACAACTGGTTCGACTACGTCGCCCCGCAGACCCTGGACAACTTCAAGAAGGAGAACGGCGCAAAACTGGTCTACGACATCTTCGACAGCAACGAAACCCTGGAGGCCAAACTGCTCACCGGCAACTCCGGCTATGACGTGGTGGTGCCGTCCGACAGTTTCCTCGCCAAGCAGATTCAGGCCGACGCTTTCCAGCCACTTGACCGCAGCAAGCTACCCAACTGGAAGCATCTGGACCCGCAACTGATGAAGCTGATCGAAGCCAACGATCCGGGTAACCGTTTCGCCGTGCCTTATTTGTACGGAACCGTACTGATCGGTTTCAACCCGGCCAAGGTCAAGGCTGCGCTCGGCGAAAACGCGCCGGTGGACAGCTGGGATCTGATCTTCAAGGAAGAGAACATTGCCAAGCTCAAGCAGTGCGGCGTAGCCCTTCCCGATTCGCCGACGGATATGTTTCCCATCGCCCTGCACTACCTGGGCCTACCGCCCAACAGTACTCAAGCCAAGGACTACGCGAAGGTCGAAGAATTGCTGAAAAAGATCCGCCCCAACGTCGCCTACTTCCACTCCTCAAAATACATGACCGATATCGCCAATGGTGACATCTGTGTGGCCGTGGGTTATTCCGGCAGTTTCTCCCAGGCAGCCAATCGCGCCAAAGAGGCCGGCAACGGCGTGGTGGTGGATATGCGGCTGCCCAAGGAAGGCGCACCGGTCTGGTTCGACGTGCTGGCCATCCCCAAGGATGCGAAGAACCCGGATGATGCCCATGCCTTTATCAACTACCTGCTGCAGCCACAGGTGATTGCCCCAATCAGCGACTTCGTCGGTTATCCCAACCCGAACAAGGACGCCACTGCCCTGGTCAGCCCGGAGATCCGCAACAACCCCAATCTCTACCCCGCCGCCGACATCCAGACTTCTCTATTCGCGCTGGTGCCTCTGCCGTCCAGTGCAGAACGCGCTCGCACCCGTGCATGGACCAAGCTCAAGTCGGGAACCTGACAGTAAATTGCGCTGCGCCAGTGAAACTCAACGGAACCAGGCGCATGGCCGATGCGGTTTCGCTGGCACGCGGCGCCAATCTAGTCACCTTGCAGACCCAGTAGCCATTGGTAAAAGCATGATTGAAGTCACCGAAGTTTCCATTGCCGAGCTGCGCGCAGCCCTCGAAGCTGGCCGGACCACGGCAGTTGAGCTGGTCCAGGCCTATCTCTCACGGATCGATGCCTACGACGGCCCCAACACGCCCACCGCCCTCAACGCGGTGGTGGTGCGCAACCCGAATGCGCTTGAAGAAGCGCTGTCTTCCGACGCCCGTCGTGCCCGTGGTGAATCGCTCGGCCCGCTCGATGGTATTCCCTATACAGCCAAGGACAGCTATCTGATCAAAGGCCTGAGCGCGGCGTCCGGCAGCCCGGCCTTCAAGGACCTGGTTGCCTATCGCGATGCGTTCACCATCGAGCGCTTGCGCGGCGCCGGTGCGATCTGCCTGGGCAAGACCAATATGCCGCCCATGGCCAATGGCGGTATGCAGCGCGGCGTGTATGGCCGTGCCGAGAGCCCGTACAACGCGGACTACCTCACTGCACCCTTCGCCTCGGGTTCCTCCAATGGCGCAGGCACGGCCACCGCTGCCAGTTTCGCCGCCTTCGGCCTTGCTGAGGAAACCTGGTCGAGCGGTCGCGGGCCGGCCTCCAACAATGGTCTGTGCGCCTATACACCGTCGCGCGGGGTGATTTCGGTGCGCGGCAACTGGCCACTGACGCCAACCATGGACGTGGTCGTGCCCTATGCCAGGACCATGGCCGACCTGCTCGAAGTGCTCGACGTGGTGGTGGCCGAAGACGCCGACAAACGTGGCGACCTGTGGCGCTTGCAGCCTTGGGTGCCGATCCCCGGCGTCGCTTCGGTGCGTCCCGCCTCCTACCTGGACCTGCTTGCCAGGCCCGCCGCACTCGCCGGCAAGCGCTTGGGTGTTCCGCGCATGTACATCAATACCGACCCCGGCGCGGGCACCAGCGAGGCGCCGGGTATCGGTTGGGCGACAGGCCAGCGGATCAACACCCGCCCCTCGGTGATAACCCTCTGGGAGAACGCGCGAAAAATTCTGGAAGCGGCCGGGGCCGAAGTGGTCGAGACGGACTTCCCGCTGGTCTCCAATTGCGAGGGAGATCGACCTGGAGCGCCGACGGTGTTAACCCGCGGCCTGGTGTCCAGGAAGTTCCTCCATCACGAACTGTGGGACCTGACCGCCTGGGCTTTCGATGATTTCTTGCAGGCCAACAACGACCCCAAGCTTAACCGTCTGGCTGACGTCGATGGCCTGCAGATATTCCCGCACGACCCAGACACTTTACCTGACCGCGAAGATGGCCCGGCCATTGGCATGGACGAATACGTGCGCATGGCCGAGCGTGGCATCACGCCATGGGATCAGATCGCCACGCTGTCTGATGGCCTACGCGGGCTGGAGCAGACCCGGCGTATCGATCTTGAGGAGTGGATGGATCGGCTGGGGCTCGACGCGGTGATTTTCCCGGCGGTCGCCGACGTGGGCCCGGCGAATGCCGATGTCGATCCGCAATCGGCGGATATCGCCTGGAGCAACGGCGTCTGGGTCGCCAACGGCAACCTTGCCATCCGTCACCTCGGCGTGCCAACGGTCACCGTGCCGATGGGTGTGATGCCGGACATCGGCATGCCCGTCGGCCTGACATTTGCTGGGCGCGCCTACGACGACTCAGCGCTGCTGCGCCTGGCGTCGGCATTTGAGGCCACTGGATCGAAGCGCTTGATCCCGGTGCGGACCCCGCCCTTGCCAAGCGGCTGAAACCGCAATGGGATTGGCGCGGTCAAGCGCCAACCCCGCTCATTCACGGCAAGTCCGAGTTACAGAAACCAACCTTTGCCCCAGCGAGCGCTGCGTGAGCGTACGCATGCCTGGGTCAGCTTCAACAACTTGCATTGAGAATCCCATGCTAAATGACAATTCAATAATCGATCAGGCGATGACACGTGACAGCCTGTATGGCACCGAGGGTGAACCGACATACGGTGGTATCACCAGTTTTATGCGGCGTCGCTACACCCGCGATTTGCGAGGCGTGGATATCGCCATCAGCGGCATCCCGTTCGATACAGCGACCAGCAATCGACCGGGCAGCCGCTTCGGGCCGCGGGCCATCCGCGAGGCATCGGTACAGTCCGCCTGGGCGCGTCATTGGCCTTGGGAATTTGACCCGTTCGATCTGCTGGCTTGTGTCGATTATGGCGATTGCTATTTCGATTACGGCACCCCGGAGCACACCCCTGCGGCGATCAGGGCCCATGCCGAACGGATCCTGGCGGCGGGTTCTGCGATGCTAACCCTGGGCGGCGATCACTTCATCAGCTATCCGCTGCTGCAAGCTCATGCGGCTAAGCATGGTCCACTGTCGTTGATCCATTTTGACGCGCACCATGACCTGGAGTCCGACGGCGAGGACAAGCGCATCGACCACGGCTCGATGTTCTATCACGCCGTCCGCGAAGGACTGGTTGATCCTGCACGGTCCATCCAGATTGGTCAGCGCACGACCAATGACGACGTCATGGGCTTCCAGGTGCTCAACGCCAGTGAAGTGCATGATCGCTCTACCAAGGAACTGGCAGAGATTATCCGGGCGCGCGTTGGCGACCATCCGGTCTATCTCACCTTCGATATTGACTGCCTCGACCCAGCATTTGCCCCTGGCACGGGGACGCCGGTCTGCGGCGGACTATCGAGCCATCAGGCCTTGGCGATTCTGCGAGGTCTACGCGGTATCAACTTGATCGGCATGGACGTGGTGGAGGTAGCTCCACCCTATGACCACGCCGAGATCACTGCGCTTGCCGGGGCAGCGTTAGCGATGGAGATGATCTGCCTGTATGCCGCGCGGCATAAGCTGTAATTCAATGGTCTGGACAACTACAAACTTTTTTTCGACCGGTTACTCTCTTGACAGTAACTGGTCGAAAACAAACCTTGGTGAATGTCAGCTCTGGGTCGATTCTTTTGAAAAAAACAGTTCGTCCAGACTGCCCCAATACTGAGCGCTGAAAACGTCTTTATTGCGCATCGCTACGCGAAACCTGAGCCTGGAATCCTCTGCTAAAAGTAAAGATTTCAATCTCAAACGCGTACTTTTCAGCCGCGGAAACCATGACCGGCTTTTTCAACAGAATCGGCCAGAAGCGGTCGGTTGCAGCTATGCGGATACACTTTCATTAGTAATCCTCTACACAAGCAGCATTTCCATAAAGTGGAGCGTTGACTCCAAAGGTGTTATGCACCGAGGTGCTGGACATCGCCAGGCTCGATCCCCGCACTGCCGTTTCTGGCGCGCTCTTCTGTAAGGCGCGCACCTTCGGCGGCGGTGAGGGCAAAGAGCCGATCCGGATCAGCATTGCGCAGGAAAAGCGCCATTTTCTCGGCTCCCTCTGCCACCTCAATGGTGCGCTGGCCAGCAGCCAGGCCTTCGACGATGCGGCGCGCGGCCTCCTCGACCTGCATGCCGTTGTCTATATTGATGTCCGAGCGTCCGCGGCGCGAACCATCGCCACTTAGCGCATTGGTTGCCACGGAGGTATGCACCGAGCCAGGCAGAATTACGCTGATAGAGATGCCATAGGCCTGCTCGACTTCGGCGCGTAACGCCTCGAAATAGCCGATAACCGCATGTTTGGCAGCGCAGTAACCCGTGCGCAGAGGCGCGCCAACCTTGCCGGCCACCGAACTGACCACCGCGAGTTGGCCGCCGCCCTGTGCAACCAGGTGCGGCAACAGTAGCTGGGTCAGGGCCACGGGTGCTAGGTAGTCGACTTCCATCAACTGGCGATAGACCTCGAAGTGGGTGTCCAGCGCCAAGCTACGTTGACTGACGCCCGCATTGTTAATCAGGCAGTCAATGCGCCCGCGCCAAGTCCGAGCGCGCTCGACTGCCAGGGGTAGCGCAGCATAGTCGGTGCTTTCGAAGGGCAGCACCAGCGCGCGCTCTGCCGCCTGTGCTGCGACGGACTGCAGCGCCGCTTCGCGCCGGCCAGACAGAATAACGAAGGCCCCCTGTTGCAACAGCAGTCGGGCCAGTGCCTCGCCAATGCCCGATGAGGCTCCGGTAACCCAGACCACGCGGTTATTGAACTCCATATGTGACTCCATTTGTTGTATGCCTTCAGCCTACTTAGGCTCGAATCGGCGAGTCCATGGCGTCGTCAGCCAGACCCATGGCCGTGCCGGCCAAGACGGTGATCTTGAATGTGCGGCGATAACTACGCGCACGCCAACAGAAATTGGTGAATCGAGGCCACCATCTGATCAAGGCCAGGCTGTTCCAAAGGATAGTGCCCGGCGTGCTCCAGTTGTACGGTCTTTACCGGCACGTGCGTGATTCGGCGAAGGAACAGCTTGCTCAACTCAAGCGGAGTCCAGCGGTCTTGGGCGGGCTGTGTCAGCAGTATCGGACAGACATCAAAGTCCTCCGGCTCGACAGCAGGCCGGTAGTACATGTAGCTGGCCAAGAAACGCATGGTGACCCATTTCCCCGCTGAGGTTTTATCGGCCAAGCAGACCTTGAGTGCCTCAGGGTTATTCACCAACGCGTGCATTTTACCGGCGATAGACATCGGCATACGCAGACCCGCGAGCGGCCCCACGGCACTGAACTTGGCCAGCGGCACGCCAACTCGGCTCATAAACAGATTCAGAGCTGTAGCGTCGCGGACCTGTTGCAGTTGTTGATCGAGGAAGGTCATCCCGACAATGCCTTTAACTTTCCGGTTCAGGGCGGCGATGTGATAGGTCTCCATACCACCGGCACTCAGCCCGTACAACACGATGGGCCGATCATCGCGAGCGAGTTCAGCATCAACCAGATCGCTGCCAGCTTGTACCCAGTCGTCGTAGGTAACCAGCGATCCTTTCCCAACACGAGAGACTCCATACTCGGGCATATCGATAGCGATGGTTTCATAACCGAGACGCGCCAATGGTGCCCCCAGAATCGTCGACATCTGTCGCCCGTTGGTGCCGACACCGTGCAGCAATATGACTTTCATGGGCGCTGCGGCATTGCGGTAGCAGTCCAGGTGGATGCTGTGTTGGCACCATTGCCACCACTCTTCCGTTGGCTCCTGATCAGGTTTAAGCCGGTAGCCTTGCGGAAGAAACTGTTGAATGGCCCGCCATTCGGCCTGTTCTGAGTAAGTCATACGGTCTGCTCCCGAGAATGCGATGCTTGGCTTAACGCCAGATCAATGTAAAATCCAACTTATGTTAGAAACGGGAAAAATATAACTTATGTTGGATTTAAGGACAAGCAACGCCAAAGTCACGCCCCCTCGCCAACCCGCACAGGAGCGCTCCGCTGCTCGCATGACCAAAGTGCTGGAGACTGCCGAGCAACTATTGGAGCAACTCGGCCCCGAGAAGACCTCTATTCCGGCAATTGCTGAAGCCTCTGGCGTCCCGCGAGCAGCAATCTATCCATTTTTTCCGGACAAATACGCGCTCTTCTCTCATCTCGCCAGGCTGCACATGGAGCGCTTGGTGGTGGTGTTGAGCGAGGCGCGGCTCGATAACGCTGCTGACGATGACTGGAGAGCCTGGGTCCAGGTGCTGATCGAGACAGCCACGGATTATTACAACCGCCACCCAGTCGCCAGCATCCTGTTGTTGCGAGGCGCGCTAGCCGATGGCGACGACCAAGCCCATGCCGTAAAGAATCAGGCCATCAGTACACTGCTGCGCACCAAAATGAGCGCATTAACCGCGCTACCAGAGTCTCCGGATGCGGCTGTCCTCTCGGTGGAAATTGCCTTCGCCTGTATGAAATATGGTTACGCGCAGGAAGGAAGCATCTCTGCCACCTTGTGCCGGGAGGCCGTTCACGCGGCCCAAGCCTACCTGGCTCAATGGGCGCGGCGTTGACCAGTAAATGAGATGAACTAGCTCTGACAGCGGGTGAGATAGCTGCCTGTCGTGAGGGCCTGTATTCGACCATGTAAGAGGGAGCTGCCGTGATATCGGTAGTCACTGAGTCGCTATCGAACCTGAACTTTTGCCTGGATCACCCACAACCCCAGAAAAGTCAGCACAGCAAAGCCCCCACCCATCAAGAAGGTGCCTTGCAAGCCTACCGTGTCCCACAACGCCCCAGCGATGACACTGGCTAGCAGCAAGGCCAACCCGGTCGATAGATTGAACATGCCAAATGCCGTTCCGCGCAGTTCAGCCGGCGCGCAATCGGCAATCAGTGCGGCGAATATCCCTTGGGTGAACCCCATGTGCAGCCCCCATAGAACGACGCCAACGACCAGGCCACCGATACCCGGCGCGAATGCCAGAGTCAGGTCGGCAGCAATCAGCAATATCAGACCTATGCCGAGCACCGCCACGCGGCTGACACGATCAGACAATGCCCCGGCGGGATAGGCTGACAGTGAGTACGCCACCCCCATCAGGACAAGCACCGCCGGCGCCCACATCGGCGCCAGCCCGACTGCCTGACCGCGCAGAATCAGAAAGGCTTCGCTGAAACGCGCCAGGCTGAACACCGCAGCGACACCCACCACCCACCAGTAGGCAGCGCCCAGTCGGGCTAATTCCCGCCGGCTCAAAGGCGCATGCACCCGGCGCGTCCCTTCCACTTGTTTGGGCTCATGAACGAACACCAGCAGCACCGCGACGGCAAGGAAGGCCGGGATGACGGCCACCCAGAACACAGACTGGAAGTGGTTCGCGGTCAGCCACATCAATCCGATCGCCAGCAACGGTCCCAGGAATGCACCAACGGTATCCAGAGTTTGCCGCAGTCCGAAAGCTGCCCCCCGTATCTCGAGCGGCGTGATGTCGGCGACCAACGCATCGCGCGGGGCGCCGCGAATACCTTTGCCAATGCGGTCGATAAAGCGAGCCCCGATCAGCCAATCCAGCGAGCCTGCCAAAGGAAAGATCGGTTTGGACAGTGCCCCCAGTCCATAGCCCAGCGCCGCAAGCAATTTGCGCTTGCCCCATCGATCACTCAGTGCCCCGGAGAATACCTTGGTGATCGAGGCCGTAGCCTCGGCTATGCCTTCGATGAACCCCACGGCCAAAACGGAGGTACCCAGTACGGTGACCATATAGAGCGGCAGCAATGCATGGATCATCTCTGAGGAAATGTCCATCAGCATCGAGACGAAGCCCAATGCCCAGATGCCGCCAGGCATGGTGCGCCAGACATTGCCGGTTGACGGCTTCTGGATTGGCGCAGTAGTTGAAACATCGCCCGGCTTGTCAGTAGTTTTCATCACGACCCTCGAAAACCTGTTTGGCTAGGCATCCAAAATCGCCTCGCACTCATGCCAGCACCATGCCCAGGCAGCCAAATAGCTGCGGGGGTGTTAATGGCGCTGATATGCAGTTGGTGGATTTTAGCCCGCTATTTCGAGGATAAGTCCTTAGCGCAATGAGGCTCCATCGTGAAGGCCTTGGTGACATCCACAAGGCCCAGGTGCTCAATGGTGTTCCGCCCAATGAGTACCGGATAGTTCATTTCCCCTCGATCATTGAGAGAAAACTGTTCGTTGTAGACTGGCTTGCCGATGCAAATTTTCATCAGCACGATTGGACGTCGTTCCGCTCCACCAGCACCGCGAACCTTCACGTTTCGGACGATGCTGCGCTCAAGGGTGCGCTGCGTCAGTGAACCATCCGTGTTTTTCTTCATCGCCGACAGCATCGGCGAATTGATCAGGTAACGGTTGAGCGGATTCTTGACCAGCACCTGGCTCTTGCCGTCGTACATGGTCACTGGCCAGAAGGCATTGACTGGCGGCAGTTTGCCGGCCGGGAAAGTCAGTGTGTACTTGCGCTTGCTGGTATCCAGCCTCTGGCCAGGGCCATCGGTGCGCTTGTTGGAATACCCTGCTTATATACCCAGGCTAATCATCATGTTCCTGATGTCTACTCTTTGACTTGGCAAACACCATTCGCCTTGCCCTTGCCGGTGTATGAAACACTTGGAGAACCGTCGGGATTCACCATCAATGAGATCGTGACGTGACTGCCCTTGGCCTCGAAATAAGCCTCACTGAACTTCTTCAGCTTGGCTTCTTTACCGTTGATATAGATTGGCCCCCCCTCATCGGCGTGTACCTCAATGTTTCCTGGGCAGGTCGCGTTGACTAGCGGAATCCCCGCATTCGCAGTCCCCGCAGTCAATACAACCAAAGCGCCAAGCAGTGATCGCTTCATTGAAATACTCCGTCAGTAACAAAAGTGTCGAGATAATAGAAATAACCCACCTCAACGAATCACGCCAGCCGGCGAGGCAATCGGCTGCCTGGAGCAATTAGGAATCCCTACCTGATGACCGGCCCAGTCCAGATCGGAATCAGTGGTGGTCGCGCTAGCGGGCACATGGTCTACAAGGTCCTCGAAGCCCAAGGCGGATCCTTGCTGAAGAGTGGCGGTGATCGCTTGGTCCTGCTCAATGAACGAGCATCGCACGCGCTGGCATTCACCAAAAAATAGACAAACCGTCGGAGAAAACCACCAGGAAGAGTCCTTGAAGCACCTTGTTTTTTCCCGCCATCAAACAACAGCGGGCACCTTGGACAGACGCCTGCAGCACGCGCACCGGGCAAATCGGCGACGAAAACACTGCGATCGCAATACAGACCGCCATACAACTGTCGTCACGTCTATGCGACAATATGCGTTATGTCTGGCATGAACCCCGCATTCATTTCCCAGCAACTCGGCCAACACCCGCCGATGTTGCTGTCTACTTATGCGCGATGGATCAACTCACGCTCAGGCTGGAGTGCAGCGAAACATACTCCAGATGGGTCAGAAATTGCTCCCGGCTGCAAAATGCGCAACCTAAGCTATTGAAAGGTAAAGTAATTGATCTCCACAGCAAATATCACGATGCAGTTCGGCGCCAAGCCGTTGTTCGAGAACGTCTCGGTCAAATTTGGTGCAGGTAACCGCTACGGCCTGATCGGCGCCAACGGTTGCGGCAAGTCGACCTTCATGAAAATCCTCGGCGGCGACCTCGATCCGTCCGGCGGCCAGGTCATGCTCGAGCCGAACGTGCGTCTGGGTAAATTGCGCCAGGACCAGTTCGCCTACGAAGAATTCAGCGTGATCGACACCGTGATCATGGGTCACGAAGAGCTGTGGAAGGTCAAGGCCGAGCGCGATCGCATCTACTCGCTGCCGGAAATGACCGAAGAAGACGGCATGGCCGTTGCCGAGCTGGAAACCGAGTTCGCCGAGATGGACGGCTACACCGCCGAATCCCGCGCGGGTGAACTGCTGCTGGGCCTGGGTATTGGCATCGAACAACACTTCGGCCCGATGAGCGAAGTCTCGCCAGGCTGGAAACTGCGCGTGCTGCTGGCACAGGCCCTGTTCTCCGATCCGGAAGTGCTGCTGCTCGACGAACCAACCAACCACCTGGACATCAATACCATTCGCTGGCTGGAAAACATCCTGACCCAGCGTTCGAGCCTGATGATCATCATCTCTCACGACCGTCACTTCCTGAACAGCGTCTGCACCCACATGGCTGACCTGGACTACGGCGAGCTGCGCCTGTTCCCGGGCAACTATGACGAGTACATGACCGTGGCGACCCAGTCCCGCGAGCAACTGCTCTCGGACAACGCCAAGAAGAAAGCGCAGATCTCGGAACTGCAATCGTTCGTCAGCCGCTTCTCGGCCAACGCCTCGAAAGCCAAGCAGGCCACCTCCCGTGCCAAGGCGATCGACAAGATCCAGCTGGCCGAGGTCAAGCCTTCGAGCCGGGTCAGCCCGTTCATCCGTTTCGAGCAGACCAAAAAGCTGCACCGCCAGGCGGTCATCGTCGAGCGTATGGCCAAAGGCTTCGACGGCAAGCCGCTGTTCAAGGACTTCAGCTTCCAGGTTGAAGCCGGCGAGCGCGTCGCGATCATCGGCCCTAACGGCATCGGCAAAACCACCCTGCTGCGCACCCTGGTCAACGAGCTGAGCCCGGATGCCGGTAGCGTGAAATGGACCGACGCCGCGGAAATCGGCTACTACGCCCAGGACCACGCGTCGGACTTCGAAGACGAATCCAACCTGTTCGACTGGATGGGTCGCTGGACCACCGGTGGCGAGCAACTGGTACGCGGCACCCTGGGCCGCATGCTGTTCTCCAACGATGAGATCCTCAAGTCGGTCAAGGTCATCTCCGGTGGTGAGCAAGGTCGCATGCTGTTCGGCAAGCTGATCCTGCAAAAGCCAAACGTGCTGGTCATGGACGAACCGACCAACCACTTGGACATGGAATCCATCGAAGCGCTGAACCTGGCGCTGGAGAACTACCCGGGCACGCTGATCTTCGTCAGCCACGACCGTGAATTCGTATCGTCCCTGGCCACTCGCATCATCGAGCTGAGCCCAAGCGGCGTGACCGACTTCAGCGGCACCTACGACGACTACCTGCGCAGCCAAGGCGTGGTGTTCTAAGGTCAGCTGTCAGTTTCAAGTGAAACGCTACAAGTAAAAGCCCTGTCCTGGTGACGGGGCTTTTTTATTTCTTTTGTCCCGAAGTGCGAGGGCCTGCGAGGCTGCTACGGGGGATTGGGGTACTCCCGAGATCCAGGATGAGTCAGAGGCCGCCATCGCGGGCGAGCCCGCTCCCACATCTAATCAGCCATCACCACAGCAACGGATTTTCACTCCGACCTATGTGGATCGTGAGCATTTGGCTACCATCACCCACGCTCTCGACTTTCACGGATGATGTTGCCCATGACCACGCCCACCGCCAGTGCCGATACCGCACTGACGCACAGTACTTTTGACTTGCGCCCGCTACTGGTCGCCAACATGGCCTGCACCATGGCGATGATGGCTTTTGTTTCGCTGATCGGCCCGATTTCCCGGGTGCTGGGCATGGCCACCTGGCAAGCCGGGGCTGCGGTGACGGTGTCCGGCGTACTGTGGATGATCCTTGCCCGACCCTGGGGCGAGTACAGCGACCGCCGTGGACGCCGGCATATCCTGTTGCTCGGCGTCGGCGGTTTCACCCTCGCCTACTGGGCGCTCTGCGTGTTCATCGACCTCTCCCTGCAATGGCTGCCGTCGGCCCTGGTGGGGTTTATCGGGATCATGCTCGGACGCGGGATCATTGGCGTGTTCTACGCGGCGATTCCGGTGGGTTGCAACGCCTTGATCGCCGACAACCTCGAACCCCGTCTTCGCGCTCCCGCCATGGCCTCACTGGGCGCCGCCAACGCCTGTGGCCTGGTAATCGGCCCGGCGATTGCTGCCCTGCTGTCGCGCTATAGCCTGAGCCTGCCGTTCTACGCCATGGCCCTGCTGCCGTTGCTGGCGTTCCTGGTGCTGCGGTTCAAGCTCAAGGGCCAGGAACTGCACCTCAAGCAAGCCCCGCGCAGCGTACGCCTCAACGACCCACGCCTGCGCCGGCCAATGGCCGTGGCCTTCGTGGCCATGCTCTGTGTGTCGATCGCCCAGATCACTGTCGGCTTCTACGCCATCGACCGCCTGGGCATGGGCCCGGCCGAAGCGGCGCAAACCGCCGGCATCGCCCTGACCATGGTCGGCCTGGCGCTGATTTGTGCGCAGTTGATCGTGCGCAAACTGGATTGGTCGCCGCAGCGCCTGATTCGCATCGGCGCGCTGATTGCAGCATGCGGCTATGCCGGCAGCATGTTGGCCGACACGGCCTGGGGCCTGTGGTTGTGCTTTTTTGTCTCTGCGGCGGGCATGGGCTGGATCTTCCCGTCCTTCGCCGCCCTGGCCGCCAATGCCGTGGAGGCCGGCGAACAAGGCGCCACGGCCGGCAGCATCGGTGCCGCCCAGGGTTTTGGCGTGGTCATCGGGCCCTTGGCCGGGACCCTGATCTATGCCCTGGAACCGCGCCTGCCCTACCTCTGCGCTGCCGCCCTGTTGGTGCTGGTGGCGGTGTGGCCGTCGCGCAAGCCGCGCTGAGCCTCAGAGGATGCGATAAAGCAGACGCTCGATCCGTACCCGGCTGACCCGACGCAGAAACTTGCTGACGTCCGGCGGGTACTCCAGCAGCGTCTCCAGTTGCTGATAACGCTCGATACGGCTGGTATTGCGGAAAATCTGCGCCAGCTCGCGACGACGGGGCTCCTGCAGCTCGGCCTTGGGATCATCGATCAACAAGGCGTTTTCCAGGTCCAGGCGAAATGCCCGCGGGTTGAGGTTGTTGCCGGTCAACAGGGTGTAGCGCTCGTCGACCCACATGCCCTTGAGGTGATAGGTGTTGTCACCGTCACGCCACAGGTGCAGGTTCAACAGCCCACTGTCGATCACCCGCTGGTGTCGCTTGGCGAAGCGCCGCAGGCTGATCTCGTAGAGGTATGGCAGCGCCGCGATGACCCGGAATGGCTCGCTTGGCGGGATATAGAAGTCATTGGCGGTCTTGTCGCCGACCACGATATCGACCTTCACCCCACGGGCCAGGGCCCGGTTGATCTCGCGGGTGACCGGCAAGGGCAGGTTGAAGTACGGCGTGCAAATGGTCAGTTGTTGTTGGGCACTGGCAATCAGTTCGCAAATCACCCGGTTCAGCGGGTTGTTCTTGCCCACTCCCAGCAGCGGACTCACCGACAGGCCACCCTTGACCACCTCACCGGCGGCGGTGTCGTAGGCCGCATGCTTGAGGCGGCTGCGCAGATCGCCAATGTCGTGGCGCAGGCTACGGGTGCTCGGCAGGTTCGGCAGGTCCAGGCGGTGCACCGCCTTGGAGGTGATCAGCCCGTGTTGCACCAGGTGTTGCATGGAGTCGGCCAGCGCGCGGTTGCGCAGCAGGTGATAACGATCAAAGCGGTACTTGTCGAACTTGTGCAAGTAAACGTTGTTCAGGCTGGCGCCGCTGTAGATCACACAGTCATCGATCACGAAGCCCTTGAGGTGCAACACCCCGAACAATTCGCGGGTCTGGACCGGGACGCCATACACCGGCACTTCGCTGGCGTGGTCGCGGGTCATCTGCTGGTACCAGGCCGAGTTGCCCGGCTGTTTACCTGCACCGATCAGGCCGCGCTGGGCCCGCAGCCAGTCCACCACAACCACCACATCGAGTTCCGGACGTGCGGCTTTGGCGGCGTGCAGGGCATCGAGGATTTCCTGGCCGGCTTCATCCTGTTGCAGGTACAGCGCGACAATGTAGATGCGCCGGGTCGCCTGGGCGATCTGCTCCAGCAGGCAACGACGGAACTCGGCAGCGCCATCAAGGATGGTGACCGCATCGGCGGTCAGCGGGAAACTGCGCAGTTTTGGCAGCAGGGAACGTTTGAAAAGCGACGGCATAGGGCTCGCAAATGGGTCGAATCCGAAGAACCCACGAGCTTACACCATGTCCGAAAAAATAGACATTTCGAATCTAGCATTGACCAAGGAGAATGATCGTTCTACTCTTTGCCACATGAACTCAATCACTAGTAACGACACCCGCGATATTATCCTCGACGTCACCGAAAAGTTAATCTACCGAAGTGGCATTGCCGCCACGGGCATGGACTTGCTGGTGAAAACCGCCGGGGTCTCGCGCAAGAGCATCTATCGCTACTTCGCCAACAAGGACGAGTTGATCGTTGCCGCCCTGCAGCGTCGCGATCAGCGCTGGATGCACTGGTTCACCAGCCAGGTGGACCAGGCCCCGACTGCTGGCGAGCGCCTGCTCAAGCTGTTCGACGTGCTCAAGGCCTGGTTCGCCAGCGAAGGCTTTCGCGGCTGCGCATTCATCAACACCAGTGGCGAGACCGGCGATCCCCAGGACCCGGTGCGCCAGGTCGCCAAAGCGCATAAAGACAAGCTGCTCGACTACCTGCACACCCTGTGTCTCGACCATGCCGTGCAGGACCCGCACGCACTGGCCAGGCAGTTGCTGATCCTGATCGATGGCGCCATTACCGTCGCTCTGGTGACGGGTGATCAGAGTGCCGCTGATACTGCGCAAGACATGGTGCGCAAGCTGTTGCAGCTCGAATGCGTCAATCCGTAGACACCTGCTGTTTTTACCCCAACTGCCCGGAGCCACTTTATGTCCTCTGCTGCCGAAGTTCGTCCGCCCTTGCCTCCCTTCACCCGCGAGTCGGCCATGCACAAGGTGCGCCTGGCCGAAGACGGCTGGAACTCCCGCGACCCACAGCGGGTGTCGCTGGCCTATACCCTGGACACCCAATGGCGCAACCGCGCCGAGTTCATCAACGACCGCGAGCAAGCCAGGGTTTTCCTCACCCGCAAATGGGCCCGGGAGCTGGATTACCGGTTAATCAAGGAGCTCTGGGCGTTCAGCGATAACCGCATCGCCGTGCGGTATGCCTACGAATGGCATGACGACTCGGGCAACTGGTACCGCTCCTACGGCAATGAAAACTGGGAGTTCGATGAACAGGGCCTGATGGCCAAGCGGTATGCCTGCATCAACGACCTGCCGATCGAGGAGCACCAGCGTCTGTTCCATTGGCCCCTGGGCCGGCGGCCGGACGACCATCCCGGGCTGTCTGAGCTGGGCCTGTAGAGCTTGATCTTGAGCCGCCTGGGGTAGCGCTTTCGGGCCTCGCAGTTTTCGGATAGCGCCACCCCCGGGCGCCCTGCACCATGCGCGGCTCATTCGCCACAGCCCATGGGTAATCCAGTGATACGCCTCTTTCGCCTGCTTCCAGTGGTCCTGCTCCTCGCCGTGACCGGTTGTACGACAATGCCCGACGCTGACACACGCCATTCCGGATTCCTCAACGACTACGCAAGGCTGAGCAAGGATCCGCAATGGCCCAAGAGCGAAATGTGGGTCAAGCCTGGCCTTGAAATAAACCAGGCCTACCAGAAACGGGTCTACCTGGAGCCGCCGCGCTTTTACTTCACCGGCAAGGACCTCTCGCGCAGCCCGGCGGACACCACCGCCATGCTCAAGTACCTGAACCAGGCGCTGCAGCATCAGTTCCTGACGGCAGGCTACGAAGTAACCCGTCGCCCGGAACCCCATGCTCTGATGCTGCGCACCGCCATCACCGGCACCGAACGCACCCCGCGTGACCTGTCGATTCCCGAATACCTGCCAATCGGGTTTGTCATCGGCGGCGCCATGTACCTGACTGGCACCCGGGATGAAAGCCTGCGCATCTTCTTTGAAAGCGAAATGCGCGACGCCCAGACTGGCGAACTGCTGGCTCAATCCGTCAGCGCCACCACTGGCAAGCAAATCTCGCCATCGGACGCCACCAAGGTCGAGGACAGCTACCCCGCCCTCGATGCCTGGGCCAAACAATTGCGCGAGCGCGCTGACCTGGCCTTCGCCAAACAAACCACCACCGACTGATCCGACACCTGGCAACAGTCCCCTGGTTGGCCAGACCGTGGCTGACCAGCAGAACTTCGCGAACACGAGCACCCAAGAGGACGAACCATGAGCCATTCTTTCACCTTGAAAAACGGCTCGAAGGCCCTGTTCAATCCTGAGGACTCCAGGTTATCGATCACCACGCCCCTGGGCGAAGTTCAGCACAGCACCCTGGGTCGAGCCGAATCACGCCTGCTGGATCTGATGCTCGCTGAACCTGGGGTGATCAAGTCCCGCGAGCAGATTATCGAGCACACCTGGAATGATCGGGTGGTCGCCTCGGGCAGCTTGAACCAGGTGGTGTTCTCCCTGCGCAACTTGCTCAACGACAGCCGCGATCACGAAATCCTGATGACCATTCCGCGCCGTGGCTATCGCTTCAACCCGGCGTATGTCAGCGCCGGGACCACCTTGCAGGCTCAGCCGACGCCGGCGCCGGTCGAGCTGGAACCCATCAGTGTGACCACCCCAACCGCTGATACAGCGCCTACTGTCGAACCGAAACAGCCCATTGGATGGCTATCGATTGCCTGTGCCGTGACCCTGCTCACATGCCTGGCAACCCTGGCCCACTACACGTTCTCGACCAAGGCGCCGAGCATCGAAGTGGCCAGCTCCCAGCGTGAGCAGTTGACCATCAATACCCTGGGTAGCAGCCTCGATTCGGCCCGGGCACTCAACACCGCGGTCGAGCAACAACTGCAAGACCTGCCGAAGAACCTGGTCGGCCAGGTCTGGATCAACCAGTCCCGGTCCAACTACTCGATCTCCTGCATTCGCGCCGATCAAAGTACCCGCAATATGCTGTTCAACCCCCAGCAAAAGCCACTCGCCAGCATGCTTGCGCAATGCCTGGAGGTGACCCTGTGAACCGCCAGACAAAAACCCTTGTGCAGTGGCTGTTGCTGGGGCTGATCAACCTGGGCTGTATCGGAGTTTGGCTCTATTCGCCGGTGCCGTTCGAGAACAACAGCAACTTTCACACCCAGAGCCAGCAGTGGCTGGATGACCAGAGCCAATTGAACACCGAGGAATACCTCACGGTGAACGCGCATCGAATGACCCACTCGACCATCGAAAGTCTCAATGGCAAGTTCCGTCATGCCACCTTGACTGCCGACATCACCCAATCGGGCAATGATGCCCTCCAGGTACAAGTGGTGCGCGCCAAACTGAGCCATGATCGCGAACTGTTTGCCATCGAAAAAACCCCGGAGCTGTTTTTTCGTCGCCAGTACGTCGTCCAGGAAGGCTCCACGCTCAACTACAGCCTGCTGGCGACGCCCAGTGAAAACACCCTGTGTTTCTTCCTCCATGAAATGGACCGCCTGCGCTGCATGAACCACTGAAATCCCGGCAAATGACAATCAATCATTTCCATTGCGCGCCTGGCATTCCCACCCTGCTCCATTTCCCTGTCCCTAGGAGGTCAGCATGCTCAGCCGTCGCTTGAATCGCTTGCCACTCAAACAAAAGATCCTGCTGTGCACCTTCGCCTACCTGTGCGGAATCACCCTGGCCTGGCTAGTGGACGTGTGACCAGCCGCCACCGGTTGCAACAGCCGATTTGAATACACCAGGGTCAAACCATGATGGCGCACTATTTGGCGTGGGCGAGACAACAGGACTTGTCGAGCTGTGTAAGTAACCGATGGCTTGAAATCAACTACCTGCCCATCACTGATCGGCGCACGGGCCGCCTGGTCGGCGCCAGGGCCCTGTCACGCTGGGCCCGGGGCGGCGTCAGTATCGCACCCCAGGTAGCGCAGCAACTGACAGGCGCCGTGGTCCGCCAGGTTGCCGAGGACTACAGCACCTACCTGTGGGCCTGCAAAGACTTCTCCATCTGCCTTCCCCTGTCCCCATTGGACATCCTCGACCCTGATTTCCCGGACTTTGTTGCCGACGTACTGGAGCGGTACGCCATCCCCGCCTCGGCGATCATGCTCGATGCCTGCGCCAGTTCCCCTGGCAATCAGCCAGCCGCGCTGCCCATTGCCGCGCTGGCCCGCAAGTACTTCGCGATTGCCAACGAAGCGCAGACCCTGGGGCGCTGAACCGCGGCGACGGCAATAAGCATTAATGACTTTTATCCATGATTGGGGCCGGGCAATTTCCCGCCCAACACTTCACACCTGACAAACCCGTACAAGGACTACCCTGCACATGCCATTTCGAAAATTCGCCTTCGTTTCCCTACTGTCGTTGCTGGCGCTGCCAGCGTTCGCCGATGACAAGGGCTTTTACCTGGGCGCCGGTGTGACTAGCATCGAAACCGACGACAGCGCCTTGAGTGATGAAGACAACAGCTACAAGGTCTATGCCGGTTACCGCGCCAATGGTTACCTGGCATTCGAGGGCGCCATTGTCGACCTCGGCAAGTTCAAGGACGACAACCTCGACTTCGAAGGCCACTCGGCCCAGGTCGCCGCCCACGTCGGCTTCCCGCTGGGCGAGCGCATTCGCCTGTTCGGCATCGTCGGCGCCCACGCCTGGGACGCCGATGGCAACGCTGCCGACGATGACACCGGGGTCGACCTGACCTACGGCGCCGGGGTCGAGATGGATGTGCTGCGCAACATTGGCATCCGCGCCGAGTATGAAGTGTTACAGGTCGGTAACCTAGATCTGAACCAGACCACGGCGTCGGCCTATATACTGTTCTGAGTTCCGCCGGTCGGGCGCGCGCAATGCTCGCCCGACCTGGCCACTCAGACGCCGCGAGGCCCACTCAACCCGAGTCTTTTTCAGGTGCCCTTCCTGTACAGCATGTCCGCCCTTCCAACCCCTGCTTTATTGACCCTCGAATCCGTTGCCCTGGACGAACTGTCCACCGGCAATGACCAGTGGCACATCGATTTTTCTTCCGTCGAGAAACACGCGCGCATCCATCGCCTCAAGCACATGCGCGGCCCTCGCCTGCGCCATAGCCGGTTCGATTTCAAGTGCTCCATCAGCGCCGTCAGTTGTGTTCCCGACGGGCACATCACCTTCGCCCTGTCCCAGTCCACCACGGGCCGCCCGACCTGGAACCACCAGCGGCTGTACCCCAATGAAATGGTGGTGCTGTACAGCGGTGAACCGGTGCATTACCTGTGCGAGCCCAACGAAGCGCTGTTCACCGTCACCACCACCCTGGAGCACTACGAGCAGTGCCGCGAACTGTACGGCACCACCGATGTGCTCAAGCAGCGCCAGGGCCAGCGCTATCAGGCGCACGATCATTACTCGGTGCTGAACGCGGTCAACGCCATCAGCGTCTCGTTGAACCAGCGCCATCCACCTGACGTCGTGTCCGGCGCGCAATGGGAAGCGACCTTGCTCAGCTCCTTGCTGCAAGCCCTGAGCCCACGCCATGACTCGGCGCGCGAGGCGCCATTGCGCAGACAAATCGCCAGCCAGGCCATCGAATACCTGCACGCCCATGCGCACACCGCCCTGTGCATGGAGCAGCTCACGCAAACCCTGGGAACCCACGGCCGCACCTTGCACCAGGGTTTCGTCGAGACCTTCGGCACCACGCCCATGGCGTACTTGCGCACCCTGCGTTTGTCTAACGCCAGACACGACCTGCTGACCCAGCGCTGGGCGACCGTGACCGAAACGGCCATGCACTGGAACTTCTTCCATCTGGGGCGTTTCTCCCAGGACTATCAGCGCAGTTACGGTGAATCGCCGTCCCAGACGTTGCGCCGCAACAGCGCCTGAACCTGGCGGCAGGTGGTGTGGCGGTCGCGGCCGCCACAGGTTATGGGTAAGATGGCGCCGGCCTTATCCCACTGCCCCACCGAATAAGTCGACCCCATGCCTTTCGAACTCAGCGTAGACCTCACCACCCTGGCCATTCTGGCCGTTGTCGCGTTCATTGCCGGTTTCATCGATGCCATTGCCGGCGGCGGCGGCCTGTTGACCACCCCGGCCCTGCTCACTGCAGGCCTGCCCCCGCACCTGGTGCTGGGCACCAACAAGCTCAGCGCGACTTTCGGCTCGGCCATCGCCAGCGTCACCTTCTACCGGCGCAAGCTGTTCCATCCAAGGCAGTGGGTGCATGCGATTGTCGGCACCCTGGTGGGAGCGCTGGCCGGTGCGGTCGTGGCGCACTACCTGCCGGCCGAATGGCTGAACAAAATGCTCCCGGTGATCGTGTTTGCCTGTGGCCTGTACCTGCTGTTTGGCGGGACGCCCAAGGCGCCGGTGGACAGCGACGCGCCGATCAAGAAGAAGTGGCAGTCGACCCAGGGCTTCAGCCTCGGCTTCTACGACGGCGTGGCCGGTCCCGGCACGGGCGCGTTCTGGACCGTCAGCAGCCTGCTGCTGTACCCCATCGACCTGGTCAAGGCCAGCGGCGTGGCGCGCAGCATGAACTTCGTCAGCAACGCGGCCGCGCTGTCGGTGTTCATTTTTTCCGGGCAGGTGGACTGGATCATCGGCCTGAGCATGGGCGTGTCGGTGATGGTCGGGGCGTTTTTTGGGGCGCGCACCGCCATCAGCGGTGGGGCGAAGTTCATTCGCCCGGTATTCATCGCGGTAGTGCTGGGCCTGACCGTACGCCTAGCCTGGCAGCACTGGTTCAGTGTGGCCTAAGCGCCGCGCAACGTAGACGTCGATCAGGTAGCGGGCAATCGAGCGCGACGCCGGCAACGGCGGCAGCGCGTGAATGTTGAACCACTGGGCGTCTTCAATCTCGTCGGCTTGTGGGACGATCTCGCCAGCGGCGTACTCGGCATGGAAGCCGAGCATCATCGAATGAGGGAACGGCCAGCACTGGCTGCCCAGGTACTGGATGTTCCTGACCTCGATCTGCACCTCCTCGCGCACCTCGCGAATCAGGCAGTCCTCGGCCGACTCCCCCGGCTCGGCAAAACCGGCAAGGGTGCTGTAGACCCCGCTGACAAACCGCGGTGAACGCGCCAGGAGGATGTCGTCGCCGCGGGTGATCAGCACAATCATGCTCGGTGAAATCCGCGGGTAACTGCGCAAGTCACACGGCTGGCAATACATCGCCCGCTCACGTGGCACCTGGACCATGGCCTGGCCGCAGTTGCCACAAAAACGGTGCTCGCGGGCCCAGGTGCCGATCTGCGCGGCGTAGCCCAGTACCTTGTACAACGTGTGATCGCCTTCAAGCATGAACCCACGCAAGCCTTTCCAGCCACACCCCGGCACCTCGCCTACGGCCTGCAACTCCAGCAGATACACCGGCTCGCCGTCGAGATGGCCAATGCCATGCTCGGCGAGCAGCGACAAGTCCTGGCGCTTGAGCCATTCCCGGGGGAACAGCGCGCCATTGTCATCGAACAAAAAGCCTTCGGGGCTGCGGGCTACTGCCCAGCCGCCGGTTACGTCGGTGTCGAGTACTGCCGTGGTCCAGCGTGAAGTCATGTGGGCTCAATCCAGAAATTCGGGCTTCTGTTTGCTCATATGGGCGGCCATGGCCACGCGCAGATCGTTGGACTGCAGCATGGCGGCGTTCCAGGTGGCGATGTATTCCAGGCCATCGTTGATGCTGTGATCACGCATGTAGCTGATCATTGCCTTGGTACCGGCGATAGCGATTGGCGACTTGGCGGCGATCTCGCGGGCTATGCCCATGACCCCGTCCAGCAGGCTCTCGGTGTCCGGGTAGAGCCGGTTGACCAGGCCAATCTCACGCGCTTGCTCGGCACCAAAGGTGCGTCCAGTGTAAGCCAGTTCACGCAGCATGCCGTCACCGATGATCCGCGGCAAGCGTTGCAGGGTACCGACGTCGGCAGCCATGCCGATGTCGATTTCCTTGATCGAGAATTGCGCATCGGCGGCCGCATAGCGCATGTCGCAGGCGCTGATCAGGTCAATGGCCCCACCCAGGCAATACCCCTGGATTGCCGCCAACACCGGCTTGCGACAGTTGTCGACCGCATTGAACGAGGCCTGCAAGGCGAGAATCTTGCGGCGCAGCAGGCGCGCGTTGCGACCCACGTCCTTGCCCATTTCGTTAGCCACCCCGGCCAGCATCATCAGGTCGATCCCCGAGGAGAAATGCTTGCCGGCACCACTGATCACCACCGCGCGCACCTCGTCGGTGTCGTCGATCCACTGGAAAATCTCGATGATCTCGGTCCAGAACACCGCGTTCATCGCGTTGATCTTTTCCGGACGGTTGATCTGCACATGGGCGATGTTGTCCGCCAGTTCGACGCGGAAGGCTTGATATTCGGGCATGGCAGTAATCCTTGCTGGCACAGAAATGAAGGCCCGAACTATACCAAGCCGATGCCCCCAGCCGTAGGCGCCGCATCGGCCAAAAACAGGACTGCCTTTGCCAAATACCGGGCGCAAAAGAACCGCGCCTGCCAGGGGCAGACGCGGTGGGTTCCGCCTTGTAGCAGGATCAATGCATGAACAAGGCAATCAGGATAATGATCGGGATTGGTACGCCGAGGAAAAACAGCAGGAGTGAGCGCATGGTAGTTCTCCTCAATCAACGAATGGCAGTGGGCGCAGAGACCGGGATATAGCCGGCCGGTTCCAGGTACACCACCGCGTCCCGGCGACGACCGCCAAAGGTAGCGGCGAGGCTCGCAAAAAAAGCACCACACAACAGTGCGACAAACATCCACAGTGCGGTCCAGGCCGCCACTTTGCTGGCAGTATCGGCTGCTTGCTTGGCCGCCAGCTTGGCATCCTCGACCGCCTTGCGCGCCTTGGCGAACACTTCATCGACCCGCCGCTCGGCATCCGCCTGGGTCAGGTTGGTCCGTTGGGCCACCAGTTGGGCCAGGTAGGTACGATCCTCCGCCGCCAGTTGACCGTCATGGGTGAGGGTCTGCACGAAAATCCGGGTCACGGTGGCATGGGCGGCATCGTCGCTCACCGCCGCTGGACGATCATCACGAAACAGGCTGTCGACGAAATAGCCGTAATCATCCGCGCCGCCCTGGCTGGCAGCGGTCCCCGCAGCCATGGTCATGGCACTGGCCGCCCCGCCTGCCACACTGGCACCGGCCTGCACCCCACCACTGACGATGCTGCTGACCGAACCGACCACCAGGGTCGCGGTCACCAGGGTCGCCACCGCCCAAGCCAGAAAGCCATGGGCCGTGTCGCGAAAATACACCTCATCGCCATGCATGTTCGACCACTTCACCCGCAACCGCCCAGCGATATAGCCACCGAGCCCGGAGGCAACAATCTGGGTGAAAGCCAGCCAGACGATAGTGGAAATCCCCAGGCCCTTGGCACTGATCCCGCTCCCGGCCCACGGCGACACCGCCGAAAATCCGAGGCCAAAACCCAGCACCACGAGAATCAGCGACAGCGCTGCCGCAGCCGCCGCCCCGGCAAAAATCGCCGCCCAGGACACCCCCGACAGCGCACTCGACGCTGGCAGATCGGCCGGATACATATCAGAGGTTCTATTCATTGTTGTAGTGCTCCAGGCATGAGGAAGACTGTTGCAACGCTTCAGACCTGATATTGCAGTCAACATGCCAGCGACTAACTTTGAATAAATTCTTCTATTTCAATCGGTTGAAAACTTCAGCGATTTTCCACCCATGCAATTTGCAACAACCGCCCCAGTGGAGCGGGCTTAATGCACTAATTACGCTTGTAGCTCTTGCTGCCAGTGGGCGTTAGGCAATAACCCCCCCGCCCCTCAACCCTACATAAACTTTAATTTAGCAACCCAACCCCCATTTCTTGGCACACTACGCCAGGCAACTCACCCACCCTCAGGCAACCCCATGACCCGAATCCTGACCATTGAAGACGACGCAGTCACCGCCCGGGAGATCGTCGCCGAACTGAGCAGCCACGGCCTCGACGTAGACTGGGTAGCCAATGGTCGCGAAGGCCTGGCTCGCGCGGTCAGCGGCGACTACGACCTGATCACCCTGGACCGCATGCTGCCCGAACTCGACGGCCTGGCCATCGTCACCACCCTGCGTACCATGGGTGTGTCCACCCCGATCCTGATGATCAGCGCCCTGTCCGATGTCGACGAACGTGTGCGCGGCCTGCGCGCCGGAGGCGACGACTACCTGACCAAACCCTTCGCCACCGATGAAATGGCCGCCCGGGTCGAAGTCCTGCTGCGCCGCCAAAACACCGTCAAGAGCGTGGAAACCACCCTGCAGGTGGCCGACCTGGAACTCAACCTGATCAGCCGCGAAGCCACCCGCGCCGGGCAACTGCTGATCCTGTTGCCCACCGAATACAAACTGCTGGAATTCCTGCTGCGCAACAGCGGGCAGATCCTCTCGCGGATGATGATCTTCGAAGAAGTCTGGGGTTACCACTTCGACCCCGGCACCAACCTGATCGACGTCCACATCGGCCGCCTGCGCAAAAAAGTCGACCCACCGGGGCTGCTGCCACTGATCCGCACCGTGCGAGGCTCGGGTTATGTCATTGCTGAACCCGTCTAAAGGCTGGCGGTCCTCCAGCAGCCGCCTGCTGGCGCTCTACAGCGCACTGTTCGTGGTCTGGAGCTGCCTGCTGATGGGCGTGATGTACTACGAGGTGTCGAGCTACCTGGATAACCTGTCCCGGCATTCGATCATGCAACGCCAGCACCTGTTCTCGCGCTTTCACGGCGAGCAACTGGATGAAGCGCTGATCGCCAGCACCACCTTCGACCAACGCGGCGTTGATGCCTACGGCCTGTTCGACGCCTTTCACCGACCCCTGCACGGGCTGATCCAGCAGATCCCCGAGGGTCTGCCGCTGGACGGCAAAGTGCATGAACTCGCCAACTGCGCCGACCCCCATGACCCACGCCTCCCCCCGGACAGCTGCGACGCCGTGGCGACGCCGACCCTGGATGGTCGCTGGCTGGTGCTGGCGCGCGACAACGGTTCACTGTTTGCCGTGAACCGAATCATCCTGCATGCGCTGCTCTGGGGCGTATCGCTGACCATCATTCCCGGCATTGCCGGCTGGTACCTGTTGCGCCGCCGCCCCCTGCGCCGCATCCACGCCCTGCAGGCCAGCGCCGAAGCCATAGTCGCCGGCAACCTCAACCACCGGCTACCGCTGTCCAGCCGCCGCGACGAACTGGACATGCTGGCCGCCATCGTCAACGCCATGCTCGAACGCATCGAACGCCTGGTCAACGAGGTCAAGGGGGTGTGCGACAACATCGCCCACGACCTGCGCACCCCGCTCACCCGGCTGCGCGCCCAGTTGTACCGGATCCAGCAGCAAGCAGCCGAAGGCTCGACCGAGGCGGCGCAACTGGACCAGGTGATTGCCGAGACCGACACCTTGATGGCGCGTTTTCGCGGATTGCTGCGGATCTCCGAGCTGGAGGATCAACAGCGGCGTTCCGGCTTCCTGCTGTTCGACCCGCTACCGCTGCTGCAGGAACTGCACGACTTCTACCTGCCCCTCGCCGAAGAAGGCCAGTTGACCTTGAGCCTGCAGGCACCGCCCAGCCTGCCGGCGTTGACCGGCGACCGGGCGCTGCTGTTCGAGGCCTTGTCCAACCTGCTGAGCAACTCGATCAAGTTCACCCCGGCCGGCGGTCAGGTGCAGGTACGGGCCAGCGACAATGCCGGCAGTTGCCGGATCGAAGTACACGATTGCGGCCCCGGCATTCCCGCTGACAAACGCACGGCCGTATTCCAGCGCTTCTACCGGGTCGACGACAGCGCCCAGAACGGTGGGTTCGGCCTGGGCCTGTCGATTGTCGCCGCCATCGTCCACCTGCACGGGTTTAGCCTGGACGTCGGGGTCAGCGAATTGGGCGGTGCGCGCCTGACACTCGATTGCCGCCAGCGCTTGTTGCCAGCTACTGAGTGATGCAGCGGGTGGTGGTAATGACCCGGGTCACTTCCCCCTCCGCCCGGGCCTGGCCCAGCACCTGGGTATCTTGCGCGGTGTTGCAGGTCTTGACCGGCGGGGCTTGCACCACCACTGGCGGTGGTGGGCTGGCGCAGCCACTGAGGATGGCAACCGCGCAGAGTGGCAACAGCAATGGCGCAAAAGCAGATCTCAAAAAAGTGTGCATGAGGTGGCCTGCGAGTCGGGTTAAGAGGAATTCAGCCCAATGTAAGCCACAGAGGGCCTGATCTGTAGAGCCGCAAGGGTTCCAGATAGTTCAGCACTCGATGGTTCCTCAACGGCAAACCCAGGCTCAAGCGCTGTCGGCCTGCCCCAGGCGGGTAGCGCTTAGCTCATAGCGCAGCTCTTCGAGCATTTGCGCCAGGTCGCTGGCGCTGGTCAGCCGGCCGGGCTTGATCCCGGTCACCACCAGGTGCACCCGACCGTCTTGCGCTTCGAACACTCGCAGCGTCAGGCAACCATCGGCATCCACGCTGAAGTCACAGGCCAGCGGGGCCAGGGCTTGTTCGATGTAACTGCGCAGTTGCGCTTGGGTCATCACGGCAGGCGTCCATTGGGCTGGGCTGAAAGGAAGCGGCAAACGTCCGATGAACGATGCGCACCCTGACAGCCTATGAACTGGCGAGCCGTTGCAGAAGCTCAATTTGCACTGTCGCAACTAGTGCATTTGCACCTTTATTTCGGGCTTTTCAGCCGCCGCTCGCCAGCAAACAACCCACGTTCACGGGCCCAGACAATAGCCTCGCTACGGCTGTGCACGGCCAGTTTGGAGTACAGCGTAGCCACGTGATTACGCACGGTATTGGGCGCCAGTTGCAGCCGCGCGGCGATCTCTTTGTCAGCCAGGCCTTCGCAGATCAAACCCAGCACGTCGCGCTCACGGGCGGTAAGTTCGGTAAACGCCACGCTCGGCCGGTGGCTGCGATGGGCACTCTTGGCGTTGGCCAGCTTTTCGATCAGGGTCTGGCTGAACCAGGAGGCGTCCTGCATCACCTCCTCGATCGCCGCCACCAGTTCAAGCTCGGTGCGTTTGCGTTCCGTGATGTCCATCAGCACCAGCAAATAGCAAGGATGGTCCTGGATGCTCACCGTGTCGGCCCAGACCGCGCAGTCGATCAACACCGCGTCCTGCTTGCGCACTTGCAGGTCGACGCTTTCCACGCTGCCGAGCCTCTTCAACGTAGCAAACAGTTGGCTGGCGGCATCCCGGGTGGCGAAGAAGCCAAGCTCATCGATGGTCTTGCCCAACAGCGTCTCACTCGCGTACCCGATGCTGTTGAGAAAGGCATCGTTGACGTCTACCACCTGCAGACTCTCGGCGCTGCAGATCAGGGTCGGCACCGGACTCATGCGAAACGACTTGGCGAACCGCTCCTCGCTCTGGCGCAGCGCGGTTTCGGCCCTGCGGCGCAATTCCAGGTCGACGAAGGAAAACAGCATGCACGGTTCTTCGTTGAGGTCCAGCGGCTGCCCGGCCACCACTACCAATTTGCGGCTGCCATCGGGCAGGCGCAGGTCGGCCTGCATTTGCGGAACGGTAATGCCCTGGCTCAGGCGTTCGATGGCCAGGTCGCGGCGCTCGGCGTCCTCCAGCACGTCCAGTTCGTACAACGAACGGCCAATGATCTGCTCGCGTGAGTAGCCGGTCATTTCCACGAAACCCTGATTGACCTTGAGGTAACGCAGGTCGCTGAGGCGGCAGATCACCGCCGGGGCCGGGTTGGCGTTGAAGGTTTTTTCAAAGCGCTGCTCGGCGCTGGCCCATTCAGTGGCATCGCTGAGGATCAACACCAGGGATTCCGGCGCACCCTGCTGATCGGTGAGGATCATGCTGCGGATGCGGTGCACCCAGGTACGCTCCGGGTCGCCGGTCGGCGTGACTTCGACCACCACATCGCTGAAGGTCTCACCATTGGCAACCCGGCTGATGGGGTAGTTTTTCACCAACACCGGATGGTTGTTGCGATAGCGCAGGGTGAATCGCCGGGCATACTCGCGGGCGTTGGACCCCAGATCGCTGATCCGCTCGACCCCGTGCATGGCCAGCGCCGCGTCATTGGCCCACAGCAGGGTCTTGTCGGCATCGAGCAGAATCACCCCATCGGACAGCCCGGCGATGATTTGCTGCAACTGCCGGCGATTGGTTTCAGTGGCAAGTACATCCTGGCTCATTACGTCTCCCCGTTGCGCTGGGCCTGGGCCCTGTGAAGGGTACGACCGCGACGCACCGCATTCGTGCGCAAAAGACTACGCGTGTATTCAGGCAATACGCGTCATCGTTAGCGACCATCGCGAGCAGGCTCGCTCCTACAAAGTGCTGTGCAACACCACGCAAAAACACATTGGCAAGCGATAACTATGTACCGCATTACCGGGTTCGGTTCTTTTGATAGTGAAGCTCACAATTAACGGGAGCCCACTATGCAACCCTTCACTCCGCTCACGATCCGCACCTACCTCACCCACCTCGATGATCCGTCCATCAGTAGCCTGGAAAGCATGCAAGCCCGGCAGATGCTGGGCTACCTGACGAGCGTCGATGTTCATCGCGCCCTGAGTGCCACGGCGCCCGACAGTACAGGCCAATGGACCGACGGCAGCGTGCTGCCACTGCTGCTCAACCTCAAGGCAACCCGGTTGATCGCGGCCCGGGCCACGGGCCGCGCCCTGGATACCATCGGTCCCGAGTGGATGCTGGAGTTCATGTACCAGTTGGCCTCGACCATCTGGCGGGACTTTGCCGACCGTGCGGCTTATCCCGATTCGCTCCCGGATAGCGAAGCGCGACGCCAGTTCCGAGCCAGCTTTTTTGCCCGGGCCCTGGAGCACAACCACAACGCCTATGTACTGGATAACGATCAGATCAGCCTGCTCGCCAGCATCGTCGATGCTCACCACGTACGCGGACTGCAACGCCAGCAGATTGGGCGAATGCTGGGTAACCGCTTCGAGCAGATCGGCTTGTTTGCCCAGCAGCCGAGCGCGCAGGCAACGCTGATCAAAGCGCTCACCGAGCTGATCGGCGAAGTTGCTCCGACCCTCGATCCGACAACGATTTACTCGATGCGGGTACACGCTGCAGAAGAAGATGACCCGGCCCTGATCATGCTCGACCCGGTCACGCAACGTCCGGCTGTCGCGCTGTCGTACAACCAACCGGTTGCCCAATTGATCACCGAGATGCTGCGCGCCAACACGACCCCGCCTGAGGGTCTCGAATGGAAAACCCTCTGGATATCCCTGTATCAGGACCTTCACGTCCAGCAGCAGGACGGCCCGTCGAGCCCAGTCAGCAGCGCGGACTTGCTCAGGGAAGCACCGGTCAACTACAGCAATTTCAAACTCCACGCCTTCCTGCCCGTCAGCCGCACCCTGTTCGATGGTCTCCTCGAGTTCCTGCGCAACTGGACGGCAAGGTGGCTAGACGACCTCAAGCACTACTGGAACACACCCAGAAAACAGGCATGGGGTAGCCAGCTGACGGCACGCTTGCAGGATGCTGCACACCTGGGCGTACTGGATGGCACGCTGGAAACTGCGCACTATCAATTCCTGTCCACAACGCTTGAAGACCCGACCACCGCGCGCATCCATACCCTGGCATTGCAAGACCGCGCGAGCTTTCGTACCTGCGTACTCAATCGCTGCTTCCTCATCACGCCCGCTCTGGCGGATGCGCCAGACGTCGAGCAACTGCAAGGCCCGATCATCTGTGTGACGCCGACCAGAGGGCTGCAGGTATTTACCGGGTGGACAGCGCTGAACCGCGACGTCACTGAGCAATTGGCTCAGGCGCCAGGAGCAGGTCCATTACTGGGATGCCTGACCAGGCACGACGCCCTGCATCTGGCCAGCGCGCTGCGTGACAGCATCGAGCGAGTATCCCTTCACGCGTACCCGCTTGCCTCGGACCTGGTCGGCGAACTGATCGACGCCACGCTGGCAATGCAAGATAAAAACCTCAACTTTGCCGTTGAAACCGGCAAGGGGTCGGTACTGGACCAAGGCCTGCTCGCATTCCTCGGACATTTGGATGCCGCCCTTGAGACATCCCGCGTCCAGGATCTGGCCCCATGGGTGGCCGAACGTAACCTGCGGCTCGTCGAAAAGATCGCCGACCAACAGTTGTTCAATGCCTGGACGGCGCACCGCAACGAAGCCGATCACGACGGCAATACCCTGGCCTTGACGTTTTTCGACATGCCTCCTCTAAGGACTGGAGCACTGACAGACACCGAACGTCGTCAACTGATGCTTGAAGCACTGGCCAGCCCGCAAACGATCGAGCGTGTTGGCCAAGTGCTGAACCGAACGCCGTATTATTTTGCCCAGGGCGCCATCACCCCAGCGCTCGCCTTCAGCGTCATCGAAAAGATCTACCGCCATCAATTGCATCGGCTGAATGCGCAGTGGGAGGTTCCCGATAGCCGTGGCTACAAGTGTTTCGTCATGGAGCAACTACTTGCTCGCGACGCGACCCGCGAACAGGCACGACATACCGCCGACCTGGTGACTCCAGGCTTGCTGGGCCTGAATCCCGCCGCCTCCGAGCGCCTGGACCTCAGCTATAGCTCCACCGTGCTGGACGAAGCTCAGGCCCGCGTACGGGCCGCCAGCTTGATGATTGCTTCAATCATCGGCGCCAGGAGCACGCCTCCCGACATCGATGCCCTGTGCGATTACTTGCAGGTCAGCCTTGTGTACCCAGCAGCAACCGCCCCTTCCCACACGGATCCTTACCTGCTGACCCACGGGCTGTTCCTCGACTTACTGTGTGACTTTCCGGGTTTTCACCGGCTCGAACGGGCAATGGATCCCCAGCACCGCCAATCGCCCCCACTGCGCAGGGCCATGGCGCTCGAGGCGTTGACCAACTATCTCGAGCCGGTGGCCAGCCGCTCCCTGGGGCATGTCTGCGGGCTGAACCTGTTAACCGTGGCGCTGGGAGAGCGTACCCATGAGCAGGTACGTCTACACCTGCGCCAGCACCTGCAGGCCACGTTTGGGCAAAGCAGCGCCCGTGGGGCAGGTGCGTTGACCTTTACCTTGCTGTGTCGTGAGCATGCACCGGAGTTGCTGGTCCGCAATGTGCCTGACACTCTGCTGTTCGGACAAAGCCTGAGCGCCATCCAGTTCCGTCATGCGGTCAACCTGGCAGAACAGCTTCGCCCCGGCTCTTCGCTGATTCAGCGTTATCAGGAGCTGATGAGCTTCTACAGCCAATGCCCGTTCGAGCAATTGCCTGAGCCAGCACAACTGGCGATTGCCGTCAGTGGCCAAGTCGCCACCTTGCACTTTGCGATGTGCCGGGGCGTCATTGCGCAGACTAGCGCTGACCAGGTCGGGCCGGATCAGTCATTGGCAGCCTTGCTGCATTTGCAACAGCAACAAATGCTTGAGGCCAGAACCTTTACCCAGCTGGCACAAGTGCCTCCCGTGCGCAAATCCATGGCCCTGGAACGTCTGAAGTCGCAACCGGAACTGAACCTGCAACGCCGGTCGTCATTCACTGAAAGCCAGGTACTGCGATTTTTTGTGAAGGGTTATCACGAGCTTGGTCGCTCGATGCGCATGACCGCGCTCGAACGCTATATGACCTGTGGTGTAGAGCGTGCATTCGGTGTCAGCGAATTGGGTTTTGTCCCTGATATCGACGGCGGCTGTGCGCTTCAAGCAGCGTTCGAGGAGCGCTACCAGGACTTCAAGCAAAACTACCTGCAAGGCCAGGTAGAGCGCATGGTCCTGGCCTTGCACGACTTGCCAGCGCTGGACCGTGACAGGATCCTTGGGGCCTACAAATTCATCAAGGTGTCCTTCAAGGATCCCCAGGGGCAACGCCAGACCGCCTGCCACGGGTTGATCGCACTCTACAAGAAGGATGACCAGGAGTACGCCTACGAAATCTTTTCTGCATCGGGCACGATTCGCCTGCTGGGACGCAACGGCACGCGAAGAATTCGCGTCAACTACAAGTTCTCGCCCCCTACGGCCGACGCCATCTATCACGAATCGCCCTACATGAGCGCAGTGCCGGATCTGGACCAGGATGCCTACCTTCAAGGGCGTCCCGGCAAGGTTCTCGCGGAACCCGAACTGGACGTTAGTTTCTACACAGTAGCTCGCCAGGTCAGCGCACTGGATCGTGATGGAAAAATCCGCTTTCTCAGCCAGAAGATGGTCGACGAAGTCTTTGGCAAAGCCGTCGAGCAGGCCTATGACGTCTTGCGTGAGCCGACACCCTATGAGCGCTACCGCGAGAGTCTACTGGCGAGCAACGAGCGCCTGGCGAGCTTCTTCGTGCCCGGCTATTCGGTATACCTGGACATCAGCCGCGGCACCGTAACCCCCGGAACCTTCCTGTTCGCCGGGTTGGAAGCGCTGAGCTACCTGGTGCCTTTTGGCAGTGCCGTATTGCATGCCGTGAGGGCTTACGTCCAAGTGGGACGCCTGGTCGTGCGTTCGACCTCCTTCGGGATTTCCCGGTTGGCGCTCAAAGCGGCGCAAAGCGCCCAGGGTGCCCGGGAGTTTGGTGCAGTGCTGGCCAAAGGTTTTGCTCAGGCCGCCAACCCCCTGGGACCGGCGATATTCCTGTTTCAAGGGGGTATCAAAGGCGTGGCGCTGGCACGCGCCGGCTCGCGTTTCGTTCGTGGGCAACTCCATGCATCGCAGCTTGCCAACGGCCTGAACCTGCCGCCCCTGGGGGGCACCTCCGGCGACTTGTTGCGCTCACAGGACCTGACCACCCTGGCCGCATTCAGGCAGGCCGACGCGCTGGCTTTCTTCAAGCCAAACCTGTCTGTCACCCACAACGCTCTGACTATCCCTCAACAGCGCCAATTGGTCGCCCACGGCATTGATCTTTCGGACGTCCCCCCCGTCATGAACCTTTACACGATAAACCGGCACACCTACATCCTCATGCAGGGCCATCCCTACGCTGTAAGCCCGCTGCCCGATACCACGCAATGGCGGGTCCACAGCGCTGAGATGCAGGGGCCGGTAGTCACCTTCAACGCCTCGCGCCAGGCCTGGGAGGTCACATGCTGAGCGTCAGCGGCCTGTGCCGCCTGCCACGCACGCCGCAACAACAGCTGGCACCTGTGCATGAGGTCGCCATTCCTGCCGATGACATGCCCAACATCGGCTGGGTTCACCTGGGGCCAGAGCAGGATTGCCAAGCGATTTTCATGGTGCAGCAAGGTTGCTGGTGGTTGATCGATTGGCGCGGCCAGCCGACTACACCCACCTGGCGCAATGCCCAGGGCCAATGGGTCACCGGTCCTGTCGCGCAATGGCGCGCGGTCAAGGACAGCCTGCCGGCGCCTGCAAGAATGCAGACGGTGCAACTGCCCAGGCTCCCGGTCTTTCCAAGCGACCTTGCGCCGATTCCTGCGAACATTCACTACCTATGGCTGGGCCATGCCGTGCCGTCGCCTCGACTGATCGAGAACATCGCCCATAACTGCCGGCTCAGCAGTCGTTATGTGTCGACCCTGCATGTCGATATACAAGACGCCGAGGTACTGGCACAAATTCGGGAGCAGCTGCAACGGGCCGCGCCCTCGCTGGTGATAGCGCCCTTACGGGACACCGCGTTTTTCAGCATGTTCTCGCAATCGGACAACTACCAGCAGTACACCACCGTCATGCACGGGCCCGGGCGTAATTACTCGGCAGCCTCCGATGTGTTGCGCTATCCCTTGACCGACCATCATGGTGGTATCTACATGGATGTCGATGACACCTTTCAGGTGGATATCAACGATATCGAATTGCTGGCCGCACCTAACGATTTGCTGCTTGGGCCCAAGGTCACTGAGCAGATGGCAGGGTTTTCAGGCTACAACAGCAGCATTTTCGCGTCCCATCCCAACAATCCGGTATTGCAGGAAATTTCCAAGGAGATGCAGCTGCGCTTTGTGCAAAGCCCAGGCTTTTTTACCCAGGTCCGGCCCTATGTCGATGCCCAAGGCATCCTCGGCAACCCCAGGGAAGCGGCCATGGACATGCCGACCTACGCACGTGAACTGTTCCGCCTCACAGGCCCCGGTGTGCTCAACGATGTGGTCGCCGTCGAGCGCGCCGACTACTATCGGCTTTGCTTCAATGCCGAGCCGGGCGCCAACATTTCAAACACTCATCACCTGTGGGATCAGGCTTATGTCGACCAGCAAATGGCCCTGATCGATCATTACTTTCCGTTCAATCGCCGAGCCGTGGTCGATATCGGACATGAACACTCCTGGTTCAATACGTGAGTGTGCGCACCTGGGGGGCGAGTTGGCCACTGGGCTAAGTCGCCGCTTCGCAATCAGACTGGGGTGGGCAACCACAACCGGAACCGCGCCCCGCCCAGTGGCGACGCTTCGACCGTGAGGGTGCCGCCCTGGGCTTCCAGGGCCCGGCGGCTGATGGCCAGGCCCAGGCCGAAGCCGCCCGTGGCGCGGTCACGGCTGCGGTCGAGACGGTAGAACGGTTCGAAAATCCGCTCGCGCTCGTCGTCTGGGATACCGATGCCGTCATCGTCGACCCAGATTTCACAGCCTTCGGGCCGCACTTGCACACCAATCTGGATGCGCTTCTCGCAATAGCGCATGGCGTTGCGCAGCAGGTTCTGGATAGCCCGGGCGGTCAGGCGCGGGTCGAGGCTGAAGCGTTCGAGATGGCCGTGCAGCAGCACGTCGATCACGATTTCCGGCGACTCCAGTTCTTCATCGACGCTGCCCAGGATGCTGTCGATGAACTCGTCCAGTGCCACCTCGACCTGCTCCGGCAAACGTGCCGGGTTTTGCAGGCGGCTGTAGGACAGCAACTCGAGGACCAACTCGTCCAGCTCACGAATGTGCGCCACCAGGCCTTGCAAACGCTCACGGCTGGCGGCCGGCAAGTCATCGGATAACGCCAGGGCCAGGCCGAAATCCAGGCGAGTCAAGGGCGTGCGCAGCTCATGGGATACCGCGTTGAGTAGGTCGCGCTGCTGGTTCAGCAAGTTCTCGATGTCGCCGGCCATGGTGTCGAAGACGTGGGCCAGGCTGCCGATGTTGGAGCTGGCAGCAATCTGTGTGCGTTCGCCCAGGTGACCTTTGCCGAAACGTTCGGCGGTGTTGCGCAGGCGCTCCAGATCGCGCCAATGCGGGCGCAGCCAGATCAGCAGGCAGGCGAGCAGCGCCGCACCGATCAGCACATTGATGCCCCAGTACAGCAGACTGACGTCCAGCGGATCCGGCGGCACCACCAGCTTGACCGCCTGCGACTCATTCAATGGCGCCGCGGCCAACGTGCGCCAGCCCCAGTCACCGGTGCGCACGGTCATTTCACCGCGCTGCAAACGCTCGCGTTCATGGGCGGTGAAACCCTCATCGCTGATCGGAACCACGGCGATTTGCAACGGACTGAACTGTTGATCCAGCTCAGCGGCCAGCGCCGGCCATTGAGCGCTCGGCACGCCTTGAAACTGTTTGACCAGCAGGTTCTGCACGCCCCGGGAGTGGTCCAGGTTATAGCTGGAAAAGCGCTCGTGAAAGACCTTGACCACCAGGTCTGGCACCAGGTAGATCGCCGCACTGAAGGTGACGATGGTGATCAGGTACAGGCGGACCAGGATGCGCAGCATGGCGTCAGCATTCCCACTCGGAACGGCTGAACAGATAGCCCTTGCCCCACACCGTCTTGATCTTGCGCGCTTCGCCGGCGTGGTCGTCGAACTTGCGCCGCAGCTTGGAAATCGCCACGTCCACCGAGCGATCGGTGCCATTGAACTCGATGCCGCGCAGGCGCTGCAGGATCTGGTCGCGGCTCAGCACTTCGCCGGCATGCCGGGCCAGGACCACCAGCAGGTTGTACTCGCCGCTGGATAGCTCCACCGGCTGCTCGCGCCAGGTCACGGTGCGCTCCGACAGGTCGATGCACAGGTTGCCCATGAGGATCCGGTCGCTGGCGCTTTGCGGTTCGTTGAGGCTACTGCGGCGCAGCAAGGTGCGCACCCGCGCCAGCAGGACCCGGGGCTCGCAGGGTTTGGTGACGTAGTCGTCGGCGCCCATTTCCAGGCCCAGCACCTGGTCGTGGCTGTCATCACGGGCGGTCAGCATCAGGATCGGCAGGCTCGCCGAATCGGCGCGCAACAGCCGGCACACCTGCAGGCCATCGAGCCCGGGCAGCATCAGGTCGAGGATCACCAGGTCCGGCGGGTTGACCCGCGCTCGTTCACGCACCTGATCGCCACGGCTGATCACATTGACCTGATAGCCATTACGTTCGAGGTAGCTGGCAATCAGCTCGGAGAGCGCAGAGTCGTCTTCGACCAGGAGGATGTTGGGCATGGGTGTTTCCAGAAATAGCGATGGCGTCTGGACGGGTCCATCGCGGGCGAGCCCGTTCCCACAGGGGATTGCGCACCACAGATCATGTGGGAGCGGGCTTGCCCGCGAAAGCGGCTGAACAGACACAAAAGAAACCAAGGATATACGCCCTCACGCATGCAGGAGCAAAACCTTCACACAATTTCACACAGCCACTACAAAGCTTCACCGCTACCCTGGCCGGCTGCCCGTAGCATGCCTGGGTCATTATTGGGGTATTTACATGTCCAAGAACCTGCTTGCACCGCTCAGCCTGATAGCACTGGCATTGATGCTGAGCGCCTGTGACAAGTCTTCCAGCGTCGAGGAGGCCGCGCCGCTGGCCAGCGTGCGCATCGAAACCATCGAAGCCCGTCCCCTGTCGATCAGCAGCGAGCTGAGCGGGCGGATCGCCGCGCCACGCATCGCCGAAGTGCGCGCCCGGGTCGCCGGGGTAGTGCTGCAGCGCACCTTTCGCGAAGGCAGCGACGTGAAACAGGGCCAGGTGTTGTTTCGCATCGACCCGGCGCCGTTCAAGGCCGACCTCGACAGCGCCGACGCGGCGCTGCGCAAGGCGCAGGCGAATGCGTTCCAGGCGCGCCTGCAGGAAAAACGCTACGCCCAGTTGATCAAGGACCAGGCCGTCAGCGCCCAGGATTACGACAATGCTCGTGCGGCCACGCTGCAGGCCAATGCCGACGTCGCCGCCAACCAGGCTGCCGTGGCCCGTGCCCGGCTGAACCTGGGTTACGCCACGGTCACCGCGCCGATTTCCGGGCGCATCGGCCGCGCGCTGGTCACCGAAGGCGCACTGGTCGGACAGAACGAAAGCACGCCCCTGGCGCTGATCCAGCAACTGGACCCGATCCACGCCGACCTGACCCAGTCGACCCGCGAGCTCAACGAGTTGCGCCGCGCCTTCCGTGCCGGGCAGATGCAGCAGGTTGGCCAGGACCAGGCCAAGGCCACGCTGATCCAGGACGACGGCAGCCACTATCCGTTGCCGGGCAAGCTGTTGTTCTCGGAGATCAGTGTCGACCCCGGCACCGGCCAGATCATTGTGCGCAGCGAGTTCCCCAACCCCGACCTCGACCTGCTCCCTGGCAGTTTCATTCGCGTGCGCCTGGAGCAAGCGGTCAACCAGCAAGGCATCAGCGTGCCGCAACGGGCGATCCAGCGCGACAGCGCCGGCATTGCCCAGGTGTTGCTGCTCGACAGCGAGGACCGGGTCAGCCAGCAAGCCGTGCAACTGGGCCAGGTGCAACAGGACCGCTGGATCGTCAGCGCCGGCCTCAAGCCCGGCGACCGCATTGTCATCGAAGGCCTGCAGCACGCCCGTCCCGGCGACAAAGTAGCCATCGACGCCACCCCTCTTGAGCACGCCCTGGTCACCGGGCAGTAGGCAGGACGCAGATTTTATGCCGCATTTCTTTATTGACCGCCCGGTGTTCGCCTGGGTGGTTGCACTGTTCATCCTGTTGGCCGGCGCCCTGGCCATCCCGCAACTGCCGGTGGCCCAGTACCCGGATGTGGCGCCGCCACAGATCGAAATCTACGCGGCGTACCCGGGTGCCTCGGCGCAAACCGTCGATGAAAGTGTGGTCAGCCTGATCGAGGAAGAGCTCAACGGCGCCGACCATCTGCTGTATTTCGAATCCCAGAGCAGCCTCGCTTCGGCCACCATCACGGCCACCTTCAAGCCGGGCACCAACCCGGAGCTGGCCCAGGTCGATGTGCAGAACCGCCTCAAAGTGGTGGAGTCGCGCCTGCCGCAAGCAGTGATCCAGCAGGGCTTGTCGGTGGAGAAAGTGTCTTCCGGCTTCCTGCTGATGATTACCTTGACTTCCAGCGACGGCAAGCTCGATGAAGTGGCGCTCAGCGATTACCTGGCGCGCAACGTGATGAACGAGATCAAGCGCCTGGATGGGGTCGGCAAGGCTTCGTTGTACGGCGCTGAACGGGCGATGCGGATCTGGATCGACCCGCAGAAACTGATTGGCTTCAACCTGACCCCGGCCGACGTCAACGCCGCGATCGTCGCGCAGAACGCCCAGGTTTCCGCTGGCAGCATCGGTGATTTGCCGACCCACAACAGCCAGGAAATCACCGCCACCGTGCTGGTCAAGGGGCAACTGTCGACGCCCGAAGAGTTCGCCGACATCGTGCTCAAGGCCAACCCCGACGGCTCCATCGTGCGCATCGGCGATGTGGCGCGGGTCGAGATCGGCAGCCAGGAATACCAGTTCGGCACCCGCCTCAACGGCAAGCCGTCCACCGCGGTCGCCGTGCAGTTGGCACCTGGCGCCAACGCACTGAACACCGCCACCCTGGTGCGCGAGAAGATGGACGAACTGGCCCGCTACTTCCCGGCGGGTGTGGAATACAAGATCCCCTACGACACCTCGCCCTTCGTCAAAGTCTCGATTACCAAGGTGGTCTACACCCTGGGCGAGGCAATGCTGCTGGTGTTCGCGGTGATGTACCTGTTCCTGCAGAACATCCGCTACACGCTGATCCCGACCCTGGTGGTGCCGGTGGCGCTGATGGGCACCTTCGCGACCATGCTGGCGCTGGGCTTTTCGATCAACGTGCTGACCATGTTCGGCATGGTGCTGGCCATCGGCATCCTGGTGGACGACGCCATCGTGGTGGTGGAGAACGTCGAGCGGATCATGGCCGAAGAAGGCCTGTCGCCCAAGGAAGCGACCCGCAAGGCCATGACCCAGATCACCGGGGCAATCATCGGCATCACCCTGGTGCTGGTGGCGGTGTTTATCCCGATGGCGTTCATGCAAGGTTCGGTAGGGGTGATCTACCAGCAGTTCTCGCTGTCGATGGCCACCTCGATCCTGTTCTCGGCGTTCCTCGCGCTGACCCTGACCCCGGCGCTCTGCGCGACCCTGCTCAAGCCAGTGGCCAAGGGCGAGCTGCATGCCAGGAGCGGATTCTTCGGCTGGTTCAACCGACGTTTCGAGCAGTTCACGGATCGCTACCAAGGCTGGGTGGCCTATGCGCTGAAACGCAGCGGCCGCTACCTGCTGATCTACGGCGTGTTGCTAGTGGCGCTCGGCGTGCTGTTCAGTCGCCTGCCCTCCTCGTTCCTGCCGACCGAAGACCAGGGCTACACCATCACCGACATTCAACTGCCGCCGGGCGCCAGCAAGAACCGCACGGTGCAGGTGGCGCAACAGATCGAGGCGCACAACGCCAGCGAAGCGGGAATCGGCGACAGTACGGTGATCCTCGGCTTCAGCTTCTCCGGCAGTGGGCAGAATGCGGCGCTGGCCTTCACTACCCTCAAGGATTGGTCGCAGCGTGGCAGCGATGACTCGGCGGCCTCGATTGCCGACCGCGCCAATATCGCCTTCAGCCAGATCAAGGACGCGGTCGCCTACTCGGTGCTGCCGCCGCCAGTGGATGGCCTGGGCACTTCCAGCGGGTTTGAGTTCCGCCTGCAAGACCGTGGCGGCCTGGGGCACAGCGCGTTGATGCAGGCGCGTACGGCCTTGCTGGACGCCGCTGAAAAAAGTCCGATCCTGGCCAATGTGCGCGAAAGCGCCCTGGCTGAAGCGCCGCAAGTGCAATTGATCGTCGACCGCAAGCAGGCCAATGCCTTGGGCGTGTCGTTTGCCGACATCGGCAGCGTATTGTCCACCGCGGTCGGCTCCAGCTACATCAACGACTTCCCCAACCAGGGACGGATGCAGCGGGTGGTGGTGCAGGCCGAGGGTGATCAACGCAGCCAGGTTGAAGATTTGCTGAAGATCCATGTGCGCAACAGCAACGCGAATATGGTCCCGCTGTCGGCCTTCACCCGGGCCGAATGGACCCAGGGGCCGACCCAGTTGACCCGCTACAACGGCTACCCGGCCGTGAGCATTTCCGGTGAGCCGGCCCCTGGCTACAGCACCGGACAAGCCATGGCGGAAATCGAGCGTCTGGTGGCCCAGGGGCCAGCGGGGCTGGGCCAGGAATGGACGGGGCTGTCATTGCAGGAACGCTTGTCGGGCAGCCAGGCGCCGATCCTGCTCGGTTTGTCGTTGCTGATCGTGTTCCTGTGCCTGGCGGCGCTGTACGAAAGCTGGTCGATCCCGACGTCGGTATTGCTGGTGGTGCCGCTGGGAGTACTCGGTGCGGTACTGGCGGTGACCTTGCGCGGCATGCCCAACGACGTGTTCTTCAAGGTCGGCTTGATCACCATCATCGGCCTGTCGGCGAAGAACGCGATCCTGATCATCGAGTTCGCCAAGAGCCTGTACGACGAAGGCCACGACCTGCTCGACGCCACCCTGCAAGCCGCGCGCTTGCGCCTGCGGCCGATCATCATGACCTCGCTGGCATTCATCCTCGGCGTGGTGCCGTTGGCGATTGCCACCGGCGCCAGCTCGGCGAGCCAGCAAGCGATCGGCACTGGCGTGATTGGCGGGATGATCACCGCGACCCTGGCCGTGGTGTTTGTGCCAGTGTTTTTTGTGGTGGTGATGAAGCTGGTGCGCAAGCGTCACAAGGACATCTGACCAACGTCACTGGTGGGAGCTGGCCGGCCAGCTCCCACACCGGACCTCATCAGGCTCACCGGTGTGGCCACACTAGACTGCGCTGCGCTATGGTTCTTTGAAGTCCCATTGCAGTGAGCCCCCATGCCCCACCTCGTGCGCACCCACCCTCGCCTCACCTGTGCCAGCCTGATTGGCATCACGGCAGGTATTCTGGCTCCCGCCGACTCCTTCATCAGCAACATACTCATTGGCTGGAATGCCGGCGTCTGGACCTACCTGGCCCTGATGCTGTGGCTCACCGTCCGTTCCCGGGCCGATCAGGTCAAGCGTATCGCTGAGGTCGAGGATGAAAACGCCGGGCTGGTGCTGTTCATCGTCAGCATTGCCGCCATCGCCAGCCTGGTCGCGATCACTGTCGAGCTGGCAGGCACCGGCGATCTCGGCACCTCGCAAAAGCTTGTGCGCTACGGTTTTACCGGGGTGACGGTGATCGGTTCCTGGCTACTGATCGGGATGATTTTCAGCGTGCACTACGCGCGACTGTTCTACACCTGGGACGGCAAGGAACCGGCGTTGCGCTTCGCCGAAGGCCTGCGAACCCCCAACTATTGGGACTTTCTGTACTTCTCCTTCACCATTGGCGTGGCCGTGCAAACCGCCGATGTCGGCGTGGCGAGCCGAGGTCTGCGCAAAATTGTCCTGGCCCAGTCGTTGATTGGTTTTGTATTCAACACCGCGATATTGGGGTTTTCGATCAATATCGCGGCGGGACTGTTTGGCTGAGCGATCAACCACGGATCGAAGCGGGATCCGAGAGCACACCATTGCGTATGGCACGCACCTCAAACAGGTGTTCAGTGCCGGGCGTCAAATTGTAGAGGCTGATAAACGTATCGCTCAGTTCACGGAGAAAGGTTCCATCCAGGAATACTTGGTACCCGGTGACACCACCACTTTGTACCGGTGGCCTCCAGGTCAGGTCACCCCGGCCCAGTTGACGGAACAATCTGAGTTCAGTCGGTGCGTTGCTCTCGGCGGATGTGGTTACCCAGATCACGGTTCCATCCGAGCGATTACCGGCAGCATCCAGGGCGATCACCGAAAAGCTGTAATTGGTGTTACTGCTCAACCCTGCAACCTGATAGCGAGTATCCCTGACCGTATCAAGCAGCCAACTGCCATTACGCAGCTCATACCCACTCACTCCGACATTGTCTTGCGAGGCGTTCCACTCAAGGACGACGGAGCTGTTGGTGATAGCGCTCGCCCTCAAGTTTCCAGGCGTGGAAGGGGCTGTCCAATCTGGGGTGGAGACCGTCAAGGGGTCGGAATCGGCATAGTTTCCATCGGGATCCCTCGCCCGCACCATGAAAATATAAGTCGTCATATCATTCAGATCGGCGACCGAATAACGAGTACTATCTGTATTGCCGACAAGTTTCCCGTCGCAGAAAATCTGATACCCAACCACCCCACCATTGTCGACCGACGCCACCCACGCCAGGTTGACTCTATTGCCAACCACACTTTCAGTGCGTAAGCCCGTTGGCTTACTCGGTGGCGTCCGATCCGGCACATACCGCCCTATGCGAGCCCGACTCGGGTTGGAGCGGATGTTGCCCGCCGCCTTGGCATAGAGATAAAAAAAGTACTCCTGATTAGGGTTCAATCCGTTGATGACGCACGGTGGTCGGCTCACGGTAATGGTGGCAATCCCCTCGGCCATGACCTCATAACCCGAGGCGTTATACGGGCAATAGACGCACCGGGTGTAGGGCTCATCCCACGTCAGGAGCGCGGTTGTCGCGCTGGTTCTTTCTCCTCGAATTCCACCGGGACTGCAAATCATGATTGAAGCTCCTGCGCACGTTAACCTTGCGTCACACAGTGTCAGGCGAAACCAACCTGTCGCGCACCTGACAGATCTGCCAGTTGCCTTTGTGCCCACGTCGTGATCCGGACGATGGCGCACGCGCTTGATCAACTTTTTTCGATACGGGCATTTTCGAGCTTGACGGCCCAAGGGCTTTTGGTATCTTCTGAAACCGGTTTCAGCGATAGTTAACCTACGCTGCTGCCGATAATTCCAAAAATAAGGTCGTCGCCGTGAACAGTTTTTCCGCCGCCCAACGCAGCCGCGTGACCATGCTCGATGTCGCCGAACGTGCCGGGGTGTCCAAAGCCAGCGTGTCGCGTTTTATCGGCGAGGACCGCGCTCTGCTGTCAGATGCCATCGCCTTGCGCATCGCACAGGCGATCGACGAGCTGGGTTATCGCCCGAATCAGATGGCTCGCGGTCTGAAACGCGGGCGCACCCGCCTGATCGGCATGCTGGTGGCCGATATCCGCAACCCCTATTCGATTGCCGTGATGCATGGCGTGGAGACCGCCTGCCGCCAGCACGGCTACAGCCTGGTGGTGTGCAACACCGACCGCGATGACGAGCAGGAAAGCCAGCACCTGGCAGCGTTGCGCTCGTACAACATCGAAGGCCTGATCGTGAATACCCTCGGCCATCATCCAGAACAACTGCGTGAGCTGCACCGGGAAATGCCCATGGTGCTGGTGGATCGCAAGGTCGAGCAGCTGCACAGCGACCTGGTCGGCCTGGACAACCCCGCTGCCGTCCACACCGCCCTGAGCCATCTGCAGGAGCAGGGTTATCGCCAGGTGCTGCTGGTCAGCGAGCCCTATGACGGCACCAGCTCGCGGATCGAGCGGGTCAGCAGCTTCACCGCGCAAATCGCCCAACGCCCGGCCTTGTCGGGGGCGGTGGTGGAAACCGGCAGCGAGCTGACTGCACGTATCCAGGCCTTCCTCACTGACGCCCCTGATGTGCCTAAAGCCCTGTTCTGTGCCAACGGCATTGCCGCCCTGGCGGCAACCCGTGCGCTGCGTGAACTTAGGTGCGACTTGTTCGCCGACGTCGGCCTGATCGCCCTCGATGATCTGGACTGGTACCCGCTGGTGGGCAGCGGCATCACCGCCCTCGCCCAGCCGACCGAAGCCATTGGCGCCAGTGCGTTCGACTGCCTGCTCAAGCGCTTGCGCGGCGACGATGGGCCCGTGCGAACCCTGGATTACCCTGCGCAATTGATTGTGCGCGGGTCGACGCACCCACGATCCTCCAGCACTAACGGCTAATCCGCACAGGCACTTGCTAGGCAACCAAACGCAGCCTGCGCAGTTGCTACAGGTGTGTGCAGATTTTTTTGAACAAAAATGAAACCGGTTTCAGAGGTCAATAACAATGAGTAAATCACCTGTTTCCATCAGCTTGTCCAGCTACGGTGCCGACCTGGTTCGCCAGGTCGGTCAACTGGCATTCGTCGAGATCCTGGCCAAGGCCGGGGCCCAGCGGATCGAATGGCGCGAAGAATTGCTGACCAGCGAGGACCCGCGGGAACTGACCCACGCCATCGAACAACAGGGGCTTGAGGCGGTATTTTCCTCGCCGCTGGAATTGTGGGTGGCCGGTCGCTCGCAGCCCAACCCATTGCTGGCGGCGACCCTCAAGCGCGCCGCGAGCTTCGGCGCCCGGTGGCTCAAGGTGTCGCTGGGTTACTTCACCGACAACAACGACCTGCACAGCCTGGCCGCGTGCCTGGCCGAGCATCCGGTGCAGTTACTGGTGGAAAACGACCAGACCCTGCACGGCGGACGCATCGAGCCGTTCCAGCGTTTTTTCGCGCAGGTGGAGCAACACGCGTTGCCGGTGCGGATGACCTTCGATATCGGCAACTGGTCATGGCAGGACCAGAGCGCCACCACCGCTGCGCGCCTGTTGGGCCGGCATGTCGCCTACGTGCATTGCAAGGCGGTGACCCGCCGTTCCGACAGCAAGCTGGTGGCGATCCCGCCGGCCGCCGACGACCTGCTGCAGTGGGAACAGATGCTACGGCACATGGCACCGGGCATCTCCCGTGCCGCGGAATACCCATTGCAGGCCGATGACCTGCAGCAACTGACCACCGAACACGTGGCCGTCCTCGCCCGCCTGGGTCAACCACGCCTGGAGCACGCCCATGTCTGAAGTCGATATCCTGTCGTTTGGCGAAACCATGGCCATGCTGGTCGCCGAGCAAACGGGTGATCTGGCGCAGGTCGCGAACTTTCACAAACGCATTGCCGGGGCCGACAGCAATGTCGCCATCGGTCTGTCGCGATTGGGCTTCAAGGTGGCCTGGCTGAGCCGGGTCGGCGCTGACTCCCTGGGGCGCTTTGTCCTCGACGCTTTGCAACGTGAAGGCCTGGACTGCTCCCATGTCGACGTCGATCCGTTGCACCCAACCGGCTTTCAATTCAAGTCCCGCGAGGAAGCCGGCGCCGATCCCCAGGTGGAGTACTTCCGTCGGGGTTCGGCCGCCAGTCATCTGTCGACCCAGGCGATCCAGCCGCAGTTGCTGCAAGCCCGGCACCTGCATGCCACCGGCATTCCGCCTGCGCTGTCGGCCACGGCTCGCGAGCTGTCCTTGCAACTGATGACGCAAATGCGCGCCGCCGGCCGCACCGTGTCGTTCGACCCCAACCTGCGCCCGGCGCTGTGGGCCAGCGAGCAGCAGATGATCACCGAGATCAACCGCCTCGCCGCCCTCGCCCATTGGGTGTTGCCGGGCTTGGGCGAAGGCCGCCTGCTGACTGGTTTCGACGACCCGGCGGACATTGCCGCGTTCTACCTGGATCAAGGCGCCCAGGTCGTGGCGATCAAGCTCGGCGCCCACGGTGCCTACTACCGCACGGCGCTGGACCAGGGCTTTGTCGCCGCCGTGCCGGTGGCGCAGGTGGTCGATACCGTCGGCGCCGGCGATGGTTTTGCCGTCGGCCTGATCAGCGCATTGCTCGAATGCCACAGCGTCAACGACGCGGTGCGACGCGCCAACTGGATTGGTAGCCGCGCGGTGCAGAGCCGTGGCGACATGGAGGGTTTGCCGACCCGCTGCGAAATGGTCACCGAATTTGAGGCCGCCATCGCGAGCAAGCCCAGTCACTGAAGATTCCGATACCTGCTGCGACAAAAACAACAAGCTCAGGAGCACTGCCATGCAAACGCCCAAACTCGCCACCCGCCGCTGGTGGTACATCATGCCCATCGTGTTCATCACCTATAGCCTGGCGTATCTGGACCGCGCCAACTATGGCTTCGCCGCCGCCTCCGGAATGGCTGCCGACCTGATGATCACCCCGGGGTTGTCGTCGTTGCTCGGCGCCCTGTTCTTCCTCGGTTACTTTTTCTTCCAGATCCCCGGCGCGATCTACGCGCAGAAAAACAGCGTGAAAAAGCTGATTTTCGTCAGCCTGATCCTCTGGGGCAGCCTGGCGACCTTGACCGGAGTCGTCTCCAACGCCTACTGGCTGATCGTCATCCGCTTCATGCTCGGGGTGGTCGAGGCCGCCGTGATGCCGGCGATGCTGGTGTACCTGTGTCACTGGTTCACCCGCGCCGAACGCTCGCGCGCCAACACCTTCCTGATCCTCGGCAACCCGGTGACCATGCTCTGGATGTCGGTGGTCTCCGGTTACCTGGTGCAGCACTACAGCTGGCGCTGGATGTTCATCATCGAAGGCCTGCCGGCGGTACTCTGGGCGTTTATCTGGTGGCGCCTGGCCGATGATCGTCCGTCCCAGGCCAAGTGGCTCAACGACCAGGAAAAACACGACCTGGAAAGCGCCCTGGCCGCTGAACAGGTGGGCATCAAGGCGGTGAAGAACTACGCCGAAGCCTTCCGTTCGCCAAAAGTGATCATCCTCGCCCTGCAGTTCTTTTGCTGGAGCATTGGGGTCTACGGCTTCGTATTGTGGTTGCCGTCGATCCTCAAGCAAGGCGCGCAGATGGACATGATCGAGGCCGGCTGGTTGTCTGCCCTGCCGTATCTGGCGGCGGTGATCGGCATGCTGCTGGTGTCCTGGGGCTCGGACAAACTGCAGAAACGTAAACGTTTTGTCTGGCCGCCGTTGCTGATTGCCTCGGTGGCGTTCTACGGCTCCTACGCCCTGGGCGCCGAACACTTCTGGTGGTCCTATACCTTGCTGGTGATTGCCGGCGCGTGCATGTACGCGCCCTACGGACCCTTTTTCGCCATCGTCCCGGAAATCCTCCCGGCCAACGTCGCTGGCGGCGCCATGGCGCTGATCAACAGCATGGGCGCGCTGGGTTCGTTCGGCGGCTCCTACCTCGTCGGCTACCTGAACAGCTCCACTGGTTCGCCCGGCGCTTCGTACCTGTTGATGAGTGGCGCGTTGCTGCTGTCGGTGCTGTTGACCCTCTGCCTCAAGCCCGGCGCGAGCGACCGCGCGCCATCCAAGCAGACCGCGAACCAACCGCTGCTGGCGACCCACTCCTGAATTGAATGGAAGGTATACCCATGAACAAGCACATCGTGCTCTACAAAAAACTGTCGCCCGCGCTGATGACCCGCTTGCAGGAACGGGCACAGGTGACCCTGATCGACACGCTCGACAGCGACGGCCTGCAGCGCCTGCGCGCAGCCCTGCCGAGTGCCCACGGCCTGCTGGGCGCCAGCCTGCGCCTGGACGCCGAACTGCTGGACCTGGCACCCCGACTGGAAGCCGTCTCCAGTGTCTCGGTGGGAGTCGACAACTACGACATCGACTACCTGAGCGGCCACAATATCCTGCTCAGCAACACCCCGGACGTGTTGACCGAAACCACCGCCGATACCGGTTTCGCGCTGATCCTGGCCACGGCGCGGCGGGTGGTGGAGCTCGCCAATCTGGTCCGCGCCGGACAATGGAACCACAACATCGGGCCGCTGCATTTTGGCAGCGACGTGCACGGCAAGACCCTGGGCATCATCGGCATGGGGCGGATCGGCGAGGCATTGGCGCAGCGTGGGCATTTCGGCTTTGGCATGCCGGTCATTTATCACAGCAACAACCCGAAACCGGCGGTGGAGAAACGCTTCAATGCCCAATACCGCAGCCTGTCGCAGTTGTTGCAGCAAGCGGACTTCATCTGCCTGACCCTGCCCCTGACCGCCCAGACCCAAGGCCTGATCGGTGCCGAAGAGTTTGCCCTGATGCGCCCCGAGAGTATTTTCATCAATATTTCCCGGGGCAAGGTGGTCGACGAAAACGCCATGATCGCAGCCCTGCAGCAGCGGCAGATTCGCGCCGCCGGTCTGGATGTATTCGAGCGGGAACCGCTGCAGCACGATTCACCGTTGCTGCATTTGGACAATGTGGTGGCGACCCCACATATCGGCTCGGCCACCCATGAAACGCGTGAAGCGATGGCGCGATGTGCGGTGGACAATCTGCTGGCGGCGCTGGCGGGTGAGCGGCCAGCGAATCTGGTGAACGAGGTGGTATGGCGCCAGAGGCTGGAAAGGGTCTGAAATCAGGCGCGCTTCGACCGATAACCCCAAGCGTTGAAAATGTGATGAACGGCAGATCCGCAACGGTCTGCCCCGTACAAGGGCTCGCGATGGCCTAAAATCGGACTAAACCAGAGAATCCTCCTACACAATCTAGAGAAAAAACAGACAGAAATTTCTCACCTCGCTGCATTAAGGTGCTGCACCTGTTAGTTCTTACAGGTTTCAAGGCGTTGGATCCGCGTTATAACTGAGCCGAACCTACAGCGCCCTGAGCGGCGTCTGTCAGCAGGACGCAGGAACCACGCCCAGATTCAGGAAGGATCCTTCGCCCACCTCATTGATTGATAAATGGGAGTGCCTGTCATGAACCATTCAGCCCCGATCGCCATTCGCGCTCGCAACCTCCAGCCCGGGCTTGAGCTGCAAGCAACCGGACAGCTGCAGGGCATCACTCTGACCAACCGAGAAAAAGAAGTGCTGCTATGGAGTGCCAAAGGCAAGTCGTCCTGGGAAATCGGCCAGATCGTCAATTGCAGCGAATCCGGGGTGAATTATCACTTTGGCAATATCCGCCGGAAATTCGGCGTCAGTTCACGCTGGACCGCAGTGTTCAAGGCACTGGAGCAAGGTTTGATTCAACTGTCTTGAACCTGGCTGACTGCGGTGTACGGCGCGCCGTTGGCCCCTGTCGAGACACCGCATGAACCCTGCGCAATCGTTGTCCCCAACTGCCCCGAACCACTGCGGCGAGATGCCTGAAACAGCTGTACACCGAACGCTGAACACAGCACGCATCATTCTCGCCGACGACCATCCCGTGGTGCTGATGGGCGCTGAAATGGCCCTGTGCCACGCCTCCAGCCAGGGGTTCGCGGTTGTCGCCCAGGCCAACAGCGCCGATGAGCTGATTGACCGCCTGCAATGCATCCCCTGTGACATCCTGATCAGCGACTATGCGATGCCCTACGGGGACTTCCCCGATGGCCTGGCGTTGATGGGTTATGTGAGACGCCACTTCGGCCATGTGCGCTTGATCGTCATGACCATGCTGCGCAATCCGTCCCTGTTGCAGGCGTTGCTCAACCAGGGCGCCTGCGCACTGTTCGATAAACGTAGCCCGTTGAGTGAACTCAGGCACGCGGTACAGAGCGTGGCCAGGGGGCGTCGCCATCTCTGCCCGACGTTCGCCAGGATCCTCGAGGCCCAGGCCTTGCCGACCGACAGTACCGAAGCACCGCTGGTGAGCCTGTCCGAACGGGAGCTGGAAGTGGTGCGCTTGTTTGTTCAGGGCCTGTCCGGCCGGCAGATCGCCGCACATCTGAACCGCAGCGAAAAAACCATCAGCCGACAAAAACGCACCGCCATGGACAAGTTGGGACTTGTGCATGACGGTGGGTTGGTGGAGTTTGCGCGGGTGAGTGGGTTGAAGGGATAGTTGGCTACTCCTTGCCCACTCCACTTCGGACCCAAGGCAGCGCAATTGCGTTAGAACAAGACATCATCTCGTAATACAGCCACTTTCCGAAGAAGGTCCGGATCCACAAGACTTCTTGGATCAACATTTTTCTTCCTTTGGTTCGCCACTACACCGCCAGAGGGATTAAAAGCTGTTTTATTTGCATCATATACAGCCTCGATGTGTTTTTTCTTGACCCCCCAAGTGACTTCCCTCTCAACCTTTTTTCTCTCTTGCACCAATTTTTTTCGTTTATCTGCTGCTTGCTGGATTTTTTGCGGCTTCGGATTCTTTCTTGTCCTTTGATCCATAAAATCAATATTGGCCTGGTACCCTTTCTCCGTTAAATCATCCACCCTCTTGGATACATTCTTTTCTCCCGAACTCTGTGCCGGACCAGCAGACCCCCCTATTTTGGTGCTTTTATCCATAGTATTTTTTTGTGCGACACCACTAGTTGGGCTTCTCCGAAAGGGCGCTGAAATACGCTGCCATAGAGCTGAATACCATTTATGCCCATCCAGATCCACATTGCCCATTGGATTCCCCCCACAAAACACATAGGCATTAAGCCCCCCCGCCCCAAACGGACTCCAACTATCCGGGCAATGAAACCGCATCAAACTCGGGCTGTACGCGCGATAACCATTGCCCAACAGATACACCCCGTTTTGCGTTTCCCGTAATACTCCGTTGTACGCCAATGCTGTTGCTACTGGCTGTTCGGCACTTTGGTTTCCATAGGCCGAATACGCGAGGGTATTGGTTGTGCCAGCGCTGACTTCATTGAATACCGTGCTTTTGAAATCACTGGCCAGCAACAGGGACTTTGGGTCAGCACCTGCCTGGTGCTCGGCGAGCACGACTCCATCTGCCCGCACGAAGGTGCTGCTCTTGGCGCCTTGAATCCGGTTCGCCAGTTCGCCGCCGCGGTAAAAACGTTGCTCTGATCCTTCTCCGCCCTCCAGGCTGGTGAGGGTGTCCAGCGGATCGTATCCGAGGCCGCTGGGCGGCTCACCCGGCAGGCCGCTGATTTCGGTCAAGCGACCCAGGGCGTCGTACTTCAGGACGCGCTGCTCTTCGTCACGGATCAAATGTCCATCGGCGTCATACGCAAGCAGGATCACGGCAGGGTAAGGGCTACCCGCGTCATTCTCGACCTTGGTCAACTGCGCAGGGTCCTGTTTATTTCCGTAGCTGTAAGTCGCGCGATTGATTACGCCATCCACTGAGGTCGTGGTCACCGAGATGAGGTTGTCCAGGGCATCAAATCTGAATACCTGCCGCGCGATGGCCTTGCCATAAGGATCGACCGGCGGTTGGCTGCCACTGCACGTGTAGAGTATGAGCCGACCACGTGGGTCATAACTATATTTCTCGTCGCGCAACGGTACAGCAGGTAACGATCAGCCTGCAGTACGACGAATTTGGTCGCGAGATCAAACGGATCTTTGATCTCAATGGTACCGAGCAGCAGCTGACCCAAGTTTACAATGTAGTTGACTTACTGGTTCAGCGGACGTTATGTGAGGGCGATGTCAGTGCACCTGCCTGGCCTTGTGGTGAGGGGACTACGGTGCTGTCCTTGCGGTTGCGGATAAAGCCTTCCGGGTCGGCCGGGCAGCCATCGCTGGCCTCTTTGGGGTAGTAGGTGTGAACAGTCTTGACGCCGCTGGGGTCGACTTCCTCAATCAGGTTACCGTTTTCGTCAAATGCGCTGGACGCAACTTCTGCACGGTATCGGGTCGAGTCTCCTTCTATCTCCCAACTGGTCTTGGTCGCTTTGGGCATCTGAAACTGGGGAACCTGGCGCTCGAAGGGAATGTCTTCGGCGTAATAAGTGGTCGCCTCCCGAATCACACAAAGATCCTGGGTGGTTTTTTCTTCGGTCAATAAATGAAAACGGTTGTAGGTGCGATCGACCCAACGCACGGCTTTGTCGCTGACAGTCTGGGTGGAGGTACTGCCGTACTCGTAGGTGTGAGCGACCGTATACAAGGGGTCCATCCCCTCTTCCCAACTGACCGTTTCCCCTACGTGCATCGATTGCGGTCAGGCTGGACTGGTTGCGAAGTAGATAATTGTCCGGAGAGTTACCTGCACCAATCGTTGCATTTTCATTGTTCATATCCCGCGCAAGCGCGTGCGGACTGACCCATAACAACGGTGCAATGGACAATAGTTTGATCGCGCCAGCCAGTTGGCGCACAGCAAAAGGAGTTATCGAAAACATCAAAGGATCACCACGAAATTAGAGTCGCCAGTAGAACGAGTTCATTGCTTCTCACGACGAACTCGGCTTGTACTTACAAAGGCGGCGAACAATATCGAGATAGAGCCCCACCGAATGTAGGACTAATCCTGCAATGGAACGGAATCATCCACAGAACCAGACATCCAGCCGTTCAGGTGCAAAAAAGGGGCTGCACGCCCCTCTTGCATCGACTCATCTACCCCATTACGGTCTTGGGGGTATCGGGCAGGTGCCTGTACCCGTGCCCAGCGCGACATTCAGCGTGGCGTCCGGCGAAGGTGGCGTTACGCCGCTAACCGTATAGCTGACGATGCCCCGACCAATCTGGTCCGACTCGCCGCCGTACAAGGGCAGGATTTTTGTCGCATACGGCCGCACGATCCAGTCAAGACCGTTAACCACTTGCGCCGCAGTCAGGGGTGGGAAGGTATGTTGCAAATCAGTGCCCGCAATGGGGTCGGCAGGGAGCGGACCCGAAGGATCGTAGCCTTTATGCCCCTGCCACTTGACGGTGACTACCACCCCTAACTTCAAGTAGCGGGCGTTGGCCGGAATATGCACCTTGATCCCGAGGCCCTCCACCGGATCCCAGTCCAACAAGTGACAGAACATGAAGCCACTTGCATTCCCGGGAAACTCCACGACATCCGGGACAATGGTATGAACTTCCACCTTGACCGGCTTGGGCTTGGAATGCTCGGCGTTGATATAGCCAGCACGACGCAGCCAGTAAAACACTGGCAACCCAGGAGCCGTACTGTTACTGCGTTCATCAATCACATCCCACAGGATTGGAAGGACCATCGCCTGACCCTCAACCTCAGTTGTGATGACGTGTACGGGTAACACAGGCAAGTTGTCCCACATCAAGTGGATTTCATCACTCGCCGCTGGCGAGTCGTACAACGCAAACCGGGCCTCGGCGTTCTCCCCCGCATCCGAAAGATTCAGTTCGTCCTTAAGGCCCGAGCGACCCCACACTTCAACTTCGTGCAGGTTCGGATTGGTAATATCCGGCCAATCAGGGTTAACGGGGCCGATCTTGGAAAAATTGACCTGGACGGTAATGCCCGGCGCATCGAACGGCCTCAACCCACGGCGAACCTCATACTTCACCGGTGTAGTTTGCTCGCCGGTGGTCTGGGTGTATTGCGCCTGCAACACCGCCAGCGGGACCTTGACCAGCGTTTCGGCCCGAGGCACGAGCGGATGGGGCTCCAGCTCCTGCGTACCCCAGGTGATATGAATTTTGTCGGAGCTCTTGCCGTTGGTCACTTCAGGAATCACCACGGTGACCTCTCGAGTGGCGGCATCTAGCTGATCGATCAAGCCATCATCGTCCGCCAGAGGTACCCTGGGAGGACCCAAGGGGGTAATGGGTAGCGCCCCGAGGGCGACGTTGCGTAAGCGCATCCGGGACAAACGGCCCGGATTGCCGGCTTTGTCGAACAATCGGTAGGCACAGAAGATCGGGCCATCGCCGGCATCCTGAATCCATGTCAATGGGATTTCGAATTTGCGATCGGCAGGAATAACGACCGGAACCGGGGTAATCGGTACGATGTCTTCGGGATTGATCGGTTCGATTTTTTGCCAGCCGTAGGAAATCGTGTCGCCCGGCTCATAATCCGCATAAGCGGGTAACTCGACGATCACTTGGTTGCCGTTGGCAGCCAGGTAGGCATCGTTGATTTCATTGGTAGCGAGTATGAATTCCGGCGGATTTTGCAGGTCGTGCGGAGGCGTGCGGTCAATTCTCAGCGGCGTGGTCGTTGACTCTTCGACGAACCCCGGAGCACTCCAGATTTTCAACCTCCATCGAAGATTGAATTTGCCTTCAATCTCCTTATCGAACACATCGAGCGTGACCGCCTTGGGGAAATCCGGACGGTTTTGCGGGTAGGGAAACGGTTGCTCCTTGAGCACTTCCCAGACGCCGCTGCCAACCCTGGCCATTTCAATACGAACCGTGTCAGCCTGGCCGGGGATCGGCACAAGATTTTCCCAAGCCGGAATGTTCACCACCAGCGGCTGGTCATTGCTCGCCGCCGGTCGTAGTCCCTCGGTATCTCCCGGCATCAAGCCGTTCACGGTAAGGGGGTCGAGCGGCCCCGCAGTTGGAGCGTCTCGCTGGGCCAACCGTTCGCGATTGGCCCAGCGCACCTGCTCGGCATTTAGCTGCTTGTCTGAACGTGCCATGTGCTTTCTCCAGTACTGTTCATAGTCAACCGTGACCTGAGCCAAGGCGATGAAACCTGTCTGGCAGTTCGAACTTCGAAAGCACTGCACACTACGCCTTATCGTTCTGCCGGACCTGAGCGACCCGGAGCAAATTAGGCACTAGTTTTTTATCTGCCGATAGCTGTCAGAGTTGACAGGTACCCGCTGTGTGGAGGGTCATGCCTGGCGCAACGCCAACCGCCAGACCCGGGCAATATCCCGTGCCCGCTCACGCAATAGTTGCGCGGCATTGGCACACGCCCGAGCCAGGCTTGTTGGCCCGGAAGGTAACGCAAAGGCGGCATCGACCCCCTGTTCATACATCTGCTCGTAACCCTCGCCCAGGGTGCCGGCGATCACGATCACCGGTACACAGTTTTGGCGGGCGATACGCGCCACCCCGAAGGGGGTCTTGCCCCTTAACGTCTGCGCATCAAAGCAACCTTCGCCGGTGATCACCAGATCGGCTCCCCGCACGGCGTCCGCCAACCCGACCAGTTCAGCCACGACTTCCACGCCAGGACGAAATTGCGCGTTCAAAAACGCCTTGGCCGCAAACCCCAAGCCCCCCGCCGCACCGCTGCCGGGTTCGTCACGCAGGTCCTTGCCCAGCACGTGCGCACAATGATCGGCAAAATGCCCCAGGGCAAGATCGAGTTGGTGCACCTGCTCAGGCGAAGCACCTTTCTGTGGGCCGAAAATCGCTGAGGCGCCATGGGGGCCGCAGAGTGGATTGTCGACGTCGGCGGCGATCTCGAAACGGACCTCGGCCAGGCGCGAGTCGATGCCCTTGAGTTCAATACGGGCCAGGTCTTCGAGCGCCAGGCCACCGTGACGGATCGCTTGCCCCTGGGCATCGTTCAAGCGCACGCCCAAGGCGTGCATCGCGCCCGCTCCACCGTCATTGGTGGCACTGCCGCCGATGGCCAGGATGATACGTCGGGCACCCGCATCCAGCGCCGCACGAATCAACTCGCCGGTGCCAAAGGTGCTGCTGATGCACGCATCACGCTGCTCCAGCGGCACCAATTGCAGACCGCTGGCTTCGGCCATCTCGATGATTGCAGTGTGGCTGTCGGGCAACCAGCCCCAACGGGCCTCGACCGGCTCGCCCAGTGGCCCTTGCACCCGGGTACTGCGCAACTCGCCAGCGCAGGCCGCGAGAATCGCCTCGACCGTGCCTTCACCGCCGTCGGCCATCGGGCATTTGACCAACTGTGCATCTGGCCAGACCTCGGCCAGCCCCTGGGCAATGGCATCCGCCACCCCAATAGCACTCAGGCTGTCCTTGAACGAGTCGGGGGCGATGACGATCTTCATGTGATTTCTCCGGTTGTTATGCAGAGCATGCTGCCAGTTGCCCCAGACGATGACGCCAGTCCGCTGCACAAGGGTGGAGGGGGTTTATTGTTCATTTCTACAAAACCCAACTCAAGCCCTGCTCCTACACGTCTGCGCAGGGTTGGGGCAACAGCTGCACACCGAGGTACAGCGCCAGCATGCCGTCCAGCCGCAGGGGATCGACTCCGCTGAGTTCGGCCACCCGCTCCATGCGATAGCGCAGGCTGTTGCGGTGGATCCCCAGGGCATCGGCACAGGCCTGGCTTTGACCATCGTGCTCGCACCAACTGCGCAAGGTCGCCAGCAACTGCCCATTGCTGTCCTTGGCGATGACCTTGCGCAAAGGGCTGAGCAGCTCATCCAGCGCATCATCGTTGCGATGGCGCCAGAGCATCACCGGCAGGCGGTAGCGGTTGAAGGTCAACAAACGACTGTGCGGCAATACATCGCGACCGTAGGCCAGCAAGTCGCCAACCCGCCGATAGCAGCGGCGCAAGCCCTGCAGACCGTCGGCCTGGCCACCGACCGCAATGCGCAGGATGTTCCAGCCCAGGCCTTGGAGTTTTTCCAGCAAGCGCTCGTTGTCCACGGCCTGGGTCGTTGGTCGGCACCACAGCAACGAGGACTTGGCCGAACTGACGCACCAGCTATCGGGGTAGCGCGAACTCAGCCAGGCACTCAAGGCTTCGGCGGTCTGGCCGTTGCCGTGTTCCAGGCCCAATTCAAACAAATAGGGGGTACGTGCCAATTGCGGCTTGAGGCCCATTTGCTGGGCTTCGTCGATCAACCGCGGCGAGTCCCCCGCCTCACTGAGCAATAGCGCCAACAGATCATCGCAGCGCTGGCGGCGCCATTGCTGCTCGGCCTGCTGGTTGCGCTGGGCCACCAGCATTTCGGCGGTCATGCGCACCAACTCGGCGTAGGTACGCAGTTGCTCGGGTTCACCGGTGATGCCGAGTACGCCGATCAGGCGCTGATCGAGGAGCAACGGCAGGTTGATCCCCGGCTGCACGCCCTTGAGGTGCACTGCCGTCTGGGCGTCGATTTCCACCACCCGACCATTGGCCAGCACCAACTGCGCGCCTTCATGCCGGGTGTTGACCCGCTCCGGCTCGCCACTGCCCAGGATCAGCCCCTGGCTGTCCATGACGTTGACGTTGTAGGGCAGAATGGCCATCGCCCGGTCGACGATATCCTGGGCCAGGTCGTGATCAAGTTCGAACATGAGGCGTATTCCTGGAAAAGCTGGGGCTTTGGTTGTTCACCCGCACAGGCGCTTGGCGTAATCGCTGTGCTCAGGCACAAAGACATCCGCCAATGGGTGACCGAGACTCTGCATGCGGTCACGTTACCCTCGCACCGCAAAAAATCATAATAAAGAGAGACCCGCCATGTCACAGAGCGCCGCTGCCACCCTGGCCACCGATGACGATAAAAACGCCGTCTACAAGCGCATTACCCTGCGCCTGATCCCCTTCATCTTCATTTGCTACCTGTTCAACTACCTGGACCGGGTCAACGTTGGCTTCGCCAAGTTGCAGATGCTCGATGCGCTGAAATTCAGCGAAACCGTGTACGGCCTCGGGGCCGGGATTTTTTTCATCGGTTACGTGCTGTGCGGCGTACCGAGCAACCTGGCGCTGACCCGCTTCGGCCCACGGCGCTGGATTGCGCTGATGATGATCACCTGGGGCACGTTGTCCACCTGCCTGCTGTTCGTCACCACGCCCACCGAGTTTTATACCCTGCGCCTGTTCACCGGCGCCGCCGAAGCCGGGTTCTTCCCGGGCGTGGTGCTGTACCTCTCGCAGTGGTTCCCGACCTTCCGTCGTGGCCGCATCATGGCGCTGTTCATGTCGGCGATCCCGGTCTCGGGTCTGCTCGGCAGCCCGTTCTCCGGCTGGATCCTCAACCACTTCGCCGCGGGCCAAGGTGGCCTCGCCGGCTGGCAGTGGATGTTCCTGCTGCAGGGCATTCCGACGGTAATCCTCGGTGCACTGGCGTACTTTCTGCTCAGTGACGACTTCGCCAGCGCCAAATGGCTCAAGCCGCACGAGCGTGCGGTGCTTGAGGCGGACCAGGCAATCGACCGCGCCAACAAGCCGAAGACGGCCACCGACTCGCTGCTGGCCGTGTTCAAGAATCCGGCGATCTGGGCGTTCGGCCTGATCTACTTCTGCATCCAGAGCGGCGTTTACGCGATCAACTTCTGGCTGCCGTCGATCATCAAGAACCTCGGTTTCAGCGACAACCTGGTGATCGGTTGGCTCAGTGCGATTCCCTACCTGCTGGCGGCGGTGTTCATGCTGCTGGTCGGACGCTCGGCGGACCTGCACAAGGAGCGCCGCTGGCACTTGGTGGTGCCGATGCTGATGGGCGCGCTGGGCTTGCTGATCGCGGTCAACTTTGCCGCTCACCCGGCCATCGCGATTCTCGGCCTGACCATCGCCACCATGGGCGCCCTCACCGGCCTGCCAATGTTCTGGCCGGTGCCAACCGCCATGCTCAGCGCCGGTGCCGCCGCCGGTGGTCTGGCGCTGATCAACTCCATGGGCCAGATGGCCGGCTTCCTCAGCCCGTACCTGGTGGGCTGGGTCAAGGACACCAGTGGCTCCACCGATGCCGCGCTGTATGTGCTGGCAGCGGTGATTGTCGGCGGTAGCCTGCTGGCGTTACGCATGACCCGCACCCTGCGCGTCTGACCCCAGCCACGGTGGGAGCGGGTTGCCCGCACCCACCATTGGATAATTGCGGTTGCCCACATCGCCCTTCTGGTATTTGATTGAGCCTTTCCCACCGGTAAAAGGAATTCGTCATGAGCTACCGCACACTGGGCCATTCCGGACTGCAAGTGTCTACGCTGACCCTGGGCACCATGATGTTTGGCGAGCAGACCAGCACCGAAGACTCGCTGCGAATCATCGACAAAGCCTGGGATCAAGGCATCAATTTCATCGACACCGCCGACGTCTACACCAATGGTCGCTCCGAGGAAATCGTCGGCGAGGCGATTGCCGGCAACCGGCATGAGTGGGTGGTGGCGTCCAAGGTCGGCTTTGGCCCGGTGGACGGCCTGCCGAATCGCAGCGGCCTGAGCCGCAAGCACATTTTCAACGGGATCGATGCCAGCCTGACCCGCCTGGACACCGACTACCTGGACATCTATTACCTGCACCGCGAAGACCACAACACCCCGCTGCACGTCACGGTGTCGGCCATTGGCGACCTGATTCGCCAGGGCAAGATCCGCTATTGGGGCCTGTCCAATTATCGTGGCTGGCGCATCGCCGAGGTGATTCGCGTGGCCGAGCAACTGGGCGTCGACCGGCCGGTGATCAGCCAGCCGCTGTACAACATCGTCAACCGCCAGGCCGAAACCGAACAGATCACCGCCGCCAACGCCTACGGCCTTGGGGTCGTGCCCTACAGCCCGCTGGCTCGTGGCGTGCTCAGCGGCAAGTACGCCCCCGACATTCGCCCCGACGCCAACAGCCGCGCCGGCCGCCAGGACAAACGTATCCTGGAGACCGAATGGCGGGTCGAGTCGCTGCGCATCGCCCAGCAGATCCAGGCCTACACCGAGCAACGTGGCGTCGGCATGGTCGAGTTCGCCATTGCCTGGGTCCTGAACAACGCCGCGGTGACCTCGGCCATCGTCGGCCCACGCACCGAAGAACAGTGGGACGCCTACACCAAGGCCCAGGACGTGAAGATCAGCGCCGAGGACGAAGCCTTCATCGATTCACTGGTGACCCCAGGGCATGCCTCGACACCGGGGTTCAATGATGTGAGCCATTTTGTCTCGGGGCGCAAGGCACTGAGTAGCTGAGGCCATTGCAACGATATTCGTCGCTCAAACCACGTATCCTTCCCCTCTGTTTATGTTCAGTGTCGCGAGGACAGCTTGTCTAAAGGAATTGCTCTATCGGTGTCGGCCTCGGTGCTGTTTGCCGTCATGTATTTCTACACCTCACTGCTATCGCCGCTCGACGGTGTGGAAATTTTCGGCTGGCGCATGCTGCTGACGGTGCCGTGCATGACGGTGTTCATGCTGGTATCCGGTGAGTGGCAGCGGGTCGTGGAGATCCTGCGGCGGCTGGCAGCCAAACCGCTGCTGCTCGGTGGCTTGCTGGTGTCCTCTGCCCTGCTGGGCGTGCAACTGTGGCTATTCATGTGGGCACCGTTGAACGGCCATAGCCTGGATGTGTCCCTGGGGTATTTCCTGCTGCCACTGACCATGGTGCTGACCGGCCGCATCGTCTACGGCGAGCGCCTGTCGTACCTGCAGAAAATTGCCGCGAGCCTGGCGACCCTGGGCGTGCTCAATGAGTTGTACCAGGTGGGCAGCTTTTCCTGGGCGACCATGCTGGTGGCCATTGGTTACCCGACTTACTTCGTGTTGCGCCGACGCCTGGCGGCCGACAACCTCGGCGGCCTGTGGCTGGACATGGCGCTGTTGCTGCCGGTGGCGTACTGGTTCGTGCACAACGGCGCACAAGGCTTCGGCGTGTTCGACCTGCACCCTTGGCTAACGCTGCTGATTCCCGTGCTCGGGATCATCAGTGCCTCGGCCCTGGTGGTCTACATCATCGCCAGCCGCCTGCTGCCGTTCAGCCTGTTCGGGCTGCTCAGCTATGTCGAGCCGGTGCTGTTGCTGGGGGTGGCACTGCTGCTGGGAGAAAGCATCAAGGCGGGGGAATGGCTGACCTACATCCCGATCTGGCTGGCGGTGCTGGTCCTGGTGTTCGAGGGCTTCAAGCACCTGGTGCGCCAACGCAGGCCTTAAGCACACCTGAAACAACTGTGGGAGCGAGCTCGCTCCCACAGTTTTATCGGTGTAAGGGCTTAGTCCGTGGAGAGAACACCACGGCGCACCTGGTCACGTTCGATCGACTCGAACAGCGCCTTGAAGTTGCCTTCACCAAAACCATCGTCACCTTTACGCTGGATGAATTCGAAGAACACCGGGCCCATCAGGGTTTCCGAGAAGATCTGCAACAACAGGCGCTTGTCGCCGGCCTCGGACGAACCGTCCAGCAGGATCCCGCGGGCCTGCAACTCGCCGACCGGTTCGCCGTGGTTCGGCAGACGGCCTTCGAGCATTTCGTAGTAGGTATCTGGCGGCGCAGTCATGAAGCGCATGCCGATGCTTTTCAGGTGATCCCAGGTCTTGATCAGGTCATCGGCCAGGAAAGCAACGTGCTGGATGCCTTCGCCGTTGAACTGCATCAGGAACTCTTCGATCTGCCCGGCACCCTTGGAGGACTCTTCGTTCAGCGGGATGCGGATCATGCCATCGGGAGCGGTCATGGCCTTGGAGGTCAGGCCGGTGTATTCGCCCTTGATGTCGAAGTAGCGGATCTCGCGGAAGTTGAACAGCTTCTCGTAGAAGTTCGCCCAGTAGGCCATGCGGCCGCGGTACACGTTGTGAGTCAGGTGGTCGATGATCTTCAGGCCGGCACCGACCGGGTTGCGGTCGACACCTTCGATGAACACGAAGTCGATGTCATAGATCGAGCTGCCTTCACCAAAACGGTCGATCAGGTACAACGGCGCGCCGCCGATGCCCTTGATGGCCGGCAGGTTCAGCTCCATCGGGCCGGTCTCGATGTGGATCGGCTGGGCGCCGAGTTCCAGGGCCCGGTTGTAGGCCAGTTGCGAATCCTTGACGCGGAACGCCATGCCACACACCGACGGACCGTGTTCGGCGGCGAAGTACGAGGCGACGCTGTTGGGTTCGTTGTTGAGGATCAGGTTGATCGCGCCCTGGCGATACAGGTGCACGTTCTTGGAGCGGTGGGTAGCGACCTTGGTGAAGCCCATGATCTCGAAGATCGGCTCAAGGGTGTTCGGGGTTGGCGATGCGAATTCGATGAACTCGAAGCCCATCAGGCCCATTGGGTTTTCGTATAAATCTGCCATGGTTGACGCCTCATCATGCTTTTAATAATTAACTGATCGTTAGTCGTGAGCACTGCTGAGACGCGCGGGTGGCGCGCAGGAGATGCCTCGCACACTGCGGGCGAGAAAATCACCGTAGATCAATTGGAACCCAAATATCTTCATTGTCGACCCAAGGCTTTTGTGGGCGAGGCTTCTGCTGTCAGAAGACTTATTCTTATATGCGTAAACCGATTCTACACAGCGTAAAACAATTTGTCCGCCTTCTCTATAAAATCCGCCTTTTTGCCGTCGCTGCAAAGGCTTTGTTGCACAGGTAGATACCCAGCAGGATGACCGCCCCGCCCAGGTACATCGCGCCCGTCATCGGTTCGCCGAGCAGCAGCGCGCCGAGGATCACCGCGGTCAGTGGGTTCAACGCGATAAACGCGCCACTGCGGGTGGCGCCAATCCGGCGAATGCCGTCGTAATACCAGATATAGGCCAGCGCCGAGCCCAGCACACCCAAGTACAGCAGGCTGATCACTTGCCCCGGGGACAACTGCGCAAGGACCTGCCACTGGACTTCGCCGCGCACCGCGCAAGTCAGCCATAACATCAAGGTGCCCAGGACCACCGAGTAAGTCACGGTGTGCAGCGGGCCCAGCGCTTGGTTCAGCCCCCTGGAGAACAACGAATAGACACCCCAGCCCAGCACGCAGCCGAGCAGCAGCAGGTCGCCAAGCCAAGCCCCGCCGGTGAACACCGACTGATCGCCACTGACGATCACCAGCCCCGCTCCGCCGAGACACAGGAGGATGCCGACGACCTTGCTGGCACTAAGGCGCTCCTTGAACAGCAACCAGGACGCCAGCCCGATCACTGCCGGGTTCAAGGCGACAATCAGCGATGCGCGGGACGCGTGGATATACTGCAGGCCGTAAAAGAAACACAGGTTGTAGACGTAGATGCCGAAGAACCCCAACAGCCCCAATTGCAGCCATTGCCGGCCGCTCGGCCGAGCCAGGGGGATGCGGGCCAACCCCATGAACAGCAGCAGCGCCAGGCTCGCCAGCGCAAAGCGCAAACTCGCGGCAAACAATGGGCTCAGCGAACCCGCCAGGTAGCGTCCGGCGACAAAAGTTCCGCCCCAGAGCATGGTGACGCTGGCGAGCTTCAGGTACACCGGGACATCCGCACCACGCCAACCACTCTGGACAAGACTTTTCATGCAGGCTCCTGGGACATGACAGGGTTGATGGCTTATTCTTCCCGTCATGATCGATCATCGTAAAATGAGTCTTTACTCATGACCCTGAGCCAACTCGAGATCTTTTCCCTGGTCGCCGAGCTGCAAGGCTTCACCAGCGCAGCCCACCGCCTGGGCATCAGCCAGTCGGCGGTATCCCATGCTATCAAGGCCCTGGAGCAGGAACTGGGTGTCGAGCTGCTCAGGCGCCAGCAGTCCCAGGTCGAACTCAGCGACATCGGCCAGCAGTTACTGGTGCGTGCCCGCGCCATGCTCGGCCTGGCCAGCACCCTGCGCCAGGAGGCCGCCGACGCCCGCGGAATGAAAAGTGGCACGCTGCGCATCGGTTCTTTTGGCCCGACGGCGTCGATCGGCCTGCTGCCGAAAATCCTGCCGCAGTACCGGGCGGCCTATCCCGGCATCGAGGTGCACATCGATGAAGGCCCCGACCGGCAAGTGTTGCAGTGGCTGGATGAGCGGCGGATCGATGTCGGTTTCGTGGTGCTACCCGAAGAGCGTTTCGACACCTTCCCCTTGGTCGAGGACCAGATGGTCGCGCTTATCCCCGTCGGACATGCCCTGGCCAGTCGTGACAGCCTGACGCTGCGCGAGCTGTGCGACGATCCGTTCATCCTCACCGAGGCCGGTTCTGCAGAACTGGTGACACGTCTGTTCAGCGCGGCACGGCTGAGACCCGACATCCGTTTTCGCTGTTCGCAACTGCTCAGCACCCTGGCAACTGTGAGTCGGGGCGAAGCGCTGACCCTGGTTGCCGAACGCTCGCTACCCGACACCCCGCAGGCGCATTACGTGAAGCGACCGCTGTCTCCGATGGTCAAGCGCCAGGTGGGTCTGGCGGTGCTGGATCAACGCCAATGCTCGCCCGCCACCCTGGCGTTCATCAAACTGGCAAAGGGATTGTCCTTGAATTGAGCAACACAATCGCCCAGTGCCATCTATCATCCCCGCTATGCAATCTCTTCATGGAAGGCAAGGCGTTGCCGCACCTGCATTTGAGAGCCCATCCCCGCAGTCCCAGGTTTGCCCAATGCCATTGACCTTAAAGCGCCGGCGTAAAAGTGCCTACCGTAACGCCATCACCGTGCTGGTGGCCCTGGTGCCCGTGGTGCTGGGCGGCGCCATTTTGTACATGCAAGCCGAAAGCCGACTGAGCCAGAGCACGCACCAGACCGCCGAGGAAGCCGTTCGCCAGTTTGACCTGATGCTCGACAACACCGCCCACGCGGCCCAGCTCCTGCTGCCGCTGGCCGGGCAGCCCTGTGCGGACGTCAAGCTGGCCCTGCGTGAGCAAGTGACCCGCCGGCCCTTCGTGCGCTCCACCAACCTGGTGTGGGATAACAATCTGTACTGCAGCTCGTTGTTTGGCGAGTTCGAGGAGAAGGTCGACCCGGGCGAGTACACCCACGGCAAGTTGTGGTTGATGAACGGCAATCCGGTAACGCCCAACACCGCCCTGTTGGTGTACCGCCAGAGCGAGGGCCGACAAGGCGCACTGACCACGCTCGATGGCTACCACCTGAGCAACGTGCTGCGCCTGATCGGGCGCCAGACCCTGTTGTTGCTGCAGGTAGGTGACAATTGGTTGTCGGCCGACGGCCAGGTCCATGAGGGCGCCCTGCCCGAACTGCCGGTGGCACGCAATTACCTGGAATCGTCACGCTATGCCTTTAAAGTGGAGGCCGGATTCCCCGAAGGGGAAACCTGGCGCTACATGGTCAGCGAGTACCCACCACTGTTCAGCCTGCTGATATTTTTTGGCGCCATCGCCGGCACCCTCGCCCACTGGCTGCAAAAACGCTCGACATCACCCAGCCTGGAATTGCAGCGGGCCATGGAGGCCAGGGAGTTTGTGCCGTACTTTCAACCGGTGGTGCATGGTGACAGCAAGGGTTGGGCCGGCACCGAGGTGCTGATGCGCTGGAACCACCCCAAGGATGGCCTGGTACGCCCGGACCTGTTCATTCCCTTTGCCGAGCACTCGGGGCTGATCGTGCCGATGACGCGCTCGTTGATGCAGCAGACCGCCGCAGTGCTCGGCCCGCAGGCCCGTCATTTCGGCGAACGCTTTCATATCGGCATCAACATCACCGCCAGCCATTGCCAGGACCTTGACCTGGTGGCTGACTGCCGCGAGTTCCTGGCGGCTTTCCCGCCCGGCAAGGTCGCGCTGGTCCTGGAGCTCACCGAACGCGAGCTGATCGAACCCACGGCCATCACCCACCAACTGTTCGAACAGTTGCATGGACTGGGCGTGATGATCGCCATCGATGATTTTGGTACCGGCCACTCCAGCCTCGGTTACTTGCGCCAGTTCAATGTGGACTTCCTGAAAATCGACCAGAGTTTTGTCGCAATGATCGGCGTGGACGCGCTGTCGCGGCATATTCTGGACAGCATCATCGAACTCTCCGGCAAACTCGACTTGGGGATAGTCGCCGAAGGGGTCGAAACACTAGAACAGAGTGAATATCTTGCAGGTCATGGGGTGAACTTCCTGCAGGGCTACCTGTATGGCCGACCGATGCCCGCTGGCGAATTCATTATCGAACTGAACAAACACTTGGCGGTTGAGCAAAACGCCCTGTAAAAACCATTACTGAGCGGTCGGCGCACCAAATTGCATCAAACAGCGGAGCTGCGTTACATAAATAAAAAGACATGATTTACTCGGAGTGAATTAACTACTACAATTTTTCCTGCCTGCGCAAGATTGCCAGGTGCGCCACTCTCACCGAGTCGCTTCAAGGCTCTTGGCTTATAGCTTTGTTTGCGGTTGGTCTCAGCCAAACACACTATTGGAGTAAAGATATTGTCCAGACTCGCTGAATTTCGTGCAGCTGAAAAGGCCCTTCAAGAGCAGCTTGCGCAGCTGGAATCACTGAAGAACGACGCCGGGCTGAAGAAAGAAATCGAATTCGAAGAGAAGCTTCAGGGCTTGATGAAAACCTATGGCAAGAGCCTGCGCGACATTATCGCCATCCTCGACCCCAACGCCAAGGCTAGCCTGCAGCCAGCCGCGGCACCCAAGACCCGCCGCGCCCGCGTGGTCAAGGTGTACCAAAACCCGCACACTGGCGAACTGATCGAAACCAAAGGCGGCAATCACCGCGGCCTGAAAGCCTGGAAGGAACAATACGGCGCCAGCACCGTTGATTCCTGGCTGCGTGCTTGAGGGCCATGAACCTCACCTTGAAAAGCCCTGCCAACGCAGGGCTTTTTTTATGCCACACGAATTTTAAGTAACGAAGCTCGCCGATCTAGCGAAAAAAACCGCTAACTACCATGGGTCGGCACAATTAACTTTGTAGTTAGTCCTTCCGGCCAAAGAACTGGAAGCCCGCCATTGCGTCGTGAACACTGCAATCGGGAACTAAAGTTTCAAACTTTCACGCAGCGCCTGTATTTCTTTCTGACTTGCTGCGTACGCATCGGCTTGTCCGGCGTAGGAAAAAACATAGGCTTTATCTGCCTCTACCGCGGCCACTAGTGTTTGCGACAATACATGACGCCCGTTCTGGGTAATGGTACAGGTGGTTTCCAGGGCAGCCAGGCGACTCAATGTAGCCGGATGAATCTTGTTGCACACACTCTGGTAGCCGCCCTGAAAGAAGTCCTTCTGGATCGACTTGCGCATTTCCAGCAACACCCCCTGCAAGTTGACCACATGCCCGGCCTCAACCTGGGTCATGGTCAACTCCATGACCAGTATCGTGTCACCGTTCTCATCGTTTTTCACTGCGCGCTGGCGTGAAACCTTCGCCGGCGCCTCGCTCGGCGCGGTTTCCGGCACGGTTTCCGGCGCGGCTTCTGGCTCCAGGGCCTGGGCCTGCCATCCATCAGGCCAGGTGATCTCGGCGAGCTGGGGTTGCGCAGCAGCAGCGGCGGCAAACAGACCGGTTAACAGCAACAGGGATCGAATGGTTCGGATCATCAGGCAAGACACTGGCGAGGAAAGGCCCAAAGTCTGACCCCGACCGGGCCCGCAGGCAATAGCCGGAGCTTTGTGCATTGGCCCGGCACCGCCCCTTGCGTATCATTGGCCCACTGCATGGAAGCCTCGAGCACCGCAAGCCCAAGGACAGCTCTATCTGCTGGAGCGTCGTTTGCCCCACTTATTTTCCGGAGGGCCCATGAGCCTGCACGACCTGAACACCTTCCCCGGCGTCACTGCCCAACCTGACACTGCCACCCAGCAATTCGTGTTCAACCACACCATGCTGCGGGTCAAGGACATCACCAAGTCCCTGGACTTCTACACTCGTATCCTCGGCTTCAGCCTGGTGGAAAAACGCGATTTCCCGGAAGCCGAGTTCAGCCTGTACTTCCTGGCCCTGGTCGACAAAAACCAGATCCCGGCCGACGCGGCGGCTCGTACCGAGTGGATGAAGTCGATCCCGGGGATTCTCGAGTTGACCCACAACCACGGCACCGAGAACGACCCGGATTTCGCCTACCACAATGGCAACACCGACCCGCGCGGTTTTGGCCACATCTGCATTTCGGTACCGGACATCCGCGCCGCCTGCGAGCGCTTCGAAGCCCTGGGCTGTGATTTCCAGAAACGCCTGAATGACGGCCGCATGAAGAGCCTGGCCTTCATCAAGGACCCGGATGCCTATTGGGTCGAAATCATCCAGCCAGCGCCACTGCTGGCGTAGGAACAAGCTCAAGCATGGGGTGTAAGGGAAGTCTGCTCGCGATGGAGGTCGGTACATCCAACATTGAGGCTGCCGCCATCGCGGGCTGTGAGCTGGCCTCATCGCGAGCAAGCCGCAAGCGGGCGCTCGCTCCCACACTGATTTTGGCTACTCACAGATTCTGTATACACCACATCAAACCTGTGGGAGCGGGCTTGCCCGCGATGGCGGTGTGTCAGGCAACATCAATGTTGGCTGTGCTGGCCTCATCGCGAGCAAGCTCGCTCCCACACTGATTTTGGCTGTTCACAGATTCTGTATACACCACATCAAACCTGTGGGAGCGGGCTTGCCCGCGATGGCGGTGGGTCAGGCAGTATCGCGATTGGATGGGCTGACCCCATCGCGGGCAAGCTCGCTCCCACAGTGGTTTTGGCTGTTCATAGATTCTGTATACACCACATCAAACCTGTGGGAGCGGGCTCGCCCGCGATGGCGGTGTGTCAGGCAACATCAATGTTGGCTGTGCTGGCCTCATCGCGAGCAAGCTCGCTCCTACAGTGAACTTGGTTGCTCACAGATTCTGTATACACCACATCAAACCTGTGGGAGCGGGCTTGCCCGCGATGGCGGTGTGTCAGGCAACATCAATGTTGGCTGTGCTGGCCTCATCGCGAGCAAGCTCGCTCCTACAGTGAACTTGGTTGCTCACAGATTCTGTATACACCACATCAAACCTGTGGGAGCGGGCTTGCCCGCGATGGCAGTGGGTCAGGCAACATCGATTTTGGACGGGCTCACTCGCAAAAGACAGAGGGGCAGCGCTGTGGTTTAAGCCGGGGCCGAGGTGCGGATCAGGTGGTCGAAGGCGCTCAACGAAGCCTTGGCGCCCTCGCCTACTGCAATCACGATCTGCTTGTACGGCACGGTGGTCACGTCCCCGGCGGCAAACACCCCGGGAATCGAGGTTTCACCGCGGTTATCGACGATGATCTCGCCTCGTGGTGACAGTTCGACAGTGCCTTTGAGCCAATCAGTGTTCGGCAGCAGGCCAATCTGCACGAAGATACCTTCGAGCTCGACATTCAAGGTCTCACCGGACTGACGATCCTTGTAACGCAAGCCGTTGACCTTCTGGCCGTCGCCAGTGACTTCAGTGGTTTGCGCACTGGTGATCACGGTGACGTTCGGCAGGCTGTGCAACTTGCGTTGCAAGACCGCATCGGCGCGCAACTGCACGTCGAATTCCAGCAGTGTCACTTGGGCAACAATTCCTGCCAGGTCAATGGCTGCCTCGACCCCGGAGTTGCCGCCGCCGATCACGGCCACGCGCTTGCCCTTGAACAAGGGGCCGTCGCAGTGCGGGCAGTAGGCCACGCCCTTGTTGCGGTATTGCTGTTCGCCCGGCACGTTCATTTCGCGCCAGCGGGCGCCGGTGGCCAGAATGACCGTCTTGGCCTTGAGGGTGGCGCCACTGGCGAATTTGACCTGGTGCGGTTCGCCGTTCAGGCCTGGCACCAGGGCATCGGCCCGCTGCAGGTTCATGATGTCGACGTCGTACTGCTTGACGTGTTCTTCCAAGGCCACCGCCAGTTTTGGTCCTTCGGTTTCCTGTACGGAAATGAAGTTTTCAATCGCCATGGTGTCCAGCACCTGACCGCCGAAACGCTCGGCGGCAACGCCGGTGCGAATGCCTTTACGGGCCGCGTAGATCGCGGCCGACGCGCCGGCTGGGCCACCGCCCACCACCAACACATCAAAGGCTGGCTTGGCGCTGATTTTCTCGGCCTGGCGCTCAATGCCGCTGGTATCGATTTTCGCGAGGATTTCTTCCAGGCCCATGCGGCCCTGGCCGAAGTTCACACCATTGAGGTAAACGCTGGGCACGGCCATGATCTGGCGCTCGTCGACTTCGGCCTGGAACAGCGCGCCGTCGATGGCGACGTGATGAATATTGGGGTTGAGCACTGCCATCAGGTTCAACGCCTGGACCACGTCCGGGCAGTTCTGGCAGGACAGCGAGAAGTAGGTCTCGAAGTGGAACTCACCCTTGAGCGAGCGGATCTGTTCGATCACTTCGGCACTGGCCTTCGAAGGGTGGCCGCCGACTTGCAGCAGGGCCAGCACCAGGGAGGTGAATTCGTGGCCCATCGGGATGCCGGCAAAACGCAGGCTGATATCGGCCCCTGGGCGGCTGATCGAGAACGATGGCGTGCGTGCATCGGCACCGTTGTCGAGCAAGGTAATTTGGCTGGAAAGACTGGCAACGTCTTGCAGCAATGCGAGCATTTCCTGGGATTTCGCACCGTCATCGAGGGAGGCAACGATCTCGATCGGCTGGGTGACCCGTTCCAGGTATGACTTCAACTGGGCTTTAAGATTGGCGTCCAACATACGGGCGATCTCCTTTGTTCAATTCTAAAAAAAACGCCCGAGCGAATCTCGCCCGGGCGTCTTGAGGGCGGTGCAGCTGACTTAGGTGCGGCGTACCGCCCGGGTATCGCGAGTCACTGACTCAGATCTTGCCGACCAGGTCCAGGGACGGTGCCAGGGTGGCCTCGCCTTCTTTCCACTTGGCTGGGCAGACTTGGCCCGGGTGAGCGGCGACGTACTGGGCAGCCTTGATTTTGCGCAGCAACTCGGAAGCGTCACGACCTACACCGCCATCGTTGAGCTCGACGATTTTGATCTGGCCTTCAGGGTTGATCACGAAGGTGCCACGGTCTGCCAGGCCAGCTTCTTCGATCAGCACGTCAAAGTTGCGGGAGATGACGTGGGTCGGGTCGCCGATCATGGTGTACTGGATCTTGCCGATGGCTGGCGAAGTGTTGTGCCAGGCTGCGTGGGCAAAGTGGGTGTCGGTGGACACGCTGTAGATCTCGACACCCAGCTTCTGGAATTCGGCATAGTTGTCGGCCAGGTCTTCCAGCTCGGTTGGGCAAACGAAGGTGAAGTCAGCCGGGTAGAAGAATACGACAGACCATTTGCCTTTCAGATCGGCGTCCGACACTTGTACGAAATCGCCATTTTTGTAAGCGGTAGCGGTGAAGGGTTTAACTTGGCTGTTGATGATAGGCATCGTTGACTCTCCGTCAGGGTTGAAAAGTTGATGAGGTGAATCCTACCCAACCGATCGCCTGATGGCTCATTGGCAAACCTGATGCCGCTCATTGGTTTTCGCTATTAGCCACCACTCTTAATAGAAGAAAACCGTCTCAGCGACGAAATGCCCTCGACCCGCTACACCGAGGTCCGGCGCCGCCAATCGGTACCTAGCCGCGTGATACACTCCGCCCCCATACAAAGTACGTACTACATTACGCAATGGCAGGAGAAAACATGGCTCGGGGCGGTATAAACAAGGCTGTAGTGCAGGCGGCACGCCTGGCGATCCTGGCGCGCGGCGACAACCCCAGCATTGATGCAGTACGTATCGAGATGGGCAACACCGGTTCGAAAACCACTATTCATCGCTACCTCAAGGAGCTGGATGACGAGGTTGCGGCCCGTCAGAGCGAGCCGCAAGAACAGATCGATGACGAACTGACCGGGCTGGTAGCACGCCTGGCGCAACGCCTGAGGGAACAGGGCCAGGAGCGCATCGATCACGCCCAGGAAGGTTTCGAGCAAGCGCGCAAGGCGCTCGAAAGCCAATTGGCCGAAGCCCTGCAACTGCAGGCACAACTGACTCGCCAATTGGAGACCCAAGGCGCGACCCTGGCCAGTGAGTCCGCAGCCTTGCAAGACACCCGCGCGTCGCTACAGGGCGAACAGACTCGCAATGCCAGCTTGAGCCAGGCCCTCAGCGATTTTGAACTGCGCTTGAATGACAAGGATGAGCAGATCCGCTCACTGGAAGAAAAGCACCTGCACGCTCGCGACGCCCTGGAGCACTATCGCGAGGCCATCAAGGACCAGCGCGAGCAGGAACAGCGGCGCCATGAAGGCCAAGTGCAGCAGATCCAGATGGAACTGCGCCAGGCCCAGCAAAGCGCCATGGTCCGCCAGGACGAGATCACCCAGCTCAACCGCGATAACGAACGCCTGCTGACCGAGAACCGCGGCACCGTGCGTGAGTTGCACCTGTTGCAGGATCAACTCAAGCACAGCGAGACCCGCCAGGCCCAAGCCCAGGAACAGATCCGCCGCCACGAAGCCGAAGCCACCCTGTTGCAGGAACGCCTGCGGGTCGCAGTGCTGGAAAGCACCAGCGCCAAGCAGGCAGCCACCGAGCAACTGCACGCCAACGCGGAGCTGGAACTGCGAGCCGCTAGCGCCGAAGCCAGCCTGCAGGCACTGCATCTGGCGGTGGCCACGCAAGCTGCGCTGGAGCCGGAGCCGGCGCCGGTCCCGGTCCCAAGCCCGGCTTCTAAGCAGTCGAAAAAACCTTAACCGGCCACTGGCGTGCGCATGGTGACGAACTCTTCGGCGGCCGTCGGGTGCACGCCGATGGTTTCGTCGAAGTCGCGCTTGGTGGCGCCGGCCTTCAAGGCAATCGCCAGGCCCTGGACGATTTCGCCCGCCTCCGGACCGACCATATGGCAACCCAGGACCTTGTCGGTCTTGGCGTCGACCACCAGCTTCATCAGCGTGCGCTCCTGACACTCGGTCAGGGTCAGCTTCATCGGCCGGAACCGGCTTTCAAAAATCTGCACCTCATGGCCTGCCTCGCGGGCCTGTTCTTCCGTGAGGCCAACAGTGCCGATGTTCGGCAAGCTGAACACGGCGGTCGGGATCATCTGGTAATCCACCAGGCGATACTGCTCGAGCTTGAACAGACGACGCGCAACAGCCATGCCCTCGGCCAGGGCCACCGGCGTCAGTTGCACGCGACCGATGACATCGCCAATCGCCAGGATCGACGGCTCAGCGGTCTGGTACAGCTCGTCGACCTCGACGAAGCCTTTCTGGTCGAGCTTGACCGCGGTATTTTCCAGCCCCAGGTTATCCAGCATCGGCCGCCGGCCTGTGGCGTAGAACACGCAATCGGTTTCCAGCTTGCGGCCATCCTTAAGGGTCACGCTCAGGCTGCCATCGGCTTGCCGGTCGATGCGCTCGATGTCGGCATTGAACTGCAGGTCCATGCCACGCTTGGTCAGCTCCTCTTGCAGGTGCTTGCGCACCGCACCGTCGAAGCCGCGCAGGAACAGGTCACCGCGATACAGCAAGGACGTCGACGCGCCCAGGCCGTGGAAGATCCCGGCGAACTCGACGGCGATGTAACCGCCACCCACCACCAGCACACGCTTGGGCAGGGTCTTGAGGAAAAACGCCTCGTTGGAACTGATGGCGTGCTCGGCCCCGGGGATCTGCGGGATCTGCGGCCAGCCGCCGGTCGCGATCAGGATATGCTTGGCACTGAAGCGCTCACCATTGATCTCTACGGTATGGGGCGCGACGATCCGGGCGTGGCCTTCATGCAGGGTCACGCCGCTGTTGACCAGCAGATTGCGATAGATACCGTTGAGACGGTTGATCTCGCGGTCCTTGTTGGCGATCAGCGTCGCCCAGTCGAACTGCGCCTGGTCCAGACTCCAGCCGAAGCCCGCAGCCTGCTCGAAGTCTTCGGCAAAGTGTGCGCCGTACACCAGCAATTTCTTCGGCACGCACCCCACGTTGACGCAGGTGCCGCCCAGATAGCGGCTCTCGGCCACGCCGACTTTCGCGCCAAAACCGGCGGCGAAGCGTGCCGCGCGTACTCCGCCGGAACCGGCGCCAATCACATACAGGTCAAAATCGTAGGCCATTTCTATCTCCTCGGCAGGGCACCAGCATACCTGCTGGCGCAGTGCGGGTCAGCGCCGCGAACAATACGCGCTTGAAAAATGAAAAAGCCACCAGAAGGTGGCTTTTCAGAACGGGACGCCCAGACGTTATCAGTACGCCTTGCCCGTCTTGTAGAAGTGCTCGAAGCAGAAGTTGGTGGCTTCGATGTAGCCTTCGGCGCCGCCGCAGTCAAAACGGGTGCCCTTGAACTTGTAGGCAATCACGCAACCGTCTTGCGCCTGTTTCATCAGGGCGTCGGTGATCTGGATCTCGCCCCCCTTGCCCGGCTCGGTTTCTTCGATCAGCTTGAAGATGTCCGGGGTCAGGATGTAACGACCGATGATGGCCAGGTTCGACGGCGCATCTTCAGGTTTTGGTTTTTCCACCATGTTGCGCACGCGGTACAGGTCGTCACCGATCAGGTCACCGGCGATCACCCCGTACTTGTGGGTTTCCTGCGGGTCGACTTCCTGGATCGCGACGATGGTGCAGCGGTACTGCTTGTACAGCTTGACCATCTGGGTCAGGACGCCGTCACCTTCCAGGTTGACGCACAAGTCGTCCGCCAGCACTACGGCGAAGGGTTCGTCGCCGATCAATGGACGACCGGTAAGGATCGCGTGGCCCAGGCCCTTCATTTCGGTCTGACGGGTGTAGGAGAACGAACATTCGTCTAGCAGTTTACGGATACCGACCAGGTACTTCTCTTTGTCAGTGCCCTTGATCTGGTTTTCCAGCTCGTAGCTGATGTCGAAGTGGTCTTCCAGGGCGCGCTTGCCGCGACCGGTGACGATCGAGATTTCGGTCAGGCCAGCGTCCAATGCTTCTTCGACGCCGTACTGGATCAGTGGCTTGTTCACCACCGGCAGCATTTCTTTAGGCATGGCCTTCGTCGCTGGCAGGAAGCGAGTACCGTAACCGGCTGCTGGGAACAAGCATTTCTTGATCATAAAAGTCCTTGAAAGGGCTGTGTGTACGAGTTTCGGCGCAGTCTAATCAGGCGGCGCGCACCTTACAATGCCCCGCACTGGCTAACCGATGCCATCATAGAGAAATAATCTTGAGGATAGTTCCGCAAAGGCTTCACTTTAGACCAGGGAAGACCCTCAGGCACATTTACCGCTATCATTGAGCAATTGAACCAGCCAACGAGGCAGATAGATGTCGGCAGCAAAAAGCGTGAACGGTTACCTGATCAACAAGGCCAAAGACGGTCAATGGTGGGTCGACAGCGCCGGTGGCGAAAACATCGCCGGGCCTTTCCCCACTGAAGCCATGGCCATTGAAGTGGCGTCGGTGCTGCAAGACACCCCGCCGGCTCCCAAGCGTCGAGGGGCCAAGCCCGAGTAAGGTGCCTGGTCAAACAGCCCTGCCCTGTGCAGGGCTTTTTTGTGTTTGGCTGTACCGAAATGGCCATTCGCTATAACCTCTCGCTACCAGGCCTTCTCTGCGCCTGACGCCCCTCCCCCCCTGATGGCAACGATCCGATGAAAATAACCCTGGCTGTGATGGCGGTACTGGTCTTGAGTGGTTGTGCCACGGCGTCCAAGACGTATCTGGACGATGGCCAGCAAGGCTTGTCGATCGATTGTTCGGGCGAAGCCAATTCCTGGGCCACCTGCTACGAAAAAGCCGATGCGTCCTGCGCCGGTACTGGCTACAAGATTGTCGGCACCGAGGGTACGCCAGCGCTCAAGGAAAGCGACAAGACCCTGGGTGCGGATGTCGGCAACTACAAGAGTCGCAGCGTAGTGGTGGTGTGTAACTAGGCTCTGGGCCGTTACATGTGAATTTCCGCGAACTTGATGCCCAGGCCGCGCACAGTCTCGACCAGATCATCCAGATGGGTGAAGGACTCGACCTCGTCGTTGTCGTCCACCAGGAAAAAACTGCGTCCTGCACTTTTCTTGAAAAACACGATCCATTCCCCCGGGGTCGCCGGATTCTGGATCACATGGGTGGCAGAGATGTGACCCTCTGCATGCCGCTCTCGGACTTGCTCACGCTTCATTGCCTGCTCCATTGATGCCAATGCCGCCCAGGGCCCGATGCTGTTCAGTGTGTCTGGTTGAACAGCCGCGGGCCCGGGACGGCACTGTGTCGATGCAGACAGTTTACCGGATGCCTTGGCCAATCAGTACGCCATCAACGGTTTGCCCATACAGATTGACCCCATCGTTGGCATGGAACTTCACTCGGGTCTTCTCTACGGAGCCGTCGATCAGCCGTGGGTCCTGAGGCCGTTCATGGCTGTTGATGAACGCCGCCACGTCCCACGCCTGCTGATCGCTGAGGCTCTGCGCCTTGCCCAGGGGCATGTTGTATTGAATGAACGACGCCGCGGTATTGATGCGGTGCATGCCCGCTCCCCAGTTGTAGGAGTCCTTACCCCAGAGCGGCGGCATCACGTAGTCCTGGCCGACTTTCTGTCCCTGGCCGCTGTCACCGTGGCACACAGCACACTGGGCCTTGTAGACCTGTGCGCCCTGGGCGATGTCATAACCCTTGGCCGGTTGCTTGACCTCCGGATAACCGCGCCCGGGCAGTTCGACGCCAATCGGTGCCTTGGTCGCCAGCCAGTAGGCATAAGCCGACAACGCGCTGATTTCCGGGCCGTCGGCCGCTGGTGGCTTGCCGTTCATGCTGAACTCGAAACAGCCTTGCAGGCGCTCGGCGAAGGTATTGACCTTGTCGTTTTTCTTGCGATACGCCGGGTACATCGGGTAAGCCCCCCACAACGGCGCAGAGTTGGGTAAACGGCCCTGGTCCAAGTGGCAGTTGCTGCAATTGAGGCCATTGCCGACATACGCCGGGGCCTGGCGCTTGGTGTCGACAAACAGGCTGTGGCCCTGGCGCACCAGCTTGCCAAAGGCGTTGTCCGGCAACTCATGCTCGGCCGGTGCCTGGAAATACTCGACTTTTGCGCTAGTGGCTGCCGGGATCTTCAGTTCGGACTGATCGTCCATCACGGTCTGGGCGGCATACCCGTTGAGACTGGCCAGTGCCAGGGCCAATGGGGCGAAGGATAGGAATTTCATGGCTTGGCCTCCTGGCTGCCCAGTGTCGCAAAGTAGTCGGCGACCGCCTTGATTTCGTCCGGGGTCAGGGATTTGGCGATATGCCCCATCAGATCATTGGGGTCGTTGTGCCGGGTGCCGTCACGCCAGGCGTTCAATTGCCCGACCAGGTAACTGGCCGACTGCCCGGCCAGTGGCGGAAACGCCGTGCCCACGCCCACCCCACCGGGGCCGTGACACATCACGCACTCGGGAATCTGCCGGTCCCAGGCACCGCGCAAGGCCAGCCGCGCGCCCGGTTCTGTCGGCGTGGTGTTGCGTGTCACTTGCGGGGTGGCCGGCGCGGGCATGGCCGCCAGGGTGCTGGTAACCGCCTGGATCTCGCCTTCGCTCAGCGCCTTGGCCAACGGTTGCATCACCGGGCTGACCCGAGAACCACTGCGAAAGTCCGCCAGTTGTTTACTCAGGTACCCCGCCGACAAACCGGCCAGCCGGGGAAATCCGGCGGCCGGCATGCCCATGCCATCGGCACCATGGCAGGCAAAGCAGGCAGTAGCGGCAGGCAACGCACCACCCTGGGTATAGATTTTCTGTCCGTCGTCGGCATTCACGACGCTGACAGCAATGAGCATCAGGCTGCCCAATACGGTCGGTTTGAAATCCATCTCTAACCCTCTTTTTCTAGTTATAAGCTTAGACTTAGTTTGCATAAGCATATAAAGAGTAAGTGATTGTGACGGCTATCTCAACCGCCCAGGCAATGTGCGTCATCGTTGACGATCATCGCGAGCAGCCTCATTCCACAGGGTGTTCGGTGTCCGTCAATTATGTCCGGGCATAAAAAAGCCCGAGCCGGGAGGGTCCGGGTCGGGCTTGTGGGTGGCATGGCCGCTGGCTGTCCGGTCTTAGCCGGAAATGCACTCGTTGGCGGCAACCCCGATGTCACCCGGACGCATCGGCACATTGGACAGACTCTCGTGCAACTTGATGCTGCTGCCGCCGGAACGCTCTTCGATGTCGAACACCGCTGCCGGGTCGGTTGACAGCTTGCCGGGGACGATCACCCGCACCCCATCCTTGTGCGGTTCCATTTGCACCGCGCCCCGGCTCTTGGCCAGCTTCTCGGCGACACAGTTGGCATATTCCTGCGGCTTCTTCCCTGAAATCACGTTCATGGTGGGCGGGGTCTGATTGATGTCCGAGACTGTCGCACATCCACTCATCACCAATGCCAGCAACAAAACGCCCTGCTTCATACAAATCCTCCAATAAAGACCCTCGGACAGCGCAAATGCGCTTTTTCTCCGGCCTGCCGTGCTTTATGGCGCAAATAATTGCGGATAACTGTTTTTAATTGTCAAACCGGCTCTCAGCGGTCCGCTTTTGCACAGGCTTCGCTGATAAACTGGGCCATCGTCCATGCTATCGTTTTGATTTGCTAGAAAAAGCCCTTCTGGAGGCGCCCATGAAATTTATCCACCAGCGCGAGCACCTCAACGAAGATGACATCGTCGTCATTCAATGCTCGCAAACCTGCAACATCCGCCTGATGAGCGACGCCAACTTCCGCAGCTTCAAGAACGGCGGTCGTCACTCTTACCACGGCGGCGCATTCGACACCTTCCCGGCGAGAATCACCGCACCCAGCACCGGTTTCTGGAACATCACCATCGACACGGTCACCAGCCGGGCGATCAGCGTGACCCGCAAGCCAACGCTGACCCACTCGATCAAGATCGTTCGCCGGTCCAGCTCCAAGTTCAGCTGACACCCCGCCCGCTCCGCGACAGACAGGTACACCCGTGACTCCAACGACCAAGTACGTCATCAAGTACAAACTCAACGGCGAGCGTCGCTTCGAGTTCGCCCAACTGGTAAATGGCACCGAAGACGAGGCCAAGGCCGCGCTGGCCGCGATCCATGGCGACAGCCCGGACGTGATCAGCGATATCAGCGTGAGCAAGGCGCTGTAAGCCGCCCGGCGCTCGGCAATACCTGCACAATTTGACCGCAAGCTGCGGAGTGTTGCCTCGTGTCGAGCGGCCCAGACTGGCCCTCCTCGACCTAGGCCCTGGAGCCGGCAATGCGCGCCTCTTCCCTGCATCCCCCTTTGCCCAACGACCTCGCCGCAGCGCACCAACCGTCGCTGCTCGAACGTATCGACAACCTGCCCTGGCCCTCACTGGAGCACAGTCTCGATCAGGACGGCTGTGCCATCGTCCCCGGCCTGCTGGGTACCCGTGAATGCCAGGACCTGCGGGCGATGTACGACAAGCCCGGGTTGTTTCGCTCCCGGGTGGTGATGGCCAGGCACGGTTTCGGCCGTAGCGAGTATCAATACTTCGACTACCCGTTGCCCGAGCCGGTGCAGCCATTGCGCAGCGCCCTGTATGCGCGACTGGTGCCTTTGGCCAATCGTTGGCAGGTGCGCATGGGCTTGCCCGGCCGCTTTCCCCAGGCACATCCGGCCTTCCTGCAACGCTGCCATGACGCCGGCCAGCGACGTCCGACACCGCTGTTGCTGCAATACGCTGCAGGGGACTACAACTGTTTGCACCAGGACCTGTACGGCGAGCATGTATTTCCCCTGCAAGTGGCGATTCTGCTGTCAGCGCCCGAGCTAGACTTCACGGGAGGCGAGCTGGTGCTCACTGAACAACGCCCGCGGATGCAGTCACGCCCCATGGTGATGCACCTGGAACAAGGTGATGCGCTGATTTTTGCGGTGCATCAACGACCCGTGGCCGGGGCTCGCGGCGACTGCCGGGTCAACCTGCGCCATGGCGTCAGTCGCCTGCACAGCGGTCAACGACATACCTTGGGAGTGATCTTCCACGATGCACAGTGAGCCCTTGGGCCCGACCACTCTCGACCTGTTTGCCGACGCCGACCAGCAACCGGCGCGAACCGAACAGCTCGGCCCCCAGGCATTCGTGCTGCGCGGCTTCGCCCTGCCCTGGGTGCCGCGGCTGCTCGCGGCACTGGAGCAAACGCTGAAGGCAGCGCCGTTTCGCAACATGCTCACCCCCGGCGGCTTCACCATGTCGGTCGGCTTGAGCAATTGCGGCGCACTCGGCTGGACCACCGATCGCAGCGGCTACCGCTACACCCCGCTCGACCCTGTCAGCGGCCGGCCCTGGCCACCGATGCCGGAGGTGTTCCGGGAGTTGGCACAATGCGCCGCGAGCGAGGCCGGTTTTGCCGATTTTGCCCCCGATGCCTGCCTGATCAACCGCTACCTGCCAGGGGCGAAGATGTCGTTGCATCAGGACCGTAACGAAGCTTCCTACGAGCCGCCCATCGTCTCGATCTCCCTGGGCCTGCCGGCGATGTTCCTGTTCGGCGGCATGCAACGCAGCGACAGGAGCCAGCGGGTGCCGTTGTTTCACGGCGACATTGTGGTCTGGGGCGGCGGCGATCGTTTGCGTTATCACGGGGTGCTGCCGCTCAAGGACGGACTGCATCCGCAATTGGGTGCCCAGCGCATCAACTTCACCCTGCGCACTGCCGGCTGAAACCACGAATTCGAGCGCAAGCCGCCGGGTGCCCTGTGTCGTCGCAGCGGTTACCCTGAGGCAAATCTTCACAGGGTGGCGCGTGATGTCCCAAGCCAAACACAGTATCGAGCAAGACCCGCGCTGGGCAGCGGTCGTGGCCCGCGACCCGCGCGCCGACGGGCAGTTCGTCTACGGGGTCAAGACCACTGGGATCTACTGCCGCCCCAGCAGCCTGGCGCGCCTGCCCAAACCACAGAACGTGGTGTTCTTCGACACTGAGGAGCAAGCCCTGGCCGCGGGTTTTCGCGCCAGCAAGCGGGCCGCGGCGGACCAGTCCCTGGTCGCCACCCAGCATGCGACCCTGGTGGCTGCTGCGTGCCGGCAGATCGAGCAGGCCGAGAGCCCACCCAGCCTCGGCGAGCTGGCGGCCAGCGCAAACCTGAGCCCGTTTCATTTTCATCGGGTGTTCAAGGCCGTCACCGGTCTCACGCCCAAGGGCTACGCCACCGCCCAGCGTTCGCGGCGGGTGCGTGAACGGCTGGAGTCCGCCGACTCCGTGACCGCGGCGCTATACGACGCCGGCTTCAACTCCAACAGCCGCTTTTATGAAACTGCCGACCATTTGCTCGGCATGAAACCCAGCGACTACCGCGCCTCGGGGCAGAACACCGAGATCCGCTTTGCCGTCGGCCAATGTTCCCTGGGAGCAATCCTGGTGGCGCGCAGTGAACGTGGGGTGTGTGCGATTCTCCTCGGCGACGACCCCAATGCACTGGTCGAAGACCTGCAGCAGCGCTTTAGCCAGGCAACGTTGATCGGCGCCGAGCCGGACTTCGAGCATTGGGTGGCCCAAGTCGTCGGGTTTATCGAAGCGCCCGCCCTCGGCCTGGACTTGCCGTTGGATGTGCGTGGCACGGCCTTTCAGGAGCGAGTATGGATGGCCTTGCGCGAGATTCCGCCAGGCAGTACCGCCAGCTACGCCGAAATCGCCCAGCGGATTGGAGCGCCCAAGGCCTTTCGCGCGGTGGCCCAGGCCTGCGGCGCCAACCACCTGGCGGTGGCGATTCCCTGCCACCGGGTGGTACGCAGCGACGGCGAGCTCTCGGGCTACCGCTGGGGGGTGGAACGCAAGCGGCAATTGCTCGCGCGGGAAAACCAGCCCTAGAAAATCCCGATGTGCACCGCCACGCTGTCGGGACCGGTGTAGGCCTCGAAATCAGTGGCGAAGCGGCGCTTGATCTGTGGATGCGCCTCAAAGTACTCCCACACCCGGCCCCAGGCCTCGATCACTGCGCCCGGCATCGCACCCTGGGCATCGAACACCAGGTATTGCCCGCCTTGCACCTCGATGCTTGGGTATTCAGTCGCGGGCTCATTGACCCTGACCCCGGCCAGCACATCAAACGAGCCGCTCGCGTCCGACTCATAGTTGCTGTACACGCCATACACCAGGGAGTCGGGGGTTTTACCCGGTATTTTTTCGTACAGGCCTTCGCTAAAAAAACGCCCCCACATCGGTCCGATACGTGCAGTTGCCGTCTGTTGCTCGGCCGCATTGAGCGTGCGCACGCGCAAACCCGACACACTAAATGGCAGCACTTCCAGTTGTTTGATGCTCATGAACCCATCCTCCTTGATCAAACTGTTAAAAAATTCATCACCGACGTTACACGAGAAGTTTATGATTTTCGCCCTCGGCGACGGCTTCTACCCAAAGACCGCCAATGGCTGGCAGTTGAAGATGCCAAGCCCTCCCACCCGATTTTCAACCGGAGCGCACTGCTGATGAGCCAATGGCCAGACACTCGAATTCTTGACCTGCTCGGCATCGAGTTGCCGATCATCCAGGCCCCCATGGCCGGCGCGACCGGCTCGGCCATGGTCATCGAGGCCAGCAACGCCGGCGGTCTGGGCTCGATGCCGGCAGCGATGCTGAGTGTCGAGCAGTTGCGCGAAGAACTGACGATCATTGGCCAGCACAGCCAGCGCCCGTTCAATGTGAACTTCTTCTGTCATCAACCGCCGGTTGCCGACGAGTTACGCGCGCAGCAATGGAAGCAACTACTGGAACCCTACTACCGTGAACTCGGGGTGGATTTCGAGGCGCCGACGCCGGTCTCCAACCGCGCGCCCTTCGACGCTGCCGCGTGTGCAGTGGTCGAGGAGTTTCGCCCGAAAGTGGTGAGCTTTCACTTCGGCCTGCCGGAAAAATCCCTGCTCGAACGGGTCAAGGCCACCGGCGCCAAGGTGCTGTCGTCGGCGACCACGGTGGATGAGGCAATCTGGCTGCAACAGCATGGCTGTGACGCGATCATCGCCATGGGCTACGAGGCCGGCGGCCATCGCGGGATGTTCCTCAGCGAGGACCTGAGCAGCCAGGTCGGTACCTTGGCCCTGGTGCCGCAGGTGGTCGACGCGGTCAGCGTGCCGGTGATCGCTGCCGGCGGCATTGGCGATGCCCGCGCGATTGCGGCGGCGTTCGCCCTCGGCGCCTCGGCCGTGCAACTGGGCACCGCCTACCTGTTCACCCCGCAAGCCAAGGTCAGCGCCTCGCACTACCGCGCCTTGCGGACCGCCAAGGACAGCGACACCGCGCTCACCAACATTTTCACCGGGCGCCCGGCCCGCGGCATTATCAATCGGGTGATGCGCGAACTCGGCCCCATCTGCGCCCAAGCCCCGGCCTTCCCGCTGGCCGGTGGCGCGTTGCTGCCGTTGCGCGCCCAGGGCGAAGCGGACTTCAGCAACCTGTGGGCCGGCCAAGCCGTGCACCTGGGCATCGAACTGCCCACCGGCGAACTGACCCGGCGCCTGGCCGAAGAAGCGCTGGCCCTGCTGACCCGCCGCTAAGGTCCCGTAGCAGCTGCCGCAGGCTGCGTTGGGTTGCGCAGCGCCCCCCAGCGGGTATTGCCAACTCCAACGAACGGCCTGCGGCCGTTAACGCAGCCTCGCGGGCTCGGCAGCTGCTAAAGGCGCGGCGCGGCAAGAAAACTGTATACAACTTCGTGATCATCGCGACTTGGAGAGTTCCGTTCGTCGTTGATTCGCTATATATTCCGCTATATAGCGTTTCACCATCCCCTCTCGGAGCCGCTTCATGACTATTCGTGTCTCACGTTTCGCACCTACTTGCCTGGCGTCCCTGATCGCCGTGTTGGCCCTGGGTTCGGCACACGCCGATGAGGTCCAGGTGGCGGTGGCGGCCAACTTCACCGCGCCGATCCAGGCAATTGCCGCCGACTTCGAGAAAGACACCGGGCACAAGCTGGTGGCCGCTTATGGCGCCACGGGCCAGTTCTATACCCAGATCAAGAACGGCGCGCCGTTTGAGGTGTTCCTGGCGGCGGACGACAGCACTGCGCAAAAACTCGAAAACGAAGGCGACATCGTCAAGGGCTCGCGTTTCACCTACGCCATCGGCACCCTGGCGCTGTGGTCAGCCAAAGCGGGTTACGTCGACGCCAAGGGCCAGGTGCTCGCCGACAACCAGTACCAGCACCTGTCCATCGCCAACCCGAAAGCCGCGCCCTACGGCCTGGCCGCGACCCAGGTCCTGGCCAAACTGGGCCTGACCGACAAGGTCAAGGCCAAGATCGTCGAAGGCCAGAACATCACCCAGGCCTACCAGTTCGTCTCCACCGGCAATGCACAAATCGGCTTCGTCGCCTTGTCGCAGATCTATAAAGACGGCAAAGTCACCGGCGGTTCGGCGTGGATCGTGCCGGCCGAGATGCATGATCCGATCAAGCAGGACGCAGTCATCCTCAACAAAGGCAAGGACAACCCGGCCGCCAAGGCCCTGGTTGACTACCTCAAGGGCCCTAAAGCCGCGGCCATCATCCAGTCCTATGGTTACCAGCTCTAAATGACCTTATCGAGTGCCGATTTCGCCGCCATCTGGCTGACCTTCAAGCTGGCGTCCCTGACGACCGTGATTTTGCTGATCATCGGCACTCCCATCGCGTTATGGCTGTCGCGCACCCGCTCCTGGTTGCGCGGCCCGGTCGGGGCAATCGTCGCCCTGCCCCTGGTGCTGCCCCCCACCGTCATCGGCTTCTACCTGCTGCTGACCCTGGGTCCCAACGGTTTTCTCGGCCAGTTCACTCAGGCCCTGGGCCTGGGCACACTGACCTTCAGTTTTACCGGCCTGGTGATCGGCTCGGTGATCTACTCCATGCCCTTCGTGGTCCAGCCGCTGCAAAATGCCTTTTCAGCGATCGGCACTCGCCCGCTGGAGGTGGCGGCGACCTTGCGCGCCAACCCTTGGGACACCTTTTTCACGGTGATCCTGCCCCTGGCGCGCCCCGGCTTCATCACCGCCGCAATTCTGGGTTTTGCCCACACCGTGGGTGAGTTCGGCGTGGTGCTGATGATCGGCGGCAACATCCCGGACAAGACCCGGGTGGTGTCGGTGCAGATCTACGACCACGTCGAGGCCATGGAGTATGCCCAGGCCCATTGGCTCGCCGGGGCAATGCTGGTGTTCTCGTTCCTGGTGTTGCTGGCGCTGTATTCCAGTCGCAAGACCAAAGCCGGCTGGAGCTGACCGATGAGCGACGCGATTCACGTACGCCTGCAACTGCACTACCCGGACTTTTCCCTGGATGTCGACCTCGACCTGCCCGGGCGCGGCGTGACTGCACTGTATGGCCACTCGGGTTCCGGCAAGACCACCTGCCTGCGTTGCATCGCCGGGCTGGAACGCGCCGAACAGGGCTTTGTGCAGATCAACGACGAAGTCTGGCAAGACAGCCACAACCAACGGTTCGTGCCACCCCACAAGCGCGCGCTGGGTTATGTGTTCCAGGAAGCCAGCTTGTTTCCCCACCTGTCGGTGCTGGCCAACCTGGAGTTCGGCTGGCGGCGCATTCCTCGTGCGCAACGCCGGGTCGACATGGCCCACGCCACTGAGTTGCTGGGGATCGCCCACCTGCTCGATCGCCATCCGCAACACCTCTCCGGCGGTGAGCGCCAGCGCGTCGGCATCGCCCGGGCGTTGCTCACCAGCCCGCGGTTGCTGCTGATGGACGAGCCCCTGGCGGCCCTGGATTCCCAGCGCAAAAGCGAAATCCTGCCGTACCTCGAACGGCTGCACGACGAACTGGAAATCCCGGTGCTCTACGTCAGCCATTCCCAGGATGAGGTCGCGCGCCTGGCCGACCATATCGTCCTGCTCAGTGCCGGCAAGGCCCTGGCCAGTGGCCCTGTGGGCGAAACCCTGGCGCGGCTCGACCTGCCGCTGGCCCTGGGCGACGATGCCGGCGTGGTGATCGACGGCCAGGTCAGCGATTACAACCTCGACTATCAACTGCTGACCCTGCAACTGCCCAACAGTCAATTGAGCGTGCGCGTGGCCCATCTACCGCTGGCCCTGGGCAGGCAACTGCGCTTCAAGGTCCAGGCCCGCGACGTCAGCCTGAGCCTGCACGCCGGCGAACAGAGCAGCATCCTCAATCGCCTGCCGGTGACGGTGGTCAGCGAAATTGCCGCCGACAACGCCGCCCATGTGCTGGTGCGCCTGGACGTCGCCGGCACACCCCTGCTGGCGCGCATCACACGCTTTTCCCGGGACCACCTGCAGCTGCATCCGGGCCAGGCGTTATGGGCGCAGATCAAGGCCGTGGCCGTACTGGCGTAAACCCTTTGGCACGACCGCCGACGCCCGCGGTCAATGGCTATACCAGCCCGCCCAAGGACCCTGCGCCATGCCGGATCTCACCCCAGCCGACTCGCTGCCACCGGACCTGCACTATGTCGATGACACGCAGCCCGGCATCCGCCGCAAAATCCTGCGCGGCAAGTTCTGTTATCTCGATGTGGCTGGCCAGCGCATTACCGACCCTGCGCAAATCAAGCGCCTCAACGCCCTCGCCGTGCCTCCCGCCTACACCGACGTGTGGATCTGTGCCGATCCCCAGGGCCATCTGCAGGCCACCGGCCGCGATGCCCGGGGGCGCAAGCAATACCGCTATCACCCGCGCTGGCGCGAAGTGCGCGATGGCGACAAGTATTCGCGCCTGCTGGAGTTCGGCCTGGCACTGCCCAAGCTGCGCCGCCAGCTGGAGGCGCAACTGGCAAGCCCCGGCCATGGCCGCGACAAGGTCATGGCCACGGTCATCAGCCTGCTCGACACCACCCTGATCCGCGTCGGCAACAGCCAATATGCCCGGCAGAACCGCTCCTACGGCCTGACCACCTTGCGCACCCGGCACGTGTCGCTGAACGGCAGCGCGATCGCCTTCCAGTTTCGCGGCAAGAGCGGCATCGAACACCAGATCACCGTCAAGGACCGGCGCCTGGCACGAATCATCAAGCGCTGCCTGGAACTCCCCGGGCAAGACCTGTTCCAGTACCTGGACGAACAGGGGCAACGGCGCACCGTGACCTCCTCGGACATCAACGCCTACCTGCATCAACTGACAGCGGGCGACTTCACCGCCAAGGATTACCGCACCTGGGCCGGCAGCAGCCTGGCCCTGTCAGCGCTGCGCGAGTTGCCTTGGGAGTCGGCGACCGACGCCAAGCAACACATCGTCGAGATGGTCAAGCGCATCGCCAAGGAGCTCGGCAACACCCCAGCCGTGTGCCGCAAGTGCTACATCCACCCGGCCGTGCTCGACAGTTTCCTGCTCGGCACCCTGGCGCAACTGCCCAAGCCGCGCCAACGCAAGCGCCTGAGCCGCGAAGAGGTCGGGCTGATGATGTTCCTGCAAACCCTCTCGCAAAAGCCACAAAACTTGTAAGGCCTTGCCGATCTACGCTAGGCTGGCCACCTTTCCTACCGCAGGACGATCGTTCGCCGTGAACAACTAAGCCTTTCAAAAATGTATGCGCAACAAGCCGCCTCGGGCACTTGTTGGCCTTTTTCGACATTTTTTGGAGGTGCTATGACTCACGTCACGCGTCTGCCTGCACTCGTTACCCTGAACCAACTCAGCTTCCAGTTCGCCGATGGCGAGCACCTGTTCGACGCCCTGGATTTATCCCTCGACCAACGCCCGACGGCCATTGTCGGCCGTAACGGCAGCGGCAAATCGGTACTCGCCCGATTAATCAGCGGCCTGCTGCAACCCAGCGCCGGAACCTTGAACTGCCACGCCAGCGTCGCCTATGTGGCGCAGGAACCCCTGTGCGTCGACGGCCAGACCGTCGCCCAAGCAGCAGGCATCGCCAGTACACTCGATGCGCTGGCCCGCCTGGCTGCCGGCAATGCCTGCGCCCAGGACCTGGACGACGTCGCCGAGCGCTGGGACCTGGCCGAGCGCTTTGCCTCCATGCTCGCCCAGGCCGGCCTCAGCGGGCTGACTGCGCAACAGCCGATGGCCGCCCTCAGTGGTGGTCAACGTGCACGGATCGCCCTGATCGGTGCCTTGGTCAGCCAGGCCGAGTTGCTGGTGCTGGATGAACCGAGCAACCACCTGGACGCTTCCGGACGGCGCTGGTTGATGGCGCAACTGGCGGCCTGGCGCGGCGGCCTGATCCTGGTCAGTCACGACCGAAGCCTGCTCGACAGCGTGCAACGCATCGTCGAACTGTCGCCCTTGGGGGTACAGGTATTCAGTGGCAACTACACGGCCTACCTGCAACAGCGCACGGTGCTGCAAGCGGCGGCGCACGCGGCACTGGAGCACAGTCGCAACCAGCGCCGTCGAGAACTGCAACGCCTGCAGCGCGAACACGACACGATTTCGCGGCACGCCGCCGGGTCGCGCAAGCATGCGCAGACCGCCAACGTCTCACGCTTCGAACGGGCCACCATGAAAGGCCGGGCCAGCGAGATCATGGGCCATGTGCGACAGGCCCACCAAGCCTGCAAAACCGAGCTCAACGCGCAGGTCCGCGAGGCCCATGCCCGAGTGATTCACGATGAGCCAGTGCTGATCCCCTTGCCGGGCACCGCGCTGCCCAACAGCCGGCGAGTCATTACCCTGGTGGCTGCGCAGTTGCCATGGCTGCCCCGGCAAACGCCGGGCAGCCGGCTCGACCTGACGCTGGCAGGGCCGGTGCGGGTGGCGCTCAGTGGCCCCAACGGTTGCGGTAAATCGACCCTGCTGAAAATGCTCGCCGGTCACTGCGCCGCCGTCAGCGGCCAGTGCCAGACCCACGTACCCAGCGCCTACCTGGATCAACACCTGGGGTTGCTGGACCCCGAGCGCTCGGTGGTCGAGCAGTTGAATCTGCTGGACACCCCGCTGTCCGAAGGGGCGGTGCGCAGCCGCCTGGCTCACTTGCAGCTGGATGCCCGACGCGTGCACCTGCCCACGGGCCAGCTCAGCGGTGGCGAGCGCCTCAAGGCCGCCCTGGCGATCGCGTCGTGGGGCAATACCCCCGCGCAATTGCTGCTGCTCGACGAACCCACCAATCACCTCGACCTGGACTCCGTGCAGGCCCTGGAACAGGCCTTGCGCGGTTTTGTCGGGGCGCTCATCGCCGCCTCCCATGACGCCGAGTTTCTCCAGGCCCTGCAGCCCACCCACCACCTGCACTGGACCGCGCACGGCTGGCAGTTGCAAGACGGCGGCCCGGTGCTGCCGGGCTGAATCAGGCGACGAACAGCACGTGGGGTTTTTGCAGGTTTGCCAACGGGATCTATAGTTGATGGGGGCAACGATCCAGTTCCAGGGCGGGGTCTATACTTGGAGCGATGAGCCCGAGAACAACGCGGTTGATCAAGCCCCGCGCGTTATCGTTGACGTCCATCGCGAGCAGGCCGCAAGCGGGCGCTCGCTCCTACAGGGGTTGTGTTGTCCTTTGCCAACCTTCTCGACTAATGGAGGTGTTTTCCATGTCCGAAAAAGAGTCCATCACCACCCTGCTGACGTTGCTCGACTCGCGCCAAACGCGCCTGACGGCGGCGTGCAAGGAAATCGCCGATTGGGTCGACAAACATGACGGCCATCCGACGGCGATGAAAATCCGCGACCGCCTGCAAGATATCGAGAAGGACGCGCCGCTGATCCAGAACGCGCTGACCTCGCTCAAACCGCTGGATCGGCCCCTGCCACGCTTCCGCTGAGCCGAGCGCTTTGAGGGCCGTGTGTCGTTGGCTGACTGCCCTGGATCAGAGTTGATCGCGGGCAATACCGCTGCGAATCCGCAGAATGTCGGCCAGCACCGCCAAGGCGATCTCCGCCGGAGTCTTGCTGCCCAGGTTCAGGCCGATGGGTGCGTGAATCCGCGCCAGCTCGGCCTCCCCCAGACCACCGATCCGGCGCAGGCGCTCGAAGCGTTTCCGCGAGGTTTGCAGGGAACCCATGACCCCGATGTAAAACGCCTCGGTGCGTACGGCTTCCATCATGGCCAGGTCGTCGATACGCGGATCATGGGTCAAGGCGACCACCGCCGTGTCGCTGTGGCAACCGCCCTGGGCAATGAACACCGATGGCAACTGACGGCGAATCTCCACATGCTCCAGCACCACTCCCTCCAGCACTTCCTCGCGCGGATCACAGAGGATCACCTCGAACCCCAGGCCGACCCCGAACTCGGCGCACGCATGCGCGACGCTCGAGTAACCGGCGAGCAACAGCCGTTGAGCCGCCCCGACACGCAACCGCACCCGATCGATTTCGCGCTCGATGCGTGGCCCGTGCTCACGGTCGACCAACAGGCCGCGGGCACCACTTTGCAGGTCGACTTCACGGATCAGCCGGCGCTGGCCCAATAGCGCGGATTCCAGTTCACGCAGGTGCGCCTGGACTTCGCAATCGGGTTCGAGCCTTTCCACCAGTACATCCAGCAGTCCGCCACAGGGCAGTTTGACCTGGGAGCGCGGATCATCGCCCTCGCCGTAGCGCACCACGCTCACGGCCTCGGCAAACAAGCCTTCGGCCATGCGCTCGAGAAAATCGTCCTCGACGCAGCCACCGGACAGCGAACCGATCCAGTGCCCGCTGTCGTTGACCGCCAGCATCGAGCCCGGCGCGCGAGGCGCCGAACCGTAGGTGCTGAGCACACTGCACAACCACACACGCTGGCCCGCGCTGGACCAGGCCAGCGCGCGCCGTATCACTTGCAGGTCAAGATGCTGCATGTCAGTGCGCCTTGTGCTCCGCGGGAGCCTCTGCCTTCAGTTGTTCGATCTGACTGATCAGCAGGTCAGCCGGTTGCCCGCCCCAGGCCTGACGCAGGTAGTTGATCAGGTCGGTGGATTGCTGCGTGCTCAACTTGTCGGCAAAGCCCGGCATCGGCTGCATGCGCTCGAAACCCGAGAACTGCTGCTCGCCAATCCCATCCTCGATCACCCGCAACAGGTTGCGTGGATCTTCCAGGCGCAAGGTGGTGTTGCCTTGCATCGCCACGGCGATGTGCGGTTTACCTTCACCATTGCCGCCGTGGCAGCCGGCGCAGACGTTCAGGTAGTCCTGGCGACCGCGCTGGGCGCTGGCAGTGAGCTGGTCCGGCGTGACCTCGCTGAGCACCTTGGGTTGCGGTGGCAACTCGCCCAGCAGGAAGGTGGCCATGGCCTTCAGGTCCGGGTCGCTGAGGTGCTGGGTGCTGTTGTGGAACACCGGGAACATCTCGTTGAACATCGTGCCCTGGGCGCTCATGCCGTGCTTGAGGAACGAGCTCAGGTCCTGGTGGTTCCAGCCGCGAGCCGCCAGGTCATCGGCCAGCAGGCTCGGCGCCAGGTAGCCGTTGAGCAGGCCGCCGGTCATGCGTTTGTCCTGCTGCATGGCGCCGGGCAAGCCGCGCGGGGTGTGGCATTCGCCACAGTGACCGAGCACGTCGACCATGTACTGGCCGCGCTGCCACGCCTCGCCCTTGCCTTCGGCCGGGGCCAACTTGACGTCCTTGCCATAGAGCATGTTCCAGCCCATCAGGCCCAGGCGCACGTTGAACGGGAAGCTCAGGCTGGTAACCGGTGCCGCGCGATTGATCGGTGCGATGGTCTTGAGGTACGCGTGGATCGCGTCGGAATCGGCACGGGGCATCAGGTGATAGGAGGTGTACGGCATCGCCGGGTACAGATTGGCGCCATCGCGCCGCTTGCCTTCGGTCAAGGCGGCGAAGAACTCGTCATCGCTGTACAGGCCGATACCGTGCTCTTTGTCCGGCGTGATGTTGGTGCCATAAATGGTGCCGAACGGCGAGACGATCGGCAGGCCGCCGGCATACGGCGCGCCACCGGGTGCGGTGTGGCAGGCCATGCAGTCGGCCGCCCGCGCCAGGTATTCGCCCTGCTTGACCTGCTGTGGGTCTGCTGCCAGGACCGCTTGGCTGGCCAGCAGCGCAACCGCCAGGCCCACGGCACTGGCAACGCCGCTAAGTAGTCGGTTCATGCTCAACCCTCCTTGACCAGGCCAAGATCGTTGAGCACGTTGCGCGTGGCGCTGTAATAGCGCACGTAGCCGGTGCAGCGGCAGATGTGGTGACCGAGGCTGTCCTCGATCACCGCTTCCAGCTGGCTTTGCTTGATCGGCTGGCGCTGCAGTTTTTCCACCAGCACCGTCGCGGCGTTGACGAACCCCGGCGCGCAGTAGCTGCACTGGAACGCGAATTCGTCGACGAAGCGCTGCTGGATCGGGTTCAGCTCAGTGACCTTGCCCGCCTCGTCGCGGGTCGCATGGCCCTCGATAGTGCGGATCTTCTTACCCTCGAAGTAGTGCGCGCCAGTGATACAGGTGCGCACTTCCTCGCTGGTGCCGTCGGGGTTGTCGACGATCACCACGCAGGCGTGGCAGATGCCCTGGCCGCAGCCCAGGCGCGAGCCGGTAAGGTTTCGGTATTCGTGCAGGTAGTCGATCATCGGCAGATCATCAGGGACCTCGACGGGACCGACGGTTTGACCATTGAGGGTCATTTGGAGCGGACGGTTAGCCATTGAGGGCCTCCTTGATGCGCGCTGGAGTGATAGGCAGGTCACGGACCCGTTTGCCGATGGCGTGGGCCACGGCGTTGGCGATGGCGCCCACTACCGGGATCATCACCACCTCGGCGATGCCCTTGGAGGGGTCGCTCGGCGACAACGGTGGGAGGATTTCCGAGGTCTGTTTCCACACCGCGACATCCTTGGCCCGCGGCAGACGGTAACGGTTGAAGTTCCAGTCACCCTCCCCTGGCCCACCTTCGTACAACGGCATTTCTTCCAGCAACGCGTGGCCGATGCCCATGGCGATCCCGCCCTCGAGCTGGCCCTTGACCAGTTCTGGCACCAGCACCCGGCCGCATTCCAGCCAGGAGTGATGGTTGAGCACTTGCACCTCGCCCGAACCTTTGTTGACTTTCAGCTCGACGATGGTCGCCACAGGGCTGTAATAGGTAACGGCGGCGTTGTTCAATTGCGTGGCCGGGTACACCACGTTCTGGCGGTCCAGCAGGTGGAAACCAGCGGTCTTCATCTGCGCCTTGATCGCCTGCGGCGCACCATCGCCGTACTTCACGGCCAGCGCATCAAGCGGCAGGCGTTCGCGCACACCGTTGATGTTGTACTCGGCCTCGGCCCAGCTCCAGCGGTTGAAACCATGCACCGTGGCGCCGGTCACCAGCCCACGTTCATGGGCACGCTTGGCCAGTACTGCCAATGGCAGCGGTTCCATGCCGTTGGCCGTCAGCTTGCCGTCGACCCAATGGGCATCTTCACGGCGTACCACGTAGGGGTTGGCCTGGCCGCCAAACGGTCCCTGGCGCCAGATTTCCACAGCGGCGGGCCACAGGCCGTGGTTGAACAGCACGCGCGCCGCTTCGCGGGTGGCGTGGCTGAAGTAGTAGGCCGAGTTGGTGGCCGACGATGCCGAGGCAATCTTGCCGACCCAGCGTGGGTTGCGCAGCACGCTATCCTGCTCGGCCTGGCTCATGATGTAGGGGTTGCCGCTGCTGGTCAGTTGCAGCTCGTCCCACTCGGTTTCACCGGTCTTCACTTCGCTGGCCGGGCTGCCGAGGAAGTCGGCGACCACCAGGGCCTGGGAGGTGGACATGCCAGTGCCGATCTCGATGCCGATGTGGCGCAGGGTGATATGCCCTTGGGCGGTGAACTCGATACTGGCCATCGGCGCTTCCGAACCGGTGCCGAAGTCTTTCTGGCAGATGGCAAAGCCGATGCCGTACCAGTTGTCAGGGTCCTTGGCATCTTCGGCCAGTTTCAAGGCCTTGCGGTTTTTCCACAGGTCGAAACCGGCAGCCTTCTCGAGAATCTCGTGCAGGCGCAAGGCCCCGGCCGGCACTGCGCCCTGGGTGTTTTTCATGCCCGAGAGCAACACGTTTTTCTTGCGCAGGTCGATGGCATCGATGCCGAGGCGATCGGCGATTTCGTCGACCATCATTTCGGTCGCGGCCATGCTCTGCAAGGTGCCGTAGCCGCGCATGGAGCCGGCTTCAACGCCGCGCGAGTGGTAGGCAGTCACTTGCAGGTCGTTCTGTGGCATGTAATAGATCGACTGCGCCGCCGTGGCACCGACTGCCGCCACTGAAGGGCTGTAGTTGATCCGGCCACCGCCGTCGACGGTCATGTCGGCGCGGAAAATCTTGAAGCTGTGATCCTGCTTGTCGACCGCCAGTTGGTAGCGGATGTCGAACGGGTGGCGCTTGATCCCGCTCTGGAACTGCTCGTAGCGGTCGTTTGCCAGGCGCACCGGCACACCGTTGCCATACAACGCTGCCAGGGCCGCGTAGTAGACAAAGATGTTGTGGTCCTTGGAGCCATAACCCACGGTGTAGCCGGGGTGCATGTTCAGCGCGGCAAGGCCGAAACGCGACGGCGCGATCATCTTCGCGGTTTCCGAGGCGGCTTCCAGCGGGCACTGGGTCGCGACCACAAAATGCAGGGTCTTGGTCGCCGGGTCGTACCAGCCATTGCCGTTGTCCGGTTCCAGGGCCGCAGGCTCGATGGACGGCGTCTTGTAGCGCTCGTCAAAGACCATCCAGCCGTCCGGCGGGGTTTGCAGTTGCTGCTGCATGCGGTCGGCATAAAACAGCCCGCGCTCGGTCAGGTTGCCGTGCACGTTGGGCTGGGCATTCCATACCGGGCGGCGTTCGCGAATCATCGGGAACAGGATCGAGTCCTTGAGGCTGGCGAATTCGTCTTCGTCGGCCGAAGTCGCACCGCCCACCCGCACGTAGCGGAAGCTGCCATAGGGGTCGCGGGTATAAAGCGGCGCCTGGGCACCGTAGCGGATTGCTTTGTCATTGAACTTGAGCTTGTTCTTGGCCTGGCGGAAACGCTCGAAGTCGTTCCAGATCAGAATCGCCACCGGGTGGCCGATGAACATCGGCACCTTGCCCGTCGGCAACAATGGATCGGGGGCGTGGTCTTCCGGGAAGACAATGCCGTCCTGCTCCAGGTCCTGGGCGGTGACGATGCGATCGGGTTGCAGGTCGGCGCCCAGCAGCGCCAGGTCGAACCCTTCATAGATGCGGTCGGCACGAATGGTCTTGAGCAGCATCGCGTGGCCCTGCTGCTGGGGCCAGCCCGGCATGTCCTTGGCACGGATGTCGCGGGCAAAAACCTTGCTGCCGCAGACCTTGGACAGCGAGTCGTTGCGCATGCGGGCCTTGCCGTTATTGCCAAGCCATTGCTCGGACGGCACGGTCACGCTGTTTTCCATCAAGGCAGCCAGCGCCTGGGAGCTGAGCGGTGTCAGCGTCACGCTGACGCCAGCGATCAACCCGCCCTGCAGGAAGGAGCGCCGGGATATGTCACGGTTGGACATGGATCATCCTCTGGACGGCTATGAAATCCGTCCATGTCGTTATGGTGTTCTGGAAAATTCAGGTCATACAGAAACCCTTCCTGAAGATGCGAAGGGCCGACAAACCGAAAAAGTTGACCTAATGGTTAACTTTATCGAATTTGTCCGGCCTGGGCAAAAGTAATAGTAGTTGCAAGCTGAAATTTGTCCGGGCGTGGGACATGGGGGAGCAGTCGGGCGCCGCAAGCGGGGGACCACTCCTGCGGGGGAAGTCTCAGTCTTGACTGATGGTGCTGGCGGCCTGGTCGATCAACGCGGCTACTTCGACTGGCATCGAGGCCAGCGAGGCGTGACTGGCCTTGAGGGTGATCACTGCCTTGGCGTTCAAACGCGCCGCCATGCGCGTCTGGTTTTGCGGCGAGATCATCCGGTCCTCGCTGGAAATCTGATACCACGAGGGTTTGTGTTGCCAGGCCGGATCAGTGACGGTGTCGCCGAAGGTACTGGCCAACGGGGCCTTCTGCGTGATGCCCATGACCAGGCCTTCGCTGGCCGGCAGGTCCTGGCAGAAGCTCTGGTGATACAGCTCAGGCTTGACCCACAGGTAGCCATCGCTGTCGGGGGCCAGGTTGGCCGCAGCCTCTGGCAAGTGTTCCTGGGTGATGCCGCCGGGGCTCTCACCCGCCTGCGGGGCAAAGGCGGCGATAAACACCAGGCCGGCGACATTCGGCTGGTTGCCCGCCTGGGAAATCACTGCGCCGCCGTAGGAGTGACCCACCAGCAACACCGGTCCCGGCTCCTGCGCGATCATCTTGCGAGTGCGCTCGGCATCGTCGGCCAGTGACGTCAGCGGCAGTTCCACCGCGCGAATCCGCGTATGCCCCAGGCGCAACAGCTCGCCAATGACTTTGTTCCAATGTGCCGCACCACCCCAAAAACCATGGACCAGCACAATCGTCGGTTTAGCGCTCATCAGGTAACCCCCGCTCAGGTGCTCAGATTGATTTTGTGAGCCTTGACTTCATTGGCGTAGCTGACGAGCCGCGCCTCGGTTTTCTCGAATACCTCGCACATCCTCAGCAACGCCTGCGCATCCACCGGGTTGCCGGCCTGGTGCAGTCGCTCGGCAATGGCCTTGATGTCCACCGCTGACCAGCGCAGGTCCGATGCAATGCCTTGCAGGTCGCGCCGCAGTTGCTGTTCCGGCTTGTTGAGTAACATGACAATGACCTCCGTCTCTGGGTACGACTGGATAAGGTGCACGGGAAAACTGTAGCACCTTAATCGCCCGACTTGATCGCGGCTGGATACGCGTGTCATTGCGCTTGGATTCGGAAATCGCGGAACAACTCTTCCTTGATGATCAACAGGGCATCCTCGTAGTACCGCTCGCCGCGGGCTTCGCTCAAGGGTACGCGCCTGATGCTCATCTCAGCACCGGCGGGCCGGTGCTCGCAGGTGAGGAAGAACTGCGCAGTCTGCGGGTCGAATTCCAAGTAATAGAACAGCTCGCGCCCTTCCCGGTGCCAATAGCCAATTTCTCTGCGCATCAATGACCCATCCACCTGTTCAAGTGCGGTCATTCTAACGGGAGAGCTGGCTGAGGAAGGGCGACGGGAGAGAAAGTGATCAATGAGCCCTTTGCGCGTTGCGCGAGCAGTTGGCCAGAGGCGCAGCAATTGACCCGAAGGGTGGCATCGGACTCATTGATCGTTGCCCAGCACAATGTTGGGCGATTTCCATTTGAGCAAATGGACATGCAGTGCACGTCGCGACGTCGACCCACTGTGTGCGGGGCGACTGCCGTGCAGCTACTTTTTTAGCAGAGGGCCATGGGACGGTCTAATAACCTTTTGTCCTGGCCTTATGGAGCCTGGGAATATCAACCACCGGGTTTGAAGGTCAAATTTCAGGCAAAAAAAAGCCCAAGTAGCTGATGGAAACTTGGGGCTTAAAAATGCATAAACCGTGGTGGTGAACGCGGGGCAATATTAACCCGACCTGACGACTTGTAACAAGATATTTACATGTAGAAAAATGAAATAATTTTTAGCTAAGTGCTTAAATAACCACATTTTTTTTACGTAAAAGACGGATTGCCGATCGTCAAAAATGCCAGGGACACGCAACGCCGGGCAGCGGCTCGGTGGTCAAGACAAGACCGCGGCCACGGCTGTACGCCGAACCCAACGAACTACTGGATAGAATGTCTCGGTGTTGTTACCGGATGGCCGTTGGACTCTTCCAGATAGTCTTTTATGAGCTTACGAATGACTTGCGAAGTGGTCAGGTCAGAGAGCGCAGCAAGATCTTCAAGTTCTTTCTTGGTCGGCTGGTCAATCAATATGGTCAGGCGTGCAGTTCTATTGGGCATTTTACGATCCTTGTGACCTGCGCAGCGATGTGAAGGCCGCGAGCGGAATTCCAGTTCCTGGTTTAAATGATAAATACAATATTCTTAAGCCCAGTGGACCATAGTCCAAACCTCGGGTATTGCCCAACTTTCTGCGCGAAACACCGGACCGGTGCCCGCACCCTCAGACGCACTGTGGCTTCAACGCTTGGTGCAGATCGGACTGTTGGCGTGAGTCATCGCGCGTTCGGCACCCATGCTGTAGTAATGCATGGGACCTGCGCTGCAGAGCGTTTCCGGCAGGCCCCAAGGGTCTTCAGTGATACGGCTTTCGACCACCAGGCAGCCAGTGGCTTCGTAGGTCCCGACAAAAACCACCTCGACTTTGCCCTCGCGCTTGCCAGAGGCAATTTCCGAAACACGGCCGTTTTCATGGTAAACCGTCACAAAATGCGCATCCGGGTATTGCTGCATGAACAGCTGATACACATTGGATCTTATATACATCTAACAACTCCTGGCTCAACCACCCACTAGTTGCCAACAGTAGCGCGACTTCGCGGTTAATTTCCACCCACTAACTTTGCTACTAACTGACAAAGTAGAGTAACCAGGCCTTATTCAACCCTAACAGCATCATACCCACAGGGTATGGTACTGCACCCATTTGATATTAGACGCCCGCCCCCTCGGGCTTTAGCGTGACGCTCAGCAGGTGCGCCTGAAAAAACTACAACTAGAAAGCACTCGGAGCCCCCCATGAGCAGTCACTACTCAATACCCGAACTGATCGATGACTCGCGCCTCAGCGCCTTTCAGTGGCGGATTTTCACCCTGTGCTTCCTGGTGGCGATCCTCGATGGATTTGATACCCAGGCCATTGCCTTCACCGGGCCGTCGATTATCCAGGCCTTTGGGCTAGGTCCCGGGGCCCTGGCGCCGATTCTCACCGCGGGCATCGTCGGCATGGTGCTGGGCGCCATGTCGCTGGGGCTGCTCGGCGACAAGCTGGGCCGACGCCCGACCATCATCGGCGCCGTGGCGCTCTTTGGCTGCGCCACCCTGGCAACCGCATTTGCGCAAACCACCGAGCAGATCCTGGTCCTGCGCTTTATCGCCGGTCTCGGCATGGGCGGTGCAACCCCAGTGGTGCTGTCGCTGGCGGCGGAATACGGACCGGCGAAAAACCGCGGCACCATCATGACCACCGTCCTGCTCGGCCTGCCTGCCGGCGCGATTCTCGGTGGATTGCTGGCGGCCAAAATGCTCCCGGTGATTGGCTGGCAGGGGATTTTCCTGGTCGGTGGGATCACCCCGCTGGTGCTGCTGGCAGTACTGATGATCTGGCTGCCGGAGTCGCTGCACTTTCTCACCCGCCATCGCCTTGGCAGCCAGCGCACGCGGATCGAACGTATTGTCGCCACCATCAGCGGACGTCAAACGCCGGCAGACAGCACCTTCAGCGTGCCCGAAGTCGAGGTCAAGACCAGCGTCAACTCATTGTTCAGCGGCGGCCTGGCGCGCACCACCTGCGGCATCTGGACCATCTACCTGTTCAACTGGGTCGCCTGGTTCATGTTCCTGTCCTGGTTGCCAACCGTGCTCAAGGCCACCGGACTCCCCGCCGAACAGGCGCCCATGGGCACTGTGGCGGTGAACACGGTGTTCGTGGTCTGTGCGATTCCGCTGGCGATCATCCTGCCGAAAATCAACGCTCGCCTGTTGCTGCTGGCGCTGTTCCTGTTCGGCATAGCCATCAGTTGGGGCCTGGCCAACAGCGGCACCAACTGGTCGCTGGTGTTCATCCTCGCCGGCGCCGCAGGCCTGGGCATCGGCGGGCAGCAGATCGTGCTCAACTACATGGTCGCCCAGGCCTACCCCACCGCCTTGCGGGCCACCGCCACCGGCTGGGCGATTGCCCTGGGTCGGGTCGGCGCCATCATTGGCTCGGCGAGTGGCGGCTGGTTCCTCGAACATGGCGGTCCATCGGGCTACTACAGTGCGCTGATCGTGCCACTGGTGATCGCAACCGCCGGGTTGCTGATCATCCGCAGCCAACCCCAGGCCGTGTCCGCTCATTCGCCAGTGTCACACTGACTGACGTAGGGCGTGACGAACATCCAGTCCCAGACGACAGGTGGGCTATTTGCATGGCGCAACCCACTATTTCGTGCAAGCTGCATGGCATCGCGCGCCCAGCCGACACATAAACCTTTGATTTTACATGACTAATTAATTCATCCCGCTGGCACAGGCCCTGCAACCTCTATTGGGAGTTTGCGCGTTAGGCACAGACCTACCGCAATGCCCCCGTGACCAAAGAGGTGACCTGCATGAACGCCATTGACCTGTTGCAAGCTGACCACGAACGCGTCAAAGCCATTCTCACCCAACTCAGTGAGTCGACCGATCGCGCCGTGAAAAAACGCACCGAACTGGTGGCCAAGCTGGAGATGGAGATCGCCATCCACACCCGCCTGGAAGAGGAGATCCTGTACCCGGCGTTCAAGAAAGCCGGGGGCAAGGAGCAGGACGAAATGTACTACGAAGCCAAGGAAGAACACCGCACAGTCGATTCCCTGGTATTGCCCGACCTCAAGCTGACCGACCCCACCACCCCGGAATTCGCCGGTCGGGCCAAGGTGGTCAAGGAGCTGCTGGAGCATCACATCGAGGAGGAAGAAACCGAGATGTTTCCCCAGGCGAAAAAGCTCTTGGGCAAGGCCACACTCGAAGAACTGGGTAAACAGATGGAAGCCATGAAGGCCCAGTACAAAAAAGACCTAAGCGCCGGCAAAATCGCCGCCTGACCGCCTGACCGCCGGCAGTGCTGGCCCAGCCGTCATGCGCTGGGCCAGACTGCCCCTCTGTGCGCGAACAGTTAATAGGGTCGCATGCAATTCAGTCACAATTGTTTAACGCAACTCCCCCACCATTCGTCGCGTAGCGATAAGTCATGGGGTTAGCCCTATACTGTCTGGCTTAGGGATTGCACAGGCCCGCACTAGCGCCGCACAACGTCGAAATTCTGACGCGCAGGGCTAATTCAATCTAACGTTCAAGGACACCAGCGAAACGCTTGGTCAGTCATCGGAGATGTATCGTGTCAACTCTTTCTGAAATCGCAGCGAACCACGCGAAAATGGCCAAGGAACTGGAACAAGAGTCGACCCGACTGAGTGAGCGCGCGCCCCAAGTGGTGGGCAACCTGGAAATTACCTGCACCGATGAGCAACCGCCGATACCGCTGCACCTCATGGCCGGCGCACAGGACAACACACTCGGCCAGGCCGCCAGCTACTGACGCACAGGCGTCAGCAATCAGGTGCTTTTCAGTCCTGATCCAAACCCCCCATGCATTGCGCGGTGCTGGCAAAGGAAGTACCCGCCTGCTGGACAAGCGCGCGCCACTCATCACTGCTGATCAGTTGGGTGCGCTCCATGTGGTCGGCGGCGAGCAGCAGTTTGTCGTAACGATCCTCGGCGTTGATCAGGCTTGGCGGCATCAGGAACAACCTGCGCCAATTGGTCAGCGCCTGGTTCCTCAGGTCATCTTTCATAGGCTCCCCTAAATTGCCTGTACCGGTCGCGACTAGCCGAAAGTCAGCATGCTGAACAGATTGAAAACCGTATAGGCCGTGGCAGCCATCAAGATCAATGCCGCGAAGATTTTTTGTTTTATCAAGTGCAAACATCCCTGTCCCGACGGCGTGGTGGCACGCTGATGTGCCGCTCGAGAGTATGCCGACAGCAATATCAATACGCTATCACCCTCGACAAAAAAACCTGCCCGCCCGCACTCAGCCTCGCAACACCGCCTTGAGCAACGGATCATTCAGATACGCAACGTTCAATCGGGTCCATGGATTGATGCGCGACTGCTCTGCGGAAAAAATGTGCCCCGGGGCGATCATGAAGCCCTTGGGCAGCAGTTGCCGAGTCAACTCCCGGGCGTCCTCGATGTGGGGAAACCTGACCCACAGATACAGGCTCTGCTCTGGGCAGACGAAGACCTCGGCGCCGATCTCCTCCAGCATCTGCAAGCCCGCGGCGGTGGCGTTTTTCAAGCGCTCCTGGAGTCGAATCAGATGCCGCAGGAAATGCCCTTCCGTCAGGATCACGTCGACGGTGCGCTCACACAGCTCCGAAGTGCTGGTGTGCAGGAGCATTTTCAGGTCGCCCAGTTCGTCGATCATCTCTTTGCTGCCGGCGATAAAGCCAACCCTCAATGCCGCCGATACCGACTTGGAAAAGCTGCCCACGTACAACGAGCGTTGCAACTGATCCAGCGCAGACACCCGGATCGCCGACGCCGGTTTGAAGTCGGCCAGGGCGTCGTCGTCCACCAGAATAAACTGGTGTTGTTGCGCCAGCTGCACCAGCCGATGAGCCTTGCCAGGGGAAATATCGGAGCCAGTGGGGTTGTGCCCAAGCGACTGGATGAAAAACAACTTGGGCTTGTGCAGGAGCAGGTGTTGCTCCAGCACGTCCATGTCCGGCCCATCCACCAACCTGGGCACCGATAACATCCGCGCGCCTTGCAACTGCAGCTTGCCGAACAGCGGGTAGTAGCCTGGATCCTCGACCAGCACGCCATCGCCCGGGGCAATGAAGCGGCGGATGATCAGGTCCAGTGCGTGATTGGCGCCGTGGGTGGTGACAATCTGCCGCGCACTGGCGCCGATCGAATAGCTCGCCAGTTTCTGCACCAGGTGCTGGCGCAGACTGGCATTTCCCAGGCGGTTGCCATAGCGAAACAGCGTGGTGACTCCGGTGCGCATGATTTGCCGGGTGAACTTGTCCAGGCGCATGTCCATCAACCACTCCACCGGTGGAAACCCCTCACCCAGCGGTGAGTGTCCCGGTTCCCGCACGAACTGCTGGCGCATCAGCCAGATGGTGTCCATCGCCCGCGTGAACGGCAGGGGTTCTTCCGGCTCGCTGCTGCTGGTTGCGCCCTGTTTGACGAAAAACCCCTGACCGTGCCGGGCCTCGACCAAGCCTTGCGAGGCCAGCGCTTCATAGGCGTTGATCACCGTGTTTTTCGAATGACCGAACAAGCGCATGCACTCGCGCAGCGAAGGCAAGCGATCCCCCTCGCGGTAGGTGCCATTGCTGATCTGCTCGACCAGCGATGCGCTCAGTTGTTCAGCCAGTGTCAGTCGCGCCATAGTCGCTCATCCGCCATCAATGATCACCGAGGGTACAGCTTAGGTACTGTCTGTCCAAACTGTACCTTTTTTACCGGAACACATGCGCTTAGGGTGACGGCAACTTAAAAACAATAACTGCAAGAGGCCTCCTCCCATGAGTATCGACTCCCGTCTTCCCATGTTCCGCAGCATGTCGCCGGCCGCTCGCCTGGAGCATTTGCAAGAGCTGCTCGGGCTTGGCGAGGATGATGTGACCCTGCTGCGCGATGCCGGCGCCCTGCCCCTGGACATCGCCGACGGCATGATCGAAAACGTGATCGGCAAGTTCGAACTGCCCTACGCCGTGGCGAGCAATTTCCAGATCAATGGCCGCGACGTGATAGTGCCGCTGGTGGTGGAAGAGCCTTCGGTAGTCGCCGCCGCATCGTTCATGGCCAAGCTGGCCCGCGAGGCGGGTGGATTCCAGACCTCCAGTTCGCTGCCGCTGATGCGCGCCCAGGTGCAGATCGTCGACATCGCCGATCCGTTCAACGCCCGCCTGAGCCTGTTGCGCCACAAAGAGCAAATCATGGAGCTGGCCAACCGCAAGGACCAACTGCTCAACCAACTCGGTGGCGGCTGCCGCGACATTGAAGTGCACACCTTCGCCCAGAGCCCACGCGGGCCGATGCTGGTGGCACACCTGATTGTCGACGTGCGCGATGCCATGGGGGCCAACACCGTCAACACCATGGCCGAGGCGGTGGCGCCATTGCTGGAAGAAATCACCGGCGGCAAGGTGCGCCTGCGGATTCTCTCCAACCTGGCGGACCTGCGCCTGGCCCGGGCCCAGGTGCGCATTGCCCCCGAGCTGCTGACAACCGCCGCCTATCAGGGCGAGGAAGTCATCGAAGGCATTCTCGACGCTTACAACTTCGCCGTGATCGATCCCTACCGCGCCGCCACCCACAATAAAGGCATCATGAATGGCATCGACCCGCTGATCGTCGCCACCGGCAACGACTGGCGCGCCGTGGAAGCCGGGGCTCACGCCTATGCCTGCCGTAACGGCCATTACGGCTCCCTGACCACCTGGGAAAAAGACCGCCAGGGCCATCTGGTCGGGACCCTGGAAATGCCGATGCCGGTCGGACTGGTCGGCGGCGCCACCAAGACTCACCCGCTGGCACAACTGTCGCTGCGCATCCTCGGTGTGAAGACCGCCCAGGAGCTGGCGGAGATCGCCGTCGCCGTTGGCCTGGCGCAAAATCTGGGAGCGCTGCGGGCGTTGTCCACCGAGGGCATTCAACGCGGCCACATGGCCCTGCATGCCCGCAACATTGCACTCTCGGCAGGCGCCAAGGGCGAGGAAGTCGGCTGGCTGGTCAAGCAAATGGTCGAGTCCCGCGATGTGCGTGCCGACAACGCGGCGCGCCTGCTCGAACAAAAGCGTGGGCAGTGCTGAGCATGCCCTTGGATCATGTACGCCTGGTGGAAGTCGGTGCCAGGGACGGCCTGCAGAATGAGCGACGCACGTTGCCGGCGTCGGTCCGGGTGCAGTTGCTGGAGCACCTGGCCGACGCTGGTTTGCGGACCCTGGAAGCCGGCGCGTTTGTATCAACGCGCTGGGTACCGCAGATGGCGGGCACCGACCAGGTGCTCAAGGCCCTGCCTTCGCGCGCCGGTGTCAGCTGGACCGCGCTGGTGCCCAACGTCCAGGGGCTGGAAGCCGCCATCGCCGCTGGCTGTCGCGAAGTCGCGGTGTTCGCTGCGGCTTCAGAGGCGTTCTCGCAGCAGAACATCAACTGTTCTATCGAGCAAAGCCTGCGCCGTTATCAGGAAGTGATCGTGCGTGCCCGGGATGCCGGCATCCGGGTCCGCGGCTACGTGTCGTGTGTCATGGGCTGCCCTTTCACTGGCCAGGTCAAACCCGAGGCTGTCGCGGCCGTCAGCGCGGCACTGTTTGGCATGGGCTGTTATGAGATCAGCCTGGGCGACACTATCGGTACCGGCACGCCCGCGGTGACAACTCGCTTGATCGAAGCCTGTAGCCAGGTGGTGCCGGTCAGCGCGCTGGCCGGGCACTTTCATGACACCTATGGCATGGCGATCGCCAATATCCATGCAGCACTGGCAAGCGGAGTCCGGACATTCGACAGCTCGGTTGCCGGCCTGGGCGGCTGTCCGTATTCGCCAGGGGCCACCGGCAATGTGGCGACCGAGGAGGTGATTTACCTGCTGGACGGCCTGGGCATGAGCCATGGCGTCGATCTGGATGCGCTGATCGAAGTCGGTGAATTCATCAATGCCGAGCTCGGCCGGGAGACCGCATCCCGTGTGTCCCGCGCGCTGCTGGCGAAGCGTGGCAGGTTGCACATCCAGTAAGCCGCATCTCTTCACGTTCATAACAATAAAAGCCCGCAAGGGCAGTGGGAGAACCTCCATGAAACAAGAGCTCTACGAAGTCTGGGGCGACACGGTCGACGCCCGTCACCTGGTCTACGCCATTGGCATTGGCGCCACCGTCAGCCTCGGCACCTTCTTCATCGCGCAACACCTGCTGGTGGGCTGGGTCGAGTCGGCACAGATGGCCCGCGCCTACGCGATGCTGGTGGGGATCCTTGGCTGCCTGGCCGGTGGCGCCATCAGCGCGCGGCTGTTCAAGCCCAAGCGGCATGTGATCGAGCACGTGGCGGATCCGGCATGGCGAGCAAAAATCCTCATTGAATTGCAGAACGAGTACGGCCCCCTCGGCCGCCTGTCCGACCTGCCGCCGGCGACGATCGCGGAACTGCGGGAAATGGACCTCTACGAGCTGTTTGCCGATTACGAGAAAGGCCTTGCCGCGCCAGATGTCCCGGCAGCCCCCGGCGCATCCATCAGCGCAGTACGCAGCCATGGGAGTCGGTCATGATCGCTCCCCTGTTGGATCAGATTCTCATCGCCTTGGGCATGGGCATCCTCGGCGCAGTGATTTTTGCCGGGATCGGACTCATCTCCGGCAGCGATGAAACCACTACCCTCGCCCCCTTGACCTTGCTGGTGGTGCTGCTGGGCGTACCCGCCGCCGGGGTGCTGACCTTCTTCCTCGCGGGAGCGGTGGCCAAGCACATGACCCATGCCGTGCCCACGGCGCTGCTGGGGATTCCGGGCGACACCATGGCCACGCCACTGATGCGCGAAGCCAACTTCCTGCGCAACCTGGGCGTTCCGCACATCGCCCTGCGCAAGATGATTTCCGGGGCAGTGATTGCGGCGTTGATCGCGGTGCCGATGGCCGTGCTGTTCGCCCTGATGCTCGCGCCCTTCGGTGACATGATCAAGCATGCCGCCCCCTGGGTATTCCTGCTGGCGGCAATCGCCATCGCCTGGTTCTCCAAAGGTCGCCTGGCGGCCGTGCTGACGCTGATCCCCTTCGTCATGGTGATTGTCGGCCTGCAAAGCATTACCGGGCAGTACGGGGTCAAGCTCAGCGTCAGTTACTTCCTGGGCATAGCCATCGGACCGCTGATCGCCGCGCTGTTCTCCATGCTTGCACCGGCCGAGCGGGCAACCATGCGCCGTGAGGAAGTGCGCACGTTCTCGCTGTCGCCCGACGTCAAAAGCTGGGGCGGGTTTTTCCCCAATCCTCTCAAGGTGCTGGACAGCAAGCAGAGCATGTGGACGGCGATTACCGCGGTCGTCTCCAGCGCCACCTTTGTGTTCAGCCCGGTCGCCATGACCGTGATCATGGGCGAGGTCGTCGGCTCGCGGATCAAGCACGTCTACCATCGCCTGACCACGGTCATTACCGCGCGCAATGGGGTGACCGAATCCACCTACCTTGCCGAGGCACTGATCCCGCTGATCGCCTTTGGCCTGCCCCTGAGTCCTGTCGCTGCGGGCCCGGCTGCGCCATTGTTCAATGCGCCTCCGCGTTTTAGCGTCGACACCGCAACGGGCCAGGTCAACAACCTGCACACCCTGCTCAACACCTGGGAGTTCCTCGGCTACGGCATGTTGGCGGTGGTGGTGGCGATCCTGATCGCTTACCCGTTCACCATGAATTACGCCCACAGGGCAGCGTCCTATGTGTCGCGCAAGATCAGCCACGAGGCAGTGATCTCGACCTTCGTCGGCCTGATCCTGGTGATCGGCATCTGGGAGGGCGGCCTCCTGGGCTTGGCGGTGATCGTCACCATCGGCCTGCTGGGCGGTTTTCTCTCACGCTTCCTGGGCTTCAACATCGGGGTGCAGTTCATGGGCTACTACACCGCCGTGCTCACGGTCCCGGCCCTGGTTGCCCTGTTGCACAGCTAGGGCTTGGCGGCACCTCGTCCCGTCGTAAGCCACCACTACTCAAACAGCGCAGTTTTTTCGCAGGCCTCGCCCTGCGGGGGAGTCCTGCGCTTTAAAAAAAGGAAATAACAATAATGAAGATCCTTGCACGCTCAAGCGCACCCCGCCTGGCCACCCTCTTGCGACCTGCAGCGTTGGGGATTGTGTGCTCGACCGCTGCGGCCGGGGCATCGGCCGAAGGTTTTGTCGACGACGCCAGCGCCACCCTCAACCTGCGCAACTTCTACCACAACCGCAACTTTGTCGACCCGACCTATCCGCAAGGCAAAGCCGAAGAGTGGACGCAAAGTTTCATCCTCGACATGCGTTCAGGCTATACCGCCGGCGCAGTCGGCCTTGGGGTCGATGTGTTGGGCCTGTACTCGCTCAAGCTCGATGGCGGGCGCGGGACTGCCGGCACCCAATTGCTGCCGACCCATGACAGCGGCAGGCCCGCAGACGACTTCGGCCGCCTCGGCGTGGCGCTCAAAGCCAGGTTCTCCGCCACCGAACTGAAGGTCGGAGAATGGATGCCCCTGCTGCCGATCCTGCGCTCCGATGATGGCCGTTCCTTGCCCCAGACCTTTCGCGGCGCACAGCTGACTTCAAGGGAAATTACCGACCTGACCCTCTACACCGGGCAGTTTCGCGGCAACAGCCCGCGCAACGACGCCAGCATGGAGCGCATGTTCATGGCCGGGCGGCCCAGCGCGACCTCGGATCGCTTCAACTTCGCCGGGGGTGAATACCAGTTCAATGACAAGGCCACCCAGGTGGGCCTGTGGCATGCCCAACTGGAGGATATCTACCAGCAGCAATACCTGAATGTGCTGCATAGCCAGGTGCTGGGAAGTTGGAAACTGGGGGGCAACCTGGGGCTGTTCCTGGGCGACGAGGATGGCGCGGCCAAGGCCGGCGAGATGGACAACAAGACTGTGTCACTGCTGCTGTCCGCCAAGACCGGCGCCAACACCTTCTACCTGGGCCTGCAGCGAGTCTATGGCGAGACCGGCTGGATGCGGGTCAACGGCACCGCCGGCTACCCCTTGGCCAACGACACCTACAACTCGAGCTATGACAATGCCCGGGAGCGCTCCTGGCAACTGCGTCACGACTTCGATTTCGCGGCGCTGGGGGTACCAGGGCTGACGATGATGAATCGCTACCTGTCCGGCGACCATGTCCAGACCGCCAACACCCGCCAAGGCAAGGAATGGGGCAGAGAGTCCGAGCTGGCCTATGTCATCCAGAGCGGCCCGCTCAAGGACCTCTCCGTGCGCTGGCGCAACTCCACCCTGCGCCGGGACTTCAGCAACTACGACATTGATGAAAACCGCCTGATCTTCAACTACCCCATCAAGTTCCTGTAGTCGCAGGCCCCTGCGTCGGCAAGCCAACGCCTGCAATCGGCGCAGCGCAAAAAAATTGCGCTGCGCCCCTGCCGACGCACACGCGTCCGGCCTCCTCCCGCTGATGTGGCTGCTACGCTGAAACCACCACGGAGGATTCACCATGCCCAATTCCGACCTGCTGCCTTCCCTGCTCTTCAAGCTCAACGAAAACCAGCTCGCCCTCGAAGCGGCCATCCTGGAGTTGTCGAACTGGGTCGAACTGAGCGGCTCGGCCGATGTCGCCGACCACGTGCGCAGCGCCCTGGACACCATCGACCACAACGAGGAATTCATCAGCCTGACGCTGGCGGTGCTGATGACGCCCGAGTGAGCCAGTGCCTGCCCCCGGCACAGGTGCCGCTACCCGGCAAAATACTTCAACAACCACAACGCCCCCATCCCGACCGCCAATGTCAGGAGCGTGTTGCGCGTCTTCCAGGCGACCCAGGCCGCCAGGATGGCCGCGGGTATCTGCGCATTAGCCAGGACAAATTCACCCTGGCCACCGGGGTACACCACGGCGGGCAGCACCAGGGCCGCCAGCACACTCGCCGGCACGTAGAGCAAGGCTCGCCTGAGCAGCGCCGGGATGCGCAAACGGCCATACAGTTCGACAAAGGAAAGACGCATCACGAACGTGCCCAGCCCGACCGCCAGGAACAGCCCCCACAAGCTCAGGTCGCTCATCGTGGTTGCCCCTCGGCATCAGCGACCGGCGCTTCGCTCGATGGCCGCTTGCGCATACTCTCGAGCAACACACCCGCCACCACACCACCAATGGATGCACTGACCAGCCCCAGGTTGTAAGGCATATCCACCGCAAACACCGCGATCAATCCGCCCACCGTGGCGGCACCCAGACTCGGTGCACTGCGTATACCGGGAACCAGCAGCGCGAGAAACGACAGCGGTATGGCAAAACTCAGCGACCAGCTTTCAGGGATATTGGCGCCCAGGTAAATGCCCGCCAATACCGACAGCTGCCATACCAGCCACATCGCGACGGCGGTGCCGGCATAGTAATACTGGGCAAACCGCCCGAGTTCACCGGAGGCCAGCTTGAGGCTGCAGAGGGCGTAAGACTGGTCGGAAAGCATGTACGACAATGGCCAGGTCCAGCGTCGGGGCAAATGATGCAGATGGGGCGCCAGTGACGCGCTGTACATGATGAAGCGCAAGTTGATCACCAGGGCCGTGACCACAATCGCCACCGGCATGACACCGGTATGCAGCAATTGCAGCGCGACCATCTGCGCCGATCCCGAGTAGAACAGCAGCGTCATGCCCATGGTCGTGCCGGGCGACAGGCCCAGGCTGATCGCCATGACCCCCGTCAACAAACCAAAGGGCACGACCCCGGGACTCAATGGCATGAGTGCCCGCACACCGTGCATGAACGCTTCCCTTGCTGTGCGGTAAGACATTTGGACTCCTTCTATTGTGTTCGCGCCGCCAGGTATCGAGACCATAAAGCTTACAAAGCCTTGCCGGGGGATTTATCGTGTGCGGATGGATTATTGAGTGAGAGGTGGGACCTGGTGCTGACCGTAACGTGGATAAGACATGGCGAGAGCGCCGCCAATGCTGGCGGAGCATCATCGGACCCGGCCCTGATTCCCCTCACCGAGCGCGGCAGAGCCCAGGCCCAGGCCATTGCCGAGTCTATTGAGGCCGCACCGGACTTGATCGTTATGTCGCCGTTTACCCGAGCCCAGGATACCGCGGCCCCCACCCTCCGAAAATTCCCGGCGACCCCGGTGCAGGTGTGGCCGGTCGAGGAATTCACCTACCTCTCGCCCGTGGACTGCATGAATACAACGGCGGCGCAAAGACGTCCATGGGTTCAGGCGTATTGGCACGCGGGTGAGCCGGATCACAGCAACGGACCCGGGACAGAGTCATTCCATGGCCTGGTGCTGCGCGCGCAAACAGCGCTGCAGCAACTGCAGGGCAAGACCGGCTCGGTACTGGTGTTCGGCCATGGGCAATTCATGCAAGTCGTACGCTGGCTGATTCTGCTGGCGCCCCAGCGAATCGATGCCGCTGCCATGGGCTCGTTTCGCGGATTCGATGAGGTCAATCCCATCGTTAATGGTGAAGCGGTTTGCTTCACCTTTGATGGAATGCGCTGGTCGAGCGCAGGTGTATTTTGTAGGAGCGAGCTTGCTCGCGATGAACGTCAACGATGACCCGCCACGCCTGACTCAACGCGGCGTCCTTACGTCCATCGCGAGCAAGCCGCAAGCGGGCGCCCGCTCCTACAGAGAGAACCCGTACACGCTACCGATCGTGCAGATGCTTTTTCAGGAATGACCGAGTCCGCTCATGAACGGGGTTTTGCAGGATGTCCTGCGGCGCGCCCTCCTCCACTACCACCCCTCCGTCCATAAACACAATCCGATCCGCCACTTCGCCGGCAAACCGCATTTCGTGGGTGACGATCAACATGGTCATGTGCTCGGCAGCGAGCTGCTTCATGACCTGGTTGACCTCCTCGACAAGCTCGGGGTCGAGAGCCGATGTCGCCTCATCGAAGAGCATCACCTTAGGCTGCATCGCCAGCGCCCTGGCAATCGCCACGCGCTGCTTCTGACCACCCGACAGCCGCGAAGGATACTCATCGAACTTGTTGGCCAAGCCCACTTTTGACAAATATTCCATTGCCAGTTCACGCGAGGCTTTTTTCGAAAGGCCTTTGAGCTTGATCGGGCCAAGGGCAATGTTTTCAAACACGGTCAGGTGCGGAAACAGGTTGAAGTGCTGGAACACCATGCCCATCTGCTGGCGCACCGCGTTGATATGCTGCTCATAAGCGCGGCCTTTCAAGGGTCGATTGACTTGTTCACCCTCCAGCCAGATCTCGCCATCGTTAAGCACTTCCAACTGATTGATTGACCGCAACAGCGTGCTTTTACCCGAACCACTGGGGCCGATGATGGCGACGATTTGTCCGCGCGAGACCGAAAGATCGATGCCCTTGAGTACTTCGAGTGCGCCGTAAGCCTTACGTGCACCCTTGACCTCAACCATGAATTTTTCACTGTTCATCGTGACATCTCTACCTTTTTTTCGAGAAGGTGCAGGCCGACTTCCAGAACCAGATTGGCTGCATAGTAAATAACCGCAACAGTCAGATAGAACTCAAACGGGCTGTAGGTTTCACTCACGGCAAGCTGGGCGCTATACACCAACTCGGCAATACCGATGATGGAAACCAGCGACGTGTCCTTCAGCAGGACAATCAGGTTGTTGCCCAGGGGGGCAATGGTGCTGCGCAGCGCTTGCGGGACGATGACGTAACGCTGGGTCTGGCCACGGCTCAGGCCAATGGAGCGGGCCCCTTCGATCTGCCCAGGGTCCACTGACACCACGCCGGCGCGAATCACGTCGGAGTTGTAGACCGCAAAGTGCAGGCTTAAACCAATGATGCCTGCCCCCAATGCGGGAATGTCGATACCGACCTGCACCAGGCCGTAATAAATCACGTACAACTGCAGCAGCAGTGGCGTGCCCATCAGTAGCCAGGTAATAAAACGCACCGGCAGCGCCATCAGTTTTGGCGCATACAGCACGATCAGCGCAAAGGCGATCCCCGCCAGCAAACTCAAGATGCTGGAACTGACGAACATCACGACCGTCCACCACAGACCCGTCGCCAGCAACTCGGAATAAGGTGTAACTATGCTTAGATCCAGACCTTGCATGGGTATGTTCTCACCTTGCCGCGAAACGATTATCGAGATAGTCGACGACAAATCGAACCGAGTAGACCATCACGATGTACAGCAACGCTGACACCATGAAAATTTCAAAGGGTTTGTAGGTCGAGCTGATAAAACGTTGCGCGGTATAGGAAAGTTCAACCACCGAAATAGTCGATACCAGGGCCGAGCCTTTGATCAGTGCGACCGCGTTGACCCCCAGCGGGCGAATCATCAACTTGGCAGCCTGGGGCAGCGTGACCAGCCACAACGTCTGGCGGCGCCCGAACCCAATGGAGCGAGCGGCTTCTTCCTGGCCCGGGTCGACGTTGCTGATGGCGCCGCGAATGGACTCGGCCATGTAGGCCGCAATGTTCAGGCCCAGGCCAATCACCCCTGCGGCGAACGGCTCCAGCTCAAGGCCGATCTGCGGCCCGCCGAAGTAAATGATGAACAATTGAACCAGGCACGGCGTGCCGCGAAAAACGCTGACGTAGATTCTTGCCAGGCACCGGAACAGGAACACCGTGGACAACCGCGCAGCCACCAGCACGAAAGCCACCAGCAAACCCAGGAGCAGAGCCAACACCGAGATTTGCACGGTAATCCACGCCGCTTCGAGGAAAAACGGGAATGTGCGCTGTATGAGTGTCAGATCCATGGGAACCCTCGGAAAAGTCGGATTGACTGGCCCGACCCGAGGTCGAGCCAGGCCTGCGATGAATCAACGGATATCGTTGCCAATCCACTTCATCGAGATCTTTTCGTAGGTGCCGTCGGCGAGCATGTCCTGCAGGGCCTGCTGCATCGTCGCCTTGAGCTCAGGGTTGTTCTTGCGCAGCGCAATGCCCATGCCTTCAATACCACCGTCGCTCTCGGGCGGGGTAATGATGCGCACCTTCTGCCCGGTTTCCTTGACGGCCACCAGCACCGGAACACTGTCCATCACCAGCGCGTTGATCCGCCCGGCCTCGAGGTCGACCAGCATTTCCGGCAGCCCTTTGTAGGTCCTGACCTTGAGGTTGCCACGCGCCCGGGCCCACTTGTCGTGGGCATCGCCGAGCGTGACGCCGACGGTCACATCCTTGAGGTCATCCAGGCTCTTGATGGGTGAGTCTTCCTTGACCACGATCGTGCGGCCCGCATGGTAATAGGGCCCGACAAAATCCACGGCCTTCTGGCGTTCCGGGGTAATGGTCATGGAGGCGATGATGGCGTCGTATTTCTTCGCCAGGAGACCGGCGATGATCCCGTCGAATGGCGTGGTGACGATTGTCACCTTGACCCCCATGCGCTCGGCCAGGGCCTCGCTGATGGAGGCGTCGAAGCCGACAATCTGGTTCTGTTCATTGGCAAAGCTGAAGGGGGAGTACTGACCGCTCATGGCGATCCGGATCTCCTTGGCCTCCTGGATCTTCTGCAGATCGTCAGCCAGAACAGAGGAGGTGGAAAGTAGCGCCGCGGCCGCCACGGTGGAAGCGACAATCAAGCCTTTGAGCTTTCTGGTTAGCATCGGTTGGCACCTTCGAAGAATTATTATTTATTTTTCAGGGGTTGTTCACCCAGCCTTCACGAAAAGTCTTGCATAGGCAATTTTGGAATGCACCAGGCAAGGTGTCAGCCTGCCTGACACATTGCCGGAGTTGGCCGACACTATGCCGGGTGGAGCGCGAAACGCTCGCTGCAAACCTCTGCCTCGCGCGCCATGGCACAGCGCCGTGGCTGCTGAATGCGAGGTCGACGCAGCGTTGCGCCGGGTTGAAAAATCCGGCGCCGAAATACTTCAAGAGTTTATGGAATGACCGCGGCATTTCTTTTCGCTTGTGGTAGCCAGGCGATCCTCGCTTTCATTGGAGAAAATCCATGCAGCCAGGGGCCACCCAATGACCGCGTCATCCATCAGCGAGTCCATCGCCATTGTCCACCCCATAACCTTGAGCCACGGTCTCAATGCCCATGTCTGGGACACGGACGGCAAGCGCTACATCGACTTCGTCGGTGGCATCGGCGTGCTCAACCTGGGCCATTGCAACCCACCGATTGTCGAGGCGGTGTGCACGCAAGCCAGCCGGCTGACCCACTACGCCTTTAACGCCGCGCCGCACGAACCGTACAAGCAGTTCATGGAGCGCCTGGCCAGGTTCATCCCGGTGTCTTATGCGGTCAGCGGCATGTTGACCAACAGCGGCGCGGAGGCGGCAGAAAACGCGCTGAAAATCGTCCGCGCGGCGACCGGTCGTACGGCGGTCATAGCCTTTGATGGCGGCTTCCATGGACGGACCTTGGCCACCCTGAACCTGAACGGCAAAGTCGCGCCCTACAAACAGCGGGTCGGCACCTTGCCAGGCCCGGTCTATCACCTGCCCTACCCCAGTAAAGACAACGGGGTCACGACTGAGGAAGCACTCAAGGCCCTGGACCGGCTGTTCAGCGTCGAGATCGACGTTAATGAAGTGGCCTGTTTCATTCTCGAACCGGTGCAGGGCGAAGGTGGGTTCCTGGCGCTCGAGCCGCCCTTTGCACTAGCACTGCGCAAGTTTTGCGATGACCACGGCATCCTGCTCATCGCCGATGAAATCCAGTCTGGATTCGGGCGTACCGGGCAACGTTTTGCCTTCACCCGACTGGGCATCGAACCGGATTTGATCTTGCTGGGCAAAAGCATTGCCGGTGGCCTGCCGCTGGGCGCGGTGGTGGGTAAAAAAGCACTGCTCGACACCTTGCCCAAAGGCGGATTGGGCGGCACTTACTCCGGCAACCCGATTGCGTGCGCAGCGGCGCTGGCCACCCTGGACCAGATGACCGATGCCAACCTGGCGGCCTGGGGCGAGTCGCAGGCACAGGCCATCCTCAGCCGCTATCAGGCCTGGCAGCAAGACAAGCTGTCGCCCTATCTCGGTAAGTTGACGGGTGTCGGGGCCATGCGCGGCATTGAGCTACTCACACCCGAAGGCGCGCCCGCCACCGCGGTATTGGCACAGCTACTGGAAAGCGCCAGGCAGCAGGGACTTTTGCTAATGCCCAGCGGAAAATCCCGGCACATCATCCGCCTGCTGCCACCACTGACGATCGAACCGCAAGTCCTGGAAGCAGGCCTGGATATTTTCCAAAGCTGCCTGGCGGCCATTCGCTAAAACGCGCTGGGCCCTGCATAGGTATCTACACAACTGTGGTGTGACATTGCACCTGTGGAGAGAGAACCTGTTTGGGTCGTGACCTCTGGGCCTCTGGGGTGTTGGATTAGACCGAGTACATATCCATTTTTGCGGTAACGGCTTCCTATGGTTCCGCTTTTACAGCGGCTCACTTTTGAACAGCGCAAAAGTAAGCAAAACGCTCTTACCCCACCACTCGGTGCCTCGCTTAGGCTCGGCATGCCCGTACTCCGACATTGATTTGGGGGGCCGCCGCAATGGGCCATCCCTGGCCCAGTGCGGCTAAACCGGCGTCCTGCCGGTTTACCCCCAAATCAATATCGAAGTACGGCCAGCGTGGTTAACGGGGCGCCCAGGATCAAAAACAAAGCGAGGCGGCCTAAAAGCCGACCTGATCGCTAGGGCATGCGCGGTGTGGCTTCTACTTCCTAAGACGCTGACGAAGTCAGCAATCTTTTGATCTCGCTCTGGCTCTGGCTCTGGCTCTGGCTTTGGCTTTTGATCCTGGGCGCCCCGTTAACCACGCTGGCCGAACGCAGGCTTGAAGCCGTGGGTAACCCGGCAGGACGCCGGGTTAGCCGCCCCGCGCCATGGATGGCGCGTGGCGGCGGCCCACGGATTCAAGCCGGAGTGAGGGCACACCGAGCCCAAGCGAGGTGCCAAGTGGTGGGGCAAGAGCCTTTTGCTTACTTTTGGGCTCCTCCAAAAGTGAGCCGCTGTAAAAGCGGAACCATAGGAGGCCGTTACCGCAGAAATGGATATGTACTCCGCCTAATCCAACACCCCAGAGACCGCCACGGCAGCAAGTTCCCTCGCCACAGGCCACTACAAAGTTGTGTAGAAACCTATGCTGGGCCCTGGCTATAGCTCAGGGCCCAGCATCCCATCAGCTTTGGCAGAAGCGAATCCGGTTGCCGAACGGGTCGTACACTTCCAGAACCTTGCCCCAGCCCTGCTCGACTATCTCCGGACGCCCGTAACCGTAGCGTTTGCCCTGCAACTCATCGCGGAGCATGTCGATGTTGTGCATCGGCACGAATATCGTCGCCCCGGGGCTCGCATCGCCATGGTGTTCAGACAGGTGCAGTTGCAGGCCGTTACGGCTGATGCCCAGGTACAGCGGCAGATCCGCTTCGAAGCGATGTTCGAATTCGACGCTGAACCCCAGGAAATCCAGATAAAACTCCCGCGCCTTGGCTTCGTCGAACATTCGCAGGATCGGAATGGCTTTGTCGAAGGTCACAGCGGGCTGGGGACTTTCTTCTGGCAGCAGTGCCGAGGCGGTGTTCCAGTCCTTGTAGCCCAACTGCTGGGCGACCAGTTCAAGCGCGGTGGAGTGGGACACTGGTTGATGGTGCTGCTCGAGCGAAGCACGCAGGTGCTTGGCCATTTGCTTGGCTTTGAGGATAGACAGCATTGTGACTCCCGGAGTCGAAGCATTCTGGTGCTCGCGTTGCCAAACCTCGACTATCAAGAGTGATACAGGAGAGTTTGAAAAAAACCTGCTTTCACCTTTCCCAACGGGAGCGAGCGGCGGGCAGCAGCGGCCAGCGCCGATAGTACACAACCGCTCGCGAAGCTGCCAACCGCTTGATCACCCCCAGGCTTTACGCCAGCCGCAAACGACGTGCGACACCGTGGTTGTCGCACGCCCGCTTCCCGGGGATTTACTGGAGTGCTGCCCGGAAGCTGTCGTCCAGCACTTCCAGCAGGAAGTCCGCATTGGCCTGGCTGAAAATCATCGAGGGACGCATTTTCAGCACGTTGTCATACGGCCCTTCGGTACCGATCAGAATCCCGCGCTCGCGGGCACCATCGGCCACCAGCTTGGCCATGTGCGTGGCGGGCACCTTGGTCTTGCGGTCGGTGACCAGTTCAATCCCAAGGAACAGACCCTGTCCGCGCACGTCGCCGATCACCTCGTAGCGCTGCTGCAATTTGCGGAAGCCATCGAGCAGATAGTTACCCATGGTCAACGCATTGAGCTTGAGGTTATCGCGCTCAATCACCTCCAGTACCGAAAGCCCCACCGCACAAGACACCGGACTTCCGGCAAAGGTATTGAAGTACTCCATGCCGTTGTTGAAGCTGTCGGCGATCTCCCGGGTGGTCACCACCGCCGACATCGGATGGCCGTTGCCAATCGGTTTGCCCATGGTCACGGCGTCGGGCACCACACCCTGGGTTTCAAACGCCCACCAATGGCTGCCGACCCGACCAAAGCCGACCTGGACCTCGTCCGCCAGGCACAGGCCGCCCTCGGCGCGAACCATGGCATAGACTTCCTTGAGGTAGTTTTCCGGGAAGAACAATTGCCCGGCGACGCTGGGAATCGACTCTGCCAAGAAAAATGCCGGGGCCCTGCCCTGCTTGCGCATGCAGTCAATCTGCTCCGCCACGCTTTGCGCAAAACGCTTGCCCAGCTCCTCGAACGGCCAATCGTCCGGCGCACGGTAGGCATCCGGCACGATCGCTTCAAACACGTGTTCGGCCCGGCCCTTGCCGGCCTTGCGCTTGTACTTGTAGGGGCTGAGGTCAATCAGTTCCTGAGTGGTGCCGTGGTAAGCCCAATCCAGCACGATGGCATCGTTGCGCCCAGTGTGGTTGCGCGCCATGCGCAGCATGAGGCTGTTGGCTTCACTGCCGGAACAGCCAAAGGACGCCACCGCCAAGCCTTCCGGCAAGGTCGCGGTGAGCCGCTCGGCATACTCCACGATATTGTCGTGCAGGTAGCGGGTGTTGGTGTTCAGGCGTCCTGCCTGGCGCGACAGCGCTTGCACCACATCCGGGTGGGAGTGGCCGAGGTGGCACACGTTATTGAAGCAGTCCAGATAGGCCCGGCCAAAGTTATCGATCAACCAGACCCCATCGCCGCGCACGAACTTGATCGGGTCCGAATAGGAAATCGACAGGTTGGGCAGCAACAGCTCCTTGCGCTTGGCGACAATCTCAGCCTTGGTGCGGCCATCCTGGCTGTAGGTTTCTGGCGGGATCCCGGCCAGCGTCGAGGTGTCGGGGAACACATCGGCCCAGACCTCACGATAGGCCCGTTCACCGACCCCGATGAACTCGCTCGCTTTCAGGCCGATGTCCGTGGACATCTGGAAATGCACGTGGGGAATCCACCCGCCGTTTTCCTGATCCGCCCCCATGTGCCCGACCAGCGCCCCCGCTTCCAGCTGGTCACCGGGCTTCAGGCGACTTAGCGCTTCATGGGCCATGTGGCCCCACAGGGTCAGGAATGGCGGGCACCCTTCAGGGGAGTGCTTGAGCATGATCAGGCCGCCGTAGCCCAACGGCTCCCACTCGACCTCGACGCTCTGCACCACCCCGGCGACCGGCGTATAGAGCGGCGTGCCAGCGGGCATGATCAGGTCGACACCGACGTGCACGATGCGCCGTTGCCCCTGGATGAAGCGCGACTCGAACGCAGCGTCGGTGTAGATGGTTCTTTCCTCCCCCCACGGCCCGATGCCCAGCGGCACCTTGTGCTCGGCCGCAAAGTCTTCCCACCACTGGGTGGCCTCTGCCGGACGCTGCTCGGCGGAAGCGACAGTCATCACATGGGCGGCATCGCCAAACGGCGCAATAGCCTTGTTCATGCTCGCCGCCGATGGCCGCACGATATCCGCGAAGGACTGGCTGTTCTGCGCCACCCAGCGGCGAATCGCCCCCGCGCCTTCGACCGCGTCAAACCCACAGGCCTTGCGCAGGATTGCTGTCGCCAGACGTGGGTTCATCGCGTCCATCCGCTCCAGCAGGCGCCAGGCCGGTGCTTCGCTGATGGCAAGGTAAGGGTTGTCTTGCGTCTGGTCGTGGCGCGAGGCCGACAAGGTCACGCTGGTTACCAGGCGCATGGCGATCAGGTTGAACAGGACGTCCAGTTCCTCCGGCTGCAGCGGGTACTTCTCATGGAACCCGGCAGCCAGGGCGGCGGCCGCGCCGATGGGGTCCTGCATGTCGAGAATCGAATAGGCGCAGGTGATGGCTACTTCGGCGATCAGAATCGTGTGCACCGCATCGCCAAAATCGATGATGCCCGAGACTTTCTGGTGATTGCCGGAATCGACGAGGATGTTCCAATCGTTGCCGTCATTGTGAATGACCTGGGCACGCAGGCGCGCAAGCCGGGGCTGGACCTGTTGTTCGAAGGTCTCGATGAAGCGCTGCAGAATCGCCCTTTTGGCCGGGTCCTTGACGAAGTGCAGGCGTGCCCGCGAACGGGCGGCGTGGCGCAGATCCCAGTCCAGATCGCGCACCGCGCCGGGGTGCATGAAGCCCTGCAGCGCCCGATCGATCTCACCGAAGGACTGGCCAAGGCTGCGCATCAATTCGAAGGTACGCTCGACCTCGGCCATCGGCGTGCCGTGCAGCCAGCTGACCAGGCGCACCGCATGGGTCTCGCCGGAGGCCGCCACTGCCGTGGCGAGGAAATCGCCGGCCAGGCTCTTCTTCAGGAACGGCACGGTCAGTTCGGGATTGTGACTGGCGAGGTGGCTGAGAATGGCCGTCTGGAACTCGCTTTCAACCCGTGGCTCGGTGGAGTTGACGACTTTCAGGATCCACCCCGCATCGCTTTGGGTCTGCAACCGATAGTTGCGATCTCGTTCACCGTCCAGCGGCGTGGCGGTACCGATTACGTTGAAAAGCTGCGCGCCCAGCTTTTCGGCATCGCCTGTCGAGAACTGCGGGGCAGGATGCGAAAGATTAGTCATAGTAATTGTTTTCCAAGCCATTTTTTTCAGATAGCTTGGCACGCGAAACCAGGGAAGGCAGTAAGTATACGGTCGGCTTTGGCCTGCATATTGTCGGAATCGACCGGCACAAAATCGGCAGCAAAAATGGGGAGTTGATATGCGCGACCTGGACACCAAAGACCGCGAAATCCTGGAAATCCTGTCGAAAGAAGCACGCATCGCCCTGAAGGCCCTGGCCGCGAGGATTGGCCTCTCACGCAGTGCTACCAGCGAGCGCGTGATCAATCTGGAACGCAACGGCGTGATCCGCGGCTACCGCGCCGACATCGGCGAAATCGACGCCCACGTGATTCGCGCCATCTTGCTGGTCAGCCTGAAACGCACCCCCGCCATCGGCCTGCTCGACCTGCTGGCCCAGAACTCCCAGGTACGGCGCGTCTCCTCGGTCAGTGGCCAGCTCGACCTGGTGATCGAGGTTGAATCGCGCACCATCGATGACCTCAATCGAGTCAGGGACGCCGTCGCGATTCACGAATCCGTTGAAGACATCACCACCGCAGTGGTCCTGCGGCGCGACATTGATCGGCAGTGATCCGCTGCTAGTCCGTGAGCGCTGATGCGCGCTCTGCCAGCGTGCGCTGCAGTTGCCGCAGATTGCGCTTGATGATCACCTTGTGCGCTGGACCGACCGGCACCATGTAGGCGCGGCCGAAGGCGTTGTGGGTGATCACCGATGAGGTGATCGTCATCACTCGAGCGCTTATCGACAGGCAAATCATCACATCCAGGTGCCGGTCCCGCTCGGTCAAAACCAGCACGTCGGGGGCACAATGCTCCACCAGGAAAAAATCCAGGTAGTCCCCCACACTGACTGTCTCGCGCTGGGTAGCGGAAAAACCGCCGATGCGCTTCACCCCGAACAGCGAGGAAATCCAGTCCCTCACCCGGAACGCCAGGCGCATGAACCACCCGGTTTGCGCGGTGATGATGTTCCATGCCTCAAGCACACTGATATCCGCAGCCAGCGCGGCCGAGCGACAGTCGTAGTAATCCAGTTCGGACAGCGGACGCAGGGTGTGAACAGCTGATGTGCTAACCAAGGATAATCCCTCAACCTGGGTGAAAAGTTGTAGGAGCAGGCACCCGCTCCTACAGTGCGCGCGGTTGCGCGGATTATCAGGCTCACCCAGAATTTTGAGAATAGGATTTTTGCCCTTAGAGCTTCATCCCCACCGCCAATCGGTTGAACGCATTCATCAAGGCCGCAGCCAACGTCAGGTCGCTAATCTCGACATCGCTGAAGTGCGCTTTCAATGGCTCGTACAATTCGTCTGGCGCGCCCTTCTCACTGACGTAGGTGAGTGTCTCGGCCCAGGCCAGTGCGGCGCGTTCGCGGGCGTTGAACAGTTCGCTGATGCGCCAACCCGCCAGGCAATCCAGCTTCTCTTGCGCCACCTCACTGTCGCGCAAGGTCTGCGCATGTTTACCCAGGCAGAACGCGCAGCCGTTGATCTGCGAGATGCGCAAGTACACCAGCTCCAGCAGCGGCAAGCCGAGGGAACTGGTAGCCAGCGCCGAGTTGGTGGCGAGCAGGCCCTGGTAGGCGGCAGGCGACAGGGAAGGAAACGGCAGTCTGAGTTGGCTCATGGTGAAACTCCTGGATAGAAAAAATGGCTCAGGCACAAACGAGATGATTGAACAGTGGCTCCAGTGCCAGGCGGGCGCGGCTATCGTCGAGCGTTGCGCGGACGGCCTCCTCACCCAACACCAAGCCCTGAAGATAAGAAAAGTGCAGGTCGAACAGCCCAAGGGTATTCAGCACATGGCGCAGGTACGAGGTCAGGAAATCCGCTTGCCGGGCCCGCTCGCCCTGGTGAAAACCACCGGAACCGACAATCACGTACACCGGGCGATCGCGCAGCAGACCGGTCTTGCCCTCGGGGCCCGAGCTGAATGTGCGGCGAATGCGCAGGACGTAGTCGATCCACAGCTTGAGCGCGGCCGGCAGGGTAAAGTTGTGCATCGGCGTGGCTATCAGCAGCATATCGCTGCGCTCCAATTCGCTGATCAACGCCTCGGATACGTCGAACGTTGGTGAGTCGAACGGCGTGGCCGTAGTCAGCGCACGCGCGTAGTCCATATCCAGCGGGGGCAACGGCTGCGCGCCGAGGTCACGCTCGACCAGTTCGAGTTGCGGATAGCGATTGCGCAGGGAGGCCACCAGCTCCAGTGCCAACTGATTGGCGTGGGACACCTGCCCCTGCGGGCTGGCATTGAGCAACAACAGATTATTCATGCCGGATTTCCTGCCCGCAGGCTCTGGGTGAAATGCATGCCACGGGCCAACAGCCCCTGGCGAAAATAGAAGCGTTGGGCCAACGGCATATGCAGGCCGGTATCCAGCACCAGGTGATCACAATCGCGCTGCATGGCCTGCTCGCGAACCGCGTTCAACAGTTGCGCGCCTACGCCGCTGCGCTGCAACTGGGGACTGACCACCAGATCATCAACGTAGATGAAACGCCCGTAGAGCAGGTTTTCCAACACGCGGTAACCGGCCAGGCCGACCAGGCGCTCGCCCTCCTGCGCGGCCAGCAAACGGTAGCCCTGCTCCGCCTGCCGAACCAGTTGCGCCACATAGCGGTCCTGGTCATTGAGGTGCGGGCGCAACACGCCCATCAGCGCAAAGCTGGCCGCCAAGGCCTGCGGGTCGTCGAGGTGTTGAAAGGTGTAAGGCATGTGCGTTGTCCGCCGTGAAGAGATGGCTCACTTTAGGGCGGTAATGGCTTAAGCTACAGGGCCGAAAAATGCATAAATGACTAGGCCATGATTCCGTCCTTTCAACTGGACCGCTGCCAACCAGCCCCCATCTATCGCCAGCTGTATCAGCGATTTCGTGAATCGATCGCCGACGGTCGCCTGCGCCCGGGAGACCGGGTGCCTGCCGTTCGCGCACTGGCGGCGGAGCTGAACCTGGCGCGCGGCACCGTCGAAGCGGCGTACCAGTTACTGATTGGCGAAGGTTATCTGATGGCTCGCGGGGCCGCAGGGACGGTGGTCACCCCTCACCTGGCAGCCGTTTCCTCGCCCATCCATCAGCCCCCGCTGGCATCAACCACGTACCTGGCCACCCACAGTGGGACGCAGCCGCTCGCCCTGCAGATGGGCCTGCCAGCGCTGGATGCCTTTCCGCGCAAGCTCTGGACCCGGCTGGCGGGCCGCCAGTTGCGCCAGGCCGGCCTCGAGGGGCTGGTCTACCCGGACCCACGTGGCCATGCGCCGTTGCGCGCGGCCATCGCCACCTACCTGGGCATCTCCCGCGGCATCACCTGCCGCCCTGAGCAGATATTCGTCTGCGCCGGTTATCGCGCGTGCCTGGACCTGATCAGCCACACCCTCATGCAGCCTGGCGATAGCTGCTGGCTGGAAGAACCCGGCTACTTCATGGCCCGCAACGCCCTGCTGGAAGCCGGCGCACAGTTGGTGCCGGTGCCCGTGGATGACCAGGGACTGGACGTCGCACAAGGCATCCGCCGCGCCCCGGATGCCCGCTTCGCCGTGGTCACGCCGACCCACCAGAGCCCGCTGGGAGTGTCGCTGTCACTGCCACGGCGCCTGGCCCTGCTGGACTGGGCCAACAGCCGGGGCAGTTGGATCATCGAGGACGATTACGACAGCGAATACCGCTACCAGGGCAAACCCCTGCCCGCCCTCAAGAGCCTCGACCAACAGGGTCGCGTGCTCTACACCGGGACCTTCAGCAAAGTGCTGTTTCCAGGCCTGCGCCTGGCCTACCTGGTGGTACCGGCCGACCAGAGCGAAGCGTTCGCCCGCCAGGCAGACCGACTGCATAACCACTGCCCGCACCTCCTGCAGGCAACCGTCACGGCATTCCTCAACGAGGGGCACTTCGCCCGGCACCTGAAAAAAATGCGCAGCCTCTACGCCCACCGCCGCCAATGGCTGGTGGAGGCACTGCAACAACAAATGGGTGACCGCCTGTTGATCAACCCCCAGGCCGGCGGCATGCACCTGGTGGTGGGCCTTCGCGAAGGTGATGACAACCAGTTGGCACAGCGTGCCCGGGCCGTGGGTATAGCCGTCGAGCCGCTATCGCAGTGGTACCTCGAAGTCGAGCCCAGGCATGGCCTGGTGCTCGGCTTCACCAACATCACCAGTGCCGAACAGGCAACAGCGGTGGCGCTGCGCCTGGCGCAAATTATCTAGAAGGATGGAGTCAAAAGCAGCGGCGTCGCCGACGTTGAGCGTGCGCAGTGCCAGCCATTCATGACTCGCTCTCGGCGCTCTTGGCAGAATGAAATCCCGCGAAAATCATGCCGAACAGCCAGCCACCGATCATGGCTAGATAGATGGACCTGTACCCTGGGACGGTATAGGCCAGCAAATAATTGAGTGCCGTCACCGCAATCGCGGCAAAGAGAAACTGCTTGCGCGTAAACCTGCTTAGAAAACGCTCTGCGGCGGCGTTCAGGGCCTTGAGGTACTTCATCGGTTTCATCCTTGAAAAACCCGGCAATCCTAACCCAAGCCCCACTGACACACCAAGGCGCAGGCTCCCTCGATTGGCAAGAAACCACAACCTATCGCTGCCGTTCAAATAGTTTTACGTGTTAGCCAGGCACCCCAGAACAGACTACTGAAGAAGCGCGTAGCGTCTGCGAATCCGGCGTCAAACATCAATTGTTGAACCGCCGCCTCGGAATGGGGTGGGTCGGCACCCTGAAGAATTTTCCCCAGCTTGGCCTTCACTTCATCCGCGCTGGCGCCATGCTGTCGCCACCGTTGCCCCCAGGCGGTAAGCAATAACGGTTGGCTGGCATAAGCATATTGATTGCCGGCGACAATCAACGGCGCACCCGGCTTTAGATGGGCCCCAATGGAGCGTAAAATCTGTCGCTTCGCAGCATCCCCCTCGAGATGATGGAGCACCCCGATCAAGGTCGCTGCGTCGTATGACTCATCCGCAACCAGGTCTTCAACATGGCCGAGATGCAGGCTGGTTCGCTCAAGCAGATTGTTTGCCTGCAACTGCTGCGCCGCAGCCTCGAGCATCGGCTCGGATGGATCAACGGCAGTGAAGCGCCAGGTCGGCTCCAGCGCTGCCATCGCAATAATCTCCTGAGCCGTACCACCCGCGCCAACCACCAGTATTTTCGCCGAACGCGCATTGCCCAGGCTTGCCGCCAGCATGCACGCAGCAAGATCCTGGCAGGCGTCATACCCGGCTAATGCGATACGGCTCTGGCGTGCGTACTCATTAGCCCGTGAAGTATCGAATTTTTCAGCTGAATTCAGAGGGGATGATTTCAAGGCAGTTCTCCGTGTCCTTGAATCAAGCTACGCCAGATAATCCGATAAGAAAAATTCATTAATTTTATAAGAGGCATTCCTCAAAGGAATGTTCGGGACGGGTTCTTGTGAGGCGTTAGTTGCACGATGCGAAGGCCAACCAGCGACCATCAGCAGCCGCTGGACAGCCTCGTGACGAGTCGGTAGCGTCGACTTTCCAGACGCATCAGTTGGAGGCGTGGCAATGACAACAGTCGATGTGAAATCCCGATTCGAAGCAACGCTTCTTCGTCCGGCGAAGCCTGGCAATGATACGTCTTGGGCGTTCTTGGTACTGCCAAGAGACGCGAGTGAACAGCTGCCGAGGCGAGGAAGGACGACAGTTGAAGGCACAATCAATGGGCACCCTTTCCAGGCAACCCTTGAGCCGGATGGTCAACTGAGCCATTGGCTGCAGGTCAGTAGAGCGTTACTCAAAGCTGCAGGCGCGGCCGTTGGGGATGTCGTTACACTCGAGCTAACCCCTGTGAAGAAGGAACCCGAGCCTGACATCCCGGCAGATTTCCAGGAAGCACTGGCAGCCGCTCCAGAGGCTCATAAAGTCTGGAAGAATACGACGACCATCGCCCGAGTCGACTGGATACACTGGATCACTTCAGCCAAGCAACTCAAGACGCGCGCAAAACGAATCAGTGATGCCTGCGACATGCTCGCGTCCGGCAAGAAGCACGTTTGCTGTTTCGACCAGTCCGGCTATTACAGTAAGGCCTTCCGCGCGCCCGAGGCCGTCTAAAAGGGGACGGATTTATTATCCCTGGCGTCAGCCCTTGGTCAGATCAACCAACGGCGTCTGCCGCAGCTCAGTCTCCCGCCCACCCTGAATCTCGCTCACTTGCTTCAAGGCCTTGTCCACTGCCGCCTTATCCGCCAACAAGCTGTAGCTGATGCGGAACTGCTTGTGCTCCTTCGGCGCAATTGTCGGGACCAGGTTCAGTGGCCGCTGATAACGACGGTTGTAGGAAAAACTTGTCCCCGGCTCCAGCCCCGTGACATAGCCCTGGCCCTGGGTATCGGTGTTTTTCCACAGGGAAAACACCGGCAGTGTCTGAGTATTGAAGCCGACCGCAACGCCCAGGCTGCCGGCCTTGTTATGCAACACAGTCAACGTATCGCCCTTGGCATCGGCATACGGCACCACGTTGTAAACCGTTTCGTCGTAGTCCTTGGTTGGTGCGCGGTAGGTTTGCCAATCGGGCAGATCGCCCTTGGCCTTGTCGTTGAACGGCGACACCTGTTTTACCGGCGCGGCGAAACGAGCGCCCTGCTCCAGGAACGGCGTACTGAAGTTACTGTGATACAGCGCCTGGTATTCCTTGGGATAGTCGCCGTTGTTGGTCAGGGTGTCGTTGAGGGCGAACACTACGCTGGCGGGTTCGGTGACCAGTTCGGTCGCGACCGAGAAGTCGACCTTCTTGAACGCCTGCTCTTTCAGTTCACCGCGCAGGGTGATGGCGTACGGTGGTTTCTCATCGATGTGCAGGGTGACTTTGTTCGCAGGAATGTTCGCGGCCCGACCGTGCAGGGTCAGCAGCTCGCCGTTGTCGACGCCGGGGTGGCCGACCCATTCGTATCCGCAGCGGGTAACCAGTTCATTGAAACCTTCCAGCCAGCCCAGGCCACCGCGGCCATTGAGTTCGATGAAGGACGGATTGACCACTTCCTTGACCGGCGAATCCCAGCCCATGCGCACATCACCGACCGAGGCCTGCAAGACGTTCATGCCGCGAGTTGGTACTACCGAGAGTTTCATCGTGCCGTTATCGATGTCGACGATGCTGACACCCTCCTGCCGACCGCCGTGCAAGGTGCGCAGAGTAACGCTGAAGGGTTTGTCGGTTTTTATGCCGAGCTGCTGGCTGGTGATCTGCCAGTTCTGGGCGGCTTTGTCGGTGTCGAGCAGAACGTAATCCCAGGCCATGGCGTGGGAGGCAGCGGACAGTGCGCTGAGGGCAACAACGAGTTTGAGCGGGGTCATGGCGGCAGCCTTTCTTGGAGTTGTGCCTTTTTATAAACTTGATGAATCGTTTCAGCAAGCTTAAAAAGGGACAGATTTATTATCCCTGACAACCCACTGCCGCCGCTTACTGGTCCAGGAACTTGATGACAGCACTGGCGAACAGTTCTGGCTGGTCAAGCATGACGAAGTGAAAGCTGCCATCAATGCGCCTGAAACTGATGTTTGGGGTCGACACATAGGCGTTACGGAACATTGCATCAACCTGGGTCGCATCTATGCCGTAAAGCAAATCGTAGGCATAGATGACCTCGACCGGCACCCTGATGCGTCCAAGCTCAGGCCGCAGGTCGGTGACCATCAACTCATGCATGGCATTGGCCACGGTCTTGCGGTCCGAGCGTGTTCCCGCCACGGCCAAGCCTGGCCTGACCGCTTCAGTTTTGGCGAGACGGGCGATGGATGCATGCTGCATGACTTCCGCCTGTTCAGCCGTTGCCGCTAACATTGCATCGCGCATCGCAGCAGCCTGCGGGGTCGCCGCTTCACTGGTCGCCGAAGGGTCAAACAGCAACGCATAAAAGGGCAGCGCATCGACAATCATCAGACGTCCAACTTGGTCGGGATGACGAGCACCTAGCATCAGTGCCACCTCACCGCCCAACGAATGGCCAATGATGGCCGGGGCCTCGATGCGCTGGCTGCGGATATACTCAGCGATCGCCTCGGCCGTCGGCGCTACTACTTTCCCGCCTGGATCGGATACGGCAGGCGAGCCGGCAAAGCCAGCTACCTGTACCAGATGAAGACGGTGGCTCTGCTGTAGTCTGGAGGCCAAATCAGCCCACACTTCGTAAGACGACGCCAATCCCGGAATCAATATGATGTCTGGTCCCGACCCTTGGACCAGCACCGAAATACCACCTTGTTTGATCGCTCCTGGCGGCAGGGGCGCAGCCTGGGCTGGCGATGCAGACACCAGCGCCAACGTTGTGCCGATCCCGGCAAGGATCATTCTCAAACGCATGGCGTTGCCCTTTTAGCGCAATGCGAAAAATAAGCGATATCACAGTCGCCAATCACACCGACGAGTAGGCAGCTTGAGGGGTACATAGCCATTCCTTTGACCGACAAAATTTCGTCACTATACGGAGCACGAAGGCGCCGGGAAACTATCCTCTCATGCAATCATTAGCATCAAAAAGGGGACAGATTTATTATCCCCAAACCCTACCTGCAGGACGAATACATAAGGAGTGTTTCAGATGCTGCGAGTGGATTGGCTCGATAATCAGATGGACAAATGCGGCGTCATGGCCGAATGGATTTATCGGGAATTCAGTTACGAGTTTGCGCAGCAATCTCTTTCGAGTTGGCAACGCGAATTCTCTGATGGACAGCGTGATGGCCGTTGGAAGTGCCTGATCGCAACGGAACGAGGCCAGTTGCTAGGCGGCGCTTCGCTTGCCAGTAGCGACCTAGCTGACCGGCCAGATCTAGGCCCATGGCTTGCGTGTGTTTTCATCACGCCTGAAGCTCGACGCAGAGGGCTCGCTACGCAGTTAATCGAAGGCATCTGCGGCCATGCAAGGGATGCAGGATTCACTACTTTGTATTTGCACACCCACAGCCAGAGCAATTATTACACCAAGCTCGGTTGGGAGGTGTTGGAGCGCTTTGAGGTTTGGGGGAAAGAGCACTGCCTCATGTCACGGAGTTTATAGTTAAAGCCGACTTCGAATTTCCGCCGCTGCTTTTTCATCAATAGTAAAACGCTGGCGTGACGCTGCGTTTTCCCCACAGTCCGGGTCGCTTGCTGGCTATCAGCACTCCCCCTCGACAATCAACTACATGGGCACGGCAATCAGCACTATCGCCGTCCCATGTGCGGCTATGGCAGCACTTACGCCATAGCGCATGCGCACCAAAGCGCAGACCAGCCCCTCAACCAGCGTGAACAGTAAAATCGGCCAGCCAATCCGGGTAACGCTCAGTGCCAGGAACGAATGGCAGGCGGCGAAGGCGATAGCACTGATCAGGGCTGCTCGTAGTGCACAAGTGTGCTGTTCGAGGTGTCCTTGCAGGAACCCGCGAAACAGCACCTCTTCCAGCGCGTTGCCGCCGTAGGCCAGCACGACCATGCCCAGCAACCAAGGCCAGTACCCTGCTATCTCGCCGACATCGGTGCCTTGATAGAGCCGCAGTGGGACACCGATCGCACAGCCGGCAGCGATGCCCAGGGCAAGTCCCGCGGCCAGGTTGCCCTTGCGCCAGACCACGAGTTTCCATAACTCGGGGGCGATCCGTGCCAGAGCGGCGATGATCGCCAGCGACAGAACGCCTAGCGTGGCCAGGACCAATGGATTTGAAATAAAGCCGATCTGCACGCCGCCACTCAGGGACCATAAGCGCAGCGGGGTCATCACATCGCGCATCAGTACGAAGGTCAGCAGCAGGATCACAATGCGTAGACCTGGCTGCGTCTTTGGTGTCAGCCAGAACCACAGGGCACAGAGGCAAAGACCTGGAAGCAGGTAAATGCCGTAGTCGATGAGTAGCGAAAGTCCTTCGGCGATCATTTGGCCGTCCATGGGATGCGAAGCAAATGCTGAGGGTAGGCGCTGCGCAGCAAGCTGAGACTGTGTTTATCCCTGCCTGGTTATTAACGGAGTGAACCGTCGCAGCGTTTGTCGACGAGGTACCAGCTGGCTATTGCTCCTTCGCCTGCCGGAACTCCTCCCGGGTAGGCATCGTCCAGTCCTCGGCTGTTCTTTCATGCACCGAGTCATCGCGCAGCGCGCCATCGTAGGTGAACGTCAGCAAGTAAAATGCAAATGCGGTTGCGGCTAACGCGGCTCGACCCATGGGGTTCGCATCTTTGGATAATCCACCTGGGCCAAGCGCGACCCAACCGCCGCGACAGTACGCAAAGACTGCCTGGATAAGCCATCCGTGCACCAGCAGCGCGCCAAAGAAATTCGGTCCATCCCCGGCAAAACGCACAAAGGCGTTTACCAGTGCGGCCGCGATCATCAACGCCAGTAACCAGTACCGATAGCGCCTCAAGAATGCCAAGACGGTGCTTTCCATTCCCATACAACTCTATCCCTACTAACGATGGCCTGGACTTGCCATTTAACCATAAGGGTTGCAGGCAAGAAGGTTAATCAGGACCTTGATAGTCCCCCCCTTGGCACACGCCTCAAGCCGCTAGTAGCCGAACATCGACTTGCTCTCCAGGTACTCGTCAAACCCCTGCTCACCCCACTCACGTCCATTGCCCGACTGTTTGTATCCGCCAAACGGCGCGGCCTGGTCAGCACGCGCGCCGTTGATGTGGACCATCCCGGTACGCAGTTGGCGGGCCACCGCGCGACTGCGATCCAGGCTCGCCGAGGTGACGTACCCCGACAAACCGTAAAGGCTGTCGTTGGCAATGGCTATGGCCTCGGCTTCGCTGTCGTACGGCATGATCGCCAAGACCGGACCGAAGATTTCTTCACGTGCCACCCGCATATCCGCGGTGACGTCGGCAAATATCGTCGGTTGCACGTAGTAGCCGCGCTGAACCCCTTGCGGCCGGCCCAGCCCTCCGGCGACCAACCGCGAACCCTCGGTCATCGCCTGCGCGATCATCGCCTGTACACGCTCGAACTGCACGGCGTTCGCCACCGGGCCGATGGCTGACGCCGGGTTACTGTCGTCGAAGCACACCTGCGCCAGCACGTCCCTGGCGAGATCAATCACCGCCTGTTGCTGGGCGCGGGGCACCAGCAGCCGCGTCGGCGCATTGCACGACTGGCCACTGTTGCGGATACACCCCAAGACCCCGTGACGCACCGCGTCGGGCAGGACGGCATCGTCCAGCAGGATGTTCGCCGATTTTCCGCCCAGCTCCTGGGACACCCGCTTGACCGTATCGGCCGCCGCCTTCGCCACGGCAATGCCAGCGCCGGTCGAGCCGGTAAAGGACACCATGTCCACGTCGGCATGGCGTGCCAGCGCGGTACCCACGCCAGGGCCGTCGCCGTTGACCAGGTTGAACACGCCTTTGGGCACCCCGGCCTCATGCAGGATTTGCGCGAGGATCAGCGCCGACAGCGGCGCGCGCTCACTCGGCTTGAGGACCACGGTGCAACCCACCGCGAGGGCGGGCGCGAGCTTGCAGGTGAGTTGATTGAGCGGCCAGTTCCAGGGCGTGATCAGGGCGCATACGCCAATCGGCTCGCGCACCACCAGCGTATTGCCCAGGCGCCGTTCGAAGCGGTACTCGCGCAACACCTGCAGCGCCTGCGTCAGATGGCCCAGCCCCGCCGGCACATGGGCACTGCGGGCCAGGGACAGCGGCGCGCCCATCTCCAGGTGAACCGCTTCGATCAACGCTTCGCTGTGGCGTTGGTAGCCTTCGATAATGCGCTGCAGCAGGTCGATACGCGCTTGCAGCGAACTCGCGGCAAACGCCGGGAACGCCTGGCGGGCCGCACTGACTGCACGGTCCACATCCTGCGCGTCACCGAGGATGATGCGCGCCACCGCCTGCTCGGTGGACGGGTTCACCACTGTTTCGACGGTTTCGCCATGGGGTTTGACCCAGGCGCCGTCGATGTAGAACTCAAACAAATCGGACATGCCATCGACTCCCATCAGGCGACCTGTTGCAACGCATCCGCCAAGGTGTCGAACACCTGGGCGATCTCCTGCGGGCTGATCACCAGCGGCGGCGAAATCACGATGGTATCGCCCGAGCCGCGCACCAGTACGCCGTGCTCGAAGCACCACTGCGCCACTTCGCTGCCACGTGCACCGGCGGCACCGGGGCGCGGTTCGAGTTCGACGGCGCAGAGCAAACCGACGGTGCGTACGTCGAGCACCGGGCCAACACCGCGGAGCGTCAGCGCGGCTGACTGCCAGAGCCCGCTGACCGCGTTGACGTGTTGATTGATGCCCAATTCACGATGCAACTCGATGGTCGCCAACCCGGCCGCACACGCCAATGGATGCGCCGAATAGGTGTAGCCGTGCATCAGCTCGATGACATTGGTTGGCCCGGCCATGAACGCTGCATACACCGCGCCGCTGACCAGCACACCGCCCATGGGTACGGCGCCGTTGGTCAGGCCTTTCGCCGTGGTGATCAGGTCCGGTGTCACGCCGAAGGCTTGAGCGGCAAAGCTGGCCCCGACACGGCCAAAGCCGGTAATCACTTCGTCGAAAATCAACAGCACGCCGTGCCGGGTGCAAATCTCGCGCAGGCGTTGCAAGTAACCCTGGGGCGGCGGGTAGACACCGCCGGAGCCAGTCACCGGCTCAACGATCACCGCGGCCACGGTGCTCGGGTCCTGGATCTCCAGCAGCTGTGACAGTGCATCGGCATAACTGGCGCCCTGCTGTGGCAGTCCCGCGCTGAAACGCATCTGCGCGTCATAAGGCAGCGGCAGGTGTGACACCTCCCCCAGCAGCGGGCCAAACTCACGTTTCTGCCGGCCGATACCCGACACCGACAGCCCGCCAAAGCCCATGCCGTGGTAACCCTTGGCCCGCCCGATAAACTTGGTCCGGCGGCTGTCGCCCCGGGCCTGGTGATAGGCCCGAGCAATTTTCAGCGAAGTGTCGACCGCCTCGGAACCTGAGTTGGTGAAGAACACCTGCTCGATGCCGGCCGGGCTGATTTCGATCAAACGCTCGGCCATCTCCAGGGCGTGGGGATGGCTCATCTTGAATGAGGAGACAAAGTCCAGGCGCCCCGCCGCTTCGCGAATCGCCTCGACGATTTTTGCCTGGCCATGTCCGGCGTTGACGCACCACAACCCCGCCATCGCATCGAGTACCCGCCGGCCATCGGTGGTGGTGTAGTACATGCCGTCGGCGCTGGCGAACATCATCGGTTGCTGCTGGAACTGGCGCATCGGGGTAAACGGTGCCCAGAACGCGCTGGACCGGGAACCTGATGGGTTGGACAGATCGTTCATAGCGACTCCTGCAAAGTACTGGTTGGATGGCCGGTCAGCGTCGGGCGCTGCAACGGGCCAGCGTTAACGTTGACGCGGCGGTCCACAGACAAGCTGCCGCGCTCGATGCGGCAAGTGACGTGGTCACAAAAGGCGGTTTCGACAAATTGCCAGGTCATGCTCAACGCGCCGTCCTCGGTCCAGCGCGCCTGCGCCACCACCGGGGTGATTTGCGGCTGGTATTGGTGATGTAGATAGTGTCCGGTCATGCTGGTCTGGCTTTCGATACCGTCGGCCAGGCCTGCGCGAATGCAGTGGGTGCCACGCGGGTCGGTGAGGTAAAAGTCGCAATGGTCGGGGCCAAACTCCAGGCGTATCGTGCTGACCTGATCTTCATTGGCCTCCATCACAAACGTGCCGCTGAACTGCGCCTGACGCGGCGAGGCCGACGCACCAGTCATAACCGGCCGCCGTTGATTGGCCAACTTCGCGGCAAGATCGGCATCTGCCGCGCAGTCGCCGGGCACGCCCAACGCCGGCACCAGGTGCTCCCACAGCAGGCTATGCAGGCGCCTTTCACCCAATGGCAGCCCTGCGGTAAACGCAATCACCGCGTTGTGTTGCGGCAGCACAATGCACTGCTGGCCAAACACCCCGGAGGCGTAATAGCCACCGTGCAGGGTCATCCACCACTGGTAGCCATAGCCCTCGCGGCGCGTCACAGCTGCGTTGCTCGACTCGTCGCGACCCAGGTAGCGCTTGCCATCGAAGGCACCCATCCATACATCGTCGACGTGCCCGCGCGTGGCCTGCGCCACCCACTCTCTGGAAAGTAATTGTTGCCCCTCCCAGTTACCTTGCTGCAAGTGCAGCACGCCGAACTTGAGCAAATCCTCGGTGCTGCAACTCAAGCCATTGCCACCCGTGTTGAAGCCACCCGGTGCCAGGTCCCACTCGATGCGGCCCATGCCCATGGGTTGGAACAGACGGGTGTTGCACAACTCGAACGCAGTTTGGCCGCTGACCACGCTGACAATGGCCGAGAGCATGAAGCTCGACGCGCTGCTGTAGATGAAGTGCTGCCCTGGCAGGTCTGCAACCGGCTCATTGAGGAACAACTTCACCCAACTTTCACTGCGCCCCCGCCAGGCCCCGCCAGAAATACCCTGGCGATGCCCGGTGCGCATGGTCAGCAAATCGCCCACGGTCATGGCGGCCAGGTTGGCGCTGACCGGTTTCGGGCAGTCGGCGGCGAAAAAATCCACCACCTTGGCGTCCAGTGACAGCACGCCGTCATCAACCAATAGCCCAATGGCCATGGACACCCAGCTCTTGGTTGCCGAATGCTGCACATGGAGTCGGTCGGCACGGTAAGGCGCCCAAAATGCTTCAGCCACCACCGCACCGTCGCGGTACAGCATGAAACTGTGCAACTGAAGGCCCGCAGCGTTCACCGCATCGATGAACTCACTCACGCCACGCGCCGATACGCGTTGTTGGCTGGGCAATGCCCGCCGCAACGGCAAACTCGTCATCTGATCTATCCCCTCATTTCCATTGCCAGGGCGTGCACCAGGCTGACCCTGCTGCACGCCGTCACTGCTACCAGAGCGCCACGGTGTAGCCGACGATCACTCGGTTTTCATTGGTGTCACGGGCGAAGTTGCTGGTGGCGCTAGCGTTCTGCCAACGCAGCGACACGTCCTTGAAAGTGCCGCTCTGCACGACATAGCCGAGACTCAAATCGCGTTCCCACTCGCGCCCTTCGCCGTCGAAGCCAATGACCTTGGCGTTGTCGCCCTTGGCATAACGGGTCGAGAACAGCAGGCCGGGAATGCCCAGCGTGGCGAAGTCATAGTCATAGCGGGCGTGCCAGACGCGCTCGCCGGTCTGGGAGAAGTTCGCCAGTTGGTACTCGGTGAACAGGTACGTGTTGGTGCCGTCGACATAGGTGAACGGCGTCGAACCGTACTGCTCCTGGTAACCGCCACTCAGGTTGTGGCCATGCAGGCCATAGCCCACACGCGTACTCAACGCACGGTTATCGACTTTGCCGGCCAGCCCTGCGGCATCTTCGCTCGCGTCGAAGTAGCGGACGTCCGTCTTGAACGTGCCGGGGCCCCACTTGAAGCTGTTTTTCAAGCCCAGGTAGTGCTGGCGGTACAAGCTCTCCAATTGCGCGAACTGGTAGGTGGCGATGGTGTTAGGCGTCAGCTTGTACTCACCGCCGGCGTAGCGGAACTCATCGCTTTTGGCGCTGCTTTTGTACGCGCCGTACTGGCTGGTGAGGCCCATGTCTTCGTAGTTGGTCGAATCGCGCTGCTTGACCTGGTCCAGTTGCCCCACGGTCAGGGTCAACTGGTCGATGTCCCTGGAGGTCAGCGCGGTGCCGCTGAAACTCTGCGGGAACAGACGACTGAGGTTCGGTTGCAGGGTGGGCAGGTCAGGCACCATATAGCCCACACGCAGCTCGCTTTGCGCCAGGCGCGCCTTGCCGGTGACGCCGAGCTTGGAGTAGTTGTCGTGGGCACGGCGGGCATAGCTGGGGGCGCCCGGTTCGGCGACGCTTGAGCGGGACAACAGCCCGGTGCCCGAGTTGTCCGGGCTCGAATCGAGCTTCATCCCGAACATGCCAACCGCGTCGAGGCCAAAACCGACGGTGCCTTCGGTAAAACCCGATTGGACGTTGAGGGTGAACCCCTGTGCCCACTCGGCGCGCTTGCTCTGGCCGCTGGACTCGCGATAGTCGCGGTTGAAGTAATAGTTCTTCAGTTCAAGCGCAGCCTTGCTGTCGGCGACGAAGTCAGCCTGGGCAAACAAGGGCATGAAACCGGCGCCCATGACACTGGCACTGGCGAGGACTGTGTTGAAGCGGATATTCATGTGTAGGTTCCTGGCAGACAGGTTGAGTGGAGTTGTTTTTGTTTTCTTCGGCCATGGCTTCGCCTGCTTCGCCAATCAGCGATTGACGAAGGGTGGGTTTGCACAGCACAGGCCTGGGGTGTTGCAGTACCTAAATCACGCTGGCACGGAGGCGGTAACTGCCATCCGCACGTTTTTCCAAGGGGCTGGCCGCCGCGAGCAGCCGGCGGGTGTAAGGGTGTTGTGGAGTGTCGAAAATCCTCTCGCGCGGGCCCATTTCCACCACCTCACCCTGGTTCATCACTGCCACGCGATGGGCAATGCGCTCCACCGCCGACAGGTCGTGGGAGATGAACAGGCAGGCGAACCCGTATTGACGCTGCAGGCGCTCGAACAACTCCAGAATCTGCTTTTGAATGGTCATGTCCAACGCCGAAATCGGCTCGTCGGCAATCACCAGTTTCGGCCGCCGGACCAGCGCTCGGCCAATCGCCACGCGCTGGCGCTGGCCACCCGAGAGTTGATGGGCAAAGCGCTCACGGAACTGCTCGGGCAAGCCTACGTCGAGCAGTGTGTCGGTGACCCGCTGGCGTTTTTGCGCAGCCGTCAGGCCCGGTTCATGGCGCAGTGGCTCGGCGATGATCTGGCCCACGGTCATGCGCGGATCGAGGGATGAATACGGGTCCTGGAAAATCATCTGGCATTGCAGGCGGTGCGCACGGTTGGCGGCCTTGAGGATATCCACGCCCTGGAACAGGATCGACCCGGCGCATGGCGTAACCAACCCGACCACGGCACGGCCGAGGGTGGTCTTGCCCGAACCACTGCCACCGACCAACGCCAGGGTCTCGCCCGGTGCGATGCTCAGGTTCACCGAATGCACCACCCGCTTGGGCACGCTGCGCCCCCAAAAGCTGCGCGGCCCCGGATGTTCGATGCACACATCCTGGACCTGCAACAGCGCACTTTCGGCCGCTGGCAATGGCACCAGCGCGCCGCGCCGTGGCAGCGCTTCAAGCAACTGGCGGGTGTAGTCGGCCTTCGGCGCGAACAGGATGTCTTCGATTCGGCCCTGCTCCACCGCCTTGCCCGCACGCATCACCACCACCTTGTGGGCATAACGCGCCACCAGGGACAGGTCATGGCTGATGAACAGAATGGCGGTGCCCTGCTCGCGGGTCAGCTCCAGCATCAACTCGATCACGTCCAGTTGTGCCAGGCAATCGAGTGCCGTGGTCGGCTCGTCAGCAATCAACAGCGCCGGGCGCAGCAGCATCACCGAGGCGAGCATAATGCGTTGGCGCATGCCACCGGAGAACTGGTGCGGATAGGATGCCAGGCATTTCTCGGCGTCCTTGATACCGATGCGCTGCAGCATATCGCTGCAACGCTGACGGATCGTCGCCGCGTCCAACTCGGTGTGCAACTTGAGCGCCTCGCTCATCTGCCGGCCAATGGTCAGCGCGGGGTTGAGCGAGACCATCGGTTCCTGGAACACCATGCCGATCCGCGCGCCGCGCACCCCACGCATCGCCTTGGCATTGCCGGGCTCCAACGGTTCACCCTGGAAGATGATTTGCCCGCCACACACGTTCATCGGCGCTGGCAGCAAGCCAATGGCCGCGCGTGCAGCCATGGTCTTGCCACTGCCGGACTCACCCACCAGTGCAACGATTTCCCCGGGAGCCATGGTGAAGCTGAAGTCGTCGACAGCCAGCGGACCGTCTGTACCGACACGAATCTGTAGATTTTCAACGGCCAGTAGTGGCACTGAAACGCTCATGCTCATTTCCTCATGCGCGGGTCGAGACGATCGCGCAAGGCATCGCCGAACAGATTGATAGCCAGCAACGTCAGGCTGATAAAGATGCCCGGGAAGATCCCCAGCCACGGTGCCGTCGAGATGTAGGTGCGGCTTGCCGAGAGCATGCTGCCCCAGGTGGCAGCCGGCGGTGGCACGCCCAGGCCAAGGAAGCTCAGCGCGCTCTCCGAGAGCAAGGCCCAGCCGAACATGCTGGTGGCCAACACACACAACGGCGCCAGGCAGTTGGGGGTGATGTGGCGGAACATGGTGTACAGCTCTGAGTTGCCGATCACCCGTGAGGCCTCGATGAACTCCAGCTCACGCAACGACAACACGCTGCCACGCACCACCCGGACCACCGAGGGGGTGTAGGCGATACCCAGGGCGAGCACGATTCCGTACTGGCTGGCCCCCACGATCGCCATGATGCCCAGGGCCATGAGGATCCCGGGAAACGCCAGCAGCGCATCGTTGAGCATCATCAGCACGCGGTCGGTCCAGCCGCGCAGGTAACCGGCGAGCATGCCGATCACCGTGCCGCAGATAACCGCCACGCTCACCGAGAGCAGGCTGATCCACAGGCTGGTGCGTGCCCCAATGATCAAGCGGCTGAACACGTCACGGCCGAACTCGTCGGTGCCCAGCCAGTGTGCAGCGCTCGGCGCGTGCAGGCGCGACAACAAGTCCAGCTTGAGCGGGTCATAAGGTGTCCACACCACGCCGAGCAACGCCAGCAATACCAGTGCCGCGAGTAAACTGCCGCCGATCAAGGCATTCAACGGCGGGTAACGCCAGCTCCGTCGAGGCCGGGTATCCAGCCCGCTCGGCAAGGCAGGAGTCTTGAGGTTCATAGCTTCACCCTTGGATCGAACAGCGGATACACCAGATCCACCAACAGGTTGACCAACACATAGATGCAGGTGATCAGCAGCAGGCAACCCTGCAGCACCGGATAGTCGCGGGAGAAGATCGCATCGACCATCAACCGGCCGATGCCGGGCAAGGTGAACACGGTTTCCAGGACTGCAATGCCGCCGAGCAGATTGCCCAGGATCAGGCCGATCAGGGTCCAGGTCGGCGCAAACGCATTGCGCAGGGCGTGGTTCCACAGCACCGCGCCCTCTGACAATCCCTTGGCCCGTGCATGGGCGATGTACTCCAGGCGCAACACTTCAATGGTGCTGGCCCGTGCCATCCGCGCAATGGCGCCGAATTCCACCAGGGTCAGGGTAATGATCGGCAGCACCACATAGGTCACCGCCTTCATGGGATCGCTGGCGAAGCCAACGTAGCCGATCACCGGCAACCAACCCAACTGGATGCCGAACACATACAGCAGCAACAAGCCCAGCCAGAAGCTCGGCACCGACAACAGCAAGGTCGCCGTTGCCACCAGGCCCAGGTCCATCGCGCTGTTTTGCTTCCAGGCCGCGAGCAAGCCCACCGGTACCGCGAGCAGGGTCGCCAGCAACACCGCGACGAGCACCACCGTGGCGCTGACGCTGAAACGCTCGACCAGCAACTCCAACACGGGCTGGCGACTGCTGATGGACACCCCAAGGTCGCCACTGAGCACCGACTTGATCCAGGTCAGGTACTGGGTCGGCACCGAGTGGTCCAGCCCCAGGCTGCTACGCATGTCGGCGAGGCTTTGCGGGTCGGCCATGTCGCCCAGCATCAGCAAGGCGGGGTCGCCGGGAATCAGGCGGATCAAGGCAAATACAATCACCGAGATCAGCAGTAGGGTCGGCACCGCCATGCCGAGCCTGTGCAAGATGAATCGAAACATAGTGGTACGCCTTACTTGGAAGTGTCGGCCAGCTTCACGCCCCACAGGCGCGGCTTGGCAACGGGCCAGGAGCGGTACCCTTCAACGCGCTTGCCCATCGCGCCGATGGCGGTACCGTTGTAGATGGCCACCATTGGCACATCCTTGAGCATCAAGGTATGCAGCTTGTCGAACAGCGGCTGGCGCTTGGCAGGGTCGACCTCGCGCTGGACCTCACGCAATATCGCCAGGGCCTCGGGGTTGTCCCAGACTTTGCGCGGTTCCTTGTGCTTGTCGCCGATCACCGATTCATAGCTTTGCGCCGCGTCGAAACGCCCAGAATAAGAGAACGACATCATCTGGTAGCTGCCGGTCTGGTAGCGCTCCAACTGCGTGCCCCACTCCAGGGTCTCCATCTCGATATTGAGCCCCGCCGCCTGGGTCATGGCCTGGCTGAGCAAGCCCATGTCGAACATCTGCGGGTAGCGCTTGTTGACCAACATGCGGATCTTTTCACCGGCGTAACCCGCCTCTTTCAACAGGCGCCGGGCCTCGTCGAGGTTGTAGCTGTAACCCTGGTGCGCAGTGGCGTCGTAGTACGGGCTGGCGGTCGGAATCACCGAGTTGTTGACCACCGACAAACCATCGGACAACGCCGCCACCATCTGCGCGTAATCCAGGGACAGCGCCACCGCACGACGAATGCGCACGTCCTTGAGCAGTGGGTCACGGGTCTGGAACAACAGGCCGCTGATGGTCATGATCGGGCTGACCTGGATCTGCAGGTTCTTGACCTTCTTGAGTTCTGCGGCATCCATCGCCGTCACGTCCGGCAGCAGGTCCACGCCACCCGACAGCAGCGCAGCCTTGGCCGACGCCGAATCGGGGATCACCTCGAAACGCACCTTGTCGACAAACGCCTGCTTGTTGCCGGTGTACCCGTCCGCCTCGGCCTCGGCCCGCGGGGAGTAATCCTTGAAGCGATCCAGCTCGACGTACTGGCCCTTTTGCCATTTGCCCAAGGTGAATGGACCGGTACCAATCGGGGCGCGCCAACTGCCATCGGCCGCCAGGGAGTCCGGATGCAGAATGCCGCTGCCGGTGCAATCCGGGCGGGCCATCGCAGCCAGGAACAAGCCATTGGCCTGGTCCAGTTGGAACACCACGGTCTGCGCGTCGGGGGTGGAGACATCGACGATCTTGGCCGCGCCACGGCCATCGAACTCCGCCAGGCAGCGCCACTGGGTCTTGGGGTCAAGGTAGCGCTGCCAGGTCCATTGCACGTCCTTGGCCGTCAACAACTGGCCATTTTGAAAGTGCACCCCATCGCGCAGGGTGAAGGTGTAGCGCAGGCCGTCCGGCGAGACATCCACCGCGCTGGCCAGCATCGGCGCGATGCTGGTGTCTTCGCGATACGCCACCAGCCCTTCGACGATATGCATCATGACCGCATCGGTATTGTCGTCGCGGTTGACGCCTGGGTCGGTGCTGCGGATATCGCCATTGAGGCCCACATTGATGACCTTGTCTTGCGCAACGGCAAGGGACACTGTGCATGTCGACATCGCGACGACGAGCGCGGTCTTTACGTAATTATTCACGGGAGAACGACTCCTTGAAGAAGTATTCCGGTCAGTGGCGAAGGCCAAGGCAGGACCGGCATCAGAATGAGTGAATCCTTAGTTATTGTTATACGGCCTGTTCTGAGTGCATCTGGCAGTGCTGTATCAGCCAAGGCTGCGCTTGTGCCGCAGCACCTTGGCGAAAAAGTCCTGGGCCGCCGGCATGGCCTTGATGCCCTGGTGAGCCACGTTGGGTAACAGGTCGAAGTGCACCTGTACGCCAGCGGCTTGGAAACTTGCCTGCAAGCTGGCCAGGCGTTCCGGGCGTGTACGTCCGGCGGCGTTGGCACCGGCCATGTAGTGTTTGCCACCTTCGCGGTGGGTGATCTCCCAGGTCTCGAGGTCCGAGTCACCCACCACCATGTGCACCGGCAGTTGCTGCAAGGCTTGCAGGTTCAGCGGTTTGCCGAATCGCGCCGCGAAGTCCCGCACCCCTACCCACCAATCCTGATCGGCATCCAGCAAAGTCACCGATCCCGGCGCACCGATGGACGCTGCCCAGAGTTTCTCGGGGTGCAAGTAGCAGAATCGATGAGTGAATTGTCCGCCACCGGAATAACCAAACAGCGCAAAGGTATCGAAGCGCCGACCATAACGTTTACCGACGCCGGCGATCATGTCGAGCAGGACCTGGTCGTAGCGGATATCGCCCTCGACCAACTGCTTGTAGCCGTCCCCATTGTTGTCACCCAGGACGCCGACCGGGAACAGTGGGGACAGAATCACGCAATCGTTCCAACGGCCAAATTCCGCGAAGCCATTGCGATAGATCTCCATCGCCCGGGTCGAGCCGTGCAGCGAGACCACCAGGTCCACTGGCCGGCTGCTGTCCTCAATCGCTTCAGGCACGTAGAGGGTGTAGGCAAAACGGCTGTCTTCGGTGTGTGAATACACGGTGGTAGCACCGAGGTGATACACGCTCTTGGCAGCACGCAGGGCCAGTTGTTCGGGGTTGTTATCTAACGTGGAATCTAAATTGCTCATGTGGAAAGTTCGCCGAGTCAGTTCGGGAATGAGTATTGGGCGGAGGCTATAAAAAGAAAAACTAATTAAACTTTAGTTTGAGTAAACAAAACCTTTACGATGCAGCGATACCCCTGACTACGGCCCTTTCCATGAGCAGTATTCGTTTTTTCAAGACCTTTATCGCCGTCGCCGAATACGGCAGCTTTGCCGCCGCCGCCGACCGCGTGGCCCTGACCAATGCCGCGGTCGGCCAGCAAATGCGCGCCCTCGAAGAAGAGATGCGCCGACCGCTGTTCGACCGCAGTCATCGGCAGATCAAACTGAGCCGCGACGGGGTGTTGTTGCTGCCCAAAGCCAAGCGCCTGCTGGCGGACTACGAGCAAATGATCGCCGAAGCGCCCGAAGGCGTGGCAATGGAAGGTGAAGTGTCCATCGGCGGCATTACCTCCGGCATGGGCCTGCTCGCCAATTGCCTGGTGCAACTGAAAAAACTGCACCCGAGGATATCGGTCAACTTGATGACTGCCCGCTCCGACGAAGTGGTCAACCTGGTGCATGCCGCCAAGCTCGACGCCGCGCTGTTGATCGAGACCGCGCGGCAAAACTTCGATGGATTGAGCTGGACCCTGCTCTACAACGAACCGATCGTCATGCTCGCCAATGCCACGCAAACCGCCGGCATTGACGACGCCGTGGAACTGTTGAGAACCCAGCCGTTTATTCGCTACGACAGGTCCACGGCAGTCGGGCGCAAGGTACAGGCAATCATCAAGAGTGAGTCCGTCGAGCCGTTGGAAATTCTCGAACTGAACTCCATCATCGGCATCGCCGACCTTGTTCGCCAACAAGTCGGCGTGGCAATCGTGCCCTTGCTGAAAAACTTCGACTGGCACAAGGACCCCAGCCTGCGAGTGCTGCCGCTGCCCGGCGACTTGGCGGTACGCCGGGTGGGGATATTGGAGCAAGGCACCAAAAGCGCGATTACCGGGGAGATTCGCAAGCTGCTGATGACGGCGGTGGCGAAGTGACCCTAAACAAAAAAAGCCGCTAAGGGCGTAATGCTGCTCATTTAAGCGAGCACAGCACTTTGGAGCGAGCGCCCGCTTGCGGCTTGCTCGCGTTGGACGCTAACGATGACGCGTACTACCTGAATAAATGCGAAAAACTCCCGGAAACTTCCTAATCATTCCCCTCGACGGCAGGCTGCCTATCGACCAGCCCCAGCCGTTCGACGCTCACGCCTCGATTGTTGACGATCAGGAATTACATATACGAGTGCCTGCGCAAACTTTTTCCACGGCTACTGAGCGCAGACTGTCAGGCGCCTCCGGGGTCTTGGGCTTGTCCGATCGCACTTGGTACCGTGGATTTCGAGCTGTTGTACTGCGACGATACTTCCTCCGGGCAATAAAAAGCCGCTCGTTCTGGAGCGGCAATACACTTTTAATATTTAACTGATGAGCGAGCTCATATCATTACACACTGCCTTCACATATGGGCGCCCCGCACCAGGAGTGGCCTCATAACTTGCAGACCACACCAAATTTTTCGACAGATCGGAATAAACAAGATAGGCGGCACGCTTTGACGTATTTGTTGAAACAAAACAATTATTCATAAACGAGGAGCCCTTTAGGTTTTTTGAAAAAATGTGTGCATACGTATCATCAACAGAGGCCGAATTATCTCTGAAGATATTACCAGAAATAACATGTCGAGTCCCAGGCGAACCATTCCCTTCCACATAGACACCATTCATAGCATGACTGTCTATGTAGCACCCACTGATCATACATGGAGCATTCACATTAGCTGAAATCACTAGCCCGCTATCGTTTGAACTCATATAAACATTCGTTCCGATAATGTGGGTCGCCCCAGCCATAAACTGCCAATAGGCAGGCCCAGACGAATTGCCAAAATCACAATCGGTTATCCGCCAGTCATACGCATTGTTCTGCACACCGATCCGGCAATAAACAACTGCCACGCACCTCATCGCCCCATAATTACGGTTAATTCCGATGTAAATCCCAACATCTTTTGTCGCCCTAACAATTACATCTTCAATCAAAGCAGAACCGTCATATCGGGCGCTGATATCGTAACTGCTATTCTCTATATATATGCCGTTGCTAGTTCCCGTCTGCCCCCCGGCGTTCCCGTTAATTGCAAAACCTTTCAATCTTGCCGAGTAACGAAACGTATCGCTTACAGGAATCTGCGCTTCAGGGGCTTTTAGCGTGACGACGTTGGCGTTCGAGCCGTTTAGAAGGCTGATAGAGCATGATTGCGCGCCAGCCCCGCCAAAAACGATGGGCCGCTTTACTACCAAACCGGTCACCGGATAGTCACCACTTGGCAGAACGACCTCTCCGAAGTAGGTGCTCCAGTAATTCCCCACCCCGAGGCTCTCGACCAGATTGATTGCACCCTGGATCGCTTGGGTATCATTACCCACCCCAGTACCCTTTGCGCCAAACCACTTCGCTGAAACCGGTCCTTCATATGCTCTGACCCAAGCACCAGAAACCGCAGAGTTACTGGACTTTACATAAACCCCTTCAAGAGGGTCAGCACTAAACCGCGCGCTGAAGTCGCCGGGTCTCCAGGAAAAATTACCCTCCCTTCCTGATTCATTTAGAAACGCCGCACCAACAGTATTGATGTCGATGGATTTCAGTTCAGTACGATCACTCACCCAAACAACTGACTTCATAACTCTCTCCCTTTAGAACAACAACTCCTGCACCCGCATGAGCTTTCACATTAGATGTGAATCGACGTTACCGCCAAATTTCCACCAAAACCTAAATTTGATCGTCTGCGTAGATCGCGGTGCTGGCGATCAGCCCGCCACAGCGGTGCTCGCCGTAGTGACGCGGTAGCACCATAGAGAAGTGCACCAAACGGTGTTGCTGATCGAGACGGATCGGCACTGCAAACGGAGGATGCACCGTGTCTATCGCAATCACTCAAACGAAGCTTCACTGGAACTACTTTTTAGCTCTGGAACGCGACATGGATGTTCTTTCTCGCTATATCGAATTTTGCGAAGCAAACCTTTCCGTGTTCTCCCTAGAGCTCGCTCATCTACTTTTTGCGGCTGCGTCTGAGGTGGATGTTGTCGCTAAGCTCGTTTGTGCACAAATTTCCCCGGATGCCGCGAGAGGAAACATCAACCACTACAGAACTGCACTCTTGCAAGCGCTTCCCGACCTGCCGGCGACTGAAGTTTTTGTTCCTCGCTACGGTCTTTCATTTCGTCCGTGGTCTAACTGGGCTGACGGCCAGAACCCTTTGTGGTGGCGGAGCTACAACAATGTCAAGCATCAGAGAGACACCTGCTTTTATGAAGCAACGCTAAAGAATGCACTCAATGCTCTTGGAGCTCTATTGGTGTTAGTCATGCATCATTACTCTCGAAACCTGTCACTATCTGGCGAAGTTCTGAGCACGAGGGACACTACACAATTGCTTTTACCAGAGTCGACATTATTTAGACTCGCAGAAGAGAATTATTACTCCAACCTCATCGTCTAAACTTTATTACGGACACCAAATGGACTTAGATCAGTTTTTACTAGCACCTAGAGAAAGTTTGAACATTGAACTCAAGGCGTGGATTGATCCTTCAACGCCAGAAGGAAAGTCGAAAATAATCAAGGCCGCTATCGCATTAAGAAATCTAAATGGTGGATACTTAGGAATTGGGATTTCCGACGATGGAATCCCACTAAAGCCGGACGTCCCGGATAATATAGACGAGAGATTTCATCAAGACACAATTCAGGCACTTATTACAAAATATTCGTCAGAGACTTTCGAAATAGTTGTTCAATTCGGAAATTTTCAAGGGGCTCGCTTTCCATTTATAGTTATTCCCCCAGGAGTACTCACACCCGTTGCGGCAAAATGCCGTTTGCAAGACATGAGTTCACCACCACGAGATTTAGTAAAACAAGACACGGTATATGTTCGCACCCTACGAGCAAATAATACGCCCAGCACCGCTGCTGCACTTTTTAGCGATTGGCCGCAAATAATGAATGTATGCTTCGACAATCGGGAAGCTGACATCGGAAACTTCGTCAGACGCCATCTTACGGGATTAGATATTCCTGGACTGCTCGCACACCTCGGCGGTCAGCCGATTGAGCCTGAAACAGCGGTAGTTGATGCATTCATGAACCAATGCCGCCAACGATTTCTAGATGCTCCAAAAGCTGATAATGCCCGCGATTTAGGCAATGGACGTTTTGAGGTAGCTTTTATCATCAGCAGTACACAAGAAAGGGATACAGTTCGATCAGACGATAATTTCTTGTCTTCTTTTATGTACGCTAACCCTCATCATTCGGGCTGGCCACTTTGGATGGATACTCGTGGCTTCCAAGTGGCGACTGACAGACCCAGGACACGTGCAAATGGATGGGAAGCTCTCATTGAAGACTACGTTGGAAATTTCATTAGACCGCATTTAGATTATTGGAGGGTTGAACCTCCAGGTAGTTTTTACCATACTCGAGTTCTTTGGGAGGATGCTATTGCCGTTTCGAAAGGCAACCCACCGAATTCGGCCTTCGGCATGGACATTGCGATCATAAATATAGCGGAAGCTATTTCCGTTGCAATTTCATTCGCAAAATCTATGGGCTTTGAGGGTGATAAAACGTATTTAGAATTCGCCTTTCGTTGGAGCGGACTGGCGGATCGAAATCTGACGTCTTTTGATGTTGGACGCTATATTTCCCCTGGAAGGATCTGTGGCGACAATGAGATTGTCAGCCATATAAATATCCCATTAGACGTGGCACCTTCTTCAATACCCTCTTTGATTCCTGAAGTAGTAGGAGAACTATTTAGCTCTTTTAACGGAATGGCATTCTCGAAAAACACTATTGAAGAAATAGCTAGTGAACAATTGAAAAAGAGATATTAAAGTACCGACCTGCACTAACCACTCCCTCAGGCTCAATTCGTTTTCAGCTCCCAAGCAGATAACGAGGGTTCGATTCCCATCACCCGCTCCACTATTTTCAAGGCCTCCAGCGGTGCAGGTACGTGACTGCAATCAATTGGGGGCTGTATTGGGGTCCGTTTGTGTGTTTGTACGCACAAAACAGCAGAGCGACTGACGCAATGAAGATGGATGCAGAAAGCTCGACACATTTAGCCGGCAGGTGTGGCGGGGAACGAGGGGTTTTAGGATGCTGAATACTCAGTCCTACGAGACGCACAATGACTAGCAAAAAAATCAAAATAGCCGACTTAATAATTGAAACCGGGCTCACCTACAGTGGAATACCCGGAGCAGACAAAATATATACTTTTGCAAAAATTGGCGCATCATTTGTTCGAGACTACATAAGTGAACAAAGCGAAAAGAAAGCATATAAATTTCACCGCCGCCTTCTTCTGAGTGACGACAAGAGTCAAAGCGAAACTCCAGCCGATGCGGATTTAGACGCTGCAGACTACCATGCTCTTTTTAGCGCATGCCTTGCAGATATTGAGGAAGAAAAAAGTGAACTGTACGGGAATCTGGCAAAGTCAATAGCCACAAATAAAACACCAAAAGAATACAAGAGATTATTTATCTTAAAACTCAAAGAAATAACTTGGGACCAACTCGACCTACTTGCCAACATACACGTTATCGAAAGCCACAGAATCATGCCCACACTCGGCAACTGGGACATGACGACAAAAGAACTATTAAAGAACCACGACCCTTTTAGCGCACGAGGGATGGACATCCACTTCTTGTACCAGAACAAATTCATCGCCGAAGAAAAAATCACACGCATTGGAAAGCAATTTATCGAATCATGCATTCCAAGCGAGATGCTGCAACCAAGTGCTTATGATTACAAGCAATGGCTTGGTGCCACTTTCGCAATGCTCACCCTTCAGGAGAATGGATCGGCCTTTCATGGTTGCCACAGTATTGCCGATCATTTCCGAAAAATGAGAGTTAAAGGAAGTACAGGGCTTATGGAAGGTTTCCTCGAACGGGACAATGAGATCCCATTCATAGACTTTTTAATTATAGGCTTTCAAAACGGAAAAGAACTACCGCCGAGCAGACTGAACAACCTAGAAAAACTTATTTCGCGCAAGGTGGCACTGCAAGTTATCTTCATGAGTGATGAGCGCGATGCAGTAGTCCCACTCACCCCCAACGCCCCATACATTGCTATCAGTCAAAAAAACATCGACCACGCAGGCCAGATAGCATATGACGAGATTGGTCGATTACTTATGGAGCGAAAAGCTAACCGAGGCCATTAATTCAAGCACACTGCACGGTCTTACCAACAATACGAGCGTGATCGAAAAACATCACGCTTGGCATTGAGATTACTTATGACCCTATTGAAACATCAGTTGCTTTTATGCTTCGGGGATATCGTAAGACTTAAAGCGGACCACCTCTTCTCCGAGCCATTCATTAATTCGGAGCAATTTAGCCTGCTCCGGCTCAAGCTCATTGATCGCCCAAACTGCTGACGCATCGCGGATAGGTCCACTCGTTTGGTCGTGATCGACACCGGCCAACCACTGACCTATCCGATGCTCAGAGGTGGCTTTGATCTGGCCAGGGAGAAAGCCGGGATCGACAAGGCGCAATTTCAGATGCGTGATTTGCGGGCCAAAGCAGCCACAGACAAGGCCGGATCAAGCGGCGATATTTTGCAGGCCCGGGATCAACTTGGGCATACGACCGTCGTGATGACCGAACACTACAACCGCACCGAAAGAGGAAAAAGTCTCGCCAACCAAGTGAATTGCGGACCAATCCAATAATTGCGGACCAGAAACGAACAAGGGCCCGCGCGATAAAATCACGCAAGCCCTTGATATATATGGTGCCCGAAGCCGGAATCGAACCGGCACGCCCTTACGAGCGGGGGATTTTAAGTCCCATGCGTCTACCAATTTCGCCATTCGGGCGGTAGCGCGGTGTCGCGGTCAATCACGACCTGAAGCCAACCAGTCGTTTTTGCTACTAGTGCGACAGGGGAGGAAATATATACACCCCTACCCTGCTAAGCAAGTTCATCCAAGGCAATTCCAGGACAAAACATTGCGCACCAGCTTAAATAAAAAAGCCCTGTAGATCGTTGATCTACAGGGCTATTTATAGTGGAGGCCGAGGTCGGAATCGAACCGGCGTAGGTGGATTTGCAATCCACTGCATAACCATTTTGCTACTCGGCCTCAAACGTCGGATGCCTGAAAAACAACACCAAACGCAAACAAACTGGAGAAGGAAACTAGATTTTCATCTACTCCCAACCCTTTGAAATCTAAAGGGTTTTTCTCGTTCCCTAAGCAGGAATGGACGCAATTCTGGACTGCTTCCGATGTCCTGTCAAGGACGCAAAGTAAAAAATCTCAAGGTTTTCAATTCCCTGGCCCGGGGCGAGCCGGGCCAGGGGGTGATTATAGATACCAGCGGTATTCCCGTGCGCTTATTTCCTGTTGGAAGGCCAAGTGATCCTGGCGCTTGTTTTCGCAGTAGACGTCGACGAACTCGGCGCCCAGCCCTTCGCGCAGTTGTGGCTGGTATTGCATCTGGCGTACGGCCTCGAGCATGTCCAGGGGGAAGTCGATGCCACTGTTGCGGTCTTCGTTGAGCGGCGGGATGGGTTCGCGGCCAGCGTCCAGACCCTGCTCCAGGCCGACCAGGATCGCGGCCAGTACCAGATAGGGGTTGGCGTCGGCACCGGCCAGGCGGTGTTCGATGCGCAGGTTCTTGGCGTCGGACTCAGGGATGCGCACGCAGGCGTCGCGGTCCTCGAAGCCCCAACTGGCGCGGGTGGCCGCGTTGACGGTGCCGCCCAGGCGGCGGTAGGCGTTCTGGTTGGGGGCGAAGATCGGCATGCAGTGCGGCAGCAGTTCCAGGCAGCCGGCGACGGCATGGCGCAGGGCCTGTTGCTGGTTGGCCGCCAGCAGGTTCTGGCCAGCGCCGTCGTACAAGCTGACGTGCACATGCATGCCGCTGCCGGGATGTTGCAGGTACGGCTTGGCCATGAAGCTGGCGCGATAGCCGTGCTTGAGGGCCACGCCACGGGTGCTGCGGCAGAACAGTGCGGCCCAGTCGGCGGCTTGCAGGCCGTCGTCGAGGTGGCCGAAGTTGATTTCGAACTGGCCTGGGCCCAGCTCGGCAGTGATCACCGTGGTGTCGATGCCCTGGATGCGGGCGGCCTCGACCATTTCATCGAGCACCGGAGAAAACCGCGACAGGCGCTCGATGTGCATGTTCGGTTGATCGTCGGTGTCATCGGTCAGGCCATCGCGGGGGAACTGCGGCAGACCGTCACGCAGTTGCTTGTCGAACAGGTAGAACTCCAGCTCGAAGGCCACCACCGGGTGAATGCCTTTGCCGCGCAGGCGCTGCAGCACCTGGGCGAGGACTTCCCGGGGTTCGAATTCGATGGGCTTGGCGGTGCCGTCGGAGGTGATCAGCATCTGCCCCAGGGGTTGGGACTCCCAGGTCACGGGTTTGAGTGTGCCCGGTACCAGGCGCCGCACGGCATCCGGGTCGCCGTCGTGGAAGCAGTAGTCACCGATCTTGAACAGACCACCCTGCACACCCAGCAGCACGCAGTTCTGCGGCAACTTGAGGGCCGTGCCGGCGGCGACTTTTTCCAGCATGTCGATCGGATAGCGCTTACCGTAGAAGTGCCCCGGAATGTCCAGGGAGATGAGGTCGACATAACGCACCTCAGGGTAGCGTTGGCGAAAAGCCCGTACTTCGGCCAACAGATCAGAGCAGGCAGCGTCCATCTTCAAGGTTCCCGTTGTAGTGATCAGGTGTAAACCCACAGCACACGCGTGAGTTGGTCAGTGAGGTTGCCGTAGCGGCAGCGGGTGTGACTGTCGAGCTGGAAACTGTCGCCGGCCAGCAAGGTGACGGGCTCGTCGTCCTCGTCCAGCCACAGGGTCAACTCGCCTTCGAGCACGTAACCGCCCTGCTCCGAGCTGTCGCTCAGGTGCCGCTCACCGCTGTTGGCCCCGGCCTCCAGGCGGCTTTCGAGCATCGAGAAGGTGGCGCGCATTTTCGGCGAGACCAGGATGTCGGTGATGCCGTTGGCGTAGTACAGGGTGCGGCGCTCATCCGGCCGGGTGACCCACGGCAGGACCTTGGGCTTGGGCAGGCTGTAGAAATAGGTGGTCGGCACCCCCAGGGTCTCGCTGATCGCCGTCAGGTCAGCCACGGTCGGGCGGGACAGGCCACGCTCGACTTGCGAAAGGAAACCCACGGAACGCTCGATCTTGTCCGCCAGCTCCTTGAGGGTGAATTTCTTGTGCTTGCGCAGGTCGTGGATCAGGATCGCCAGCGCGGCAATTTCTTCTTGCTTGTTCATGCCTGGAATTCCGGAAGAGGATTGATCAAATGCTGTCGCGCAGTCGGTACCAGACCTTGCCGATGGCTTCCAGCGGCGCGGCCAGGTATTTGCCGCCGGGAAAGCTATCGTTTTGCAGACCTTGGTACAGGGCTAACTCGTCGGTCTGGCCGAGGATGGCCGCCGACACCGCGCGTGCGGCGGCCAGGGTCGGCAACACGCCGTGTCCCGAATAGCCCTGCAGCCAGTAGAGATCGCCGCGCCGGCCGATGTCCGGGGTGCGCTTGAGGGTCAGGTCGATGTGCCCGCCCCACGCGTACTCCAGCTCGACGCCCTGCAACTGCGGGAACACCCGCTCGAGAAACGGCCGGGTTGCCGCGCCGATGTCCCTGGGCATGCCGCCCAGGTAGGTGCAGCCGCCACCGAACAGCAGGCGGTGGTCCGGGGTACGACGAAAGTAATCGAGGACAAACTGGTTGTCGGTGACGCACACATTGCCCGGCAGCAACGCCCTGGCCAGTGCCGGCGCCAGCGGCGCGGTGGCGACCTGGTAGGTGCCCACCGGCAACACGCAACTGGCCAACTGCGGATCGAGTCGATCGAGGTAGGCATTGCAGGCCAGCACCAGCACATCGGCGCGCAGGCTACCCTGCTCGGTCTCAACCACGTAACGATCGCCCACCTGGCGGTAGCTCAGGGCCTTGCTTTGCTCGTAGATGCGACCGCCTGCGCTTTCGATGGCGGCGGCCAGGCCCAGGGCCAGTTTCAACGGGTTCAGGTGCCCGCCTTCGGGATCAAACAACCCGGCCTGGTAACGCTCACTGGCGACCCACTGCGGCAACTGTTCGCGGGGGATGAATTGCAGGCCATCGTGACCCCACTTGTGGCTGGCCTCGTGCTGCCACTCGGTCAACAGGCTGACCCGCCGGGGCATGACCGAGGTCCACAAATGCCCGGGGCGATAGTCACAGTCGAAACCGTGGCGGGCCGGCAGTTCACGCAACTCCCGGGCGGCCCAGCGCATGCTGTCCCACAGGCGGCGCGCGCGCTCATGGCCGAGCGCCGCTTCCAGGGGCGGCATGTCGCAGGACCAGCCGAGAATCGCCTGGCCGCCATTGCGTCCGGACGCGGCCCAGGCCACCCGGCTGGCTTCCAGCACCGTCACGCGCTTGCCGGCCAGGGCCAGGCGCAACGCGGTGTGCAGGCCGCTGAAACCGGCACCGATGATCACCACCTCGGTGTCCTGCTCGCCCGCAAACACCGGTCGTTCCAGCAATCGATCGGCGCAACTGTGGGCGTAGTAGCTGGCGACATGTTGTGTGGATTGCTGAAACATCTGTCTACCCATGAAATTATGTTTTTATAATTTCATGAAAAACTACAGCATAATTTTCATTAGCGCAATCGCCGGCCAGCCCTCAAAAGGCGAAACACGAACAACCGAAGGCGCCCCAGAATCCCTGGAAATCACTCACCGGGACGTTCGACAGCCGCGCGCGCTGGTGACCATGGGCATGCACGCCACAAGGTCCGCGGCACTGGTGCACCTGAGCCTGCAGCGGCGCAGCCGGGCGCCAATGCCCCGGGACCTTGACCACCGGCGACCAGTCCGGGGTCACCGGCAAGGTGGGTGGCGCGAGCCGCTGAAAATCCCCCGCCGCGTGCACCACCTTGCCGCCGACCACCGTCAGCAGCGACTCGATCCACTTGATCGCTTCGTCCTCGACCGTGAAATAGTCCGCCGACAGCGCCACCAGGTCCGCCAGTTGCCCGACCTTGATCTGGCCTTTCTTGCCCTGCTCCGAGGAGAACCAGGCGCTGCCGTGGGTGTACAGTTCCAGCGCGGTGTCCCGGGGCAGCCCTTGCGGATACAGCGCCAGCCCGCCCACCGTGCGCCCGCTGACCATCCAGTACAGCGAGGTCCAGGGGTTGTAGCTCGACACCCGCGTGGCATCGGTGCCCGCCCCCACCGGCACGCCCTCGGCGAGCATGCGCTGGATCGGCGGGGTCAGCTCGGCGGCCTTGGCGCCGTAGCGTTCGACGAAGTACTCGCCCTGGAACGCCATGCGATCCTGGATCGCGATGCCGCCGCCGAGCGCCCGCACCCGCTCGATGTTTTTCGGGCTGATGGTTTCGGCGTGATCGAAGAACCACGGCAAGCCATTGAACGGTATATCCCGATTGACCTTCTCGAACACGTCGAGCATGCGCGATATCGATTCGTCGTAGGTGGCGTGCAGGCGAAACGGCCAACGTTGCTCCACCAGGTGCCGCACCACCGGCTCCAGCTCCTGCTCCATGGTCAAGGGCAGGTCCGGGCGCGGTTCGAGGAAGTCCTCGAAATCCGCTGCCGAGAACACCAGCATTTCCCCGGCGCCGTTGTGGCGCAGGTAATCATCGCCCTGGTGCAGGCTGACGCTGGCGGTCCAGTGTTTGAAGTCGTTGAGCTCCTCCTTGGGTTTCTGGGTAAACAGGTTGTAGGCGATGCGGATGGTCAGTTGATCCTTGGCCGCCAGCTCGTTGATCACCGCGTAGTCATCCGGGTAGTTCTGGAAACCACCGCCGGCATCGATCGCGCTGGTGACCCCGAGGCGGTTGAGCTCGCGCATGAACTGGCGGGTCGAGTTGAGCTGGTATTCCAGCGGCAGTTTCGGCCCCTTGGCCAGGGTCGAATAGAGGATCATCGCGTTGGGCCGAGCCACCAGCATGCCGCTCGGCTCGCCATTGGCGTCACGCACGATCTCGCCGCCGGGCGGGTTCGGCGTATTGCGGTCGTAGCCCACCACCCGCAAGGCCGCGCGGTTGAGCAAGGCGCGGTCGTAGAGGTGCAAGACAAACACCGGCGTATCGGGGGCGGCCTTGTTCAATTCGTCGAGGGTCGGCAGGCGTTTTTCGGCGAACTGGAATTCGTTCCAGCCGCCCACCACCCGTACCCACTGCGGGGCTGGTGTGCGTTCGGCCTGGTCCTTGAGCAGGCGCAATGCGTCCACCAGCGACGGCACCCCTTCCCAACGCAATTCCAGGTTGTAGTTCAGGCCACCACGGATCAAGTGCAGGTGCGAGTCGTTGAGCCCGGGGATCACCGTGCGCCCCAGCAGGTCGATCACCTGGGTGCCCGCGCCGCGCAAGGCCATGGCCTGGGCGTCGTTGCCGACCACCACGAACCGCCCGTCCTTGATCGCCACCGCGCTGGCCCGGGGCTTGGCCCGATCCACTGTGTGCAGGCGACCGTTGTGCAGAATCAGATCGGCAATCACGTTATTCATCACAGGCACTCCCCAATCATGGCGACTTTCAACAGTAGTTGAACAACGCCCAGGGCATGCCGGATTACTCAGCCGAGACGATCACCGGTCATGCTCGTCCACCGCCGGCAACGCCTGCGCGCCCTGGAACCGTGCCCGATAACGCCCCGGGCTTTCCCCCGTCCACTTCTTGAAGGCGCGGTGAAACGCGCTGGGCTCCTGGAAGCCGATCTGCTCGGCAATCGTGGTGATACTGGCCTGGGTGCGGCGCAATTGTTCGATCGCCACCGCGCGGCGCACCTCGTCCTTGATCTCCTGGAACGCACAGCCTTCGCGCTCGAGCTTGCGCCGCACGGTGCTGGGGCTCAGGTGTTGCTCGCGGGCAAAGGCTTCCAGGGTCGGCCATTGGCTGTAATCGCTGTTGCGCAGCCGCTGATGGACCTGCGCCGCCAGGCCGTGCTGGTTGCGGAAGCGAATCACCAGCCATTGCGGGGCACTGCGCAAAAACGCCTTGAGCGACGCCAGGTCCTGGGTCACCGGCAGTTGCAGGAAGCGGCTGTCGAACTCGATTTGCGTGCGTGCCGCGCCAAAGGTCAGATTGGCGCCCCAGAGCAAGGCATCGTCGTCCAGGGACAGACGCGGGTGCTGGAAGTCGGCGCGGTCGATGGCGATCCGTCGTCCGCCCAGCCAGCACAGCAGGCTGATCATCAGCACCAGGAAGGTCTCTTCACCAAAACGCGCCAGCTCAACGCTGTGCGCCTGGGTCTGCAGGCTGATCAGCGCGCGCTTGCCGCGCACGGTCAGGGTGCCGCGAAAGTCCCGCAGGAACAGGGCAAAGTTGGCCAGGCACTGGCGCATGGCTTTTTCCAGGGTCGGCTCCTGGATCAGCGCGCGGCAGATCAGGGCGAAGCTGCCGGGTGGCATGCCGTGGGAATCGAGGCCGAAGAACTCGTCCTGCAACTCACCAATCTGCGCCAGCCACAACGCGGCAAACGCCGAGGCCGGGACCCGCGCCGCCGGCTGCTCCAGCAGTTGCGGATCGATCCCCACTTGGCGCAGCACCGCGTGCAGGCGCTGTGGGTCCGCGCGCAAGGCCTGGATCATCGGGTACACGAAGTACACCGCTACCGAATCCGTCTCCCGCATGTATTTCCCTGGCTCCCGATCATCTGAACATGGCAAAAAACGCCACCACCCTTGCGCAGTTTTGGCATAGGCGCCGCGGCGCGGCTGACTCTAGACTCAGCGCCATAAACCAGCCTCCTCCAGCGCCGCCCATATTACGTGAGCCGCGCGCTGCCCACGATACCCAGGGAACATTCATGAAGCCTTCCGATATTTTTGTCCTCAGCGCCGTCCGTTCCGCCATCGGTGGTTTTGGTGGTTCCCTCAAGGACGTTTCGCCGATCGACCTGGGCACCGCCGTGTGCCGCGCCGCCATCGAGCGCTCGGGCCTGGCCCCCGAACACATCGGCCACACCGTGATGGGCCACGTGATCCCGACCGAAGCCCGCGACGCTTACATCTCCCGGGTGATTTCGATGAACGCCGGCCTGTCCAAGGAAACCCCGGCCTTCAACGTCAACCGCCTGTGCGGTTCCGGCCTGCAAGCAATCGTCAGTGCCGCCCAGAGCCTGATGCTCGGTGACGCCGGCGCGGCAATGGCCGGTGGCGTGGAATCCATGAGCCGTGGCGCCTACCTGCTGCCGCAGGCACGTTGGGGCGCGCGCATGGGCGATATCCAGGGCATCGACTACATGCTCGGCGCCCTGCATGACCCATTCGCCGGGATCCACATGGGCATCACCGCGGAGAACATCGCCGAGCATTTCGGCATCAGCCGCCAGGCCCAGGACCAACTGGCCCTGCTCAGCCAGCAGCGCGCTGCCCACGCCATCGCCGAAGGGCGTTTCGAGGGGCAGATCGTGCCGATCGAGATCGCTACCCGCAAAGGCACCGTGACCTTTGCCACCGATGAACACGTGCGCGGCGACGTCAGCAGCGAACAGCTGGAGCGCATGAAGCCGGCATTCAAGAAAGACGGCAGCGTCACCGCCGGCAACGCCTCGGGCCTCAACGACGGTGCCGGCGCACTGATCATGGCCACCGGCAAAGTCGTGCAGGAACAAGGTCTCAAGCCGATGGCGCGGCTGGTGGGTTACGCCCACGCCGGTGTCGAGCCGTCGATGATGGGCCTGGGTCCGATTCCCGCGACCCGCCTGGTGCTCGAGCGCGCCGGCCTGACCGTGGCTGACCTGGACGTGATCGAGTCCAACGAAGCGTTCGCCGCCCAGGCCTGTGCCGTGGCGCAGGAACTGGGCTTCGATCCTGCGAAGGTCAACCCTAACGGTTCGGGGATTTCCCTCGGTCACCCGGTGGGCGCTACCGGCGCGATCATCGCCACCAAGGCCATTCACGAACTGCACCGCGTGCAGGGCCGTTACGCCCTGGCAACCATGTGCATCGGCGGCGGCCAAGGCATCGCCGTGCTGTTCGAACGCGTATGAGCAAGGACATCGACATGAATCTGCAGCACATCGGCGTGATTGGCGCCGGCACCATGGGCAACGGCATCGCGCAGGTCTGCGCGGTGGCAGGCTTGCAGGTGACCCTGATCGACATCGCCGAGAGCGCCTTGCAAAAGGCCCTGGCCACCGTCGGCAAGAACCTCGATCGCCAGGTAGCCAAGGGCAGCCTGAGCCAGGAACAGAAACTCGCGGCCCTGGGGCAGATCCGCACCAGCACCGACTACGCCAGCCTGCACGGCGTGCAGATGGTGATCGAGGCCGCGACCGAGAACCTCGAGCTGAAATTGCGCCTGTTGCAACAAGCTGCGGCCCAGGTCAGCGCCGAGTGCGTGATTGCCTCCAACACCTCGTCGTTGTCGATCACCCAGTTGGCGGCCAGCGTCAGCCACCCCGAGCGGTTCATCGGCCTGCACTTCTTCAATCCGGTGCCGGTGATGGCGCTGATCGAAGTGATTCGTGGCCTGCAGACCAGCGACGCGACCCACGCCCTGGCCCTGGACATGGCCCAGCGCCTGGGCAAGACCGCGATCACCGCGGGCAACCGTCCGGGGTTTGTGGTCAACCGGATCCTGGTACCGATGATCAACGAAGCAGTGCTGGTGCTGCAGGAAGGCCTGGCCAGTGCCGAAGACATCGACGCCGGCATGCGCCTGGGCTGCAACCAGCCGATCGGCCCGTTGGCCCTGGCCGACCTGATTGGCCTGGATACCTTGCTGGCGATCATGCAAGCCTTCTACGACGGCTTCAACGACAGCAAGTACCGCCCGGCCCCGTTGCTCAAGGAAATGGTCGCGGCCGGCTACCTGGGTCGCAAGACCGGACGCGGCTTCCATGTCTACGACTGAGCGCTGCTCGCGCTTTGCCCAAAGCCGGGACAAGGCCCTGGAGCTGTTCGCCAGCAAGGGCTTTGGCCAGGTCGGCATGCGTGAACTGGCGGCGTACCTGGGGCTTACCCCAGGTTCGCTGTATCACCACTACCCGAGCAAACAGCACCTGCTGCTGGATTTGATCGAAGAATTCTACGAAGAACTGCTGGCCACCCTCACCCGCATCGAACGGCGCTCGCGCACCTCCCAGGACCGCCTGTTGCCGCTGATCCAGGCACACCTGAAACTGCATCAGGACATGCCCTGGCACTTTCGCCTGGTGGAGCGCGACAGCAGTTGCCTGAACGACGACCAGCAAGTGCGCGTCCGTCAGTTACAGCAACGCTACGAGCAACAACTGATGCGCATGCTCTGCCCCGCGATCCGACTCGGCGACCAAGCCCTGCTGGCCGCCGGACACACCATCGCCTCCCTGCTCAACAGCGCCCCCGGCTGGCTGGGCCAACACCCCCTGCCCCCCCGCGAGCGCGACCGCCTGTTGCACAGCCTGTTGGTCGGCGCCATCGAACGCATCCTGGCCGACAACACCCCACTACAAGCCAACGTCGCCTGAGGGCTCCACAGGTTTGGCGGGTGTATGGATAATCTGCGAACGACCTGGATTAATGTGAGAGCGGGCGCCCGCTTGCGGCGCCTGCTTGCGGCGCCCGCTTGCGGCTTGCCCGCGATGGCCATAGGTATCTACACAACTTTGTAGCGGCCTGTGGCGAGGGAGCTTGCTTGGCGGCCTCTGGGGGGTTGGATTAGGCGGGGTACATATCCATTTCTGCGGTAACGGCCACCTATGGTTCCGCTTTTACAGCGGCTCACTTTTGGAGGAGCCCAAAAGTAAGCAAAAGGCTCTTGCCCCACCACTTGGCACCTCGCTTGGGCTCGGTGTGCCCCTCACTCCGGCTTGAATCCGTGGGCCGCCGCCACGCGCCATCCATGGCGCGGGGCGGCTAACCCGGCGTCCTGCCGGGTTACCCACGGCTTCAAGCCTGCGTTCGGCCAGCGTGGTTAACGGGGCGCCCAGGATCAAAAGCCAGAGCCAGAGCCAGAGCCAGAGCCAGAGCCAGAGCCAGAGCCAGAGCCAGAGCCAGATCAAAAGATTGCTGACTTCGTCAGCGTCTTAGGAAGTAGAAGCCACACCGCGCATGCCCTAGCGATCAGGTCGGCTCTAAGGCCGCCTCGCTTTGTTTTTGATCCTGGGCGCCCCGTTAACCACGCTGGCCGGAATCCGATATTGATTTGGGGGTAAACCGGCAGGACGCCGGTTTAGCCGCACTGGGCCAGGGAGGGCCCATTGCGGCGGCCCCCAAATCAATGTCGGATTACGGGCATGCCGAGCCTAAGCGAGGCACCGAGTGGTGGGGAAGAGCGTTTTGCTTACTTTTGCGCTGTTCAAAAGTGAGCCGCCGTCAGGCGGAACCATAGGAGGCCGTTACCGCAACAATGGATATGTACTCGGTCTAATCCAACACCCCAGAGGCCCAGAGCCCCAGAGCCCCACACGCGAGCAAGCTTTGCTCCTACAGGGCCAAATATACGCAAGGCCCTGCAGGCGCCAGCCTCTGTTACCAAAGCGCCAGGGTATAACTGACGATCAACCGGTTCTCGTCGATGTCGCTGGCGAAGCTGGACCGGTAAGTCGCGTTACGCCATTTGAGCCCGACGTTCTTCAGCGCGCCACTCTGGATCACATAACCGATGTCGGTGTTGCGCTCCCACTCCTTGCCTTGCCCTGGGGCGGCGCCCAGGTTGATTTCATCACCCTTGACGTAACGGGTCATGAAGGTCAGGCCGGGAATACCGAGGCCGGCGAAGTTGAAGTCATAACGCGCCTGCCACGACTGTTCGTCCTGGTTGGCGAAGTCGTTGATCTGCAGCAGGTTGACCAGGTAAGGGTCAGTACCGTTGACGTTGGCAAAGCCGGTGTCGCCGCTCATATCCTGATAGGAGAGGCCAAACGCATGGGCCCCCAGCGAGTAGGTGAACATGGCACCCAGCATGCGGTTGTCGACGTTGCTGTTGCCGTCATCGGTGGCGCTGGACCAGCGCAGATCGGACTTCAACGACTGCCCCTCCGTCACCGGCAAGGTGTGGGTCAGCGTCAGGTAGTGCTGTTTGTACAAATCGTCCAGGTGCGCATAGTGGTACCCGGTGGTCAGCGCGCTGTTCCATTTGTAGTCGGCGCCGATGAAGTCGAACTGGTCGGTAAAGGGGTTGGCACCGGTGATGATGTTGCGCCGCGGCCCCTTCATCAGCGTCATGTCTTCGCGGTTGCTGGAGTTGCGCTGGCTGACCTGGGTCAGGCGGCCGCCGTTGAACGACAGGTTCTCCACGTCCAGCGAGCTCAACTGCCCGCCCTGGAAAGTCTGGGGCAACAAGCGCGATTCGTTGGGTACCAGCACCGGCAACTTGGGCATCAGGGTGCCCAGCTTGAGGGTGGTTTTCGAGACTTTGAGCTTGCCGGTCAGACCCAGTTCACTGTAGTCATCCGGGGCCCGCTTGGACACCGGTCCCTGGGGCAGCAGCCCGGTGACCCCGGCACGATCCGGGCTGGAATCGAGCTTGATCCCCAACTGCCCAAGGGCATCGATCCCGACGCCCACCGGCCCTTCGGTGTACCCCGACTCCATGCGCAGGATAAACCCCTGGGCCCACTCCTCGCCCTTGCTTTGCGGAGCGCCGGACTGGCGGAAATCCCGGTTCATGTAGAAGTTGCGGGTTTCCACACTGGCCTTGCTGTCGTCGACAAAGGCCGCCGACGCTGGCGCGCACACCCCGATGACCCCGGCGATACCAGACAACTGAACGATACGGACAGAACGTTTGACGTACATAAGGCTCTCTTTTTTATTGTTGTTGTGAAGCGCACCCGCGCACCCTGCGCGGGCTCCAGACAGCAATCGCGGCGAATCAGCTACTACTAGAAGTTGCGGCGGCTGAGCTTGAGTACCCAGCCGACAATGCCGACCCGGAACAGCAGCACGCAGATGACAAAAATCAGCCCCAGGATCACGTGCACCCATTCCCCCAGCGGGCCGTTGGACAGGTAGCTCTGCAGCGTCACCACCACAGTGGCGCCCACCAGCGGCCCGAGCACCGTGCCGACACCGCCCAGCAAGGTCATCAGGATCACCTCGCCGGACATGTGCCAGTGCGCATCAGTCAATGACGCCAGCTGGAACACCACCGTCTTGGTCGAGCCAGCCAGGCCGGTCAGCGCCGCCGAGATGACGAACGCCAGCAGCTTGTGGGCATCGACGTTGTAGCCCAGGGAAATCGCCCGTGGCTCGTTCTCGCGGATCGCCTTGAGCACCTGGCCGTAGGGCGAATGAATGGTGCGCTGGATCACCGCGTAGCCGAACACGAACACCGCCAGCACGAAGTAGTACAGGGTCAGGTTGTTGTTCAGGTCGAACAGCCCGAACAACTGGCCGCGCGGTACCCCGTGCAGGCCGTTCTCGCCGCCGGTGAACGGCGCCTGGACGTAGATGAAGAACACCAACTGGGCCAATGCCAGGGTGATCATCGCGAAGTAGATCCCCTGTCGGCGGATCGCCAGCAAGCCGAACAGCAGCCCCAGCACCGCCGAGGTCAGGGTGCCGGCGAGAATCCCCAGCTCGGTGCCCAGGCCACTGTAGTGACTGAGCAAAAAGCCGGTGACATAGCCACCGGTGGCGAGAAACGCCGCATGCCCGAACGACAGCAGGCCGGCATAGCCCAGCAGCAGGTTGAAGGCACAGGCGAACAGGGCGAAACACAGCAGTTTCATCAGGAACACCGGGTAGATCGCCATCGGCGCCACCAGTGCCACAGCGAACAGGGCCAGGTAGAACCAGCGCTTGCGGCGAGTCGCCGCCTGCTGCCGTTCCAGCACCACCTGAGGTTGCAGGCGCGTTGCGCCCGTCTTGATCTGCAGACTCGTCATCTTCACGCCTCCTTACCGAACAGTCCTGCCGGACGTACCAGCAGCACCAGCACCATCACCAGGAACACCACGGTGTTGGCCGCCTCTGGATAAAACACCTTGGTCAGCCCTTCGATCAGGCCCATGGCCAAACCGGTGACGATGGCGCCCATGATCGAGCCCATCCCGCCGATTACCACCACCGCAAACACCACGATCAACAGGTTGGCGCCCATGGTCGGGGTCACCGAATAGATCGGCGCCGCCAGCACTCCGGCGAAGGCCGCCAGGGCCGCACCGTAGCCATAGGTCAGGGTGATCAGCAGCGGCACGTTGATGCCGAAGGCCTGCATCAGCTTGGGGTTCTCGGTGCCGGCGCGCAGGTAGGAACCCAAACGCGTGCGCTCGATCATGAACCAGGTCACCAGGCACACCGCCAGCGCCGCGACAATCACCCACGCGCGGTAAGTCGGCAGGAACATGAAGCCCAGGTTGTAGCCGCCCTTGAGTTGCTCCGGCATCGGGTAGGAAGAACCGGACACCCCGAACAGCTTGACGAAAGAACCTTCGAGGATCAGCGCCAGGCCGAAGGTCAGCAGCAAGCCGTAGAGGTGATCCTCCCCGGCGATGCGCCGCAGCAGGAAGCGCTCGATCAGCACCCCGACCACCCCCACCAGCAACGGCGCCAGTACCAGCGCCATCCAGTAGTTGACGCCCAGGTAGTTGAGCCCCATCACCGCGGCGAAGGCGCCGAGCATGTACTGCGCGCCGTGGGCGAAGTTGATGATGCGCAGCAGGCCAAAAATGATCGCCAGGCCAAGGCTGAGCAAGGCGTAGAACGCACCGTTGATCAGCCCCAGGAGCAACTGCCCGGACATGACGCTCAGGGGGATACCAAAAATCAAAGTCATGATTCACCACTCGCAGGAAATCCGTGACACCCGGCTGCCAGCAGCCGGGCAACAAGCGTGTGCAGCGCCGCGGTCAGCCTTTGGTCAGCAGCTTGCACTTGCTTTCGGATTCCGGGCGATAGGCCTCATCGCCGGGAATGGTGCGCACGATCTTGTACAAGTCCCACTCGCCCTTGGACTCGGCCGGGGTCTTGACCTGGGCCAGGTACATGTCGTGGACCATGCGGCCATCGGCGCGGACCTTGCCGTTCTTGGCGAACATGTCGTTGACCGGCGTCGCCATCATTTGCTTGCGTACAGCCTGGGCTTCGTCGGTGCCGGTGGCCTTGATCGCATTGAGGTAGTTGGTGGTGGCCGAATAGATGCCCGCCGGTACCATGCCCGGCATTTTGCCGAAGCGTTTGTGGTAGCGCTGCGCCCAGGCACGGCTATCGTCGTTCATGTCCCAGTACCAGCCGGTGGTCAGCATCAGGCCCTTGGTGACATCCAGGCCCATGGCATGGATATCGTTGAGAAACACCACCATGCCGGCCAGCTTCTGCCCAGACTGCGCGACGCCGAACTGGCTGGCGGTCATCAGCGAGTTGACGGTATCGGAGCCGGCGTTGGCGAAGGCGATCACGTCCGCACCGGAGCCCTGGGCCTGGAGAATGTAGGAGGAAAAATCGCTGCTTGGGAACGGGTGGCGGACCTTGCCGACCACCTGGCCGCCATCGGCTTCGACCACCTTGGTGATGTCCGCTTCCATCGCATGGCCGAAGGCATAGTCGGCGGTGAGGATGAACCACTTCTTGCCACCTTCGGCCAGCACCGACTTGGCCGTACCGTTGGCCAGCGCGTAGGAGTCGTAGGTCCAGTGGATGTGGTTCGGCGAGCAATACTCATTGGTCAGGCTCGAAGCCGCTGCGCCGGAAATCAGCGCCAGCTTGCCGGACTGCTCGACCACCTTGCTGGCAGCCAGCACCACCGAGGACGCCACCATGCCGGTGACCATGTCGACGTTGCGCTCATCGACCCACTGGCGCACGGTGTTGGCGCCGACGTCCGGCTTGTTCAAGTCATCGGCGCTGAACACCACGATCTTCTTGCCGTTGACCTGCCCACCGAAATCCTCGATGGCCATGTTCAGGGCTTCCAGGCCACCGGGGCCGGACAGATCACGATAGGTGCCCGACATGTCCGCCAGGTAACCGATGCGAATTTCGTCGTCACTGATCTGCGCCTGCGCCGCACCGGCGATCAGGCTGGAAACCAGGATGGCGCTTGCTGTGTGCTGAAAAACCTTCATGTAGTTCACCCACTGTCCGAAGTTATTTTTATTGTTCCAGGCAAAGCGGCCCCGTGCCGTCGAGCCGTGAGACTCGGCGGCCTGCGTGATGCGCGGGGTAAAACGGGTTCAGACGCCCAGGCAGCGGTGCAGCAGTTCCTGCTTGGCGTCCAGTTCAGCGGCACTGATCTGCTCGATGATCTGACCGTGCTCCATCAAGTAATGGCGGTCAGCCAACGGCGCAGCAAAACGGAAATTCTGTTCCACCAGGACGATGGTCAGGCCCTTGTTCTTGAGCTTGATCAACACCTCGGCGAGCTTCTGCACGATCACCGGGGCCAGGCCTTCGGTGATCTCGTCCAACAGCAACAGGTTGGCGCCGGTGCGCAGGATCCGCGCCATCGCCAGCATCTGCTGCTCGCCGCCAGACAGGCGCGTGCCCTGGCTGAAACGGCGCTCATAGAGGTTGGGGAACATCTCGTAGATTTCATCGAGGCTCATGCCGTCGCTGCGCACGGTCGGCGGCAACAGCAGGTTTTCCTCGACATTGAGACTGGCGAAAATGCCCCGTTCCTCCGGGCAGAAACCGACACCCAGGCGCGGGATCAAGTGGGCCGACAGGCCGATGGTTTCGGTGCCGTTGACCACGATGGAACCGGTACGGCGCCCGACCATGTTCATGATCGCCCGCAGCGTGGTCGAGCGGCCGGAGCCGTTGCGCCCCAGCAGCGTGACCAACTCGCCACGGCGCACTTGCAGGTCGATGCCATGCAGGATGTGCGACTCGCCGTAAAAAGCATGCAGGTCATTGACCCGCAGTTGTTCGAACTCAGGACTGTGCAGCGCGTTCATGCTTGCGCCCCTTCAACCGCCACCGCCTCGCTGCCCAGGTACGCCTCGCGCACCTGCGGGTTGGCGGAGACACTGGCGTAGTCGCCCTCGGCCAGAATCGCGCCACGGGCCAGCACGGTAATGCGGTCGGACAGTTCACTGACCACGCTCAGGTTGTGCTCGACCATCAACACCGTACGCCCCACCGCTGCGCGCCGCACCAGCTCAATCACCATGTTCACATCCTCGTGTCCCATGCCCTGGGTCGGTTCGTCGAGCAACAGCACACTGGGGTCCAGCGCCAGGGTGGTGGCCAGTTCCAGCGCGCGTTTACGGCCATAAGGCAGTTCGATGGTCTGGGTGTGGGCGTAGTCGAGCAGGCCCACCTCGTCGAGCATTTGCATGGCCCGTTCATTGAGGGAGTCGAGGCTGCTTTCGGCTTTCCAGAAATGGTAGGAGTCGCCGCGCTTGCGTTGCAGGGCCACGCGCACGTTTTCCACCACACTCATGTGGCCGAACACCGCGGAGATCTGGAACGAGCGCACCAGGCCCAGGCGCGCAATCTCGTTGGGCTTGAGGCGGGTGATGGGTTGGCCCAGGTAGAGGATCTCACCGCGGGTCGGCGGGAGAAACTTGGTGAGCAGATTAAACACTGTGGTTTTACCGGCCCCGTTAGGACCGATCAAGGCGTGGATGTGGCCCTTCTGCACACGCAGATCAACTGAGTCTACGGCGGTAAAACCGCGAAACTCCTTGGTCAGGCCGCGTGTTTCCAAGACAAACTCTGGTGACATGTGGAGCCCTCTAACCTTGATTGTTTTTATTGGTTATGGCGCTGCTGGCACACTCTACTGCTTGTTTACGCTTACGTAAACGTTACGGAATATACAAAAGTCCTACAGGGACTACAGAAACAACTTGTGAGCAAATGTATCAGCGCTCCAACAGGTACTGGCCAGAGGCTCAAGCGCGGGCCTCAGCGGGCTGATCGAGGCCCTATAAACGCGTTTATAAAGGCCTTGTACTCCGTTCATTTCGCACTTCTTGGCACACGGCCCATCAGGTAGAACTCCGGGTTGGGTGGCGTTCCGGCCAAGGACACCAGGCGGTTGGAAAGGCTGAAAAAGGCCGTCACCGCGCCGATGTCCCAGATGTCCTCGTCACTGAAGCCCACTGCCTGCAGGCGCTCGCGCCAGCTATCGTCGAGCGCGCCGCCAGCGGCGCCGAGGTGAAAGGCAAAATCGAGCATCAGCCGCTGGCGCTCGCCAATCGGCGCGGTGCGATGGTTGATCGCCAACTGATCGGCCAACAGCGGGTCCTTGCTGTAGATGCGCAGGATCGCGCCATGGGCCACCACGCAATACAGGCAACCGTGGCGCGCGCTGGTGGCGACCACGATCATCTCCTTCTCCGCCGCCGTGAGGCTCTCGGACTCACGATCCATCAGGGCATCGTGGTAGGCAAAAAACGCGCGAAATTCCGCCGGCCGGTGGGCCAGCATCAGGAACACGTTTGGCACAAAACCGGCTTTCTCCTGCACCGCGAGAATACGCTCGCGCAGGTCGGCGGGGAGTTGCTCGAGGGTATGTGGAACCGGGAAATGACTGATGCCAGAAGACATGGGACGTCCTTGATCGATGACCACGATGAGCGAAAGACTCAGGCGCACAACGAACATCAGAACCCGAGCCGGGTGTTACGCGACCTTTACGTTAACGTAAAGGTAACGCAGCCACAACCGGCTTTTTCTTCGGCGCAGGGTTACTCCTCCAAGGTCACCGGCTTGTTCAGTTCGCCGATCTTCTCCAGCCGCGCGCGCACGATGTTGCGGCTGATGTTCAGCAGGCGTCCGGTCTGCAACTGGTTACCGTGGCAGTAACGGTAAGCGGCGCGAAAGATGGTCTCTTCGATGTGCTCGTAGAGATCAGGGATGTTCTGCTCGAACAGCGCCTGCAACGCCGACTCCAGGTCCACCGGGCCGCTGAGCGCAGGGTGGGCATGACTCGCCTGCTCCTGGCGAATGCCCGAAGAGCGCATGTCCACCAGGTGCAGGTCGGCCGGCGCCACACGCTGGTTACGGCACACCAGCAAGGCATGGTGGATGGAGTTTTCCAGCTCGCGGATGTTGCCTGGCCAACTGTGATCCAGCAGCTTGCGTTCGGCCTCGATACTCAGGGTCGCGCGGTTGTAGCCCAGGCGCTGGCAGTGCTCCTCGAGGAAAAACTCGGCCAGCGGCAGGATGTCGCCGGGACGTTCGCGCAGCGGTGGCAGGCGGATGGTCGCCACGTGCAACCGGTAGAACAGGTCTTCGCGAAAGTGCCCCGCCACCACCGCGTCCGCGAGGTTGACGTTGGTCGCTGCCACCAGGCGCACATTGATCGGTATCGGTGTGCGCGAACCCAGGCGCACCACTTCGCGCTCCTGCAATACCCGCAGCAATTTCACCTGCATGTTCAGCGGCAAGTCACCAATCTCGTCGAGAAACAGCGTGCCGCCGTTGGCCGCTTCGAACCAGCCGGCCTTGTTGCTGGTGGCGCCGGTGAACGCGCCCTTTTCATGGCCGAACAGTTCGCTCTCCACCAGGGTTTCGGCAAAGGCACCGCAGTTCACCGCCACGAACGGTTCGCGGCCACGGCGGCTGAGGTTATGGATGTGGCGGGCGACCAACTCCTTGCCGGTGCCGGTCTCGCCGATGATCAGGGTGTTGGCTTCACTGGGCGCCAGGCGCTCGATGCGGCTGAGCAACTCCTGGGAGCGCGGGTCCTTGAAGACCAGCACGGTGGCGCGCACCGACTTGGTCAATTCGCGTGCGTGGGGATGAGTGATCAGCGACATGGTGCATTCCTGGCAGTAAAAGCGCGGGTTCAATAGTGCACGAAGATAGTTAGACTAAAAAATTATTAATTAATCTTTATATATTCCATAAAAACATATACCGCAGCATTGCTCCTACCCTGCTGCTGGAGCAGCAACAGGCACGCACCGACCTGTTGGTGCATCAGCAACACGCCGGCGACCGAACCTTGCGCCAAACCGCGAAAGCCTTGCCCAGCAAGGGCTGCAGAGCATTTCTCCGACACTGGCATGCTATCTGCTCTGTCCCTCCAGACATCCGGTCAGCAACCGCCAGGCGCTGTTGCTGGCGCGGTCATTCAGGGGGAAATTCAATGAAACGTTTATGGCGCAACAGCCTGGTCGCCTTGACCGGATTACTACTCACCGCCACGGCCTTGGCCGAACAGGCGCCGGCTTCGGTGAAGATCGCCATCGTCGCGTTCACCCAGGGTGGCAAGCCGGTGTTCGGTGGCATCGCCGGGCGAGTCATCGAGGACGGCTGGCTTGAGCAGCAACTGAGCCAACGCGGGATCAAGCTGGAGTGGATCGCCCTGCCCCACGCCGGCGCCGGCCCGCAGATCAACGAAGGCTTCAGCAACAACAGCATCGACTTCGCCGTGCGCGGTGACCTGCCCTCGGTGATCGCCGGTGCGGGCGGCGTGCCGGGCAAATTGATCGTACCCGGCGGCAGCGGCAACAACATCTACCTGGTGGTGCCGGCCAACTCGCCAGCCAAGAGCATCGAGGACCTCAAGGGCAAGCGCCTGGCCCTGCACCGTGGCCGTCCGTGGGAATTCGCCTTCAGCAACTTCCTCGCCAGCCAGGACCTCAAGCTCAACGACTTCAAGATCGCCAACCTCAACCCGCAAGTCGGCGCGGCGGCGGTATCCGCCGGCAAAGTGGATGCGGCGGTCCTGCTCAGCGAAGCCTATGCCCTGGAAGACAAGGGCGTCGGCAGGATTCTCTGGTCGAGCAAACAAGGCGCCAACGACTGGCGGCTGATCTCCGACCTCTGGGGCACCGAACTGTTCGTGCAGCAGCACCCGGACCTCACCCAACTGCTCGCCACCGCCTGGGTCAAGGCCGCTTGGTGGATCTCCCAGACCCAGAACCAGGACGCCTACTACCAGCTCTCGTCCCGCGCCGGCACTGCCGAAAGTGTGTTGCGCCGCGACGACCAGAACGACCCGGTGGCCTGGAAAGAGCGCTGGGCGCCGAAAAGCGACCAGCAACTCAAAGCCCACTACCAGGCCCTCACCGCCTACGCCCTGGCCAACCAGCTGATTCGCGACAACTACGACATCAGCTCATCGCTGGCCACCGGCTTCACCAACCAGGCGCTGATCGACCTGCAACTCACCGACTACTGGCCAGCGCTGCGCGGCCAGGTCACCCGTAATCCTTGAACCTTCGATAAGGACATCCCGATGAAACTCAGCCACCGCTTCACCTTCGGCCTCAGCGTCCTGGCGCTGTCCATGAGCGCCCTCGCCGCTGGCACCCATGCGCCCAAGCCCGATCCACTGCAAGGCGACGGCCGCGTCTCGGCGTTCTACACCTGGCAGGAAGTGATCCCGGCCACGCCCGGCAAGTTGCTGCGCAGCGAGCCGCTGGAAAAAACCCTGAGCCTGCCCAATGCCGCCAGCGCGCAGCGCATTCTCTACAGTTCCACCGACGGTATCGACAACAAGACCCCGATCGTGGTCTCCGGCACCCTGTTCCTGCCCAAGGGCAAGGCCCCGGCCGGTGGTTGGCCGGTGGCCAGTTGGGGCCACGGTACCGTGGGCATCGCCGATGTCTGCGCGCCGTCCTGGCAGGGCCGTTCCTACCGCGACGTGCAATACCTGAGCCGCTGGCTGGATGAGGGCTACGCGATTGTCGCCACCGACTATCAGGGCCTCGGCGTGCCCGGCGGGCATCCGCTGCTGAACAACCGCATGGCCGCCTACGGCATCCTCGACGCCGCCAAAGCGGTGGTCGCCGGCGTGCCGGGGCTGGCCAACAAGGTGTTGATCGTCGGCCAATCCCAAGGTGGCGCCGGGGCCTTTGCCTCGGCCGCCTATGCGCCGACCTACGCCCCGGACCTGGGGGTCAAGGGCAGCATCGGTACCGGGGTGATCTACACCGTCGGCGCGAAAAACGTCGGCGAGCAGGACCTCAACAAAGTCGATGCGTCCCTGGCCTACGGCTTCTACACCCTGCTGGCGGCCCAGCAATACGACCCGACCATCAACCCCAAGGACTTCTACACCGACAAGGCCCTGCCGCTGTTCGAACAGGCGCGCACCAGTTGCCTGGCGTCCCTGGTCAGCGACGTGGTCGGCGTCGGCCTGACCCCGGCCAATGCGAAGAAGGACTACCAGGGCGATCAACTCGCCGCCTGGCAAAAGCAAGTGTCCTACCCGACCTTGAAACTGGCCCAGCCGATCTTCATTGGCACCGGCGCCGAGGACAAGACCCCGGCAGCCGCGACCCAGGTGGCACTGATGCAAGACGCCTGCAAGACCGGCTCGGTAGTCGAGGGCCATCTGTACAAGGGCCTGGGCCACAGCGAAACAGTCAACGCGTCGCTCAAGGACTCGGTGCCCTTCGCCCACAAGGTGATCAACGACCAGCCTGTCACCCCGATCTGCAACCCCAGCGTGCAGTAAGCCGGAGCCTTCGTCATGAGCATTGAATTCTTCACCCGCCTGCCCCTGCATGGCGAAACCCAATACCTCCCCGGCGACCCGCGCAACCGTGGCGACTGGCATCGCGGCGGTCCGAGCACCGGTGCCGTGTCGGCGTTCAGCGTCGGTGATCACTTCACCTACATCGACTACCTCGGGCAGATCGCCAAGGCCGCCGAGATCAACGGCTTTGGCGGCGCACTGATGGTCAACGCACCGTCCGGCGAAGAGCCATGGACAGTCTGCTCGCTGCTGGCCCGCGAGACCCGCACGCTGAAATTCGTCACCGCGTTCCAGCCCTATCACTACACGCCCTGGGTCGCGGTGCAGCAGGCCGCGACCTACCAGCGCGCCACCGGCAATCGCCTGGTGTGGAACATCATCAATGGCGGCTCGGATGCGATCCAGCGCCAGGTCGGCGACTTCAGCGATCACGATGAGCGTTATGCACGGGCCATCGAGTTCATGGACGTGGTCAAGGGCTATTGGCACAACGAAAACTTCCACTACGACGGGCGCTTCTACAAGGCCGAGGGTGGTGGCCTGCGCGGGCCTTTGAAGAAAGCCGAACTGCCGCTGATCTGCACCGCCGGCTCGTCGATTGCCGCGCGGGAATTTGCCGCCAAACACGCGGACTTCTACCTGATGCGGGCCGAGCATCCGGATCAAATCGCCGCGTTGATCGCCGACATTCGCCAACGCGCACTGCAGTACGGGCGCAGCGACATTCGTTTCGGCCTGTCGATCGACGTGATCACCCGCGAGACCGAAGAACTGGCGCGCACCGAGGCCAAGCGCTTCTTCGACGAAGGCCTGGCCAAGGGTGCGGTCAAGGCCGTGGCCGCCCATGCCGGGCTGCGCACCGCGCGCAAGCTGAGCTATGAAAGTGACTTCGCAGAGAAAGCCCAGACCCAGGACTTCGAAGACTTTTTCATTCACCCCAACGTCTGGACCGGCTTTGGCTACATCGGCATCCCGCCGGGCTGCGCGCTGGTCGGCAGCTACGAAAACGTGGTGGCGCGGATCCGCGAGTACCACACGCTGGGCATCGACCTGTTCTTCCTCGCCGGCTACCCGCACCTGGAAGAAGCCTATCGCCTGGGCGAGCACATCCTGCCGCACTTTCGCAACGAACGCGCCGCCCTGAGCCGCACGCCCGAACCACTGCTGCAACTGCGCTCGGCCAACGGCCCGACGGGAGCCTGAGGCCATGGACAACGATCATGCATGGCTCAGCCGCCGCGACTTTCTCGGCCACAGCGCCCTGCTCGGCGGCGGTCTGCTGTTGGGCGGTGGCCTGCTGAGCGGCTGCGGCCCGGACAGTCAACCCGCCGCCACAACCACCGCCAGTGACCAACCGCGCTATGGCGGTCGCCTGCGCCTGGGCATTCTCGACGGCAACCAGAGCGGCAACCTCGACGCCCATAAACCCATCGGCAGCGGCATCGTTCGCGGCTTTGCCCTGTACAGCAAGTTGTGGGAGTGGGACGAACAGATGCAGCCACGCCTGGCCCTGGCCGAGTTCGCCGAACCGAATGCCGACGCCAGCAGTTGGACCCTGCGCCTGCGCCCGGGCCTGGAGTTCCACCACGGCAAGACCATCGATGCCGACGACCTGATCTTCTCCATTCGCCGCCTCACCGATCCGCAGCTGGCCTCGCCCTACGCCGCGCTGCTGCACTGGGTCGACCGCGACAACCTGGTCAAGCTCGACCAACGCACCGTGCGCCTGAATTTCCGTGAAGGCCGCAGCTACATGCCGTTGGCCGAGACCTGGGTCAACTTCGGCGGCATCGTGCCCGTGGACTATCACCCGGTCAGCAACCCGGTGGGCGCCGGCCCCTACAAACTGAAAAGCTTCACCCCCGGCCAGCGCTCGTTGTTCACCCGCTTCGAGAACTACTACAAGGAGGGCAAGCCCTACGCCGACGAACTGGAGATCATCGACTTCAAGGACCAGGTCTCACGCCTGGCGGCCCTGCGTTCCGGGCAGATCGACATGGCCAACGTGATGCCCACCGAACAGTTGCAAGTGCTGCAGCGCGACCCGCGACTCAGGGTGCTGAAATCGGTGACCGGCAACTGGTTGTCGTTCGACATGAACCTCGACAAGCCGCCGTTCAACGACCCCAGGGTGCGCGAGGCGTTTCGCCTGCTGGCCGATCGCGAAGAACTGGTGCGCCGCGCCCTCAACGGCCAGGGCCGGGTGGCCAACGACCTGTACGCGCCGAGCGATCCGACCTTCAACCACAGCCTCGGCCCGCGCCCCTACGACCCGCAACGCGCGGCGCAATTGCTCAAGGAAGCCGGCCATGAACACCTGGAACTGGAACTGGTGACCACCCCGGGACCGGGGCTGACCTCGGCACTGGTGCTGGCCGAACAGGCCAAGCGCATAGGCGTCACCTTGAAGGTCAGGCAGGTCGACCTGGCCACCTTCCAGGGGCCCCAGCGCAGCGACTGGACCCTGAGCACCGGCGGCAGCATCGGCGCGCCGTTCCTGGCCAGCGCGATCCACACCGACGCGCCCTTTGCCGTGGCGAACAAGACCCACTTCAACGACCCGCAGTTCAGCGCGCTGTTCCTGCAGGCCATGGCCCAGCCCGACCTGGAGAAGCGCAAGGCCCTGGTGCACCAGGTCCAGCAGATCCAGTACGAGCGTGGCGGCATGCTGATCTGGGGTTATGCCGACCTGCTCGACAGCGTCTCGACCCGGGTCGGTGGCGCCACGCCGGAAGAGTCTCTGTTCAGCACCTGGCGCTTTGAACGGCTGTGGTTGAACGACACCGCTTGACGCTCCCCCGCACAAGCCTTGTGGGAGCGGGGCTTGCCCGCGATGGCGTACTCAAGGTCGCTATCGCGAGCAAGCTTTGCTCCTACCACCCCCTTTGGATTTCAATCAGGCTCATTCGCCATGCCCTCTATCGCCTTTCGTTTGCCGGTAAAACGCTCTGCCCTGGCCATCGCGGTGCTGTCGACCCTGTCGATGCCCGCCTTCGCCGCCGACACCCAGTTGCAAACCGTCACCGTGCAAGCCAGCGCCAGTGACCCCGAGGACGATGCCCTGCCCACCCGGCCGTCGACCTCGGTCTACGGTGGCACCGAAACCAAAATCATCGACACCCCGCGCTCGGTCACCCAGATCAACCCCGAGCAACTGGCCAACGACCCGATCCGCAGCGCCGACGACCTGGTCAAGTACGCCCCGGGCATCACCCGCGGTGGCGGGCAGAACGCCGGGATCGCCCCGCAGTTCCGGGCCCAGGGCTCCGAGGTTTTCCAGGATGGCCAGCGCGCCTACGGCGTGCGTCACCCAGCCAACTTCAACGCCTACGAAGGTGCCGACATCGTTGCCGGGCCCTCCTCGGTAACCTACGGCTCGGTGTCCGGCAGCGGGGGCTACGTCAACTACCTGAGCAAGAAACCCAACTTCAACGAATTCAAGACCCGCCTCAGTGGTGAACTGGGCAGTTGGGTGCCGGACGGCGAGTCCCGCGACTCAAGCAAGTTCAGCGTCGACAACACCGGCCCCCTCGCCGACAACCTGGCCTACCGGCTGAGTATCACCAAACAGCGCCAGGAAGATTTCTACGACAACGTCGACAACAATTTCGACGCCTTCTATGGCGCCCTCGCCTGGCGCAACGACAACGTGCGGGTGGACTGGAACGCCAGCTACGACGACTACTACGACTACAACATCACCCACGGCTGGAACCGCGCCAACCAGGCCCTGGTGGACCACGGCAAGTACTCTGCCGGCCGGGCGACGCCGATCATCCAGAACGGCAGCAACTTGTGGTCGCCGGTGCTGGCGTCCGGCGCGGCCGATGCGCCGACCCTCGGCTGGGTCAAGCGCCAGCGTAACGCCCAAGGGCAGTACAACGTGGTCGACGGCAGCTTCCAGGCCGCCTCGCCCAACACCCAGGCCAACCCCGGCAGCCTGCGCGGCTGGGTCTATGACCCGAACCTGGCGGGCAACGGTCGCCAGTCGCTGTCGTCGCAGACCGGTCAACGCGACGAAGACCAAAGCAGCTCGCGACGCTTCACCACCCAGTTGCATGTCGAGGCCGACCTGTCGCCGACCGTGACCCTGGCCAACAGCAGCTTCTATCAGCGCTCGCGGGACAATACCGATGCCGTCGGCGCGTTCCAGGTGCAATCCAAGGACAACCTGTTCGACAACCGCTTCGAGTTACGCTCGCGCAACGAGCTCAGCCTCGGTGGCTGGACCCTCAGCGACGAGAGCAACAGCGGGCTGATCTACCGCCGCGAGTTCAACCAGTCGATCGCCGCCAACAACAGCTTCGGCTCGACCATCAACGCCTACGACCTGACCCAGGACCCCTCCGGGAAAAACCCCGGCGACCTGCTCGGTCTGGACAACCGCAACCCCGCCGGGGGCAACGCAGCGTGGATCGGCCAGCCGGGGGTAGCGCAGTTCTCCAACTACTACGGCTGGCTCAACCTGCCGCCGATGTACCCGGCCGGGCATGGCCTGTACGCAGAATCGGTGGCGCCCTACACCGCCGAAAGCACCTGGACCACCCAGACCCTGTTCAGCCAGCACAACCTGCGCTTGGGCGACCGTGTGGGCTTGAACATCGGTGCCAGCCGTAGCTGGATCGACGCCGAGATCGACAACCCCTTCGTCCTCGCCGGCGGCAACTCGCGTAAGGACAGCGACAACTACCGGCTGTTCTCGTTCCAGGTCAGCCCCTACGTCAAGCCCACTGAAAACAGCACCCTGTACTACACCTTCGACCGCTCGCTGGCAGTCAACACCGGGTTCTTCTCCAACGGCCTGGGCTGGGGCAGTGGCACCGGGGCCAACCAGCTCAATCCGCTGGCGTTCGAAAGCCTCAGCGTGCTGCATGAAGTGGGGCTGAAAGTCGAGGCCGTGCCCGACCAACTGTTCATGACCCTGGCGGCCTTCAAGCAGGAACGTGACCAGTCCCCCGACAGCAACAACAACATCGCCCGGCTGGTGATCAAGGGCGTCGAGTCGACCTTGCGCTACCAGCCGGACGATCACCTGCGCAGCGCCTTGAACCTGACCAAGCTCACCGCCTACAACGAGTTCACCACCCAGACCGGCTTCGCCTCGGCTGGTTTCGTGGCCGACAACGGCACCGTATTCGGCGACAACAACAGCCTCAACCAGCGGCCGTCCGGGCGTTTCGATGCGGTGCAGATTCCCGAGTACACCGCCAGCGGCTATCTCGACTACCGCTTCGATTCCGGCTTCGGCGCCGAACTGTCCGGCTGGTGGACCAGCAGTTGGTACCTGAACCTGAGCAAGACCGTAAAGATCCCCGACGAATACAACCTCGACCTCGCGGTGTATTACCGCCAGCCGCAATGGAGCACCACGCTACGGGTGCTCAACCTCACCGACGAGCTGAATTTCGTCAGTGGCCTGGCCGGCTCCACCAACACCTTCCTGCAACCGATGCCTGGCCGCACCCTGCTGGCCCAGGTCGACTACCAGTTCTGACCTCACCTTGGAGTAACCCTATGTCCATTGAATTTGTCGGCATGATTTTCCCCCGCCAGTGGTCCGAGACCCGCGGCGTGCGCAGTGCCGATTTCGACCTGGAATTCATCCGCCATCACGCCCGCGCCCACGAACACGCGGGGTTTGACCGGGTACTGATCGCCAGCGGACCCGGCAGCGCCGACAGCCTGCAGATCGCCGCCTACGCTGCCGCCCACACTGAGCGCCTGGGGTTCATGATCGCCCACCGCCCCGCCCTGAGCGCCCCCACGGTGGCGGCGCGCGCGTTTGCCACCCTCGACCACACCACCGGTGGCGGGCGCATCCGCCTGCACGCGATCACTGGCATCACCGCCGAGCCCCAGGAAGGCGACACCCTGCTGGACAAGACCGCGCGTTACCGGCGCACCGATGAGTACCTGGAGATTGTGCGGCGCACCTGGACCTCGGACGAACCCTTCGACTTCGTTGGCGAGTACTTCAACATCCAGGGTGCGTTCTCGCCGGTCAAACCGCTGCAACAGCCACACATTCCGATCTCCTTTGGCGGCTCTTCCGATATCGCCTACCAGATCGCGGTCAAGCATGCGGACTTGTACGCCTTGTGGGGTGAGCCGCTGAGTGGCGTGGCCGAGCAGATTGCCAAATTGAAGGCCGCGGCCCGGGTGGCAGGTGTGACGGCGCCGCGGGTGAGCCTGTCGGTGCGCCTGATTCTCGGCGCCACCGAAGCGCTGGCCTGGCAACGTGCCGAGCAGATCCTGGCGCAGATCAAGGCCAACCCACAGTTCGCCGCCGGCAGCCCCTGGCAAAAGCGCCTCAAGGGCACCGGCTCCGAACGCCTGCTGGCCGCCGCCGCCCTGGGCGACCGCCACGACCGCGCCCTGTGGATGCCCACCGCCACCGCCGTCGGCGCCTACGGCGACACCACCGCCCTGGTCGGCACCCCGGAAACCGTGGCCCAGGCCCTGCTCGACTACGTCGACCTGGGCGTCACCACCTTCCTCAACCGCGGCTACGACCCGCTCTACGACACCGTCGACTACGGCCGCTGGATCATCCCCGCCGTCCGCGAAGCCGCCGCCCGCCGCAATCCAGCAGCGAACAGCGCATAACCCAAGCCCCCCCCGTAGAAATTGCGCCAACCTTTGTGGGAGCGAGCGCCCGCTTGCGGCCTGCTCGCGAAAAGCCTGAGGGCGCCGCTGGGTGTCAGACTGCACGCGTCATCGTTGACGACCATCGCGGGCAAGCCCGCTCCCACATCTATGGTTACCCCCTTTTCTGCAATACTGTTTTTGATGTCGTGTTTGGCTTGCTTTCATCTATCCGGCGTCTGAGTGGGGGTGCTACCCCGCGCCTCGATGAGAATCGATGCCCAACGATCCTGATTAGTGAAACGGCCTTTCAGCCGTGTGGGAGCCCAGGGTTGTCGTCAGGCCGGTTGGCCGTTCACGTCATCAGTTATCCAGCATCGCAAAACCAGGTGGGTTGGTGCTCGGGTGACAGCGGGGTCAGGCGTTCATCGTGCTTGGCCCCGCATCGAATACAGTGTGGTGTGCCGCAATTGCCCAAGCGATCCTCGCCAATTTGTTGGCTAGCGCGCAGACCACGTGGTTGGAGTGATGGTGGGTCGCGATCAAATGACGGACCCACTCCGCCAGCGCGCCTTTCTGTCGATCCAGATGCATCAAGTAAACCCGGGCGCACTGGATCAGCAGCCGTATCTGGTTTCTGTCGCCACGTTTGCTGATACCTAAAAGTACAGTTTTCCCGCCCGTTGAATGCTGTTTGGGGACCAGGCCGATCGAGGCTGAATAGCCTCGGCCACATTTGAACTGCTTGCCATCACCCAACTCGGCAGCCAAGGCGCTGGAGGTGATCGGGCCGACGCACGGGATTGTCATCAAACGAGCAGCCAGATCATCTTCAGCGGCTTGGCATTCCAGTTCTTTGTCTAAGGATTTGATCTGTTCGTGCAAGTAATCAAAGTGGTCATGCATCCGTATCAGCAGCTTTTTGATCGGATCGGGAAGTGAACTCGCCTCAAGCAGCGCCGTGAGCTCGTTGATCGACTTGAACCCCGGAGCCAAGCTGATCCCGACTTCCAGGAGTGCTGCGTGAATCCGATTGACGGTCGCGGTACGGTCTTTGATGAACGAATCACGCGTTGAATTGAGCATGGCTAGCGCCTGTTGAGCCTGTGTTTTGGCAGGAACAAAACGCATCGTTGGACGGGTTGCCGCCTCGCAAATCGCCTCGGCATCGGCGAAGTCGTTTTTGTTGCTTTTGACATAAGGGCGCACAAGATGCGGCGCAATCAGCTTTGCCGTGTGTCCAAACCTTGCAGCCTGCTGCGCCATGAAGTGAGCGCCGCCACAGGCCTCCATCACAACTGTGCAGGGCTCGAGATTGGCCAAATGTTGGACAAGTGCTACGCGAGTGAATTTTTTGCGGTAAAGCTCATGACCTCGTTCATCCTGGGCGTGAAGATGAAAGGAGTTTTTACCCAGGTCAATGGCGGCGATAGCTACTTTGTTCATGACAATGGTCTCCGGTGAGCCCCCAGTGAAAGCTTAGTGGGCTATCACTGGGGGCGGCGGGGGTAACCATTTCATTAGTAATTTGCAGTGCTTGCAGATCCTGCATGCACCCACAGAACCTGTAGGAGCGAGCCCTGCTCGCGAAAAGCCTGAGGGCGCTGCTGGGTGTCAGACTGGGCGCGTCATCGTTGACGACCATCGCGGGCAAGCCGGCTCCCACAGTAATTTGCGGTGCTTGCAAATCCTGCATGCACCCACTGAACCTGTGGGAGCGGGCTTGCCCGCGAAAAGCCCGAGGGCGCTGCTGGGTGTCAGCCTGTACGCGTCATCGTTGACGACCATCGCGGGCAAGCCCGCTCCCACCGTTATTTGCGGTGCTTGCAGATCCCGCATGCACCCACTGAACCTGCTCGCGAAAAACCTGAGGGCGCCGCTGGGTGTCAGACTGTACGCGTCATCGTTGACGACCATCGCGGGCAAGCCGGCTCCCACAGTAATTTGCGGTGCTTGCAAATCCTGCATGCACCCACTGAACCTGTGGGAGCGGGCTTGCCCGCGAAAAAGCCTGAGGGCGCTGCTGGGTGTCAGACTGTACGCGTCATCGTTGACGACCATCGCGGGCAAGCCCGCTCCCACAGTAATTTGCAGTGCTTGCAGATCCCGCATACACCCACAGAACCTGTGGGAGCGGGCTTGCCCGCGAAAAGCCTGAGGGCGCCGCTGGGTGTCAGGCTGCACGCGTCATCGTTGACGACCATCGCGGGCAAGCCCGCTCCCACAGTAATTTGCAGTGCTTGCAGATCCCGCATACACCCACAGAACCTGTAGGAGCGAGCCCTGCTCGCGAAAAGCCTGAGGGCGCCGCTGGGTAGCAGCCTGTACGCGTCATCGTTGACGACCATCGCGGGCAAGCCCGCTCCCACAGTAATTTGCAGTGCTTGCAAATTCTGCATGCACCCACAGAACCTGTGGGAGCGGGCTTGCCCGCGAAAAGCCTGAGGGCGCTGCTGGCTAGCAGACTGTACGCGTCATCGTTGACGACCATCGCCGGCAGGCCGGCTCCCACAGTAATTTGCAGTGCTTGCAGATCCCGCATACACCCACTGAACCTGTGGGAGCGGGCTTGCCCGCGAAAAGCCTGAGGGCGCTGCTGGGTGTCAGACTGTACGCGTCATCGTTGACGACCATCGCGGGCAAGCCCGCTCCCACCGTTATTTGCAGTGCTTGCAGATCCCGCATACACCCACTGAACCTGTGGGAGCGGGCTTGCCCGCGAAAAAGCCTGAGGGCGCTGCTGGGTGTCAGGCTGCACGCGTCATCGTTGACGACCATCGCGGGCAAGCGCGCTCCTACAGTAATTTGCAGTGCTTGCAAATCCTGCATGCACCCACTGAACCTGTGGGAGCGGGCTTGCCCGCGAAAAGCCTGAGGGCGCTGCTGGGTGTCAGACTGTACGCGTCATCGTTGACGACCATCGCGGGCAAGCCCGCTCCCACAGTAATTTGCAGTGCTTGCAGATCCCGCATGCACCCACAGAACCTGCTCGCGAAAAGCCTGAGGGCGCTGCTGGGTGTCAGACTGTACGCGTCATCGTTAACGACCATCGCGGGCAAGCCCGCTCCCACAGTAATTTGCAGTGCTTGCAAATCCTGCATGCACCCACTGAACCTGCTCGCGAAAAACCTGAGGGCGCCGCTGGGTGTCAGACTGCACGCGTCATCGTTGACGACCATCGCGGGCAAGCCCGCTCCCACATTAGTAATTTGCAGTGCTTGCAGATCCCGCATGCACCCACTGAACCTGTGGGAGCGGGCTTGCCCGCGAAAAAGCCTGAGGGCGCCGCTGGGTGTCAGACTGTACGCGTCATCGTTGACGACCATCGCGGGCAAGCCCGCTCCCACAGTAATTTGCAGTGCTTGCAAATTCTGCATGCACCCACTGAACCTGTGGGAGCGGGCTTGCCCGCGAAAAGCCTGAGGGCGCTGCTGGGTGTCAGACTGTACGCATCATCGTTGACGACCATCGCGGGCAAGCCCGCTCCCACAGTAATTTGCAGTGCTTGCAAATCCTGCATGCACCCACTGAACCTGTGGAGCGGGCGCCTGCTCGCGATGGCGGTGGGTCAGGCAGCATCCAAGCCCACGCCTACAACACCCCCGCCAGCGTCGGCGAGTTTTCCAGCAGCGTGCGGGTGTAGGCTGCCTGCGGTTGGTCCAGCACCGCATCAACCCACCCCTGTTCCACCACTCGCCCGTGCTGGAGCACCACCACCCGGTCGGCGATGGCGCGAACCACACCCAGGTCATGGGTAACGAACAACAGAGTAAGCCCTTGCGCCTGCAACTGACGCAACAACGCGAGGATCGATGCCTGCACCGAGACATCCAGCGCCGACGTGATTTCGTCGCAGATCAGCAGGCGCGGCTGGCAGATCAGCGCCCGGGCGATAGCCACCCGTTGCCGTTCGCCGCCCGACAGGCTATGGGGGTAGAGCGCGCCGACCGAAGCCGGCAGCGACACCCGCTCAAGCACCGCCGCTACCCGCTGACGGGCCTCGTCACCCTTGATCCCGAAGAAATGCGCCAAGGGCCCGCTGAGGGTCTGTAGTACCGTCTGCCGGGGGTTCAACGCCCGGTACGGGTTCTGGAAGATGTACTGGATCTGGTGCCGGGACCCGGCCTCACGCTGCCGCGCCGCCAGGCTCAACTCCTGCCCGGCATAATACATCCGGCCTTGGGCGTTCTCCCCCAAACCCGCTACCGCGCGGGCCAGGCTGGTCTTGCCGGAACCAGACTCGCCGACCAACGCCAGGCATTCCCCGGGCGCCACGCGCAACGAGACATCGAACAACACCTGGCGGTCGTAGGCCACGTTCAGCCCCTGAATGTCGAGCAACGCCGGTCGCTCAACCACCTCCCCGACCCGCTGCGCGCCCTGACTGGCAATCAACTGCAACGCCTGCCGATGCGGGTCCAGGCACGCCACCTGCTGTCCTGGCGCGACCTCGTGCAACGCAGGCTCGGCCAGCGCACAGGCGGCAGTGCGCCGCGGGCAGCGTGCGGCGAAACCACAGCCGACTGGCCGCTGCCCCGGCGCTGGGGCGTGCCCGGCAATCGCCGCCAGTTCGCGGCGCTGCGCCACATCCGGAATCGCCGCCAGCAAGCCCCGGGTATAGGGATGGGCCGGCCGGCTGAACAGCGCTTCACGGCTGGCGGTCTCGACGATGCGCCCGGCGTACATCACCATCACCCGGTCCACCAGGTCCTTGATCACCGCCAGGTCGTGGGACACATACACCGCCGCGACCCCCAGGCTTTTGCACAGCCGGCGCAAGGTGGCGAGGATGTGGGCCTGGGTGCTGACGTCCAGGGCGGTGGTCGGTTCATCCAGTACGATCAACTTCGGGCGCAGGACAAACGCCAGCGCCAGCATCACCCGTTGTTGCTGGCCGCCGGACAGTTGGTGGGGAAAGCGCCGCAGGAAGTCCGGATCATCCGGTAGGCCGACGTCGCGCAAGGTCTCGCTGATGCGCTGGCGTTGCGCGCTGCGGTCCAGTTGCACCTGGTGGGCGCCGAGGGTTTCGCGCAGCAGGTTGCCGATGCGCAACGCCGGATTCAACGCCGTGGCCGGGTCCTGCGCCACATAGCCGATCAGGCTGCCCCGGGCCCGGCGCAAGGCATCGCCCTGCAAGGTCAGCAAGGCCTGCCCCGCCACCTCGACCCGACCGCCAACAATCCGCGCACCGCGTCGGGCGTGGGCCAGCAATGCCGTGGCCAGGGTGGTCTTGCCGGAACCCGACTCCCCCACCAGGCCGAGAATTTCCCCAGCCTGGACACTGAACGACACCCCGGACAGCACATCGACCTGCCCTTGCAGCTCGACGCGCAAGTCGCTCACCTGCAGCACCTGGGTGCTGAGCTTGTCTGGTGATTCAAAGCCTGCGAGCGCATTCATGGCTTTTCTCCAATCCGTGAGCTGCTGCGGCCGATGCCCTCGGCCAGGATGTTGATGCCATAGGCAAAGATCCCGATCAGCACCGCCGGCGCCAGTACGGCCCAGGGCTGCACCAGCAATCCGGCCTGGTTTTCATTGATCATCAAGCCCCAGTCGGCAGTCGGCGGCGCCACGCCGTAACCGAGGAAGCTCAGGCCCGACAGCATGCCCACGCCCCAGGTCAGCATGTTGCCGAAGTGCACCAGCAGCGGCGTGAGGATGTTCGGCAGGATCTCGCGGAACAGGATCCGCCAACGCGAATAGCCCATCATCTGCGCGGCCTCGACAAACTCCTGGCCGGCCACCGCCACCGCGCTGCCCCGGGCCAGACGGATCACCCCAGGGGTGAAGGCAATCGCCACGGTAAGCACGATCAGCCACGGCGCGCGGCCGAGCATCGAGACGATCAGCAGCACCAGGATCAAGTCCGGAAACGCCAGCGAGACATCCGCCAGCCAGGTAATCAACTGGTCCAGCCGACGCCGGGAAAACCCCGCCAGCAAGCCCAGGGTGCTGCCCACCAGCAGGGCGATCGCAGCGGCGGCCACGGACATCCACAGCACCGACCGACCGCCATTGAGCAGGCGCGACAGCACATCGTGCCCGAGGAAGTCATAACCCAGCCATGCCCCGGCCGTCGGCGCCCCATAGACCGTGCCGAGCATGTCGGTCGGCCCATGGGGCGCCAGCCAGGGGCCGCACAGCGCGAGGGCAATCACCAGCAGCGTGATCACCGCGCCTTTGCGGGTTTGCGTGTGTGCCAGCCAGTGCCAGCGAGTCGCGGATAAGTCACGCATGCAGCACCTCTCATGGAGCCTTGGAAGTGGAGCGCCGCCACCAGGGCTGGATGCCCCGACGGTTGTGCTGGATCAGGGTCACGCGCCGGGCCGTGCGCAGCTTGGGGGTGAGCAGCACGGTCAGCAGGTCGGCACACAGGTTGATCAGCACCACGCCCAGGGTGATCAACAACACGATGGCCTGGATCATCGGCAGATCGCGCATCTGGATCGCCGAATTCAGCGAGGTGCCGATGCCGGGGTAGCTGAAAATCACCTCGGCCAGCAACGCCCCGCCGATCAACGTGCGCAGGGTCAGCGCCACGCCCTGGATGGCCGGCACCAGGGCATTGGGCAAAGTGTGGCGCCAGACGATGCGCCACTCGGCGATCCCGCGCAGTCGGGCCGCGATCACGTAGTCGGACTCCAGTGCCTCGATCATCGAGGCCCGCACCATCCGCGTCAGGTACGGCAGCGCCGACAGGCTCAGGGCCAACACCGGCAACACCAGGTACTGCAACTGCCGCCACAGCGAACGGTCCGGGTCGATCAGCGACACCGCCGGCAGCACGTCCATGTGCGGCATGGAAAACAGCAGCACCAGGCCGATGGCCAACAGAAACCCCGGCGTCGCCTTGAGGAAGATCAGCCACGACAGGCTAATGCGGTCCAGGCGACTGTCGCGGCGCAACGCCAGGCTCACCCCCAACAGCAGCGCCGTCGGCACCACCAGGGCAATCACCCCGGCCAACAACGCCAGGGTGTAGCCAAAACGCGTGAAAAGGATGCTCGCCACCGGCGCATTGGAGTCCAGCGACACCCCCAGCTCACCGCGCACGGCGTGCCCCAGCCAGCCCAGGTACTGCTCGAGGATCGGCCGATCCAGGCCCAGTTGGCGTTGCAGGGTGAGGATGCTTTCCAGCGGCGCATCCGGGCCGAGAATCACCCGGGCCGGGTCCGAGGGCAGCGCCTGCGTGGCGATGAACACCACCAGGCTGATCACCCAGGCCGTCAGCAGGCCATAGCCGAGCCGGCCGATGAACCAAGCCAGCCACGCCGGTGTACGCGGTTGCTTGGAGGATTTATCCATGGTTCAACCACAGCTCGTCAAAGCGCCAGGAGGCGAACGTGGTTTGCTCGGGCAGCAGCCCGCCAACCCGGGTCGATGCCGCATCGAGCACGTCGTTGAAACCCCAGATCAACAAGCCACCGCGCTCGTGCTGGATACCCTGGGCTTCGTGCACCAGCACTTTGCGCTGGGCCAGGTCCGGTTGCGCCAGCGCTTGTTGGTACAGCGCACTGAAACGCTGGTCATGGAAATTGCTGCGGTTATAGATCGCCTGCGGTGCATCGTTGTGCAAGGCCGAGGCGAGAAAGCCGCGGGCCGGGGTCGAACCCGGCGACAGCAGCCAGTTCTCGCGCTGCGGCCCGTTGAACACCGAGCCGTCGACCTGGGTGACTTTGATCTGCACCCCGGCCTGTTTTGCCTGCTGGGCAAACACCAATGCCGCATTGACCCCCGGCCCAGGCGTGGTGGTCAGTTCGACCCGCAGGTCATCCTGCCCAGCCTGGCGCAGCAGCGAGCGTGCCTGCTCCAGGTCATGGGGACGCTGGACGATGGCGTGGTTGTAGGTCGGGTCGTGGGGTGAGTACAGGTCATTGGCGATCCGCCCGAATCCGTTGAGGCCACGGTTCACCAGTTCCTGCCGGTCGGCCAGCAGGCGAAAGGCCTGGCGTACACGCACGTCCTGGAACGGCGCCTTGGCCAGGTTCAGGTTGAACCCGGTAAACGAGGTGCTGGGCGACACGCAGAGCTGCAACCGCGAGTCGGCCTTGAGCAGCGCGCTGTGTTCAGCCTGCACACCGCTCGCGAGGTCGATCTGCCCGGCACGCAACGCCGCCGAGCGTGACACCTGGTCCTTGAACTCGATGATCTCCAGCTCGTCGGCATACGGTTGATTGGGCTTGTAGTAGTGCTCGAACCGGCTGTAGAGCGAGCGCTGGCCGGGGATGAAGCTCTTGAGCTTGTAAGGGCCCGCGCCCACCGGATTGCTGATCGGGTGGTAGTCGGTGGGCACGATGCCGCCAAAGCTGATCAGGGTTTCGTCCAGCGGGAAGAAGCTCTGGCCTTCCTTGAAGCGGATCTCGATGGTCCGCTCGTCCAGCTTGCGCAAGGCATTGCGGTCGATGGCCCCGACCAGACCGGCAAACGGCGAAGCCAGCTTGGGATCGGTCAGGCGCAACAGCGAGAACAGCATGTCGTCGGCGCCGATGGTCTTGCCGTGGTGGAACTCCAGCCCTGGCTTGATACGAATGGTCCAGGCGCTGGCATCGGCATTCGGCTCGGCAAATTCGGCCAGGGCCAGGCGCGTGCTGACATCGCTGTTCCACTCCCAGAACTTGCTGTACAGCGCCCAGCCACGAATGATCCCGCCGCCCACCGGTTTGTGCGCGTCAAGGTTGCCGGACTGGTCGCCATCGATGATGCCTACCCGCAGCCGACCGCCGCGCACCGGGGTGCTGGAAAGCACGCTGGGCGTATCCGCGGGGCTGTCGCAGCCACTGAGCAGACTGCTGCCCAGCAGCAAACCGCCGCCAACCGCCAGACTGTTGCCGAGAAACACCCGGCGGGAAAAATCCTGATTCATGACGCGCTTCCTTATGCCTGCTCGGTGGTGCGCGGTGCTGCCCGGCGGCTGACGCCCAGGCGCGGCACGTCGAAGCCGTGGTCCAGGTCCAGCAGTGGGAACAGCAGGTCAGCCACTCGATGGGCTTCGTCGATCAGCGGGAAACCCGAGAGGATGAAGGCCGAGGTGCCCTGGGCCTCGTACTCGTGAATCCGTTCGGCCACTTGCTCGGCGCTGCCCACCAGGTAGGTGCCGGCGGCCGGGCCGAGGATGTTGAAACCGAACAGGCTGGGGCCGAGCCAGACGTTGGGGTAGATCTCCAGGTCCCGGGCCTTGGGCAGGCGCCCGGCGCGCAGGGTATCCAGGTTGTGTTGGGTTTGTGGGTCGTCGCTGTGGAAGCTGTCGAAGGTTTCACCGGCCGGCAACTGGCGCTCGACCGCGTTGCGCGCGGTCTGCAACGAAGTGCGTTGCAGCAGCTTCTCGGCGTGGGCCCAGGCCTCCTCCTCGGTTTCGCGGACGATGATCTGCAGGCGGGTACCAAAGGTCAGTTCGCGGCCGATCTTCGCCGCTTCGGCGGCCACTTTGCGGAACTTGTCGCCGAGTTTTGGCGGGGTGTTGGCAAAGCTCAGGTAGACGTCGAGCAACTGCACTGAGTGAGCCACGCCGGGACCGGATGTCCCGGCGCCCCACAACGCAATACCGGGCTTTTGCCGGGGTGGATGCCAGCCGCCCAATGGATGGTTGGCGGCACCCGCCGCGCGGGGCGCAAGCTTGACGTATTGGCCGTCGTAGCCGCTGGTATCGCCGGCGTAGAAACCCTGGAAGGCGCGCCAGTATTCCAGGCTGAAGTCATAACGTTGATCGTGCGGGTAATGCACGCCGAGGGTGGCCAGGCCAGCGTCGTTGCCGTTGACTACGTTGAACAGCAAGCGACCATTGGAGAACAGGTCGAAGGTCAGTGCCCACTTGGCCAATACCGCCGGCGACAGTTCGCCCGGGTGCTGCGCCACGAGGAAGCGCAAGCGCTGGGTCGCATCGATCAGGGCGGCGGACACCGCCAGGCTTTCGTTGGGACTGGAGCCCAGCAATGCGCCGTAGTAACCCAGGCGATCGCTGGCCACGGCCAATTGCTTGAGGTGCTCGAAATCAGTCTGCCAGCGGCCCTCGGGCTCCCACGGATAAGGGCCGTCGGGGGTGGTGAGGTACCAGAGAATCTTGACTGCCATGGGTGTGTTCCTTTCGATGAGGTAGGAGCAAGGCTTGCCCGCGATGGCGCCCGTGAGCCCAGCATCGCGGGCAAGCCAGCGCAGACAGGGGTGAGGGGTAATCAGCGGCTCAGCTACGCCGATCAATCGCCGGCACCAGTCCCAGTTCCGTGGCCTGGTCATACAGTCCGCTCATCTTCCATTGCTGGGTCAGTACGCCCGGGCCGTAGGCACGCGATCCGCCCAGGGCATCGGCGAGCAACTGCAGTTGTGCGCCCTCCTCCAGCAACAGAATGAACTCGGCGGTGGCCCGTAGCCCCTGCTTGCCCCACACGGTGGAACCGCCGTTGGCTTCGAGGATCGCCAGGTTGAAGGGGTTCTCGGCGATCTTGTCGAGGATAAAATCCACTTCCGGCTGACGCCGGTCGATGTACACCGGCAGCTCGCGCGCCAGCTGATAACGCTGCACCGGCACGTAATGGAACGGCAGCGTGCGATGGGTCTGGGCCCAGGCGCCGAGGTACGGCGAATGCACGTGGGACACGGTGGTGACATCGGGGTGGGTCTGGAACAACTTGGTGTAGCGACCCAGGCCACCCTTGCCCTTGCCGTAGATCACCTTGCCAGCGAAGTCGGTGACGGTGGCCTGCAGCGGTTGGCGGTAGTTCCACGGCCCGCCGTAGTTGACCGAGACCAGCAATTCCTCGCCCGGCACCCGCTCGATGAAGCCGACGGTACCGTTGGCGGTGATGGTGTTGGTTTCACGGAACACACTGAAGGCTTGTTCGGCCTCCAGCAGCACCTTGTCGATGAAAGCTTGCAGTTGTTCGCTGATCAGTTGTTCGTGGATGAGCACAGTCATGGCAGTTCTCCGGGTTCAGGCGCGGCGCTTGGCCAACAGTTCATGGGCGGCTTGCAAGGGGCGCGGGTCGACCCAGTCGGCGATGTCGAAATCGCCTTCGAGGAAGCCGTGCAGGTACAGGAAGTTTTTCTGGATCTGCAGGAACTCCAGGCGTTGCGCCGACAGGTCCGGGGCCAGGGTGGTATGGAAATCGCCACGATAGGCTTCGGCCACACCAGCGCTGCCGGCACGGGTCTCCTCTTCGAGAATGGCGTGCAGGGCTTCGCGGTTGTCGGCGGCCCAGTCGGCAGCACTGAGGGTTTGCGCGAGGAACCGCACCACCAGCTCGAAATGGTTGTCCAGCAGGCTCTGGTGCACGGTGATCGGTCGTGGCGTGCCGTTGTTGATGCGGTAGCGCGGATCAGTGATCTGGTCCAGGTCAATCCCCACTACGAGCCCCAGCCGGCGCGCGGCGTCGGCTGCGGAAGCGCCCTTGACGTAGACCGCATCGACCTCGCCGCGCACCAGGTAATCCAGGCCCGACCACAGGCGTTGCAAACCTTCCTGCGGGTTGGCCGCCTGCTCCTGGTCCTGCAGCGCCACCTCCACCAGCTCGACGTCGTCAAAGCCCAGGCCAGCCAGGCTCAACGCGCCTTTGTAGCCGTGCAGGCTCATGGCCCGGGCGATGCTGCCGGGACGACTGTCGCCCCAGGCCGGCAAGGCCAGGCGCTTGCCCTTGAGGTCTTGCGCACTGCGGATACCGGAGTCCGGGCGAACCAGAATGGTCTGCCACTCCTCGATCCAGGTCAGGCCGATCAACCGGCTCGGCGCCCCAGCGGCACGCGCCGCCAGTGCCGGAACGTTACCGCCTTCGCGAAACAGCCCCGGCAGTTGGTGATCGTAGTGATGCCGGACCAGTTGCCGGGCCTCCTGCAAGGTCGAGACCGGCAGGCCGTCGGCGGCAAACTCTGCGCTGAGCCAGCCGAGTTTGTAGGCGATGCCCGAGGCGGTCGGCACCGGGCAGCGGGTGAACCAGATCTGCGCCAGCTCGGTCTCGGCAAGCGGGCTGGGGTGTTGGGCAGCAAGCGTCATGGGCAGCTCCATCGGGTTTTGCGAGTCAGTTGCCAAGGCCAGTGCAGCGTCCGTGCCAAGAGCGCCAAGCCCCGGTTTACCTGGGCTGGCGCCGCGCAGCGGGTTAACCACGGGGTTGGATTGCTGGCCTGTCAGCAGCATTGCGCGAGCACTGCTGCTGGCTGCGCAGTCGCCTTCCGTGCACTGCTGCCCCAGCAACACCCTCGCGACCAAAGCCACGCCGGGCAAGGGTTTGCCGACCTTGGCGCACAACTTGCTCAAGGCAGTTGCAGCGCCTATCAACCACGCCCCCTCCTGCAGGAGCTGGCAATCCATTAGCCGAGGAATCGCTATGAGCAAGATCGAACCCCTACCCCACACGCTGGCCCCCGTACGCCAGTTGACCAGCGAGGCCGAGGCCATTGCCGTGGCCCGGGAGATTGCCCGGGAAATCGCCGCGATCGCAGCCGACGCCAGCCAGAACGGTCAGTTGCCCCGGCGCCAGGCGCAGTTGCTGTCGGACAGCGGCCTCACCGCCATCGGCGTGCCCAAGGCCTTTGGCGGGCTGGGCGCATCGGTGCAGACCATCGTCGAAACCGTGCGCCTGATTTCCGTGGCCGATGGCGGGGTCGGCCAGTTACTGCAGATTCACAACGTGATGCTGCGGGGGATTTTCACCGGTTACCCGGACGCCGTGCGCGACCGCCTGGTCAGCGACGTGTTGGCCGGCAAGCGCTTTGGCAATGCCCTGGCGGAAGTCGGTGGCAAGAACAAATTCGCCCTCAAGACCCGGGTCGAGCGCCGTGCGGACGGCAAGCTGATCCTCAATGGCAGCAAGTTCTACTCCACCGGATCCTACCTCGCCGAGTGGATCTCCCTGACGGCAGCTTCCGACGATGGCGGTGCCGGGGTGCTGCTCAATCGCAACACCGAGGGCTTGACCCTGGTGGATGACTGGGAAGCCTTCGGCCAGAAAAACTCAGTCAGCGGCACGGTGATTTTCGACAACATTGAGCTCGACGAACGCTTCGTGTCCCAGCGCAAAGGACCGATGAAGCGCACCGGCCTGACCTTCCCGCAGATCCTCCACGCCGCCATCGACACCGGCATTGCCGCCGGCGCCCTGGCCGCTGCCGTGGACTACCTCAAGCACAATGCCCGGCCGTGGGTAGAAAGCGGCGTCGAACACGCCAATGAGGAACCGCACATCATCAAGCAGATCGGCGAGTACGCGGTGGCCCTGCGCGGCGCCGAAGCACTGCTGCGCGAGGCCGCACAGGTGTTCGACCAACACGAACTGGACCCGGACAATAAAGAGCTGCAGGACGAACTGATCCTCTCGGTGGCCACCGCCCGCGCCCATTCGGACCGAGCATCGCTGCAGATCTCCAGCGACATCTTCTCCCTGCTCGGCGCCAGTTCGTCCCTGAGCAAATGGAACCTCGACCGCTTCTGGCGCAACGCCCGGGTGCACACCACCCACGACCCGATCCGCTGGCGCCTGCACCACGTCGGCAACTATTACCTCAACGGCGTCGACCCGGGCGAATACACCGCGATCCTCAATGCCAAGGAACAACAGGGCGCGACCCGCCGCTAACCCCCCCACCCCATACCCGTAGGAGCAAGGCTTGCCCGCGATGGCGTGCTGGTGATCGCCATCGCGGGCAAGCCTTGCTCCCACAAGCCCCGTGACGCTAATGAGCTCTCCATGATCGAAAAACACCCCCTTCTGCGCTGCCTGGCGATCTACCGGGAAATGCCCTGGCGCTTTGCCCTGGTGGCGGCGCTGTACGTTGCAATCAACCTCGGCCTGGTCTGGCAGCAGTGGCTGATCGGCCATGCGGTGAACGACGTCAGCGCCGGCCGCGCGGTGGTCCACCAGGCCGATGGCAGCCTGGACGCCAGCCTCGGCTGGTACTGGCTGTGGTTGATGCTGGCCGTGGCCCTGGGTCGTGGCGTCTTGCAGTACGCCGCCAGCGTGCTGTCGCTGGTGCTCAGCCAGGAACTGCTGACGCGCCTGCGCGAGCGCATCCTGCAGCAGGTCCAGGACCTGCACTTGGGCTACCACTGGCAGCACGGCATGGGCGAGATGATTACCCGCACCACCCGCGATGCCGACAAGGTTCGCGACGCGCTCATCAGCTTCTGGCGCCAGGTGGTGGAAACCCCGCTGGTGGTGCTGGCCACGGTCGGCCTGTTGAGCTGGTACAACCCGCTGCTGGGGCTGGTGCCGCTGTTGCTGACGGTCCTCGGACTGTGGATTTTCGTGCGCCAGACCGAGCGCCTGGTCAGCCTCGACCGGGCCGTTGGCGCCGCCTACGACCGGGTCAACCAGGACTTGAGCGAGGGCATCGGTGGTGTGCGGGTGATCAAGTCGTTCGGCCTCGAACACCGCCGCACCCAGCGCTTCGCCGCACAGGTGGCGCTGTTCGCCGACCACGCACGCCTGGCCCTGGCCTACTCCAGCTCGCGGATTCCCCTGCCCCAGGCCGTGGTCGCCCTGGGGCATGTATGGATCCTGGTGTATGGCGCCCACCTGGTGGCCAACGCGCAGCTGGGGATCGGCGAGCTGGTGACCTCGCTGCTGATCGCCACCACCCTGGTGTTTCGGATCGAAGGCATCGGTCGAGTGATGCAGACCTTCGCCGACGCCCGCTCCAGCGCCGAGCGCATCTGGCAGCTGCTGGATGAGCCAGCGGCGATCCGCAGCGGCCCGGCCAGCCTGCCCGAAACGCCCCTGGGGCTGAAACTGGAGCACGTCAGCGTCAGCCCGCCCGGCGGTGGCCAGGCCATTCTGCGCGACTGCTCGCTGACCCTGCAGCCAGGGGAAATCGTCGCCTTGGTGGGCGCGACAGGCACCGGCAAAAGCCTGCTGGCCAGCCTGTTGCCGCGCCTCAGTGAGGTCACGAGCGGACGTCTGCTGCTGGGCTCGGACGCCGCCGGCTGGCAGGACATTCGGCAACTGGACCTCAATCAACTGCGGCGCCGGGTGCACGTGGTGCCCCAGGAGAGCTTTCTGTTTTCCGACACCCTGGCCGCCAACCTGCGCCTGTGCGCGCCGACGGCCAGTGAACAACAGTTGCGCCAGGGCTTACGCCTGGCTGCCGCCGAAGACGTGCTCGAACGCCTGCCCCATGGCCTGGCCACGCCCCTGGGTGATCGCGGCGTGACGCTCTCCGGCGGCCAGCGCCAGCGTCTGTGCCTGGCCCGCGCCCTGCTCGGCGAGCCCGACATCCTGTGCCTGGACGACGCCACCAGCGCCCTCGATGCCATCAGCGAACGCCAGGTCCTGGACAACATTCGCCAACTGCGCCGCGACCAGGGCCGGGCCACCAGCGTGTTGGTGATCTCCAGCAAGCTCTCGACCATCCTCCTCGCCGACCGCGTGCTGATGCTCCAGGACGGCCGGATCGTCGCCAGCGGCCAGCACTGCGAACTGCTGCAAACCCACCCCGACTACCGCGACCTGCTAGGGATCGACCATGGCTAATCCAATCGCCGGCACAGCCTTGAGCGATATTGAAATTGAAGAAGCACTGGCAAAAAAGGCTCTCGACCGCAGCATGTTGACGCGCCTGCTGCCGCTGCTCAAACCGATACGCGGGTCGATCGCCGCGGTGATCGGCATCGAGCTGCTGCTGGTGTTCACCGTGTTCCTGCGGCCCTGGTTCGTGCGCGAACTGCTGGACCGTGGGCTGATCCAGCAGCAGGATCATTGGTTGCTCGATGAGCGCCTGGTGCTGTGGCTGGGTCTCGGCCTGGCGGCGAGCTGGCTTGGTCGGTTCCTGCTGGCCGGGGTCTCGCAGTTCGTCGCCGGCGGCGCGGCGATCCGTGTACTCAATGACCTGCGAGTGCGGGTGTTCGCCCACGTGCAGAGCCTGAGTGTCAGCTACTTCGACCGGACCAAGGCCGGGCGCATCATTTCCCGCGCCGACCGCGATGTCGACAGCCTCGAACCGCTGCTGATCCAGGGCCCGCCGGAGCTGCTGGGCGCACTGCTGCGCTGCGGGCTGGCGGCCGTGATGCTGTGGCGGATCGACCCGCGTTTCTTCCTCAGCCTGGTCGCCACCGTGCCCTTGCTGGTGCTGGCGACCTGGAGCTTCAAGCGCATCTCCCAACGCAACTGGGCCAAGGTCGCGGAGAACCGCAGCCGCTTCACCGCGCACCTGGTGGAAAGCGTCAGCGGCGCGCGGATGTTGCAACAGTGCGCGCAACAGACTCCGAACCTGCGGCGCTACCGTGGTCTGCTCGAGGACTTCAACCAGGCACTGATCCGCGGCAGCCTGCGCTCCAGCTGGTTCGCGCCGTTCACCGCGCTGCTCAGTTCCGCCGGCATGGCGCTGCTGTTGCTGGTGGGGGCCTATGGCCTGGCGCAAGCGGATGTCAGTGTGGGCCAGATCGCTGAAAGCCTGTTCTACGTGTTCCTGTTTCTTGGGCCTTTGCAGGAACTGTCGGACCTGTTCGAGCGCTACGCCACCGGTTCGGCGTCGGCGCAGCGGATCTTCCTGTTGCTCGACACCCGCCCGCAGATCACCGACAGCCCTACCCCACGCCTCCTGGACCGGGCGCGTGGCGACGTGAGCTTCGAGCAGGTGAGTTTCGCCTACGACCCCCACAGCCCGACGCCGGTGATCGATCAGTTGGATTTGCAGGTTCGCGCGGGAGAAGTGCTGGCGATCGTCGGCCCTTCAGGCCATGGCAAGAGCACCCTGGTGCAGTTGTTGACGCGCTTCTACGAGGTGCAGGCGGGGGCAGTCCGACTCGACGGCATCGACGTGCGCGAACTGACCCAGCAGGCGCTGCGCCGCAACGTTGGCGTGGTGCTGCAGGACAACGTGTTGTTCAGCGGCACCATCCTCGACAACCTGCGCCTGGCCGCTCCCGACGCCAGCGATGCAACACTGATCGCCGCGGCCCGCGAGCTGGGGGCCGACGAGGTGCTGGAGCGCCTGCCACACCAGTACCACAGCGAAGTCGGGCCTTTGGGCGGGCACCTGAGCCATGGCCAGCGGCAACTGGTGTGCCTGGTGCGGGCCTACCTCGCCGACCCGGCGGTGCTGGTGCTGGACGAGGCCACCTCGGCGGTCGACATCCATACCGAGCGGCGTATTCAGCGGGCATTCCGGCGCCTGTGCGAAGGCCGTACGGCGATCATCATCGCTCACCGCCTGGCGACCATTCGCGACGCCGACCGGATCGCGGTGATTCAACGCGGCCGCCTGGTCGAACAAGGCCCGCACCGCCAGTTGATTGCCCAGGGTGGAGCCTATGCGGCGCTGTACCAGACCTATTTGCGCAGTGCCTCCCTCGAGGAGATTGGCCAACCGGCCTGAATTGATTGGGGGAGCTAGCGCCCGCTTGCGGCCTGCTAGCGATGGGGCCAGAACATTCAACATCGCTGGTGCCTGACACACCGCCATCGCGGGCAAGCCCGCTCCCACAGGTTGAGTGGGTGTACCCAGAATCTGCGAACACCCAGAACCACTGTAGGAGCGGGCTTGCCCGCGATGGGGCCAGAACATTCAACATCGATGGCGCCTGACCCACCGCTATCGCTGGCAAGCCAGCTCCCACAAGGTTGAGTGGGTGTACCCAAAATCTGCGAACACCCAGAACAACTGTGGGAGCGGGCTTGCCCGCGATGGGGCCAGAACATTCAACATCGATGGCGCCTGACACACCGCCATCGCGGGCAAGCCCGCTCCCACAGGTTGAGTGGGTGTACCCAGAATCTGCGAACACCCAGAACAACTGTGGGAGCGGGCTTGCCCGCGATGGGGCCAGAACATTCAACATCGATGGCGCCTGACCCACCGCTATCGCTGGCAAGCCAGCTCCCACAGGTTGAGTGGGTGTACCCAAAATCTTCGAACACCCAGAACCACTGTAGGAGCGGGCTTGCCCGCGATGGGGCCAGCACATTCAACATCGATGGCGCCTGACCCACCGCTATCGCTGGCAAGCCGCAAGCGGGCGCCAGCTCCCACAGGTTGAGTGGGTGTACCCAGAATCTTCGAACACCCAGAACCACTGTGGGAGCGGGCTTGCCCGCGATGGGGCCAGAACATTCAACATCGATGGCGCCTGACCCACCGCTATCGCTGGCAAGCCGCAAGCGGGCGCCAGCTCCCACAGGTTGAGTGGGTGTACCCAAAATCTGCGAACACCCAGAACAACTGTGGGAGCGGGCTTGCCCGCGATGGGGCCGGTCCATTCAACATCGATGGTGCCTGACCCACCGCTATCGCTGGCAAGCCAGCTCCCACAAGGTTGAGTGGGTGTACCCAGAATCTGCGAACACCCAGAACCACTGTGGGAGCGGGCTTGCCCGCGATGGGGCCAGCCCATTCAACATCGATCGCTCCTGACCCACCGCTATCGCTGGCAAGCCGCAAGCGGGCGCCAGCTCCCACAAGTTGAGCGGGCGCATGCCAAATCTGCAGGCAACGCCAGTCGCCGCACGCTCGGGCTGTTGCCGCTTCAACAACCACTGCTGACGGGCTGCTGCTACAGACGCAGCCCTGGCGCAACTGTCCGCACCTTCAGCGCCCAATCCCCAGCCCCTGCGGCCCGCAAGCCGTTCCAGGCGCCATGGCATGTCCGTTGCAATCATCCCTGCAAGGCGTCCTCGCACGCGTTACTGAATCAGGAGCACCCATGAGCACTGAATTTTTCTGGCGTCTGCCGCTGGGCACCGACGGGCCGCAGTTGAGCACCGACAAACACAATCGCGGCACCTCCCACCATCGCCCTGGCAACATCGCGCCGGGGCGCTTGCCCAACGGCGAGCCGGACGACTTCACCTACATCGACTACATCGCCCAGGTGGCCAAGGCCGCGGAGCTGGCCGGGTTTGAAGGCGCGCTGCTACCCACCGGGCCCGAGCCCTGGATCGCCGCGTCGGCGCTGGCCCGGGAAACCCGGCGCATCAAGTTCCTGATCGCCTTCCAGGCCACCTGGACCCTGCCGGCCTACGCCGCGCAACAGGCGGCCATCCTGCAGAACCTCAGCCGTGGCCGCCTGGAGTGGAATATCATCACCGGCGGCAACCCGGCCAGCCAACGCGCCAACGGTGACTTCCTCGAACACGACCTGCGCTACAAGCGCACCGGCGAGTTCCTCGACATCATCCAGGGCCTGTGGCAGAACGAGCGGTTCTCCTACGACGGCGATATCTATCAACTGGAGAACGGCGCCCTGCCCCACGGCCTGCATCAGGAACGCAAGCCCGGCGTGTACTTCTCCGGTTTCTCCGACGCCGCGCTGGACGTCGCCGCCAAGCACGCCGACGTCTACCTGAACTGGGCCGAGCCGATCGACAAGCTCAAGCCGCACATCGAACGAGTGCGTGAGCTGGCCGACAAACAGGGGCGTAGCGTGCGCTTCGGGCTGCGGGTCGACCTGTTCGCCCGGGAAACCGAAGAACAGGCCTGGGCCGACCTGCGCCGCCAGTTCGACAAGCTCGAGGGCCAGAGCAGCGTGGTCGCCAAGGGCTTCACCAGCGGCTCGGACTCGGTCGGTGGCGCACGGCAGACCGCCTACCACCAGAATGTCGATCGCTTCGACGACCTGATCATCGGCCCTAACCTGTGGGCCGGTTTCGCCAAGGCCAAGCCAGGGCCGACCGTGGGCCTGGTGGGCAGCCACCAGAACATCGCCGAACGCCTGGTGGAATACCGCGATGCCGGTTTCTCGACCTTCATCCTCGCCGGCAACCCGCACCTCGAAGAGGCCTTGCGCATCGGCCAGGAAGTCCTGCCGCTGGTGCACCAGCGCCCCGCTGCCAGCCCGGCAACCGCACTCAAAGCCAGCGCCTGAGCGCTGAGGGAGACGACTTGATGAGCCATCCACTCGATACGCTCTGGTACACCCGCTGCCCGGTCCCCACGGGGTTGGGGATCGCCGTGCAAAAAGGCTGGTTGCAGGACACCGTAGGCGCCCTCGGCACCCGGGTGCAATCGCTGCGCGAGTCCACGGACAAGGCGGTGCGCGAGTCGCACTTCGATCACAGCTTGCAGAATTCGGTGCGCCACGGCGGCAACATCCCGGCGATCTGGGCCCGCGCCCAGGGTCGCGAGACCCGGGTGATCGGCCTGTCGTGGGCCGACGAAGTGCAACTGATCCTGACCCTTCCTGACAGCGGCATAAAAACCGTCAAGGACCTCAAGGGCCGCAGCTTCGGCCTGCCGGACTGGGCCGGCGCGCAGATCGATTTCACCCGGGCCCAGGCCCTGCGTGGCCTGGAGAACGCCCTCAAGCTCGAAGGCCTGCAGGTCGGCGACGTGCGACTGGTGAACTTTGTGTATGGCGGTACCTTCAGCGACCCGCAGGTGCATACCGTCAATGGCACGCCGGTAGCGACGCAACGGGTCGAGGGGCGCAACCTGGAACTGATCGGCCTGCTGCGCGGCGAAGTCGACGCGATTTTCCTCAAGGGTGCCAGCGCCGCCCAGTACGCCCACGACTTTGGCCTGCACACGGTGATCGACACGGGGGCCCACCCCGACCCGCTGATCCGCAGCAACAACGGCACGCCACGCACCCTGGCGGTCGACCTGCACCTGCTGGAGCAGCATTTTGACGTGGCCAGCGGCATTCTCGACGCGGTGCTGCGGGCCGAACAGTGGGCTCATACCCACCCGGATGAAACCCGCCGCTACCTGGCGCGGGAAACCAACAGCAGCGAGTACTGGGTCAGCGCCGCCTACGGCGACAACGCCCACCAGCGCCTGCACACCGCACTCGACGAACAGGCCATCGACGCCCTGCAGGACTTCACTCACTTCCTGCACCGCTGGCGCTTTATCCCGAACAGTTTTGACGTGCGCCAATGGATCGACCCGCGTCCGCTACAAGCCCTGCAGACCGCCCTCGCCGGCTAACCCTACCGCACGATCACCCTAGCGCGGCGGGGTGATCGGTTTCATGGACTCGAACGAAGATCCCTTTATGAGCAAACCACTCGATACCCTCTGGTACACCCACAGCCCGGTGCCCACCGGGCTTGGCATTGCGGTGCAATCCGGGCGCCTGGCCGAGGCTTTCCAGCCATTCGGCACCAATATCCAGTCATTGCGTGAGTCCAGCGAGCGGGAAGTTCGCGAGGCCCACTATGACCATCACCTGAAAAACTCGGTGCGTCACGGCGGCAATATCCCGGCTATCTGGGCCTACGCCAGTGGAGTGCAGACCCGGGTCCTGGGATTGTCCTGGAGCGATGAGGTGCAACTGATCCTGACCACCGCCGAAAGCGGGGTGAAGAGCATTCGCGACCTGAAGAACCGCCGCTTCGGCGTACCGAAATGGGCCAACGTGCAGATCGACTTCACCCGCGCCCAAGCGTTGCGCGGACTGGAGAACGCACTCAAGTTGGAGGGCCTGAATGTCAGCGATGTCGAGCTGGTGGACTACCCCTACGGCGGCACCTACAGCGACGATCAGAAGCAACATGTGTATGGCTCGGAAGTCAGCCTCGGCACCAGCCGCTTCAGCCAGCGCAATAACGAGCTGATCGGCCTGCTGCGCGGCGACATCGACGCGATTTTCCTCAAGGGCGCCCACGCCGTACACCTGGCCAACGAATTCGGCCTGCAGGTGGTGGTCGATACCGGCTCGCACCCCGACCCACTGATTCGCTCCAACAACGGCACGCCGCGCACCCTGACCGTCGACACCCACCTGCTGCACGAACACTTCGATGCCAGTGTGAAAATCGTCGACACCGTGCTGCGCACCGAGCAATGGGCGTGGGCCAACCCGGATGAAACCCGGCGCTTTCTCGCCCGCGAGCTGAACACCAGCGAATACTGGGTGGCCGCCGCCTATGGCGAAGACGCACACCGGCGTTTGCGCACCACCCTGGACAGCCGCTCGATTACCGCCCTGCAGGACTTCACCGATTTCCTGCACCGCTGGGACTTCATTCCACGGCGGTTCGATGTACGCGAGTGGATCGACTTCAGCGTGCTGGAAACGGTGATCGGCTCGACCTCGAGAGTCGCGGTCTGATGACCCTGTAGCAACACAACGGTTGGCAGTTGTGTTGCTACAGCAGCAGCCTCACAGCAACCCATGCTGAATAATCGACAGGGGATTTCCCGGCAACTTTTACCCGAACTTTTCGAGGCTTTAACAACAAACAAAATACCAATTTTATCCTTTATCAATCAGCTACTTAGCAAAAGTAAGTAACCACCAATACCCCCCTCAAAGCTATTGGCACGATCTCTGCTCTACCCCTGTTAGTGAAACTTTATCGGGGGAGTACCAACATGCATAAGCTTAATCCAATCACCAAGAGTATCTGGCTCACCTTGCTGCTGGCCGGGGGGGCCGTCAGCGAGGGATTGCTGGCAGCCGAGACAACAGAAAGCGACGCCGGCAAGACCAGCACCGAGCCGGCGCTGAAGACCGTGACTGTCACCGCCCAGCACAAGGAAGAAACCCTGCAGGAGATCCCGGTGGCGGTGTCGGCGATTCAGGGCACCAGCATCACGGCCGACGGTGTGCGGTCGATGGGCGACATCACCACCTTCGTGCCCAACGCCTCGGCAAAGAACCCCGACGGCGATGGTCGTCCGCGCTGGTACATCCGCGGCCTGGGCACTGGCGATACCGGCGCTGCCACCGTGTACCCGGTGGGGATCTACTCCGACGACGTCTACCTCAACGCACCCCTTGCCGGTGGCGGCCCGCTGTATGACCTGGAGCGCATCGAGATTCTGCGCGGGCCCCAGGGCACCCTGTACGGCAAGAACACCACGGCGGGCGCGGTCAACATCATCTCGCAAAAACCGAGCCTCGATGCCCAGACCAACGGCTACGGCACGCTAGGTGTCGGCAGCAAGGATGAACGCATCGTCAGTGGCGCCCTGGGCGGTGTGCTGGTGGACGAAAAACTCGCCGCGCGGGTGGCGCTGTACTCCGAGGAGCGCGACGGGTTCGCCGAGAACCTCACCGACGGCCACACCTACGGTGACGTCAACAAGAAAGCCGTGCGCGTGCAGTTCCTTGCCCAGTTGAACCCTGACCTCGAAGCCCTGCTCAAGGTCCACGCCCGCCAGCACAATGGCGACGGCAGCAACGGCTCGCTGCCGGTGGGACGTTACTACAACGTCGGCTACCAGCGCCCGAACGGCCGCGACATCGAACTCAACGTCAATGAAGATGCCAAGCTCGACCATGACGGCACCTCGCTGACCTTCAACTGGAACCTGGGCGACTACACCCTGACCTCGATCACCGCCTACGACTACATCCGCGGCCAGTCCACCAGCGATGCCGACTACACGCCATACGAAGTCAACGGCGCCGCCACGGCCGACAACAAGTACAGCCAGTACTCCCAGGAACTGCGCCTGGCCTCGCCCCAGCAGGAAACCCTGCGCTGGCTGGCCGGCGCTCACTACTTCCACGAGACCCTCGACAGCTCGGCCACGCGCTTTATTACCCCGGGCCCGACGCCCAATGGCAGTGGCTCCAACCAGATTGGCGGGGTCACTGACCTGCGTGACCTCAACTACGACCACAAGACCGACAGCTACGCCCTGTTCGGCAACCTGACCTATGACTTCACCGACAATTTCACTGTCACCGGCGGTCTGCGCTACACCCAGGAAAAGAAAGACATCGACCTCGACCTGACCCAACTGACCCGCGCCAGCGCCAACGGCCCGCTGATTCCACTGAGCGGCGTCGGCACCAACGGCAACCGCCAGGAAGCCAATACCTGGGAAGCCTGGACCTACGACCTGACCCCCGAGTACCGGATCAACGACAACCTGCGGGTGTTCTTCCGCTACGCCCACGGCTTCCGTTCCGGCGGCTTCAACACCGGCTTGTCGACCAGCCTGGCGCAGTTGACCACGGTCGATCCGGAACAACTCGACGCCTATGAAATCGGCCTCAAATCCGAGTGGTTCGACCGTCGCCTGACGGCCAACGCGAACATTTTCTACTACGACTACTCGGATATTCAGGTCAACCTGCTGACGGTCAACAACGGCGTGCTGACCACCGCCTTGACCAACGGCGCCGCGGGCAAGGTCAAGGGTGCCGAGCTGGAACTCGAAGGCCAGCCCACCGAGTACCTGCACCTGCGGGCGGCGATCTCGTTCCTCGACACCGAGTACACCGACTTCAAGAACACCAACCCCAATACGGGTGCGGTCACCGGCGACTACAGCGGCAACAGCTTCGTGCGCTCGCCGCGCAACGTAGTTTCGCTGGGCGGCGACTACACCTTCCCACTGGAGATCGGCGGCAAGCTGGTGGCCGGTGGCGACGTGAGTTTCCGCGACAAGGAATACTTCCTCGCCGACCGCCAGAGCAGCGCCGACAAGACCCTGAGCCAGGCGCACTACACCTTGGCCAACAGCCGCCTGACCTGGTTCAGCCCGGATGAAAAACTCAGCGTCACCGGCTTCGTCAACAACCTCACCGACCGCCGCTACCAAGTCCACGGACGGCCCAACGGCACCCTCGGCCAATACGTGATCACCTACGGCGACCCCCGCACGGTGGGCCTGAGCGTCACCAGCCGATTCTGACCCACCACCTGTAGGAGCGGGTGCTCGCTTGCGGCTTGCTCGCGAAAAACGTCAACAGTGACGCGTGCATTCAGTATGCACGCGGCGCCTGCGAGTTCTTCGCGAGCAAGCTCGCTCCTACAGGTTGATCCTCTTGCCCTAGAAAGGAATCCGCCCATGTTCCACCACAACCCGTTGGCCAGCGCCGTGGCGCTGGTCATTGGCAGCCTTGCCCTGCCGGTAATGGCCGCCGAAACCCGCCCGGCCCCGGCCGGTGCCAGCAACGATCACCTGGACACCGTGGTCGTGCTCGGCACCCGGCGCAGCGACGTCACCGCCCTGCAAAGCGCCGCCCCGGTGGACGTGCTGTCCAGCGAGCAACTACAGGACACCGGCGCCAGCGACCTGTCCGGCGCACTGACGGCACTGTCGCCGTCCTTCAGTTACCCGCAATCGCCCCAGGGCGCGTTCTCCGGCTCCATTGCCCAGGGCGCGTCGTTGCGCGGGCTGGCCTCCGACCAGGTGCTGGTGCTGGTCAACGGCAAACGCCGGCACACCAGCGCCAACGTCACCCGCCAGGGCCTGGTCAACGGCCGGGGGGCGGCGGCGGTCGACCTCAGCCTGATTCCGTTGGGTGCGATCCAGCGCGTGGAGATCCTGCGTGACGGCGCGGCGGCCCAGTACGGCTCCGACGCCATCGCCGGGGTGATCAACATCGTGCTCAAGGAGAAGGATGACGGCGGCAACCTCGGCTACCGCTTCGGTGGCTACGACAAGGGTGACGGCATCCAGCGCAAACTGGGTGGCTGGAAAGGTTTCACCCTGCCCAACGACGGCTTCCTGACCTTGAGTTTCGACGCCGGCAGCCAGGACCCGGCCAGCGACACCAACCCAGACAACCGGATCTTCTACCCCGGTTCCACCAGCATCAACACCGCCAAGGAACAGAACAACCGCTACCGCACTTGGCGCTGGGGCTCGGGCAACGTCTCGGACCAGTACAACCTGGTCGCCAACAGCGAAATCGGGGTCGGCGAAGGCTTGACCGCCTACGGCTTCGCCACCTACTCGCACAAGAACACCGATGCCGAGGGCTTCTTCGACCCGCCCACGACCTTGCGCAACAATTACGGGAGCAACGCTTTGCAGCGCTTCCCCGATGGTCGCTTGCCGGTCACCCGCTACTCTCTGGAAGACTATGCCGTGACCGGTGGCCTGCGCCTGGACGACGAGCAACTGGGCAAGTTCGACCTGGCACTGAATTACGGCGACAACCGCCTCACCTCCGACGACCGCAATGCGATCAACCCGAGCTGGGGCGCCGGCAGTCCGCAGAACATCTACACCGGCAAGCGCCAGGTCGACCAGACCAACGCCACCCTGGACTGGGTGCGCGACTTTCCCACCGACCTGCTGTTCAAGCCCCTGACCCTGTCGGCGGGCCTGGCCTGGCGCCAGGAGAACTACGAGCTGAGCGCCGGGGAAGCGGCCGGTTGGCAGAACGGGCCGTTGTTCAACACCGTCGACCCCTTCACCAACCGGCGGATTCCCGGGTATTACTCGGGCATCACCCAGGTCGACGCGGCGTCCCTGGACCGCCGGGTACTGGGGGCCTATGTCGATGTCGAAGCCCAGCTCACCGAGCAATTCCAGGCCGGGGTAGCGCTGCGCAGCGAGCACTATTCGGACTTTGGCGACACCACCAACGGCAAGTTGTCGCTGCGTTACGACTTCACCCCAGAGATCGCCGCGCGGGCCACCGCCAGCACCGGTTACCGCGCACCGTCGCTGGTGCAGAGCGGCCTGTCCTCGTTCAGTGTGCAGGTGGTCGAACAGCCGCCGGGCAGCGGTAACTATGTCGAGGTCCAGCAACGCACCCTGCGCGCCAACAGCCCGGAAGCGGCGCTGCTGGGCGGTACCTCGCTGAAACCGGAAGAGTCCACCAACTACTCCCTGGGCCTGGTATGGCGGCCGCTGCCCAACGCGTCGGTGACCATCGATGCGTACCGGATCAACATCGACAACCGCATCACCCTCTCCGACCAGTTACCGGCCTCGGTGGTGTCGCCGATCTTCGCCGGTACCCCGTACGCCAATATCCAGAGCGCAGCGTTCTACACCAACGTGGCCGACACTCGCACCGACGGCATCGAGCTGACCGGCAACTATCAGTTCGACCTGGCGCAATGGGGCCGGCTGAACCTGAGCAGCGGTTTCAGCAAGAACCATACGGACATTACCCAGCTGCGGGACGTTGGCAACATCAAGGGTGAGCAAATTGTCGGCCGGGCGACCCAGGGCCTGATCGAGGAAGGCACTCCCGAGAACAAGCTAGTGCTCAGCGCCAACTGGCTGTACGCCAACTGGGGCGTGACCATTGCCCAGCGCCGCTACGGCGAATGGAAGAGCTTGAACGCGAGCAACCCGGACCTGGACCAGACCTACAGCTCGCAGTGGGTCACCGACCTCGACCTGTCGTACACCTTCGACAAGGCGCTGAAAGTCTCGGTAGGCGCGATCAACCTGTTCGACACCCACCCGGACGAGGCCGATGGTACGCAGCTGTACGGCGTGCCCAAGTACTCGATCACCAGCCCCGAAGGTGCCCAGGGCGCGTTCTACTACACCAGCGTCAGCTACGAGTTCTGACCGCCACTGCTGCCGGGGTGTTGCCCTGGCAGCAACGGGTGCGTCTGTAGGAGCAGGTACCCGCTTGCGGCGCCTGTTTGCGGTGCCGCTTGCCGCTTGCCGCTTGCGGATTGCGGCTTGTCCGCGATGGGCTCAAGAACACCGTGTTCATCCTGGTTTCGCGCGTTATCGTTGACGTCCATCGCGAGCAAGCTCGCTCCTACAGGGGGGGGCGGGGTTGCGACGAGGATATGGCACAGCTCTTGCGATAGCCCTCGGGTACTTCGCCGAAATAAGACCCGCCATGCGCCCACACTCCTTGCTGACCGCTCTCACCTGGCTTATCTCGCCCCTGGCCCTGCTGGTGCTCTGGGCCGGGGTGGCCGAGGCCGGGATTTTTCCACGTAACCTGCTGGTGCCACCCGCCCAGGTGGTGCAAGCCTTCGCCGAACTCTTGGCCAGCGGCGAGCTGCTGGAGCATCTGGGCAATAGCCTGTCCCGCCTGGGGCTGGGGTTTGGCATTGGCTCGCTGTGCGGCCTGGCCTTCGGGGTGCTGATGGCCCTGTCCAGGCAGGTCGAGATCTACTGCGCGCCGCTGTTCCACACCTTGCGGCAGATCCCCAGCATCGCCTTGATTCCGATGTTCGTGTTGCTGTTCGGCATCGATGAAACCTTCAAGATCATCATTGTCGCCAAGACCGCGTTCTTCCCGGTGGCCCTGGCCGCCAGCGAGGGGGTCAAGGCCATCCCGCGCAGCTATTTCGAAGTCGCCGACGTGTATCGCCTGCGTTGGCCGACCCTGGTCCGCGAGATCGCCCTGCCTGCCGCTGCGCCACCGATCATCACCGGCTTTCGCATCAGCCTGACCCGCGCCTGGGTGGTGCTGGTGGCCACCGAGTTGCTCGCCGCCGACAGCGGCCTGGGACAGATGATCGAGATGAGCCGGCAGATGCTGCGCATCGACGTGGTGATGGTCGGTGTGGTGGTCACTGGGTTGATCGGCTTTGCCCTGGACTTTTCCTTTCGCCAACTCGAACAGCGCCTGTTCCGCTGGCAAACCCGCTAGGAGCCTGCCATGCCCCCTTTACTCGGAAAATCCCGCGGCCTGTTGCTGCCGCTGCTACTGATCGGCGGCTGGGAATACCTGTCGCGCCAGGATGCCGCCGGGGCCTATGCCTTCGTGCCGCTGTCGACCATCGGCCAGGCCTTGCTCGAGCTGCTCGGCAATGGCGAGTTGCTGGTCAACCTGCTGGCCAGCCTGGCGCGCACCAGTACCGGCCTGGCCCTGGGTATCGTCTTTGGCGTCGCGCTGGGGGTGCTGATGGCGCTGTCGAGCGTGGCCAACCGATTGATCGGCCCGCTGTTTCATTCGATTCGCCAGGTGCCGATGCTCGGCTGGATCCCGCTGATTGCCATGTGGTTCGGCAACGGCGAGTTCTCCAAGGTGTTGATCGTCACGCTCGCGGCGTTCTACCCGATGGTGCTCAACACCTATCAAGGTTTCAGGCATGTCGAGGGACGCTACCGCGAAGTCGGCCAGGTGCTGGTGCTCAGCCGCTGGCAACAGTTCTGCCATGTGCTGCTGCCGGCGGCGCTGCCGAGCCTGGCCACCGGCGTGCTGCACGCCCTGGCGTTTGCCTGGGTCACCGCCGTGGGCAGCGAACTGTTTTTGTCGTCCGGGGCCGGCCTGGGCAACCTGATGATGAACGCCGAAGCCGGCGCGCGCATGGAGATCATCGTCCTGAGCGTGCTGTGCATCGGTCTGTGCGGTTACCTGATGACCCTGCTGTTTACCCTTCTGAGTCGCCACCTGCTGCGCTGGCGCAACATTCGTTGAAAGGCCACCCCATGAACGCCATTGCCCATCACGCTCTGCCCCACAGCACCACACTGCCCTGCGGCGCCCTGGAAGTCCGCGGCCTGAGCAAGGCCTATCGGATCGAAGGCCAACCGCTGCCCGTACTGGACAACATCAACCTCAAGGTCCGCCCTGGCGAATTCATCAGCATCGTCGGCGCCAGCGGCTGCGGCAAGTCGACCCTGCTGCGGCTGATCGTGGGCCTGGAGGGCGACTACCAGGGCGATATCCTGCTCGATGGCAAGCCCGTGGTCGGCACCAGCCTGGAACGCGGCATCGTGTTCCAGGACCACCGCCTGTTTCCCTGGATGACCCTGAGCAAGAACATCGCCCTGGCCCTGAAAAACCACCCACTGTCCCAGGCCGAAAAGGACCGCCTGGTGGCCGAGCACATCGCCCTGGTCAACCTCGAGGGATTCGAGAACGCCTACCCGCACCAACTGTCCGGTGGCATGGCCCAGCGGGCCGCCATCGCCCGCGCCCTGATCAACCGCCCCAAGGTGCTGCTGCTCGACGAACCCCTGGGCGCCCTCGACGCCCTGACCCGGGTCCGCCTGCAACACGAACTGCAGCGCATCTGGGTCCAGCAACGCTGCACAGTGATCATGGTCACCCACGACATCGAAGAGGCCCTGTACCTGGGCGACCGGGTGATCGTCATGGACGCCCACCCGGGGCGGATCAAGCATCAGATCCAGGTCAACCTGCCCCACCCCCGGGACCGGAGTTCGCCCGTATTGCAGGGCTACAAAGAGCAACTGCTGGAGGAATTGGTGGGGCATTGAGCGCGATATGCAATCTTTTGATCCTGGTTTTGTGGGCATATCCAGCCAAAGGTCCAGCGTGCACCCTGCACAAATTCTGTAGGAGCGGGTGCCCGCTTGCGGCTTGCTCGCGATGAGCATAGGTATCTACACAACTTTGTGGCGGCCTCTGGGCCGACCGGGGTGTTGGATTAGGTCGAGTACATATCCATTTTTTCGGTAACGGCCTCCTATGGTTCCGCCTGACGGCGGCTCACTTTTGAACAGCCCAAAAGTAAGCAAAAGGCTCTTTCCCCACCACTTGGCACCTCGCTTGGGCTCGGTGTGCCCTCACTCCGGCTTGAATCCGTGGGCCGCCGCCACGCGCCATCCATGGCGCGGGGCGGCTAACCCGGCGTCCTGCCGGGTTACCCACGAATTCAAGCCTGCGTTCGGCCAGCGTGGTTAACGGGGCGCCCAGGATCAAAAGCCAGAACCAGAGCCAGAGCCAGAGCCAGAGCCAGAGCCAGAGCCAGAGCCAGAGCCAGAGCCAGATCAAAAGATGGCTGACTTCGTCAGCGTCTTAGGAAGTAGAAGCTACACCGCGCATGCCCTAGCGATCAGGTCGGCTTTTAGGCCGCCTCGCTTTGTTTTTGATACTGGGCGCCCCGTTAACCACGCTGGCCGGAGTCCGATATTGATTTGGGGGGTAAACCGGCAGGACGCCGGTTTAGCCGCACTGGGCCAGGGAGGGCCCATTGCGGCGGCCCCCCAAATCAATGTCGGAGTACGGGCATGCCGAGCCTAAGCGAGGCACCGAGTGGTGGGGTAAGAGCGTTTTGCTTACTTTTGCCTGGGCCGGCATTCCGGCTGTTCAAAAGTAAGCCGCCGTCAGGCGGAACCATAGGAGGCCGTTACCGAAGAAATGGATATGTGCCCGGTCTAATCCAACACCCCGCCCGGCCCAGAGGTACAACGTCGCACCACAGTTGTGTAGATACCTATGTCGCGATGAGGCCAGCACAGTCAACATCGATGCTGCCTGACACACCGCCATCGCGGGCGAGCACGCTCCCACAGGTTTGATGTGGTGTATACAGAATCTGTGAACAGCCAAAATCAGTGTGGGAGCGGGCGCCCGCTTGCGGCTTGCCCGCGATGGTCGTCAACGATGACACGTGCATTCAGGGTCTCAACCCGGCGTTTTTGCGGGCTTGGCGAGCAAGCTCGCACCTGCAGGTTTGTTTGCCCGTCGTGCTTCGAGCAGTGTCCTGGGCAAGGCGAACCCTTCGAAGCTGCGCTGGGTGATCGGGTTGTTGGCCTTCTGCGCCCCGATGCGATAGCGCATTAGCCCATCGGCAACGGCGAAGGTCAGGTCCACGCTGGTGTCGGTGCGTCCGTTAAGGTGCCCACGACTTCTGCAGTTGCTCCAGCACGTCGCGCCGCACCAGGTAGCCGCCGTGGCTGTCCGAGTAGAGGGCGTCCAGATACTACTTCCAATTGCTCGGCAACCTCAAAACCGCCGAACGCTCCTTCACACATTGCTGAAAATCCCGCTGACCGGCTCGATGTTCCCACCATAAGGCACAGTGGTTCCGGCGGCCTTGGCGATGGTTGCCCATATGCGTTGCATATCGACCATGTATTGACCGATAACCGGATTGCCCGTGTGGTGCTTGCGATCGGCCTGCGACGTCACATCAAGATAGCGTCCGGCGCCATCACCACTTTTAAGCAATCCACTCGCCCCGCCCATCAACAGCAGCGGCATGTCGATCATGTGCTCCGGCGCGCCGTCCGCCATCTCACTGGTCAGCACCACGAGTGTATGGTCGAGCAGACTGTCGCCTGGCACATGGGGGTCCTGATAGCGGGCCAATTCATCCATCAGGAATTTGACCCGCTGGACATACCATTGACGTGTTCCCTTCCACAACTCCTTCTGGTGAAGTCGGTGGGCACACTCATGGGGATTGTTGCCCGGGCTGACGTCGAGGATGTTCAGCGACTCCGCCGAACGGCCAATCTGAATCGTCGCCACCCGAGTGATCCCGCAACTCAAGGCCGTTGCCACTACCTGGTGATGGTTGGCCTGAATTCGGGTGCGGTCCTTTGCCGAACGGTAATCCAGCGGTTCCACGGTCAATGGCTTGCATTCGCCAATCGGTGGCTGGCTCAAGTCGAGGTCCTTGATCACCTGTTCCACTGAATCCAGATGGGTATCGAGTTTCTGCCGCTCAGCGCCGGATAGCTTGCCTTTGATTTCCTGGATATCCGCCAGGGAGGTCTGCAATAGAGTACTGCCGCCGGGCTGCCGACTCGATGAAGCAAGACCGGGTTCCTTGAACAACGCCTGCGCCATGAGCACCGGATCACGATAAGGTGTGCGGATCGCATTGCCCTGATAGGACACGAACCAGGGCGTACCGTCGACACCGGCATGGGGACCGGCAAACAGACTGCGGTGAGACGGCTCGGTGCCCGGCAACGCCTGACCCAGCAGTATGTCGATGGATGATTGGCTCCCCGCACTGTCGCGCAACACAAATGTCCAGCCCAAATGACCTACGTTGGCGCCTTCCGGCCCCAGGATAAGTCCACGCAAGTAGAGTGATTGGTTGCGATAGGCTGCCAGCTCGGCACTCACCTCATTCAAGGTAAATGCCGTGGTATCACTGCTTTGCACCTGTGGATGCCACAATCCGCGACCATCGCCAAAACCATCTCCGGTATAGGAGTCCACCGCCAGGCCATCGGGCACGACCACAAACACAATCTTCAGCTTGGCCTGCTGGCTTTGCCCCGCCAACGCCATGCGCGCCAGGCCAAACTGAGTCAACGGACCATAGACACTCGCTGCAGCCAGGCCCGCCAGAAAACGCCGACGACTCTTCAGGATGCCCATGCTCAGTTCCTCTCAATCTTGTAGGTGAACGCTTTGGAAGTGCCCAAGGTTTTCAGTATGTCGGCCAGCGAGCCCGAAGTTTTCAATCCATCGGCCACTGCCTTGACGGTTCCTGACGTCGACACATCGGATTTATTGCCGAAGACAAACCGGAAGTAACTGTCGGCCATGCAGAACTGCGATGCCGGGTTGCGCGGAATGATTTTGGCGATATCGCGTACGTCATTGATCGGCTCGGTGCCAGTCGCCATGAGGAATGGACCGGAAGCCTTGATTGCCACCATCTGTGGGTACTGATTGAAGTTGTAGGCTTTTTCCTCGAGGCGATAGCGCCCCGCCGCGTCGTAGTGCTCCATCGAGGACCCGGTGTCGTTCATGTATTGATGACACCGCCAGCAACGCCCCTCTGACGCCTGCTCGCCGTTGGACGCGTCCCAGTGCTCACGGGTGGTAATCGCCCGCGCCGGGTAGGCAGGTGGCGTGGGATCCGCCTCCACCGGTGCACCAAAATCGCGGCAAAACATCTGCTCGCGGATCATGATGCCGCGCTTGACCAACGAGGTGGCCTGGTAGTCCGAAGTAGCGGCCTGCGTCAGCCCTAGATGCAGCAGCCCACCGCGTTTATCGTCGACCGCGACCTTCTGCAAGGTGCTGCCAGAAACCCCATCGATGCCGTAGTGCGCGGCCAGGGCCTGGTTGAGGTAGGTGTAGCGTGGATTGAACAACTCCTCGAAAGTGCCTGCGTTCAACATCAGGTTGCGGCTCAACAGGTACTGTTCCTGCGCCATGAGCTGGATCATTTGTGCACTCAGCCCCGGCTTTTCCTGGACGCCGCGAATGGTCTTGGCGTAGTAGCTGACAAACCGGTTGAACTGCTCGATGCCCTTGTCCGTGCGCATCATGCGCTCGATCTCTGTCGAGATCTGTTGCGCAGTTTGCAGTTCGTTGCGCTGGGCCTTGGCCAACAATTCGGCGTCCGGGGTGGTGCCCAGGAACCCGTAGGACAGCGCCGTCGCCAACTCGAACGGTGTCAGCTTGAACACACTGCCCCCCTCTGTCGTCGCCAACCCCAACTCGGAGCGATAGAGGAAATGGGGCGACAGCAGCAGCGCGGCGATCAGTCCAGTCGCACCTTGTTCGTCGAACAATGCCTGGTAGCGCAGACGCTCGGCATCACTGACTGGACGGCGAAACAGCTGATACCCCAGCGATGTCACCAGATCCGACCCGAGCTTCGATTGCGCCAGGACGCTCAAGCGCGACGGCGCAACCTTGTCGGCCACCCACAGCGCCATGTCATAGAACTGCTTGACGTCCTCTGCCTGCGCAATGCCCTTGTCCGCCTCACCGGGGTACTTGAAGTCTTTCTCAGACTTGTCGGCCGGTAGCTTCTCGGGATTGATCTCGACCGCCAGGATGTCCCTGACGCTGGCGGCGTATTCATCCGGGGTCAGCAAGCGCAGCTGCCGCACCCCATGGGATTCCGACGGATCCAGGTAAGGCTTCCACACCACATTAATCAGGTGCTTGCTGATTTCGCTGGCACACGTAGTGTCGCAATGCCCGGACACCGGCATGCTTTTTATCTGTTTGACCAGCGCGTCCTGCCCCGCCACGCTCCAGGCCAGGGCCATGCGCAAGCTGTCGAAATACTCGACCGCGTGACATTTGGTACAGGCCTGGGCCAGCACCGTCTCCCCCAGGTTCTCGACAGGACGGTACGCGACCGCTGGCAATTGCCCGTCCTCGCTGGACTCATCTATCACCACCTGCTCCAGTTCCGGCTCAGGCTTGGCCTTCGAATAAAACGGGTAGATGACCTTGTACTTGCCGTAGTCCAGGATCTGCGTGGTGCTGGCGCCCCAGGGCACCTGGATCACCTGCGGCTCGGCACCGCTCTGCGCTTCGTTGACCAGGCTGAAATGCCACTGCGCATCGCTCACCGACGCCGGTTTGCTCGGTGCCTTGATCGTCACCTTGACCTCAAGCTTTATCGGCCGCTCACGGTAGCGCAGGCTGATGGTCTGGGCCTTGTTGGTGGCAGACAGGGTGACGGTCGTGTTGCGAACCTGGGGAATCCAGTCTTCTACATCATTGAGCCTGAGCTGATAGTCGCCATAGGGCAGTCCGTTGAGGACCAATCCGGCGTCACTGTCCTCGGGATTCCACGACACCTGAACCAACCGACGATTGCCGTCGGGGGCAGTCAGGAAGCCACTGATCATTTTCTTTTCGTAACCCGCTGGAGGCAGCATGGGCCGTAACGCCAACTGCGTGGCCGGCAACTCGCTGGCATCGTAGCGCACGCGATAAATCACCCCGGCGACGTCGTCGCTGATCAGCAGGCTGCCATCGGCCAACTCAAGGAATTCCGCGGGCCGACCAATACACGAGTTATCCAGGCAGTACACATCGAAACGATCGGGGTCCTGCACAAATCCGTTGATCAAAGGGATCTGATTGACCACCCGCGTACCGCCCTGGATCGTCAGCATCTGCACATCCATCCCTGGACTTGCCGCAGAACCGGCACCGTGCACGGCCACCAGCAAACGCTGGCTTCCACTGGTGGTGGGATAGCCCCGCCAGAACTTGACCCCAAGCGGTGCGGTGTTGGTTCCCAACTCGAACGCAGCGGGCACATAGTCCGCCGGATTGACCTGGGCCGGGGATTTGTCCGAGACAATGGCACCAGGCACCAATGGCGGCTGGATCACACCTGGGTTCTGGTACTCCTCCTGGGTGAACCCGGGTGTGCCCTTGCCAAACCGGTACGGCACCCCAAAATGCAGGCCGGGGCCACTGATCCAGTTGATCTCATCGGGGTTGGGGAAACCCTGGCGATTGTTGTCGCTGAACCACAGGCTGGCGTTTTGCGGGTTCCAATCGAAGCCCACGGAGTTGCGCACGCCCTTGGCCAGAACTTGTGATTCACCGGTCTCCAGTGAATAACGCAACAGCGTCCCGTAGCGCTGATCGGCGGGAATCATGCACAGGTTGCAGGGAATACCGACCGCCGTGTACAGCCACTTGTCCGTCGGGTCCAGCGGGTTGAAGCGCAAAGGGTGTTTCATGTGCCAGATCCGGGTGTTGGAACCGGAGGCCAGGGGCGGCAGGGGAAACAGCTTGTCGTCGGCCGGGAAGTTGAAGACCCGCTCCGGCTTGGGGTCCTTGTAATGGTTATCGGCATCGCGCAAGCGATACAGCCCGCCCGTGGTCGAGTAATACAGGTCACCGTCGCGCCAGGCCACGCCGTGAGGCTCTTCCAGACCGCTGGCGAGCACATGGATGGCCGTCGGTTTACCCGCAGCGTCCAATGGCAACGCATAAATCATGTCGGCAATCTTGCCTTCATAGATATACGAAGGAATGGCGCTGGAACCCACATACAACACATTCTTGCCCATGGCCATTTGGCGAGGCTGGATCAGGCCCTGGGCGAACAGTTCGATCTTGATTCCAGGCAGGCCGCTGAGCTTGGCGACCTCCACCGGTGGCCGGTATTTCACCGTCACCGCTTGTTCGTCTCCCTCTGCTTGCTTGAACGAGATAATGCGCGGGGTGTTCAACGGGACAAAACCGCCAGCGGAATTCATCACCAGTTGATAGTCGCAGGCTTTCAAATTATCGAGGTGGAGGGTGTCGCTGGCCTTGACGCTGATCGGAATTTCTTCGGCCTTGCAGCGCAAGACCCCGGTCAGCACCTCATCGGCTCGCACGACACCGGGCACTGCCGGTTTCAAGGGGCCCTTGCCACTCAAGGTGGCGAAACTGAGGGTCAGGCGATTGCCTGCGAAACCACCGCACTCACCGAGCTCTTTCCAGGCATCTTTCCAAGGACCGCCCTGGAGCAACGGCTCATAGGCAGGTACTTGGCACCACGCCCAACTGCCTATCCCCAGCGGCGGACCGTCCTCATCTTTCCAGCACTCGAATTGCTGGTCTTTATGCTGGACCTGGTCCCCCTGTTGATAGACCTTGCCCTTTTCATAGGCCGGCGCGGTACAAGCCTGAGCCTGTACCGGGGAAGATTCGGCGGTAAGTGGAAACAAAACCACGCCAATGATCACACCGAAAGCAACCAGCCCCACCATCAACAGCCAGCGACACACACCGACAGACTTATCCATGACTCAAGCCTCATGCGTCAGCCAAGTGCTTCGTTGCCTCGCAAGATCTGCTGATCGAGTTGCGCTGCGAACCACCTGACCCAGGGCTGGCGCCACGGTATGACGAGTCTAGCCCGGTGTTGTGATTGGAATGTCTTCCAATGCGGTTCCACTGCATGACCACAACATGGCAGGACAGCCATAGAGACAGGAACTGACAGACACTCATCCTTGCACAGCCACCCGCGGGTACGGGCGCTGCAATCTACAAACGCTTTTATCAAAGCGCCAATGGACCGGACGTGTCTACTGTCAGAGTTGACAGGTACTTGCTTCTCTAACCGCCCGCAGACTTGCACGCTGCGGGACGGCCCCCAGCAGAAAATCAGCAAGTGCGACTAAAAATACTTGAGCCAAACCAAATCCCGGCGACGGCTCTTGAGCCTTGAAAACCAGCGCACCGGCAGGTACAGGGTCAACGCCAACAGCCCCGCCGCCAACCACACCGCCCACACGGAATCAAACCCGTAGTAGCTGCCCTGATTCAGGCCAAAACACGCCACTGCCAACAGGTAGGCGAACTTCAAGACGTACAGGTGCAACAGGTAAAAGAACATCGGTGCCGAGCCGAACACGCTCAACACCAGGATCCAGCGGCTGCCCTGGCGCCGTTCGAACCCGCGCAACAGCAGCAGGCCGAGGCTCAGGGTCAGGGTGATGAACAGCAGGGACGGCGGGTACTTGGTGATGTTGAAAAAGCTCATCAGCGTCTGCAGGGTACTCTCGCCCTGGACCCAAGGTTTGTCGCCGTAGCCGTTGAGCAAGCGCAACCCGACAAAACCCGCCAGCCCGGCGATACCGCCGATCCAGAGTGCACGTTGGCGCCAGGCGGCATCACTGGCCTGGGCGAACCAGGGGCCGATGGCATATCCCAGGCCGATCACGCCGATCCACGGCAGCACCGGGTAGGAGGTACGCAGGCGCAGGCCTTCGCTGAACTCGATCCAGCCGCGGTCATGCAGCACCGCCCACGGCACATGCAGCGCCGACTCCAGCGCAAAGTGCAGGCCGTCCAGCAGGTTGTGCCCGGCGATGATCAGCAGGCTCAAGCCCAGCAACAACGGGCGTGGCAGCCAGACCAGCGCCGACAGGGCCAGCATGCTCAGGCCGATGGCCCAGATCACCTGCAGGTAGATCACAGTCGGCGGAATCTGGAAGGTCCAGGCGAAGTTCACCAGGGTGATTTCCAGCAGCACCAGGAACAACCCGCGCTTGAACAGGAACCCGCAGACATCCGCCTTGCCCGCGTATTTTTCGCCATACAGGTAGGCAGACAGGCCCGTGAGCAGGACAAAGATCGGCGCACACAGATGGGCCAGGGTGCGGCTCAGGAACAGCGCGGGTTCGGTCGTGGCAATGTCCATGGGGTCGCTGACCTGGCGGTGCAGCAGAAAGGTTTCGCGCACATGGTCGAGCAACATGAACAGAATCACCAAGCCCCGCAGGGCATCGATGGACAGCAACCGGCCAGCGCCGGCGGGTCGGACAACAGCATTTGTCATGGGGGGTTCGCAACGCAGAGGGTGGAGGAAACGGCCTGTCTTGGGCCTTTGGGCTTGATATTTTGTGTAATAGTATTACATTACGCAACCCGTTCGAAACCCCGTTGCACAGGCATGCGCTGTCAGCCTGCCCAAGGTGTATGCAAGGACCCCATACATGATCAGATTCAAGCGTCTCGCCCTGCCCTTCGCCCTCGCCGCGCAGTCCACCACGTTGCTGGCTGGCTCGGCCCAGGAAGAGTCTCGCGGGCTGGTCGAGGACAGTCGCTGGAGCCTGCTCAACCGCAGTGTCCTGGACCACCGCGAATACCAGCACGGCGCGCGCAACAACGCCGCACGCAATGCCTACAAGCCGCGCAACGAACGCAGTGGCAATGCTCAGGAGTGGGGATACGGATTGATGGGCAGCCTGCAGTCCGGGTTTACCCAGGGCCTGGTCGGGGTGGGCGTCGATGCCCATTCCTATGCCGCCTGGCAGTTGGACAGTGGCGGCGGTCGGGCCGGCAAGGCGCGTTTGCTCGGGCTCGATAACGCCGGTCATCCCAAGGACCAGTTCGGCCGTGGCGGCGCGGCGCTCAAGCTGCGCACCTCCTCGACCACCCTCAGTTACGGTGAGCAACGGGTCAAGACCCCGGTCTTCAGTTCATCCGACAGTCGCCTGCTGCCGGAAACCTCCACCGGGTTCTTTCTCAACAGCCAGGAGTTCGCCGGCTGGAAAATGCTGGGTGGTCACTTCAACGAAAGCACCGACCGCAACGCCAGCAGCCACGACCAGGGGTTTGTGGTGAATTATTCCAACGCCAGGCAAGGCAACAATTTCGACCTTGCCGGGCTGGTCTACGACGGGATTGAAGGGCTTTCCACCAGCCTGTACAGCGCACACTACGAAGACAGCTGGCGCCAACATTACCTGGGCAGCACTTACAGCCATGCCCTGGGGCTCGACCAGACGCTGACGCTGAACCTCAACCTGTACCGTACCCTCGACACCGGGCAGGCCTGGTCGGGCAAGATCGACAACACCACCTGGAGCCTGCTCTCCAGCTACCGCAACGGTGCTCATACCTTCAGCCTGGGCTACCAGAAAGTCGATGGCGATACGCCCTTCGACTACGTGACCCGGGGTGCGATCTACCTCACCAATGCCGTGCAACTCTCGGATTTCAACGCCCCCAACGAGCAATCCTGGCAGGCCCGTTACGACCTGGGCTTGCAGGCGCTCGGCTGGCCCGGCCTGGTGCTCAGCGCCGCCTATGTGCGCGGCAGCAACATTGATGGGCGCCACGTCGACCCGGCAGGCGGCTATGCCTACCTGGGCTACGGTGAGGGCGGCAAGCATTGGGAGCGCGACCTGGAAGCCCGCTATGTGGTGCAAAGCGGCCCGGCCAAGGACCTGGCCCTGTCACTGCGGCACAACCTGCACCGCGGCAACACCGCCCAGGCAGAACTCGACACCGAGCAGATTCGCCTGGCCGTCGAGTACCCCCTGAACGGACGCTTCTGAGTCAGCCAATCACAGGCTCAGTGCCCGCGAATGTAATGCTCCAACTGGCGGATCAGATCGGCCTGTTCGACGATGGCCTGCTTGACCAGATCGCCAATCGACAGCAGCCCGATCAATTGCCCCGCCTCCAGCACCGGCAGGTGACGCAGGTGGCTGTCGATCAATCGTTGGCCACGTCCACTTGCACCTGCCCACCTTCAAGGCGCACCGGCCAGACTCGCAGGCGCTGTTGCGGATACTCCAGGCAATACCCGTCCTCGAGTCGAAAGTGCTGTTTGTACAGGGGCGACGCCACCACCAGCTCGCCCTTGAGGCTGCCCACCAGCCCGCGACCGATGACGTAGGCGCCCGATTGCGGATCGTGGTTGTCGATGGCATACAGCGTCTTGCCCTCGGCCTGCGGCAGGTAGAACAGCGCCACTTGTGCGCCGTCGAGCCACACCACCACCCCCGAGTTGTCGACCAGATCGTGCTGGCTGCACACCGATTGCCAGAGGGGTGAACGGGCGGCGGCGCGCGGGGAATTGGACAGGTTCATCAGGCAAGCTCCTCGGTGACAGGGATAAGGTTGAGTTCGGCGGCCATGATGGGCCGGCGTTGCCCACGCTCCTCGACAAAATGAATGCTCGGGTCGGGACGCTCGTCGTTGACGAAGGTACGGAAGCGCTTGAGTTTGTCCGGGTCCTTGAGGGCATTGGCCCACTCGCACTCATAACGGTTGACCACCAGTTGCATCTGCGATTCCAGCTCCTCGCCCAGCCCCAGGCTGTCGTCGATGACCACCTGCTTGAGGTAATCCAGCCCGCCCTCCAGGCTCTCGCGCCAGACCGAGGTGCGCTGCAATTTGTCGGCGGTGCGGATGTAGAACATCAGGAAACGGTCGATGTAGCGGATCAGGGTCGCGTCATCCAGATCGGTGGCAAACAGCTCGGCGTGCCGCGGACGCATGCCGCCGTTGCCGCACAGGTACAGGTTCCAGCCCTTCTCGGTGGCAATCACACCGACGTCCTTGCTCTGGGCCTCGGCGCACTCACGGGTGCAGCCGGAGACCGCGAACTTGAGCTTGTGCGGCGCGCGCAGCCCTTTGTAGCGATCCTCGATCAGCAAGGCCATGGCCACGCTGTCCTGCACCCCGTAGCGGCACCAGGTGCTGCCGACGCAGGACTTCACCGTGCGGGTCGACTTGCCATAGGCATGCCCGGTTTCAAAACCGGCTTCGATCAGCTCGCCCCAGATCTGCGGCAACTGGTGCAACTGGGCGCCGAACAGGTCGATGCGCTGGCCACCGGTGATCTTGGTGTACAGCTGGTACTTCTTCGCCACCTGGCCGATCACGATCAGCTTCTCGGCGCTGATCTCGCCCCCGGCGATACGTGGCACCACCGAATAGGTGCCGTTTTTCTGCATGTTGGCCATGAAGGTGTCGTTGGTGTCCTGCAACGGCACCAGCGAGGCGTCCATGATCGGCTGGTTCCAGCACGAGGCGAGGATCGAGCCCACGGCCGGTTTGCACACATCGCAACCGGTGTGTCCACGGCCATGCCGGGCCAACAGTTCTTCGAAACTGTGCAGCCCTTCGACCCGCACCAGGGCGTAGAGCTCCTGCCGGGTAAAGGCGAAGTGTTCGCACAGGCTCTTGTCGACACTCACACCACGGGCGATCAACTCGTGCTCGAACACCTGCTTGAGCAGGCCGGAGCAACCGCCACAGCCGGTGCAGGCCTTGGTTTGCGTCTTGAGCTGGGCAAGATCGCTGCAGCCGCCGTCGATGGCCGAACAGATCGCGCCCTTGCTGACGTTATGGCACGAACAGACCGTGGCCGACTCGGGCAAGGCGCCCGGACCCAGGGTGGGCGCGCCGGTCGAGGATGGCAGGATCAGGCTGGCCGGTTCGGCCGGCAGGGCAATGCCGTTCTGGGCGTACTGCAGCAAGGTGTCGTAGTAGCTGTTGTCGCCCACCAGCACCGCCCCCAGCACCTGCTTGCCGGATGCGTCGACCACCAGCCGGCGGTAGCTGGCGCTGGCCTCGTCGATGAACTGGTAACTACGCGCGCCCGGGGTGTGGGCATGGGCATCGCCGATGGAGCCGACGTCGACCCCCAGCAGCTTGAGCTTGGTCGACATGTCCGCGCCGATGAAGGGCTCAGCGTCCTGCTCGCACAACTGCGCGGCGACACTGCGGGCCATCTGGTAGCCCGGCGCGACCAGGCCGAACAGGCTGCCGTTCCACGAGGCACACTCGCCGATGGCGTAGATATGCGGGTCGCTGCTCAGGCACTGGTCGTCGATCACCACCCCGCCACGCGGGCCGATGTTCAATGCGCATTGGCGAGCCAGGGCATCCTGGGCGCGGATCCCGGCGGAGAACACGATCAGGTCGGTTTCCAGGCTTTCTTCGTTGGCAAAGTTCATCCGATAGCGGTACTGCTCGCCGGCACTGATCGATTGCGTAGCGCGGGACAAGTGCACGCCGACACCCAGCCGTTCGATTTGCGACTTCAGCGCCAGGCCACCCAGCTCGTCCAGTTGCACCGGCATCAGGCGCGGGGCAAATTCCACCACATGGGCTTCCAGGCCGAGGCTTTTCAGGGCATTGGCCGCCTCCAGGCCGAGCAGCCCCCCGCCCACCACCACACCGCGCTGTGCATTGCTGGCAGCGCGGCGGATGGCGTCGAGGTCTTCGAGGGTGCGATAGACCAGCCGCGAGTCGCCTTCGGCGCCTTCGATGTCCGGTACAAAGGGATAGGATCCGGTGGCCAGGACCAGGGTGTCGTAGGCGACGCTGCCCTGGGCGGTGATCACCTGGCGCCGGGCACGGTCGATTTCCAGCACCGGCACTCCCAGGTGCAAGGTGACCCCCGGCGTCTGGTACAGCGCCGCGTCGGACAATGCCAGTGACTCGGCATCACGTCCGGTGAAGTATTCGGACAGGTGCACCCGGTCATAGGCCCGCACCGGTTCCTCGCTGAAGACATGCAGCTGATAGCGCCCAAGGGCGCCGCGCTCGATCAACTGTTCGACACAATGATGGCCGACCATGCCGTTTCCGATCACGACCAGGGTTTGCAAGGTGTTCAACGCGGCAACATTGGAGTTCATAAGTAGCACCCGATCACTGTTCTAAAAGCAAAAAAAAACGCCTGAAACCTTACGGTTCCAGGCGTCTTTGCCTGTTCATTTGCGCTGTGCAAACCCGACTGCTGTGCCCGGTTCAACGCTGCTGCCCACGACCTGTGCGGCCAATCGATCGTCGTTGACCGAGGGGGCTGCCTGGACGACGGTGTTGCTGCGCGCCAGGCCTGCGAGATGTATTGCAGCCTTTGTGCCAGGATCGCGGTCAGCCCCGCTCAGCCGCGATTCAGGGCGCTTGCAGGCCATGTACGGCGGCGCCCGGACTGGCTCGACCAGCCTGCGGCGTGACTTGGCTTAGTGCACGGAGGGTGGCGCGGGCTTTATAACAGTGCATCGCCGGGCGACGTTCCGCTTGCCCGCGATGGGCATCGGTATCTACACAACTTTGTAGCGGTCTGTGGCGAGGGGGCTTGCTACCGTGGCGGCCTCTGGGGGGTTGGATTAGACCGAGTACATATCCATTTCTTTGGTAACGGCCTCCTATGGTTCCGCTTTTACAGCGGCTCACTTTGGAGGAGCCCAAAAGTAAGCAAAAGGCTCTTGCCCCACCACTTGGCACCTCGCTTGGGCTCGGTGTGCCCTCACTCCGGCTTGAATCCGTGGGCCGCCGCCACGCGCCATCCATGGCGCGGGGCGGCTAACCCGGCGTCCTGCCGGGTTACCCACGGCTTCAAGCCTGCGTTCGGCCAGCGTGGTTAACGGGGCGCCCAGGATCAAAAGCCAAAGCCAGATCAAAAGATTGCTGACTTCGTCAGCGTCTTGGGAAGTAGAAGCTACACCGCGCATGCCCCAGTGATCAGGTCGGCTTTCAGGCCGCCTCGCTTTGTTTTTGATCCTGGGCGCCCCGTTAACCACGCTGGCCGGAGTCCGATATTGATTTGGGGGGTAAACCGGCAGGACGCCGGTTTAGCCGCACAGGGCCAGGGAGGGCCCATTGCGGCGGCCCCCCAAATCAATGTCGGAGTACGGGCATGCCGAGCCTAAGCGAGGCACCGAGTGGTGGGGTAAGAGCCTTTTGCTTACTTTTGGGCTGTTCAAAAGTGAGCCGCCGTCAGGCGGAACCATAGGAGGCCGTTACCGCAAAAATGGATATGTACTCGGTCTAATCCAACACCCTGGCCGGCCCACAGGCGCAACGTCACACCACAGTTGTGTAGATACCTATGCCACGATGGCGCCGCCACTACCAACATCGATGACACCTGACACCCACGATGCTTTCAAGGCCGCCCTCAGATCGAACAACTGCTGGCACCGTGTTTTTCCAGGTAGCGCTGGTGCGCTTCATCTGCCAACTGGAACTCCCCCAGGGGCACTATCACCGTTGCCAATGGCTTGCCCAAGCGCCCGGACGCGTCCAGTAGCTGTTTCGCGGCCTGGGCACTGGTCGCCTGTTGCGCCGAGCTGAAAAACAACGCCGAGCGGTATTTGACCCCGATATCCGCCCCCTGGCGGTCGACCGAGGTCGGGTCGTGCAGGGTCCAGAAATGTTCGATCAGGTGCGTATAGGAAATCACCCGGGGATCGAAGTCGACCTGCACCACTTCAATCAACGCCGGCTCGCCATCGGCCGAACGTGCGAAGCCGACCCGGCTATCGAGTACCCCGGGCAGCGCCCGCAAGTATGCCTCCGCGCCCCAGAAACAACCGGCGCCAAAGGTCGCCTGTTCCAACAACACGGACTGCTCCACCTCACTCATGCTTCTACCTCCAGTTCCTGCTCGATCAAATGCTGGTGCAACTGGGCGATGTGTTCCGGGCCGATGCCACAGCAGCCGCCGACGATGTTGGCGCCAACGGCCACCCAGGACTTGGCCCAGTGCAGGTACGCCTGGGGTCCCAGGTCGGAACGAATCTCCAGCAGGGTGCTATTGGCTTTCGCCTCGGCGTCCACCGCCGGGAAGGCATTGGCGTAGACCCCCAGCTCAATGGCCAGGCCCAGGCCGCGGATGACGTCGGCGGCCTCACTCAATGCCGCGGCCATGACTTCTGGCTGACTGCAATTGAACAGTACCGCTTGTGCTCCCAGTCCGGCCGCCACGCGCACCGCCTCGGCCACCGGTTCGGCGGAACGCAGGCGTGGCGGCTGGCCCACTTCATCGAGCAACGTGAACGATAGCCACAACGGTTTGCTGTCGCCGGCCAGTGCTTCGGCTACCGCCTGGATTTCGGCAATGGAACTCTGGGTTTCCGCCAGCCAGACGTCGACATGAGCCTGCAAGCCGGCGATCAACTGGCGATGAATTGCCACCGAACGCGAGTGGTCGAACAGGTCCGGTCGATAGGAGCCCAGGGCTGGCGGCAGCGAGCCGGCTACAGTGACCGCTTCGCCACTGGCCGTCGCCGCCTGCCGCGCCAGGCGCCCGGCCCGCTCGGCAAGCGCCAGGCCATGCTCGGCAAAACGCGCCTCGCCAATATGAAAAGGCACCACCGCGTAGCTGTTGCTGGTGATGACCCGCGCACCGGCGTCGATGAAAGCCTGGTGGGCCCGCAGCACATACTGCGGTGCCTCGATCAGCGCCAGTGCCGACCATTCCGGCTGCCGGAACGGCGCGCCAATGCGCTGCAGCTCGCGCCCCATGCCACCATCGAGCAATCGCAAGGAAGGCCGGCTCATGGGATCGCACTCACGGTCGGTGCCGAAGCCTGCAACCACTGGTCCACGGTGCTGGCATGGGCTTGGACCCAGGCCTTGGCCGCTACGTCAGCCGGTTGCTGTTCCTTCTCGATCTTCAGGATCAGTTCGTTGAGCTGCGCCGGTTCGATCGCGACATTGCGCAGGAACTCGGCAATTTTCGGTGCCCGCTGCTGCAACGCGGCCGAGGCCAGCACATGGACCTTGGCGTCCGGGAAGGCGCAGGTGATCTGGCTCTTGTTCAGCCAATCCGGGTCGACGGTCGGGCTGATGAATTTCCAGCAACCATCGGCCTTGTACAGCGGATCGCCTTTTTTGTTGTCCTGGGCATAGCCATCGAAGGCCGGTTCTTCCAGGCGGCGCAGATCGAAGGCGGAGAAAATCCAGTCCGGGGTGTAGGCGTAGAACACCACGCCGCGCTCGGCCTTGTAGGCGCTAGCCAGTTTGGCGTAGGTCACCGAAGCCTCGGTGGAGACCGCCTCGAACTTGTCGGCAAACCCGTAATCCTTGGCCTTGATCTGGCCGATGTAGGTGGACTCCCAACCCGCCGGCCCCACCAGCAACTGCGCCTTGCCACCGCCCAGGGGTTCGAAGAACTTCGCCACTTCCGGTTTTTTCAGGTCGTATACCGATTTGACGCCGTACTTGTCCTGCAAGTACCCGGGGATGTAGAAGCCCTGCTCGCCAGCATAGGGGTGGGCATTGGGCACCAGCGAACGGGTGCCGCCGGTGACGTATTTGGCCCAGGCGGCCGATTGGTTCGGCAACCAGATGTCGGTCAGCACGTCCACCGATCCATCGCCCTTGGACGCGGCGCTCAACAGCACCGCGACGTCCCCCGCCAGGTACGAGACATCACCATCGAGACGGCTGCTGATGACTTCGCCGAGGATGTGCTGAATGGCAATGGCACCGGTCCAGTTCTGTTCGCCGATGACGATTTTTTCCTTGGCCAGCAATGCCGGTGGAGCAATCAGCGAGGCCAGCAATGCCACTGCGCCCAGGGTGCGCGATAAGGGTTTGTTCACGATAAGCCTCACGTTCAGTTGTAGGTCGGGTCTTGCTTGCGCAAGCTCGATTGAATGATTCGATCCGGGATCAGCGCGCACAGGACAATCGCCGCGCCGGCGAGCATGCCTTCGCCACCCTTGATGTTGCGCAACGCCGTCATCACGTCGTAACCGAGCCCGCCGGCCCCGATCAGGGCGGCCACGACCACCATCGACAGGCTCATGACCAGGGTCTGGTTGATCCCCAGCAACAGCGAGCGCCGGGCCAGTGGCAGTTGCACCTTGACCAGGGTCTGCCAGCTACTGGCGCCATGAGCCACAGCCGCTTCGACGGCATCCTTGGGCACCTCCTGGATACCCAGGGAGGTCAGGCGGATCATCGGCGCCAGGGCGAAAATCACCGTGGCAATCACCGCCGGGGTCTTGCCCACGGAAAAGAACGCCACGGCCGGGATCAGGTACACGAAGGTCGGCAGGGTCTGCATCACATCCAGCAGCGGTGTGACCACGCGGCGCACCCATGGTCGGCGCGCCAGCAGGATGCCGGTGGGCACGCCGATCACCAGAGCAATCAGCACCGAGGACCCCACCAGCGCCAGGGTGGCAATGGTGCGCTCCCAGAAGCCGAACAGGCCGATGTACAGCAGTGCGGCGCTGCTGGTCAGCGCGAGTGCCAGGCCGGCCGATCGCCAGGAGAGCAACACCAGGGCCAGGGCCGAGACCGGCCAGGGCAGCCAGCCCAGCAGACTCTCAATGCCTTCGATGACCGTGCGCACCGCGACTATCACCCCGACAAAGGCGCCTTCGAAAGTCACCTGCGACCAACTGATGAACTGGTCAATGCTCTGCGCCGTCACCAGCAGCAACTGGCGATTGGCCGGGAACTGCAGCAACGCGCTGCTGGTGTCGGCAGTGATCACCCGCCAGATCACCAGGACCTGGCAGACCAACAACAGCGTCAACGGCAGCGCCCAATCCGAGCCACCGCCGCGCACCGGACGGGCGCTGAGCGTCAGCGCGCTGTAGCGACTGGCAACCAGCACCAGCGTCGCCAGCAGCACCGTCAGCCAGGCCGAGCTAAGCAATCCTTGGCCGAGGGCTGCCAAGGCGCCCAGTTCACTGGCAAAAGCCAGCCAGAACAGCCCGCCCCTACCCCGCGCCGCCAACGCCGCTGGCCCCAGCAACAACGCTTGCCAGGCCGACAGACCGGGACTATAGGAAGGCGCGCGTGGTTGGCTGGGCAGTCGGGCCGCGACCTTGGTCGACGTTTTTGCAGGGGCGCTGGCCGGCGCGCAGTCACGGAAAAAGTCCGCGACTTCGGCGTCGGCCGGCTGCTCCAGCAATTGTTCAGGCGTGCCCAGTTGCACCAGGCGGCCATGGCGCAACACCGCAATGCGGTCTGCCAGGCGCAAGGCTTCGGCCGGGTCGTGGGTAACCAGTAAAGTGCTGATCCCGCGTGCGCGGGCCAGGGCCAGGAAATGGCTCTGCAGGTCGCGGCGGATGGTCGGGTCGAGGGCGCTGAACGGCTCATCCATCAACAGAATGTCCGGCTCCGTCACCAGCGCCCGGGCCAGCCCGACGCGCTGGCGCATGCCGCCCGACAGTTCATGGGGATAATGCTCGCCCCAGCCTTGCAGCCCGACCGCCTGCAACTGCACGGCTGCCGCCGCATGCCGCTGCGCCTCGGGCTCGCCACGCAACTCCAGGGGCAAGGCCACGTTGTCCAAGACCGTGCGGTGCGGCAACAAGCCAAAATGCTGGAACACCATGCCAATGCGCCGCGAACGCAACTCACGCAGGGCCTTGTTGCTCAAGCCACTGATCGCCTGGCCGTCAATCAGCACTTCGCCGCTGGAAGGCTCGATCAAGCGGTTGATGTGCCGCAGCAAGGTCGACTTGCCACTGCCGGAAGTGCCCATCAGGCACAACACTTCACCACGCAGGACTTTCAGGTTGACGTTGCTGACCGCCGGCGCTGCGTCGTTCTGCCCGTAGGCCTTGGTCACGTCGCGCAACTCAAGCACCACGTCCGCTTCGAGTGCGGGCGCATCCGGGGCTGGGGTCTCGATCCGGGCGCTGGCCAGAGAGGATTGGATAAGGGTCACAGGCGTTCTCGACAAGCAGGCCCGAGCGCGACACAGCGCACCCGGGATGGAAAAAGGGACGAGGCGGCAGGCATGGCTTGGCGCCGTGACATAAAGCTAATCGATCTTAAAAAGTACAAATAAATACTTTTTTGGAATTAGCTTAGGCGTCTATTTCCCGTTCTCTTGCTTACACCTTTAAGAACCAAAACGAATTAATAAATAGAAAATCATTATTTATCGATATAACAATTTCCGCGTAGGCTCAGTCCATCCCGTCATTCATCACCACAGTGAAGTGCCCCATGAATCCGACTGACAACCTCATCGACTTCGCCAGCTACCGCAAACGCAAACAGGCTCAACAACGGGCACGGGCCATGTGGGATATGTACACGCTGCAGGCCGGCCTGCAGACCTTCACCACGGCCCGGCCGACGGCCAGCACCGAGACCCGCCACGCGTGAACGCCCAGGGTCCCGTGCGCTTTCTCGCCAGCGCCGACGAACCGGTGCTCGATCTGAACCACTTGCAGCCTCAGGAAGAAGATCCGATTTGTCAGCGGGTCGCGCAAAACCTGCAGCGCCTGCGGGGCAAGCGCCACCTGTCCCTGGACGCACTGGCCCGCCAGTGCGGCGTGAGCCGGGCGATGCTGGCGCAGATCGAATCCGGCCGCAGCGTGCCCTCGATCAAGGTGCTGTGCAAAATTGCCAAGGGCTTGAAAGTCTCGGTCGCGGCGTTTCTCGAACACCGCGCGTTCGAAGGGGTCGCGGTCTTGTCGGCCAACCAGAGCAAACGCCTGGTCAGCGCCAATGGCGCCTTCGTCAGCCGCGCACTGTTCCCGTTCGACGTGGCACGCCAATCGGAATTCTACGAACTGCGTCTGAGCCCCTTGGGCGAAGACCAATCCGCAGGCCATGGCCCGGGCGTGCAGGAAAACCTGGTGGTGGCCCAGGGCGTGCTGGAAATCAGTGTCAACGAAGAACGCTACCTGCTCTCCACCGGCGACTCAATCCTGTTCTACGCCGACCAGCCCCACCGCTATCGCAACCCAGCGGACAGCGAAGCAGTGGCGTATCTGGTAGTGACGTATCCGGAACGCCTGGACTGACCGGCCAACAGCGGCTTGCTCGCGAAAACCTCAAGTACGACGCGTGCATCCAGGCAGCACGCGTCATCGTTGACGACCATCGCGAGCAGGCTCGCTCCCACAATGAGGCTCCAGGTGTTCGCAGGATTTGCAGACACCCAGGGGCGAATGCTGAGGATCCACCCCCGCCCTCAAAAGCCCCCAATCAGCAAGTGCAGCACATCATCGGCATGCCATTGCAGCTCATCATCATCGGCATGCTGCAATCGTTCATCATCTTCATCATCAACCCACAGCAGTTCTTCATCATGTCCATGTTCATGCCCGCCATCGGCATGATCTTGCACATCATGCTGTCAGCCTGAAGGCTGCACTCCATCACGCACTTCATCGACGGCATCGGCATGCCCATCACCGGCATCGGCATCATGGCGCCCATCATCGGCATGGCCATGCTCGCCTGGGACATGCACATCATGCTCATGTTGGCGCAATGCATCATCATCGGCATGCCGCAGTCCATCATCATCTGCATCATCTGCGCGCTGTTCTTGAACATCGCCATGTCCATGCCAGCGGCCGGCATCATCTTGCACATCATGCCGTCTTCGAGCATTTCGCAGCTCATGGTCGCCATCATCATCGGCATGCCCATCATCGGCATCATCGGCATGCTGCTGTTCATCGACATTGGCATCTGCATGGCATTCATCATGGTGGAGCTCCCGCAAGGATTAAATAGTTGGGTGAAGCGATGGCGCCGATTCTAAGGACTGGCTCTCCCACGACAAGACGCCCCCACAACAGCGAAAAACGCTGCGCCAACTCCATTAGTGCGGCACCGAGTGCCAATGCCGCTGTTACAACCCACTTAACGACGCAATCACAGATATAACCACCACTTCTGCACCCGTTCAGCGGTCATGGATATTCGACTGACAACTATCTAAATAACCCAAAGAAATAATCGTTCTAACAAGGACTCGATTATTTTCAGCAAACCGCTCTGGTGCAGGCTTCAGCGGGACTATCGGGTATATCCATAGTGATAAAAGATATTGGTATATACCAGATTCAGACCTTATAAATCGGCGCATTAAACGTTTGCACTGGAGTAGCAAATCGATGGTTGGTGTAAGGGTAATGCTCGAATACTTTCACCCCTGGCCTAATTCGGCAGGCCTGTACTTGGCCCGCGAACGCGGTTGGTACGCCGAGGCTGGGTTGGATGTCGAACTGGTAGTGCACGACCCTTGGCGCGGTGACACTCTCGAGCATCTGTTGACCGGGGCCGTGCACTTCGGATTGTTCCCCAGCAACCGCCTGCTGGTACGCCGCGCCCTGGGGCAACCGTTGCTGGGGGTAGCGGCGATCAACCATGCGGGCCTGGAATCGATCCAGACCCTCAGCGACTCCGGCATCCAGCGCCCACGGGACCTGGCGGGTCGGCGCCTGGCGCTCAATCCGACGCCCCGCGGCGTGGCCATGGTCCGGCATCTGATGCGGGTCGATGGCGGTGATCCCGACGCGCTGATCCTGGTGGACAGCGGCACCCGCGAGTTGCGGCCCGAGCAACTGGCCGCCGGCCTCGCCGATGCCAGTTTTGGCGGCTACTGGGCCTGGGAAGCACTGATGGACAGCCCGATCGCCGCCGAGCGGCGCGTGGTCTGGCCGGTCGACGAGCTTGGCGCCCCGGCCTATCACAGCTACCTGCTGGGAGCCCATGAACAGACCCTGCTGGACCAGCCCGAACTGACCCGCGCCTTTCTCGCCGCCACCGCCCGTGGCTACCTGGCTGCGGCCGCCGACCCGGCCAGCGCGCTGCAGGCCTATGAAAGCGCCACCCCGTACTTCCCCCGCGAGCTGCTGGCGCAATCGCTGCACGCCATCGCGCCGACCTGGCTGCACCAGGGAACCTGGGGCCAACAACGCGATGCCTTGCTCGAACCCTACGCCCACTGGCTGCACGCCAACCACGTGCTGTCCGATGCCCAGGCCTGGCGCCAGGCCACCAGCAACGCCTTCCTGCCGGAGCCGCTGTGATGGCCGCACACGAACCCTTCAGCGCCCACGGCCTGGGCCTGGAACCGGTGGCGGCGCAGTGGCCGCCGCTGCAGGCGGACGATGTCGCGCAACTGCTGCGCGGCTACCCGCAACTCGGCGCGCCGCTGCAACTGGACTGGCACAGCCCACGGCCGTTCTCGGCCGCCAGCCTGGTCCAGACCCAAAACACCCGGGTGTTCGTCAAACGCCACCCACAACAGGTACGCAACCCCGCCTGGCTGCGCGAAGAACACCGTTTCATGGCCCATCTGCGGCAACGCGGGGTGCCGGTGACCGAAGTGCTGGCCGACCGCGACGGCGACACGGCGATCGCTCAGGGCAAGTGGACCTACGAGGTGCATGCCCTGGCCGAAGGTCAGGACCTGTATCGCGACGCCTTGTCCTGGACGCCGTTTCTCAGCCAGCACCAGGCCTGGTCGGCCGGTCAATCGCTGGCCCGCTTGCACCGTGGCGCCGCGGACTTCCAGGCCCCGCCGCGCCAGGCCCAGGTGCTACTGGCCAACTTCAAGCTGTGCAGCGGTCCGGACCTGGCCGCCAGCCTGCATACGTTCATCCAGCGCGACCCGGCACTGGCGGCCTATATGGACCGCCAGCCATGGCGCGACGAGTTGCTGCCCCTGCTGCTGCCCTGGCATCGCCCACTGCAACCGCTGCTGGCCCGGCAACCCGGGTTATGGACCCATAACGACTGGCACGGCTCCAACCTGCTGTGGAGTTCCAGCACCGCCGACGCCCAGGTCAGCGGCGTGCTGGACTTTGGCCTGGCGGACCGCACCTTCGCCCTGTTCGACCTGGCCACCGCCATCGAACGCAACGCCATTCCCTGGCTGGAACTGGACAGCGGCGGGTCTGCCCCGGCGGCCCTCGACGACATCGACGCCTTGCTGGCCGGTTATGCCAGTGTCCTGCCGCTGTCGGCGGCCGAGCTTCTGACCCTGGCCGCCCTGCTGCCCCTGGTGCATGTGGATTTCGCCCTGTCGGAGATCGCCTACTTCAACGGCGTGGTCGGTTGCGCTGCGAGTGCCGACATCGCATACAAGGCTTACCTGATCGGTCACACCCGCTGGTTTTCGACTGACGCCGGCCACTGCCTGCTCGAACATCTACGGCGTCGTGCCGCCACCCGGAGTCAAGGTTCATGAACCCACTGATCAGCCCCCAGCAACTGGCCAGCCTGATGGCCGAAGACGCCAACCTGCTGATCCTCGACGCCAGCGTCGAACTGCCGGCACCGCGTTTCGACCGCGACTACCAGGTCGCCAGCGGGCGCGACGGTTGGTATCAGGCCCACATCCCCGGTGCCCTGCACGCCGACCTGCTGCATGACTTGGCCCTGCCCGACGCCTCGTTCAGTTTTGCCCTGCCCGGTGTCGAACACCTGGCGAGCGCCCTGGCCCGGCTGGGCCTGGATGGCGCTCGCCAGGTGGTGATCTACGATCGCAGCGAAGGTTTCTGGGCCGCACGCCTGTGGTGGATGCTGCGCAGCGTCGGGCTGGCGGCGCAGGTGCTCGACGGTGGTTTCAAGGCCTGGTGCGCAGCGGGTTTGCTCCAGGCACAGGGTATTGAACCGGTGCTGCCGGTGGCCGCCATGTCGCTGTCAGCCCGGCCAGGCTTGTGGATCGAGCGTGACGGTGTGCAGGCGATGGTGTCCGGTGAGCGACCGGGACTGCTGGTGTGCGCCCTGTCCCAGGCATTGTTCGAAGGCAGTGCCGCGAGCCGTTACGCGCGGCGCGGGCACATCCCCGGCAGTCGCAACCTGCCAGCGCGGCAATTGCTCGACGCAGATGGCCGGTACCTGTCACGCGACCAGTTGCAACAGCAACTCGCTGCGCTACTGCTCGACGTACCAGGGCCCTTGGTGCTGTATTGTGGCGGCGCAATTTCTGCGGCGGCCCTGGCCCTGGCGTTAACCCTGGTCGGCCGCGACGACGTGCTCTTGTATGATGGCTCGCTGCAAGAATGGGCCGCGGATTCAAACTTGCCGATGACCACCGGAGCAACTCCGGACTGATGCCCTCGGGGGCACGTATTTAACCTGATTTCCTGTTTTTTACCGCACAGCGCTTTCCTGGAGCGCACCTGGGCCCCTATGCCCGGTGTTCGCCTGCCCCGGGCTCGCAGTCATCAAGGAGTTTCACATGGATAGGCTTTACCGGACGTCCCCCCAGGACGGCTGCGCCCCGCGCTTTGCCTTCAATCAACTGACCCTCGGGCTGTTGCTGGCCAGCGCCCTGCCCTCGGTCCACGCTGCCGAGACCCTGCTGCCGGCCGTGACCGTGAATGCCGAGGACCACTCCGGCTACCAGGTGTCCGAGGCCGCTGTCGGTGGGTTCGACCCCGCGCCCTTGCTCGACACGCCGGCCTCGATTGCGGTGATCAACGAAGCCCTGATCAAGGACCAGCAAGCACGCCTGCTCAGCGAGGTGTTGAAAAACGACGCCTCGGTGGGTGAAAGCTACGCACCGGTCGGCTACTACGAAAACTTCGTGGTGCGCGGCTTCTCCCTGAACGCGGCCAGCAGCTACAAGATCAACGGCCGCACCATCACCGGCGAGCAGAACGTCGGCCTGGAAAACAAACAGCAGGTGGAACTGCTCAAGGGCCTGGCGGGCCTGCAAAGCGGGGTCAGCGAGCCCGGCGGGCTGATCAATTATGTGACCAAGCGGCCGACCGATGTGCACTCGGTCACGGTGTCCACCGACGATCGCGGCAGCGGTTACCTGGCCACCGACGTCGGTGGTTTTTTTGGCAGCGAACAACAGTTCGGCCTGCGCGCCAACCTGGCCCATGAAGACCTGCACTCCTACGTCGAGCACACCAACGGCCAGCGCGACTTTGCCTCCCTGGCGCTGGACTGGACCCTGAGCGACGCCGCGCTGCTGCAACTGGATGTCGAGTACCAGACCAAGCAACAGCGTTCGGCACCGGGCTACCAGTTGCTCGGCGGCACCGAGTTGCCGCACCACGCCTCGCCCAAGCAGTTGCTGGCGCATCAGAGCGGCACGAAACCGGTGACCACCGATGCGCTGAACCTCAACGGCAACTTCGAGTACCGCTTCAGCGACACCTGGAAAGGCAACCTCAGCGCTTCGCGCAGCCGGGTGGTGATCGATGACTACAGCTCGTTCGCCTGGGGCTGCTACGGCGCCGCCAGTTGTGCCGGTGCGGCGGTGCCCAACTACTTCAGTCCCGAGGGTGACTACGACATCTATGACTTCCGCAGCCCCGACGACACCCGGCGCAACGACGAAGCCCAGGCCACCCTCAGCGGCACCTTCGACACGGCAGGCCTGGGCCACGAACTGACCGTCGGCAGCAGCGCATTTCGGCGGATCGTCGACAAGCGCGAGCCGATCAACGAGTGGATCGGCAGCGCCAACATCGCCAGCGAACCGGCCGATTTCCCGCGCTACGCGGGGCCGCTCAATGATTCGTATCGAAACCTGGACAGCCGCCAGTACGGGCTGTTCTTCAACGACCGGATCAGCTTCAACGAACAATGGCAGACCGTGCTCGGCGGGCGCGAAGTGCGCCTCGATGAAGAGACCTTCGACAGCGAGGGCGACACCACCCGCCACACCCAGCGCTACGAGTTCCTGCCCCAGGCCGCGCTGATCTACAAACCGCTGCCGAACCTGGCGTTGTACAGCCGCTACAGCAAGGGCCTGTCCCTGGGTGGCGAGGCTCCGTGGTTTGCCAGCAATGCCTTCGAGATCCTCGCACCGACCGTGTCGCGGCAGATCGAGGCCGGGATCAAGTACGACTGGCAACGCCTGAGCCTCGGCGCAGCGCTGTTCCAGATTCGCCAGGGCTATCAGTATTCCCGGCCCAATGCCGACGGCAGCTTCACCTACACCGAGCAGGGCGAGCAGAAGAACACCGGCCTGGAGCTCTCGGCCAATGGCTGGGCCAGCCAGCGCCTGCAGATCTCCGCCAGTGTCGCGGCGATCCGCTCGCGAGTCAGCGGCAGCGACACCCCGGCCTACGAAGGTCACCAGACCATCAACGTACCGAACCTGCGCGCCAGTCTTTATGGCGACTATGCCCTGCCTTGGGTCGACGGCCTGGCGCTGCTCGGCGGGGTGCAATACAGCGCCAGCAAATACGCCAGCCAGGAAGGCCAGGTCGAGGCCAGCGCCTACGCCGTGTTCAACATCGGCAGCCGCTACAGCACGCGCATCGACGGCTACGACACGGTGTTCCGCCTGACCGTCGATAACCTGTTCGACAAGCGCTACTGGCGCGATGTCGGGGAGTACATGGGCGACAACTACGTGTTCCAGGGTGCACCACTGACCGCCCGCTTGAGTGCATCGGTCAACTTCTGATCCGGCCCGCCAAGGCCACGCTTGAGGAAACCGTTATGTCCGATCTTGAAATCATCGCTGTCATTCTCAACCTCCTCGGCGTCTGGCTGACCGCCCGGCGCATCCGCTGGTGCTGGCCGGTCAGCGTGCTGGCGGTGCTGCTGTATGCCTGGATTTTCTACGACGCCAAGCTCTACTCCGACACCCTGTTGCAGGGCATCTTCGCCCTGCTGCAAGGCTACGGTTGGTGGCGCTGGAGCCAGGGCCACCTGGAACAAGGCAAGGTACGGGTGGCGCGGCTGCCCCTGGGCGAAGGCCTGCTCGGCTTGCTCTGCGGGGCCCTCGGTGCCGGGCTGCTCGGCGCCCTGATGCACACCTACACCGATGCTTCCGTGCCCTGGATGGACGCGTCGCTCACTGCCTTCAGCCTGGTCGCCAGCGTCTGGGCGGCACGCAAGTACGTGGTCAGCTGGTGGTTGTGGATCGTCCTCGACTGCCTGTATGTCGGCCTGTTCCTGTTCAAGGACCTGCGCCTGACCGCCGCGCTGTACGCCGGTTTTGTGCTGCTGGCGATCTACGGCCTGCGTGCCTGGCAGCAGGACCTGGCGCGCCAGGAGCGGCCAGCGCCAGGGATTGCGGACGGCGGCGCGCAGCCCTCGACGGCTGGCCGGGCGATTGGTTAGTGTAGGTAACCCGTCGATGGTGTCCCCGGGCGCCATCGTCCTCTTCGATCCGCCATCGGGCGTCCCACGTCATGCCTTTTGACCCAGTCTCACCGCACTACCAGCGGATCCGCGAGCAGATCGCCCAGGACCTCGCCAACGGCATCCCCCAGGCCGACCAGAAGTTCCCTTCCGAACGGGACATGATCGAACGTTTCGGCTGCACCCGGGTGACCCTGCGCCAGGCCTTGCAGCAGTTGGAAGCCGAAGGCCGGGTGTACCGCGAGAATCGTCGCGGCTGGTTCGTCAGCCCGCAGCGCATCCGCTACGACCCGACGCGCATCAGCGGCTTCATGGACTATGTCAGCGCCCAGGGCCGCACGCCGCGCACCGAATGCCTGCAGGCCGAATTGCGCCCGGCCGGCAGTTGGCTGGCCCGACGCATGGGGCTGGAGTCGGCACAAGAGCCGGTGTTTTTTCTCCAGCGCCGGCGCTGGATCGACCGGCGTCCGGTGCTGCTGGAATTCAACGCGCTGCTCGCCAGTTGGTGCCCGGGCCTGCTCGACGTCGACCTAGACACCTCTCTGACCCGGGTCCTGCGCGAGCGTTTTGCGCGGGTGCAATCGCGTTGCGAATTGCAGATGCACATCGGCACGGTCAACGAGCAACAGGCCGAACTGCTGCAACTGTCGCCGGGCTCCACCAGTGTCTACCTGGAGCGCCTGAATTTCGGCGAGACCGACCAGCCGGTGGAGTTCGACCAGGAATTCTGGCGCCCCGACGCGCTGTCGGTGGTGATGGAGACGCGGTATCCCGGCAAGGATTGACGGCCGGGTTCACTGCAACTGTTTCACCATCGGCACACAGGCCAGTTGCAGGCCCGAGGGTGAATGGTAGATGGACGTTTGCTCACCCCGGTAACCGCAGCGCCGGTAAGCCCCGTCCATTGCTGGCGGGGCCTTGGGTCATAACGTCATATCCTGAACGCGCCTGACCTCATGACCCGCCAGCGGCGGTCATGGAGCAGCACATCATGTTCAGGCGGTGGGTTCTGGTCATGGCTCGATACTGTTGGCCCAGCCCCCCACCTGTCAATCCCACGGTGAGGGGTGAGGCTCAATCCGCCTGTACCGTCACCTGCAGCTGTTCGCCCAAGCCGGCGATGCCCAGGCGCATGGTCTGGCCGGGGCGCAGGTAGACGGGGTCGGGCTTGATGCCCAGGCCGACGCCCGGTGGGGTGCCGGTGGAGATGATGTCGCCAGGTTGCAGGCTCATGCAACGGCTCAGGTAGGCGATCAGTTGCGGCACGCTGAAGATCAGCGTGCGGGTGTTGCCTTTCTGGTAACGGTGACCGTCGACCTCCAACCACAAGTCCAGCGCATGGGGGTCGGCGATTTCATCGCGGGTGACCAGCCACGGACCGATCGGGCCGAAGGTGTCGAAGCCCTTGCCCTTGTCCCAGGTGCCGCCGCGCTCCAACTGCCAGGCGCGCTCGGAGACATCGTTGATCACGCAGTAACCGGCGACGTGATCCATCGCATTAGCCTCATCGATGTAGCGCCCGCCCTTGCCGATGACCACCCCCAGTTCGACTTCCCAGTCGGTCTTGAGCGAACCACGGGGGATCTCGATGTTGTCGTTGGGGCCGCAGATGGCGCTGGTCCATTTGCTGAAGATGATCGGCTCCTTGGGCACTTCCATGTTCGACTCGGCGGCATGGTCGGCGTAGTTCAGGCCGATGCAGATGAACTTGCCCACCTGGCCGACGCAGGCGCCGATCCGTGGCTGGCCTGGCACCCGCGGCAGGCTGGCGGGGTCGATCGCCGCCAGGGCCGCCAGGCCCTGTGGAGTCAGGGTCTGCCCGGCGATGTCGGCAACGTGGCCCGAGAGATCGCGAAGCTGTTGGTTGGCATCCAGCAGGCCCGGTTTTTCCGAACCCTTGTCGCCATAACGCACTAATTTCATGTGTCGCTCCTGCTGCTAATTAAAGGTGCCGGGTGGCGCTCAGATACTCATGCCGCCATCGATGACATGCACGCCACCGGTGGTGTAGGCCGAGGCGTCGCTGCCCAGGTACACGGCCAACTGGGCGATCTCCGCGGCGCTGCCGATACGGCCCATGGGCTGGCGGTCGAGGAACTGCTGGTACACCTGCGCCTCGGCGACGCCCTGCTGCGCCGCCTGCTCGGCGATCCGCTGGCGCAGCGACGGCGACTCCACGGTGCCCGGGCATATTGCGTTGCAGCGAATGCCCTGGCCGATAAAGTCGGCGGCGACCGCCTTGGTCAGGCCCACCACCGCTGCCTTGCTCGCGGCATAGGCAAAACGCTTGGGCACACCCTTGACGCTGGAGACCACCGACGACATGTTGATGATCGAACCGCCGCCACGCTCGAGCATGCCCGGCAGCACCGCGCGGATCATCCGGTACATGGCGGTCACGTTGATGTCCATGGACCGGGCCCAGGCCGTTTCATCGCACTCAAGGATGTTGCCGCTGTGCACATACCCGGCGCAATTGAACAGCACATCCAGGCCGCCGATCCGCTGGCAGGCCTCGCTGATGGCGCCAGCCGAAGTGACGTCCAGGGTCAGGGCTTCGATACCCGGAATCCCTTGCAGCCCGCGCACCTCGATATCACTGGCGAACACCTGCGCACCCGCCTCGGCAAAGGCGATGGCACTGGCCAGCCCGATGCCCTGCCCGGCCGCCGTCACCAGCACCCGCTTGTTGTGCATCTTCATACTCGCTCCACGTTAGCGCTGCTGGCCGCGGTTTTCGCCGTCCGGCCGAGCATCGCCGCAGGGATCGCCAGGATCAACGCGCCGCTGATGAACAGACACACCGCCAGCACGTAAGTACCGTTGTTGATGTTGCCCGTGAGGTTCTCGGCCACGGCGGTGATCATCGAGCCGGTGAAGCCGGACAGGTTGCCGATGGCGTTGATCATGCCGATCCCGGCTGCGGCCGCCACACCCGACAGCACGGTGCCTGGCAAGGTCCAGAAAATCGGCATCAGGCTGAGGATCCCCGAGGCGGCGACGCTGAGGAACAGCACGGAGAGCATCAGGTTGTCGGCAAAAAAGGCACTGAGGATCAGCCCGGCGCCGCCGATGAAGGCCGGAATCGCCGCATGCAGCCGGCGCTCGCCGGTACGGTTGGAGTGGCGTGCGTTGAGCAGCATCGCCACCGTGGCCACTGCATAGGGAATCGCGGTCAGCAGGCCAATGTGCAGGCTGTTGGTGATGCCGGTGCTCTTGATGATCGATGGCATCCAGAACGCCAGGCCATAGAAGCCAGTGTTGAAGGTCAGCAGGATCAGCACCAGCAACCACACGCGCGGGTTGAAGAACACCTCGCCCAGGCGCGACACCTTGCCCTGGTTGTCGGTCTGCAGGTTGGCCTTGAGCATGGCTTTCTCGGCGGCTGACAGCCACTTGGCCTTGTCGATGTTATCGGCCAGGCAAACGATGACCACGAAGGCCATGATGATCGAAGGAATGCCTTCGATGATCAGCATCCACTGCCAGCCCGACAGCCCATGCACCCCTTGCATGCTGTTCATCAGCCAGCCGGAGAGGATTCCGCCCAGGGTCAGGCTGATCGGCATGGCCATCAGGAACCCGGACATCACCCGGCTCTGGCGATGGGTCGGGAACCAGTAGTTGAGGTACAGGATCACCCCGGGAAAGAAGCCCGCTTCACAGATCCCCAGCAGGAATCGCAGCACATAGAACATGGTGCTCGACTCAAGCCCGAAGAACCCCGCCAGCGGCACCGTATAGGCCACCGCCATGGAGATCACCGCCCAGCTGAGCATGATCCGCGCGATCCAGAAGCGCGCGCCGAAGCGATGCAGCAACAGGTTGCTGGGTACTTCAAAGAGGAAGTAGCCCCAGAAGAACATGCTGGCGCCAAGGGCGTAGACGGTATTGCTGAATTGCAGCTCGTTGAGCATGTCGAGCTTGGCGAAGCCGATGTTGACCCGGTCCAGGTAGGCGGCCATGTAGCACAGCAGCAGCACCGGCAGGATGCGCCAGATCACTTTGCGGTAGGTGCGGTCTTCAAAGTCGAGTTCGCTGGCTTGCGCCTGCGCGGGCAGATGCTCGGATATCGTTTGCATGGAGATAACCCCTGGGCATGTGGACATGCCTGATTGTTTTTATCGAATGGGTCACGCCGGGCGAGCAATTCACCCGGCGATGCAGCGTGGACTAGAGTGCCTGGGTGGTTTTTTCTCCGTTGACCAGGCGCGTCAGCCCCAATGGATTGCTGTTGCGCAGCGCTTCGGGAAGCAAGGCATCCGGGAAGTTCTGGTAGCACACCGGACGCAGGAAACGGTCGATGGCCAGGGTGCCCACCGAGGTGCCACGGGCGTCGGAAGTCGCTGGCCAAGGGCCGCCGTGGACCATGGCGTCACACACCTCGACGCCGGTCGGGTAACCGTTGACCAGCACCCGGCCGACTTTCTGCGCCAGCAACGCCACCAGGTCGGCAGCGTGTGCCAGCTCGTCCGGCTCACCCAACAGGGTGGCGGTCAGTTGCCCGCGCAGGCCCTGCAAGGCCGCCAGCAATTCAGCGCGATCGGCCACTTCCACCACCACGGTGGCCGGCCCGAAGATTTCTTCCTGCAGCAGTTCATCACCACTGAGCAGCAATTGGACGTCGGCCAGGAACAGTTGCGCCCGGGCTTGATTGCCCTCCTGCGCCTGCCCGGCCAGGTGCGTGACCTGGGGATGGGCGCGCAAGGTGGCGCAGCCTTCGACGTAACTGCGCAGGCCGCCCGTGTTGAGCATGGTCTGCCCCGGTTGTTCGGCGATCAGCACGCTGAGCGATTGCAGGAAAGCGCTGAACGCTGGCGAACGAATGCCGATCACCAGGCCCGGATTGGTACAGAACTGTCCGGCGCCCATCACCACCGAGGCGGCCAGTTCGCGGGCGATCTGCTCGCCGCGCACCTGCAGCGCCTGCGGCAGCACCAGCACCGGATTGATGCTGCTCATCTCGGCGAACACCGGGATCGGTTGCGCCCGGGCAGCAGCCATGTCGCACAGCGCCCGGCCGCCCTTGAGCGAACCGGTAAAGCCGACTGCCTGGATCAGCGGATGCTTGACCAGCGCCTCACCGACGCCGGCACCGAAGATCATGTTGAACACCCCGCCCGGCATGCCGGTCTTCTCGGCGGCGCGAATGATTGCCAAGGCCACCTGCTCGGCCGTCGCCATGTGCCCGCTGTGGGCCTTGAACACCACCGGGCAGCCAGCGGCCAGGGCCGCAGCGGTGTCGCCACCGGCGGTGGAAAAGGCCAGGGGAAAGTTGCTGGCACCAAACACCGCGACCGGGCCGACGCCCAGGCGGCACTGACGCAGATCGACCCGTGGCAGAGGCTGGCGCTGGGGCAGCGGCAAATCGATCCGCGCACCGAGGAAGTCACCACGGCGCAAGGTCTGGGCGAACAGGCGCATCTGCCCGCTGGTGCGGGCCCGTTCGCCTTGGATGCGCGCCGCTGGCAAGGCGGTTTCGCTGCAGACCAGGGCGACGAATTGCTCGTCCAGGGCATCCAGCTCGCTGGCGATGGTGTCGAGGAATTCGGCCCGGCGCTCGGCCGGCAAATTGCTGTAGATCGCGCTGGCCTGATGGGCCGCCGTGGCAGCAGCGTGCACTTCCTCGGCCGTGGCCTGGATAAAGGCGATGGGCAGCGGCTGCCCGGTAGTCGCATCAACGCTGTGCAGGACCACGGAGCCGGCGGCGCTACGGCCACCGGCGATGAAGTTGTGACCAGACAGTTCGGGCATGACAGTCTCCTGACCCAGAGTGAAATCTGGTCGGTACTCTACTGCCGCGAATCGATTCTTTCCCAATGGCATTTTTGGATTAACCGATAACCAAGCGTTATCGAGTTTCACCTGCGACTGCCGCATTTTCAGCCACCTGGTCCCTGGCCAGGCGGGCGTTGTCCGTGAGGATCTGCGCGAACTCCAGGGCCGCCCCCACCAGTTGCTCGCCCTTGCGGGTGAGGATGCCGTAGTCCTGTGGCGCCAGGTGCAGCGGCGTGTCGAGGGCTTTCAACTGGCCGTTTTCCAGGAGTGGATAGACCATGGCATCCGGCAGCATGCCGATCATCGGCCCGCGCTGCAGGACCTGGAGGAAGGTCTGCATCGAGATGGTGTCGACGGTATTGCGCGGCAGCGCCACCCCAGCCTCGGCGAAGGCCAGTTCCATGCGCGCACGAATCGGCGTGCCCACCGGGTACAGAATCCACGGCAGGTCCACCAACTGCTGCAAGGAGATCGGCCCGGCGTCTGCCAGCGGGTGGCGGCTATTGACCACGATGCAGAACGGTTCCGGGGCCAGCGGCTGGAAGTCGTAGCGTTGCTCCTGGCTGTGCTCGGTGAACCGGGCCACCGCCAGGTCGAGTTTTTTCTCTTCGAGCATCTCCATCAGGTGGTTGCTGGTCTGCTCCACCACCTCGATCGACAACAGCGGCCAGCGCTGCTTGATCTGCAGAATCGCCTCGGGCAGGGCGATGGCGGTGGCGGCAAAAATCCCGCCGACCTTGAGATGACCATGGCCGCCCTCACGCAGGCTGCCGATCTGCTCGACGAACGAACGTGCGTCATTCAGAGCGATCTGCGCATACCGCAAGACATGCTCGCCCAGCGCCGTGGGCGGCATGCTGCGCGGCTGGCGCTCGAACAAGGCAAACCCCAGCAGGCTTTCGATTTCCTTGAGCATCTTGCTGATAGCCGGCTGGCTGAGGTTCATCTGCTGCGCCGCCAAGTGCATGTTGCGGGTGCGGCCCAGGGTGTCGATCAGCAGCAGATGGCGGAATTTGAGCCAGCCGCAGAAGCTGGAGAATGACAGTTCGGACATGGGTGTGCCTCGTCAAACAATAACCAGGAGTTATCGATTACTGAAAATATCTCATTGGAGTTTATCGAGTGCCAGTCATAGCGTGAAGCCTTTACGGACCAGGAAGATTTGCCATGTCGTTACTGCTTACTCCCGAGAACACCCTGCCGGTCGATGGCGTGGCCGGTACCTTGATTGGTCGCGCCTGGGTTCCAGGGCCGATTGCCGGCCCTTCGCTGATTGTCCTGCGGGCCGATGGCGTGTTCGATCTGTCGCAGCGCTTCGCGACCCTGAGTGACTTGCTGGAGTCGGACGCGCCCCTGGCCGAAGTACGCCAAACCCCTGGCACTTTCCTGACCAGCGTCGAAAACCTGTTGGCCAATACCGGCCCTGATGCCGACCCGAGCCAACCCTACCTGCTGCCACCGCTGGACCTGCAAGTGATCAAGGCCGCTGGCGTGACCTTCGCCGCGAGCATGATCGAGCGCGTCATCGAAGAGCAGGCCGGTGGCGATGCTGGCAAGGCCGAGCAGGTGCGGGCTATCGTCCATGGGGTGATTGGCGACAACCTGCGCTCGATCGTGCCCGGCTCCGCACAAGCGGCGCAGTTGAAAGCACTGTTGATCGAACAAGGCATGTGGTCGCAGTACCTGGAAGTGGGCATCGGCCCGGACGCGGAAATCTTCACCAAGGCGCCGGTGCTCGCCGCCGTCGGCAGCGGCAGCCAGATCGGCATTCATCCCGGCTCGATCTGGAACAACCCGGAGCCGGAAGTGGTGCTGGCGGTCAACAGCCGCGGGCAGATCCACGGCGCGACCCTGGGCAACGACGTCAACCTGCGGGATTTCGAGGGTCGCAGCGCGCTGTTGCTGAGCAAGGCCAAGGACAACAACGCGTCCTGCGCCATCGGCCCGTTCATTCGCCTGTTCGACGAGCAGTTCAGCCTGGACGATGTGCGCGCCTGCGTGGTGGACCTGCAGGTCGAGGGCACGGACGGCTACCGGATGCACGGTTCCAGCTCCATGAGCCAGATCAGCCGTGATCCCGAGGACCTGGCCGGGCAGACCCTCAACGCCAATCACCAATATCCCGACGGTTTCCTGCTGTTTCTCGGTACCCTGTTCGCCCCGACCGAGGACCGTGATCACGTCGGCAGCGGCTTTACCCACAAACTGGGCGACCAGGTACGCATCAGCAGCCCGTTGCTCGGCAGCCTGCACAACCGCGTGACCCACAGTTCTGCCGCCACGCCCTGGACCTTTGGCGTCGGCGCCTTGTTGCGCAACCTGGCGTCCCGAGGCCTGCTCGCCCGCTGAAGCCCGACGCCGGTTGTCGATTCATCCAATTATAAGAGAGCTATGAATCATGAGTGACACCCCGAAACGCCCGCTGCGTAGCGAGCAATGGTTCAACGACCCGGCCCACGCCGACATGACGGCGCTGTATGTCGAGCGCTACATGAACTACGGCATGACCCGTGAAGAGCTGCAATCGGGTCGCCCGATCATCGGCATCGCCCAGACCGGCAGCGACCTGACGCCCTGCAACCGGCACCACCTGGAGCTGGCGCAACGGGTCAAGGCCGGGATCCGTGATGCCGGCGGCATTCCCATGGAATTCCCGGTGCACCCGATTGCCGAGCAGACTCGCCGTCCCACCGCCGCGCTGGACCGCAACCTGGCCTACCTGGGGCTGGTGGAAATCCTCCACGGCTATCCACTCGATGGCGTAGTACTGACCACCGGGTGCGACAAGACCACGCCGGCCTGCCTGATGGCGGCCGCGACCACCGACCTGCCGGCGATTGTGCTGTCGGGCGGGCCGATGCTCGACGGTCACCACAAGGGTGAACTGATTGGCTCCGGCACCGTGCTCTGGCATGCGCGCAACCTGCTCGCCGCCGGCGATATCGACTACGAAGGCTTCATGGAAATGACCACCGCGGCGTCGCCTTCGGTGGGTCACTGCAACACCATGGGCACGGCCTTGTCGATGAACGCCCTGGCCGAGGCACTGGGTATGTCCCTGCCCGGCTGCGCGAGCATTCCGGCGCCCTATCGCGAGCGCGGCCAGATGGCCTATGCCACCGGCAAGCGCATCTGCGAGCTGGTGCGCCAGGATGTGCGACCGTCGCAGATCATGACCCGCGAAGCCTTCGAGAACGCCATTGCCGTGGCCTCGGCCCTGGGCGCCTCGAGCAATTGCCCACCGCACCTGATCGCCATCGCCCGGCACATGGGCGTCGAGCTGAGCCTGGATGACTGGCAACGGATTGGCGAAGACGTGCCGCTGCTGGTCAACTGCATGCCGGCCGGCAAGTATCTGGGCGAAGGTTTCCACCGCGCCGGCGGCGTACCGGCGGTGATGCACGAACTGCAAAAGGCCGGTCGCCTGCACGAGGACTGCGCCTCCGTCAGCGGCCAGACCATCGGCGAGATCGTACGCAGCACCCTGACCAGCAACACCGACGTGATCCACCCCTTCGACACTCCGCTCAAGCACCGCGCCGGCTTCATCGTGCTCAGCGGCAACTTCTTCGACAGCGCGATCATGAAGATGTCGGTGGTGGGCGAAGCGTTCCGCAAGACCTACCTGTCGGAACCCGGCGCGGAGAACAGCTTCGAAGCCCGGGCCATCGTGTTCGAGGGGCCGGAGGACTATCATGCGCGGATCAACGACCCGGCGCTGGAAATCGACGAGCGCTGCATCCTGGTGATCCGTGGCGTCGGCACCGTGGGTTACCCCGGCAGTGCCGAGGTGGTGAACATGGCCCCACCCGCGGCGCTGATCAAGCAAGGCATCGACTCCCTGCCGTGCCTGGGCGACGGCCGCCAGAGCGGTACTTCGGCCAGCCCGTCGATCCTCAACATGTCCCCGGAAGCCGCCGTGGGCGGTGGCCTGGCCCTGCTGAAAACCAATGACCGGCTGAGCGTCGACCTCAATGCGCGGACGGTCAACCTGCTGGTCGACGAAGCCGAAATGGCCCGTCGCCGAGCAGCCTGGGAGCCAAACATCCCGGCCTCGCAAACCCCGTGGCAGGAACTCTACCGGCAACTGGTCGGGCAACTGTCCACCGGCGGCTGCCTGGAACCGGCCACCCTGCACCTGCGCATCATCGCCCGCAGCGGCGAGCCACGGCATTCTCACTAAGGGGAAGACTGGACCGGCCCCATCGCTGTAGGAGCGAGCTTGCTCGCGATGGGGCCGGAATTTTCAACATTGATAGTGCCTGACACACCGCCATCGGCGATGTTGGCGGTGCCTACCCGGTCATTTTTCCAGGTAGTATTTTTTTTCATACCAGCCATTAGCATTACTCGTTAGTTTCATGCCGTGGATTTCTCTACTGTCGGGAAAAAACAAAAATCCGCCGGTGAGGAACCTATGAGCATCGAATCGAGCATCTGGAACCAGTGGTATCCACTGGCCGTCGTGGAAGACCTGGTCGATGGCAGGATTTACCGCACACAGCTGTTGGGCCACGAGATCCGTTTTGGTCGCGACGGCGCGGGCCACTTCAGCGCCATCCGTGCCGACGACAGCGGCGCGCCTTGTCGCACCACGACCCTGTATCACACCCATTGGGTCTGCCTGGGTGAACCCGACGCGGAATTTTTCCAGATAGCGGAGTTCGATGAACCAGATCGCCGGGTGCTGGGGGCCGGTTCGATGAAGGTGCATGCCTCAGGCCTGCGCGTGGTGGAAAACTTTCTCGACATGGCGCACTTCCCCTACGTCCATACCGGCTTACTCGGGGCCGAACCCTACACCGATATCAGCACTTATAAGGTAGAGGTCGACCAGGAGCGGGACGAGATCCTGGCCACCGATTGCCGCATATTCCAGCCCATGGCGGCCGCCGGGTCGAAACAAGCGATCGAGGCGCACTATGTGTACCGCGTGACCCGCCCCTTCGTCGCCATTCTGTACAAGACCAGCCCCGAGCAGCCAGAGCGACGCGACGCCATCTGCCTGTTTGTCCAGCCGCTGGATGAAGAGTGGTGCATCGCCCACGTGGTCCTGGCCTATGTCGACGCCACCAGCAGCGACCGCGATCTGCGCCTGTTCCAGCAGACCATTTTCAGCCAGGACCTGATGATCCTTTCCAACCACCTGCCCCGGACCCTGCCCCTGGACCCGAAATTCGAGATCCCGACCCGGGCCGACGCGATGTCCAGTGCCTATCGTCGCTGGTTGCGCGACAAGGGCATTCGCTACGGCACCTACCAGCCAGCGCAGGCCGCGGGAGGCCAGCCATGATGCAGCCCGACACTCGTTGGTACCCGGTGGCGCAGAGCAGCGACCTGACCCTGCGCCATGTGTTTCACGGTCAATTGCTGGGAGTGGAACTGGCGCTCTGGCGCGATGACGAGCAGCGGGTCAACGCCTGGGAAAACCGCTGCCCGCACCGCAGCGTGCGTTTCACCCTGGGCGTCAACCTCGGCTCCCGGCTGCGCTGCCAATACCACGGCTGGCAGTACCAGGGCGGTGATGGCCGCTGCACGCTGATTCCGGCGGCCTCGCAAAGCACCCCGCCGGCCAGCGTGTGCGCGCGGACCTTTGCGGTGAGCGAAGCGCACGGGATGATTTGGGTCAACCTGCAGGCGCAACAGGCTCAAGAACTGCCAGCAGCGGCTTTGCCACCCCTGGCATTGCACCTGCGCAGCCTGCCCTTCCAGGCCGCCCTCGACGACGTGCGCCAGGCCTTGGCCGGTTACGCCCAACTGGATCCGGACTGCCAGCTCGACTCGGTGCAACTGCAACAGACCGACAACTCATTGCAACTGTCCTGGCGCAGCGCCGAGCAGCCCTGCCAGGTGCAATTCTGGCTACAGCCGGCGAGTGCCGAGCGCACCATCGTGCACAGCAGCACCCTCGCCGGGCGCCCCGGCGTCGACCCACTGCGCTGGCATAACCGGATCCTCAACGTGCTGCGCCAGCGCCTGGAAAACCAGGCCGGACTGATCGCGACCAGCCGGCCCCCTGACAGCCTGCGCATCGCGCCCACCCCAGTGGTACGCCGTCCTGCGCAAACCCTGGAAGTCGAAGTGCTGCAGCACTGGACCACCGCCAGCGAGATCGTCGCCCTCAAGCTGGCCCTGCCCGCCGATGGCGGCTTCAGCTTCGAAGCAGGTGCCCACATCGATGTGCATACACCCGGCGGGCTGGTGCGCCAGTACTCGCTGGTCAACGCCCCCGACGAGCGTGAGCACCTGGTGATCGGGGTCAAGCTGGAGGCGCAGTCGCGTGGTGGTTCTCGTTCGATGCACCACGACCTCAAAGCCGGCGAGCGCCTGCGCATCTCGGCGCCGAAGAATAATTTTCGCCTGGTCCCAGGCACCGCCGGGATTCTGATTGCCGGCGGGATCGGCATCACCCCGCTGCTGGCCATGGGCGCGGCCCTGCAGGCCGCCGAACGGCCCTACGAGTTGCATTATTTCGTGCGCAGCGAGTCCCACGTGGCGTTCCCCGAGCGCCTGCATCAGCTGCGGCACAACTGCATCCACACCGGCCTGGACCCGCAGCAGACCCGCGAACGCCTGCGCATCGTGCTGCAACAGGCGAGTGCCGGCACCCACCTGTATGTCTGCGGCCCCAAGGCCCTGATCGACCTGGTCAGCACCCTGGCCAGCGAAGCCGGCTGGAGCGACAGCCAGGTGCACTTCGAACTGTTCGCCAACGAGGTCAGCCACGACCACGACCAACCCTTCCGTGTACGCCTGCAACGCAGCGGCGAGGAATTTACCGTAGCGGCCGGCGTCAGCCTGGCGGACAGCCTCAAGGCCCGCGGGATAACGCTGGACACCTCGTGTGAACAAGGTGTGTGCGGGACCTGCCGCACTGCGGTGGTGGATGGCGAACCGGAGCACCGCGACGTCTACCTGACCCGCGAAGAGCGGCAAGCCAACCGCTGCCTGATGCCTTGTGTATCGCGCAGCAAATCCGAGCTGTTGGTGCTCGATCTTTAAGGGAGCAGGCAGGTGATCACACTCTACAACTACGAGCTGTCCGGAAACTGCTACAAGCTGCGCCTGTTCATGAACCTGCTGGACGTGAGTTTCAGCACGGTGGACCTGGAGTTCTACCCGGGCAAGGAGCACAAGGGCGAGGCCTTCCTGGCCATCAACCCCCTCGGCCAGTTGCCGGTGCTCGACGACGACGGATATGTCCTGCGCGACGCCCAGGCGATCCTCACCTACCTGGCCGCCCGCTACGACGCCAGCGGCGCCTGGTACCCGGTGCAGGACGCGCGCCGCCTGGGCGAGGTCAACATGTGGCTGGCGTTTGCCGACAGCATCACAGCCACTGCCTCGGCCGCGCGCCTGGCGGATGTTTTCAACTATGATCTTGACGCCGAAAAAGCCCGCTGCGGCGCCCACGCCCTGTTCCGCATCCTCGACGAACAACTGTGGTTCAGCGAGCGGCAACACCAGGGATGGGTCTGCAGCGGACCTTTGCCGACCGTGGCCGACATCGCCTGCTTTCCCTATGTGATGTTGTCCGACGAGGCTGGCATCAGCCTGATCGACTACCCCGCGATCCGGCGCTGGACCGACCGGATCAAACGCTTGCCCGGTTTCACTGTGATGTCGGGGATTTTCGCCACTGCAACCGCCTGACCCATGTTCGACTCGAATCAAACCAAAAAAATATAACAACAACAAACAACCGAGCCTTGCCGCTTTGAGGAGATCAACATGAACCAACCGGTCAGTTTGCGCGATGCGCCCATCGGGTTAATCGCAAGACTCAGGTTATGGCTGGAAAACTACTTCGGCATCCATCGCGAAGGTTCGACCCTGCGGCGCGAGATCATCGCCGGGGCCACCACCTTCCTCGCGGCGGCCTACGTGATCGTGGTCAACCCGGACATCAACGCGGCGGCCGGCATCCCCTTCTCCGCCGGGGTCACTGCCACTGTGCTGGTGAGTTTTCTCGGCACCCTGGCGATGGCCCTGTACGCGCGCAACCCAATCCTCATCGCCCCCGGCATGGGGATCAATATCCTGTTCGCCTACACCATGGTGGTCGGGGCCAAGATCCCGCTGCAAATCGCCCTGGGCTGCGTGCTCTGGGCCAGTGTGATCTTCACTGTGCTGGCGTTCTTCAACGTGCGCCAGGCAGTGATCGACGGTATCCCGGCGAGCCTGCGCAATGCTATTTCCTGTGGCATGGGGCTGTTCATCGCACTGATCGGCCTGGTGAACGCCAAGTTCATCAGCGCCGACCCGTTCACCGTGGTGCACGCGGCACCGTTCAATCCGATCATCCTGACCTTCCTCGCAGGCCTGGTGATCACCATTGCCCTGGTGGCGCGCAAGGTGCCGGGGGCGCTGATCCTGGGGATCATCTGCACCACCTTGCTGGCGATCCCGATCGGCCGCCTGTGGGGCGATGCCACAGCCTATTGGCCCGAGGGCGCCAGCACGGTCACGCTGGTCAACTGGAGCGGCCTGTTCGCCGCGCCGGACTTCAGCTTCCTCGGCCAGGTCGACTTGCTGGGCTCGCTGCACATCGAGTACCTGCCGTACATCTTCGTGCTGGTGTTCACCAACTTCTTCGAGTCGCTGTCGACCTTTCTCGGCATCTCCGAAGCGGGCGACCTCAAGGACGCCGACGGCAACCCGCGCAACATCAAGCAGTCAATGCACGTCGACGCCCTCGCGGCCCTGGCCTCCGCGCCCCTGGGCACCAGCCCGGCAACGGCCTACATCGAATCGGCCGCCGGCATTTCCCAGGGCGGTCGCACCGGCATGGTCGCCCTGGTCGCCGCCGTGCTGTTCCTGCCATTCCTGTTCCTCTCCCCCCTGCTGTCCCTGGTCCCGGCAATCGCCACCGCGCCGGTGCTGATCATGATCGGCGTGTTCATGATGGACACCATCAGCAAAATCGACTGGAAGTCCTATGAAGAAGCGATCCCGGCATTCCTGGTGATCCTGCTGATTCCCCTGACCTACTCCATCACCCTGGGCATCGCCCTGGGCTTCATTGTCTTTGTCCTGCTCAAGCTGCTGATCGGCAAGGCACACACGGTCAAGCCCATCATGTGGTGGGTGGCGGCGTTGTCGGTGTTCCTGGTGATGCGGGTGCAGTATTAGGTGGGGGGATTGGGGGCATTGCCGAGATCTATGGTGTGGCGCAAGTCGCCATCGCGAGCAAGCCGCAAGCGGGCGCCGCAAGCACGCTCGCTCCTACAGTAAGAACCCAGCAGGCCGCCTCGTGCGCCCCCCCTCCAACCATAAAAAAACAAGGACCCACCCATGACCTACACCGTGATCCGCAACGCCATCATCTTCACCGTCAACCCCCAGGACCAGGTTCTCGCCAACGGCCACGTGGTCATCCGCGACGGCGTCATCGAAGCCATCGGCCAGGGCGAACACATGCCCCTGCCCGCCGACGCCAAAGTCATCGATTGCCAAGGCCAGATGGCCCTGTTGCCAGGCCTGGTCGATGCCCACTCGCACTCCAGCCTGATGCGCGGCATCACCGAAAACATGCCGCTGATGCAATGGCTGCCCTACTACCAGCTCGAACACCGCGCCATGAACGCCGAGGACGCCTACCACGCCGCGCGCCTGTGCTACCTGGAAGCCCTGAAGAGCGGCACCACCTGCGTCATGGACATGTACCGCTTCATGCACCGCTGCGCCGACGCCGCCGGCGAAATCGGCATTCGAGTACACCTGGCGCCCTATGCCGCCGACCTGCCCGGCAAAGACTTCTTCGAAAGCCCGGAGGCCAACCGCAAGCTGATCGAAACCCATCACATGGCCCACGACGGCCGCGTGCGAGTGTGGATGGGGCTGGAGCACCTGTTCTATTGCTCACCCAAGGCCTACGCCCATGCCCGCGACTGCGCGCGCGACTACGGGATCGGCATCCACACCCACGCCTGCGAACAGAAGGAGGAAGAACAGGCGGTGCTCCAGCACTTCGGCAAACGCTCGATCCCAATGCTGGACCAGATGGGCATCCTCGGCGAAAAGACCCTGATCGCCCACTGCGTCTGGCTCAACGATGAAGAGATCAAGCGCCTGGCCGACACCGGCACCGCGGTCGCCCACTGCCCCAGCAGCAACGCCAAGCTGGCCAGCGGGATCGCCCGGGTTCCGGAAATGCTCGCCGCCGGCATCCGCGTCGGCCTGGGCACCGACGGCAACGTCTGCAACAACAGCCTCGACCTGTTCGAAGAAATGAAATTCGCCTCACTGCTGCAAAAGGCCCACCGCCTGGATGCCGCCGCCCTGCCGGCGAATGTCGCCTTGCGCATGGCAACCATCGAGGGTGCCCGGGTACTGGGCATGGATCGGGAGATCGGCTCGATCGAAGTCGGCAAGCGTGCCGACCTGCTGCTGCTCGACCTGGCTCAGCCGAACATGTGCCCGATCGTCTGGGAAGGGACACAGACCAACGTGCTGTGGAACCTGGTGTACTCGGCCCGTGGCTCGAACGTGAAAACCGTGCTGGTGGACGGCAAGGTGATCCTGGAAAACGGCCGCAGTACCCTGGTCGACGAGACGGCCTTGCTCCAGGCGGCGCAGGCCCAGACCCTGCAACTGATGGAGCGGCGCAAGGACTTCGCCCATACGCTGGTGCCGATGGTCTGAAGCGTTGACCAGCTTTCGGGCGCAAACCTCGGTAAAGTGGCGGCCGGTATTGTCCATCCTTCACCGCGAGGCCAGCGCCCGGCAAATGCAAAACGTCGATATGAAATCCTTGCACGTGTTCTTTTGCCTGCTCAACGAGTGCAACGTCACCCGCACCGCCGAGCAACTGAACATGACCCAGTCGGCGGTGAGCCATACCCTGGCTCGCCTGCGCGTGCTGTTCAACGATCCACTGTTCGTCTCCATGGGCCGTGGCATGCTGCCGACCAGCCGCGCCCTGGAGCTGGTGGAGCCGTTGCAGCAAAGCCTGGCGGCGCTGAACAAGCTGATCGAGCCGGTCAAGGCTTTCGACCCCGGACAATTCCAGGGCAGCTTCGAAATCGCCACCACCGACTACATCGGTTTTATCCTCTTGCCGCGCCTGATGGTGCGCCTCGCCGAGGTCGCGCCCGGGGTCGAGCTGAACATCCAGCCGCTGCGCCCCAAAGAGGATCTGCCGCTGCTCAAGGACGGCAAGCTCGACCTGATCATCTGGAACGAGAAGACTGCCCCGGCCAACTTCCACGTGCGCAAACTGTTCTCCGACCGGCTCAAGTCAGTGGTGCGCGTCGGCCACCCAGAGATCAACGGCAGCCTTTCCCTGGAGCAATTTCGCAACGGCAAGCACCTGCGTATCAGCAGCAACCATGGGGCGGTCAAGGAGGCCATCGACAGCCTCTACGAACAACATGACATCCGCTGCAAGACCTCCCTGACGGTGCCGCACTTCCTGCTGGCGCACATCCTGATTTCGCAAACCGACATGATCGGCATGATCGCCGAGCTGACGGCCCTGCGCATCGCCAGGGAAGTCCCCCTGCAACTGTTCGAACCGCCAGTAGCGGTAGCGGGCTTCACCGTCTCCCAGGTCTGGCACGAACGCCTGCACGCATCGCCCGCGCACAGATGGCTGCGCGGCGAAATCAATCATGTGGCCAAGGAAATCACCCTGGAGCTCGCCCAGTTCAAGGACTCGCAGCCTGCCCTGCCGGGGTGACTGAGCGTAAAGCCGATGTAGCAAGGTGAACCGCCAGTCACCTTTCAAACCTGACACTGGACGAACCGGCCTTGGCGACCTATACCTTTGAGTTCGGCGGCAGACTCTCCACCTCAGGTTTGAACCATGCGGCTCTACGATTACACCGCTTACCCGAAAGATCACGCCCAGCACGCGGTCTACGGCGAAGTGATGGCCGACACCGACAGCGCGGCCAAGGCCAAGATCAAGGCCCTGTGCCCACACTGCGGACGCATCGAACTGTCGATTCTCAGCGCCTCCGAGCCATTCGGCCGGCACAGCGCTCGTCCGGTTCCAGGTAGCCGGCCAGCGCACAAGTACAACGGCGACTGAGCACTTGCTGATTCACCGGCCAAAGACGCACTGACCCGGCTGAACTTTTCCAGGCGGGGCAAGCGTGTGCAAGCGTGTGCAAGCCACACGACGGATGGAGGTCCACAGCCGGGTGCGTTAATCAAAGGCTCCCGTGAGCACTTCATAAATCAGCCCGGTAGCCAAGGCCACCAAAATCAAGTCCGTACCCGCCTGCTGCCACTCGTAGCCATCGTAATGGGGCAAGTGGCCAACCAGCCGGCCATCGAGCTTCTTGGCGATGCCGGGCGGCAGGGGCTTGCCCCGTGCGAGGTTCTTCTGAATCCCAGGCGGCAAGGCCGGTCCGGGGCTCCAGTAGTCCCGGTAGCCGCCGACAATTCCCAGCACACTGCTGCGGTTGATGCTCGGACCGTTACCCCAATCACCGCCTGCGGGGTTTTTGCCCTGGTTGCCATGCCCACCTTGATTGCCATGCGCCTGGCTATTGGGCGGGTTTCCCTTGCCGTTCCCCTGGCCCTTGCCATTCCCTGGATCGGCCCATGCCAGCGCCGAGCCGCAAACCAATGCAAGAGACGTAACAGCTGCAATCAACGCACGAGATCTGGACATGGAGCGTTCCTTGTTTTTTGGGGGCCGTTGAAATATAGAGGCTGACGTGAAGGTTAGTTCCATCCCGGCGCTTACATGTTGAATGCATTTCACGCAACAACCCGTTGGCAGTGGCGACGGCGATGAGTACGGTAGTCAGTCACCGGCGCAAGACCGCTGTTTACTGCTCGAACCCATGCGCTAGCGTGATTGACGACGACAAGGAGTCGAGGCATGGCCTTGCAGGTACTTCGCGGGATATTGCTGTTGCTGCTCTGCGGCCTGAGTGTAAATGCCCTCGCCGCAGTCACGGACTGGCACGAAGTGCCAACGGCAGCCGGTACCTGGCGAATCGATCGGGCTACCCTGGCCATCGAACTCATGCCACCTACAGGTCCCACATTGCCCCTCGCGGCTCCCGCTTTCAGCGGTGCAAACACCACCCCCCTGACTGCTGAAAGATGGCAGATCCAGCAGGGGCGACAGCGTTTCGATATCGCCGTCACGCGCGACCAGAATGACCTCCAGGTCAGCATCCGCGCCGCACAACCCGCCACGCTGGATTGGCCGATCTCGGCCCAACCTTCTGCGATCGACGCTTATGCCTTTCCCTTTGGCGAGGGCAACTACGTACCCAGTACCGATCCGGGCTGGCTGGACTGGCTGGTGCGCCGCTATCAAAACGAAAGTACCGCCGGCGCATTGTCGATGCCATTCTGGACCGAACTGCGCAAGAAGCACTCGCTCACCTGGATGGTCGAGACGCCGCTGAACACGGAATTTTCGATTGTCGATACCGGAGGGCGCCCGCAAATGCGACTGCGCCATGCATTCACCCGGCTGGCCCCGGACGCACCCTACATCGTACGCCTGCACATTGCCGGCCCGGACGTCATGGCCGGGGCGCGGCGTTACCGAGACTGGTTGCAACAAACCGCCCAGTTCGTCTCGCTGGACGAAAAGATCGAGACCCTGCCTGCCACCGCCAGACTCGGCGGTGCCGCCCACATCTATCTCTGGGACAGCGGGTTGTTGAAAGCCGCCGACATCGCCGACTGGCCTGGCTTTCTCCAGCGCCTGCAGGCGGGCCGGCAGGTATCGGGGAGCCTGGCCGCTCGCGTGTGGCAGCTGTTTGACACGCAGACCCGGGACCTATTCGAAGCGGCGTTCAACGAGTCGCTCAACGGCAGTCTCAGCACCTGGCGGCGACAGCCATTAATCCACGCCCTCAACAGCGGCCTGCGCCAGACAGTGCCCCGCATGCCAGTAGCGCCGCTGCCGGGCAAGCACGACCCCATGGCCGAAGTAGCCTGGGGGCGCACGGTTCGCGAACAACTGCTGGAGACCTTCGGTGAAACCCTGCAGCCGCCGGCACAATGGGGCGATGGACTGTCCACCAGCACCATCGATGCCTTGCGCACAGCCGGACTACAGCGCGCCTGGTTGGGCGCCGATAACTGGCTATCGAGTTTCTGGCGCCCCGAGGCCGTGGCCGCTGCCAAAGCCGCAGGGTATCTTGTGGGGGTATATGACAGCTATGGCAGCGCCCATCGGGAGGACCTGGCCAATACCTGGCCAACCGCGCAAATGGGCAATGCGCTGGCTGGCGCGGGTTATCGTGACCAGGACGGTAAACTTGCGGTCGGTTTTGCAGGTCGTGGGGTGTATGCCAACCCTCAGGTCGTCAAGCCCTATGCCCAGCGGCGCATCAGTGCCGTCGCTGGGGCCGGGCAGTTGAACAGCTATTTTCTCGACGTCGACGGCGCCGGCCCCATGTTGGAGGACTACACGCCTGGGCGGGAAATGAATCAGGCTGACGACGCCCAGGCCCACCGTCGGCGCCTGGAGTACCCTGCCCTGACCCATGGCCTGGTCACCGGAAGTGAGGGCGTGCTTTCCATGTTTGCCGCACAGGTGGCGTTTGCCCACGGTGTGCTGACACCGCCTTTTGCCTGGATGGACCCCGCCATCCAGGATCCCCGCTCACCTTACTACCGAGGCCGATACTGGCCGCCGGAAGCACCCTCGCTGTACTTTCAACCCGTACCGCTGGCGGATTCGGTAGCGCGTTATGTGACGCGTCCACAGTTTCGCCTGCCACTGTATGAAATCGCCCTGCACGACAGCATCGTCAGCACCCATCATTGGGAATATGGCTCGCTGAAGTTCACCACCGAACGCGACCAGACGGCATTGCTGCAACTGTTGTACATGGTGCCACCGCTGTATCACCTGAGCGACCCGGTGCTGCGTCGCGACCTGCCGTTGATTCAAGCCTATGACCGGGTCTTTTCGCCCCTGCATCAGCGCTTGTTCACCCAGGCCATGACTCACTTTGAAACCCTGTCCCGCGACCGCCTGGTACAGCGCTCACAATTCGCCGACGGCACCCGGATAACCGTCAACTTTGATCGCCAGCCCCGCACGCAGGACAAGAAAATGCTCCCAGCGCTGTCGGCAACGGTCCAGTCCCCCGGCGGATCGGTTGAAGTACTCGAGATGGAAAAAATCTGGCCACCTGTCGATCAACGTCCACAACCCGCTAGACCGTAAGGCTGCGCTGGCAAGTACAGGCGCCTTGCTCAGGATTGGGCATGTGGGGCGCACTTACATTTCTGTGGGACAGATCCCACTTCAGGGGCTGCCCTTTCGCAGCCTTGTGGTGTTAATTTGGAAATGATTTGTTTCATCTCCCCTACACCCCTGCAAAGGAATGCCCACCACCATGGATTTTTCCCTCAAGCACCTGGCCGCAACCACCCTGATGCTGGCCAGCCTGGCGTCGTTCACCACGCCGGCCCACGCCAATATCACCCCGCAACAAAGCGCGGCCATCCTCAAGACCTTCAACAACAGCTCAGTCACGGACTTCAGGCAGTTCCTCACGCGCCTGGCCAAAAGTGAGCTGGCGAAAAACGACGACCTCGCCCCGGCCATCAATGCCTTCCTCGCCAACCAGAGCCTGAACGCCGAGCAGCAGAATGAAATCCATCGCCTGCTGGGCCTCTACGCACGAGTCAAATATGGCAGCGCTGCCACCCAGACCCTGCGCGAACTAGTGGCCATCCCGACCTTCGAGGTCGAAGGCGTACCGCAGCACGAGAATCCGCAGTTCCTCAAGATCGCCGACAAGATCAAGGGCCTGGCCGAGTCCTTTCACCTGAAATTTCGCAACATCGACAACCGGGTCTATGAAATCTCCCTCGACGGCGCTGGCGATGAAGTCGTCGGCATCCACGCCCACGCCGATGTGGTGCCCGTGACGCCAGAGAACTGGGTACTGGAAGACGGCACCCGGCTGGACCCGTTCAAGGTCACCCTGATTGGCGACCGCATGTACGGCCGCGGCACCGAGGATGACAAAAACGGCATCGTGGTGACCCTCTACGCGATGAAGATCATCAAGGACGAGAAGCTGCCACTGGCGCGCAATTTCAAGCTGTTGGTGGACACCACCGAGGAAACCAGCGGCGATGCCATCCCCTATTACTTCGAGCGCAATCCGACGCCCAACTACAACCTGGCCCTGGATGGCGGCTACCCGGTGGTGATCGCCGAGAAAGGCTACGGCACGGTCATGGCCAGTTTTACCCGGCGCGCCGCCGAGGGCAAAGGCGCCGAAATCAGCACCATGACCGGCGGGCTGGCGACCAACCAGATTCCGTCGACCTCGGTCGCCACCCTGCTCACCGAGCAACCCGCCGAACTGGCCGCCAGCCTGCAACAAACCGGCGCCGACTACGCCAAGCGCAACGGTGGCAATTTCACTGTGACCGCCAAGGTCGTCGGCAAAGACGTGCAACTGATAGTCACTGGCGTTTCCGCTCACTCCTCCGAGCCTGAGTCTGGGGTCAACCCGGTGGCCCGGATGCTCGACTTCATCAACGGCCTCGACGGTAAGGTCGCGCTCAAGCACAACCAGATCACCGACGCAGCCCGCTACGCCGCCGACAACTGGGGCCTGGACTACCTGGGTAGCAAACTGGGGGTGGGCTTTGCCGATGCTTTCATGGGACCGCTAACCGCTTCCCTGACCTACGTCGGCATGGACGACAAAACCTTCAAGCTGGCAGTCAACCTGCGGGTGCCGAAGGGCAAGTCTCCCGAAGTGCTCAAGAACGAAATCGCCGACAAACTCAGTGCCTGGAGCAACAAGGCCGGGATCGCGCCAGCCTTCGACTACTCGATCGCCGAGCCGATGTTCCGCAACCCCGAAGGTGAATGGGTCAAGGCCCTGCTGGCCGTGGCCAGCGAAAACCTGGGCATGAAACACCAGTTCGGCACCTCCGCCGGTGCCACCTCGGTGCATGAACTGCCCAACGGCGTGCAATTCGGCCTGGCCATGCCCGACGTCAAGTACACCGGGCACAACGACAACGAGTTCAAGACCGTCGAACAGTTCATGCTGGACCTGCAGATCGTCACGGAAATGATGGGGCGTATCGGGCAGTTGCCGAAGCTTTGACTTAGGGCCGCCGCACCTGCTGCCCCAGGGATTCACGCAGCAGCGTGCGGGGCAGCTCGCAACCCTTGAATGGCAATACGGGCAAGGTCTATAACCTCAATCGATGGACACACGCTCGATACCAGCACCGACTGGAGGATGCTCTCAATGCCCCACGCCAGCCCCCTGTTCCCCATCAGCTTGAACTGGCTCATCCGCCACGGGACGACCGAGGACGTGCCCGCACTGATCGCATTGGATACCTATGCGACGCAACACGCCAGTCGTCGCGACTTTATCCATGATGCCGTCGTTCGCCAGCAATGCCTGGTAGCCGTCGCTGCCGATCAGTGCGCAGGTTACCTGGTACTTACCAATGATTTTTTCAGCCATGGCTTCGTTGAGCTGGTGGTCGTGTCACCGACACAGCAACGGCAAGGCGTAGCGCTGGGTTTGCTAGCGGCAGCCGAAGCCGCGTGCAAGACAGCCAAGCTGTTTGCTTCAACCAATGCATCCAACACGGCTTCGCAGTCACTGTTCAAGAAAGCGGGTTTTGTACCGAGCGGGCGAATCGATAATCTTGACGAACACGACCCTGAACTGGTGTATGTCAAATTTGTTGGATAATCGATGTCGGCGGATAGTACTGAAACGAAAAAAGACGCCGAAGCGTCTTTTTTGTTGACCTGCATAAGCCAGTGACTTTTGCAGGTCTATATTTGGAGCGGGAAACGAGACTCGAACTCGCGACCCCGACCTTGGCAAGGTCGTGCTCTACCAACTGAGCTATTCCCGCGTCTTGGTGTGGCGTATTCTATAGCAATTCGAATACGCGTCAACCCTTTGATTCAAAAAAGTTTTATTTTTTCTGCACGTCGGTTTTCAGGTGCGGCCAGGCGGCGCGCAGGTATTGCACCATGGACCACAAGGTCAGGCCGGCCGAGACCAGCAGCAAGGCATAGCCCACCAGTACCCAGAAGCTGAAGTCCGACGGGTTGGCCAGCAGGATCACCAGCGCGAGCATTTGCGCGGCGGTTTTCCATTTGCCCAGGTTCGACACGGCCACCTGGGCCCGTGCGCCCAGTTCGGCCATCCACTCCCTGAGGGCGGAAATGACGATCTCGCGACCAATGATCACGGCTGCCGGCAAGGTCAGCCACAGGTTGGCGTGCTCCTGGACCAACAGCACCAGGGCCACGGCGACCATCAGCTTGTCTGCCACCGGATCGAGAAACGCCCCGAACGGGGTGCTCTGCTCCAGCCGGCGGGCCAGGTAACCGTCCAGCCAGTCCGTCGCCGCAGCGAACGCAAAGACCGAACTGGCGGCCATGTAGCTCCAGTGATACGGCATGTAGAACAGCAGAATAAAGATCGGGATAAGCAGAACGCGTAGTACGGTGATCAGATTAGGGATATTCATCGGCACAACTGGCTACGAGGTGAGGGGGCATTCTACTCGCTGTGCAGGTTTGCATAAATCAACTCTGCGAGCTTTTTACTGATCCCCGGTGCTTTGGCGATCTCGTCGATGCTTGCACGAGACAGCTCCTGCAATCCACCAAAATGTTTCAACAGGTCCCGACGCCGGGTCGGCCCTACCCCGGCAACCCCTTCCAGGGTTGAGGTGCGGCGGGTTTTGCCACGTCGCGCGCGGTGCCCGGTAATCGCAAAACGGTGGGCCTCGTCACGGATCTGCTGGATCAGGTGCAACGCCGGGGAGTCGCCGCGCAGAGTGAACTCATGGGCCGCATCATTCAGGTAGAGGGTTTCGAAGCCGGCCTTGCGGGTCGCGCCCTTGGCCACGCCCAGCAGAATCAGGTCGGGCACCGCCAGTTCATTGAGCACGTCACGCGCCATCGACAACTGGCCCTTGCCGCCGTCCACCAGCAGGATGTCCGGCAGCTTGCCCTCGCCGTCCTTGAGTTTGCTGAAGCGCCGGGTGAGCGCCTGGTGCATCGCCGCGTAGTCATCGCCCGGGGTCACCCCTTCGATGTTGTAGCGGCGGTAGTCGGATTTCAACGGCCCTTCCGGGCCGAACACCACGCAGGACGCCACGGTCGCTTCGCCGCTGGAATGGCTGATGTCGTAACACTCCAGGCGCTGTGGCGGTTCATCCAGATTCAGCACTTCAGCCAGGGCGTCAAAACGCGCGGCAACGTGCTGACGATTGGCCAGGCGCGCGCCCAGCGCCTGCTCGGCGTTGGTCACTGCCAATTGTTGCCAGCGCGCCCGGGTGCCACGGACCCTGTGACTGATGGTCAACTCGCGACCGCGCAGCTCGTGAATGGCTTCGATGAGCGCGGGAAAGTCCTCATGGACCACATTGACGATCAGCTCACTCGGCAGGTCGCGCTCAGGACTGCTGATGAAATACTGTCCGAGAAACGCCGCCATGACCTCGGCAACGTCCTCTTCAATACCCACCTGCGGGAAAAAGTTCTTGCTGCCCAGCACTCGCCCGCCACGCACACTGATCAAGTGCACACAGGCGCCACCCGGGTTGATGAATGCCGCGACCACATCGACGTCGCCCGTGCCGCCTTCCATGCTCTGTTGGTCCTGGACCCGGCGCAGCAGGGAAATCTGATCGCGCAACTCGGCCGCGCGCTCGAAATCCAGGGTGCTGGCTGCCTGCTCCATGCCTGCCGACAGTTCGTCGGTCAGGGCATTGCTGCGGCCCTCGAGAAACATCACCGAGTGCCGCACATCCTCGGCGTACACCTCAGGCTCCACCAGGCCGACACAGGGCGCCTTGCAGCGCTTGATCTGATATTGCAGGCACGGCCGGGTGCGGTTCTTGTAGTAGCTGTCTTCACACTGGCGGACGAAAAAGGTTTTTTGCAGCAGGCTGAGGCTTTCGCGAATCGCCCCGGCACTGGGATAAGGACCGAAATACTTGCCCTTGGCCTTTTTTGCCCCGCGATGAATGCTCAGGCGTGGAAACTGGCCGTCGGAAAGAAACACATAGGGGTAGGACTTATCGTCGCGCAACAGGATGTTGTAAGGCGGCCGCCATTCCTTGATCAGCGTCTGCTCCAGCAGCAGCGCTTCGGTCTCGTTGGCGGTGATGGTGGTCTCGACCTGCGCGATACGGCCCACCAGCGCCGCCGTCTTGGGCGCCAGGCCGGTCTTGCGAAAGTAGCTGGCCAGGCGTTTTTTCAGGTTCTTGGCTTTGCCCACGTAGAGCAGGCGCGCATCGCTGTCAAACATGCGATACACCCCGGGGCGCCCACTGCAGGTGGCGAGAAAGGCGCTTGGATCAAAGGCTTGAGTCATTTCAGAGGCTGGCATCGACCATGCCGTGACGCACCGCCAACAGGGTCAACTCGACGTCACTGCTGATCGAAAGCTTCTCGAAAATCCGATAGCGATAGGTGTTCACGGTCTTGGGTGACAGGCAGAGCTTGTCGGAGATGATCTGCACCTTCTGGCAGCCGACAATCATCAGGGCGATCTGGATCTCGCGTTCCGAAAGGGCATCGAACGGCGAATCGTTGCTCGGCTGGAATGACTTGATTGCCAATTGCTGGGCAATTTGCGGGCTGATGTAGCGCTGGCCGGCAAACACCAGGCGAATCGCCTGGACCATTTCGTTGAGGCCGGCGCCCTTGGTCAGGTAGCCTGCCGCGCCCGCTTGCAGTAGCCGCGTCGGGAACGGGTCTTCCTCGCACACGGTGACCGCCACGACCTTGATGTCCGGATGGCTGCGCAACAACTTGCGCGTGGCTTCCAGGCCGCCGATGCCGGGCATCTTGACGTCCATCAGCACCACATCGGGTTTCAGTTCGCGCGCCTTGAGCAGGGATTCCTCTCCCGACTCGGCCTGGCCGACTACTTGCAGGCCATCGATGTCAGCCAGCATTCGTGTAATACCTGTACGAACGAGATCATGGTCATCGACTACTAGCACCCTAATCAAGCAGACACCCCGCGATATGGTCTTGTTGGTTGCCCGCCACCTTAGCAAAAAGCATCCGGCAGACCTAGCAGAACCCAAGATTTAAAATGGTTTCAATAGATCTTGCAGCGCTTGTACTACGCGCCTTACAGACCTTTCAACGCGGACACTGGCGTTGCATTCGCAAGAAGCAATCATCCTGCCCGACAATCTGCAATCCCATGCGCAGGTAAAGGGCTTGCGCCGGGTTGTCGGTGAACACCGTCAGACGCAGGGCCGGACGCCGCTCCTGGCTGGCCAGGGCAAAAACCTGATCGATCGTCCAACTGCCAATGCCCCGCCCCTGCGCGGCCTCGACCACGTGCAACTCACGAATGTACAGGGCATTAGCGTCGCGACTCAGGCTGGTAAAGCCGAGCACCGCCGCGTCCTGGCAAATCAACCAGTTCTGCCGCCCGGCCCAGGCCACGTCGAACGCCTCGTCGAGCCACAACAGGTCATGGCGCACGTAATAACTGAGCATGCCGCGCCGGGCCAGTGCCCGGGCGAACGGCAAATCCTCGGTGGTGGCCAGACGCAGCGCCAATCCGGGCTCAGGCATGCTGCACCGGCACCACTTCACCGCGCCATAACGCCGCCTGGCGACGGGCGATCACCAGCGCATCGCCCTTCCCGGGAGCGGCGGCGAGCAGCCTGCCGTCCGCTGCCCAGATAGCACTGCGCCCCGCCGACTCCCAGCCGCCGGTCGCGCCACCATGGTTGGCCATCAGTACCAGCATCCCGTGTTCGCGCGCATAACCTTGCAGCAAGGCGCTGTCGGCGGCGTATCCGCCTTCGGTGATCAACACCCCGGCGGCATAGATGTTCGCCCCCACTTCAGCGGCTGCTGCCGCATGGCTGGCGTGGGAAAAGTCGGCACAGACCGCCAGCGCAATGGTGTCATCACCCACGATCAAGGGTGCGCCGCCCGCCCCCGGTGCGAACGCCACTTCTTCGCCGGAGTGCAGGTGCTGCTTGCTGTACACGGCCAACGAGCCGTCGGCCGCCAGCACCAGCGCGCCGATCAACACCGGGGAATCGTCAGACAGGCGAATCGGCATACCGACGACAGCCGTCACGCCTACTTCTCGCACCAGGTCCCGCAAGGGTTGCAACAACGCCGCATCCGGGGCGATCGCCAATTGCGCCGCCAGGCCACGCTCATAACCGCTCAGGGAAAGCTCGGGAAACACCAGCACCTGCACACCCTGCTTCGCCGCGGCCATGATGAAACGCTGGTGATGGGCAATATTGGCGTGGACATCGCCAGCAATCGAGATCGATTGAGCCACTGCAACAGTCAGTGTAGTCATCCCAGCTTTCCTTGATGAGGGTTCGGAGGCAATCGCCGAGTCTGGCATAAAGCGCGTCACGACTTAAGCCATAGCGAGCAACCTTCACCCCGATAGCATTTTCTGATTGAAACTGCGTCCCGGCCTCTAGTAAGCTCGGGGCATTCAACGGAGACGTACCTGCATGTCGCATACCCCTTCCCAGCTTTGCACCCCTAGCGCCCTGCGCTCGGCTGCGGCTGCGCGGGCGAATGCCACCGGTGCTCCAGCAAACTTTTATTTTGGGTATTGGTTTAGCCACTGGCGCGCCTGATACCTACACGGCGGCCACTACTCAAGGGGTCGCCTGCCAGAGAATTCTCAACCCCCGGTCGGCTCCCCGACCGGGGGTTTTGTTTTTTCAAGGCCCTAACTTTTTAGCAACATCACTGACTTCAAGGAATTACCCCATGAACTACACCACTTATTACCGTCACGACAGTTTTACCGCCTGGCGATTTACCAGCCTCCGCTCGGGACAGCCTGCCGCCTCCGATCGGTCACCCACAGGTGGCAAGCGCACACACTCAGCCAACACGGCCAATTGTCGAACACCCCAGTAGGGCCGAGCGCGCGGGCACGAACCCGCCGCCAGCCCAGGAAGCCTGAATATGAACTCCCGCGTATCCGCTCTGCCGCTGTCCACCCACAACCCTGCCAATGAAGCACTGACCCAGCGTCTGCCCAGCTCATTGCAGCTCAAGCAACAATTGCCCCTGAGCCTCGCCCTGAGCCAACAGGTCGCCACCCATCGCCAAGCCATCCGCGCCATCCTTGAAGGTGAAGACTCGCGCCTGCTGGTCGTCGTCGGCCCCTGCTCGATCCACGATCCGCAATCGGCCCTCGAATACGCCGGCAAACTCGCCCGACTCGCCCACGAAGTCAGCGCCGAGATGCTCCTGGTGATGCGTGCCTATGTCGAAAAACCGCGTACCACGGTGGGCTGGAAAGGCCTGGCCTACGACCCGCACCTGGACGGCAGTGACGACATGGTCGGCGGCCTGAACCTGTCCCGGGAATTGATGCGCGAGATGCTGCGCCTCGGCCTGCCGGTTGCCACCGAGTTGCTGCAACCGATGGCCGCCAGCTACTTCGACGACCTGCTCAGTTGGGTGGCCATCGGCGCACGTACCACCGAATCGCAGATCCACCGGGAAATGGCCAGCGGCCTGGGCATGCCGGTCGGCTTCAAGAACGGCACCGACGGCGGCGTGGGCGTCGCCACCGATGCCATGCGCTCAGCCGCCCACCCGCACCGCCACTTCGGCGTCGACAGCCAGGGCCATCCGGCGATCATCCAGACCCAGGGCAACCCGGACACCCACCTGGTGCTGCGCGGCGGCCATCGCGGCCCCAACTACGACCAGCACCACGTGGCCCGGATCGAGGACGACCTGCAGCGGCTGAATATCGCGTCACGGATCATGGTCGATTGCAGCCATGCCAACAGCGGCAAGGATCCCCTGCGCCAGCCGGCGGTATTCAACGACGTGCTGGAGCAACGCCTGAACGGCAATCGCGCACTGATCGGCATGATGCTAGAGAGCCACCTGTTCGAAGGGTGCCAGGCGCTGGGGCCGTCCCTGCGCTACGGGGTGTCGGTGACGGACGGTTGCCTGGGCTGGGAGGCGACTGAGCAACTCCTGCGCGAGGCCAGCCGCAAGCTGCGCAATACCTGAAGCCCACAGGCTTTTGAGTGAATACGCCGTTGCGCCGATTTGGCGCGCAACGGCAAGGTTCACCACGGCTTCGTCCTGCCACTTCTATTCCGCCTTCAATAACCGACAGCGGCTTTTTCGCACATCGCCCCCAGTGTGGCCTGCATTAGAGTGAGAGTGAGAATGCGAAATCCTTCCCGACCTCACGGAATACAGGCACGCTTATGCAACGGAATGCAAGCACCCAATACCCGATCATGCTGGTTCACGGCCTCTTCGGGTTCGACAGTATCGGCAATCTCGATCTCTTCCACGGCGTCAAACAGGCCTTGCGCAACGCCGGCGCCCACGTGTTCATCCCCTATCTCTCCGCCACCCACAGCAACGAACTGCGCGGCCAGCAATTACTGACGCAGATCGAGCTGGTGCGGGCCGGAACCGGCGCCGCCAAGGTCAACCTGATCGGCCATAGCCAAGGCGCCCTGGCGGCGCGTTATGCGGCGGCGGTGGCACCCGGGCATGTGGCCTCGATTACTTCGGTCAGCGGGCCGAACCATGGCTCGGAACTGGCCGACCGCCTGCGCCAGGCGCTGACCCCCGGGCATCTGCCCGAGCAAGTCGCGGCGGCGGTCTCGACGCTGTTTGTCGAGTTCCTCAGGTTTATCAGCGGCAGTCCGAAAATCCCGCAGAACGCCATCGCCGCCCTCAACGCCCTGACCACCGAGGGCGTCACCGCCTTCAATGGCAAATACCCACAAGGCTTGCCCGACACCTGGGGCGGCAACGGCGAAGAGCAGGTCAACGGCGTTCGTTATTACTCCTGGAGTGGCACCGTGCAGGGGCGCCTGCGGGATGAGGGCCCTAACGCCCTCGATCCGCTGCACCTGTTCTGCCGCAACTTTTCGCGCTTTTTCATCCGCGAGGCCGAGCAGAACGACGGCATGGTCGGGCGCTTCAGCTCGCACCTGGGCACGGTCCTGCGCTCAGACTACCCGCTGGATCACATGGACAGCATCAACCAGACCACTGGCCTGGTGCGCCTGGGCATCAATCCCGTGGCCCTGTACCTGGAGCACGCCGAGCGCCTGAAGCAGGCCGGTGTCTGAATCATGGGCAGTGCAATATTTTCGACCGACGGCCCCTTGGCTCAGGATCAGGCAGCAGATTGACGAGAAATAGCCCTCTGAATCCGGTAGGCTCAGCACTTTATTGAACATTGAATGGAGATTCTTCCCATGGCCAAAGCCACTGCCCGTCACATCCTGGTTGCCAGCGAAGCCAAGTGCAACGAACTGAAAGCCCAGATCGAAGGCGGCGCTGATTTCGCCGAAGTTGCCAAAGCCAACTCCACCTGCCCGTCCAGCCGTCAAGGCGGCGACCTGGGTTCGTTCGGTCCTGGCCAGATGGTCAAGGAATTCGACACCGTGGTCTTCAGCGCCCCGGTCAACAGCGTACAAGGCCCAGTCAAGACCCAGTTCGGTTACCACCTGCTGGAAGTGACCAGCCGCCAGGACTGATCCACAGCCGACTGCTTGAACAACGGCCCGCCTTCTGGTGGGCCGTTGTGTTTGTGCCGAACGTTTTTGGCTGGCCAGGCCTGCGCCGCTAGCGTACAAATCGAACCATCGATCACCCGGCTCTTAAGGCTGACAATGCGACTGGCTTTCTCCTCATTGATCTCCACGGTCCTGGCCTTGCTGCTGAGCGCGACCACCGTGAACGCAGCTCCCCAGCACGCCCTCACCGTCTACGGCGAACCGGCCAAGTACCCTGCCGGTTTCAGCCATTTTGCCTATGCCAATCCACAAGCCCCCAAGGGCGGCAGCATGCGCCGTTCGGCCATTGAGATCGGGCGCTTTGACCACGTCTCGCCCTACATCGACAAAGGCATCGGCGTCAGCCAGCTCGATGGCATGGTGTATTCGCCCCTGGCCCAACGCTCGCTGGACGAGCCCTACACTGTCTACGGACTGGTGGCGGAAAAAATGGAACGCGCCGAGGACGGTATGTGGCTGCGCTTCTACCTCAACCCCAAAGCCCGCTTTGCCGACGGCCGCGCCATCACCGCTGAGGACGTGCGCTACACCTTCGACCTGCTGATGACCCAGGGCAGCCTGCGCTATCGCACGCAGTTTGCCGACGTCAAAGGCGTCGAGGTCGAGTCGCCACGGACCATTCGCTTCGACTTCAAGAACAACCAGAATCGCACCCTGGCACTGGATATCGCGACCTTGCCGGTGTTCCCCGAACACTGGTGGAAAAGCCGCGACTTCGCCAATGGTGGCGGCTACGAAGCGCCCCTGGGCAGCGGCCCGTACCGAGTCAGCAAGATCGACTCCGGGCGCAGCATCACCTTCGAGCGCAACCCCGACTGGTGGGCCAAGGACCTGCCCGTCAGCCGCGGCCTGTACAATTTCGACCGCTTCAGCATCGAGTACTTTGGCGACACCGACGTGGCGCGCCAGGTCTTGCGCGGCGGCGCCTACGACTATAACCGCGAGTTCTCCGCCACCGGTTATTCCATCGGCTACGACGGTCCAGCCCTGAACGACGGCCGCCTGCAGAAGGCCCACCTGGCCAAGCAGGGCCCACAACCGTCCCAGGGTTATGTGTTCAACCTGCAAAACCCGATGTTCAAGGACCGCCGCGTGCGCCAGGCCCTGGCCATGCTCTGGGATTTCGAGTGGAGCAACCGGCAGATGATGCGGGACCTGTACATTCGCCAGCAAAGCTTCTTCTCCAACACCGAGCTGGCCGCACGCCAACTGCCGGATGCCGACGAACTGGCGATTCTCGAACCACTGCGCGGGCAGATTCCCGACGAGGTCTTCACGCAGGTCTTCGAAGCGCCGAAAACCGATGGCAGCGGGCTGATTCGCGACAAGCAACTGCAAGCCCTGGACCTGCTGGAACAGGCCGGCTGGAAACCCGACGGCGATCGGCTGGTGAATGCCCAGGGCGAGCCGTTGGCGTTCACGTTCCTGATCAGCCAGAACGGCATGGATCGCCTGTTGTTGCCCTACAAACGCACCCTGGCGCAGATCGGCATCCACCTCAATATCCGCCTGATCGACTCCTCGCAGTACGTCAATCGCCTGATGAGCCGCGACTACGACATGATCGTCACCGGCTACCCGGTCAGCACCTCGCCGGGTGGTGAGCTGTTCAACTATTTCGGCTCGGCCGCGGCCAACGACCCCGGCGCCAACAACTACATGGCCTTGCAGAACCCCGCCGTCGACCGCCTGCTCGATGGCCTGGTCAAGGCCACCACCCAGGCCGACATGCTGCGCCATGCCCACGCCCTGGACCGGGTGCTGCAATGGAACTACTACTGGATTCCCAACTACTACCCGCCGGGCAGCTCCACGGTGTGGTGGAATCGCTTTGGCATGCCGGCGGTACCGGCCAGCAATGACGAAGCCATCGAGAGTTGGTGGCAAGTGAGCACCACGCCGCTGACCAATGAACAAATGGCCGCCGAACGCATCAAGCGTGGCCAGCCCGGAGGACCGCGCTGATGCTGGCCTATGTATTGCGCCGCTTGCTGCTGATCATCCCGACCCTGGTGATCATCCTGCTAGTCAATTTTGTGATCGTCCAAGCCGCGCCCGGCGGCCCAGTGGAACAGGCCATCGCGCATCTGCAGGGGATTGGCGCAGGTGGCAGCCTCGGTGCGTCTGGCGATGCCCTGAGCCATGGCTCGCGGGCCAGCCGCGGCCTCGATCCACAGCTGATCAAGGACATCGAGAAACAGTACGGTTTCGACAAGCCGGCCCATGAGCGCCTGTGGCTGATGCTCAAGAGCTACGCCCAACTGGACTTCGGCAAGAGCTTCTTTCGCGGGGCCACGGTCACCGAACTGATCCTGGAAAAAATGCCGGTGACCATTTCCCTCGGGCTCTGGGCGACCCTGATCACCTACCTGGTGTCGATTCCGCTGGGCATCCGCAAGGCCGTGCATCACGGCAGCCAGTTCGACATCTGGAGCAGCACCGCGATCATTATCGGCTACGCCATGCCGGCCTTTCTGTTCGCCATGTTCCTGATCGTGATCTTTGCCGGCGGCACCTCGCTCAACTGGTTCCCGGTGCGGGGACTGGTCTCGGAAAACTTCGAGCAGTTGTCGACCCTGGGTAAAATCGCCGACTACTTCTGGCACCTGGTGCTGCCAGTGACGGCGCTGGTGGTCGGCGGTTTCGCGACTTTGACCATCCTCACCAAAAACTCCTTCCTCAACGAAATCACCCGCCAGTACGTGGTCACCGCCCGCGCCAAGGGCCTGAGCGAGCGCCGGGTGCTGTACGGCCACGTGTTTCGCAACGCCATGCTGCTGGTGGTGTCGGGGATTCCCCAGGCGTTCATCAGTGTGTTCTTCGCCGGCTCGCTGCTGATCGAGGTGATCTTCTCCCTCGATGGCCTGGGGCGCATGAGCTATGAAGCTGCGGTATCCCGGGACTACCCGGTGGTGTTCGGCTCGTTGTTCATCTTCACCCTGTTCGGCCTGCTGATAAAACTGCTCGGAGACCTGTGCTACACCCTGGTCGACCCGCGCATCGATTTTGCCGCGAGGAACGCCTGATGCTCAATCTGTCGCCCCTGGCGCGCCGACGCTTCGAGCGTTTCAAGAAAAACCGTCGTGGCTGGTGGTCGCTGTGGCTGTTCATCGGCCTGTTCCTGCTGACCCTGGGCGGTGAACTGATCGCCAACGACAAACCGCTGGTCCTAAGCTACCAGGACAGCCTGTACTTCCCGGCATTCAAGCGCTACACCGAGCAGGAATTCGGCGGTCAACTACCGTTCCAGGCCGACTACCGCAGCGACTACGTGCAGAAACTGATCCACCAGGGCGGCGGCTGGATGCTGTTCCCGCCGATCCCGTTCAGCGACGACACGCCCAACTACGACCTCAACCAGCCCGCTCCGAGCCCGCCATCCAAGGTCAACTGGCTGGGCACCGATGACCAGGCGCGGGATGTGCTGGCGCGGGTGATCTTCGGCGCCCGGGTGTCGATCCTGTTCGCCCTGGCGCTGACCGTCATCAGCGCGCTGATCGGCATCGCCGCCGGGGCGCTGCAGGGTTACTACGGTGGCTGGGTCGACCTGCTGGGCCAGCGCTTGCTGGAAGTCTGGTCGGGGCTGCCGGTGCTGTACCTGCTGATCATCCTGTCTGGCTTCGTCGAACCGAACTTCTGGTGGCTGCTGGGGATCATGGCGCTGTTTTCCTGGCTGGCCCTGGTGGACGTGGTGCGCGCCGAGTTCCTGCGCGGGCGCAACCTGGAGTACGTCAAGGCCGCCCGCGCCCTGGGCCTGAACGACCGCAAGGTGATCGTGCGGCACATCCTGCCCAACGCCATGAACGCGACCCTGAGTTACCTGCCGTTCATTCTTACCGGAGCCATCTCGACCCTGACCGCCCTGGACTTCCTCGGTTTTGGCATGCCGGCCGGCAGTGCATCGCTGGGCGAACTGATCGGCCAGGGCAAACAGAACCTGCAAGCGCCGTGGCTCGGGCTGACGGCGTTTTTCACCCTGGCACTGATTCTGTCTCTGCTGGTATTTATCGGCGAAGCCTTGCGCGACGCGTTTGATCCCCGATCTTGATCCACGATCTTGATCCACGATGCTGAAACGGACTATTGCCATGAGTGACAACCTGATCGAAATCCGTGACCTCAACGTGGCCTTCAACGGCCAGGTGGCAGTGCGCGACCTGTGCCTGGACATCCGTGCCGGTGAGTGCCTGGCGCTGGTCGGTGAATCCGGTTCGGGCAAGTCGGTGACCGCCCACTCGATCCTGCAACTGCTGCCCGAGTGTGGCACCCAGTCCTCGGGCAGCATTCGCTACCGTGGCCAACAATTGCTCGGCGCCGAGGCCGGCACCTTGCGCAGCCTGCGCGGCAATCGGATCGCGATGATCTTCCAGGAGCCGATGACCTCCCTCAATCCCCTGCACAGCATCGAGAAGCAGATCGGCGAAACCCTGCTGGTGCACAAGGGCCTGGGCGGCAAGGCGGCGCAACGGCGGATCCTCGAATTACTCGAGCTGGTGGGCATCGCCAAACCCAAGGAACGCCTCAAGGCCTATCCGCACCAGCTCTCCGGCGGCCAGCGGCAACGGGTGATGATCGCCATGGCGCTGGCCTGCGAGCCGGAATTGCTGATCGCCGACGAGCCCACCACCGCGCTGGACGTGACGGTGCAGCGCAAGATCCTGCTGTTGCTCAAGTCGCTGCAGCAACGCCTGGGCATGTCGCTGCTGCTGATCAGCCATGACCTCAACCTGGTGCGCAGCATCGCCCAGCGTGTCTGCGTGATGCGCGGCGGCGAGATCGTCGAACAGGCCGCCTGTGAAACCCTGTTCACCGCACCCCAGCACCCTTACAGTTGCGTGCTGCTCAACGCCGAGCCGGAAGGTGAAGCGCTGCCCCGGGATGAACGCGAGGCGGTGCTGGAAGTCGCCGACCTGAACGTGCGTTTCCCCCTCGGCGGCGGGCTGTTCCAGCGCAAAACCTGGCTGCATGCCGTGGACGGTATCAGCCTGAGCATTCAACGGGGCAAGACCCTGGGCATCGTCGGCGAATCCGGCTCAGGCAAGTCGACTCTCGGCCAGGCGATCCTGCGCCTGCTCGACTCCGAGGGCAGCATCCGCTTCCAGGGCGAGGCACTGGACGGCCTCAACCAGAAGCAACTGCGGCCCTGGCGCAAACAGATGCAGGTGGTGTTCCAGGACCCCTTCGGCAGCCTCAGCCCGCGGATGTCGGTGGCGCAGATCATCAGCGAAGGCCTGGAGGTCCACAGCCAATGCACCGCCCAAGAGTGTGAAGCCCAGGTGATCCAGGTGCTCAAGGAAGTCGGCCTGGACCCACAGAGCCGCCATCGTTACCCCCATGAGTTTTCCGGTGGCCAGCGCCAACGCATCGCCATCGCTCGCGCCCTGGTGCTCAAGCCGGCGCTGATCCTGCTCGACGAACCGACCTCGGCGCTGGACCGCACCGTGCAAAAACAGGTGGTCGCCCTGCTCCGCCAACTCCAGGAAAAACATGGCCTGACCTACCTGTTCATCAGCCACGACCTGTCGGTGGTCCGCGCCCTGGCCCACGACATGATCGTGATCAAGGACGGCAAGGTGGTTGAACGCGGCGCCAGTCATGATGTGTTCGATGCGCCGCAGCATCCCTATACCAAGGAGCTGTTGGCTGCAGCGCATCCGGGGTGGTCATGATTGCGCGTCTGCGGGCGGACCGTATTGCCCCCATCGCGAGCAAGCTCGCTCCCACATGGAACATGTGGTTGAACAATGTGGGAGCGAGCTTGCTCGCGATGAGGCCACCACACCCCACACACCTCTGGGAAATGAACCGATGAACACCGGCGAAAACCTCAAGGACTACCAACGCGTACGCTCGCTGGCGATCCGCTCGCTGTTCGAGATCATCGAGCAATCCAGCGAAGGCACGGTGATAGTCGACCGCGACGCCAACATCGTCTGGATGAACGAGCGCTATGCCCGGCGCTTTGGCCTGGAATCGGCCGCCGTGGCCATCGGCAAGGCCTGCGAAAGCGTGATCCCCGGCAGTTTGCTGCGTGAGGTGGTGCGCAGCGGCCGGCCGATCCTGCTGGACATGCAGGACACCTCCAAGGAACCACTGGTGGTGATGCGCCTGCCGATCCACGACGATGCCGGGACCGTGATCGGTGCCATCGGCTTTGCCCTGTTCGATGAGCTGCGCAGCCTGTCGCCGATGCTCAAGCGCTACCTGAGCATGCAGGAAGAATTGGCCTCCACCCGCTCCTTGCTGCGGGCCCGCCAGGCCAAGTACACCTTTGCCCATTTCATCGGCACCAGCGCCGCCAGCCTGGAGGTCAAGCGCCGTGCCCGACGCAGCGCCAGCACCGACTCGCCGGTGTTGCTGCTGGGGGAAACCGGTACCGGCAAGGAACTGCTGGCCCAGGCAATTCACAGCGCCTCGCCCCGGGCACATAAAGCTTTTGTCAGCATCAACAGCGCGGCGATTCCCGAAGCGCTGCTGGAAGCCGAGTTTTTCGGCACGGCCCCCGGCGCCTTCACCGGCGCCGATCGCAAGGGACGCGCCGGCAAGCTGCAAATCGCCCAGGGCGGCACGCTGTTTCTCGATGAGATCGGCGACATGCCCCTGCCCCTGCAAAGCAAATTGCTGCGGGTGCTGCAGGAGAAGGAATTCGAGCCGGTGGGCTCCAATGAAATGATCCAGAGTGACGTGCGAGTGATCGCCGCGACCTCCACCGACCTTGAAGCGGCGATCAAACGCGGCGAGTTTCGCGCCGACCTGTATTACCGCCTCAATGTCCTGCCGATCCAGGTGCCGCCCCTGCGCGAGCGCCTCGACGACCTGCCCGCCTTGAGCGAAGCGATTCTCGAAGAACTGCGCAGCCAGCACGAACTCGACCAACCGGCCCTGGAATTGCTGGGCCAACACGCCTGGCCGGGCAACATCCGCGAACTGCGCAACGTGCTGGAGCGGGCGGCACTGCTCAGCGACGACTTGATCCTCGACGCCAGCGAAATTCGCGCGGCAATCGGCAGCCTGGTGCCCGTGCAACGCGCGGCAGCAGTGCTGATCGAGCCCCAACTGAACGAAACCTTCAGCGCCGCCCGCGAACGTTTCGACCGGCAGTTGATCCAGAACACCCTGGCCCAATGCGCGGGCAAGGTGCCGCAAGCTGCGGTTCGGCTGGGGCTGGGGCGGTCGACCTTGTACAAGAAGATGGTGGCGCTGGGAATTGTCGAGTCTCCCTATTGAGACTTTAGTCTTTATAGAGAGACAAGTACTGCGCTATCACGAGTAAGCCCTGCCCCTACAGGCGTTTACCCTCCCCTGTAGGAGCGAGGCTTGCCCGCGATGACGTTATCCCCGTCGACAAATATCTCAATACTGAGACAAATTATTAAAAAATATTACCAACAAAGAAAATAAACCTTATAAATCAACAACTTAAAGACCTGGCACAAAACCCGCTATAGCCCCTTCCACACCTGCTTTACCCCCTAAAAAAATAACAATCGAAGGAGACACACCATGAGTGTGATCATTGCCTTGGCAGCCCTCGCGCTGCTGATGCTCGCAGCCTACCGTGGCTATAGCGTTATCCTCTTTGCCCCGATTGCCGCCCTTGGCGCCGTCCTGCTGACCGACCCCTCCGCCGTTGCGCCCGCCTTTACCGGGGTGTTCATGGAGAAAATGGTCGGCTTCATCAAACTGTATTTCCCGGTCTTCCTGCTCGGTGCAGTGTTCGGCAAGCTGATCGAGCTGTCGGGCTTCTCGCGCTCGATCGTGGCCGCCGCCATCCGCCTGTTGGGCACCCGCCAGGCGATGCTGGTGATCGTGCTGGTCTGCGCCTTGCTCACCTACGGCGGTGTCTCGCTGTTCGTCGTGGTGTTCGCGGTGTACCCCTTCGCGGCCGAGATGTTCAAGCAGAGCAACATTCCCAAGCGACTGATCCCGGCCACCATCGCCCTCGGCGCTTTCTCGTTCACCATGGATGCCCTGCCGGGCACCCCGCAAATCCAGAACATCATCCCCAGTACCTTCTTCAACACCACCGCCTGGGCTGCGCCGTGGCTGGGAGTAATTGGCACGATTTTCGTGTTCTGCGCCGGCATGCTGTTTCTCCAGCGCCAGCGCAACAAGGCCCAGCGCAGCGGTGAAGGTTATGGCAGCGTGCTGCGCAATGAACCGGAAACCGCCGAGGATATCAAGCTGCCCAACCCCTGGCTGGCCCTGTCGCCGCTGCTGGCGGTGGGCATCATGAACCTGCTGTTCACCCACTGGATTCCCCAGTGGTACGGCAAGACCCACAGCCTCAGCCTGCCCGGCATGACCGCGCCGGTGACCACCGAAATCGCCAAGCTCACCGCCATCTGGGCCGTGCAGGCAGCCTTGCTGGTAGGCATCCTGATGGTGCTGGTGTTCGGCTTCCAGGCGATTCGCAGCAAGCTCGCCGAAGGCAGCAAGAGTGCGGTCAGCGGCGCCCTGCTGGCGGCCATGAACACCGCCTCGGAATACGGCTTCGGTGCGGTCATCGCCTCCCTGCCGGGCTTCCTGGTGCTGGCCGACTGGCTCAAAAGCATCCCCAACCCGCTGGTCAATGAAGCAATTACCGTGACCCTGCTGGCCGGCATCACCGGTTCCGCCTCGGGCGGCATGAGCATCGCGCTGGCCGCCATGGCCAACGACTTCATCGCCGCCGCCCATGCCGCCAACATCCCCCTGGAAGTGCTGCACCGGGTGGCGGCCATGGCCAGTGGCGGCATGGACACCCTGCCCCACAACGGCGCGGTGATTACCCTGCTGGCGGTCACGGGCCTGACCCACCGCGAAGCCTACAAAGACATTTTCTGTATTACGCTGATCAAGACCCTGGCGGTCTTCGTCGTTATCGCTACCTTCTACGCCACCGGCATTGTGTGAGGCATTCATGACATCTCTATCGGGCAAGACCGCACTGGTCACCGGCTCCACCAGCGGCATCGGCCTGGGCATCGCGCTGAGCCTGGCCAAGGCCGGCGCCAACCTGGTCCTCAATGGTTTTGGCGACGCCTCCCAGGTCATCGCCGACGTCGGGCAATTCGGCGGCAAGGTCGGCCATCACCCGGCCGACGTCAGCGATCCGGCGCAAATCGCCGAGATGCTCGCCTACGCCGAGCGCGAGTTCGGTGGCATCGACATCCTGGTCAACAACGCCGGGATCCAGCACGTGTCCGCCGTGGAGGACTTCCCCGTGGAACGCTGGGACTCGATCATCGCGATCAACCTGTCCTCGGTGTTCCACAGCACCCGCCTGAGCCTGCCGGGCATGCGCGCCAAGGGCTGGGGACGGATCATCAATATCGCCTCGGTGCATGGCCAGGTCGGGTCAGTGGGCAAGGCCGCGTACGTCGCCGCCAAGCATGGGGTGATCGGCCTGACCAAGGTGGTCGGCCTGGAAACCGCCACCAGCAACATCACCTGCAACGCCATTTGCCCCGGCTGGGTGCTGACACCGCTGGTGCAGAAGCAGATCGATGACCGCGCCGCCGCCGGTGTCGAGCCGCAGCAAGCGCAGCATGACCTGCTGGCCGAGAAACAACCGTCGCTGGAATTTGTCACCCCGCCGCAACTGGGCGAACTGGTGCTGTTCCTCTGCAGCGACGCCGGCAGCCAGGTGCGTGGCGCGGCGTGGAATATCGATGGCGGGTGGCTGGCGCAGTAACCCACGCACAGCGCCACCTGCCCCCCTAAAAACAAGAGGCAAGTCATGTCCGAAATCCTCTGGCAACCCAGCCCCGAACGCATCGCCCAGACCCGCATGGAAGCCTTCCGACGTCTGTGCAACCAGCGCCACACCCTGGCAATCGCCGACTACCCGGCCCTGCACCAGTGGAGCATCGACCAGCGCGAAGACTTCTGGCAGGCCATCGTCGACTACTTCGGCATCACCTTCCACCAGCTCCCTGAAACGGTGTTGCGTGAAGGCCGGCAGATGCCCAGCGCCGAGTGGTTTCCCGGGGCCACCCTGAATTTTGCCGAACACCTGTTGCGCCGGCGCGACGACGCGGTGGCGGTGATCGCCATCGGCGAAGATGGCCAGCGCGAACAGCTGAGTTTCGCCGAGCTGGCCAGCCACGTGGCCGGCCTGCAGAAGAGCCTGCAAGCGGCCGGCGTCGGCCTTGGCGACCGGGTCGCGGCGTGCATGCCCAACACCTGGCAAACCCTGGTCGGCATGCTTGCCACCACCAGCCTGGGGGCGGTCTGGTCCTGTTCTTCGCCGGACTTCGGCACCCAGGGGGTGATCGACCGGTTCGGCCAGATCGAACCCAAGGTGCTGATTACCTGTGCCGGTTATCACTATTCTGGCAAGACCATCGACCAAACCCCCAAGCTCAACGAAATACTCCAGCGCCTGCCGTCCCTGGAACACCTGATCATCGTGCCGTACGCCCGTCCCCAGGCGCGTACCGAGGACTATCTGAGCCAGGCCAGCGTCAGCCTGTGGCAGGACTTTTATCGGCCCGGCGGCGAGCCTGAATTTGTCGCCGTGCCCTTCGCCCATCCGCTGTACATCCTCTATTCCAGTGGCACCACCGGCGTGCCCAAATGCATCATCCACAGCACCGGGGGCGTGCTCCTGCAACACGTCAAGGAACACGGCCTGCATGTCGACCTCGGGGCCGCCGACCGGTTGTTCTACTACACCACCTGCGGCTGGATGATGTGGAACTGGCTGGTCTCGGCACTCGCCGTGGGCAGCAGCATCGTGTTGTACGACGGCTCGCCCTTCCACCCTGGACCGCAACGCTTGCTCGACCTGATCGAGCACGAGCGCATCACCGTCTTCGGCACCAGCCCCAAATACCTGGCCACCCTGGAAAGCCACGGCCTGCAGCCGCGCTTGAGCCACGACCTGAGCAGCCTCAAGACCCTGCTCTCGACCGGCTCGGCGCTGTCGCCCCACAGCTACGACTACGTTTACCGGCAGATCAAGCCTGACCTGTGCCTGGCCTCGATGTCCGGCGGCACCGACATCATCTCCTGCTTTGTTGCCGGCAACCCGTGGCTGCCGGTGCGCCGCAGCGAAATGCAGGGCAAGGGCCTGGGCATGGCCATCGAAGTGTGGAACGACGCCGGCCAGCGGGTGATTGGCGAGAAAGGCGAACTGGTCTGCACCCGGCACTTTCCGGCCATGCCCATTGGCCTGTGGAATGACCCACAGCAGGAAAAACTCCACGACTCCTACTTCAGCCAATTCCCCGGCGTCTGGGCCCAGGGCGACTACGCCGAAGAACTGCCCCATGGCAGCTGGATGATCCATGGCCGCTCCGACGCCGTGCTCAACCCGGGCGGCGTGCGCATCGGTACCGCGGAAATCTACCGCCAGGTGGAAAAGGTCCCGCAGGTGCAGGATTGCGTCGCCATCGGCCAACAGTGGCAGGACGACGTGCGCGTGGTGCTGTTCGTGCGCCTGGCCGACGGCGTGGTACTGGACGAGGCCCTGGAGCAGCAGATTCGCCAGGTGATCCGCGCCAACACCACACCGCGTCATGTGCCGGCAAAAATCCTCGCGGTCAGCGACATCCCGCGCACCATCAGCGGTAAGGTGGTCGAGTTGGCGGTGCGCAATGTGGTGCACGGCCGGCCGGTGAAAAACACCGACGCCCTGGCCAATCCAGAGGCCCTGGAGCAATTTCGCCAACGCCCGGAATTGCAGGAGTAGTGCTGGTCGCAATGAAATCGGGCAGCGGCGAGACTTTTCCGGCCGCCAGGCGTCTACATCCTCGACATGCCCGATGACAGGACGCAGGAATCCGCGATGAATCACTCCCCCAACGGCGGCGACGCCCAGGCCCTGATTGCCCGCCTCGACTGGACACAAAGCCCGCTGGGGGCTGCCAGCCAGTGGCCACAGAGCCTGCGCACCGCGGTGGACATCGTGATTCACTCGCCAATGCCCATGCTCCTGCTCTGGGGCCCGCAACTGGCGCAGATCTACAACGACGGCTTCGCCCTGCTGGCCGGTAACAAACACCCCGAGGCGTTCGGCCAGCCAACGCACCTGACGTGGCCGGAGCTCGAAGATTTCACCACCCCGATCTACCACGCGGTGCTGCAGGGCCAGGTGCGCTCCTACAGCGAGCAACGGTTCAGCCTGCAACGCGAGGGCCAGGAACAGGAATTCTGGCTGGACCTGACCTACAGCCCGATACGCGACGAACATGGGCTGGTGGCCGGGATCCTGGTCACCGCCATCGAAACCAACGAACGCCGGCGCATCGCCCTGGAGCTCAAGCAACGCTCGGACGCCAGCCTCAAGGCCCAGCAAGACAGCGAGCAGCGCCTGCAACTGGCCCTCGCCGCCACCGAGTCGGTCGGCACCTGGGACTGGGATATCGGCAGCGACCGGTTTCTCGCCGATGCCCATTTCGCCCAGTTGCACGGCGTCGACCCGAGCCGCGCCAGCCAGTTGCCCATCAGCGAGTACCTGCACGGCGTACACCCGGAAGACCGGGCCATGGTCACGCGCAGCATCAAGCACTGCATCAGCCACGCCGGCGAATACGCCGAGGAATACCGTCTGCTGCAGGCCAATGGCGAGGTGCGCTGGGTGTTTGCCCGGGGCCGCTGCTACAAGGATCACCACGGCCGGCCGATCCGCTTTCTCGGCGCCGCCCTCGACCTGACCGAGCGCAAGCACACCGAACAGGCGCTACGCCAAAGCCAGACCGAACTGCAACTGATCATCAACGCGATGCCGGTGCTGATCGGCTATGTCGACCACGAGCAACGCTTTCGCCTGAACAACAGCGCCTACCTCGACTGGTACGGCATGACCCCGCAGGAGCTGTACGGCAAATCCATCCTCGAGATTCTCGGCGCGGACATGTATGCCACGCGGCTGGAGCATATCCAGGCGGCGCTGGCCGGCAAGGCCTGCAGCTTCGAGGCCTACTCCCCGCACCGCGACGGCCGCCCGCGGTACGCGCTGATGAAGTACCTGCCGCGCTTCGGCCCGGATGGCTCGGTGAATGGTTTCTACATTTTCGTGATCGACGAAACCGAGCGCAAACAGACCGAGGAAGCCCTGCGCAACCTCAATGAGACCCTGGAGGAACGGGTAGCCGCGCGCACCCAGGCGCTGGCCGAGGTCAACCAGCGCCTGCAGAACGAAATGTTCGAGCGCGAACGGGCCGAGGATGCCTTGCGCCATGCGCAGAAGATGGAAGCGGTGGGACAGCTCACAGGTGGCATCGCCCATGACTTCAACAATATGCTGACCGGCATCATCGGCAGCCTGGACCTGATCCAGCGCTACATCGACGATGGCCGTACCGAGGACATCGGGCGCTTCGCCGAGGCGGCCGTGGCCTCGGCCAATCGTGCCGCCGCCCTGACCCACCGCCTGCTGGCCTTCTCCCGCCGGCAATCGCTGGATCGCCAACCGCTGGACCCCAACAGCCTGGTGCGCTCGCTCGAAGAGTTGATCCGCCGGACCAAGGGTGAACAGATCGAATTGAAGTTCGATCTGGCCCCCGGCGTGTGGCCGGTCAATACCGACGCCGGGCAGTTGGAAAATGCCCTGCTCAACCTGGTGATCAACGCCCGCGATGCCATGCCCGACGGCGGTGAATTACTGATTGAAACCGCCAATAGCTACCTCGACGGCAGCGACATCAGCACCCTGGAACCGGTCAAGGCGGGCGACTACGTAATGCTCGGCGTGCGCGACAATGGCTCAGGCATGAGTCCACGCGTCCTGGCCAAGGCCTTCGACCCCTTTTTCACCACCAAGCCCATTGGCCAGGGCACCGGCCTGGGCTTGTCGATGATCTACGGTTTTGCCCAGCAATCCGGCGGCCACGCCACCCTCAGCAGCGAACCCGGCGAGGGCACCTGCGTGCGCTTGTACCTGCCGCGCCTGCACAGCCCGGCGCTGGCGGCGGTGCCCACGCCGAACCTGGGCGGCGCCTTCGCGGTCGCCGGTGAGTCGGTGGTGCTGGTGGAGGACGATCCGGCGGTGCGCCTGCTGGTGCTCAACGTGCTCACGGAACTGGGCTACAACACCCAGGCCGCCGAAGATGCCCACAGCGCGTTGCCCTTGCTGGAATCGGAGTTGCGCATCGATCTGCTGGTGACCGACGTCGGCCTGCCCGGGATGAATGGCCGGCAACTGGCGGAGATCGCCCGCCAGCATCGCCCCGAGCTGAAAGTGCTGTTCATGACCGGTTATGCGCAACAGGCCGCCGAACGCCAGGGCTTCCTCGACGAGGGCATGGACCTGCTGGCCAAGCCGTTTACCATCGAGCAACTGGCCGGCAAGATTCGCCAGATGATCCGCCCCGCAGGCGGATATCAGGCATAATCGCGCCCCGCCGCCACCACCGTTCCAGGGTAACTGTCCGAATGAAAGCTCAAGCCCGCCATATTCTGGTGAAAACCGCCGATGAGGCCGAACAGCTCAAGCAACGTATCGCCAAGGGCGAGGCGTTCGATGTGCTGGCCAAGAAATACTCTACCTGCCCGTCCGGCAAGCGCGGCGGCGACCTCGGCGAAGTACGGCCCGGGCAAATGGTCGGCGCCATCGATGCGGTGATTTTCAAGAAGCCATTGCGCGTGGTCCACGGGCCAATCAAGAGCAAGTTCGGCTATCACCTGGTGCAAGTGTTCTACCGCGACTGAGCCCGGCCTCAGACCCTGGGAATCAACGCCCCCGTCGGCGCGCTGTTGCAGCTCGATCATGCACTCGCCGATCAGGGCAATGCGTGGTGGATTGGGGCCGCTGAAGGTTTTCATTATCCTGGGGAATCCTGAGCTTTTGGTGTGGGCTTGCCCGCGAAGGCAGCAACTCGTTTGCGGGTCTAGAAACAGGTTTGCATGCTTTCAATCACCCGCAACTGCTCATCCACCAACAACCCAGTGCGCCATTTATCGAACGTCAGGCACGGGTGCGAAGTGCCGAACGAAATGATGTCGCCGACCCGCAATTCAATGCCCGGGGCCACCGTCATGAAGGCGTGCTGGTCCATCACCGCCGTAACCTTGCACGCCGCCACGTCATCACCCACCACCGGTATCACACCGGCTGGGTAGCGGCGCAACGGCACCGGCAAGCCGGCGTCATAGGCCACGTCGCGCTTGCCCAGGGCAATCACCGCAAAGCCCGGTTCCGGCAACGACTGCACGTGGGCCCAGACTTCCAGTGCCGGGCGCAGACCTTCGTGCAGGTCGCTACGGCGATCCAGCACGCAGCATTGCGCCTCTTTGTAGATGCCATGGTCGTGAGCCACATAACTGCCTGGGCGCAACACACTGAGGAAACGCCCCGCCGCGTTCTGCGCCGCGAAGGATTCGGCGACCAGGTCGTACCAGGCCGACCCCGATGCCGTGACGATCGGTCGCTCGATGGCGAACGCCCCGCTGCCTTGCAACTGCACGGCCAGGCGCACCAGGGAGGCGGCGAACTGACGAATGCCACTGACCGCCTGCTCACCGTGGATCACCCCTTCGTAACCTTCAATGCCGGTCAAGGCCAGGCCCGGATGGGCCTCGATTGCCGCCGCCAGCGCCAGCACTTCGGCTTCGCTGCGGCAACCACAACGGCCGCCGACCACGCCGTACTCGATCATTACGTTCAAGCGCTGGCCACGTGCGGCAAAAAACCCGCCGAGGTCGGCGACGTTGTCCGGGTGGTCGACCATGCAGTGGAAATCAAAGTCCGGGTCGGCCAACAGTTCGGCAATCAGCGCCATGTTCGGCGTGCCGACCAACTGGTTGGCCATCAACACCCGACGCACGCCGTGGGCGTAGGCGGCTCGGGTCTGCACGGCGGTGGCCAGGGTAATGCCCCAGGCACCGGCCGCCAGTTGGCGACGGAACAGGGCCGGGGTCATGCTGGTCTTGCCGTGGGGCGCCAGTTGCGCGCCGCTGGCAGCAACGAACTGCTGCATCCAGGTGATGTTGTGCTCAAGCGCTGCGCGGTGCAGCACCAGCGCCGGCAAGCTGACGTCGCGCACCAGGTGCGCACCCACCGGCGCAGCGCCTTTTTCCACGGCAGCGATATTCAACGTAGAAGACATGCTTTCACTCCTTGCACGGCCGGCAGCGGCCAGGGTTATTCGTTGAGGCGCCGGGCCATGCGGTTGGCGCTGTCGATCAGCACCCGACGGTAGGCGTCGTAGTTGTTAATGGCGTCGGCCCTTGGGGCGACGATGCACAAGGTGGCAATGGCCACCCCATCCGGGTCTTTTACCGGGGCGGCAAAACAGTGGGTGAAGGTGTCGGCCACGCTGTCGAAGGAGAAGAACCCATCGACCCCGGCCTGGCGAATCTGCGCCAGGAAAAGCGCCAACGGCAGTGGCTGGCCGTCAGGCAGGATGAAGTCCTCGGCGGCAATCAGCTCGACAATCTGCTGGTCGCTCAGGTGCGCCAGCAGCAGGCGCCCGGACGCGGTCCAGGGGATCGGCGCGTTCTCGCCGATATCCGAGGAAATACGAAAATGCCGCTGGCCTTCCTGCATCAGCGCCACCGTGTATTTGCGCCCGTTGAGCAGGCACATCTGCGCGGTTTCGCCGGTCTGGCTGACAATCTCCTGCAGGGCCTGCCTGGCCTCGCGGGTGAGGTCGAAATGACGCAAGTGCGCCTGCCCCAGGAAGTACAGCTGGCGGCCCAGGTACACATGCCCGTCCTTGCCCACCGGCTGCAGGATCCGCCGCTCCAGCAGGGCCGCCACCAGTTCATAGACGGTGGACTTCGGGCTGCCGATGCCGTTGGCGATATCGTTGGGACGCAGCGGCTCGCCGATTTCCTTGAGGAAGTCGAGAATATCGAACGCCCGGTCCAACCCGCGGGCCCGACGCTTGATAGTGTCGTCACTCATGGTTGCGGCCTCCCCGGGCTTCAGGCTTTTTTCTTGTACGCGACGCAATCGATCTCGACCTTGCAGTCGACCATCATGTTCGCTTGCACACAGGCCCGGGCCGGCGCGTGTTCCGGGCTGAAGTACTCGGAGAAGACCTTGTTGAAGCTCCAGAAATCCCGCGGGTCCGCCAGCCAGACACCAGTGCGCACCACGTCCTCGAGGCCATACCCGGCTTCTTCGAGAATCGCCACCAGGTTGCGCAGCGTCTGGTGAGTCTGCTCGACAATCCCGCCAACAATGATTTCGCCATCCACCGCCGGCACCTGTCCGGACACATGCAGCCAGCCGTCGGCTTCCACGGCGCGGGCGAAAGGACGCGGCTGACCGCCGCCGGCGGTACTGCCGGTGCCAAAACGAGTGATGCTCATGGTGGATCTCCTGCTTGGGAAGTGGCGGATAATTCCGCTATAGCGGAATAAAATATGAAATAGCGGAACAGATGGCCAAAAGTGTGCCACAGCCCACCCGGAAAATCCCTGCGTATTTGTTCACCCGCCAGCAGGTCCGGTGAGCCATTGGACAACACCTCGTTGGCCTGCTTTTATTCATGCTTCAGCCGACATCCGTGTGCGTCCGGGTATTCCAGGGAAACAAGGCGAGCGATGTTCAAGACCATTGAAGATGAAGTGCTGAAAAAAGCTGCCCCGGCAGCCTTGCAACGGGAATTTGCGCAGTATCACTTCGAGCGGCAACAACGTTTCTGCCTGTTGATCTACATCGCCAGCATCGTGATCTGGCTGGTCTTCGACCTGATCGTCAGCTTCCTGGGCGGGCAACGCTTTACCTACCTTTCACCACTGTTCCTGGGGGCCCTCTCGATCCTCGCGATCATCCTCGGGTTCACCCACAAGGCCCGGCACTTTGATCGGCTCAATGTGCTGTTCGTGCTGGTCATGACCCTGGGTATCCGCATGGTCATCCACGGCTTGCCCGTGAGCTTGCAGCCAGCCTGGCTGGTGCTGGCCGCCTCCAGCATCCTCTACAGCGCCTCGGTACTGCCGTTGAGCCGCGGCTCGTTCTACGCCGCGCTGCTGATCACCTGGCTGATGCTCAACCCCTTCTACAACACCGACATAGAATTGTTCGGCCTCAGGGGCACGATGACCGCCTGCTACTCGGTGTTCCTCAGCGCCCTGACCCTCTACAGCTTCTTGAAACTGCGCCAGGCCAGGCTCTATGCCTACATCATGGCGAAGCTGCTGCTGGACCAGGCCTACCTCGACACGCTGACTGAAATCCCCAATCGCCGCTCGTTCATGACCACCGCCACCCGGCAGCTGAGAGCGCACCCGCGTGAGCACGACCATTACCTGGCGATGGTCGATATCGACAATTTCAAGAGGATCAACGATACCTACGGGCACGACATTGGCGACCAGGTGCTCAAACGCATCGCAGCCGCCATCAAGGCGGTCATGGCCGATTACGAATATGCGCGCCTGGGGGGCGAGGAATTTGCGGTTTACTTGTCCGGAGTCCGCCGTGACGACGTCGAAGACCTGGCCGCACGCCTATGCCGGGTGGTGCGCGAGGATCCGAGCGAGTACCCGGTGACCGTCAGCATCGGCCTGACCCGAGTGGCCGACAGCGACTCGTTGAACCAGGCACTGAGAAAAGCCGACGAAGCACTGTACCTGGCCAAACACAGCGGCAAGGATCGTTATACATTTGCTGCGTGAAGTCACCAGGCGGCTGGCGATGGCGAGTTGAAGGGCGGTGAGGATTGGGGATGAGTGGTCACACAGCCCCGTCAAGCCACCCCAAGATCATCAATATGCCGATACTCAGCCCCCAACTCCCGAGCCAGATCCCGAGCCCGACCCAGGCGAATCGGACCACGCTCAATATCCACCAACAAACTCGGACAACCAAACGCCACCAGGTTCGGCCAAGCCTTGAGACGACCATCAGTCACCAACAACACACGCTGAACTTCCGCCGGAAAGCGCTTTTGCCGCCGAACCAACCACTGCCCCGCTTCGCCAAGGGCCGCCAGCAACGGCGTACCTCCCCCGGCCCCCAACCCCTCAAGCCAATCGCGCAGACTGCCGGAAGCCTTTAAACCCTGGACCTGCCAACTCGGTGCCAGGCCGCTGACGGTAAGCAAGGCCAGGCGCGCACGTTGCCGGTAGGCGTCGTCGAACACCTGCGCCAACAGCCCCTTGGCATCCCCCAGCGCCTGATGCCGGCGAGTCGAGGCCGAGGCATCGACAATCACCAGCCACAGTTCGTGAGGCGCACGGCTGCGCCAATGGAACAGCAGCGCGTCGCGACTGCGCGGCCGGCCCTTGAGCAGCGTCCCCGGCCAATCCACCGACCCGCTGCCAGCGGACCGCCGTGGCCCCTGCCGGCCATTGTGCAAGCGCCCCGCCCGGGGCCTGGCATCCGCCCCCGCATCACAGCGCGGGCGGATGCCTAGGGCTTTTTTGGCCAGCTCGGCACTTCTCGGCGCGCACCGGTGGGCAGCGCCTGGGCCGGCATTTCGCCCCACTGGCCCTGGCCTGAATCGACGCCAGGTGATTGCGGGGCAGACGCCGGGGGCGCTGGTTGTGGGTCCGAAGCGGGCGGCGGAGCCTGGCGACGGCGATGGCGCAAGGCAAACTCAGCGACTGCCTCGATATCGCCGTCCTCGATCGCCGTTGCCCCGCGCCACGCGGCATGGGCGCGGGCAGCACGCAGCCACACCAGGTCAGCGCGCAAGCCATCGACCCCGGCGGCGAAACAGCGTTCGGTAATCTGTGCCAGCGCCTGATCGTCGAGGGCGATCTCACTCAGCAGCCGGCGCGCTTGCTGACAACGTTCACGCAGGGCCAACTGGGCTGCTTCCCACTGCGCACAGAACGCCTGCGGATCGCTGTCGAAATCCAGGCGGCGGCGGATGATCTGCCCGCGCTCCAGCGGCGCAGTGTGACCACTGAGTGCGACATTCAGGCCAAAGCGATCGAGCAGTTGCGGACGTAGCTCGCCCTCTTCCGGGTTCATGGTGCCGATCAGCACAAACCGCGCCGGATGACGGTGGGAAATGCCATCGCGCTCGATCAGGTTGGTGCCACTGGCTGCCACGTCGAGCAGCAGGTCCACCAGGTGATCGGGCAGCAGATTGACTTCATCGACGTACAGCACCCCACCGTCGGCCTTGGCCAGGACCCCAGGGGAAAACTGCGCGCGACCCTCGCTCAATGCCGCATCCAGGTCCAGGGTGCCGACCAGGCGTTCTTCGGTTGCGCCCAGGGGCAAGGTGACGAACTGCCCGCTGGCCAGCAGGTCGGCCAGGCCACGGGCCAGGGTCGACTTGGCCATGCCGCGCGGCCCTTCGATCAGCACCCCGCCGATTTTCGGGTCGATGGCGCTCAGGCACAGCGCCAGCTTCAGGGCGTCGGCGCCGACCACGGCGGACAGCGGGAAATGGGGGGTGTCGGTCATCTCAGGTCTCGACTACAACGGTTGTCTGTCACAGCGCTTTCGCTGGCAAGCCAGCTCCCCCAAGTCCGCGTAGATCCTGTGGGAGCTGGCTTGCCAGCGAAACGATCGCACATGGGTTCAAGAATCTTCTTCAATATCCAGCAGCAAATGCTCCAGCGCCTCACGGTACTCACCAGGCGCTTGCCACAGCCCGCGCTGTTGCGCTTCGAGCAGGCGCTCGGTCATGTCGCGCAGTGCATGGGGATTATGCTGGCGCACGAACTCGCGGGTCGAGGGGTCCAGCAGGTAGGCGTCGGCCAGCAAAGCGTACTGGTGATCGTCGATCAACTGCGTGGTGGCGTCGAAGGCAAACAGGTTGTCCACGGTCGCCGCCAGTTCGAAAGCACCTTTGTAGCCATGGCGTTTGACCCCTTCGATCCACTTCGGATTGGCGGCACGGGAACGGATGACCCGGTTCAGCTCTTCCTTCAGCGTGCGGATCTTCGGCAGGTCCGGCTGGCTGTGATCGCCGTGATAACTCGCCGCCGCTGCACCGCTGAGGGTTTCCACGGCGGCCAGCATGCCGCCCTGGAACTGGTAATAGTCGTTGGAATCGAGCAAGTCGTGCTCGCGGTTGTCCTGGTTCTGCAACACCGCCTGGACTTGGCCCAAGCGCTGGGCGAACTGGCTGCGCGCGGCAGTACCCTCGTCGGCGCCGCCGTAGGCATAGCCGCCCCAGTTCAGGTAGACCTCGGCCAGATCTTCGCGGCTTTGCCACAAGCGGCCATCGATGGCGCCCTGCACGCCCGCCCCATAGGCGCCCGGCTTGGCACCGAAGATCCGCCAACCGGCCTGGCGCGCCGCCGCGTCGCTATCGAGCCCCGCGTGCTGCAAGGCTTGACGCTCCTCACGGACCTTGGCCGCCAGCGGGTTCATGTCATCCGGTTCATCCAGTGCAGCCACGGCTTGCACCGCGGCATCGAACAGGCGTATCAGGTTGGCGAAGGCATCGCGAAAGAACCCCGAAACACGCAAGGTCACGTCCACTCGCGGGCGGTCCAGCAGGCTCAGCGGCAGGATTTCGAAATCGTCGACCCGCTGGCTGCCCGTGGCCCAGACCGGACGCACGCCCATCAATGCCATGGCCTGGGCGATGTCGTCGCCGCCGGTGCGCATGGTGGCCGTGCCCCATACCGACAGGCCGAGCTGACGCAAGTGATCGCCGTGGTCCTGCAGGTGGCGTTCGAGGATCAGATTGGCCGACTGGAAACCGATGCGCCAGGCGGTGGTGGTCGGCAGGTTACGCACGTCCACCGAGTAGAAGTTACGGCCGGTGGGCAGCACGTCGAGACGCCCGCGACTTGGCGCGCCACTCGGGCCGGCCGGGACAAACCGCCCGGCCAGGGCGTCGAGCAAACCGCGCATTTCCGCCGGGCCACAGGCATCCAGGCGCGGTGCGACGACTTCGCGCAGGTGGCCGATGATCGCGTTGACTTCAGCCCAGCATGGGTCCTGAGGGAGCAAGCCGCTGGGGTCAATCGCTTCGCGAGCAGGCTCGCTCCCACGGGGGAACGGCTGCGGCGCAAGCGGGGTGACTGCCTGCTCGATCAACTGCGCGGCAAACAGCTCAAGGCGCTCGCGGGTGTCACCGGCAGTGCGCCAGGCGTCCTCGCCGAGACCCTGCAACTCGTCCGGCTTGGGGCCGCTCCACGGTGCCGACAACTCACAGTCCAGCGGATCAAAGCCCAGGCCGAACGCCTTGGCCAAGGCCCGCAGCAAGCTCGACTGCGCGCCCCGCCCGTCGCCCCGGGGAATGCGCAACAGGGCCAGCAAGGTGTCGATACGCAGGCGCCCGCTGGGCGATTCGCCGAACACATGCAGGCCATCGCGAATCTGCGACTCCTTGAGGTCGCACAGGTAGGTGTCCAGGCGCGGCAGCCAGATCGCCGCGTCGGCCTGGCTGTCGAGTTTGCCGTCCAGTTGCAATTCCCGATCGATGTGGGTTTCGCGCACCAGTTCGAGAATCTCCCGCTGTAGCTCACGGGCGCGCCGTGGGTCGAGCAACTGGGCTTCGTAGTACTCGTCCGCCAGCAACTCGAGGTTGCGCAGCGGGCCGTAGGTTTCGGCGCGGGTCAGCGGTGGCATCAGGTGATCGATGATCACCGCCTGGGTCCGGCGCTTGGCCTGGGCGCCCTCTCCCGGGTCATTGACGATAAACGGATAGATGTTCGGCAGCGGCCCCAGCAGCGCATCCGGCCAGCAACTCTCAGACAGGCCGACGCCCTTGCCCGGTAGCCATTCAAGGTTGCCGTGCTTGCCCACGTGAACCAGTGCATGGGCGCCGTAGACCTGGCGCAGCCAGAAATAGAACGCCAGGTAACCGTGGGGCGGCACCAGGTCGGGGTCGTGATAGACCGCGCTCGGGTCGACCTGATAACCCCGCGCCGGCTGGATGCCGACGAAGGTCAGGCCAAAGCGCAGCCCGGCGATCATCATGCGCCCGCCGCGGAACATCGGGTCGTCCTGCGGCGCGCCCCAACGCGCCAGCACCGCAGCGCGATTGGCTGCGGGCAAGGCGTCGAACAGCGCGTGATAGTCATCCAGCGCCAGGCTTTGCTGGCAGGGACGCTGGTCGATGCTGTCCAGGTCGTTGCTGACCCCGCCGAGCAGTTGGCGGATCAGCTCGGTGCCGCTGTCCGGCAGCTCGCCAGGCAGCGGATAACCTTCGGCCTGCAGCGCCCGCAGGATGTTCAAGGCCGCGGCCGGGGTGTCCAGGCCAACGCCATTGCCGATGCGGCCGTCACGGGTTGGGTAGTTGGCGAGAATCAACGCCACGCGTTTTTGCCCATTCTCCACCCGCGCCAGTTCGCTCCAGCGGCGCGCCAGTTCGGCGACAAAATCCATGCGCTCCGGTTGCGCCCGGTAGCAGACCACGTCGCACTGGCTGCGCTCGCTGCGCCAGGCCAGGTCCTTGAAGCTGATGGGACGGCTGATGATGCGCCCGTCCAGTTCCGGCAAGGCAATGTGCATCGCCAGGTCCCGCGGCCCCAGGCCCTGTTCGCTGGCGCGCCAGCCCGGCTCGTTGTCCTGGGCGCAGATCGCCTGGATCACCGGGATGTTGCGGCGAAACGGCCGCAGGTGCGGCGCTTCCGGGCTGGATTGGGCAAACCCGGTGGTATTGAGAATCACCGAGGCCAGGACTTGATCCAGCCAGTCCTCGACCACCGCCAGGCAACCGGGCTCTTTCAGGCTGGCCAGGGCAATCGGCAACGGGTTGAGCCCCGCCGCCTGCAAGCGCTGGCAGAAAATATCGATGAAGGCGGTGTTGGCCGCCTGCAAATGGGAACGGTAGAACAGCACTGCCGCCACCGGCTGCCCGGCCTGCCAGTCGGTTTGCCAGGTGGCCAGGTCGGGCTGGCTGTGCCGCGGGTGATAGATCGCGGTACGCGGCAGGGCTTGCGGTTCGGCCCACGGGTAGTCGCGCCCGAGCCAGCGACTGGCCAGGCAGCGGTACAGGTCCAGGGCATTGCTTTTGCCGCCCTGGCGCAGGAAGTGCCACAGCCGCTCGCGGTCCTGCACCGGCACCGTACTCAGGTCGCTGAGCTCCGGATCGGGACGGTCATCGCCCGGCACCAGGATCAGTTGCACCCCGCGCTTGGACAGCTCCACCAGACGCTCGACGCCGTAGCGCCAATAGCTGATGCCACCGTGCAGCGAAATCAGGATGACCTTGGCATGGCGCAGCACCTGGTCGACGTAGAGGTCGACCGACGCATGGTTCTGCACCTGCATCGGGTTGGCCAGGCGCAGACTCGGGTAGTCATCCGGCAGTTGCTGGGCCACTTCGGCCAACAGTGCCAGGCTGGAGTCGCCACTGCACAGGATCACCAGGTCGGCGGGGGTTTGCCCGAGGTCGGCAATGTTGTCGTCGGCAACAAAACCGCCGGGCTGGGTCCTGAGCAGGTGCATGGGTCAGACGCTGAGCGCGGCGCGCAGTTGCGCTTCGAGCAAGGACGCATCCAGCGCCTGGCCGATCAGCACCAGGCGTGTGGTACGTGCTTCGTCCGCGCCCCACTGCCGGTCGAAATGCTTGTCGAAGCGCGTGCCCACGCCCTGGATCAGCAAGCGCATGGGCTTGTTCGGGATCGCGGCGAAACCCTTGACCCGCAGGATGTCGTGCTGGACCACCAGTTGGGTCAAGGCATCGAGCAGCAGGCTTTCGTCGGCTTGCGGCAGTTCGATGGAGATCGAGTCAAAGGCGTCGTGATCGTGGTCATCGTGATCATCACCGTCGTGATGGTGATCGTGATGGCTGTGGCGGCTGTCGATGTGTTCTTCGGAACCGGCACCCAGGCCAATCAGCACGTCGAGCGGCAAGCGCCCGCTGCTGGCTTCGATGATCTTGACCGCTGGCGGCAGCTCCTCGGCAACTTCCAGGCGTACCCGGGCCAGGTCTTCAGGGCTGATCAGGTCGGCCTTGTTGAGGATTACCAGGTCGGCACTGGCCAGTTGGTCGGCGAACAGTTCGTGCAGCGGTGACTCGTGGTCCAGGTTCGGGTCGAGTTTGCGCTGGGCGTCGACCTGGTCCGGGAAGGCGGCGAAGGTGCCAGCGGCCACGGCCGGGCTGTCGACCACGGTGATCACCGCGTCGACTGTGCAGGCACTGCGGATTTCCGGCCACTGGAAGGCCTGGACCAGTGGCTTGGGCAAGGCCAGGCCGGAGGTTTCGATGAGGATGTGGTCGAGGTCGCCGCGACGGGCCACCAGTTCGCGCATCACCGGGAAAAACTCTTCCTGGACGGTGCAGCACAGGCAGCCGTTGGCCAGCTCATACACCCGGCCTGTAGCTTCTTCTTCGGTGCAACCGATGGTGCACTGCTTGAGGATGTCGCCGTCGATGCCCAGCTCGCCGAACTCGTTGACGATCACCGCAATGCGACGACCCTGGGCGTTGTCGAGCATGTGCCGCAGCAAGGTGGTTTTACCCGAGCCGAGGAAGCCGGTGACGATGGTGACGGGGAGTTTGGCCAGTGTTTTCATCGGATGCCCTTTGGCAAGGTGGCGGGCATACGGGACGAGAAGCCACAACGCGCAGGCGTGCGGAAAGCGTTCGCCACCGGATCACCCCGCCCGGTTGTAGTGAGAATCTGGATCGAGGCAGGTCTCCTGGCTGACGGTGGGCCGGTCTTTCGACTGGCGGTTCCTGCGCCTTCCCGCCGCTTGAGATCAAGCGTGCAGTGGCCTGGCAGAAACAGCACCGTTCACAGTTGCGGGGGCAGCCGCGGCATCAACCGCGTTCCCTTCTTAGCTTCGGCGCACGCGCCAAAGAACCTCGAAGGCGCAAGGCTACGCATCGCGTCGGGGCGGGTCAATGTTCATGCCGTGTTCTGTGGCGCCAGGAATGCCGCCATCGCGGGCAAGCCTTGCTCCTACAGGGGAGTGGGAACACTGGTGGCAGCGGGTTTGCCCGCGATGGGCATAGGTATCTACACAACTTTGTAGCGGTCTGTGGCGAGGGAGTTTGCTACCGTGGCGGCCTCTGGGGTGTTGGACTAGACCGAGTACATATCCATTTCTTCGGTAACGGCCTCCTATGGTTCCGCTTTTACAGCGGCTCACTTTTGGAGGAGCCCAAAAGTAAGCAAAAGGCTCTTGCCCCACCACTCGGCACCTCGCTTAGGCTCGGTGTTCCCTCACGCAGGCTTGAATCCGTGGGCCGCCGCCACGCGCCATCCATGGCGCGGGGCGGCTAACCCGGCGTCCTGCCGGGTTACCCACGGATTCAAGCCTGCGTTCGGCCAGCGTGGTTAACGGGGCGCCCAGGATCAAAAGCCAGAGCCAGAGCCAGAGCCAGAGCCAGAGCCAGAGCCAGAGCCAGAGCCAGAGCCAGAGCCAGAGCCAGATCAAAAGATTGCTGACTTCGTCAGCGTCTTAGGAAGTAGAAGCTACACCGCGCATGCCCTAGCGATCAGGTCGGCTTTTAGGCCGCCTCGCTTTGTTTTTGATCTTAGGCGCCCCGTTAACCACGCTGGCCGGAGTCCGATATTGATTTGGGGGGTAAACCGGCAGGACGCCGGTTTAGCCGCACTGGGCCAGGGAGGGCCCATTGCGGCGGCCCCCCAAATCAATGTCGGAGTACGGGCATGCCGAGCCTAAGCGAGGCACCGAGTGGTGGGGCAAGAGCGTTTTGCTTACTTTTGCCTGGGCCGGCATTCCGGCTGTTCAAAAGTGAGCCGCCGTCAGGCGGAACCATAGGAGGCCGTTACCGAAGAAATGGATATGTACTCGGCCTGATCCAACATCCTGGTCGGCCCAGAGGTCACGACCCAAGCAGGTTCTCTCTCCACAGGTGCAACGTCGCATCACAGTTGTGTAGATACCTATGCCGCGATGGCGGCGACTCAGACCCCCAATTGAGAACCCATGCCAATTGACGCCAATCCCCCGCCCATGCTCTCCTACACACCTTGTTACGGGTGCCCTTCACAGGGTGAAACGGGAAACCGGTGAATCATGTGCTTTACTGCAAAGCCATGTCAGTCCGGTGCTGCCCCCGCAACGGTAAGCGAGCGAAGAGTCAGATCCACTGTGCCAGTCGTACGGCATGGGAAGGCGATTCTTGCAGGTGTGGCCACAGCCCGCCCCTCGTGAGCCCGGAGACCGGCCCGCAACACATAGCTAACAAACCCGCGGTGGGCGGGCGCTGTTCAAGTCTCTGCGTGCCCGGCTCGCGGAGGTTTGCATGCGCACGTTTCACCCCTGACTGACCAGAGGGAAGCGCCATGTCGACCATCACCAGCACCCGCCACGCCACCGCCAGCACCACCCTGGGCCACCGCCTCGTTGCCGCCATCGGCGCATCGATCCTGGGTGTGTGCCTGGTGTACTTCGCCGGGTTCTCCCATATCGAGGCCGTGCATAACGCCGCCCACGATACCCGCCACAGCGCCGCCTTCCCGTGCCACTGAGACCTGCCCAGATGATCAAGCGTATTGCACAAACCGCAGGTTTCAGTGGGCTGCTGGCCGCCCTGCTGCTGACGCTGTTGCAGAGTTTCTGGGTCGCCCCGCTGATTCTGCAGGCCGAGACTTACGAACAGTCCGCACCCGCGGCAGCAGAAGTCCATGAACACGCCGCCGGCACCGCGGCCCACAGCCATGACGGCGAAGCCTGGGAACCGGAAGACGGCTGGCAGCGTGTGCTATCGACCACGGGCGGCAACCTGGTGGTGGCCGTCGGTTTTGCCCTGATGCTGGCCGGCCTCTACACCCTGCGCGCGCCGACCCGCACTTCCCAGGGCCTGCTCTGGGGCCTGGCCGGTTATGCCACCTTCGTCCTGGCACCGACCCTCGGCCTGCCACCCGAGTTGCCGGGCACCGCCGCGGCCGACCTGGGCCAACGGCAGATGTGGTGGATCGGTACGGCGGCCTCGACCGCCGCCGGCATTGCCCTGATCGCGTTCGGCCGCAACTGGCTGCTCAAGCTGCTGGGCGTTGCGATCCTGGCGGTACCCCATGTGATCGGCGCGCCCCAACCGACCGTGCATTCGATGCTGGCGCCGGAAGAACTGGAAACGCAGTTCAAAATCGCTTCGCAACTGACCAACGTGGCTTTCTGGCTGGCCCTGGGCGTGCTCAGCGCCTGGTTGTTCCGCCGCAAAAGCGCAGACCAGTTGCCTGCATGAGTGACACCCGCGCAGCGCCGACCCTGGTGGTCGGCCTGGGCTGCCAGCGTGGCTGCCCAGCGAGCACGCTGCGCGCGTTACTTGATCAGGCCCTGCAGGCGAACCAGATCGACCTGCACTCGATCAAGGCCCTGGCCAGCATCGACCTCAAGCGCGAGGAGCCTGGACTGCTTGAACTGGCCGCCCAACTGGGACTGCCGCTGATGTACTTCAGCAGCGAACAACTGGCCCAGTATCAAGCCCGCCTCAGCCACCAATCGCAGATCGCCTTCGAACGCACCGGTTGTTATGGCGTGGCCGAAAGCGCCGCCCTGGCCCTGGCCGAACAACTGGCCCAGGCCCCGGCAACCCTGCTGATTTGCCGGCAGAAATACGCCCAGGCCACCTTTGCATTGGCCTGCGCTTCGTAAAATCCCGATAATCCACCCTTTCGATCATGAGCAAACTTCATCTGAAGCCCTGCCTTGTCGTTTTTTTCACAGGAGCCGGCCATGACCGTCTACTTCATCGGCGCAGGTCCCGGCGACCCGGAACTGATCACCGTCAAGGGCCAACGGCTGATTCACAGCTGCCCGGTGATCATCTACGCCGGCTCACTGGTGCCTGAAGCAGTGCTCCAGGGGCACCGGGCGCACCAGGTGGTCAACAGTGCCGAACTGCACCTGGAACAGATCATCGAGTTGATCAGCCAAGCCCACGCCCAGGGTCACGACGTGGCACGCGTGCATTCCGGAGACCCGAGCCTGTACGGGGCGATTGGCGAGCAGATCCGCCATCTGCGCGCGCTGGGCATCCCCTTCGAAATCATCCCCGGCGTCACGGCCACGGCGGCCTGTGCGGCGTTGCTGGGGGTCGAACTGACCCTGCCGGACATCGCGCAAAGCGTGATCCTGACCCGCTACGCCGATAAAACCACGATGCCGGCCGGTGAGGAGTTCGCCAGCCTGGCCCGGCATGGCACGACCATGGCGATTCACCTGGGGATCAACCACCTGGCGAAAATCGTCGCCGAACTGCTGCCCCACTACGGCGCCGACTGCCCCATTGCCGTGGTGCACAAGGCCAGTTGGCCGGATCAGGACTGGGTCCTGGGCACCCTCGACGACATCGTCGACAAGGTCCAGGCCAAGGGATTCCGACGCACGGCGCTGATCCTGGTGGGCCGGGTGCTGGCAGCGGACACCTTCAGCGAGTCGTCGCTGTACCGGGCCGGGCACGCGCATCTGTACCGGCCCTGAAGGGTTTGTAGCAGCTGCCGAGCTGGCGAGGCTGCGTTCGAGGACGCAGTCCTCGCCAGGTTGGTGCGGGTCCTTGGCGGCTGCTTCGCAGCCGAACGCAGCCTCGCGGGCTCGGCAGCTGCTACAGGTTCCACAAGGGTTGGCCATAAAAAAACGGCGCTCACGGGCTAATGCCGATCAGTTAAGCGACGCTGCCCATTGTAGGAGCGAGCTTGCTCGCGATGGACGTGAACGATAACGCGTAAATAGATAAACACGCGGCGCTTTCAAGTTCATCGCGAGCAAGCTCGCTCCCACATAGGTGCTCGTTTCTTCTTAACTGATCGGCAGTAGCGCTCACGGGCGCCGTTTTTTCATCTCGCAGCGAACACCTTAGTAGTAGGCGTTTTCTTTCTGCGTGTGGTCGGTCACGTCGCGCACGCCCTTGAGCTCGGGAACGCGCTCCAGCAGGGTGCGCTCGATGCCTTCGCGCAAGGTCACGTCCGCCTGGCCGCAGCCCTGGCAGCCGCCACCGAACTTCAACACGGCAATGCCGTCGTCCACGACGTCGATCAGGCTGACCTGACCGCCGTGGCTGGCCAGCCCCGGGTTGATTTCGGTTTGCAGGTAGTAGTTGATGCGCTCGTTGATCGGACTGTCGGCGTTGACCATCGGTACTTTGGCGTTCGGCGCCTTGATGGTCAGTTGGCCGCCCATGCGGTCGGTGGCGTAGTCGACCACGGCGTCGTCGAGGAAGGCCTCGCTGAACGAGTCGATGTAGGCGGTGAAGCTTTTGAGCCCCAGTGCGGTGTCTTCAGGTTTTTCTTCGCCCGGCTTGCAGTAGGCAATGCAGGTTTCGGCGTACTGGGTGCCAGGCTGGGTGATAAAGACCCGAATGCCGATCCCCGGGGTGTTCTGCTTGGAGAGCAGATCAGCCAGATAATCGTGGGCGGCGTCGGTAATGGTAATGGCGGTCATGGAAATTCCTCGCAGGCTTGGGCGCAGTTTACGCCAATCATGGCGCCGGACAAAGTCCCAGTATTTTTGTCGGGATAAAGCCCTGTCGGAAACAGCTGCTGCAGGAGCCGGCTTGCCAACTCCTGCAGCAGGTTTGGGTCAGAGGTTCTCGTAGCGGTTCATGTCCAGCACGCCCTCTTCCACCGGGTCGGTCTCATGGAGGTACTGGCTCAAATCGTGGAAATACACCCAGAACTGCGGGTGGCTGCGGCGAATACCCCAGCGCCCGACGATTCGTTCAAAACGCTGGGCGTCCTTGGCGTTCTCCATGTCTTCGACGAATTCCGGCACTTCGTCGGCCGGGATGTTGAACATGAAGTTCGGATAGCTGCTGAGCACCCCCGGATACAAGGTCATGGTGTCCAATCCGGGCTGATAACGCAGCGACTCGCCGAGCATGAACGCCACGTTGCTGTGGGCGCGGTTGCGCAGCAGGCTGTAGACCTCACGTTTGCCATCGCTGGTTTCGATGCGCAGCATGGTCGCTTCCGGCATCTGCTCGATCACCTTCAACCCAGCCGCCGGGCGTGACGTCAGGCGGCTCAGGGTTTGCTCGGCATTCTGCAGGGCCGGGTCGATGTTCGGCCGGGAACAGTAGGCGCCACTGCAGCGGTTGATCGGATCCGGCCGGGCGTTGAGGTCGCCATTACGGGCCAGCAACTGCTGGACGAAGTCGCGTTTGGGGTCTTTCGGCGCAAGCTTGAGCGCGGTCGGCGTGTCGTTGTCGATGCTGGCGTAATCCATCCACATCTTGAACTTGCCGCTGTTCTGGTACCAATCGTCGAGGTAATCGTCGCGGGAGTCGGCGGGCATCAAGCGCAGGAAATTCTGCTCGGCGCCATTCCTGATCAGGTCGAAATACAGGCGGGTCTGGGCCTGGTGGGACACGTTGCCGAACACGTCGAAATTTACCGCCAACTGGTAATAGGTGCGCTCCAGCAACGGGAAGTCGAACAGCCACAGGGTCTGCGGTACGTCGCCGATCAGGCCCTTGGTCACCGAGGCACTGTCGAAGTGGCGAAAGATGCTCAGCAAGGCGTTGTCGTTACCCGCCCACAAGGACGACCAACTCGGCGCCGGGGCATCGGCGTAGGCATCCTGGCGCAGGGTTTCGTACTCGTTGCGCTTGTCGCGGTAGGCGTGCCACAGGCTCAGCACACTGCCGACGTCGTCGTTCTGCCCGGGCATCGCCAGCAACGGCGTGGCCTGGCCGCGGTAGTTCGGGTCGACGATATACAGGTCATGTTCCGGCGCCTGGAACATGGCCCAGAAATGGTCACGGATCACATCGGTGGCGATCTGTCCGCGGCACACCGGCCCACGAATGAAAGTGCGCACAAAGTACTCGGCGTTATCGAGCATGAACTGGTAGCGGGCCTGGGCCGGAATCGCCTGGAAGGTCTCGAACGGGTTGGCACGGCGTTCCGGACCATAGCCGGGCAAGGCGTCGACCTGCCAGTTGCCGCTGTAGAACAGGCTCTTGATCCGGGCCATTTTCCCCGGGCTCAAGGGATAGGTGATGTGGGTCTTGTGCACGATCACCCCTTGCACTGGCCACAGGCGGTAATACACCTGGGTCCCCGGGTCATCGTTGGGCCGCCGGCTGTTGATCAGGTCGATCGGCTGGCCGGTGGGCGTGCGCGAACGCACCCACTGGAAGAAGTGACCCTGCTCGCCATCCTTGAAGTACAGGTGGGCCAGGAACAAGTGCTCATACAGCCAGCGCGCCACCAGGCTTTCCCGGGCGCCGGGAGCGTTGAGCAGATTTTCCCACTGCACGATCTGCAGTGCTTCCTGGGCGCTGGGAGCCAGGCCTTGTTCATCGATGGGCGCCCCGGACGCCAGCCAGCGCTGCAGGGTCTGGTACTGCGCCGTGGTCAGGCCGGTCACCGCCAGCGGCATGCCCTCCTTGGGGTGCTGTTTGGCATAGGCGTCGAACTCCCCTGGCTGCGGGCACATGTTGGCCCGGTTCAGGCCCAGGACGATCTCTTGCGGCAGCTTGGCGTTGGGTTGCAACGGAGTCTGATGGCCCAGTTCGAGCATGCGCGCCATCAGCGCGGCCTGGCTGCCCTGGGCATCCAGTACCGAGTAGAAGTCCTTGTGTTGCCAGGCCGCCTTGCCGAACGCGTCATAATAAAGCCGCGTCGGGTTCGCAGCCTTGCTACGGTCGCCGGCGTACACCGGGATCTTGGTCGCGCCCCGCGCTGCGCCTTCGCCACTGCCCAGGTTGAGCTGGCAGGCGGAGTCGTAGCAGGCGTGGCAGGCCACGCACTTTTGCGTGAAGATCGGTTGAATGTCGCGGGTATAGGAAATCGCCGGCGCCGGTCCCTGGGCAAAGGCGGCACTGCTGATGAGCAGCGCAAAAAGGCTGATGAAAACGCGATACGACATGTCCCTGGTCCCGATCATGAAAAACGCCGCGATTCTACCGGTCCGGCTCCACCTCCAACATGAGCGATATTCATGCAAATCCTGCTCATGCCCCAATAGCGCACAGGTTTGTTATGATTCCGGCCCTTCGTAATCGCCTGACCAGGTAGTCCCCATGTCCGATCGCAGTGCTCGCCTCCACGTTCTCAAGCAAGCCCTCAAAGAACGTATCCTGATTCTCGATGGCGGCATGGGCACGATGATCCAGAGCTACAAGCTCGAGGAACAGGATTATCGCGGCAAACGCTTCGCCGACTGGCCAAGCGACGTCAAGGGCAACAACGACCTGCTGGTCCTGACTCGCCCGGACGTGATCGGCTCCATCGAGAAAGCCTACCTGGATGCCGGCGCCGACATTCTCGAAACCAACACCTTCAACGCCACCCAGGTATCCCTGGCCGACTACGGCATGCAGGGCCTGGCCTACGAATTGAACGTAGAAGGTGCGCGCCTGGCACGCAAGGTGGCCGACGCCAAAACCCTGGAAACCCCGGACAAGCCGCGTTTCGTCGCGGGCGTGATCGGGCCGACCAGCCGCACCTGCTCGCTGTCGCCAGACGTCAACAACCCCGGCTACCGCAACGTGACCTTCGACGAGTTGGTGGAGAACTACACCGAAGCCGCCAAGGGCCTGATCGAGGGCGGCGCCGACCTGATCCTGATCGAGACCATTTTCGACACCCTCAACGCCAAGGCGGCGATTTTCGCTGTGCAGGGCGTGTTCGAGGAGCTGGGTTTCGAACTGCCGATCATGATTTCCGGGACCATCACCGATGCTTCCGGTCGCACCCTGTCGGGGCAGACCACCGAAGCCTTCTGGAACTCGATTGCCCACGCCAAGCCGATTTCCGTCGGCCTGAACTGCGCCCTGGGTGCCAGTGAGCTGCGTCCGTACCTCGAAGAGCTGTCGAACAAGGCCAACACCCATGTCTCGGCGCACCCCAACGCCGGCCTGCCGAACGAGTTTGGCGAGTACGACGAACTGCCGGAGGAAACCGCCAGGGTCATCGAAGAATTCGCCCAAAGCGGCTTCCTCAACATCGTCGGCGGTTGCTGCGGCACCACGCCGGGGCACATCGAGGCCATCGCCAAGGCCGTTGCCGGCTATGCCCCGCGGCAGATTCCAGAAATCCCCAAGGCTTGCCGCTTGTCGGGCCTGGAGCCCTTCACCATCGATCGCAACTCGCTGTTCGTCAACGTCGGCGAGCGGACCAACATCACCGGTTCCGCCAAGTTCGCCCGGCTGATTCGCGAAGACAACTACACCGAAGCCCTCGAAGTCGCCCTGCAGCAGGTGGAAGCCGGCGCCCAGGTGATCGACATCAACATGGACGAGGGCATGCTCGATTCGAAGAAGGCCATGGTCACCTTCCTCAATCTGATTGCCGGCGAGCCGGACATCTCCCGCGTGCCCATCATGATCGACTCCTCGAAATGGGAAGTGATCGAAGCCGGCCTCAAGTGCATCCAGGGCAAGGGCATCGTCAACTCCATCAGCATGAAGGAAGGCGTCGAGCAGTTCATTCACCACGCCAAGCTCTGCAAGCGCTACGGCGCCGCCGTGGTGGTGATGGCCTTCGACGAGGCCGGCCAGGCCGACACCGAAGCGCGCAAGAAAGAAATCTGCAAGCGCTCCTACGACATCCTGGTCAACGAAGTGGACTTCCCACCGGAAGACATCATCTTCGACCCGAACATCTTTGCCGTCGCCACCGGCATCGAGGAGCACAACAACTACGCGGTCGACTTCATCAACGCCTGCGCCTACATCCGTGACGAACTGCCCTACGCCCTGACGTCGGGCGGGGTGTCCAACGTGTCGTTCTCGTTCCGTGGCAACAACCCGGTGCGCGAGGCGATCCACTCGGTGTTCCTGCTGTACGCGATCCGCAACGGCCTGACCATGGGCATCGTCAACGCCGGCCAACTGGAGATCTACGACCAGATCCCGAGCGAGCTGCGCGACGCCGTGGAAGACGTGGTGCTCAACCGTACTCCGAACGGCACCGACGCCCTCCTCGCCATCGCCGACAAGTACAAGGGCGATGGCAGCGTCAAGGAAGCCGAGACCGAGGAATGGCGCGGCTGGGCCGTCAACAAGCGCCTGGAACACGCGTTGGTCAAGGGCATCACCACCCACATCGTCGAAGACACCGAAGAGTCGCGCCAGTCCTTCGCCCGGCCGATCGAAGTCATCGAAGGCCCGTTGATGTCCGGCATGAACATCGTCGGCGACCTGTTTGGCGCCGGCAAGATGTTCCTGCCCCAGGTGGTGAAGTCCGCCCGGGTAATGAAGCAGGCCGTAGCCCACCTGATTCCGTTCATCGAACTGGAAAAAGGCGACAAACCGGAGGCCAAGGGCAAGATCCTCATGGCCACCGTGAAAGGCGACGTGCACGACATCGGCAAGAACATCGTCGGCGTGGTCCTGGGGTGCAACGGCTACGACATCGTCGACCTCGGCGTGATGGTCCCGGCGGAGAAGATCCTGCAGGTGGCCAAGGAACAGAAGTGCGACATCATCGGCCTGTCCGGCCTGATCACCCCATCGCTGGACGAGATGGTCCACGTCGCCCGCGAGATGCAGCGCCAGGACTTCCACCTGCCGCTGATGATCGGTGGCGCGACCACCTCCAAGGCCCACACGGCGGTGAAGATCGAACCCAAGTACAGCAACGACGCAGTGGTCTACGTCACCGACGCTTCCCGTGCGGTGGGCGTGGCCACGCAGTTGCTGTCCAAGGAACTGAAGGCCGGTTTCGTCGCGAAAACCCGCGAGGAATACATCGAAGTCCGCGAGCGTACCGCCAACCGTAGCGCCCGCACCGAACGCCTGAGCTACCCAGCGGCGATTGCCAAGAAGCCGCAGTTCGACTGGAGCAGCTACGTACCGGTGAAGCCGACCTTCACCGGCGCCAAGGTCCTGGACAACATTGACCTGAAGGTCCTGGCGGAATACATCGACTGGACACCGTTCTTCATTTCCTGGGACCTGGCCGGCAAATTCCCGCGCATCCTGCAGGACGAAGTGGTGGGTGAAGCCGCTACCGCGCTGTACGCCGATGCCCAGGAGATGCTCGCCAAGCTGATCGACGAGAAACTGATCAGCGCCCGTGCGGTGTTCGGCTTCTGGCCGGCCAACCAGGTGCACGACGACGACCTGGAAGTCTACGGCGACGACGGCAAGCCAATCGCCCGCCTGCACCACCTGCGCCAGCAGATCATCAAGACCGACGGCAAGCCGAACTTTTCCCTGGCCGACTTCGTTGCACCCAAGGACAGCGGCGTCACCGACTACGTCGGTGGCTTCATCACCACCGCCGGGATCGGCGCCGAGGAAGTGGCCAAGGCCTACCAGGACGCGGGCGACGACTACAACTCGATCATGGTCAAGGCCCTGGCCGACCGCCTGGCCGAGGCCTGCGCCGAGTGGCTGCACCAACAGGTGCGCAAGGAACACTGGGGTTATGCCAAGGACGAAGTGCTGGACAACGAGGCGCTGATCAAGGAGCAGTACAGCGGTATCCGCCCTGCCCCCGGCTACCCGGCCTGCCCGGATCACACCGAGAAGTCGACCCTGTTCAAGCTACTCGACCCGCAAGCCTCGGAGCTCAAGGCCGGCCGCAGCGGCGTGTTCCTCACCGAGCACTATGCGATGTTCCCGGCAGCTGCGGTCAGCGGCTGGTACTTCGCCCATCCGCAGGCGCAGTATTTTGCCGTGGGCAAGATCGACAAGGATCAGGTGCAGAGCTACACCGCCCGCAAAGGCCAGGAATTGAGCGTGAGCGAGCGTTGGCTGGCACCCAACCTGGGCTATGACAACTGAGGCTTGAGTGGGTGCGGGTCGAACTTTATCGACGCCGCGCCCTCTAAACTTCAAGTTTCCCCCCACAGCGTGAACACACGGAAGACCCCCATCATGCGATTGATCCTGTCTACTCTTGCTCTAGGCATTCTGATCACCCAAGGCGCCATGGCTGCCGGAGATGGCACTGCTGCCGTCGGCGGCGGGATAGGTGGTGCGCTGGGTAACGTCCTCGGCCAACAGATCGGCGGCAGCACTGGCGCGGCGATTGGCGCGGGTGTTGGCGGTGCTGCGGGCGGTGCCATCGCCGCCCCCAAAGGCAACAAGAATGAAGCCGCGATTGGTGGCGGCCTCGGCGCAGCCGGTGGCTCGGTGATCGGTAACCAGTTGGGCGGCTCCACCGGCTCGACCATCGGCGCCGGCCTTGGCGGTGCCGCGGGCGGCGCGGTTGGCAACAACCTGGCCGATGACGACGATCATCACAGCTCTGGCGGCAACAGCCATAAGCACAAACACAAGAACAAGCACAAAAACAAAAACCACTGATTGGTGGTCTTCAGGGAGCTGCCTTGCGGCAGCTCCCACGGTCACACTGCAACCTTTACCCGCGCTTCACCCGCACCCCGGCATGGATCAAGCCATGCATCGCCAGCCCCACCAACACCCCCCAGAATGCCCCGCCCAGCCCGAGCAGGGTGACATTGGCCGCGGTCGCCAAAAAGGTGATCAACGCCGTTTCCCGTCCTCGCACATCACTCACCGCCGTCGCCAGGCTGCCCCCTATTGCCCCCAGCAAGGCCAGGCCGGCCAACGTGCTGATAAAGGTGGCTGGCAGGACCACGAACAAGGTGGCCAGGGTAGTGCCGAATACCCCCACCAGCACATAGAACAGCCCGCAGGCGAGGCCGGCGATGTAGCGTTTACCGGGCTCTTCGTGGGACTCCGGGCCGGTGCAGATAGCAGCCGTGATCGCCGCCACGTTGAACGCGTGGGAGCCGAACGGCGCCATCAGCAATGACCCCAGCCCCGTCATCGTGATAATCGGGTTGGCGCTGGTGGTGAAACCGTCGTTGCGCAACACCAGCATGCCCGGCATGTATTGCCCGGTGAGGGTGATCAGAAACAACGGCAAGGCGACGCTGAGCAGCGCGTTGACGGAAAACTCAGGCGTGGTCCAGACCGGCGCTGCCAGGCTCAACTCGACACGGTCGAAACTGACCTGGCCCATCCCCAGCAGTAGCGCGATACCGATCAGCAGCACGCCGACTATGGCGTAGCGGGCGGTGAAACGACGTAGTACGCCGTAGCTGACAATCAGCACGCCCACCAGCAGCGGATCGACACTCGCGCCACCAAACGCGCCCATGCCGAAGCGCAACAGAATGCCCGCCAGCAGACCTGCGGCAATCCCCGGCGGAATCAGCCTGACCAGCCGCTCGAAGTAGCCCGACAACCCCAATATCACGAAACCAGCGGCCGATAGCAGGTAGGCTCCGATGACTTCGGCAAAAGGCGTGTGGGGCAGCACCGTGATCAGAAAGGCCGCACCGGGGGTCGACCAGGCTGTGATGATCGGCTCGCGGTAGCGGTAGCTCAACCAGGCCCCGGTCAAGCCGACCCCGATCGAGATCGACCAGATCCACGAGGCGGTCAACTCAGGACTGAGTCCGGCGGCCGTGGCGCCCTGGAATACCAGGATGAAAGTGCCGCCGTAATTGACGATCACCGAGATCAGGGCCGCCACGATCGGGGGCAGCAGATCGCTGGACTTCAGGGGTAAGGCAACAGCGCTGTGGTTCATCCGTGATTGACCTTCAAACGTGCGCGCCACCAGGCCTGGCCTGGGGAGCTGGGCTAACAGTGGCGCCAGTATCGGGACAAAATGGACTGTTTGAAATATCCACTTCCAGCAGATAAATTAGACCACTTTCCCTTTGGCTGTCCCTTGCCCATGAAGACCCGCGCGACCGCTTACCCGGTCTGGAACGCCTTTGTCCCCAGCCCCGACAGCCCGCTGACATTGCGCGAACAACTGCTGCGGTTTTTCCGCAAGGGGGTCGCCGACGGCACCTTGAAGCCCGGCATCCGCCTGCCCGCCTCGCGCCTGCTGGCGCAGGAGTTGGGGGTGTCGCGCATGACCGTGACCGGGGTCTACGAGCAACTGCTGGCCGAGGGATTCTGCGAGGCACGACAAGGGGCCGGCACCTATGTCGCGAGCCGGATCAACGCCCGGCCGCCGCCCTCGCCCACCGCGCCGCCGGGGTTACTGGGCGGCTCCTTGCGCGCCCGGCAACTGGCCGGGCCGGACTCCATGTCGCTGGGGCATCCCGACTGGCCGCTGACCCCCGGCCTTCCTGCCCTGGATGCCTTCCCCTATGCCCTGTGGGGCCGACTCGAAGGGCGATTCTGGCGTGGCCGGCTGCCGACTCACTCGTCCTACGGCGATCCCCAGGGCTCGCTGCCCTTGCGCCAGGCCCTGGCGGAGTATCTGGGAGTGGCCCGTGGTGTGGTCTGTACGGCCGAGCAGATCATCATCACCCCCGGCGCCCAGGCCGCGGTCTCGATCGCCGCGCTCGCCCTCACCGACCGTGGCGAGCGGGCCTGGGTCGAAAACCCCGGCTACGATGCGACGTACCGCAGCCTGATCCTCGCCGGGCTGGAAACCGTCGGCGTGCCGGTGGATGCCGAGGGCCTGGACGTGCAGGCCGGTCGCCGCCTGGCCCCCGATGCCCGGCTGGCACTGGTGTCGCCCTCGCACCAATACCCCACCGGCGTGACCATGAGCCTGGCCCGGCGCCTGGCCCTGCTGCAATGGGCAGACCAAGCCAATGCGCTGATCCTCGAAGACGACTACGACAGCGAGTTCCGCTACGACTGTGGACCGACCCCTGCGCTCAAGGCGCTGGATGGCCACAACGGCCGGGTGATATATGTGGGCACCTTGAGCAAGCTGTTGATCCCCGGCCTGCGCCTGGGGTTCCTGGTGGCGCCCGAGGGCTTGGTGGATGTCCTGCAACGGGTGCGCAACGGCAGCGGGCATCGGGTGCCTAAGTCATTGCAGGCGACGGCCGCCGACTTCATTGGCAACGGCCACCTGGGCAGTCATATTCGCCGCGCCAAGGCACTCTATAGCGAGCGCCGCGCCGCCTTGCTCGCAGCCCTCGACAGCCACGCCGATGGTCTGCTTTCAGTGGCGACGGCGGCCACCGGCTTGCACCTGCTGGCGTACTTGCCTGAAGGCTGTGACGACCAGGCGCTGACCCTGGCCGCACGCCGCCGGCAGATCGGCGCAGGGTCCTTGTCGAGCCTGTGGGTGACGCGCCCGACCGCGGCGCGCCATGGACTCCTGCTGGGTTTTGGCAACACCGCGGCAGACGCCATGCCGGCAGCGGTACGCAGCCTGTGCCAACTGATTGAGGCCCAGCTCGCCGGGCGGTCCCTCGATTAAGCGCCCTCCCGGGGGGTTTTAGATACGGCTGGGTGAGACGATGATCTTGACGTTGTGCTCCTTGTTGTTGACCAGCTCCTCGAAACCCTGGCCGACGATCTGCTCCAACTGGATGCGCCCAGTCACCAGCGGCGTGATGTCCAGGCGGCCGTCGGCGATAAAGGCGATCACGTCGGCGAACTCGCCGTTGTAGGCCAGCGCGCCAAGCACCTGTTTCTCGGTGGCCACCAGCTCGAAAAAGTTGAACTCGCTGGGCTCCTCGAAGATGCCCACCAACACGCACTTGCCAGCCTTGCGGATCAGGTCGATGGCCAGCTTGGCCGTGTGCTTGTTGCCGATGCATTCGAAACTGACATCGGCCCCCAGGCCCCCTGTCAGGCGCCGGACCTCGGCCAGGGCATCACACTCCTGGGGATCGAGCACATGACTGGCGCCCACCTCCAGCGCCTTGGCCTTGCGCGCTCCGGACATTTCCAGGGCGATCACCTGTGCCGCTCCGGCGGCCTTGGCACACATGATGGTGCACAGGCCGATGGTCCCGGCACCAACCACCACCACGTTCTGCCCCAGCAGGCTGCCGGCCTTTTTCACCGCGTGCATGCCCACGGCCAAGGGCTCGATCAGCGCCCCGGCTTCGGCGGGAAAGTTGGCCGGCAGCTTGTACAGCAGGTTGGCCGGCACGTTGACCAGTTCGGCAAAGGCACCGTTGTTCATCAGGCCGGTGAAAGCCAGGTTCTCGCAGATGTTGTACAGCCCGTGGGTGCAGTAGTAACAGGTGCCGCAATGCTGGCAGGCATCGGCGGCCACCGGCTCGCCAACACTGAAGCCCTCGACCCCGGCGCCGATTTCGACGATCTCGCCACAGAACTCGTGACCGAGGATGCACTGGCCCTTGATCCCGGTCAGCGGATGCGGCGCGTCCACCGGGATGAACACCGGCCCGGCCACATACTCGTGCAGGTCGGAACCACAGATGCCGCACCACTCGACGCGGATCTGCACCCAACCGGCGGGAGGCGCCACGGGCAACGGTACGTCTTCGACCCGGATATCGTGGCGGCCATGCCAGACGGCGGCGCGCATGCTGCGGGGCGGGTTATTGATCAGGCTCATGGTGAAATCTCCTTGAAAACAAAGGCTGCCGGTGACCGTCGCGGGTCACCGGGAGCGCGTTCAGTGGCTCTGCACGAAGTCCAGGAGCAAGCAGTTGACCTGCTCCGCCGCTTCCATCTGCACCATGTGCGCCTGGCCCGGCAGGATCTCGACCTGGGCTGCCAGGCCTTGGCTATGGGCCGCCGGAATGATCGCGTCGTCGCTGCCCCAGATCACCAACACCGGGTGCCGGGCGTCCTGCACCACGGCACGCAGGTCGACTTGTTGCCGGCCCGCATGAAACAGCGTGGCCGCGAGTTGCCGCAGCGCATCGTCGACCCCTTCCAGGCGCTTGTACTTGAGCATGTCTTCGAGCATCTGCCGGTTGACCAGCTCGGCGTTGGAGAACAGTTGCACCAGCGGCGCCTTGAGGGCATTGCGGTTGCCTGCTTCGATGAAGCCTTGCAGGTAGTCGCCGTTGATTTGCGGGCCCAGGCCGGCGCTGCCGATCAGGCTCAGCGAGCGCACCCGCTGGGGCGCCAGGCGCGCCGCATTCAAGGACACCGCGCCGCCCATGGAATGGCCCACCAGGTGCACCTGGGCGATATCCAGGTGATCGAGCAAGGCCAGCAGCACGCCGCTCAACTCATCCAGGTCGCCGCGTTGCAGTTGCTTGCTCGACTCGCCATGCCCGGGCAGGTCCAGGGCGATCACCCGGCGTTCGGCCGCCAGGGCCTGGTGGTTGAACAGCCAGTTGTTCAGGTCGCCACCAAAGCCGTGCACCAGCACCAGCGGGATACCGCCTGCGCCGCGCTCGAAGTAGCGGATCACCCGGCCATCGAGCTCGACCTTCTGCGGTTTCGGTCCCAGGTCTTCCTCGGCGCCGGCACCCGGCACGAACGCCGCCTGGAACTGCTCGACCACGGCATCGATCTCGGCCTCGCTGGCGTCGCCCTCGACCACAATCCCGAGCAAGGCACCGACGGCCAGGGTTTCGTCCTGGCGGGCGATCTGGCGTCGCAGCACCCCGGAAAACGGCGCCTCGACACTGCTGGAGATCTTGTCGGTCTCCACGTCCAGCACTTCGTCGCCCTTGTTGATGGCTTGCCCCGGCTCCTTGAGCCAGGCATCCACCCGGCCTTCGGTCATCGACAGGCCCCACTTGGGCATGGTCAGGGTATGGATCTGGCTCATGAACGCTTGCTCCACTCAATCAGCTTGAGCACGGCGTTCTCGATCTTCGCCGCGTCAGGGATGTAGAGGTCTTCCAGGGCATCGGAAAACGGCACCGGGGTGTGCGGCGCGGTGACCATTTCAATCGGCGCCTTGAGTGCGCCGAAGGCCTTTTGCACCACCAGCGCCGAGATGTCGGTGGCCATCGAGCAGCGCGGGTTGGCTTCGTCGATCACCACCAGGCGCCCGGTCTTCTCGACGCTTTCGAGGATGCTGTCTTCGTCCAGCGGGCTGGTGGTGCGCAGGTCGATCACCTCGCAGTCGATACCGCGCCCGGCCAGGCTGCGGGCCGCGTCCATCGCGGTGTTGACGGTGCGCCCGTAGGACACCAGGGTCACGTCCTTGCCATCGCGCAGGAAGTTGGCCTCGCCAAACGGGATGGTGTAGAGCTCTTCCGGCACGTCGCCCTGCATGCTGTAGAGCAATTTGTGCTCGCAGAAAATCACCGGGTCGTTGTCGCGAATGGCCTGGATCAGCAAGCCCTTGGCGTCGTAGGGGGACGAGGGGCAGACCACTTTCAGGCCCGGGATGTGGGTCCACAGGGAGGTGAGCATTTGCGAGTGCTGGGCAGCGGCGCGCAGCCCGGCGCCGACCATGGTGCGAATCACCAGCGGCGTGGAGGCCTTGCCGCCGAACATGTAGCGAAATTTAGCGGCCTGGTTGAGGATCTGATCCAGGCAGCAACCGGCGAAGTCGACGAACATCAACTCACACACCGGACGCACGCCACAGGTCGCCGCCCCCACCGCCGCGCCGACATACCCCAGTTCCGACAACGGGGTGTCGAGCACCCGCCCGGGAAACTGGTGGTAGAGGCCCTTGGTCACGCCCAGTACGCCGCCCCAGGCATCGTTTTCGCCAGGGGCACCGGCACCGCCGGCCACGTCTTCACCCATGATGAACACGCTGGGATCGCGGCGCATTTCCTGGGCCAGGGCTTCGTTGATTGCCTGCTGATAACTGATTTTTCTCGCCATGATGAAAGTCTCGATTCTTGTTATAGGGGGGCGTTCAGGGATAGGAGACGTAGACGTCGGTCAGCAGGTCGGCCGCGCTCGGCTTGGGGTCGGACTTGGCCTTGCGTACGGCGTTCTCGATCAACGACTCGACCTCCTGGTCGATGCGGTCCAGTTGGCTGGCCTCAAGCAAGCCGGCGCGGGTGGTGCGTTCGCGAAACTGCATCAGGCAGTCGTTGTGCTCACGGAAATGCTTGACCTCGTCCGGCGCCCGATAGGTCTGGGCATCACCTTCGAAGTGTCCGTAGTAGCGGGTCAGCTTGACCTCGATCAGCGACGGCCCCTCCCCGGCCCGGGCCCGCTCCACGGCGGCACCGGCGGCTTCGTGGACGGCAAAGAAGTCGAACCCATCCACCGTGACCCCGGGCATGCCGAAACCGGCGGCGCGGTCGGCGATATGGTCGCAGGCCACCGACCAGTTGGAGGCAGTGGCCTCGGCGTAGCCGTTGTTCTCGGCAATGAACAGGCACGGCAGGTTCCACACCGAGGCCATGTTCATCGCTTCGAACACCGCCCCTTCGTTGGAGCCGCCGTCGCCGAAGAACACCACCGCAACGCTGTCGGTGCCCTTGAGCCGGGCGGCCAGCGCCGCGCCAACCACCAGCGGTGCGCCGGCCCCGACGATGCCGTTGGCGCCGAGCATGCCCTTCTCGAAGTCGGCGATGTGCATGGAGCCGCCCTTGCCCTGGCAGACCCCGGTTTTCTTGCCGTAGATCTCGGCCATCATCCCGTACACATCAACGCCCTTGGCGATGCAGTGACCGTGACCACGGTGGTTGGAGGCAATGCAATCGTCATCGCCCAGGTGGGCCATGACCCCGGCGGCCGACGCTTCCTCGCCGGCGTACAGGTGGACAAAACCGGGAATCTCGCCGGTGGCGAATTCCACGTGCAGGCGCTCTTCGAAGGCGCGGATGGTGCGCATCACCTGGTAGGCATGCAGCAATTTTTCAGCAGTCAGCGGTGTCGACATTTTTATTCTCCAGGAGTGTCTTGGGACTGAAGGTTCACGGGGTGTTGCGGGTGTTCGCGACCGATGGCCAGCAGGCGCTCTTGCGCGACATAGGCCAGGGCCGCATGCACATCGATGCTCAGCGGGCCGCCGGCATCGAGGGTGACGGTGGGTCGGTCGTGGACGTTGAATTCGATCTCGCGCTCGCCGTCCAGGGCCAGGGTCCCGCTGGCGAGCGCCAGGCCATGGGCGACGCCGGGTTCCAGGCTGCCGGCCGCCAGCACGCCGCAGCCTTGCAGCAGGCCTGGCGCCAGCGGCACCAGCAGGGCCTCCGGGGATTGGCCATCGAGGCGCATCCAGGCCCCGCCCGGCGCTTGCCGCGACACCGGCAACCAGAGCCCGCAGAGGGCCGACAGGCCGATCGATTGCGGCTCGGCAAAAGTCACGAAGACTTGTGCCAGGTCCGCGGCTCGGCTAATGGCCCGGGCGCCGATGAAGGGCAACGAGGACACCGCGACATCCACCAGAGCGATCTCGCACAAGCCCCGGTTTGGCTCGCGCACCACCAACCGCTTGTTGCGACGCAGGGCGATGGCCGGGGGAATCCGTCCGCTGGCGTACAAGCCACCGGCCAGGCCGGCACTGGTGGCTTCGCGCAGTTCCGGGAAAGCGTTGTTGGTGCCGGTAGACAGGGTCAGCATGGGGATGTCGCCGATCTCGCCGGCCACCGCCTTGTGGGTGCCGTCGCCGCCGAGCACGGCGATCAGGCTGACGCCGCGCTCGGCCATCAGGCGCGCGGCCTGGCGGGTGTCGGCGACGCTCTGGCGCAAGGTGATGTCGAGAAACTCCAGCGCCGGCCAGTGGCTCTCGCGGGCCTGGCGGCTGTGGCTGTTTTTCTGGACGGCGGCGGCGATACCGGTCATGTCGGTGGGCAGCAGCACCCGCTCGATGCCGGTGGCCCCAAAGGCGGCGAGCAGGCGCTGGATCACCGAGACCTTATCGGTACTGGAAAACAGCCCGGCATTGGCGGTCAGGCGGCGCACGTCACGCCCGGACGCCGGGTTGGCGATGATTCCCACGGTCAACGGCGGGCGGCTCATGGCGCGCTCCGGGACAGCTCAGGCACAAAGCCGCAATGGCAGGACATAAGGCACCTCGAATTATTGTTGTCAGGCTTGCCAGGGCTAGAGCAAGCCTGGTGCCAGTTTTCCAATAACCGCCGGAGAAGCCCGTTGCAGAGGCTTTTCATCCGCCTGATCGCAACGCCGGGCCAGGCCCGGTTGAGACGTCGGATGTCAGGTTGCACGGGGTGGCACCGAGACCGTGAGACGTCGCGTCTCACGCGCAGCCGTGCTCCCCCTGGCGCTTGTCTGCAGGCATTGATCGGCGCTTAATGGCCGCACAACGACAAGAAGCTGGAACCGGAGGCCTGAATGCTTTCCGTACACTCGAAGGCGCACGTGGATTGCGTCAGCCGGGTCTTGAAGAACGCTGCCCATTTGCCGCAGTTGCCTGTGCCCGACCTGATCCTCGACTCCTGGCGCCGCTCCATGGAGCAACACCATCTGGACCCCGGCTCGCTGCAGGGGCCACGGATCCTTTCGCACAACGTGCTGCAGGAATGCCGTGAGCGCTCGGAGCTGTTCTTGCGCATCGCCAGCGAAGAAGTCGCCCGCCTCCACGGCCGCGTGCGAGATGCCGACTACTGCGTGCTGCTCACCGATGCCCAGGGCCAGACCATCGACTACCGGGTCGAAAGCACGATCCGCAACGATTGCCAGAAAGCCGGCCTGTACCTGGGTACCTGCTGGTCGGAGGGCGAAGAAGGCACCTGCGGCGTGGCCGCGGTACTCACCGCCCGCACCCCGGTGACGGTGCACAAGCGCGACCACTTTCGGGCGGCCTTTATCGGCCTCACCTGCTCCGCGGCACCGGTGTTCGACCCTCAGGGTGAGTTGCTCGGGGTGCTTGATGTATCGGCCGTGCGCTCGCCGGACGAGCGTCGTTCCCAGCACCTGATCCGGCAGATGGTGGTGCAGAGCGCGCGGGAAATCGAACAGGCGTTTTTCATGAACAGCGTCCAGGGCTACTGGGTGCTGCGCGCGCACCGCAGCCCGGGGTACGTCGACAGCCAGCCCGATTACCTGCTGGCCTGGGACGACGACGGTCGCCTGCAAGCGCTCAACCCGGCGGCGCGCCAATGGCTGCTGCACGGCTTTGGCCGGCTGCCGGAACACATCGGCCAGGTGTTCGATCAAGCACAGCTGCAGGCCGCCCGCGACGAATCGCTGTGCCTGTTGCACCACCAGGCGGGCACCCAGGCCTTGCACGGACGCCTGAGCGCGCCCCGCCGCAGCAACCGCCGCCAGCGCCTGGTGTTGAGCCCGGCCGAACTGGACCCGCGCCTGGCCGAGAGCCTGCGCCTGGCGGTACGGGTCAAGGACCGCAACCTGCCGGTGCTGATCCAGGGCGAGACCGGATCGGGCAAGGAAGTCTTCGCCCGCCAATTGCACCAGGCCAGCCAACGCCGGGAGCAACCCTTCGTCGCGATCAACTGTGCGGCCATCCCGGAAAGCCTGATCGAGAGCGAGTTGTTCGGCTACGTCGCCGGGGCCTTTACCGGGGCCTCGCACAAGGGCATGCCCGGCCTGCTGCAACAGGCCGACGGCGGCACGCTGTTCCTCGACGAGATCGGCGACATGCCGCTGGCACTGCAGACCCGCCTGCTGCGGGTGCTGGCGGAAGGCGAAGTGGCCCCCCTGGGCGCTTCACGGCGCAAGGCGGTGGACCTGCAGGTGATCTGCGCCAGTCACCGTGACCTGGAAAGCCTGGTGGCCGCCGGCGAGTTCCGCGAGGACCTGTACTTTCGCCTGGGGGGCGCGCGTTTCCAGTTGCCCCCGCTGCGCGAACGCAGTGACCGCCTGGCCTTGATCAACCGGATCCTCGCTGAAGAGTCGAGCCACTGTGCTACTACCCTGCAACTGGGCAGCGCCGCCCTGGAGTGCCTGCTTGGCTATCGCTGGCCAGGCAATGTCCGGCAGTTGCGCCACGTGCTGCGCTACGCCTGCGCGGTGTGCGAAGGGCCGCTGATCCAGCCCTGCCACCTGCCCGAACCCCTGCACAGCCAGGGCCTGCCCGGCTCGGTACTCGAGGATGCCCGGGAGCTCGAGCCCAGCCCGCAACGCCAGGCCCTGATCGACGCCCTGATCCGTCACCGCTGGAAACCCACAGCCACCGCCAAGGCCCTCGGCATCTCCCGGGCAACCCTGTACCGCCGGGTGCACCAGCATGGCATCGAGATGCCGGGGAGAAGCCCAGCCTGAATCCCGCATACACCGTTCAAACCTGTGGGAGCGAGCTTGCTCGCGATGGCGGTGTGTCAGGCGACATTGATGTTGAATCTACTGGCCCCATCGCGAGCAAGCTCGCTCCTACAGGGGGGGTGGCGGCTTGCAGATTTTGCATGCCCCAGACACCTGGTCATATCTGGAAACATCCGGTCAATTGCCAATACCCCCCACCTCTGTTTGCATCCGCGCTCAATTCTGTCAGTCGGGTCAAGGAGACAATCGATGAAAACCCTGGTGGTCGGTGCTAGCAAAGGATTGGGCAGAGCCTTGATCGAGGGCCTGGGGGAGCCCGGGGACACGCTGATCGGGGTTTCCCGCAGCCGCCCGGAAAACCTGCTGCCCCTCGCCGGAGTGCAGGTGCGCTGGCTGGAAGCCAACCTCGGCGAACCGGCCGAGGCAGCCCGGGTCATCGAGCAGGCGGTGGCTGCCGACGGCCTCGACACCCTGGTCTACAACCTGGGCATCTGGGAAGAGCGCGCGTTTGATCCGGCCTACAGCTTCCTTGCCGATGACGACCAGCAACTGCAAGCCATCGTCAGTTGCAACATCACCGCGCCTATCCTGCTGATCAAACGCCTGCTGCCGCTGCTGCTGAAAAGCCCAAACCCACGGATCATCCTCACCGGCTCGACCTCCGGCCTGGCACAAAGTGGTCGTCCGGAAGTGGCCTTCGGCGCCTCCAAGTTTGCCCTGCACGGGATCGCCGATGCACTGCGCGAAGGCTACCGTCAGCAACGCCTGGCGGTCACCTGCCTGAACCTGGGCTACCTGAACACCGACGACCCGCTCAGCACGCCCCGCGAGTTGGCCGAGCAGCGTGGCGAAGGCCAGTTGATTCCGGTCCACGACGTGGTGCAGGTAGTGCGCATGGTGCTGAGCCTGTCCGCGGCCAGCTACGTCAAGGACATTACCCTGCCGGCCCTGCTGGATGAGCGCTTCTGAAATGATCAGGATCAGTACCCCGCAGGACACCGACGCGGTCCTGGATATCTGGCTGTCAGCTTCTATCCAGGCCCACGATTTTATCGACGCCTCGTTCTGGTTATCCCAGGTCGACGCCATGCGCACGCTTTACCTGCCAGCCTCAGAGGTCTACGTGTTCGAGCGTGACGGTGGGGTAGTCGGCTTCCATGCGCTGCACGGTGACAATTTGGCCGCCCTGTTTGTCGCGCCGGCATTGCAAGGCCAGGGCATTGGCAGCCAGTTGCTCGCCCATGCGAAAAACCAGAGAGCCGTGCTGAACCTGTCGGTTTACCAGGAGAACCAGGCCAGCTGTCGGTTCTATCTGGCCCAGGGCTTCGTCGTGGTCAGCGAGCAGACGGACGCACACACCGGCCACCGCGAATACAGCATGCGTAGCGGCGGCCAATAACCGCCAGGCAGGCTCAGCGCTCCGACATCACCACCATCACTTCGGCATCCGCCCCGTCGTCGCTTTGCGCCAGGTAGATATGACCAATGGCGCTGTTGAAATAGGCGGTTTCGCGGCAGCCGATGCTGATGGACTCGCCGGTTTCGAACTGGATGCGCACCCGCCCGCTGAGCACCAGGGCGAACTCTTGCCCGGGGTGGCGGATGTAGTCGTCGAACTGGGTCAGTTCCCGGGCAAAGATCCGCGCGTACATCGGCGTCATGCTGCGCCCGGGGAAATCGCCGGCCATCGGGTGGTAGTCGTAGTTGCCGGTGCTGTAGCCCGCGGCACTGTCGATGGCCGTGCTGACCACTGTCGGTTGCACCAGGTCCGTACGGTCCTTGGCCGGGCTGAACAACTGGGCAATGTCGACGCTCAGGGCACGCGCCGCCGCCGCGAGTTTTTCGTAGCTCACCGAGACTTGGGCCAACTCCATTTTCGACAGGGTCGACAAGGCCACGCCTGAACGTTCGGACAATTGCTTGAGGGTCAACTTCTGGAGTTTGCGGATCGCCCGCAGGCGTGCGCCAACCTGGGCTCGATCAATCAGCGGATGGGCCTGGGTATTGGAGGCGAGCGGTGGGCGGCTGGAACTCATGCAGTCTCTCTGTCATACCAATTTTCAGGCCCTGGGGAGCCGGGCCGGATGCGTGGCGCGATATTACCTCAAGACAATGGCTTGACTGGCAAATTCTCATATCTTACATTTCTCTTATGTGAGAATTTATCCAGCCGGTGCGGGCGTCGTCACTTCTCCCCCCACCCACCACGGAGGTCCTTGGGCATGCACGACAGCGATTGTTTCGATTTCGTCATCATCGGCGGCGGTATTGCAGGGGCCTCCCTGGCCTATCGCCTGGCGGGACAGGCCAGTGTGCTGGTCCTGGAACGCGAGTCGCAGCCCGGCTATCACGCCACCGGCCGCTCCGCCGCAATGTTCATGGAAGCCTACGGCACCCCGCAGATCCAGGCGCTGACCCGTGCCAGCCGGGCGTTCTACGAACAACCACCAGCAGGGTTTACGGAACATCCGTTGCTGGAACCCCGGGGCTGCCTGTACATCGCCAGCCCGCAACAACAGCCCCTGCTCGAACAAACCTATGCCAGCCTGCGCAGCTGCGCGGCCAATGTGTCCTTGATCGACGCCGAGCAAGCCCTGGCCCTGGTGCCGTGCCTGCGGGCCGAGGCAATCGGCGGGGCGATCCTCGAAACCGATGCCCGAGACCTCGATGTGCACGCCCTGCACCAGGGTTTTCTGCGGGCCATGCGCCGCGCCGGCGGTGAACTGATGTGTGATGCCGAACTGTGTGCAGCCAATCGAGAAGGCGATGCCTGGGCCCTGACCCTGGCCGACGGCCGTCAAGTGCGTGGGCGAACCCTGGTCAACGCGGCCGGCGCCTGGGCTGACCAGGTGGCGCAGCAGTGCGGTGTGGCCCCGATTGGCCTGCAGCCGTGCCGGCGCAGCGCCTTTACCTTCGACGGCCCCACAGACACCGACTTCTCCCGCTGGCCCGCGGTGATCGGCATCGACGAGAGTTTCTACTTCAAGCCCGATGCCGGCCAGTTGCTGGGCTCGCCGGCCAACGCCGACCCCGTACACGCCCAGGACGTGATGCCCGAAGAGCTGGACATCGCCACCGGGATCTATCACATCGAAGCCGCCACCTCTTTGCAGATTCGTCGCCCGCGCCACAGCTGGGCCGGCTTGCGCTCCTTCGTGGCCGACGGCGACCTGGTGGTCGGCTGGGACGATCAATGCGCTGGCTTCTTCTGGCTGGCGGCCCAGGGCGGCTATGGCATCCAGTCCGCGGCAGCGGTCTCGCAACTGGCCTGCGCCCTGCTGCTGGATCAACCCTTGCCCGACCACCTGCACCAGCAAGGCGTCGATCCCCTGCGCCTGGCGCCGGCGCGCTTGCGTTAATCACTCACCCAACAACCGAGGTTCCGTGCCATGTCCAACACTCTCCAGCGCTACCCCAGCACCCTGCCCTACCCCTTCTCCAAGGCGATCCGGGTTGGCGATCTACTGTTCCTTTCCGGGCAGATCCCGATGACCGCCGAAGGTCAAGTGGTTCGCGGCGATATCGCCACGCAAACCGCCGCCGTGATGACCCGCATCGGCGAGACCCTGGCCGAATGCGGCGTGGGCTTCGACCAGGTGGTCAAGGCCACGGTCTGGCTGTCGGACATGCAGCATTTCGCCGGTTTCAACCAGGAGTACCAGCGTCACTTCAGCAACGGCTTCCCGGTGCGCTCCACCGTCAGCGCCGGCCTGGCGCTCGGCGTCGACGTGGAAATCGAAGTCCAGGCCTGGCTCGGCGCAACCGCCTGAACCACCCCGCCCAAGCAGCAGTGCAATACCCCGTAGAGGCTCAACGAAGCCCATAACAACAATAGATCGAGGGAATTGGTCATGAAAGAAAGTCTGAAAATCGCCGGTGCATTTGTCGGTGTCATCGTCGGCGCGGGGTTTGCCTCGGGCCGGGAGCTGTTGTTGATGTTCGTCGACTTCGGCGTCTGGGGCCTGCTCGGCGCGGTGGTCAGCGCCGCGCTGTTCACCTTCCTCGGCATGGCGCTGGCCGGCATGGGCAGTCGCTTGCAGGCGACCTCCCACAAAGACGTGGTGTACGCCTTGTGCGGCCGCTACCTGGGGACCTTTGTCGACCTGATGATCACCTTCTTCATGTTCGCCGTGACCGTGGTCATGCTGGCAGGCGGGGGGGCGTTGCTGGAGCAGCAGTTCGGCATTCCGGCGGTGCTCGGCAGTGTCCTGGTGACCCTGATCGTGGTCGCGGTGGTATGCCTGGACGTGCACAAGGTGATCGGCATGATCGGTGCTGCGACACCCTTTCTGATTCTCACCGCAGTGGCCGTGGCACTGTATGGCGTGGCCAGCCGCGACCTGGAATTCGCCCAGCTCGATCAGTTGGCCAGCCAGCAACAGGCCGGTGCCAGCCATTGGTTGCTGGGGGCATTGCTCTATGTGTCGTACAACATTGTGGCGGGGGTGCCGATCCTGGCGATCATGGGCGGCGCGGCGAAAACCGAAAAGCAGGCGGTCTGGGGCGGCATCCTTGGTGGTGCGGCGCTGGGTCTGCTGATGCTGGTGATGAGCTTGGGCCTGCTGTCGCGCCTGGACAGCGTGGCGGACCTGCCGATGCCGATGCTGTCGATCGCCACCGAGATCTCTCCGGCGCTGGGGTTGCTGATGGCGTTGATCATTTTTTGCATGATCCTCAACACCGCCGTCGGCACGCTCTACTCCTTCTCGGCCCGCCTGCTGCCTGCCGGCACTCGCAAGTTCCGCATCGGCTCGGCCGCGGCCGGCGCCCTGGCCTTCGTGGGCAGCCTGGTGGGTTTCATCAACCTGGTGGGCCAGGTGTATCCGCTGTTCGGCTACCTGGGCTTCCTGCTGATCGCCGCCGTCCTGATCGGCTGGCTGCGCCGAGACCGCCTCGCAGCGGCCACGGTGTAAGGGCTTTGTAGGAGCGGGTGCCCGCTTGCGGCCTGCTCGCGATGACCTGGAGAGCACCGCGTGCACCCTGAATGCACGCGATATCGTTAACGACCATCGCGGGCAAGCCCGCTCCCACAGGGTTTGTGGCGTACCCGAGGTTGGTGTTGGCCTGGGATGGTGTGCGCAGGACGTGTAGGAGCGGGTGCCCGCTTGCGGCCTGCTCGCGATGGCCTGGAGAGCACCGCGTGCACCCTGAATGCATGCGATATCGTTAACGACCATCGCGGGCAAGCCCGCTCCCACAGGGTTTGTGGCGTACCCGAGGTTGGTGTTGGCCTGGGATGGTCTGGAGAGCACCGCGTGCACCCTGAATGCATGCGATATCGTTAACGACCATCGCCGGCAGGCTCCCACAACGCGGCCCTAGCGCTTGACCTTCACCCAGGCCATCAACAGGGCCGACGACAGCACCCCGGCCGTCATGAAGATGTAGGCCGCGCCGGGGTTGCCGGTCAGGCCGATCAGGTAGCCGACGATCCATGAGCCGATAAAGGCCCCCAGGGCGCCGCACGCATTGATCAGGCCGATGGCCCCGCCGAACACGTTGGCCGGCAGGATCTCCGGGATCAGCGCGAAGAACGGACCGTACGGGGCATACAGCGCGGCACCGGCAAGGGTCAGCAAGGCAAACGACCACCAGAAATGACTGGAGCCCAGCAGGTAGGAGCAGAAGAAAGCCAGTGCCCCCAGGGCCAGCAGCGGCCAGACGAAATGCTTGCGCTGCTGGGATTTATCCGAGGCCCAGGACACCGCCAGCATGGTGCCAACCGCCGCGACATAGGGCACCGCACTCAACCAGCCAACCGTGACGATGTCCGCCGCAGCCGCCTGCTTGATGATGGTCGGCAGCCACATGATGAAGCCATAGACCCCGATGCTCCACAGCGCGTGGACGCAGCACAGCTGAATCACGACCGGGCTGGTGAACGCCTGGCGGTAGTTGCGCACCACTGGCATGCCTTTCTGTTCTTCGGCCAGGGTCGCGGCCAACTGGTCTTTTTCCTGACGGCTGAGCCAGTCGACCTGCTCGGGTTTGTCCCGCGCCAGGCGCCACCAGACAAACGCCCACAGCACGGCAGGCGCGCCTTCGATGACGAACATTTCGCGCCAGCCCCAGGCGTGGATCAGGTAGCCCGAGACCACCGACATCCACAGCACCGTCACCGGATTGCCCAGCACCAGGAAGGTATTGGCCCGCGAGCGTTCCTTGCGGGTGAACCAGTTGCTGATGAAAATCAGCATCGCCGGCATAACCGCCGCTTCAACAATTCCCAGCGAAACCCGGATGATCATCAGCATCGGTATGTTGGTCACCAGCCCCGTGGCCATGGCGCAGAAGCCCCACAGGATCAGGCTCCAGAACACCAGTTTGCGCACGCTGTATTTCTGCGCGTAGATCGCCCCCGGCACCTGGAAGAAAAAGTAGCCGAGAAAGAACAAGGCACCGATCAACGACGAGGTGCTCTTGGTGATCCCCAGGTCCTGCTCGATCCCGGCGGCACTGGCAAAGCCATAGTTGGCGCGGTCCAGGTAGGCCAGGCTGTAGGTGATGAAAATCAGCGGGATCAAGTACCACCAGCGTTTGCTGGCAAAGCCCTGGACCTTGGTCTGCTGAACGCTGTTATCGGTCAGCGGCAGTAACGACTCTTTGAGTGCACTCATGGGTGTCCCCTGTTGTTGTTTTTATAACGACGGGTGTTCGGTTCAGACCACGCTGGTCAAGCCACCATCGACGAATAGCGTCTGGCCATTGATGAAGTCAGAAGCCGGTGAAGCAAGGAAAACCGCCGCGCCACACAACTCCTCGACCCGCCCCCAACGTCCGGCCGGCGTGCGTTTGCACAGCCACTGGGAGAACTCCTGGTTGTCCACCAGCGCGCGGTTCATCTCGGTAGCGAAGTAACCAGGGGCCAGGCCATTGGCCTGGATGCCGTGGCGCGCCCATTCGGCGCACATGCCCTTGGTGAGCATTTTCACCGCGCCCTTGGAGGCGGCGTAGGGCGCAATGGTCGGCCGCGCCAGCTCGCTCTGCACCGAGCAGATGTTGATGATCTTGCCGCGACCGCGGGCAATCATGTGCCGGGCGACGGCCTGGGAGACATGGAACACCCCGTCCAGGTTGACCCGCATCAGCTCGTGCCAGTCGTTGGGGTCGAAATCCTCCAGCGGTGCACGGCGCTGGGTCCCGGCGTTGTTGACCAGGATATCGATGGCCCCGCTGTTCGCTTCGAGGTGGTTGATCGCCTCCAGGAGCTGGACCCGATCGGTGACGTCGAACACGGCAAATTCGGCCTCGATCCCTTCCTCTCGCAGTTGGCTGGCAACCAAGCGTGCCTTGTCAGCATTGCGATCATTGATCACCACCCTGGCGCCCGCAGCACCCAGACCCCGGGCCAGTTCCAGGCCAATGCCCTTGCCTGAACCGGTGATCAGCGCCCTGCGCCCGTCCAGTCGAAAGCTGTTGCTGGTGAATCCCATACTGTTCTCCGTCAATGGCCCTTTGTTGTCGAACGGCCTTGGCAGCAGTTCACCGCAGCCCACCCACAGCGTCCAATGGTGATTGCTGATCTGGTGATCAAATTCTATGATCAACCTCTTTGGCGCCCGCCTTCCCGGAGTCCCTGCATGGAAATCAAGCTGCTGCGCTCATTCGTGACCCTGGCCCAGGAGCTGCATTTCGGCCGCGCCGCGCAACGGCTGTCCATCGTGCAGCCAGCCTTGAGCATGCAGATCAAGTTGCTCGAGGATGAACTCGGGGTGCGCCTGTTCGAGCGCAACCGCCACTCGGTGGCGCTGACCGAGGTCGGCGCGATGTTCCTCCCGGAAGCGCTGGCGACCCTGCATCAGGCGGCTCACGCCGTGGATGTGGCGAAGGCGTCGGGGCGCGGGGAAATCGGCCGGGTGCGCCTGGGTTTCGTCTCCTCGGTACTGCCGCAGCTGTTGCCCACCCTGGTGCGCTCGCTGCATGAGCAATTCCCGCGGATCGAACTGGAACTCAAGGACATGTCTGGACCTGAGCAAGCCACGGCCCTGAAAAGCGGCCAGCTGGACTTTGGCCTGATGCGCTTGCCGGCGGTGATTCCCGGGATCCAGACCCTCGAAGTGCTGCGCGAGACCGTGATGCTGGCCTTCCCCAGCGACCATCCCCTGGCCACACGCGCCAGCCTGGCGCCGGCATCACTTGCCGGGGTGCCGGTGTACATCCTCGCCAGACGCTACGCCCCCGGCTTTTACGATGGCTTGATGCAAGCGCTGGCCAGCCACGGCATCCAGCTGCAGATCAGTGCCGAACTGGGCGAATTCACCACCATGCTGGCCCTGGTTTCCGCCGGACTCGGGGTCGGCCTGTTGCCCGCCAATGCCGGGCGCGCACTGCCGGCGAATGTGCTGTCCCGACCCGTGGAGTTGGGCGACTATCGCGCCACCACTGGACTGGCCTGGGTCGACTTGAACAGTGCGGTAAAAAGCAACGTATTCGACCTTATAAATAAAGTGTTCAAAAACGTTACTTGAAAACATCCCATTTTAAATTTTGACGCCAATTAAAAGTCCAACTAACGAAAATCATCCGCAACTACAATCCGCATAATCGAACACTCTGAAAAATAATTAAAAACACAAAACCCAACAAATACGCACACTTCGATAACTTGGATCCATCTATAACCAACCATTCGTCGCCGGTCGCTCCCGCGCCACAAATGATCACCAACAAAACAACTACATTCGTCATAAGAGCAATCCATAACGGACCTGCGGCGCGCTGCTGGAGTTCTTATGAAAACAATAAATATGCTTGCTGTTGCCTGCGCAGTTATCGCGGCAACTGCTGCGCCCAACTCCACTGCGGCCGTAAGTACCGAGCCAGTTTTTGCAGTGGGCTTGCTCGGGAGTTACAGCGAACTGGAGTTCAAAGGGCAAAGCAACGACATCGAGCGCATGCCCGAAGGCGGAGTGTTCCTCAACTACGGCAACAAGCTGACCGGCCATGCCGGCCTGGTGTTTCAGGCCGAAATCAGTGGCCAGTACTCGGAAAAACAGGGGCAGCGAGTCAAAGACCTGCAGGCCGACCTGGATCTGGGTTGGCGCCTGGCGCTGGATGCCAACAACTTTCTCGACCTGCTGGTTGGCGCTGGCTACAAATGGAATCGATTTGATCCGGGCTATAACAAATACGATATTGAACTGACCAATCGCAGCCCCTTCGCCAAAGTTGCGATTGGCTATAACCATCAGTTCGATACTGCTGTCCTGCGCCTTGAAGCCGGCGCGCGAAGATCCCTGCAGGGCGAAGCGCAACTGGATATCCAGGGCGTTTCCAATCAAACCCTGGACTTGCAGGACAGTACCGACCCTTATGTTGAATTAAGCCTGCTGTTCAACCAGCAAGGCAGCTTGCCGATTATCGCCAGCCTGTACTACAACCGTTTCAACTATGACCCTGAGGGTCAGTTTGACTTCACTCATTACGACAAGCAGATCAGGAATGAATACGGGGCAAAACTGGGCATCGTGTTTTAACTGCCGCTCACGACGTTCGCCTTACTTGACCAGGCGCTTCTCCTTGGACGGCCGATACCCAAAGTATGCGCTGTAGCACTTGCTGAAATGGCTCGGCGAAACAAACCCGCAGGCCACCAGGACGTCCACCTGGGACAGTTCGGTGTGCTGCAGCAAGCGACGGGCTTCGGTTATGCGCAGTTCCAGGTAATAACGTTGCGGCGTGGTGCCTAATTGTTCCTTGAACAAGCGCTCGAGCTGGCGCCGCGAACGCCCGGCATAGACCGCCAGTTGCTCGAGTTCCAGCGGCTCTTCGAGGTTGGCATCCATGAGCTTCACCACTTCGCGCAAGGGCGCGCTGAGGCAGACGTTTTCCGTTGGCTTGATGCGTCGGTAGCGCGACTCCTCGAACGCCAGGATGTCCTCGACGCCCTCGACCAGGGCTTTGTCGTGCAGGCCCTTGATCCAGTCCAGCGCCATGTGGAAGGCCCCCGAAGGGCTGGACGCGGTGAGCCGGTCACGATCGATCACGTAGGGCTCACTGCTGACGTGGGTGGCCCGGGCGATTTCCGTGAGCGCGGGACGGTGTTCGGGGTGAATCGCGCAACGATAGCCGTCCAGCAAGCCCGCCCTGCCCAGGAACCAGGCACCATTCCACAGTCCGGCGAGGTGGGTGCCCCGTTCGGCTGCGGTCTTGAGCAAGCCGATGAAATCATCGCTGACCTTGAGTTCGGTGCGGTAACCGCCACAAATCACCAGCAGGTCGAGGTCGTTGAGCGCACCCGCATCAAGACGCGCATCCGGGCGAATGACCAGCCCCAAGTCACTGATAACCTCAGACTCACCCAGGCCGAACGTGCGGGTGGTGAACAACCCAGGGCGCAGCAGGTTGGCGGTGATCAGGGTATCCAGCGCCTGGGTGAATGCCGGCAAGGAGAAATGCTCGAGCAGCACAAACCCGGTACGAACCGTTGCCGGCATGGCGTTGGGGGTTTCCTTCAGGTACCGAAGATTCTTGCCCTTCATGCCACCGCTGAATTGCCGTCGCTCCATCACGTTCGATCCACTCGAATAGCTGCACCAGGCAGGTGTCTGCTGCGTTGCGAAAAAGCCAATGGTAACTGTAGATGCGGGCAAAGCCCTAGTGCTGTCACGGGGCGGTCTCGGCACTTGGTCGACCCGGACCTGGCCGGCGATGCAATCGACTACGCTCTAGGTACGGGGTGCCGGCTCCTCTTGCCTGGCCGCCAAGCGTCGGAGATAAGCATGTTCAAGTCCTTGAGCCCGATTGTCCTGCTCGCTGCCGCGATCTGTCTCAGCGGCGCGTCCTGCCACGACCAGAGCAGTACCGACCCCGCCACCCCACAGAAGCCGGCCACCCTGGACGGGGGCAACAATCGATCCGGCTCGGCGATTGTGCCCCGCCAACAGATTCAGCCGCGCATGCACCGCATGTAGCCATTAACGGCAGCCAAGTGTTCAGCGCTGATCTTGCCCCGCGAGCGCCAGGTAGCTGTCGACGGCGTCGTCGATGGTTGCAAAGAACGCCGCTTCACCAAGCCGGTCGAACAGTCCGAAGCGCTTGAGCTTGTCCTTGACCGGGTCCTTCATCTCAGCCACGCACAATCTGATTCCTGCCGCATGCAGGGTGTCGTACAGTTCGGCCAGCATGTCGGCGGACGTCACGTCGACACTGGTCACTGGCTCCGCCGCAACCACCAGCCAGCGCACCGGCGTTGGCGAGGCTGTTACGGCTTGCAGCACGCGGTCGTTGAACAGCTCGCCATTGGCAAAAAACAACGGCGCATCCCAGCGAAACAGCACCAGCCCCGGGATCAGGCTCGCGTTGGGGTAACGCTGCAGGTCGTGGTAACCCTTGACCCCGGCAGCTTGCCCGAGCACCGCGGAATAAGGGCGCCAGGCATCCCACAGGAACTCGATGATGGCGATCACGATGGCCAGGCCGATGCCCTCGATCGCACCCAATACGGCGACACCGATGGTGCAGACGATCGACAACCAGAACTCCCAGCGCTGGATACGATAAATCCGGCGCAGGTCACTGACCTCGATCAGACCGATGGCGGACGCAATTACCACGGCGGCCAGGGCACTGCTGGGCAGGTCCTGCAACAGGTTCGGCGCGACCATCAACAACCCCGCCACCGCCAGCGCACCGACCACCCCGGTGAGTTGGGTCTTGGCCCCGGCGGCTTCGGCTACCGGGGTGCGCGAAGAGCTGCTGCTGATGGGAAAACCCTGGAAAAACCCGGCGGCCAGATTGGCAAAACCCAACCCCGCCATTTCCTGGTTCGGGTCGACATAAGTGCGGGTCCGCGCCGCATAGACCCGTGACAACACGCTGGTGTCGGCGAACGACACCAGGGCCACGGCACAACCGCCGATCAGCACCGGGACAATATCGGCACGGGTGATCCACGGCAGCGCAAATGCCGGCAACCCTTGCGGCAGCGAGCCCAGCACCGCCACCCCGGCCCGCGTGCCAAGGTCCAGCACCCCCACGGCGATTGTCGCGCCGGCTACGGCGATGAGGATGCCTGGCACACGCTTGCTGCCCTTGAGCAGCAGGATCACTGCCAGGGTGGCAGCGCCCACGGCAAAGGTGGTCCAGTTGCTCCTGCCGTCCAGCACCCCGGTGGCGATCGACCACAGGTTACGCAGCGGGCCATCGGAGTCGATCGAAAACCCGAACAGCTTGGGCAACTGGCTGATCAGTACGGTCACGGCGATCCCGTTCATGTAGCCATAACGAATCGGTTTGGACAGCAGTTCGGTGATGAATCCCAGGCGCGCGATACCCGCCAGGATGCACACGGTTCCGGAGACGAGCGCCATCATTCCTGCCAGGGCGATGGCCCGTTGCGGATCGCCACCGGACAGGGGCAGGACCACGGCGAGGATCACCGCGGCCAGGGAAGAGTCCGGCCCCAGCACCAGGATCCGGCTGGGGCCGAACAAGGCATAGGCCAGCAGCGGAACGATGGTCGCGTAGAGCCCATAGATACCGGGGACGCCCGACGCCACCGCGTAGGCAATGCCCACGGGAACCAGCATGGTGGTCAGCACCAGCCCGGCGACAATGTCGTGACGCAACCAGGCGAGCTGGTACTGCCGCAGCGTTTGCAGGCCGGGAAGCCAGCGGGCCCAGCCCGGCTGGCTGTCGCTGGACTGACGATGGGCGATGCGCCCCGGTTCCGGGGCGGGAGGCAAGGGATCCGTCTGGCTCATGGGGTGGTGGCCTTCTACTGTAGAGCGAATGGAAAAATCAACGTGCAACAGGACTGGCTATCACCCTGATGCCCAGGTACGCAGCGCGGCGCTCAGCCGCCGAGGGCGATGATCGCGGCAATCAGCGCAGCGCCGGTGGTGGCTGTGGTCAAGGCGCCTTGCCAGGGTTTGCCACCGGCATACTTGGCCAGCACCCAACCGGCAATGAACAGCACCAGCAGCCCGATCAGGTTGGACAGACGTACCGCCAGCGCCGTCTGGTCGAGCAGCAGGAACGGCACCACGAGGGGAAATGTCGACAACACCACCAGCAGGAAAACCCCGGCAGCCCCCTTGAAGTCATCCCAGCCCAGGCGCGGCTGCACCGCCGTCGTCGCGTGCTGGAGCAAGCGTTGGCGCAACGCCTCCAGCTCCTCAGTACCGGCCGCGGCCACCAGGCGCCCAGGCAATGCCTGCGCGATCAACGCTCGCCCGGCAGCCGGGTCCGCCCCGCCACGCAGGCTGTCGAGCAAGGAACGCTTGCGGCTGTGTTCGATCAGGCTACGCAGCAGATACATCACCGCATCGGCCAGGCCCCAGGCCAGGTTGCATCCCAACGCGGCGATCATCATCGTGCGCTCTTCCTCCTGGCCACCGGTAGCGACGCTGATAGTGCCGGTGAAGGTCATTGCCATGAGCAGGCCGAAGATAACTTCGGTGACTCGTTCGACGGGGTCCAGGACCCGGGCGCACTTTGCGTGGTCGGTGTTGGCCATGCACTGATCCTCATCACTGTTAATTCGATCTGCTGCGCGTTGTGCAAAATACCTAGGCCAGAACATGGACAACGCCAGCCTCTGGGGCCCAATCCAGATTCAGTGTAGTGTGAAAAATTCTTCGCGCTGCCTGTCAAAGGCCTGGAGGTCGAGATGCCCACTGCCGAATCCGCCCTGCTGCAAAGCTGGCACCACAACGCCTCATCCTGGATCGAGGCGGTGCGCAGCGGCAGCATTGAAAGCCGTCGGCAGGTCACCGACCAGGCGATCCTGCTGGCGGTGCTGGGGCGCCAGCCCGAACGCGTGCTCGACCTCGGTTGCGGCGAGGGCTGGCTGTTGCGTGAGCTGAGCAAACGCGGGATCGAGGCGGTCGGCGTGGATGGCGCGCCAACCCTGGTGGAGGCCGCGCGGGCAGCAGGCTCGGCGCCCGTACACCTGGCCAGCTACGAGGCGCTGGTCGAGTCCCGGGTCGACATCGGGAACCAGTACCCGCTGATCTGCGCCAACTTCGCCCTGCTGCACCAGGACATCATCCCCCTGCTCGCCGCCCTGCACGCCCTGCTCGCTCCTGGCGGCGCCCTGCTGATCCAGACCCTGCACCCCTGGACAGCGGCGGCGGGCGAATATCAGGACGGCTGGCGCGAAGAAACCTTCGCCGGGTTCAAGGGCGACTGGCAACCGATGCCGTGGTACATGCGCACCTTGTCCAGTTGGCTCAACGCCCTGGACATGGCTGGTTTGCGCCTGAGCGCCCTGCAGGAACCGCAGCACCCACAGAGCCCGGTGCCGCAGTCGCTGCTGTTGATTGCCCAGCGCCAGGACTAAAAGATCCGCGAGTACTCAGTAGCTTTTCCAATCTCGCTGCTACGCTGATTTCACCTGCCGGGGGCAATGTGGATCGAGGAGTGGTTGATGGCCGACTCAAGCAAAAAAATGAGCCTCACCGGGCTCACCACGCTGGTGACGGTGAACATGATGGGGTCGGGCATCATCCTGCTGCCGACGAGCATGGCCCAACTGGGGGCCGTCTCGTTGCTGTCCTGGATCGTCACGGCCATCGGCTCCATGGCCATCGCCTATTGTTTTTCCCAGTGCGGCATCTATTGCATGCGTTCTGGCGGGTTGTCCGCCTACACCGAGGAGGCCCACGCCAAATCGGGCTTCTTTCTCTGTTCGTACCTGTACTTTCTCTCGCTGGGCATCGCCAATGTGGCCGTCGCCATCTCTGCGGTGGGCTACATGACCGCGTTCTTGCCCTGGCTGGGCAGTGGCGCCATTCCTCTGTTCGTCGGTACAGTCGGCCTGCTCTGGTTGACCACCGTGGCCAACTTCGGTGGCCCGCGAATCACCGGCAAGATCGGGGCGCTGACCGTCTGGGGGGTGATTGTCCCAGTGGCCGGCTTGAGCATCATCGGCTGGTTCTGGTTCAAGCCCGAGGTGCTGATTGCCGCCTGGAACCCCAATGAGCTGCCGATCTCCGAAGCCATCAGCAAGGCCATTCCCCTGACCCTGTGGGCGTTTCTTGGCATGGAGTCGGCGGCCCAGGCCAGCGATGCGGTGGAGAACCCCAAGCGCAACGTACCTCTGGCCTGCCTGTTCGGCACCCTCGGTGCGGCTGTGGTCTATGTGCTGTCGACGACGGTGATCCAAGGCATGATCCCCAACGCTGAACTGGCCAACTCGACCGCGCCCTTCGCGCTCGTCTATGCCCATATGTTCAACCCCATGGTGGGTAACATCGTCATGGCGCTGGCCGTAATGGCGTGTGTCGGTTCGCTGCTGGGCTGGCAGTTCACCCTGGCACAAACCGCAAAGATGACCGCTGACCAAGGGATGTTCCCGAAATTCTTCAGCAAGGTCAGTGCGCAGGATGCCCCCATCATCGGCATGCTGGTGTGCGGCGTATTGCAGACCTTGATGGCGCTGTCGACCATTTCGCCCAATGCCAGCGCCCAGTTCGCCAAACTGGTGAGCCTGGCGGCGGTGACCAACCTGATTCCCTACGTGACAGCTGCCACCGGGCTGATGGTGATGATGTACAAAGCCCGCGTCAGCACGGCGATCTACACCCGCAACACCCTGCTGTTGCTGATCGCCGTGGCTTACTCGTTGTACGCCCTGTATGCCTGCGGCAAGGATGCGGTGTTCGGCGGCCTGATTGTCCTGGCATTCGGTTACTTGCTCTACGGTTTCCTCTCCAAGCGGTTTGTCGACATCCAGGCACCCGCCCCGAGCGGGACCGGTAATCCCTAGCACTGATTTGCCGATCGCACAGACAGCCGACTGCGGGGCCAGACGATGAATCAACAACGCACCAGAACTACCCACCTGCTCTTTACCTGCCTGCTGGCAATTGCGCCGATGATCGCCAGCGCCAGTACCCTGGAGCGCGTGCGGGCGAGCCATACCTTGACCCTCGGTTACCTGGCGAATTTCGCCCCCTTTAGCGTCCAGACTGGCGACAACGCCAACGGCTATGCCATCGACCTGTGCCTGAAAGTCGCCGACAAGCTCAAGAACGAGCTGGGATTACCAACGTTGCAGGTGCGCTACCAACCGGTGGCCAACGACGACGAGATGCTGGCCGTCAGCTCAGGCAAGGTCGATATCCTCTGTACGCCGACGCCACCGACCCTGGCGCGGCGCCAGCGGGTGAGCTACTCGATCCCGATCTATACCGCGGGCCTGTCGGCCGTGGTGCGCCAGGATGCATCCGAATCGCTGCTCAACGTGCTGGACGGCAAGGTCGCTCGGACCGGGCCGACCTGGCGCGCGACCGTCAATCATGGGCTGGCCAACCAGACCTACGCCACCACCGCCGGCGGTATCACCGAAGCCTGGATCCGCCAGCAAATGCAATTGCTGGGCGTGGTGTCCAGCCTGGTCACCGTGCCGGACACCGCGGCGGGTCTCAAGTTGGTCGCCGAAGGCCAGGCCGATGCCTTCTTCGCCGAACGCATGCTGCTGAGCAACCTGCTCGCTAATCAACCCGCCGCCAACCTGGTCCTGCTGGATCGCGTGTTCGAGTACTCGCCGACGGCCATGGCGCTGGCGCGCGAGGATGAAGATTGGCGCCTGCTGGTCGACACCGTCTTGAGTGAGATGTATCGCTCGGGCGAGATCGAACAGGCCTACGCCAGGCACCTGGGTGGTGTCGGCGAGACGGCGAAAAAGCTGTTCAAGGTCTATGCGATTCCTTGAGCGCGACCGGGCCGGGAGCCCGTACAGCACGATCGGCGATCGTTGCGCTGAACAGACTGCGCCCCAACTGCCGCGCCAGTTGCAGATGCGCTCGCGGGTCTTGGGTTTCCGACTCCAGCAGTAACTCAGACGTCATGACCTGGGCCCCGCAGTAATCGAAGATCCCGTGATCTATCTGGGTCTTCATCGCCAGCCCATAGCCGTGCCGTTCGTAGGTGCCGCGGTCCGCGCCACCGACCCCGATCAGGTGCACCTGCAGGTGCTGGAGTTTTTTCAGCAGTGGCGCATCGGCGGTGAAATCGAACGCCCAGCCATTGCTGAACACTCGATCGATCCAGCCCTTGAGCAGCGCCGGCATCGACCACCAGAACACCGGATACACCAGCACCAGGGCATCGGCGCGGTCGATCCGTGCCTGCTCGGCCGCCACCTCGGCAGGCGCCGGGGCTTGGCGGTGATGCACGGCAAAATCGGCAGCACCAAACCTGGGGTCGAAACCTTCCGCCCACAGGTCAGCGACTTCCAATGTGTTGCCAGTATCGGCCAGGCCCTGGGCGATCTGCGCCGCGATACTCTGGCTCAGCGAGCGGGGATCATGATGAGCGACCACGATGAGTGCATGCATGGCAAAACTCCTGCTGACGGGTGAGGACGAGAGCTATATACTTTTAGTAAGTTAACGCCACTAAGTTACGTTTGGTATATAAGCATGTCAAGTCGCCAACCGCCTCAGTCAGATCCCACCGCCCCAGCGCGGCGCCGCCTGTCTCGCGAGGACCGCCTGCGTCAGTTATTGGATGTCGCCTGGCAACTGGTCCGGGAGGAAGGCACCGAGGCCTTGACCCTGGGACGCCTGGCCGAGGCAGCCGGGGTCACCAAACCCGTGGTCTATGACCATTTCATCACCCGGCCGGGGCTGCTGGCGGCGCTCTATCAGGATTTCGACGGACGCCAGACGTCACTGATGGATGCGGCGCTCGAGGCTAGCGAACCGACCCTGGCCAGTCGGGCGAGTGTAATCGCCAGCTCCTATGTCGAGTGCGTCTTGCTACAGGGCAACGAGATACCAGGGGTAATCGCAGCGCTGGCGAGCTCGCCGGAGCTGGAAAAAATCAAGGCTGAGTACCAGGCGATCTTCATCGAGAAATGCCGCAGCGCCCTCGCCCCTTTCGCCAAGGGTGGGCAGATTGCAGCCGCCGGCCTGCGAGCAATGCTCGGCGCCGCCGAGGCGCTCTCCCACGCCGCCACGACGGCTGAAATCACCCCTACCGAGGCGCAAGACGAACTGTTTGCAACCATCGTCGCGATGGTCGAACGCAGTGGCAGCTCGGCAGGCCTTGAGTAAACGTTGAAACAGGGTGTTCCCAGCCAGAACGCCTCACACGCCGTTGCCACTGGAAGGCTTCAGGCCTGTGGCGAGGACCTGCAGCAAGGCACTGATGCGGGGAAGTACCTGCCGGCTTTTTTGCCAGACCAGGTTGATCGCCTGGCCGTCGGTTGCCAACCGAGGGAGCACTTCGACCAGAGTCCCCACTTCCAGGTGCTGCTGGATCAACCACGTCGGTAGTTGCGCGATTCCGCCCCCCGCCAGTACCGCGACCAACAATCCTTCGCCATCCCCCACCACCAGCGTGGCAGGCACCTGCCGGCGCTCGGTTTCCCCGGCGCGGGTGCCGGCAAAGCTCCACGGGCTGACGTTGCCATCGACCCAGCCGTAGGCGATGCACTGGTGATGCTGCAGATCGTCCTCGGACACGGGCGTGCCATGCTGGCTCAAGTACGCGGGTGACGCGCAGAAGACATGCCACTCATTGCCCAGGTAGTGATGCCCCAGGGTATCGGGCCAGATGTCCGCGCCCCCAATGCGCACCACAATGTCGACACCTTCGGCAATCGGATCGCTGTAACGGTCGGAAAAGGAAATATGCGGCAGCAGCCGCGGATGCTCCTGGGCAAACTGCAGTATCAGTGGCAGTGCCTGGGCCCGGCCGAAGGCACCGGGAAGATCCAGCCGAACCCGCCCCTGAAGCTCAGTGGTTTCGCTATGCAGCGCCAGCTCTGCCTCTTCCAGATTGGCCAGCACCCCGCTACAGGTGCGATAGAACGTCATCCCCGCATCGGTCAATGCCAGGCGTCGCGTCGTGCGCTGGAACAACCGCGCCCCCAGCCGCGCCTCAAGGCGGGCGATGCTTTTGCTGATGGCCGAGGCCGTCAGGTGCATCCGCTCGGCGGCAACCCGGAAACTGCCAGCGTCCGCGACACAGACAAACACATCAATGCCCTTCAAGCGTTCTGAAGAAAACATACACGTCCCACATTAATGAATCAGATTCCGGCAGCAGTGGAAAAACCATCACCAATCCGAACAGCATTCCCCAGTAAGCTGGATTCCAGCGCATCTATCAATGCCCCGCGCCTGACAACGCTGCTGAATCCACCCCGTTGAACGATGAGGAACGGATGCTTGCCACCCTGAAAAATTATCCACGCACAGTACAACTACTGCTCAGTGCCTCCCTGGTCTTGACCCTGGCGCGGGCAGTCACCCTGCCCTATCTAGTGATCTACTTGAGCGCCAACTTCGGCTTGAGTGTGGCGGATGTCGGACTGGTGATTGGCAGCAGCCTGATCGTCGGGTCGTTGTTGAGCCTCTACGGCGGCTTCCTGGTGGACAGAGTGTGCAGCCACCGCCTGATCCTGGTTTGCAGCGCGGTGTTTGCCCTGGGTTTTCTCGGCACGTTCCTGGCGCGCAACCTGTGGCTGTTCTACCTCTGCCTGGTGGTGATCAACCTGGCATTTGCGGTAATCGATATCGCGGTCAAATCCGGGTTCGGCCGCCTGCTCGCACCAGGCGAGCGCAGCCGGGTGTTTTCGATCAAGTACACCCTGAGCAATATCGGTTACGCCGTCGGCCCATTGCTGGGCGCCGGGATGGCCCGGCTGGATATCAGCTTGCCTTTCCTGTTGTCCGCGGGGCTCGGCGCAGGCTTCTTCGGGGTCTATTGGCGGTGGGGCGACAGAGCGCTGCAGGTGCTTGATACGACCCGTGCGCCCGGCGCATTTCTGGCGACGGGCAAACTGCTGCTCAAGGACCGGCGACTGGTCTGCTTCACCCTGGGCGGGCTGCTCAGTGCCGTGGTCTTTGGTCAGTTCACGGCCTACCTCTCGCAGTACCTGGTGGTCACGACCACGCCCGAGTTCGCTTATCAGGTCATCAGCGCCCTGGTCACGACCAATGCCGTCATGGTGATCAGCCTGCAATACCTGATCGGCCGGAGGATCTCCCAGCGCCAGCTGAACCTCTGGCTGGCGGCGGGCTTGAGCATGTTCCTGCTGGGGTTGGGCGGGTTTGCCCTCTCGACCAGCGTCATGCTCTGGGTGCTGTCCATGGCCATTTTCACCCTCGGCGAAATCATCGTGTTCCCCGCCGAATACATGTTCATCGACCACATTGCCCCAGCCCCTCTGCGCGGTTTGTACTACGGCGCACAAAACCTCAGCAACCTCGGCGCGGCACTGGGGCCGGTGCTGTGCGGTATGGTCCTGGCGAGCCAGCCTGCGCACTTTATCTTCTACATGCTTGGGGGGTTTGTGGTTGCCGGTGGGGTGTTTTACTTTCTCGGGGCTTCTGACCTGGTTACAGGTAGAAAAGCCTGACCAGCAATCCGCTATCGAAGCAATGTCTTTACCTTGACTTTCAGCCAAAGTTTAAAATTGTAAAATGTGCGCTTTAGATTATTTCTTAACAGGCGCACACCGCGCTCTTTCCACTGTTCCTTGGTAGGGAGCATCAAGTGATGGGGCTTTTTGACTGGAGCCGCGACTTTTTCAATGACAATGAATTGGTCATCGCCGCGCCCGGAAAGATCATAACCTGAGCTAGCGAGAAAATTTTCGAGTGGGGTGAAATCCCAGAGATGCCAGACGAATTCGGTATTGTGAGCAACTATTTTAAAACCTGCATGCTCTACGATTTGCTGCATCTCGCTCAAGGTAAATTCGCGGAAATGCCAGTCATACATCAGCGGGGCATTTTTCACCAGCGCTTGTTGGAGCGCCCACAAACTGCTGGCGTTGGGAGTAGAAATCAGCGCCCTGCCACCCACTCTCAGTACTCGATGCACTTCACCAAGGAAAAAAAATACGCCATCCAAGGTGGTTGCCTGCTCGTAATCTATATCTGAAATATGTTCGATAACTTCTGTGCAGATCACATTATCAATAGAATTATCGGCATAGGGGATTGGATCTTTGCGCAGGTCATGGGAAGTTCCTCGCGCAATCGCTTCTGGAAAAAAAGACCAGATCACACGAGAGCTAAGGTATTCAAGGCTGCCGATCTCAAGGCAATAACCTTGATGCAACCCATAGGCCTTCATGTATTCGACGGTCACCGCAAAACGACGACTATCGAAATGTAACCCTCCGTCCCCAACCCCCAGGCTCAGGCCCTGCGCCGCGACACGCTGCACGACCTCATTGATGGTATGTTCAACGACAAATGGAGAGTCAAAATCAGTTCCGACAGAGTGTACTTGTGTGGCGAGCGTGGGTTTCATAGACGTGAGTGGCTCCTGGCGCATAGCGTGGATCTGCATGCAAATTGGCTCCCGTCCAACCAAGGATCCAGAAGCTTTCCCGTCAAACCTATCTGTACGTACTTTTTAACCACAAAAAAGCATAGACCTGATTCGACAATCCCTCAACGTGATCCCAATACATCGCTGTTAAACCACTGGCACTGCCGGTGCCGTGTCACGATCTAAATCGTGTTCAACGACTCCACACCCACCTCGTCCCAGATGGACTCAGCAAGATGGAAGCTCGCGTTGGCAGCAGGAATGCCACAGTAGATAGCACTCTGCATCAAGACTTCCTTGATCTCATCACGGGTCACGCCATTGTTCTTCGCCGCACGTAGATGCAGGCGTAACTCACCTTCGCGATTCATCCCGATCAGCATGGCAATGGTGATCAGGCTGCGGGTATGGCGTGGCAGGCCGGGACGGGTCCAGATGTCGCCCCAGGCATGTCGGGTAATCATTTCCTGGAACTGCGCATTGAAGGGCGTCAGTTGTTCCAGGCTGCGATCAACATGGGCATCGCCCAGCACCTCGCGGCGCACTTGCATGCCGGCTTCGTAACGTTGCTTTTCGTCCATTTCACAATCCTCTTGCCAAGCGTTCAAAGGGTAAAAGCCTGATGATCGGCAACCGCGCGCTCGACCCAGCACTGCGCTTGCCCCAGGTAATGGGAGGGGTCGAGCAGCCGCTCCAGTTCATCCGCGGACAGCTGCGCGCTGACTTGCGGTTCGCTGTCGAGTACTTCACGTAAATGCACGCCGTGCTCTACGGCGCGGCGACAGCATTGCTCTATCAGGTGGTGGGCAGCATCGCGACCGATACGCTGGGCAAGAGCGATACTGACGGCCTCTGCCAGCACCAGCCCCTGGCTCAGCTGCAAGTTGTGCAGCATGCGCTCGGCATCGACTTCCAGCCAGGGAACCACCTGCAGCGCCTGTTGCAATGAGCCCGATACCAGGCAGCACAATTGCGGCAAGGTTTCCCATTCGGCATGCCAGAGCCCGAGGCTACGTTCATGTTCTTGTGGCATGGCGGCAAACATGGTCGACACCAGTCCCGGCGCACGGGTCGCCGCACCGATCATCACCGCTGCGCCAACCGGATTGCGCTTGTGCGGCATGGTCGAAGAACCACCCTTGCCCGGCGCAGTGGGTTCGAACACTTCCCCCACTTCGGTCTGCATCAGCAGGCTCAGATCCCGGCCGACCTTGCCCAGACTGCCGGCGATCATTCCCAGCAGGCTGGCAAATTCCACCAGGCGATCACGCTGGGTGTGCCAGGGCTGCTCGGGCAGGTTCAATTTCAGTTCAGTGGCCAGGGCTTGCGCCACAACAAAGGCTTGATCACCTAGCGCCGCCAAGCTGCCGGAGGCACCGCCAAACTGCAGGCAGAGCAAACGCGGCTTGATTTCAACCAGGCGTTGGCGATGACGGGTGATGGCGCCCAGCCAGCCAGCGATCTTCATACCGAGGGTCACCGGCGTTGCCTGTTGCAACCACGTACGTCCGACCATCGGCGTGCCCGCATAACGCAGCGCCTGCTGCGCAAGCACGTCGGCCAGTTGCGCCATATCGCCTTCCAACAACTCGATGGCTGCACGCAATTGCAACACCAGGCCGCTGTCCATCGCGTCCTGGCTGGTTGCGCCCAGGTGTACGTAACGTTCAGCCGCCGGATTCTGCCCCGCCACCTCCTTGCCCAGCGCCTTGACCAAGGGAATCGCCGAGTTGCCCGCGCTGCCAATGGCAATGGCCAACGCATCGAAATCGTAGCGTTCGGCGCGACAGGCCGCGACGATATCCGCCACCACTTCGGGGGGAATGAGCTTGATGCCGGCTTCGGCGCGGGCCAGCGCGGCTTCGAAATCCAGCATGCCCTGCACCCGGCCCCGGTCGGAAAAAATCTCGCGCATGGCCGACTGTGTGAAATAGCTATCGAAGAGTTGATTGGTGGGTCTGTTCACGCCATTACTCCAGAATTCAGAAATCAGTCAGGTCATCTCAGGTGGCGTCCGCATGGCTCACCAGCCCCTTGATCACGACCGCAACGGTGGCCAATGCCGCGGGCACCACCAAGGCGCTCAGCACCTGCTCGAAGTTCCACCCCAGCCCCAGTAATGTCGCCCCAGTCCAAGCACCGAGGATTGCCCCAAAACGGCCAACGCCGAGCATCCACGACACACCCGTGGCGCGCCCCTGGGTCGGATAAAAACGCGCCGCCAGCGATGGCATCGCCGATTGTGCGCCGTTGATGCACATACCCGCCAACAGCACCAGGGTCGCAAGCAAGGTGACATTGCCCAGGCTCTGCCCGACCAGCCAGACAAAGACGCCAGCCAACAGGTAGGTGATGCCGATGACCTTGTGCGGATTGAACTTGTCCATCGCCCAGCCCACACCCACTGCACTGAGCACGCCACCGAACTGGAACAATGCACCGATGAACGCCGACTGCTCCATGCTCGCGCCGCTGTCACGCATCAGGGTTGGCAGCCAACTGGTCAACAGGTAAACGATCACCAAGCCCATGAAGTAGGTGAGCCAGAGCAACAAGGTGCCGACGCTGTAAGTACCGGAGAAAATCACTTTCAGCACATTGCGGCTTTGCACCACGCCCTGCTCCGGCACGCTGAAGCCCGCCGCCGAGGCGACCTCCTGCGGGGCGATCGGTGCCAGTACCTGGCGAATCCGCTTTACGCTGTGATTACGCACCACCAGAAAGCGCGCCGACTCCGGTAGCCAGAGCAACAGCACCACGGACAACACCAATGGCAAGATCCCGCCGAGCATCAACAGGCTGTGCCAGCCCAGCAGCGGAATCATCTTCGCCGAGACGAATCCGCCACACGCCATTCCCAGGTTGAAACCGCAGAACATGCTGGTCACCAGCAGTGACTTGAGTCGATCCGGGGTGTATTCGGACAGCAATGTGGTGGCGTTGGGCATCGCTGCTCCCAACCCCAGGCCGGTCAGCAGACGCAAAGCCAGCAACTGCTCGACGTTGTTGCTGTAGGCCGAGAGCAAGCTGAACAAGCCGAACAGAAACACCGAGACCACCAGCACCACTTTGCGCCCGAAACGGTCCGCCAGTGGCCCGGAACCCAGGGCGCCGAAGACCATGCCAATCAATGCCGCACTCATCACCGGCCCCAGGCTGGCGCGATCAATGCCCCAGTCCTGGCTCAGCGCCGGTGCGATAAAGCCCATGGCGGCCGTGTCCAGACCATCCAGGAACACGATCAGAAAGCACAGCAAGACGATCCGCCATTGGTAGGTGGAGAGTGCCTTGGTGTTGATCAACGCCTCGACATCGAGCGTGCCGGCCACCGGCGCAGGTACGGAGACAGTCATGCAAAATTTCCTTTATTTTTATTAGACGCTTGGAAAACCGGTACAGCGCACGCAGGCTTGCAACCCTAGAAGTCGAAGAACACTGTTTCCGCCTCACCTTGGACACGAATGTCAAAGCGGTAGGCCAGCTTGCCGTCAACGGTGCAACGCTTGGCGATCAAGCTTTCCCGACGTTGCGGCTGCTCGATCAGGTTAAGTACCGGATCGAGGGAATTGGCCTCGACCTCATCGTCGAAGTACAGGCGGGTCTGCAGGTGAATGTTGATGCCACGGGCAAACAACGCCACATTGATATGCGCCGCCATGGGCACACCGGCTGCGTTGCGAACGACGCCCGGCTTGATGGTATGCAACCGCCACTCGCCGACATCCGTGGTGGCAGTCCGGCCAAAACTATTGAAGGGGTTTTCAAGGTTGTATTCGACCTCGTACACACCCTCGTGGTTGGCCTGCCAAAACTCCAGGAACGAGTCACGGATCAGGTGGCCATTGCCGTCATAGACATTGCCCAGCAGCAGAATATGCTCGCCCGGGGCTCCGGGTTTGGCCATCTCGTTCCAGATTTCCTGCTCGCGGGGTGGATTGCCAGCCGCCTCCAGCGCCAGGCCGATATGCACGTAAGGGCCAGCCGTTTGCGAAGGGGTTTCAGGTAAAAGTTGAACGGGCATGCGCGAGCCTCCTCAGCAGTTTTCGAAATGGGTCTGGCGTTGACCGCGCAAAACGATATCAAAGCGATAAGCCAGGCAGTCCATCGGATTGGCCATGCTCATGTCGAGCTTGGCGATCAAGCTCTGTACCGCATCCGGATTGGCGATCGACTTGACGATCGGGCACATGGGGATCAGTGGGTCGCCTTCAAAATACAGCTGAGTGATCAAGCGGGTCGCAATGGACGGGCCACTGATCGAGAAGTGAATATGCGCAGGCCGCCAGTCATTGGGTCCGTTGCGCCATGGGTACGGGCCAGGTTTGACCGTGCGGAAACTGTAGTTGCCGTCGCGGTCGGTCAAGGCCCGGCCAACGCCACCAAAATTGGGGTCGATGGCTGCCAGGTAGCTGTCTTTCTTGTGCCGGTAGCGACCACCGGCATTGGCTTGCCACATCTCGACCAGGGTATGGGGGATTGGCTTGCCGTATTGGTCACAGACCCGCCCGGCCACGATGATGCGCTCGCCGACGGGAAGCCCACCGTGGTTGAAGTTGAGCAGCAGATCGTTATCGTGCTGGCCCATTTTCAGGTGGGAAAAGTCCGGCCCGGTGGTTTCCGAGAGAGACTGAGGAATGCTGACCAGGGCCTGCCGGGGGGAACGCAAGATCGAGGTTTTGTAATCCGGGGTCAGGGCCTTGGGATGCCAATTGCGGTCACGAATGACGAAGCGGGCATTGTCCGCATCAGACATATCAGTCTCCTTGATTGTTATGGGTAACGGCTGATAGGCAACAGCCTGTCGCCCAGTCTCTCCCGGCAAGAGCTGATCCAAAACTGAAAAAACAGCCGCTATCCATATCCAAATGGTTATGGATAGCGTCCCTCGCGATACTCCTCCCCCACTTCGCGCAGCACCTCCACGCACCATTGGGTTGCCAGCGGCATGGGCAGCGCGGGGTTGCTGCACATGCCAACCGAGCCACCCGGTTCACGAATGCCCAAATCCAATTCGACCAATGCACCGCGGCTCAGGTCTTGCCTGACGGCATCCAACGGCGCGACCCAGACCGCCTCACTGCACTCCACGTAACGCCGACTCAGGGTCAGCGACAAGGTTTCAAGACGCCGGCGCGGCGGGCTGATGTCGTGCTGCACAAACAGGCTGTCGGCGAACTTGCGGATCGTCGTCCCGGCCAATGGCAGTACCAGCGGATAGTCTTCAAGACTTTGGTGACCGTGGGGATCGCTCAGCAGCGGATGGCCGCTACGCACCACCAGGGTCATGGATTCGCTGTACAGGTGCTCGAATGCCAGGCCAAGAATCTGTGGACTATCGGTCATCCGCCCGACCACCAGATCCAACTCACCGACGCGCAGTTGCGACAGCAGGTACGCGCTGGGTCCGGTCACCACGCTCACGACCAAGGCCGGATGGCGGGCGTGCAAGCGGCAGATGACTTCCGGTACCAGCAGGCTTTCCACTGTGGACAGTACGCCGAGCCTTGCGGTGATCGGCGCATGTTCACCGGAACGCAGGTTATTGACCCCTTCGCGCAGGGCTTGCACGCTCGGTCCGGCATAGCGCAGAAAAGCCACCCCAGCGTCGGTCAGCGCGGCGCCACTCTTGCTGCGTGTGAACAAGCGGGTGGCCAGCAAGGTTTCCAGTTCCTTGAGGGTTTTGGAAAGCGCTGGCTGGCTGATTGCCAATTTATCCGAGGCACGGGCCAGGCTTCCCTGGCGCGCTACTTCGAGAAAACACAGCAAATGACGAAATTTTATCCGGGTATCGATATTCACCGCAGTTGGCTGCCTTGCAGGTCTGGCATCCGCTAACGCGGGATGCGAAATTGTTTCGGTGACTGCCCGGTTCCGCGTTTGAAGAAGCGCGAGAAGTAGGCAGGCTCGGAAAAGCCCAGGCTGTCCGACACCTGATTGACGGTCATCGCCGTATACACCAGATTGCGCTTGGCTTCGAGCAGCAGTCGCTGGTTGATCATCGCCAATGCCGATTGCCCACACAAGCGCCGACACAGGGCATTGAGGTGAGCAGCGCTGATCCCCAGCGCCGTCGCATAGTGCTCGATGGGCAGGTGCTCGCGAAAGCGTAACTCCAAGGCTCGGGTAAACCCCTGCAGATGCTCTCGACCACGCTCACGGAGTTTGGTGTCGGGCGGTGAAAGCGCCAGGCTGCGACGACTGAGCCAGACAACCAGCAACGTGATCAACGAGTGCAACATCGGATCGCGGCCAGGTTGGTCCTGGCTATATTCCCGACTGATCGCGGCGAACAGCGTGTCCAGGTAAGCAGACTCAGGACCTGGCAAATAACAGCCCGGGGTATTCAGCGCCGTGCTGTCCAGCGCAGCGCCGAGCTGCTCGACCAAGGGCACGGCCAGAGTAATGACATGGCCCTGGATATCCTCGGAAAACCTGAAGGCGTGCACACTCAATGCGGGTACCACCTGTAACGCCGGGCCTTGAACTTGCGTGCTCAGGTCTTCGACTTCCAGTACCGCCTGTCCCGCCTGCACATACAACAGCTGGACCAGATCGCTGTGCCAGTGCGGTTTTATTTCCCAACTGTGCAGCTGACTGCGCTCTGGAATGGACTCGCAATGCAGCAGATCGGGAGTCGGCCAGACCGTGGTCTCACCATAGAGTTTGAACACTGGAACAGACATGGCAGAAGATTTCACGTTTCCCCCCAATGGCGACGATCCACGAAAAGTCCATGGATCTTGCCGGATAGTGCCTTCTTATCGGTACTTTAGTCATCAAAAATACAGGAGACAAAAATAACAGCGTTCTGTAAGGCGTAACGCCTTCAGCCGCACAGACAGGACTACAACAATGAAAACTCAAGTCGCCATCATCGGCGCCGGCCCCTCCGGCTTGCTGCTCGGTCAATTGCTGCATCGCGCCGGCATCGACAACGTCATCATCGAACGCAAGAACCCGCCGTACATCCTTTCGCGTATCCGTGCGGGTGTGCTGGAGCAAGGCATGGTCGATCTGTTGCGCGAGGCTGGTGTCAGTGAACGCATGGATGCCAATGGCCTGGTGCACGACGGTTTCGAACTGGCCTTCGATGGACGTCGTGAACACATTGACCTCAAACAGCTGACCGGCGGCAAGACCGTGATGATCTACGGTCAGACCGAAGTCACCCGTGACTTGATGGAGGCTCGCGCTACCGCAGGTGCCACGACCGTCTACGACGCCGAGAACGTGCAACCTCACGGCATGAAGAGTGACAGCCCTTACGTCACCTTTGAGCGTAACGGCGAGATCGTCCGCCTGGACTGCGATTACATTGCCGGTTGCGACGGTTTCCATGGCGTCTCGCGACAGTCAATACCGGCAGACACCCTGCAGGTGTTCGAGCGCGTCTATCCCTTTGGCTGGCTCGGTATCCTCGCCGACACCCCACCCGTCCACGAGGAACTGGTCTACGCCAACCATGAGCGCGGCTTCGCCCTGTGCAGCATGCGCTCGAAAACTCGCACCCGTTATTACGTGCAAGTGGGAACCGAGGAAAAACTCGAGGACTGGCCCGATGAGCGCTTCTGGGGCGAACTCAAACTGCGCCTGCCCGCGCACCTCGCCGACCAGTTGGTGACCGGCCCCTCCATTGAAAAAAGTATCGCGCCGCTGCGCAGTTTCGTCGTCGAACCCATGCAATATGGCCGCCTGTTCCTGCTCGGTGATGCGGCTCACATCGTCCCGCCGACCGGTGCCAAGGGCCTGAATCTCGCCGCCAGCGATGTCAGCACGCTGTATCGAATTTTGCTCAAGGTCTATGGCGAGGGTCGCACCGATCTGCTGGAGAAATACTCGCAGATCTGCCTGCGCCGAGTGTGGAAAGCCGAGCGTTTTTCCTGGTGGATGACCTCGCTGCTACACCGGTTCCCAGACACCGACGCCTTTGGCCTGCGCATGCAGCAAACCGAGCTCGACTACTTCGTTAGTTCGCCCGCCGGGCGCCAGAGCATTGCCGAGAATTACGTCGGCCTGCCCTACGAAGCCATAGAGTAATGGGCAAGTCGTGACCTGAGCCCGGTGCTCAGGTCAATGTGCAGGAAACACCACACCGACCTGCTCGGCATACTGCAACCATGCAGCCTTGAGCCGTTGCACCGTCTCGGGCCGGGAGGCAGCCAGGTCGGTGGTTTCGCCGCGATCCTGCGCTACATCGAACAATTGCCATTGCAGCGCCTGCGCGTTATCGCCAAAGCCTGCCTGGGGTCGCATACCCAACAGCTTGAGATTTCCCTCGCGGTAATAAGCGTTGCCAAACAGCTCTGCGGCCAGGCTATGGTTGCTGTGCGCGCTGCCCTTGCCGGCGAGCATTGGCAGCATGGATTTGCCGGTAATCGGGTGTTTAGCGCTATCGCTCGGCAATGCGATACCAGCCATTTCCAGAAACGTCGGCGCTATGTCATCCACTCGCGCAACGCCACGTTCCACACCCTGACGACGCAGTGTCTTGGGCAACTGGACAATCGCCGGCACGCTGATCCCACCTTCTGCGGTGGTGCCTTTGAACAGATGGAACGGTGCCGCGCTGACTTCAGCCCAGCGCAGGCCATAGTCAATCTGTGAGCCTTTTTTTCCGAGGTTGGCCAAGCTATTGTCGGTGTGCGCGCCCAACGCAGAGAACTGAGTGTGGTTTTCGCCTGCTGCGCCGTTGTCCGACATAAACACAATCAGCGTGTTGTCGTACTGCCCGCTCTGGCGCAGGTAGTCGATCAAGCGGCCAATGTTATGGTCGAGGTTATCGACCATGGCGGCGTAGATTTCCATCTTCCGTGCTTCGACTCGTTGTTGTTCAGGGCTCAGTTGCTCCCACCCAGGCAGCTTGGGGTTCGCCGGCAACGGCTGCGCAGGCAGGGCATCGCTCGCCATGAGGCCGAGGCTTTTCATCCGTTGAATGCGGGCCAGACGCACGCTGTCGTACCCCTGATCAAACCGCCCACGGTATTTGTCCAGATATTCCCTGGGGGCTTGCAGCGGCCAGTGCGGCGAAGTGAAAGCCGCGTAGGCGAAAAACGGTTTCCCGTCTTTTTGGCTGTTTTGCAGGTAACCGATCAACTTGTCGGTGTAGAAATCCGTGGAGTAGAAGTTATCCGGCAGCACCACGGCCTTGCCATTTTCGCGGTAGTGCACTTGTTCAAGCTTGCTTGGGTCGACACTGGACGGCTTGAAGTGCGAGGCGCCGCCCTCCAGCAGGGTGAACGATTGCCCGAATCCGCGCTGATCCGGTCCTTGATCCGGCTCTAGCCCCAGGTGCCACTTACCAACCATCAGCGTGCTGTAGCCGCCTTGTTTCAGCAGCTCGGCAATCGAATACGAGCGCTGGTTCAGATACCCCTCGTAACCCGGCTTGCCGCGTTGAAACGGTTGCAAGGCTTCAGCCATGGTGCCGAGTCCGGCCAGGTGGTTGTCGGTACCGGACATCAGCATCGAACGCGTGATCGAACAGGTCGGCGCGGCGTACATGTTAGTGAACTGCAAACCCTCCCTGGCCAGTTGATCCAGGGTTGGCGTGCTGATTTCACCGCCATAGCTGCCCAGGTCCGAGTAACCCAGGTCATCAGCCACGATCAACAGGATATTGGGCTGCGCCGGATCAGCACTGGCCGCCACGGCCAGACTGCTGCCCAGGACCAGAACGGTCGTGCGTAAGGTTTGAGGCAGACGCAAAAGAGCCATGTTTTTTCTCTTGTTATGTTTGACCGAGGGCTTTTTCTGCTTTTCCCGCAGGCGCCCTACTCTTCGAATATCGCCACCGCACGAACAAAACCCGCCGATGCATGCTTGATCTTGTAGGGGAAACACGACACCACGAATCCACTGGCCGGCAGGGATTGCAGGTTGGCGAGCTTTTCCATTTGCCCATAACCGATATCGCGCCCGGCCTTGTGCCCTTCCCAAATAATCGAGGCATCGCCGTTGGCGGCAAAACGCTCACGGGTGTACTTGAACGGTGCATCCCAACTCCAGGCATCGGTGCCGACGACCCGCACGCCACGCTCCAGCAAATACATCGTGGCTTCGCGACCGATTCCGACACCGGCATCCAGATAACCCGGTTGACCGAACAAGGCGCCGGCACGGGTGTTGATCAGTACGATTTCCAGAGGCTGCAATTGATGGCCGATTCGCGCCAGCTCGGCTTCGATCTCGCCGGCAGTCACCACATGACCATCGGCCAGATGTCGAAAATCCAGCTTCACACCCGGCTGTAGACACCAATCGAGCGGCAGCTCATCAATACCAAAAGCCGGCTGGCCGCCATCGGTGGTCGAAGCGTAATGCCAGGGCGCATCCATGTGTGTGCCGCTGTGGGTGGTGATGTGCAATCGTTCGGCTGCCCAGGATTCGTTGCCCGGCATCTGCTCAAGTTGCAGGCCCGGAAACATCGCGGCCATTTCCGGCCAGCCTTGCTGGTGATCCATGTAATCGATCTTGGGCAGCAACGGTGGTGGATCGGTGTAGGGGTTGTTGTCGAGGGTGACCGAGAGGTCCACGAGACGACGTTTGGATTTAGTTGGCTGCGACATGCAAGGTGTCTCCGGTCAGTGGCAAGGGTCGACGGGGCGAAGGATTCAGGGCGTTGCGCACCAGCGTGGCGGCGTTGCGGTCATGGTTGAAGCCGGCGGCGCGTGCCAGTGGTGTTTTTAATGGCGGCATACAGGCGAACAATGCTTGCAGGCGGGCGTCGGGTGCATAGCTGATCAATGCGCGGCGCTCCTGGCCGTAACGATCGGCCAATGCGTCGACCACCTGGGCGATCGACAGATGCAATACCGGCAACTGCCACACCCGTTGCGCCCCAAGTAAGCCGCTGTCCAGTTCTGCAGCGTGGATCAGGTTGCTCACGCAACAACGGGCTGACATCCACCATGCCGTCGCCTCGGGAGATACCGGGCAGCAATAGGCTTCACCTTCAGCGAAGGCCCGCATCAGATCGCTCATGAATGCAGAACGCAGTCCATTGGGCTCGCGGGGCCGAGCGACGATGCCCGGCAAGCGCAACACCCGCCCATCGACATCGCCGCGCCTGGCAAGATCGCTTATGGCACTTTCCACCATGGCTTTGTGGGCGCCATAGGACAACTCAGGATGCAGTTCGGCAGCCTCGCTCATTCGCGCCGGGAGGTCGCCGCCGTACACCGCAACGCTGCTGGCATACACCAGCACCGGTGGCTGATTTACGTTACGCAGTTGGTTGAGCAATTCCAGGCTGGCCAACAGGTTGACCTGATAGCCGAGTTCGTAATGCTCTTCCGCCGCGCCACCTGGAACACTGACCAAATGGAACACCACATCAACGCCGTCGGCCAATACCCGCCGCATCAAGGCCGGGTCGGTCACGCTACCGAAATGACGCCGAAGACGCTTGTCCTCCGGCAAGGCCTGCAAGTCTTTATCCAGCACCAGCAACGAGCCAATGGCCCGTCCGCGCAAGCTGCCCTGCGCCAGCAGGCAACGCACCAGCTCTCGCCCGACAAAACCATTGGCACCGGTAATCAACACACGCATAGGGCGCCCCTCAGCCTTGGGCCTGAACAACACATTGATCGATTGCACCGAACAGCGACTGGCCATCGCTGCCTGTGACATCCATGTGCACGCGGTCGCCAAACCGCATGTAACCTGTGTGGGCGGCGCCATGCTCAATCATCTCGATGGCGCGACGCTCGGCAATGCACGCCGACCCCGCACTTCTTCCAGCATTGGAGACCGTACCGGAGCCAATCAACGTCCCCGCTCGCAGCCTGCGGGTGAGCGCAGCGTGAGCGATCAACTGGCCGAAACTGAAGTTCATCTGCCCGCCATGGGGATGACCAAACCATTGGCCGTTCCAGTGCACCTGCAAAGGCAAATGCACTCGACCGTCATGCCAGGCATCGCCCAGTTCGTCCGGGGTAATGGCCAGCGGCGCGAAGCTGGAGGACGGCTTGGCCTGCAAGAACCCAAAACCTGTACTCATTTCACGGGGGGCCAAGGCGCGCAAACTGACGTCGTTGATTTGCAGGATCAGCTTGATGTGTTGCAGCGCCTGCCCCGCTGCGCAGCCCATGGGTACATCATCCACCAACACGACAAACTCACCTTCGAAGTCGATGCCCTGGCTCTCGCTGGGCAACGCGATATCGTCGCGTGCGCCAATGAAATCGTCGCCTGCCCCCTGGTACATCAGCGGCGTATGTTCGACGCCGTCGATTGGATCGAGGTTGAACGCTTTCTGCATCAAGGCGCCGTGACTGAGAAATGCCGAGCCATCGCACCATTGATAAGCGCGGGGCAATGGAGCCATGGCCTGGCTTGGGTCAAAAACAAAGGCATCCGCCGCCTCGCCCGCATTCAACTGATTCGACAGCACCTGCAAGCGAGGCTGGCTGCTACTCCAGCTCTCGATCGCCTGTTGCAAGGTGAGCGCCACGGAGCCGGCATCCAAGGCCCAAGCGAGATCCCGCGAGACCACCACGAGTCGACCATCGCGACTACCGTTTTTCAGGGTGGCGAGTTTCATGCCGATGCTTCCTTGTCGTTGCTCAATTCAGCGCCATAGCGCCCGTCGAGGAGGATGAAGACCATGCGCGCCATCGCTTCGGTGCGATTGCTCCAGGCATGATTGGTACCGCGTTGAACCACCACGTCGCCGCGCTTGAGGTGCACCTCCTCTTCATCCAGGACCAGCCAGACCTCGCCTTCGGTGACGATGCCGTAGTCGAGCGTCTCGGTGCGGTGCATCAACTTGTGTTTGGAGTCGCGTTGGCCAGTGGCTGCGTGGGGCTCGCCGATTTCGGCGAACACCGCCGCGGCATCTTCAGCGCTGACCTGGTCCTGCACGCTATCCGGTGGAATGTCCACCACCCGGATGACACTGCCCCGGGCCCCAGGGCTCAGTTGCAGGGGCTTGCTGCTGGGGTCACCGGCGTTGTCGAGCAAAGCCGGGCTGGTGCTGCTGTTCCACAGTTCATAAAACACCGTACCTGGCACCGCTGATAGCGCGAACACGTTCGGCGTGGGTCCGTTGCTGGCGACGATGGCCTGGCCATGCTGATCGTGACCGGTGACCACTCGTTTGAATTCAGGAAGCGTTTGCATGGAAAATCCTCGTTCAGTTTCCGTCACCGATGGTCGTGCCACCGGGTACAGCATTTGCGTCGTGCAACAGACCGCCGAGCCTCGGTACGGCCAGGCAAAACAGCGCGACCAGCAGTTGCAACCCACCGACAATGGCCAGCGCCTGAGGTAGCTCGGTGGCGACACCTCGGCTCAGGCCCAGAACCACCAGGGGGCTGATAAATTCGCCGGCAAAGATCGCGGCAGTGAAACACCCCGCCGCCCGCCCACGCTGATGGAAATTGACTTGCGCCATAATCCAGGTGATCAGTGTTGGCAGCATCAAGCCGATGCCCAGTCCATTGATCGTCACTGCGACCACAACCTGCAGATGGCTCGCGGCACCCGCCATCAACAACCCGCCGACGCCCGCCAACACGTAGGCAATCAGCAGCATGTGCTGCCCACGCATGCCACTGAACAAACGAAAACTCAGCGCCCCGACGAGCACGCCCAGCTGGTTGGCGCCCATGGTCATACCGATTTGTTGAGGAGCATCCACGTGCAGCAGGTTGAGCAAGTAACCGGCCTGCACCGGCACGATAAACAGGCTCAAACCTGCCAACAGCGACAGCACATACATGGGCGTGAGCGCACGCCACGGAAACTTCCCGGTCGGCACCGACTGTGTGGGTTGCTCGGGTTGTGTGCGGGCTTGCGGTTCCCACAATTTCCAGGCCATCAGCGGCAGGAAAATCAGACCCACGGCATACAACGCAAATGGCGTACGCCAGTCGTTTTGCCCCAGAAAGCCACCCAACGCGATGAACACCGCAGCCGACAACGACGTGGCGACCATCTGCAAGGCAAACAGACGCTCGCGCCTGGCGCCGCTGTAGTAGTCGCCCATCAGTGTGGTGCAGCAGGTCATGATGCCCGCCTCGGCCAAGCCAATGCCCGCTCGGCTGAGCACGATGGCCTGCAGTGAGTCGAGCCACAGCGGCAGCACGCCGCAGATCACGTACAGCAGCATGCTTGCCAGCAACAACGGCTTGCGCCCAAGGCGATCGGCGATCAGCCCGGCGAATGGCGCCAGCACTGCGATCACCAACGCTGGCAACGTCAGAACGATGGGAACCAGCACGGCGCTACCCTCCACGCCGGCAAAATGCGCCTGCATCCGTGGCAGCACCGGGGCCAGCAACACCGCGCCCAACACCGGCAGGCAGCTGCCCAGCAGGAGCAATAGCGATTGCATCGATCCGGCTTGGCGCGCGGGTTTTACGAAGGTATCAGCGACCATGACAAAGCTCCTTGATGCGCAAGGGCTGAACATCCACGTCCACCGCCGCCTCAGCGCCCACCACGTGAGTCACCGACCTCGGCACAACGGCACCCTGCGGCTGGTTACGCGCTGGTAACAGGAAGTACGCCAGCGCCGGCAGCAACACCAAGGCACCGACCATGTTCCAGACAAACATGAAGGCCAACAGCACACCCATGTCGGCCTGAAACTTGATGGGTGAAAACGTCCAGGTCGCCACGCCGATAGCCAGGGTGATACCGGTCAGCATCACCACCTTGCCGGTGGAAACCAGTGCACGGTAATACGCTTCGGACAGGCTCGCCCCTTGGCGCAGATGGCCCAACAGAATGCTCATCACGTACAACGCATAATCGACGCCGATACCGACGCCCAGGGCGATGACCGGCAGCGTGGCGACTTTCACACCGATGTTCAGCCAGACCATCAAGGCTTCGCAGAGGATGGACGTGAGCATCAGCGGAATCACCGCACACAGCGTCGCGCGCCAGGAACGGAAGGTAATCAGGCACAGCACAATGACCGCGCCGTAGACCCAGACGAGCATCTCGCGGTTGGCTTGTTTGACCACAATGTTGGTGGCCGCTTCGATCCCAGCGTTTCCGGCCGCCAACAGAAATTGCACTTCGTCTGTATTGTTCTCGGCAGCGAACTGCTCGACGTGCTCCACCAGACGGGTCAGCGTTTCGGCCTTGTGGTCGGTGAGATAGGCATAAAGGGTCAACAGACTGCAGTCTTCGTTGTACAACCCGCGCGGTGCGCTGGCGGTGATCATGTTGAGCATCGCCTGGTTGTTCTGCAGCTCGTACCATTTTGGGTTGCCTTCACTGAGCCCGACCAGCATGCGCCGGTTGAGCAACGCCAGCGAGTTGGTCGAGTCCACGCCCGGCAAGGCACGCAGTTGCCAGTCCAGCGCATCGACTTTGGCCAGGATGTCGTAGCGTGCACAGCTGCTGGCTGGGGTTTTCACCATCACCGCAAACAGGTCACTGCTGGCACCGTAATGACGGGTCAGGAAGGCATCGTCCTGGTTGTAACGCGAGTCTGCACGCAGTTCCGGCGCACCGGCATCCAGGTCACCAATTTTCAGTTGCAAGCTGACCAAAAAGCCCACGGCTGCCAACGCAAGGCTGATGGCGATACACAGGCTGGCCCAACGACGATGGGTGAACAGATCCAGAAAACGCCAGAACCCATGGCGGGTCTGACCGCTTTGCTCGGCCTGCTCGCTCTTCAGGCTCAGTTGGGCGGCACGCGGTGAAACACCAACATAAGAGAGCAAAACCGGCAGCAGGATCAAGTTGGTGAAAATCAACACGGCCACGCCAATGCTGGCGATTACCGCAAGGTCTTGAATCACCTGGATCTTGATCAGCATCAGCACCGCGAACCCCACGGCATCGCATAGCAGCGCTGTCAGCCCCGCCAGGAACAGGCGTCGGAAGGTAAATCGTGCTGCCACCACCCGGTGCATGCCACGCCCGATGTCCTGCATGATGCCGTTCATTTTCTGCGCGCCGTGGCTCATGCCGATGGCAAACACGAGAAACGGCACAAGCACCGAATACGGGTCCAACTGGTAGTTCAGCAATGGCAGCAACCCAAGTTGCCAGACCACCGCCACTAGCGAGCACAGCACCACCAGCACCGTGCTGCGCAGGCAGCGGGTGTACCAGAACAGCACAGCGGTGGTGATCAGGATCGCGACGGCGAAGAACAGCAGAATCTGCTTCAGGCCGGCAATAAGATCGCCGACTTTTTTCGCGAAACCGGTGATGCGAATATCAATGTTGTCACTTTGATAGGTGCTGCGCAGGGTTTCCAATTGCTCGGACAAGACCGAGTAATCCAGCGGTTTACCATCAGTGGTGCTCGCCAGCAACGGCACATAAATGATGCTGGAGGTCTGGTCCAGGGCCACCAGTTGCCCCAGTTCGTTGGAGCGCTGCACATTGCGGCGCAAGGCATCCAGGTTGGCGACGGTGCCGCTGTAGTCGTCCGGTATCACCGGCCCGCCGTCGAGGCCGTCTTCGGTCACGGCGACCCAGCGCGTGGCCGGTGTCCAAAGTGACTTCATGTATGCCCGGTCGACACCCGGCAGAAGGTAGAGTCGGTCGCTCAGGGCCTGCAGGGTCTTGAGGTACTCGGCGTCATAGATATCGCCTTGCTTGTTCGCAACCACGATGCGCAGGGCGTTGCCCAATCCCGTGAGCTGTTTCTGATGCTCAAGGTAGTTGGCAATGTAGGGTTGCTGTGTGGGGATCATTTTTTCGAAGCTGGCATTGAGCTCGATACGGGTGGCTTGATATCCCAGCACCAGCGTCGTCAGTACACACACCAGCAGAACCCACAGGCGGTGATTAAACAGCGTGCGTTCGACCACTGAACCGGAGCGTGGATCGAAATTCGCCAGGCTAGCCGTGGCGTTGTCGAAAGACTTCATAACCTCACTCCGAAGCGCTAGTGGTTGACGGCGATACGCGCGTCAATCCAGTAAAACCAGCCAGCGTCAGGCTGCCATCGGCGGCCTGGATAACACTGGAGACGGGCTTGCCGAGCGGTTTGCCGAAGGGCTTGAGCATTGCGCCGGGCTGACTGTTGGTGCGAAACAAGGCGCCGCTCTGGTTAACCAGCAGCAACTGGCCGTCGTCGGTGCGAATGGCATCGCTGAAAGACACCGGCATCGAGACCGGCGCAGGTTTGAAACTGTCGCCCAGGTCACTGGAGACAAACGCATTGCCCTTTAACCCAGCCACCAGCAAGACGCCGTCATCGCGCATTTGTAGGGTGAAAAAGCTGCCCGCATAGGGGCTTTGCAATGGCGCGAACGATTTGCCGGCATCGTCCGAACGCGCGAGGTAGCCCTGCTCGCCGGCCAGGAACCAGTGCTCTCCTTGCTGAGCGATGGCGGACAGATGGGCGCCCATCGGGTTATCGATGTTGCCCATGAGCGATTGCCAGGTTGTACCGCCATCGAGGGTGCGCAAGGCCAGGCCGTATGCCCCCACGATCAGACCGCGCTGGGCGTCCACAAAGTGCACGGCCAGAAACGGCTTGTCAGCACCCTCATCGACCAGGCGCTCGGCTGTTTGGACCCGCGCGGCGGCAGCCTCCAGGTCATTGGCCAACGGCAGTTGCCGGCGAGCGTCTGCCAGCTCTAGCTGTGCCGCTCGCAGTCCATCCAGTTGCGTAACCCAATGCTCACCCGCGTCATGCGAGACCAAGACCACACCCGCATGCCCGACTGCCCAACCCGTATGGGCGTCGACAAACTGCACGGCCGTGAGGCTGACCGACACCGGCACTTGCGCTTGACGCCAGCTGACACCGTTGTCATCGGAAAGCAGCACGATGCCCCGCTCGCCCACCGCCACCAGCCGCGCACCTGCACGGGCCAAGTCCAGCAACACCGCGGATTTTGCTTGTGGGGCCTGCATTGCCGGCGTAGCGAGCGCGTCGCCCACCGCCGCGGCGTGCGCCTGACTCAACGGCAACGCCATAAGACACATCAGCCGACCGACCACCTGACAGATTCTGTTCATTGCGACCTCGACAACCCTTGTGAAACCGAATCACGGTTGGTAAACCGCGATCCGGCCTTGCTCAACGAACCCCGGCACCCGCCATCGCCGCCGGTGAAAACTCGGAGGCCTTGTAGCGATCCACCATGCCGTACTGCTCAGGCTGGCCGGTGTAGACGTTCTGGATAAACCAGGCGCCGGAGGTCAGGTCGTAGAAACCCGAGGACAATTGCGCTTGCGCAGGCAGGTCCGGAAGTACCGCCGGCAACGACCACAGCGTCTTGGCCAATTGGCCGTTGGCGTCCCAGCGGTCGCCCAACATGGCTTGCCAAGTGTCCTCATCGAGGTAGTAACGGCCCTTCGGCAACTGGTGACGTTTGCCCGGTGCCAGGTCCGCTTCCACGACCCACACCCGGTGTAGCTCCCAACGCACGTAATCCGGGTTCATGTGGTGAGCGAGGAACAGGTCTTCAGGTTTGGCGGCGGCTTGCACCTTGTTGGTGTTGTAGGGGATGTACATCTCCTGCTTGCCGATCAGCTTCCAGTCGAAGCGGTCCATGCGACCCTGGAACACGCTCAATTCGTCAAACGACATGACCCCGGCTGTCGCTGGTGTCGGCGTATCGCAGCAGGCATTGGGCAGCTTGCGCACACGGCGCTGACCGGTCAGGTAAACGTGCGCCTGGGACAGGTCGCCGTTGATGTTGGTGCGGCCCATGATCTGCTCGCCAGCGCGCAATGGTGGGCCGACGTTGAGCAGCCGGAACAGCCAGTAGTCACCGGCAAACGACTCTGGTGTCCCTTCCTGGTAGTAATACGGCATCTCCTGAATGGCCTTGCCGTCGGTGGTCATCACCTGCTTGCCGTCGGCCGTCATCAGGTAATGCCGAAAATGCATCGACACCGAGGTCCCGCGCCAATTGAGCACGTGGTTCCACATGGCTTCGGCGCCGTTTTTCGGGATCGGAAACGGAATGCCGCCAAAAGCGCCTTCGGGAACCGGACCGGCGCTGCTCTCGACTAATTTGGCGCGGGTGGCGTTTTTCAGGGTGTTGTCATACACCCATTGCGGCGCGGCGGCGGTGCGCCGTGTCGGGTAAACGTCGATGCGATAAGTCTCGGGGAAACGCTTGAACATTTCCTTGGTGCCGTCGCTGAGCTTGCCAGCGTATTGCGCGAGGTTTTTCGAGGTAATGCTCAACAGCGGTTTGTCGGCAGCGAATGGATCGGAGCGCTTGCCGCCCTCCTTGTACGAAGGATCCACCTTGGTGTAACCACCGTCCCAGGCGGGAATGCTGCCGTCAGCGTTACCAGCGCGCTCGGCGCCGAACGGTGTCAGGTTCTTTGACAGTTTGGCCGCCTCTTCAGCCGTCGCCGCCAATGTCACTTGGCTGCAAATGGCCAGGCCGCCGAGCAGCGCCAGGCAAAGGGCTTTGAGCTTGAAGGCTGCGGTTTTCTTATTGTGGGTCATGCGCAAGTCCTCTTAAAACGTGGTCTTGACGGAAAAGGCCAGGTAGTCCCGGTCTTTGAGCGATTGCTTGTAATTGAACTGGCTGGCAGCGTTGAGGTTGGTGTCCTCGGCGCCGTAGTAATGCGTGTAGGTCAGGCCGGCGGTGACGCGATCCAGGTAGGTGGCGGTGATACCGATGTTCATATCGCCGCCTTTGTCCGGACCGAACGAGCTGACAACGGCCGATTTACCCAGCGGGAAGTAGCTGAGGCCAAGCGGAATGCTGATATCGATGCCGGAGAAAAACTGGCGATAGGTCGGGGTGTAGACCACCTTGAACCCGAGACCGTCATCGGTAGCGTTGGGGTCAAGGGCGGCACGGTTTTTTGTGACGCTCAGCAGGCGGTTCCAGGCGATCTCACCGACCAGTCCCGACTCCCTGGCAAGGAAGTTCGGCCCGAATGAAGCCAGGACGTTTAGGTTGACGTGAGCGGTACGGCCCACTGCATACAGTGCATCGTCATCGTTGTCGGCGACGACACCCGGCAGGACGGTTTGCCCGTTGGAAACCAGCGGCATGTTCCAGCGCATCGAGGCTTCACCGGCGAAACTGTATTCGTCGACCGTGGTGGAAAAACTGCCCCCAAAGGCGCGAATATCCTCCGGGTACACCCAGTAGTACTCGCCGATCTGGCCGGTACTGAAGTTCGGCACACCGGTAGAGGGTTTGAGGTACAGCTTGGGGGTCTTGTCGTGATATTGAATCGCGTACAGGCCGTACTCGACCGTTTCCGCGCTGTATTTCAACTGCAGGCCGCCCTGCCCTGAACTTTTCGCTTCCTTGTCGTTGCCATGGAAGAACGCCGCCGGACTGCTGGGATTGCCACCGAGGAACGCAGGAAACGGCGCCCCTACGATCAAGCGTTCATTGCCTTCACCAATGGTGTCGCTAGTGGAGAAATAACTACCGGCACCCGGCAGGCGTGTCTCCTCCCACTCCAACTGGTAGAAGGCGCCGAGCGACACATCGTCGGTCAGCTGGAAGGTACCCGACAGCTGATTGACCGGCCGGGTGATTTCCTTGAACTGGGTGTTGGGGACGGACTGCGCTTTCACCACGTCGACCGGCGCCATGCCACCGGCAATGCCGTTGGCGCCGAAGAACAGGCTCTCGCCCCAGATCAACCCGTGGCGGCCGACACGCACGGACGTGGAATGATCAGCCAGCTCGCCGTTCCAGTACACGAACGCATCGAGCAATTCGCCGTCGCCGCCATGCAGGTGGCGGGTGTCGTCGGTGAATTCGTCATAGCCCACGGAACGCGCGTTGGCCCGCGCCGGATCGTCGTTATCGTTGTCGTGCTGGTAGGCGGTGTCGTACCAGGCGGCTCCACTGAGGCGCGCGCCGACGTTTTTGAACGACATATCCAGCTCGGAGAGGATGTCCGTGCGGTTGGAAATCAGACCCTTTTTGAACGCCCGATCGCCATCGTCCTGGTTGAGTGCCACCTGGCCCTCGGTCAGCTTGCTGCTGGGATTCTGGGTGCGCCAGGCGGCGCTGTACTTCACGGTGTTATCCCAGCGCAGGTTGAAATCCGGATTGCCGGTATCCACCGAAAAGGCATGGGCGGCCTGGCTGAACAGCACCAACGCCGCGGCCAAACTGAAACCAAAGGGTGCAGACGTGCAGACCCGGCGGCGCGCAAGCGTCGCAGTCGTGGAACTAACCATCGCGTTAACCTCTTGTTTTTATAGTGGTAACTGCTGTGGGTGACGGCCCTGTCGAATCAGATCGGCTCAGCCGTGCGCGCAAGCATCTGCTTGACCAGGCCGATGCGGTCGAAGTCCCGGTCGTGCTGCATTTCCTTGTCGCCGGCCAGCACCGAGCTTTCGCTGATGTACTTGCAGCGCTCGAAACGGCGCGTCATGAAGCGTTGAAGCTGCTGCTCGACGCTGCCGTCGCGGGTCAGCTCTTCGCTGAGCACGATGGCATCTTCAATTGCCATGCCGGCCCCTTGCCCGAGGTGCGGCGTAGTCGCGTGCGCGGCGTCACCGATCAGCAGAACGCGACCGCGGTACCAGGGCTCGTCGACGAAGACCACTTCCATTGGCTTGTAAACCACTTGGCTGCTGTCGGTGATCTGTTCACGCAATTGGCCGATGAGGCCGGTGAAGCCTTGCAAGCGCTGCCGCATCTGTTCGGCCAGCGTCGCGGGGTCCATCCGCGGATTGGACGGTTCATGGGAGGTGAGGAACAGGTACATCAAGTCGCCGGCCAGCGGTACCAGGCCGGCGTTGCCTTCGGCGCTCTGGTAGTTGGCGAGGTGATCGATTTGCGGATCACGCGCGAAGTTGTAGCGCCACACCGATTGGCCGGTGAAGCGCGGCGTGTAGGTGTCGCCGAGCAGCAAATCTCGAACCTTGGAGAACAGGCCGTCAGCTCCAACCACCAGGTCGTAGGCGGCGCTGCTGGCATCGGTGAACAGCACTTCCACGCTGTCGCCATTGTCGTTCAGGGATTCAACGCTAAGCCCCAAACGGACCTTGGCGCCCAGCTCCAGCGCCGTTTCACTGAGGACTTTGTGCAGCGCCAGACGCGAGATGCCGACGTTGGCCGGGTACGCAGGCCCTGCCAGGCGCTGGCCCGGGATGCGCGCCAGTTGCTGACCCGCCGGGCCGTAGATCGCGACGTCTTCAAAGGCATACGCCGCATCGAGATAACCGTCGAGCACACCCAGCTTGGCCATTTCGCGGACCACGTTGCTTTGCTGGATGATCCCGACACCGTAAACGGTCCATTCTGACTTGAGTTCGACCAGATCGACCTCAATGCCCTTGCGTCGTAGGGCTATGGCCGCACACAAGCCACCAATACCACCGCCCACGATCAGAACTTTGTTCACTGCACTCATGGCTTACTCACTTTTTATTCTTGTGATTCGATGCAGCGCCGGGCACTGCGTCGGTAGGTCCAGCTTCCGGTCAAAACAAGGATTTGACTAATCGCGTGTAGGGATGCGATGTATCGCCAAACGCAATACCTCAATCGCCCCTGAGCACGCTGTTGTTACAGGCCTTCCAGCACCACCCAGCCGGCCTCCTGGTGCCAAGGCAAGGCGGCCAGTTTTTGGCCCAGGCACGGGCCGTAGACACATTCGCCAGTGCTCGGGAGGAACTGCGCACCGTGGGCGTAACAGACAATCAACCGCCCATCAGCCGACAAGAACCGGTCCTTGCGGTACTCCAGGCGCACGTCCAGATGCGGGCAACTGTTGCGATAAATCCGCACCTGCCCCTCGTGCACCAGTGCAAAGACACTGTCCCTGCCGCGCTGCAATGGATCGAAGCCGCGCGCCTGTCCTTCCACCAGTTCGTCCATCCGGCACAGGGAGAAATCGCTGTGATCCATGACAGATACCTACCGCGGCGGGCCGCCCGGCGCCCATTTTTCCTTCGAGGTGAACAGGAACAGCTGCGAGTTATCCGCCGACAGAGGGGCACGGCGCGCCTCCCAGGCGTCATCGTGCTTGTCCATGTCGGCGTCGTATTCGATGTGGCAGCCCAGCGGACTGTTGAAGTACCAGAACCAGTTGGAGCCAAACAGGTGACGGCCAGGGCCCCAAAAACTGGTCCAGCCTTTTTGCTCGAAGCGTGTACCGGCCAGCAACACTTCAGTGCCGCTGCCCATGTGGAAGGTGAAGTGCTCGCAGCCCTTCATGTGCGGCGGGGTCTGGATCATGAACAGGCAATGGTGATCATCGGAACCCGCCGGACGCATGAATGGCCCCGCCCCAATGAAGGTGTCAGTGGTTCTGAAACCCAGGCGGTCGGCGTAGAAGGCCTCGGCCTTGGCGGCATCGGGGACGAAATACACCACATGGGACAAGGTACGTGGCACCGCACGCATGTCGAGGGTAATGCCGGGTTGGTTGAGCGGACGCTGTGGCGCATGGCCGGCGGCGTTGGTCAAGTCATCCGGGGCGCTGTAGGACCTGCGAACAGTGACCTGGAATGCGATGGCAAACCCCATGTCGTCGAAGCTGTGCAGCACACCGTTTTCACGGGTGACCTGACGATCGCGCGCCAACTCATCTTCGATTGCATCAAGGTCTGCCGCGCTGGCAACGCCGTAAATGGTTTCGCGAATCGACGGTGCCGGGCCGATGGCAACCGGCAGCGTTGGATCGTCCGCTCGACGAATGATCACAGACGTGCCGTCCAATGCTTCAAAACGCCCACCCGTGTTGTCGACGTCAACCGGCGTCAGGCCGTAATCACGCAGGCAATCGGTACAGGCTTGGATGTCATCGACGCCAAAGATCAGGGCATCAAGGCCAATGATGTTCATGGCTACCACTCCATTGAAATTAGTATCCGCAAACCGGCACCGACGGCTCGACAGGCCATTGAGCGATGCAGGGAATCCGGTGGTGGTGTCGGCAAGAAGTCCGACTGCGGCGAAGATTGCCGTGCGGTTTGGCAGCTGACTAATCGCGAGTGGGGATGCGACCTATCCGAAAACGCGATACCTGAGTGCGCGGGACGGCAGCGCACAGGTGGGGTTGACGGGATGCTCAATTCACCGGAATGTATCGCGAAAATAAATACAAAAACGGACCTGCCCAATGCGTTTCAATCATCTGGATTTGAACCTGCTGGTCGCCCTCGATGTTTTGCTCGAAGAGCAGAACATCACCCGTGCCGCCGAACGCCTGCACATGACTCAGTCCGCCACCAGCGGTGTATTGGGACGCCTGCGTACTTATTTCGAAGACGAACTGCTGGTACAGGTGGGGCGTAAGATGCAGCCCACACCGTATGCCCAGGAACTGGCCAAACCGATCCGCGAGGTACTGTTGACGATCCAGTCGTCGATCACTGCCAAGCCGGTGTTCGACCCCACGACCAGCAAACGTCATTTCCGCCTCGTGACCTCGGACTACCTGATCAGCGTGCTGTTTGCCCAGGTGATTCAGAAGATTCACCAAGAGGCGCCCAACATCACTTTCGAGATGCTTGGCCCTGGCGACAATTCCGGTGAGTTACTGGTTCGCGGCGAGGTCGACCTGATGATCGTGCCTGAGCGTTACATCATTGACGGTCACCCTCACAAGCTGCTGTTTGAAGAGGAGCATGTCTGCGTGGTGTGGGACGGCAATACCCAGGTCGGCGACAGCCTGACCCTTGAGCAGTACATGGGCATGGGCCACGTTTCTGTCGGGTTCGGCCGTAGCCGGCACTTGAGCATCGAAGAGTGGTTCATGAACCAGTACGGTTTCAATCGGCGTATCGAGGTCATCACGAACGACTTCAACACCCTGCCACAACTAGTCGTTGGCACCCAACGCATCGCCACCATGCACCAGCGTCTGGCGCGGTTGTATGCCGAACACCTGCCGCTGCGCATCCTCAATCCGCCGGTGAAGATACCGGTGATGCGCGAGGTCATGCTCTGGCACCGCAGCGTCGACGGCGACCCCATGCACCGCTGGCTGCGCGAACGCATCAGCGAATTCATCCAGCATCTTGAACACGATCATATCGCTGCTCGCGATACCTCCCATCCCGACTCACGATTGGCCAATTAGTCGGGGCGTCCTTACCTTGCCTTGTAAACGCCAAGGCAACCATAAGGACAACAACAATCATGTTCCGCTACTTCCCGACCAATTACGTGTGGAATCTCTCAGTCGACCTGGCCATCGAGATGGGTGCCCGGATGGGCGAAATTGAGGAGATGTGTGCACCGCTTCAGGAAGCCGCCCAGCAGCCTGACGCCGCTGGAACCAAAGCATTTCGCGAAACCTGGGCGAAGATGGCTGACAAGCTCTGCGGCCTGGCCGAAGAAGATGAAGGCCATGGACGACTGCTGTCCGCCGGCGAGAAGTACAGCCGCGCCGCCACTTACTACCTCACCTGCGAGCGCCTTCAAGCCCACGGGGCCCCTGGTCGTACAGCGCTTTACCAGCGCTTCCTTCAGACATTCAAACGCGGTATCGAACTGTCACGGGAGAACTGCGAGCGCGTTGAAATCCCCTACGAGGGCAAACATATTTCCGGCTTGCTGGTGCGTGCCGAAGGCGTGACCGGCCCAGCGCCGATCCTGGTGCAGGTCAATGGACTGGACTCGACCAAAGAAATGAAATATCGCGTCGGACTGCCGGGGTGGTTGGCAAAACGCGGAGTGTCATCGTTGATTATCGACCAACCCGGAACGGGTGAAGCACTGCGCTTGCATAACCTGATTGCCCGATATGACAGCGAGCATTGGGCCAGCCGCGTGGTCGACTGGCTGCAAACCCGAAGTGACGTTGATGCCCAGCGTATCGGCCTGGAAGGCGTTTCACTCGGCGGTTATTACTGCCCGCGTGCGGTGGCGTTTGAACCACGGTTTGCCTGTGGTGTGGTGTGGGGCGCCAACCATGACTGGCGCGACGTGCAAAAACGCCGCCTGGAAAAAGAAGGTAGCTTCCCCGTCCCGCACTATTGGGCGCACGTGTGCTGGGTGTGGGGGGCAAAGGATATGGATGAGTTCATGACCATCGCCGAAAATGTGCACCTGGACGGCGTACTGGACCGCATCAAGGTTCCGTTCCTGGTCACCCACGGTGAAAAGGACTCGCAGATACCGCTCAAGTGGGCACAGCGTACTTACGAGCAACTGGTTAACAGCCCTAAACGTGAGCTTAAAATCTTCACCGAGCGCGAAGGCGGCGTACAGCATTCCAGCTTTGATAACAGCATCAACGCGGGTCATTACATCGCTGACTGGATTGCCGAAACCTTAGGCGGCCACACCGCTTAAAACGCTTGGCAAGACAACAAACGCCGGACAGCCCTGGGGCTCTCCGGCGTTTTTCGCATACCCCAGATACTCCGACTTGCCTTGCACCACCCCCGCGGTGTGTAAGTACACCCGATCGTCGGCGAACAACTGCGCGACACGCGAATAGTCTTCCTCTACCAATGCCCGGCGACGTGCTTGCTCAAGTGCCCGGAGTTCGGTTTTTTCGGTTGCGGTGGTCATCGGACCGCTATCGACGCCATCAATACGTGAGCATTGATACAAGTTGCTGGTGGCATCCAAGGCTCTGCCCTAGCTTCGCTTTGCATAACAATCAGCAAAGTGAAATTGCCATGCCCGCCCTGCACCTGAAATGCCAGACGCTGTTCGACGGAACCGGTCTGCACACCCGTCAACAGCAAACCCTGGTCGTGGAAAACGGCCTGCTGTCATATGTCGGCCCGACCGCTGCTGCACCGCAGCCACAACCGGGAGACACGCTGCTGGACGCCGGCGATAACTTTGTCATGCCCGGCCTGGTGGATGTGCACACCCACCTGGCCTTTGGCAACGCGCAGAGCGAAGAAGACATTGATATCTGGACCAGTGACGAGTTCCGCGCCCTGCGCGGCATGTTCTTCGCCCAACATGTACTGGCCGCTGGCGTGACCAGCATGGTCTGCCCTGGCGATAGCGGCCAACTCAGCATCGCGGTGCGCACTGCAATCGCGGCCGGCTTGTTCGAGGGCCCGCGCATCGCCGCCAGCAGCCGGGTCATCACCAATCGACAGAGCCTCAACGACTGGTTCCCGAGCCGCGTAGGCGCTCCGGAATATTTCACCGCGCACCTGGTCACCAGCCGCAGTGAAGCATTGGCGCAAATCCGCAAACAAGCCAAGGATGGCGTCGACCTGATCAAGATCGCCATGGACGGTACTCACCGCCGCTCGAATGGCGAAATCATCGCCGCGTTCACCGCAGAAGAAACCTATGAAATGGTCCAGGAAGCCCATCGCCTGGGCTGCAAAGTAGCGACCCATGCCTATGGTCGAGAGGCGGTGATGTATGCCGCGCGCGCCGGTGTCGATCTGGTGTTCCATGCCTTCTACATGGACGACGCATGCATCGAGGCCTTGCTCGAAGCCGGCAGCATCCTCGCGCCGACCATGACCTTCCCGCAAAACACCGTGGACTTCTGCCAGCCCCACGATCCGGCCATCAGCACCGGTTACGCCGGCTATTGTGCCCGCACCCTGGAAATCGGTTCAGCGGTGCTCAAGCGTGCCAAAGCCGCGGGCGTGCCTTTCGCCTGCGGCAGTGACAGTGGTTTTGCAGTAACGCCTTATGGCGAATGGCATGCCCGTGAACTGGAGTTGTTGGTCACTCGCCTGGGCTTCACACCCGCAGAAGCGTTGTACGCCGCCACGGCCGTCGGCGCACGTTGCATGCCACGTGGTGAAACCATCGGCACCCTCGAAGTGGGCAAGCAAGCGGACTTCCTGTTGCTCGACGGTTCGCCGCTGCACGACATCCGCATCCTGCAAGACCGCTCTCGCCTTAAAGCCGTGTACAAGGCAGGCCAACCTGCGCGCATGGAGCGCAGCCCTTACAACCCCAAGCAGGTTTCTGATTTCAACTCGCTGAAATGGACTGACCTGTACACCAGGGACCGCGTTACCCAATTGGGCAAGTGGGCGCAATGAGAACCGACACGATGCAACACCTCGACCTGATGACCGCCACCCATATCGCCAGTAGCGCGATCCGTATCGCCCGGGAAACGGGCATCAAGCCACTGGCCGTCGCCGTGCTGGATGCTGCAGGTCATCCGCTGGCAGTCTTGCGTGATGAAAGTGCCAGTTTCCTGCGCCCACAAATTGCCACCGGCAAGGCCCGGGGTTGCCTGGGAATGGGTTTCGGCGGGCGTGAACTGGCCCGGCGCGCACAGGCGATGCCGGCGTTTTACGACGCCATTAACAGCCTGACCGGCGGCGAGGTCATTCCCGCGGCCGGCGGCGTGCTGATTCGCAATGCCGAGGGCCTGATCCTGGGGGCCGTGGGTGTCAGCGGCGACACTTCGGACAATGACGAACGATGCGCTTTGCAGGCTATTGAGCAGGCGGCACTGGTGGCGGACACCGGTGATCAGTTGGCACTTTGATCAAGCAACGCGGCCTGCTCCGATAGCAGGCCGCGGAACCACGCCATTGCCGGGTCATGGTCTTGATAGGGATGCCATTGCAGCACCTGCACAGCGTCGGGAAATGCCAACGGTGTCGGGTGAATACGCAGCGGATAATGTTGAGCGAAGCGCTGTGCCTGTCGGCGAAACACCGTGGCGATCCGCGCAGTACCTACGATGAACTCGGGCATCAGCACAAAACTTTCCAGGGCCACCGCCACTCGACGTTGAATACCCAACTCATGCAGATGCACAGCATCCATCGCCAGGTTTTGACCCTCGGCAAACTCGCGAACCACGTGCTCGGCGCTGCAGTAGTCGGCCAGGCTTAATCCGTCGGCGAACTGCGGCTCCCGCGCGCAGACGATGCAACAGAGCTGGTCACTCATCAGTGGTACATGAGGGTAAGCCGGGTTCAAGCGCCGCTTGGGAACAATCACATAGTCACTGCGTCGATAATCGAGCGCTTCGCTGACCACATCACCGTCGCGCGGTACGGGCAAATCCCGCAGACTCAAGCGAACGCCAGGTGCGACTCGGGCCAATTCAAGGCTGACTGCCGGCAACAACACGCCAGCCACGTAGTCGGACGCCACCAACGTGAAGTTGCGATAACAGTCGGCCGGCTCGAAGTTGACCGGTGCATCGATGATTTCACGCGTCAGTGCCAATGCTTCACGCACTTTGGGAAGCAGCGCCACCCCCAGTGCCGTGGCTTCCAATCGCCGTCCTACCTGGACCAGCAACGGATCATTGAAATGCTCGCGCAAACGCCCGAGTGCCGAACTGGTTGCCGACTGACCCAGGCACAATCGCTCGGCGGCCCTGCTGACGCTGCCTTCGCTCAACAAGGCTTCCAGCGCGACCAGCAGGTTCAAGTCAAGGCGTCGATAACGCATGTTTTACCTGTCTCGCACCCTGGAGTTTTCTGATGACAGCCAGACTGCCGTGACTGAGGGAGGCTGACTAATCGAGTTCAGGGATGCAACCTATCGTCAATCGCGATACCTGGCGCGCAGGCGCATTGGGTGTGAACTCAAGCGTCTAGCGGGTCGTACTCGTTGACGTTGGTGACCTGCGAATGCAGCCGGCCCAACAACTCGACGAGGGTGTCCACTTCCGAGGCAGAGAGCCCGCTGAGCAGGCGCCGCTCGCGTTCCAGTGCCACCTTCAATACTCGTTCATGCAAGGCTTTGCCGGTGTCCGTCAGGCTGACGGTGTAGCGTCGGGCATCGGTTGAATCGACTTGGCTGCGAATGTGCCCTGCCGTTTCCAGGGACTGGAGTGAGCGACTGACCGCGCTCTTGTCCAGACCGATCGTCTGGCAGATTCGATTGGCCGTGATGTCATTTTCCACGGCAAGCATCGAGAGCATTCGCCACTCGACCACACCGATACCGAAGTGTTTGCGATAGCACTGCGATGCCCCTGCAGAGAGCTTGTTGGACAAAAAATTCAACAGTGCAGGGACATAACGCGTCAGGTTCAGTTGGGATTCTGCGGACATTGAGCGAATACCTTGGATCGGCGGGGCCTTGGAATATTGGTTGACACCGCAACTAAATAATCGGAGGATTTCTCAACCGAACATTACGGGCGATTCGCTGCATGATAGGCCGTCGCCCTGCCTCATAAAAATAATTATCAGGTTTTGGTCATGCACCCTTTCAATCTCATCGCCTTCGTTTTTCTCGTGCCAGCACCCGGCTGACCCGTCCCCGGCCAGTGCTCTAACCGACGCTTTTTTTCAGCAGCCACTTCAGTGTGGAGGGACAGGTCATGCTTCAAGTCAACGTCACCCGCAAAACAGACGAAGCCGAAGGCATCTGCAGTTTCGAGTTATGCGCCGCGCACGGCAGCCCGCTGCCGGCGTTCGAGGCCGGTGCCCACATCGACATTCATCTTGCCGATGGCCTCACCCGCCAGTACTCCTTGTGCAACGATCCCAAGGAACGTCACCGCTACCTGATCAGCGTGCTCAAGGACCCGAACTCACGGGGCGGCTCCAGGGCCATGCACGAGCAGATTAAGTCTGGGCAAACAATCACCATCAGCGCTCCGCGCAATCTGTTCCCGCTTGATCGCTCAGCCAAGCGACACCTGCTATTTGGTGGTGGAATCGGTATCACACCCATGCTGGCCATGGCCTGGGAGCTGTCGCATCAAGGAGCAGATTTCGAGCTGCACTACTGCTTCCGTTCGAGCGAGCGTGCAGCGTTCGTCGCGATGCTCGAGCAAACCCCTTTCGCCGACCGCATAAAGCTTCATGACGACAGCGGCCCCCAGATGCAGAAGCTGGATGCACGCGCCTTGCTCACACCCTGCCAGGCTGGCACGCATCTGTATGTGTGCGGGCCGAGCGGTTTCATCAACTACATCCTCGATTCGGCGCAGAACGGCGGGTGGCCGCAGGAGCGGGTACACAAAGAGTTCTTCGCCGCCGCCCCTATCGATCAAGGCGCCAATGCAGCGTTCGAAGTTGAACTGGCAAGCAGTGGCCAGGTTTTTCAGATTCCTGCCGAACGTACGGTGTTTGAAGTACTCGACGAGGCCGGCATAGCGATCGAGTCATCCTGCGAGCAAGGCGTCTGCGGTACGTGCGTCACCCGCATCCTCAAGGGTATTCCCGAACACCGGGACAAGTTCCTGACCGTGGCCGAACACGCCGCAAACGATCGTTTTACCCCCTGCTGCTCCCGCGCCAGATCATCACGCCTGGTGCTCGACCTGTGAATTCAAACAACAACATCAACCGTGCCTCCTGGAGAACACCATGAACACCTCCACTCTCCAAACCCTTGCCGAAGAAATTCCGGCACCTGCCTTGCCCAGCTTTCCCCTCAACCAGTGGTACGTCGCTGCCCTGGGTTGGGAGTTGAAGGACAAACCTGTGGGCCGAACATTACTCAACAAGCCAGTGGTGCTGTTTCGCAAGGCCAACGGCGAGGTCGCGGCATTGGAGGACCGCTGTTGCCACAGGGCACTCCCCCTGTCGAACGGCACGCTCGAAGCAATGGGCATTCGTTGCGGTTATCACGGCCTGCTGTTCGATGACCATGGAAAATGCATCGAGATCCCGGGCCAGGACAAGATCCCGAGCAAAGCCAAAGTGCCGGCGTATCACGTGCGTGAGCAGGACCAGATCGTCTGGATCTGGTTTGGCAGCGAGGCACAACCTGAGCCTATGTGTGAGCCACCGGCCTACGCCGTGCACAGCAGTGGCAAATACCTGTTCGACGGCAACGTGTACCACTACAACGCGCCCTATCAGCTGATCCACGACAACCTCATGGACTTGAGCCATTTGGGGTATGTCCACCTGCGCACCATCGGCGGTAACGCCAGCATCCACATGAATGCGCGGATGAGTGTGGAAAGCGAAGACAACGTCGTACGGGTGGTGCGCCATATGCCGGACTCTGTTCCACCGCCCACTTACACCGCCGCCTACCCCTTCAAAGGCAACGTGGACCGTTGGCAGGAAATCGAATTTCACGTCAGTCATCTGCGGATCTGGACCGGCGCGGTGGATGCCGGCACCGACTCGCTGGACGACCCCGATCGCGGTGGCTTCCACATGCGCGGGTTCCACGGCGTAACGCCGGAAACCGACACCACCAGTCACTACTTCTGGACCATTGCCACCAACCCGGCGAGTGATCCAGAAACCATCAAGGCCAAGGTCGTCGAGCAAACTATCCTGACCTTCGATGAAGACAAGGAAGTGATTGAAGCCCAGTATCAGAACATGTGCCGGTTCGGTGCGCGTCCGATGATCGACATCCACGTTGATGTCGGCGCCAATCGCGCCCGCCGAATCATCGAGCAACTTCGCCAATCCAATCGTTGAATCCAGTTAAATAAACGCCAACTTTGCTCGCGCCCCACGCACCGCAGCCATGTGCTGCTCGGCCTGGGGCAGCAGGTAGCTGAAAAAGAACCCGGCGGTTTCCAGTTTGACGGCGCGCAGCGGATCGTCTTCAGGCAATTGCCGCGAGACCCGAGCCGCCCGTGCCCAGGCCTGCGCTAGCAAGGTCAGGCCGCATAGCTGAAGAAAACTCCCTGCAGCTCGATAGGGGTACTCGACATCTTCGAGTGATCGCTCACGCACCTCGCCAACCAGCACGTGAAGCGCACTACACAGGTTCGCCAGTTGTGCAGCAAAGTCGGCGCACTGTGGCATTTCGGCGCCCAGCCTGGACTCCTCGCGCAATTGCGCCAACAACAGGTCGAAAGCCTGGCCCTGGTCGCCCAGTACCTTGCGTAGCAGCAGGTCGTTGGCCTGAATCTCGTTGCTACCTTCGTAGATCATGGCGATACGGCTGTCGCGCAGGGTTTGCTCGATGGCAAATTCGGTGACGTAACCGTAACCGCCAAACACCTGCAAGGCGTTGCTGGCCTGGCGAAAACCCTGTTCGGTGAAAAACGCCTTAATGATCGGCGTTAGCAGTTGCGCCAGTTGCCCGGCTTGTTGCCGAGCCAGCAGCTGCGGGTCATGTTCGGCCTGGTCCAACAGGTGTGCGACCCAATAGCCAATAGCGCGCATGCCTTCGCTGGTGGCGCGTAACTCGAGCAGGACGCGGCGTATTGCCGGATGGTAGTGGATCGGGTCGGCTGCCTGCGCCACGACCCCGGCCGGTCTTGACGGTGCACGCATCTGCTGGCGTTGACTGGCGTAGCTACGGCAGTTCTGCCAGGCCGCTTCACAGTGCCCCAGGCCTTGCAGGCCTACGTGAAGACGTGCTGAGTTCATCATCACGAACATCGCCTTCAAGCCACGATTGACCTCGCCAATCAACCAGCCCTGGGCCGCCTCGAACACGAGGGAACAGGTGGCACTGCCCCTAATCCCCATCTTGTGCTCGATACCGTCGCAGGCCACGCCGTTGGCCTGTCCTTGATTCAATAACTTCGGCACCAGGAACAGCGAAACCCCTTGGCTGCCGGTTGGCGCTCCCGGCACGCGAGCCAGCACCAGATGCAGGATGTTGTTGGTGAGGTCGTGCTCGCCGCCCGAGATAAACAGCTTGCTGCCACTGAGCCGATAACTGCCGTCGTCCTGAGGTTCGGCGCGACAGCGTAGCAGGCCGACATCACTGCCAGCCTGGGGCTCAGTCAGGCACATGGTGGCCAAGGTTTCGCCACTGATTATCCCGGGAAGATAGCGCTCCTGCAGCCAAGCGGCTGCGTGGGTCTTCAAACACAGGTAGGCGCCGTGGGCGATGCCGGTGTACATGGCCCACGCGTGGTTACTGGCGTAAAGCATCTCTTGCAGCGCCGCGTCGAGCACTTGCGGCAAGCCTTGTCCGCCCAGTGCCTCGGCACAGGCCAGGGCCGGCCAACCGCCTTCGACATAGGCCCGATACGCTTCGGCAAAGCCATCCGCAGTGGTGACCCGCCCCTCGACCAAACGGCAACCCTGACGATCGCCAATGCTGTTTAACGGCGCAAGGATGCCACTGCTGAAACGCCCAGCTTGCTCCAGTACCTGCACGGCCAGCGGCAAATCCAGCGCCTCGAATACCGAACTCCGACGCCACGCTTCGGGTGCCTGCAGCCAGTGTTCAAGAACAAATTGCATATCGCGCAAGGGCGCCTGATAGCTCCACATGTGAAACCTCATAGGGTAGTGAACAGGTGACATCCGTCGCTACGAGCGGGCTACTGATGCCTCAGGCGCGCCAGGTCGGGTTCTCGATCAGCAGGGCCATGCCCTGCCCGCCGCCGACACAGGCCGCGGCAATCCCATAGCGCAGGTTGTGTTCGCGCAGTTGCCGGGACAGGGTCAATACCAGGCGCAGGCCACTGGCAGCCAACGGGTGACCGAGGGCCAGCGAGCCCCCCTGGACGTTGAGACGGCAGCGGTCCAGCTGCAACTCCTGAGCCACGGCGAGGACCTGGGCGGCTTGGGCTTCGTTGATTTCAAACCTGTCGATCTGATCCAGGCTCAAGCCGCTGCGCTGCACCAACAGACGAATCGCCGGTGCAGGTCCGATCCCCATGAACTCCGGTGCCACTCCCACCACCGCGCTGGCCCGCAGCAAGGCTAACGGTGTGCCGCGGCTAGCCGAAGCAGGTCCGACTAGCGCCGCCGCCGCACCATCGGCTACCGCACAGCTGTTTCCAGCGGTTTGTACGCCGCCCTCGTGCACGGCGCGCAGCCGGGCCAGGGCGGCGAGATTTGCGGGTCGTGGGTGGCTGTCTTTACTCACTGAGTCGACGCCCCGAGGCAAGCGAATACTGCGAGATTGATAGCCTTCAAGTTCGAAGATCTGTGGAGCCACAGCAACAATCTCCGGCGCCAGCCACCCTGCCTGCTGCGCTGCAAACGCCTGCTGATGACTGGCACAGGCATAGGCGTCCACGGCTTCGCGACTCAGCCCATAGCGCCGTGCCAGCTTGTCGGCAGTGGCGATCATGTCCACCCCGGGCGCTGGGTCGTACAACGCTTCCCAGAGAAAGTCCTTGAACTGTACCTCGGCGCCAAGGCGAAAACCGCCACGATGGGTATAGGCGGCAATCGGATTGCGTGACATCGACTCGGTGGCCACGCACAGCGCCAGTTGCACACCGTCATCCAGTTGCCTGGCGGCCTGGCGCAGCAATTCGAATCCGGTGGCACAGATGCGCTGCACGCCCAGTGCCGGAACCGATTGCGCCACGCCGCTATACAGACCGATATGCCGTGGCAGCAGGTAGGCATCGAAACTGGCCTGGGCCATGGAGCCCGCCAGCACGCTGTCTACCGCCAGTGGATCGACGCCCGCACGAGCCAGTACTTCGCGCCCGACCTTGATGCCCAGGTCGATCGGCGAAACTTCGGCCAGTGCACCACCGAGGTCCACCCACGGCGTGCGCACTGCATCGAAAATCGCCGCATCGGCAAAGGCCGAGTACTGCCCGCCGGTGTTCAGCACTTCGCTCACGATTTCGCCCCGGCCCGCAGGATGGTCGGATCGAGCCCGCGATACAGGGCCTCGACCTGCTCCGCGCGCCACTGCAACACCGCACGCTGATTGATCGAGCCCTTGTCGGTGATTTCCCCACGATCAATGGAGGCCGGCTCGTCGAGCAAGGCAATCCATTCCAGGCGACTGGCATTGCCGCCGGCTTCGCGATTGAGCCGCTGCAACCAATTGGCGAACCACTCGCGTACCGGCGCGCTTGCCAACACCTGGGCGTCGCTGGCACTGGCCGCCAGCCCCGCCAGGCGTCGGCATTCGTACAATCGCGGGAACACCAGCGCGCCGAGGCATTGACGATCCGGCGCGGTCACTACCAGGTCCTGGACATAGGGCGAACCCTCCAGTACTGCACGATTGCGCAGCGGGCCGACACTGACGAACACCCCTGAAGACAGCTTGAAGTCCTCGGCGATGCGCCCATCGAACATCAGCCCCAGTTGCGGGTCATGCGCGTTGGCCAGCTTGAGCGCATCCCCGGAGCAGTAAAAGCCTTGTTCGTCGAACACCTCGGCGGTCTGCTGCGGTGACCGCCAGTAACCGGGCATGATGTGCGGCCCACGGAAGCGCCCTTCCAGCTTGCCGTCCTTGGGTACCAACCGAACCTCGCAACCCGGCGCCGGCAAGCCGATATAACCGGCCATGGACAATGGCCCGGTGGTAAAGGTGCAGGAAGGCGCGGCCTCGGTCATGCCGAGCCCGGCCATCATCCGGATGCGTTCGCCACAGTGTTGTTCGGCGACCCGGTCCAGGCGGTCCCAGACGCTTTGCGACAGCCCGGCAGCGGCGAAGAAAAATAGGCTGACGCGCTTGAAAAAACACTCCCGGAGCTCCGCGTCCTGTTCCAGGGCCGAGACCAGTTCTTCCCAACCCTTGGGCACGGTCAGGTAGGCAGTGGGAGATACCTCCTTGAGGTTGCGCAGGGTCTGGGCAAAGCCCTGAGCAGTAGGTTTGCCGTCGTCCAGGTAAAAACTGCCGCCGTTGTAGAGCACGATGCCCAGGTTATGGCTGCCGCCGAACGTGTGGTTCCACGGCAGCCAATCCACTAGCACCGGAGGCTCTTGACCGAACACTGGAAAAGTCTGCAACAACATCTGTTGGTTGGCGCAGAGCATGCGCTGGGTGGTGATTACGGCCTTGGGCAGCCTGGTCGAGCCGGAAGTGAACAGAAACTTGGCGATGCTGTCCGGGCCGGTGGCGGCAAAAGCGGCTTCAGCCTCGGCGCCGCCCGGTTGCTCAAGCAGGCTGGAAAAGCTCACCTGGCGGCGGCCCGCGACCTGGCCACGGACGCTGATCAGTGGCGTATCGGCCGGCAGCACAGCCTCGATGGCGCGCTGGTACGCCGGGGCATCACTGACGAACACCAGGCCTGGTTGCAACAGGTCGCACACATGGCGCAGCTTGGAGAAGTCCTGGGACAGCAGCGAATAGGCTGGCGACACCGGGCAGTAGGGAATGCCCGCATACATGGCACCGAAGGCGACTTGCAAATGCTCGATGTCATTACCCGAAAGCAGCACCAGGGGTTTGTCAGCCGAAAGGCCATGGCCCAGCAGGCATTGGGCGATAGCCCGGACACTGGCGAGCATTTGCGCGTAACTCACCCGACGCCATTCACCGTCGTCCTGGCGGGCGGCGATAAAGGTCTGCTCGGGACGCACCTGGGCCCAATGCACCAGACGGTCGAGCAACCGCCTGGGCATCTCGGCCAACGGTTCGAGGGAGCGCATGTGCAATACACCCTGCTGCTCGGTAACCTCGACCGCCGCGCAACCAATGGACACGTGGCGATAGCGCGGTGCGCTGGCTTGGGCATGGGGTTGCAAACTGAATTCGGAACTCACCTGTTTCTTCTCCGTCGAGGCACGCTAAACCCAAGCCACACACAGGCGACTCAGCGATAGCGTGGCAGCCGTTGGCTGCAGCCTTGTTATTGTTATTTCGGCCTTGCACACGGGCATTTGACTTGCGGGGGAAGCCAATGCCCGCCTGTTCAGATCGGGTAGTGCCGCGGTCCATTCTGCAAGGTGACCCAACGCAACTGGGTGAAGTGCTCGATGGATGCCTTGCCACCGAAACTTCCGTAGCCGCTGGACTTGACCCCGCCAAAGGGCATCTGCGCCTCGTCGTGCACGGTCGGGCCGTTGATATGACAGATGCCCGACTCGACCCGTTGGGCCAAGGCCAGGGCACGCCCGCTATCGCGGCTGAAAATCGCCGCCGACAAACCAAACTCGGAGTCGTTGGCCAAGTGCAGAAGTGCTTCATCCCCCTCACCGCGCAGCAACACGGCCACCGGTCCGAACGACTCCTCGCGGTACAGGCGCATGCTTGCGTTGACGCCGTCGAGCAGGGTCGGCTGCAAGATGCTGCCGTCCAGTTGCCCGCCGACCACCAGCCGCGCGCCCTTGGCCAGGGCATCGTCGATCAAGCCCTTGATGCGCGTTCCGGCGCTTGCGTCCACCAGCGAACCGAGCACCGACTCCGCAGCCGCAGGGTCTCCCGCGCGCAGGGTGGCGACCTTGGCCGCCAACTTGTCGACAAAGGCATCGGCAACCTTGGCATCGACGATCAGACGCTCGGTGGACATGCAGATCTGCCCCTGGTTGAAATAAGCGCCAAAGGCGGCCGCCTCTACCGCGGCGTCCAGGTCGGCATCGTCGAGCACCAGCAGCGGTGCCTTGCCGCCCAGTTCCAGCAACGCCGGCTTGAGGTGGCGCGCGGCGAGTTCACCGACGATACGTCCGACATGGGTCGATCCGGTGAAATTGACCCGGCGTACCGCCGGGTTGGCGATCAGCCGCTCGACAATCGCCGCGGCATCCTCAGGTGCGTTGCTGATCACATTGACCACGCCATCGCCCAGGCCGGCGTCTTGCAACACCTGACCGATCAGGCGATGCACCGCAGGACTGAGCTCGGAGGCCTTGAGCACCACGGTGTTGCCGCACGCCAATGGCATGGCGATCGCGCGGGTGGCGAGAATCACCGGGGCGTTCCAGGGAGCGATACCCAAGACGACGCCGCAGGGTTGGCGCAGGGCCATGGCGAAACTGCCAGGCACATCCGAGGGGATGACTTCGCCATTGATCTGCGTGGTCATCGACGCCGCTTCACGCAGCATGTTGGCCGCCAGCCGCACGTTGAACGCGTACCAGTTGGCCATGGCGCCGGTTTCGCCGGCCGCCTCGATGAACTCGGCACTGCGTGCCTGCAATTGCTCGGCCGCCTTGAGCAAACGGCTCCGGCGTTCATTGGGGGCCAGGGCAGCCCAGGCGGGAAACGCCTTCTGCGCAGCGGCCACCGCGGCGTCGGCATCTTCCAGGGTAGCGGCGGCGACCCGCGACACCAACTCGCCAGTCACCGGGTTACGGCGTTCGAAGGTTCGACCGTCGCGGGCGGGGCACGACTGGCCGCCAATCAGCAGGGGCACGTCCAGCATGGTGATTCCTCTTTATAGTCTTTGTCGGGAATACATAGGAACGAGGTAACCGCAGCTCCCGGCGCATCCGCCCGTAGCAGGATGCGCCCGACTGCCTGGCGCGGCACCTCAGCGTTTGTACGCTTGCAGGCCCGGCTTGATGCTCTTGTCGTCGAGGAATTGTTTCATGCCCTGCTCACGGCCGCCTTCGGTGTCCAGCAGGCGTGACTGATCGAGCTTGGCGTACAGGTAATCCTCGTTCTGCTCCCACGTCAGTTCGCGGCAACGTTTGAAACCATGCTTGGCCGCACGCAGCACCACCGGGTTTTTCTCCAGCAGGTTACGCGCCAGCGCCACAGTGACTTCCCGCAGTTGTGCCAGGGGTACGCTTTCATTGACCAGGCCCATCTCGGCGGCCTTCTGCCCGCCAAAGGTCTTGCCGGTCATGATGTAGTACAGCGACTGGCGATGGCCCACGGTGTCGGCCATGGCCTTGCTGACCAGGTTGCCCGGCGGGATACCCCAGTTGATCTCCGAAAGGCCGAAGGTCGCTTCGTCGGCACAGATCGCCAGGTCGCAGGCCACCAAGGGGCTGAAGCCGCCGCCGAAGCACCAGCCGTTGACCATGGCAATGGTCGGCTTGGCGTACATGCGCAACAGCTTCCATTGCCATTGCGAGGCTTCGCGGCGGATTTTTTCCTGGAGGATCTCCGGGCCAGCGTCCACTTCGCGAAAGTATTCCTTGAGATCCATCCCCGCAGTCCAGGCTTCGCCCGCACCGGTCAGTACCAGCACACCGGCGTCCGGATCCTGCTCCAGGGTCTCCAGAACATCGATCATCTCGCGGTTCAGGGTCGGGCTCATGGCGTTGCGTTTTTCCGGGCGGTTGAGGATGACCCACGCGATGCCTTCCTCGATTTCCACTTTGACCGTTGTCCAGCGACCTTCGTAATTGCTCATGACGATGCTCTCTTGTTCTTGGTTTGAAGATGACTGGAAATTAAATCAGCCAATTAGTTATGTCAATTAACTATTAATAGAATTAACCAATTTCCTCGCACTGGAAGCTTCCATCCCCCAAACGCCAGGCAACATTGGTCATAGCAATCACCGGTCAACGCCGGCAAAATAGATAGTCTTGTTAACCTCCAACCTTCAGGACTCACCTGCAATGGCCAAGCCCTCCCCCCTCGCCGAGTCGATCGAGGCAGCGTCGACCAACGTCGAGATGCAGGCACCACTCGATTCGGCGTTGAACGACCTGATCGGCTACGCCATGCGCCGCGCACAACTCAAACTGTTCCAGAACCTGATTGGCCGCCTCTCGGCCCACGATCTGCGACCCGCCCAGTTCTCGGCCCTGGCGATCATCAATCAGAACCCCGGCCTGATGCAGGCCGACCTGGCCCGGGCACTGACTATCGAGCCGCCCCAGGTGGTACCTCTGCTCAATAAACTGGAAAGCCGTGCGCTGGCGGTTCGCGTGCGTTGCAAGCCGGACAAGCGTTCCTATGGGATCTTCCTGAGCAAGACCGGCGAGACCCTGCTCAAGGAACTCAACCAGATCGCCGCGCAAAGCGACCTGGATGCCACCGCGGCACTGGACGATCAGGAACGCGAAGAGCTGCTGCGACTGCTGAAGAAGATTTATCAGGAGTGACGCACGCCCCCAACGGGCGTGTCGGTGAGAAGCCTGCAGTCCCCGGGGTTACCAGATCGGCAAGGTGTAGGTCACCAGGAAGCGGGTCTGGTTTTCATCGCGAAATGCTGCGCCGGCCGGGAAATCGTTGCGATAAATCGCCTTGCGCGCCACCAGTCCAACGTTTTTCAGCGGCCCGCTCTGCACCACATAGCCCAGCTCCATCTGGAACTCGCGCTCCTTGCGATCTTCGGCGTTGAAGGCTGCCAGCTCGATATTGTCACCGCGCAAATAACGCAACCGCCCCCTTAGCCCGGGCACTCCGGACGCTGCGAAATCATAGTCATAGATGGCCTGCCACGTGCGCTCCCTGGCGTTGAGAAAGTCCGAAGCCATGGTCAGCTCACTCATCCCCATCAACTCTGTCCCGGAGATGTAGGGCGTCGCCGAGTCGCCACTGGAATGCATGTAGCCGAGGCCCAGGCGATGCCCGCCATAGCGGTAGCTGAACAGCCCCGAGACGTTGCGGTTGTCCACTTCACCGGCCTTGGCACTGCCATCCTCGCGACTGAAAAAACTGCGCAGGTCGCTGGTCAATGTCCCACCGCCCAGCGGCAGGTCATGCAGCAAGGCAAAGGTATCCTGTTGGTACAGGTCGGCCACCTCGGCGTGGTACGCACGCAGGCTCAGCGTCTTGCTGACCTGATAATCGCCCCCCAGATAGGCCATGTGCGAGGTCGTGGCAGTCGCGTTGAAGCGCCGGTTGGGCGAGGCGATGGTCATCGCCTCATAGTTGGTGGAATTGCGCTTGTCGATGCGATCGATGTACCCGGTGTTCAGCGTCAGGTCATTGATGTCCCTGGAGCTCAGGATGGTGCCGCGAAAGGTTTGCGGCAGCAGTCGCGAGGGGCTGGCAAACGCAAACGGCAGGAAGATCGACACGTCCCCGGACTTCACCGTGGTCTGGGCAAAACGCAGCTTGGCGGTCGGGGCCAGGCGCGAGTACTCATCCGCCGCCCGATTGTCGCTGGCCGACACCGGCAACAACTCGGTGCCGCTGCGATCCGGCGCGGAGTCGAGCTTGACCCCCAGCAGCCCGCGGACGTCCAGTCCAAAACCCAGCGGCCCCTGGGTAAATCCCGACTCCATGTTCATGATGAAACCCTGGGCCCACTCCTGGGCAGCGGTCTTGGCCCCATCGTCCTTGTATTGGCGGTCCAGGTAGTAATTACGCAGGGTCAAGGTGCCATGGCTGTCTTCGATAAAGCCCCCGGCGCGAAGCTGGGTGGGCAGAACGCTCAAGCCGAGCAGTGCCAGGACACACCCGCGACCGATACCGGGCACACAGGTGGCTGACGCCGTCGCAACGTCGTACGTGGGGAGATTGGGCATGTTCGATTTCCATTTTTTATTATTGTTTGTGCTGCCAGGAGAGCGCAGCACAGCCGGCTTCGCGGACAGAGAATGGAAATTGCCCATGACTCCTGTCAATGGTAACTGACCGATAATCGAACATTAATATTGTTATCTATTTTTCATAAGGTCTCATGATCAGTTGTTTAGCCATTGATTTATATAACTTTTATCCTGTTTTTATAGATTTTTATGGGTCAGTTCATTTTTTAGTTATCTTTGTTATCTTATTAATCAGCAGTCATCTTCAGCGTACCTCGTGCGATGGGACGGCTCGACTCCACAACAAAAACAACAATGAGGTTCCCCCCATGGACAGCCCATCGCGTCGTTCGACGCTGACAATCGCTTTGTGCTTTATCGTTGCGTTGATCGAGGGTTTCGATCTGCAGGCCGCCGGCACTGCTGCCGCCGGGCTGCGCCAGAGTTTTGCCCTGGACCCGAAAATGATGGGTTGGGTGTTCAGTGCCGGGATCATCGGCCTGCTGCCTGGGGCGTTTTTTGGCGGCTGGGTCGCCGATCGCATCGGCCGCAAGAAAATCCTCGTCGGTGCAGTGCTGCTGTTCGGCCTGTTTTCCCTTTGCACTGCCTATGTCGAGAGCTACTCCAGCCTGTTGCTGGTGCGCTTCATGACCGGGTTGGGCCTGGGTGCCGCCCTGCCCAACCTGATAGCCCTGTGCGCCGAGGCCGTAAGCGAACGCAACCGCGGCACCGCCATCAGTGTCATGTACTGCGGCGTGCCCCTGGGCGGTGCGCTCGCGGCAGTGGTGGCGATGTTTTCCAGTGAACACTGGCAAACCACCTTCATCATCGGCGGCCTGGTGCCCTTGCTGGTTGTACCGCTGATGGCCCTGCTGCTGCCCGAGTCCACTGCCTTCCGCCAGCAACGTTCAGCAACTGGCAGCCCACGGCCGTCCACCGCACAGGCGCTGTTCGGCGAAGGCCGGACACGCAACACCCTGGCCTTGTGGCTGAGCTATTTCTTCACCTTGACCGTGATGTACATGCTGCTCAACTGGCTCCCTTCATTGCTGCTGGAACAGGGCTTCAGCAAACCCCAAGCGGGCATGATCCAGATGCTGTTCAACATCGGTGGCGCCCTCGGCTCGCTGCTCGGTGGCCTGCTTCTGGACCGTTGCAACGGCCTCAAGGTCGTGCTGTTCGTGTATGCCGGGTTGCTGGCGGCGCTGGCCGGGGTCGGCCTGTCTAGCGGAATCGTGCCAATGTCGATCGCCGGGTTTGCCGCCGGGCTTTTCGTCATGGCTGCGCAACTGGTGCTCTACGCCCTGGCGCCACCGTCCTACCCGACCGCAGTGCGCGCCACCGGCGTCGGTGCGGCCGTGGCCATCGGTCGCCTGGGCTCAGTGGCAGGCCCCTTGGCCGCCGGGCAGATCCTTGCCGCCGGTGCCGGCACTACTGGCGTGCTGCTGGCGACTTCGCCCGGGCTGGTGATCGCCGCCTTGTCGATCATCACCGTGATTGCCCGCTCCAGTTCGACCACTGAAGCACCGCTGAATACCGCCAACTGAGCATCACTGCGAAGTTTTCAACCTTGCAGCAAAATCCAATCGAGTAAGGGGCGGTTTCACCACCGCCGTCCTCTCCCAGTGCCAGCGTGCACTGGGACTGGGCGCGTGCAGTTACAACATCCCGAATCGCAAAGCATGTCCCAGGCTCTACCCCATCAGCCCATCACGCCCCTCTATTGGATCCCTTGCGAGGAAATCCACGAAACGTTCGATAATCGAACACTTTAAAAAATTATAAGTATTTGTTTTTTAAACGTTTTTATAAACCAATATCAAGAAACAGAGCAAAACCCTCTAACAGCCACTTTTCAATGGATCCATAAATCGATTGACTGGCGCCACACGGTGTCAGGTAAACGCCTGCCCGCTCATAAAAATAACAAGGGTGTCGTGATGAGTGACTTCTCAATCGGGCTCAAGTCTTGGCTTGTACCCACCTTCGTGTGCCTTTCTCGTTTTACCTGTACGCAGCCTCGTCTCAAGGGGCAGCAGCTATGACTGTCGCGCTGAAGAACGTGGTAGATGAACGGCCGATGGCGTCGTTCCAGTGGTTGGCCGTGGGTATCTGTATTGTCCTGAACATGATCGATGGGTTCGACGTGCTGGTGATGGCCTTCACGGCCTCCTCGGTCTCTGCCGAATGGGGCCTGAACGGCGCGCAGATCGGGCTGTTGTTAAGTGCCGGGTTGTTTGGCATGGCGGCCGGCTCTCTGTTTATTGCACCGTGGGCGGATCGCTTTGGTCGTCGACCATTGATTCTGTTTTGCCTGCTGCTCTCGGGGGTCGGCATGCTGTTGTCGGCGCTGAGCCAGACGCCCGTGCAACTGGCGCTACTGCGTGGGCTGACCGGCTTGGGAATCGGCGGGATCCTGGCCAGCAGCAACGTGATTGCCAGTGAATACGCCAACAAACGCTGGCGTGGGTTAGCGGTGAGCCTGCAATCCACCGGTTATGCCCTGGGTGCGACCTTCGGTGGCCTGCTTTCAGTATGGCTGTTGACGCACTTTGGCTGGCGCTCGGTATTCATCTTCGGTGGTGCCGTAACCCTGGCAGTGATTCCGCTGGTGCTGGTGTATTTGCCCGAATCGCTGGACTTTCTGCTCGCCCGCCGCCCCGACAACGCCTTGGCACGTATCAATCGCCTGGCCGCCCGCCTCGGTCAGCCATCACTGCGCGAGCTGCCCGCCGCCCTCTCGGCGCCGACTTCAGGCCGCGGGCGCTTGGCGCAGTTGCTCTCACCGGCGTCACGGCGCACGACCCTGCTGATCTGGCTGCTGTTCTTCCTGGTGATGTTCGGCTTCTATTTCGTGATGAGCTGGACACCCAAGCTGCTGGTATCGGCAGGGCTTTCGGCACAGCAAGGGATCAGCGGCGGCGTGTTGTTGAGCGTCGGCGGTATTTTCGGCGCAGCCCTGATTGGTGCCCTGGCCTCGCGCTGGCGCCTGACCCGTGTGCTGTCGCTGTTCATGCTGGCTACGGCAGGTTTGCTGGTGCTGTTCGTTGACTCGGCCTCATCAGTATCCATGGCCCTCGGACTGGGTCTGTTGATCGGGCTGTTTGCCAATGGCTGCGTGGCGGGCTTGTACGCGCTGTCACCGATTGTCTATGACGCTTCGGTACGAGCAACTGGCGTCGGCTGGGGCATCGGTATCGGGCGGATCGGCGCGATTCTGTCGCCGACCGTGGCCGGCCTGTTGCTCGATAGCGGCTGGCAGCCACTGCATCTGTATGGGGTGTTTGCTGTGGTTTTCGTCATCGCCGCAGCCGTGCTGCTACTACTGCGACCTGAAGCCAAACAGCAACCTGACGCCCAATTCAGCCAGGCTTGAGCCTATGCCAAGAGTAGCGAGGGGCCGCCCTCGCTACTGACTACATCCTCCAGGAATACAATAATAATGACTCGCTCCCCCCTCCCTCCCCGGGCCTTGCTCGGCGGTGCAATCCTGATCGCCCTCCTACCTTCAGCGCATGCTGAGGACGGTGGCTTTTTCGAGGATTCCAAGACCAGCCTGGTGCTGCGAAATTACTACTTCAATCGTGATTTCAACGATCCGGGCGCCAGCAAGAGCAAGATAGAAGAATGGGCCCAAGGCGCTATCCTCAAGTTCAATTCTGGCTATACCCCTGGCGTGCTCGGTTTTGGCCTTGACGGTATCGCGATGCTTGGCCTCAAGCTCGACAGCGGCCCACAACGCAGCGGTTCGGAACTGCTTCCGGTGCACGACGACGGACGCTCCGCCGACGATTACGGGCGCATTGGCGTGGCCGCCAAAATGCGCCTATCCGCCACAGAACTGATGCTCGGCGAGCTCATGCCGGACATCCCGCTGCTGCGCTACGATGACGGCCGCCTGCTGCCACAGACCTTTCAGGGCACCATGCTGGTGTCCCGAGAGTTGCCGGGACTGAACCTGCAAGCAGGTCAATACACCGACGTGAGCTTGCGCAATTCCTCGAACATGCAAGACCTCTCGGCGTGGGCAGCCCCCACCGTGATGTCGGACGGTTTCAACTACATGGGCGCCGAATACCGCTTCAACCAACAACAAACCCTGGTCGGCGCCTGGCACTCGCAACTCGAAGACATCTATCAGCAAAGCTATCTGAACCTGCTGCATAAACAGCAGTTCGCTGACTGGACCCTCGGCGCGAACCTGGGCTATTTCATCGACAAGGAAGACGGCAGCGCACGGATCGGCAATGTGCAAAGCCACACCGCCTACGGGTTGTTCTCAGCCAAACTTGGCGGCCACACCCTGTACCTGGGCCTGCAGAAGGTCAGCGGTGACACCGCCTGGATGTCGGTATATGGCAGTAGCGGGCGAACCCTGGGCAATGACATGTTCAACGGTAATTTCAGCAACGCCGACGAACGCTCCTGGCAGGCTCGATATGATTACGATTTCGCTGCCGCCGGGATCCCCGGCCTGTTGCTGATGACCCGCTACGGTCACGGCGAAAACGCCACCACCAAGGCCGGCACCGATGGCAAGGAATGGGAGCGCGACACTGAAGTCAGCTACACCCTGCAGAGCGGTCCACTGAAAAGCCTGAGCGTGCGCGTCAACAACGCCACCAACCGTCGCAGCTTCAACAGTGACTTCGATCAGACCCGCATCATCATCAACTACCCGCTGTCACTCTGATCCTCCCTGCAGGGGCGCTTGTCGCCCCTGCAGCTCTCCCCCTCCTTGCGTTACTATGGCGAACCCCCTCTCTGGAAGTCGCCTGCATGAGTAAACCCGGTCAAATGGTGCTAGTGGCACTGCGCAAAATGATTGCCTCGGGCGAGCTGGCGGCGGGCGAGCGGCTGATGGAGATTCCGACGGCGGATCGCTTCGGCGTCTCGCGCATGCCGGTACGCATGGCTTTCCTGACCCTCGAACAGGAAGGCTTGCTGGTACGCCACGGCGGACGGGGTTATCAGGTGCGCTCGGTGAGTGCCGACGATATTGCCGGCGCCGTGGAAGTGCGTGGGGTGCTGGAGGGGCTGGCCGCCCGGCAGAGTGCCGAACGTGGCTTGAGCGAGCAAGCGCGGGCGGCACTGCATGAATGCCTGGTGCAAGGCGATGCACTGTTCGACAAAGGCTACGTGACAGAAGAAGACCTTGAGGCGTTTCATGACCTCAACATGCGCTTTCACCAGGTGATCGTCGAAAGCAGCGCCAACCCGGCCATCGCCGAAGCCCTGGCGCGCAATGACCATCGTCCCTTCGCTTCAGTGTCGGCGCTGGCTTTCGATCGCGAGGACATGGCACGCGAATACCGGCGCTTCAACTTCGCTCACATGCAACACCACTCGGTGGTCGACGCGCTGGTCAGTCGCCAGGGTGCTCGCGCCGAAGCCATCATGCGCGAACATGCCAATGCGACCCTGCGTTATGCCGAGGTGTTCGGTGCGAGCGGCACCAGTAGCGAAGGGATTAAAGTGATCGCGCGCGGCGAATGATCGTTTGGCTCAGAGGTCCAGCACCAGCAACGCCGATCTGGATCTCGAACAGCAGGGTGTGAACTGATCATTGGCAGCTTGCTCCTCTTCGGTGAGAAACAGGTCACGGTGCTCGGGCACCCCTTCCAGCACACGGGTCAGGCAGGTTCCACAAACACCCTGCTCACAGGAAATCGCGATCTCGACACCGTGACTTTCCAGCACCTGGACCACCGTCTTGTCGGCCGGAATGTCGAACACCCGGCCGCTACTGCCAAGCTTCACCTGGAACGACCCATCGGCACTGGTATCCACCGGCGCTGCGGCGAAATATTCACGGTGTAACTGCGCTTCACTCCAGCCCTGGAGCCTGGCGCTGTCGAGCACATGCTGCATGAAGCCTGAAGGACCACAGACATATAGGTGCAAGTCCGGTGCCGGACCGGCGAGAACGTTGGCCGCATCCAAGCGCGAATCGGGGTCTTGATCAAAATGCAGGTGCACGCGGTCCGCAAAGGGTGACCCCTTGAGTCGCTCGACAAAAGCCGCACGGTCACCGGCGCGCGCGCAGTAATGCAGTTCGAAATCGGCACCGCTGTCGGCCAGTTGCTCGGCCATGCAGAGAATCGGGGTGATGCCGATACCGCCGGCGAACAACAGGCTGCGCCGCGCTTCAGCCACCAACGGGAATAGATTACGCGGCTCGCTGATGTACAGCCGATCGCCGCTGTTGACCTGCTCATGCATGCACTGGGAACCACCGCGCGAGGCTGCGTCCTTGAGTACGCTGATCTGGTAGCGATGGCGCTCTTGCGGGTGATTGCACAGTGAGTACTGACGGATCAGCCCGCCAGGCAAGTGCACATCGATGTGGGCGCCGGCAGTGAAGCCGGGCAGCTCCCCACCCTGGGCACAGGTCAGCTCGTAGCTACAAATATCCAGCGCTTCGTTGTTGCGGGATGTCACGACGACTTCAATCATGTCGCACCTTCAAGACCGGCCACCGCAGTGGCCGCGATATAGGGGAATGGGAGTGGACCGCGGTATGTTGGAGGGCGCTCGTCGTCGCTATTTGACCGAGGTGATCAGCTCGACCGCCGGGGTCCGCTCTCGGGCGATGATGCGCTCCAGCACTCGCCTGGACTGCACGCCACCGGCATCGATATTGAGCTTGAGCAAGTTGCGCTCAGGGTTGGCCAGCAGGTTTTTCTGCTGTTGCTCGAGCATGTCCAGGTCTTCGCTGAAGATCTTGCCCTGGCCCTCACGGATGCTTGCGGTCAGCGCTTCGTCATGCGGATTGAAGTTGCGTGCCATACCCCAGAAGTACCAGATCGAGGTGTCGGTTTCCGGTGTAATGAAGTCGACCACGATACTCGCGGCTTTGTGTTGCGGCTCGGCGTCGTAACCGCCCTTGCCGGCATGGGCCACCCCCACCTCGATCAATACGTGACTGGGCGGACTGAAGCGGCAGATCTGCCAACGGTCCACCAGCACGTCGTCGGCCAGGTTGTTACCCCGCAGGGCCATGCGCCAGAACGGCGGCGCCATGATGTTTTGCATGTGCCGCGCGGTGACCACTTCGTCACCCTGAACGGTGGTGACCGGTGCCGCTTCATCGATTTCCTTCTGGCCAATGCTGGAAGCGTGCACGTAGGTTTCGTGGGTCAGGTCCATCAGGTTATCGATCATCAGGCGATAGTCGCAGCCGATATGGAACAGCCCACCACCATAGGCCCACTCATCGCTGACCGCCCATTGCAGATGGTGGATCAGCGCAGGGTCGGCCTTGTCCTGTTCCCCAGGCCAGACCCAGATAAAACCGTAACGCTCTTCAACGGCATAGGTCTTGTTGCACGGAAAGCCCCGTACGCGCTGCCCCGGCATTTCGACGGTCTTGCCGTCACAGCCCATCACCAGGCCGTGGTAGCCGCAGACCAGGTTGCCGTTCTCGACATAGCCAAGCGATAAGGGAGCGCCGCGATGCGGGCAAAAATTCTCGACGGCGGCAACACGCCCTTCATGGCCGCGATAGAAAACGATTTTCTCACCGCATATTTGCCGCCCCAGGGGCTTCTCGGCGATCTCGTCGGGGGTACAGGCGACATACCAGGTGTTTTTCGGATACATGGGGATCTCCAGGCCAGGTTTATTCTTATGGATCCATTTGATCGATTTTGACCCGGGCAAGTCAAGAGATTTTACCTTATTAAGTATTTAATGGATCCATTAATGCGTTTGCAGTGTTTTAATCCTGCGCATTAACCCCATGCCTGGCGTGGTCGATGCGGTGATCTTCAGCTTGGGGGGCGATGGTTATTCCCTGGCAGTCAGGACCGTTGAGGACCTGCTGCGTCGTCAAGTGGGCAACCGCTAACCATGGGCTACTTCATTGGCAAGGAAGAGGGTGCCAGCTTGGCCGGCGACACGGACAACAAAACAGGGGAGCAGCACGTTACATGCTGGCTTGCAGAAGCTCACCGCAGATACCGCCTGGGTGCGGGTTAACGGTGCCAGTGGCGGCACCTTGGTCAACGACCGCTTCAACTCTAGTTTCGATAACGCGCAGGAACGCACTTGGCAGTGCTCGTCACGACTTCACGCTGCTTCAGGCCGATTACTACCTGAAGTGAAGGGCCGCTGCCGCCCCTTCGCTTCAGGCAGCCAGCCCCTCGGACAATCGCCTGCTCAGGCCTGCAACCCGAACGGGTCGTCCACGGAGTGGCTCGGCTGGGTAAACCAGCGCGGGCCAGTGGCGGTCATGTAGAAATGATCCTCCAGGCGAATGCCGAACTCGCCAGGCACACAAATCATCGGTTCATTGGAGAAGCACATGCCCTCGGCCAGCGGCGTCTGATCACCCCGCACCAGGTAGGGACCCTCGTGAATGTCCAGGCCGATGCCATGTCCGGTGCGGTGCGGCAGGCCGGGCAACTGATAGTCCGGGCCGAGACCGGCGACTTCCAGGCTAAGCCGTGCGGCGGCATCCACCGCCTGGCAGGGTTCGCCCAGGCGTGCGGCGTCGAAGGCAGCCAACTGGGCGGCCTTTTCCAGGTTCCACAGCGCGCGCTGGCGGTCGCTCGGGGTGCCGAACACGTAACTGCGAGTGATATCCGACTGGTAGCCGTGGAGCAGGCAGCCCGTGTCGATCAGCACCATGTCGCCGTCCTTGAGCACCTGCGCGTGCTTCACCCCATGGGGAAAGGCGCTGGCCTCGCCGAACAGCACGATGCAGAAGGTCGAACCCGGCGCGCCCACCTTGCGGTGCGCCTCGCGGATGAACTCGGCAACCTCGGTGGTGCTGATACCTGCGCGCAGGATGCTGGCGGCAGCCTTGTGCACTTGCAAGGTCATGTCTTTGGCGCGCTGCATCAGCGCCAATTCTGTAGCGCTCTTGTGATAGCGACACAGGTTGATCACGCAGGAAGCGTCTATGAACTCCAAGCGCGATTCGAGGCGGCGGATTGCCTCGAACATGCAGAACGCCAGGGACGGGCATAGACCCACCACTGCGTCGTCGGCGATGCCCATTCCAGCGAGCATGTCGAGCAGCAGGCGGTAAGGACTCTCATGCTCCTGCCAACCATGGATAACCCCATCCACCTCGCGGAAGTCGCGGATGGTGCCCTCTTCAAAAGCCGGGGCGATATAGGCCAGCGGGCCGTTGGCGGGCAGCACGGCACCGACCAAACGTTCGCTCGGGTTCCACTTCACTCCGGTGAAGTAGTACAGGTTGCTGCCGGCGTTCAGATAGAGGGCAGCAATGCCCTGCTCAAGCATCAGGCTCTGGGCCTTGGCAATGCGTGACAGGTATTCGTCGAGGCCGATGGGCTGCATGCCCGCAGTCATCTTCGTCAGGCCGGCCAGCGCCTGTTCCGCAGTTTTGCCACCAACACCGACTGTCATCTCGTTCTCCTGAATTATGTGTAATGCTCTAAATTTAAGCCTGACTTAAACTTCAGTCAACGCCTATTTTCAGTGCTACTTAATTTCAGCTAGGCGAAAAGCCTTCTCAGCGATGCGTCGCCCGCTATACTGGCGCCTTCCAGAATACGAGCCACGCCAATGACCGTAGAACAGATCGGGGAACGGTTGCGCCGCTACCGCCGTGCCGCCAACAAGACCCTGAACCAAGTCGCCACTGAAACAGGCCTCACCGCCAGCTTCCTGTCCCAAGCGGAGCGTAACCTCACTGGCGTGTCCATCTCCTCGCTGGCGAAAATCGCAAGTGCCTTGGGCATTCCGCTCAATTCCCTGTTCGAACAGCCTCCCCAGCCCCAGCCTGACTCCCACCAGGGCCAGCGCGTGCGGTACACGGTCGGCAGCCAGCCGTTGGTCTACGAGCGCCTGTCCAGCAGCTTTCCCGGCAACCTGATCAACGCGATGAAGATGACCATGGCGGTGGGCTACCAGTCCGAACTCATCTCCCACGAAGGCGCAGAGTTTACCTATGTGCTCTCCGGGCAGATCGTCTACACCATCGAAGGCCACACCTACCCGCTCGGCCCGGGGGGATCGGTGCATTTCGACTCCACCAAGCACCATTCCATCGCCAACTCTGGCGACGATGTTGCCGAAGTGCTGGTTGTCACCACCATGGGCGGCCTGCTCGACGACCACCCCGCGACTTGAGCGGTCACGTCGAATAAGTAAGTGTCACTGAATTTAAGTTGTATTTAATTTTAGAATAACTTAAGTTTTGCCTCGGCCGCTGACGGCGCGAGTTTCCCTCTCCCCTTCAGCGTCACCGCCCAAGCCAGCACGTCGGCCTTTGGCTCCCTGTCGCACATGACGGGCAGCCTACAGCCCGTAAAGCCGCAGGGTCAGGTGCCCCTCCCCTGGAATGAACGACCTGATCTGCCGCCCTCAAAAATAACAACAATGAGGTTCGCATGCGCAAAACAACCACGCTCAAGACCATGATTGCCGCCGGCCTGATCCTCGGCTCCGGCTTCACCCACGCCGCCAGCAACCTGGTGTTCTGTTCCGAAGGTAGCCCTGCTGGCTTCGACCCAGGCCAATACACCACGGGGACCGACTTCGACGCCTCAGCCGAAACTGTCTTCAACCGTCTTTCGCAATTTGAACGTGGCGGGACCAAGGTCATCCCGGGGCTGGCAACCCGCTGGGACGTTTCTCCCGACGGCCTGACCTACACCTTCCACCTGCGTGATGGGGTCAAGTTCCACACCACCGACTACTTCAAGCCGACTCGCGACTTCAACGCCGACGACGTGCTGTTCACCTTCAAGCGCATGCTCGACAAGGACATGCCGTTCCGCAAGGCCTACCCCACCGAGTTCCCCTACTTCACCGACATGGGGATGCACGAAAACATCACCCAGGTCGAAAAAGTCGACGACCATACCGTCAAGTTCACCCTCAAGGGTGTCGACGCAGCCTTCATCCAGAACATGGCCATGAGCTTCGCCTCGATCCAGTCGGCCGAATATGCCGACCAGTTGCTCAAGCAAGGCAAGGCCCAGGACATCAACCAGAAGCCGATCGGCACTGGCCCGTTCGTGTTCAGCAAATACCAGAAAGACGCCCAGATTCGCTACAAGGGCAACAAGGATTACTGGAAGCCTGAAGACGTGAAGATCGACAATCTGATCTTCGCCATCACCACCGACGCCTCGGTGCGCATGCAAAAGCTGAAAAAGAACGAATGCCAGATCACCTCCTTCCCGCGCCCGGCCGATATCAAGCCGCTGCAGGAAGACAAGAACCTCAAGATGCCTAGCCAACCAGGCTTCAACCTTGGCTATATCGCCTACAACTTCACCCGCAAGCCGTTTGACCAGCTCCAAGTACGCCAGGCGCTAGATATGGCGGTAAACAAGCAAGCCATCATCGACGCCGTTTACCAGGGCGCCGGCCAGTTGGCCGTCAACGGCTTGCCGCCGACCCAGTGGTCCTACGACGAGACCATCAAGGATGCCGACTACAACCCGCAAAAGGCCAAGGAGTTGCTCAAGGCTGCAGGCGTCAAAGAAGGCACGGCAATCAACCTCTGGGCCATGCCGGTGCAGCGCCCCTACAACCCCAACGCCAGGCTGATGGCCGAAATGCTCCAGGCCGACTGGGCCAAAATCGGCATCAAGGCCAACATCGTCAGCTACGAATGGGGCGAGTACATCAAGCGCGCCCACGCCGGCGAGCAGGACATCATGTTGATTGGCTTCACTGGCGATAACGGTGACCCAGACAACTGGCTGGGCACCCTCTACACCTGCAACGCGGTCAACGGCAACAACTTCTCCAAGTGGTGCAATGATGGCTACGACAAGTTGGTAGGGGCCGCCAAGGCCACCGCCGATGTGGAGCAGCGCACCGCGCTGTACAAACAAGCGCAGCATCTCCTGAAAGCGCAGGTGCCGATGACCCCGGTCGCCCACTCCACGGTCTACCAGCCGATGCGCGCCAGTGTGCAGAACTTCCAGATCAGCCCTTTCGGGCTCAGCAGCTTCTACGGCGTCTACAACCAGCAGTGAGCAACAGGGGCCGGCCAAACGGCCCCCTTCGCCTTCCTCGAGCCGGCGCCAGACCGGCGAGGACGGTCTCACCTGCTACAACCAAAAATATCCAGCGCCACACCGGGACACGTCGAGCCCAAGCCTTTACCCATGCAGCCTGAACTGCTGAGAACGGCCAGCACGATGACCGGCATTACAAAAAAGATAAGGAGTGAGTCGCCCAAATGCTGAGTTTTATTGCCCGCCGACTGGGGTTGTTGATCCCCACCTTTTTCGGCATCACCCTGCTGACTTTCGCGTTGATTCGCATGATTCCTGGCGACCCTGTGGAAGTCATGATGGGCGAACGCCGGGTCGACCCCGAAATGCACGCTCAGGCAATGGAACGCCTTGGCCTGAACAAGCCGCTGTATGCCCAGTACCTGGACTACATCGGCAAACTGGCCCAGGGCGACCTCGGTGAATCGCTGCGCACCCGTGAAAGTGTCTGGAGCGAGTTCACTTCGCTGTTCCCCGCGACCCTCGAACTGTCCATGGCTGCCCTGCTGTTCGCCGGGATCCTCGGTTTGCTGGCCGGGGTGATCGCGGCCCTCAAGCGCGGATCGCTGTTCGACCATGGGGTGATGGGCATCTCCCTGGCCGGGTATTCGATGCCGATCTTCTGGTGGGGCCTGATCCTGATCATGTTCTTCTCGGTGTCCCTGGGCTGGACCCCGGTTTCCGGGCGGATCGACCTGCTCTACGACATCGAGCCGGTCACCGGTTTCATGCTGATCGACACCCTGCTGGCCGATGACACGGGCGCATTCCTCGACGCCCTGCACCACCTGATCCTGCCGGCCATCGTGCTCGGCACCATCCCGCTGGCGGTGATTGCGCGGATGACCCGCTCCTCGATGCTCGAAGTGCTGCGCGAAGACTACATCCGCACCGCACGGGCCAAAGGCCTGTCGCCGTCGCGCGTGGTGTTCGTCCACGGCCTGCGCAACGCGCTGATTCCGGTACTGACCGTGGTCGGCCTGCAGGTCGGCACGCTGCTGGCCGGTGCGGTCCTGACCGAGACCATCTTCTCCTGGCCCGGCATCGGCAAATGGCTGATCGAAGCCATCGGCGCCCGGGACTACCCCGTCGTACAAAACGGCATCCTGCTAATCGCCTGCCTGGTGATCCTGGTCAACTTCGTGGTGGACATCCTCTACGGCTTTGCCAACCCACGCATCCGTCATCAGCGCTGAGATCATTACCCATGAGTACTCCAACACCCTCGGTAGCAGTCGATCAAAGCCTGCTGTATCCGTCCCCGTACAAAGAATTCTGGCAAGCGTTCTCCAAAAACAAAGGCGCCGTTGCCGGCCTGATGTTCATGTTGCTGGTGATCTTCTGCGCGATCTTCGCGCCCTGGGTTGCCCCGCATAACCCCAGCGAGCAGTACCGCGACTTCCTGCTGACCCCGCCGGCCTGGCTCGAAGGCGGGCAACTGCAGTTCCTGCTCGGCACCGATGAACTGGGGCGCGACCTGCTGTCGCGCTTGATCCAGGGTTCGCGCCTGTCGCTGATGATCGGCTTGTCGTCGGTGGTGATGTCGTTGATCCCGGGGATCCTGCTGGGCCTGTTCGCCGGGTTCTTCCCGCGTCTACTAGGCCCGACCATCATGCGCCTGATGGACATCATGCTGGCCCTGCCCTCCTTGCTGCTGGCCGTGGCGATTGTCGCCATCCTCGGCCCTGGCCTGATCAACACCGTGATCGCCATCGCCATCGTGTCCCTGCCGTCCTACGTGCGCCTGACCCGCGCCGCGGTGATGGGCGAGCTGAATCGTGACTACGTGACGGCCGCGCGCCTGGCCGGTGCCGGCCTGCCCCGCCTGATGTTCATCACCGTGCTGCCCAACTGCATGGCTCCGCTGATCGTCCAGGCGACCCTGAGTTTCTCCTCGGCGATTCTCGATGCCGCCGCCCTGGGCTTCCTCGGTCTTGGCGTGCAACCGCCAACCCCGGAGTGGGGCACCATGCTGGCCTCGGCCCGCGACTACATCGAACGCGCCTGGTGGGTGGTAAGCCTGCCTGGCTTGACCATTTTGCTCAGCGTGCTGGCAATCAACTTGATGGGCGACGGCCTGCGCGATGCGCTGGACCCGAAACTCAAGAACGCCGCCTGAGGAGATTCCCATGTCACTGTTAGAAATCAAGAATCTCAACGTGCGTTTCGGCGACAAGACCGCCGTTCCGGTGGTCGACGGCCTCGACATTAGCGTGGACAAGGGCGAAGTCCTGGCCATCGTTGGCGAGTCGGGGTCGGGTAAATCGGTGACCATGATGGCGCTGATGGGCCTGATCGAGCACCCCGGAATCGTCACCGCCGACGCCCTGAACTTCGACGGCAAGAACATGCTCAAGCTGAGCAACCGGCAGCGGCGGCAGATCGTCGGCAAAGACCTGGCCATGGTCTTCCAGGACCCGATGACCGCGCTGAACCCGAGCTACACCGTCGGTTTCCAGATTGAAGAAGTGCTGCGCCTGCACCTGAAAATGTCCGGCCGCGCGGCGCGCAAGCGTGCCATCGAACTGCTGGAAAAAGTCGAGATCCCCGGGGCCGCCAGCCGCATGGACGCCTACCCGCACCAGCTCTCCGGCGGCATGAGCCAACGCGTGGCGATTGCCATGGCAATTGCGGGCGAACCCAAGCTGCTGATCGCCGACGAACCGACCACCGCCCTCGACGTGACCATTCAGGCGCAGATCATGGACCTGCTGCTGGCCCTGCAGAAAGAGCAGAACATGGGCCTGGTGCTGATCACCCACGACCTTGCCGTGGTCGCCGAAACCGCCCAGCGCGTGTGCGTGATGTACGCCGGCCAAGCGGTGGAAGTCGGCCAGGTGCCGCAGCTGTTCGACATTCCCGCGCACCCGTACAGCGAAGCCCTGCTCAAGGCGATTCCGGAACACAGCCTGGGCGAATCGCGCCTGGCCACGCTGCCGGGTATCGTTCCCGGCCGTTACGACCGCCCGCAGGGTTGCCTGCTGTCGCCACGCTGCCCTTACGTGCAGGACAACTGCCGCGCCCAACGCCCGGCCCTCGATCCGAAAAGCAACAGCCTCGCTCGCTGCTTCTATCCTTTGAATCAGGAGGTGGCGTAATGGCCGTCGTTCTCACCGCCCGTGACCTGACCCGTCACTACGAAGTCTCCCGCGGCCTGTTCAAGGGCCACGCCACCGTGCGTGCGCTCAACGGCGTGTCGTTCGAACTGGAAGCCGGCAAGACCCTGGCCGTGGTCGGCGAATCCGGTTGCGGCAAGTCGACCCTGGCCCGCGCCCTGACGCTGATCGAAGAGCCGTCTTCCGGCTCGTTGAAAATCGCCGGCCAGGAAGTCACCGGGGCCAACAAGGCCGAGCGCAAGCAGTTGCGCAAAGACGTGCAGATGGTGTTCCAGAGCCCGTACGCGTCGCTCAACCCGCGGCAGAAAATCGGTGACCAATTGGCCGAGCCGCTGCTGATCAACACCAACCTCTCGGCCAGCGAGCGGCGCGACAAAGTCCAGGCGATGATGAAGCAGGTCGGCCTGCGTCCCGAGCATTACCAGCGTTATCCGCACATGTTTTCCGGCGGCCAGCGCCAGCGGATCGCCCTCGCCCGGGCAATGATGCTGCAACCGAAAGTGCTGGTGGCGGACGAACCGACCTCGGCGCTGGACGTGTCGATCCAGGCCCAGGTGCTGAACCTGTTCATGGACCTGCAGCAGGAATTCAACACCGCCTACGTGTTCATCTCCCACAACCTGGCGGTGGTGCGCCATGTGGCCGACCACGTGATGGTGATGTACCTCGGCCGTCCGGTGGAAATGGGCCCCAAAGAGGACATCTACACCCGCCCGCTGCACCCCTACACCCAGGCCCTGCTGTCGGCCACCCCGACCATCCACCCGGACCCGGACAAGCCGAAAATCAAGATCGTCGGCGAACTGCCCAACCCGCTGAACCCACCGTCCGGCTGCGCCTTCCACAAGCGCTGCCCGTACGCCACCGAGCGTTGTAGTACCGAAGAGCCGGCCTTGCGTTTGCTCGACAGCCGCCAGGTAGCGTGTCATTACGCCGAGCAATTTCTCGAGGGGGCGGCCCGACAAACTGCTGCACGGGTATCTGTAGCTCTGCCACTCAACGCGTCCTAGCTTGCCGACAGACTGTTCACCTTGAGTCGTTGCGGTCGAGCAGTTGCAGCAGACTGTGCACATCCGTCAGCGCTGGCGCATGGGCGCCGGCATGGCGGCAAGATATGGATGCACAAGCCGCTGAAAATCGCAGGCGCGCGCGCAGGTCGGAGATCCCCAGCAACTGCGCCGCCAGCCAACCGGCCATGCACGCGTCTCCTGCGCCCACCGTGTCTGCCACGTTCACGGCAATCGCCGGCTGCTCGAGTTGGCTGTCCGGGGTGTGGAGAATCATCCCGTGCTCGCCTCGAGTAAACAGGATCTGCGCGTGAGGATTGAGCGCACGCAGCTCATCCATTGCCTGTTGTTCGGACAGTCCTGGATAGATATGCCGAAGGTCTTCGTCGGAGAGCTTGATCATGTCGGCAAGGGCGGTCATCGTCGGGAAGGTCTGCTCGCGATAATGGCTGTCCATCAAATTGCGCCAGTTCGGGTCAAAACTGATCCGCTTGCCCGCTGCCTTGGCCTGCTGAGCTATGTTCACCAGCCTGCCGGCCAGTGGCTGTCGCGCCAGGCTGATGCAACTGAAATGACACAGTTGCGCCTGGTCAATCCATCCTTCAGGCATCAACTGCGGATCAAAAAACAGATCGGCCTCTCCCGCAAAAAAATACTGTGGGGGGCGGCTGGATGGAACGATGGCGACCAAAGGCGTGCGGTCTACCCGTTGGATAAACCGCCTATCCAGCCCTGCGGCTTGCGACTGCGCCACGATCTCGTCACCCAGTGAATCCATGCTCACCGAACCTGCAAAAGCGCAGCTAACACCCAAGCGACTGAGCGCGCGTGCCACGTTCCAGGGCGCACCACCCGGGTAGCCCTGCCACTGTCCAGGAGTGCCCTGGACAAGGTCGGTCAGCGCTTCGCCAAATACGACTGCGCGAGGCAATCCCATGCTCATTTCCTCAATGCTGTGTTGTAGGTAACTGCTGGCCAACTAGCTTGGACCGTTAATCACTGACGCACTATGCCTTGCTGTTGGCCGGACGGGTTCAGATATTAAAACCAGGTTTCCATCTGGATGCCGTACTGCCATACGCCACCTGCATTGAAGTCCGACTTGCCGAAGGAGTCAGCGGTACTGTAGCTGTCCAGGTCCGACGACCAGTCCATGACACTGGCGAACACGCGCAACTCGGGACGTGTGAGCAGGTCGCCAACATCCGGTTTGAACGTCGGGGCAATGGTGAACTTCCAGAAGTCACCGTCGACCGCATTCCGTTGCAGGTAGCCCTTGGGGTCGAGGTCCATGGTTTGCCAGCTCACTTCGTAGGCCATCTCGAAGTTGCGGTTGATTTCATTGGCCAACCGTACGTTCAGGGTCATCCAGCGGTAATCGTCACCCTTGACGTACCGGTCCTTGCTTTGCTCGGCCAACAGGCTGGGGCCGATGCGCCAGCCCTGTGCGATTGGCGTCTCGCCGTAAACCGCCAGACGCAGAGCGCGGGCGTCGTCGATCAGTTCGCCATCCGAGCCGATATTCTTGACCTCTGCCCCCAGGCCTTGCCCGTAGAGCAGCGCCGTCTTGAAGAAGCCTTGCCGGCCGAAAAAGTCTTTCTGGTGGTTGGCCAGCATGCTCTGCAAACCGGAATCCGCAGGCGACAGACCCGCTTCATTGCTGCGGATGGAAATGTCGTTTTTCTTTGCCCCAATGGCATTGAACATCCACTGCCACTGCCCCCTGTCGAAGAACTGGTTGGAGGTCAGGATGTAGCTTTCCACATCGGCATCGACACCGCCCTCACTGAAATCGCCGTAGTTACGCCCGACCAGGGAGTAATTCGAACGCCAGTCCTGGTTCATCTGCACATCGTAGATGCCACCGCCGGTGCCGGCCAGGAAGACCACGTCCGAGTCCAGCCAGTGGATATCGAAGTTATCCCGGTCGAATCGTTTGCCTGCCCACAAGGTGGAGTTCTCGAACACTGAGTTGCCCTTGAAGGCGGCGAGATGATCGAGTTCGGTGAACACCTGACGCACGTTGAGGTTGCTCTCGTCGGCCGTCCAGTCATTGGAACTCTCCACACCGTCGGCGATGGACACGGTGAATTTGGCCCGGGTGCCGTTTTGCGCATAGGTCTCTTTCGACAGGTCTATGCGCATGTACGTGTCGTCTTCGTTGCCAAGTCGTCCCACGGCACCATCGACTGAACCGGCCGGGGTTGTGTAGGGACCGCCGCGACCACCACCGAGCCCATCGTTGACCAGCAATCCGGAACGGGCATAGCCCTTGAAGCTGAAGCCGTCGGTGAGGTGTCCGCTGCTGCCCTGCTTTTCCAGGCTTTGCTGACGGGCTTCGAGTTTTGCCACACGGGTGTCCAGGGCCGGCGCCGAACTGGCTGCAGCCGTCGACGCTGCTGGCTGCAAGGCGGGAGTGGCAAGCTTGAGCTGTTGCAATTCCCTGGCAAGTGCCTGGGTTTGCTGCTCGGCAGCGGCAGCGCGTTTTTCCGCGGCGCTGGCACGGGCTTCAAACGCGGCCATGCGTTGTTCCAATGTCGCGGCCTGGGTGGTTGCCGCCGAGGTGCCAAGCACACCTGCGAGTAGCCAGCTTGATGCTTTCTGCATGTCGATTTCCTGTGTTGTTTTTATTGTCGTTGCTGCCGTGACTGGGCTCTTTTTCGCGAAGGGTGATTTGTCAAAAACCACGAAAAAAAGGATGCCTCATCGCAAATTCGCTGTTACATTTGGCGATGTTAACGTTAACTTTTATAAAAACAAAAATAAAGGGGCCTTTATGAAACTGCTCAAATCGATCTTTCCAGCAGCACTGTTCACCCTCTGTGCCGGGCTTCCATCCCTCTCGAATGCAGCCGATCTGACGATCTCCTGCGGTGCCGTGGGTGCGGAGTTGCAACTGTGCAAGGAGGCTGTCGAGGCGTGGTCAAAACAGACCGGTCACCACGTCGAGGTGGTTTCTACGCCTAATTCGGCAACCGAAAGGTTGTCGTTCTACCAGCAGATCCTCAGTGCGCAGTCCGCCGACATCGACATCATTCAAATCGATATGGTCTGGCCAGGGATGTTGGCCAAACACCTGATGGATCTGCGCGAGGTGCTTGCAGCCAACGCCACCCAAGGCTATTTCCAGGCACAGGTGGATAACGCCACGGTGAACGGACGGCTGGTGACGATGCCGTGGTTCACCGACTCGGGCCTGCTGTATTACCGCAAGGACTTGCTCGAGAAGTACCACCTGCCGGTTCCCCAGACGTGGGAGGAAATGACCGCGACCGCCAGGAGTGTCCAGCAGGCCGAGCGCACGGCCGGGAATCCCAATGCCTGGGGTTACATCTTCCAAGGGCGTGCCTACGAAGGCCTGACCTGCAATGCGCTGGAGTGGATCAGCAGCCATCCGGAAGGCGGGCTGGTCAATTCACGAGGCGATATCGTGGTCAACAGCCAGGCCTCGAGAACGGCGTTGACCCTGGCCAAAAGCTGGGTCGGCGACATCTCCCCACGGGGCGTGCTCAATTACACCGAGGAAGAAGGTCGCGGCGTATTCCAGTCGGGCAATGCGCTGTTCATGCGTAACTGGCCGTATGTCTGGGCCTTGGTACAAAGCCAGGACAGCGCAGTAAAAGACAAGGTTGGCGTCGCTCCCCTGCCCCGCGGCGGCGACGCTGGCAGCCATGCATCGACCCTCGGTGGTTGGGGCCTGGCGGTGTCGCGGTACAGCGCCCAGCCAAAACTTGCCGCCGAGCTGGTGAGCTACCTGAGCAGTGCCCAAGAGCAAAAACGTCGTGCGCTGATCGGCGCCTATAACCCGGTTATCGAGTCGCTCTACCAAGACCCTGAATTGCTCGCGGCAATGCCTTACTACAGCCAGCTGCACAGCATTCTCAACGCTGGAGTGATGCGCCCCGCCTCGATCACTGCCGATCGCTATCCACGGGTCTCCAATGCGTTCTTCGATCGAGTACATGGCGTGCTGGCGGACGAGTTGCCTGTCGATCAGGCGCTGGTCGACCTGGAAAGCGAACTCACGCGCATCAAACGCCGGAACTGGTAAGTCAAAGGAAGGAAATCAGCATGTCTGTCTCTGCTACCCACGCCCCCGGTGACGAGCTCCTGCTCACCCGGGAAACGCCCGTACAACGTCGCCGAGTGCGCGCCGCCTGGTTGTTCCTGACACCCATGCTGCTGTGTCTGGCCCTGGTGGCAGCCTGGCCGCTGCTGCGCACATTCTGGTTCAGCCTGACCGACGCCAACCTGGCGGACACCGATGGCGGATCCTTCGTTGGCTTGAGCAATTACCTGTTCCACAACGGTTCGTCCTGGTCGGGCATCCTGGTCGATCCTCAATGGTGGAACGCGGTGCGTAACACCTTGCATTTCACCGTGGTGTCGGTGGGCCTGGAAATCGTCCTGGGACTGCTGGTGGCGTTGCTGCTCAACATCAAGTTCTCCGGACGCTCAATGGTGCGTGCGTTGATTCTGATTCCCTGGGCGATTCCGACCATTGTCTCGGCGAAAATCTGGTCATGGATGCTCAACGACCAGTTCGGCATCATCAATCACATGATGCTCAGCCTCGGCCTGATTGATGCGCCCCTGGCCTGGACGGCCGATGCGGATCTGTCGATGTGGGCGGTGATCATCGTCGATGTCTGGAAGACCGTACCTTTTGTCACGCTGCTGATGCTGGCGGCCTTGCAGATGTTGCCGAGCGATTGCTACGAGGCTGCCAGGGTCGATGGCATTCACCCGCTGAAGGTGTTCTGGCGGGTCACGCTGCCGCTGCTGATGCCCGCGCTGCTGGTGGCGGCGATCTTCCGCATCCTCGATTCGCTGCGGGTATTCGACGTTATCTATGTGCTGACCTCGAACTCATCGAGCACCATGAGCATGTCGGTCTACGCCCGCCAGCATCTGGTGGAGTTCCAGGACGTTGGCTACGGCAGCGCGGCTTCGACGCTGCTGTTCCTGGTGGTTGCGGTCATCGCCCTGCTTTACCTGTACCTCGGACGTCGTCAATTGGAGGTGCGCGCATGAGCCCGCGCCTACTGAAAAAAGCCCTGTTGCGCCTCGGGTTCTGGTGTCTGATCGGGATATTGCTGCTGTATGCGGTCTTCCCTTTCTACTACGCCATCGTGACGTCGCTGAAGCCGTCCAGCGCCTTGTTCGAGGTGAGCTACTGGATCAAGAACCCCGACTTCTCCAATTATTCGGCGGTCCTGCATCAAGCCTCATTCTTGCAGGCCATCGGCAATTCGCTGGTGGTTGCCCTGTGCGTGGTGGCGCTGGCGCTATTCCTCAGCCTGACCGCCGCCTACGCCTTGGGCCGGGTCAAGTTCCGTGGCCGTGGCACGGTCTTGATGCTGGTCCTGGGGGTGTCGATGTTTCCCCAGGTCGCGGTGCTGTCAGGGCTGTTCGAGGTGATCCGCGCGCTGGGCCTGTACAACACGTCCTGGGCGTTGATCCTGAGCTACACGATTTTCACCCTGCCCTTCACTGTCTGGGTGCTGACCACGTTCATGGGACAACTGCCCCATGAACTGGAGGAAGCGGCAATCATGGACGGCGCGTCCCCCTGGGTCACGCTGACCCGAGTGTTGTTGCCGCTGCTCTGGCCCGCACTGGTTACCACTGGCTTATTGGCGTTCATTGCCGCGTGGAACGAGTTCCTGTTTGCCCTGACCTTCACCCTCACCGACACGCAACGCACAGTGCCAGTCGCCATCGCCTTGATTTCCGGCGGCAGCCCCCACGAGTTGCCTTGGGGGTTGTTGATGGCGGCCTCGGTGATAGTCACCGTCCCACTGGTGATTCTGGTGTTGATCTTCCAGCGCCGAATCGTTTCCGGTCTCACTGCCGGCGCGTTAAAGGGTTGATGCCCAACAAAGACAAGGAACAGCATCGTGATCAAACTGAAACTAGACAACGTCAACAAACAACTGGGCGGCGCGCGGATTCTGCGCGACATCAGCCTCGAAATCGCGGCGGGTGAATTCGTGGTGTTCGTCGGTCCTTCGGGCTGCGGCAAATCGACCCTGCTGCGACTGATCGCCGGACTGGATTCGATCTGCGGCGGCGACCTGCTGATCGATGGGCAGCGAGCCAACGACCTGGAGCCACGCGAACGTGGGGTCGGCATGGTGTTTCAGTCGTATGCGCTGTACCCGCACATGAGCGTCTACGACAACATCAGTTTTGGTCTCAAGTTGGCCAAGACGGAGAAGAGCAGCCTGCGCGAACGCGTGCTGAAAACCGCGCAGATCCTGCAATTGGAAAAACTGCTGCAACGCAAGCCAAGGGAACTGTCCGGAGGACAACGCCAGCGTGTGGCAATGGGCAGGGCCATGGCGCGGGAACCGGACATTCTGTTGTTCGATGAGCCGCTCTCCAACCTGGATGCATCCTTGCGCGTACAGATGCGCAACGAAATCGCCCGGCTGCATGATCGGCTGGGCTCGACCATGATCTATGTGACCCACGATCAGGTTGAAGCGATGACCCTGGCCGACAAGATTGTCGTGCTCAATGGGGGGCACGTCGAACAGGTCGGTTCGCCGCGCGAACTCTATGAGCGCCCGGCCAGCCGCTTTGTCGCCGGCTTCCTGGGTTCGCCCACGATGAATTTCCTGCCCGCGCTCCTGCAGGCACCCGGTGAACACAGCCAGGTCGATACCGGTATCTGGGGCGCCACGTCCCTGCCCTTCGATAGCTCGAATCTGGCGCCGGGCACGCCGCTGAGCCTGGGGATTCGCCCGGAGCACATGTCACTCAAGGCAGCCACGGGCAGCAGCGGCATCGCCGTGACCGGGGTTGAATACCTGGGCAGCGAAACCTATGTGCACCTCAAGACAGCGCAGGACGAACCGCTGGTTTGTCGTTGCGAGGTCAGCGCCGGATGGCAGGTCGGCGATCGGGTCGAGCTGCGACTGGAGGTCGCCCATCTGCACCTGTTCGACGCCGACGGCAGCGCCTTGAAGCGCTACCCACAGACGATTGAAACCCCATCGGATGGCGTCCCGTTGCGCTCGGCACGAGCAGGCGCCCTATGACTGAGTCCTTGAATCCCATGAACGCTCCCATGCCTGGCGCCCTCGAGCTTGCGCAGCATGCGCTGCGTGACGGCCTGTCTCGCGTCATCCACGATTATCGACCCGGGTATCACATTGCCCCCCCTGTGGGCTGGATGAACGACCCTAACGGAGTGGTGTACTTTCGTGGCGAATATCACGTGTTCTATCAGCACTACCCCTTCGAAGCGAAATGGGGCCCGATGTATTGGGGGCATGCAAAGAGTGCCGACCTGGTCCATTGGCAGCATCTGCCCATTGCATTGGCGCCCGGCGATGACTTCGACCGTGACGGTTGTTTTTCCGGTAGCGCGGTAGTCTGTGGCGATACCCTGGCGCTGATCTACACCGGGCATACCTGGCTTGGGGAAGTCGGTGACGAGCGTTGCATCCGTCAAGTCCAGTGCCTGGCCACCAGCAGCGACGGCAACCGGTTCGTCAAGCATGGCGTCGTCATCGAGCGCGCGCCGCAAGAAGATATCATGCACTTTCGCGACCCCAAGGTCTGGCAGGAGAATGACTGCTGGTACCTGATTGCCGGCGCCCGCCTGGGCAATGTGCCGTTGCTCCCGCTGTACCGTTCCACGGACCTGCATACCTGGGAGTTCCTCGACTATGTGTCCCGCGGCAGCGAGGGTGATGGTTATATGTGGGAGTGCCCGGATCTGTTCCGCCTGAACGGACGCGATGTGCTGCTGTACTCCCCGCAAGGCATGCATCCCCAGGGCTACGAACGGCTCAATAAGTACCAGACCGGTTATCGAGTGGGCCGACTCGACAGCGAATGGCACTTCACGGGCGGGCCTTTTATCGAGCTGGATCACGGCCATGATTTCTATGCCGCACAAACCCTACTTGCCGCCGACGGTCGACGCCTGGTGTGGGCGTGGCTCGACATGTGGGAAAGCCCTATGCCGAGCCAGGCCCATCACTGGTGCGGCATGCTCGGTTTGCCGCGCGAGCTGGAACTGTGTGCCGATCGCCTGTACATGTATCCGGCGCGGGAACTCACCGCTCTGCGCCAAGCGCCATTGCCGGGTACGCCGTGGTGGGATGAGTCGGGAACCCGCTGGGTGCCGGAAGTGAAGGGCGACATGCTCGAAATCCATGTGCATCTGGACCTGCTCGGCTGCACCGGGCAGGTGGGGGTCGCCTTGCGTTGCAGTGAGGACGGCCAGGAGGAAACGCTGCTGTACTACGATGCGGCCCTGCATCGTCTGGTGCTTGACCGCAGCCGCTCGGGTGCGCAAGTCAGCGGGCAGCGCAGCGTGGCGATAGACCCGGCACAAGAGCACCTGGAACTGCATGTGTTCCTCGATCGCTCGTCCATCGAGGTGTTCGACGAAAACGGTCAATTCACCCTCAGCAGTCGCCTTTATCCGCGGCCAGACAGTCTGGGCGTGAAGCTGCTTGCCAGTGGCAGTGGCGGGCGCGTCTCCATCCCCAACGCCTGGCCTCTTGCCTCGGGCTGGTTATGAGCCGCGTCATTGGAGTCGCGAGAAGCGCGGGCCCTGTGGCATGATCGCGCGTCAACCTGACAGGTTTCGCCTCGCATGACTTCAGTGAAAGACGTTGCACAGCTGGCCGGCGTGTCCCTGATGACGGTTTCTCGAGCGCTCAATAATCCGGAAAAGTTGAGCCCCGAAACCCTGCAGCGGGTGCGCCAGGCGATTGATCAACTGCAATTCGTGCCGAGCTTGTCGGCGCGCAGAATGCGCGGCGACAATCTGCAGTCGCGAACCATTGGTGTGTTCGCGCTGGACACCGCGACCACACCGTTTGCGGTCGAGTTGCTGCTGTCCATCGAACAGACCGCACAGCAAGCCGGCTGGAACGTCTTTATCCTCAACCTGTTGAGCAACCCGCCCACCGACCAGAACATCGACCTGATGTTGTCGCACCGTCCCGACGGCTTGATCTTCAGCGCCATGGGCTTTCGCCAGGTGAGCATTCCGGAGCGTTTGAAGAGCAAACCCCTGGTACTCGCCAATTGCCTGGCAGATGACAGCCACCTGGTGAGTTATGTGCCGGACGACGAATCAGGCCAGTATCGAGCCGTACACCATGCGTTGAGCCTGGGCTATCGGCGCCCGCTGTGTATCAATCTGCCCAAACAAAGCCTGGCCTGGGGCCTGCGACAGAAAGGCCTGCAGCGTGCCTGTGAGGCATTCGGCCTGGCGCCTGACTCACTCCTGCAATACGACCTTTCCGATCATGACGCCTATGGTGAAACCGCAGCCATCCTCGACCGGCACATCCTCGACGGTCGCCCGCAATTCGACATTCTGATCTGTGGCAACGACCGCATTGCCTTTTGTGCCTATCAGTTGTTGTTCGGCCGCGGCCTGAAAATCCCCGACGATGTCGCCGTGCTCGGCTACGACAACATGATCGGTATCGCCGAGCTGTTCATCCCGCCCCTGACCACGGTGCAACTGCCCTACTACGAGATCGGTCGCCATGCTGCCCGGCACCTGATCGAGACCCTTGAGGTATCGGGAACCCAGCCGGTTGATTGTCCATTGGTGGTCAGGTCATCTCTCTAGGAAGATCAACTTCCCTCCCCTGCTGGAAAAGCATGAGTTGGCGACTGGGATTCTCGGCATGATCAATGGTTATCTGGGTGACCGTGACTCGGGGCTGTCGCGGGAAAACACCCGGCGACTTCAGAGTCGCACTGGGTCGCTTTCAACGCACAGGGCTTCGAGCAGCACCTGCTCCAAGATAGCGAAGAAGCATTTGATGTGGGGCTGCTTCAATGCCTGAGGGCGGGTCACCAGGTAGACGTCCATATCGGGTAGATCGATATCCGCAAACAACTCAATCAAGTCTTTCGCCAGGACTCGAGGCAGCACGGCGACTCCCAATCCCTCTCTCACCGACTCGAGTTGCACGGCGAATGAACTCACGCTGATCTGCGTACGCTCCAAACCCGCTGCCTTTGCTGCACGCATTTGCGGCAACATGTCTTGAGGAGGAAGCAAGGCGATATTGCCTGCTGTGGCCGGGGTCAACTCAGGAAAGCGCTTCAGGTACCCTGCAGCAGCGAAGATGCCATAGGCAAGCTTGCCTATGGGTCGATAAATCAGCGATGGCTCGCCCAGATGTACCGTGCGTACAGCAATGTCGGCCACACCGCGGACAATCTTGTGAAAGTCGGCTGAGACCAGCAACTCCACCGAGCAAAGCGGATGCACGGTGGTGAAACGACGTGCAGCCTCCAATACCCGAGAAGAGAACCCCTCTCCTGCACTGACCAGAACACTGCAAGATAGCTCGGTTTGCAAACCGGACAAATCAGCCACGGCTTGACGCCTCAAGCCTGCCTCCGCAGCGAGGGCAACATCCACCAGAGATAAACCCCGCGAGGTCAACCGACATCCCTCGACACCACGTTCGAGGAGTGGCTCGCCGAGAGCCGCCTCAAGTTGGCTCAGGCGACGAGACAGGGTAGACGCCGCGATACCTAGCAACTGGCCCGCTTGAAGAAAGCTGCCACGCCGCGAGACTGCCAACAACAGCCGCAGATCATCCCAATTTGCTTGCACCGCCATGCGCTCTTCCTTCCTTGGTTTGCAGATATGCAAATCCATTATGCCGTAGTGGTTGTTTTTCAGGAGAGATCTCAACGGTATATCTACTGGCCTTTGAAACAACGGGAATGCACTGTATGACTACTGGCCCCAACGACTATGCGCAACGCGCCGCGGCAGCCTTCAATCGCCGCGATGTAGAGACAATGCTTGCATTGGTGCATGAAGACTTTATCTACCTCGATAGCATGGGGATTCAAGTCGGTCGCCAATCCATGCGCAAACGCGAGACCGCGATTTTCGACGCACTGCCCGATGCGCAAGTGACTCTCAGCCCATTCATGGTCGCGGACGATCGTTTGGCGTTGACGGCCTTGCTGAGCGGTACCTTCACCGCCCCGCTGGTGCTGCCTGGCCGGGTGATTGCCCCCCACGGACGGCCTATCACCCTCCACTATGCTGCGCATTTCACCTTCAAGGATGGGCTGGTGATCCGTGAGGAGGCCTTCTTCGACAGTGCTGTGTTGATGCCGTTAGCCCAACAGGGGGAGAGTTAATCCATGCGCAACGCATTTGTTACTGGCGCAACCGGCTTGCTGGGCAACAATCTGGTACGAGAACTGATCGCTCGTGGCTACTCCGTCAAAGCCCTGGTCCGCTCCAGAGCCAAAGGTGAACAGCAGTTCAACAAACTACCGAAGGTGGAACTGGTCGTTGGGGACATGGCCGACGTCAGCGCATTCGCACCATCGTTGCAAGGTTGCAATGTGGTGTTTCATACCGCGGCCTTTTTTCGCGACAACTACAAGGGCGGCAGCCACTGGAAAGAACTGGAAAAGGTCAATGTCATCGGTACGCAGGACCTGATTGATCAGGCCTACCGCGCCGGTATACGACAGTTTATCCACACCTCTTCGATTGCCGTGCTCGACGGTGCGCCTGGCACCTCCATCGATGAGACGTGTCTGCGGGCCGAAGCCGACGCAGACGACTACTACCGCAGCAAGATACTCGCCGACCAAGTCATCCTATCGTTCCTGGAAGCACATCCTGATATGCATGCCTGCATGGTGCTGCCTGGCTGGATGTGGGGCCCCGCCGACATCGGTCCGACCTCCTCGGGACAGTTGGTACAGGATGTCGTGAACGGCAAATTGCCCGGATTGATCCCCGGTAGCGTCTCAGTGGTCGATGCACGTGATGTCGCTCGGGCGCTGATAGCCGCCGCCGAACATGGGCGGCGCGGCCAGCGCTATCTCGCGGCAGGCCGGCACATGACGATGCGCCAGTTGGTACCTATCCTGGGCCGTATTGCGGGGGTCAAGACACCCTCGCGGGAACTACCGCTCGTGCTTCTATACACCTTGGCGGCTGTGCAGGAGATCTATGCTCGGCTTACCGGCAAGCCCATACTGTTGAGCATGGCCACCTTACGCCTGATGATACGAGAGGAGTACCGCACCCACTTCAATCACAGCAAGAGCGAACAAGAACTTGGCCTCAGTTTCCGGTCGCTAGAGCTGACAATCACTGACACCGTAGCGTGGTACCGCGATCACGGCTGGTTTGAAAAACACAATGCGCGGACCTCGAACAAAAACGCTCGTTCGACATAGTCGAAAAGTAACCTTCAAAGCGCACCAGACAAGGAAGTAAATTCGCTGTGAACAGGGAAATAATTCTGATGCGACATGGCCAGCCACAACTGGCGAACGTCGATAAAGTCTCAGCACTCGAGATGAAAGACTGGATCGAACACTACAACCGATCCGAAATCACCCAGCAGCCGGTTCCGGATGCCAGTCAACGACTCGCTGCATCCGCCACGGTCATTGCTTCAAGCAGCGCGCCTCGTGCGCTTAGCTCCGTGCAAGCGCTCGGGCTGAAGCCGGTACTGGTCGACGCCGTTTTCTGCGAAGCCCAACTACCTTTTGGTCATTGGAAACGCCCACGGCTCTCGCCCTTTACCTGGGCATTTATCCTTAGAATCTTATGGCTTTGTGGCTACTCAGGCAGCGTCGAATCGGCCAACACTGCGAGGATGCGGGCCAGCAAAGCCGCTGAACTATTGCAGTCCCTTACTGGCGAAGGATCCGTCCTGCTGCTCGGTCATGGCTTCATGAACCGAATGATCGCCAAACAGTTGGTGAAAGATGGTTGGGTTCGCCATACGCGTAACGGTAGCCAGTATTGGAGCGCAGCGGTGTACCGCTATGTTGGTGTGTAAGTAGCGCTAGTTGATCGAGAGTAAGTGGCTGCTGCTGGAAGCAAGGCAGCGAGTGAACCCGCACGAACTTTTTGCACTCAGTCGAATTCTCTTAACAAGAACCGCCACAGGCGAGCCGCCCAGACATTGATCAACTCAAAGACATAATACAACTTATTGATTTACAACAAAAAATAAAAAAATACAAACTGGCACAATAGTTGAGAAGGACAACCTTGCGCAGTTAAACGCTGCTGCACGCCGCTCATAACAATAAGGTTGGCCTCTCATGCACCATTCACTCACTCGTTGCACTCCCCTTACGCTCAGCGCTGCCCTGTTGCTGGCCGGCAGCACTTCACTTGCCCAGGCTACCGAAGGCGGTGTGTCGTCGTGGCCGATGGGCATTGAAATCTACGGCATGGGTATCCTGCCGCCACCCGGCACCTACGGTCAGGTATTCGTCGGCGACTACCTGGCCGATACCCTGCGCGATAACGCTGGCGACAAGGTGGCCGACATCGATCTGCGCGTCACTACTGTCGTGCCTCGGTTCATCTGGGTCACCGAACAGCAGGTACTCGGTGGCAACCTGGGCTTCCACGCACTGCTCCCGCTCAATGACATACGGCTGAACATCAAGAGCGGTCCACACGACCATAAGCGCGGCATCGGCGACGCTCACCTCGGCCCGGTGGTCGGTTTCCACCACAGTGACAAGTTCCACACCGCCGTGGGTGTCGACTTCGTACTGCCTACCGCCAGCGAGTACGACAAAAACGACCTGGTCAACCTCGGCACGAACTATTACACCGTACAAGCGGTGTATGCCATGACCTATATGGACCCCACGGGTTTTAACGCCGATGTGCGCCTGATGTACGATTACAACTTCGAAAATCAGGACACCCATTACCAGTCCGGCCGCGAGCTCCATGCCGACTACACCCTAGGCTGGGGCTTGGGCAATGGCTGGGTGCTCGGCGTTGGTGGTCACGCTTACAAGCAGGTGAGCGATGACCAGTGCAGCGCCTCCCATTGCGCCGCCGCAGCCTTGGTCGATGCCGCCGATGGCAACCGTGGCCGCTCTTTCTCCATTGGCCCGGCGGTACAGTACACCAGCAAAAACGGCTGGTTTTTCAGTGCCAAATGGCAGGACGAATCGGGTGTGCGCAACCGTGCCGAGGGCCAGGCCTACTGGCTGAAGTTGACCACCGCATTTTGATCAAGACCCACGCCCCACGACCTTCAACAGGTCGCGGGGCATTGCTTGTTGGAAGCGCCCAGGTCGCTCGCCGCCTCAGCTCCCCTTGAGACGATAACTGACTTGCGCGCGACTCATGCCGAGCATCTGCGCCGCCGCCGTAATGTTGCCCCCGGACCGTTCCATTGCCAGGCGCACCAGGCGTAACTCGATTTCCTCCAAGGAGGTGCTTAATACCCGCTGGCGTCCGGAGACGAAGTCCTGCAGGCTTTCCAGCGCCGGCTCAGCGAGCGCGCCCATGACACTATCGTCCTCGGCTGACGCTGACGGAGTACCCGTCGTTTTCTCACTGCGCTGGGCTGCCGACAAGCGCCCCTGGGAGGTCAGGCCGATGGCTGTTGCCATCAACGACGCCCCGGCCTCGGCCAGGTGCACGACATCCATCACCTCGCCGTCACCGGCGGCAATCACACCCCGTTCTATCAAGTTCTGCAGCTCGCGAATATTTCCCGGGAATCGGTACGTCAACAGCGCGTTGACCAGCCGCGTGCTGAAGCCGGCCAATTGGCGCCCGTGGCGCAGGCTGAAGGTGCGCAGGAAGTAACTCATCAGCAACGGGATATCTTCGCGGCGCTCACGCAGCGGCGGCAGGTGGATGGGGAAGACATTGAGGCGATAGAACAAATCTTCGCGAAAACGCCCCGCCTCAACCTCGCGACGCAGATCCACGTTGGTCGCGGCGATCACCCGCACATTCACCTTGATCGGCGCCGTGCCGCCGACACGCTCGATCTCGCCCTCCTGCAAGGCACGCAAAATCTTGCTCTGGGCACTGAGGCCGAGGGTCGCGATCTCGTCCAGGAACAAGGTACCGCCATGCGCCCGCTCGAAGCGCCCGGGGCGCGAACGATCGGCGCCGGTGAAAGCACCGCGCTCAACGCCAAACAGCTCGGCCTCCACCAGGTTCTCCGGCAAGGTCGCGCAGTTCAGCGCCACCAACGGCATATCCCGGCAAGCACTGGCCTGATGCAGGGTGCGCGCGAACAGTTCTTTGCCCACGCCCGATTCCCCGGTCAACAACACGGTTGCCTGGGTCGGCGCCACCCGTTGCAGCAACTGACTGGCAGCGACGAACGAGGCTGAAATACCCACCAACTGTTTGCTGTCGGCGGGCTCCTTCAGATCGGCAACGGTGGTTTCAATGCCCGAGGCGTAAGTGCTGCGACTGAGGAAGTCACTCGGATCGAGATAAGCCAGGTCGACATCGATATCGTCCCACTGGTCGGCCGGCTTTCCGACAATGCGACAGGCCTGATGACCCATTGCGCGGCATTCCTGCTCGCGGAACACCACCAGGCGTCCGAGCAGCGACGAGGCGTAGCCACTGGCATAACCGATCTCCATCCAGCAAGCCGGCTCGCCCCCCAGGCCAAAGGCCGCGATGTGCTCGTCGTCTTCGAGTGAATTGTGCCAAAGGAACTCAGAGTAGAAGTGACCGACGCCGGAGTCGATTTCGAAACGCACCACCTCGACATTGACCATGCCTTCAAGCATGTGCAGTCGCGGCCCGGCGCTGTACAGGCTGGCGTGATCGCCTTGCGGCCACTGTTCGCTGACCTGCGCGGCGTCCCGCGCACCGGCCTGCCAGCCGATTCGCGTCAACAGGCCACGGGCCCTGTCGAACCCCAGCGCCTCGATCAGCTCGCGGCGGATGGCACCGAACGCAGAGCCTTGCAGCAACATCATGCGCTGGCCACACAACCAGATATTGCCATCCTCTGGGGCGAAGGCCACGGTCTCTGCCAACTGTTCGGCAGACGGCAGACCGCTGGCGCCGAACTGGCTCGCCCGGTCGACGAGCAAGCGCTTCTTTCGGCCAAGCATCTGCTTGAGGAATTCCTCGTCCGCTGGACGACCGGGCTTGTTGGACGGAGTACGAGTCATGGGCAATCAACAAGAGGCAGGTAGGTAGCCTTTCAGTATGCTCACTCACCCCGCGGGGTCAATCTGCCAGCGGGTGACTCGGCGCTTCAGCCGCGCCCTTCGCTCGATAATCGCACATATTCTGTCCCTCCCAACGGTTGCAAAGCTTTCAACAAGCCTGCGACTTCTTCTGCATAAATTTCTGCACCCCCTGGTTTGTCACTGTTGGGCGGCGATCGTCACTCACCACCAAAAACAGCATATGCATTTGTTTTATAAGGGTTTTCAACTACGAAACAGAGCTTGGCACAGTAATTGTTACATCGGGTCATGTGCATGCTGACAAAACACCTATAAGAGAGAACGTCATGACCGCTACTCGTCCTGCCTATCAGAACCTTGAACTGCAACCGCTCGCCGGACAATGGCGTGCCGGCGGCACCGGTCGCTCGTTGGAGGTGTTCGACCCTTTTACTCAGTCGCGCTTGCTGCAGATCACCCTGGCCAACCGCGAAGATCTCAACGCCGCCTACCTCACTGCACGCGAGACCCAGGTCGAATGGGCCACGCGGGGGCCTGCCGCCCGTGGCCAGGTGCTGCTCAACGTCGTGAAGGTTTTCGACGAGCGCCGCGAGGAAATCATCGACTGGATCATCCGCGAATCCGGTAGTACGCGTATCAAGGCACAGATCGAATGGGGCGCCGCGCGCGCGATCATCCTGGAGTCGGCCAGCCTGCCCAGCCGCGTGCATGGCCGTATTATTGCCTCCAACGTTCCGGGCAAGGAAAGCCGGGTCTACCGCACGCCGCTGGGCGTGATCGGTGTGATCAGCCCATGGAACTTCCCGCTGCACCTGACAGCCCGCTCCCTGGCACCTGCCCTGGCGCTAGGCAACGCCGTGGTGGTCAAGCCAGCCAGCGATACCCCCGTTACCGGCGGCCTGCTGCTGGCACGCATCTTCGAGGAAGCCGGATTGCCGTCGGGCGTACTCAGTGTGGTGGTGGGCTCCGGCGCAGAGATCGGCGACGCCTTCGTCGAGCATCCGGTACCGGCCTTCATTTCCTTTACCGGCTCGACCCAGGTCGGACGCAACATCGGCCGCATCGCCAGCGGCGGTGAATACCTCAAGCACGTGGCCCTGGAGCTTGGCGGGAACAGTCCGTTCGTGGTCCTGGCCGATGCCGACGTCGAACAGGCCGTCAGCGCCGCCGTGGTGGGCAAATTCCTCCACCAGGGCCAGATCTGCATGGCGATCAACCGCATCATCGTCGAGCAGCCGCTGCTGGAAACGTTCACCCGGCGATTCGTCGAGCGAGTCAAGGCCCTGCCCTATGGCGACCCGAATAGAGCTGAAACCGTGATCGGTCCCGTGATCAACAGCAAGCAACTGGCAGGCTTGCAAGAGAAGATCGCCACGGCGCAGGCCGAAGGTGCAACGCTGCTGGCAGGCGGGCAGGCCCAGGGCAACGTCCTGCCGCCGCACGTGTTCGGCGGGGTCACGGCTGACATGGAGATTGCCCGCGAAGAAATTTTCGGCCCTCTGGTTGGCATCCAGTCGGCGCGTGACGCCGAGCATGCCCTTGAACTGGCCAACAGCAGTGAATACGGGCTCTCCAGTGCTGTATTCAGCGCGAGCCTGGAGCGCGGCGTGCAGTTCGCCAAACGCATCCATGCCGGCATGACCCACGTCAACGACATCCCGGTCAACGACGAACCCAACGCCCCCTTCGGCGGCGAAAAGAATTCCGGCCTGGGTCGCTTCAATGGCGATTGGGCGATCGACGAGTTCACCACCGACCACTGGATCACCTTGCAACACACGCCTCGGCAGTACCCCTTCTGATCCGGACCAAGGCTCCCACGAACCAACCTACCAATAAGAATAAGGAGTACGAAATGTCCTCACTGCTCAACAACCCGGTTGTGAAACGGACCTTCGCTGCTTGCTTTGCGTTGCCGTATGTCCTGCTGGCCGGGAATGCTGCCGCCGATGGCGATGGCGTCTGGAAAGGCGGAGAAAACGTTTACGCCAAGGTGTGCGGCCACTGCCACGAGAAACAGGTCGGCCCGCAAATCACCGGCCGCCAGCTGCCACCGCAGTACATCACGGCAATTGTGCGCAATGGCTTTCGCGCCATGCCGGCCTTCCCTGCCTCGTTCATCGACGATCACTCGCTGCAACAGGTCGCCGAATACATTTCCAAAACGCCCGCCCCAGCGGCCAAGCCTTGAGGAGCCAGCCATGAACGTCGAACGTCGTGTACTGCTCAAGGGCATGGCTCTGGGCAGCCTGGCGGGTATAGCCATGGGCAGCTCCGGCCTGACCATGGCCAAAACGGTATTGGGTAACCAGGCCCGTGCAGCGCTGCCGATCCTGGCCCTTGTCAGTGGCGAAGTCGCCGAATCGGCCTTTCTCGAGGGTATGGCTGCAATCCCGGGAGGCAGTCAAGTCAAGGTGCAGCGCAGCGACCTCAGCCTGGACTTCATTCTCGGCCTGGAACAACGCCTGAGCAGCGGTGAACCGCAACGCATGATCGGCTTGGTCGACGATGCCAGTGCCGCGCTGATCATTGACCTGGCGCGCAGTGCCGGCGCTCGCGTGCAGTGGCTCGGCCAGCATCGGGCCACGGCCAACGCCTCACAGCACCGACTGCTCAGCGCCGAAGCGGCCAGCGGCTGTGCTCCACAACTTGGCCTGAGCCTGAACACCTGCGGGACCGGTTTCAGTCTTACAGAACACCGCATGCATGGCCTACAAGCTCCGTTGCAAATGTCCGCGGCTGCCCGCCACAGCAGCGGCTCGGACCAATGGCTGGCCACGCTGGGCTACACCCTCGCTGCCCTGGGCACCACCAGCAACGGGCAAGCACCACAGGTCACCCGCCGAACGTCGCCGCTTACCGGTAATTTCGTTTCGTTTTCGATCGAGGCTTGAAGGAGCTAACCAAATGACTGAGCAAATCAACAAGACCCTGCTCCCGCGCGGTGTCGACAGCGCAAACTTCGAACAAGCAATCGCCAAGTTTCGCAAACTGCTGGGCGATGAAAACGTTCTGGTCAAAGACGATCAACTGATCCCCTACTCCAAGATCATGATCGCCGTGGACAATGCCGAGCACACGCCGTCTGCCGCCGTCACCGCCACCACCGTCGAAGAGGTGCAAGGCGTGGTGAAGATCTGCAACGAACACAAGATCCCGGTGTGGACCATCTCCACAGGTCGCAACTTCGGTTACGGCTCTGCAGCACCAGGCCAGCGTGGCCAGATCATTCTCGACCTGAAGAAGATGAACAAAGTTCTCCACGTCGACCCTGAACTGTGTACCGCCCTGGTTGAGCCGGGCGTGACCTATCAGCAGCTTTACGACTACATCCAGGAACGTAACCTGCCGTTGATGCTGTCGTTCTCCGCGCCGTCGGCCATTGCCGGGCCGTTGGGCAACACCATGGATCGCGGCGTGGGCTACACGCCTTACGGCGAACACTTTCTGATGCAGTGCGGTATGGAAGTGGTGCTGGCCAACGGCGATGTGTACCGAACCGGCATGGGCGCAGTGAAAGGCGACAACGCCTGGCAGGTCTTCAAGTGGGGCTATGGCCCGACCCTGGACGGCATGTTCACTCAGGCCAACTACGGTATCTGCACGAAGATGGGCTTCTGGTTGATGCCAAAACCGCCCGTGTTCAAACCGTTCGAAATCAAGTTCGAGAACGAGTCGGACATCGCCGAGATCGTCGAATTTATCCGTCCGCTGCGCATCGCCCAGGTTATTCCCAATTCGGTAGTGATCGCTGGCGTGCTCTGGGAGGCATCCACCTGCAACACCCGCCGCTCCGACTACACCAGCGAGCCGGGTGCAACCTCCGACGCGATCCTCAAGCAGATCCAGAAAGACAAGAACCTCGGCGCCTGGAACGTTTACGCCGCCCTGTACGGCACTCAGGAACAGGTCGACGTCAATTGGAATATCGTCATTGGAGCCCTGAAGCAACTGGGCAAGGGCCGAATCGTCACCCAGGAAGAGGCCGGTGAAACCCAGCCGTTCAAGTACCGCGCCCAGTTGATGTCCGGGGTGCCTAACTTGCAGGAATTTGGCCTGTACAACTGGCGCGGCGGTGGTGGCTCGATGTGGTTTGCACCGGTGAGCCAGGCCCGAGGCAGCGAGTGCGACAAACAGCAGGTGCTGGCCAAGAAGACCCTCAACAAGCACGGTCTGGACTATGTCGGCGAGTTCATCGTCGGCTGGCGCGACATGCACCACGTAATCGACGTGTTGTATGACCGCACCAACCCGCAAGAAACCAAGCGCGCTAACGCCTGCTTTGCCGAGTTGCTGGATGTATTCGAGAAGGAAGGCTACGCCGTATACCGCGTCAACACCGCATTCCAGGATCGAGTTGCGCAGAGCTACGGCCCTGTCAAACGCAAGCTTGAGCATGCCATCAAGCGTGCACTGGACCCGAACAACATTCTGGCACCGGGCAAGTCGGGCATCGACCTCGCCAACACATTCTGATTGCCCTTGAGGCCCCGCCAAGTCTGTCTTGGCGGGGCTTTTTTATTTGTAGGTAACGCAATGACTTACACACAATTACTGGTTGCCAGCGCCCTGCTGCTGGCCGCCCCTCTGACGCTGGCCCAGGGCGACGTCACTCAGGGCCAAACCCTTTTCGCCGCTCAATGCGGCTTCTGTCACAGCCCCGAAGCGGGCAAAAACCTGATGGGGCCGAGTTTGCACGGCGTGTTCGATCGCGCCAGCGCCCAGGCGCCGGCCTTTACCTATTCCGCCGCCCTGCAAGGCGCCAAGCTGCAGTGGAGTGATGCCACTCTGGACAAGTGGCTGGCGAGCCCTGCCACCCTCCTACCGGGCAACATGATGATGTTCCCGGGGCAGCCCGATGCGCAGAGTCGTCAGCACCTCATCGCTTATCTCAAGAGTTTGAAGTGAGGACCCAAGGGCGCTTTACCCCTAAACGGAAGCTAAAAGGATTCCATCCAGAACCAGCCGTTCTGTAAGGGAAAAACGCCTAAAAATAAAAAAGGGTCGCGAGATAAAATCTCGCAACCCCTTGAATTATATGGTCGGGACGGAGTGATTCGAACACTCGACCCCTAGCACCCCATCTTCTTTTTTATACTTCTTGAAAGCTTCCAAAATTTTACTCTGGATTTTTCCAAGCTAGTATTTACTTGAGCTCCAGCGGTGTTCTGCTCTACGAGAGTCCAGTAACGTCCATCAAGAGCCGACGTTTTTGTGGGGGTAAAAGTAGGGGGAACCCATTTTATGGCCAAAATCACCATCAAAGAACTCGAGTCGTTGACCGCCAATGATGCCGGCCGGATCCTCAGGGAGGATGGCAATCTCGCCGGGCGAATCTCAGTCCGCAAGGACGGTGTGTCGGTCAGCTTTTTCTATCGCTATCGGTGGGGCGAGCAGAACAAAGAGTACTCCTGCGGAACCTGGCCGCGCAAATCCCTGACGGACATCCGTAAAGCACGCAACCAGGCCAGGGCGCTCATTGATGAGCAAATCAATCCCAACGAGCAAAAGAAAACCGCCAAGGCAGAGGCATACGCCGCGGCTAACGTAGAGGCCGAACAAGTAAAAACGACGAAGGTGCAAACGCTGACAGTCCAGGATCTGGCCAAGGCCTGGCTGTTGGATGGTGTTGCACGCAAAGACGGTAACGCCGAACTACAACGCCGTTTTAACAAGGACCTTTTTCCGGCACTCGGCAAGACCGCGGTGAGCAGCGTCTCCGAACACGATGTTCGGGCGCTGATCCGCACCGTGCTCAACCGCGGCGCTCACCGGCAAGCCATCAGCTTCTTCGCCGACCTCACCCAGATGTTTGGCTGGGCCAGAAAGCGCCAGCCCTGGCAGGCCTTATTGGTCGAGGGCGACCCGACGGAACTGGTCGACATCTCCCCCCTGATCCCGGCCGACTACGAGGCCGAAAGAAGCCGGATCCTTTCGCCGGCGGAGCTATTGGAATTGCATAACCGCTTCCAGCAAATGACCGCCGATTACAACGCCCTCCCCGCCGGCCAAAAATACGACGGCATTCGGCCGTTGAAAAAAGAAACTCAACTCGCGCTTTGGATCAGCCTGGGCACCTTGTGCCGGATTGGCGAGTTGCTGCAGGCCGAATGGAAAAATGTCGATCTGGACCGGCAAACGTGGTTCCTCCCCAGTGAAAACGTCAAAGGCTCCCGGGGCAAGAAACAGGACCACCATGTCTTCCTCTCCCCCTTCGCCCTGCATTTCTTTCAGGAGCTCAAGACCCTCACGGGAGACTCCCAGTGGTGCTTCCCCAACAAGCAGGATGATCAGCATGTGGATGTGAAAGTGGTGAGCAAGCAAGTAGGCGATCGTCAGGCCCGGTTCAAAAACCGTAGGGCTCTCTCCAGACGGCGTCACGACGATACGCTGGTCCTGGCCGACGGCCAGAACGGTGACTGGACACCGCATGACTTACGCCGCACGGGCGCGACCATGATGCAGGCTTTGGGTGTCAGCCTGGACGTCATCGATCGTTGCCAAAATCATGTGCTGGCCGGCTCCCGGGTAAGACGCCATTACCTGCATCACGATTATGCCGAAGAGAAAAAGCGTGCTTGGAATCTGTTGGGCGATCGACTCAGTACCGTGTTGTCCTCAACCTACGAGCACCCACCGACCGAGTCGATGCTGTCTTTTCCAGCGTTCGCGACTACAGAGTCGCGGCCACTTTCATAGGGCTGTTGCACCCAGAGCACTCTGGAATTTACACCCGCGACAACCCGTGTTGTGACCTAAAACTCATTGAAACCGAACTATTTGGAGTGGAAAAAGGCGCCTACACCGGAGCTCAACAATCTCGCATGGGCCGCTTCGAGCGGGCACATGGCGGCACGCTGTTACTCTATGAAATCGTCGAGCTGACGCGTTTTGCAGGAGGGGGAACTTGAACGGGTGGGCGATAGCCAGACCCGCAGTGTCGATGTGCGCGTCATCGGTGCTGCAAGGTGCTATGGAGCGCACTGGGCAAAATGTCTCAGAAGCTGCGCGTCTGCTGGGTATGACCCGGCCTGCACTAGCCTACAGGCTGAAGAAGTTGCCTGATGACCCGGATCTCCGAGGCCCGCATCAGGTAAGTCACTACCGGCTCCTTGATCGGAGGCAACTGCGTGAGACGCTTGCCAAACATGGCGCTACAAACTGGCGCCCAGACACAATGCCCGATGGAGTGCATCAGGCATTGTGGTGGAACAGGTGCATACCTGTTTCAGGACTAGACAAATGTCTTTATTGAGGACCGTCCAGTAGAACCCATTGCTGGTTTTGCACGCTGACAAGCGCACGGGCGCGTTCATCGTGCCCGAAGTGGTCAGTTGGGCTTAAGTTGTAAACTCCATGGGTGCCGGCAACGTTGTCGGTTTTTTCAAGCTGATCACGCAAGCTTTGACGGAACTCGGGGCTTCCGGGCTGCGCGGCTTGCAGTGCACCCGGAACTGCGGCTTCCACCAGGCGCATGGCGTCATACAAATAGGCGCCAAAAGGAGAAAGGCTATTGGGACCAAACTGTGCTTCATAGCTTTGGGCGTATTGGCTCGCGATAGCCTTGGAGGGATGATTGGCCGGTAGCTTGTCCCACACCACTACCGGACCGACGGGCAGGATGGCCCCATCGAGGGCTTTGCCCCCGATCCGCAGGAAGGCGCTATTGGCAGCGCCATGAGTGTGGTAAATCGCGCCCTTGTAGCCGAGCCTGCGCAGTTCGGTATGGGGCAGCGCAGCAGGAGCGCCGGCAGCACCGATCAGCACTGCGTCAGGTCGTGTGCCGATCACTTTCAACGCCTGGCCACTGACAGAGGAGTCAGTACGGTTGAAACGCTCATCGCGCACCAGTGTGATACCGGCTGCGGGAGCCAGTTCGCCGAGGGCCTTGAACCAGTCCTCACCCCAGACGTCGTTGAAGCCGATGTAGCCCAGTGTTTTTACGCCGTTGTGCTGCATGTGCTCGATGAGCGCCTTGGCCATGAGGGTATTGGTTTGAGCGATCGTGAAGATCCAGCGATTTTCGTTGTTTGGCGGGACGTAAGGAGCAAGGGCGATCTGCGCTGTGCTGCTTTCCTTGGCGACTTGGGCGACCGCCGAGGAGGTTGGCACCGTGGTGGAACCGATCAGCAGGTCAACCGCATTTTCGCTCACCAGTTTGCGAGCGTTTTTGGTGGCCGCGGTACTGTCGCTACCGTCGTCAAGGACGATGTAATTAACGGTTTGACCGGCGATCTGTTTGGGCAGTAGTTGCACGGTATTACGTTCTGGAATGCCCAGAGAGGCACCGGGTCCGGTTGTCGAAAGGATGATGCCGATCGAGAGGTCGGCATGAGCGGCTGTTGTCATCGATGCAGCTAAAAACAAGGCGATGTGGCGTTTCATGGAAGCTCCAGGTGGTTTTGTTGTTGTTCTATGTGCGGGGGACTTTGATCAGCAGGTTTTTGCTTTTATCAAGCATCGACCGCCTCGGTTTTTGGGGGGCCGAATGTAGTGGGTTTACGGCCGAGGTAGGTCTCAACGACTTTTGGATTCTGCGCCAGGTCTTCAGCTCGACCTTCCAGAACCAATTCGCCTAGTTCCATGACATACCCGTAGTCCGAAATCTTGAGCGCAGCTCTTGCGTTTTGCTCCACCAAGAGAATCGAAACGCCGCTGCGCCGCAGGTTCTCGATAATCGAGAACGTCTCGTTGATCACCCTCGGAGCAAGACCCAGGCTGGGTTCGTCGAGCATCAGCAATCGGGGTTTGCCCATCAATGCGCGCCCAATGGCAAGCATCTGCCGCTCGCCGCCGGAGAGGGTGCAGGCTGCCTGCTGGCGACGTTCATGCAGTCGCGGAAATAACCCGAACACCTCATCGAGGCCTTGGGCGTGATCCCGCAGCCCGCGACGATGGCGGCTGAACGCGCCCAGTCGCAGGTTGTCTTCCACGCTCATCGGGCCGAACAGTTCGCGGCTTTCCGGCACCAGCGCCATGCCCATGCCAACACGTTGCGCAACGCCCTTGTGGGCCAACAGCGGTTGGCCCAAGTAGCGCACTTCGCCGGTAGCGGGCAGCAAACCCATAAGGGCTGCCATCAAGGTGGTTTTACCCGCTCCATTCGGGCCGATCAGGCTGACGATCTGGCCTTCCTCGACATGCAGGTCGAGCTTGCGCACGGCTTCGACCTTGCCGTGACTGACCGATAGATTACGTACTTGCAGTAGATGGCTCATTCCACCCCTCCGAGATAAGCGGCCAGCACCGCCGGGTTGTCCTGTATTTCATCGGGGGTCCCGGCAGCAAGACGCTGGCCGAACTCCATCACTACGACGTGGTCAGCCAGACGCATGACGAAGTCCATGTCGTGCTCCACCAACAGCACGCCCAGGCCTTCGCGGCGCAGTTGTTCGAGCAGACCGGCCAACGCTTGTTTTTCGCCATATCGCAGACCCGCCGCGGGTTCGTCGAGGAGCAACAGCAAGGGATCGCTGCACAGGGCACGAGCGATCTCGACAATGCGCTGCTGTCCCAGAGCGAGGCTGCCAGCAGGGGCATGAATGAATTGACCCAATCCGACGCGTTCGATTTGGCGCGCAGCTTCGGTCAGGATCCGTTTTTCCTCCTCGCGCTCTGTGTGCAGCAGTGAACGCAGCAGCCCTGCGCTTGCCCGGCTATGGGCGCCCAGCGCGACATTTTCCAGAACACTCATTTCCGGTAGCAGGCGCACGTGTTGGAAGGTGCGGCTCACACCCAGCCTGGCGATTTTGCGTGGCGGGAGGCCGTCGATGCGTTGACCCAGAAACAGGATCTCTCCGGCAGTGGGAGGCAGTACCCCGGACAACAGATTGAACAATGTGGACTTGCCTGCGCCGTTCGGGCCGATCAGCGCTGTGATTTCGCCTGATTTGACCGATAGGCTCATATCATTATTTGCGACAAGCCCGCCGAAACGCTTTACCAGGCCTTCGGCTATCAGCAGCGGGGAGCCATTCGTGGGTGGCTGGCGCCGCGGCAATGCAGTTGCATCGGCGAGGGGCAGGATGGAAGCGCGAAGTGTCGGCAGGCGATTGCGCAAAAGTGGCATCAAACCTCCTCGGGCATACTGCAGTACAAGAATCACCAGCAGACCGAAGAAAATCATTTCGAAGTTGTCGGCATGCCCGAACAACATCGGCAACACGTCTTGCAGCACCTGCTTGATCAAAGTCACAAGCGCCGCGCCAACCAGCGCTCCCCATAGGCTCGCAGTGCCACCCAGGACGATCATGAACAGGTATTCGATACCCATGTTCACCGAAAAAGGTGTGGGATTGACCACTCGTTGCATGTGCGCATAGAGCCAGCCGGATAGCGAAGCAAGCAGCGCTGCCAGCACGAATGCGATCAATTTGCTGCGTGCCGTGTCCACCCCCATCGCCTCGGCCATGCCGCCAGCTTCCTTGAGACTGCGGATGGCGCGCCCCTGACGACTGTGCAGAAGATTGTCGAGCAGCCAGATGCAGGCGATCAGCAAGACTCCGATCAGAAGGCTGAAATCCGCTGCGCTGTCGATCCGCCAGCCAAACAAAGCGATGGTTGGCAGGTCTTGAATGCCGCCAAAACCTCCCAGCCCCGGCAGATTGCCAAACAGGTAATAGATCGCCAACCCCCAAGCCAGGGTGCCAATGGGCAAGTAGTGACCCGCCAGGCGCAAGGTCAGCAGGCCGAGTACCAAGGCAACAACAAGGGTCATACTCAAGCCGGCCAGAAGCCCTAGCCAGGGTGATAACCCCAGTGTGGTACTGAGTACTGCGGTGGCATAAGCCCCGATGCCGACGAATGCTGCCTGGCCGAACGACGTCAGGCCGCAGACCCCCGTCAATAACACCAGGCCCAACGCAACCAGGCTGTACAAGCCGATGTAGTTAAACAGGCTGACGTAAAAGGACGGCAATATCTGAGGGGCGATACCGGCCGCCAAGAGCAGAAGAAACAGCGGTATGAGACGACGGGCCATTAGTGTTGCTCCTCAATGTTGGGGTGTTTCAGCGAGAGCCAGAGCAACACGGGTATGACCAGTGTAAAAACGATGACCTCCTTGTAAGCCGATGCCCCGAAGGTCGCGAAACTTTCTAGCAGGCCTACCAGGAAGGCACCTGCGGCGGCCAATGGATAGCTGATCAGACCGCCAATGATTGCGGCAACGAAGCCCTTGAGGCTGATGAGGAAACCGGAGTCGTAATACAAGGTTGTCAGTGGGCCGATGAGGATTCCGGAAATTGCCCCAATGAAGGCTGCCAGCGCAAAAGCGCTTTTGCCGGCGAGTTGAGTGGGAATGCCCACCAGTTGCGCGCCAGTGCGATTGAATGCGGTGGCTCGCAGGGCTTTGCCATACAAACTGTGGCCAAAGAAAACGTAAAGCAGGCCGATCAACAGCAACGCACAACCAACCACCAGCAGACTTTGCAGGCTGATCGAGAGTTCACCGAGCATCAGACCGGCATCACTGTAGGCCTCAGTTCGTACCCCTTCAGCACCGAACATCCACAGGGCGGCCCCGATCAGCACGATGTGCACAGCGACCGAAATGATCAGCAGCACTAATACCGAACTTTGGGCAACGCGCTGATAGACCAGCCGGTATAGCAGTGGTCCCAACGGTGTAACGATCGCCAGTGCAACAATGATTTTTATCAGTCCTGGAAGGCTTTGCAGGTCAAAAGTGCTGAGTATTACAAGCAATGCAAGTGGCAGTGCCAGGTAGCTGAGCGCGATTCGTGGCAATTGCCATGGTTGCCGCTGTTTCAATGCGATTGCACTGTCGAGCAGGCATGCCGCGATTGAGCAACCGATCAACAACCACAACGTGCCGGGCAAAAGTCCGGACTGGAGCGTGGCTAGTGTCAGGGCGCTGAAGGTCACGAACTCGCCCTGGAAAACCAGGATCGTGCGAGTAACCGAAAACACCAGAACCAGTGCCAGAGCCACCAATGCATAAATAGCGCCTGTGGTCAGCCCGTCCTGGGTAAGAAATGCCAGAATTGAAAAGTCCATGAGTGACCCTCAGTGGAATGCGAGCAGGACGGATGTGGCTTCGGAGTGCGGAGCGCTGTAGGTGCAATAACCGGAAGGACTGTTAGGGAGAGGCGCCGCGGCCATTCGATTTCGATGTGTCGGAACGTCGTATCCACGCTGCTGCATGATCAGTAATCCAATGTTGTTGTTCTTGTTGGGGTGGGCGGGCGCGGCCAGGCGCCGTTCGGCCAGGCGCTGCCTGGACTACCAGAGCGCCAAGGTGTAATCGATGTTCACCCGTGTCTCGTTGTCATCGCGGAAGGAAGCCGCCGGGGCGAAATCGTTGCGATACCAGGCATGACGCAGACGTACGCTGACCCCTTTGAAAGTGCCCGACTGCACGACATAGGACAGTTCGACATCTTTTTCGCTTTCACTGAGGCCATCGCCACCCAAAGCCGTCGGCAGTTGGATATTGCTGCCTTCCAGGTAGCGCACCATGCCTTTGAGGCCCGGCACTGCGACGCCCGCAAAATCGTAGTCGTAGCGCACTTGCCAACTGCGCTCCTTGGGGTTGAGGAACTCGGAACTGAGCGACCCTTCGGACACTACCAGGGGTTCGGTCCCGGTCAGATAAGGCATGGCGGTAGCGCCGTTGAGTTGCATATAACCGGCCCCCAGGCTGTGGGCGCCCACCGAATAAGTGAACATCATCCCCAGATTGCGGTTGTCGACATGCCCAGCCTTGGCCGCGCCGTCTTCCCCTGTGATGAAATAGCGCACATCCGTCTTCAGCTTCCCGGGACCGATAGGCTGTATCTGCTCAAAGCCGAAGTAGTCCTTGCGATACATTTCGTCCAGCACAGCGTGGTAGTACTTCAGGGTCAGGCTATCGGACCATTTGTAATCACCGCCCAGAAAGACGAACCGGTCCGATTCTGCGGTGGGGTTGAAACGACCGTTGGGCGATGCGACGGTCATTTTTTGGTAACTGGTGGAATCGCGCAGATTAATGCGGTCCAACCAGCCTGCATTCAACGTCAGGTTGTCCAGATCCTGCGAGCGCAAATAGGCACCACGAAAGGTCTGCGGCAACAAACGCGTGGGGCTTGCGAAGGCGATTGGCAGAAACGTACTGATGGTCCCGGCTTGCAGTTCCGTCTTCGAGATTTTCATTTTTCCAGTCAGGCCAAGCTCCGAGTAATCGTCGCGAGGTTCTCGGCTGGGCACGTCGTACGGCAGCAAACCTGTGCCAGTACGATCCGGCGATGAATCGAGCTTGACGCCCAATAGCCCCACGGCATCCATACCGAAACCCACATGTCCCTGGGTGAACCCTGAACTGTATTTGAGAATGAAGCCTTGGGCCCACTCGCGGGCTGCCGATTGCGCGGACGTGCCTTTGTAGTCGCGGTCGAAGTAGTAATTGCGCATCGTCAGACTGGCTTTACTGTCTTCGACGAAACCGGCTGCCCTTACTTGCCCAGCAAGAACGGAGAGAACAAAACAAACAGCGATACTCGAGGGAACGCGAACTTGAGCTTTCATGGTTTTCTCTATTTTTATTAGTATTGAACGGGTCCTTACTGCTGGCGTGTACCTGCCCCCGAACCTGTTGAGCGACCACGCAGGCGTGCCCAATAAAGTTCGGGTGTTGCTCGTTCTAATCCGTTAGTTAACGTTGTTGCGGTTATACGAATGCATCAGCGTAGAAATTGGTTTCCAGCAACTCTCGCTGCCCGATAAAGTCTCGACGGGCGGAATCCACGACGATCGGTGCTCCACAGGCATACACTTCAAAACGCTTCAACGAAGCAAAGTCGGACAGGACCTGCTGGTGTACAAATCCGCAAGCGCCTTGCCACTGACAGGCATCATTCGGTTCCGAGAGCACCGGGATGTAGTTCAACCAGGGTAATTCGGCCTGCCACTTGAGCAACTGCTCGTGATGGTAGAGATCCTTGCGCTGCCGGCCACCCCAATAGAGATAAACCGGACGAGTGTTATTACCCTGTTCACGCAGTTGCTCCAGCAACGCCTTGATCGGCGCAAAACCGGTACCACTGGCGAGAAAGATCATCGGTTGATCGTTCTCACGCAGATAGAAAGAACCATAAGGGCCTTCCAGACGAAGCAGTTCGCGCGGTTTCAATGCATTGAATACATGCCCGCTAAAACTGCCCCCTGGCATATGACGGATATGCCACTCAAGTTGATTGTCCACTGTCGAACGTGTCGCCATCGAATAACTACGACGGGTGCCGTCCTTGAGCAATACTTGCGCATATTGGCCGGGGTAATAATTGAACGTGACCGTCGGCGGCAACATTAGTCGCACGACGATGACATCGTCGGCGACCTTTTCGATGCTGGCCACGCGGGCGGCCGTCTGCTGAATCGAAATACCGCGCAGTTCGGTTACTTCCGGAGCATCGATGACCAGGTCCGAGGTCGCCTTGGCACAGCAGAACAAGGCGAGTCCGGCAGCACGTTCCTCTTCGCTCAGAACCTCCAGCGGACTATTGGCATGATCGACACTGCCGCTTACCACCCTGCCCTTGCAACTGCCACACGTCCCTTCACGGCAGCTGTGCTTTAGCATCAGCCCGTCCGCCAACGCACCATCCAGGATGGTCTTGCTCGCATCCAGATCGAATTGTTGCCCAGCTGGTTGAATATCTATGTGATAGGTCATGGCATTTGCTCATTCACTGTGTGATGAAAAATTAACGGCGCTGGGCCGTCAGCAGGTCGAGCGCGACGTCGACGATCATGTCTTCCTGGCCGCCGACCATCCGGCGTTTGCCCAGTTCGACGAGGATGTCGAGGGTCTTGAGGCCATACTTGGCGGCGGCGATTTCAGCGTGGCGCAGGAAGCTGGAATAGACGCCGGCGTAACCCAATGCCAAGGTCTCTCGATCGACCCGAACCGGACGGTCCTGCAGTGGGCGCACGATGTCGTCGGCCGCGTCCATCAACGTGTAAAGGTCGGTGCCGTGGTTCCAGCCCAGACGCTCGGCGGCGGCAATGAACACTTCCAGCGGCGCATTACCGGCACCGGCACCCATGCCGGCGAGGCTGGCGTCGATGCGGTCGCAACCTTCCTCGACGGCAGTGATCGAGTTCGCCACGCCGAGCGACAGGTTGTGGTGAGCGTGCATGCCGGTCTCGGTTTCCGGCTTGAGCACGGCTTTGAAGGCACGGAAACGGTCGCGGATGTCCTGCATGTTCATCGCGCCACCGGAGTCGGCCATGTACACGCAGGTGGCGCCGTAGCTTTCCATCAGCTTGGCCTGCGCGGCCAGCTGCTCGGCCGGGATCATGTGGCTCATCATCAGGAAGCCGACGGTGTCCATGCCCAGCTCACGGGCGTACTCGATGTGCTGTTTCGACACGTCCGCTTCGGTGCAGTGAGTGGCGATGCGCACCACTCGCGCTCCGGCGTTGTACGCGGCTTTCAGGTCGTGCACCGTGCCGATGCCAGGCAACAACAGGGTGGTGATCTTGGCGTGGCTGATGACGTCGGCGGCCGCTTCGATCCACTCCAGGTCGGTGTGCGCGGCGAAGCCGTAGTTGAAGCTCGACCCTTGCAGACCGTCACCGTGGGCGACTTCGATCGAATCAACCTTGGCCTTGTCCAGGGCGCGGGCGATGTCCTGCACGTTCTGCAGCGAGTACTGGTGACGCACCGCGTGGCTGCCGTCGCGCAAGGTCACGTCGGAGATGTAGAGTTTCTTGCCGGGATTAATAGTCATGTCGGTTTCCTCAGGCGTTCAGCATCGACTGCGCCATGCGCTCGGCGGTGGCCAAGGCTGCGGAGGTCATGATGTCAAGGTTGCCGGCATACGCTGGCAGATAATGGGCGGCGCCTTCGACTTCGAGGAACACCGAAGTCTTGAGCCCGGAGAATGTGCCCAGGCCGGGAATGTGCAGCGGAGCGTCTTCAGGGATGACGTCGAATTGCACTTTTTGCTTCAGGCGATAACCCGGCACATAAGCCTGTACGGCTACGGCCATCTCGAGAATGGACGCCTCGACCTCAGCCTGATCGGCTGCCTCGGACAACACAAACACCGTGTCGCGCATCATCAACGGCGGTTCGGCCGGGTTCATCACGATGATTGCTTTGCCCTTGGCCGCACCGCCAATCGCTTCGATGGCCTTGGAGGTGGTTTCGGTGAACTCGTCGATGTTGGCGCGAGTGCCGGGGCCGGCAGATTTGCTGGCAATCGAGGCGACGATTTCCGCGTAGTGCACCTTGGCCACGCGCGACACGGCCGCAACCATCGGGATCGTCGCCTGACCACCGCAAGTGACCATGTTGACGTTGAGCTGAGCGAGGTTCTGCTCCAGATTGACCACCGGCACGCAGTACGGGCCAATGGCCGCGGGCGTCAGATCAATCAGGCGGATGCCGGGTTTGATCGAGCGCAGGAACGCGTCGTTCTTTACATGGGCGCCCGCCGAAGTGGCATCGAAGACGAAGTCGATGTCCTTGAACACGTCCAGGCGGGTCAGGCCTTCGACGCCTTCGTGGGTGGTGGCCACGCCCATGCGCTGGGCGCGGGCCAGACCATCGGAGGCCGGGTCGATACCGACCATGACCGCCATTTCCAGGTGTTCGGCGTTACGCAGGATCTTGATCATCAGGTCGGTGCCGATGTTGCCGGAGCCGATGATGGCGACTTTCATTTTTCTGGAACTCATTTTCTTTCTCCATAAGCTTCGTCGAGAAGGATCACGGCCGGGTCCAACGTCTCGGCATACAGACGCTTGACCGCATCAGCACGCAGGCCCAGTGCAGCGCGTTGGTTGATGTAACCTTTGTCAGTAATCTCCCCATCATCGAGGCTCGGCGGTGAGTCGAGGATGACCATGCGCACGGCATGCTGCGAGGACGCAGGAAACTGCTGGGCCAGTGTTTGCAAGCCCGCACTCAGGGCCCTGCGAACGGCAGGTTCCAGAGCCAGTTGCTCAGCGGTCATGCGCTTGCCGGGGGCTCCGGCCAAGGCGCGCAACGCCGGCGTCGGATAGATCAATGCGCCGATCACGTCTCGATCGTGACCGCAAATGACAGAGTCAGAAGCGTAAGGCGCCAAGGCACTCACCAGCCGTGGGCGCAACGTGCCGACGGAAACCCACGTGCCAGTGGTCAACTTGAAGTCTTCAGTGACCCGACCATCAAACACGATGCCTTTCTCCGGGCGCTCGGGATCGAGCAGTCGACCGGCATCGCCAATCTGATAGAAGCCCTGTTCATCGAACGCTTCAAGGCTGCCTTTCGAGTCATTGAAATACTGCTGAAACACTGAGGGTCCGCGCACACGCATTTCCAGCTTGTCGCCGCTGGGCACGAACTTGATCTCTACGCCCGGTACTGGCAGGCCGATGTTGCCTGGCTTGTCCAAACGGTAATGAACATTGGTGAGCACTGGAGAAGTCTCGGTCGCACCCCATTCGCTGGTAAAGAACAGGGGCTTGTCCCGCACCTTTTCCGCACAGGCCATCAACCGGTCCCACGTGTTCTGTGGCAAAGCCGCAGCGGCATAGAACAGCATGTCCAGGCGACCGAAAAGTGCTTGCGCCAACTCCTCGTCGCGCTCCAGATAAGGCAGTAGCGCTTCATAGCCACGAGGGACGTTGAAGAACACCGTCGGCTGGACGGATTTGATATTTTCCACCGTCCGCTCGATGCGCCCGGTCACCGGCAAACCATCATCGATATAGAGCGTGCCGCCATTGCGCAGCACCATATTGAAGTTATGGTTTGCGGCGAAGGTATGACTCCATGGCAGCCAATCCACCACGACCATTTCGCTGCCTTCGAGGAAGCGCCAGCACTGGGCGATCGATTGCTGATTGGCGCACAGCATGCGATGGGTATTGATCACCACCTTGGGCGTGCCAGTGGAGCCGGAAGTCAGCATATAGCGGGCGGGGACATCGCCATCGAGGCGCAGATAGGTCTCCATGACCTGCGCACTTTCGACCCGGTAAATCAGGGGCAGCGGCAGCGCGCCAGGAACGGCCTGGGCGTTGCGCGCAACCACCACGGGACAGTCCGGTTGAATCAATTCGATGGCGCGGCGATAGGTGTCGCCATCGTTGATGAAGATCAACGCCGGTTGCAACTGCGCCACGATAGACTTGAGCTTGCTGCAGCCGCTCTGTGTATTGCGCGAATAAGCGACCGAAACGGTGGCCACCGCAATTCCGACATGCATGGCCGCCAGTGTAATCAATGCCTGGTCGATGTCGTTTTCCGACAACACCAGCACCGGTCGACCGGGCACCGTATCGAGCTCCAGTAAACCCTGAGCCAGGGCGCCGACGCGTTGGCGAACCTCGCTGTAGTTCAAAGTGAACCAGACGCCATTGCGACGCTCGGCCAAATATGGGCGCAGTGGAGCCTCGCGCGCCCATTGCTCCAGCCACTCGCCGATACAACGCGCATAGGGTTGCAGTTGTTCACCGGATCTCAGTATGAAACTGCCCGCCTCTCCTGGCTCGAGAATCACGTGAGCAGGGGCCAACTTGGCAGGATCGTCAAAAAAGTCGTACACGGCACGCCCTCACGAGATCAACAGACAGGGCTGCAGTCTCATCATCATTATTTTTGTTGTTACGAGTACCGGTTCAACAACCCGGCCCCCTGTCGCATGACACCAAACGGTCAGCGCATCACGCTCATACGAATCGGCAGTTCACTTCACCCAGTCGGGTCAGTTTCAAGCGCAGGCTGTCACCGGCAGTCACCGGCACCATGGGGCCCAGGGCTCCGGATAAGAGCACGTCGCCTGCGCGCAATGGCCGGCCAAATTCGGCCATGGTCCGCGCCAGCCACAGGCAGGCATCCAGCGGGTTGCCGAGGCAGGCTGCGCCCACACCGATCGACGCCTGAGTGCCATTTTTTTCCAGCAGCATGCCTTCCAGCGCAAGGTCCAGATTGGCCAGGCGCACGGGACTCTTGCCCAGGACGTAGAGGCCAGAAGAAGCATTGTCGGCCACCGTATCGACCAGGGTGATTTTCCAGTTCTCAATTGCCGAATCGACAATTTCCAGCGCCGGCACCAGGTACTCCACTGCGCTCATCAGCTCGCCCAGTGTTGTGTCCGGATTGGGCAAGTCACGCCCCAGTACGAAAGCGATCTCACCCTCAGCCTTGGGCTGAATCAGGCGAGAGCTGTCAATGGCCTCACCATCGCCGTATTCCATATCGGCAAACAACATGCCGAAGTCTGGCTGATCGACGCCCAACTGCTCTTGCACGGCCAGCGAGGTCAAACCGATTTTACGCCCGCTGAGACGGCGACCGGCGGCCAGCGCGACCTGGGTATTGAGTTCCTGTACGGCATAAGCGTCAGCCAGAGTGGAAATCTGGAAGCGCTCGGAGATACGACCGCACGGGGTTCGTGTCATGCGCGCTTGCGCCAGAACCGAGGCGGCAGCCTGGATGGAATCGTGGCTCACGGAATAACTCCTCAATAGATGGTGATGGACGCTCAATGCGAGCGGTGCTGACTTGCCAGGTAACCCTGATGCAGCTCATCGACCAACTCGACGACGCTGTAGCTGCGCTTTATCTGCCCTACTCCCTGACCGGCCGACCACACGTGTTTCCAAGCCTTGTTGGCAGAGGCGATGTCACCGGAAAAATCGATGGCGGTACGGTTGTCGGCGGCTGGGTCGATACCGGCCTTTTCCAACGAGGGTTTCATCCAGGTGGCGAGTACGCCACTGACCGCTTTGGTTGTAGTTACGTCATCCATGGAGCAGTCCACCAGCATGTCTCGGTAGGCGTTTTCGGCCAGGCTCTCGTGGGCCGCGACCAAACGGGTGCCCACCAGAGCGAAATCGCAACCCAGGACTTGCGCCGCATGGATGTCGCGCCCATTCGAAACAGCACCGGCCAGACCGAGTGGCCCGTCCCAGAACTCACGGACTTCTGCGACAAAGGCAAAGGGGTTGTAGCTACCGGTGTGGCCGCCAGCACCGTTACAGACCAATACCAGACCATCGACACCCGCATCGACTGCCTTGCGTGCCAAGGCCGGAGTGATGACGTCAGCGATCACTACGCCGCCATAACCATGGACACTGTCCAGCACACGCCTGGGGGTGCCCAAGGCCGTGGAAACGATCGGCGGCTGGTAGCGTTTGACCAGTTCCAACTCGGATTCGAACCGATTGTAGGTGCTGTGCACGATCATGTTCAGCATCCAGGGTGCCCAGACCTGGCCTTGTGTTTTGGCGGCCGCACGCTCGACAACAATCTGCGCCAGCCACTGGTCCAGTTGCTCTACGGTACGCGCATTGGGTGCTGGCATGCTTCCGACAATACCTGCCTGACAACAGGCATTGAGCAGCTGCGGCCCGGAGACCAGGAACATCGGAGCGGCCAGGATAGGCATCGGTAAACCAGCGAACAGATCCAGCAACTTCTGTTGGGGGGCGCTCAAGGAACGGCTGTAGACGCTCATCGGTCATTTCTCTTGTTATGGGTACAACTACACGTCTGTCTTCAGACCTTTCTGTGACTGGCCGCGCCCGGGCTGCGAACTTCCCAGCCACCATCGCTATGGATGATGTTGGCGGTGGTCAACCCGGAGTTTTCACTTGAGGCCAACAGCACATAGTGCCCCGTGTGATCCTCGGGTTCAGCGATGCGCTGAAGCGGAACCGCCTGCGCAGCGCCTTGCTCGAAACCCGGGATCTGGTTGAGCGGAACACTTCGCGCATTGAGCCCATCGAGACTCTTCATAGGCGTATTGGTCGCCCCTGGCGCTACGCCATTCACGCGGATATCCGGTGCCAGTTCGTAGGCCAGCTGACGGATCATGCCGACCAGCGCATGTTTGGCGGTCACATATAGAATGCCTCCACCGCCAGCGTAGAAAGCACTGTTGGAGAGGGTGAAGATCATGCTGCCGCGACTGGCGCGCAAGGCATCAGTACTGCAACGTGCGCCCAGCATGTAGCCCTGAACATTGATGGCGAACAAGCGCTGAAATGCACTTTCAAAATCTTCAGGGGCGATGCGGTCCAGGCAAGTGAAGTAATCAAACACCGCCGCATTGCCGACAAACGTGTCGAGCTTGCCGAACGCATTCAGTGTGGCCGCCACCGCGCGTTGATTGTCTTCATATTTCGAGACATCGCCCTGCACCGTGATGATGGCGTCGCCCAGTTCGCTGCGCAGTGCGCTCAGCTGTTCGTCGTCACGCGCCATGACGCACACCCGTGCACCTTCGTTCACATAGCGCCGAACGATGGCGCTACCGATGCCGCCGGTACCGCCAGTGACCAATGCTGCTTGTCCTTCGAGCCAACCCATGTGCGTGCCCTCAGAGGAAAGTGTTGATGTTCTTGCACAACAACATCGCGTTTGGAATCAGGATTTTGCGCTTCAATAACTTCAGCCCGTCGGCCTCGCGACGCAGCACATCCTCACGGCGTCCGACCAGTTGATGGGACTCGTCCAGACCTCGGCTGCGGATGTTCATGAAGCACGAGAACGCAATGAACTCGCCTTCCTGTTCACCGGCAAACACCTCGATATTGCTGATCAGGTGAACGTTGCGCGTCGGTGGGTTTTCAGCCCAGGCCGACGGCTGCTTGAACCGCGCCACCCGACGCTGCAGATCACGCATGCCGTCGTCGAAGAAGGCCATGTGTTCCAGCCTGTAGGGGCCCGACTTGTCTTCGCGTCGGCGGTTCTCGATACCGGGCATCCAATAGTGGATGGTCTCGCTGAGCGACTGCAGCCACTCATCCCAGCACTCGTTGTCGAGCAGGCGGGCCTCACGCAACAAGAAGGCCTCGACGGCGCGTGTGTCTTCTAATGCAACGGGTTGTTCCATTGGCAAAGCATTCATCTTCGGTCCCCTCAACGCATCTTGCCGTTACGATCTGGTACGTCCGCCCAGGTGGGCGATTGCAACAGGTCTTTCCAGCGCTGGTAGAACGCACGGGAGTTGCATTCGTTGAGTTGCCCTTTGAACACATTGCCGGGCAGTTCGCTGTTTTCGATGCGTGTGTCCATGCCAAGGCCGACGTACAGATCCTGATAGCGCGTGACCATGCCGCGGCTGGTCTTGGTGCAGTATTCCCAGTTCTCGCCATCGTCCATTTCGAACACGCCGGTTGGGGAGAAGGTCATCATCGCGCCACGGCGCCATTTGTCCTTGATGTCCTGCGGCGCATTTTTGTTGACGATGACCCAGGTAAACAGCTCGATCTTGTGTGGCCCGCGCGGTTGCCAGATGCGAACCGTGTTCTGCCCCGGCAAAAAGGAGAAGTTGGGGAACACGGTGAACGATGAAATCGAACCGATCAGCTTGGAGCGGAACTCGCCCAGACGCTCCGCCACTTTCGGGCGCAATACGTGCAGGTATTTGTTGATGTCTTTCTCGCCCAGGGTAGCGGCGTTGCCCACCACATCGGTGGCGAATTCGTAGCCGTGGCCATTCCAGTTCACCGAGTAGGACTCGGGAAGGTCGCCGACATTGGCCACCGGCCCACCCAGCATCGCCTTGGCCGCGGAATCGTGAGTCCAGCCACCGTGGAGAATATCGCCGACGAAATTTTCCGCCGCGACTTTCCAGTTGCATTCGATGGTGGAACGAATACAGCCACCGAGGAACTCACTGCCGCCCTCGTCCATGTCGAGCATGACATCCAGGTACCAGGTCATCGGCCCCAGGTAGTCTTCAAGTGTCGGTGCATCGTCGGCAAAAGTGGCAAACACCAAGCCCTTGTAAGTCGCAACACGCGCTTCGCGTAGTCCATGTTTGGACTTGTCGAAATTACTTTCCTCATAGCACTTGGATTCATGCATACCCAGCAACCGGCCGCCATCGGCGCCGAATGACCAGCCGTGGTAGTTGCAGATAAAGCCCCGTGCATTGCCCGCCTCGGCGAAACAGATCTTGTTGCCACGGTGTGGGCAGGCATTGAGGAACACCTTCAGCGATGCGTCCTTCTGACGTACCACCAGGACCTCGTCCTCGCCCATGCTGGTGGCGAGATAGTCACCAGACTTCGGCAATTGCGATTCATGGGCCACGAACAGCCAGCAACGCGCGAAAATCTTCTCGAGTTCCTGTTCGTAGATGGCCTGGTCCCAGAACACCTTGCCGGACAAGCGGCCTTCCTCCATGTCGCACACCCGATCAAGGTTCGGCAGGCTGGGTGTAGGCTCAATGGTTCTGAGTGGTATGTGTTTGCAGTTATCCATTGCTCTAGACTCACAAGGAATACGGTGGGAAAGACAGGCCTTGGTACTGGGCGTCAGGCGTCGGCCAAGGCGGCATCGCTGGCATGTTCGATATCGGCATAGACCTCTTTGTCAGTGACGATGATCCGATACGTGCGAAGGTGCTTTTCACAGGGAAAAGTCACTGCCTTGCCCGTTGGAATGTGAAACTGCCCCCAATGCACCGGACAGGTGATCAGGTCGTCTTCCAGATCGCCTTCTGCCAGGGAGGCCGTGGCGTGTGTGCACATGTCCGAGGTGGCATAGAACGTGCCGCCCAGGTTGTACACGCAGATAGCTTCGGCAGCGCCATGGCTGACTTTTTTCAACTCGCCCGGCGACAGTTCATCGCGCTGGCACAGCAATACACGGCTCATGACCACTCCTCCGCGGAAAACAACTGCAAGAAACCCAACCCGGTGACCCAGGCAGGTACGGCTTCATAGGCGATGACTTCACCGGCCGGATTGGCGACGGCAGCCATGGCACAGGCGAAATTGCGGATTTCCATGGCGCCATTGCCGGCTCGACGCAAAATCTCTTCATCGGAATAGGCGCACAGCGCTTGCAGATCGCCGTTGACGCCATGGGCGAGAATCTCCCGGTCGAAGTCCTCGGCAACCCGGCCCATTTCCGCTGTCCCTACCCAGTGACTGATTCCGCCGCTACCGATAATGACGACGCGCTCGTCAGCATCGAACGACTCCACCGCAGCACGGATCTGGCGACCCAGGTCGGCAGCTCGCTTAAGCGAAATGTAAGGATCCACGCCACAGGCCAGGTACACAGGAATAGTCGGCAACTCTCGACCGAGAAGTTTCTCTGCCGGCTTGACCGTCAGTTGATGTGGAATCGAGAACGAGTGATCCACAGTGAAGCTGCGTGCCACCGTCCAGTCGATGCCCTGCCCCTCGCCATGCGAGACGATATGCCCGGCCAGTTTTTCCTGGTTGCGTACCACTCCTCGCTCCAGCCCCGGCAAGCGATCCAGTGGACCATCGACATCACCGGTACCGATGACATAACGAGGCAGGCACTGGGTGCCGAACAGGATGTAATGATCGCAGCCCACGATGATCACCGAGGTCGGTGCCAACTGCGCCAGGCGCTGAGCACATTGCTCGTATGCACCCCAGACAGCATCACCCTGGGCCGGCGACGGCGCGTTGGGGGCGACGAACATGACCGGGTCATGGGGCATCCAGAACCCCCCTACTATCTTGCCCATCGGATCACCCCTTGAGTGCGGCGGAGAAAGCCGCGCGTTGTTCGTCGGTTGCACCCAGGCGCTGCTTGTACAGCGACATGCTTCGCTGAGGTGCCAACTCCTGCCAGAAGCCCATGGTCAGCATCGGATTGACCCCGACCGCTTGCAGAGCGGCGACATCGAAGCCCACGACCATTTCAACTTCTTCTTCACTCAATGCGAAACGCCCGAGAAAGCCTTTGGGGTCTTCGCGAAAACGCTCTTTGGAGGCGCGATCAACTGAGAGTTGCCACAGCGCTCGCTCCAGAAGATTTCGGCTCATATCGATCACTCGCTCAGGAAGTCGCGAACCAGCGCCACGAAGCGGCGCGGTTGCTCGCTCTGCACCCAGTGGCCGCAACGGCCAAACAGATGCAAATCGGCATTCGGTACGCTATTGGCGATCAGCATTCCGCAGGATGGCGGCACCACGCGATCTTCACGGCCATGCACAACCAGAGTCGGCGCGATGATCTTGGCCAATGCCGCGGCAGGGAAACCCTTGACCAGCGTTTCGCCCTCGGCGGCTGGCTTGGGAATGAGCTTGCGCAAGGCTTCCTGGGAACCGGCGCGGGCACTGGCTTCGTAACGCGCCTTGACCAGCTCGGGTGTGATCAAGGCCTCGTCGTATGGGAACAGCGCCATCAGCCGCTGCATGTTTTCCAGGGATGGTTCGTACTCCCATGCACCGCGTAGCCCCGGCGTCTGCACAAATTCACCGGCAGGCGTTCCCAACAGGACCAGCTTGTCGACCCGCTCCGGAGCGAACACCGCGAGGCCAATGGCGACCGCGCCGCCAAAGGAATTGCCGACGAAAGAGGCCTTGGCAATATCCAGCGCATCCATGATGCCGACCAGGTGGTTGACCCACAATTTGATGTCGTACTTGGCCTCTTCCTGGAACTCGGTGAAACCGAAACCGGCAATGTCCGGCACGATGATCCGCCATTTGTCAGAGAAGGCCGACATGCTCCGGGACCAGTTGGTCCAGCCCGAAACGCCAGGACCGGAGCCATGGAGCAGAAACAGAGCATCGCCCTGACCTGCTTCGTGATAGTTGGTCTTGTGTCCTGCTGCCAGCAGGGTTTTTCCAATGCCGTCCATAAGGCCTCCGGTTGTTTTTATTTATGAAGATACAGATGTGTATCTGTATGCTAGAGAGGAAACCCGGACACGTCAACACGCAAAATACAGACATGTATGTCAGTGCTGGGCGCAGAATCAGGTGCTAGAGCGGAAAAATGGTTTTCCTGATAGGATACATTTCTGTATCTTTATGATGGACGGTCAGCCGGATACAAAAAAGATCTGTTCAATACACCTGTGAATTGCGGCTGCCTGGGCAGCCGCCAGGCGTTAGAATGTGTTTCCTTGCCCGAGGCGCCTTACCCGCCCCCGGCACTCATCCAGTTGGTTGGACAAGGCCCTAGCACAATGTCAACACGCACCAGTCTCACTCGAGAAGATTGGATTCATGCCGCACAGCATGTCCTGGTTACCAGCGGCGTAGACGCCGTTCGGGTCGACACTTTAGCCAAGGAGTTGAAGATCACCCGTGGCAGCTTCTATTACCACTTCAAAAGCCGTGGTGAATTACTCGAAGGCATTCTGGGCAACTGGCGGTCCCGTGCGACCGAGGATGTAATTCTTCAACTGCGTACCGCGCATACTTCACCGCTGCAGCAATTGCAACGCCTGTTGGAGCTGCCATCCCACGGCCAGACGGCTCGCGACGCCGCCGCCATTGAATTGGGGATTCGCGCCTGGGCACGCCGGGACGACAAAGCCCGACAAGCCATCGACGAAGTCGACCGCTATCGCCTGAACTATATCGAGGGCCTGTTGATACAAGCGGGCGTGACGCAGAGCGAAGCCTGCGATCGCGCTTATCTGATCTATGCCTATCAAATTAGCTTGTCATTGCTGTACTGCGACGACACTGTGCAGGATCGCAAGGATCGCAGCGCTCGCATGGCAAACATTCTGATTCCTGAATTACTACCTGCGTGACATGGACAGCGGTGGCCCCCCACACATTCAGGCACTCATAGGCGCTCCCCCCTAAAACCCAGGGAAGAATGAACCCTGCAAATACCTCTCGCGCGCCCGGCAGAAACGACGTTGCGGCCGGACCAGCAAGTCAGCACCGGCAAACATGTGATGAGGAATTATCGACAGGCAGGCAAGGCCCCGGATAGGCGCTGGTGGCGAACGGGCTTTTCAGCAAAACCGCAAAACAGAACCCTGTGAGTTGACTGTCAGACGCAGGCGACATCAACCCAATTGAACCTGGATCTGTTTCACTACGCCCTGCATCGCGGGCAGATAACGGCGCGCAGCTTCCTCAATGGGCATCGCCTTGGCGATGTAGACCAGATTCAGGCAGCCCATCACCCGTTCCTCGTGCATGACCGGGATCGCAATGGCGGCGATCTTGCGCTCCTGGCCCCAGTGTGAATTGTTTTCGCCATACCCCTTGGCCAAGGTGTGTTCCACCAGTCGCTCGACAAAACGACGGTCGGCGGCCAGCGGTGATTGTTCATCTTCGCGGCCGATCATCAATTCGATCAGCTCTTCCCGCTCGGCGGGTGGGCAGAACGCAAAGTATGCACGTCCGGTCGCGGTCATCAGCAACGGCAGGCGCCGGCCAACCATGGATCGGTGAAACGACAGGCGGCTGAAGCGATGGGTGGTCTCGCGAATGACCATGGCATCGCCGTCCAGCGTGCACAGGTCGGTGGGCCAGATGACTTCCTGCAACAACTCGCCGAGCAAGGGGGCGGCGATGGAGGAAATCCATTGCTCATCGCGAAAACCTTCACTGAGTTCGCGAACTTTCAACGTCAATCGATAGCTGTCATCCGACTCGCTACGCCGTACATAACCTTCAGCCTGCAAGGTCTCCAACAGCCTGCGCACGGTGGTGCGGTGCAGCCCGCTCTGCTCCGCCAGTTGCGCGGTGCTGGCGCCGCCGTCGAAGCGGTTCAAGCCGTTGATCAGTGCCAGACCTCGCATCAGACCACGCACGGCTTTGTATTCGGTCTCGCTCATGGCTGGATCCTTTGTTGTTGTAAATCAATCATGTGCACTCAGTGCACACTAACAAGGGTTGTCGTTGTCGACCAGCCTTGTGATTTCCATACTGCGCCCAACAAGAAATCCAAAAGCGCTGTACGGAGATGACCATGAGTTCTGCACCCACTCCTTCCACATTGGACCTGACCACCGACGTCGCCATCGTTGGTGCCGGACCTGTCGGCTTGATGATCGCCAATTACCTGGGCCAATGTGGTGTGAACGTCACCTTGGTGGAAAAGCTCGACAGCCTGATCGACTACCCCCGCGCCATCGGTCTGGACGACGAAAGCCTGCGTACTTTCCAGGCCGTCGGTCTGGCCGACAACGTGCTCCCGCACACCACTCCCTGGCACGCCATGCGTTTCCTGACCCCAAGGGGTCGCTGCTTTGCCGATATACAGCCCAAGACCGATGAGTTCGGCTGGTCGCGCCGCAACGCCTTCATCCAGCCCTTGGCCGACCGCGTACTGTTCGAAGGCCTGCAGCGTTTTGACAACGTCAAGGTGCTGTTCGGCCGTGAGCTCGAAGGCTTCGAACACAGTGACAGCGGCGTAGTGCTGAACCTCAAGGATCACAACGGTCGCGGCGAGCGCCTTCAGGCCCGTTATCTGATTGGTTGCGACGGTGGCAACAGTCTGGTGCGACGCAGTCTGAACATCAGTTTCGAGGGTAAGACCGCGCCTAATCAGTGGATCGTTGTCGACATCGCCAACGACCCGCTGAGCACGCCCCATGTTTACCTGTGCTGCGACCCGGTGCGCCCTTACGTTTCAGCCGCCCTGCCCCACGCTGTTCGCCGTTTCGAATTCATGGTCATGCCTGGCGAGACTGAAGCCGAACTGAGCAAACCCGAGAACATGCGCAAGCTGCTGGCCAAGGTGCTGCCAAATCCGGATCGCATCGAATTGATCCGCAGCCGCGTCTATACCCACAACGCTCGCCTGGCCGGGCGGTTCCGTGAGGGCCGGGTGCTGCTGGCCGGCGATGCCGCGCACATCATGCCGGTATGGCAGGGACAGGGTTACAACAGCGGCATGCGCGACGCCTCCAACTTGGCCTGGAAACTGTCACTGGTGATCAAAGGCCTGGCCGCCGACAGCCTGCTCGACAGCTATGAACAGGAACGCCGTGACCACGCCAAGGCGATGATCGACCTTTCGGTGCTGGCCGGCCACGTGCTGGCACCGCCAAAACGCTGGCAAGGCACCTTGCGTGATGGTGTGTCGTGGCTGCTCAACTATGTGCCGCCCGTCAAACGCTACTTCGTGGAAATGCGCTTCAAGCCGATGCCGCAATACACCGAGGGCGCCTTGATCGTACCCGGCGAAAAAGGCTCACCCGTGGGCAAGATGTTCATTCAGCCCCCGGTACTGACCGAAGCTGGCGAAACCGTGTTGCTGGATGAGGTGATCGGCGAGAACTTCGCGATTATCGCCTGGGGCTGCGACCCGACCTGGGGCCTGACGCCTGCACAGATCGATCAATGGCAAGCACTGGGCACGCGTTTTATCCAGGTACTACCGGACGTCCAACTCAAAGCCGCCAGTGACGTCAGCCAAGGGGTGATCCGCATCGGTGACAGCACCGGCCGCCTCAAAGAATGGTTCGCCCGCGGCTCGGCCTCGATTGCCCTGGTGCGTCCGGATCGCTTCCTTGCCGGCCTGGCCATACCGCAAACCGTCGGCCAGGCCTGTGATGAATTGGCCCTGGCAATCAAGGCCCTGCCGCAACCCGAAGTGGCGATCCCCGCCAGCAAGGTGGCCTGACATGAGCGCTTATCTGCATTGCCTATCCCATACGCCGTTGGTGGGCTACGTCGATCCGACGCCCGACGTGCTGGCCGAGGTCGATGGCATGATCGCTGATGCCCGTGAGCGCATCGCCCGCTTCGAGCCGGAGCTGATCGTGCTCTTCGGCCCCGACCACTACAACGGCTTTTTCTACGACGTGATGCCGGCCTTCTGCATCGGCATGGCCGCCCACGCCATCGGTGATTTCGACACCGCCGCCGGCCCCTTGGATGTGCCCAAAGCGCTGGCCGAATCCTGCGCCCAGGCGGTCCTGGATGCCGGTGTCGACGCTGCCGTTTCCTATCGCATGCAGGTCGACCACGCGTTCGCCCAACCGCTGGAGCTGTTGCTGGGCGGTTTAAGGGAATGCCCGGTGATTCCGGTGTTCATCAATTCGGTCGCCGTGCCGTTGCCCGGCTTCAAGCGTGCACGCCTGCTCGGTGAAGCGATCGGCCAGTGGGCGCAGTCGCTGAACAAGCGCGTGCTGTTCCTGGCTTCCGGGGGACTGTCCCATCAACCTCCGGTGCCGGAACTGGCCAAGGTCGATGCGCGTATGGCCGATCGACTGATGGGCAGCGGTCGCCAATTGCCGGCTGATGAGCGACAGGCGCGCCAGGAGCGCGTGATCCAGGCCGCCCGGGATTTCGTTGAAGACCAACGCAGTCTGCATCCGCTTAATCCCACGTGGGATCAGCAGTTTCTCGACACCCTGGAACAGGGTCGCCTGAGCGACCTCGATGCCCTGGGCAATGACGAACTGTCGTCACTGGCCGGCAAGTCCACTCACGAAGTGAAAACCTGGGTCGCCGCCTTCGCGGCCCTTTGCGCCTTTGGCCCTTATCAGACCGAAGGGCGCTACTACCGTCCGATTCCCGAATGGATCGCAGGCTTCGCCGCCCTTGGCGCCCAGCCGCTGAACAACAACCACTGAATCCGAGGAACACTGCCATGACTGCCACTGCGCCAGCTTTCACCGAAGCCTCTACCAGCCGTTTTGTCGACATCAGCGAAGGCGAGTTGAAGCTGCGACTGCATTACAACGACGTGGGTCAGGGAGCCGAAACCGTGGTCATGCTCCACGGTTCCGGACCCGGTGCCAGCGGTTGGGCCAATTTCCATCGCAACATCGAACCGTTGGTTACCGCCGGTTACCGCGTGATCCTGATGGATTGCCCGGGCTGGAGCAAAAGTGACCCGATTGTTTGCGACAGCTCGCGCTCAGACCTCAACGCCCGTGCCCTCAAGGGGCTGGTTGATGCACTGGATCTGGACCGTGTGCACATCATCGGCAACTCCATGGGCGGCCACAGCACCGTAGCCTTCGCCCTCGCCTACCCTGAGCGCATCGGCAAACTGATACTGATGGGCGGCGGCACCGGCGGCCCAAGCGCCTTAGTGCCGCAACCTACCGAAGGCATCAAGCTGATCGGCGCGCTGTACCGCGAACCGACCATTGAAAACCTGAAGAAGATGATGAACGTCTTCGTCTTCGACGCCAGCAGTCTGACCGAAGAGTTATTCCAGACCCGCCTGGACAACATCCTGGCGCGCCGCGATCACCTGGAAAATTTCGTCAAGAGCAGCACCCTCAATCCCAAGCAATTCCCGGACTTCAGCCACCGCCTGCACGAAATCACCGCCCAGACGCTGCTCGTCTGGGGCCGCGAAGATCGCTTCGTGCCCATGGACACCGGCCTGCGCCTGCTGGCCGGCCTGCCCCAGGCACAACTGCACGTGTTCAATCGCTGCGGCCACTGGGCCCAGTGGGAACACGCCGAGACCTTCAACCGCATGGTCCTGGACTTCCTGACCCACTGATCACCGAGGCTGACATGAACCCTATTCAAGACACCCTGGAACAGCTCGCCGCCGACCTGCGTCAGGCCGAAGCCCGCCACGAAGCCATTGCGCCCCTGCGCGAGCAGATCGGCGAAGACAACGCCGAGGCCGCTTACACCATCCAGCGGCTCAACGTCGCCCACGGCGTGGCCAGCGGCCGACGTGTAGTCGGGCGCAAGATCGGCCTGACCAATCCCAAGGTCCAGGCGCAACTGGGCGTCGATCGGCCGGACTTCGGCACCCTGTTCGCCGACATGTGCTACGGCGATAACGAAACCGTGCCGGTGGGCCGCGTGCTGCAACCGAAGATCGAAGCTGAAATTGCGCTGATTCTGGAGCGTGATCTACCGCGTGCCGACACCACGTTTGCCGACGTGATGGCGGCTACCGGCTGGGTCGTCCCGGCATTGGAAATCGTCGGCAGCCGCGTCCAGGGCTGGAACATCCGCTTCGTCGATACCGTCGCCGATAACGCCTCCAGTGGCTGCTTTGTATTGGGTGGCCCGGCGCGGCGTCTCGACGGCCTGGACCTGCGCCAGGCCAGCATGCGCATGACCCGCAATGGTGAGGAAGTGTCCAGCGGCAGTGGCGCCGAATGCCTCGGCCATCCACTCAATGCCGCCGTGTGGTTGGCGCAAACCATGGCGCGCCTGGGCGATCCGCTGCGGGCCGGCGACATCATTCTGACCGGGGCACTTGGGCCGATGGTGGCGGTGGCGGCGGGTGATCGGTTCGAGGCCGAGATCGAAGGCATCGGTCGTGTCGGTGTTCAGTTCAGCGCCGAGTGATCGGCGACGTGCGTGCAAATGAGGCAACAACAATGAACAAACTCAAAGTCGCCATCATCGGCTCCGGCAACATCGGCACCGACCTTATGATCAAGATCCTGCGTAACGCCAAGCACCTGGAAATGGCGGTCATGGTCGGCATCGATCCGGCCTCGGATGGTTTGGCCCGCGCATCGCGCCTGGGCGTGGCGGTGACCCATGAAGGCGTTGAAGGCCTGACCCGCATGGACGTATTCAAGGACATCGACTTCGTGTTCGATGCCACCTCGGCCGGTGCCCATGTGAAGAACGACGCGTTCCTGCGCTCGATCAAACCCGGCATCCGCCTGATCGACCTGACGCCTGCAGCCATCGGTCCGTACTGCGTGCCGGTGGTGAATCTGGAACAGAATCTCGGCCAGCTCAACGTCAACATGGTCACCTGCGGTGGCCAGGCGACGATTCCTATGGTCGCGGCCGTGTCGCGCGTGGCGAAGGTGCATTACGCCGAAATCGTTGCTTCGATCGCCAGTAAATCCGCTGGCCCTGGGACTCGTGCCAACATCGACGAATTCACCGAAACCACCTCCAAGGCCATCGAGGTCATTGGCGGTGCAGCCAAGGGCAAGGCGATCATCGTGATGAACCCGGCCGAACCGCCGCTGATGATGCGCGACACGGTACTTGTGTTATCCGAAGCGGCGGATCAGGCGCTGGTCGAGGCCTCCATCGTCGAGATGGCGGCGGCCGTGCAGGCTTATGTGCCGGGTTATCGCCTGAAGCAAAAAGTGCAATTCGATGTCATCCCCGAGGACGCGCCGCTGCACATCCCCGGCCTGGGCACATTCTCCGGGCTCAAGACATCGGTGTTCCTCGAAGTCGAAGGCGCCGCCCATTACCTGCCAGCGTATGCCGGCAACCTTGACATCATGACCTCCGCTGCCTTGGCCACCGCCGAGCGCATGGCGCAGTCGATGCTCACCGCCTGAGGAGACCGACATGACTATTAATCCCGGCAAAAAACTCTACATCTCTGACGTGACCCTGCGCGACGGCAGCCACGCGGTGCGTCACCAGTATTCGCTGCAGAATGTGCAGGACATTGCTCGCGCTCTGGACACGGCCAAGGTCGACTCGATCGAAGTCGCCCACGGTGACGGTTTGCAAGGGTCGAGTTTCAACTATGGCTTTGCGGCGCACACCGATCTGGAATGGATCGAAGCGGCGGCCGATGTCATCAGCCACGCCAAAATCACAACGCTGTTGTTGCCTGGCATCGGCACGGTGCATGACCTCAAAGCCGCCTACAACGCCGGAGCGCGAGTGGTGCGCATCGCCACTCACTGCACCGAAGCGGACGTGTCGAAACAGCACATCGAGTACGCCCGTGAACTGGGCATGGACACCGTCGGTTTTCTGATGATGAGCCACATGATCCCGGCCGAGGAGCTGGCCGCTCAGGCCAAGCTGATGGAGAGCTACGGCGCGACGTGCGTGTACATGGCCGACTCGGGTGGCGCGATGAACATGCAGGATGTGCGCGAGCGCTTCCGTGCGTTCAAGGCGGTGCTCAAACCGGAAACCGAAACCGGCATGCACGCTCACCATAACCTGAGCCTGGGGGTGGCTAACTCGATCACCGCGGTCGAGGAAGGTTGCGACCGAATCGACGCCAGCCTCGCCGGCATGGGCGCTGGGGCTGGTAACGCGCCGCTGGAAGTGTTCATCGCCGCCGCTGAACGTCTGGGCTGGAACCACGGCACCGACCTTTACACGCTGATGGACGCGGCGGACGACATCGTGCGCCCACTGCAGGACCGGCCGGTGCGGGTCGATCGAGAGACCTTGGCATTGGGTTACGCCGGCGTCTATTCGAGCTTCCTGCTCCACGCTGAAATCGCCGCCGCCAAGTATGGCCTCAAGACCCTCGACATCCTCGTCGAACTGGGCAGGCGCCGGATGGTCGGCGGCCAGGAAGACATGATCGTCGATGTCGCGCTGGACCTGCTCAAACGCTGACCGAGCACCACACCGGCTGACCGCCCACGCAGCGGTCCGTCCGCCCTGTTTTGCCCATACAACAATAAAACGGGTACTGCCCATGACAACGCTCAACCTGACAACACCGCTACACATGACGCGGACCATCGGTCTGTGTTTCCTCGTGGCCCTGATGGAAGGCCTTGACCTACAGGCTTCCGGGATCGCTGCCCAAGGCATGGCGGCCGCGTTCGAACTGGATAAATTGCACATGAGCTGGGTGTTCAGTGCCGGAATTTTCGGCCTGCTGCCCGGTGCATTCGTGGGCGGCTGGCTGGCCGATCGCATCGGTCGCAAGCTCGTGTTGATGGCGTCGGTGGCGCTGTTCGGAGTGTTTTCTCTGGTCACCGCCCAGGCTTGGGACTTCAATAGCCTGCTCGTCGCCCGGTGCCTGACTGGCGTTGGTTTGGGGGCCGCCCTGCCAAACCTGATTGCCTTGACCAGTGAAGTGGCCGGCCCGCGCCTGCGTGGCAGTGCGGTGAGCCTGATGTACTGCGGCGTGCCGTTAGGCGCGGCGCTGGCGGCGACGATGGGTATTGCCGGCTCTTCGGGCGACTGGCAGGCAGTGTTCTACGTCGGCGGCCTGGTGCCTCTGTTGATCGTGCCTCTGCTGGGGCTTTATCTACCGGAATCGGCGCAATTTCGCAGCGTCCAGGACGTCGCTCCCATCGGCGTGGTCCGAGGTCTCTTCCGCGAAGGCGCGGCCCTGCCGACTGCGCTGATCTGGGTCAGCTATTTCTTTACCCTCATGGTGGTTTACATCCTGATCAACTGGCTCCCAAGCTTGCTGATCGGTCAGGGTTTCAGTGGCCGCCAGGCCAATTGGGTCATGCTCGCGCTTCAGATTGGCGCGGCAGTCGGTACCTTGATGCTGGGCTGGGTGATGGACCGCTTGCCGGCTTGGGCACTGTCCGCACTGATCTATGTGGGTATTCTCGCTTCGCTGACCGCTCTGGGTATGGCCAGCCAGCTGGAAAGCATGCTGGCGGCCGGTTTCGTCGCCGGCTTTTTCGCCACCGGCGGGCAATGCGTGCTCTATGCCTTGGCACCGCATTTCTATCGCCCGTCTGTGCGCGCCACGGGCGTGGGCACCGCGGTGGCTATCGGCAGACTCGGCGCAATGAGCGGCCCGCTGGTGGCCGGCAAGATGCTCGCTTTGGGCACCGGCACCGCAGGGGTGATGCTCGCCTCGGCGCCGGGAATCGTCATCGCCGCAGTGGCGATGTTTTACCTGTCGGTTCGGCGCAACGGCGCTCGGTCTGACTGACAACTCCCGCGTAACAACCCGTGCCGGAAACGGTGCGGGGTCACCTCCAACAACAATAAAAGTGAACACCGGCATGCTCAAGATTTCTCTTCGGGCGTTCAGCGCCTGCACCTGCGTTTTATCCCTTGGCCAGGCGTGTGCCAGCGGTTTTGTCGAAGACAGCCACGCCGATCTGACGATGCGCAACTTTTACTTCGATCGTAACTACGTGAACGCCACCCCCCAGACCGCCGCCCGCGAGTGGGCCCAGGGTTTCATTCTCAACGTGCGTTCAGGTTATACGGAAGGGCCAGTGGGGTTCGGCCTCGACGCCCAAGCCTTGCTGGGGGTGCGCCTAGATTCTTCACGCGCTCGCACCGGCACCGGCCTGCTGCCGTACAGCGCCACTACCCGCGAGCCGGCCGATGAATATTCGGAGCTAGGTCTGACGGCCAAGGTCAGGGCATCGAAAAGCGAGCTGCAATTGGGCACTATCAGCACGTTTCTGCCGATCGCTTTCGCCAGCCCTACCCGCCTGCTGCCACAGACCTTTCGCGGCGCGTACCTCAAGTCCCAGGAAAGCGACAACCTGACCCTGCACGCTGGCTGGCTGGATCGCATCAACCTGCGCGACTCCACCGATTACCAGAAAATGTCGGTCGGTTCACCTAACGGACGCTTCAATGGCGCCGCCGAGTCGGACCGTTTTTCTTTCGTCGGCGGAGACTATGCCTGGTCGCCGCAACTGACGCTGAAGTACTACCACGCAGAACTCGCTGACCTGTACCGCAAGGACTTCTACGGCTTTGTCGACAATCGCCCGATGGGCCCCGGCAGCCTGAAAAGCGATTTCCGCCTGTTCGTCACCGACGAGGATGGCGCGGCAAAAGCCGGCGCGGTGGACAACCGCAATGCGGCACTGATGCTGACGTATGCCCTGGGCGCCCACAAATTCGGTGCCGGCTACATGCAACTGACAGGCAAGACAGCCATGCCATACCTGTTCGGCACCGAACCGTTAGTGATCACCGAAGGCACTCTGAGCTCTGAGTTTCTCAACCCCAAAGAGCGCAGTTGGCAGGTACGGTATGACTACAATTTTGCAGGCCTAGGCGTGCCGGGACTGAATGGCATGCTGCGCTACGTAAGTGGCGACAATATCGAACTGGCTAAGCTGGGAGGCTCCAACCTGACAGAGAGCGAAAAGGATATCGAGGTGTCCTATGCGGGTTCTGATGTTTGTCGAAGTTCTCGACCTGGATGAAGCGCTTCCCGCCGACGGTGTAGCGAGTGATGAAACCTTCAGATGCGAGCCAGGCCAGCAACCCTTCGGTATCGATGCCATCACGATAGGGAAACAGTTCACCCTTGATACGCAGAGGGCGATCCTCAAGGCGCCCTGCTTTGTCAGCGAGCAGCCAGAGCCCTTCGAACAACAGCGTCAGCATTGGATCGGCTACGCCCAGGACTTCGTTCTTGAAGAGGGCCGGTTTTATGTTTCTTGCGCGGGCCATGATCAGTGCCCTCCGAAAATAGGGACTGAACAGAAGCGCGACACGTTTTCAGAATTCGAAAAACGTGTCGCGACATTGTTGGGGGTATTGATAAGTGGCGCGGTTTGCATATAATCGTTCCCACAGCGTGTTTTAAGAGAGCCGGGTCACTACCCCGGCTTTTTTTCGTCTCGGATTTGGCAGAGGCCCTCTCAACTACCCTGAAGAGTCCCTGCAAGAGGCCCTGATTGGGGTCACCAACTGAAGCACCTTGGCCTTCCTCCGCCCAACGACCGAAAGCGCCCCAGCTGCAATGGACGCTTCCACCATTTCGTTCAATGCCCGCTCAAGGCTCCAGCCGTTGTTGTTCATCAACCTCTGGATTTCTTGCCTGTGAGCCGGCGGCAGTTTTTCAAGAATTACGGTCATTCGGCCCTCCAAAGGGGCTTCACCCCGCGATATCTTCTTGTTTGTCCTGCATGAGTTCGTCGATCACGCCGTTGGCAACGGCCCACTCGATGATTTCGTAGAGGTAGGTCGCGTGCTGCATGCGGGTTTTTGTGGCGGCCTTGCGTAGGATCCGATCCAGCACAGGTTCGAAACGAACCTTCACCGGAATGGCGCGCTTTTGATTGGGGTCCATGTACATACGGGTCGTGCTCCTGGCTGTTGAAATTGGGTTAAGCGGCAGATTTTTGGGAGGGGAACGGACGCTGCTCTTGGGCCGACAGGCTGCCGTCATCCTCGAGGGTCACGTACACATCGCGGCCTACTCGGATCGCCTTACTCAAGGCGCCTTGCGTACAGCCGAGCAACTGCGCGGCTTTCGTATGGCCGTGCTCTTTTGCAAATTCGGTAAGCGGGATACGGCGCATGGCGTCGTCCTCTACATAGATTTTCACGCCAAGTATGACCGCCGGTATTGTTGATAGTCAATACCGGCGATATTGGTTAAGCAAATACCGCAGGTAATATGATCCGCTGATGAAAAAAGACTCCCGAAGGCTTCCTCTCTCTGATTGGCAGCTGCAAGACAGCGAGCGGCTCAAGGCGATCTTTCAAGAGAAGCGCGGCGCCCTCAAGCTCACCCAGGAAAAGATTGCCGCCGAACTTGGTGACGGCGTCACCCAGGGGGCTGTCAGCCACTTCATGAACGGGCGAACTGCTCTGAGCATCAAGGCAGCAACAGTCTTCGCCAGAATGCTTCAGGTTCCGGTATCAGAGATCAGCCCTACCCTGGCTACTCAAGTGCAGAAGATGGCGTCCTCGCTGGATGGAGGTCGAGATGTACCTCCATCGACTCTCACGTCAAAAGAGGCCGCAAATACGCCCCTCCCTGCCGGCGAAGATATTCACGAGCCAACCGATGAGCGTTATGCGTTTATCCCTCAATACACGGCTCGCGCGGCTGCGGGGGGCGGGCACGATAATCCGCACGTCGAGATTCGAAGCACCCTGGCTTTCAAAAAAGAATGGCTACGCGTTAAAGGGCTAAATCCCAAGAGCCTGAAGGTTATCTATGCCGACGGCGACAGCATGTGGCCGACGGTAAGCGACCATGACGTGCTGCTGGTAGACGAATCACGGATCGAGCCCACAAGCGGCCATATCTACGTGCTGGCGAGCGCTGACAAAGGCGTGATAGTAAAACGCTTGATTCAGGCCGCGCTGGGCAACTGGATCATCCGTAGCGACAACGAGGATAAGGGCGAATTCCCTGACCAGGTGCTGTCTCGCAATGAGATCAATGAGCATCGAATTATTGGTCGAGTGGTTTGGCGTGGCGGGGATTTGTAACGCCTGTTTTGAATCACGAATGAAAAGAACGTGGTTTTTAATGAAGGGAATCTGTCGAGGTTTTAATGAGTAAGAGACCAACAAACCGCTTGCAGACTGAAAGCGAAAAAAACGACATACGAGCAGAATTGCTTGTGACACCACTACAGCTTCATGAGTTCTTGAATGCTAAGAACGCGGATGTTAAGTGTTCCTTTTGCGGCGTCGGCGACTATGGAATTGCTGCGGATCCTACCGGCGAGATGGCTCCTTTGGTTTCCACGCCAGTCCCCCATGTTAAAGGGCTGGGCCTCTGGCTTTACACTGCGGCGTGCATGAACTGCGGTCATGTCGTTTTCTTTCATGCCCCATTCGTGGCGTCCAAGATCCAGGGTAAGTGAAATGGCCATTGAAAAGTGCATGGATGCTAGTGTTTTTTTCAGCCCGGCGTTCCACACGCAAAAACCGAGATCGCAGGTGGTAAATGCCGACGTAGCAATGACAGCGCTGGGTGGGCAGGATCAACATTTGCTGCCTTTCTTTGCTAAGATCACAAATGTAGAAGTGAACGTTCAGGTCATAATGCCAATCTATGTTTATGACCACGCGCAGAATCGGAGGGTGCTAGACATGAGCAAGCTCTTGTCGTTTGATCTGCATGACGTTCCAGTCATGCTTGGATCTGCGTCTTTTGTTGGGTCCGTGGCGGGCGTTTTCTGGAGCATCGCATTCTCTTCACCCGCTCCCTCGTCACTGATCATCGTTGCTGCCACTGCTGGCCTTGCCTGCGGGCGAATGATTTCGCTTAAATCCAAGGCGCACCGATGACCCTAGCTGAGGCGGCAAGCTTATATTTCGAGTTTCTACAGCCAATCAATATCCTTGCTGGAGCACTTGCATGCGGCATTTCGTTTTTTAAACGCAAAGGATCCGAAGCCTTTGCGATTGACTCCATTGCAAAGGGCGCCACGTTTTGCTCATTTCCCAGTGGCGTGGCATTTCTAATATGTGCAGCCTTTCCTAGCTATGTTCCGTCGGTAGCAGACGCGACCCTGGCTTTCTTTGTCGGAGGATTGGCACTGATGATGATACCGTTTCTCGACATGCGAAAATTGTTTCAATCGCCATAGCTGGAATCAGACTACCTGCCACAGCCCGCCACTGAGCGGGCTTTTTGTTGTCTGTGTGATGGCTGGTAGCCAGAGTGGTAGAGTTGGGGTTTTCTCAGGGAGAGCCTCATGCGGAAGTCCTTCTACGCCACCCTCGTCGCATCGACCATCACTGCAACAATCTGGTCTGTACTCGCTAACGCCGAACCTACCTACATACAGAAAATGAATGGGTTGCCGGCTGTATGCAGCATTGAGGATGCCTACCAGCAAACTGAGGTAGACGCGGCCGCCAAAAAGTATGGTGAAGGTAAACCAGGATGGTCAAAAGCCTTCCAGGCTCGCCTGGATGCCGTGCGAACGTGTCTGGATAGCGCGCGAGATAAAGGCAAGGCCTTCTATCGAGATGAGATTGCGAAGCACCCAGACCTCAAGCCTCAACTTTCCGATATGTATGTCGCATGGCTCGCTCATCTGGACCACTTCATTGATGATGAGCAGGATGATTACGAGCGTGCATACGAGAAGTCAGCGAATCGCTTGCAAGCGGAAATTGACGCCAGATAAGGCCTAGGGAAATCGCAACATGGAATCATCAGAAAGGAAATGCCCATACTGTGCCGAGGACATCAAGGCCGAAGCGATTCGATGCAAGCACTGCCAAGCCGATTTAACGCAGAAGATCGTCCTCCCACCAGGATTCGTCGATAAGCCGCAAGGTATGGGGGTTCTTTCCAAGCTTTCAATCATGGCTGTCGCTCTAACGGTGGCGTTCTTGTCCTTCGGTGCCTATGTGGGCAGTACGCCGGAGGGGAAGGCAAAGGCAAAAGACAGAGCTGCTATTGACCTTTGCCATGATCGTGAGTCTGAGTTTTTGGGATCGGCAGAAGCCCGCAACATCATAAGTGGCGCCTGCAGAATGCTCGAAGCTGACTTCCGAAAGCGCTTCGGCCACGCACCATAACTTCGCCCTACCGCGTAGAGCCCGCCATTGAGCGGGCTTTTTGTTGCTCGCCCATCGCAAGAGCACAAATGTACTCCGCCCACTGTTGCCAATTTCGACTCGCTAAAATACTGTACGCACATACAGCAAAGGAGCACTGTGATGGCAAAGGCAAAGCAAGCACCAAAACCCCCGACCTCTTATGAGTTGCTCGGTATGCGAATCCATAAAATCATCAACACCCCTCGATCGCAGGCATCAAAGTCTGCCCTTTTGGAACGAGCTGCGAACGACTCGCCCGAGGACTGGGATCGCATCCTGGAAGAGATCGCCGAAAACGATAACGTGACCATTGCCCACCGCGATGATGGTGCAGTGCATATTTTCTGGACGGTACCCAAGGAAGACTGAATTCACCCACCCCTCTTTGCCCGCCGCTGTGCGGGCTTTTTTTGGATCGTCGAAAATAATATGACCGGAGGTATTGACCAATACACAATACCGGCGGTATTGCTCACCCATCGCAGCGCTACAGGGACTGCGAAGGACCTCAACAGGCCCGCCACACGACTGGTGAAGCCGCCAGGTAGCACGGGATCAGCGAAGTGATCTCCCAGCCCCCAACCGGGGACCGACTGGAACAAAGATCTTTAAGCAAGACGGAGAGTTGAGCTGGGGCGAATCGAGGAATCGGCGCCAATGGTGAGACGGGATATTTGATTCAGTCCGGAGACCGACGCCAGTAGCGGGTCACGGCGGAGAGCATCACTGGAGCGCCTTGGTGACAGGGCGTTCTGGGATGACTACCAGGAGGTAACTGAAAGGTGTTTTCTACTTGCGCTTACCAAGTCCTGGGGCTCCCCCAGGGACAATCGTTATATCGGTGAACATCGGTTCCCTCGAAGACCTAAGCCCCAAGTCGAATTGCCCATCGCGTGATCTGCACCGTTCGCACCGAAGTGGTGATAGCGAGATGTGTTCGCCAACAAGAACTGGCCGACCGCACTCTCTGCAGTCGCGATACTTAGCTGCTAACGCCTTGTCCGCTTTCAGCCGTGCCCTGAGTTTTTGAGTTTCAAGAATTTCTTGCCGCTGCTTCTTGTGACTGGCGGGGTGATTTATCGGCTTGGGAGTCGGCTCCTCTGGAGGCTTGGCCTTCGAGGTTTTTCTCTTCTTTGTCTTATTTGATTTTTTTGGTTCGGGATCGGTTAACGATCTGGCAAGACTTTTAAGCCATGAAACTGAAAGCGGTGTTCCAGACGGATCAGCGGCCACTTGCGCCTGCATGCTTTCGCGCAACTGCTGAAGCACTGCGAGATTCTTATCGTCCATGCCATGAGATCTCTTGTTGATCTGGCCGAGATTATCAGTAGTGACCCGTCGGCGCCATGCCAGCTCTGGAACTGGCCGGGCTCCCTACAAGGGAGAACGCGAAACCACGCAAGCCAGCCAGGAAGAACACCGAACACGAAATGTGTGACCTGGCCAGAGATATGAATCGGGCGATGCGCGTGGTGGAGATGAAGCACCAACAGATTTACTGATGCCGCTTCTATGAGGCGGCATTGGAAATCAACGGAGGGCAGGACGATGACGCAAACATTTGAACAGGGCTGGGCTGCTCGATCGTTCGCCGAGCAGTTCCCGAGCATGGATACAAAAGAGGCTGAGCGCCTTGATCGCCTGAATCATGCGATTACAGATCTGTACATGGCGGACATGCTGACGGATAGCCAAATCAAGGCGATCAGGGAGAAGAAAATGCCCAAAGTCGTCAGCAAAGCGGTGGCAAAGATGAAGGCAAGCGCCACGTCAGCCTGACGATAACTGCCCGAGCACCTGGTACTCCCCAGCACCAGGCCGCATCGGAGTGTGATCTGAATCCTGCCGCCAAGCAGCGAGCTTCCACGCAGCGAAGTCCGAGCAATGAACAGGGCTGATGCAGAGATTGGCACCTGCCAGATCACACCCCGATGCGGACGATTCTGCACCGCGCAACGCGGCCCCCTGCAATCACAGCTTGATAGGTGGCCGCTGCCTTCCCAGTGAGCGAACAACGGAGATCACCACCATGGACTAGCCCAATTCCTGCCCGACGCCCCATGCGCCCGGCAGGCTCGTCATGAAAGAGAGGTAAGCCCGGGTCGCACCGGGCTTTTTATTACCCGCCTTTATCCGCCAGCACTCACCCCGCGCCCAACGGCAATCAGCGGGAGGCATGAGTGCTGACGAATGCAGGTGAACCAACGAATGGAGAAAGTCATGAGTGAGCAGCGCGCTCCACTTCCACGCTCGGCGGACAACGCTGACCAAATGAATTTGCCAGATGGCAAGACCTGCGGCGACTGCGTGCATTGCCGCCGCTGCACGCTGATGTTCGGCCACATCCCGGTTGATGAGTCTTGCGACTGGAGCCCGTCTCGTTTCCGCGAAGCCTTACCGGCCGCTCCTGCCGCATAACCCGCCGCCACCGGAGGCGACCATGACCGTCACATCATCACAGGCTGTCGTCTTCAAAGGCGGCGGTAGGCGCTACCTCACGCTGAAATCAGCATGCAAGGCCGAAGCCCGAGCGCTGATCAACACCCGCTGCGATTGCGAGTATATGGATCACGGCTCGATGGGTGGCGAATGGCTCACCTGCTGGCACCACGAAGAAGAACGCAACGCCGTACTCATGCGGCGCCTGACCGGCGGCTATATGCGCCGCTACCGAGCGCAAAACCCGAGGGTCAAGCCATGAACGCAGCACTGAATATCTGTCAGGCCATGCACGAAGCGAAGTTGCCGCCTCCAGTGAGCGAGAGCAGCCGGGAGCGTGCTCGATCCGAATGGCTGTACAACGCCGCCGAAGACCTGCTTCGAGGCTCTGGCGTGGCCTTCCAGCGCCGCATGCGCAAGCCTCAAGGTGTGACCGCCGAACAGTTCGCCCTTGCTGTCGATGAGCACGTGAACAGGCGCCTTGCTGATTGCGAGGTCGAGACATCGGCACTGGGATGGCTGCTCATCACCGCGGAGCGCGGCAACGTCGACAAGACATCGACGGCGGAACTGCTGGGCCGCAGCGGACACCCACTGGGCATTCTCGGTGAAATTGCAGAGGGCCTACTTCGGCCCCTTGTCGATGATGCGCTGATTGCCCAGGCAGAGGACGAAGAGCTATGAGCCCGTACATCCTCATCGATGAGGCCCTGGCCGGGCTTGAGCATCCCGATTGCCCGCCCGGCAACAGCATTCTGGTCCAGCAGATCATCACCAACCTGATGACCGACCAGTTGATCACCCTCGAAGAATTCAGCCACTACTGCCAGCGTCTGCTGAAGCATTGCAGGCAGCGCAAGGAGTTCGCATGAGTACGCCACCGGTTAAAACGCTGATCGACGAGCAGATCGAAGAGCTGGCCGCCGACCGCATGATCCTGGCCTTTACCCACACCAAATGGCTGGGCGCCCTTTCGCTGGCTCATGACGCTGGCATCCCAAACGTTCACGCCTGGAGTGGTCGGGCCTGCATGTGCGGTGAGTGGACTGTCGCGTACAAGGTGAAGGCGTGAGCTTTTACGAAGACAACATCGAGGACGGCAGCCACTGCATGAGCTGCTGCCAGCTCATCGGCGAGGATGTTGGTTATCCGCGCTGCTGCCGGAATTGTGGCGGCGAAGGTAGCGAGCCGAACCCCGAAGGTCATAAAAAGCGCATGAAGGCCGAAGCCATGCAGCGCTTTGAAGGCTGGCTATCCCGGACCGGCATTGCCCACAAGAAGCACAACAACGGCTACCACGTCGTGCTGACGCTTCCCGACGGGCGAATGATCGACTGCTGGCCCAGCACGAAAAAGTGGCAGCTTCGTGGGCAACGCATCAGCCGCGACGGAAAGGCGCTTCATGAACTGGTGCTTCAGCAACTGAGGCCATGGCCATGACCTCCTACCAGCGCGCCAAGCGCTACTGCTTCTGGCGAGGCTCAGCCATCACCCTTCTCCTCTTCACTGCCTGGATGCTGGCAAGCGCCTACTCCGGCCAGCTCACCCAATAACTCGAACTCATACGCCGCCTGCATGGCGGAAGGAATCCCCGTGTCTGATCTAACCGTCAAGCAAAGCTTCAGCCTTACCCCTTCGTCGCTGAGCGAGGCCATGCAGTTCGCTGAGATCCTGGCCAAGTCGACCATTGTGCCGAAGGAGTTCCTCGGCAACCCGGGCAACATCCTGGTGGCAATCCAGTGGGGTTTGGAATTGGGACTGCAGCCACTGCAAGCGATGCAGAACATCGCGGTCATTAACGGGCGCCCGGCGCTCTGGGGTGATGCAGTTATTGCCCTGGTGCGCGGCTCGCCTCTTTGCGAATACGTGTACGAGGAAGACGACGGCCACACAGCCACTTGCCGAGTGAAGCGCCGCGGCGAGAACGAGCAGGTGCGGATCTACACCATGGATGACGCCAAGACTGCCGGCCTCGTCGGTAAGGCTGGCCCATGGACGCAACACCCAAAACGCATGCGCCAGATGCGCGCCCGTGCCTTCGCCCTGCGTGACGTGTTCCCTGATGTGCTGCGCGGCATGCCGGTCGCCGAAGAACTGCAGGACATGCCGAAAGAGCGGGATAACGGCCAGCCGCTCGCCAGCGTAGCCAAGATCGCTGCGCCGACCAAGCTTGAAGCATATCCGGATGAGAAGCTGACCGAGAATCTGCCGAAGTGGCGCAAGGCGATCGAAGACGGCAAGTCATCGCCTGAGCACCTGATCGCCACCGTCAGCAGCAAATACACGCTTACCGCCGAGCAAATCGACGCCATCAACCAGCTGAAACCACTCGAAGGAGAAGCAGCATGATCATCCATAACGTAGCCCAGGGATCAGCCGAGTGGCACGCCCTGCGCGGCCAGCACTTCACCGCATCCGAAGCGCCGACAATGAAGGGGGTCTCGAAGTACCAGACTCGCACTGACCTGCTGACGCTGAAAAAGACCGGCATTGCTCCTGACGTGACCCCGGCGCAGCAGCACATCTTCGACAGAGGGCACGCCACTGAGGCACTGGCCCGGCCGCTGGTGGAAGCGATGATCGGCGAAGAGCTTTATCCGGTCGTAGGTACCCTGGGCAACCTGCTTGCCTCGATGGATGGCGCGACGATGCTCGGCGAGACGCTGTTCGAGCACAAGCTCTGGAACGAATCGCTGGTGGCTCAGGTGAAGGCGGAAGACCTGGCCCCGCACTATTACTGGCAACTCGAGCAGCAGCTTCTGGTGAGCGGCGCCGAGCGCGTGATCTTCGTGTGTTCCGACGGCACCGCCGAGAACTTCGTCAGCATGGAATATCGCCCGGTTGCCGGCCGCGCCGCGCAGCTAGTCGAAGGCTGGAAACAGTTCGAGGCGGATCTCGCCGGCCACGAATTGGCAGATGCCCCGTCTATCGTCGTCGGCAAGGCCCCGGACGAGCTGCCAGCGTTGCGCATTGAACTGACCGGCATGGTTACCGCCAGCAATCTGAAAGTGTTTGAGGAATCGGCTCTGGCGGTCATCGATTCGGTGAAAACCACGCTGACCACCGACCAGGACTTCGCGGACGCGAAAAAGGCTGTGAAGTGGTGCGGAGATGTTGAGGACGCGGTCACGACGGCGAAGAAGCAGGCGCTGTCACAAACCCAGACCATCGACGAACTCTTCTGCTCGCTGGACCGCATCAGCCAGCACGCCCGGGAAACGCGCCTGAAGGTCGACAAGCTGGTGAAGGCTCAAGAGCTGCTGGTGAAGACCAACATCAAGCAGAAGGCCGAACACGCACTGACGGATCACGTCGCAGCCATCAACAAGACCCTGGGTAAAGTGACCCTGCCTGCGGTGACCGCCGACTTCGCCGGCGCCATGAAGAACAAGCGCACCATCGCGAGCCTACAGGATGCCGTTGATACCGAGCTGGCCCGAGCGAAGATCGACGCCAGCCAGATGGCCGACCACATTCGCCTGAGCCTCGAAAGCCTGCGCACCCTGGCCGTCGACCATGCCTTCCTGTTCGTCGATGCTCAGCAACTGGTAATGAAGGCCAACGACGACCTGGTCGCGCTGATCAAGGTTCGGATTGCTGAGCACCAGAAAGCCGAAGAACAGAAGGCCGAAGCCCAGCGTGAGCAGATCCGCAAGGAAGAACTGCAGAAGATCGAGGATGCCAAGGCGAAGCAGGTGGTAGAGCCTGTCACTGAGCCTGCGCCAGTTGTGACGCCGGCCCCGATCAAGTCCGCACCGGTGGCACAGTCGGCACCCAAGTCGGTGACCGCGCCAGCGCACCAGGCGGTGAACCTTCAGGCCGAAGTATTCGACCTGCTGGATCTGGTCAAAGCCGTGGCCTATGGGCAGGCGCCTATCTCTGTGCTGACCGTCAACTGGGAAGCGCTCGATGCGATGGTTGCTGATCAGGGTCAAAACTTCAGCATGGCCGGCGTGAGGCTGGTGCAGGCGGCAGCATGATCAGCAACCTCAGATCGGATATCGAGTTCCGGCGCGAGAAAGCGCTGGAGCTTTCTTTTCAGGTCCAGCAACACCTGGCAGCGGGCGGGAAATACACCATCGGTAAAAGCCCGGTGATTAATCCAGATCCCGCCAAACGCTCGGAAAAGATCGACCCCGAAACCATCCTCAAGCGCCGCAAGCCTCCAATTTCAAGGGCTGAGCGTAACGCGCTGCGCAAACTCGCGGAGGCATTATGAGCAAGCGCAAACCCCACAACCTAAAAGCCCGCATTGACCGGTCCTGCCGGTCGCTGCTGGCCGCCAATCACGTCGCAGTGGTGAACATCGACCCCAGCGGCCGCCAGGGCATGATCAATTACAAGTCACTGAAGAACATCGCGCCGGGGAAGATCGGCCAGGCGGTTTGCGGCATTGCCCATCGGTGGACGATCTACCTCAGCGCTCTCTGCATTGATGTCCGCGGCGACCGCTACAGCAAATCCATTGAGGTGGCGCCCGATGGCGTCTACCTCTCCGACCACCTGGAAGACGTGATCGAGCATTGCTACAAGAATCTGCGCGACTCGGCCAATCAAAGCCAGATGGTGGCTTCTGGCTGGATCGCCATTCCCGAATCAACGTCGCTCGACGAGGATCACGCCGCACGGATATTTGAAGCGGTTGGTGCCTGGAACCAGCAGAAGGTCGCGGCATGAAGCGATTCGCCCGCATCCAGCAACGCAAACGACAAACCTGGCTCGCACTGCCGGCCAGCGATTTACAGGAGGCCGGACATGGCTGCCGCACAGAAAGACCGATCAGCTAAGACTGCGGCGAAGCGAAAGAGCCGCGGCGAGGAAGAAATCCGGCTGCATTGCATGGCCGGCACCCGCCAGGCCCTGGCTGAGCTGATGGCCTGGAGCGGCATCGAGGAACAGGGCGAGGCCATCACGCTGATGATTCACCGGCTACATGAGTTAGGGCCTCAAAAGTGCCTGCCGATGCTTGATCCGCCGCGACACGTTATTGAGGTGTCCCAAAACGTGTCGCTGGCTTTTCACCGGAAGAGCCTGCAGATGATTCAGCAAGATCCTGGCGATGAGGTGCTTCCACCTACGCATTACACATTTTCAGTATCTGAACAGAGATAGCTTCGCTCATTCTGCTTTCTTTCAATGTATTTGATGGTCAAAACAGCTTCATCGAAGAGAGTGTTGACCGCAGTTTTAAACATTGGCGCAGTCATTCTCGAACCATCCAGAAGCGATTTCCAACGAGGCAAAGATCTTTTGAGGATTCTCAGGGAAACAGGAAAATACTCAGGAAAGTTTCTCATCTCGAACACTACGGCCAGCTGCCTATCAATGAACGGGGCATCACCTTGAGGGCTAATGTTCAGGTCTTCTAACAACTTGTGGTATCGGTCGTATTGCCGTCCGCGCTCCTCTGCTCTTTTGATCGAAAGGTAATGAAATAGCCCTATCAGGCCAATCGCAATCGTGACGATCACGCCGACTATCCCACTGTACTTCTCACTGAACACCACTAAATCCACTCACAGTTCCTCTTATCCGGCCCCATACCGGCCACCCGTAATACCCCAACCCAAACCAAATTGCCACCACCGGTCACGGGGGGCGGCGCCTGACTGGAAATCACTTATGACCATCACCGCACCGGTCATCCGCTACCACGGTGCCAAGTTCCGACTTGCGCCCTGGGTGCTGCAACACTTCCCGCCGCATACCTGCTACGTTGAATCCTTCGGCGGCGCGGCCGGGGTACTGATGCAAAAGCCTCGAGCGTATGCCGAGGTGTACAACGATCTGGACGGCGACATCGTCAATCTATTCCGTGTCCTGCAGGATCCGGTTACGCGATCGGGACTTACAGAGCGCCTTGTCTTCACGCCCTACTCCCGCGAAGAGTTCGAATTGTCATGGGAGATGAGCGCCGAACCGATCGAGCGAGCGCGGCGAACGATCATCCGAGCACAGATGGGTTTCGGGTCCGCCGGCGCAACCAAAGGTGTTACAGGCTTTCGCATCGACACGAAGCGGCAGTACGGCACAGCCCAGGCACTGTGGGCGGCGTACCCAGAACAGCTTGCCGAGGTTGGCCAGCGCCTCAGCGGTGTTCTGATAGAGAACCGACCGGCGATCGAGGTCATCACCGCCCATGATGGCCCGCAAACCTTGCACTACGTCGACCCGCCCTACGTGCACGAAACCAGGTACAAAGGCGCGTCGAGCGGCCGGTACTACAAGCATGAGATGGACGATGCGGCACACCGCGACCTGCTCGGCGTTTTGCTCGATCTAGAAGGAATGGTCGTACTGTCCGGCTACCCCAGCGAGTTGTATGCCGAGCTGCTACCGGGATGGACCAACTACAGCACATCAGCACGGATATCTGCTGGACGAGGAACTGCCAACCGAACGGAATGCATCTGGCTGAACCCGGCTTGTGTCAATCGGGTCAGCCAGATTGGCTTGGATCTCGGCCTCGAACATGAGCAACTCGCGTGTCCTAGGCCCTAACTCGCGGCGGAAGCTCAACAAGAGTTTTGACGTAGTCCCTTAAATCCGTGACGAAGTGAGACATGGTGCCAACTGAGTTTTTGTGGTCCGCAGGGTTAATAAATTCAAAGAAGGCCGTGTTCTCACCTAAGGTCGATCCAACAAGGTTATTGAACAAACGATTGCCATCGTCATACGTATAGTTACCAAAATCATCGAAGTTATGCGCTGCAAACTTGCTCCGGATCGTAAACAAGCTCTTTTCTGCTGCGTAGCGCCTAAATGCTTTAATTTCCGCCTTAAGCTCGTCAGGAAACTTGGAGATTGCGCGACCATTATCCCTCAGCGCATCATGAAGCTTGCATAACGCGATGATGACTGAAAACTTACACATCCTCGCGACCCCTTGGAACATCAGCCCATTCTTCGGAATAGCCTCATGGCTCAGATAATCCCTGAACACCACCGCCGCTACGGATAGATCATAAATTAAATCAACTAACAACCAGCCAAAGTGCTGGAGCTTCTCTTCTTCAGTCATACAAATCTCACGTCGATAGATCGCATTGCCGTAATACCTCATCTCAACGAATCACGGCAGCCGGCGAGGTCGGCGTCTGACCCGCCTCACCTATTGAGCTGAGCTTGATGCTTACTTCGGTCTGGCTCCGCGAGCCAACCACTCACCATGACCGATACCGTGCTGGATCGCCTGATAGTCAGAATCGTCCGAGATATCGAAAACATGCTCCGAGTGTTTTGCCCCACTGGGATGAAACAGCTGGGTCAGCATAATGCCTTCATGCTTGCTCTGGCGTCTGAGCCTTACCGTGATGACAAAGCCACGCTCTGCGTCGTGCTTATGGCAAACGTCCGAAGGATCATCGCCCCAAAGCTCTGACTGCCAATACTTGTTGGACATCTCCGCTCCTTGAACCGGCCCTGTGCCGAGTTATCAAGCAATAGCCCACAAATTCAAATCACGCCACCGCCCGGGCATGCCCCGGCATAGGACGCCCCATGAGCAACTTGAACCAATCGAAAGAGGAACTGGATGCATTGCTGCACTGGCGCGGCAAGCATGCCCAGGCAATCCGCGAGCGTGACGCCCTGCAGCTGCGCCTGAACGCAGCGGATCAGCGGATTGATGAACTGGAACGCGACAAGCACCGGCTGGACGCGCTGGAATCGAATTGCTGGGATGTCCGCTTCGACAGCAGCCCTAACGGCGACGCCGGCGATAGCAACATCAACATCGAGGTCGTCGGCCATTGGATGGATAAGCCGTTCGAGCGCGTCATTGGCGAGAACTACAGCGAGAATCTTCGCGCAGCCATTGACCAGGCGATGACCGCTCCTGCCTATCCGCCGGCCCGCCCTGAATATCCAGAACCAGAATCCATAAAGGATGATGACTGGCATATGAACCCGTGCAAATAAGGGCACCGCGATGTCGGCGCCTCTGGCGGTGTGGCGGCGTGCAACCAGTGCGACGAGAAGATCGAAGCAGCTACGACGTAGGAAGCCTTCGAACGTTGGAACGAGACACACCCAGCCATCGAATCGGCCTAATCCCGACAAGAGTACATCTGTACTCCACCAGCAAATCTACTCCCTCCCCCTTCAAAGTCAGCCGCTATAGCGGCAAAGGACGAAGTCATGCCTGAAGAAAAAGTGGTGATGTATGAATCCCAGGAAGCAGCCAGCATTCAAACCGTCACCGGCTGGGTTGGCGCCGACGGCCGTTTCTGGGGGAGCGATGAGCATATGGCCCGCTGGTGCGGCGCCACCCATCGCCGCTGCGAGAAAAACCCGGATCACCCGATCTACGAAATACGCAGCTACTGCCAGCAGTGCTACCAAGAAAGTCGCCAGGCGAAGTTCGCGGGGATGCCGATCAAGGAATGGGCTGGCGAGCCGCTGGTTATCTTCGACGGCGATGAGTACTTCTTCGACGAAGACAGCCTGCGCGACTACATCCTGGACAGCGACATCGACCTTGCCGACCTGAAGCTTTGCATCTGCGAGCCGAACATGCCCCGCGAGATCGATCCGTCTGACGTTTTCAGCGACGACCTGCCAGAGGATGGCGAGGTCCGTGATCAGCAGTTGGTGGCGGCGTTCGAACTGCTTAACGAAATGATCCGCCAGTCAGAGCCACTGTCATGGTCGGAGGGGAAGTTCGCCGCCTCGCTGCCGCAGCCATTCATTGATGGGGTCATGGCTGCACGGGTGGCGGCATGAAGCTGACAGAGAAACAGCAGAGCGTCCTAGACGAGTTGCGCAAGATCGGCCGGAAAAATGCCTACCTCTATCGCGACACCCAGCCATATCTGCACCAGAAGGATTGCGAGAAGTTGGCACTTGGTGACCAGGCGTGCGTGTTCGGCATGGGCGGCCTTACCTTTCAGGTTGGGCACCGCCTGGGCGTATCGGCACCATCTGTGCTTAGCATCTTCAAGGCTCTTCGGCGTAAAGGGCTGGTGATTCGCGAAGAGAGCTATCCGGACTACCAGCGAGCGCGGTACTGGTGGCCAGTCGGTTTGGCTGCGGAGCTGGCCGGCGAGCTCTTGCCTGCCAGCGAGGTTAAACCATGATCGCCCTCGCCTGGTTCGCCTACGTGTACTGCTACAAGGGGCCGCGGCGATGACACATCAACCCAAAGGCGGCATGTGTCGCACCTGCACCCATGCCCACCGCAACTGCAGCCACCTTCCATTCAGCACCATGCCGGCGCTCGCCCGGGACGCTCAAACCGTGATCGTCCGCTGCACTGACTTCCAGCGCCGCAAGTAACCCCTCTTCCCCCTACCAGCCTGCCGGTGAACGGCGGGCGAGGAATCCCTATGTCCAATCGAAGCGCGGCCCAGGTCGCGCCCATCCTCCCGCGCTTCATTCGCGCCGGCGAAGCCTATGGCTACCTTGGCATGTGCCGGGATGAATTCAACAAGACGGTCAGGCCAAACGTTCGGGAATTCCCGATCGGGAAACAGGGCATCGGCTTTGACCGACTGGAGCTCGACGCATGGGCAGATGCCTACGTCGAGAGCAAGTCGATTGAAAAGGCGGCCAATCAGGACAACAATCGCCCTCGCAGCGAGCGCCAGGGCAAGAAGCAAGGAGAAACGCCGTGGCCCAAAAAGCAATCACCGGCCTCCAGCAAATGCCGAACGGCATCTGGAAGATCGACAAAAAGTACAGAGGAGAACGAATTCAAGAGAGTACTGGCACTTGTAACCGCGCCGAAGCAGAGCAGTACCTGATCCACAAGCTGGAGCAGTTGCGCCAGCAGAAGGTCTACGGCGTTCGGCGGGTGAGGACTTGGCGGGAAGCGGCAACGCGCTTCCTGCTTGAGGTGAAGGATCAAGCCTCAATCCACATCTCGGCCACTTATATGAAGCAGCTCGACCCGTTTATTGGGGAAATGCCGCTCACCCATATAGATGACGACGCGCTCGCCCCTTACATTCGGTCCAAGCTTAATCCGGCCGAAGGGAAGCCTGTCACGAATCGAACGGTGAACATTGCACTGCAGCGAGTGATCCGGGTTTTGAACCTGTGCGCCCGTAAGTGGCGTGACGAGGAACGCCGGCCACTGCTCGACGTCGTACCGATGATCTCTTTGCTGGACGAGAAAACGAATAGCCGAAAGCCCTACCCGCTTTCGTGGGAAGAGCAGTCGATTCTGTTCGCGGAGCTTCCGGCGCACCTTCAGACCATGGCCATGTTCAAGGTCAACACCGGGTGCCGCGAGCAGGAAGTTTGCAAACTTCAGTGGAATTGGGAGATTGCGGTACCGGAACTGGGGACGAGTGTGTTCCTGATCCCAGCTGGATTTGGAGGGAGGAGTGCCAGGTCTGGCGTGAAAAACCGAGACGAGCGTCTGGTCGTGATGAATGACGTTGCCAAGTCAGTGATCGAGAAGCAGCGCGGCAAGCATCCGCTCTACGTGTTCCCGTTTGGCAAGCCAGATGGCGAGGGGGATGAAACGACTGTTCACCGTATGAATGACTCGGCCTGGAAGAAGGCGCGGATCAGAGCGGCAAAGAAGTGGCAGGAGAAGTTCTTGCGGCCGGCACATGACGGCTTTACCAGGATCCGCATTCACGACTTGAAGCACACCTTTGGGAGAAGGCTACGTGCGGCAGGTGTGACAGAGGAAGATCGGAAAGCGCTGCTCGGCCACAAGAACGGAAGCATCACCAGCCACTACTCGGCGGCGGAACTAGATCAGCTTATTGCGGCGGCAAACAAGGTTTCAGCAACCGACTCGCGCGCACCAGCGCTGACGATTCTGAAAAGGAGGGAAGCATGAACGAAAACGCCAGGGTCACTCGGAAAGTCACTATGGCAGAAACAACAAAGCCGCTCGAAAGCGGCTAAGTCATTGAAAAATATGGTCGGGACGGAGTGATTCGAACACTCGACCCCTAGCACCCCATGCTAGTGCGCTACCGGACTGCGCTACGCCCCGACTAGGCGTGTTACCTGTTGCTGTTCTCGACGAACGCTCAAGAATATAACGCAAGCTTTTGAAAACTGGAAGTATTTAAAAGCAGAATTTTATTTCTTGAGGACCACCAGCACATCTTCGAGTTCGGAGATCATCTGGCGGATCATTTGTTTGTACTGGGTGGTGTCGTCTTTGGCTTCATCGCCGGACAAACGCAAGCGTGCGCCGCCGATGGTGAACCCCTGGTCATAAAGCAACGCGCGGATCTGCCGGATCATCAGCACGTCTTGGCGCTGATAATACCGGCGGTTTCCGCGGCGTTTGACGGGGTTGAGTTGAGGAAACTCCTGCTCCCAATAGCGCAGTACGTGCGGTTTTACCGCACATAACTCGCTGACTTCACCAATGGTGAAGTAGCGTTTGCCTGGGATGACGGGAAGCTCGTCGTTATGACTTGGTTCCAGCATAAGCCTCAACTCGGGCCTTCAACTTCTGCCCTGGACGAAAGGTGACCACACGGCGAGCCGTGATCGGGATTTCTTCTCCCGTTTTCGGATTGCGGCCAGGCCGCTGGCGTTTGTCCCGAAGGTCGAAGTTGCCGAAACCGGACAACTTCACCTGTTCGTTGTCTTCAAGAGCGTGCCTGATTTCTTCAAAAAACAGTTCGACCAATTCCTTGGCCTCCCGTTTGTTCAGGCCCAGCTCTTCATACAGACGTTCCGCCATTTCAGCTTTCGTCAGAGCCCCCATACGTCACTTCCTTAACGTGGCGTTCAACCTTTGTTCGAGCGAGGTGAGGATGTTTTGCGTCGTGGTATTCACCTCATCGTCATTAAGAGTGCGCGATGGATGCTGCCAGGTCAAGCCAACTGCAAGGCTTTTTCTATGAGGATCAATGCCTTTACCCTGATAAACGTCAAAGAGCCTGAGGTCTGTCAGCCATTCGCCTGCATTTTCACGGATTACATCCATGACGGCACTGGCGGCAACGCCTGCGTCGGCCAGCAACGCGAGGTCACGGCGTACTTCAGGAAAGCGCGATAACTCGTGGAATTTAGGCATTTTGCCCAAGGCCACTTCGCCCAATACCAGCTCGAAGACGAACACCGGACGGTCGAGACCGAGGGTTTTCGACAGTTCGGGGTGCAGCGCGCCGATGAAACCGACTTCGCGACCTTCACGCTCGATGCGCGCGGTCTGACCCGGGTGCAATGCCGGGTGGCTGCCAGGGGAGAAGGTGAACGAGTCCAGTGCACCGGCGAAGCCCAGCACTGCTTCCACGTCTGCCTTGACGTCGAAGAAATCCACCACGTCGCGACCCTGTGCCCAGCCTTCCGGCAGACGGCTACCGCAGACTACACCGGCGAGCATCGGCTCTTGCTTCAGGCCTTCCAGCTGACCGACAAAACGCAGGCCGCTTTCGAACAGGCGCACGCGATCCTGCTGACGGTTCAGGTTGTGCTGCAGGGCTTTGACCAGACCAGGCCACAAGGACGAGCGCATGGCTGCCATGTCGTTGGAGATCGGGTTGGCCAGCAGCAGCGGTTCAACGCCCGGATTGAACAGTTCAAACTGTTTCGGATCGATGAAGCTGTAGGTGATCGCTTCCTGGTAGCCACGGGCTACCAGCAGACGACGTAACTCAGGCAGGTCGCTACGGGCTTCGGCCTTGGCTTGTGGTGCCAGGCGCGCTTGTGGGTAACGGACCGGCAGGCGGTTATAGCCGTACAGGCGGGCCAGCTCTTCGATCAGGTCGACTTCCAGGCTGATATCGAAGCGATGGCTTGGCACTTCAACGCGCCACTGCCCTGCCCCGTCCGCCGCGATGGTCAGGCCCAGGGCGCCGAGCAGACGCTCGACCTCGACCGGATCCATTTCCATGCCGAGCATCTGGGTGATGCGCTGGGCACGCAGAGTGATCGGCGCGATCGACGGCAGATACTGCGCGTTGAGGGTCTCGATGATCGGGCCGGCATCGCCGCCAGTGATGTCCAGCAGCAGGCCAGTGGCGCGCTCCATGGCTTCACGGGCCAGTTGCCAGTCCACGCCGCGCTCGTAGCGGTGCGAGGCATCGGTGTGCAGGCCGTAGGAACGGGCCTTGCCAGCAACCGCGATTTGGTCGAAGAACGCGCTTTCCAGGAAAATGTCCCGCGTCGTGGCGGATACGCCACTGTGTTCGCCACCCATCACACCGGCGATTGCCAGGGCACGGGTATGGTCGGCGATGACCAGGGTGTCGGCGCGCAGGCTGACTTCCTGACCGTCGAGCAGGACCAGTTTTTCGCCTTCTTCAGCCATGCGCACGCGGATCCCGCCGTTGATTTCGGCAAGATCGAAGGCATGCAGCGGTTGGCCCAGCTCGAGCATCACGTAGTTGGTGATGTCGACGGCGGCATCGATGCTGCGCACATCGGCGCGGCGCAGACGCTCGACCATCCACAGCGGCGTTGGCTTGGACAGGTCGACGTTACGGATTACCCGGCCCAGATAACGCGGGCAGGCGGCGGGTGCCAGCACTTCTACCGAGCGCACTTCGTCGTGCACGGCAGGCACGGCAGCAACCACCGGACGAGTTACCGCAGCGGCGTACAGCGCGCCCACTTCACGGGCCAGGCCAGCCAGGGACAGGCAGTCGCCGCGGTTCGGGGTCAGGTCGACCTCGATGCTGGCGTCTTCCAGGCCCAGGTAGACCCGGAAGTCTTCGCCCACCGGCGCATCGGCCGGCAGTTCCATCAGGCCGTCATTGCCCTCACCCACCTGCAGTTCGGCTTGCGAGCACAACATGCCGTTGGACTCGACGCCACGCAGCTTGGCTTTCTTGATCTTGAAGTCACCTGGCAGTTCGGCACCGATCATGGCGAACGGAATCTTCAGGCCCGGGCGCACGTTCGGCGCTCCGCACACGACCTGGAAGGTTTCGGCACCGTTGCTGACCTGGCACACGCGCAGCTTGTCAGCGTCCGGGTGTTGCTCGGTGTTCAGCACCTCGCCCACTACGACGCCATTAAACACACCGGCGGCCGGGGTAACGCTATCGACCTCAAGACCGGCCATCGACAGACGAGCAACCAGCTCGTCGCGACTTACCTGCGGGCTTACCCAGCCGCGCAGCCATTGTTCACTGAATTTCATCCTGCTCTCCTAAAAATTCGTTACGACTAGCGAAATTGCGCAAGGAACCGCAAGTCGTTGTCGAAGAACAGACGCAAGTCGTTCACGCCGTAACGCAGCATGGCCAGACGCTCCACGCCCATGCCGAAGGCAAAGCCTGAGAACTCTTCCGGATCAATGCCGGACATGCGCAGCACGTTCGGGTGCACCATGCCGCAGCCCATCACTTCCAGCCAGCCGGTCTGCTTGCAGACGCGGCAGCCTTTACCGCTGCACATCACGCATTCCATGTCGACTTCAGCGGATGGCTCGGTGAACGGGAAGTACGAAGGACGGAAACGCACGGCCAGTTCTTTTTCGAAGAACACCCGCAGGAACTCTTCGATAGTGCCTTTGAGGTCGGCGAAGTTGATATCGCGATCGACCAGCAGGCCTTCGACCTGGTGGAACATCGGCGAGTGGGTGATATCCGAGTCGCTACGGTACACACGGCCTGGGCAGACGATGCGGATCGGCGGCTGTTTCGACTCCATGGTGCGGACCTGTACCGGCGAGGTATGGGTGCGCAACAGCATGTTGGCGTTGAAATAGAAGGTGTCGTGCATCGACCGGGCCGGGTGGTGGCCTGGGATGTTGAGCGCCTCGAAGTTGTGATAGTCGTCTTCGACCTCAGGGCCTTCGGCAATGCCGTAGCCAATATGGGTGAAGAACTGTTCGATACGTTCCAGAGTCCGGGTAACCGGATGCAGACCGCCTGAGGTCTGGCCGCGGCCAGGCAGGGTCACGTCAATGGACTCGGCGGACAGTTTGGCAGCCAGGTCGGCGGCTTCAAACAGCACCTTGCGCGCATTGAGAACCTCTGTGACACGCTCCTTGGCAACGTTGATCAGGGCGCCGACTTGCGGACGCTCTTCTGCTGGCAAATTCCCCAGGGTCTTCATCACCTGAGTCAATTCGCCCTTCTTGCCAAGGTAGTGAACCCGGATTTGCTCCAGGGCATTGATATCTTCAGCGCTTTGCACAGCCTCTAGTGCTTGAGAGACGAGCGCATCCAGGTTTTCCATGTACAGACTCCAGATACAAAATAGGGGAAGAGCTTGAAGGCTCTTCCCCTATTTATGACGTTTACCACCTTGGGCTACAGGAGTAACCCAGGGTGACTGTCGGGGGTACTTAAGCCAAGGTGGCTTTAGCTTTCTCGACAATCGCAGCAAACACCGCTTTTTCGTTCACGGCCAGTTCAGCCAGAACCTTACGGTCGATTTCGATGGACGCTTTTTTCAGGCCAGCGATGAAACGGCTGTAGGACAGACCGTTAACACGAGCACCAGCATTGATACGAGCGATCCACAGAGCGCGGAACTGACGTTTTTTCTGACGACGGTCACGGTAGGCGTATTGGCCAGCCTTGATTACCGCTTGCTTGGCAACACGGAATACGCGTGAACGCGCGCCGTAGTAGCCTTTAGCAAGTTTCAGAATTTTTTTGTGACGCTTACGGGCAATGACGCCACGCTTTACACGAGCCATGAGTTACTTCCTCTATTCTTGACTAAAATTAACGAAGGCGCAGCATGCGCTCGACTTTTGCCACGTCAGACGGATGCAGCAAGCTGCTACCGCGCAGTTGACGCTTACGCTTGGTCGACATTTTAGTCAGGATGTGGCTCTTGAAAGCGTGCTTGTGCTTGATACCGTTAGCAGTTTTCAGAAACCGCTTAGCAGCACCACTTTTCGTTTTCATTTTTGGCATGTTCGGATACTCCGCATTCAGTTGATAAACATAATCAGAAGGCCTGCCGTGCCCTGATGATTACTTCTTCTTTTTCGGGGCGATGACCATGATCAGTTGGCGTCCTTCCATCTTAGGATGCTGTTCGACCGAACCGTACTCGAGCAAGTCACCTTCAACTCGCTTGAGGAGTTCCATCCCCAGCTCCTGGTGGGCCATCTCACGGCCGCGGAATCGCAAGGATACCTTGGCCCTGTCCCCATCACTCAGGAAACGTACCAGGTTGCGCAGTTTTACCTGGTAATCCCCTTCCTCCGTCCCTGGACGAAACTTGATTTCTTTAACCTGGATCTGCTTCTGGTTTTTCTTGGCCGCAGCAATCTGCTTCTTCTTTTCGAAGATCGACTTGCCGTAGTCCATCAGCTTGCAGACAGGAGGTACTGCATCGGCGGAAATTTCCACCAAATCGAGCTTGGCTTCTTCAGCCTTAAGAAGCGCGTCTTCAATTGACACAATCCCAAGCTGCTCGCCCTCAGCCCCAATTAACCGAACCTCGCGTGCCGAGATATTCTCGTTGATCGGGGCTTTCGGTGCAGCTCGTTTATCTTGTCTCATTTCACGCTTAATAATAATTACTCCGAATCTGGGCGACCACGCCGGGAAACCGCTTGCGCGAGAAACTCAGCGAACTGGGCGACGGGCATCGAGCCCAGGTCAGCACCTTCACGAGTACGCACAGCGACAGTCTGCATCTCGACTTCCCGATCTCCGATAACCAAGAGATAGGGAACCTTGAGCAAAGTATGCTCGCGGATTTTAAAGCCGATCTTTTCATTTCTCAAGTCGGACTTGGCACGAAAACCGCTTTGATTGAGAGTTTTTTCAACTTCAGCGGCAAAATCTGCCTGTTTATCAGTGATATTCATGATCACTGCCTGGGTCGGAGCCAGCCACGCAGGGAACGCACCCTCGTAATGCTCGATCAGAATCCCGACAAATCGCTCGAAGGAACCCAGGATCGCCCGGTGCAACATGACCGGGTGCTTGCGACTGTTGTCTTCGGAGACATATTCGGCTCCCAGACGGATCGGCAGGTTAAAATCGAGCTGCAAGGTACCACATTGCCAGACGCGACCGAGGCAATCTTTTAGCGAGAACTCGATTTTCGGACCGTAGAACGCACCCTCACCCGGCTGCAGATCGTACGCAAGGCCCGCGCTGTCTAGCGCTGCGGCCAGTGCCGACTCGGCGCGATCCCACAGTTCGTCGGAACCGACGCGTTTTTCCGGACGAGTGGACAGTTTCATTTCGACTTCGGTGAAGCCGAAATCGCGATAAACGTCCATGGTCAGCTTGATGAACGCAGCGGACTCGGCCTGCATCTGCTCTTCGGTGCAGAAGATATGGGCGTCGTCCTGAGTGAAGCCGCGCACCCGCATGATGCCGTGCAGCGCACCCGATGGCTCGTTCCGGTGGCAGGCACCGAACTCGGCCAGGCGCATCGGCAACTCGCGGTAGCTCTTCAGGCCCTGGTTGAACACCTGCACGTGGCATGGGCAGTTCATTGGCTTGATGGCGTAGTCGCGGTTTTCCGACTGGGTGGTGAACATGTTGTCGGCGTAGTTGGCCCAGTGCCCGGATTTCTCCCACAGGCTACGGTCAACGACCTGCGGAGTCTTGATCTCCAGGTAGCCGTTGTCACGCTGCACCTGGCGCATGTACTGCTCGAGCACCTGGTACAGGGTCCAGCCGTTCGGGTGCCAGAACACCATGCCCGGCGCTTCTTCCTGGAGATGGAACAGGTTCAAGCGTTTGCCGATCTTGCGGTGGTCGCGTTTCTCGGCTTCTTCGATACGCTGGATGTAGGCTGCCAGTTGCTTCTTGTCAGCCCAGGCAGTGCCGTAGACGCGCTGCAACTGCTCGTTCTTTGCATCACCGCGCCAGTAGGCGCCGGACAGCTTGGTCAACTTGAAGGATTTCAGGAAGCGGGTGTTCGGCACGTGCGGACCGCGGCACATGTCGACATATTCTTCGTGATAGTACAGGCCCATGGCCTGCTCGTTCGGCATGTCCTCGACCAGGCGCAGCTTGTAGTCTTCGCCACGCTGGGTGAACACGTCGATCACACCGGCACGCGGGGTGACTTTCTTGATTACGTCGTAATCTTTCTCGATCAGCTGGTGCATACGCTGTTCGATGGCCGCCAGGTCGTCCGGAGTGAAAGGACGCTCGTAGGCGATATCGTAATAGAAGCCTTCGTCGATGACCGGACCGATCACCATTTTCGCCGTCGGGTACAGCTGCTTGACCGCGTGGCCAATCAGGTGCGCGCAAGAGTGGCGAATGATCTCCAGCCCCTCTTCATCTTTGGGCGTGATGATTTGCAGGGTGGCGTCGCTGTCGATGACATCACAGGCGTCGACCAGCTTGCCGTTGACCTTGCCGGCCAGGGTGGCCTTGGCCAGCCCAGCACCAATGGATGCGGCGACTTCAGCTACGGATACCGGATGATCGAACGAACGTTGACTGCCGTCGGGAAGAGTAATAGTGGGCATGGCGCCTCCTCTCCTAGTGGTGACCCCTACCAAAGGTCACGTGGGTTGGGATGAGCAGCCAGTACGCGATTCAGTCCAGGCCATCCAATGATGAACGCCTGCCTTACAGCGGCAGGAGCCTTGCGGCCAACCGGGAACCGAACCAGAGTGACTGGAGATCAAATCAGGGTTCTTCGGGTATCAACCGCGCCTGGCGAATACATCGTCCAGGGCCTGAAAATTCCCAAGCGTGGGATGCTAGCACAGATGAACGGTCATCGCCGCGCGCTTGTTGCGTTGCCGCGGATTTGCGCGGATTTGCCACCACAAGTGAACTTGAGATGTACGAACCCCCTCAAATGCCCTGAGAATCGCGACACCTTACTGACCCACAGGAGTTCCCGTCATGCGCCTTAACCGTCTTTTTGCCCTTGCCGCGCCATTGGCCATGCTGCTTCCGCTGAGCGCCCAAGCAGCCTGGCCTGCAGGCGCGCGTGATGCCTTCATGAAGGATTGCACCCCGGCTGCCGCCCAAACCATCGGCGAGGCAAACGCGAAGAAACACTGCGCCTGCGGTGCCGACGAGTTGAACAAGAAGTTCACCACCCAGGAAATCACTCAACTGATGAGCAAGCAGACCCCGCCTTCACCTGAACTGGTGAAAAAGGCGCAAGTCGCAATTGCCGCCTGCAAGGCCCAGTAAACAGCGTTTCGAGGGGGTGTTTTTACCCCGAAAAGTGGCCTGAAACGGCGAAAAAACTGCCAGAACCAACAATTTATGCAGGTTTTACAGCTTTTTTTATCGCTTTTATTTTTGGCTGAAACCCTTGTAAACCGGGGCTTTCAGGCAATTTCAGCGAGAAAGAAAGCGCAACGGCAGAGCAAACCGTGCTGCTGGGGGGGTTCCAAGTCGAACATTTCGACTATGATACCCCGGTGTGCCCAGTTGGCCTGAGCAGCACAGTACTACTGAAAATATATGTTTCTTGGAGATACACCATGTCTAATCGCCAAACCGGCACCGTTAAATGGTTCAACGATGAAAAAGGCTTCGGCTTCATCACTCCTCAAGGTGGCGGTGACGACCTGTTCGTACACTTCAAAGCTATCGAAAGCGACGGTTTCAAAAGCCTGAAAGAAGGCCAAACCGTTTCCTTCGTGGCTGAGAAAGGCCAAAAGGGTATGCAAGCTGCACAAGTTCGCCCAGAGTAATTTCCAGGCGCACTAAAAAAACCCCGTCCATGTGACGGGGTTTTTTATGGGCGTTATTCCAGCCGCTGCGCTGTCAGCCGCAGTTGACCCGGGTAATTACCAGGCCAGCATCGGTGTTCAGGTTCAAGCGATCGGAACGGTATTCCAGGGTGATCATGTCGTTTGGCCGCAGGATCCGCGCGCTCTGTGAGCCGGAACGGGTGCGAGCCTCTTCGAGCAATTGTGGCGAAGCTTTCTTGCCGATGGTGAATTCGGCGGCTTTGGCCTCACAGCGACCGCTGCCCGCCCCTGCCACTACGGGGTCTTTTGCCGACTCGGTGGTGCTGCTGCAACCTGCCAACATGACCGCGGCCAGCACAGTACCCAATGACGCGAGCTTCCAAGGCATGAAGCCTCCTTACAATAATTAAGCTGAATTCGTGCGACAACCGACCACCATTGAGACGTTTGGTTCATGGTTGCGGCCATCACCTTGCCCTCAAACGCGTCGAGCGCGCAAGTTTGCACGAGCCATAGAGCGCTGTTCAGCGCACAATCGTCACTGAATATGAACAGGTCTCAATAGACGTCGATGTAGTCGTAGGGCGGATTGGGCCAGTTCTCCTTCAGCGCGTTGAAGATCTGCATGACCCACACTTCATCGCTGGCGGCGATTCGTCCGACGTAACCCGAGCCCTTGGCCCAGGTCTCCAGGCGAAACAGCAGGCCGTCGATCTCGCTGCCGCCGACAACGCCCGAGGAAATGTAGGCGATACCGCCCTTGGTCACCCGCAATTGGGTGTGCTCATCGTCGCTGGCAGCCGCGAGCAACTGGCGTACCGCCTCCAGGCTCAAGCCGTCCGGGGTGTTCAAATCAATCTGCACAGCAGGGTCCTTGGACAGTGATCAAAGACCAAGTGTCGCATAGCCCTCCTTTGATGCCTAAGTCGGAGTGCCAAATGCGCGGCAAAATGGTTAACTCCTCTCTCAGACTTTTCCGACTTCACGAGCGCCATCATGACCACCGTAAGTATCGACGCCGACATCAAAGCCAAATGGCCACAGGGCCATAGCTCCTACAGCCCTGGCAGTCCGGAAGAGCTTGCAATCATCAGTATCGATCTACTGGTCAAGGAACTGGGGGCCGACGCGGCCCACACCTTCATCGCCCAGATTTTCGAGAAGTACCCTTCCGAGCACAAGGGCAGCAGCGCCTTGGAGCGCGAGTAACCCCCGCAGGCGGGTACCCACGGGGACAAGCCTTATTTCAGGCGCGCCAAACGCTCGGTCAACAGATCGAAGAAGCCCTGGGCATCGCCGCTTTCCACCCAGAAGGCATTTTTTGGCGCCTTGAGGCCGTCATACCAGTCGACGATGGTCTGGCCGAAGGTCGGGCCTTCGCGGCTGTCGACCACGACATTCACGGCGCGCCCACTGAACAGCTCAGGCTTGAGCAGGTAGGCGATCACGGTAGCGTCATGCACCGGGCCGCCCGTCATGCCGTAATGCTCCATGTCGCCCTTGACGTATTCATTGAGAATATCGCCCACCAGCTTGCTGGCCTTATTGTTCAGCGCGGCAATCTGCTGCAGGCGCGCCTCGCTGGTGAGGATCTTGTGGGTCACGTCCAGCGGCAGGTAGGTCAGCTTCACGCCGCTCTTTTGCACCACCTCGGCCGCCTGCGGGTCGGCGAACAGGTTGAACTCGGCCACCGGGGTGATGTTGCCGCCATTGAAGTGGGCACCCCCCATCACCACCACTTCCTTGATGCCCTGCGTGATGTCCGGAGCCTGGATCAGTGCCAGTGCCAGGTTGGTCTGCGGCCCCAGCATGGCGATGGTAATGCTGTGAGGCTTGGCGGCACGCAGGGTGTCGATCAGGTAGTTGACCGCATGGCCTTCGGTCAGCCCGGCCTTGGGCTCATGCACCGCCACCCCGGACAAGCCTTCCTTGCCATGAATGTCCTCGGCATAGATCGGCGTGCGCAGCAGCGGCTTCGGCGCGCCGGCATACACCGGCACCTCTTCGCGCCCTGCCCACTCCCGGGCCAGCCGCGCGTTGCGCGAGGTCTTGTCCAGGCGCACGTTACCGGCAACGGTGGTCAGGGCGCGAATGTTCAGCTCCTCGGGCGATGCCAGGGCAAACAGCAGCGCCACCACATCGTCGGCACCCGGGTCGGTGTCGATGATCAGGTCAATCCGGGGTGCCGCGTGAGCAGCTGTAGCGGTAAGCAGGGACAAAAGCAGCAGGCTCCTGAGCACATGATGAATCTGTTGAGCATAGCGGTGCATGGCGCACTCCTTGTGCGTGAATGAAACGGATCAGGTTCAGAACGTCACCCCGGCCACCAGCACGATGTTGCTGTACGGCTGGCATTCGCCGGTGCGCACAATCGCCCGTGCCCGGCGGCTGAGTTGCTTGAATTCTTCGTGACTGAGCAAGCGCCGCTCGCCGATCGCTCCCTCGGCCGTCAACGCCTCGAGCACCGGCAGTGCCAGCGGCTGCTTGAGCAGGATTTCTTCGGCCAGCACGTGGCTTTCGACCTGCATCTCGCTGAGCACCACCTTCAAGGTGCTGACAAAATCAGGAATGCCCTGGGTCAGGGCCAGGTCGATCAATTCGACACCGGGCGGCACCGGCAGACCGGCATCGCCGATCACCAGCATGTCGCCATGCCCCAGCGAGGCGATCAGCCGTGACAGGGCGACGTTGAGCAGTGGGGTCTTTTTCATGGCGCGACAAATCCTTGAACGTCGGACAGGCGAGGAATCGAAGGTTGCGCGCCGGCACGGGTCACCGACAGCGCAGCCGCCACTTGACCAAAACCAATGGCCTCGGCTTCGCCTTTGCCGCTGGCCAATGCCGCGGCAAAACCACCGACAAACGTGTCGCCGGCTGCCGTGGTGTCGAGCGCCTTTACCCGCGGTGCCGGGAAGTGCTGAAAACCCTGGCCATTGGCAAACAACGAACCCTCGGCGCCGAGGGTGATGATGACCTTGCCGGCCCCCATGGCGATCAACTGGGTAGCCGCGGCCTTGGCGGTCTGCAGAGAATCCACGGGCAGCCCGCTGAGCGCCGCGGCTTCGCTCTCGTTGGGAATCAGGTAGTCGATGCTCGCGTACCACTCCGCCGGCAGCGCACCGCTGGCAGGTGCCGGATTGAGGATCACCGTCTTGCCCAGTTCGCGACCACGGCGCAGCACGTGCCCCACCGTGTCATACGGCACTTCCAGTTGACAGATCAGCACATCGGCCGCCTGCAGGACCGCGTCAAACTGATCGACCACGGGCGGCGTCAACGCGCTATTGGCACCGGCTACTATCACGATTGCGTTCTGACTGAGGTCGTCGACCACAATCAGCGCCACGCCACTGCTACCCTCGACAGTGCTGAGCGCCTGGCAATCAATCTGCTCGGCCAGCAAAGCCTCGCTCAGCTCCCTGCCATAGGCATCGCTGCCAACACAACCGACCATCGCCACCTGCGCCCCCAGGCGTGCCGCGGCCACCGCCTGGTTGGCGCCCTTGCCGCCCGAGACCGTGGCGAACGACTGCCCGATCAAGGTTTCGCCGCCACGGGGCAAGCGCGGCGCACGGGTCACCAGGTCCATGTTCAAACTACCTACAACCACTACTTTCGCTGGCATGTATCGATACTCATCAAGTCGCTTCAGCGCAAAGAGTCGAAGACGCCAGACAACGGCGCAGTCGACTCTCGCAGGACAATGCTGGGCGTCACGATCTGCTGATCGGTCGCCAATTGGGGGGCCGCGATCCGGCGCAACAGCACTTGCGCCGCCATCTCTCCCAGTTGCAGGATCGACTGGCCGACCGTGGTCAGCGCCGGATAGACGTAGCGGCTCATTTGAATGTCGTCGAAACCGATCACCGACAGCTCGCTCGGCACCCGGATGTTGCGTTCAGCAGCCGCGCGCAGCACGCCGATGCCCATCATGTCGTTGCCGGCGAAAATCGCCGTCGGTGGGTTGCTCGCCAGCAGCGTGGCCGCCGCGTTGTAACCGCCGGTGCTGGTGAAGTCGCTTTCGAGCATGCGCTCGGTCGGCACCTGCACCCCCGCCTCTTTCAGCGCCCGGCAGAAACCGGCCAGGCGCATCTGGGCCACGCTGGTGTGCGCCGGACCGCCGATGCTGGCGATGTCACGATGGCCCAATTGCAGCAGGTGCTGGGTTGCCAGGTAGGCTCCGTACTCGTGATCGATGCGCACCAGGTCCGCATCCAGCCCTTCCAACCCGCGGTCGATAATTACCATCGGCGTACGCACGCCCGCCAGGCCCTGGGCCAGCCCGCTGTCACCACCGGCGGAGGCGACGATCAGGCCGTCGATGCGCTTTTCCAGAAGCACCCGCAGGTAGCTGCGCTGCTTGTCCGGGTTATCGTCGGAATTGCACAGAATCACGCAGTAGCCATTACGCTCGCAGTAGTCCTCGATGCCCCGGGCCAATTCCGCGAAGTACGGGTTGAGGCTGTTGGGCACCAACAGGCCGATGGTCGCGGTGGTCTTGGCCTTGAGCGAGCGAGCCACGGCGCTGGGCACGTAGTCCAGGCGCTGGATCGCCGCCTCGACTTTCAGCCTGACCTCCTCGCTCACCGGACGGGTCTTGTTCAGTACATGCGACACCGTGGTGTAGGAAATCCCCGCGAGCGCCGCCACATCCTTGATCGTTGCCATGGTTAGCTCCGGCGCCGGGCGCGTTGGCTGCGATAGGTGTCGAGCACCACCGCGATCACGATCACGGCACCGGTAATGATGCGCTTGGTCGGTTCAGTGGCGCCAATCTGCGCGAGCCCTGCTGCCAGTACGGAAATGATCAGCACGCCGAAGAAGGTACTGATCACCGAACCGCGCCCGCCCATCAGGCTGGTCCCGCCGATCACCACGGCCGCGATGACTTGCAGCTCCAGGCCGGAACCGGCATTCGGGTCAGCCGCCTCCAGGCGCGATATCTGGAACAGCGCCGCGACTCCAGCCAGCAACCCCATCAGGCTGAACACCAGAATCTTGTACGGCTTGGGATTGATCCCCGCCAGGCGCACCGCCTCTTCGTTGGTGCCGATGCCAATCAGGTAGCGCCCAAACACGGTACGAGTCAGCACCGCCTGGGCGATGAAGATGATCAGCAGGGCGATGATGAACGACGGCGAGATACCAAAGGCTATTGGATTGGACAGCCAGGCGAAGGCATCGCCGATGTAGGCGGTACGCGAGCCGGTCATCTGGTAGGCCACGCCGCGGGCCATTTCCAGCACCCCCAGCGACACGATGAACGAGGGAATGCGCCAGGCTACGGTGATCGAGCCGGTAATGGTTCCGGCCAGTGCCGCAGCGGCCATGCCCAGCAGCGCTGCCGGCAGGACACTCCAGCCCCAGCCGAGGATCGCCACGCTGACCGTGGATGCCGCCAGGGCCAGCACCGAGCCCACCGACAGGTCGATCCCACCGATGATCAGCACGAACGTCATGCCGACCGCCAACACCATCAAGTCGGGAATCTGGTTGGCCAGGGTGCTGAAGGTGTCGTACGACAGGAAATGACTGCTCAATGCCGAGAACAGCGCAATCATCGCCAGCAAGGCACCTGCCAGGCCCAGATAGGTACCCAGACCGTAAAAGTTGCCACTACGTTTGCCAGCGGACACTGCAGTTTTCATGGAAGATCCCTAGGCGCTGCTTCGTTGAGCAACGCATCACGTTTTTGGTAGCCGGCAAAAGCGGCGGCAAGCAAATCATCCTGGCTCCAGCTGTCGCGCTCGAAGGTCTCGACCAGCCGCCCCGCCGACAACACGCCGATACGGTCACAAATCAGCATCAGTTCACGCAGGTCGCTGGAAACCACCACCAGCGCCTTGCCTTGACGCGTCAGGTCGCCGAGCAAGGCGTAGATATCAAACTTGGCCCCTACGTCGATACCGCGAGTCGGCTCATCGAACATCAACACCGTACACTCGCGCTCGAGCCAGCGGCCGATCACCACCTTCTGCTGGTTACCGCCGGACAGCTCGCCCACCAGTTGGGTCGGGCTGGAACTGCGAATGCGCATGGCATCGATCTGCCGTTGTGCCAGCGCGGTCTCTGCGCCCGGATTGACGATCCCGCCCCTGGAAATCTCCGGCATGTTGCCCAAGGCGATGTTGGCACTGATCGACTGCGTCAGCAGCAGGCCCTCACCCTTGCGGTCCTCGGTGATCAGCGCGATCCCGTGGCCCACCGCATCGGCCGGCGAGCGGATGCTCACCACCTGCGCAGGAGAGCCCAGGGCCACCGTGCCGCTGTCCGCCGCGTCGGCGCCGAAAATCAGGCGCAGCAACTCGGTACGCCCGGCCCCGATCAAGCCGGAAATGCCGAAGATTTCCCCGGCGCGCACCGTGAAAGACACATCCAGCACCTTGTCCGCCCGACTCAAACCGTTGACGGTGAGCGCCGCGGCACCCATCTGCCGAGGCCCCAGGTCAATGTGCTCGCCCAGCTCGCGGCCGACCATCAGGTTGACCAGTTGCTCGCTGTTGTAGTTGGCCATCGGCTCGACGCAGACCAGTTGACCGTCGCGCAACACCGCAATGCGCTGGGCCACCCGTGCCAGCTCTTCGAGCCGATGGGAGATATAAATGATCGCCACGCCCCGGGCTTGCAGGCGACTGATCTGTTCAAACAGCATCTCGACTTCACGGGCCGTCAGCATGGCTGTCGGCTCGTCGAGAATCAGCACATGGCAGTCGCCAATCAGGTTGCGGGCAATTTCGACCATTTGCTGATGACCAATGCCCAACTCCCCCACCAGCGTGTCCGGGTCGATTGCATCGAGGCCGACCTGCGCCATGGCCTCGATCGCCGCACTGCGCAGGCGCTTGCGACTGATCCAGCCGCCGTTGCTGGGCAGGTTGTCGAGAAACAGGTTTTCCGCCACCGACAAGGTTGGTAGCAGGTTAAGTTCCTGCATAACCATGCGGATCCCCAAGGCTTCGGCCTGGGCACGACTGCCCGGGCGATACTCCTGGCCCTGGAACTGCATATGCCCGGTAGTCGGGGTGACCAGGCCGCCGATAATCTTCGACAGCGTGCTTTTGCCGGCACCGTTCTCACCGGTCAGCGCCAGCACTTCGCCGCGCATCAGCGTCAGGTCAATGCCGGCCAACACCGGTTGCGCATACGTCTTGCCGATACCGCTGACCGCAAGGACCGCGCTCGAGGCACTCACTGACATAACAAACTCTCCATGCGCTCGCCCGCACGGGCGAGCGCTATTGTGATGCCAGACGGGTTATTGGGTGACCAGTTCAACCGGCGTTTCGATCACGCCTTGTGGGCCACTGTCGACCTTTTCGCCCTTGAGGATTTTCAGCGCGGTTTCGATGCCAAACACCGCCTGTTTCGCTGCGAACTGGTCGGCGGTGGCCAGGACACGACCGTCCTTGAGCATCGGTTTGATGGCATTGATGTTGTCATAACCCACCACTTGCACCTTGCCCGCCTTGCCGGCTGCTCGCACTGCGGAAACGGCGCCTACCGCCATGCTGTCGTTACCGGCCAGCAGGGCCTTGATCTGTGGGTATTCGCTGAGCATCGAGGAGGCAACCTGATTGCCCTTGTTGATCTCCCAGTCACCGGATTGCAGAGACACCACCTTGATCTGCGCCGCCTCCATCGCATCCTTGAAGCCCGCGGTACGTGCCTGGGCGTTGGTGGTGGTGGAAACCCCTTCGATGATGCCGACTTCGTCACCGGCCTTGAGTTGCTTGGCCAGGTATTCCCCAACCAGGCGTGCGCCCTTGCGGTTGTCCGGACCGACAAAAGGCACGCTGATGTTCTTGCTCTTGAGCACATCCGGGTCGAGCTGGTTATCAATGTTGATCACGGTGATACCGGCGTCGACGGCCTTCTTGATCACCGGCACCATCGCCTTGGAGTCGGCGGGCGCAATCACCAGCGCATTGACCTTGGAAACGATCATCTGCTCGACAATACGAATCTGGTTGGCGGTGTCGGTTTCGTCCTTGATCCCGTTGGAGACCAGGTCAAAATCGCCAGGGTGTTGTTTCTGGTAGGCCTTGGCACCATCTTCCATGGTCAGGAAGAACTCGTTGGCCAGGGATTTCATGACCAGGGCGACCTTGGGTTTTTCAGGGGTGTCGGCGAAAGCCGAAGAGAGGGGCACAGCGGTGGCGGCGGCAGCCAGCATAGCGACAGCAAGAAGACGTCCAGCGAATGGCAGCTTCATGGGTTCACTCCGATCTTATGATTATTGTGAGCAACGCGTGCATCGCCCGCAGCACCACAGCCATTGCTGTTCTTCACAGGCACCGCTGCGCAAACGTTTGCGTAGACCGAACTATGCGAACCCTGCCGCTATTTGTCAACGACTGGCCAAGGCCTGGACACTCAAGCGGTGGTGTTGACCAATCCGCCGGACGAACCTTTGCCCAGCTCCTTGGCCAGGGCCGCCGCGGTTTGCATCAGGGCTGCGCTGGTTGAGGCAATCTGCCCTTGAATGCCCGCGACCATCGTCGCCTTGGCTTCAGGCGCCAGGTTGGACGCAGCCTGGGCAGCAGCCAACTGCTCCTGTTGCTTTTGCAACAACGCCTGCAATTCCTTCATGCGCTTTTGCAGAGCTTGCACCAGGACATTGCCACCGGACTCTGCGGAGGACGGACTTGGCTCGGCCTGCTGCCTGGAGCTGACCACTGGTTTACCAGCGCCCTCCTCCTCGACCGGCAGCACTTCGCCCGAGGCGTTTGCCAGTGCCTTGTCGGACGTCTGGACAATCACCAGGGGTTTGTCGCTGACACGAACCGTCAGGCCAGGGGTTGAACCGATTGCAATGGTCATCTGAGCTCCTTGGAAAAATGATCCTTCAAGGAACATCGGCCGGCGCAGCGTTTTCTTGAGAGTCCTTCATTGCCAGTGACGTAGGAAGATTACCCAAACTCAGTAGGACTTTTCGGACAACCGAACGCCGTTCGCAGATTTCGTCGGAATTCCGGACATGCCTCGTTACATTGCCCTCGAGGATCTATATTTAATCGTTATAAATCAATTATTTATAAGTTTATTGAGTCTTCTTCACGGCTGGTACAAATCCTGCTCTAACCCCCTACCCCCGGCATACAGATCGGCCTGGGGGAATCTAGATGAACCTGCATCAGCACCGTCATCACTATTAGAGAGAAAATAATGAAATCTGCCTTCAACACCCTTGTTCCGGGCGCCTTGGCCCTCCTGCTGCTTCTGCCGACAGCCCTGCAGGCAAAAGAAGTCGCCAACCAGCAAAAACTGGCGAATGTGGTGATCCTCGCTACCGGCGGCACCATTGCCGGCGCTGGCGCCAGTGCCGCCAACAGCGCGACCTACCAGGCCGCCAAAGTCGGGATCGAGCAACTGATCGCCGGCGTACCCGAGCTGAGCCAGGTGGCCAATGTTCGTGGTGAGCAAGTGATGCAAATCGCCTCCGAGAGCATCACCAATGAAAACCTGCTGCAACTGGGCCGCCGCGTGGCCGAGCTGGCTGACAGCAAGGACGTCGACGGCATCGTCATCACCCACGGCACCGACACCCTGGAAGAAACCGCCTACTTCCTCAACCTGGTGGAAAAAACCGACAAGCCAATCGTCGTGGTCGGCTCGATGCGCCCAGGCACTGCCATGTCGGCAGACGGCATGCTCAACCTGTACAACGCCGTCGCGGTAGCCGGCAGCAAGGACGCACGCGGCAAGGGCGTGCTGGTGACCATGAACGACGAGATCCAGTCGGGTCGTGATGTCAGCAAAATGGTCAACATCAAGACTGAAGCGTTCAAGAGCCCATGGGGCCCGCTGGGCATGGTCGTCGAAGGCAAATCCTACTGGTTCCGCCTGCCGGCCAAGCGCCACACCATGGATTCGGAATTCGATATCAAGACCATCAAGAGCCTGCCTGACGTAGAGATCGCCTACTCCTACGGCAACGTCAGCGACACCGCGTACAAGGCCCTGGCTCAATCCGGCGCCAAGGCGATCATCCACGCCGGCACCGGCAATGGCTCGGTATCTTCGCGCGTCGTGCCGTCCCTGCAAGCCCTGCGCAAGGATGGCGTGCAGATCATCCGCTCTTCCCACGTCAATGCCGGCGGTTTTGTCCTGCGTAACGCAGAGCAGCCAGACGACAAATACGACTGGGTCGTGGCGCATGACCTGAACCCGCAAAAAGCCCGGATCCTGGCCATGGTTGCCCTGACCAAGACATCCGACAGCAAAGAGCTGCAACGGATGTTCTGGGAATACTGATTGAGTGCGTGCGACCCGCCCGGGTTGCACGCTTGCCCTCCTGACTCGCCCGCCCGGGCGAGTCAGCGCCAACCCTGGCGCCAGCACTGCAAAAAAAACCTGCCGACGCACACTAAAACGCAAAACCTGTGGTCTGAGAGATCTTCTTGAATTTTAAGCAGTTGCGAAAATGCTTACAGTTAAATACTGTATGCACGTACAGCTTAATAAGGACTATCCCGTGGCCACCTCCCAAGCAAACAGCAACCCACCTGGTTCTTACGAACGCATGGGTCTACGCATTCAAAAAATCATCAATTCGCCGAACGCACAAAAAGCCAAGGCTGCACTGATCTTCCGTCTCCCCGATGAGCCGATTGATGAGTGGGAACGCCTGCTTGAGGAAATCGCCGAGAACGACAACGTCACCCTCGCCCACCGCGACGACGGTGGCGTGCAGATTTTCTGGGTAGTGCCGAAGGAAGATTGAGTCGATGATGGTTCGTTGTTTTGCTTTGCTGCTACTCCTGGTGGCGGCCAGCGCACACGCGCAGGCGCCACGTACGTTTAACGAAGCGAAAAAGATCGCCTGGACGCTCTACGCGCCGCAGTCCACCGAGTTCTACTGCGGCTGTAAGTACACCGGCAATCGGGTCGACCTCGCGGCCTGTGGCTACGTGCCACGGAAAAACGCCAACCGCGCGGCACGTATTGAATGGGAACACATAGTGCCGGCCTGGCAGATCGGCCATCTGCGCCAGTGCTGGCAGGAAGGTGGGCGGCAGAACTGTACCCGCCATGATCCGACCTACCAGCGCGCCGAGGCCGACTTGCACAACCTGGTGCCCAGCATCGGCGAGGTCAACGGCGACCGCAGCAATTTCAGTTTCGGCTGGCTGCCGGTAAAAAGCGGGCAATATGGTTCGTGCCTGACCCAGGTCGACTTCAAGGCCAAGAAGGTCATGCCGCGCCCATCCATCCGCGGCATGATCGCCCGCACCTACTTCTACATGAGCAAGCAGTACGGCTTGCGTCTGTCCAAGCAGGATCGGCAATTGTACGAGGCCTGGAACAAGACCTACCCGGTGCAAGTCTGGGAGCGCCAGCGTAACCAGAAGGTGGCTTGCGTCATGGGTCGCGCCAACGAGTTTGTCGGCCCGGTAGACATGAAGCTCTGCAGTTAAGACAAGGCCCGGGGCATAGCGCCCCGGGCCCCTGACAAGCTAGCTTCCAGCCTTGTTGTAACGCCAGTACCCCATGAGGTTGAGCATTTGCGCTCACCGACCAAATACTTGCGCACACTCATGACAGCAGCAGTTGCCCCAACTCCATCGGCGGCATCCCTTCAAAACCACCGGCTGCTCGGCAGTGAAACGCTGGTCCGATGCCCAGGTGGCCATGCCGGTCACCATGGGGCCGGCCAGCGTCACGCGCTTCAGATGCGGGCTCAGCTCCTGCTTTCGTTGCAGGACGGCGTCGAACACTGTGTAAGGGGCAGCGCGGGCCATGGGGACCTCCCTGAGGGTGATGAGTCGTTATCCCCTATAGACGGATAACGTCGCTCACCCTTTAGGCAGGCATTACTTGAGGCTGTTGTGCTCGATGACCAGGGTCTCGATGTTCTGTTTCTTCGCCTTGACCAGGGCGGCGGCCACCTGGGCCTGGCGTGACTCAGCCTCAGCCTTGGAATTGAATGGCCCTACCAGCACACGTTGTTTGCCGTCTTGCGTGACGACGTAGGAAACAAAGCTATGCTCGATCAACCACCCGGTCAGATCGCTGACAGCCTGCGGAGTCGAACCTTGCACCAACACATCCCACTGCGGTACAGCGACCTCTGCCGGACTGGCCACAACCGCCGCCTGGGGCTTCTTCGGCCCTTGCCCGGCCTGCTCACCGCACCCGGCCAGCGCCAACACCGCGATCACCCACATCAATTTGCGCACAGCTTTTCCCCCTGAATACCAAAGGCGCAGATCTTATCACTCAAAAAAGCCTCTCAACCCAAGCAAACAGGGGATAAAACAACGAGAATGATGATTGCAGCCTCTGTATAGTCGCACCCCGGGAATTAATGCAGCGTCTACGCGTCAGAAAGAAGCACCCAAACCGTGACACTTCGCACTAATCTATACGTATTACCGACATCTGCACGTGTGTCAGGTGCCCTACAAAGCTATCAAGGAGAAGATCATGCTGATACTCACCCGCAAAGTCGGTGAAAGCATAAACATCGGTGACGACATTACCATCACCATTCTGGGCGTTAGCGGCCAGCAGGTCAGAATCGGCATCAATGCCCCGAAAGACGTTGCGGTGCATCGAGAAGAAATCTACCAGCGCATCCAGGCAGGCCTGACTGCCCCGGAAAAACCGCAAACCTGAGCCTGAACAGCAATCAGTAGCCAGCCTGCTTTTTAGAGTAATGGCTGGCTAAAGATTCTGCGCCTCACCAACAACGTCGATACTAACGGGATCTCCCCAGACGACGCTGTCAGCCGATTCTCTTTTCTCCCGTCGAAACCGACGCCCGCCCAAGCCGTCAGCCGAACGTCACTGCGCGCGCCATGCCCGTGGCCGCTACCACCATCAGCACAATCAACAACGCCTCGACATGACAGATACGGGCAAACAGCGCTGTGCGCCCGACATCGATCGGAGCCTGCCGGCCCAATGCGATCCGCCATTTGATCAACGCCAGCATGGGCGCAATTTCCAGCAGCAAAATGATGATGAACAAACTCATTTTCAGATGGAACAACGGCTGATGCAGATAGTAGTCCGTGCCCTTTTCATAGCCGCCAAAGGCCCGCAGCCCTCCCGTCAGCAACAGGACGATCGCCGAAACGCCCCAGAAGTTGTCGGCCAGCAACACGCTGCGGGCCCCGCCGCCATCGGCCGTCACTCGTCGAAAAGCCGTGGCACGGGCCAGCACCGCCCACAACGCGAGGCCATAGGCCAACAGATGAACCGCCGCAAGCAACCAGTGAACAGCCATGGGTTTGACTCCCCTTTCAGGACGGAAAAAACAGCTGCGTCAGTAGTAGTTCATCGCGTCGGACTTCGCTTGCCAGGCGCTAATCGCAGCCCGATTAAAATCAACACCAAAAATAAAATCCTCCGAACAAAACGACTTGTCCTACATTCTGAGATGGCGTAATGGAACTACGCTTGCCGGACCACCCCTGCAAGGATTTGCAACACTTGTGATCATCTACGCTGCCACCGCATTTTCCACCCTGGTTGTCATCACGCTCGGCATGGCCGCCTGTGGCTGGTACCGCCATCTGCATCATCACGAATACGAGCCGCTGCCTTCCAGCAGCGAACAGGTAAACCTTCGGTAAAAACGGTTGCCCATCGGAATTTCAGCCCACGACCTTGATCTAGTGGCAAGTTGCCGCTATTGCTTAGACTCACGTTCACGCGGGTCAGAGGAGGCGAGCATGGTTCCAAGATTTGTTGTAGTGCCGGCGATTCCTGCCCAGACCCATTCCTTGCGCACAGGCAAACGCTCCTACTGCAAGGCATCCCCCACAGGATTTAACCTCTACGACAACCGGGACAAGCTGCGCTTGCAACACACCTACCCCAGCCGCCTGGAGGCCGAGGCCGCATGCCAGCGACTCAACGCCGAACGCCTACCCCACCTGACGTCAGTGCCACTTAACTGTGACAAAGGCTGTCCGCCAAACGCCTGACCTGCTCAGTCGCAGCCTCGCGAGCCGGTAAATCCTGCGCCTCGCCCAAGATGGTTTTCTCGATAATCACTGCGTGGGAATCACTGATCCCGATAAATTGCAGCCAAGCCGCCACGTAAGGCTCCTGGAAGTCGAAGTACTGTGCCGGCGTGCTCGACTGCGACGAAAAATCCAGGCCGCGGGCGTAGACCACCACGGCCTTCTTGTTATGCAGCAAGCCATACAGGCCACGCTCGGGGTCGAACCCGAACAACAGGTCTTTCTGCGACACCAGGTCGATGAAGTGCTTGAGCTTGTAAGGGATACTGAAATTCCACAACGGCACGGACAGCACCAGCAGGTCTGCACGATGCAGCGGCTCGGCCAACGCCCTCAAGGTGCTCCAGGCGACTTGCTGCGCGGGCGTCAAGGCTGTGCCCGCGAGCCCGGCGTACTTGGCGTCCATGGCATGCTGGTCAAACTCCGGGAGTGCCATGGCCCACAGGTCGAGGGTGACGATTTCGGTGTCCGGGTGATGCTCCTGATAACGCGCGATGAAACTGCGGGCAACCTGCAGGGATGCCGAACGCTGTTTACGGGGCGAACACTCAATATGTACAAGCCTAGCCATGGATGACCTCAAGGATGGGAATCTGGAGGGCATTGCAACATAGCGCCACTTGAAATATAAATCGTAATTAATTGCTCAATTGATCACGAATACAACTATGTTCGACATCCTGCTACTCAAGACTTTTGTCACTGTGGTCGATGAAGTCGGCTTCAGCCGCGCCGCCGACAAACTGAGCCTGACCCAGTCCGCGGTCAGCGGTCATTTGCGACGCCTGGAAGAGCAGATCGGCAAACCGCTGCTCAAACGCACCACCCGCTCCCAGCAATTGACGCCCGACGGCGAACGCCTGATCGGCTATGCCCGCACGATCCTTGCGCTGAACCGGGACGCCTGGGCGGAGCTGACTCGCACGCCCTTTCACGGGCGACTGCGAATCGGGTTGTCCGAGGATTTTGTCGAGGCGCGGCTGTTGCGCACGCTGCAAGCTTTCGCCGCGCAGTACCCGGGCCTGGAAATCGACATCCAGGTGGGCATCCCCGGCACCTTGCTTAACCAGATGAAACAAGGTCATCTGGAGCTGGTGATCGGCTCGGTCTGCGAAACCGACGAACCGGGCCAACTGCTGTGGCAAGAACCCCTGGTGTGGGCAGGTCCGGCGCAGCCCGTGACCTCGCTACCCAACCCCCTGCCCCTGGCGCTCTTCCCAGAGCCGTGCCCTTATCGCGAGGTGGCGCTGACACGCCTGGCCCAGGCGGGCATCCCCCAACGTACGGCAATGTCCTGCACCAGCACTGCCGGATTGCGAGCTGCGGTGTTGGCAGGTTTTGCGCTGGCACCGATGGCGGCCAGTCAATTGGGCCAGGGGTTGGTGGCGCTGGGTGCCGAGCATGGCTTGCCGGACTTGCCTGATGCGCAGTTCCGGCTGTTTGCCGCGCCTGAAGCGGATCAACCGATAGTGGCTGCGATTTCGGCACTGATTGTCGAATATTGCGCGACGCGCAGGGAACCGTAACAGCCCAGGCTTGAGCCCTACAGGGTGATCGACGTTGCCGGATAAAACAGCGTATTGAGCACTAACAGGATCATCCAGAAACCAATCTCCAGGGTTTCGGTAATGGGCTGGATACGCTTCATCGCACCATACACATGCACCACAAACATCAGCGTGAACACCACAAACAGCATGTCAAACGCATAGCTGAAACTGGTGCCGGTAGTTGCAGAACGCAACATCGCCACTTCCACCACCAGGATGAACGCCCCCAGGCAGCGGCCAAAATAGATCGCCAGGTGCCGCTGCTCGGGAATCGTCCAACGCATCGCCCGAGCCCAGGCAATGGGCGCGATAAAGATCGGCAGGGCAAAAAACAGCGTGGTGACGATCATCAAGGTAGTGATGTAGTGCTGACTGTATTGCGCGTAGTGACCGAGCATGACCGACTCCTTTTCCTTGAGGGCAGCCTCTGCGGGCTGAAGCGCAGAATTGCAGCCACCAAGACGGGCGTCCAATGTGAAGTGGTCGCTCAAGACCAAAGAGAATGGGCTTGGGTAGAAGGGATTAGTACTGAAGTCGCTCGCTCTTGTATTCGTCTGCCTCTCCCGGTATTGATCAGTATCAACCCAATGCAGGAAGCAGGCAGTGATCACCATTCGAGAAGCCACCAGGGAAGACATCCACGTACTTCGCAACCTCGGTATCGAGACGTACCGAGAGCACTTTTCTGACCTGTGGACCGCCGCAGGAATGCAGCACTTCCTCAACGAGGACTTCTCAATCTGCGAACTTGAGAAATCCATCGAAGCATCCACCCACCACAACTGGCTCCTGGTATTCGACGAGGAAGGCCGAGCCATAGGCTTTTCAAAGGTCAACTGGTCCAGAGCGATCCCCGTGTCTGGCGAGATTGGCGCTGAACTGCAGAAAATTTACTTCCTCAAGTCTCAGGCGGGCAAAGGCTACGGCAAACAGCTTCTGCAGTTCATTCAGCAGTCAGCAAAAACCCGCAAGGAAAGCGCCCTATGGCTGGATGTGCTGAAGTCCAACAGCCATGCCCAGCGTTTTTATGAAAGTTGCGGATTTCAGGCACTGGGCGAAATTCCCTTCCGTACTGACAAGGCTGACATCGGGATGGTCGTGATGCGCTGCGCGCTTTATCAGTCGGAATGACTAGCTGGCATTAATCACAGACAACAAAAAAGGGCCCACCTTTCGGTGAGCCCTTCTAGACCGCCCAGCAGAGCGGATTTTGTTTGGTAGGCGCGATTGGACTCGAACCAACGACCCCCACCATGTCAAGGTGAACCTTAAACAGGTATAACTTATTGATCTACAAGGAAAAATAGATGATTGTCGCAAGTTACAAAACACCCACATGGTCCTATAAGAATCAATAACTTAGCGTTGTATATTCCTACAGTAGTACTCCCGCCCCAGCGCCCTGCCGAACGACCACCACTTCCAATCTCCCTACTGCGCCGATAACCCCACGGAGGAGGATAAATTCAGACCTGCTCCCCTCCGCACTGTACAAGATCATCGAAAACCAGCTCGCTTCCTAAGAAACCAGGAACGGTTCATATTGGCTAGGTAGAGCCTATATGACCGAGGCCAACCTCACCTTGATCGAATCCGCCAATTGCAAGAGTCACCAGACAATCCCGCACAATAAAATATGGCTCGAGCCCGTATGGGCCTGCTTGCGGTCCCTCCCGGTAGCGTGGCATTTACAGTTCATGAAGATGTGCGCAGCTGACCGGCAATCGTTCGCCGCAGCGGTTGTCAGGATTTCTGAAACGATAGCAGCGCCTGTTCTAGCTCACCAATTGCAGCTTCGATCCTGGCCACAGCCTCCTCCAACTGCTCAAATGTCGCCTGCGGGTCCAGGCACACGGCCTCCAGGCGCTGACAGCATTCGACTAACAACTCACCCTTGACCACCCGCGCAGCACCTTTGATGCGATGCGCTCGCTCATTCAGCTTTTCGACATCACGCTCCTCAAGCAATGCGTTCAAGGTCTGGCAGTCTTTGCGATTGTTATGGATCAGTTCGTCGAGGATCTGCCGGAATTTCACCGGTTCACTGCTGATCAACAGTTCCAGAGGCCCCAGGTCGAGCAGTTTTTTGTGTTCAGATGGTGCAATCAATTGCCCTTGCGGGCGATGCTCAAGCGGTACTGGGTCAAATTCCGCCTCTGGCCCAAGGGCTAGCAGGCGGGCGTCCAGTTCATCCAGGCCGAGCGGCTTGATCAGGCAGTCGTTCATGCCGGCCTGGATGCACAACTCGATCTCTTCTGGCAGGGCGTCGGCAGTCAGGCCGATGATCACCGAAGCCTCTGCGCACCGCTCCCGTTCAGCCTGACGTATCGCCCGAGCGAGATCGGCCCCAGTCATCACGGGCATGTGGCAGTCGGTAATAATGATATCGAAGGGCTGCTCGTTCCAGCGCTCGTAGGCCATCTGGCCATTTTCCGCCTCGCAGACGTCATGCCCAAGAAAATCCAACTGCTCGTGCAACACCTGGCGATTAACCCGGTGGTCATCCACTATCAGTACTTGCAATCGGTGCCTTGACTTGGCCTGGATCAACGCAGGCACCTGGCGCACAGCAATGTACTCAAGGACCTGCAGGCGCATCGCCACATCAACCCGGGTGCCACGCCCCAGAGTGCTAGTCAGCTCCACTCTCCCCCCCATCATTTCGCACAACGAACGGCAGATCACCAGGCCCAAGCCCGCGCCTTCGGTCTGTTGTACATTACGTTGCGCCTGGACGAAGGGCGTGAACAAACGCTGCTGGTCGGCCGGGCTGATGCCAACGCCGGTGTCTTCGACACTGAGCTGGACATTGAGCAAGCTGGCAGGGTCCAGAAGCCCGGAAATACTGATCTTGATCGAGCCTTCTTCTGTGAACTTGATGGCATTGCTGATCAGGTTAGACAGTATCTGCTTGAACCTCAGGGCATCAATCAATACATCGCAATTGATGCTCGAATCGATGTCGAGGAACAGGTTCAGGCGCTTTTGCCTGGCCAGCCCCTCGAACACCCTGGCCACCGACTCGACCAGCTCGCGCAAATTGGCACGCTTGGGCGACAGACTCAGACGTCCCGACTCGATGCGGGCGATGTCGAGGATATCGCCGATCAGCTCCAGCAGACTCTTTGCCGAGGTATGGGCGATTTCAATGCTGGCGCGGTCGATCGGCTGGCTTTCGGCGCGTTTGAGTGCAAGCTCGAGGATGCCGATCACGGCGTTCATCGGTGTGCGAATTTCGTGACTCATGGTGGCTAGGAAACTGGTCTTGGCCCGGCTGGCGTCGTCCGCATGGGTCTTCGCCTCTTGCAACTGTTCCACTAGTTGACGGTGCTCGGTGATGTCCAGCCAGCCGCAGATCACCCCTTTGATCACGCCCTTGGAGTCATGAAAAGGTTGCACCCAGTGGTTGATCCACGCATCCCTGCCCTGCAGCACAACAGCGTGCACTGACTCGATGGTCTGGCCGTCGCGCATCGCCTGCAGGTAGTACCGATGAAAGTCCGGGTGACTCTCAAAGTTCTCTCTGGGTAACTGGCGCACAGTTTTGTTCAGCACCTGGTCGGCGCGCAGGCCGACGCTGTCAAGGTAGCTGCGGTTGCACGACAGCATGCGCCCCTTGATATCGCGCACATACAACGGTGGGGGCATGCAGTCGGTCAGTGTCTCGACAAACTGCAGTTGGTCATTGAGCATGCGTTCGGCCTTGAGCCGAGCCTTGATCTGCCGGCGTAAATAGAACACCCAGACCAGCAACAGCAACAGCAGCAACACGCCACCCGCGACAATTTCGCGGATCAATCGCTCGTAATCGACCCAGGTCTGGCCGCTCATGCCCGGTGGCGAGCGCCAGCGACTGGCAATCGCATTGATCTCATCAGGTCCCACGCTCTGCAAGACCTGGTCGATGATCGATTGCAGCTCAAATTCCCCGCGACGCATCGCAAAATTCACCGTCGCCGGTCCGACATCGAGCACCTGGTTAATGACCAGCTTGTCGCGAAACAATCGCTCAATGTAGTAGCGCGCCGCAGGCATCGACACCACGGCCGCATCGACCTTGCCTTGATAGAGCAGGTTCATTGTGTCCAGTGAGCCGCCGGCCTCTACCACTACCGCTTCGGGGTAACGCTTGCGCAGTTGCTGGATGGCGACGTGCCCGGTGGGAATCGCCACCCGCTTGTCAATCAGACTCTCGAGTTTGCCTTGCTGGTCGACACTGCTGAGTAGCACAAAGGGGCTTGAAAGAAACGGCCTGGAAAAGCGCAGGGTCTCTTCACGCTCGGGGCTTGGGGTCATCAGGGCCAGATCGGCCTCTCCCTTGCGCAGCGCTTCGATAATCTGCGGGAAACCACCACTGCGCGACACCACCTGGAAATGCAGCCCGGTACTCAGGGTTACGACTTCAAGTATGTCGGCGACGCCACCGGAAAACACCCCGCTCGAATCGAAATACGCACCGGGGGCCAAGTCGTCATTGATCACCAATCGAGCGACTGGGTGTCGTTCGATCCAGCGTAGTTGCTCGGTAGTGAGTACGAGGGGGTCTTCGCTGGGAATGAAACTGTTGCCAATCCAGCGCTTGGCAAGATTACGTAGCTGATCTTCACCGATGGCCTTGATGGCGACGTTGATAAGCCGCTGCAGACGCGTGTTGTCCAACTGCAGGGCAAAACTGTAGCCGCCTACGTCGAGGTCGCTGAAACGCTCAAATTGCAAATAGCCGTAATAGGCGCGATTGATGCGGTAATAGGCGCTGTACAGATCATCCAGATAGACATCGGCTTGACCAAAAGAGGCAGCAGCAATCGCCTTGTCATGGTCGGCATATACCCGCAAGTCGGCCCGTGGGAAACGCTGTTTCAACTCCTCGCTGTGCTCTTCGCTAACCGCCACGCGTAGGCCTGCAAGGTCAGCGGGTGAATGCCGTGGTTCAACACTGCGCTTGAACAGGGCCAGGCGGTCTCGTGCGTAGGGCACGCTGAACAGGAGATCCTGGCGCGGCTCAAGACTGCCGTGGCGGCTGATCACATCGACGCGGCCATCTTGCACGGCCTTCTCGGCGTCGCTATCGCTGGCGAACGGAACGATCTTCACTTGCAAGCCCAGCAACTGTGCAACCAGAGCTGTGGTATCAGCGCTGATGCCCTCGTATTGATGGTCTTGGGAATTGACCGAAAACGGTGCTGACTCACTAGGCGAGATACCAACCTTTAGCTCAACCTTGTGTCGCAGCCAATGCCAGTCTTCTGCGGGAATCGGCATATCCTGGCGGTCGATACGCAGTTGGCTGGACAGCACCTGCGGAGCCAGGGGTAAGGATGCAGCCACCGCCGGCGCATTGTCCAACAGTACGCTGACGGAGAAAAAGAAAAGAAATAAATACATGCGAGATCAGAGACCAAAGGTACCTAGGATAAGGGAATCGGTTGTTTGCCTACGGATCATCTAAGAGTAAAAGCGTGATGTAGGCTAGCCGAGTTGGCTGGGGCAATGATAGTTCAAAGCCGTTACGTTGATTCCGTCACATTTACTTGTTCGGTACCTATCTGCCGCTCCAGACAGAAGGCGACAAAATGATTTGCTGGCATCGGTCGGGCAAACAGGTACCCCTGGGCAATGGTGCCACCCAACTCAATCAGCCGCGCCTGCTGCTCGACAGTCTCCGCACCTTCGATAACCAGCGAGATATCAAGGGCCCGCGCCAATGCCACTGCACAACTGATAATCGCGGCACACTTGGGCTGGCTTTGCATCTTATGCACGAATGTACGATCAAGTTTGATTTGACTGAACGGAAGGTCACTGAGCCGACTCAATGAAGAGTAGCCCGCCCCAAAATCATCCATGGCAAGGCCGCAACCGAGCATGCGCAACCGCACCAGGTTTTCCAGACTACTGGCCGGAGCACTCATCAGATCCGACTCAATGATCTCGAATGTCACGCTGGCAGGCGGCACACTGGCGCGCTTGAGCAGCTCAGGTATGCGCTCGATCAACGCAGTGCACGCCAGCTGTGCGGGGTGCAAGTTGAATGCTAGGCCGATCGCTCGGCCTTGCACCGCCATCTGTTGATACAGGACCAAGCCCTGTTCAAATAGTTGCCAGAACATCCTGTCGATCAGGTTGTGCTGCTCCAGTACCGGTAAAAAATGCGCGGGAGCCAACACCCCCCACTGCGGATGCGCCCAGCGAGCAAGCACCTCGGCTCCAACTAACAGTTCCCCCTGCAGCATCATTTTAGGCTGGTAGTAAGCCTCAAATTCACCGTTGTCCAGACCACGCTGCACATCACTCAGGGTTGGCAGTTCAGCGGCTGACAGAGACTTGGGCGGCGCATTGGACCCTTCTCTGTAGCGTTTGACCAGATGGCTGAAGCCCTCTAGATTGAAGGGCTTGCCCAGATCACCGAGGAAGTTCAGCCCCAGGCAATGAATCATCGCCACCGTGGCCTGACGCAGAACCGGTTCCAGCTCGCTGCACAACACTACGGAGCGCACTTTACCGCTACTGCTCGCCTGACGCAGAAATCCCAGGCCATCCATGCCTGCCATTTTCAGGTCGCAGAGAACAATGTCCACGGCACTGCAGTTAGCTAGGACAGCAACCGCTTCATTGCCATCCGCCGCTTGTAAAATGGGGCCTGGCAGGAGTTTTTCCAGCGCAGTCACGGTAACGAGGCGCTGGAAGGGCTCATCTTCCAAGACCAAAATAGTCAAGTCTTGCATTGTTGTTCTACACGCAAAGGGGTGGTCAGTGTGTGTGCGTGTGCAGGCTAGATCCATACGAAATTTCCCACGCCACCCGCAGAAAACTCTGAAATTTGGGTATGGGAAATCAAGACTCCGCTCAATACCGTCAACGGTGTTAATCTTTCACAGCCAATGTAGTCCTGCCCCAAGACAATCTAGAAAAAAGGTTGAATCAAACTATGCATAGCGTACTGATCGTCGATGATCATCCGGTGATTCGACTTGCCGTCAGGGTCCTGATGGAGAAACACGGTATGCGCGTGGTCGGCGAAGCCGACAATGGCCTCGACGCCGTTCAGTTGGTTCAAGAGTTGAACCCGCAGGTGGTCATTCTGGATATTGGCATCCCCAAACTTGATGGCTTCACTGTTATCAGCCGTATCAAGGCGCTTAAAGTGCGTAGTGAAATTCTGGTGCTGACATCTCAAACCGCTGAAGCCATCTGCCGCCGTTGCATCCAGCTAGGTGCCCGTGGATTCATCAATAAAGAAGAAGACCTGGGCAGCCTGGTTACTGCGATCAAGGCTGTAGAGTTGGGGTACAATTTCTTCCCCCCATTGACATCCGACAGTGTCAACTCGGCCGAACAACTGACTGAGCGTGAACAGATACGCTCACTGACTGATCGGGAATTCACAGTATTGCAGTATCTGGCCCAGGGATACTCCAACAAGGAAATTGGTGAAAAACTTTATCTCAGCAACAAGACTGTCAGCACCTATAAAATCCGCTTACTGCATAAACTCGGCGCTACTTCGCTCGTAGAGCTTGCCGAGCTCGCAAAGCGTAACGCATTGATCCCTTAATCGCAGGACATCCCCAGCCCTTCGTAGTTAACACCCTACTGACCAACCCCCCTCTTAGTCTATAGGGTAGCTTTGAAGGTACAGCGCCCCCCCCCAAGTAGCTCGAGCCTATGAATCAGCAAGAACATGCTGATCGCGACATACAGACTGATAACCACCAGATGAGCATGGCCAAGGCAACGCCCTGATCACGAAGTACGCTACCACCCTCATTCACTTTACCCATCACTCAACGCTGATCGCCTCGTGTTTCTTTGCCCAAAACCGAGCAGAAACCGTTGAGCACCTAGGTCTGTATTAGATCAGCAGTACCCGTCACTACCGCTCGTGGGAACTGTGGAAAACTCCATTTGTGTTGCTTCACAATTTTAATTGTGAACGCTTTGCTCGTCAGAAATTTCCTACTCACTATAAGAAATTTCAGCAGGAACTTTGGGAAGTCGGCTATGTGATTCACTAATCGGAAACCCTATAGTTGATGTGTGAACTCGCTCCACACCAGAGCTAATGGTTCACTCATAACAACCCTTCAAAATAGATGAGCAAATCGATGAAAGCTAGCAAACTTCTTCTTGCCCTTGGTATCGCGGGAACCCTTATCAGCGCCGCCCATGCTGCGCCTACAAATACTGTTTCAAAAAAAATCACCTTGACCGCGCAAATTAACGACGCATTGTATGTCTCCAAGCCTGATGGCTCAACTTGGTACAGCACTGAAGAGCTGGAACCAACAAATTACACACAGTCCGAGTTCAAAAAGACTCTGCCGGTCCGAGTATTCAGCAAGAATAGTGAGTTCAACGTCAGCCTTGGCCAGCAACTTAAAATGTCCAACGGCAACTACGAAATGGTCTCGCCAACAGTAACCTTCGGCAGCGCTGCAGGTGACAAGGCTGTAACTTTCGGCGCTCAGCAAAAAATCACACAAAGCACCAAAGTCGGTTCAGATTATGACGAGGTCCACGACCTCAATATCAGTGTGACCGCTCCGACAAAGGTTGGCACGAATAGCACCAACGGTAGTTACAGTGGTGACCTAGTAATGATCTTTGAACCAGTTGCAGCTTCTGGGGGTTAACCTAGTAGCTTTACTTGATCACACTAGCCTCGACTTACCTCGAGGCTTCTTGATGGCGAAATATAAGAAATCTTAGTATGCCCGCCTTTAAAGCTCGATGCTTATTTAGCAGATTTCTGCTAACTACACTACTTGTGGCTTCATCTCCAGCTTTCGCGAAAGTCAAATTTTCATATGGCGTGCCTGAAGGCTTTAGCGAGGCAGAAATGGAACAAGGCGCCAGCTATGTTGGCATTTACAACGGCAGAACTCTTCCTGGAGTAATCACTTACGAGCCATTAAAAAAATCGCTAGTATTCGACGAATATAAATACGAGCAAAATGGAATCTCAAATGAAACGATTCGAAACGTTTCTGCAACGCTAAACAAGTTAGATTACAGCCGCTGCGTAGGTGGATGTGATCTAAAACTCGATGACCACTATATAACCATCGACAAAGTCAAACGCTCAATCAGCATTCGCGATTCATTAAATGATTATCTTGTACCCGACACAGATTGGGGCGTGGTTAATAACCAAACCGTAGATCTACGCGCTTCTTCAGAAGGCTATCGCGCCACAAACATCAGTGGTAATACATGGCTCGGCATGCCTGCGCGCACGTTCGGCTATATGAGTTGGTATGGCGGACACCAGAGCTCGAAAAATTACAGCAGCAACAACTACGACATTTCTACTTTCTATTTACAAAAAAATTTAACCAGCACTTACTTGCGAGCCGGCAAACAGAACAGCATCGACTACACTTCTGGTTCTGTAAACACTCTACTATCTCCCAGCTTTGACAAATTTGTCACCTTTGGGAGTCAAAACCATTTACAGGCCGATCGCAGCGCGAAATCTCTGGTGCTTTACTCCACCGCCGAGGGCAACTATGAGTTTTACCGAAATGGGCGATTGATTCTAAAACGGCCCGCCGCTCTTGGACGCAACGAAATTAGCGAAGCCGATCTCCCCGGCGGTTATTACTCTATGGACGTGCGACTGGTAGATCGAAACGGTAATTTGATTAGCCAGATAACTCAAGAGATCAACAACCTTAACTTTGCGGGCGGCGGAGAGAATTCATGGCACTTGACCGCTGGTGAAAACTTGGACGCGGGCGGACATCTGCTGGAAGGTGGGGTAAGCCGCAACCTGCGACAACTTTTCTTGAATGCCTCTGTCATCAGCGGAAGCGGTGGGCGAATGGCGAGTGAAGTGAACGTCACTCGCCCTGGGCAGATAGGAAAGACGGTATACACCCCAACTGTCGGTTTGCTGAGCGGTGAGCAGTCCACTGGTGGTTACGCAAGTTTTTCTCTAAGCCATCAGAAACTAGGCAATCTCATGGCCAGTCGGTACCAGAACAATAACATATCGCACTTTTACAGAAGTTCGCCTAGTTCGAGTCTTAGCTACAGTCAAAATTTCAGGGGCACCACACTCGCATACAACTATCAAAAATATAGAAGCGGAGAATCACAACAACTCGAGACACGCTGGAACTATCGCCCGAATGGGCTCTGGTCGACCTTCTCTGTAGGTATACAAAAAGGTGGATATCAGCAAAACGGTAACGATTATGGCATTTACGTGAATACTTCCTGGACTTTAGACCGATCACAAGCCACCTTCAGCGCTACCCATTCAGGTGGGCAAACGCACTTAAGTGGAGATTACCGAAAAGACTATCAGGACACTTATGGAACGACAACTGCTGGAGTTACCGCCAATCACATTGATGACCGAAACAGTTTCAACCTCTATGGCGCTCGTTCGGGGACACGAGGTGAAACGTCTATCAATTTGGGACACGACAACCAGGCCAGTAATGCCGACTTTAACTATCGAGGGATGGTCGCGGCTAATACACAAGGTATAGCGATGGGCCGTTATAGCGATAGTGGATCTGCTATGTTACTCAAGACCCCGGAGGTTGCTAATACTCAATATGGTTTTTCCGTCGAAGGCTACCCTGTAGGCGGTAATAGCACCTACGCGGTCCCCCTCAATAGCTACCGTGACGTACCATTCGCTCGCGTACTTAGCGATAGCTCAGATATGGACATGAACATTGAGGTGCCTTCCAACATTATTCGCTCGCACCCCGGACAAGTTTACAATAGTGAGGCGAACGTAAACATTAGCATGATCTACAGCGGATTTTTGGTTGATTCCGCTGGATCACCCATCAGTGGAAACATTGAGGAAACAGGGGACACAGTACATCCCAATGGCTTGTTCTCCATCTTCAGTAAATCCGTGCTTGATAAGATCAACGTCACACAACTAGGACGGCGATATGTGTGCGATCTTAAGCAAGTTAGCGACAGTTATTACCACTGCCTTTAAACGTAATCACAGCAGGGTCATCCACTATGAAATCCCGACTCGCATTATTCTTTATATTTAACATTCACTGGTTTATTTCAACCACTGCCTCCGCCGAAGGCGAACTAATGGTTATGCCCGCCAGCACTAAACTGTTCAACAGCCATGAACAGAAAATCAGCCTCCGTAACATGGGAGACAGCACACTGTACCTGTCCGTGAGCGTGCAAAAAGTCATGAACCCCGGTCAAGTCCCGGAGGAAAAAGTGTCACTAGGTGAATTACCACATCCTGGTCTGATCGCCACTCCTGAAAAGTTAACACTAGGACCAAACCAGAGTAGAGTAGTAACTCTTAAGTCTCTTGGCGAGCCTGAACAGGAAGCACTGTACCGACTCTATGTTGTTCCGGTCCGTTCGATAAAAATCGAAGAAGCTCCGGATGATAAAATTACTGCACCTATGTCCGTATCTATCGGCTATGGAGTGCTCGTCCGCCATATGCCCGCACCGTCAAAACAGCATTCCTCTTGGACATACCGTTGCGAGAATGCCGGTCTTACGCTCGTTAACAATGGTAATGTGCGTCAAATATTGAGTGAGCTGTCTAACTCCTCAGGCACACCAAAGCAGACCATTGCACTGTTCCCAGGAACACCACAACACTTCGTCGACTCGCAATTAAAATTCCAAGTTGATGGGCAACCCCAGACACTAACATGTCCTTGAATAGCCTACGAGCCTTGAGGGCTTTGGTATTGCTTAGTATATTTTGCGTTGGCACGGCGAATGCTGCTGGACTTATTAAGCTATCTCATACTGAGTTATACATTGAGCCAGGCCGCCCGACTAGCGATCTGATTGTGGAAAACATCGGTGATACACCACTCTTCCTAAACATCGAGCAATCTTTATTAAGCAATCCCGGCGATGTTAAAGAGATTCTCACCCCAATCGAAAAAGTTGAAAAGCCTAGTCTATTGGTTGTCCCAAATCGCTTGATCCTTGGGCCCAGCCAAAAATACAAAATGCATCTAAAAATTCTTGACCAGAACGATAAAAACCAAATATGGAGAGTGACTTTTCGCCCACGGGAGCGCATTTCCCTCGCCGCAGAGGCTAATAAAACGAGATCGCCGCCACTATTGGTAAAAATCGGATACGGCGTGGTTATTTATCAAAAACCCAAACACAACTAGAGTGATACAAGGTAAATCCACTCGTCGTTAGGACAGTGTTTACTCAAACATCACGCGAAAAACACCCAAACACACTAGCCCTGGGTAACTGCTATGCATCTTCACTTCTTGGCAAGACTATCTCTCGTCTTTGCCTTTTTTAACAACGTAGCCTTTTCTGCAACTATAGTGAATGGCGATACCAGCAGCAATATTACTGCACACATTACCCAAGCTGACAACCTAACGGTTACCGATGACAAGGGGGGATGGTTCGATCGAGGACTTGAACTCCAACAACTCGGGGGATGGGATACACCTTTCGCAGTGGGAGCTCGGTTACGAATATTGTCAAGTAGCGGCACATTCCAAGTGCGCTTAGATGAACCTTTACGCATTCAGAACACTAATGACCCGTCACAAGTCTTTATTGATCCCGAGATCAAATTTGGCAATGAGGGTGATTTAAGCGTTCCTCTACTGGTGGGAAAAAACTCGTCGTTTCAAAACCCAGTGGCGGAACCTGGTGACGACTCCATTGGCTATTACGACCTGTCCATTACAGCAATGCCGCCAGAAGGCGACTTCAAAACTACTACTGGCACTTACAGTGGAGTGCTTTCTTTAATTTTTGAGCCCGTGGTACGCATTCCATGAAACTCCCCTCAAGCCATTCTATTTATTTAGCTTCAATTATTTGCATAGCAGAACTCCTCAGTATCTCCAACGCGGAGGCAATGATTGATTTACTACCGAAAGAAATCGAGATATCGAATACCCCCGTCACCGCCAGAATCATTAACAATAGCGAGCGTGCGGAATACGTGACGATTTCTTTATTTAGGCTCACTAATCCTGGCGCTCCACTTCAGGATGAGAAACTTGAGCCTGTAAGTTTAATGCCCTCCCCGGCGCTTTATGCATTTCCCTTTCAAATAAGCTTAGCTCCCGGACAGAGCAAAAATATTACGCTAAAGCCCGTGCATTCCGTTCAGAAAGAAACAGTATATAGACTTGAGGTCAAGCCGATACTCAGAATTAAGAATACCGGCCTGGAAAAGGCAGCCGGCATCATCGTCAACCTTAGTTTCAGTGGATTGGTACGTCAATTACCAGTCAAAAAAAATGATGGCATTGAAATTATGTGCACTGCCACTGGAGCGACACTTACAGCTAGCGGCACCCTCCGGCACCGGGTAGAAGATCTGATAATCGATGGAAATCTGATACCTCCCTTCAACGTCTACCCAAACTTCCCCCATAGCGTGCCTGGAAATTCGGTAGGTTTGTCTAAACAACTTCCTTGCCTCTCTCGACCGTTATGAACACCTTCTCCAACTATAAACAGCTGTAAATTCTATCTAGCATAGTGTATAGAACACAAAAAACTTCAATGAAGAACAACCAGACACAACAACTCTCAACCTACACCACACACCACCACACTAGAATGGAAGCACACATGAAGACGTCATGCAACAAAACATCGAAAACAATCAAAAGCTTACTACTTATTGCCACCGCACTAACATCAACCAACACACTCGCACTCAAACTAAACCTCGCTGACGTTAGTAGCGGTTACAGCAACTGCGAGGTCCGCCAATCAAGTCTCGATGCAACTTTTTACACCACTATCAAATACAACCATGCGAAAGGACGCACAGGTCCGCACAGATTTGTCTCCCGCGCATTATTAGTGTACCTCTACGATGCCAATGGTAATCCTAACAACGTCCTAGTAAAGCGAGTTTCACTCAACGATGTTCCAACCAACGGTGGAGACGCTGGTGACTATAAAATTTACTACAATTTATCTAACGTTTTCCCTTGGATGGACGAAGAGGCCGTCATTGCACGTGCAGCGGTTACAGTCGAGAAGTCAAAATTAGCCCAATGGCCTGCGATCAGTATCCGCGCAGGAAACTACACAACCAGCGATGACGTAGGTGACACCACGGGCTCGGCCTACATATCATTAAATGGGAACAACAGTAATTGCAAACTTATCACCGACCCTACACTGCCACCACCTCCCGAAAAGGACATTAGTATATCTGTCACTGCGCCAGACTGGGATCTTGGAGAGTTACCAGTTGGTGAAAATATCAAAACCTTCACTGACACCAAAGATCAATTATGCTTCCACTACCAACCAGACGCAGTTTCTTCTGAGTACTTCGTTATCGACGCGGATAACAAGAACGGCACGGCCAACAATCACTACGTGTTGCGCAACGTTACTGATTCGTCACAAACAATACCCTATCGCCTTACGTTAAACGACGGACGAAACACTCCACTGTTGCTACCCAATACCGGAAACGAACAATTGAAACTTGACAGCAGCGGCCGCACTTGCTTCTCACCCACATTTAGAACTTCCGTCATAAAAACAACAAAAAAAGGGGACTACACCGACGTACTTAACTTTACCATAAAAACACGATCATAAACTATTCCTCCGCGCCAACCAAGCTCGTAGAGATAATGAGATTTACTTATCACTCGCTTAGCTTGTAAGCCATACAAATTTTACCGACAAACCTGATGCGACATTCACTATGGTACAAACAATAAAAAAACTTAGGTTTACGTAGTGCCTCCGTTGCACGAGTCGATTGATTTGACCCTGCCAGGCATTCTCAGATGGCTTCCCCTAACTTCAACCTCGTACCTTTCGACGGGAAGTTACTACCTGACAGGCGATGCTCTCATGTCTATTGGAGAAGTCATAGAAAAGGAGATTTAAATGCCGGAAAAAACCGAGCGTCTTACGATACTGATCGATCATCAAACTAAAATAAAGCTGGATGCTCTTGCTGAGTCGTCTGACCTTACCATGTCACAAATTCTAAGGAGATTAATAAAACTCCACTTGAATCAGCTAGACGACTCAAGTGCATTACCCCAAAAAGCAGATGAAGGAAAATCACCTACAACCTCCACGGAATGAAAACTACAGACATAACATTGATGTACAAACAATTGGAGATTTCGCTTTGAAAAGCTGGCACAGCATTGTCGGAATTTTGCTAATCACTACACTTACGCTACTGAGTTCCGCCCCCACGGAAATCTGGCTGACTTCAGCGACTTTGAGTTTAATATTCGGTGCTACAGCGTTGATTTGCATGGCAACCTCCTGCATATTGGCGAGCCGCTGGCGTATTATCGAGGACTTGTTTGGTGGGCTCGACCGAATCTACCATTCGCATAAATGGCTGGGGATATGGGCCCTGATATTCGCCACATATCACTTTGTGGTTAAGGCCAACCTAGACACATGGAACAGTGCACCTATTCTGGAATTACCCAAGTCCTGGACACGACGGGTACGCCAATTTAGTTACGTTGGCTTGGGTATAGGCGGTGGTGGTAAGAAATGTCCGGCCCACGTTTTCTATTAGTAATTCTTCACTGGTTGAGCTTTAAGTCGCCTATCACTCTATCGAGTCCTTCGGGCATTTGGTTAATCCTGACCTGTGGTTTCGGGGTGGCGGCAGCAGTCTACAAAACTGCGCTCTATCCATTTGTTGCGCGAGCAGAATACATAGTCACTGCGGTTAACCGCGAAAAAGACGCGCTACATCTGACTCTGGCACCAGTACATAATGGGTTTTCATTCAAAGCCGGGCATTTCGCTTTTCTTGCGATAAGGCAAAAAGGCCTGCGTGAGCCTCACCCGCTCACGATTTCCAGCGCCCATGCGGTAAATTGGCAGATCGAATTTCTGATCAGGGCTCTGGGTGACTACACCCAAAGACTGCGCGATCAGGTCAAAATTGGTATGCACGCAGATATATACGCCCCTTATGGACGCTTCAAACGGCAGCCCCAAGCCGAAAGGGAAATCTGGATTGGGGCAGGTGTGGGTATTTCACCTTTTATTTCCTGGTTACAAGACACAAATGCTCAGGACTTCGACAAGGTCACCTTGATCTATTTCTTCAATCCTTCTCGGGCCTTTCCTTCTGCCGGAAAGTTACGAGCTATGGCTGAGATGCGAAACGTACGATTTGTAGGGAATGTTGGTGACATTGGTCACCTGGCCGAAACATTACGCGAGGCAGTTACCTGGACCGAGCCTCAACAGATCCAGATCAGCTTTTGTGGGCCTAACGGGTTACTGATTCAGGTTCGAGAACTGATGCGTGACAACCTGATTCCGCAAGCCAACCTACACATAGAACTCTTTGAGCTCCGGTGAGGTGACGCGTCGACGTTTGATAAGTCACTCCAAGTTCTATCCACATACCTGCCAGGCTGACTCAAGCTCTCGTTTCAATGGGCTAGATGATGGCATGTCGATGCGGGTTAGCCGTCTATACACACTAATGCTCTGATAGATAACTCAGCGCTTCCATTCCGGCACCTTCAGCACACCCATGGACTCGCAAAAGAACTCGTCGCAACGCTTACGCGTGATGCTCACCACTTCGCCGGCGACCACAATCGCTAGGCATTCGCAAAGCAGGTCGTGCACAACGGCTGCCTGGCCGTAGCTTCCCCACGGAGGGATTAGACTCCACACCAACTGCGGCACGCTCGCCCCATCGGTGAGATAGCCAGCCGGCACAGTGACCCACTGCTCACTGTACTGGTCGCCCAGGTAATACCGGAACGGCGTGATCACCCGCCAGTGATCGGCACCGAGGATTTTGCTGGCTTGAGCGTCGTAACGAATATCCAAAGGGGCGGTCAATGACTCCATTGCCACCTCCTTAGGACAGAGTCCCACCCGCCAGGCGGAACTGCTTGATCAAGTCCTCGAGGCGGTGCTCGCGCTGGCCATACCCTGCCCCGGGCAAGCTGGCCCAAATGTTCCGGCACTTCTTGATGGCGGTTTCGATTCGACCCGCATGCACGTCCGGCAGCGCCCGACATTCGCGGACGTGCTGCAGGGCCAGCAGATCCTGGCTGATCGGACTGAAGTCGGGCAGCTTGAGCAGCGCCCGGTAATGCGGCCAGTCCTTGAGCATCTGCTGGTAGCGGCCGGAGGCGTTCGAGGTCAGCCCCTTGCTGTTGATGACCTTGGACTTCCGACCCTTGGCGAAGGGATGATCGCTGAAGTCCTTGAACACCTCCGGCTTCCGGTCGATGCCGGTGACGATCACGTCGTAGCCATCCATGGCCGTGGCCGGTGACGTGCCGGTGCCCTCTGCCCAAGCCAACATATCAAGGAAGGCGAGCGCGTTGCGGCTCCCTGCCCGGCTCTCTGAAAGTCTTGCCATTGCTTATCTCCAGGCGAAAAAAAGCCCGCTCAATGGCGGGCTGTTGCTTACTTGAATTAGGAGGCCAAACCGTTGAACGGCGCGGATGGCCCCGTGTTTCCGGTACCGGGCTCATACTCCTGCACCTCGAAAATCACGTACTGGATGGAGTGAACAACCGGATTGTATCGACGCTGACGGAACAGCTCTGCGGGTGTACAAAGTGCTGTAAACGCTGAAATACGATTCATCGTGCTAACCCCACATTCATTCCAGGCTGCCCATTGCCGCCACTTCGGAGCGAACGGGTCATTTCATCGCCATCGGAAACAACAGCGGCCATTGATGCCCGATACGGATCGACTCAAGCAGCGCCCTCATGTCGCTGTAGCGCGCCGCGTCCGTAGGCGCCTGAATCACCACTGAGACCAACCTATTGCCATTAGGAGCCGAGGTGTAAAGCAGCAGGTTGTATCCAAAGCCTCCCAGCGTGCCGGTCTTTCCACCTAACACGTCATAGTCCCCGTTGGTCAGCATGGTTATTGAGCTGATGATGGTGAACGGGCGAGCGTTGGGGCCTGCCACGTTCATCAAGTAGTTCGGTTTTCCCCAAGCATCCAACATCGCGGGATAGCCCAAAGCGGCGACGCCTAGGCGAGCGATGTCACGCGCTGTCGTATGCATCAACGAGTTATGAAGCCCGGACGGATTCATAAAATGGCTGCCAGTCATGCCTATCTGCGCTGCCTTGGCGTTCATGGCCTGCACAAAGCGCAACTGGGGATCACCGGTCGCGCCCTCGGCGGTGAGCAACATCTTTCCCACCACCCTGGCGACTGCTGTACCCGGCACGACAGCGCGAGACGGTTGTAGATGGCGATCCCCTCAAACATATCGCCACCTGGCGAGTTGATGTACACGGTGACCGGCTTATCCCCAATGGCTCGCAGCGCCGCATCAACCCGCTTTACCGTAACGCCCTCACCCCACCAGTCTTCACCAATGACCCCATACATGGTGATGGTCTCAGTTCCAACTTCAAGCGCGGCGCGGATATCTGGGTTCCACATTTCAAGTGCGCGCGGGCTCAGTTCGCAGTGAAAACTGCCAGCTTTAAGTTTCGGTGGCATGGCTACTCCTGGGGCTGGTCAAGCCAGCTTTTTAACGCGGCCTGAGCGGTCTGCGCATCGGTTGACTGCCCCAACTTGTCGATCGGGGCCAGGTTGGTTTGTACGGTCAGTACCGCGGCGTTTCCACCATGGCGAGGAAGGTTCTCTTTCACGCGGCATTCGTCGCGAGTCATGATCCCGTTCTGGGTCATCTTGCTGTACCACTCGGCCCGCCCAGCGCTATCCGCCTTCAGAAAGGCTTCCAGCGAGAACTCGACGTAATAGCTCCGACGCTCTACAGGCGTGAGCAACCGCTTGTTGACGCATTGCTGAATTTGATTGGTGATCGAGCTGATGCTGAACGTCAAAAACGCAATCATTTGCTGCTCTAGACCCGTTCCCCAGTTACTGCCCGAGTCCGTCTTGCCTACCATCCAGGGCGGAACACCGAACCACCGGCAAATTTCCTCAATGCTGTAAGTCCTCGACTCCAGCAGTTGAGCATCGACCGGATTGATCCCGATTGACTCCGGGGTGATACCTTGCTCAAGGACCGGGGACCGCCCGGCATTCAGCGCACCTGAGACCTGCTTGATGTAGTCCCGGAACTCTTCACGCTGATCTGGGCGCAACACCCGATCAACCTTGAACGCCACTGCCGGCAACAACCCGTTTTTGAACGTGCCATTCGCGGCGTCATCCGCGGACATGGCCGCGCCGAAGACATCAGCCCCATAGCGAATGGCCGAAAGCCCAACCCGCCCATCAAGACTGAACGCCGGAATGTGCAGCATGTTCTGCCGCTCGATCTGACGCCGAGGGCCCTTCCGCGGTTTATACCAATAGGTGATACGGCCATCGTCATCCAGCTCGAGGTCAACGCGTGAAGGCAGGAGAAAATCCAGTGCCACGACCCGGTTTGCCATGCGATGAACTTCCGCATAAGCATTACCCCGCAACAACATCGCAGCCACCATGGCCTGCCAGAACTGGAAGGCCGTCATGTCCTCGTTCGGGCTGGTGTGGATGACGTCATACAACTCAAAGCCCCTGGCATCCTTCCTACCGCCATCGGCTTCACGCTGATAAACACCAAGTGGCAGTCCCGCCACCGAAGTAGAGATGATGCGGACACAGGACCACACGGCCGACAGTTGCATGGCGCTGTCGACTGTAACCGTCTTTCCTGAGCTGGATTGCCCGCCCAGGAATTGTCCCCAGAAACCTCCATCACTCAACTTGATGGACTTGCCGAGCCAGTCACTGATAGAAGCACTGGGCTTGCGAGCCGCCCGACCAATCACGGTCGATAAGGAATTAGTCACCGATCAACCCCTTGCGCAAAAATCCCGCGATTAGAAGTAGTGAACCGGCGCCCGCCAGCAACGCCCAACCCAATCCGGTCAGAATAAATACACCAGCAACCGCCAGGCCGAACCCGCACAGCGCGGTCAGAATGAATACGTGCAATGGGTTCATACGATGATTGGGTTCCGAATGGCAGCCATGAAGTCGTCATTGCCGCGCCCTTCCGGGTTCAGCGAGATCAGGGTCACGGCATTGAATAAAGCCATCAATGGGTCAATTTTGGCCGACCCGCTGGCTTGCTTGGTAATGAGGATGGAGTTGGCCCGAGGCTCTACTTTGGCGTTACCCACGCACCAGGCCATCATCGCCTGGCCGCCGTGCTTCATACCGCCCTCGGCGAGCTTGCGCTCAGCGGTCTTGATTGCGCCGCCAAGCCTCCAGCCCTGGCTCACCGCAACAATCTTTTCGGGCGGGATGTCTCGCTCGAGCATCGCGTCATAAATAGCGCCAATGCCGACCGGGTCGCAGCCCACCTTGTCGAGTAATCCGGATTCCTCGATCCGCTCTACCAGATCGGCCACATCATTCACGTCATCACCGATTCGCTCGGACAACGTCAAATCTCCGTCCTTCTCAAAATCATAGAATCGCGGAGCTTCGGCTTTTCTACGCTCAAGTACCGACGGGTGAGCCCAGGCGTGAGTCCAAACCAGCCAATCGCGAGTGCGTTTATCACGACCCACAGCGGCGAAGCCCAGAAGGTCGTCAAGCCCGCCTCCGTCGATACCGACGTCAATGACTTCGCAACGCTTGATAAGATCTTCAAACGTTAACCCTGAGCTGCACGCCTGCACCTCCCAAAACTCAGCACCGACCCAGTTGTCGGACATCAGTGCCAGGCCAATCTCGATGTTCAGGTGTTTGGCCAAGAAACCGCGCACTTCTGCTTCGCCGTCAATCTCCGCCTGCATGAACAGGCGTTCCAGCGTGGGTCTATCAACCGAGTAATTGATGTTCGGATTTACCAAGTGGAAGTTTTCAGGCTTCCGAGCATCACCGCTTTTGATCATCTCCTGTGAAAATTCGTAGATGATAGGCAGGAAACGGTTGTCATTGATCCGGCCATCCCGCACACCGCGGGCATAGTTCAGCTTCGACCTAAAGACACCCGCCGGTGGTTCGTTCGATTGCGTCGTCAGCCATATGACGAAACCTTCAGGCCTGGACAACAAACCGCCAGTGGCTTCTCGGATCATGTCGGCGGCTTTCGGGCTCTTGCCGAACAACCAGGCTTCATCGATCAGAACTCCGACGGCCTTCTTACCGCCGACCACGTCGCTATCTGCCGCCACAACCTTAAGCGTGGCACCTGTCTCGCGATGGGTGATGAGCCGAAGATGCGGCTGTACGTGCAACAGTGTTTTGAGTTCATCATCTTTATTGACCATGTCCTTGGCTGGGACAAAAGCGTTATCCGCAATTTCCTTGGTGGGGGCCAGGATGATGAACTCAGCCGAGAGCCGCCAGTTGCGCACCAACGCCGTCAGCATGATCGCTGCCGCGATGGTTGATTTACTGTTTTTCTTCGGGATGCAAAGCATGAACTCCCGAATCAATCGTTCACCAGTTTCGCTGTTGTAGCTACCGAATACAGCGCCGGCAAACGCCAGCACCCATGGTGCACATGCGGACTCGATCGTTGGGCTGCCAGGGGCATCGACAATCCTCAGGCCCTTGAAAACCTCAAGGCTTTCCACTGCCTCTAATGGAAACAGAGGCGGCGGAATGATCGATTCACCCGCAGAGAGACGCCGCCACCAGTCCAGGCAAGCAGTAGTCCACTGCATAGATCACCCTTTGACGATAGAGAGAGGCGGTCTGCCCTGGGCGTATTTGCCCTTGCCCGTGCGCTTGGCAGCGTCGGCAATGGCGTCTTTCTTTCCTTGATCAGCGATCTTGCCGTGGATGTACGGCATCAGCGCTTTGGCGGCATCTACCCGAAGTCTTGGCTCGGCACTACGCTCGTTCATAACTGCCGCCAGGAAGTCGCGAGGGTCGGCAAACTCGGCAAAGTCCAAGCCCTCCTCTTGTGTTTCTAAGGTCGGCGACGAGTTAACTTTGCCCGCAGCTTTAACTTCTGCTGGGGTGGCATTCTTCGCTCGAGTCTTGCGCGACATTGCCGCGATGACATCAGGGTCCTTCGCCAGCTTGGAACCCGCCTGCGACGCGGTTCTTTCGGAATATCCCGCGGCGATTGCTGCGTCTCTTTTTGAAACGCCCGACTGCAAAGCGTCAGCAAACCGGCGCTTTTTGTCGGTTAAAGCCATAGTTAACTTTTCCTAAAAACGGAGAAAAATGTGCGCGTGAGAGGGCAAGTGGTGTCCGAGGTAAAAGGTCGTACGGTTTCGACCCGCCCCACCCCTTCCAGCCCACCAAATGACAATGATTGTCATTTCAGATCGGATCGAGGGAAAACCCAGAAAAGGGCTCGACCAGACGTCAACGCGACTCTGCAGGTCGCACCATGCAGCGCAGGCGCCTGGCTCAGGCTCGGCCAGCCCCCTTTGCCGACTCAATGGCAGTCTTGGCTTTGTGGCAAGGGACACACAATGCCTGGAGGTTCGACTCATCATCGGTACCTCCTGCCGCCACGTTGATGATGTGGTCAACCTCTAGATCCAGAGTGACCAGACCGCAGTGGCAGCAGGTGTACTGGTCGCGTTCGAGAATGACATTGCGAATGCGCCGCCAGGGGCGACCACCGCGACCAGAGCCCCAACCATCTGCCCCCTCCGCCGCAACCGGCTTGGCCATCTCACGCTGCGGAGCAGCCTGCATCCTTGGCTTGATCGTGCAAAGCCTAGACATTGCGTACTCGACACATACATCTTCTCCGGACAATCTCGTGCCACGATTTGGCGCATTCGAAAACGTGGCGCGGATTAATCGACCTTCCGACTCGGTAGCTTGAAGTCCGCGAACCGATCGGCAAGGTCGGCGATCTTCTTAACACCCAGGAAGCCGATGAACACACCAGCAGCCGTGGCGAAGTTCTGAGGTAAACCGAAGTACTCAAGCAGCGGGATCAGGCCAATAGTAATCAGCGTGCAAAGCGAAGCTTCAAGCAGCGCCTGGCGTCTGGTGCCACCGCCATAGATGATCCGCAATGCACCCACCACGAAGGACAGTGCGCCGGCATAAATCGTCGGCGCATGCTGGCTCAGCCACGCGAGTACGAGCAGCCAGGTGTCTGGTTTGTCGGGCATGTTTGGCATCCGTTGTCCTCCCCAATCAGGGGGGCGAATAGATTCGGCTCCAGCAGCACTCCCAGCTTGGAGCAATGGGTGTGGCGGAGCCGAAAACGAAAAAGCCCCGGCAAATGCCGAGGCTCGGTGAACAGTAGAAAGCAAAAAGCCCAACTCAATGGTTGGGCTTTGCTCGCGGAAAAACCGCAAAGTAATGTGAAATCTATAGATCGGGACCGGGGGTGTCAAGCTACAGATACAGCCCCATTAGAATCGTAAGAAATCAAGGCGGATCCGTTGAGTCGCCGATGCTCGTAGTATTCTCCTGACGTTTTTGTTCAAGATTAAGGCGTAGAAGCTGTACCTCCAATTCCTTCTTTTCGTTATCGATCTTGGCCGTTCGACTCTCACGACGCTCCTTACGCCACGCAATGCCCGTCGTTAGTAAAAGCCCAATTAGCGAGACCGCCGAAGTAAACATCGAAACCACAGCAATAAACCCGGCACCATCGACGACATTTAGTGGCGGACCAGGTGCCGGACCGGCTACTTGCGGGTTTAGGTTGAGAACTTCTGACGATGTCGCCATCAGTAAAACCAAAGAAACTGCCAGTACCGTTACAAATCTGTTCCGGTATTTTTTGAGATCACTCACGGAAGTAGTCATTTGACCGCCCTGATCACATCAGCGAATGACGGCACGGCGGCTTATTCGGTTGGGAGCCACTATTCCGTCAATCAATCACATGCCCCAAAAGGAGTATCGTAAACTATAGGCATGATTCAATACGGCTCCGGTGTTTCGACAGAATTTCAGGCCGCTTGCCGACGAACATCCAACGCCCCATCAATCCAAGCAATTCCCGCCTTCCAAAGCTGCCTGGTTTTTTCTTCACCGAAACCAAGCCTCTTGCCCACATCCACCAGCGCCTTATCGCGGGAGGTGTAGTACTTCATTATGACGTCGCCACAACCCTTGTAGCGCTGAAGCAAGCGCCCAACCAGAGAGTCGATCATCAAGGCGTCATCATCCGTGATCATAGGCGTGTGCAAATCGTTCTCCCGGGATGCGCAGCACGACACACCCGAGCCCAACACTACCCAACGGCCCCAATGCTCCAGCAGGTCCTCAGCAGTTCGTTCGGTAAAGTTCTTTGTTCTCGCCACGATTCAATCCCCCTTGTAAGTCGAGCGGCCGGCGCCGCGGCTGTTGCTCTGCTGGTATTCATCAACGATGCAGCGCGCTGGTCTCTTGCCGGCCAACTGACTGCGTTCCCGTCGAAGCATCCGACCAAGCTGGACCACCAGATCTTCGATCAACAGCGGCTCCAGGGTCTGGGCATGAACGAAGCCGGATGAATGACAGCCAACGCAATTGAGCTCATGAAACACCCCCTTGATTAGCCCCTTACCGACGCAGGATGGGCATTCAGTGAGCGGGATCAGAGAGCGTACAAGGGCGGGCCCATGAGTCCTTTGGTCCATTTTTAAACCTCGCCCTTAACAAATTGCGGAATCGACTCGCAGGCCGCGCCGTTCAAGGCGTCTACGAGGTTTTGCGAATCTTCATATCTAGCACCTGTCTGCGCGTGGATCGCCTTGAAGCCGCGCTCGTCTAACCAGTTGTGCCACTTCACCAGCGCCAGTCGACGCTGCTCCTTGGCCTGGGTGTTGATGTAGGTCGAGGCGATCTTGCCCAGCGAGTGGTTGAGCAGCATCTCGCCGATGTGCCCGTCCACACCGAGGTCGGTCCAAGCAGTGCGGGCCACCTTGCGCAGGTCGTGACTGGTCCAGGCGCCCTGCCCCAGTCGGGTGAACACGGCACTGGCCTGGTGATCGCTCAGCGGCTTGCCACGGCGGGATGGAAACAGGAATGGCCCCTCGTAACCCTGGGCGGCCTGTTGGTCGCGGTATCGGCGCAGCAATACACAGACTTGGTCGGTCAGCGGCACCCGCAGCTCGGTCTTGGTCTTGGTGTGCTCGGCGGGTAGAAACCACTCACGCTCAGGCAGCGCGATATCGGCCCAGCGCGCCTGCCGGGTCTCGCCGATCCGGGTACCGTGACAAAGCATCATCAGGGCCAGCATGGCGTCGCCAGGCGCACGCTCGAAGCGCTCGGCCAGCAGTTGCACCAACTCGGGCACCTGGACATCACGCAGGCGTGCCGGCTTGGGCAGGATGCGCGCAGTAGTGAAGTTGACGAACTTCAGTTCCGCCATCGGATTGGCCGGGATCAGGTCCAACTTGCGGGCCTGACGAAAGGCCACCGCGAGCAGTCGGTACAGCTGCTGCACGTAGGACAGCGACAGTTCAGCTTGGGCCGGCCACATCAGCAGCTTGTCGAGGGTCTGGGCGCTCACGTCGCGCAGCAGCAGATCGTCCAAGCGCGGCTTGAGCTGGCAGCTGATGGCCGACTTGCCGGCGGCCCGGCGCTTGTCGGATAGCGCGCGCGACTTGGCCATGCGATCACCGAACCAATCGAGCAGCTCGCCCACGGTCACCCAACCCGAAACGCTGGCCGCGCCATCAGCCGCCACGCGCAGACGCACGGCCGGCAAGGCCGCGATCACCTGCTTGGTGTTCAGGTCGGGAAAGCCGCCTATGCGGTGCCAGTGGCGCTTGTTGAGCAGGTACCAGGAGCCGCGCGTGCGGTTCTTGGCAAAGCGAAAGTGCAACGCGGGGTGACCGGCGTCACGCAGGTCGCGCACATGCTCGAGCTTCGCGTTGCGCTGGATCTCGGCGTCCGACAGCTTCACCGTCAGGGTTTTAATTAGAGCGGTCATGCTTGGGTACCTGCTGGGGCCTGTAGGTCGACAACTTCAAAGGTGCTTGGCCACATCGACGCGCCGTAACGCTCGGCCATGGCCCGGTCAACGAACAGCGCCAAGGCGTGATCAGGAGTACTCCCGAGCTCCCACTTGAACGAGCAGCAGAACACCGCGAATCGGTAGTTGGACGGATCGGGAACAGCGAGTCGCCTTGTGCTCATCAGAACGAATCCTTTTTGCGGTAACGGTTGGGCACCGGATCAGATTGCGAAGAAGATCGGAAAGACTCGCCAGCATGTTGAGCAGGTGATGACCCTGGGCAACGCCAATACGGACGTTCAGCAATTAGTTGCGTCTGGCCAAGTCTCTGCGACAACCGCTGTCCAGGTCGTGCGCCAACATGGGGAAGAAGCAGGAAAGGTTCTCGGTGGCGAGCTACAGAAAGCCAGAGCCACAAGTAAATCAAAGGTAACCGCTGGATCAATGCGGGGCCCGAAAGTCCCACGCCAAAAGCTTGAGGCAATCAGGGTGGTGGCCAAGGAGTTGATGGACGCCCTACCCGTTGGCTGCCTGGAATCTTCACCCCCCACCATCACCCTGCCAGCCGAGTTGGTTGAAAGGCTGCATGCCGCCATCAGAGCTGTTGATCACACCGCAATTTGATTGCACTACCAAACAACCACCGCCACGTCAGCCTGACGGTAACTGCCCGAGCACCTGGTACTCCCCAGCACCAGGCCGCATCGGAGTGTGTTCTGAGTACCGCCAGCCAGCGCGAGAGCAACGGATGACAAACGTCATGCAGATCACACCCCGATGCGGACGAACACCCGGCCCAGCGCCGGCCACCTGCATATCACCCACTCAGCACGGAGGATTGGCAATGAATTAGCGCATACCGAAGCCCGCCCAACGGCGGCAAAAGCTTTCACATAGGGAGGTCTGGGTGGAGCACCACGAAAAGCCCGGGAATCCTCGGGCTTTTTTACGCCTGCCTTTATCCGTCAGCACTCCCCTCTGCGCCCAACGGCAACCAACAGGCGGCCAGAGTGCTGACGAATACACGCAACACCATCGAGGAACCGCCATGCACCCATCAATTCAACAGCGCGTCGACGGGGTTGCGGCCCTGCACATCCGCTCAAACATCGCCACCGCCGCGTTCTACGCCCTAATCGGCAAGGATCAGCCAGTGCAAGAAGTTCGCTTCCAGGTCAAAACCAAGGGCAACGCCTATCACATAGTCGAGCGTTCCACCGGCTTGACCAAGGGCTTCCGCTGGAATTGGAGGGAGGCGGTCAACTTCGCACAGGTCCTAGAGGCGCGCGCCGACAGCATCAAGGTCACGCTATCAGGTGAACGGAAATGATCGGCGTGCCAATGCCCAGCCCGCGAGACTCGATCATCGCGGACCTGAACCAGAAGCTGGATCAGTTCTTCGGCGCCGGAAAGACGGTGCAAGAGATCGACAGCGGCGTCAGCGCGGAAATGGTCGGCTATGGCGCATCAACCCATCAGGACCGGCTCAAGGCCGAGCGCGCCAAGCTGGCCCCCATGGTCAAGGCCCAGGCCGACGCAGGCAAGACTGTTGCCGCCGCCGCGGCTGAGCTGAAGATGCGACCCGGCAGGGTGAAGCTCATTGCGCATGAAAACAGCTTCACGTTTTCCGCGCACTCATGAGGCGAATCAGCAAGCTGGTCAGCGGTCGGCGCCGGCCCACCTGGCTGGACTTTCCAGCCAGCGGGATAGAAGAGGCAGGTCATGGCCAAGAGTGTGCAAGAACGGTCGGCGAAAACGGCCGAGAAGCGGATCGAGTACGACGAGAAGGAATTGCGGCACCGGTGCCGGCTCGGTACCCGCAATATTCTTGAAGAGATCATGGCTTGGAGCGAGGATACCGAGCAGGCTTCAGTAATTGAAGGCTGCTTGCGGTACGTTCATTCACTAGGCGCTGACGGTGCGCGGGAGGCACTCAGAGCGCGCCACAAAATCGTGATTAGTGAAAACGTGGCGCGGGACTTTCACAATCAAAGCTTGAGCGAAATTCGCAAAGACCTGAGCGACGAAATCATCGAACTCAAATAAAAAAGGCACCAGCAGATGAGGTGCCTCTAACCGAACTAAAAGACGGCATGTCCCTCTCCGGCCTCATTAGCGTGAGACAAAATCCGCTTGCCGGTCATATTGAGCGTTGAATGAAGATGGCTGCAAGTACACTGAAATTTCTTTGATAGCAGAATCAGCTGCTGATTTGCTGTCAGCGCTTCCCCCAATTGCATCTTGAGCTCCGTCCACAATCAGCCCTTTAGCACGCTGCAGTATTTCGTTCTTATCGTGCCTGGCGGCCTTAAGAAGCGCTGCAATTACAACTTCCAACGCAATTTCACGATCAGTTGCCATTTTTGCTCCTTAATCCGGCCCCTATGCCGGTGACCAATCAATACCCAATCCAACCCCAAATTACCACCTTGCCGCATCCAGTCACGGAGGACGGCCTCCACCCGAGGTAACCACAATGCCTGTTCTCCATAGCATCACTCACAAGATCGACACGAAGCCAGACGGCAACCCGGCAATCCTGCACCTCGGCGGCGAACTGGCCGAGAGCCAGGCTCGCGATGAGTTGATCAACCAGTTCAACGAGAGCTACTACGCCAAGACCGGCAAGGCCAGGGGTTTCTCCACGCCGAATCAGGCGCGTACCTCTTCAGCGGCTAGCTCGGAAAGTAACTGGCCGGAACCGAAGGCTTCGTCGAATTCAACAACACCGCCGTCGAACACCTGGTGCGGCTCATGGAGGAGTCCAACCTATCGATCGGCAGGAACGCCCTCTTCTGCCACTACCAGAAAGCCGTGACTGATTACCTAGTCATTGCCCTGATGCAGGAAACCGAGGCAGTGATCATGACCAACGGACTCACGCTGATGCCGATCCGGCACCTCGATCTGGATCACATCCACTTGACCGTGCGCATCAACCTCCGCGAGTGGGAAGAGCAATCCCAGGTCGCGTCAGTACATCTCGCTTATCCAAAGCAAGAGCGAGTGCAGGGCTAACGACTACTTCTGCGACTTCATTGGCTGCGAGGAAGGAACAATGGCCCAGGCACATCTACACAAAGTCGCGGCAAACCTCACTTTCGCCCCTGCAACCAACCAATCAGCATTAAAGTTAGCCCAAGTGTCAGTAAACTCAACGCGAGGTAACTGAGCGTCGACTCTCTGAGTACCACATTTAGCCCAACACCAAATCCACAGATCGCCAACATCCCGCCGGAGACAAACTTCTGGCTTCGCAACGCCCTATTCATAAACTTCCCTTACAGGCAGCTCCGTTAAACCTTACGTCCATGCCCAAGTTGAAGAGCAGCAGTTGCCGTGGACTCCACAATTACCCAACCGACTGGCGACCTACTCGAGTGAGGGTTGGATAATACAAAAATTGATGTTCGCCCCTCCCCCTTAACCTTCCCTGGTCTGTCCCTGGTCTGTCCCTGGTCCGTCCTTGGTCCGTCCTTGGTCATATCCTGGTCCCACTGACTCCAAAGGGATACAAAGCTGGGCGAACGCAGCAATCTTAAGAACTTAAGTCTATGGGCTCTATCGGACTTTTCTGAAAGAGCCCTAAGAAAACTCCCCTTTTACACTTGCCTACAACCCGCCGGTCAACGTCGGGCGAGGAATCCGCATGCCAGTAATTAAGTGCTTCCACGGCCATGAACAACACATCAGCACCGAGGATTGGGTAGCGGCGCTCACACTCGATCAGCTCCGCTACGCCCGTAAAACCATGGACGAAAAGATCAAAGCGGCCGAGGCCGAGCCAAAGCGCACGGTGTGGCGTCTGTGCCGCGGTGGACTTTGCGTGGCCAACTACCCGGAAGACCAGTACGAGAAGGCAGCCGACCAGCTGCTGCAGATCTACAAAGAGCACTTTATGCCTGAAGCAGAGGACTGGCTCAAGAAGCCATATGGCTATGTGACCTTCGAGCGCGAGATGCCCCACATCACACCGGAACTAGTTACTCAGTTCGAGTACGACACCGAGTGGTTTCCCTCCCAGCCCTAACCCCTCCCCACCTTCTGCTGCCACGCGCGGCATGGAGCATCATCATGGCAAAAGTCCTGGCCCAGATTACGGTCAAGCTGCCGCGCCTCATGGAGGCAGGCGAATACAGAAAGCTGCGGTACGTCGGCGGAAAGCCGAGCCTGCAGCAATTGAAAAAATGGATCGAGGAAGGCGAAGTGATTGGAGAGGTGAAGGGCGGGATGTATTTCGTCGATGTGCAGGCAGCGGTCATGGGATCGAGTGACCCACTGCTGGCCAAGATGTTGGAGATCGGCTGATGGCTGCCCGGCCTCGAACGCTGCAAAACAGAAAGCTACCGCCGAACCTTTACCCGAACGGGAAGTACTGGCGGTATCGCAACCCAGTGACCGGCGTTATGACCAGTATCAACCGGCCTTTGGAGGAGGCAATAAAGCTGGCCAGGGCAGCCAACCTCAAGTTCGCCGAGCTGGTCGTCGATGACGGCTCGCTGCTGGCAATACTGACCGGTGACCGACTACCGATCGTGAGCAACCTACTGACGCGCTTCGCAGAGGAATGGCTGCCCGATCGCTCATACGCTGAGCGCACCCTGGAGGAGATCAAATTCAAGCTCGAGCGGTACCGGCAAGACCTAGGTGATCGGCTGATCGGGCAACTGGACGTGCTGGCCATGGCCGAGTACCTCGACAACTTCAGCAACAACGCCTACACGAAGCACCGCGGGCTTTGGGTGCAGATTTTCGCCTTTGCGGTAGCCAAGGGCCTGGCCGAGCGCAACAACGCAGAGCTCACCCTGGTGAAGAAGGAGGCGGAGAAGAAGCGGCAGCGCCACACGCTCGACGGGTTGAAGCTAATCATCGAGGCAGTGACCACGCCGCCATGGCTGAAGCGCGCAATTCGCCTGGCCCTGGCCAGTCTTCAGCGCCGGGAGGACATCGTGACCTGGCTGAAGTCGGCGGCCGACATGGAAAAGAACACGCTGACCGTGTCACCAGGGAAAACCCAGGGTTACGAAAACCCGGTGCACTTGAAGATCAGCATGGGCGCAGCGCTGCGGGAAGTAGTCGGGGAATGCTTGCGCTCACCACTCGCATCACCCTACCTGATCCACTACAAGCCCAAAGCCCGCCGGCGGGAACAGATCGATGCCAAGGACCACTGGACCTCAGTGACGCCCGACTATTTGACCAAGGAGTTCAGTAAGGCCCGCGACGCGGCGCACGCGTATGACCACGTTCTGACTGGTGAGCGCCCCACTTTCCACGAGATCCGCGCTTTAGGGGCGTGGCTGTACGAACAACAGAAATTCCCACAGGAATACATCCAGGCGCTGATGGGGCATGCGGACGAGAAAATGACGAAGCACTATCAGGAGGGGCACGGCGAGAAGAAGATTGAATATGTGGTGGTGGGCGCCGATTTGGCGTTCTGAAGTGGTAGTTTTGCAAAAGTTTTGCAAAAGTTTTGCAAATCGAAGCCAACAAAAAAGGGCCCACCTTTCGGTGAGCCCTTCTAGACCGCCCAGCAGAGCGGATTTTGTTTGGTAGGCGCGATTGGACTCGAACCAACGACCCCCACCATGTCAAGGTGGTGCTCTAACCAACTGAGCTACGTGCCTGCTGTGAGGCGGCATTCTACGGAATTGCGCAGGGGTGTCAACACCTTTTTTTCACCTAACCCTATGAATATGCAAAATATTTAATTTTGATGCGGTAAACCGGGGTTTGCGCACGCTGGCAGTGGATTTTTAACTCAGGTAGGATCGCTGCATTCGTAAAATATATTAAACAGAGGCTTCGGGATGGCGAACACTCCTTATCCGCAATCCTATTACGCTGCGTCTGCCAACCCTGTGCCGGCGCGCCCTGAGCTGCAGGGTGAGGTAGAAACCGACGTCTGCGTGATTGGCGCGGGCTACACCGGGTTGTCCAGCGCGCTGTTCCTGCTGGAGAGTGGGTTTCGGGTGACGGTGCTAGAGGCTGCCAAGGTCGGTTTTGGTGCCTCGGGTCGCAATGGCGGACAGATCGTCAACAGCTATAGTCGCGACATCGATGTGATCGAACGCAGTGTCGGCCCCAAGCAGGCGCAATTGCTGGGGCAAATGGCTTTTGAAGGTGGGCGGATCATTCGTGACCGTGTCGCCAGGTACCAGATCCAGTGCGACCTCAAGGATGGCGGTGTGTTTGCCGCTATCACCGGCAAACAGATGGGGCACCTGGAGGCGCAGAAGCGTTTGTGGGAGCGCTACGGCCACAGCCAGCTCGAACTGCTCGACAAGACCCGCATCCGCGAAGTCGTGGCCTGCGAGCAGTACGTGGGCGGCATGCTCGACATGAGCGGCGGCCACATCCACCCGCTCAACCTGGCGCTGGGCGAAGCCGCTGCCGTCGAATCCCTGGGCGGCTCGATTTATGAGCAATCGCCGGCGGTGCGTATCGAGCGCGGTGCCAACCCGGTAGTGCACACGCCGACGGGCAAGGTGCGAGCCAAGTTCATCATCGTGGCCGGCAATGCCTACCTGGGCAACCTGGTCCCGGAACTCGCCGCCAAGTCGATGCCCTGCGGCACCCAAGTGATCACCACCGAACCCTTGGGCGAAGCCCTGGCCAACAGCCTGCTGCCCCAGGACTACTGCGTCGAAGACTGCAACTATCTGCTCGACTACTACCGCCTCTCGGGGGACAAGCGCCTGATTTTCGGCGGCGGCGTGGTCTATGGCGCGCGGGATCCGGCGAACATCGAGGCAATCATCCGGCCGAAAATGCTCAAGGCCTTCCCCCAGCTCAAGGACGTAAAGATTGACTACGCCTGGACCGGTAATTTCCTCCTGACCTTGTCGCGCCTACCTCAGGTCGGGCGCCTGGGCGACAACATCTACTACTCCCAAGGCTGCAGCGGCCACGGTATCACCTACACCCACCTGGCCGGCAAAGTGCTGGCCGAGGCCTTGCGTGGCCAGGCCGAGCGGTTCGATGCCTTCGCCGACCTGCCCCACTACCCCTTCCCCGGCGGCCAGTTGCTGCGCACCCCGTTCGCCGCACTGGGTGCGTGGTACTACGGCCTGCGCGATAAGTTCGACTTCTGATCCCACCCTACGGGCGCGGCTTTACAGCTGCGCCCAGGCGTTCAGGAATATACCGGCCAGGTCTCGACGATCTTGCCGCCACGCACCGCCAGCAAATCGCCAAACTGCAACAACACCGACTCGGTCTGGGTCGGTCGCAGGAACACCTGATCATCCACCGCCAGGCCCACCGCCTGCGAGCCATTGACCATTTCCTGATTTGAACTGCGGCCGTACAGCCCGTTGCTCTGCAATCCGGCCGGCGATTCGAACTCGGCCATCCAGTTACCGCCATAGATGAAGTAGGTCTCACGCTGGTTGATGTCCCACCACGACAACAGACTGGACTTGCCGTCCAGTGCGGGAATCTGCACCGCCCCCGTACGTTTCAACACCGGGGTCGCGATCCAGGTTGCCGGCACGTGCTCGACCAGCGAGGGCAAATCGTAATGGGTCGGCTTGAGCATCGCCGTACCCACCGACACCTCGCTGCTCAGCGACTCCTGCTGATGCATGCGATAGCTGGGACTGCCCGCGGTATTGAGCGTCAGGTCCGGGCGCCAGAGGTCGGCAAACTGTTGCCGAGTGAAGTCGACGTAGCCGTTGTACTGAGTCATGACCTTGGCAAACAGCTCATCGGCACTGCCGAGGATACCCGGCACCCCCATGCCGACAAACGGGTCGTAGCCCATGAACCCGGCAAACTGCAGGTGCTGCGCGTTGGCACGGATCAGCCCCAGCATCTGCCCCAGGATGGCCGTGTCTGCCACGCCGCCGCGATGCAGGCCGACATCCAGCTCGATGTTCACCCGCAATTGGGTACCCAGTCCCCGGGCCAATGCCAGGTACTGTTGCAGATGCTCCGGAGTATCGAGCAACCATTGCAACTGCCGCGCCGGATCGAACGCGCCTTTGTGGGCTTGATAGAACAGCTCGGCCGAACGCACCGGCAGCGGCTTGCCCAAGAGGATGTCGGACTCGGGGAAAACCAGTGCATCATGATTGAGAAACGGCTGATGAAACGACATCAGTCGCTGGGTTCCCGCGCGCTTGCAGATGTAGGCCAACAGCCCCGGTGACGGCAGGGATTTCTCCACGAGGCGCAGGTGCTTGCCACCGCGCTTGACCGACTGCATCACCACATCGATGTTGTGGTCCAGGCGATCCAGATCGATCAGCAGCACCGGGCGCATCGGGCCGTGCTCCTTCAACTGCTGATTCAGGGCGCTGAAGTACTCGGAATAGGCGCTGCCCCGGTCGCCGGGGCGCAGCAACGCACCCACGCCCAACAGCAACACGCCAAGCCCTGCGGCCCCAGCGAGGAAATTGCGTCGATCGATGCTCATCCACTGACTCCCAGGATCGATGACAAATGCGCGTTGAGGAACTTGCCGCCAGGGTCTAGCGCATCGCGAACCTCACGAAACTCCTGCCAGCGCGGGTACAGCGCTTGCAGGTTACGCGCGTTCAAACTGTGCAATTTGCCCCAATGCGGGCGGCCGGCGTACTTCCAGAAAATCGGCTCGATGGCCGCGAAGAAGTTGTGATGGTCCATCTGGTAATGCTGATGCACCGAGATCGAACAACTGTCGCGCCCCTCGAACATGCTCAGGGGGATGTCATCGGCCTTGACGTAGCGGTACTCGATGGGAAACCAGGTGCGCAGGTCCTTGTCCGTGATCAGCTTGATGATCTCGCGCAGGCAGGCCGGGCCATGTTCGGCCGGCACCGAGTACTCCATTTCGTTGAAACGTACCGTGCGCACATTGGCATAGATGTCGAAGGAGTCACCGACCCGATCATCAAAATTGGCAATGTACCGCAGGCTATTGAGCAAGGTACGACGAGCATCAGGGAAATCACTGACGTACTTGTCGAACTTCTCGATGAGGTTGACGAATTCATTGCCCCCCTCCTCGTCGGCACTGATCGGCGGGGTCACAGGATCGGTGGTTTCGTTGAGGGCCATCGACAAGGCGTAGTCCGAATGGGTGACCACCAGCATTTCCCAGTGCTGGTTGTCGCGGGTGTGTTTTTCCACGTCCTCCAGCAGTTCTTCAGTCTTGGCGATCCACTGGTGTTCGCGCAGGCGGTAGGCGGGGCGATTCTGCATGCGGATCTTGCTGACCACCCCCAATGCCCCCAGCGACACCCGCGCCGCGTTGAATACCTGCGGGTTGTGGCTGCTGTCGCAGTCAAGCACCTCCCCCGTGGCCGTGACCAGTTGCAAACCGGCGACGTAGGCGGAATAGGAGGGAAACTGCTTGCCGGTGCCATGGGTCGAGGTGGAGATCGCACCTGCCAGGGTCTGGTAGTCGATATCGGCCATGTTGCTCAGGCCCTGGCCGACTTCCTTCAAGGCCAGGCCCATGCGCGACATCGGCGTGCCGGCGCCAAATTCGGCCTGCAGGGTCTGTGGATCATGACTGAGCAGGCCGCTGAAGTTGCTCAGCGACAACAAGGTGCCATCGGTGGGCACCAGGGCGCTGAACGAGTGCGCCGAACCCACCGGGCGAATCTTGCCCGGGGCGCGGCCGATCACCTGCACCAGTTCATCCAGATCCTTCGGCGCCAGGCGAGCCTCGGGCAGGCAGCTCTGGGCACCCGACCAGTTGCGCCAGGGAATCAGGCGTGGCGCGCGCACCAGCTGTGCCAGCACCGGGTTGCTGCTCAAGGCCGTCAGGGCGCCGACCAGGCTGGCCCGCTGCAAAAGCTGGCGTCGTGTGAGGTCCATCGTCATCAATCCCACCTTGTGCTTTTTATTGGAGGTGTTGGCCGGACATGAAGCTGATCAGCGCCAGGAAATCGGCTTCGCTGCATTGCATGCACATGCCCATCGGGGGCATGCCGTTGTGGCCGTTGATGGTGTGATCCAGCAGGCTGTCCACGCCTTGTTGCAGACGCGGCTGCCACGCTACCTGGTCGCCAGTCAGCGGCGCTCCCGAAGCCGGGTTGGCGTGGCACAACTTGCAACTGGTGTCGTAGGTGCGCGCCAACCCGGCATCGGCGGGCATGCTCGCGGCGGCGGCCACGCGATCAGGTGCGCTCTTTGGCTCCTCGCCGCAGCCACCCAGCACCCCGAGTACCAGCGCCAGCGCCGCCCCACGCCAGGAAAACCGCCACTCGGCTCGAATCAGTGCCCACATAAGTTTCCTCACTTGTTCTGCGCCGCGGTCTGGCGCATTTTTTGTTGTAAAGACCGGCCACTGAACACTAAGGCAGTCGCTGTCTGAGGTTGAGGGCATTGGGGGTCAACAAGGGGGCTTTCGAGGCCATGCGCGTCGAGCTGCCCCCGACCAAGGCGTGACGGTTTGTTACACCCGTGGCGCGCCAAATCGACTACTCTTGGGCCAGACGTTTACAGCCAAACCGCTCTAGAATGCACTTTAGCGGGGAGGTAGCCGACCTTGTAGCAGCTGGCGAAGCCTGCGTTCGAGTGCGCACGAAGTGGATTGATCACCAGCAGCTTGCTAGGCGTATAACCCATAGAGCGATATTTTGCCTGCACGCCGCCTGCCGACCCCAGGTCCTCAGCCAGCGTGCCCACATCCAGTACGGGGTAGTTTCATGAGCACACAAAACATTCTCAGCACACTGTTTCCTGCTCTCGCCGACATCCCCGAGCCGTACCGCCCAGGTGAACCGATCGAGCAACGCGAGTACCTGGTGGAGGGCACCCTGCGCACGTGGAACGGCCCACTGGCGGTGGTTCGCAGCCCGGTGTACCTGGACGTCGACGGGGTCGACGAACAAGTCATTCTCGGCAGCACCCCGCTGCTCGATGCCGAAACCGCCCTCACCGCCCTCGACGCCGCCGTGCGCGCCTACGACCGGGGCCAGGGCAGTTGGCCGACGATGCGCGTGGCCGAGCGGATCCAGCATGTGGAGGCGTTCCTGGGGCGCATGCGCGAACAGCGCGCGGCCGTGGTCAAGCTGTTGATGTGGGAAATCGGCAAGAACCTCAAGGACTCGGAAAAAGAGTTCGACCGCACCTGCGACTACATCGTCGACACCATCAACGCCCTCAAGGAGCTGGACCGTCGCTCCAGCCGCTTTGAACTGGAGCAGGACACCCTCGGCCAGATCCGCCGCGTACCGCTGGGCGTCGCCCTGTGCATGGGGCCTTACAACTACCCGCTCAACGAGACCTTCACCACCCTGATCCCGGCGTTGATCATGGGCAATACCGTGGTGTTCAAGCCCGCCAAGCTGGGAGTGCTGCTGATTCGCCCGCTGCTGGAAGCCTTCCGCGACAGCTTCCCGGCCGGAGTGATCAACGTGATCTACGGCAGTGGCCGCGAGACCGTCAGCGCGCTGATGGCCAGCGGCAAGATCGACATCTTTGCCTTTATCGGCACCAACAAGGCTGCCAGCGACCTGAAGAAGCTGCACCCCAAGCCCCACCGCTTGCGTGCCGCCCTGGGGCTGGATGCCAAGAACCCTGGCATCGTGCTGCCCGAGGTTGATCTGGACAACGCGGTCAACGAAGCCGTCACCGGCTCGCTGTCGTTCAACGGCCAGCGCTGCACCGCGTTGAAAATCCTGTTTGTGCATGAAGAGGTGGTCGACCGCTTCATCGAGAAATTCAACCACAAGCTCGCCACCCTCAAGCCCGGCATGCCCTGGGAAAACGGCGTGGCACTGACGCCACTGCCGGAGTCGGGCAAGGTCGACTACCTGCACGGCCTGGTGGATGACGCCGTACGCAAAGGCGCCAAGGTGATCAACGCCAACGGCGGCCAGGCCCGTGGTTCATTCTTCTACCCGGCGGTGCTGTACCCGGTGACCACCGACATGCGCGTCTATCAGGAAGAGCAGTTCGGCCCGGTGGTGCCTATCGTGCCTTATCGTGATCTGGATACGGTGATCGACTACGTCCTGGAGTCAGACTTCGGTCAACAGCTGAGCGTATTCGGCACCAACGCCGCCGAAGTGGGACGCCTGGTGGACACCTTTGCCAATCAGGTCGGCCGCATTAACATCAACGCCCAGTGCCAGCGTGGCCCGGACACCTTCCCGTTCAACGGAAGGAAGAATTCGGCTGAAGGCACGCTGTCGGTACACGACGCCTTGCGTACGTTCTCGATTCGTACCCTGGTGGCGACCAAGTTCCAGGAGAGCAACAAAACCTTGATCAGCGACATCATCCGCGGCCGGGAGTCGAGCTTCCTGACGACCGACTACATTTTCTAGCACACGACTCAAGGACACCCCGGCAACCCGATGACCGCCTTTCGCTCACTGCGCCTGCCACCCTTGTTGCGGCGCCTGCTACGGCCCTTGCTGGACCCGTACCGGCGCTACCGCAACGCCCGGGTGATCCACGCCATCCGGGTCTCGCTGGGTCTGCTGGCGACCATCCTGCTGACCACGGGGATCAACCTGCCCCATGGCGAATGGGCGTCCGTCACCATGCTGGTGGTGATCGGCGGCCTGCAACACCACGGCAACATCGGTAAAAAAGCCGCCGAGCGCGCCTATGGCACATTGATCGGGGCCGCCGTGGGGTTGCTGCTGGTGCTACAGCAGGCCTGGCTTGGCCTGCCGTGGCTGACCTACTTCGGCATGTCGGTGGTCTGCGGCTTCTTCTCCTACCACGCCATTGGCAAGGGCGGTTATACCGCGCTGCTGTCGGCGATCACCGTGTTCATCGTCGCCGGCCATGGCGACAACCATGTCACCGATGGACTGTGGCGTACCGTGGATATCCTCATCGGCATCGTCCTGGCCCTGGCATTTTCCTTCGCCCTGCCGCTGTATGCGGTGTACTCCTGGCGCTACAAACTGGCTGGGGCACTGCGTGACTGCGCAAGCATCTACAGCCGGATCATCAGCGGGCAGTCGGTAACCGACGACCACTACCTCAAACTCCTCGGGCGCTTGAACGGCGTGATGGTGCAACTGCGCTCGCTGATGCCCTCGGTGTCCAAGGAAGTACGCATCTCCATGACCGAACTGGACGCCCTGCAACGCAACTTGCGGCTGTGCATCAGCACCCTGGAAATCCTCGCCAACACCCGCCCCGACACCCGCGATGAACACGCCATGGCGCAGATGCAACTGGCGCTCAAAGCCGAGCATCGCGAGATTCGCCGCCTGCTGATCGGCATGGCGCGCGCCCTGCAATCGGGTGCCACCGAGCGCCTTGAGCGCAACAGCAGTGAGCCGCTGCTGCAAAACGCGATGGAGGCGCCGGTGTACAGCGCGCTGGACGGCTACCGGTTGTTGACCCGGCAACTGGCAAACAACCTCAACGAGATGCGCCAGCGCCTGGTCAAGTCGGCACCCCACTGGAAGATCTGAGAAGCGCTCAGGAGGTCACGGCTTTGCGTGTGGCGCTGCCCCAACCTTGTTGCATGCCGGCAGCCGCCAGCAGAATCGCCGCCACACCGATCCATTGCAGCAGCTCCAGGCGATGACCAAAAGCCAGCCAGTCGACCAGAATGGCCGCGATCGGGTAGATGAACGACAGCGCTCCGGTCAACGCGGTCGGCAGCTTCTGGATCGCGCCGTACAACAGCACGTACATCACCCCGGTGTGGACAATGCCCAGGGTCAGCAGACTGGCCCAAGCCGTCGAGGTTTGGGGCAGCGCCGCCCAATTGGCCCAGGGCGCCAGCAACAGCACGCCGGTGCAGACCTGGATCAGCGCAATCAAGTGCGGCGGCGTGCCGGTCAGGCGCTTGATGATCAGCGCGGCAAAGGCGTATAGCAGCGCCGCACCCAACGCCAGGGCAATCCCCAGCAGGTACTGATCACCGCCCGCGCCCTGCTCGCCATGGGCACTGACGATCGCCAGCATCCCGAGAAACGCCAGCCCCAGCCAGGACAGCTTTTGCAGGCTGATCTTCTCGCCGAGGAACAACGCCGCCAGCCCCACCAGCATGAACGGCTGCACGTTGTACACCGCCGTGCCGATGGCAATCGAAGCCCGCGAGTAGGAAGCAAACAGCAGCACCCAGTTACCGACAATCGCCACCCCGCTGAGTACGGCCAACAGGAAGGTGGTGCGACTGAGCAGGCCCGGACGCAAAAAACCGAACATCGCGCAAATCAGCAACAGGGTCGCGGCGCCGAACACGCAGCGCCAGAACACCACATCCAGTACAGGCTGGCCGCTGACCAGCACGAACCAGCCGATGGTTCCGGAAATCAGCATGGCGGCGGTCATTTCCAGCGAGCCGCGGCGAAGGGTGTTGTCCATGATCAGGTTCCTCGTTGTGAGCGCAAAGTATGGCGCTGAGGTATCTGCCGCCTCCATGGCCAAATGCAGGCTAAACTGCGGATTCACCTTTTTTATCAAGGCAATTTTGAGTTATTGCCTAAGAGGCTTCAGATGACTGACGACATTGATCAACTGCTGATCAGCGCCCTGATGCAGGACTCCCGGCGCTCGCTCAAGGCCCTGGCGCAGATCAGCGGCCTGTCCTCACCCAGCGTCGCCGAGCGCCTGCGCCGCCTCGAAGAGCGCGGCGTACTCACCGGCTACACCGTCGAAATCGACCCCAAGAGTTTTGGCTACCAGTTGCAAGCCATCGTGCGCATCCGCCCACTGCCCGGCCAGTTGCAGCATGTCGAACGACAGATCCAGGCCATCCCCGAGTTCACCGAATGTGACAAGGTCACCGGCGACGACTGCTTCATCGCGCGCCTGCACGTGCGCTCGATGGAACAGCTCGACACCCTGCTCGACCGCCTCAACAGCTACGCCGAGACCAACACCGCGATCGTCAAGAAAACCCCGGTCAAACGCCGCCTGCCGCCGATGGCGTGAGTGTGGTCCGACGCACAACGGCGTAGAGTGCAATTTTTCCGGCGAAGGATTGGCGGCATGAAAATTCACGGCGTGCTCCTGGCAACGATGCTGCTGTCAGGCTGCGGAACGGTACAGACGGTGGTGCGCAGCGACGAAGCGGCGGCAGCCAGCCTCAAGGAACAGAAAAGTTACTGCGGCGCCGTACCCCGAATCTACAGTGGGGTGACTTATGACTTCTGCACCCTCTACGCGCCGCTGAAGGAAGGCATCGACGCGCAAAAACACGACAACGGCACCATCATAGTGTTGATCGATGCGCTGATTTCCGGCGTGCTGGACACCGCCCTGCTGCCGTACACCATCTACCGGCAACAGGCTGACGGCAGCATCATCGTCACCGAGTGAAGCCCGGCCGAATGCCAGGCAAAAAAAACCCGCCGAAGCGGGTTTTTTAGTATCAGGAGCGTCGATCAGTCATCGCGGCTCATGATGCCGAACAGCTGCAACAAGCTGACGAACAGGTTGTAGATCGATACATACAGGCTGATGGTCGCCATGATGTAGTTACGCTCGCCGCCATGGATGATGGCGCTGGTCTGGAACAGGATGCAGACCGAGGAGAACAGCACGAAGCCAGCGCTGATCGCCAGTTGCAGGCCGCTGATCTGGAAGAACATGCTCGCCAGCACCGCGCCCAGCAGGACGAAGAAACCTGCTGTGATGAAACCACCGAGGAAGCTCATGTCCTTGCGGGTGATCAGCACATAGGCCGACAGGCCGCCGAACACCAGCGCAGTCATGGCGAAGGCCGAGCTGACTACTTCAGCGCCGCCCTGCATGCCCAGGTAACGGTTGAGGATCGGGCCGAGCAGAAAGCCCATGAAACCGGTCAGGGCAAAAGCCGACACCAGGCCCCAGGCCGAATCACGAAGTTTGTTGGTGAGGAAGAACAGGCCATAGAAGCCGATCAGCACCACAAAGATGTTCGGATAACCGACCCGCATCTGCTGCGCCACGAACGCCATCACACCGCTGAAGGCCAGGGTAAGGGCGAGCAAGCCGTACGTGTTGCGCAGGACGCGGCTAACCTCTAGCTGCTCAGCCTGCACGCTGTTATTAACTGCGTAATCCTGTTCGCGCATGGCGACACTCCTGTAGGTTTGAAACGTTCAGTCGCAAAGATCATAACAGACGCTCTGTAACTAGCTATGCAGAGAGTTTGACAGTGTGTTTCATTCGGGTATTATGGCGCCCGCAAAGCAGTTTGGAAGCGTGGCCGAGTGGTTTAAGGCAACGGTCTTGAAAACCGTCGATGGGCAACTATCCTAGAGTTCGAATCTCTACGCTTCCGCCACATTTATACGACAAAGCCCTGATTTTTCAGGGCTTTGTCGTTTCTGGGGTTTGGCTTTATTAGCCGTTCCAGCAATGCGTTCCATAACTATTGTGGAAGCGTTCCATAACTAACACCGTTTCAACCCTCCTCCGGCGTTCTGCCGAACGTACACAACCCAAAAAAATCACACGAACGAAACTTTCCGATGGGCATCTCGCTACGCAGCTCCTGCACCAGCTTCGCGATCTCTCGGCCGGATGTCAGATCACTTGTTGAAACCGCGGTGACCATCAGATCGACCCGGCCGGATGCAGGATCGGTTACCTTGATCGTCAGCGAATGCTCATCGGGATTTACGGTGCAGCTGCAGGATAAAGGCAGAAACCCACACTCAATGAGGTGGCGAAGCTCCAGAAAGGAAATCATGACTTGCGTCCTTAGAGTCAGGGAGTTTTGACTCTTTCCCTATTAAGGGTAGCTCCGATGCATTGGACTAGAGCAAAACCCGACCAAATACTTACGTTGCCGGCTGCTACGCTGAAAACTCCACGGAGGATTCGCGATGCCAAATTCTGACCTACTCCCTTCCCTGCTGTTCAAAATCAATGAAAACCAGCTCGCCCTCGAGGCGGCCATCATGGAGCTTTCGAATTGGGTGGAGGCTCGCGGCTCGGCAGACGTCGCCGAAAACGTCCGCGGAGCCCTGGACACGATCGATCGCAACGAGGAGTTCATCAAGCTGACGCTCGCCCTGCTTATGACACCGGACTGACAACGTATGAGCACTACCCTTTTCAGGGCTCAACTGACCAGTGTCGCAACCCTCATCTAACCAATGATGGACTGGGTGCAGCAGGCCTTCACGTTCCGGACTGACTGGCTAGGGCAGCATTCAGCCTTTCAACTAGCGGAACTCGAAGAACTCATAACGCAGATTGCGCTCTGGAATTCGGTGTTCGCGCATCAGCTCCTTGACCTGAGCCAGCAGCCCTTTGGGGCCGCAGAAGCTGATCTGGATTTTCCCTGGATCGGTTTCACCAGAAACATTGCGCAAGGTTTCGGCCAGTTTGTCGGCACTGCTGTCATGGCCGACGAACTCGGCGCTGCGCTCTTCAGCCATCGTCTTCATTTGCTCGACACTGGGGAACGCGCGCGAGGGGTTGAAGCAGTAAACCAGCGTGACATTGTCGAAGCGCTTGGCAGCTTTGTCCTGCAACCAGGAAACGAATGGCGAAATGCCCACCCCGCCACCAATCCAGATCTCCCGCTGGGCATCGGGCAGGCGCTTGAAGTGCCCGTAAGGGGCATAGATATCGGCTAGCATGCCGACCTTGACCTGTTTGCGCAGCGCTTGGGTATAGTCGCCCAAGGCGCGGATCACGAAGTGGATGTGGCCGTTGTCTTTATGGGCACTGGCGATCGTAAACGGGTGCGGCTCACGCAAACCCTTTTCCTTCATTGCCAGGAACGCGAATTGCCCGGCCTTGAACGGAAAGCCGCGATGGACCGGTGCCAGCTCCAGGTGTAGGGAGCCTTTGGCGGTGGACACTGCAGCAACCTTGTACTCGCCCGCAGTGGCGATGAAGGGGTAAAGCACCAGCTTGTACAGGGCAGCAATGACCCCCAAGCCACAGAGTACGGCCAACCAGATGCCAGAGGGGCTGTTCAGGGTAATCGGTGACTTGAAGCTCAGCCAATGGGCAATGACGATCAGGAACAGCGGGCCAGAGAGTTTGTGCCACCAGCGCCAGACGCTGTAGGGAATGTTTCGGTTCAGGGCCAGCAACACGATCATACCCAGTGCTACATAGCTAAGTTGGCGCACCATGCGAGTCCAGTACTTGGAAAACTCCATAATCGCGGCACTGTTCCAGGCGTCCAGATTGGCTTTGAACACCAGGTGGTAGCTGGCGAAGATCAACGCCCAGATTCCCAGCCATTTGTGCGTTTCATACACCCGATCCAGCCCGCCGAACAGTCGCTCGATGAGGTGCCAACGAGCGGCCAGCAGGCATGACACTGCCATGTTGGCCAATGCCGCGGCACCCAGCACCAAGCTGAGGGTGGCCGAGGTCATCCATGTATCAGAAGGAATTTCGAGCAAAATGGTGAGCGTAGTGATCAGCAGTATACTCACGACGCAATGCCAACTTTTCATGCGGTTAGACTCCAGTTATCAGCGTCAATAACCTAACGGTTTTCGAGGCGGTCGGCGCTGACCTGGGTCAAGGGCGTATCGACGGTGTAAGCAATGACGGTATTGTAGTTCCGTGCCTGGAGGCTCCAGCCCAGTTGGGACTTCAGACTAAACGACCAAGAATGCTGGGGGGGTCGCTGGAGTTAGTTAGGATTAGCCCGCGCCGAGTCTTACGACACGAAAGAACTATCATCTGAAATACGCTTCCAGAAAGAAGCCGCGATGTAAATATTCAAGGATCACTCAAGATCGAGGTTGATCCAGCTACGATTTTTCGGTGGCATCAGGAAACCCTAACGAGACCCAATGTAAACCCTGCTGACAGGCAGCTATCGGCCAGAAGCAGACGTTCGCCAACTCCCGCTGTCGCCACCAGATATTGTCCAGCAGGGTGCGTGTGCCAGGCCGAACGCGCACCAGGCTCAAAGGTGACGTAGAGCGTTGAGGTGCTGATTTCGGCCGTTGCAGCCGTCAAGGGGTCGACCCTTACGCGGCCAGTGAAATATTCGGCAGGCCCCGTCACCGAGGCCTGCTCTCCCGCACGAGTGATTTGCTGGCTGTGCGGGTTCTGCTCTGCCGCGACAACTGGCGCGAAGTACGTGGCAGAGAGCAGCGCCAGTGCGGCTAGGGGTGAGGTTGAGTGTATGGGCGTCATGGAAAACGCCGGTGTCACGTTTTAGTGGGGGCTGGTGTGCAGCGCTTGAGAAGTGCAGGTCGCGCTGACCATGGCAACCCTAATCAACGGAAAATGTCACACGTACATCGTCGCGACCCAGGGCCTTGGCGAGACCTGCCGGCTTGTCGATGCGGCCGAGACGGGAATAGGAGTAGGACGAAGTAAAGGTTTGATAAAAGACCACCAAGGTGTCGGTGCCGTACAAAAGCAAATCGCCGTTGTGGATGGTTCCGGGCCGGTAGGCTTGGGTGGGGAGTGGATGATCTAAGGTGGCGTACTTTTCGTTGTTGTGCAGCTCAGTCATGTCCAGGCTGAGCGGCAATCGGGCGACAAGCTCCCGAGTGGTCGGGTTATGTTCTAGGGATATGGCGAAGCGCTGTTGGCCGACGGTCATCCACATCGTGGTGTTCTCCATGCCTGTTGACGGGCCTGCGATAGCCGTCGCGGCGGCGAGGGGTAAAGTCGATAGGGCAAATGGCATCAATGCCGCCAACCAGAAGCCCTTCCAGCCTGGGGAGTAATCGGTGCCGAGACTGCGCGTATGCATGGCCTTGCTCCGTCGAATGGATGGTCACCGGTTGTGCGACACCGGCGAACGGGAGGTTAGAAACGTCAACAAGGCGGCCAGCATCAGCAGCGCTGCGCTGGCGATGAAAGTGCTCTGGTAGCCGAGAGTGTCAAACAGTACGCCGCCCACGGTGGAGCCCAATGCTATGGACAACTGCACGGTTGCCACCATCAGTCCACCGCCCGCCTCGGCGTGGTGTGGCAAGGTGTGCGCGATCCAACTCCACCAGCCCACTGGCGCTGCCGTTGCGATAAACCCCCAGAGCCCCAGCAACACCCCCACGGCGATAACCCCAGCGCCAGCAGGAATCAGCGTCAAAGCAATCACGGCCATCAGCAGTGAAATCGTACTCAGGGTGCCGTAGAGGCTGCGTCTCAGCACTGCGCCGATCATCGTCGTGCCAAAAAAGCCAGCCACGCCGAGCGCCAATAGCAACAAGGAAAGCGTCGGTACGTTGACCAAGGTGACTGTTTCCAGAAACGGGCGCAGGTAAGTGAACAGCGCAAACTGGCCCATAAAAAACAGGCCGCTGGCAGCCATTCCCAGCGCCACCGTACGATTTTTCAGCAGCTTGAAAACATTACCCGCACCCGGTGAGCGCTCCTGCGTTGGCATACTTGGCAGGCTGATCCATTGCCAGACCAGGGCGATCAGCGCCACCGGAACCAGACAGAGAAATGCGCCACGCCAACCTACGACCGATCCCAGATAACTGCCCAGCGGCGCCGCCACCACCGTTGCCAGGGCGTTGCCGCCGTTGAAAACCGCCAACGCCCTGGGCACCTGCCTGGCCGGAACCAAGCGCATCGCGGTGGCTGCCGACATCGACCAGAAGCCGCCGATCACCATGCCAATCAGGGCGCGCCCGACCATGTAGGTCAGGTAGTTCGGGGCAAGTGCCACAACGGCGCCCGACACTGCCATCAAACCGGTCAGCGCTAACAGCAGGGTCTTTCTGTTGACGCTGCCGGCGATCCAACTGATGGATAGGCTGGCCAACACTGCAAACGCGCCGGAGATGGCTAGCCCCTGGCCTGCCAAGCCCTGGCTCACCTGCAGGTCGTCTGCCAACGGCGTCAGCAGGCTGACGGGCATAAACTCCGATGCGATCAGCGCGAACACGCACAATGTCATCGCATAAACGCCGCCCCAGCTACTGGCACGCGTGCCTGTTTCACTGGCGGAGGTAGCGCCCAATTGGGTGTCAGCGCAAGTGTTGTTCATCGTAGATCGAATAGCCTCTGTGGTAATTGCCGGTTACTTAAGGTGGGTTTGGAAGAACTGGGTCAGCTTGGCGAAAGGGATCAGGTTCACCCGGTCATACAGATCGACATGGCCGGCGTTAGGCACAATGACCAACTCTTTAGGTTCACCCGCCAGGCGGAACGCCTCTTCGCTGAACTCGCGGGAGTGGGCGTTTTCACCTGCGACAAACAGCATCGGGCGGGGCGAAATACTCTCGATATCTACGAATGGGTAGAAATTCATGAACTTGGTGTTGCTGCTCAGCGTCGGGCGGGTGGTCTGTTGCGGCGAGGAGCTTGTTGGGGTGAATTCGCCACGCGGGGTGCGGTAGAAGTCATAGAACTCGCGCTGAATGGGGTGGGTATCGGTATTGAGCTCCTGCACAGTGCCGCCGGTGTATTCGATCTTGCCGCCCGTGAACTCCACATAACGCTGCTCGGCCGCCGCTGCGATGACCTGCTTGCGCTGCTCAAGGGTTTGCGAATACTTGAGACCGTTGCGGTTGGCGGCGCCCATGTCGTACATGCTGACAGTGGCGATGGCTTTCATGCGCGGGTCGATCTTGGCCGCGCTGATCACAAAGCTACCGCTGCCACAGATACCCAGAACACCGATGCGCTGACGGTCGATAAAGGGCCGAGTTCCGAGATAATCCACGGCGGCGCTGAAGTCCTCGGCGTACATGTCCGGCAGCACTGCATTGCGTGGGCTGCCTTCGCTTTCGCCCCAGAACGACAAATCCAGCGCCAGGGTAACGAAACCCTGTTCCGCGAGTTTTTGCGCATACAGGTTGGAGCTTTGCTCCTTTACCGCGCCCATGGGGTGGCCAACGATAATGGCCGGGCTGCGGGCAGCGTTGGCAAGACCTTTTGGAATGAAGAGATTAGCCACCACATTGAGCTGGTACTGATTTTTGAAGCTGACCTTTTGCACGGTCACCTTGTCACTTTTGAAGAAGTTGTCTGCACCGTTGGACATATCGGCTCCTGACGCGGTAAATGAACTGAGCAAAAAACCGAGCATTACGAGAAGTTTTTTCATGGGGCGTCCTTATCAGGGGAAAGCTAACGACGACGTTGGCCGTTAGTGCCCAGCTCGCACCCTCTTCACTCAGGGGCTGGGATTGCAGCTATTGTTGCTGACTAACCGGATTTTGATTAGCTAATGAATGCTTAATGCGGATATAAGAAAGCCTAATCAATCGCCCGAGTGCTATCGCGATGGCTAAACAAAACTTCAACGATCTTCTGGCCTTTGTCACCGTGGCGCGCGTGGGCAGCTTTACCCGCGCGGCGGTGCAACTGGGGGTGACCCAATCGGCAGTGAGCCAGGTGGTTTCGGCCCTGGAGGCACGTCTAAAAATTCGCCTGCTTACCCGCACCACGCGCAGCGTTTCTCTGACCACAGCAGGTGAGCGGCTGCTGGAAGCGGTGGGCCATCGCTTCGATGAAATCGAGGCCGAAGTGGAAGCCTTGACCGAGCTGCGCGACAAGCCGGCCGGCACGGTGCGGATCACCTGCGGTGACAACATCATCAAGACCACGCTGCTACCCAAGCTCACGCCACTGCTGCAGATGTACCCGGATATCAAGCTGGAATTTGATATCAACTATGGCTTTCGCGATATCGTTGCCGACCGCTTCGATGCCGGCGTGCGCTTCAGCGACACGGTGGCCCAAGACATGATTGCCGTGCCCATCGGCCCGGCTATACGAATGGCGGTCGTGGCAGCGCCAAGCTATTTCGCCCAAAACCCCGCCCCTGAACACCCTCGCGACCTGGCAGCGCATCGCTGCATCGACATACGTTTCCCTACTTATGACGGCATGGACGCCTGGGAATTCGAGCGTCAGGGCAAGAAGCTGAAAGTGCGGGTAGCCGGCCAATTGGTATTCAACTCCACGACCCATATTGCCGATGCAGCGGCCAGCGGGCTGGGCATCGCTTACCTGCCCGAGGACGAGTTTGCCTTACAACTGGCTCAAGGCCGTCTGGTTCGAGTGCTGGAAGACTGGTGTGAGCCTTTTGGCGGATTTCACCTTTACTACCCCAGCCGCCGGCAACCTTCCCAGGCATTTTCGCTGGTCGTTGATGCATTACGGGTGGATCGCTTGCCACCAGATGACAGCCTGACTGGCACGGATGCGTGACCACGACGGTTCGGGCAAGCACCGGAGTGACGCCTAGCGTTTGCAAGGGCACATGCAGATCGCCATTCTTGCCGAGCTCGGCCAATGGTTCACCCACTTAAGATGCTGACGGCACGATGATTATCTGAGATATCAGTAAAGCTTTAAGGGCAATGGGCAGGGCTCTGAAGCGCTGGGGTTCGAGCTGAGGTTTTGACGCTGCAATGGAGGCAATGCAATGACGTTTTACAAGGGCAAATGCGCAAGGGGCATGCCCGCTTTTGGCCGGCTGCTTCCCTCCGGGAGGGGCAGCTTTGGGTCGAAAGCGGCCGCCTATGAACGGCAGCTTTTGGCCGATTTCTGCCAGTCACGACGGACAGCAGGCGACCTAGTCTGTAAGCGTCCGGCGAACTCACCTAATCAATACGCTGCATGACTGGATGTTGGCCCAGCGCGACTTGGTGCCCAACGGATCGGCCACGGCCAAAGCCCTAGATTACAGCCTGAAACGCTGGGTAGCGCTAACGCGCCACCTGGACGGTGGGACTTTGCCCATCGACAATAATCAGGTGGAAAATCAGATCCGACCTTGGGCACTTGGGCGTTCAAACTGGTTGTTTGTCGGGTCGCTGCGCAGCGGCAAGCGAGCGGCGGCGATCATGAGTTTGATCAAGTCAGCTCGCATGAATGGGCATGATCCGTATGCGTATCTGAAGGACGTTCTGACTCGTTTGCCAACACATCGTGCGACTGATATAAGCCTGCTTCTGCCGCACTGCTGGGCGCCGGATTTAGCTTCCTAACCAAGCTAATGTTTTGCCTTTGTGATGGATAACTTAAAGGAAGGAATATGACGTTGCATCAGGATTTTAAAGTTTTGCTGTTTTCTTATGGTACCTTGCAGGACAAGGCCGTTCAGGTAGCCAACTTTGGCCGAGAGCTAGTTGGGCAGCCTGATCACATGGCCGGCTACAAAGAGTCCTACGTTGAAATTACTGATCCAGAGGTGCTTGCCACTAGCGGGAAAACACACCATCCGATTGTCATCCCTAGTGCAAACCCTGAGGAAACTGTTTCAGGCATGGTCTTCCAGATCACCCCACAAGAGCTACGTGCAGCGGATGCCTACGAGGTTTCCGACTACAAGCGTGTTGCAGTGGGGCTTGTCTCCGGGTTGACGGCATGGGTGTATGTAAAAGCCTAACAAATTCAAGAAATTCGTTGGCGCATAGTGAGTCCAGCATTACCGGTGAACTCGACCGCTTAAGCAGTCGGCACCTACCACCGGAATGCTGGGATTTGCAATGTGTTGTCTCGGAACGCTTACCCTAGTCTGTCATCTCAAAATAGTCCTCCCAACGCCGCTGGCTCCCAGTTCATGAACACCAATTCTCCACTGACCTGAGCTTTACCCTGCCGCTGATTAGTCGTGGTGTAACGAATATCCAGCGCCTCAAAATGAAAGCCCTCAAACACCCGGCGAATGTCCGGGTGGTCGTTGATGCTGACCATCACCCGACCCTTGCAACGGCGCATGAAGTCGGCCATGCGTTCGTAGTTTTCAAACGGAAAGTCGACGCCATACCCTGCGGTCTGCCAGTAAGGCGGGTCCATATAATGGAAGGTATGCGCTCGATCGTAGCGCTCGGCGCATTCCAGCCAGGGCAGGTTTTCGACGTAGGTACCGGACAGGCGTTGCCACGCAGCCGAAAGATTCTCCTCGATCCGCAGCAGGTTGATGGCAGGTGCGGTGGTGGCGGTACCAAAGGTCTGCCCGGAGACCTTGCCGGCGAAGGCGTGGTGCTGCAGGTAGAAGAATCGGGCGGCACGCTGGATGTCGGTGAGGGTTTCGACGCGGGTCATCTTCTGCCACTCGAACACCTGGCGCGAGCTGAGCGCCCATTTGAATTGGCGCACGAACTCTTCAAGGTGGTTCTGCACCACGCGGTACAGCGTCACCAGGTCGCCGTTGATGTCATTGAGGACTTCGACGGGTGCGGCTTGGGGGCGCATAAAGTACAGCGCAGCGCCGCCAGCAAAAACTTCGACGTAGCATTCATGAGGAAACAGGGGAATGAGACGATCGGCCAGGCGGCGTTTGCCGCCCATCCAAGGGATGATGGGTGTAGACATGGATAGCAAGACCTTTACTGTATAAATAAACAGGCTTTAGGCTCGCTCCGCTTTGTGCACAGAGCAGGAGCCTTGGCTGGACTTGCAGGGACAATCTGCGGGGACGGTGGCCGAACTGGATGTTGACGCATCCACTCCGGCCGCTCTTTTTCACTTCAAATAGGCAGCCAGGCAGCCTCGAGCTCTCGCTTCAACGGGATGGTTGAAGGCTTTTCCACGCGAGCCAACTTCCTGTACAGGCTAACCCCCTGATAGATCGCCCAGCGCTTCCATTCTGGCACTCCAAGCACGCCCATGGACTCGCAGAAAATCTCATCGCAGCGCTCACGCGTGATGCTCACCAGCTCGCCGGCGACCACGATGGCCAGGTATTCGCACAGCAGGTCGTGCACAACGGCAGCCTGGCCGTAGCTCCCCCAGGGCGGGATCAGGTTCCACACCAACTGCGGCACGCTAGCCCCGTCGGTGAGATAACCCGCCGGCACGGTGACCCACTGCTCGCTGTACTTGTTGCCCAGGTAGTAGCGAAATGGCGTGACCACCCGCCAGTGATCCGCACCGAGGATCTTGCTGGCTTGAGCGTCGTAGCGGATATCCAGCGGGGCGGTAAATGACTTCATTGCCACCTCCCTAGGACAGCGTCCCGCCTGCCATGCGGAACTGCTTGATCAAGTCCTCGAGGCGGTGCTCGCGCTGGCCATACCCTGCCCCGGGCAAGCTGGCCCAAATGTTCCGGCACTTCTTGATGGCGGTTTCGATTCGACCCGCATGCACGTCCGGCAGCGCCCGACATTCGCGGACGTGCTGCAGGGCCAGCAGATCCTGGCTGATCGGACTGAAGTCGGGCAGCTTGAGCAGCGCCCGGTAATGCGGCCAGTCCTTGAGCATCTGCTGGTAGCGGCCGGAGGCGTTCGAGGTCAGCCCCTTGCTGTTGATGACCTTGGACTTCCGACCCTTGGCGAAGGGATGATCGCTGAAGTCCTTGAACACCTCCGGCTTCCGGTCGATGCCGGTGACGATCACGTCGTAGCCATCCATGGCCGTGGCCGGTGACGTGCCGGTGCCCTCTGCCCAAGCCAACATATCAAGGAAGGCGAGCGCGTTGCGGCTCCCTGCCCGGCTCTCTGAAAGTCTTGCCATTGCTTATCTCCAGGCGAAAAAAAGCCCGCTCAATGGCGGGCTGTTGCTTACTTGAATTAGGAGGCCAAACCGTTGAACGGCGCGGATGGCCCCGTGTTTCCGGTACCGGGCTCATACTCCTGCACCTCGAAAATCACGTACTGGATGGAGTGAACAACCGGATTGTATCGACGCTGACGGAACAGCTCTGCGGGTGTACAAAGTGCTGTAAACGCTGAAATACGATTCATCGTGCTAACCCCACATTCATTCCAGGCTGCCCATTGCCGCCACTTCGGAGCGAACGGGTCATTTCATCGCCATCGGAAACAACAGCGGCCATTGATGCCCGATACGGATCGACTCAAGCAGCGCCCTCATGTCGCTGTAGCGCGCCGCGTCCGTAGGCGCCTGAATCACCACTGAGACCAACCTATTGCCATTAGGAGCCGAGGTGTAAAGCAGCAGGTTGTATCCAAAGCCTCCCAGCGTGCCGGTCTTTCCACCTAACACGTCATAGTCCCCGTTGGTCAGCATGGTTATTGAGCTGATGATGGTGAACGGGCGAGCGTTGGGGCCTGCCACGTTCATCAAGTAGTTCGGTTTTCCCCAAGCATCCAACATCGCGGGATAGCCCAAAGCGGCGACGCCTAGGCGAGCGATGTCACGCGCTGTCGTATGCATCAACGAGTTATGAAGCCCGGACGGATTCATAAAATGGCTGCCAGTCATGCCTATCTGCGCTGCCTTGGCGTTCATGGCCTGCACAAAGCGCAACTGGGGATCACCGGTCGCGCCCTCGGCGGTGAGCAACATCTTTCCCACCACCCTGGCGACTGCTGTACCGGTGCCCGCAATGCCGGCATTGACGTTCTCTGGGCCGCTAACCATTGGCCGGTTGCGGTTGAGTGGCATAGCGCCAACCACCCGGAAACACAGCACGTCTGCCAGGACTTACACCAGGCGCAATGGGAGACGGTCCCAGCGCACGACCTGCTGCTGGCTTCCCCATGCTGCCAGGGACACTCGAAAGCCCGCGGTAAGAAGTCCGGCAACCCGCAGCACGACTCATCACGCTCGACTGCCTGGGCGGTGGTGTCGGCGCTAGAGTTTCACCGTCCGGAGGCTGGGCTGGTGGAGAACGTCGAAGAGTTCACCGACTGGGCGCTGTACCCGGCCTGGGTCGCAGCAGTCCAGGCGCTGGGCTATCAGGTCGCACCGCACGTCGTGGACTGCGCCGACTTGGGGGTTCCGCAACATCGGGTGCGATTATTCTTGGTCCTGACCCGCAGCAAGGCGCCGCTGATGCTCGAGCTGCACCGGCGTCAGCATGTGCCAGCAGCCAGCTTCCTCAACTTCGACGCCGGCCGCTGGTCACAGATCGAGAAGCCGGGCCGCGCCCAGGCCACTCTGGATCGAGTGCGCAATGGCCGCCAAAGCTTCGGCGAGCGATTCATCATGCCCTACTACGGCAAGGGCTCAGGCCTTACGGGGCGCGACATCAACCGCCCGATCGGCACCATCACCACGCTGGATCGTTGGGCCTTGGTCGACGGTGACCGCATGAGGATGCTCAGTGCCGGCGAGGCCCTTGCCGCGCAATCCTTCCCGGCGGACACACTACGCCCGGACAACCACCGACTGACCATGCACATGGCCGGCAATGCGGTACCGCCGCTGGCAGGTCAGCGGGTAATTGAGGCACTTTGGAAGGCTGCTTGAGCAGATCGCGAATTCCAATTACCACTTTAATCAAAGCCTCCAGCATCAACATCAAATCCGTTGCGAAGTCAATGAAAGGTATGAGATTTTCCATTTTTATTACTCCCCGAAAAGCAAGAGAAAAGTTCTCTTTGCTATTACGGAGCCAATTAATCGTGACCAGATTTTTACACCACCCGCAGTAACTCCCTCCCCCTTCAAAGTCAGCCGCTATAGCGGCAAGGACGAAGTCATGGCCACAGAAAACCAAAGCGCTGAGTTCGAACTGAACGGTGCCCAACCCGCGCGCCCCGATCTGCGCTGCTACAGCGTCGGCGATCAAGACTGGGTAGCGGCAACCAGCGAAGACGAAGCCCGGCGTGTGCTGGCAGAGATGAACGGCGATGACCCTGCCGACTACGCAGACTGGGACGTCGAGTTGACCAGCGAAACCATGCTCGACCGGCAGTGGACTGATGAGGATCCGCCGCACGCCGAATGCGGCTGTCTCCGCGACTGGCTGGCAGAAGCAACTGAGCCCACTTATCTGATGGGCACGGAGTGAATCCATGGCCGCAATCAAAGAACGCCCCATCCTGTTCTCGGCACGGATGGTGCGCGCCATCCTGGAAGGCCGGAAGACGGTAACGCGCCGGGCAGTGAAAGGCTTCCAGATCCCTACCGAGGACACGGCCATTCCCGTTGGCGATCGTCAGCGCTGGAGCGCAATAGGTCAGCGAGACCCGCGCTATGGCTTCTGCGTATTTGGATCGACCGAACAAGAGTGCGCCAAGGAGCTGGAAGAGTACGCGCCTTGCCCGTATGGTCGGCGCGGCGACCGGCTGTGGGTGCGCGAGACATGGGGCCTGCAAGTTCGTAACTACGGCGGCGGTACCGGCGAGCACATCGTCTATCGCGCAACCAACCCTGACGCTATTTACTGCAAGTCAGCAGAGGGCCAGGTATACCCAGTGAAGTGGAAGCCGAGCATCCACATGCACAGGCACTCCAGCCGCATCCTGCTGGAGATCACCGACGTCCGCGTCGAGCGGTTGCAGGACATCAGCGGTGACCAGGCAGAAGCCGAAGGTGTTGATGCCGCGATGTGTCAGCAGTTCCTGGAAACTTCACCGAGTCGACACCAGTGCAAGGAGGCGGTTATCCATGGGTTCGCTGGGCTCTGGCAGTCAACCGGCGGCGACTGGAACGCCAACCCCTGGGTCTGGGTCGTCGAATTCAAGCGGATGACCCCATGATCGCCCTCGCCTGGCTCGCCTACGTGTACTGCTACAAGGGGCCGCGGCGATGACCTATCAACCAAAAGGCGGCATGTGTCGCACCTGCACCCATGCCCACCGCAATTGCAGTCACCTGCCTTTCAGCACCATGCCGGTGCTGGCCCGGGACACTCAGATCGTGATCGTCCGCTGCACTGACTTTCAGCGCTGGAGGTAACCCACCCCTACCTTCCGGCGCCACACGCGGCATAGAGTATTTCCCATTACAAACAGAACTTACTTGGAGCAGATCGACAAAATTTTGTGAAGATACCGGAACGATAAACACGTTCGGGGAGGCTCAGCAGGCTAATCTTAGATACTGTGCGTGATTATCCAATGATCTCAGTAGACAAACGATGACCCTGCTGAACCTCTATGAATTTCAATTTAAAATGCCCCCTAAGAGTTTCTTCCGTGTTGAAATCCTCAGTGACAATTTCACTTCCAAGATTCAAGAGCGCGTCAATCTTTCTACTTAACACATCAGTTGAATTAATAGCATGTGAAAGACTAAAATCTTGTAGCGTCGTAATTTCAGAATCTTGCCGACAAATCTGCTCTATTATGGCCTTGAACGTTTCAAGACCTCGAGTTTCCGATTCGATACGTTGATTAAGGAAACTCAAAAGAGTCCTCTTCAAATCAGCTACCTTCATCCTCTCAGCATCTACTGCAGCACATTTAAGTTGCTCCGACTGGGCATCGAATGTAGCTTCTTGCAGTTTGTTCATTATAGAGAACTGATTTCTTTGATCTCGCATTAACTCGCGCTGGAGATACACAGTTTTTAGTACGGCGAGTAAAGTAATAAAGGAAATGAGTGGACCGAACATCCCGCCCATAAAACTACCAAAATTTGACCAGTCTGCTGACTGGTCAGACAATGCCCCATTAAACTTTGATCTATAAATAAAAATTGCGCAGATAAATGCCGCCAAAATAAATGCACTCGAAAAAAACCAAAAATTTTTCAGCGCACCAAACATCAGTTTTATATTTCTTTCCATACTCTCCCCCCTAACCTCCGTAAATGATCGCATTAAGCTATCAGGAGGGGCACCCCAATGCTCACAAAAAACCAAATCACTCCGAAGTGGGGGCGTGCCGAATCCCCCTACAGTTCACCTATCTGGCAGCGATAAACCCCAGCCGAGATGGCAATCTAAATCCACCACCTTCTGCCGCCACGCGCAGCACGGAGCATCACCATGGAAACCGAAATCCTATCAGACGATGAGCTCGCAGATCTCACGGGCTACAAGGCCCGAGCCTACCAGCGCCGGTGGCTGGTCGATCGTCAGTGGGTGTTCGTTGAAAGCCGGGGCAAACGGCCGCTGGTTGGCCGGATGTACGCCCGCATGAAGCTGGGCATGATCTCCCCGACCATTGTCGACCCCAACCCTCCTCCGACGGCGCCGGCATGGACGCCAGACTTTTCGCGAGTGAACTGATATGCGACCCCGGAATACGGAGAACCACCACCTCCCCCCTCGGATGTACCAGCGGTCCAGAAAGCGCAAGAACGGCAAGGTATGGACCGCATACTACTACCGCGACCTATTGGGAAAGGACATCCCTCTGGGCAAGGATCTGGATAAGGCCAGAATCAAGTGGGCCGAGCTTGAAGCCAAAGAGAAACCCCTGGACCTTCGCACTATGAAGGGCATATTCGACAGGTACATCCGCGACATCATCCCGAAGAAAGCCCCGCGGACCCAGAAAGACAACCTGGCGGAGATCAAGCAGCTCCGGCCCATGTTCGACAGCGCGCCCATCGACTCGATCACCCCGGCGACAATTGCCGGGTATCGAGATGCACGATCGGCCAAGGTCCGGGCGAATCGCGAACTCGCGACTCTGTCCCATGTGTTCAACATGGCTCGAGAGTGGGGCCTGACCACCAGGGAGAATCCGTGCCAAGGCGTGCGCAAGAACAAGGAGACGCCGCGGGACTATTACGCGAATGACGTGGTGTGGAATGCGGTCTACCTGAAGGCAGGGCAGGAACTCAAAGACGCCATGGACCTGGCCTATTTGACCGGGCAGCGCCCCGCTGATGTGCTGGTCATGCGCCGGGATGATGTCGAAGGCGGGTTCTTGATGGTTCAGCAAAATAAAACCGGCAAGAAGCTGCGGATCCAGATGGTGAACAACGGGGTGGCGAATAGCCTGGGCCTGCTGGTAGCGCAGATTGCTACTCGAAACGCTCAGCACGTTTCCAGCTATCTGATCGTGAGCCAGAGGGGAAAGAGGATGACCGCGTCGATGTTGCGCAAGCGGTGGGATGAGGCGAGGGAAAAAGCGAAGCAGGCGGCTGTCGAGGGCGGTGACGCGCTTTTGGCGGGACGGATTGCGGAGTTTCAGTTTCGCGACATTCGACCCAAGGCCGCCTCGGAGATCAAAGACATCGATGACGCCAGCCTGCTCTTGGGGCACACCAAGGGCGACATTACCGAGCGGGTTTACCGCCGCATCGGAGCCATCGCACAGCCCTCGAAATAGCCTGAAAACCTGTTCCATAACTCGAAACGCGACCCTTGTAGAATGCGGTCTGCAGCGATGGTGAAAAATGAAAGTAATGGAACAGAAATCAACCTGAAGGCCGCAGTTATAGCGGCTTTACATATCGGTCTTGAAAACCGTCGATGGGCAACTATCCTAGAGTTCGAATCTCTACGCTTCCGCCACATTTATACGACAAAGCCCTGATTATTCAGGGCTTTGTCGTTTCTGGGGTTTGGCTTTCCTGTCGCGAACAGCCAGAAATCATCGTTGATTCCCGGTCATCTCCCTGGCGTCCTGCCAATCGAACACCCATCCCAATCGCCCTGATTCATGACAACAAACTGAAGCGCGTAACATGCTATTAGAAACAAATCCGGCCGGGTTGATGCAGCCATCTGGCCCGGTGGATACTTAAAGCTCTCGCTGCACCACATCACGACAAGGAATTCAGATGACCGACATTCACGGTGAATTCGAGCAGAGCAAGTACTTCCATCGCTCGCGGATCGACAGGCGTTCAGCGGATGCACTCGTTGGCTTGGCAGCAGGCCTCGCCGCCGACGGCGTCGTATCGACTGCCGAAGGGCTGTTCCTCAGGGATTGGCTGGAGACGAATCTGGCCCACCTTGATGATCCGGTCATCAACCTGCTTTATTCACGCCTCGCCAATATGCTCCTGGACGGGGTGCTGGATGCAGATGAATCCCTTGAGCTAATCGGTCTGCTGCAAGGGTTTTCTGGCCTGAGCAGCGAAAAACCCAAGGCTGGCGATCACACCTTCACCCCGCCCAATGACCTCCCCTTCAATCACCCTGAACCCGCTATCACCTGGGACGGCAGTGTGTTTGTTTTCACCGGAATCATGGCCTATGGACCGCGTAAAGACTGCCAGGTCCTGGTGGAGGAGCGTGGCGGCATCATTGGCGGCGGGGTCAGCAAGAAAATTCATTACCTGGTGGTTGGCAGTATTGGCAATGACCAGTGGCGCCATAGCACCTATGGGACAAAGATAATCAAAGCGGTCGAACTCAGAGAGGCCGGCTCCCCTATCGCCATCATCGGTGAGCAGCAATGGCAGCGTGCCCTTTTTGGCTGACGTATTGAGCTGGACAGTCCGACGCGATCTGCTGCAACGCGATGCCCTGCAAGGGTTCCTGAATGCCAAACAAACCACCGGAAAGCAAAGTGACAACAACCGCTGCTGACATTGAGCGATCTATCCAGGCCCTGAACAAAATGGCCGAACGTCTATGGGGCGATGGCAGGGAGGCTGAGGCAAAAGCTCTTCTGGATGCATTGGACGCGCTGAACCGAGCCCTGGATCGAATAAGGATTGGCGAGAGTCGCAGAGTGCTTCATTGAGATACCCCCAAGCTAAGCCCGTACTCGATCAATCGCGGTCCGAAAAGAGCCAATGCGGGCCTTAAGCTAATAACTAAAAAGTATTTATTGAGCGTTTTTTAGATCATCTACATTCCCTCCACGAGCTGTGCAATGTTGTCCCAGCAACAGCGATCCCCGCTGTTGCCAGGGCAACAGTCGCCCAACAGTTCGCTGCCCAAGCAACAGCAGATGCCCTGTAAAAACACCATAAGCGTTTGATTTATATGATTACTCAAACCATGGAACGACTCTTGCTCTGACGGCTGTACATCCCCTACTCGCACAGGAACACAGCCCATGAGCACCCCACTTAAAGTCGTCGCCGTTTCCGGTGGTACCTTTCGCCCTTCGCGCACCCTGGTGCTGGTCCAGGCCATTGTTGCGGAGCTGGCCCGCTACCTGCCCATCGACAGCCGCATCATCGAACTGGGCGACATTGTCCGTCCGCTGGGCAGCGCCCTGTCCCGTCAGGAGCTGCCGGAAACCGTCGAGTTCGAGTTGCAAGCCATCGAATCGGCGGACCTGCTGGTGGTGGCGGCACCTGTCTACCGTGGTTCGTACCCGGGCCAGTTCAAGCACCTGTTCGACCTGATTGGCCACGATGCACTGATCGACACCCCGGTATTGCTGGCGGCCACGGGTGGCAGCGATCGGCATGCGCTGGTAATCGATCACCAGTTACGCCCGCTGTTCAGCTTCTTCCAGTCCGTGACCCTGCCCTTGGGCGTGTATGCCTCGCAGGCTGATTTCAGTGACTACCAGATCACCAGTGAAGCGCTGAACACCCGCATCCGCCTGGCCGTGGAACGGGCTGCGCCGCTGTTCAGCGCCCATGCCGCCGACCTGCGCAAGATAGCCTGAGGAGCCGCTCGTGACCGCCATCAATCGATCTCGACTGCAAACCCCGCTGCAGATCGCCCGCACCCTCGCGGCCGAGTTTTCCCGCACCGCCGCCGAACGCGACCAAGTGGGTGGCACACCGAAGGCCGAGCGCGATGCGTTGCGCCGCAGCGGCCTGCTGGCGATGAAAATCGACCCGCAGTACGGCGGCCTGGGCGCCAGTTGGAGCGACACCCTGGAGGTGGTCCGCGAGTTCGCCAGGGTCGACAGTTCGATCGCCCATGTATTCGGCTTCCAACACCTGATGCTGGCCACGGTGCGCCTGTTTTCGCGCCCCGAACAATGGCAGCCGTGGTTCGAGCAGACCGCGCGCAACAACTGGTTCTGGGGCAATGCCCTGAACCCGCTGGACACCCGCACCCTGTCCAAACAGTTTGCCGGCTACCGCGAGTTCTCCGGGCGCAAGAGTTTCTGCTCCGGCTCCGCCGATTCGGAAATGCTGATTGCCTCGGCGCTGCATGAGTCCACCCACGGCAAGCTGTTGATCGCCGCCATCCCCAGTCATCGCACCGGCATCACCTTGCATGGTGACTGGGACAACATCGGCCAACGCCAGACCGACAGCGGCAGCGCCACCTTTGAACGGGTGCGCGTGGAAGAAAACGAACTGCTGCTCGATCCCGGGCCGCTGAGCACACCCTTTGCCTGCCTGCGCCCGTTGATTGCCCAACTGACCTTCACCAATATCTTCCTCGGCATCGCCGAAGGTGCCTTCGAAGAGGCGCGCAACTACACCCTCAAGGAAACCCGCCCCTGGTTCAAGGCCAGCGTCGAGCAGGCCAACCAGGACCCCTATGTGCTGCGCCATTACGGCGAGTTCTGGGTCGGGCTCCAGAGCGTGCGCCTGCTCACCGAGCGCGCCAACGCCTTGCTCGACCAGGCCTGGAGCAAAGAACAACGGCTCGACGCCGAGGAGCGTGGCCAACTGGCGCTGGCCATCGCCACGGCCAAGGTCGCCGCCACCCGCACCGGCCTGGACCTGGCTAGCCGCCTGTTCGAAGTCACCGGCGCCCGTGCCACCCACGCTGCGCTGCGCCTGGACCGGCACTGGCGCAACCTGCGCACCCAGACCCTGCACGACCCCGTGGACTACAAGCTCCACGAACTGGGTGACTGGGCGCTCAACACGGCCCTGCCCACTCCGACCTTTTACTCATAGGCCCGACCATGCAACTACTCACGCTGCCGCCCTCTCCTGCCCTGGCCACCTCGATACGCGCCACCGCGCAAGTGTTCGAAGACCCCAAATCACAGGCACTGCTGGCGCACCTGCAACAAGTCGCCCCCAGTGATGCCAGCGTGTTGATCATCGGCGAAACCGGGACCGGCAAGGAGTTGGTGGCCCGTCACCTGCACAACCTCAGCGCCCGGCGCAACAAGCCGTTTATCGCGGTCAACTGCGGCGCATTCTCCGAAAGCCTGGTGGAAGCCGAACTGTTCGGTCATGAAAAAGGCGCCTTCACCGGTGCCCTCAGCGCCAAGGCCGGCTGGTTCGAGGAGGCCAACGGCGGCACCCTGTTCCTCGACGAGATCGGCGATTTGCCGATGCCGATCCAGGTCAAGTTGCTGCGGGTACTGCAGGAGCGTGAAGTGGTGCGCCTGGGTTCGCGTAAAAGCATCCCGATCGATGTGCGGGTGCTGGCGGCAACCAACGTGCAGCTGGAAAAAGCCATCAACGCCGGGCACTTTCGCGAGGACCTGTACTACCGGCTGAACGTGGTCAGCCTGGAGCTGAGTCCACTGCGCGAGCGGCCTGGGGATATTCTGCCGCTGATCCGTCACTTCATCGCCGAATACAGCCGCCGCCTGGGCTACGGCGAAGTGGCGCTGGACAGCGAGGCCGAGCAGAAGCTGGTGGGCTACTCCTGGCCGGGCAATATCCGCGAGCTGGAAAACGTCATTCACCACACCCTGCTGATCTGCCGCAATCACCTGATCCGCGTCCACGACCTGCACCTGTCCAACTTGCGTATCGAGCGCCAGGAGGCCAGCAGCAGCGCCACCGACGACAGCGCCGACGCTTTGTTGCAGCAAGCCTTCCAGCGCCTGTTCGAGGAAGAAAGCGGCGCCCTTCACGAGCGGGTCGAGCACGCGTTGCTGCGCGCGGCCTATCAGTTCAGCCACTACAACCAGGTGCACACCGCGAGCCTGCTGGGCCTGAGTCGCAACATCACCCGAGCCATGCTGATCAAGGTCGGTGAGTTGGTGGTCAACAAGCGCCGTCCGACCCAGGATAGCCAGGCGGTGAAAGTTGCCAACCTGTCGATCTGAGCCAGGCCACTGCGCTCATTCAGGCAAAACAATGTCGACCCTGGTGTCCTTTACGCCAATGCCGCGGACTGGGTCGCGAGCGCCTCGCGCTCCAGCTCACGCACCAGCGGCAACACCTTGCGACCGAAGTACTCCACCTCTTCGTGAAAGTGCAGGAAACCACTGAGCACCAGGTCCACGCCCACGGCCTTGAGGGCGACGATCCGCTCGGCAATCTGCTGTGGCGTACCGATCAGGTTAGTCTTGAAGCCATCGTTGTACTGCACCAGGTCTTCGAAGGTCGACTTGGCCCAGTTACCCTCGCCTTCGGGGCTGGAGGCACCGGCATTTTTCGCCTCGCCACCAAAACCGTTGACCGCTTCCGGGTCGGCCTTGGCGATGATTTCCTGCAACACCGCGCGCGCCTGCGCTTCGGTTTCACGGGCGATGACAAAGGCATTCACGCCGATTTTCACCGAGTGGCCATTGATCGCCGCCTTCGCGCGGATATCGTCGACCTGGGCCTTGATCCCTTCCACCGTGTTGCCGTTGGTGAAGTACCAGTCGGAGACACGCGAAGCCATGTCCCGCGCCGCGCGTGAGCTGCCCCCCTGGAAAATTTCCGGGTGCGGTTGCTGCAACGGCTTGGGTTTGAGCGTGTAGTTGTGGAAGCGGTAGAAATCACCGTGAAAACTGAAGTTGTCCTCGGTCCAGATGCCCTTCAGCGCCCGGATGAACTCTTCGGAACGACGATAGCGCTCATCATGGTCCAGCCACGGCTCGCCGATCGCGCGGAACTCGCCCTTGAACCAGCCCGAGACAATATTGACCGCCACCCGGCCATTGGTGAACTGGTCGATGGTCGCCAACTGTTTGGCCGCCAACACCGGACTCCAGGGACCCGGCAGGATCGCGGCGATGACCTTGAGCTTTTCGGTAGCGGCCAACAGCGCGTGGCTGATGGTCACCGATTCGTGCTGGTTTTCCGCGCCATAACCGGCGGTGAAGCGGATCTGCGACAAGGCGTACTCGAAGCCCGCCTGTTCGGCAATCTGCGCCAGCTTGCGGTTGTAGTCGATATCCCAGCTGGTGCGCTGTTCGATCTTGCTGACCACCAGCCCGCCGCTGACATTGGGCACCCAGTAGGCAAATTTGATGTTGTCCTGGCTCATTGCATGTACTCCTGCTGGCAGAGGCCACCGTGGCACCTGCAACAGGACTAGAGCAGCAACCGTGCCACCTGAATTAACCATTATTAATCAAATAGTTATGTGTATTTTCTGCGAAAGCCAAGTGTCGCCCAGCGCACAGGCTGTTGATCAGCTGTTGCGCGCACAACACTGGCGTGCAAAGCCCTGCGCCGCGATGCGCCCTGGTCGTTGTTGCCGGGCGGTCAGCACTTCAGCAAGTTGCCCGCCAGGCGACAGCCATGAGCAGCGGGAATCCCGCCGAATCCCCTGTCATCGCGGGGTTTACCGCGCCAGGCACGGCCTGTGCACTGGCAGCAGGACGCAACAGCTGCACTGCGTTGTTGCTTCTCTTGCCTTCGATTAAGGAACTGCCCCATGACCATCCAGCAGCAGCACCTGCCCCTTGCCAGTGGCGCCGACTACCAGGCCCTGGCCGAGCGCTTCCGGCCGATCTTCGCGCGCATCGCTGCCGGCGCCCTGCAGCGCGAGCACAGTCGCAGCCTGCCCTTTGAGCCTGTGCAGTGGCTCAAGGAAGCCGGCTTTGGTGCCGTGCGCGTACCCGTGCAGTACGGTGGCGCGGGGGCGACCCTGCCGCAATTGTTCGAACTGCTGATCGAGCTGGCCGCCGCCGACTCCAACCTGCCCCAGGCGTTGCGCGGACACTTCGCGTTTGTCGAGGACCGCCTCAACGCCCAGGCCGACACGCCGCAGGACCTCTGGTTCGAACGTTTTGTCCAGGGTGAGCTGGTCGGCAACGCCTGGACCGAAGTCGGCAGCGTGAAGATCGGCGAGGTCGGCACCCGCGTCTCGCGCCTGGGTGAGCAGTGGGTGGTCAGCGGCACCAAGTACTACAGCACCGGCAGCATCTTTGCCGACTGGATCGACCTCTACGCCCAGCGCGATGACAACGGTGCCGACGTGATCGCCGCCGTGCGTGTGCAACAGCCGGGCATCAGCCAGAGCGACGATTGGGACGGTTTTGGCCAGCGCACCACCGGCAGCGGCACCTCAGTGTTCGTCAACGCCGTGGTGGAGCCCGAGAATCTGTTGGACTTCGCCACCCGCTTCAAATACCAGACGGCCTTTTATCAACTGGTGCTGCTGGCGGTCCAGACCGGTGCCGGGCGCGCCGCCGTGCTCGACATCAGCGAAGAAGTGCGCACCCGCAAACGCGTCTTCAGCACCGGCAACGCCAGCCACGTCAGCCAGGATGTCCAGGTGCAGCAAGTGCTGGGCAAGGCTTCGGCGCAGGTCTACGCCGCCCACGCCACCACCCTGCGCGCGGCGACGGCCTTGCAGTTGGCGTACGAAAGCCGCTTCGCCCAGGACCCGGTCGCTGAACGCGCCGCCAACATCGCCGCCGAACTGGAGTCGGCCCAGGCCCAGGTGGTCATCGCCGACCTGGTGCTGCGCGCCACCAGCGACCTGTTCAACGCCCTCAGCGCCTCGGCCACCAGCACCACCAAGGCCTTCGATCGACACTGGCGCAACGCGCGCACCGCCGCCTCGCACAACCCGCTGATCTACAAGGAACGGATCATCGGCGACTGGGAAATCAACGGCACTGAACCGCCGTATGTCTGGCAGATCGGCGCTGGGTCTAAATAGGACGGGGCTTGTAGGAGCAAGGCTTGCCCGCGATGGCGAACCTTCGTCCGCCATCGCGGGCAAGCCGCGCTCCTACAGAGGTGCGTTGCACCTAACTTACCCCGCTGGTGAAGATTGGCCCTGGATTTGCAGTGACTGTAATCGTTATGACCCACGACCCGGGCAAGATCGGGAAAACAGCGGGTCTACTTCGGGCAGCTAGCATCCGACGGGCAGGTGAACTATGTGTGGTCATTTTGTTCAGCACGAGGGCATGGCGGCCTTCATCGCAGCGTTAAACCCCAAAGGCGCGGTGCCTACCGGCTACCAGAACCAGTCGCTGCGGCCATTCAACGTCGCGCCAGCCAAGTGCGCGCAGGTCCTGCACGGTTGCGAGGACGGGCTTCATATTGATGCCGTGCGTTGGGGTTGGGCGCCTTTTGGGGCACGCGGCAAGCAACCTGATTCAGTGCAGATGCCGGTGGAAACCGTTTCGACGCAGACCGATTTCAGGTTGCTCTGGCCCAATGGCCGGGCCGTAGTGCCCAGCGATGGCTGGTACGAGTGGGTGGATGATGCGCAAGCGCCGCATACCCCGCACCTGTATTTCATGCGCCTGCGAAGTCGTCAGCCGATGTTCTTTGCCGCACTGGCCCACATCCATCGTGGAGATGCACCGCACCAGGGGGGCGGCTTTGTGATCCTGACCACCGCTGGTGACACGCGCATAACCCGCATTCACCACCGCAGGCCACTGGTGCTGGCAGCGGACCATGCCAACGAATGGCTTGACCCGATGCTCTCGCCCCAGCGCGCCGAAGAAATCGCCAGGCACCATTGCCTGCCCTGTGCAGATTTTGAGTGGCTCCAGGTCAACCTGGCCCTGGACAACACCGCCAGTCATTTGCGCCGCTCCGCATGAGCCCACCGGTGTCAGGCCAGTGGCCGGCGTTTTTCATAACGCACATCCCGGGCATCCACCCTGTCCACCACCGTCCAGCCCAGGCGCTGATAAAAGCCATTGGCGCGGATTTCCTGGCGGCCATCGGTCACCAGGAAAATGCGCTCATGGGCCCGGAACAGCTCGGCTTCGGCGGCGGCCATCAACAGGCGCCCCAGGCCTCTATTTTCATAGGCCGGGCGGACAAACATGGCAAACACCTCGCCTTCGTCCCGGTCAATCATGGAAAACGCCACCGGCCGTTCATCGACCTCTGCGATCCACACACAAGGCCCCTCCTTGATCGCCGAATTCAACACTTGCGCGGTTATACCCAGCGCGTCCATCTGCTCCCGGCTCAAGTGGTTCTGCGCCACTGAAGTGCGAATCTCGAACAGGCTTTCGACATCCTCCACCGTGGCCATTCGCGTGCGCACACTCATCTGCCCATCTCCTGAAGATCGTGCGCCATTGTAGAAAGGCGCCGGGGGCGGGATAAACAGATTGATTGTTGGAGATCTGTAACCCAGGCCAAAACCCTGCGCTCGCCCTTGGACTAAGCTCAAAGCTCCAGCGGAGGGCTTTCCAATGTGCGGAAGACTTTCACAGTACCGCGGCATTCACGACTTTGTCGCAGCCCTCGGCATGCCCAACGCCCTGGTCAACACCCTGGGCGACGATGCACTGGCGCAGTACAACGTCGCGCCGACCACCCAGGTCGCCCTGATTCATCTCGAGGGAGAAACCCTGCACGCCGATCGCGTGCGTTGGGGATGGCGACCCCATTGGTCCACCGACCACGCCTTGCCAATCAACGCCCGGGTAGAAAAAGTGGCCCACGGCGCGTTCTTCCGGGCGATCTGGCCGCATCGCGCCATCACCCCCATCGACAACTGGTTCGAGTGGGTCTACGAAGGCGGTCCGAACAAACAGCCGTACCTGATCCGGCGCCGCGACCGGGCGCCGATCCTTTGCGCTGCCATTGGCCAATACCCGGCGGGTGGGCGCGAGCCGCGAGCCGATGACGGCTTTGTGATCATCACCGACAGCGTGGGCGGCCTGGTCGACCTGCATGACCGGCGCCCGCTGGTGCTGTCGCCGGAACTGGCCCGGGAATGGCTCAACCTGGGGATGCCCAAGGAACGTGCCGAGCAGATGGTGCTGCACGAAGCGGAGCCTGCCGAGGCCTTTGAATGGTTCAAGGTCGACAGTGCCGTGGGCAACGTGCGTAACCATCATCCGGGGTTGATCACACCCATCGGCAAGGTCCTCAGGGGCGGCGATGAAAAGGGTAATGGCTGACCCGCCCGCGCCTGGCGAGTAGCGGGTTTCTCGACTAGCCTGTGCGCGGTATGCCCTGCAGCCCTACTCGTGCACCATCTTGTCTGGGAGACGAAGATGAACCCGATTCAACAGGCCGAGCGGACCTATCGCACCTGGTCCAACCCGATTCTGCTGGAGCTCAAGGAACGCCAGCATCAACTGGCTCCCACCGACCGTCAGGCCCTGCAGAACGTGCTGATAGAGCGCCGACTGCTCGACACCGGCAACCCGACCGGCCCTGACCGGCGCAAATCATGATGGTGCAACAGCGCACCGGTTCGCGATGGACTGCAGCACGCCGCGGGGGATTGAACACGCCTGCGGGTTGCTTGAGGTCCATCGCGAGCCAGCGCGTGCCTAGCGGTTGGCAGTCGGTGCCGTGCGGGGTTTGTAGCCCGGCAGTGAGGCGGCAAATGCCAGCGCCTCTTCCCGGGTGGCAAAGGTGCCGATCCGGTCGCGCTGCGTGCAGACCCGCCAGGGGCCGCTGTTGACGCTCACCAGTTCATAACCGTTCATGTGCATTTTATTTAGCATGGGCATACTCATAGCCACCTCCATTGAAGTCGATAAGCCCGCACTCAACTTACACCCGCCGCTTCTCGTCGTGGACACCAGCGGGTGAACGGTCGAGAGGCCGACGCACGAGCCATACCGCTTTGAGAGGGCCAGCCCGCCAAGGTGCTGGCCAGCGGACGAACGGTCGGGCAGATGAAAATTTCTTCACCCTGCCCGCCCAGCTGGCCCCTTATAGTCAGCACGCACATCCAAGGAACATTCAGCCCGCACCCCCCCATGCGGGCTTTTTTTTTGAACGTAAACGCCCCAGCGACTTTCCTACAACCCGTTCCACACGCTAGGCTGCGCCTGCATCCCCCTTCCCCGACACAAGGACGTCGACCATGCCCGTGCGCATCGAAGTAACCCAAGACCCGCAACCCGCAGAACGCCAGGCCATTCTCGACCCACTGCGCGCCCACAACATTGCCCATGCCGGTGACGGCCACTATCAGGAAATTGCCTTGCTGGTGCGCGATGAACACAGCGAAGCGATCCTCGGTGGGCTCTACGGGAAAATGTTCTACCAATGGCTGTTCATCGACCTGCTGTCCGTGCAGGAACAGCTACGTGGCCAGGGCATAGGCGCCCGGCTGATGCACATGGCCGAGCAACTGGCCCGGGACAAAGGCTGCATCGGCATGTACCTCGACACCTTCGAATTCCAGGCGCCTGGGTTCTACAGCAAACTGGGCTTCACCGAAGTCGGACAGATTGTCGACTATCCGCCGGGGAGCAAGCGCTACTTCTTCCAGAAGCGCCTGATCGACTGAGCCTCGCAAGCGCGGTGTGTCACGTACCATAAATGCTGGCTATGCCGGCCTTATCGCGGCATAGGTATCTACACAACTGTGGTGCGACGTTGTGTAGATAACGATACTCATCGTGGGCAAGCCATGCTCCTACAGCGGTAAGCCGTTCAATGCCCACTCGCTTCGGGTCCGGCCTTCGCTGAAAACGGCGGTTTGGCCAGCCATACCAGCAGGATCAAGCCGACAAACCCCCAGCCCAGCAGCGTGAAGTAGTCCACGGTGGACAGCATGTAGGCCTGGCTGGTCAGGACCTGGTCGAGCTGGGCGTAAGCCGGGGTGCCGGCGCCCCCCAGGGTATTGAGGGCCTCGCGGGTGGCCGGGTCGAAGGTGCTCAGGTGTTCACTCAGGTAGGCGTGATGCTGGTCGGCCCGGCGGATCCAGATCCAGGTGGTCAGAGAGGCCGCGAAGCTGCCGCCCAGGGTCCGCAGGAAGGTCGCCAGTCCGGCGCCGTCGGCGATCTGTTGGGGTGGCAGGTCCGACATCAGGATACTCAGGGTCGGCATGAAGAACAGCGCCACGCCAATGCCCATGAACAGCTGCACCAGCGCTACGTGCTGGAAGTCCACCTCATTGGTGAACCCGGCGCGCATGAAGCAGCTCAGGCCAATCGCCAGGAACGCCAGTCCGGCCAGCAGGCGCAGGTCGAACTTGTGCGCGTACTTGCCGACAAATGGCGACATCAGCACCGGCAGGATACCGATCGGTGCCACCGCCAGGCCGGCCCAGGTCGCGGTATAGCCCATTTGGGTCTGCAGCCACTGCGGCAGGATCAGGTTGATGCCGAAGAACCCGGCGTAGCCCAAGACCAGCACAATGGTGCCAATGCGAAAGTTACGATGGGCAAACAGCCGCAGATTGACCACCGGGTGCTTGTCAGTCATTTCCCAGATCACGAACACCGCCAGGGCAATCACCGAAATGGCCGCGCCAATCAGGATGAAATTCGACTCGAACCAGTCCAGGTCATTGCCCTTGTCGAGGATGATCTGCAATGCCCCCACTCCGACGATCAGGCTGATCAACCCCACGTAGTCCATCGGCTGGTGACTGGTGACCACAGGACGGGCCTTGAGCTGCTGGCGGACCACCATCACCGCGAAGATCCCGATGGGCACGTTGATGAAAAAGATCCACGGCCAGCTGTAGCTGTCGGTGATCCAACCCCCGAGGATCGGCCCGGCAATCGGCGCCACCACCGTGACCATCGCCAGCAACGCCAGGGCCATGCCGCGCCTGGCCGGCGGATAGACCGCGATCAGCAAGGTCTGGGTCATCGGGTACAGAGGGCCGGCCACCAGCCCCTGCAGCACACGAAAGCCGATCAACTCCGGCATCGAGGTGGAAATACCGCACAGGAACGAGGCCAGCACGAACAGGATGGTCGCCCACAGGAACAACTTGACCTCGCCAAAGCGCCGGCTCAGCCAGCCGGTCAGCGGCAAGGCAATCGCGTTGCTCACGGCAAACGAGGTAATCACCCAGGTGCCCTGCTCCGAGCTCACGCCCAAGTTGCCGGAAATCGTCGGCAACGCCACGTTGGCGATGGTGGTGTCGAGCACCTGCATGAAGGTCGCCAGCGACAGGCCGATGGTCGCGAGCAGCAGGCTGGGCGGGGTGAAAGACGCGTTATTGCTCATCGCGAATCCTTTGAATCGAGGCAGGCGCTGCGCCCTGGAGGCGGCGCAGCGGTCGGATTGGCGAAATCAGCGTTGAGCAGTTTTACTCGCCACTGAACTGTTGTCGTGGATCAGGCGACTGATCAGCGCGTCGGCGTCGGCCAACTGGCGCTCATAGATGGAAGTACTGAACGAAGCCTTTTGCGGCGGTTGCTGCGCCAGCACCGGGCCGCTCTGGTCGCGCAGGTCGACCTTGACCAGGGTCGACAGGCCGACGCGCAACGGATGCTTGGCCAGTTGCTCGGCGTTGATGTGGATGCGTACCGGCACTCGCTGCACGATCTTGATCCAGTTACCGGTGGCGTTCTGCGCCGGCAACAAGGCAAACGCACTGCCGGTGCCTGCACCGAGGCTGTCGATGGTGCCGCTGTACTTCACATCGCTGCCATAGAGGTCGGCTTCGATGTCCACCGCTTGGCCGATGCGCATGTCGCGCAACTGGGTTTCCTTGAAATTGGCGTCGATCCACAACTGGTCGAGGGGGATCACCGCCATCAAGGCCGTGCCCGGCTGCACCCGTTGCCCCAGTTGCACGGTGCGCTTGGCCACGTAGCCGGTGACCGGGGCGATCAGGGTGCTGCGGGCCTTCGTCAGGTAGGCCTGGCGCAATTGCGCGGCAGCCGCCTCCACGTCCGGATGGGAGGACACCACGGTGTCGTCCACCAACGCGCTGCTGGTCTGGAATTGTTGCTGGGCATTGGCCAGGGCGTTTTGCGCCGAGGTCAGGTCATCCCGGGCATGGGACAGTTCTTCCTGGGAAATCGCCCCGCCGGCGGCGAGACTTTTGCGTCGGCTGTAGTTTTCCTGGGCCTTCTGCACTTCCGCCTTCTGCGCATTGACCTGGGCTTTCATGCCATCGACATTGCTGTACAGGCCACGAACCTGGCGCACCGTGCGCGCCAGGTTGGCCTGGGCACTTTGCAGGCCGACTTCGGCGTCGTTGGGGTCGAAGTTGACGAGCACCTGGCCTTCCTGGACCAGGTCGCCGTCGTCCGCGCCAATGCTGACCACGGTGCCGGTGACCAGCGGGGTAATTGCCACCACGTTGCCGTTCACATAAGCATCATCGGTGCTTTCGTTCCAGCGCCCGTAGAGGTGATGCCAGCCCCAGACGCCGAGGCAGCCCAGGACCACCAGCAGTGTCAGCACCAGCAGCATGAACTTGCGTTTACCGGGATTGCCCGTGTCTTGGGCGGTTTCAGGAGTCGGGGTGTTCTGCACGTTGGCCATGACTAGTACCTTGAATTATTGATTGCGCGTGGCAGGCGCCGGGGATGGGCCGGTCGCAGCCAGGCTGTCGCCATGAAAGCCGCCACCCAGGGCCTGCATCAGTTGGATCGACAGATCGATCTGTTCGGCATTGAGGTTCGCCAACTGACGCTCGGCGCCGAGCAGTTGCTGCTCGATGCTGAGCACGTCCAGGTAGTTGCCGACGCCGGAGCCATAGCGCTCCAGCACGGTGTTGTAGGAGTCCTGGGCAATGTCGGTGGCGTGTTGCTGGGCGACGATCTGCCGACCGACGTCACGCAACTGGGACAGGCTATCGCTGACTTCCCCCAGCGCCTTGACCAGGCTTTTGTTGTACTGCGCCACCGCCAGGTCGTAGTCGGCATCCTTGGCATCGAGGTCGGCGCGCAGGCGACCACCGTCGAAAATCGGCAGGGAAATCGTCGGGGCGACGTTGAAGAAGCGGCTGGTCGAACCAAACATCGCGTTGCCCAGCAACGACTCGACCCCGGCCGCGGCGCTCAGGTTGAGGTTGGGGTAGAAAGTGGTCTTGCCGGCATCAATACTCTTGCTCGCCGCCTCGACTCGCCAGCGCGCCGCGACCAGGTCCGGGCGGCGGCCCAGCAGTTCGGCGGGCAACACCGAGGGCAAGGCCACGGCGCTGGCTTGCAGAATGTGCGGCCGGGTGATTTCGTTACCCCGATCCGGGCCTTTGCCGAGCAGCACTGCGAGGGCGATTTTGGCGCTCTGCAGGTTTTTCTCGGCATCGATCAGCGAAGCCTCGGAGCTCGCCTCCAGGCTCTGGTTCTGCTGGTACTGATACTGGCTGTCGATGCCGGCGCTGAGGCGCCGCTGGCTCAGGTCAGCAATTGCCGGGTGCGCTTGAGGTCTTCAGTGGCCAGGTCGTGGACGATATGGGCCTGGCCCAGGTCGCTGTAGGCGCGGGCAACGTCGGCGGCCAGGGTCAACTGTGCCGCCTGGCGATCGACCTCGGCGGCCCGGGCCTGGCCCAACGCAGCCTCCCAGGCGTCACGCTGGCCGCCCCACAGATCGAAGGTGTAATTGAAGGTCGCGCCGAGGCTGCGCATGGTGTCGTAGGAGTCACCCTGCAAGGTCGGGTCCTGATACTGGGCCAACCGCTCGCGGCGGATACCGGTGCTGGCATCCAGGGTCGGCATGCGCGCAGCATTCGCCGCACCGGCAGCGGCACTGGCCTGATGGGCCCGGGCGCTGGCGATCTGCATATCCGGGCTGTCACGCAGGGCTTCGCGGATCAACCTGTCCAGTTGCGGATCGCCCAGGCTCTGCCACCAGTCGTTTTTCGGCCATGCCGCCGCCGACAGCGTCACACCGTTGAGGGATTGCCCGGCCTGCAGGGCTTTTGCATCAAGGCTCACACCTTCGGTGGTCAGGCCGCTGTAGTTGGCACACCCGGCCAGGCTCATGGCCATCAGCACCAGGGCCAGTCGGGAACCCAGGGTTTTATCGCTCATTGGTCACCTACCCGCAGCACGGTGATGGGATCACCGGCGGCCAGCAAAATTTTCTTGAGGATGGCTTCCAGGGTCTGCAACTCCTCGGAGTCGAGGGCGCCGGCCAACTGGTTCATCGCGTTGACGCCAATGCCCGGCAACTTGTCGGCCAGCACCTGGCCTTCCTCGGTCAGGCCCAGGCGCACCAGGCGCCGGTCATCTGCACAGCGTTGGCGGACCAGCAGGCCTTTGTGCTCCAGACGGTCGAGCATGCGGGTCATCGAACCGCTATCCAGGGACAGATGGCGGCACAGCTCGGCCGGGGTGTCGACGCCGTACTGGGCCATGATGATCAACACCTTGAACTGCGCGGCAGTAATGCCGTGGGGTTCCATGTGGGTGTCGATGATCCGATCCTTGAGCAAGGCGGCGCGCCCCAGCAGGAGACCGAGGTGGCAATTGCGAAAGTTTTCCGGGGAAAAATGTTTCATCTGACGACCTATTGGCTGCCTAGGCAGTGAATATGTGTCGAGATATTACTGCCTAGGCAGTGAATGTCAAAGGAAATAGTTAGCAAGCTTTGCAATTTATAAAATAGGCAGTCGCCGGACCGCTATCGCGAACAAGCGAAGCGCCGCCCGGCTCTCCCACAGGGAATACGACACCAGAAAAAGCCAGGCCGACTTTGACGCTTGATCCACCTGCACCGTCGGCAGGATGAGTAAAGGTTTAAATAAGGGAAATCGGTGCGTTGAAGGGCGGCGAGGACTGCGTCCTCGAACGCAGCCTCGCGGGCTCGACAGCTGCTACGGGGGATTGGGGGTCATGTCGATATCTACGGTGTGGCGGAGATCGTCATCGCGGGCAAGCCCGCTCCCACAAGGGAACGCGACACCAGGGCAAACAGGCCGGCCGGTAGGCCGCCTCGTCCGCTCTTACCACTCAGGCCGACTGTCAGGTCGCCGTGCTCTGGCTTTTGATCTTGATCCACCCGCCCCTTCGGCAGGCTGAGCGAAGGTGTCCATCAGGGGGGAGGCGCGAAGCGCCGTGCGGCGAAGCCGCATGCATCGAGAGGAGGTGCAGCGAAGCAAACCGTAGGGGATGCCCCCTGATGGGCACCGTAGCGAAGGTACCCCGAGCCTTAGCGAGGGGCCGAACGCTGGGGCAAGACTTTTTGGGTACTTTTGTGTCGTTTGACAAAAGTGCCTCGCCGTAAGGGCGAAACCTTAAGCCGCCGTTACCGCAGCAACGGATATACCCACAAGACCAAGACCAAGACCAAGACCAAGACCAAACGGATAGCAGCTCCTTTCAGCTCAGCAAAGCCGAGCCCTCAGAAATCCCGCTTATAGAAGATGTCCAACGAACTGGCGATCCCGCTGGCGGCTTCCAGATAGACCTTTTTGCTCAGCTTGTAGCGCAAGGCAATGGTGTTGGCCGGCTCAAACACACCAACGCCATAACGCAGGCTGAGCTTCTCGGTAATGTCACCACTGGCGACCACACTGGTGGCGGTGCCGCTGCCCTCGGTGTCGAGCTGGAAATCATCGATGCCAAGGTTCTTCGCCAAGCTCCCGGTGAGGTCCGAGCTGCCCATCAACCCCAGGCCCAGCGCCGCTTGCGCAAGCATGTTGTTGTCTTCACCGTTGGTGCTCAGCGGACGGCCGAGCACCAGGTAGGACAATGCTTGCTCCTGGCTCATCGCCGGCTCCGAGAAAATCTGCGTAGTCGGCTGCTCGGCGCTGCCGCTCAGGCGGATACCGGCAATGATGTCGTCGGTCTGGCGAATCGCTTCGATGTCCAGGTACGGCTGGTCAATGGGCCCGGCGAACAGCAGCCGTGCACGGCGTACAGTCAGGCGCTGGCCGTAGGCGCGGTAACGCCCGTCGTTGAGCCACAATTCGCCCCGGGTGTCGAGGTTGTCGCCGATATGCACGTGCCCCTTGAGGTTGGCGGTCAGGCCAAAACCGGCAAAGCTGAGCCGGTCTTCGCCGACTATCACTTCGACATCCATGGCCATGGCCATAGGTGCCTTGCCCTCTTCGGTCTGGTGCCCGACGATCACCGTGTCATCGGAGACCTTGACCGTCGATGGCGGCAACTCGCGCACCGTGATCTCGCCCTTGGGCACCAGCACCTTGCCGGTGATCGCCAGCTTGTCGTCCTTGATCGAGATCTTCAGGTCCGGCGCCACTTCCAAGGCCGCGTAGGGTTCGACGCTCACCGGCAGTTGGCTGCCCCGCAGACTGAGGTCGACCACCAGGGCCTGCCCCCAGTCCACCTGGCCCGTGAGGCTGCCCTGCCCGCTCTTGCCGCTTTTCCAGCCGCCATTGAGTTGCACGCTTTCGCCGGCAATCTGCGCCTGCAACTGCAGGGCCTCGAACCGCGTAGGCAGTTGTGGCCCGGAAATCTCACCGTTGCTCAAGGTCAGGTTACCGTTGACCTTGGGCGCCAATAGCCCGCCGGACAAGGTACCGCTGCCGTTCAGGCGGCCGGCCAGTTTCTCGACCATTGGCACAAACGGCCGCGCCACCGAGAGGTCCAGCCCACTGAGGCGGAACGAGCCGCTCAGGGGTTTGTTTTTAGGCAGCGGGTTGATCTGCGCCTGCACCATCAGCTCACCCAGTTTGCCGCCGACAAAATTCAGTTGGGTGTCAATACGCTTGGGGTTGAGGGTGCTGGTGAGTTTCAGTGTCTGGTACGGGAAATCCAGCCACTGGTCCTTTTCCTTCATGCGCAAGGTGCCGCCGCTGGCATCTACCAGCACCTGGCCTTTCGGCCCGCTGGCCGGCAGGTCCAGTTGCACGTCGGCGTTGAGCTTGCCCTGCCAGGCGAAATCCTTGGGCAGCCATTGCGCCAGGCTGTCGATGGGGAATTGTTTGAGGTGATAACGCAGTTTCGGCTCGGGCATCAGGCGCTGATCCTCGCCACACAAACTGGCGGGGCCAGACGTCCAGCAGTGAGCGCCGAAGGTCAACTTGCCATCGGCCAGGCGTTCGATTTTCGCCGGACCCTGCAGCTGCCAGTCCTGGCCGCCGGCCTGAACGTCGCCGCTGGCCAGGCGTCCACGCCAGTTGCCTTGGTCCAGGTTGCCGTCCAGGCCCAGTGCCAGTTTCAGCAATGGGCCTTGCAGGTCCAGTTGCAGCTTCTGCTGCTTGAGGGTGCCCGTGCCAGTGGCCGTCAGGGTGCCCAGTGAGTTGTCGCCGACCGTTATGCCGCTGCCCTTGAGGTCGATCTGCGCCCGTTGTGCGCTGTCGAGGGTGGCGTCGAGGTTGAGGCTTTTCAGGCGATTGTCGTCCAGGGCCAACTGCACACCCTGCAGGGCGAGCTTGCCCTGGGGCGCCTGCACTGTGCCTGCGACGTCGAGCCGGCCATTGAGCTGACCGCGTAACTGCGGCCACAGCTGGCCCAAACGCGGGGCCTTGATATCGAGTTGGCCGCTGAGTGTTTGCTGCAGGCTGGCGCTGCCATCGATGCGGTTCTCGCCCAGGCGGATCTGCAAGGCACTGAGGTTCCAGCGCTCGCCCGCGCCGTCGGCCTTGGCTTGCAACACCGCCGGCTGGCCACGCAGCTTGCCCTTGAGGTCAAGGTCGGCACTCAGGCTCAGTTGTTCATTGCGCATCTCGCCCTTGCTGCGTAAAGGCCCGGCCAGGGTGCCCGGCAGCTCCGCCAGCCAGTACGCCGGGTTGAGCGCCGACAGGTCAAGCGCGGTGTCCCAGGCGATACCGTCGGCAAACTTCAGGTTCAAATGCCCGGCGGCCTTGCCCTGCCCTGCGACCAATTGCAGTTGCGGCAGGAAGATTTGCGTCAGGTCGCCACTGAACGGGCTGCTCAGGCTGAAGGCCCCGGCAGGACCGTCCAGCGCCGCCTTGAAGTTGCCCAGGTAGTTACCGTCGCGGTACGCCACCTCACCGTTGAAGCTGCGCAGCGCCACCTCGGGCTCATCGATCAGCGGATACAAACGGTGCCAGGGGAAATCCAGCCAGTCGATCTTCGCCTCGGCGACCAGGCCCTCGGACCAATCGATCTGGCCGGTCAGCTTGAGGCTTTGCTGATCGTTGGCGTTGAGATCCAGCCCGGCGATCTGTGCACCCTTGGCGTCGACCTTGCCTTGCAGCAGCAGGGCCACCGGTCCGTCCTCGGCCGGCAAGCTGGCCTTGCCCAGCAGTTGATAGCCGTTTTTCAGGTCACCGCTACCGCTGAGTTCAAGCTGATTGAGTTGCAGGGTGTCCGGCAGGTCGGCACTGGCTTTGAAACCATCGGCGGTGATGCGCACCTTGGCCGGCAGGTTGTCGGCCAGCGGCTGCAGCTCGCCGGTCAGACGGCCCTGCAGGTAACCGCTGCTGTCGGCCTCGAGGTTGAGGGTTTGCAGCAGGTTGCCATTGACCTTCAGCGTCAGAGCCAAGGGCGTGTTGCCGGGCATCGGCATAGTCAAATTGCCGCTGGCACTCAGCGGCCAGTTGCCGGTCGGTTGCAGCAGCCCGGTCAGTTCCAGGTGCAGGTCATCGCGCTGCAGACGCAACGAGTCGATCTGCAACCCTTGCGCCGTCCAGTACGCCACCAGTTGCAGATCCTTGAGTTGCTCGCTGCCGTCCAGCAGCAGGCTGCCGATTCGCACCTCGCCCAGCTCGATCGCCAGCGGCAGTTTCAACTCCGGCAAGCTGATCGGCCCGCTGCTTGGCTCGGTACTCGGCGCAAACTGCAGGACCACCTGCTCGGCGTGCAATTGCTCGATGCACAGGGTCATGCGCGTCAGGCACAACGGCGACCAGGCCAGCAGTGGCTTGATCAGCTCAACCCGGTCCTGGCCCTGCTGCCACAGCACATGATCGGCACTCCACTGGCCGGCCAGGCGGCCCTGGAAATTCTCCACGCTCAAACCCGGCACCTGACTCAGTGCCCAGCGGCTGCCGGCTTGGGTTCCCAACAGGCTCACCACCGCCAGCAGCACCAGGACCACCAGTGACAGCACGGCCAGCAACGCTATTTTCAAACCACGCTTCACAGCTCAGGCCCCATGGAAAAATGCAGACGAATACCGCCGGGGTCATCCAGCGCATGGGCCAGGTCGAGACGGATCGGGCCGACTGGCGAAACCCAGCGCACACCCATGCCGACCCCAGTCTTGAGACTCGGCAGTTCGAAGTCGTTGAACGAGTTGCCTTGGTCGACGAAGGTTGCGACTCGCCATTTTTCGGCAACCGAGTATTGGTACTCCAGGCTGCCGGAGACCATGTAGCGTCCGCCTACGCGGTCGCCTTCGGAGTTTTCCGGCGACAGGCTCTGGTAGTCATAACCGCGCACGCTCTGGTCACCACCGGCAAAGAAGCGCAGCGATGGCGGAATCGATTTGTAGCCATTGGTGGCCGAACCCCCGATCTGTGCACGCGCGAGGAATCGGTGGTTGTCCAGCACCGTGGTCAGGCCCTTGGCCAGGGCGGTGCCGTATAACAGGTTGTTGTCCGAGCCCAGCCCTTCCTTGGCCACCTTGCTGTCAAATTGCAGGCGATAACCGTTGTGCGGATCGATCCGGTTGTCACTGCGCAGGTAGGAGTAACTCACGCCCGGCATCAACAGGTTACTGATCCCCGAGTCATCGCCCAGGCGATACTCCTCGTGCTGCCATTTCAACGAGATCACCCGTTGCCAGCCGCTGGGCAGCTTGCTGTGCCATTCCGGCCCCAGGGTCAGCAGTTTGCTCAAGCTGTCGGTGTTGGCCAGTTCTTCATTTTGATAGCCCCCGGCAAACCGCAACTTGTCGGTCAACGGCGGGTCCAGCGGCACGTCGTACCACAGGCCGACGTTCTGCCGTGGCGCGGAGAGCTCGGCCTCCCAGCCATAACTGTGGCCTTCGGGATTGACCCAATGGCGTGTCCAGTTGGCCTTGGCTCGCGGCCCGACGTCCGTCGAATAACCCAGGCCCAGGCCCATGGTCCGGGGTTTACGGGTGTCGAGAGTGACGGCCACGGGAATTACATCGTTGGCGGCAGTGGTCGGCGCGGCATCCACCCGCACGGACTCGAAATAGCCCGACGATTGCAGGGCCTGGTTTAGCTCGGCGATCAACTCGGAATCATAAGGTGCGCCACTTTTGAACGGCACCATGCGTTGCAGCAGGTCCTCGTCGAAAGGCGTATCGCCGGTAAAGCTGACCTTGCCCAGCGCATAACGCGGGCCGCTGTCATAGACCAGGTCGATGTCGGCGACACCGGCCCGAGGGTCGACGGAGAGCTTCTGGCTGGTAAAGCGACCACTGAAAAAGCCGAAGCGCGAGGCCTGGTTCTGGATCAGCCGCTTGGCGTCTTCATAGTGGCCGTGATTGAGCACGGCGCCGGGCTTGAGCACGTCGCTCTGGGGCACACGAAAGGACTTGAGGGTGGCGGCCGGCCCCAGGATCTGGATAGTCACGTAGCGCAGGCGTACCGGCTCGCCGGGGTCGATATTCAACACCAGTCGGGGTGACTTGCCGTCTTTGACTTCGCTTTCAATTTGCGGCTGGTAGTAACCCAAGGCCTGGGCGGCCTTGCGCGCCTGCTCCTCGGCTCCGCGACTGAAGCGCAACAGGGCTTCTTCATCGCGTTCGCCGAGATCGCCGATATAGCCTTCGATGTTGGCCTTCAGCTCGTCATTGGACGGTTTGATCCTGACGTCCAATTCACTTTGCGCCAGGGCCGCTGCGCTGCTGATCAGCATGAGCACGCCACTGGTAAATCTTCCTGGAAACTTCATAGGCGCGGATGCTATCACGAGCTTGGGAGCGTGATAGAGCGAACATTCTGAACAAAAGTTCGACCTTAGGCTGTTGCGCTATGTAACACCTGCGGATTGGCGTGGAAAAACACGTGCTCAAGTACAGGCCCTACCGCCACCTCGCCAATCTCCTCATACCCCTGACGCTTATAGAACTCCAGATAACGCGGATTCCCGGTGTCGAGCACCACCCCCTGGGAATGCTCGTCTACCGCGCACCAATTGTGCACGGCTTGCAGGAGTTGCTCGCCGAAATGCTGACCCTGGAATTGCGGATGAATCCCCAGCAACGGCAGCACGTGCACCGAGTCCGATGGCACGCAGGCAGCCACGGCCGCGTGATAGTCCAGATAGCGCCGGGTGCAGCGAAAACCCGTGCTGAGCACCATGCGCAGGCGCCAGGCCCAGCTTTCGGTAATGCCCAGGCGCCGCTGCGGCGGCGCGATCAGCGCGATGCCGATCAAGCGGTCATTGACCAGCAGGCCGATGGCGGGCAGATCCTGGAGAAAATGCTGCTTGACCAGTTCGCGCACCGTCGCCCGTACCCGCTGCTCATAGCCGGGGCGCTCGGCCTCAAACAGAAACTTGAAGGTGGGTTCGTGGCGATAGGCCTGGTACAGCAATGAGCGCGCTTCACGCGAGTAGCCGCTGTCGAGCCGATGGATGTCCGCGATGGCGGTCGATGTTTCAGGCATGAGGTTTATCTCCCCTTGGCGCGGCGCAAATGACCCCGCTCTTGTAAGTACGAGCCCGGCACTGCTGTGATCGTTCCCACGCCCACAGACATTAGCAGCGCATAGGAACTACTGCCACGCTGGCTCCGATCCTACATGTCAGCTAGCATCGCAGTTTTGCCAGGACTGCCGACCATGAAGATCGTCTCGTTCAACATCAACGGCCTGCGCGCCCGCCCCCATCAATTGGCGGCACTGATCGAGAAGCACCAGCCAGACGTCATCGGCCTGCAGGAAACCAAGGTCCACGACGACCAGTTCCCGCTCGCCGAAGTCCAGGCGCTGGGCTACCACGTGTATTACCACGGCCAGAAAGGTCACTACGGCGTCGCGATGCTCTCGCGCCAGGAACCCTTGGCGATCCACAAGGGGTTTGCCAGCGATGAAGAAGACGCCCAGCGCCGCTTCATCTGGGGCACGTTCGCCGACGCCAACGGGACGCCAGTGACCATCATGAACGGCTATTTCCCACAGGGTGAAAGCCGCGACCACCCCACCAAGTTCCCGGCCAAGGCGCGGTTCTACAGTGACCTGCAAAACCTGTTGGAAACTCAGTTCAGCAACGACCAGGCGCTGGTGGTGATGGGCGATGTCAACATCTCCCCAGAAGACTGCGACATCGGCATCGGCCCGGACAACATGAAGCGCTGGCTGAAGACCGGCAAGTGCAGCTTCCTGCCGGAAGAACGCGAGTGGATGGCCCGCCTGAAAAACTGGGGCCTGGTGGACAGCTTCCGCCACCTCAACCCGGACGTTGCCGACCGCTTCAGCTGGTTCGACTACCGCAGTCGCGGCTTTGAAGACGAGCCCAAGCGTGGCCTGCGCATCGACTTGATCATGGCGTCCCAAGGCTTGCTGCCACGGATCAAGGCCGCCGGTGTCGACTACGACCTGCGCGGCATGGAAAAACCTTCGGACCATGCGCCGATCTGGCTGGAACTGAGCTAGGCCGCTCCCTGTCACATCTGCGTAACCTGAATGTCTTAATGTCCCGGCACCTCCCTTGCCCGCCAAAGGTGCCGGCTCCATGTTGCGTGCCCTGTTGCCGCTGCTGTTATGCAGCCTGTTGTCCCCGTCGGCCTTCGCCACCGCATTGCCGCTGCCCGGTAACGGCGTGGTGTTGCGTATCCAGGGTTCCAACACCATTGGGGCGGCGCTGGGGCCGGCACTGGCCAAGGGGTTGATGGAAGAACAAGGTTTGCTCAAGGTGCACAGCGAACCCCAGGGCAACCCCAACGAACAGCGGCTGGTGGGCCAGACGGCTCAAGGGCAACGGGTGATTATCGAGATCGCCGCCCACGGCTCCAGCACCGGTTTCCTCGCCCTGCACAGCACCAGCGCCGATCTGGCAGCCTCTTCGCGCCCGATCAAGGACAGCGAACTGGTGGCACTGGAAGGCCTTGGCGACTTGAAAAGCCCTACGGCCGAACAAGTGATCGCCATCGACGGCCTGGCCATTATCCTGCACCCGCACAACCCGTTGAACCAGTTGAACACCGAGCAACTGGCGCGGATTTTCAGCGGTGACGTTCGCACCTGGGAAGAACTCGGCGGCGTCGGCGGACCGATTCATCTCTACGCGCGCGATGATCAGTCGGGCACCTACGATACCTTCAAGGACCTGGTACTCAGTGGCCGCGGTAAAACCCTTGCCCGCTCGGCAAGCCGCTTCGAATCCAGTGAACAGTTGTCCGACGCCGTCAGCCAGGACCGCCATGGCATTGGTTTCATCGGCCTGCCCTACGTGCGCCAGGCCAAGGCGGTGGCGATCGTCGACGGTGCCTCGCAGCCCATGCTGCCACTCACCAGCCTGATCGCTACCGAGGACTATCCACTGTCACGGCGGCTGTACTTCTATGTGCCGCCGACCGCGCACAATCCCTGGGCCACGGCACTGATAGGTTTTACCCAAAGCCGCCAGGGCCAGGCGCTGGTGGCTGCCAACGGGTTTGTCGCGCAGACCGTGCACGCCATGGATGTCACGGCCAGCCGGCAGATGCCCGAGGGTTATCAGGCGCTGGCTGCCAAGGCGCAACGGCTGACGGTCAACTTTCGTTTCGAGGAAGGCAGCGCCAGCCTCGACAACAAGGCACGCCAGGACCTGTCCCGGGTACTCGACTACCTCAAGCAGCACGGTAAGCTCGACAGACAGGTGAGCCTGGTGGGATTCGGTGACGCCAAGACCGATCCGGAACGCGCCGCCCTGCTCTCGAAACTGCGGGCCATGGCGGTGCGCCGTGAACTGGTGAAGAACGGCGTGGTGCTGCGCGACATTCGCGGTTTTGGTGCGCAGATGCCGGTGGCCGCCAACAGTGACGACGAAGGCCGGATCAAGAATCGCCGGGTCGAGGTCTGGGTCTACTGACGCGTTGGCCGGTGTACGGCAGCTAGTCGGGCTGGCGGATCAGGTAGGTGTCCATGATCCAGCCGTTGGCTTGTCGCGCCGCCTGCCTGACCTGCTCGATCTGGTCGGCGACGTCCTTGAGTTTACCGGCGATGAGGATTTCATCCGCGGTGCCCAGGTAGGCGCCCCAGTAGATTTGCTGCTCCTGATCCGCCACCTGCTGGTAGGCATCTTGCGCGTCCAGCATCACCACCAGACTGTCGGCCGCGCTCACCTGCCCCGCTGCCAGGCGCCGCCCGGTGGTGATCTCGACGGCGCCGCCGATGCGGTTCAACGCCACTTTGTGCCGCGCCGCCAGGGCCTGGACGCTGCTGATACCGGGGATCACCTCGTAGTCAAAGGTGCAGCGACCAGCGTCGAGAATTGCCTGCAGGATACGCAGGGTGCTGTCGTACAAACCCGGATCCCCCCACACCAGAAACGCCGCACATTCATCGTCGGCCATTTGCTCGTTGATCAGCCGCTCGAAGGTCTGCTGCTTGTCGCGATTGAGCGCCTGCACACTGGCGCTGTAGTCGAGAGCATCAGGTCTGCGTTGTGGACTGTGGGCCTCGACGAAACGGTAACCCGGCTGACTGATATAGCGGGCACAGATTTCCCGCCGCAGGTCGATCAGGCTGTCCTTGCTCGGGCCCTTGTCCATCAGGAAAAACACATCGACCCGGTTCAATGCCTTGACCGCTTGCATCGTGATGTAGTCAGGGTCGCCGGCACCAATGCCGATCACCAGGAGCTGCTTCATGTCAGGGGTTCCTCGACGGGCGCGCCATTGTCCATCAGGCGCAGGCGCCAGCGGCCGTTGAAGCGCAGTTCGGTGGCGGACAAGGGTTCGACATCAATCATCTGGAAGGCACTGGGCGAGCACTGCAGCACATGAATCATGGCTGCACGAATCACCCACGGGTGAGTCACGGCCAGGTAATGCCCGGGGTGACTGCCCAGGCTGTCGAGCCAGCACCCAACCCGCTGGATCAGTTGCACCACTGACTCACCGCCATGGGGTGCCGAATGCGGATCGTCGAGCCAGGCCTGCAGCGCCAGTGGCTCGTGTTGTTGCAGGTGGTCGATGGACAAGCCGCGCCAACGACCGAAATCACAGTCATCCAACGCCGGCACATGGCGCAGGTCATTGCCGAACAACGCAGCGGTCTGCCGCACGCGCGTCTCGCCACCGCCGAGTAATAGCGGGGGCCGCTTGAAGGCGCCGGCGCGACTGCCGCGGGCCGCCTGCCAGTCCATTTCCAATGGTTCGTCCAGGGGCAATCGCGCCCGCTTCTGGGCGACGGTGCGGGCGTGGCAAATCAAGGTCAAACGGGTTACCGACACGCAGGTTCACTCGCAGGCTGTGACAGGAAAAACTCGCCGAACGGCTAGCATAATGCTGCGCCACCTGGGGATGATCAACTAGTATGGCCCGCGGTCGACGGAGGTTGACCCAGCGCACTTGCAACGCGTGGAACCCGACAGTGATCGTCAAGCCTGGCCTGCGTGGCCCGGTCGTTCTGATACAGGAGTTTATCCATGCTGGTCCTACGCCCAGTCGAGCCATCCGACCTGCCCCAGTTACAGCAACTGGCGCGCGAGAGCCTGGTAGGGGTCACGTCCCTGCCGGACGACAGCCACTGCCTGCTGCAGAAAATCCGCGACTCCCAGCGCTCCTTTGCCAGCCCGGTACAGAGCAATGGCCGGGAGAACTACTGCTTTGTCCTGCACGACCTGGAGCACCAGCGTTTGCTCGGCTGCGCGGAAATCGTCGCCACCGCCGGCTACCAGCAACCGTTCTACAGCCTGCGCAACCGCCCCTTCATCAGTGCGTCCCGGGAACTGAACGTACACCATGGCGTACCGACGCTGTCGTTGTGCCAGGACCTCAGCCCCCACACCCTGCTGCGCGGCCTGCACATCGACGCAGAACTGCAGCACACGGCTTTCTGCGAACTACTCTCGCGAGCCCGGCTGATGTTCATTGCCGCGCATCCGCAACGGTTTGCCGAAGCGGTCATTACCGAGATCGTCGGCTACAGCGACGCGGCGGGCGAGTCACCCTTCTGGAATGCCCTGGGCAAGCACTTTTTCAACCTGTCCTACGTCGAGGTCGAACGCCTCTGTGGGCTGCAGGACCGCAGTTTTCTCGCCGAGCTGATGCCCCATTATCCGATTTATGTACCGATGCTCACGCCAGACGCCCAGGCATGCATTGGCCGGGTCCATCCCGCGGGCCAGGAAGCCTTCGACATCCTCGAGCGCGAAGGCTTCGAAACCAACAGCTACGTCGACCTGTTCGACGCCGGCCCGACGCTGTTTGCACGCACCCCCAGCATTCGCTCGATTGCCCACAGCCGCACGGCGACCGCCCGCCGAGGCACCGCGCATGCGGGCCAGACCACCTACCTGATCTGCAATGACGCCGTGGATGACTTTCGCGCGATGGTGGTCGAACTGGACTGGAGCGCCGACGAGCCGGTGACCCTCGACCCCGCCACCCTGGCGGCCTTGCATCTGACTGACGGCAGCCCGCTGCGATTGGTCGCCCTATGAGGCCGGTGTTGAGTGGCCAGGGAACCGGCCGATGATCGTGCGCCCGGTACACAGCGGCGACCTGCCGGCCGTGCTGGCCCTGGCACAATGTGCAGGCCCCGGGTTCACCACCCTGCCGGCCAACGAAGAGCGCCTGGCCCACCGGATCCGCTGGGCCCAACGGACCTTTGCCAGTCAGGTTGAACGGGCGGACGCCGACTACCTGTTCGTGCTCGAGGACGACGACCAGCAAGTGCTCGGGGTCAGCGCGCTGGGCGGCGCCGTAGGCCTGCGCGAGCCCTGGTACAACTACCGTGTAGGGCTGACAGTCAATCGGTCCGCCAGCCTGGGCATCGAACAACAGTTACCGACGCTGTTTCTCAACAATGACATGACTGGCCAATCGGAGGTCTGCTCGTTGTTCCTGCACCCGGCGCATCGCCTGGGCCACAACGGCCGCCTGCTGTCGCTCGCACGCCTGCTGTTTGTCGCCGAGTACCCGCAGTTGTTCGGCGACAAACTGATTGCCGAGTTACGTGGCAGCGCCGACGCGCAAGGGTGTTCACCGTTCTGGGACAGCCTGGGTCGACACTTTTTTCGACAAGATTTCCGGCATGCCGATCATCTGTCGGGGCTGGGCAACAAAACGTTGATCGCCGAGTTGATCCCGCGTCAGCCGCTGTACACCTGCCTGCTCACCGAACAGGCCCGGGACGTCATCGGCAAGCCCCATGAGAACGCCGAGCCGGCCCGCAGGATCCTGGATGCCGAGGGGTTCGTCCATCAGGGTTATGTCGACATCTTTGATGCGGGACCGGTGATCGAAGCCCCGGTCGGGACTATCCGCGCGGTGCGCGATAGCCAGCCGCTGAGCCTGTTGATCGGTTCACCTGATGACCAGGCGCCGGTGTGGCTGATCCACAACCGCCGCCTGGAAAACTGCCGCATCACCGTCGCCCGCGCACAGCGTGATGGCAGTAACCTGATAGTGGATCGGCCGACCGCCCGCCGCCTGCAATTGCAACCGGGCAACCTGGTGCGCGCGGTCGCCCTCTACGCCGAACAGCAACAGACTGCAGCGGCGGTCCTTTCAGGGGCAGCAGGTTTATCCCAGAAGCACGCGCCATCGTCAACGAGCATTGCGCTACAGTAACGCTCACCAAAAAAGGAGCCCCTATGGGATTTTCAACGGAAGAAAAACAAACACTGTTAAGCGTCAAGGGGGTCGGCCCGACGGTGGTCCAGCGCCTTGAACAACTGGGGTTCACCACCTTGCTGCAACTGAGCCAGGCCAATGCCCGCGAAATCGTGGTCCAGGCGTCGGCAGTGGTCGGCTCCACCTGCTGGAAGAACAGCCCGCAGGCACGTGCCGCGATTGAGGCGGCGATCGCCAAGGCACGACAAACCAGTGATGCAAGCCAGGCTTGAGTGCTGGCAGATTGACAACAAAAAGCCCGCATCTGGCGTAATGCTGTTCACTTAAGCGGAGCAGCCTCACGGTCCACTGGGAACCGGGTCTTTGAAATCTTCACCGTCCTTGGCCTCGAAGGCCTGGGGCGGTGATCCAGAAACAATCCCCCGATACCTGCCCTCAGTTCCGCCAAGCGTCTCCCTGTCGCTGAAACTGGATTGGCTGCTGCCATCACGATCAATTGCACGGCGATGTACTGGCAGGCCGGTTTGAAACGGATGTCCGAAGGCGCTCGACCAAACGCCACCGCCGCTTGGCTCGCTTCCCGGCGAATCACGTTGTAAGCCAGCAACAGCCCCCACACTTCCTGATAGATCAGCTCGATTTTTTTGCTGCGCAAGGTCATTGCGTTCTGTTGCATTGAACTCTTGATGTCCCTGAAACCCAACTCGATCTCCCAACGCTCCTGATAAAGTTTGGCAACAGCCTTAGTGGTGTAGGTCTTGGCCGGCAAGGACGTCATCACGGTCTTCACTTTGCCTTGAATTTCATAGCTGACTTCGCGTACCTCCCAGTGCGAGGGAAGAGTCGGATTTCGCTTTCTGGCCTGTGGCGAGACTTTCATACGCACCAAACGGTCGCGCTGGTTGTAGCGGGCCACTTCCTCGCAGACCAGTCCCTTTTTTGCCGGGATCAACCAATGACGGCTGGTGCCCGTTCTACTTAGGCTCAACAGCAGCTCCGCGCCCCAGAACCCTTTGTCGAACAGCGTCACCGAGTGGTCGGGAATATGCTGCAAAAACTCGTCGGCCAGGCGCATTTCACTGCGTCGGTAAGGGCTCAATTGTGCATCTAGGATCACGTGCGAACGCACATTCATTAGCGCCACCAGGCGCAGCATCGGAAACGGTGTCTGGCGATCGCTGGGGGTGTTTCCCGACCCGAAGTGATCTCGAAGCTCGGGCGTATCCGGGGTGCGAAAAAGCGCACCGTCCACCGCGAAAACCTGCAAATTATGCCAGGCATCATCGTCATAGCGCTCTGCGCCCCAATGGTTGCCGGTCTTGCGGAACAACCACTCAACAGGATCGGCGCCGAGCCGTTTACGAGCTTCGGTTACACCACTGCGCGCCAGCAAATGGTCAGAGGCCAGGCCTTGGGCGCAGATGTTCAAACGCCTGGCCACCTCGTGAACCGGCTCGTCACGAAATAACGCCATGCCAAGCACTAGCCACAGCACTTGATCAGCGGGCAGGCGCCGCCGGCGAATGGTCGCCTGACTGGAGAGGTCGAGCGCAGACGCTACCCACTCGATGGGAATGTTTTGGGTGAAGGTGCTCAGGTCGCAGAAGTTAAAAAGGTCGTCGAGGTCGAGCAGGTCCTGTTGAACAGACATAAAAAATCCGATGCCAGAGGTCTGGCATCGGATTTTCTAGGAAGCCCGGCGTGAGCTCAAATGCTTAAGTGAACAGCATTACGCATCTGGCGGGCTTTTTGTCTATGGGGTCAAATCCTTTTGTCCGTTCAATCTGCACCTGCGAATGTCAGAATTTCGTGAAAAAAGCCCCCGTGCAGGAAAAAAGGACAGACGGCCCTCCCTCCTCACCACCGCTCGCCGATGCCTCGTATCAGGGCTTGCGGCAACTGCGGCTCAGCCTCATCCACCACCGCCCTGGCCAACGGATCATGCACTTGCAGTAGCGGCTTGCGGCCATCACCTCCCAGGCAGCTGCTGAGTCCCAGGGGGTTGACCCAAGTCGTTGGATTCACTGCGTACTGATAGGCGTTGAGGCCAGCCGCCAGGCGGTTCGGGGCCGGTGTCAGGTAACGCCCCAGGTGCGGGCAGTAGTAGCGATGGCGGTTGTAGTGCAAGCCCGTTTCCTCGTCGCAGTACTGCCCCTGGAAACGCAGCGGCTGCTCCACAGGCTCGTGGCCCAAATGCTCAAGACCGACTATTTGGCCGCCGGCCTGATAGGTCGCCGCCCAGACGATTTCGCCACTGCTGTCCGTCAATTCCTGGGGGGTGCCGAGATGATCGAGCTGGTAGTAGAACCGGCGGCTATCGCCTGCAGCGCCTCTCTCGACCAGGGCCAATGGGCGGAAAGTGTCGGGTTCATAAAGATAGTGACGTTGATGATCGCCGCTGATTTCGCCAACCAGCCGTTGCCCTTGCCAGACGAACTCGGTGGTACTGCTATCGACAGTCTTGGCACTGCGCCGGCCAAAAGGGTCATAGCGGTAGCTGGCCCGGCTGCCATTGGGCAGGACCACCACGCTCAAGCGATGCTGGCAGTCATAGTGGTAATGGGTCACCTGCGCAGGTTGACCGTCCCGGCGTACGCGGATCAGGTTGCCAAAGGCATCGTAGTCGTAATGGCAGTCGCCAGGATCCGGTAGGCGATTGCCACACGGGTCGTACGCGAACTGTTGCCCCGGCGCGCCCCGTGAGTGTCGCACCCGGACCAGGCGGTTGCCGGCGTCGTAATAAAAACTGCGCTGACCGTGTTGGCTGTCGGCGATGCTCGCCAGGTTGCCGCTGACCCCATAACTGTAGTGCCGCAAGTACAGCGGACGCTGTGGCTGGTTGACAGCGTGGGCCTGCAGGCGACCCCGTGCGTCGTAGTGATACTGACTGAGCAACCGGCCCTGTTGGCGCTGCTGCTCCTGCCCGCGCTCGAAGCGATGGCTGGACAGCTGCTCACCGTTGTAACCAATGGCTGCGAGGCTGCCATCGGTGGCGAAGTGATAATCGACCCAGTGGTTGTCCGGTAACTGCATGCGCTCGAGCTGGCCGCTGGCGTTGTAGCTGTAGCGCAAGCAGGCCCAGCCCTGCTGCTCGCTGAGCAGCCGTCCCTGCAGATCGTAGGTGAAGATCAGTGGCCAGTCGCTGTCATCGTCGACTCGGCTCAGGCGTCCCTTTGGGTCGTAGTCATAGGCCACCCGGCTGGCGTCGGGCAATATCTTGAGCAGCAGGCGCCCCGTCCTGTCACGCTGGTACGCCGTGACCAGCGCACAGCCGTCAGTCGCCCATTGGCTTTTCTGCAGCAGATGGCCCTGGTGATCATAGGCAAATGTGAAGCGCCGTCCGTCAAAAGTCCACTCCTGCTCGATCCGCCCATTGGCGCCCCGCTCCAGCCGATACACCTCACCGACTGGGTTTTCGATCTCCGACAACAACCCACTGCTGCGGTCATGGCGATAGCACAACTGGCTACCATCCGGATTGATCCGTCGGCTGATCAGGTGCAGGTGGCGGTCGTACTCGTAACGTGTGACCTGGCCCAGTTCATCCTGCTCGGCACTGACCTTGCCGTAGGCGTTATAGCTGAAGGTCCGGGTGGCACCATCGGCCGCCAATACTTGTCGCAATCGGCCCTCGGCGTCGTGTCGGTAGCGGGTGACCTGGCCATGGGGGTCGATCTGTTCGCAGATATCGCCGTGGGCATTGCGCCGGTAGGTCCAGCGCAGGCCGTCGACGGTCAAGATAAAGCAGGGTTCATGGGCAGGTATGAGCATCCGTTGTCTCTCTGCAGAACGAGGGTCAGTGATTCTGCGCGAGCGTCCAGAAGTGTTGAACGGGTCGGGGTAAAATCAGAATTGCCCTGGACGATTCGAGACCCATCGTGCAGGTATCAGGGCACAAGGACTACAGACGTACCTCACCCTTGAGGATGTCGAACAGCGCCTGGGCGGCTGCCGACAGTTCGTGGCCGGGCTTGGTCAGGATGCCGATGGCACGCTCGACCACCGGCTCACCCAAGGTGATGCAATGGGCGCCCAGTTCGCGCATTTGCGCGGCACACAAGGCTGGCACGGCGCTGACGCCCAGGCCGCTGGCGACCATGCGCCCGACGGTCGCCAGTTGGTGACTTTCAAAGGCCACCGGCAGGCGGGTCTGGCGCGCTTGCAGGTGCTCTTCGAGCATCACCCGCACCGTCGACGGACGCTGCAAGGTAATGAAGGGCTGCTCCAGCAGGGTGTTCCAGTCGATTTCGCTGAGACCGGCCAGCGGCGAATCACTGGGCACCACCGCGACAAAACGGTCGACATAGAGCGCCGTGAACTGCAGCGATGAACTCTGCATCGGCTCGAACGCCACGCCCAGTTCCACCTGACGGTCGCGCACCATCTCCAGCACCTGCTCGTTGATCACGTCGTTCACCGTGACGTTGACTTTCGGGTAACGCGCGCGGAAGGTCTTGAGGATCGGCGGCAGCAGGTTGCCGGCAAACGAAGGCATCGCCGCCAGGGTCACTCGCCCGCGCTGCAGGGTGAAACGCTGGCGCATTTCGTCCTCGGCGTTGTCCCAGTCGGCAATCAGGCGCCGGGCCAGGGGCAGCAGGGACTCGCCTTCGGGGGTCAGCGCGACATTACGCGTGGTGCGACTGAACAATCGTCCGCCGAGGCTTTCTTCCAGGGCCTTGATGGTCAGGCTCAGCGCCGACTGCGACAGGTGCAGCCGCTCACAGGCCACGGCGAAGCTCAAACTCTGGGCCACGGCGAGAAACGCGCGGATCTGCTTGACGGTCATCTGCGTTCCTTATTATGAAGTACGTCACGGATTAACGAGTTTTATCTATTAATCCACCTTAAAAATCAACTTATCAAATGAATCGGATGGCGCAACACTCAACCCCATACGGCTAGCCAGCCGCCCACAAAGAATAAAAGAGGTGCATATGGCAGGTTTCGACAAGCGCGTGAGTTCCTATGAAGAGGCCCTCGCCGGCCTTGAAGACGGCATGACCGTGATCGCTGGCGGCTTCGGCTTGTGCGGCATTCCGGAAAACCTGATTGCCGAGATCAAACGCAAGGGCACGCGCGACCTGACCGTGGTTTCCAACAACTGCGGCGTCGACGGTTTTGGCCTCGGCGTGCTGCTCGAAGACCGGCAGATCAGCAAGGTGGTGGCGTCCTACGTCGGTGAAAACGCCCTGTTCGAGAAACAACTGCTGAGCGGCGAAATCGAAGTGGTGCTGACCCCACAAGGCACCCTGGCAGAAAAAATGCGCGCTGGCGGCGCGGGTATCCCTGCATTCTTCACTGCTACCGGCGTCGGCACGCCCGTGGCCGAAGGCAAGGAAGTGCGTGAGTTCCATGGCCGCCCGTACCTGATGGAAGAGTCCATCACCGGCGACTTCGCCATCGTCAAAGGCTGGAAAGCCGACCACTTCGGCAACGTGGTCTATCGCCACACCGCCCAGAACTTCAACCCGCTGGCTGCCACTGCCGGCAAGATCACCGTGGTCGAAGTCGAAGAGATCGTCGAGCCTGGCGAGCTGGACCCTGCGCACATCCATACCCCTGGCATCTACGTTGACCGGGTGATCTGCGGCACGTTCGAAAAACGCATCGAACAGCGCACCGTGCGCAAGTGATCCACGCCCCCAGCCCGACGAACAACGGAGAATAAAAAATGGCTCTTACCCGCGAACAAATGGCTCAACGCGTCGCCCGCGAAATGCAGGACGGCTACTACGTGAACCTGGGCATCGGTATTCCGACCCTGGTTGCCAACTACATTCCCGAAGGCATGGAAGTCATGCTGCAGTCGGAAAACGGCCTGCTCGGCATGGGCGCTTTCCCGACAGATGATCAGGTCGACGCCGACATGATCAACGCCGGCAAACAAACGGTGACCGCGCGTATTGGCGCATCGATTTTCTCTTCCGCCGAATCCTTCGCGATGATTCGCGGCGGCCACATCGACCTGACCGTGCTCGGCGCGTTCGAAGTCGACGTACAAGGCAACATCGCCTCCTGGATGATCCCGGGCAAACTGGTCAAGGGCATGGGCGGCGCAATGGACCTGGTAGCCGGTGCCGACAACATCATCGTCACCATGACCCACGCCTCCAAGGACGGTGAGTCCAAGCTGCTGAGCCATTGCAGCCTGCCACTGACCGGCGCCAACTGCATCAAGCGGGTCCTGACTGACCTGGCCTACCTGGAAATCGAAAACGGTGCCTTCATCCTCAAGGAACGCGCACCGGGTGTCAGCGTCGAGGAAATCGTCAGCAAGACTGCCGGTAAACTGATCGTTCCCGAACACGTTCCAGAAATGCAGTTCGCCTGAACCCTTTGAGGAGAAATACGATGCAAGAAGTCGTGATTGTCGCCGCCACCCGGACTGCCATCGGCAGCTTCCAGGGTTCGCTGGCCAGCATCCCGGCGCCGGAACTCGGTGCTGCGGTGATTCGCCAGTTGCTGGCACAGACCGGTCTGGCCGCCGACCAGGTGGATGAAGTGATCCTCGGCCAGGTCCTGACCGCAGGCTCGGGCCAGAACCCGGCGCGCCAGGCCTCGATTCTCGCCGGTCTGCCCCACGCGGTGCCGGCGCTGACCCTGAACAAAGTCTGCGGTTCGGGCCTCAAGGCCCTGCACCTGGGCGCCCAGGCGATCCGCTGCGGCGACGCCGACGTGATCATCGCCGGCGGCATGGAAAACATGAGCCTGGCGCCGTATGTGTTGCCAGCCGCCCGCACCGGCCTGCGCATGGGTCACGCGAAGATGGTCGACAGCATGATCAGCGACGGCCTGTGGGATGCGTTCAACGATTACCACATGGGTATCACCGCCGAGAACCTGGTGGACAAGTACAGCCTCAGCCGTGAGGAACAGGACGCCTTCGCCGCCGCCTCCCAGCAGAAGGCCACGGCCGCCATCGAAGCCGGGCGTTTTGCCGACGAGATCACGCCGATCCTGATTCCCCAGCGCAAAGGCGATCCGCTGACTTTCGCGGTCGATGAAAAACCGCGCGCCGAGACCACCGCCGCCTCCCTGGCCAAGCTCAAGCCGGCGTTCAAGAAAGACGGTAGCGTCACCGCCGGCAACGCCTCTTCGCTCAACGACGGCGCCGCTGCCGTGCTGTTGATGAGCGCTGAAAAAGCCAAGCAACTGGGCCTGCCAGTACTGGCGAAGATCGCCGCCTACGCCAATGCCGGTGTCGACCCGGCGATCATGGGCATCGGCCCGGTATCGGCCACCCGCCGCTGCCTGGACAAGGCTGGCTGGAACCTGGCGCAACTGGACCTGATCGAAGCCAACGAAGCATTCGCCGCGCAGTCCCTGGCGGTTGGCAAAGAGCTGCAGTGGGATGCGAGCAAGGTCAACGTCAACGGTGGCGCGATTGCCCTCGGCCACCCGATCGGCGCCTCGGGCTGCCGCGTGCTGGTGTCGTTGCTGCACGAGATGATCAAGCGCGACGCCAAGAAAGGCCTGGCTACCCTGTGCATCGGTGGCGGCCAAGGCGTGGCATTGGCCATCGAACGGGACTGATTCAACCCGCAACTGTAGGAGCGGGCCATTCAGCCTGACACACCGCTATCGCTGGCAAGCCAGCTCCCCCAGGTTGAGTGGGCGTACCCAAAATCTTCGAACACCCAGAACCACTGTGGGAGCGGGCTTGCCCGCGATGGGGCCGGCCCATTCAACATCGATGGTGCCTGACTCACCGCCATCGTCGGAACGCCGCCCGGAGCAAGCCCGCACCTACAAGCTGGCAGTCGCAAACTCTTCCTGCAGCATCGCGACGAACGCTTCCCGGGCCGGGTGATGCCGGGAGTGTTCGTGCCAATAGAACAGGTTGTCGATGGCCGTCAGCTCCGGGAATTCGTAGCTGGCCCAGCCGGCGCCCGGTCCGTACTGTTCGAAAATCCCCCTGGGCACCAGCGCCACGCCGGCCCCCGCACTGACGCAACCGACAATGCTGCCGTAACTGGCAATGCTGATGATCGGCAAGGCTTCCCCCTGCCCTAGCAGCCAGCGCTCCAGCGTGGCTCGGTACGGGCACCCCGAGGGCCACATGAAGATCGACTTGCCGCGCAGGTCGGCGGCCTCGCGCAACGGTCCCAGAGACGGCGACGCGATCAGCACCAGGTCTTCGCGGTACATGAGCTTGCGCTTGAGCAGTGGTCGCTCGACGTCGACCGCCACAATCACCCCGTCGAGCTTGTGCAGGAGCGTGTCCTCGAGCAACTGCGCCCAAGGCCCGGTGGTCAGCTCCAGGGCGACCGCCGGATAACGCCTATGGAATCGAGCCAACAACCTGGGCAGGCGGCCGCTGGCCGATGATTCGATCGCGCCGATGCGCAGCGGCCCGGACGGCGGCGCTCCGGGATCCACGGCACGCTTGGCTTCCTCGGACAGGGCCAGGATCTGCGCAGCGTAGGTCAGGAAGATTTCGCCGGCCGGGCTGATCTGCAACCCCCGCCCCGCCCGGTAAAACAATTCGACGCCCAGCTCGCTTTCCAGCGACTTGAGGCGCGCGGTGATGTTCGAGGGCACGCAATGCAGCACCTGCGCAGCACGGGCAATGCTGCCGGTCTCGAAAACCGTCTTGAACATGCGAATCTGCGCCAGCTCCATACATCACCAAAAGTGAACATTCACCTCATGTTAAGTCAGTTGTAGTGAATAGGTAAGGCTCCAATACTCAAGGGGCAGAAGCCGTCACCTCGTCGCGGTCTTCGTTGCGCACCTGACCTGGCAGGCCGACCTGATGCCCACTCGTTCAACCCTGAAGATTCTCCTGGCCGTGCTGTTTGTGATCGTCTGCTGGGGTTACTCGCCGACCGGCATCCGCATCGGCCTGAGCGCCTATGAACCCGGACACCTGGCGTTGTTGCGGTTCCTCGTGGCCTCGTTGTTGATGGCGTTGATCGCAGCCTGCAAGGGCATCGAGCTACCGCGCCTGCGCGACCTGCCACTGTTGCTCATGCTGGGATTGTTTGCCGTGAGCCTGCACCACATTGCGCTGAATTTCGGTCAACGCGGGGTCAGTGCCGGCGCCGCCAGCGTGCTGGCGCAGTCGACTCCGCTGTTCAGCGCGCTGCTGGCACATTTCATCTTCAACGACCGCGTCAGCGCCTGGCGTTGGGGATGTGTGGTGCTGGGGATGTGTGGCGCCGGCATCGTGGTCGCCGGTGATCGCGGCCTGGGCAGCATCGACCCCCACGGCCTGTTGATCCTGCTGGCCGCGCTGTCCTGGAGCCTGTACTTCGCCCTGCACAAACGCCATTGCCAGCGTTACAGCGGCCTGACCATGGTCTGCTACACGGTATGGTCCGGCACCCTGTTGTTGCTGGTGTTCCTTCCGGGCCTGGGCGCTGCGGTGGCCAGGGCACCGGCGCAGGTTCACCTGGCGGTGACGATTCTCGGGGTGTTCCCCAGTGCCCTGGCCTATCTGGCCTGGGCCTTTGTCTTGCGCCAGGTCGAGGCCAGCCGCGCCGCCATGGCGCTGTACCTGACACCGCCCACCGCCATGTTGATTGCCGCAGCCCTGCTGGGAGAACGGCCGGGATTGATGGTGATGGTGGGAGCGCTGGTGGTGTTGATCAGCGTGCTGGCGATGAACCTGGAGCAGCGGTGGGGGGTGGCCTGGTCAAACCGATGACCTATGCAGGAGCACCCCCGCTCGAGTTTCAATCATCCAGCGGCTGTGGTGGTTTCGCCGGCTTGGCAGGCTTGGCGGCCTTGGTGCCTTTGGCTGGCGTTTCGGCGACCGCAGGTGCCGGTGGTGCCGCTTCTTTCTCGGCGGCAGGCAACTGGTCGACGGTCTCGAACAGCGCCTTGGCGTCTATCGGGCCCAGGTGTTCGAGTTTCTTCTCGCCGTCCTTGCCCACCAGGATGACCTTGGTCTCACCGCTGACCCCCAGTTTCAGTTCGCGAATCAACGCCATGGTGGTTTGCGCATCCAGGTCCTTGCCATCGCGCTGGCCCATCAACTGGACCACGGTGTAGAGCACCATGCTGCGGTCCTGGAAGGCTTTTTTGGTGGCCGGGTCGTCGAGGGATTTTTTCAGGTTGACCAGCGTCGGGTCGATGCTGCTGGGGGCGATGACAATCAGCGGCCGGCTCTTGCCGCGTTCCTGGGCCAGAGGCGTGTCGTTGTCGGCAGCGAACAAGGGGCCCGCGACAGCCAGCAAAGTAGCGAGGGTCAGTGACCGAATGAGCATGCGCATCTCCTTTTGATTTTCACGCTTATGATTGCGCATCAAGGCGAAAGATCCAGTTTTGATGTGGGAAATTTCTATCGCCATGTTGCCAAGCTTAGGTCAGCAGGGTTAATCCGCCACTGCCCGCCAGCCTCAAAGGAACGGGCATAGCGTGCAAAGCGCCAGGCAAGACCAACGGCCAGGCACATCCATACAACGCGTACTACACTGTTAGTGTTCCCAATAGGGGGACGTAGCCAAATCCGCGTCCTTCAGCAGCGTGCCTGCCCATTACCACGCTCATGACGCTGGAACCAATGGCCACTTCGTAAGCGTCCTGTGGGGCCCTGCCCCACAGCGACAACTCTGCAGGACGACGACTTCGCGTCCAACACGCCCGGACATGGTCTATGCCCGGGCATTCGCGTGGCAGGCAGTTCGCCCACGGTCGTCCCGATCATCCATCCGACCATCGCCTGACAGGCTGCTGTCGCTGCATGGTGTGCCTGGTTCAGCGGTGGCCTTTTTCAGGAGGCGCGGTTATGGACGAAGGCAAACTGCAGGACTTCATGGGCAAGCTGGTGACCGACATGGGCGGTGCCGCGATGCTCGCCAATGTGATCGTCGGCGAAGAGCTGGGCCTGTATCGCGCCATGGCGGACAGCCTGCCGGTGACCCCCGAGGCACTGGCCACCAAGACCGGCTGCAATGCCCGGTTGCTGCGTGAATGGCTCAGCGCCCATGCGGCCTCAGGCTACATGGAGCACGCCGACGGGCAGTTCCGCCTGCCGGAAGAACAGGCCATGGCGCTCGCCCACGAGGACTCCCCGGTGTATGTCGCAGGTGGTGCCGGGGTAATAGCCGCCCTGTACCACGACAAGGACAAACTGCTGGCGGCCATGCGCGGCGACGGTGCATTGGCCTGGGGCGATCACCACCCCTGCATGTTCAGTGGCACCGAACGCTTCTTCCGACCCGGCTACCGCGCCCACCTGGTGGATGAATGGCTGCCCGCCCTGGAAGGCGTGGTCGACAAGCTCAAAGCCGGCGCCAAGGTGGCGGATATCGGTTGCGGCCACGGGGCTTCCACTGTGGTCATGGCCAAGGCCTTCCCGGCCTCGACCTTTGTTGGCTTCGACTATCACGCCCCCTCCATCGCCACCGCCAACCAACGCGCCGAAGAAGGCGGCGTGGCCGACCGCGCGCAGTTCATCCAGGGCACCGCCAAAAACTACCCGGGCCACGACTACGACCTGGTCTGCTATTTCGACTGCCTGCACGACATGGGCGACCCGGTGGGCGCAGCCAAGCATGCCTATCGATCGCTCAAGGCCGATGGCAGCGTGCTGTTGGTGGAGCCTTACGCCAGCGATCAACTGGACCAGAACAGCACCCCGGTAGGTCGCTTGTTCTACGCCGCCTCGACCTTCATCTGCACGCCCAACTCGCTGTCCCAGGAAGTGGGCCTGGGGCTGGGGGCGCAAGCGGGTGAGGCACGGTTGCGGGACGTGTTCAGCGAAGCCGGGTTCAAACACTTCCGCCGGGCGGCGGAAACTCCGTTCAACCTGATACTTGAGGCGCGCAAGTAACTGGAGAATGGCCAGGCACTGCGGCAACAGTGCCCGGCCAGCGCCCTGAATCAGAACGCCAGCTTGTAGCCGATGAACACCAGCATGGCCGCCAGGCACGGACGCAGCACGCCGTCGGAGACTTTGCCGGTCAGGTGACTGCCGATGTAAATCCCCGGCAGCGACCCCATCAGCAGGAACCCCAGCAGGTGCCAGTCCATGTTGCCCATGCTCGCGTGGCCAAGGCCGGCGACCAGGGTCAAGGGCACGGCGTGGGCGATTTCGGTACCCACCAAACGTTTGGTGGCCAGGAACGGGTACAGCAGGAACAGCGCCACCGTGCCCAGGGCACCGGCGCCAATGGACGTCAGCGCCACCATCACCCCGAGCAACGCCCCGGTGCCGATGGTCAGCAGATTGAGTTTGCGCTCGCTCAGGTGATAGTGATCGCCCGCGTGTTTATGGGCGAAGGCCAGCAACTGCTTCTTGAAGAAAATCGCCAGCGCGGTCAGCAACAGCACAAAACCCAGGGCCTGCTTGATGATCGCGTTGGTCGCCTGGGCGTCGTTGTTGAAGAAGGTGAGAAACAGCAGGGTCAGGGCCACGGCCGGCACACTGCCTGCGGTCAGCCAGCCGGTGATTTTCCAGTCGATGTTCTTGTTCTTCTGATGAACCAGCACCCCACCGGACTTGGTGATCGCCGCGTACAGCAGGTCGGTGCCGACGGCGGTGGCCGGATTGATACCGAACCACAGCAGAATCGGGGTCATCAACGAGCCGCCACCAATACCGGTCATACCGACAATAAATCCGACAACCAAGCCTGCAACTACAAAACCCAAATTACCGAAATCCATTGCCATACCTTACAGAACCAGCGTGACGAGCAAAAACTGGCAGGCAGCATAGCGATTTTTCTTATAACCACTTATATCAATGTGATCTGACTTTATAACCACGCGTGCAGCCCCCCTGCCTCAATCCCGCTGAGCAGCCGGGCGGCGTTCCGCTTGCTCGCGAAAACTTTGAGAGCGCCGCATTCATCCTGCATGTGCACGTCATCGTTGACGTTCTTCGCGAGCAGGCTCGCTCCTACAGGTAATGCTGTTCAGTTAAGTGAGCGCAGTACTTTGTAGGAGCGAGCCTGCTCGCGATGGACGCTAACGATGACGCGTATTACCTGAATAAACGCGTTGTTTTTGAGTTCATCGCTTGTGTTCACACGCCGGTCTGTTTCTCCAGTTGCACCTGCAATTGCGGATCGAGCTTCAACGCTGCGGCCAACTCGTCGAGGTAGGCGCGCTCGGCATCCTGCTGGTGATCGACCAGCATCACGCTGGCCAGGTACATTTCCGCGGCGATGGCCGGGTCGGTGGCCGATTGCGCGACGTCATTGGCGTCCAGCGGCTTGGCGACTTCGTCATCGAGCCACTGCTGCAGGTCGGGGTCGTCGGTGTGCCGGCCGATCTCGGTGCTGATCATCTGCTTCTCTTGGTCGTCAATACGCCCGTCAGCCTTGGCGGCGGCGATCAGTGCCCGCAACACGGCATGGCTATGGGCTTCGATTTGCGGGCCGGCAAGCAACTGGTCAACAGTCTGCGGCGCCTGTTGCGGGGCTGAAGCCTGGCTGCGTTGCCAGGCTTGATAGGCCTGGAACGCCATCATCCCCAGGGACGCCAGCGCGGCATAATTGGTGCCACTGGAGCGACCCTGAGTCGTACCGCCGCCGCTCCCCGCGCCACCCAGCAATCCTCCGAGCCCGCCCAGCAGGCCACCCAAGCCACCGAGGCCGCCGGCACCAGCAGCGGCGCCACCACCACCGGCGCCCAACAGACCACCCAGCAACCCGCCCAAGTCACCCAGGCCGCCTTGCCCACCCGCGGCACCACCGCCCTGTTGGCCCTGCGCGCCCTGGCCGGCGCGCAGTAATTGTTCAAGCAGATCGCTGGTATTCATGGCAGTGCCCTCTTCGATGGCAGGAGTTCAGTCAGGCAACTCTAGCCCCGCACAGCCATTGCGCCATGACCGTCTGGCTGACATAAAGCGCCAAACTGATATTTTTATTTTCATTGTATTGATTAATGAATTATTTCATGTCAATCATAGGCCCATAAGAAGGGCATCCGCCCCCTACTCACGGAGTCAACACGATGAACACGACCGGACTTCTGGCTGCTCTGGCCTTCTGTGCCGCCAGCACCCTCGCCCACGCCGACGACAGCACCTTGCGCATTGGCATCGAAGCCGCCTACCCGCCGTTTTCCTTCAAGACCCCGGAAGGTGAGATCAGCGGATTCGACTATGACGTCGGCAATGCGCTGTGTGATGAGATGAAGATCAAGTGCCAGTGGGTGGTCCTGGCCTTCGACGGGATGATCCCGTCGCTCAAGGTGCGCAAGGTCGATGCGATTCTGTCATCGATGTCGATCACCCCCGATCGTCTGAAGTCCGTCGACTTCACCAAGAAGTACTACCACACCCCCGGCAAGCTCGCGATGAAGGACGACGTGGTAATCAACGACCCGTTGCTGGATCTCAAGGGCAAGAAGGTCGGTGTGCAGCGCGCCTCGACCTACGACCGCTACGCCACCGAGCAACTGGCCCCGGCCGGGGTCGAGGTGGTGCGCTACTCCTCGCAAAGCGAAGCTTCGCTGGACCTGGCATCAGGTCGCCTGGACGCGACCCTGGCGGACATCGTCAACACCGACGAAGCCTTTATCAAGACCCCGGCCGGCAAGGGTTTTGCCCTGGTGGGTCCGGACATCAACGACCCCAAGTACTTCGGCCGGGGTGCCGGGATTGCCTTGCGCAAAGGTGACACGGCCAACGCCGAGCGCCTGAACGCCGCGATCGACACCCTGCGCACCAACGGCAAATACCAGCAGATCATGGGCAAGTACTTCGCCTATGACATCTACGGTTCGACTGCTGAGTAAAGGTGGGTAAAGCAACTGCAGAGTTGCTTGCATGGGCGTCATCGCGGGCAAGCCCGCTCCCACCGGGGCATGGGTGGAATACAGATGTGAGTTCGCCCCCGATCCACTGTGGGAGCGGGCTCGCCCGCGATGGCGGTGGGCCTGCCGACATCGATGTTGAAGGTGCCAGCCTCATCGCGGGCAAGCCCGCTCCCACAGGTTTCACCCCTTGTCTGATCGTCATCAACCCCTGTCGTCCCGCACGCCCAACGCGTGTCGGGTGAGGACTTCATCATGCTGCACGGCTACGGATCGAGCATTCTCGATGGCGCCTGGCTTTCGATCAACCTGGCCCTGAGTGCCATGGCGTTGGCCATTACCCTGGGCCTGCTCGGCGCGGCGTTTCGCCTGTCGCCGGTCAAGTGGCTGGCGAATCTGGGCGAGGCCTACACCACGGTGATTCGTGGCATCCCCGACCTGGTACTGATCCTGCTGATTTTCTACGGCGGCCAGGACCTGGTGAACCGTATTGCCCAAGGCGTTGGCTACGAGCAGTACATCGACATCAACCCGTTTGTCGCGGGGGTCTGCACCATGGGGTTCATCTTCGGTGCCTACCTGTCGGAAACCTTTCGCGGCGCCTTCATGGCCATTCCCGCGGGCCAGGGCGAAGCCGGCCGGGCCTATGGCCTGAGCGGCTGGCAGGTGTTCTGGCGGATCCTGGTGCCACAGATGATCCGCTTCGCCATTCCCGGTTTCACCAACAACTGGCTGGTGCTGACCAAGTCCACCGCGCTGATTTCGGTGATCGGCCTGCAGGACATGATGTTCAAGGCCAAGAACGCCGCCGATGCGACCCATGAACCCTTCACGTTTTACCTCGCGGTTGCGGCGCTGTACCTGGTGATCACCAGTGTCTCGCTGGTGCTGCTGCGCACCCTGGAAAAACGTTATTCGGTCGGCATCAAAGCCGCCGACCTGTGACCGGGAGACCCTGACCATGCTCGACTACACCTTGATCTGGGACAGCCTGCCGCTGTACTTCGGCGGCGCCCTGCTGACCCTCAAGCTGCTGCTGATTTCCCTGGCCCTGGGCCTGGTGCTGGCGGTGCCCCTGGCCCTGATGCGCGTGTCCCGGGCGCCCTGGCTCAACGCACCGGCCTGGCTCTACACCTACATCATCCGGGGCACCCCGATGCTGGTGCAGTTGTTCCTGATCTACTACGGACTGGCGCAATTCGAGGCGGTGCGTCACAGCGTGCTCTGGCCGTACCTGTCCAGCGCGACCTTCTGTGCCTGCCTGGCCTTCGCCCTCAACACCAGTGCCTACAGCGCCGAACTGCTGGCGGGCAGTCTGAGGTCGACCCCCGGCGGCGAGATCGAAGCCGCCAAGGCCATGGGCATGTCGCGCCTGACCCTGTACCGACGCATCCTGCTGCCCTCGGCGCTGCGCCGGGTACTGCCGCAGTACAGCAACGAAGTGTTGATGATGCTGCAAACCACCAGCCTGGCCTCCATCGTCACCCTGGTGGATATCACCGGCGCGGCGCGCACGGTCAGTTCGCGCTACTACATGCCGTTCGAAGCCTTCATCACCGCCGCCCTGATGTACCTGGCCCTGACGTTCATCCTCGTGCGCCTGTTCAAGCTCGCCGAGCGCCACTGGCTGGCGCACCTGGCCCCACGTAAACACTAAGGAATTGCCATGCAGCACATTCAACACGTCCTGCCCTGGAGCGCCAGCGGCACGCAACGCACCCTCTCGGTGTTCCGCTTCGGCAGCGGCCCGCGCAAGGCTTATATCCAGGCGTCCCTACACGCCGACGAACTGCCCGGCATGCGTGTGGCGGTCGAACTCAAGCGCCGGCTGCGCGAACTCGAAGCACAAGGCCGCCTGAATGGGGTCATCGAACTGGTGCCGATGGCCAATCCGATTGGCATCGGACAGATGTTCCAGGCCACCCACCAGGGGCGCTTCGAATTCAACAGCGGCAAGAATTTCAACCGCGACTTCCCGGCACTCGCCGATGCGGTGGCCGAACGGGTCGCCGGCCAACTGGGCAGCGATGCCGAGAGCAACGTGGGATTGATTCGCGAGGCCATGGTCCAAGCACTCAATCAACAGCCGGGCGCCGCGTCGGAACTCGACGGCCTGCGCGTGCTGCTGATGCAACACGCCTGCACCGCCGACGTGGTGCTGGACCTGCACTGCGACTTCGAGTCGATCATGCTGCTCTACGCCCTGCCCCAGAACTGGCCACGAGTACGCTCGCTGGCCGCGCGCCTGGCGGCCGGCGCGGTGCTGCTGGCCGAGGACGCTGGCGGCAATGCCTTCGATGAAGCCTGCGCGGTGCCATGGCTGCACCTGGCCGAACGTTTCCCGCAGGCCAACATTCCCCTGGCCTGTGTGGCAACCACTGTGGAACTGCGAGGCATGCTCGACACCGAGGGCGATACCTGCGCGCTGGATGCCGAACAGATCCTCGGCTATCTGGCCGAAGTCGGCCTGATCAGCGGTGACTGGCCAGCCGCGCCGGCCGAATGCTGTGAAGCGACGCCCTTTGCCGGAGCCCAATACGCCTATGCCCCGCACCCGGGCGTGGTGAGTTTCCTGCAACCGGTGGGCGCCCGCGTCAAGGTCGGCGACCCGTTGTTCGAAGTGCTCGACCCCCTGACCGACCGCCACAGCGTGGTCACCGCCAGCACCGATGGCATCCTCTACGCCCGCGAACGCCTGCGTTTTGCCCAGCCCGGGTTGTGGCTGGCCAAGGTCGCAGGCAGCACTCCCATTCGCCAGGGTCGCTTGCTCAGCGACTGACTCCCGAGACCAAGACCATGAACACACTGGAAATTCGCGACCTGCACAAATCCTATGGCAGCGTCGAAGTACTCAAGGGCGTTTCACTCCAGGCCCGGGCCGGCGATGTGATCAGCATCATCGGCTCCAGCGGCTCGGGCAAAAGCACCTTCCTGCGTTGCATCAACCTGCTGGAGCAACCCAACGCCGGCGAGATCGTGCTCAACGGCGAACCGCTCAAGCTGCTGGCCAACAAGACCGGCGGGCTCAAGGCTGCCGACCCCAGGCAGTTGCAGCGCATGCGCTCGCGCCTGGCCATGGTGTTCCAGCACTTCAACCTGTGGTCGCACATGAGCGCCCTGGAAAACGTCATGGAGGCCCCGGTGCATGTGCTGGGGATGGACAAGAAGGCGACGCGGGAAAAGGCCGAGCACTACCTGGATAAAGTCGGCGTCTCCCATCGCAGGGGCGCCTACCCGGCCCATATGTCCGGGGGCGAGCAGCAGCGTGTGGCGATCGCCCGGGCGCTGGCCATGGAGCCTGAGGTGATGCTGTTCGATGAGCCGACTTCGGCCCTCGACCCGGAACTGGTGGGCGAAGTGCTCAAGGTCATGCAGGACCTGGCCCTGGAGGGCCGGACCATGGTGGTGGTGACCCACGAAATGGGCTTTGCCCGGGAAGTGTCGAACCAGTTGGTGTTCCTGCACAAAGGCGTGGTCGAGGAACGGGGCGTGCCTCGTGACGTGCTCGCCAACCCCCAGTCCGAACGCCTGCAACAGTTCCTGGCCGGCAGTTTGAAGTAATGCGCTGATCGGCGCCGGCCATCGCGAACGCAGTGCCGATGCGCTTCGGCTACACTGGCGCCCACTTATGTCGAGGGGGCGCTGTCGACCCCTTGAACCCTCTGGTAGATGGCGAGCCGGTTATGTCTGATTCCCCGAAAAACACCACGGTCTATGCCTCCCCGGTGATGCGCAAGCTGGCGCAGATCCTCGCGGACCTGCCGCCTTCACTGCGCAAGGTCGCCGACTTCATCCTGCGCCACCCGCTCAAGGCCGCGACCCTGACCATCGAGGAAATGGCTGCCGAGACCGCCACCTCCCCCGCGGCGGTCAATCGCCTGGCCAAGGCCCTGGACGTCGGTGGCTACAGCGGCATGAAGGCCGAGCTGGTGACCACCTTGCAGCAGATGGTCTCGCCCGTGGACAAGCTGCGCAACGAACTGGCGCAACGTCCCGGTGGCGCGTTCGGCCTGCACGAGCAGATCCAGAGCGCCACCAGCAACCTCGATACCGCCGGCAGCAACAATCACCCCGACACTTTCGAGGCAGTGGTCACGTGCCTGATCCAGGCACGCAAGATCTACATCCTCGGTTTTGGCAACAGCGTCTACCTGGCTGGCCTGGCCGCCTCGACACTGATGCCGTTCTGCGCCGACGCCACGGCCATCAGCATGGAAGGCGGCAACGAAAACGCCGCCTACCGCCTGGCCGCCATCACCCGGGACGACGTGCTGCTGGCGATCTCCCTGCCCCGCTACTCCCTGGACACCCTGCAACTGTCGCGCTTTGCCCACGAACGAGGCGCTACGGTGCTGGCGATCACCGACTCCCCGGCCTCACCCCTGACCCACGTCGCCCGGCATGTGCTGTTCGCCCCGGCCGATCATCCGGTGTTGACCAGCTCCTACATCGCCGTGCTGGCGCTGATCGAAGGGCTGGTCGCCGGGGTCATGGCGCGCAACAAGGAAGCGGTGAAATTGGCCACTGAACTCACCGAAAGCGTGATGAGCTACCTGCACATCCCCGGCAGCAGCAAACCTGGCAAACCCTAGAGCCACCAACGCAGCAGGAAAAAGAACGCCATGCTCAACAGCATGCTGACCAGGGTGCTGCGGGTGTAGAGCACCAGGCCGATGGCGACCAGCGAGCTGAGCAGGTAGGGGTTGTCCCACTGCAGGTTCAGTTGCTGCTCGGGCATGAACACGATCGGCCCGCAGATCGCGGTCAGCATGCCGGGCACGGCAAAGCCGAGGAACTGGCGCGCGTTGCTGCTCAGGCGCACCGGCAGACGGGGTTCGAGGAACAGGTAGCGGTTGAGAAACACCAGCAGGCCCATGCCGAATATGACTGCCCAGACCATCATGTGCGTGCTCCCTGGAATTTGTTGCAGATAAAACCGGCGGTCATCCCCAGCAACCCGGCCAGCACCAGCGCCGAGCCCACTTGCCAGTAGGCGAACAGCACCGAGCAGAACAGCGAGACCGCCACGCAGACCACGGTGGGAATATTGCGCACCACCGGGGTGATCAAGGCGATGAAGGTGGCGGCGATGGAGAAGTCCAGCCCCAGGTGTTCAAGCCCCGGGATGCTGCTGCCCAGCACGATGCCGGCCAGGGTGAACAGGTTCCAGGCGATATAAAACGTCAGCCCCACCCCCAGCGCGTACCAGCGATTGAACTGCTGGCGGTCGAACTGACTGGTGAGGGCGAACAACTCATCGGTCAGCAGAAAACCCAGGCCAACCCGCCAGCGCGCCGGTAAAGGTGACACCACCGGGCGCAGGCTCATGCCGTACAGCAGGTGTTGCGAGGTCAGCAGCAAGGTGGTCAGCAGAATCGAGAAAATCCCCGCACCGCCCTTGAGCATGCCGATCGCCACCAGTTGCGCGGCGCCGGCAAAGACAATGCTCGACAGGCCCTGGCCCTGCAGGGGCGTGAGGTTGGCCTCGATGGCCATGGAGCCGGCCAGCAGCCCCCACGGCGCCGTCGCCAGGGACAACGGCATCACGGCCGCGGCACCGCGCAGGAAGGCACTGCGCGGCAGGAGAGTGTCAGACATAGTGCTCTACAACAAAAAGAGGGGATCTGAATGTGCCAGCCAAACGCCGGGCTGTCTTGAACAATCTTGCGCAATTCGCGGCAAGCCCCGCTGACGCCATCGCGGGCAAGCCTTGCTCCTACGGTCCTCGGGGCGCTGCATGCCATATGGACACAAAGGACTCTGTGGGAGCGAGCTTGCTCGCGATGGACGTCAACGATTACGCGAAAATCCAGGACGAGCGCGGTGTGCTCGAGACCATCGCGGGCAAGCCCGCTCCCACAAGCATCCGGGATAAACGCGGCACTCGGCAGGAACAAATACGGACGCCGCAGAAGCTCGGCACGCCTTGCTCCTACGGTCCTCGGGGCGCTGCAACCATGGGGACAGCCAGGATTTTGTGGGGTTAATGTCCCTGGGTTGTCTACAGGGTCACGCCCAGCGCGTTCAACAGCACCGGGTCGCGGCTGTAGATGTCCGGGGCGTACAACAGACGGCCGTGGCTGTCGGCCTGTACTGTCCAGTACGTCAGCAGGATCGGCACCGGTGTCGTCAGCCTGAACTCATGCGTCAGCCCGGTGGCCAGCAATTCGTTGGTGCGCAAGCGCTCCGCCGGGCTGAGCAGCATGTCGCGTAACTGCAAGGCATGCTCGACTCGCACGCAACCTGAACTGAACGCCCGCGGGCCCTTCTCGAACAAGGCCTGGCTTGGGGTGTCGTGCAGGTACACCGAGAACGGATTGGGGAAGCGCACCGCCATCTGCCCCAGGGGGTTTCGCGGGCCGGCGCTCTGGCGCAGGAGGATATTGCCCGGGTTGTCCCAGTCGATCTCGTCCACCGCCAGGGGATTGCCGTTGCGGTCCAGCACCTGCAGGTTCTGACGGCTGAGGAACGACTGGTCGCGGCGGATCTGCGGCAACTTGTCCTCGCGCATGATGGTCGGCGGTACGGTCCAGGTCGGGTTCAGGGTCAGCCGCGTGACCCGGGATTTCAACAACGGGGTTTGCCGTTCGGCGCGGCCGACCTGGGTGCGTGTCTGCCACACCGGCACCCCACCCTGGAACAGGGTCAACTGGGCCGCGGCAATGTTCACCAGCAGACTGTCGGGTTCCATGTCCTGCGCCAGCCAGCGAAAACGTTCAAGGTTGATCCGCAGTTGCTCACGGCGCAGTGCCGGGCTGATGTTGAGCTCCGACAGGGTGCCGGCGCCGATGACCCCATCGGCTTGCAGCGAGTGGTCGAGCTGGAAGTTTTTCACCGCGCTGGCCAACTGCGCGCTGTAGTCGCTGCCGACATGGGCCGGCACGCTGGGCAGGTAGCCCTCGCTGACCAGGCGCTGGGCCAACCCGGGGACTCTGGGGTCCTGCATGCCCGGGCGCAACAAGGCGCCCGCGGGCAATTGCGGCCAGTGCGGTAACGGCTGTTGACGCTGCGCCGCGTACACCTGGCGCAAGCTGCGGTACTGCTCAAGTGACGGGCGGGCAGCCTCGAAGGCGGCACCCAGGTCATGCACGCCGGGGCCGGCAATCGCCAGCAACTGGGCCGTGCGATCATCCGCGGGCGGCTGCGCATGCCACAGTGGCTCGAAGCGGCTTTGCTGCAGGCGCCCGTAATGCAACTCACGCAGGGCCTGCAGGTAACGCAGGCTGATGCCGATGTCGGTGCACAACAGGCCACCGACCGCGTCCGCCGGCGGCAGGCTGTAGCGATTGGGGTCCAGGCCATCATCGACCAGCAACTGGAACTGCGCCAGCAAGGCCGCGACCCGGGCCTCGTCGGTCCACACCGGCAGATAGTCGTGCTGCTGGTAGAAGGCCTGCAGCAATGCCTGCGCCGAGGCGTCCGGGCGCAGCTTCAGGCCCGGGCAATCCACCGGCACCTGGGTCACGGCCAATTGCATCGGCCCGGGGTGGTCTGCCAACTCGTTCTGGGCAGTCGCGACCAATGGCACAGCGAGCAGGCAAAGGCTCAAGTAAGATGCGTGCTTTTTGAACAACTGCTTTACTCCAATCCATGGCCGTCACGATTTGACGGTCGACCTCTGCAGCAGGTGCGGCAAGCAATCAGGCGAGCCCAACATGGGCCTGCCAGGGGCACGACAGGAAGTCGGGAGCCAACAATAGCATTGAGGACTCTCTTCGCATGTTTACCCTTTTGCGCCGGCTTGGCCTGGCACTGATCACCCTGGGCGCCATCTGTACTCCGGCGTTCGCCGCCAATACCTCACAACAGGCGTTATACAACAGCCTCGCCCACGCCGCCCCGGAACTCAATCCCCAAGCACTAAAAAGCGCCCTGAGCGCCATGCAATGTGCGGTCAGCAGCGGTGCCCAGCGCGCCGAGCACCTGGCAGTGATCGACTACTCCCAGCCTTCGACCGCGCGCCGCCTGTGGATATTCGACCTGCGCAAAAAATCCCTGGTACTGCGCGACCTGGTGGCCCATGGGCAAATGTCCGGGGAAAACTTCGCCACCCAATTCTCCAATCGCATGGGCAGCTACCAGTCGAGCCTGGGCCTGTTCCGCACCCAGGAAAGCTATCAGGGCGCCCATGGTTATTCGTTGCGCATGGACGGCCTGGAGCCGGGTTTCAACGACCTGGCGCGCGATCGCGCGATTGTGATCCATGCCGCCGATTACGTGAACCCATTGTGGAGTGAGCGTCAGGGCCGGATCGGCCGCAGCCAGGGTTGCCCGGCGGTACGCCCGCAGGTGGCGCGCCAGGTGATCGATAAACTCAAGGATGGCCAGTTCATGTTTTCCTGGTACCCGGACCAGCGCTGGCTGAAGTCCTCGCCCTACCTCAACTGCCAGCCGCGCCAGGTGGCCAGTATCCTGAGTGCCAACAAGGGGTAACGGGTCACCGCCAGGACAAGCAAAAGCACGCGCATCTGGCTATGCTGCAAGCCATGACAGCCTCATTGCCGATTCGCCAACCCTGCCCACCCGGCGCCTGCGATTGCGGGCGTGAGGCCTTGCTCGACCTGCCCGGCGCCGACCCGCGCATCCTCTACCTGACCCGCCAGGAAGAAAAGCGCTTGCTCGAGCGCCTGGAGAACCTCAAGAGCCTTGCCGACCTGGAGCATCTGCAGCAACGGATGTTCGAGCAGTTGGGCATCGGCGTGGAAATCAGCCCCAGCTTCCACGAGGTGCGCAGCATGCGCGGCATCGGCATTCGCCTGCGCGACCAACCGGGGCTGTGCCGCAAGACCCGACAAGCGATCCCGGCGGCGATTCGCCGGGGCCTGGAAAACCATCCGCAAATCGCCTACGAACTGCTCAACGCCAACGACCTGCTGCGTGATGCCTGAGGCTCAACTGCCCGTCTTGACCTTGCTCCAGACCCGGGTATGCACCCGTTCCATCTTCAGCGGCGGTTTCAGTGCGGCGCAGGCATGGCGGCAAACAGCACGTTGACCTCGGGAAACCGCGAGATGAAGTCCGCCGGCATCGGTGCCACCTTGCCGGCGCCGTAGTCGAAGAACACAAACCCCGACTTGGCCAGCGCCACCAGCGTGCCATCGACCGGCCGGGTGATGCGAAAGATGATGTCGCCCCCGTACTTGTTGAGGTCCATCAACCCCACTTCGAACAGCAGGCGATCACGGGCGTGGGCCTCGGCGCGATAGACCGTCGCCAGGTCCGTGACAATGATGCCCTCCTCACTCACGCCATACTCGAACAACATCCGCGCCCGGGCTTCGGAGATCATCGAGATCATCGAGTCGTTGGCCAGGTGGTTGGCGGCGTTGACGTCGGTCACCCGCACGGTCAGGGCGGTGGCGTAGAAAAACGGATTGTGGGGAAACTCCAGGTGCAGGCGGGCCATGGCGGGTCTCGTGGCAGGAAAAGAGGCAGCCACTGTTAGCCAGGCGCAGGAAATTTGGGACAGCGCTATCAGACAAATTGCGATCACGTGCACCACTGCTCATGGATATTTGCATTCAACGGCGCTCGCCTAGAAGATGACGGCAGCACGATCGCTTCGGCGCTGACTATCCTGATGTAATTGAGCCCGTCGGGCTCGCGACCATCGTTCTCAGGGAATCCAGAATGACAGCAAGACAAGTAATCAATGCGTCGGTGAGCCCAAAAGGCAGCCTGGAAACACTGTCCCAACGCGAAGTACAACAACTGAGCGCCGCGGGTACAGGCAGCATCTACTCGCTCTTTCGCCAGTGCGCCCTGGCCATCCTCAATACCGGCGCCCATGTCGACAACGCCAAGACCATCCTCGAAGCCTACCGCGACTTCGAGATCCGCATTCACCAGCAGGACCGTGGCGTACGCCTCGAACTGCTGAACGCCCCGGCCGATGCCTTCGTCGACGGCGAGATGATCGCCAGCACCCGCGAGATGCTGTTCAGCGCCCTGCGCGACATCGTCTACACCGAGAATGAGCTCGACAGCCAGCGCATCGACCTCAGTACTTCGCAAGGCATCAGCGACTACGTCTTCCACCTGCTGCGCAACGCCCGCACCCTGCGCCCCGGCGTCGAGCCGAAGATCGTCGTGTGCTGGGGCGGTCACTCCATCAGCACCGAGGAATACCAGTACACCAAGAAAGTCGGCCACGAGCTGGGCCTGCGCAGCCTGGACGTCTGCACCGGTTGCGGACCGGGCGTGATGAAAGGTCCGATGAAGGGCGCAACCATTTCCCACGCCAAACAGCGAATCACCAACGGCCGCTACCTGGGCCTGACGGAGCCGGGGATCATCGCCGCCGAGGCACCGAACCCGATCGTCAACGAACTGGTGATCCTGCCGGACATCGAGAAACGCCTGGAAGCCTTCGTCCGCGTCGGCCACGGCATCATCATTTTCCCCGGCGGCGCCGGCACGGCCGAGGAGTTCCTGTACCTGCTCGGGATCCTGATGCACCCGGACAACCGCGACCTGCCCTTCCCGGTGATCCTCACTGGCCCGCGCAGTGCCGCGCCGTACTTCCAGCAACTGCATGCCTTCGTCGGCGCCACCCTGGGCGAAGAAGCGCAAAACCACTACGAGATCATCATCGACGACCCGGCCCAGGTGGCCCGGCAGATGGTCCAGGGGCTCAAGGCGGTCAAGCAGTTCCGCCGCGAGCGCAACGACGCCTTTCACTTCAACTGGCTGCTGAAGATCGACGAGGGTTTCCAGCGTCCGTTCGACCCGACCCACGAAAACATGGCCAGCCTGCAACTGCGCCTCGACCTGCCCGCCCATGAACGGGCGGCCAACCTGCGCCGGGCGTTCTCCGGGATCGTTGCCGGCAACGTCAAGGACATGGGTATTCGCTTGATCGAGGAACATGGCCCTTACGAGATCCATGGCGATGCGGCAATCATGCAACCGCTGGACAAACTGCTGCAGGCCTTTGTTGCCCAGCACCGGATGAAACTGCCCGGCGGCGCGGCGTACGTGCCGTGCTACCGGGTCATCAGCTAACAACCGCTGTAGCCGCTGGCGCAGGCAGCGCCAGCGGGTTTTACCCAGTCCCGGGCTGATTATTTCGCGCCGTAGACGTCGAAATCGAAGTACTTGTCGTTGATCCGCCCATAGGTGCCGTTGGCCAGGATGGTCGCCAGTGCCTTGTTCAGGTCTTCGCGCAGCTCGACGTCGGCCTTGCGCACGCCGATACCGTCGCCCACACCGAAGAACTTCGGGTTGTCGAGGGTGGCACCGGAAAACTCATAGCCCTGGCCCTGCGGTTTATTGAGAAAACCGTAACTGGCCTGGATCGAGCCTTGCAACGAGGCATCGAGCCGGCCCACCACCAGATCGTTGTAGACCTGATCCTGATTCTGGTAGGACAACACATCGACGCCCTTCGAGCCCCAGACCGCCTTGGCGAACGCTTCCTGAGTCGAGCCCTGCTCGACGCCGACACGCTTGCCCTGGAGCGACTCGACGGTTGGCTGCAGATTCGCCCCGCGCTTGATCACCAGGCGTGCCGGGGCGTTGGAGACCTTGTCGGTAAAGGCGATCATTTCCTGGCGTTTGGCGGTGACCGTCATCGAGGAAGCAATGGCGTCGAATTTGCGCGCCAGCAAACCAGGAATCATCCCGTCCCAACTGCTTTCCACCCACACACACCGGGCCTTGAGCTCGTCACACAGTGCTTGGGCGATGTCGACGCCAAAGCCGGTCAGGCTGCCATCCTGGTTTTTGTATTCCAGTGGCGGATAGCTCGGATCAACTCCCAGGCGCAACACTTTGCCCGACCAGTCCGCCGCGCCTGCCAGGCCGGAGGCGCTGATCAGGGTCAGGGAAATCGCTGCGATCATCTTGTTCATTATTGTTGTGCTCCAGAGTTGGCTCAGCTGTGGCGTGAAATCGCCGCCTCGACAGGTAAAAAGGCCTCGACCAGCTTCACCCAGTAACTCGCCCCGATGGGCAGGCAGTCATCATTGAAGTCATAGCCGGGGTTGTGCAACACACAGCCGCCCTCACCCGGGCCGTTGCCGATCACCAGGTAACTGCCGGGGCATTGTTCGAGGATGAAGGCAAAGTCTTCACTGGCGGTAAAGGGCCGCAGGTCCTCGATCAAATGCTCCGCCCCCAGCCAGTCCTGCGCGACCTGACGGGCGAACGCGGTTTGCCCGGCATCGTTGATCAGCACCGGGTGACAGTGCTGATAGTCGATCTCGGCCCGTGCGCCAAAACTCGCGGCCTGGCCGTGCACCAGTTCGGTGATGCGCTGCTCCAGCAACTGCCGTACCTGGGGGGTCAGCGCGCGCACGCTCAGGCTCATTTCGGCAGATTCGGCGATCACATTCGACGCCGTGCCGGCATGGATCGAGCCCACCGAGACAATCGCCACGTCCTGCGGATTGACGTTGCGCGAGACAATGCTTTGCAAGGCCATCACGATTGATGCACAGACCAGCACCGGGTCCACCGCCTTGTGCGGTACCGCGCCATGACCGCCCACCCCGATCACCTTGATCGTCACCGTATCGGCCGAGGCCATGAACGCACCGCTGTAAAAGCCCAGGTGCCCGGCAGGATGACCAGGCACGTTGTGCATGGCGAAGATCGCATCACAGGCAAAACGCTGGAGCAACCCGTCGTCGAGCATCGCCCGCGCCCCGCCCAGGCCTTCTTCGGCTGGCTGGAACACCAGGTGCACAGTGCCGCTGAAAGCGCGGGTTTGCGCCAGGTGCTTGGCCGCCGCAAGCAGCGTGGCGGTATGCCCGTCGTGGCCGCAGGCGTGCATCACGCCGTGGTTGCGACTGGCGTACGGCAACCCGGTGGTTTCCACAATGGGCAGCGCGTCCATGTCGGCACGCAGCCCGATGGCCCGACCCGGTCCCGCGCGCAGGGTACCGACCACGCCGGTCCTGCCGACGCCGGTGCTGACCTCATAGCCCCATTGGCGCAGGCACTGCGCAACCAGTGCGCTGGTGGTGAACTCCTCGAAGCCCAGCTCCGGGTGGGCGTGGATGCGCTGGCGCAGGGTGATCATTTCCTCCTGCAGTGCGGCGATTCCCGGCAGGACATGGCCCGTCAGCATGCTGCTACTCCTCAATGGCTAGGGTGGGTGGCTGGCATCGATCTTATGCAGCCTGGCGTAGGCTGGGGAGGCGCAGTTTGGTTATGATGACAACCCTTGGTTGTCACATCGGTGAGCGGATGAAACTGCATCAATTGCAAGCCCTGGTCAGCAGCGCCGAGACCGGCAGCATTCGCGCCGCCGCCCGTGCGCTGAACCTGTCCCAGGCAGCCGTGACCAAGGCCCTGCGCGAACTGGAAAGCGCGCAACAGTTACCGCTGTTCGTCAGGACGGCCAGCGGCCTGAACTTCACCGAATACGGCAAGGTGCTGGTGACCCACGCCCGGCTGGTACTCAAGCAACTGGAGCGTGCGCAAACCGAACTCGATGAGCTGCGCGGCCAGCACCGCGGACGACTGTGCGTCGGCGTCACGCCGTGGGTCGCCCTGACCTTCCTGCCGGAAGTGGTGCTGGCCTTTCGTGAGCGGATGCCGGACATCCAGCTGGAACTGTTCGAGAGCCTGATGGCGGTGGCGCAACCGCTGCTGCGCGATGGCAGCATGGACTTTGCCATCGGCCAGTTGCACCCGACCCAGGCAAGCCCCGAATTTGCCTGTCAGCCCCTGCTCGACTACCAGACCGCAGTGCTGGTCCGCCAAGGTCACCCGTGCCAGGACGCCCGTTCGATCCACGACCTGCTGGAGCAGAACTGGACCCTCAACTACGCCCCCGATGGCCATGATGCCCTGATGCACGAGCTGTTCTGGCGCCACCACGCGCAGGTTGCCGAACAACGCATCGTGCGGGCCCAGTCACTGGCGATCCTGCAGATGCTGGTGGAGCGCGCCGACATGTGCACCTGGGGCCCGGCGTTGCTGAGCAGCGCCCCGTCCTTCCTCGGCCGCCTGGTGGCGCTCGACCTCAAGGAGCCATTCGAGCCACGTCAACTGAGCATTGTCACCCGCCGCAATGGCTCGCTGAGCCAGGCTGCGCAGTGTTTTGCCGACTGCCTGCTGCAGGTGATCCGCCGTCACGCCCGCTCGGCGAAAAAACCCGACCGGGCACTGTTCGAGACCTTGCGCGTACTGGTGTGAGGCGCTGCTCGGCCGACCGAGAGCATCCACCTCGACACTTATTGCTCGGGCGCCACCACCCGAAAACGGATGCTGATTTCGTTGGAGACCACACCGTAGTCCGCCCACTCGCCATCACCAATATTGAAGTCGCCACGCTTGAGAATGAAGGTGCCGTCAAAAACACCGATACCGCCATCCGGCTTCAGGGCGATCTGTGCGCCGACCTCACGGGTCAGGCCCTTGAGCGTCAGTTGGCCGTCAACTTGGTACAGGTTATCGCCCAGGGCGGTGACGCTTTGCGATTCGAACCGGGCCTGGGGATAGACCGCCGTATCGAACCAACCGGGCTTTTGCAATTCGCTATTGGCGTCGGGGTTGCCGGCGTCAATGCTGGTCAGCTCGATGATGATCCCGGCATGCGCCGCCGAGGGGTTGGTCGAGTCGAAATCGATGGTCGCCTCGAACCGGCTGAAAGTGCCGTAGACCCGGGCGCCCATCTGGTTGTAGGTGAAGCTGACCTGGCTGGCGCTCGGGTTGACTTGCCGGTACTGCGCCGCACTCGACGAGCCGCACGCGAGCATGGCGAGCACCAGGGTGACGGTCGCTGTTCGATGGTTCATGACAGGCTCCAGCCGGCAGTCAGGGATCAGCTTTTTGGCGGAACGCCAGCATGCGGCGCAGCACGTCATCGCGGTCGATGAAGTGATGCTTGAGCGCCGCACCGGTATGCAGCAGGACCAGCGCCAGCAGGCCGTAATTCAGGCTTTGATGCAGCGTCAGCAAGCGCTCGCCCAGGGCTTCGTCCTTGGCCAGCAGGTCCGGCAGGGGCAAGATGCCGAACCAGGCAGTCTGGAAACCCTTGGCTGAACTCATCAGCCAGCCACTCAAGGGGATGATCAGCATCAGCCCATACATCAGGCCGTGGGTCAGCCGCGAGACTCGACGCAACAACACCGGCACGCTGGCGGGTAGCGGTGGCGCGGCATGGCTCAGGCGCCAGCCGAGGCGGATCAGCACCAGCAGGAACAGGCTGACCCCGGCCCACTTGTGCCACGAATAAAGCTTGAGTTTGGTCGGCGACAGGGCCAGGTCCGGCATGTAGAGACCCAGGGCAAAGGTGCCGATCAGTCCCAGCGCTACCAACCAGTGCAGGTACACCGCCGTGCGGGTGTAGCTATCGTTCATGAGTGCTCCGTGCCGATCGCTACAGTGTTGATCCACCCTGGCACTTGTGCAAATGCGCGCATGACCCTTGGTCCTTTAGTGCTGGCATTCCTGGCGCTGGCGACCATAGTTAGACGTCCCGGGCTTGCTGGCCTGGGGGCTTATCAATGGCAATCAGAGGTCACGATGAACATCCTGATGGTACTGACTTCCCACGACCGGCTCGGCAACACCGGCGAGAAGACCGGGTTCTGGCTGGAAGAGTTCGCCGCACCCTACTACGTGTTCAAGGACGCCGGGGTCAACGTGACCCTGGCCTCGCCCAAGGGCGGGCAACCGCCGCTCGACCCGAAGAGCGACGCCCCCGACGCACAGACCGAGGCTACCCAGCGCTTTCGCGAGGACCCGGTGGCCTTCCAGGCGCTGGCCCATACCGAGCCGCTGGCCCAGATCAAGGCCAGCGACTTTGACGCGGTGTTCTACCCGGGCGGTCATGGTCCGCTGTGGGACCTGGCCGAAGACCGCGACTCCATCGCCCTGATCGAAGCGCTGTATGGCGCCGGCAAACCGGTGGCCGCGGTGTGCCATGCGCCAGGGGTGTTGCGCCACACCCAGGCCCAGGGGCAGCCGCTGGTCAAAGGCAAGTCGGTGACCGGCTTCACCAATTCCGAAGAAGCGGCCGTCGGCCTGACCGAGGTCGTGCCGTTCCTGGTGGAGGACATGCTCAAAGCCCACGGTGCGCACTACTCCAAGGGCGAGGACTGGCAGTCGTATGTGGTGGCCGACGGCAACCTGATCACCGGGCAGAACCCGGGGTCATCGGCAGCGACGGCCGAGGCGACCTTGCAACACCTGGGACTCTGAGCCCTGTCGCTGGCGGGATTTGTGGCCAATGCTGCAAGTCCCGGCGGCCCATTTATGTATAAAATGCCGCCCCTTTGACTTGCCGGCCCCTGCTCGATGACCCCTGACGCCCTCGCCACCCTGCACGACCATCTGTTGACGGCCCTGGCAGCCCCACCCGCAGAAACCCGCCGCCTGTTTCACGGACGCGGGCGTTGCTGGCCGGGCCTGGAGCAACTGACAGTGGACTGGCTGCAGGGCATTGTGCTGGTCGCGCTGTTCAAGGAACCCGAACCGCAGCAGTTGCAGGCCTTGCAACAGATGCTGCGGCAGATCAGCCAGACGCCGCAGTGGCAGGCGAGCGCGGCCCACACGCTGCTGTTGCAACACCGCTATCTGCCACAAAGCACCACCGAGTGGCTGCTGGGGCCGGAAATCGACGAGTGGACGCTGACCGAAGGCGGCCTGCGCTATCGCATCGACCTGGGTAAAAAACAGAACGCCGGCTTGTTCCTCGACATGCGCTACGGGCGCAACTGGGTCAAGGCCCAGGCCCAGGGCAAGCGGGTGTTGAACCTGTTCGCCTACACCTGCGGCTTCTCGGTGGCGGCCATCGAGGGCGGCGCCGAGCATGTGGTCAACCTCGACATGTCCCGTGCCGCCCTGAGTCGCGGGCGCGACAACCACCGCCTGAACGGCCACGACCTGAGCCAGGTGAGCTTCCTCGGCCACGACCTGTTCAAATCCTGGGGCAAGGTGATCAATAACGGGCCTTACGACCTGGTGATCATCGATCCGCCGTCGTTCCAGAAAGGCAGCTTCCTGCTGACCAAGGACTATCAACGGGTGTTGCGTCGCCTGCCGGAACTGCTCGCGCCGCAGGGCACGGTGCTGGCCTGTATGAACGACCCGGCCTTCGGCGCCGACTTCCTGATCGACGGCGTCACCCGCGAAGCCCCGAGCCTGCGTTTCGTCGAACGCCTGGACAACCCGCCGGAGTTTCCGGATATCGATGTGCAAAGCGGCTTGAAGGCGTTGGTCTTCACCCTGGCGGACTGAAAGGCGCAGCCCTGGGCTTACTCCAGCGCCGCCAACGGGCTCTCGTGGCTCATGGGCGGCACCATGCCCTGGCACGCCAGCAACCATTGTCTGAACGCCCCGGCCGGAAGCGGTACCGAGAAGAAGTAGCCCTGCCCGACCTCGTAGCCTTGCGCCTTGAGGATGTCGCGCTGGGCCGCGTGCTCGATGCCTTCGGCCACCACCAGCAAGGACAGGCCCCTGCCGATGCCAATCACCGATTCGCTGAGGGCGCGGCAGGAGGCATCACACTCCAGGTCATCGACAAAACTCTTGTCCAGCTTCAGCTCACTGATCGGCAGGTGGCGCAAGTAACCCAGGCTGGAATAACCGGTGCCAAAGTCATCGATGGCCAGGCGCACCCCCAGGGCATGCAGCTCTTTCAAGGTTTGCTCGGTGCCGGGGCTGTTGGACAGCAACACCCCCTCCGTGACCTCCACGCACAAATCCGCCGCCTGCAATTCGTAGCGTTGCAACTGCTGGGTAATCTGCGCCGCCAGATTGAGATTGTGAAAGTTGATCGGCGACAGGTTGATCGACAGCGACGGCACCGTCAGGCCCTGCTCGCGCCACTGCGCTAGCTGACCGCAGGCGGTTTGCAGCACCCACTGGCTCAGCTCATTGATCAGCCCGCACTCCTCGGCCAGGGGGATGAAGCGCTCCGGCGAGATAATGCCCAGGGTTGGATGATCCCAACGCGCCAACGCCTCCACCCCCACCAAGGTCCCGCTGTGCAGATTGATCTGCGGTTGATACACCAGCTCCAGGCCCTCACCAGCAAGGGCCATGCGCAGCGCGGTCTCGAGAATCAGGCGACTCTGGGCGATCCGGTTCATCTCTTCGAGGAAAAAACTGAAGCTGCCGCGTTCGGCGCGCTTGGCCTGGTACATCGCAATGTCGGCGCACTGCAGCAAGCTTTCCATGTCCTGGCCGTCACCGGGAAACAGGCTGATGCCGATGCTGGCCGACAACACCACCGAGGTCCCGGCAATGGGCGCCGGAAAACTCAGTACGCGCTTGAGCCGTTCAAGAAATCGCGTGACCTGGGTCGCGTTGCGTCGCGGCAAAACCAGCACGAACTCATCCCCGGACAAGCGCCCGACGATGTCCGACTCACGCAGCACACTGCTCAGGCGCTGGGCCATGACTTGCAACAGTTCGTCGCCGGCCGCATGGCCAAGGGCATCATTGACCTGCTTGAAGCGATCCAGGTCGACAAACAGCACTGCCAGTTCGGCCTGCTCCCTGGCCACTTCGGCAATGGTCCGTTGCGCCTTGGCCAGCAGCAGGTTGCGGTTGGGCAAGCCGGTCAAGCCATCGTAATACGCCATCCGGCGAATGGCCTGGCGCGCTTCCTCACGCTCCAGCGCTAACATGCACAGGTGCGTACCGGCGGTCACCAGGTGCGCATGCAAGGTATCGGGTCCGCGGCACTCGCGAAAATACAGGGCGAAGGTGGCGGCCACGCGGCCGCAGCTGTTGCGCACCGGAATCGACCAGCACGCGCGCAACCCCGCCTTCTCGGCCAGCGCCTTGTAGTCCGCCCACAGCGGGTCGTGATTGATGTCGGTGACCAGCACCGGCTTGCCCCGGTAGGCCGCCGTGCCGCAGGAACCGGCAATCGGCCCGATCGACAGGCCTTCGATTGCCCGCGAGTACTCAACTGGCAAGCCAGGGCTGGCCAGTGGGTGCAGGATGCCGTTGGAATCGACGCTGAGGATCGAGACGATGACTTCCGGGGCGATGCGTTCGATTTCCTGGCACATCAGGGCCAGTACGTTTTCCAGCGACTCTTCCTTGAGCAGCGCGCCGACCACCTTGTCCTGCAGCACCTCATGCAATTTGAAGCGGGTGATGTCGGTGAGCACGATCACCGTGTTGTCGACCTGCCCCCGGGCATCGAACACCGGGGCCGAGGACACATGCACCCACAGCCGTTGGCCATTGCGCTTGCTGATCAAGGCGCTGACTTCATGGGGCTCGCCACCGAACATCCGCTCCAGTTCAGGTAGCACCGGCACATCGACCTCGGTGTCGAGCACAAAAAACATCAGCGGCGACAGCCCAAGAACTTCTTCGCGGCTGTAGCCGAGCAGTTGCACCAGGCCGTCATTGACGTAGAGCAGGCGCGCAGCGGCGTCGACAATGCAGGTGGCCGAGCGGGTGGCATTGACCGACAGCGACAGCAGGCGGTGTTCGATGTCCTGGAGGCGGGTCTGGGTGATGTCCTTGAGAAAGGCCGCATAGAGGGTGCGGCCCTGCAGGGTGATCCTGGAGACGGACAGCGCGCCCCAGCGGGCCTGCCCATCCTTGCCCAGGATACTCAGGTCGTGGCTGCAACCGGGATCATCGGCCGTGCGCAGGGTTTCGGGAAACAGGCTGTCGACGTGACTGCCCACTACGTCCTGTCGGGGACAACCCCAGAACCGTTCGGCAGCGGCATTAAAAAACATCACTCGGCTTTGGTCGTCGATGACCACTACCGCATCGCCCCATTGCTCCAGGGTCTGCACGAAGAAGTCTTGCGCATCAATGCGCCGGGCCCGCCTGACTCTCGTGTCCATTGCAGTCACTTGTCCACTGCCACCACCGCCCAGCATCCTGGCCGCGTGTGGGGCGCCGTAAGAACCCTCGGAACCGGAAGGAACCCATCTTCGCAGAGACGCTACATATTCTTGATTGATAGTGAATGACGGCAGTTATTCACTTTAGTTCGCCAAGCACAGCGCGACGCTTGTCAGTTGAAATCACAGGATAGACGCGAAGTGACGAGCCCATGAAAAATACCTCGGTCGCGTCGCTCCAGCGGTCTGCCACAGGCGACTAATGGTACTTGAGTGCACCCTGCCACCTTCCTACGATGAAACTACGCCACTGCTTGTTTTCTGCGGCAGCGGCGTGAGTGGCGAGTGCTCTGAACCCCAATCAAGCTTGCCACTGGCTCTACGTACAACTTGAGCCTCGGGGCTCTACTTTCTCCCCATCAAAGAGCTTTGAGGCTCTTTTTTGAGCAAGCCAAACGGGGTCCGGTGTAGGCGCTGGCTTGCTGGCACCTGCACAGGCGGTTTGCTAGCCAACGTCGTGACCCAACCGCCCCTGCACAAACACCCGCGCCTTGGCCGTCAGTTGATCCAGATGGCGGTCGCGCTGTTTTTCCGCGTCGAGCATCGCCCGCTTGCCATTCTTCTGCAGCAGGTAGGTGTGGATCTGCCGCACTTCGGTGGAGCGGTAGATAGGCGCGATATCCAGTACCGCGATCAGGCCGTCTGTCACGCGGTCGTGGGTGTTCATCAGCACCTGCGGTCCGCGCACGCCCAGGACCTGCAAGCCCATTGCCTCGAAGTACGGCACCTTGGCCACGGCACAGGTCAGTTCGGCATGCGGGTAGCGGCCGAGCATGTCCTGGACCATGGCGCGGGCGATACCATGGCGACGATGGCTGGCGTGTACGGCCATGAAGGCTACGCCGCAGGCATGCGGATCATCCTTGACCGGCAGGTACAGCAAAAAGCCGACGACCTTCGAGGGGTCCTCGGCGTCCAGCGCGACAATCAATTCGACGCTTAGGCCCTGGGTGCCATCGAGGGCCTGCAGGTAGAGGTGGACCTCGTAGCCCACTGCGTATTGATAGATCGCGAACAACGGGTTGCTCGGTGGCAAGGCGACGCTGCTGATGTCGGTCAGGTTGTCGACCACCAGTTGCAGGATCTGGTCGGTCACGTGCTCGGAGCACGGGGTATCGAAGTGGCTAAGGGTAAACATCAATCGGGGCTCCGAGGGGAAATTCCTGGAAAAAGGCAGGCAATGATCAGGCCTGGGTTTTCAGCGCCGTCAGCCACTCGGGGTGCAGGCGAGTCTGTTCGGTCTCCAGCCCCAGCGCCTCCATGGCTGCTTTGTGCTGGTCCATTTCACGCACCAGTTGCGCATGGCTGCTGGAGTTGGCGTCCAGCTCGTGCATCTGCGCCAGCCCCAGGTGGTAAAAGCGCAGCAGCTTCATCGCGCTCGGGTTGCCGGCGGCGACCGCATCGGTGACCTGGTGCATGACGTTGGTGATGCGCATCAGGCTGCGCTTGAGCTGCCAGCCGTAGACGGCGGCGGCCATCCAGGGTTGCGACCAGAACTTGAGTTTCATCAGCGCCGCGCTGACCAGCACCGCCGCGATTACCCCGCCGAGGTTGTAGCGAAAGTTATCGCCACCCGGCTCGCCCAGCACCATCACCGCCAGCGTCGACAAAGCCATCGCCAGCACAATGAACAGCACGGCAATGATCAGGGTGCTGCGGCGCGTCTGCTGGCGAAAGGTTTCGGGGTTCCACGGCTTGATCTCAAACATCAGGGGGCAGCGCTCTTTGGCAAGGTGAACGGAGAATTGCCCGGCATTATCGCCCGTAGCGCCGGTAACAGACACGTTTAATCCACATCGCCATCTGGTCCTCGCTTGATCTGCGGAACTCCTGAGCCGCACCGCGCATCATATGGGTATGTGACACACCCTTTGGCTTCACGCTTTTGGAGGACTCACCATGCGCCGTCTATTGCTCGTGCCAACGCTTGCGCTCTGCCTGCCCTTCGGATCGGCCATGGCCGATGTCGATGCCAAGGATGTCGCCACTTCAGCGGGGGTCTCTGCGTCGCTGTACTCGACCTTCAAGGACGACAAGATCGTCGTCCCCGCCCGCGATGACCTCTCCAGTTTCGTCGCCAGCGGCGGCACTATCCGCGGTGCCTACCTGGAATCCGTGCTCAAGCAGATGCGCCAGGACCACCCTGGCCTCAATGCCACGGACGAAGAACTGGCCCAGGCGCTGCTGACGCAGACCCCGCCTTCGCCAGGCCAGTAAGCTCGCCCTCTCGCTATTACCCACTTAACTTAAGTGGGAGCGAGCCTGCTCGCGATGGCGGTGTGTCAGGCACCATCGATGTTGGTTGTACTGGCCCCATCGCGAGCAGGCCGCAAGCGGGCGCTCGCTCCCACAGCGGTTTTGCCGGCTTGCAGATTTTGCGTACACCCACCAAACCCGTAGCAGCTGTCGGGCGTTCAGGCCAGCAGTTGGTTGATCCAACGCACCTGGCGGGTGATGTCCTGTAATTTTTCCGCGGGTACCGCCGAGCCGGCCTGGGTGAAGTGGGCCAGGGTCTGCTGCTTGTGGCGCAGCAGGCGCTGCCACTTGAGCAGGAATGCCGGGGTGCGTGCCTGCATCTGCAGGGGGCCGAAGTACAGTTGCTCGGGGCTGTAGCTCACCGGACCGGTGCGCTCGGCAACGATGATTTCGTAGTCGAAACGATTCTCCCGCAGCACTTCCTCGCAGAGGATGGAATAACCATTGTCCATCAGCCATTGCCGCAGTGGCTGCTCGCCGCCGTTGGGTTGCAGGATCAGTCGCTCCTGGCCACTGAGGCGAGTCTTGCCACGCTCGAGAATGTCGCGGATGGTCTCACCGCCCATGCCGCAGATAGTCAGCGCGCTAATCTCGTCAGCCGCCTCAATCGCCGCCAGGCCATTGGCCAGGCGTACGCTGATGGATGCCTGCAGGCCGTTGTCGCGCACCGTACGCTGGGCCGAATGGAACGGAGTCGAAGCCAACTCGCCGGCCACCGCCGCCGTGATGGCGCCACGGCGCATCAATGCCACCGGCAAGTAGCCGTGGTCGGAGCCGATATCGGCCAGGCGCGCACCGGCTGGCACATGGGCCGCCACGCGCTCCAGGCGCATGGACAAGGTGTGTTGGTTCAATGTTCAGCGCCTTGCGATCAAAAGTTGGCGGGCGTGTTCGCACTGATGATTTCCGCCTCGTCCGCGCCGATGTTGCGAAACCGGTGCGGCAGCGTGGTCGGAAAGTAATAACCATCCCCGGCGTTCAACACGCTGACCTGGCCATCCACGGTGAGTTCCACGGTACCCCGCGTCACCAACCCGCACTCCTCGCCTTCGGCGTGCACGATCGGCTCTTCGCCCGAGCTGGCGCCCGGTGCGTATTGCTCGCGCAGCAGGCGCATCTGGCGGCTGGGCACCGAGGCGCCGATCAGCAGCAGGCGCAGGCCGTGGCGACCGAGGTCGGGCTGTTCGTTGGCGCGGAAGATGTATTGGTGTTCGCGCGGTGGCTGGTCGAAGGTGAAGAAGTCCGCCAGGGACATGGGGATGCCCTCCAGCAGTTTTTTCAGTGAGCTGACGGAAGGACTGACCCGATTCTGTTCGATCAGGGAGATGGTGGCATTGGTGACGCCGCTACGCCGGGCCAGCTCGCGCTGGGACAGCTTGTAGCTTTCGCGTACTAATTTGAGTCGAGAGCCCGTGTCCATGACAGCCTTATGTGAGAAAAACTTAAGGGTAGTGTGGGGGGATGGCGGGCGACTTGTGTCGCGAAAATCGCCGTTCCTCTGTCCCGAAGACGTGAAAGGCGGCTATTAAATCACGTTTTCCGCCCACGGCTCAGCAGCTTGGAGAAAGGCCGGATAAAAAACCGACGACCTTCCTCAAGACGGCCGTCGGCGAGCGTCAGACTAGATACCGAAACGGTCACGCATCGCGTAGTACACCGCGCCCATGGCGGTCAGTGGGGCCTGGAAGGTGCGGCCACCGAACATCGGCATGTGTGGCAGGGAGGCGAAGGCGTCGAAACGCTCGGCGTCGCCACGGATCATTTCCGCGATCAGCTTGCCGGCCAGGTGCGAACAGGTCACCCCGTGGCCGCTGTAGCCCTGCATGTAATAGGCGTTTTTCTCGATGCGGCCAAATTGCGGCATGCGTGACATGGTCAGCAGGAAGTTGCCGGTCCAGCGGTAGTCGATCTTCACGTCCTTGAGCTGGGGGAAGGTCTTGAGGATTTTCGGCCGGATCAGTTGCTCGATGTCGTCCGGCTCGCGCGCGCCGTAGACCACACCGCCACCATAGAGCAGACGGTTGTCGGCAGTCAGGCGGTAGTAGTCGAGCAGGTAGTTACAGTCTTCGACGCAGTAGTTGTTGCTGATCAGGCTCCTGGCGACTTTTTCCGACAGGGGCTCGGTGACCACGATCTGCGAACCGCAGGGCATGCTCTTGCGGGTGACGCGGTTGTCGAGGTCTTGCGGCAGGTAGGCGTTGCCGGCGATCAACAGGTACTTGGCGCGTACCACGCCCTTGGCCGTGCGCACGACTATGGGTTCGCCGTAGGTGATTTCCACCGCTGCCGACTGCTCGAAGATTTTTCCGCCAAGACTGAGGATGGCAGCCGCTTCGCCCAGGGCCAGGTTCAGCGGATGGACGTGACCACCCTGCATGTCCAGCAGGCCACCGACATAGTTGCGGGTCCCTACTTCCTTGGCGATCTCTTGCGCGTCGAGCATCCGCAGGTGGTGGTTGCCGTAGCGCTCCCAACCGCTCTTCTGTTCGGCCAGGCCCTTGAGTTGTTTCTTGTTCAGCGCGGCGAAAATGCCACCGGGCTTGTAGTCGCACTGGATGTCGTATTGCTTGATCCGCGAGCGGATGATGTCCGCGCCTTCGAAAATCATGCTGCCCAGCACTTCGGCGGTCTTTTCGCCGTAGCGCTGCTCGATCACATCGACGTCGCGGCTGTAGGAATTGACCAGTTGCCCGCCGTTGCGCCCGCTGGCGCCGTAGCCGACCTTGGCGGCTTCGAGCACCGTGACGCTGTAGCCCGCTTCGCTGAGGAACAACGCCGAGGACAGGCCAGTGTAGCCGGCGCCGATCACACAGACGTCGCATTCCACCAACTCTTCGAGCACCGGGAAGTCGATGATCTCGTTGCGGGTGGCGGCGTAGTAGCTGTTTACATGTTTTTGCATGATTGAGTTCCCGCGCGGTGACACGCCAAAGGCCTGTCACCGCGACTGTCTAATAGGTCAGAGCTTGATCCAGGTGGCTTTGAGCTCGGTGTACTTGTCGAAGGCGTGCAGGGACTTGTCGCGACCGTTGCCCGACTGCTTGAACCCACCGAAGGGCGCGGTCATGTCACCGCCGTCGTACTGGTTGACCCACACGCTGCCGGCGCGCAGGCCCCGGGCGAAGGTGTGGGCCTTGCTCAGGTCGCGGGTCCAGACCCCGGCGGCCAAACCGAAGATGCTGTCGTTGGCGATCTGCAACGCTTCTTCTGCGGTGTCGAAGGTGATCAGCGACAACACTGGGCCGAAGATTTCTTCGCGGGCGATGGTCATGGCGTTGCTCACACCGTCGAAAATCGTCGGCTCCACGTACTGGCCACCGCTGTCCTCGAGGGTGCGGTTGCCGCCGGCGATCAGCTCGGCACCTTGCTCGCGGCCGATGGCGATGTAGCGCAGGATGTTGTCCAACTGACGTTGATCGACCACCGCGCCGACCCGGCTTGTCGGGTCCAGCGCGTGCCCGGGTTGCCAGGCTTGCAGGGCCTCCACCAGCAGCGGGATGAACTGCTGGCGAATCGAGCGCTCCACCAGCAGGCGTGAGCCGGCGGTGCAGACTTCGCCCTGGTTGAAGGCGATGGCACTGGCCGCCGCCTGCGCCGCCGCGCGCAGATCCGGCGCATCGGCAAACACCACGTTCGGACTCTTGCCGCCAGCTTCTAGCCAGACGCGCTTGAGGTTGCTTTGCCCGGCGTAGATCAGCAGCTGCTTGGCAACCGCGGTCGAGCCGGTGAAGGCCAGGACGTCGACGTCCATGTGCAGCGCCAGTGCCTTGCCGACGGTGTGGCCGTAACCCGGCAGGACGTTGAACACGCCCTTGGGGATGCCAGCCTCTAGCGCTAGTTGGGCGATGCGGATGGCCGTCAGCGGGGACTTTTCCGACGGCTTGAGGATGAACGAGTTGCCTGCCGCCAGGGCCGGGGCGAACTTCCAGCTGGCCATGATCAACGGGAAGTTCCACGGCACGATGGCCGCCACCACGCCGGACGCTTCGCGGGTCACCAGGCCCAGTTGATCGTGGGGCGTGGTGGCGACTTCGTCGTAGAGTTTGTCGATGGCTTCGGCACTCCAGCGGATCGCGTTAGCGGTCGCTGGAATGTCGATGGCCATGGAGTCGCTGATGGGCTTGCCCATGTCCAGGGTTTCCAGCAGCGCCAATTCTTCCTGGTGCGCCAGGATCAGGTCGGCGAAGCGGATCAGGACGCGCTTGCGCTCAGCGGGGGCCAGCTTGCACCAGATACCGGATTCGAACGCCTGGCGGGCGACGAGCACGGCGGCATTGGCATCGGCTTCATCGGTGCTGGCGACGTTGGCCAGGAAGCGCCCGTCAACCGGGCTGATGCATTCGAAGGTGGCGCCGCTGAGTGCCGGACGGTATTGACCATCGATGAAGGCGCGGCCTTCGATGCTTAAGGACTGGAAGCGTTGCTCCCAGTCGCTGCGAGTGTTTGTCATGGTTGTGACTCGACGCAGGGGAATAGGCTGTGGTCGGACTGAATGCCAGTCCCTTGAGGATTTGCAATGCAATCGCTGTGGGAGCGGGCTTGCCCGCGATTGCGATATCGCGGGCGAGCCCGTTCCCACAGGCACACCAACCATCAGACCGTATGCAGGTACCAGTTGTACTCAAGGTCGGAGATGGAGTTCTCGAACTCGGCCAGCTCGCTTTCCTTGCACGCCACGAACACGTCGATGTACAGCGGGTCGATGTACTTGGCCATGACTTCGCTGTCGTCCAGCTCACGCAGGGCATCGCGCAGGTTGTTCGGCAGGCTCTGCTCGTTCTGCTCGTAGCTGTTGCCTTCGACCGGCGCACCCGGCTCGATCTGGTTGGTCAAGCCGTGGTGAATACCGGCCAGCACCGAAGCCATCAGCAGGTACGGGTTGGCGTCGGCACCGGCCACGCGGTGTTCGATGCGCACGGCGTCCGGCGAACCGGTCGGCACGCGCACGGCCACGGTGCGGTTGTCGATACCCCAGCTCGGCGAGTTCGGCACGTAGAACTGTGCGCCGAACCGGCGGTAGGAGTTGACGTTCGGGCAGAGGAAGGCCATCTGCGCGGGCAGGGTCTCCAGCACACCGCCGATGGCGTGACGCAATGCGGCGTTCTGCTCGGGATCCTCGCTGGCGAAGATGTTGTTGCCGGCCTTGTCGAGGATCGAGATGTGCACGTGCAGACCGTTGCCCGCCTGGCCCGGATACGGCTTGGCCATGAAGGTGGTGTCCATCTCATGGTCGTAGGCGATGTTCTTCACCAGGCGCTTGAGCAGGACCGCATAGTCGCAGGCCTTGATCGGGTCGCTGACGTGATGCAGGTTGACTTCGAATTGCGCCGGGGCACTTTCCTTGACGATGGCATCGGCCGGGATGCCCTGCTCTTTCGCGCCTTCGAGGATGTCCTGCAGGCAGTCAACGTATTCGTCGAGGTCGTCGATCAGGTAAACCTGGGTCGATACCGGGCGCTTGCCGGAAACCGGTGAGCGTGGCGACTGCGGACGGCCGTTCACGTTGTCCTGGTCGATCAGGTAGAACTCCAGTTCAAACGCCGCGCAAATGGTCAGGCCGAGGTCGTCGAACTTGCGCACCACGTTGGCCAGCACTTCACGCGGGTCAGCGAAGAACGGCTGGCCTTCGATCTCGTGCATGGTCATCAGCAGTTGCGCGGTTGGGCGCTTCTGCCACGGCTCGATGCTCAAGGTGCCGGGAATCGGGTAGCAGATGCGGTCGGCGTCGCCGATGTCCAGGCCCAGGCCGGTGCTTTCCACCGTGGAACCATTGATGTCGAGGGCGAACAGCGAGGCCGGCAGGTTGATGCCTTTCTCATAGACCTTATGAAGACTGGTGCGCTCGATGCGCTTGCCGCGCACCACACCGTTCATATCCGCAATCAGAAGGTCGACGTACAAAACCTCAGGATATTTCTTAAGGAATGCGTTTGCTTCGTTGAGTTGAACGGTACGCAGGGGGACCGACATGATGCACCTATTAGCTGTTAATTATTATGTTCACTGCACTTTCGGACCTCAGTCAATCCGAAAGGCAAAGTGAAGTCAATAGCGGACAAATAGGCATTTTTGTTGATTTTATTGGTCACCGCAGCCAGCCATCGCTCAACAATCACCCGCAAACCCACAGCCAACCTGAGTTCCAGCGATCCAGCCGTTTAGAATTATTTACATGAGAGTTGTTAAAAAAAATCAACGAGGCTAAGCTCTGGAAAAGCTCGTTCAAGTGTGAAACTTCGAGGTGATAAAAATGGCATTCAAGCCATTGATCGGCGTTACTGCGTGCGTCAAACAGATTGGCCTGCACCCCTACCACGTCAGCGGTGACAAGTACTTGCGTGCTGTCAGCGTCGCGGCGCTGGGGCTGCCTGTGGTCATTCCTTCCCTGGGCAACCTGACTGAAATCGACGACCTGCTCGGTCAACTCGACGGCCTGTTGCTGACCGGCTCGCCATCGAACGTGGAGCCTTTGCACTATCAAGGCCCGGCCAGCGCTCCCGGCACGGATCACGATCCGGCACGGGACGCCACCACCCTTCCTCTATTACGTGCTGCCATCGCGGCGGGCGTTCCGGTGCTCGGGATCTGCCGGGGCTTCCAGGAAATGAACGTCGCGTTCGGCGGCAGCCTGCACCAGAAGGTGCATGAGTTGCCGGGCATGCTCGATCACCGCGAAGCAAATCACCCGGACCTGGCGGTGCAATACGCACCGGCCCACGCGGTCAGCGTGCAGCCGGGCGGTGTATTCGAGGCGCTGGAGCTGCCCGCGACATTCCAGGTCAACTCGATTCACAGCCAGGGTATCGACCGGTTGGCGCCAGGCCTGCGTGCCGAGGCCATCGCGCCGGACGGCTTGATCGAGGCGATCTCGGTGACGCACAGCAAGTCCTTCGCCCTCGGCGTGCAATGGCACCCGGAATGGCAAGTGCTGGACAATCCTGCGTACCTGACGATTTTCCAGGCGTTCGGCGCAGCTTGCCGGCAACGGGCGACGCTGCGTCACGCACGCTGAGCTAAACCACAACCCGGTATTTCTACCCCCGCGAGTCTGGCGGGCGTGCCTTCGCGCGCCCGTTTCTCGCAATAGCCACACACCGCAATAACAACAAGCACGACCAGGCAGCCAGGACGGCGGTGCCGAACCAGTCGAATCGCCATGCGCACCTCCAGGTGGCACCTGGCGATTGGCAATCAACTATTAAGTCAGGCCGCGTTGGCCCGGCGACTGAAACCTGTTGGGAGTTTCACATGGCAAACGCCTCCAGCATTTACAGGAAGGCTCTTGAGGGTCATCAGCAACCGAAAAAGGTGCTGGTACGAGTCGATCGTGTCACCAAGAAGTTCGACGAAACCACGGCGGTGGACGATGTGTCCCTGGACATCCATCAAGGCGAAATCTTCGCCCTGCTCGGCGGCTCCGGTTCAGGCAAGTCGACCCTGCTGCGCATGCTCGCTGGATTCGAGCGCCCCACCGAAGGACGGATCCTGCTCGACGGCGTCGACATCACCGACATGCCGCCCTACGAGCGGCCGATCAACATGATGTTCCAGTCCTACGCCCTGTTCCCGCACATGACGGTGGCGCAGAACATCGCCTTTGGCCTCAAGCAGGACCGTTTGCCCGCCAGCGAAATCGACGCTCGTGTCGAGGAGATGCTGCGCCTGGTGCACATGACCCAGTACGCCAAGCGCAAGCCGCACCAACTGTCCGGTGGCCAGCGCCAGCGTGTCGCCCTCGCCCGCTCCCTGGCCAAACGGCCCAAGCTGCTGCTGCTCGACGAGCCGATGGGGGCGCTGGATAAAAAGCTGCGCTCGCAGATGCAGCTGGAACTGGTGGAAATCATCGAGCGGGTCGGCGTGACCTGCGTGATGGTGACCCACGACCAGGAAGAGGCCATGACCATGGCCGAACGTATCGCCATCATGCACCTGGGCTGGATCGCGCAGATCGGCAGCCCGGTGGACATCTATGAAGCCCCGGTGAGCCGCATGGTCTGCGAGTTCATCGGCAACGTGAACGCCTTCGACGGCACGGTGGTGGAAGACCTGGAAGGCCACGCGATCATTCACTGCCCGGACCTGGAACAGCAGATCTACGTCGGCCATGGCGTCAGCACCTCGGTGCAGGACAAGTCGATCACCTACGCCATCCGCCCGGAAAAAATGCTGGTCAGCAGCACAAAACCCGAGAGTCGCTACAACTGGTCCCGGGGCAAGGTACAGGACATTGCCTACCTCGGTGGGCACTCGGTGTTCTATGTCGAGCTGCCTGGCGGCAAGGTCGTCCAGTCGTTCATGGCCAACGCCGAGCGCCGCGGCGCCCGCCCGACCTGGGACGATCAGGTCTACGTCTGGTGGGAAGACGACAGCGGCGTGGTACTGCGCGCATGAACACTCTCACTCAGCAGTTCCAGCGGTTTCTGCCCAGTGGGCGCAAAGTCGTGATCGGCCTGCCGTTCCTGTGGCTGTTCCTGTTCTTCATGCTGCCGTTCTTCCTGGTGATGAAGATCAGTTTTTCCGAAGCCGCACTGGCTATTCCGCCCTACTCCGAGATCTACAGCTTCGCCGAGCAGAAGTTCGAACTGATGCTCAACCTGGGCAACTACACGATGCTCGCCGCCGATGAGTTGTATATCTCGGCGTACCTGGGCTCGTTGAAAGTCGCCTTGCTCAGCACCGTGATGTGCCTGGTGCTTGGCTTCCCGATGGCCTACGCGATTTCCAAGGCCAGCAAGGAGGCGCAGAACGTGCTGTTGCTGCTGATCATGATGCCGACCTGGACGGCGATCCTGATTCGCGTCTATGCGTGGATGGGCATCTTGAGCAACAACGGCCTGCTCAATGGCTTCCTGATGTGGACCGGCTTGACCTCGCACCCGATCGAAATCCTCAACACCAACACTGCGGTGTACATCGGCGTGGTCTACGCCTACCTGCCGTTCATGGTGCTGCCGCTGTACGCCAACCTGGTCAAGCATGACCAGAGCCTGCTGGAAGCCGCGTCCGACCTGGGTTCGAGCACCTTCAACAGCTTCTGGAAGATCACCGTGCCGCTGGCCAGGAACGGCATCATCGCAGGCTGCATGCTGGTGTTCATCCCGGTGGTGGGCGAGTTCGTGATTCCGGAACTGCTGGGCGGCCCGGAAACCCTGATGATCGGTCGCGTGCTGTGGCAAGAGTTCTTCAACAACCGTGACTGGCCGGTGGCATCCGCCCTGGCGGTGGTGATGCTGGCGATCCTGATCGTGCCGATCATTCTGTTCAACCGCAGCCAGGCCAAAGAGATGGAGGGACGGGCATGAAGCGTTTCGGATTTTCCCGATTGATGCTGGTATTGGGCCTGGCGTTCATCTACCTGCCCATGCTGATTCTGGTGATTTACTCGTTCAACGCCTCGAAACTGGTAACGGTCTGGGGCGGCTGGTCGGTGAAGTGGTACGTCGGCCTGCTGGACAACAGCCAACTGATGGGCTCGGTACTGCGCTCGCTGGAAATCGCCTGCTACACCGCGATTGCCGCGGTGGCGCTGGGGACGTTGGCCGCGTTCGTGCTGACCCGGGTCACCCGTTTCAAGGGTCGCACCCTGTTTGGCGGCCTGGTCACCGCGCCGTTGGTGATGCCAGAAGTGATCACCGGCCTGTCGTTGTTGCTGCTGTTCGTGGCCATGGCACAGATGATCGGCTGGCCGATGGAACGTGGCATCGTCACCATCTGGATCGCCCACACCACATTTTGTGCCGCCTATGTGGCAGTGGTAGTCTCCGCGCGTTTGCGCGAACTGGACCTGTCGATCGAAGAAGCGGCGATGGACCTGGGGGCACGGCCGTTGAAGGTGTTCTTCCTGATCACCATCCCGATGATCGCGCCCTCGCTGGCAGCGGGCGGCATGATGTCGTTCGCCTTGTCGCTGGATGACCTGGTGCTGGCCAGCTTCGTCTCGGGCCCGGGGTCCACGACCTTGCCGATGGAAGTGTTCTCGGCGGTGCGTCTTGGGGTCAAACCCGAGATCAACGCGGTGGCCAGCCTGATTTTGCTGGCAGTATCGCTGGTGACCTTCCTGGTCTGGTACTTCAGCCGCAAGGCCGAAGCCAATCGCAAACGGGCGATCCAGGACGCCATGGACCAGACCGCCAGTGAATCCTGGCAGCCCGCCGCCAAGCCCATGACTGGTGCAACGGCCTGATGCCCGCTGGCGAGAGAGCACGCTTGCTCGCCAGCGGTTTTACCCACGCTTTACGTTATTCGTATAAGAAGAAAATGGAGCTGTACCGATGAAAATGCTTGGCAGGACTCTGCTGACACTGTCCTTATTGGGCGCGATTGCCACGGGCGCCCAGGCCAATGACAAGGTTCTGCGCGTCTACAACTGGTCCGACTATATCGCCCCGGACACCGTCAAGAAATTCGAAGACGAGACGGGCATCAGCGTGACCTACGATGTCTTCGACAGCAACGAAACCCTTGAGGCACGCCTGCTCGCCGGTAAATCCGGGTACGACATCGTGGTGCCGTCCAACAGCTTCCTGGCCAAGCAGATCAAGGCCGGGGTCTACCAGACGCTGGACAAGTCAAAACTGTCGAACTGGAAGAACCTCAACCCGGTGCTGCTGAAAAACGCAGCGGCCAGCGACCCGGACAACGGCCACGCTTTCCCCTACATGTGGGGCTCGATCGGCATCGGCTTCAACCCGGACAAGGTTCGCGAAGTATTGGGCGCCGACGCCCCGGTGAATTCCTGGGACCTGCTGTTCAAGCCCGAGAACGCAGCCAAGCTCAAGGCCTGCGGCATCAGCTTCCTCGACTCGCCCACCGAAATGCTCCCGGCCGCCCTGCACTACCTGGGCTACCCGGTGAACACCCAGGACAAGCAGCAGATCAGCGAAGCCGAAGCGCTGTTCATGAAGATTCGCCCGTCGGTGGCGTACTTCCATTCGTCCAAGTACATCTCCGACCTGGCCAACGGCAATATCTGCGTGGCGGTCGGTTATTCCGGCGACGTGCTGCAAGCCAAGGCCCGCGCCGAGGAAGCCGGGGGCAAGGTCAAGGTCGACTACAGCATTCCCAAGGAAGGCGCCGGCAGCTTCTATGACATGGTCGCCATCCCGCGGGATGCGGCCAACGTCGACAATGCCTACCAGTTCATGAACTTCCTGATGCGCCCGGACATCATGGCCGAGATCACCAACAGCGTCGGCTACAGTAACGCCAACGCGGCCGCGACTCCGCTGGTGGACGAAGCGATTCGCAACGACCCGGGTTCGTATCCCTCGCAAGCGGTGATGGCGACCCTGTATGCCGTGCCGGACATGCCCATCGCCACGCAACGGATCATGACCCGCGGCTGGACCCGGGTAAAACTCGGCAAGTAAACCTGCCGCGCCCGTCGGGGGCGCGGCGTGCAACACCGTTCATGCAGCAGCGCTGTTGCCACACGAACGGACTCACCGGGCTCCCTCGGTCACGGTGATTCAGGCGCCCTTCGGGTAATGCCGATCAGTTAAGGAAAAACGACCACCTATGTGGGAGCGAGCTTGCTCGCGATGGACGTGAACGATAACGCGTAAATGGATAAACACGCGGCGCTTTCAAGTTCATCGCGAGCAAGCTCGCTCCCACAATGGTCGGCGTCGCTTAACTGATCGGCATTACGCCCTTCGGGGCGCTTTTTTACGTCTGCAGCCTTGCCTAGAACAAGCCCATCTGCCCGCCAACCAGGGTGCTGAAGTCGTCGTCGACAAACGGCAGGATCGCATCCGCCACCGGCTGCAGTTGGCGGCTGACGTAATGCTCATAGTCGATCGGTGCGCTGCGGGTTTCCAGGGGTTCGGGACCGGCGACAGTGATCAGGTAGCTGATCCAGCCACCCCGCTGGTACTGGCGCGGTCGCCCCTGCTGGGCGTTGTACTCGTCGGCGATGCGTGCCGCCCGCACATGGGGCGGTACGTTGCGTTCATAGTCGTCCAGGGGCCGACGCAGGCGCTTGCGGTAGATCAGCAATTGATCCTGCTCGCCGGCTACGGTGGCGCGGACGAACTCACGCACATAGTCCTGATAGGGCTGGCGGTGGAAGATGCGCGAGTAGAGTTCCTGCTGGAACTGCCGGGCCAACGGCGACCAGTCGGTGCGCACGGTCTCCAGGCCTTTGTAGACCATTTGCTCGCTGCCGTCGGCATGCATCACCAAGCCGGCGTAGCGCTTCTTGCTGCCCTCCTCTGCCCCCCGGATGGTCGGCATCAGGAAGCGCCGGAAATGGGTTTCGTATTGCAGCTCCAGCACACTGTGCAAGCCGAGTTCGGCCAGCAGGTGTTCGCGCCACCACTGGTTGACGTGGGCCACCAGGGCGTGACCGATCTGCGCCGCTTCTTCCTGGCCGTGGGCCCGGCGCAACCAGACGAACGTGGAGTCGGTGTCGCCGTAGATCACCGCATGGCCCTGGGCTTCGATCAGTTGCCGGGTGCGCTGCATGATCTCGTGTCCACGCAGGGTGATCGAGGATGCCAGGCGGGTGTCGAAGAATCGGCAGCCGCTGGAACCCAGCACGCCGTAGAAGGCGTTCATGATGATCTTCAGCGCCTGGGACAGCGGCGCGTTCTGCTCACGCTTGGCCACTTCCCGGCCTTCGGAAACGCGCGCGACGATGGCCGGCAGGCAATGCCGGGTCCGCGAGAATCGCGCCCCGCGAAAACCTGGCACCGACTCACTGTCGTCCGGGTGACGCAGGCCTTCGATCAGGCCTACGGGATCAATCAGGAAGGTGCGGATGATCGAGGGGTACAGGCTCTTGTAGTCGAGCACCAGCACCGACTCGTACAGGCCCGGCTGCGAATCCATGACAAACCCGCCGGGGCTGGCCTGGGGTGGGCGCTCGCCCTGGTTCGGCGCAACAAACCCCTGGCGATGCATCAGCGGCATGTACAGGTGGGTGAAGGCCGCCACCGAGCCGCCACTGCGGTCGGCGGGCAGTCCGGTGACACTGGCTCGCTCCAGCAGGAAGGTCAGCAGTTCGGTCTTGGCGAAGATCCGCGTCACCAGCTCACAGTCCTTGAGGTTGTAGCGCGCCAGGGCCGGCTTGTCCTCGGCGAACATGCGGTTGATTTCGTCCATGCGCTGGTAGGGGTTGTCGATGGACTTGCCTTCACCGAGCAGGGTCTGTGCGACGTTCTCCAGGCTGAACGAGGGGAAACTCCATGTCGCCGAACGCAGGGACTCGATGCCGTCGATGATCAGCCGGCCTGCCGCGGCGGCAAAATAGTGATTGTTGCCCGAGCCGTGTTCACGCCACTGCATCTCCTCGCCACCACGTCCCAGGCGCAACGGCACCGCCAGGCGCCGGGCATGCTCGTGCAGCACCCGCAGGTCAAACTGCACCAGGTTCCAGCCGATGATCGCATCAGGGTCGTGCTCGGCGAACCATTGGTTGAGTTTCTTCAACAGCGTGGCCCGCGAGTCGCAGTACTCCAGGTCGAAGTCGACGGCGCCGGCCTCGCCGTTGGGTGCGCCGAGCATGTAGACCTGGCGCTGCCCGCAACCTTCAAGGGCAATCGAGTACAACTCGGCTTGCTCGGTGGTCTCGATGTCCAACGACACCAGCTTCAGGCGTGGACGGTAATCCGGCGCTGGCTTGAGATGGGTTTCGAGCAACAGGTCACCGTCGCCGGCCGTACCGCTGAACGACACGGGGGCGGTGATGAAGCGCTCCATCAGGTAGCGCTCCGGCGGGCGGATGTCAGCCTCGAAAACTTCGACGCCGGCCCGGCGCAGCACCGACTCCAGGTGCATCAACTGGCGGTGTTGCGGGCAGTACAGACCGAACACCGGGCGGTGCTGGAAGTCCTGCAACCCCAGAGGCCGCAGTTCCACACCCGGCTCGCCGCGCACCAGTTCCTGGGTGCGTTCACGGTACAGTTCCGGGATAAACGCCACCGAGGTCTGCACGGGCAGGCGCACCTGGCGCGGCCCGGCATCGGTCGCCAGCCAGAATTCCACGTGGGTGCCGGTCGGGGTGTCGCGCCAATGCCGGGTCAGGACGAAGCCCTGCTGTAAATCCACCGCAACAACCTCGAAGATGATTGGCCTTCGATTCTACGCGTCATTGCTGCTTCACGTGACCTTTGCATGAGTGACGCAAGGGATTGTAGGACAAGGTTAAATCCCTTCTCGCAGGCCTCGAAATTATTTTTGTAGTGAATGAAATAATTCACTACAAAACCGTTGACGAGGAGTTTTTCCCCTTGCATGATGCAGACACCTCCCCGATCGGGAGCACAGGCAAAAGTGTTGTGAAAAGGCTCGACTGACCGCCGAGCTGTTCCCGGATGTGTACTGCCCACAAGGCAGATTGATGAAGCTGACCTGGCATGTGCGTCCACTACACGGACGAGAAACGCCGGCGATCAATCCTCAAGATGCTTGTGGCCGAGTAAGTGGTATCGGTAGCAACTTCCAGGCAATCGTCGTTTCTCCCCCGCTGTGCCGCAAGTGCGTAGCAGTTTCTCGGCAAGACTACATGCATCCTGCTCAAGGCCCTGCCGATATTCGGCAGACAACCACTGTCGCCCTGGTTTCGGTACCAGATATCAACTTACCGAAGTAGAGAAGTGAATTAGCGAATCAACTAGACAGATCAAACATTGGTCAAGGGGCTTTAACATGAATCTGAACAATCAACCGACTATTGATGAACTGGCTCGTATGTTCGCAGCGCATAAAGACAGCCACGACAGCCATATCCTGTGGATTGCCAAATCTGGCCAGGTGCATATCGACTGCCTGTCACCCCATGCCCATGAAGACGAGTTCGCCAAGAACAACCATGACTTGCGCGCCCGACTGAAGATGTACCGTCGCGGCCAGGGTTATGTCGGCAAAAAAGCCGCCGCCGACAAAGATTATGTCGGTCGCGTTCTGGCCACACTGACCCAGGAGTGGCAGCACCTGCAGGCCAAACCTGAAGTGTGTGTCATCGACCGCTACTGCTGAGTTGTTCTGCACAGCCGCTGATGACGTTTACCCGTTGTCAGCGGCTTTTTTGTCGCTGTTTTTCGCCAGCCAAGGCTGATGCCACACCTCGATGACGCAGACAGAGCAGGTAAATGCCGCTTTGCCTACTTGCTCCAAGGGCTGGCGTCTATGATTCTGTATGGGTGTCCGGGCGTAAGGCGCCTGCCAACCATTACCACCTCGCAGAGGCTCCTCCATGAAGACAGTCGCGCAACTGCTCAAGCTCAAGGCCCAGCAGAACCAGCAGGTCCACACCATCAATTCCCATCAGATGGTGCTGGAAGCGCTGATGGTGATGGCGGCAAAAAACGTCGGCGCCCTACCGGTGCTCGAAGACGGCAATATTGTCGGGGTGATCAGCGAACGGGACTACGCGCGCAAGCTGGTACTCAAGGGCCGCTCCTCGGTCGGCACGCCGGTCAGTGAAATCATGAACTCGCCGGTGATCACCGTAGACTCCCATCAAAGCGTGCAGACCTGCATGAACATCATGACCGACAAGCACCTGCGCCACTTGCCGGTGGTCGAAGACGGCCAGTTGCTGGGCTTGCTGTCGATCGGCGACCTGGTCAAGGAAGCCATTGCCGAACAGGCCGAGCTGATCCAGCAGTTGGAGCAGTACATTCGCGGCGAGTAACTAGCCCTTTCTCTTATGGGCTGCGCGCCCTCATGGCGAGGACGCGCAGTTTTTCGTTTCAGCCAAGTGCTGGCCTCGGCAAACTTTATATTTGCTCTATGGCGAGGCACTTCTATATTCATTTAACGCCCCTGAAGCTTCTGCCTCCCCTTGAGTGCTAACCATGGCCAGGACTGACACACTGATCATCTGTGAGCACTGCGATGGCGTGTATGAAAAAGCCACGCTTGCCAAACACCAGACTGCCCTGTGCCAGCGCTGTGGCGGTGTACTGCAGCGCTACAACGGCCTGTCGGTACAACAACGCCTGGCGCTGACCCTGACAGCCGCGGTGCTGTGGGTGTTCGCCAACTTCTATCCGGTGATGAGCATCAGCCTGAAGGGCCTGAAGAACAGTGCCACGCTCTGGGACTCGGTGGTGGCCCTGAGTGATGGGCCGATTACCTTCATCGCCCTGGTGGCGGCCATCTCCATCATCATTGCGCCAATTTTCCAGTTGTTGCTGTTGATCTGGGTCTTGAGTTTCGCCCTGGCGTCCCGGCGCTCGCCGGCCTTCAAGCTGTGTATGCGCTGGCTGGAAACGCTGCGGCCGTGGAGCATGCTCGAGGTCTGCCTGCTGGGGGCCATGGTGGCAGTGTTCAAACTCGCCGGCCTGCTGGATGTGGTGCCAGGCCTGGGTCTGTTTGCCCTGGCAATCCTGAGCCTGTTGCTGATCCGCATTGCCGGACGCGATGTACGCGAACTGTGGGACATCTTATGAACACCCTGCCCGAGGCACGCGACCTCAACCTGTGCCTATGTCACAGCTGTGGCCTGGCTTGCGACATGCGCGACGAACCCCACACATGTGAGCGCTGCGATGCGCCGTTGCACCGACGCAAAACCAACTCCCTGGCCCGCACCTGGGCCTTTCTGCTGGCGGCCCTGGTGTTCTACATCCCGGCCAACCTGTTGCCGGTGATGAACACCAGTATGCTCGGCAGCGGTGCCGACAGCACTATCATCGGTGGAGTGCTGGAATTCTGGGAACACGGCGCCTGGGACATTGCGCTGATTATTTTCATTGCCAGTATCGCCGTCCCGGGAGTCAAGTTTGTCGCCCTCAGCCTACTCCTGGTGACGGCGCAACGTGGCAGTCTGTGGGCGCGCAAAGAACGCTCGCAGCTGTACCGTTTCGTCGAACTGATCGGCTATTGGTCCATGCTCGACGTGATCGTCGTGGCACTGGTGGCCGCCCTGGTGAAATTCCAGGCGCTGGGGGATATCGAACCACGGGCCGGCATTCTGTTCTTTGGCATGGTGGTGGTGTTCACCATGCTGTCAGCCATGAGTTTTGACCCACGCCTGATCTGGGACAACCGACAATCCGAGGAGGTCATGGATGCAATCGCGAGCCACTGACGGGCAGCAAGCACCCGGCACAGCCAACATCAAGACCCGGCGCTGGAGCGTTTCGCTGGTGTGGATCGTGCCGATCGTGGCCGTGCTGGTGGGGATTTCCCTGGTGATCCACAACGTGATGCAGCAAGGGCCCGTGATCGTCCTCAACTTCAAGACCGGGCAAGGCCTGACCGCCAACAAGACCGAGGTCAAATATCGTAACGTGGTGATTGGCCATGTCTCGGAGGTCGAACTCAGTGACGACCAGAAAAGCGTCAATGCCACGGTGAAACTGGCCAAGCAGGCCGAGTCCTTCACCCGCAAGGACTCGAAGTTCTGGGTGGTGCGCCCGCGCATTGGCGCCGGCGGGGTATCGGGTATCGACACCCTGCTGTCCGGCGACTTTATCGGCGCCGACGCCGGCCAGTCGAATGATCGCGCCAAGACCTTTATCGGCCTCGAAGCACCGCCGCCCATTACCTATGGCGAGCCAGGCAAGCGCTTCATGCTGCGCACCCGGGACCTTGGCTCGCTGGATATCGGCTCGCCGGTCTATTACCGCAAGATTCCCGTGGGCCAGGTGGTGGCCTATGCCCTGGACGCTGATGGCAAAGGGGTGAACATCGAGGTGTTCGTCACCTCGCCAAACGATGTCTATGTCACCAATAACACCCGCTTCTGGAACGCCAGTGGCATCGATGTCGAAGTGGGCGCCAATGGCTTCGCGGTCAAGACCGAGTCACTCTCTGCCCTGTTGCTGGGGGGCATCACCTTCCGCGCTCCCGACTACAGCCCCGACGACAAACCGGCCGTCGAAGACACCAGCTACGAGCTGTTCGAGGACCAGAAAAGCGCACTCGCCCCGCCCAATGGCAAGCCGCAATTCCTCGCCTTGCGCTTCGATCAGGCCTTGCGTGGGCTGAAGGTCGACGCGCCTGTTGAGTTCCAGGGACTGGAAATTGGCAAGGTGGTGGCGATCAACCTGGATTTCGATGAGAAGACCCGCAGCTTTCCGATCAATGTCGGCATCGTCATCTATCCGCAACGCCTGGGCCGTGCGCACCTGAAAATGCTCGCGGCACTCAAGCATGATCCCGATGACGAACAGGCCGGGATCCGGCTGATGGGCACCTTCGTCGAGAACGGCCTGCGCGCCCAGGCCCGTAGCGGCAACCTGTTGACCGGGCAGCTGTATATCGCCCTGGAATTCTTCCCGAAAGCGCCAAAAGTCGTCTTCGATGCCACTGCGCGTCCGGTGATGATCCCGACCGTGCCAGCCAGTCTTGAGCAATTGCAGGAGCAATTGCAGTCCATGGTGGAGAAGATCAACAAACTGCCGATCGAGCGGATCGCCAACAACCTGGACGCCAACCTGACGGAAATGCGCAAAGGCATCAAGCAATTCAGCGGGAAAACTCTCCCTGGGGTACAGGACACCTTGCAAGAGGTGAGCAAAACCCTGCAGTCGGCCAACTCGACCCTCGCCGAAGACTCACCACAACGTGAGCAACTGACCCAGACCCTGGATGAACTGGGGCGTATGTCACGCTCGCTGCGTGAATTGTCCGACTACTTGAGCAGAAATCCGGAATCCTTGCTACGCGGCCGTCCGAAAGATGCCCCGGCGCAAAATCTGCAACCGTCTTCGAGCCGCTGACCACAGGAGCAGGTCCATGTCTTTGTCGTTGAGAGTGTCGTTGCTCAGTGCACTGTTGCTGCTTACGGCGTGCCGCAGTGACCCGATTCATTACCACACGTTGCTCCCGGCGCAACCAGCCCCGGGCGCCCATGGGTCGGCGAACATCCAGTTCGAGCAGATCAGCGTGCCGCCCCAGGTCGACCGTCCACAAATGGTCATTCGCCAAGGCAGCAGCGGCTTGGCGATTCTGGAGACACAATGGTGGGGGGCGAGTCTGGTGGATGAGTTACGCAATGCCCTGGTCGACCAACTGTCCAGCCCCGTCGCTGGGCCCAAGCTGTCTTTACGCCTGGATGTGCAGCGCTTCGATTCAGTCCCAGGGCAGTACGCGCTTATCGATGCGCAATGGCGCCTGCGTATGGAAGAGGGAAAAAACGGCGAGAGCTTCCTCAATTGCCGCACCACCGTGCAGACGCCCTCGGGCCCGAGTATCGACGATCTGGTGGTGGCTCAACAGAACAACGTGAAACGCCTGGCCGCAGCCATCAGCCAGGCGGCCACTACTACTCGCTGCCCTACCTCACCATGAACAGCCGGCTCACTGGATTGCGCTACCAGGGGTGTCGGGGCTGAACACTTCACCCTGCTTGGGCGCTACCAACGGGCCAGCTCTCAGGCCACCTTCGATTTGCCGGGAGATGTAGTTGACCCCGGCCATCACCCCGTTGGTCTCGTTTTCCATCAGGCCCAGCCATGCCTTGTCGAAGGCGGCATTCAAGCTTCTGCGCATTTGCGCTTGCGCTTCGGGTCGGTCGCTTTCATTGGACATGGCACCGATGCCCAGCGAGACCACCGATATCACCGCACCTGCTACCCGACCGACGGCCGCTGCCACCGCGCTGGCGACGCTGCGCGAGGCAATCTGCGCCTCGAGCCGCTCACTGGCGCGCTTGGCCACTGACGAGATCCCAGCGTCCGACAACCCGGCCCCTGCCCCACTATTGGAGCCGCGTACTTGCTCGATCAGGGCCAGATAAGCCGGCAATCGGTTGACTGGTTCGGTGTGGACGATCTGATACAGCGAAGCATTACGCGCAGGTGGCGGTGCCAGGGTGATGGCGGGTATCCGGTTGAGACGCTGGTCGAATTGATCCTGGGGCACGGAGTAATGCTCCTGGATCTCCCCCAGATGGGCACTGAGCATCTGCAGATACAGGGTGACGGCGTCGCCCATGATCACGTTCGGGTCTGTGACCTTGGCCACCGGATCCAGCACGCGCTCGTGGTACTGCTCCTGCAGGTACAGGCTCAAGCGGTTGACCACTGTATCCTTCTCGTCCTTGGCGCTGAGCTTGTACCAGCCCACTTTCATGCCCAGCCATTGCTGGGTCCAATAGCCGGTAAACCAGGGAATGAAGTCGCTCTCGGTGCGCTGGAACACCTGCTCGCGCCATCGTTCCATGGCTTTGCGCGTGTACTGGCGGACCGTTTCCCTGGAGGACAACGAGACAGTTTCGATGTCTTTATCAATCTGCTGCCAGGTCGCGTCCGTGATCACTACTTGCACCGTCGGTTCGACGCGACGCGCAGTCGAGCATCCAGCCAGTAATATGACCAGTAAAGTAAAAAACAGGACACGCCGATTCAAGATCGCAGTCCTCCCCGCAAATGACACGACAGCCGTAGCCACGCATCAATGCGAATCGAACGCCTGGCATTTTGGGTCACGGTACGGTGAGTATAGGTGGTGAAGAACCTGCTCAATTACCGACGGGAGGCACCATGCTCTATCGACTGACGGCTGACGGCCTGCTGCTCGTGCATTTGCTGTTCATTCTGTTCGTCCTGTTCGGCGCCCTGCTCGCGTTCAAATGGCGCCCGGTGATCTGGTGGCACCTGCCAGCGGTAGTGTGGGGCACCCTGGTTGAAGTCTGCCACTGGAGCTGCCCCCTGACCCGCTGGGAAAACCTCATGCGCCGCAGTGCCGGCCAGGCCGGGTATGAGGAGAGTTTCATCGAACATTACCTGTGGCCCCTGATTTACCCCGCTGGGCTGACGCCTAGTATCCAGCTAGGCCTCGGTGGCCTGGTGGTGCTGGTCAATGGACTGATCTACCTGCGCCTGGCCAGGCGCTGAACTTTCTCGCGGACAAAAACAAAACCCCTACCTGCATACGCAGATAGGGGTTTCGGAATTTAATCTTGACGATGACCTACTCTCACATGGGGAAACCCCACACTACCATCGGCGATGCATCGTTTCACTGCTGAGTTCGGGATGGGATCAGGTGGTTCCAATGCTCTATGGTCGTCAAGAAATTCGGGTACTGAGTCGTGGCCAGATGACCTCGCTTCAGCAAATTGGGTATGTGATAGCTTTCGGTGTTGTGTGTTGCTTTGAGCAGATTCGAACTTTCGGTTCGTTTCGTCTTCACACACCGCAATCTGATGCTTCTTTCGAAGTAGTCAAATTGCTTGGGTGTTATATGGTCAAGCCTCACGGGCAATTAGTATTGGTTAGCTCAACGCCTCACAGCGCTTACACACCCAACCTATCAACGTCGTAGTCTTCGACGGCCCTTCAGGGGACTCAAGGTCCCAGTGAGATCTCATCTTGAGGCTAGTTTCCCGCTTAGATGCTTTCAGCGGTTATCTATTCCGAACATAGCTACCCGGCAATGCCACTGGCGTGACAACCGGAACACCAGAGGTTCGTCCACTCCGGTCCTCTCGTACTAGGAGCAGCCCCTCTCAAATCTCAAACGTCCACGGCAGATAGGGACCGAACTGTCTCACGACGTTCTAAACCCAGCTCGCGTACCACTTTAAATGGCGAACAGCCATACCCTTGGGACCGGCTTCAGCCCCAGGATGTGATGAGCCGACATCGAGGTGCCAAACACCGCCGTCGATATGAACTCTTGGGCGGTATCAGCCTGTTATCCCCGGAGTACCTTTTATCCGTTGAGCGATGGCCCTTCCATACAGAACCACCGGATCACTAAGACCTACTTTCGTACCTGCTCGACGTGTCTGTCTCGCAGTCAAGCGCGCTTTTGCCTTTATACTCTACGACCGATTTCCGACCGGTCTGAGCGCACCTTCGTACTCCTCCGTTACTCTTTAGGAGGAGACCGCCCCAGTCAAACTACCCACCATACACTGTCCTCGATCCGGATAACGGACCTGAGTTAGAACCTCAAAGTTGCCAGGGTGGTATTTCAAGGTTGGCTCCACGCAGACTGGCGTCCACGCTTCAAAGCCTCCCACCTATCCTACACAAGCAAATTCAAAGTCCAGTGCAAAGCTATAGTAAAGGTTCACGGGGTCTTTCCGTCTAGCCGCGGATACACTGCATCTTCACAGCGATTTCAATTTCACTGAGTCTCGGGTGGAGACAGCGCCGCCATCGTTACGCCATTCGTGCAGGTCGGAACTTACCCGACAAGGAATTTCGCTACCTTAGGACCGTTATAGTTACGGCCGCCGTTTACCGGGGCTTCGATCAAGAGCTTCGCGTTAGCTAACCCCATCAATTAACCTTCCGGCACCGGGCAGGCGTCACACCCTATACGTCCACTTTCGTGTTTGCAGAGTGCTGTGTTTTTAATAAACAGTCGCAGCGGCCTGGTATCTTCGACCGGCGTGGGCTTACGGAGCAAGTCCTTCACCCTCACCGGCGCACCTTCTCCCGAAGTTACGGTGCCATTTTGCCTAGTTCCTTCACCCGAGTTCTCTCAAGCGCCTTGGTATTCTCTACCCAACCACCTGTGTCGGTTTGGGGTACGGTTCCTGGTTACCTGAAGCTTAGAAGCTTTTCTTGGAAGCATGGCATCAACCACTTCGTGTTCTAAAAGAACACTCGTCATCAGCTCTCGGCCTTAGAATCCCGGATTTACCTAAGATTCCAGCCTACCACCTTAAACTTGGACAACCAACGCCAAGCTGGCCTAGCCTTCTCCGTCCCTCCATCGCAATAACCAGAAGTACAGGAATATTAACCTGTTTTCCATCGACTACGCTTTTCAGCCTCGCCTTAGGGACCGACTAACCCTGCGTCGATTAACGTTGCGCAGGAAACCTTGGTCTTTCGGCGTGGGTGTTTTTCACACCCATTGTCGTTACTCATGTCAGCATTCGCACTTCTGATACCTCCAGCAAGCTTCTCAACTCACCTTCACAGGCTTACAGAACGCTCCTCTACCGCATCACCTAAGTGATACCCGTAGCTTCGGTGTATGGTTTGAGCCCCGTTACATCTTCCGCGCAGGCCGACTCGACTAGTGAGCTATTACGCTTTCTTTAAAGGGTGGCTGCTTCTAAGCCAACCTCCTAGCTGTCTAAGCCTTCCCACATCGTTTCCCACTTAACCATAACTTTGGGACCTTAGCTGACGGTCTGGGTTGTTTCCCTTTTCACGACGGACGTTAGCACCCGCCGTGTGTCTCCCATGCTCGGCACTTGTAGGTATTCGGAGTTTGCATCGGTTTGGTAAGTCGGGATGACCCCCTAGCCGAAACAGTGCTCTACCCCCTACAGTGATACATGAGGCGCTACCTAAATAGCTTTCGAGGAGAACCAGCTATCTCCGAGCTTGATTAGCCTTTCACTCCGATCCACAGGTCATCCGCTAACTTTTCAACGGTAGTCGGTTCGGTCCTCCAGTTAGTGTTACCCAACCTTCAACCTGCCCATGGATAGATCGCCCGGTTTCGGGTCTATTCCCAGCGACTAGACGCCCTATTAAGACTCGCTTTCGCTACGCCTCCCCTATTCGGTTAAGCTCGCCACTGAAAATAAGTCGCTGACCCATTATACAAAAGGTACGCAGTCACAGAACAAGTCTGCTCCCACTGCTTGTACGCATACGGTTTCAGGATCTATTTCACTCCCCCCTCTCCGGGGTTCTTTTCGCCTTTCCCTCACGGTACTAGTTCACTATCGGTCAGTCAGTAGTATTTAGCCTTGGAGGATGGTCCCCCCATATTCAGACAAAGTTTCTCGTGCTCCGTCCTACTCGATTTCATGACTAAGAGATTTTCGCGTACAGGGCTATCACCCACTATGGCCGCACTTTCCAGAGCGTTCCGCTAATCTCAAAGCCACTTAAGGGCTAGTCCCCGTTCGCTCGCCACTACTAAGGGAATCTCGGTTGATTTCTTTTCCTCAGGGTACTTAGATGTTTCAGTTCCCCTGGTTCGCCTCTTAAGCCTATGTATTCAGCTTAAGATAACCATCTTATGATGGCTGGGTTCCCCCATTCAGACATCTCCGGATCAAAGTCTGTTTGCCGACTCCCCGAAGCTTTTCGCAGGCTACCACGTCTTTCATCGCCTCTGACTGCCAAGGCATCCACCGTATGCGCTTCTTCACTTGACCATATAACCCCAAGCAATCTGGTTATACTATGAAGACGACATTCGCCGAAAATTCGCACTTGCTCATAGAGCAACTCACAAATCTTCACCTTAGCCTGATCCGTTACCAGTGAAAGTAACGTTCAGTCTATCTTTCTATCACATACCCAAATTTTTAAAGAACGATCTAATCAAAGACTAGAAATCAACATTCACCATCATAATGATGGAATGCTCATTTCTAAGCTTTCAACAAACAGAAGCAGTAGTGGTGGAGCCAAACGGGATCGAACCGTTGACCTCCTGCGTGCAAGGCAGGCGCTCTC
>NZ_JASFAH010000002.1:4545000-5087500 GCF_033989915.1 Pseudomonas sp. P5_152 | reverse complement strand
TGGCCGCCAATGCATTCGCCGCCGACCTCGCACAACCCGTCACCGCCATGCAGCAACCAACCGTGATCGCCGAAGGTGGCTCTGACCGCCTGCAACAGAACCGCGTCGCCGAAGGTGGCTCCGACCGCCTGCAACAGAACCGCGTCGCCGAAGGTGGCTCTGACCGCCTGCAACAGAACCGCGTCGCCGAAGGTGGCTCCGATCGCCTGACCCAGAACCATGCATGAATTGCCGGTCGGCAATACTCAACAAAAAGCCCGGCACACTCTGCCGGGCTTTTTTTCGTCTACTTTCTGCACTAGCCCGCGGCTGCGCGCTTCATACACCGCTGATAACGCTCATCGACACGTTTGGCGAACCACGCGGTGGTGAGCTTGCGGGTGATTTTCGGACTCTGTAGCTCGATCCCCGGCAGCACCGCCCTGGGCAACGCCTTGCCTTGCGACTTTTCGGCCAGCGCGAATACCCGCTTGTAGAGTTTGCTGTCTTCGAAAGCCAGGCTGTCCCCCAGCTCCAGTTGATCGCGGATGGTGCTGTTGCGCATATCCAGGCGTTTACCCAGGCTGCGCACTGCAAGCTCAGTCGAGCCCGGCAGCAGCGAACCGTAGCGAATCAAGTCTCCATCCAGGGCCAGGGAGCCGCCGGTCGCGCGATTCAGCGCAGCCTGGAATGCCGCATTGCGGCTGGCGTACCAACCGGCATTGAAATCGGCGAAGCGGTACAGCGGCTGGCTGTAGTTCACCGGGTAGCCAAGCAGATGGGCGATGCCGAAGTACATGCCGCCCCGCCGGGTGAATACCTCGCGACGGATCGAGCCGTCCACCGGGTACGGATAGTTGCGCGCCTGTTTCTCGGCAAACGCAATGCTGACCTGCATCGGCCCACCGGTATGCACCGGGTTGAACCCACCGAACAAGGTCTTGCCCATAGGCACCCGGCCAATGAAGTCATCGAAGATCGCGCTGAGCTCTTTTTCGCTACGCGCCGCATTCAACCGGTCGCTGTAACTTTTGCCATTGGTCGAGCTGACCTGCAAGGCCCCCCGCACCAGGAGACTGGGGATATGCGCCCTGGCAGCACGGCGGTCGATCTCGTCCCGGGCAATCTTGCCCAGCCCCGGTACTTTCGGGTCAGCCTGAAAGGTCGACTCCTGTTCGGTCACCGCCAGCACCGAGCAGAGGTTCTGCGAGGTGGCAGGGATCTCCTGCGCGGCAAACGCACTATAGATGTCGTTGGCCCAACCTTGCCGGTCCACCGTACTGGCGGGCAGCAAGCGCACGATCTGAGCTTTGACCTGTTCCGGCTTGGGCGCCGCATCGCGGCTACCCTGGCTCGCACACCCGGCCAGCAACAACAGTGTGGCGAGGCTGATGATCAATTGATTGGCTTGCATGGAGTGGCTCAAGGGTCCTTTTGACCGACCGGGCGAGTGACACGCACTACACTCCGGTGTTTTCCTATGGAAAAGCAAGCCGCGTTGCACTTCAATGAACGATTGCTTGCGGGTGCTCTGACACCCGATCACCGACTGGAGTTCGCTGGCATGCTGACAATGGATTTTCTGCTGACCTCACTGATCGTGGTGCTGATACCCGGCACTGGCGTGGTGTTTACCCTCTCCACTGCGCTGGCCGCCGGCAAACGAGCCAGCGTCTACGCGGCGCTGGGCTGCACGGGCGGGATCGTGCCGCACCTGATGGCCTCGATGCTGGGCCTGTCGGCGATCCTGCATACCAGCGCGCTGGCGTTCCAGGGATTGAAGTTTGCCGGAGTCGCCTACCTGCTGTACCTGGCCTACGCCACCTGGCGCGATCGCACGGCCTTTGCTATCAGCGATGCTCCGCTCAACCTGAGTGGCGGCACCATCATGCTGCGCGCTGGCCTGCTCAACCTGCTCAACCCCAAGCTGACGATATTCTTCCTGGCGTTTCTCCCGCAGTTCATCACACCCAACGGGCCGTCGGCCGCAGTGCAGATGCTCACCTTAAGCACAGTGTTCATGTTGATGACCTTTGCGGTGTTTGTGATCTATGGCTTACTGGCGAACTTTTTTCGCACAGCCGTCATCGAGTCACCTACCGTCCAGAACTGGCTGCGCCGCGGATTTGCCGCGTCGTTTGCCGCACTGGGCCTGAACCTGGCGTTTGCCCAGCGCTGAGCCTCCCCTTGCATTGGGTGGGGATTTGCGCCGATTCGGTTCCAGACTTTATTCACACCCTGACGGCCGCGCGCCATCGTACATTCTAAAAACGTGATCAAGAGATCCACCATGACAAGAGTTTCGTTCGCGAGTTTGCCGCTGCTGGTTGTGCTGCTTACCGGCAGCCCTTCGGTGCTTGCCACCGAAGGCAGCGTCGGCAGGCCGATTACTGGCCAGATCGTCTACTCCAACGCTGGGATCATTCCCCCGGAACCCGGTTGGGTAATGTCGATGACCAGTATCTATTACGACGGCGAACTCAGCAGCAAGAAGGCGGCACCGGTGCGCGGCGAAGTCGGTGCCGGCCTGAAGATGAAAGTCTCCTACACCATGACCAACATCACGCGCATCTGGGACACTGGCAAAGGCCCGTGGAACTTCGCCTCGGCGGTCGGCCTGCCCCTGCAGTACACCGACGCCGAAGCCGACTTTACCGGCCCCAGGGGCAACTCCGTCGGCGAGACCGACTACGCTACCCAGTTTGCCGATGCCCTGATCACCCCGATCGCCGCCGGCTACCACTTCAGCGCCACCGATCACATTGCCTTGTCGTTGCCGATCTATGTACCGACCGGCGCCTACGACAAGGATCGCCTGGCCAACGCCGGGCAAAACACCTATACCTTCATGCCAACCATGGCCTATACCCACCTGCTGGGTAATGGCGGCGAGTTGAGCCTGCTGGGCGCGTTCGAGTTCTATACCAAAAACGATGCCACGGATTACCAGAACGGCAGTATCGTTCGTCTGGATGGTCTCTGGACCTACGGCCTGGGCAACGGTTGGGCGGCTGGCGTGGTGGGCGGCGTGATCAAGCAGATGACCGACGACGACGGCCCAACGGCCGACCAGTTGAACGGCTTTCGTGGCCACTCGGCCGGGCTCGGCCCGTACCTGGGCTGGAGCGGCAAGTTTGCCGATGCCCAGGCAAGCGTCAATGCCCGCTGGGTGCCCGAGTTCGACTCCGTCAACCGGCCCGAAGGCGATGGCATCAGTGTCAACCTGACGTTGGCGTTCTTCTAGACCTGACGCCTGCGCGGGACTCTCCACCGAGGGTAACGCCATGCACCGCAGCGACGTACTGATCGTAGGCGCCGGCCCCACCGGGCTGGTGTTGGCACTTTGGCTGAGCAAACTGGGGATCCGTGTGCGCCTGCTCGACAAGACCAGCGCCCCCGGCACCACCTCCCGCGCCCTGGCAGTGCAGGCGCGAACCCTGGAACTGTATCGGCAACTGGACCTTGACCAGGCCGTGGTGCAACAGGGCCACCAGGTACCGGCCGTCAATCTGTGGGTCAAGGGCGAACCCACGGTGCGCCTGCCATTCGCCGCCATCGGCAAGGACCTGACGCCCTACGCCTTCCTGGAAATCTACCCCCAGGATCAACATGAACGACTGTTGATCGAACGCCTCGAACAATTCGGCGTCGAGGTAGAGCGGGACACCGAACTGCTGGGCTTCAACGAGCATGACGGTGGCATCACCGCACAACTGCGCCTGCCCGACGGCCAGTTGCAGAGCTGTCAGAGCTGCTATCTGGCCGGTTGCGACGGCGCCCGCTCCAGGGTGCGCAAAACCCTCGACATCGGCTTTCCCGGCGGCACCTACCAACAAGTGTTCTATGTGGCCGACGTCGACGGCGCAGGCCCGACCTTTAATGGCGAACTGCACGTGGACCTGGATGAAGCGGACTTTCTCGCCGTGTTCCCGCTGGCGGGCGTCGGCCGTGCGCGGCTGATCGGCACGGTACGGGATGAACGTGCCGAGCAGGCCGAGACCCTGCGGTTTGAAGACGTCAGCAGCCGGGCCATCAGCCACCTGAAAGTCGAGGTCAAGCGGGTCAACTGGTTTTCCACCTACCGGGTTCATCACCGGGTCGCGGACGAGTTTCGCCGCGGCCGTGCATTCCTGCTCGGTGACGCCGCCCACGTACATAGCCCGGCCGGTGGCCAGGGCATGAACACCGGAATTGGCGACGCGATCAACCTGGCCTGGAAACTGGCAGCGGTGCTCAACGGCGGCGCCAACCACAGCCTGCTCGACAGCTATGCCATCGAACGCATGGCCTTTGCCCGCAAACTGGTGAGCACCACCGATCGGGTGTTCAGCTTTGTCACAGCCGAGGGCGTCATCGCCGACCTGTTGCGCACCCGCGTGGCGCCGTTGCTGTTACCAAAAATGGCGGCACTGGAGCGGGCTCGCGAGTGGTTGTTTCGCACCGTGTCGCAAATCACCCTGAACTACCGGGCGATGCCACTCAGTGCGGGGCATGCCGGCACGGTGTTCGGTGGCGATCGCCTGCCATGGGTACAGGACGCTGACGGCGACAACTTTGCCAGCCTCGCCCTCCCCGCCTGGCAGCTGCATGTGTACGGCGACACCAGCGGGGAAATGCGCGCCTGGTGCAACGAACATCACCTGGCGCTGCAGGTGTTCGCCTACTTACCCGCCCATGCCAACGCCGGCCTGGCGCGCAACGGGTTCTACCTGTTGCGGCCCGACAGCTACGTGGCGCTCGCCGACCCGGGCGCCGACCCGAAACTCATCGAGCGCTATTTTCACGGCCATGGGATCAAGCCGTTCCTGAGCTGAGCGCGCGCCCGTTGCGGGTCAGATTCCGCTAAGCGCCAGGTCCATGGCGAAATAGGTGAAGATCAGGTCCGCACCGGCACGCTTGATCGCGCCCAGGCTCTCGCGCACCACCCGCTCTTCATCGATCGCCCCGGCGGCCGCGCCGAATTTGATCATCGCGTACTCGCCACTGACCTGATACGCCGCCAGCGGCAACCGCGAGGCTTCGCGAATATCGCGGATGATGTCCAGGTAGGCACCGGCCGGCTTGACCATCAACGCGTCGGCGCCTTCCTGCTCATCCAGCAACGATTCGCGCACGGCTTCGCGGCGATTCATCGGGTTCATCTGGTAGCTCTTGCGATCGCCCTTGAGCGCACTGCCACCTGCCTCGCGGAACGGGCCGTAGAGGGCCGAGGCAAACTTGGTCGAATAGGCCATGATCGACGTCTGGCTGAAGCCTGCTGCGTCCAGGGCGCGACGAATCGCCTGGACCTGCCCGTCCATCGCCGCCGAGGGGGCAATCACATCCGCCCCGGCACGTGCGGCGGCAACGGCTTGCTGGCCAAGGTTGAACAGGGTCAGGTCATTGTCGACCTCGGCGCCATGCATCACGCCACAGTGACCATGGTCGGTGTACTCGCAGAAGCAGGTGTCGGACATGACGATCATTTCCGGCACCGCGTCCTTGCAGATCCGCGCCATGCGCGACACCAGGCCGTTTTCCCGCCAGGTGTCACTGCCGTTGCCATCGAGGTGGTGCGACACGCCAAAGGTCATCACCGACTGAATACCGGCCCGGGCGTAGCGCTCGATTTCACCGGCCAGTTTCGACTCGGGAATCCGTCGTACTCCCGGCATGCTGGTGATCGGTACGAAATCGTCGATTTCTTCCTCGACGAAGATCGGCAGCACCAGGTCGTTGAGACTGAACTCGGTTTCCTGGAACAGCTTGCGCAGTTGCGGGGTGCGCCGCAAACGGCGTGGACGGGCTTCGGGGAACTGGCTGGACATGAAATTTCCTGGCAGGAGGCCAATGGCCTGGACAAGACAAAAAGTGCTGGAAGCGCGAGCTTATGCCCCTCGCCCCTGCTGGCACAAATGCAGGTAACGCAAGAGTTTATTGCGAAAACGGTAACAATAGAACCCGACCCCCATCACCCCCTGACATTTATTCACTGCTCAACTAATCTGACTAGCGCACCCACCCCGGGTGACAAACCCCGAAGGATACGGAGTGAGCCCTGATGTTTGAGATACACAACTACGGCAGTTTTATCGCGGCGATCGTGATTTTCCAACTGATCCCCGGCCCCGGCACATTTGCCATCCTCAATGCCACCGCCCGCAACGGCATCGGCGCCGGTTTTGGCGCGGTGCTGGGAACCCTGCTGGGGGACGCGGCCTACATGATTGCGGCTGCCGCCGGCCTCGCAGCGCTGATGACTGCCAACCCGCTGCTGTTCCAGGGCCTGCAGTGGTTCGGTGCAGCGTATCTGTGCTGGATGGGCGTGCAAATGTTGCGCAGCCCCGTGGCGCACAATGACGCGGGGCTGGAGCCACATCGTTCAGCACGCACCTATCTGCGCAACGCCCTGGTCATCAGCCTGACCAACCCGAAAGTCATGCTGTTTTTCGTGGCGTTCTTCCCGCTGTTCATCAGCCCAGGGTCGTCGAGTATGACCCTGGTGGCGATGATGCTCCACGTGACCGTGATTAGCCTGCTGTACCAGGGCGCCCTGGTGCTGATCGGCAACGCCGCGGCCATCCGCTTGAAGGCCCTGCCCCTGGCCCGAACGGTCGCCACTCGAGTGGCAGCCGTCGCACTGATCGGCTTTGGCCTCAAGCTCGCGGTCAATAACCGCTAGCCCAGCGCCCAGGTAAGCCACTGCGCCAGGCAGTGGCGTGCCGGTTCAGGGCTTGGGAATTTCCAGCCCACGCACTACCGCCGGACGCGCCAGGAAGCGCTCCAGTACCCGCAGCACATTGGGGAAGTTATTGATCCCCACCAGGTCGCCGGCCTCATAAAAACCGATCAGGTTGCGGACCCACGGGAAGATCGCGATATCGGCGATGGTGTAGCGCTCGCCCATGATCCAGTCGCGCCCTTGCAGGCGCTCGTCGAGCACCTTCAACAAGCGGCTACTCTCGGCGACATAACGGTCCCGCGGACGTTTGTCCTCGTACTCCTTGCCGGCGAATCTATTGAAAAAGCCCAACTGGCCGAACATCGGACCGATACCGCCCATCTGGAACATCAGCCACTGAATCGTCTCGTAACGTGCCGCTGATTCCTGGGCCAGCAGTTGCCCGCTCTTATCGGCGAGATAGATCAGGATCGCGCCGGACTCGAACAGCGCCAACGGCTTGTCGTCAGGGCCGTGAGGGTCGAGGATCGCCGGAATCTTGTTGTTGGGGTTAAGCGAGAGGAACGCCGGGGACATCTGGTCGTTGCTCTCGAAACTCACGCGATGGGCCTCGTACGGCAAGCCGATCTCTTCGAGCATGATCGAGACTTTGACCCCGTTTGGCGTCGGCAAGGAGTAGAGTTGGAGCCACTCGGGGAACTGGGCAGGCCATTTTTCAGTAATCGGGAAGGCTGACAAATCGGTCATAGTGAACATCCAGTGACAATTTAACGGCTGAATTTTGGCCTAACCGGCGGCACACGGCCGGCCTGTACGCGGGCTAGCTTATAGCGAGCCTGCCGGCGCCGGCATCTTAAATCGGAAACATTATGTCGCTAACCTTCCCCCACCCTCACCGCTACCCCGGATAAAGTGCGCGCCCGCAGATTCCAATCGAACCAATCGCCCTCAGCGGACTCTGAAGGCAGCGCGCGCGCAAGACGACTCGCCCAACGACATGGAAAACCATCCGAAGCCGGGAGCTTGCGGTGGAAAGGTTTGTCAGCCTTAACCTGAATGTGCTGAAGAACTACTACTTGATGAGAAACCCACTGCAGATCACCCAACGCCTGAAGCAACGCGCCTTCGTGTTCCTCCCTGCACTGCTGACTACCTGCGCCCTGCTCCTGTCGCTGGAGTCGAGCGAAAGTCGCGCCCAGCCGGTTGACGGCACCCAGACCCTGGTGTTTTTGCGCCATGCGGAAAAACCTGCGGGTGGTCTCGGACAACTCAATTGCCAGGGCCTGAACCGCGCCATTGACCTGGCGCAGTTGCTGCCCGAAAAATTCGGCAAGGCCGATTTCGTATTTGCCGCCAACCCGACCCGCAATGTCGAGGAAGGCGAGCTCGACAACTCCTACAGCTACATCCGCCCCCTGATGACCATCAGCCCGAGCGCAATCAAGCTGGGCCTGCCGGTGAACATCGAGTTTTCCGCCAACGACACCAGTGAACTGGCGGACGAACTGCTCCACGACAAGTACCACAACTCGATCATCTACACCGCCTGGTCCCACGGCTACCTGCCGGAGTTGATCAACAAGGTGGCGCGCGAAGCGGTGGGCAGCAAACAGTCGATCACCGAGGACTGGGAGTCCGGCGACTTCGACTCGATGTACGTCCTGACGCTGACCTGGCACAACGGCAAGGCCACCTTGCAGAGCCAGCATTACAAGCAGGGCCTGGACAACGGCCAGGAGAGCTGCCCGACCTGACAGGGCGGCCACACCAGCGCAGGGCCCAGGGTGAGGTATGATGCGCGACCTGTCTCCCTGGAACCCCTGTATGTCCAACTTCTTAACCACCCCCAACCGGGGCTGGTCGTTCTGGTGCAAGCCGGCCCTGTTCCTGTTGGTGGCCTGCATTGGCCTCTACTACGTCAAGTGGTCGCCGTACTACTTCAAGGCCTTTACCGCTGCCGACAGCCACAGCATTGGCGCTTCGATTCTCAACGACGCGCAAACCGCGCCCCTGGCCGCCGCATTGACGTACGCCAAGGTGTACTTCCTGGCGATCTGGAAGGCCGCGGTCCTGGCGGTGATCCTCGGCTCCCTGTTGCAAGTACTGATCCCGCGGGACTGGTTGCTGCGCCTGTTCGGCCGCGCGGGCTTCGCCTCGACCCTGCGCGGCGGGCTGTTCGCCCTGCCCGGCATGATGTGCAGTTGTTGCGCCGCGCCGGTAGCTGCCGGCATGCGCCGGCAAAACGTGTCCGTGGGTGCGGCGCTGGCATTCTGGATCGGCAACCCGGTGCTGAACCCGGCCACCCTGGTGTTCATGGGCTTTGTCCTGGGTTGGGGCTTTACCGCCCTGCGACTAGTGGCCGGCATCGTGTTGGTGCTGGGGGTTTCGCTGGTGGCCCAGCGCATTTCGCGGCCGGAGCAAGTGCCGCAAGCTGCGCTGCAAGCCGTGGCCAACGTCAGCGCCACGGATTCTCAACCCTTCCTCGGGCGCTGGATTCGCACCCTGTGGCAATTGTTCTGGAGCACCATTCCGGTCTATATCCTGGCAGTACTGGTGCTCGGCGCCGCGCGGGTCTGGCTGTTTCCCCACGTTGACGGGGCGATGGCCGACAGCTTGTGGTGGCTGGTACCGCTGGCCATCGTCGGCACCTTGTTCGTGATTCCCACTGCTGCGGAAATCCCCATCGTGCAGACCATGATGGCTCTGGGTATGGGCACCGGCCCAGCGGTTGCGTTGCTGATGACCCTGCCCAGCATCAGCCTGCCGTCGCTGCTGATGCTGCGCAAAGACTTCGACACCCGGGTGCTGGTGACCGTGGCCCTGCTGACCATGCTGGTCGGCGTGATCTGCGGGCTCATCGGCGCGCTCGTACTGTAAGGCACGTGGCAGGCGCTGGACGGTCAGCGCCTTGCTCTCAAGCCTGCCGGCGGCTGCGTTCGCGCAGGTATTCAAGCACCGCGGCATGCTCGCCCGCGAACTCGATTCGATCCCCCTTCTTCTCGCGCTGGAAGGCGTACATCGGGTCGTAGTACTCGTTCAACAACCCTTCGATCCAATCGCGGTGCAGCTCCACCGCACCACTGCGTGCCTGTTCGGCCAACGCCGCTTCCATCAAGCCGAATAGCCGTTGGTGGCGCTCGCCACCCAGGCGTTTGCTAATGTTGTTCAGGCTGCCCAATAAGCGTTCGGAAAACTGCGCAAAGCCTTGATCGCCATAAACCGCGACAAATTCGGCGCACAGGTCCACCACATAATCACCCAGGATGCGCTCTATCCGCCCCTGCACGCTGTCTTCCAGCCAGACCATCGGAAAACGCTGCATGCCCTGATACAGCGGCAACGGCAAGGCGCAACTGCCCACCATGCGGCTTTCGTCCTCTAGCACAAACTGCTCGATGCCCCTGGCGCGCTTTTTCAGTACATCTACTGCCAGGCGGTTCTCGAAGTCGATATTGGAAGGCTGCCCGCTCGCCCGTTTGCCAAAGCTGGAGCCACGGTGATTGGCATGTCCCTCCAGGTCCAGGCCATTGTTCAAACGCGTGAGGACATCGGTCTTGCCGGTACCAGTCATGCCACCGAGCAAGACGAAATCGCACTGGCCGACGGCCTGGTCGAGCGTATTCAGCAGGAAGGTACGCATTGCCTTGTAGCCACCGCCGACCCGAGGGTATTCGATGCCCGCTTCGTCCTTGAGCCATTGCTGGACGATCTGCGAGCGCAGGCCTCCGCGAAAGCAATACAGATAACCCTCGGGATGGGCCCGCGCGAAATTGGCCCAGGCCTGGATCCTCTCGGCCTTGATCCCCCCCGAGACCAACTGGTGCCCCAGGACAATGGCCGCCTGCTGGCCTTGCTGCTTGTAACAGGTGCCGACACGCTGACGTTCGATGTCGGTCATCAACGGCAGGTTGACCACCCCGGGAAACGCGCCCTTGGTGAATTCGATCGGCGCCCGCGTGTCCATCATCGGCCGCTCGCTGAGAAAGATGTCGCGGTAATCGGTGATATCGACGGGCATCAAATCACCTCGACCGCGTTACTCTGTCGCTCGACCAGTTCACCGATAGGCGCCAGGTCCAACCCCAACTCGGCGGCCACCGCCAGAAATTGCTCGTTGCCCTGCGGTGTCACGGCAACCAGCAAGCCGCCACTGGTCTGCGGGTCGCACAACACACGCTTGTGCAGCTCCTGGACGCGCCCGAGCTTACTGGCATAACTGTCGAAATTGCGCAGGGTGCCACCCGGCACACACCCTTGGTCCAGGTAGTACTCGACACCCGGCAGGCGCGGCACGCGGTCGTAGTAGATGCGAGCAGTCAGCGCACTGCCGTCGGCCATTTCCACCAGATGCCCGAGCAGGCCAAATCCGGTGACATCGGTCATGGCGGTCACGCCGTCAAGCTTGCCGAAGCAACTCCCAGGCTTGTTCAAGGTGCACATCCAGTCGCGAGCCAGGCCCACGTCACTGTCACGCAGCTTGCCCTTCTTCTCTGCGGTGGTGAGGATGCCGATCCCCAACGGCTTGGTCAGGTACAGCAGGCAACCGGCGGTGGCGGTGTCGTTGCGCTTCATGTGGCGCTTTTGCACCAGCCCGGTGACGGCCAGGCCGAAGATCGGCTCCGGGGCATCGATCGAATGACCGCCCGCCAATGGAATACCCGCCTCGTCACACACCGCACGGCCGCCGCGAATCACTTCCCGGGCAATCTCCGGCGCCAGTACATTGACCGGCCAGCCGAGAATGGCAATCGCCATCAACGGATCGCCGCCCATGGCGTAGATATCGCTGATGGCATTGGTCGCGGCGATTCGGCCGAAGTCGTAGGGGTCATCGACAATCGGCATGAAGAAGTCGGTGGTCGAGACCACGCCGCGCTCTTCATCAATTGCATACACCGCCGCATCATCGCGCGAAGCGTTGCCCACCCAGAGTTTCGGGTCGAGGTTCTGGGCGCCGCTGCCGGCCAGGATCACTTCCAGCACCTGGGGTGAAATCTTGCAGCCACAGCCTGCGCCGTGACTGTATTGGGTCAGGCGAATGGGCTCGCTCATGGGGGCACCTCGGCAGATAAAGATCGGCCAGTCTAACAGAGCCCATTGCCCCCCTCGACAGCCAGCCCATTGAGGACCGCCGAGCAATTGGAAGGAATTTTTCCAGCGACGGGGGATCACTCTAGTACGACAGGGAGGAATAGCGGCACATGATCAACGCAAAATTGTTCGTCATCGAATACACCCTTCACGGTGTGCCCAAGTCTTTCATCATCCGCCAGGAAAAGATGGACAACGCCGAGGCCTGGCACTGGGCCAGTTGCGACGCTGGGGTTGGGCGCATTGGCCGCTTCGGCCGAGAGAAAGTGAAGAAGACCAGCAAGCCGGCGGCGGAGAAGTTCGGCATCGAAAACGTCACGTGGCGGCCCACCAGCTGAAGCGTGCACGACCTCGCCGTGGGCGCCGAGATGGCGCCCACGGCGAGGTCATAGCCACTAGCCGTGAGTCCCTTTGGCACATTGGCAATCCGCCGTCGTGCAGGCTTCGCCGTGCTCATGATGCTTGGCGCAGCCCTCGCAACAGTAGTGCTTGCCATGCCGGACAATCGAATGCTCGCCCAGTTTGCACTTGCAGTTGGGACAGGCGCAGGTGTCTGCTTTCATCAGTCTGACTCCATGGGTGTGGTCGTCCAGAAGCGAACCCAATGTCGCCTCTCAAGCAATGACCGCACCCACCGACATGCCCTTGCGGCCCTCGCTCCTGATAGAGGGTAGTCGATAAACCTCAGGCGGCCCGCCGACTACTGCTGCTGCGGTACATCAACACCAGCGCCAGCCCCAGGCAGACCATGGCCAGGAGCCGATTGGTGGACAACTCAATGGGCGGATTACCCAGCCAGCCGAAATTGTCGATCAGCATGCCCATGCCCAACTGGCCGACGATCACTGCCACCGTCGCCACCGCCGTTCCGACCCGAGGCACGGCGCCGACCATCACCAGCATATACACCACGCCGAACAGCGCTCCGCTGAGCTGCCACTTCGGCACCTCCAGCAGGCTGACGGCATGGGCCGGCTCGAAGAACAGAATCAGCAAGGCGGTAGTGATGGCTCCCACCACAAAGGTCAACAGGCTACTGCGCAACACACCGACCGCCTGGCCCAGCCGGCCGTTGATCGCTGCCTGCACACTCAATACCGCACCGGCCGCGACGACCACCAGCAACAACCCAAACAGATTCATGTTCAACCCCGCGCAATCAGGACAAGAGCAACAACGATCAGCAGCAAGGCCAACCAGCGCTCCCGGTTGACCGGTTTGCGCGCGGCCCCGAACCAGCCGAAATGGTCGATCAGCACACTCTTGCCAACCTGGCCGGAGAGGATCGCAATCATCGTCATGGCAATCCCGATCACCGGGGTCGCCAAGGTGAGCACCACCACGTACATCGGCCCGAGCAATCCGCCGATCAACTGCCAGCGCGGCAAGCTGCAAAGTGCCGGCCCCGGTTGCGGACCGCTGAACAGCAACAACAGAAACAGGATGGCCGAGCCAACCCCGAAAATGCTCAGGGTCGCCCACAAATGCCCCACCTGGACGCCCAGCGGCCCCAGCAAGCCCGCCTCCACCGACAGGCCCATGCCCGCGAGGATCACCAGCGGTAGCAGCAACAGGCGGGTGAGTGGGTTAGGCCGCGGGGTGACAGCGGCCCCGGTGGCCTCACTGATAGAACCTGAAGACATGACAACTCCTGCAAAGGGTGAAAAGAATGACGGGCATTATCAATTGCCCGACCTTTGCGATAAATGCGACTCTGTCGACAACACTTTTGCGCAACTCGCACAGCAGGCTGCTACATGCAAGGTCTCAACGAACTCAGTTTCAAGGCGCTACGGCTGTTCGTCGCGGTTCTCGATCACGGCAGTTTTTCCGAGGTCGCGCGCCGCGAAGGCCTGGCGCCTTCATCGATCTCGCGGCAGATCCAGTTAATGGAGCAGGCCCTCTGTCAGCAATTGCTTTACCGCCATACCCGGGCTGTGACCCCGACCGAAGCCGGGCGCCTGCTCGGCCAGCATGCCCGCGTGGTGCTGGTGCAACTGGAAGAAGCCGAACAAGCCTTGCAGGAACAGGCCAGCGAACCCAGTGGCCTGGTGCGTATCAACGCGCCAGTGGTGTTCGCCCAGTTGCACCTGTCGCCCTGGATCGCCGAGTTGTGCCAGCGATATCCCCGGCTGCAACTGGATATCCAGCAAACCGACCGCTACGTCGATCCGCTGCAGGAAGGCTGCGACCTGCTGTTTCGCATCGGCGCCCTGCACGACTCCAGCATGCAGGGCCGCGTGGTCGCGCCGCAGCGCTATCACGTCGCCGCCAGCCCAGCGTACCTGGCACGCCATGGCACCCCTCGGCATCCCGCGGAACTGGTGCGGCACCAATGCCTGGCCTACAAGGGTGACTCCGGTCTGCAACGCTGGTTCTTCCGCCAGGACCAGGGCGACTGGACCCCCTATTCGGTCAGGGGTCCACTCACCGGCAACCACGCCGACACCCTGACCCAGGCTGCCGAACAGGGTATGGGCCTGGTGATGTTTCCTTCCTGGCTGATCGGCGAGGCCCTGGGCCGGGGCAAGCTGGTGCAGGTGCTCGGCGACTTCCAGGCATCCAACAGCCTCGAACCCCAGCAGATCGCCATTCTCTGGCCTGGCAGTCGACGCTTGTCGGTGAAAGTGCGCGCGGTGATCGATTTTTTCGTCGAGCGTTTTGGCACGGTGCCCTACTGGGACCAGTAAGGCGCAGCGGGTTTATCGCAGCAGTTGCACGATCAGCCAACTGTTCGCCGCGGTGATGTTGCAGCTTAGAGGCTTCAGGCGCCAGGGCGCTTGTATGCTGTGTGCCCCGCCATCGAACAAGGAACGCTCCGTGCTGCTGTTGAAACTCGTGCTGATCCCCGGTTTTCTCCTGCTGATTTCCCTGGCCGGCAAGCGCTGGGGACCGAGCGTCGCGGGATGGCTATCGGGGTTGCCGGTCGTGGTCGGGCCGATCCTGTTTTTCCTCGCGGTCGAGCAAGGTCCGGCATTTGCGACCCAGTCGGCGATTGCGGCGCTGTCGGCCATGGCGGCGATGATTACCTTCTGCGTGGTCTACGCCCAGGCCGCGCAACGCTGCAACTGGCCGGCGGCGCTGCTGATTGCCCTGTTGAGTTGGAGCCTGGTGGCGGCAGTGCTGTCAGTGCTGCCCGCGTCGCTGCTGTTGTCGACGATCGCTGCGGCCACCGCCTTGCTCGCGGCACCCCACCTGTTCCCCGCCGTACAGCCCTTGCTCGCAGGCCCCGCGCCGAAGTCCGACAAACTGTTGCTGCGCATGCTGGCCGGGGCGTTGCTGACCCTGGCGGTGACCTGGTTCGCCAGCACCCTGGGTGAGCGCTGGAGCGGTTTGCTCGCGGTATTCCCGGTGCTTGGCAGCGTAATGGCGGTGTTCTCCCAGCAAACCCGGGGGCCGGCATTCACCGCCGCGCTGCTCCGCGCCACCGCTACCGGCATGTACGCCTTCGCGGCCTTTTGCCTGACCCTGGCCTTGACCTTGACCTTGCCGCTCTGGGGCGGCTGGGCCTTTGTGCTCGCAGTGCGGTGGCGCTGGTGATGCTGCTGCTAACCAAGCGGCGGGCCGCGCCCTCACACCTGCGCAGCGGGACGGCGCCGTCGGTCAAACCCTGAGAACCGAGCCGCCGGCAAGTTCGTGCTGGAGTGAGTGAGGGACCCCGTGGGATGATCGTCACCCCGCGCGATCACACCCGGAGACTCGCATGTCGCTGCTGAAAAAAATCATCGTCAGTAAAGCCGCTGTTCTGTTGCTGACAGCGCTCACCACCTTCGGCGCCGCCAGCGTCTACGCCGCCAGCCAGCCGACGACCAAGACTGCAACCGCGGAAAAAGTCGCGGTGCTGGGCAACAAATTCACCTTCAGCCTGCCCAAGGGTTTTATTGCCAACCCATTGCCCGGCGGTGATGCGTCCAATGGCACGTCCGGCGCCAAGGGCACCATGTACACCAATCAGCAAAGCAAAACCGTGCTGATCATCGCCGAAAACACCCTGCCCGAAGGCCTCAGCGTCAAGGACAACGACGCGGTATTTCTCGACGAGTCCATCTCCGGTTTCGCCAGCCAGCAACGCGAAGCCCTGGCCGGTTTCAACAAACAAAGCGAAAAAAGCCTGACCATCAAAGGCCTCGGCCTGCGCCAGATCGACTTCACCGCCACCCAGGGCGGCGGCCCGACCCTCAACACCAGCCTGCTGGCCGGCTCCGGCACGCAGATGATGCTGATTCAGATCATCTCCCGCGCCGACGACCAGGCCGGGCACGCGGCCCTGGTGAAGAGCATCCTCGGCGAAAAATAACCCGGTGAGCTACTGATTAAGTCGTAACAGCCAGGCGTTGAGGTCCTCGATCTCCCGCTCGCTGATACTGTGCCCGAGCCCCGGATACGCATGGAACTTGGGCACCAGGCCCAGCCCCGACAACAGGCTGTTGGCGTCACTGCCATCGGTGAAGGGCAAGCGCTGGTCATCCATGCCGTGTCCGATGAAAATCGCCAGCGAGGCCAGCGCCGGGTCGGCCTTGAGCTGACTGCGCAGCACCGGCAGCACCTTGCCACTCAACGCCGCTATCCCACGCACCGCCGTGGGATGACGCAGCGCGACCTCGTAAGACATGATCGCGCCCTGACTGAAGCCCATCAGGAATACCCGATCGGCCGTGGTGTGATACTTGTTCGCCGCCTTCGTGACAAAGTCCGCCAGCAACGCGGCACTGCGCTGCAAGTCATCGCTGTCGCCGTCGTACGCCCCGTCCCCCTTCTTGTGAAACCACTGATAACTGCCCTGCTCCAGCACCTGCGGCGCACGTACTGCCAAATAGGTATAGGACGCCGGCAATCCCTCCTTGAGACTAAACAGATCCGCCTCGTTGCTGCCGTAGCCATGAAGAAAAATCACCAGCGGCTGATTGGCCGAGCCGGGGGTCGATTGTTCGAGGTACTGCAGCGGCAGATCGTCGTGCAGCACCGATTGGGCCTGGATGACCGGGGATACCAGCAACAGAAATACGGCAAACAACTTGAGCATGGACCTTCCTTTAATCGGGCGGGTTCGCGGGGCAGCGTAGCATGCGAGCGGAAGTGGGGAATGGATGGAGGCCGGAGTGCGGCGACCTTGGTCAAGGGCGGCGAGGACTGCGTCCTCGAACGCAGCCTCGACAGCTGCTACGGGGGATGGGGGTATTGCCGAGATCTGTGGTTTTTGCTGGGCCGGCACTCCGGTGCTTGTAAAAAAGTGGCAGCCGCGTCAACGGTGGCCACCTTTTCCAACGCTGAAATTACTCGCCGTAAACGTCGAAATTGAAGTACTTGTCCTGTACTTGCTTGTACTTGCCATTGGCGCGGATTTCAGTGATAGCGGTGTTGAACTTGTCCGCCAGCTCCTTATCGCCCTTGCGCACGGCAATGCCCGCACCGCCGCCGAAGTACTTCGCGTCTTCATAGGTCGGGCCAACAAACGCAAAACCTTTACCGGCGTCGGTTTTCAGGAAACCGTCGTCCAGGGTGACCGAGTCGGCCAGCATCGCGTCGAGGCGGCCGGAGACCATGTCCAGGTTGACTTCCTGCTGGGAGCCGTACCGCACCAGGACGATACCGGCCGGCTGCAGCACTTCGGTGGCGAAACGGTCGTGGGTACTGGCACGCAGAACCCCGACTTTCTTACCCTTGAGCTCGGTCAGCGGGTCCTTGATGTCGGATCCAGCCTTCATCACGAAACGTGCCGGGGTGTGGTAGTACTTGATGCTGAAGTCGACGTTCTTCTTGCGGTCGTCAGTGATGGTCATGGACGACAGGATCGCGTCGATTTTCTTGACCTTGAGCGCGGGAATCAGGCCATCGAATTCCTGCTCGACCCAGGTGCACTTGACTTGCATCTGCGCGCACAGCGCGTCGCCGATGTCCACGTCGAAACCGGTCAGCTTGCCGTCAGGGGTTTTCATCGAGAACGGCGGGTAACCAGCTTCGATACCGATACGGATCGGCTTGGCGTCTGCGGCTACAGCCGAGAGGGACAACACGGACAGTGCCAGAGCACCGAACATCACTAGCTTCTTCATTTATAACTCCTGTGTGCGGAGACTCTTATTGGCAACTTCGACGGTAGCTTGTGGCTAGTATTTATCGAAGTGGCCGGCAGTCTAGAGCTGCACCCAGCGAGCAAATTGTGTATATGCGACAAATAGTTATAGAAAAGTGGCGAAGGTAGGAGCGTCAATGCCCCCCTGCGCCGACGCGCTGAAATGGCCTACAGACGCGCCACGCTTTGCTTCATGATGACTGCGCAGTCCGACATTCACCTGCGACGGTTTCCAGCCCATGTCCGCACCTTCAAATACATTGCAGTTGATTCAGCACCACCCTGCCGAAGGCCCGGGAGCCATTGCCACCTGGGCGCAATCCCGGGGCCTGACCCTGGAGATATTCCGCGCCGACCTCGGGCACCTGCCTGCAGCGAGTGCGGCCCCGGTGATTATCCTGGGAGGGCCTTACGAATCCAACGCCGGTCCCGCGTGGCTGGCGCAAGAACGCCAGTGGTTGGCTGCCAGCTTGGCGCAGGGGGCGCCGGTGTTCGCCATCTGCCTGGGGGCGCAATTGCTGGCCCTGAGCCTGGGCGGCCAGGTGCGGCGCATGGCCACGACTGAAACCGGCTGGACCGCCGTAAACTTTGCCGATGGCGCGGCATTAAAGGTCCTTGAGTGGCACGAAGACGCGATTGACCTGCCGCCCGCTGCCCGGCTGTTGGCCAGCAGCGCGATATGTGCAGAGCAAATGTATGACGTCGGCCCGACCCGTGTCGGCTTGCAGTTCCACCCGGAATGGAATGCCGAGTCGGTTGCCGAGCTCAACGTCCATTTCGCCGACGAATCGCCCCTGCCCCGCAACCAGGACCACAGCGCCGCGTACCGCCAGGTGTACGACTGGCTGCAAGTGACGCTGGATCAGTGGCACCTCGCCGCAACCGCCGCCTCCCGGTAACGCACGCTCAACACTCGCAGCCAATCGCCACCTCGGCCCGGGCTGCGCCTGCGTCACTCAACTCGAATCCTTCATCCAGCCACCCGGTCACACCGCCGATCATTTCCTTGACCGGGTACTCCAGCGCCGCCAGTTTCACCGCGGCCTTGTTGGCGCCGTTGCAATGGGGGCCGGCGCAATACACCACGAACAAAGTGTCCTTGGGGTAGCCCGCCAACAATCCGGCCGTGATCAGGCGGCCGGGAATGTTGATCGCCCCCGGTAGATGTCCGCGCTGGTAAGCCAAAGGCCCACGCACATCCACCAGAACAAAATCCACTGCACCCGCCTCCTGGCTGCTGAAGACGTCGGAACAATCGGTTTCAAAGGTCAGGCGGTTGCTGAAATGCATCAGCGCAACGGCGCAAGGGGCGGCAGGAATGGCGCGAACCAGGCTGGTCATGGGTGTTCTCCAAAGCAAGTGTGGGCTTGCCAGCACTGTATCGAATCGACCTGAAGCGCTACAGTGGCGCACAAGACACTCACTGGGAACTTTCCGCCAAATGCACCGCACCCCCGGTTCTGTAGCGATCCTGGCCTACGACGGCCTCTGCACTTTTGAGTTTGGCATTGCGGTGGAGATCTTCGGCCTGGCACGGCCCGAGTTCGACTTCCCCTGGTACCAGCACCAGATCGTCGCCGTCGACCAGGGTCCGATGCGGGCTACCGGCGGCATTCAGGTATTGGCCGATGGCGGCATGGAACTGCTGGAAACCGCCCGCACCATCATTATTCCCGGCTGGCGCAGCCGCAGCGATCCGGTGCCCGCCGCCCTGTTGGCGGCATTGTGCCGGGCCCACGGGCGCGGGGCGCGCCTGGTGTCGATCTGTTCCGGGGTATTTGTCCTGGCGGCCAGCGGTCTGCTCGACGGCTTGCGCGCCACGACCCACTGGCGCTACACCGACGAATTGGGCGCGCGCTACCCCAACATCCTGGTGGACCCGGACGTGCTGTACGTGGACTCGGGCCAGTTGATCACCTCGGCCGGCAGTGCCGCCGGCATCGATGCCTGCCTGCACCTGGTGGCGCGAGATTTTGGCACCCAGGTGGCCAACTCGGTGGCGCGCCGCTTGGTGATGTCACCGCAACGCAGCGGCGGCCAGGCGCAGTTCATCCCCGCCCCCGTCAGTCGCACACCCCGCAGCGACCTGTCACGGGTGATGCAATGGGCTCGCGAGCGTTTACATGAACCGCTGGAAGTGCGCGACCTGGCCAGCCAGGCAGCAATGAGCGAGCGTACTTTCCTGCGCCGTTTCAGCGAAGCCACCGGGGCCTCGCCCAAGTCCTGGCTGCAACAGCAACGCCTGGCCCGCGCCCGCGAACTGCTGGAAAGCAGCCGGCACACCACAGAGCAGATCGCGCAGCAGTGCGGCTATCGCAGTGTGGAAAGTTTTCGTGTGGCATTTCGCACGGTGGTCGGGCTGGCGCCGTCGGTGTATCGCGAGCGTTTTGGTCGCGGCGAGCAGGCGCTGCCGGCCTAGGACAGAAACGCCAGCACCCGCCCACGCCATAGGCGCGGGCGGGTGCCAGGAGGGGCGCGGTTTACTGGCCGCTACGCAGCATTTCCTTGGGCACATACTTGCCGATTTCGAACTTGCCGATCGCCGCACGGTGCACTTCGTCCGGGCCATCGGCCAGGCGCAAGGTGCGTTGCATGGCGTACATGTAGGCCAGCGGGAAATCGTTGGACACCCCGGCACCGCCATGGATCTGGATCGCCCGGTCGATGACGCGCAAGGCCACGTTCGGGGCGACCACCTTGATCTGGGCGATTTCGCTTTTCGCCACTTTGTTACCCACGGTGTCCATCATGTAGGCAGCCTTGAGGGTCAGCAGGCGTGCCATGTCGATTTCCATCCGCGAGTCGGCAATCTTGTCGATGTTACCGCCCAGGCGTGCCAGCGGTTTGCCGAAGGCGGTGCGATTGACCGAGCGCTTGCACATCAATTCCAGCGCGCGCTCGGCCATCCCGATCGAACGCATGCAGTGGTGAATGCGGCCCGGGCCGAGGCGACCCTGAGCGATCTCGAAACCACGCCCCTCGCCCAACAGTACGTTTTCGTAGGGCACACGGACGTTTTCGAACAGCACTTCGGCGTGACCGTGGGGCGCATCGTCGTAGCCGAACACCGGCAGCGGACGCAGGATTTTTACCCCGGGGGTGTCCACCGGCACCAGGATCATCGAGTGCTGCGCATGGCGCGGCGCATCCGGGTTGCTCAGGCCCATGAAGATAAGAATCTTGCAGCGCGGGTCGCAGGCCCCGGAGGTCCACCATTTTTTGCCATTGATTACCCACTGGTCGCCATCGCGCTCGGCGCGGGCCGCCATGTTGGTGGCATCGGATGAAGCTACGTCTGGCTCGGTCATGGCGAACGCCGAACGAATCTCGCCGCGCAGCAGCGGTTCGAGCCAACGCTGTTTCTGCTCTTCGTTGGCGTAGCGCACCAGCACTTCCATATTGCCGGTGTCCGGCGCCGAGCAGTTGAAGGGTTCCGGCCCCAGCAGGGAGCGACCCATGATCTCCGCCAACGGTGCGTATTCGAGGTTGCTCAGGCCGGCGCCCAGTTCCGATTCCGGCAGGAACAGGTTCCACAGGCCTTCGGCCTTGGCCTTGCTTTTCAGTTCTTCCATGATCGCGGTGGGCTGCCAGCGATCGCCTTCGGCGACCTGGCGCTCAAACACGGCTTCGGCTGGATAAACGTGAGCATCCATGAACGCAGTCACGCGTTCACGCAATTCCTGAACCTTGGGCGAATAAGCGAAATCCATGGGCAGCTACCTTTTTTGACGAGGTGATGAAGTCGTATTTGAGGGCATGAATTGATGCTAGATCAGCGTTGATAATTTACCTAGCCTATTCTCGGCGTGTATTAACATTCATCACCGATATATGATCGACTTATCGAGCCCACCTAAAACAAGAGCGTAGTGACATGAATCTGAGCAAGGTCGACCTCAACCTTTTCATCGTCTTCGATGCCATCTACACCGAAGCCAACCTGACCCGTGCCGGGCAGATCGTCGGCATTACCCAACCCGCAGTGTCCAACGCTCTGGCCCGCCTGCGCGAGACCTTCAACGACCCGCTATTCGTACGCACGGCCCAGGGCATGGTGCCAACACCCATGGCGCAGAACATCATCGGCCCGGTGCGCAACGCGCTCTCGCTGTTGCGGGTATCGGTCCAGGAAAGTCGGATCTTCAACCCGTTGCAGGCGGTCAAGACTTACCGCATCAGCATGACCGACCTCACGGAAGCGGTGATCCTGCCGCCGTTGTTCCAGCGCCTGCGCCGCCTGGCCCCGGGCGTGATCATCGAGAGTTTCCTGTCCAAGCGCCGCGAAACCACCAAGGAACTGGCCGCCGGCCGCCTGGACTTCGCCGTCGATGCGCCGCTCAACACCGACCCGCAAGTGCGCCACGTCAAGCTGATGGAAGACCGCTACGTCTGCGCCATGCGCAAGGGCCACCCCATGGCCGGCAAGGAAAAATTCAGTCTCGACGATTACCTGTCCCTGACCCACATCCATATTTCCAGCCGCCGCAGCGGCCTGGGCCATGTCGACCTGGCACTGGGCAAGATGGGCATCCAGCGCAAGATCGCCCTGCGGTCGCAGCATTACCTGATGGCCTCCCAGGTCCTGCAGCAGACCGACATGGTGATGACCGTGCCGGAGCGTTTTGCCCGCCGCCATGAACTGCAATCATTCTTGCTGCCGGTCAACGATGTGCCCCCGGTGGCAACGCACCTGTACTGGCACGAAAGCACCGACCAGGACCCGGCCAACCGCTGGATGCGCGAGCAGATGATCGAGTTGTGCCAGCAGGTCACCGCGCACGAGAAGAAGCTGGACAAGCAGCAGGCTTGAGGGCGGGTATCGGACAATCAGGGCTGGCGCAGTGCTTGCTGCTTGACGTTTACGTCAAGCTGACATTAGCTTAGCGCCAAGCCCCTTTTTCGAGCGCGCCATGAGCAGCCAGACCTACAGCATTTCCGACCTCGCCCGCGAGCTCGACATCACCACCCGCGCCATTCGCTTTTATGAAGAACAAGGACTGCTGAGTCCCGAGCGGCGCGGGCAGGAGCGGATCTACTCGCCTCGGGACAAGGTCAGCCTGAAGCTGATCCTGCGGGGCAAGCGCATTGGCTTTTCCCTGGCCGAATGCCGCGAACTGATCGAACTCTACGACCCCACCAGCGGTAACACCAAGCAGTTGAACAGCATGCTGGCAAAAATCAGCGAGCGCCGTGAACAGCTCGAACAGCAGCTGCTGGACATCGAACAGATGAAGCTGGAACTCGACACCGCCGAAGAGCGCTGCGTCCAGGCGCTGGAACAGACCCTCAAGAGCCAGCAGGCCGCGCCTTCACACTCCTAACCACAGGTGAACCTGATATGCCCCTCCCCTCCCATGTACGCCTGATCGAAGTCGGCCCGCGCGATGGCCTGCAAAACGAAGCCCAGCCGATCAGCATCGCCGACAAGGTGCGGCTGGTCGACGCGTTGACGGCCGCAGGCCTCGATTACATCGAAGTCGGTAGCTTCGTTTCGCCCAAGTGGGTACCGCAGATGGCCGGCTCCGCCGAGGTGTTCGCGCAAATCCAGCGTAAACCCGGGGTCACCTACGGCGCGCTGGCGCCCAACCTGCGGGGGTTCGAAGACGCCATGGCCGCAGGGGTCAAGGAAGTCGCGGTGTTCGCCGCCGCCTCCGAAGCCTTCTCGCAACGCAACATCAATTGCTCGATCAGCGAAAGCCTGGAGCGATTTGTGCCGATCATGGACGCCGCCCGCCAACACGGCGTCAGCGTGCGCGGTTACGTGTCCTGTGTGCTGGGCTGTCCGTACGAAGGTGACGTGGCCCCGGAGCAGGTGGCCCTGGTCGCCCGCGAGCTGTATGCCATGGGCTGCTATGAGGTGTCCCTGGGTGACACCATCGGCACCGGTACCGCCGGCGCTACCCGCCGGATGTTCGAGGTAGTGGGCGCGCAGGTGCCACGGGACAAGCTGGCCGGCCACTTCCATGACACCTACGGCCAGGCCATGGCCAACGTCTATGCCAGCCTGCTGGAAGGCATCGCGGTGTTCGACAGCTCCATCGCCGGCCTGGGCGGTTGCCCGTACGCCAAGGGCGCCAGCGGTAACGTGGCCACCGAAGACGTGCTGTACCTGCTCAACGGCCTGGGGATCGAGACGGGGGTGGATATGCAGCAGTTGCTGGTGGCCGGCCAGCAGATCTGCGACGTCCTGGGGCGAGTAACGGGTTCGCGCGTGGCCAAGGCCCGCAGCGCCCAGTAAATGTGTCGCGGGGTGTTACCGCCCCGCAACAAAACGAGTAACACGGAAACAACCTGAAGGATTTTTGCGTCAGGTTTTTTTCGAAAAAATGCTAAATAATTGATTTTAAAGGGATTTTAAAAGTTGGCACGGGTTCTGCTATCTCTATGGCATAACAAGAACAAAAAAAGCGGCAAACCTAATAAAAATAAGACGTAACGACTCTGACATAACAAAAACAACACGGCAGAGACGCAGCTAACAGATTTTTTTGGAGAAGGTGTGCTTTTCAGGGTGCTGCTTGCAGTGACCCGCAACCGGGCAGAGAACAATAAAACTACCTTCAGGTAGCTCCCGAACTGGTTGGATCGCTTGGCGAGAAAGCAGATCAGCGCTCAAAAAAATACGTTTGCTCTTGACCCCGCATGGGGGTCGCACAAAACAGCGGTAAAGGGCCACGGTTGCCAAAAACAACAATAAACCGCCCCTTAATAATAAAAAAAGAGCACGCAACGACAAATTAAAGGGGAGCTTCGGCTCCCCTTTGTGCTGTCTGGGGTTTGGGTGTGCCCACCGTGTGAGCGGGCCTGCTCGCGATAGCGGCGATGCATTCAACACCCATGCTGGGTGTACGATCGCCTTCGCGAGCAAGCTCGCTCCTACAGTGGCTTTGGGCGCCTGCTTGCGGCGCCCGCTTGCGCCCCGCCCCCACCGTCAGCCCTTGGTCTTGCGCTGCTCCTCGATAGAGATCTCGCGCATCTTGAACTTCTGGATCTTGCCGGTCACGGTCATCGGGAACTCCTCGACGAACTTGAAGTGACGTGGCGTCTTGAAGTGGGCAATGCGCTCCTTGCACCAGGTTTGCAGTTCAAGCTCGTTGGCGCTGTGGCCGGGGTGGAACTTGATCCAGGCGACAATCTCCTCGCCATACTTCTCGCACGGAATGCCAATTACCTGCACGTCCGCCACCGCCGGGTGGGTGAAGAAGAACTCTTCCAGCTCGCGCGGGTAAATATTCTCACCGCCACGAATGATCATGTCCTTGTTACGCCCGGCAATGCACACGTAGCCCTCTTCGTTCATGGTCGCCAGGTCGCCGGTGTGCATCCAGCCCGCCTGGTCGATGGCTTCAGCGGTGCCTTCGGGGTTGTTCCAGTAGCCGAGCATCACGCTGTAGCCGCGGGTGCACAGTTCACCAATGGTGCCGCGGGGCACGAGGTTGCCGGCCTCATCGATGATCTTGCTTTCCAATTGCGGCTGGGTGCGGCCGACGGTGGTCACCCGCAGCTCCAGATTGTCCGCAGGACCGGTCTGCAACGACACCGGACTGGTTTCCGTCATGCCGTAGGCAATCTGCACTTCGTTCATGTGCATTTCGCTGATGACCCGGCGCATCACTTCGATCGGGCAGGTCGCCCCGGCCATGATGCCGGTGCGCAGGGACGACAGGTCAAACTCCTTGCGTCGCGGGTGATCGAGCATGGCGATGAACATGGTCGGCACGCCATACAAGCCAGTGGCCTGTTCCTGGGCTACGGTTTCCAGGGTCAGCAAGGGGTCGAAAGCGTCGTTGGGGTAGATCATGGTGGTGCCATGGGTGATGCACCCCAGATTGCCCATCACCATGCCGAAGCAGTGATACAGCGGCACCGGGATCACCAGGCGATCGTCTGCCGTCAGCCCGAGGCTTTCGCCGACCATGTAGCCATTGTTGAGGATGTTGTAGTGACTGAGGGTGGCTCCCTTGGGGAAACCGGTGGTGCCGGAGGTGTACTGAATGTTCACGGCCTGGTCGAAATGCAGGCTGTTCTGCCGCGCCTTGAGCTGTTCGGGCGGCACCCCAGCCCCCAGCTCCGTCAGTTGCGACCAGGGCAGGAAGCCTGCGGGTGGCTGCGGGTCGAGGCTGATGACGCCGCGCAGTTGCGGCAGGCGCTCGCACTGCAATTGGCCGACCGGGTGTTGCGCCAGCTCCGGCGCCAGGCCTTGCAGCATGGCGTGGTAATCGGAGGTCTTGAAGGAGCCGGCACATACCAGCCACTGGCAACCGGACTGCTTGAGCACGTACTCCAGCTCCGAGCTGCGATAGGCTGGGTTGATGTTGACCAGGATCACCCCGATCTTCGCACTGGCGAACTGGCTGATGCACCACTGGGCACAATTGGGCGCCCAGACACCGAGGCGGTCCCCGGCCTGCAGGCCTAGCGCCAGCAGCGCCCTGGCGTGCAGCTCCACCGCCTCGGCCAGTTGCGTCCAGCTGTAGCGCAACTGCTGGTGGCGGACCACCAACGCTTCGCCCTGCGGGTTGCGGGCGACCGTGTTGTCGAATGCCTGGCCAATGGTCATCGCCAGCAAGGCTTTGTCCTGTGAGCCACGGGTGTAGCTGTGCTGTGGGTGAGCACTGTGTTGATCCATGACGACCCCTATTGTCTTTATTTTAGGAGCGAGGCTTGCCCGCGATAGGCCTGCCGCAGTTAGGCTGAAAGTGCACATTATCGTTCATCGCGAGCAAGCTCAGCTCCTACAGAGTCGCTCAAGTTGACGTTAACGTAAAGGGCGATTGACAGCCATTCGTCTCAGGTTTACGTTAACGTAAAGGTGACAGTCGACTCGGCGCGCATCGCAGGCCGATTCTCCATTGATAAAAACAAGTTTAAAGGTGCCCCATGAGCTATCCGTCTCTGAACTTTGCCCTCGGCGAAACTATCGACATGCTGCGTGACCAGGTCCGCGCATTCGTCAGCAAAGAGATTGCGCCCCGCGCCGCCCAGATCGACATCGACAACCTGTTCCCCGCGGACCTGTGGCGCAAGTTCGGCGACATGGGGCTGCTGGGCATCACGGTCGCGGAAGAGTACGGCGGTGCCGGCCTGGGTTACCTGGCCCACGTGGTCGCGATGGAAGAAATCAGCCGCGGTTCGGCGTCGGTCGCCCTGTCCTACGGCGCCCACTCCAACCTGTGCGTCAACCAGATCAACCGTAACGGCAACCACGAGCAGAAAACCAAGTACCTGCCCAAGCTGATCAGCGGCGAACACATCGGCGCGCTGGCCATGAGCGAGCCGAATGCCGGTTCCGACGTGGTATCGATGAAGCTGCGTGCCGATAAACGCGGCGACCACTATGTGCTCAACGGCAGCAAGACCTGGATCACCAACGGTCCGGACGCCAATACCTATGTGATCTACGCCAAGACCGACCTGGAAAAGGGTCCACACGGGATCACCGCGTTCATCGTCGAGCGTGACTGGAAAGGCTTCAACCGCAGCAACAAATTCGACAAGCTGGGCATGCGTGGCTCCAACACCTGCGAGCTGTTCTTCGACGACGTCGAAGTCCCGCAGGAGAACATCCTTGGCGTGCTCAACGGTGGCGTGAAAGTCCTGATGAGCGGCCTGGACTATGAGCGCGTGGTCCTGTCCGGCGGCCCGACCGGGATCATGCAAGCCTGCATGGACCTGATCGTGCCCTACATCCACGACCGCAAGCAGTTCGGCCAGAGCATCGGCGAATTCCAGCTGATCCAGGGCAAGGTCGCCGACATGTACACCCAGCTCAACGCCAGCCGCGCCTACCTGTATGCGGTGGCCCAGGCGTGCGAGCGTGGCGAAACCACCCGCAAGGACGCCGCCGGGGTAATCCTCTACAGCGCCGAACGCGCCACCCAGATGGCCCTCGACGCGATCCAGATCCTGGGGGGCAACGGCTATATCAACGAATTCCCGGCCGGCCGCCTGCTGCGCGACGCCAAGCTGTACGAAATCGGTGCCGGCACCAGTGAGATCCGTCGCATGCTGATCGGTCGCGAACTGTTTAACGAAACCCGCTAACGGAGCTGTCCATGGCCATCCTGCACACCCAGCTCAACCCCCGTTCGGCGGAGTTCGCCACTAACAGCGCGGCGATGCTTGCCCAGGTCGACGCGCTGCACACCCTGCTCGCCCAGGTCCAGCAAGGCGGCGGCGCCAAGGCCCAGGAGCGGCATACCTCACGGGGTAAACTGTTGCCCCGCGAGCGGATCAACCGCTTGCTCGATCCCGGCTCGCCCTTCCTGGAAATCAGCCAGTTGGCGGCGTACCAGGTGTATGGCGAAGACGTGCCGGCAGCGGGTGTGATTGCCGGCATCGGCCGGGTCGAAGGCGTCGAATGCATGATCGTTGCCAACGATGCCACGGTCAAAGGCGGCTCCTACTACCCACTGACGGTGAAAAAACACCTGCGGGCCCAGACCATTGCCCAGCAGAATCGCCTGCCGTGCATCTACCTGGTGGACTCCGGCGGAGCCAACCTGCCACGCCAGGATGAGGTGTTCCCGGACCGTGAGCACTTCGGCCGGATCTTCTTCAACCAGGCCAACATGAGCGCCATGGGCATTCCCCAGATCGCCGTGGTCATGGGTTCCTGCACCGCCGGTGGGGCTTATGTGCCGGCCATGGCCGACGAAGCCATTATGGTGCGTGAGCAGGCGACGATTTTCCTCGCCGGGCCACCGCTGGTGAAAGCCGCGACCGGTGAAGTGGTGAGTGCCGAAGACCTCGGCGGGGCCGATGTGCACTGCAAGATTTCCGGGGTTGCCGACCACTACGCCGACAGCGACGAACACGCCCTGGCCCTGGCCCGGCGCAGCGTCGCCAACCTCAACTGGCGCAAGCTGGGCGAGCTGCAGCAGCGCACGCCGATTGCCCCGCTGTTTGCCAGCGACGAGCTGTACGGCGTGGTTCCGGCTGACGCCAAGCAACCGTTTGATGTGCGTGAAGTGATCGCGCGCCTGGTCGACGGCTCGGTATTCGATGAGTTCAAGGCGCTGTTCGGCACCACCCTGGTGTGCGGTTTTGCCCATCTGCACGGATACCCGATCGCAATCCTCGCCAACAACGGCATCCTCTTCGCCGAAGCCGCGCAGAAAGGCGCGCACTTCATCGAACTGGCCTGCCAGCGCGGGATTCCCCTGCTGTTCCTGCAAAACATCACCGGCTTCATGGTTGGCCAGAAGTACGAAGCCGGCGGCATCGCCAAGCACGGCGCCAAACTGGTGACCGCGGTGGCCTGTGCCAAGGTGCCGAAGTTCACGGTGATCATTGGCGGCAGTTTCGGCGCCGGCAACTACGGCATGTGCGGGCGCGCCTACGATCCACGGTTCCTGTGGATGTGGCCCAACGCGCGCATCGGCGTGATGGGGGCCGAGCAGGCCGCAGGCGTGCTGGTGCAGGTCAAGCGCGAGCAGGCCGAACGCAGCGGCCAGGACTTCAGCGCAGCCCAGGAAGCCGAGATCAAGCAGCCGATCCTCGATCAGTACGAAGAACAGGGCCACCCCTACTACTCCAGTGCACGTTTGTGGGACGACGGGGTCATTGACCCGGCGCAAACCCGTGACGTGCTGGCGCTGGCGTTGTCCGCTTCGCTGAACGCAGCGGTCGAACCGACCCGCTTTGGCGTGTTCCGGATGTGATCCCGCAGGCGCCAGGCTACCCGCGAAAAGAGCGCTTGAGATAAGCGCAATGACGTTCGCCGGCAAGCCCGACGCCTGCATCGAAGAGTTGTGCAGAGGTTACACATGAGCGACTTCAATACCCTGGAACTGCTGACCGATCCCCGTGGTTTCGCCACGCTCTGGCTCAGCCGCGAAGCCAAGAACAACGCGTTCAACGCCGAGATGATTCGTGAACTGATCCTGGCGCTGGACAAGGTCCAGGCCGATCCAAGCCTGCGTTTCCTGCTGGTGCGCGGCCGCGGCAAGCACTTCAGTGCCGGCGCCGACCTGGCCTGGATGCAGCAATCGGCCGAGCTCGATTACCACACCAACCTGGACGATGCCCGTGAGCTCGCCGAGTTGATGTACAACCTGGCCAAGCTGAAGCTGCCGACCCTGGCCGTGGTCCAAGGCGCGGCCTTTGGCGGCGCGGTGGGCCTGGTCAGTTGCTGCGACCTGGCGATCGGCACCGACGACGCGCAGTTCTGCCTGTCGGAAGTGCGCATCGGCCTGGCGCCAGCGGTGATCAGCCCCTTCGTCGTGCAAGCCATCGGTGAGCGTGCAGCCCGTCGTTATGCGCTGACAGCCGAGCGCTTCAGTGGCCAGCGGGCCCGGGAACTGGGCCTGCTCAGCGAAAGCTATCCGGCCAGCGAGCTGGAGTCACAGGTCGAAAGCTGGATCAGCAACCTGCTGCTCAACAGCCCGCAAGCCATGCGCTCGAGCAAAGAATTGCTGCGTGAAGTCGGCAGCGGCGCACTGAACCCAGCCCTGCGCCGTTACTGCGAAAACGCCATTGCCCGGATCCGCGTCAGCCCCGAAGGCCAGGAAGGCTTGCGCGCCTTCCTGCACAAACGTCCGCCGAGCTGGCAGACAGCATCCACCACCAAGGAGCCGCGTTGATGAGCGCACCTGTACTCACCACCCTGCTGGTGGCCAACCGCGGCGAAATCGCTTGCCGGGTCATGCGCACCGCCAAGGCCCTGGGCCTGACCACCGTGGCCGTGCACAGCGCCACTGACCGTGACGCACGCCACAGCCGCGAAGCGGATATCCGCGTGGACCTGGGCGGCAGCAAAGCGGCCGACAGCTACCTGCAGATCGACAAATTGCTGGCCGCGGCCAAGGCCAGTGGCGCCCAGGCGATTCACCCCGGCTACGGCTTCCTTTCGGAGAACGCCGGCTTTGCCCGCGCCATCGAAAACGCCGGGCTGATTTTCCTCGGCCCACCGGCCTCGGCCATCGACGCCATGGGCAGCAAGTCTGCCGCCAAGGCCTTGATGGAAACCGCCGGCGTGCCGCTGGTCCCGGGGTATCACGGGCAAGCCCAGGACCTGGAAACCTTCCGCGTTGCCGCCGAACGTATCGGCTACCCGGTGCTGCTCAAGGCCACGGCCGGTGGCGGCGGCAAGGGCATGAAAGTGGTCGAGGACACCAGCCAACTGGCCGAAGCCCTGGCCTCGGCCCAGCGTGAAGCGCTGTCATCGTTCGGCGACTCGCGGATGCTGGTGGAAAAGTACCTGCTCAAGCCGCGCCATGTGGAAATCCAGGTGTTCGCCGACCAACACGGCAACTGCCTGTACCTCAACGAACGGGACTGCTCGATTCAGCGTCGCCACCAGAAGGTGGTGGAAGAAGCCCCGGCCCCCGGCCTCAGCGCCGAGCTGCGTAAAGCCATGGGCGAAGCGGCGGTACGGGCTGCCCAGGCCATCGGTTATGTCGGTGCCGGCACCGTGGAGTTCCTGCTGGACTCGCGTGGCGAGTTTTTCTTCATGGAAATGAACACCCGCCTGCAGGTTGAACACCCGGTTACCGAAGCCATCACCGGCCTGGACCTGGTGGCCTGGCAAATTCGCGTCGCCCAGGGCGAGCCACTGCCGATGACCCAGGCGCAGGTGCCGCTGATCGGCCATGCGATCGAAGTGCGTCTGTACGCCGAAGACCCGAGCAACGACTTCCTGCCGGCTACCGGGCACCTGGCGCTGTACCGCGAATCAGCCCCGGGCCCGGGACGTCGAGTGGACAGTGGCGTCGAGGAAGGCGACGTGGTTTCGCCGTACTATGACCCGATGCTCGGCAAGCTGATTGCCTGGGGCGAGGACCGCGAACAGGCACGCCTGCGCTTGCTGAGCATGCTCGATGAGTTCGCCATTGGCGGCTTGAAGACCAACATCAGCTTCTTGCGCAGAATCGTCGCACACCCGGCATTCGCCGCAGCCGAACTGGACACCGGATTTATCCCACGCTACCAGGAACAATTGCTGCCGGCGCCCCAGGCACTCAATGATGAGTTCTGGCACGCTGCCGCCCAGGCCTTCGCCCAAAGCCGGCGCCCCAACGTGCGCGGCGACGACCCGAGCTCACCCTGGGCCAACGGCAATGGCTTTCGTGCCGGCTTGCCGGCTGAAACCACCCTGCACCTGTGCTGTGAAGGCCAGGACCGGGCCATTACCCTGGCGCCGACCAACGCCCACACCGCCGAGCTCAAGGATGAGCAGTTGCGTGTCGAGCATCAGGGGCTGCGCCGCCAGTTGCGGGCGATTCGCCAGGACCAGCATCTGTACCTGCAGTGGGCAGGCGAGTTGCGTTGCATCAGCGAGTACGATCCGATTGCCGCGGTTGAAGCCAGCCACAGCCATCAAGGCGGCCTGACCGCCCCGATGAATGGCAGCATTGTCCGGGTGTTGGTCGAGCCTGGGCAGACAGTAGAAGCCGGTGCGCCGCTGGTGGTGCTCGAAGCGATGAAGATGGAGCACAGCATTCGGGCGCCCCAGGATGGCGTGATCAAGGCCTTGTATTGCCAGGAAGGCGAGATGGTCACCGAAGGCAGCGCGCTGGTCGAGCTGGAGTAACCGCGAGTCACTGCCAGGTCCTGTGAGCCAGGATCTGGCGGGTTAAAACCGCGCGGTGGCCTGTACCACCACGCCGATGATCCGACACTGCTCGGTAAACAGGGCTTTGGGGTAGGTCGGATTCAAGGGCACCAGATAACGTTGCCCGCCCTCCTCGATCAACTTGCGAAAGGTCGCTTCGGCGCTGTCGGCCCATTGCGCGATCACCAGTTTGCCCGGTACCGCTTCCACCGCCGGGTCGACCAGGATCAGCATGTCCTGGGCAATGCTGATGCCTGTGGGTGCGGTCATCGCATCCCCCACCACCACCAACCAGAAAGCTGCGCCCTGGGCATGGTAATCCGTCATCTCGGAGCGCCCGTTGCCGTAGGCCGGCACCTGGGCCTCGCGCACCTGCGACAGGACCCGCCAATCGCTCACCGGGTAACGAAAGTATGGGTTGTACTTTTGCGCCAGCGATCCCGGTTCTGCACCCTCGTCCTGCGCCTGCTCGACCTCCCTGAGCACCATGGCCACCTCGAGAAAACCCAATCCGAGTTCCTGCAACACCCGGTTCATGTCATCGAGGCTGGGCTGCCGGCGCTTGTTCAGCCAATGCCCGACGCCACCCTGTGACATGGCGAGACGCTCTGCGAGTTTTTCCTGAGTGATCCGCAGTTCACTCATCTTGGCCTTGACCAATTCAATCCATTTATCCATGGGCGGAACAATACTTCGCGCTGGCTGACCCTCAACACACAAATTGTAGTATTTAATTTTTGGTCATGAATACAGTTAGTACTATTCTCTACCAACACCAACGGCTCCACCCTCGGAATAGGTACTCACCATGGATATCACCGATAACACGCTGCCCGCGCCGGAAACCACCAGCGACTTCAGTTCACTCAATAACTGCGCCGCCGCCCAACGCGCGCTGGATTATTACTTGAAACCCGCTGTTTCAGATCCCCAAGTCATCGAACGCTTCTTCGAGGTCAGCCCTCACGTCAGCCGCGAGGAAGCCTTGGCGCATGCCTCGGACCTGTTGCGCTGTGCGGCCGCCTCCGCCCATGAGTCAGCGGACAACCTGCAGGGCCCACGCCGCGACCTGGCGTTTTCGGTGGTGCACATGATCGACATGGCAAAAGCCATGGTGGACAGGTCACTGGACGCAGAACAGGTCTATTGAGATAACGCGGTTGAAACCGAGGTAAACGTCGGAACCTGAGGCAGGTCGCGGCGTCTGGCAAAACGACAGGAAAGATATTTCCTATGAGGCGGGTAAAAATAGTTGACTTGCAAATGATAATGATTATTATTGCGTGCAGCTGGTCGCGAGATCAGTCGATAGACCAAGGGACCTTAGGTCGGACTCTTGGAATATCTCCTCATCAGGCTAATCACGGTTTTTGACCCGGCTTTTTGCCGGGTCTTTTTTTTGCCAGTTATTCTGGCTTTGGCTTCAGGCTAATGAAGACTGGTACTGCTAAATTCGATGGCGCGCATGATATCAAAAGACCACCTTTTTGCAACACGACTCACAAAAACCCGAATTAAACACTGACAAATAGCACTTGAGAATCAATCGCATAGCCACTAAGCTGCTGCAGCGTCAAGGACGACGCCCCCCCTCCTTTCCCGGTAAATTGCCCTCGGCTTTACCCCTCGCCCGTGTAAAGTAGCGCCATAAAAATCATATCCAGGATGAGATTATGACCGTGGCTCAACGCTCCTTTGATATCACTGCCAACTTCGACAGCGGCAACATCGAAGTGCTGGACCTCAGCAATCCGCTACAGGCCTTGCTGGCCATCAAGCCCGACACCCGCAGCCCGCATTTCCAGTGGTTCCACTTCAAGGCCAGCGGCCTGCATGTGGGCGAAGAACACTGGTTTCGCCTGAGCAACGCCAGTAAGTCCTCCTACAACAAGGCCTGGGACGGTTACCAGGCGGTGGCCTCCTACGACCACGTCAACTGGTTCCGGGTGCCGACCATTTTCGAAGGCGACTGCTTGCGCTTCAGCCTGGAAGCCCGCGAGACTCACGCCTGGCTCGCCTACTTCGAGCCCTACAGCCGCGGCCGCCATGACTGGCTGATCGAGCAGGCGCTGGGCAAGGCCGGTACCGAGTTACTGGCCACCGGCAAGAGCGTCGAGGGCCGTGACATTCAACTGTTGCGCAAAGGCAGTGGCGCCGAAGGCCAGCGCAAGGTCTGGATCATCGCTCAGCAACACCCCGGCGAACACATGGCCGAATGGTTCATGGAGGGAGTGATCGAACGCCTGCAACAGCACAATGACCCAGAGCTCAACAGCCTGCTGACCAGTGCCGACCTGTACCTGGTGCCGAACATGAACCCGGACGGGGCGTTCCACGGCCACCTGCGCACCAACGCCATGGGCCAGGACCTCAACCGTGCCTGGCAGAGCGCAAGCCAGGAAAGCAGTCCGGAAGTGTTGTTCGTGCAGCAGCACATGGAGCAATACGGCGTTGACCTGTTCCTGGATATCCATGGCGATGAAGAGATCCCCTACGTGTTCACGGCCGGCTGCGAAGGCAACCCTGGCTACACGCCACGCCTGGCTGCGCTTGAGGAGCACTTTCGCAGCCATCTGAAACACCAGACCCGCGACTTCCAGACCACCCACGGCTACACCCGCGACCTACCGGGGAAAGCCAACATGACCCTGGCCTGCAACAGCGTCGGACAGAAATTTGACTGCCTGTCACTGACCCTGGAGATGCCGTTCAAGGACCACAACGACGCCCCGAACCCCCACACCGGCTGGTCCGGCAAGCGCTCGATGCAATTGGGCAAGGATGTGTTGTCGACCGTCGCCGCACTGGTGAAAACCCTGCGCTGATCGCTCAACGGGCCGCATGCCACAGCGCATGCGACCCTCAGGCCTCGCCGGCAGCGCCCTGCCCGATCAGTGATCCTTGCCGGACAGCATGCTCTGCAATACGCCGTCACGCCGGATCCAGCCATGGAACAGCGCTGCGGCCAGGTGCAGCAATACCGTGAGGAACAGCAGGTAGGCCAGGTACCCATGGGCCCTGCGCAGGAAGGCGAACAGCGCGGCATTGGCCGGCACGATTGCTGGCAATTGCAGGCCAATGCCCAGCGTGACCGGATCACCCGCTGCCGAAATCATCGCCCAGCCGAGCACTGGCAAGGTCAGCATCAGGGCATACAGCAGCCCATGGGACGCCTTGGCCGCGAGCACCTGCCAGTCGGGCAGGTCCGCCGGCAAGGGCGGTTGACGCGTCGAGAAGCGCACGAACAGGCGCACGATCACCAGCAACAGGATCGCCACGCCCAACGGCTTGTGCAGGTGGATCAGCCATTCATGGCGCTCGGACACCGAGGCGACCATGCCGGCGCCAATGAACAGCATGGCGATCACCAGCAATGCCATCAGCCAGTGCAGCAGCCGCGCCAGGGGCGCGAAGTGGTTCGGTTGCGCGCTCATTGGGCGGCCTCCTGTTTAGCGTCAGGCAACTGACCGACTTCGCTGGTCCGGCGCAGATAGGAGCTGGCGTAGGCGGCCGAGCGCGCGGCCAGCAACGGATCTTTCGAGGGCTCGATGCCACTGGGCAGGATCAGCGGGTCGTAGTTGATATCCCGGCACTCGCCACTGTTTTGCGCCTGGCTGCTTTGCAGCACCAGCGTCCCGGCGTTCAGTACCTTGCGTTCAGCCGGCCAGGCTTGACTGGCATCGTCAGTGGGGTCCGTCGGATCGGCCAGGGTGATCAGCAACTGCCAGCGCAACGGCCCGGCCTGCAGGCGCTCGCGCAAGTCCTGTTCGAGAACATCAGCGCCTTGTGCGGCGCTGGTGGTTGCGCCGTCCCGGGCCTGCGGGACGACCCCCCAACGCACGGCCTGGCGTTGACCCGCCGGATTCACCAGATAAAACGCATTGATGCCGTTATAGGTCTCGGTGGCATAGCTGGCCGAGGGTTTGGCGCTCTTGATCCAGCGCAGGAATGGCGCGGTTTCCGGGTGCGCGGCAAAAAATGCCGGGGCGGCCGCTGGGTCCGGTTTGCCCGTTGCAGGATCCGGGCTCTGCGCCTGCTGTAACTGATAAAACGCCTGGGGTGTACCCACCGGGAACACCGGCATGCTGTTCATGCCCGTGCGCCATTGTTGCCCATCGGCCTGAGTGAAGCGCAGCGCCAGGCTACGGATCGGCACGCTGGTATCCGGTGCGTAAGGATTGCCGCTGGGCAAGGCAAACCGCCCGACCACCGGGGTTCGTGCAGCGTTGAACACCTGCGCGGTGGAATAGGCACGCACCTCGTTGCTGCTCTCGAAATAGCCGATCACGCACACCCCCTTGGCGTGGTTGCGGCGAAACCCTGGGTGAACGCCATTGTTGGTTTCAAGCACGTTGACCAGTGCCTTGGGAGTCAAGCGCTGTGGGTCGAGAGAACCGTTGACGTAGGCAAAGGCCACGGCCATGGCGCCAACCACCAGGCCAATCGCTGCCAGGCGCAGAGCCAGGCTGACGGGACTTAAAGGAAGCCTGTCGGGGGGCGGGGAACGATCTACCATGTAACACTCCAGGGCCGGGAACGGCGTGTGGCAAGGATCAGGCAGACGTTGCCCTTCGACGTTTATTCCATGGCCCGGTGTTTATTTCTGCGCCACGGGAATAACCTCCACTGCCAAGCGTCTCTCTGGTCCCAAGCGTAGTGACTGGCCCGCCCACCATGAACCCTCTCGACGAACAGTTACGTGAACTGATCCCCAGGCTGCGTCGCTTTGCGGTCTCGCTAACCCGCAATTCCAGCAGCGCCGACGATCTGGTGCAGTCGTGCCTGGAGCGTGCGCTGTCGAGTTGGGGCAGCAAACACCCGGAGGGCGATCTGCGGGCCTGGCTGTTTGCGATTCTGTACCGGCAGTTTCTCGACGCCCATCGCCGCTCCCGGCGTTATGCGCGGATGCTTGAGTTTTTCACCGGCCGCGACGAGCCGCAGCCTTCGCTGGAGCGCACAGTGATTGCGCAGACCACCCTGGAAGCCTTCGACCGGTTGCCCACCGAGCAGCGGGCGCTGTTGCTCTGGGTTTCGGTGGAGGGCTTGAGTTATAAAGAGGTCGCCGAGATCCTCGGGGTCCCGACCGGCACCGTGATGTCTCGTCTGTCCCGGGCGCGCCAGGCTTTGCGTCTGCTCAGCGACGGTGAAATCAGTAGCCCTTCCCTGCGGAGACTCAAATGATCAGCATGCCGCCCAGCGTCAATGACCTGCACGCCTACGTCGACCATCAGCTCAACGATGCCGACCGGCGCCTGGTGGAGACGTACCTGGCGGCCAATCCGCAGATGGCCGGGCAGGTACGCGCCTGGCAGCAGGACGCCCAGCAACTGCGGGCAGCCCTGGGCGGCGCCTTGCAACAACCGGACAACCCCGACCTCGACCCGGGGCTGATTCGCCAACGCCGCAAGCGCCAGGCCCGGCGCTACCTGACCAGCGCCGCCCTACTGCTGATCGCAGTCAGTGTCGGCGGCCTGGGTGGCTGGCAAGCACGGCAAATGACGCTCAGCGGTGGCACCCTGCCGATGACTGACGCGATGCAGGCGTACCGGATGTTCGCCCAGCAAGGCCTGCTGCCGGCCGACTATCGGGTCAGCGATGACGGCGACATGCAGGGCTGGCTCGATCATTATTTTGCCCGCGCCAACCGCCTGCCGGACCTCGCCAACGCGGGTTTCCAGCCGGTCAGTGCACGATTGCTGAGCACCGACCAGGGCCCGGCGGCCATGGTGATGTATGAAGACCAAGGCGGGCGCAAGATCAGCTTCTACATCCGCCCGCCCGGCCCGCGGAACTACCTGCTCCCCAAAGGCAGTCGCAGCGACGGAGAATTGCAGGCGCAATACTGGTCAGGGGCCGGCTACAACTATGCGATGGTCAGCGAAGCCCGCGACCCGGCTACCCAGGTCATCCAGCAAACGCTGAAGTTCTAGCCGCCAGACCCGGACGTTTACCGTTATCATTCCAACGTTTGCAGGCTCGACGCCGCCCTCTCTTCCATTGACTGGATGTGTTCATGCATACCCTTGCACAACTGCGATCCGGCGAGTTGGCCGGGATCAAACGACTGGACCTGTCGTGCGGCCTGGAGGAGTTTCCCGAGGAAATTTACAGCCTGGCGGACTCGCTGGAGGTGCTCAACCTCAGCGGCAACGCCTTGCGCCAATTGCCGGACGACCTGCACCGACTGCGCCACTTGCGGGTGCTGTTCTGCTCGAACAATCTCTTGCGCGAACTGCCGGCCAGCCTGGGTCAATGCCAGCAACTGAGCATGATCGGCTGCAAGAGCAATCGCCTGCAGCGGGTCCCGGCCACGGCGCTGCCGCCACAGTTGCGCTGGTTGATCCTGACCGACAATGAACTGGAGCAATTGCCCAGCGAACTGGGGCAACGCCCCCTGCTGCAAAAACTCATGCTCGCCGGCAACCGGCTGCGCAGCCTGCCCGCCAGCCTGGGCCAGTGCCATCGGCTGGAATTGATCCGCATTGCCGAAAACCAACTCAGCGAACTGCCCCAGTGGTTGCTGACCTTGCCGTCCCTGGCCTGGCTGGCGTATGCCGGCAACCCGCTGGAAACCGAGGCCGATGCCAGCGCGCTGGCCGCCACCGCACACATCCCCTGGGCGCAATTGCAGCTGCAGCAGCGCCTGGGCGAAGGCGCTTCGGGGGTGATTCATCAGGCACGGTGGCAGCCGCCATCACTGCCGGAGCGCGAGGTCGCGGTGAAACTCTACAAAGGCTCGATGACCAGCGACGGTTCGCCCCTGCATGAGATGAACGCCTGCCTCAGCGCCGGCACTCATCCGCAGCTGATCAGCGTGCTGGGGCGCATCGTCGACCATCCACAGCAACAGGCCGGCCTGGTGATGGGGCTGATCGACCGCAGTTATCGCAACCTGGCCGCCTTGCCCAGCCTGGATTCCTGCAGCCGCGACGTGTATGAGCCCGACACGCGCTTTAGCGCCGAAGTGGCATTGAACATCGCCCGCGGCATCGCCTCGGCCGCTGCGCACCTGCATCGACAGGGCATCACCCACGGCGACCTGTATGGCCACAACACTTTGTATAACGATCAGGGCGACTGCCTGCTGGGGGACTTCGGCGCAGCGTCCTTCCATGCCCGCGCCGAGACCCTGGAAACCCGCGCACTGCAACGCATCGAAGTGCGCGCCTTCGGGATTCTGCTGGGGGAGTTACTGGCGCGGATCGACTCCGGCCTGAGTGCCGCACGACGCGAGGTACTGGAGAGGTTGCAGCGCCAGTGCTGTCAGCCCCAAGTGCTGGCACGGCCCGGGTTCAACGAAGTCGTGGAGCAATTGGAAAGTCTGTGACCGCTGCGCGGTCAATAGCGAGCAGGCTCGCTCCCACAGTTGACCGAGTTGCCTGGTCGGACGCGATCTAATGTGGGAGCGAGCCTGCTCGCGATGACGGTGTCACTGGCGAATCAGATCAACCCGCCAACCCGACAAACATGTCCTGCACGTCATCGTGGTTGTCCAGGCCTTCAAGGAACGCTTCGACTTCTTCCATCTGCGCGTCAGTCAAGCCGCTGACCGGGTTCTTCGGCTTGTAGCCCAGTTTTGCCGACAACACGGTGAAACCCTGCTCCGGCAAGGCTTTCTGCACCGAATCGAGGTCGGTGGCTTCGGTGATGAACAGGGTCGCGCCGTCTTCGGCGGGTTCGAAATCCTGGGCACCGGCTTCGATTGCAGCCATCTCCGGATCGGCGTCCGGGGTGTCCGGCGATGCCTCGATCATGCCCACGTGGTCGAAGTCCCAAGCCACGGAACCGGAAGCCCCCAACTGCCCCTTGCGGAACGCCACGCGGATTTCCGCCACGGTGCGGTTGATATTGTCGGTCACGCACTCAACGATCAGCGGTACCTGGTGCGGGGCAAACCCTTCGTAGGTCACACGGTGGTACTGCACGGTCTCACCCAGTTGACCCGAACCCTTCTTGATCGCCCGTTCCAGGGTTTCACGAGGCATCGAGGCCTTCTTGGCCTGTTCCACCACCAGGCGCAAATGCGCGTTGGTTGCGGTATCGGCACCGTTACGCGCAGCAATGGTGATTTCCTTCACCAGCTTGCCGAAGATTTTCCCCTTGGCGTTGGCTGCCGCTTCTTTGTGTTTAACCTTCCACTGTGCGCCCATAACTCACTCTCTTGATCTGTGGCGCCGAGACATCTATTGGCCGACGCTTTGCGCAAGTTTATACGGCAAAAAGTTGGCAATCGACCAAAAACTGCAGTGGATGAGCGACATCACCACAAGCGCTTGTAGGGGTTTTCTGAAATGCGCTTAGGGGCTGACTATTAACCCTCAGTGTTTCGTACCCTCGATGTCCCGAACTTCAAGGCACAAGGGTGTGTGATGCACAACGACATGGAAAGCCCCCCGGGCCTGAGCCCAACCCTGACCCTCCCCGAGCTCGCCTTGAGTTTTGCGGTGCGTCAGTTCAAAGGGCACGAAGCCCTCAACCAGCTGTACCAACTGGAGATCGAATTGCTCGGCCCCGCACCGGCGATTCGGCTGGAGCAGTGGCTGCACCAGCCGGCCTACCTCAGCCTGGGTGCGGATTGCGGTCGCCACGGGATCGTCCAGTGCGCCGCTCTGATCGAGGCAAGCGCACAGCAGATCACTTATCGTCTGACCCTGGTACCTCGCCTGGTAGCCCTGGAGCAAACGCCACGACGGCGTGTGCGGCGTGAGTTGAGCGTGCCACAACTGCTGCACCAGTTGCTCGAAGAGCACAACCTGCCCGCCGACAGTTACCGCTTCGAGCTGCACCATGGCGAGTACCCACCGCGGGCGCTGTGCATCCAGTACGACGAAACCGACCTGCACCTGCTGCATCGGCTGTGTGAAGAGGAAGGCATCCACTTTCACTTTGAACACCAGCACGAGCGACATGTACTGGTGTTCGCCGAGGACAGCGCCAGCTTCACCCAGCACCCGCTAGAGACCGCCTTTGCGCCCAGTGCCGACCAGCCGGTGATCAGCCAGTTGTTTCAATGTCACAGCCCGCTCGACTCCGCGCCGCGCCACAGCGTTCAGCCACGGGGCGAACCACAGGAGTCGCGCCCCGCGCCGGCAGACGCCGCCAATCAAATCGCCCAGGCCACAGCCCGGGCAACCCTGACCCAGCAGCACCAGCTCCAGTTGAGCCGGCGCGAGCTCGAACGGCTGCGGTGCCCGCACCGGCAAGTCCAGGGGCATAGTACCCAGCCGGATCTGTGCAGTGGCGGCATCCTGCAAGTCAGTGGCCATCCTGTCGCGGTGTTCAATGACCAGTGGTTGCTCTGCGAGGTCGAGCACCAAGGCTGCGCGAGCCACTACCGCAATCAATTCACCGCCATTCCCTGGTCCAGCGAATTCCGCCCGGCGCTCAAGCACCCCAAGCCGCGCATCCACGGCCAGCAAATCGGTCGGGTGGCAGAGCCAGCAGTGCTCGACGCACTGGGTCGGGTGGAGGTCCGGTTGTGGCCTGAGCAGACAGCGGGTGACGCGCCCTCGGGGATTTGGTTGCCCAGGGTCCAGGTGGCCGCTGCCGCCACGCAGGTGCCCGCAGGCGGCAGCGAAGTCCAGGTCAGCTTCCTTGATGGCGATCCCGATCGACCGGTGTTGTATGCCACCGACCGCGGCGCGGTGCGCAATGGCCCAACCCGGCACGATGAAGAACAACCTATCAGCCTCTGCGCCAATGGCAACGTGCTGCACCTGACTGCAGACAGCATCACCTTGGCCGGCCCACTGTTCAGCCCCACACCCACCCCTAGCGTGGACCCCCTCGAACAACCCGGGCTACCTCAGCCCCAGCACAGCGGCTGGAGCGGTGAGATCTCGCTGTTCGAACGCCCGCCCGCGACCACCGACCGCCTGGCCCACGCCAACTGGTACATCGTGCGTATGCCACGCCCCGGCCTCAAGGAGTTGAGCGGCCTGGATCGCAGCGACGTGGTCATGCAGGGCACCAGCCTGGCGTCGGGCAACCTGGCGCTTTCACCGGCGCAGAAAAAACAGCTAGCCTGCGAGTTCGTCCGCACCCCGGACCAACTGTGCCTGCTCTATCCCGGGCAATGCGTGGCGCTGGCCGAGTACTTCCAGCAACACTGGAACAGCGAGCAACGCCTGAGCTTCATTGAGAGTGCCAGGCCCACCAGCCCGTCTGCACGCACGGGGCACAACCAACTGTTGTTCGACTGGTTGCTGCCCCACGCCGGCAAGGCGCCCCGGTCAGGCTAAGAGCGGCGGCAGGGAGCAATCAGCTGTGCAGTGGCTAAATCGTTACCGGCACTGTGGGCACAAGCGCACGGTTAGGTTGCAGCCCTGCCGGGCGGCTGTTCCAGTGAGGGATCAGCACCAGGGCGGAAAACAACGCGCAACCGGCAAACACGATGAACACCGTGACCGTATCGAAGTAGCCGGGCAGCAGGCCGCCGAGGATCGCCCCGACCGAACCGCAGCCGTTGACGAAACCAGCGGCGGTGGCGCCGGCCTTGGCGGTGCCGAAGTCAATCGCGGCCGCACCGCTGATCATCGAGTCCGGTCCGTACAGGGTCAGGCCCATGACAAACAACAAGGCCACTACCAGCAACACGCTACCGGTCTGCAAGGCGCCCATGAACAGCGCCAGCGACACGGTCAGGGCCAGCAGGCTCAGGACGCAGGCCGGCAAGCGCCGCGCACCGAACAGTTTGTCCGAGGCCAGGCCTATCATGATCGGCCCCAGCAACCCCGCCAGCTCGAACGCGGTGGGGATGATCGCTGCCCCCACCTTGCCCACGGAGGGCATTTGCTCGAAGACGATCACTGGTCCCCACAACAGAATCGCGTAACGCGCTGGCTTGAGCATGAAGTACGCCAGGCCCAGGGTCAGCACCGTGCGGTTGCGCAGGATTTCGCGCAGCGGCGCCCACATACTGATCCGGCTTTGCGCATCTGCCTCGGCAGCTGTCAGTTGCGGCTGCGGCTCCACTGCCGGCAAGCCGACGTCTTCAGGCTGGTTGCGCTGAAAGATAAAAAACAGCAGCGCCACTACTGCCACCACCGCGGCACTGGAAATGAACGCCGTATGCCAACTGCCCACCAAGGTATAGGCCCACCAGCCGACAAAAGGCGAAGCCACCAGGCCGCCAAAGGCGTAGCACGAACTCCACAGGCCCAGCACCCGGCCGCGTTGTTCGGCGGGGTAGAAACTGCCGAGATTCTTGCACAGACCGGACCACCCGGTGGCCTGCGCCAGGCCCTGGATGAGCATGCAGGTAGCGAAGATCGGCAAGGTGGCAAAGGTGCCCATCACCAACGCCGCCAAGGCTGAGATCAACAATCCGCCGAACACCACCACCCGCGGCCCATAGCGATCGGCGAGGATGCCCCAGGTGAACTGGCCGACGGCATAGGCTGCCAGGTAGAGCCCGTCGAGGTTGGCCATGGCCATTTTGTCGAGGTGAAAGGTAGGGTCTTCACCGATCCCCAGCTTGGCCACGGAGAACGCTTTGCGAGTGAAGTAGAAGGCCGCGTAGGCGAGCCAGGTAATGGCGAAGATTTGCACGCGCCAACGCTTGAGGGTGCCGATGTGCTTTTGCATGGTGGATCTGACCTCAGGGTGTGAGTGTGCCGGCAGATTCCGAAAGCCAAACTCCTGTATTTTTATTGTTCAGCACTGCGCCAGGGCCCCTTGGAGGGCGGGCGTTACCGGTCAGATGAGTCCTGCTCCATCCCTGTCTCGAGATGTTCCATGCGCGTCAGGATCATGGCCACCGCCGTGGGTCGACTGACCGGCCTGCGGGGCTAGGTACGATAAAAACAGTTACTGTTGAATAAGAGAAATCGATTTATCGTATTTCAAATATACGCTCAGCCTGTAAGAGGTCACGCGATGTCGGTATCCCACGCCCAGCTCAAAGCTTTCCATGCCGTGGCCAAACACGGCAGCTTCACCAAAGCCGCCGAACGCTTGTTCCTGACTCAGCCGGCAATCTCCGACCAGGTGCGCAAACTCGAAGAGCGTTTTGGTGTGTTGTTGTTTCATCGCAACAAGCGCTCAGTGCGCCTGACCGACCTGGGTGAGCGCCTGTTGAGCATCACACAACGCCTGTTCGTGATCGAAGCCGAGGCCCAGGAACTGCTGCACGACTCCCAGGCACTGCAGACCGGCAGCCTGATCCTGGCGGTGGATGCCCCGGTCCACGTGCTGCCGCAAATCGCCCGGTTCTGCGAGCGCTATCCCGGCATCAGCGTGAAGATCGAAACCGGCAACACCGACGAATCACTGTTTCGCCTGTTCAACTATCAGGCTGACCTGGCCTTGCTCGGACGGGACGTCAGCGATGCGCGCCTGCTGACACTACCGCTGCGCAACGACCCGATGGTGGCATTCGTTTCCCGCAGCCACCCCTGGGCCGACCGCGAATCGATCTGCCTGGCGGACCTGGACGACACTCCGCTGGTATTACGCGAAATCGGTTCGGTGACCCGCCAGACCCTGGAAGAAGAAATGGCCCGGGCCGGCCTGCGCATTCGCCCGGCGATCCAGGTGGAGGGCCGTGAGGCCGCACGGGAAGCCGTAGTGGTCGGGATTGGCGTGGGCGTGGTCTCGGCCGCCGAGTTCGGCGCCGACTCCCGGGTTTGCGCTCTACCGATTATCGATTGCACCCGGCGCCTGACCGAAACCCTGGTGTGCCTGCGCGAACAGAGTTCTCGGCGCGTAGTGGCGACGTTTTTGCAGATGGTGCGTGAGAGCCTGGAGTAGGCAGGTCCGGCCCCATCGCGGGCAAGCCCGCTCCCACAGTGGCTCTGGGTGTTCGCAGATTTGGGGGACATCCACTCAGCTCCATCAATGTGAGCCTGCTAGCGGTAGACGCGCCACATTCCATCAGGCGGGCGCCAGGGCAAAAAACGCCTGGATCAGACGCAGGTCCCGGCGCCGCTCCATGCAGCCGATCAAGTGCCGATTGACCAGCCCCTCACCGATGATCGGCACCGCGCGCACCCGCGGGTCGTGACTGACCTCGACCGACGACACCACCCCGACCCCAAGTTCCGCCGCCACCGCCTCGGTCACCGCTTCGCGGCTGTCCAGTTCCAGCAGCACCCGAGGGGTGATCCGCGCCTGGCTGCAGGCCTCATCGAAGGTACGGCGGGTGATCGAACTCGGCTCCCGCAGGACCATGATCACCTGGTCCAGCGCCTCAAGGCTGATGCCCTGGTCCAGGCTCGACCAGGGGTGACCGGCGGGCACCAGCGCGCAGATGCGCGACTCGCTCAGGGCTTGCAGGTGCAGGCCCTTGCGCGGCTCGACTTCGGTCAGGACCGCCACGTCGGCGTGCTCGGACAGCAGCGCCGCGAGGGTTTCCTGGGCGTTGCCCAAGCGCAGGTTGACCGTGATGCCCGGGTAGCGCGCCCGCAGGCTGGCGAGCATCGGCATGACCATGTGCGGCCCGTCCGCCGCCACTTCCAGGCGCCCGGTCAGCAACTGCCGGTTGGCCTCGAGCATCACCTGGGCTTCTTCGGCCAGGCCGAACATCGCCCGGGTGATCGCCGCCAGCTTGGTGCCCTCCTCCGTCAGTTCGACCCGCCGTGCGGTGCGCCGCAGCAGCGTGATCTGGTAGTGCTCCTCCAGCGCCTTGATGTGCCCGGTGACTGCCGGCTGGCTGATGAACAGACGGGCAGCGGCCCGGGTAAAGCTGCCCTCACGGGCCACCGCATCGAATGCGCGCAGCTGGAACAGGTTCATGAATAAGCCTTACTGATGATTGGCATAACAACAAACAATTTGATTGATGGCGCGGCAAATTGCAATTTATCTCCCGTAGCTTCATCCCATCGATAACGAGGACACGCGAATGAGCACTGCCGAACCCATCCTGCTCACCCCCGGCCCACTGACGACTTCGGCCCGCACCCGCCAGGCGATGATGGTCGACTGGGGTTCATGGGATGACCGCTTCAACCAACTGACCGCCAGCCTCTGCGAACAACTGCTGAGCATCGTCAACGGCGCCGACAGCCACCACTGCGTGCCCCTGCAAGGCAGCGGGACCTTCGCCGTCGAAGCGGCGATCGGCACCCTGGTGCCCCGCGACGGTAAAGTGCTGGTGCTGATCAACGGCGCGTACGGCAAGCGCCTGGCGAAAATCTGTGAATACCTGGGCCGCTCGTTCAGCACCTTCGAAACCGCTGAAGACGAGCCGACCACCGCCGCCGACGTCGACCGCCTGCTGCGGGCCGACACCAGCATCACCCACGTTGCGCTGATCCACTGCGAAACCAGCACCGGGATTCTCAACCCGCTGGCAGAGATTGCCCAGGTCATTGCCGAGCACGGCAAACGCCTGATCATCGACGCCATGAGTTCGTTTGGTGCGCTACCGATCGACGCCCGGCAAGTGCCCTTCGACGCGCTGATCGCCGCCAGCGGCAAGTGCCTGGAAGGCGTGCCCGGCATGGGTTTTGTCTTCGCCAACAAGGACGCCCTGGCCAATGCGGCCGGCAACTCCCATTCGCTGGCCATGGACCTGTTCGACCAGCACAGCTATATGGCCAAGACCGGCCAGTGGCGCTTCACCCCGCCGACCCACGTGGTCGCGGCGCTCCACGAAGCCCTGCTGCAATACAACGAAGAAGGCGGCTTGGCGGTTCGCCACCAACGCTACGCCGACAACTGCCAGGTGCTGCTCGAAGAAATGGCCAGGCTTGGCTTGCGCAGCTTCCTGCCGACGGCCATCCAGGCGCCGATCATCGTCACCTTTCACGCCCCGCAGGACCCACGCTATCAATTCAAGGAGTTCTACGAACGGGTCAAGGCCAAGGGTTTCATCCTCTACCCGGGCAAGTTGACCCAGGTCGAAACCTTCCGCGTCGGCTGCATCGGTCACGTCAACCAGGCCGAGATGCGCGCCGCAGTGGCCGCCGTGGCCGAGGTCTTGCGCGAGATGGAAGTGCTCGACATCTGACTGTTCAGTGCTCAGCCGGACGCAGGCTACGCCAGCTGCTGCAGGGTTCACTATTTCCCAAATACAGGATTCGCAAACCATGAACTACAACAACCCAACTCAACTGCAAGCCGCCATCCTCGACTGGGCCGGCACCGTAGTCGACTTCGGCTCGTTCGCGCCGACCCAGATCTTTGTCGAGGCGTTCGCCGAATTCGACGTGCAGGTCTCCATCGAAGAAGCCCGTGGACCGATGGGCATGGGCAAGTGGGACCACATCCGCACCCTGTGTGACCAGCCACAAGTGGCCGAGCGTTATCGCAAGGTGTTTGGCCGCACCCCGACCGACGATGACGTGACCGCCATCTATCAACGTTTCATGCCGCTGCAGATCGAAAAGATCGCCGAGCACTCGGCGCTGATCCCTGGCGCCCTGGAGACCATTGCCAACCTGCGCCAGCAAGGCATCAAGATCGGTTCCTGCTCCGGCTATCCGAAACAGGTGATGGACAAGGTGGTCGAGCTGGCAGCCACCAACGGCTACATCGCCGATCACGTGGTCGCCACCGACGAAGTGCCCAACGGTCGCCCATGGCCGGCCCAGGCCCTGGCCAACGTCATCGCCCTGGGCATCAACGACGTCGCCGCCTGCGTGAAGATCGATGACACCGTACCCGGGATCCTCGAAGGCCGAAGCGCCGGGATGTGGACCGTCGCCCTGATCTGCTCCGGCAACGCGCTGGGCCTGACGTACGAGGGCTATCGCGCCCTGGGCAGCGACACCCTGGCTATCGAGCGCGAGCGCATTCATCGCCTGTTCGAAGGTTCGCGCCCGCACTACATGATCGACACCATCACCGACCTGCCGCAGGTGATCGCCGACATCAACAAACGCCTGGCCCAGGGTGAGATGCCACAAAGCAGCTGATCACCCTCGCGCCCGACAAAGCGCCAGCCCTTGACCGGGGCTGGCGCTTTTTTTTGGGTAAAGCCCTGTGACAGAGCGCTCTACGTAGGACAAAAGCCTGACCTGGCTCAGGCAATTTCCCGCTAACAGGATTACAGTGAAGGCACTCCGTCGCACAAGAATGGAGATTCGTGACCTGAACAGTGAGGAAAAAACCCTATGCCCTGGAAGAACTCTGTCTCACGCTACAGCAGCGTATCGATCGCGCTGCACTGGTTGATGCTGGTGCTGCTGATCGCGGTGTACGCCACCATCGAACTGCGGGGGATCTTTCCCAAAGGCAGTGGCGGTCGGACTCTGATCAAGGAAGCGCACTTCATGCTCGGCCTGACCGTGTTCGTCCTGGTCTGGTTGCGCCTGTTCGCCCGCAGCCTGGGGGTGGCACCGAAAATCGTACCCACTCCACCGCGCTGGCAAAGCCTGCTGGCGACCCTGATGCACGTCGCGCTGTATGTATTCATGATCGGCATGCCGATTCTCGGCTGGCTGATCACCAGCGCCGCAGGCCATCAAGTGATGTTCTATGGCATCGACCTGCCAATGCTGATCGGCGAAGACAAGGAGCTGGCCAAGCAGATCGAAGGCTGGCACGTGCTGGGGGGCACCATCGGTTACTGGCTGATCGGCCTGCATGCCGTGGCCGGACTGGCGCACCATTATTTCTACCGCGACAACACCCTGCTACGGATGATGCCCAAGCGCGGTTAACCACCTGCCTGGGAGGTAAATCCCCGGCGGCCCTGCAAGCCGCCGGTGTGCACAAAGATCCAGCGTGTGCCGGGGGCCACGTGCCCCGCCTCGACCTGTTGCTTGAGCGCCAGCAAGGCCTTGCCGGTGTACAGCGGCTCCAGCGGCAGACCACTGGCCTGCTCGGTGGCCTCGATGAACGCCAGGAGCACCGGGTCGACCTTGGCAAAACCGCCACGGCTGCCATCGATCAGCCGATAGTCGCCACCTGACCAGCCGCCCTGCGCCAGGATCGCTGCGACCTGTCCGGCCACACCGTGGTCGTCCGGCACCGCCAACACACCCTGCACCGCATGCTTGCCCGCCTCGGCCAGTACCAGGCCCGCCAGGGTGGTACCGGTCCCGCAGGCCAGCCACCAACCGTGGTGATCGGTCCAGCCCAGGCCAGGCAACTGCTCAGCGACCAGGTCCAGCAGTTGCCCGCAACCCCGCGCACCCGCCAAGCCGCCACCGCCCTCGGGGATTGGCGCAAACCCCGGGTACTGCGCCAACCACGGCTGCCAGAACCCAGGTTCATGCCGGGCTCGATAGCCGCCGTAACCCAGCCAGTGCAGGTGCATGCCGAACGCCTGCAGGTCTTGCACCGTGGCATTGGACTGGGGATGCCCGCGCAACAGACCGACGGTGGCAAAGCCAAATCGCTTGCCGGCCGCCGCCAGGGCGTGCAGGTGATTGGACCAGGCACCGCCCAGGCTGATGACGCCCTGTGCTCCCGCCTCGCTGGCGAGCCGGAGGTGATCCATCAGCTTGAACCACTTGTTGCCACAGATCAGCGGGTCGATCAGGTCCAGGCGCAGCACCGCGACCTCGACACCGGCACGGTCGAGCCAGTCCAGGTGCAGGGGTTCGAGGGGAGCGCGGGGAGACCAATCGGCAGGTACGCAAAACATCGGCAACATCGTTCACCAGAAGTGGAACGTCAGTCTACCAGCCATGCACCTCGTAGCAGCTGCCGAGCCTGCGAGGCTGCGTTCGGCTGCGAAGCAGGCGCCAAGGACCCACGCCAACCCGGCGAGGACTGCGTCCTCGAACGCAGCCTCGCGGGCTCGACAGCTGCTACAGGGCCAACGTGGGTTGGCTTAGAGCTCAGCCGCCAGACGCGATCCCTGGTTGATCGCGCGCTTGGCATCGAGCTCCGCCGCCACGTCCGCACCGCCGATCAGGTGCACGTTCTGCCCAGCGGCCAGCAGGCCGTCATACAGTTCACGCAGCGGGTCCTGGCCGGCGCAGATCACAATGTTGTCCACCGGCAACAGTTGCGGCTCGCCAGTCTCACCAATGCGAATGTGCAAGCCGGCGTCGTCGATCTTCAGGTACTCGACGCTGTTGAGCATCTGCACCTGCTTGTTCTTCAGACCGGTGCGGTGAATCCAGCCGGTGGTCTTGCCCAGGCCGTCGCCGACCTTGGATTTCTTGCGTTGCAGCAGGAACACCTCGCGGGCCGGGGCATGCGGCTCGGCCTTGATGCCGGCCACGCCACCGCGCGCTTGCAGGTGAGTGTCGATGCCCCACTCCTTCCAAAAGGCTTCGCGGTCCTGACTGGTGGACACACCCTGGTGCACGAGGAATTCCGACACGTCGAAACCGATACCGCCGGCGCCGATTACCGCGACTTTTTTACCGACCGGCTTGCGCTGCAGAATCACATCCAGGTAGCTCAGCACCTTGGCATTGTCGATGCCGGGAATCGCCGGCAGCCGTGGCGCGATACCAGTGGCCAGGATCACTTCGTCGTAGCCGCCGGCGACCAGTTGTGGCACATCGACCCGAGTATTCAGGCACAGCTCGACATGGCTGGTCTGCAACTTGCGGTTGAAGTAGCGCAGGGTTTCGAAGAACTCTTCCTTGCCCGGCACACGTTTGGCGACGTTGAACTGACCGCCGATTTCGCTGGCCGAATCGAACAGCGTCACCTGGTGCCCGCGCTCGGCGGCAACAGTGGCGGCCGCCAGCCCCGCAGGCCCGGCGCCGACCACGGCGATCTTCTTGATCTGCTGCACCGGCAGGTAATTGAGTTCGGTTTCGTGGCAGGCACGCGGGTTGACCAGGCAGGAGGTCAGCTTACCGCCGAAGGTGTGGTCCAGGCAGGCCTGGTTGCAGCCGATGCAGGTGTTGATTTCATCGCCACGCCCGGCAGCCGCCTTGTTGACGAACTCCGGGTCGGCGAGGAACGGCCGTGCCATCGAGACCATGTCGGCATCGCCTTCGGCGAGGATCTGCTCGGCGACTTCCGGGGTGTTGATGCGGTTGGTAGTGATCAGCGGAATACCCACCGAACCCCGCAACTTGGCGGTGACCTTGCTGAAGGCTGCACGCGGCACCTTGGTGGCGATGGTTGGAATCCGCGCTTCGTGCCAGCCGATCCCGGTGTTGATGATCGTTGCACCAGCCTGCTCGATGGCCTTGGCCAACTGCACGATTTCTTCCCAGGTGCTGCCGCCTTCCACCAGGTCGAGCATCGACAGGCGGAAGATGATGATGAAGTTCGGGCCGACAGCTTCACGCACGCGGCGCACGATTTCCACCGGCAGGCGCATGCGGTTTTCGTAGGCGCCACCCCAGCGGTCGGTACGGTGGTTGGTGTGGGCGGCGAGGAACTGGTTAATGAAATAACCTTCCGAGCCCATGATCTCGACGCCGTCGTATTCGGCGGTTTGCGCCAGGGCGGAGCAGGTGACGAAATCGCTGATCTGTTTCTCGATACCTTCCTCGTCCAGCTCTTTGGGCTTGAACGGGTTGATCGGCGCCTGGATCGCGCTCGGTGCCACCTGTTTCGGGCTGTAGGCATAACGCCCGGCGTGGAGGATCTGCATGCAGATCTTGCCACCGGCCTCATGCACCGCACGGGTGACGATCTGGTGTTTTAGCGCTTCTTCAAGGGTGGTCAGCTTGGCCGCGCCGCCGTACACCCCGCCCTCTTCGTTCGGACCGATACCGCCAGTGACCATCAGGCCAACGCCGCCACGGGCACGCTCGGCAAAGTAGGCCGCCATGCGCTCGAAACCACCCGGTTTCTCTTCCAGCCCGGTGTGCATCGAACCCATCAGGGTGCGGTTGCGCAACGTGGTAAAACCCAGGTCCAGCGGGGCCAACAGGTGCGGGTAGTGAGCGGCGGCCATCGGTAACTCCACAACGAGTGATCACGGAAAAAGTGCGAACGCTCTTGGGCGTCCATCGGTTATGGGTCACAGACTAAGAGCCGGCCCGCCTGCACTCAATGACCGTAACTGACAAGTTACTGATCCAAATGTGCAGCCCCCCTTGGCATTCGCCGGCATGGGGCCTACCCTAGTCGACGAACCCTGCACACGGCTGATCTTTAGTTTTCTCATGCGCAAACTTCTTTACCTGACATTCGCCATGGCCCTGCTCGCCGCCCTCACCACCTACGCCATGTGGACCGCCGAAAGACCGGTGGGCCATTACCTGTCCGACCTGCGCATCCAGCTCGCAGTGGATCAGGGCGTACCCGGTGACCGGGGCAACCTGCTGGGGATCCAGCCAGAGCTGTTCCCCACCGACTATCAAAGTCCCGAACGCCTGCACCGCAAGCTCGCGGCCTACTTGCAGCAAGCGCGCGATCAAGGCCTGCTCAACGCCAAGACCATCGTCGTGCTGCCTGAGCACATCGGCACCTGGTTGATGGTCAGCGGCGAGAAGGACGAGCTGTACCAGGCCAGCACGTTCGAGGAAGCCATGAACTGGCTGGCGGTGAGCAATCCCCTGCCGTTCCTGCGGGCGCTGATCGGCGCCCAGGGTGACAGCCGCCTGGAGGATGCCCACCTGCGCATGAAGGCCAAGATTATGGCCCGCCAGTACCAGGCGCTGTTCGGCGGCCTGGCCCGGGAATTCGACATTACCCTGGTCGCGGGCAGCATCGTGTTGCCGGAGCCGACGGTCAAAGACGGTGCCCTGAGCATTGGCCGGGGTCCGCTGTACAACACCAGCCTGGTGTTTGGCCGGGACGGTGCGCCCATCGGCCAGCCGCAACGGCAGTTGAGCCCGACCCTCACCGAGCAAGAGTTTATCCGGCCCAGTGGCGACCGGGCCGTCAACGTGATCCAGACGCCCGCCGGACGCCTGGGAGTGCTGATCGGCAACGACAGCTGGTACCCGGACAACTACCGCAAGCTCAACGACCAAGGTGCCGAATTGATCGCGGTACCGGCGTTCGTCACCGGCCGCAGTACCTGGGATCAACCCTGGCGCGGTTACCAGGGGCCCTCCACTCCCAGTGAAATCAGCCTCAAGCCCGGCGAACTCAGCGAAGGCCAGGCCTGGCACCGCCTGACCCTGACCGCACAGCCGCCGAGCAGCCTGGCCAATGCCGGGGTCAGCGTGTTCCTGCGTGGCCAGTTCTGGAACCAGGGCAGCGCCGGCCAGAGCTTCCTCAGCAGCAACGGCCAGCACTTCGCCGATGGCGAAGCCCGCGGTGCCCGTTTGCTGAATATCTGGTTGTAACCCATGAAGCCGCTGCCGATGCGCCTGGGGGACCTGTCCGTCGGCTTTGTCCATAGCCTGGCGGATGCCGTGCGCAGTCACGGCTGCGATCCACAACCGCTGCTGGAGCAATACGGCCTGGACCCTGCGCGCCTGGCCGAGGCCGGCGCTCGGCTGTCGATTCCGCGCTACATGCGCCTGGGCCACGCGGCCATCCAGATGACGGGAGACCCAGCCCTGGGCCTGCGCATGGGCCAGCTCAGTCGGTTGGGTCAGGCGGGGCTGGCCGGGGTCACTGCCGCCCAGGCACCGACGGTGCGCGAAGCGGCGCGCTGCCTGATTCGCTTCGAAGCCTTGTATGGCTCCAACTATCGCGGCCAGTCGAGCTTCCATGAGGATACCCAAGGGGCCTGGCTGCGGTTCTACTCCATCAGCCCGTACAACGCCTACAACCGTTTTGTGGTGGACTCGATCATCGCCGGCTGGTTGCAGCAACTCTCAAGTCTCTGCCCCCAACCACTGCGGGCCGAGCGCATCGAGATCGAATTCCTGGCACCCGACTACGCCGAGCGCTATGCCGTGCTGGGGGACTGCGCCTTGCAGTTTGGCGCCGAGCATAACCAGTTGCGCCTGAGCCAGGCCAGCCTGGCGCAACGCAACCCCGAGCACTGTCCCAGCACCTGGCGCCTGCTGCTCCAGCTGTGTGAGCGGGAGCTGGAGCAATTGACCCGCACCCGGAGCCTGCGCGAACGCATCACGCAGCTACTGGGGCCGTTGCTCAATGGCGGTCGTGAACCCGACCTGGAAGAAGTGGCGGCACGCTTGAAGTTGCCGACCTGGACCTTGCGCCGCAAGCTCGCTGAAGAGGGCACGCAGTTTCGCGCGATTCTCAACGACACGCGTCGCGACCTGGCCATGACCTATATCCGCGACACGGAACTGGCCTTTGGCGAAATCGCCTACTTGCTGGGGTTTGCCTCGGCCGAAGCCTTTCAACGCGCCTTCAAACGCTGGAACGGCCAGACGCCCGGCGAGTTTCGCCGCAGCCATCGGCAATCGGCCTGAAGCCCTCGCAAACTCGCAACCTGTAACTTGCAGCGGCTGCACTACAACTCGGTAGCGTCGTCCGCAGGCTCTAGCGGGTCGAGTTCGAATGCCTGATATTCCAGCAGCTCTTCTTGATAATCGTCCATTGCGAATTCCCTTTTAGTCGTGTCGAAAACCGTTGCACCAATGACCTACGCCATCAGCATAAAGTGCCCGCATGAAAGAAAAATGACGCGGGTACACGGTGGCTCCTGCCAATAAAACGTAGCAGACCCTGAAGAATTTATCATGGGCGCCGGATAGCGCAGTTTGATGCAGGTCAAGCGCCCGGCTGCGTTACCCCACAGGGGCCGCAGCGCTGGCTGACAGGTTACTGGCCGGAGGACGGCATAGGTGTGATCGGCTCGCTCGGGGCGGGCAGCGAATCTGGGTTGGCCGGGGGTGAGATCACTGGCGGCAAGGCTTGCGGCATGGGTTCCAGTGTTGGCTCCAGCGCAGGTTGCGGGACGGTCTGCGGGGCGGGCTCGATGACATTCGCAGGCGTGATCGGTGCGGCTTCGGGCGGTGGTGCTACCGGTTCGGATGCCGCCGGCGCAGTGGGCGCTGGCTCAGGCGTCGCAGGGGCAACGGGTTCGGCGGCAGGCACTGGCACAGGTTCTGGCGCAGGTTGTGCGGCAGGCGGCGGCGTGACTGGCGCGGGCTTGGCTTCTGGTACACCGAGGTCCGTCTTGGGTTTTTCGGTGATATGGGCGGCCTTTTTTACATCCGGTGGCAGGAACAATTCCACCAGGGCAAAAAAGCGCTCATAGAACTTACCCGAGGTGACGGTTTCACTCGCAACCTTGACCATCGAATCGTCGGAGGAGCCGATCGGCATCGATACCGACCCCAGCACCCCTACCCCGAGGCTGGCGGAGTTGTTGGTCTTCTTCAACGCGTAGCGGTCTTGCAAGGCGTTGGCAAACATGGTCGCGTGATGGCTGCTGTCTTCGGCGCAGACCACGCTGAAACTAATCTCCATGTGGGTGTCGCCGGTCTGCTGGAAGCTCTTGTGGCCACTGATCAGTTTCGGATCGGAACTGGTGATGATGTAGCCCTGGCTCAACAAGGCCCGGCGAGCAGCTTCACAGGAAGCGGTGTCGGTCACCGGATACTTGCGCGAGAAGGTTCCGGAGTCGTCGAAGTTCTCATGCTCATAAATGGCCTGGTCCTTCGCGCAACCAGCTGCGGCAGCCAGCACCAGCGCCAGTCCCGCGGTACGCATGGGGAATGATGTGAACATTGAACATCCTGAGGAAATCGGTACGGGGCGTATTGTGCAACAGTTCACCCCGTGACGGCGCATGGATTAGTGAGTTGCACACCTGACCCCTCTACTGACCATCGTTTAGCGGAAAAAGTCGCGCACTCAGGTGATCGATGAACACCCGGACCTTGGCGGCCGCATAACGGCTGGACGGCCAGAGGATCCAGAAAGTGCCCTGGTGCTCCAGGTGCGTGTCCAGCACGCGCACCAAACGCCCCTGCGCCACCGCCTCGCGCACCATGAAGTCCGGCAGGCAGGCAATCCCCAGGCCTTGCTGCACGACGTGGAACAAGGCTTCGATGGAGGTGCTGATGAAGCGGGTGGTCAATACTGGGTCGCTGCCATCCTCCTCGCCGTGCAACGGCCAGGGTTCGAGTTTGCCGCTGGCATGAAAGGTATGGCGCAGGCAGCCATGGGTCGCCAGGTCCTGGGGCACATGCGGGGTGCCATGCTCGGCAAAGTATTCCGGCGTACCGACCAGCACCTGGCGAAACCGCCCCAGGGCCCGGGCCATCAGGCGTGAATCCTTGGGGTTGCCGGTACGCACCACTGCGTCGAAGCCCTCCTCGACCACGTCCACCATGCGGTCCGTGAGGTCGATGTCGAGTTCGATCTCGGGGTAGCGCTGCATGAACTCGGTAAGCACCGGCATCACCAGGCTGTGCACCTGGGGCACGCTGATACGGAGCTTGCCCTTCGGCGCGCTGGCGGCGCTGCACAACTCGAACTCGGCCGCCTCGACTTCCGCCAGGATGCGCCGGCAGCGCTCCAGGTACAACGCGCCTTCGGCGGTCAGGGTGATGCTGCGGGTGCTGCGATGAAACAGGCGTACCGTCAGCCGCTCTTCGAGGCGGGCGATGCTTTTGCCCACCGCCGATGACGAAATCCCCAGTACCCGCCCCGCTTCAGTGAAGCTGCGAACATCGGCGACCTGCACAAACACCGAGATACTGCCCAGGCTATCCATTCTTCCATTCCCTCATTGCGGACATCCAGGTCCGATAAGTTCGGAACCTTAGCCTGTTTTTCCAGAGCGTGCAGCGCACTACCCTTGGCGCCATCTACACACCCTCTGAAACGGACCTCATGCCCATGAACGAACCCGAACTGCTCGCGCCCTTGCCCTCGGTGGCGCCGGAGCGCGCCGAACGCCTGCCCTTAGGGGGATTGCTGGCGCTGGCCATCGCCGGCTTCATCACCGTGATGACCGAAGCCCTGCCCGCTGGCCTACTGCTGCCCATGAGCGAGGGCCTGAATGTCTCGCACGGACTGATCGGACAACTGGTCACGCTGTATGCCGTGGGTTCGTTGCTGGCAGCCATTCCGCTGGTGATCGCCACACGGGGCTGGCGCCGCCGTCCGTTGCTGCTGATCGCCATTGCCGGGTTCAGCATCGTCAACAGCGTCACCGCCCTGTCCGAAAGTTACGGGTTGACCCTGGTAGCGCGCTTTTTTGCCGGGGTCTTCGCCGGGTTGCTCTGGGCGCTGCTGGCCGGTTACGCCAGCCGCATGGTGGCGCCTCACCTGCAGGGACGGGCAATCGCCGTGGCCATGTTGGGGGCACCACTGGCCCTGTCCCTAGGCGTTCCAGCGGGCACCTATGTGGGAAATATGCTGGGTTGGCGCACGAGCTTCGCCCTGATCAGTGTCATCACCGTGGCGCTGATCGCCTGGGTCCGCTGGCAGGTCCCGGACTTCCCCGGACAAAGCGCCGACAAGCGCCTGCCGCTCCGCCAGGTCATCGCCCTGCCCGGCTTGAAGGCGGTGCTGTTCGTGACTTTGGCCTACGTGCTGGCCCACACGATCCTGTACACCTACATTGCGCCATTCCTCGAGCCCGCCGGCCTCACCGGGCAAACTGACCAGGTGCTGCTAGTGTTTGGCCTCGCGGCGCTTTTGAGTATCTGGATCGCCGGCCTGCTGATCGACCGCTGGCTGCGCCCCCTGATGCTGCTCAGTTGCTTGCTGTTTATCGTAGCGGCGCTGCTGATGGCGACGGCCAGCGAGTCGGCGCCGCTGATCTATGCCGCGGTGGCCATCTGGGGCCTGGGCTTTGGCGCTCTGGGCACCCTGCTGCAAACCGCCCTGGCGAAAGCGGCCGGCGACTCGGCGGATACCGCACAGTCGATGCTGGTGACCATGTGGAACCTGGGGATGGCCGGTGGTGGCCTGGCCGGCGGCGTGGTGCTCGAGCACCTGGGCGCAGTGACATTCCCCTGGCTGGTCAGCGCCTTACTGCTGTTGTGCCTGCTGGTGGTTTTCAACGCCCGCCAGCATGGGTTTCCCGCCCGGAGCTGATTGACGGCCAACAAAAAACCCCGGCCTGGTGGCCGGGGTTTTTTGTTTGCAGCTTTACGCGTCAGTCAGGCATCAGTAACGCTTGACGTCGGCCTCGCTTTCCAACTGCTTGCGGTAGGCGGCAAAGTCTTGCTGGCCGACGCGGGACGCGAGGAAGCGGCGGTACTCAGCCTTCTCCTCGTCAGTAGGCGCAGCAGCTTCGTTCACCCCATTGAGGCGCACGATCACCAGGCTGCCATCAGCCAGGGTCACGCTGTCGAAGCTCGGCTTGTCCTTGGCAGCAGGCTTGGGCATGCGGAACAAGGCTTGTAGCACAGCAGGTTCGATACCTTCCTGACCACGGGTGGCCGCTTCGGTAACTTTCCAGCCCAGGCTGTCAATCGCGGTCTTGCCGTCGCGCAGGCCGGTAACCAGCTCCTCGGCCTTGGTCTTGGCCGCAGCACTGGCGTGCTCCTTGACCAATTGCGCACGAATCACGGTATCAACGCTGGCCAGAGGCATTTGCTCAGGTTTGCGATGCTCTTTGGCGCGCAGCACGATCACGGTTTCCGGATCCAGTTCGATGGCGGTGCTGTTGGCACCCTCATCCAACACTTCTGGACTGAACGCTGCAGCGATCACGGCACGGTTGGCCGCAACGCCTTCGCCACCTTCACGGCCAAACGGCGCGGAAGTGTGTACGGTCAGCTTCAGATCAGCTGCTGGCTGGGCCAGGTCGGAGGCTTCGAACGAGGAGTCCTCCAGTTGCTTGGTCGCCTCGACGAACAGTTGTTCGACCTGTTGGGTTTTCAGGTCGCGCGTCAGCTTGTCCTTGAGGCTGGCGAAGCTCGGAACTTGCGGCGCTTCAACACCCAGCAACTTGATCAGGTGGTAACCAAAGCTGGAGCGAACCGGCGCCGAGACCTGGTCTTTGTTCAACGCGTACAGCGCTGTTTCAAAGTCCGGGTCATAGACACCTGGGCCTGCGTAACCGAGGTCACCGCCATTGGCGGCCGAACCCGGATCCTGGGAGAACTCTTTGGCCGCGGCCTCGAAGCTTTCACCCTTGGCCAGGCGCGCTTGCACCTCTTCAATCTTGGCCTTGGCTTGCGCCTCGGTCACCTTGTCGTTGACTTCGATCAGAATGTGCGCAGCCCGGCGTTGTTCGGCCAGGTTGGCGATTTCTTTCTGATACGCATCCTGCAGCGCTTCGTCTTTCACGGTGACCTGGTCGAAGAAGGACGACTTCTTCAATTCCAGATAGTCGATGACTACCTGATCAGGTGTCATGAATTCCTTGGCGTGCTCGTCGTAGTAAGCCTTGACCTCGGCATCGGTCAGCTTGACCGAGGCAGGATCAGTCTTGACGTTCAGGGTCGCGAAATCACGGGTCTGTTTTTCCAGACGGGCGAAGGCAAGCACTTGGGCATCGGTGACAAAACCGCTGCCTGCCAGGCCGGCACGCAATTGGCCGATCAGCATTTCCTGAGCCAGCATCTCGCGGAACTGCAGGCGGCTGTAGCCCAACTGACGAACCACCTGGTCAAAACGCTCGGCACTGAACTTGCCATCGACCTGGAATTCAGGTGTCAGCAGAATCACCTGGTCCAGAGCCGCTTCGGAGAAAGCGAACTTCGAATCATGGGCGCCTTGCAGCAACAGTTTGCGATCGATCAGGCCTTTGAGGGCCGATTCGCGCAGCATTTTTTCATCCAGCAAGGACGCGTCGAAGTCCTTGCCCAGCTGTTGCATGAGTTGGCGGCGTTGCATATCAACCGCCTGGCTCAGCTCGTTCTGGCTGATTTCTTCACCGTTGACCTTGGCCACTTCGTTTTTCGAACTGGAGACCTGGAAAATGGCATCGACACCGGTCAAGGCCATCAGTGCAACGATGACCCCGATAATAGTCTTGGCAATCCAGCCTTGTGAATTGTCCCTGATATTTTGCAGCATGCGTCCCCCAGAAACGGTTGAACTTCAAAATTAGGCAACCGTGGAGCGTGGGTAGAATCCGGATAGAAGAAAGGCGCATCCGAGGATGCGCCTTCTCGTAACTGGCGGAGCGGACGGGGCTCGAACCCGCGATCCCCGGCATACCAGGCAATATTCCAATCGCCCGTACTACCGCCCCGCTGCCAGGTCAGGCATGACCCCGACCCGGATAGGCAAAAAACCGAGTGAGGCTTAGTTGACAGCTTCTTTCAGTGCTTTACCGGCTTTGAAGCCTGGCTTTTTGGCAGCAGCGATTTCCAGAGTCTTACCGGTCTGTGGGTTACGACCGATACGAGCTGGACGGTCAGTCACGGAGAAAGTACCGAAACCTACCAGAACTACAGAGTCGCCGGCCTTGAGGGCACCAGTGACGGATTCGATTACAGCGTCCAGCGCACGGCCAGCAGCAGCTTTCGGGATATCAGCGGATGCAGCGATAGCATCAATCAGTTCCGACTTGTTCACTCTAAGTCCCCTTATATCTATTTGAGATGATTCTAAGTTTTTTGGTGAAAGCAAAAACGAGTGCTGAATGGCCTACAGACACTTAAGAGCCGCTTTATATCAAGGGCTCTAAAAAACTGTCAAGGAAGCCCCCCAGGCTAATACGTACTAATGCGTGCTAATTCTTTCCTTAGAGTCAGACTCGCGTTTTTCATCCTTTGCAACTATCTCGGGAGCCACATCGGGCAAGGGCTCCGGCGCGTATTGCAGCGCAATTTGCAGGACCTCGTCAATCCATTTAACCGGTTTAATCTGAAGATCTTGCTTGATGTTGTCGGGAATTTCCTTCAGATCGCGTACGTTCTCTTCAGGAATGATCACCGTCTTGATCCCGCCGCGATGTGCCGCCAGCAGTTTTTCCTTCAGGCCACCGATGGCCAGGACCTGACCGCGCAGGGTGATTTCGCCGGTCATGGCGACATCCGCCCGTACCGGGATCCCGGTCAGTGCCGACACCAGTGCCGTGCACATGCCTACACCCGCACTAGGACCGTCTTTGGGCGTAGCCCCTTCCGGCATGTGGATGTGGGTGTCGCGCTTCTCATGGAAGTCCAGGGGGATCCCCAGGCTCTTGGCCCGACTGCGTACAACCGTCAGGGCTGCGGTGATCGATTCGACCATCACATCGCCCAGCGAACCGGTCTTGATCAATTGCCCCTTGCCCGGGACCACGGCCGCTTCGATGGTCAGCAATTCACCGCCCACCTGGGTCCATGCCAGGCCCGTCACTTGGCCCACCTGGTCCTGCTGCTCAGCCAGGCCGTAGCGGAATTTGCGCACGCCCAGGAAGTGCTCGAGCATGTCGGCCGTAACCTTCACCGAGAAGCGTTTTTCCAACGCGTGCTCTTTGACAGTCTTGCGGCAGACCTTGGCAATCTGGCGCTCCAGCCCACGCACACCGGCTTCGCGGGTGTAGTAGCGGATGATGTCGCGGATCGCTTCGGCTTCAAATTCCAGCTCGCCCTTCTTCAGGCCGTTGGCCTGGATCTGCTTGGGCGACAGGTATTTGACCGCAATGTTGATCTTCTCGTCTTCGGTGTAACCCGGCAGGCGGATCACTTCCATACGGTCGAGCAGCGCCGCGGGAATGTTCATCGAGTTCGAGGTGCACAGGAACATCACATCGGACAGGTCGTAGTCGACTTCCAGATAGTGATCGTTGAAATTGTGGTTCTGCTCGGGGTCGAGTACTTCCAGCAAGGCCGATGCCGGGTCGCCTCGCATGTCGCTGCCCATCTTGTCGATTTCATCGAGCAGGAACAGCGGGTTGCGCACCCCTACTTTGGTCATCTTTTGAATCAATCTTCCTGGCATCGAACCGATGTAAGTACGGCGATGACCACGGATTTCCGCTTCGTCACGCACGCCACCCAGGGCCATACGGACAAATTTACGGTTGGTGGCGTGGGCAATCGACTCGGCCAGGGAAGTTTTACCGACCCCAGGAGGACCGACCAGACACAACACCGGACCACGAATTTTCTTCACGCGCTTTTGCACGGCGAGGTATTCGAGGATCCGCTCTTTGACTTCTTCCAGACCATAGTGGTCGGCGTCGAGAATGTCTTCGGCACGCGCCAGGTCCAGGCGGACCTTGCTCTGCGCCTTCCATGGCACCTGGACCAGCCAGTCGATGTAGGTGCGCACTACGGTCGCTTCGGCCGACATCGGCGACATTTGCTTGAGCTTGTTCAGCTCAGCCAGGGCCTTGGCCAGTGCATCTTTTGGCAGGCCGGCGGCATCGATGCGCTTTTTCAGCTCTTCGACTTCGTTGTGGCCTTCTTCGCTGTCGCCGAGCTCTTTCTGAATGGCCTTCATCTGCTCATTCAGGTAGTACTCGCGCTGACTGCGCTCCATTTGTTTCTTGACCCGGCCACGAATGCGTTTTTCGACTTGCAGCAGGTCGATTTCCGCATCCAGCAACGCCAGCACGTGTTCGACACGGGCCGACAGGTCGAGAATCTCGAGGATTTCCTGCTTCTGCTCGATTTTCAGCGCCATGTGCGCGGCCATGGTATCGACCAGGCGACCTGGCTCGTCGATGCTGTTGAGCGACGACAGGACTTCGGCAGGGACTTTCTTGCCCAGTTGAACGTACTGTTCGAACTGCGACAGCAAACTGCGAACGAACACTTCCGACTCGCGCTCTGGCGCGTCGACTTCGTCGATCAGGGAAACTTCGGCACGGCAGTGGCCGTCCACTTCAATGAAACGCTCGACAGCACCACGTTGCTCACCCTCGACCAACACCTTGACGGTGCCATCAGGCAGCTTGAGCAATTGCAGCACGGTGGCGATGGTCCCGACGCGATACAGCGCGTCTTCTCCGGGATCGTCGTCGGCAGGGTTTCTCTGGGCCAGCAGCAGGATCTGCTTGTCGCCCGTCATCGCGGCCTCGAGGGCTTCGATAGATTTCTCGCGCCCCACGAACAGCGGGATAACCATGTGCGGATAAACCACGACATCACGCAATGGCAGGAGAGGCAATTCGATGGTTGTCTTCATGATTTCGCCTCTACGGCGGCCATAAGGCCGTAAACAGATGGAAGTAAGCTTGAAACCAAGATGGGGGCTGCCTTGCAAAAAAACAAGCTGATTAACCGCGCTCGATAAAGATCGCAGCCGGCAACAGCCTGTACAAAAGCAAAGGGGCCCGAAGGCCCCTTCTTTATCCAGCAGTGCGACGCTTACGCGTCTGGCGCTGCCTTGGCAGCCGGCTCACTGTTTTCATAGATATACAGTGGCTTGGACTTGCCTTCTATAACGCTTTCATCGATCACTACTTTACTCACCTCGGACTGCGAGGGGATTTCGTACATAGTGTCGAGCAGTACACCTTCGAGGATCGAGCGCAATCCACGGGCACCGGTCTTGCGTTCCAGGGCACGTTTGGCGACCGATTTCAGGGCGTCGGAGCGGAACTCCAGATCAACGCCTTCCATCTCGAACAGCTTGGCATACTGTTTGGTCAGAGCATTTTTCGGCTCGGTGAGAATCTGCATCAAAGCAGCCTCGTCGAGCTCGTCCAGCGTCGCCAGCACCGGCAGACGGCCAACGAATTCCGGGATCAGACCGAACTTGACCAGATCGTCAGGCTCGACTTCACGCAGGGACTCACCCACCTTCTTGCCTTCTTCCTTGCTGCGAACTTCTGCGTTGAAACCGATGCCGCCCTTGGTGGAACGGTTTTGAATAACCTTTTCCAGACCGGAGAACGCACCACCGCAGATGAACAGGATGTTACGAGTGTCGACCTGCAGGAATTCCTGCTGCGGATGCTTGCGACCACCTTGTGGTGGAACGGAAGCGACCGTGCCTTCGATCAACTTGAGCAAGGCTTGCTGCACGCCTTCACCGGAAACATCCCGGGTGATGGACGGGTTGTCAGACTTGCGCGAAATCTTGTCGATTTCATCGATGTAGACGATGCCCATTTGAGCTTTCTCTACGTCGTAATCGCACTTCTGCAGCAACTTCTGAATGATGTTCTCAACATCTTCGCCCACGTAACCCGCCTCGGTGAGGGTGGTCGCGTCAGCGATGGTGAACGGTACATTCAGCAGACGAGCCAGGGTTTCGGCAAGCAGGGTTTTACCCGAGCCTGTCGGGCCGATCAGCAAGATGTTGCTCTTGCCGAGTTCGACGTCGTCATTCTTCTTGTCACGCTGGTTCAGGCGCTTGTAGTGGTTGTATACCGCTACGGCCAGAACCTTTTTCGCACGTTCTTGACCAATCACATATTGATCAAGGATGCCGCTGATTTCTTTAGGCGAAGGCAATTTATGCGCGCTGCTCTCGGCCTGGGCTTCCTGCACCTCCTCACGGATGATGTCATTGCACAGGTCGACGCACTCGTCGCAGATAAAGACCGAGGGGCCGGCAATCAATTTGCGCACTTCATGCTGGCTTTTGCCACAGAAGGAGCAATAGAGCAGCTTGCCGTTGTCCTCGCCGTTGCGGGTGTCAGTCATTCGTTCGATCCAAATCCGATAGGCTTGCAACACAAGATGAAGGCTATTGCGGGCTTTTTCAAGCCCGCCGGTGATCAGACCAGCCCACCAAGCCTATTTTGAGCTGCTTATTTTTAAGCTGGGCGCTGGGCGATCACTTCGTCGATCAGGCCGTACTCACGCGCGGCTTCTGCACTCATGAAGTTATCGCGGTTGGTGTCACGCTCGATTTCTTCCAGCGTGTGCCCGCTATGCTTGGCCATCAGCGTATTGAGACGCTCACGGATGAAGAGGATTTCCTTGGCATGGATTTCGATATCCGAGGCCTGGCCCTGGAAACCACCCAGTGGCTGGTGAATCATCACACGCGAGTTCGGCAGGCAATAACGCTTGCCGGCAGCACCGGCCGTCAGCAGGAATGCACCCATGCTGCACGCTTGACCGATACAGGTAGTCGACACGTTTGGCTTGATGAACTGCATGGTGTCGTAGATCGACATGCCCGCTGTCACCGAACCGCCCGGGGAGTTGATATAGAGATGGATGTCCTTGTCCGGGTTTTCCGCTTCAAGGAACAGCAGCTGCGCACAGATCAGGTTGGCCATGTAGTCCTCTACCGGACCAACCAGAAAAATCACCCGCTCCTTGAGGAGGCGCGAGTAGATGTCATAGGCGCGTTCGCCACGAGCAGACTGCTCGACAACCATCGGGACCAGGCCGCCTGCGGCCTGGATATCAGAGTTCTGCTGAATATACGAATTACGGAACATGCTCTGCAGTCACTCCCAAATAGTTATGTCTTGAATACGCATAAGCCAGCTCGAAGGCTGGCTTATGTGTGTGCTTCTAACGCAAAAACAATCAGTCGGCTTGTGGAGCTTCTACCGGCTTGACCGCTTCTTCGTAAGAGACCGATTTGTCGGTCACGCTAGCTTTCTGCAGAACAGTATCCACAACTTGCTCTTCCAGCACAACCGAACGAACTTCGTTCAGCTGCTCGTCGTTTTTGTAGTACCAGGACACTACTGCTTCTGGCTCCTGGTAGGCCGAAGCCATTTCCTGGATCAGTTCACGTACGCGGTTTTCGTCAGGCTTGAGGTCGAATTGCTTGACCACTTCAGCCACGACCAGACCCAGCACAACGCGACGCTTGGCTTGTTCTTCGAACAGCTCGGCAGGCAGTTGATCAGGCTTGATGTTGCCACCGAACTGCTGAACAGCCTGCACGCGCAGACGGTTCACTTCGTTCTCCAGCAGGGCCTTGGGCACTTCGATCGGGTTGGCGGCCAGCAGACCGTCCATTACCTGATTCTTGACCTTGGATTTGATCGCCTGACGCAGCTCGCGCTCCATGTTCTTACGAACTTCGGCGCGGAAACCGTCGATGCCAGACTCTTTGATACCGAACTGGGCGAAGAATTCTTCGGTCAATTCAGGCAGTTTCGGCTCGGAAACAGTGTTCACGGTCACGGTGAACTCGGCTGCTTTGTTAGCCAGGTCCAGGTTCTGGTAGTTTTCCGGGAAGGTCAGGTTCAGAACGCGCTCTTCGCCCGCCTTGGCGCCTACCAGGCCTTCTTCGAAGCCCGGGATCATGCGGCCAGAGCCCAGCACCAGCTGAGTACCCTTGGCGGAACCACCGGCAAACACTTCGCCGTCAACCTTGCCAACGAAATCGATGTTCAGTTGGTCATCGTTCTGGGCCGCGCGATCGACTGCTTCGTAACGCACGTTCTGCTTGCGCAGGATGTCCAGCATCTTGTCCAGATCAGCGTCCGCCACGTCAGCGCTCAAGCGCTCGACTGCGATGGATTCGAAACCGGCAACGGTGAACTCAGGGAACACTTCGAACACAGCAACGTATTCCAGGTCCTTGCCAGCTTCGAGCGATTTTGGCTCGATCGATGGCGAACCTGCCGGGTTCAGCTTCTGCTCAACCACAGCTTCGTAGAAGGAGGACTGGATCACGTCGCCTACAGCTTCCTGGCGAGCATCAGCACCGAAACGGCGCTTGATTTCGCTCATTGGCACTTTGCCTGGACGGAAGCCAGCAATCTTGGCCTTTTGGGCAGTCTGCTGCAGACGCTTGTTGACCTGAGTCTCGATGCGCTCAGCCGGCACGGTGACGCTCATGCGGCGCTCAAGAGCAGAAGTATTTTCAACAGAAACTTGCATGGATATTCCTCGTTGCACAGACGTTAGCCGGCCGTTTCCGACCCCAGAATCAAGGGCATGCATTCTAGTGGGTCAAACTCAAGAAGTCACCCTACTGAGAACGGGTAAAAAAGCAGCAGGCAATTTATAAGGGCGGATACACCAAAGCACCTCGCCCCCATGGCAAATACAGCCAATCACGCCAGGGCTCTGCGCCAACCCTTCCTTTATATAGAAGAGGCGACTGGGCATGACCCCGACAGCCGATCCTGCGAGCAGGAACAGCGGGCAGCGCAGCATCATCGAGAAACACAAATACGACGAAACGCCCTGCCCCTACGGCCCAGTACCTGCAGCCGCTGAACTTTCTAGCCAGCAAAAACAAAAAAGGCGCCAGACTGTTAAATCTGGCGCCTTTCGAAATATGGGGTGGACGATGGGGATCGAACCCACGACAACGGGAGTCACAATCCCGTGCTCTACCAACTGAGCTACGCCCACCATATTGCGTAACAAAGAAGCCAAATCACTTCTTCGTTGAACCCCGCCCATGCCAACCGACATGAATGAAGCTTTATTTGGTGCGGATGAAGAGACTCGAACTCTTACGCCTCGCGGCGCTGGAACCTAAATCCAGTGTGTCTACCAATTCCACCACATCCGCGAGTTGAAGCCTTTAAAGCAAAGGCGCCAGACTGTTAATCGGGCGCCTTTCGAAATATGGGGTGGACGATGGGGATCGAACCCACGACAACGGGAGTCACAATCCCGTGCTCTACCAACTGAGCTACGCCCACCATATCGCGTTACTTGTGCCAAAGCTGCCTAATGGCGCACCCGGCAGGACTCGAACCTGCGACCATCCGCTTAGAAGGCGGATGCTCTATCCAGCTGAGCTACGGGCGCCTTATTAATCTGTACTCTTGGAGGACTACAAACTAAGTGCTTTCCAGTCTTGCAGAATGTTGATTCCGCTCGACCTTCCTAACCAGTGCTAGGCTGTGCCCGACAAGTGCGACGAATAGTATAGAGCCACCTACAGGTCGTCAAATGATTTTTGAGAAAAATTCATTTAATTAAAGGGCTTAGGGGAATTTGCAGACCAAGCGCCTTTGCCCTCACGTCCTGGCATGCGAGAATGCGCTCTCTTTTCTTCCCCCTCTCGATGGTTAATCACGCGCAATGACTGCACAACTAATCGACGGCAAATCGATCGCCGCCAGCCTGCGCCAGCAGATCGCCAAACGTGTTGCCGAGCGTCGCCAGCAAGGTCTGCGCACGCCAGGCCTCGCGGTGATCCTGGTCGGCAGCGATCCCGCCTCTCAGGTTTATGTCTCGCACAAGCGTAAAGACTGTGAAGAGGTCGGCTTCCTCTCCCAAGCCTACGACCTGCCCGCTGACACCACCCAGCAAGCCCTGACCGACCTGATCGACCGTCTCAATGAAGACCCGAACATCGACGGCGTACTGCTGCAACTGCCCCTGCCGGAACACCTGGACGCCTCCAAACTGCTGGAGCGCATTCGCCCGGACAAAGACGTCGACGGTTTCCACCCTTATAACGTCGGCCGCCTGGCCCAGCGCATCCCCCTGCTGCGCCCGTGCACCCCTAAAGGCATCATGACCCTGCTGGAAAGCACCGGGGCCGATCTCTACGGGATGGACGCGGTGATTGTCGGCGCATCCAACATTGTCGGTCGCCCGATGGCGATGGAACTGCTGCTGGCCGGCTGCACCGTGACCGTGACCCACCGCTTCACCAAGGACCTGGCCGGCCACGTCGGCCGCGCCGACCTGGTGGTAGTGGCCGCCGGCAAGCCGGGCCTGGTCAAGGGCGAGTGGATCAAGGAAGGGGCGATCGTGATCGACGTCGGCATCAACCGCCAGGACGACGGCAAGCTGGTCGGCGACGTGATCTACGAAACCGCCCTGCCCCGCGCTGGCTGGATCACCCCGGTGCCAGGCGGCGTCGGCCCGATGACCCGTGCCTGCCTGCTGGAAAACACCCTGTATGCCGCGGAAACCCTGCACGGGTAACTCTGGGCTCGAGCTGGTGTTTCAAAATGCAAACCCCGTCCCTTGGCGTAATGCTGTTCACTTAAGCGGAGCAGCCTCACGGTCCACTGGGAACCGGGTCTTTGAAATCTTCACCGTCCTTGGCCTCGAAGGCCTGGGGCGGTGATCCAGAAACAATCCCCCGATACCTGCCCTCAGTTCCGCCAAGCGTCTCCCTGTCGCTGAAACTGGATTGGCTGCTGCCATCACGATCAATTGCACGGCGATGTACTGGCAGGCCGGTTTGAAACGGATGTCCGAAGGCGCTCGACCAAACGCCACCGCCGCTTGGCTCGCTTCCCGGCGAATCACGTTGTAAGCCAGCAACAGCCCCCACACTTCCTGATAGATCAGCTCGATTTTTTTGCTGCGCAAGGTCATTGCGTTCTGTTGCATTGAACTCTTGATGTCCCTGAAACCCAACTCGATCTCCCAACGCTCCTGATAAAGTTTGGCAACAGCCTTAGTGGTGTAGGTCTTGGCCGGCAAGGACGTCATCACGGTCTTCACTTTGCCTTGAATTTCATAGCTGACTTCGCGTACCTCCCAGTGCGAGGGAAGAGTCGGATTTCGCTTTCTGGCCTGTGGCGAGACTTTCATACGCACCAAACGGTCGCGCTGGTTGTAGCGGGCCACTTCCTCGCAGACCAGTCCCTTTTTTGCCGGGATCAACCAATGACGGCTGGTGCCCGTTCTACTTAGGCTCAACAGCAGCTCCGCGCCCCAGAACCCTTTGTCGAACAGCGTCACCGAGTGGTCGGGAATATGCTGCAAAAACTCGTCGGCCAGGCGCATTTCACTGCGTCGGTAAGGGCTCAATTGTGCATCTAGGATCACGTGCGAACGCACATTCATTAGCGCCACCAGGCGCAGCATCGGAAACGGTGTCTGGCGATCGCTGGGGGTGTTTCCCGACCCGAAGTGATCTCGAAGCTCGGGCGTATCCGGGGTGCGAAAAAGCGCACCGTCCACCGCGAAAACCTGCAAATTATGCCAGGCATCATCGTCATAGCGCTCTGCGCCCCAATGGTTGCCGGTCTTGCGGAACAACCACTCAACAGGATCGGCGCCGAGCCGTTTACGAGCTTCGGTTACACCACTGCGCGCCAGCAAATGGTCAGAGGCCAAGCCTTGGGCGCAGATGTTCAAACGCCTGGCCACCTCGTGAACCGGCTCGTCACGAAATAACGCCATGCCAAGCACTAGCCACAGCACTTGATCAGCGGGCAGGCGCCGCCGGCGAATGGTCGCCTGACTGGAGAGGTCGAGCGCAGACGCTACCCACTCGATGGGAATGTTTTGGGTGAAGGTGCTCAGGTCGCAGAAGTTAAAAAGGTCGTCGAGGTCGAGCAGGTCCTGTTGAACAGACATAAAAAATCCGATGCCAGAGGTCTGGCATCGGATTTTCTAGGAAGCCCGGCGTGAGCTCAAATGCTTAAGTGAACAGCATTACGTCCCTTGGCGGGGTTTGTCGTTTCTGGGCACCGCCAGCGGCTACTCGTCGAAAAGCCCTGTTTTTTACTCGAAAACAAGGGCTTTGCGCTGCCCAGCGAAGAACATTCGACAGTTCCTCAGCTACGCTCATAAAATGTAACGTTTTTCTGGAAAAAGCCCGTTGCACAACGGCATACCCACATTTATCGAGTCCACTCGCGTGAAAATCCGTCTTTCTATCCTGAGTCTCTTTTTGGCATTTTCAGGCACCGTCTTGACGCCGAGCGTCAACGCGGCAGAAACCACCGCAGTACCTCGCGACACCTCGAAACTGCATATTGCCTCCGGCAGCGCGATGCTGATCGACCTGCAGACCAACAAGCTGATCTACGCCAGCAACCCGGACGTGGTGGTACCCATCGCCTCGGTCACCAAGTTGATGACCGGCCTGGTGGTGCTGGAAGCCAAACAGAACATGGAGGAATACATTTCCGTGTCGATCAGCGACACCCCGGAAATGAAAGGCGTGTTCTCGCGGGTCAAGATTGGTAGTGAGCTGCCACGCAGGGAAATGCTGCTGATTACCCTGATGTCCTCGGAAAACCGCGCCGCCGCGAGCCTGGCTCACCACTACCCGGGCGGCTACGTGGCCTTTATCGCAGCCATGAACGCCAAGGCCAAGGCGCTGGGCATGACCAGCACCCACTATGTCGAGCCCACCGGCCTGTCGACCAGCAACGTCTCCACCGCCCGCGACCTGAGCAAACTGGTGCAGGCGGCACGCAAGTACCCACTACTGAGCGAACTGAGCACCACCAAGGAAAAAACCGTGGCGTTCCGCAAGCCCAACTACACCCTGGGCTTTCACAACACCGATCACCTGGTGCGCAAGGATAATTGGGACATCCAGCTGACCAAGACCGGGTTTACCAACCAGGCCGGCCATTGCCTGGTACTGATTACCCGAATGGGTGGTCGCCCGGTTTCGCTAGTGATCCTCGATGCCTTCGGCAAGTACACGCACTTCGCCGACGCCAGCCGGATCCGCCAATGGGTCGAAACCGGCAAGAGCAGCACGGTACCGGCAGTGGCCTTGCAGTACAAAGCCGACAAGAACCTCAAGAGCCGCCAGAGCGGTGTGGCACAAACGGCGGATTGATCCGCCCCACAGTAAAACGGCGCCCCAGGGCGCCGTTTTTCATTTCTGGCTATTCAATGCCTGGGTCGCTTGGGCGGCCGCCTCTTCGCGCCCTGCCTGGCTCAGCTCATTGGCCGCCTGCAGCCAGCGCTGGCGATCAACCTTGGCCGGTATCTGCGTCGGCGCCTGTACCAGCACCGCCCAGCCACCTGCACTTTGGAAAGCCGACTCAAAGGACTTGAAGTCCATCAACAGGCGCTTTTCCAGGCCTGAGCGCAGCAACACCGTTTGTTTCTGTTGGTTGTAGCCGGCAAGCAAGGCATACCGCGGCTCTTTCCAGAATGCCGAACCCTCGGTGTAGCGCAGCCACACCGGGTTACCCGCGGCCACCTGGGTCAACAGTGCCGGCAGGTTGCTGTCCAGCGGATAGACCACCATCCCGTATTCACGGGCCAGTTTCTGCATATTGTGCTGCAACTGCGCCTCGGCGCCGGGCAATCGCAAGGGTTTTTCCAGCAATCCCGGGGTAATCGTCACGCCCTGCTGCGACAGCAGGCTGGCCAGGGTCTGCGGGCCGCCCTGATAGGCGTCGCCCCGATAGAAGCGGCCACTGAGCTCGACACGCTCGGGCAGGCGTTTGATTTCCGGCTGCACACTCCCGGCACACCCGGCCAGGCTCAAGACGCAGGCGGTAGCCAGCAAGGCAAAGCGAAATCGAGGAAGTACCGGCAACATCATCACTCACTTGTTCAGGTGCCAGGCGTCAGCGTCCCGGCTTCGCCCCTGATCATAGCAGCGGTATAGCCTTAAACGGCAGTCGGCTGCGGCTGATAGAGCAAACTGGTTAGTGACTCACGACCATTGGTCAATAGCCTGCAACATCACAGCGGCTAGACTGACACCTGCGAGAAGCATGTGCCCGATGCAGGGCAAAGAGGAGGCACTGATGAGCCTGATCACCACCGTTGCGCTGCTGATCATTGGCTGGCTAGCCGTAGCGGCGGCCATGCTGTGGGGCGTATTGCGCATAACCCGCCGGCATCACCACGCCTACCGTGCGCCGCAAACCCCGACGCCTGAGCACAAACCCGAGCAACCCCACGCCTCTGCCCATTGAGCGCCCCCCAGAAAACAAAACGGCCGCCTGCACCCTGGGTGCAGACGACCGTTGATTGTTGCCTTCAGACGTTACGCCTGTTGGGCCAGCTTTTTCTGCCGGGCCTTACGCGACAGCATGTTCAGCACCTCGATTGCCGCCGAGAACGCCATTGCCGCATAGACGTAGCCTTTTGGTACGTGGGCGCCAAAACCTTCGGCGATCAGGGTCATGCCGATCATGATCAGGAAGCCCAGGGCCAGCATTACCACGGTCGGGTTGTCATTGATGAACTTGGCCAGAGGCTCAGCCGCCAACAACATCACCAACACCGACACCAGCACCGCGATGATCATGATCGGCAAATGCTCGGTCATGCCGACGGCGGTGATGATGCTGTCGATAGAGAACACCAGGTCGAGCATCAGGATCTGGCCGATTGCCGCGGCAAAACCCAAGGTCACACCAGAAGTTTTCGACGTCGGATCATCCGGTGCCGGGTCCATGCTGTGGTGGATTTCCGTGGTGGCCTTCCACAACAGGAACAGGCCACCGGCAATCAGGATCATGTCTTTCCAGGAGAACGCGTGGCCTAGCACCTCGATCACCGGCGCAGTCAACTGCACGATGAAGGCGATGGTGCTCAACAGGCCCAGGCGCAGCACCAAGGCCATGCTGATACCGATCCGGCGCGCCTTGGCCCGATGTTGCTCGGGCAGCTTGTTGGTCAGGATCGAGATGAAGATCAGGTTATCGATGCCGAGCACGATTTCCATGACGATCAGGGTAGCCAGGGCGACCCAGGCAGTGGGGCTTGCAGCAAGTTGTAAAAGGTATTCCATGGGTCAGTCCTGACTCGGTGTTAAACGGATTAGATTTCCTGCGACGAACTTTGTTCTTTATCGCTATCGGCCGGGCTGTCTTTTTTGCCGATGATATTGCCGGTGGCATCGCTCAGTGCCTGTTCCGCCGCTTTGTGGGTCTCATCGATCGCCAGCTTGGCCGATTCGGCAGCCTTGCCCATCAATTGCTGGGCACTTTTTTCAGCCTGGTCACAGCCCGTCAACAGCAGTGCGGAAACGGCCAGTACGGACGCTGCCGTCAGGGTCTTGAAGGTCTTCATGGTTTTCCTCGTTAGAACAGAGACGGCCGTAACAGCGGCCCGTCGATAGCGAGGCATTCTAAGGAGACTGACACTTCAGGAAAATTCGTATTTTTAGCGTCTATACTTCGGTTTTTACGAATCGGCGCTTGTCATGCTCAATTATCGGCAATTGCATTACTTCTGGGTCGTGGCCAAGACCGGCAGCATCGTGCGTACGTGCGAGCAACTGAACCTCACGCCACAGACCATCAGCGGCCAGATCAGCCTGCTCGAACAAACCTACGGCATCGAGCTGTTTCGCCGGGTCGGGCGTCAACTGGAGTTGACCGAGGCCGGCCGCCAGGCCCTGCCCTACGCCGAGCAGATGTTTCAGTTGGGAGGTGAACTGGAAGCCCTGCTGCGGGCCCAGCCCAATGAACAGCAGATCGTGTTTCGAGTCGGCGTCGCGGACGTGGTGCCCAAGTCCATCGTCTATCGCCTGATCGCGCCCACCATGGAGTTGACCGAGCCGCTGCGCATCACTTGCCGTGAGGACAAGCTGGAGCGTCTGCTGGCCGACCTGGCGATCCAGCGCCTGGACCTGGTGATTTCCGACAGCCCGATGCCCTCGCACCTGGACATCAAGGGCTACAGCCAGAAACTCGGTGAATGTGGCATCAGTTTTTTTGCCACCCGGGAGCTGGCGCAACGTTACGGCAGCGACTTCCCCCATTGCCTGCACGGCGCCCCGTTGCTGATTCCCGGCCAGGAAACCGTGGTGCGCAGCCGTTTGCAACGCTGGTTCGCCGAGCAGAAAATCCAGCCGCGGATTGTCGGCGAGTTTGATGACAGCGCCCTGATGCAGGCGTTTGGCCAATCCGGCAGCGGGATTTTTATCGGCCCCAGCGTGATCGCCGATGAGGTCCGGCGCCAGTACGGTGTGCAGTTGATTGGCCAGACCGATGCGGTGACGGAGTCGTTTTACGCCATTTCAGTGGAGCGCAAGGTCAAGCACCCGGGCATCGTCGCCATCACCGAAGGGGGGCGCGAGCTGTTCACCAGTCTCTAGGGCTTCAGGCGCAGGCCACCGGCGCCTTGAACTTCATCAGCAGCAGGGCCAGCACGATCGACAGCACAATGAACCCGGCTGCGGCAAAGCCCAGGCTACCCAGGCCCAGGGTATCGATCACCCGCCCGCCCACCAGCGCGCCCAGGCCGATCCCCAGGTTGGCCCCGGCGATGTTCAGTGACGCAGCGAAGGCCGGCGCCTGGGGTGCGGCCTTCATCAGGCGCACATGGCTGACCAGGAACAACGCCGCCTGGGTCACGCCCCACACGCCCATCGCCGCCGCCAGCCCGAGTGTCGAGTGGATACTCGGCACCAGTGCCACCATGCCGCCGACCATGAAGCCACAAAACACCATGGACGCGATCAACGGATGGCGGTCGACCATGCGCCCACCCAGCGAATTGCCGATCAGGCCGACTGCACCGAAGCCCATCAGGCACCAGCCCACCAGCGTGCCGTTGAAGCCGGCCAGGCGCTCAAGAATATCCGCCAGGTAGGTGTAGGCAGTGAACATGCCGCTGAACACCAGGATCGACAACAGCACATGGCCTTGCATCAACGGGCTGCGCAGGATCTTGAACTGCGCGCGCAAGCTCACCTGTTGCTGGTGCAGATCGGTGCGGGGCAGGTAGATAAACAGCAGCAAGGCCTTGGCGAAGGCAATCACCGCGAGGATAGCGAACGCACTGCGCCAGCCAAATGCATCCGAGATCAGCGTGCCCACGGGGATGCCGAACACCGTGGCGCAGACGATCCCGAAGCCGATCTTGGCAATCGCCCGGCCGGCGTACTGCGGCCCGACAATGTCCACCGCCGTTTCGCTGGCCAGCGCCCAGAACACCGGCAACCCCAGGGCCGGTATCAGCCGTGCCAGGGCCATCACCCCGATGTTGGGCGCCAAGGCCGCCAGAGTGTTGGCCAGGCCGAACAGAATCAGCACGCTGATAAACAGGCGACGACGCTCGAACCGCGCGCAGTACGCGGTCAGGAACGGACCAAAGGCGGCGACGGTAAATGCGAACAGGGTCACCAGCAGCCCCGCCTGGGAAACGCTGACCTCAAGGTCGCGGGCAATCGAGGGCAACAGCCCGACAATGACAAATTCCGTGGTCAGCACGGTAAATCCGGCGGCTGACAACAGCAGGATGGGCAACAGCATGGAAAACTCCAGAAAACGACAACGCCAGCGATAGCCCGAGGGCCCACTGCACAGAGATGAAAAAAAGGATGGCGAATCTTAACAGAATGCGTCCCCGTACCGCAGCAACACGTGCAGAACCGCCTTCCAGGCTGGCGTCAGATCGTCACAGGTCTGCGGGATACGGCCTACGCTGTGCTAAAGTCCGCGCCCGCGAAAGACTGGACAGTTCGCGTTGCCTGCCGGTTCCGCCAGCCTGCCCGTTTGTTGCTGGCGGCCCCACATGGATTCACGGCACCCTAAAAAAATCAGAGATACCGCTATGACTGCTGCCCCGCCTACTCTTTTGCAAAGACTCAAACGCACCAGCCTGGTCACCCAGATTGTCATCGGCCTGATCGCCGGGATTGCCCTGGCCCTGCTTGCGCCTGATGCGGCGAAGTCCACCGCGTTCATCGGCAAGGTGTTTGTCTCGGCGCTCAAGGCCGTCGCCCCAATCCTGGTGTTCGTGCTAGTCATGGCCTCGATTGCCAACCACAAGCACGGCCAGGAAACCCACATCCGCCCGATCCTCTTCCTCTACCTGCTGGGCACCTTTGCCGCGGCCGTGGTTGCGGTGGTGGCCAGCACCCTGTTCCCGTCGAACCTGGTACTGGCGACCCATGATGTGGCGATCACCGCCCCCGGCGGGATCACCGAGGTCCTGCAAAGCCTGCTGCTGAGCGTGGTCGATAACCCGGTCAGCGCTCTGATGAACGCCAACTTCATCGGCATCCTGGCCTGGGCCATTGGCATGGGCGTGGCTATCCGCCACGCCGGCGAAACCACCCGCACCGTGCTGGGCGACCTGTCCAACGGGGTGACCCTGATCGTGCGCCTGGTGATCCGATTTGCGCCGCTGGGGATTTTTGGCCTGGTGGCCTCGACCCTGGCTACCTCGGGCTTCGGCGCGCTGGTCGGCTACCTGCACCTGCTGGCCGTGCTGCTAGGCTGCATGCTGTTCGTGGCACTGGTGATGAACCCAGCCATCGTCTACTGGAAACTGCGCCGCAACCCTTACCCGCTGGTATTGACCTGCCTGCGTGAAAGCGGGATCACCGCCTTCTTTACCCGCAGCTCGGCGGCCAACATTCCAGTCAACCTGGAGTTGAGCAAGCGCCTGGGCCTGCATGAAGACACCTACTCGGTCTCCATCCCGCTGGGCGCCACCATCAACATGGCCGGCGCGGCAATCACCATCACCGTGCTGACCCTGGCGGCTGTGCACACCCTGGGCATTGCCGTGGACATCCCCACCGCCATCCTGCTGAGCATTGTCGCGGCCATTTGCGCCTGTGGCGCCTCGGGTGTCGCCGGCGGCTCGCTGCTGCTGATTCCCCTGGCCTGCAGCCTGTTCGGCATCCCCAGCGAAATCGCCATGCAAGTGGTAGCGGTCGGTTTCATCATCGGTGTGTTGCAGGACTCGGCGGAAACCGCACTGAACTCCTCCACCGACGTGCTCTTCACCGCTGCGGCCTGTATGGCCGAGGAAACCAACAGCGAGCAGACCGTGTAAAATCCGCCGCAACAAAAAGCCCGCCCAGGTTCACACCGGGGCGGGCTTTTTTGTTGCGCTGGGGTTTAGAACGCGCCCATGTAATCGCGCTTGCCGACTTCCACACCGTTGTGACGCAGGATCGCGTAGGTGGTGGTGACATGGAAGAAGAACTGCGGCAGGCCGTAGGTCAGCAGGTAGGACTGGCCGCTGAAGCGCTTCTCTTTAGGCGTGCCTGGACGAGTAACGATCTCGATGCCTTCCTTGCCATCGATCTGCGCAGGCTGGATGCCGTCGATGAAGGCCAGGACCTTGGCGATCAACACTTGCAGCTCAGCGAAGGTCACTTCGCTGTCGTCGTACTTCGGCAGCTCGACTTCAGCCAGGCGGGCCGAAACGCCCTTGGCGAAATCGACGGCGATCTGCACCTGACGTACCAACGGGAACATGTCCGGGAACAGGCGCGCCTGCAGCAGGGCATTAGGGTCGATGTTCTTGGCCGTGGCATGGGCCTCGGCCTTGTTCAGCACATCGCTCAGGGCGTTGAGCATTTGCTTGAAGACCGGAACGGATGCAGCGTACAGAGAAATAGTCATGGCAGTCTCGTGTGTTGACAGGAGGGAACGTGCGCCGATTATAGCCATCCGCGCCCTCCCGAGACCGTTCTTTTTCAGCTGCCGTAAACCTTCGCCGCCGGGACGGCCTGGGTCATCAACTGTGCAATCGCCTCACCCATCTCGGCGACCGCCCAGCGGCCCTGACGGTCCAACTGCGGGCCGCGGCGCCAACCGTCGGCAACCGACAACTTGCCGCCCTCGACTTCGAACATCTGCCCGGTGACCTCGGCGCTAGCTGCGGATCCGAGCCACACCACCAGTGGCGCGACATTTTCCGGGGCAAAGTAATCGAAGCCTGCTTCAGGCTTTCTCATGGTCTCGGCGAACACCTGCTCGGTCATGCCGGTGCGCGCGGCCGGGGCCAAAGCATTGACGGTGATCCCATAGCGGCGCAGTTCTGCGGCCTGCACCAGCGTCAGCGCGGCAATACCGCCCTTGGCCGCCGCATAGTTGGACTGGCCAATAGAACCCTGCAAACCGGCACCGGAGCTGGTATTGATGATCCGCGCATCGACCTTCACTCCCCCCTTGGCCTGCTCACGCCAGTACTTTACGGCGTGGCTGGCGATGCAGAAATGGCCCTTGAGGTGCACGGCCACCACGGCGTCCCAGTCTGCTTCGGTCAGGCTGGCGAACATGCGGTCGCGGCAGATACCGGCATTGTTGACCACCACGTTCAGATCGCCGAAGGTTTCAATTGCCTGGCGCACGATCAGCGCCGCCGAGTCATAGCGGGTGATATCGTCGCTGTTGGCCACGGCGCTACCGCCCTGCCCCAGAATCTCGGCTACCACAGCCAGCGCCGCTTCACGGTTGATGTCGTTGACCACAACTTTTGCGCCTTCTGCAGCGAAGGCCAGGGCGTAGGCCCGCCCCAGACCACCGCCTGCGCCGGTGATGATCACCACGCGGTTTTCACAGATTTTCATGTTCTACATCCTTCAGATTCTTTACTGCTCAATACAATCCCCTGTGGGAGCTGGCTTGCCAGCGATGCAGGCGCCGCGGTGTGTCAGGTCCACCGCCGTGATGCCATCGCTGGCAATCCAGCTCCCACAGGGGGTCGGTGTACATCTGGTTTTACAGGCGTTCGATAATCGTCACGTTAGCTTGGCCGCCGCCTTCGCACATGGTCTGCAAACCGTAGCGACCGCCGCTGCGTTCCAGTTCGTGCAGCAAGGTGCACATCAAGCGGGTGCCGGTGGCGCCTAGTGGATGACCGAGTGCGATGGCCCCGCCATTGACGTTGGTTTGCTCATGGGGATAACCGGTCTCCTTGAGCCACGCCATGGCCACCGAGGCGAACGCTTCGTTGATTTCCACGCGGTCGATGTCTTCCAGCTTCATCCCGGCGCGCTTGAGTGCGTAGGCGGTGGCCGGAATCGGCGCGGTGAGCATCCAGATCGGATCTTCAGCGCGCACGCTAAGGTGATGGATGCGTGCACGCGGTGTCAGGCCGTACCGCTTGAGCGCCGCTTCAGAGACGATCAACATCGCGCTGGCCGCATCGCAGGTCTGACTCGACACTGCTGCGGTCACCCGGTCGCAACCGAACAGGTTTTCCAGTTCGGCCATTTTCTCAAGGCTGGTCTGGCGCGGCGTTTCGTCATGAATCAACCCGGCCAGCGGCACGATTTCACGGTTGAACCGCCCTTGTTCGATGGCCTGCAAGGCCCGTCGATGGGACTCCAGCGAATAGGCTTCAAGCTGCGCCCGGGACAGCCCCCATTTCTCGGCAATCATCTGCGCCGAACGAAACTGCGTCGGTGGTTGCGCGCCATAGCGGCGCACCCAGCCTGCGGAACCACTGAACGGATCGGTGAAGCCCAACGGTTCGGCGGCGATCATCGCCGAGGAAATCGGGATCTGGGTCATGGTCTGCACACCACCAGCGATCACCACATCCTGGGTGCCGCTCATCACTGCTTGTGCGGCGAAGTGCACCGCTTGCTGGGACGAACCGCACTGCCGGTCGATAGTGGTGCCGGGTACCGATTCTGACAAACCGGCGGCCAGCCAACTGGTGCGGGCAATGTCCCCGGCCAGTGGGCCGATGGTATCAACGCAACCGAAGATCACGTCGTCGTAATCCTCGTCGGCAATGCCGTTACGCTCGACCAGTGCACGCAGTACGTGGGCGCCCAGGTCGGCGGCGTGAATCTGGCTCAAACCACCCTTGCGCCGTCCGGTGGGCGTGCGCAGGGCGTCGACAATATAGGCTTCAGGCATGGTCTACCTCGGTGAAAAAAATGAAATCGGGTATTAAGAGCGCCGAAAAACCCGTGGGAGCGAGCTTGCTCGCGATGGCGGAGTGTCAGTCAACATCGATGTTGGATGTGCCGGCCTCATCGCGAGCAAGCTCGCTCCCACAGGGATGCAGTCCCCCTCTAATGACGGGTTAGAACGTACTGCCCGCCCCAAGCGCAGGGTTGCCATCGAACAGCGCCGCGCGGATCCGCCCCTTGTGGTGGCCGCGATCACCCCAGACCTTGTCCAGCGCCCAGGCACGTTTCATGAACAGGTGCAGGTCGACTTCCCAGGTGTAACCCATGGCGCCGTGTGCCTGGATACTGTTCTGCGCGGCGAGCATGGCCGCTTGCGCCGTTGCCAGCTTGGCGTGGGAGACGCAGACATCCTGATTGGCTTGCTGCCTTGCGACCGCATAGGCGGCGCGATACAGCGGGCCTTTAGCGAACTCGATCTGCACCGCGACGTTAGCCATCAAATGCTTGACCGCCTGGAACGACCCCACAGGTTTGCCGAACTGCTTGCGCTCGAAGGTGTAGTCCACCGCCAGGTCAACCATACGCTTGGCCAGCCCGAGCAATTGCGCGGCGCTGGCGAGGGCACCACGGTTGCAGGCATCCGCCCACAAGCGCCGGCCGTGTTCGCCGCTGGCGACGCAGGTGGCAGGCGTTGGTGTCCACTCGACCTGGAATAGCTGGCGGCTCGGGTCGACCGATTCGTTGCGGGTCAGACGCACGGCATCACGCTCCAGGGCGTGCACTTCGTCGCCATTGGCCAACAACAGCAGATCGGCGACATGGGCATCGCTGACCAGCGGGTTGCCCGGTTCAGAAACGGCGAGACGTGCACGGCCCTCGGCCACTCGCGACAGCCAAGTTTGCTTGAGCGACGCGTGTTGCTCATCAAGGGCGGCGAGCAGCGGCACGCCGATCAGCATGGTGTCCACCAGCGGCTCGGGTAGACCGGCGTAACCACATTCCTGGGCAATCAGCACGAAGTCCAGCTCATTCATGCCCATACCATCCTGCGCTTCGGGCACGGTCAGCGCGGTCAATCCGAGCTCCACAAGCTGCGCCCAGAGTGAGTCACTGCGCCCGTTGTCGCTCTGCCACAGTTCGCGGATGCGTTCCGGGGTGACTTCATTGATCAGGAAGCTGCGGACGTTGTCCTGAAACAGCAGTTGGTCGCGGCTGAAACTAAAGTCCATGGTCTATTCCTCAGGCACGCGGCATGCCGAGCATGCGTTCGGCAATGATGTTGCGCTGGATCTCGTTGGTACCGGCGTAGATCGGCCCGGCCTGGGCAAACAGGAAACCTTCCAGCCAATGGCCAACATCACCGGCAGCCGGGGCTTGGGGTAGCAATTCGCCGCGTAGGCCGAGAATGCTCATAGCGGTGTCGTGCATGCGCTGGTCGAGCTCCGACCAGAAGATCTTGTTGGTCGACGATTCCGGCCCGATCTTGCCGCCCTGCACCAGTTGCGAGGCGGTCATGTAGGTGCTCAGGGTGTAGGCCTCGGCATCGAGCCAGGCGCGCATCACCGCTTCGCCAATGGCCGGGTCACGATCGGCCTGCTCGCGGTTGGCCTGGTACAGCTGCACCAGACGCTTGGCGGTCTCCTGGAAGCGCGCCGGTGAACGCAGCAACAAACCGCGTTCGAAACCAGCGGTGGACATCGCCACATGCCAGCCCATGCCTTCGCCACCGAGGGCGTTTTCCAACGGTACCTTGACGTCGTCGAAGAAGATTTCGGCGAACCCCGGCAAACCGTTGAGCTGGGGAATCGGCCGCACGGTGATGCCTGGTGTGTCCAGCGGTAGCAAAATGAAGGTCAGGCCGTGATGGCGCTGGGACTGCGGGTCGGTACGGAAAATACCGAACGCCCAATCGGCCCACACTGCGCGGGTAGACCAGGTTTTCTGGCCGTTGATCACGTAATGGTTGCCCACCCGCTCCGCCTTGGAGCGGATCGCCGCCATGTCCGAGCCGGCACCTGGCTCGGACCAGGCCTGGGCCCAGATGTCTTCACCGGTGGCCATGCGCGGCAGAAACCGTGCCTTCTGATCGAAGCTGCCGTACTCCATCAGGGTCGGGCCGAGCAGGAAAATGCCGTTCTGGTTGACCCGTGCCGGCGCCCCGGAACGGTAATATTCCTCTTCGAAAATCAGCCACTCGATCAGGTCGCAGCCGCGCCCGCCGAGTTCGGTCGGCCAGGTGACCATGCCCCAACGGCCTTCATTGAGTTTGGCTTCCCACGCGCGGTGCTCGGCAAAGCCAGCCTCGGTGTCGAACGATTGCAGCGGTTCACGGGGTACGTTGGCCGCAAGCCAGCTCCGCGCTTCGGCGCGAAAAGCCTGCTGGGCCGGGGTATAGGTCAGGTCCATGAGTATGCCTTCAGCCGTTGAATCGGGCATCGCGTTTCTCGACGAACGAGTCGCGTGCTTCCTGAGAGTCCAGTGAGCGGTAGGCTTCAAGGGTGAAGCCCTGCTCCCAGCGGTACTTGTCTTCCAGATTGCCGTCTTCGATGCCGCTCAGCGCTTCCTTGGCCAGGCTGATCATGCCGGGGCTCTTGGCGGCGATGGTGCGGGCGATCTGCAACGCGGCTTCGCGCAGGTCTTCGCGCTTGACCACCCGCTCGACTGCGCCCAATCGGTACGCTTCGGCAGCGCTGATCGGTTCGCCGGTGAAGTACATGTGGCGGACTTTCTGCACCGGGAACAAACGCTGCAAATGCGCACCGCCGCCCATGGCGCCACGATCCACTTCGGGTACGCCAAAAGTGGCGCATTCGGACGCCACCAGAATGTCGGCAGCGCCGCATATGCCGATGCCGCCGCCCAGCACAAAACCGTGCACGGCCACGATCACCGGTTTCGGATTGCGGTGGATGGCTTTGAAGCTGTCGTAGTTGCCCTTGTTCACCGCGACGATCAGGTTGCCGTCGGCGGCCAGTTCCTTGATGTCGACCCCGGCGCAGAAACCGCGGCCTTCAGCACGGATAACGATTACCCGCACATCGCTGTCGCGACCCAGACTTTCGATCTCGCTGGCGATATCCGTCCATCCCTGACTGCTGAAGGCATTGACCGGTGGCCGGTCGAACACAAGCTCTGCGATGCCGCTATCAATACTCACGCTAAATGGTTTCATGGTTTCCTTCCTTCACAATGCATGGCCCCTTCACGACACACGGCGGCATAGCTCGCCCAGGCGCGCTTCGGCGTCGCGGACGATCTGTTCAATCAATTGGGCGCAGCTGGGCAAGCTGTCGATGGATGCAGCGATTTGTCCGGCAGGCAGCACACCCTCTGCCGGACGCCCGTCGACCATGGCTTTCTGGATCACCATCGGCGCGTTGGCGGCCATGATGCTTTGCGCGGCGGTCAGCTCCCCGGCGCCACGCATCTTCAAGACGCTACCGAGCAATTGCATGAGGCTAGCGCCGGTGTGGCGGCGGTAGGCCAGGCCACTCTGCAACGCCAGCAACAGACGCTTGAGACCGCCGCTGCTTTCCAGCTGGTTGAGCAATTCGTTGCGGATCATTCGTTGTGGCATGCCGTCGATGGCGCGGCTGATGATGATGGCCGCCGGGTCCTTGACCGCCAGGTAACGGGCCAGGGTCGCCTGGGGCACCGGGCTGTCGGCGCACATCAGAAAGCGCGTGCCCATGGCGATGCCCTCGGCGCCATAGGCCAGGGCCGAAACCAGGCCCCTGCCATCCTTGAAGCCACCCGCCGCGACCACGGGCACCGCCACCGCGTTGACCACTTGATCCAGCAGCAGCGAGGTCGGCACACTACCGGTGTGTCCCCCGCCCTCCGCGCCCTGCACCGTCACTGCGTCGGCGCCCATTTCCACGGCTTTCTGCGCATGCTTGAGCGCGCCCACCGTGGGGATGCACACCACTGCGGCGTCCTTCAGGCGGCTGATCATTTGCTTGCCCGGCGAACGGCTGTAGCTGACCGCGCGAACTTTGTGGCGCAATACCAGCTCGACGATCTCGTCGGCATTGGCCTGGTACATATGGAAATTCACCCCGAACGGCTGATCGGTCAGGCGCCGGGTTTCGATGATCGCCGCTTCCATCTGCAGCGGTTCGATGGTCGCCCCGGCGAGAAAACCGAAACCACCGGCATTGCCCGTGGCCGCTACCAGTTTTGGATCGGCGACCCAGCCCATGGCGGTCTGGATGATCGGGTAGCGGCAACCGAGCAGTTCGGTCAAACGGGTATTCAACGAGATCGCCATGTTCACGCCTCGCCCGTTTTGCGCTGGGAACTGGCCATGGCCTTGGCGTCGTAACCGCCGAGGCGGTCGCCGGACACCAGCTCATTGTGGGCATGGGCGAAGTGATGCAGGCCGAACACCATGTCCATGGTCGCGCGCTTGCCCATCAGATCTTCGGCGTTGTTCACCGCCTGCTTGCTCAGTTGCAGGCCCAGGCGTGGCATCTGCGCGATGCGTCCGGCGATGTCGAGGGTCTGTTGCTCCAGCTCATCGCGAGCCACCACCCGGTTGAGCATGCCCATCTGATAGGCCCGCGGTGCCGGCATGCGCTCGCCGAGGAACAGGAACTCCTTGGCGATGCGCGCATTGAGTTCATGCACGTGGGCGAAGTACTCGACCCCGGGAATGCCCATGCGCACCACCGGATCGGCGAAGTAGGCCTCCTCGCTGGCGACGATCAGGTCGCAGACCCAGGCCAGCATCAACCCACCGGCAATGCACGCGCCCTGGACCATGGCGATGGTCGGCTTGGGCATCTCGCGCCAACGGCGGCACATGCCCAGATAGACTTCCTGTTCGCGGGCATACAAAAACTCGCCGCCCGGTTTGTTCACATGGTCGTACCACAGGCTGGCACGGTCGAACGTCTTGTCGACGTCACGACCCGGGGTGCCGATGTCATGCCCGGCGGAGAAATGCTTGCCGGCGCCACGCAACACAATGACCTTCACTTCGTCGTCAGCGCAGGCCCGACGAAACGCCGCATCCAGCGCGTAGGTCATCTGCGAGTTCTGCGCATTGTGGTACTCGGGGCGGTTCATGGTGACCAGCGCCACCGCACCGCGCACCTCGTAAAGCACCACCTGGGCCGCATTCTTGTCGTTATCTTCAGCCATCACTTCTCTCCGCAACGCGTAGCTCAGCGTTGGCCTGGCGGGTTGTCTTTGAGTTGCAGGGCGCGCAGGTTGTGCGGGTCCAGGCGCTGGATCAGCTGCAATTGCTCGGCCGTCGGAGCGCCGGTAGTCGGGCAGTTGTCCGGCACATGCAATTCAAAACCGGTGTTGTCCTGGACTTGCGCCGCCGTCACGCCGGGGTGCAGCGAACGGATGCGCATCTGCCGCTGCGGGCCCTGGAAATCCAGGACACAGAGATCAGTGATGATCAGGCGTATGTCGATCTCGTCCAGCGACCAGCCCCTGGCCAGACGAGCCGGGTTGTAGCCGACCGAGGCGACCATATCGACCTCGCCTTCGACGAACACCCGGCGGTTATGACTCGGCACGCAAAAGGAGTTGGCGTGGCTGATCGAGTTGCCGGGAAAACCGCGCACGCCGAGCATCTGCGCCTTGGGTTTGGCGTAGTCACCGATGCAGGAAATGTTCGCCTGACCGTAACGGTCGATCTGGGTCGGGCCGACCAGCGCATGGCGCTTGCCGCCCCAGACGTTGTCGAAAATCCGCGAGAAACCCATCCAACTGTCGCGCTTGGGCTCGTAGCCCTTGCGTGCACCCAACAGCACCGGTTCGGCGACCATGTAGGCTTCGGAGTCGGTCATCAGCAACTGCGGGTTGCTGGTCAGCATGGCCAGCGAAGCGGCCAGGCGCGGGATCACGCCGATGCCGCTGGCCAGAATCTCGCCGTCTTCACGCCAGGCGTCGGAGGCCGCGCAGATCATCAGTTCGGCGAGGCTGTAAGTAGTAGTGCTCATCGGAAGGTTCCCTTAGAAAATCGGCAACGGCAGTTCACGGATCGCAGCCAGGCCGCCGACCTTTTCCAGATATTGTTCGTGGGTGCAGTCGACGTAATCGCGCACGTAGCCCTGCCAGCCATCGGCCGCCTGCACCGTGGCGTTGTAGGCCTTGAAGTGCGCGACATCGAAACCGTACAGCGGCGCGCACGAAGACGGATGCGCCCCGCCTGGCACGTGGGCCACGGCGGTGGTCAGGTTGCGTTCCCAGAACACTTGATGGGCGTGGGCGCGGTCCTGATGGAAGTACTCGCTGTCGACCAATTCATCGCAGGTCACGTAGCTGTGGGTCGCGGCGCGCACAAACAGGTCGTCCATGTAGTGATCCGGGCCGCTGATCTGACACACCCCGCGTTTGTCGGCGCGATCGACATGCACCAGCGCCGCGTCGAGCTTGAGCGCCGGCATGGCAACCCAGTCCTTGCCATCGGCGTAAGGCGAGGCGATCAACTTAATCTGCCGGTTGTGGCGTAGCACATCGGTGCCCAACCCCACAGCGGTCGGAATGAACGGCACATTCATCGCCGCCGCCCGCAGACCGAGCAACAGCATGCCTTCGTCGATCTCCATCACCTCAAGCGCCGCCTCCTGGCGCGCCTTGCGGAAGTACGGCTCCAGGGGAATGAAGTCGAGGGAGACGAAGGCGAATATCAGCTTCTTGATCTTCCCGGCGGCGCAGAGCATGCCGACATCGGCCCCGCCGTAGGCGACCACAGTCAGGTCCTTGAGGTCCGAGCGCAGAATCTCGCGCACCAGCGCCATCGGCTTGCGCCGCGGTCCCCAGCCACCGATACCGATGGTCATGCCGTCACGCAATTGGCCGACGATCTCGGCGGTACTCATTTGCTTGTCCATCGTCTTGTTCCTCATTGGCGACCGACACTGAAGTCGTGGCCCCAGTGGCTGACCACGGTGCTTTCGAACGGCGTGTGGCGGTCCCAGTCGACCACCAGGCCATCGCAGCCGTATTCCAGGTCAAACCCGGACGGGGTCTTGATATAGAAAGAAATCATCTGGTCGTTGGTGTGCTGGCCGAGCGTGGCCGACAGCTTCACGCCATTGGCGTGGACGCGATCCAGGGCGCGGCCGACTTCATCCAGCGCGTTGACCTCGACCATCATGTGCACGCAGCCGTGGGGCATCGGGCACTCGAAAATCGCCAGCGAATGGTGACGGCCGTTGTTGCAGTGCAGGAAGTGAATGCGCTTTTGCGGCTCGCTCGGGTCCGCAGTGAAGCGGACCTTCATCAGGTCCGACAGGCCGAAACCCATCACCTGTTCGTAGAAGTCGCGGCAGCGCTCGAAGGCTGGCGCTGGCAGTACGACGTGGCCCATGCCGAGGTCGTTGGTGACAAACCCTTTGACGCCAACTGGCGAGACAAATCGGGAGAAGTCTTGCAATGGCCCCCAGAAGATTTCGTGGCGATTGCCATCCGGGTCGCTGAAGTGCACCAGCTCCTGGACTTTGCGCTGCTCGGCCTCGGTTGTCGTGCCGCGAGTTACTTGAACGTCGGCGTGTTGCAGTTCGAGCACCGCCTGCTCGAGCGCAGCTTTGCCGGCCACTTCCCAGCCGCAGGCACCAAAACCGTTCTCGGCACTCTTGTGCACCAGGATGCGGTGATGACGCTCGTCCATTTTCAGGTACACAAGCTCATCGTCGCCGCTGACCATCATGCCCAGCACCTGGCCTGCGTAATGGCGCCATTGCGCCAGGTCGCTGGACAACAGGGTGACGTAACCCAGACCACGGATATCCATGGATGCACTCCTCGTTCTGCTCAGGCCGTGCCGCCCTTCGGCAACTGCCGGGGGTGACTTTATGTGGACCTATTCAAGCGGGTTCGGGCAGGGGCAACATCGTCCAATGGGACTAGCGCAAAGGATGGGGTACACACATAAAAACTGTGGGAGCGAGCCTGCTCCGGGCGGCGTTCCGACGATGGTCGCCGACGATAACGCTGGAAACCTGACACTCCGCGGCGCTCTTCTGTTTTTCGCGAGCAGGCTCGCTCCTACAAGTGGTATGTGGTGGTCAAGATTGGTGCGGGCATAAAAAAACGGGCCTTGGGGACCCGTTGGAAAGTTGGCCTGACGTCCGTACCAGGCCTGAAAAAATATGGAATTGGGGCATGACACTGAACCTGTGGGAGCGGGCTTGAACGCGATGGCGGTCAGCCAACAGAGATGTTGAATGTGAAGCCCTCATCGCTGGCAAGCCAGCTCCCACAGGTAATGAGGCGTGAGCGGGCTGTTCTTCAACCCTTGCGGAAGTGCGGAATCACCTTCTCGCCAATATTCTTCAAGGTCTCCAACTGCGCCCACTGCGGCACGGTACCCATCTGGCAGATGAACAGGATTTCGTCGGCGCCGGCGTCGATCAGGCGCTGCACATAGTTGATGCAATCCTCGACCGTGCCGTAGGCATGGTTCGGGTTCATCATCGCCATCGTCGGGTCGGAGAAGTCGACGCTGACTTCTTCGGAGGCGAAGCGCGACTTGATCACGCTCTGACCATTGCCATCGACGAAGGTGTCGTCCTTCCACTTCTCCGGGTCCGGACGCTCGCCACCGCCGTACCAGTAGCCCAGGGACTCCATGAAGTAACGCTGGCCACGAATGCCAATACGACGCGCTTCGGCGTTGTCTTCCAGAACGATAGCCGGGCACAGCGCGGCGATGTGACGGTTGGGGCGAAAGCCGACCTGTTTCTTCTCATCACGATTGTCGTAGGCCGTATGGTAGACCTCAACCTTTTTGGCAATCTCTTCCGGGCCACCGAAGCCCAGCACCAGGGCACCCATGCCACGACCACCGGCATTTTTCAGTGACTCGGTGTTGGTGCACGCCAGGTACATCGGCGGGTGCGGGTCCTGGTAAGGCTTTGGATGGATCGGACGCTTGGGGATCTGCACGAAGTCGCCGTTGTGCTCGATCTCGTCCTGCACGAACATCTTCGGGATCAGGTACATCATCTCGTCAATCTGCGGCTGCAGGGTCGCCAGGTCGTAGCCGAAGGTGCCGGCCTCCTGCTGGGTACCGCCCTTGCCGACGCCAAAGTGCACACGGCCCTTGGACAGCAGGTCGAGGGTCGCGATGCGCTCGGCGACCTTCACCGGATGATTCATCGCCGGTGGCAGGCAGACCACGCCGTGGCCGATGCCGATGCGTTCGGTCTTGCCGGCCACGAAGGCCAGCATGGTTTCCGGGGCGGACATGTGCGAGTAATTGCTCAGGGCCGTGTGCTCTACGCACCAGAAAGTGTCGAAGCCGAGCTTGTCGGCCAGCACGGCCTGTTCGACGGTATCTTCAAAAATCTTGCGGTCGCCTTCGCGGCTGGAATCCATCGTCTGGGCTTCGTAAATCAGGGAAAATTTCATGGTTGATCCTTGTGCTTATTTGGATGCGCAGTCGGCGCCAGAGACCTGTGCCTTGCGCCCATGCTCAGGTATTGGCAGGGCGCTCGAATCACGCAAACGGACTAGCTGATAGGTAGGGAGGGCTCAGAGGAAAAAGTCGCTGCTGTCCTGCCCCATGCACACGCCGCCGAGGTTCCAGGCGTACTTGGCCGGGCTATTGGCCACGTGGGCGCGACCGGCGTGAATGTCGCGGAACGCCCGGTTGATTGGATGGCTGTGAAAGATGGTCGAGGCGCCACTGTTGAACATCAGGTCGCCGGCGGCCTTGGCGCACTTGTCGGCCACCAGTGCCGAGTCGTAACGCATCTTCACCCGCTCCGGCATGCTCAACGGTTCACCTTGCTGCGCCCGCTCCAGCATCAGCGCGAAGTTGCGGTACAGCACGGTCTTGCACTCATCGACGCAGACCATGGCGTTGGCCAGTGCCGATTGCGCGGCCGGGTCCTGGACCATCTTGCGACCGTCGTTGACCCCGACCCGGGCGCGGTTGTGCTCGACAAACTGGTCTACCGCGCCTTGCAGGGCGCCGATAGCCGAGGACGAAACGGCGCGCACGAAAATCTGCCCGAACGGCAAACGAAACAATGGAGCGGTGTTGACCGCGTTGCCCGGGCTGTCCTGCATGAATCCATCGAGCGCGCGATGGCTGCGGTACTCGGGAACGAAGGCGTTCTCCACCAGAATGTCGTGGGAACCAGTGGCTTCCAGGCCCATGACGTTCCAGTTGTCGAGAATCTGATAGTTGCTGCGCGGCACCAGGAACGTCCGATAATCCGGCGCCCCGCCCGCCTCCTCCGGCGGTACCAGCGCTCCGAGGAACACCCACTCGCAATGCTTGCTGCCGGAGGAAAACCCCCAGCGACCGCTCAATCTGAAACCACCCTCGACCTGCTCGACCTTGCCTACCGGCATATAGGAAGACGAGATCAGCACGCTGGAATCACTGCCCCATACATCCTGCGCGGCGCGGTCGTCGAATAGCGCCAGTTGCCAGTTATGGATCGCCACCACCCCCAGCACCCAGGCCGAGGACATGCAGCCCTCGGCCAGGGTCATCTGCACGTCGAAGAAATCCTTGGGCTCCAGCTCATAACCTCCCCAGCGAGACGGTTGCAGGATGCGGAAGAACCCGGCGTCGTGGAAATCCTTCAGGGTTTCTTCAGGCAACTGGCCTGCTTGCGCGGCACTCAGGGCGCGTTCACGCAGGACCGGCACCAGCTCGCGGGCACGTTGGCTCAGACGCTGGCGAATCAGGTCTTGGTTGAGCATTTTTATTGTTCTCCATGGTTCACCCCATCCGCCGGGGCGCGCGTGCAACGGGGCGGGTGTAGCGCCCCTACACTGGCATTCAAACAATGCGCAACGCGGGGGACATCCCTCAAACGGACCATGTCGAGGTGGAGAATTGTTTTGCCTGGCAGGCCGTCATCGCTGGCAAGCCAGTTCCCACAGTGATTGCAGGTGTTCACAAGATCTGTGCTCACAGCTGAAACCTGTGGGAGCTGGCTTGCCAGCGATGAGGCCGGCCCATTCAACATAAATGGCAGCCAGCAGGCCTCGCAGGCCTAGTCCCCTCGGACGATGTTGAAGAAGGACGCCAGAGCAAGAATTCATCGCACTCCATCCCAACAAAAAGGCCCAGTGCGATGAACGACGTCAATCTCAAAGCCGACATGCTCCAGGCCATGCGCCGCCTGGCCAAGTCAGTCACCATAATCAGTACCAGCAACGGCTCCGAGCGCTTCGCCATGGCCGCCACGGCTGTTGACTCCCTGAGCACCGAACCACCGTCGCTGCTGATCTGCGTCAACAAGACCGCCTCACCCCACGCCGCACTGGCGACCGGCGCGGACTTCTGCGTGAACATCCTCGGAGTCGAGCAACAAGACCTGGCGCACCTGTGCAGCGGGGCGATCAAGGGCGAAGCACGTTTCGACCGTGGCAACTGGCTGACCAGCGCAGGCGGCATCCCCTACCTGGGTGACGCGCAATCGGCAATCCTCTGCCGCCAGGACGGTCACTTCAGCTATGGCACCCACACCGTATTTATCGGGCGCATCCTGCAGATCCATACCAGCGACGCCATCACCCCGCTGGTCTATCTCGACGGCAGCTACACCACCACCGCCAAGCCAACCCCTTCCTTTGCTGTAGCCGGCTGAGGCCTGGGCATGGACGGCTTGAACGGTTTGACGGCGTTGCGAGTGGACAGCGCCGACCAGTTGCCATGGGATGATCGCTGCAACTTGCTGGTGGTCGGTTTCGGCGGTGCCGGCGCCTGTGCCGCCATCGAAGCCAGCACTCGCGGCCTGTCAGTGCTGGCACTGGATCGCTTCGAAGGCGGCGGCGCCACGGTGCTCAGTGGCGGCGTGGTTTACGCCGGCGGCGGTACGCCGTATCAGCACCAGGCTGGCTATGAAGACACCAGCGAAGCCATGTTCAACTACCTGCGCCAGGAAGTCGGCGAAGCAGTCAGCCACGAGACATTGCGAGGGTTCTGCGAAGATAGCCGCGAACAACTGGCCTGGCTCGAACGTCAGGGGGTGGCGTTCGAGGCCAGCGTTCCGCCGCACAAGACCTCGTACCCAAGCGACCAGTTCTACCTCTATTACTCCGGTAATGAAGCCGTGCCGGCTTATGCCGCCAGCGCCAAGCCAGCCCCCCGCGGCCACCGCACCAAAGGCCCGGGCATGTCCGGCGCCAGCCTGTTCGCCCCGCTCAAGGCTAGCGCGTTGCGTCACGGTGCACGCCTGCGCAGCCAGTGCGAAGTGCGGCGACTGGTGCTCGACCGCGACGGCCAGGTCCTCGGCGTCGAAGCCTGGCAGTTGCCGGCAGGTAGCCGCGCTGCCAAGCAACATGCGCGCCTGTCGCGCTGGACTGCCGCCATTCATATGTACGCGCCGACATTGGCCGACCGCTTGCGCGCTCATCAGCACCGTATCGAGCAGACCAGTGCCATCCGCCAGTTGATACGCGCCGAACACGGCGTGCTGCTGAGCAGCGGCGGCTTTATTTTCAATCGCGACCTGGTGCGCCTACACGCGCCGCAGTACCTCAATGGTCTGCCGCTTGGCGCCACTGGGTGCAATGGCAGCGGCATTGCCCTGGGCCAGAGCGTTGGCGGCAGCGTTGCGCGGATGGACAAGGTCAGCGCCTGGCGCTTTATCAACCCGCCACTGGCCTGGGCCCGCGGGCTGATCGTCAATGCTCGCGGCGAGCGTTACGCCAACGAAGAAATCTACGGTGCGACCCTTGGCCACGCCATGGTCGAAGAACAGGACGGCCGCGCCATTCTGATTCTCAACCGGGCCTTGGTGCGTGAAGCGCTGAGTCAGGTCGGCCTGGGCAAGGTGTGGAATTTCCAGCGCCTGCCGGTGCTGCTCAACCTGCTGTTCAACGCCAAGCGCAGCAGCAGCCTGGCCGGGTTGGCCCAACGCTGCAACCTCGCACCGGAACGGCTGCGCCAGAGTGTCGAAGACTATTGCCGCGCAGCGCGCGGTGAGATCGCCGATGAATTCGGCAAATCCGTCGCGATGCTTGCCAACCTCGAACACGGTCCGTGGTACGCCCTCGACTTGTCTTTCGACAGCAAACTCTTCCCCTGCCCGGTCATCACCCTGGGCGGGCTGAAGGTCTGCGAGGCCAGCGGTCGGGTACTGGACCACGCCGGCCAGCCAATAAATGGACTCTACAGCGCCGGCCGCAATGCGGTCGGGGTCGCTTCCAACCTGTATGTCTCCGGCCTGTCCCTGGCCGACTGCATCTATTCCGGTCGCCGGGCTGCCGCCCACGTGGCCGACCAATTCGCACGTCAAACCGCACGATCAGGAGAACAACAATGCAACGTGTAGAAGGCAAAGTCTGCATCATCACCGGCGCCGCCAGCGGCATCGGTCGCGAAGACGCCCTGCTGCTGGCCCGCGAAGGCGCCAAAGTAGTGTTGACCGATCTCAACGAAGAGGCCGGTCGCCAGGTGGTTGCGCAAATCGGCGCCAACGCGCTGTTCATCCGTCACGACATCGCCAACGAAAGCGACTGGCAGAACGTGGTGAAAACCACCGTCGAACACTTCGGCCGCCTCGACGTGCTGGTCAATAACGCCGCGATCCTGGCCCTTGGCAGCATCGAAGACACCACCCTGGAGCTGTGGCAGAAGGTGCACAAGATCAACGGCGACGGCTACTTCCTCGGCTGCAAGTACGCAATCCAGGCGATGAAGGAAACCGGCGGCGGCTCGATCATCAACATGTCGTCGGTGGCCGCATTGGGCGCGATGCCGATGTTCTGCGCCTACTCAGCCTCCAAAGGCGCGGTGGCGGCGATGACCCGTTCGATTGCCCTGCACTGCAAGCAGCAGGGTTATCGCATCCGCTGCAACAGCGTGCACCCGGATGGCGTCAACACACCAATGACCCAGGCACTGGCCGGTGGACAGGCGATCCCACAGGAAGCGCTGGACCAGGATCCGATGAACCGGATGGCCGCGCCCCGGGACATAGCCAACGTGGTGCTGTTCCTGGCCGCCGACGAGTCGCGATTCGTCAACGGTGCCGAGATCCGTGTCGACAACGCCCAACTGATCAGCGGGCTCTGAGGCCGAGGTGAACATGGGCACGCAACAACACAACCTGTCCCCGGCCGAATCAACAACGGCAAGCGTCTCCCTGCAAGTGTGCGCGGTGATCGACGAAACCGCTGACGCGCGCTCGTTAGTGCTGGATGTACCGCCACCGCTGCGCGAGCGCTTTCGCTACAAACCGGGCCAGTTCCTGAGTTTTCGCGTGCCCTGCGCCGGCAAGGTGTTGACCCGCTGCTATTCCATGGCCAGCTCGCCCCTCGCGGATGCGCTGCCCAAGGTCACGGTGAAACGGGTCGACGGCGGCCGGGTGTCGAACTGGATGAACGAAGTGCAGGTCGGCGACTGGCTGCAAGTGCTGCCACCGGCCGGGCTGTTCTGCCTGGACGAACGACAGGCCGAGCAAGACCGGCCATTGGTGCTGTTCGGTGGAGGCTCGGGGATTACTCCGGTGTTTTCCATCCTCAAATCCGTGCTGCATAGCGGCCGGCGGCCGATCAAACTGATCTACGCCAACCGCGATGAAGCCTCGGTGATTTTCAAGGACGAGCTGTGCCGGTTGATCAAGGCGCATCCTGATCAACTGCACGTGGTGCATGTCCTGGATTCAGTGCAGGGTTTCCTGACGGACCATCAGGTCCGTCATCTGCTGCACGGGTCGGCCGGCGGTGATTACTTCATTTGTGGGCCGGGTCCGTTCATGGACACCGTCGAGCGCACGTTGCTGGCGCTGGGCGAGCCGGGCGAATGCATTCATGTCGAGCGGTTTGTCTCACCACCGGATCCCGATGAACTGTTGGCCGAAGCAGCCGTGGCACGAGCTGCGGCCATGAATTCGCAATGCGAAGCGCTGATCGTCGAGCTCGATGGCCAGCAACATGAAATCGCCTGTCAACCCGGCGATACCCTGCTGCAAAGTTGCAAGACCGCCGGCCTGGATGTGCCGTCGTCCTGTGAAGAAGGTTTTTGCGGGGCCTGCATGTGCGTGGTCAAGGAAGGTGAGGTCCAGTTGGCACGCAACGATGTGCTGACCCCCAAGGAGCTCGCCGAAGGCTGGACCCTGGCCTGCCAGAGCCGCCCGACCGGTGCCCGGGTACGCCTGAAATTCCCTGACTGAAGATGCGCCGCCCCCTGTAGGAGCGAGCCTGCTCGCGATGAACGTCAACGATAACGTGTCCTGTCAGAATGAAAGCGGTGCCCGGACGTTTTTCGCGAGCAGGCTCGCTCCTACAGTTGAAATGTGCACGACGGGGGATCTGTTGCTTAGTCTCATTGGACGATCACTGGGGCCCGGTCTGCGGTTAGACTCGACCCCAGCATTAGCCCACAACAATAAAAGAGGTGCAGTTATGGCTCGTTTGCAGAATAACGTCGCGGTGGTCACCGGCGGCGCTTCGGGGATCGGTCTGGCCTGTGTGCGCCGATTTGCCGCTGAAGGCGCGCAAGTGGTCGGGCTGGACATCGGCAGCGCCCCGGCAGACTTTCCCGGCCTGTTCATGACCCTGGATGTGCGCAACGAAGCGCAGGTGCAGCAGGTCATGCAAGAAGTCGTCAGCCACTTCGGGCGCATCGACGTGCTGGTCAACGCCGCCGGCGTCGCCGACCAGGGCAGCGTCACCCAGACCACCACCGCCAACTGGCAACGGGTGATGGACATCAACCTGACCGGCAGCATGCTCACCAGCAAATACGCGGTGGCGTCGATGGTTGAGCAGCGCAGCGGCTCGATCATCAACATCGGATCGATCTTCGGCCTGCAAGCGTGCGACAACAACGTCGCCTATAACGTTGCCAAAGGCGGCATCAACCAGTTGACCCGCTCCATGGCCATCGACTACGGCCACGCCAATGTGCGCGTCAATGGCTTGTGCCCGGGCCTGATCGAAACACCGATGACCAGCATGGTCCGTGAGCAAGAAGCGTTTCATGCCTTCTTTGCCTCGCAACACATGCTCAGCCGTTCCGGACAACCGGAAGAAGTCGCCGCTGCCGCGTTGTTCCTGGCGTCCGATGATGCTTCGTTTGTCAGCGGCCAGATGATCGCCGTGGACGGTGGTTTCTCCGCCGGTCGCCGTTTCGCCCCGCCCGCCCAGTAATTCGCATTCCGACCGGGCGCCCTGCCCGGTCTACTCCCTTTTTTCGCAACTGTCTTCTAACCGGGGAGGCCCCATGCCGCCTGTCGCCACCGCTCAGACTTTCGCTCAACTGTTCGCCACCACCGCCCAGGTTTATGGCGAACGCCCGGCCATCGAGGATGCGGGCCATACGATCAACTATCGCCAACTCGACCAGTTGCGCGGCCAGGCTGCCCGCGCGCTGCTGGCCCTCGACGTACAGGTCGGGGACCGCGTGGCAATCTGGGCGCCCAATGTGTGGGAATGGATTGTCGCTGCCGGCGCCCTGCAAAGTGTGGGCGCGGCCCTGGTGCCGCTCAATACCCGGATGAAAGGCAGCGAGGCGGCCTACATCCTGCGTGAGAGCGGAGCCTGTGTGCTGTTTGCCATCGGTGAGTTTTTGGGGGCCGATTACCCGGGCATGCTGGCGACAGAGGAGTTGCCGGCGCTGCGCCACATCGTCAGCTTGCGCAGCGCGGGTTCGGGCACGTTGAGTTGGCAGCGATTTATGGATCTGGCCAGCGATGTGCCGCAACTGGCCTTGCGCACCCGCGAACAGCATGTCGGGCCACAAACGCTATCCGATCTGTTGTTTACCTCCGGCACCACCGGCAAACCCAAAGGGGTAATGACCAGCCACGGCCAGAACCTGCGGATCGTGCGCGACTGGAGCGATATCGTCGGCTTGCGCGAAGGTGATCGCTACTTGATCGTCAATCCGTTCTTCCACTCCTTCGGCTACAAAGCCGGTTGGCTGGCGGCGCTGATGCGCGGCTGCACGATCCTGCCGCAGCAAGTGTTCGACGTGCAGGCCGTGCTCGACTGCGTGCAGCGTGAACGCATCACCGTGTTGCCCGGGCCCCCGACGTTGTATCAATCGTTGCTGGCTCATCCGCAACGGGGCGAATTCGATTTGAGTTCGTTGCGCGTGGCAGTGACCGGCGCGGCAGCGATTCCGGTGGAGATGATCCGGCGCATGCGCGACGAGCTAGGTTTCGCCACCATCGTCACCGCGTATGGCCTGACGGAAGTCTGCGGGTTCGCGACGATCTGCCGCTCGGGTGATTCTGCCGAGCTGGTCGCCAACACCAGCGGCCGGGCGATGCCTGGCGTGCAAGTGCGGTGTGTCGGCAGCGACGGTCGCAGCCAACCGGCGAACACTCCTGGTGAGGTGCAGATTCGCGGGTACAACCTGATGCAAGGCTATTTCAACAATCCGCACGCCAGCGCGCAGATTCTCGACGCCGACGGCTGGCTGCACACGGGCGACATCGGCATGCTCGATGAACAGGGTTACCTGCGCATCACCGACCGCCTCAAGGATATGTTCATTACCGGTGGCTTCAATGTTTACCCGGCAGAGATCGAGCAGTGCCTGCTGACGTATCCGGGAGTGGCTCAGGTCGCGGTGATTGGTATTCCCGATGAACGTCTCGGCGAAGTGGCGATGGCGTTTGTATTGCCGGTACCGGGCGTCGAGATCGAGCAAACCCGCTTCCTCGCCTGGTGCCGTGAGCAGATGGCCAATTACAAGGTACCGCGGCGGTTGCAGGTGCTACAAAGCATGCCGGTCAATGCGGCGGGTAAAGTGACCAAGAATGTGTTGCGCGAGTGGGCTGTGGGGGGCGTCGACTGACTGCCCGTAACACTTGAGCAACTAAATACCTGTGGGAGCGGGCTTGCCCGCGATGGCGGTGTGTCAGTCAATATTAGTGTTGAAGCTGACACCCTCATCGCGGGCAAGCCCGCTCCCACAGATTTTGTGTTGCCGAGATGACCAGTCAGAGCACCCGCGCCGGATGCTGCTGGCGCGGGTCGCCGAGCATGGCGCGGTGCGAGGGTGGCTGGCGGCCTTCGGCTTCGCTGATGCCATAGCCCGGGGCGATTTCGGCGGTGATCAGGGTCTGCCCGGACAACGCCATCAACTGCGGATCATTGAGCAACGCGTGAATCACCCGCCCATTGAATTGCGGGGTTTCAGCGTGGGCGAGAAACGCCTGGTACTGCTCGCCATGCACTTCACCGGCAATCTTCGTGCGTTCGGTCAACTGCGGACCAAGCCACAGCGACAGCGCCGCCACGCCCTGCCCTTCGAAATCGATCGCCATGTCCGCCGCCAGCTTATCGACACCAGCCTTCTGCGCCCCGTACGCCGGGCCATGCATGTAGCACCCGGCACCGAACGACGAGGTGAAGCAAATCAGTCCTTGGACACTTTTGAGCAACAACGGCGCAGCGTAGAAGCTGGCGATGTACGCAGAACGCAGACCGACATCGAGAATGCATACCAGCTCCAGCGGCTTGGCCCAGAACGGACCGGGTTCGATCAACTGGTCATGGATGAACGCTGCGTTGTTTACCAGCAGGTCCAGGTGCCCGCATTCCTCCGCCACTAGGGCAAACAGCGCCCGCACCTGTGCGTCATCGGCGTGATCACAAACCACTGCGATGCCGCGGCCACCCGCGGCGGTAATCGCCGCCGCGGTGTCTTGCAGCGAGCCACGCAACGCCTGCCCATACAGATTCGATCCGCCCTGTTCGGGGGCGCGACCGGTGACATACACGGTCATTCCCGCTGCCCCCAAAGCCAGGGCGATGCCGCGCCCCACCCCGCGACTGGCACCGGTCACTACGGCGATCTGTGGACGCTGACTGTTCATTCGACACTCCCGAGCAAGGTTCTCGCCGAAGCGGTTTCGCTCTGGCGCTTGATGTGGTTGGCCGCCAGGTAACCAAAGGTCATGGCCGGGCCTATGGTCGAACCGGCACCTGGATAGGTGCGGCCCATCATTGAAGCGGCGCTGTTGCCGATGGCGTACAGGCCGTTGATCGGTTCGCCGTCTTCATGCAACACACGGGCATGCACGTCGGTCAGCAGGCCACCCTTGGTGCCGATGTCCCCGGCGTCGATGCGCACTGCGTAGAACGGGCCTTTGAGCAACGGCGCCAGGCAGGGGTTGGGCTGCACGTTCGGGTCGCCGTAGTAGCGGTCGAACAGCGATTGGCCCTTGTGGAAATCCTCATCGACGCCTTGCACCGCCATGGCGTTGAAACGCTGCACGGTGCGCGCCAGCCCGCCCGCATTGACGCCGATTGTCGTCGCCAACTCTTCCAGGCTCGACGCCTTGTGGAAGTAATCGCGCAGGTGTTGCGGCAACTGCCAGTCACGCTGGGCATAGCCCGGCAGCAAGGCGCCGCACGGGTACTTGCGGCGAAACTCGGCGTCGAACACCATCCAGCACGGCACGCTCGCCGCGCCTTCACGGTTGTTGGCATACATGGCATAGACGATATCGGTGTAGGGCGCGGCTTCGTTGACGAAACGCTCGCCCGCCGCGTTGACCATCACACAACCCGGCAGAGTCCGCTCGACAAACAGTGCACGTTGTTTTTCTTCGCCACGCACATGGGTGGTCGGCGCCCACCAACTGTGTTCCATCAATGCGGTTCGCGCACCAAGGGCCTGGCCGGCGCGGATGCCGTCGCCGGTGTTGTACGGCGGCGTGGCACTCCAGTTCGCCTGGGACGGCTGCGGCAAGTACTGCTCGCGCATCGCCTGATTACGCTCGAAACCACCGGCGGCGATGATCACCCCGTAGCGCGCCTTGACGTTGAGCAACTGACCGTTGCGATTGACCCGCGCCCCGCCAACCCGGTCGCCAACCAGCAGCAGTTCTTCGAGCGCACAGTTGAGCCACAGCGACTTGCCGCGATCCTGTAACGAACAGCGCAAGGCTCCGATCAAGGCATTGCCCAGGGTCAGGAAACGGTCACGACGGGACAAGCGCCGCCCCTCGCGATCACGCCAGTAGCGCCACATCACCCGCAGGGTCAGGCGCAACCAGCCTGGACCACGGCAGAGCAACACTTGCGCTTCCTTCATGGTCATCGCCATACGGCCCATCATCAGGGTGCCAGGGGATGGTGGGCGCATACGCAGGAACTCTTCGCCGAGTTCGGCGGCATCGAACGGTTGCGGATCCATGGAGCGATAGCCCGGTTTTCCGCCCTCGACTTCCGGGTAGTAGTCGGCGTAGCGCGGTTGCGCCTCGAAGCGCACACGTGTCTGGTGTTCGAGGTACTCGACCATCTCGCGGCCGTGCTCGACATAGGCTTCGATACGCCCGTCGTCGATCTCACCATGGGTCACGGCGCGAATATAGGCGATCGCTTCGGCCGTCGAATCGCTGCCGCCGATGGCGTTGATCCGATGGTTGTTGGGGATCCAGATCCCGCCGCCAGACACCGCCGAAGTACCACCGTACTCGCCGCTTTTTTCAATCAGCAGCGCATTCAGGCCCAGGTCGTGGGCGCGCAATGCCGCGGTCATGCCCCCGGCTCCCGAGCCAACCACCAGCACATCACAGCACTCGTCCCATTTGATCCCGGCAGCGTTCATGCGATCACCCTTGTTCAGCGCCCATCAGGCAAAAACCGCCGCTGCCGGATCTTCGCCCGGTGCAGTCGGTCTCGGGATTGTTCGCCGCGCGCGCCGGGTGTTCATCGTCCGATGAGACTAAGGCGCTACCTCACCCCCACCCTGCAAATCGCTTAGTCCGCTTGGACGATGTTGCGCGCAAGTCGTGACTCCATAGTCGCCCACAGCACCAATCACCCCCTGAAATACAGGTCGGGCAGGCCTGACCTGGGCATGAGGACGACATGATAAAAACAATAATCGCCCCACAATCGCTGAATCCGCGCACACAGCTTGTTCTATTGATGCTGGCGGGCGGGCTGAGCACTCAAGTCAACGCATTGAGCTTCCAGCCCAGCGATGACTTGAGCGTCGACTGGGACACGACACTGACCTACAGCCTCGCCTGGCGTACCGAATCGCGCGATCACAAGCTGGTCGCCAATGCCGACGGCAACGACGGTGACAACGCGTTCGACAGAAACAGCCTGATCAACAACCGCAGTGGCTTTCTCACCGAAGCCAACATCAAGTGGCGTGAAGACTACGGGGTGTTTGTCCGCGCGACCGGCTTCTACGACAATGTCTACGACCGCGGCAACGACAACGACACCGGCACCTCGAACTGCTTCGCGGGTGGCCACTGCAGCCGCTCCGATCGTTTTTCCCAGGACACCATCGATCAGCATCGCGACGAATTGCGCATGCTCGATTACTACGCCTACGGCACCTGGGACATCGGCGGCCACAACCTCAATGCGCGCCTGGGTAACCAGGTAGTGAGCTGGGGCGAGAGCCTGTTCTACCCGGGGATATCGGCGGCACAAAGCCCGGTGGATGCCACCAAGTCAACCACCCCGGGGGTCGAGGTCAAGGAAATCCTGCTGCCGGTCGGCCAACTGTTCACCCAGTTCAGCCTCACCGACAGCCTCGATATCCAGGCCTACTACCAATACAAATGGGAGAAGACCGAGCTGTTCGGTGTGGGCAGTTACTTCTCCACCACGGACTACATCGACGAAGGCGGTTTCAACGACGCCACTGGTTTCCTCACTCGCCTGGGCGATGACAAACCAAGTGACAGCGGCCAGTACGGCGTGGCCTTTACCTATGCAGCCGAGTCGCTGAACAACACCGAGTTCGGCATCTACTACTCGCGTTATCACGACAAGACCCCGTCACTGGATTTCCAGACCGAGCTGGGCCACTACCGCGCGCGTTACTTCGACAACATCGACCTGTACGGCGCCAGCTTCTCCACGGTCATCGGTGATGTGAGCTGGGCTGGTGAAGTCAGCTACCGCGATGGTTCGCCAGTGATGGTGGACAACGGCTTCTCCAGCCCGGTGCGCGGCGAGACCCTGCAGGCGCAGACCTCGGCGATCTACGTGGTTGGCCCGACCTCCTGGGCCGACAACACTACCCTGACGGGCGAAGTCGTCTACAACACAGTGCTCGACAACGACAAGTCGCAGCCGCTGACCCTGGCCCCCGGCTTCTCCCTGCCAGGCACCGACAGCCTGGTCTACGACCGCGATGCCTGGGGCTACACGGTCCAGGTCAACTTTGATTACAACAACGTGTTCAGCGGTTGGGACATGGCCGTGCCAGTGACCTACAGCACCGCCGCCCAGCATGACAGCGCCTTGGTGGGCTCGATCAACTCGGGCCAGGGCGACGACCGCGCGAGCGTCGGCAGTTCGTGGCGCTACCTGGGCAACTTCACCGTCGAGGCCCGCTACAACGCTTACCTCGGCAACGCCAACAACAGCCCGTTGGCCGACCGCGACAACGTCGCGCTCAATTTCAAATACCGGTTCTGATTCCCCAATCGGAGGAGCACAGCATGTCCAGATTCACCCAAACATTATTGAGCACCGCGCTGACCGTCGGCTTGCTCGGCAGCGGCCTGACCTACGCCAAGGTCAGCCCCGAAGAAGCCGCCCGCCTGGGCCAGGACCTGACCCCGATGGGCGCCGAAAAGGCCGGCAACGCCGATGGCAGCATCCCGGCCTGGAGCGGCAAATGGCTCGGCCTGCCGCCAGGCCTGAAGTTTGACGGCCCCGGCACGCCATACCCGGACCCCTATGCTGCGGAAAAACCGTTGTTCGTGATCGACTCCAAGAACATGGACAAGTACGCCGCTAACCTCACCGACGGCCAGAAGGCGTTGCTCAAGCGCTACCCTGCTACCTTCAAGATCCCGGTGTACCCGAGCCACCGCGATTTCCGCGTAGATCCGAAACTGGTCGAAGCGGTAAAGAAAAACGCGGTTACCGCCGAGTTGGACAACGACAACAACGACACCAAAAACGCCTGGGCCGGTTCGCCGTTCCCGATTCCGCAGAACGGTAGCGAGTTGATGTTCAACCACACCCTCGCCGGTCGGGCCGCCGCCGAAGAGGCCAACTACCGGCAAGCGGTGGTCTACTCGAACAAGGAGCGGGTGATCGAAGAGGTCAATTACAAGATCTTCTCGATCTGGTCCGACCCGGACAGAACCCGGGAAAGCGCCAATGGCATTCTCACCAACTTCCTGATCACCACCCTGGAGCCGGTGCGCAAGAAAGGCGAAATCGTCGTCGGCCACGAGTTCATCAACCCGACCGCTTCGCCACGCCAGGCCTGGCAGTACAGCCCGGGACAACGCCGGGTACGTCGCGCGCCGACAGTGGGCTACGACTCGCCGACCGGCGCCGGGGGTTTCCGCGTCTACGACGAAGACCGTTTGTTCAACGGCGCGCCAGACCGCTACAACTGGACCATCGTCGGCAAGAAGGAAATCTACATTCCGTACCACAACTACAAGATCGACGACCCGAGTGTCAGCACCGAGCAGATCCTGGACACCACTGGCCACGTTGACCCGCAGTACATGCGCTATGAAAAACACCGCGTCTGGGTGCTGCAAGCGACCCTCAAGGAAGGCGCCCGGCACATTTACGCCAAGCGCGTGATCTACCTGGACGAGGATACCTGGGCCGCGACCCTGGCTGACAACTACGACAGTCGCGGGCAACTGTGGCGCACCAATATGCAGACCTCCATCTACGCCTATGAGATGCAGCGTTACCACGCTCGCCTTGGCATCTACCATGACCTGATTGCCGGCTCGTATCTGGTTGACCGAATGCTGATCGATCAGAAGCCGGCCAAGCTCAACGCCACCGCCTTCTCCGAAGACGAGTTCACCCCAGGCAACCTGCGCAAACTCGGCACCCGCTAAAACCACAGCGCCCCGACCGATTCATTCGGTCGGGGCGTTATGCTTGATAAAATCCGCTCCGCCCACGGAAGACTGCCCATGAACAAACTCCTCACCGGCGTCATCGCCATGGCCAGCGTTGGCCTGTCGATGCAAGCCAATGCCCTGAACATCCTGCTGACCAACGACGATGGCTGCCGCGCACCCGGCATCGATGCGATGTACCGCGCCCTGACCACCGCCGGGCATCAAGTCACCCTGGTTGGCCCATTGAATGACAGCAGTGGCATCAGCGCTGCCAGCGTGGTGGTGCCCGGTCAGGCATTGGCCGTGACTGAGTTGGCGCCGGGGCGGTTTTGCGTCGGGGCTCCAGAAGGTTATAGCCCGCCTGTCGGCAAGACATCAGCCATTGGCACGCCGGTGGATGCGGTCAACGTTGGACTCGATGTGATCCTCAAAAACAACCGGCCAGACCTGGTGGTCTCGGGCAGCAACTTTGGCGAAAACGTCGGTCCGCTGACGCAGATGTCCGGCACTCTCAACGCCGCCGTGCGCGCGATGTTCAAGGGGATTCCGGCGGTGGCGGTGTCCACGGCCATCGACATGGACCTGATCATGGCCGATCAACAGGCTGGTTATCGAAAGACGCTTGGCGCCATGGACGATACCGCGCGGTTTGCGGTGAGGGTCATCCAGGCAGCATCACTTGCCGGTGTAGAAGCTAAGCAGGCCTGCGCCAAGGACAAGCAACAGTGCGAGTTGAACGTACTCGGCCTGCCCGCCGTAAACGGTCTGAACCTCAACTACCCGCCGCTCAAGCCGCAAGAGGTCAAGGGCGTGAGCTTTGCCCCGATCGGCAATTGGGACCGCGTCAACTTCACCTCACAACGCGGCAGCGACGGCGTGGTCCACGTCAACCTGGCTCCACCGTCCACACCAACAGCCGCCCAGCAAAAGGCCGATGCGTATCAGTTGTGGCAGGGGCATGCGGTGATCACCGTGATCGACGGCAACATGACCGCACCGGATGCGGTGCAGGATCGGGCGAAGAAGATGTTGCAGGGGATCAAGCCTTAAGGGCAATGCACTTTCGACATTGATGTCTCTTGATACTCCGCCATCGCGAGCAAGCTCGCTCCCACAGGGTTATCAGGTGTACGCAAAGTCTGCGAACACCCAGATCCACTGTGGGAGCGAGCTTGCTCGCGATGGTGGCAACGCGGTTTCGGGTCAAACCCATATCGCGTCCCACAGCGGATAATCGCCAAGCTTCTTCACCAACCCAGCCCGCAGTGGGTTGGCGACGACATATCGAGCAAGCTTTACCAGATACTCATCCCGCCTCAATGCCCGATCGTGATAGCCCTGTTGCCAAAGGCTGCCTCTACGGCCACCAGCCAGGTTCACAGCCCGCGTACTCAACGATTTGGTTTTTTGCATCAGCTGACTGAGGGAACACTGCTGCAGCTCGATCAACCAATGAAAATGATCGGGCATGACGACCCAGGCTAAAGAGTTCGCCCGACTTTGTTCCTGCGCTTCTCGAAATTGTTCAACGACCAATCTTCCCAAGGCGAAATCCTTGAAGACAGGTTCTCTATCAAGTGTGTTGGTGGTAAGCAGATAAATCCTGTTGGACTCAGCATAACGACCGATACGTAGACGATGTGAAGCAGGTAAATCAGGCATTCCATTGCCCTCTCCATAATCAAATCATAAAGAAGGCTAGACCGGTTAATGCTTGGACTCTGAGGCAGCTTGCGACGGGATGTGTCTGGTAGATAGCTATCGCGAGCAAGCTCGCTCCCGCAGGGGTGGGTGTACGCAATATTCATCGACAACCGGATTTATTGTGGGAGCGGGCTTGCCCGCGAAGAGGCCGGTACATTCAACCTTGTTGCTGACTGACCGACTGCCTTCACGGGCAAGCCCGCTCCCACAGGGTTATAGGTATTGCTTCAGATCGGGGGTTGGAACGGTACGAATTCCGTCACTTGCAGATCGAAGCCCGACACGGCCTTGTATGGCACCGGCGAACTCATCAGGCGCATTTTGCGTACGTTCTGGTCCCGCAGGATTTGCGCTCCCACGCCCAAGGTCCGTTGCGGAAATTGCGGTGGACACGGCTTACCGCCGCTGCGCTGGCGCAACTGCTCCAGCACGCCGTCGGCGGTTTCCTTGTGTGCCAGCAGCACCAGGACACCGCATCCGGCGGCGGCAATGCTCGCCAGTGAACGCTCGAGGGTCCACTGCTGCGGCCCGCCTTCGCTTTCGCAACCCAGGGCATCGCGCAAGGTCTCGATGCTTTGCACCCGCACCAGTGCCGGTTGCGTGCTGTCGATCCTGCCCTTGACCAGCGCCAGGTGCAGCGAGCCCTGGTAGGTGTCCTGGTAGGTCGTCACGCGGAACTCGCCGTGGCGGGTATGCAAGGGGTATTCGCCACCGCGCTCGATCGTGCCTTCATGCAGGATGCGGTAGTGAATCAGGTCGGCAATGGTGCCGATCCGCAAGCCATGGCGTTGGGCGAAGTCATGCAGCTCGGCACCACGGGCCAGTTCGCCATCTTCATTGAGAATGCCCACCAGGGTTGCCGCCGGTTGCAGTCCCGCTAGTCGCGTCAGGTCGCAAGCGGCCTCGACATGCCCGGCCCGCTGCATCACGCCGCCGGGCAAGGCTTGCACCGGAAAGATATGCCCAGGTTGCACCAGGTCCGTCGGAACGCTGGCCGGGTCGACCGCCACCTGGATCGACCTCGCCCGGTCTGCTGCCGAGATGCCCGTGGACACCCCGGTGGCGGCTTCGATCGAGCGGGTGAAACCCACGCCATGTTGCGCCCGGGAGTTGGGCACCATCAGATCCAGGCCCAGCGCGCGGCAGCGCTGCTCGGTCAGGGCCAGGCAGATCAACCCGCGCGCCTGCACCGCCATGAACGTGACGGCCTCGGCCCCGGCCTGTTCGGCGGCCATCAGCAGCGAGCCTTCGCCGTTGTGTTCGTCGTCGGTGATCACCACCATCTGCCCTGCGCCAATGGCCTCGATCAGTTGCGGCACCGTGTTGAAAGCCAAGCCGTTCATTTGAATGCTCCGCGCAGGTCGGCCGCCGCATCGGACAAGGCCTGTGCCGCCCCTTCGACAAACGGCGCCATGCTGATAAAGCCATGGATCATGCCGTCACAACGCTGTACCCGCACAGGCACGCCGGCCTCGCGCAAGCACTCGGCCATTGCCTCGCCTTCATCGCGCAACGGGTCATATTCGGCGGTAATCAGGGTCGTTGGCGGCAATCGCGCCAGACTCTCGGCGCGAAGTGGCGAGGCCAATGGGTTCTCCGCCTGCCCGACGTCTTGCAGGTACTGCTGCCAGAACCAGCGCATCATCCCGGCGGAAAGCAGATAGCTCTCGGCAAAGTCTTCGAAGGACTGACTGTCGCATCCCGCATCGGTGACCGGATAGAACAGGCACTGATAGCTGATCTTCGGTCCCTTGCGTTGCGCCGCCAATTGGCTGACCGCCAGCGCCAGATTGCCACCGGCGCTGTCCCCGGCCACGGCCAACCGGGTACCATCGATGCGCAGTTCAGCGGCGTGCTCAACCAGCCAGCAGGTGGCCGCATAACAATCGAGGGGGGCCGCCGGGAACTTGTTTTCCGGTGCCAGTCGATAGGCGACCGACACCACCACCGCCTCGGTCTGGCGGGCCAGCGAGCGGCAGAGATTGTCGTGGGTATCGAGGTTGCCCATGACGAATCCGCCGCCATGGAAAAACACCAGCAATGGCAGGTCGGGTTCTTCCGATGGCCGGTACAGCCGAGCGTCCAGATCACCGTCCGCACCGGCCACTTTCAAGTCGCGCACCACGCTCATCGGGTCGCCGGGGATGGCCGGCAGCAGGTTGTCCGAGAACTGCCGGTACTGAGCGGCATCGACCTGGCTGAAATCGGGCTCGGGGATGTCGCGAAACTGCTGGAGCACCCCGGCGATCTGCTTATCGAGCGGCATGGGCTTTGTCCTCTACGTCGGCCATTTGAAACTGCGGATTGGTCTCGCCCAGGATGCTTTGTACCCGGCGCTCAAGGGCCGGCTTGAAACCCTTATGGGGCAGGATCCAGAAACGTTTTTGCGCGATGGCGGCGAACACTTGCGCGGCCAGCTCCGCTGGGGTCATGCCCTGGCGAATGGTACTGTCGAGCAGTTGGCTGAAGCCGGATCCAGCGGTGTCCACCACCTGGTTCGAGGTCATGATTTCACTGGCCACCGGCCCTGGGCACAGCACCGAAACCGACACCAGCGCACCGAGCATGGCGAGTTCATAATGCAGCGTTTCCGAGAGCGCGACCACGGCCTGCTTGGTCACGTTGTACGGCGCCATCAGCGGACTGCTGACCAACCCGGCAAGGGATGCCGTGTTGATCACATGGGCGGCCCGGCCCTGACTGAGCAACAGCGGTACAAAGCTGCGAATGCCGTTGATCACACCCTTGAGGTTGACGTCCAGCATTCGCTGCCATTGCGCCTCGGTGATTTCCCAGCTGAATCCGGTTTGCATCACCCCGGCGTTGTTGAACAGCAGGTCGACCCCGCCAAAGTGCTCGACTGCCTGGTCACGCAAGCGCTCGACCTGCTTCACATCACTGACATCGGTGACGCATGCAATCGTTTGTACACCGCGGGCCTTCAATCCGTCGCACAGGGCTTGCAGGCCCGCGGCATCTCGATCCGCCAGCACCAGGCGCATGCCCAGCATCGCCGCGTGTTCGGCCAGCCCGCGGCCAATACCACTGGCGGCCCCGGTAATCACCGTCACCCGCCCTTGTTCATTACTCATCGCCAACTCCTGCCATGGGTCCAATGGCGCCAGTAGAGCGGGCCGGCCCAAAGCAGCCATCGTCCATTCAGACGATGCCCGCTTTTACAGGGTCGGCAGAATCCCTTACATGCGCCAAACCCGTGAGCCCTTGGGAGAATAATAAGATGAGTACCCTGCACCGCATCGAAGCCAAACTGCTGGAAGACCGCTACGCCCGCGGCTGGCACTGCCTGGGCCTGGCCGCGCAATACCGCGACGGCAAGGCCCATCGCCTGGAGGTGTTCGGCACCCGTCTGGTGGCGTTCCAGGGTGAAGACGGCGAACTGCATGTTCTGGATGGCTACTGCCCGCACATGGGCGCCGACCTGAGCACCGGTTGTGTCGAAGGCAACTCGATCCGTTGCCCGTTCCACGCCTGGCGCTGGGGTGCCGATGGCGTGTGCGATGACATCCCTTATGCCAAACGCATTCCGCCACGGGCCAAAATCAAAAGCTGGCCGATCATGGAAGAGAACCAGTTGCTGTTTGTCTGGAACGATCCCGAAGGCAACCCGCCGCTGCCCGAGCAACGTATCCCGCGCATCGACGCCTGCTACAGCGACGAATGGGCCGCATGGGAAGTAGCCGAATTGCAGATTGGCACCAACTGCCGCGAATTGATCGACAACATCGCCGACATGGCGCACTTCGGCACCGTCCACGGCGCGCCGGTCGAAGAGTTCATCAACATTTTCGAAGGCCACCTGGCTACCCAGCTCATGCGCGCCCGCAGTGAGCGCCTGTCCGGCGACAGCGTGTTGAGCACCGAAGCCACCTATTTCGGCCCGGCCTACCAGATCACCGAGATGACCGGTGCGATGAACGGCCAGCCAATCCATTCGATCCTGCTCAACTGCCACGTACCGATCGATCTCGACAGCTTCACCCTGCGTTACGGCGTGCTGGTGAAAAAGATCCCGGGGCTCAGCGAAGAGCAGAACCAGGCGATGGCCAAGGCCTATGTGGCGCAGGCGCAGGCAGCCTTCTACGAAGACGTGGCCATCTGGCACAGCAAGACCCGCGTCGACAACCCGCTGCTGTGTGACGGTGATGGGCCGGTCTATCAGTTGCGCCGTTGGTACGAGCAGTTCTACACCGATGTCCAGGCGCTGTCTTCGGATGTGCACGAGCATAAGAAATTTGTCGTGCGTGCCCGCGAACGTGTCTGATAGCAGCGGCTTTTCGCCCGCCCCGGGCCCGTCCGGCAGCCGCCGGTCAGGCCCGGAGCCCGAACGTTGCAAGGAGTCGATACCGGCGCTTATTCTCGGCCACCGCCAACGCTAATAATAAAAAACGGTTTTCCCTATGCAGCAGAGCCTCAGCCTCGATACGTTCAGTGATTTGCTCGGCAACCTTTATCAGGGGCCGCTGGAAACCATTCCCTGGGCGACTTTTCTCAATCAGCTCAATGTGCATCTGAACAGTAAGTATGTGACCTTCATCCTGCGTCCGCCCAGCGCCCATGTGGACGGTTTGATGGTCAACACCACCGGCACCTCGACCGAGGCGACCGCGTCCTACAACAAACACTTTTTCAGCCTCGATCCGTTTGTCGACCTGCCCAACCGCCAGGTGGTGACTCTTGCCGAATTCGTCTCCAACGACGATTGGCAAAACTGCGAGTTCTACAAGAATTTCCTCGAGCCAGTGGACGTGTTCCACATCCTCGGTGCCGACATCAACACCGTCGATGGCGCCCAGTGCCGCATTCGCATCAGCCGCGGGCGTGCGGACAAGCCTTTCGGCAATGAAGAAAAGGCCATGCTTACGCATTTCATTGCGCACCTGGAACGCTCGATCAAGATCCACATGCAGCTCAACCGCATCGAAGCCGAACGCAACCTGTACGCCGGTGCGGTGAACCAGATGGCGGTCGGCACGATCATCCTCGACGAGTCCGGCAAGGTGCTGCAGACCAATCAGGTTGCTGACCGGCTGATCCAGGAAAAGGACGGGATCAAACTGGTCAACGATAGCTTGCAGGTCGGTACGGCCCGGGATACCCAGGAGTTTCGCCGACTGGTCAAGCAATCGCTGCTGTCGCAAAAAAGCAGTAACCCCTCAGTGGTCGAAGCCTTACGCGTGCAGCGACCGTCCGGCAAAGCGGATTTGGGGATCATCGTGCGTTCGGTACCATTGACCGACTGGAGCGAAGGCAAGCAGTGCCCGACCGTGGTGATTTTCATCAGCGACCCGGAGCAACAATCCACCGCGCCCCAGGAGATCGTCCGCGCGTTGTTTGACTTCACTCCGGCGGAAACCCAGCTTGCCATGCTGTTGGCCAACGGCTTGACCCTGGATGAAGCATCGGAAGAGCTGGGCATCAGCCGCAATACCTCGCGGGCGCACCTGCGTTCGACCTTCTCCAAGACCGGTGTAACCCGCCAGACCATGCTGGTACGCCTGATCCTGCGCAGCGTGGCGACCCTCGGCTAACGGTCATCGTCACCCTCGTCCGCTTGGACGATGGCGGCCCTTGTTGCACGGCGCACAGTGTGATTATCCCAAACAGGGGCCTGACCCATGCGCAACTGCCCAACCATCCTCAAGACTGAACTGCTGGCCGAAAGTGGCCACTTCCAGATCGAAGCCCTGCACCTGCAGTTCAGCAATGGCCAGCAGCGGGTCTACGAGCGTCTGCGCGGCACCGGGTATCGCTCGGTGATGCTGGTGGCGATGCCTGATCCAGAGCATGTGTTACTGGTGCGCGAGTACGCGGTCGGTGTGGAGAAGACCATTCTTGGCCTGCCCAAGGGTGGCGCAGAGCCCGATGAAGACTACTTGCAGGCGGCGCAGCGCGAGTTGAGCGAGGAAGTCGGCATGCGCGCCGCCCGCCTCACCGAGCTGGGCGAGCTGACGCTGGCCCCGGGACATTTGTGTCACCGCTACCGCGTAGTGTTGGCCGAACAACTGAGCCCCTGCCAACTGGTCGGCGACGAACCCGAACCCCTGGAATGCCTGAACGTGCCATTGGCGCAAGTCCCCGAGCTGGTGGCACGGGGCGAGCTGCATGAAGCCCGGGCCATTGCAGCGCTGTTCATGGCCATAGCCGCCCTCGCCCAACGCATCTGACACCCCAGCAGTACATCCAGTATCCATGTCGCCTGGTAGGCCGCCATCGCGAGCAAGCTCGCTCCCACATTAGTGACTTGAGTACTACGCCGATTTGCATACAACCATCGAACATGTGGGAGCGAGCCTGCTCGCGATGAGGGCGGCACATCCAGCATCCATTTCACTGACTCTCCGCCATCGCGAGCAGGCTCGCTCCCACAGGGTACGGAGTCGCTGGTGATTGAAGGGCTAGTCCATTCGGACGAAGTCACTGGCGAGCCGCCGCCATAACCTGTCTCTACAACAATAAAACCGTGTCGAGACTCATCATGCGCAAAACTACTTGTGCTCTGTTCATCATCCTCTGTGCCGGTGCTTCCATCAGTCTGTGCCAGCTGTTCAAGAATGAAGCCTACCGACCCACCACGGCCTACTTCAGCTGTTCGAGCACAGCGATCCAGTGCTATCCACCCGTGGTACGCAATCTGCTGCCCTGAGCCGGGTTTCCACTGGCCATGAAAAAACCACCGGATCGGTGGTTTTTTCGCTGCCGTAACACTCAGGTAGGCAGTACACCCCTGGCCCGCGACAGGGTCAGCGCCAGGTCTTCAATCATGTCTTCCTGACCGCCCACCGTGCCACGTCGTCCCAGCTCCACCAGCAGTTCACGAGCTGCGATGCCGTACTTTTGCTCTGCGCGCTTGGCGAACAGCAGGAACGAACTGTAGACCCCGGCGTACCCCAGGGTCAGGGCATCGCGGTCGAGACGGATCGGCTGGTCCATCATCGGCACCACCAGGTCTTCGGCGACGTCCATGATTTTGTACAGATCCACGCCACTGTTGACGCCCATACGCTCCAGCACCGCGACGAACACTTCCAGCGGCGTATTGCCCGCCCCGGCGCCCAGCCCCGCCACCGAACCGTCGATCCGTGCCGCACCGGCCTCGATGGCCGCCAGGGAGTTGGCAATGGCCATGCCCATGTTGTGGTGGCCGTGAAAGCCGACTTCGGTCCCGGTGTTCAACCCGGCACGCAAGGCAGCGATTTTTTGTGTCACCTCATCGGGCAGCATGTAGCCGGCCGAATCCGTGCAGTAGATGCAATTGGCGCCGTAGCTTTCCATCAGCCGTGCCTGCTCCAGCAGCTTCTCGGGGCTGACCATGTGCGCCATCATCAGGAAGCCGACGGTGTCCAGGCCCATCTTTGCCGACATGCCGATGTGTTGGCCAGAGACGTCCGCTTCGGTGCAATGGGTGGCGACGCGAATGGTCGACACGCCGTGTTCGTGGGCCATTTTCAGGTGATCAAGGGTACCGATCCCCGGCAGCAGCAACGCCGAAACCTTGGCCTGCCGCATTTTCGGGATCACCGCGGCGAAGTACTCTTCGTCGCTGTGGGCGGGAAAGCCGTAGTTCAACGAAGCTCCGCCCAGGCCATCGCCGTGGGTGATTTCAATCAGCGGCACACCGGCCTCATCGAGGCCGGTGGCCACCGAGACCATCTGCTCGATACTGATCTGGTGCTGTTTGGCGTGCATGCCGTCGCGCAGGCTCATGTCATGCAGACGGACGCTCTTACCTTGCAAATTCATAGCGATTCTCCACTCAACGGGCAGGCAATTGCAGGGTGCCCTTGTGGGCTTCTTCGGCGAACATCTCGGCCGTGCGCAAACCGGCGGCGGTCATGATGTCGAGGTTGCCGGCAGACTTGGGCAGGAAATCGCCGAGACCTTCGACCTCGATGAAAATCGACACTTTGCGTCCGTCGAACACCGGCCCGTTGATCAGCTTGTAGCCGGGTACATAGCGCTGCACTTCGCGCACCATCTCCAGCACCGAGGCACGGATCGCGTCCTGGTTCGGCTCGTCATCGGTCAGGCAGTGGATGGTGTCGCGCATCATCAGCGGCGGCTCGGCCGGGTTGATCACGATAATTGCCTTGCCCCGTCGAGCGCCGCCGATCTGCTCGACTGCGCCGGCCGTGGTGCGGGTGAACTCATCGATGTTCTGCCGCGTGCCCGGCCCCACCGAACCGGAGGACACCGTGGCAACGATCTCGCCGTAGCTCACCGGTTGTACCCGCGACACCGCCGCCACCATCGGGATGGTCGCCTGGCCACCGCAAGTGACCATATTGACGTTCATCGCCAGGCTCGACGCGTGCTGCTTGAGGTTGACCGGCGGCACGCAGAACGGGCCGATGGCCGCCGGCGTGAGGTCGATCATGATCACCCCGAGTTCGTTGAGCTTGCGGCTGTTTTGCGCGTGCACGTACGCCGAGGTGGCATCGAAGGCGATGCGAATGTCATCGTCGAGCACGTGGGGCAGCAAGCCGTCGACACCCCCGGCGGTGGTTTTGATGCCCAGCTCCCTGGCACGTTTCAGGCCTTCGGATTCAGGATCGACGCCAACCATCCACACCGGCTCGATCCATTGCGAGCGGCACATTTTCATCAGCAGATCAGTGCCGATATTGCCCGGGCCGATAATGGCCGCTCTGAGTTTTTTGCTCATGGGGTCAAACTCCAAAAGTCAGGCGCAGAAAGACACCCGGGCGCTGCCCAGGCCATCAATGGTCAACTCAAAACCGTCGCCGGCACGGGCCGGCTCCAGTGGCACCAGCGAGCCGGACAAAATGATTTCCCCGGCCTTGAACGGAATGCCGAAGGCGCCCAGGGTGTTGGCCAGCCAGGCCACTGCGGTCAACGGATTACCCTGCACCGCCGAACCCAGGCCTTCACTCAATGGCTGACCATTCTTGAACACACGCATGCGCAGGTTCGGCAGATCCAGTTCTCGGGGATCGACCTGGCTGTCGCCCAGGACAAACACGCCGCAGGAAGCGTTATCGGCCACGGTGTCCTGAATGCGGATGCGCCACTCGTGAATCCGCGAATCGACGATCTCGAAGCACGGCATCACGTATTCGGTGGCGGCCAGTACGTCAGCTTCGGTGATACCGGGGCCGACCAGGTCCTGCTTGAGTTTGAAGGCAATCTCGCCCTCGGCACGAGGCTGGATCAGTTTGTTGGCCGCCAGGGAAATCTGCGCACCATCGGTGAAGGCCATCTGCCGCGTGATAAAGCCGAAATCCGGCTGGTGCACGTTGAGCATCTGCTGGACTGCCGCCGAGGTTACGCCGATTTTCTTGCCGACGATCTGGTCACCGGCGGCTACGCGACGCTCAATCGCGTACAGGGAAATGTGATAGGCGTCTTCGATGCTGATCGTCGGCCAGCGCTCGGTCAGCGGTGCCAGGGTCGTGCCGCCAAGCAGCGCTTGATAAAGCTCTTCGCCGAACTCACGGCGCAATTGCACGCTCATCCGCGGGCCTCCTGAAGAAACGCCAGGCACTCGCGGTTGAACAGCGCACGGTGCTCGACCTGAACCCAATGCCCGCATTCGCTGAGCATCACGAAACGGATCCCGGAGCAGTTTTCGAGCATGGTCTGGGCGCCGGAGGACGGGCAGAATTTATCGTTGATGCCCCAGAAGCCGAGGATCGGGCATTGCAACTCGCCCAGCCGCGCAGTCATGTTCGGCACCTGCATGGTCGACAGAACGCACACTGGTTGCTGTTGCACCACGGCCACACGCTCGTTGACGGTTTCGTCGCTGATCAGGGTTTCGTCGAACAGTTGCAACGCCAGCAAACGACGCATGCCCACCGCATCGTTCAGCTCACCCTTGGCGAACGCCGCGCCCATTTTCTGGATGCCTTCCATCTGCAGGTAATACTGTTCTTTTTCCATTAGACCGCCGGGCGCCATCAACACCAGACGGCTGACGCGCTGCGGTTGATCAAGGGCCAGTTTGATCGCGATCGCACCGCCCAGGGAGTTGCCAACCAGCACACAATGCTGGAGGTCGAGGGCATCGAGCAGACCACTCAGTGCGGCAACGAAGAAGTCCAGGGTGTAGAGGGTGTCGGGTTTATCGGACGCGCCATAGCCCGGCAGGTCGGGAACGATCACCCGGTAGCCGGCCTCGGCAAACACTGGGTAGTTCTGCTTGAAATTGCTGTGACCGCTGGCGCCCGGCCCGCTGCCATGAATGAATATCACCGGCTCGCCACTGCCGGTGTCCTTGTAGTGCAGCTGCAAACCATCCGGCAGCGTAACGAAGTGCCCTTGCGCTGAAGCGCCCATAAGGTGTCCTCCCGGCCTGTTGTTGTAGTCGGATTATTCCGAGGGGCCGGGAGATCAACATCGTCCGACAAGACTACGCCCCCTGTAGGAGCGAGCCTGCTCGCGATGGTCGTCAACGATGACGCTGGATGCCTGACACCCCGCGGTGTTCTCAGGTCCATCGCGAGCAGGCTCGCTCCTACACGGTCTCTAGTCTCATCGGACGTTGGATAACACGGTCGGCAGACCTAGCATCGAAGGCATTCCCGAGCGACAAAAAGAGAATTCCCATGCTTGATCCGATGGACTTTCGCGGCAAAGTGGTACTGGTCACCGGCGGTGGCAAAGGTGTGGGTCGCGGCATCAGCCAACGCTTTCTCGACTGCGGCGCCGAGGTGGTGATTTGCGGTCGGGAAGCACCACAAACCTTGCCGGCCAGCGCGGGGCGCGAGGCGTTGTTCATGCCCTGCAACCTGCGGGACGTCGAGCAATCCGGGCGCTTGATCGAGCAAATCGCCAAGTATTTCGGTCGCCTCGATGTATTGGTCAACAACGCCGGCGGTTCGCCGAATGCCGACGCTGCTACAGCCTCGCCGCGTTTCAGCGAGGCAATCATCCGTTTGAACCTGATCGCACCGCTGAACCTGTGCCAACAGGCCAACCAGGTAATGCAGGGCCAGGCTGAAGGCGGTGTAATCATCAACATCTGCAGCGTCAGTGCCACCCGCCCTTCCCCCGGCACCGCCGCTTATGGCGCGGCCAAGGCCGGTCTGCTGAACCTGACCACTTCGCTGGCGGTGGAATGGGCGCCGAAGGTGCGGGTCAACGCCGTCACCGCCGGGCTGATTCTCACCGAGCAAGCGGCCATGCATTATGGTGACGACGCGGGCATTGCCCGGGTGGCGGCGACCATTCCGTTGCAACGACTGGCGAATCCGGAAGACATCGGCGATACCTGCCTGTACCTGGCCTCTACGCTGGCCCGCTACGTCAGCGGCGCGGATATTGCGGTGCATGGCGCCGGAGAACGACCGGCGTTTCTTGATGCCGCCCAATCCCATTCATAAGAGGAACTCAGACATGCCCGCGACTGCCAGCCACAGCGTTTTGCTCGATCTCACGCCTCAAGCCGCATGGGCCAAATTGCGTGACTTGAGCCTTGCCCCGCACTACGTGCCCGGGTTGATCGGTTGCCAGTTTTATCCCGGCGCACACGAAGGCCTCGGCGCCAGTCGCCGGGTGTTGCGCAAGGGTGGGCAATATCTGGATGAAAGCGTGGTGCAATGGAAGGACGGCTTCGGGTTTGTGCTGCGGTTGCACAAGGGCAACAGTGATTCGCCCTTTCCGTTTCGTCGGGCGAGTTTCAGTTATGCCTTGCAAGCCGAAGGCAACGCGACGCGCATCACCCTGCAAATGAGCTACAGCCTGCGCGGTGGCAGGCTGATGGAATTACTTTTGGGAAAAGCCTTCAACAAAGTCGTGCGGCAAATTGCCGAAAACCTCAAGGCCTACTACGAAACCGGCCGAACGCAGAATCCGGATAGGGCAGTTGGCACATCCAACATCAATGTCGCCTGACATGCCGCAATCGCTGGCAAGCCAGCTCCCACAGGGGATCGGGGGGCTCGCAATGCCAAGGTCACCACAAAAACTGTGGGAGCTGGCTGCGATAAGGCCGGCACATCCAACATCCATGTTGCCTGACATGCCGCCTTCGCGAGCAAGCCAGCTCATACAGGGATCGCGGCGGTCTTCAGGAACGCGCCACTTGCGAGTGAGCGGTAAAACGGGTGGCGACGATCTTCCATTGTCCGGCGATGCGCTGGTAACGGTCCTGATAGAACCCACCCAACTGCCGCGTCGCCCCGCTCTCGCCATCCAGATTGAAGTACCACAGGGCCCAACGGCCCTGGGCTTCGTCCTCGTTGAGCCATTCAATCTCCGGGTTGGCGCCATGGTGCAGATCGATCACCCGCGCATGACAGGCGAGTTCGCGATACAAGGCGACAAAACTGTCGCGCTCACGAAAGACCCCGAGCGGACCGTAATCGATCAGCACTTCACCTTCGGCGAAGCAGTCGGTAATCACCTCGACCTGCTTCAGATCACAGGCATTGAGGTAGCGGTGCTTGAGCTGGCGGATGTCCTCCAGCGCTTCCAGGCGGGTAATTCGCTGCTGCAGATTCACACAACACCTCGCGCCGTCACATTGACCTCACTCCAGAAGGCTTTCATCGAGCGGATCTTGCCCTGGGCGTCAAACTCCATCACGTCGATCACATGCAGCGAGCAGGGTTGCCCAGCCCATTCCATGTCGACCCGGAACGGCATCGCACCGCAACCGCTCGAGGTCGCCCGCACCGGGCCGGTCCGGGTCGCCGAGACCTTCATCGCCCCCAATCCTTCACGGTAAAAGCCTGCGATGGCGTCGATGCCCTGCAACGGCGCCTGGCCGACCGGGTCTTCAACGGTGGCGTCTTTGGCGTAGAGCGCGAGGATGCCATCGATGTCACCGGCATCCACCAGTTCCACGTAACGTGCCATTGTCGTCTGGATATGTTGTGCACTGATCATTCAGACCACCTCGAACAAAGCCGCAGCGCCCATGCCGCCACCGATGCACATGCTCACCACCACGTAACGCAAACCGCGGCGCTGGCCTTCGATCAAGGCGTGGCCGACCATCCGCGCCCCGGACATGCCGAACGGATGACCGATGGCGATCGCCCCGCCATTGACGTTCAGGCGCTCGGCCGCAATGCCCAGGGTGTCGCGGCAGTACAGCACCTGACAGGCGAACGCTTCGTTCAACTCCCATAGGCCGATGTGGTCCATAGTCAGACCGTGGCGCTTGAGCAGCTTGGGAATGGCGTAGATCGGACCGATACCCATCTCGTCGGAGTTGCAGCCGGCAACGGCCATGCCGCGATAGATTCCCAGCGGTTCCAAGCCTCGTTTCTCGGCCATTTTTGCACTCATCAGTACCGCAGCCGATGCGCCGTCGGACAGCTGCGAGGCGTTGCCAGCGGTGATGAATCGACCCTTTTCGCTCCACTGACCACCGGGCCATACCGGGTCCAGTGCGTTAAGACTTTCACGGCTGGTATCGATGCGGTTGCACTCGTCGCGCAGCAAGGTGACAGTTTCATAAGTGGTTTCGCCGGTGGCCTTGTCGAACAGCGCCTTGCGGCTGGCCAGCGGCGCCAGTTCACGGTCAAAGCGCCCGGCGCTCTGTGCCTGTGCGGTACGCAGTTGGCTCTGGTAGCTGTATTCGTCCTGCTCGTCGCGAGAGATGCCGTAGCGCGCAGAGACGATCTCGGCGGTTTCGATCATCGGGATATAGGCGTGCGGGTCCAGCTCGATCACCGAGCCCGACTGATTGCGATACAGGTTCTTGTGCTTGTTCTGCACCAGGGAGATCGACTCCAGACCACCGGCCACGGCGATATCGATTTCATCGCACATGATGCCTTTGGCGGCCATGGCGATGCTCATCAGGCCCGACGAGCACTGGCGCTCGACGGCCATCCCGGCGACGGAAGTCGGCAGGCCGCCGGCAATCGCACACAGGCGCCCCAGATTGTACGACTGGGTACCCTGCTGCGCGGCGGCACCGATGATCACGTCGTCCACTTCACCCGGTTCGATACCGGCGCGGCGCACGGCTTCGCGCACCACGTGGCCGCCCAGTTGCGGCGCTTCGGTGTCATTGAACGCGCCGCGAAAGGCTTTGCCGATCGGGGTGCGGGCGGTGGAAACAATGACGGCTTCTTTCATGTTCAATTCCTCGAAAATTCTGTTGAAGGTCAAGCCGGGTAATAACGACTGATGGTGTCGACCACGACGCCTGGGCGTTCCTCGCCATCGATCTCGACGCTGACGCGAATAGTTGCCTGCACGCCGCCCCTCACTTGTTCGACCGCGATCAATTGCGCACTGCCGCGCACCCGCGAGCCGACGCGCACCACTGCAGGAAAACGCACCCGTTCGCAGCCGTAATTGACACCCATGGCCAGGCCGCGAACCTCAACGATTTGCGGCAAGAACAGATTGACCAGGGCAAGACTCAAGTAACCATGGGCAATACAGCCGCCAAACGGGCCGCCGGCGGCCTTGAGCGGATCGACGTGAATCCACTGGTGATCGCCGGTGGCCTCGGCAAACTGATCAATACGCGCCTGCTCCAGCAGCAGCCAATCGCTGACGCCGAGCGCCTGGCCCACGGCGTCGAACAAGTCCATCGGAGTGTCGAAAATACGTGGCATGTTCAGGCCCTCTGACTGGACACCGACAACACTTCGCCGGTCATGTAGGAGCTGTAGTCGCTGGCCAGGAACATCATTACGTTGGCCACTTCCCAGACTTCGGCGGCGCGGCCGAACGCTTCGTTGCTGGCCAGTTGATCGAGCACGGCCTGGGGCGCGGATTTACGCAGGAAATCGTGCAGGGCAATGCTCGGGCTGACCGCGTTGATGCGGATGCCGTAGTCGGCGGCCTCGACCGCTGCGCAGCGGGTCAGCGCCATCACTCCGGCCTTGGCGGCGGCGTAGTGCGCCTGTTCTTTCTGCGCCCGCCAGCCGAGTACCGAAGCGTTGTTGACGATGACCCCGGCACGCCGCGCCATCATTTTTGGGAGCATGGCGCGGGTCATGCGCATGGTGCCGGTGAGCGTGACATCGATGACCCGATGCCATTCTTCATCGGCCATCTCCACCAGCAATCGCGAACCGCCAAGCCCGGCGTTGTTGATCAGCACATCGACGCCTTGCAGGTCACGCTCGGCGCAGGTGATCAACTGCTGCACCTGGGCTTCGTCGGCGACGTTGCAAACCTGGCCGAAAACCTGTTGCAGTCCAGTGGCCTCGCGGACTTTCAGCACCGCTTCGGCCAACCGGCCTTCATGGATATCGCTGATCATCAGCGCCCGGCAGCCTTCTTCGGCAGCGCGCACGGCGGCGGAAAAACCGATCCCGGCGCCGGCGGCGGCGGTAATCAGCACCGACTTGCCGCGCAGCAGGCCACGACCTTCAACATATTGCGGTACAGACATGAACTCTCTCCTTTCAGGCGCGCGGACGCGGCTCTTTGGGCATGCCCAAGGCACGCTCGGCGATGATGTTGCGCTGGATTTCGTTGCTGCCGCCGTAGAGGGTGTCAGCGCGGCTGAACAGGTACAGCGACTGCAATCGGGTCAACTGGTAGGGCGCGGCTTCGAGCAACTCCGCTTCGGCGCCGAGGACGTCCATTGCCAACTTGCCGAGGCTGGCGTGCCAGGTCGACCAGAACAGCTTGTAGATCGTTGCTTCTTTGCGCAGCGATCCGTCCTGGCTACCCGAGAGCATACGCAGCGAGTTGTAGCGCATGATCCGCAAGCCGCTCCAGGCTTCGGCCAGACGCTGGCGCAGGATCGGATCGCGGGCAGCGCCGTTATGCTTGGCGATGGCGATGATTTCGTCGAGTTCGTTGTGGAACTGCATCTGCTGGCCGAGGGTCGACACGCCGCGCTCGAAACCCAGCAGCGCCATGGCAATCTTCCAGCCTTCGCCCGGCGCGCCGATGATGTTGGCGGCGTCGGTGCGGGCATCGTCGAAGAACACCTCGTTGAATTCCGAGGTGCCGGTCAATTGCTCGATGGGGCGCACGGTGATTTGTCCCTGGTCCATCGGCACCAGCAGGAACGACAGACCGCGATGGCCGACGCTGCCAGGTTCAGTGCGGACGATGACAAAGCACCAATCCGATTCGTGGGCCAGGGAGGTCCAGACTTTTTGGCCGTTGATCACCCACTGCCCCGTCGCCTCATCCAGCGTGGCGCGGGTCTTGACGTTGGCCAGGTCGGAACCGGCGCCCGGCTCTGAATAGCCCTGGCACCAGAACGCCGTGCCGCTGACGATTGCCGGCAACAAGCGCTGTTTCTGTTCGACCGTACCAAACGCCGCGATAGTCGGCCCGGCCAGCCCCTCACCGATGTGGCCCATGCGTCCGGGTCCGCCGGCGCGGGCGTATTCTTCGTGGAAAATCACCTGTTGGGTGATCGATAGCCCGCGCCCGCCATGTTCCGGTGCCCAGCCGACACAGGTCCAGCGGCCCTCGGCGAGTTTGCGTTCCCAGGCTTTGCGCTCTTGCGCAAACATGTGCTCATCGCCCGGCCCACCGCGAAAACGCAGGGGCTCGAATTCGCCGCAGAGGTTGGCGCTCATCCAGTCGGCGACTTCCTGGCGGAAGCGTTCGTCCTGCTCGCTGAAACTGATTTTCATGGCTGCTCTCCCAGGATCACCGAAGCAATGCGCTCGCGATGCCAGGCCGGTAGCCCGAGGAAGCTCTCACTGGCGCGGGCGCGCTTGAAGTAGAGGTGCGGGTCATATTCCCAGGTGAAACCGACGCCGCCATGCAACTGGATCGACTCTGACGCGCAGTGGAAATAGATTTCCGAGCACTGCGCCTTGGCTAACGCCGCCGCCAGTGGCAGTTCGGCCGCGACCTGCGGATCACCCTGCGGATCGAGGACTTCCTGGGCCACGCACGCAGCGTAATAACTGGCCGAACGCGCGCATTCGACTTGCAGCATCAGGTCGGCGGCGCGGTGTTTGAGGGCCTGGAAACTGGCGATCGGGCGACCGAACTGCTGGCGCTCCTGCATATAGGCCACGCTGAGATCGAGCACCTGCTGCGCACCGCCGGTCTGTTCGGCGGCGAGGCCGATGCAGGCCAGTTGCAAGACCTTTTCCAGATGCGGCCAGCCCTGGCCGAATTCGCCCAGCAGCGCGTCAGCCTCAAGGTACAGGCCTTTGAGCTGGATCCGTGCCTGACGTCGGGTCTGGTCCATGGTCGGCAGCATTCGCCGTTCTATGCCGGCCCGTACAGCGTCGACGGCAAACAGGCTGATACCCGCTTCGCCAACGGTTCCGGGCTGGCGCGCGGCAATGATCAAAAGATCGGCGCCGTGCCCGTCGAGCACATGCTTGAGCATGCCGTCGAGGACAAAGCCGTTGCCTTCGGCCACCACCGTGGCCTGGACATCGTCGGCCGACCAGCCGTTGGCGCTGCTGAAACCCAGGGTCGCGGTCACGCTGCCGTCGGCAATCAACGGTAACCAGCGCAGCCTCTGTTCATCGTTGGCCGCCAACAGCAGTGCAGGCGTGGCCATGCAGGCGGTGGCGAAAAACGGCGAGCACAGCAAACGCCGGCCCATCTGTTCCAGCAGGATCGCCAGTTCGACAAAGCCCAGGCCAAGACCGCCATAGGCTTGGGGAATATGAATCGCCGGCCAGTACATTTCCTGGCACAGCCGCTGCCAGAGCGCTTCGTCGAAGCCCCGTTGACTGACCATGGCCGCGCGTACGGCGGCAGAATCCGAGACATCGGCGAGGAAACCCTCGGCCGATGCGCGGATCATTTCCTGTTCGTCGCTGAATGCAAACTCCATCGCGGCGCCTTCTGCTCGTTTGGCGGGGCACGCGTGGCGCAACACCCCTTTGAGCTTGAAGTCTGGCGCCGCGCGTACGTGGTGCAATCGTCAGCCCTGCCTAGTCCAAACAGGTGATGCCGTGGACAATGAAGCGCTGCATGCCGGCAACGCTCGACTAACCTGCAGCAACGAGGTCTTATAAGCCGAGAAAATCCAGACCAACCGTTAGCGAGGTTCCAGACACTGTGAGTACTGAGCAAGAGACGACTATCGACGAACCACGCCTGAACAGCACGGAAATCCGCATTTTGGGCTGCCTGATTGAAAAGCAGGCCACCAGCCCGGAAACCTACCCGCTGACCCTCAATGCCGTGGTTATCGCCTGCAACCAGAAAACCAGCCGCGAACCGGTGATGAACCTGAGCCAGGGTCAGGTCGGGCAAAGCCTGCGCGCACTTGAAGGGCGCGGTTTTACCCGATTGGTGATGGGCAGCCGCGCCGATCGCTGGGAGCATCGCCTGGACAAGGCGCTGGAGTTGGTGCCGGCGCAGGTGATCCTGACCGGGCTGTTGTTTTTAAGAGGTCCGCAGACGGTCAACGAACTGCTGACCCGCAGCGGCCGCATGCACGACTTCGAAGATGCCGAGCAAGTCGTGCATCAACTGGAACGCCTGATCGCCCGTAACCTGGCGCTGCTCATCCCGCGCCAGGCGGGCCAGCGCGAAGACCGCTACATGCACGCCTTGGGCGACCCGGCGGATATCGAAGCGATCCTCGCGGCGCGCCAGAACCCGGTGGAGCGCGGCAGCGTCAGCGGTGTGTCACTGGAGCGCATTGAAGAGCTGGAAGCGCGAATTGCCGCGCTTGAAGAGCGCCTGGCCCGACTCGAGTAGCCCTGCCAGGCCCGTCTACCCTGCCCCGCCGCCTGATCAGGCGCGGGCAAACGCCACCGCTTGCTGGAATTGCGCTTCGCTGGGGCGCACGCCGGTGTACAACACAAACTGCTCCAGCGCCTGGATGGCGATGACTTCAAGGCCGGTGATCACCTGCTTGCCAGCCGCCTGGGCCTGCACGATCAGCGGAGTTTGCGATGGAATCGCCACCACATCGAAGACGATATGCGCCTGATCGATCACCTCGGCCGGGAACGCCAGTTGCTCGGCCTCGCTGCCACCGGCCATGCCAATGGGCGTGACGTTGATCAGCATCTGCGGGCGCTCCTCGCCCAGTTCCGCTTGCCAGCGATACCCCAGCGAGTCGGCCAGGGCGCGCCCGGCACTTGCATTGCGGGCCACGATCAGGCCGTTGCTGTAGCCGCCATCGCGCAGGGCACTGGCAACCGCCTTGGCCATGCCACCGCTGCCGCGCAAGGCGAAGCTTGAAGCCTGCGGCACGGCGTGGCTCTTGAGTAATTGCGCGATCGCGATGTAGTCGGTGTTGTAGGCCTTGAGATGACCGTTGGTGTTGACGATGGTGTTGATCGAGGCGATGGCCGCCGCCGATGCGTCCAGCTCATCGACCAGGGCGATGCAGGCTTCCTTGAACGGCATCGACACCCCACAACCGCGGATACCCAGGGCGCGAATCCCCGCCACCGCCCCCGGCAGGTCCTGGCTGCTGAACGCTTTGTAGTAGAAGTTCAGGCCCAGTTGCTCGTACAGATGGTTGTGGAAACGCAGGCCGAAATTTCCGGGGCGCCCCGACAACGACATGCACAGTTGGGTGTCTTTGTTCGGGTTCATCAGCATGTGGGACTCCTTCGCTAAGCACTTTCAGACCAACGGGATTAGCCAGCCCGCAAACGTTGATCAATCATGACAAGGTGCCCGGCCCTGTTGGCGTAGCCGGGTCCGGACGGCGCTACAGACCTTACACAAAATTTACCCAGGCGCCTCGTGAAATCGCCAAAAAACGCTGTCTGAGAGATATCCCCGCGACACTTGCTGGCTCTATCGCAGAACCAGGCGCCGGGGAGACACAACGAGGAACCATCATGCTCCGTAAACTCCCTGCAATTGCCTTGCTGATCGGAGCCTTCGCTGTCGCAGGACAGGCCCAGGCCCACGGTGGTGGTTACTACGGATGGGGTGCGCCGGCGGCAGTCGGCGCGGTTGTCGGTGCCGTGGTCGCAGGCTCGGTGATCGCCAACTCGCAACGCCCCGTGTATGTCCAGCAACCGGTCTACCTCCAGCCGCAACCGGTGTACATCCAGCAACCGCCGCCGGTCTACTACCAGCCGCCGCCGGTGTATGTGCAACAACCGGTCTACTACCGCCCGGCACCGGTGTACTACGGCCCGCCCCATGGTTATTACGGCCCGCCCCGCTACTACGGTCCACGCTGGTAAGCGCTGGCCGATAAAAACCCCAGGCCTCGCATCGCTGCGGGGCCTGTTGCCGTTTTGCAGCCGATTGCATGTCTGAATAAATCTCGCCAAGGTCGCTGCCGGGACAATGCCTGCGGCAAGATGGCGCATGATGGATCCGACGAATAGCCTGGCTTGCGTCGCCCAGGTGTCATATTTATGTCATGACAGGACCGCAATCTCTATTCTGTCCGTCACAAACGGTTAATAAAAACAAGGACGACCCTCTATGCCCACGCAAAACCCGCACCGCATTGTCGGACTCTGCACCTCCAGCAAGGTCTATAGCGCACTGACCGAACTCAAGCACCTTGAGGGCCATCGCAGTGCCAAGTTTCTTTCGCTACTGGCCGAGAACCTGGTGCGCAAAGGCCTGCTCAATGAACACGAAGTCATGAACATGCTCGACCAGGTCGTCGACTGACCGCCCCAACGCCGTCAATGTCCACTATCGAGCGCGTTGATTGTCCCAGGAATCAGCGCGCCGGTAAGGTAGCTCCATCGATTGATGGAGGTACTTATGCCCAAGGTTCAGATCATGTCCGTGATTGGTAGCGCCGTCCCCGCGCCCCTCAGAGAGCTGGGATTGCTCGCCTGTTGGTATGTGGTGCAGGACGGCGAGGCCATCAGTGGCCCGCTGACCTCGCTGCCCGCCGCCCAGGCCCTGTCGCAACGCATCGGCAGTTTTACCCTGAGCGCTTAAGGCAACTGCACCCGCGGCTTGGTTTCGACGTACAGCGCCCAGCTGGAGATGAACAGTGCGGCGATCAACGGACCAATGACAAAACCATTGAGCCCGAAAACCGCCAGGCCGCCCAGGGTCGAGATCAGGATCAGGTAATCCGGCATCTTGGTGTCCTTGCCTACCAGGATCGGGCGCAACACGTTATCCACCAGGCCGATCACGAACACCCCGTACAGCCCCAGGACCACCCCCTGCCAGACCGCACCACTGAGCAGGAACCAGGCTGCGACGGGCGCCCAGACAATCCCCGCCCCCACCGCCGGCAACAGCGACAGAAACGCCATCAACACCGCCCAGAGCAGCGCACTGGGAATGTCCAGGAACCAGAAGATCAGCCCACCCAGCGCGCCCTGCGTGACGGCCACCAGCAGGTTGCCTTTGACCGTTGCCCGCACCACGCGGTTGAACTTGAGCTGCAGGCGGCGTTTTTGATGCTCTTCCAAAGGCACTGCCGTGCGCAGCTTGCGCGCCAGCTCCGGGCCGTCGCGTAAAAAGAAGAACAGCAGGTACAGCATGATGAAAAAACTCACCAGGAACTCGAACGTGCCCTGACCGAAGCTGAACGCCTTGGTGGCAAAAAACTCGCTGCCCTGCATCGCCCCCTTGACGATTTTTTCCCGCAAGCCACTCAAGTCGCCCATGCCGAAACGATCCAGCAGGTGCTGGAAATACGGCGGCAGGCTGTGTTTGAACTGCGCCAGGTAGCCGGCAATGTCCAGTTCGCCGCTCTCGATGTTCTTGTAGAGCGTGGCTCCCTCCTGCACCAGCAAGGCGCTGATGGTGATCACCGGCAAGATCGCGATCACCAGGCACACGCTGAGGGTAAACAGTGAGACCAGGTTGCGTTGCCAGCCAAATTTCAATTGCAGCCGATGCTGCAACGGGGCAAACACGATGCCCAGAATCACCGCCCAGAACACCGCACCGTAGAACGGCAGGAGAATCCAGATAAACGCCAGGGTGACCAGGACCAGCAGGACCATCAGTGATTTGTTCTGTATCGAGGAGTGGTTCATGTCCGATCCATGTCTGAAAAGCGCCGACTGCGCCTTACAGGTTAGTCAGCCACGCAACGCGCGAGTGCCGTGATTTCTTCAGCGAGCATAGATCCAGATCAATAAACGTCCGGCGCACCTGCCCTACCCTCGCGCCCTTTTGCGATCGACGCTGCCATGACTCTCGCCACGCCCGAACTGCTTGCCCCCGCCGGCACCCTGAAAAACATGCGTTATGCCTTCGCCTATGGTGCCGATGCGGTGTATGCCGGCCAGCCGCGCTACAGCCTGCGGGTGCGCAACAATGAGTTCGATCACGCCAACCTGGCCCTCGGGATCAGCGAGGCCCAGGCCCAGGGCAAGCGCTTTTACGTGGTGATCAACATCGCCCCGCACAACGCCAAGCTCAAGACCTTTCTCAAGGACCTCGAACCGGTGATTGCCATGGCCCCGGACGCGCTGATCATGTCCGACCCGGGCTTGATCATGCTGGTGCGCCGGCATTTCCCGCAGATGCCGATCCACCTCTCGGTGCAAGCCAATACCGTCAACTGGGCCAGTGTCGAGTTCTGGCAACAGCAAGGGCTGAGCCGGATCATCCTCTCGCGCGAGTTATCCCTGGAGGAAATCGCCGAGATCCGCCAGCAGGTACCGGCCATGGAGCTGGAAGTGTTTGTCCACGGCGCACTGTGCATGGCCTATTCCGGGCGCTGCCTGCTGTCGGGCTACATGAACAAGCGCGATGCCAACCAGGGTTCCTGCACCAACGCCTGCCGCTGGAAGTACGCAGCCCAGCCGGCGACGGAAAACCACGTGGGCCAGATCGTCCAGCAGTTTGCGCCGCAACCGACCCTGGGCCTCGGCACACCGACCGACCAGGTGTTCCTGTTGCAGGAAGCCAATCGCCCGGACGAACTGCTGCCGGCCTTTGAAGATGAGCACGGCACCTACATCATGAACGCCAAGGACCTGCGCGCCGTGCAGCACGTGGAGCGCCTGACGCACATGGGCGTGCATTCGCTGAAGATCGAAGGCCGGACCAAGTCGCACTTCTATTGCGCGCGCACCACCCAGGTCTACCGCCGAGCAATCGACGACGCCGTGGCCGGCCGCCCGTTCGACCGCAGCCTGATGACTGACCTGGAATCCCTGGCCCAGCGCGGCTACACCGAAGGTTTCCTGCGCCGTCACGTCCACGACGAATACCAGAACTACCAGAACGGCAGTTCGGTCTGCGACCGCCAGCAGTTCGTCGGCGAGCTGACCGGCGAGCGCCGTGAACGCCTGGCCGAGGTCAAAGTGAAAAACCGCTTTGCCCTGGGCGACCACATGGAACTGATGACCCCCAAAGGCAATTTCCACTTCGACCTGCAGCAGTTGCAGAACGCCAAGGGCGAGCCGCTGGAAGTGGCACCGGGGGACGGCCACATCGTCTACCTGCCGATTCCGGATGCGGTGGACTTGCAATATGGGCTGTTGATGCGAGACGTGAACAAGGGCTGATCGTGGCCCTCGCACCTACACAATCCCTCTAGGCACACACCCAAGCCCCCTTGTAGGAGCGAGCTTGCTCGCGAAGAACGTCAACGATAACGCGCCCATCCAGGATGAATACAAGCACCGCAAGCGGGCGCCGCAAGCGAGCGCCGCCCCTGCAACAAGCTTGACTGCCGGGTTACAACACCATCGCCGCCACCCAACCAAACGCCAGCAACGGCAGGTTGTAGTGCAGGAACGTCGGGACCACGGTGTCCCAGATATGGTGATGCTGGCCGTCGATGTTCAGGCCCGAGGTTGGGCCCAGGGTCGAGTCCGAGGCTGGTGAACCGGCGTCACCCAAGGCGCCGGCAGTGCCGACGATGCAGACGATGGCCAACGGACTGAAGCCCAGTTGCACGCACAGCGGCACAAAGATCGCCGCCAGGATCGGCACCGTGGAAAAGGACGAGCCGATACCCATGGTCACCAGCAGCCCGACCAGCAGCATCAGCAACGCACCGACGCCCTTGCTGTGGCCGATCCACGCCGCCGACGTCTCAACCAGGGTCTGCACCTCGCCGGTGGCCTTCATGACCTCGGCGAACCCAGAGGCGGCGATCATGATGAAACCGATCATCGCCATCATCTTCATGCCTTCGGTGAACAGATCATCGGTCTCGCGCCAGCGCACCACCCCCGATACCGAGAAGATCAGGAACCCGGCCAAAGCGCCGATAATCATCGAATCCAGCAGCAACTGGATGATGAAGGCGGCGGCAATCGCCAGCCCTGCCACCATCAACGTCAGCGGGTTGTACTGGACTGCCACCTGCTCGACCCGCTCGATTTTCTCCAGGTCATACACGCGTTTCTTGCGGTAGCTGACAAACGCCAGCAACAACCCGAACACCATGCCCAACGCCGGAATACCCATGGCGTGGGTGACGTTGACGCCACTGATGTCGACGCCGCTCTTGGCCACGTTGGCCAGCAGAATCTCATTAAGGAAGATATTGCCGAAACCCACCGGCAGGAACATGTACGGCGTGATCAAGCCGAAGGTCATGACGCAGGCGATCAAGCGGCGATCCAGTTGCAACTTGGTCAGCACATACAGCAGCGGCGGCACCAGCAGCGGGATAAAGGCAATGTGAATCGGCAGGATGTTCTGCGAGGCGATTGCCACCACCCAGAGCAAACCGATCAGTAACCACTTGACCTGGCCGCCGCCATTGGCGTCCTGCCGATCCACCAGGGCCAGGGCCTTGTCTGCCAAGGCATGGGCCAGGCCAGACTTGGCAATCGCCACCGCAAAGGCGCCGAGCAAGGCGTAGGACAACGCCACGGTCGCGCCGCCGCCCAGGCCACTGTTGAAGGCCTTGAGCGTCGCTTCCATACCCAGGCCGCCGGTCAGGCCACCCACCAGGGCGCCAATGATCAGCGCGATCACCACATGCACGCGGGACAGGCTGAGTACCAGCATGATGCCGACCGCGGCAATTACTGCATTAATCATCGTTACCTCAAGGCACAGTCGCCGCTGAACGCGGCGCAAACGGGATGAGTCCGGCCTGCCAGCTGCAAGGGCCGACACCGGATGGAATAGAGGTTTTATTAGAGGGCGCGCACTGTGCCGCAGCCCGCCGCGCTTGTCAAAAACTACGCGGCAGTTGGTACAGGACTCAAGAAAGCGCTGGTGAGGCCGTTACAGGTCCAGGTCTTGGATATTTATCGATTAAGGGCGCCTCCATGTCACTCAGACAGCTGTCGATTCAATGGAAAATCACCCTGCTGGCCGGGCTGTGCCTGGCCGGCATCGTGACCTTGCTGGTGGGCCTGTCGTTGTATCGCATGGAGCACAGTTCCGAACTGGTCAAGGCGTCGAGCATGAGCATGCTCAATGAAGCGGCCCAGTCGCGCATCGAAGCCCAGGGCGAAGTCCAGGCGCTGGGGATTCGCCAGCAGTTCATGGACGCCTATCAATATGGCCACGGCTTCTCGCGCCAGGTGCTGTTCCTGCGCGAACAGGCCGAGAAACGTTTCCTCGACGCCTTCGACCTGCGCGAAGACCTGACCCGCCAGGTCAAGTCGGCGCTGCAGGCCAACCCGCAACTGCTCGGGTTGTCGCTGGTATTCGAAGCCAACGCCCTGGATGGCAAGGATGAGCTGTTTGCCGGCCAGGATGAACTGGGCAGCAACGACAAGGGCCGCTTTGCCCTGTACTGGTCGCAGCCGACCGCCGGCAAGTTGAACTCAATGGCGCTGCCTGAAAGCGACATGGCCGACACTAGCTCCGGCCCCAGCGGCGAACCGGCCAATGCCTGGTTCACTTGCCCGCGCGCAACCCTCAAGCCCTGCGTGATCGAACCCTACTTCTATGTGATCGATGGCCAGAACGTGCTGATGACCAGCATCGTCTTCCCCTTGCTGGCGGATGGCAAAGTCATCGCCTCGCTGTCGGTGGACATCAACCTCAACAGCCTGCAGGCCGTCAGCCAGCAGGCGAGCCGCGAACTCTACGACGGCCAGACGAGCGTCAGCATCCTCAGCCCCGTCGGCCTGCTCGCCGGCTACAGCCCAGACGCCAGCAAACTCAGCCAGCGCCTGGGCACGGTGGACCAGGACGGCAGCGAACTGCTGCGCATGCTGGGCACCAGTAACCAGACCCAGAGCCTGCGCAGCCAGCAGCAACTCAAGGTGCTCTCGCCGTTCGAACCGATTCCCGGCGGCAAGGCCTGGGGGGTGTTGCTCGACGTGCCGCAACAGGTCGTGGTCGGCCCGGCGCAAGCCCTGCAGGCCGAACTCGACGCCACCAACACCACCGGCACCCTGATCGAGTTGGGCCTGGGCCTGATAGCCGCGGTCATCGGCCTGCTGCTGGTCTGGCTGATGGCCCGCAGCGTGACCCGGCCGATTCTCGGCGTGGCCCAGATGCTCGAAGACATCGCCAGCGGCGAAGGCGACTTGACCCGGCGCCTGGCCTACGACAAGCAGGACGAACTCGGGCAACTGGCCGGCTGGTTCAACCGCTTCCTCGACAAGCTGCAACCGATCATCGCCGAGGTCAAACGTTCGGTGCAGGACGCCCGCAGCACCGCCGACCAGTCCTCGGCCATCGCCACCCAGACCAGCGCCGGGATGGAGCAGCAGTATCGCCAGGTCGATCAGGTGGCCACCGCCTCCCACGAAATGAGCGCCACCGCCCAGGACGTCGCCCGCAGCGCAGCGCAGGCGGCACAAGCGGCGCGCGACGCGGACCAGGCAACCCGCCAGGGCCTGACCGTGATCGACCGCACCACCGCCAGCATCGACAGCCTGGCCGCCGACATGAGCACGGCCATGGTCCAGGTCGAAGGCCTGGCGGCCAACAGCGAGAAAATCGGTTCGGTGCTGGAAGTGATTCGCGCCATCGCCGAGCAGACCAACCTGCTGGCGCTCAACGCCGCCATTGAAGCCGCGCGCGCCGGGGAAGCCGGGCGCGGTTTTGCGGTGGTGGCCGACGAGGTGCGCAACCTCGCCCGCCGCACGCAAGAGTCGGTGGAGGAAACCCGCCAGGTGATCGAGCAACTGCAAAGTGGCACCCAGCAAGTGGTCGGCGCCATGGGCAACAGCCACCGCCAAGCCCAGGGCAGCGTCGAGCAGGTTGGCCAGGCCGTGACCGCACTGCGCCAGATCGGCGACGCGGTGACGGTGATTACCGACATGAATCTGCAGATTGCCAGTGCCGCCGAAGAACAGAGCGCGGTGGCCGAAGAGATCAACAACAACGTGGCAACCATCCGCGACGTGACCGAGTCGCTATCGGGCCAGGCCAATGAATCGGCCCGGGTCAGCCAGTCGCTCAACACTCTGGCCAACCAGCAGCAGAGCCTGATGGATCAGTTCCGGGTGTAATCCAGCGCCAGTGGGGCGAACAGACGCGCCCCACTGGCCTGATCAGCTATCAGATCCTGGGTAACTCGATCACTACCCGCAATCCGCCCCACTGGCTTTCTTCCAAGCGCAATATCCCGCCCCACGCCTCGACGATATCGCGCACGATGCCCAAGCCCAGGCCATGCCCGTTGGTCTGTTCATCCAGGCGTGTACCGCGGCTGAATACCTGGTCGCGCTGGGCTTCGGGAATCCCCGGACCATCGTCTTCGACCGCCAGCAAAAAGCCCTCTGGCGCCTGCGCCACGCTCAGGCGCACCTCGGCGTCGGCCCATTTGCAGGCGTTGTCCAGCAAGTTGCCGAGCAATTCCAGCAAGTCCTCGCGATCCCACGGCAGGTGCAGACCGGCCGGCGCGACGTAACTGAGGTCCAGGTGCTCCCCGTGAATCATGTTCAAGGTAGCCAGTAACCCCGGCAGCTCGGCATCGCAATCAAACAACGCGCCGGGCAAGGCGTCACCGGCCAGTCGCGCGCGGTTCAGTTCACGGTTCAAGCGCTGCTGCACCTGCTCCAGTTGCGTTTGCAGGACTTTACGCAGCTCGGGATGGGCATCCAGCTTGTCGCTGGAAGCCAGGCTCAGCAACACCGCCAACGGGGTCTTCAGCGCATGGCCGAGGTTGCCCAGGGCATTGCGCGAGCGCTTGAGGCTGTCTTCGGTGTGCGCCAGCAGATGGTTGATCTGCGCCACCAGGGGTTCCAGTTCTTCGGGGACCTGGGCGTCCAGTTGCGAGCGTTGCCCCTGTTGCAATTGGGCGATCTGCTCCCGCGCGCTTTCCAGCGGGCGCAGGGCGCGGCGCACGGTGATCCGCTGCAACAGCAGAATCAGCAGCAGGCAGGCCAGGCCGAGGCCGAGGCCGATCTGACGCATGCGCCGGAAGCTCTCCTGCACCGGGGTGTAGTCCTGGGCCACGCTGATGGAGATCGACTGGCCCAGGCGCCGGTAGTCCGAACGCAACACCAGCAGTTGCTGACCCTCAGGCCCTAATTGCAGGTTGCTGTGCAGGCCCGGCTGCTCGAGCAACGGCAGTTCCTGGTCCCACAACGAACGCGAACGCCAGTGTGTGTCGGCAAAGTCGATGCGGAAATAATGCCCGGAGAATGGCCGCTGATAGGCCGGCGACAGGCGACGCTCGTCCAATTGCACGCCTTGCGGGCCGCGCACCAGGGCCACCAGCAGGTTTTCACTGTCGTTGCGCAGGCCCGCTTCGAGGTAACGTTGCAGCCCCTGTTCGAACAACCACAGGCTGGTCTGCACCAGCACCAGGCCGACGATCAGCAACACGCTGATCAGGCCCAGGCTCAAGCGCCGCTGGATCGACCTCACTGCGCCTGCCCACCGAACAGGTAGCCCTGGCCTCGACGGGTTTCGATCACGCTGCGCCCCAGCTTGCGCCGCAGGTGGTTGACGTGGACTTCGAGGACATTGGAGTCGCGCTCGGTTTCACCGTCGTAGAGGTGTTCAGCCAAGTGACTTTTGGACAGGATCTGCTGCGGGTGCAGCATGAAGTAGCGCAACAGGCGGAACTCGGCGGCGGTCAGCTGGATATCGGCGCCATCGCGCACCACGCACTGCCGGCCTTCGTCCAGGTGCAGGCCGGCGGACTTGAGCGTCGGCTGATTGGCCTGCCCGTGGGAACGGCGCAGCAGCGCCTGAATCCGCAGGTGCAGCTCTTCGGGGTGAAAAGGTTTAGTCAGGTAGTCGTCGGCGCCCGCCTTGAGCCCCTCGATGCGTTCGGCCCAGGAGTCGCGCGCGGTCAGCACCAGCACCGGCGTGGCCAAGCCACCCGCGCGCCATTGGCTGAGCACTTCCAGACCCGGCAGGCCCGGCAAGCCGAGGTCGAGGACGATCAGGTCATAGGGCTCGCTGCTGCCCTGGTACACGGCATCGCGTCCATCGGCCAGCCAGTCCACCGCGTAACCCTGGCGATTGAGTCCGGCCAACAACTCGTCGGCCAGCGGCACGTGGTCTTCCACCAGAAGCAAACGCATCGATCAATCTTCCTTGTCTTTGAGTAAACGGCCGGTCCTGGCGTCCAGGTCCAGCTCACGCACCACGCCCTGCGGGGTCAGCAGTTCGACTTCATAAATGTAGACGTCATGCTTCTCTTCCAGCTCCGCTTCCAGGAGCTTGGCGCCAGGGTAGCGGTCCAGCGCCTGCTGCAGCAGTTGCTCCAACGGCAGGATCACCCCTTGCTGGCGCAGGCGCAGGGCTTCGTCCTGATCGAGATCGCGGGCCACTGCCAGTGAGCAGACCGCCAGTAGCGCCAGGGCACCGAGCCCATAAGCGCGCAGATTAACCTTCATTACGTATCCTGATGATCCTTGAGTAGCTGCCCGCTGACAGCGTCCAATTCCAGGTCCCACTGAATGCCTTGTTGATCACGCAACTCGATCTGGTAGATGTACTTGCCGTACTCTTCTTCCAGTTCGGTTTCAGTAATGGTCGCGCCGGGGTGTTTGGCCAGTGCGCTGGCATTGAGCTTCTCGAAAGACACAATGGTACCAGCGTCACGCAATCTCAGGGCCTCATCCGGTCCCAGGTCACGGGCGTGGGCCAGGCTGGCCGTCAGGGCGATCAGGCTGGCGGTGAACAGGGTGGTCAGGTTTTTCATGGGCGGTCTCCAGATCGGTATGGGCCCAGACTAACGGCAGCAACTTAATTCAAACTGAATCGCCATCATTGATGGACGACGTACACCAACCCAGCAGGAGCGCGGCTTGCCGGCGATGGCGTCCCCAGGATGCCCCGCAAGCCTGGCTGCACTAAGCGAGAGCTGTATGAGCGCTATCCATATCAAATTCCCGGCCCTGACCCTCAAGGCCGGACCGCGGGCTTTCACGCGGATTCGGCAACAGGGCCTGAACGCGATGCACGTGGGCACGCTGCCCGGTGCCGCCGGTGGGCCCAAAGCCCTGGGCATCCAGGGCCTGGACCTGGCGCTGTTCGGCGAGTGGTTGCCGGCCGCGCCCCGTGAGCGCTCGCTGATTGGCGCCTCGGTGGGTTCCTGGCGCTTCGCCAGTGCTTGCTTGCCGGACGCCGCCGAAGGTATCCAGCGCCTGGGCCAGCTCTACACCGAACAGCATTTCAGCAAAGGCGTAAGCATGGCGCAGATCAGCCAGAGCTCGCGGCGCATGCTCGATGAACTGCTCGATGGCCGCGATGCGCGGATCCTCGACAACCCCCATTACCGTTTGAACATCATGGTGGTCAGGAGCCATGGCCTGCTGGCGGACGATCACCGCGGCCGCCTTGGCCTGGGGCTGTCGTCGGTGATCGCCGATAACCTGCGGGGACGCGCACGCTTGTCGCGACATTTCGAACGGCTGATCATCCATGATCCGCGCCTCGCGCCGCCGCTCAATGCCCTGCACGACTTCCCTTCGCGTTATGTCGCGTTGAATGCCGGCAACTTGCGCCAGGCCTTGCTCGCGTCGGGTTCGATCCCGATGGTCATGGAGGGCGTGCGTGACCTGCCGGGGGCCGGAGCCGGGACCTTTCGCGACGGTGGCCTGCTGGACTACCACCTCGATTTGCCCTACAGCGGCGACGACATCGTGCTTTATCCGCACTTCACCGACCGGGTAATTCCTGGCTGGTTCGACAAGACCCTGCCCTGGCGTCGCGCCTGCCCCCAGCGCTTACAGGATGTGCTGTTGCTGGCACCGTCCAAGGACTACCTGGCCCGCCTGCCCTACGGCAAACTCCCGGACCGCAACGACTTCAAGCGATTCATGGATGATGCCCCCGGCCGCCAGAAATACTGGCGCACCACCATGCAGGAAAGCCAGCGCCTGGGCGACGAGTTCCTCGAACTGGCCGCCAACGGCCGCCTGGGCGAGCACTTGCTGACCCTTTAGTCAGTGTTTTCCCGCAAGCGTTATTTCAAGCTGTTAAACTCGCGACCTGCCCCATCGCCGCGGGCGATAGCCACCTGACAGAGCTCAAACCACTGTGGAAATTTTCAAAGAATTCACCTTCGAGTCCGCCCACCGCCTGCCCCACGTTCCGGACGGCCACAAATGCGGGCGCCTGCACGGCCACTCGTTCAAAGTGGCGATCCACCTGAGCGGTAACCTCGACCCGCACACTGGCTGGATCCGTGACTTCTCGGAAATCAAGGCGATCTTCAAGCCGCTGTACGAGCGCCTGGACCACAACTACCTGAACGACATCCCTGGCCTGGAAAACCCGACCAGTGAAGTGCTGGCCAAGTTCATCTGGAATGAACTCAAGCCACTGCTGCCGGAACTCAGTGCAATCCGCATCCACGAGACTTGCACCAGCGGTTGCATCTATCGCGGCGAGTGAGCCAGGCAGTCGAAAAAAACCACCGTCCCCGGTGGTTTTTTTATGCCTGTAGTTTGGCGCTCCTTGTGACTGAAGACGCGCTCCCACTTGGGTCCGGTGTTTGGTCAGGCGCACCGCTTTCGAGCCCGTCTTGGGCCAAATACCCGCGCTCGACTATAAGTAATAGGGCCATCACCGGCTTTGGCATGAGCACTGCAACACCCCCGCGTCCTCCTCTCTCGCAAGGAACGCCACATGACGCAGAACGATCCGGGCAACGACTACCCTCTCAGTGAAGTGCCGATGCATGCCCGCAAGGGCCTGATGTCGACGGCCATGGTGCTGCTGGGCTTCACTTTTTTTACGGCGACCATGTTTGCCGGCGGCAAACTCGGGGTGGCATTCAGTTTTGCCGAAATGATGACGGTGATTGTCCTCGGCAACCTGCTGCTGGGCATGTATGCCGCAGGCCTGGGCTACATCGCCTTCAAGAGCGGCCTCAACTCGGTGCTGATGGGACGTTTCTGCTTTGGTGAACTGGGCAGCAAGCTCAGCGACCTGATCCTCGGTTTCACCCAGATTGGCTGGTATGCCTGGGGCACGGCCACGGCTGCCGTGGTGCTGGGCAAATATTTACAGTTGAGCGACGGTACGGTGCTGGGGCTGATGGTGCTGTTCGGCCTGGTGTTCTGCGCCACGGCCTATGTCGGCTATCGCGGCCTGGAAATCCTCTCCTACATCGCGGTGCCGGCGATGATGCTGCTGCTGATGCTGTCGATGTGGGTTTCCACGCTGCAGATCGGTGGCCTCGACGCGCTGCTGGCAGTGGTGCCGAGCAGCCACATGGACTGGTCGACCGCCATCACCCTGGTGTTCGGCACCTTTGTCAGCGGTGCAACCCAGGCCACCAACTGGACCCGCTTTTCCCGTTCCGCCCGGGTCGCGGTGCTGGCGAGCCTGATCGGGTTTTTCCTTGGCAACGGCCTGATGGTCCTGATCGGTGCCTATGGGGCCATCGTCTATCAGCAACCGGATGTGGTCGAGGTCCTGCTGTTGCAAGGGTTCGCCATCGCTGCGATGGCCATGCTGCTGCTCAACATCTGGAGCACCCAGGACAACACCATCTACAACTTCGCCGTGGCCGGCTGCAACCTGTTGCGCACCCGGCGGCGCAAAACCGTGACCCTGGCCGGCGCCGTGATCGGCACTCTGCTGGCGCTGCTGGGCATGTACGACATGCTGGTGCCTTACCTGATCCTGTTGGGCACGGTGATTCCGCCGATTGGTGGAGTGATCATGGCGGACTTCTTCTACCGTTATCGTGGCCACTATCCGCGCCTGGCCGATGCCCGGCTGCCGGCCTTCAACTGGGCCGGACTCGGCGCCTATGCAGTCGGCACCGTCGCCGCGTTCGGCTCGCCGTGGGTCGCGCCGCTGGTAGGGATCGGCGCTGCCGCGCTAACGTATGTGGCATTGACCTGCGTCCTGGGGACCCGTACCTCCAGCGCAGCACTACCAGATCTATAAAGGGATTCGCCTGATGCACATCATCAACGCCCGCCTGCGCAACCGTGAAGGCTTGCATGAGCTGCACCTGGAAAACGGCCTGATCAGCGGGATCGCCCGCCAGACCGAGGCACCGACCCTGGGCCCCGACGACCTCGACGCGAACGGCAACCTGGTGGTGCCGCCTTTCGTCGAGCCGCACATTCACCTCGACGCCACGCTGACCGCCGGTGAGCCGCGCTGGAACATGAGCGGCACGCTGTTCGAAGGCATCGAATGCTGGGGCGAGCGCAAGGCGACCATTACCCAGGAAGACACCAAGACCCGGGCGAAAAAGACCATCGACGCCCTCGCCGCCCATGGCATCCAGCATGTGCGCACCCACGTCGATGTCACCGACCCGCAACTGACCGCGCTCAAGGCCATGCTCGAAGTGCGCGAAGAGAGCCGGCACCTGATCGACCTGCAGATCGTCGCCTTTCCCCAGGAAGGCATCGAGTCCTACCGCAATGGCCGCGAGCTGATGGAGGAAGCGATTCGCCTGGGCGCCGACGTGGTGGGGGGCATTCCGCATTTTGAATACACCCGCGACCAGGGCGTCAGCTCGGTGAAATTCCTGATGGACCTGGCCGAGCGCACCGGCTGCCTGGTAGACGTGCATTGCGACGAAACCGACGACCCGCACTCGCGCTTTCTCGAAGTGCTGGCCGAAGAAGCCCGCAGCCGCGACATGGGTGCGCGGGTGACCGCCAGCCACACCACAGCCATGGGCTCCTACGACAACGCTTACTGCGCCAAGCTGTTTCGCCTGCTGGGGCACTCGGGGATCAGTTTTGTCTCCTGCCCGACCGAGAGCATTCACTTGCAAGGGCGCTTCGACAATTTCCCGAAACGCCGGGGCGTGACCCGGGTCAACGAGTTGCTCGAAGCCGGCATGAACGTGTGTTTTGGCCAGGACTCAATCGTCGACCCGTGGTACCCACTGGGCAATGGCAACATCTTGCGGGTCCTGGAAGCCGGCCTGCACATCTGCCACATGCTCGGCTACCGCAACCTGCAAAGCTCGCTGGACCTGGTGACCGACAACAGCGCCAAGGCCATGGCCCTGGGTGACCGCTACGGGCTGGAACCGGGGCGGCCAGCCAACCTGCTGATCCTCTCGGCCGACAGTGACTACGAAGTGATCCGCAGCCAGGGACTGCCGCTGTACTCGATCCGCGGCGGCAAGGTGTTGATGAAACGCCAGATGCCAGTGGTCGAGATGTTTGGCTCGGCTTGATCCGACCGGCCTCATCGCGAGCAGGCTCGCTCCCACAGGGGGCCAGGCATGGCAAAAATCACCCTGTGCGAGCCTGCTCGCGATGGACGTCAACGATAACGCGTGCTGCCTGAAACAACGCGTCGCCCTCAGGTTCTTCGCGAGCAGGCTCGCTCCTACAAAGGTTTGCTGGGTGTATGCGGGATTTGTGGGCAGCCTTAACCCTTGTGCGAGCTTGCTCGCGATGGCGGATTTGAGTTCAACGCAGCAAGCGCGCCGTCCCGAACAAGCTGACCCGGTTCAACTCACCGTCCTGCTCTTCGAGCAACACTGGGGCCGTGCCGCCGGGCATCACCACCGCCACCGTGCCCGCGGTCACCCAGCCGACACTCCACGCGGCACAGGCTACCGCGCTGGCGCTGGTGCCCGAAGACGCGGTCGGGCCTTCGCCGCGTTCGAACACCCGGGCACTGAGGCGGTTGGCCGATTCGCGCATTGCCCATTGCAGATTGACCCCGGCGGCACAGGGCTGCCCCCCGCCGCTGGGTGGGGCGAATGCAATGCGAGTCAGGTCGTCCGCCAGGCCGGGAGCGGCCATCTGCAGGTTGCTCGGCAGCGCGTCCGCCTGGGTCACCAACGTCACGCAATGGGGGTTGCCGATGCGCACGAATTGACTGTGTTGCCACTGAGGATTGACCCGAGCCAGCTGCGGCACATGGCTCAATGGTCGCTGATTCAACTGCGCCGCTGACACTCCCTGAGCCGCCACCGCCGGCGGGCCGAACTGAGGTTTGCCCAGGTCCAGCCAAAACCCTTGCACAGCCTCGACTTCGGCCGCGTGTACCGAGGTTTGCACGGGCGACCGGGCGTTGCCCTGGTCATGATGGACCTTGAGCAGACTGCAGCCCTCGGCCAGCATCAAGCCCTGCTCGGTCAGCGCCTGGGCGAAGATGGTCAAGCCATTGCCGCTGCGCTCGGCCAGGGTCCCGTCGGTGTTGACGATCAACAGATCAAAGGGCGCGGCCTGTTGAAATGGGCCGACCAGCAAACCATCGCTGCAATGCGCCTTGGCCCCGTCTGGCTGCGTGCCCGGCGCCCAACTGCAGCAGGCCAGGATCGCCCGTGAAGTCCAGGCCATTCGTTGTTGCGCCGCCTCGGCGGCGGTGTCAGGCAGGTCGATCCCCAGTTCGCGCAATTGCTGGGGGCTGACCACCGCATAGATGTTCCCGCGTGCATCAAACAACGAGGTCATGAACAGATCCTGGGTTGAGTCTGGAGTGATTGCCCACTGTAGGCGATTTCCTCGGATCAACGAACCGCCTGGTGACGAACCCCGAGGTCGTCTGACGGTCACTGATGTGCAAGGATGTGCCCCTGTTTGTCGCTTCCATTGAAAGACCAAGGATTTTCCATGACCGCCATCACGTCACCCGCCCAGGTAATCCCTGGGCGCCTCGAGCAGATGTCGACCCGCATCGCATTCTTCATCGCCGGCTTTGGCATTGCCGCGTGGGCGCCGCTAGTGCCCTACGCCAAGGCACGGGCCGGGCTGGATGAAGGCACCCTCGGCCTGCTGCTACTGAGCCTGGGGGTCGGCTCGATCCTGGCGATGCCGCTGGCCGGCGTGCTGGCGACGCGCTTCGGCTGTCGGCGCGTGCTGACCGGCGGCACGCTGCTAATCTGCCTGGCGCTGCCGTTGCTGGCGACGGTGTCCACGGTGCCCCTGCTGATTGGCGCGCTGTTCCTGTTCGGTGCCGGTCTGGGTACGGTGGACTCGACGACCAACCTGCAGGCGGTGATTGTCGAGCGCGCCAGCGGCAAGACCATGATGTCGGGTTTTCATGGCATGTTCAGCCTCGGTGGGATTGTCGGCGCGGCGGGGGTCAGCGCCCTGCTGGGCCTGGGCATTTCTCCGCTGGGGGCGATGGCCGTGGTGATCCTGATGCTGCTGGCGGCGCTGTTCAAGGCCGCGCCCCATCTGCTGACCTACGGCAGCGAAAGCACCGGGCCGGCGTTTGCGGTGCCCCACGGGATCGTGCTGTTCATCGGTGGCATGTGCTTCATCGTGTTCCTGGCTGAAGGCGCGGCACTGGACTGGAGCGCGGTATTCCTCGCCCAGGAGCGTGGGATCGACACGGCGTATGCGGGATTGGGGTATGCGGCGTTCGCCCTGACCATGACCATCGGACGCCTGACCGGCGACCGGATTGTCCGCCGACTGGGCGCTACCCGGGTGATCGTATTCGGTGGCCTGACCGCCGCCGCGGGCTTGTTCCTGGCGACCTTTGCCCCGAGCTGGGAAGCGGCCCTGGTGGGCTATGCGCTACTGGGCGTGGGCTGTTCGAACATCGTGCCGGTGCTGTACACCGCGGTCGGCAAACAGACGGTGATGCCCGAAAGCATTGCCGTGCCGGCTATCACCACCCTGGGTTATGCCGGCATCCTCGCCGGGCCCGCAGTGATCGGTTTTGTCGCCCACGCCAGCAGCCTGAGTTTTGCCTTTGGCTTGATGGCGCTGTTGCTGGTGGCAGTGGCCATTGGCGGGAAAGTGTTGAAGGTGTGACAGCATCGCGAGCTGGCTCGTTTGTGGGAGCGAGCCTGCTCGCGATGAAAGCACTGCGGCCTATCAGAAACCAACGCTGGCCTGGACGAAGAAGGTCCTTGGCGCACCCACGTACATCCCCGCATTGTTGTCGCTGGAGCGGGTGAAGTACTGCTTGTCGAAGAGGTTTTTCACCCCGGCGCCGAGCTTCAGGTTCGACAGTTGCGCGCCAAAGTCATAGCCGCCACGCACGTTCCAGGTCACATAACCAGGGATGTCGCCGTACTGTCCGTCGGCAGTGCCTTCGGTGATGTAGTCGCCGCTGAAACTGCCATCGGCATTCACCGCAGTGCCCGGTGAGTGCTGCTTGGACTGGGCGAACGCATCGACGTTGTAGGTCCAGCGGTTGACGTCGTAACGCAGGCCGACGGTGGCTACCTGACGGGAGTAGAACGGCAGGTCACGGCCCTTGAAACCCGGGATCTCGCCTTCATACACAGCGCGGGTGTAGGTGACCCCGGCATTGGCGGTCAGGCCATCGAGCCGTGGGTCGAGCGCGGCCATGTCGTAGTGCACCGAGGCTTCAATGCCCTGGTGGGTGGTGGCGCCCAGGTTGGTCCAGCCGGCATCGTTGCTGATGTATTGCAGCTCTTCGTCGAAGTCGATGTAGAACAGCGTCACTTCAGCGCCCCACACATCATCGTTATAGCGCGTGCCGATTTCGTAGGTCTTGGCCTTTTCCGGGTTGAGGCCGCTGGCGGTCTCGTCACCCGAACCGCCCTGGCCCAGCTGGAAATACTGCAAGGCGCCGAACGAGGTTTCGTAGTTGGCGAACAGCTTCCAGGCATCGGACAGGTGATACATCACGCTCAAGGCCGGCAGCGGTTCATGGCTGTCGATGCTGCGGCGTTTCTCCTGCACCGGTTTGCCCGACGTATCGAGCACCGGGCGGTCGTGCCACTCGGTGCGGATGTCTTCAAAACGAATGCCCGGGGTCACGGTCCAGTTGCCGACATCGATTTTGTTGTCGACGTAGAACGCGTTGGCTTCGGTGCCGCCGGTGCGGTCCTGATACACGTGGCCGTCGGAGGTCGGGGTCTGCACCGGCTGGTTGTTCACCAGTGCCAGGCGGCTGGCCTGTTCGTGCATGCCCTCCTTGAGGTAGCGATAACCGACGCTGACTTCCTGGGAAGTCGGACCGACATCGAACACATGGGACACCCGTGGCTCGATGCCGAAGGTGTAGTAGGTGCGCGGGTAGGAACTCAGGGTTTTCTGGTCGCGGGCGGCGATGGTGCTGCCGCGAAAACTGTCGGAGTAGTAGGTCAGCACTTCGGCCTGGGTACGATCGCCGATCAGCCGCGCCCACTTGAAGGACACGTCCTTGCGCCGGCCGGCGAAGTTGTCGTGGTCGCGCACCGACTGGTAGGGATCTTCGTCGTACTGTTGCTGGGTCAGCCCGCCGGGCATGTCAGCCTTGGCGTCGTAGTAGTGGAAGTTCAGCGAAAAATCGTCGACATCGGTGGGCGCCCAGTGAGTCTTGAGGATCACGTCGTCGATGTCGTTGTCGTTATTGCTCTGCCGATAGCCGTTGCCGTTGACCCCGGAGTACAACAGTGCCACGCCCATGCCGTTGTCCGCGGTGCCGCCGAGAAACGCCGTGTCGATGTGCTTCCAGCCACCGCGCTGGGAGGTTTCCAGGGTGCTGCCGATTTCCCCGGTGGCTTTCTCCGGGATGGCCCGGGTGACGAAGTTGATCACCCCGCCGACGTTCTGCGGGCCATAACGAACCGACCCTGCGCCCCGTACCACGTCGATGCTGTCGAGGTTGCCGGAAGAGATCGGCGCCATCGACAATTGCGGCTGGCCGTAAGGGACGAAGGCGGCCGGGACACCGTCGATCAACACCGTGGAGCGCGGTGACAGGCGCGAGGTCAGGCCGCGCACGCCGACGTTCAGGGAGATGTCACTGCCACCCGTGCCGTTGGCGTCCTGGACCTGCACCCCGGGTACACGCTTGAGCACGTCGCCGACGGTCATCGCGCCCTGCTCGACCATGGCCTCGCGACGGATCACCGTGCGCGCACCGGGGTGGTTCTGCACCACCGCCGCATTGGCGTCAGCCAGCCAGTCGCCGACCACGGTGATGTCGGTCACCCCCAGTTCCAGCGGACCCGCTGCGGATGTCGAAGTGGCGGCCGGGCTCAGGGTCACCGAACCCTGGTCGATCGAATACTCCAGGCCGCTGCCCTGCAGCAACTGGCGCAAGGCTTGCTCCGGCGACAAGTTGCCGTCCACCGCCGGCGCCTGCTTGCCGGCCACCAGTTGCGGATCGAAAAACACCTGCAGGGAGGTCTGCTGACCCAGTTGGCTCAGGGCCGTCCCCAAGGGCTGCGCTTGAATCTGGATATTGCCGCCAGCCGCCTCGGCATATGCCAGCGGCAGGCCCGCATTGACGGCCAGTGCCAGCGCCAGGGGCAGCCAACGGGAAGAAAGCGTGGCGGGTTTGTTGTTTTTCGCGCGGGGGTTTTTCACGTCGAACCTTGTCCTGTTGATCGCAAATAGGTGCGGATGTTAATGCAAACCAGTTGCAGTTGGACAAGAAGACGAAGAACTCGAAAAAAACCTGAATCTATCGCGCAATTATTTCCTGGCTGCCGTCATCGCGGGTCCGGATCGCCACCGGCAGGATGCTCGGCAAGGCCTTGAGCAAGGTCTCGGTGTTGTCAGTCTTGAACACGCTGCTCAGGCGTAGATTGCCCACCGCTACGCTGCCCACGGTCAACGGCCGCTGCCGATAGCGCGAGACTTCTGCTGCCACTTCACTGAGGCTGGCATCGTTGAACACCAGCTTGCCGCTGCGCCAGGCGGTCAGCGCCTGGGCATCGACCGCCCGGGCCGGGGCGACCCGACCCTGAGCGTCAACCCGGGTTGCCAGTCCCGCCGTGAGGCTGACGAATTCACTGTCGTGCCCCTGCACCTTGACCCTGCCCTGCTCCACCACCACCCGCGTTTCCTGAGCGTCGCGGCGTACATCAAAGCGAGTGCCCGTGACCGTCACCTGGCCCGTGCCCGCCGCCACCACAAAGGGCCGGCTGCTGTCGTGCGCGACGTTGAACATGGCCTCGCCCTGGGTCAGTTCGATGCGCCGCTGGTCGCCCTGGAAATTCACCCGGACCTGGCTGCGACTGTTCAGCTCGATCAGCGAGCCGTCCGGCAAGCTCACCTGGCGTCGCTCGCCCAAGACGGTGGAAAACTCTGCACGGTAACTGGCCGGACCACCCAGGCCATTGAACAGGCCGAAACCCACCGCCACCACCAGCACACTGGCTGCCACCGCATACTGCAGCAGTGGTCGGCGCTTGAGCTGCGTGGGTGGGGTTGCGCACAGGGCTTGCAAGCGCGCCTTGGGCACCAGCTCGGTGGCACGCCACAGGCCTTGCAGCAGTTGATATTCGTCGCGGTGCTGCGGGTGTTGCGCCAGCCAGGCGTTGAACCGTTGCTGGTCGCCTGGGTTCAGCGGTGCATCCTGCACACGGGAAAACCACAGCGCCGCCTCGTCGCGAACCGTGGTCTGTCCGCACGCGCAATCATGGTTATCCATCATGCAAGGTCCTGTCGGGCGGTGGCTGGAAATGGCTGGCTGTTCATGGCGCAGCCCCGTCGAGGCGCTCACGTAGATGCCGCAGGGTGCGGATCATATACTTTTCCACCATGTTTTTAGACAGTCCCAGGCGTTCGGCGATTTCCGCCTGGGTCAGCCCTTCGAGCTTCTGCCAGATGAACACCTTGCGACAGTTGGCGGGCAACTCGGACAGCGCCCGCTCGATGCAGTCTGCCAGCTGGATCGCGTGCATGTAGTGCTCCGGGTCATCGCTCGACGACCCACGAGGATCCAGCGCCTCGGACTCCATGGCGCCCCGCCGGTCCTCACGCCGATAACCATCCACCGCGATGTTGCGCGCAGTCTGGTGCAAATAGGCCCGCGGCTGCTGCACCTGGCTCGAGTCGGATTCCAGCACCCGCACGAAGGTGTCGTGGGCCAGGTCCTCGGCTTGCTGGCGATTTCTCAACCGGCGCGTCCAGGTTCCGACCAACTCTTCGTAGTGCTCGAAAAATCCGGGTCTGCGGGGCAGCTTGGGGGTCATCACGGCGTGCTGTGGTGGCGAGGGCGTGAATAGTAATGCTTCCTATTAATGCCGGCAATGCACCGCCCAGACCACTCATCCTCTCAACCCTTGCCTGCATTCGTTGTACCCGCTCTCAAGGCATGATCAGGGTGATCAGGTAATTACCCGAGCGTAGCGGCTTGCCGGTTTCGTCCACTAACTGATACTGCTGATCGAAATACCGACTGTCCCGCCCAGTATCGGACAGCAACTTGGCCTTGACCGCCGAAGCGTCACGCGCCGTGACATGACTCACCGGCATCACCCGTCGTGCCTCGATAGTCGTACCCCGGCTCTGCGCCGGGCACCCCGTCAGTGCCACTACGGCACCCGCGCCCGTGCTCGAGGTGCAGGCGGGTTCGACAATCGCACCCTGAAAGTGGATAACGCCCTGCAAAGGCGCGCTGGCCGCCACACACGAGCCATTGAATACAGCGTACAAACTGATTCCGAGCAATAGCTGCTTGCCGTTCATGGTCAACACTCCTTAGGGGGTTAAGGACTGCATCGGCAAGTCTGGCTCAAATCTTGAGTTTTAAAGCCACAGCGTTTTTTGTGGAGGGTCGGGGGGGAGGATTTCACGGTGCTTGCCAGCCAGGCCTACGGCAAATATGATAATCATTATCATTCGTGACCTTCCAGCCTCTCACGCCGTGCGAATCCCATGCCCTCGACCCCTTCCGCCAGCCATCACGGACTCGCCACCCTGTACCGCGAGCAGCATTCCTGGCTGCAACGCTGGTTGCGCTGTCGGCTCGACTGCTCCCACAGTGCCGCGGACCTGGCGCAGGATGTGTTCGTGCGCTTGCTGGCCAAGTCCGAGCTGATCGAGGTCCAGGCCCCACGCAGTTTCCTGGCGACGGTAGCGCAGAGTGTGTTGTCCAACCACTACCGCCGGCAGAAGCTCGAAAAGGCTTACCTGCAAGCCCTGGCCACCCTGCCTGAGGCGGTGGTACCGGATCTTGAAACTCGGGCCATCCTCCTGGAGACCCTGCTCGAACTGGATGCCGTGCTGGAACGTCTGGAGATGCCCGTGCGCCAGGCCTTCCTCTGGTCGCAACTGGACGGTTTGAGCCACGCTGAGATCGCCGAGCGCCTGCAGGTGTCGATTGCCACGGTCAAACGCTACATCGTCAAGGCGGGTGCGCAGTGCATCCTGCTCGATGGAGGCTGGAACTGATGGAGTCGCGCGCCGCGTCACCCACCCAGACGCCGATTCCCCTGGCCGTCGCCGAGCAGGCCATGCACTGGCTGCTGGAACTGCAGGAACCCCACGTCAGCGAACAAACCCGCGCACATTGGCTGCAATGGCGCCAGGCCGACGCCCTGCATGAAATGGCCTGGCAACGGGCCCAGGCGTTTTCTTCGCGCATGAGCAGCCTGCGTTCACCGGGGCAGCGCCCGCTCGCCAGCGCCGCGCTGGCGCCCATGCTGTCGCGGCGCAGCGCCCTGAAAAACCTAGCCCTGTTACTGGCCGCCGGCGGTACCGCGTGGAGCGCCCGCAACAGCGCGCTGGTACAGGACTGGCGCAGTGAATTCAGCAGTGCGGTCGGTGAGCGCCACACCTATCAATTGGCTGACCGGGTACAGGTCCAACTCAACACCGACAGCGCCATCGAAATGCACTTCGCTGCGCAACAACGGGTGATTCGTCTGTTGCGCGGCGAAATTCTGCTCAACGCGGCCACGGCCCTTCCCCTGTGGGTCGAAACCACCGAAGGTCGAGTGCAGATGCTCGGCCAGCAACTGGCCGTGCGCCAACGCCAGGGGTTCACCCAGGCCAGCAGCCAGAGCAGTGCCCTGGGCGTCTACCCGCAGGAGCGAGGCAGTCAGGCGATCAGTGTGGCACCCGGGCAACTAGTCAGTTTCGATCGGCGCAGCCTGCTCGCCCAGCGCCCCCAGAGCGCCAGCGAACTGGCCTGGAGCCACGGCATGATCGTCGCTCAGGGCCAGCGCCTGGCGGATTTTCTCGCGGAGTTGGCGCGCTATCGACGGGGCCATCTGGGCTGCGATCCAAGCCTGGGCGACTTACGGGTCTCGGGGACTTTTCCGCTGCACGACACCGACCAGGTGCTGCTCGCCCTGAGTGAAACCTTCAACCTCGACATACAGCACCTGACCCGCTACTGGGTCACCCTCAAAGCCAGGCCTAACCTGGCCTGAAGTTTTTTTGCGGACGGGTGAGCCGTTTTCGTTTCTCGCGAGACTCGTATCCCCAAAGATCACTTTTATTGGGGAATCACACATGCAGCACGCGCATCAACCACGCCACGGGCGGCCACACTTGATCAAGCAACAACTGGCCGCCGCCGTGCTGCAAGGCCTGGCCTGCATGAGCCTCGCCAGCCCGCTGCTGCTGGCCACGAGCGCAGTGCAGGCAGCGCAGCAGCAACTGGACTTTGCCATTCCCGCAGGTGCCCTGGGCAATGCCCTGGCGCAGTTTGGTGAAACCGCGCACTTGCTGCTCAGCTATCCCGCCGAGCTAACCGAGGGCCGCACCACCCAGGGCCTGAACGGTCGTTTCGAGGTCGACAACGGCCTCGCCGTCCTGTTGGCCGGCACCGACCTGGAGGCCCTGCGCAGCACCAACGGCGGTTACCAGATCGCCCGGCGGCAGAACACCGATGTTTTGCAACTGGATGCCCTGAGCATTTCCGGCAAGGCACCCGGCTCGACCACCGAAGGCAGCGGCTCCTACACCACGCTGTCGTCCAGCAGTTCGACACGACTGAACCTGACCCCCAAGGAAACCCCACAATCGCTGACCGTGATGACCCGTCAACGTCTGGATGACCAGCGCCTGACCACCCTCAGCGACACCATGGACGCGACCCCGGGCATCATCGTGCTGCGCGACGGCCTGGGTGCGGAAAGCGACAGTTTCTGGTCCCGGGGTTTCGAGATCCAGAACTTCGAGATCGACGGCGTACCGACCGTCACACGCATGGACAACTACGCCCAGAGCATGGCCCAGTACGACCGCGTAGAAGTGGTGCGGGGTGCCACCGGCCTGATCAGCGGCATGGGCAACCCTTCCGCCACCATCAACCTGATCCGCAAGCGCCCGACCGCCGAGGCCCAGGCCAGCGTGACGGGCGAAGCAGGTACCTGGGACCGTTACGGCAGCGGATTTGACGTGTCCGGTCCGCTGACCGAGAGCGGTAACGTGCGCGGTCGAGTGGTGGCTGACTACAAGACCGGCGGCGCCTGGGTCGACCGTTTCAAGCAGGACTCGCAACTGCTGTACGGCATCAGCGAATTCGACCTCACTGAGCAAACCTTGTTGACCCTGGGCTTCAGCTACTTGCGCACCGACGTCGATTCGCCGCTGCGCTCCGGCCTGCCAACACGTTTCCCCGATGGCCAGCGCACCGACCTCAGCCGCTCGACCAACGCCTCGCCGGACTGGTCGCACAATGACCACCAGCAGACCAGTTACTTCACGTCCATCGAGCAGCAACTGGGCAATGGCTGGAGCGGCAAGGTCGAGTTCACCCACACCGAGAACAAATTCGACGAGGTCTTCACGTACCTCAACGGCACCCTGCAGACCAATGGCAGCGGCACCAGCCTGTTGCCGGTCAAGTTCGCCGGCACACCGCGCCAGGACAACCTCGACCTGTACCTGACCGGCCCCTTGAGCCTGCTGGGCCGCGAACACGAAATCATCGGTGGCCTGACCCTGTCCAAGTACAACGAGAACGTCCCCAGCTACGGTGGCTGGCGCTATGACTACTCCGGCTCTCCGGCGGGCGCCATCGACAACCTGTTCGACTACCACGGCAACAACCCCAAGCCGGACTTCCCGGTCACCGGCAAATCTTCCATCGACGAGACCCAGTACGCCGCCTACCTCACCGGGCGCTTCCACGTCAGCGACGACCTGAGCCTGATCCTCGGCGGGCGCTTGGTGGACTGGAAACGCGACACCGAAGATCGCCCCTATGGCACGCAGGCCAGCGAAACCCAATCCCGCGAGACCGGGGTATTCATTCCGTACACGGGTGTGGTCTACGACCTGAACGAGGTCTGGTCGCTGTATGCCAGCTATACCAAGATCTTCAACCCGCAAGCCTCCTGGGTACGGGACGAAAACAACAAGCCGCTGGACCCGATGGAGGGCACCGGGTATGAGGTCGGGATCAAGGGCAGCCATTACGATGGCCAGTTGAACTCCAGCCTGGCGCTGTTCAAGCTGGAACAGGACAACCTCGCGGTGTGGCAAGCCGAATACCCCGGCAGCAACGTCTACAAGTCCGAGCAGGACACCACCTCCCAAGGCATGGAGATGCAACTGGATGGGCAATTGCTCGACGGCTGGCAGGTCGGTGCGGGCTACGCCTATACCGTCACCACCGATGCCGACGACCAGCGTATCAACACCACCCTGCCCCGCCACAGCCTCAAGACCTTCAGCACCTACCGCCTGGGCGGCGACCTCGACAAGCTGACCGTCGGCGGCGGCGTGAATTGGCAGAGCAAGGTCGGCAGCGACCTGCAAACCTTCACTCAGGGCAGCTACGCGATCACCAACCTGCTGGCGCGCTATGACATCAGCAAGAACCTCAGCGCGTCGCTCAATCTCAACAACCTCTTCGACCGCGAGTACTACAGTTATGCCGGCTACTACGGCAACTACGGCGCACCGCGCAACCTGATGACCAGCTTCAAGTACAACTTCTGAAGCCAGGCGCTGGCCTGCACGGTCGCAGGCCAGCGTTGTCTCGTGCTAGATTCGTCCGCCAACCGGCACAACAAGGAGTGTTCACCGATGAAGTTCGGCTACCTGATTATCTACGTCCCCGACGTTCGCGCGTCCCTCGAGTTCTTCTCCTCGGCCTTCGGCCTGGCCACACGATTCATCCATGAGTCGGGCACCTACGGCGAACTGGAAACCGGCGAGACCGCCCTGGCCTTCGCCGCCGATGAACTGGCCGGGATGAATTTCAGCGCTGGCCACGTCTCGGCCCACGCCAGCGCCAAACCACTGGGCATGGAAGTGGCCCTGGTCACCGACGACGTGCTGGCGGCCCATGCCCGTGCATTGCAGGCCGGCGCCCGGGAAATCGCCGTGCCGGTGCACAAACCCTGGGGACAAACCGTGTCCTACGTGCGCTGCCCGGACGGCACGCTGGTGGAACTCTGCTCGCCGATTGCCTGACGCCTACCCTCACCACGGAGCGTGCGCATGCCCAACATCAGTTATCAAGGCGGGTGCCTGTGTGGCTGGATTCGCTACGCGGCCATGGGTCCTGCGGACAATCCCCACACCTGTTCGTGCAGGAACTGCCAGCAGCACAGCGGAGCGCTGACCGCGACCTGGGTCGAGTTCCCCCGCGCCAATGTCACCTGGACGGGCCCCGGTGGCCTCCCCGCCACTTTCCGCTCATCGGACTATTCCAGCCGGGCATTCTGCGCCCGCTGCGGCAGCTCCATCGGCGCGCTCGACGACGCCCCGACTGTCGCCCTGTTACTCGGCGGTTTTGATCAGGCCGATCAGCCAGCGCTTGCCCCTACGGCTCACTCATTTACCGATGGCTGCCCTGCCTGGTGGAAGATCAACGACCCGACTCAAGGCCACTGACAAGGTGGCTACCCGCGACGACGCAACCACTGTAGAAAACCTTTCTTCGCCAGTACCTTGGGCACTTCCTGGCTCAGGGCCTGGGCGCTGTGCAGGCGGTAGTCGAGCAAGGCTTGGATTGCTTCGCTGATGTCATGACGGGCGTCGAGGCAGGGCTTGAGGTAGGCCTTCTCGATGCGGTACAGGGTGCAGAAGGTCTTGGCCGAAAAGTCCGCCGGCAGCGAGGCATCGGAGAGGATGCCGGCTTCGCCAATCACTTCCCCCGGCCCCATGCGCCCGGCTTCGAACGGGCTGCCGTCGCGAGTGAGGCTCACCGAGACCACGCCCGATTCGATGATGAACAAATGATCGCTGACCTCGCCCGCGGGCAGGATCATCTCGCCGGCACGCAAGGTTACGAGCTGCATGTTCTGGCTGAAGGTGTCTTTTTCGTCCGGGCGCAGGGTGGAGAATATGCTCGAGCTTTCCAGCAGTGCCCGCGGCCTCGAGTAGCCTTCTGGTGCCTGGTTTTCCGCGCTGGACAAAAGACTCACACCCGAAGCCTGCAAGTGCCGGAAGGCTAGGTCGAACAAGGCATTGCGCGCTTCACGCTTGTGCAGCATGGAGCTGACAAAAGCGCTGATCTCGTACTCCACGCCGCTGCTGCTGGCACTTTTCAAGGCCACGCTGGGGGCGGGTTTCGCGAGCAATTGCCGGCAGCCCTGCATCGCCCGCTCCAATGCTTCGATCACTGTTTGCGGGCGGGCATGGGGGCTGACCTGCACGCTGACCGCAATGCCGAAAATGTCGCTCGGGCGGCTGAAGTTGATGATCTTGGCCTTGGCCGCCAGGGAGTTGGGAATCACCGCCATGCTGCCCTGGGAGGTCTGCAGGCGCGTGGCACGCCAATCGATGTCGATGACCCGGCCTTCCATGCCGTCGATGGAGATCCAGTCATCAAGTTGATAGGGTTTGGTGGTGTTGAGCACGATCCCCGAGAACACATCACTGAGGGTACTTTGCAGCGCCAGGCCGACAATGATCGCCACCGCCCCGGAGGTGGCCAGCACGCCCTTGACCGGCAGGTCGAGGACATAGGCCAGCGCGGCAATCACCGCAATCAGGAAAATCACCGCGCCGAGCAGGTCCTGCAACAATCGCCCGGTATGCCCGACGCGCTGCATCATCAGCGCGCCGATCAGCACCGTCAGGGTTCTCGCAGCGAACAGCCACCAGCCGATCTGCAGGCCGGTCGCCGCCAGGTGCAACGGCACATTGTCCGGCCAGGGCGCGGTCTGCAGCGGGTTCAGGCCTTCGTTGAACAGCACCATGCTGAACAGCGAGAAAATCAGCACCCGCACCAACAGCTTCCAATAGCTGCTACTGGCGCTGAGCAACCGCCACAACAGCATGTCGAGAAGAATCAGGGCCAAGGCGCAGATCAGCGGATGATCAGTAAAAAAGGACAGCATCGAACCACTCCAGCCAAGCCAATGCCGTGACGACTGCACGGATTGGGCACAGTGTAGGAGCTATTGAGGGCAGGCAAAGAAGCGACCGCAGAAAAACCTGTAGGAGCAAGCGTGCTCCTACAGGGGGTGAGGGATGGCGTACGGAATCGGGGTACGCCACCCGGGCAAGGTTACTTGCTGTTGGTCAGAGTGTTGTAGCTGGTCATCAGGTTGCGGTAGTCCGGGATGTGGTTGGAGAACAAGGTGCCCAGCCCTTCCACATCGTTGCGCCAGTCGCGATGCAGCTCGCAGGCCAGGCCGAACCAGGTCATCAGTTGGGCGCCTGAGGACGACATGCGATCCCAGGCCGATTGCCGGGTCAATTCGTTGAAGGTGCCGGACGCGTCCGTCACCACGAACACCTCAAAACCTTCGGCCAGGGCCGAGAGAGCCGGGAACGCCACACAGACTTCAGTCACCACACCGGCGATGATCAGTTGCTTCTTGCCAGTGGCCTTGATTGCCTTGACGAAGTCTTCGTTGTCCCAGGCGTTGATCTGGCCAGGACGGGCAATGTACGGCGCATCCGGGAACAGTGCCTTGAGCTCGGGCACCAGCGGACCGTTGGGGCCGGTTTCAAAGCTGGTGGTCAGGATGGTCGGCAGCTTGAAGTACTTGGCCAGGTCGGCCAGGGCCAGTACGTTGTTCTTGAAACGATCGGGGTCGATGTCGCGTACCAGCGACAGCAGGCCTGCCTGGTGATCCACCAACAGAACGGCGGCGTTATCCTTGTCCAGACGCTTGTAAGAAGTAGTCATTGCAGTAGTCCTCGCGTGTTATCGATGCCGAGTGAATGTCGGCGTGGGGGTACCCGGTTAGCGCTGGGAGTCCAGCACTTCGTGTTCGTTCGCCACTTGTTGAGCCTTGATGTAGCTCTCGATCAGCAATTGATAATGCGGCATGGCCTGGGCGTAGACAGCCGCCCACTGCTCGGCATCTGGACGGTTCCACGAGCCTTGCAGCTCAGATAGCGTAGCCATGATGTCGATCGGCACCACCCCTGCTTGCGCCAAGCGAGCAATGGTCAGATCAGTGGCCAGTTTCGAGTGGTTACCGGAAGCGTCGACCACCGCAAACACCTTGTAGCCTTCATGCACCGCCGCGATCGACGGGAACGCCAGGCAGACGCTGGTCAAGGTGCCCGCGATGACCAGGGTTTTCTTGCCGGTAGCTTCGACCGCCGCGCGAAATTCAGGATTGTCCCAGGCGTTGATTTCACCTTTGCGCGCCACGTACCGGGCGTGCGGTGCCTCTTGATGAATTTCCGGAATCAGCGGCCCGTTCGGCCCCTGAGGTACCGAGGCAGTGGTGATCACCGGCATCTTCAACAAGGTCGCCGCCTTGGCCAGGGCAATGGCGTTGGCACGCAGTTGCGGCACGTCCATGTCCTTGACGATCTGGAACAGGCCACTTTGGTGGTCGATCAACAGCAGCGCGCTGTCGTTGGGGTCGATGGTCGGTTTCAGGCCGTTGAAGTTGGCCGCGTTGTGGGTGCTCATGTGCGTTTCCTCTTTCGTTTAGGCAATAGCCATCCCTGGCCCAGGAACCGGCCTACGCATCCTGTGTAGAGCGGGTGGTTGAACCGGTACTGCTTAACCCTGCATCTGGCCGAAGCGTCCGGACTGGAAGTCGGCGAACGCCTGGTGAATCTCCTGCTCGCTGTTCATTACGAACGGACCGTGACCGACGATCGGCTCGTCGATCGGCTCACCGCTGAGCAGCAGCACCACGGCATCGCCGTTGGCTTCCAGGCTAAGTTGGTCGCCATTGCGTTCGAACAGCGCCAACTGCCCTTGACGCACCAGTTCCTGGCCGTTGACCTGAACCGTGCCGCGCAGCACCACCAGGGCGGTGTTGCGACCTTCGTGCAGGTCCAGGTTGAGCACCTTGCCGGCATTCAGGCGGATGTCCCAGACGTCGATCGGGGTGAACGTGCGCGCCGACCCCTTGTGACCGTCGAACTCACCGGCAATCAGACGCAGGCTGCCGGCCTTGTTCTTCAGGGCGATGCTGGGGATGTCTGCATCGAGGATCGTCTGGTAGCCGGCCTCGGCCATTTTGTCCTTGGCGGGCAAGTTGACCCACAGCTGGACCATCTCCAGGGTGCCGCCCTTCTTGGCGAACGCCTCGGAGTGGTACTCCTCGTGCAGGATCCCGGAGGCCGCGGTCATCCATTGCACGTCGCCAGGTCCGATCTTGCCGCCGCTGCCGGTGGAGTCGCGGTGCTCCACTTCGCCGTCGTAGACGATGGTCACGGTTTCGAAACCGCGGTGCGGGTGCTGGCCAACGCCACGCCGGGCACTGGTGGGGGTGAATTGCGCAGGACCGGCATGGTCGAGCAACAGGAATGGGCTGATGTGCTTGCCCAGGTTGTCGTAGGAAAACAGTGTGCGAACCGGGAAACCATCGCCCACCCAGTGCGTTTTGGGGCTGGTGTAGATACCGATGATGTTTTTCATGGTGCCTCCGAATGGGTTGAGTCAGAACATGGACAAAGCTTAAATCCACCACCTTTGATGGGATAGACTGCAAAAATCGCTCTTAGCGTTCTATTTGAGGAACGATAGTGGAAGACCTGAACACCCTGTATTACTTCACCGAGGTGGTTGAACACGGCGGATTTGCCGCGGCCGGGCGTGCCTTGGACATGCCGAATCCAAGCTCAGCCGGCGTATCGCCCAGCTCGAAGAGCGCCTGGGCGTGCGCCTGATCCACCGCTCCAGCCGGCATTGCTCGCTCACCGAAATCGGCCAGGCCTATTACCAGCGCTGCCTGGCGATGCGCGTGGAAGCGGAAAGCGCCGCCGAACTGATCGAGCGCAATCGCTCCGAACCCCAGGGCCTGGTGCGCATCAGTTGCCCGACCGCGCTGCTCAACTCCTGGGTCGGGCCAATGCTGACGCGCTACATGCTCAAGTACCCGTTGGTGGAGTTGTTCATCGAGAGCACCAACCGCCGCGTCGACTTGATCCACGAGGGGTTTGATATCGCCCTGCGCGTGCGTTTTCCGCCCTTGGAAAACACCGACCTGGTGATGAAAGTGCTAGGCAACAGCACCCAGGTGCTGGTGGGCAGCCCGGCGTTTGCCCAGCGCTTGTCGGCGCCCGCCCTGCCCGCCGACCTGAGCGGACTGCCCAGCCTGCACTGGGGCGCGGCGCAACGGGAATACCAGTGGGAGCTGTTCGGCCCGGAAGGCGCCACTGCGCTGATCCGCCATCATCCGCGCCTGGTAACCGACGATTTGATCGCCCTGCGCACGGCCGTCCTGCAAGGCCTGGGAATTGCTCATCTGCCGGCCGTGGTGGTACGCGACGACCTGGCCGCCGGGCGCCTGATCGAACTGGTGCCGGGCTGGGCGCCCAAGTGCGGGATTGTCCATGCGATCTTCCCGTCGCGTCGCGGTTTGTTGCCGTCGGTGCGCGCCCTGATCGACTTCCTGGGAGAAGAATTCAGCCACAGCGACATCGCGTAGGAGCAAGGCTGGCCCAAAGGCATTGCTCCGGACTGGGATTAACTCGCGCGGCTCAGCCTTTGAGGGACTGGTCCAGACGCCGCATAGCCGACCCCAGATCTTGCACCGCCTGCTCCAGGGCCGCACTGCCGGCGGATTCCTGGCAGGCGGACTCGAGCAGCTCGCAACCGTGAATCAGTTGCCAAGCCCTGACCATGATTGCCCCGCCCTTGATGCGGTGAGCCAGCTCCAGCAAGCCCGGCACATTGCCTTGTGCATGCAGCTCCTGCAGCCGCGCCATGTCCTCGGCATTGCTGGCCGCCAATTGCACCAGCAGAGCGTCGATCATCGCTGGATCATCCCCGCTCATCAGCCGCAGCCCACTGAGGTCGATACCAGCCGCGGCATCACCGACTGACACAGGCGACAACGGCCCGTCGGTGTTGAGTGCGCCCCGCGCAAGGGCGGCACTGAGGTCGCGCAGGCCAATGGGCTTGAACAGGCAATCATCCATCCCGGCCTCCAGGCAACGGATCTTTTCCTCGGGTTGGGCGTTGGCGGTAAAGCCCAGGATCAGGCAGCAAGGCAAACCCAGGCGGTGCTCTTCGTCGCGGATCGCGGCGGCCAATTCATATCCGTTGAGCGCGGGCATGTGGCAGTCGCTGATGACCACGTCGAACGCCTGATCACGCCAGGCTTGCAGCCCTTGCGCGCCATCGTTGGCGACCTGCACCTGATGCCCCAGATGGCTCAGTTGTTGGGCGAGCAACTGGCGATTGGCCGGGTAGTCATCCACCACCAGCACCTTCAACGAGCGCCCTGGTTCCGCTGTCGGCACGTCGCTGCTGGGCGGCAACTCGCTCAAGGATGGCAGCGTCGGTAAGTCGAGGGTGACTTCGACCCGGGTACCACTGCCCAGTACACTGCTCAGGTGCAGTTGCCCCGCCATCATTTCGCACAAGGAGCGGCTGATCACCAGGCCCAGGCCCGAGCCACTGCGCCCGTGCTGCGAGCCCTGGGCTGCCTGCACGAAGGGGCTGAACAGGCGTTGTTGGTCAGTGGCGCTGATGCCGATTCCGCTGTCCTCGATCAGCACCTTGACCGCCACATGCCCGGCAATATTGCCTGGTACCACCCGCAACCTCAGGCGAATGTAGCCGGCGTGGGTAAACTTGATAGCGTTGCTCAACAGGTTGGACAGAACCTGTTTGAAACGCATCGGGTCGATCAACACATCACGCTGGCAGTGCACGTCCAGTTCCACCTGCCACTCCAGGTTTTTCTGCCGCGCCAGGCCTTCGAAAACTGCACTCAACGATGTCACCAGCAGCCGCAGGTTGGTCCGCTCCGGCACCAGGGTCAAATGCCCGGACTCGATCCGCGAGATGTCGAGAATGTCGCCAATCAGCTCCAGCAGGTGCTGCGCGGCATTCGATGCGACCTCGATCGCGACGCGGTCGGTCACCCCCTGTTCGGCACTTTTGCTCGCCAGCTCCAACATGCCGATCAGCGCATTCATCGGCGTGCGGATTTCATGGCTCATGGTTGCCAGGAAGGTGCTCTTGGCGCGGTTGGCGTCGTCGGCGTCGGCCCGGGCCTGCTGCACTTGATCCAGCAACAGTTGCCGCTTGCGGATCAACTGCCGCTGATAAGTGATCCAGCCCAGCGCCAGCAGCAACAACAGGCTGGCGGCCACAAAACCTTGGATGATCGGGGTGCGATAGCGCGCCCAATAGCTGTCGTTGACCGGCTGTCCAGTGCGCCAGCGGTTGGCCAACTCGTCCATTTCTTCCGGCGCAATACTGAGCAACGCCTTGTTCAGGATCGACTGCAACTCAACCGCCCCACGCTGCGTGGCAAAGCTGATGTGCACCGGTTCGGCGCCCACGGTACTGGCCACCTGAAGCTGGTCACGGTATTGCCGGGCAATGATGTAGCGCGCGCTGATCAAGGTATTCAACGCCGCCTCCGCCCCGCCGCTGGCCACCAGCGCCATCGCCTGGGCGGGACTGTCGACCTCGATGAAGCGCACGTTGGCGGCCTGGCTGCGGATCAGCTCGCGTTGCGGGTTGCGGCTGACCACCGCCACCCGCTTGCCCGCCAGATCCTTGAGCGTGACCGGGGGCTGGTTGCCGATCGCGCAGACCAGTACATAAGGGTTGATCAGATAGGGTCGAGTGAACCGCACCAAGGCCTGGCGTTCGAGGGTCGGGGTGATTCCGGCCAGTACGTCCAGCTCGCCGGCCTGGAGCCGGGCGATCTGGCCACCGAGGGAGTCACCCGCCAGCGCCTGGAATTTCAGCCCGGTGCGCAGGCTGATACGGTCCAGGACCTGGGCGCCGAGCCCGGCAAACTGTGCATTTTCGTCCTCATACGATAGCGGTGCGAAGTTGCGCAGGAAGCCAACCTTGACCTGGGGGTGTTGCTCCAGCCAACGCTGCTCGCTCGCGCTCAACTGCACCTGTTGGTTGTCGCCAAAACTGCTGCCGGCGCTCCAGCGGCGCAGGATGCTGGTGCGCTCCTGCTCGGGAATCGCCGCCAGCGCGGCGTCGATGATGCGCCGCAACCGCGGGTTGTCGACACTCAGGGCAAAGCCGAACGGGTTGACTTCCAGCCGCGCGAATTGAGCCAGTTGCACGTTGCTCAGGTAGTGGTTGTTGATCAGGTAGCTGGCGCTGATGGAGTCTCCCAGGTACACATCCGCTCCGCCAAACGCCACCGCGCCGACTGCGTTCAAGGTCGACTGATACAACTCCAGGTGCGCCTTGGGATAAGCGGCCCGGATAGTCTGCGGCGGCAGGTAATGGTCGAGCATCGCCACCCGCAGGTTCGCCAGATCGGGGGCCAGGCGCGCATTGTCGCCCCGGCGGGTCACCAGGATGGGCGCATCCTCGGCATAGGCGCGGGACATCACCAACTGCGGGTCGGCCGCTTCAAAACCATTGGCCGCCCCCAGCAGATCGACCTCGCCCCGTTTGAGCGCGGCAATCACGACCTGACGCGAATCGTAGCGTTGGACTTCCACCCGGATATGCAGCAACTGGCCGATCAACCCGGCAAAATCGGCGGTGATACCCTCGAAATTATCGCCATTGATCGTGTTTTCGAAAGGTGGGTAATCCGGCGCCGAAGCGCCCAACCGCAAACGGCCCTGGGTCCTCAGCCAGCGCCAGTCGGTTGCCGCGAGCTCGACCCGATAACCTTCGACACTCGAGCGCCCCAACAACTGCAAGGGTTGCGGTCCGGCGGCAGGGCTGTTCACCGACCAGCACAGGTTGAGCAACGTCAACAGCAGCAGCCAGGCGCGCATGTCGATGGCCCTTCAGATCAGATGATTGCGCTTGGCAAAATCCCTCAAGTGGACCAGGGATTTCACGTTGAGTTTATCGATCAGGCGGGTCTTGTAGGTGCTGACGGTCTTGTGGCTCAGGTGCAGGCGCTCGGCGATTTCCTTGTTGCTAACACCCCGGGCGAGCGCCTGGAAAATGCTCAGCTCGCGGTCCGAGAGCGTGTCGATCATCTTCTGCTCGTCGAGTTGCACGCTGCTGAGATTGACCGTGCTGGTATCCAGCTGAGGGAAATAGGTGTAGCCACTGAGCAGCGCTTGAACAGCTTTGCGCAGCTCCTGCAGGTCGTTGGTTTTTTCGACGAAGCCCATGGCACCGACCCGGGTGCAGCGCTCCATGTAAAACCGCGGTTCGTTGGCGGTGAACACCACCGCCCGCGTAGGGATCTGTTCACGCTGCAGGCGACTGAGAAAGTCCAGCCCGCTGAGCCCTGGCATATTGAGGTCGAGCACCAGCAGCGAGGGCGCGTGCTGATGAATCATCTGCAGGGCCTCAATCCCGCTGGAAGCCTCCAGGATGGTCGTGAAGACCGGCCGGTCGCGGGCGTCCTTGAGGGCTCCAAGCATCATTTTCAGAGCGGCACGAATTACCGGATGATCATCGATGATCAACAGTGAGCTCATGGATAGTTCCTGATGTACACGGCGTGCGCCAACGCAGGCGCTACGGCTGCGCCAAGACTATTGCACGGGGGATAACGCCCGGACTACCTGTCAGATCTGACAGTTCCGACGAACGGTAGTCCAGTTCAAGGCTATTCAGGCGCGCAAACTGTCACGCGGCCAGCCATGTCCACGCTCGGACAGTGGAATAGGTGTATCGACCCGCCGCATCAGGCTCTCCAGGGTTTCCTGGTCGGGTAGACGGGCCTGGTGGAGCCGCACCTTGCGCTGTGCAACGGCATACAGGGTGGGCAGCCCGGCCTGCTCGGCATCGTAGATCAAGGCATGACGGATCTGCAGGTTGTCCTGGCACAAACCCAGCGGGTCCAGCCCGCCGCTGGTGGTCAGGTTGGCATTGAGGATGACCAGGTCAAAGGGCTCGCAGCCGTACTCCACCACAATCAGCAGTTCTTCGAGCGAGTGCACGGGAGCAATCCGGTAGTAACCGAGCTGGTTCAGGCCACGTTCGATTTTCATGCGATGAAAATGCTGCTCATCGGCGATCAGGATGCGTAAGGCTTTATTTGGCATGGTGACTAACTCTGCAAAGACAATGCGACCGGTCTTTAACCAGCCCTTTCAAGAGGCTGCAAGACTAAGGGCAACATCGCGACGTTTCTGTAGGACTATTCCTAAAGAAACAGTTCCATTCTCGATCAGGTTTTTTGTTGCGCGAGCGCAGACGCCTGCAGCCAGCGCAACAGATCGGGTCCGCTCATGGGGCGGGCAAACAGATAGCCCTGGGCCTGGGTACAGCCCAAATCAAGCAACTGCTGGCGCTGCTGCTCGGTCTCGACCCCTTCGATCACCACCGACATGCCCAAGGCCTCCCCCAGGGCCAGGGTGCTGCTGATCACTGCCCGGCAACGCGGCTGATCTTCAAATGTGCGAACGAACTCGGCGTCCAGCTTGATCTCGTTGAACGGCAGTTGGCACAGGCGCTGCAACGAGGAAAAGCCGGCGCCGAAGTCATCGATCGACAGCTGGCAGCCCATCATGCGCAAGCGCACCAGACTCTCAAGGCTGGTAGCCGGGGCTTCCAGCAGGCCGCTTTCGGTCAGTTCGAAGGTCAGGCTCGAACCTGGCGTGCCCTGCAGCGCCAGAATGCCGCGGATGGTGGGGACCAGTTGCGGATTGGCCAATTGCTGGGCATGCAAGTTGAACGCAACGTTGACCGCAAAGCCCTGCTCGCGCGCCTGGCGTTGCAGGGTCAGGGCCTGGTCGATCTGGGTGAACAACAGCGAATCCAGCAAGCCGGCACGCTCAAGCTCCGGCAGGAACGCTACGGGCGACAGCAGCCCACGAAACGGGTGATTCCAGCGCACCAGCACTTCCACGCCACAGACTGCGCCGCTCAACAGGTCGACTTTAGGCTGGTAGTAGGGTTGGAACTGACCATCGTGCAGGGCGTGGCGCACTTCGTTGGCACAGACTGGCGGCGGTGCTGGCTGTGGCACTCGCTCTTCCCGGGGACTGATCAGGTGTTTTTCCAGCAACTGGCCCAGCGCCTGCGGATGCAAGGGTTTACCGACATCCCCCAGCAGCCTGAGCCCCGACAACGCCACGATCTGCCGCACCGCGCGGCGCAGGTCCGCCGACAGTGAACTACTGATGATGATCGAGCCGACTAACCCGGATTGCCCGACTTGGCGGAAGAACTCCAGGCCATCCATACCCTCCATGCACAGGTCACACAGGGCAATGTCCACGGCACCTACTTCATCCAGGACCGCCAGCGCCTGCTCGCCATCACTGGCCTGGAATACCGCCTCGCAGCCCAATTGCGTGAGCATCTTGACCGCTACAGCGCGGACAAAGGGGTGATCCTCAAGTACCAGAACCCTGATCGGCAGTATCATTTGGGCGGCCCGCTGCGTAAAAAAGACACCTGATTATCACCGCCCGCTTCCTGAACTTAATTAGGAAACGTCCTAAAACTTGTAGGAAATTTCCCAGAGTTACCCATTTGCCCTCGCAATCGCGCTGCCCCCCTTGCCGCTCAGCCCACCTGTTGCTCCAGGGTTTCGCCCAGGCGCTCCATGGCCTGCTGCAATGCATCTACTGCAGCCGTCAGTTGCGCTTCATCGAACTCCTCGCAGGCCGCCTCCAGACGCTCACAACAGTGAATCAGCCCTTGCGCCTTGATGATCCGCGCCCCGCCCTTTACCCGGTGCGCCAGGTCTGCCAAACCGTTGACATCATGACGGGTGAACAACTTCAGTAGCCGCGACATGTCCTCTTCGTTGCTGCTGGCCAGGTCCCCGAGCAGGTTGCGGATAACCGTGCGGTCACCGCGGGTCAGCTGTTCGAGGTTGTCCAGGTCGATGGCATCGGTGGGCTCGCGACGCTCCTCGAGGGTCGGGACCGGCAAGGTATCCGGGGCCACGGACGCCAGGCACGCACTCAAGTCCCGCAGGCTGATGGGCTTGAACAGGCAGCCATCCATCCCGGCCTCGCGGCAACGGACTTTTTCCTCCGGCTGCGCGTTGGCCGTGAAGCCCAGGATCAGACCGGGCTCAATGCCCCTGGCGCGCTCTTCGGCACGAATCGCCTGGGTCAGTTCATAGCCGTTCATCAGTGGCATGTTGCAGTCGGTGATGACCACATCGAAATGCTGACTGCGCCAGACACACAAGCCGTGGGCGCCGTCCTGCGCTTCCTTGACCCGATGCCCCAGGTAAGTCAGTTGCTGGGACAACAACAGGCGATTGGCCGGGTAGTCATCAATCACCAGGATATTCAGCTCCTGGCCCTGCGCCGCGGGCGCTTCCTTGTCCTCAAGGGCGGTAGCCAGGGGTTCGAGAACTGGCAAGTGCAGGCCCACCTCAATCTGCGTGCCTTGGCCCAGTACACTGGACAGTTGCAGCGTGCCGCCCATCATCTCGCACAGCGTGCGACTGATCATCAAGCCCAGGCCGGAGCCGCTGCGCGCCGACTGCAGGTTGTTGCTGGCCTGGCTGAAGGGACTGAACAGGCGTTGCTGGTCTGCCAGGCAAATCCCGCTGCCGGAATCTTCCACCCGTACGAGCACCGTCAGCCCCTGGCCGTCATCGCCCGGCGTGACCTGCACCCGCAGGCGCACCTGGCCCTTTTCAGTGAACTTGATGGCATTGCTCAGCAGGTTGGAAATGATTTGCTTGAAGCGCAGCGGGTCGACCAGCACATCCTGGTTGGCGGCGGCATCCACCTCCAGGTGCAGGTGCAACTGCTTCTGACGGGCCAGTCCTTCGAAAATCCGTGCACCCGACTCCACCAGGGCGCGCAGATTGGCGCGCTCGGGCGCCAGCGACAGGTGCCCGGACTCGATACGCGAGATGTCGAGGATGTCGCCGATCAACTCCAGCAGGCCTCGCGCCGCGCCTGAGGCCACCTCGACGGCAAAGCGGTCCATGATCCCTTGCTCAGCCTTTTTCATCGCCAGTTCGAGCATGCCGATCACCGCGTTCATCGGGGTGCGGATCTCGTGGCTCATGGTCGCCAGGAAGGTGGTCTTGGCCCGATTGGCCGCGTCGGCCTCGTCCTTGGCTTCGCGCAACTGTTCCAGCAACTGCTGGCGCTCGCTGACGTCGATCCAGCCACCGATAATGCCTTTGACCTGGCCGGTGCTGCCCCGGTAGGGCAGCATCCAGTGATAGATGGTGCGCACATCCGTGGCCGACAGGGTCAACTGCCGATCGAGCACTCGCGGCAACCCCTGCGCCATCACCTGCAGATACTCTTCGTGGAAAACCCTGGCTTCGACCACGCTCTTGAGCTTGCCGGTGATCACGGTCTTGCCGACGACCGACTCGCGCTCAACCCCGAACACCTGCAAATAGGCGTTGTTACAGACCATCAGGCAGCCCTGGCGATCGCGCACATAGATCGGGTGCGGCGTACCGTCGATCAACACGCGCATGAACTCCAGTTGATCGCCGAGCGCCTGTTCGGCCTGCTCGCGTTTGTGAATCAGGCGACGCAGGTAACCGATCCACACCAGCGCCACCACCAACAGCAGGCCGGCAATGGCAAAACCCTGGATGATCGTCGAACGGTAGCGCAGCCAGTAACTGTCATCGACCACCACCTCGCTGCGCCAGCGATTGGTCAGTTCGTCCATTTCTTCCGGGGGGATGCTGAACATGGTCTTGTCCAGGATCGAATGCAGCTCCCGCGCCTCGCGCCCGGTGGCAAAGGCCATATAAGCCGCAGACGTGCCGACGGTACTGGTGATCTGCAATTGGTCGCGGTACTGCCAGGAAATCATGTAGCGCGCGGTAATCAACGCACTGACCGCAGCATCCACTTCGCCGCTGGCCACCATCGCCATGGCCTTCAGGGCGTTGTCTGCCTCGAGCAGCTGAATGCCCGGATAACGCGCGGCGATCATGTCCTTGACGGCGCTGCCCTGGGTCAGGACCAAGCGCCGACCGTCCAGTTCATCCAGGGTCGCCGCCGCGTTGTCGGTCGCGCGGCTGACCAGCACGTAGGGGGTATTGAGATAAGGACGGGTGAAGCGCAGCTTGCCTTCTCGCTCGGCACTCGCGGTCAGGGACACCAGCAGATCGGCCTGGCCCGATTCGATCCGCTGGACCAGCTCAGGCACGGCAAAGCCTCGTTGAATGTCGAATTTCAAGCCGCTGCGCAGGCTGATCTTGGCCAGCAGATCAGCCGTTACCCCACGAAACTCACCCTCGCTGCTGTAGAACGACAGCGGTACAAAGCTACTGTCGACGGCCACCCGCACCCGGGGGTGAGCGTCCATCCAGCGCTGTTCGCTGGCCGTGAATTGCACGCGATTTTTCCCCGAGAGACTGGCGCTGCCGGCATTCCAACGCCGCAGGATGGTCTGCCGTTCTTCCGCGGGTATAGCGGCCAATGCGGCATTGATCAGGCGTAGCAAACGCGGGTTGTTCCGGGCCAGGGCGAAGGAAAAATCGTTGACCTCCATGCGCGAGAAATCGACCAACTGCACGTTGTTCAGGTAGTTTTTCAGAATCAGGTAGTTGGCGCCGATGGCGTCGCCGATGTAGACATCCGCCTGGCCAAACGCGACCGCGCCTATCGCACTCAGGGTCGAGGGGTACAGTTGCAACTGCGCGTTGGGGTAGAAGGCCTGCACCTGGTCGGGAGGCAGGTAGTAATAGACCATGGCCAGACGCTTGCCCGCCAGGTCTGGGGTGACTTCCCGGGGAGCATCGATCCGGCTGACCAGGGTCGGCTGGTCATCGGCATAGGCGTTGGACAGCACCACCTGCGGGTCGGCGACCTCGAAGCCGTTGGAGGTGCCAAGAAAATCGATCTGGCGCGCCTTGAGTGCCGCGATCACTTCGCCCCGCGAGCCGTAGCTGCGGACCTTGACCTCGACTCCCAGCAATTGCCCGAGCAGGTGCGCATAGTCGGCGGTGATGCCTTCATAATCGCGGCCATTGCTGGTGATTCCGAACGGTGGGTACTCAGGCTCCGATGCCCCGAGCACCAGCGTGCCCTGCTTGTGCAACCACTGCCGGTCGCTGTCGTCGAGTTCGACCTGGTAACCCTCGACCGTGGAGCGTCCCAGCAGTTTGTAGGTCAAGGGCTCGGCCGCCAGCAGACTGCTCGCGAGCGACAGGAGCACGACGCCGAGCGCGCCCAGGTACCTTCCCATGGACCTCATCTACAGCAGGTTGTTACGTTTGGCGAAGTCCGCCAGGTACACCACCGACTTGACGTTGAGCTTCTCGATCAGGCGGGTCTTGTAGGTGCTCACGGTCTTGCTGCTCAGCAGCATTGCCTCGGCGATCTGCTTGTTGCTCAAGCCGTTGGACAGTTGCTGGAGGATGCTCAGTTCCCGGTCGGTCAGGCTCTGGATCAGCTCCAGTTCGCTGGTCTGGCCGTCGCTGCGGCGTACCGAGCTGTCGGCCAGGTTGGGGAAAAACGTGTAGCCGTGCATCACCGCGGCGATGGCCTTGCGCAGTTCGCCGACGTCATCGGTCTTGCACAGGTAGCCGGCAGCACCGGCCTTCATGCAGCGCATGGCATAGAACTGCGGGGCCTGGGAGGTCAGCACCAGGATTCTGATCGGCAGGCGCAGGGCGCTGATCCGGCTGATGACCTCCAGGCCGTCCAGCTTGGGCATGGCGATGTCCAGCAACACCAGGTCGGGCACGTGCTCGCGCGCCAGTTGCACGGCATCGGCACCGTTGCCCGCCTCGGCCACCACGGCAAATTGTTCCTGCTCCAGCAGCACCCTCACTGAAGACCGAATGAACGGGTGATCGTCCACGATCAGTGCCTTGTACATGGGGACCCCTGCAGACCAAGCAAAACGCCATGATATCCCGTCTGGCCGCAACATTCCCCGCCCAGTGCACGCGGTGGCGCCATCACTCGGTGGTGCTCGGGCTCCAGAAGGCTTGTTGCACCAGCGGCGACAGGCTCAAGCGCGCCACCAGGGCGTCCAGTTCGTCGCCGTCCACCGAGGTGGTGGCCAGGGTCGCTTCGATCTCCACTTCATCGCTGCCAAAGGCGTGCACGTCGACGTCGCTGGCCGGGTAGTTGCTGCGTTCCAGCTCAGCTTCGAGCAGGGCCAACACGGCTTTTTGCCGAGAGCGTTGGGCGATGACATAGACGATATTGGTCACTTCGGCCGAGACCACATCCAGCGGCTGGCGGTTGATGTTATTGACGATCGGCCGTAGCAAAGTGTTCGCCGCCAACACGAACAAGGTGCCCAGCAGCGCCTCGAGCACCAGGTCAGCGCCGGCACAGGCGCCGACTGCCGCCGAGGCCCAGAGGGTAGCGGCGGTATTCAGGCCGCGGACATTGCCCTCCTCGCGCATGATCACCCCGGCGCCGAGAAAGCCGATCCCGGAAACCACATAGGCCACCACCCGCACGGCCCCCTCGGCGCCGGCCAGGCGGTTGGCCATGTCGACAAATATCGCCGCGCCAACGGCCACCAGTACGTTGGTGCGCAGGCCCGCCGTGCGTTGGCGGTACTGGCGCTCGAAGCCGATCAGCCCACCCAGGATGAAGGCGGCGCTGAGGCTGACCAAGGTGTCGACCAGTGAGTCGAGATTAATGTTGTTGAGTGCTTGCATAGGTAGATTTCCTGACTGGGTTGCCAAGTGCAGGAAGACCCTCAAGCCGGTACGACCGAGCGCTGCCCCGCAAACCAACCGGGACAGGGGTGACGCGCCGGGCAAAAGACTGGCGTGTCGACAGCGGGTCTGGTCCACCCAAGGTGGCCAACACAGGCTGTTCAGTGTCGATGAGAGGGGTGTCACACGTCGGCCAGGACTGGCCTTGACCGGAGGAAACCGCTGCTCGCTGTTTATCGGCGAGACAACGGCCCAAGCGGGTTGCGCGTTATCTTGCCGAGAAGGTGCCGGTTATCGTAACCGGCCGACGACTGTCGCTCGAACAAGTACCCACTGTGGGTCTCCGTAAAGGTTGAAAACGCGCGCAGCTTACGCCTCGCGTTGCGCAGGGTAAACCTTGATGGCCGATTATGCGGGGCGATTCCCCAGCCGTTCAGTACCGATTCAGGCTGAGGGTGGGACTAAACCACCCCCGCACTAACGTCGTACTCAGGACGCCTGGGCGTCAGGCTTGTGCGCGACAAACCGCATCATCCACTCGGCCACGGTGCTGCCATGGTGGTCCTGGTCGAGGCTGGCCACGCCTTGCTGGTAGATCTGTTCGCCGAGAAACTGCTGGCGAATGTCCAGCAACGCCCGCGAGTAGTCGTGGATGAACTCGGGATGGCCCTGGAAGCACAACACCTGATCGTTGATGTGATACGCCGCAAAGGGGCAGAAATCGCTGGAAGCAATCACCGTGGCGTTCTCCGGTAGCGCGGTGACCTGGTCCTGGTGGCTGATCAGCAGTGTCAGCTCCTCGCGCACCGGGCTCATCCAGGGGGCCTTGGCCGCCATTTTGTAGTTATGGATACCCACGCCCCAACCCTGGCTCGCACGCTCGCTCTTGCCACCCAGCAACAGTGCCAGCAGTTGATGGCCGAAGCACACGCCCAGCAGCTTGTCGCCGCGCTCATAGCGCGCCAGCAGATAAGTCCTGAGGGTTTCGATCCAGGGGTCGGTGCCGAACGAATCGGCCTTGCTGCCGGTGACAAGGTAGGCGTCGAATGTCAGGTCGTCGCTCGGATACTCGCCCTGCATTACGTTGTACACGGTGAACTCGGCGGCGATCGGTTGCTGGGAAAACAGGCGCTGGAACATCTGCCCGTAACCCTGGTATTGATCGACCAGTTCTGGACGCAGGATGTCGGTTTCCAGAATGCAGATGCGTAGCGACATAAAAAATACCTGACACGATGATGGGAATAATTGACACCCCAGAGCCTGCCTTGAAACACCCTGGCAAGGCAAGCCCCGAGATGCGCCCTCACCGCCTCAGAACAGCTCGCCCTTGGCTGCTTTTTCCAGCAACAGCGCCGGCGGCGCAAAGCGCTCACCGTACTGCTCGGCCAGGTAGCGGGCACGGGCGACAAAATCCTTGAGCCCATACTGGTTGATGAACTGCAGTGCCCCGCCCGTCCACGGGGCAAAGCCGATACCGAAGATCGAACCGATGTTGGCGTCGGCCGTCGACATCAACACGCCCTCTTCCACACAGCGCACGGTCTCGATGGCCTGCACGAACAACAGGCGATCGCGCACATCCTGTGGCGAAATCTGCCCATCCGTCTGCTCGAAGCGGGTTTTCAATTGCGCCCACAGATGTTTTGGCGCGCCGGCCGGGTAGTCGTAGAAACCACCGCCAGCAGCCTTGCCCGCCCGCTTGTACTCATTGAGCAACAGATCGATCACGGCAAACGCCGGATGCTCTGGCAATGGCTTGCCTTCGGCTTGCAGGTCCTTGGCGGTCTGCTGGCGAATGTGGCTCATCAGGCTCAGGGAGACCTCGTCGGAGATCGCCAGGGGGCCAATCGGCATCCCGGCCTTGCGGGCCTCGGTTTCGATCATGGGCGCGGCGATACCCTCGCCGAGCATGGCAATGCCTTCGTTGGTGAAGGTGCCAAATACCCGCGAAGTGAAGAACCCCCGGCTGTCGTTGACCACAATCGGGGTCTTGTTGATCTGCAGGACAAAATCGAAGCCCCGGGCCAGGGTTTCATCGCTGGTGTGAGCACCCTTGATGATTTCCACCAGGGGCATTTTTTCCACCGGGCTGAAGAAGTGCAGGCCAATGAATTTGCCCTGGTCCGGCACTGCCCGGGCCAGGCCGCCGATGGGCAGGGTCGAGGTGTTGGAGGCGATCACCGCGTCGGCACCGACCACCGCCTGGGCGGCCGCCGAAACTCGGGCCTTGAGTTCGCGGTCTTCGAACACCGCTTCGATTACCAGGTCGCAACCGGCCAGGTCGGCATCCTGCTCGGTGGGCGTGATCCGTGCCAGCGTGGCGTCGCGCTGCTCGGCGCTCAACTGGCCGCGGGCGACTTTCTGCTCGAGCAATGTCGCCGAATGAGCCTTGCCCTTCTCGGCTGCCGCCAGGTTGATGTCCTTGAGCACCACCTCGATGCCCGCCACCGCGCTGACGTAGGCAATGCCGGCGCCCATCATGCCCGCACCGAGCACCCCGACCTTGCGTGTCTGGTACGGCGCAAAACCCGCCGGCCGCGAACCGCCGGCATTGATCTGATTGAGCTGGAACCAGAAGGTACCAATCATGTTCTTCGCCACCTGGCCGGTGGTGAGCTCGGTGAAGTAACGGGTTTCGATCAACTGTGCCGTGGCGAAATCCACCTGGGCGCCCTCGACGGCCGCGCAGAGGATTTTCTCCGGGGCCGGCAGGCAACCCTGGGTCTTGCTGCGCAGGATCGACGGGGCGATGGCCAGCATCTGCGCGACCTTGGGATGGGCCGGCGTGCCACCAGGGATCTGGTAACCCTTGACGTCCCAGCGCTGCACCGCCGCCGGATTGGCCAGGATCCAGGCGCGGGCCTTGGCCAGCATGTCAGCGTGATCCAGCGCCAACTCATCGATCAGCCCGGCCTGCAATGCTTTCTGGGCGCGGACTTTCTTGCCTTCAAGCAGGTATGGCAGGGCTTTCTCCAGGCCCAGCAGGCGCACCATGCGCACCACTCCGCCACCGCCTGGCAACAGGCCGAGGGTCACTTCCGGCAGGCCGATCTGCACCGCACTGTGGTCCAAGGCGACCCGGTAATGGCAGGCCAGGCAGATTTCCCAGCCACCGCCCAGCGCCGCGCCATTGATCGCCGCGACCACTGGTTTACCCAGGGTCTCCAGGCTGCGCAGCTGGCTTTTGAGTTCCAGGACCATGGCGTAGAACGCCTTGGCCTCGGGTTTGCCGACCTTGATCAATTCATTGAGGTCGCCGCCGGCAAAAAAGGTCTTCTTGGCCGAGGTGATGATTACCCCGGCGATGCTGTCCTGCTCGGCGAGCAGCCGCGCGACACAGCCAGCCATGGCCTCGCGGTACAGCGCATTCATGGTGTTGGCGCTCTGGCCCGGCATATCGATGGTCAGGACCACGATCTGGTCCTGACCTTTTTCGTAACGAATGGCATCAGTCATGAACATGTTTCCTTGAAGTCAGGGGGCTCAGAGGCGTTCGATGATGGTGGCGATACCCATGCCGCCACCGACACAGAGCGTGGCCAGGCCATAACGCTGCTGGCGCGCTTCCAGCTCATCAAGCAAGGTGCCGAGAATCGCGCAGCCGGTAGCGCCCAGCGGATGCCCCATGGCAATCGAGCCGCCATTGACGTTGACCCTGCCCGGATCGATGGCCATGTCCTTGATGAACTTGAGCACCACCGAGGCAAACGCTTCGTTGACCTCGAACAGGTCGATGTCTTCGACCCGCAACCCGGCCTTGGCCAGGGCCTTGCGGGTCGCCGGTGCGGGGCCGGTGAGCATGATGGTCGGGTCGGTGCTGGTGACTGCGGTGGCGACGATCCGCGCCCGTGGCTGCAGGCCCAGCGCCTTGCCCTTGGCTTCGGAGCCGATCAGCATCAGCGCCGCCCCGTCGACGATTCCGGAACTGTTGCCCGGGGTGTGCACGTGACGGATCCGCTCGACATGGCTGTAGACCCGCAACGCAGTCGCGTCGAAGCCCATCTGCCCGATCATCTCGAAGCTCGGCTTGAGTTTGCCCAGGCCTTCAAGGGTGGTGTCGGCGCGGATGAATTCATCCTGCTCGAGCAGCACGATGCCATTCTGGTCCTGCACCGGTATCAGCGACTTGTTGAACGCCCCCGCTGCGCGCGCCCGGGCGGCCTTGAGTTGTGACTGCAAGGCGAACGTGTCGACATCCTCGCGACTGAAGCCTTCGAGCGTGGCAATCAGGTCGGCGCCCACGCCCTGTGGCGTGAAGTGAGTGTGCAGGTTGGTTTGCGGGTCCAGCGCCCAGGCGCCGCCATCGCTGCCCATCGGCACGCGCGACATCGACTCGACACCACCGACCACCACCAGGTCCTCGAACCCGGAGCGCACTTTCATGGCCCCCAGGTTCACCGCCTCCAGACCCGAGGCGCAGAAGCGATTGATCTGCACGCCAGCGACGCTGACATCCCAATCGGCTACCAGGGCGGCCGTCTTGGCGATGTCGGCGCCCTGGTCGCCGACCGGCGTCACACACCCGAGCACGATGTCATCAACCTGGCTGGTATCGAGCTGGCTACGTTGTTGCAGCGCCCCCAGCAGGCCCGCCAGCAGGTTCACCGGCTTGACGCTGTGCAAGGCACCATCGGCCTTGCCACGACCACGGGGCGTGCGTATCGCATCGAAAATCAAAGCTTGGGTCATGACATCCTCGTACTGGCGGGCAGGTAAAAGATCAATGAGTGTCCACCTTAGGCCGACGGGTGAGGGATTCAATGACCGATACGCTCAATGGCCTTGACGCTCATGCTCAGACGAACGGTCGTCAGCATTTGGGTTAACCGTTTCAGGTCAGCGAACTGTCTAGCAAAAGGGCGACCACGCAGATGGCAATAGGCCTCATGCCTTTTTAGCTGCCTTTTGCGCTTAGCTGATATGAAATGGATCTAAGCCACAGCCCGCGTGGCCCCTAAGGTAAAGCTTACGAGGTTGTCGTCGGGTTTTGCCGAGGCACCCGGTAGCTGGACCCTACAGCGCTTTGCCGATGGAGATTTGCAGGCAAGCATTCGACGCTCAGGAAATAACAAAAAAGGCGGTCAGCCATGTTCAAACAATCGAAAGTGCGTCAAGCCGGGCTCATTCTCTTCGCCACCACCCTGCTGTTGATTCTGCCGAACCTGACCAAGGTGATTGGCTGATCCAACGCCAAGTGTTGCGACACCTTGCTGTTCGCCCTCGTGTGCTTGTGCCAACCTTGGCGGCATGACCACGACCGGATGGCAATCACGTGAAAGCTTTGATTCTGCTTGCAGCCTTGCTCCTTGGCACGCCCTTGCATGCCGCACAACTGGTGCTCGACCTGGGTGCCGACAGCCGCACCTGGCAGACCGAGGAGCTGCTGCACCATCCGTTGGCACAGACCATCCGTGTTGCTGACGACGTTTCCTACAAACGCGACATGGACTACCGAGCGGTGCCACTGGCAGCGCTGCTGACGGGCGTCAAGGCCGACCATCACCTGCAGGCCGTGGCCCTGGATGGTTTCGCCGCAGAGCTGGCGGCGGCCCCCTTGCTCGCGACACAGGGCGCCCAGGCCTGGCTGGCCATTGAAGACCCGGCGCATCCGTGGCCGGCACTGGCGCCTGGCAAACCCAGCGCGGGTCCGTTCTACCTGGTCTGGACTCACCCCCAGGCCGCGGGGATCAGCCCTGAGCAATGGCCGTTCCAGGTCGCCAGCATCAAGCGCCTGGCCGCCGTCGCCGAGCGTTTCCCGGCCCTGCTGCCGGACCCTGCCCTCCCCACCCGTGACCCGATCAACCTGGGCTTTGCCCTGTTCCAGAAAAACTGCCTGGCCTGTCATCGCCTCAACGGCGCGGGTGACGCGCAGTTCGGACCGGACCTGAACATCCCCTACAGCCCTACCGAATATTTTGGCGCGCAGTTTCTCGAACGCTACATCCGCGACCCGCAAAGCCTGCGCCAATGGCCCCAGGCGAAGATGCCGGGGTTCTCCCAGGCGGTGTTGAAGGATGAAGAGTTGGCACAGTTGGTGGCGTACTTGCGGCATATGGCGGGGCGCAAGGTGAAGCCCTGACGGGTGGCCCCATCGCGAGCAAGCGGAGCGCGCGCGGATGTCTCCCACAAGGCCTGTTGATCACCGCAAGAGCCACTGTGGGAGCGAGCCTGCTCGCGATGCAGGCACGCCGCCTACTGCTGTTGCACCGACATCACCGGCGCCGGCAGCGGCGAGATGAAGACCTTGGCGTGCATCTGTTCAAAACCGCCACCGCGGCGCATGCCGCGTACCGGGCAGGCGTCGAGGTAGTCCAGGCCCACTGCCAGCTTCAGGTGGCGCTCGGGACGGGCCAGTTGGTTGGTCACGTCAAAGCTGTACCAGGCGTCTTCCAGCCAGGCTTCGGCCCAGGCATGGCTGGCCAGGTGTTCGCTGCTTTCGCTGTACAGGTAGCCCGACACATAACGCGCCGGGATCCCCAGGCTGCGGGCACAGGCGATGAAGGTGTGGGCATGGTCCTGACAGACCCCGGCACGGCCGGCGAAGGCTTGCGCGGCGCTGGTTTGCACTTCGGTGGCGCCTGGGGTGTAGGTGATGTACTGGTTCAGGCCATGCATCAGGTCGATCAACGCGCTGCGGTCGCGGCGTTGCCGACACTGTTGTGTCGCAAAGGCCTGCAGGGCCTCGTCGGCCTCGGTCAGGCGGGTGAAGCGCAGGAATGGCAGGGCCGATTGGCTCTCGTGTTCGGCCTCGCGCAACTCATCGATGTCCACCTGCCCGCGCGCCCCGATGATGATGGCTTCGTGGGGCTCGTCCAGGGTCAGCACATGCAGGATGTTGCCGAACGGGTCGAGCTGCGCACGCACCGGCCGCGGTAGCTCCAGCTGCCAGCTGAGTACGTGCTGGCGCTCGCTGTCGTGGGGGGTCAACCGCACATACTGGATGCTCGCCCGCACCTGGTCCTCGTAGTGATAGGTGGTCTCGTGGCTAATGGAAAGTCTCATGCAGCCTCCAGGTAGGAACTGTGTATGGCATTGCCCAACTGGCGTACCAGCGGGATGAACTCGGTCAACCAGGCATGCAGGCCTTCGTCGAGGATTTCCTGGATGCCGGTGTAGCGCAGGCGCGCGTCCATTTCCGCCGCCAGGCGCTGGGCTGGACGGCCGTTGGCGCCTGGTAACTGGGCAAGGATCTGGTCGATTTCCTCGGTGCAGGCACGCAACGAACGGGGGACATCGGCTCGCAGCAACAACAACTCGGCGACCTGCTGGGCGCCGGGCGCGTCACGATAGATTTCGGTGTAGGCCTCGAATGACGACAAGGCCCGCAGCAACGCACTCCACTGGTAGTAGGCGTGGGCGGTGCCATCGCTGACCGCCTCGCCCTGATCGCCGGCCATTTCGTAGCGCGCATCCAGCAGGCGCAGGGTGTTGTCGGCCCGCTCGATGAAGGTGCCCAGGCGAATGAAGCGAAACGCATCATTGCGCATGATGGTGCCGTAGGAAGCCCCGCGGAACAGGTGGGAACGTTCCTTGATCCACTCGCAGAACCGGCTCATGCCATAACGCCCAAGGCCCTGTTCGGCTATCCCGCGAATTTCCAGCCAGGTGGCGTTGATGTTTTCCCACATGTCGGCGGTAATCCGCCCACGCACCGCATGGGCGCTGGCCCGCGCGGCCCCGAGACAGCTATAGATGCTGGCCGGGTTGGCGGCGTCCAGGGCGAAGAAGTGCAGCAAACGCTCGGCGTGCAACGCGCCATGGCGCTCCAGGTAGTCGTCCAGCGTGCCGGTGATCAACAAGGGCATCGCCAGTTCGTGCAGGCCATCGCCGCGGCCGTCCTGCGGCATCAACGACAGCGAATAACTGATGTCGAGCATCCGTGCGAGGTTTTCCGCCCGCTCCAGGTAGCGCGACATCCAGTACAGATCCGAGGCAGTTCTACTCAACATGGCAAGCTTCCTTTAATCCTCGACAACCCAGGTGTCCTTGGTACCGCCACCCTGGGAGGAGTTGACCACCAAAGAGCCCTCGCGCAGGGCGACGCGGGTCAGGCCCCCAGGCACCACCCGGGTTTCACGGCCCGACAAGACGAACGGGCGCAGATCGATATGCCGCGGGGCGATGCCGTTCTCGACGAAGGTCGGACAGGTCGACAGGGACAACGTCGGCTGGGCGATATAGGCATGGGGCTTGGCCTTGATCCGTGCGCGGAACTGTTCGATCTCGGCCGCCGTCGCTGCCGGTCCGACCAACATGCCGTAGCCGCCGGAACCCTGGGTTTCCTTGACCACCAGCTCGGGCAGGTTGGCCAGCACGTGGGACAGTTCCGCCGGGTTGCGACACTGCCAGGTCGGCACGTTTTTCAGGATCGGCTCCTCATCGAGGTAGAAACGGATCATCTCGGTGACGAACGGATACACCGACTTGTCATCCGCCACACCCGTGCCGATGGCGTTGGCCAACACCACATTGCCGCTGCGATAGGACGCCAGCAGGCCGGGAACCCCGAGCATCGAGTCCGGGTTGAATGCCAGCGGATCGAGGAAGGCGTCGTCGAGCCGCCGGTAGATCACATCGACGGCCTTGGGGCCATCGGTGGTGCGCATGAAGACTTTGTCGTCACGCACGAACAGGTCCGCGCCTTCCACCAGTTCCACGCCCATTTCCCGGGCCAGGAAGGCGTGCTCGAAAAACGCACTGTTGAAGCGTCCCGGGGTCAGTACCACCACGCTCGGATTATCGATGGGGCTGGAGCTTTTCAGGGTGTCGAGCAGCAGGTTCGGGTAGTGGTCGATGGGCGCAATACGCTGGGCCGCGAACAGCTCAGGGAACAGGCGCATCATCATCTTGCGGTCTTCGAGCATGTAGCTCACGCCGCTGGGAGTGCGCAGGTTGTCTTCCAGCACGTAGTAGCTGCCGTCGCCATCGCGCACCAGGTCGACCCCGGAGATGTGCGAATAGATGTCGCGGTGCAGGTCCAGGCCCTGCATGGCCAGTTGGTACTGTTCGTTGGCCAGCACCTGCTCGGCCGGGATGATGCCTGCCTTGATAATGCGTTGTTCGTGATAGAGGTCGGCGAGGAACATGTTCAGCGCCTTGACCCGCTGGATGCAGCCACGCTCGACAATCCGCCACTCGCTGGCGGGGATGCTGCGCGGAATGGTGTCGAAGGGAATCAGGCGCTCGGTGCCCTGCTCGTCGCCATAGAGAGTGAAGGTAATCCCGGCGCGATGAAACAACAGATCGGCCTCGCGTCGGCGTTGAGCCAGCAGCTCGTCAGGCGTTTGGGCCAACCAACGGGCGAATTCTCGATAATGCGCGCGGACCTGGCCGCTGGCATCGTACATCTCATCAAAATAGGTGCGGATCATGCCGTACTCCTTGTCACCCGGACACCTTGGCATCGCAAGGCCCGTGCCAGCGGCATAAACCCTTTAGTATCAACCAGTTGGATTTTCACCCCGAAGGCTTCGCACCAATCCCGTGCAGCAAACGCCCCCACCTGATCGCCCGCGCTTCATTGCGAAGCAATGCTTATGGCTATTAGCAGCATAGCCATAGTTCATTTCACTGCCCGCCTAGGCACGCGGATAATTGGCCCATCACGCAGCAAGCGGCACCGCTCGCTTGCTGGCTACCCCTCTTCCCTTTTGGCCACCTGCTCAGGTGGCTTTTTTTTGCCTGGCGTTTGCCCCAGCCCAAATGAAAACGGCCGACCCAAAGGGTCAGCCGTCGCTGAGTGATGTCGCTATTCATAGTGTTATGCGAGTTGCCCTCGTACCTCCTGCTTGACGCCCCAACCTTCGATGATTCCCCCCAAAGGCTCGACCACCGCCTCGAAGTCCTGTTCAAAATCGCCAATGCCGCCGTAGGTGGCGTACATCACCTTGCTCAGTTCCAGGTACCAGGCACCGTCGTCGCGCACACTGATCTGTGCATTCAAGGATTCACCGCGAAATTGTCCTGCCGCCCTGCGTGCCCCCTCCTCGTCGGGGAAAATGGCGTAGAACTCGATGGGATGGAACCGTGAAAAATCAAAACCGCCTTCTTTCATGCGGCGCAGCACGCTGCTGCTGATGTCTTCTTGATAGGCTGTGCTCATGAAACGTCCTCCTACTTCCAATGGATAGACTTTCCGTACTCCACGCGCCGGCAACCGAATGGTGCAGGCGCTACGGCAATCAGATTGCCGCCGGGACACAAGCATGTAGCTGACAAGACCAGACCTTAGCGATCCATTCGCTGATCTCGCTTGCAGAGTAGCTCCAACTCGGAGCGCGTGCCAAGGCCTGGTTACAGAAGGGATTATGGAATCGGGGAGATGCTGAGGATTTGAATGCTGTTCTGATCTTTGAGGCTCTTGAGCGTCGGGTCGTCGGTGCGACCTTCCAGGTCATTGAGATCCAGCTCGGCCGGGACCGGGAGAAGTTTGGCGCGAATCAGTTGCGCGGCCTTTTCCATGTCAGGTTGGTGCTCGCAGTCGAAGCGTTCGACGCTTTGCACACCATGATCATCCACAAAGGTGATTTCCCACTTTTGCATCGGTGCCTCCTCGATAAAACCCGTAGATGGGCTTACTTCCATCTCGACCCGGGTCGCCGGGCATTCGTTCCCTGCCCCTCGAAGAACTGCCCTGGCAACAGGGTTGCTATCACCAACCCTGTTGTTCCGATGGCCTGGAACAGGCGTGCTTACTTCTCGGCACGTTCCTTGAGGGCCTTGAGGGTCTCGAAAGGTGCATCGACCACAAACTTGTTGGCGACCATCGCCGGCACGCTACCACCTGGCTCTGTGTGCACTTGATAGGTCACTTCGACCTGATCGCCCTTGGGCACGAACTTCCAGAAGCCCTTGACCTCGGTTACCCGGACAAAACCCTTTTCCTCCGGAATGTATTTCGGCACGCCTTCCAGGTTGCGGGTCAGGCTGCCATCGGCGCCATCGACGGTGGTGATATGCAGCACCGAGTCCCGCGCAGTCACCGGCCAAGGGGTATTGAACTGGGTGTAGGTCCAGCTCTGGTCACCTTCGTGCTTGAGCAGTTTCTGGCTCTTGCACTCGTGGATCCAGGCACAGGCCCCGGCCACGTCTTCCTGCAGCGCCCGCAGCTTGGCAACAGTGGTCTTCATCAGGGTAACGCCCTGATAGGACTTGTAGTCGGAGCCCGGCACTTCACTCAGGGAGATCTTGATCCCGTCTTCGTTCTTGGCAACTTTCCAGTCTTCGGCCTGAACCACGGTGGAGGCCAGAACAGCGCTCAACCCACACAGCACAGCGATACGATGCAGCGAACCCATAGTCTTGTTCCTTATTGTTGAAGTTCCGTTCGTTGAACACACTACGCCGCGGTCATTTGCTCCCACCAGCCGATCAGTGTGATGGCTTGTTCCTGGCTGCTGCCGCAGACCTCGATATCCGCCTGGAACGCGCCACAGACGGCAGGACGCTCGGGCTGGCCGAAGATTCTGCACAGATTATCGACAGACAGTTGCACACAACGTTCGCCCGCGGGCTTGCCATGGGGCATGCCGGGAATCGGTGTACTGATGGAAGGGGCAATGCAGCAGGCGCCACAGCCTTCTCGGCATTTCATGACGACAAGCTCCTCGGGAGTGTGGAATGACGGGGACTAGAGTACCCGCTTAAACAGCCGTTTGAAATTGGCCGCCCAGGGGTTTTCGCGCAAATACGCGTGACTGATCAGTCTTGCGACAAAGTGTCAGCTCGCCAGGTCACACCTGCCGTCGGGTTTTACTGATTGAACTGGAATTCCAGGGCCGCGCCTTCGATTTCCCGGCGCTCTTCGTTGCGCAGTTGCAATTGCATTTCGTTGGAAATCAGCCGGCCGTTAAGCTGGAACTTGCTTTCTTCCTTGGGTTTTTCCTCGAACAGTGGCGGCAGCAAAGGTGCGCGCTTGACGATCGGGACAGTGCCAATGGGTTGCAACTGGCGGACCATTTCCGGAGGCAGGCTCAGGTCGATATTGGTGGACGGTAACTCAGTGGTGCGCACCACTTCGCTGGCGGCCTTGGATTTCGAGGCAATCGGCGGGCGTGGCTTGTGCGCAACGGGTTTGTTCGCAACGTCCGCTTTTTTCACGGGCGCGACTTTTTTGACCGGCGTGGTGGGTGCCACCTTAGTCGTTGACGTACTGGAAACCGCTTTATCCGGGGTCGTCGCCGCTATCGCGCTCCCCCAATTAAACACACTCAGCAAGCAGACCAACACCAGACCAACAGGAAAAATCGCTTTCATAACCCCTACAGCACTAACGGCAGAGGGCCATATGCTCGCCTGTTGCAAGGGCGCTGACAAGCGCCCATCTCGATCAGCCCCGGCGATGCCTCAAAAACCGCTGGCGGTTTCCTGGCACAGCTGGGTCGCGAGCATGCCCAGTGTCATCAAGGCTCGCTCGGCTTCACGGTTCCAGGGGATGCCGCAGTTCAAGCGAATGCAGTGGTTGAACTGCTCGGTGTTACTGAAAATCAGTCCCGGGGCGATGCTGATCCCCTGCTGCAAAGCCCGCACGTGCAGTTCCTGGGTATTGACCCGTCCCGGCAAACTGACCCACAGGATGAAACCGCCAGTGGGTCGGGTCATCTGGGTGCCTTCGGGGAAATACTGCTGCACTGCCAGCTGGAACGCACTGAGGTTCTTGCGATACTCCTGGCGAATGTAGCGCAGGTGTCGATCGTAACCGCCGTTCTCCAGGTAGGCCGCGATGCCCATCTGCGTGACGCTGCAGGCCGAATGGGTACTGAAGGTCTGCAGCCGCTGGATTTCCTGCTGGTACTTGCCGGCGATCATCCAGCCGATGCGCACCCCGGGGGACAGAGTCTTGGAAAAGCTCGAGCAGTAGATCACCCGATCCAGGCGGTCATAGGCCTTGAGGGACTTGGTGCGCCCCTGTTCGAACATCAATTCGCCGTAGATATCGTCTTCGACCACCTGGATATCAAAGTCCGAGGCCAGGCGCAGCAGTTGTTTCTGCCGCTCTTCCGGCATGGTGCCACCCAGGGGGTTGCTCAGGCGGGTGGTCAGCACCAGAGCCTTGATCGACCACTGGTTGGCGGCCAGTTGCAGGGCTTCCAGGCTCATGCCGGTGGACGGATCACTGGGAATCTCGATGACTTTGAGGCCGAGCAGATCGGCCAGTTGCAACAGGCCGTAATAGGTCGGCGACTCTGCGGCAATCAGGTCACCGGGGCGGGTCAGCACGCGCAAGGACATCTGCAGGGCGTCGACACAACCGTGGGTGATCACTACTTCGGATGGGTCGACCACCACCCCGGCGTCGCGCATGCGAATCGCCACCTGGCGGCGCAAGGGCTCGAAACCGGGACTGAACATGTAGCTGAACGCCCGCGGACTGTGAAAGCGCGTGACCTTGGCCAGTTGCTGATGCAGCGCCCGCACCGGCAGATAGTCGACACTGGGCACGGCGGCGCCCAGTGGGAACACCCCTTCGCGGCGTGACTCCACCAGTACTTGCTGGATGATGCTGCTGCGGGTCACGAGGCCCGGGCGCTCGACCCGGGCGATATCCGGGGTCGGCGCGGTCAGGGCCGGGGTCTGGTGGACGTAGTAACCCGACTGCGGACGTGCGCGAATCAGGCCCTGGTCTTCCAGGTTGGCATAAGCCTGGAGCACCGTCGCATGGCTGACATTGAGCTGCGAGCTCATCTTGCGCACCGAAGGCACACGCTCGCCAGGCTGATACACGCCGCGCCGGATATCCTCAGCCAGCTGCTGAGCGATACGTTGATAGAGCAAAAGATTGGTCATGACGCAGCACTCGATTTCACGGGCATTTTATTTTTGTAGAGAACTATACCGGCACAGTTTAGAAGTGTACGGGGACAGTTGCCACAATAGTCGACCGTACAGCCCAGTGTCAGTAAAAACTGTACTGTTTTGTGCGCCGATTGGCAGGCCAAAAAAAACCCGGCACCTCTACAGGTGCCGGGCTTTCCAGTAACGCTGACCTTAGCGGGCAGCGCCGAGCTGGCCTTTTTCGTCGGAGAACACAATTTCCACCCGGCGATTCTGCGCCCGGCCCCGCTCGGAAGCGTTGGCCTCTACCGGGTATTCATCGCCATAACCTTCGACTTGAATACGTTTATCGTCAACACCCAGGTCCATCAGCATGTCGGCCACCGCCTGGGCGCGGTCCCGGGACAGTTTGCGGTTTTCCTGTTTGCCGCCCGTGCTGTCGGTGTAACCCTCGATGCGCACGACACGCTTGGGGTTGAGCTGCAGGAACTGGACAATTTTCAGCACCGTGCGATTGGCCGAACTCTTGAGCTCCGCCTCACCAGTGTCGAACAGCACATCGCCAAGGGTCATCACCAGCCCGCGATCGGTCTGGGTAGTTGCCAGGCTGATGATCTGCTCTTCCAGCCATTTGCCCTGCTGCTGCACGCTGAGCAACTTGGCCTCGCGCAATGCCAGTTGCAGGCGTTGGCGCTCCAGCTCGAGCTTGGCTGCGCGCTCTTCGTTGAGCACTTTCTCGCTATGTTGCCGGGCAATCTCACTGTAACGCTGGCTCAGGTAGGAATAGTGCTGCACATCGGCACCGCTGCCCCAATAGCTGGACAGGCGATCGGCCCGGGCCAGGGATTCACCGGCCCGGATCACGTCCTTGGGCGCGATGCGCAATACGTTGGAGTCTTCCTTGACCTTCTGGAAGTCGTTATAGGCTTGTTGCAATGCCACATCGCTGTGCTGGCCCGCACACCCGTACAGGCTGGCCAGCAGCAGGCCGCCGAGGACGCCATTCGCAAGCTTCATTGGGCGTCTCCCAACTGCTTGCGCAAGCGCGCGATGCGGGTGTTGAGAACGTTCAGTTGCTCCTGGCTTTTAAGCGTCAGGACCTTGGCCTCGGCCAGGCGTGCATCCAGTTCGGCCTGCTCGGCCTGCACCCGGGCATCCTTGAATGACTGGTCGGCCATATCGGCCTTGGCCTGGGTGTACTTACCTTCTGCCAGCTTCAGCTCCGGCACTTCCTCGGCGGTGGCCCCCACCGCGGTCGCCTGTTCCAGGGCCTGCCCGGTCAAACGCATTTGTTCATTCGGCGCCGGATCGGCTGCACAACCCGCCAGAGCCGTGACGGCCAGGGCAGCGAAAAGAGGTCGAATAGTCACTAAAAATCCCTACTGTTTTGGGGTGCTGACGGGCTGTTTCAATTGTGCTTTCCAGCGCTCCAGATTGCGCTGTAGCACGGCCTCAGTCAGACCGGACGCGGGCAATTCTGTCATCTTTTTGGCTAACTGTCCGCGCAACCATGGATCGTTGCACGCCGAGTTGTGGGAAATAGCCAGAAACAGCCCGGGTTTATCCACCGGTTGGGCGTAAGCCTGCACGTCGTTGGCGATACTCAGGGTCTGTGTCATGGCCATCCCGGCGTACCGCCCCGCCAACACAAACTCCACTTCGCCCAGCAGCAATTTCTGAAACGCCTGGGTCAGGTTCGGCGTACTGACCAGGGTCAGTTGCGATTGCGCGAACGCTGCGAAATCCTGGGTCAGCCGTGCCTGCTGCGACACCGCGCCAAGATGCCCACTCAAATCCTTGGCCTCGCTGTAGTCCAGCGTCGAACCATTGCGGGTCCATACCAGGTAGTCATTGCTGGCCAGCGCCGGGTGTATGTAGTCCAGCGCCTCCAGTTGCCCGGTCGCCAGCGGAGCGTCCGCCAGCATGTCGATGCGCCCGCTGCGCACCTCCTCCAGCGCCTGGGAGCGCTTGCCGGCATAACGCAACTCGACCTTGAGCCCCAACTCCGCCGCCACCTGCTGCAGCAAGTCGGCATTGGCGCCGATCAGGTGCACGGGGTCCTGCGGGTCTTGCCACAGATAGGGCGGCGCATCGGGGCTGCCGGTCACCACCAGGCGTTCGCATTTGCCGGCAGCGTTCGATACAAGGGGCAATAGGGTCAGGCCGAGGAACATCGACCAACCGCTCAAGCGACGCAAATCCATGGCGTATGTCTCCACTCTCAACTCGCGGACAATAAAAAGCCCGGCCAAAAGGCCGGGCTCTTTATAAGTGAAGCCGCTGGATTAGACCAGCTTCTCCAGCTCAGGGATGGCTTCGAACAAGTCCGCCACCAGGCCGTAATCAGCCACCTGGAAGATCGGCGCTTCTTCGTCCTTGTTGATCGCAACGATCACTTTGGAGTCTTTCATGCCGGCCAAGTGCTGGATCGCGCCGGAAATACCGACGGCGATGTACAGCTGTGGAGCAACGATCTTGCCGGTCTGGCCGACCTGCATGTCGTTGGGTACAAAACCTGCGTCAACCGCGGCACGGGAAGCGCCGACAGCAGCGCCCAGCTTATCGGCCAGGGCGTACAGGTGTTTGAAGTTGTCGCCGTTCTGCATGCCGCGACCGCCAGAAACGACGATCTTGGCAGCGGTCAGTTCCGGACGATCGGATTTGGCCAGCTCTTCGCCAACGAAGCTGGAGGTGCCAGCATCGTGAGCAGCAGCAACCGCTTCAACAGCAGCCGAACCACCTTCAGCTGCAACCGGGTCGAAACCGGTGGCACGCACGGTGATCACTTTTACGGCGGCGTTCGATTGCACGGTGGCGATCGCGTTACCGGCGTAGATCGGGCGCTTGAAGGTGTCAGCGCTTTCTACCGAGATGATCTCGGAGATCTGGTCAACGTCCAGCTGCGCGGCAACGCGCGGCAGGATGTTTTTGCCGTTGGAAGTGGCGGCAGCCAGGATGTGGCTGTAGCCAGCGCCCAGCTCGGCAACCAGTGGCGCAACGTTTTCCGGCAGTTGGTGAGCGTAGGCCGCGTTGTCGGCTACCAGAACTTTGCTCACGCCAGCGATTTTTGCAGCGGCTTCAGCCACCGCGCCAACGTTCTGGCCAGCGACCAGGACGTGGATGTCGCCACCGATTTTCGCAGCGGCAGCCACGGTGTTCAGGGTGGCCGGGGCCACAACCTTGTTGTCGTGTTCAGCGATTACCAAGATAGTCATGATTAGGCTCCTAAGCTCAAAGCACCTTCGCTTCGTTTTTCAGTTTCTCGACCAACTCAGCCACCGACTTGACCTTGATACCCGCGCTGCGTGCAGCCGGCGCTTCGACTTTCAGGGTCTTGTTGGTGGAGGCGGTGGAAACGCCCAAAGCATCCGGAGTCAGCACTTCAAGCGGCTTCTTCTTGGCTTTCATGATGTTTGGCAGGGACGCATAACGCGGCTCGTTCAAACGCAGGTCGGTGGTGACGATGGCTGGCAGTTTCAGGGAAACTGTCTGCGCGCCGCCGTCGATTTCACGAGTCACGGCAACGCTGTCGCCAGACACTTCGACTTTCGAAGCGAAGGTGCCCTGACCGTAGCCGCTCAATGCAGCGAGCATCTGGCCAGTCTGGTTGTTGTCGCTGTCGATCGCTTGTTTGCCGAGGATCACCAGTTGCGGCTGTTCCTTGTCGACAACAGCTTTCAACAACTTGGCAACGGCCAGGGAAGTCAGGTCTTCGGCGGATTCGACGAGGATGGCGCGGTCGGCACCCAGAGCCAGCGCGGTGCGCAGTTGCTCTTGAGCGGTGGACGGGCCGATGGAGACGACGACGATTTCAGTCGCAACACCTTTCTCTTTCAGGCGTACGGCTTCTTCCACTGCGATTTCGCAGAAAGGGTTCATCGACATCTTGACGTTAGCGAGATCGACGCCGGAGTTATCCGCTTTGACGCGGACCTTGACGTTATAGTCGACCACTCGTTTGACAGCTACAAGAACCTTCATGGATTCCTCGTTACTCTCCGGTGAAAAGAAAGTCGCCTAGGCGAACCTGGCGGTTGATGCTCATCGGGCACAAGGGCACCTCTAAAAACGCCGGGCTGTGTATCGGGTAATCCTGCTCAGGAGGCAAATGACCGTTCGTCAGTGGTGACTGACAAGTCATTCGTTTTCACAGCGTGTAGACTTCGCCGCGAACCCACATTGCGCATCACCTTGTACTGCCTTCGCCCTGTCTTTAGAGGTGCTCTTGAAACCAACAGTCAGCCTACGGCGAGCGCAAAACCGCCCGTATCTTGACCGGAACGCCTATTCCGGTCAATACGGCAAAATGGTCAGTTATAAGCCGCGCTTCTTTGATTTATCTGGCTTCCAGCAATTTCAAACAAACGTTTGTATTGGACGCTGAGAGTGGTGTAGATATAATGCGCCACCTAGAGAGAAAGGTGGGCCCTCGATTGTCCTCCTGCCCACAGGGCAGAGCAATTGATCGAGGCTACACCAAACCTCCAATTAGAAAAAAAACTGTTGAGCCTTGAGTAGGAGATAACCTGTGGAACGCGAATACATGGAATTCGACGTGGTCATCGTCGGTGCCGGCCCCGCTGGTCTTTCCGCCGCCTGCCGATTGAAGCAGAAGGCCGCCGAAGCCGGTAAGGAAATTAGCGTCTGCGTGGTCGAAAAAGGCTCCGAAGTCGGTGCGCATATCCTGTCCGGCGCGGTGTTCGAACCTCGAGCCCTGAACGAATTGTTCCCGGACTGGAAAGAGCTCGGCGCCCCGCTCAACACCCCGGTCGTGCGCGATGACATCTATGTGCTGCGCAACCCCGAGGCGTCCGTCAAGGTTCCTGACTTCTTTGTGCCCAAGACCATGCACAACGAAGGCAACTACATCATCTCCCTGGGCAACCTGTGCCGCTGGCTCGCCCAGCAGGCCGAGAACCTGGGCGTGGAAATCTACCCCGGCTTCGCCGCACAGGAAGCCCTGTTCGACGAAAATGGCGTGGTCCGCGGGATCATCACTGGTGACCTGGGCGTCGATCGCGAAGGTAATCCGAAAGAAGGCCTGTACACCCCCGGCATGGAACTGCGCGGCAAGTACACGCTGTTCGCCGAAGGTTGCCGCGGCCACATTGGCAAGCAACTGATCAAGCGCTTCAACCTGGACAGCGATGCCGACGCCCAGCACTACGGCATCGGCCTCAAGGAAATCTGGGAAATCGACCCGGCCAAGCACCAGCCTGGCCTGGTGGTCCACACCGCCGGCTGGCCGCTGGATATCATGGGCACCGAGAACACCGGCGGCTCGTTCCTCTATCACCTGGAAAACAACCAGGTGGTCGTGGGCCTGATCGTCGACCTGTCCTACAGCAACACCTACCTGTCGCCATTCGACGAGTTCCAGCGCCTCAAGCATCACCCGGTGCTCAAGCAATACCTGGAAGGCGGCAAGCGCATCAGCTACGGCGCCCGGGCAATCTGCAAAGGCGGCCTGAACTCGTTGCCGAAAATGGTCTTCAAGGGCGGCGCGCTGATCGGTTGCGACCTGGGCACCCTGAACTTCGCCAAGATCAAAGGCAGCCATACGGCGATGAAGTCCGGCATGCTCGCGGCTGAAGCGGTAGCTGATCGCCTGTTCGCCGAATCCGAAGGCGGCGACGAACTGACGACCTATGTCGACAGCTTCAAGAAAAGCTGGCTGTACGAAGAACTGTTCGCCAGCCGCAACTTCGGTCCAGCGATCCACAAGTTCGGCGCGATTGTCGGTGGTGGGGTCAACTGGCTCGACCAGAACATCTTCGGTGGCAAGCTGCCATTCACCCTGCACGACACCAAGCCAGACTACGCGTGCCTGAAGCTGGCGGCCGACTGCAAGAAGATCGACTACCCGAAACCCGACGGCAAACTCAGCTTCGACAAGCTCAGCTCGGTGTTCATCTCCGGTACCAACCACGAAGAAGAGCAGCCGTGCCACCTCAAGCTGGCCGACTCGAGCATCCCGATCAGCAAGAACCTGCCGCTCTACGACGAGCCTGCGCAGCGCTACTGCCCGGCCGGTGTGTATGAAGTGATCACCAAGGAAGACGGCGAGAAACGCTTCCAGATCAACGCCCAGAACTGCGTGCACTGCAAGACCTGTGACATCAAGGACCCTGCGCAGAACATCACCTGGGTGACGCCGGAAGGCGCGGGCGGACCGACTTACCCGAACATGTAAGCCGTATGCCTGAACATCAAGGCTCCCGAATGGGGCAATGCTGTTCAGTTAAGGGAACGTCACACTTTGTAGGAGCGAGCTTGCTCGCGAAGAACTCAAAGACGCCGCGTTTATACTGAACACACGCGTTATCGTTGACGTTTTTCGCGAGCAAGCTCGCTCCTACAAAAGCATCGCACTCCTTAACTGAACAGCATTGCCCGAATGGGGGCCTTTTTGTTGCCTGCAATAAAGCTCTGGTAGCAGCTGCCGAGCAGCGCACGGCTGGGTCAAGCGGCGCGCTCGTCCCCCGGGTTGCGCTCGAAGTAGCGCTTGTACTCGCGACTGAACTGCGACGTGCTCTGATAACCGACCCGGTGCGCCACCTGCGCCACGCCCAGGCCCTCGGCCACCAGCAAAGTCTGAGCCTTGAGCAGGCGCAGGCGCTTCAAGTACTGCACCGGCGACAACAGGGTGCTGCGCTTGAAGTGTTCATGGAAAGTCGAGGCGCTCATGTTGGCGCAGCTGGCCAGGGTCTCGACGTTCAACGGCTCGTTGTAGTGCGCATGCAGATGGCTGATCGACGCCGCGACGCGGGCGAACTGGCCCTGCTGCTCCACCAGCGCCCGCAGCACATCGGCCTGGGGCCCGCGCAGGGCGGTGAACAACAATTCACGCAGGCGCGCCGGCCCCATGATCCGAGCTTCCAGCGGATCGTGCAGGCACGACAACAACCGCTCGACACAACCGCGCATGCCGTCGTCGAGCACCACCGAGGTCATCGACTCGGGTGTCTGTGCGGCACCGGGCCGCCCTGGCGCCAGCCCCATGGCCAGCACCAACTCCCCCAGCAGCACCCGGTCAATCGCCACCGAGACCCCCAGCAAGGGGGCATTGGGCAAGGCATAGGTTTCGCATTCGAAGGGCACCGGCAATGCCTGGATCAGGTAATGCCCGGCCCCATACTCCATGGTCCGCGGCCCCAGGTACGCCAGTTTGCTGCCCTGGGCGATGATCATCAGGCTCGGCTCATAGATATGAGGGCCGCGGGCAACATCGCAACTGGCGCGCAGTACCTGCACGCCGGGCAACGCGGTCGGGGTGAAGCCATCACCGGTGGCCAGCGGCTCGATCAACGCCACCAGGCTGGCATTGGCGTCGAGATGACGGGTCAGCAACATAGGAAAAACTTCGCAAAAATGGGATGAAAGCATCATCGCAGGTCTGCTCGCCAATGCGAGCCTTGGCAGGCCGATGCCGGAGGATTAGGCATGACACCCGGAGGAATCGCCATGGCCGTTGACCGCCTTGGCGCCCAGAATGCGCCGCCTCTCCTGTCACTGTTTTTGCGAGGTTCATCATGTACACCGCCATCGGTTACGCCGCCCAGTCGGCCACCACTCCCCTCGCCCCCGTGCAATTCCAACGTCGTAGCCCACGAGCTGACGACGTCGCAATCGAGATCCTCTACTGCGGCGTCTGCCACTCCGACATTCACCAGGCACGCAACGAATGGGGGATTGCCGTTTACCCGCTGATGCCGGGCCACGAGATCGTCGGCAGGGTCACAGCCATCGGCGCCGACGTCAGCCAACATAAAGTCGGCGACCTGGTCGGCGTCGGCTGCATGGTCGACTCGTGCCGCCACTGCGAAGCCTGCCAGGCTGACCTGGAGCAGTACTGCCTCGAAGGCCCGACCATGACCTACGCCACCCCGGACCGGGTCGACGGCAGCAACACCATGGGCGGCTACTCCGACAGCATCGTGGTCAATCAACACTTTGTGGTGCGCATCCCGCCGCAACTGGACGCAGCCAGCGCCGCACCGATCCTCTGCGCCGGTATCACCACCTATTCGCCACTCAAGCACTACGGCGTGAAGGCTGGCGACAAGGTCGGCATTCTCGGCATGGGAGGCCTGGGCCACATGGGGATCAAGTTCGCCAAGGCCATGGGCGCCGAAGTGACGCTGTTCACTCGCTCGGCGAGCAAGGCTGAAGAAGGGCGTCGCCAGGGGGCCGACCACGTGATCGTCAGCACCGATGCCGCGCAGATGGCTGCGGCGGCCGGACAGTTCGATTTCCTGCTCGACACCATCCCGGTGCAGCACGACCTCAACCCCTACCTCGACACCCTGCGGTTTGACGGTGTGCACATCCTGGTGGGCTTGATTGAACCCGTCGATCCACCGGTCCACGCCGGCAAACTGGTGATGAGCCGCCGGGTCCTCGCTGGCTCGCTGATTGGCGGCATTGCCGAAACCCAGGAAGTGCTGGATTTCTGCGCTGCACACGGGATCACCTGTGACATCGAAATGCTCGATATCCGCCAGATCAACGAGGCTTACGCGCGCATGATCGCCGGTGATGTGAAGTATCGCTTTGTCATCGACATGGCGACCCTCAAGGCCTGAGCAACGCTTCAGCGCCCCTCGGCGAAATCACGCAGGACATTGCCGTCCATGCGATAGCGCACCCACTCTTCCTGGGGCTGGGCGCCGAGGGATTTGTAGAACTCGATGGCTGGGGTGTTCCACTCCAGCACACTCCACTCAAAACGCCCGCAGTCGTTGGCGCAAGCAATCTTCGCCAGGTGGCGCAGCAAGTATTTGCCTGCGCCACCGCCGCGCTGCTCGGGCGTGATGTACAGGTCTTCAAGGTACAGGCAGTTACTGCCCAGCCAGGTCGAATAGCTGAAGAAAAACACTGCAAACCCGATCGGCAGGCCATCGCGCAGACAGATCAGGCCGTGAGCGGTGGCACCTTCACTGAACAGGCTGCGTTCGATATCGGAGACACTGGCGATGACTTCGTGGCGGGCGCGCTCGTAATCCGCCAGCTCGGTGATGAAGGCGAGAATTTGCGGGGCATCGCTGGGTGTGGCCGGGCGGATCTCGATCGACATGGACGTCCCTTGAGAACGAATGAAAACGCCATACTATGTCGCCGATCGACGTTCGTCACATGGCACTGTCAAATTTTCTCCAGGCAACGCTGGTGCTGATCAAAGGACTCGCGCTGCCCAGGGGTTACTCCGCTATCCGCTAACCCTGAAACCGCCAACCACAGAACAAACACTCGGGCTGGCCGTGGTAGATAAGGGTTCGACAAACCTACCGGTCACGAGATATCGCCATGCCCCGTCGCTCTACTCCGGACTCCGCCGTTGCGGGAAAACTGTTTGGCCTGTTCTGCCTCGCCAGCTACCTGCTGTCGTTGTCCTACGGCTCGACCTTTTTACTGTCCCTGCTGATCAGCTCACGGGGCGGTAACGAGCACGATGCCGGCAGCGTGATTTCTGCGGCGATGCTCAGCACCTTCGCCGCGGTGCTGGTTTCCGGGCATTTGTCGGACCTGTTCGGTGCCGCGCGTTCGATTGCCCTGTTCGGCGGCCTGCTGGTGCTGGCCAGCCTGGGGTTTGCCCTGACGCCGGGCTTTGGCAGCGCCTTGCTGTTTTTTGGCCTGACCCTGGGCCTGGGCTGGGGCGTGTTCTACACCCTGGGGCCGATCATCGTGGCCATGCTGGTGCCCGCAGCACAACGGACCAGGTATTTCGCCCTGCTGTCGGGCAGCATGATGACCGGCATCGGGTCCGGGCCCTTGCTGGGGCGCGCCGCCAGCGCCCTGGGTTATCCACTGAGCAGCGCGTTTTTCCTTGCCGCCCTCGCCAGCCTGATCGGTGCGCTGCTGTTCTGGCGCCTGGGTGCGGTGCTTTCGCAACGACCCAATCAGCTGGGCAATGCCGCGCTTTCGCGCATTTCCTGGGCAGCGACGGTTCGGGTGATGTCCTCCAGGGCGCTGTTCCCGATCATCATGGTGGGTCTGGGTGGTTGCGTCTTCGGCGGGCTGTCGAGCTTTCAGACCAGCTACGCCGCCGCGCGTGCGCTGGATTACTCGCTGTTCTTTCTCGGGTTCATGAGCGCGGCGATTACCAGCCGCATGCTGATTGCCAGCTTCGTGGTCAAGCGCGACCCTTACTGGGCATCGTGCCTGCTGTCGGGGTTGATGGTGGTGTCGGTGCTGATGTTCGGCTTCGTCGTCGACGATGCCATCAGCTACCTGCTGGCAGCCGTGGTGCTGGGCATCGGCTACGGCCTGACCTACTCGGTGATCAATGGCCTGGCCGCCAACGAAGCGCCGCCCGGCAGCACCTCTCAAGCCCTGCTGCTGTTCAGCCTGGGCTATTTTGTCGGGGTTTTTGGCTTTCCCTGGCTGGCGGGCAGGATCATCGTCGAGCAAGGGCTGCCGGCGATGTTGCTGGTGGTGCTGGGCGTGGCGCTGTTGAACTGGCTGATCACGGTCGGGCGGTTGTTGTGGCGCTGGCTGGTCACGAGCAAGGCATTGCAGGAGGCGTAGGGTGCTCGTGTGAGTCGCGATCAGGGCTCGAGCCCGATGGGGAAAAACTCGCCACCGCTGTAAACCCCCAGCCAGCGCTGGCCGTCGAGTTCGCGGGTGACGGCGAGCTCGACCAGTTGGTAGAACACGTTGCGATGGATCAAGGCTTCGAGGTTGCTCCGTACGTGCACATAAGGGGCTGGTTCCTGGGTCTGCGGGTTGATGACCACTCGCAGAGGGTGCTCTGGCCCGGCTTCGGTGACTTCCTCGACGTTGGTGGTGAAACGCAGTACCTGGGCCTCGCCCTCGCCTTGCACCTCCAGGGTCACGGCCACGAAAGGCGCGTCATCCACTTTGATCCCGACCTTCTCCACCGGGGTGATCAGGAAATAATCGTCACCGTCGCGGCGCATGATGGTGGAGAACAGCTTGACCATCGGCTTGCGCCCGATGGGCGTGCCCAGGTAGTACCAGGTGCCGTCGCGGGCGATGCGCATGTCGATGTCGCCACAGAAGTCGGGGTTCCACAGATGAACCGGCGGCAAGCCTTTGGACTTGGGGATTTGCCCCAGCAGATCGTTAGCTTTTTGCGCACCACTCATGTTGTTCTCCCGTTGAACTACTGATCGCCCAGGCCCAGCAGGCTACGCGCATATTGCGCCAGCGGCGGGCCCAGCAGATCTTCTGGCCTGGTGTCGTGGAACGTCAGTAAACCGCCACGACTCTTGATCCGTGCAGTATCAATCAAATACTGGGTGCTGGTCTCGATCAACATCAGTTGAATCACCCCTTTGTCGATACCCAGGCGATCCACCGCCTCTTGATCGAGCCATTCATCCGAGTTGCCGATGCGGTCATCGGCGCTGGCAAAGCGGGTGTAGAGCAGATAATGGGCGCCTGCAGCCCGTGCCTCGCCCATGGCGGCATCCAGGCCCTCGGGCGCGCGGGCGCGACGGACCATCGGAAAATACTCGATAAAGCCGTTGAAAGCCTGTTCGGCAACCACGTTGGGGCGCGGCTCGGCACTGCCAGGCGGAGCAAACGGGCCCTGGGCAATGTAGATGAACGAGTCTGGCTGAATACGCAGGTTGTTCACCCGACGGCTGTCGCTGTGATCGAGAAAACCGGCGTCGCTCATCTGATCGCGAACCCCTTCACCCATGTCGCTGACAGTCATGCAGCCGCCAAGCGTGACAACCGCCAGCAGCAAAACCAGGCTACGCATCCTTACCCTCCAGAAGCCGGTGACGGAAAACCGGCGAATCCGGGCAAGATGCAGCTTCCGCGCCAGCTCAGCCGCCGATGATTTTCATCACGGTTGCGCCACCGGAAAATGCCACTTCCTGCTTGTCCCCCAGGGCCTTCACCAACAGCCGTTGCAACGCCGGCAAGGCCTGGTGACGGGGCTTGTCCAGCAGGTCGCCGACATAATGCCGATTGCTCGATGACAGGCAGCCATGCAACCAGCCCGTGGACGACAGGCGCAGGCGCGAGCAGGTCCGGCAGAACGGCACGCTTTCATTGGCGATCACGCCAAAATGGCCGAGCCCGGGGATTTCATAGCGCACCGCCGTGGCATCCACCGGCGCATCGGCTTGCAGGTATTCGTATTGCTCGCCAATCAGGCCGAGTAGCTGCTGGAGGCTGACGAACTGCTGCAGGAAGGCATTCGAGTCAGAGGCCAGGTGGCCCATGCGCATCAATTCGATAAAACGCAGTTCATAGCCGCGCTCCAGGCAGTATTCGAGCAAGGGCATCACCTGGTCCAGGTTCTGCCCGCGCAGCGGTACCATGTTGACCTTGATCTTGATGCCCGCGGCGCGGGCCTGCTGCATGCCATCGAGCACCGTCGGCAGATCGCCACCGCGAGCGATACCGCGAAAGGCCGCTGGGTCCAGGGTATCGAGGGAAACGTTGATCCGCCGAATGCCGGCATCCACCAGCAAAGGCAGCTTTTTGCCCAGCAACTGGCCGTTGGTGGTCAGGCTGATCTCATCCAGGCCCATCTGCCCGACCGCTCGCATGAAGGTTTCCAGCTTCGGGCTCACCAGCGGCTCACCGCCGGTAATGCGCAGCCGCTCGATGCCAGCCGCCTCGATCAGGTACGCAACCCCGCGCGCCATGGCTTCGGCCGACAGCTCGTCCTGCGCAGCCACCAGCCGCTTGCCGTTAGGCACGCAGTAGGTACAGGCATAGTTGCAGGCGGAGGTCAGGCTGACGCGCAAATTGCGGAAGCGCCTGCCTTGTCGGTCAACGATCATGGATTACTCCGGCGGAAGTCGGTGCGGAAAAGCTAAAACTTGACTCACAAATCAAGTTTTAGCAATACCTAAGCCTGAGTATATTCCTGGGGCACTGCGCCATACAGGGAAACATGGCGCAATAAGGCTGCTGAATGAATCAGCTGCCTGGGGTGTCGGTATCGCGCTTGCGCTTGTTACCCATGCGCACGCCGATATCCATCAGGAACTGGAAGAAACCTTCCTGGTCTTCCAGCACATTGCTCCAGAACGGCGAGTGATACAGCGCCACGGCGCCGTGCACCAGCGCCCAGGATGCGCAGTAGTGGAAATACGGCGGCACGTCTTCAAGCTTGCCTTCGCTGATCCGGCCCTTGATCAACAGGGTCAGGCGCTCGAAGTTGGAGGCGCGGATCTTGTGCAACTCCTCGACCATCTCTGGCACCTGGTTGCCCTTGACCACTTTCTCTTCCAGGCGATCGAACAACCGGTAGCGTTGCGGGTCGCGCATGCGAAATTCGAAGTAGGCCCGGGACAGGGCTTCCTTATCCTTGTCGACATCGGCAGAGTGCAGCAGCTCGTTCAGGTCACGCTCGTAATCGAGCATCAGGCGCAGATAGATCTCCGCCTTGGACTTGAAGTGCTTATAGATGGTGCCTTTGCCGATACCCACGGCATCAGCGATCATCTCGACGGTGACACTGTCTTCACCTTGTTCGAGGAACAGCTTGAGCGCGGTGTCGAGAATTTCTTGCTCGCGGCGACGAAACTCACGGACCTTACGAGGTTCTTTGTGCATAAGAAAAAGGTCTGTAGGGGTCAAAATTCGAAGCCGCGTATTATGCCTAACTTGCGCCAAATTGCACGGATCATCCGACCATGACTACGTTTCTTGATGAATTTGTACAGGCTCCAGGCCTTCGCTATTTGAATCATGCGGCCGTCGCGCCCTGGCCAAATCGGGCGGCCAGCGCCGTGGCGCGCTTCGCCCAAGAGAACGTTTTGCTGGGCGCGCGGGACTATTCGGACTGGATGTCACTGGAGCAGCGCCTGCGTGAACGCCTGATGCGCCTGCTAAACGCACCGTCGACGGACGACATCGCGCTGGTCAAAAATACTTCTGAAGCGCTGTCTTTTGTCGCCTTTGGACTGCCCTGGCAGAGCGGTGACCAGATCGTCATCAGCGATGAGGAGTTCCCATCCAACCGCATCGTCTGGGAAGCCCTGGCCGCGCAAGGCGTCGAAGTGATCCAAGCCAGCCTCAAGGGCGACGATCCGGAAGGCGCGCTGTTGGCTGCCTGCGGCCCCCGCACGCGCTTGATGTCGGTCAGCGCCATACAATTTGCCAACGGCCTGCGCCTGGACCTGCAGCGCCTCGGAGCCGGCTGCAAACAGCAAAACGTGCTGTTTTGCATCGACGCCATCCAGCAACTCGGCGCCCTGCCCTTCGACGTCCAGAGCTATCAATGCGACTTTGCCATGGCCGATGGCCACAAATGGTTGCTGGGCCCGGAGGGCCTGGGGGTGTTCTACGTGCGCAGCGAACTGCGCGAACAACTCAAGCTGCACGAATTCGGCTGGCACATGCTTGAACACATGGGCGACTACACCCGCACCACCTGGGAGCCGGCCAAGAGTGCCCGGCGTTTTGAGTGCGGCAGCCCGAACATGCTCGGCGCGATGGCCCTGGAGGCCAGTCTGTCGTTACTGGAAGAAGTCGGCATGCCGACCGTCGCCACACTCATCGCCGAACGCGTGCAGTGGCTGCAGGACGGTTTGGGCGCAATCGCCGGGATCACCCTGCACAGCCCGCTCAATCCGGCTCGGCGCGGGGGGATTTTTTCCTTCAGCATCGACGGCATGGAAAACCAGGTCGTGTACGAGGCTCTCAAGGCACAGCAGGTGGTGTGTATTCCGCGCGGCCCGGGCGTGCGGTTTTCCCCGCACTTCTATACCGAAAAACGCGTGATCGACGAAACTATCGCCATAGTCGCAGCCATCGCCAAGCAGTGAGAACTCAAGCGAAGCGCCGGTATTCCAAATATGTTTAAGAAACCCGGGGAGCAAACTGGACTCGGCGCAATACTGATCAATACTTGAAATGTCGGCGCGTCATCTCCCCCAAGTGGCGCGTGGATATAGGTACCAACGGACCGCGTACCTTTGTTTTACTCCTAATGGTCTTAACCCGGATTCACCCCCCAGAACCCGGGTTTTTTTTGCCTGCGATTTGCCTCCCCAGGCCGTCGCTCAAACCGATTTAACGTGGGCCAAGGGGAACAGTCGCTTGAAGTTTTCGGTGGTCTGCTCGGCAAACCGCTCGTAGGACTCACCGCGGAGCATCGCCAGGAACTCCGCCACTTCGCGTACGTATTGCGGCAGGTTAGGTTTGCCGCGGTAGGGAATCGGCGCCAGGTAGGGGGAATCGGTCTCCACCAGCAGGCGATCGGCCGGCACCTTGCTCGCGACATCACGCAAGGCATCGGCATTGCGGAAGGTGACGATGCCGGACAACGAGATGTAGAAGCCCAGGTCAAGCGCCGCCTTGGCCATGTCCCAGTCTTCGGTGAAGCAATGCAGCACACCCGCCTGGGGCAAGGCTGCCTCGCGCAGCAATGCCAGGGTATCGGCGCGTGCGCCACGGGTGTGGACGATCACCGGCTTGCCCGTTTGCTGGGCGGCTTGCAGGTGAAGGCGGAAGGATTGCTGCTGCAGCTCGGCCGCCTCTGGCTCGTAATGGTAGTCAAGGCCCGTCTCGCCAATGGCCACCACGCGCGGATGATTGAGCTCGTGCAACAGCCAGTCCAACGCCGGTGCCGCGCCCGGCTGGACGTCCAGCGGATGCACGCCCACCGAGCAGTCGACGTCGTCGTAGCGCTCGGCAAGCGCCTTGACGTCGGCCGCGTTGTCGACACTGACGCCGATACACAGGAAATGCCCAACCCCGCGCTGGCGCGCCGCCTCAAGGGCAGCGTCCAGGGAGCCGTCGTGGGCGGCGAGGTCGAGACGGTCGAGATGGCAATGGGAATCTACAAGCATAGTGAGGTTGCAACTAAATCGTATGGGTGGGGCGCCCGGACACAGTCCGGGCAGCGCGGATTAACGTTGAGCCGGCAACCCTGTCCACTGCACCAGCAGGGCCTCGAGCAGCAGCACACGGTTGAGGTTAGCCTTGCTCAGGACCTTCTGCCGCTGGGCCAGGATCCAGTCCTGGATGTTCAGCACCTTGTCCTGGGAAGACTTCTGCGCCAGGTACTGCACCACCTTGCGCATATCCACCAGGCCGAGGCCGGCTTCATCCTGGGTCAGTTGATAACGCAGGATCAGGCTCGACCAGTCGCAGAACCAGTCGAACAACAACAGCAGCGGGATCGCATTCCAGCCTTCGGCCAGTTGGGTGGGCGACTGCTGTTGCTTGAGTAGTTTCTTCACCCCATCGACCACCAGCGCCCGCTGTTCGCGTACGCCCTGGGCCTGCAGGGTGACCGCTGCCAGGGGCGAGCCGGCTGCCAGGGTCAGCAACTCGACCCGCTCCTCTTGCGTGCAATCGGGCAAGGCCTGGGCCAGCCATGCCAGGCTCATGGCCTCGCTGGGCAGCGGACAGGCTTGCTGTACACAGCGACTCTTGATGGTCGGCAACAGGCGACTGGTCTGGTGGCTGACCAGCAACAGCACGGTGTCACCAGACGGTTCTTCGAGGCTTTTGAGCAAGGCGTTGGCGGCGTTGATGTTCATCGACTCCACCGGCTCGATCAGCACCACCTTGCGCCCGCCCAACTGCGCGGTCTGGACCACGAAACTGACCAACTCACGGACCTGGTCGACCTTGATCGCCTTGTCCGCCTCCTCCGGCTCGAGAATGTAGTTGTCCGGATGGCTGCCGGCCTTGAGCAACAGGCAGGATTTGCATTGCCCACAAGCATCCAGGCCGTCTGGCCGCTGGCACAGCAGGCGCGCCATCAGACGCTCGGCCAGGGCGCGCTTGCCAATCCCCTTGGGGCCATGGAGCAGGTAGGCGTGGGCGTGCTGCCCGCGGCCGGCCAGTTGCTGCCAGAGGCTGTCCTGCCACGGATAGGCTTCAGCCACGGTGACGCTCCAGCAACTGTGGCAGCAAGCCGTCCAGCGCCTGCTGCACCTGCGCCAATGGCTGGGCGGCATCGACCAACAGGTAACGCTGCGGATCTGCCGCGGCACGCTGGAGGAATGCCGCGCGCACGGCCTCGAAGAACACCCGGCCTTCCAGCTCGAACCGATCCAGTCGGCCACGGGCACTGGCGCGGGCCATGCCGATCTCGATCGGCAAATCGAACACCAGGGTCAGGTCCGGGCGCAAATCGCCCTGGACGAAGGCCTCCAACGCCGCGATGCGCTCCAGCGACAACCCGCGGCCGGCGCCCTGATAGGCGTAGGTCGAATCGGTAAACCGGTCACAGAGCACCACCGCGCCGCGCGCCAGCGCCGGGCGGATGACCTCGGCCAGGTGCTGGGCGCGCGCGGCGAACACCAGCAACAGCTCGGTATCGGCATGCATGACTTCATCGACCGGCGCCAGCAGCACTTCGCGGATGCGCTCGGCCAAGGGGGTACCGCCAGGCTCGCGCGTCAGCACCACTTCGATACCGGCGTCACGCAGGCGTTCGGCAAGGTATTCGCGATTGGTGCTTTTGCCGGCGCCTTCGGGGCCTTCCAGGGTAATAAACAAGCCAGTCACAGGCAGTCCTTAGTCAGAGTCATTGCGAGCTTTGCGGTGCCTGGGCGTCAGGCGTTGGCGGCGCAGGCGGTAGATCCTGCGGGACCGCCTCGGGCGCTTCGGGCACTGCTGGCACCTCCGGCACCTGCGGCACCACCGGCGCCGGCTCCTCGGGCGTCACCGCACCGTTGGCGGGCGCAGGGCTGGAACGATAGTCGGCGCGGCGCTTGAGTTGATACTCGCGCACGGCGTTGTTGTGGGCATCCAGGTCATCGGAAAATACATGGCTGCCGTCGCCGCGAGCGACGAAGTACAGGCTGCTGCCCGACACCGGGTTGAGGGCCGCGTGAATCGCTTCACGGCCGACCATGGCAATCGGGGTCGGCGGCAGGCCGAAAATCACATAGGTGTTGTAGGGCGTCGGCTCGCGCAGGGACGCGCGGGTCAGCTTTCCGTTGTAGCGCTCACCCATGCCATAGATCACGGTCGGATCGGTCTGCAGCATCATGCCGATCTGCATGCGCCGTACAAACACTCCGGCAATCTGTCCGCGCTCCTGTGGCACCCCGGTTTCCTTCTCCACCAGAGACGCCATGATCAGCGCCTGGTAGGGCTCGTTGTACGGCACATCCGGGGAGCGCTTGCTCCATTCCTTGGCCAGCACTTCTTCCAGCCGATCGTAGGCCTTTTCCAGGACTTCGGCATCGGTCATGCCGCGGACGAAACGGTAGGTGTCCGGAAAGAACCGACCCTCGGGAAATACGCCGCCATGCCCGAGTTTTTCCATCAGCTCGCTGTCGCTGAGGCCGGCCAGGGTCTGTTCGAGCTTATCGTTTTTCGCCAGCGCTGCACGCACCTGGCGGAAGTTCCAGCCTTCCACCAGCGTCAGGCTGTACTGGACCACTTCGCCGCGCTGCCACAGGCCGATCAGGCCTTGTGCGCTCATGCCCGGCAGCATGCGGTATTCGCCGCTGTGCAGGGGTTGGGTGGCCAGGTTGAAGCGCCAGTACAGGCGCAGCCAGAAAGCGTCCTCGAGCACACCGTCGGCTTCCAGGCGATTGAAGGTCCCGGACGGCGTCGAGCCAGTGGGTACGTCGAGTAACTCTTCCTGAGTAATGTTGAGTGGCTGTTCCAGCGCCGAATTGATTTTCCAGGCCGAAGCGCCCAGCAGCAGCCCCGCCAGAACCAATCCGGTTTCCAGCAGCAGCAAGAGTTTACGTCTCACGAATCAAGCATCCAGTAGCGCGCGGGCAATTCCCTGCAGTTTACGGGTGAGCGGCCCAACCGGCCAGCTCAGCGCAGCATATGCGTTTACCGGCCAGATGCCGTAGACGCTGTTGCAGACAAAGACTTCATCGGCCTGTTGCAGTTGTTCGAGGCTGATGTCGGTGATTTCAGTGGGGATCCCCAGTGACTTGGCTTGAAACAATAATTCGCCCCGCATCACCCCGGCGACACCACATCGGCGCAAATCAGCGGTCAGCAGCACGCCATCACGCACGATGAACAAATTACTGAACACACCCTCGATGACTCGGGCATCTACGTCCAACATCAACCCTTCTGCGCACTCAGGCCCCTGCCACTCGGCGCGGGCAAGGACTTGCTCAAGACGATTGAGGTGCTTGAGGCCCGCCAGCAGCGGCTGGCTGGCCAAACGCGTGGCACAGGGGAACAGGCGCACGCCGTGCTCGGCATGAACGCCGGGGTAATGTGCAGGGGGATTGCCTTGCAGGATACGCCGCGGCGCAGTTGCAGGGTCGAAGGCATAACCGCGTTGACTGTCGCCTCGGGTCAGGATCAGCTTGAGCACGCCGTCGCCGAGTTCGGCGGCATACGCCACCAGTTCGGCGCGAATCAGCCTGTGATCCGCCGCCAGTGCCAGGCGTGAGCAGCCCTCGGCCAGGCGTTGCAGGTGGCGTTCCAGCAATACCGGCTGGCCGCCCCTGACGGCGATGGTCTCGAACAAGCCATCGCCGTAGGCCAGGCCGCGGTCTTTTAGCGACAGTGCGTCAGCCGGCTGACCGTCGACCCAGCTTTCCATCAGTCGACGAACCGACGGAACACCAGGGAGCCGTTGGTGCCACCAAACCCGAAGGAGTTGGACAGCACTACGTCGATATCCATGTTACGCGCAGTGTGCGGCACAAAATCGAGATCGCAGCCTTCGTCCGGCTCGTCCAGGTTGATGGTTGGCGGCGCGACCTGGCCGTTGATCGCCAGCACGCTGAAGATCGCCTCGACGGCGCCCGCGGCACCCAGCAGGTGGCCGGTCATGGACTTGGTCGAGCTGATGGCCAGCTTGTAGGCGTGATCGCCGAACACGGTCTTGATCGCCTGGGCTTCGGCGAGGTCGCCGGCCGAGGTCGAGGTGCCGTGGGCATTGATGTACTGCACCTGGTCGCCATTGATCCGCGCATCACGCAGGGCGTTGGCGATGCAGCGAGCAGCACCGGCACCGTCCGCCGGAGGCGAGGTCATGTGATAGGCATCGCCGCTGGTACCAAAGCCAATCAGCTCGGCGTAGATGGTCGCCCCGCGTGCCTTGGCGTGCTCCAGCTCTTCGAGAACCAGGGCCCCGGCACCGTCGGACAGTACAAAACCATCACGGCCCTTGTCCCATGGACGGCTGGCGCGGGTCGGCTCGTCATTGCGCGTGGAGAGTGCACGGGCAGCACCAAAGCCACCCATGCCCAGGCCACAGGCGGCCATCTCGGCACCACCGGCAATCATCACGTCGGCTTCGCCGTAGGCAATGTTGCGCGCAGCCATGCCGATACAGTGAGTACCGGTGGTGCAGGCAGTGGCAATGGCGTAGTTAGGTCCCTGTATACCCAGGTGGATCGACAGGAAACCGGAAATCATATTGATGATCGAGCCCGGCACGAAAAACGGCGAAATCCGTCGCGGCCCGGAATCATGCAGCGTGCGGCTGGTCTCTTCGATATTGGTCAGTCCGCCAATACCCGAGCCCATAGCCACGCCGATACGCTCACGGTTGGCATCGGTGACTTCCAGGCCGGCATTACGCACCGCCTGAAACCCGGCCGCCAGACCGTATTGAATGAACAGGTCGAGTTTGCGAGCTTCCTTGACCGACAGGTACTCCTCGACATTGAAGCCCTTTACCGAGCCGCCAAAACGAGTGGAATAGGCAGAAAGGTCAGTGTGTTCGATCAGACCAATGCCACTGCGGCCAGCCAGAATGCCCTGCCAGCTGCTCGGCACATCCGTGCCCAGTGGCGACAACATACCCATACCGGTGACTACGACGCGTCTACGCGACACAGCACTCTCCTTTTTTCAAATGACGACTTTGCATCAGACCTAAAGAAAAAACCGCACGCCATGATGGCAGTGCGGTTTTTCCATGACAGCTAACAACGATTACAAACTATTACGCCTGGTGGCTAGTAACGTAATCGATGGCAGCTTGTACAGTAGTGATCTTCTCAGCTTCTTCGTCAGGGATTTCGGTCTCGAATTCCTCTTCCAGAGCCATCACCAGCTCAACGGTGTCAAGGGAGTCGGCACCCAGGTCTTCAACGAAGGAAGCAGTGTTCACCACTTCTTCTTCTTTAACGCCCAGTTGCTCAGCAACGATTTTCTTGACGCGCTCTTCGATGGTGCTCATACCTTGTTTTCACTCCTAATGGACAAATTCAGGCAGCTGGCCAGTGGGTAAGTGTATAGAAAGGCTTTTCAGTTTTTCAACTGAAAGCTTCACTCCTCAAACCCTGACGACCGGCTGCCTATAAATAGATTGCAGCTTTATAACGGATTTTAGACAGCTCGTATGACATTTTTTTGAAGCGATCCGTCACATTTAACTCATGTACATCCCGCCGTTCACCGGGATTGTAGCCCCAGTAACGTAAGCCGCACCGTCCGACGCAAGAAAAGCGACCACAGACGCGATCTCTTGAGCTTGCCCCAGACGACCCAGCGGAATTTGTGTCTGCAGGGCTTCACGCTGCGCTTCAGGCAGTTCGCGGGTCATATCGGTGTCGATGAACCCAGGAGCCACCGAGTTGACCGTAATCGAGCGCGAGCCCACTTCACGGGCCAAAGCGCGACTGAAACCTTCCAGACCTGCCTTGGCGGCTGCATAGTTTACTTGGCCTGCGTTGCCCATGGCACCCACAACCGAACCAATACTGATAATTCGACCCCAACGCGCCTTGGTCATGCCGCGCAAAACACCCTTGGACAGGCGGAACAGACTGTTCAGGTTGGTATCGACGACGTCATGCCATTCGTCATCTTTCATCCGCATCATCAGGTTATCGCGGGTGATACCGGCGTTATTGACCAGGATCGCCGGCGCACCGAATTGCTCCTGGATGCTCGCCAGAACACTGGCCACGGACTCGTCGCTAGTGACGTTGAGCTCCAGGCCCGTGCCTTGAATACCATTTTCCTTCAGGGTGGCGGCAATGCGCTCGGCACCCGCGGCGGAAGTAGCGGTACCCACCACGATGGCACCCTGACGACCCAATTCCAGGGCGATAGCCTGGCCGATGCCACGGCTCGCACCGGTGACCAGTGCAACTTTACCTTGCAGACTCATGCAAGCTTCTCCTGATTCAGGCCAACGCTGCACGGGTGGCAGCGAAAGCGTCTGGGGTATTGAGGTTGGATGTCGACACGCCTTCGGCGCAACGCTTGTTCAGGCCGGCCAGGACTTTGCCCGGGCCGCACTCGACCAGGTTGGTCGCGCCCTTGGCCGCCAGCGCCTGTACGGACTCGACCCAGCGTACTGGCTTGAACAGTTGCTCGAGCAGATCACGCTTGAGGGTCTGTAGATCGGCCGGCACTTGTGCGCTGACGTTCTGCACCACTGGAATCTGCGGGGCCTGCCAGTCAATCGCGGCGACGGACTCGGCAAACTGCTCGGCCGCAGGACGCATCAGCTCACAGTGCGACGGCACGCTGACCGGCAACGGCATGGCGCGCTTGGCACCCCGCGCCTTGCAGCCTTCGATGGCACGCTCGACGGCCGCCTTGGCACCGGCGATCACCACCTGGCCCGGGGAGTTGAAGTTGACCGCGCTGACCACCTCGCCTTGCGCCGCTTCGGCACAGGCCGCCAGCACGTCAGCGTCGTCCAGGCCGAGAATCGCCGCCATGGCACCCTGCCCGGCCGGAACGGCTTGCTGCATCAGTTGACCACGACGTTCGACCAGCTTCACGGCGTCGCCCAGACTCAGGCTGCCTGCCGCGACCAGGGCACTGTATTCGCCCAGGCTGTGACCGGCCACATAAGCCGGACGCGCACCGCCTTCAGCCAGCCACAGGCGCCACAGGGCGATCGAGGCAGTGAGGATGGCCGGCTGGGTCTTGTCGGTTTGATTGAGCTGCTCTTCCGGCCCTTGCTGGGTCAGTGCCCACAGGTCGTAACCCAGAGCATCGGAAGCTTCTTTGAATGTTTCGAGGATCAGCGGATATTGCGCGCCCAGCTCGGCCAGCATGCCGAGGGACTGCGAACCCTGTCCTGGAAAGACGAATGCGAGGGAAGCAGACATGTAACAAGCCCCTAATGATCTTGTCGTCGGAGAGTTGACGCCCCGCTGTGGGGACGCAAGAAACTGACAGTTGGATGGCCAATTGAACTGAGCGGTCACATTTAAGCATTGTCCGACGAAAATGCCTAAAGCAGCAAATCCTCGAGACGCCCATGGAGTCGCTGCGGCAGATTCTCCTGGATCTCGATCAAGGCTCGCTGGATCGCACTCTGAAAGCCCTGCACGCCAACTGAACCGTGGCTCTTGACCACGATCCCCTGCAACCCGAGGAAGCTCGCGCCGTTGTGCCGGGCGGGCGCCAGGTCAGCCTGCAAACGCTTCATCAAGGGCAAGGCCAGGGCCCCGACCATCCTTGATGCAAGATTCTGCTTGAACAAGGCCTCGATACGCCCGGCAATCATGGTCGCCAGGCCTTCGCTGGACTTGAGCAGGATGTTGCCGACAAAACCATCACAGACCACCACATCCGCCTCACCCCGATACAGGCCGTCACCCTCGACAAAACCGATGTAGTTCAGGCCCCGGGCACCTTGCAACAGGGTCGCCGCAAGCTTGACCTGCTGATTGCCCTTGATGTCCTCGGTGCCGATATTCAACAACGCCACCCGGGGCCGGGCGATCCCCAGCGTCTCGGCCGCCACCGAACCCATCACCGCGAACTGGAACAGGTGCTCGGCACTGCAATCGACGTTAGCCCCCAGGTCCAGTAACTGACAGTAACCCTTTTGTGTCGGGATCGCCGCGACCATCGCTGGCCGATCGATACCCGGCAACGTCTTGAGCACGAACCGCGACAACGCCATCAGCGCGCCGGTGTTGCCGGCACTGACACAGGCCTGGGCCTTGCCTTCACGCAGCAACTCCAACGCCACGCGCATCGACGAATCGGGCTTGCCACGCAGGGCCTGGGCAGGCTTTTCGTCCATGGTGATGACTTCAGACGCCGGAGCAATCGACAGGCGCGCGCGATCCACAGCCGATTGGCCAGCGATCAGTTCTTCAAGAAGGGAGGGTTGACCGACGAGGGTCAGGTGTAGCGAGGGCGTAGCAGACAGGCAAGCAAGGCTGGCCTGAACAATGCTGCGGGGACCGAAGTCCCCGCCCATTGCGTCAATCGCGATGACTTGAGCGGACAAGGATTACTCGTCAGCGCCCTTGTCGATCACTTTACGGCCACGGTATACGCCTTCTGGCGATACGTGGTGACGCAGGTGAACTTCACCAGTGGTCTTTTCTACGGACAGAGTGCTTGCCTCGAGAGCGTCGTGCGAACGACGCATGTCACGGGCGGAGCGGGATTTTTTGTTCTGCTGAACAGCCATAATTGATTAACTCCTAAACGTTTGGGTCACGCTTTAACTGCGCCAATACACTGAACGGGTTGGACCGCGTTACCTCGTCCTCGCTCGGTTCGGGCTCATCGAGACCCGCCGGCTGCTGGCATTCTTCCGGATGATGAGCAGGCACAATGGGCAAGGCGAGCAAAAGCTCCTCCTCGATCAGTGACTGCAGATCCAAAGGATCTTCGCCCAGTTCCAGCACGTCATAACCTTTCGGCAACGACTGGGTATTCGCACCCTCCTTTACCACAGCATAACTGCATTCGCTGTGAATCGGCAGGGTGACCAGCTCAAGACAACGCTGGCAAACCATTTTGACCTCGGTGTCGATAAAGCTGTGGATCACCACAGATTTACGTTCATCTCGTTCAAAAACGAATTTAGCCTGCACCGTACCGACATTGTCGGAAAGCGGGTCGCAGAGTCTCTCCAAATCGGCCAGCAGCATTTCACCTTGAAGGGTGGTGCCACGATCAGCCAATTTGCGCGGGTCAACGTGAGGTGGAATCGGGTCATTCAACATAGGCGCAGCATTATAGGGATGCACCCGCCCTTGTCAAAGGAAATTCAGTCCTGTCCGTCACTTGCAGGCCCCGCTAGAATTTGCGACTGACTTCTGGAGAGCCCTATGTTGCCTTTATTACTCGCTTCAAGCTCGGTTTATCGCCGCGAATTACTGGCTCGCCTGCAGTTGCCTTTTACCTGCAGCTCCCCGGATATCGACGAAAGCCCACTGGCGGGCGAGTCCGCCACCGAGCTGGTCAGGCGCCTGGCACAAGCCAAGGCCCAGGCACTGGCCGCCAGCCATCCGGGGCATCTGATCATCGGCTCGGACCAGGTCGCGGTACTCGACGGCAAGATCATCGGCAAGCCCCACACCTTCGACAAGGCCCGCGAACAACTGCTGGCCGCCAGCGGTGCCAGCGTGACCTTCCTCACCGGCCTGGCCCTGCTCAACAGCCAGAGCGGCCACTGCCAGCTCGACTGCATCCCCTTTACCGTCCACATGCGCACGCTCGACCCAGCAAGCGTGGAGCGCTACCTGCGCGCAGAGCAGCCCTACGACTGCGCTGGCAGCTTCAAGGCCGAAGGATTGGGGGTAATCCTGTTCCAACGCACCGAAGGCCCGGACGCCACCAGCCTGATCGGCCTGCCGCTGATTCGCCTGGTAGACATGCTACTGGCCGAAGGCGTGCAGATCCCGTAGCAGCTCGCACCCGGCGAGGACTGCGTCCTCGAACGCAGCCTCGCGGGCTCGGCAGCTGCTACAGACCATAAAAAAACCGGCCACGCAGGCCGGTTTTTTTATCTCATACAGCAATCAGCGCAAGGCGGGGCCCTGAAAACCCATCCACATGGCCAACTGCTCGGCCACACTGGCGCCGAGCTTTTTCGAGAAGCGATCGAACGGCGATTCCTGGATGGTGAAGTCCACCAGCTCTTTCTCACCGATCACGTCCCGCGCCACCGAACTGGCACTGCCCAGGCCATCGATCAAGCCCAGCGGCAATGCCTGCTCGCCCGACCAGACCAACCCGGAAAACAGCTCCGGATGATCTTTGTCCTTGAGCCGATCACCACGCCCCTTCTTCACGCTGGCGATGAACTGCTGATGGGTGGTATCCAGCACGCTCTGCCAGAATTTGGTTTCTTCCGGTTTTTGCGGCTGGAACGGATCGAGGAACGACTTGTGCTCACCCGAGGTGTAGGTACGCCGCTCGACACCCAGCTTCTCCATGGTACCTACAAAGCCATAGCCGGCCGCTGTGACACCAATGGAACCCACCAGACTGGCCTTGTCGGCATAGATCTGGTCCGCAGCGCTGGCAATGTAGTAGGCACCCGAGGCGCCCAGGTCGGAAATCACCGCATAAACCTTGATTTGCGGGTGCAAGGCGCGCAAGCGCACAATTTCGTCATAGACGTAGCCGGACTGCACCGGACTGCCCCCAGGGCTGTTGATCCGCAGCACGACACCCTTGACCTTGGCATCCTCGAACGCCGCACGCAGGCTGCCGACGATATTGTCGGCACTGGCCGGCTCTTTATCGGCAATCACCCCAGTGATCTCGATCAATGCGGTGTAGCCCGAGCCGCGCGTCGCGCTCTTTTCAATGTCCATCAGCGGCGTGAACAGGATCAACGCGACAATCAGGTACACAAAGGTCAACAGCTTGAAGAAGATCCCCCAACGCCGCGAGCGACGCTGCTCCTGCACACCGGCCAGCAGGGTTTTTTCCAGCAGTTTCCAGCTCTTGTCTTCGCCGTCTTCAGCACTGGCTTTGACAGGCGCCTTCCATTCGTCAGTCATTGCATCTACCCCAACCCAAACTTAATTGGCCTGCTGACCCAGCCAGGCATGCAATTGCGAAAAATGATCAATGGCCAGGCACGGCTCGTACGCACGCAGCGCCTCTATGGATTGCGCGCCATAGCTGACTGCCACAGACGCCATCCCGGCATTGCGAGCCATCTGCAGATCGAACGACGAATCCCCCACCATCAGCGCCTGCCCAGGCCCGACCGCGCAATGCGCCAGGATCTGCTCGAGCATCAAGGGGTGCGGCTTGCTAGCGGTTTCGTCGGCGGCGCGGGTGATATCAAAATAATCTTCCCAGCCATGGGACTTCAGCACCCGATCCAGGCCACGACGCGCCTTGCCAGTGGCTACGGCCAACTGATAGCCCTCGGCGCGGAACGCCTCAAGCGACTCGAGCACGCCCTCGAACAACGGCGAAGGCTCGGCCTCCAGCGCTATGTAGTGATCGGCATAATGCTGACGAAACGCCAACAGCTCGGCATCACCGATTTGCGGATACAAGGTGCGAATCGCCTCTGGCAAACCCAGCCCGATAATGCCCTTGACCGCCAGATCGCTGCACAGCGCAAAACCCGAGCGTTCAGACGCGACGTGCATCGCCTCGACGATCCGACCAATGGAATCGGCCAGTGTCCCGTCCCAATCGAAAATCAGTAGCTTGCAATCAGAGGGGTGCACTCAGGCGCTCCACGGTCTTGGCCCACATTTCGTCCACTGGCGCCTGCAACTTCAACTCACCGCCATCGGGCAGCGGCACGGTCAGCATGTAGGCATGGAGGAACAATCGCTTGCCGCCCAGATCGCGAATCTCCTTGGAGAAACCTTCCTCGCCGTACTTGGTATCGCCAGCAATGCAGTGCCCGGCGTGCAAGGTGTGGACGCGGATCTGGTGAGTCCGGCCGGTAATCGGCTTGGCTTCGATCAGGGTGGCAAAGTCGCCAAAACGACGCAGGACCTTGAACACGGTCACCGACTCCTTGCCCTCCTCCTCGTCGACTTCGACCATGCGCTCGCCGGAGCGCAGATTGCTCTTGCCGAGCGGCGCCCGGACTTGCTTGATCGAGCTCGCCCAGTTGCCGCGAACCAGCGCCATGTAGCGCTTGTCGACACCATCGCCGCGCAATGCCGTGTGCAAGTGACGCAGCATGCTGCGTTTCTTGGCGATCATCAGCAGGCCGGAGGTATCACGGTCGAGACGGTGCACCAGCTCGAGCTCCTTGCAATCGGGACGCAACTGACGAAAGGCCTCAATCACCCCAAAGGTCAAGCCGCTGCCACCGTGGACCGCAATGCCGCAAGGCTTGTTGATCACGATCAGCGCCTTGTCTTCAAAGACAATCGAGGCTTCCAGGCGTTGCAACAACCCCTGGGCCAGGGGCACTGGCTCGTCACGCTCCGGCACACGCACCGGCGGCACGCGCACGATGTCGCCCGCCTGCAGCTTGTACTCGGGCTTGATCCGACCTTTGTTCACGCGCACTTCGCCTTTACGCAAAATGCGGTAAATCAAGGTCTTGGGCACACCTTTGAGCCGAGCAAGAAGGAAGTTGTCAATTCGTTGGCCGGCATATTCCGGCGAGACCTCCAGCAGTTGTACGGCTGGGGTCGGGGGGGCAGTAGTCGTCATGCCGCGAATGATAACAATTTTTTATGGAATTGAAGCACTTAATCATTGCTGCTATAGTCGCGAACGCCGCCAAAAGCGGCTGGACAGAGGACAAACGGCAAGTTGCCGGCCCTGACCAACGCAATTCATCAGGACGCGAGGCCGTCCTACGGGGCTTTCGCATCTTCTGGAAGGTTCGTGATTGTAACAAGCGCAGGTGACATGAGGCCTGAAGCGAGTGCAACAAACAGAGTACCACTCGTCTGTTGCGCCGATATTTACGGCCAGTTCACAAAGTGCAGTCAGTCCCGAATCACACCTGGGTCGAGAGTTTCGGAAACAACGCCTGTTACAAGCTGGGAGCCAGCCAAACAGCTTTCACCCAGTCTTGTGTAGCCATGAGCGTGGACTCCCCATTGGAGAACACGGTAAATGCCAACCCGCTGCGGATTCTGCGCGCGGCAGCACCCGAATTATCAGGGATACGTGTAGGGTGGAGATGCACAACCGTCGGACCGTGTAGCACTAGGCTTATATTTAGACGCTTCATCTCGTCCACAGTCGCCGGTTGATTCCTCCTCCTGACTGAGTGCTTAAGTAGCCACAGCAAGCAGGACGCGTACGTCGCGATGAAGGCCCACATTGGCCGGACTTCGCTAGACACGGGAATGGCCAACCACTCCCGACGCACCTGACACCGACCGTGAGAAGTCGTGTGTGCCGAACGCCGTTTCCGGCAGCCCGGAAACCGACGGTACTACATGAAAAGAATGCTGATTAACGCAACTCAACCCGAAGAGTTGCGTGTTGCACTGGTAGATGGCCAGCGCCTCTACGACCTGGACATCGAATCCGGTGCACGCGAGCAGAAGAAGGCCAACATCTATAAAGGCCGGATTACTCGCATCGAACCAAGCCTTGAGGCTGCCTTTGTCGATTTCGGCTCTGAGCGCCACGGCTTCCTGCCCCTCAAAGAAATCTCCCGCGAATACTTCAAGAAAGCGCCTGAAGGCCGCGTCAATATCAAGGACGTCCTGAGCGAAGGCCAGGAAGTCATTGTTCAGGTCGAAAAAGAAGAACGTGGCAACAAGGGCGCAGCCCTGACCACCTTCATCAGCCTGGCCGGTCGTTACCTGGTGCTGATGCCGAACAACCCACGTGCCGGCGGTATCTCCCGTCGCATCGAAGGTGAAGAGCGCAACGAACTGCGTGAAGCCCTGAACGGCCTGGTTGCCCCGGCTGACATGGGTCTGATCGTGCGCACTGCCGGCCTTGGCCGCAGCAGCGAAGAAATGCAGTGGGACCTCGACTACCTGCTGCAACTCTGGACCGCCATCAAAGAAGCTTCGCTGGACCGTTCCGCGCCGTTCCTGATCTACCAGGAAAGCAACGTGATCATCCGCGCGATCCGCGACTACCTGCGCCAGGACATCGGCGAAGTGCTGATCGACAGCGTTGAAGCCCAGGACGAAGCCCTGACCTTCATCCGCCAGGTGATGCCGCAGTACGCCAGCAAGATCAAGCTGTACGAAGACAGCGTGCCGCTGTTCAACCGTTTCCAGATCGAAAGCCAGATCGAAACCGCATTCCAGCGCGTTGTCGAACTGCCTTCCGGCGGCTCCATCGTCATCGATCCGACCGAAGCCCTGGTGTCCATCGACATCAACTCGGCGCGCGCCACCAAAGGCAGCGACATCGAAGAAACCGCTCTGCAGACCAACCTTGAAGCCGCTGAAGAAATCGCCCGTCAGTTGCGCCTGCGCGACATCGGCGGCCTGATCGTCATCGACTTCATCGACATGACCCCTGCCAAGAACCAGCGCGCCGTGGAAGAGAAAGTCCGCGAATGCCTGGAAGCCGACCGCGCTCGCGTACAAGTCGGTCGCATCTCGCGCTTCGGCCTGCTGGAAATGTCCCGTCAGCGCCTGCGTCCGTCTCTCGGCGAAAGCAGCGGCATCGTCTGCCCGCGTTGCAACGGCACCGGCATCATCCGTGACGTTGAATCGCTGTCGCTGGCGATCCTGCGCCTGATCGAAGAAGAAGCCCTGAAAGACCGCACCGCCGAAGTTCGCGCCCAGGTGCCGATCCCGGTGGCAGCGTTCCTGCTCAACGAAAAACGCAACTCGATCACCAAGATCGAACTGCGCACCCGTGCCCGCATCGTCATCCTGCCGAACGATCACCTCGAGACGCCGCACTTCGAAGTGCAGCGCCTGCGCGATGACAGCCCGGAAGCCCACACCAACCAGTCCAGCTACGAAATCGCAGCTGCCGCGGCTGAAGTGGAAGAAGTGCAACCGGCCGCCGCCACCCGCACCCTGGTTCGCCAGGAAGCTGCCGTGAAGACTGCACCCGCCCGTGCCAACGCACCGGTGCCGGTTGAAGTCGCAGCTGCTCCGGTAGTCGCTCCGGTTGCGGTACCAGAGCCAAGCCTGTTCAAGGGCCTGGTGAAGTCGCTGGTCAGCCTGTTCGCCACCAAGGAAGAGCCAGCCGCTCCGGTAGTGGTTGAAAAACCTGCCGCCGAGCGTCCAGCCCGCAACGAAGAACGTCGCAACGGTCGTCAGCAGAGCCGCAACCGTAACGGTCGCCGCGATGAAGAACGCAAGCCACGCGAAGAACGTGCACCGCGTGAAGAGCGCGCTCCACGTGAGCCGCGCGAAGAGCGTCAACCACGCGAAGCCCGTGAAGAGACCCCGACCGTCGCTCGCGAAGAACGCGCACCTCGCGCCCCACGCGAAGAGCGTGCTCCACGTCCACCACGTGAAGAGCGCAAGCCACGTGGCGATCGTGAAGACCGCCCAGTGCGCGAACTGCGTGAACCTCTGGATGCCGCACCCGCTGCCGCCGTTGCTGTTGCTGCTAGCGCCGTCGCTGAAGAGCGCCCGGCTCGCCAGCCGCGCGAAGAGCGTGCACCGCGTCCGCCGCGCGAAGAGCGTCAACCACGTGCCGAACAAGCTGCTGCCCCGGTTGCCGAAGAAGAAGAACTGGTAACCAGCGAAGAGCAACTGCCGGAAGATGGCCAGGACAACGCCGAAGGCGATCGTCCACGCCGCCGCTCCCGTGGCCAGCGTCGCCGCAGCAACCGTCGTGAGCGTCAACGTGATGCCAATGGCAATGTGATCGAAGGCTCGGAAGAGTCCGAAGGCAGCGAAGAGCCTACGGGCGCAGAACTGGCTGCCGGCCTGGCCGTGACCGCCGCTGTTGCCAGCACCGTGATCAGTGCTCCAGCCGAAGCCGAGGCTCATCAGCAAGCTGAACGTGCAACCGCCGCCGTGACTGAAGAAGTTGTTCAGCCAACCGCCCAGGTTGAAGCGCCAGTCGTGGAAGCCACCACTCCAGTCGAAGCGCCAGCCGCTTCTGCTGTAGAAGTGGCTCCGGCGGTTGAAGCCCAGACTGTTGAAGCACAACCGCAAGTAGTGGCTGAAGCCGAAGCCGCGGTTGAAGCACCTGTCGCTGTAGAGACCGTTGTCGAAGCCCCTGCGGTGGTTGAAGCACCTGCTTTCGAAGCACCAGTCGCCGAACAGGCGCCTGAAGCCCGCGAAGAGCAGACTGCCTTTAACTGGGTAGCTGAGCCAGCCGTGGTCGAAGCCGTGGCTGCCGAGGTTGTGGCACCGGTTGCCGAAGTGGTTGCCGAGCCAGCCCCCGTGGCTGCCGAACCTGCGCCAGTCGAAGCCCCGGTAGTGGCTGAAGCTGCCGCCCCGGTGGTCGAAGCTGCGCCAGCTGCGGTCCTGACCGAAAACGGTCGTGCGCCGAACGACCCACGTGAAGTGCGTCGCCGCAAGCGCGAAGCCGAGCGCCTGCAGAAGGAAGCCGAACTGGCTGCCACTGCTGCACCGGTCGCTGAAGTTGCTGCCGAGCCTGCTGCCCCTGCCATCGACGAAAACCTGCGTTCCGTTGAAGAAGTGGTAGAGCAACACCCTGAGGCCCTGGAAAAAGAGCACGAGCCTAAACCCCTCGCCTGATTCCATCCGCCACTAAAAAGCCCCGTCTGAGCAATCAGGCGGGGCTTTTTTTATCGTGGGAACCGGCGCCCGCTCCCAGGTTGGTACGTCCATCGCTGGCAAGCCACAAAGGCATCACCCGGCTGATTAACCAAAAACCAGCGCCTGCGGCACATCCACATCCCACAGAACCCCCCCATCCTTCACCACCACCTCGACCACCTTGGCCGTGGCAAACAACGGCTTGGCCCCACGATCACCGGACAGAGCCATCAACGCCGGGCCAAACGATGCGCCAAACCCCACGGGGTGGCCAAACTCGCCCGCCTGCACCGGCACACTGATGGTATCGGCCGCCACTTGGGCAACCACCTCATCAATACTCGTCGGCAAGATAAACGGCATATCTCCCAGCACCACCAGCCATCCCTCCAACCCTGGGCAGGCCGCCACCGCCGCGGCGATGCTGTCGCCCATGCCCGCCGATGCCAGCCACAGCACTTCGCAGCCGTAGACACGGGCCAGCCGGGCGACCTCGGGGCGGTCCGGCGTGGTCACCAGCCAGCGCGGCTGGACGCTGTCCGGCAAGTTGCGCAGGCTATGCTCGAGCACCGGCCGGACAACCCCATCGCGGCCTTTGCACAGCGCCAGCAGCTTGTCCTGGTCGGCGCCGGCCACTTGTCGATAACGACTGCCCTGCCCTGCCGCGAGAATGATCGCGCCGACATTGCGCTGCACACGCGCCATCAGGCCTTTTCCTGCTGCCAGCCTTGCAGCTGATAACGCACGGGCAAACTGCGGATACGCTTGCCAGTCGCGGCAAAGATCGCATTGCACAGGGCCGGTGCAATCGGTGGCACGCCCGGCTCGCCGACCCCGCCCAACGGCACATTGCCCGGTGGCGTGACCAGATGCACCGCCAGCACCTTTGGCGCCAGGGACATGCGTGCCACCTCGTACATATGGAAGTTGTCTTGCTGGACCTTGCCGTCCTTGAAGCTGATCTCCCCCAGCACCGCGTTGCCCAGGCCCATCACGCAGGCCCCCTCGAACTGCGAGCGAATACGCTCGGGATTGATCTGCGGACCACAATCGACGGCGATATCCGCCTTGTGCACCACCAGCGTCCCGTCATCCCCGACCTCAACTTCGATGACTGCCGCCACATAGGTGACGAAGCTGTAGTGCACTGCCAGCCCCAGGCCACGGCCCTTGGGCAACTCGCGACCCCAGCCGGCTGCCTCGGCAGCAGTTTCCAGCACCGCACGCAGACGCGCAGTGTCGATCGGGTAACGTTCGGGGGATTCGCCGTAGTTCCACTCCTCGCTCAAGGTCCGCGGGTCGATCTGCCTATCAGGCCCCAATAGCTTGATCTGGTACTTCAGCGGATCCTGGCCGGCCTTGTGCGCCAGCTCGTCGACAAAGCTCTGGATGGCGAAACCATGGGGAATGTTCGACACCGAACGATACCAGCCGACCCGGGTATGGGCAGCGGCTGCGGGATTTTCCAAGCGCACGTTGGGAATCGCATAGGCCATGTTGGTGAAGCCCATGCCCAGCTCAAAAGCGGCTTCGTGATCCATACCCGGCGCGAACAACGCGGTGATGCTCGGCGCCACGGTGCGGTGCAGCCAACCGGATGGCATGCCGTCCTGATTGAGACTGGCCTTGAGGTATTCGGCCGAAACCGTATGGAAGTAGGAGTTGTGGATATCGTCTTCACGGGTCCACTGCACCCGCACCGCCTTGCCGGGATACGCCTGGGCCAGGATCGCCGCCTCGAGGATGAAGTCCGGCTTGGACTTGCGCCCGAAACCACCACCGAGCAAGGTGACGTTCACCCTGACCTTGTCGAAGGGTATACCCAGGCGTTCGGCGATGCGCTCACGGGTGACCTGGGGGGCCTGGCTCGGCGCCCAGGCTTCGCACTGGCCATCCTTGAAGCGCGCTACGGCAACCATCGGCTCCATTGGTGCCTGTGCCAGGTGAGGCAAGTAATAGGACGCTTCCAGGCTGCTGTCGGCACTGTTCAGCGCCTCGTCGATATTGCCGGTGCTGCGCACTACCTTGCCCGGCTTGAGCGCAGCAGCCTCCAGTTCCTTGCGGTAGGCAAGCGAGTCATATGCGGCATTGGCGCCGTCGGCCCAGACAATTTTCAGCGCCTCGCGCCCCTTGATCGCCGCCCAGGTATTGCTCGCAATCACTGCCACACCGCCCAGCGGCTGGAACTCGGAGGGAATCGGCCGGCTGTCGATCTGCATCACCTTGACCACCCCCGGCACCTTCAGCGCCGCACTGGCATCAAAGGACTTGACCGTGCCGCCATACACCGCCGGCCGCGCTACGGTGGCAAAGAGCATGCCTTCGAAGTGCACATCGGCGCCGTAGACCGCCCGCCCGGTAACAATGTCTTCGCCGTCAATGGCACGCACCGACTCCTTGCCGATGTAACGAAACTCCGACGGCTGCTTCAGCCGCAGGCTTTCTCGCGCCGGTACCGGCAAGGCAGCGGCCGCCTCGGCCAGCGTGCCGTAACCTAATTGACGACCACTGGGCTGATGGCGGACGGTATGCAATTGCGCCCGGCATTCGTCGACCGGCACTTGCCATTGATTGGCCGCCGCCTGCTCCAGCATGCTCCGCGCCGCAGCCCCACACCGGCGCATCGGCTCGTACCAGTGGCGCATGCTGCGCGAACCGTCGGTGTCCTGGTTGCCGAAACGTACTTCATCGCCCGGCGCTTGGCGGACCTTGACCATGGCCCAGTCGGCGTCCAGTTCATCGGCCACCACCATGCTCAAGCTGGTGCGCACGCCCTGGCCCATTTCCGAGCGGTTGCACAGCACCGTCACCGTGCCATCGACGGCTATGCTGACGTACACCTTGGGGTCATCGATCCAGCCATTGGGCATGCCCTCGGCACCAAACTTTTTGTCCTCGGCGAACGCCTCCTGCCACCCCCAACTGGCTGCCAGCACCAGCGCACCGGTGGCGCCTACCCCCTTGAGAAAGCCGCGTCGACTGAGGTTGCTCAGGACAAAATCACTGGGTAAGCGGCTCATGCCTTGGCCTCCTGCAGATGAGTCGCCACCTGGCGGATTGCAGTCTTGATCCGGTTATAGGTGCCACAGCGGCAGATATTGCCGACCATCGCGGTCTCGATCTGCTCATCGCTGGGGTTGGGATGGGTCTTGAGCAATGCCGTGGCCGACATGATCTGACCACCCTGGCAGAACCCGCACTGCGCCACGGCCGTATCAAGCCAGGCTTGCTGGACCAGTTGGCCGAGCGGATCGCGGTGCAGGTTGTCGATAGTGCTGACGTCCTGGCCGACCACCGAGCCGATCGGGGTGATGCAACTGCGCGCCGGGGCACCGTCGATATGGATGGTGCACGCACCACACAGGCCCATGCCACAGCCAAACTTGGTGCCGCTGTAACCGGCAACGTCGCGGATCGCCCAGAGCAGCGGCATGTCCTCGGTGACGTCCAGTTGATGGTCTTGACCATTGAGCTTCAGGGTAATCATGGGCACGCCCGCATATGCATGAGGTTATGGGGCCGAGTTATCTGCCGCGCTGTAGCGAGGGTTCGGAACACGCAGATCGACTCAGGCTAATGGGCTCTCTTGTGAAGATGGGTCTTCACCGGGCCTTCGGTGGAGCAAAATGAAAACATCGTCAGAAGCTCACGTTAACTGATCATTAACAAAAAAGCCCTGCAACCATTAGGGTGTGCAGGGCTCTGGGTTCAGCGTTCAAGCGTAGCTCAATAGCGGTTCGGTTCCATTTCCAACTCGACATTAAAACGCTCGAATATGTCTTTCTGGATCCGCTGCGCCAGCGCGAGCAACTCAAGCCCGGTGGCACCGCCATAGTTGACCAGCACCAGCGATTGCAAGCGGTGTACTCCGGCGTCACCTTCGCGAAAACCTTTCCAGCCCGCCTGCTCGATCAACCAGCCGGCCGCCAGTTTGACCTGGCCATCGGCTTGTGGATAACCGACCAGGCCCGGGTGCGCGAGGCGGATTTGCGCGGCCAACTGGGCGCCGACCAGCGGATTCTTGAAAAAGCTGCCGGCGTTGCCGAGCACGGCCGGGTCAGGCAGCTTCTCACTGCGAATGCTGCAAATCGCCTGGCTGACATCGCTGGCGCTCGGCCGCTCGATGCCCTGCTCGGTCAGGCGCTGGCGCACCGGACCGTATTCCAGGTGCAAATGCTCGACCCGGTCCAGGGCAAAACGTACCCGCAGGATCAACCAGCGGCCAACCTGTTGCTTGAACAGGCTGTCGCGGTAGGCGAAGTTACATTCGGCCAGGGTGAAATCCCGCAGCTCGCCGGTCTGGCGATCGAGGGCCGTCAACCCGGCGAACACGTCCTTGATCTCCACCCCGTAGGCCCCGATGTTCTGCATCGGCGCCGCGCCTACCGTGCCGGGAATCAGGCTGAGGTTCTCAAGACCCGACAAGCCCTGCGCCAGCGTCCACAGCACAAAGGGGTGCCAGGCTTCGCCCGCCTCGGCTTCGATCACTACACGCGTGCCATCGTCGCTCAACTGGCGAATCCCGCGAGTGGCCATGCGTAGCACCAACGCCGGGATGTCCGCCGTCAGCAGCAGGTTGCTGCCCGCGCCAATCACCAGCAATGGCAGCCCGTGGTCGCCGGCATACGCCAGCGCCTGGCGAACGTCGGCATCGCTTTGGGCCTCGGCGAACAGCTGCGCGCGCACATCCACGCCAAAGCTGTTGAACGGCTTGAGCGAAACCTGCGACTGCAGGTGCAAAGTCATAAGCGTCCCTTCAATTCAATCACCAGCAAATCGCAGGCCTGCTCGATCAGGTCCAGCACCTGTTCGAAGCCATGCTCACCGTCGTAGTAAGGATCCGGCACGTCATCGACACTCGACTCATATCGACGCAGGAACAGGTCCAGCTCAGCCTTGCCCTGGGTGGGCTGCAGGGTCTTGAGGTGGCGCAGGTTGCTCTGGTCCATGGCCAGGATCAGGTCGTAGCTGGAGAAGTCGGCACGCGTTACCTGTTGCGCCCGTTGCGCCGACAGGTCGTAGCCACGGCGCAGGGCTGCGGCCTGGCTGCGCTTGTCGGGCGGATTGCCGACATGCCAGTCGCCGGTACCTGCAGAAGCCACGTCGACCTGCCCGGTCAGCCCGGCTGCACGCAGCTTATGCCGCAGTACGCCTTCGGCCGTCGGCGACCGGCAGATATTGCCCAGGCAGACAAACAGAACCCGCATCAGGCCTCCAGCAGGCGACGGACGCGCTCGAGGTCTTCAAGGGTGTCGACCCCCGCTGGCGGGGCAATAAGGGCATCGGCGACATGGATCCGCACACCGTGCCAGAGCGCGCGCAGCTGTTCCAGGCACTCGGTGTCTTCCAGCCAGCACGGGCCCCAGCTGACGAAGTCATGCAGGAAGCCGGCACGGTAGGCGTAGATCCCGATATGACGGCGGTACGGCACGCCTTCAGGCATTTGCGTCTGGCTCTTGGCGAACTGGTCGCGCGCCCACGGCAGGGTCGCCCGGCTGAAGGTCAACGCCAGGCCATTGAGGTCGCTGTCGACCTTGACCACATTGGTGTTGAACAGGGTTTCAAGGTCTTCGATCGGTTCGGCCAGGGTCGCCATGCCCGCTTCGGCATGGGCTGCCAGGTTGGCGGCGACCTGGTCGATCACGCTCGGCGGAATCAACGGCTCGTCACCCTGGACGTTGACCACGATGGCATCTGGCGCCAGGCCCAACTGGGTGGCCACCTCGGCCAGGCGGTCAGTGCCGGAGTTGTGGTCGACCCGGGTCATCACCACTTCGCCACCAAAGGCCTGGCAGGCCTCGACAATGCGCGCGTCGTCAGTGGCGATTACCACTCGTTGGGCGGCACTTTTACGCGCCTGTTCCCAGACATGCTGGACCATCGGCTTGCCGGCAATCATCTGCAGGGGCTTGCCCGGCAGGCGCGTGGAGGCAAATCGCGCCGGAATCACCACGGTGAACGCGTTGCTCATTTGTCCAGGCGCTCTTCGGTGGTCAGGGTACGGGCTTCGGTTTCCAGCATGACCGGAATGCCATCACGAATCGGAAATGCCAGGCCAGCACCCTTGCTGATCAGTTCGGTCTTGTCGGCGCTGAGCTTGAGTGGACCTTTGCAGATCGGGCAGGCGAGGATGTCGAGCAATTTGGTGTCCATGAAAAACTCCCTGGAAAAAAGCGTTTAAGGCAAAAGACGTGCGGGCAACAGCCGCATCAGCTGCGTATCGAACCAGGCCACGAAAGCCGGTGAAGGCGCAGCATCGACCGCCAGGTACCACCAGTCGGGGGCAGCAAAGGCTCGGCATTTCACCGCATCCTTTTCCGTCATGACCAGCGGTAGCGATGGCGTGAAATTCAAGGCCGCCGCGCTGTATTGCGCGTGGTCGGCAAACGCATGTGGCACAGGCTGCCAGTGTAGCGTTTCAAGGGTAGTGAAGAAACGTTGCGGATTGCCGATCCCGGCCACTGCGTGCAACGCCTGCCCCGCTGGAAAATGCTCGAGGCCGCGGCGCTCGCCGGTTAACAGGTTGACCAGAGCCGTGGGTTGCAAGCGGAATGCAAAACCATCGTCGGCATCAGCCAGGGCGCCGTTGTACAGCACCGCATCAACGCTTTGCAGGCGCTCCACCGGCTCGCGCAACGGCCCAGCCGGCAGGCAACGACGATTGCCCAGGCCGCGCGCGGCATCGATCAGCACCAGTTCGAGGTCGCGCGCCAGGCGGTAATGCTGCATGCCGTCGTCGGAAAGGATCAGGTCCAGCGGCTCGGCGGCCAACAACGCACGGACGGCGCGACTGCGGTCCGGATCGATCATCAAGGGCACGCCAGTGCGCTGGACGATCAGCAGCGGCTCATCGCCGGCCATCGCGGCTGTTTGTTGCGCCTCGACCCGCCAGGGCAACTGCGGCGGCGTCGCCCCGTAGCCACGACTGACCACCCCGACCCGCAGGCCGGCGCGCTGGCAGTGTTCGATCATCCACAGAATCAACGGCGTCTTGCCGGTGCCCCCGACCGTGATGTTGCCGACCACGATCAACGGCACCGGGGGCTGGTAGATCTCGCCCTCGCCCGCCAGGAACCGCCGGCGCTTGGCCGTGACCACGCGCCGGTACAACCACTCCAGTGGCCACAAGACTTTAAGCGCCGGATGACCGGCGTACCACGCGGCGAGCAATCGATCGGACATGGCCATCAGGGTGCCGGAGCCGCCTCGACAGTGGTCATGCGCAAATGGGTGAATCCCAGCTTGCCGGCGGCGTCCATGGCGGTGATGACCGCCTGGTGCTGGGTCTTGCCATCGGCGCTGATGGACAGCGGCAGGTTGGTGTCGCCATTGGACTGTTTTTTCAACGCATCGATCACGCTAGCCAGGTCGTTCTTGGGCAGCACCTGGTTGTTCACCGAGAACGTCCCGTCGGCGCTGATGGCGATGTCCAGTTGCTTGGCCTGCTGATCTTCGGCCGGCGAGCCGCTGACCGCTTCCGGCAAATCGACACGCAGCTGGGTTTCCCGGGTGAAGGTAGTGGTCACGACGAAAAACAGCAGCAGGATAAACACCACGTCGATCAGCGACGCCAGGTTGATGTCCACATTCTCCCGTGGCTTGCGGCGGAATTTCACGCTTTGCCCTCGGTCAGGTCGACGTCACGGTCGCCCTGCACCACTTCAACCAGCTTGATCGCCTCCTGCTCCATGCCGACCACCAGTTCATCGATACGACGCTGCAGGAACCGGTGGAAGAACACTGACGGAATCCCCACCATCAGGCCCGCGGCCGTGGTGATCAGGGCCTTGGAAATCCCCCCGGCCAGCACCGCGGCGTTGGTGGTCATGCCCGAGCCCATGAACGAACTGAAAATATCGATCATGCCCAGCACCGTACCCAGCAACCCCAGCAATGGCGCCATGGCCGCAATGGTACCGAGCGCATTGATATAGCGCTCCAGCTCATGAATGACCCGGGCGGCAGCCTCTTCGATGCACTCCTTCATGATCTCGCGACCATGCTTGGAGTTGGCCAGGCCCGCGGCGAGGATTTCCCCCAGCGGCGAGTTGGCGCGCAATTCCTTGAGTTTTTCTTTATTGAGTTGCTTGTCCTTGATCCACACCCAGACCTGCCCGAGCAAGTGCTCCGGGGTCACACGGCTGGCCCGCAGGGTCCACAGGCGCTCGGCAACAATGCCCAATGCAGCGATCGAACTCAAAATGATCGGCAACATCATCCAGCCGCCGGATTTGACCAATTCCCACACAGTGACAGTCCCCTCGAAAAAGTGCGCCACTTTAGCATACCGACAGGCCATAGAGGCCGGGCCCGCCGACGACCGTGCCCGGCAAAGGCACCAGGCCGCGCCGCCTCAGGGTGCGGGGCTGACGGACGGTGCTCTGTGCCAGAAACGTGCTCCACGACGCATCGCCTGCGGCGCCGCGAAGTCCCCCAGAAGCAGGCGCACCGCGCCGTGCTCGGCACTGTCATAGATCTGCACTCCCAGGCGTTGATAACGCTCGACCACCTGCGGATGGGGATGACCGAAGCTGTTGCCATGCCCCCGGGAAATCAGTACCCCCTGGGGCGCCAGCGCGCGGACAAAAGCCTCGGATGAAGAACTGCGGCTACCGTGGTGTGGCGCTTGCAACCAATGGCTGTGGACCGCCAGCGACGAACCGAGCAACACCCGCTCGGCACGGGCGTCAATATCACCGGTCAGCAGCAGGCGCTCACCATTGGCCTCGATCTGCAACACACAGGAATTCTGATTGCTGTCAGTCGCCCCAGGCCAATGCCACAGGGTAAACCGCACACCGTCCCACTCCCACTGCTTGCCACTGGTACAGGGCAAAGCGCGCAATTCATCCGGCAGGTCCGGCGGTTCGCCGCTGATCACCTGCGTGACCGGTAGGCCACGCCAGATCGAGCGAGCGCCCCCGGCATGATCGGCATGGGCGTGACTGATCAGCATCAGGTCCAGGTGGCGGACACCGAACTTGCGCAACGCCGGCAGGACCACCTGCGCTCCGAGGTCAGAGTCGCGAAAACCCGGGCCGGTGTCATAGAGCAAGGTGTGCTGCCGGGTGCGCACCACAATCGCCAGGCCCTGGCCGACATCCAGTTGCCAGACTTCGGCCCGGCCTTCGGGCAGCTCCCGGAGCGGCGCGAACACCAGGAGCAGCAACATCGGCCAGCCGAGCAACCGCAGCGGCAAGCCCTTGGGCAGCAACAGCAATACCGCGCCCAGCACGGCGATCGCCCAGGCCCACAGAGGTACTGCCGGCGCCACCCAGGCCGGCAGTTTACCCGCCACCCAGGCCAGCGCGCCGAACAGCCCCTCGAGCAAACCGCCAGCCAACCACAACAGGCCCTCCCCGACATAGGGCACCGGCAGCAATAACGTGCCCAACAAGGCTGGGGGCAGGACCAACAAGCTGATCCAGGGCACGGCCAACAGATTGACCAAGGGGCCGGTGAGGCTGATGGGCAGGTTGAGGATCAACAGCACCGGACATAAGCCCAGCGCAATCAGCCACTGGGCACGGGTCCAGGTTTGCCACCAGCGCCACGGCCCCAGTCGCCCGCCAAAGGTGAAAATCAACACCGCCACCGCAGCAAACGACAGCCAGAACCCCGGGCGCAAGCTGGCCATGGGGTCCAACAGCAGCACTGCATTGAGCGCCAGCAGCCATGACCACCAGGCCCCAAGATGGCGAAAGCGCAGGCGCCATAACAACACCAGGCCAATCATCACGCAGGCCCTGCGCACGGGCACCTCGAATCCCGCCAGCAGCCCATAGCCCAGTGCCGCGGCGAACGCCAGGCCACAGGCCCAGGGCAACCACGCCAGGCGCTGCGGCCACAGGCCATACCGGGCGAGACCCGCAATCAGCAGATAGACCATCCCCGCCAGCAAACCCACGTGCTGTCCGGAAATCACCAGCAAGTGCACGGTGCCGGTGTCCTGCAGGACTTGCCAGTCGGCACGGCTCAACCCAGAGCTGTCGCCCAGCACCAACGCCGCCAGTGCCCCTTCTCGGCCCTGGGCGTCGACGGCCAGCAAACGCTGGCGAACCGCGTCGCGCCAGGCCCATTGCGCAGGCTGCAGGCGCTGTCCGTCCTTGACGGTGGCCGTGGCACCGATGCGTTGCGCCAACAGCCAGGCCTCGTAATCAAAGGCATGGGGGTTGAGCAGGCCCACGGGACGCTTGAGCTTCACGGCCAGCCGCCAGCGTTCGCCGCTGTTGACCCGCGGCCCGTCATACCAGGCCAGCCGGAGCAACTTCGGCACCTCGGTGCGCCGCGCCTGGGCATCGGCCAACTCAAAGCGCACCACGCCGGGTGTGTACTGCGGCAAGCCCACGACCCGACCTTCGATCCAGCGGGTCTGGCCGTCGAGCTCCGGCGCCAGGCGATTATCGAGCGCCCACTGCGCACTGCTACAGGCCCACACCAGGCCCAATAGAAACAACGCCAGCGGGTAGGTGCGAAACGGCAGCAGCATCAGCGCCAGCAAGACCATCGCCAGCAACATCCCGACCGGTGGTAAGGCCGGCAAAAAAACCAGGGTCAACAGACCCAGTGCAAGCGCCAACATCCCTGTGCGCATAAGCCCGTCCTTGAGAGTGCCCTCTCTTGGATTAGCCGAGTCACGGCGCCGCGCATTTATTAATTGTCACAAAGTCTGAATGGGCGTTTCCTTGAATCCGGGCATACTTGCCGCCTGAACTGACCGAGAAGCCCTATGCCCCGGCGCTTATTCAAACGTTACATGCCAGACCCGAGCAGCATCAGGGAACACAAGTCCTTACGCTTTCTCGGCACCCTGCTGCATGACCCGAACCTCTGGCACCTCAACCGCCACTCGGTAGCCCGGGCCATGGCGGTGGGCCTGTTTGCCGCCTTTTTGCCGATCCCCATGCAGATGCTGGTAGCGGCGGCACTGGCGATTTCGGTGCGTGGCAATATTCCGATCGCGGTGAGCCTGGTCTGGCTGACCAACCCGATTACCATGCCAGTGGTGTTTTTCTGCACCTACCAGACCGGCGCCTGGCTGATGAATGTGCCTGCCCGCAGCCTGCCGGAGGAACTGACCTGGGAATGGATCAGCGGTGAACTGTCGACGCTGTGGCAACCGTTCCTGCTAGGGTCGGTGGTGGCCGGCCTGGTGCTCGGTGCCCTGGCTTACTGCATGACCATGACCTACTGGCGCTGGTGGGTCGGCCGGCAATGGACGCGCCGCAAAAAAGCTCGGCGAACCAAATAAAAAACGGCACCTCGCAGGGTGCCGTTTTTATTGTCGCAGGGTGCCTGTATCAGGTGCGCATCCCGCGACCACTGACCAGCAACCGTGCACAGCCGACGTACAGCACCACGGTGGCCACCAGCATGAAGGTGATGGCGATGCTGATCTTGATGTCCGACACGCCAAGAATGCCGTAGCGGAAGGCATTGACCATGTGCAACACCGGGTTGGCCAGCGACACCGTCTGCCAGAACGGCGGCAGCAGGCTGATGGAGTAGAACACCCCGCCCAGGTAAGTCAGGGGGGTCAGCACAAAGGTCGGGATAATCGAGATATCGTCGAAGTTACGCGCAAACACCGCATTGATGAACCCCAACAACGAGAAGATGGTGGCCGTCAGCACCACCACCAGGATAGTCACGCCCAGGTGATGCACCTGCAAGTCAGTGAAGAACATCGACAGCAAGGTCACGATCACCCCAACCATCAAGCCGCGCAGCACACCGCCCAGGGTGTAGCCGATCAGAATGGTATGCGGTGAAACCGGCGACACCATCAGCTCTTCGATGGAGCGCTGGAATTTGCTGCCGAAGAAACTCGACACTACGTTGCCGTAGGAGTTGGTGATCACCGACATCATGATCAACCCCGGCACGATGTACTCCATGTAGGTGAAGCCACCCATGTCACCGATCTGCCGGCCGATCAGATTACCGAAAATCACGAAGTACAAAACCATGGTGATCGCCGGCGGCAGCAAGGTCTGCGGCCAGATCCGGGTAAACCGGCGCACTTCACGGTAAACGATGGTGTTGAGGGCAACGAGGTTGGGTTGCAGTTCGGAACTCATATGGCCACCTTCGCCAGGTTTTTCTCCACCAGGGACACGAACAACTCCTCGAGGCGATTGGTTTTATTGCGCAGGCTCAACACTTCGATGTTCTGCGTCGCCAATTGAGCGAACAACGCCGTGATGCCCACCGCTTTATCCACCTGGACTTCCAGGGTATGGCTGTCGATCAGCCGGCTCGGGTAGCCGATCAACTGCGGCGCCACCTGCATGTCGTGCTTGAGGTCGAGCAGGAACGTCTCGACATGCAACTGACCGAGCAGGTTACGCATGCTGGTGTTTTCGACAATGGTGCCGTGGTCGATGATGCCGATGTTGCGGCACAGCTGCTCAGCCTCTTCCAGGTAGTGGGTGGTGAGGATGATGGTGATGCCCTTCTGGTTCAGCTCGGTGAGAAAGCTCCACATCGAGCGCCGCAGTTCGATATCGACGCCGGCAGTAGGTTCGTCGAGGATCAGCAGGCGCGGCTCGTGCACCAGCGCGCGGGCGATCATCAAGCGGCGCTTCATGCCGCCGGACAGTGAGCGCGACGGAACATCGCGCTTGTCCCACAGGCCAAGCTGGGTCAGGTACTGTTCGGCCCGCTCCTTGGCAACCTTGGGGGGAATGCCGTAGTAGCCCGCCTGGGTCACTACGATGTCGAAGGTCTTTTCGAACTGGTTGAAGTTGAACTCCTGGGGCACCACGCCGATGCTGCGCTTGAGCGCGGCCGGGTTGCGGTCCAGGTCGTGACCGAAGATATTCACGCTGCCACTGGTCTTGTTGACCAGGGTCGAGAGAATGCCGATGGTGGTGGATTTGCCAGCCCCGTTGGGGCCGAGCAAGGCGAAGAAGTCACCTTCAGCGACATCCAGATCGATACCACTCAGGGCCTGGAAACCGTTGCCGTAGGTTTTGGTTAGCTGCCGGATGGACAGAGCAGAACTCATATCGGATTTACGCACCAAGAAGGGAAGTGAGAAATACGTTGCGGCTCGCGGCGAGTAAAACCACCGCGGCGCATGAGCGTTATGGTGCTTGGCGAAGTCGCACAAGTACAGTCACGCGTATTGATAGTCAGTATTAAGTCAACGCGGTCATGACCGCTTTCTGATAGGCCGGGCGCTGTTTCAGGCGCGCGTACCAGGCTTGCAGATGGGGTTGCGGAGTGCGCTCGATGGGCATCTCGAACCAGGCATAGATGAAACTGCCCAGGGGAATGTCGCCCATGCCGATCTCGGCACCGGACAGATAGGGTTGGCTGGCCAACGCCTGGTCCGCCATCGCCAGCAAGGCTTCGCACTCCTTGATCGCGGCGTTGATCGCCGACCAGTCTTGCTGCGGGGGCGGGGTGCGCAACACACCCCAGAACACAGTACGGAAGGGGCCGGCGAAACTTGAGGTGGTCCAGTCCATCCATTTTTCGGCACTGGCGCGGGCCTGGACATCGGCTGGGTACCAATGGGTCGCATTGGCGTGACGAGCCATCAGGTATCGCACGATGGTGTTGGATTCCCACAGCACAAAGTCGTCATCTTCGATCACCGGCACCCGGCCGTTGGGGTTCATGGCACGGTACTCGGGCGTATCGACAACCCCAAACGCGCCGCCGGCGTCGATGGCCTCATAGGCCAGGCCAAGTTCCTGCGCCGCCCACAGTGGTTTTCTGACGTTCGACGAGTTTTTCCGACCCCAGATCTTCAGCATGACCTTCCCTCAATGGATGAATGCCGGGGCAGTCTACGCCGGATCAAGCGTCAGACAAATCGCTCTGCATGTCCCCCAGCAGGGCCGGCATCCGCTCACTGAACAAATGCGGATAGCACTGTTGCAGATGCTCGAAAAAGAACGTCTCGGGCACATCGGCAAACTGCCCGTGATCCACCAGGTACTCCATGGACTGCAGCCCCTGGCGGTTGAAGGCATGAAACACACTGTCGTTGACCCCGTCGAACTCCAACGCCGGCACATCGAACACTTCACACAGGCGCGCATTGAACGCCGGCGTCGCCTTGACCCAGCGCCCCTGCAGATACAGCTCGGTGTACCCGTGCATGGCGAACACATCGCTCTTGAGCAAGGCGATCAGGCGCGGGGTCGACAGGTGATTACGCACATCCGCCAGGCCGATGCGTGCCGCTATGCCGCAATGCCGGGCACAGCCGGCCAGCAAAGTGGCCTTGGGCACGCAGTAGCTTTCACCGGTGGCCAGGGCAAAGCTGCCGCGCAGCGTCTCGGGATCACGACTGAAGGTATAGGGGTTGTAGCGCACGGCCTCGCGCACGGCGTAATAGAGATTGACCGCCTGCGTGACCGGGTCTGGACTGCTACCCCGATGTTTTTCGGCGAACTCCACCACCGACAGGTGGTCACTATCGATGAAGCGGCCGGGACTCAGATACTCGTGCATGAGAACAATCTCCTGGGGAAGCCCCGAGTCTAGCGACACCCTCAGCACAGAGATAACGACATATCGGCCAAACATGAGAGCTTGTCACACACCCCACGCAGCTTTTGTTCGGCTTGCCGCCCGGTTTCACAAGCGAAATACACCCCCCTATTTCCTACACATTCAAACACATAGTGCCAACCGCCCCCTTTGGCAGATGCCGACTAAGCTCTTGGGGTGGTTTTGACCCTGGTTTCACGGAGGATTGAATATGTTGCTGTTGTGGATACTGGTTCTAGTGGTCGCAATTGCCTATCTGGCTCACCGCCGCACCGCGCCCCTGCCCGCCCTGGGTATCGTCGCCGCCTACCTGCTGGCGATGGGCATCCTGAGTCACGCACCCGGCTGGTTGCTGCTGATTTTCTGGATCGCGCTGGCGGCCGTGGCCGCGCCCCTGCTCCTGCCAGATCTGCGGCGCAAGTTCTTCAGCGCCCCGCTGTTCAGCTGGTTCCAGAAAACCTTGCCGCCCATGTCGCAGACCGAACGCGACGCCATCGATGCGGGCACCGTCTGGTGGGATGGTGAACTGTTCAGCGGTCGCCCGGACTGGAACAAGCTGCTGGCCTATCCCAAGGCGCAGTTGAGCGAAGAGGAGCAGGCCTTCCTCGACGGCCCGACCGAAGAGCTCTGCGCCATGGTCAGCGACTGGCAGATCGGCCAGACCATGGACCTGCCAGCCGAAGCCTGGGCACATATCAAGGCCAACGGCTTTTTTGCCCTGATCATTCCCCGGGAATACGGCGGCAAGGGGTTCTCCTCCTACGCCAACTCGCAAGTGGCGATGAAACTGGCGACCCGCAGTGGCGACCTCGCCTCGACCGTCATGGTCCCCAACTCACTGGGGCCGGCCGAACTGCTGCTGCACTATGGCACCGAAGAACAACGCAACCACTACCTGCCGCGCCTGGCCCGTGGCGATGACATCCCGTGCTTCGCCCTGACCGGCCCGCTGGCAGGTTCCGACGCCGGCGCGATGCCTGACACCGGGATTATCTGCAAAGGCCAATGGCAAGGCGAGGAAACCCTGGGCCTGCGCCTGAACTGGGAAAAGCGCTACATCACCCTGGGCCCCGTGGCCACGCTGCTCGGCCTGGCGTTCAAGGCCTATGATCCGGACCATCTGCTGGGCGACGAGGAAGACCTGGGCATCAGCCTGGCCTTGATTCCCACCGATACCGATGGCGTGGAAATCGGGCGCCGCCACCTGCCTCTCGGCGCGTCGTTCATGAACGGGCCCAACTCCGGCAAGGACGTTTTCGTGCCCCTGGAATTCCTCATTGGCGGCCAGGAGATGCTCGGCAAGGGCTGGATGATGCTGATGAACTGCCTGTCGGTGGGACGCTCGATTTCGTTGCCAGCCGTAGGCACGGGCGCCGCCAAGTTCACCAGCCTGGTCACCGGCCAATATGCCCAGGTGCGCGAACAGTTCAACGTGCCGCTCTCGGCCTTCGAAGGTATTCAGGAAGCCATGGCGCGCATCGGCGGCAATGCCTGGATGATGGACGCGGCCCGCATGCTCACCGCCAGCGCCCTGGACCTTGGCGAAAAACCCTCGGTGCTCTCGGCAGTGCTCAAGTATCACCTCACCGAACGGGGTCGCGAGTGCATCAGCCACGCAATGGATGTGCACGGCGGCAAGGCGATCATCATGGGCCCGAACAACTACCTGGGACGTAGCTGGCAAGGTGCGCCGATCTTCATCACCGTGGAGGGCGCGAACATTCTCTCGCGCAACCTGATGATCTTCGGCCAGGGCGCGATCCGCTGCCACCCGTTCGTTCTCAAGGAAATGGCCCTCGCCGGCCGCGAAGACAAGGACCAGGCACTGAAAGAGTTCGACGGTTTGCTGCTCAAGCATATCGGCTTTGCCGTGAGCAACGCGGCCAGCACCCTGGTCCTCAACCTCGGCTTTGGTCATCTGGAACACAGTCCCGGCGACAAACTCAGCCAGGGTTACTTCCGCGCGCTCAACCGCCAGGCGGCTGCCTTCGCCATGCTCGCCGACCTGAGCATGATGTTGCTGGGCGGCGAACTGAAACGCCGTGAACGCCTGTCAGCCCGCCTGGGCGATGTACTGAGCAACATGTACCTGGCCTCTGCCGCGCTCAAGCGTTATCACGACCTCGACTCGCCCGAACACATGCGGCCGCTGTTCACCTGGGCGATGGAGGAAAGCCTGGGGCAGTCCGAACGGGCGCTGGACGAGCTGTTGAGCAACTTCCCGAGCAAGGTGCTGGGCTGCCTGCTGCGGGTCATCGTGTTTCCGTTCGGGCGCCGACACAAAGGCCCGGACGACCGACTCGGTGCCGAAGTGGCAGGCGTGATCGGCCGGGCCAAGGGCGACCCGACCCTCGAGGAGCTGCTGGGCGGCTGCTACCGTCCGCAAGCTGTCGAAGATCCGGTGGGCGCCCTGCAACATGCCTGCAATCTGCTGAATGCGGTCCATCCGCTGCAGAAAAAACTCCACCTGGCCCTCAAGAACGGGCAGTTCAAGCCCGCTGCCGGGGAAAACCTCATCGACGCGGCCCTTGAGGCCGGGGTGCTGCAAGCCGTGGAGGCGCAGAGCCTGCGCGAAGCCGAAGCGGCGCGTCGCAAAGTGATCGACGTCGATGACTTTTCCAAGGAGCAACTGCAACTGGCCGAGGGCAAAGTCCGCTAGGCCCCTGGCCCGTCCAGCGCGGCGGAGATGAAAAACGGGCGCCAGAGCTATATACTCCGGCGCCCGTTTTGCTTTAGTTCTAGAGGACTCCCGTTATGCTCGACCAAACTCTCGTCCAGCTCGACCTCCTGCGCAGTATCCTGGTCGCTGTCGGTGAAGCCGAGCAGGTCCCGGAAGAAAGCCATGCGCTGTTCCTGGAACGCTTCGATGAACTGCGTGCCGCCCTGCCGATCGATCCGATCGAAAGCCAGTACCTGGGCCAGGACCTGATGTGCCAGATCATCCAACGCTACCCGCAAATCGCCCATATGGTCCCACGCGACCTGCTGTGGTACTTCGCCGGTGACTGCCTGCACTACATGCCCGACGATGAGATCGACCTGTACCAAGCCCTGGAAGAACGTCGCTTCGAAGCCGAACAGAACGACGAACCTTTCGACTGGAACCAGGAAAAACAACTGCTGGCCCTGTCGAATCAGGACAGCAAGCACTGATCAACAGCAGGAAGCGAACCTCCTACAGCACAGCCAAGCAGGCCGACCGCTAGGTCGGCTCATTGAAGGGCGGCGAGGACTGTGTCCTCGAACGCAGCCTCGCGGGCTCGGTAGCTGCTACGGGGGATTGGCGGAAATCGCCGTCGCGGGCAAGCCCGCTCCCACAGAAATGCCCCCCTCCCGCACTACCTCAGAACAACCCCTCACTCTCCGGCAACTCATAGTGCGCAACAAACGTACCCACCCCAGCCGATTTCCCGGGCTTACTCAGCGTCGGCTCTTTCTCCAGACACTCCACCAGATAGTCAATGAACACCCTCAGCTTGGGCGGCAAGTAACGCGTCGGCGAATGCAGCAACCAGGCGCCACCACTGTAGGAAGCGAGAAAGCTCCAGTCCGCTAGCACCTGCACGATCAACCCCTGCTCAAGGGCATGCCGGGCGGTGAAGTACGGCAGGCTGCCAATGCCGATATGCTGCAACACGGCCCCCAGGCGCACCCCGGTGTGATTGGCCGCATATCGCCCGCGCACGCCGACGGTCACCGCCTTGCTGCCTCGCTTGAACTTCCAGCGCGCATCGCTCGGCGTTTCGCCCAGGTAGATGCAACTGTGATTCAGCAGGTCGTGAGGATGGCTCGGCGTGCCGTGCTCCGCCAGGTACTGCGGCGTCGCACACAGCAGGTGGTCGATGGTCAGCAACTGACGCCCCACCAGTCCCACCGGTGGGCGGTCGGTGATGCGGATCGCCAGGTCGACATGGTCGTCGATCAGGTCGACCTCGCGGTCCTCCAGGAGCAACTCGACATCGACCTTGGGATAGCGCCGCAGAAACTCTGGCATATGCGGATGGATCACAAACCGCCCCACAGCCTTGGGCACGCTGACCCGCACCAACCCTTCAGCCTCCTGGGTAAACTGGCCACTGATTTCCATGACCGAACGGGCGGCGCTGACCATCTCCTGGCAGCGTTTGAACACCTCTTCGCCGCCATCGCTCAGGCGCAACTTGCGCGTGGTGCGTTGCAGCAGCCGGGTGGCCAGGGCCTTTTCCAGGCGCGAGATGCTCCGGCTCACCGCCGAGGGAGAAGAACCCAGCTGGCGCGCCGCTTCCGAGAAGCTGCCGGTCTCGACCACCTTGACGAAAATCGCCATTTCACCTAACAGCGGTAACGGTAGATTTATGCTCACAGCGCAACAGTCCTTTGATGTTTGAACGGATTATCACGCTATTGCGCCATCCATATAATAAAAAACGGAAATTTTGATAAGAGCCTGGAATATGACGCTTCGCCTGTTCTTCCACAGCGATGAACACAGTGCCAACGTGGAAGTCCTGGAGTGCACGCCCTACGAGAACGAATTTGCCGTCGTACTGCGTGCCACGCTGTTCCATCCCCAAGGTGGTGGTCAACTCTGCGACACCGGCTGGATCGGTGAAAGCCAGGTCCTGCGGGTGGTTCAGGAGCCCGAGCGCATCGTGCACTACGTCGATCGGCCCATCAGCCCCGGCATGACCCGCATCCGCCTCGACGAGCAACGTCGCCAACTCAATACCCGGCTGCATACGGCCGGGCACTTGATCGGGCACTTTGCCGAAACCCTCGGCTGGATTCCGATCAAGGGTCATCACTGGCCAGGTGAGGGACGGGTGACGTTCAAGCCGGGCGAGACACCCACAGAGTTCGATGCCAGTGCCCTGCAAGACGCCCTGGCCCAGTGGATTGAAGACGACCTGCCGCGCCTGACCTCGCTGCGCGAAGGCGCGCGGGAAATCAGTTTTGGTGAACTACCGGCCTACGGTTGCGGCGGCACCCATGTGCGGCGCCTGCAGGAACTCGGCACGGTGACCATCGCCAGCCTCTCGCAAAAGAAAGGCACGCTGTCGGTGCGCTACGACGTCAGTTGAGCCCCGACCTGCCCCTCCCCTGAAAGCACACGTTCCCGGCATGCTCGCCAGAGCATGCTCCCCCCCTACCTGCTGGAGTTGAGATGCTTTCGAATTATCTGGGTGAGTTCCTGGCGTTGGCGACCATCCACTTTCTCGCCGTGGTGGCCCCGGGGCCGGATTTTGCGGTGACGATCCGCCAGAGCGTGAGGTTTGGCCGCTGGGTGGGGATCTGCACTGCGCTGGGTATTGGCGCGGGCATTTCAGTGCATGTGCTGTACACCGTGCTCGGCGTCGGCGCACTGATGCACACCACGCCCTGGTTGCTGACGGTGGCCAAGGTGCTGGGGGGTGGCTACATCGTTTATCTGGGCGTGAGCCTGCTGCGCAGCAAACCCAAGTCGACGCTTGACAGCGAACCGGCCACCGCCACAGCCGAAGCCCCGCAGAGCCTGGGCAAAGCCTTTACCACCGGCTTCCTGACCAACGCCACCAATCCCAAGGCAACGCTGTTCTTTCTGGCGATCTTCACCACACTCATCAGCGCCACCACGCCGCTGGGGGTGCAGGCGCTGTACGGACTGTGGATGTGTTTGGTCAACGCCCTGTGGTTTGTCCTGGTGGCACTGTTCTTTTCCAGCAACCGGGTGCGCCAGCAGTTCATGCGCATGGGCCACTGGTTCGAACGGACCATGGGCGTGATCCTGATTCTGTTTGCCGGACGCCTGCTGCTCTCGCTGTAGCAAACTGCGCGCGCCCAGCCCCGCGGTCGGACGCGCAAGCAGTCACTTCAGATTACCGCTGAGAAACTGTTGCAGGCGCTCGCTCTTCGGATTACCCAGCACTTCCTCCGGCGCCCCCTGCTCTTCGACTCGCCCTTGATGCAGGAACAGCACCTGGTTGGAGACCTTGCGCGCAAAGCTCATTTCATGGGTGACCATGATCATCGTCCGACCCTCTTCGGCCAACCCCTGGATCACCTTGAGCACCTCCCCCACCAACTCCGGGTCCAGGGCCGAAGTGGGCTCGTCGAACAGCATGACTTCCGGCTCCATTGCCAGCGCACGGGCGATCGCCACCCGCTGCTGCTGTCCACCGGAGAGGAACGCCGGATACTGCTCTGCCACACGAGCCGGCAGGCCGACCTTTTCCAGATAACGGCGAGCCCGCTCTTCAGCCTCTTTCTTGCTGACACCCAGCACCCGGCGCGGCGCCATGCTGATGTTTTCCAGCACCGTCATGTGGCCCCACAGGTTGAAGTGCTGAAACACCATCGCCAGGCGCGTGCGCAGGCGTTGCAACTCGGCGTCGTCGGCCACGCGCATGCCATGGTGATCCTTGACCATGCGAATCGACTTGCCGTCCAGGCTCATGGCACCGTCGTTGGGGGTTTCGAGAAAGTTGATGCAACGCAAAAAGGTGCTCTTGCCCGATCCACTGGCGCCGATCAGGCTGATCACATCCCCGGTCTTGGCTTTGAGGGAAACCCCCTTGAGCACTTCGTGGCTACCGTAACTCTTGTGCAACTCTTCAATGGTCAGTTTGTACATGGGCGCAAACATCCAGAAAGAAAAAAGGTACGTCGCGGCGCATCGGTCGCAGACGGTGACTGCCGCCCTTAATGGGCTGGACCGAGAAATGCCAGCCAGCGGCGTTCGGCAACCCGGAACAGACCGACCAGGGCAAAGGTTACGGCCAGGTAGATCAACGCGGCGATGCCGAACGACTGGAACGTCAGGAAGGTTGCCGAGTTGGCGTCCCGCGCGACTTTCAGGATGTCCGGGATGGTCGCGGTGAAGGCCACGGTGGTGGAGTGCAGCATCAGGATCACTTCGTTGCTGTAGTAGGGCAACGAACGGCGCAGGGCCGAAGGCATGATCACGTAGGCATACAGCTTCCAGCCCGTCAGGCCATAGGCCTTGGCAGCCTCGACTTCGCCGTGGTTCATGCTGCGAATCGCCCCGGCGAAAATCTCCGTGGTGTAGGCACAGGTGTTCAGGGCGAAGGCCAGGATCGTGCAGTTCATCGCGTCGCGAAAGAACGCATCGAGCACCGGTTGCGCGCGGATCGCGGCGAGGCTGTAGATCCCCGTGTAGCAGATCAGCAACTGGATATACAGCGGCGTGCCACGGAACAGGTAGGTGTAGAACTGCACCGGCCAGCGGATGTAGAAATGCGGTGAAACCCGGGCAATCGCCAGCGGGATCGACACCAGGAAGCCGATGCAGATCGAGGCGCTGAGCAGCCACATCGTCATCGCCAGGCCGGTGATGTGGTAGCCGTCGCTGTAGAAGAACGGCTTCCAGTACTCCTGCAAGAGCTCAATCATCGCACTGCCTCCCGGGAACCTGCCGCGTAGTGCTGCTCAAGCCAGCGCAGGACGACATTCGACGCACTGGTGATCAGCAGGTAGATCAGCGCCGCCAACACCAGGAAAAAGAACAACTGATAAGTACTCTTGCCGGCGTCCTGGGCGGCCTTGACCAAGTCGGCCAGGCCGATGATCGACACCAGCGCGGTGGCCTTGAGAATCACCATCCAGTTGTTGCCGATACCCGGCAAAGCGAAACGCATCATCTGCGGGAAGACCACGAAGCGAAAGCGCTGCGCACGACTCAGGCCGTAGGCGGTAGCAGCTTCCATCTGGCCACGGGGCACGGCGAGGATCGCGCCACGGAAGGTCTCGGTGAAATAGGCGCCATAGATAAAGCCCAGGGTGATGACCCCGGCGCCAAATGGATTGATCTCGATGTATTCCCACTCCATGGCCACCGTGAAACTGGTCAACCAGGTTTGCAGGCTGTAGAAAATCAACAGCATCAGCACCAGGTCCGGCACCCCACGAATCAAGGTGGTGTAGAGCTGGGCGGGAATTCGCAACAGTTTGAGGCTGGACAGCTTGGCGCTGGCGCCGAGCAGTCCGAGCAGCACACTCAGCAGTAGGGACAAAATCGATAACTTGACGGTCATCCAGCTGCCTTCCAGCAACAGAGGGCCAAAACCCTGCAAGCTGAATGCGGAAAGCCCGAGCGTCTGTAAGAGAGCTTCGAACATAATTCACAGGACCTATAGCGATAAAGAAGCGCCCTCCCCGAGAAGGGCGCGGGACGTTATTTGCCGCTGTAGAGATTCAGATCACCGAAGTGTTTTTTCTGGATCGCCGCGTAGGTGCCGTCATCGTGCAGCGCCTGGATGCCTTTATTGATCAGGGCCTTGAGTTCGGTGTTGCCCTTGGCAATACCCACCGCGGTCTTGGCCGGTAACAGCGGACTGTCAACGGGCGGGCTGACTTCGTAGTCGACACCTTGTGGCGACTTCAAGAAGCCCAGCTCGGCTTGCAGCATGTCCTGGATCGAGGCGTCGAGACGGCCGGAAATCAGGTCGGCGTAAACCTGGTCCTGGTTGGCGTAGGCCTGGGTTTCCACGCCAGCCTTGTCCAGTACTTGCTTGGCATAGGCCTCTTGAATGGTGCCCTGCTCGTAGCCGACTTTTTTGCCCTTAAGCGAAGCCAGGTCGATACCTACAGTGGAACCCTTCTTGTAGACCAGGGCAGTTGGCCCGGAGAACAGCTCACTGGAAAAATCGATGACTTTTTCCCGAGCCGGGGTAACGGTCATCGAGGAAATCACACCGTCGAACTTGTTGGCCTTGAGTCCAGGAATCGTGCCGTCAAAATCACTTTCTACCCACCGGCACTTGACCTTCAACTCGGCGCAGATCGCGTTACCCAGATCGATATCGAAGCCCACCAGGCTGCCATCGGCGGCCTTGGATTCGAAGGGTGCATAAGAAGGATCGACGCCAAAACGCAGCTCCTTGTAGTCCTTGGCCAGGGCAGCACCGGCAGCCAGGCAGAGGGTCAGCGCAGAAAGGGTCAGCAATGTTCTTTTCATTATTATCAATTCCTAAAACCATGACGGGCGCTTGTGACCCATGGATACGGTCAGGGACTGCGCGCAAGACGCTAAACCTGATCCCGAACCTCAAGCGCTAGCTTCAAAAGCAATCCAGTGCGCCGAGCTTCGACCTCAACACTTACGCACATAGACTTACTTGTACGTACAAGCATATGCAATCACTCAGCCAACTCCCCCGCGCAAGGCCAAACCGCCCCAGGCGAAAGGCACGCAAGCCCACAGGCACGGGGGTTTCGCCGTACATAAACAGTGTATTGAGGATCAGGCCGTTCAAGGTTCAGACTGTTACCCGGTGCGCACTTCGCCCGGTATTGGTGCGTCCGGTAACAATTTGAGAGGTTTAATGGCGAGGGGAAACACCCGGTGGGCAGCAGGTATTGCCACTTGAATGGCGAGGCAACAAAAAAACCCACGCACACAAAAACGCCGCTCGATGAGCGGCGTTTTTGATGAATATGGAGCGGGAAACGAGACTCGAACTCGCGACCCCGACCTTGGCAAGGTCGTGCTCTACCAACTGAGCTATTCCCGCAATGGCGTCCCCTAGGGGACTCGAACCCCTGTTACCGCCGTGAAAGGGCGGTGTCCTAGGCCACTAGACGAAGGGGACACAGCAACTACTACCCGCAACACATGGCGTGTGCTGCGGTGACCAACAAAAACGCCACTCACTGAGTGGCGCTCTCGTTAAATTTGGAGCGGGAAACGAGACTCGAACTCGCGACCCCGACCTTGGCAAGGTCGTGCTCTACCAACTGAGCTATTCCCGCAAATGGCGTCCCCTAGGGGACTCGAACCCCTGTTACCGCCGTGAAAGGGCGGTGTCCTAGGCCACTAGACGAAGGGGACACGCTACCCGGAACACATGGTGTGTGTTTCGGTGTCCAGATCCGCATCCGAAGACTTGGTTCTGGTTTCACTCAGCACCGCCCGAAAGCACTGCTGTTTAAAATTGGAGCGGGAAACGAGACTCGAACTCGCGACCCCGACCTTGGCAAGGTCGTGCTCTACCAACTGAGCTATTCCCGCATTGGCGTCCCCTAGGGGACTCGAACCCCTGTTACCGCCGTGAAAGGGCGGTGTCCTAGGCCACTAGACGAAGGGGACACAGCTACAACTTCACTCCCTACCGCGTTTTGCTGTTCGCTTTACGCTGTAAGTGGCGCGCATTCTATGGATGGATTGAGGGGTCGTCAACCCCCCGATATAAATTTATTTAAATCAATGACTTCGCTGTCCTTTGTGGGACGTTTCGGGGTTTTCGGCCGACCGGTGTTTGACGCCTATATTCTGGCACTCGCCAAGGCGCTATAGTCCTTGGCACACCGATAGTGGCATTGTGCATCCATCGACCACCTACCCCTATCGACCGCTGCAGGGCCCGTTTCAACTCGTCGCACCGCCCTATCCGCCCCCAGGCTTAGCCACTACACTCGCACCCAAACCCAATAAAGAGGTCTTCACGGTGACACCACTCATGATCACCCTGCTAGTAATAGTCGGGATCGCACTACTGATCGCTATTGGCTACATGAACAATGTGGTGGAAAACAACAAGCTGCAAAAGGCCCGCACCAAGGTTGAACTCAATGACCGCTTGCGCCGCTGCGGCGAAATCACCGAGACCTTCCCCGGCCAGTTGATGACACCGGCCCTCAAGTTGCTGCTGGCTCGCCTGGAACTGAACGTCTGCCAGCGCATGCTCAATCTGGAGAAATCCAGCACCCCCTTGAAAAGCCGCATCGAAGAGTTGAAGGCCTTGATTGCCCAGGGCGAATCGATTCCGGTGAACAACCCGCCGGCGCCGATCCTGACCGAGGCCAAGGCCAAGGACGTACGTTTCCTGCTCGAAGCCTTGCATGGACAGGTCACTCGCGCCGCCCACGATGGTTTCCTGCCCACCAACGAGGCAAAAAGCTGGATTCGTGAAATCCGCCACATCCTGGTGCTGCTGCACATCGAGTTTTTCAGCAATCTGGGCCAGCACGCCCTGCAACAGGAGCAACCTGGCCAGGCGCGCCTGGCATTCGAGCGTGGCGTGCAGTACTTGCGCAAACAACCCGATCCGCAGGCCTACAGTGAACAGTTGAAGTTCCTGGAAAAACTCCTGGCCCGCGCCAACTCCATGGTGCTGACCAACATTGCCCCGGTTGAAGGTGACGTGAATGAGTTGACCGAGGGCCTCAAGGAAGTCGAGGCCGATGCAGACTGGAAGAAGAAAGTCATCTACGACTGATATCACCTTCGAGGATCGCAGGTCAGTACTGGCCTGCGATCCTCCTGCTACGCCCCCCGCCTTACAGCCTGAAATGCCCGACCATTCCCTTCAGCTCCACACCCAACTGCGCCAGCTCAATGCTCGACGCGGCATTGCCCTGCATGGCCAGCGAGGATTGATCGGCACTGGCACGGATGCTGGTGACGCTGCGATTGATCTCTTCGGCCACCGAGCTCTGCTGCTCGGCCGCGGCGGCGATCTGCTGGTTCATCTGCTGAATCAGCGAAACGGCCGCAGCGATACTACCCAGTGCGCTCTCGGTCTGCAGCGCATCACTGACCGCCAGCTTGACCAACTCACCACTGCTCTGGATCTGCTGCACTGAAGACTGTGCGGCGCCGCGCAGGGAAGTCACCAGGCGCTCGATCTCCTCGGTCGACTGCTGGGTGCGCTTGGCCAGCGCGCGGACCTCATCGGCCACCACGGCAAAGCCCCTGCCCTGCTCGCCTGCCCGCGCCGCCTCAATGGCGGCGTTGAGGGCCAGTAGATTGGTTTGCTCGGCCACGCTCTTGATCACGCTGAGGACACTGCCAATGTTCTGGATCTCGGCGCTCAAGCTCTCAATGCTGGAGCTGGCCGACGTCGCCGAGTCTGCCAGTTGTTCGATCCGCTGCATGCTCTGACGCACCACCTGCTGGCCGGACTCCACCTTGCTGTCAGCGGTTTGGGCAGCCTGCGCCGCTTCCTCGGCATTGCGCGCCACGTCGTGCACCGTGGCCGTCATCTGATTCATGGCGGTGGCAACTTGGTCGGTTTCTTCTTTCTGGCTGCTGACTTCAAGATTGGTCTGCTCGGTCCCTGTCGACAGCGACTGCGCGGAGCTGGCCAGTTGCTCGATGCCCGCCTGCAGGCCACTGACGATCCGGCTCAATCCCGCGCCCATCTGCTGCATGGCCTGCATCAGCTGGCCGATTTCATCACGCCGGGTCACCACTACACTGGCACTCAAGTCGCCAGCGGCAATTTGCTCGGCCAGTCGGATTACGCTGCGCAAAGGGCTAACGATCAGTCGAGTGATCAGCCACGCGGCGATCAGTCCGACCACCAAGGCCAAGGCCGACGACACAATGATCAGCAGCGAGTTTTGCTGCAACTCTGCCTGCATCGCCTGGTCTTGTGCGGCGTAAGCCTGATCGACCCGCTGCACCACTTCGCCAGCACGTGCATGTAACTGTTGATACACCTGTTGTTCGCGAGCCAGGAGCTCGGTGTACTCCGCCAGTTTTTCGGTGAAACTGGCGATGTGCCCGGCCACCTCGCCGAGTACAGTCTGGTAACCAGCATCCTTGACCACCTGCATCAGCGCTTGCGCCTGGCTCAACGCCTGGTCAGCCTGCTCGATCTTGCCCTGCTCGCTATCCTGCGTGGTGGCCTTGCGGCTCTGGTCCAGGCGGACCCGCGCCTCGTTCATTGCCTGCAGCATCAACTTCGAGACCTGACTGACCTGGCTGGCTTGCTCGATAAATTCACCGCCCTCTTTGCCGGCCGACTCCTTGAGTGTGTAGGCGCCATCGTCAGCCAGCCCCGCCTGCAATACATCCAGGTTGTTGGCCACGCTTGCGACCGACCAACTGGCCATTTCCAGCGCCAGGTCCTTGGCCGAAGTCAGCTCGACAAATTCATCGAAGGCCTTGCGATAGGCGCCCAGGGAATGCTCGACCTCATTCATCACCGGGGCATTGACCGCCGACCGCGCCTTGAGCTCGGCGGTCAGGTTGAGCAAGCCGTCAAGGCCCTGGCGCAAGGCCTCGGCGGTTTTGTCATCGGCGTGCAAGGCATACTCCTGCTCCAGCAGACGCACCTTGAGCAGGCCACTGTTGAGCGCCGACATTTGCTTGAGCCCGTCGAAACGCTGGCTAATGGTGTGCAGCGACCAGACCCCGATAGCCGCTACCAGGGCAGTCAACAGCAACACCAGGATAAAACCCAGTCCCAGTTTTTTCGCCATGCCGAGGTTGGCGAAATATCCTTGCGCGCCTGAAATCATTGCTCGTCACCTTCTTCCAGTGGCCAATGGCAATGGGGGCCATTTTCTCTCCCGGCAGGGTCGCAACCGGGGCCCCTCAAGCACAAGTCTCGGCTGCCGCAATCATGGCAAAAAGCTATGCACGCGTCGCTTTCAGAACGCTTGAGGTCGATCCGCCGATGCGCAGGCCTGAAAGAACGCCAATGCTTGTGAGTCGCCGGCATAGGCCACATTGATGCGCAACCAATCGCCGGCCTCGCCGCTGGGGCTGAATTCAGCGCTGCCAGCCAGGGCAATACCGTATCGCTGCGCGAGGGCGCGTACGTGCTTCGCGGCACAAACCCTGGGCCTGGCCCAGATATACAGCCCCCCCGAAGGTCTGCCAAAGACTTCCCAGTCCGCGTCCTCCAGCACCTGCAGTGACGCGTTCAGCTCGCGCTTCAAACGCAGCCGCTGGCGCTGCACCAGCTTGCGATATGCCCCGTTGGCCAGCAGGGTATTGAGCACCGCTTCACTGAAACAGGAGACGCCCAGACTGGTGATCCGCTTGACCTGCGCCAGGCGCGCCACCAGCGCCTGATTGGCCACGACATAACCGACCCGCAGCGAGCTGCTGAGGGTCTTGGAAAAACTGCCGAGGTAGATCACACAGCCAGCGTTATCCAGCGCGGCCAGACGAGTCGCACTGCGCCCGTGAAAATCGCCATAGACGTCATCTTCGACAATGCACAGCCCATATTGAGCGGCCAGCTCCAGCAGGCGTTGCGCCACAGCGAGGACCAGGCAACTGCCGGTAGGATTGTGAAACTGGCTGTTGATGAACAGTGCGCGCGGCTGATGGACCGCCAAGAGCGACTCAAGCACCTGGATGTCCGGCCCACGCGGGGTACGCGGCACCTCGAGCATCCGCACACCCGACAACCGCAATTGCTCGAACAGATTCGAATGACCGGGCGTTTCCACCACCACACAATCACCGGGCTTGAGCAGGGTGCGGATGATCAGGTCCAGCCCATGGGTGGCGCCGGCAGTGGTGAGCACCTGGGACTGCTCGGCGACGATCGAAATCTGTTTCAGGCGCTTGAGAATCTGCAGGCGCAGGGCCGGCAAGCCATACACCGAGCTGTAGCTGAACAACCCCTGCATATCGGTGCGTGACATCTGCCGGATCGCATACCCGAGGTCATCACTTTCGCGCCAGCTTTGCGGCATGCCGGCACATCCCAGGGGCAACGGGCTTGCCCCGGCAGTGAGCACTTCTTCAGAGCTGCACGGGAGCAGCGGCGTGACAACGAAATAGCTTGAACCATGACGCGATGCAAGCACGCCCTGCGCCACCATGCGCTCGTAGGCTTCTATCACGCAGGATTGGCTGAGCAGGTTGTCCCGGGCCAGTTGGCGAACAGAGGGTAACCGCGTGCCAGGCTCGATGGCACCCTGGCGAATTCTGCCGGCAAGCGCATCAACCACCTGCTGCACGACGGGGACCAGCGCCTGACGATCGATTCTCAACTCCATGAGAAATCAGCTCCAAATGTTTTAGATTATTTCCTCGATCAGTTAAGCACAGCCTGCCTGTCCGCTTGATGCGGCACCCGGTCAAAACCCCCTCGCCCTAACCCCTTGAAACACATTCGCCAAAGACACAAAAAAGCCCACAGGAATGCGGGCTTGCTCTTACATAAGTTCCAGTGGTTGCACTGCAGAAAACTCGGCTTTCCTCAGTCCATCAAAAAGCCGTCACCCCACCATCCACGGCCAACGAATGGCCTGTGGTAAACGCCGCGCCATCGCTGCACAGGTACAGCACCGCACTGGCAATTTCTTCCACCTTGCCTATACGTCCCACCGGGTGCATGGCGGCAGCGAAGTCGGCCTTTTTCGGATCGGCCTCGTAGGCCCGACGGAACATGTCGGTATCAATCACCGCAGGACACACCGCATTGACCCGGATCTTTTTCTTCGCATATTCGATGGCGGCCGACTTGGTCAGGCCGATCACCGCGTGCTTGGACGCAGCGTAGATGCTCATCTTAGGTGCCGCCCCCAGGCCGGCCACCGAGGCGGTATTGACGATGGCGCCACCGCCCTGGGCCAGCATCAAAGGCAGTTGATGTTTCATGCACAGCCAGACACCTTTGACATTGACCCCCATGATCGCGTCGAACTCATCGAGCGTGCCCTCGGCCAGCTTGCCCTTTTCGATCTCGATCCCGGCGTTGTTGAAGGCGTAATCAATTCGGCCATAAGTACTCACGGCTTGCGCCATCAGGTTTTGCACGTCGCTTTCCTGGGTCACGTTGCAACGCACAAACACCGCCTCGCCACCGGCCGCACGAATCAGTTCGACCGTGCCCTCTCCCCCCGCCACATCGAGATCCGCCACCACCACTTGCAAGCCTTCGGCGGCAAATGCCTGGGCAGTCGCACGGCCGATACCGGCGGCCGCACCGGTCACCAACGCTACCCGGCCAGAAAACGTCATGCTCATTGTTGTGTCCTCGAATAATGGGAGTGAACGCGTTTTGCCAGTCTAGCCACCCGGCCCTGTCGCACGTCAGCACTATCAGAAGGCCGGTTGATCGCTCATGAGTAGCAGTGATGAATAGGCCCACCGAACTATCACTGCGTTGGATCGAGCCGTATTCGCTGGATCAGCAAACCTTGCGACATCGGCCATGAGGGTCTATCAATCAGACTTCCTTCCCCCTTGAGTACCCGCCATGACTGCCCAGACCAACCGTCAATTCCTGCTCGCCAAACGCCCGGTGGGGGCGGCAAACCGCGAAACCTTTACCTATCAGCAAGTACCGGTGGGCGAGCCGGCGGCGGGCCAGATCCTGGTCAAGAACGAGTACCTGTCGCTGGACCCGGCCATGCGCGGCTGGATGAACGAAGGCAAGTCCTACATCGCGCCAGTGGGCATTGGCGAAGTCATGCGCGCCCTGGGCGTGGGCCAGGTCATTGCCTCCAACAACCCGGGGTTTGCCGTGGGTGATTACGTCAACGGCGCACTAGGGGTGCAGGACTACTTCCTCGGTGAGCCGCGCGGTTTCTACAAGGTCGATCCGAAACTGGCGCCACTGCCACGTTACCTGTCAGCGCTGGGCATGACCGGCATGACCGCTTATTTCGCCCTGCTGGACGTCGGCGCCCCCAAGGCCGGTGAAACCGTGGTGCTGTCTGGCGCCGCCGGAGCGGTCGGCAGCATCGCCGGGCAGATTGCCAAACTCAAAGGTTGCCGCGTGGTGGGTATTGCCGGAGGGGCCGACAAGTGCCGGTTCCTGATCGACGAACTGGGTTTCGACGGGGCTATCGACTACAAGAGTGAGGACGTGGTGGCCGGTCTCAAGCGCGAATGCCCGAAAGGCGTGGACGTGTACTTCGACAACGTCGGCGGCGACATCCTCGACGCTGTACTGAGCCGCCTGAACGTCAAGGCCCGCGTGGTCATCTGCGGCGCCATCAGCCAGTACAACAACAAGGAAGCGATCAAGGGGCCGGCCAACTACCTCTCGCTGCTGGTCAACCGGGCACGCATGGAAGGATTCGTGGTGATGGACTACGCCGCACAATTCGCTGCCGCCGGGCAGGAAATGGCCGGCTGGATGGCCAAGGGTCAGCTCAAGAGCAAGGAGGATATCGTTGACGGACTGGAGACGTTCCCGGAAACCCTGATGAAATTGTTCAGCGGCGAAAACTTCGGGAAACTGGTGTTGAAGGTTTAACCCAAGCCAGCACTGCTGGCTTGTCGCACCCTCACCGGCAAGCCAGCCCCTACAGAAGCCACCACCACTCAACAGGCCGAGCGTTGGCTCGCCTGCAGCTCTTGATCTTGAGATAGCCGGGGCGTGGACTGCGTCCTCGAACGCAGCCTCGTGGGCTCGGCAGCTGCTACAGGGGATTGGGGTATTGCCGAGATCTACGTTGTGGCGCAGGCCGCTATCGCGAGCAAGCTCGCTCCCACAGAAGAGAAATGCGCGCCCCCCCTACAAAGCCAACTCAGCCACAACCGCAGCCAACGCCTTGGCTGGATCAGCCGCCTGACTGATCGGACGCCCGATCACCAGATAGTCAGACCCCGCATCCAGAGCCTGGCGCGGAGTAAGGATCCGGCGCTGATCGTCCTGCGCACTGCCCGCCGGACGAATCCCCGGGGTCACCAGTTGCAGCGACGGATGTGCCGCCTTCAAGGCCTGGGCTTCCAGCGCCGAACACACCAGGCCATCCATCCCGGCTTTCTGCGCCAGTGCCGCCAGACGCAAGACCTGCTCCTGCGGCTCGATGTCCAGGCCGATCCCGGCCAGGTCCTCACGCTCCATGCTGGTCAGCACCGTAACGCCAATCAGCAGCGGCTTGGGACCACTGCGCTGGTCGAGCACTTCACGGCAGGCCGCCATCATGCGCAAGCCACCGGAGCAATGCACGTTGACCATCCACACACCCATCTCCGCCGCCGCCTTGACGGCCATCGCGGTGGTGTTGGGAATGTCGTGGAACTTGAGGTCGAGAAATACTTCAAAACCCTTGTCGCGCAGGGTCCCGACGATTTCCGCAGCACAGCTGGTGAACAGCTCTTTACCGACCTTGACCCGGCACAGCTTGGGGTCCAACTGGTCAGCCAGCTTCAGTGCGGCGTCACGGGTAGGGAAATCCAGGGCGACGATGATAGGAGTCTGGCAGGCGGACATGAGTGGGCTCTCAGGCAAGTCGAAATCGGCGCGCATTGTAGCGGAACGCGAGCCCGTCCGGGACCCGATGATCGGTAAATCATCATCAACGGTGCCCATGACTGAAAAAAAGCCTCAAAGAGCTGACGCGCTCGTTGCCACCCGCGTCAGCCCGCCCTCCCTTTCAGCGCTTGTCTTCAACCCGTGCCTGGCTGTTGCTCCAGTCGATCAGCAGACTATAGGCAACCGCCAGCAAGGTCGGGCCGATGAACAGACCGATAAAGCCGAAGGCAATCAAACCGCCAAAGACCCCGAGCAAGACGATCACCAACGGCAGATTACCGCCACGGCTGATCAGGTAGGGTTTGAGCACGTTGTCGACGCCACTGATGATGAACATCCCCCAGACACCGAGGAACACCGCAAACCCGTAGTCGCCCTTCCACACCAGCCAGGCCGTGGCCGGAATCCACACCAGGGGGGGGCCCATGGGAATCAGGCTGAGCAGGAAGGTGACGATGCCCAGCACCAGCGCCCCCGGCACACCGGCGATCAGGAAACCGATCAGGGCCAGCACTGCCTGCGCCGCCGCCGTGCCAATGACCCCGTTGACCACCCGCTGCACGGTGCCGGCCACCAACTCGATGTAGTAACCGGCCCGCTCGCCGATCAGGCGTTCCAGCAGACGGTGGACAAAACCCGCCAGCCGCGGGCCATCGCGGTAGAAAAAGAACACGAAGACGATGCTCAGTGTCAGCTCCAGGATACCGCCACCGATCTGCGCACTGCGTGCCAGCAACCAGTTGCCGACCTGCCCCAGATAGGGTTTGACCGTCACCATCAGTGCCGCGCCCTGCTGGTCGACGCTGTTCCAGATACCCACCAGCCGTCCCCCGACCAGGGGAATGGAGCCGAGCCAGACGGGCGCTTCGGGCAGGCCATCGACCTGGACATCCTTGATGAAGACCGTGGCATCGCGCACATGGTCGGCCAGGTTGAAACCCAGCCATACCAGTGGCGCCGCCACCAGCACCATCCAGCCCAGGGTCAGCACGGCGGCGGCCAGGGATTCGCGACCGTTGAGCCAACGGGTCAGCAGGCGCATCAACGGCCAACTGGCGAACGCCAGCACCGCGCCCCAGAACAGCGCCGACCAGAACGGCGCCATCACCCAGAAACTGGCACCGAATAACACCAGGAGCAGGATCTGCACCAACAGGCGATCGTTATTGAGCATGAAAAATCTCGAACAGGGTTAATCGACAAAAGTGCAAGCGAACGGCCCAAGGCACGTTCGCTTGCACAGAGCTTAACGCAAGAGTTCGAAATGCAGGCCAGGGTCTTTCACCTCACCCAGGTCCAACCGCGCACTGCGCACGCCCTGTGCCACCAGCGCCTGACGCCAGGCATCGGCTTGGGCCCCGGAAACACTGACCCGCAACGTGGTATCGAGGTTCAGGCCACGGGACAGCAACGTCACCCACGAGGCCTGGGGTTCCCCGGTCAAGCGTGGCAGGTCCAGCGTGCCTGTGTCCTTGAGTTGCCGTAACAACGTGGCAGAGGTAGGCAACAGTTCGCCCAAGGGGGCACCGGCGTCGAATTGCTCGACATGCAGGTACGCCCGGCGATTGCCTCGCGTGATGCTGTACAGCGCCACCAATGAGTTGTCCTGGGGTGCAGCCAGGCGTAGCAGCAGATAGGCCTGGCCGTTATCGGCACCATAGAGCTTGGCGTTGCCGAAGACTTCGTTGGCCCACAGGCTGCTTTCGCCACAATCACGCGCCTGGCACCAGAACAACAACTCGGCGCCCTGCTTCTGCAAGGCTTCGCGGGCTGCGGTGAAGGCAGCGGTGGCGGAATGTTCCGGTGGCAACTCATAGGTCACCGAGGTCATCTGGCCCCGCGCAGTGACTTGCCCGTCAAACCGCAACTGGCCGCTGATCTTGCGGATCGCACCCATGGGGTAGATCCGCTCCAGCTCGGCGGGCGGACGATAATCGACGATTTGCGCATCGGCCATGCGTGGCACCAGCGGCAAATCCTGGCTGCCCGGCACGTCGGCAGCCGACGCCAACGAACTGCAACAGGCAAGTACGAACAAACTGAAAAAACGCATGCGCTTCAACCTTGAAGAGACTCTCATCGGATCAGCATGGCCTGGGCGCCCTTGATGACACTGGCGTCGTCGATGCGTTGTGGCACCAACAACCCGCGCTGCACTGCCGGGCGCTCGGCCATGGCAGCCATCCAGCGCTGCAAGGCCGGCAAGCCATCAACCGAGACCCCGGACCACTCGTGGCCACGCACCCACGGATAGGTCGCAATGTCGGCAATGCTGTAGGTGTCGGCGAGGTATTCGACGGTTTCCAGACGGCTGTCGAGCACCTCGTACAGGCGGCGGGTTTCGTGCTGGTAACGGTCGATGGCGCCCTGCAGTTTTTCCGCAAAGTAGCGGAAAAACACATTCGCCTGGCCCTGCATCGGGCCGATGCCGCCCATCTGGAACATCAACCACTGGATTACCCGCGAACGCCCTTGTGGGTCGGTGGGCAGCAATTGCCCGCTCAGTTCAGCGAGGTAGAGCAGGATCGCGCCGGATTCGAACACGGCAAAATCGCCGTTGGCGCGGTCGACAATCGCCGGAATCCGGCCATTGGGATTGATCTTGAGAAACGCGGGTGCCTTTTGTTCCTTCTTGTCGAAACTCAGGGCATGCACCGTGTAGGGCATGCCGAGTTCCTCGAGCACGATAGAGACCTTGTGGCCATTAGGGGTCGCAGCGGTGTAGAGATCTATCATGGTTGTCTCCCATTTCAACCCGCCCAGCCTCGACAGTTGCCCGCTGCAAGTCAAGGAATGGCGAAAAAGCGATTGAAACAGTCTGCAACAAGGGTTGCCCCCTCCTCGTCGTTCAAGTGCAAGTGATGCCCGCCTGGCAGCTGTTCGTGGCTAAAGGGTAGACGCTCCAACAGCTCGGGATGCTTGCCGAGCATGCCGTCGGCCGCGACCACCAGGTGCGCCGGACAACTGACGCGCCGGGCAAAGGACAGCGCCTGCTCACTGGACAGGCGCAGGGGTGAAGGCAGTGTCAGGCGACTGTCAGTGCGCCAGGTGTAGCCGCCCGGCACCGGCATCAGCCCGCGCTCGGCGAGCAACTCAGCCGCTTCACGACTGACCGCCACCAGGCCTTTCATCCTCACTTGCACAGCCTGGTCAATGCTGCTGTAGACCGGTTTGCGCTTGCCTTGCAGGTCCAGTTGCGCCTGCAACGCCATGCCCATGCGCTCGGCAGCATTGTCATGTTCCGCCGTGGGGGGAATCACCCCGTCGATCAACGCCAGGTGCGTCACGCGCTCGGGCATGGCACCCGCCAGCACCACCGAGACAATCGCCCCCATGGAATGGCCAAGCAGGGCAAATCGGTGCCAGCCCATCTGTTCGGCAACGTGCAGCACGTCGTGGGCGTAATCCCACAGGGCATAACCGGCCCCCAGGGGGCGATGCCCGGAATGGCCATGCCCGGCCATGTCCAGGGCCAACACGCGCAAGCCCTTGAGCCGGGGGGCCAGCCTGGCGAAGCTGTTGGCGTTGTCGAGCCAGCCATGCAGAGCGATCACTGGCAGGCCGTCTTCAGGCCCGAACAGGTGGGCCGCCAATTCGATGTGCGGCAGGTTCAGGCGCACCTCGGTGACGCTGCTCACGCGCATTCCCGGTCGCTGCGACCGGCCCAGCGCTGGAACAGCTCCTTGAGCAATCCGGCGGTGTCTTGTGGCCGCTCGAGGGGGAACATGTGGCCGCCGGGCACAGTCAGGGACTCGCCCTGGGGCATGCGGGCCACCGCGCTGGCGTGATGACGCATGACCACCCGGCTCTGCCGCCCACGCACCACCGCCAGCGGCACCTGCAACTGACGCGTACGACCAGGACTGGTGTGCGGCACCCCCCGGTAGATACTGATCTCGGTGGCCGGGTCAAAACGCAACCGCAAACGATCGCCGACCTTGTGCAAACCATGTTGCAGGTAGGCGTCGAAACACTCCGGGTCGAAACCGCGGAACAGGCTCTTGCCGGCAAAGTAATGCCGGGCGGCCTCGAGGTCGGCAAACTCTTCCCGGCGCCCCAGGGTGCGCCCGGCGGGGGTCAGGCGGTCGATAAAACCAAAACGCTTGGCCGCGCGGATCACCCACTGATCGGTACGGGTCAGCACGGGCGAATCAAGCATCACCACCCCGCGGTACAACTGCGGGCAACGCAATGCGGCGTGCAGGTGCAGGACGCCGCCGAAGGAATGCCCCACCCCCCACACCGGGCCTGGTTGCTGCTCCAGGTGATGGATCAACTCGTCCACCAGGTTGAACCAGTTGTCGTCCGCCGGAAACCGTGGGTCATGGGCGTGCTGCTGCAGATGCGCGACTTGATACTCCGGCGCAAGTGCGGCAAACAACTTGCCGTAGGTGCCTGAAGGAAAGCCATTGGCATGGGCGAAAAAAATCTGCTGCGGCATAACGACATATCCATAAACAAAATCAAGGGTTGATTGTCCGCAAGACCCAGGTCCGGGGCAATGACCGTAACTGCCAGGAAGGGTGACAGTCAGGCCATGGTTATGTAGATCGCCCACGCCCCAGCAGCAGCGGATCAGCGTGCTGGAGGTGCCTCACCCAGCGGCACCACCGCCATGGTCAGGCGCGACACGCAACTGGCCTTGCCTTCATCGCTGCTCAGGCGAATGTCCCAGACGTGGGTGGTACGCCCGATGTGGATCGGCCTGGCCACCGCCGTGACCCGCCCGCTGCGTAGCCCTCGCAGGTGGTTGGCATTGATTTCCAGGCCAACGCAATAGAACTTGCTCGCATCGATGCACAGGTAACTGGCCATCGAGCCAACCGACTCGGCCAGCACCACGGAGGCGCCGCCATGCAACAAGCCGTAGGGCTGATGGGTGCGGTGATCGATCACCATGCTGGCGGTCAGCGATTGCTCGTCAAACGACTCAAAACGAATATCCAGCACTTCGCCAATGGTGTTTTTCTGAATCGCATTCAGTTGTTCAATGTTTGGAGCAGTACGCCACAGACTCATCTCTTGGTCCCTTATTGCTGTTGTTTGCCTCAATCCTGCCACAGCACCGCTTCGCTGCGCGCGCTCCATTCCTCGAAGCGCGCACCGTAGGTGGCCTCGATCACGTTGCGCTTGATCTTCAGGGTCGGGGTCAGAAAGCCGTTCTCCACCGCCCAGCTGTCCTTGACCACCACCAACTGGCGTAGGCGCTCATGTTTGTCGAGGGCGCCATTGACCTCTTCGAGCAGGCTTTCCAGGCTCGCATGCAGGGCATTTCGCGCCGCGCTGGCGGCATCCTGCAGTCCCACCGCCGACAGCACGCACAGGCCCAACGGCGCACTCAGGCCGTCGCCAACCACACACACTTGCTCGATGCGCGAGTGCACCGCGAGGCGGTTCTCGATCGGTGCCGGGGCCACGTACTTGCCCTTGCTGGTCTTGAAGATTTCCTTGAGCCGTCCGGTCAGGCGCAAATAACCCTCGGCGTCCTGCTCGCCCTTATCGCCAGTGCGCAGAAATCCATCTTCGGTAATGGTCTCGGCGGTTTTCTGCGGCTCCTTGAAATAGCCCTGCATGGTGGCGCCGCTGCGCACCTGCACCTCGCCCGTTGTGTCGATGCGCACTTGCACCTCAGGGCACGGTTTGCCGATCCAGCCGGGGCGTTGCTGGCCCGGCAGGGAGATATGCGAATAACCGCAGCTTTCGGTCATCCCGTAGACCTCCAGCACATCCAGTCCCAGGCGCTTGTACCAATGCAGCAGGGCCAAGGGCACCGGTGCAGCGCCGGACAGGGCAATGCGCAAGGCATCCAGGCCCAGGCCGGCCAGCACCTTGTGCCCGACCCGCTTGCCGATGATCGGCAGACCCAGCAAAAAATCCAGGCGTCGGGCCGGGATCTTGCTGTAGACCCCCATCTGGAACTTGGTCCAGATCCGCGGCACGCCAAACAACGCCGTGGGCCGGGCGCGCTGCAAATCGACCAGGAAGGTGTCGAGGCTCTCGGCAAAAAACACTGTTTGCCCGGTATAAATCGATGCCATTTCGACAAACATGCGTTCGGCGACATGGCACAGCGGCAGGTACGACAACAGTCGATCCGACTCAGTGAGGTTGAACAACTGGGTGCCATGGGTGGCGGCAAAGCCGAGGTTGGCAAAGCTGTGCATCACCCCTTTGGGCAGGCCCGTGGTGCCGGAGGTATAGATGATGGTCGCCAACTCGTCGGCATCCGGCGTCGGGTTGTCCTGGATCGGTGAACTGCGCTGCAGGTCGGCCCAACTGTAGTCAAACGTCGCCGCGGGGCACAGTGGCAGGCTGATGGTGGGCAGGTCGGCGCTGACGCCCTTGGACATGCCTGGCCAGTCATCCAGCTTGCCGATGAATGCCAGGGCCGCCTGCGAGTGCTCCAGCACCTGGGCCACCGACTCGGCCGTCAGGTTGGGGTACAGCGGCACCGACACATGCCCGGCCATCCAGATCGCCAGGTCAGCGATGATCCAGTGCGCACAGTTTTTCGAGATCAGAGCAATGTGGCTGCCCTGGGGCAATTCCCGGGCGCGCAGCCAGTGCGCAGCGCAACGAGCCTGGTGACCGACATCGGCCCAGGTCAGCGTTTCGACCTGGCCGCGCCCAGTCGGCTGGACCATGAACCGCTGGCGCGGGTGGCGGGCTTCACGCTCGTAGAACACTTGCAGCGGCAAACGAAAAGCGGCGGGCATGGAATGCGCTCCTGTTTTTGTTCGGTGTCGCCGCAAGCGTAGACCAACCAAGCGATTGCTTGGTTGTCTATTTCAAACAAAAAAACCCGCCCCTGAGCGCCGGGGTATTACGGGTGTTTGAGGCTGTTGAGCTTCATCAGCCCGGCCAGCGGCCACTCGCCTTCGAGTTCCGCCAGGCCTGCCGTGCGCACGGCCACAGGCTCCTGCACATGACCGTGCTGCAAAAACCCCAGCAGATTGCCCACCAACGGGTTGTGGCTGACCAGCAGCACGTTGTCCACCGAGGCCAGTTGCTCGGCCACGGCTTGCGGGCGGCTGTCGGGGGTCAGCCATTCGACGGTGCGAATGTCTGGCACGAAACCCAGGGCCTCGCGCACCAGTTGTGCCGTTTGCTGGGCGCGCAGATAGGGGCTGGCGTAGATCGCGGTCAGCGGTTCGCCGATCAACCGGGCGGCACTGCGCAAGGCTTCCTCGCAGCCGTGGGGCGTCAATGCCCGCTCCGAGTCCGGACGCGAACCATAGGGCTGGGCTTCACCATGGCGCAACACCCAGACTTTCATAGTTTTGGCTCCTCATCACGGACCGGATGTGGTGCTGGCGCCACTGTGTGCGGGGCCTCGCCTTCCGGGGTGCGCGGGGTTGGCCAGTCGGCAAACGGCCAGGGTTTCTGGTCGCTGTGGAAGCTGCCGAAACGGCCGATCTGCGCGAGGAACTGGCTGAGGCTGTCACCGAAGTTCATCAGCCCGGCACTCGGGGCACCATAAATCAGGCGGTAGACCAGTTGCACCAGCACCACGGCGCCGAGAATGAATTGCGCCACCTGCCACACCAGCACAAACACCAGCATCCACAGCACCCGCAGGAGGATCGACTCGTACCTGGCTTCTACTTTGGGTTCGTTCATGTCTTGCTCCCTGCCCCCGTCAATCGAGGGCTCAGTTGAAACCGCTGGTGGAGATAAAATCGACATCGGTTTTCGGCTCGCCACGCATCAGCAGTTCAATCACCTGCTCCAGCGTGCGCCCTTCAAACAGAATGGCGTGCAGGCCGGCGACCAACGGCATATAGACTCCGACTTCCTGGGACTTGGCCTTGAGCACCTTGAGGGTGTTGACGCCCTCGGCGACCTCGCCCAGGCGGTTCACCGCATCCTCCAGGCTCAAGCCCTGGCCCAGGGCAAAACCCACCTGATAGTTGCGGCTCTTGGGTGAAGAGCAGGTGACAATCAAGTCGCCGACCCCGGCCAGACCGAGGAACGTCATCGGGTTGGCACCACGATTCACCGCAAAACGGGTCATCTCCGCCAGCGCCCGGGTGATCAACATGCTCTTGGTGTTTTCCCCCATGCCCAGCGCCACGGCCATGCCGGCGATGATCGCGTAGACGTTTTTCAGCGCGCCACCCAACTCGACCCCAAAACGGTCGGCACTGGCGTAGACGCGGAAGGTCCGGCCGTGCAGCGCGGCTTGTACGCGCTGGCACAGCTCTTCGTCCTCACTGGCCACCACCGTGGCCGTCAGGGCGTGCTCGGCGACTTCACGGGCCAGGTTCGGCCCGGAGAGCACCCCGATGCGCGCTTGCGGAGCGATTTCCTCGAGGATCTCACTCATCAGCATGAAGCTTTGCGCCTCAATACCTTTGGTCAGGCTCACCAGGAACTTGCCACTCAGGCGCTCGGCATGGGGTGCCAGCACCGAGCGCAGGGCGCTGGACGGCAGTGCGACAAAACTCAGATCACAATCGTCGAGGGTGGCCTGCAGATCGGTGACCGGCTCCACGGCCGGATGCACCTTGATACCTTTGAGGTAGCGTGGGTTCTCGCGGTTGACTCGAATGGCCTCGGCCTGCTCGGGGTCGCGCATCCATTGGCGAACCGCATGACCGTTCTCAGCCAGCAGATTTGCCACAGCGGTACCAAAACTCCCGCCCCCCAGGACCGCAATCGGGCGCTGTTCATTCATATGTAGTCCATTAATCCATTGCAATGGCGATGACAGCATTATACGGGGCGGCCGTGCATCGACCAGCCCCCCGAACAATTACCGACATCAGTAGGACGCTAGACAACAAAACGAAGGAAAACGCTGACATCGTGACTGGAAAACTCGACCAGCTCGGTTAACATGCGCCCCATCCAAACGGTATCAAGGCTGTTCCGTGGTTGCTGGTCCCTCCCCCCTCCATTCTTCGCTGGCCCTGGCGTTGCTGTTCAGCGACACCTTGCTGGCCGATGACCTGTTCCTGGAAAACCTGCCGCTGCCACAAGTGCTGACCGCCACCCGACTCAAACAGTCGCCCGCCGCCGTGCCGGGCAGCATGAGCGTGCTCGACAGCGAACTGATCAAGGCCAGCGGCGCGCGGGACATCAGCGAGCTGTTGCGGCTGGTACCGGGGATGATGGTGGGCAACATCAACGGCAACCAGGCGGTGGTCAACTACCACGGCAGCAATGCCAGTCAGGCGCGGCGCATGCAAGTACTGATCGATGGGCGCTCGGTGTACCGCGCCGGCCTGGCAACGGTGGACTGGAGCGATATCGCGGTAGCGCTGGAAGACGTTGAGCGCATCGAGGTGTTTCGCGGGCCCAACACCGTCAGCTACGGCGCCAATGCCCTGATGGCCGTGGTCAACATCATTACCCGCGCCCCGGCCAACAGCCATGGCACACGGGTCAAAGTCACCCGCGGCCAGCGCGGGATCAATGACTGGTACGCCAGCCACGGCACCGGCTGGGGCAGTGGCGACCTGCGCCTGTCGTTGTCGGGCCAGGAAGACGACGGCTTCGACTCCGACCAGCGGGGTGCGGACTACCACGACAGCCGGCGCCTGGACCGGGTCAACCTGGCCATCAGCCAGACACTCGACGAACAGCACAGCCTCGACTGGCAGCTCAACGCCAAGGACGGCAGCAATCAGCGGCCCTATACCTACCGTCCGGTATTCCCCGGGATTACCGCCGCCGGAAACAATTCTGACGTGAGCGCCAAGAATTATTCCACCTCCCTGCGCTGGAACCTCGACCTGAACCCCGAGCACAGCCTCTATGTCCAGGGCACAGCACAGCACTGGGATCGCCAGCAAACCTGGCGCGCCTGTGATGCCGAAATATCGTTCAGCCCGCAACTGGCGGAGCTCTGGCAACTGGACCCGAACTACACCGAGCGCCTGGCCCGCAACATGGACAGCTTCACCGCCAGCGGTGCCCCCAGCTCGACGCCAGAGCAGGAGGCACTGGCCAACCAGGCCCTGGCGCAGTGGCGAGGCGGCGCCAACCGGACCGTCTGCGGCAACATCGACCAAAGCACCCGGGAATCGCGCTACGACCTGGAACTGCAGGACACCCTGAGCCTGTCCGATAGTCTGCGCCTGGTCAGCGGCTTGAACTATCGTTACGACCGGGCCGACTCCGAGACCTACTTCAATGGCACCCTCGATGACACCACCTCGCGCCTGTTCGGCCAGTTGGAGTGGCGTGCCACCGAGCACTGGCTACTGCAGGGCGGTGCAATGTACGAAAAAACCCGTTTGATCGGTGACTCGCTGACCCCGCGCTTCGCGATCAACTACCTGATCAACCCGCGCCATGGCCTGCGCGCGGTGTACTCCGAAGCCGTGCGCTCGCCCGACATGTTCGAGAACAACGTCAACTGGAGCTATCGGGTGACCGGGCTCAACCCCACGGCCTACGGCAGGCCCAACGCCCGTTATTTCGTCAAGACCCGCGGCCCCGGCGATCTCGAGCAGGAACACATGCGCTCGCGCGAACTCGGCTACAACGGCTATTTCGCCCAGTTGGGCCTGAATCTCGACGTCAAGCTGTTCCACGACGAGATCACCGGGATGATCAGCGAGTCGCTGCGCAACAATCAGTTCATTGCCAGCAATTCCAACACCGCTCGCTTTCAAGGTACGGAAACCCAGCTCGACTGGCGCCTGAGTGCTGTCGACCGATTGCGCCTGACCTACGCCTATGTCGACGCCGAGGCCAGCAGCCCCCAGGACCAGCAATTGACCGCGCGCAACAGTGGCTCCGCCGGCTGGCTGCGCGATTGGGGCAACGGCTGGAACAGCGCGCTGCTCTACTACGGCGACGACGCCCTCAATGGCTACCGTTTCGAACGGCTCGACTCGCGCCTGGCCAAACGCATCGCCCTGGGCAAGGCCAGCCTGGAGCTGGCCGGCACCCTGCAACAACGCCTGGACAATCAGCCCAACACCTTCGCCGACAATTACTACGACTCACGCCACGTGCTGTACTTCAGCGCCGAGCTGGTGTTCTGAGATGGTTCTTGCGCGTATGTCGACCCGCCTGCTGAACCACCTGCTTCGTTGCCTGGGGCTGCTGCTGCTCGGCTGCCTGGCCGCCCTCCCCGTGCGGGCAGCCGATATCCTCCTGACGGGGGCCGAAGACAGTCCCGGCGTGCAGGCCTTTACCCAGGCCCTGGCCCAGCAGCGGCCCAAAGACACTGTGCGCTTCATGCCATTGCGCGAGTTGCCGCCGCCCGCCCGCATCCCCTGTACCACCCGCCTGATTCTGCTCGACCTGGCCAGCCTCGACTGGCGCCTGCAAGACCATCAAGGCCCTCCCACCCTGGTGCTGCGGATCAGCCGCCTGCAAGCCAATCAACGCGTGGGCGACACCCGTCCTCTGCACCTGAGCCTGCTGTGGAGTGATCCACCGCTCAGCCGCCAGTTGCGCCTGACCCGTAGCCTGCTGCCGCAAGCCAGGCGCATTGGCGTGTTGTTCGGCAAGGACAGCGAGTTCCTGCTCAAGGAGCTGCACGGCGCCGCCCATCGCCTGGGCATGGAAGTCGTCGCCGAGCGCTGGGACAACACCAGTGACAGCCGGCCCCTGCAAACGCTACTGAAAAACAGCGACGTGCTGCTGGGTCTCGACGACCCCGAACTGTACAACCCGAAAACCGCAAAAAACCTGTTGCTCAGTAGCTATGGCCAGCAACGGGCGCTGATCGGACCGAATGCCGGGTTCGTCAAGGCCGGCAGCCTGGCCAGCAGCTACAGCGACCAGAGTGACTGGCTGGCGATCCTCGACGAGTTGCTCGACCGTCCGCCGGCCAGTTGGCCCCGCAGCCTCTACCCCACGCGCTTCAAGGTCGCCAGCAACCCGCAAGTCGCGCGCTCCCTGGGCCTTGAACAGATCGACCCCGTGGCGGTGGCTATCCAGTTGGCCGAAGGAGACACCTGGCCATGACCTTCCGCCGCCACTGGGGCATCAATACTCGCACCCAGGTCATCAGCCTCGGCCCGGCCCTGCTGCTGACCCTGCTGCTGATCAGCTTCTTTACCTTCGTGCGCATCCAGGACTTGCGCCAGGAACTCAATCACACCGGCCAACTGGTGGCCAATCAACTGGCCCCGGCCACCGAATATGGGGTGATTTCCGGCAACAAGGAGGTGCTCGAGAGCCTGATGAAGGCCACGCTGGCCACCCCTCACGTGCGTTTCCTGCAGGTCCAGGACAGTGCCAACAACGTTCTGGTGTACGTCGAGCAACCGTCGCTTTCCCGCGGACAGCCACAGCAGATCGAGGTATTCCAGGCACCGGTGCGCCTGCAACGCATCCAGCTCAATGACGACTTCCTGCAGGCCGCGCCCCCGCCCAGCGGCATCACTGAAGACTATCTGGGGCGGGTGATCGTTGGCATGTCCAACGATGCCTTCAGTCAGCGCCAACAGGAGATCGTCCTCAAGGCGGGCATCCTGGCGCTATTCGCCCTGCTCTTTACCTTCCTCCTGGCCCGGCGCCTGGCCGCCAGCCTGTCGGAACCCATCAGTGCCATGGGCAACGCGGTGAAGGCCATCCAACAAGGCGACTACAGCACCCCGCTGCCGATCGTCGACGATGCGGAGTTGGGCAGCCTGTCGCGGCATATCAACAACCTGGCCGATGGCCTGGAGCACGCCAGCCGTGAACAGCAGCAGGCCATGGCGCAACTGATCCAGACCCGTGAAGAGGCGGAGAAGGCCAACAGCGCCAAATCCGACTTCCTGGCGATGATGAGCCACGAACTGCGCACCCCCATGAATGGCGTGCTGGGCATGTTGCAGCTTCTGGAAACCACCCAGATGACCGACGAGCAAGTCGAGTACGCCGCATTGGCGTCGGAGTCCACCGAGCATTTGCTCAAGGTGATCAACGACATTCTGGATTTCTCGCGCATCGAACGAGCCCCCCTGGAACTGGAGCACATCCCGTTCAACCTCGCCGACCTGATCAACAGTTGCGCCCAGGCGTTCGCCCACAGTGCGCAGCAACGCGGCCTGAACCTGCAGCTGCAATTGGCCGACGGCATGCAGGCCCTGAACGTGCAGGGCGACCCGACACGTATCCGGCAGATCCTGGTCAACCTGATCGGCAATGCCCTGAAATTCACCGAGCACGGCCAGGTGTCAATCCAGGCGCAGTGGCAGTCGCTGGACCACGAACTGCTGTGGTTTACCTGCACGGTGCGCGACAGCGGTATCGGCATCTCCCCGGACAACCTGGAGCAGATGTTCAACGCCTTCCAGCAGGCCGACAGTTCGATTTCAAGGCGTTATGGCGGTACCGGCCTGGGACTGCCGATCGCCCGCACCCTGGCCGAACGCATGGGCGGCACCCTGCGCGCGCAAAGCGTGGAAGGCCAGGGCTCGGTCTTTACCCTGGAAATGCCCCTGGCCTTGTCGCGCCAGACCTTGCCCACACCGGCGCCTGCCGCGCGGGTGCCGAGCGGCAATGGCGAAGGGCGCAATGTGTTGCTGGTGGAGGACAACCCGGTCAACCAGACCGTGATCGAGGCCATGCTACGCAGCCTGGGCTTCACCGTCAGCGTCGCCACCGACGGCGCGCAGGCGGTTCGCAGCGCCGAAAGCCTGATTTTCGAGGCGATCCTGATGGATTGCCGGCTGCCGATCATCGACGGCTACGAAGCCACGCGGCAGATCCGACAACTGCCCGGCTGCAGCGAAGTACCGATCATCGCCCTGACGGCCAACGCCTTGCAGGGTGACCGCGAGGCCTGCCTGGCGGCGGGAATGAACGATTACCTGGCCAAGCCTTTCAAACGTACTGATCTGCAGCAAATTCTCCAGCGTTGGCTGCAGTAGTACCGCCTAATCGAGCATCTGCGACTGGCGCGAAAACCGAAAGTGCGGCAGTCTTAGTCACCTCGACAGGCTCGATTTTGGGCTTGAATAATAATTTCAGTGCACAAGTGTACATTCATGTCCCTTGTCCTGTGACTTTCACCACAACGCAATAGTCTATGAGTAGGCTGCCGGTTCAAGGCATGAATGCTTTGATCGGCCGGGAAGATTTGCCCCACCTGCCGCATGGGACTATTGAGGAGCTCGCATGACCAAACAAAACGCCTTTACTCGGGAAGACCTGCTGCGCTGCAGTCGCGGTGAGCTGTTCGGCCCAGGTAACGCGCAACTGCCCGCCCCGAACATGTTGATGGTGGATCGCATCACCCATATCAGCGAAGAGGGTGGCAAGTACGGCAAAGGTGAATTGGTCGCAGAGCTGGATATCACTCCGGACCTGTGGTTCTTCGCCTGCCACTTCGAAGGTGATCCGGTGATGCCGGGCTGCCTGGGCCTCGACGCCATGTGGCAACTGGTCGGCTTCTTCCTCGGCTGGCAAGGCCTGCCAGGCCGCGGCCGTGCCCTGGGTTCGGGCGAAGTGAAGTTCTTTGGCCAGGTCCTGCCGACCGCCAAGAAAGTCACCTACAACATTCAGATCAAGCGTGTACTCAAAGGCAAACTGAACCTGGCCATCGCCGATGGTTCGGTCAGCGTTGACGGCCGCGAGATCTACACCGCCGAAGGCCTTCGGGTCGGCGTTTTCACCTCCACTGACAACTTCTAAGGGTTATCCGCATGCGCCGCGTCGTTATCACTGGTCTGGGCATCGTTTCGTGCCTGGGCAATGACAAAGAGACCGTCTCCGCTAACCTGCGTGCAAGCCGCCCTGGCATCCGGTTCAACCCGGAATATGCCGAAATGGGTCTGCGTAGCCAGGTTTCCGGCTCCATTGACCTGCCCCTCGAAGAACTGATCGATCGCAAGATCTATCGCTTCGTCGGCCACGCGGCGGCTTACGCCTACCTGGCCATGAAAGACGCCATCACTGACTCCGGCCTGACCGAAGAGCAAGTGTCCAACCCGCGTACCGGCCTGATCGCCGGCTCCGGTGGCGCATCGACCCTGAACCAGATGGAAGCGCTGGATATCCTGCGCGAGAAAGGCGTCAAGCGCGTCGGCCCATACCGCGTGACGCGGACCATGAGCAGCACCGTTTCCGCGTGCCTGGCCACTCCGTTCAAGATCAAGGGCCTGAACTACTCCATCGCTTCTGCCTGCGCCACCAGTGCTCACTGCATCGGTACCGCCATGGAACAGATCCAGATGGGCAAGCAGGACATCGTGTTCGCCGGCGGCGGTGAAGAAGAGCATTGGAGCCAATCGTTCCTGTTCGACGCCATGGGCGCACTGTCCAGCCAGTACAACGAAACCCCGGAAAAAGCCTCCCGTGCCTACGACGCCAAGCGTGACGGTTTTGTCATCGCTGGCGGTGGCGGCATGGTGGTGGTTGAAGAGCTGGAACACGCTCTGGCCCGTGGCGCGAAGATCTACGCGGAAATCGTCGGCTACGGCGCGACTTCCGACGGCTACGACATGGTCGCACCAAGCGGCGAAGGCGCTATCCGCTGCATGCAGATGGCGATGTCCACCGTTGATGCACCGATCGACTACCTGAACACCCACGGCACCTCGACTCCGGTCGGCGACGTCATGGAAATGAAAGGTGTGCGTGAAGTGTTCGGCGCCAAGGCACCGGCCATCAGCTCCACCAAGAGCCTGTCGGGTCACTCCCTGGGCGCCGCCGGCGTTCACGAAGCGATCTACTGCATGCTGATGATGGAAGGCAACTTCATGGCCGGTTCGGCCAACATCGACGAGCTGGATCCGGAAGTGGCCGACATGCCAATCCTGACCAAGACCCGTGAAGACGTAGCCTTCAACACCGTGATGAGCAACAGCTTCGGCTTCGGCGGCACCAACGCCACCCTGGTCCTGCAGCGCTGGCAGGGTAAGTAATACCCCGCCGCACCGCCGCATAAAAAACGCCCCGACTGGTTCGGGGCGTTTTTTTGTCTGCGATTGCGGCTTAGCGCACGGTGAAGCTTTGCTGCGTCAGCAAACGATCACCCTGGAACACCATGAAGCGCCATTCGCCCGGCACCACTTCGTGGCTCTCGGTGAATTCATAGGCCATCACATCCTGCGGGGCACCCGGCAGCAGCTTCTGGACCACCTCCAGCTTGTCGTGACGCACGCCGTCGGGGGTGCGAATGCCCGGAGTGAAGTACAGCAACGTCAGCGGCTGCCCCTCGACCGCCTTGCCGGCCAACTGATAGCGGATACCGAACTTGGTGCCCAGCTTGGCCGGCACCGTTTCCGTCTGGCGGATCGACTCGTTGCTGCGCCGCAACACCCGCTCCCCCGACTGCAGATCAGCCTTGGCCCCTTCGAACACACCATATTCCACTGGACCTTGCACGCTGACCTCGGCGCTGGCCAGGCCGCTGAGCAGCATCAGCGCCGCCAATGCAGATAAACGAGTGAGGGACATATCGCGCTCCTTGATTGAGATGGGCGCGAGGGTATGACACCCGGGTGACAGGCTGATGACAAACCGCCACTCAGCGCGCCCCTTGCGTCACCGTACGCGGCAGGACCGCCAGGAAGTTGTCTCGCGCCACCCGACGCGCGACCTCGGGCGGCAAGGCATCAAGAAAGGGGGTAAAGCCGTGCATCTGTTTGCCCAGGGTCTTGAAGCGCCCGACCACGTCGGAACCCAGCATGAAACGCTCAGGGAAGCGCGTCACCAGGCTTACCCATTCCGGGCGAGGTTGCCCCGCCTCATCCAGCAGATAAGGCGTGAGCACGCTCCAGGACAGGTCGATGAACAGATTGGGGTACGCTTCGAGCAGCCGCGTCAGGGTCGGCAGCAGGAAATCCAGCTGGGTTTGATGCCGATGGATTTCCAGGCTGGTGCCAGCGTGCGCCCAGATAAACCGGGTATGGGGATGATTGCGCAGCGGCTCTTCGATCTCGGCCAGGTACAGCGGGTTTTTCTCGCGCTTGGAAGTGATGTTGGAATGCACCAGCACCGGCAAGTCGTTCTCCGCCGCCAAGTGGTAAATCCGCGTCATGGCCTCGTTGTTCGCTCGCGGCGTGTCGCCGGAGGTCAGTGCGGTCAAGTCGTCATGCCGGGTAAACACCTCGCCTATGCCCTGCCACAAGCCGGGATTGAGGTCGAGCATGCGTTGGATATGCGCTGCAGAGTTCTTGTCGTTGGGGTTGAAACCTGAGAGGAACGGATGAAACTGTTGGCGCTGCTCGGGGCTCAGCTTGTTCACCGCGGCGGCGACAATCACATCAGTGGCGCTGTACCAGTAGGCATCGGCATCATCCCCGGCGTAATAACGCGGGCGCTTGGGCTCGTCTTCATGCCACTTCTTCGCCACCGGGACCCCGGAAATCATCACATGCTCGATGCGATTGTCCGCCATCGCCTTGAGCAGTTTCGGCATGCCGGCGGTTTCCTGGAAAAAATCCACATAGTGCAGGTGTGCATCGCTATAGGCGTACTCACGGGCGTCCGCCAGCCCGCTGAGCAGCACCAGCAGCCAGGCAGTATTCCAGGGTTTCAAAGACACGCGCGCACTCCCCAACAGATGAACAGGATAGACCCCGCGCCACGCCCAAGGGTTCAGCCATAAAGAAAGTGGAACGCCTGATTGCGCGAATGCTCTATAACTGCAAGGTGTTTTTCCGTCGTCTCCCACTGCCAGAGAGGTAACCCATGACCATTACCGTCAATACTGAATCCAGTGAAGGTTTTCGCCACAGCGTGCAGATCGATGAGCATGAACTGTTTGCCGATGTCCCGGTATCCGCAGGCGGCGAAGGCTCCGCGCCTGAGCCCCACGACTACTTCGACGCCGCTCTCGGGGCGTGCAAGGCGCTGACCCTGAAGCTGTACGCGCAGAAAAAAGGCATCCCGCTGACCGGCGTCACGGTCGAGGTCAAGCACGACAACAGCGAAGAGCAGAAAGGCAAGTACGCCCTGCACGTCAAACTGACCCTCAAGGGCGTGCTCACCGATGCCCAGCGTGACGAACTGCACCGGGTGGCCGATCGCTGCCCGATCCACAAGCTGATGACCACCAGCGAAGTGAGCATCGAAACCCACCTTTCCGAAGGCGCCTTCAGCCAATAGCGGCAAGTGCCGGCTGTGCGGGTTATGCTCAACGGCATCTTTCGTACAGCCTGGAATACCCCATGACCGCTCCGCTCGTGATCCGCCCGCGCCCCGAAGAGGTCGAAGGCCAGCCGATCCTGCGCCCGCTGCCCTCGGCCAAATGCCGCAGTGTCGGGCCCTTCGTGTTTTTCGACCACATGCTCCACACCCGCTACCCGGCCGGCCACGGCATGAACATCCGCCAACACCCGCACATCGGTCTGTCGACCCTGACCTACCTGTTCGAAGGCCAACTCCTGCACAAGGACAGCCTGGGCTCCGAGCAACTCGTCCAGGCCGGTGACGTCAGCTGGATGACCGCCGGCAGCGCCATCGCCCACGTCGAACGCACGCCCGCCGAGCTGTGGGACCAGGACTTCACCATGCACGGCCTGCAAATCTGGCTGGCCTCGCCCAAGGAACACGAACAAGGCCCAGGCCACTACAGCCACCACCCGGCCGCCAGTCTGCCGGTCAGCGATAACCTGGGAGTAAAAATCCGCATGATCGCCGGCACCGGCTTCTGCCTTGAGTCCCCGGTCCCCGTACTCTCCCCGACCCTGTACGCGGAACTGCAACTGCAAACCGCGACCACCCTGCTGATCCCCACCGAACACACAGAACGCGCGCTCTACGTCCTCAGCGGCGACGCCCAGCTCAACGACCAGCCCATCGAACCCCACACGCTGGTGAACCTGCCAAGCGGCGAAACAATGACCCTGTTCGCCGATAGCGACTGTCACGCCATCCTCTTCGGCGGCGCCCCCATGGACGGCCCACGCCGGATCAACTGGAACTTCGTTGCCAGCGACCCGAGCGCCATCGAAGAAGCGCGCCGGCGCTGGGCAGCAGGTGACTGGCCAAGTGTTCCGGGGGAAAGCGAGAGAATTGAATTACCCAAAGGCAAAGGCTGAAGCAGGCAGGTTTTTTTGTGGGATGCACTGCGAGGACTGCGTCCTCGAACGCAGCCTCGCGGGCTCGGCAGCTGCGAGAGGATTGGGGGGTTACACCGAGAGCTTTGGTGTGGAGCAAGCCGCCATCGCGGGCAAGCCCGCTCCCACAGAGATATTCCAGCGCAGGAAAGCAGGCCGACGGGTAGGTCGCCGTGCCCTGGCTTTTGATCTTGATCCACCCGGAGGGCGATGCCCCCAATCCCCTACCCCGCAAACACCTCATCCAACAAATCATGCATCGACCTAAACGCCCGCCCCGCCACCTTGGCGTCATACATCATCATCCCCGGCACATTGGCATGCCGATCGGTAAACGAGTGAAAGGCCCCGCCATAACTCAACAACTGCCAATCCACACCCGCCGCATTCATCTCAGCCTCGAAGGCCGGCAACTGCTCCTTGGGCACTAACGGGTCAGACGCTCCATGCAGCACCAACACCGAGCCCTTGATGTTCTTCGCATCGCTGGCATCCGGCGTATCCAGCGTACCGTGGAACGACACAGCCGCCTTCACCGGCGCCCCCGTGCGGGCAAACTCCAACGCACAGCAGCCGCCAAAGCAGAAACCGAACGTCGCCAGCCGAGAGACATCGACCGCCGCCTCACCCTGGCCCTGCAACTGCTCGAACGCCACCTGCATACGCTTGCGCAGCAACGGCCGGTCATTCTTCAGCGGCATCATCGCCGCCCCCGCCTGATCGTTGTCCTGCGGTCGAACCGCCTGACCATAGAGGTCGGCAATCAGCACCACATAGCCCTTGGCCGCGACCGCCTTGGCAATCTCCTCGGCACCCGCACCAACGCCCATCCAGTTCGGCGCCATCAACAGGCCCGGACGCGGACCTGAGTGAGCGGCATCGAACGCCAGGCGACTTTCGTATGGCTGGCCATCAATCTGATAGACCACGGAACGCACAGTGATTTGACTCATGACTCACTCCCGTCAATAAACGCCAGAATGAAAAAACCCGCCGAAGCGGGTTTTTCTACAACCTGTTTACACCGACAGCTCAACCAGCAGCTTGTTCAGCCGGCGCACATAAGCGGCCGGATCCTTGAGACTGTCGCCGGCCGCCAGGGCCGCCTGATCGAACAGGATGTGCGACAGATCACCGAACCGCTCGTCACTCTGCTCCGCGTCGAGCTTCTCGATCAGCGGGTGAGCCGGGTTGAATTCGAAGATCGGCTTGGAGTCCGGAACCTTCTGCCCGCTGGCTTCAAGGATCTGACGCATCTGCAGGCCCAGGTCCTGCTCACCGATGGCCAGGATCGCCGGCGAATCGGTCAGGCGATGGGAAACCCGCACCTCGGCAACAGCGTCACCCAGCGCAGTTTTCAGACGCTCAACCAGGCCTTCCTTGGACTTGGCGACTTCTTCCGCCGCTTGCTTGTCCTCGGCCGAATCCAGGTTACCCAGGTCCAGGTCGCCACGCGCCACGTCGACAAAGCTCTTGCCGTCGAAATCGCTGAGGTAGCTCATCAACCACTCGTCGATGCGATCGGTCAGCAGCAGCACTTCGATGCCTTTCTTGCGGAAGACTTCCAGGTGCGGGCTGTTCTTGACCTGTGCGTAGGTTTCGCCGGTCAGGTAGTAGATCTTGTCCTGGCCTTCCTTGGCGCGTGCCAGGTACTCGGCCAGGGAAACCACTTGCTCGCCCTCTTCACCCTGGGTAGAGGCAAAGCGCAGCAGGCCAGCGATCTTCTCTTTGTTGGCGAAATCTTCGGCCGGGCCTTCTTTCATCACCTGGCCGAAGTTTTTCCAGAAGCCTTTGTATTGCTCAGGATCGTTCTTCGCCAGTTTTTCCAGCATATCCAGCACGCGCTTGGTCAGCGCCGACTTCATCGAATCGATGATCGGGTCTTTCTGCAGGATTTCCCGCGACACGTTCAGCGACAGGTCGTTGGAATCGACCACACCCTTGACGAAACGCAGGTACAGCGGCAGGAACGACTCCGCCTGGTCCATGACGAACACCCGCTGCACGTACAGCTTCAGGCCTTTAGGCGCTTCACGCTGGTACAGGTCGAACGGAGCACGGGCCGGCACGTAGAGCAACGAGCTGTATTCCAGCTTGCCTTCGACCTTGTTGTGGCTCCAGCTCAGCGGATTCTCGAAATCGTGGGCGATGTGTTTGTAGAACTCCTGGTATTCCTCGTCCTTAATCTCGGTACGCGGACGTGTCCACAGCGCGCTGGCACGGTTGATGGTTTCCCATTCAACCGCAGGCGGCTCTTCACCTTCGGCCGCCGTGACTTCCTTCGGCAGTTCGATCGGCAGCGCGATGTGGTCGGAGTACTTCTTGATGATGTTGCGCAGGCGCCAGCCATCGGCGAACTCGTCTTCAGCGGATTTCAGGTGCAGGACGATACGGGTACCGCGATCGGCTTTTTCAATGGTCGCGACTTCAAAATCGCCTTCGCCCTTGGACGACCAGTGCACGCCTTCGCTCGCGGCGAGGCCGGCACGACGGCTGAACACTTCAACCTGGTCGGCAACGATGAACGCGGAGTAGAAACCCACGCCGAATTGACCGATCAGGTGCGAATCTTTCTTCTGGTCGCCCGTCAGGTGTTTCATGAAATCAGCAGTGCCGGACTTGGCGATGGTGCCCAGATGCGTGATCGCATCTTCGCGGCTCATACCGATGCCGTTGTCTTCGAGGGTGACGGTCTTGGCGTCTTTGTCGAAGCTCACACGGATTTTCAGTTCCGCGCCGCCTTCCAGCAACTCAGGCTTGGACAGGGCTTCGAAACGTAATTTGTCGACAGCGTCAGAGGCGTTGGAGATGAGTTCGCGAAGGAAAATTTCCTTGTTGGAGTACAGCGAATGGATCATCAGGTGCAGCAGTTGCTTTACCTCGGTCTGGAAGCCCAGGGTTTCCTTTTGAGTTTCCACGCTCATGGTCATCAAACTCCGATTGGATGGCAGTGGCCGCGCCCTGAAGGGTGGCGGCGGGATGTCATTCAAGTTGGGGGCGCCACCGAGGATTTCAAGGGCTGGGTGTTTCCTCGATCTTGAAATGCGCCCGCGCCGTGGCAATCGGTTCGGCTTCAGTGCTCTGCCACGCGGTTATCGCCACGTTGGCGACGCGCCGCCCCTGCCGACACACCTGGCATTTGGCATAGGTATCGCGAAACTGCCCGGCACGCAGGTAGTCGAGGGAAAAGTCGATGATCTTCGGCACTCCCGGCGAGCCGGTGAACACCACCAGGTGCAGGGCTGCAGCCAGCTCCATGAAACCTGCAATCACCCCGCCGTGAATTGCCGGCAATAGCGGGTTGCCAATGTTGTCCTTGTTCGCCGGCAGGCGAAACAGCAACTCATCGCCCAGGCGCGAGCATTCGACGCCAATCAGCTTGGCGTACGGGATCAGGTGCAGCAGCGAGGCATAGTCGCCACGCTCGTGGGCCTGCTGCAATTGGGTCTTGAAGTCATCGTTCATTGTTGCCCACCACTCATCGAACCGCCGAAGCCCTTGGTACCCTTGATCCCTTTGCCCATGCGCATGAACGTCCCGACTACATGGGCGATTGGCTGCTGCGGATCGTCCTGATAGGCAAAGCCGCGGGTAAAGATCACATCGGTGGTCACCCGGTAGCACTGGGCAAAGCCGTACACATCCTTGTGGGGTTCGGCCGGGTGCATGTAGTCGATGCGCAGGTCGAGGGTCGGACACACTTCGAACTCCGGCAGCACACACAGGGTGGCCATGCCGCAGGCGGTGTCCATCAGGGAGGTAATGGCGCCACCGTGAATCACCCCGGTCTGCGGATTACCGACGATTTGCGGGCTGTAGGGCAAGGTGATGGTCATCCCTTCCTGGCTGGCGCTGTGCACATGCAAACCGAGGACCTGACAATGACGCAGGGCCGATAAAAAGCGCATCGCACGCTCAAAAATGGGGTTATCCGACATTCGCTATAGGCTCTGATTAGTGTTGTTGCTTAGCTGTTATGGACGTAAGGAAAAGTTCCCACAAGAATAAACTTATATATCTGTGGGAAACATGGAACTTAACCCCTCAGGCTGTGCTCGAAAGGCCAAGTAGATATTTTCCATAAGGAGAAACACCCCATGCGTAAGACTTTAGCTATTGCCTTGATGTTGACCGCTTCCCTCGGTCTCGCTGCCTGCGATAAAAAATCCGAGGACAAAGCTCAAGATGCTACCAAACATGCCGAGCAAGCTCAGCAGGACATGAGCAAAGCTCAGGATAAAGTGAACGACGCTGCGAAAGAAAACGCCGAAGCTGCCAAAGCTCAGGCTGAATCGAACAAAGCCGCTGCCGAAGAAGCCGCTCCAAAAACCAATTAATGGTTTTAGCGCTGCACAATAAAGCCCGCCAAGTGCGGGCTTTATTGTGCGCGTTGCAAACGTATTAGAGCAGCACGCTCTTGAATGTCGGGCTGAGCATCAGCAGCAATGAACAGACCAGGCCGATACACCACACCAGGCTGCGCTGCCAGGGAAGGTCCGCCCAGTAGCACAGCAAATAGATCACCCGGGCAATCACGAAGACCATTGCCAGCCCGTCGATCAGCCATCCCGCCGTCTGCGTGGTGTGCGCCATCAACACCCCCACCGCAAACAGGATGAACGCCTCAAAACTGTTCTGGTGGGCCGCCAGCGACCGGGCACCCAAGCCGCTCAACTGCGCCTGTTGCTGGCGCGGCAGGTGATTGTTGTAGCCGCCCTGCTCTTTCATGGCCTTGGTCACCGGCACACGCGCGACAAAAATCAGCAAGGCACTGATCAATACGCACCAGAACGCAATACTCATCAGCTCACCTCTTTATTGGCCTCGGGCAATGGCGCCTCAGTAGGGGTATAGACCATGACCTCTAGAACGTCGGAATGAAACTCCCGGCGATACAACACAAACACCACCCCGGCACTCATCGACATGAACAACCAGGGGCTGACAAACCAGGCCAGCATGGTCATGCCGAAGTAGTAAGAACGCAGGCCGAAGTTGAACTGGTTGGCGGCCATCGAAATCACCCGCGCCGCCCGCGCGGCAAATGCCTTGCGCTCCTGCTCCGAGACATGGCGCTCACCAACCATGGGCGCCGAGCCCACCAGGATCGCGGCGAAGTTGTACTGGCGCATGCACCAACTGAACGTGAAGAAGGCATAGACAAATACCAGCGCCAGGCACAGCAACTTGATCTCCGACATGCCCTGGGAGGCCTGCTGCACCATCGGAATATCTGCCAGCAACGACACCGCGCGCTCGGATGCGCCGAGTACCGTGAGAATACCGGCGAGAATAATCAGGGTGCTGGAGGCAAAGAACGACGCGTTGCGCTCCAGATTGCCAATCACGCTGGCGTCGGCAATGCGGTTGTCGCGCAGCAGCATGCGGCGCATCCAGTCTTCACGGTACAGGTGCAATACGCTGGCCAGGCACGCCGTGTCGCGCCCCTTCCAGCTGGCATAACGGGTGTAGCCACCCCAGCAGATGACAAACCAGAGCGCGGCCAGCAGATGGATCAGATTGGCATGGATGAACGACATGTAATTCCCTGGAGACGTTGATTAAACCCGCAGGAGCATGGTTTGCCCGCGATGCCGTCCTGGAGATCGTCATCGCGGGCATGCCATGTTCCTGCAAGTTAGATGTTCGACGTTAACTCAGGGAAAAAGGCACGGCTATGCGCCCATAAAAAATGCCCCGCATCGATCGATACGGGGCATTTCGGTGTTTCGCGCCAGCCCGCTTGTGACGGGCGGCGTCAGTTACGCCAGGGCTTCGTCGCGCTTGCCCAACAGGCGGTCGCAGGCCACCGCTACCACCAGGGTGAAGACGCACGGCACCAGCCATGCCAGGCCTTGCTCGGCCAGCGGCAAGTGGGTCAGTTGAGTCGGCATCCAGTCAGCCAGGCCAGCGCCCTTGAGCGCGTCGATCAGGCCGAACAGGAACGACACCAGCATCACCGGACCGAGGATGCGGCTGTGCTCGTGCCAGAAGTCTTTGCAGAAGCTCAGGGCCACCAGCACGATGCACGGCGGGTAGATCGCGGTCAGGACCGGGATCGAGAACGCAATCAACTTGGTCAGGCCCAGGTTGGACACCAGCAGGGAGAATGCCGCGAGGATGATCACCAGGGTCTTGTAGGACAGTGGCAGGACACGGCTGAAGTACTCGGCACAGGCACAGGTCAGGCCGACCGCGGTCACCAGGCACGCCAGCGAAATCAGCACCGCCAGGAAACCACTGCCCAGCGAACCGAAGGTGTGCTGCACGTAAGCGTGCAATACCGCCGCGCCATTGGTCGCGCCGACAGCCACTTCATGACTGCCGGAACCGAGACGGAACAGGCTGACATACACCAGGGCCAGGCCCACGCCGGCAATCAGCCCGGCAATGATCGCGTACCGGGTAATCAGCGCAGGCGACTCGACGCCACGGGAGCGAATGGCATTGACGATAACGATGCCGAACACCAGGGCGCCCAGGGTATCCATGGTCAGGTAACCATTGATGAAGCCCTGGGAGAACGGTGCCGCCACGTATTCTGGCGTGCCGTGCCCGATATCCCCGGCCGGCAAGGCGAACGCGGCGATCCCGAGCACTGCCAGGGCAATGATCTTCAGGGGGGCGAGGAAACGACCCACGGTGTCCAGCAGGCGACCCGGGTACAGGGAAATGAAGAACACCAGCAGGAAGTACACCGAGCTGTAGAGGAACAGTGCCAGCGGGCTTTCGCCGGTCAGTGGCGCCAGGCCCACTTCAAAGGACACGGTGGCGGTACGCGGGGTGGCAAACAGCGGGCCCACGGCGAGGTAGCAGGCAGCCGCCAGTATGCCACCAGCGACTTTACCGATCGGACTGCTCAGGGCGTCCATCGCCCCCCCGACCTTGGCCAGCGCGACAACGGTGATCACCGGCAAACCTACCGCGGTAATCAGAAAACCCAGCGCCGCCATCCAGACATGTGGTCCGGCCTGCAAACCGACGATAGGCGGGAAGATGATGTTGCCGGCCCCGACGAACAGGGCAAACGTCATAAAACCAAGTGCCAGAATGTCCTGGCCTTTCAACACTTTCATTAAGGAAATACCACACTACTGAATCGGAATTTAGAGAGGGATTTCCCTGATGGGTGAGGGAAATGCTGTCGGTCCGTATAAGACCAACCCTTTTAGCGCGTTGCCGCCTTGTGGGCAGCGGACGCAAAAATGGCACGTAGCCTAACGAATTTTGACCAGAAACGCACTGTTAGAGGGCGAACATTCCGATCTACGACATTTTCGTGTCGCGTTTTTGCATATAAATGGTTGGTGCCTGTAAGTCCGTCATCGCGAGCAAGCTCGCTCCCACAGTTTTTGCGGTGTGAATCAAATCGAATGTGCACTACAAATCCCTGTGGGAGCGAGCTTGCTCGCGATGGCGTCCGCACGGTCAACACAAATCCCGGAAATGACAAAGGCCACCCGAAGGTGGCCTTTGTCTGGTAAAGCGTCAGCTAAGCGCGAGGCTTACTTGACAGCCCAACCGGTCAGCTCGGACAAAGCCTTGCCGATGTCTGCCAGCGAACGCACGGTTTTCACGCCTGCGTCTTCCAGGGCAGCAAACTTCTCGTCTGCAGTGCCTTTGCCGCCAGAGATGATTGCGCCAGCATGGCCCATGCGCTTGCCCGGAGGAGCAGTCACACCAGCGATGTAGGAAACAACCGGCTTGGTCACGTGTGCCTTGATGTAGGCAGCCGCTTCTTCTTCAGCCGAACCGCCGATCTCGCCGATCATCACGATCGCTTCGGTCTTCGGGTCTTCCTGGAACAGCTTCAGGATGTCGATGAAGTTCGAACCCGGGATCGGGTCACCACCGATGCCGACGCAAGTCGACTGACCGAAACCGGCGTCAGTAGTCTGCTTCACAGCTTCGTAGGTCAGGGTGCCGGAACGGGAAACGATACCGACTTTGCCTGGCAAGTGAATGTGACCTGGCATGATGCCGATCTTGCATTCGCCTGGGGTGATCACGCCTGGGCAGTTAGGGCCGATCAGGACTACGCCCAGCTCGTCGCACTTAACTTTAGCGTCCAGCATGTCCAGGGTAGGAATGCCTTCGGTGATGCACACGATCAGCTTGATGCCGCCGAAAGCAGCTTCCAGGATCGAGTCCTTGCAGAAAGGAGCCGGAACGTAGATCACGCTGGCGGTAGCGCCAGTGGCAGCTACGGCGTCTTTCACGGTGTTGAACACTGGCAGACCCAGGTGCTCGGTGCCGCCTTTGCCTGGAGTTACACCACCAACCATCTTGGTGCCGTACTCGATGGCTTGCTGGGTGTGGAAACTACCTTGCGAACCGGTAATACCCTGGCAGATAACTTTGGTGTCTTTATTGATCAGGACGCTCATTACTTGCCCTCCGCAGCTTTGACAACTTGTTGAGCAGCGTCGGTCAGGCTGGTAGCAGCGATGATGTTCAAACCGCTTTCTGCCAGTACTTTAGCGCCCAGCTCAGCGTTGTTGCCTTCAAGGCGAACAACAACCGGGATTTTCACGCCGACTTCTTTCACAGCGCCGATGATGCCTTCGGCAATCATGTCGCAACGAACGATGCCGCCGAAGATGTTGACCAGTACTGCAGCGACGTTAGTGTCGGACAGGATGATCTTGAACGCTTCGGTAACGCGTTCTTTAGTAGCACCGCCGCCCACGTCGAGGAAGTTGGCTGGTTTGCCGCCATGCAGGTTGACGATGTCCATGGTACCCATGGCCAGGCCAGCACCGTTGACCATGCAACCGATGTTGCCTTCCAGCGCTACGTAGTTCAGTTCGAACTTGGCAGCGTGCGCTTCGCGCGGATCGTCTTGCGACGGATCGTGGAAAGTCTTCAGCTTAGGCTGACGGTACATGGCGTTGGCGTCGATGTTGATCTTCGCGTCCAGGCAGTGCAGATCGCCGTCAGCTTTGATCACCAGCGGGTTCACTTCCAGCAGAGCCAGGTCGTGATCCTTGAACAGTTTGGCCAGACCTACGAAGATCTTGGCAAACTGAGCAACTTGCTTGCCTTCCAGGCCCAGCTGGAATGCCAGCTCGCGACCCTGGAATGGCTGAGCGCCAACCAGTGGATCGATAGTGGCTTTCAGAATTTTTTCTGGAGTGTCGTGAGCGATTTTCTCGATGTCCACGCCACCTTCGGTGGAAGCCATGAACACGATGCGACGGCTCGAACGGTCAACGACAGCGCCCAGGTACAGCTCTTTAGCGATATCAGTGCACGATTCAACCAGGATCTTGGTGACTGGCTGACCATTGGCGTCAGTCTGGTAAGTCACCAGACGCTTGCCCAGCCACTGCTGTGCGAATGCCTTAGCGTCTTCTTTGCTGCGAACCAGCTTTACGCCGCCCGCTTTACCGCGACCACCGGCGTGGACCTGGGCTTTGACAACCCACTCGCTGCCGCCGATTTTGTCGCAAGCTTCTGCTGCTGCTTCCGGGGTGTCTACCGCGTAACCGGTGGATACTGGCAGGCCGTACTCAGCGAACAGCTGCTTACCCTGATACTCGTGAAGATTCATGCTTATTACCGTCTTCGTTAGGTACTGCGCATTCGGTGCTGCACTGTTGAGTGCCGCACCACCTGTGACTGCTGCTTGCGTAGCCTAGGCTACGCAAGACTGCGTCCAGCGGATATTCCGCGGTGAGTCTTGCATGCAAGGCTCACGACGGGCCATACCGCCGTGGTTTCTTATTGTCTTAACGCTTCTTGCGGTTGGCGATGTGAATGGCGCCGCCATTCACTGCCAGAGCTGCTTCGTGCAAGGCTTCGGACAGGGTCGGATGGGAGAAGACCATCATGCCCAGGTCTTCAGCGCTGGTGCCGAATTCCATGCCGATTGCGCCCTGCTGGACCAGTTCTGCAGCGCTTGGGCCAATCACGTGGACGCCCAATACGCGGTCAGTCTTGGCATCGGCGATCACTTTGACGAAACCGCCGGTATCGTTGGCTGCCATGGCACGGCCACTGGCTGCGAACGGGAAAGTGCCGACGTTAACTTCAACGCCTTCAGCTTTCAAGGCCTGCTCGGTTTTACCGACCCATGCAATTTCCGGGTGAGTATAAATAACCGAAGGGATCAGGTCATAGTTCATCTGGGCTTTGTGGCCCTTGATGCGCTCGACAACCATGATGCCCTCTTCCGAGGCCTTGTGAGCCAGCATCATGCCGCGAACCACGTCGCCGATCGCGTATACGCCCGGTACGGTGGTCGCGCAGTGATCGTCGACGTGCACAAAACCGCGCTCGTCGAGGGTCACGCCGCAATCAGCGGAAAGCAGATCAGTGGTCACCGGACGGCGACCAACGGCTACGATCAGCTTGTCGAAGGTGATGGTCTGTTCGCCTTTGGCGTCGGTGTAGGTCACGACTACTTCTTCGCCGTTGACCTTGGAACCGGTTACGCGAGCGCCCAGCTTGATGTCCAGACCTTGTTTGGTCAGGGTTTTCAGTGCTTCCTTGGAAACGGCGGCGTCAGCAGCCATCAGGAAGGTGTCCAGGGCTTCCAGGACAGTCACTTCAGCGCCCAGGCGCGACCATACAGAACCCAGTTCCAGGCCGATCACGCCAGCGCCGATCACGCCCAGACGTTTTGGCACAGCTTGGAATTCCAGGGCGCCAGTCGAATCGACGATCACGTTCTGGTCAACCGGAGCCGGTGGAATGTCGATTGGACGCGAACCTGGAGCCAGGATCACGTTCTCGGCTTCGATGATTTCTACCGAACCGTCAGGCTTGGTGACTTCGACTTTTTTGCCAGCCAGCAGTTTGCCGTGGCCCTGGATCGAGGTCACGCCGTTGGCCTTGAACAGGGTGGCAACACCCGAGGTCAGGCCTTTGACGATGTTGGCTTTACGGCCGACCATTGCTGGAACGTCCATGGTCACGCCAGCGTGGTTGATACCGTGGATCGCGAAGCCGTCTTGTGCTTCGTGGAATTTCCAGGAGCTGTCCAGCAGCGCCTTGGATGGAATGCAGCCGACGTTCAGGCAAGTACCGCCCAGAGCCAGTTTGCCTTCCTTGTCGGTGTACTTCTCGATGCAGGCCGTCGAAAGACCCAGTTGAGCGGCCTTGATAGCTGCTACATAGCCGCCAGGGCCGGCACCGATCACTACTACGTCAAATTTCTGCGACATTGAAAAAAATCCTCTTTAGCGAAAAGCCTGAAGCCGCGGGCCACAAGCCAGACTGCCGTTAACCAGCAGCCTGAAGCCTGCAGCTCGCGGCTGCTTCTATCAGATATCCAGCAACAGACGAGCCGGGTCTTCCAGCAGGTTCTTGATGGTCACCAGGAAAGTCACAGCTTCTTTGCCATCGATCAGACGGTGATCGTAGGACAGAGCCAGGTACATCATCGGACGGATTACCACTTGACCGTTGATCGCCATAGGACGCTGCAGGATGTTGTGCATGCCCAGGATCGCTGCTTGCGGCGGGTTGACGATCGGAGTCGACATCATCGAACCGAAAGTACCACCGTTGGTGATGGTGAACGTACCACCGGTCATTTCGTCCATCGACAGTTTGCCGTCACGGGCTTTCTTGCCGAAGGTGGCGATGCCGCCTTCGATTTCAGCCAGGCTCATCAGTTCGGCGTTACGCAGAACCGGAACCACCAGGCCGCGGTCGCTGGAAACAGCAACACCGACGTCGGCGTAGCCGTGGTAAACGATGTCTGCACCGTCGATCGAAGCGTTGACAGCCGGGAAGCGTTTCAGCGCTTCGGTAGCCGCTTTCACGAAGAACGACATGAAGCCCAGGCGTACGCCGTTGTGGGACTTCTCGAACAGATCCTTGTACTTCGAACGCAGTGCCATGACTTCGGTCATGTCGACTTCGTTGAAAGTAGTCAGCATCGCCATGTTCGACTGAGCTTCAACCAGACGCTTGGCCACGGTGGCACGCACGCGGGTCATTGGAACGCGCTTCTCGATGCGATCGCCAGCAGCGAATACAGGAGCAGCGGCGGCCGGAGCAGCAGCCTTGGCAGGCGCGGCAGCCGGAGCGGCTTTCTTGGCAGCAACGGCTGCAACCACGTCTTCCTTGGTCACACGACCGCCTTTGCCAGTACCGGCAACGGAAGCGATGTTGATGCCGTTCTCTTCAGCCAGCTTGCGCGCAGCTGGAGCAGCAACAGGATCGTCTTCGCCAGCAGCAGCCGGGGCAGCGGCTTGAGCGGCAGCAGCAGGAGCCGCGGCAGGAGCGGCAGCAACGCCGCCCGCTTCGATGGAGCCCAGGATTTCGTCGGACAGAACGGTGTCGCCTTCGTTCTTGACGATAGCGCCCAGTACGCCATCAGCGGTAGCCAACACTTCCAGTACGACTTTATCGGTTTCGATGTCGACGATCAGGTCGTCGCGCTTGACCGCGTCGCCCGGTTGCTTGTGCCAGGTGGCAACGGTGCCATCGGCAACCGATTCCGGGAAAGTGGGGGCTTTGATCTCGATAGCCATTGTCTGTGGTTCCTTAAATTCGGTTTCAGGTGCGCGAAGGCGTTAAACAGTAAAGGCGTCTTGCAGCAGTTTTTCCTGCTGCTCAGCGTGCATCGATGCATAACCACAAGCCGGTGCAGCGGAGGCCTCACGACCGGCGTACTCGAGGACGAGTGCCTTGTTGTGATTGCCAACGATGCGACGCATGTGGTGCTGGCTGCAGTACCAGGCACCCTGGTTCATCGGCTCTTCCTGACACCAAACGATATGCTTGAGGTTGGTGTAAGGCGCCAGGACTTCGTTCAAGTCGTCCTCAGGGAATGGATACAGCTGCTCGAGACGCACGACGGCGATATCGTCACGGCCTTCGGCACGGCGTTTTTCCAGCAGGTCGTAGTAGACCTTGCCGCTACACAGAACAATGCGCTCGACCTTTTTCGGGTCTTGGGCATCGATTTCCGGGATAACGGTCTGGAACGAACCTTCGGCCAGGTCTTCCAGGGTCGAGATGGCCAGCTTGTGACGCAACAGCGACTTCGGTGTCAGTACGATCAATGGCTTGCGCAGCGGGCGAATCACCTGACGGCGCAGCAAGTGGTAGATCTGAGCCGGCGTAGTCGGTACAGCTACCTGAATGTTGTGCTCGGCGCACAGTTGCAGGTAACGCTCCAGACGTGCCGAGGAGTGCTCAGGACCCTGACCTTCATAACCGTGTGGCAGCAGCATGGTCAGACCGCACAGACGGCCCCACTTGTGCTCGCCACTGGTGATGAACTGGTCGATAACCACCTGGGCACCGTTGGCGAAGTCGCCGAACTGGGCTTCCCAGATCACCAGCGCGTCAGGCGTGGTGGTCGAGTAACCGTATTCGAACGCCAGTACGGCTTCCTCGGACAGGAACGAATCGTACAGGTCGAAACGTGGCTGGCCTTCGTACAGGTTCTGCAGCGGGATGTAGGTCCCCGCGTCTTTCTGGTTGTGCAAGACAGCGTGACGGTGCGAGAACGTACCGCGACCGATGTCCTGACCCGTCATGCGGATCGGGTGACCTTCGAACGCCAGGGTCGCGTACGCCATGGTTTCGGCGTAACCCCAGTTGATCGGCAGGCCGCCGGCTTGCATCTTCTGACGGTCTTCGTAGATTTTCGCAACCTGGCGCTGAACCACGAAGCCTTCTGGAATTTCCAGCAGCTTGGCGGACAGTTCCTGCAGGGTCTTGAGGTCGAAGCGAGTGTCGTGACGCGCAGTCCAGGCATGGCCCAGATACGGACGCCAGTCCACGAACAGCTCTTTGTTCGGCTCTTTGACCAGGCTTTTTACAACATGCAGGCCGTTGTCCAGTGCGTTGCGGTATTCGTCGATTTTCGACTGCACACGCTCTGCGTCCAGCACACCGCTTTGAGTCAGGCGATCGGCATACAGCTCACGGGTGGTGCGCTGCTTGGTGATCTGCTGATACATGATCGGCTGGGTGCCGCTTGGCTCGTCGGCCTCGTTGTGGCCGCGACGACGGTAGCAGACCAGGTCGATCACCACGTCACGCTTGAACTGCATGCGGTAGTCGATGGCCAACTGGGTCACGAACAATACGGCTTCCGGATCATCACCATTCACATGGAGGATCGGCGCCTGGATCATTTTCGCAACGTCGGTAGCGTACTCGGTGGAACGCGAGTCCAGCGGGTTGCTGATGGTGAAACCGACCTGGTTGTTGATCACGATGTGCACGGTGCCGCCGGTCTTGAAACCGCGGGTCTGCGACATCTGGAAGGTTTCCATCACCACGCCTTGACCGGCGAATGCCGCATCACCGTGGATCGAGATCGGCAGAACCTTCTCACCGGTTGGGTCGTTGCGACGATCCTGACGGGCGCGAACCGAACCCTCGACCACCGGGGAAACGATTTCCAGGTGGGACGGGTTGAACGCCATGGCCAGGTGAACTTCACCGCCGGTGGTCATCACGTTGGACGAGAAGCCCTGGTGGTATTTAACGTCACCGGAACCCAGCTCGACCTTCTTCTTGCCTTCGAACTCGTCGAACAGCTCGCGCGGGTTCTTGCCGAAGGTGTTGACCAGCACGTTCAGACGGCCACGGTGGGCCATGCCAATGACGATTTCCTTGGTGCCGTAGGAACCGGAACGCTGGATCAGCTCGTCGAGCATCGGGATCAGGCTTTCGCCGCCTTCCAGACCGAAACGCTTGGTACCCGGGTATTTGGTGCCCAGGTATTTTTCCAGGCCTTCACCGGCGGTCACGCGCTCGAGCAGGTGGCCCTTGATGTCCGCGGAATAAGTCGGACGGCCACGCACGCTTTCCAGACGCTGCTGGAACCACTGGCGCTGCTCGGAATCGGTGATGTGCGTAAATTCAGCGCCGATGGTGCGGCAATATGTCTGCTGCAACGCTTCGTGAATTTCGCGTAGGCTCGCTTCCTCTTTGCCGATGAACAGGTCGCCGGCACGGAAGGTCGTATCAAGATCGGCATTGGTCAAGCCGTAATGATTGATCGACAGGTCTGCAGGTGCAGGACGCTGCCACAGCCCCAGCGGGTCAAGCTGGGCTGCCTGGTGGCCACGCATACGGTAGGCCTGGATCAATCGCAGCACTTCAACTTGCTTCTTCTCGTGCTCACTGCTCACGCTGCCGGCGGAAACCGGTTGGGCGCGGCGCTGGTTCTTTGCCAGCAGCACAAAATGGTCGCGAATTGTGGAGTGCGAAACATCGATGGCAGAGTTGCCGTCTGTCGGCAACTTCTGAAAGTAGGTGCGCCACTCTTCTGGCACAGCGTTAGGGTCGTGCAGGTAGAGCTCGTAGAGCTCTTCCACATAGGCAGCGTTACTACCGGATAGGTAGGCGCTGTTCCACATGCGCTGCATCACGCTTTCTTGCATGCTTGGTCACCCTCGGTTAGGGGAACACCATCGGCGAAGACACCGAGCGAGCTTGCAGAAGTCCGAGTGCAGCGACCAAAACAAGCCACTTAGGATCACGCTGATAGTCCGGGTACCAGCCCGGATGCCCCTGCTTGTCTCATTTCTTCAAAATAAGAGCTGCAGCTTTATGGGCTACTGCTCTGGTTATAGCCAGGGCGCGGGTTGAAGCCCGCGCCTTGGCCTCTACGGGTACAGCGGTCCTGCATTTACTACTGCTGAATCACACGCCGCTTTGCAGAAGCATGTTACGAATGTGACCGATGGCCTTAGTCGGGTTCAGGCCTTTCGGACAAACGTTGACGCAGTTCATGATGCCGCGGCAGCGGAATACGCTGAACGGATCATCCAGTGAAGCCAGACGCTCGGACGTCTTGGTGTCGCGGCTGTCTGCCAGGAAGCGGTACGCTTGCAGCAGGGCAGCTGGACCCAGGAACTTGTCCGGGTTCCACCAGAAGGACGGGCACGAAGTCGAGCAGCAAGCGCACAGGATGCACTCGTACAGACCGTCGAGCTTTTCACGCTCTTCAGGGGACTGCAGACGCTCGATGGCCGGAGCCGGCGTATCGTTCTGCAGGTAAGGCTTAACCTTCTCGTATTGCTTGTAGAAGATGCTCATATCGACGACCAGGTCACGGATAACCGGCAAACCTGGCAGAGGACGAACGATCAACTTGTTACCTTTTACGACAGCGGACAGCGGCGTAACGCACGCCAGGCCGTTTTTGCCGTTGATGTTCATGCCGTCGGAACCGCAAACACCTTCACGGCAAGAGCGACGATAGGAGAAACCCTCGTCCTGCTCTTTGATCAGGGCCAGCACGTCCAGCACCATCAGATCTTTACCACCGGTATCGACCGAAAATTCCTGCATGAACGGCGCGGCGTCCTGATCAGGGTTGTAACGATAAACGCTGACTTTCAACATGGCGGCCACCCTTAATAAGTCCGAATCTTAGGTTCAAAAGTCGGAACAGTCTTCGGCGAGAAGTTCACAGCACGCTTGGTCACGCGCTTGTCACCCGGGAAGTAGAGGGTGTGGCACAGCCAGTTTTCGTCGTCACGGTCTTCGAAGTCTTCACGGGCGTGAGCACCGCGGGACTCTTTACGTACTTCGGCAGCGATGGCGGTGGCTTCAGCCACTTCCAGCAGGTTCTGCAGTTCCAGAGCTTCGATCCGCGCAGTGTTGAACGCCTGCGACTTGTCGTTGATCTTGACGTTGGCGATGCGCACGCGCAGGTCAGCCAGCTGGGCAATACCCTTCTGCATGTATTCGCCGGTACGGAACACACCGAAGTAGTTCTGCATGCAGCTTTGCAGCTCGCGACGCAGGGTTGCCACGTCTTCGCCATCAGTACGCTCGTTCAGAGCGGACAGGCGCGCCAGGGCAGTTTCGATGTTGGCGTCGGTGGCCTCATCGTATTCGATGCCGTCGGTCAGTGCTTTTTCCAGGTGCAGGCCAGCAGCGCGGCCGAATACCACCAGGTCGAGCAGCGAGTTGCCGCCCAGGCGGTTGGCACCGTGAACCGATACGCAAGCTACTTCACCTACAGCGAACAGACCTGGAATGATCTGATCCACGCCTTCGTCGTTCTGGGTGATCGCCTGGCCGTGAATGTTGGTCGGAACGCCGCCCATCATATAGTGGCAAGTCGGAACAACCGGAACCGGAGCAACAACCGGGTCAACGTGGGCAAACGTCTTCGACAGTTCGCAGATGCCTGGCAGACGGCTGTGCAGCACTTCCTCGCCCAGGTGGTCGAGTTTGAGCATTACGTGGTCGCCATTCGGACCGCAACCGTTGCCAGCGATGATTTCCTTGACCATCGAGCGAGCAACCACGTCACGACCGGCAAGGTCCTTGGCGTTCGGAGCATAACGCTCCATGAAACGCTCGCCGTGCTTGTTGATCAGGTAACCACCTTCACCACGGCAACCTTCGGTCACCAGTACACCGGCGCCGGCGATGCCGGTCGGGTGGAACTGCCACATTTCGATGTCTTGTACCGGAACACCAGCACGCAGAGCCATGCCAACGCCGTCACCGGTGTTGATCAGGGCGTTGGTGGTGGACGCGTAGATACGACCTGCACCGCCGGTAGCCAGAACGGTGGCCTTGGCACGGATGTAGGTGGTTTCGCCGGTTTCGATGCAGATAGCGATTACGCCGACGAACTCGCCTTGACCATTCTTTACCAGGTCAACAGCGTAGTACTCGTTCAGGAACACGGTACCGGCTTTCAGGTTGCCCTGATAAAGGGTGTGCAGCAGCGCGTGACCGGTACGGTCGGAAGCGGCGCACGTACGGGCAGCCTGCCCGCCTTTGCCGTAATCCTTGGACTGACCGCCGAATGGACGCTGGTAGATACGACCCTGTTCAGTACGGGAGAACGGCATACCCATGTGGTCCAGCTCGTAGACAGCGGCCGGGCCTTCCTGACACATGTATTCGATAGCGTCCTGGTCACCGATGTAGTCGGAACCCTTGACGGTATCGTACATGTGCCAGCGCCAGTCATCGTTCGGATCCGCAGAAGCGATGGCGCAGGTGATGCCACCCTGGGCCGATACAGTGTGCGAACGCGTCGGGAAAACCTTGGTGATCACGGCAGTCTTGTGACCGCCTTGTGCCAGTTGCAGCGCTGCGCGCATGCCAGCACCGCCGCCACCAATGATGATGGCGTCGAAAGAAATCGTTGGAATGTTAGCCATGAATCAGATACCCCAGAGAATCTGCACACCCCAGACGAAGTAAGCGAACATCGCAACGCCGCATACTGCCTGGAAAAGGAAACGTACTGCAGTCGCGGACTTGCCCAGCGCCATTGGCGTCAGGTAGTCGGTCGCGATGGTCCACATGCCGACCCAGGCGTGAGCGCCCAGGGCCACCAGGGCCAACAGACTGAAGATACGCATCCAGTTGCTTGCGAACAGCTCGTGCCATTGGGCGTAGCCAATGCCAGGGTTCGCGACGAGGTACCCGATCAGGAAAATGAAATAAGCCGCGAGAACGACCGCAGACACACGTTGTGCCATCCAGTCATAGAGGCCCGAACGCGAAAGGTTCGTAACGCTGGTTACCATATCCAAACTCCTGCCAGAACGATCAACACCACGGAAACGGCGATGATAATTTTCGAGCCCAGGCGGCCGCCTTCCAGCGTCTCACCGATGCCCATATCCATGATCAAGTGGCGCACACCGGCTACCAGGTGATACAGCAGAGCGGACAGGAGGCCCCATGCTACGAACTTGGCCAGCGGGCTGGTCAAGCATGCCTTCACCTCGGCGAAACCTTCCTCGGAACCCAGGGATTTGCCCAATGCATACAGCATGAAGCCAAGGCCCAGGAAGAGGATGATGCCGGAAACACGGTGAAGAAACGACGTAACGCCGGTGATGGGGAGTTTGATGGTCCTTAGGTCTAGGTTTACAGGTCGTTGGCTATTCACGGCTTTTTTTTCACACTGAAGAGCCCCTAACAATCAGGGCAAAGTTGTTGGGGAGTGCACTGGTCAGGTAACCACCACCCAGGGATGCGACCCCCATCAAAACAGGCCCAAAAGCCCTTGGCGGTCGGCTGCCGAGTATAGACAGTTAGGTTACTAATGACAACGCAAACACCTTCCCCTAATAGCTGATTGCGCAAGCAGGATAAAAGGCGTAAATGGCAGGCAATTTCGAGGAAAAAGTGTGGTTAAAGCCTTCTGGGGCAAGACTTTAGGCAAATTGACATTCGAATTTATCTCACTATAGTGGTGCGGGCCCTGCGTGGGGGGTCTGTCTGATGATTTCAAGCATAAATAGGAGGCCACATGGCTGACAAAAAAGCGCAGTTGATCATCGAGGGCGCAGCCCCCGTCGAGCTGCCCATTTTAACCGGCACCGTTGGTCCCGATGTTATCGACGTCCGGGGCTTGACCGCCACGGGCCGCTTCACCTTTGACCCGGGTTTCATGTCGACCGCTTCTTGCGAGTCGAAGATTACCTATATTGACGGCGATAACGGCATCCTGCTGCACCGCGGCTACCCGATCGAACAACTGGCTGAAAAGTCGGACTACCTGGAAACCTGCTACCTGCTGCTCAACGGCGAACTGCCGACCGCAGAGCAAAAGGCCCAGTTCGTCGGCACCGTGAAGAACCACACCATGGTTCACGAGCAGCTGAAGACCTTCTTCAACGGCTTCCGTCGCGACGCCCACCCGATGGCGGTCATGTGCGGCGTAGTCGGCGCTCTTTCGGCCTTCTACCACGACTCCCTGGACATCAATAACCCGCAGCATCGCGAAATCTCCGCGATCCGCCTGGTTGCCAAGATGCCAACCCTGGCAGCGATGGTTTACAAGTACTCCATGGGCCAACCCATGATGTACCCGCGCAACGACCTGTCGTACGCGGAAAACTTCCTGCACATGATGTTCAACACCCCGTGCGAGATCAAACCGATCAGCCCGGTACTCGCCAAGGCCATGGACCGGATCTTCATCCTCCACGCCGACCACGAGCAGAACGCATCGACTTCCACCGTCCGCCTGGCAGGCTCCTCGGGTGCCAACCCGTTTGCCTGTATCGCTGCCGGCATCGCCGCACTCTGGGGCCCGGCTCACGGCGGCGCCAACGAAGCGGTACTGACCATGCTTGACGAAATTGGCGATGTCTCGAACATCGACAAGTTCATCGCCAAGGCCAAGGACAAGAACGATCCGTTCAAACTGATGGGCTTCGGTCACCGCGTTTACAAGAACCGCGATCCTCGCGCGACTGTAATGAAGCAGACCTGCGACGAAGTACTGAAGGAACTGGGGATCAACAACGATCCGCAACTCGAACTGGCCATGCGCCTGGAAGAGATCGCCCTGACCGACCCGTACTTCATCGAACGCTCGCTGTACCCGAACGTCGACTTCTACTCGGGGATCATCCTCAAGGCGATCGGCATTCCAACCAGCATGTTCACCGTGATCTTCGCCCTGGCACGTACTGTCGGCTGGATCTCGCACTGGAAAGAAATGCTCTCCAGCCCGTACAAGATTGGCCGCCCGCGCCAGTTGTACACCGGCTACGAGTCGCGTGACATTACCAAGCTGGAAGACCGCAAATAAGACCTGTCTTGCGATAGTGTCTTAAGTTGCACCGGGAACGGCCTCTATTTATATAGAGGCCGTTTTTGTTTGTGCACTTCCCGAGCTTTTTTGGTCGTGCCTCGCTAATGCTCGGCATGCCCTCGATGTGGCAAGAAAATCAAAAACCAAAGCGATGCGGCCTTAAAGCCGACCTGATTGCAGATCTGTCCGCGATCCAATTGTGGGAGCGAGCCTGCTCGCGATGAAAGTCCAGACAATGCGTTCATCCAGACAGCCAACGTTATCGTTGACGTCCATCGCGAGCAGGCCGCAAGCGGGCACTCGCTCCTAAAGGGGTACGAGTGCACCCACAAAAAATGCCCCGATCTTTCGACCGGGGCATTTCGTATAACGCAGCTTATGTGTAGTTCACTGAAGCCTTAGTGCGAAACCGCCCCACTCGCCCCCAGCCCAGTCTGCGACCGCACAAATTGCGGGAAGAACAGCGCCCGCTCATTGTCCGCAGCCGCCGACTTATCAGTGATCGAGAAGAACCAGATCCCGACAAACGCAATAATCATCGAGAACAACGCCGGGTACTCGTAAGGGAAGATCGCCTTCTCGTGATGCAGGATCTGCACCCAGATGGTCGGCCCAAGCACCATCAAGCCAACGGCACTGATCAGACCCAACCAGCCACCAATCATCGCCCCACGAGTCGTCAGCTTCTTCCAGTACATGGAAAGCAGCAGCACCGGGAAGTTACAGCTGGCCGCAATGGAGAAGGCCAGGCCCACCATGAACGCAATGTTCTGGCTTTCGAACAGAATACCCAGGCCAATCGCCAGCACCGCCAAAGCGATAGTGGTGATCTTCGAAACACGAATCTCATCCTTCTCGTTGGCCTTGCCCTTCTTGATCACACTGGCATACAGGTCATGGGACACCGCCGAAGCACCGGCCAGGGTCAGACCCGCCACAACCGCCAGAATGGTCGCGAACGCCACTGCCGAGATGAAGCCCAGGAAGATGCTACCGCCAACCGCGTTGGCCAAATGCACCGCCGCCATGTTGTTGCCGCCCAACAGCGCGCCAGCAGCGTCTTTGAAGGCCGGGTTGGTGCTCACCAGCAAGATCGCGCCGAAGCCGATGATGAAGGTCAGGATGTAGAAGTAACCAATGAAGCCAGTCGCGTACAGCACGCTCTTACGCGCTTCTTTTGCGTCGCTCACTGTGAAGAAACGCATCAGGATGTGCGGCAGGCCAGCAGTACCGAACATCAGAGCCAGACCCAGCGAGAACGCCGAAATCGGATCTTTCACCAGGCCGCCCGGGCTCATGATCGCTTCACCTTTAGGGTGAACCTTGATCGCCTCGGAGAACAGCATGTTGAAGTCGAAGTTGACGTGTTTCATCACCATCAGCGCCATAAATGAGGCACCGGACAGCAGTAGCACCGCCTTGATGATCTGCACCCAGGTAGTCGCCAGCATGCCGCCGAACAGCACGTACATACACATCAGCACACCGACCAGGATCACCGCAACGTGGTAGTCCAGGCCGAACAGCAACTGGATCAGCTTACCGGCACCGACCATCTGTGCGATCAGGTAGAACGCCACCACCACCAGCGAACCGCAGGCAGACAGGGTGCGGATCTGGGTTTGCCCAAGGCGGTAGGACGCCACGTCGGCAAACGTGTACTTACCCAGGTTACGCAGACGCTCGGCGATCAGGAACAGAATGATCGGCCAGCCCACCAGGAAGCCGATCGAATAGATCAGGCCGTCGTAGCCGGAGGTGAACACCAGCGCGGAAATCCCCAGGAAGGACGCTGCCGACATGTAGTCGCCGGCAATCGCCAGGCCGTTCTGAAAACCGGTGATCTTGCCGCCCGCCGCATAGTAGTCGGCCGCCGAGTTGTTTTTCTTCGAGGCCCAGTAGGTGATGCACAACGTAGCGCCGACAAAGGCCACGAACATCAGGATTGCGGGAATGTTCAGCGGCTGTTTGGCCACCTCACCGGTCAGGGCGTCAGCCGCCCAGGCACCCGGCGCGAACGCTGCAATGCTCAATAGAGCCAATAGACGCCGGATCATTGCTTGGCCTCCTTCAGAATTGCATTGTTCAGATCGTCGAACTCGCCGTTGGCGCGTCGCACGTAGATACCGGTCAGGATGAAGGCCGACACAATCAGCCCCACACCAATCGGAATGCCCCAGGTGATCGACGACTCAGGGCTGATTTTTGCCCCCAGTACGTGCGGCCCGTAAGCGATCAGAAGAATGAATCCGGAGTACAGCCCAAGCATGATCGCCGAGAGAATCCAGGCGAACTTTTCTCGTTTGCGAACCAGCTCCTTGAAGCGCGGGCTGTTTTGAATCGAGAGGTAAATGCTGTCGTTCATTGTTTTTATCCTCGCAGCACAGATTTTAGTTGGAACGTTATCCACTCTATGCGGCTCAAGGAGAGGTTCCAGACGACCTTAGTCTTAGAACCAGATGTCGCTTTCGCCAATTTGCCCCGCAGATAAAAACCACTGCTTTAGCGCCAGAAACACAAAGGCCCGCTTGGCAAAAATGCCAAACGGGCCTGGAAGATGCTGACTAGACGCGTCGAATCAAATCACTTGATCCACTCGGCGACGCGCTCAGGGTGTTTCGCGACCCAGTCCTTGGCCGCTGCGTCAGGCTTGGCACCATCCTGAATCGCCAACATTACTTCACCAATTTCGTCCTTCGAAGCCCATTGGAAGTTGTGCAGGAACTTGGCCACTTCCGGCGCCTTGGCTTCCAGGCCTTTGCTGCCGATGCTGTTGACGGTTTCCGCCGCGCCATACACGCCTTTTGGATCTTCAAGGAAACGCAGTTTCCACTTGGCGAACATCCAGTGCGGCACCCAGCCGGTCACGGCAATCGAGTCTTTCTTGTCTTCGGCGCGAGTCAGCTCGGCAATCATTGCGGCGCCGGAACTGGCTTGCAGTTTGTAATCGAGGCCGTAGTCCTTGATGGCCTGGTCGGTCTTGAGCATTACCCCTGAACCGGCATCGATGCCCACGATCTTGTTCTTGAAGGTAGTGTCGGTCTTGAGGTCGGCAATCGAGACAGCCTTGACGTACTCCGGCACGATCAGGCCGATTTTCGCGTCCTTGAAGTTGGGGCCGTAGTCGACCACCTTGTCCTTGTTCTTGGCCCAGTACTCACCATGGGTCACTGGCAACCAGGCCGAGAGCATGGCATCGAGCTTGCCGGTGGCCACACCCTGCCACATGATCCCGGTCGCCACGGCCTGCAGTTTCACGTCGTAGCCCAGCTTCTGCTTGATCACTTCCGCCGCCACATGGGTGGTCGCCACGCTGTCGGACCAACCGTCGACATAGCCGATGCTCAGGGTTTTGCTGTCGGCTGTCGCCAGAGTAGAGCCCATCGCCAATGCCAGAACGGCACCGGCGCCTAAGAGTCGTCGCATCTTCATCGTTACTTCCCCGAAAGTGCTGCGCCCGACGGATGCCGAGCGGCGTCAACGTATTGTTATGGTGCACTGCGCCCCCATCACGCTTCACCGCAAACTCGTTCGAACATCAGCGGAGTACTGATGCTTCGATCATCAACCTCGCGCCCAAGGGGACCTGCTCTGTCAGCGACCTCAAGGCAGCGAGAAACGACATCAGAAAGCCAGTAACGACAGCCATCGGTAAAACCCCGGCCGATCCCGCCCGAACCTTGCATGGCAAAACCACCTAACGCCCAGACCGCCGGTAAATGCAGGTAAGATGCGCGGCTTTGCTCCCAGACGGTCTGACCATGCCCGCCACCGCGCGTTTTCCTTTTTTAGCTTATGCATTTGCCTGCCTGCTCGGCCTGTTTGCCCTTGGCGGCTACTGGTACGGCCTTGGCCAACCGGTGCTGCTGCCGGACGTTGCCAGCGCCACGCACAAACTGCAGTGCGCCTCCTATACCCCCTTCGACAAGGACCAGTCGCCGTTCGACCAGCCGTTCAACCTGCGCCCCGAGCGCATGGACGCCGACCTGGCCCTGCTGGCAACCCGCTTCGAATGCATCCGTACCTACTCGGTGACCGGCCTGGAAGCACTGCCGGCACTGGCGCGCAAACATGGCCTGAAGCTAATGATCGGCGCCTGGGTCAACAGCAACCCGGTGGACACCGCCAAGGAAATCGAGCTGCTGATTGCCGAGGCCAATGCCAACCCGGACGTGGTTTCGGCGGTGATCGTCGGTAACGAAGCGCTGCTGCGCAAGGAAATCACCGGCCCGCAACTGGCCAAGCTGATCAAGCACGTCAAGCAGAACGTCAAGCAACCGGTGACCTACGCCGACGTCTGGGAATTCTGGCTCCAGCACCCGCAGATCGCCCCCGAAGTGGATTTTCTGACTATCCACTTGCTGCCGTACTGGGAAGATGACCCTTCCAATATCGATGCCGCCTTGCAGCATGTTGCCCAAGTGCGCCAGGTGTTCGGCAACCGCTTCGCGCCCAAGGACGTGATGATCGGCGAAACCGGCTGGCCCAGCGAAGGTCGCCAGCGTGAGACTGCCCTGCCCAGCCGCGTCAACGAAGCGCGCTTCATCCGCGGTTTTGTCGCCATGGCCGAGCAGCAAGGCTGGCACTACAACCTGATCGAAGCCTTCGACCAGCCGTGGAAACGTGGCAGCGAAGGCGCGGTGGGCGGCTATTGGGGTCTGTTCGATGCTGATCGCCAGGACAAGAATGTCCTCGCAGGCCCAGTCAGCAACCTGCCACTCTGGCCACAATGGCTGGCGGTGGGCGGGCTGATCTTCCTCGCCACGCTGTTGCTCGGTGGTCGCGTACGCAGCACCCGTGCAGCCTTGGTGCTGCCGCTGCTGGGCGCCGTGGCGGCCTGTTCTATCGGTACCTGGGGGGAACTGGCGCGAGTCACCAGCCGCTCGCTCGATGAATGGCTGTGGGCCGGTCTGCTGGTCGCGCTGAACCTGCTGGTCCTGGCCCACGCGGCGCTGAGCCTGAGCACCCGCACCGGTTGGCGCGAGCGCGCGTTTGAGGCACTGCAACGACGTGCTGGCTGGTTGCTGGCTGCTACCGGCTTTGCGGGCGCGGTAATGATGCTGGGGCTGGTGTTCGAACCCCGCTATCGCAGCTTCCCCAGCGCCGCCTTGCTGTTGCCGGCACTGGTCTACCTGATTCGCCCGGTGAGCGCACCGCGCCGCGAAATCGCCTTGCTGGCGTTCATCATCGGTGCTGGCATCGCCCCACAGCTGTACCGTGAAGGCCTGCTCAACCAGCAGGCCTGGGGCTGGGCGCTGGTCAGCGGCTTGCTGGTGGCTGCACTGTGGCGCAGCCTGCGGGTACGCCGCGGTTGATTTTCAGCAGTCCTGTGCCCGCGATTCGATTAGTCAGGCGCCACGCGGCGCCCTGACCAACCGCAACCCCGCAATCACCACCGCAAACACCGCCAGGCCGGTGTTGTACAAGGCCAATGCGGGAAAGCCCAGTACCAGCGCCAACACCGCCAGCCACCAGCCAGCACGACCCGGCAGCACAAACCCCAGCACCGCCGCCGCCAATGCGCCCCAGCCCATGACCTTGAAGTGAATCAGCAGCCCCAGGTTTGCGCGTAACTGGCATTGCCAGCGATTCGCCTCGTCGACACAAATCCCCACCCACTGGGCATCTTCCATAAAGCCATAACGCGCGCCATAACTGGCGGCCAGCCACAACGGCAGGACGATGAGCAGCAAAATCACGGGAAAACGGCTGGACATGAAGTACTCCGATAGGCAAAAACGGCGCCCAGCTTAATCCCCCCGCGAAACGGCGCAAGGAAGATCAACAGAAATCTGGTCATCAATTACTGGCAAAGTGTATCGTCCAGCTACTATTACCCACCATAAGGCCTGTTTGGTGCCGATCCATGGCACTTTGGCGCATAACCTGTGGTCATAGCCTGCGAACTTCATTAGGCACCTTCCTCTAAGGGATTTAGTCATGCTCCGTTCCTTGCGCTTCGCTGCCGTTTTCGGCGGCCTTATCCTGAGTGCGTCCGCACTGGCGGCAGATATCGATGCCGCCAGTTATGGCTACCCGCTTACCAACCCGTTTGAAGCGACTATTGCCACGACACCTCCGGACCTTAGGCCAGAGCTGCCCCTGGACGAAGACATCAACCAATCGGATCACAGCCTGACCCTGCGCCCGGAACGCCAGTTCGAACTGCCGGACAACTTCTGGGCCGTGAAGAAACTCACCTATCGCATGGCCACCCAGGATCACGCGGCACCGCTGATCTTCCTGATCGCCGGCACCGGCGCCCGCTACGACAGCAGCCTCAACGAATACCTCAAGCGCCTGTACTACAAGGCCGGCTACCACGTCGTCCAACTGTCCTCGCCCACCAGCTTCGACTTCATCAGCGCAGCGTCGCGCTTCGCCACCCCGGGCGTAACCAAGGAAGATGCCGAAGACCTGTACCGCGTGATGCAAGCGGTACGCGCGCAGAACCCGAAACTACCGGTGACCGACTATTACCTCACCGGCTACAGCCTCGGCGCCCTGGACGCGGCATTTGTTGCTCACCTGGACGAAACCCGACGCAGCTTCAACTTCAAGAAAGTCCTGCTGCTCAATCCGCCGGTCAACCTCTACACCTCCGTCACCAACCTGGACAAGTTGGTGCAAACCGAGGTCAAGGGCATCAACACCAGCACCACCTTCTATGAACTGGTGCTCAACAAGTTGACCCGCTACTTCCAGCAAAAAGGCTACATCGACCTCAACGACGCCCTGCTCTACGACTTCCAGCAATCCAAGCAGCACCTGACCAACGAACAGATGGCCATGCTGATCGGCACCTCGTTCCGCTTCTCCGCGGCCGACATCGCCTACACCTCGGACCTGGTCAACCGTCGCGGCCTGATCACTCCGCCCAAGTACCCGATCACCGAAGGCACCAGCCTCACGCCGTTCCTCAAGCGTGCACTGCAATGCGACTTCGACTGCTACCTCACCGAGCAGGTGATCCCGATGTGGCGCGCCCGCACCGACGGTGGCAGCCTGCTGCAACTGATCGACCAGGTCAGCCTCTACGCGCTCAAGGATTACCTGCAAGCCAGCCCGAAAATCGCCGTCATGCACAACGCCGACGACGTGATCCTTGGCCCTGGCGACCTCGGCTTCCTGCGCAAGACTTTTGGTGACCGCCTGACGGTCTACCCTCACGGCGGCCATTGCGGCAACCTCAACTACCGCGTCAACGCCGACGCCATGCTGGAGTTTTTCCGTGGCTAAACCTCTCCTGCTTCTCGCCGCGTTACTGTGCGCAGGCTATGCCAATGCCGACAACAGCAAGGCCAACGAACCCACAGTGGTCGATGCGGATGGCTTTACCGAGCCACTGACCAAACTCAAGTTCAACCCGGGGCTGGACCAGCGCGAATTCGAGCGCTCGACCCTCAGTGCGCTGAACGTCTATGACCCGCTGGAGTCGTGGAACCGTCGGGTCTACCACTTCAACTACCGCTTCGATCAGTGGGTATTCCTGCCCGTGGTCGACGGCTACCGCTACATCACCCCAAGCTTCCTGCGCACCGGCGTCAGCAACTTCTTCAACAACCTGGGCGACGTGCCCAACCTGGTGAACAGCCTGCTGCAACTCAAGGGCCAGCGCTCGCTGGAAACCACCGGCCGCCTGCTGCTCAACACCACCATCGGCATCGCCGGGCTGTGGGACCCGGCGACCGCCATGGGCCTGCCGCGCCAGAGCGAAGACTTCGGCCAGACCCTGGGCTTCTACGGCGTTCCGGGTGGCGCCTACTTCATGCTGCCGATCCTCGGCCCTTCCAACCTGCGCGACACCGGCGGGCTGGTGGTGGACTACAGCGCAGAGTCGGCGATCAACTTCCTCAACGTGGCTGAAGTCAGCTCCAACCACCCGGAAGTCTGGATCCTGCGCGGCGTCGACAAACGCTACCAGACCAACTTCCGCTACGGTCAGATGAACTCGCCGTTCGAGTACGAGAAGGTCCGCTACGTGTACACCGAAGCACGCAAGCTGCAGATCGCCGAGTAACGTTTGCGGTGATAAAAAAGGCCATTCGATGCAGATCGAATGGCCTTTTTGATTTTCCAGCCACAGCATCAGCTTTTGACAGATTTCCAAATCTTGCTCACCACCATCACCCCCGCCAACACCACCGCCCCCGCGACAATCCCGGCCACCGCATTGAGCAGGCTCGGCACGATCCACGACCAGCCGCCGACGCTCTGGCTCACGCCTTCGATCCAGTGATGCACGACCGGTACGCCGTGGGTCAGGATCCCGCCACCGACCAGGAACATCGCCGCAGTGCCGATCACCGACAGGCTTTTCATCATGTATGGCGCGGCCCGAAGAATCGTGCCGCCGATGCCCTTGGCAATTTGCGAAGGCTTCTGGGTCAGCCACAGGCCCAGGTCGTCGAGCTTGACGATACCCGCCACCAGGCCGTAGACGCCGATGGTCATGACCAGGGCAATGCCCGACAGCACGATCACCTGCTGGGTCAGCGGCGCATCCGCCACGGTGCCCAGAGTAATGGCGATGATCTCCGCCGAGAGAATGAAGTCGGTACGCACTGCGCCCTTGATTTTGTCCTTCTCGAACGCCACCAGGTCGACCGCCGGGTCCGCGACCGCCTCGACCAACTGCGCATGCTCGGCCTGATCCTGCGCCGGGCTGTGGAGAAACTTGTGCGCCAGCTTTTCAAAACCCTCGAAACACAGGTAGGCGCCGCCGAGCATCAACAGCGGCGTCACCAGCCAGGGCACGAACGCACTGATGGCCAGCGCCGAGGGCACCAGGATCAACTTGTTGATGAACGAGCCCTTGGCCACCGCCCAGACCACCGGGATTTCCCGCTCGGCCCGCACGCCGCTGACCTGCTGGGCATTGAGCGCCAGGTCGTCGCCAAGCACGCCCGCAGTCTTTTTCGCGGCCATCTTGGTCATCAGCGCGACGTCATCGAGCACGGCGGCGATATCGTCGATCAGCAACAACAAACTACTTCCTGCCATGGCTCATGGTTTCCTTCGGGAATGGATGTTGCGCAGCATAGCCTGCCATCGGGCTGATGGGCATTCTTGAGCGCTGCGCAAGGCCGGTGCTACCATGCGCGACCGCCAGTATCGGCAAGGAACACCTTGGTTTATGAGTACTATCCGCGAGCGCAACAAAGAACTGATCCTGCGTGCCGCCAGTGAAGAGTTTGCCGACAAAGGCTTCGCTGCGACCAAAACCAGTGACATCGCGGCCAAGGCGGGTTTGCCCAAGCCCAACGTCTATTACTACTTCAAGTCCAAGGAAAACCTCTACCGCGAGGTTCTGGAAAGCATCATCGAGCCGATCCTGCAGGCCTCGACGCCGTTCAACGCCGATGGCGTACCCAGCGAGGTGCTCAGCGGCTACATCCGCTCCAAGATCCGCATCTCCCGCGACCTGCCGTTTGCCTCCAAGGTGTTTGCCAGCGAGATCATGCACGGCGCACCGCACCTGAGCACCGATCTGGTCGAACAGCTCAACGGCCAGGCCAAGCACAATATCGAGTGCATCCAGACCTGGATCGACCGAGGCCAGATCGCCCCGATCGACCCCAACCACCTGATGTTCAGCATTTGGGCGGCAACCCAGACCTACGCCGACTTCGACTGGCAGATCTCCGCCGTCACCGGCAAGGCCAAGCTCGACGAAGAAGACTACGAAGCCGCCGCGCAGACCATCATCCGCCTGGTGCTCAAGGGCTGCGAGCCGGACTGATAGACCGCTGCGCGGCCTTCGCTGGCAAGCCAGCTCCCACAGGTTTCCCTGTAGAATTCAAATTCTGTGAGCCACACATATCCCTGTGGGAGCGGGCTTGCCCGCGATGGCGGCAACTGGGAGTGGATCAGACCCAAATCGCATCCCACAAAGGATAGTCGCCAAGACGCTTTACAAGCCCAGCGCGCAACGGGTTGGCAACGACATACCGCGCCATCTTCACCAGATCCTCATCTCGCCTCAGTGCTCGATCGTGATAGCCCTGCTGCCAGAGTGGCCCGTGCCTGGCCGTGGAAAGGTTCACCTCCCGCGTAGTCAGTGATTTGGTTTGCCGCATCAGACTACTGAGTGAGCATTTCTCCAATTCCACCAACCAGTGGAAATGGTCAGGCATGACAACCCAAGCCAATGAGTTTGCCAATCCCAGGCTTTGCGCCTTCCGAAATTGATGCACTACCAATCTGCCCAAAGCGTAATCGGCGAAAACCGGTTCTCGGCCAAGCGTATTGGTGGTCAGTAAATAGATTCGATTGGGTTCGGCATAGCGACCCGTGCGTAGACGATGTGAAGCAGGTGAATCAGGCATTCCTTTGCCACTCTCATGATGAGGTCATGAGAAGGCTAGCCCCGGAAGCGCTGGATGATCATGCGGACCTTTAGCTGGATGTGTCCCGTCGATAGCCATCGCGGGCAAGCCCGCTCCCACAGGGTCTGATGGTGTACATAAAATATGTGAGCACCTTCGACCATTGTGGGAGCAGGCTCACTCCTACAGGAGATTCTGGCATTCAGACAATCTTGTGTCCGACCACAAACCCTGTGGGAGCGGGCTTGCCCGCGATAGCGATCGATCAGCCGCCGCAGATCAAGCCGCTACCCCCGCATCCGCCCGCAACCCCAGCGCCTCGATCGCATTGATCGCGCACTGCTCGTCGATATCCGACAGATCCCCGCTGATGCCCACGGCTCCCAGCACATTGCCCTGCTGATCACGAATCAGCACCCCGCCCGGCGCCGGCACCACACTGCCCTGCCCCAGGCTATTAAGCGCGGCGATGAAGGCGGGGCGTTGCTGGGCGTCCAGTGCCAACAGGCGCGAGCCCTTGCCCAGCGCGATCGCGCCCCAGGCCTTGCCGATGGCGATCTGCGGGCGCAGCAGGCTGGCGCCGTCCTCACGCTGCAGGGTGATCAGATGCCCACCGGCATCCAGTACTGCGATGGTCAAGGGTGCTGCCGTAATGGCACGTCCCGCGGCAATGGCCTGACTGGCCAGGTTGACTGCGACTTTCAAGGTTAGAGCGCTCATGGTGCCGTCCTCATATTGTTTTTCACGAAGCCGTGGGACGCGGGTGGGTGCCCCAGTCCGATGCAACAAATAGAACACAATGAAGTATTTTTTTGTATACAATAATTTTCGAAAAGCGCCTCATGCGACGAAACGCCACAGTGTTTATGGGCTTTTGCCGAATGAAACAAGCGCTTGAGAAAATGGATTGACCTGCGCCATCCGCCGTGAATACACTCTGCGCAAAGCCACTTGTATACAATTACAAAACGTAAAGAGGCACAAAACCATGAGCAAAATGAGAGCAATCGAAGCCGCCGTTCTGGTGATGCGCCGTGAAGGGGTTGATACCGCTTTTGGCATCCCGGGAGCCGCAATCAACCCGCTGTACTCCGCCTTGCAAAAGGTCGGCGGCATCGATCACGTCCTCGCTCGCCACGTTGAAGGCGCCTCGCACATGGCCGAGGGCTACACCCGCACCAAGGCCGGCAACATCGGCGTGTGCATCGGCACCTCCGGCCCTGCCGGTACCGACATGGTCACCGGGCTCTACAGCGCCTCGGCCGACTCGATCCCGATCCTGTGCATCACCGGGCAAGCACCCCGCGCCCGCATGCACAAGGAAGACTTCCAGGCTGTCGACATCACCACCATCGTCAAGCCGGTGACCAAGTGGTCGACCACCGTCATGGAACCGGGCCAGGTGCCTTACGCGTTCCAGAAGGCCTTTTATGAAATGCGCTCCGGCCGTCCAGGCCCAGTGCTGATCGACCTGCCGTTCGACGTGCAGATGGCCGAGATCGAATTCGACATCGATGCCTACCAACCGCTGCCATTGGCCAAGCCGAGCGCGACCCGCGTGCAGGTGGAAAAAGCCCTGGCCATGCTCGATCAAGCCGAGCGTCCATTGTTGGTGGCCGGTGGTGGCATCATCAATGCCGACGCCAGCGAGCTGCTGGTGGAGTTCGCCGAGCTGACCGGTATTCCAGTCATTCCGACCCTGATGGGCTGGGGCACGATCCCCGATGATCACCCGTTGATGGTCGGCATGGTTGGCCTGCAGACGTCGCACCGCTACGGCAACGCCACCCTGCTCAAGTCCGACGTGGTGCTGGGCGTCGGTAACCGTTGGGCCAACCGCCACACCGGTTCGGTCGACGTGTACACCGAAGGTCGCAAGTTCATTCACGTCGACATCGAACCGACCCAGATCGGCCGTGTGTTCACCCCGGACCTGGGCATCGTCTCCGACGCCGCCGCCGCGCTGACCGTGTTCATCGAGGTTGCTCGTGAGTGGCACGCAGCCGGCAAACTGAAAAACCGCAGCGCCTGGCTGCAGGACTGCCAGCAGCGCAAGGCCAGCCTGCACCGCAAGACTCACTTCGACAACGTGCCGGTCAAGCCACAGCGCGTCTACGAAGAGATGAACCAGGTGTTCGGCAAAGACACCTGCTACGTCAGCACCATTGGCCTGTCGCAGATTGCCGGCGCGCAGTTCCTGCACGTCTACAAGCCGCGCCACTGGATCAACTGCGGCCAGGCCGGCCCACTGGGCTGGACCATTCCGGCGGCGCTGGGGGTGGTCAAGGCTGACCCGAGCCGCAAGGTTGTGGCACTCTCGGGCGACTACGACTTCCAGTTCATGATCGAAGAACTGGCGGTGGGCGCGCAGTTCAAACTGCCGTACATCCACGTCGTGGTGAACAACTCGTACCTGGGCCTGATCCGTCAGGCGCAGCGCGGTTTCGACATGGACTACTGCGTGCAGCTGTCCTTCGACAACCTCAACGCACCGGAGCTCAACGGCTACGGCGTAGACCACGTCGCGGTTGCCGAAGGCCTGGGTTGCAAGGCCCTGCGGGTCTTCGAACCCGCCGAAATCGCCCCTGCCCTGCGCAAGGCGCAAGCGCTGATCGAGGAGTTCAAAGTGCCGGTGATCGTCGAGATTATCCTGGAACGCGTGACCAACATTTCCATGGGCACCGAGATCAACGCCGTCAACGAATTCGAAGACCTGGCGCTGGTCGGCAACGACGCGCCGACCGCGATTTCGATGCTCGATTAATTTGTAGGATCGTTCTCGCATCCTGTGGGAGCGAGCTCGCTCGCGATTGCGGACTGCCATTCAGTATCCATGTCGACTGACACACCGCTATCGCGAGCAAGCTCGCTCCCACAGGGATCCGGGAACGCTCACCAGAGATTTACAGGAGTCCACCATGCCGCGTTTTGCAGCCAACCTGTCCATGCTGTTCACTGAACAGGATTTTCTTGCCCGCTTCGAAGCGGCCGCCAAGGCCGGTTTCAGTGGCGTCGAATACCTGTTCCCGTACGACTTCAGCTCCGCCGAAATCAAGGCCCAGCTGGAAGCCCACGGCCTGACCCAAGTGCTGTTCAACCTGCCGGCCGGTGACTGGGCCAAGGGTGAACGCGGGATCGCCTGCCACCCCGATCGCGTGGAAGAGTTCCGCGCCGGTGTCGACCTGGCCATCGCCTACGCCAAAGTGCTGGGCAACACCCAGGTCAACTGCCTGGCCGGCATTCGCCCACAAGGCGTCGACGATGCCACGGTGCAAGCAACCTTCGTCGCCAACCTCAAGTTCGCCGCCGACAAGCTGCAAGCAGCCGGCCTCAAGCTGGTGATGGAAGCCATCAACACCCGTGACATCCCGGGTTTCTACCTGAACAACACCGCGCAGGCGTTGTCGATTCGCGAACAAGTGGGCAGTGCCAACCTGTTCCTGCAATACGACATCTATCACATGCAAATCATGGAGGGCGACCTGGCCCGCACCATGGCAGCGCACCTGGGCGAGATCAACCACATCCAGCTGGCCGACAACCCGGGCCGCAACGAGCCGGGCACCGGTGAGATCAACTACCGCTTCCTGTTCGAACACCTGGACCGCATCGGCTACCAGGGTTGGGTTGGCTGTGAATACAAGCCGCTGACCACCACTGAAGCAGGCCTGGGTTGGCTGAAAACCCACAACGCAATCTAACGCTGCTCCCCATGTAGGAGCGAGGCCGCTATCGCGAGCAAGCTCGCTCCTACCTAGAGCAGCAGTTACCCATTTGTTTGCAGCAGCAATAAAAACAAGAGGATTTTCTCATGGCTAAAATCGGATTTATCGGCACCGGCATCATGGGCCACCCAATGGCGGCAAACCTGCAGAAAGCCGGGCACAGCCTGTTCCTTTCGCAACACCACGACGCCGCCCCTGCCGATCTGATCGCTGCTGGCGCCGTCGCCCTGGCGAACCCGAAAGAAGTCGCCCAGGAAGCCGAATTCATCATCGTCATGGTCCCCGATACCCCTCAGGTCGAGGACGTGCTGTTCCGTGCCGATGGCATTGCAGCCGGTGTTGGCAAAGGCAAAGTAGTGATCGACATGAGCTCGATCTCGCCCACCGCGACCAAAGCCTTCGCTGCACGAATCAATGAAAAAGGCGCGCAGTACCTCGACGCCCCGGTGTCCGGCGGTGAAGTGGGTGCCAAGGCTGCGACCCTGAGCATCATGGTCGGTGGCGATGCCGATGCCTTCGAACGCGCCCTCGCGCTGTTCCAGGCCATGGGCAAGAACATCACCCTGGTCGGCGGCAATGGCGACGGTCAAACCGCCAAGGTAGCGAACCAGATCATCGTGGCGCTGAACATCCAGGCAGTGGCCGAGGCCCTGCTGTTCGCCTCGAAGAACGGCGCCGACCCAGCCAAGGTTCGCGAAGCACTGATGGGTGGCTTTGCCTCCTCGAAGATCCTTGAGGTCCACGGCGATCGCATGATCAAGGGCACCTTCGATCCAGGCTTCCGCATCAGCCTGCACCAGAAGGACCTGAACCTGGCCCTGCAAGGCGCCAAGGAACTGAACATCAACCTGCCCAACACCGCCAATACCCAGCAAGTGTTCAGCACCTGCGCGGCCATCGGTGGCAGCAACTGGGACCACTCGGCGCTGATCAAGGGCCTGGAGCACATGGCGAATTTCTCGATTCGCGATAAATAAGCCTTTGGTGCCACCCGCTCTCCCTGTGGGAGCGGGCTTGCCCGCGATGGAATCGCCGCGGTGTACCTGATAAACCGCGTCGCCTGAATCGCAGGCAAGCCAGCTCCCACCAGGGCCCGAGTTGCCCACACGTGTTCGCTCTATCCCAATAACAAGAATTCCGGGAGCCCGCCATGTCGGTCGATCCGCAACAATTCCTGCGCGACCTGTTCGCCACCGCCATCGACGCGGCCCATCCGCAACAGGTCCTCGAAGCTCATCTACCCAAAGACCGCAGCGGTCGAGTCATCGTCATCGGTGCCGGCAAAGCCGCGGCCGCCATGGCCCAAGTGGTCGAGCGCTGCTGGCAGGGTGAAGTGTCCGGGCTGGTCGTCACCCGCTACGGTCACGGCGCGCCCTGCGAAAAAATCGAAGTGGTCGAAGCCGCCCACCCGGTGCCCGATGCCGCCGGCCTGGCCGTGGCCAAGCGTGTACTCGAACTGGTCAGCAACCTGAATGAAGACGACCGGGTGATCTTCCTGCTCTCCGGCGGCGGCTCGGCCTTGCTGGCATTGCCCGCAGCCGGCATCACCCTCGCCGACAAGCAGGCCATCAACAAGGCCCTGCTCAAGTGCGGCGCGACCATTGGCGAGATGAACTGCGTGCGCAAGCACCTTTCCGCCATCAAGGGTGGCCGCCTGGGCAAAGCCTGCTGGCCGGCCACGGTGTACACCTATGCCATTTCCGATGTCCCGGGCGACCTCGCCACCGTGATCGCCTCCGGCCCGACCGTGGCCGACCCGAGCACCTCCGGCCAGGCCCTGGACATTCTCAAGCGTTACGCCATTGAGGTTCCGGCTTCGGTGCGCAGCTGGTTGCAAAGCCCCGAATCGGAAACGGTAAAACCCGGTGATCCGAGCCTGGCCCGCAGCCATTTCCAACTGATCGCCCGCCCCCAGCAATCCCTTGAAGCCGCGGCAGTGAAAGCCCGCCAGGCCGGTTTCAGCCCACTGATCCTCGGGGACCTGGAAGGCGAGTCCCGCGAGGTGGCAAAGGTCCACGCCGGCATCGCCCGCCAAGTAGTGCTGCACGGCCAGCCGCTGGCCGCACCCTGCGTGATCCTGTCCGGCGGCGAAACTACCGTGACCGTGCGCGGCAATGGCCGTGGCGGGCGCAACGCCGAATTCCTGCTGAGCCTGACCGACAGCCTCAAGGGCCTGCCAGGCGTCTACGCACTGGCCGGTGATACCGACGGCATCGACGGCTCCGAAGACAACGCCGGCGCCCTGATGACCCCGGACAGCTACGCCCGCGCCGCCGCCCTGGGCCTGAGCGCCAGCGCCGAGCTGGACAACAACAATGGCTACGGTTACTTCGCCGCGCTCGACGCCCTGATCGTCACCGAGCCGACGCGCACCAACGTCAATGACTTCCGCGCCATCCTGATCCTCGAGAACCCAAAACATGACGCCTGACAAAAAGGTCAAAATCCTCGCCACCCTGGGGCCTGCCACCGACGGCATCGAAGACATCCGCGAACTGGTACTGGCTGGGGTCAACATCTTTCGCCTGAACTTCAGCCATGGCGATCATGCCGACCACGCCCAGCGCTACCAGTGGATCCGCGAAGTCGAGCGCCAGCTCAATTACCCACTGGGGATCCTGATGGACCTGCAAGGTCCGAAACTGCGGGTCGGCAAGTTCGCCGAAGGCAAGGTGCAACTGGTGCGAGGCCAGGCCCTGCGCCTGGATCTCGATCCGACGCCGGGCGATGCCCGCCGGGTCAACCTGCCCCACCCGGAAATCATCGCGGCGCTGGAGCCGGGCATGGACCTGCTGCTGGACGACGGCAAACTGCGCCTGCGGGTGGTCAGTAAATACGCCGACGCCATCGACACCACGGTGCTCAACGGCGGCGAGCTGTCGGATCGCAAAGGCGTCAACGTGCCGCAAGCGGTGCTCGACCTCAGCCCGCTGACCGCCAAGGACCGTCGTGACCTGAGCTTCGGCCTGGAACTGGGGGTGGACTGGGTGGCCCTGTCCTTTGTCCAGCGTCCCGAGGACATCCGCGAGGCCCGTGCCCTGATCGGCGACAAGGCGTTCCTGATGGCGAAAATCGAGAAGCCTTCGGCAGTCGAGCAACTGCGCGAAATCGCCGAGCTGAGTGACGCGATCATGGTCGCCCGCGGCGACCTGGGAGTGGAAGTGCCGGCCGAAAGCGTGCCGCAGATCCAGAAAGACATCATCAGTACCTGCCGCCAGTTGGGCAAGCCGGTGGTGGTGGCGACCCAGATGCTCGAGTCCATGCGCTTCTCCCCGGCACCGACCCGCGCCGAAGTCACCGATGTCGCGACCGCCGTGGCCGAAGGCACCGACGCGGTAATGCTGTCGGCCGAAACCGCCTCCGGCGAATACCCGCTCGAAGCCGTGCAGATGATGAGCAAGATCATCCGTCAGGTCGAAAGCGGCCCGGACTATCAGGCGCAACTCGACGTCAGCCGACCGAAAGCCGAAGCCACCACCTCGGACGCCATCAGCTGCGCCATCCGCCGCATCAGCAACATCCTGCCGGTGGCGGTGCTGGTGAACTACAGCGAGTCGGGCAGCTCGAGCTTGCGCGCGGCGCGGGAGCGGCCGGCTGTGCCGATCCTCAACCTGACCCCGAACCTGTCGACTGCACGGCGCCTGAGCGTGGCCTGGGGCGTGCACTCGGTGGTCAACGACCGCTTGCGCCAAGTCGACGAGGTCTGCTCCACCGCGCTGGAAATCGCCCAGGCCCAAGGCATGGCCCAGCGCGGCGATACCTTGTTGATCACCGCCGGTGTGCCTTTCGGCCAGCCGGGATCGACTAACTCGTTGCGTATCGAGACATTGATCTAGAGCGCCCATACCGGCCCCATCGCCAGCAGGCTGGCTCCCACATTGGTTTTGGGTCGATCTCAGAATCAAGACTGAACCAAGATTCAGTGTGGGAGCCAGCCTGCTGGCGATCAGCCGGGGTCACGCTCGACCAATTCGCTCCCTTTGACCTTGCAGAACTGCCATGCCTGCCAACCACTTCAACAGCCACTGCCCCGACTGGGCGACTGCGCTGCTCAACGGCTTCAGCCAGATCTTCCTCCAGCGCAATCCGCTGTGCGGCCTGCTGTGCCTCTGCGCCATCCTGTTTACCGCGCCGGCCTTGCTGGGCGGTGCGTTACTGGGCGGGGTCGCGGGACTGCTCACCGCGCAACGCCGCAACTATGCCAAGGCCGATCGCCAGGCCGGGCTTTTCAGTTACAACGGGGTCTTGCTCGGCTTGCTGCTGAGCCTGTATTTCCCCTGGTCGGCGCTGCTGCCACCACTGATCCTGGCCGCCGGCGGCCTGAGCGCAATGATCACGCAACAGTGGCTCAAACGCGTGCGGGTCAGCCAATACCTGCCGGCCTACACCACACCCTTCGTCGTGCTGAGCTGGCTGCTGCTGTGTTTCGCCACGCCCCCGACAACCGCGCACTTGATCGAAGTCAACTCGCTGAACATGCTCGCAGCCCCCTTCAAAGGAATCGGCCAGGTGATGTTCCTCGGGCATCCGCTGGCCGGTGCGCTGATTGCCGGCGGATTGCTGATCGCCGACCGCCGCGCCTTCTGCTGGGCATTGCTGGCCTCTGTCGCGGGCATGGGCTGGAGCATGCTGCATCACGACTTCTACAGCGCATTGCTCGGCCTCGGTGGCTACAACGCCGTGCTCGCCGCCCTCGCCCTCAGTTCGCAACGCCAGCAACCGTGGTTGCCGCTGCTCGGCATAACCTTGGCCTTGTTGCTGACACCGCTGTTTGCCGCCATCGGCCTGCCCACGCTGACCGCGCCGTTCATTGTTGCCTGCTGGCTGCTGCGCAGCGCCGTGCAAATGTTCGCGAAGACCGCTGTCGCCCATACGCCTTGCACTCTGGAGGAGAATCAACCTAGGCTGCGCTGATCATTGATTCAGGCGTTTTCCATGGACAGCAGCAAAAACTGGCGCGAAGAACTTCACGTCATCGTGTTCCAGAGCGACACCCAGGCCGGACGGCGCTTCGACGGCATCCTGCTGTTGATCATCCTCGCCAGCCTGGTGATCGTGATGCTCGACAGCATCGACAGCATCCACCGCGACTATGCCAACGTGCTGGCCTACATCGAGTGGGGCTTCACCTTGATCTTCGCCATCGAGTACGGCTTGCGCCTGTACTGCTCGCCCAAGCCGTTGCGCTATGCGTTCAGCTTCTATGGACTGGTCGACCTGCTGGCGATCGTGCCGGGGATACTCGCCCTGTACTACAGCGACGCCCAGTACCTGCTGATTATCCGCATCATCCGTATGCTGCGGATCTTCCGCGTACTCAAGCTCAGCCCCTACCTCAAGCAAGCCAACTACCTGATGGCGGCGCTGCGCGGCAGCAAGCAGAAGATCGTGGTGTTCCTGGTCAGCGTGTGCACCCTGGTGACGGTGTTCGGCACCCTCATGTACGTGATCGAAGGCCCGCAGAACGGCTTCACCAGCATCCCCAAGGGCATCTACTGGGCGATCGTCACCCTGACCACCGTGGGCTTCGGCGATATCGTGCCCAAGACACCCCTGGGCCAGGTGATCTCATCGCTGGTAATGATCACTGGTTACTCGATCATTGCCGTGCCGACGGGCATCTTTACCGCAGAACTGGCCAACGCCATGCGCGGCGAGCAACTGCAACACGACTGCCCGGTGTGCAAGAAAAACAGCCATGAGCACGGCGCAGCGTTCTGCTCACGTTGCGGTAATGCGCTATTTAAGAAAATCGAATAAGCAAAGTACTTTTTAATCTTTAAAGAGCTATAGAGCCCCGGCTATAGTCGACGGCAAAATGCCTTCACTCTCTCGAACAAAAGGAATGTGCAGTGAAAAAGATCTTTGGCGCCTCACTCCTGGCCGCTGGCCTGACCCTCGCTAGCGTGGCTCAAGCCGCACCAACCCTGCTTAACGTTTCCTACGACGTGATGCGCGATTTCTACAAGGACTACAACACTGCCTTCCAGAAACACTGGCAAGCCGAGCACAACGAAACCATCACCCTGCAGATGTCTTTCGGCGGCTCCAGCAAACAGGCACGTTCGGTGATCGACGGCCTGCCGGCTGACGTCATTACCATGAACATGGCCACCGATATCAATGCCCTGGCCGACAACGGCAAACTGGTCCCGGAAAACTGGGTTACCCGCCTGCCGAACAACAGCGCACCGTTTACCTCGGCCACCGTATTCATCGTCCGCAAGGGCAACCCCAAGGCCCTGAAAGACTGGCCCGACCTGCTCAAGGACGGCGTGCAGGTGATTGTGCCCAACCCGAAAACCTCGGGTAACGGCCGCTACACCTACCTGTCTGCCTGGGGCTACGTGCTGAAAAACGGCGGCGATGAGAACAAGGCCAAGGACTTCGTCGGCAAACTGTTCAAACAAGCCCCAGTCCTCGACACCGGCGGCCGTGCGGCCACCACCACTTTCATGACCAACCAGATCGGTGACGTGCTGGTGACCTTCGAGAACGAAGCGGAAATGATTGCCCGCGAGTTCGGTCGCGACCAGTTCGAAGTGATCTACCCAAGCGTCTCCGCCGAAGCCGAGCCACCGGTCAGCGTGGTCGACAAAGTCGTCGACAGGAAAGGCAGCCGTGCCGCTGCCGAGGAATACCTGAAGTACCTGTGGTCCCCAGAAGGTCAGGAAATTGCGGCCGCCAACTACCTGCGCCCACGTGACCCGGCGGTGCTGGCCAAGTACACCGACCGTTTCCCGAAAGTCGACTTCCTGTCGGTAGAAAAAACCTTTGGTGACTGGCGCACCGTGCAGAAGACCCACTTCAACGACGGTGGGATTTTCGACAAGATCTACAGCGGCCAATAAGCTGCACTGAAACGAAAAAAGGCGACCTGCGGGTCGCCTTTTTTTGTCGATGCCCGTTCTAGGGCAACATCGCTTCCACTTCCACTTCGATCAGCCACTGCGGCAACGAAAGCCCACTGACAATCACCCAGGAAGACGCTGGTGGATTGCTCGGGAAGCGCTCCAGCAACACCTGGGTGATCTGCTCTTGTTCATCGCGCGCGGTCTCGGCGATGTAAATCCGCATCACCACCACATGGGACAGGTCCCCGCCCGCCTCGCGCAATATCGCCTCGATGTTATCGAACGCCTTGTCAGTCTGCTCGCGCAAGCCAGGCGCTACCGTACGCTCATGCTCGTCGACACCGACCTGGCCGGACAACAGCAACCGACGCCCGCCACGAACCTCAACCGCCTGGCTGAATCCGTACTGCAGCGAGTTGAAAACACTGGAGGGATTTAACACCGACTTGTGCATGAAGACTCCTGACTCCCTGGAATGACCGGGAAATCTAAATCAACCGGCAGCAGGGTTCCAGTGACCGCAACATCCGGAAACTCAAGGATACTGATTGCCAGCGCCAAAAACCAAGTACCTATAGAAGCCCCTGACGGTTGGCCTCAGACCAAATAAAAGGAGATGTCAATTTAAGGTAGTCTGCTGGAAGCTGATACTGCAAATATTCCTGATACCGTCTGGATCTGATCTCTCGGCATATTGCGTCATCCAACCCCAAGGTTTCTATCGTTTCCTCAATCAACCTCATCGGCCGAGCAGCTATTCCTGGCTTTGGATAAATATGCCCAGTGGATAACTGCAAGTGAAAAAGATCTTTTGCCAAGTGAAATGGGTCTAGCACTGTATTGTAATCACGCTTGCGACTGTTCATGGTTGAGCACGCGAGACGATAATTGTCCCACTCATAAATATCCGCAGCACTCACAGACTTGGCTATGAAATGATCGACACTAACTCCGCCGACGCGCTCGAAATAAATACCTAAATAAGCACAAATACCTTCATAAGCCACATGAAGGTCTGTCAGGCTCTCACGCCAATAGGGACTTACCTCAGTCCCAGAAGGAAGTGGCTTGTTCAGCGCCAACCCCTTCGACGTCAAATGAGCAATGCCTTTGACTCTAACCTTGGCATTGAAGGATGCAGGCTCTGGCTGTCCTCGCACAGGAATCATTTGAGCCATCCCTGCTTTAGACCTACGTATCGCCAGCGGATCCAGAACGGATCGGTATCACCCAACAACTCTCGCAATCTCAGATCCAGGGAAATGGCCAGCCGCTCATCAATTACTTCTTCAGACAAGACCCTCGATGCCTCCTCCAGGACCCTCTCAGACTCGATGGAGCGAGCACTTCCCAAATCGAATGCATCGCTTGTCAACCACCGGGAAACTTCTCCTAAACGAACGAACTCACGCTGTTTAAACTGAACTTCCGTCTTGCCATTTTCTTTGTTCTTTGACAAATCCAAATCAAACCAGGCGTCTTGTGATCTGTCGAAACGAGGTTCTACTGAAGCCATGACGAGAGGCGAGTGGGTTACCAGAAGAATTTGTACCTGTGCACTTGGAGAAAGGGCCGTCACTACATCAAGTAAAGCTCCAACCACAGAGCGCTGCCAGCGGGGATGCAAGTGCGATTCCACTTCATCGATCAAAAATGTCAGACGTGGAGTCGTTTCTTGCCCCAAAAGAGCCGACGCCTTGACATGCTCCTGCCAACTCCAGACCAGCAGGTACGCAATCGCAAGTACGCGCTTCATTCCAGACGACGCATGAACAACGGGAACATTCTGCCCATAGGGCATCTTTAAGGTGGGAATATCTCGAGGGTCATCCAGCCCGATACGGGTCAGTGGCCCCATCACGAGTGGCTCCCCCTCTTCAGGAGATAACTTGGCTAGCGCTGCGCACAAGTGTTCATATGACTCACCTTTTTCTTTATACCAACTTGCCCAGTCCGAAATCAGCCCATTGCATAAGAGGCCTCGCTCACTGTCGACGAGACCATCCCAAATTTCACGTGAACTGAACACATAGCCCGGAACTCTATCTTGGACATCGAGATTGCCTTTTTTTAGCCAGTAATTCCTGGCAGGATCCCATGCAGCAAAACTCCCATCAGCCATGGCGTAGAGCACTAAGCCCGGATTGATAGGCCGCCCCGCCTTACCCGTCCACGCTTGATCCAACGAAGAAAAGGACGTCGAATAAGAAACGTCCTTGGTTTTTGCGGAAACTGAAAAATCAATTCTTGCCTTTGCCGAGTCGTTCGGACGGACCATATTGCCCCCCGTCAGCGCTCGATTTAAATCGCTGGGCCAACGCCGGGTCAATGCCCACCAAGCTATATCCAGCAAAAAGCTTTTACCCAAACCATTGTCACCAGTGATCAAATTTAACCGACTGGAAAATTCCACTTCCATTTCTGGAAGCGGTCCTACATGGCTAAGTTTCAAGCTCTTTAACACAACCCCACCCCTACTTTTTGTCCCGCGAATTTACCGGACAGGATAATAGACGTAGATCGCGCCTCTGTTGCAGCGCTTTCTGCAATATTCAAGTGAAGCGGCGAACATTGCCTCTCTGCGCTCAACGGTGGAGCAACCTCAGTACACAAAGCGCAGACTAAAAATTACTGATAATGCCTGCCCAACCCCGAAGGCACGCCATGGATATCGGTGTCTTCCCACGGCCCTTGGGGGCTGATGCTGCGGCTCCAGCCGTTATCCCAGCGGTAATAGGTGCGCTGGCGGTAGAAGACGTTGCTCTGGTCGTCGAGGACGTAGACCCCCAGTTTCGCATCCCAATGACTGTTGCCACCTGGTGGCGGAGCGAAACTGGCGGAGGTGCGTGGCAAGGGTTTGGCCGGCTTGTTCGGCGTCACCGGCTTGCCGGGAGCCGTCGTGGGCTTGGGCTTGGTGGTCGGGCCCGACGGCGGGATCGGTGGCAACGGGCTGGTGTCTGGAGTGGGCTGCTGGACCGTACAGGCGCTTAACCCTAGAACCAGGCTGAGCAGGGTAATTCGAGCGAGTACGGTCATAGCGGCATTTCCTGATTATTGGTCCGGGCTGTCGATGGTCAACGATTGCGGCGCGGTGGTGCTGCTGGCCATTGGTTGGCTGCGTCCGACCCACTCGCCGGCAGTCGGTTGGCCGGCGCGGGATACCCGTGCAACCAGTTGGACTTCAGGGAAGTTCGACAGTTTCAACTGCGGCATCATTGCATCCGCGTCGCCCAGTTCCACGGTCACCGGCAGGTCGGCAACCGTCAAGCGCTTGGCTGCCAGCGGGGCCGGCGGGCCGGAAACGGCGCGAGCGAAGATGAACACGCTGTCACCTGGCAGGACCTTGGCCTTGACCTCGGCCGACAGGTCGACCGAAACCTTGAGCAAGGCCACCGGCTTGGCCGCGACGGCTGGGGCCTTGGCGACAGTCACGCCGCTTTCCTGGAGTTTTTCCGTGGCCCGCTGAATGCCGCCTTGCAGCGCGGCACGGGAAGCGTCCTCGGTCGGCAGTTGGGCCAACAGGCGGTTCCAGTAGTCGATAGCGTCCTGGTAGCGCTCGCTTTCGAAGGCGGCGATACCCAGCAGGCCCAGGCTGGTGACTTCCTTTGGATCGGCCTTGAGTGCTTCGTCGGTCAGCGCCTGGACCTTGTCCGACCATTTCTTGTTGTCGGCAAAGTACTGGGCCTGGGCCCATTGACCCAGCAGTTCGGGCTGGCGACCCGCCAGGGCCACGGTTCGCTCGAAGATCTTCGCCGCGTCGGCTGGACGGTCCTGGGCCATGTAGGTACGACCAAGGAAGTACAGGCCCTCGGCGGAATCCGGTTGTGCCGCTACGGCACGCTCCAGGCGCAAGGTCATTTCTTCCATCGATTGCGGCGCCTGGGCGAACTCGCGGGTCAACTCAACCTTGTCGCTGGCACCAAAGTGCAGGTACAGGCCCAGGCCCAGCACCGGCACCAGGATTGCCGCCAGCAGCGGCAACGGCTTGCCCAGGCGGGATACCCGGCCGACGTCGGCGCCTTCGGTGTCGGCCAGCAGCTCACGAGCGGCTTCGTCGCGCCCTGCGGTCATTTGTGTAGCATCGAGCACGCCTTCAGCCTGCTGCGTCTGCAACTCGGCCACGCGCTCTTGATAAAGCGCCACGTTCAGCGCGGTACGATCCTCTTCACGTTGGGCACGACGGCCACGCAGAACCGGGATCAACAGAAAACTCAGGGCAACCAGGAGCAGCAGACCTGCGGCAAGCCAGAAATCAATCATCAGTGTTTTTGTCCAGCAGTTGGTCGAGGCGCTCGCGCTCCTCGGCAGAAAGCGTGTCCTTGCCAGCCGCGCGTTCAACGCGCCGACGACGGACGATCAGGGCAATCACCACCACGCCACCCAGCAACAGCCCGGCCGGGCCAAACCACAACAGGGCGGTCTTGCCGGTCAGGGCGGGCTTGTAGCGGACGAAGTCGCCATAACGGTCGACCATGAAGTCGATGATCTGCTGGTTGTCCTTGCCCTCGCCGAGCATGCGGAAAATCTCTTTGCGCAGATCGGCGGCAATCGGTGCATTGGAATCGGCAATGTCCTGATTCTGGCACTTGGGGCAACGCAGTTCCTTGGTCAGTTCGCGAAAACGCTCGCGATCCCCGTCCTTGGCGAACTCGTAGGTGTCGATGGCGGCATGCGCCACGCCGGCCAGGCTCAAGCCCAGGACCACAGCGGCAAACCAGCGCTTCATGGCTTGGCCTCATCCACCAGCGCCTGATACTTGGCCGCCAGTTGTTCACGCCAGACCACCTCGTCGATCACCCCCACGTACTTGTCGCGGATGATCCCCTTGGCGTCGATGAAGAAGGTTTCCGGCGCCCCGTAGACGCCCAGGTTCAGGCCCAGGGAGCCCTCCTCGTCACGGATGTCCAGCAGGTACGGATTGTGGAACTCGGCCAGCCACTTCAAGGCATCGGCATTCACGTCCTTGTAGTTCACCCCGTAGATCACCACGCCCTGCTCGGCCAGCTTGTTCAACACCGGGTGCTCGACCCGGCAGGAAATGCACCAGGTGCCCCAGACGTTGACCAGCGCCGGCTTGCCCAGCAGATCAGCGCGGGTCAGGGTCTTGTCACCCTGCACGTTGACCAGGCTGAACTCCGGGAACGGCTTGCCGATCATTGCCGAAGGCAACTCGGACGGATTGAGGTACAACCCGCGGTACAGAAACACCGCCACCAGCAGAAACAGCGCCAGTGGCAACACCATCAACCAACGTCTCATGCAGCCGCTCCCGACATGCCCAGCGCTTCACGCACCCGGCTTTTCACCTTGACCCGATAGCGCCGATCCATCGCTGCCAGCAACCCGCCAAAGCCGGTCAGCAGGCCGCCGAACCAGATCCAGCGCACGAACGGCTTGACGTGCACCCGCACGGCCCAGGCACCTTCGCCCAATGGCTCGCCAAGGGCGACGTAGATATCACGGGTGAAACCAGCGTCGATCCCGGCCTCGGTCATCACCGAGTTCTGCACGGTGTACAGGCGTTTTTCCGGGTGCAGCACGCTGACTTCCTTGCCGCCCTTGATCACCCGCACGGTGCCCTTGTCGGAGGTGAAGTTCGGCCCTTCGTAATGCTTGGCCCCCTCGAACACAAAGTGATAGCCGGCCAGTTCCATCGACTCGCCCGGCTCCAGACGCAGGTCGCGCTCAGCGCTGTTCTGGCTGGAAAGGACCACGCCCAGGGCGCACACGGCAATCCCCAGGTGCGCGACCTGCATGCCCCAGTAACTGCGGGTCAGAGTCGGCAGGCCCTTGATCAGGCCTTTGTGGCGGGTCTTGTCGAGGATGTCGCGGACCCCGGCCAACAGCACCCAGGCGGCGAGCATGAAGGTCGCCAGCACGGCCCAGTTGAAGTCGCCATAGGCGATCCCGGCCACCACTGCCAGCGCAGCACTGCCCAGCAAGACCGGCGTGAGCATGCCCACCAGCCACTTCACCGGGGTGTCCTTCCAGCGCACCAGCACGCCGACGGCCATCACCACCATCAACAACGCCATCAACGGAATGAACAGGGCGTTGAAGTACGGCGGGCCGACCGACAGCTTGGCCCCGGTCATGGCGTCGAGAATCAGCGGGTACAGGGTACCGAGCAGGATCATCGAGGCCGCCACCACCAGCACCAGGTTGTTGCCCAGCAGCAGGGTTTCCCGCGACCACAGGTTGAAGCCCACATGGCTCTTGACCACCGGCGCGCGCAGGGCGAACAGGGTCAGCGAGCCGCCCACCACAAACAGCAGGAAGATCAGGATGAACACGCCACGCTCAGGGTCCGAGGCAAAGGCGTGGACCGACGTCAGGACCCCGGAACGCACGAGGAAGGTCCCCAGCAGGCTCAGCGAGAAGGCAGCGATCGCCAGCAGTACGGTCCAGCTTTTGAACACGCCACGTTTTTCGGTCACGGCCAGGGAGTGAATCAGCGCCGTGCCGACCAGCCAAGGCATGAACGAGGCATTTTCTACCGGGTCCCAGAACCACCAGCCGCCCCAGCCGAGTTCGTAGTAGGCCCACCACGAACCGAGGGTGATGCCGATGCCCAGGAACGCCCAGGCGACGATGGTCCACGGACGTGACCAACGAGCCCATGCGGCATCCAGGCGACCGCCCATCAAGGCGGCAATGGCGAAGGCGAAGGCCACCGAGAAGCCGACGTAGCCCATGTACAGCATCGGCGGGTGAACGATCAGGCCGATGTCCTGCAGCAACGGGTTGAGGTCGGCGCCATCGGTAGGCATCTGCGGCAGGATGCGCTCGAACGGGTTCGAGGTGAGGATCAGGAACAGCAGGAAGCCGATGCTGATCATCCCCATGACCGACAGCACCCGCGCCAGCATGATCTGCGGCAATTGCCGCGAGAACACCGACACGGCGAAGGTCCAGCCACCCAGAATCATCGCCCACAACAGCAGCGAACCTTCGTGGGCGCCCCACACGGCGCTGAACTTGTAATACCACGGCAAGGCGCTGTTGGAGTTGTTGGCCACATAGGCGACGGAGAAGTCGTCGACCATGAAGGCGTAGGTCAGGCAGCCGAAGGAGAATGCCAGAAAGGCGAACTGCCCCCAGGCGGCAGGTTGGGCCAGGCCCATCCACATGCGGTCACCGCGCCAGGCACCGAACAACGGCACGATCGCCTGGACGATGGCAAAACACAGGGCGAGGATCATCGCCAGGTGGCCCAACTCGGGAATAAAGATGCCGGACGTCATGGATCAACCCTCCTTCACGGGTGTCGGGGCGGATTGACCACTGTCTTTGAGCGCCTTGGTCACTTCCGGCGGCATGTACTTCTCGTCGTGCTTGGCCAGCACTTCGTCAGCCACCACCACGCCCTCGGCATTCAACTTGCCCAGGGCGACGATGCCCTGCCCTTCGCGGAACAGGTCCGGAAGGATGCCACGGTAGGTGATGGTCACGGATTTGTTGAAGTCGGTGACGACGAATTTCACGTCCAGCGAATCGCCGGAACGTTTCAGGGAACCGGCCTCGACCATGCCACCGGCGCGGATGCGCGTATCTTGCGGGGCTTCGCCATTGGCGATCTGGGTCGGGGTGTAGAACAGGTTGATGTTTTGCTGCAAGGCACTCAAGGCCAGGCCGACAGCAGCGCCAACCCCCACCAGGATCGCGAGAATGATGAGCAGACGTTTTTTACGCAGCGGATTCACTTGCTGTTCTCCCGGCGCAGACGACGCGCCTCTTGTTGCAGATAACGCTTGCGGGCCAGGATCGGCGCGACCACGTTGAGGGCCAGTACCGCCAGGCAGATGCCATAGGCCGACCAGACATATAGACCGTGATGGCCCATGGCGAGGAAGTCGCCCAATGAAGCAAAACTCATGAGGCGGCCTCCAGGCTGTTTTGCACTTCGGCTTTGACCCAACTGGCCCGGGCTTCGCGCTTGAGCACTTCAAGGCGCATGCGCAGCAACAGCACCGCGCCGAAGAAACAGTAGAAACCCAACACCGTCAGCAGCAATGGCAGCCACATCTCCACCGGCATCGCCGGTTTTTCGGTGAGGGTGAAGGTCGCGCCCTGGTGCAGGGTGTTCCACCACTCCACCGAATACTTGATGATCGGGATGTTGATCACCCCGACAATCGCCAGCACCGCGCACGCCTTGGCGGCGCTGTCACGATTGCTGATGGCGTTGCCCAGCGCAATGAGACCGAAGTACAGGAACAGCAGGATCAGCATCGACGTTAGTCGCGCATCCCAGACCCACCACGAACCCCAGGTCGGCTTGCCCCAGATCGCCCCGGTGACCAGCGCCACGGCGGTCATCCAGGCACCAATTGGAGCCGCGCATTGCAGGGCGACGTCGGCCAGCTTCATCTTCCACACCAGCCCGACGATGCCGCAGACCGCCAGCATCACATACACCGACTGCGCCAGCATGGCCGCCGGCACGTGGATGTAGATGATCCTGAAGCTGTTGCCTTGCTGGTAGTCCGGCGGTGCGAACGCCAGGCCCCAGACCACTCCAATGCCGATCAGCAACACGGCGGCGATACTCAGCCAGGGCAGCACTTTGCCGCTGATGCCGTAAAACCACTTGGGCGAGCCGAGCTTGTGAAACCAGGTCCAGTTCATTGCTGTTTCCATCACGGTTGCTTTTCGTCAACACGAAAAGCCAGGGTCTTTACTGGTCGTTTTTTGACCAGACCTCATTATTCGCCGACGCTGATCTTCAGGCCAGCAGCTATTGCAAAGGGTGTCAGGGTAACTGCCAGGGCGGTCAGGCTCCCAAGCCACAGCAGATACCCGGTCGCCGGCATGCCCTGAAGTGCCGCCTGCAAGGCGCCACTGCCCAGGATCAACACCGGGATATACAACGGCAGAATCAACAGCGCCAGCAGCAAGCCGCCACGCTTCAAACCCACCGTCAGCGCCGCGCCGACCGCACCGAGCAGGCTCAGCACCGGTGTACCCAGCAACAGCGACAAGAGCAAAACCGGCAGACAGGCGGCAGGCAAACCGAGCATCAAGGCCAGCAACGGCGCAAGCAATACCAATGCCAGGCCGGAAAACGCCCAGTGTGCCAGTACCTTGGCCAAAACCAGAAGAGCCAGGGGGTGCGACGAAAGGACCCACTGCTCAAGGGATCCGTCCTCGAAATCACTGCGGAAAAGCCCGTCCAGCGAGAGCAAAACCGATAAAAGGGCAGCTACCCAGACCAGGCCCGGAGACAAGGTTTGCAACAATTGAGTCTCAGGTCCCACTGCCAATGGAAACAATGCGACAACAATTGCGAAAAATACCAAGGGGTTGGCCAGCTCCGCCGGACGGCGACACAACAACCGGGCCTCGCGGGCCACCAACAGCGCAAAAACACTCATACGGCCCACTGCCCCAGGTCGATATCACGGTAACCGGCCGGCATCCGGGTCATGGTGTGGTGGGTGGTCAGGATCACCATGCCGCCCTGTTCACAATGGGCGGCCAGGTGCTCTTCCAACTGGGCGACACCTTGCTTGTCCAGGGCGGTGAACGGCTCGTCGAGGATCCACAGCGCCGGACTCTCGAGGTACAACCGCGCCAGGGCGACCCGGCGTTGCTGGCCGGCGGACAGGGTATGGCACGGCACATCTTCAAAACCACGCAGCCCGACAGCCGCCAGCGCCTGCCAGATGGCCTCGCGGTTGGCCGGCTGGTGCAGGGCGCAGAGCCAACTGAGGTTCTCTTCGGCGCTCAGCAGGTCCTTGATGCCGGCGGCATGGCCGATCCACAACAAATTGTGGGCCAACTCTATCCGTTGGCTGTGCAGCGGCTCGCCATTGAGCAACACCTGGCCGCTGGTCGGCTGCATCAGGCCGGCCAGCAGGCGCAGCAGGCTGGTCTTGCCGCTGCCGTTGGGGCCGCTGATCTGCAGCATGTCGCCGCGATCCAGACGCAATGCGAGGTTTTCGAAGAGCATCCGCCAGTCTCGCTCACAGGCGAGCGCTACGGCTTCTAGTAGAGGGATGGTCAAGAGATCGCGGGCCTTTACGGTTCAAGTCGGCAGTGGATCGGCCGTTAAAGTGGTGCAGCATAGATGCATTGACGGCCTGTTCCAGAGAGCTGGGTCAATATTTATGCTGGTTTTGCTGCGCGATGGCGCCGCGCGTCCTTGGAGACGGGCGGCATTATACATGTCATGTCCTACTCTCAAGAGGGCAATTTCGACAGGGTGTGACCGATGACCGCTGAGATCAACCTTCCTCCCCTGCCCCCCGCGGCACCTGCCACGCCGCGCGTGCAGGCCAGTGGCGAGTTGCTCAAGCTGCTGACCCCGGTGGACGGCCTGATCGGTGCCGGGCAGAGCGCCAAGGCCGAAGTCCTGTCACTCAAGCAGGACCAGCAGATGTTCCAGCTGCTGCTCAAGATCACCCTGGCGGGCGGGCGCCAGACCACCGTATCGGCCACCAGCAGCCTGCCATTGGCCCTGGGTGCCAGCCTGGCCATTACCCAGCCCTCGGCCGGCAGCCTGGCGATCAGTCCGCAATCCAGCCTGGCTGGCAACGCCGCAGCCCTGTCGCGCATTGACACCACACAACTGCCGGTCGGCACGCTGTTGCAGAGCAAGGTGCTGACCACCCAGTTACAGCCGCAGGCACCGGGGCAACCGGCGGTGTACCGCTCGATGGTCAGCCTGCTCAACAGCGCGCTCAGCGGCACCGCTCTGAACATCGACAGCCCGCAGCCACTGCGCATCGGCACCCTGCTCAGTGCCCAGGTCCAGGACGCGCACACCCTCAGCTTCGTGCCCCTGAGCACTCGCCAGGAACAATTGGCGATCAGCCAACAATTGCACACCCAGCAGAGTCGCCAGGGTTCCCTGGACGCGGTGTTCAAGGCCTTGCAGAACCTGCCGGCCGATGGGCAATCCCCTGAGGTTCGCGCCAGCGTCGACAAACTGCTTGCCAGCCTGCCCGAGGTCCAGCACCTGAGCAGCGCCAAGGGGCTGGCGCAAGCGCTGGCCAACAGCGGGCTGTTTCTCGAAAGCCGATTGCTCGCCGGACAGAATCCGGCGCCGGCAGACGACCTCAAGGGCAACCTGTTGCGTCTGATCGCCCAACTGGCCCCCGGCCTGCCGGCCAATCCCAGCTTCAATGCCGCGTTGGCCGCCAACACCCTGGCCCAGGCCCTGCCGAGCTTTGTGCGCAATGCCCTCGGCACCCTTGGCCAGGTCAGCGCCAAACCGGCCCCGGGTGGCTTTCCCCTGCCCTCGCGGCTGCTGCAGAAGCTGACCGAGGAAGGCGACCTGGAACACCTGCTGCGCCTGGCCGCCGCCGCGATCTCGCGCCTGCAAAGCCACCAATTGTCGAGCCTGGAACAGACCGGCATGACCGAGGACGGCCGCCTGCAAACCACCTGGCAGTTGGAAATCCCCATGCGCAACCTGCAAGACATCGTGCCACTGCAGGTCAAGGTGCAGCGCGAAGACCCTCCGCCCAGGGATCCCAAGGAAAAACCCACCGAACGCGAAGCCCGCCAACACTTGTGGCGGGTCGACCTGGCATTCGACCTTGAGCCCCTGGGGCCACTGCAGGTACAGGCACAACTGGTACGCGGCAGCCTGTCCAGCCAACTTTGGGCCGAACGCCCCTATACCGCCAGCCTGATTGAACAACACCTGGACCATTTGCGCGCGCAACTGCATGCCTGCGGCCTGAACGTCGGCGACCTCGACTGTCACCTCGGCATTCCCCCCCAAGGCCCACAAACCCGTCTCGAACAACGCTGGGTGGACGACACCGCATGAACCACCACAACCTGCCCCGCCAGGCCATCGCCCTCAAATACGACGGCCAGCACGCCCCCACGCTCACCGGCAAAGGCGACGATGCCCTGGCCGAAGCCATCCTGAAAATCGCCCGTGAGCATGAGGTACCGATCTACGAGAACGCCGAGCTGGTGCGGCTGCTGGCGCGGATGGAATTGGGCGATAGCATCCCCGAAGAGCTGTATCGGACCATTGCCGAGATCATTGCGTTTGCCTGGAACCTGAAGGGCAAGTTTGCCCAGACACAGGACCTGGACACGACGCAGCTGGAGAAAGACATCACCCATCGCGGGGATGATTACTGAAGTGACAGCGCCCACAGGTTGGATGGGTGCCGATACCCAACAGCGCCTCAGGCCATTCGCGGGCAAGCCCGCTCCCACAGGTTCAGTGGGTGTATCCAAGATCTGCAAGCACCGAAAATTACTGTGGGAGCGGGCTTGCCCGCGATAGTCGTCAACGATGACGCATACAGCCTGATACCCAACAGCGCCTCAGGCCTTTCGCGGGCAAGCCCGCTCCCACAGGTTCAGTGGGTGTATCCAAGATCTGCACGCACCGCAAATTACTGTGGGAGCGGGCTTGCCCGCGATGGTCGTCAACGATGACGCATACAGCCTGACACCCAGCAGCGCCCTCAGGCCTTTCGCGGGCAAGCCCGCTCCCACAGGTTCAGTGGGTGTATCCAAGATCTGCAAGCACCGAAAATTACTGTGGGAGCGGGCTTGCCCGCGATAGTCGTCAACGATGACGCATACAGCCTGATACCCAACAGCGCCTCAGGCCTTTCGCGGGCAAGCCCGCTCCCACAGGTTCAGTGGGTGTATCCAAGATCTGCACGCACCGCAAATTACTGTGGGAGCGGGCTTGCCCGCGATGGTCGTCAACGATGACGCATACAGCCTGACACCCAGCAGCGCCCTCAGGCCTTTCGCGGGCAAGCCCGCTCCCACAGGTTCAGTCGGTGTATGCGAGATCTGCACGCACCGCAAATTACTGTGGGAGCGGGCTTGCCCGCGATAGTCGTCAACGATGACGCATACAGCCTGATACCCAACAGTGCCTCAGGCCTTTCGCGGGCAAGCCCGCTCCCACAGGTTCAGTCGGTGTATGCGAGATCTGCACGCACCGCAAATTACTGTGGGAGCGGGCTGCCCGCGATAGTCGTCAACGATGACGCATACAGCCTGATACCCAACAGTGCCTCAGGCCTTTCGCGGGCAAGCCCGCTCCCACAGGTTCAGTGGGTGTATCCAAGATCTGCAAGCACCGCAAATTACTGTGGGAGCGGGCTTGCCCGCGATGGTCGTCAACGATGACGCATACAGCCTGACACCCAGCAGCGCCCTCAGGCCTTTCGCGGGCAAGCCCGCTCCCACAGGTTCAGTGGGTGTATGCGAGATCTGCACGCACCGCAAATTACTGTGGGAGCGGGCTTGCCCGCGATGGTCGTCAACGATGACGCATACAGCCTGATACCCAGCAGCGCCCTCAGGCCTTTCGCGGGCAAGCCCGCTCCCACAGGTTCAGTGGGTGTATCCAAGATCTGCAAGCACCGCAAATTACTGTGGGAGCGGGCTTGCCCGCGATGGTCGTCAACGATGACGCATACAGCCTGATACCCAGCAGCGTCCTCAGGCCTTTCGCGGGCAAGCCCGCTCCCACAGGTTCAGTCGGTGTATGCGAGATCTGCAAACACCGCAAATTACTGTGGGAGCGGGCTTGCCCGCGATGGTCGTCAACGATGACGCATACAGCCTGACACCCAGCAGCGCCCTCAGGCCTTTCGCGGGCAAGCCCGCTCCCACAGGTTCAGTGGGTGTATCCAAGATCTGCAAGCACCGCAAATTACTGTGGGAGCGGGCTTGCCCGCGATGGTCGTCAACGATGACGCATACAGCCTGACACCCAGCAGCGCCTCAGGCCTTTCGCGGGCAAGCCCGCTCCCACAGGCTCAGTGGGTGTATCCAAGATCTGCAGGCACCGCAAATTACTGTGGGAGCGGGCTTGCCCGCGATGGTCGTCAACGATGACGCATACAGCCTGACACCCAGCAGCGCCCTCAGGCCTTTCGCGGGCAAGCCCGCTCCCAAAGGTTCAGTGGGTGTATCCAAGATCTGCAGGCACCGCAAATTACTGTGGGAGCGGGCTTGCCCGCGATGGGGCCGGGGCCGGCAACATGCATAGCGCCTGGCAATCAGCCCTTGTGCATCTTGCTCATCAACTCCGCCTCGGCCTGGGTCAAGCCGCAGGAGTGGGTCAGTTCGTCGACGCTGGCGCCCATGCCCACCAGGCGCGCGGCCTGGGCGAATGACAGGCTGGTCGGGTCGCGCTGTTCGATCCGGGTCAGTTTGTCCGGCAACGGCTCGACCAGCACGCGCAACTCTTGCAGTTCTTCACCCATGCGCACCGTACCGTCCTGGTAATGATCGACGCGCCGGGCCAGTTCCTTGATCCGCTGGTCACGCTGCGCATCGGCTTGTGCCGCGACCACGGCCAGTGCTCGCTGGTTGCGGGTATAGGCGAGGAAAATCGCCAGGCTGCCGATCCACAGCAGCCCCAGGACAGTAACAGCCGCTTCGAGAATCAATCAGATACTCTCCAGGTCCGACCACTCTTCCTCGCTCATCATCTTGTCCAGCTCGACCAGGATCAGCAGTTCGTTGTTCTTGTTGCACACGCCCTGGATGAACTTGGCCGACTCGTCGTTGCCGACGTTGGGCGCGGTCTCGATTTCCGACTGACGCAGGTAAACCACTTCCGCCACGCTGTCGACCATGATCCCGACCACTTGCTTGTCGGCCTCGATGATCACGATCCGGGTGTTGTCGCTGATCTCGGCATTCATCAGACCGAAGCGCTGGCGGGTGTCGATCACGGTGACTACGTTGCCGCGCAGGTTGATGATGCCCAGCACGTAGCTGGGTGCACCCGGCACCGGCGCGATCTCGGTGTAGCGCAGGACTTCCTGGACGCGCATCACGTTGATCCCGTAGGTTTCATTGTCCAGCTTGAAGGTTACCCATTGCAGGATCGGATCTTCGGAACCCTTTGCTGACGACGCCTTATCATTCATACCCTGACCCCTTAAAAAAACCGCCGATGGCGGTGTGTGTTCTGCCTGGCCGCCACGACGGGCGGCCAGTGGCTTGTTATGTCAGTGAGTGCAGCGGCTTGCGCGTGCCCATGTGTTTGGCCCCGCCGCTGGCGATCAACTCGGCCAGTTGCGCGACATCGAGCAAGGCGCACATGTGTTCGATCACGGTGCCGGCCAACCATGGCCGTTGCCCGCGATGACTGCGCCATTTGATTTCGTTGGGGTTCAGGCGCAACGAGCGGCTGACCTGATGCACCGCCAGCCCCCACTCGTAGCCCTGCACCGAGATCACGTATTGCAGGCCCTGGCGAAAGTCGTCGCGGTAGCGATCGGGCATCACCCAGCGTGCGGTATCCAGCACCTTGAGGTTGCCGGCCTGGCTCGGCAGGATCCCCAGGAACCACTCCGGCTGGCCGAACAAAGGCGTCAGCTCATGCCCGGCCAGGGGATAGATCGAACCCAGGCACACCAGCGGCACCGCCAGGGTCAAACCTGCGACATCGAACAACAGGCATTCGAACGGCTCGGCGGCCCAGCTCGGCCGACCATCGCTGTCCACGGGCGGTGGTGTGGTGCTCGGCGGCAGGTGTACGTCGGCCACCGGCTCGACCAGCGTGTGCAGCAACGGCAACACCGGGGCAGCCGGTGCCGGGACCACCGCCTCGACCAAGCTCACTTGCGGCAACTCGACCACAGGAGGCTGGGCATCGCGCGCCTGCTCTTGCAGCACCGCCGCCTGGAACTCGTCCAGCGCCCCCTGGGTTTCGATGACCTCGAGCACTTCGATGACCTCGCTCACCGCCACCGGCTGCTCTTCGGTGGCGTCCTGCAGCAAGGCGTCGAGGTAGGATTGCAGCGCCAGTTGCGGGCGTGAGGTGGTTTTCAGCGGCCGGTTCATCTCAAGCCACCTGCGCGACAAGTTGTTGCGCCAGCAGGTGCTTGAGCAACGAACGATAGGCCAGCACGCCACGGCTCTTGCCGTCGAACTGCGAAGGCGTAAGACCGGCGCGGCTGGCATCGCGCAGCCTTGTGTCGACCGGGATATAGCCCTGCCAGATGTCATCCGGGTACATATCGCGCAGCACCCGCAAAGTGCTCAGGGAGGCCTGGGTGCGACGGTCGAACAGGGTCGGCACGATGCTGAACGGCAACGCCTGCTTGCGCGAGCGATTGATCATCGCCAGGGTGTTGACCATGCGCTCCAGGCCCTTGACCGCCAGGTGCTCGGTCTGCACCGGGATCACCAGTTGCTGGCTTGCCGCCAAGGCATTGACCATCAGCACGCCGAGCAACGGCGGGCTGTCGATCAGGGCGTAATCGAAATCCTGCCACAACTGCGCCAGGCTCTTGGCAATCACCAGGCCCAGGCCGCTCTTGCCCGGCGACTGGCGCTCCAGGGTGGCCAGCGCGGTGCTCGACGGCAACAGGGAAATACGTTCGTCGCTGGTGGGCAATAACAACTGCCCGGGCAGGCCTTGCGGCACGCTACCGCCATGCAAAAACAGGTCGTAACAGCTGTGTTCCAGGCTGTCCGGGTCGTAACCGAAGTAACTGGTCATGGAGCCGTGGGGGTCGAGATCGACCACGACCACGCGCTTGCCCGCCTCAGCCAGCAACCCGGCTAAAGCGATGGAGGAAGTGGTTTTACCAACACCACCCTTTTGATTGGCAACTGCCCAGACTCTCATTCAGTTCGTTCCTCCCGGTCGTATGGGGCAACCGAGAAATAGCTCAACGTGGCAAGCCGGGTGACGGAGAATTGACGGCACTCTGCGGTCCCGGCGACTTGACCTGGGTCGGTGCAGTTTGTGTGCCAGCCCGCTTCAATGCCGCATCCGGTTGTGCATGGGCGGTACCCGTACCGGTCAGGCTGCGTCGCACATCGAGGTTACGCGAGATCACCAGCACCACCCGCCGGTTGCGCGCCCGTCCCTCGGCGGTGGCGTTATTGGCCACTGGCTGGAACTCGCCATACCCCACCGACGCCAGGCGCTGCGGGTTGACGCCCTGCATCGCGAGCATGCGCACGATACTCGCCGAGCGGGCCGAGGACAGCTCCCAGTTGGTCGGGTACTGCGCGGTGCGGATCGGCAGATCGTCGGTAAAACCTTCGACGTGAATCGGGTTATCGAACGGCTTGAGGATGGCCGCGACCTTATCGATGATGTTGAACGCGATGTCGCTGGGCATGGCATCGCCGCTGCCAAACAACAGGCTGGAGTTGAGCTCGATCTCGACCCACAACTCGTTGCCGCGGATCGTCATCTGGTTGGCACTGAGCAGGTCACCGAAAGCCGCGCTGATGTCATCGGCGATGCGCTTGAGCGGGTCGTCAGCGGCCTGGGCAATGCCCGCGTCGAGCTGCTCGCTGTCCTTGACCAGCGGCTTGGCCGGGGTCACGGTCTGTGGCCGTTCATCGCCGATGGGAATCGGCTTGAGCGCCCGATCGGAGTCGGTGAACACGCCGATCAGCGCCTCGGAGATCACCTTGTACTTGCCTTCGTTGATCGAGGAAATCGAATACATCACCACAAAAAAGGCGAACAGCAAGGTAATGAAGTCGGCGTAGGACACCAGCCAGCGTTCATGGTTGACGGGTTCTTCAGTGTAGCGCCGACGTGCCATGCTCCATGCCCCCCATCAGTCCATGAAGCCCTGAAGCTTGAGTTCGATGGAACGAGGGTTTTCACCTTCGGCGATCGACAGGATGCCTTCGAGCAACATTTCCCGGTACCGCGACTGACGCAAGGCAATAGCCTTGAGTTTGCTGGCGATGGGCAGCAGCACCAGGTTGGCACTGGCCACCCCGTAGATCGTCGCGACGAAGGCCACGGCAATGCCGCTGCCCAGTTGCGACGGATCGGCCAGGTTGCCCATGACGTGAATCAGGCCCATCACCGCGCCGATGATGCCGATGGTCGGGGCGTAGCCGCCCATGCTTTCAAAGACCTTGGCGGCTTCGATGTCGCGGCTTTCCTGAGTGTAGAAATCCACTTCGAGGATGCTGCGGATCGCTTCCGGCTCGGCGCCATCGACCAGCAATTGCAGGCCCTTGCGCGAATAGTTGTCGGGCTCCGCATCCGCCACGCCTTCGAGGCCCAGCAGGCCTTCCTTGCGCGCGGTCAGGCTCCAGTTGACCACCCGATCAATCCCGCCAGCCAGGTCGACCCGTGGCGGAAACAGAATCCATACCAGAATCTGCATGGCACGTTTGAAGGCACTCATCGGCGACTGCAGCAACGCCGCACCGACGGTTCCGCCGAGCACGATCAGGGCGGCCGGGCCGTTGGCCAGGGCGCCCAGGTGGCCGCCTTCCAGGTAGTTGCCGCCGATAATGGCGACAAACGCCATGATGATCCCGATAAGACTCAGCACATCCATCAGAGGCACGCCTCGGCCAGGTGTTTGCCGATCTCGTCGAGGTCGTAGATGGCATCGGCCAGGTTGGCTTTGACGATGGCCATCGGCATGCCGTAGATCACGCAGCTGGCTTCATCCTGGGCCCAGATGGCACTGCCGCTCTGCTTGAGCAGGCGCGCACCTTCCCGACCATCGGCGCCCATGCCGGTGAGTACCACCGCCAGAACTTTGTCGCCGTAGGACTTGGCCGCCGAACCGAAAGTGATATCCACGCACGGCTTGTAGTTCAAACGTTCGTCGCCCGGGAGGATTTTCACCGCGCCACGGCCGTCGATCATCATCTGTTTGCCACCCGGCGCCAGCAAGGCCAGGCCCGGACGCAGGATGTCGCCGTCCTCGGCTTCCTTGACTCTGATCCGGCACAGCTTGTCCAGGCGCTCGGCGAATGCCTTGGTAAAGGCCGCCGGCATGTGCTGGACCAGCACGATGGGTGCCGGGAAGTTGGCCGGCAATTGGGTCAGCACGCGCTGCAGGGCGACCGGGCCGCCCGTGGAGGTACCGATGGCGACCAGCTTGTAGGCCTTGCGCTTGGGTGCCGGCGAGGACGGCGCAGCACGGGTTGGCACAGGTGCCACCGCCGGACGTGGTGCCGGGCTGCTGCCGGTAAAATTGCTGACCGGTGCAGCGGCTGGGGTCGGGGTCGGCGCCGCTGCCGGCGCCGGTGCCCGATAGGCACTAAAACGCCGGTTACTGCGCGAAATGCTGTGGACCTTCTCGCACAGCAGTTGCTTGACCTTCTCCGGGTTGCGCGAGATGTCTTCGAAATTCTTCGGCAGGAAGTCCACCGCACCGGCGTCCAGCGCGTCGAGGGTGACCCGCGCGCCTTCATGAGTCAGCGAGGAGAACATCAACACCGGGGTCGGGCAGCGCTGCATGATATGCCGCACCGCCGTGATGCCATCCATCATCGGCATCTCGTAGTCCATGGTGATCACGTCGGGCTTGAGGGCCAGCGCCTGATCAATCGCCTCCTTGCCATTGGTCGCGGTCCCGACCACCTGGATATTCGGGTCCGCCGAAAGGATTTCCGAGACGCGGCGGCGGAAAAAACCGGAATCATCCACCACCAGGACTTTGACTGCCATAAACACTCCATATAGGCGCAACAGGGCGCCAGGCGCCCCGCTCCACCAGAATCAAATACGCCGCGTGGCGTAACGCTTGAGCATGCTCGGGACATCGAGAATCAACGCGATGCGACCGTCACCGGTAATGGTGGCGCCCGACATGCCCGGCGTTCCCTGGAGCATTTTGCCCAATGGCTTGATGACCACTTCTTCCTGGCCAACCAGTTGATCGACGACAAAGCCGATCCGCTGGGTGCCCACCGAAAGGATCACCACATGGCCCTCGCGCTGCTCTTCATGAGCGGCGGAGGCGACCAGCCAGCGCTTGAGATAAAACAGCGGCAAGGCCTTGTCCCGCACGATCACCACTTCCTGGCCGTCGACCACATTGGTGCGCGACAGGTCGAGGTGGAAGATCTCGTTGACGTTGACCAGTGGGAACGCAAAGGCCTGGTTGCCCAGCATCACCATCAGGGTCGGCATGATCGCCAGGGTCAACGGCACCTTGATCACGATCTTCGAACCCTGGCCCTTGGTCGAGTAGATGTTGATCGAGCCATTGAGCTGGGAAATCTTGGTTTTCACCACGTCCATGCCCACGCCACGCCCGGACACATCGGAGATCTCGGTCTTGGTCGAGAAACCCGGAGCGAAGATCAGGTTGTAGCATTCGGTGTCGCTCAGGCGCTCGGCTGCATCCTTGTCCATCACCCCGCGTTTCACCGCGATGGCGCGCAGGACGTTGGGGTCCATGCCTTTGCCGTCATCGGAAATCGACAGCAGGATGTGATCACCCTCCTGTTCGGCCGCCAGCACCACTTTGCCGCCCCGGGACTTGCCCGCGTCTTCGCGCTCCTGCGGCGATTCGATGCCGTGGTCGACCGCGTTGCGCACCAAGTGCACCAGCGGGTCGGCCAGGGCCTCGACGAGGTTCTTGTCCAGATCGGTTTCTTCGCCGACCAGCTCCAGGTTGATCTCTTTCTTGAGCTGGCGGGCCAGGTCGCGAACCAGGCGCGGGAAGCGCCCGAAGACCTTCTTGATCGGCTGCATGCGGGTCTTCATGACCGCGGTCTGCAGGTCCGCGGTGACCACGTCGAGGTTCGACACGGCCTTGGACATGGCCTCGTCACCGCTGTTGAGCCCCAGGCGTACCAGGCGGTTACGCACCAGTACCAGCTCGCCCACCATGTTCATGATTTCGTCCAGGCGCGCGGTGTCTACCCGTACGGTGGTCTCGGCTTCACTGGCCGGTTTTTCCGCTGGTGGCGCCGACTGGGCACGGGCCGGGGCCGGGACCGGTTTGGCGACAGCCGGCTTGGCGACCGGGGCCACGGCTTTGGCCGCGACTGGCGCGGCGCTGGCCGCAGCGGTCTCGGCATTGCCGGCGACGTGGCTGAACTTGCCCTTGCCGTGCAGCTCGTCGAGCAGCGATTCGAACTCGTGATCGGAGATCAGGTCGCCGCCAACCGCCGCCGCTTCGGCAACGATGGCGGCCGGTACCGAGGCAATCGCCGACTCGAGCGCTTCAACGGCAAAGTTGCCCTTGCCGTGCAACTGGTCGAGCAAGGCTTCGAATTCGTCGTCGGTTATGTCGCTGCTTTCAGCCGCGACCACCGCAGCAACCGGCTCGACCGGGGCCGCCAGGTTGTCCACGGCGAACTGGCCTTTGCCGTGCAACTGATCGAGCAACGACTCGAACTCGGCATCGCTGATTTCATCACTGCCGTTCGCCGCCGCTGGCGCCTGGATCACAGGTGCCTCGGCTTGCGCCTTGACCGCATTCAGCGAGTCGAGCAGCAGTTCAAATTCGTTATCGGTGATATCGCCGCTGTCGCTGGCGACAACCGGCGCCGCGGGTGCTGGCGCAAGCGCTGCCACCTCGTCGGCCGATTGCGGTTCCGCCAGGCGCGCCAGGGCCGCCAGCAGCTCGGCCGTGGCAGCAGTGACCGGTGCGCGCTCGCGCACTTCGGTGAACATGCCGTTGACCGCATCCAACGCTTCGAGCACCACGTCCATCAGCTCCGAGTCGACGCGCCGCTCACCCTTGCGCAGGATGTCGAAGACGTTCTCGGCGATGTGGCAGCACTCCACCAGTTCGTTGAGCTGGAGGAAGCCGGCGCCCCCTTTTACAGTGTGAAAACCGCGAAAAATTGCATTGAGCAGGTCCGCATCATCCGGTCGGCTTTCCAGCTCGACCAGTTGTTCGGACAGTTGCTCCAGAATCTCGCCGGCCTCAACCAGAAAATCCTGAAGGATCTCTTCATCGGCGCCGAAGCTCATGTGTAGGGGTGCTCCTAGAATCCAAGGCTGGAAAGCAAATCGTCGACATCGTCCTGACCGGACATCACGTCATCACGTTTATCGGCATGAATCTGCGGACCTTCACCCTGCGCCAGATGTTTTTGCGGATTTTTTTCCGCGAGGATCGCTGCACGGTCATGTTCGATGCCGGCAAAGCGGTCGACCTGGCTGGCCATCAGCACCAGTTTCAGCAGATTGCTTTCCACTTCCGTGACCAGTTGCGTCACGCGCTTGATCACCTGGCCGGTCAGGTCCTGGTAATCCTGGGCCAGCAGAATGTCGTTGAGGTTGCCCGCCACGACCTGGCTGTGGCTGGCGCTGCGGCTCAGGAAACCATCGACGCGCCGGGCCAGCTCACGGAACTCTTCAGCCCCGACTTCACGGCGCATGAAACGCCCCCAGTCTGCGCTCAACGCCTGGGCATCGGTCCCCAGGGCATTGACCAGCGGCGTGCTGTTCTCCACCAGGTCCATGGTGCGATTGGCCGCCGCCTCGGTCAGCTTGACCACATACCCCAGGCGCTCGGTGGCGTCGGTGATCTGCGAGACTTCCTCGGCTTGCGGCATGTTCGGGTCAATCTGGAAATTGACGATCGCGCTATGCAGCTCACGGGTGAGCTTGCCCACTTCCTGGTACAGGCCACGGTCACGGGTCTGGTTGAGCTCATGGATCAGTTGCACGGCCTCGCCGAACTTGCCCTTTTCCAGGCTGTCGACCAATTCGACCGCGTGTTTTTTCAGGGTCGATTCAAAATCGCCCTGTGAAATCTCTCGTTGTTCCATAGCTCCCCCGTGGCGCCAGACATCAACCGATGCGTTCGAAGATCTTCTCGATCTTTTCTTTCAACGCCTGGGCGGTGAACGGCTTGACCACATAGCCGTTGACGCCGGCCTGGGCCGCTTCGATGATCTGCTCGCGCTTGGCTTCAGCGGTCACCATCAACACTGGCAAGTGCTTGAGCTTTTCGTTGGCGCGCACGTGGCGCAGCAGATCGATACCGGTCATGCCCGGCATGTTCCAGTCCGTGACCAGAAAATCGATGCTGCCACTGTTGAGCATTGGGATGGCTGTAGTGCCGTCGTCTGCCTCGACCGTGTTGGTGAACCCGAGGTCACGCAACAGGTTTTTGATGATCCGCCGCATCGTTGAGAAGTCATCAACGATGAGGATTTTCATGTTCTTGTCCAATTCGACCTCCAAGCAGTCTTAAACGCGCCCAGCACCTGGGCACGCCATTCAATCAACAGGCAGAGCACTCAACGACGGTTTGGAGCACAACGGATGATGACCGCGCCAGCGCGAGGCTGTAGCGGTGTCGTTCGCAGTGTCCCCACACTGCTGTCAGCGCGCTCGCCACTCTCCCAAACGCCCCCGCAAACGGGCTGCGCACTGGCTGTGTAACTGGCTGACCCGCGATTCGCTGACCCCCAGGACCTCACCGATTTCCTTGAGGTTCAGCTCCTCGTCGTAGTACAGCGCCAAGACCAGTCGCTCACGCTCCGGCAAATTGGCAATCGCGTCCGCCAGCGCAGCCTGGAAGCGTTCATCCTCCAGGTCACGCGACGGCTCGAGATGAGCACTCGCGCCATCCTCATGCAGCCCTTCATGCTCGCCGTCCTGCAACAGGTCGTCGAAACTGAACAGGCGACTGCCCAAGGTGTCATTCAAAATCCCGTAATAATCGTCGAGACTCAATTGGAGTTCGGCCGCAACCTCGTGATCTTTAGCGTCACGTCCGGTTTTAGCTTCAATTGAGCGAATCGCGTCGCTGACCATGCGGGTATTGCGGTGCACCGAGCGTGGCGCCCAGTCACCTTTACGGACCTCGTCGAGCATTGCCCCGCGGATGCGGATCCCGGCGTAGGTTTCGAAACTCGCGCCTTTGCTGGCGTCGTACTTGGTCGAGACTTCCAGCAGGCCGATCATCCCGGCCTGGATCAGGTCTTCGACCTGGACACTGGCCGGCAGACGCGCCAGCAAGTGATAGGCAATGCGTTTTACCAGTGGCGCGTAACGCTCGATCAGCTCGTACTGCGCGTCACGCGCCGATTGCTTGTACAGGTTGTAACCGCTGGCTGTCATAGCACCGGACCCGCAGTCTGTTGCACCAGGCGCTCCACAAAAAACTCCAGATGCCCACGCGGATTGGCGGGCAATGGCCAGGTATCGACTTTCTGCGCAATGGCGCGGAAGGCCAGGGCGCACTTGGAACGAGGAAAGGCTTCGTACACCGCGCGCTGCTTCTGCACTGCCTTGCGTACGCTTTCGTCGTAGGGCACCGCACCGACGTATTGTAGGGCGACATCCAGGAAGCGGTCCGTGACCTTGGTCAACTTGGCGAACAGGTTGCGCCCTTCCTGCGGGCTTTGCGCCATGTTGGCCAGCACGCGGAAGCGGTTCATGCCGTAGTCACGGTTGAGCAGCTTGATCAGGGCGTAGGCGTCGGTGATCGAAGTCGGCTCGTCGCAGACCACCAGCAGCACTTCCTGCGCGGCGCGGACAAAACTGACCACCGACTCGCCGATCCCGGCCGCGGTGTCGATCACCAGCACATCGAGGTTGTCGCCGATATCGCTGAACGCCTGGATCAGGCCCGCGTGCTGGGCCGGGCTCAAGTGCACCATGCTCTGGGTACCGGAGGCGGCCGGCACGATACGAATCCCGCCGGGCCCCTGCAGCAGCACGTCGCGCAATTCGCAGCGGCCCTCGATCACGTCGGCCAGGGTGCGCTTGGGCGTCAGCCCCAGCAACACATCGACGTTCGCCAGCCCCAGGTCGGCGTCCAGCAACATAACGCGCCGGCCGAGCTCTGCCAGAGCCAGGGACAAGTTCACTGAAACGTTAGTCTTACCGACGCCACCCTTGCCGCCGGTCACCGCGATCACCTGTACGGGATGCATGCTGCCCATGTGCTTTCTATACCTTGTCTTGCTTAGACGCGGGCTACATGACTGGCTGCGCGTTCCCTGGGGAACAATGCACGGCAGGCCATCGATGTAGATACAAATCTAGTCATTAATACCTCAGCCGACCCGTTTGGTCGGGCTGTGGTAGAGATCAGCGAACATATCAGCCATGGCTTCTTCGCTGGGTTCTTCCTGCATTTGTACACTCACGGCGCGACTGACCAACTGATGGCGGCGCGGCAGATGCAGGTCATCCGGGATACGCGGTCCATCGGTTAGATAGGCCACCGGTAATTCGTGACTGATCGCCAGGCTCAAGACCTCGCCCAGACTTGCCGTTTCATCCAGTTTAGTCAGGATGCAGCCGGCCAGCCCGCAACGTTTATAACTGTGATAGGCGGCCGTCAGCACCTGCTTCTGGCTGGTGGTGGCCAGGACCAGATAATTCTTCGATTTGATCCCGCGTCCCGCCAGGCTTTCCAGCTGCATGCGCAAGGCCGGGTCGCTGGCCTGCAGGCCAGCGGTGTCGATCAGCACCACACGCTTGCGCAGCAGTGGGTCCAGGGCCTGGGCCAGGGACTGACCCGGATCCAGGTGTGTCACCGACACGTTGAGGATCCGCCCCAGGGTCTTGAGTTGCTCCTGGGCGCCGATGCGGTAGCTGTCCATGCTCACCAGGGCGATGTTCTGCGCGCCGTACTTGAGCACATAACGTGCCGCCAGCTTGGCCAGGGTGGTGGTCTTGCCCATGCCGGCCGGGCCGACCATGGCAATCACTCCGCCCTCTTCCAGGGGTTCGATCTCGGGGGTGACGATCATCCGCGCCAGGTGCGCCAACAGCATGCGCCAGGCCTGGCGGGGTTCTTCAATACTGGTGGTCAGCTCCAGCAGGTCGCGGGACAACGGACCGGACAAGCCGATGCGTTGCAGCCGGCGCCAGAGGTTGGCCTGCTGCGGATGGCGGCCCTGCAGCTGGTTCCAGGCCAGGGAGCCGAGTTGCACTTCGAGCAGCTCGCGCAAGCCATTGAGCTCCGAGCGCATCGAATCATAGGCACGCGGGTCGATGGCGGCCGCCGGTGCTGGTGCCGGGGCAGGACGCGGCGGCTCGGACAGGGTCGGTTCGATCAAGGGTTCGGCGGCAGTCAGTGGCAGGCCGGCAAACAGCTGGCGACTGGCGTGTTCGCCCGCCTCGCCTTCGCCACGCAAGCTCAGTTCGGCCTGGGCGGTGACAATGCGCGACTGGGTCTTGCGCAGCTCGTCCTCGAGCTCAATGTTCGGCACCCGCGGCGCCAGGGCCGACAGCTTGTAATCCAGGGCCGCCATCAGCTCGACACCGCCGGCGATGCGGCGGTTGCCGATGATCGCGGCATCGGCGCCCAGCTCATCACGAACCAGCTTCATGGCCTGACGCATATCGGCGGCGAAAAAACGCTTAACTTGCATAAACCACTACCTCAGCCGTTGGGCCCTACTGTCGCAACGATGGTCACTTGCTTGTTGTCAGGAATTTCCTGATAGGCCAACACATGCAACCCCGGGACTGCCAGGCGGCCGAACCGCGAGAGCATCGCGCGGACCGGACTTGCGACCAGCAGAATCACCGGGTGACCTTGCATTTCCTGACGCTGGGCCGCGTCGATCAACGAACGCTGCAGCTTCTCGGCCATGCTTGGCTCAAGCAAGACACCCTCATCGGCGCCCTGCCCGGCCTTTTGAATACTATTGAGCAATATTTGTTCCAACCTTGGCTCCAAGGTGATCACAGGCAGCTCGGACTCAGTGCCTACAATGCTTTGCACGATAGCTCGGGACAAGCCGACGCGCACGGCCGCGACCAAAGCGGCAGTATCTTGACTCTTGGCGGCATTGTTGGCGATCGCCTCGGCGATGCTGCGGATGTCGCGTACCGGCACCTGTTCGGCCAGCAGCGCCTGCAGCACCTTGAGCAATTGCGACAGCGACAGCACACCTGGCACCAGCTCCTCAGCCAGTTTTGGCGAGCTTTTGGCCAGCAATTGCATGAGTTGCTGGACTTCCTCGTGACCGATCAGCTCACTGGAGTGCTTGTACAGAATCTGGTTCAGGTGCGTTGCCACCACCGTACTGGCATCGACCACGGTGTAACCCAGCGATTGCGCCTGGGAACGCTGGCTGACTTCGATCCACACCGCCTCCAGGCCAAAGGCCGGATCTTTGGCGGTAATCCCGTTGAGGGTACCGAACACCTGCCCCGGGTTGATCGCCAGCTCGCGGTCCGGATAAATCTCCGCCTCGGCCAGGATCACCCCCATCAGCGTCAGGCGATAGGCGCTGGGCGCCAGGTCGAGGTTGTCGCGGATGTGCACGGTGGGCATCAGGAAGCCCAGGTCCTGGGACAACTTCTTGCGCACGCCCTTGATCCGCGCCAGCAACTGCCCACCCTGGTTGCGATCCACCAGGGGAATCAGGCGGTAGCCGACTTCCAGGCCAATCATGTCGATCGGCGTCACGTCGTCCCAGCCCAGCTCCTTGGTTTCCATGGCCCGCGCCGGCGAAGGCAGCAGCTCCTGCTGGCGCTGGACCTCTTCCAGGGCCTTGACCTTGAGGGTGTTCTGCTTCTTCCAGAACAGGTAGGCGCCGCCCGCGGCGAGGGCCGCCATGCTGAGGAAGGCGAAGTGTGGCATGCCCGGGACAATACCCATCACCGCCATCAGGCCGGCCGAAACGGCCAGGGCCTTGGGCGAGGCGAACATCTGCCGATTGATCTGCTTGCCCATGTCTTCGGAGCCCGAGGCACGGGTCACCATGATCGCCGCAGCGGTGGACAACAGCAGTGATGGCAATTGCGCCACCAAACCGTCACCGATGGTCAACAAGGCGTATACCCGGCCGGCATCGCCGAAGGTCATGCCGTGCTGGAAAATCCCCACCGCCATGCCGCCGATCAGGTTGATAAACAAGATCAACAGGCCAGCGATGGCGTCGCCGCGCACAAACTTGCTGGCACCGTCCATCGAGCCGTAGAACTCGGCTTCCTGGGCGACTTCGGTACGACGGGTCTTGGCCTGGCCCTGGTCGATCAGGCCGGCGTTAAGGTCGGCGTCGATCGCCATCTGCTTACCGGGCATCGCATCGAGGGTGAAACGTGCGCTGACCTCGGAAATCCGCCCGGCGCCCTTGGTCACCACCACGAAGTTGATGATCATCAGGATCGCAAACACCACGATACCAACCACGTAGTTACCGCCGATCACCACCTCGCCAAAGGCCTGGATCACCTTGCCGGCGGCGGCGTGCCCGTCCTGGCCGTGGAGCATCACCACCCGCGTCGACGCCACGTTGAGCGCCAGGCGCAGCAGCGTCGCCACCAGCAGGATGGTCGGGAACACCGCAAAATCCAGCGGCCGCAACGCGTACACACAGACCAGCAGCACCACGATCGACAGGGCAATGTTGAAGGTAAAGAACACGTCGAGCAGGAACGGCGGGATCGGCAACATCATCATTGCCAACATGACCAGCAGCAACAGCGGCACGCCCAGATTGCCTCGACTGAGGTCTGCCATGTTGCTGCGGGCATTGTTGATAAATTGAGAGCGATCCACCGGTATTCCCCGTTCCTTTGAAGCAAACTTTTGACGCCAGAAGCGGGCGCAGGGCGGCTACTGCAAGAAGCCTTCCAACTTTTGCCGAGGCTGGGAACAGAGGGTGCAGCGGTTGGCTGTGTGGCGCGAGGAGATCCCTGTGGGAGCGGGCTTGCCCGCGATGACGTCGGCACAGCAACCATTGATGTTGGCCAACCCACCGCTTTCGCGGGCAAGCCCGCTCCCACAGGGTTTGCGGTGCTTAGACTCGTACCTGACCGAGCCGTACAGGCTGCCGAACCTAGCAGTTCTGCTAGTACCTGCCTGCGACAAAACCGCCGATACTCAAGCGCTCAATCCGAATTAGCTGGAGCGCCTGCCATGGGGACTCAACAACTTGTAATACTTTGCAGCTATGGGTACGACCCACTGGATCGTCTGATCAGTCAGCTTCAACCGGACGCATCCGCTCACCAGCGTTTTTACTGCAAAAGCCGCTTGGCCACCGAAATACAGGGGGCGATTGGATTCAGTGTCTTTCAGAATAACGACCTCCTGCTGGCGCAACACAAGAACCAGGGCGGCGCCGTTGAAAGCACATTGCTGGCGACTGACCAGCAGCGCTCGGTGCTGCACACCTTCACAGCCGATCAACAGCAACACCCCATCGCCTACTCGCCTTACGGCCATCGCCAGGCCGAAAGTGGATTGACGAGTCTTCTGGGCTTTAACGGCGAACGTCCGGACCCGGTGACTGGGCATTATTTATTGGGGAATGGGTATCGGGCGTTTAACCCTGTGTTGATGAGGTTTAATAGCCCGGATAGTTGGAGTCCATTTGGAAAAGGGGGATTGAATGCTTATGCCTATTGTATGGGCGATCCAATTAACTTCCATGACCCTAGTGGACACATCCGCGTACAGCCTACTCCTCGCCCTGCAGGGCGCAGACCACTTGGACCCACCTTCAAGAGCGGACCCGAAAAAGTATTCACTCAATTCACCGAAGAATCATTTGTAGAAACGTTAACAACCAACAACCGCAAGCTGAACGGAGAATGGACAGAATTAACCTCGATGAAAGTCGGCGCTAAAAATCACGAAGAAATAAATTTCGTGAGCTATGAAGGAAAAATCATAAGCAAACAAGAAAGAAAGCTCGGACAAAATACCCCTTGGGCATACACAAAACACAATGCCAGCCTCCAAGAACTAAGCTACGCCCAAGTAGCACCCGAACAACTAAAGCAACTCCCTCGAAAACTTTACAACTCGATAGACATCGACGTCGATAAAATTAATATGTATAACGCCGCTTCGAAAATGATCCCCGAACTAATGGAACGCCATAAAATGTCGCTCAGCTCTGCCGGTATGATAAGCCACAAAATTGTAGGATTCGAAGCAGTAGCAGGGGAAATCAGAGGCGTTCATCCAGACAAAGCCAGCCAATTAATCAGAGAGCGTCACTATTAATTGATTAAGCCCCCCTCCTATCACCACACCAAAATCAAGAATCCCGCCGCAACTCCGGCGGAATCGGCACATCATCCTTGAACGGCTCCGGACGTTTGCCTTTGCCCGCGCGGAACTGGCGGATCTGGTAGACGTAGGCCAGCACCTGGGCCACTGCCAGGTACAACCCGCCAGGAATCTCCTGGTCCATCTCGGTGGAGTAGTAGATCGAACGCGCCAGGGCCGGCGATTCGAGCAGCAATACATTGTTGCTGACCGCAATTTCGCGGATTTTCAAGGCCAGGAAGTCGCTGCCCTTGGCGACGAGCATTGGCGCGCCGCCTTTGTCCGGATCGTACTTGAGCGCCACCGCATAGTGGGTCGGGTTGGTGATGACCACGTCGGCGTCGGGAATGGCCGCCATCATCCGTCGCTGGGACATGTCGTGCTGCAACTGGCGGATGCGTTGCTTGACCTCGGGGCGGCCTTCCTGGTCCTTGTGCTCGTCGCGGATTTCCTGCTTGGTCATCAGCAACTTCTTGTGGCTCTGGTACAACTGCACCGGCACGTCGACGGCGGCAATCAGGATTAGCCCGCAAGCCATCCACAGTGTGCTCCAGCCCACCAACTGCACGCTGTGGATAATCGCCTGCTCCAGCGGTTCATGGGCGATGCGCAGCAGGTCGTCGATGTCTGACTTCAACACCGTCAACGCGACGAACAGGATCAACAGGAACTTGGCCAGCGCCTTGAGCAGCTCGATCACCGCGGTCGAGGAGAACATGCGCTTGAGGCCATTGGCCGGGTTCATCCGGCTGAATTTGGGTGCCAGGCTACTGCCGGCAAACAACCAACCACCCAGGGAAATCGGGCCGATCAGCGCGGCCAGGAGCAAGGTGATCAACACCGGTTGCACGGCGATGATCGCAATCTTGCCCGAGTGCAACAGGTACTGGCCCATGGCACCGGGGCTGAGCAGTACCTCGCGGGGCAAGCTGAAATTCAGCCGCATGATGTCCAGCAGATCCAGGGCCAGGCCACCGCCATAGACCAGCAAGCCGCCGGCCCCGGCGAGCATCACCGCCAGGGTGTTGAGCTCCTTGGAGCGGGCGATTTCACCCTTCTCGCGGGCGTCCTTTTTCTTTTTGTCCGTGGGCTCTTCGGTCTTGTCCTGGCCACTCTCGCTTTCGGCCATGGCTTAGCGCGCCTGAGCCATATCGCGCAGCAACTGCAAAGCCTCGGTGGCCAGCGGTTGATACTGATTGAGAATGTCACCCAGGCTGATCCAGAAGATCACCAGGCCCAGCACCAGGGTCAGCGGAAAGCCGATGGAGAAAATGTTCAGTTGCGGCGCCGCGCGAGTCATGATGCCGAAGGCAATGTTGACCACCAGCAGTGCGGTGATCGCCGGCAGCACCAGCAGCATGGCCGCACCCAGCACCCAGCCGAGCTTGTTGGCGATATCCCAGAAGTGATTGACCAACATGGCGCTGCCCACCGGCAAGGTGGTGAAGCTCTCGGTGAGCACTTCGAACACCACCAGGTGGCCGTTCATCCCGAGAAACAACAGGGTCACCAGCATGGTCAGGAACTGCCCGATCACCGCCGCCGACACGCCATTGGTGGGGTCGACCATGGAGGCGAAACCCATGCCCATCTGGATCGAAACAATCTGCCCGGCAATCACAAAGGCCTGGAAAAACAGCTGCAGGGAGAAACCCAACAACCCGCCAATCAGGATCTGCTCGGCAATCAGCAGCAGGCCGCTCAAGTCCAGCGCGTTGACCGTGGGCATCGGCGGCAGGCTGGGGGTGATCACCACGGTGATCGCCAGGGCGAAGTACAGGCGAATGCGCTTGGACACCAGGGTGGTGCCGATGATCGGCATGGTCATCAGCAGTGCCGTCACCCGGAACAGCGGCAGCATGAAGCTGGCCACCCAGGTACTGATCTGCGCGTCGGTCAGCGCCAGCAGCGACATGGCCTAGCCGATCAACTGCGGAATACTGCCGTACAGGCGCAGGATGTATTCCATGAAGGTCTGCACCAGCCACGGGCCGGCAACGATCAGCGTGACCAGCATCACCAAAAGGCGCGGCAGGAAGCTGAGGGTCTGTTCGTTGATCTGGGTCGCCGCCTGGAACATCGCCACCAACAGGCCGACCAACAGGCTCGGCACCACCAGCACCGCGACCATCACGGTGGTCAGCCAGAGCGCTTCACGGAACAGGTCTACCGCTACTTCAGGCGTCATATCGGGCCACTCGCTCGCACCAGGCTAAACACCGCCGAAACTGCCGGCCAGGGTGCCGATGATCAGCGCCCAGCCGTCCACCAGCACAAACAGCATGATCTTGAACGGCAGCGAAATGATCAGCGGCGAGAGCATCATCATGCCCATCGCCATCAGCACACTCGCCACCACCAGGTCGATGATCAGGAACGGGATGAAGATCATGAAACCAATCTGGAACGCGGTCTTGAGCTCCGAGGTGACGAAGGCCGGCACCAGGATGGTCAAAGGGGCCTGATCCGGCGACGCGATGTCAGTGCGCTTGGACAGGCGCATGAACAGCTCCAGGTCACTGCTGCGAGTCTGGGCCAGCATGAAGTCCTTGATCGGCACCTGGGCCTTGGCCACCGCATCCTGGGCGGTCATTTTTTCCGCGAGATACGGCTGCAAGGCGTCCTGGTTCACCCGGTCGAACACCGGCGCCATGATGAACAGGGTCAGGAACAGCGCCATGCCGGTGAGGATCTGGTTCGACGGCGTCTGCTGCAGGCCCAGGGCTTGGCGCAGAATCGAGAAGACAATGATGATCCGGGTGAAGCTGGTCATCAGCATGACGAACGCCGGGATGAAACTCAGCGCGGTCATGATCAGCAGGATCTGCAGGCTGACCGAATATTCCTGGGCGCCGTCGGCGTTGGTGCCCAAGGTGATCGCCGGGATCGACAGCGGGTCGGCGGCCAGCGCCAGAGGCGCCGCCAGCAGCAGGAGCAGCGTCAGGAGGAAACGCAACGGCATTACTTCTTATCCTTGTCTTTACCCAGCAACTCCATCAGGCGCTGGGCAAACTCGGGGGTAGCCTGCTCGGTGCCGGGCACCTGCACCGGCTCTTTGAGGACATGCAGCGCGCTGATGGTGCCCGGCGTCAGGCCCAGCAGAATCTGCTCGTTGCCGACCTGCACCAGGACCAGCCGGTCCCGCGGGCCGAGGGCACGCGAGCCGATCAACTCGATCACCTGGCCTTTGCCCGCAGGCCCTGCCTGCTGCACCCGGCGCAACAGCCAGGCGAGGAAAAAGATCAGGCCCAGCACCAGCAGCAGGCCCAGCACCAGTTGCGTCAACTGCCCGGCCACCCCGCTACCGACCGCCGGCGCAGCGACTGCTGCCACCGGCTCGGCTGCCATCACGCTGCCAGGCAAGGCCAGCAACCCACCGAGGAACCTGTTCACTTAGCGCAGCTTCTTGATGCGTTCGCTTGGGCTGATCACGTCCGTCAGGCGGATGCCAAACTTCTCGTTGACCACCACCACTTCGCCATGGGCGATCAACGTGCCGTTGACCAGCACGTCGAGGGGCTCACCCGCCAGGCGATCGAGCTCGATCACCGACCCCTGGTTGAGCTGCAACAGGTTACGGATGTTGATGTCGGTACTGCCGACTTCCATCGAGATCGACACCGGGATGTCGAGGATCACGTCCAGGTTCGGACCGTCCAGTGTCACCGGGCCGTTGTTTTTCGGCACACTGCCGAACTCTTCCATCGGCAGACGGTTGGACGGCGAGCTGGCCGCATCGGCCGCCAGCAGGGCATCGATATCGTCCTGTCCGACATCACCGGATTCTTCCAGCGCGGCGGCCCATTCATCAGCCAGGGCCTGGTCGTCCTGGGCATTCATATCGTTAACCATCATTTGTCCTCGGCGGGCAGCAAGCATTTAAAAACGGGGGGAGAGCAACGCCGCTCAGCGGCGCTCGATGGGTTCGATCACTTGCAACGCCAGGTTACCCTTGTGGGACCCCATCTTGACCTTGAAAGCCGGCACGCCGTTGGCGCGCATGATCATGTCTTCAGGCATGTCCACCGGGATCACGTCGCCCGGCTGCATGTGCAGGATGTCGCGCAGGCGAAGTTGGCGGCGGGCGACGGTGGCACTCAAGGGCACATCGACGTCCATCACGTCCTGGCGCAGGGCGTTGACCCAACGCTCGTCCTGGTCGTCGAGGTCGGACTGGAAACCGGCGTCGAGCATTTCCCGCACCGGCTCGATCATCGAGTACGGCATGGTCACGTGCAGATCGCCGCCGCCACCGTCGAGTTCGATGTGGAAAGTGGACACCACCACCGCCTCACTGGGGCCAACGATGTTGGCCATGGCCGGGTTCACTTCCGAGTTGATGTACTCGAAATTGACTTCCATGATCGCCTGCCAGGCTTCCTTCAAGTCAGTGAAGGCCTGCTCCAGCACCATGCGCACCACGCGCAATTCGGTAGGGGTGAATTCACGCCCTTCGATCTTGGCGTGACGTCCGTCGCCGCCGAAGAAGTTATCCACCAGCTTGAACACCAGCTTGGCGTCGAGAATGAACAGGGCGGTGCCGCGCAGGGGTTTGATCTTGACCAGATTGAGGCTGGTAGGCACGTACAGCGAATGCACGTACTCGCCGAACTTCATCACCTGCACCCCGCCCACGGCCACATCGGCCGAACGCCTAAGCATGTTGAACATGCTGATGCGGGTATAGCGGGCGAAACGCTCGTTGATCATTTCCAGGGTCGGCATGCGCCCCCGGACAATCCGGTCCTGACTGGTCAGGTCATAGCTTTTGACGCTGCCCGGTTCGGCAGCGGTGTCGGTCTGTACCAGACCATCGTCGACGCCATGCAGCAGCGCATCGATCTCATCCTGGGACAGCAGGTCCTGCACGGCCATGTCGTGTTCCTACTGCAGTACGAAATTAGTAAAGAGCAACTGCTCGACTACAACTTTGCCGACTTCTTTCTGCGCTACTTCCTGCACGCTGGCAGTGGCTTTCTGGCGCAGCATTTCCTGGCCGACCGGGGTGGCCAGGTTGTCGAAAGTCTGCCCGGAGAACAGCATCACCAGGTTGTTGCGGATCACCGGCATGTGCACTTTCAAAGCGTCCAGATCGGCCTGGTTGCGGGCCTGCAGGGTAATGCTCACCTGCATGTAGCGCTGGCGGCCGTTCTGGTTGTAATTGGCGATAAAGGCCGGGGCCATGGCTTCGTAGATGGCCGCAGGCTTGGCATTGCCAGCCGCATCGGCCGCAGGCTCAGGCTTGCTCTGGGCACTGTGCATGAAGTACCAGGTCGCCCCCACGGACAAGCCGATCGCCAGCAACAAGGCCGCGGCAATCACCAGGATCAGCTTGAGTTTGCCTTTGCCGGCGGGATCTTTTACTGCTGCGTCGCTCTTCGCCATGCCAATAATCCGTCACTATTCGGGTTTTCACAGTCGCACGGCAAGGCAAGAGCAAGTGTTATGCCAGAAGTGTCGGGGGTCGCTGACTTCACTGAGGGAGCAAGTCAGGCGTAATAGTCGACCACGCTGGAACCCATCACGCGGACGGCGCTGGCGCTCACTTCGGCGAGGCTGGCCGGCGATTCATCGACCATCGGTTCCAATCGGCTGCCAGTGGCCGAGGTGCGGGCGCCCTGCCCCTGCTGCGCCTGTTCCTGGGAGCCACGGGACTGGTCGGAGACGTTGACGTCGACCTGACCCATACCCTGCTGCGCGAACATCTCGCGCAGGCGGTGCATCTGCCCGTCCAGCGCTTCGCGCACACCAACGTGGGCGCTCATGAAGGTGACCTGGGTTTGCTGGTCGGGAATCATGTTGACGCGGATATCCAGGCGTCCCAGCTCAGCCGGCTGCAACTGAATGTCCGCCGCCTTGAGGTTGGCGCTCGACAGGTACATGACCCGGTTGACCACCTCTTCGGTCCAGCCACTCTGGTGCATGGCGATCGGCTGATTGACCGGCAGCGCATTGGCGGTTTTTGCCGTGGCAGCCTGGGTCAGCGCGGCCAGGCGGTCGGCAAAACCTTCAACGCGGGTGTCGCTGCTGGCAGCCTTGAGGTCCTTGAGGCCTTCGTCGATCAAGCCACTGAAGGCCTTCTCGCCGCCCTCACTGGTACCGTCCTGCTCCGCTTGCAGACCGAGCATGCTGGCCATGCCCGCGGCGAAGGTCTGCGTCGCGTTCGGTTCGCCGTCGACCTGGGCGGCCGCTGGCGGAGTCTTGGCTTGAGCCTGACTGGAGGCGGACAGATGGCCACTTTGCTCCATCGCCAGGCGCACCGCCGGCAAGCCATCCAGTGGATCGGCCTCAGGATCGAACGCCGGATCGCTGATCGCCTGCGTGGTGGCCAGCAGCGCCGCCTCAATGGCCGGATCCACGCTGGCTGGCGTCTCGACCACGGTAACCGGGGCCGGCAGGGTCGCTGCCTGAGCCTGCGCTGGATCTACCGTGGCGTCTTCAGCCACTGCGCCAGGCTCGGTGTCGGTTACCTCTTCAGGCGCCACTTTTTCGGCGGGCAAGGTTTTGCCGCTAGCGGCAACCGCTGGCGCCTGGGTGGCAGGTTTGTCCGCACGGACCGGGTGGTCCGGGGTTTTGTCACGCAACGGCTTGGCCGCCATATCGGCCGCTGCCAAGGACTTGCCTGCACCCTGGCCAGCAAACACCCGGGCGAAGCCGGACGCCTTGTCCACAGGCGCCGCCGGGGCATTGGCCGACGCGGACTGAGTCTTGGCCTGCGCGCCAGCCTGAAGCAGGATGTTGGGGGAAAGGGGCATAGCGGTCTCCGCTGCACTGGAATCGTCGATACAGTTGAGCAAGAGACTGCAAGGGTCGAGCCAGATTGCCCGAGAGAAGGCTAACAGCTGCGATTGGAAGATTCAGACGCCAGCGAGCGCTGCCGTTCGGCTTCGTACAAGGGGCGCACCAAGGCAAATTCGCCATCGATTTCACCCACCAGCTTGGCCAGGCCCTTGGGGGCTTTTTCCTTGGCGCGCTGTTCCAGCTCGTGGCACAGCCTGGCCAGGCGAAACGCCCCCATGTTGCTGCTGCTGCCCTTGAAACTATGGGCCGCGCTGATCAGCTGCGCCGCATCGTGCGCCTCGCGCAGGATTTGCAGACGCTCTTCGGAATCCGCCAGGAAGGTGTCCAGCAACACCGGGTAATCCCCTTCCATGACTTCCTGCAACGCACTGAGTACGTCGCGATCCAGATGTGTATCGGTCACTTGTTCGCTCCTTGATCAAGAATGCACGGGATTATGCCAGAGCCTCCCAGGAAAACTCCACGCGCGCCCGTCGGCCATCGTCGGACCAACTGGCATTACGGCTCAATTGACGGATCAGGCTGACGCCGCGACCCGATAAACGCCCGATGTCCAGCGGCCGATCCATCACACGCTGCACATCAAAGCCATGCCCACTGTCTTCCACTTCAATCACCAGGCAACCGCCCGAGCCTTGCGGCGCGACCTGCACGTGCACCCGCAGGTAGCCCTCCTCCAATTGCTCCAGGCGGGCGTTGCGCAACTGATAGTAGCGCGCAAATCCGCGGACATCGCGCTTGAGGCTCGAATCCAGGCCCAGCACGCCATGCTCCAGGGCATTGGAGTACAACTCGGCCAGCACACTGTGCAGCGCCGCGCTTTGCGCCCGCAGGCCATGCACCTCCAGCAACAACTGCAGCAGATAGGGCAGCGGGTCGAAGCGCTTGAGCGACTCGGCGCGAAATTCGAAGCTCAACGACCAGTCCAGCGGGCTCGACTGGCCACTGTCGGAATAGACCAGGGCTGGCGGGGTGAGCTGGGCCGGCTCCACCAGACTGATTTCCAGCAGGCTCACGTCATCCCGGGCCTGACCGCCAAAATCGCGCAGCGCTTGTTCGATCTCCTCGAACAACTGCTCGGGCTCAAGGTTATCGGCAAACACCTGCAACAAACGCTCGACGCCAAACAACTGCTCGGCACTGTCGCAGGTATCGATCACCCCATCCGTCAACAGCATTACCCGGTCGCCCAGGGCCATAGGGAACACTTCCGTGCGGTCGTCGAACGCCTGGGCACTCAACACGCCCAGCGGCAAATGCCGTGACTTCAGCGGCCGGCGCTCGCCACTGGCGATGTCATGCAGGTAGCCGTCGGGCATCCCGCCATTCCAGACCTCGGCCGAACGGCGCTGGAAACTCAGGGACAGCAGGGTCGCGCAGCAAAACATGTCCACCGGCAGGATGCGCTTGAGCTTGGCATTCATCTCTCGCAGGATCTGCGCCAGGCCAAACCCCTTGGCCGTCATCCCGTAGAACACCTCGGCCAGGGGCATGGCGCCCACGGCCGCCGGCAGGCCGTGACCGGTGAAGTCACCGAGCAGCACATGCATGTCGCCAGCCGGAGTGAACGCCGCCAGCAGCAGATCGCCGTTGAACAGCGCATAGGGCGATTGCCGGTAGCGGATGTTCGGCGCGCTCAGGCAGCCCGAGTGGGCGACCTTGTCGAACACCGCCTTGGCCACACGCTGCTCGTTAAGCAAGTACTGATGGTGGCGGACGATCTGGTCGCGCTGCTCCAGCACCGTTGCCTGCAAACGCCGCAGGCGATCCATGGCCTTGATCTTGGCCGCCAGCACCACCTGGTTATACGGCTTGGCCAGAAAGTCATCACCGCCCGCCTCCAGGCAGCGGGCCAGGCCTTCGTCCTCGCTCAGGGACGTGAGGAAGATGATCGGTACCAGGGTTTCCCCGGCCAACTGCTTGATCTGTCGCGCCGCGTCAAAGCCGTCCATCACCGGCATCAGAGCGTCCATCAACACCAGGTGCGGGCATGCCTGACGGTACAGCTCCACCGCTTCGGCGCCGTTCGCCGCCAGCAGCACCGCGTGGCCCTGGCGCCGGACGATCCCCGACAGCAGCAGGCGATCAGCCGCACTGTCTTCGGCGATCAGCACCGTCAGGGGCTCGAACGACGGGATCAGGTCGCTCAACTGATGTCGAACAGCTTGTCGAAATTGGAGATGGCGAGGATTTTTCGCACGTCCGAACTGCTGTTGACCAGCCGCACATCGGAATCGTCGCCGCCGGCATGATCGCGCAGCAACAGCAGCATGCCCAACGCCGAACTGTCGAGGTAGGTGACCTCCTTGAGATCGACCACTATCGCGTTGAGTCGCTGATTGTCGACCTGCCCGAAGGAATCGCGAAATGCCTGGTGCTTGGCAAAGTCGAAGCGACCCTTGATCGAGATCGTCAGCTTTTGCCCATCCGCTGAGACTTGCGTATTGACTGACATGCTAGAGCTTCCTTGTCTTTGGCAATCGTGTACAAGGTTTAGCACCTGTACAGGGCATCAGCAAGGCAGCCCATCGGCCTAATGCCAGCCGGCTCAGAACGCCAACCCTTGCGAGCTTGCGATGGACGTGAACAATCACGCGTGAATCCGATGAACACGCGGTGCCGTCAAGTTCATCGCGAGCAGGGGAGAGAAGAACATCAAAAAAAACAGGCCGGCCGGTAGGCCGCCTCGCCCGCTTTTACCACTCAGGCCGACTGTCAGGTCGCCGTGCTCTTGCTCTTGATCTTGATCCACCTGCCCCTTCGGCAGGCTGAGCGAAGGTGTCCATCAGGGGGAAGGCGCGTAGCGCCGTGCGGCGAAGCCGCATACATCGAGAGGAGGTGCAGCGAAGCAAACCGTAGGCGATGCCCCCTGATGGATACCGTAGCGAAGGGACCCCGAGCCTAAGCGAGGGGCCGAACGCAGGGGCAAAGCGTTTTGCTTCCTTTTGGGCGTCTGCAAAAGGGAGTCGCCGTAAAGGCGAAACCATAAGCCGCCGCTACCGCAGCAACGGATATGCCCACAAAGCCAAGATCAAAAGATCACAGCCTGCGGCAGCTCCCATTCGCCCATCGGCCCACCCCCCTCAACGATACGGACTCTCCCGGGGCAGGCGCTGGGACAACTCATCGAGCAGCTTCTGCTCACGCTTGTCTTCCAGTTGCCGGGCCTCGTCAATGTAGCGCTGCACCAGCTTGCGCAAGCCTTCGACCCGAGCGTAGGCCTGTTGCCAGCCGTCGCGCGCCTGGTTGAGGTTGTTCTGATGCCAGGCCAGGCTTTGCCGCTGCTGGTCGATGGCCGTACCCAGTTGCGCGAGGAAGCCCTGGTAACCCAGCAGCCATTGTCCGGACACCCCTTCGCGGCCGCGCTCGACCCAGCGTTCCAGGTATTCGAGGCGAAATCCGTCGAGGTCAGCCAGCTTGTTTTCGGCGAGCCGCACTTGGCCCTGGAAGTAGCCCAGGCGCTGGGCGGCGGTCTTCTCGGCCTTTTCCGCCATGTCGACCACCGGCGCCAGGCGCGCTGCTCGGCTCTGGGCCATGGCCGCTTAGCCTCCGGCTGCCGGAGCGAAGATGGTTTCCAGGTGGGCGTGGCTTTCGCCCAGGCTGATGTTGTCGTTGAGGCCCTGGCGCAGGTAGCTGACCATGGTCGGCTGCAGGGCAATGGCCGTGTCGGTCTCGCGATCGCCCCCGGCCACATAGGCGCCGACGCTGATCAGGTCGCGACTCTGTTGATAACGCGACCAGAGCTGCTTGAAGTATTGGGCGCGGCGCATGTGCTCCGGCGAGACCACCGAGGGCATGACCCGGCTGATGGACGCTTCGATGTCGATGGCCGGGTAGTGCCCCTCCTCGGCCAGGCGCCGGGACAACACGATGTGCCCGTCGAGCACACCCCGCGCCGAATCGGCGATCGGGTCCTGCTGGTCGTCGCCTTCCGACAGTACGGTATAGAACGCAGTGATCGAACCGCCGCCGGCCTCGGCATTGCCCGCGCGCTCCACCAGTTTCGGCAACTTGGCGAATACCGAGGGTGGATAACCCTTGGTCGCTGGCGGTTCGCCGATGGCCAGGGCGATTTCCCGCTGGGCCTGGGCAAAACGGGTCAGCGAGTCCATCAGCAACAGGACATTCTTGCCCTTGTCGCGAAAATATTCGGCGATGCGCGTGCAGTACATCGCCGCACGCATACGCATCAGCGGCGCATCGTCGGCCGGCGATGCCACCACCACCGAGCGCTTGAGGCCCTCTTCACCGAGGATGTGCTCGATGAACTCCTTGACCTCCCGGCCCCGCTCCCCGATCAGCCCGACCACGATGATGTCGGCTTCGGTGAAGCGGGTCATCATGCCCAGCAGCACACTCTTACCCACCCCGGTCCCGGCGAACAGACCCAGGCGCTGGCCGCGACCGACCGTGAGCAAGCCGTTGATCGAACGAATGCCGACGTCCAGCGGCACGCTGATGGGGTCGCGGTTGAGCGGGTTGATGGTCGGGCCGTCCATTGGCACCCAGTCTTCGGCCTTCATCCCGCCCTTGCCGTCCAGCGCCCGACCGGCACCGTCGAGCACCCGCCCGAGCATGCTCATGCCCATCGGCAGGCGGCCATTGTCCGCCAGCGGCACGACCCGCGCGCCCGGAGCGATCCCGGCGACGCTGCCCACTGGCATCAGGAATACTTTGTTGCCGGAAAACCCCATGACCTCGGCTTCGACTTCGACCGGGTGATAGCTGTCGTCGTTGATCACCCGGCAGCGGCTGCCCATGGCTGCGCGCAAGCCTTCGGCCTCGAGCGTCAGGCCGACCATGCGCAACAGGCGCCCTTCGAGGACCGGCTGGCCCGGCAACTCCACCGCAGCGGCGTAGCTGCCCAGGCGCTTGGCAAAGCTGGTGCGATCAAGGCGCATCAGGGCTGACCGGCGGCGCAACGACTGACAGGTCCAACTGCAAATCCGCTGGCGCCGGGTGCAGCGCCTGCTCGTGCAACTGGTCGAGCAACTGGGCCGTGGCCTGGGCGATGCGGGTTTCCACCGTCGCGTCGATCCGGCTGTGCTCGGTCTCGACCCGGCAACCACCGGGCAACAGCGCCTCGTCCTCGACGATGCGCCAGGTTTCCTCATGGCGTTCGCGCAGGGCTTTGACCTGGGCAAAATCCTGCGGGTTGACGTACAGGCGCACGTTCGCAACCCCCAGCGGCAGCAGCTTGAGGGCTTCGCGCATGACGTGTTCCAGCTGGCTCGAGTCGATGGCCAGCTCGCGCTGGATCACCTGCCGGGTAACGTGCTGGACCAGCGCTACCAGGCTCTTTTCAATCTGCGTGTCCTGCTCGGCGATGGGCTCGAACAGGTTGACCATCAGCCGTTCCAGGCTGGCCAACTTGCCATTGAGGGCCACTTCGGCTTCCTGGCGAACTTTGAGGGTGGTGCTGTGAAAGCCCTCTTTTTCGCCGGTGGCAAACCCTTCGTTCCAGGCTTCCTGGCGAATGCTCTCGAGCTCTTCCAGGGTCAGTGGCTGGACTTCCTCCAGCGGCACTTCCTCCATCTCCGGCGGCTCTGGCTCGGGCTCAGGCTCGGGTTCCGGGACGTACGGGTCAAAACTGGGCAGCGCCCAGATGTCGAGCCCGCTGACATCACGCGCACGAATCAGGTCGCTGGGCGACTCATCACTCTTGGCAGCCATAGGGTCAGATCATTTCTTCGCCGCCCTTCCCGCCGAGAACGATTTCTCCGGCTTCGGCCATACGGCGGGCAATGGTGAGGATTTCCTTTTGTGCCGTCTCGACATCGCTGACGCGCACCGGGCCCTTGGCCTCGAGGTCGTCGCGCAGCAGTTCGGCAGCGCGCTTGGACATGTTCTTGAAGATCTTCTCCTTGACCCCTTCGTCCGAGCCCTTGAGGGCCAGCACCAGCACGTCGGAGGAGACTTCGCGCAGCAACGCCTGGATCCCGCGGTCGTCGACATCGGCCAGGTTGTTGAACACGAACATCAGGTCTTCGATCTGGCCGGACAGGTCTTCGTCGACTTCGCGGATCGAGTCCATGAGCTGGCCTTCGATCGAACTGTCGAGGAAGTTCATGATGTCGGCGGCACGCTTGATCCCACCCAGGGTGGTGCGCGAGGCGTTGGAATTGCCGGAGAACTGTTTCTCGAGAATCTGGTTGAGTTCCTTGAGCGCCGCCGGTTGCACGGTGTTCAACGACGACACGCGCAGGATGATGTCCAGGCGCACCTTGTGGTCGAAGTTGCCCAGCACTTCACCGGCCTGGTCGGGGTCCAGGTACGCCACCACAATGGCCTGGATCTGCGGGTGCTCGTAGCGGATCACATCCGCCACCGCGCGCGGCTCCATCCACTTGAGGCTGTCCAGGCCGCTGGTGTTGCCGCCCAGCAGGATCCGGTCGATCAGGCCATTGGCCTTGTCTTCACCCAGGGCCTGGGTGAGCATTTTGCGGATGTAGCCATCGGAGCCCACGCCCAGGCTGGTCTGGTCGCCGACGATGTCGACGAACTCGCTCATCACCTGCTCGACCTGCTCGCGGTGCACGTTGCCCATCTGCGCCATGGCCACGCCGACGCGCTGGACCTCTTTCGGGCCCATGTGGCGCAGCACTTGCGCGGCGTCGGTTTCGCCCAGGGACAGCAGCAGGATCGCGGCTTTGTCGACCCGGCTGAGTTTGGCGATCGAGGCTCGGTTATCACTCATCTGCGTTAATCCACTCTTTCACGACCTGAGCCACACGGCCCGGATCTTCGGCCACCAGGCTCTTGATTGCGTTCAACTGGGCGTCATAGCCTTCGCTCGGGCTTGGCAGCAGGATGCTTTGCGGGCCGCCGAGGCTGACCCGGTCATTGCCCAGCTCGCCATCCAGCCCACCCATGCCGCCGAGCTCGGCATCGCTGCCGATCCCCGCCAGTTGCCGGCCTTTGCCGCCACCGGTGATGTTGTTGAGTACCGGACGCAGCACGCCGAATACCAGCACCAGGATGAACAGCACGCCGACCACTTGTTTCACCACATCCCAGAACCAGGGCTGGGAATAGAACGGAATCTCGGCAATCACTTCGCCGCGTTCGGCCGAGAACGGCACGTTGATCACGCTGACGCTGTCGCCACGGCTGGCGTCGAAGCCGACGGCGTCCTGCACCAGGCGGGTGAAGCGCGCCAACTCATCAGCGGTCCACGGCGCGCGGGAGGTTTCGCCATTGGCGGGATTGACCTTGACCTGGTCATCGACCACCACCGCCACCGACAACCGGTTCAAGCGGCCTTGCTGCTGCTTGGTGTGGCTGATGGAGCGGTCGAGTTCGAAGTTCCTGGTCGATTGCTGACGCTTGTCCGCCGGGTATGGGGCGAGCATCGGCTGGCCGGTGGCCGGGTCCATGATCTGCTGGCCGTTGGCATCCAGCAGAGGCTGGCCGGGCTGCACCATGCCGGCCGAGGCCGTGGCATTGCCGGTGCTCTGCGGTGCCGAAGCCGGTGCCGGCGGCTGGTTGCTCAGGGCCCCCGGTACGCCTTGCGGGCCATTGCTGGCGGTACGCTGCTCGGAGGTCGATTGCTCGCTGCGCAGGGCCGGTTGATCCGGGTTGAACTGCTCGGAGGTCGACTCGACCGCACTGAAGTCGACGTCGGCGGACACTTCGGCCTTGTAGCGGTCATTGCCCAGCACCGGCTGCAGGATGTTGTGCACGCGCTGGGTGAGCATGCTTTCCATGCGGCGGCTGTAGTCGAACTGCTTGCCGGCCATGGTCAGTGCGGAGTTCTCCGCCTGATCGGACAGCAGGGTGCCCTTCTGGTCGACCACGGTAATCTGCGACTTGCTCAGCTCCGGGACGCTAGTCGCCACCAGGTTGACGATGGCCACCACCTGGCTCGGCTCCAGCGAACGGCCGGAGTACAGTTCCACCAGCACCGAGGCGCTAGGCTTGCGTTCGTCACGCACGAACACCGAGCTTTTCGGAATGGCCAGGTGCACGCGGGCACCCTTGACGTTGTTCAGGCTGGCAATGGTTCGCGCCAGCTCGCCTTCGAGGCCGCGACGGTACCGAGTCGCTTCCATGAACTGACTGGTGCCCAGGCCCTGGTCCTTGTCGAGAATCTCAAAACCGATGTTGCCGTCGGTCGGGGTTACCCCGGCGGCGGCCAGCTTGAGCCGCGCACGCGACAGGTCATCGGCCTTGACCAACAAGGCGCCGGAATTGGGTTCGACGGTGTAGGGAATGTCGGCGGTGGCCAGGGTCTCCATCACCTGCTTGGCGTCCATTCCGGCCAGGCTGCCGTACAACGGCCGGTAGTCCGGTTGCTGCGACCAGAGGACCACGGCAAAACCAATCGCCACACTCGCAGCCAGGCCAACCAGCAGGCCCACCTGCCGCAGCATGGTCATCTCGGAGAGGTTTTCCAGGAAGGACAGGCCGAACAGCGGCGGTTTGCCATCTGCAGCGGCGGCCTTGGCCGGAACGTTATTGGCGACTGCTTCTGCCATGACTCAATGTGTCCTTAAACCGGCATCTGCATGATGTCTTGGTAAGCCTGAACCAGCTTGTTGCGCACCTGGGTCAGTGCCTGGAAGGAGACGCCGGCTTTTTCCTTGGCGATCATCACGTCGGTCAGGTCGACTCCGCTTTTGCCGATTTCGAACGCGGTGGACAGCTGGGTCGACGCCTGTTGGGTGTCGTTGACCTTGTTCACGGCCTGGCCCAGCATGTCGGCAAAGCTGCTGCCGGCTTCCTGCGGCGCGGCAACGGCCTTGGGTGCGGCCATGGCGTCCATTTGCATGGCGCGCATGTCCAGCATCAACCGGTTAAATTCAATTCCTTGGCTCATGACTGCTCTCTCTGACGACCCGCAATTTTTTGACGCTCATTCGGCGGATAGACTGGTGTTAGCAACAAGGGTGCCAGCTCCGCCCGGGCCCACTGATAAAAGCCCCCCGCAACAATTGCCGAGCAAGCATTGCTCAGGTGGCGAACAGGTGTCCTTCCACGTCCATCCCGGCATCGCGCATTTGCGCCAGTTTGTAACGCAGGGTGCGGGGGCTGATGCCCAGGCGTTCGGCGGCTTCCTTGCGGCGACCGCGTTCGGCGCGCAGGGTGTCGATGATCATCTGGAATTCCCGGCGACGCAGGTCGTCACCCAGGGCGCCGGCCGACTCGCCGGGCGCAGTCTCGACCTCCACCGCGCGCGGAGCCTGGGCCTTTGGCGCCAGGCTCGGCAGCGGTGCGCAGGCCACTGGTCCCGACAAGCAGAAGTCCTGCGGCTCGATGACCCCGCCCTGCTGCAGGATCAGCGCACGCTGGATCGCGTTGTCCAGTTCGCGCACGTTACCCGGCCACGGATACCCCACCAGACAGGCCTGGGCCTGTGGCGATAACCGCGCAGCCGCGTGGTGCATTTTATTGACGTGCTTGGCCAGCAGGCGCTCGGCCAGCGGCAGAATATCGGCAGTGCGTTCGCGCAGCGGACGCCAGGCCAGGGGGAATACCGACAGCCGATAGTACAAGTCTTCGCGAAACCGCCCCGCCGCCACCTCCCCAGCCAGGTCGCGGTTGGTGGTGGCTACCACTCGGATATCCAGCACGATCGACTTGCGCGCGCCGACCCGCTCGACTTCACGCTCCTGCAGCACCCGCAGCAGCTTGGCCTGCAGTCCCAGGGGCATTTCGGAAATCTCGTCGAGCAGGATGGTGCCGCCATCCGCTTGCTCGAACTTGCCCGCCTGGGCGGCAATCGCCCCGGTGAAGGCGCCCTTCTCATGACCGAACAGCGTGGCCTCAAGCATGTTGTCCGGGATCGCCGCGCAGTTGATCGCAATGAACGGTTGGCTGGCACGCCGCGAATGCTGATGGATGTAGCGCGCCAGCACTTCCTTGCCGGTGCCCGACTCACCGGAAATCAATACCGTCGAATCACTGCGCGCCACCCGTGCCGCCAGTTCCAGCAACTGGGCACTGGCCGGTTCGAACGCCACCGGCCCTTCGCCTTCGCCACCGCCCAGGCACCCCTGGGCATGGCGTGCCACCAGATCCAGCAGGGCCTTGGGCTCGAACGGCTTGACCAGATAGTCCGCCGCACCCTGGCGCATCGCATCCACTGCGCGCTCCACCGCCCCATGGGCCGTCATCAGCAACACCGGTAACTGGGGATGGCGCACCCGCAACAGACTCAACAACTGATGACCGTCCATGCCGGGCATGTTGACGTCGCTGACCACCAGGTTGAACGGCTCCCGCGCCGCCACCTCCAGCGCCTCTTCGGCGCTACCGACGGCACGGTAGTCGTGACCGGCCAGCAGCAGCGTATCGGCCAGCGCTTCGCGCAACGCACGATCGTCTTCAACCAGCAGAACCTTGATTAGCATTGACCTCACTCCGTTTCCTGCGCGCTGCCAAACAACGGCAGCTCAAGCACCGCGCAGGTGCCACGGCCCGGGCGCGAGCGCAGTTGCAAGTGTCCCTGATGGGCCCGTGCCACCGCCTTGACCACGGTCAGGCCCAGGCCAGTGCCGTTGGTCTTGGTGGTGAAAAAAGGTTCGCCCAGGCGCTCCAGCACCGCGGCCTCGATCCCGGCACCGCTGTCACTGACGCACAGGCGCAAGGTGTTCTGCCGGGCATACAGGTGCACTTTCAGGCGCACTGCGCCGGCACTGGCCTGGATCGCGTTTTCAATCAGGTTCAGCAGCGCCCCCACCAGGGTGTCGCGGTTGCACAACAACTCACCGGCATGGGCATCGCACTGCCAACGGATCGGCACGTCCTGGACATGGGTCTGCGCCGCCGCTTGCAGCGATTGCAGCAGCAGCCTGGGGCTGACCCGATCGGTCAGCGGCAACTCGCCACGGGCGAACACCAGCATGTCGCGCACCTGATGCTCAAGCTCGTGCAGGCGCTCCTTCAGGCGTCCGGCAAATCGCTGTTGGGTCGCCACCGGCAACGCCTGCTCAGTCAGGTGACTGGCGTAGAGCAAGGCCGCGGACAAGGGCGTGCGGATCTGATGGGCCAGGGACGCGACCATCCGCCCCAGGGACGACAGGCGCTCGTGGCGCGCCAGTTGATCCTGCAGGTGGCGGGTTTCGGTGAGGTCGTTGAGCAGCACCAACTGCCCCGGCTCGGCATCCAGCGAACGGGTGGCAATCGACAGGCGCCGACCATCCTTCAGGGAAATTTCATGACCGTCGTCTTCACGGGGCGCAAAGCAGCGACCGATGACCTGGCGCCACAGCTCACCTTGCAGCGGCAGCCCCAGCAGTTCGCATGCCGCCGGGTTGGCATCGCTGACGATGCCCTGGGCGTCGATGACGATGACACCACCCGGCAACAGGTCGAGCAGGTTCTGCAGGCGATTGGCCAAGCGTTCTTTTTCCGCCAGCTCTTGCAGGCGCTGGGCACTGACCACTTCCAGCTCACCCTTGAGTTCACAGACCCGGGCTTCGAGACGGCTGTAGGAGTCAGTAAGTTGGCTCGACATCTGATTGAACAGGGCGAACGCCTGCTCAAGGCCAGGCCGGTTGGCCGGCTCTACGCCGGGCGCATCGGGGGCTGGAGACATCTGGGCGGCGTGGGGCATCGTGCACTCTCGCTTGGCTGACCGTCAGTTAAACGGAACGTTGCGAGGGATGTAGCAATACCCGTGCCTAAAAAAAACCGCCCATTATTCAAGGGCTTGAAAAACAGGCGTCAATCGTCCGCCTGTTCGTCGCCTTCGCGCCGGCTCATGCCGTACTTGCGCATCTTCTCCACCAGGGTGGTACGGCGAATGCGCAGGCGCTCGGCCGCACGGGCGACGATGCCGTTGGCATCATCCAGGGCCTGCTGGATCAAGCCCTGCTCCAGGCCACCGAGGTAGTCCTTGAGGTCCAGGCCTTCAGGCGGCAACAAGGCATTGGCGGTGAAGTCCGGGGTATGGCCGTTGATGGCCACCCGCTCTTCGAGGTCACTGCGCAGGCTGTCGACCAGTTGTTCGTCTTCGTCGTCGACGTAGCGGAATTTCTTCGGCAGCTCGACCACGCCGATCACCCCGTACGGGTGCATGATCGCCATGCGCTCCACCAGGTTGGCCAGCTCGCGGACGTTGCCCGGCCAGCCGTGGCGACACAGCGACATGATCGCCGCCGAGTTGAAGCGGATCGAACCGCGTTTTTCGTGCTCCATGCGCGAGATCAGCTCGTTCATCAGCAACGGGATATCTTCGACGCGCTCACGCAGCGGTGCCATTTCGATCGGGAACACGTTCAAGCGGTAGTACAGGTCTTCGCGGAAGCTGCCGACCTCAATCATGCTTTCGAGGTTCTTGTGGGTCGCGGCAATGATCCGCACGTCGACGCTCTGGGTCTTGTTGCTGCCCACGCGTTCGAAGGTGCGCTCCTGCAATACCCGCAGCAGCTTGACCTGCATCGGCAGCGGCATGTCGCCGATCTCGTCGAGGAACAGGGTGCCGCCGTTGGCCAGCTCAAAACGCCCGGCACGGCTGGTGATCGCGCCAGTAAAGGCGCCCTTCTCATGGCCGAACAATTCGCTTTCCAGCAACTCGGCCGGGATCGCGCCACAGTTGACCGGCACGAACGGCGCGTCACGGCGCTTGGAGTGATAGTGCAGGTTGCGCGCAACCACTTCCTTGCCAGTGCCCGACTCGCCGAGGATCAGTACGCTGGCGTCGGTGTCGGCCACTTGCTGCATCATCTGGCGCACGTGCTGGATCGCCCGGCTGGTGCCGACGAGGCTGCGGAACAGATTGGGTTCACGATGGCGACCGCGCTCGCGGGCCTGGTCGTACATCTCGCGATAGACCTGGGCACGGTGCAGCGAATCGAGCAATTTGCTGTAGCTGGGGGGCATTTCCAGGGTCGACAACACCCGGCGACGCTGGTCGTCGGGCAGATCCTGGGCACAATTATCGCCCATCAGCAAAACGGGAAGGAACTCATCCCAGGTTGCGAGTGTCTTTAACAGAGCCGACAACGAACCAGGTGCATTGACCGTCCCGATCAGGACACAGATGACTTCACGACTAGACGATAAAGAGCCGACAGCCTGCTGCCAGTCATAGCTTGCGCAGGGTAAGTTTTCTTCACCGAGAAAATTTAAAATCACCGCCAGGTCGCGGCGGCGGACGCTATCGTCATCAATCAGCAGAATTTTGGTTTCACGCCACATGCAATAGCAACTTCCCTAGTCAACTCAGTGCCCGAAAGAAAAAGGCAAGCTAGACGCCTGCAGGCACGTTAAGCCTGATAGACGTCTGAAATCTGCAAACAGCCACTAGTTAAGTCAAAAAACCGTGCATAGTCAAATTTATGGCGCATATACCCGGACAAGCTGATTAACCAAAGCGTCAACCGAACAGATGGTAAACCTTTGCCGCACCCTTCGCTTGCCTGATCTGAGCCATCTCGTTGACTATCGCCTGACGCTCGTCCATCGCCACGTCCAGCAGCCGCTTGTAGACCACCAGCAGGCTCTGCAGGTTCTCGCGCAGCGCCTGCTCATCCACCGGCACCTCACTGAGCACATCGTCGACACAGGTGCGGCAGGCGACGTCGAGCTCGCCGATGGCCTCCCAGTTGCGCTCAGCCAGCGCCTCGACCAGGGCCTCGCGGGTTTGCTCGATGCGTTGCAGGGCTTGGCTCATGACATCATCCTCAGGCCCACGGGCCTATTGCGCTAGCTCTTGTGAGGCGATCGCGTCCCAGCCGCTTTTCAGGGTGATCAGCAGGCGGGCGACTTCGTCGATCATCTCGACATCATTGGTACCGTTGGCCTCTACCAAGCGGTTACCCATGTACGCATACAAAGCATCCAGGCGTTGCACCGCAGCTGGATCCTCGGCCTTCTCTGGCTCCAAGCCATCTCGCAGACCGGAGATAATTTCAATCGCCTTGCCCAGCATCAACCCCTTCTGGGCAATATCACCCCGGCTCAATGCACCTTTGGCCTGCGCCATGCGATCAAGGCCGCCTTCCATCAGCATCTGCACCAGACGGTGCGGGCTGGCTTCGGAGATCTGCGCGTGAGAATTGACTTTCTGGTACGCACGCAGGGCTTTCATAGGATTCATGTTGCTACCTCGGTACAGGCCACAGGCGAATAGGTTTGCTCTAATCAGCTTTTCGACTGTGTCGACAAAAACTTTAATCCACGACCGGTTGCCCGGACCCTTTTCGAGGGCCCTCGGCGCACCGTTTATCAGCTCGACTTTGGATTGTTCAGCGAGTTGAGGGTGGTCATGATGCTGGAGCTGCTGGCGTTGATCTGGGCGATCATGGTGTCCATGGCCGTGTACTTGGCGGACAAGGACTTCTGCAAGGCCTCCATGCGCCGGTCCAGTTCAGCCTGCTGGGTGGTCAGGTCGGTCAACTTGGTATTGAGGTCCGTCGCACGAGTGGCCAGCGTGCCAGTGGAACCCACATAGCTAGAGGTCGCTTTGTTCATGCGAGAAATCAAACCGGTGTCACCGGTGAACATCTTGGCGATGTCCCCTGCCCCCTTGACTACAGCCTTGTCCCACGCTTTGTCGTCCAGGCTCAGCAAACCGGTTTTCTGGTCAGTGGTGATGCCCATCTGGGCCAGGCTGGTCATGCTGCCGGCCCCCGAACCGTTGACCAGTTCGGAGCGCAGGCTGGTCACCAGCTGTCGCATCGACGCATCGCCGGTCAATGCGCCCGCGGTGGTAGTGGAGGCATCGCCGGTCGCAGTGACCTTGGTCTGGGCGTTGATGGCGGTCATCAGCGCGTTGTAAGCGGTAACGAATGACTGCACCGAGGTCTTCAGAGTGTCGGTGTTGCTGGCAACAGTGATGGTCACCGGCTTTTTGTCGTCGGCAGCCAGCAGATCCAAGGTCACGCCACTGATAGCGGACGTCACTTTGTTGCTGGTGGACTCCATGGCAATACCGTCGATGGAGTACTTGGCGTTTTGCGCAGGCTGGCCGGCATCGTAACCCGCCGCCAGCTCTGAATCGCCGCTGAGGGTTATATCGGTACCGACACCACTGGTGGTGGAGCCGATAACCAAGCGTGCACCGTTAGCATCACTCAATACGTTGGCGCTGATGCCTTGGGCAGACAATTGGGTATTGATCGATTCGCGCACCTCTTTCAGGGTCGCTCCACCGGGAACCAATACGTCATAACTTTTACCCGACTGGGTAATGGTCAAGGTCTGGTCTTCATCGCTGGAGTTAGCTTTGCCCGACGCACCATCTGCAATCACTTTGCTGGTGACTTTCGAGGACGTCGCCAGCTCATCCACCACCAGGGTATATTTTCCGCTGGACGCGCCATCACCCAGCGTGACCTTGACGTTTTTCTCTTCGGAGGTAGTGGCGGCCAGGCCATTGAAGGAGGCCACGTTGTTCAACTTGGTGATCGCCGACTGGTAGGTCTCCAATGCCGTCTTCACCGTGCCGACAGCCGACAGCTTAATGGTCGTGTCTTTTTGCTGATCGGTGATCTGGGTTTGCTTGGGCGCTTTTTCAGCCCCCACCAAAGCCTTGACGATTGCTTGCGTGTCGTAGCCCGAACCCGGGCCGGAAATCGTTGAACTCGCCATTTACACTATCTCCTTGTCCTGCATCTGCCGCTTTATTGGCGTACACACCCCTGAGCAGCAGTCAGAAACACATTTCGTGCCAGCTCAAGCCTGAGTCTGGAACAGCAGGCTGCTGGCATCGTTCAAATTCTGCGCCAACTTCAGCGCGGTCTCCGATGGCAGCTGTCGAATCACTTCACCACTGTCGGTGGCGATTACCTTGACGACCACCTGGCCGGTGGAGTCATCGATGGAAAAATCCAGGTTACGCTGGGAAGCTTGCACAAACTCACGCATATCGGTTACTGCTTTTTCCAGCGCCACGCGCTGCGGCTCTTCAGCAGCCGGCGTATCAGCCGGCGCAACAGGCTTGGCCTGCGTCACGGAAACACCTGAAGCCTGGGCTACGTTAGCTGGATAAGACGTGTTCAGCTTGACGCTCATGTCCATGTCATCACCTCAAAACTGAAAAAACGGAAGGGCACGAATACGCGCCCTTCCGTTGATCAACCGCTAGCCGAGATTACTGAAGCAGCTTCAGTACAGCGGATGGCAGTTGGTTGGCCTGGGACAGGATTGCAGTGGAAGCCTGTTGCAGGGTTTGTTGCTTGGTCAGTTCAGCAGCTTCGGAAGCGAAGTCAGCGTCTTCTACACGGCCTTTGGCAGCCGAGGAGTTCTGCGAAATGCTCTGCAGGTTGGCCACGGTGCTGGCGAAACGGTTTTGCACCGCACCCAACTGCGAACGCTGGCTGTCGATCTGCTGCATGGCGTCATCCAGAGCCTGGATGGCCTGCTGGGAAGAAGCGGCGCTCAGGATGCTCAGGTCAGAAACGGTGGTTTCCATGGTCACGGCGGTTTTGGTGCCAGCATCGGAAACATCTTTCAGACCCAGCGCCTTCAAGCCAGTACCGGCGCTGCCATCCTTGATGGTGATGTCTTTGTCGGCGAACAGGTTCAAGGTGCCGTCAGCGTTTTTGCTGGCTTGTACACCGGTGCTTGCGCTGTTGATCGACGCCACGATCGAGTCGGTGGTATCACCTTTCTTGAACTTGACTTCAACGCCGTTCACGTCGATCGAAGTGTCTTCCTTGAGCTTCGCCTGGGAGGTCCCAGCGGACAGACCCAACTGCGACAGCGAACCGCTGGCGGTGTTGGCCAGCTTGATGTCCTTGCCGTCGCCGGAAGTCAGAACAACACGACCGTCGGTGAATTCTGCGGTGGCACCGGTCCCTGCTTGTGCTTTAACCAGGTCCAGAACTTCGGAGATTTTTTTAGTATCGTCCCAAGTCACAGCGGTACCATTGACAGTGATACTGCCGGCAGTACCCAGAACGGTATCTTTATCGATAGCTTCAGCTTCAACTGGCGCCGTAGCATCTGCGACAACCAAGCCAATCGACGCCAATGCGGTGCCACCGGCTTCCTCAACAGTAAAGTCAGATTTCGAAGTTAGGGTCAGCTTGCCGTCGGCAGCCGCTGTAGCTGTTACACCGGTTTTTGCCGTTAGCTTATTGATCTCTGTTGCAGCAGACGCACCAGCAGCCGCAGCATCAGCAGTCGCTTTCAGTGTAATTTCAACACCATTGATGCTGATTTTATCGCCCGCAGTAGACCCCGCCGGAGGCGTACCACCAGTCACGGAAGCTTTCATCCCACCAATGTTGGTACCGGTAGCAGTAGCCGCCAGGCCTTCCATTGCAGTGCCATCTACAGAGGCTTCTCTGTAGTTGCCTTTCAGCGCGGTAGAACCGATGTCAGTCATACCGAAGGAAATGGTTTCGTTGGCGCTGGCGCCGATCTGGAACTGAATGTTCTGGAACGAACCGTCCAGCAGGTTACGACCACCGAAGGTGGTGGTGCTGGCGATACGGTTCAGCTCACCCACTTTAGCGGTGAACTCTTGTTGCAGGGAAACACGGTCAGCGTCGCTTTTATCACCGTTCGCTGCTTGCAGGGCCAGCTCACGCAGACGTTGCAGGGTGTTGGTGGATTCTTGCATCGCGCCTTCAGCGGTCTGGGCGATGGAAACACCGTTGTTGGCGTTGGCGATCGCAACGTTCAGGCCTTTGACCTGATTGTTCAGACGGTTGGCGATCTGCATGCCAGCGGCGTCGTCTTTGGCGCTGTTGATTTTCAGGCCGGAAGACAGACGGTTCATCGACTGGCTCAAAGCGTCGGAAGCTTTGTTCAGGTTCTTCTGGACGCCCAGAGAAGTGATGTTGGTGTTTACGGACATTGCCATGACGAAATCCTCGTGAGTTGGATACTGCGGCTTCCGGCCCTGGCAACCGCCGGGTGTGGCCTAGAGAACCTTCGTAATAGTTATCGTCGTCAATGCAGGTTGCTTGAGGGCTTTTTTCAAATTTTTTACTAGCAACGTGCCACCCCCCAATGTTTCAAGGCCTTAGGCCGCCTGGCACGAGTCATACCTGGCATTGAGGCGGGCCTCGACAGCGGTAAACCCCAGGCAATAAAAAACGCCCATGACCTCTCGGCCATGGGCGTTTTTTTAGCGGGCGCTAGCGGGTCACGGGCGGTGGATAATCGCCGAGCCCCACGACAGGCCTACGCCAAAACCACTGATCGCCACACGCTTCCAGGTGGAGTCGAGCATGTGTTTTTCCAGCAGCAGCGGGATGCTCGACGACACGGTGTTGCCGGTCTCGACCATGTCCTTGATGAACTTCTCCGGCTCGCCTTCGAAACGCCGCGCCACGGCATCGACAATCGCCGCGCTACCCTGGTGGATGCAGAAGGCGTCGATGTCTTCGGACTTGAGGCCCGAGTCATCCAGCAGTTCGTGCAAGTGCGCCGGGACCTTGAGCAAGGCGAAGTTGAACACCTGGCGACCGTTCATGTAGAACACGCCGTCGCTGACCTTCAGGTGCGGCGCGCCGGAACCGTCGGTGCCGAACTTGGCCTTGCCCAGTTGCCAGGCAGCGTCTTCGCCCATCCAGGTGGCGGTGGCCGCGTCGCCGAACAGCATGGTGGTGTTGCGGTCTTCCGGGTCGACGATCTTCGAGTAGGGATCAGCGGTGATCAGCAGGCCGTTCTTCAAGCCCGCCGCCTCCATGAAGCCCTTGATCGCGTACAGGCCATACACGTAGCCGGAACAGCCCAGGGAGACGTCGAACGCGGCAACCCGGGTCGACAGGCCCAGCTTGTCCTGGACGATGGCCGAGGTGTGGGGCAAACCTTCTTCGTCGCCGTTCTGCGTGACCACAATCAGCACGTCGATGGCTTGACGGTCCAGTTGCGGGTTGTTGGCGAACAACGCATTGGCAGCCTCCACGCACAGATCGGAGGTTTCCTGGCCGGCATCCATGCGCGGCAGAAAGGCCGAGCCAATCTTGCCCAAAATGAACTCTTCATCCTTGGCGAATTTCGCGCCCTGAGCGTAGTTATCAAGCCCGCTCACTGGCACGTAACTGGCGATGCTTTTTATGCCAATCATTGTGGCTTCCCAAAACAGAATAACTGGAGATCACCGCTCGCAGGATCGAGAGGCACTGATAACAAAGGGGTTTGGCCGACAAAACTGCGCCAGACACGGGTGCCAAAATCATCAAAATAAACCCAGCGAACAGCGGGCACCCATCCCACCCTTTTCACACGATACAGTGAAGATGCGCTTTATGACTCATAGGTCACTCTATTTTGTGTGCATTGACCAAAACAATCCGCCACGCAAAAAACCGCGCGCAGCGCGTTAGCCAGGCGAACGCCGGCAAACAGGTGGGGATGAGGCGGCAAAAAGCGCGGAATTCAAGCAGCACCGGCCCACTCCCGAAATCAGGGTGGGCCGGCATTCAGGCGGGGATCAAAGCTTGTTGAACAGGCTCAACTGGGAGATTTTCACAAAGGCCAGCTGGGAAGCTTCGAGCATGGCTTTCTGGAAGCTCAGCTCAATCGAGGCGCTGGCCATGTCGGTGTTGCCAATGGCGGCCATGGTCGAGTCGTTGGCCAGGCCCATGCTGACGTTTTCGCCGGCCTGGATGTCGATCGCCTTCAGGCGTGCACCGATGGAGCCGCGGGCGTTGTCGATCCCGGCACTGGCGTTCTGCAGGTTGCCGATGGCCGAGTTGATCGCATTCTTCTGCTTCTGCTGGGCAACCAGGTCGCCATCGCTCGGGGTTGCCAGGGCCTGGCGCAACTGGCTGATGGTGTCCAGCGCGCTCTGGGTCTGATGGTTGTTGGCGCCGACCACGAACTGATCGCCGGACTTCACCGCACCACTGAGATCGAACTTGACCCCCACCGCCGTCAGCGAGTCGCCAGCGGCGTTCAGGCTGCCCTTGCCAATGGACTTGCTGTTGGCACTCAACGGCTGGGCATAGACCTCGTACTCGGTATCGCTGGTGAACTTGATCACCGCACCATTGCCCGGAAAGCTGTCGCCGTAGGCCTTGGCATCGGTCACGGTGGCGCCGGTGACCTGGGCCGTCGACGGGTTACCGGGGCTGCGGGAGGCATTGAAGCTGTCCGGCTTGGCTTGCAGGGTGAACACGTGACCCTTGACCGCCGCATCCAGGTCGGCCGCGGGCACGTCCGCCAGGTTCAGGTTGATGTCGAACTTCACCCCGCGCAGGTTGACGCTGTGGGCGCCCTCCTTCGTCGAGTCGAATTGGCCATTGCCCGGCACTTCTGCAGTCACATCCTTGCCGGTCGCGTCCTTGAGGATGTACTGGGTGCTGCTGGTGAACTCCAGCGTGTACGGCTGGCCTTCGGCGAAACTCTTGTTGTAGGTCTGGTTGGAGCTGATCAGGCCATCGGAGACCGCAACCTTGCCATCGTTGACCGACGGTGGCTGCAGGACCGCCTGGGTGCGACCGGTATTCACCGACCCTTCCATGATGCTCTTGGCGGTGTTGCTGGCCGCCAGGCTCAGGGTGTCCGAGACCTGCAGGTTGAGCTGGGTATCGTCACCCTGGTAGGTGTAGGTGCCGTCGTTGTTGCGCACATAAGGCGGGACGTCGGTCTTGGAGCCGGAGAACATATAGTTGCCCGACTCGTCCTTGCTGTTGAGCAGGCTGAACACTTGTTCTTCGATATTGCCCAGCTCGTCGGCGATCGACTTGCGGTCCGCGTCGCTGATAACCCCGCCACCCGACTGCAAGGCCAACTCGCTGACTTTCTGCAAGGCCGTGTTGATGCTGTCGAGCACGCTTTCCTGGTTAGTCAGCGACGACTTGATGCTGTTCATGTTGCCGGCGTACTGCAGCAGCATGTCTTTCTGCTGCTGCAATTGCAGCAAGCGGCCAGCCCCGACAGGATCATCCGCGGCGGTCTGGATCCGCACACCGGAGTCGATCTGCTCCTGGGTCTTGACCACTGAGGTGAAGTTGTTCTGGTACTTGGCCGTGCTGGTCTCAAAGAACTGAGCGGTAGAAATACGCATCGTCAAGGACTCCCTTAAAGACTGTTGATCAGTGTCGAGAACGTGTCCTGCGCGACCTTGATGATCTGCGACGACGCGGTGTAGTACTGCTGGAACTTGATCAGGTCGCTGGCTTCTTCATCCAGGTTGACCTGCGAAACCGAACTGCGGCTGGACTTGGCGTAGGCCAGCGCAGCATTGTTGGCCGTGCCGTCGACGCTGGCCTGGCTGGCCTTGCCCCCGACCGTGGAGACCAACTGGCTGTAGGCCTGCCCCATACTGACGCCGGCATTGCCGCCCCCGACGCCAACGGTGGCCTTGGTCTGCAGGGCGAGCATTTCATTGGCGTTGCGGTTGTCCGCCTTGCCGTCCTGGTTGAACTTGATATCGAAGCTGTCACCCTTGCCCGGCGAGCCGCTGACCGTGGTATTGAAACCAACGGTCTTGGCCGTGCCATCGGCGTTCTTCACAGGATTGCCGGCCGCATCGAGTACCGGCACGTTGATCGTCAGCTTGTTGTCCTGGCCCGGCACAATGCTGCCCTTGCCGATTTCGGCGCCCGCCTCGTTCAGCACGCGATAGGTCTGGGTCCCGTCCTTGGCTTCGTCGAAGGCGATGCGCACCGGCATCGCGCCTTCGATCTGGCTCTGCAACTGGCCCAGCTCGGCGCCGCCGTAGATATCCAGCATCGATGACAGGTTCGGGCTGCTCAAGGCGCCCGTGCCGGAGTTGGAGCTGCCTTTGTCCGCGAGCAACGGCCCGGCGAACGCCAGTTTGTTGGGATCTTTCAACTGCACGCTGAGGTCGCTGGCGCCGGAGCGGGTCGGGCTGACCTTGAAGCTGTCACCGGCACTCAGCCCACCACCGTTGAGCTTGAGGGTGAAGCCATCAATCATGTCCGGTGGAGTCTTGGTGACGTCGAACGGTCCCAGGGTGGTGCCGTCGGAACGCTTGACGCTGTAGTTCTTGTCGCTGGTGAACGTCACTTGATAGTCATACGCGGTCAACGCGCTGCTGTCGCCAATGGTCACGTCCAGGTTGCCGGAACCGGCGCTGTTACCGGTGGTGGCCAGGCTGCGCTGGCTGATGGCCTGCGGGCTGTTGATATTGTTGAACAACGACGAACCGAACTCGCCATTGGCATCCAGGCCCTGGCCCAGTTGTTTGTTGAACGCATCGGAGACCACCAGCGCGGTGCGCCCCAGGTCGTTGATGGCCGGCGCCAGCACGTCGTTGCGATAGCGGAGCAGACCGCCCATCTTGCCGCCCGTGACAACCGAGGTCACCTCGATGCTCGATTGCGGGTAGTCGATCTGCAGGCTGTACTGGCTTTTGTCAGTCTTGCCCGGGACCGCCGACAAAGTGTTGGCGGTGTTGCCCGTGACCAGCGTCTGGCCGGTGCCCAGCGAGATGTCGTAGACCCCGTCGTGCTCCTGCACCTTGACCCCCACCAGCTCGTTCAACGAACGCACCGCTTCGTTGCGCGCATCCAGCAGGTTGTTCGGGGTGCTGCCGGAAGTGCTTGCCTGGGTGATCTGCTGGTTGAGCGAGGCAATGGTTGCGGTGTGCTGGTTGACCATCGAGGCCAGGGTGGTCAACTGGCTGTTGATGCCGTCATTCTGCTGCGTGAGCTGGCTGGAGATCGCATTGAAGCGATTGCTCAGGGTCTGCGCATTGGTCAGCAGCAGTTGCCGCGCCGACATGTCGCCGGGGGCGCCGGCTGCGGTCTGCAGCGAGGCGAAGAAGCTGCCGAGGGCGGCCGAAACCCCGGTGTTTTTGTCCGACAGCAACTTGTCGACCGCACCGATCTGATCGAGATAGGCCTGGGCGTCACCATTGAGCGAGGTGGTGGTCTGCAACTGCGCATCGATGTAGGCGTTGTACACCCGGCGCACATCGGCCAGGGTGGTGCCGGTCCCGATGAACACGCCACCGACCTGCTGCGAGCCTGCACTAGTCTGGATGAGTTGTTGACGCGAGTAGCCCGCAGCGTTGGCGTTGGCAATGTTATTGCCGACCGTGGCCAACGCCGCCTGGCTCGCATTCAGACCCGACATCCCGATATTGATCAAGCTCATGGTTCAGACCTTATAAATTCGTGGAAGAGCCCGCCGAGGCGTAGTTCTCATAGCTCTTCATTTGTTTGGCAATCTGCGAAATCTTGCTGGCGTAGTTCGGGTCGGTGGCGTACCCGGCCTTTTGCAGCTCACGCACAAACTGTTCGGGGTTATCGGCCGACTTCAGCACTTCTTGATAACGATTGTTGCTCTGCAGCAGGGTCACCAGGTCATGGAAACTGTCCTGGTAGGACGCGTACGAACGGAACTCGGCCGTCTCCTTGACCATCTCGCCATTGCGGAATTCGCTGGTGATGGCGCGGGCCTGCGCGCCCTTCCAGGTGCTGCCGGTCTTGATCCCGAACAGGTTGTGGCTGCTGCTGCCATCGGCGGCGCGCATCACCGACTTGCCGTAGCCAGTTTCCAGGGCGGCCTGGGCCACCAGGTAACGCGGATCGACGCCGATACGGTCGGCCGCCTGCTGCGCCATCGGCAGCATGGTGGTGATGAACTGGTCTGGCGAGTTGAAGGCTTTTGGCGCCGGCGCCAGGGGCGGCTGCGCCATCGCACGACCATAGACCTGCAGGCGCCCGCGCTCGGCGGAATAGCTCTGCGCCGGCTGCCAGTCACCCTTGACCAGCGCGTTGCCGTCGCGGGTCGCACGGTTGGGCAAGGTGCTGGTAGCGGTGGTGGCCGCCGTCCCGCTGGCCGAAGGCACCAGGCCTGCCAACAAGCGGTCCGCCAGTTTCGGCGGCAGCGCCAGGCGCCGCTGGTTGATCAGCGCCATGTCATTGCCGTGCACGCCCTGCTCCGCTGCCTGCGGTGGATTGATCGAGCGCGAGGCCCACAACGGACGCTGGCCATTGAGGCGCGACAACGGCCCATCAGTGGCCACCGTGCCAGCGGCAATCGGTGTCTGCACCGCTGCTTTCGCGGCCTCCTGCTTAGCCGCCGACAACGCGGCCGCCTCGCCGGGGGCCAGTGGTTTGTTCTTCGACATCTGGCGCATCAGCACATCGGCCAGGCCAATGCCGCCGCCCTCGCGGGACATGGAAACCGCCAGTTGCTGATCGTACATTTCCTGGTACTGCTTGGCCGCCGCGGTGTTCAGCGGATTGTCCTGGCCCAGCGCGTCGGTGGCCGAGCGCATCGACTTGAGCATTTCATTGAGGAACAGCGATTCGAACTCCTGCGCCACCTTGCGCATGTTGCCGTCGCTGTTCTTGTCGCCGACCTTGAGCTGGTTCAGCCGGTTGAGGTCCGAGTAGGCCGCCGAATCGCTGCTGCTGACCAGGCCGCTCTTACGCATGTCCATGTTCGTCACCTTAGATCACGATCAGGTCGGCTTGCAGCGCGCCGGCCTGTTTCAAGGCTTCGAGGATCGCCATCAGGTCACCCGGTGCCGCGCCGACCTGGTTCACCGCACGCACGATTTCGTCGAGGGTGGTGCCCGGGCCGAACTTGAACATCGGCTTGGCTTCCTGCTGTGCGTTGACATTGGAGCGCGGCACCACCGCCGTCTGGCCGTTGGAGAACGCCCCCGGCTGGCTGACGATCGGGTCTTCGGTAATGGTCACGGTCAGGCTGCCGTGGGTCACCGCCGCCGGCGACACCTTGACGTTCTGGCCGATCACGATGGTGCCGGTGCGCGAGTTGATAATGACCTTGGCCACCGCCTGGCCGGGGTCGACTTCGAGGTTTTCGAGGATCGACAGGTAGTCGACCCGCTGGCTCGGATCCAGTGGCGCGCTGACCCGAACCGAACCGCCATCGATGGCCTGAGCGACACCCGGGCCGAGCAGGCTGTTGATCTTGTCGACGATGCGCTTGGCCGTGGTGAAGTCCGAACGGTTGAGGTTGAGGGTCAGGCTGTTGCCTTGGTTGAACCCGCTCGGGACCGCGCGCTCCACCGAGGCACCGCCAGGGATACGACCGGCCGACGGCACGTTGACGGTGATCTTCGAACCGTCACGACCTTCAGCGTCAAAACCACCGACCACCAGGTTGCCCTGGGCCACCGCGTAGACGTTGCCATCGATACCCTTGAGCGGCGTCAGCAGCAAGGTGCCGCCACGCAGGCTCTTGGAGTTGCCGATAGAAGACACGGTGATGTCGACCTGCTGCCCCGGCTTGGCAAACGCCGGCAAATCGGCACTGATCGACACGGCAGCGACGTTCTTCAACTGCACGTTGCCCGAGCCCGGCGGCACCTTGATGCCGAACTGCGAGAGCATGTTGTTGAAGGTCTGCAGGGTGAACGGGGTCTGGGTGGTCTGGTCACCCGTGCCATTGAGACCGACGACCAGGCCATAGCCGATCAACTGGTTGGAACGCACGCCGGAGATACTGGCGATGTCCTTCAACCGCTCGGCCTGCACGCCCAGGGAGGTGCCCAGCAACAACGCGGCCGCCAGCAGGTGCTTGAAGTTCAGCATGGAGAGAGTCATCACCTAGAAAGGGAACAGCGGGCTTAGGAAAAAACGGTCGAACCAGCCTGGCTGACTCGCATCGGCAAACGAGCCGGTGCCCGAGTAGGTAATGCGCGCGTCGGCGACCCGGGTCGAAGACACGGTGTTGTCGGTGGAGATATCGTCGGCGCGCACCAGGCCGGCAATGCGCACCAATTCGTCACCGGTGTTGAGGGTCATCCACTTCTCGCCGCGCACGGCGATGATGCCGTTGGGCAACACGTCGGCCACGGTCACCGTGATCGAGCCGGTCAGGCTGTTGCCCTGCCCGGCCTTGCTGTCACCCTTGGTCGCGCGGTCACCGCTGTAGCCGGCGTCCAGGCTCAGGTCGCCACTGCCGAACGGATTATTGGTGTTGGGCACCGCACCGAACAACGAGGTCAGGCCGATGTTGGCCTTGCTGGTCTTGCCCACTTGCGAGTTGGCGTTTTTGCTGGCCTGGGTTTTTTCGTTGAGGGTGATGGTGATGATGTCACCGACCCGGAACGCCTTGCGGTCGCTGTATAGGTTCTGCTCGAAGCCGGCCTGGTAGATCGAGCCATTGTTGGCTGCCGCCGGCAAGGGCGTGCGTGGCAACACCGGGGCGTAGTAAGGGTCATTGGGTTTTGGCGTCGGCCCGACGCAGCCCGCGAGCACGGCGATCCCACTCAATGCGAGAACAGATACAAAGCGATTCATGACCCTAACCTCACGGTGTTGCAGGCGGCCTCAAGCCGCCCCATAGACTTGATTACAGATTCTGCGTGACGAACGAAAGCATCTGGTCGGCGGTGGAGATGACTTTGGAGTTCATCTCGTAGGCACGTTGCGTGGTGATCATGTTGACCATCTCTTCCACGGTGCTGACGTTGGAGGTTTCCAGGGTGCTTTGCAGGGTGGTACCAAAACCGTTCAGGCCTGGGGTGCCGATCTGTGGCGCACCACTGGCGGCAGTTTCCAGGAACAGGTTGTTGCCGGTGGCCTGCAGGCCGGCCGGGTTGATGAAGTCGGCGGTTTGCAGGTTGCCGATCACCTGGGCGGCCGGGTTGCCGGCAATGGTGATCGACACGGTGCCATCGCGACCCACGGTGAAGGTCTGGGCTTCGGCGGGGATGACAATGGCCGGCTCCAGGGCGTAACCACTGGCGGTCACGATCTGGCCGTTGGAGTCCAGGTGAAAGGTCCCGTCACGGGTGTAGGACGTAGTCCCGTCCGGCTGCAGGACCTGGAAAAAACCACGACCGTCGATGGCCATGTCCAGCGGCTGCTCGGTGGTTTGCAGGCTGCCGGCGGTGAAGTTTTTCTGGGTGCCGACGATGCGCACACCGGTACCCAGTTGCAGGCCCGACGGCAGTTCGCTGTCCTGGGTCGACTGGGCACCCGGCTGGCGCTTGATCTGGTACAGCAGGTCCTGGAACTCGGCACGGTCACGCTTGAAACCCGTGGTCGAGACGTTGGCCAGGTTGTTGGAAATGGTCGTCAGGTTGGTGTCCTGGGCGGACAGGCCTGTTTTGGCAACCCATAGAGCCGGAAGCATTCGATTCTCCTCGTGCGCCTGTTTTACGGCGCGACGTTCTGATAATTAGCTGATCTGCAAGACCCGAGCCATGGCCTGGTCGTCTTCTTTGGCGGTGTTCATCATCTTGACGTGCAGCTCGAACTGCTTGGCCAGGGCCAGCACCGAGGTCATTTCTTCCACCGCGTTGACGTTGCTCGACTCGAGGAAACCCGAGACCAGTTGCACGTTGGCATCGGCCGGCGCGGGCTGGCCGTCCTTGGTGTGGATCGAACCGTCGAGGCCCTTGGTCATGTTCTTCAGGTCCGGGTTGACCAGCTTGATGCGGTCAACTTGCGCCATCACGCGCGGGCCTTCACCCATGGCGCGGATACTGATGGTGCCGTCCTGGCCGACTTCGATCTTCTGCTCGGGCGGCACGGCAATCGGCCCGCCATTGCCCATCACCGGCATGCCATTGCCGGCACGCAGCACACCCAGGGCGTCGACATTCAGGCTGCCGGTGCGCACGTAACTTTCCTTGCCGTCGGGGTTCTGCACGGCAATCCAGCCGTTGCCGCTGACCGCCACGTCGAGGTCACGCCCGGTTTCCACCAGCGAGCCCGGACTGAAGTCGGTGGCCGGACGTTCGGACAGGGCAAAGGCCCGCGCCGGAAAGCTGTCGCCAAACACCGGCATCGACCGCGCCTGCTCCAGGTCTTTCTGGAAACCGTTGGTGGAGATGTTGGCCAGGTTGTTGGCATGGGCCTTTTGCGCCAGCGCGTTCTGGCTGGCGCCGGTCATGGCCACATAAAGGTACTTGTCCACAGTCTTTCCTCTGCATGCCGGACGTTTGCCGCCCACTGCTGTACTGGCAAGGCTTTAGCAATTTGCAGACCAACTTGCGCGCAAAGGCCCCAGGTCCTTTAAACACAGGACTTGGGACAATTCAGAGGAGAGAGGTGGAGGATGGCAGAGACGAAAAACCGGCGCGCTTATGCCGCTTTACGGCAATCGGCCGGACAGCACGGCTACCAGCCCTTGACGCCGCTCATGTCGGGCAGCTTGTGGGCGATGCCTTTGTGGCAGTCGATGCAGGTCGCCTCGCCGTTGGCCAGGGAAGTCGAGTGCATGTTGGCGGCGCGCTTGCCCTGGCGGGTGAAATCCATGAACTCGAAGTTGTGACAATTACGGCACTCGCGAGAGTCGTTGGCCTTGAGCCGGGCCCACTCGTGCTCCGCCAGTTCACGGCGCATGCCGAGAAACTTCTCGCGGGTATTGATGGTGCCGAACACCTTGCCCCAGACCTCTTTGGACGCCTGCATCTTGCGCGCGATCTTGTGGGTCCACTCATGCGGTACGTGGCAATCGGGACAGGTTGCGCGCACCCCCGAGCGGTTGGTGTAGTGGATGGTTTCCTGCAATTCGACAAACACGTTGTCGCGCATTTCATGGCAGGAGATGCAGAACTTTTCGGTATTGGTCGCTTCCAGCGCCGTGTTGAATCCACCCCAGAAAATCACCCCGGCAATGAACCCGCCGAGCGTCAGAAAACCCAGGCTGTAGTGGACACTGGGGCGACGCAAGATCTGCCAGTAGTCTTTGAACACTACCCACAATGACTTCATGACCACTCCTCAGGGTTTCTGCTTGCGGTTGATTTCGTCTTGCAGCACCTGGTCAATATTCTTGAAGTCGTTGTTGACCAACGGCTTCACGTCTCGCTGCGGTACGTGGCACTGATTACAGAAGTAGCGCCGTGGCGAAACGGCGGCCAGCGCCTGGCCGTCGCGGTCCATGTAGTGGGTGATGCTGATCATCGGCGCCTGGGTCAACGCGCTGTTGGCCCGACTGTGGCAGGACAGGCATTTGTTGCTGTTCTTGTCGATGTGATAACCGCGGATGCTGTGGGGAATGGTCGGCGGCTGTTCGGGATAATTGCGCTCGCGCTTGAGGTCCTTGTTCTCCTCCTCGGCGATGGGCGGCGCCGGCAGTTCCTGAGTCAGGGTACCGCCGACACGCCTGCCATCGGGGGCGGGCGCATCCAGCGGATACCCAGGCTCTGCGGCAAAGGCCGCGGGCATGCCAAGCAGCAGTGCAAACAGCAAGGACAGCGTACGAGCATTCATCACAGCTCTCCTCAGGCAGTCTTGATCAGCTCGATCCTGACCGCGCACTTTTTATAGTCCGTTTGCTTCGAGATCGGGTCCGTCGCATCGAGGGTGACCTTGTTGATCAAGCGGTTGGCGTCGAAGAACGGCACGAACACCAGCCCCTGGGGCGGCTTGTTGCGCCCACGGGTTTCGATGCGCGCGCGCATTTCCCCGCGTCGGCTGATGACCTTGACCTCACTGCCGCGCCTGGCATTGAGCGCCTTGGCATCGGCCGGGTGCATGTACACCAGGGCATCGGGTACCGCCTTGTAGAGCTCTTCAACGCGCTGGGTCATGGTCCCGGTGTGCCAGTGCTCAAGCACCCGCCCGGTGCTCAGCCAGAACGGGAACTCCTGGTCAGGGGATTCCGCCGGCGGCTCGTAGGGCAGCGCGAAGATGATCGCTTTCTTGTCGGGGTAGCCATAGAACTGCACGCCACTGCCCTTCTCCACGTAGGGATCATGGCCTTCGCGAAAGCGCCAGCGGGTTTCCTTGCCGTCCACCACAGGCCAGCGCAGACCGCGTTCGGTGTGATACCGATCGAACGGCGCCAGGTCATGACCGTGGCCCCGGCCGAACTGGGCGTACTCTTCGAACAGGCCTTTTTGCAGGTAGAACCCAAAGTCCTTGGCTTCGTCGTTTTCAAAGCCCGGCTCCATCTGCTCGATCGGGAACTGATCGACGTTGCCATTCTTGAACAGCACCTCGTACAGGGTCTTGCCTTTGTACTGCGGAGCACTGTCGAGCAACTGCGCGGACCAGGCCTCATCGGTGGTGAAGCGCTTGGAGAATTCCACCAGTTGCCAGAGATCGGACTTGGCATCCCCCGGGGCGGATACCAGTTGATGCCAGAACTGGGTACGCCGCTCGGCATTGCCATAGGCCCCCTCCTTTTCCACCCACATGGCCGTGGGCAGGATCAGGTCGGCGGCTTGCGCGGACACCGTGGGGTATACGTCGGAAACGATCACGAAGTTCTGCGGGTTACGCCAGCCCGGCAAGACTTCCTGCATGATGTTGGGCCCGGCCTGCATGTTGTTGCTGGCCATGGTCCAGTACACGTTGACCACGCTGTCCTTGAGCATGCGGCTCTGCTGCACCGCATGGAAACCGACCTTGGGATTGATGGTTCCGGCCGGCAGTTTCCAGATCTTCTCGGCGGTGGCGCGGTGTGCCGGATTGGTGACCAGCATGTCCGCCGGCAGGCGGTGGGAAAAGGTCCCCACTTCCCGCGCGGTGCCACAGGCCGAAGGCTGGCCGGTCAGGGAGAACGGACTATTGCCCGGCTCGCTGATCTTGCCGGTCAGCAAATGGATGTTGTAGATCAGGTTGTTGGCCCACACCCCGCGTGTGTGTTGGTTGAAACCCATGGTCCAGAATGACACCACCTTGCGTTTCGGGTCGGCATACAACTGCGCCAGCGCCTTGAGCCGTTCGGCCGGAACCCCGGTCTCCTTGGCGGTGCGTTCCAGGGTGTAGGGTTTGACAAAGGCGGCAAACTGCTCGAAGTCGATGTCGGTCCAGGTGTTCGCCTTGTCGGCATTCTTGGCCTGTTGTTCCAGCGGATGATCGCTGCGCAAGCCGTAGCCGATGTCGTCGACCCCCTTGGCAAACCGCGTGTGCCGGCTGACAAACTCCTGGTTCACCGAGCCACTTTCAATGATGTAGTTGGCGATGTAGTTGAGGATCAACAAGTCCGTCTGCGGTTTGAACACCATGGGGATATCGGCCAATTCAAAGCTGCGATGCTCGAAGGTCGACAGCACCACAACTTTGACATCGGGTTGGCTCAAGCGACGATCCGTGACCCGACTCCAGAGAATCGGGTGCATCTCCGCCATGTTCGAGCCCCATAACACAAACGCGTCGGTGACTTCGATGTCGTCATAGCAGCCCATGGGCTCATCGATACCGAAGGTGCGCATGAACCCCATGACCGCCGAGGCCATGCAATGCCGGGCATTGGGGTCGAGGTTGTTACTGCGAAACCCGGCCTTCATCAACTTGTTGGCGGCGTAGCCTTCCCACACCGTCCATTGTCCGGAACCGAACATGGCGATCGAGTCTGCGCCTTTGTTTTTCAGCGCCTCCTTGAACTTCAACTCCATCACATCAAACGCCTGTTTCCAGGACACCGGCTGGAATTCACCCTGCTTGTCGTATTGTCCGTTGGTCATACGTAACAGCGGTTGGGTCAGGCGGTCCACGCCATACATGATCTTGGACAGGAAGTAGCCCTTGACGCAGTTCAGGCCGCGATTGACCTCGGCTTTGACATCGCCGTGGGTCGCTACCACCCGGTTGTCCTTGGTCGCCACCATCACGCTGCAACCGGTGCCGCAAAACCGGCACGGCGCCTTGTTCCAGGTCAGGGCGACCATGTCCTGTTCGGTGATCAGGTTGCTGGCCGAGGTGAACACCGGCAGCCCGGCAGCCGCCGCAGCAATCCCGGCCGCCTGGGCCTTGACGAACTCACGACGGGTCATGGGCATGGGTGTTCTCCGCTCGGATCGAGGATCTCGTGGTAAACCAGGGAGGCGTTGAGCACGCCGGGCAGGCGGCCAATCTGTTCGATGCGCTGGAGGATCTGCGGTTCGCCGTGCATTTCCAGGACCACCACCAGTTTGCCCTCGGGGCTTTCCTGGTGCAGTTCAACACCCTGGAGCAGGCGCAGATTGGCTTTCACCGCGGCAAACATCTCGACACGGGCCTGCACGATCAAACTGGCGATATGTAGTTTTTGTTCCATGGCCAACACTCCCTGCCTGTTAACTCACCTGGACTGGCAATCAGTGTGGAGCCCCGGGAGGGCCGAGGAGCATTTGCAGGAACCAGACGAAAAAGCCGTAGCCGCCGACTATCACCACCGATAGCAGGGGAAAAAGAAACACGATCAGGAACAGCAACAGCCGCCTTTCCTTGCGCGCACGTAGAGCGGACTCATCAACCGTCGTCATGGCCAGGGCTCCTGCCAGAAAGTGCACTGAGCCTAGATGGCCGCCCTGTAATTTTCCATGATTCAGATCAGCGAAAGGTCAAACAGGATTAATCCTCATTCAATAATGATTAGTATTAACCAAGCAGCAATTCGCCAACTAAGGCCCACGCATTCAAGGGCGACTTAGTTAGCGCTCAAGTTTGCCGATTTCATACTCGCGCAACTTGTTGGCAATGGTGGTGTGGGAAACACCCAGGCGTTTACCGAGCAATCGACTGCTGCTGTGTTCTGAATACAAGCGTTCCAGCACGGCCTTTTCAAACCGCCCGACAATTTCATCCAACCCGCCGTCCAGGGAAAAATCCCCCAGCGGCTGGCGCACGCCGTAGTCCGGCAGGCGAATGTGTTCGGCCTTGACCGTGCCGCCTTCGCACAGTGACACCGCCTGGAACAGCACGTTCTCCAACTGCCGGACGTTGCCCGGCCAGTGGTAGTGGCTGAGCCGATCCATGGCCGCCGGCGCCAGTTTCGGCAAGGGACAGCCGATCTGCCGGCTGGCCTGATCGAGGAAGTGCTCGACCAGCGGCGTCAGGCCGTCGAGGCACTCGCGCAACGGCGGGATGTGCAGCGACAGCACATTCAAGCGGTGGTACAGGTCCTGGCGGAACTCACCGCTGGCACACAGCTCGGAGAGGTCGACCTGGGTCGCACAGATGACCCGCACATCGAGGTAGACCTCTTCATCGCTGCCGACACGGCGGAAGCAACCGTCTTGCAGGAACCGCAGCAATTTCACCTGCAAGCGCGGGCTCATTTCGCCGACGCCATCGAGAAACAGCGTACCGCCTGCGGTCAACTCCAGCAGCCCGAGCTTACCTTCGGCCCGCGCGCCTTCGAACGCGCCGGGGCCGTAGCCGAACAACTCGGTCTCGGCCATCGACTCCGGCAACCCTGCGCAGTTCAGCGCCATCAACGGCGACTGGCCGCGCGGGCTGGCCAGGTGGCAGGCGCGGGCCAGCAGTTCCTTGCCGGTGCCGGTCTCGCCCTCGATCAACAGCGGCGCATCCAGGGGCGCCATGCGTCGCGCTTCCCGGACCACCGCCGCCATCACCTTGGAGCTTTGGAAAATACTGTCAAAGCCGCGCAACTCCTGCTTGCGCACATTGTAGATGCGCTCGCCAACCCGGTCGGCCCGGTGCAGGGTCAGCACTGCGCCGGCCATGGCCTCGCTGTCGTCGTGTTCCGACTGCAGGGGGGCGATGTCGGCCAGGAACACGTCGCCCTTGACCTTGACCCGCAGGCCGTTGATCCGCGACTTGTTGGCGCGCACCAGTTCCGGCAGGTCGAAATCCTCGGCGTAGCGTGACAGCGGGATCCCCGGCACTTCGTCGACCCGCACCCCGAGCAATTGCGCCGCCGCACGGTTGGCCGCGACGATCGAGCCGCCCATGTCGATCGACAGCACCGGGAACTCCAGCGCCCCGAGCAGAGCATTGAGTTCCATGTGCCGGCGCTCGCTGGGCATCAGCCCTACCCGCTTGACCCCGAATACCCCGGCAATCGCCTCGAATTTCGCCCGCAGCGCCTGGAACTGGATGTTGATCAGGTTCGGGCAATGCAGGTAGATCGCGTTGCCGTGCTCACCGCCGACCTCCCCGCGAGCGACGTTGATCCCGTACTCCACCAGCAGGTTGAGGATGTCGCGCAGGATGCCGATGCGGTTCTGGCAATGGACTTTGATACGCATAAAAAGGCCCGGACTAGGAGATGGACAGCGGGTGGCGAGGATTTTTCTGCCGACACCCAAAGTTAGTCGTCAAGATTATGTGACAGCTTCAGGGCTTTTCAAACCGGGAAATCGCAATAGGTACGCCACAAGCCGCTTTGCGTAACGAAAACTTTACGAAAATTGGCGAATTTTCCTAGCCGCTCGTCCAGCACCCTGCTGCGCGGTCGCACGCTTCGGGGTATCTCTAGGTCCATAGCAAGACATAACAAGAACGTATCCCTTTGCAGGAGAGCAGCATGAAGCAGACGCAATACGTGGCCCGCGAGCCCGATGCGCAAGGGTTTATCCACTACACCGCTGAAGAACACGCGGTGTGGAACACGCTGATCACTCGCCAATTGAAAGTGCTCGAGGGTCGTGCGTGCCCGGAATACATGGAAGGCATCGACAAGCTCGGCTTGCCCCATGACCGCATTCCCCAGCTCGACGAAATCAACAAGGTCCTGGGTGAAACCACCGGCTGGCAAGTTGCCCGGGTTCCGGCGCTGATTCCGTTCCAGACCTTTTTCGAATTACTGGCCAGCAAGCAGTTTCCTGTCGCGACCTTTATTCGTACCCGCGAAGAACTGGATTACCTGCAAGAGCCGGACATTTTCCACGAGATTTTCGGCCACTGCCCACTGCTGACCAACCCGTGGTTCGCCGAATTCACCCACACCTACGGCAAGCTTGGCTTGCAGGCGACCAAGGAAGAGCGGGTGTACCTGGCGCGCCTGTACTGGATGACCATCGAGTTCGGCCTGGTCGACACCCCTGAAGGCCAGCGCATCTACGGCGGCGGCATTCTCTCCTCGCCGAAGGAAACCGTGTACAGCTTGTCCGGCGAGCCCGAGCACCAGGCCTTCGATCCGCTGGAAGCGATGCGCACGCCGTACCGCATCGACATCCTGCAGCCCCTGTACTTTGTCCTGCCCAACCTCAAGCGCCTGTTCGACCTGGCCCACGAGGACATCATGGGCATGGTCCAGCAGGGCATGCAGTTGGGTCTGCACGCGCCGAAATTTCCGCCAAAACCCAAGGCGGCCTGAGGACGCCGCAGTCGCGGCGCCCCACAAAAAATAGTAACGTCTAACAAGAATCGAAATCAGGAAACCACCATGACCGCTCTCAACCAAGCCCATTGCGAAGCCTGCCGCGCCGATGCCCCACAAGTCAGCGACGAAGAACTGCCGGTATTGATCAAGCAGATCCCTGACTGGAACATCGAAGTTCGCGACGGCGTCATGCAGCTGGAAAAAGTTTTCCTGTTCAAGAACTTCAAGTTCGCCCTGGCGTTCACCAACACCATGGGTGAAATCTCCGAAGCCGAAGGTCACCACCCAGGCCTGCTCACCGAGTGGGGCAAAGTCACCGTGACCTGGTGGAGCCACTCGATCAAGGGCCTGCACCGCAATGACTTCATCATGGCCGCGCGCACTGACGAAGTGGCCAAGGACGCCGAGGGCCGCAAGTAATGTTTTTCGACGCCATCGGCCGGGTGCCCGGCGACCCGATCCTCGGCCTGATGGAGGCCTATGCGCAGGACCCCAATGCGCGCAAATTCGACCTCGGCGTGGGTGTCTATAAAGACGCCCAGGGCCTGACGCCGATCCCGCAGTCGGTGAAACTCGCTGAACAGCGCCTGGTGGATGGCCAGGGCACCAAGACCTACATCGGTGGTCACGGTGACCCGGCGTTCGGCAAGGTGATCAACGAGCTGGTGCTGGGCGCCGACTCGGCGCTGATCGCCGAACAGCGGGCCGGCGCCACCCAGACCCCGGGAGGCACCGGGGCCTTGCGCCTGAGTGCCGACTTCATCGCGCACTGCCTGCCTGGCCGTGGCATCTGGCTGAGCAACCCGACCTGGCCGATCCACGAAACCATCTACGCGACCGCCGGCCTCAAGGTCAGCCACTACCCCTACGTGGGCAGTGACAACCGCCTCGATGTCGAGGCCATGCTGGCCACCCTGAACCTGATCCCCAAGGGCGATGTGGTGCTGTTGCACGCCTGCTGCCATAACCCGACCGGTTTCGACCTGTCCCAGGATGACTGGCGCCGGGTGCTGGACGTGGTGCGCAGCCGCGAATTGTTGCCGCTGATCGACTTCGCCTACCAGGGCTTTGGCGATGGCCTGGAGCAGGATGCCTGGGCCGTGCGCTTGTTCGCCGAGGAGCTGCCTGAGCTGTTGATCACCAGTTCCTGCTCGAAGAACTTCGGCCTGTACCGCGATCGCACCGGGGCGCTGATTGTCTGCGCCAAGGATCCCGAGAAGCTGACCGATGTACGCAGCCAACTGGCCCACATCGCCCGTAACCTGTGGTCGACGCCACCGGATCACGGCGCGGCCGTGGTGGCGACCATCCTCGGCGACCCAGAGTTGAAACAGCGCTGGGCCGACGAAGTGGAAGCCATGCGCCAGCGTATCGCCCAACTGCGTTCGGGCCTGGTGGAAGCGCTGGAACCCCACGGTCTGCGCGAGCGTTTCGCCCATATCGGTGTACAGCGCGGGATGTTTTCCTACACAGGTTTGACGCCAGAACAGGTGAAAAAACTGCGCGAGCAACACAGCGTGTACATGGTCAGCTCGGGACGCGCCAACGTGGCCGGGATCGACGCCACGCGCCTGGACCTGCTGGCCGAGGCGATCGCTGACGTCTGCAAGTAACCCGGTAGCCCGTTGTAGGCGCTGGCTTGCCAGCGCCTACAACGCTCGGCATTCGCCTGCGGTGCGGCCATCTGTCGCAGAAATCCGAGATAAAAGTCTATTTGTCATTTCTCCTGCTGTATCCTGCCAAGGCTTTTTGAAAGCGTGGTTCTACACAGCGATTTACAAACAGACTTTGCGAGGAGCAAGCAACATGCACGAGATTCCGAATCTCCCCTTCCCAAGCCTGCACGAAACTGAGCAGACAACCCCGCAACAAGCCGGTGCCCAACAGCCCGAGCCAAAGGAAGCCACTGGTAGCCGCAAGGCCGACAGCGAAGACTAAGCGCACTACCCAGACCGTGTGGAAAGCGCTAACTGATGCGCTTTCCACACAGCCTGAAACCCGAGCCCCCGCCATGACCGACACCTTCGACGAATCACAGGCCAGCGTGCTGATCGATGCCGCGCAACAGATGATCGACGTCTGGAACCGCCTGACGCCCGAGAAGCAAGCCCTGCTCCTGGACCGTTTCGGCAGCCAGGAAAACGCCCTCGCCGCTCTGGTCACCACCCAATTGGTCGCGCCCAGCAAAACCTGATCGAGCACCGCCGCCCAACCCGGCAAATTCTCCCCCTGCACTGCGCCAACCACCGGTATCATAAGCAGCCTATCTATCCTGCTGTCCCGTGGACTTTCCCCATGCCAGATCCCCAGCGCCCCATGGCGGTCACGCTGCAAGTCGTTTCCATCGTCCTGTTTACCTTCATCGGCTACCTGAACATCGGCATCCCCCTGGCCGTATTGCCCGGCTATGTGCACAGCGACCTGGGATTTGGCGCGGTCATCGCGGGCCTGGTGATCAGCGTGCAATACCTCGCCACCCTGCTCAGCCGCCCCTATGCCGGACGCATCATCGACAACAAGGGCAGCAAGCTGGCGGTGATGTATGGCTTGGCCGGCTGCGGCCTGAGCGGAGTGTTCATGCTGCTCTCGGCCTGGACCCAGAGCCTGCCGATGGTGAGCCTGATCAGCCTGTTGATCGGCCGCCTGGTCCTCGGCAGCGCGGAAAGCCTGGTGGGATCGGGCTCGATCGGCTGGGGCATCGGTCGAGTCGGCGCGCCGAACACCGCCAAGGTAATTTCCTGGAATGGCATCGCCAGCTACGGCGCGTTGGCGGTGGGTGCACCGCTCGGCGTCCTGCTGGTGCGCCAGTACGGGCTGTGGAGCATGGGCGTGAGCATCATTTTACTGGCGCTGGTCGGCTTGCTGCTGGCCTGGCCTAAGACCGCTGCGCCGATCGTCGCCGGCGAGCGCCTGCCCTTCCTGCATGTACTGGGACGGGTGCTGCCCCACGGGTGCGGGCTGGCGCTGGGGTCCATCGGGTTTGGCACCATCGCCACCTTCATTACCCTGTATTACGCCACCCAGCACTGGGATAACGCCGTGCTGTGCCTGAGCCTGTTCGGCGCCAGCTTCATTGGCGCGCGCCTGCTGTTCGGCAACCTGATCAACCGCCTGGGCGGGTTTCGGGTGGCGATTGTCTGCCTGTCGGTGGAAACCCTCGGCCTGCTGCTGTTGTGGCTGGCCCCGGACGCGAACTGGGCATTGGCCGGGGCAGCGTTGAGCGGCTTCGGTTTTTCGCTGGTGTTCCCGGCCTTGGGCGTGGAAGCGGTCAACCTGGTACCCGCTTCCAGCCGTGGCGCAGCCGTGGGTGCCTATTCGCTGTTCATCGACTTGTCCCTGGGCATTACCGGCCCCTTGGCCGGCGCAATCGCCGCAGGCTTCGGCTTCGCCTCGATCTTCCTGTTCGCCGCCCTCGCGGCCCTTAGCGGCCTGGCACTGAGCGTCTATCTATACCGCCAGGCACCGAGGCTGCGGGAAAACCGCTAGAAATCCACCTTGCCACGCCCGGCCTTGATCGAGCCCCGCTTGGTCTTGGACTCCAGCCGACGTTTCTTCGAGCCGAGGGTCGGCTTGGTCGGGCGGCGTTTCTTTTCGACCTTGGTGGCGGCCAGGATCAACTCAGTCAATCGCTCCAGGGCATCCGCCCGATTCTGCTCCTGGGTGCGGTATTGCTGGGCCTTGATGATGATCACGCCATCGCTGGTGATCCGGCTGTCGCGCAGCGCGAGCAGGCGTTCCTTGTAGAACTCGGGCAAGGACGAGGCCGGAATGTCGAAGCGCAGGTGCACGGCACTGGAGACCTTGTTGACGTTCTGCCCACCGGCGCCTTGCGCGCGAATGGCAGTCAACTCGATCTCGGCATCCGGCAGATGCACGTTGTTGGAAATCACCAGCATGGAAAGCGGTCCGTAATCAGGGGGGTCAGGATACGCGATCGCTGGGTTTGATTGGGGGCATATCCATTTCTGCGGTCAGGGCCGCTATGGGTTCCCGTGGGAGCGGGCTTGCCCGCGATGGGGCAGCACAGCCAACATCAATGGTGGCTGACATACCGCTATCGCTGGCAAGCCAGCTCCCACAAGTTCAGTGGGTGTATGCCGAATCTGCGAACAACCTGAATCCCCGTGGGAGCGAGCCTGCCGCGAAGGGATCGGCACAGCCAACATCAATGGAACCATAAGTAGCCACACCCCAAAAAACGGATATACACACAATCCCCCGCATTAAAAACAACAAACCCGGCACCAGGCCGGGTTTGCTGCAACATCAGCACCTACTTAATCAACAGCAGGCACCCCATTCAAAGCCCGTTGCGCACTGCGCTTGTTCTTGATGCCATAGCAGACCCACATGAACAGGATCCACACCGGAATCGCATACACCGAGATCTGAATGCCCGGGATCATCAACATGATACCGAGGATAAACACCACGAACGCCAGGCACACATAGTTCCCGTACGGGTACCACAAAGCCTTGAACAGCGGCGTCTGCCGGGTACGGTTCATGTGCTGGCGGAACTTGAAGTGCGAGAAGCTGATCATCGCCCAGTTGATCACCAGCGTGGCAACCACCAGCGACATCAGCAGTTCCAGCGCATGTTGCGGGATCAGATAGTTGAGCAGCACCGCCACCAGGGTCACCGCGGCCGAAGCGAGGATCGAACGCACCGGCACGCCGCGCTTGTCGATCTTGGCCAGGCCCTTGGGCGCATCGCCCTGCTCGGCCATGCCCAGCAACATGCGGCTGTTGCAGTAGGTACCGCTGTTGTACACCGACAAGGCCGCGGTCAGGACCACGAAGTTGAGGATGTGGGCGGCGGTGTTGCTGCCCAGCATCGAGAACACCTGGACAAACGGGCTACCGCTGTAGGAGTCGCCCGAGGCGTTCAGGGTGCTCAGCAGGCTGTCCCATGGAGTCAACGACAGCAGGATCACCAGGGCGCCGATGTAGAAAATCAGGATCCGGTAGATCACCTGGTTGATGGCCTTGGGGATCACGGTTTTTGGCTGGTCGGCTTCTGCGGCGGTGAAGCCGAGCATTTCCAGACCGCCAAAGGAGAACATGATGATCGCCATCGCCATCACCAGGCCGCTGACGCCGTTAGGGAAGAAACCACCGTGCTCCCACAGGTTGCTCACCGAGGCTTGCGGGCCGCCGGTGCCGCTGACCAGCAGATAGCTGCCCAGGGCAATCATGCCGACAATCGCCACCACCTTGATAATCGCAAACCAGAACTCGGCCTCGCCAAAGACTTTGACGTTGGCCAGGTTGATCGCGTTGATCATCAGGAAGAAGACGGCCGCCGAGGCCCAGGTCGGGATCTCCGGCCACCAGTAGTGCACGTATTTACCGACCGCGGTCAGCTCCGACATGCCCACCAGGATGTACAGGATCCAGCAGTTCCAGCCCGACAGGAAGCCGGCGAAGCCGCCCCAGTATTTGTGCGCGAAGTGACTGAAGGAACCGGCCACCGGCTCTTCGACGATCATCTCGCCCAGCTGGCGCATGATCATGAAGGCGATGAAGCCGCAGATGGCGTAGCCGAGGATCATCGATGGGCCGGCCGACTTCAGTACGCCGGCAGAGCCCAGGAACAATCCGGTACCAATCGCGCCACCGAGAGCGATCAGTTGAATATGGCGATTTTTCAGGCCGCGTTTCAGCTCGCCTGAATGCGAGGTTTGTCCACTCATGAAAGGGTCTCACGCAAGGTTTGATGATATTCGTTAAGACGTTGCCGTGCGGATCAGGATCCGGCAGCGCCGATCAAACCCCAGCGCAAGCACCAGGAGTTCAGCGTATTTACAACGGTCATGCGTCACCTGTTTGTTTTTATCTGTGACGAAATCGAACCCGACACGCTCGTGACGCGGCGGAGTGAACAAGGCGGGTAGCCTTGAAAATTGCGTGGTTACGCAGAGGGTCACAGGTAAAACGCGGCGCATTGTACACCGCTAACCCCCTGCTGCCAGACCTCGCTGGTTTAGCGTGTCGTTGGCCGGGATTGCCTGTGTCCGCCTCGAAGGTCGCGGGCGGCTGCAAAAATAGGTTCAGACCTTTGCGGGTCCGTGGCGGGGGTGACGGAAAAATCGCCCCACGAAGAGAGATGAAGATGACTCACGGCGTACATTGCGCCTCCTTCTTGTTATGCACCTGCACGACAGGCATGGGGCGCATGACACCGCGCTACGCCCCGTGAAACAAGCGGGCCAGAGCCTTGGGAGACAGTTGTGACGAGCGCTTGCGGAAAATTTTCCTTACAGCTTTGCGGGCGAGACGATTACACAGGGGCAATCCGGGGTTTTCGTCAGGTTTTCGTTACACGCCGTAACGCCGATTTTCCAGCCGGGACCCTCCCCCCACAGCACAGCAGTTTCAAGCGGGCAAAAAAAACGCCAACCCGAAGGTTGGCGTTTTCACGTGCGGCTTAGCGCTTGAAGCTCAGCGCTGCTTCAAGCTCACTCCGGCTTGCGACGGCCAAAGCCAGGACGCTGGCCGGAACCGGCCGGTGCGCCGCGACGCTTGCCCGATGGCGCGTCACGGTCGACCAGGACAATGCCTGGACGCTTTTTCGGCGCAGGCTTGGCCGGGCGGTTGGTGTCGGCCGGGCGGTCTGCCACTGGCGTACCACGACCTGCCGGAGCGCCACGGCCTTCGCCGCGCTCTGTGCGACCGTTGGCCGGACGTGGCGAACGCGGACCGCGCTCACCGTCCTGACGTCCTGCCGGCTTGCGGCTCGCACGCTCGCCTTCGATATGCGGCTCACGTGCTGGACGCGGAGCGGCAGCCGGGGCACCGGCGGCTGGACGCAAGGTGCGCACGCGCTCGGTCTTGCCCATCGGACGCGACGATTTACGCTGCATGCGATCGAGCTTGTCTTTGCTCTTGGCGTTCATCTGCGGCATGGCCACTGGGGTCAGGCCAACTTCAGCACTCAGAATGTCGACTTCGTACTGGCTCATTTCGCGCCAGCGGCCCATCGGCAGGTCGGAGTTGAGGAACACCGGACCAAAACGCACACGCTTCAGGCGGCTGACCACCAGGCCCTGGGATTCCCACAGGCGACGTACTTCGCGGTTGCGACCTTCCATCACCACGCAGTGGTACCAGTGGTTGAAACCTTCGCCACCTGGCGCCTGCTTGATGTCGGTGAACTTGGCCGGGCCGTCTTCGAGGACCACGCCCGCCTTCAGGCGCTCGATCATCTCGTCGTCGACTTCACCACGGACACGCACCGCGTATTCGCGGTCCATTTCGTAGGAAGGGTGCATCAGGCGGTTGGCCAGCTCACCGTCGGTGGTGAACATCAGCAGACCGGTGGTGTTGATGTCCAGGCGGCCGATGTTGATCCAGCGCCCTTCTTTGGGACGCGGCATCTTGTCGAACACGGTCGGACGGCCTTCCGGATCGACACGGGTGCAGATTTCGCCGTCGGGTTTGTTGTACATGATCACGCGGCGGACCGATTCGGCCGCTTCTTCACGCTTGATCACCTTGCCATCGATGGTGATGGCGTCGTGCATGTCGACACGCTGACCGAGCGTGGCGTCTTTGCCATTGACCTTGATTCGGCCGTGGCTGATCCAGGCTTCTACGTCACGGCGCGAGCCGACGCCGATACGGGCGAGGACTTTCTGCAGTTTTTCGCCTGCTGGGCCGATTTCCTGGTCGTCTTTCTGGTCGTTGATACTCATCTGGGCACCTCCCGGTGTGGTCTGTTCAGGCGTGGCCTGAAGTCGTAAAAGCGGGGCGTTTGGCGAAGGGATCGCCAAAGGGTCGCGAATCATACGCTCATGGCGCGGCTCGCGCATCAGAGACTAGCTGATAAACGGTCGACTATCGGTTTTTTCCGCTGATCGGTGTCAGTCGTCGAACTGACGGCGTTCGGCTTCGATGGCTTGGGCCAGCGCCAGGGCTTCGGCTTCCTCGTCGCTCAGTTCAGGCTGCGGCTGCGGCGACTCCAGGGCGGCAACCGCGGCCAGGAGTTTTTCCCGAGCCTGGGCGACACCCAGGATATCGGGTTCGGATTCCGGCTCAGGCTCTGGCTCGGCTTCAGACTCGACCTCGACCTCAGGCGCTACCTCGTCCGTCACCGACTGCTCACCGGGCTCACCATCGCGCAGCAGGTCGTCGAAGTCGGTCTTGATCCCCTCCTCCATCGAGTCCAGTTCCAGCAACAGGCTATGGAAACTGGTTTCATCCTTCGGCTCTTCCGGCTCGGCACTGGCGTCGGCCAGCGCTTGCAGGCTGGGCGGAACCGGGGCGTCGTCGAACTCGAGCATCGGCTCGGGCTCCAGCTCACGCAGCTCGGCCAGGGGCGGCAGGTCGTCGAGGTTCTGCAAATTGAAATGGTCGAGAAAGGCCTTGGTGGTGGCGAACATCGCCGGTCGCCCGGGAACTTCGCGGTAGCCGACGATCCTGATCCACTCGCGCTCCAGCAGGGTCTTGACGATGTTGCTGTTGACCGCCACGCCCCGCACATCCTCGATCTCGCCACGGGTGATCGGCTGGCGATAGGCAATCAGCGCCATGGTCTCCAGCATGGCCCGCGAGTAGCGCTGCGGGCGCTCTTCCCACAGGCGTCCGACCCAGGGCGAGAACTTTTCGCGAATTTGCAGGCGGTAGCCCGAGGCGACTTCCTTCAACTCAAAGGCGCGGCCCTCGCAGGACTTGCCCAGGATCGCCAGGGCCTTCTTGAAGACCGGCGGTTCCGGACGTTCGCCTTCTTCGAAGAGCTCGAACAGGCGCTCCATCGATTGCGGTTTTCCCGAGGCCAACAGAAAGGCTTCAAGCAGTGGCGCCAGCTCGCGGGGTTCACTCAGATTCATGGATTTTGCTCGTTATTCGGCTCGCGCCCGCACATGGATAGCCGCAAAGGGCTCATTCTGCACCAGCTCGACCAGGGATTCCTTGACCAGTTCGAGGATCGCCATAAAGGTCACGACCACACCTAGGCGTCCTTCTTCAGCGGTGAACAGCTCGACAAAGGGCACAAAACCGCCACCCTTGAGCCGCTCCAGCACATCGCTCATACGCTCGCGGGTAGACAGGGCCTCGCGGCTGACCTGATGGCTTTCAAACATGTCGCCACGGCGCAGTACTTCGGCCATGGACAGCAACAGCTCACTGAGCCGGACCTCCGGCAACAGCTTGCGCGCCCGCGCCTCGGGGGCGTCCAGCTTGGGCACCACGACATCGCGACCGACCCGGCTCAGGCCATCGATGCCTTCGGCGGCTGCCTTGAAGCGTTCGTATTCCTGCAGGCGGCGGATCAGTTCGGCGCGCGGGTCGTCTTCTTCCGCTTCGATCTCTGCCGACCGCGGGAGCAGCATGCGTGACTTGATCTCGGCCAGCATGGCCGCCATCACCAGGTATTCGGCAGCCAGCTCCAGGCGCACCGACTGCATCAACTCGACGTAGCCCATGTACTGGCGGGTGATTTCCGCCACCGGAATGTCGAGGATGTTGATGTTCTGTTTGCGGATCAAGTACAGCAACAGGTCGAGCGGACCTTCGAAGGCCTCGAGAAAAACCTCAAGGGCGTCCGGCGGAATGTACAGGTCCTGCGGCATTTCCATGACCGCCTGGCCATAGACCATGGCAAATGGCAGTTCCTGCTGCGCGCCCGCCTGGCTGTCGACGGTTTCCACCACCGACATTCAGGCCTCGGCCATGAACGGGGCCGGGTCGCCGCAGCCGACGCGGATCACTTCTGGCTCGCCATCGGCCAGGTTGATCACCGTGGAGGCCTTGATGCCGCCAAAGCCGCCGTCGATGATCAGGTCGACCTGATGCTCGAGCAACTGGCGCATTTCGTAGGGATCGCTCAAGGGATCGGTGTCGCCGGGCATGATCAGGGTCACGCTCATCAGCGGCTCGCCCAGCTGTTCGAGCAGGGCCAGGGCAATCGGATGACTCGGCACCCGCAGGCCGATGGTGCGTTTTTTCGGGTGCAGCAACAGGCGCGGCACCTCGCGGGTGGCGTTGAGAATAAAGGTGTACGGGCCTGGCAGGTGCGCCTTGAGGATGCGGAAGGTACCGGTGTCGATCTTGGCGAACACCCCCAATTGCGACAGGTCGCTGCAGATCAGTGCAAAGTTGTGCTTGTCGTCCAGCTGGCGCAGGCGCCGCACGCGTTCCACGGCGTTCTTGTCGCCGATCTGGCAGCCAATAGCGTAGGACGAGTCGGTGGGATAGATCACCACCCCGCCGGCGCGGATGATTTCGACAGCCTGTTTGATCAGGCGCGCTTGCGGGTTTTCCGGATGAATCTGGAAAAATTGACTCACATTTTCTACCTGTTCAGACGGCGGCAATAATTGGGTCATGTTTGAATCGACACCAAAGCGGTGGCAGATCCTCCGGGAGCGGGCGGTACTCGCCGATCTCGGACCAGCCTCCGGGGCCATGGAAATCACTGCCGGCACTGACCAGCAGACCGAACTCACGCGCCAGAATGGCCAGGCTGCCGACCTGCTCGGCCGGTTGGTGCCCGTTGACCACTTCGATAGCGTGACCACCCGCTTGAATATAGTCGCCAATCAGGCGCCGGCGTTTACTGCGGGTGAAATCGTAGTGCCATGGATGGGCCAGACTGACCCAGGCACCCGCGGCGCGCAGGGTAGCGACGGTTTCCTCCAGCGTCGGCCAGTGTTGCTTGACGTCCCCCAGCTTGCCCGCGCCCAGCCATTTGCGGAACGCTTCGGCGCGGTCCTTGACGTAGCCGGCGCGCACCAGATAGTCGGCGAAGTGCGGGCGGGCCGGGGCATTGCCACTGTCGCCGAGTTCCTGCTGGATCGCCCGCGCACCTTCCAGCGCCCCGGGCATGCCCTTGAGCTCCAGCTTGCGGCTGATTTCTTCCGAGCGCAGCCAGCGCCCGTCATGCAGCCGGGCGATGGCCTCGACCAGCGCCGGGGCATTGACGTCGAAGCCATAGCCCAGCACATGAATGGTGGCGCCGCCCCAGGTGCAGGACAACTCGACACCGTTGACCAGTTGCATGCCCAGCGCTTGTGCGGCAGCGCGGGCCTCGTCGAGGCCTTCGAGGGTATCGTGGTCGGTCAGGGCCAGGACTCGCACGCCTTTCTCGAACGCCCGCGCCACCAGTACCGCAGGCGCCAGGGCGCCATCGGAGGCCGTGCTATGGCAGTGCAAATCAACATTCACAGGATGTGTAACCTCAAATCAGCTGGCGCTATCGCGACCCAATATGTTTGTTATTATGCCGCCACATCCTGCTTCTGGCTGCCACTGTGAAACAATTCATCGACTTCATCCCGCTCCTGCTGTTTTTCATCGTCTTCAAAATCGACCCCCGGGTCGTCGACATTGCCGGCTATCCATTGACTGTAGGCGGTATTTACAGCGCCACCGCGATGCTCATCGTCAGTTCCCTGGTGGTCTATGGCACCTTGTTCATCACCCAGCGCAAACTGGAAAAAAGCCAGTGGCTGACCCTCGTCGCCTGCCTGGTGTTCGGTAGCCTGACCCTGGCCTTCCACAGTGAAACCTTCCTCAAGTGGAAGGCGCCGGTGGTCAACTGGTTGTTTGCCCTGGGGTTTATCGGCAGTCACTTCATCGGCGAGCAACTCCTGATCAAGCGCATCATGGGCCACGCACTGACCCTGCCGGATGCGGTGTGGACCCGCCTGAACATCGCCTGGATCGGCTTTTTCCTGTTCTGCGGGGCCGCCAACCTGTTCGTCGCGTTTACCTTCCAGAGCATCTGGGTCGACTTCAAGGTCTTCGGCAGCCTGGGCATGACCCTGCTGTTCCTGGTGGCGCAAGGTATCTACCTGTCCCGTCACCTGCACGACGCCGATCCCACTACGCCAAAAACCGAGGACTGACATGCTTTACGCAATTATTGCCACAGACGTCGCCAACTCCCTGGAAGCTCGCCTGGCCGCCCGCCCTGCGCACATTGAGCGTCTGCAACAACTCAAGGCCGAAGGCCGCGTGGTCCTGGCCGGTCCGCACCCGGCAGTGGACAGCAATGACCCAGGCGCCGCAGGTTTCACCGGCAGCCTGATCGTCGCCGAATTCGCCTCCCTCGAAGCTGCCCAGGCCTGGGCCGATGCCGACCCGTACATCGACGCCGGTGTCTACGCCAACGTCCTGGTCAAGCCGTTCAAGCAAGTCCTGCCTTAAGAAGCCTGGCGGCGCGGTGAACCTTGTGTTCATCGCGCACTCCATAGTGCTCGCAATGTTTGTTTCAACCCACCCGCCTCAGGTTTTTCACCCCGCCCTGTCCAGCTGACCACTCAGCCGCACGGGTTCGTCGTGGCAGGCCAGTCGCGCGCGCCGCCCTGCATTGCGATATCGTTGCCAGGAATGGACACCCCCCACATCGACAATGGCTAAATTGAGTAAGTCATGAGCGAGCTGTTACTGATTGATGATGACCAGGAGCTGTGCGAGCTCCTCGGTAGCTGGCTGAGCCAGGAAGGCTTTGTCGTGCGCGCCTGCCACGACGGACTGAGCGCCCGCCGCGCCCTGGCCGAGTTCGCGCCGGCGGCCGTGGTGCTGGACGTGATGCTACCCGACGGCAGCGGCCTGGAACTGCTCAAGCAATTGCGCAACGACCACCCCGAGCTGCCAGTGCTGATGCTTTCGGCCCGTGGCGAACCGCTGGACCGGATCCTCGGCCTGGAGCTGGGGGCCGACGATTACCTGGCCAAGCCCTGCGACCCTCGGGAATTGACCGCCCGCCTGCGCGCCGTACTGCGCCGCAGTCACCCGACGGCCGTGTCCAGCCAGGTGGAACTCGGCGACCTGTGCTTCAGCCCAGCGCGGGGCGTGGTCAGCATCGACCAGCAGGAATACACCCTGACCGTCTCCGAAAGCCGCCTGCTCGAAGCCCTCCTCAAGCAACCTGGCGAGCCGCTGGACAAGCAGGAGCTAGCGCAGATCGCCCTCGGCCGCAAGCTGACCCTCTACGACCGCAGCCTGGACATGCACGTCAGCAACCTGCGCAAGAAGATCGGCCCGCACCCCGATGGCCGCCCGCGCATCGTGGCCCTGCGCAGCCGCGGTTATTACTACAGCCTCTGAGTTCAGTAGGCCGGGGCCAATGTCAGGAGCCCCTGCGACCGTCTTTACCCAAGCTTTACGCTTCGCTGACCGCCGCTGACCTTGATCTGCGTAATCTGCACTCATCCGGAACACACCGGGAACGAGACAAGGAGATACACCATGCGCAAGACCCTTATCGCTGTGCTGTTCGCTGCCGCCCTGCCCACCGTTGCCATGGCCATGCCAGAAGGCCAGGGGCCGATGGGCCCGATGGACAGCCCACGCCACGGCGCTCAGATGCACGATCACGGCAAGGGCCCTTACAGCCAGCTGGACCTGAGCCGCGAACAACGCGAGCAGATCCGCAAGATCATGGGCGAGCAGATGCACGAGCGTAAGCAGCTGGTCGACAAATACCTGGAAAAACTGTCGCCAGCCGACCAGAAAGCCATGAAGGACGAAATCGCCGCCCGTCACCAGAAAGCCGAAACCGAGGTCCGGGCGCTGCTCAAGCCTGACCAGCAGCAGAAGTTCGACGCCATTCAGAAAAAGCGCGCCGAACGCAAGGCCGAATGGGCACAGTTCCAGGCGTGGAAAGCGCAACAACCGCAAAAAGCGCAATAATGCTCTAGCGTTACTCCCCCAGCCCAATGGTCCCCGCCATTGGGCTTTCCTTGTTTGAGGGTTTCCCGTGCGTTCATTGTTCTGGCGCATTCTCGCCAGTTTCTGGCTGGCCATCGCCCTGGTAGCAGGGCTATCGATACTGCTTGGGCACATGCTGAACCAGGACGCCTGGATTCTCAGTCGACATCCCGGTCTCAATACCCTGGCGCAGCAGTGGACCCAGTTGTACGAGGAAAACGGCGAGGACGCCGCACAAACGCTGCTGGAAAAACGTAAGCGGCGTTATCACATCGACGTCCAGGTGCTCAACGAAAGCGGTGACCCGGTGGTGCGCGGGACCTTCCCGCGTCGTGCGGCGGCCTTCGAGGCCCGGCAGAACGACAATAACGACCGGCACCTGCCGTGGCGGCGCCTGACCGCCGAGTACACCAGCCCAAAAACCGGTGAAACCTACCTGCTGATCTACCGCATACCCCACCCGGAACTCGATAGCTGGCATCGCGAAAGCCTGCTTTGGCCCTTGAGCGCGCTGGGTATTGCGCTGGTGGTGCTGACCCTCTTCAGCCTGCTGGTGACGCTGTCCATCACCCGCCCCCTGAGCCGCTTGCGCGGCGCGGTGCATGACCTGGGCCAGACCACGTACCAGCAGAACAGCCTGGCGCGCCTGGCCAACCGGCGCGATGAATTCGGCGTATTGGCCAATGACTTCAACCGCATGGGCGCACGCTTGCAGAGCCTGATCGGCAGCCAGCGGCAATTGCTGCGTGACGTGTCCCACGAACTGCGCTCGCCCCTGGCGCGCTTGCGCATCGCCCTGGCCCTGGCCGAACGAGCCGGCCCCGAAGAGCGGGAAAAACTCTGGCCGCGCCTGACGCGCGAATGCGACCGCCTGGAGGCCTTGATCAGTGAAATCCTGGTTTTGGCGCGGGTCGATGCCGATAACGCCAGCGCCGAGACAGTGGACCTCAACCTGTTGTTGGGCAGCGTGCAGCGCGATGCCAAGCTCGCTGCGCCGGACCAGCAGATCCGGGTCGAAGCCGAACCAAACCTGCAGCTCAAGGGCTGGCCGACCATGATTGAGCGGGCCCTGGACAACCTGTTGCGCAACGCCCAGCGCTTCAACCCGAGCGGACGGCCGATCGAAGTCCTGGCCCGGCACCAGGGTGAACGTATCGTGCTCAGCGTGCGCGACCACGGTCCCGGGGTCGACGCCGAGCATCTGGCGCAGTTGGGTGAACCCTTCTACCGCGCGCCCGGCCAGACTGCCCCCGGCCATGGCCTGGGCCTGGCCATCGCCCGCCGCGCCGCCGAGCGTCACGGTGGCAGCCTGACCCTGGCCAATCACCCAGAAGGCGGATTCATCGCCAGCCTGGAGTTGCCACTGGAGCCGAGGGCCAGCACCTGAGCCCGGCTCCGCCTTTTTGGGGAACTGACGCCCGCATTTGGCTCGCCAGCGATGGGCATAAGTATCTACACAACTGTAGTGCGACGTTGCACCTGCTTGCGTAGTGACCTCTGGGCCGACCAGGATGTTGGATCCTGGTCCGAGTACATATCCATTCTTCGGTAACGGCCTCCTATGGTTCCGCCTGACGGCGGCTCACTTTTGAACAGCCGGAATGCCGGCCCAGGCAAAAGTAAGCAAAACGCTCTTACCCCACCACTCGGTGCCTCGCTTAGGCTCGGCATGCCCGTACTCCGACATTGATTTGGGGGCCGCCGCAATGGGCCGTCCCTGGCCCAGTGCGGCTAAACCGGCGTCCTGCCGGTTTACCCCCCAAATCAATATCGAAGTACGGCCAGCGTGGTTAACGGGGCGCCCAGGATCAAAAACAAAGCGAGGCGGCCTTAGAGCCGACCTGATCGCTAGGGCATGCGCGGTGTGGCTTCTACTTCCTAAGACGCTGACGAAGTCAGCAATCTTTTGATCTGGCTCTGGCTCTGGCTCTGGCTTTTGATCCTGGGCGCCCCGTTAACCACGCTGGCCGAACGCAGGCTTGAAGCCGTGGGTACGGATTCAAGCCGGAGTGAGGGAACACCGAGCCCAAGCGAGGTGCCGAGTGGTGGGGCAAGAGCCTTTTGCTTACTTTTGGGCTCCTCCAAAAGTGAGCCGCTGTAAAAGCGGAACCATAGGAGGCCGTTACCGCAAAAATGGATATGTACTCGGCCTAATCCAACACCCCGACTGCCCGCTCCCACAGGGGCTTGGCTAGAGGCGTTGTTCAGCCCTGGACCGACCAGGCGCTGACAAACTGCGACAGGTCGACCTTCTCGGCAACCCGTGGTTCTTTCTGCGGGGTACCCAGGTACAGGAAGGCAATCACCTCCTCCCCCTCGGCCAGGCCCAGGCCCTTGGCCACGTGCGCCGAGTACGCCAGCTCGCCGGTGCGCCATACCGCGCCGATTCCCTGGGCGTAGGCCGCCAGCAGAATCCCGTGGGCCGCGCAGCCCGCTGCCAGCAACTGTTCGGATTTCGGATACTTGGGGTGATCCTGCAAGCGCGCGATCACCACGACCACCAATGGTGCTCGAAGCGGTCCGTTGCGGGCCTTGTCCACCACCGCCTGCGGGGCTTCGGCATCCTGCAACAGCGCGGCCTGGGCCAGGATCTCGCCCAATTGCTCGCGTGCCTCACCTTCGACCGTCAAGAAACGCCACGGCTGCAGATGCCCGTGATCCGGCGCGCGCATGGCGGCGCCAAACAGCACTTCGCGTTGTTCGGCAGTCGGTGCCGGATCAAGCAAACGCGGAACGGAAACACGGTTGAGCAAAGCGTCGAGAGCCTGCATCGGCCACCTCCTGAAAAAAAGTTTGGCTATTCTAGCGGTAAGTGCCCACCGGATGCCGGTTTACATGTCCCGCCCCGCAGGTAGAATGGCGCCCTCCCACATCAGCCCGAGCGGACTTCATGGCGTTGCCGACCTTACGGATCATTGGTTTCATCATCGGCATCTTCCTGATCACCCTGTCTATCAGCATGGTTGTGCCGATGGCGACGCTGGTGATCTACGAACGCACCAGCGACCTGCCCTCGTTCCTCTGGTCGAGCCTGATCACCTTTCTTGCCGGCCTGGCCCTGGTCATCCCCGGGCGCCCCGAGCATGTGCACCTGCGTCCGCGCGACATGTACCTGCTGACTGTCTCCAGCTGGGTAGTGGTGTGTATCTTTGCGGCGCTGCCGTTCCTGTTGACCCAGCACATCAGCTACACCGACTCGTTTTTCGAAAGCATGTCCGGCATCACCGCCACCGGCGCGACTGTACTCAGTGGCCTGGACAACATGTCTCCGGGCATCCTGATGTGGCGCTCGCTGTTGCACTGGCTGGGCGGGATCGGCTTTATCGGCATGGCGGTGGCGATTCTGCCGCTGCTGCGCATTGGTGGCATGCGGCTGTTCCAGACCGAATCCTCGGACCGCTCGGAAAAGGTCATGCCGCGCTCGCACATGGTGGCGCGCCTGATCGTTGCCGCCTATGTCGGGATCACCATTCTTGGCAGCCTGGCGTTCTGGTGGGCTGGGATGACGCCGTTCGATGCCATCAACCACGCGATGTCGGCGATTTCCACCGGTGGTTTCTCCACCTCCGACCAGTCCCTGGCGAAATGGACCGCACCGGCGGTGCACTGGGTCGCGGTGGTGATCATGATTCTCGGCAGCCTGCCGTTCACCCTGTATGTGGCGACCTTGCGCGGCAATCGCCGGGCGCTGATCAAGGACCAACAGGTCCAGGGGCTGCTGGGCATGCTGCTGGTTACCTGGCTGGTCCTGGGGACCTGGTATTGGTGGACCACCAACCTGCACTGGCTCGACGCCTTGCGCCACGTGGCGCTGAACGTCACGTCCGTGGTCACTACCACCGGCTTTGCGCTGGGGGACTACAGCCTGTGGGGCAACTTCTCGCTGATGTTGTTCTTCTACCTGGGTTTTGTCGGCGGGTGCTCGGGTTCAACCGCCGGCGGGATCAAGATCTTTCGTTTCCAGGTCGCCTATATCCTGCTCAAGGCCAACCTGAACCAATTGATTCACCCGCGTGCGGTGATCAAACAGAAGTACAACGGCCATCGCCTCGATGAAGAGATCGTGCGTTCGATCCTGACCTTCTCGTTCTTTTTCGCCATCACCATCTGCGTCATCGCCCTGCTGCTGTCGCTGCTCGGCGTGGACTGGATGACCGCCCTGACCGGCGCGGCCAGCACCGTTTCCGGGGTTGGCCCAGGCCTGGGCGAAACCATTGGCCCGGCCGGCAACTTCGCCACCCTGCCCGATGCCGCCAAGTGGATTCTCTCGGTGGGCATGCTGCTCGGGCGGCTGGAGATCATCACCGTGTTTGTGCTGTGTATTCCGGCGTTCTGGCGTCACTGAGGACTTTCGGCGAGTCGACCAGGCGCAGCCGGTATTCACCGGGTGTGCTGTCGAACCAACGGCGGAAAGCACGGAAGAAGTTGCTCGGATCGGCGAACCCCAGCAGGTAGGCAATTTCCAGCAGGGTCATGCTCGGTTGCGCCAGGTACTGCTCGGCCAGTTCGCGGCGGGTATCGTCGAGCAGCGTCTGAAAGCTCGTGCCCTCTTCCTGCAGGCGCCGCTGCAAGGTGCGCTGGGACAGATGCAGGGTTTGCGCCACGGTGTCGCGCTTGGGTTCGCCCTGGGGCAACAGGCGACAGAGCACCTGCCGGGCCTTGTGGGTCACCCGGCTTTCGGAAAATCGCGCCAGGTATTCACCGGCAAACCGGTCATGCAGCACCGCCATCGCCTCATTGGCGGTAGGCAGCGGGGCCTCCATGTCTGCCCGTTCGAAGATCAACGCATCGTAGGGCGCATCAAATTCCAGCGGGGCATGGAAGGCTTCCTTGTAGGGCGCGAGGTTCAGCGGCAGCGCGCCCTGGAATAGCACCTTGCGCGGTTGCAGGGTGCGTCCGGTCAGCCAGCCGCACAGGCCCAGGGCACAGGCCAGCGAGGCTTCGGCGCTTTGCCGGGTCGGTGGCAGATGGTCGCCGTGCACCGTCAGGATCAGTGCATAACCTTCGGGTAGCAGGCGAAAGCTCAGGTCAGCACTTTCGGCAATGATCCGCTGATAACGCACCAGGCGCTGAAATCCCTCGGCCAGGGTCTGGCTGGACATCAATGCATAGCCGGCGACATGAAAGGACGCCGGGCGCACCACCTTGCCCATGTTCAGGCCAATCGCCGGATTGCCGGACAGCTCAACCGCCAGCTGCCAGAGCCGGGTCATGGAGTCCTGTGGAAAACGCGCATCGGGATCGTCCAGCGCTGCAAAGTCCAGCCCCAGCTGCTGGAACAGGGCCCGGCAATCCAGGCCGTCCATTTCCAGTGCCTTGACAATCCCCATCGCCCAGCTTGCAGAAGTCGTTCGTTCGCTCATGGGATTTTCTTACTTGATAAGTCGCGTTTCACGGCCGATTTCCCAAGGATACTAATGTGGCGCCTATTGTCACTGGCCGATGCCAATGATCACTCTAGACTCAATTAAGCTGCCCGTTGCACATCCGCTTGGCCATACCGTCCTTCACAGAGATTGCAGTCGTGGAAAACGTCAGACGATTCAACAGCTTCGCCGAGTTTTACCCCTATTACCTCGACGAACACAGCAACAGCACTTGCCGACGACTGCACTTTATCGGGACCACCCTGGTGATTTTCATTTTTGCCCTGGCCATTGCCAAGGGCGCTTTCCTGTTATTGCTGGCGCTGCCACTGGCCGGCTACAGCTTCGCCTGGGCGGGGCATTTCTTCTATGAGAAGAACCGTCCAGCAACCTTCCAGCACCCGCTTTACAGCCTGCTCGGCGATTTTGTCATGTACCGCGACATGATCGTCGGCAAGGTGCCGTTCTAGGCCCGCCGGGTCATCAAGCCGTCCTGCGCGGCCACTGTGCGCCCGCAGCCAGGCCTTACACTCAGACTCATCCCGGCAAGAGAACAAGAGGATAGCCGATGAATGCCCACGCCCGTTTCACCCACATGAAAGACGGTACGCAGGAAGACTGGAGCATCATCGCGGCCGACTTCAGCGCCTACGCCAAGCAGTTGCCAGGCCGGATCGTGGCGCACCTGAAATTGCTCGAGGGTGATTTTGGCGGTTTTCCCGTGGACCGCTTGACCCACTCCCTGCAAACCGCCAGCCGGGCCTGGCGCGACGGACGTGACGAGGAGTACGTGCTGTGCGCGCTGCTGCACGACATTGGCGACACCCTCGGCAGCTACAACCACCCGGACATTGCCGCGGCCATCCTCAAGCCTTTTGTCAGTGCCGAGAACCTGTGGATGGTGGAACAGCACGGGATCTTCCAGGGTTACTACTTCTTCCATCACCTGGGCATGGACCGACACCTGCGCGAGCAGTTCAGCGAACACCCGCAGTACCGCCAGACTATCGAGTTCTGCGCCAAATACGACGCCGCGGCGTTTGACCCCAGCTATGACACCCTGCCCCTGAGCTTCTTCGAGCCGATGATGGAACGCCTGTTCGCCCGGCCGAAAAACTCCATCTACAGCGCGGCGATGGTGTAGGAGCGAGCTTGCTCCGGGCGGCGTTCCGACGATAGCGGTGTGTCAGGCCCCCCGGTGATGAATGTGCCGGCCTCATCGCGGGCAAGCCCGCTCCCACAGGGTTTTGGAGGCTCGCGGATTTTCCATACACCCAATCCCGTAGGAGCGAGCTTGCTCCGGGCGGCGTTCCGACGATAGCGGTGTGTCAGGCCCCCCGGTGATGAATGTGCCGGCCTCATCGCGGGCAAGCCCGCTCCCACGGTGACTGGGTTGTTTACAGACAATGAGCGGGATCAGGCCGGTTCGGCGACCTTGATGGCATTGAGTTGGGCCTCGCGCGCCTGGGCATCGGCCAGGCGGTACAGTTCGATCGTGCCGTCCCAGTGTTCGATCAGCGCGGTGCAGGACTCCACCCAATCGCCACAATTGAGGTAGTCCACCTCGCCCACCTTGCGAATCTCGGCGTGGTGGATATGCCCGCACACCACCCCGTGCAGCCCGCGCTTGACGCACTCGTGGGCAATCGCCTGTTCAAAATCGCTGATAAAGCTGACCGCCGTCTTGACCTTGTGCTTGAGGTACGCCGACAACGACCAGTAACCGTAGCCATAGCGGGCACGCCAGTGGTTGAGCCAGCGGTTGAGGGTCAGGGTGAGTTCGTAGGCCCAGTCCCCGAGGAACGCCAACCAGCGGTGATAACGGGTAATCACGTCGAACTGATCACCATGGATCACCAACAGATGCCGCCCATCGGCCGTGACGTGGATCGCCTCGTCCACCAACTGGATATTGCCCAGGATCAACCGGGAGTAGCGCCGCAGGAACTCGTCGTGATTGCCGGTGACATAGATCACCTCGGTCCCACGCTTGCTCATGGTCAGCAGGCGCCGGATTACGTTGGTGTGCGCCTGGGGCCAGTACATGCCGCTGCGCAGCTTCCAGCCATCGATGATGTCGCCGACCAGGTACACCTTGTCGGCGTGATAGCCCTTGAGAAACTGCGACAGATGCTCGGCCTGACAATCCCGGGTGCCCAGGTGCACATCGGAGATCCATAAGGTGCGCACGCGTTGTTTACGGCTGGGCTTGGCGAGTTCGGCACGGGTCATGGGCAACCTCTGCGAGAGTTTTCGCAAGCTTGCACCGCAGCGATTAATGACCCATGACACAAATACGCCAATCCGATGACAGCCCGGAACAGGACCCCGTCGGTGTAAACTGCGGTCCTGCCCAGGAGACCGTGATGAGACCGATCCTCACGCTACGCCAATACAGCCACGACCTGATCGTCCACAGCCACGACCACGCACAACTGGTGTTCGGCCTGTCGGGCGCACTCGATTTCGAGGTCGGCGGCCAGGGCAGCCAAGTGGTGCAGCAGAGTTTTGTGGTGATCCCCCAAGGCGCCCATCATGCCTGCGGCAGCCCGAAAGGCAGCCGCTGCCTGGTGCTCGACGTGCCAAGTGAACAATGGCTGGTGCAATCGTTGGGTGAGCACGCCGAGGCCAGTCGGCGCCTGCTCGACACCCCGGGCCGGCTGCCGCTGGACGCCGGACAGAGTCAGCTGGTGAGCTGGCTGGCCAGCAGTCCGGTGCAGGATCCGCTGATTGCCCAGCAAGGCGCGATTTTGCTGTTGGCCAGTCTCAACAGTGCGGCGCCACACCAGGTCGCCAGCAAACGCTTGCCCTACGCCGCCCTCAATGGGCACATCGACCAGTACGCCGCCTACCCGCTGCAAGTCGCTGACCTGGCCCGAATCGCAGGATTGTCCAGCGCCCGCCTGCATGCCCGGTTCGTCGCCGAGTGCGGGCAGACCCCGATGGACTATATCCGCAGTCGGCGCCTGCATATCGCGGTCAAGTTGCTGCGCGAAACCGCGCTGCCCATCGGTGAGGTCGCCTGCCGGGTCGGCTATGCCTCGCAAAGCGCGTTCGCCGCTGCGGTGCTGCGCGAATTCGGCTCATCCCCCGGCGCGTTGCGACGCACGGTGAACGAACGCTAGGCTGGCGCTAGAAAACGCGAGTCTGGCGACAGACAGCCCCGCACCTGGCGCGCTTCAATAGCAAGACTGCGTTCTTCTGTTTAAGGATTGAAATGACTCCCCGTTCCGCCCTTGGCGCCCTGCACATCGGTGCACTGATGTTTGGCCTGACCGGTGTCCTCGGCAAACTCGCCGCCGCCTCCCCCGCCATCATCGTCTTCGGCCGCGCGACCTTTGCCGTGCTCGCCCTGGCATTTTTTGCGCGGTTCGCCAGCAGCACCGGCTGGCGCCAACTGCAGGCCCGGGATCTGCGCCGCCTGTTGCTCAGCGGCCTATTGCTGGCCGGGCACTGGGTGAGTTTCTTCATTGCGGTCAAGGTTGCCGGCGTGGCGATTGCCACCCTGGGTTTCGCCAGCTTCCCGGCGTTTACCGTGATCCTCGAAGGGCTGATTTTCCGCGAACGGATTCGCCTCAACGAAATCCTCCTGGTGCTGCTGGTGAGCATCGGCCTGGTGTTGGTGACCCCGGATTTCGACCTGGCCAGCCAAGCCACCAGCGGCCTGCTCTGGTCGGTGGCATCCGGCTTGCTGTTCTCCTTGCTGTCGCTGACCAACCGCGCCGGCGCCGGGCGCATTCCGCCGGTGCAGGCGGCGCTGTGCCAGAACGTGGTGGTTGCGTTGTGCCTGTTGCCGGTGGCCGCGCCAGGACTGAGTGAAGTTCGCGCCCTCGACTGGCTGTGGATCGGCCTGCTCGGGGTGTTCTGCACCGGCCTGGCCCATAGCCTGTTCGTCGCCAGCCTGGCGGTGATCAAGGCACGCACGGCGGCGGTGGTGTTTGCCCTGGAGCCGGTCTACGGGATCAGCGTGGCCTGGCTGCTGTTCAACGAAAACCCCAGCCTGCGCATGCTCCTGGGAGGCGCGCTGATCATTATCGCCATCGTCGCCTCCAGCCTGCTGGGCAGCCGCAGCACCGGACCCAAGCCCCGCCAGGTGGCGAGTGCCCAGTGAGCGTCGCGCTCAACTGCGGTCGTTGTGGCCCAGGTCGCGCTGCGGATCGATCTGGTCGCGCAGCCGCTGCTTGAGCACCTTGGCTTCGGGGAAACCGCCGTCAGCCTTGCGCTCCCAGATCTGCACGTCGTCACAGGTAATCTGGAACACCCCGCCGGTGCCGGGCACCAATGACACTTTGCCCAGCTCGTCACTGAAGGTGCTGAGCAGTTCCTGAGCCAGCCAGGCGGCGCGCAGCAGCCATTGGCATTGCGTGCAATAGGTGATGACCACTTCCGGTTTACGGGCAGACATGGTGTGCGAGACTCCTGAGTTCGATGGCGTCGCTATAATAGCCGCCTTTACCGCTCACCCGAGATACCCGATGCGCCGCCTGCTGTCCTGCCTGCTTCTGTGTTTACTGCCCTTGTGCGTCGTGGCGGCTGAAAACCCACGACCGAAAATCGGCCTGGTCCTGTCCGGCGGCGCTGCCCGCGGGCTGGCCCACATTGGGGTGCTCAAGGCGCTGGAAGAACAAGGTATCCATATCGATGCCATCGCCGGCACCAGCATGGGCGCGGTGATCGGTGGGCTGTATGCCTCAGGGTACAAGGTCGATGAGCTGGAAAAGCTGGCGCTGGGGATTGACTGGCAACAGGCGCTGTCGGACGCCCCGCCGCGGGCCGACGTGCCGTTTCGACGCAAACAGGACGACCGTGATTTCCTGGTCAAACAGAAACTGAGTTTTCGCGACGACGGCAGCCTCGGCCTGCCTCTGGGCGTGATCCAGGGGCAGAACCTGGCACTGCTGCTGGAAAGCCTGCTGGCCCACGCCAGTGATACCCGTGACTTCGACAAGCTGCCGATTCCGTTCCGCGCCGTGGCCACCGACATTGCCAGTGGTGAAAAGGTGGTGTTCCGCAAGGGCCACCTGCCCCAGGTGATCCGCGCGAGCATGTCGATCCCGGCGGTGTTCGCCCCGGTCGAGCTCGACGGCCGGCTGCTGGTGGACGGCGGCATGACCGACAATATCCCGCTGGACGTGGCCCGCGAGATGGGCGTCGATATCGCCATCGTGGTCGACATCGGCACCCCGCTGCGCAGCCGTAAACAACTGACAACCGTGGTCGATGTGCTGAACCAGTCGATCACCCTGATGACCCGCAGCAACTCCGAAGAACAACTGGCGACCCTGCACCCCGATGATGTGCTGGTCCAGCCGGCCCTGGCCAGCTTCGGCGTGACCGACTTCGGCAAGGCCCAGGAAATGATCGACGCCGGTTACCGCGCCACGCGCATCCTCGATGCCCGCCTGGCCCGCCTGCGCCCCACTGACACGGTGGATGCCGAACTGACGGCCGCCCGCGCACCCGGTCAGCGCACCCCGATCATCACCGCGATCAAGGTCGAGAACGATTCGAAAGTCGGCGATGACGTGATCCGCTACTACATCCGCCAGCACATCGGCGAACCACTGGACATGGGCCGGCTGCAGACCGACATGGGCACCCTGTATGGCCTGGATTACTTCGAGCAGGTGCAGTACCGGGTGGTCCACAAGGGCGCGGACAACACCCTGGTGATCCGTGCGCGCGGCAAGCGCACCGGCACCGACTACCTGCGCCTGGGGCTGAACCTGTCCGACGACATGGAAGGCGACAGCGCCTTCAACATCGGCGCCAGTTACCGCATGAACGGCATCAACCGCCTCGGCGCCGAGTGGCTGACCCGGGTGCAGATCGGCGACCAGCAGGAGCTGTACAGTGAGTTCTACCAACCCCTGGACGTGGGCTCGCGCTACTTCATTGCGCCTTATGCGGCGATCGAGTCGCAGAACGTCGACGCCATCCTCGACAACGACCCGGTGGCCGAGTATCGCCTGGAGCGCTACGGCTTTGGCCTGAACGTGGGGCGGCAGATCGGCAACAGTGGCGAGATCCGCCTGGGGGTTGGCGAGGCCTGGGGCAAGGCGGACGTGCGTATCGGCGACCAGGACCTGCCCAGCGAAAGCTTCAATGAAGGGTTCTATGAGCTCAAGTACTCGTTCGACTCGCTGGATAATGTCTACTTCCCCCACGCGGGTGAAGACATCGGCCTGTCATTCCGTGAGTTCGAGCCGGAACTGGGCTCGGACCAGCGCTATCGCCAGTGGGAGTTCAAACTGGACAAGGCCTTGAGCTTCGGCCCGGACACCTACATCCTCGGCGGTCGCTACGGACGCACCCTGGACCAGGCCAATGTGGTGACTTCCAGCTTCCTGCTGGGCGGTGCGCGGCAACTCTCGGGCTTTCGCGAGGACTCGATCTCCGGCCAGAACGTCAGCCTGGCCCGGGCGGTCTATTACCGGCGCCTGACCCCGCGCGCCTACCTGCCACTGGACTTCCCGCTGTACGCCGGCGGCTCGCTGGAACGCGGCCGGGCGTGGAACAACGACAACGAGTTCGACAGCGGCTACATCAACGCCGTCAGCATATTCCTGGGGTTTGATACGCCACTGGGGCCGCTGAACTTCAGCTACGGGTTCAACGACGATGACGAACAGGCGATCTACATGAACCTGGGGCAGACCTTCTAATCAGGTGCGGGTGCCCCGGGCCTCAGGGTTTTTCCAGGTTTGCCAGGATGCGCCCGTGGACACGCATGCACAAAGCCAGATCGGCTTCGTCCACACCCTCGAACAGTTCCTGGCGCAGTGCGTTGGCGATGGTTTCGATTTGTTCGATCAACGGGCGGGCGGTGTCACACAGGACAATTTTTTTCGCCCGGCGGTCTTCCACCACTGCCTGGCGCTGCACCAGCCCCTGGCTTTCCAGGCTGTCGAGCAGTCGGGCCAGGGTGGGACCTTCAACACCCACGCTTTGTGCCAATTCCCGCTGGGTCGGCGCGTCTTCGAAACGAGCCAGGTGCAGCAGCACCAACCAGCGCGCCTGGGACAGACCGAGCCCGGCAAGGCGGCGATCCAGTTCGGCGCGCCAGCCACGAGACATTTGCGCCAACTGCATGCCAAAACGGTGTTGTTCGGTTAACGACATAAAGAACTCATGATTAGACTGAAATAGGGTGAAACTAATTATTAGTCAGCTAAGCATGACCCTTGATACGAAGCAAGGGTGACTCTGTACTGAATCGTTACATCTTGCGAAGTGCTGCTCAGATCTCGAATTCCGACTGCAAGGCCGCCCGGACGCAGTACAGGACACCCTCAGGCACCCGACCGACAAACAACGGTGCGATCTCTGCCACCGGCGGCAATTCGCCCTCGCCGTCGAGGAACGCGTCCTGGATTTCGCCCAACAGGTCTTCGGGCAGATCCAGTGCCTGCTCCAGGGACAGCTGCTGTTTGCCAATGGCTTCCGCCAGCAGGGTATAGACGTTTTTTTCCGAACATTGCAGTTGGCCGGCAATCTGCAGCGGGGTCATGCCCGCGCGTGCCAGGGTGATCAGTTCGTGGCGCAGGTCGGCCACCACTTTCGGCGCCTCCGCCTGGCCGCCGAGCACTTCGAGGAACGCCTCGCCATAACGCTCTAGCTTGCGGGCACCGACCCCGCTGACCCGGGCCATTTCCGCCAGGGTGCCGGGCTGGCTGCGAAGCATTTCCAGCAGGGTCGAGTCCGGGAAGATGACATAGGGCGGCACGCCATGCTCTTCGGCGAGTTTGCGCCGCAGGGCGCGCAAGGCTGCCCACTGTTCGCGCTCTTCGCCGCGTACCAGTTGGCTGGCATGGCTGGAGCTGCTCTTGGCGGTGGTTTGCGGTTTCAGGTCGCGGCGCAGCTCCAGGGTCACTTCGCCCTTGAGCAGCGGTCGGCAACTGTCGCTCAGGCGCAGGCCGCCGTAGCCTTCGAGGTCGATGTCGGCCAGGCCACGGGCCACCAGCTGGCGGAACAACGAGCGCCACTCGCCTTCCGCCCGCCCCTTGCCGACGCCAAACACCGACAGGTGTTGATGCCCGGCGCCGCGGACCTTCTCGTTGTCCTTGCCCAGCAGCACCTCCACCAGATGGCCGACGCCATAACGCTGGCCAGTCCGGTAGATGGCCGACAGCGCCTGGCGCGCCGGTTCGGTGGCGTCCCAGGTTTGCACGCCGTCGACGCAGTTGTCGCAGTGACCGCAGGGTTGCGGCATGTCTTCGTCGAAGTAGGCCAACAGGGTCTGCCGGCGGCAGCGGGTCTCTTCACACAGCGAGAGCATGGCATCGAGCTTGTGCTGTTCCAGGCGCTTGTGACGCTCGTCGCCCTCGGAGTTCTGCAGCATTTGCTTGAGCATCACCACGTCCTGCAGGCCGTAGGCCATCCAGGCATCTGCCGGCAGGCCATCACGGCCGCCACGACCGGTTTCCTGGTAGTACGCTTCAAGGGACTTGGGCAAGTCCAGGTGCGCGACGAACCGCACGTTGGGCTTGTCGATACCCATGCCGAACGCCACGGTCGCGACCATGATCAGGCCTTCCTCGTTGAGGAAGCGCTTCTGGTTATGGGCTCGGGTTTCGTTGGGCAGGCCGGCGTGATACGGCAGCGCCGGGAAGCCCTGCTCACTGAGGAACACCGCCACTTCGTCGACTTTCTTGCGCGACAGGCAGTAGACGATGCCGGCATCGCTGCGGCGTTCAGCGAGGAACGCCAGCAACTGCTTGCGTGGCTGCTCCTTGGGGACGATACGGTAGAAGATGTTCGGTCGGTCGAAGCTCGACAGGAATCGTTCGGCGTCCTGTAAATGCAGACGGTCGACGATTTCTTCGCGGGTGCGCTTGTCGGCGGTGGCCGTCAGGGCGATACGCGGGACGTTGGGGAACAGCTCGGCCAACTGGCCCAGCTGCAAGTACTCGCGGCGGAAGTCGTGGCCCCATTGCGACACACAGTGGGCTTCGTCGATGGCGAACAGGGCGATTTCCAGGCTCTGCAGGAAGGCCAGCATCCGCGGCTGGACCAGGCGCTCTGGCGCCAGGTACAGCATCTTCACTTCGCCACGCTTGATCCGCGTCGCCAGGTCACGCTGCTGCTCGGCGCTCAAGGTGGAGTTGAGTGACGCCGCGGCCACACCCAGCTCTTCCAGGGTGGCGACTTGATCGTCCATCAGGGCGATCAACGGCGAAACCACCACTGCCAACCCTTCGCGCAACAGGGCCGGGACCTGGAAACACAAGGACTTGCCGCCACCGGTAGGCATCAGGACCAGGGCGTCGCCACCGCTGGCCACGCGCTCAATAATGGCACCCTGGCGGCCACGGAAACTGTCGTAGCCGAAGATGTCCTTGAGGACGCGTTGAGCCTGTTCGAGCATGGAAAACTCCGATGGGTGCTGAATATCCCTGGATGCAGGCTGGATCAAAACACCGAGTAGTTCACGGACAGATCCGTTAGCGGATTTGTCCGCAGTGCGCGGGCATCTGCAGGGCATGCAAAACGCGCGAGTATACCCGAGCCCTGCCCGGCAATGGACACCACTGACGAATAGCCGCCTTTGATCGCCCCATATCCTTATCCAGCAGCTGCCGATTGTGGGCAAATCCGCCGCGCGGCTGGCCTGAGCGCTCAAGAACGCCTAGAATTGTTCATCGTATATTCCCAAGGTAGCCCCCCTAATGTCCTTCGCTGAGCAACTAACCCGCCTGCAAGCCTTCCTCGACGCCGACGAGCTGCATGACGAGGCGCTGGACTACGTGGCCGCCCACGGCTATCTGACCGCCCTGTCGATCTGTTCGGAAACCGTGCCGGACCGCGAATGGATCGACGCCCTGTTCGCCGAAGAACCGCACTACAGCAGCGACGCCCAGCGCGAAGAAATCGAAGCGACCTTGCTGGCCCTCAAGGCCCACATCGCTCGCCAGCTGGCGGCCGATGAAGAATTCGAGCTGCCGTGCGACCTCGACCTCGGCGAAGAGCCGGACGACTCCGACCTGCGTGGCTGGTGCATCGGCTTCATGGAAGGGGTGTTCCTGCGCGAAGAGGCCTGGTTCGAAACCGCCGAAGACGAAGTCAGCGAAATGCTCCTGCCGATCATGGTCGGTTCGGGTCTGTTCGACGAGCAGCCGGAGTTCTCCGACATCGCCGCCGACGCCAACCTGATGGACGACATGATCGTCCAGATCCCGGAAGCCCTGACCGCGCTGTACCTGCTGTGCAACGCCCCTGACGAAAAACCGGCGATCCTCAAGCCTCGTCACCACTGAGTCCCTGCCTGTGGCTGATCCCATAGGCAACCGCTCCCTGATGCTGCGCTACGTGCTCCTGGCCATCGGCTGGTTGAGCGTAGCGTTGGGAGTGATCGGCATCTTCCTGCCTGTCCTGCCCACCACCCCGTTCCTGCTGCTGGCGGCCGCCTGTTTTGCCCGCAGTTCGCCGCGTTTCTACCAGTGGCTGGTGCAGCACCCGCGCCTCGGCCCCTGGATCCGCGACTACCTGGACGGCAATGGTATTCCCCTCAAGGGCAAGGTCTACGCCATTGGCCTGATGTGGTTGAGCATCGGCCTGTCGTGCTACCTGGTGCCCCTGCCGTGGGCTCGCGGCTTCATGCTGACCAGCGCGGTGCTGGTGACGGTGTACATCCTGCGCCAGAAAACCCTGCCCAGGACCTGAGCCCGCCCCGCGGAAAATATCGCCTAGACTTCACCCATCTGCATTTGAGCAGCCAGACATGTCCCGCAGTCGGCGTCGCCCAGGATGGTCAACGCTCCGACTTTGGCTCGGCGGATGGCTGCTGTTGAGCGTTTTTTGGCTGACAGGGCCAGGCAATGTCCGGGCGAACTGGAATTTCACCCAGATCCTGCAAACGGCCGAGCAACGCTACGGCCCTCTGGGCAGCGCCCAGGGACGGATCGAGGCATGGAACCAGATGCTGCAAGGCGAAACCCGACAACCCGAACGCGAGCAGCTGACCGCCGTCAATCGCTTCTTCAACCAGCAATTGAGCTTTCGCGACGACACTCGCATCTGGCGCCAGACTGATTATTGGGCAACCCCCATCGAATCCCTGGTCAAGGGTGCCGGCGACTGCGAAGACTACGCTTTGGCCAAATATTTCAGCCTGCGCAACCTCGGCGTGCCCAGTGAAAAACTGCGCATTACCTACGTCAAGGCCCTGACCCGCAATCAGGCGCACATGGTGCTGACCTACTACGCCACCCCCAGCGCCGACCCGCTGGTGCTCGACAACCTGATCAGCGACATCCGTCCCGCCTCGAACCGCAAGGACCTGCTGCCGGTGTACGCCTTCAATGCCGAAGGCCTGTACATGCCGGGGGCGGACGGCGGCAAACGCAAAGGCGACGCCAAGCGCCTGTCACGCTGGCAGGATGTGCTGCAGAAGATGCAGGCCGAAGGTTTTGCCGTGGGCGACGGCTAACATCGCCGATCAACAAGGAGCGTCCTATGTCGCTACTCAAACAGTTGTTCCTGGCCATCTGCCTGTTCTTGCTGGTGGCCTTCAGCGGCAGTTTTTTTGTCAGCCTGGAGAGCTCGCGCGAGCAGATGCTCGGTCAATTGCGCTCCCACGCCCAGGACGCCGCCACGGCGCTCGGCCTGTCGCTGACCAGCCAGGTGGACGACCCGGCGATGATCGAGTTGATGGTCAGCTCGATTTTTGACAGCGGCTACTTCGCCAGTATCCGGGTGGTCAACATCGAGGACGAGCAACTGCTAGTCGAGCGCACCAGCGCGGCCACAACCCAAGGAGTGCCCCACTGGTTCGTCAGGCTGGTCGACCTGCGCCCCCAGGGCGGTGACGCGCTGATCATGCGCGGCTGGGAACAGGTAGCCCGGGTCGAAGTGCAGAGCAACCCGCAGTTTGCCTTGGCCAAACTCTGGGACAGCAGCCTCGGCAGCCTGCTCTGGTTGCTCCTGTGTGGCTTGCTCAGCGCGGTGTTCGGCGGCTGGCTGCTGCGCCGCCAATTGCGCCCGCTCGACACCCTGGTGACCCAGGCACAGGCCATCAGTAACCGGGAGTTCCTCAGTACTGCCAGACTGCCCAGGACCCCGGAGCTCAAGCGCGTCATGCTGGCGATGAACCAGATGGTCGAGAAACTCAAGGGCCTGTTTGCCGAAGAAGCGGCGCGCAGTGAAAAACTGCGCGCCGAGTCCTACCAGGACAACCTCACCGGGCTGGCCAACCGACGCTTGCTCGACGAGCAACTGGCCGAGCGCCTGCTGGTCACCGAGCAAAGCAGCGCCGGTCACCTGCTTATGTTCCGGATCAATGACCTGGCCGGTCTCAACCAACGCCTGGGCGGGCAGCACACCGATGCGCTGATCACCACCATCGGCCAACTGCTCAAACGCCTGACCCAGTCACCCGAACGGCGGGCCTGGTTGGCCGCGCGCAACCGTGGCGGCGAGTTCAGCCTGCTGACCCCGGGGCTGGACAGCCAGGAGGCGACACGCCTGGCCGGGGAAATCAGTGCCACCCTGGAAAACCTGCGCCTCACGGGTGCCAGCGATTGCATGCCCGTCGCGCACCTGGGCGTGGTGCCCTTTGTCCCCGGCGAGCGCACCAACAGCGTGCTGATGCGCCTTGATCAGGCGCTGACCCAGGCGCAACTGCAACCGGAGCGGCCGTGGGTGTACCTGGCACAGTCCAGCGCCCCGCAGCACCAGACCCAGCACGACTGGCGCAGCTGGATCGACGACGCCCTGAGCCACGGCAAGCTGCAACTGTACTTTCAACCGGTGGTGCAATGCGCCGACACCCGCCAGGTGTTGCATCACAAAGTCCTCGCACGCCTGCTCGACCCGCAAGGCGAAGCCATTGCCGCCGGGCACTTCCTGCCCTGGATCGAACGCCTGGGCTGGGCCGCACGCTTTGACCTGGCGATGCTCGAACACACCCTCGAACACCTCGCCGAACATCGCCAACCGCTGGCCCTGAGTCTGTCCGGCAGCACCCTGCGCGACCCCGCACAGTTGCGCATCATCCAGGACACCCTCAATGCCCTGCCGGACCTGGCGCCGTTGCTGACCCTGGAAATCGACGAACACCAACTGCCACCGCCCGACGCCCTGCGCCAGTTGTGCCTGAGCCTGCGCGACACGGGTTATCGCATCGGCCTGCAGCACTTCGGCGGCAGCTTCAGCCAGATCGGCAACCTGACTCAACTGGGCCTGGCTTACTTGAAGATCGACGGCAGCTACATCCGCGCCATCGATGAGCAAAGCGACAAGCGCCTGTTCATCGAAGCCATCTACCGCGCCACCCACAGCATCGACCTGCCGCTGATTGCCGAACGGGTCGAGACCCAAGGCGAACTGCAAGCGCTCAAGGAACTAGGGCTGTTTGGCGCGATGGGCCGATTGATCGGGCACCCGCAACCGTTGTGAGGGGGATCGAGAGCCCAGGAGTGCTCACTCCTGGACCCTCGCTTGCGCTCAGACCGTATCGACCTTCAACGAATGGTCGTTGAGCATGCCGTTGATGATGGTCGCCGTATCATGCCCACTGGCGATCACCCCGCCGGCCCCCGGCGTGACGCCATAATGCTCGGCCAGGTTGACGCCCGCCAGGTCGATGGTCTGGGTCGAAGGCGCACCGATCGTGGCCTTGACGTCGATGCTGGTGAGCAGTGACGCACCGCTGCCGGTGACGCTGAAGTGCAGGTAATCATCCAGCGAGGACGCGCTGGCGGCTTCACCTTGCAGCAGTTGCGACAGGTCGAGCTTGTCGGTGCCCAGGGTGAAGTCGGTGACCACGTCGTGCCCGCTGTTGCCGTGTAACCACTGGAAGGTATCGGCCCCTCCGCCGCCAGTCAGGGTGTTGTTGCCCAGGCCGCCGGTCAGGGTATTGGCGTTGCTGTTACCGATCAGGGTGTCGTCGAACGTCGAACCGATCAGGTTCTCGATCCCCGTCAGGGTATCCAGGCCCGCCCCGCCCGTGTTCTGCGCCCCGAGCAAGCCGAGGTTGACCACCGCCCCGGCGCTGGCATGGGCGTAGCTGGCGGTGTCGATGCCATCACCGCCGTCCAGCAGGTCGCTGCCCAGGCCACTGAACAACAGGTCGTTGCCGGCCCCGCCATGCAACTGGTTATTGCCGTTGCCGGCGGTGAGCACATCATTGCCGTCGCCGGCATTCAGCAAGTTGTCGCCGCCACCGGCCAGCAGCACGTCGTCGCCGGCGGTGCCGGTCAGGGTATGCCCTGCCTGGTAGGAGATGCCGACGGAGGCCGAGTCGCTACCGCCGTGGTTGTCGCTGGCGGTATAGCTACCGACAAAGTCCGGCGAACTTTCATGGGCGCCGGCGTAGTTGACCGTCAGGTCCAACTGATAGTTTTCCGCGGCATTGACGTGGCTGCCGCTGCTATTGCTGAGGTTGCTCACGTGGATGCGGTAGGTGCCGTCCTCGGCGGCACTGAGGGTGCTGTGATTGTCGATGCCGAGGAACCCGCCACCATTGAGCGAGTACTCCAGACTGATGTGCCCCGCCGCCAGGTTGTGGTCCAGGTTGAGGGTCTCGCCCTTTTTCAGGGTGACGGTGATGAAGTCCTCATCGTTGGCATTGCCGTTGCTGACCTGGCCCAGGTAACCACTGATCACCAGCAGTGCGGTCATCGCGGCGGTGTCCGCCGCGAAGGCACTGCGCACATCCGCCAGGTTCCGGTTGCCGAAGTTGTTCTGGTGGCCAGCGAAGTTGATCGCGCCGCTGCCGGTAAAGTCCTCGCCCTTGGCAATCCAGCCCGTATTGAACGTGGTGGGCGTGGCGCTCAGGCGGTCGCCATTGGCGTCCGTGTCATTGGCCAGCAAGCCTTCAACCGGTACCGCAAGGTGTTTCGACAGGACGTTGGTGATCACCTGGTCATCAACCGCCACCGGCGCCGCGTTCGGCAGGATGTTGATGGTCAGGGTGCGGCTGGCCAGGTCGCCTTCGTAGTCACTGGCGGTGAAGGCAATCTGCTCGGTGAGCACCACTGAGGTGGTGGTCTGCGAGGTGTAGGTGAACTCGCCCGTGTCGAGGTTGATCACCAGGGTGCCGCCCTTGGTGGTGGCAATGCTCAGGCTGTTGTCCAGGGTGTTGAAGGTGCCGCGATTGAAGCCTTCGAGCACCGTCAGCGCGCCCTTGTGGTTGTCGCCGGTGGGATCGAAGCTGTAGGTGGTGCCCTCGATGATGATGGTCTTGATAAAGCCGCCATCGGCGCCAAAACTACCGCCCTCGCCCATCAGCAAGCCGCTGATCGGCGCACCACCCACGGTGCCGGACAGCACCGCGTTGAGCTGGTTGAGGTCAGTGACTACTTGCGCATTGGTGTTGACATGGTTGCTGCCGTCATAGGCCAGCGGGTTGAGGTTGCCACTGCTGACACCGTCGCCCAGGCCGATCGCATAGTTCTTGATCCCGTTGGCCTCGAGAAAAGCCTTCCAGGCGGCCTCGTCCGACGGGCCGGTTTCCCAGCCATCGTTGGGTTTACCGTCGGAGAAGAAGTAGCCGACGTTTTGTGCCCCGGCCAGTTTGCCTTCGGTGATGAACGCCAGCTTGGCCGCAGCCAGGGCGTCGTCGTAGTTGGTCCCGCCGTCGGCATGCAGGGTGGAAATGATCCATTTGGCGGTGGCCACGTCGACCCAGATCGAAGTCTGCTCGGTGGCGCTGCTGCTGAAGGTGACGATCTGCACTTTCACGTCACCCATGGCATCGTACTTGTCGAGCAAGGCGCTGATGGCCTGCTTGGCCAGGTCCATGCGCGACAGCCCCGAGACACCGGAGTGGTCGGCCATGCTGCCAGACACATCGATCACCAGCAGCAGGTTGGAGTCGATCCCCACCGCCGTAACCGAACGCTCGGAGTGCTGGGCCCGGGGCACGTCATCGACGATGTTGACCACCACGCTGCTGGTGGCGGTATTGCCCAGGGCATCGGTGACCTTGTAGGTGAAGCTTTCGGTGAGGTTGTTCGGCCCGTCGTTGCCCCCGGCGGTTTTCGGAGCCGAAGTCAGGGTGTAGGTGTAGGTGCCATCGGGGTTGAGCAGGATTTGCCCATAGGTGCCGGTGGCGCTGCCCACCAGGGTGTAGGTGAGTGTCCCGCTGCCTCCGCTGACCGAGCCGACCAACGAACCGTGGGCGGTTTCGCCAGTGGACGTCGGGTCGCTGCCGATGACCAGGCCGGGGGCCAGGTCCTGGCCGTCCTGGCTGAGGTCCAGGGCTTTTTCGTAGACCGTCAGGCAGGCGTCGACGCAAGCGATCAACCCACTGTCGGTGACATTGATGGTGATCGTGGTGGTGCTTTCGTCGCCATCGCCATCGCGGATGGTGTAAGTGAACACGTCCGTTGCCCCGGGCGGGCAGACCCCGTTCGCGGTGCTGTGGTAGACCGCATTGCCGGCGGCATCCAGCGTCAAGTAGCCATAGGCACCCTGGATCTGATCGCCCAGGCCACCGAGAGCCGAGGTCGCCGTATTGCCACCCGCCCGCACACCGATCACCGCACCGCCCGTGGCAGCTCCGTCGGCGCCATTGACGTCGTTGCCGAGCACCGAAATGTTCACTGTCGCGCCCTCGCCCACCGTGGCGCTATCGGGGCTGGCGGTTGGCAGGTCATCGACGATGTTGACGTCCAGCGTATCGCTGGCGGTGGTGCCATTGCTGTCGGTCACGGTCACCGTGAAGTGTTCGCTGAGGCTGTTGGCACCGTTGGCTGTCGGGTGGTCCTCATTGTCGTTGAGGGTATAGCTGTAGCTCACCACCCCACTCGCCGCGTCATAGCCGGTGATGGTCAAGGTGTTGCCCAACAGGCTGGTGAAGGTTTGCGGGAAGTCGGCGGTGACGCCGGCGGTCACCACGTTGATCCCGCCCACGGTGAGGGTCAGCACGCCGTCCAGCGCGGTGACGGTAAAGGTGCCACTTTGGGTCAGCGCCGGTGTTCCTGGGGTCGAGCCGTCGCTGAGGGCTTTTTCATAGACCGTGAGTTCTCCGCCGCACACGTTCAGGCCGTCGATCACGACCGGGTCGTCGTTGTTGTGCACAGTCAGGGTCAAGGTCGCAGTGCTAGTGTCGCCATCCGCGTCGGTGAGGGTGTAGGTGAAGGTTTCGTGGGCATCGGCCTTGAGCGCCAGGAATGCCGGGCTGGTCGGGTCGACGGTGTAGGTATAGGAACCGTCCGCCGCCAAGACAAATTGGCCATAGGCGCCAGCCAACGTGCCAGCCGTCACCGGACCAGCGATCACTCGGTCGGCGCCTTGCACGTCGTTGTCCAGCACATTGCCGGTGAGGACCGTGTGCAGTTCCGTGGCGGTCACGGCGTTGCCGTCATCCTGGGCCTGCGGCACGTCGTCGACGATGTTGACGTCCAATGAGTCGCTGGCGGTGGTGCCATTGCTGTCGGTGACCGTGACGGTGAACGACTCGCTGAGGCTGTTGGTGCCGTTGGCGGTGGGATGAGCTTCGTTGTCGTTGAGGGTGTAGCTGTAGCTCACCACCCCGCTCGCCGCGTCATAGCCGGTGATGGTCAGGGTGTTGCCCAGCGCAGTGGTGAAGGTTTGTGGGAAGCCGACGGTGACGCCCGCGGTCACCACATTGATCCCGCCCACGGTGAGGGTCTGCACGCCGTCTAGCGCGGTGATGGTGAAGGTGCCGCTTTGGGTCAGTGCCGGTGTTCCTGGGGTCGAGCCGTCGCTGAGGGCTTTTTCATAGACCGTCAGCTCCCCGCCCAGGACCTTGAGGCCGTCGATCAATACTGGGTCGTCGTTGTTGTGCACAGTCAGGGTCAAGGTCGCAGTGCTAGTGTCGCCATCCGCGTCGGTGAGGGTGTAGGTGAAGGTCTCGTGGGCATCGGCCTTGAGCGCCAGGAATGCCTGGCTGGTCGGGTCGACGGTGTAGGTATAGGAACCGTCCGCCGCCAAGACCAATTGGCCATAGGCGCCTGCCAACGTGCCAGCCGTCACCGGACCAGTGATCACTCGGTCGGCGCCCTGCACATCGTTGTCCAGCACATTGCCGGAGAGGACCGTGTGCAGTTCCGTGGCGGTCACGGCGTTGCCGTCATCCTTGGCCTGCGGCACGTCGTCGACGATGTTGACGTCCAGCGAGTCGCTGGCAGTGGTGCCATTGCTGTCGGTGACCGTGACGGTGAACGACTCGCTGAGGCTGTTGGTGCCGTTGGCGGTGGGATGAGCTTCGTTGTCGTTGAGGGTATAGCTGTAGCTCACCACCCCGCTCGCCGCGTCATAGCCGGTGATGGTCAGGGTGTTGCCCAGCGCAGTGGTGAAGGTTTGTGGGAAGCCGACGGTGACGCCCGCGGTCACCACATTGATCCCGCCCACGGTGAGGGTCTGCACGCCGTCCAGCGCGGTGACGGTGAAAGTGCCGCTTTGGGTCAGTGCCGGTGTGCCTGGGGTCGAGCCGTCGCTGAGGGCTTTTTCATAGACCGTCAGCTCCCCGCCCAGGACCTTGAGGCCGTCGATCAATACCGGGTCGTCGTTGTTGTGCACGGTCAGGGTCAAGGTCGCGGTGCTGGTGTCGCCATCCGCGTCGGTCAGGGTGTAGGTGAAGGTTTCGTGGGCATCGGCCTTGAGCGCCAGGAATGCCGGGCTGGTCGGGTCGACGGTGTAGGTATAGGAACCGTCCGCCGCCAAGACCAATTGGCCATAGGCGCCTGCCAACGTGCCAGCCGTCACCGGACCAGTGATCACTCGGTCGGCGCCCTGCACATCGTTGTCCAGCACATTGCCGGAGAGGACCGTGTGCAGTTCAGTGGCGGTCACGGCGTTGCCGTCATCCTTGGCCTGCGGCACGTCGTCGACGATGTTGACGTCCAATGAGTCGCTGGCGGTGGTGCCATTGCTGTCGGTGACCGTGACGGTGAACGACTCGCTGAGGCTGTTGATGCCGTTGGCGGTGGGATGAGCTTCGTTGTCGTTGAGGGTATAGCTGTAGCTCACCACCCCGCTCGCCGCGTCATAGCCGGTGATGGTCAGGGTGTTGCCCAGCGCAGTGGTGAAGGTTTGTGGGAAGCCGACGGTGACGCCCGCGGTCACCACATTGATCCCGCCCACGGTGAGGGTCTGCACGCCGTCCAGCGCGGTGACGGTGAAAGTGCCGCTTTGGGTCAGTGCCGGTGTGCCTGGGGTCGAGCCGTCGCTGAGGGCTTTTTCATAGACCGTCAGCTCCCCGCCCAGGACCTTGAGGCCGTCGATCAATACCGGGTCGTCGTTGTTGTGCACGGTCAGGGTCAAGGTCGCGGTGCTGGTGTCGCCATCCGCGTCGGTCAGGGTGTAGGTGAAGGTTTCGTGGGCATCGGCCTTGAGCGCCAGGAATGCCGGGCTGGTCGGGTCGACGGTGTAGGTATAGGAACCGTCCGCCGCCAAGACCAATTGGCCATAGGCGCCTGCCAACGTGCCAGCCGTCACCGGACCAGTGATCACTCGGTCGGCGCCCTGCACATCGTTGTCCAGCACATTGCCGGAGAGGACCGTGTGCAGTTCAGTGGCGGTCACGGCGTTGCCGTCATCCTTGGCCTGCGGCACGTCGTCGACGATGTTGACGTCCAATGAGTCGCTGGCGGTGGTGCCATTGCTGTCGGTGACCGTGACGGTGAACGACTCGCTGAGGCTGTTGGTGCCGTTGGCGGTGGGATGAGCTTCGTTGTCGTTGAGGGTGTAGCTGTAGCTCACCACCCCGCTCGCCGCGTCATAGCCGGTGATGGTCAGGGTGTTGCCCAGCGCAGTGGTGAAGGTTTGTGGGAAGCCGGCGGTGACGCCCGCGGTCACCACATTGATCCCGCCCACGGTGAGGGTCTGCACGCCGTCCAGCGCGGTGACGGTGAAAGTGCCGCTTTGGGTCAGTGCCGGTGTGCCTGGGGTCGAGCCATCGCTGAGGGCTTTTTCATAGACCGTCAGCTCCCCGCCCAGGACATTGAGGCCGTCGATCAATACTGGGTCGTCGTTGTTGTGAACGTTGAGCACCAGGTTGGCGCTGCTGCTGTCGCCATCAGCGTCGGTCAGGGTGTAGTTGAAGGTCTCGGTGACGTCGCCCTTGAGCGCGAGAAAGGCCGGATCGCTGCTGTGCAGGGTGTAGCTGTAGCTGCCGTCGGCGGCCAGCACCAGGGTGCCGTAAGTGCCGGTGAAGGTCCCAGGGGTGATCGGCCCAGTCACGACCCGGTCGGCCCCTTGCACATCGTTGTCGAGTACGTTGCCGGTCAGGATCAAATGCGCTTCGGACGCGGCAACGCCATTGCCGTCGTCAAACGCGTGGGGCACATCGTCGGTGATATTGATGTCCAGGGTGTTGCTGGCCGTATCGCCATTGACGTCGCTGGCGACCACGGTGAAATGCTCACTGAGGTTGTTGCTGCCATCCCCGGCCGAGTGGGTTTCATTCCCCACCAGGGTGTAGCTGTAACTGACCACGCCGGTGGCCGGGTCATAACCGATGATCGTCAGGGTGTTGCCCAGGGCCGAGGTGATCGTCTGTGGGAAACCCACCGCCACGCCGCCACTGATGATGCTGACTCCACCGATGCTCAGGCTCTGCAAGCCATCCGGCGCGGAAATGCTGAAGGTCCCGTTCTGGGTCAAGGCCCCCGGGTTGCTGGCCGAGCCCTTGGCCAGGTTGGCTTCAAACAAGGTCAGCTCACCGCCCGCCACCGACAGGCCGGACAAGGTCACCGGCTGGTTCTCCGGCAACTGCGGGGTCACCGGTAATTCGGGGTTGATGGGCGTCACGGGAGTCAACGGGTTGATCGAAGGCCCAGTGCCCGTGTCGTCGCCACCGTCCTCAGGCGAACCCGCCACACGCTCCGGGACAAACTCGGGAATGCCGTTGAAACCGGCGGTCGGGAAACCGATGACCGGGTCGACTCGACCCGCCACTTCTTCAAGCAGGACAAACGAGTGACCGCCGCCGGCAGTTCCGGGCGCCCCTGTACTGCCCGGCCCGGCAGCAGTGGCTTCAGCGACCTGGGTCGGGTCGGCACCGGCAGCGATGGCTTGCTGCACTTGCTCGACATCGCTCAATTGCGCCTGGCTGGGCGTCAGCGCTTCGGCGGAGTCGACATGTGCCGGTTGATTGGCCAGCAGTTGCGGGCTCAGAAGCATGCTACTGCCGCGTCCCAGCGTCAGTTCCTGGCCGTTTTGCAGGTGCGCCGCGACGGCGCCCTCGGCACCTGTCACCAGTTGTTCACCGGCAAACAGCCGATCCCCTTCGACCAGGGCGCGTCGGGTTCCATCACCCGCTACAGCGAACACCTGACCTACGACCTTGCTGACGGTTGCGATGAGCGTTGCCATGAGCCTTCCTCCGCTGCCGACGTCCATCGGCATCTGGGTTGTGCAGAGAAAGCATGCAGGGCCTTGCCGGGTTGCGGGACGGACCTTCTGCCCGGCAGCACTCGCACTTCAAGGTGCAAGCCCTTGCCTGACGTTGATCTCGCCTCGCGTGCCTACGCAGGCGGGCTGATGATCGCGGGACAAAACTGAATGAAATCATTCACTCAGCGCCGCCTAGCCGTTCTACGAGGGTGGCTGACGATGGATCTTCGGCAACATGCCAATATTTTGTCGCCTAAAAACCGTTCAGCCTCCATCCCCTCCAGCGCTTCTCCACCCTATGTTGCAAAAGTGTTGGAACCTTTTCCAGCCTCGCCAAGCTCCCTAGAGCTCATAAATACAAGGCTTGTGCAGGGAACAATGTGCCGGTTTTTTCGAGGCGCATAAGTTTTTTTCGACATATGCGTTATGAGAAATCCTTCTTAGCTTCTGCCTAGGATGTTCTTAGCTCTGTTGTTACATGCTTGATACGGTTTTTGCCGAAAATAACGCCAAATTATTGGCGACAGTCAAGCACCATTAGTCACAGGGAGAGGCACCCCATGCGCGTATTTACCCCGCTCTGCAGTGCGATTCTGATCGCCATGGCCTGCGCACAACAGGCCCAGGCCATGTCGCTGACCGAGGCGATTCAAAGCACCCTGGACAACCACCCGGAGCTGCACGCCAGTGAGAACAATCGTCTGTCTGCGGATGAAGACGTAAAAGTCGCCAAGGGCGGTTTTTATCCTTCACTCGATCTGAACGCCGGTTATGGCCGTGGCTACAGCGACAACACCAACACCCGCGCGCAGGGCAATCACCACACAGAAATCGATTGGTACACCCAGTCGGAGCTACGCTTGCGGCAAATGCTGTTTGACGGGTTCAACACCGCCAACGAAGTCGGGCGCACCCAGGCCATCGTCAACTCCCGGGCCTACTACACCCGCGGCACCGCCGAGAGCCTGGCCCTGCGCACCATCGAGGTGTACCTGGAAGTACTCAAGCGCCGGGAACTGGTGACCCTGGCCACCAACAACCTGCAGGCGCACTTGCGGGTCAACGACCAGATCGGCCTGCGCACCGAGCGCGGCGTCGGCAGCAATGCCGACCTCGATCAATCCAAGGCGCGTCGCGCCCTGGCGGAAAACAACCTGGACACCGCCCAGGTCGATCTCGCCGATGCCGAAGCCAACTTCTTCAGCGCCGTGGGGCGCATGCCCGACGAACTGGAAAGCCTGCCCTCGATTCGCGGCGAGGTTCCGCAGAGCCTGCCGGATGCCCGTCAGGCAATGATGGAAAACAACCCCTACCTCAAGTCCGCCCAGGCCGACGTGAACTCCGCCGAGAGCCAGTACGAAGTCGCCAAGTCGCCGTTCTACCCGCGCTTCGATGCAGAGGCGGCGGTGGGTGCCAACAACAACATCCAGGGAGACCAGGGCCACGACAACGAGTGGCGCGTCGGTGTGATCATGAACTACAACCTGTTCCGCGGCGGCAGTGACAAAGCCCGCCTGCAATCGGATGCGCACAAGATCAACCAGGCCATGGACATCCGCAACAACGCCCTGCGCATGCTCAACGAGAACATCACCCTGGCCTGGAACGCCATGGTCAACGCCAAGAAACAAACCCCCACCGCCCGCGAATACGCCGATACCACCATGCGCGTGCGCGCCGCCTACCAGGATCAGTTCGGCCTCGGCCAGCGCACCCTGCTCGACCTGCTGGACAGTGAAAACGAGCTGTACAACGCCAATCGCCGCTACACCGAAGTGCGCTACACCGAGGAGTTCTCCATGTACCGGATCCTGGCGAACATGGGCGAGCTGTTGAGCAAAGCCAAGGTGGTGGTGCCGGCCGAGGCGATTGCGCAAAGCGAAGTGAAAAGCCAGGCCCGTCTGCCAGAGATGCGCTAGCGAACGGGGGTACCCGAATTGACCAGCATGCAACCCGGCAACACTGGCGCCGACCCACGCCTGAGCTTTGATGATCCGTTGCTCGATGGCTTGCTGATCCTGTGCAAGCTGCACGGCTGCAATGTCAGCCGGGCCAGCCTGAGCGCCGGACTGCCGCTGGACAAGCAACGCCTGAGCCTCGACCTGCTGCCCCGCGCCGCCGCCCGGGCCAGCCTGCAAGCGCGCTTGCTGCGCCGTGAACTGGGGTCGCTGTCGGCGCTCAACCTGCCGGTCCTGCTGATTCTCAAGGACCGCCGCTGCGCGGTCCTGCGCCGCTGGGCCGAGGATGGCCAGGCCCTGATCCTGCCCAGCGAGGCCGAAGGTGGCGAACAATGGGTCAGCCGCGAAGAACTGGCCGAGGCCTACAGTGGCCAGGCGCTGTTCGCCCGCCCCCGGCATGAACTCGAAGAGCTGCGTTCACCCCTGGTGCCACGGGTCGACGCCTGGTTTCGCGACACCCTCCAGCTGTCCCGCTGGCTGTACAGCGACGCGATCCTGGCGAGTTTCCTGATCAACCTGCTGGGCTTGATGGTGCCGCTGTTCGTCATGCAGACCTACGACCGGGTGGTGCCGAACCAGGCCACCTCGACCCTGTGGGTGTTGGCCATCGGCCTGTTGATCGGCACTGGTTTCGAACTGGTGCTGCGGGTGGTGCGCGCGCACTTGCTGGACACCGCAGGGCGCAAGACCGACGTGATCCTGTCCGCGACCCTGTTCGAGCGCATCACCGGCATGGCGATGAAAGCCCGGCCAGCGACCATCGGCGGCTTTGCCCAGAGCATCCACGACTTCCAGGGCCTGCGTGAATTTCTCACGGCGGTGACCCTCACCAGCCTGATCGACCTGCCGTTCGCCGTGCTGATGCTGGTGGTGATCGGCCTGCTCGGCGGCTGGCTGGTGGTGATCCCGATGCTCGCGTTTCCCATCACCATCATCTTCGCCCTGCTGATCCAGTCCCGCCTGCGCGACACCGTGCACAAGAGCCTGGCCTTGGGCGCCGAACGCCAGGCGCTACTGATCGAAACCCTCGGCGGCCTGGAAACCCTCAAGGCCTGCAGCGCCGAGAGCGAACGCCAGCACCGCTGGGAAAGCACCCACGGCGCCCTGACCCGCCTCGACAGCCACGCGCGCAACCTCGCGGCGCTGGCCACCAATGGCACCCTGTTCATCCAGCAGTTCTCCGGCATGGCGACCATCGTCGCCGGGGTCTACAGCATCATCGCCGGCAACCTCAGCGTCGGCGCACTGGTGGCGACCTACATGCTCGGCAGCCGGGTGCTCGCGCCGCTCGGCCAGATTGCCGGGTTGATCACCCGCTACCAGCAAGCCCAACTGACGATGAAGAGCACCGATGCGCTGATGTCCCTGCCCCAGGAACGCGACGCCGGCCAGCGGCCCCTGGAGCGTACGCAACTGCAAGGGGCGCTGGACGTCAGCGGCGTGACCTTCCACTACCAGGGACAAAGCGCCCCGGCGCTGGCCACGGTCAGTTTCAGCCTCAAGCCTGGCGAGCGGATCGGCATCATCGGTCGCAGCGGATCGGGCAAAAGCACCCTGGCGCGCCTGGTGATGGGCTTCTATGCCCCGGACGAAGGCCAGTTGCTGCTCGATGGCCTGGACCTGCGGCAACTGGATGTCGCCGACCTGCGCCAGCAGATCGGCTATGTCGCGCACGACCTGCCGCTGCTGGCCGGCAGCCTGCGCGATAACCTGACCCTCGGCGCACGCTACATCAGCGATGCGCGCATGCTCGAGGTCGCCGAACTGACCGGCGTCACCGACCTGGCCCGCCAGCATCCCCAAGGCTTTGACCGCCCCGTGGGCGAACGCGGCCAACTGCTGTCCGGCGGTCAGCGCCAGGCGGTCCTGCTGGCCCGGGCCCTGCTGCTCGACCCGCCGATCCTGGTGCTCGACGAACCCACCAGCGCCATGGACAACAGCAGCGAAGACGTCCTGCGCCAGAAACTGCAGACCTGGGTCCAGGGCAAGACCTTGCTGCTGGTGACCCACCGCACCTCGATGCTCAGCCTGGTGGACCGGCTGCTGGTGCTGGACAACGGCCGCATCGTCGCCGACGGTCCGAAAGAAGCGGTTATCGATGCACTGCGCAAGGGCCGTGTCGGCTCTGCGGCCGTCTAGGAGTGGCACATGTCCGGGCCTACAGGTGATCGCGGCTACTTTGGCAGTTTTGGCAAAAGTGCCGAAAGCGAGTTCATGCCGGAAACCGCCAGCGCCTCGCTGCAGGATTCGCCGCGCTGGTCGCGGGTCACCGTGTGGCTCGCCGCCGCGCTGATCATCAGCGCCGTGGTCTGGGCCAGGTTCGCGGTGCTGCAGGAAGTCACCATGGGCGAAGGCAAGGCGATTCCCTCGAGCAAAGTGCAGGTGATCCAGAACCTCGAAGGCGGGATTGTCACCGAGATCTTCGTGCGTGAAGGCCAAATGGTGAACAAGGGCGACACGTTGCTACGCCTCGATGACACGCGGTTCCTGTCGAACAAGGGCGAAAGCGAGGCCGATCGGTATGCCTTGACCGCCCAGGTCGAACGTCTGTCCGCCGAAGCCGAGGGGCGGCCGTTCAAACTCTCCCCCGAGGTGATCGCCAAGGCCCCGCAAGTCGCCGAAGACGAACGCTCGCTGTTCGAACAACGGCAACGGCGCCTGGCCAGCGAACAGCGGACCCTCAGCGAGCAACTTCGGCAAAAAACCCAGGAGCTGGCGGAGTTTCGCTCCAAGCAGGGGCAATACAGTTCGAGCCTGGCACTGCTCAACCAGGAAATGAATATGTCTGCGCCGCTGGTCGGCACCGGCGCGGTGTCGCCGGTGGAGATCCTGCGGCTCAAACGCAGCGCAGTGGAAATTCGTGGCTCGCTGAACGCCACCACCCTGGCCATTCCCCGCGCCGAGTCAGCCATCGACGAGATCAAGAGCAAGCTCGACGAATCGGTACAGAGCTTTCGCTCGGACGCGGCCAAGGAGCTCAACGAGAAGCGCACCGAGCTGTCGAAAATCACCGCCACCAGCATCGCCATCGACGATCGGGTCACCCGCACCACCGTGGTCTCGCCGGTGCACGGGATCATCAAGGTGCTCAAGGTCAACACCATCGGCGGCGTGGTCCAGCCCGGCAGCGACATGCTGGAAATCGTGCCCCTGGAAGACAACCTGCTGATCGAGGCCAAGGTCCGCCCGCAGGACGTGGCCTTCCTGCATCCAGGACAGAAAGCCATGGTCAAGTTCAGCGCCTACGACTACACCATCTACGGCGGGCTGAGCGCCAAGCTAGAACTGATCGGCGCCGACACCATCACCGACGACAAGGGCAACAGCTTCTACCTGATCCAGGTGCGCACCGACAAAAACCATTTGGGCGGGGACGTTAAACCACTGCTGATCATCCCGGGGATGGTGGCGACGGTGGACATCATTACCGGGGAGAAAACGGTGCTGGATTACTTGCTTAAACCGGTGTTGAAAGCGCGGACCGAGGCGATGCGGGAAAGGTAGCGGCGACTGACCCGACGCCATCGCGAGCAAGCTCGCTCCCACAGTGTCCGTTGTGTACACAAAATCTGCGAACACCACTGAACCTGTGGGGGCGGCGGTGCGACGATTCGACTTGCCCGCGATGGGGCCCGCACAAACAACAACTATTTCGGCCCATGGTTGCGTTGAAAAACCTCCTCCCCCATCGCCGCAATCTGCCCCTCGATCAATGCTTCAAACGGCTTCAACAACGGCGCAAACGTCGCCGGCGCTTCGAGGGTTTCCAGCGCCTGCACAATCGCCTCCACCGTCGACAACGCCCCCGGTCCCGGCGCCTTGCGCAGCCGATAGCGAGACACACCGCCCTCGGCCAGCGTCACCCTCGGCAACGCCGCCAGCAGCGGATTGAGGTGCAGCATCTTGCGCGCCTTGCGCCAGGTGCCGTCCGGGACGACCAGCAGCAACGGTTCGTCTGTCGTGGCATAAGCCTGCATCGGCTGCGCATCGTCACCGGGGAACAGCAACCGCGCCCGATACCCCGGCTGATTCAACAGCGCCGGCAAATCCTCGAACACCTCACCGACCACCAATTGCGCATTGTTCAAGCCCAACGCCGCCAGCCGCGCGGTGTTCAAGGCGTGGTTGACCTCGCTGGGATGCTGCAGCAGCAGCACCCGGGTGCGGCTGTCGAGGCTGGGGATCAGCGGGCACAGGCAATGGGTTTGCGGGCGCAGGCAGCGCGGACATTGAATTCTGGACATGGTCTTCAGGCCTGATTCAGTTGGGCTTTAAGCAAGTCACGGAAGGTCTGGATCAGCGGTTCGCGACTGCGGCCACGCCGCACAATCATCGAAAACGGCGCCTGGTAGCCGAAGGTGGCCGGCAGCAACACCCGCAGATCGCCCTTGTCGGCCCAGGCCTGGGCGTAGTGCTCGGGCAGGTAGCCGATGTAGGCGCCGGACAGCACCAGAATCAACTGCGCCTCCATACTGTCCACGGTCGCGGCGCTGTGCTTGAAGCCGTGGCGGGCCAGCTCGGCCTGGCTCCAGTAGCCACGTCCGACCATGCGTTGCTGGGTAATCAACTGTTCGGGTATGCGCCGCTCGGTGAACAACGGGTGGCGGTTGCTGCAATACAACCAGTGCTGCTCACGATAGAGCGGCATGTAGACCAGGCCGCTCATGCGGGTCGAGAACGCGCCGATGGCCAGGTCCAGGCGGTTGTCCTGCACCCCGAGTTGCAATTCGTAGGGGCTCATTACCGACAGGTGCAAATGCACCGCCGGGTGCTCCAGGGTGTAGGCGCCGATGGCTTCGGCGAACGGCAAGGCCTTGTCGCTGACGGTGGAGTCGATCACCCCCAGGTTGAGCGTACCGCGCAACTCGCCCTTGAGCGCGGCGGCGTATTGCTCGAAGCCTTCGAGCTCGCCGAGCAGGCGCAAGGTCTCCTGGTGAAACAGCTCGCCCTTGCTGGTCAGGCTGAACCCGCCCCGCCCACGATGGCAGAGCACCAGGCCCAACGCGGCTTCGAGCTGGCTCATGTAGGTGCTGATGGCCGAGGTCGACAGGTTGAGCTCGTGCTGGGCATTGGCGAACCCCTGATGACGGACCACGCTGACGAAGATGCGCAATAGTTTCAGGTCGGGTAAAGCGTTGGCCATGGCAGAGCTCCGAGTGACGTCGCGACACAGTCCCTGTAGCAGCTGGTGCAGCCTGCGTTCGGCTGCGAAGTCTATCGCCCCCGTCAGCATTAGTTTAGAAAAATCTGAACTAAGTATTTGCCGGTAGCGATTCTTCTACGCAACTACATTTCGCAGAATCCGCCCAACAGGTGCCCGTGCATTCCCGATGCGCTGCGCAACCCCATAAATAAAACAAAGACGATGAGGCCATACCCGTGGACAAAATTCTTCACCAACCACTGGGCGGCAACGAAATGCCGCGCTTCGGCGGCATCGCCACCATGATGCGACTCCCCCACTTGCAAACCGCTGCCGGCCTGGACGCTGCCTTCATTGGCATCCCGCTGGACATCGGCACCTCGCTGCGCGCCGGCACCCGCTTCGGGCCCCGGGAGATCCGCGCTGAATCGGTGATGATCCGCCCGTACAACATGGCCACCGGTGCCGCGCCGTTCGACTCGCTGTCGGTTGCCGACATCGGTGACGTGGCGATCAACACCTTCAACCTGCTGGATGCCGTGCGCATCATCGAAGAGTCCTACGACGAGATCCTCGAACACGACGTGATCCCGCTGACCCTCGGTGGCGACCACACCATCACCCTGCCGATCCTGCGGGCCATCCACAAGAAGCACGGCAAGGTCGGCCTGGTGCACATCGATGCCCACGCCGATGTCAACGATCACATGTTCGGCGAGAAGATCGCCCATGGCACCACCTTCCGCCGCGCCGTCGAAGAAGGCCTGCTGGACTGCGACCGTGTGGTGCAGATCGGCCTGCGCGCCCAGGGCTATACCGCGGAAGACTTCAACTGGAGCCGCAAACAGGGGTTCCGTGTGGTCCAGGCCGAAGAGTGCTGGCACAAATCCCTGGCGCCGCTGATGGCTGAAGTGCGCGAGAAAGTCGGCGGTGGCCCGGTGTACCTGAGCTTCGACATCGATGGCATCGATCCGGCCTGGGCCCCTGGCACCGGCACCCCGGAAATCGGTGGCCTGACCACCATCCAGGCGATTGAAATCGTCCGTGGCTGCCAGGGTCTCGACCTGATTGGCTGCGACCTGGTAGAAGTCTCGCCGCCGTACGACACCACCGGCAACACCTCGCTGCTGGGCGCCAACCTGCTGTACGAAATGCTCTGCGTACTGCCGGGTGTGACCCACCGCTGAGGGTCCCCACAGGATCAGTTGCTCAAGGCTGGCGCCGACCGGATGACAGCCTTGGCCTGAACCGGTCGCGGGGCCTGGAGCAACGCATTAGCCAGGCGGGCGAAACCATCGTGTTTCGCCAGCAACCAAAGGCCATTGGCTGGCCTGCAACGAACACTTATCCGCCATGCCGCAAGGGCATGGCGTTGCGGGTTACACCGGTCATGCGCCAAACCGCCTGGCTAACGCACTCCCTTGCGCCGACAGATTGATTATTGCCTCACCATAAAAAAGACAATCGGAGACACGCCATCATGGCTTTAGATTTATTCGTCGTACTCATCTACGCCGCCGCGATGCTGATACTCGGCTACTACGGCATGCGCAAAGCCAAGACCAACGAGGACTTCCTGGTCGCCGGCCGCAACCTCGGCCCGAGCCTGTACATGGGCACCATGGCCGCCACCGTCCTGGGCGGCGCGTCCACCGTGGGCACCGTGCGCCTGGGCTACGTGCATGGCATCTCCGGTTTCTGGCTGTGCGCCGCACTGGGCTGCGGGATCGTGGCGCTGAACCTGTTCCTCGCCAAACCGCTGCTCAAGCTGAAGATCTACACCGTGACCCAGGTCCTGGAAAAACGCTACAACCCGATGGCCCGCTCCGCGAGCGCGATCATCATGCTGGCGTATGCGCTGATGATCGGCGTGACCTCGATCCTGGCGATCGGCACTGTGCTGCAAGTGCTGTTCGGCCTGCCGTTCTGGATCTCGGTACTGCTGGGTGGTGGCGTGGTGGTGATTTACTCGGCCATCGGCGGCATGTGGTCGCTGACCCTGACCGACATCGTCCAGTTCGTGATCAAGACCGTGGGCCTGATGTTCATCCTGCTGCCGATCTGCCTGTACCGCGTCGGCGGCTGGGACGAACTGGTGTTGAAACTGCCGGCGTCGAACTTCAGCTTCACGACCATCGGTTGGGACACCATCATCACCTACTTCATGATCTACTTCTTCGGCATCCTGATCGGCCAGGATATCTGGCAACGGGTGTTCACCGTGCGCACCGCCAAAGTGGCTCAGTACGCCGGTACATTCGCCGGGTTCTATTGCATTCTCTACGGCCTGGCCTGCGCCCTGATCGGCATGGCGGCACACGTGCTGATTCCGGACCTGGACAACGTCAACAACGCCTTCGCCGCCATCGTCAAACTGTCGCTGCCTGACGGTATCCGTGGCCTGGTGATTGCCGCAGCCCTGGCTGCCATGATGTCCACCGCCAGCGCCGGCCTGCTTGCCGCCGCCACGACCCTGACCGAAGACCTGCTGCCGAAACTGCGTGGTGGCAAACAGTCGAGCCTGAGAATCAACCGCCTGTTCACCGCACTGACCGGGATTGCCGTACTGGGCATCGCCCTGGTGGTGAACGACGTGATCAGCGCCCTGACCCTGGCCTACAACCTGTTGGTGGGCGGCATGCTGGTACCGCTGATCGGGGCAATTTTCTGGAAACGCGCGACCACCGCCGGTGCCATCGCCAGCATGGGCCTGGGCTTCGTCACCGCCCTGGTGTTCATGTTCAAGGATGGCCTGGATGCCAATACGCCGATCTACTACAGCCTGGCGGTCGGCCTGGTGAGCTTCATCGTGGTCAGCCTGGCGTCCCGTCGCCCGGCCTCCCTGGCCAACGCGATCTGACCCCAGGCCAGACGCCGTACACCTTTCTTCGGCGGGTGCAGCGTCGGTCGCTGCATCCGTTTTTTTTCGTCTGGGGAAAAGTAAATCAGAAGAAAGTGGAGGTTTTCGAGCGGCGGAAAATGGGCCGCAGATGGAGGATCTGCGACATAGTGATTACGCCCGCTGCGCAGGCGGACGCAGCCTGCGGCAGCTGCTACGACAACATGCGCTTTACCGGCGGCGCGGTTGGCGGCGGCGTTGTTCGTCGTCAGTGCGAATAGGCACGGGTTGCAGAGGTGGTTCGATCAAACCTAGCGCGACACCGAGGTCATGGAGCCAGTTTTGCAATTTCTCTTTCATGGTGCCCCCCTTCAGGGTAATGCCCAGCGACCGGGTTCTGTAAACGCTTCATACAGATAGTAGTCCGAACTCCTACGCAATGCTCGCCTCAGTACGCAAAGATCTGTTACCGAATTGATCCAAATCAACTTGCGCCCGGTCAGTGTTGCCCAAGGGCTTTGCGCAAACGACGGCGAACCCACTGTTCGGCGCTGACAAAGGTGATGCCCAGCAACACCAGCACTGCGCCGATGACAAAGTTGAGGGTTAGTTGTTCGCCGAGCAACAGCACGCCGAACGTGACACCGAACAGCGGCGTCATGAACGAAAACACCGCCAGGTTGGCGGCCAGATAGCGGCGCAACAACCAGAACCAGATCAGGTAACTGCAGAACGACACCACCAACCCCTGGAACAGCACGCTGGTGACCGCCACGGCGCTCAGGTGTACGTGGGTCACCTGGCCGCTGAGTATGGCGATCAGCAACAGGCCGACAAAGCCGACGATCAACTGATAGAACAGGGTCAGGGTCACTGGCGCTTCCGACAGGCGCGAAGCCCGCACCACCACCGTGGTCGCCCCCCAGGCGGCACCGGCCAATACGCCCAGCGCATCGCCCAGCAGCATGCGCCGGTCCAGGTTGTCCCAGGACACGCCTGCGGCAAACGCCACGCCGATCCCGATGAAGGCCAGCAGGATCCCCAGCCATTGCACCGCCCGCAAGCGCTCGCTGGGCAATAGCCAGTGCACGCCCAGCGCGGTGAAGATCGGCGCGGTGTAGAGGAACACCGACATGTGCGCCGCGGTGGTCAGTTGCAGGCCTTCGGAAATGAACAGGAACTCCAGGCCGAACAGGCTGCCGGCCAGCAAGCCGCCACGCCAGGTCGCACTGACCTGATTCCAGCCGCCTTTCCAGCAGATCAGCAACCCCACCAGCAACGCCGAGATCCCCGAGCGACCGGCCGCCTGCATCACCGGCGCGATGTCCGCCGCCGCCCACTTGATCATCACCTGCTGGATGCCCCACACCAGGCACAGGCCAAACATCACTTGCAGGGCAAAGCCATCGACGCTGCGCCGAGTGACAATCATCAGGCAACCTCACACAGGGTCGAGGACATGGCAGTTACTCAAAAACCAATGGTGCGATGAACCCATGGAGACATGTAGGAGCGAGCTTGCTCGCGATGGTCGTCAACGAATACGCAATACTTCCTGAAACTTCGCGCAATATTTGAGTTCATCGCGAGCGAGCTCGCTCCTACATCATCAAGCCATCACCCAGCTTGAGGGTCAGCTCAGTTCAATGCGGTCCGGGTGAATGACGATCTGGCCGTTCTTGTAGAGCGCGCCGATGGCCTTCTTGAAGTTGCCCTTGCTGACACCGAACAGGCTGCTGATCAGTGCCGGGTCGCTCTTGTCGCTGACCGGCAAGGTGCCGTTGTTGTCACGCAACTTGGCGAGGATCTTCGAGTTCAGGCTGGTGGCGGCCTCTTCTCCGACCGGCTGCAGGCTCAGGCTGATCTTGCCGTCGGCCCGCACTTCCTTGATGAAACCCTTCTCTTCCTTGCCGGCGCGCATGAACTTGAAGATTTCGTTCTTGTGGATCAGGCCCCAGTGCTTGTTGTTGATGATCGCCTTGAAGCCCATGTCGGTCGCTTCGGCCACCAGCAGGTCAACTTCCTGGCCGGGCGTGTAGTTGGCCGGGGTTTTGTCCAGGTAGCGGTCCAGGCGCGCGGTCGCGGTGATACGACGGGTGTGCTTGTCAAGATAGACATGCACCACGCAGTATTCACCGGCGGTCATCTGGCGTTTTTCTTCGGAATACGGCAGCAGCAGGTCCTTGGGCAGGCCCCAGTCGAGAAACACGCCGATGCTGTTGACCTCAACCACTTTCAGGCTGGCAAATTCACCGACCTGAACTTTCGGTTTTTCTGTGGTGGCAATGAGTTTGTCATCGCTGTCCAGATAAACAAATACGTTGAGCCAGTCTTCATCTTCGCTGGGAATATCTTTTGGAATATAACGATTGGGCAACAGGATTTCGCCATCCGCGCCGCCGTCCAGATATAAACCGAAGTTAGTGTGTTTAACCACTTGCAAACTGTTGTAGCGCCCGACTAAAGCCATTTCCAATACCCTCATTGCGTGGGCGGCATTCTACCCGTTTTTGCCGCCGCCGTTGGGTGGCCGCAGGACCGGCTGTGAATTTTCCGCTGCAAGGTGCGATTTTCCTGGGTTTGGCCTGGCCGCTCGACCCCGCTCGTCAGGCCAGTTAACCCTCCGTCACGCCTGACAAGGTGCCAGACTGACCTTCTTGCACACCCAGGTTGTTATTTAAAACAGTGGCTTAGGGGAATATTTACAACTGCAACTTGGTATTGACCAAGCTTTCCCCCTGGTTATTCCAGAGGATATTTACCAAGCAATTGTCAAGTATTTCCTGTACGATGCCTGGCCAAGTTAATTTTCTACAGGTTAATGGCCGCCATGCGCGTAAAAGCATCCAACAGCAAAGCAAAGCCAGCTCCAGCCGTTGAAACCAGCGAATCGATCAACGACCAGATTGCTGCTTTCCTCAAGTCCGGTGGCGAGATCCAGCAAATTGCCAAAGGCGTCAGCGGCCAGACATTCGGCCCATCCAAGCAGATCACCCTGGGCAAAAAGTAATACCCCCGCGCGTTACCCTGGTCCCTAAGCGCTTTGGCTATCGAAGCGCTAGGACTGGAACACTCCCCGCAGTACCCGTAACCTCCCACGTATGTTCAAACCGACGATTTTCCTGATCAGCCTGCTGGCTTGCATGCACGCCGACGCGCAGATATTCCAGCGCGAACTCGGTGACTACGACCTCAAGCTAGGCACCAGCCCGAGCCGCAGCATGGCCCAGGGCCTGGTCAAGCCGTCCAGCAGCGGGTCCTTCCATGGCGGCCTGGACCTGAGCCATGACAGCGGCTGGTATGTCGGCCAGTGGGCGCCGAGTATGGGCCTGTCGCCATCCAGCAACCTGGAGGTCGACTCCTACCTGGGCTTCAAACACCCCTTCGACGAGACTCTGGGCTATGAAGTGGGCATGATCCACTACAGCTACCCGCAACTGGACACCCTCGACAGCCAGGAGTTTTTCGGCGGCCTGACCCTGCTCGGCAGCCGCTTCGGCGCCGCCTTCAGCAACGATCCCGACCGACGCAATAGCACGCTGTTCGCCAATCTCAGTGGTAACGAACCCTTCGGCATCGGGCTCAGCCTCAAGTACACCAGCCACCGGCTAAACAGCCCGGTGTCGATCGCCGACGGCGGTTACATCTCCACCTTCAACGACTGGTCGGTCAAGCTTTCGCGACCGTGGTTGGGCATCGACCTGAACCTGATCTACAGTGATTCAAACCTCAATGGCAACGGGTGCAGCGCCTATTCCGGGCACAACAGCCAATGCGACGGCCTGCTCACCTTCAAGGCTGAACGCTCGTTCTATTGAAGGGCTGAACTGCCACCCGGTTTACGCGTTCAGATACCAGGACAACACCTTCGCAAGGATTGGCCCATGACGCGCTGGTTGCACCACCTGAGTCTGCTCCTGAGCCTGTGCCTGGCACTGACGGCCTGCAACCGTGTGGACCTGGCCTATCGCAACCTCGACGTGCTGATTCCCTGGACGCTCGACGACTACCTGGACATGAACAGCCAGCAGAAGGACTGGCTCGGCACACGCCTCAAGCAAACGCTAAGCTGGCACTGCTCGACCCAGATGCCGGGTTACCTCGAATGGCTGGGCCAGCTGCAGCAGATGGTCGCCAGCAACCAGGTCAGCGACAGCGCGTTGCAAAGCCGCACCCTGGAAGCCAGGCAGGCAATCGCCCTGACCGCCCGGCAAATCACCCCCTCGGCGGTTGAGCTGTTGCAGGGCATGAGTGATCAACAGGTCAAGGAGATGAACCAGGCCTTCGCCAAAGACTTGCGTGAACGCCAGGACAAATACCTCAAGCCACCGCTGGCCCAGCAAATCCGTCAACGCGGCGCACGCATGGACAAGCGCCTGAGCGACTGGCTAGGGCCTCTCAATCAAGCGCAGAAAGCACGCGTGGTGGCCTGGTCCACCGCGCTCGGTGAGCAGAACCAGCAATGGATCGCCAACCGCGCCCATTGGCAAGCGCAGTTCAGCGCCGCCATGGCGCAACGCCAGAGCGCCGATTTTGCCCCGCGGATCGAAACCCTGCTGGTGGACCGCGAAAGCCTGTGGACCCCCGCCTACCGCCAGGCCTTCAGCGACACCGAAGCCCAGGCCCGCAGCCTGCTCGTCGACCTCATGGACCAAAGCACAGCCGAGCAACGCCAGCACCTGGTGCAAAAGATTGAAAAGCTGCGCAGCGACTTGAAAGCCCTGAAATGCCTCAAAGCCTGAGCGCAGCCATGACCCTGTGACCGCTAGCCGGTCAGGCGATCTGCGCCTTGCCCGCCACTTCATCAAAGGTCAGCGGATCCAGCCCATCAGCCTGCTCATCCAGCACTTGGCGAGGGTGCTCGTTGCCCGGGATGCTACTGTCGAGCAGGCTCAGCAAGCTTGAACCGCGGGGTGTCAGGATGAAGTTTTCACCATTACCACCCTGATCCTCAGGGCGCGATTCGATGAAGCCACGGTCCAGCAGCAGCTTTTCATACTCGGTGGCCGTCACCTTCAACTCGTCCAGATTGCCGGTCGACTCACCTTCGGCTGCCTTGGCTGCGGCGTGCTGTTCGGCGTAGGGGCGCGGGGTAAAGCTGTGGCCAGCGCTATTCTGCACTTCGTGCAACAGCCGTTCGATCAAGTCCCAGTTATAAGTCGTCATCCTGATTCAACCTCCAAAACTGCAAGTGAGAGGGTCTGCATAGGTTGTGACCGGTGCGATCGGTAGCCGTTCAGCCGGGATTTTTGCCACTCCCGACCGACGGTATGTCGAATCTTGCGCGACCAGACGACTAGATGATGCAGGACGGTGCAACCGCGCAGCGCGGATCGACTTTCACCTCAGCAGGCAGGAGAACACAGCATGCACATTCACGATCACCCGGTGGTGTCCCGGGAGCAATGGCTGGCTGCCCGCCGCCAACACCTGGCACACGAAAAAGCCTTCACCCGCGAACGGGACAAGCTCAGCGCCGAGCGCCGCGCCCTGCCCTGGGTGAAAATCGACAAGGGTTATCGCTTCCAGGGCGCAACGGGGGAACTGGGCCTGGCCGACCTGTTTGGCGGTCGCAGCCAACTGCTCATCTACCACTTCATGTATGGCGACGGCTGGGACGAAGGTTGCCCGGGCTGCTCCTTCCTCGCGGACCACATTGACGGCGCCAACCAGCACCTGTCTCACCATGACGTGGCCCTGGTGGCGGTGTCCCACGCACCGCTGGCGCAGTTGCAGGCCTTCAAACAGCGCATGGACTGGAAGTTCGACTGGCTGTCGTCAGAAGGTTGCGATTTCAACTACGACTTCGGCGTCTCGGCCCGCGCGGAAGAGCTGGCGGCCGGCACTGCGACCTACAACTACGAAAAGTCCGACAGCGCCGAAGAAGAACTCCCCGGCCTCAGTGTGTTTTATCGCAACGAAACCGGCGAGATTTTCCATACCTACTCCACCTACGCCCGCGGCCTGGACTTGCTGGTGGGTGCCTACAACTACCTGGACCTGACGCCCAAGGGACGTAATGAAGAGCAGATCATGGAATGGGTGCGCCATCACGACCGCTACGAGGAGACGGCTGGCGCCAGTTGCTGCCACTCATGACAACCGGCTGAACTTTTCCCCGAGGCCGGCCCTCAACCGGGTACCCAAGAACGGCACCGGAGGCCCACCCGATGAACAGCCTGCTGAAATTGACCCTTGTCGCCACACTGTGCAGCGCCCTGCCCGCCTGGGCCTGCACCCCGGAAGAAGCCACGGCCAAGCGTGAGCAACTGGCCCAGCGCGTGGCCACGCTCACCGAGCAGAACCCGACCAAGGCCAAGGAAATCAACGACGAGTTGCAGAAAATGGACCTGGGCACCGCTGCCGCGGACCTACCGGACAAGTGCCAGTTGATTGACCAGCGGCTCAAGGAACTGGATAGCGCAGAGAAGAAGGCCGACGGTTGATCGCGGGGCAGATTCTGAGGCTGATCAGTCAGGGAGATACGGCCAGCCCCTGTGGGAGCGAGCCTGCTCGCGATGGACGTGAACGATAACGCGGGGTTTCAGTCACCACGCGGCGCTCTCAAGTTCATCGCGAGCAGGCTCGCTCCTACACCAGAGCGCCCGGTCCGGGTTTTTATCGTCTCAGCGCAGCACGTTATTCCGCCGCTGGAGCTTCTGGCTTGCGGCGCTTGAGCGGGGCCATGCCGTCCTTGCTGACCAGCGACAGGGCGTCGGTCTTCGGTCGGTTGGCGATCTTGCGCTTGGTTGGTGCCTTGGCGGCTGACTTCTTCTTGTCACCCTTGGCGTCAGTCTTTTTCTTCTTCACGCCAACGGCCTTGCCCGAAGCCTTGACCTTTTTCGGTCCGCCGTAGGTGCCTTTGACTTCCTTGATGGTGCGGCGCTCGAAGCTCTGCTTGAGGTAGCGCTCAATGCTCGACATCAGGTTCCAGTCGCCGTGGCAGATCAGCGAGATCGCCAGGCCATCGTTACCGGCACGCCCGGTACGACCGATACGGTGCACGTATTCGTCGCCGCTGCGTGGCATGTCGAAGTTGATCACCAGGTCCAGGCCGTCCACGTCCAGGCCGCGAGCGGCTACGTCGGTAGCCACCAGGATCTTCACCCCGCCCTGCTTCAGACGGTCGATCGCCAGCTTGCGGTCCTTCTGGTCTTTCTCACCGTGCAAGACAAACGCCTTGTACTCCTGCGCCACCAGGCGGCCGTAGATACGGTCGGCCATTGCCCGGGTGTTGGTGAAGACGATGGCCTTCTGGTAGGTCTCGTTGGCCAGCAGCCAGTTGACGATCTGTTCTTTGTGCTGGTTGTGGTCAGCGGTGATGATTTGCTGGCGAGTGGTCGCATTCAGCTGGCTGACCGCATTGAGCTGCAGGTGCTCAGGGTTGTTCAGCACCTTGGCGATCATCTCGCGCAGACCCGAACCGCCGGTGGTGGCGGAGAACAGCATGGTCTGCTGACGGTTGGTGCACTCGTCGACCAGGCGCTGGACGTCTTCGGAGAAACCCATGTCGAGCATACGGTCGGCTTCGTCGAGCACCAGCACTTCAACTTCTTTCAAGTCGAGGTTGCCGGCGTTCAGTTGCTCGATCATCCGCCCCGGCGTACCGATCAGGATGTCCGGCACCTTGCGCAGCATGGCGGCCTGGACCTTGAAGTCTTCACCGCCGGTGATCAGGCCGGACTTGATGAAGGTGAACTGCGAAAAGCGTTCCACTTCCTTCAGGGTCTGCTGGGCCAGCTCACGGGTCGGCAACAGGATCAGAGTCTTGATGCTGACACGGACTTTCGCCGGGCCGATCAAGCGGTTGAGGATCGGCAGGACAAATGCAGCGGTCTTGCCGCTACCGGTTTGCGCCGTCACCCGCAGGTCACGCCCTTGCAGCGCGAGCGGGATAGCCGCTGCCTGCACAGGCGTTGGCTCGACAAATTTAAGCTCGGCCACGGCTTTGAGCAGGCGTTCGTGCAGGGCGAATTGGGAAAACACGGGTGCTACCTCGAAGAAATACAAAAAATCAGCTGCATAGGGTAACGGTTTCGAGCGCTCAGGCCGAGTTTCTTTATGCAAACGGTCGCAAACAGTGGGTATTTTATTAGCTGATTTGTCGTAAAACCGAACCCGACTCCGCTTAAATGCTCTAATCGACCCCGTCCTGACCTACAGAAGAATCGTTTTAGCTTATGGATCTCAAACAGCTCTGGCTCAATACCCAAGAACTCTGGACCGCGCTGGAGCAACACCCGCGCGTGTACTCCGGCCTGGCATTGCTGATGTTGCTGGCGGTGGCGCTGGTCGTCGGACGAGTGGCGCGCTACCTGATCCTGCACGCCGTCAAGTTGCTCGGCCGGCAGCCGGCCATGCATTGGCTCAATGACTTGCTCAACAACAAGGTGTTCCACCGCCTGGCCCAGATGACCCCGTCGCTGGTGGTTCAGTTCGGCCTCAACCTGATCCCCGAACTGAACAAGATCACCCGCAATTTTCTCGACAACGTGGCCCTGGCGTTCACCATCCTGTTCCTGGTGCTGGCCATCAGCGCCCTGCTAAACGCCCTGCTGGACATCTACGCGCGCACCGAGCACGCCCGGACCCGCTCGATCAAAGGGTATGTGCAACTGGCGAAGATGGTGCTGTTCGTGTTCGGTGCGATCATCATCGTCGCGACCCTGATCGACCGCTCGCCATTACTCCTGCTGTCGGGCCTGGGCGCCATGTCGGCGGTGATCTTGTTGGTCTACAAGGACACCCTGCTGTCGTTCGTCGCCAGCGTGCAACTGACCAGCAACGACATGCTGCGGGTCGGCGACTGGATCGAAATGCCCCAGGTGGGCGCCGATGGCGATGTGGTGGACATCACCCTGCACACGGTCAAGGTGCAGAACTTCGACAAGACCATCGTCTCGATCCCGACCTGGCGCCTGATGTCCGAGTCATTCAAGAACTGGCGCGGCATGCAGGCCTCCGGGGGGCGGCGGATCAAGCGCAGCCTGTTCATCGATGCCAGCGGTGTGCGTTTCATTACCGATGATGAAGAACAGCGCTTGACCCGTATCCACCTACTCACCGACTACATGACGCGCAAACAGGCCGAACTCAAGGCCTGGAACGAGGCCCAGGGCAACGTCGCGGCGATGTCCGCCAACCGCCGACGGATGACCAACATCGGCACTTTCCGCGCCTACGCGCTGGCCTATCTGAAGAGCCATGCGCAGATCCAGCCGAACATGACCTGCATGGTCCGCCAGATGCAGACCACTGCCCAGGGCGTGCCGCTGGAAATCTATTGCTTTACCAGCACCACCGCCTGGGCCGACTACGAGCGCATCCAAGGCGACATCTTCGACTACCTGTTGGCGGTGCTGCCGGAGTTTGGCCTGAGCCTGTACCAGCAACCGAGCGGCAACGACCTGCGGGCCGGGATCTTGCCGGCGGTGCTGGGGGCCAGTCACATCACGCCGCAGGAACAACAGCGCGGGTAAATGCCCAACCTCAGGTGGCGGTGGCGGTGGCCGGTTGGCGAATGCCCAACCGGCTGATCCACACCGCCGCCAGTATCACCAACCCGCCCAACAGCAGCCGTCCCAGTTCTTCGTGCTGGTTCCAGATCAGCAGGTTGAGCAGCAAGCCCACCGGCACGTGCAGGTTGTTCATTACCGCCAGGGTCCCGCCGTTGACCAGGCAGGCGCCCTTGTTCCACCAGTACAGGCCCAGCGCCGTCGACACCAGCCCAAGAAACAGCAGCACGGCCCATTGCAGCGGGGCTTCGGGCAGGAAGTTGCTTTTGCCGAACATCAGGAACGCGGGCAACACCACCAGCAAGGCGCCCAGGTAGAAATAGCCAAAACGTCGGTAATGCGGCAGGTCACTGGGGTGCCGCGCCACCAGGTGCTTGTACATCACCTGCCCCGCGGCGTAGGTGAAGTTGGCCAGTTGCAGCAGCAGGAAGCCCATGAGGAAGTCCGGGCTGATGCGGTCGTAGCGGATCACCGCGGCACCCAGCACCGCCACCAGCGCTGCCACCAGCGCCCAGGGGTTGAAGCGGCGGTTCAGCGCGTCTTCGATCAAGGTCACGTGCAGGGGAGTAAGGATAGTGAACAGAAGCACTTCCGGCACCGTCAGCACACGAAAGCTCAGGTACAGGCAGACGTAGGTCACGCCGAACTGCAAGGCGCCGATCACCAGCATCCCGCGCATGAACGCCGGTTCCACCGAGCGCCAGCGGGTCAGCGGAATGAACACCAGCCCGGCCAGGACCACCCGCACCAGCACCGCAAAGTAGCTGTCGACGTGACCGGCCAGGTATTCGCCGATCAAGCTGAAGGAAAACGCCTGGATCAGCGTGACAAAAAGTAGATAGCCCATGTTCGCCTCATTTTTCAATGGCGGCGACGATAACGGGTTTTGGACCTGATCGCGAACACCCAACCAACACAAACCTTGTGGGACAAACCGGCTTGCACAGCTGGTACACGCTGGCCAGCCGGCAAATTCCAGGCAAAAAAAAGCCCGATCTCGCTAAAGCGTGCAATCGGGCGGGAGCACTCAGGAGCAACAAGTGCAAAGGGAGGTTCGATGCGCATGCAACCTTGAAGGGGTACGCCAGCTCACTAGACCATCCAGCGATTATCTGGCGATTAACATATCAAGCCACTTTGGCCAGCTTGGCGTTAGCCTGGTCCAGGCCCTTGGCCTGGAAGTCGCCACCCAGGTTCATGCCTTCGGCATGAATAAAAGTGACGTCGTGGATACCGATGAAGGCCATGACCTGACGCAGGTAGGGTTCCTGGTGATCGCTGTTGCTGCCAGCGTAGATCCCGCCGCGAGCGGTCAGCACATAGGCGCGCTTGCCGCTGAGCAAGCCTTGCGGGCCGGTGGCGGTGTACTTGAAGGTAACCCCGGCACGCAGCACGTGGTCGAGCCAGGCCTTGAGGGTGCTGGGGATCGCGAAGTTGTACATCGGCGCGGCCATTACCAGGACATCGGCGGCCAACAGTTCGTCGGTCAGCAGGTTGGAGCGTTCCAGCGAAGCCTGTTCGCTGTCAGTGCGCTGCTCGGCAGGTTTCATCCAGCCACCCAGCAGGTTGGCATCCAGGTGCGGGACCGGCTGGCTCGCCAAGTCGCGGACGCTGATCGAGTCGGCCGGATGTGCGGCCTGCCACTGCTCGATGAAGGTCTGGGTCAGTTGACGGGATACCGAGTCTTGCTGGCGGGCACTGCTTTCGATGATCAGAACGCGGGACATGGGATGTAGCCTCCATCGGTGAATGCTGTAAGTCGATGGAGTGGAGATTAAACAGAGTCATATCGATGAAAAAGCGCAAATAACTGCTATAACCCATCAATAAATTCGTTTATAAGCACGTATGCTCAACCACAGCGTCCCGCTGCCCATCATTTCGGGGTACAGGTCACCGTGAGGTAGAGCTTGATGATCTTGCGGCTGAACTTGGCCGACAGCTCGGCGCTGCGCCCCGGCTCGACACTGACTCGGCGGGTGCGTGGAGACTCCGGGCCATTGCGGAAGATCACCTTGCAGTCGGCAGCTTTATCGCCGTAGTTGTTCAGGGTAATGGAGCCCATGTCGTAGTCGGTGGCGTAGGTGGTGTAGTCAATCTTCAGATCATTGAGGTGTTTTTCAACATCGATGGGATAGGCAAACGCACTCAACGGCAACATCGCCAGCAGCACACAACAGATTTTTTTCATTCGGCAGCCTCCAATGGAAGCCGCCAGCTTAGGACAAGAGGAGCCCATCATGAAAGCGCCCCGCGTGACCCTTGATCAATGGCGCACGCTGCAGGCCGTGGTCGACCACGGCGGATTCGCTCAGGCGGCCGAAGTGCTGCACCGCTCGCAATCGTCCGTCAGCTATACCGTAGCGCGCATGCAGGATCAGCTCGGCGTGCCGCTGCTGCGCATCGACGGGCGCAAAGCGGTGCTGACAGAGGCCGGTGGCGTGCTGTTGCGGCGTTCGCGGCAACTGGTCAAGCAGGCCAGCCAGCTGGAAGACCTGGCCCACCACATGGAGCAAGGCTGGGAGGCTGAGGTGCGGCTGGTGGTCGACGCTGCCTACCCCAGTGCCCGGCTGGTCCGCGCGCTCACCGCGTTCATGCCGCAAAGCCGAGGTTGCCGCGTGCGCTTGCGCGAAGAAGTGCTGTCCGGGGTCGAAGAGGTGCTGCTCGAAGGCGTGGCCGACCTGGCCATCTGTGGGTTCAGCATTCCCGGCTACCTCGGGGCAGAGCTGAGCGATGTCGAATTTGTCGCCGTGGCCCACCCCGAGCACTCCTTGCACCGACTCAATCGCGAGTTGAACTTCCAGGACCTGGAAAGCCAGTTGCAAGTGGTGATCCGCGACTCCGGCCGGCAGCAGCCACGCGACGTCGGCTGGCTGGGTGCCGAGCAGCGCTGGACCGTCGGCAGCCTGGCCACCGCAGCCACCTTCGTCAGCAGCGGCCTGGGGTTTGCCTGGCTGCCGCGACACATGATCGAGCGTGAACTCAAGGAAGGCGTGCTCAAGCTGCTACCGTTGGACCAGGGTGGCAGCCGCAACCCCAGTTTCTATCTCTACTCAAACAAGGACAAACCCTTGGGTCCGGCCACGCAGATCCTCATCGAACTGCTGCGCACCTTCGACACCGCGCCGCTGGATGCCCCGTTCGCCGCCCCAGAACAAGCCTGACAAGGAGTTGCGCCATGGCCTATTTCGAGCATGAAGGTTGCACCCTGCACTACGAGGAGTATGGCCACGGCACACCGTTGCTGCTGGTGCACGGACTGGGCTCGAGCACCCTGGACTGGGAGCAGCAGATTCCCCAGCTCGCGGCACACTATCGGGTGATCGTCCCCGATGTGCGCGGCCATGGCCGTTCCGACAAACCCCGCGAGCGCTACAGCATTGCCGGCTTCAGCGCCGACCTGGTGGCCTTGATCGAGCACCTCAACCTTGGCCCGGCCCACCTGGTGGGACTGTCCATGGGCGGGATGATCGGTTTTCAGTTGGCGGTAGATCAACCGGCGTTGCTCAAGAGCCTGTCTATCGTCAACAGCGCACCCCAGGTCAAGCTGCGCAGTGCCGATGATTACTGGCAATGGTTCAAGCGCTGGAGCCTGATGCACGTGCTGAGCCTGGGCACCATCGGCAAAGCCCTGGGCGCCAAGCTGTTCCCCAAGCCAGAACAGGCTGGGCTGCGGCAAAAGATGGCCGAGCGCTGGGCAAAAAACGACAAACGTGCTTATCTCGCCAGCTTCAACGCCATTGTTGGCTGGGGGGTTGAGGAACGACTGTCACGAGTGACCTGTCCAACCCTGGTCATCAGCGCCGACCGCGACTACACCCCGGTGGCGCTCAAGGCGGCCTATGTCAAACTGCTGCCCGATGCACGCCTGGTGGTGATCGACGATTCCCGCCACGCCACCCCGCTGGATCAGCCACACCGCTTCAACCAAACCCTGCTTGAGTTTTTAACCACAGTCGACACCACTACCCAGGATCACTGACCCATGCTGAAAAAAATCGCCCTCGTGGCCGGCTCCGTACTGTTCGCCGCCAACCTGATGGCCGCCGAAGCAGCCAAGGCTCCCCATGTACTGCTGGAGACCACCAACGGTCAGATCGAAATCGAACTGGACCCGGTCAAGGCGCCGATCAGTACCAAGAACTTCCTTGAGTACGTCGACAGCGGCTTCTACACCAACACCATTTTCCACCGGGTGATCCCGGGCTTCATGGTCCAGGGCGGTGGCTTCACCCCACAGATGGCGCAGAAAGACACCAAGGCACCAATCAAGAACGAAGCCAGCAACGGCCTGCACAACGTGCGTGGCACCCTGTCGATGGCCCGTACGTCCAATCCGGACTCGGCCACCAGCCAGTTCTTCATCAACGTCGCCGACAATGATTTCCTCAATCCGGGCCGCGATGCCGGCTACGCGGTCTTCGCCAAAGTGGTCAAGGGCATGGACGTCGTCGACATCATCGTCAACTCGCAAACCACCACCAAACAAGGCATGCAGAACGTGCCGATCGACCCGGTGCTGATCAAGTCGGCCAAGCGCATCGACTAAGCTGTACAGGGCGTCCTGAGCGGCAGCGGATGGTTGATCGCGCCGCTCGCATCAAAAAAAGGAGAGCCCGTACGCGGGCGTTTGACTGATGCTCTATCGCCGCTTCGAAAAACTCATCGATATCTTCCGTGAAGCCCCGACGGCGGCCCCGCCCGACCAGGTGCTGCCCTTCTATACCTACTACCTGCGCCAGGTCTGGCCCAGCTTCGTCGCGCTGCTGGTGGTGGGCCTGTTTGCCGCGTTGGTCGAAGTGGCGCTGTTCAGCTACCTGAGCCGGATCATCGACCTCGCCCAGGGCACACCGAATGCCGACTTCTTCAAGGTGCACGGTGCCGAGCTGGCCTGGATGGCCGTGGTTGCCCTGATTCTGCGGCCAGTGTTTGTCGGCCTGCACGACCTGCTGGTGCACCAGACCCTGAGCCCCGGCATGACCAGCATGATCCGCTGGCAGAACCACAGCTACGTGCTCAAGCAGAGCCTGAATTTCTTCCAGAACGACTTCGCCGGGCGCATCGCCCAGCGCATCATGCAAACCGGCAACTCGCTGCGCGACTCCGCGGTGCAAGCCGTGGATGCGTTGTGGCACGTGCTGATCTATGCCATCAGCTCGCTGGTGCTGTTCGCCGAGGCCGACTGGCGCCTGATGATCCCGCTGCTGACCTGGATCGCCGCCTACATCGCCGCCCTTTGCTACTTCGTGCCCCGGGTCAAGGAGCGCTCGGTGGTGTCGTCCGATGCCCGCTCCAAACTCATGGGGCGGATCGTCGACGGCTACACCAACATCACCACCCTCAAACTGTTCGCCCACACCAATTTCGAACAGCAGTACGCCCGCGAGGCAATCGCGGAACAGACCGAAAAATCCCAGTTGGCCGGCCGTGTGGTCACCAGCATGGACGTGGTCATCACCACCATGAACGGCTTGTTGATCGTCGGCACCACCGGCCTGGCGTTGTGGCTGTGGACCCAGTCGCTGATCTCGGTGGGGGCGATTGCCCTGGCCACCGGCCTGGTGATCCGCATCGTCAATATGTCGGGCTGGATCATGTGGGTGGTCAACGGCATTTTCGAAAACATCGGCATGGTCCAGGACGGCCTGCAGACCATCGCCCAGCCGATCAGCGTGACCGACCGCGAACCGGCGCCCCGCCTGGAAGTGACCCGTGGCGAGGTGCGCTTCGAGCACGTGGCGTTCCACTATGGCAAAAAAAGCGGAATCATCAGCGACCTCAACCTGGTCATCAAGCCCGGTGAGAAGATCGGCTTGATCGGCCCATCGGGCGCTGGCAAATCGACCCTGGTCAACCTGCTGCTGCGCCTGTACGACGTGCAGGCCGGGCAGATCCTGATCGACGGCCAGAACATCGCCCACGTCGCCCAGGAAAGCCTGCGCGAGCGGATTGGCATGATCACCCAGGACACCTCGCTGCTGCACCGCTCGATCCGCGACAACTTGCTGTACGGCAAACCTGACGCCAGCGACGCCGAACTCTGGGAGGCGGCGCACAAGGCCCGCGCCGATGAATTCATCCCGCTGCTGTCGGACGCCGAAGGGCGGAGCGGCTTCGACGCTCACGTCGGTGAGCGCGGGGTGAAACTGTCCGGCGGCCAACGCCAACGGATCGCCATCGCCCGGGTGCTACTCAAGGATGCGCCGATCCTGATCATGGACGAAGCGACCTCGGCCCTCGACTCGGAAGTCGAAGCAGCAATCCAGGAAAGCCTGGAGACCCTGATGCAGGGCAAGACGGTGATCGCCATCGCCCACCGCCTCTCCACCATCGCCCGCATGGACCGCCTGGTGGTCCTGGAAAACGGCCAGATCGCCGAAAGCGGCACCCACGCCGAACTGCTCGCCCACGGCGGCTTGTATGCACGGCTGTGGCAGCACCAGACCGGAGGATTTGTCGGCATCGATTGAAATCGTAGCGAGCTGGCTTGCCCGCGACGGCCATAGGTATCTACACAACTTTGTAGCGGCCTGTGGGCTGGCCGGGATGTTGGATTAGGTCGAGTACTTATCCATTTCTTCGGTAACGGCCTCCTATGGTTCCGCCCAACGGCGGCTCACTTTTGAACAGCGCAAAAGTAAGCAAAACGCTCATGCCCCACCACTTGGCACCTCGCTTGGGCTCGGTGTGCCCTCACTCCGGCTTGAATCCGTGGGCCGCCGCCACGCGCCATCCATGGCGCGGGGCGGCTAACCCGGCGTCCTGCCGGGTTACCCACGGCTTCAAGCCTGCGTTCGGCCAGCGTGGTTAACGGGGCGCCCAGGATCAAAAGCCAGAGCCAGAGCCAGAGCCAGAGCCAGAGCCAAAGCCAGTGCCAGTGCCAGTGCCAGTGCCAGTGCCAGATCAAAAGATGGCTGACTTCGTCAGCGTCTTGGGAAGTAGAAGCTACACCGCGCATGCCCTAGCGATCAGGTCGGCTTTCAGGCCGCCTCGCTTTGTTTTTGATCCTGGGCGTCCCGTTAACCACGCTGGCCGGAGTCCGATATTGATTTGGGGGGTAAACCGGCAGGACGCCGGTTTAGCCGCACTGGGCCAGGGAGGGCCCATTGCGGCGGCCCCCAAATCAATGTCGGAGTACGGGCATGCCGAGCCTAAGCGAGGCACCGAGTGGTGGGGAAAGAGCGTTTTGCTTACTTTTGCGCTGTTCAAAAGTGAGCCGCCGTCAGGCGGAACCATAGGAGGCCGTTACCGCAAAAATGGATATGTACTCGGTCTAATCCAACACCCTGGCCGGCCCACAGATGCAACGTCGCACCACAGTTGTGTAGATACCTATGCCGCGATGGCGCCAGCACAGCCAACATCAATGACGCCTGACACACTGCCATCGCGAGCAGGCTCGCTCCCACAAACGCTGCTCGATATGCCCCTCACAAACCGCCAAAGCCCCTTGCTCAGAGCCTCTGGGGTTTTGCGTGGCACTGGCATTCCAGAAAAACCCTGCTTCACTCAGCAAAGGTTCTGGAGATGGTTCTGTAGTCCATCTGCGGAGGCACAAGGCAGCGTTAACTCGAAAGGGCACACTCTCATGTCTCTGTTAAAACGTTCGGCTACAGAGTTGGTAGGTACGTTCTGGCTGGTTTTGGGTGGTTGCGGCAGTGCGGTGCTGGCGGCGGGTTTTCCCGAGGTGGGCATCGGCCTGCTGGGGGTGTCGCTGGCGTTTGGCCTGACGGTGCTGACCATGGCCTTTGCCATCGGCCATATCTCCGGTTGCCACCTCAACCCGGCGGTCTCCCTCGGGCTGGTGGTCGGCGGACGCTTCCCGGCCAAGGAACTGCCGGCCTACGTCATCGCCCAGGTGCTCGGCGGGATCATCGCTGCCGCCCTGCTCTACTTCATCGCCAGCGGCAAACCCGGCTTCGAGCTGGCCAGCGGCCTGGCTTCCAACGGCTACGGTGAGCACTCCCCCGGCGGCTACTCGATGGCCGCAGGTTTTGTCACTGAGCTGGTGATGACCGCGATGTTCATCTTGATCATCCTCGGTGCCACCGACAAGCGTGCACCCGCAGGCTTTGCCCCGATCGCCATCGGCCTGGCACTGACCCTGATTCACCTGATCTCGATCCCGGTCACCAACACCTCGGTCAACCCGGCACGCAGCACCGGACCGGCGCTGATTGTCGGCGGCTGGGCGATCCAGCAACTGTGGCTGTTCTGGCTGGCACCACTGCTAGGCGCGGTGATTGGCGGCGTGGTCTATCGCTGGCTGGGCAAAGAGGACAACTGAGCGGCGCGCTGACGCGAGGATCAGCCTTGTCGATAAGGCAAGGCGCTCCTCGCTTCCTCGGCATACCCCAGCACCCCGACGCGCTCACGCGCCAGGAAGTCCTGCACCGCCGACTTGAGTCCAGGGTGACGCAAGTAATGCCAGGAATGGGTGATCACCGGTTCAAAACCACGAATCAGCTTGTGCTCGCCCTGGGCACCGGCATCAAAGCGCTGGAACCCATTGGCAATCGCATAGTCCATGCCCTGATAAAAGCAGGTCTCGAAGTGCAGGCGATCGAACTCCGCCAGGCAGCCCCAGTAACGACCATAAAAACTATCGCCGCCCACCAGGCTGAAAGCCATGGCCACCGGCCGTGAACCTTGCTTGGCCAACACCACACGAATCGCTTGCGGCATACGCTCGGCCAGCAGGCTGAAAAACTCCCGGGTCAGGTAGGGTGTCTGCCGGCGCACGGCGTAGGTATTGGCGTAGCAGGCATAGACAAAATCCCACTGCACCTCATCAAGTTGTCTCCCCTCCAGCCATTCAAACTCGATGCCCTGCCCCGCCACCTGCTCACGCTCCTTGCGCATCTGCTTGCGCTTGCGCGAACTGAGCACATCGAGAAAGTCCTGGAAGTCCCGGTAGCCGCGATTCTGCCAGTGATACTGGCAGCCGATGCGCTGCAACCAGCCCGGTTGCTGGGCCAGGGCGGCGTCGGTAAAGGCATCGGTGAAATTGATATGGGCGCTGGAGAGTTCTTCGATCTCCAGATACCCCGGCAAGCTCTTGAGTAACTCGACACCATCCTGCCCATCGGCCGCGAGCAAGCGCGGGCCACTGACCGGACTGAACGGCACGGCGCTCAGCAGCTTGGGGTAATAGGCGATTCCCGCACGCTCACAGGCATCGGCCCAGGCGTGGTCGAACACGTACTCGCCATAGGAGTGCCATTTGCGGTAACTGGGCAACGCTGCCAGCAAGCGACCGTCTTCGATGTGCAGCAGGTGTTCCGGCTGCCAGCCCGAGTGCGGGCCGAGGCTGGCACTGTCTTCCAGGCTGCTGAGAAAAGCATGCCGCAGAAACGGCTGAGTGTCGGGTACCAGGGCGTCCCACTCTGTCGGCGCAATGGCGGACAGACTGTCCAAAACATGTAACGGCATTCTGTTCCCCGCAGGCACAACTCCAAGACCTGCCGAGTATCGCCCATCCCTGAGGCTTGCCGAAATAAAAAAAACCCCGCCGAGGCGGGGGAAACGAAAGGAGCTTTAACGGATGAAGTAAGAGCTCGTGCTGCGGGTGCTGCGATTTAGAACACGTATTGCGCGCGGACCACGAAACCGTCGCCGTTGTCATCGCCAGTACGTTGCGCCGGGGTCGTACCGCTGGCTGCGGTGGCGTTGGTGACCTTCTCAGTCTTGGCGTTGAGGTAGGCCGCGGAGATCTTCACTGCTTCGTTGGCGTACCAGTTGACACCCAAGGTGTGCACCTTGGCTTCGGCATCGCCGACGTCACGGGTCAAGGTGGCGGTGGTGATGTTGTCGTCTTCGACGGTCAGGCTGTCGTAGCGATAGAACACTTCCCAGGCACCAATCGACTTGTTGGCCGGCTTGATTGCGTCGAACTTGCCGACTTTATAACCACGCGATTCGCCAGTCAGGGTGTAGGCGCCCTGTACGTAGAAGCCGTGGCCCTTGATGTCTTCATAGGCGCTGTCGTCGGCCTTGGTCTTGCGGGTAACGTATTCACCCTGGATCGAGGCTGGGCCCATGGCGAAGGCCGCTTCCAGACCCAATGCGTCGTCGCGGTCGAAAGAGCCGGCTGGCGACGAGGAGCTGCCACCCAGCACCGGACGGTTGCCGTTGCTGCCCGCATCGTTGCCGCCCAGGGTTTCCACGCCACGCATGCCCATCCGGGTGCGATAACGGGAGTCGAAGGCCGTATCCGAGACATCGCGCGACGCCAGGTTCAGACCGAAGTGCAGGACATTGCCGGCATCGTGCATCGGGGCGAAGACAAAACGCCCGTTGACCTGCTTGACGCTGTTGCCGTCGGTGTCGTCGGTGTCCTTGCTGAACACGCCGGCGGAGGCATAGAACGACTCGGCAAAAGTGCTCGAGGCTTGCAGGCCCAGGCCATTCTGGTGACCGTTGGCCCAGTCGACCATGTCATAGGCCATGTTGCGCTCTGGCGCGGTGACCCACTTGGAGCTGGTGGCTTTTTCCAGGCCGAAGTCCGGGTCAAAACGGCCGACCTTGATCGACACCGGCTTGAAGCCGTTGTAGGCCAGGGACGCTTCGTCGAAGTAGCCGTTGTCGGAGTCGCCGCTGTTGTGGGAGAAGTCGTAGCTGACGGTGTAGGCCCAGTCGGTGTAGAGCACACCGGACAGTTCCAGGAACGCGCGACGCAGGTAGGCCGCATCCGCAGTGTCACCATTCTTGGTGTAGATGCCGTCGAACTGGCTGTAGTCCGCCTGCACGCGGCCGCCCAGTTTGAAGCTGAATTCTTTATCGGTGGTTGCGACCTCGAGGCCGCCCTTGGTCTTGACTACGATATCGGCGCCGTCAGAGGTGACGGTGCCAGCGAAAGCCTGGGCGGTCACTGCCATGGCCAGTGCGCTGGCAGCAAAACCGGCGAAGTGCTTACGGATCATCGAAGAGTTCCCCTAATTGGTGGTCTAAAGCTGGAAACACGCGGTTCAGGCCCGCTTGTGTTGGGAGGGAATCTTGGCGAGGACGTATTGCAGGCAAGTTGCCATTAGATAAAGATTTGATGACAACGGAACTTTTTTACTTCGAATCGAAATAAATCTGCTACGCGTCGTCGAGCGGGCTGAAAGCCGTGAGATAGGGCGATTACGAGGGAGGCAAAGCGACAGCCTGCGGTGCGACCGCAGGCTGTGGGGGGCGTTTTGCTAACGCAGGATCAGCGTTTGCGCAGAATCACGCTGCCGATCGAGTAACCGGCGCCAAACGAGCTGAGCACCGCCAGGGAGCCGGCAGGCAGATCATCCTGATGCTTGTGAAAAGCAATCACCGAACCGGCCGAGCTGGTGTTGGCGTAAGTGTCGAGGATCACCGGTGCCTCCTCTTCCGTGGCTTCACGGCCCAGCAGCTTCTTGACGATCAGGTGGTTCATGCTGAGGTTGGCCTGGTGCAGCCAGAAACGCTTGACGTCACTGACGTTCAGGTTGTTCTCCTGCAGGTGGCTGCCCACCAGCTCCGCGACCATCGGGCAAACGTCACGGAACACCTTGCGGCCTTCCTGGACGAACAACTTGTCACGGGCACCGATGCCCTCTTCTGCTGCGCGGTTGAGGAAGCCGAAGTTGTTGCGGATGTTGTTGGAGAACTTGGTCAACAGCTTGGTGCTGACCACATCGAACTGGTACGGGGAGGTCGCCAGGTCCGCACGTTCGATGATCACCGCCGTGGCGGCATCGCCGAAGATGAAGTGGCTGTCGCGGTCACGGAAGTTCAGGTGACCGGTGCAGACTTCCGGGTTGACCATCAGGATGGCCCGGGCCTGGCCCAGTTGCACGCTGTTGGCGGCGGCCTGGATGCCGAAGGTGGCCGAGGAGCAGGCCACGTTCATATCAAACCCGAACCCCTGGATGCCCAAGGCTTCCTGAACTTCGATGGCAATGGCCGGATAGGCGCGCTGCAGGTTGGAACAGGCGACGATCACCCCATCGATGTCCGCGGCGGTCTTGCCGGCACGTTGCAGGGCTTGTTCGGCAGCGCCGATGGCCATCTGGCAGAGCACCGACCATTCGTCGTTGGAGCGCTCAGGCAGGCGTGGCGCCATGCGCGCGGGGTCGAGAATGCCTTCCTTGTCCATGACAAAGCGGCTCTTGATCCCGGAAGCTTTTTCGATAAAGGCAGCGCTGGACTCGGTCAGTGCCTCAACTTCGCCACGCTCGATGGCCTGGGCGTTTTCGGCGTTGAACTGGGCGACGTAAGTATTGAAAGACTGCACCAGCTCTTCGTTGGAGATGCTGTTGGCCGGGGTATACAGGCCGGTGCCGCTGATGACGACGTTATGCATGCTCGTTTCTCTAATCTGTTCAGGCAGAAAGCATTGGCACCGACGTACCAATACATAAAGGGTCTATTCCCATCCGGGGGACGCAAACCTGGCATCGCTTTATTGGACCTGCCCACAGCGCGAAGGCTCAAAACCGCGGGGCCGGTGTTTATAGCGGCGAAGTTTGCCATAAACCCAGGGTTTTGGCCCATTTTTGCTGGATAACGCACCTACAACAGGCACCACAGTAACCTGTGGGAGCGAGCGCCCGCTTGCGGCTTACTCGCTCCCACAGGTTTTGGCACAAGCCTGGGGTCTACGGTTCGACCTGGGTCCACTGCTTGTTCAGGCGCTTGTCGGAAATCGGTACCTTGGTCCCCAGTTGCTGGGCAAACAACGACACCCGGTATTCTTCCAGCCACCAGCGATACAACTCCAACTGCGGATCGCGCTTGCCTTCCTGGGCATGTTTGTTGGCGCGGGCCTGGTATTGCGCCCAGAGCGCCGACAATTCGCCGCTCCAGACCCGATCCTTCTGCACCTGGGCGCCGAGTTTCTCGAAGCGTTGTTCGACGGCCTTGAGGTAGCGCGGCAGCTCCTTGAGCCACACCATCGGGGTTTCGCGGACAAACCCTGGGTACACCAGGTGACTCAACTGTTGCTTGATGTCATTCAAGGCCACCGCTTGCGCCAGGTCGATCTTGCCCTTGAAGCGTTTTTGCAGGCCGTGCCAGAGCTTGAGAATCTCCAGCGTCAGCTTCGCCAGGCGCTCGGCATGCTCGGTCCAGCCGCCGCGCTTGCGTTCGGCCAGCGCTGCCAGCCCGGCGCCGTCGCGGGGCAGGTTCGGCTCACCGTCGAGAATGCAGCTGTCCAGGCTCGCCAGCAGGATGTCTTCCACCAGCGCGTCGATCCGCCCCAACTCGCGATACATCAAGCCCAGTTCGGTGAGCCCCGGCAATTTGCCCCGCAGGAACTTCGCCGGCTCCGCCAGTTGCTGCATCAGCAGGCGCTGCAAGGCGCGGCGGTGCTGGAACTCGGCCTCGGCCGGGGTCGAGAAACGCCCCTCCTTGACCGTGCCCGCCTCCTCCACCAACGCCGGATAGACCGTCATCGACAGCCCGGCGATCTTCTGTTGGGTTTGCTGCGCCACGGCGGCGAAGACCTTGGCCTCCACCGGCTGCTGACTTTTCGCAGTCTGTGGCACCGCCAATGCTGCCTGGCTGGCTTCGGCAAACCGCGCCGTCAGCTCGGCCAGGTCACGGCCTTCGCCGAGGAACTTGCCTTGGCCGTCGACAATTTCCAGGTTCATCCGCAAGTGGCTTTCCACCTGCTGCGCGGCTTCGGCCCAGGCCTCGTCGCTGACCCGCGCGCCGGTCATGCGCAACAACTCCCGACCCAGGGCCAGGGGCAGCGAGCCGTCGCCGAAGGTGATCCGTTGCAGGGCCGCCTTGACGAAATCCGGCACCGGCACGAAGTTCTTGCGCAAGGCTTTCGACAAGTTGCGCACCAGGGCGATGCACTTGGCCTCGATCACCCCTGGCACCAGCCACTCCAGGCGCTCCGGTGGCAGCATCGGCAACAGCGGGGCCGGTACGCGCAGGGTCACGCCATCACGCGGATGGTTGGGTTCGAAGTGATAACTCAACGCCAGGGTCAGGTCGCCCACACGCAGGGTGTCCGGGTAATGCGCTGCAGTGATTTCGTTGGCCTCGCGCGCCAGCACGTCTTCCTCGCGCATGATCAGCAACTGCGGGTCTTTCTGGCTGTTGACCTTGTACCAACTGTCGAAGGTCGCGGTCTGGTGAATCTCTGCCGGCAAGCGCGCGTCATAGAACGCGAATAAGGTTTCTTCGTCCGCCAGGATGTCGCGCCGGCGCGCCTTGGCTTCCAGTTCATCGAGCTGTTCGAGCAACTGCGCGTTAGCCGTCAGGCACTTGGCCTTGGACTGGATCTCGCCACGCACCAGGGCTTCGCGGATGAATAGCTCACGCGACACCAGCGGATCGATCGGCCCGTAATGCACCGGACGGCGACCGACGATAATCAGCCCGAACAAGGTGATCTGCTCGTATGCCACCACCTGCCCACGCTTCTTCTCCCAATGGGGTTCGAAGTGGTTTTTCTTGATCAGGTGCCCGGCCAGCGGTTCGATCCAGTCGGCATCGATCTTGGCCACCATGCGCGCGTAGAGCTTGGTGGTCTCCACCAGTTCGGCGGCCATCAGCCATTGCGGGCGCTTCTTGCCCAGGCCCGATGAGGGGTGAATCCAGAACCGCCGCTGACGGGCACCGAGGTAGTCGCCCTCCTCGGTTTTCTGGCCAATCTGGCTGAGCAAGCCGGACAGCACCGCCTTGTGCAGCTTGGGATAATCCGCCGGTTCCTTGTTCAGCGACAACTGCATGTCGCGGCAGATCAGGCTCAACTGGCGATGCGAGTCACGCCACTCGCGCAGACGCAGGTAGTTGAGGAAATTCTTGCGGCACCAGTTGCGCAACGGGCTAGCGGTCAGCGCCTGGCGCTGCTCTTCAAAGCCGCGCCACAGATTGACCAGTCCGGCGAAGTCCGAGTCGACGTCCTTCCATTGCGCGTGGGCCTGGTCGGCAGCCTGCTGACGCTCCGGCGGCCGCTCGCGCGGGTCCTGGATCGACATGGCACTGGCGACGATCAACACTTCCTGGAGGCTGCCCAACCTCGCCGCTTCCAGCAGCATGCGTCCCATGCGCGGGTCGACCGGCAGGCGCGCCAGTTGCCGGCCCAGAGGCGTCAGCTGACTGTTGCGGTCCACCGCCGAGAGTTCCTGCAGCAGGTTGAAGCCGTCGCTGATGGCCTTGCCATCGGGCGGTTCGATGAACGGGAAATCGGTGATCTCACCCAGGCGCAGATGGAGCATCTGCAGGATCACCGCCGCCAGGTTGGTACGCAGGATTTCCGGGTCGGTAAATTCCGGCCGACCGATAAAGTCTTCTTCACTGTACAGGCGAATACAGATGCCCGGCTCGACCCGCCCGCAGCGCCCTTTACGCTGGTTGGCGCTGGCCTGGGAGATGGCCTCGATCGGCAGGCGCTGGACCTTGGCTCGATAGCTGTAGCGGCTGATGCGCGCGGTGCCGCTGTCGATCACGTAGCGAATGCCCGGCACCGTCAGCGAGGTTTCCGCGACGTTGGTCGCCAGGACCACACGCCGCCCCGGGTGCGACTGGAAGATCCGCTGCTGCTCGGCCGGTGACAGACGGGCATACAGCGGCAGGATTTCGGTGTGTTTGAGCTGGGCCTTGCGCAGCATGTCGGCGGCGTCGCGAATCTCCCGCTCGCCCGGCAGGAACACCAGCACATCACCCGGGCTGCGGCGCTCGCTGCGTTCATGGGCGGCGATTTCATCGAGGGTGGCGAGGATCGCCTGGTCCACCGTCAGGTCGTCTTCGACCCGGTTGCCCTCCTCGTCCTGCTCAAGCGTCAGCGGCCGGTACCAGGTGTCCACCGGGAAGGTACGCCCCGAGACTTCGACGATCGGCGCGTCGTCGAAGTGCTTGGAGAAGCGCTCCAGGTCGATGGTCGCCGAAGTGATGATGACTTTCAGGTCGGGACGGCGCGGCAGCAGGGTTTTCAGGTAACCGAGCAGGAAGTCGATGTTCAGGCTGCGTTCGTGGGCTTCGTCGACGATGATCGTGTCGTAGCGCTCGAGGTAGCGGTCGTTCTGGGTTTCCGCCAGCAGGATGCCGTCGGTCATCAGCTTGATCAGGGTGTTGGAGTCGCTCTGATCCTCGAACCGCACCTGATAGCCGACCAGCGCACCCAGCGGCGTAGCCAGTTCTTCGGCGACCCGGCTGGCGACGCTGCGCGCGGCAATCCGCCGTGGCTGGGTGTGCCCGATCAGGCCATGCTGGCCGCGGCCGATTTCCAGGCAGATCTTCGGCAACTGGGTGGTTTTACCCGAACCGGTTTCCCCGGCGATGATCAGCACCTGGTGCTTTTGCAGGGCGGCCTTGATTTCGTCGCGCTTGGCGGCAATCGGCAAACTGTCGTCGTAACGAATCACCGGCAGGCTGGCACGCCGCGCCAGCACCTGGTCGCAGGACGCTTGCAAACGCGTCACCCACTGGGCCAGCTTGGCCTCGTCGGGCTTCTTGCGCAGCTCGAGCAACTGGCGCCGCAGCCGGTGGCGGTCGGCGAGCATGGCGTGATCGAGGTTGTTCAGCAGTTTGTCGATGGAAGGCGATTCGTCAGTCATCAGGTACGCAAAGGTCGTCTAGTGGCGCAGGGGGGCGATTGTCGCAGATTTGGCGGGATAAATAATGGTGCGGTGCATGACCCCACCGTGTGTGGCCTTTTCGCGGGCAAGCCCGCTCCCACAGGGATCGCGTAAAACAAGTGGAAGCGGGTCGGGCGGCGCTCCGCTTGCCCGCGAAGGCGTAAATAGGCGCTACTCGTTATCCAGGCCCTTGCGCCGATACGGGAATACGTCGATCACCTTGCCCGCGCGAATCGCCTCTTGCAGGCTTTTCCAATAGTCGGCGTTGTACAGTTCGCCGTGCAATTGGTCGAACAGCTTGCGCTGCCCCCCATCGGCGAACAGGAACGGCGGGAACTCTTCGGGGAACACGTCCAGCGGGCCGATGGAGTACCAGGGTTCGGAGGCCATTTCGTCTTCCGGGGTGCGCGGCTGCGGGATATGGCGGAAGTTGGCTTCGGTCAGGTAGCAGATTTCGTCGTAGTCATAGAACACCACGCGGCCGTGGCGGGTGACGCCGAAGTTCTTCAGCAGCATGTCCCCGGGGAAGATATTCGCTGCCGCCAGTTGCTTGATCGCCAGCCCGTAGTCTTCCAGCGCTTCGCGCACCTGGGCGGGATTGGCGTTTTCCAGGTACAGGTTCAGTGGCGTCATGCGCCGCTCGGTCCAGCAGTGGCGGATCAGCACCGTGTCGCCTTCCACGGCCACGGTCGAGGCCGCGACCTCGAGCAACTCTTCCAGGCACGCCGGATCAAACTTGCTCAACGGAAAACGGAAGTCGGCGAACTCCTGGGTATCGGCCATGCGCCCGACCCGGTCGACACTTTTCACCAGCCGGTATTTCTCGATCACCGTGGCCCGGTCGACGTTTTTCGACGGTGAGAAACGGTCCTTGATGATCTTGAACACCGTGTTGAAGCCCGGCAGGGTGAACACGCTCATCACCATCCCGCGCACCCCTGGCGCCATGATGAACTGGTCATCGGTGTTGGCCAGGTGGTTGATCAGCGCCCGGTAGAACTCCGACTTGCCGTGTTTGTAGAAGCCGATCGAGGTGTACAGCTCGGCGATGTGCTTGCCCGGCAGGATGCGCTTGAGAAAGCCGATGAACTCCGCCGGCACCGGTACGTCGACCATGAAGTAGGAGCGGGTGAAGGAGAAGATGATCGACACGTCGGCTTCGTCGGTGATCAAGGCATCGATCTGGATCCCCCGGCCCTCGCGGTGCAGCAACGGGATCACCAGCGGCCATTGCTCATCGGCGGTGTAGATGCGCCCCACCAGGTAGGCACCCTTGTTGCGGTACAGCACCGAGGAAAACAGCTCGACCGCAAGATTGGGGTCCTTGCACACCCAGTCGGGCAGGTTATCGCGCAGTTGTGCTTCGAGCCGGCGCAGGTCACCGGCGAGGTCGGCGTAGTCTTCGCTGAAGCGGTAGTCGCTGAAGATACTCGCCAGCATGCCCGACAATTGCCCCTGGGGCTTGTAGGTGCGGGTTTGCGCCGCACGGGCGCGGCGCAGGCTCGGGCGGGTGGTGTGGATAAACATGCTGCCGTCGCTGATCAGGTCGTGGCTGAACAGCCCGCAGAAGGTCGAGTTGTACCAGGTCTCCGACAGTTCATCGTCGAATCGCAGATCGATCAGGCTGATGTAGGCGCTCTTGACCAGTGGCCAGCAACTGACCTCCAGCAAGGTCTCGGCGGCAAAGGCTGCGTGCAGGCGCCCCACCACTTCGTTGACCTTTTCTTCGTAGAGGTTGATCCGCGCCGCCGAGGCGACCTGCGCCTCCTGCCATGCCGCCTGCTCGAAACGTGTACGGGCGCCATCGGTGATCTGGCGAAAATGCTCGCGGTAATCGTCAAAGCCGTCGAGGATCATCTGGGCAATATCGGCGGCGGGCCATGGCTGCGGCATGTGAAGACCTCTGCGAGATGGTGCTTATCGTTGGAGGCTGAGCTTAGAGGCCAATTGTCAGGCAACGCAACCATTGCCTTGCCCCCGGCAGGCAGCGACACTGGCGCGCTGATTAATCAAGGAACGCGCTGTGAACCCCGTCGATATTCTGCGTTTGTTGGCCCTGGCTGCCATTTGGGGTGCGAGCTTTCTGTTCATGCGCATCATCGCCCCGGTGATCGGCACTGTCCCCACGGCCTTTTTCCGGGTGTCGATTGCCGCCACCGGATTGTTGCTGATCCTGGCGCTGATGCGCACCCACTGGGATTTCCGCGGTAAGTTCAAGACCGTATTACTGTTGGGGGTGATCAACTCGGGCATCCCGGCGACCATGTATTCGGTGGCCGCACAGGTGTTGCCCGCCGGCTACTCGGCGATTTTCAACGCCACCACGCCGTTGATGGGGGTGCTGATCGGCGGCCTGTTTTTCAGCGAACGCCTGAGCCTGTCGAAAATGGCCGGGGTGGCCCTGGGCTTGTTTGGCGTGGCCATCCTGACTCGCGCCGGCCCCGTGGCCTTTGACCTGGAACTGCTGATGGGCGCGCTCGCCTGCCTGGTGGCGACCACCTGCTATGGCTTTGCCGGTTTTCTCGCACGGCGCTGGCTCGACCAGCAAGGCGGCCTCGACAGCCGCCTCTCGGCCCTGGGCAGCATGCTCGGGGCCAGCCTGTTCCTGCTGCCGTTGTTCGGCTACAGCGTGATCAGCCAGCCGCCCGAGAGCTGGGGTGGCTGGAGCGTGTGGTTGTCGTTGCTGGGCCTGGGCCTGGGTTGCACCGCCTTCGCCTACATCCTGTACTTCCGCCTGCTGACGTCCATCGGCCCGGTCAAGTCGATGACCGTGACCTTCATGATCCCGCCGTTCGGCGTGCTCTGGGGCGCGCTGTTTCTCGACGAGCCGCTGTCGATGGCGCACGTGTATGGCGGCCTGCTGATCACGGCGGCGTTGTGGATGGTGCTGCGCCCGGCCAGGCGGGCGATTCGTCCTTGAATCGCCGCACCAGCCACTGACTACTGAAGCATCACCTCGACTGGCGGAACACAAACACCAGGCCCACGATGATCAACGCCATGCCCAGCAGGCTGAGCATCGCCAGTCGATTACCAAAAATCAGGTAATCCATCACCGCCGTCACCGCCGGCACCAGGTAAAACAGGCTGGTGACATTGACCAGGTTGCCCCGGGCAATCAGGCGGTACAGCAACAGGGTCGCCAGCAGCGACACCACCAGCCCCATCCACAGCACCGGCACGATGAACCCGCTGCTGTGTTCGAAGTGGAACGGCTGGAACGGCACAAACACCGCGCACAACAACAGCCCCGCCAGGTATTGCACCGGCAGCGTGCCGAGCGGGTCCTGGGTGATGTGCTTTTGCATGATGGAGCCGAGCGTCATGCTCACCAGCGCCAGCAGGCCAAAAAACATCCCGGCCAGTGACATCCCGGCCAGGCCAATCCCCTGGTACACCACCATGATCAGCCCCGCCAGGCCCAGCGCCAGGCCAAACATCCGGCGCCCACTACGCTGGCGCTCCATCAGGACCACGGTGAGGATCGGCTGCACCCCCATGATCGTCGCCATCACCCCCGGGGTGACCTTCAAGTCCAGCGCCAGCAGATAAAAGATCTGATAGGCCCCCAACAGCACCAGCCCAGTGGCCGCGGCATACCAGGTCGCTTTGCCCCGCCGGGGCAACTTGAGCTTGAGCAGCGGCACCAACAGCACCAGCCCGCACAAGGCAATGGCAAAGCGGATCAGGAGAAAGGCAAAGGGCGAGGCATGGGCCAGCCCCCACTTGGAGAAAATCGCCCCGCTACTCCAAAGCAGGACGAACAGGCTCGTGGAAGCCGCCGCGAGCGCGGTATTTTTTGAAATGAGCAACATCTGGACCACCTGTCATCAGGCAATAAGCCAATTCAGCCAAGGCTGAAATTCAGTTTTTTGTGTTCAGGTACGACGCAGGGCGCAGCAGCGAATGCTGATCAGCCCGAGCAACCGACACCTGGCGGCGAGACCACCGCGCACACTGGCGTGCGACAGACAGGAGGGGGGTAGTGACTGATCTGCGCAGGCTGCAGATTCCCGCACGGCACGACGTCAGCGTTGACTGCTGAATCGACTACCGCGTTGATGTGGGATGCAGGCATGGGCGGATCTTTTTTCAGGAGAGGAAAGCGCCGGGCTTCAAACCCGGCGAGCGCTGACTATAACCAGCGCTCGACATGGATTGCAACAACCTGCTGCAGGTGGACCGGATATCGGTGTTGCAGGTTGCTGATCAACCGAACAGCCAGTAACCGAGCAGCGTCAACACCAGCACCGCCAACACCGGGCGCAGGATGCGGTACAGCTTGGGGTTGCGACGTTTCCATTGCTTGAACACGGCACTGAACCGGTCGCTGGAGTTCTTGCTCCAGGCATACATCTGGTTGATCCCACCTACCCGCTCGTCATCCAGATTCTGCGGTGCGGTGGCGCGGCCGAGCAGGCCACTGACCCAGCGGTTGAGGCGGGTCATCAAGCGGTTGCTCAACGGCCGCTCAATGTCACAGAACAGAATGACCCGGGTCTGCTCGGTTTCGTTCTTGACCCAGTGCACGTAGGTTTCATCGAACATCACGTCTTCGCCATCGCGCCAGGCATAGGGCTGGCCATCGACAAAAATCCGGCAGTCATCGGAGTTCGGCGTGGACAGGCCCAGGTGATATCGCAGAGAGCCGGCAAACGGATCGCGATGGGGGTTGAGGTGACTGCCACCGGGCAACAGGGCGAACATCGCGCCCTTGACGTTGGGAATGCTATTGACCAGCGCGACGGTCCTGGGGCACAGGGCCTCGGCCGAAGGCAGCGCCTTGTCGTACCACTTGAGGTAAAAACGCTTCCAGCCTTTCTTGAAGAACGAACCGAACCCGGCATCGTTATTGTGCTCGGCGGCGCGGATGTAGCCCTCGTCGAACAGATGCATGGCCTCGTCGCGAATCACTTGCCAGTTGTCCCTGAGCACATCCAGTTCGGCAAACTTGCTGCGGTCCAGGTACGGCTTGGAAGGCACCGCGGAGAACAGGTACATCAAGGCGTTGTAGGGGGCGAACAAGGCCGAATGGTTGACGAACTGCCGCAAAACCGGCAATCGCGCCTTGCCGCGCAAGTGCACATAGAGGGTGCTGCCGATAAACAGCAACAACAGCGAAGCCTTGGCGGCGAAAGAAAAACTCATGCAACAACTCCTTGAAAAATAACGTCACTGCGCAGCGCCATTTACCCGACGTGGCAGGCGGCCATGATACTCATTGCCGACCTTGCAAAAAACCGCACTTCCTAACATTCAGTATTGAGGTTTGCGCAACAAACCTAAGTAACACAAGCTTGCTGAACCCTGACTGACCGGGATCAAACCCAGCGCCCTCCATTCCTCTGCTATAGGAGCGGTTGCCCGCTTGCGGCACCTGCTTGCGGCGCCCGCTTGCGGCACTCGCCCCTACCTCTACGCCTTACTGCTGATTCTCCTGCTCGGTGAACAGATCACTGAACAGCATGCTCGACAGATAACGCTCACCGGAGTCAGGCAGGATCACCACAATCGTCTTGCCCTGCATTTCCGGGGTCTCGGCCAGGCGCACGGCCACTGCCATCGCCGCGCCACAGGAAATACCGCACAGGATCCCCTCCTCCTGCATCAAGCGCAGGGCCATGGCCTTGGACTCCTCGTCACTGACCAACTCGACCCGATCGACGATCGACAGATCAAGATTCTTCGGCACAAAACCAGCCCCGATCCCCTGGATCTTGTGCGGGCTCGGCTTGATTTCTTCACCGGCCATCAATTGAGTGATCACTGGCGAGACCACAGGTTCCACCGCCACCGAAAGAATCGGCTTGCCCTGGGTGTGCTTGATGTAACGCGAGATGCCAGTAATGGTGCCACCGGTGCCAACGCCGGCGACCAGCACATCCACTGCGCCATCAGTGTCGTTCCAGATTTCCGGACCGGTGGTCTTTTCGTGGATCGCCGGGTTGGCCGGGTTATCGAACTGCTGCGGCATGAAGTATTGGGTCGGATCGCTGGCGAGGATTTCTGCGGCTTTTTCAATCGCGCCCTTCATGCCCTTGGCCGGTTCGGTCAAGACCAGTTCGGCTCCCAGGGCCTTGAGCACCTTGCGTCGCTCGATGCTCATCGAGGCCGGCATGGTCAGCATCAGCTTGTAGCCACGCGCGGCCGCGACGAACGCCAGGCCGATGCCGGTATTGCCCGAGGTCGGCTCGACGATGGTCATGCCCGGCTTGAGTTTGCCGGTGCTTTCAGCGTCCCAGATCATGTTCGCGCCGATCCGGCACTTGACCGAATAACCCGGGTTTCGCCCTTCGATCTTGGCCAGGATGGTGACACCACGCGGCGCGATACGGTTGATCTGCACCAGCGGCGTATTGCCGATGGAGTGGGCGTTGTCAGCAAAAATGCGGCTCATGGCTGGGTCCTTGTACAGCATTGAAGAAGCCTTCAAGGGTATGCCTCGCACCCTTGGGCGTCCAGTCGAGACGAACGTCTGCGCGCCCGCGCAGTCCATCGTTTTATACAACCTGAGCGAGACGCCATGAAACGTCGATACCGTTGGCCCCTCTGGTCGCTGGCCGGCATAACGTTGCTGCTGGTGGCCCTGCACGTCGCCCTGCCCTACCTGGTGCGCGACTACCTGAACGACAAGCTGGCCGAGATGGGTGACTACCGCGGGCAGATCAGCGACGTCGACCTGGCCTTGTGGCGCGGCGCCTACCGGATCAACGGGCTGCAGATCGTCAAGGTCCAGGGCAAGGTACCGGTACCGTTCGTCAAGGCGCCGCTGATCGACCTGTCCGTCAGTTGGCATTCACTGTGGTACGACCACGCCGTGGTGGCCAAGGTGCTGTTCGTCAAACCCGAACTGAATTTCGTCGACGGCGGCAACAAGCAAGCCTCCCAGACCGGTCGTGGCACCGACTGGCGGGCACAGCTGGGCAAACTGCTACCCATCACCCTGGACGAAGTACGCATCGATAACGGGCGGATTACCTTTCACAACTTCACTTCCAAGCCGCCGGTCGACATGCAGGCCACTCAGGTCGATGCCAGCGTGTTCAACCTGACCAACGTGGTGGACGTCAAGGGCCGACGCGACGCACGTTTCGAGGGCAAGGCCCTGCTGCTGGGGCACGCCCCGCTGGAAACCACCGCCACCTTCGACCCCCTGAGCAATTTCGAGGAGTTCGAGTTCCGCCTGCGGGTCAAGGACATCGAACTCAAGCGCATGAACGACTTCGCCGCGGCCTACGGCAAGTTCGACTTCAATGCCGGCCACGGTGACGTGGTCATCGAAGCCCAGGCCAACAAGGGCCAGCTCAAGGGCTACATCAAGCCCCTGCTGCGTGATGTCGATGTGTTCAACTGGCAGCAGGATGTAGCCAACGAAAAGAAAGGCATCTTCCGTTCGGTCTGGGAGGCATTGGTGGGCACCACTGAAACCGTGCTCAAAAATCAACCGAAAAACCAGTTCGCTACCCGGATCGAACTCAGTGGCAGCGTGCATAAACAGGACATCAGCGCCTTCCAGGCCTTCCTGCAGATTCTGCGTAACGGCTTCATCAAGGCTTTTAATGCCCGATACGAGCAGCCAAAGCCGTCAGCTGACTGAGTCACCATGTGACGCCCCATTCAGAGACTGAATAAGCCGTCTGCGTTCACAGTCGACCGGGCGCCGCGTTATAGTCGGGCATGTGATCTCTTTCCCCCGCCCTGCCCGGCGCAGGTCGGCGCTACTGTTCGAGGAATTACCGATGAAGTTCGAAGGCACCCGCGCATACGTCGCCACCGATGACCTGAAGCTGGCGGTCAGCGCCGCCATTACCCTGGAGCGGCCACTGCTGGTCAAGGGTGAGCCGGGCACCGGCAAGACCATGCTTGCCGAGCAACTGGCCGAGTCCTTCGGTGCGCGCCTGATCACCTGGCACATCAAGTCCACCACCAAGGCTCACCAGGGACTGTATGAGTACGACGCGGTCAGCCGCCTGCGCGATTCGCAACTGGGCGTGGACAAGGTCCATGACATCCGCAACTACCTGAAGAAGGGCAAGCTGTGGGAAGCCTTCGAGTCGGAGGAGCGGGTGATCCTGCTGATCGACGAAATCGACAAGGCCGACATCGAGTTCCCCAACGACCTGCTGCAAGAACTCGACAAGATGGAGTTCTACGTCTACGAAATCGACGAGACCATCAAGGCCAAGCAACGTCCGATCATCATCATTACCTCCAACAACGAGAAAGAGCTGCCGGACGCTTTCCTGCGCCGCTGCTTCTTCCACTACATCGCCTTCCCGGACCGCACCACCCTGCAGAAGATCGTCGACGTGCACTACCCGGACATCAAGAAAGACCTGGTCAGCGAAGCGCTGGACGTGTTCTTCGACGTGCGCAAGGTGCCGGGCCTGAAGAAAAAGCCATCGACCTCGGAACTGGTGGACTGGCTCAAGCTGCTGATGGCCGACAACATCGGCGAAGCGGTGCTGCGCGAGCGCGATCCGACCAAGGCCATTCCGCCACTGGCCGGAGCCCTGGTGAAGAACGAGCAGGACGTGCAGTTGCTCGAGCGCCTGGCGTTCATGAGCCGTCGCGGCACCCGCTAAGAGGCTGCTGCCATGCTGCTCAACCTGTTCAATGAAATGCGCGCGGCCAAGGTTCCGGTCTCGGTGCGCGAACTGCTGGACCTGATCAACGCGCTGAAACAGCGCGTGACCTTCGCCGACATGGACGAGTTCTACTACCTGGCGCGGGCGATCCTGGTCAAGGACGAACGGCATTTCGACAAGTTCGATCGGGCGTTCGGTGCCTACTTCAATGGCCTGGAAAAACTCGACGAGCACCTTCAGGCGCTGATTCCCGAAGACTGGTTGCGCAAGGAATTCGAGCGCTCGCTCAGCGATGAGGAGCGCGCGCAGATCCAGTCCCTGGGTGGCCTGGACAAGCTGATCGAAGAGTTCAAGAAACGCCTCGAAGAACAAAAGGAACGCCACGCCGGCGGCAACAAATGGATCGGCACCGGCGGCACCAGCCCTTTCGGCTCCGGCGGCTTCAACCCGGAAGGGATCCGGGTCGGCGATGCCGGCAAGCGCCAGGGCAAAGCAGTCAAAGTCTGGGATCAGCGCGAGTACAAGAACCTCGACGACTCGGTGGAACTGGGCACACGCAACATCAAGGTGGCCTTGCGCCGGTTGCGCAAGTTTGCGCGCCAGGGTGCGGCGGAAGAGCTGGACATCGATGGCACCATCGACCACACCGCGCGCGATGCCGGGCTGCTGAATATCCAGATGCGGCCAGAGCGACGCAACACGGTCAAGCTGTTGCTGCTGTTCGACATCGGCGGCTCGATGGACGCCCACGTGAAGACTTGCGAGGAGCTGTTCTCGGCCTGCAAGACCGAGTTCAAGCACCTGGAGTACTACTACTTCCACAACTTCGTTTATGAGTCAGTGTGGAAGAACAACATGCGCCGCACCTCCGAACGCACCTCGACCCAGGACCTGCTACACAAGTACGGCGCTGACTACAAAGTGATCTTCATCGGTGACGCCGCAATGGCCCCCTATGAAATTACCCAGGCTGGCGGCAGTGTCGAACACTGGAACGAAGAACCGGGTTACGTGTGGATGCAGCGCTTCATGGAGAAGTACAAGAAGCTCATCTGGATCAACCCCTATCCGAAAGATACGTGGGGCTACACCTCTTCGACCAAGATCGTGCGCGATTTGATCGAGGACCAGATGTATCCCCTGACCTTGCGTGGGCTGGAAGAAGGGATGCGGTTTCTCTCCAAATGACCGGTTGACGGTCGGGCACACCCAAGGCCCGCTCCCACAAAGGTTGTGGGTGTATGCAAAACCTGCTCGCGATGGCAAAGGGGCTGTGCAGGCCTCTTCGCGAGCAAGCTCGCTCCTACAATGTCCCTAGCTAAGCCTGCGATCACCTGAACCGCTGCAGCAATTCCCGGTGCTGACGATGCGCGGTCTCCTGCACCACCGGCGCCAGCCGTACCTGCTGACCCGGCAGGCACTGCGCCAGACGGGCCAGGGCCAGTGGCGTCAGCGCCCCCAACCGTGGATAACCGCCAATGGTCTGCCGGTCGTTGAGCAACACGATCGGCTGCCCGTCTGGCGGCACCTGCACCGCGCCCAGCGGAATACCTTCGGAGATCATCGGCCGGCCTTGATACTGCAAGGCCGGGCCCAGCAAGCGCATGCCCATGCGGTCGGCGCGGGTGTCCAGGGTCCAGGCGCTGTTGAAGGCATCGAACAGGCTTTGCCCACTGAACTCACCATGTTGCGCACCCAGCACCAGATCCAGCACCGGCGCACGGCCGAAGTCCGGGCGCTGCTCGACCGGCACTTCGCGCACTGTCGCTGCAGGCCCGACGTAACTCAGTTCCGTGCCCTTGGCCAGCGGGCGACCGAAGCCGTCCAGTCCGCCCAGCTCCTCCCGCACTACAGTGGCGCAACTGCCCAACACCTGCGGCGCAACGAAGCCGCCGGGCGCCGCCAGGTAAGCCCGTGCGCCCAGCCGCGGTTGGGTGAACTGCAAGCGCTGGCCCTGGCGCAGGATAAAACTGCGCCACGGTGCCAGGGGCTGGCCATCCAGCAACGCGCCGAGGTCGGCCCCCGCCAGCGCCAGGCAACAATCGTCCTGCGCCTGCAGGGTCAAGCCGCCGAGCGTCACCTCGATCACCGCCGCCTCCAGCGAATTGCCCAGCAGGCGGTTGGCCCAGGACATCGACAACCAGTCCGCCGCCCCGCCCTGGGTCACGCCCAGGTGGCGCACGCCGAAGCGTCCGGCATCCTGCAACAGGCACAGCGGCGTGCTGGCCTCAATGCTCAAGCGGCTCATGCCGATACCTCCAGCGGGGTGTCATCGCCACCCAGGTTGACGAACTCGGCGTGGCTGACCGCGGCGAAACGCACGGTATCGCCCGGCTGCATCAGGCTGTAGCCATCCCGGCCACGGTCGAACAGTCTGGCCGGGGTGCGGCCAATCAGGTTCCAGCCACCCGGCGACACCACCGGATAGGCCGCCGTCTGGCGCTCGGCAATCCCGACGCTGCCGGCCGCCACCCGCTTGCGCGGGGTATTGAGGCGCGGCGCGGCCAGCACTTCTTCCACCAGGCCCATGAAGGCAAAACCCGGGGCAAACCCGAGGGCGAACACCTGGTACTCGCGCTCACTGTGCCGGCGGATCACCTCATCCACTGCCAAGCCACTGCGCTGCGCCAGCAGGCTCAGCTCCGGGCCGACACTTGGGTGGTACCAGACCGGCAGCACATGACATTGACCACTGGCCTGGGCATCCGGCGTCAGACCGTTCAGGGCCTGGGCAATCAGCTCCCGAGCCTGGGCCGGGCTCAGGGCGAGCAGGTCGTAATGCACCATCAAGGTGGTGTAGGACGGCACCAGGTCGATCAGGTGCCCGGCGAAATTTTCCCGTAGCCGCACGCAGGCAGCGAGCATCCACGGCATGTTGCTTTCGGCGATCTCATCGAACAGACGGACCATCAGGCAATCGATCGCTACCACTTCAACCCGTGGCTTCATGATGGACTCTGCTGATTCAAGGCCTCGCGGATACGCTGCACGGCTGCCACGGAACTGGCGTTGTCACCGTGCACACACAGGGTGTTGGCCTGCAGCAACAGAGGGCTGCCGTCGCTGGCGAGCAACTCACCGCCACGGGCAATGATCAGCGCCTGCTCGATGATTTTCTCGGCAGCGTGATGCACCGCGCCCGGCAACTGCCGCGACACCAGGTGCCCGGCGCTGTCGTAGGCACGATCGGCGAAGGCTTCGAACCACAGCGTCACACCGTACTCATCGCCCAAAGCCTGGGCCGCGCGGTTGTCACGGGTGGCCATCAGCATCAGCGGCAGTTGCCGGTCGTAGGCCGCGACGGCCTGGATCACGGCGCGCAACTGCGCCGGGTTGGCCATCATGTCGTTGTACATCGCGCCGTGGGGTTTGACGTAGCTCACGCGTGCACCCTGGGCGCGGCAGATGCCGTCCAGCGCGCCGACCTGATAGTGCAGCAGGTCCTGGATTTCCTGGGCGCTGTAGGCCATGGACCGGCGGCCAAACCCTTGCAGGTCCTGATAGGCCGGATGGGCGCCGACCCGCACGCCATGGCTCAGGGCCAGGCTGACGGTCTGGCGCATGATGCTGGGATCACCGGCATGGAAACCGCAGGCGATGTTGGCGCAATCAATGAACGGCATCACCTCGGCATCCAGACCCATGGTCCAGTTGCCAAAGCTTTCGCCGATATCGCAGTTCAGTAACAGGCGGCTCACGGTGAGTGCTCCTGTGAATTTTTATCGTTTTGACCACGGGGCTTCGAGCAGCCTCGCAGATTAGCAGTTACTGCGCGTCGAGTTGCTTGCCACGGGTTTCCGGCAGGCTCAGGGCCGCCAGGATCACCACACCGTAGGACACCGCCGCGAACGCCCCAATCCCCACACTGAGCGGCACGGTCTGGCTGAGCAGGCCGATCAGCAGCGGGAACAGCGCCGCCAGCGCGCGGCCGACGTTGTAGCAAAAACCCTGGCCCGAGCCCCGGATGCGAGTCGGAAACAGCTCGGTGAGGAAGGCGCCCATGCCGCTGAAGATGCCCGAGGCAAAAAAGCCCAGGGGAAAGCCCAGCCACAACATCACGCCATTGCTGACCGGCAACTGGGTGTAGAGCAGGACAATGGTGAACGAACCGACCGCGAACAGAATGAAGTTCTTCTTGCGCCCCAGAATATCGGTCAGATACGCGCTGATCACGTAGCCGACGTAGGAGCCGACAATCACCATGGCCAGGTAACCGCCAGTGCCGAGCACGCTCAAGCCACGCTCGTTTTTCAGGAAAGTCGGCAGCCAGGAAGTGATTGCGTAGTACCCGCCGAGGGCGCCGGTGGTCAGCAGCGAGGCGCGAATCGTGGTGCTGAGCATGCCGGGGGCGAAGATCTCGTAGAACTTCGACGGGTTGCTCGGCTCCTGGCGGGCCTTGGCTTCACGATAGATTTCCGGGTCCTTGACCAGACGACGGACGAAGATCACAAACACGGCAGGCACGATGCCCAACAGGAACAGCGCGCGCCAGGCATCTTCGGGCGGCAGCAGGGAAAACAGCACGGCGTAGAGGATCGCCGTCAGCCCCCAACCCAGGGCCCAACCCGATTGCACCATGCCCACGGCCTTGCCGCGGTCCTTGGCGCGAATCACTTCGCCGATCAGTACCGCGCCAGCGGTCCATTCACCACCAAAGCCGAAGCCCATCAGGGTCCTGGCGATCAGCAGTTGCTCGTAGTTTTGCGCGAAGCCGCAGAGGAAGGTGAAGAAAGCGAACCAGAGCACGGTGAGTTGCAAGGTGCGCACCCGGCCGATGCGGTCGGAGAGGATCCCGGCGACCCAGCCACCGATGGCCGAGGCGATCAGGGTGCTGGTGTGGATCAAGCCGGCTTCGCCGGTGGTGATGCCCCACATCGCGATGAGCGTCGGCACCACGAAGCTGAGCATCTGGGTGTCCATGCCATCCAGGCCATAACCGATCTTGCAGCTCCAGAAGGTACGGCGCTCTTGCTGGTTGATGTTGCGATACCAGTCAAAGGGACCGGGGCGGCTGCCGACCGGGGTCTGGACGGCGTCGGTCGTGTCGGGCGCACTCATGGCGAATCTCCGCGTAATTTTTATTGGTATTGTTCTGAGCCGCTACGACGCATATCGTGGGCTCTGGCGCATTTTTCGACGACGGCGCCCTGCCCGTCCAACTAATAAAACCCCTGCCAAGACATAAGAAAAAGTTGATCTCATGAACCTCAAGTTCCTCGAAACCTTTGTCTGGGTCGCCCGGCTGAAAAGTTTTCGTCTCACCGCCGATAAGCTGTTCACCACCCAGGCCTCGATTTCCAGCCGCATCGCAGTGCTCGAAGGCGAGCTGGGGGTGAAGCTGTTCCTGCGCGATTCGCGGGGCGTGAAGCTGACGCCCGAAGGCTTGAAGGTGCTCGACTATGCCGAGCAGATGATCGACACCATGCAGGCGCTCAAGCAGTCCCTGGAAACCCGCTCGAGCAAGGCCGGTCGGGTGCGCATCGGGGTGATGGACACGGTGATCCACACTTGGCTCAGTCCGCTGGTGGCGCAAATCACCGATCACTATCCGTTACTGGAAATCGAGCTGGTCGCCGATACCTCGCTCAACCTCTGCGATCAACTGCAAAAAGGCTTTCTCGACCTGATCCTGCAAACCGACCTGCTGCGCCAGGAAAGCGTGCGCAGCCTGGAGCTGGCCAGCCACCCGATCGGCTGGATCGTCGCCAGCAACTCGATCTACAACCGCGAGTACGCGAGCATCGCCGAACTGGCCCGCGAGCGGATCATCACCTACTCGAAAAACTCCCACCCGCACCAGGAAGTGCTCAGTTTGATGCAGGCCAACGGCGTGCTCGCGCCGCGCCTGAACTGTGTGAACTCGGTGTCGGCGATCACCCGCCTGCTGCGTGACGGCTTCGGCATTGGCGCCTTGCCGCCGGTACTGGTGAGCGAAGAACTGGCGCGCGGCGAATTGACCCTGCTGGCCATCGACCAGCGCCCGCCCAACCTGCAGGTGGTGGTGTCGTGGCGAGTGGGGGCGGAATGGGTCGAGGAGATTGTCGCGCTGTGCCAGCAGGTGGTGGAAGACTATGGGCGCAAGGTGGGTGAGGACTACATCGTGCTGGCGCCTACCTGATACGCGTCATCGTTGACGTCCGTCTTCTCGCGATGAGGCCAGTACCTGCGACATCGATGGGGCCTGACACACTGCTATCGCGGGCAAGCCCGCTCCCACACGGTCCTTGGTGTATGCAGGATCTGCGAGCAGCCAAATTCACATTGTGGGAGCGGGCTTGCCCGCGATGGGGCCTGCACAGTAGACATCGACGGGGCCTGACACACTGCTATCGCGGGCAAGCCCGCTCCCACACGGTCCTTGGTGTATGCAGGATCTGCGAGCAGCCAAATTCACATTGTGGGAGCGGGCTTGCCCGCGATGGGGCCTGCACAGTCGGCATCGACGGTGACTGACACACTGCTATCGCGGTCAAGCCCGCTCCCACACGGTCCTTGGTGTATGCAGGATCTGCGAGCAGCCAAATTCACATTGTGGGAGCGGGCTTGCCCGCGATGGGGCCTGCACAGTCGACATCGACGGTGACTGACACACTGCTATCGCGGGCAAGCCCGCTCCCACACTGCCCTTTGGTGTATGCAGGATCTGCGAGCAGCCAAATTCACATTGTGGGAGCGGGCTTGCCCGCGATGGGGCCTGCACAGTCGACATCGACGGTGACTGACACACTGCTATCGCGGGCAAGCCCCCCACACGGTCCTTGGTGTATGCAGGATCTGCGAGCAGCCAAATTCACATTGTGGGAGCGGGCTTGCCCGCGATGGGGCCTGCACAGTCGGCATCGACGGTGACTGACACACTGCTATCGCGGGCAAGCCCGCTCCCACACGGTCCTTGGTGTATGCAGGATCTGCGAGCAGCCAAATTCACATTGTGGGAGCGGGCTTGCCCGCGATGGGGCCTGCACAGTCGGCATCGACGGTGACTGACACACCGTCATCGCAGTTACAACCCGCGCAAATCCCGCTCTTCAATCGGCCGGCTCTGGCGCAGGCGCTTGCCGCCCAGCACCACCCAGTCGATCAGGCGGAACAGGCATTCCAGACCGAACGACAGCAGCATCGCCCCGCCCAGACCCCAGGCCATGGCTTCGGGGGTCAGCAGGATCTGGTAGCTGTAGCCGTTCCAGGTTTCCTGGCGAATGTCCGGATCGGCCGCCAACGCCACTTGCAGGACGCGGATGTACCACGGGCCTTGCATGGCCTGGAACTGCTTGTCCAACGCCACCTGGCGGGTGAGCAAGGTGTTCAGGCTGTCGGCGTCGCTGCGAAAGATCGGGTCTTCGCTGGCGCGGTAGTGGGCCACCAGCGCTTGCAGGTCACCCTTGAAAAACTGCTCGGCGGTGTTCTGGAAACCTTGCAGGCCGGTCTGCGACTCGATCAGGTGGGCTTCGACCCGCTTGGCGTAGTCATTGATGAAACCAGGCACCTGGACGCCCACCAACAGGCCGATGGCAAACAACACCAGACGCACATAACTGAGCAACATAGCGGCGGATCCCTATTCGGTCTGGCCGTGGCTGACGCATTCGCCGCGCCGCCACAGGCTCCATTGGCCCGGTTCGTAGCGAGTCCAGGTTTCGTTTTCGGTCAACGGCTCGGTGGCGATCACGGTCACCACATCGTTGGGAGTGGTCTCGGCCTGGAAGTCGACAATCACGTCCACGTCCTTCAGGCGCGCCGGGCCAAAGGGGGCGCGGCGGGTGATCTGCGCCAGCTTGGTCGAGCAATAGCAGAACAGCCAGTCGCCGTCGCTCAGCAGGCAGTTGAACACGCCCTTGCTGCGGTATTCGGCGCAGGCGGCCACCAGGCTCGGCAGCAATTGCTCGACCTCCACCGGCTCGGGGAAGGCGGCACGCACTCGGTTGAGCAAATCGCAGAACGCCGCTTCGCTGTCGGTATCGCCCACCGGCCGGTAAAAACTGGCCGTCGGCTGGAACCCGGCGAGCTGGCCGTTATGCGCGAAACACCAGTTGCGTCCCCACAACTCACGCACGAAGGGATGGGTGTTGGACAGGCAGACCTTGCCGACGTTGGCCTGGCGGATATGGCCGATCACCACTTCGCTCTTGATCGGATAACGCTGCACCAGTTGCGCGACTTCTGAATCGCAACTCGCCGCCGGGTCCTGGAACAAGCGCAGGCCACGACCTTCGTAAAAGGCGATGCCCCAGCCATCGCGGTGCGGACCGGTGCGCCCGCCGCGCTGCATCAGCCCGGTAAAGCTGAACACGATATCGGTCGGGACATTGGCGCTCATGCCCAATAACTCACACATGCCGGGACTCTCGCTTCAATGCAGGGCTATCAGAGACGGGGTTCGACTCGCGAACGCTGGGGGTTGCTCGGCACAGGGGGGCGACCATAACGATCATCACCGGCCCCGCCGAAGGGTTGGTCGTCCTCGGGATCAGCCGCCTGGGCCGCGGCCTGGGCGGCAGCGGACTGCTGCTTGCGCGCCTTGGCGGCACGCTCGATTGGCAGACGGATCAGCACGAACACCAGGTACAGCGCGAGGGCGATGATGCCGTACATGAACAGGTCGGAGATGGCGCGCCAGGCGTTGTTGCCGACCTTGAACAGCAGGTCGAGGGCGGTAATGGCGATGGCCGGGGCGAATTTTTCCTTCACCGGGTCGATGATGGTCGGGCTGAACAACAGCACCGCCATGATCAGGCGCAGCGGCTCACGCAAGTAGCGCCACATCCAGCGGGTCATGCGCATCCACACCAACAGGCAGCCCAAAGCGGCAAAGGCGTAGAGGCCCCAAGCGATCAGATAGTCGTTCTCGGTCATGGTGTCCATGGCATGGCAGGCAAAGAGGCGCTTATGATAACGGCTTTTCACTGATCAGGCTGCACCGCTGTCCGTGAAGCCCTTTTTGCACACTTGCCGAGAGCCACCCATGCCCCATTGTGCCCACGCCAGTAGCGCCCCGATTGCCCACAAGGCCGACGGGGATGACCCGTACGCCTGGCTGCAGGAACGGGACACGGCGCCCGTGCTCGACTACCTCAAGGCCGAAAACGCCTATCAGCAAGCCATGCTGGCCGACCAGGCCGAGCTGCGTGAAAGCCTGTTCAACGAAATCAAGGGGCGGATTCTCGAGACCGACCTGTCGCTGCCCTCCCCTTGGGGTCCGTACCTGTACTACACCCGCACCACCGCCGGTGACGAGTACGCCCGGCATTACCGCTGCCCACGCCCGGCCGATGACGGTTTGCAGGTCGATGAAAGCGCCGAAGAATTGCTGCTGGACCCCAACGTGCTGGCCAACGGCGGCTTTTTCTCCCTGGGCGCCTTCAGCATCAGTCCCGACCACCGGCGCCTGGCCTACAGCCTCGACACCACCGGCGAGGAGATTTACACCCTGTTCGTCAAGGAACTGGCCAGCGGCAAGGTCAGCGAGCTTGCGTTCGAGGATTGCGACGGCAGCATGACCTGGGCCAACGACAGCCTGACGCTGTTCTTCGCCGAGCTCGACGACACCCATCGCCCGCACAAGCTGTACCGCTACCGCCTGGACGGCACGGTGGCCGAAGAAGTGTTCCATGAGCCCGACGGGCGGTTTTTCCTGCATTGTTATCGCGCCAGCTCCGAGCGCCAGTTGCTGCTGTCGCTGGGCAGCAAGACCACCAGCGAAGTCTGGGCACTCGATGCCTCCCAGCCGCAGCAGGCCTTCAGTTGCCTGGCGCCGCGGGTCGAAGACCATGAGTACGACGTCGATCACGGCCTGCTCGACGGGCAATGGAGCTGGCTGATCCGCACCAACCGCGATGGCATCAACTTCGCCCTGTACCAGGCCCCGGACACGGGACGGGTGCCGAGCGAGGACCAGTGGCAGAACCTGATCCCCCACAGTGACGAGGTCATGCTCGAAGGCCTGAGCCTGAACGCCAGCGCCATGACCCTGAGCCTGCGGATCGGCGGCTTGCCGATAATCGAAGTTCACCCACAGGGCCTGCCGACGTATCGCGTGCAACTGCCGGACGCGGCCTACAGCCTGTATGTACAGAACAGCCTGGAGTTTGTCAGCGACCGAATTCGCTTGCGTTATGAAGCGCTGAATCGCCCGGCCCAGGTACGCCAGCTGGAACTGGCCAACGGCGCGCAGCACGTCCTCAAGGAAACCCCGGTGCTCGGCCCGTTCGATGCAGATGCCTATGTCAGCCAGCGCCTGTGGGCGACGGCCCCGGATGGCACCCAGGTGCCGATCAGCCTGGTGGTCAAGCGCGAAATGCTCGGCCAGCCGACCCCGCTCTACCTCTATGGCTACGGCGCCTATGGTGAAAGCCTCGACCCGTGGTTCTCCCATGCGCGCCTGAGCCTGCTGGACCGTGGCGTGGCTTTTGCTATCGCCCATGTCCGCGGTGGCGGTGAGCTGGGCGAAGCCTGGTACCGCGCCGGCAAACAGCAACACAAGCAGAACAGCTTCGACGATTTCATCGCCTGCGCCGAACACCTGATCGCCAACGGTTTCACCAGCGCTGCGCAACTGGTGATCAGCGGTGGCAGCGCCGGAGGCCTGTTGATCGGCGCGGTGCTCAACCAACGCCCGGAGCTGTTCGCCGCAGCCATTGCCGAAGTGCCCTTTGTCGACGTGCTCAACACCATGCTCGACCCGGACCTGCCGCTGACCGTCACCGAATACGACGAGTGGGGCAACCCGCAAGAGCCCGAGGTCCATGCACGCATCAAGGCCTACGCCCCTTACGAAAACGTCCGCGCGCAAGCGTACCCGGCGACCCTGGTGATCGCAGGCTACAACGACAGCCGCGTGCAGTACTGGGAAGCCGCCAAGTGGGTGGCGAAACTGCGGGTGACCAAGACCGACGACAACCTATTGCTGCTCAAGACCGAACTGGGTGCCGGGCACGGCGGCATGAGCGGGCGTTACCAGGGCCTGCGCGACGTGGCCCTGGAATACGCCTTTGTGTTCAAGGTATTGGGGATCGCCTGAGGCGCCCTATCGGCGTTTCAACCGCCCGAGGTCTTGCTCTTTGCCGGGGTTGGTTCCAGCCCCGGCAAGGTCTGGTCCTTGGGCGGACTGGGCTTTTCGATAGGCGGCAACAGCAGCTCACGGCTGCTGCCACTGCCGGCCTTGGGCACTGGCGTGGGGGTGATCTGCGGATAAGGCGTGGGGGTTGCGGTGCCGGGAGAGCCGGGGGCCGCCGAAGGTGTGACCGGGATTGCCTGCAACTCTTGCGCGTGACCCGCACTAATCGAGAGCGCGGCCAACACAATGACCGTTAGAATGGTGCGCTTCATCAATGGCTCCGTTGCCCTTGCTTGATGCTTCAAGGCTACTCCCAACCGCGCAAGAATGCCCTGATCAATGCCAGTTTTCCCAATGAGATTCCCATGAAACGTTTCGTTCTGCTCGACACCACCCCAATCCCCGAAAACGGCGGAGCCCTGTGCCTGTTCGAGTACGGCGAGGATTTCGTCATCAAGATCCAGGGCGGCGATGGCGGGCAACTGATGAACACCCGCATGCACGGCTCCGAAGACGCCCTGGCGGAGATTCCCTGCCGCAAGGTGGCTGGCCGGCCGAACTCGCGGGTGCTGATCGGCGGCCTGGGCATGGGCTTCACCCTCGCCTCGGCGCTCAAGCACCTGGGCAAGAGCGCTGAAGTGGTGGTCGCCGAGCTGGTGCCGGGGGTGGTGGAGTGGAACCGCGGCCCTCTGGGCGAGAAAGCCGGCAAGCCGTTACTGGATCCGCGCACGGTGATCCGCATGGAAGACGTGGCCAAGGTCCTGCAAGCCGAACCCCAGGGCTTCGACGCGATCATGCTCGACGTCGACAACGGCCCCGAAGGCCTGACCCAGAAAGCCAACAGCTGGCTGTACTCCGCCGGTGGCCTGGCCGCCTGCGCCAAGGCCCTGCGCCCCAAGGGCGTGCTGGCCGTGTGGTCGGCCAGTGCCGACCGGCAGTTTTCCGACAAACTGAAAAAAGCCGGCTTCAAGGCCGAAGAGGTGCAGGTGTTCGCCCATGGCAACAAGGGCACTCGCCACACCATCTGGATTGCCGAGAAGCTCAAGGGCTGAGCTAAACTCTGTTGATAACCGTCATTCGTCTTCTACAAAGGTGAACCCATGAGTTCGTCCACCCCAACCAACACCTCGAAACTGGACCGAATCCTCGCTGACAACCAGCGCGACAAGGAAATGGGTTACCGCGACAAGGCCCTGAAGATGTATCCGCACGTCTGCGGGCGCTGCACCCGTGAGTTCTCCGGCAAGCGCCTGAGCGAGTTGACCGTGCACCACCGCGACCACAACCACGACAACAACCCGCAGGACGGTTCCAACTGGGAGCTGTTGTGCCTGTATTGCCACGACAACGAACACTCGCGCTACACCGACCAGCAGTACTTCAGCGAAGGCTCCCTGAGCACCCCGAAAATCGCCAAGGCAACCCACAACCCGTTTGCCGCGTTGGCCGGGCTGATGAAAAAAGACGATTGAAAAGGTTGCTTCATCGCGAGCAGCGCTCCGTCTGCTCGCGATGGTGAGGCCGCAAACACCAGCAATCCGCAAATCAGACACCCTCCCCCATTCCCCGTATAATCGCGCTCTTTTTCCCGAAGGCACCCCGCTCGTGGCAGACAAACGGTACAGCTGCATTGGTTTGTATAACCCCAAATCACCGGAGAACGTTGGCTCGGTGATGCGCGCCGCTGGCTGTTATGGCGTGGCCTCGGTGTTCTACACCGGCAAGCGCTATGAACGCGCCGCCGACTTCGTCACCGACACCAAGCGGGTGCACTACGACATTCCGCTGATCGGCATCGACGACCTGAAGAAAATCCTCCCGCTGGGCTGCGTCCCGGTCGCGGTCGAACTGGTGGAAGGCGCCCGCTCGCTGCCCGAGTACACCCACCCGGACCGCGCGCTGTACATCTTCGGCCCCGAAGATGGTTCGCTGGACAAAGAGATCCGCGACTGGTGCGAAGACGTGGTCTACATTCCCACCACCGGCTGCATGAACCTGGCCGCCACCGTCAACGTGGTGCTGTACGACCGCATGGCCAAGGGCCTGAATACCCGTTCCGGGCCTAAATTCCGCTGATCGGCCCCACGCCCGATGGAACGACTCGCGCACTGGCGCAGTCAGTTTTATATCCATTGCCCCTTGAGGAGAAAGATGATGAACGAACTCAAACGCGTAGAACGTATCGACTCCACTCCCTTTCAGACCCAACCCACCCAGAACGTGCACGGCTGGGAACGCATCGGCTCGCTGGCGGGTGGCGTGGTGATGGTGGGCAAGGGCCTGCGCCGTGGCGGCGTGTTCGGCCTGATCCAGGTGGCGCTCGGTGGCGTCGCCCTGGCGCGGGGTATCACCGGCCATAGCTCGGCAAAAAGCTTCCTGGAAAAGAGCCGCCAGGACCTGGACAACGTCCGCGCGAAAATCGAACGGGCCGGCGAGGACCTGAAAATCCTCAAGGCCAATGCCGAGGCCGCGACCCACACCGCGCCAGTGGCCAGAAACGATTCGTTGAACTCACCCAAGTCTGGGGTGTAATCCGCGCGACGCGCGACGCACGCGCTAGTGCAGCAACTCGCTGCCCAGGACCTTCGATGGCTCGCCGATGATGCTTTCGGCCAATGCCACGAACTCCTGGGTGCTGATCCGTTCCAGGTGCATGGCACCGCGGAGCATGTCGTCGAGTGAGCGCTTGTTGCGGGTCTTCAGGCGAATCTCGCGATCCAACTCCTGCATCAGCAATACCGCCCTGGCCACCTGGGCCGGATTGGCCTGCTCGCCGCGCAGGCTACTGACTCCATGGCCGGTCTTGGCCAGGCTGTTTTCCAGCACCTGATAGCGCTCATCGCTCATGCCGCCGGCCCGGCGCAGCAGTTCAATGGCGTAGTACTCGGCAAACCCTTCGCTGATCCAGTCACTGCGCTCTTCGTCGCTGATCCGCGCGAACATCTGCGCCAGTTCACGCAACAACGGGCTGTTGCCGCTTTCGCTGATCAGCGGCAGACGGCTGTGCAGGTAGATCGATTCATGCCCGGCCGTGCTGCCGCGCCACATCGGGTCGGCGGCGCCGACGATCAGCAACTTGCCCGGATGGCGAGGATACAGCGCCTGCACCTGCGGCCAGACGAATGTCAGCAGGGTCAGCACGTCCATGCGGCGCATACCCTGCCCGCGCGGCGAGGCAACCGTGACTTCGCTCTCGCCCAGACGAGTGCGGCGCGTGCCCAGGTTGCCGGCGAGCATCCAGCCGGTGGGTCGGTCAAACAGTCGGGAGACGTTATCGATACGAAAGCGGTTCTTGCCAATGCGCGGCCAGGCCGTCTCGATGCTTTTCCAGCCCGCTGGCAATTCGAACACCAGGCGCGCCACCAACTCGATGCCATCTTGTTGATCCAGGCGCGCTGCCGGCACCAGGTCATCCCCGCGCATCAAGGCCCAGTTCGGCGTCATGCGGGTCTCGAAGGTGGTGTTCTTGCGTGGCTGGCTGATACGCACCCGATAGGTCAGGCTGGCCTTGTCGGGGGCAGGTCGCCAGACGCCGCGCACGGCCTTGCCTGGGGTCAGTTGCCACTGGCCGTCGGCCTTGAAATCGCTGTAGCGGCTGCCGTCCGCCAGGTCAAAATCGAGGCTGCGCACCGCCGAGCCCTGAGCCAGGGTCACGCGCACTTCGGCCTGGTCGCTTTGCGGCAACAGGCGCACGTGGTAATCCAGATCGACCTTCTTGGCCGCCCACACCGATGAACTCAGCACCAGCAGCGACAATGCCAATGACAAGCGCACAGCCATACACACTCCTTCGTGATTCACTTGGACAACGCGCGGCGCTTAACCTGCGCGAAAAATCAGATGATCTTCCCAATCATCCTCGGCCACACTGCCCTCGGCGAGCATGCGCCCGGACTGAGAGATTCGCTCATGGTGCACCGCGTCGCGATCGCCGCACACCAGGTGATGCCAGAGCGGCAAGTCCTTGCCTTCACTGACCAGGCGATAACCGCAGGTCGGCGGCAACCACTTGAACTCATCGGCCTTGCCCGGCGTCAGCTGGATGCAGTCCGGCACCGACTCGCGGCGGTTCGGGTAGTCACTGCACTGACAGGTCTTGAGGTCCAGCAGTTTGCAGGCGATGCGCGTGTAGTAGACGCTGTTGTCGTCTTCATCCTCGAGCTTTTGCAGGCAGCACAGACCACAGCCATCGCACAACGACTCCCACTCCTGCTGGTCGAGTTGGGCGAGGGTCTTGCGTATCCAGAACGGTTCAACTTTGGCGGCCATGGTTCAAGCATCTGCATCAGCGGTGGAAAAGGCCGCCAGTCTAGTGCCCAAGCCCCCGCGGGCCAAGCGCTGGCGACTGCCGGTACGCCGGCACTTGTCAGTTTTCCCGCGGCGCAGTAGCTTTGCAGGTCACAACGACCCCGGCCCAGGGAGTCATCAACGCCCACCGCGTTGCACCCGGGCGAGCTGCCAGGGGTCGCAAAAACCCCACTGCCCAGCCAACTGTGCGCCCCCGGTTTTTATTGCTGTGTACCCTCATCGACCTTGCCAGGAATCTCTTTCATGAGCGCCAATCCCCGCGTTGCCGAATATGCCATCCACCCGCAGTTCACCGATCGCTGGTCGCCACGGGCCTTTACCGGTGAAGCGATCCCGGAAGAAACCCTGCTGAGCTTTTTCGAAGCCGCCCGCTGGGCACCTTCGGCCTACAACTCGCAACCTTGGCGGTTTCTCTACGCGCGCCGGGACACGCCGAACTGGGAGCGCTTCCTTGGCCTGCTGAATGAGTTCAACCGTGGCTGGGCCCAGCACGCGTCGGCGCTGGTGATCGTGATCTCGAAAACCACCTTCACCGCGCCTGGTGCCGAGGCCGAAACCCCGGCCTTGTGGCACACCTTCGACACCGGCTCGGCCTGGGGCCACCTGGCCCTGCAAGCCTCCATCAGCGGCTGGCACACCCACGGCATGGCCGGCTTCGATCAGGAGCTGACCCGCAAGGAGCTGAATATTCCAGAAGGCTACGCGCTGCACGCCGCCGTGGCGATCGGCAAGCTGGGCGACAAGGGCACCCTGGCCGAGTACCTGCAAGCCCGAGAAGTACCAAGCCCACGCCGGCCGCTGAGCGAACTGGCGGCCGAGGGCGATTTCACCCTGTAAGCACAGTAATTCCTGGGGGGTTGCTAATCCCCCACATACCCACAGTGATTCTGGGTGTTCGCTGATCCCGCGTAGCTGGGGTTGTCTCAATAGCCGCGGTTGAAATCCACTTCGCCGCGCAGCGCTTCCCCGGCCTGATAGGCCCGCAGGTTTTCGACAAACAGCTGCGTCATCAGCGCCGGTGAAGTCGGTGCCGAGCTGTGGCCGGTCAACAGCAAGCCCCAGGCGGTCCAGAATGGGTGCCGCTGGGGCAGCGGTTCCTGGCGGCAAACATCGATGACCGCGCCAGCCAGGTGCCCTTCCTTCAAGGCTTCCACCAGGTCGGCATCGACCACCGCCACACCGCGCCCGGCGTTGATCAGCAGGCCCGTAGGCTTGAACTGCTTGAACAGCGCGGCATCGTACAGGTCATGGGTGCTCGGAGTGTTGGGCAGCAGGTTGACCACATAATCGACCTCACCCACCAGGCGCCCGAGGTCCTGCAACCCGGCTACTTCGATGAACGGTGCCTGTTCACGAGGCGTGCTGGCGATGCCGTACAACTGCACACCAAATGGCTTGAGGAACTCGGCAACGCTCTGGCCAATGTCCCCGGTGCCGACGATCAGCACCTTGCGCCCGACCAGGCTCTGGCCCTGGCGGCTGTCCCACTTGCGCTCGACCTGGCTGACCAGGCGCGGCAGCACTTCGCGCTCATGTCCGAGCATGTAGGTGAGCACGTACTCGGCCATCACCTGGCCAAAAATCCCCACGGCGCGGGTCAGGCGGTAATGCCGTGGAAGCCCTTCTACCAGCAGCGGCGTGATGCCGGCCCAGGTCGACTGCAGCCACTGGGGCTGGTGGCCTTGGCGCAATAGCGTTGCCAGCAAGTCGGGCTGCCCCAGCCACACCGGGCAGTCGGCAGCCAGGTTGGCCAGTTCCGCGGAGTCGCCGCTGGTCATGACCTGCAGCTCGGGTGCCAGCTGTCCCAGGAGTTGGGCATACACAGCGTGGTCGTGTTCGGCAATCAGAACGCGCATGGTTCAAACCTTAAAAAACAGTGCACAAGGCCGCCGAGGGAGTGCGCTCCCCCGTTTGCGGCCACCGCCAGAAAATCCAGTGCCGGTCGCCGTCAGATCGGATCGTTACGTCGCAACAACTCTTCGGGCAAGTGCTCGATGTACTCGTCTTCGGCTGGCGGCATTTGCAGGTGGTAGCCCTGCTTGTCGAGGTTTTCCAGGACCTGGGTAATGTCCTCACGCGAAAGCTTGCGCTCCGGAGTCAGCACCAGGTCGAAGGCGTGATGGGGTTTGCCGAAGGCCAGCAGCAGGCTTTCCGGTACGCGCTCCAGAGCATCGCTCTTGAGCACGTAGAGGTACATTTCGTTTTTCTTCAGGCTTCGGTAAATCGAGCAGATACGTTTCAAGGCTGTTCTCCGGCAGTGGCCAGGCTGTCGAGCAAGGCCTGGCCCATCAGTTCGCGGCGCCAGCCACGCAGCGATTCAGGCAATTGGTAGGGACCGTCCGGGAAGCCGCTCTTGAGCAAGGCCTCCAGGGTCTTCTTGCGCAACATCAGTTCGGGCGCGATGTTCAAGCGCTCCGCTTCGGCCTGGCCCAGCGCGCGCAGGCGCTTGACCAGGGCGGCGGCTTCGATCGGCAACGGCTCGGGCACAGCGGCTGGCCATTGCTCGGAGGGCACGCTGCCGGCCCGTTTGATCAGGTCCAGCAGGAACTCGCCGTCCTGGCGCACGGTGCGCGGGTGCATGTCTTCGATTTTTGCCAGCGCCGCGAGGTTGTCCGGCTGGGTCCGGGCCAACGGCCACAACGAATGCTCACGCACGATGCGGTTGCGCGGCAGGTCACGGGCCCGGGCTTCAAGCTCGCGCCAGGCACACAGCTCGCGCAGCACGACCAGTTGGGCGCGGGACAGTTTCCAGGCCAGCTTGGCCTCGCGGTAGACCTCGTACGGGTCGGTTTCGCGGCGTAGGTTAGCCACCAGTTCGGCGCCATCCTCCAGGACCCAGGCAAACTTGTCATCCGACAACTTCGGCCGCAGGCGCACGAACACTTCTGCCAGGTGCAGGGCGTCTTCGGCGGCGTAGCTGATCTGGGTCTCCGACAGCGGGCGTTGCAGCCAGTCCGAGCGGGTTTCACCCTTGGGCAGGTCGATGTCCAGCACTTGCGAGACCAGGCGCGAGTAGCCCATGGAGAAGCCCAGGTTCAGGTAGGCGGCAGCCAGCTGGGTATCGAACAGCGGCGCCGGCAGGCTGCCGGTCAGGCGCAGCAGGACTTCGAGGTCTTCACTGCAGGCATGCAGCACCTTGAGCACAGCCGGGTTTTCCAGCAATGCCGCCAGGGGCTGCCAATCGTCGATGGTCAAAGGGTCAATCAGGTAAGCGCGCACGCCGTCGCCGATCTGCAGCAAGCCTGCAATCGGATAGAAGGTGTCGACCCGCATGAATTCTGTGTCGAGGGCGACGAACGGCAACTGCTGCCATTGGGCGCAAAACTGACCGAGGCTATCGTTGTCGCGAATCCAGTGAATATCGATGGCCACACGGCTCTCCCTTGAAGAATGGCGCGCAGTATATATCGCCCCCGGCGATTTCCGCGCATCCACTGAGCAAGAGCGTAGGCGAAATGATCTACGGCACGCGCTCAAGCGCTCGCCGGATCAGTCCTGGCTGAGTTTGCGCAGGACGTACACCCGGGTCGCAGCAATGCCCGGCAACACATCCTGGTGCATGAGGATCTTGAAGCCGGCCGCCTTGAACTCGGCCTCCAACTGGTTTTTTCCGACCCCGGGCGCCTGCGTCGCCAGGCCGGCGACCCAATTGCAGCGACCCGCCAGCCGCACCACCACAATCAAAGTGTCCCGGCTCACCCGCTGGAACTCCTGGAGCAAGGCCATGCGGTGTTCGGCGCAGGCCAGGTGCTGGAACAACGTCGAACAGACGATGCAATCCACCGCATTGGCCGACAGGCCGATGGAGAAGGCCGAACTCTGCAAGGTCCGGATGCGTGTCAGCAGGCTCGTCGAGTGGTGCGTACGGGCATGCTTGAGCGTGTCTGGGGAGGGGTCGGCCGCCAGGATCACCCGGTTGCCGTGCTCCCCCAATACCGGCCAGTACCGTCCGACGCCACAGGCCACATCCAGCACCAGGCCAGGCTCCCCTGCTTCGTTGAGCGCATTGCGCAGTAACTGCTCGCGGCGCCACTGCGCCAAACGCTGGCGCCAACCCGGTGGTTGGGGCTCGACGCAGGCACAGGCGTGCTGCTGGCCATGGCGTTCAGCAGATTCGCGCTCGATGGAAGATGGCGGGTGGGCGGACATGAGGGCGACTCTTATAAGGTGTCTGCTGGGGCCAGCCTGGGGGCTGGCGTAGAGATAAGGTGGCTGGCGTTCAATCCTTGGCCAGGACGCCATCGACCACGGCACCTCGGCAGCCGGCGAACAGGTCCAGGTCGGGGTTGTAGACCTTGCTGTTGACCTCCAGCAGCCCCAGCATCGAATGAAACAGGTTGTCCTGGCTCAGGGGCTTTTCCCGGCTCAGTTGCAAGCAGTGGGTGTCGACCGAGAACGCCTTCTGATAACTGTCGGAGAACCAGGCGAGCATCGCGACATGCTTCTGCTGGTCGGGGGCGAGCATGTAGGGCGTGCCATGCAGGTACAGGTTGTACTCGCCCAGGGATTCGCCGTGGTCCGACAGGTACAACATGGCCGTGTCGACTTTTTCCTGGTTGTTGCGCAACAGGTCGATCAGCGTCGACAGCACATGGTCGGTGTAGACCAGAGTGTTGTCGTAGCCATTAACGATGCTTTCCCGACTGCAATTGTTCAGCGCGTTGCTCTCGCACACGGGGGTGAAACGCTCGTACTCCTTGGGATAGCGCTTGAAGTACTCGGGACCGTGGCTGCCCATCTGGTGCAGGACCAGCACGGTGTCCTTGTCCAGGGTGTCGATGAAGTGCTGCAGGCCCTGCAGCAGGATTTCATCGCGGCATTCACTGTTGGCGCAGAGCACCGGGTCCTTGAAGTTGCTGACATCTTCCAGGGTCACCCGGTCGCAGGTGCCCTTGCAACCCGACTGGTTGTCCCGCCAGATTACGTCCAGCCCCGCATGTTTGAGCACATCCAGCAGGCCTTCCTCATTCTTCGCCTTGCTGGCGTCATAGTCCTTGCGCCCCATGTTGGAGAACATGCAGGGCACCGAGACCGCGGTTTCCGTGCCGCAGGAGTGCACGTCGGTAAAGGCGATCAGCCCCACTTCCTGGTTCAGTTTCGGCGTGGTGTCACGCCCGTAGCCAAGAATCCCGAAGTTCTCGGCGCGGGCACTTTCGCCCACCACCAGTACGGTCAGCGATTTGCGCCCGTGGGTCTGCCAGGTCGGATTGCGCTGGGCGTCTTCGCCGAGTTTGACGAACGGTTGCTGTGCGGACTTCACTTGCTCGCGCAAATAACCGATGGAAGCGCCGATGTAATTGCTCGGCACTACCATCAAGCGCAACTCGTGGTGATTGCGAAACAACGAAGACAACCCTTGATAGTTAACCAGTGCCACGCCACCGATGACCACGGCCGAGGCGCCGGCGACCAACACTTTACTGAGCAACTCACGGTGCCAGCGACGATAACTAATCGGGGTTTTCCACAGAATAAATGACGGCAGCACACCCAATAACAAGTTGTACGCCAGCAACTTTAGCGACAACAGGTCGCGAACTTCGCTGGCATTGGTCTCGGCAAAGTTACGCAACATCCCGGCATCGACCAGCACGCCGTATTGACTCATGAAATACGCCACGCCGGCACTGGCCATGAACATCAGAGTCAGCACTGGCTTGAACACTGGACGGAAGGCCAGCAGGGTCAGGATCAGGTTGAACGCACAGAGAATCATGACGCCGAACGCCACCCGCATACCGATACCTTGGGCATCGCTGGCGATAATGTCGAACAGGTGTTGCCAGAGGACAGCGTTGTAGCCAGCCAATAGAAACGCACTGGCAATCAACGTCACCCATTCCGGGCGCACGGCTTTTATTTTAAACATGGGAGGTCTGCTTGTTCCTGAAGTAGGTGCCGCCAACAAAGAACGAACTATTCTTTCCTGACCACGGCACAAACTTTAAGCAGCCTTGCATCAATATTTCGTGAAAAAGACGCCAACAAATAGTGGGTTAACCGCTATTTGTTGGCGTCCTGTTTGTTAACTATTCCTATCTCACGCCTGATGCAAGTACCAGCGCCAGTCCTGCTCGCCGACTTCGCCCATGAACTGGCGGTACTCGGCACGCTTGACTGCCAGGTAGACCCCAAGGAACGGCGCACCAAAGGCATCCCGGGCCCAGGCCGAACTTTCCAGTGCACGCAGGGTGGTCAGCCAGTCCGTGGGCAGCAATTCCTTGGCCTGGGCGTAACCGTTGCCCTCGACCGGCGCTCCCGGGTCGCGCTGCTCGCGAATGCCGCGATGAATGCCGGCCAGGATCGCCGCGGCTGCCAGGTAAGGGTTGGCATCGGCGCCGCAGATGCGGTGCTCGATATGCCGCGAAAACGCCGGCCCGCCGGGCACTCGCAGGCTCACGGTGCGGTTGTCGACGCCCCAGGTGGCGGCCAGCGGCGCGTAGCTGTTGGTCTGGAAACGGCGATAGGAGTTGGCGTTGGGGCAGAACAACAGCAAGGAGTCGAGCAAGGTGCTGAGCATGCCACCGACCGCCTGGCGCAGCAGCGGCGTGCCATCGGGGGCGTCGCTGGCAAACAGGTTGTTGCCGTCCTTGTCGGCGATGCTGACGTGCATGTGCATGCCGGTACCGGCCAGGTCATCGAACGGCTTGGCCATGAAACAGGCACTCATCCCATGCTTGTGGGCCACGCCCTTGACCAGGCGTTTATAGCGCACCGCCTCGTCCATGGCCTGCAGGGCATCTTCGCGGTGCTCGAGGGTGATCTCGACCTGGCCCGGAGCGTATTCGGAAATCGCCGTGCGCGCCGGAATCCCCTGTAGCTTGCAGGCGGCATAGAGGTCGGCGAGAAACGGCTCGATCTGCTCCAGTTCACGCAAACCGTAGACCTGGGTCGAGCGCGGCCGCCCACCGTCGACGTCCCGCGCCGGTTGCGGGCGACCCTGGCTGTCACGCTGCTGATCGAGCAGGTAGAACTCCAGCTCCGCGGCCATCACCGGGTAATAACCATCGGCCTTGAGCCCATCGATCACCTTGGCCAGCAAATGCCGAGGATCGGCCACGGTCGCCGGCATGCCTTCTTGCGGGTGCATGCTGACCTGCACCGCCGCCGTCGGAATCTGCCGCCATGGCATGCGCTGCAAACTGCCGCTGACCGGGTAGGCGCGGCAATCGATGTCGCCGACCTCCCAGACCAGCCCGGAGTTTTCCACGTCGTCGCCATTGATGGTCAGGCCCAGGATGGTGCTGGGCAGCGGCCGCCCGCTCTGGTAGACCGCCAACAACTCATCGCGGTGCAACAACTTGCCCCGGGGCACGCCGTTGTTATCGACAATGAACAGCTCGAACATCTCGATATCCGGGTTGGCTTGCAGAAAATCGTTGGCTTCTTGCAGGGAGGCAAAGGGGCTCGTGGCAACACTCATGGGAACGCTCGTATATCCGGGTCAGGCAGGCGCACAGGCACCGCCAGTCAGGCCCCGGAGCAACACCGGGGCCGTTGAAGTGATTCAACGGGAAATACGCACATCCGGTGGGCGCGCATGGCGGCAGTGCCATAGCGCCCAAAAGGCCAGTTCCGAAGGCAGGGCAGACAGGTTCAATGCACTGGCGGGCAAGAACCGACGCCGAGGCTGACGGCATGACGCACTAGCGCCAGGCACCGCTGCGGGGTGAGTGTCGATCGAGCAACCGTCCATAGGGTAAACCACAGAACATAGAGGGCGAACAGCGTCACACGGGACAGTTAGTCGTTAAATCCACAGATCAAGAACCTTGGGTGCAGACTTGCTAAACATTTCCTCACTGCAATCCTGCGAGGACTGCGTCCTCGAACGCAGCCTCGCAGGCTCGACAGCTGCTACGGGGGATTGGGGTATTGCTGAGATCTGTGGTGTGGCTCAGATCGCCATCGCGGGCAAGCCCGCTCCCACAGAGAAATGCGTTCCCCCAGAAAAAACAGGCCAGCCCCTCACCCCCAACAAATTTAATTTCTAAATCCCCCCGCAGACTTTCTGATTTGCCGCCCCCCACCCCCAACCCGCCTAATCCAGCCCTAGCCCCCCAAGGTCCGATTATGCAAACCGTACGCGCCACCTCCCGCCCCGCCATCTGGCTGATGCTAGCCGTCGTTCTCGTCGCCCTGAACCTACGCCCGTCCATGGCCGCCATCGGCCCGCTACTGACCGGCATCCGCAGCGACATCCCCCTGAGCTTCAGCCTCGCCGCCCTGCTCACCATGCTGCCGGTCATGGCCATGGGGCTGGCGATGTTCTTCGGCATGCGCATCAGCCGCCACCTGGGCGAACACCGCACCGTGGTCCTGTCGCTGCTGATCATCGGCCTGGCCACCGCCTCCCGGTTATTCCTCGACTCGGCCGCCGAACTGATCTTCAGCGCCGTCCTGGCCGGCATCGGCATCGCCCTGATCCAGGCACTGCTGCCGGCCCTGATCAAATCCCGCTTCAGCGATAACGTCTCGCTGTTCATGGGCCTGTATGTCACCTCGATCATGGCCGGCGCTGCCATTGCCGCCTCATTCGCGCCTCTGGTGATGATCAACACCGGCAGTTGGCGCATCGGCCTGGCGATCTGGGCGGCACTGGCGGTTGTCGCCTTGCTGTTCTGGTACGCCCAACGTTCGGCCATCGCTCCCCAGGCCAACCCAACCGTCAACAACACGTCCTTTGCCGGTAATCCCCGCGCCTGGTTGCTGGCCATCTTCTTTGGCCTGGGCACGGCGTCCTATACCTGCGTGCTGGCATGGCTGGCGCCCTACTACGTGGAGAAAGGCTGGAGTGAACAGAGTGCCGGCCTGGTGCTGGGGTTTCTCACTGCCATGGAAGTGATCTCCGGCCTGCTGACCCCGGCCCTGGCCAACCGCAGCCGCGACAAACGCCTGGTGCTGATGGTGTTGCTGGGCCTGATCGTCGCCGGTTTCTGCGGGCTGATCCTCAGCCCAGAGTCCCTGAGCCTGCTCTGGCCTTGCCTGTTGGGGTTGGGCATCGGCGGGTTGTTTCCAATGAGCCTGATCGTCTCGCTGGACCACCTCGACCACCCGCAGCGCGCCGGCGGCCTGACGGCCTTCGTGCAAGGCATCGGCTACCTGATTGCCGGGGTTTCGCCGCTGATTGCCGGGATGATCCGCGATCAACTAGGCAGTTTCGAATGGGCCTGGTGGGCCCTGACCGCGGTGGTGCTGGTGATGATGCTGATGGTCCTGCGCTTCGACCCACGCCACTATGCCAGGCACATCGACTGAGCAGCCGAGTCTGCGGCGCATGGTCCTGAGCCGCGCCTTCCGTTAGCATCCCTGGTCCAGGCGTGTGCGCAACCTGCACACGCCGCTGAACGGACGTTATGGATGCTCAACAGTAACTTGCTGCGCAAGCTCGATATGCAGGACCTGATGGTGTTCATCGCGGTGTATGAACAGTGCAATGTCAGCGGCGTATCCGACGCCTTGTGCGTCAGCCAGTCCACCGTGAGTTATTGCCTGAAGAAACTGCGCACCAGTTTCGAGGACGAGTTGTTCATCAACACCCGGACCGGCATGCGCGCGACGGACAGGGCCAGCAGCATGTACCCCCATGTGCTGCAGATCATCGAGAGCATCAACCTGTGCCATGCCGGGGTCCAGGCGTTCGACCCGACTCGGCGGGCCGTGACCTTCAACCTCTGCGCCCCGGAGTACTTCGAACAGTTGGTCCTGCCGCGCCTGCTGCGACGCTTCGCCCAGGTCGACCTGCCGGTGACCATCAATGTGCACAAACTCGAAAGTGAGATTCCCGCCGAAGAACTGCGCGACGGCCGCATCGATCTGGTGATCGGCTTCGGCCCTAATTTTCATCAGCACCACAGTGACTTCAAGTCCCAGGTTTTGCTCACCGATGACCTGGTGTGCGTGGTCGACCAGCACGCCCCGCACCCTACGCCGCGCTTCAGCCTGCAGGATTTCGCCCAGCGCCGGCATGTCTTTCCCACGCCCTGGACTTCCAGCACCAACATGGTCGATGGTTGGCTTGCTCAGCAGGCCCACAAACGGCAGGTTGTCGCCCGCGCCAACAGCTACAGTGCGGCGCTGAAGTTGATTGTCGGCACCGATTACCTGCTGGCCATGCCGCGGCGTATCCAGCAGTTGCTGGCCAGCGAACCCGGGTTCAGCCATTACGAGGCGCCCCAGGGTCTGCCGAGGTTCAGCCTGGACATGCTGTGGAGCGAGGCCAGCGACCTGGACAGCGCCAACACCTGGCTGCGCGAGCAGGTGATCGAGGCCTGTGTCGCGCAACCGCTGGAGTGAAGGGTGCGGCGGGTCTCAGCGACCGATGGCGGTCTTGGTGTAGGACTCGCGGTCAATGTCCAGGACTTCGACGGACAGTTGCACCTCGACCCCGGCCGGCCATTCGCACAGGTCCTGCAGGACCGCCAGCAGGCTATCGGACAATTGCTTCTTGATCGCCGGTGAACGGCCACTGAGTATCGCCAGGCGCAACGCCACGAAGCCCCGCTCGCCCATGCCGGTACCTACACGGAATGCGCCTACCTGCATGGCCCGACTCTTGATGTCGAACTCATCGGCAAACTGCCCGGAACCGGCCAGCGCGTGGTTGAAACGCAGCAGCGCCACGTCCGCGTTGAGCCCTGGCAGGTTGTCGGTGTATTCCATGTGCAGGTGAGGCATTGCAGTGCTCCTTGGGTTAACCATAAAAGTGCCTACGTATAGCACAGACCGCTCCTACCGCCCTCTGCGACATTGGCCTAGATCTGCGGCGCCCCGCGGTCGCTCATGAAGGCTTCCAGGCGCGAGCGCAACCAACGCTCGGCCGGGTCGGTGTCGACATGGCTGAGCCAGACCATGGACAGGTCCAGGGTCGGGGTGTGGAACGGGAACGGCTCCTTGAACAATTGCCCCGAGGCAGCCATGGCTGCGGCGGTGTAGTCCGGCAGGCTGGCGATCAAGTCGGTGCCCGCCAACAAGGCCGGCAAGGCACTGTATTGCGGCACCGATAACACCACCTGGCGGGTGCGGCCGATCTCGGCCAGCCACTCATCGGCAAAGCCGCTGACGTTGGCGGTGTGCGAGACCAGCACATGGGGCCGGGCGCAGTATTCGTCGAGGGTCAGCGGCGTGTCCGAGGCATCGGCACGCAGGATGCTGGGCTGGATGTGGCGCAACAACTTGCGCTTGGCATTGGCCGGCAGGCCACGGGTCTGGCTGATGCCGACGGTGATATCGCCTGACGCCAGCAAGTCGGGAATCCGCCAGTAGTCAACATGCTGCACCACGAACACCACCTGCGGCGCTTCCTGGCGCAAGGCGCGCAACAACGGTGGCAGCAGGCCGAACTCGACGTCATCGGACAGGCCGATGCGAAAGGTCATGGTGCTGCTGGCGGGATCGAACTCGCGGGTCAGGCTCAGGGCCGAAGACAAGGCGTCGAGCGCCGGAGACAGATGCTGGATCAGCTCTTCGGCCCGCGCCGTAGGCTCCATGCGATGACCGACCCGGATAAACAGCGGGTCGTTGAGCATGACTCGCAGGCGATTGAGTGCCGAGCTGATTGTGGGCTGGCCGAGAAACAGCTTTTCCGCCGCGCGTGTCACGTTGCGTTCGAGCATCAGCGTTTCAAACACCACCATCAGGTTGATGTCGGCCTTGCGCAGTTCATTGCGATTCATCTACCGCCCCCAGTCCCCAAGACTGGCGACAGTTTAGGAAGCCGTGGGGAGTGCCGTCCATCGACATCGACGATTGATTGCACACCCGTGGGCAAACATCCGCTAGCCAACACCCGGCGGCCCGCTCACTCGGGGCGCCGGGTGCCATGAGCCACAGTCAGTTGCGGGCTTGAAGCCCTTCGATAAAGCCGGCGATACGCCCACAGGCGTCGCTCAACGCGGCATCGGAGACGGTGAAGGAGATCCGCACGAAACCGGCGGTGCTGGCCCCAAAGGCGCTGGCATCGAGTACCGAGACACCCGTGGCGCGGAACAGCTGCCAGGCGAAGTCGGTGCTCGACAGGCCGGTATCCCGCACATCCACCAGCATGAACATGCCGGCCTCGGGCACCTTGCACTTGAGCAGCGGCACGTTGCGCAACCCGGCGACCACCAGATCACGCCGACGGCGATACAACTCGCGCGCCTGGCCGACCACCTGCTCATCCAGCTCCAGCGCCTTCAACGCGGCGGCCTGGATGAAGCCCGGCAAGCCATACAGCATGCACAACAGCAGGTTATCCAGATGGCCGATCAGTTCCTGTGGCCCGACCACCCAGCCGACCCGCCAACCGGTCATGGCATGGGACTTGGACAGGCTGTTGAGCACCACGGTGCGTTCGCCCATGCCTTCCAGGGTCGCCACGCTCTGGTGCGCACGATCGTAGGTGAGCTGGCCGTAGACCTCGTCACTGATCACCCACAGGTTGTGCCGCTGGGCCACCAGGGCCACCGCTTCCAGTTCCTCGCGGGTGTAGACGTTGCCGGTGGGGTTGTTGGGCGTGGCCAGGGCGATGCCGCGAGTCTTGTCGGTCACCACCGCCTCGATGGCGGCCAGGGTCAAGCGGAAATCGTTTTCCGCCGGTTGGGCAATCGGCACCAGGCGGGCACCGCTGGCCTGGATGCTGGCCTCGTAGGTCAGGTACATCGGCGCCGGCACTAGCACCTCATCGCCGGTTTCGAACAGGCACATGGCGGTGGCGTACAAACCATTCTGCGCTCCAGCCACCAGGGCCACGTTGGCGGCGGACACCGGCTGGCCGAGCAAGGCCGTCTGCTTGGCGGCAATCGCCTCGCGCAGGGCCGGGCGGCCGATCACGTGGCAGTAGTGGGTGTCGCCTTCGTTCAGGGCCTGGATCGCAGCCGCGCAGATCTCGTCGGCGGTGGCGAAGTCCGGATCGCCGATACTCAGGACGATGGCATCTTCACCCCGGGCCTGGGCATCACACGCGGCGTAGTGAATGTCCCAGGCGCTGACCGTCTCACCGCTGATGCGCTGGACCATGGACGAATATTTCATGAAAAACTCCTTGTGAGCCCTCGGGCCGACGTATCAACACAGCGTGAAGTCAGGCCTGTCGTTGGGGCGTTTTGCCGATACGGGCAAAGCCTTGTTCGATCAAGATCGCCAGAATGATGTAAATCACCGCCACCACCAGCAGCGGCTCATAGACTCGCAACGTTTGCGCACGCACCAGGTTGGCCGCACCGAGCAAGTCGGTGACCGCAACGGTTGAGGCCAGCGCCGTGGCCTTGAGCAGCATCACGCTCTCCCCTGCCAGGGTCGGGCGCAGCATCTGCAAGGCACGCGGCATCCATACTCGCCGCAGCACCAGCCAGGGCCGCATGCCATAGGCCCGCCCCGCTTCCAGCTCGCCACGCGGTACTGCGCGCAAACCACCGCGCAGCACTTCGCCGACATACGCCGAAACGCTCAGGGTCAGGGCAAACGCAACGTACCAGAAACCTTCACGCAAGTACGGCCAGAACATGCTGCCGCGAATCAACGGGAAGGTAGCGAACAGGCTACCCACGCCGTAGTAAAGCACGTAGATCTGCACCAGCAAGGGCGTGCCACGCAGGACGCTGGTGTAGAACCGCAGGCCGTTGGCCAGGAAACGGTTCTTCGATAGGCGCCCCAGGGCCACGCCAACCGCCATCAGGAACCCGAAGAAACCCGAGATCAGCAACAGCTGCAGGGTCAGCCCTGCACCCTTGACCAACTCGTTGTAAAAACTGCTCAACCACTGAAAGTCCATGCCTGCCCTTCCCTATGAGTGCCGTGGCATCCAGCGTTCGAAGCGAACTTCGACCTGCCGGAACACCGAACTGGAAACCAGCGTGATCAGGTAATAGAACGCCGCGACCGCGAGGTAAAACAGCAAGTAGTGTTTGGTCGAGGCCGCAGCCTGGCGCCCGGCAGTCAGCAGTTCGCTGTAGCCGACTACGCTGATCAGCGCGCTTTCCTTGACCAGCACCAGCCACAGGTTGGACAGGCCGGCGATGGCGAACGGCAGCATGCTCGGCAGGATTACCCGGCGCACCAGCATCAAGCGATTGATGCCATAGGAGCGCGCGGCTTCGATCTGGCCGTGTGGAATCGATTCGATCGCCCCGCGGATGATCTCCCCCGAGTACGCGCCCTGCACAATGCCCAGCACCACCACGGCGGCCATGAACCCGTTGATCTCGACACTCGGTTGACCGAGCGCCGCCATCGTCAGGTTGATCAGGTCGGCACCGGCGTAATACAGCAGCAGGATCAGCAACAGCTCCGGCACTGCGCGGTACAGCGTGGTGTAGCAATTGGCGCAGACCACCATCCAGCGTGGTCCCTTGAGTTTGACCATGGCCACGATCAGACCGATAGACAGACCCAGGACAAAGGCGCCCAGGGAAATACCCAGGGTTTTCACCATGCCCTGCGCCAGGGCCTGGAGCCAACCGTCGGCAAAAAACAGCCGGGAAATTTCAGAAACAGTCATGAGCACACCTTCGCTGGGTTTGCTTGAGGTACCGGCTTACTCGAGGGCCGAGATGTCGGTCTTGAAATAGCGCTCACGGATTTTTTCGTAGCTGCCGTCGGTTCGCAGCGATTGCAGGGCCACGTTCAGACGCTCACGCAGGGCATCGTTGCCCTTGCGCACGCCCGCACCCACGCCGTCACCGAACAAGGGGTCGAGCGGAGCCACGCCCTTGCTCGCGAGCATGGCGTTGTCTGGCAGTTCGAGCAGCGGCTCGACCACCAACTGGTCGGCCAGCATGATGTCGACACGTCCGCTGCGCAGGTCGGCGAGGAGGTCGTCCTGGTCGTTGTAGTAACGGATGGTCGAGTCCTCGGCGTAGTACTTCTTGACGAAGGCGGCGTGGGTGGTGGAACCCTGCACGCCGATGATCTTGCCCTTGAGGCCGGCCGGGGTCGGGTCCAGTTCCAGGTTGCGCTCGCCGATCCACAGGGCGCGGGTGAAGAAGTACGGCTGGGTGAAGTCGATCACCTGTTGACGCTCGGGGGTGATCGACAGGGAGTTGAGCACCACGTCGACCTGCTGCGATTTGAGCGCCGGGATCAGACCGTCCCAGGACATTTCATTGAGGCTGCATTCGGCCTGCATGCGGGCGCAGACGGCGGTGATCATCTCCGGCTCGAAGCCGCTCCAATCGCCCTTGCCGCTCTTGAACGAGAACGGCGGATAGGGTTCCAGGGCGATGCCGAACACCAGTTTGTCCGCGGCCATCGCGCTGCTCGCGATGCCGGCCAGCAAGCAGGCTTGCAGGGTAACCAACAGAGTTTTTTTCATGCAGGGTGCCTCTTTCAGGTTGTTGTTATCGAGGTTGAAAAAACCGACGCGATTACCCGCGGTTGTCCTGGGCCATGACAAATTGCCGGCAGCGTTCGCTGCGCGGATCCAGCAGTACCTGTTGGGGCGGACCTTCTTCCTCGACCCGGCCCTGGTGCAGATAAATCACCTTGCTCGACACATCCCGGGCAAAGGCCATTTCGTGGGTCACCAGAATCATCGTGCGGCCTTCCTCGGCGATGCCCTGGATCACCCGCAACACTTCGCCCACCAGCTCCGGGTCGAGGGCCGAGGTCGGCTCATCGAACAGCATCACTTGCGGGCGCATGGCCAAGGCCCGGGCGATGGCCACGCGCTGTTGCTGGCCGCCCGACAGAAACGCCGGGTAGGCATTGCGCTTGTCGATCAAGCCGACTTTTTCCAGCAGTTGCTCGGCGTGGGCGGTGGCTTCCTTGCGGTCCTCTCCGAGCACATAGACCGGGGCTTCGATGACGTTCTCCAGCACTGTGCGGTGCGGCCACAGGTTGAAGCTCTGGAACACCATGCTCAGGCGGGTGCGCAGGCGCTCGACCTGACGCGGATCAGCGACCTGCGCGACCCCATGGCGTCCAGTCTTCAGGCGTACTTCTTCGCCATTGATGCGCAGGCTGCCGCTGCAGGGAATTTCCAGCAGGTTGATGCAGCGCAGCAGCGTGCTCTTGCCCGAGCCGCTGGAGCCGATCAGCGAGACCACTTCGCCCTCCTTGGCGCGCATCGAAATGCCCTTGAGGACGTGGTGGTCGGCGTAGCTTTTGTGCAGGTCGTCGATGGCGACGACCGAGGTGTCCGCTGCCGGCTGCGGGATGTTCACGTTGGTGAGTGCTTGCACGTCTGGCTCCTCGAATACGGGGGGTTGCGGTACGCAGGGCTGCGGGGCATTACTCGTCCTCGCGCGCCGGAATCCACCACTCCTCACCGCGTACGGTGGTGATGTACTCCGGCCAGCGGAAACGGTGCGGCGCCTGGAAGTCGGCGGGCAACAGGGGCGCCTGCCAATGCTCGCCACCGATGCCACCGCCGGTGCGCTGGTTGAACTCGGCCTTGGCCGCCGCCAGCAGGTCGTCGTTGCAGAACAGGTCGAGCAAGGTGCTGGCGATGGTTTTGGCCGCCACGTCGATCATCGGGTCGATGGTCTGCGGGATGCCGCCCAGGGCGTTGGAGACCCAGTCCGGGTAGACATGGCCGGCGGGCGCAGAGAGCATCGGCCGCGCGACGAGCAGGCGCACGGTCGGGCAATGCCAGGTGTATTCGGGGTAGTCGTCGGAGGTCAGGTACTTCTGCCAGGCCGGCATTTGCAGGCGCATCTGGCGTTCGCACTCCTGCGGCTCGATCAATTGTTCGATGGCTGGCAGGAAGGGTTCGGCCATCGGTTCCAGGCCCAGGTTGCGCTGGATGTCGCGGGCGATCTCGCAGGCTTCCAGGCCCCATTGCGGCGCACCGATGGCGGCCAGGTTGTCGTAGGTGGCCTGGGCCAGCACATGGTTGGCCAGGCCGCCACGGGACTTGCACACCCAGGTCTTTTTCCATTGGCAACCGGTGGCCATCGCCGCGGCGGCAGCGTTGTTGTCCATCACCGAGGAAATGGTTTCGGCCTGCTCGATCGAGTCGCAACGCAGCAGGTACTGGATCTGCGACAGGTGCGGCGGCAGGTTGTCGGCGGTGGCCTGGCCGGCAGTGAGGATGGCTTCGTTGTAGCTCCACAGGCCAGTGAACGGCAGGGTCGAACGGCGCAGGCTTTCATTGAGGTTGTAGAAGTGCATCAGCGCATCGTTGGCCCCCGGCGCGCGGGCTGCCAGGTGGTTCTGCGGGATGGGGCTGTAGCGGTCGGCGGCGATCCAGTTCTGCGGGTCTTCGCAGGTGAAGCTGTAGATGTAGGCGTAGGCGATTCCGCAATGGGTATCCCAGGTGGTGGTGTTGTTCAGCGGCAGCATGTAGGTGGGGTGAAAACTGATGGCCGCATCCAGGTTGTCGTAGTAACCCTTGGCGGCATGCACCGGCTTGGAGGCGCGCAGCTTTTCTGCCGGCTCGCCGAAGAAGCGGATGGTGCCCTGGATGCCAAACTCGAGCATCGCCGCCTTGGCCGCCAGCACCCCACCCAGGGCACTGATGCCGAGTGCCGAATGCGGGTCGGTGTGCCCGGGGGCAAACCGCGACAGGCCGTCACGCGGCATCTTGCGGGTGGTCGCGGCCTGGCAATTGCCAGGGACCGCGTCGTATTCGGCATAGGTCGCCAACACTGGGCCATTGCCGTTGCTGAAGGTGGCGCAGAAGGCGGTCGGCATGCCGCCACTGCCCTCCTCCACGGTGAAACCTTCCTTGCGCAGCAGCTCTACATACCAGGCGCAGGACTTGTACTCGCGAAACGCCGGTTCCGCGTAGTGCCAGATGATCTGGTGCCAATCGGACAACTGCTGGCGGTGCTGGTCGATCCATTTACGGGCAAATCTTTTCTGCAATTCCATGCGGCTCTCTCCCACAGATTCGGCGAATTGATGCTCAGGCAGACAGGAAGGCTGCGGCGTCCAGTTCCAGCAGGACCGGCTGGCGGGTGTCGGCCAGGCGGATCAGCGCTTCGCGCAACTGCTCGCGGCTACTAACGGACTGGTGCTGGACGTGGCAGGACTTGGCCAGCGCGGCGAAGTCCGGCGGCAGGATGTCGACGCCCAGTGGCGGGATCTCGCGGGCGGTCATGTAGTCGCGGATCTCGGCGTAGCAGTGGTTGTTCCACAGCACCACGATCACCCCTGCCTCGGCCTCACGCGCGGCGATCAACTCGGCGCTGGAGAACTGCACCCCGCCATCCCCCACCACTGCCAGTACCGGGCGCTCGGGCATCGCCAGCTTGGCGCCGATCGCCGCCGGCAAGCCGTAGCCCAAGGTGCCGAAACCGGTGCCGGCGTTGAACCAGCTGTTGGCTTGCGGCGCCCGGTAGCCGAGCGCGCCCTGATACACCGGCTGGGTCGAATCGCCGACCACAATCGGCGCTGGCAGGCTGTCGCGCAGGGTGTCGAGCATCTGCTGCATGACGTTTTGCTTGGGGCTCCAGCTCGCCCGCTCGGCGGCATTGACCCGCGCCACGCCAAGGCCGGCCCAGTCACTGGCGGGGCGCTCGGGCACGGCGCTCAAGAGTGCCTGCAGACCTTGCCCGGCGTCCCCCAGCAAACCGACATCGGCACGGGCTGCGCCGAGAATCTGCAGTGGGTCGATGTCGAGGCGAATCAGCGGTGCATTCAAGACCAGCGGCCCGAGGCCAAAGAAGTCGTAGTCGGTCTCGCCCAGTTCGGTGCCGACCGCCAGGACCACGTCGGCCTCGGCAAACAGCGCCCGGCCATGGGCCGACGACTGCACGCCATCGAGCAGCAACGGATGTTCCGGCGCCAGCAGGCCACGGGCATTGGTGGTCAGGGCCACGGGGGCCTGCAGCCGCTCGGCCAGCGCTTGCAGCAACGGGCCGGCACGCCGGGCGCCGCCACCCGCGAGGATCAACGGCTTACGCGCGGCGGCCAGCAGTTGCACCGCTGCGTCGATATTCACTGCGGCCGGGGCCGGGGCTTGCGGCAAGGTGCGCGGGCGCAGGTCGAGGCCATCGGCCGGCATCTCCAGCACGTCGAGGGGGATTTCGATATGCACCGGCCGTGGCCGCGCGCAACTGAACAGCGCAAAGGCACGGGCCAGCACTTCCGGCAATTCCTGTGGGCGCTGCAGGGTATGGCTGAAGGCGCAGACCCCGGAGACGACGGCGCGCTGGTCGGGCATTTCATGCAGATAGCCATGGCCCAGGCGCTGGTGTTCGCGGCGGCTGGTGGTGGAGATCACCAGCATCGGCACTGAGTCGGCGTAGGCCTGGCCCATGGCGGTGAGGATGTTGGTCATGCCGGGGCCGGTGATGATGAAGCACACCCCGGGCTTGCCGCTGGCGCGGGCATAACCGTCGGCCATGAACCCGGCGCCCTGCTCGTGCCGTGGGCTGATGTGGCGCAGCGAACTGCCGTGCAATCCGCGATACAGCTCGACCGTGTGCACGCCGGGAATGCCGAACACCGACTCCACGCCGTAGCCTTCGAGTAACTGGACGAGCGCCTGGGCACAACTGGTCATGCGAGCACCTCTGTATTGTTATGGTTATGTCAGGCATGCGCGGCCTGATTCGAGGGCTCTAGTATTGGTGACAAAACAATTACATCAATCGAAATAAATTTGCGTCTTTGTCCAATTTAATTGAACAGATCGACCGTCGATGAGGGGGCGAAAGGATCATATTGCTCACCAGTGATGGGCAAATTATTCGATTGTGGGGGTTGGGCATTTTCATAAAGATGCTGCGACGGCCTCCATAAGGAAGACAACATGCACGTCCGGCACCAGCCCCTCTTGACCCGCAATCCCTGCACCCAGCGCCAGCTGATCAGCCTGCATTACGGTCAGCCCGGGGGCGCCGGCAAGGTGTACCTGCAAGCCAGCCTGCACGCCGACGAGTTGCCCGGCATGCTCGCGCTGCATCATTTGCGTTTGCTGCTGGACGAGGCCGAGGCCCGTGGCGAGATCCTCGGGGAAATCGTGCTGGTGCCGATCGCCAACCCGATCGGCCTGGAACAGACGCTGATGCACGATGCCATGGGCCGTTTTGACTTCAACAGTGGCGAGAACTTCAACCGGCGTTACCCGGATCTGGCGCAGATGATCCAGGCGCAGCTTGGTGATGAGCTCAACGACGATCCGCAACACAACCTGCAACTGATTCGCCGCGCCATGGCCGCGGCCTTGCACGGGATGCTGCCGGGCAGCGAGCTCGACTCCCTGCGCCAGGCGCAATTGCTGCTGGCCCACGACGCCGACTTCGTCCTCGACCTGCATTGCGACGCCCAGGCGGTGGTCCACCTGTACGGCGAAACGCCTTATCAGGCCCAACTCGAACCCCTGGCCCGCTACATTGGTGCCCAGGCCACCCTGCTGGCCAGCGGCACCGGTGCCGGCTCGTTCGACGAAGCCTGCGGCCAACCCTGGTGGCGCCTGGCGCAACAGTTCGCCGACCGCTTCCCGATTCCCTCCGGTTGCGTCGCCGCCACCGTCGAGCTGCGGGGCGAAGCGCAAGTCGAGCACCCACTGGCCAGCCAGGACGCCGCCGCGCTCTACGCCTTCCTGCAACACCGCGGCCTGCTCGCCGGCACCGCGCCGCCGCTACCCGCCCTGCTCCAGCCCATCACCCCTTTCGACGGCTCCCTGACCCTACGCGCCCCGTGCGCCGGGCTGGTGGTGTTCCTGCACAGCCCGGGAGCCTGGATCGAGCGCGAGCAACCGGTGGTCCACATCATTGACCCCATCAGCGGCACGACCCAGGTGGTGTGCAGCACCACAAGCGGAGTGATGTACATGCGCAGCGCCATCCGCTTTGCCGCGGCGGGAGTGGAGCTGTGCAAGGTGGCGGGAGCGGTGCCGTTGGCGGGTGGGGTGGTGGTTTCGGCGTGATGAGGTGCGTGGTGTGTTTGAGATCGTTGCTCGGTCCTACAATGCGTTGGCAGGCTGTGCCAGGAGGCTTCGCGGTCGGGTCAGGCGGGCCAGGGGTTTGAATCGCCCCGTGAAGTCTTGGAGTTCTACCGAGACCTGACGGAACGCTCGGGTTATGAGCTGGAAACCGAAGCTCGACAAGGAAGTAATGCATCACGTAGTCATCCGTTACGCCAATGCATCAAGCGTTGCAGCCAAGACGAAGTGACAGCGAAAGCGTCACGCAATTGTTTGGCAGTGATCGTTCGGTCCGCCACATCGAAAGCCAATGCCGTTCGCAGGGCTGGCCAGCAGTGTTTCGGTAAGTGATGAGGTGTACGCAACTCGCGCTCCAGATGCTCATTGCGTGCCCGGGTCGAGGGCAAACGACGGAACGGGGGCTTGCCTTCCGCCAATTCGTAGATCACACAAGCCACGCCGTACACGTCGGCACTGGCCGACAGCGCTTGGCCGTCGAGCAATTCTGGCGCGGCGTAGCCCGGCGTCCAGCCATTGAAGCGCTCGCGACTCAAGTGCGGCAGGCCGGGCAGGATGCCCTTCTCCGCTTGACCGAGACCGAAGTCAAACAGGCGAACGCCTTCTTCGCTGAGCATCACGTTGCTTGGCTTCATATCACCATGCAACACGCCGCGAGCATGGGAGTAGGCCAGTGCATCGAGCAGCGGCAGCACGATGTCGCGTAATTCCTCCCACGGCAGGCCTTGGGGGCGCTCGCAGAGTAAGTTATCCAGGGTCAATCCACGCATGAACTCCATGGTGACGAAGGCACGCTGGCAGTCAGTGTCCACCTCAAAAGTGTGCAAACGCAGCACGTTGTCGTGCCGCAGGCGCCGGGTCAGGGCGAACTCGTTGTAGAGCAACGCACTGGCGTCCGGCGACTCGGAAAATTCTTCGCTGAGAACTTTCAGCGCGACGTAAGGGTCGGGTTCGCCGAACTGTTCGCTCAGCAAGTCTCGTGCACGGTAAACCGCGCCCATGCCACCGGCACCGAGCAAGCGCTCGATGCGGTAACGGCCTGCCAGCACATCGGGTATTTCACCAATGGTAGCCCTGGTTGGCGCTAGCACGGCTTCAGCCTTGTACGACTTGGCGAACGCAAAGTAGGTCAGGTTGCTGTCCTGCGCCTCGCTCTCCAGCAGGTCGTCGATCGGTCGCATGTGTTCAGTCATTGCCGGATCACTACAGCTGTCAGGTTGTCTCGGGCCGAGCCACGCAGTGCGCCGTTAAACAAACGATCCAGCGCAACCTGCGGCGCGGTCAGGCTCAAGGCGTCGCCGAGTGCATCGCTGCCGAGTCCTTGGTACAGGCCATCGCTGCAGAGCAAGAACGCATCGCCGGGACAGATCTCAAGCTCCAGCACATCCAGGGTCAATTGCTCCGCAGCCCCGACCGCTCGGGTCAAGGCATATGCGGCAGGATGGGCCTTGGCCTGTTCGACGCTCATTTGCTGTTCGTCGATCAGTTGTTGTTGCAGTGAATGGTCCTTGGAGAGCTGATACAAACGCTGGCCGCGCCACAGGTAGCAACGGCTATCGCCGGCCCAGATACAGGCCGCACGATTGCCTTCCACCAGCAACGCCACCACGGTGCTGCCTATGATGCTGTCGTGGCGCCCGGCGGTGACGGTCAACTCCTGACCCAAACGACGGTTGAGCCAGTGCAGGCACTGGCGAATGCCTTTGAGTCGTTCGTCGAAATCATCCTGCACTGGCAGTTCCGCCAGGCTGGCGACGATCAACTGGCTGGCGATATCGCCCCGCTGATGACCGCCCATGCCGTCCGCAACCACCCACAACCCCTGCTGTGGGGCGTCCAGAAAAGCATCTTCGTTGCGCGCCCGAACCTTGCCGGCATCGGTGCGTGCTGCGCTGCGCCAGGGGCCGGCCACCAGCGTCAAAGCTGCACCGGCATGCGGAAGGTACGCAGCACGCCCATGTCGAACGGATTTGGCGTGCGCTGGCTGGTCAGCAAGTAGTTGGCGCGCAGGCCTCCTACGTCAGCCTTGAGCACCAGTACGTCACGGCCGGTCAGGTATTCGGTCTGCATCAAATCAAACAGACGGAACAACGACCAAGGGCCGGTGTTCTTCTCGATACCCAGCGGGCGGCCGACCATTTTGTCGAGCACCAGGCTGGTACGCCCGTCTTCAGCGTCGGTTGGCCATTTGAACGACACCGGTACTATCGGGCCATGACGGTATTCGATGGTCTTGTCGCCAAACTTGAACTCGGAACGGCTGACAGCCGGGTCGAGGGTGTAAGGCTCCAGTTTGAACTGCACCTGAGGTTCGGCTGGGTTATCGGCGAAGAAGCTCTGGCGGATCACGAGCGCGGCGGCCATCTGATCAAGGTAGACCTTGGAGATCGGTAGACTGTGACCATCGACACTGCGCATGCGGTAGTTACCCGGATCACCGCTGACAAACGGACGCAGGTAGCTGTCGAAGAAGCGGTCGACAATCCCCCGGGCCTTGAAAAACTCGCGGAAATCGCTGATCGCTACGTCGCTGGCGCTGTGGGCGCTGAACGGATAGCGCTTGCTGATCGCCTTGCCGTAGAAGCTATACAGTTCACTCTGATAGCGCTGATTCAGATATCGATAAGAATCGCTGAGTACCAGACGCCAGGTGTCTTCAGCCAATACGTTGAACCACACACTCACCGGGCGCGGCAGACGGCCCGACGCATTGCGCAAGTTGCTCAGCGCATCACGCTGGCCACCCATACGGGTCTTGGCCATTTCGAACGCGGCTTGCTCTGGTGAACTGGCACGAGCCAGGCTGGCCATCTGCATTTGCAGGTCATTGAGGGCGGTCAGGGCCGGGATCAGGTCAGCGGTTGGGCCGTTGTTGTCATCCAGCAAGCGGTGCAGCGACTCAAAGCGACTTTGCAGGGACTTCTTCGCGGTGTCCGGCAATTTTTTCACCAAGGTGTCAGCCGCCTTGCCGGCCGCGGTGACCGCTAGTTTTCCGAGCTTACCGCCCTTATCTGCCAGTTTCCCTGCCGCATCGGCGGCGTCATCTACCGTGTCAGCGACCACTGGGAATCGGGTGTTTTCACGCACTTCCACTAGCAGTTGCAGGATCGGCGAGTTGGCAGATGTCAGGCCCGCCAATTGCTCGGCGCCGTCACTAAAGTCGTTGATGGCCGGCAGCGCGATCCGGCCCACCGCCTCACCCCAGTAGTTGGCGTAGTCACGAAAATAAAGCTGCTCGAGTTCGACCATCAGGCGACGTAAGTCCATACCACTGATACTCGAGCCTTCACCCAGTACCCAGTTGTCACTCAGGATATCGGTAACCAGCATCGAGCCCTTAACCGAAAAATACTGCTGATAGCCCTGTTGGGTGTAGAACCCCGGGATCACGTAATCGGTGCCAACAAACAGCGGCCCCTGTGGGCCAAGATGTTGGCTCAAACGGTATTCCGGCAGGTTACGGGCCTGCTCGCGCAGCATCCGATATACCACGTTAGCCAGGGACTCACTGCGTAAAACCTGACGCGCCTGAGCCACCAACTGATCATTAAGCGGATAGATAAACGGCTGTTGTAGCAAGCGCTCGAAGTGGCTGTTCAAGCCGTTTTGCACAGTGGTGTTGCCGGTGTATCGCTGGGACCATTCGGTGGCAACCCAGTCCTTGAGCCATGGCCCGTCGCGGCGATCCTTCATATTCAACATCAGGTACGCACGCAGGCTATTGAGCAGGCGTTCGCGGTCCTTCATATTGGCGCGAATCTGCCCTTCTAGCAGGGTCGCGACCCGTGGTAATAGCTGTCCTTCAAGCTCACGTTCATAGGCAGTCTTAACCATCGGATTAACGTCTTCACCTTGATACAGACCTCCACGCTCGTAGTAACCCACATCGCCTTTTTTTGGGAACACCTGAGTAGCCGCGTAGCGGGTGTCGAGGGTCTTGAGCACCGCCATGGAGTCATCACGGGTGGTGAGGGTCGAGCTCTGTTGGCTCCAGGTTTGTGCCAGGTTACGCAGGCTTTCCAGGCGCTCGTAGTTCGCGGAGAAACCGCCCGCCCAGAGCATGCCCAATAGCGTCAGTGCGGCCAGTGCGCCCACGTACAGTGCACGCTGGCCCCAGTGGATGCGGCTGCGTTCGCGTTTGTCCAGGCCTGCAAGATCGGCCTCAGGGAAAATTACCCGACTGAGTAAATGGTGGATGAAGCGCGAATGGCCACTGCGCAGCGTCGGCAAAACGCCGGCGTTCATGCCCAGGTTGGCACCGATACCTGCGGTGGTTGCGTCCATTTCCTCAGTCAGATGCGGTGCGCTGGTCAAGTAGAAACCGCGCAACTGGCTTACACGCTGGTAGCGGTTTCCGGTGAACGCCATATCGACGAACAGGCACAGACGCTCGCCGATTTTCCCCAGTCGATGCGGGAAGTCGAGGATGCGGCCACGGCGCTGGGTATCACGCTCCTGGTACATGCGCATGATCACCTGGCTGTTGAGGCGATGCAGCAACGCTTCGAACTCAGTGCGCAGCACCGTCACATCAGTGCCGCTCTGATCCTTGCGGAAACTGGTACCGAGCACCTGATCGCTTTCTTCGCGAGTCAATTGGTCGAAGAACTCATCGAAACCAAGCAGGCGATCAGCCTTGCTCAATACAAGGTAAATCGGCACATCGACGTGCAATTTCTGATGCACATCTTGCAAGCGCGCACGCACTTGGCGGGCCAGGGTTTCAAGCTCCCGTTCACTGCCGCCCAACAGGGTTTCCACCGGGATGGTCACCAGTACACCGTTCAGCGGACGATTGCGGCGACGCTTGCGCAGCAGGTCGAGCAACGTGCTCCAGGCACTGCCATCGACGTCGGCATCTGGCTGGGTCAAGTAACGGCCAGCGGTGTCGATCAGCACGCCGTGATCGGCAAAATACCAGTCACAGTGACGGGTGCCGAGGGTATCGCGGGTCAGTTTTCGATCAATCTTGTTGATCGGAAACTCAAGCCCCGAGAAGTCCAGCAAGCTGGTTTTTCCACTGCCTTGCGGACCAATCAGCACGTACCTCGGCAAATCACTGCGCCAGCGTTCGCTGCGACCACGATACAGGCTCGACGTCTTCAGGGTTTTCAGCGCGTCTTTGAAACGCGTCCTTAACTCTTTCTGGTCTTCGTCGATCTGTTCTTCGCGGCGGATACGATCCTGGCCGTACTCCGTGTCTTCTATGGCTTTTTTGCGAACACCCGCGCGCCAACTGACAAAGACCATGGTCAGGCCCCAGAACAGGAACAGCACACTGATGGTCAGCAAGCGGGAGGTCGAGCCTTCCAAAAACTTGTAGTCATCAACCGCCAGCAGCGGCCCGGCGAACCACACCAACAGCGCGACAAACAGCACCAGCAGCAGCGTCCAGACCCAGGTCTTGCGCAAGAATTCACCGACTTTCTTGAAAAGCTTTTTCATCACGCGTCCCTGTTTACGGCTGCGACTGCGGCTGGGCCGCTGCCGGATCAAACGACTGATAAGGCTGCAGAACGGTATCGCGTTGCTCGCCCAGTACCCAGGCGAAGCCCGAATACATCACCACTAGGCAAACAAAGGTGAACAGCACCACCATCCACGCCGGCACGATACGTACCAGGCTGCGGCGCTGATCGCTCAGGCCTTCCCAGTGCGGTGATAACTCGCGTGGTACATCACCGCGCAACTGGCGGATCTGGCGATACAAGGCGTCGCGGATGCCGTCGAGTTCGAGCATGCCGCGGGCCTGTACGCGGTACTTGCCCTCGAAGCCCAAAGACAGGCACAGGTACATCAACTCCAGCATCGGCAGGTGCTTGACCGGATTTTTCGACAGCCGATCAAGCAACTGGAAAAATTTCTCACCACCGAAGGTTTCGTTGTGAAAGCTGCTGAGCAGGCTCATTTGCGACCACTCGCTTTCGTTACCCCACGGCGTGGTGACGACAGCTTCGTCAGCCACGGTGCAGAGCACGTAACGGGCAGCCATCACCTGGCTGCTTTCTACGCCATTGTGCAAGGCGCTGACTTCAAATAATTTCAGCCCGGTGGTCAGTCGCTCGTTGAGAACAAGCAAGTCTTCGCGGGTGCTGCTGTGCTTGAGCCGCACTACTTCAGACAATAATTCTGAGGCAGCAGCCACCAGCGAGTTCAGACTGATATTGAACGCTTCGGCCGGGCGCAAGCGCGCAGCGTAGATCATGCGTTTTTCAAGCTGCTCGAAGCGTGGAGGCGCAGCAAAGTCCGTCATCGGACTCGACGCCGGGCCGTGGCCCTGACGGTCGAGCAGGACGGTTCTATCGTCCTGGCTGTATTCCGTATTCTTGATCATGTCGGTCAGTTCCTGATGGCCCAGAATTTCAGTTCAAGCTCGGCGAATTCGCCGGACACGTGGAACGCGAAACCGCCGGAGCGTTCGAGTTGCGCCAAGTCTTCGGAGCTGAGTTCGAGAATGAAGTAGGTTTTGTTGGAGTGGAACGCAATCTGCCGCGGGGCCACAGGCAACGGTTTGACCTTGATGCCTGGCAGGTGCAGGTTGACCAGTTGACGGATACGCTCCACCGGGCCGACCTTGAGGTGCGCCGGTAAGCGATGGCGCAGTTCTTCGGAATCGCAGTTGGCACTCGCCGCCAGTACAAACGAGGCAGAACCTAGTAGTTTGTGGTCGTGCAATGGCGAGACGATGATCCCGTATTGACGTGCTTGCAACTCCAACTCAATGGCGTGCTGTTCCAGCACCATCGACAACACCTGACGGATCGCGTCCATCAATTTACGGAAGCTTGCACCCTGATCGCTGTGCTGGTAACGACTGTCCAGACGAGGACGTTTGCTTTCGCTGGAGAATGTCGCCAGATCGCCGAGCATGGTCAGCAGCGTGCGGTACAACTCTTCCGGATGCACCTGTTCCAGGCTGAGGTAGTGACGCAGCAGTAGTTCGGTACGGTTGATCAGTTGAAGCATCATAAAGTCGCCGACTTCTGCGCCACCCACCTTGCCATTGGAACGGATCCGGTCAGCAATGGCGTCCCCGCGGTTGCCGAGCATGCTAATTACTTCCTTAAGGCACGACAGCAAGTAGCTGGAGGCGTGCGCCTGGATGTAGGTGGGTACGAATTCCGGGTCGAGGCTGATTACGCCGTCCGGCGTGGTATCGAGTACTTCGCAGATTTTCAGCTTCACGTACGCCTGATCGCTTTGCTGCTCGCCAAGCAATAGCTTGAAGTCCGGGCGGGCGCAACTGACCTGGCTGGCGGAGTCGTCGCCTGCGTTGGAGTCGGCTACTTCCGCTTCGTACGCGGTATAGCGCGCCAGCACGTCGGACTGCTCCGGCCGACGGGACTCGATGTGGTTGCCGGTGACCAGCGGCAACGCCAGATAGATTGGCGTGTTGCCGGTGTTCGGTGGCACGTCCAGGGCCAACGGCTCGGTGTTACCACCCAACTCGAACAGGCTACCGTCCGGCAGAATCCCCGATGCCTGACTAATCACCAGTTTGCCCATGTTGAGGAACTGCAAGTCGATGTCCAGGTTGAGGAAGCCCCAGATGTAGCTGCCCAGCAATTGGGTGCGGGTCTTCATCTGGTGGTCGTAGTAGCGATCGTTGTGCTGGAAGTGCTGCGGACGCAGCAACATGCCTTCCTGCCAAATGACTTTATGGGAGTTCATGGTCAGTCAGCCGCCTTGACTAGCAATTCATGGGTGTTGCGAATGCCGCTCTGGTCGAGCGTCAGGTCGGCGTCGGTGACTTCCTCCGGGGCGACTTGCAGGGTGTAGCGCCATTTGGTATCCGGCAGGTCCCGGTAGGCGGCGAGGACACCGACATAGCGGCTACCCTCCTCGACATTGAGCTTGAATTCGACGGTTTCTCCCGGACGCAACTCAAGCTCCTCGGTCGCAACCATATCGGGAGCCAGGGATTCCTTGGCGCGCTCGTACAGGCTGAAAAAATCCGCGTTCTCGAACGCCACCGGGTGCTTGAGTTCAAACAGGCGTACGACAATCGGCGACGGGCGACCGTTGAGATCCGGGTTCAACTGGTCGCTGGCCGTCAACTTCAGGTTGAGTTTGGTGACGTGCGAATACGGCGATAGCGTTGAGCAACCGCCCAGCAGTACCAAGGTGGTCAGCGCAGTCAGCGCCTTAAAAAAAACAATCGGGCGGCGAGACATGCGCATCATCCTTGGTGGTCGGTGTGAAGGGTGGAAATCAGGCGGATCTGTTCTTCGTAGGCCTGGGCGAAGTCACGGGCCAACAAGCGCTCGCTCCAGTCATCGTCCTGACGCAGGGCCTGGTGATAACGACCGTAAGCCCTCCAGCGACTGCCGGAGGTGGCGAGCAACGGTTTGTTGTCTCGCTCGAAACGCAGGGTGAGCTGTTGCGGCGAGAAGTGCTCCAAGGTGCTGCGAACGGCGGCGCGGCTGGCCGTCAGCAAGGCCACCTGATGCGCCTGTAAATCGCGAAACGCACGAGATATAGCCTGTTCAGGCGGTAACTGCCCTGGCCTGTTCGGCTGCAACAGAATGCCCAGCGCTTCACCGGCATCAACGGCAAATTTCAGCGGATTCTTGTGGGGGCCTTGCACGGTGGTCTGGGCCAGGCGCAATTCGTTTTTCAGTTCGCTGCGGGTGCGTAGGCTCTGCTGCAAACCGCCGATGCTCTGCTTGAGCAGGCGCGCGGCGTTCAGCGCCAGGGCTTCGCGAGCGTCGTGGTCGAGGCCTTTGAGGTCCACGCCCAACGCCGCGCCGAAGTGCTCCCAGAACCCTTCGCTCTGACGTTCGACCGCTTTCGGCGGCGGGGCTGGCGCAGGCTCTGCCGGGGCGGCGATCAGCTCCGGCACCATCAGGCTTTCCATGTCGATGCGCGCGTAGTCGGCGCGTTGACGTGTGTCGTGTGATGCGTTGTTTGGCGAAATGAGTTCGTCGATTTCCGAATACACACGCTCTTGCTGATCGAGTGCGTTCAGCGGGTCGAGGTCGAGGAACGCATCATCAGGAATGATACTGCCAGCGGCTTGCGGACGACCGACCTCCACATCGCAAGTCGCCAGGGCGTGAACTAGCCGTGCACGGATCTCGAAATCACCCAGCACGTATACGCTGCCGTGCTCGATACGTACCGTATCGCCCTTGTGCAAGCGTGCGCCGCTGGTACTATTCTGGATTCCGTTGCTGCTGGTATCGGTCAGGAAAAACGTGCCCTCGCGGTAGCTGATCAACGCGTGATAGTTGGACAGGTGACGCTTGCGGTCCGGAATTATCCAGTCGCAATCTTCCCCCCGACCAATCACGCCGCCGGCCTGTTTGAAGGTCTTCTGGCACAGCTGCGTAGGTACGAACTGCTTGGTGTTCAGCATTTCGAAAACCAGTTCCATGGTGATGCTCCTTGCGGTCACTTGCCGCGATTGACCGACTGCGGATCACCCAAGGGGCGATAGGTGTTGTCGTTGTATTTGTAATTGCCGCTGCAGCCACCGAGGCCACATAGAACGACAACTGTCAGAAGGACGGCTTGCCAGTGACGAATAGACATCAGAGGGTCTCCAGGGACGGCACAAAGCACCAGCCCTTACGGTTGAGGCTGTTAAAAAAGGACGGATTGAAATCGAGCGTGTTTGGCCTACACATCGACATTTCCCACATTGATGTTCAGGCGCCTTAGGCGGTAGAGGAATGTGCGCCGTGGCAGGCCGAGTTCGCGAGCGGAGAGGGTCTGATTACCGTCGTTTTTACGCAGGCAATCGATCAGCAAGTTGCGCTCAATTCGTTCCAGCCGTTCGCGCAAGTTCAGATTTTCGAGTTCAGGTATGGCGTCCATACGCAGGGAGAAGTGCTCCTCCAGCAACTCATTGCCCTCGCAGAGCAGCACCGCACGCTCGACCAAACCCTTGAGTTCACGCACGTTGCCGGGGAATGCGTAACGGCCCAAAAGATCCAGCACTTCGTTGGACCAACTCACCTCATCACGCTGCAAGAACGTACAGGCCTTGTTGGCGAAGTGTCGTGCCAAGTCGAGAATGTCGTCTTGGGTGCAGCGCTCGGCCAGGTGGTCGACGAGGTGCTGTGAATAAGTGAAGTCGAGTTGACGACGGTTCAGGCGCTCGCCCAAACGATCGAGTTTGATTTCGATCAGTTCGCGTAGCACCTGCCCCCCGACCGGGTAATAGGGCACCACACGCATCCGCGCCAACAGTGCCGGTTTGAAGTGCTTGCTCAGCACCGGGCGAATGGTTTGTTCGAGGACTTCAGCCGATGGCCGTGCGCCGTTTTCGCAGAGTTCGCTGATGTGGTCGCTGCCCAGGTTAGAGGTCATCAAAATCAGCGTATTGCGAAAATCGATCTCGCGCCCTTCGCCGTCGTTGGCTACGCCCTTGTCAAAGATTTGGTAAAAGAGGTTGAGCACGTCCGGGTCGGCCTTCTCGACTTCATCGAGCAGCACGACGGAATACGGTTTCTGGCGCACCGCTTCGGTGAGCATGCCGCCCTCGCCATAGCCGACGTAGCCTGGTGGCGCACCGATCAGGCGCGAAACGGTATGTTTCTCCTGGAATTCGGACATGTTGATGGTGGTGATGAAACGATCACCGCCGTACAACAAATCAGCGAGGGCCAATGCCGTTTCGGTCTTGCCGACGCCACTTGGGCCAACCAGCAGGAACACCCCCACGGGCGCATCGGGCTTGTTCAGGCCGGCGGCGGTAGCGCGCATCGAGCGATCAAGGGCGTGAACGGCTTGTTCCTGACTCCGACAATGGAAGTCGGTCGTAGTGGCAATATCGGCGTCAAGTGCGAGGCCTTTGCTGGTGCTCAAGCCGGTGGCGCCCTGAGCGGTGCCTTTGAGTGGGTTGAGCCGGATAAACAAGGGACGGGGAAATCCGTCGTCGGCCAGGCAAACGCCAATAGCAATTGGGCCAAGCTGGCCGAAGTCAAGGTTGAGGGTAATGCTGCGGTGGGTATTGGTGCCGCCGGTGAATTTGGTATCAGTATCGCGAATAACCGGCTGGCATTTAGCTGCAAAGGCTCGCTGGTATTTGGTCCTGGTGCCGGTGGTGGGTTTGGTACGGTGGTGGACCTTGAGCAGGTGGGAAAGCTGACGTTGCTGTTTTGTAATGTCTTAGCGGATATAGACTACAGGCACCTGTCGGGGGTGACGAAGGAAGCTTTTAGCTATATGGCATCAGGGCTGTATCAGGTGGCGACCTCTCCGGTGAAAAAGACCATTGAGGGGTTTGAGTTAGGGCGCGGAGAAATGCTTGCTTGGTGGGAAGATCGACAAGCCACGAAGATAGAAGCTGAAGCACTAGCCGATTATCTCATTCATCATAAGACAGATAAGATCATGCGGATTCGGGACCAAGACGTTCCACTGAGCGTGTTGCCGCCTGAAACCATTGGTCCCATGGTCTACCTGCTAACAGAAGGAGTTATCGCCAGAGGGATTGGTAGCTTCAACGAAAAGCAGGAAAAGGCCTTGGTCATTCTTCTGTCCGAAGTTCGTCGCTGGCGGCAATTTATTGAAGTGCTGGAGCATTGTTCACTCGACGCGACAAAGGTCAATGCCACGGAGAGTTTGGAGCGAATTAACGCCTTGCTTAACGGCCATGAACAAGACCAATTCAATCGTTTCATTGACAGTTTGGCGATTAACCAGACCTCCGATACTACAGTCCGATTGGCCTGGAACCCCAGCAATGCTTGGCGTAAGGAGAATGTGCTGGTGGCCGCACAGCGCAGTGGCCGGTTTGATGGTTTGGGATGATGTTGAAGGACCACAAGGGCGCTTGAGAGCGCCTTTGTTGTCTTATGGAGTGCTTCAAAGTGGTTGATTGGATTGGATTGCGCAGCGGAAACTTGTACCGGGTAAATGCCGGCTTCTTGTAGGCTCATTAGGGAATCGTCGAACAGTACTGGCCGTGAGCAAAGGATCTTCGCCTGCATTAGTGCCTCGACGGATTCGTTCCGTTCCGGTAGCCGGGCCCTGAGGGTTTTCCAATGGCGAGTGGCGGTAATAGTCTTTATCGTACCAGTCGTTTACCCAGTCGGTAGCGTTGCCTGACATGTTATAGAGTCCTAGCGGATTAGGAACGAAACTGTCTACAGCAAATGTGCGTCCCTTTCCTTGGAGAGGAAAATTGCGTCCGTAGTTTAAACTGCCATTGTCAGTAGGAAATACCACATGCTGGCCTCGGCTGCGGGCGGCATACTCCCACTGGGCTTCCGTAGGCAAATCCACAGGGTAACCACTCAGTTTTCCTACCCAGACGCAATAATCCTTGGCTTCTTGCCAGCTTTGAGTAGCAGCTGGTAAGTCAGGTTGATAGCGGAACTGTAAATTCTCTCGCTTACGTAGCTCCGCATCAAACAACGGTTTGCCCTGAACAATAAAGAACAAATCGAAATCGGCCAGTGTTGTTTGAAATTTTGACAGGGAGTAACTGCTCAGCTTAACGGGATGAACGAATTTATTATCAACGCCCATACTGATCGGTCCCATTCGGTCCGGGTCTACGCCGCATGGCCAGTCGCACATATTTGCCGGGTCGTCGTCATGCGGCCAACCAAAATCCCCCATCTGGAACTCGCCACCTTCGACAAACACCATATTGTCCAGTGATTGCACCACGGTATTCAGCAACTTGCCGCGAACCTCTGTGGAAAGCTTTGGGTATTTTTGCTCAATGGTCGCAGCGATCTGGGCGACTTTATCCGGCGAGAGCTTCTGGCTTTTCGGCAGTGAGGAGGATTGCGCTTGGCAGCCTGTTAGCAGCAGTAAAGTGCAAAGGGGTAGTAAAACGCGCCCGACCATTGAAATATCCTTATACGTGCTAACTGAAAGTTCAAATCTTATCATTATTCATGCAAGGTAAAAACTTGAAATACCCGCACCCTATCTACCAAAATACCTTACCCTAAAAAATACAGATGTACGAACAACCCTTTATACAGCACCAAAAATAAACAGATTTATTTAGCTGATTTTTCTGAGAACACCCTGCCCGTTTACGATGCGCCCACCGACCAAAACCAAACCGCCACTATGCGCAAGAAGTTGCACAATCAGCTGCTGATAACTCTGTGAACAAACATTACAGTGCGCGCACTTAAAAACTCACAAAGAAGTGCGCAAGTAGCCGCACAGCACTGTGCAACTTGTTGAGGCGGAAGCGCCGGCCAATTATCTAATCGTTCATGAGAAAGATAGAATCATCCGGGTTCGAAAGCAGGATGTACCTCTGAGCGTGTTGCCGCCGGAAACCATTGGTCCCATGGTCTACCTGCTGACAGAGGGTGTTATCGCCAGGGAGATTGGTAGCCTCAACGAAAGACAGGAGAAGGCCCTCTTCATTCTGCTGTCCGAGGTACGTCGCTGGCGGCAGTTTATCGAAGTGTTGGAACATTGTTCCCTTGACGGGACAAAGGTCAAGGCCATGGCGAGTTTGGAGCGGATTAACGCCTTGCTATTGGACACGAACAAGACCAGTTCAATCGTTTTATTGACAATTTGGCAATTAATCAGACTTCCGATAGTACATTCCGATTGGCCTGGACCCCCAGCAATGCCTGGCGCAAGGAGAAAGTGCTGATGGCCGCCCAGTACAGCGGCCGGTTTGATGGTTTGGCCTAAACGCTGAGCAAATAATGATGACGCATTGATAGCGCCCTCATTGTTTCTACTCTATAGCGACTGATCGGATTGAATAGCACAGCGGAAGCTAAAGCCAGGAGCATGCCGTTTTCTTACAGGTTCGTATGCCCACCGCCTTACTGTACTCGCGCTGAGCAATGGGTCTTCTGGATAATTCGAACCCCTTAGAACCCGAAGTGTGCCTTTCTCGGGGCCGGTCGGATTCTCAAGCGGTGAGTGGCGATAATAGTCTTTGTCATACCAGTCATTGACCCAGTCGGTGGCATTCCCGGACAGGTTGTAAATCCCCAAGGGGTTGGGGACAAAGCTATCAACTGCAAAGGTGAGGCGCTCACCTTTACCCGATGCAGGAAAATTGCGTCCGTAGTTTAAACTGCCATTGTCGGTGGAGAACGCCACATGTTGCCCGCGATTGCGTGCTGCATATTCCCACTGAGCCTCTGTGGGCAGATCCACTGGAAAACCACTGAGCGTCCCCAACCAACCGCAGTAATCTTTGGCTTCTTGCCAGCTTTGGACAGGCGCTGGCAGCTTGGGCGCGTAGAGTTTGATCTTTAAATTTTCTCGCTCACGATATTCCGCATCAAACAACGGCTTGCCCTGAGCGATAAAAAACAAATCGAAATCGCCCAGTGTTGTCTGGAATTTTGACAGGGAGTAACTGCTCAGCTTGACTGGATGGACGAAGTCGTCATCACCGTCCATGCTGATATGCCCCATCCGTTCCGGGTCCACACCGCATGGCCAGTCGCACATATTTGTAGGGTCATCGTCATAAGGCCAGCCAAAATCTCCCATCTGGAATTCACCACCCTCGACAAACACCATGTTATCCAATGACTGCACTACGGTGCTCAGTAGCTTGCCACGAACCTCGGTGGAGAGTTTTGGATATTTCTGCTCAATGGTCGCAGCGATCTGGGCGACTTTATCCGGCGAGAGCTTCTGGCTTTCTGGCAATGGGGAAGTTTGCGCTTGACAGCCTGTAAGTAGCAGCAAAGTGCAAAGAGGTAGTAAAACGCGCCCAACCATTGAAATATCCTTATCCGTGCTAACTGAAAGTTCAAATCTTAACATTATTCATGCAAGGTAAAAACTTGAAATACCCGCACCCTATCTACCAAAATACCTTACCCTAAAAAATACAGATGTACGAACAATCCTTTATACAGCACCAAAAACAAACAGATTATTTAGCTGATTTTTCTGAGAACACCCTGCCCGCTTACGATGCGCCCACCGACCAAAACCAAACCGCCACTATGCGCAAGAAGCTGCACAATCAGCTGCTGATAACTCTGTGAACAAACATTACAGTGCGCGCACTTAAAAACTCACAAAGAAGTGCGCAAGTAGCCGCACAGCACTGTGCAACTTGTTGAGGCGGAAGCGCCGGCCAATTATCTAATCGTTCATGAGAAAGATAGAATCATCCGGGTTCGAAAGCAGGATGTACCTCTGAGCGTGTTGCCGCCAGAAACCATTGCTCCCATGGTCTACCTGCTGACAGAGGGTGTTATCGCCAGGGGCGATTGGTAGCTTCAACGAAAGACAGGAGAAGGCTCTCGTCATTCTTCTGTCCGAGGTACGTCGCTGGCGGCAATTTATCGAAGTGTTGGAGCATTGCTCCCTCGACGGGACAAAGGTCAAGGCCATGGCGAGTTTGGAGCGGATTAACGCCTTGCTTAATGGACATGAACAAGACCAGTTCAATCGTTTTATTGACAGTTTAGCGATTAATCAGACTTCCGATACTACAGGCCGATTGGCCTGGAGCCCCAGCAATGCTTGGCGTAAGGAGAATGTGCTGATGGCCGCACAAAACAGTGGCAGGTTTAATGGTTTGGCATAAGCGATGAGCGAATAATGAGGGCGCAGCTATAGCTGCCCTCATTATTTTTTATCTATATCGGATGATCGGATTGAATAGCACAGCGGAAGCTATAGCCTGGGACATGTTGTTTTCTTACAGGTTCCTCTGCCCACCGTCGTACGGTACTCGCGCTGAGCAATGGGTCTTCACCATACCCAGAACCTCTAAGAACCCGAAGTGCGCCTTTCTCGGGGCCGATAGGGTTTATCAGTGGTGAAACTCGGTAATAGTCTTTGTCGTACCAATCATTGACCCAGTCGGTGGCATTTCCGGATAGGTTGTAAATCCCCAAAGGGTTTGGGACAAAGCTATCAACCGCAAAGGTAAGGCGTTTACCTTTACCTGACGCGGGAAAGTTACGCCCGTAGTTCAAGTTCCCATTGTCGGTGGAGAACATTACATGCTGGCCACGATGCGGGCGGCATATTCCCACTGGGCCTCCGTGGGCAGATCCACGGGGAAACCGCTTAGTTCCCCTAACCAACCGCAATAGTCTTTCGCTTCTTGCCAGCTTTGGACCGGCGCTGGCAGCTTGGGCGCGTAAAGCTTTTCCTTTAACTCTTCTCGCTTGCGATATTCTGCATCAAACAACGGTTTGCCCTGAGCAATAAAGAACAGATCGAAATCTCCGAGTGTCGTCTGGAATTTTGACAGGGAATAGCTGGTCAGCTTAACGGGATGAACAAAGTCATCATCACCGTGCATGCTGATGCGCCCCATCCGCTCCGGTTCCACACCGCATGGCCAGTCGCACATATTTGCCGGGTCATCGTCATACGGCCAACCAAAATCCCCCATCTGGAACTCGCCACCTTCGACAAACACCATGTTATCCATTGACTGCACTACGGTATTCAGTATCTTGCCACGAACCTCGGTGGAGAGTTTTGGGTATTTCTGCTCAATGGTCGCAGCGATCTGGGCGACTTTATCCGGCGAGAGCTTCTGGCTTTTTGGCAGTGAGGAGGATTGCGCTTGGCAGCCTGTTAGCAGCAGTAAAGTGCAAAGGGGTAGTAAAACGCGCTCGACCATTGAAATGTCCTTATACGTGCTAACTGAAAGTTCAAATCTTATCATTATTCATGCAAGGTAAAAACTTGAAATACCCGCACCCTATCTACCAGAATACCTTACCCTAAAAAATACAGATGTACGAACAACCCTTTATACAGCACCAAAAATAAACAGATTTATTTAGCTGATTTTTCTGAGAACACCCTGCCCGCTTACGATGCGCCCACCGACCAAAACCAAACCGTCACTATGCGCAAGAAGTTGCACAATCAGCTGCTGATAACTCTGTGAACAAACATTACAGTACACGCACTTAAAAACTCACAGACTAGTGCGCAATAAGTTGCGCAGCATCGCGTAACTTATTGCGCGCCTTTATTGATAATTGCGGCGACGATGACCGAGCGATAGCAGCCATTACGGGGGGGCATACCGCAGATGCTCCCTTCCACTTAGATATTTATTCGATTCGATTGCCTAGCCTTATGCCCACAAACAGAGTGTCTCTCACGTTGCTGCAGATGGAAAAAAAGCATTCAGTATCACGATTGAGGAACACAATGCAGTGGTAATGAGGACGACAAGCCCGCCCCACTTCTCTCACCCAAAAGACCTCACGCAAGTGTCATGGGATGATCTATTGCGTATCCGCGCTCGCTCACGATCATGACTGATCTGTGCATCCAGTGACGCCTTGAAGCGTTGTATCATCTGATTGGTCATCGCATCATCAGACAACGGCTTCCCACAGGGCAGCCTGAAGTCAAATCTGAAGGCAAATACACGGGCGTAGTCAGGCAGAGCGTATTGCAGGGTCTGGCATAGCTTTTCCAAGTACTGCCCAATGAAGGGGCCCTTGTCCACCATGAGCGGGTAGCCATCGTAGGTGCCCTCATGCCAGTAGCGCAGGTTCGTATTATCAGGGATGCGTTTGGGTTTGAATGAGAGGGTCATGACGGTATGTCCTGTTTGTTAGGTCATACCTCAAGCTGGTTGTTTTTAACTGGAGAGATTCAGATTCCAGGGGTCCCTCTCCGCCGGCGGGTACCTGTAGATTGATGGATGCTGGTTACCCTGTGCTGCAGGGAGCGACACAGGAGCCGACGGGCATGCACCTGGAATACCCCCCTCCTTATGGCCTTATGGACTCAACATGCGCTAGAGAGCGCTATGGCAGTGCCAATGCGACACAAACGACGACCCTGGGGCCTGACGCACTCGCCAGCACGGCAAAGTACTAGATCCCGAGCCATCTAACGACACGGATATCTTTCCAAAATCCACATGGGGGGAAAAATGAGGGAACAGAAACCACAGAATGCAAAAAGGCCCCGTAAACGGGGCCTTTAGGCTAAATAATGGCGGAGAGATAGGGATTCGAACCCTAGGTACCGGTGAAGGTACAACGGATTTCGAATCCGTCCCATTCGGCCACTCTGGCATCTCTCCAACGGCGCGCATCATAACAGCAGGTTCACCGAATGCAAACCCTAAAGTGAATTTTTTTCCGTGCTATCAGATGCTTGCGTCGATTACAGCGGTACGCCAAGGCGGTTGGCGACTTCTTCGTAGGCTTCGATGACGTCGCCCAGACCCTGGCGGAAGCGGTCCTTGTCCATTTTCTTGCCGGTGGCCTTGTCCCACAGGCGGCAGCCGTCCGGGCTGAATTCGTCGCCCAGGACGATGCTGCCGTCATGGAACACGCCGAATTCGAGCTTGAAGTCGACCAGCAGCAGGCCGGCGTCGTCGAACAGCTTGCTCAACACTTCGTTGACCTTGAGCGACAGTTCTTTCATGCGCACCAGTTGCTCGGCGGTGCCCCAACCGAATGCCACGACGTGGGATTCGTTGATGAACGGGTCGCCCTTGGCGTCGTCCTTGAGGAACAGTTCGAAGGTGTAAGGGTTGAGCTTCATGCCCTCCTCCACACCCAGGCGCTTGACCAGGCTGCCGGCGGCGTAGTTACGCACGACGCATTCAACCGGGATCATGTCCAGCTTCTTCACCAGGCACTCGTTGTCGCCCAGCAGCTTGTCGAATTGGGTCGGCACGCCGGCTGCTTCGAGTTTCTGCATGATGAAGGCGTTGAACTTGTTGTTCACCATGCCTTTGCGGTCGAGCTGTTCGATGCGCTTGCCGTCGAACGCCGAGGTGTCGTTGCGAAACAGCAGGATCAAGCGGTTAGCGTCGTCGGTCTGGTAAACCGACTTGGCTTTGCCGCGGTAGAGTTCTTCACGTTTTTCCATGATGGGCTCCGCTTGCTAAGTAGATGGGCTAGGCGATATGTCGCCAGTCGAGCCCTGAATCTTGATCGGCCAGTTGCAGCCAGTCCGGGTCGCACCCAAGGGTGTCGACAAAACATTGCCGGGCCAGCTGCGGCAGGTTGTTCTTGCTGCTCAGATGGGCCAGTACCAGGTGTTGCAGGTCTTTCCAGCCCAACTCGGACACCAGGAATGCCGCCTGGTGGTTGTTCAAATGTCCCAGCTCGCCACCCACCCGCTGCTTGAGAACGGTCGGGTAGTGACCCCGAGCCAAGCGGTCGCGGCAGTGGTTGGACTCGATCATCAACGCATCGAGGTCCTTGTAGCCGTCCAGCACGGTGGCACAGTACGAACCCAGGTCGGTCAGTAGGCCAAAGCGCCGGGTGCCGTCACTGAAGACGTACTGCGTCGGTTCCTGCGCATCGTGGGCCACGGCGATCACGCCAATCTCCAGCCCACCGATCCGCAGCTGGTCGCCCCCGGCCACGAACCCTGCCGGATCAACCGGCTTGCGCATCCCGCGCAAGGTGCCACGACTGAGGTAAACCGGAATATTGTAGCGCCGAGACAGCAAACCCACGCCATGCACGTGGTCGGCATGTTCGTGGGTCACCAGTATCGCGCTCAGTTGCGCCGGGGTTATCCCCAGGCGCAGCAGGCGTTTTTCGGTTTCTCGCAGGGAGAAACCACAATCGACCAGCACGACGGTGTCGTCACTGGCTATCAGCGTGCCGTTCCCTTGGCTACCGCTGCCGAGAACGGCAAAACGCATCAGATCAGCCCAGGTTGTCCTGAATCACGCCCAACACTTTGCGCGCCACTTCAGCCGGCGCAACGGTGTTGATATCTTTTTCGACGGTCACCTGGACGTTCTCGCCAACCTTGCTCAGGCGCACCTGGTAACGCTCGGCGCGCGCCTCGACTTCTTCCTTGACCGGAGAGCTGCCGAACAGGCTGGCGAAGAAGCCTGGCTTCTCGTCCTTGCGCTCGGCTTTTTCGGCCAGGTTGATGTAGTACAGGCCCAGGCTGCGGTTGATGTCTTCCACGCGCCATTCGCCCTGCTCCAGCGCACGACCCACGCTCGACCAGGCACGGTCGAGGTCGTTGCCGACGTTGAGCACCGGGTTGCCGCTGCCGTCTTCGATCAGGCTGACTCGGCTTGGGGCATCGAAATCACGGGAAGCGAGCATCGACACCGAACCGCCCTTCTCGGAGATGCGGCTCATGCTGACCAGCATGTCGTCGACCAGCGCAGCGTCCAGGCCAGTGTTGACCGAACGGTTGGTGAAGGCCACGTCGTCGCTGCTGCCAGCAGGACGCTCGGCGCTGACCACGTAGACTTCACTGGTGTTGCGCTGCACGCCTGGCTCGATGCGCACCCGTACCCGGGTTTCGGCATCGGCGGCCACGCCGGCGCTGGCCAGGCGTTTGGTCATGGTTGCCGACAGTTCGTCGGAACGCTGCCAGGTGGTGGTGAATTCGCCGGTTTGCGGACGCTGCTGGTCCAGGCGAAAACCGTTGTCCTGGAAGAACTGCACCGCCACTGGCCAGACTTCGGCCGGAGGACGCTGCGCCATTACCCAGCGCGAGTCGCCGCTTTTCTGCAGGCTGTAGTCGCTGGCCTCGGCAATCGCCGTCAACGGCTGCGGACGTGGCACCACGTACTCGCCCTTGACGGTGTCGTCGGCCACGTTGCGCGGGATTGGCAGCAGTGGGTCCAGACGCTTGGCGGTCTGGACGTCCGGCGGCAGTTGCATCGGGGCAGTCTGTTGCGCTTCGAGGTAATCGCTACCACGGTCACGGAAATAACCTTCCGGGCCCCAGACCCATCCACAGCCACTGGTGCTGGAGATAATCAAGGCAAGTGCGGAAAGTCCGGCCAGTCGCTTCATGCGTATTACTTCCTCAATTAAACCAATACGCCGGACTGGCGCAGGGCCTGTCGCAGCGGTTCGTGACAGGCTTCGCTGAGCCAGGTGAGCGGCAGACGGATACCGTCCGGCATCAAGCCCATCTCATGCAGCGCCCATTTCACGGGGATAGGGTTGGACTCGATAAACAGGGTTTTATTGAGTGGCATCAGTTTTTCGTGGATCGCCCGTGCGGTCACGGCGTCACCCTTGAGGGCGGCGTTGCACAGGTCGGCCATGTCGCGCGGGGCAACGTTGGCGGTCACCGAGATGTTGCCTTTGCCGCCCAGCAGGATCAGCTCCACGGCAGTCGCGTCGTCACCGGAGAACACCAGGAAGTCCTCGCTCACGCCATCGAGGATGGCCTGGGCGCGGGACAGGTCGCCGGTGGCTTCCTTGATCCCGATGATGTTGTTCACGGTCGACAGGCGGATCACGGTCTCGGCCTGCATGTCGCACGCCGTGCGGCCCGGCACGTTGTAGAGGATCTGCGGGATGTCGACGGCTTCGGCGATAGCCTTGAAGTGCTGGTACAGGCCTTCTTGCGTCGGCTTGTTGTAGTACGGAGTCACCAGCAGGCAGGCATCGGCGCCGGCGGTCTTGGCATTGGAGGTCAGCTCGATCGCTTCACGCGTCGAGTTGGCGCCGGTACCGGCGATCACCGGGATACGCCCGGCTACCTGCTTGACCACATAACGAATCACTTCGATGTGTTCGTTTACGTCGAGGGTTGCCGACTCACCAGTAGTACCGACGGCCACGATGGCGTGGGTGCCGTTTTGCAGGTGAAAGTCTACCAGTTTGCTGAGGCTGTCCCAGTCCAGACGACCCTGTGCATCCATGGGTGTGACCAGTGCCACCATACTGCCCGCAATCATGCAACCGCTCCTGCCGGAAAAAGAGAGCGGTAATGGTACTGGCGCCAAGATGCTTGCACAAGCGAAGTACTGCGCTCATGCCATTCCCCTTGGCGCCGCTTTTCGCTACCCTTCAGACTTTGATCAGTACCGACAGGCTCATGTGCCGGGTTCAAGCCTCCATTTTCGGCTCCACAAGCCCCGCCCCTGCGTTGCCATCTACCCGAACTCACCTTGTTTGAGCTCGCAGCAACCCTCTGGCTCGGGCTTTGTTGATAACGCATCCGGACCCACACCCGACGAATCAGCCTATAAACGTACCGACCGCTCATCGCTTTAGGAATGCTGCATGTCCACCCCCACAGTTCGCGAACAATTCCTTGTCATCAGTGCCCTCGGCGCCAACCCCATGGAGCTGACTAACGTCCTGTGCCGCGCCAGCCATGAAAATCGCTGCGCCGTGGTCACCTCCCGCCTGACTCGCCATGGCGAGTGCAGTGCACTCATCCTGGAGATTTCCGGTTCCTGGGACGCCCTGGCGCGCCTGGAAGCCGGTCTGCCGAGCCTGGCCAAGAAACACGCCTTCACCGTCAACGTGGTACGCAGCGCGGCGCTGGAAAATCGCCCGCAAGCCCTGCCGTATGTGGCGTACGTCAGTTCTGCGTACCGCTCGGACATCGTCAATGAGCTGTGCCAGTTCTTCATCGACCATAACGTCGAGCTGGAAAACCTGACCTGCGACACTTATCAGGCCCCCCAGACTGGCGGCACCATGCTCAACGCCACCTTTACCGTGACCCTGCCGGCCGGTGTGCAGATCAGTTGGCTGCGCGATCAGTTCCTCGATTTCGCCGACGCGCTGAACCTCGACGCGCTGATCGAACCGTGGCGCCCACAGAACCCAATGTAAGGAAGCTTTCCATGGCCGTCGCTATCGACCAACCAGTCGCCGACTTCGAAGTCCCCGCCACCAGCGGGCAGACCGTCAGCCTGGCCGCCCTCAAGGGCAAGCAGGTGGTGATCTACTTCTATCCCAAGGACAGCACCCCGGGCTGCACCACCGAGGGCCAGGGTTTTCGTGACCAGTACCCACAGTTTCTCGCGGCCAACACCCAAGTGTTTGGCGTTTCCCGCGATAGCCTGAAGTCCCACGAGAACTTCAAGTGCAAGCAGCAATTCCCCTTCGAGCTGATCAGCGACAAGGACGAAGCCCTGTGCCAACTGTTCGACGTGATCAAGCTGAAGAAGCTGTATGGCAAGGAATACATGGGGGTTGATCGCAGCACCTTCCTGATCGACCAGCACGGCGTGCTGCGTCAGGAATGGCGCGGGGTGAAAGTGCCGGGGCATGTGGATGCGGTGTTGGCCGCGGCGCAGGCGCTGGCCAAGGGCTGATTTATTCGGCGTCTGCGATGACGCCATCGCGAGCAGGCCGCAAGCGAGCGCCCGCTTGCGGCTTGCTCGCGATGAGGCCCGCGCTACAACAACGGCGCCACCACCGGTTCCTTGCGCGGCCAGGCATCCAGCACGGCCTTGAACAGGGTCGCCAGGGGAATCGCGAAGAACACGCCCCAGAACCCCCACAGCCCACCGAAGAGCAGCACCGCGCAGATGATTGCCACCGGGTGCAGGTTGACCGCTTCGGAGAACAGCAACGGCACCAGCACGTTGCCATCCAGGGTCTGGATGATCCCGTAGACCGCCATCAGGTAGATGAACTGATCGCTCCAGCCCCACTGGAACAAGGCAATCAGCATCACCGGCACCGTCACCACCACCGCGCCGACATAGGGCACCACCACGGACACCCCGACCAACAGCGCCAGCAGCGCCGAGTAGTTGAGGCCCATGGCGACAAAACCGATGTAGGTCACCCCGCCGCAGATCGCCATTTCCATGACCTTGCCACGAATGTAGTTGGCGATCTGGCGGTTCATTTCCTGGCCGACCCGGGTAATCAGCGCCCGCTCACGCGGCAGGTAGCCGCGCACCCAGCGGCCGATCATGGCCCGGTCCTTGAGGAAGAAGAACACCAGGATCGGCACCAGCACCAGGTAAATCATGATGTTGACCAGCAGTGGCAGGCTCGACAGCGAGAAGGTCAGCGCCCACTGGCCAAACTTGCCGATTTCGCTGCGCGCCACCTCGATGGCCTGCAGCACTTGCTCGTCCGACACCAGGTGCGGATATCGCTCGGGCAGCAACAGCAGCAGCGACTGCCATTTGGCGAGCATCCCGGGCAGTTCGTTGAACAGAGTGATGAACTGGTGCCAGAGCAAGGGCAGCACCACCACGATAAACACCAGCAACACGCCCATGAACAACGCGAACACCAGCCCCACCGCGACCCCGCCGGGCAGGCGCAGGCGCTCCAGGGTGCTGACCAGGCCCTGCATCAGGTACGCCAGGACCATCCCCGCCAGCACCGGTGCGAGCATCCCGCCCAGGGTCAGCACGGCAGTGAAGGCCAGGACCAGGAGGACGGCCAGCACCACCGCTTCTTCGTCGGAGAAGTAGCGCTGAATCCAGTCGCGTAGCACTTTGAACATCAATGATCCTTATGGGTAGGCGGCCAGTCAGGCTTTTTTCAGCCAGTAGCGATAGACACCGGCTGCGTTTTCTTCGCGCAGCAGGGTATGACCGGCCAAACGGGCAAAGGTGCGAAAGTCGCGCTGCGAGCCGGCATCGGTGGCGATCACCTTGAGCACGGCGCCACTGGGCAGGCCATTGAGCGCCATCTTGGCCTTGAGCAGCGGCAATGGGCAATTGAGCCCACTGGCGTCCAGTTCGGCATCATGGGCTACAGCGTCGGTCATTACTTCACTCCGCACAGGTGATTGAGCCGCCTAGAATATCTGGTCCCGAGGCAAGTGTCCGGCTACAGTAAGCTCTTTGTCGACTAAGGCTTTGTGCATGACTTTTCTGCGCCCCACGCTGCTGACGCTCGCTTGCCTGCTTGCCTCACCAGGCTTCGCCGACGACTTGCCGTCACTTGGCGACGCCAGTTCTGCCATCGTCTCGCCCCAGCAGGAACATGACCTGGGGCGCGCCTGGCTGGCCATGTTGCGCAGCCAGGTGTCACAACTCAATGACCCACAACTGAAAAACTACGTGGAAACCAGTGTCTATCGCCTGGTGGAAACCAGCCAGCTGAACGACCGGCGCCTTGAGTTCATCCTGATCAACAGCCCGCAGCTCAACGCCTTCGCCGCGCCAGGCGGGATTGTCGGGGTCAACGGTGGCCTGTTCCTCAATGCCCAGACCGAAGGCGAATACGCCTCGGTCCTGGCCCACGAATTGGCGCACTTGTCGCAACGCCACTTCGCCCGCGGTGTAGAAGCCCAGCAACGCATGCAAGTGCCGATGATGGCCGCCCTGCTCGCCGGGATCATCGTGGCCGCGGCCGGCGCCGGTGACGCCGGGATCGCGGCCATCGCCGGGACCCAGGCCGCGGCAATCCAGGAGCAACGGCGCTTCTCCCGGCAGAACGAGCAGGAGGCCGACCGCATCGGCATCGTCAACCTGGAGAAAGCTGGCTACGACCCGCGCTCCATGCCGAGCATGTTCGAACGGTTGGGGCGCCAGTACCGCTTCGATGCCAAGCCGCCGGAATTCCTCCTGACGCACCCGGTGACCGAATCGCGGATCGCCGACACCCGTAACCGCGCCGAACAGGCACCCGTCGGCGGCAAGGAAGACACCCAGACCTACCAACTGATTCGCGCCCGCGTGCAGTTGTTCTACGAGGAAACCCCGGGGCTGGCCGCCAAGCGTTTTCGCGCGCAGTTGGACGACAACCCGAAAAACGACGTGGCGCGTTACGGCCTGGCCATTGCCCAGGTCAAGGCCGGCCAGCTCAGCGATGCCCGCGAGAGCCTCAAACCGCTACTGGCCAAGGCACCCAACGAAATCATCTACAACCTGGCCCAGATTGACCTGGACATGGCCAGCAACCGCCTGCCCGACGCGCAAAGCCGGGTCGACCGGATGCTCAGCCAGTTCCCGGGCAACTACCCGCTCAATCAGGTCCGGGTTGACCTGCTGCTCAAGCAGAATCGCCCGGCCGATGCCGAAAAAGCCCTGGAAGCCCTGCTCAAGACCCGCCCGGACGATCCGGATGTCTGGTACATGGTTGCCGAAACCCGTGGCCTGTCCGGCAACATCATTGGCCTGCACCAGGCGCGCGCCGAGTACTTCGCGCTGGTGGGCGACTATCGCCAGGCCATTCAGCAGCTGGACTTCGCCAAGCGACGCGCCGGCAGCAACTTCCCGCTGTCGTCACGGATCGATGCCCGGCAACGCGAGCTCATGGAACAGGAGCGGATGATCAAGGACATGATGGGCTGACCCCTCCCGCCCCCACGAAAAAGCCCCTCGACGAGGGGCTTTTTTTGTACCGCAGGCTTAACCCACCGGCATCAGGCCATCTGAATGATGGTCTGCATGATGGTGCTCTGGGTGGAGATGGTCTTGGCGTTGGCCTGGTAGTTGCTCTGGCCCTTGATCAGGTCCACCAGCTCATTGGTCAGGTTGACGTTGGAGTCTTCCAGCGAGTTGGACACCACCGAACCGAGGGTGCCGGTCTGGCCGGCGTCGTACGCGGCGAAACCGGACAGGTAGGTCTCCTTCCAACTGGTGCCACCGGCGGCCTGCAAGCCCTGCTCGTTGTTGAAGCTGGCCAGGGTGACCTGGCCGATCGCCTTGGACTTGCTGTTGCTGAAGTTGGCGAACAGCGTACCGGTACCGTCGATGGTCAGGTTGGTGATCTGGCCGGTGGCGTAGCCGTCCTGGGTCGGCAGGTTGCGGATGGTTGCCGAGTTGTACTGGGTGGTCAGGGCCAGGTCGTTGGTGACGCCGGTGGCATTGCCCACGGCACCGTTGGCCGTCCACACGCCATCCTTGACCGTACCCGGCGTCCAGACGCCCGCGCCCATGACAATCGAGTTGCCGCTGACGGTGTACGGGCTGCCGCTGGCCGGTGCGTCGATGTCCAGCAGCTTGCCGTCGGAACCGAAGTTCATGGTCATGGCAGTCTGGTTGCTCGGCGTTGCCGGCGAACCGAGGCCGGCCGGGACGAAGGCCGAGCCGTTCGGGTTGCGCCCCTCTACCAGGGTGTAGGTCTGCCAGGTGTTGGCACCGGTCTTGACCACGTACTGGTCCAGGTTGTGCTGGTTGCCCTGGCTGTCGTAGATCGGGGTGGTGAACATGTCGGTGTAGGTGTCGATCTTGGTCGGGTCGAACGGGGTGACCGCCGGATCGATGATCGGCTTGCTGGAGTTCAGGTTGATACTCGAGGAAATGTTGCCGGTGGTTTTCGGCTGCAGGTTCGCCTGGTCGATTTTCAGGTCGCCGATTACATCCTTGAGGATCTTGCCGTTCTCATCGACCGCATAACCCTGCAGGCGCGCGGTGCCGGCACTGTTGGTAATGAAACCATCCTTGTCGACGTTGAAGGTACCGGCGCGGGTGTAGGTCAGCGAACCGCCGTCGTTGAGCACGAAGAAGCCCGAACCACGGATGGCCATGTCCAGCACGTTGCCGGTGTTGGTCACATCACCCTGGCGAAATTGCTGGGAGACGTTGGCCAGGCTCACGCCACTGCCGATGGACTTGTTGCCGTTACCCAGCTTGCTTGCCGCGTACACGTCTTCGAATTCCACGCGGGAGGATTTGAAGCCGGTGGTGGCGACGTTGGCGATGTTGTTGCCGGTAACGTCGAGTTGTTTGTTGGCCGCATAGAGACCGCTAAGGCCGATATTGAAAGACATATTCCACTCCTTGTTGCCGCGCTAGCCGGCTCTATAGACCAATGGTCTGTACTTTGGACAGGGCGATGGAGCCCATGTTGGCGAGGTTCAACATCATCTCGCCGCCGGTCTGGCTCAGGGTCACGCTGTTGACGGTCGCCGGCAGGTAGGTGATCAGGTCAGTTGCCTTGCCGTCGATCTGCGCACTGGCCTTGAAGGTGTAGGTACCCGGGTCGACTTTCTCGCCCGCGGTGTTGGTGCCGTCCCAGACGAAACTGGCATTGCCCTGGGCCTGGCTGCCCAGCTCGATGGTTTTCACCGCCTTGCCGTCCTTGTCGCTGATGGTCACCGTGGTGCCAGCCACCGAGGCCGGGATAACCACCGAGCCGGTCATGCTCTTGGTGCTGTCGACATAGGCCGAGCCGGTTTGGACCACTACCGAACGGCCCACCAGCGACGACGCCTGCAGGGCCTGGGACGATTTGAACGAACTCGAGATGTTGTTCACCGAGGAGTTCAGGGTAGTGATGCCTTCCAGGCTGCTGAACTGCGCCAGCTGGGCGACGAACTCGCTGTTGTCCTGCGGGTCGAGGGGGTTCTGGTTCTTCAACTGAGTCACCAGCAGTTGCAGGAACGCGTCCTTGCCCAGCTCGTTCTTGCCGGTATTGCTGCCGGCAGCGGCCGCCAGGCCGTCATTGCTGGTGTTGGTGACGGTGGTCTTGGAGTTCGCAAGAATGTCGTTAAGACTCAGGCCACTGGTGGAATCGGTAACACTCATCGACGCTGCCCCTTATCACTGACCGAGGGTCAGGACCTTCTGCATCATGGTCTTGGCGGTGTTCATCATTTCCGCGTTGGTCTGGAACGAACGGCTGGCGGAAATCATGTCGGCCATCTCTTCAACCACGTTGACGTTGGGGTAGTAGACGTAGCCCTTGGCGTCAGCCGCCGGATGGTTCGGCAGGTAGCGCGCTTCCAGATTGCTCTGGTCCTCGACCACGCCCAGCACTTGCACGCCCTGGCCGGCCGCGTCCTGGTTCTGGAACAGCGAGTCACCGCCGCCCGACTGGCCACCCTGGAACATGGTGGCAAATACCGGGTGCCGGGCACGGTAGGTCTGGTCGATGCTCGACGAGACGGTCTCGGCGTTGGCGATGTTACTGGCCACGGTGTTGAGGCGCGTGGTCTGGGCACTCATGCCACTACCGGCAATATTAAAAACACTCGACAGGGACATGAATTATTCTCCGCGCAGGGCCGCTACCAGCCCTTTGAATTTGCTATTGAGCAAGGTGAAGCTGGCCTGGAAGTTCACCGAATTCTCGGCGTAGTTGGCCTGTTCCAGTTGGGCGTCCACGGTGTTCTGGTCGATCGACGGTTGCATCGGCGTGCGGTACAGCAGCGACTCGTCACCGCTGCTCAGGCCCTGGGCTTCGATATGGCGGCTGTTGGTCTTGTTCAACGCGAAGCTGCCGTTCTTGCTCTTGTCGGCCTGGGCGGCCAGGACCGCCGAGAAATCCAGGTCCCGCGCCTTGTAGTTCGGCGTGTCGGCATTAGTGATGTTGTTGGCCAGCACTTCGGCACGCTGGGCGCGGAAGCTGAGGGCTTGTTGGTGGATACCGAGCGCTTTATCGAAGCTGATGCTCATGGCGCAAACCTTTGGGTGACCTGATTTTTCGTAACAGGCACAAAGCAAGCCCCGTGCCAGCTCGCCAGCCCCCGCAAACAGGGGCCTTGGCCGAAAGCGGCAAGGTGGCAATGCCAGAAAAGCGGCAAGCGTCTTCCGGCACCTGCCGCTTTTCTGCCGCCTTGGGCTGCTCGACAGGCGCGCTACAAGGATTGTGCAGCACGATAAAAAACGGGAGCCCCTGAGGACTCCCGCTTTTCTTGCCACCTGACCATCACTTGGCCTGGTAGATGATCCCCGGACTGCACTGGACCATCTGATAGTGATCCGGCAAGCCGTTGAGGGCTTCGGACGCGCCGAGGAACAGGTACCCGCCCGGCTTGAGCGTACTGTGAATGCGCAACAGGATGTCCTTCTTCACTTCGGCAGAGAAGTAGATCAGCACGTTGCGGCAGAACACGATGTCGAACTTGCCCAGGCTGGCATAACTGTCCAGCAGGTTGAACGAGCGGAACTCCACCCGGCTCTTGATCGGCGCCTTGACCGCCCAACGTCCCGGCCCTTTCGGGTCGAAGAAACGCTGCAGGCGCTCTGGCGAAAGACCGCGACCAATCGCCAGGCTGTCGTACTCGCCGGACTTGCAGTTGGTCAGCATGGTCCCGGAAAGATCGGTGGCGACAATCTGCACCCCCATCCGCAACTGGCCCATGTTGGTCCGCTCGAACTCGTCGATCGACATCGACAACGAATAGGGTTCCTGCCCCGACGAACAGGCCGCCGACCAGATCCGCAGGCGCTGGCCGGGACTGGCCTTGATCGCTTCGGGCAAGACCTTGTTCTTCAACACTTCAAACGGATAGGTGTCACGAAACCAGAGGGTTTCGTTGGTGGTCATCGCGTCCACTACCATCTCGCGCAACCCACCGCGCGGCTGGACCTGAATGCGCTGGACCAGTTCACCCAACGACTTGATACCCTGCTGTTCCATCAGTTTGTTGAGACGGCTCGAGACCAGATACTGTTTGTTTTCACCGAGCAAAATGCCACAGGCTTTTTCCAGGAAGACCCGGAACTGTTCGAAATCCAAATTACCCGTAGACAATGATGCCGCCTCTAAAATCGTGTTGATCGCCAGGGGCAAAGGCCACCTAGCTGATATCTGCTGCTTTGATCCGGTCGACTACCCGGGATGCCAGGTCATCAGGGCGGAACTTGGCCAGGAAGTCATCGGCACCGACTTTCTTGACCATCGCCTGATTGAATACGCCTGACAACGAAGTATGCAGGATGATGTGCAGCTTTTGCATGCGCGGGTCGTTGCGGATCTCGGCGGTCAGGGTGTAGCCGTCCATTTCCGGCATCTCGATGTCGGAAATCATCATCAGGAATTCCTCTTCCGGCTTCTTGCCCTCCTCCACCAGCTTGCGCAGGTAGTCCAGCGCCTGCCGGCCGTCGTTCAACGCCACGACCTCGACCCCGACCGTCTGCAGGCAACGGGAAACCTGCTTGCGCGCCACCGACGAGTCATCGACCGTCAGCACCCGCAGCGACAGCGCCTTGTGTTGCGTCTCGTCATCCACCACCCCGGCGGAAATCGCTTCCGGTGCCGGCGCCACTTCGGCCAGGACCTTCTCGACGTCGATGATTTCCACCAACTGATTGTCGACCCGCGTCACCGCCGTCAGGTAGTGATCGTGGCCCGTGCCCTTGGGTGGCGGATGGATCTCCTCCCAGTTCATGTTGACGATCCGCTCGACCGAGCGCACCAGGAACCCTTGGGTCTTGGTGTTGTACTCGGTGATGATCACAAAGGGATTGCTCTGGTCCTGCAACCCGCCCGACCCCGTGGCCATTGCCAGGTCCATGATCGGAATGGTTGCGCCCCGAATACTTGCCACACCGCACACGACAGGATTGGATTTGGGCATCAGGGTCAGTTTCGGGCATTGCAGCACTTCCCGAACCTTGAACACATTGATGCCATAGAGCTGCGGACCGTCGAGACGGAACAACAACAGCTCCAGGCGATTCTGCCCCACCAGTTGTGTGCGCTGGTTTACCGAATCCATTACACCAGCCATGCCCAGCCCCCTACACCAACGCTAAGTGTGTTACGACGCACATTCATCACTAAACGGCACGGCGCTTGCTTTTTAACCGCTATGAACGTGAACACGACATTTTTCCGACGCCTGACCTCAACCTGCCGCCGATTGCTCGGCGCGGTTGCGGCGGCGTGCCTTTTCAACGCTGGCAGCCCTGCCCTTGCAGATCCGCTTACCTTGCCTGATCTACTTATCGGCGTCACTCAGGGCTTTCTTGAATTCACTGTTGAAGACTATCTGGCGTCCAGCCAAACCGAAGGCCGCTACGAGATCGAGGTCAAGCAACTCGATCCCCGTCTGCGCCTGCCGACCTGCGACAAGGAATTGACAGCGTCCCTGGAGAGCCCGGCCAAGCCAGTGGGCCGAGTCACGGTGAAGGTCCGTTGCGACGGCACCTCGCCCTGGACCGTGTTCGTGCCCGCGCAAGTCCGGCTGTTCCGCGAGGTGGTGACCAGCACCCGCCCGCTCAAACGCGCCGCAATCATCGAGCCGGCGGACGTTATCCTGCGTGAGCGCGACATCAGCCTGATCAACCAGGGTTACCTGACCAATGTCGACCAGGCGATCGGGCAAAAAATTGTCCGACCAATGGTCAATGACCAGGTCATTACCCTGGTCCACCTGGAGCAGGCCGAAGTGGTACGCAAGGGCGATCAGGTGGTGATCACCGCCCGCAGTGGCACGCTCAGCGTACGAATGCCCGGGGAGGCGCTGGCCAATGGCGGCATGAACCAACAGATCCGGGTCAAGAACCTGAACTCCCAGCGGGTGATCAAGGCTCAGGTGATCGCCCCCGGCCAGGTTGAAGTGGCCATGTAGATAACTGGCGAAGGTGCCAGCCATTCCCTAAACTGTGCCTCACGCAGGGCAAATGCCGACGCGCCCGTGCTCATCGAGAAATGAGCCTAAAGTTTTTCGCGATTTTGCCGAAAACATGGCAAGCGTCCAAATTCCCAGAGGTTTTTCGCATCATGGTTATCGATTTCAGCCGTTTGAACAGCTCCCCCACGCTCACCAGCACGCGCACCAGTGCCAGCCAGGAATCTGCTGACGCCGCTCAAAACGCGCCGCTGTCGACCGAGACCCAACAGGTCGCGGCCAAACAGAGCGGGGAATCGGTCCACTTCAGCAACGAGGCCCAGCAGTTGCAGAAGATCAGCGACACGCTGCGCGATCAGCCCGCAGTCGACAAAGCCCGTGTGGCCGAGTTGAAAGCCGCGATTGCCGATGGCAGCTATAAAGTCGACAGCAACCGCGTCGCCAGCAAACTGCTCAACTTCGAAGCCCAGCGCTAGCCCACCAGGCTTGCGCCAGGCTTTTGGACGCTTAAAACCCAAGGCCAGCCATGCACGATAACAATTTACTGCAACTGATCACCGACGACCTTGAGCCAGCTCAACAGTTGCTCGATTTGCTGGGGCAAGAATCCCTGGCACTGCACGGTCGCGACATGCAACGGCTGGAGCAGATCCTTGCCAGCAAGCAAGGCCTGATCGTCCTGCTCGATCAGCATGGTCGTCGGCGCAGCGAAATACTCGCCAGCCTCAACCTGCCAACCGACACCAGCGGCCTGCAACAACTGGCCGCCCAGTCCAGCCTCGGCGAGCAACTGCTAGCCCAGAGCGAGGCGCTCAATCATCTGCTTAACGAGTGCCAGAGCGCCAACGCGCACAACGGCCGCTCGATCCAGGTGCAACAAGCCTCCACTGCCCATCAATTGAGAATCCTCAATGGCGGCGAGTCTCCGACCCTTTATGACGCACGCGGCTCAACCGCCATGCTCGTGAAGCCGCGCCCACTCAGCCAGGCTTGACCTCGCCTCTGAGCGCGCTCTATCAAGGCGCGAAACATGCTGGCAGAATGCTGGCTCTTGCGTGTGACCGTATTCTGTCTGGAGAGTGATAAACCGTGTTCAATGCCTCAAACGCGGAAGATGCTCCGCAGCCACCGAAAGTGCTCACGACACCTCTGGAAATCGCCAGCACCCTGCGCATGCTGCAAGAGAGCCATGATCCCCTGATCATCACGTTCCACGAGCGCAGCCAGCGCTTCCAGAGCTACCTGGTGGACGTCGATCGCGAAAGCGCCATGATTGCCCTCGACGAAATGATCCCGCGCGATGGCGAGCGTTTCCTGCTGGCGGGTGAACCGTTCCGGATCGAAGGCTTTCATGAAGGCGTGCGCATCGCCTGGGAGAGCAACGGCACCCTGGCCATCGACGAAGCCAACGGTGGCCGCTGCTACCGCGGCACGCTGCCCGACGAGGTGGTCTACCACCAGCGCCGCAATGCTTTTCGCGCGGCCTTGAAGCTGGCGCAACTGGTCAATATTGAACTGGCTGGCGAGAAGCTCAAGGTGCCCCTGAGCGGCAAGTTGCTGGACATCTCCGCCACCGGCTGCAAGCTGCGTTTTGACGGCGACATCACCAGCGGGCTGCAATTGGGCCAGGTCTACGACCGCTTCCTGGCCGCCCTGCCCTTCGGCAGCATGACCACCTCGGTGGAGCTGCGTTACCTGCATCACGAAGAGCGGATCGACACCACCTTCGCCGGCGTGCGCTTTCACAACATGAGCGGCCTGGTGCAGCGCCAGGTCGAGCGTTTTGTCTATCAGTTGCAGCGTGAAGCCCGGCGTTTCGATAAAGACGATTTCTGATTCGCCAGGCAAAAAAAACGGGCAGCCCCTTGCGGTGACTGCCCGTTTTTTTTGCCTTCAGATCAAGGCCTGGCCCCAGTGAAGGTGTGGGGATGTTCATCGTCCGGCGGCGGATCGGTATTCGTCTGCTCGGCCTCGGTCCCCGCTTCGGTCTCCGGCTCAGGCTCGGGGTCAGGACTGGCACCGTTCTGCATCTGGTCCTGCACCACCTGCTCGTCGACCCGGGGATCGAGTGCAGCCACCAGTGGCGAACTGGACATGCTGTCCGGCATCGCCACGTGGTGCAGCGGCGCGTCATCGACCTGATGCAGGTTGGTCACCGCTTTGGGCCGGATGCGCCAGACCAGGACCAGGGCGAAGAAGCTGAAAAACGCGTAGAGCATCTGGCTGCCGAAAAACTTCATCAGCACCCCCGCCACCAACGGCCCGATACTCGCCCCGACCCCGTATGTCACCAGCAACATCGCGGTCAGCGACACCCGCCGATCGCCCTCGACGTGGTCGTTGGAGAACGCCACCGCCAGCGGATACAGGCAGAACTGCACCAGCGAGCAGGCAAACCCGGCGATGAACAATACTTCCAGCGGCACCTTGGGCATGATCGCCAGGGGCAACGCAGCCAACGCCAGGCAAATGGCGAAGCTACGAATCAGCACCGCCCGATCGTAGCGATCCGACAGCCAGCCCAGCGGCCATTGCACCACCAGGCCGGCAAAGATGCAGCTACCCATGAACAGGCCGACCTGCTCGGTGGAGAGCCCTTGCTGAGAGGCATACAGCGGCGCCAGGCCATAGAACGAGCCGACGATCAGCCCCGCCCCGAGCACCGTGCTGAGGGACTGTGGCACCCGCTTCATGAAGAAGCGCGGCTCCATCGGCGCCGGATGCAAGGGCGCCGGGTGAATGCGTCGGGTCAGGGTCACGGGGACCAGGCACAGGGCAAAACACAAGGCGACCAGCATCAGCAACTCCAGGCCCAGGGACGGGTGCATGACCAGAATCAACTGGCCCAGCACCAAGCCCAGGTAGGAGGCGATCATGTAGCCGCTGAACACCATGCCCCGCTGCTTGGCGTCGGCCTGCTCATTGAGCCAGCTCTCGATGACCATGTACTGGCACATCATGCCCAGGCCAACCACCATCCGCAGAATCAGCCAGGCCGGTAGCCAGTCCACCAGGCCATGTCCGAGCACGGCGGCCCCGACTATCCCGGCACACGCAGAATAGGCCCGGATGTGTCCGACCCGGGCAATCAACCGGTGGCCGATCTTGCCGCCCAGGACCAGGCCGAAATAGTTGGCCGCCATCAATGCGCCGATCCACAGGCCGTCGACCTGGTCGGCGGCCAGGCGCAGGGCCAGGTAGGTGCTAAGCAAGCCCGAGCCGATCAACATCATCAGCGAGGCGAAATACAGCGCTCGAAAGGATTTCCAGATTTGGCGCATCGGCGTTCCGAGCGGCTCCTTGCAGTGAGGATCAGGCTACCTTCTACGATAGCCCGACAGCGGCGGGTCGGTTAGGCCTGGGCAGCTAAAACGCGCCGTTCCCAGGGAGTGATCTCATCAAAGAAGCTGGTCAACTCCATGGTCTTCGAGGCGATGTAGCCTTCGATGAACTCCATGCCGAACAGTTCCTTCGCCAATTGGCTACGTTTCAGACGTTCAAGAGCCGCATGCAAGGTACATGGCAGAGACAAACTTTCCGGCACGCTGAATTCGCCCTGGATTGCCGGGGTCGGTTCCAGTTGCTGCTCGATACCGTGCAGCCCCGCGGCCAGGCTGGCGGCGATCGCCAGGTAAGGGTTGGCGTCGGCGCCCGGCAGGCGGTTTTCGACCCGGCGCGCGGCTGGCGAACTGGCGGGAATACGTAATCCGGCGGCGCGGTTGTCGTGGGACCAGCAGGCGTTGTTGGGTGATGCGTAGGGATGGCACAGGCGCTGGTAGGAATTGACGTTCGGTGCGAACAGCGCTGTGAAGTCAGCCATGCCGGCCTGCTGGCCGCCGATGAAGTGACGGAACATCGCCGTTGGCTCGCCGGACTCGTCACTGAACACGTTGCGATCGGTGCCGAGCTCGACCACGCTCTGGTGAATGTGCATCGAGCTGCCGGCCGTGTGGGCCAGGGGCTTGGCCATGCAGACCACGGTCAAGCCATGCTTGAGCGCCACTTCCTTGAGCAGGTGCTTGAACAGGAACGTCTGGTCGGCCAGCAACAGGGGATCGCCGTGCAGCAGGTTGATCTCGAACTGGCTGACGCCCATTTCGTGCATGAAGGTGGCCCGCGGCAACCCCAACGCCGCCATGCTGGCGTAGACCTCATTGAAGAACGGACGCAAACCATTGTTGGAACTGATGCTGAACGCCGAAAGGCCGTCTTCGCGACGCCCGTCCAGGCCAATGGGCGGCTGGAACGGTTGGGTCGGGTCGGTATTGGGAGCGAACACAAAAAATTCCATCTCGGTCGCCACCACGGGCGCCAGGCCCAGCGCGGCATAACGAGCAACCACGGCCTTGAGCTGGCCACGGGTGGACAGCCGGGAGCTTGCGCCGCTCAACTCGTCGGCGTCACAGATCGCCAGCGCGCGCGGTTGGGCACTCCAGGGCAAACGATGGATCTGTTGCGGATCGGCATTGAGCGCGAGGTCACCGTCGTCGCTGCCGTAAAAACGTGGGGCGGGATAACCGCCCATGATGCATTGCAGCAGCACCCCCCGTGCCATCTGCAACCGTCGCCCCTCGAGAAATCCTGCGGCAGTCATCACCTTGCCGCGCGGCACCCCATTGAGGTCCGGGGTGACACATTCAACTTCATCAATGCCGGTCAATCGCTGTGCGAGAGAACCCTGGCCATCGGTCGTCATGACGCTATCCTTGGTATTGTGCAGGCCGTTAATGGCGATCCGCACAAAATAGGCATCAGCCGTTCGGAATATCAAGCACAACCGCTGAAAAGCTCAATCAGACTCTGTTGGCACAGGTTCTGTCACGCCTCAAGGCAGATAGAGACTGAACAAGCCGCCGCCCAAAGGCCCGCCATTACTGATTTCGGTACGCCCCGGCACGCCGTTGCGCTGGTGCAACTGGGCAATGCGCGCGGCAAAGTACAGGCCCAGGCCGGTGCTGCCGCTGGCCGGGTTAATGCCCTGTACGTACTGCTCCTGGCGCTCGATCATCTGTGCCGGATAGCCTTCGCCATCGTCATTGATGGTCAGCACCAACTGCCCGGTTTCTTCACCGACGCTGATCAGCAGTGACTGCCGGGCAAAACGGATCGCGTTGTTGATGGCATTGGCCAGCACCGTACCGATCAATTCGCGGTCGAAAAAACCCAGCGGACTCAAGGGATCGACTTCGTAGGTGACGAGAATGCCTCGACTCTTGAACACCTCTTGATGCGCGGCCAATTGGGCCTCGATGAAATCGTCCAACTCATGGTAGTCCGGGCGTACGGGCAACTGATTGACGCCGAGCTTGTACAGACCGAGCAACTGCACCAGCATGCCGTTCAGATGAGCGAATTCGAAGTCGATCACGCCCTGCTCATCGGTTTGCTGTTGGGCACTGGGCAGCCGGGCGAGCCACTGGCCGTGCGCTTGCATTAGCACCGTCAGGGAATTCTTCATGTCGTGTACGGTGGAGGCAATCACCGTGGAAAAATCCAGCCCCTGATCAATCTCACTCATTGCTCAAACGCCTTGTTCTGCAGCTTCTGATAACGCGGATAACGCGAGTCGCTCTCAGGCATCAAACCGACCATCTTCAAACACTTGCGACACTCCTCGAGCAATCCCGGATCGAGATCGGCCGTGACCCCATGCAACAACGCCTGCGCCATGTTGAGGGCAATGCTGATGTTCTTCGGCTGCAGCAACAAGGCACCGCGAAACAGCTCGCGGGCTTCGGTGAGGGCGCCGGCCTTGTAGCTGCGCACGCCTTGGCGGTTGAGGTCTGCGGCGGCCGTACCCGAGTTGAGAATCGCCGGATCATCGGTCTGCCTGGCGATACCGCGCATCACCGCGGGGTCATCGCCGTAGATTTCCGCACAGTTCTTGAGCATCGAGTCGCTGGCCTGTGCCTGCCCCAACATCTTCAACTGCTTGGCCACCAGCAAGGCCGCATCGGCGCTCATGAACTGCTCCATGCCGTCGAGGCGAGTCAGGGCCTGCTCGGTGAGCTTGTCGGCCGTTTCCGCATCGTTGATCAGCAAACTGGTGGCTTTCATCAGCCGCGCGCGAATCTGTAACCCGGGATCACTGGGGTTTTCCTTGGCGACCGCGCTCAAGGTCTGGTTGATCTCCAGGCGGGCACGGGTGTCCAGGCCCCTTTCACTGCCCTTGCTGATCAACGCATGGGCCAGGCCGAGGTTGCTCTCTGGATCCTTGAAGCGCGACTGCGCGCCTTGCGAGACCGCCTGGCGATAGGCTTTGGCTGCGGTATCGAAGTCTTCGTTGCTCATGGCCAGCTTGCCTAGCAACGATTGCCGACGGACCGCCAGCGGGGAAAGACGCACAGCCTCCTCGAGCACCCGTTGTGCCGACTTGCTGTTGCCTTGCGCCACCAGGACATCGGCCAGCCCATCGTACAGACCGGGCATCATCGGGAAGACCTTCAACGCCTTTTCGTACAACGCTTTGGCTTGGGCGACCTGGCCGCGCTTGAACAGCAGGCGTCCCAACCCCACGTAGGCCCAGGGCAACGGACGGTCGGCAAGGATGCTGTTGTACAAACGTTCGAGCACTTCGTTCTGGTTCATGTCGCGCAATGCGTCGGCGCGATAACGCAGGCACAGCGGCGAGTAACGTGGGTCCTGTCTGCACAGGGCGATGCAGGCGTTGAGAACCTCGACCGGTTTGCCGCGATCAAGCGCTTGCATGATCGGCTTGAGCAGGGTCTTGCGCTGCTGCAACCGCTCCAGGCGCTGGGCCAGGCCGGCGCGGTTGAACGGCTTGGTCAGGTAGGCATCCGGCTCGTGCTCGAGGGCACTGAGCACCATGGCCTGGCTGCTCTCGGCAGTGACCATGACGAAGATACTTTCGTGGCTGATCAGTTTTTCGATCATCAGGTCTTCGAGTACCTGCTGGCCGTTCTTCTTGCCGTCGCCCAGATGGTAATCCTGCAGGATGAAGTCGTAGCGCTTCTGCGAGCACATGCGCAGCGCGACCTCGCCGGTGTCGGCCGTGTCGACATCTTTCACACCCAACTCGCGCAACATCGATCGGACTGAACTGCGGAAATCCGAGAAATCATCGACGATCAAAAAGCTCTTTTGGTGGTACGCCAGCATCGAAGATTCCAGGCAATTAAAAAGATGAACCACAAGGACGTGCTCAACTTCGCTGCCCGGTTTGGCATCGGATGAGACTACCGTCCATCGGGTTATCGGCCGGACAGGGCAATCCCTTGAAGGTATCGGTGAAGATTCTTGGATTTACCTGAACAAAGATCGCGTGGGAAGGACGCTGAGTTTTTCGCGGGCAAAAACAAAACCCCTACCTGCATACGCAGATAGGGGTTTCGGAATTTAATCTTGACGATGACCTACTCTCACATGGGGAAACCCCACACTACCATCGGCGATGCATCGTTTCACTGCTGAGTTCGGGATGGGATCAGGTGGTTCCAATGCTCTATGGTCGTCAAGAAATTCGGGTACTGAGTCGTGGCCAGATGGCCTCGCTTCAGCAAATTGGGTATGTGATAGCTTTCGGTGTTGTGTGCTGCTTTGAGCAGATTCGAACTTTCGGTTCGTTTCGTCTTCACACACCGCAATCTGATGCTCCTCTTTGTTTCAAAATCAGGAGTAGTCAAATTGCTTGGGTGTTATATGGTCAAGCCTCACGGGCAATTAGTATTGGTTAGCTCAACGCCTCACAGCGCTTACACACCCAACCTATCAACGTCGTAGTCTTCGACGGCCCTTCAGGGGACTCAAGGTCCCAGTGAGATCTCATCTTGAGGCTAGTTTCCCGCTTAGATGCTTTCAGCGGTTATCTATTCCGAACATAGCTACCCGGCAATGCCACTGGCGTGACAACCGGAACACCAGAGGTTCGTCCACTCCGGTCCTCTCGTACTAGGAGCAGCCCCTCTCAAATCTCAAACGTCCACGGCAGATAGGGACCGAACTGTCTCACGACGTTCTAAACCCAGCTCGCGTACCACTTTAAATGGCGAACAGCCATACCCTTGGGACCGGCTTCAGCCCCAGGATGTGATGAGCCGACATCGAGGTGCCAAACACCGCCGTCGATATGAACTCTTGGGCGGTATCAGCCTGTTATCCCCGGAGTACCTTTTATCCGTTGAGCGATGGCCCTTCCATACAGAACCACCGGATCACTAAGACCTACTTTCGTACCTGCTCGACGTGTCTGTCTCGCAGTCAAGCGCGCTTTTGCCTTTATACTCTACGACCGATTTCCGACCGGTCTGAGCGCACCTTCGTACTCCTCCGTTACTCTTTAGGAGGAGACCGCCCCAGTCAAACTACCCACCATACACTGTCCTCGATCCGGATAACGGACCTGAGTTAGAACCTCAAAGTTGCCAGGGTGGTATTTCAAGGTTGGCTCCACGCAGACTGGCGTCCACGCTTCAAAGCCTCCCACCTATCCTACACAAGCAAATTCAAAGTCCAGTGCAAAGCTATAGTAAAGGTTCACGGGGTCTTTCCGTCTAGCCGCGGATACACTGCATCTTCACAGCGATTTCAATTTCACTGAGTCTCGGGTGGAGACAGCGCCGCCATCGTTACGCCATTCGTGCAGGTCGGAACTTACCCGACAAGGAATTTCGCTACCTTAGGACCGTTATAGTTACGGCCGCCGTTTACCGGGGCTTCGATCAAGAGCTTCGCGTTAGCTAACCCCATCAATTAACCTTCCGGCACCGGGCAGGCGTCACACCCTATACGTCCACTTTCGTGTTTGCAGAGTGCTGTGTTTTTAATAAACAGTCGCAGCGGCCTGGTATCTTCGACCGGCGTGGGCTTACGGAGCAAGTCCTTCACCCTCACCGGCGCACCTTCTCCCGAAGTTACGGTGCCATTTTGCCTAGTTCCTTCACCCGAGTTCTCTCAAGCGCCTTGGTATTCTCTACCCAACCACCTGTGTCGGTTTGGGGTACGGTTCCTGGTTACCTGAAGCTTAGAAGCTTTTCTTGGAAGCATGGCATCAACCACTTCGTGTTCTAAAAGAACACTCGTCATCAGCTCTCGGCCTTAGAATCCCGGATTTACCTAAGATTCCAGCCTACCACCTTAAACTTGGACAACCAACGCCAAGCTGGCCTAGCCTTCTCCGTCCCTCCATCGCAATAACCAGAAGTACAGGAATATTAACCTGTTTTCCATCGACTACGCTTTTCAGCCTCGCCTTAGGGACCGACTAACCCTGCGTCGATTAACGTTGCGCAGGAAACCTTGGTCTTTCGGCGTGGGTGTTTTTCACACCCATTGTCGTTACTCATGTCAGCATTCGCACTTCTGATACCTCCAGCAAGCTTCTCAACTCACCTTCACAGGCTTACAGAACGCTCCTCTACCGCATCACCTAAGTGATACCCGTAGCTTCGGTGTATGGTTTGAGCCCCGTTACATCTTCCGCGCAGGCCGACTCGACTAGTGAGCTATTACGCTTTCTTTAAAGGGTGGCTGCTTCTAAGCCAACCTCCTAGCTGTCTAAGCCTTCCCACATCGTTTCCCACTTAACCATAACTTTGGGACCTTAGCTGACGGTCTGGGTTGTTTCCCTTTTCACGACGGACGTTAGCACCCGCCGTGTGTCTCCCATGCTCGGCACTTGTAGGTATTCGGAGTTTGCATCGGTTTGGTAAGTCGGGATGACCCCCTAGCCGAAACAGTGCTCTACCCCCTACAGTGATACATGAGGCGCTACCTAAATAGCTTTCGAGGAGAACCAGCTATCTCCGAGCTTGATTAGCCTTTCACTCCGATCCACAGGTCATCCGCTAACTTTTCAACGGTAGTCGGTTCGGTCCTCCAGTTAGTGTTACCCAACCTTCAACCTGCCCATGGATAGATCGCCCGGTTTCGGGTCTATTCCCAGCGACTAGACGCCCTATTAAGACTCGCTTTCGCTACGCCTCCCCTATTCGGTTAAGCTCGCCACTGAAAATAAGTCGCTGACCCATTATACAAAAGGTACGCAGTCACAGAACAAGTCTGCTCCCACTGCTTGTACGCATACGGTTTCAGGATCTATTTCACTCCCCTCTCCGGGGTTCTTTTCGCCTTTCCCTCACGGTACTAGTTCACTATCGGTCAGTCAGTAGTATTTAGCCTTGGAGGATGGTCCCCCCATATTCAGACAAAGTTTCTCGTGCTCCGTCCTACTCGATTTCATGACTAAGAGATTTTCGCGTACAGGGCTATCACCCACTATGGCCGCACTTTCCAGAGCGTTCCGCTAATCTCAAAGCCACTTAAGGGCTAGTCCCCGTTCGCTCGCCACTACTAAGGGAATCTCGGTTGATTTCTTTTCCTCAGGGTACTTAGATGTTTCAGTTCCCCTGGTTCGCCTCTTAAGCCTATGTATTCAGCTTAAGATAACCATCTTATGATGGCTGGGTTCCCCCATTCAGACATCTCCGGATCAAAGTCTGTTTGCCGACTCCCCGAAGCTTTTCGCAGGCTACCACGTCTTTCATCGCCTCTGACTGCCAAGGCATCCACCGTATGCGCTTCTTCACTTGACCATATAACCCCAAGCAATCTGGTTATACTATGAAGACGACATTCGCCGAAAATTCGCACTTGCTCATAGAGCAACTCACAAATTTCACCTTAGCCTGATCCGTTACCAGTGAAAGTAACGTTCAGTCTATCTTTCTATCACATACCCAAATTTTTAAAGAACGATCTAATCAAAGACTAGAAATCAACATTCACCATCATAATGATGGAATGCTCATTTCTAAGCTTTCAACAAACAGAAGCAGTAGTGGTGGAGCCAAACGGGATCGAACCGTTGACCTCCTGCGTGCAAGGCAGGCGCTCTCCCAGCTGAGCTATGGCCCCGTATTTCTACAGGTTCTTCCCACACAAAATTGGTGGGTCTGGGCAGATTCGAACTGCCGACCTCACCCTTATCAGGGGTGCGCTCTAACCAACTGAGCTACAGACCCAATTTATGGCTGCTTCTTATCGTCTTCTTCAATGAATCAAGCAATTCGTGTGGGAGCTTATGCAGCAGCTGATGTCGTCGATTAAGGAGGTGATCCAGCCGCAGGTTCCCCTACGGCTACCTTGTTACGACTTCACCCCAGTCATGAATCACACCGTGGTAACCGTCCTCCCGAAGGTTAGACTAGCTACTTCTGGTGCAACCCACTCCCATGGTGTGACGGGCGGTGTGTACAAGGCCCGGGAACGTATTCACCGCGACATTCTGATTCGCGATTACTAGCGATTCCGACTTCACGCAGTCGAGTTGCAGACTGCGATCCGGACTACGATCGGTTTTGTGGGATTAGCTCCACCTCGCGGCTTGGCAACCCTCTGTACCGACCATTGTAGCACGTGTG
>NZ_JASFAH010000002.1:3162500-4542500 GCF_033989915.1 Pseudomonas sp. P5_152 | reverse complement strand
CACGTACACATTTTCAGCTGGGCGATCGGGCCACCTGAACCCGCTTTCCTGACTCGTGCCCCGCTCTTGCCGAGCGAATCAGCATCAGCGTACCGATCAGGGCGGTCGCCGCCAGGAAGTACATCCCCGCGTGGGCGTTATTGAAGTACTGCTCGGCCCAGGTTTTTACCGTTGGCGCCAGGAAGCCGCCTAGATTGCCCAATGCGCCAATCACCGCAATCCCGCTGGCCGCTGCGGCACCGCCCAGGAAGCGAGTAGGCAAGGTCCAGAATAGCGGCTGCACGGTGATGAACCCGGCGGCGGCAACGCAGAACGACAGCATCACCAGCGGCAGACTACCGCTCAAGGTCGAGCCCACCATTCCCACTGCTGCCAATGCCAGCATCAAGGCTGCAAAACGAGCCTGCTGGCCTTTTCGGTCGGCGTAACGGGTGACCACATACAGCACGCAAACGGTGGCAATCCAGGGAATGGCGGTCAACATGCCGACTTTCAGGCCGATGCCGGTGGCGAGCAGTTCCGCGATTCGCGTGGGCAGGTAAAACAGTACGCCGTAGACACTGACCTGAATCGTGAAATAGATCAGGGTGAAGTACAGAACCTTAGGGTTGATCAATGCCGCACGCCATGTCGATGGGCCATTATTGGCTTTCAACAGCTGATCTTTTTCCAGTTCGTGCTCAATCGCAGCTTTTTCTTCAGCACTCAACCACTTGGCATCTCGCGGTTTGTCGGTCAGGTAAAAGAACGCAAACACGCCGATGATCGAGGCGGCGAGGCCTTCGGTGACAAACATCCATTGCCAACCGGCCAGGCCGAGCTGGGCGGTTTCCAGCAGCCATCCCGACACCGGCCCGCCTACAATCAAAGACACTGGCACACCAAAATAGTAGATGCCGTAGGCCGAACCGCGCTGGTTCTGCGGGAACCAATAGGTCAGGTACAGCACCACGCCCGGCGAAAGACCGGCCTCGGCCACGCCCAGCAAAAAGCGGAGGATGTAGAAGCTGGTTTCGTCGTGGGCAAACATCATCGCAGCCGAAACCAACCCCCAGGTGACCATGATCCGGCTCAACCAAATACGCGCGCCGATCTTGTGCAGCATCAGGTTGCTGGGCACCTCAAACACGGCGTAGCCGATAAAGAAAATGCCCGCACCAAGCGCAAAAGCGGCGTTGCTGAGGCCGGTGTCAGCCTGAAAGGCGTGTTTGGCAAAACCGATGTTGGAACGGTCAATGATTGCCATCGCAAACATCAATGCAACAAAGGGCAAGATGCGCCAGCGGATTTTGCTGAGCGCCTGCTTCAACGCGGGGTTAGACATGACGTCCTCCGATTATTGTTTTTGTGGAGTGCAGCAACATCAATACAGCGCTTACAGCTTTTTCAAGGCGCCACGGACATAAGCCGCGACCACCAAGAACGGCCCATCGGCAAAAGATACGCCACAGCTGTGGAGGCGTTATCAGCCACCAGGCCCATCACGTACCCGATAGGCCGTGGCGTCATAGCGACTGGAGTGCTGGTGAGCATTCAGCCGAAGTGGGCGCGAGGATCGCATGGCGGTTAGCCCCGATACTGGTACTGCTCTCGAGAGGCGGCCTTCATCTGGATCGAGAAGCCCGGCGCCTGCGGTGGCATGTAGGCCGCATTACGAATTACGCACGGGTCTACGAAGTGTTCGTGCAGATGGTCGACAAACTCCACTACGCGACCTTCATGGGTGCCGGCGATGCACAGGTAATCGATCATTGACAGGTGCTGTACGTACTCGCACAAGCCCACGCCGCCTGCGTGTGGGCATACCGGCAAGTTGTATTTGGCGGCCATCAGCATCACCGCCAGCACCTCATTGACCCCGCCCAGTCGGCAGGCGTCGATCTGCACCACATCAATCGCTTCACGCATGATCAATTGTTTAAACACGATGCGGTTCTGGCACATCTCCCCCGTGGCGACTTTGACCGGAGCGACACCCAGACGAATCTTGCGATGGCCTTCGACGTCATCCGGGCTGGTGGGCTCTTCAATGAACCATGGATTGGCGAAGGAGAGCTCGCGGACCCAGTTGATGGCCGTGTCGACTTCCCACACCTGGTTGGCGTCGATCATCAACTGACGATCCGGGCCCAGCACTTCACGGGCAATACGCACGCGGCGGATGTCGTCCTTCAGGTCGCGGCCGACTTTGAGTTTGACGTGGGAGAAACCGGCGTCGACCGCTTCCTGACACAAACGGCGCAGCTTGTCGTCGGCATACCCCAGCCACCCGGCTGAAGTGGTGTAGCACGGGTAACCTTGCTCTTCGAGCAGCGCAACGCGCTCGGCTTTACCCCGGGCGCGTTCGCGCAGCAACGTCAGGGCTTCTGCCGGGGTGATGCAATCGGTGATGTAGCGAAAATCAATGCAGCGCACCAACTGCTCGGGGCTCATGTCCGCCACCAGGCGCCAGACCGGCTTGCGCTCCGCCTTGGCCCACAAGTCCCAGGCAGCGTTGACCACCGCTCCGGTGGCCAGGTGAATGGCGCCTTTATCCGGGCCGATCCAGCGCAATTGGCTGTCACTGGTGACGTGATGCCAGAAACGGCCCATGTCTTGGGCAATCCATTCCAGCTTCAACCCCACCAGCAGACCGGCCAACGCCTTGATCGAGGCGCAGCAAATCTCGTTGCCGCGGCCGATGGTAAAGGTCAGCCCATGGCCTTCCAGGCCCGGGGTATCGGTTTCGAGAATGACATAGGCCGCGGAGTAATCCGGGTCCGGGTTCATCGCATCCGAACCATCGAGAGATTGCGAAGTAGGGAAGCGGATGTCTTCAACGCGTACAGCGGTAATCGTGGTCATGGCGTAGCTACCTGTCACTGGGCATTCACGGTGCGTTGGTTTTGTTCGCCGAGGCCGGCGATGCCCAGACGGATTTGTTGACCTGCGCGCAGGTACACCGGCTCAGGCTTGATACCCAGGCCGACGCCCGGGGGAGTACCGGTGGAGATCACATCACCGGGTTGCAGGCTCATGAATTGGCTGAGGTAGCTGATGATTTTTGGGATCTGGAAAATCATCGTCCGGGTGTTGCCGTTCTGGTAACGCTTGCCGTCGACTTCCAGCCACAGATCGAGCTGATGCGGGTCAGCGACTTCATCGCGGGTCACCAGCCAAGGGCCGAGCGGGCCGAAAGTGTCACAGCCCTTGCCTTTGTCCCAAGTGCCGCCCAGTTCCAGCTGGAACTCGCGCTCGGACACGTCATTGATTACGCAATAACCGGCCACGTGTTCGAGAGCATCGCTTTCGCTGATGTAGCGGCCGCCTTTGCCGATGACCACGCCAAGCTCGACTTCCCAGTCGGTTTTGCGTGAGTTGCGCGGTATCTCGATGTCGTCATTCGGGCCGACAATGGCGCTGGTCCACTTGCTGAACACCACCGGTTCGGCCGGGATTGCGGCACCAGTTTCGGCGGCGTGATCGGCATAGTTGAGGCCGATGCAGATGAACTTGCCGACTTCACCAACGCAAGCGCCGAGGCGTGGCGAGCCTTCAACCAGCGGCAAGCTGGACGGGTCGAGATCTTGCAGGCGGGCGATGCTTTGCGGGCTCAGCGCGTCGCCCGTGATATCAACGACCACTTCGGACAAGTCGCGCAATTGACCGTTGTTATCAAGCAACGCAGGACGTTCCTGGCCTTTTTCGCCGTAGCGCAGCAGCTTCATATTATTTCCTTTGTTAGTTAGAGCTAAGGGGCACGCAGGTCTAATGGCGGCGCGGGAGTCAGTTACTCCAGCCACCATCAATAATTTGCGCAGTTCCGGTGGTGAACCCGCTGGCACTTGAGCCCAGGTACAGCGCCAGGTGTGCTATTTCCTCAGCGGTGCCGATGCGGCCCATCGGTTGGCGGGCAGCGAAGGCGGCGTAGACCTCAGCGATGCTGCGACCTTCACTTTGGGCTTGTTCACTGATGCGTTGACGCAAGGAGGGGGAGTCAACGGTGCCGGGGCAAATGGCATTGCAGCGGATGTTCTGACTGACGAAATCAGCCGCCACTGAACGTGTCAGGCCAATTACCGCACCTTTGCTGGCGCAGTAGGCAAAACGATTGGGAACGCCTTTAACGCTGGAAGCCACCGAGGCCATATTGATGATCGAGCCGCCACCGTTCGCCAACATGCCCGGTAAGAAAGCTCGGATCATGCGGTACATGGCGGTAACGTTTAGGTCCAGGGCGAAGGCCCAGTCGTTTTCGCTGCACTCAAGAATGTTGCCGCTGTGAACCACACCTGCGCAGTTGAACAGAACATCTAGCGGACCAAGCTCTTGGGCTAGGTGCTGGATGGCGCTTGCATCGGTGACATCTAGGATATGGGTATGTGCACCTTCAAGTGCTTCGAGGGCGCCAGCATTGATGTCGGCGGCGAAGACTTCAGCGCCAGCAGCGAGATACGCCTGGACACTGGCTAGGCCAATACCCTGAGCGCCCGCCGTGATCAGCACGCGTTTGCCGGAAAGATTCATAAATGCTCCGTGACGCTAATTTTTTATTGTTTTCGCGAAGACTGGCCCAATGGTCAGGCCATTGGAGGCGCATCAATTGGCAAACCGACTCAAGCGCCAGAATAAAGTTTGCTATGATCACTTCACGTTATGGGTTCAATGGTCAGACCATTAGGCCTTTTATAGCATTCGCCCCGACCATCAACAAGCGTCTTTTCCACCGGCGTGCTTGTCGAATGCTGTCCAAACCAGAGTTTAATTTTCAATGCCATTTCAAGTTATTGATAACCAAAGACTTTACCGGCAGATCGCCGACCAGCTGCGAGCCTTGATCGACAGCGGAGAATTTCCGCCGGGCAGCCGTTTGCCGGCCGAGCGAGAGCTGGCCAAGTTGCTAGGTGTGAGCCGAGCCTCTGTGCGTGAGGCAATGATTGCGCTAGAAGTGATCGGCTTGGTGGATGTGCGCGTCGGTAACGGGGTGCTGGTCTGCGAGCCTTCAGTGCAAGCGGTATCGAATGAGCCAGTCATGGCTCAAGTCACGCGCAATCAATGGAAAGAGCTGGACCCTGAGCTGGGGATCGAGATTGATTTCAGCGCTGAAATCCCGCCCTTCGCCTTGCTTCAGGCCCGCCGTCTGATCGAGCCCGAAGCCGCCGCGCTGGCGGCCGTGAACGCTAGCGATGAAGAACTGGCAGGCATCCGCGAGGCGTTCGAGCGCAACGTGCAGGACAACCGTGAAGATTCACACACCCACCCCGGCGACCGCCTATTCCATATCCGCATCGCCCAGGCCTCGGACAACCCGGCCTACGCGCTGATGATTCAACACCTGTTAGGCCATCGATACGGCAGCATGTTCCAGCGTCTACAAAGCCATTACAGCTCGGGCGACATGCCCCATCGTTCGGAAGATGAACACCGGCGTGTGCTGCAAGCGTTGGAACAACACGACCCCGACGCAGCGCGTCAGGCAATGGCCGAGCATCTGAGTGAAGTGATCAGGATTTTCAGCCGTAGCGCCCAGTAAGCATCTATCCGTAGCCGGGACGCTTAGGGCAGTGGCTGGTGGATGAACGATGACAGTTCTGTTACGGGGGCGTTCTTATTTAAGGAGGCCGTGTAAAGCGGGCTTGCAAGATGTCTGGAGAATCCGGGGCGCATCAATCCCAGAATTTGAGAGGGTCGGCCGCGGCGCGCCCAAGATGGTAACGTTTTAATTTTTTCCCTGAGCCACACCAGCAAAGTTCGTTTCTACCCGTCGTCATAAAGCCTGCTGCTTTCGTTATTAATTATTTCAGCCAAAAAAAACCCCGCAAGACTGACCTATGCGGGGTTTATTTTCGCCTTTTGCTGCCACCCTGCTGTTACGGAAAAAGTGAGCTGTCAGGATGACGGGTTAAAAGGCTCTATTTATATGGTGTCCCAGGCGGGGTTCGAACCTGCAACCTTCCCCTTAGGAGGGCTATCCAAACCCCAACAAACACTAGCCAAACCCCGTATTTATTGGGCTTTTCGTCCGGTTGTGTCCGTGAAAACGACTCCGTATAGTTCTTTTTGCACCCACCATGCACCCATGGGAACAAATTGAAAGAGAAGCTCACCGCCAAGCTGCTGGCGTCCCTGCAGATAACCGGCCACGAATATGAGGTCCACGATACCACCGTCGGCGGTCTGTTCGTGCGCGTCACTGCCGCCGGCGCCAAATCCTATGTAGTGACCTGGGCCAGGGGCCGCAAGAAGACATTAGGTCGTATTGGCATACTGACGTTGGAGCAAGCGCGAACAGAGGCTACTCAATATCTTGCAGAGGCAAGAACGCTAGGGGAACCGCTAGCCGTTACCCAAGGACGAAGAGGCGCTACCCTACCCTCCTTGCGCGATTTCATCGACGACACCTATATGCCCTGGTTCAAGACGCACCATAAAGGGCATGAGAAAACCCTGCACACGCTCAACAACAACTTCGAAGCGATCATGCCCCAGCGTCTCGACGTGATCGCCGGCCGCGACCTAGACCAGATCCGCACGGGATGGATGCAGTTGGGCAACAAACCCTCGACGGTCAACCGTAAAATGGGCTCCATCAGCGGCGTGTTCAGTAGGGCCGTTGAGTGGGAGTACATCGACGCCCACCCGATGGAGAGGCTCAAAGCCCTCAAGGTTGACTCCATGGGGCTGGTCCGCTATCTGGATGCCGAGGAAACCAAACGCCTTCGAGAAGCACTGGATGCACGCCAGGACGAAACGCGGGCTGAACGTGAGTCTGCGAACAAGTGGCGGGCAGACCGCGGCAAGGAGTTGATGCCGTGCTTGCTACAAGTGCCCTTCACCGATCACTTAAAGCCCATGGTGCTGGTGTCACTGAATACCGGCATGAGACGCGGCGAACTGTTCGAACTGAAATGGTCAGCGGTGAACTTCCAAACGAAGACGATCACCGCCGCCGGCACCACCACCAAAACGAGTGACACGCGGCATATCCCAATGAACAAGGAAACGATCGGTGTGCTGGAGGGCTGGAAGAAGCAGGCCGGCAACTCTCGCTACGTGTTCCCGAGTCAGGAAGGTGGCCGCCTAGAGGATGTGAAAAGCGCCTGGCTCAAGCTACTTGAGCGAGCCAAGATCGAGGGCTTCCGTTGGCACGATATGCGCCACGACTTCGCGTCACGCCTCGTGATGGCTGGAGTGCCGCTCAACACGGTGCGAGACCTTCTGGGGCACGCCGATATCAAGATGACACTGCGCTATGCCCATTTGGCACCAGGGACCAAAGCCGCCGCGGTAGAACTGATTTAGATAGGCGGTTCAAAGGGCACGATGGTGCGGCTTTCTTTGTTTTCCTCCACGTGCTCTAAAAGGTCGCCCCAGAACGTCCTGATATACGACCGATCCAACTGGCCCACTCCCTCTATCTGCCAATGCGTGCCAATTTTTGCAGCTCCTTTATCGTGGAACACTGGAGACGCCTTGATGGTTTCCCAGATGCGTTGCTCCTCGTATGTGAGCAGATTAGGCAGGTGATAGCAGAGATTCACAAAGCGCTCACTTTCATCCGTCGACCACACCTCTGTTACGGCATTAGCAACCGACCAGCTCTCTGTGTTCCCGCCATCATGAAATGGAACATCAAGATCGAAAACCAACGCCTCAACTGCAGCCTCTACCACCCCAGTGATTGACTGCCGTTTTACCCGAGAAATGACATCAATCGTGAACTTGACCTTTGGGTCTAACCGGAGGGTCAGTGTTTCGGTCTTCCGCGATCCTTGGTTAGGTTTGTTCTTGGCCATTTCAGAATCTCCGAGCCATAAATCGAGCGACAATCCTAATCCGTACGTCCGAGTGAGTCCATACGTTCATACAAATGATATAGCATCAGTTGACGTACAGTATTCTATGCAACTAGGATCGACCCACGGCCAACCAATTCCAATGGCCGGAGGAGAGCCAAAATGCTTGCAGCAGGACAACCAGCAGCCTTGTCCGTTAGCGTCGAAGACGCTGCTCGGATCGTCGGATATTCGCGATCGGGTGTTTATGAGTTGATCGCTAAGGGAGAAATCAAAAGCTTCAAGATTGGCCGGCGTCGCTTGATCCTGATGGCCGAACTTAAGGTTTGGATCGAGCGGGCAGCGAAGGAAGGTGCCCGGTGACTAGCATGATGCCCCTGGAAACAGGACTGGAAGGGATTCAACCAAGAGAACTGAATGATAGAGAGAGCGTTAAGGCGGTGTTCGAGCACCGCCCTAACGAAAACACACTGGATAGCACCAACGTGAAGGCCAAACTATGACACGCCATTCTTCGACAGAGCAAGACCGCAAGATGATGGAGGCCCTTCGAAATGGCCCGGTATCGACCATCGAAGCGGCAAAGGATCTGGATATCGTCCAGCCACCAAACACGATCCGCCGCCTCAGAAAAAAGGGGCATGAGATCCGCACTTACTGGACGCATCAGTCCACTGAGCCAGGCCGCCCCCCTCACCGCGTCGCGAAATACATTCTGATGCGCGAAGCCTCGTAACCCACCGACCAGCAGGCGACTCCTCAAATCGAGGGGCCGCTTGCGCTTGTGAGCGGCCGTATGGCTATAAAAAGAAAGGGGTTCAAACCTAAGGCCAAACCTTTTGCCATGATGTTGTGGCAGATGGGGCAGTCGGCCCCCTATCGCGCGCTGAGCTTCACCGCCAGAGGGGTGCTGATGGAATTGCACATGCAGTACAACGGGAACAACAACGGTGATCTGTCAGCCACAAGGACGATGGCAAAAGACTGGGGGGTCAGCTCTCCCAACATCTTGCAAAAGGCGCTTACCGACCTCTTGAGTGGGGGGTGGATCATCCAAACCCGAAGCAGCGTTTTCTCCCGGCACGGCTCTCGGTGCGCCCTCTATGCGCTGTCTTGGTACTCGATAGATGACTGCCCAGGCAAAGAACTCGAAATCTCTCCCACGCGGACACCACTGAGAACGGTCCGAGACCTGACAGATTCGATTTGATCCGGTATCGAATCAATACACAGAGCGGTATCGAATCAATACGCATAGGAAAACCAGCAGTACCATTCCGTCCGGTTGTGTTTAGAAACCAATCTATCGTGTATTGATTCAGTACCACTAAATCAAATCATCCTGTATCGAATCAATACACCCTTATAGATATCTACCATACCAGCCGTTGAAAATAGGATTGCTCGCTAAGTCTTAGTGATCGTTCACAGCAAAAGGCACCACCCTGTAACGGGGTAGTGCCTTGGTTACTACGAAACTTTGTTATCGGGTGCGGTTTAGCAACAGCCTGTACTGCGTCATGTAGGTCTCATTGTCGATGACGCTGCAATTGAGCAGAGCTGCTAAGTGCCCCTGTGCAATCCCACATTTGGTATCCGCTAGTGGGTCGCCCCTCCTGGCCTTCACAGCGTCCTTGACCGCCTTCTCGACCATTCGCTTGCCAGTCCAGTACACGTCGAGCCGCGATGGATCGCTGAAGTCGATCGTTGCAGCGCCGAGCGCTCTGTAGCGAATACCGAGAAGTGCAAGCTCGGCGAGTTGTTCGCCATCCAACCCTTTCAGCGCAATATGGCTTTCGAATGATCCGCTCATTGGCCGCACCCCTTGTCGATCTCGGCACGCTTGCCAACCACGCCATAGGAAGCGCCCAAGTGACGATGCCGCCAGCAGAAATTGCCACTGAAAATGGTGATTTGCTCAAGGTGCCGCGCGATATCGCAGGCCAGTTCATTGTCGTAGCCGCCCATAGCCGGGATTACGAACGTGAGCAGGATTTTCTCCAGTTTCCTGCATTCCTCCCTGGCGAAATTCATTGAGCACATTTGTTCGGCGGTGAGCACGGCCTGGCCCAGCACCTCGCCTTGAGCTACATAGGGTTGCAGGTTCATTGCACACCCCCTTTCAGGCAGAACTTGCGGAAGACGTCATAGCTCGCATCGTTCAGCCCGGGATTGAAGCGTTGGCGAGTCATGGTGCTGACGTGAGCCTCGACTGCGCTTATCAGCCCAGAGAGCTCCAGGTCGTCGCTGTAGCGCATTGCGACCTTGAGCAGACGTACGCAGTATTCCTTGCTCAACTCCCTGCTTAGGCCGCTTTGGGGGGGCTTATCTTGGTCTTTCGGGGTGTTACTGGTATTTTGGTAGTGTTGCATGACGTGTCCCTCGTACGGTCGTCGTGTGATCGCCAGGTCGCTGTTAGCGCAGCGGCTTGGCACCTCTTCTGAGATGGCCCACTTCTGGACCACCGATCAATAAGCTAAATTTTCAGCCGATTGAAATGCGGGATAATCCCGCCTTTTACTGCTTACCCTTCTCGCTGATCCAGCCTGCCGCCCAGCTCAGAGGGTCTTTCGACTCCATCGGCTTGAGTGGCTGCCCATCGCGTGCTGCCTGCTTGCCCTCTTGCTCCGTCTCTGTGTGTATCCACACCGTGGTGTGCTTGTACCCTTCGGCAATCCTGCGCGCTTTGAGATCCCTCTGGCGCTCGTTGCTGGTCCTGGGTGCCGGCTTGCTGTCTTCGGTCATATGGCGCCTCGTTTGTACTAACGTGGATAGCATACTCGCACAACGTTAGTACTGACGCAAGGGTAAAGTACAAAATGATTGCAGGATGCTGATTGAGTGAAGATTGAGCATTGCCGAATCATCCCTCGAGCGCCAAGATCGGCCATCACACATGGAGCGGTATAATTTCAATGACGGCACTATTCGCGAAGCGCTTTGTCGAGCTCGATGGACAACTACAGGATCTGCAATCCAGCATCGTCACTCGATACAATTCTTACAATGGCACCAACTATGAGGACCTTGATTCCGAAGCGCTTCTGAACTGGGGCGTAAAGGTAAAATCCCTTTTCGAGCGACTTGGCGCAGGAGCATCTAGCCAACTACAGATGTACATAGACGCAGAAAAGCATCAGGGACTGGAATCAACTGCTAGCCGCCTAAGACGTATGAGGGCGGTCTTTCTTGCGACAAAAGAAGATTTCGAAGGGGGTTATCTAAATTCGCTTCGAAACCTGGTGCAAGCCGAAGTATTCACAAGCGAGCTTGAGCAAGCGGAAGAGCTCATCAAGTCGGGTTACGCAACAGCGGCGGCAGTTATTGCTGGAGTTGTACTCGAAACCACTTTGCGCGATCTGTGTACTACCCATGAGCTAGAGCACGGTAGCCTCAACAAAATGAACGATGACCTGGCCAAGGCCTCCGCATACAACGCAAGTCAGAAAAAGCGGATCACCGCGTTGGCTGCAATCCGCAACAGTGCCGCCCATGGTAAGCCTGAGGAGTTCACGGCCGCAGACGTGAGGGGCATGATTGATGATGTGGAGCGCTTCCTTGCAACAACCCTTCACTGATCTCCACTTCTAGGCGTACTCAAATCTGAACACGCTTGGCGCTTATGGCGAGTTTACGGGGAAGTCTGAATTCCCCCCTGCAACCTAGCAAAACGAAATTTGCTAAGGGCATCGGCTCTGACTAAAATGATAGCCATACGCCACCCGCCGGGGTCATTTCAGGTAGACACGTTGAATGCAACACTTATCAAAAACCAATATAGCATTGACTATTCTCTTAGCTTTTCTAATCGGTTCACTATTTGGGCTCTCAGTTAATTTAGGGTGGGGGCTACCACTTGGCACAACCCTGACATTGGTAGTGGCTGTTTTGGGTTTCGGGGTCGCATTCTATCAATCCTACGCAACTAGGAAACACAACCGACTTTTGGTGAAGCCGCACCTAACTATAAACCATAATTTTTCAAGTACTGAACTAGAAGGTTTCTACACACTCTCAATAAAAGTGAAAAACTCTGGATTGGGGCCTGCCTTACTTGAAAATTTTTCAATCGCTATTGGTGAAGGCGGTAGTGTTCAACGTGGCGCTTTGCTTGAAACCATTCAAAAACACGCCCGCGTTCAGTTAAAAGCCGAAGGAAACACTCGATGCGGTGCAAATTTTTTAAAAAAAGGTGACGCTTTAGATAAAGGAGAGGAAAAGCTTCTAATACTAATCAGATTTCGCGGACCAAGTATTACTGAAGCTAGAAAGCTAGCAAAACTCTACTTATCCACCGTCGCAATTAAGATCGAATATAAATGCCATTACGGCCATAACTTCAATTCAGAAAAACTTGCACGACAAAAAAAACAACCTAAATCTGATCTACATACTATCGCCCCTCCCGATCCAAAAGCCATATAAAGCGCACGAGACTTGTAGGACTCTGCAACCTAACCTGCTGGACTTAAAACAGACTTCCGGCAGTAATGACTCCATAGAGAGTTTCTTTTTGATCTCACTGAGCGTGCTGAAAAGTCTCAGAGTTTGGAAAGCAACACACTGTGTAGGAATCAACGCGATGGAGAACCCCTCATATCCGAGGGATTTTCTGACACCTGACCAAACTGCCAACTCTGGTAGTTTCGATTATTGCTAGACAGACCAAAGGAGCCGACTCGGAGCATATGGTCTGCTTGGCCCCGTTCCGCCTGACAGCAGGCTGGAACAGGTGTTGCGATTACAGCAACACCTTCAGATCAAGGTGATCTTGGCCCACTTAAACTAGGGCACGCCTTCAAAATGCGAAATCGTGCCGCATCTGCCTCTTAGCGAATTTTTCTCGCATAGCCTTTCTTGACCACCCGCCCAATGTAGCTGTTCAACCCTTGGCCAGCCCTAGCCAGCCGGTGCATTTCTGCAATAGACCCCGACCCAGCGCTTTCATTGGTATAGAGGTACTGCGAACGGTCGTTAAACTCGACAGTGATAGAACCATTCCCTATCTCAAATGCGGCCACATTTGAGTCTCCTCCTAAGTTCCTATAGCGCTCCATTAGCTTTCCTTTGTTCGGTAGTTCGTGAGCAGGCCGGCTATCTGGCCTGTGGCCATGACGTTAGCCCAGGATCGCTACTTGTCCAAAAAAGGCATCATTTTCGACAGTCCACGCAAAGCCCAATCGGAACACCTGATAGGAGTATGGGTTTAAACCGCTGGCTGAGGATGCATCCAAACCCGGATGCATCAAACCCGCGCCACGTTTTCACATCTCGCAAAACGTGGCGCGGAACCTGACATACCGAAACGTTAGGTCAGCCTTCCCCGCGCCATCCTCAATCTGAGGCCGGACTGAGCCGAAAACCCGGCTGTGTATCACTTTGCCTAGCACCGACTTACTGCAACAAAAATCCCCTCCTCGATCCCCTCAAAACCAACTATTTCAGTCCGGTTGCGTCCACTCACGTGTACCACCTAAGGTGCACCTAAAAAGCACTGGATAAATGATCAGATCATGCCTAATGTGAGTTTTTGAGCCACTCAAAACCCCATTCGAGGCCACATCTATGAACACAGCTAAGCCCGCCCGAGGACGCCAGCACAAACCAACTCGCTCTGAAGTTGCTGCCGCCTGGGGACGCCTTCGCGAAGCCGCAGCAGACGGAAGCGTTCAAGCATCCGCCCTGCTGATAGCGCTCGCTGAAAACAAACCGGTCATCGCTATGGAACCGCCCACCGCATGACTGATCGCGATAAAGCCGGCAAATGGAAGCCGGGGCAGTCAGGTAATCCAGGTGGCCGTTCTGGCCAAACGCAGGAGCTGCGCGCCCGACTCGCGGAAGGTGCAGACGCCGTGACAAAGAAGGTTCTGACAGCGGCCAAGAAGGGCGATATGCAGGCTTGCCGCCTGATCCTTGAACGCCTGGTACCGCCAATCAAGCCAACTGCCGAGACAGTGTGCTTCGAACTCGACGACACCGACCTACCCAGCGCAGCCAAATCAATCCTTCGCGCAGTTGCCGCCGGCGAGCTACCGCCCGACCAGGGCAAAGCATTGATCGAAGGTCTAGGCGCTGTTGCCCGTGTAATCGAAGTTGCCGAGCTACAGAAGGCCGTTGAAGAACTCCGCGAACAGATGGAGGGAATGCGGCAATGAGCATTAAGTGGATGCGCGCCGAGCTCAAACGAATAGCAGAAAAGATCGGCGCCGAAGACGAAGAGACAGTGCTCGTTATGTTGACGGTAGTGGACTGCAGCGTTGACGCGGTTGAGGAGGAGATGGATTACCCCAAAACAGTGGGCCATTCGTTCAACTATCCCGTCCTGGGCGTGCAAACGGTGATGCACTTCCCACTGCGCACCATGAACAGCTATGACGCGGCCAATCTGGCAGAGGCGTTCATTCTCCACGTCCGCGCAATTGAAAGCCTCCGCCGTCCCGCTCCAGTGGGTGTGATGGATATGCGGCCATTCCCAAGCGCTTGCGCCTGGATCTTTCCGCCCTTGGCTGACGGGCAAGACATCAAAACTCACGTCGCAGAACAGTACCAACTGATCATTGAGGCCCGCCATGAACATCCGTAGCCAGATGGCCAAGCTGCGCCAGCAATCCGGTCTCACTCAGTTCAATCGTGACGTGCGAGAGATCAGCGCCCTTATGGACGAGTTGCACGCAGCAGCAACCGGCGGCGACTCCCCGGAGAGCGCTTCCCTACTCCAGATCCTGAGCGAAGCCTCAGACCAAAGCCGGCCGAACCACGGCCAGACAATCAAAAGGTAACTCAATGAAAATCGGCAAACGATCCGTCCTCAAAGTTGGCTTGGCCAACCTCCATTACTCCGAATACGAGCACTCCCAGGTAGAGGCCCGAACATTCAATATTCAGCGCCCCGACGGCACCAAAGGCACCTGGCAGGCCGGTGGCCTGCTGAAGTCTGTTCGCCATCTGCAGGGTTTGTCGCTGGAGACGTTCAAGGACCTCGGAGAGGAAATCCTCTCGATTCGCGGGAATAAGGACCTCAACGCCGCTGCCATTGAGCGCAAGGGCAAGGAGCAGATTGATGGAATCGTCCCAGCCCTGATGCCGGCGATGGAAAAGGCGGCAAAAGATATGCTCACGCTGGCCCAAACAGTGGCCAGCGGCTTCGCACCGGTCACGCCTCGCGCAAGCTCAGATGTTGTTGGTTTCCTGGCTGATCAGGAGCTACGAGCCATCGTGCGTGGCCTCAAGCCCGAAGAGCGCCAGAGACTAGTCGCTGAGGCTCGGGCAGGCAGCCATCCCGACGTTGTAGAAGCGGTACTCAGGGCAAACCCAATGCTATCTGGACTATCGCCAGAGGCGGCTGACAGCCTTTCGCGCGCAGGTATTGCCGCGTCCCGCGCCGAAGACATCGAAGGGCTCAAGCAGATGCTAGCGATCTACGATGACGTGCTGGCCACCGCCTCCAATGCCGGTGTCGCACTGAGCGGCATGGTTGCCAATTCGAATGGGTACACCGGCCGATTTGAGAAGTGGCGATCGGGCTGTGAGGGCTCCGAAGCACTTCGCGAATGGCTGGCGAAAATGCCCACTCGCACCTCTGCAAAAGCGACCCCTGATCAATCCGAAGCGGCCTAACTGACCATCAGTGCGCTACGCAAGTGTTGGTAGCACCGATCAGCCGGCTGATTCTTTGAGTAAGAAGACATGACCTTTCAAGAACGCTTTACCGAAGCGTGCAGCACGCAGAAGTTCAAACCCCACGAGCTGATACAGGGGCCTGACGCTGGCTATTTGGTGTGGGAGGTTCAACACGTCCGCAATGGCCAGCAAGTGACCATCGACGGCCCCTACTTCACCGAGGAAGAGGCCAGGGTTTCGGCAGACCTGATGCGGGGGACATTTCGCGGCGCCAGGGCAAGCGAGACGATCTACAACCGGGTGTGGAACTACGACCCGCGCCAGGAACAACTGACCATCGACCAAGCGCATATGTCGCGTGCAGTACTCGCCATTCGTCTTGGGCTGCCCGCCCCATCCACCAAGCCATAGGAGGCCCCATGGCCGCTACAGCAATCGAATACGCCCCGCTCACCACCATCAAACTGTATGGGCAGTTACGGCAGTTCGGTAAGTCCTACCAGTTCTGCGTCCGAACGCCGGCCGAAGCCATCAAAGCACTGTCAGTGCAGATCCCAGGGTTTGAACGGTTTCTTTCTAATGCGAAGTCTCGCGGGCTCGTGTTCGCTGTTTTTCGAGGCAAGAAAAACATCGCTGAGAGCGAGCTCACCTACCAAGGCCAAGGCGACATCATCATCGCGCCTGTGATCGTTGGTAGTAAGCGCGCTGGAGTTTTGCAAACGGTCGTCGGCGCGCTGCTTATAGCAGCGTCATTCCTCACGTTCTGGACACCTCCAGTATCAGCGGCCCTGTTTGCATCTGGAGTGGGTATGGTTGCCGGTGGCGTCATACAAATGCTCAGCCCCCAGGCCGGCAGTCTCAAGACCAGCGCAGCGCCAGAGAACACGCCATCGTATGCATTTGGCGCAGCTCGAAACACCACAGCATCTGGCAACCCTGTCCCGCTTTGCATCGGCAAGCGTCGGTGGGGTGGGGCAATCATCAGTGCCGCCATCTACGCCGAAGACCAAGCTTGAGAAGGTAAAATTACGCGTGATGCATGACTCACGCCATTGGGTTTTACCTTAGTTCTGCAAGGACGCAGAATAACTCTCTCGAATTTCAGTAAGCTCGCCTGCGGAGTACTTCAGTGCGACGTAGTAAGGGAGCAAGTCCGACACAAAGAAGTGGAATGATGACCAGATAACCACTAAAAAAACACAGAAACCAACTAACGCCACAAAAGAATTCACCCAACCAAATGGCAATACAACAACTACAGCGAGCCCAATCACCAAAAACAGTTCAGCAACAGACCTAGTTCTTCTAATTCTTTTTTGATTACGCTCAATTTCTACTTTTGCACCTAGCCCTAGCGCACGCCGCCTAGCATCGTCACTTTTACTCTCATGAAACAATAGAGTCATATCCAATATCAGGCCCGCAAAATCCTCTTTCAGAGTAAAAAAATAGAAGAGACCCTCAGAAAGCTTACGAGATATCCAGATAACAGAAATCACAAACCCAATCGAATACAAAACCTGCAAAATACTCAGCGCTGGAATGACTCCATCAGTAAAGTCCATCAAAGACTTAACTTTCAAAGCAGCTAAACCCTGCACCACATTATGACTTTCACCATCATAGTAAACATGAATACAGACAACGAAAAACACCCAGCTAAATATGTTTGACAGACTGAATTTGAAGCCGAGCTCCTCATCATACCGCGCCTTGCAGTACTCTAATAATTTATCCATTAGGTAAGACCTATGAAGAAAACGTCACCACCCTTAACATCATATGCCCCACCTTCATAGACGGGACTCCCTATGAAATTCATCGGTACGTCAACCCCCAGATATCGCTTAATCATTTCAAACTCAACATCACTCTTATACTGCAGCTTCACCGTCCTTTCCGTAACGATATTTATCACCTTCGCAGTCTTGTTTGTTGAATCAAGCTCGGTGACCTTTACGGAATATAAAAGCGGATCTCCCAAGTTTCGCCTTGAAACCAAAGAGTGGAAATTTTCGCTAGAGACCCTATTAAACTTAAACGACTGCGGAGTATCGGAACCAACAATTAGCTCTATAGTGCTTTGCCCAGCATTACGGTGCCTAACAACACTTACAAGCTGATCAATTTCTTTATTGATCGCACGGTCACCATAAGGGTGCTGGGAGGCAGTAGGCATATAGTTCTCATAGCTTTCTGGGTCTATAATCCCTAGCTTTACTTGCTGCTCCCTAAGTGCTGATTGCTCCGCTAAAGATTTTGCGTTAGTCATTGCTTGCGCCCGAGACTTCTCCATAGCGGGAGTCATAGCGCTAACAATTCTCTTCAAGGTTTTTTCTAGGCGCGGGCTGCTTTGGAAGAATTCAATAATGTATCCACCATCGCGTGGCGCACTAGACCACAATTCTGTCTCAGCGTAGTCCTCAGCCGACAAGCGAGCGTTTTTCCAAACCTCACCATATCTCACGTCCAGATGTGCACGGTTCACTGCGCCTTGGAGATGGTGCAGGCTTTGCCCTAATGTTCGAAGACTCACCGTATGATTACGGGTAATTTCTCCTTCAAAATGAAGATGCAAATAACTCATTCTTGCTTCCTTGCTTGTCTATGGTCTTTAGCCGTGTCCGTCTCCTGGGCACGAGCCGCTCAGGTAGACCTCTTGAATTATGCACTGTCCGACAGCCGACGCGATGGTATTTAGCCATCCATATTAGAGTATGCCTAAGCTGATACGCGCAAATTCGTGTTTATTTGCGCATTCCGCTTGATAAGTGACACTCATAGTGCAACAGTATTAGTAGGACACCCTAACTGATACGGAACGCACATCATGTTCATCCGCGCATACCTCCGAGCATCGACCGAAGAGCAGGACGCCAGCCGCGCCCGGGTATCGCTCGAGCAATTCGCCACCGACCACAACAAGGTGATCGCGAGCGTGTACCTAGAGAACGCTAGCGGCGCCTCTGTAGATCGTCCTGAGCTGCTGCGCCTTCTCAAGGATGCGCGGAAGGGAGATGTCCTACTGGTAGAGTCAATAGACCGCCTCTCACGCCTTCCTGTTGAGGATTGGCACAAGCTCAAGTCCGCTATCGATTCAAAGGGGTTGCGTATCGTCGCGCTTGACCTGCCGACCAGCCATCAAGGAATGCAGGACACCAAAGGCGACGAGTTCACCGGGCGGATGCTGGGCGCCATCAACTCGATGCTGGTGGAAATGATGGCTGCCATTGCTCGCAAAGATTACGAACAGCGCCGGGAGCGCCAGGCTCAGGGCATCGAAAAGGCCAAAGCCGCCGGCAAGTACCAAGGGAGACCGGTCGACGAAAGTCTGCACAAACGGGTCAAAGAATTACTAGGTGCCGGCCTAGGCATCCGGGCGACAGCGAGACACGCAAACTGCTCAACCACTACCGTCCTCCGGATTAGGGAGTTGGGGAGCTAGTCAAAAGCTGCTCAATTTTCGCGCTTGCGATCTGCCGTTCCATTTCCTGCGCTTGACGCAATGCTGCTTCGCTAAAAACCTTGCCAGTAAGCAGTTTGTCAAAGGCAGTAAAAAGCGCCCTTTCAAACTCTTGGCGCAACCAATCGAAACGGCTAAAGCGAAGACCCAGGAAAATCTTGCGCTTCTCTTCGCCAAAGGCTGATGCAATCAACCTCTGAACTGCTTCGTCCCGATACCACCTACGATCTTCATTTTTTTCTCCCGAGAGGATAAAAATGCACCTTGCAACTATGGCGTGGTATGTGGAGTAAAGCGCCCAGACGTACTCCCCCACGTGAGGCCGTACCTTATCGGCATCACCGAACAAAAGAGGTGATATCTCCATTGGCTGAATGCGCACTAGAAGCCGACGGAGCTCCAGGAGTTGCGGGGTCTTCCGCATATCCGCCAGCTCATCATCCGTCAAGACGTCGCTCAGATAGACCCCTCCAGGAATATGCTGTCTAGCTTGGCGGACAGCCTCCCACAAGTGATCAACTGCCTCAATCTTTCGTGGGATCGTCGCTTTTTGGACATCAGAAAAGGAAAGCGCGGCAATTTTGAGTTTTTCCGCCTGTCGATCTACTTCAGATTTCAGAGCGGCAAGATCTGCATCGCTCTGCGCCTTGAGCTCGCTCTTTAGACGCTCTAATCGATCGTCATATTCGTGCTTAACGCTCGCTTTAAAGCGTTCGCCTATCCAAGTCCTGAAGAACCATCCAAGGGCCGCCAAAAGAAGAGCGCTAGCTCCTGCAGAAGTGATTGTGGTCAGAGCGAAAACCATCAGCGCATCCATACGACCTCTCCCTGATTTGACGTAACGGTTATGAAAAAGCCCCGCCAGTTGACAACCTGAGCGAGGCTTTTTTGTTGCCCGAAGCACTCCAATTGCACCCACCCTGCACCCATGAGAGTTAAGCGGAGAAATCGTAAACTGCTGAAGGCCTTGAATTATATGGTGTCCCAGGGCAGGTTCGAACTGCCAACCTTCCCCTTAGGAGGGGGATGCTCTATCCAATTGAGCTACTGAGACACAGACCGGCCGCAAGGAGCTGCGGCGCGATGGACGGCGAGCATGTTAACGGGCAGCCCCGCGTTTGTCATGTCGTCTGTACGGCTTATTAAGTGTAGGCAATGGCCCGCTCACGCCGAACGGGGTTTTTCCACGATACCTTCATTGCCAAGCAACGCCAGCAAGCGAGCCAGGGTTGTCGACAACTCGGCGGAATTATCCAGCAGGAAAATACCGCCGGACTCGTTCTCCGCCGTACCACGGGCAAACAAGGCATTACGCGCCAACCTGGCCTCGATCTCTTCGCTGCTTTCACGCCCCCTGCGCTGAAGGCGCTCACGCAGGACATCGGCATCCACCGTCAACAGGATGGGCAATAACTGCGGGTAGCGCTCTTTCGCTAGAGGCAAATGCCCCCTGGAACCGTTGACCAGCACATGCAGCCCTTGCGCCAACCACTGATCGATCTGCATCGGGATTCCGTAATCCAGCCCGTTGGCATGCCAACTCAGGGCAAAACCGCCCTCACGCGCCAATTCGGCAAATGCCTGGGGCGTGAGCCCCAGGGCAGCCTCCCCGACTGACTCTGCCGAGCGGGTAATTACCCGGCGCGCCACCACGCAGTCGAGTTGCGCCAGAGCATCGCGGGCCGCATCGATCAGGCTGTCCTTGCCAGAGCCCGAGGGGCCCATGAGATAAACCAGTCTGCCACTCACCCGCAATATCCCCTCATGATGTATTCACCCCTAGTAAATCGGCCATTTGCCACTACGCTGTATACGTAGAGGAGTGGCGTGCAAGCGTACACGGCTTGCACACAAGGACGCGCAGCCCCCTGTCCACTGGGCAAAAGGGCGAGGCCATGCACCCGGAGCGGATTTAAGTTTTCAAACCAGTCCGCATTTCTGATAATTGGTGCTGGCATAACGCCTGCCTCAGGCTCAATATTTGTCACAGAATTGGCGCCAAGGATCTGGCTTGCTTGAGGCATGATGCGGGCCTCTTATCAATTCAGGTTGAACATTTGGCTGCCTTGCTTGTCCTAAAGACATCCTGCGGCCAATTCCGAGAACCGCTCCCCTGAACTAACCGGTTAAATATATGCGCCCATTGAAACAGGCAATTTATTCCAGCCGTACGGCTGACAAGTTCGTCGTACGCCTGCCAGACGGAATGCGTGAACGCATTGCCGAGGTGGCACGCAACCATCATCGCAGCATGAACTCCGAAATCATCGCGCGCCTGGAGCAGAGTCTTATTCAGGAAGGCGCGCTGGGCGAAGAGTTGAGCATGCGCCTGGACAGCCCCGAGCTGTCGCTGCACGAACGTGAATTGCTGCAACGCTTCCGCCAGCTATCCCACCGCCAGCAAAATGCACTGGTGTCGTTGATTGCCCATGACGCTGAAATGGCCGCAAACCCGTCCTGATTACACCCCGAAAGTTCAAGCCAGCCTCGCGCTGGCTTTTTTTTGCCTGAAACAGTCCGCCCAGGCATCTTCGCGATGATTCGCACGCAGGCCATCGACATCAGACAGTTTGATTAATCCCAGATGCGCGACGCGGCAATTGGGCCAGGTCGCGCAGCACAGGCCTAGAGCAGGAAGATCGTGGCGAGGCCAAGGAAGATGAAGAAGCCGCCGCTATCGGTTACGGCCGTGATCATCACGCTTGCACCCATTGCCGGGTCACGCCCGACGCGCGCCAGGGTCATTGGGATCAGCACCCCCATCAGCGCCGCCAGCAGCAGGTTCAGGGTCATGGCGGCCGTCATCACGACGCCGAGCGACCAACTGCCATACAGCAGGAAGGCCACTACGCCAATCACTCCACCCCACACCAGGCCATTGATCAGGCCCACGGCCAGCTCCTTGCGCATCAGGCGCGAGGTATTGCCGGTACTGACCTGGTCCAGCGCCATGGCGCGCACGATCATGGTGATGGTCTGGTTACCGGAGTTGCCACCAATGCCGGCAACAATCGGCATCAGCGCCGCCAGGGCCACCAGCTTCTCGATAGACCCCTCGAACAGGCCGATCACCCGCGAGGCAACGAAGGCGGTAATCAGGTTGATGGCCAACCACGCCCAACGGTTACGCAGGGACTTCCACACCGAAGCGAAAATATCTTCCTCTTCACGCAGACCCGCCATGTTGAGGACTTCGTTTTCGCTCTCTTCACGAATCAGGTCGACCATCTCGTCGATGGTCAGACGGCCGATGAGCTTGTCGTTCTTGTCGACCACCGGGGCCGAGATCAAGTCGTAACGCTCGAACGCCTGCGCCGCGTCATAGGCATCTTCGTCCGGGTGAAAGCTCACCGGATCGCTGGCCATGACTTCCGAGACCTGCTTGTCCGGATCGTTGACCAACAGGCGCTTGATCGGCAGGACGCCCTTGAGCACACCGTCGTAGTCGACCACGAACAATTTGTCGGTATGGCCCGGCAGCTCCTTGAGGCGCCGCAGGTAGCGCAAGACCACCTCGAGGCTGACGTCCTCACGGATCGTCACCATCTCGAAGTCCATCAATGCACCGACCTGCTCCTCGTCATAGGACAACGCGGAGCGCACGCGCTCACGCTGCTGGCCATCGAGGGTCTCCATCAGCTCATGGACGACGTCTCGCGGCAGCTCAGGGGCCAGGTCAGCAAGTTCGTCGGCGTCCATCTCCTTGGCGGCTGCCAGGAGCTCGTGATCGTCCATGTCGGCGATCAGGGTTTCACGGACGGAGTCAGACACTTCAAGCAGGATGTCGCCGTCACGCTCGGCCTTGACCAACTGCCAGACCGTCAGGCGATCGTTCAGCGGCAATGCTTCAAGGATGTAGGCAACGTCAGCGGAGTGCAGGTCATCGAGCTTGCGTTGCAGCTCGACGAGGTTCTGCCGGTGGACCAGGTTCTCGACCCGGTCGTGATGAGGACCTTCCTGGCGGTGAGTCAGGTCTTCGACCACCCGCTGGCGCTGCAGCAGCTCAATGACTTGAGCAAGGCGGTCCTGCAAGCTTTCTTGAGTCTTTTTTACTTCTACTTCAGTCATAGGCGAACTCCACTCCCAGCAGCGGGGCACGCCGGAAGGATCAATCAGTCAATTCATGATTGGAAAAACGGGGTACTGAGTAACTACTGGGTAAGTCCATGGAGGTATTCCACAAGCCCCGGCGGGGCTGACGGGCGCAATGATACACCGCCTGACGCTTTTAAACGTTAAAAATCGCGGCTGAAACAAGCGCTTGCACGACAAACCTGAGCGCTGTCCTGATCCATGAGAGTGCGACGACTTATCCCGAAAAGAAAACACAGGGCCATCGCAAAATGTCCGGCTAACCTTCAAATGGATCGCCAGGGAGGGCGCTGAATGCCATCGCGGATACGCTGTTTGTTACTGACTACCCTGCTCTGCCCAGCGGCCAGCGCGCAAGTAATGACTGTGCAGCGCTGTGAGGCAGCCAACGGTCGCATCACATTCACCAGCACGGCCTGCAAGACCGGAGAGCATCCGAGCCTGCAGCAAGTCCGCACCTACCTGCCCGGCAGCAGCACCGAGGTATACGCCGACACGGCAGTCCTGCCCGAAGCCGAACACCTGCAAGCAGCCGACCGGGCAATCAAGGCAAAGAAGATAAAAAGCGCGCCGAGCAGATTTGACGAGCAAAGACGGGTTCGGCAGAAAGCCAAATCCCAGACAGCAAAAAGCCCGCGTTAGACGCAGGCTTTTTGGTGTTTGGTGCACTCGACAGGATTCGAACCTGTGACCGCTCGGTTCGTAGCCGAGTACTCTATCCAGCTGAGCTACGAGTGCAATTGTACTTTTAGACCAGATCACAACTGGTTGAAGCCAGGTTACCTGCATGACTGCAAACAACCCTTAAATGGTGCACTCGACAGGATTCGAACCTGTGACCGCTCGGTTCGTAGCCGAGTACTCTATCCAGCTGAGCTACGAGTGCAATGTGTGCTTTTAAACCAGATCACAACTGATTGAAACAAGGTTGCTTGAATCACTTCAAACAACCCTTAATTGGTGCACTCGACAGGATTCGAACCTGTGACCGCTCGGTTCGTAGCCGAGTACTCTATCCAGCTGAGCTACGAGTGCATTTGTTGCCGCGCATTATAGTTCGTCGAATCTTTTTTCCAAGCACTTTTTCTAGTAATTTCAACCACTTACCGAAAAAGCCTGATTACAACGCTCTACACAAATAATGGCGGAGAACGGGGGATTCGAACCCCCGACACCCTTTTGAGGTGTACTCCCTTAGCAGGGGAGCGCCTTCGGCCACTCGGCCAGCTCTCCGCAACACGGGGCGTATCTTAACCAACCTTTTCCCCGTTTGCAAACATAAAAAGCGATAAAAATTAATGGCTTGGTTCTTCGTCCTTCTCTTTCTTTATACGCAGGTAGATTTCCTCACGGTGTACAGCTACCTCCTTGGGTGCGTTAACGCCTATGCGCACCTGATTTCCTTTGACGCCGAGCACGGTTACGGTGATTTCGCCATCACCGATAATCAGGCTTTCTGCACACCGACGAGTCAGAATCAGCATACCTTTCTCCTTACGCATTTCAGTTCAGGGACAACAGTCTGCAAAAAAAAAGCGCTCGAACGGCGACCGGAACGATCGCAGCTCTACACGCTTAAGTATTGACCAGCGCATGCAAAAGAACAGCCTTGCCCACGCCACTCAAAAAATAAAGGGCGCGGTCAGACCGCGCCCCTCGGGACCACATCACTCGCCTTGGCGAGCCGGTGCGTCCAGTTCGAACGCCGTGTGCAGTGCGCGCACAGCCAGTTCCAGGTACTTCTCTTCGATCACCACCGACACCTTGATCTCCGAAGTGGAGATCATCTGGATATTGATGGTTTCCTTGGCCAGGGCTTCGAACATGCGGCTGGCAACACCTGCGTGAGAACGCATGCCAACGCCGACGATCGAGACCTTGGCGATCTTGGTGTCACCCACCACCTCACGGGCACCGATCTCGCGAGCGGTGTTTTCCAGCACGGTCTGGGCCGCCTGGTAGTCATTGCGGTGCACGGTGAAGGTGAAGTCGGTGGTGTTATCGTGCGCAACGTTCTGCACGATCATGTCGACTTCGATATTGCCGGCACTGATCGGGCCGAGAATCTTGAATGCCACGCCCGGGGTGTCTGGCACGCCACGGATGGTCAGCTTGGCTTCATCGCGATTGAAAGCGATGCCGGAAATGATCGGCTGTTCCATGGTTTCCTCTTCATCAATAGTAATGAGGGTGCCTGGCCCCTCCTTGAAGCTGTGCAGTACGCGCAGCGGGACGTTGTACTTGCCGGCGAACTCGACCGCACGGATCTGCAGCACCTTGGAACCGAGGCTGGCCATTTCCAGCATCTCTTCGAAGGTGATCTTGTCCAGGCGCTGGGCCACGGACACCACGCGCGGGTCGGTGGTGTACACCCCGTCCACGTCGGTATAGATCTGACATTCATCGGCCTTCAGGGCCGCTGCCAGCGCCACGCCAGTGGTGTCGGAGCCGCCACGGCCCAGGGTGGTGATGTTGCCGTGCTCGTCGACGCCCTGGAAACCGGCCACCACAACCACGCGGCCAGCCTTCAGGTCACCGCGAATCTTCTGGTCATCGATCTGCAGGATACGCGCTTTATTGTGCGCGCTGTCCGTCAGAATCCGCACCTGGTTGCCGGTGTACGACACCGCTGGCACGCCGCGCTTGATCAGCGCCATGGCCAGCAATGCAATCGTCACCTGCTCGCCGGTGGAGACAATTACATCCAGTTCACGCGGAACCGGTTGCTCATCGCCACTGATTTGCTTGGCCAGATCGATCAGACGGTTGGTTTCGCCGCTCATTGCAGACAGCACGACCACCAGGTCATCGCCGGCATCGCGGAATTTCTTAACCTTGTCGGCGACCTGCTCGATTCTCTCGACAGTGCCGACCGAGGTGCCTCCAAATTTCTGTACGATCAAAGCCATTTCAAAGCCGCCTCTGCCCATGAAGGGCGCCCATTAGTCACTCAAACAGCAGCCGGACCCACCACTAGACGAGAGGCCCGGCATACAGCCTTAAATACCCTGTTCGACAAACGGTACGGTCAGGGCCAGGGCCGCGTCCAGTGCGCCAGCGTCAATACCACCGCCTTGCGCCATGTCCGGACGACCACCGCCCTTCCCGCCCACTGCCGCAGCGGCTTGCTTCATCAAATCACCGGCTTTGAGTTGGCCAGTCAGGTCTTTGGTCACACCGGCAACCAGCACGACCTTTTCCTCATGGACACTGCCGAGCAGGATCACTGCGCGGCCGAGTTTGTTCTTCAACTGATCGACCAGCGCCAGCAGCGCCTTGCCATCCTGACCGTCGAGACGCACGGCCAGCACCTTCACGCCCTTGACGTCCTGGGCCTGGGCCGACAGGTCGTCACCCGCCGCACTGGCAGCCTTGGCTTGCAACTGCTCGAGTTGCTTTTCCAGCAGACGGTTGCGCTCAAGCACAGCCGACAGCTTGTCGATCAGGTTGTCGCGGCTGCCCTTGACCAGGCTGGCCGCTTCCTTGAGTTGCTCTTCTGCCGCGTTAAGGTAGGCCAGCGCTGCTGCGCCAGTCACTGCCTCGATACGCCGTACGCCCGAAGCCACACCGCCTTCGCTGATGATCTTCAGCAGGCCGATGTCGCCAGTACGGTTGGCGTGGATACCGCCGCACAGCTCGACGGAGAAATCACCGCCCATGCTCAGCACGCGCACACTGTCGCCATACTTTTCGCCGAACAGCGCCATGGCGCCTTTTTGCTTGGCGGTGTCGATGTCGGTTTCTTCAGTCTCTACCGCCGAGTTCTGGCGAATCTGCGCGTTGACGATTTCTTCCAACGCCTTGATCTGCTCAGGCTTGATGGCTTCGAAGTGGCTGAAGTCAAAGCGCAGGCGCTGACTGTCGACCAACGAACCCTTCTGCTGGACGTGCTCGCCCAGCACCTGGCGCAAGGCTGCGTGCAGCAAGTGGGTCGCCGAGTGGTTCAACGCAGTAGCGTGACGCACCTCGGCATCCACCTGGGCCTCAACCGGCGCACCAACGATCAGGCTACCCGATGCCAGCACACCGTGGTGCAGGAAGGCACCACCGGTCTTGGTGGTATCGCGCACGTCGAAACGTGCAGTACCGGCCTGCAGATAACCGCAGTCACCGACCTGGCCACCGGACTCGGCGTAGAACGGGGTCTGGTTGAGAACGATCACGCCCTCGTCGCCTTCGCTCAATACGTCGACCGACTGGCCGTTCTTGTACAGGGCAACGATTTTCGCCGAACCGCGAGTATCGGTGTAGCCGGTGAACTCGGTGGCCACGTCGACTTTGACCAGGGTGTTGTAGTCCAGGCCAAACGAACTGGCCGAACGTGCACGCACGCGCTGGGCTTCCATTTCGCGCTCGAAACCGGCTTCGTCGATGGTCAGCTCGCGCTCGCGGGCGATGTCGGCGGTCAGGTCCATCGGGAAACCATAGGTGTCATACAGCTTGAACACCACGTCGCCCGGCACTACGGTGCCTTTGAGTTCGGCCAGGTCCTGCTCGAGAATCTTCAGGCCGTGCTCCAGGGTCTTGGAGAACTGCTCTTCCTCGGCCTTGAGCACGCGCTCGATATTGGCCTGCTGCTGCTTGAGTTCCGGGAAGGCTTCACCCATCTCGGCCACCAGCGCCGCGACGATCTTGTAGAAGAAGCTGCCAGTGGCGCCCAGCTTGTTACCGTGGCGGCAGGCGCGACGGATGATCCGGCGCAGCACGTAGCCACGGCCTTCGTTGGACGGCAGCACGCCATCGGCAATCAGGAAACCGCAGGAACGGATGTGATCGGAAACCACTTTGAGTGAAGACTGATCGCCATTTTCGCAGCCGATTGCTTCAGCCGAGGCTTTGAGCAGGTTCTTGAACAGGTCGATGTCATAGTTGGAGTTGACGTGCTGCATCACCGCACTGATCCGCTCCAGGCCCATGCCGGTATCCACCGACGGCGCTGGCAACGGATGCAACACGCCATCGGCGGTGCGGTTGAACTGCATGAAGACGTTGTTCCAGATCTCGATGTAACGGTCGCCGTCTTCTTCCGGCGAACCCGGTGGGCCACCCCAGATGTGGTCGCCGTGATCGTAGAAAATCTCGGTGCATGGGCCGCACGGGCCGGTATCGCCCATGGTCCAGAAATTGTCGGAAGCGTAAGGCGCGCCCTTGTTGTCGCCGATGCGGATCATGCGCTCGACCGGCACACCGATCTGCTGGGTCCAGATGTCATACGCTTCATCGTCGGAGGCGTAGACGGTAACCCAGAGTTTTTCCTTCGGCAGTTGCAGGACACCGGTCAGGAAGGTCCAGGCGAAAGTAATTGCGTCGTGCTTGAAATAGTCGCCGAAGCTGAAGTTACCCAGCATCTCGAAGAACGTGTGGTGACGCGCGGTGTAACCGACGTTTTCCAGGTCGCTGTTCTTGCCGCCGGCGCGTACGCACTTCTGGCTGCTGGTGGCGCGGGTATACGCGCGCTTTTCCTGGCCCAGGAAGCAGTCCTTGAACTGGTTCATCCCCGCGTTAGTGAACAGCAGGGTTGGGTCGTTGCCCGGAATCAAAGAGCTGGAGGCTACACGGGTGTGGCCTTGCTCTTCGAAGAAGCGAAGGAAGGCTTCACGGATTTCTGCGCTTTTCATTAGGTTCTTCCACGGAGGCTGCGGCCAAAGGCCTGTGCGATTCGTCAACGGACGAAGCGACGGCAAAGGGCCGCATTATATCGGCCCTGCGCGCGCGGTACAGCGTGTTTATACGATAGAAACCGTCAATTGGACGGCCTGCAAGATCATTTAGCGCAAAACTCGACGAATGTCGCGATTACCTGGTCGATCTGGGCCCGACCGACATCCATGTGGGTAACCATGCGCAAACGGGCAGCGGCGCTGAGCTTGACGCCCCGCTCTGCAGCAAAAGCCTTGATTGCGTCGGCTTTGTCGCCGATCTGCAGGTAAACCATGTTGGTATGCACCGGCTCGACAGCAAAACCCGCCGCTCGCAGACCTTGCGCCAGGTACTCGGCGTTGGCATGGTCCTCGGCCAGGCGTTGCACGTGATGATCCAGCGCATACAGGCCGGCCGCCGCCAGATAGCCGGCCTGGCGCATGCCGCCACCGACCATCTTGCGCAATCGCCGCGCCTTGGCGATCAACTCCACCGAACCACAGAGCACCGAGCCCACTGGCGCGCCCAGGCCTTTGGACAGGCACACTGACACCGAGTCGAAATGCTCGGTGATCTTGCGTGCATCCACCCCCAGCTTGACCGCCGCGTTGTACAACCGCGCGCCATCCAGGTGCAACTGCAAGCCATGCGCCTGGGTAAAGCTTCGCGCCTGGGCCAGGTACTCCAGCGGAAGCACTTTGCCTTGCATGGTGTTTTCCAGGGCCAGCAGGCGAGTACGGGCGAAGTGGAAGTCATCCGGCTTGATCGCCGCCGCCACCTGCGCCAGGTCCAGCGAACCGTCAGCCTGGACCTCCAGTGGCTGCGGCTGGATCGAGCCCAGCACCGCGGCGCCACCGCCTTCGTATTTGTAGGTGTGCGCCTGTTGGCCGACGATGTACTCCTCACCGCGCTCGCAGTGGGCCATCAAGCCCAGCAGGTTGCTCATGGTGCCCGTCGGCACGAACAGTGCGGTGGCAAATCCCAGGCGCCCGGCCAGCTCGGCCTCGAGTCGATTGACCGTAGGATCCTCACCATAGACATCGTCACCGGTGGCCGCCCTGGCCATTGCGTCGAGCATCCCTGCGGTTGGTTGGGTGACGGTGTCGCTGCGAAGATCGATAACACTCATGAATCAGGCCTCGGTAGACAGGGGAGAATCCCTTACAGGTGTGAATTACTGCGGGCATGCCGGGCAATAATCAACCCTTGCGCCAGGAAAAGGCGGCAGGCGCCCGATAAAAAGTCGATGACAATCAGCAGATAGCAGCAATGCACAGCTGTGAAATATGTGTTAAAAACGCTGCGCCGCCAGACAATCTGTCGGCAAAACGTTCTCAGGGCGGGGTGTAACTCCCCACCGGCGGTAATTGCGCGCAATGCGCATAGCCCGCGAGCGCTTGGTGTCACCGCAGCCGCTGGTTGTGAATGATGGCAAGGTCAGCAGACCCGGTGTGATCCCGGGGCCGACGGTCATAGTCCGGATGAAGAGAGAACGGGATTGGCGCCAAAGGGCCGTCCACGGGAGAGGTGCAGTCAATGCACGCTTACCCGTTGCGTACCCTTAAATCCCATTCGATTCATAACGCCCTGTTTTTCACACAAACAGGAGTCAGAACAGATGCAACCCACCGCAATCGACAGCAAAAGCAAAAACCATCAGGGCGAGCGCGTAGCGTTTATCCAGGCCTGCTGGCACAAGGATATTGTTGACCAGAGCCGTAAGGGCTTCGTCAGCGAGATGATCGCCCAGGGCTATCAGGAATCGGAGATCGACTTTTTTGAAGTCGGCGGTGCCTTTGAAATCCCGCTGCACGCCAAGCTGCTGGCCAAGTCCGGCCGTTATGCCGGCATCGTCGCGGCCGCCTTGGTGGTCGATGGCGGCATCTACCGTCACGAGTTCGTCGCCCAAGCGGTTGTCAGTGGCCTGATGCAGGTCCAGCTCGAAACCGAAGTGCCGGTGTTCTCGGTCTCCCTGACGCCCCATCACTTCCATGCCGGCGAAGAACACCAGAAGTTCTTCTTCGAGCACTTTGTGCACAAGGGCCAGGAAGCGGCGAAGACCTGTGCCGATACCCTGCACAAGATCCGCGCGCTGCGTCGTAACGAGCCTCGCGCGGTAGCCGTTTAAGCCAGGCAAAAACCTGTGGGGGCAGCGTTGCTTCCACAGATTTTAGAAGTTGAATCAGGCCAGGTTTTCACCCGTGGTTGGCACAATCAAGATGCCGGCCCGCAAGCCATTCTTCACCTTGGGGTTGGGGAAGATGATTCGCGCACCCTCCTCCTCGATGACCCAGCGCGTCTGCGCGATGTCTTCAGCCAGCACATAACCCACGTCCAGCGGTGAGAAGTTCTCGATGTCCGCCGGCAGGTTCAGCGTGAAGCTGTCGCTGTGCTTGATGATTTCCCGCGCCACACTGAACAGTTGCAGGCCGTCCAGGCCGGCGTCTGCCAAGGGCGGCTCGCTGCCCTCGATGATCTGCTTCAGGCGAGTTTCCAGGCGTGAAACATTGACCCCATCGTTCTGCCCAAATGGCCGGGCCTTGCCCAGCTCCAGGGTGAAGGCCTCAGCGCCCAGCTTGTCGTAGGTGTAGGAACTGAACACGATCGACGGCTTGTTCTGCAACAGCACCGCCTCCATGCCTGCCGCCCGTAGCCGGGCCAGTTCGCGACGCGAGTGCTGGCGGCCTTCTTTCCAGGGGTACAGGGCAAACTGTTCGATCTTCGAACCACGAATAGCGGTATGCAGGTCGTAGTGCAGGCGCTCACGGTCCGGCAAGCTGAAAAAACTCGCCGCCAGGCGCTCCAGCTCACAGGCGCGCAGCGCCTCGCAGCCACTGCTCAATTCATGCCGGCCGTTGAACAGCCGATTGACATCCTGCTCGACAAAACGCTCACCGCGGCGCATGGCCTCGGGGTTGCCGAACAGGAACAGAATGCGTGCGCACGGCTTCAAGTCACCGCGAGCAATGTCGTGCAACAGGCGATCGAGCAACTCGATCGGCGCTGTTTCGTTGCCGTGAATGCCGGCCGACAACAGCAAGTCCAGGCCGTTGTCGCGAGCTTGTGGTGGCCGGACTTCCAGCGCACCTTCACTCAGCCAGCGCATCCGCACGCCTTCGACAGTCAGTTGAGTCTTCTCCGCCGGTTCACGGCCGGCGAGGGTCAGTTCAAGCAGTTTGCCGAGGGCGAGCATAGAACGATTTCCTTAATGGTCGTGATTGCAATCCGGGCCATGCACGTGGTCTTCGTCGCCGACTTCAGCCGGTTCCATTTCCAGTTGCAGGCTTACCAGATTAGTCGCCAATGGGCGCAGCAGCAGGTTGGCGTATTCGGCATCGCCTTCTTCGACGTCAACGCCGATCAGCAGTTGGCCGCGGCCGTCGTGCTGGATCCACAGTTCCTTGCCCTGCCAGATCACCGCTACGCGGGTGCAGGAGGTTTCCAGTTGAGTGCCGTCGGTGTCTTCAAGGATCAGCTGCAGGGTATCGCTCATTTTTTCGCTCTCATCTGGAGATAAAGCAGCGCGCCCGACTCATCAGGAGCCGGTCGCGGGCTTTCAATTGATCTGGAATGGATAAACCGCGCCCAGTTTAAGGATTTGCGTCAGTTCATCCAGTGCCGCCCGGCACTCAAGCAACAATTGTGGGTCCGCCAGATCGTTTTCGGTCATGCGGTCACGGTAGTGCTTTTCAACCCACTGGGTCAGCGTGCCATACAGCGGCGCGGTCATGATAACCCCTGGGTTGACGGCCGCCAGCTCGGTTTCATTCAACGCCACGCGCAGACGCAGGCACGCCGGGCCACCACCGTTCTGCATGCTCTGCTTGAGGTCGAAGACTTTGACCTCGCGGATCAGCCCACCGGAACTGGTCAGGGTCTGCAGGTACTGCCAGACGCGTTCGTTGTTCTGGCACTCTTGCGGCACGATCAGCAACATCGAACCGTCCGCCTGCGACAGCAGTTGGCTGTTGAACAGGTAGGAACGCACGGCGTCCTCGACCGAAACCTGCGCACGCGGCACGCAGATCGCCTTGAACTGACCACCCCGCTTGGCGAGCTTGGCCGACAGTTCAGCCAGCATCTGCTCGGTGTCGAGGAAGGCGTCCTCGTGATAGAACAGCGCCTCACCGTTACCCACCGCAATCACGTCGTTGTGGAACACGCCCTGATCGATCACCGCCGGGTTCTGCTGAGCATAGACCACGCCGTCATCACTCAGGCCGTGCAAACGTGCGACCGCTTGCGAGGCTTCCAGGGTCTGGCGCGCCGGGTACTTCTGGGGCGCCGGGTAACGGGGGTCGAACGCACTGCGACCGAACACAAAGAACTCGACCCCGGCTTCGCCGTAGTCACGGCAGAAACGGGTGTGGTTGGCCGCGCCTTCGTCACCGAACTGCGCCACGGCCGGCAAGGCCGCGTGATGGGCGAAGTGCTTCTGGTCGGCGAACATCGCCCCCAGCACGCGGCTGGTGGTCGGGTGCTCGATGCTGCGGTGGTACTTGCAGTTGAGGTTGGCGGCGGTGAAGTGCACACGGCCGTCGGCGGTGTCGGCGCTCGGGCTGACAGTGGCGGCGTTGGCCACCCACATGCTCGACGCCGAGCAACTGGCGACCAACAGTGGCACGGCCTCTTTGGCGGCCTGCTCGATCACTTGGGCATCGGTGCCGCTAAAGCCCAGGCTGCGCAATGCGCCGACATCCGGACGTTCCTGGGGCGCCAGCACGCCCTGGACAAAACCCATGTCCATCAGCGCTTTCATTTTCGCCAGGCCTTGCAGCGCTGCTTCCTTGGGGTTGGAAGACTGCTGGCTGTTGCTCTGGGACGCAACGTTGCCGAAGGACAGACCGCCGTAGTTATGGGTCGGCCCCACTAGACCGTCGAAATTGACTTCATAGGATTTCATCAGCGAGGCTCCACGAGAATCTGTTGTTATAGGCTCAGGTAACAATTCTTTTAGGCTGCGGTGCGGCCATCGCGGGCAAGCCCGCTCCCACAGGCTCAGCAGTGATCACAAGTTTTTGTGATCGACGCAGTACCCTGTGGGAGCTGGCTTGCCAGCGATAGGCATCACGCCATCTTCACGCCCGGCGTCAGGGTCGCCGGCAAGACCAGGCTCGGTGTTTCCAGCGAGGCCACCGGGTACGCGCAGTAATCCGCTGCGTAGTAAGCGCTGGCGCGGTGGTTGCCCGATGCGCCGACGCCGCCGAAGGGCGCGCTGCTCGCAGCACCTGTCAGTTGCTTGTTCCAGTTGACGATACCGGCACGGCTCTGCAGCCAGAACTGCTGGTAGCGCGCCTCGGAGTCCGACAGCAAGCCGGCGGCCAGGCCGTACTGGGTGTTGTTGGCCTCGCTGATCGCCGACTCGAAATCGGTGTAGCGAATCACTTGCAGCAGTGGCCCGAACAGCTCTTCGTCAGGACGATCCGCCACGGCGCTGACATCCAGGATGCCCGGGGTGAGCAATGCCGCATTGGCCTGTGGCTGAGTCATCTCCAGCAAGCTCACCGCGCCATTGGCCAGCAGGTGTTCCTGGGCGTCCATCAAGGCTTTGGCGGCGGCCAGGGAAACCACCGAGCCCATGAACGGTGCCGGCTGTTGATCGAACGCGCCGACCTCGATGGTCGCGCTGACCGCCACCAGGCGCGCCAGCAGCGTGTCGCCCCAGGCGCCTTGCGGCACCAGCAGGCGGCGCGCGCAAGTGCAGCGTTGACCGGCAGAAATGAAGGCCGACTGAATAATGGTGTAGACCGCCGCGTCGAGGTCGGCGACCTGATCGACCACCAGCGGGTTGTTGCCGCCCATTTCCAACGCAAGAATCTTGTCCGGGCGCCCGGAGAACTGCGCATGCAGGTGGTTGCCAGTGCGGCTGGAACCGGTGAAGAACAGACCGTCGATCCCCGGGTTGGCGGCCAGCGCGATCCCGGTTTCACGGGCGCCTTGCAGCAGGTTCAACACACCCGCCGGCAGGCCGGCTTCGATCCAGCAACGGACCGTCAATTCGGCGACTTTCGGGGTCAGTTCGCTAGGCTTGAACAGCACGCTGTTACCGGCCAGCAGGGCCGGAACAATGTGCCCATTGGGCAAGTGACCCGGGAAGTTGTAAGGCCCGAAGACCGCAACCACGCCATGGGGTTTGTGCCGCAATACGGCGGTGGCGTCGCCCAGCGGGCCGCTCTTTTCGCCGGTACGCTCGCGGTAGCTCTGCACCGAGATGGCGATCTTGTTGACCATGCTGGTCACTTCAGTCGCCGCTTCCCACAGCGGTTTGCCGGTTTCTTCACCGATGCAGTGCGCCAACTCGTCGGCGTGGGACTTGAGGCTGGCGGCAAAGGCCTCCAGCACGCTGATGCGCTCTTCCAGGGTACGCTGGGCCCAGGCCGGGAACGCCTGGCGCGCAGCCTGCACGGCGCTTTCAACCTGGGCGGTGGTAGCGCCCTGCCCCGACCACAGCACGTGCTGGGTCACCGGGTTCAGCGATTCAAAGGCTTCGCCCTGACCCGCCAGCCACTCACCTGCGATGTATAACGAATTCATTATTTCGACTCCCGGGCAGCAGACAACGGCACGGCGCGCACTTGATCACCGGCATTGAGTTGAAGACGTTTGGCGGTCAGTGGATCGACCACCAGGGTACCGGCGGCAAAACGTGCGGGCGCAGCAGTGATGCGGCAGTCTTCGCGCTTACGGTTGTGAATCAGGAACGGCGTGGCGTCATCCCCCGGGGTGCCGATGGCCAGCACCAGCGCCTGGCTGTCACGCACCGCGCGGATCTTGCCGGTTTCGCATTCCACTGCCGGGCCGGCGTCGAAAATATCGACGTAGCCCTGGTAGCTGAAACCCTCGCTCTTGAGCATCGCCAGCGCCGGCTCGGTGTCCGGGTGAACCTGGCCGATGACATTGCGCGCGTCTTCGGAAAGGAAGCAGGTGTAGAGCGGAAACTTGGGCATCAACTCGGCAATGAACGCCTTGTTGCCCACGCCAGTCAGGTAATCGGCCTGACTGAACTCCATCTTGAAGAAGTGCCGGCCCAGGCTTTCCCAGAACGGCGAACGGCCAGCCGTGTCGGAGACGCCACGCATCTCGGCGATGATCTTGTTGCCAAACAGCTGCGGGAATTCGGCGATGAACAACATCCGCGCCTTGGCCAGCATGCGGCCGTTGAGGCCGGTGCGATAATCGGCATGCAGGAACAACGAGCACAACTCGGAGTTGCCGGTCAGGTCGTTGGCCAGGAACAGCGTCGGAATTTCGCGGTAGATGTTCAGCTCTTGCGAAGCGCTGACCGTCAAGCCAACCCGGAAGTTGTACCAGGGCTCACGCAGACCCACGGCGCCGGCAATTGCGGAAATTCCCACCACGCGGCCGTCGTCATCCTCGAGCACGAACAGGTAATCGGCGTCGCCGCGCCCCGCTTCGCCACGGAAGGTCTTTTCGGCCCAGCCAACCCGGTGCGACAGGCGCTCTTCGTTGGCCGGCAAGGTGGTCAGGCCGGTGCCAGTGCTGCGGGCCAGCTCGATCAGAGCGGGTAAATCGCTGCTGCGTACGGGACGAACGATCATGCTATCTCCTCAAACGGACGGCCGGTAACGGCCCCCCGCAAAACTCGCTGCTCTGCAGCCTTTATCAGGCGTAAAAGCGTTAAACCGCCACCAGGCGCACGCTGGCACCCTCGCCGACGCCCAGGGCCTCGGCGGCTTCCAGATCCAGGACCACCGGTTTGCCCGGCGCGTAGTCCAGCTCCAGCATGACCGCGCGGTAATCCTGCAACTGGGCATTGGCCACCAGGTACTGCCGGCCAGCGCCCTTGACCGGCTCGCCGATCTTCACCGGCACCACACGGCTCTGGGCAATCGAGCGGATCCCCGAGACGCGCGCGTGCAGGGTCGGGCCACCGTCGAAGATGTCGATGTAATGATCGGTCTCGAAACCTTCGCGCATCAGGATGTCGAAGGTGATCTGCGCCCGCGGGTGCACCTGGCCCATCGCTTCTTGAGCGGAGTCCGGCAGCAGGGGGACATAGATCGGGTAATGCGGCATCAGCTCGGCCAGGAACGTGCGGCTCTTGAGCCCGCACAGGCGTTCGGCGGCGGCGTAGTTGAGGTCAAAGAAATTACGGCCGATGGCGTCCCAGAACGGTGAGTCGCCCTGTTCATCGCTGTAGCCGACGATCTCGGTCACCACCGAATCGGCGAACCGCTCGGGGTGGCTGGCGACGAACAGCAAGCGACCGCGGGAGTTGAGTTCCGACCAGGCCGAACCCACCAGCTCCGGCAGCACGTAGAAGCTGGTCAGCAAGCTGTTGCCGGTCAGGTCATGGCACTGGGAGAGCACGTGGATCTTGTTGTGGATCTTCAGCTCGCGGGAGGCGTGGACGAAGGTTTCATTGCGAAAGCTGTAGAAAGGTTCCGAATAACCGGCCGAGGCAACGATGGCCGAGCAGCCCACCAGCTTGCCGGTGGTGCTGTCTTCGAGCACGAAGAAATAGCTCTCCTCACCGTTGAAGCTGACTTCGGCGGCGAACGAGGCTTCGCTCGCGGCGATCTTGTCGCTCAGGCGTTCAACGTCATCCGGCAGGGAAGTGACACCAATCGGGCTGTCCGCAGCCAGACGCTGTACCTCGCCCAGATCAGCCATTTGCGCAGGGCGCATCACCAGCATGGTGTCACTCCTTTCTTGAAAACTCTTTGAGGAAAATAGCCGGCCCCTTGTAGGAGCGAGCCTGCTCGCGATGGTGGTTCAGCAACAATGATGTCGCCTGACACACCATCGCGAGCAGGCTCGCTCCTACAGAAAAGCAGGACCGGAACAAAAATTGGGTTCGACACCTGAATGATCAGGCGCCGAAGGGTCTATCAGGCTTGTGTCAGTTTGGCGGCAGCGCGTTCGAAGCGGTCCAGACCGGCATCGATATCAGCGTCTTCAACCACCAGGCTCGGCGCAAAACGGATCACGTCCGGACCAGCTTGCAGGATCATCAGGCCTTCTTTTTCAGCGGCGTTGAAGATGTCCTTGGCCTTGCCTTTCCAGGCATCGCTCAGCACGCAACCGATCAGCAGACCCAAACCACGGACCTGAGTAAACAGACCGTACTTCTCGCCGATCTGCTCCAGGCGCGCCTTGAACTTGTCGTGCTTGGCATTCACCCCATTGAGCACTTCAGGGGTGTTGATCACGTCGATCACCGCTTCGGCCACTGCACACGCCAGCGGGTTGCCACCGTAAGTGGTGCCGTGGGTGCCGACGACCAGGTGCTTGGCCAGGTCTTCGGTGGTCAGCATGGCGGCGATCGGGAAACCACCGCCCAGGCTCTTGGCGCTGGTCAGGATGTCCGGCGTCACACCGTAGTGCTGGTAGGCGAACAGCTTGCCGCTGCGGCCCATACCGGTTTGCACTTCGTCGAACACCAGCAGGGCGTTGTGCGCGTTGCACAGTTCACGGGCCCCTTGCAGGTACGCCAGCTCGGCCGGCAATACCCCGCCCTCGCCCTGGATCGGCTCCAGCACGACGGCGCAGGTCTTGTCGGAAATCGCGGCTTTCAGCGCGGCCAGGTCGTTGTACGGCACGTGGCTGATGCCTGTGATCTTCGGACCAAAACCGTCGGAGTACTTGGACTGGCCACCAACGTTGACGGTGAACAGCGTACGGCCGTGGAAGCTGTTGAGCGCGGCGATGATTTCGTACTTCTCAGGACCGAAACGATCATGGGCGACCCGCCGGGCCAGCTTGAAGGCGGCCTCGTTGGCTTCAGCGCCGGAGTTGCAGAAGAACACGCGCTCGGCAAAGGTCGCGTCGATCAGCTTATGGGCCAGGCGCAAGGCCGGCTCATTGGTGAACACGTTGGACACGTGCCACAGCTTGTTCGCTTGCTCGGTCAAGGCACCGACCAGTGCCGGGTGGGCGTGACCCAATACGTTGACGGCAATCCCGCCGGCGAAGTCGATCAGCTCGCGACCGGACTGGTCCCAAACGCGGGAACCTTCACCACGCACTGGGATGAAAGCGGCAGGCGCATAGTTGGGAACCATAACCTGGTCAAAATCGGCGCGTTGTACCGCAGCGTGCTCAACGGACATCGGAGTCTCCTGATGAGAAACACCCGCCTGGAACTGGCGAGCTTGGTGAGGATTGTAAGGACAGTTTCCGGCTTGGCCTTGCCGCCAAGCGACAACTTCTTATAGCGCAAAACCCGCTTTTGACCGGGTTTACGGCAATGCGACAAATAGCGTCGCAAAGGCGCAGTTTAAACTGCCTGCGCAGGTTAGAGGCAGGATTACCGGGATTTGATTTCGAGCCGTGTGTCCGCCCGTAACTATGTAGCGCACCCTGGCCGTTGCCCTCTGATCTGCTTGGCACTCTTTAGACAGCCAAGGATGAACACGATGTCATTACCTGAAGGACAACACTCCGCAACCACACTCAACACCCACCACTCAGAACACCCCGACAGCCACTATCTGCCCCTCAGAAACGCCGTTCCCGACTGGCTCGCCAAGGCATCACCCGCCAGGCGCCAGGCCCTCAAACGCACACGACCACAGTTGCCCGACCGCTTGACCACGGCACCGGCCGACCAGCATACCGAGCTCGACACTCTCAACGCCGCTCACTGGAGCGCACAAAATGCTGTGGACCAGGCGCTGGAACGCCTGCAAGACGTCAACAGCTTCGCCGAACCCTTACTCAGGAATGCGCTGAAAACCCGCTTCAACCTGGAGGTGGACGTCAAGAAAACCTTCTTGCGTCTGTATATCCCCGCGACAATCCCCTGGTTCCCGATTCAGTCTGGAGCCGCCCGGACCTGGACGGTTTCGTTGCTGGACGCGGCGCTGCACAACTTTGAAAGCAAGGAAACCGAAGCCGACGCCTACGAACCTGACTCAACCTTCATCACTAAACCCTCGGCCACGGGGCAGTTCACCACCCTGCCCGCACTCAAGGCAACGATCGGCATCCCGGCCTTTACCCGACTGTGCCGGGAACTGGATATTGGCGCCCAGTACAAGACTTACCTCGAAGACAACCTGGGCGTCTCCAATCCGGTCGCCGCCGCGATTCTCCAACCCAAGGTCATCCAGAGCCAGAAAGCCGCGCTGAAGGCGGCACTGCGATTTGCATGGATGAGTGGCCATATTCAGTCGGATTATTTCCTGCTGATTCAGGGCATGCTCCAGGGCGTACGGGGCATGAGGATGAAAGGTGAAGCCGTGCACTGTCACGACCTCAGGATAATGTCCTCGACGCTCACCGGCATTGTGCTGTTTGCCCCGAACCTTGAGCAGAGCCGCAGGCCGGTGCGAGTGGTGGCCTATGTCCCGGATGATCCCAATCACCCGATCAGGGAGTACCCGTCGACCGCTGATTTCATGCGAAGGCTGACTGAACAACTGCGCGATACCGACTATCGAACATTCTTCAGCCGGTTCATTGCCCACGAACACCGAGGCTATTTCTTTGGCAACCTTGCCAATCGCCTCACGGAAGTCACATGGCATCAACACCAACAGGGCGACCCACAGGCCTCATGGCGCGAATCCGCCATCGACAATCCCGACCTCCAGTTCTCCGCCACCCCCATCAGGCGCAGACTGTGGCAACACCTCTACCAGGGCAAGCTGAACAAAATCCTCAATGATGCACGGGTCATGGCCGTATCAACCGCAACAACCGATCAGAAAGCCCGCTGGGCGCTGTGGGACTCTTTCGTCAACATCGCGACCTCGATCCTCGAGATCGCAGTGCTCGTGGTAGCCCCCTTCGTACCTTTTGCGGGGGAGTTGATGATGGCCTACATGGCCTATCAATTACTGGACGAGACATTCGAAAGCGTCATTGAGTGGGCCCAAGGCCTGAAAAGTGAAGCCTTCGAGCATTTCATGGGCGTGGTCGAGTCGGTCATCCAGCTGGGTACCTTTGCCGCCGGTGGCGTGGTCGCGGCGGGCGAATTCCGCACCCTGCTACCCAAGGAAATTGTCACCTTCATCGATCAATTCAAACCGGTCTCGGCACACGGTGGCAAAACCCGGTACTGGAAACCCGACCTGAGCGCCTACGAGCTGAAAACCCAGCTACCAGAAGGCTCGAAACCGGACGCCCAAGGCTTCTATCAGCATCAAGGCAAGCGCGTCGTGCAGATCGAGGGCAAACACTACTCAGTGCAAACAGCGGCCGACACCAACGCCTGCTACCTGCAACACCCCACACGACCCGAGGCCTATCGATCACCGCTGAAACACAATGGTTCAGGTGCATGGAAAACCGAGCTCGATCATCCTCTGCACTGGGACAAAGCAAGACTGGTTCGCCGTCTCGGCCACAACGTCGATGCCTTCACCGATCTTGAACTCGACCAGGCCCTGGACATCAGCAACGGCCATGAAAACATGCTGCGCAAGATGCATGTCCATAGTGAGTCTGAACCGCCACTTCTGACAGACACCCTTGAACGCATGCGAATTGAAAAAGCGATTCAGGGCCTGATCGATCAGCTCAACAGTGATGACCCCCTGGTGTATCGCAAAGCCGATCCGCAAGCCCAGTTGCAATTGCTGACGAGCGACGGTCTATGGCCAGCAACCAAAGCACTCCGTTTTCTCGACGCCGATGGACAGCCAGTCTGGGAGTTCTCCGCGAAGGAGCACCTGCCCGTCATACAGATACACGAAGCCCAATTGAACAATGGTGACTTGCTTAAAACCGTACTGGAATCCCTCGACCAGAGTGAGATCAAGACCATGTTCGGCGAAAGCTTCGGTGCCCCGACGATCAATCTCGACATTCGTGCCAGTCACCTGAGAAAAAAGCTCGGGCAAATCGCCAAAGACAAACGTGCCACGCTTTTCGAGTCACGCTACAGAGGACAGGAGGCTACGCAAGACCCTCACGCCCAAACAATCATTGAGGCGACACCGGGGCTACCCCGGAGCGTTGCCCGAGAGTTGCTGAGCCTGGCCAGCGGCGACGAGCTTAAGGAAATCGATAACGGGCACCTGCCGAAGCGCCTGGAGGACCTTGCACAACAGGCCAATGAAGAGGTGCGAGTCACGCGTGCGTATGAAGGGTTGTATCTGGATTCGCCTGACTCGGCGGACACCGAAAGACTGGCCCTGCGCTCGCTCGAACGGTTACCCGGCTGGTCATCCGATGTGCGGATCGACATCCATGACCAGGCCTTTGAAGGCCCGCAGGTCGACGGCATAGGTGGCGCCCAGGCCTCTATCCGCAAAGTGCTGGTGCTGACCAGCGATGGCCGGTACCAGGCCTACGATGACGAAGGCTTGCAACTTTCCGCTGCCACCGATCTCTATGGCGCCGTACTGCAAGCCTTGCCGGATGCCCAGCGAAACAGCCTGGACATTCATATCGGCGAAAGCGGAAAACTGAAACAGGCAATCCGGGACTTCCCCCTGGAACGAGCCGAGTTACGAACAGCCCTGTCACTCCCCCCCACACCCAAACCGGTCATTGAGACCCTCCGCCTGCTCGGGTCCGAAGGCTATCGCCGCAGTACCGGCGACCAACCACGCACACTGGAAGATCGCACACGAGAGCTTTATCCCAACCTTCCCCCCGAAGAGATCCAGACCCTGCTCCAACGACTGCAAAGCCACCCCGACGGCCCGCGCGCGGAACTCTCACGCCTGCGCAACGAGTACTACCAACTGCAGGAGGACCTGCATATCTGGGCCAACAATCCGCCCGCCGTACACCCGCAAACCCATGTCGCGCTCAGTGAACAGGCGTTGCTGACCGAGACCCAAAACCGCCGATTGCTCAGGGAGCAAATACTCCGCTGCTGGCGCCGGGAGACTGATTTTTCCGATGAGAATTTGGGGGCCATAAGCGGCCACATCTTTAATTTCTCCCAACCCATCATCGGCGATCTCCCCGTCCTGAGCGCCGACTTCGGTCATGTCTCCTCCTTGTCGCTCCACAACAGCGCGAGCGCACGCGCCCTTGACCCGTTTCTGGAACGCTTCCCGAACCTGCGCCACCTGGAGCTGCGCAACTTTACCCTGCAGGAGCTACCGCAACCGATCAATGCCCTGCCGGCACTCGAGGAGCTGATACTGAGCGACTGCGGCCTTGTACTCACCGCCCAAAGCCAGGCAACACTGTCATCGCTGAGCAAGCTTTCCGTTCTGGACCTGTACAACAATCCATTGGGGCTCACACCCAATCTGGCCACCATGCCTGAGCTGACCTACATCGACCTTTCCAACACCGGAATTTCCAGCATTCCAGACGGGCTGGTGAATCACCCTCACATTCGAACAGCCATTTTCAATAACAACCAGATCACCGAATTACCCGCTGCCCTCTTCGACCTTCCCGGCAACATCAGTGAGGGATTTGATTTTGGCAACAACCCACTGTCCCCGCTCACCCGTGAACGTGTAAAGATTCACTACAGCCGGACCGAGAAAGACTTTGGGGTCTATGCCGAACAGGCCGATATCGATCGAGCCAAAGCCCTGTATCCCAGCCTGGACAATGAAGAAGCCAGTGATTTCATCTATCGCTTACCTGGAACACTGACAGACGGTCGAGCCGACCTGACACGCCGCGAACTTGAGCTCACCAGACTCCGTAACGACCTGAGTCTATGGACGGCCAATGTGCCGGACAACCACGCCGTTACTGGCGCCCCCATGACGGCCGACGAGCTGTTTGCCGAGCACGTCAAAAGAGATGAGTTCAAGCAAAAGCTGGAACAATGCTGGCGCCAGATACCGATCGAAAGCATAGCCGTCAGCGAATATGGTTTCACCTCACACCTGACAATCATGGGCGACTTGCCGGTGCTGACAGCGGACTTCGGCCATGTGCCAGAAATATACCTGACGAGCGCAGGAGACATTGCCCCGCGAATCAGCCGATTCCTGGAAGCTTTTCCGAACCTGGACAGCCTGACCGTGCGCGGATACCAACTGGATAACATCCCCGATGGCGTCTTCAGAATGCGCAGGCTGACAGTACTGAGCTTGTCTGAATGCAGGATCACCCTGACCCAGGAAACCGTCGATGGATTGGCGGGCATGAATAATCTTGACCACTTGAACCTGCGGGACAATCCGCTAGGCCTTAGCCCCGACCTCAGCCAGATGACGGATATCTCCTCATTGGACCTTAGCCATACAGGCATCACCGAGATCCCTAGAGGAGTGTTGAGCATCAACTCCTGGACGGATGTCGACCTGAGCTACAACGCCATTACCGAGATGCCCGTCGAGCTCATGGAGGTCGATCCCGATGTCGGTGAAAGCTTTGACTTCAGTGGCAATCCATTCACCGAACAAAGCATGCAACGCATCGCCGCTTACTACCACGCAACCGAAAATGATCTAGGGTTCGAGCAAACCGACCTACCCGCCCCCATTGATCCGGCGCCTGATACAGATATTGAAACCTGAGTACTCGCTATTGAGTCAGGCCATGGGGAGCTCGCGCTCCCCATGGCCAACCGCGGCCTAGCCGCGTTCCGACGGCACCGACGACAGTTCGAACGGGCTGCTGCTGCGGCGCTGGTTACGGTCTTCTCGCGGCGTGGCGCCGAAGAAGTTGCGGTAGGCGCTGGAGAAATGCGGCCCGGAGGAGAAGCCACAGGACAAGCCGATCTGAATGATCGACTTGCTGGTTTGCATCAACATCTGCCGGGCCTTGTTCAGGCGTAACTCCAGGTAGTACTGGCTCGGCACACGGTTGAGGTACTGCTTGAAAATCCGCTCCAGCTGCCGACGGGACACGCACACATGCTGGGCGATTTCGTCGGTGGTGAGCGGCTCTTCGATGTTGGCTTCCATCAGCAACACGGCTTGCGTGAGTTTTGGATGGCTGGAGCCGAGGCGATTCTGCAAGGGAATGCGCTGACGCTCACCTCCTTCACGAATCCGCTCGACCACCAACTCTTCCGACACTGCTCCGGCCAGCTCGGCCCCATGGTCTCGCGCCAAAACTGCCAGCAACAGGTCAAGCACCGACATCCCGCCGCACGCCGTCAGGCGATCACGATCCCAATCGAACAGATGACTGGTGGCAATCACCTTGGGGAAGCGCTCGGCAAAATCGTCCTGCCAACGCCAGTGCACCGCAGCGCGGTAACCATCGAGCAGACCCAATTGCGCCAGGGGATAGACACCAGCCGACAGACCGCCAATCACACAACCGGCGCGCACCAACTGCTTGAGCGCACTGCTCAGTGCCGGTGCCAGCGCGGTGGGTGGCTCGTCGGCGAGCAGGAACAGCTTCTGGAAGTTTTCCAGCTTGCCGCTCCAGGCCTCGCCAGGCAATTGCCAGGCCCCCTCGCTCGGGGGTTCGGCCTGCAGGAACACCAGTTCGTAAACCACTTCCGGATGCACGCGCTGAGCAACACGCAAGGCCTCCTCGGCCAGCGCTAGCGTCAAGGCTTTAGTGCTGGGCCAAATCAGGAAACCAATTTTGTGGGCGGTCATGGAATGCTATCCGAAGCCAGTAACAGTAATGAAGACAAAGGCCAATGCTAGCCCGTAAACCAACACAAATCTCAAAAAACGATGAAGACCCGCTCCTCTGTAGGAGCGAGCTTGCTCGCGAAAAACCTGAGAACGCCACGGAGCATCAGGCTTCCCGCGTTATCGTTGACGATCTTCGCGAGCAAGCTCGCTCCTACAGGGCGAGACAGCAGCCTTGACTATTTCAAGCTGCCGGAGAGGAATTGCTGCAGGCGTTCGGACTGTGGATTGACCAGCACTTCGCGCGGGTTGCCACTTTCCTCGACCACACCTTTGTGCAGGAACACCAACTGGTTCGAGACTTCCCGGGCAAAACCCATCTCGTGGGTCACCACCACCATGGTCCGGCCTTCCTGGGCCAGGGCCTGCATGACCTTGAGCACGTCGCCAACCAGCTCCGGGTCGAGCGCCGACGTCGGTTCGTCGAACAGCATCACCTCAGGCTCCATCGCCAGCGCCCGGGCAATCGCCACGCGCTGTTGCTCGCCACCGGACATATGGCCCGGGTAGGCGTCCTTGCGATGGGACACGCCGACCTTGGCCAGGTACATCTCGGCCTTTTCCCGCGCTTGGGCCTTGGACATGCCCAGCACGTGCACGGGCGCTTCCATGATGTTTTCCAGCGCGGTCATGTGCGACCACAGGTTGAAATGCTGGAACACCATCGACAGGCGCGAACGCATGCGTTGCAGTTGCTTGGGGTCGGCCGCCTTCATCGCGCCGTCCTTGCCGGCCACCAGCTTCAACTCTTCGTTGTTGAGCAGGATCTTGCCCGCGTGCGGCTGCTCCAGCAGGTTGATGCAGCGCAGGAAGGTACTTTTGCCGGAGCCACTGGAGCCGATGATGCTGATCACATCGCCTGCCGCTGCCTTCAGGGACACGCCCTTGAGCACTTCGTGACTGCCATAGCGTTTATGCAGGTCTTGGACTTCAAGTTTGTACATGCTGTCGGTTCTCACAAAAACAGTCAGTCGTTGAGCAAGCGCCCGTGACGCAGCGCTTCGCGCCCCGCCACCTTGGCCAGCCAGAAACCGGGTTGGGCATACCGCAGCCGTTCAACGGCAAACAGCACGCCGGCCGTACCAGCACACACGGTGCTGACCCGATCAGCCAAAGGATCAATCACTTCAAAAATCTGCTCACCGGCCTCGACCCACTCGCCCGGCTCACGCAAGAAACTCACCACGCCCGGATGCGGCGCAAACAGCAGCTCGGTGCCTTCGAACGGCAGCCCTTCGCAGGCTTCGTGCAACGGGGCCGGCCATTGACCCTTGATCAGGCCCTGCTCGGCAAGGAACGCCAGGATGCCCTCGGCGTAACCTTCGGCCTGGGCACGCCCAGTGTCTGCCTGACCGCCCAGCTCGATGGTGGTCGCCAGGCACGCCAGGGGAATTTGTGCCTGGGGAAACTGCCGGGCCAAACGCAGCCACGGCAACGAGCAGGCTTCATCAAAGGAGCTGCCGCCGGAGTCTTCCGCCAGCAACCCGACCCGCACATTCAAGTGCGCGGCCAGCGAACGCCACTGCGGCCAGTGCTGCGGCAAGGCATACATGTGCAGCGCGGCTTCGGCGTCGCAATGCAGGTCCAGCACCACGTCGGCAGTGCAGGCATGGCTCAGCAAGATCCGCTGCATGCCCTGCAATTGACTGCTGGGCGCGGGCAATGCGGCCAGCGCATCACTCATGGCCGGGCGGATCAACTGGACATTGGCGTGCGGATCATCCCCCAGGCGACCTTCGAGCTGGGCGGCCACCGGCGCACTCAGCTCGACGAAATCGCGGTTGAAATTCTTGCCGCTGCCCGCCTCGAAACGACCTTGGTGGTTGCCCTGGAGCAACTGCCCAAGGCCCAGCGGGTTGGCCACCGGTACCAGCTCGATCACCCCGTTGAGGGCACCTTGGGCTTCGAGTTCGGCCAGGCGCTTTTTCAGCTCCCAGGCCGTGCGCATCCCCGGCAACTCGTCGGCGTGCAGGCTGGCCTGGATATAGGCCTTGCGCTCGCCAGCGCCGAAGCGGAACACCGAAACATGGCGCTCGCTACCCAGGTGGCTCCACGGTAACTGATGGTCGATACGTTCCATATCAGTGCTTCCGTGGGGCCATGTAGCCCAGCCAGCGGCGCTCGGCCATCTTGAACAGGCGCACCAGGATGAACGTCAGGCACAGGTAGAACACGCCGGCGGTGATGTAGGCTTCGAACGGCAGGTAGTACTGGGCGTTGACGGTACGCGCGGCACCGGTGATGTCGATCAGGGTCACGATGGACGCCAGACTGGTGGTCTGCAGCATCATGATCACTTCGTTGCTGTACTGCGGCAGCGCCCGGCGCAACGCCGATGGCAGCAGGATGCGCTTGTACATCTTGAAGCGCGACATGCCCATGGCCTTGGCCGCTTCGATCTCGCCATTGGGCGTGGCCCGCAGGCTGCCGGCGATGATTTCGGCGGTGTAGGCGCTGGTGTTGACGGCAAAGGCCAGGCACGCGCAGAAGGTCGCGCTCGACAGCCATGGCCAGAGGAAACTCTCGCGCACGGCTTCGAACTGGGCCAACCCGTAGTAGATCAGGAACAGCTGCACCAGCATCGGCGTGCCGCGGATCACGTAGGTGTAGAGCCAGGCGGTCATGTTGATGACCGGCTGCTTGGACACCCGCATCAAGCCCAGGGGCAAGGCGCACAGCAAGCCGAAGAACAGCGACAGCCCGAGCAGTTTCAAAGTGGTCAGCAGGCCGCCGAGGTACAGCGGCAGTGCCTCCCAGATGACGTTGTAGTCGAAGATCATAGATCAGCCGCCCTTACGCCTACCGAGTAGCGCTTCTCAAGGTGACGCAATGCCAGCAACGAGACACTGGTGATCACCAGGTACATTGCCGCCACCGCGAGGAAGAAGGTGAAAGGCTCGCGGGTGGCATCTGCCGCCTGCTTGGCCTTGAACATCATGTCTTGCAGACCCACCACCGAAATCAGCGCAGTGGCCTTGGTCAATACCAGCCAGTTGTTGGTGAAGCCGGGAATTGCCAGGCGAATCATCTGTGGCACCAGGACCCGGAAGAACACCTGGAAGCTGCTCATGCCGTAGGCCATGCCCGCCTCGGCCTGCCCCTTGGGGATCGCCATGAAGGCACCGCGAAAGGTTTCCGACAGGTACGCACCGAAGATGAAGCCCAAGGTGCCGATACCGGCGACCAGCGGATTCAGGTCGATGTAGTCGTCATAACCAAGCAACGGCGCTACGCGGTTGAGCAGGTCCTGACCGCCGTAGAAAATCAGCAGGATCAGTACCAGGTCGGGAATACCGCGGATTACCGTGGAGTACAGATCGCCCAGCCAGGCCAGCCAGCGTACCGGCGACAGGCGCAATGCGACCCCGATCAGACCCAGAACAATGGCCAGGGCCATGGACGACAAGGCGAGCTGAAGCGTCAGCCATGCGCCATCGAGGATGACAGCCCCGTAGCCTTTCAACATGATTCAGGTCCTCGAAAATTGGGATGAAAAAATGGCGCAAACCTCAGAGATCCTGTTGCTTGCGCCATTTCGGACTTGTCGCTGCGACGATTTACTTGCCGTAAATGTCGAAGTCGAAGTACTTGTCCTGGATTTGCTTGTACTTGCCATTCTCGCGAATGCCAGTGATCGCGGTGTTGATCTTGTCTTTCAACGCATCACCCTTGCGTACTGCGATACCCACGCCGTCGCCGAAGTATTTGACGTCGGTGAAGGCCGGGCCAACAAACGCGAAGCCTTTGCCAGCGTCGGTTTTCAGGAAGCCATCATTCAACAGGGTAGCGTCTGCCACGGTGCCGTCGAGGCGACCGGCAGCCACGTCCAGGTAGATCTCGTTCTGCGAACCGTATGGCTTGATTTCCGCACCCAGCGGGGCCAGGACTTCACGAGCGAAACGCTCGTGAATCGAACCACGCTGCACACCGATGTTCTTGCCCTTGAGCTCGGCCAGGTTGTCGCCAACCTGGGTGCCGGCCTTCATCACCAGGCGTGCCGGGGTGTTGTAGTACTTGTTGGTGAAGTCCACGGACTTCTTGCGATCTTCGGTGATCGACATGGACGACAGGATGGCGTCGATCTTGCGCACCTTGAGTGCCGGGATCAGGCCGTCGAACTCTTGCTCGACCCAAACGCACTTGACCTTCATCTCTTCGCACAAGGCGTTGCCGATGTCGTAGTCGAAACCAACGATGCTGCCGTCCGGCGACTTGGACGCGAACGGAGGGTAAGCCGCCTCGATACCAATTTTCAGAGGCTTTTCATCGGCGAACGTTGGCAGGGACAGCACGGACAGTGCCAGGGCGCCAAGAAGCACGAGTTTCTTCATCTTAGGACTCCATCGGTAAAGGGCGAAAACGGCAGAGTGAGCATCAGCCCAATATGCGAATGGGTTAAACGTAAAAAACGTTGCTGCGTCCTGGTCGGCGCGCGTTGTTTTCAACGCGGACAACGACGAGCGAGTGATCGGCATTCTAACGACAGGCCCGAAGTCGATATTTCTTCAATGCGACAACAAATTACAGAAGCACCGAGAAAGCCGTTTAGGCACGTTGACAGCCCTGCAAAATCATGCAAGAGAAAAAGACAGTGAACCGATCAATACTGCAAATTGCGGGCCTATTATTGGCAAACCCTTCTAATCCGGCAAGCGCAGCGTGGGGTCTTATTTTTATGGGGGGCGTTTGAGCCCCTGATTTGGAGCGCGGCGTTTCCCTACGCCCCGGATCGGCGTGATGCGGTTACACATTCAGTAACTTGAAAGAACGCGGGTAACAGTAAGAATGTTCCGAGGATAGAAGCCGATAATTATTGGCCGGTGTTTAAGTGGTGCCTGACAGATCGTCATCGCGGGCAAGCCCGCTCCCACAGTTTTTGTGGCGTGACTCAGATCGCGTGCACACCGAAACCCCCTGTGGGAGCGGGCTTGCCCGCGAAGAGACCAGTGCAGTCACCACAAAAACGTCAGGCATGAAAAAGCCCCGCCAGGCTCACACCTGACGGGGCTTTCAGTGACTCAGAATCAGCGCTTACGCAACATTCATCGTCTTGTGAGTATCGATCAAATGCTGCACCACACCCGGGTCGGCCAGGGTCGAGATGTCACCCAAGCCATCGTACTCAGCCGTGGCAATCTTGCGCAGGATGCGGCGCATGATTTTCCCCGAACGGGTTTTCGGCAACCCCGGCGCCCACTGGATGACATCCGGTGAGGCGATCGGACCGATCTCCTTGCGCACCCAGTTCTTCAGTTCCAGGCGCAACGCTTCGTTCGGCTCTTCGCCACCGTTGAGGGTGACGTAGACATAGATCCCCTGGCCCTTGATGTCGTGCGGCACACCGACTACCGCGGCCTCGGCGACTTTCGGGTGGGCGACCATCGCGCTCTCGATCTCGGCGGTGCCCATGCGGTGGCCGGAGACGTTGAGCACGTCATCCACCCGGCCGGTGATCCACCAGTAGCCGTCTTCGTCGCGACGAGCACCGTCGCCGGTGAAGTACATGCCGCGGAAGGTCTTGAAGTAGGTGTCGACAAAACGGTCATGGTCGCCGTACAGGGTACGGGCCTGGCCTGGCCACGAGTCGAGGATCACCAGGTTGCCTTCGGCGGCGCCCTCGATGATGTTGCCCAGGTTATCCACCAGCGCCGGCACCACGCCGAAGAACGGACGCGCCGCAGAGCCCGGCTTGAGGGCGTGAGCGCCCGGCAGCGGGCTCATCAGGGTGGCGCCGGTTTCGGTCTGCCACCAGGTGTCGACGATCGGGCAACGCGATTGTCCGACGTTCTTGTAGTACCAGTCCCAGGCTTCCGGGTTGATCGGCTCGCCCACCGAACCCAACAGGCGCAGGCTGCTGCCATCGGTGCCTTCGCAGGCGGCAGTGCCGGAGGCCATCATGGCGCGGATCGCGGTCGGCGCGGTGTAGAGGATATTGACCTGGTGCTTGTCGACGATTTTCCCCACCCGGGTGATGTCCGGGTAGTTCGGCACACCTTCGAACAACAGGGTGGTTGCGCCATTGGCCAGCGGACCGTAGACGATGTAGGTGTGGCCAGTGACCCAGCCGACGTCGGCGGTGCACCAGTAGATTTCGCCCGGACGGTAGTCGAACACGCGCTCATGGGTCAGCGCCGCGTACAGCAGGTAGCCGCCGGTGGTGTGCTGAACGCCCTTTGGCTTACCGGTGGAGCCGGAGGTGTAGAGGATGAACAGCGCTTCTTCGGCGCCCATTTCTTTCGGCGCGCAGACGGTGCCCGCGACTTTCATCAGGTCTTCGTACCAGATGTCGCGATGCTGGTTCCACTTGATGTCGCCACCGGTGCGCTTGCACACGATGACTTTCTGGATGCTGCTGGTTTCCGGGTTGGTCAGCGCGTCGTCGACGTTGGCCTTGAGGGAAATTTTCTTGCCGGCACGCAGGCCTTCGTCCGCGGTGATCACCACTTTCGATTTGCAGTCGATGATCCGCCCGGCCAGGGCTTCGGGCGAGAAACCGCCGAACACCACCGAGTGAATCGCGCCGATCCGGGTGCAGGCCAGCATGGCGACCACGGCTTCGGGGATCATCGGCATATAGATAGTCACCACGTCGCCGCGGTGCACATCCTGGCCACGCAGGGCGTTGGCAAACTTGCAGACTTGTTCGTGCAGCTCGCGGTAGGTGATGTTGCGGCTCTCGGTTGGGTCATCGCCTTCCCAGATGATCGCGATCTGGTCGCCGCGCTCGGCCAGGTGACGGTCGAGGCAGTTGTAGGAAACGTTGAGGGTGCCGTCGGCGAACCACTTGATGTCGACATGGTGGTCGTCGAACGAGGTCTGCTTCACCGTGGTGAAAGGCTTGATCCAGTCGAGGCGCTTGGCTTGTTCGCGCCAGAAGCCGTCCGGGTTGACGACAGACTGCTGGTACATGGCCTTGTAGGTCGCCTCGTCAGTCAGGGTATTGGCCGCAACCTCGGGACGAACGGGATACAGAGAAGCCGCACTCATCTTTCTTTACCTCGGTGAAATAGTTGTTTTTGTATGACCCCGTTGTAGCCCGAGGCGGGCCTATAGAACCATTCGACGATGGTAGTAACAAGCCCCTACAAATCGTCCAGATTTCCCGGCGCATAGCCGTACGGACGTCCCAGGTAGCCGATGTTTCGGGGATTGTTACAAGATCTGTCAACAGTGTTTATCAAAAGCGCGGCTATATGAATCCGCGCCCCACGCCTAGAATCCGCCTCGCCAACTCGGCAATGTGATTAACCCAGTTGCAGCCCCCACGAAGGCAGTTAATCCACAGTAACTAAATCCAGATATACACGCAGCCCCACAAAGGCTGCGTGACCCATCTCGACCTCAGAAAGGTAAATTTCAAATGAAAGCTTTATTGGTTCTGGCCCTCAGCAGTCTGTGCGTTACCGCCATGGCAGACGAGGTCCCGACTGATGTTGCAGGCAATACAGTAGCGGTAGAGGAATACACTTACTCCACCCACCTGGATATCGCCAAAGTTATCTCCATGAGCGAAATACCCAGTGTTTGCGAAGTTGTGCCAGCGCGCATGGAATATGAAGACTCGAGCGGTCAACGGCATATCCTGCGTTACAGCGTCATGGGCAATGGTTGCTCTAACGGCTGATCCACCCCGCACTTAAAAGTGCTTTCGAACATCGGCCGCAGGAAATCGTTCTTGCGGCAAAAACGCCCGCCGCACCAGATCTGGAGCCTGCAGCCCCACCCTCTACCGCCTGCATTGCTTGAATAGGCCTGAAGGCCATCACATCTAATAATTCGATCTATTTGAGCATTTATTTGCGCTTTTTAATCAAATTCATCCGAGTAGTATCAGCTTCAACCCCACACAACATCCTCAACACCTCGGAGTCACCACCATGAAAACCCAACTGATCCTCGCCCTGACCCTCTCCGTCCTGGCCGCCAACACCTTCGCCGCCGACGGTTATGACCGCACGATTGCCGCTGATGGTTTTGATCGCACCGGGTCCGCTACCCTCGCTGCTGATGGCTTCGACCGCACCGGGTCCGCCACCCTCGCCGCTGATGGCTTCGACCGCACCGGGTCCGCTACCCTCGCTGCTGATGGCTTCGATCGCACCGGGTCGGCCAACCTCAGCTAAGTGCTGAATCTCTGCTCACAGCCCGGCCTCGGCCGGGCTTAGTTGTTTTTAGCCCGCGATAAAACTGACCCGAACCTTCAGCCCCGCCTGTGCACCGTCGTGCAGGGTAATGTGGGCCAGGTGCGCGCGGCAGATTTCCCCGACAATCGCCAACCCCAAGCCAGACCCTGCGACTTGCTGGTTGCGGCGGTAGAAGCGTTCGAACACCCGGTCACGCTCCTCCAGCGGAATCCCCGGCCCGTCATCTTCAACCTCCAGCACTGCCGGCGCGCTGACGCGCAAGATCACGTTGCCACCTGCTGGCGTGTGGGCCAGGGCGTTGTCCACCAGGTTGCTCAGCAGCTCGTTGAGCAGTGTCGGCTCACCGCGCAACCACACCGGTTCGTCAGCTTCCAACGCCAGGGCAACCCCCCGGGCATGGGCCAGAGGTGCCATGGCCATGCCGAGTTCGCGCGCCAGTTGGCTCAGGTCGAGCAACTGCGCCCCGCCCTCGGCAATCGCCCGCGCGCCATTCTCGACCCGGGCCAGCGACAGCAGTTGATTGGCCAGGTGCGTCAGGCGATCGGTGCCTTGGGCGGCGCTTTCCAGGGTGCTGCGCCAGGTCTGCGGCTCAGTGGCGCGCAAGCCCAATTCAAGGCGCGCCTTGAGCGCCGCCAGCGGGGTGCGCAACTCGTGGGCGGCGTCGGCAATGAATTGCGCCTGGCGCTCGAACTGTCCGCGCAAGCGCTCGGTGAAATGGTTGAGGGCCCGCACCAAAGGCCACAATTCACGCTGTACCTGGACCAACGGCAGCGGCCGCAAGTCATCCGGTTGGCGCTCTTCCACCGCGGTGCGCAAGCGCTCCAGCGGACGCAACGCGGCACTCACGGCAAACCACACCAGGAGCAAGGCGCCTCCGGCGAGCATGCCCAGGCGCAGCAAGGTATCGGCCATCAGGCTGCGGGCCATGCTCACTCGCGCCTCGTCGGTTTCCGCCACGCGAATTTCCGCCATGCCGTTCATGTTCGGTTCGCTCACTGCCTTGAGCAGGCTGACGACCCGCACGTTCTGGCCCAGGTAAGTGGCGTTGTAGAAGCGTGCCAGCGCCGGATAGTCGTCGGTGCGCGGGGTGCCGGGCGGCGGGCCCGGGAGGTTTTCGTAACCGGAAATCAGCTTCTGGTGGATGTCGTTGACCTGGTAATAGATGCGCCCGGCACTGTCGTAGGCGAAGGTGTCCAGCGCCACGTACGGCACATCGGCACTGAGGCTGCCGTCACGCTGGGACAGGCCGGCGGCGATGGTCCGCGCCGAAGCCAGCAAGGTCCGGTCATAGGCGGTGTCGGCCGCTTCCCGGCCATTCCAGTAGGCGCTCAGGCCGCTGGCGATCATCAGCACCACCAGCAACAGCGCGAGGTTGCCCAGCAACCCCCAGCGCAGACTCCTGGGCTTATGCATCACGGCTTTCCAACAGGTAGCCCAACCCCCTGAACGTGACGATGGCCACTGAGTGCCCGTCGAGTTTCTTGCGCAGGCGGTGCACGTAGATTTCGATGGCGTCGGGGCTGGCCTCCTCGTCGAGACCGAACACCTGGGAGGCCAATTGCTCCTTGCTCATCACCCGCCCAGGACGGGCAATCAGCGCCTCGAGCACGGCCTGCTCGCGGGAGGTCAGGGTCAGCAGTTCGTCACCGAGGCTGAAGCGCCGGGTGTCGAGGTCATACACCAGCCCCCCGCAACGCTGCTGGCGTTCGCCACCCAACACGCTGCGGCGCAGCAGAGCCTTGACCCGCGCTTCAAGCTCGGTCAATTCGAAGGGTTTGGCCAGGTAGTCGTCGGCACCGAGGTTGAGCCCATGGACCCGATCCTTGACGTCGCTGCGGGCGGTCAGCATCAGCACCGGGAGGTTTTTGCCACGGCTGCGCAAGCGCGCCAGTACTTCAAAACCGTCCATGCGCGGCAGGCCCACATCGAGGATCGCCACCGCGTAGTCCTCGCTGCTCAAGGCCAGGTCGGCCGCCACCCCATCGTGCAGCACATCCACGGTCAGCCCTGTGCTCTTGAGCGCCTGGGCGACACTTTCGGCCAGCTGCAGATGGTCTTCGACGAGAAGCACGCGCATGGATCTTTACCTCAGGTGGGGATGGTCGACGCCATTCTTCGGCGCGGAGTTTACAGCCGCATCCGCCGCTGTGAAGCCCGTAACCGGTGAAAGTATTCTGAAAGGTTAGCGAAAGGTTGGCCCGCTAGAGTCCAGCCACGGACAGTTTCGACTGCCGTGTCCTTGAGAGTAGTGAACGAAAAACGCCCCGATGCGTTTTCGCCCCAATAAGAACAATAAATGGAGTGCTTCACGATGCTGTCTACGCAGCCCCAGGCTTACCTGCCTGTTCGTTTTTCCCGCCTTGGTACCACCGCCCTTGCCAGTGCCGCCGCCCTAGCCGGCTTTACGCCTGCCAGTCATGCCGCCTTCTTCGAAGACAGCAGCGCGACCCTGGAAACCCGCAACATGTACTTCAACCGCGACTTTCGCAGTGGCACCAGCGCCCAGCAATCCAAGCGTGACGAGTGGGCCCAGGGCTTCATGCTCAACCTCGAGTCGGGCTACACCGACGGCACCGTAGGGTTCGGGGTCGACGCGCTGGGGATGCTCGGGATCAAGCTCGACTCCAGCCCCGACCGTACCGGTACTGGCCTGTTGCCAACCCATGACGACGGGCGCGCGGCCGACGAATATTCCAAGCTAGGCCTCACCGGCAAGGTGAGGATCTCCGCCACCGAGCTGAAGATCGGCAGCCTGATTCCCGAGTTGCCGATCCTCAAGGCCAACGACGGACGCATCCTGCCCCAGACCTTCGAAGGCGGCCTGCTGACCTCCAGGGAGATCAAGAACCTGACCTTCACCGGCGGCCGCCTGGACAAAGCCAAGGACCGCGACAGCACCAACTTCGAAGACGTCGCCCTGAACAACAAGAACAGCCGTTTCGCCGGCACCGTCGCGGGCAGCCATTTCGATTTCGGCGGCCTGGACTACAAGTTCACCGACAAGATCACCGCCAGCTACCACTTCGCTCAATTGGGTGAGGTCTACAACCAGCACTTCCTCGGTTTGCTGGCATCACAGCCGGCAGGTCCGGGGACGTTCGCCGCCGACCTGCGCCTGGCGGTCAGCGACGATTCCGGTCAGGCCCGCGGCGGCAAGATCGACAACAACTCCCTCAACGGCCTGTTGAGCTACGCCCTGAGCGGGCATAAATTCAGCGCCGGTTACCAGCACATGTCGGGCGACAGTGCCTTCCCCTATGTCGACGGCTCCGATCCCTACCTGGTCAACTTCGTGCAGATCAACGACTTCGCCGGCGCCGAAGAACGCTCCTGGCAGGCCCGTTACGATTACGACTTCGCCAAGCTGGGCGTGCCCGGCCTGAGCTTCATGAGCCGTTACCTGAGCGGTGACAACATCAAGCTCAACAATGGCGAGACCGGCAAGGAATGGGAACGCAACACCGAGATCAAGTACGTGGTGCAAAGCGGCGCCCTCAAGGACGTTGCCCTGCGCCTGCGCAATGCCACCTATCGTTCGAACTATTCGGCCCGGGACGCTGATGAAGTGCGGGTGCTGGTGAGCTACAGCGTTGCCCTCTGGTAACGGATTCAAGCCACAACCGTGCCACTCCAATAACAACTCCTGTGGAGACGACCGATGAATTTTTCGCTGCGTAACCTTGCTCTCGCCGCCAGTTGCCTACTGGTCACCGCCCCCCTGCTCGCCGCCGACAGCACTGAGCCCAAGCGTCCGGAATGCATTGCCCCGGCGTCGCCCGGCGGTGGTTTCGACCTGACCTGCAAGCTGGTGCAGAGCGCGCTGGTCAACGAAAAGCTACTGTCCAAGCCGATGCGCGTGACCTACATGCCCGGCGGTGTCGGCGCCGTGGCGTACAACGCGGTGGTCGCCCAGCGCCCTGCCGATGCCGGAACCCTGGTGGCCTGGTCCAGCGGTTCGCTGTTGAACCTGGCCCAGGGCAAGTTCGGCCGTTTTGATGAAAACGCCGTGCGTTGGTTGGCGGCAGTCGGCACCAGCTATGGCGCCATCGCCGTGAAAAACGATTCGCCCTACAAGAACCTCGACGACCTGGTGCAGGCGCTGAAGAAAGACCCGAGCAAAGTGGTAATAGGTTCCGGCGGCACCGTGGGCAGCCAGGATTGGATGCAAACCGCCCTGATCGCCAAGGCTGCCGGGATCAACCCTCGTGACCTGCGGTACGTGGCACTCGAAGGCGGTGGCGAAATTGCCACTGCCCTGCTCGGTGGTCACATCCAGGTCGGCAGTACCGACATCTCCGACTCCATGCCGCACATCCAGAGCGGTGACATGCGCCTGCTCGCCGTGTTCGCCAACGAGCGCCTGGACGAGCCTGAAATGAAGAACATTCCCACCGCCAAGGAGCAAGGCTACGACATCGTCTGGCCGGTGGTGCGCGGCTTCTACCTTGGGCCAAAGGTCAGCGATGCCGAATACGCCTGGTGGAAAAATGCCTTCGACAAACTGCTGGCTTCCGAAGAGTTCGCCAAGCTGCGTGACCAGCGTGAACTGTTCCCGTTCGCCATGACCGGGGTCGAGCTGGACACCTACGTGAAGCAACAGGTAGCGGACTACAAGCTGCTGGCCAAAGAGTTCGGCCTGATCCAGTAATCGCCTCGTTCTCACGGCCACCGCCCTGGCACCAATCGGGGCGTGGCCCAGGAGTTTGTCATGCTGTTACAACGCATTTTTGCTTCGGTGCTGTTGCTGGCCTGCCTGTGCCTGATCCTTATGGCCTGGCCTTACCAGGCAGCCTTTTCCTACGAACCGATCGGACCACGCGCCTTCCCCCTGCTGATGCTGGGACTGATGGCGCTGGGCCTGATCTACATAGTGTACCGGCCCTCACCGATCAAGCACAGCGAAGAAGACCCGCCACTGGACCGCGAGACCCTGAGCAAGATCGGCCGCTGCGTGCTGTTGCTGCTGGTGTTCGCCGGGCTCTTCGAGCCCCTGGGGTTCATCCTCAGCAGCATCCTGGTGGGTATCCCGATGGCGCGCCTGTATGGCGGACGCTGGCTGCCCGGCACGCTGATCATCTGCCTGCTGAGCGTGGGTCTGTACCTGTTGTTCGACAAAGTCATGGACGTGCCGCTGCCCTTGGGCCTGCTCGACGTCCTGGAGAACTGATATGGATACTCTTGGTTATTTGAGCCATGGTTTTGGGGTTGCCCTGACGCCCTACAACCTGGTCACGGCGTTGAGCGGAACCTTGATCGGGACCGTCGTCGGCCTGCTGCCGGGGCTGGGTCCGATCAACGGCGTGGCCCTGTTGATTCCCATCGCCTTCGCCCTGGGCCTGCCACCGGAGTCGGCGCTGATTCTGTTGGCGGCGGTATACCTGGGATGCGAGTACGGCGGGCGGATCAGCTCGATCCTACTGAACATTCCCGGCGAAGCCTCAACCGTCATGACCACCCTCGACGGCTACCCGATGGCCCGCCAGGGCATGGCCGGGGTGGCCTTGTCGTTGTCGGCCTGGAGCTCGTTCATCGGCGCGTTCATTGCGACCTGCGGCATGGTGGTGTTTGCGCCGATACTGGCCAAGTGGGCAATCGCCTTCGGCCCAGCGGAATATTTCGTACTGATGGTATTCGCGATTGTCTGCCTGGGCGGCATGGCCGGCGACCGGCCGCTGAAAACCTTTATCGCGGCCCTGATCGGCCTGTTCCTGTCCACGGTCGGCATCGACGCCAACAGCGGCGTGTACCGCTTCACCGGGGACAACATCCACCTCACCGACGGCATTCAATTCGTGGTGCTGGTGCTGGGCCTGTTCTCCATCAGCGAGATCCTGCTGTTGCTGGAGAAAACCCACCGGGGCCAGGAAGCGTTCAAGGCCACCGGGCGCATGATGTTCAACTTCAAGGAAGCCGCCTCGGTGTTCTGGGTGAACATCCGCTGTGGCGTACTGGGTTTCATCATGGGGGTATTGCCGGGTGCCGGTGCAACCCTCGCCAGCGCCGTGGCCTACATGACCGAGAAAAAGATCGCCGGTCCTGGCGGCAAGTTCGGCCAGGGCGACAAGCGCGGCCTGGCGGCACCGGAAACCGCGATTGGCGCCGAAGCCTGTGGCGCCCTGGTACCGATGCTGACCCTCGGGGTCCCGGGCTCGGGCACCACGGCGGTGATGATCGGCGCCCTGTCGCTGTACAACATCACCCCAGGCCCGCTGTTGTTCCAGCAGCAGCCTGACATCGTCTGGGGCCTGATTGCCTCGCTGTTCATCGCCAACGTCATGCTGGTGATCCTCAACATCCCGATGATCCGCATCTTCACCCGCATCCTCGCCGTGCCGAACTGGGCGCTGGTGCCGATGATCGCGATCATTACCGCGATCGGTGTCTACGCGGTGCACGCCACCACCTTCGACCTGTTCCTGATGATCGGCATCGGCATCTTCGGCTATATCCTGCGCAAGTTGGACTTCCCGTTGTCGCCCGTCCTGCTGGGCTTCATCCTCGGCGGCCTGATGGAGCAGAACCTGCGTCGTGCGCTGTCGATTTCCAACGGTTCGCTGGAGATCCTCTGGTCGAGCGGGATCACCAACACCGTGTGGGCGCTGATCGTGCTGATGCTGCTGGTGCCGATCCTGCGCATCTGGCGCAAGCGCTCCGTGGCCCGTCGCGCAATTGCCGATGTCTGATCGCCGGTCCTGGAAAACCTGGTGGGGAACACCGCTGGTCGGTCTGCTGGGCGGTTACCTCGCCAGTCAGATCGGCTGGCCGCTGCCGTGGATGGTCGGCTCGTTGCTGGCGATCATCCTGGTACGCTGCTTGACCCCTTGGCAATTGGCCGAGATCCCGGGCGGACGCAAGTGCGGCCAGTGGATCGTCGGCATCGGCATTGGCCTGCACTTCACTCCCGTGGTGATGGAGCAGGTCATGAGTCATTTCGGGCTGATCTTCTTCGGCGCGCTGGTGACCAGTCTTTCGGCCGTGGTCGGGGTCTGGCTGCTGCGGCGCACCGGCGAGGATCGCGCCACCGCATTTTTCTCCAGCATGCCGGGCGGCTCCGGTGAAATGGTCAACCTCGGCGCTCGCAACGGCGCCGTACTGAGCCGAGTGGCGGCCGGGCAAAGCCTGCGGGTGCTGGTGGTGGTGCTGTGTGTGCCAGCCGCCTTCAAGTACCTGCTGGGCGAAGGCGTGCCGGCCTTGCATCCGACCAGCGTCGACTGGCGCTGGCTGGCCCTGCTATTCCCGGCGGGCGCGCTGTGTGCCTGGCTCTGGCAGCGCTTGCGCCAACCCAATCCGTGGCTGTTCGGTCCCTTGCTGGTGAGTGCCGCCGTGAGTATCAGCCTGGACCTGCACATCGGCCTGCCCGATGGCGGCAGCCAGGTCGGTCAATGGCTGATCGGCAGTGGCCTGGGCTGTCACTTCAACCGGCAGTTCTTCCGCCGCGCGCCCTCCTTCATGGGCCGCACCCTGATCGGCACGGCACTGACCATGCTGATCGCCACCCTGGCCGCGTTGTGCCTGAGCGCCCTGACCCAGTTGGACCTGCGCTCATTGACCCTGGGCATGATGCCCGGCGGCATCGCTGAAATGAGCCTGACCGCCGAAACCCTGCAACTGTCGGTGCCACTGGTGACCGCGATGCAGGTGATGCGCTTGCTGTTCGTGCTGTTTCTGGCCGAACCGTTGTTCCGGCACTGGGACCGGCAACCGGATTCAGAGCAGTAGACCGTGTCGCGCCCGATCGGGCGCGCGAGGTTATGGCGTCAGACTGGCGGCAATCGCCATTCGATCGGCGTCTCGCCATTCTGCTCAAGGTACTTGTTGGTACGACTGAAGTGCCCACAGCCGAGGAAACCGCGATAGGCAGACAGTGGCGAGGGGTGCACCGAGGTCAATACCAGGTGCTTGGTGGCGTCGATCAGTTTCTGTTTGCTCTGCGCATGGGCGCCCCACAGCAGAAACACCAGGTGGGGCTGATGCTCGCTCACCACTTCGATTATCCGGTCAGTAAAGAACTGCCAGCCTTTGCCCGCATGGGCGTTGGCATTGGCCCGCTCTACGGTCATGGTGGTGTTGATCATCAGCACGCCCTGGTCGGCCCAGCTTTGCAGGCAGCCGTGACTGGGGATGTCGATGTTCAGGTCGCGTTTCAATTCCTTATAGATGTTGACCAGCGACGGCGGCGCCGGCACGCCCGGCTGCACCGAGAAACACAGGCCATGGGCCTGGCCCGGGCCGTGGTAGGGGTCCTGGCCGAGGATCACCACCTTGACCTTGTCCAACGGCGTGGAGTTGAGCGCGTTGAAAATCATCGGGCCGGGTGGATAGATCTCCTTGCCTGCCGCACGTTCCTGTTGCAGGAAGTCGCGCAACTCTGCCATGTAGGGCTGGTCGAATTCGGCACGCAGTGCCTCCTTCCAGCTCGGTTCGAGTTTGATACGGTCGTCAGCAGTCATGGTTACATCCGGCAAAAACAATGGGGCGAACCCTAGGAAAGCCCGTCACGCTTGTCAATTGATCTGACGCAGATCCGGCACTTTCCTGCACAACGCTCATAATGAACCCTTGAATCCGCAATCGAGGTCACGATGAATCTGCACTTCGAAGAACTCACCGGCACAGATGGCGCACGTATCGGCATCGCCAGCCTGGATGCCGAAAGCACCCTCAATGCCCTGTCCCTGCCGATGATCCGCGCCCTGACCGAGCAATTGGACAGCTGGGCCAAAGAACCGCAGGTGGTCTGCGTCCTGCTGCGCGGCAACGGCACCAAGGCATTTTGCGCCGGCGGCGAAGTGCGCAGCCTGGCCCAGGCCTGTCGCACCCAACCCGGCGAAGTACCGCCGCTGGCCGCGCAATTTTTCGCTGCGGAATACCGCCTGGACTTCCGCCTGCACACCTACCCCAAGCCGCTGATCTGCTGGGGCCATGGTTATGTGCTCGGCGGTGGCATGGGCTTGTTGCAGGGCGCGAGCACCCGCATCGTTACCCCCAGCAGCCGCCTGGCCATGCCCGAGATCAGTATCGGCCTGTACCCGGATGTCGGCGCCAGTTGGTTCCTCTCGCGCCTGCCCGGCAAGCTGGGTCTGTTCCTTGGTTTGACCGGCGCCCAGATAAACGCCCGTGATGCCCTCGACCTGGATCTGGCTGACCGCTTCCTGCTCGATGAGCAGCAGGAGCAATTGATCGAAGGCCTGCTGCAACTCAATTGGCAGGAGCAGACCGCGATGCAACTCAACAGCCTGTTCAAAGCCCTGCAGCAAGAAGCCATCGAGCAAATGCCCGAGGCGCAATGGTTGCCGCGCCGCCAGCAGATCGACGAGCTGCTGGACGTCAGCGATGTGCGCTGTGCCTGGCGCGCCATCAGCCTATTGCGTGATCACCCTGACCTGCTGCTGGCCCGCGCCGCGAAAAACCTGCACGACGGCTGCCCGTTGACCGCCCATCTGGTCTGGGAGCAGATTCAGCGCGCCCGCCACCTGTCATTGGCCGCAGTGTTCCAGATGGAATACACCCTGAGCCTCAATTGCTGCCGCCATCCGGAGTTCAGCGAGGGTGTCAGGGCGCGCCTGATCGACAAGGACCACAAACCTCGCTGGCACTGGCCGGACGTCAATACGATCCCCCAGGCGGTGGTCGATGCGCACTTTCACAAGGCCTGGGAAGGCCGGCACCCGCTGGCGGACCTGTCGGACTACTGAATCCCCGGGCATAAAAAAGCGGCGCTGGATGCGCCGCTTGCCGGTTGCCGGATCTAACGGTTGCGCCCGCCGCGCTCACCACGACCATTGTGCTCGCCATGCCGATCGCCGCGCCGGTCAGCGTGATCGCGCCCACCCCGCCCACCCTGTTCCCAGCGCTGGTTGCTCTGGCCGTAGTTATTGCCCCACCCCTGGTTGCGATGACCGTCCCAGCCATGGCTGGGGGCTGGGCGGTAGGCCCGGGACGGGGCCTGGTAATAACGGGGTGAAGGTTGGTAGTAACGCGGCGCCGCCTGGTAATAACGCGCCGAAGGGTAATACCGCGAGGGCTGCGAGTAGTAACTGCGTGGGTAGGAATAATAAGAACCGCCCCCGTAGTAGACCGGCGCCGGCGAAGAGTAGATGTCTGAACGGTAGTAGCTGGAACCTCCGTCGTAATAAGGAACGCACGCGGCAAGACTCAAACTCATCGAAGTAATCAGAACAAGTCGGCGATACATGGCGGCCTCCTGGACCGCTAAAGAGCCACACCAGCGACGCGGGCGGGCATCAGCCAAATAATCTGCCTGACGTGATATCTGACAGCGAATTGACAATCTGGTGCGCAGCGGCAACAGATTGATACATGTCATTCGTCGACTGGCTTGCCGCGTAACGGCGCAAATGCCCGCGTCAATTCCCCTAAGTCCCACTAGAATGCTCTGACTCAACATCGATCAACGGACTCGTCATGCCGCTTCGCTCTGCGCTGTTTTCGCAACGTTCGTTGGTACTCACCTTGATCGCCCTGCTGGGTGCCGGCTTCCTGGCCACTTCCCTGCTCAGTTACTACGCCTCGCGCGCCTCGATTCGCGACAGCATCGTCAACACCGAACTGCCGCTGACCTCCGACACCGTCTACTCGGAGATCCAGAAAGACCTGGTCCGGCCAATCCTGATTTCCTCGATGATGTCGCGCGACACCTTCCTGCGCGACTGGGTGGTGGCCGGCGAGCGCGATTCCGGGCAAATGACCCGTTACCTCAACGAGGTCATGACCCACTACGGCGCCTACACCGCCTTCTTCGTCTCCAACAACAGCCTGACCTACTACCAGGCCAAGGGCGTGCTGAAAAAAGTCAACCTTAGCGAACCGCGCGACACCTGGTACTTCCGCGTCCGCGACATGGCCCCGCCCTACGAGATCAACGTGGACGTGGACATGGCCAACCAGGACAGCCTGACCTTCTTCATCAACTACAAGGTCTACGACTACCAGGACAACTTCATTGGCGCGGCGGGCGTCGGCCTGACCGTCGATGCCGTGATCAAGCTGATCGACACCTACCAGCAGCGTTACCAGCGCAGCGTGTATTTCGTCGACACCGAGGGTCGCATCGTCCTCACCGGTGCCGACGGCGGCCCGCAAGGCGCGCGGGTCGGCACGGCGCTGAGCGAGCTGGACAGCATGCGCGATCTTCTGGCCACGCTGCCCAAACCCCACAGCGGCAGCTACGAATATATGACCCAAGGCCAGGGGCATTTCCTCAACGTACGGTTTATCCCGGAACTGAACTGGTACCTGTTCGTCGACAAACGTGAAGGCAGCGCCCTGCACGAGGTGCGCCAGTCGCTGTACCTGAACCTGCTGATCTGCCTGATCGTCACCCTGAGCGTGCTGGCCCTGCTCCATCGGGTGATCACGCGTTTCCAGGGCCGCATCGAAGCCCAGGCCACCCTCGACAGCCTCACCGGCCTGCCCAACCGCCGCGGCTTCGACCTGCTGGCAGCGCAAGCCATGCAGGAAGCCCAGCGCGAACCCAAGCCGCTGACCGCCTTGCTGCTGGACCTGGACCATTTCAAGCGCCTGAACGACAGCCATGGTCACCTCGCCGGCGACCTGGTGCTGGCCGGTTTCGCCCGTGACCTGGAAAGCTGCCTGCGCCAGTCCGACATCGTCTGTCGCTGGGGTGGCGAGGAGTTCATCGTGTTGCTCAAGGACACCGACGCCAGCACCGGCCTGAAGATCGCCGAGAAAATTCGCCAGATGATCGAGCACAAGCACTACCGCTATGAAGGCAAATCCCTGCAAATTACCCTGAGCATCGGCTTGACCACCCTGCAGGCGGATGACACCTTGCACGACCTGCTGTCGCGCGCCGACCAGGCGATGTATCGAGCCAAACAACTTGGCCGCAACCGGACCTGTACCCAGATGCCTCATTCCAGCTATGCATAAACCCGATCTCTGCCCGGCCTGCGGCGCCAGCAACGCTTGCAGCCTGGCCGACCCGCGCACCGCCCAGCACAGTTGCTGGTGCTACACCGTGACCATCGACCCGGCGGTGCTGGCGGCCTTGCCCGCGGAACTGCGCGACCTGTCGTGCCTGTGCCCCGGCTGCGCCCAGGTCGAGGCACAACTGCAGGCAAACGGCGTCTGTGTCGCGTAAGATGCGCGCCCCTTGCCGACCTGCCGACTCCCATGCGCGTTGACCGTTTCCTCAGCAACTTGCCGCGTTTCAACCGCCAACAGGCGCGCCTGGCGCTGGTCGAGCGGCGGATCAAGGTCGACGGGCAGATCGTCAGCGACCCGCACACCGAGGTGCGCGAGTTCAGCCGCGTCGAATGCGACGACGAGGTGCTGCAAGCCGGCAAGGCCGCGCGCTACTTCATGCTGCACAAACCCGCCGGTTGCGTCAGTGCCACCCGTGACCCCGAGCACCCGACCGTCCTCGACCTGATCCATGAACCCGACAAGCTCGACCTGCACATCGCCGGCCGCCTGGATTTCAACACCACCGGCTTGATGCTGATCACCAACGACGGCAGCTGGTCACGCCGCCTGACCCAACCACAGACCAAGCTGGCGAAGATCTACTACGTCGAAACCGAGCAATTGATTACGCCCCAGTACGCCGAAACCTTTGCCCGCGGCCTGTACTTCGCCTTCGAAGACCTCACCACCCAACCCGCCGACCTGCAGTTGCTGGCGCCCCGGGCTGCGCGCCTGGCCATCATCGAGGGCCGCTACCACCAGGTGAAACGGATGTTCGGCCACTTCGACAACAAGGTCATGCGTTTGCATCGCGAACAGATGGGCCCGTTGACGCTGGACAGCTGCTTGAAACCGGGCGAATACCGCCCACTGAGCGCTGCCGAGATCGCCTTGATCTGATTGCGCGACCGCCGGGCAGACATTGTCGAACAATTCGCCAACGGCACTTGCGCGATAGCCAGCACCCTGCTTGAATCAAACCGTCGGCCGAAATGTGACCGCCAAGTCATACCATACCTCTAAGAAACTTTTTGTCGGTTGAGCGCCTCCCGTCTCCACCTCTCCCGACAGACTGCCCGCCTATAACAACACCCGTCGACCAGACATTAACGGATCGACATGGGCCCTCACCTTCCAGGCGTATGCCTACCTGTCATAAAGCCCGTGCACACTCAGTTGCGCGCCTACACGCTTGCCAGGAGTCTTACGACATGAGGCCAGAAATCGCTGTGCTGGACATACAAGGTCAGTATCGGGTCTACACGGAGTTCTATCGCGCAGATGCCGCAGAGAAGACCATCATTTTGGTCAACGGCTCGATGGCCACCACGGCGTCGTTTGCACAGACCGTGAAAAACCTCCATCCACAGTTCAACGTGGTGCTCTACGACCAACCCTACGCGGGCCGGTCAAAAGCCCACAATCAGCATGAAAAAATGCTCACCAAGGAAGTCGAGGGGCAGATCCTCCTGGAGCTGATCGACCACTTCGCCGCCGAGCACGTGATGTCATTTTCGTGGGGTGGCGCCGCCACGATGATCGCCCTCGCGCATCGCCCGCGACGCATCGAAAAGGCCGTGATCAGCTCGTTCTCGCCGGTGATCAACGAACCGATGCGCGACTACCTGGAGCGGGGTGTCGACTACCTCGGCAACCTTGATCGCGACCGTGTCGGGCACCTGGTCAACGACACCATCGGCAAGCACTTGCCATCGTTGTTCAAGCGCTTCAACTACCGCCACGTCAGCACCCTGGCCGAACATGAATACGGGCAGATGCACTTTCACATCAGCCACGTGCTCAACAGCGACCGCCTGTGCTACCTCAAGGCCGCCAAGCAGATCGATGTGCCCGTACTGTTCATGAACGGTGAATGGGACGAGTACACCGCCGCCAGCGATGCCCGGTTGTTTGGCAACCATGTGCAACACAGCACCTTCAGCACCATCCAGGCCACCGGGCACTTTCTCGACATGGAGCACAAAGCCGCCTGCCGAGACAGCCGCGAGGTACTGCTGGGCTTCCTGAAACCGGCGCCCCACGAAGGCCGGACGCGTTCCCACGTAACCCAGGACCACCATGCACTGGCCATTTGAAACAGCGTCCTCGCGAGCAGCCTCGCCACCTTAGGTAATCCTCTACCTGTAGGAGCAGGCTTGCCCGCGACAGACCGCGCCTTGCGTGTAAAAAACTACGTAAATGCAGATCCAGCAAAGAAAAACTTCAAATCCGTCGCCACATCTGGTACAAAGTCAGCCGTTCCGAGCGGGTGTCGTATAATGGCATTACTCCAGCTTCCCAAGCTGATAACGAGGGTTCGATTCCCTTCACCCGCTCCACTAATTTCAGTCTTGCGCCAGGTAGCTTCCTGACGGGAGACGACAAAAAACCGGTCCACAGTGACCGGTTTTTTTATGCCTGCAATTCCGTAGGGCCCCGCACAAAAGCGTCCTGCACCATCGCGCAATACTTTCGCCGGTAACGTGCCTTCCCGTTTCAACAGCGGTTCCTACACTGATCTCAACCACTCATCACCTGCCCCATCAAAATTGGTGGTTATAGTGTTGATAAGATCATTTTAGTAGGTATAGTAACCACCTACACAGCACAGGGACGTGATGTGAACAGTCGATATTTGATCAGCCAAATCGTTGCAGACGGCTGGTATCTGGTGCGGGTCCGGGGCAGTCACCATCATTTCAAACATCCAACCAAACCTGGATTGGTGACGGTTCCGCACCCGAAGAAGGATCTGCTGACCAAGACGGCAGTGAGCATCCTGCAACAGGCCCTGTTGTCATGAGTTGGCGTACTAAAACCAGAGGACAATCAACATGCTTTATCCAATTGCCATTTCAGAAGGCGATGAGCAGCACGCCTGGGGCGTGGAAGTGCCGGATATTCCGGGGTGCTTCTCGGCCGGTGATGACCTGGACGATGCCATCGCCATGGCGCGTGAAGCCATCGAGGGTCACTTCGAGATCCTGGCCGAGGACGGTTCGGCGATTCCGCCAGCCAACAGGGTGACCCACCATGCGCGCAACCCACAATATGCCGGCGTGACCTGGGCCTTGGTCGACATCGACGTCAGCAAATACCTGGGCAAGGCGCAAAAACTCAACATCACCCTGCCCGCCTATCTGCTGACTCGCATCGACGAATACGTGCTGCACCACCCGGAAGAAAAAAGCCGCTCCGGCTTTCTGGCCTCGGCGGCGTTGAAGGTGTTGCAGCAGGCGTGATCCCCTTAGCGCGTAGCGACGATGAACAGTCGCGGGAACGGCAATAGCACCGAGCCGTTGGCCAGTACCGGGAAGTAGGGTTCGATGGCTTCCAGGTACTGCGCCAGGTATTGAGCTTGCTCCACCTCGTTCAGTGGCTGCAGAAACGGCCGCAGGCCGCTGCCCTTGAACCACTCGACCACCGCCGCCGGGCCGCCCGCCAGCGGGTGGTGGTAGGTGGTGCGCCACACATCCACCCGTGCGCTGCAGGTACACAGCATCTGGTAATAGCTATTGGCGTCGTCCAGGGTCGTGCGCTGCCCGGCGACCGGGGCCAGCTTGTCTGCCCAAGGGCCATTGGCCGCGACTTCGCGCATCATCCGATGGGGCGGCTGTTCGAGGTTGTCCGGCATCTGGATCGCCAGGCTGCCGCCCACCGTGAGCTTGTCGACCAGCGCGGGCAACAGCGTGGCATGCTCGGGCAACCACTGCAGCACCGCGTTGGCGAAGATCACGTCGAACGGCCCGGGCTCGTTCCAGGTGCCAATATCGCTGGTATCGAAACGTACGCCCGGCAGGCGTTTGCGGGCGGCGTCGATCATGTCGGCGGAGCTGTCGATACCGCGTACCGCGGCACCGGCAAAACGCTGTACCAGCAACTCGGTGGAGTTGCCCGGGCCGCAGCCGATGTCGATCACCGAACGTGCATCAATCGTGGGGATCGCGGCCAGCAAGTCACGCGCCGGGCGGGTGCGCTCATCTTCGAACGCCACATACTGTTGGGCAGACCAGCTCATCGCATACTCCTATAACCAATCAGGATGGGAGCGCCACGCTAGACTGTGCGTTTCGCTCGTGGGGCGCCAGTAAGCGACGAGCCTGGGGACTGCGTCAAGACGCGGTCACGGGTTGAAACATCTGCCCCCTGCCCAGGTTGATCGAGGAGAAGTGTCGATGACTCAGAACATCTACGACGACCCTGGTTTTTTCCAGGGCTACAGCCAGTTGGGGCGCTCCATCGGCGGCCTCGACGCCGCGCCGGAATGGCCCGCGCTGCAAGCCTTGCTGCCGCCCATGGCAAACTTGCAGGTGGTAGACCTCGGCTGCGGCTACGGCTGGTTTTGCCGCTGGGCCAGCGAGCAAGGTGCGCAACAAGTACTGGGACTGGATGTCTCGCATAAGATGCTCGAACGCGCCAGGACAACGACCGATGCTGGCAACATCAGCTACCGCCACGCGGACCTCGAACACCTTGATCTTCCTGCCGACAGTTTCGACCTGGCCTACAGCTCCCTGGCCCTGCACTACATCAAGGACCTGCCCGGCCTGTTCACCCAACTGCACGCCGCGTTGCGGCCCGGCGGGCGTTTGGTATTTTCCATCGAGCACCCGATCTTCATGGCCCCGCGCAACCCCGGCTGGATCATCGACGCCCAAGGCCGCAAGAGCTGGCCGCTGGACAGTTATCAGCGCGAAGGCGAACGGGTGACCCACTGGCTGGCCGACGGCGTGATCAAACAGCACCGCACGCTGGGAACCTTGTTGAACCAATTGATCGCCGCCGGCTTGCGGATCACCCATGTCAATGAATGGGGACCCACTGCGAAACAGGTGGAAGCGCAACCGGCACTCGTCGAAGAACGGGAGCGACCGATGATGTTGCTGGTGGCAGTGGAACGCTGAGGCGTGTGTTCAGGATAAATCGTCGTCCTTGGCATCGCGAAAAAGCGCAAAGCCACCCGGCTCTCTTGGGTGGCAGGCATTCCCTCAATGCCTGCACTGACCAACACAGGCGCTTTTTAACTGGCAGTTGAGCCCACGGCGCTGAGGGCTCAACCGTCAGAACTAACGTTACTCGTAGTATCCAACTGTCTTTTTCAGGCGATCTGAATACTCATAGATATCATCGACCGAGTTGATCGGATGCCGCGTTTCGTTTTTCTCTTCGTCGAAGATACCGATGTACTTCTGCGAGCGGTTGAAGTGCAGGCGGCAGATTGGCTTACGGTTATTGTCGTCCAACAGGATGCCGAAGTAGCTCTGTGTATCACGTTGCACAATACGTTTGGCATCAACGACAGATCTCACCACTGCACGGACGATGTGATACCCCTCAAGCTCCTCCAGAGTGGTCAACACCTTGTCATCTGACTCATCGCGATCATCCATAACATCAGGACTTGAGCCTGCCGATGGCAGGGACAGCAGGCTGGGCTGAATAGCCCCACTCATTGCAGACTTGAGTCGATCATTGATTTGATCATTGAGAAATTGCACAACGGCCTTTCTGGTCAACTCCTGGAATTGCTCCCGGACTTTTTGCGTGATCACTCCGTCGTAGACCCGGGAGGCGAACACTTTGACGAAATCGTCGTCGGGTTTACTGACCTGCGCGGCAATGACTTTTTTGATCTGACTGACGTATTTCAGCTCACCGGCTGCATTGATGATCGAATCAACATCGAATGCTGACTTGGTCAGCTTTGTCAGTTCCGGAACCGAATACTCGTCGATGTCGAGTAGATCGAGTTCCAGGAAGGGTTTTTCATCCATTTTGTTGGGAGCGTCCAAGTCGGTAAAAAACTTATAGACCTGGCCGTTAGTCAGAATCGAAATTCGCGCGCTCGTGACATGAAAATAGCGAAACAGTTGCGATGCATGATTGATGTGCAGAGGCTCGCCGATTTTCTTGCACTCGATGAGGATCTGGACCTCGCCGTCTTTCATGATCGCATAGTCGATTTTCTCCCCTTTCTTTGTGCCAACATCACAAACAAATTCCGGGATCACCTCAGACGGATCGAAAACGTCGTACCCCAGGACAGTGCTGATAAATGGCATGACGAAAGCATTTTTGGTGGCTTCTTCTGTCTGGATGGTGGCGCCTTGCAGCCGGACTTTGGCCGAGAGACTTGAAAGCTTTTCGATAAATTCCATGAGTGACCTCTTCCCCGTTTCAGATCCGTGTTTGTACATGCTGGCAAATTGATTGCCATTGATACTAGTCACAAACCGGCACAAAGAAAGAAGAGCCGCAGGCGATCCCGGCAGGGAATGAACCAGAGTCGGCAAAAGCAATTCCTGCGCACCGTCGCGGTCTGAACTTCAGGTCCATCCCTTAGAAGGTAAACGGCAATGAAATTCGCGAAGGTGTCACAGAAGCTGGCGTTGTGGGCCGGGAGCCCGCGGACGTTCCTGTTGGCCATTGTGCTGATTGTTGCCTGGGCACTGACCGGGCCGCTGTTTGATTTCAACGATACCTGGCAATTGATCGTCAACACCTCGACCACCATCATCACCTTCCTGATGGTGTTCCTGATCCAGAACACGCAGAACCGGGACACCGACATCCTGCACCTGAAGATCGACGAATTGCTGCGGGTGACCAAAGATGCGCAAAACGCCATGCTTGGCCTCGAAGCACTCGATCTCAAGCAACTCGAAGCCCTGAGAAAGCAGTACCGCAGCCTGGGTGAAGGTGAGTCGATTGTGCTAGAGGGTACGCCTGCTGCCGACGGGCAGCAGCAGGACTTGAATCAATGCTGAAGCCGGTCAACGACTGGCTTGCAGGGCCCTGGCCATTTGCAGGTGTTGTTCGAGCTTGGGCAGGGTCTCTTCGGCGAATGCCTTGAGCTCGGGCACGTCGGTGGTCCGGGCCTCCTGCTGCAATTGCTCGATGGCCTGCTCGGTGGTTTTTACCTGGCTGGCGGCATAGGCCGAGTCGAAGGACTCGCCATCCGCGACGGCGGGTATCAGGGTCTTGGCCTTGTTCATCACCTCTTCCCGAGGGGCGACGGGCAGGTCGAGCTTCTTGGCGATTTTCGCCAGGTGCTGGTTGGCCGTGGTGCGGTCGTTGATCACCACGATGGTGTAGTCCTTGACCGCCTTGGACTCGGTCTTCTGGTGTGCCAGGCGGCTGGCTTCGATGTCCGCCATGCCTTTGGCCGAGGCGTCGTTGATGAAGTCGGCAGGCGACTGGGCAAAAGCGCCGCTGGCGCCAAGGCTCAGCAACACGGCAAAGCTGATGGTCGATAATCGGCTGGCCACAGGTTTCATGGTCGCGCCCTCCTTGAACAGACAAATGAATGCAACGGTACGTCCCGCCTGTCATTCGAAGGCCAAAGCGCGCAAAGGTTTAAAAAAGCTGTCCAAACATCGACGAGTGGTGCCCCGGCTCACGCCCGGTCCAGGCGTCCACTCAGGCGCTTGGCGGCATACATGGCTTCATCGGCGTGCTTGAACAGCTGCTTTTCCTCGAGGCCGTGCTCCGGGTACAAGGCCACGCCAATGCTCGGCAGAATGCTCAGGTTGTGGCTGTCCAGCCGGATGGGCTGGCCCAGCACCTGGCGGATTTTCAGTGCCACCCGGGCCGCGTCTTCTGCGGCCTGGATACTGTCGAGCAATACCACAAACTCATCGCCACCAATCCGCGCGACGGTATCGCTCTCGCGCACGCAACCTTGCAGCCGATTGGCCACGGCTTGCAGCAGCATGTCGCCGATGCCGTGGCCGTAGGTATCGTTGACCTGCTTGAAATGGTCCAGGTCCACGTACAGCAGGGCCATGCGCCCGTTGTCCCGGCGGGCCTTGAGCAAGGCTGCGCTCAGGCGCTCTCGGAGTAATTCGCGATTGGGCAGGCGAGTCAGGTAGTCATGCTGCGCCATGTACTGCAGGCGACTGTGCAATTGCCGGCGCTCGATCGCTGCCGCCACCTGGGCGCAGACGTATTGCAGCAGCTCCTTGTCGCGTTCGGTGTAGCGCTCGCCGCCAGGCATGCTCTTGACGATCAGCGCCCCGATGGTGCCCCGTTGCGAATTGAGCGGCACCCCCAGCCAGCAAGGGCAATCCTGCGCGTCGATCAGCCCGGCCAGCCCCGGCAAGGCAAACGGCTGGTCCGGGGTCAGCAGCACCGGCTGCCCGCTACGGACCACTTCGGCACACAGCCGGCCAGTCACGCTGAACTCGGGATCACGCTCGTGATCGTCGACGTGGTACGGGAAGTTCAGTTGCTCGCAGTGCTCATCGTACAGCGCCACCGAAAAATTCAGCGCCGGCAGCCATTCGCCGATCAGTTGGTGAATGCGCTTGAACAAGGCCAGCAGATCCTCGGCGGCATGGGCCGCTTCAGAAATCGCGTAGAGCGCAGCCTGGCGCGATTCGGCCTGTTTGCGTTCGGTGATGTCGCGGGCCACGGCGATGCGCAACTGGTCGACCTCGGACCAGCGCGCCGACCAGAGGATATGCACCACCTGGCCATCCTTGCGCAGGTAGCGATTCTCGAAGTTCGGGTTGGGTTTGCCGCGCATGATTTCCCGGGCGGCGTCCAGGGTCCGCTCGCGATCGGCCGGGTGCACCATTTCGATCATCGGCTGGCCAATCAGCTCATCCGGGGTGTAGCCGAACACTTGTTCGCAGGACGCGCTGACAAACACGAACCGTCCCTGTCCGTCGACGGCACAGACGACGTCGAGCAGCAGATCGATGTAGCTGGCCAATGGCGCGGAGTTTGCGGTGCTCATCGTGGATGGATACTGTCCAAAAATACCGCTGTGAGTAGCTATCCATGGACCTGGCCTGCGCGCTACACCGCGCTGGCCGCAAGCCGCTGCCGCAGCCCTGCAAGCAGCCTCAACTCTTGTTGGCCAGCAACCCCGGCACCGCGTGCAGCAAGGCATTGATGGCGAAACCGATGAACATTACCCCGCAAATCCGGGTAATAGCCAGCTCATGGCGCTGATACAACGTGCGCACCCGACGAGCGCCCACAATCCCAATCAGAATAGCGTATGCCAAAACGCCACCAAGGAAGCTCAGAAAGATCAACCAGGGCAGCATCGACCACTGCAGCAACTCGGCGCGACTGGACAACAGGGCAGTAAAGGTCGCCACCGCCACCGGATAAGCCTTGGGGTTGGTCAGGCCAAACATGATCCCGTGCCAGAACGGTTGCCGCGCCGCGCCCTGAGGTGCGTCGCCGCTGCTGCGACGGCTGCGGATCGCCCGCATGCCCAGCCAGAACAGGTACAGGCCGCTAAGCACGCCGAGCACATCAAAGGCACTGCTGCCAATTTCCCGCGCGCCGACGATGGCAATCAATGCGGTGCTGCACCAGACCACATCCCCTAACAGGTGCCCACACAGAAAACCCGCCCCGGCCCGCCGCCCGCGGGCTGCGCCAATGCCAAACACCGCGAGCACGCCCGGGCCCGGGGTGATGCCGTAGATAAAACCGGAGGCAAGGACGGCCAGCAATAAAGATGAGGTCATGCGGTAAAGCTCCATGTCGGGCTGCCAGGCCCTATCGTCAGACTGCGGTGGGCTTTTGTATCACAAGGTTTTGCGATGACTGTAACCATAAATGTGCAGAGCCGCATGACTGCAGGTCATGCCTGGCGTTGGCCCGGCTTACACGCCCTGCAGCTCTTTGGGCACCACGTACTGGCGCCCGTCGTAACGCAAAGTCGTCGACACCGTATTGCCCACGACGTCCTTGGACTGGCAATCATCTTTGCCCACGCTGCTCTGCGTGTCGGTGGTCACCGATCTGACAATCAGGTCGGCGAAGCCGTGGCTGCTGGTCTTGGCCAGGTCCAGGGTGCGTTTGGTGTGGCTGAATTCGCCGGTGCAGTTGGTATCCCATTCACCATTGCTGGATTCGATCACCAACTGCTCGAGCACCGGACGCAAGGTGTTGCCTTCGCGCACGTACAGCGACAGCACCGCCTGTTCGAACGGATTGGCTCGCGATGAACCGGTGAAGCCGGCACGTACGCCGAATGCGCGCAGGTCGGAGGTGAGTTTGTAGCGGGCGGTGTCGATGCTCAGGCCATCGAAGCGCACGGCGTCGGAGCTGTACACCGAGGCCTGGGCGTAACGGGCCAGGGGCTTGCCATCGATGTTGGAGACCACCGCCAGTTTCAGGTCGTACATGCCGGTGCCATCGGGGGCATCGCTCAAGGTCGGGTCCGGCTCGATCTGCGACAGCGCGGTAATGGTCTGGCCATCGTAGGCCGGCCAGTCCTTGCACACCGAGTACCCCGGCACGCCCTCGGGCAGCGGCGGCTGTGCGCACGCGCCATAGGCCTGGGTCGCGCCCAGCGCGCCACTCATTGCCACACATCCCAGCCAGCGGTATTTCAAGGTCATTCCGTGTTCCTTGTGTCCATCGAAGTGAAAAACTCAGCCGTGCACTATCGCCTGAGCGATCTGCCGATTCAACCAGTTCAACGCCTGGTCACCGCCCCGACGCACATGCCAGGCCAGGACGAAGTTGAACGAGGGGATAGGAAATGGCGGTGGCACAACGCTTAACTGCGGTTGATCGACACCCTGCAAGCCGCGGGCCGCCACGGTGAGAATCAGGTCGGTACCGGCGATCAACTGCGGGGCCACGCTCCAGTGCGGCAGGCTGACTGCCACGTGGCGGCGCTGGCCAATGGCGGTCAGCGCCCGCTCGATCTCCGGGGTGCCGCTGCCGCGCATCTCCAGCAATACGTGGGGCCGGGCCAGGTAAGTCGGTAAATCCAGCACGCCACTGGCCGGCAAACGCCGGGCGTCCACCAGGCACACGAACTGCTCTTCGAACAGCGGCGTGCAGCGCAGCTCATGGGGCAGTTCGGGAAAGACTCCAGCAGCCAGGTCGATGTCGCCGTTGAGCACGCCTTCCAGCATGCCTTCGCGACTCGCGTGGCTGATCTGCAGGTCGATCCCCGGCGCCTCCTGGCGCAAGCGCGCGATCAAGCCGGGCAAGACAATCGCCGCGCCGTAGTCGGACATCGCCAGGCGGAACCGGCGCTTGGCCGAGGCTGGGTCAAAGGTATTGGGCGCCAGCAAGGCCTGGACACTGGCCAGTGCTTCAGTCAGGGGCGCCATCAGTTCCTGCGCGCGCGCAGTGGCGACCAGGCCGGCACCGGCGCGTACCAGCAGCGGATCGCCGAGCATCTCGCGCAGGCGCGCCAGGGCATGGCTGACAGCCGGTTGGCTGAGGTGCAGGCGCTCGGCCGCACGGGTCACGTGCTGCTCGCTGAGCAAGGCGTCGAGGACCACCAGCAGGTTCAAATCGATACGGCGTAGATCATTCATCTGATGCATGTTCTGGATGATTAATCGGAATTTCAATCTGCGCGACGAATGACCTAGAGTCCAGTAAAACCTCTTGGAGAGAGACTTATGAGTACCTTGCAGTGGGCCGGTTTGTCGGTGCTGGCCGTAGTCGCCGGCGCCGTGGTGCCCTTTCAGAGCGCAATCAACGCCAACCTGAGTCGCGGCCTCGGTCACCCGTTATGGGCCACCCTCGCCTCGCTGCTGGTGAGTGTGCTGGTATTGCTGCCGGTGGTTATCAGCCTGCGCCTGCCATTGCCGTCGCTGGGGTTTATCAGCAAGGCGCCGCTGTGGATGTGGGCCGGGGGCGCCTTTGGCGTGTGTTTTATCGCCCTGGCCCTGATGCTGCTGCCCAAGCTCGGGGCCTCAGGCTTTATCGCCCTGGCCCTGGCCGGGCAGGTAGTGGCATCGCTGGTGCTCGACCACTTCGGGCTGTTCGGGCTGGTGGAGCGGCACCTGACGTTACCGCGCCTGCTCGGTGCCGTGCTGTTGATCGCCGGGGTCGCGTTGATTCAATTCAGCGCCACCCCGGGCCGGTCCCTGGTGACTTCCGGCTAAGGGCGCGCGGGATCAGAACGCGTTACGAAAGATCTCCTCGATCTGCTGCTGGTCTGCCGCCCGCGGGTTGGTCAGGCCACAGGCATCCTTGAGGGCGTTGGCGGCGAGGATCGGGATGTCCTGCAGCTTGGCTCCGAGGTCACGCAAACCGGCGGGAATTTCCACGTCCGCGGCCAGCGTGCGGATCGCCGCGATCGCCGCTTCGGCCCCCTCCTCCGGGCTGCACCCCTGGATGTCCACGCCCAGCGCCTGCGCCACTACCGTCAGGCGTTCGGCACAAACCTTGGCGTTGAAGCTTTGCACATGGGGCAGCAGCACCGCATTGCACACGCCGTGGGGCAAGTCGTAGAAACCACCCAACTGATGCGCCATGGCATGCACAAACCCCAGGGACGCGTTGTTGAACGCCATGCCGGCCAGGAACTGCGCATAGGCCATGTTTTCCCGGGCCAGCAGGTCACTGCCATCACGCACCGCCACGCGCAGGTTGAGGCTGATCAGTTCGATGGCTTTCAGGGCGCAGGCGTCGGTGATCGGGTTGGCAGCGGTGGAGACGTAGGCCTCGATTGCATGCGTCAGCGCATCCATGCCGGTGGCGGCGGTCAGCGACTTGGGCATGGCCACCATCAAGGCCGGATCGTTGACCGACAACAGCGGCGTGACGTTACGGTCGACAATGGCCATTTTCACGTGCCGCGCTTCGTCGGTAATGATGCAGAAGCGGGTCATTTCGCTGGCAGTACCGGCCGTGGTGTTGATCGCAATCAGCGGCAGTTGCGGCTTGGGCGACTGGTCGACGCCTTCGTAGTCGCCAATCTGCCCACCATTGGTGGCGCACAGGGCGATGCCCTTGGCGCAGTCATGGGGCGAACCACCGCCCAGGGACACCACAAAATCACACCCGCTGCGCTGCAACAGCACCAGGCCGGCCTGTACGTTGGCGATGCTGGGGTTGGGCTTGGCCCCGTCGAAAATCACCGACTCGATGTCCTGCAGCGCCAGTTTTTCCGCGATCATTGCCGCCACGCCGGCCTTGGCCAACCCGCTGTCCGTGACAATCAACGCCTTGGCAAAGCCGTATTTACCGATGGCATCCATGGCTTCGTCGAGACAGCCGATGCCCATGATGTTGACGGCAGGAATGAAGAATGTGCTGGTCATGGCGAGTCCTCTGCAATGGGGCCGAACCGACCCTTGGCGTCGGCGGATAACCCAAGGATCACCCCATCGCGCCGCGTGCATCTTGATCTGGCTCAACAGCCGGTCGTGATAAAGTCTGCGCCCTGTACCCCACCTGCTTGAGATGACTGACGCAATGAGCGATTTCCAGGATGTTGATGCCCACTTAGAAGACTGGAACGCGTTGCGCGCAACCACCCCGTTCAGCGCCCTGCTGGTGGGTAACGGCGCCAGCCGCGCGGTGTGGGATGACTTTGGCTACGACTCGCTGTTCGAGAACGCCCGCAGTGTCGAAGAAAAACCCTTGAGCCAGTCCGAGCTGAGCGTGTTCGACGCCCTGCACACCCGCAGTTTCGAGCAGGTGCTCAGCGCCCTGAAAACCACCAGCCGGGTCAACAAGGCCTTGGCGGTAAGCTCGGCGGCACCGCGCAATCGCTACTATGCGATCAAGGAAGCGTTGATCAACACCGTACACGCGGTGCACATCCCCTGGCGCCTGGTGCAAGCCACCAGCCTGGCGAGCATCAGCCAGGAGCTGGGCCGTTATCGGACGGTCTTCACCAGTAACTACGACCTGCTCAACTACTGGGCGGTCCAGCACCAGGGCACGGCCATCGACGACCTGTTCCAGGGCAGCGAACCGCGCTTCGAGCTGAGCGCCAGCGCCACCGACAAAACCCGCCTGCTGTACCTGCACGGTGGCCTGCACCTGGTGCGCAACCAGGACGGTACCGCCCGTAAGCTGACCTCCACCGAGGGTACGCTGCTGGGCAGTTTTGCCATCAACAACACGCTCAAGACCCTGGACGACGTGCCGTTGTTCGTCAACGAAGGCAGCAGCGAAGACAAGCTCAAGACCATCCGCAGCTCGGACTACCTGTCGTTCTGCTACGACCAGTTGCTGCAGCAACACGACGCCTTGTGCATCTTCGGCCACAGCCTCGGCAAGCAGGATGCGCACCTGGTCCATGCACTGTGCCAGGCCAAGCCAAAAACCCTGGCGATCTCGATTTATCCGCGCAGTGCGGCGTTCATCCAGAGCCAGAAGCGCCACTACGCAAAGCTGTTTGCAGACACCGGGGTGGCACTGCGCTTTTTTGATTCCAAGACCCATGCCCTGGGCAGTTCGAGTCTTTCGGTGCCGGTCGAGGTCTAGGCCTGGGCTGAAAGCATCGCGAGCTGGCTCGCTCCCACAGGGGCGGTTTCGCTAGACCTTGCTCACGATGCTCTGGCGCCGACTCATTCCTCGCTGCTGTGTACCACCACCAGCAACTGCGCCTGCACCTCGCCCACCGAGCGCAGGCGATGGGGTTTCTGGGCGTTGAAGTGCAGCGCATCCCCGCGATCGAGGATCACCCGCTCGTTCATGAAATCGACCTCGACCTGGCCTTCGTGGACGAACAGGAATTCCTCCCCCAGGTGCTCCTTGAAGGTCTTGTCGCTGAACTCCCTGGGCGGGTAAATGATGAACGGCAGCAGGCTGCGCTCGCTGACCTGATGAGCCAACACCGCGTAGCCGGGGGCCTGGTCGTTGGCGGCCAGCGACTGGCGCTCGTGGGCGCGCACCAAGCTATAGCTGTCCAGGCTGATAGCGTCCTCGGCAAACAGCTCCTCGACCTTGACGTTCAGCGCCTTGGCCAGTTTCAGCGCGGCCGCGATCGACGGCGTGTTGAGGCCACGCTCGACTTTCGACAGATAGCTCTTGGTCATGCCGGATTTCTCGGCCAGCGCCTCAAGCGTCACACCAAGTTTTTTTCGCAGTAATTTCAAACGGATAGACATGTGCAGCGGTTAATCCATCAAGGAGGCAACGATTAGTCCTTGCCAATGACACAAAGTGTCATATAGGCTCTCAAGTGTCATGTGATTACCCCCGACGACCTTGCGAGCAGCGGGAGAACCACATCCGACGTCCATTGAGCTTTACAGGGACACCGATATGGCCAAGACATTAGCACTACCCAAAGACCAACTCATCAAGCAGGCGCTGACGCAGATGCAAAGCAGCCTGGCGGATAATACGTGGACTGACCGGCAAAAGCTGGCACTGACCTGCCGCATCCTGTTCGAGAACGGCCACGATTCCGGCCTGGCGGGGCAAATCACCGCCCGCGGCCCGCAGCCGGGCACCTATTACACCCAGCAACTGGGCCTGGGTTTCGACGAAATCACCGCGAGCAATCTGCTGCTGGTCAACGAAGACCTGGAAGTCCTGGAAGGCCACGGCATGGCCAATCCGGCCAATCGTTTCCACAGTTGGGTATACCGTGCCCGGCCGGATGTGAACTGCATCATCCACACCCACCCGACTCACGTCGCGGCGCTGTCGATGCTCGAGGTGCCGTTGGAAATTTCCCACATGGACCTCTGCCCGCTGTACGAAGACTGCGCGTTTCTCGAAGCCTGGCCGGGGGTACCGGTGGGTAACGAAGAAGGCGAAATCATCGCCGGGGCCCTGGGCGACAAGCGCGCCATCCTGCTGTCCCACCACGGCCAGTTGTCGACCGGGCGCAACATCGAGGAAGCCTGCGTGATCGCTCAATTGATCGAACGTGCGGCCAAACTGCAGTTGCTGGCGATGGCCGCCGGCACCCTCAAGCCAATCCTGCCGGCACTCGGCCGCGAGGCCCATGACTGGATCTCCAAACCCAAGCGCCACGGCGCTGCGTTCAACTACTACGCTCGGCAGAACCTGCGCCAACACGCCGATTGCCTGAACTGAAGCGACTTTTTTGCCTAATTGGAGAGACAGCATGTCCAGCCCGAACATTCACGGCATCATCGGCTACACCATCACCCCCTTCACCGCCAACGGCGAAGCGGTCGACCTGCCTGCCCTGGGGCGTTCCATCGACCGCCTGATCGACGGCGGTGTCCACGCGATCGCCCCGCTCGGCAGCACCGGGGAAGGTGCTTACCTGAGCGACGCAGAGTGGGATCAGGTCAGTGAGTTCAGCATCCAGCATGTGGCCAAGCGCGTGCCGACCGTGGTCAGCGTCTCCGACCTGACCACCGCCAAGGCCGTGCGCCGCGCGCGGTTTGCCGAGGCCCACGGCGCCGACGTGGTGATGGTGTTGCCGGCGTCGTACTGGAAACTCAGCGAAGCGGAAATCCTTGCCCACTACCGCGCCATTGGCGACAGCATCGGCGTGCCGATCATGCTCTACAACAACCCGGCCACCAGCGGCACCGACATGTCCGTGGAGTTGATCCTGCGGATCTTCCATGCCGTGGCCAACGTGACCATGGTCAAGGAGAGCACCGGCGATATTCAGCGCATGCACAAGCTGCAAATACTGGGTGAAGGCCAGGTGCCGTTCTACAACGGTTGCAATCCGCTGGCGCTGGAGGCGTTTGCCGCCGGAGCCAAAGGCTGGTGCACGGCGGCGCCAAACCTGATCCCGCAACTCAACGGCGCGTTGTATCAGGCGGTGCTGGCCAATGACCTGGACCAGGCGCGGCAATTGTTCTATCGCCAACTGCCACTGCTGGACTTCATCCTCAAGGGCGGACTGCCGGCGACCATCAAGGCCGGCCTGCGCATGACCGGCCTGGAAGCGGGCGACCCGCGCCTGCCGGTGTTCCCATTGGCTGAGGCGGGGTGCAGTCAGTTGCAGGGGTTGATCGATACGCTGCGCTGACAGTGCGCAAATGTGTAGGCGCTGGCTTGCCAGCGCCTACACAGGTTTCACAGTACCGGCAGGGTCTTGTCCTTGATCACCGTGGTCGGGCCATTGGTCTTGACGCTGGCGATGCCCTTGTCCCGCGCCGCCTCCGAGGAATAGGCCTCGCTGCTGCCGATGACCTGATGGTTGGCAGCCTTGAGGTTGAAGTAAGGATGGCCGTCCTTGGTGGACTTTTTCTCGTAGCGTTCATCCAGCGGGCTATTGCTCTGGACCGAGGAAATACCACCCTCGGCGGCCGCCCGGGTGGTGTACAGCTCGCTGGTGAGAATGGTTTCGGCGTTGGCCGCTTTCAGCACAAAGCGGAACTGGCCACTGCTGCTTTTACTCAACTCGTACCATCCAGACATGCTCGTGCTCCTTGGCGATTAAAAGATTACGCGCTTCAGAGTAAAGACCACACCGCCCTACTTCACCACCGCGCGTACCACCGATAACTCCGGCGAGCCGCTGCGCCGCTGACTCAAATAACGGGTGCAACTGACCCGCAGGAACGAGGCGAAGTTCACCACTTCGCCGCGGTAATCCATCACTTCTTCATAGAGCTTGGCGATCAACTGGTTGGTGGTCATGCCGTCGACCTCGGCGATTTCGCTGAGGATGTCCCAGAACTGGTTCTCCAGGCGCAGAGTCGTGACCACCCCACAGATGCGCAGCGAGCGCGAGCGTGACTCGTACAAAATCGGGTCGGCTTTGACGTACAGCTCGCACATGGACAGGCCTCCGCTTACAAGGTGATAGTCGTGCCCAGCAGGCCAAGGAAACCGGCCAGCCAGCTTGGGTGTGCCGGCCAGGCGGGCGCCGTGGCCAGATTGCCTTGAACGTGGCCCTGCGTCACGGGGATATCGATGAACGTGCCACCGGCCAGCCGCACTTCCGGGGCGCAAGCCGGGTAGGCGCTGCATTCACGCCCTTCGAGGATGCCCGCCGCCGCCAACAACTGCGCGCCATGGCAGACTGCGGCAATCGGCTTGCCGGCCTGGTCGAAGTCGCGTACCAACTGCAGGACTTTTTCATTCAGGCGCAGGTACTCCGGCGCACGTCCGCCTGGAACCAGCAGAGCGTCGTAGTCGGCGGCATCGACCTGGGCGAAGTCGAAGTTCAGGGCGAACAGGTGACCGGGTTTTTCGCTGTAGGTCTGGTCGCCTTCGAAGTCATGAATCGCCGTGCGCACGGTCTGCCCGGCGGTCTTGTCGGGGCACACCGCATGCACCGTGTGGCCGACCATCAGCAAGGCCTGGAACGGCACCATCACTTCGTAGTCTTCGACGTAATCGCCAACCAGCAGCAGGATCTTTTTCGCAGCCATGGGGAGGACTCCTCTGGGTACAACGTGGGCAGAAAGGAGTATTCAAGGTAGTCCTAATCCTTGGGGCCGGGTAACAACCCGCTACTACGCTGTATGCAACTGTACGGATAAGTCCGTGCGTAGCTGTAACAGCGCAATCGGCCGGCGTTGTGGCTAGATGAAGTCACTTCCCGCCACCTTCGACCCTGGTTGCCGTTATGTCCTCGCGCGAAAACACTGGCATGGCCCTGGGCCTGCTGGGCGTCATCATCTTCAGCCTGACCCTGCCTTTCACCCGGATCGTGGTGCAAGAGCTGCACCCCTTGCTCAACGGCCTGGGCCGTGCCCTCTTCGCGGCCATTCCAGCCGCGGCGCTGCTGCTCTGGCGTCGAGAGCGCTGGCCAACCTGGCAGCAGGTCAAGGGCCTGAGCCTGGTGATCGCCGGGGTTATCCTCGGTTTTCCGGTGCTCTCGGCCTGGGCCATGCAAACCTTGCCGGCGTCCCACGGAGCGCTGGTCAATGGCCTGCAACCGCTGTGCGTGGCGCTGTACGCGGCGTGGTTGTCCCACGAGCGACCTTCCAAAGCCTTCTGGGCCTGCGCCGCCCTGGGCAGTGCGCTGGTGCTGGGCTACGCGCTGATCAGCGGCGCGGGCAGTATTCAGGCGGGCGACTTGCTAATGCTCGGGGCCATTGCGGTGGGCGGTCTGGGGTACGCCGAGGGCGGCCGACTGGCCAAGGAGATGGGCGGCTGGCAGGTGATCTGCTGGGCCCTGGTGCTGTCGACGCCGCTGTTGATCGGTCCGGTGCTGTACCTGGCCTTGCAGCATCAAGGCGCGATCAGCGCCAAGACCTGGTGGGCCTTTGGCTACGTCTCGCTGTTCTCGCAGTTCCTGGGCTTTTTTGCCTGGTACGCCGGGTTGGCCATGGGCGGGATTGCCCGGGTCAGTCAGATCCAGTTGCTGCAGATCTTCTTTACCATCGCCTTTTCAGCGCTGTTTTTTGGTGAGCACATCGAGCCCATTACCTGGCTGTTTGCCGCCGGGGTGATCGTCACGGTGATGCTGGGCCGCAAGACCGCGATCACAGGTAACCATCAGCCCGCAGCAAGGTTTCCAGGCAATGTTCGCTGATGTGGTAGAACGCCTTGAGTTCCTCGATCTTTTGCAGCAGCTGGGCCGGGTCCACCGGTTCGGCGCGCTTGACCGCGAGGATCATCTTGTTCTTGTTGGTGTGATCCAGTGAGATGAATTCGAACACCTTGGTCTCATAGCCGCAGGCTTCGAGGAACAACGCGCGCAAGCTGTCGGTGACCATTTCCGCCTGCTGGCCCAGGTGCAGGCCATATTGCAGCATCGGCTTGAGCAGTGCCGGGCTCTGGATCTGCAGACGAATCTGTTTGTGGCAGCACGGCGAGCACATGATGATCGACGCCCCGGAACGGATGCCGGTGTGAATCGCGTAGTCGGTGGCGATGTCGCAGGCATGCAGGGCAATCATCACGTCCAGCTCACTCGGCGCCACACTGCGCACGTCGCCGCACTTGAACACCAACCCCGGGTGCTGCAGCTTGGCCGCCGCGGCGTTGCACAGGTTGACCATTTCCTCGCGCAGCTCGACACCGGTGACTTCGCCCTCGGCCTTGAGGGTGTTGCGCAGGTAATCGTGAATGGCAAACGTCAGGTAGCCCTTGCCCGAACCGAAATCCGCCACGCGTACCGGCTTGTCCAGCGCCAGTGGCGAGGAGGTCAGGGCATGGCTGAAGACCTCGATGAACTTGTTGATCTGCTTCCACTTGCGCGACATCGCCGGAATCAGCTCGTGCCTGGCATTGGTCACGCCCAGGTCGGCGAGAAACGGTCGGCTCAGGTCGAGGAAGCGCTGTTTCTCACGGTTGTGCTCGGCGGACGGGGCCTCGCGCAATTGCTGCGGTTTGCTCTTGAACAGCGAACTTTTGTTCTTCTTGCTGTATTCCAGCTGGGCTTCGTCGGTCACCGAGAGCAAGTGCGCATTTTTGAACGACACCGGCAACAGCTCGGCAATCGCCGCCACGCCATCGGCCAGGGAGAAGTTCTTGGTGATGTCGCGAGTCTTGTAGCGGTAGACGAAGGACAAGCAGGGCTGATCCTTGACTGTCGTCGGCTTGATGATCAGCCGTTGCAGGTCCGCTTCACCGCCGACGTACTTGGCCAGCACCAGCTTGATAAAGGCGTTTTGCTCAAGGCTGGCAGTCAGCAGCTCAAGAAACTGTGCATGGTGATCCGGCGCGGGACTGACAGGTTTAGCGGTGACAGACATGAACAAAAACGCCTCGGGCAGGGAATGCCGGGCATTTTAGGGGGGATGGGGCTTGAGGGCACGGAGTTATTTGATCAACGGTCGTTATAGCCGCTGTCGAACGCCAGCGGCTATGGATGTTTCATCTAATCGAGTACCACCAACCGATTCGGTAACTCATTGCGGGTTTGCGTCAGCGGCACATGCACCTTGAGCAACTCCCCGCAGGCTTCAATGCAGGCAATAAACCCGGCCAATGTCTGCCCCTGTTTCACCTGCTGGGTGAAGGCCTTGACGATGGCATCCCAACAGCTGTCATCCAGGCGCTTGGAGATGCCGTCGTCCACCAGGATTTCTACGTAACGCTCCGCTTCACTGACAAAAATCAGCACTCCGGTACTGCCCACCGTGTGGTGCAGGTTCTGCTCCAGGAACTGCCGACGTGCCAGATTCGACGCTCGCCAGTGCCGCACGGAACGCGGAATCAGCCGGGTGGTGATTTTCGGCAGGCGAAACAGCAGGCACAACACAATGAAGGTCGCCCACTGCGCCAGCAGCAAGGTGTACATGCTCATCCAGCCGAACAGGTAATGAATGATCCCCGGCACCACCAACGCCAACAGGCTGGCCCACAGCAAAGGGATGTAGGCGTAGTCGTCGGCCCGGGCCGCCAGCACGGTCACCAGCTCCGCGTCGGTCTGTTGCTCGACCTTGGCGATCGCTTCGGCGACCTGGCGTTGTTCGTGTGCGTTCAGTAATGCCATGGTTGCAGATGCTCTTTAGTTATTGTCATTACCAGCCGCCCGAGGCCCCGCCGCCGCCGAAACCACCACCGCCACCTCTGAAGCCACCGCCACCTCCGCCTCCGCCGCCACGTCCACTGCTGCTGAGAATGGCCAGAAGAATCGCGCCCACCGGTAACCCCATGCGATTGCACAACCACAACACGATCAGCAGCAGCACGAACATGCCGATGGAGAACGCCGGATTATCCTTGGCGAAATTGGCGTCCGCCACATGGGCCGGTACAGCCAGCGGGTCACCGCCCACCACCTGCAACATCGCCGCGACACCGTCGCTGATGCCTTTGCTGTAGTTGCCGGTCTTGAATGCCGGCGCGATCACCTGGTTGATGATCACCCAGGACTGCGCATCGGTCAGCACGCCTTCCAGGCCATAGCCGACTTCGATGCGCAATTTGCGCTCATCCCGGGCGACGATCAGCAGCGCGCCATTGTCCTTGCCCTTCTGGCCGATACCCCAGTGGCGGCCCAATTGATAACCGTAGTCCTCGATGGGCAGGCCTTGCAGGTCAGGTACGGTGACCACCACGATCTGGTCGCCGCTGGTCTGCTCCAGCGCCTGCAACTGTTGAGTCAGTTGCTCGCGCACAACCGGGTCGATCATCTGGGCGGTGTCTACCACCCGCCCGGTCAGCGCGGGAAACGCCAGCGCTGCCTGGACGGTGGTCACACATGCCAGGAGCCACAGCGCCAGGCCTATCCGTAATAAACGCATCGACACCTCATTGAAGCCTGATCAGAACTTCACTTGCGGTGCTTTATCGGCGTCGGGGCTGGTGGCCTCGAAGGTCTGGCGGATCGGCAGGTCGCTGTACATCACGCTATGCCACAGGCGACCCGGGAAGGTGCGGATCTCGGTGTTGTAGGCCTGCACGGCGGCGATAAAGTCACGACGCGCCACGGCGATGCGGTTCTCGGTGCCTTCAAGTTGCGACTGCAGGGCCAGGAAGTTCTGGTTGGCCTTGAGGTCCGGGTAGCGCTCGGACACCACCATCAAACGGCTGAGCGCACTGCTCAAGCCATCCTGGGCTTGCTGGAACTGTTTGAGTTTTTCCGGATTGTCCAGGGTGCTGGCGTCGACCTGGATCGAGGTGGCCTTGGCCCGCGCCTCGATCACTGCGGTCAGGGTGTCCTGTTCATGCTTGGCATAACCCTTGACCGTTTCCACCAGGTTGGGGATCAGGTCGGCGCGCCGCTGGTACTGGTTCTGCACTTGCGACCAGGCCGCCTTGGCCTGCTCGTCGAGGGTAGGAATGGTGTTGATGCCGCAGCCGGCCAGAACCGTGGTCAGCAGCATTAGAACCGTGACTTGCCAGGCCGAGCGAGAGTGCTGTTGTACATTCATGTCTGTGATGCTCCTGATGAAAATAGACCGGCAGCCTTCAATTGATCCCCTGGGGACTTAATCTGCCCCCGCCACTGGATTGCATCTCGCCAATCGGCTAAAAGATGCCCAGCGCGAATAAAGAGTTCGAAGTTTGCTGCATTTACCCACTCAACAATAGTCGCTCCCTAAATTTTGGCTGACCCGATGCGTTTCGCTGAGCGTCGTTTTAGCGTTTGAGAAAACTATTCATGAAGAAGCTGTGTTTGCTGAGCCTGGCCATCGGCCTGGCCAGTCACTCGGTAATGGCCGATACCAAGCCTGCCCCCATAGAGAACAAGGACGCGTTCGTCAGCAACCTGATGAAGCAGATGACCCTGGACGAAAAGATCGGCCAGTTGCGCCTGATCAGCATCGGCCCGGAAATGCCGCGCGAGATGATCCGCAAGGAAATCGCCGCCGGTAACATCGGTGGCACGTTCAACTCGATCACTCGCCCGGAAAACCGGCCGATGCAGGACGCGGCCATGCGCAGCCGGCTGAAGATCCCGATGTTCTTCGCCTATGACGTGATCCACGGCCACCGCACGATTTTCCCGATCCCGCTGGCCCTGGCCTCGAGCTGGGACATGGACGCCATTGGCCTGAGCGGGCGCATTGCCGCCAAGGAAGCCGCCGCCGACAGCCTCGACATCACCTTTGCGCCGATGGTCGATATCTCCCGCGATCCTCGCTGGGGCCGCACCTCCGAAGGGTTCGGCGAAGACACCTACCTGGTGTCGCGCATTGCCCAGGTGATGGTCAAGGCCTACCAGGGCACCGGCCTGATCGGCGCCGACAACATCATGGCCAGCGTCAAGCACTTCGCCCTGTACGGCGCGGTCGAGGGCGGGCGTGACTACAACACCGTCGACATGAGTCCGGTGAAGATGTACCAGGACTACCTGCCACCGTACCGCGCGGCCATCGATGCCGGCGCGGGCGGGGTGATGGTGGCGCTGAACTCGATCAACGGCATTCCGGCCACGGCCAACCTGTGGCTGATGCAGGACCTGCTGCGCAAGGAGTGGGGCTTCAAGGGCCTGGCGGTGAGTGACCACGGGGCGATTTTCGAGCTGATCAAGCACGGCGTGGCCCGTGATGGTCGCGAAGCGGCGAAGCTGGCAATCAAGGCCGGCATCGACATGAGCATGAACGACACCCTGTATGGCAAGGAACTGCCGGGCTTGCTGAAGGCCGGCGAGATCGAGCAGAGCGACATCGACAACGCCGTGCGTGAAGTGCTGGGCGCCAAGTACGACATGGGCCTGTTCCGCGACCCGTACCTGCGCATCGGCAAGGCCGAGGATGACCCGGTCGACACCTATGCCGAAAGCCGCCTGCACCGTGCCGAAGCCCGTGACGTGGCGCGCCGCAGCCTGGTGTTGCTGAAGAACCACAACGAAACCCTGCCGCTGAAGAAAACCGCGAAGATCGTCCTGGTCGGTCCGCTCGCCAAGGCGCCAATCGACATGATGGGCAGTTGGGCCGCCGCCGGGCGTCCGGCGCAATCGGTGACGCTGTTCGACGGCATGACCCGCGCCCTCGGCGACCAGGCCACCCTGCACTATGCCCGAGGCGCCAACATCACCTCGGACAAGAAAGTCGTCGATTACCTGAACTTCCTCAACTTCGATGCTCCGGAAGTGGTCGATGACCCACGTTCGGCGCAGGTACTGATCGACGAAGCGGTGAAAGCCGCGCAGCAGGCCGATGTGATCGTTGCCGCCGTGGGCGAATCCCGGGGCATGTCCCACGAGTCCTCGAGCCGCACCGACCTCAACCTGCCCGCCAACCAGCGCGAGCTGATCAAGGCGCTCAAGGCCACCGGCAAACCGTTGGTGCTGGTGCTGATGAACGGCCGGCCGTTGAGCATTCTCGAAGAGAACGAACAAGCCGACGCGATCCTCGAAACCTGGTTCAGTGGCACCGAAGGCGGCAACGCCATCGCCGATGTACTGTTCGGCGACTACAACCCGTCCGGCAAGCTGCCAATCAGCTTCCCGCGTTCGGTGGGGCAGATTCCGACCTACTACAACCACCTGACCATCGGTCGCCCGTTCACGCCGGGCAAACCTGGCAACTACACCTCCCAGTACTTCGATGACACCACCGGCCCGCTCTACCCGTTCGGTTATGGCCTGAGCTACACCCAGTTCAGCCTGTCGGAAATGGCGCTGTCGTCGACCACGCTGAACAAGACCGGCAAGATCGACGCCAGTGTGACGGTCAAGAACACCGGCAAACGTGATGGCGAAACCGTAGTGCAGCTGTACATCCAGGACGAGACCGGGTCGATGATCCGCCCGATCAAGGAACTCAAGGGCTTCCAGAAAGTGCTGCTCAAGGCCGGCGAACAGAAAGTCGTGCATTTCAGCATCGAAGAAGACGACCTGAAGTTCTACAACACCCAGCTCAAGTACGCAGCCGAACCTGGCAAGTTCAACGTGCAGATCGGCCTGGATTCCGAGGCGGTGACGCAGCAGAGCTTCGAGTTGCTCTGACCGCAGAGGCAACACCATTACCCTGTGGGAGCGATCTGCTCCCACAGGGGCTTGGATCGATGCTTGAATGTGCCGGCCCTATCGCGGCATAGGTATCTACACAACTGTGGTGCGACGTTGCATCTGTGGGCCGGCCAGGGTGTTGGATTAGACCGAGTACATATCCATTCTTGCGGTAACGGCCTCCTATGGTTCCGCCTGACGGCGGCTCACTTTTGGACAGCGCAAAAGTAAGCAAAACGCTCTTTCCCCACCACTCGGTGCCTCGCTTAGGCTCGGCATGCCCGTACTCCGACATTGATTTGGGGGGCCGCCGCAATGGGCCCTCCCTGGCCCAGTGCGGCTAAACCGGCGTCCTGCCGGTTTACCCCCAAATCAATATCGAAGTACGGCCAGCGTGGTTAACGGGGCGCCCAGGATCAAAAACAAGGCGAGGCGGCCTTAAAGCCGACCTGATCGCTAGGGCATGCGCGGTGTGGCTTCCACTTCCCAAGACGCTGACGAAGTCAGCAATCTTTTGATCTGGCTCTGGCTCTGGCTCTGGCTTTTGATCCTGGGCGCCCCGTTAACCACGCTGGCCGAACGCAGGCTTGAAGCCGTGGGTAACCCGGCAGGACGCCGGGTTAGCCGCCCCGCGCCATGGATGGCGCGTGGCGGCGGCCCACGGATTCAAGCCGGAGTGAGGGAACACCGAGCCTAAGCGAGGCACCGAGTGGTGGGGTAAGAGCCTTTTGCTTACTTTTGGGCTTTCAAAAGTGAGCCGCCGTCAGGCGGAACCATAGGAGGCCGTTACCGCAAGAATGGATATGTACTCGGCCAAATCCAACACCCCGGTCGGCCCAGAGGCCGCCACAAAGTTGTGTAGATACCTATGCCTATCGCGGGCAGCCCGCTCCCACAGTGCATATACCCACAGAGATTTTGCCTGTTTGCGAGGCTGGGCTTCAGCCCCGCCGATCCAGCAGGTTCACCACCACCCGATCCACCCATCCCCACACCCGCTGCTTGATCCGGCGCCACAACGGCCGGCGTTGCCATTCCTCCAGACTGACCTGTTGGCTCAGGCCGAAGTCCCGCTCGAAACTCGCCACCACCGCCTGGGTCAGGCCGGTATCGAGGGCCTCGAGGTTGGCTTCCAGATTGAACCGCAGGTTCCAGTGATCGAAGTTGCACGAGCCAATGCTCACCCAGTCATCCACCAGGACCATTTTCAGGTGCAGGAAACACGGCTGGTACTCGAATATTTTTACCCCGGCCTTGAGCAATCGCGGGTAGTAACGATGCCCGGCATACCGCACTGAGGGGTGGTCAGTGCGCGGCCCGGTCAGCAGCAGGCGCACATCGATGCCACGGGCGGCGGCCTTGCGCAGGGAGCGGCGGATCTTCCAGGTCGGCAAGAAATACGGAGTCGCCAGCCAGATGCGCCGCTGGCCGCTGTTGAGGGCGCGGAACAGTGATTGCAGGATATCCCGGTGCTGGCCGGCGTCGGCATAGGCCACCCGGCCCATCCCTTCACCCATCGACGGCACCCGGGGCAGGCGCGGCAGACCGAAGTCCGAGGCCGGCTTCCAGGCGCGGCGGTGACGGTTGGCACGCCATTGGCGATCGAACAGCGACTGCCAGTCGTGCACCAGCGGGCCGCTGATTTCCACCATCACCTCATGCCATTCGCTGCTGTCGTGACCCGGCGTCCAGAATTCATCCGTGACCCCGGTGCCGCCGACCACCGCCAGCACCTGGTCGACCAGCAGCAACTTGCGGTGGTCGCGGTACAGGTTGCGCACCCAGCGCCGCCAGCTCAGGCGATTGTAAAGGCGCAGCTCGACACCGGCCTCGTTCAACCGGCGCCGTAGGCCGAGAGTGAAAGCCAGGCTGCCATAGTCGTCGAACAGGCAACGCACCCGCACGCCGCGCTCGGCGGCCTGCACCAGCGCTTGCACCATTGCCTCGGCGCAGGCACCCGCCTCCACCAGGTAGAGTTCCAGTTCGACCTGCTCCCGGGCATTGGCAATCGCCTGCAGCATGCGCGGGAAGAATTGCGGGCCATCGACCAGCAACTCAAAGCGGTTGCCGTCACGCCACGGAAACACCGCGCCGGCCATGTCAGCGCGCCGTGAAAATCAGTACCGCGCCCACCGGTACCGACAGACTGATGGCCGACAGGTCGGCCAGCTTGCGCAGCCGTTCCAGCCCCGGCACCAGGTCAAAATCCGCGGCACTGATCACCACCGGTTCCAGGGTCACCACCTGGAACCGCCGATCATCCAGGCGGGTTGCCAGCAGCTCGGCGTCGTAGCTGTGCTGCTTGCCGTGCAGGCTGACGGTCAATGGCAGACGCAACTCCAGCTGCGCGCCGGGGGCCAGGTCGTTGATCGGCAGTAGATCGATCTGGGTGGTAATCAACGCTTCGGGAAACGCCTCGATCTCGAACAGCTCCTTGCGCATGCGCTCATCGCGCAGCGGCACACCGCTGTTGACCGAGTCCAACTCGACTTCGACTTGCGCCAGGCCCTTGGGATCGACCTTGCCGTGCAGTACCAGAAAGCGCTGGACCTCGGCGATATGGGTGTTCTTGGTGGAGATAAACGACAGGCGTGAGGACTCGCCGTCCAGGTACCAATTGGCCTGGGCCGACGCGGCGCAGCCGGCCAGCAGCGAGAACGCGACTGCTTTATAGAGGGAGCGGTTGAACATAGACACTCGTGGGGCCGATAAACCTGAACGAACCTTAACTGGCCCGGTGCCGATTGCAAACCTGGAAGATCACGGAATCAGCCGACAGCCCTCGCGCACGCCCAGCCAACTGGCCGTATGGGTGCGTCCCAGGCCGCTGGCCTTGACCCGTTTGTGCTCGGGGTCATCGACAAAATCGCTGATGGGCAGGTACTGCTTGACGTACCCCTGGCAATACGGCGCCGACTGACCGGCCACGTAGCGACAGGAACAATACTCCTTGGCAGTGTAGGCGCTGAGGATGTCGGGGAACGCCGACAAGGCAACCCGCTGCTGCCAGCCCCAACCCAGCAACAGGACCAACATCAGGACCAGCAACCCCAGCAGCAGGCTGAGTAGCGGACGACGCCGCACAAAATCACCGGTCATGGCAGCACCTGCGGTGGGAACGCGGCCTGGACGCGCTTGAGCAGTTCGTTGTGACGGTAACTGCCATCACGATCATCGGCATACCGCACGATCACCAGCTTCTCACCAGGCAGCACGTACAGCGCCTGCCCCCAGTGGCCCAAGGCGGCGAAGCTGTCTGGCGGTGCATCGGGCCAGGGCCGCGGCGCGCCATCCAGCGGGCGATTGAGCCACCAATGACCGCCCGGCACAGCGGCATCCTGATTAGCCTGGTAGTGGGCGAAGGGCTGGAGATTGAACGCGACCCAATCGGCAGGCAGCAACTGGCGCTCGCCCCAACGACCCTGGCGCTGCATCAGCAGACCGATGCGCGCCAGGTCGCGGGCAGTCATGTAGGCGTAGGAGGACGCGACAAAGGTGCCCGTGGCGTCGCGCTCCCACACGGCGCTGCGAATGCCCAGGGGTTCGAACAGCGCGGTCCAGGGATAGTCGGCGTAACGCTGCGCACCGAGGATGTTTTTCAGCGCCGCAGACAACAGGTTGCTGTCGCCGCTGGAATAACGAAAGTATTGCCCGGGTGCGCCGAATGCCGGGTGTGCGGCGGTGAAGCCCGCCATATCGGTATGCCCACGGGTATACAGCATGGCCACCACCGATGAGTTCAAGGGGGCGTACTCATAGTCTTCCTGCCAGTCCAACCCTGAGGCCCAGTGCAGCAGATCGGCGAAACTGATCCCGGGATGAGGCATCAAGGCAGGCAAGAACTTCGCCACCGGGTCCTGCAAGGAGAACCGGCCTTCGCCATAGGCCACGCCCAGCACGGCGGCCATCAGGCTTTTGCTGACCGACCAGGTCAGGTGCGGGGTGTCGGCCGTGGTGCCGCCGGCGTAGCGCTCATAGACCAGTTGACCGTCACGGATCACCAGCAAGGCATCGGTGCGGATGCCCTTGCGGGTGGCCTCGTCACGGTTGGCAAAGGCATAGTCCTCCAGCGCCGCCAGCGCCGGGCCACTGCCGGGTGGACCGGGCGCCCATTGCTCGGCGGGCCAGTCCTGTGCAGTTACCGCGCAACTGCACAACAACATCAACAGCAGGAAAACGCCTTTGAACATGGGCTGTGGCTCGGCAGGAGAAACCTGCTGAGCCTAGTCCAGATAGGTGACAATTCTACAAGGCCCCAGCCAACGCCTTGGCCAACCGCTTGACCCGTGCGCCAGCCGCCAGGTCGAGTACCGCGCGATCGCGCGTCCACAAACCCGCCCACTGTGGCGGGCCATCGGCAAAAGCTTCATCCAGCGCACCCTGCAAACCCTCGAACTGGGCGAACAGGCCACCGAGCAGGACATGCCCGGCGCTGCTGTTGGGCGGCTGCCGGCTGACCTCGGCGCACCCGGCCAGCAGCGCCAGCAACTTCAATTGCAGCGCTTGCGGCCAGTCGCTGTCCTCGCCGACGCCATACAGCCAAGCGCATAGGGCGCTGAGCACATACAGGTCTTCCAGGGTGCGGAAGGGTTTGACGTAGGCATCCCAACCATCGCCGGCCAGCAGTTCACATAAGGCACCGTCGAGAAACAGCCGGCCGTGGCTGATGTCCGGCATCAAGGGGATGGCGGGCAGTTTCTCCAGGCGCACCCCCGGTTCACCGGGATACACCACCGCCAGGCTCAAGCGTGGGGACTGGCCCGGATCTTCGCTGCGTGCGGCGATCAGCAACCAGTCCGCCGCATCGCCAGCAGTGACGAAGTCCTTGCGCCCGCTCAGGCGCAGGTCGCTCAAGCGAGTTTGCATGTCCGCCGGGCGCAGGCTGCGCTGTTCGGTCGCACACAAAGCCCCCAGGCTCAGGGGTGCGCTGGGCCACAACATGCGCAAGGCAGCCTGGTAACCCACCAGAAATGCCCAGCCGGGGGTGGCCATCAAACGTGCACCGCGCACGGCCAGTTCGAACGGCGTTACCGCCCCCAAGGTTTCCAGCAATCGGGCGTAACCCTCGGCCAGGTCGGGGTTTGCGGGCAATCGTGTGCGGCAGTTCAGCAGGGCTTGCCAAGGCATATACGGCTCCTCAAGGGCTGTCATACAAGCATCACCAAAGCTTCATGGCGATGACACCGGGGCTACATAGCCTGACTTTGCACAACAAAGTCGATCGACTGCAACCCATGACGGGTGAGCAGCCAGTACGGAGATTCACCATGACCCAGATCGCCTGCATCCGCGACACCGGCACTGAACGCCGCCTGCAAGCCGAACGCCTGATCGGTGCCCAGGCCCTGCAACAAGCCCAGGCCCTGCGCTTCAATGTCTTTAGCGGAGAATTCAACGCCAAACTCAAAGGCGCGGAACTGGGTCTGGACATGGACGACTACGATGTTCACTGCAGCCACATTGGTGTGCGGGACCTGAACACCGGACGCTTGGTCGCGACCACCCGCCTGCTCGACCACACGGCAGCCAGCAGCCTGGGACGTTTCTACAGTGAGGAGGAGTTCAGCCTGCACGGCCTGGTGCACCTGCAAGGACCGATCCTGGAAATCGGCCGCACCTGCGTCGACCCGGCATACCGCAACGGCGGCACCATCGCCGTGCTGTGGGGGGAACTGGCCGAGGTCCTGAACCAGGGTGGCTACAGTTACCTGATGGGTTGCGCGAGCATTCCGATGCAGGACGGCGGGATCCAGGCCCACGCGATCATGCAGCGCCTGCGCGAACGTTACCTGTGCACCGAGCACCTGCGCGCCGAACCGAAAAAGCCGCTGCCCAGCCTCGACATCCCGTCCAACGTGATTGCCGAAATGCCGCCGCTGCTCAAGGCCTACATGCGCCTGGGCGCGAAGATCTGCGGCGAGCCGTGCTGGGACGAAGACTTCCAGGTCGCCGATGTGTTCATCCTGCTCAAGCGCGATGAGCTCTGCCCGCGTTACGCCAAGCACTTCAAGGCGGCCGTGTAATGAGCCGCTTGCGGGTGTACGCACGGGTGACCAGGGTGTTGCTGGTGGTGGCGCTCGGCTTGAGCATGGCCTTGGTGTTTGGCCTGTTCGAGCGTCTGGGAGTGGCCAATTCGATGCTGCGGCGCCAACGCTGGTCGCGGTTTTTCATGAAGCGCTTGAGCCGCGCCCTGCCCTTTCGGGTGACGGTGCATGGGCAGTTGCCGCAACAGCCGATGCTTTGGGTCAGCAACCACGTGTCCTGGACCGACATTCCGTTGCTGGGCATGCTCACCCCGTTGTCGTTCCTGTCCAAGGCCGAAGTGCGCACCTGGCCGGTCGCCGGCTGGCTGGCGGCCAAGGCCGGCAGCCTGTTCATCCGCCGCGGCGCGGGCGACAGCCAACTGATCCGCAAGCAAATGAGCCGTCACCTGCAACAGCAACACCCGCTGCTGATGTTCCCCGAAGGCACCACCACCGATGGTCGCTCACTACGCACCTTCCATGGCCGCCTGCTCTCGGCCGCGATCGACGCCGATGTCGCCCTGCAACCCGTGGCGATCCGTTACCTGCGCGACGGGCAGATCGACCCTCTGGCGCCCTTCATCGGCGATGACGACTTGCTATCGCACCTGATGCGCCTGTTCGCCAACGACCAGGGCGACGTCCACATCCACCTGCTCAAGCCCATAACCTGTCACGGCCAGGAGCGCGCCGCCCTGGCGTTTGCCGCCCAGCAAGCGGTGCACAACGCGTTGTTTGGTGACGTGGCACAACCGGCCCAACCAAGACCTGCAGGTGAGCTGATCGCGGCCTGACCCCAACAACGGGGGAACCGGCTAGCGATATCAAGGCGTACGCAGGTGCTGTGCCGAGAACCGCTGCAGTTCTGGATAGAACAAACGAAAGTCCTCGCTCAGCGGTTCATACAAGCGCTCCAGCTCCTGCATCGCGGCGGCCAGTTCTTCGGGACGTGACAGGCGCCGCGAGATCCCCCGCAGCACCTGGTCGAGCACCGCAAAGTCGCGATACGAACCCAGCCAGTCATCCGCCGCCATGTAGGGTGCGATCTGCGCCAGCCGCCCCGGCAACTGCGGTTCGGCGGCGAGTACCCGGTACACGTCCGCAGTGAAGGCCGGCAACGACGAATCGGCATACAACGCCCAATCCCGGGCCAGGCAATGGTCGAAAAACACGTCGAGCACGATTCCGGCATAGCGCCGCCGGGTCAGGCTGAAACGCGACAACGCGACGTCCACCAAGCCATGACGGTCGGTGAACACATCGATTTGTCGATGCAGGGTGATGGCGTCCTCGATCTCCGCAGGAAACTGCCCTTGCAGCCGGCCTTTGACAAAATCGCCGTACAAACTGCCGAGCAATTGACCGGGACGCTGGCCACCGAGGTGAAGATGTGCGAGATAGTTCATAGCGCGTAGCTTAGCACCGCACCACACATATCGTTATAACCCGATATACCGATTTAAGCTGACCTCAGATCAAAATCATATTGGTATATCGCGAAGTACCGATTTAAAGTTCGCCTTATCGCGATATAACGTTTTACCCAATTCGAGCACTGCCATGTCCACCATCGACCTCGACGAAATAATAAAAGCCCTGGCACACCCAGTACGGCGAGACATCCTCAACTGGCTGAAAGACCCCGCGACCCAGTTCCCCGATCAGGAGCACAGCACCGACTTCGGCGTCTGTTGCGGGCAAATCGATCAACGCTGCGGCCTGTCGCAATCGACCGTCTCTGCGCACCTGGCGACCCTGCACCGGGCCGGCCTGATCCGCAGCCAGAAAGTCGGCCAATGGCATTTCTATAAACGTAACGAGGAAACCATCCAGGCGTTCCTCGACACCTTAGGCAAAGAGCTCTGAGGAGCTCGACAAGGACTCCACCCATGCCCCTCTCGCTCCTCATCCTGGCCTTGAGCGCCTTCGCCATCGGCACCACCGAGTTCGTCATCATGGGCCTGCTGCCCGATGTGGCGGCCGACCTCGGTGTGTCGATTCCCGGCGCCGGCTGGCTGGTGACCGGTTACGCCCTCGGCGTGGCGATCGGTGCGCCGTTCATGGCTCTGGCCACCGCCAAACTGCCACGCAAGGCGGCGCTGGTAGCGTTGATGGGGATTTTCATCGTCGGCAACCTGCTGTGCGCCCTGGCCACCGACTACAACGTGCTGATGTTTGCCCGGGTGGTCACCGCCCTCTGCCACGGTGCGTTTTTCGGCATCGGCTCGGTGGTCGCGGCAGGCCTGGTGCCGGCCAACAAGCGTGCTTCGGCCGTGGCCTTGATGTTCACCGGCCTGACCCTGGCCAACGTGCTTGGCGTACCGCTAGGCACTGCGCTCGGCCAGCAAGCCGGCTGGCGCTCGACCTTCTGGGCGGTGACGGTGATCGGCGTGGTCGCCCTGATCGGCCTGATCCGCTTCCTGCCGACCAAGCGCGATGAAGAAAAACTCGACATGCGCGCCGAACTGCGGGCTCTCAAGGGCGCTGGCATCTGGCTGTCCCTGAGCATGACCGCGCTGTTCGCCGCGTCGGTATTCACTCTGTTCACCTATGTCGCACCGCTGCTGGGCGAAGTCACCGGCGTCTCGCCTCGCGGTGTGACCTGGACCCTGATGCTGATCGGCCTGGGCCTGACGGTCGGCAACATTATCGGCGGCAAGCTGGCAGACAAGGGCATGGCCGCCACGTTGATCGGCGTGTTCATCTCGATGGCCGTGATCTCCACGGTGCTGACCTGGACCAGCGTTGCACTGATCCCCACCGAAATTACCTTGTTCCTCTGGGCGACCGCGTGTTTTGCCGCCGTGCCGGCCCTGCAAGTCAACGTGGTGACCTACGGCAAGGCCGCACCGAACCTGGTGTCGACCCTCAACATCGGTGCCTTCAACATCGGCAACGCCCTCGGCGCCTGGGTCGGCGGCAGCGTGATTGCCCACGGTTTTGGCCTGACCAGCGTGCCACTCGCGGCGGCAGCACTGGCGGTACTCGCCCTGCTGGTGACCCTGATTACCTTCCGCCAGGGCGGCGACGCCGAACTGGCTCCTGCGACCAACTGATCTACCTGCGAGCGCTTTTACATGACGACTATTTTCGATCCAATCAAACTGGGCGACCTCGAGTTGGCCAACCGCATCATCATGGCCCCCTTGACCCGCTGCCGCGCGGACGAAGGTCGAGTGCCCAACGCCCTGATGGCTGAGTACTACGTACAGCGTGCCTCCGCCGGGCTGATCCTCAGCGAAGCCACTTCGGTCACGCCCTTGGGCGTGGGCTACCCGGACACCCCGGGCATCTGGTCCAACGACCAGGTGCGGGGCTGGAGCAACGTGACCAAGGCCATCCACGGCGCCGGCGGCAAGATTTTCCTGCAACTGTGGCACGTGGGCCGGATTTCCCACCCCTCCTACCTCAACGGTGAGGCACCGGTCGCACCAAGCGCCCTGCAGCCCAAAGGCCATGTCAGCCTGGTTCGCCCCCTCGCCGACTTCCCGACCCCGCGCGCCCTGGAAATCGCCGAGATCGCCGACGTCGTCGACGCTTACCGGGTGGGCGCCGAAAACGCCAAGGCCGCAGGCTTTGATGGGGTCGAGATCCACGGAGCCAACGGCTACCTGCTCGACCAATTCCTGCAAAGCAGCACCAACCAGCGCACCGACCATTACGGTGGCTCGCTGGAAAACCGCGCGCGCCTGCTGCTGGAAGTGACCGACGCCGCGATTGAAGTCTGGGGCCCCGGCCGCGTAGGTGTGCACCTGTCTCCCCGTGCCGACCTGCATGACATGGGCGACGACAACCTGGCCGAAACCTTCACCTACGTGGCACGTGAACTGGGCAAGCGCGGTATCGCGTTCATCTGCTCGCGGGAAAAAGAAGCCGGCGACAGCCTCGGGCCACAGCTCAAGGCCGCCTTCGGTGGCCCGTACATCGTCAACGAGCGTTTCACCAAGGACAGCGCCAACGCCTGGCTGGCCAGCGGCAAGGCCGATGCAGTAGCGTTCGGCGTGCCGTTCATTGCCAACCCAGACCTGCCTGCTCGCCTGAAAGCCGATGCACCGCTCAATGAAGCACGTCCAGAGCTGTTCTACGCCAAGGGTCCGGTCGGCTACATCGACTACCCAACGCTGTAAGCCGTCAGCCAGAATAAATAAGCCCCGGTTCGAACCGGGGTTTTTTCATTCCGGGGTTTCTTCAACGTTTGCGCTGGCCAAAGGCGACCGCCAGGCCGCTCAGGCAAATGACCGCGATCCCGACGATGGCGTAGCTGTCCGGGGTATGGTCGAAGATCAGGTAGCCGTACATCCCGGCGAACAGAATCTGCCCATAGCTGAACGGCGCCAGCATTGCCGGCGCCGCATGCCGGAAGGCCTGGGTCAGCAGCATGTGGCCCAGCATGCCGCAGGTGCCCAGGCCAATCATGAACACAGCATGCGGCCAGCTCGGCGTGCTCCAGAAAAACGGCAGCAACGCGCTCATGATCAGGCTGTTGATGATGCCGGTGAGAAAGTTGCTGGTGGTCGGGCTGTCGATGCCGGTGAGCTTGCGGGTCAGTAACTGGTAAAAGCCGAAACACAGCGCCGAGCACAGCGGCAGGACGATAGTCGGAGTAAACAGTGCCCCGCCCGGGCGGATCACGATCAGCACCCCGGCAAAACCGCCGAGCACCGCCAGCCACTGGCGGCGGGTCACGTGCTCGCCCAACAACGGTACCGACAGCGCGGTCACCAGCAACGGTGCGAGGAAGTTCACGGCAGTGGCTTCGGCCAACGGGATGTAGCGCAACCCGGTGGTGAAAAACAGACTGGTGCCGATCAGACACATCGCCCGCAAAAACTGCAGCCCGGGACGCTTGGTGCGCACCACCGCGGAAAAACCGCTGCGCGGGACAAACACCATCAGCATCAACAAGGTGTGCACCACGTAGCGCGCCCACACCACCATGACTATTGGATAAAAACCGGAGAGGTACTTGGACAGGGTGTCATGGCTGGCGAACAACAGCACAGCCAGGCAAATCAGGAGAATGCCCTTGACGGGTTGTTCGGCGGTCTTGAACAACGGGTGGCTCGCACTCATTCACACACTCGACACAATTTCCCTACAAAATACGTAGCCCGCTATGTATCAAGCAGGCGAATGTCCGTATATAAAAGCACCCCATCGCCAAAAGGCGAATGCAGTCGGGACAGTGTTCACCTTAAGTGTTGACACAGGCAGACTCAATTACGCATGTTGTCCGGCAGTCGCAGGCTGGGACTCAGGCGGAGCATTTCCAGCCCGGTGTCGACCCAGCGTTCAGCTTCCAGGTGCAGCTCAAAGCTTTCGGGGGCCAGCAGCCATTGATAAAGCATGCCATCGATGTAGGCATGAATGCTAACCGCCGCACGCTCGGTATCGAGGTTTTCCGGCAACTGTCCACGATTCACTGCATTACGCAATGCCAGCGCGATACGCATGTTGCAATCCAGACTGACCGTGCGACGTTGTTGGCGCAGATCACACATTTCATCTGTGAACTCACACTTGTGAAACAGAATCTCATTGATGCGGCGGGTCTTCGGATCCAAGGCAACTTGATGAAACAAATGAATCAGCAGCTTGCGCATGCAGCCCAGCGGATCTTCTTCGTCTGCACTTTCGCTCGCCCGCGCCATCTCATCCAACGGCTCGCGCAGACTGTCGAGCATGGCCTGGACCAGGTCGGCCTTGTTGCTGAAATGCCAATAGATAGCACCCCGAGTCACCCCGGCCAGGGTGGCGATGTCCGCCAGCGTAGTGCGCGCCACGCCCCGCTCGTAAAAGGCTTGCTCAGCGGCTTCGAGTATCTGGTTGCGGGTTTCTTGCGCTTCCTCTTTAGTGCGACGAACCATGGCAGTAAAACCTCAATCAGGAATGCTTCAGCGATGCCTGAACATCTTCTGAACAAATGTGGGGATCACCTCTTACGGGCTTGGTCCCCGGCCTACAATTCACACCTTGAAACAGCTCTGGTAACCGGGTGTGTACGCGGTCAAAGGTGTTTACAAACAACCATGAACGTAAGTATATTCCTTAGCAAGCTACTTATCCACTCACCGCGACTTTTTCATCTTTCCACTTTTCTAGTGCGCATTGTGCGCGCCTGACCCGAGGATCTTCATGCAATTCAAGCCAGCTGTTACCGCTCTGGTCACTGCCGTCGCCCTGGCATCGCTGCTCAGCGGATGTAAAAAGGAAGAGGCGGCCCCTGCTGCACACGCCCCTCAGGTCGGCGTCGTTACCCTGCAAACCCAAGCCTTTACCCTAACCTCCGAACTGCCGGGCCGCACCACGGCCTACCGCATCGCGGAAGTTCGCCCACAGGTCAACGGCATCATCCTCAAGCGCCTGTTCAAAGAAGGTGCCGAGGTCAAGGAAGGCCAGCAGCTCTACCAGATCGATCCGTCGGTCTACCAGGCCACCTTGAAAAGCGCCGAAGCCAATCTGCAATCGACCAAATCGATTTCCGATCGCTACAAACAACTGGTCACCGAACAAGCCGTAAGCCGCCAGGAATACGACACTGCCCTGGCCAACCGCCTGCAATCGGAAGCCTCGCTGCAGACCGCCCAGATCAATGTGCGCTACACCAAGGTACTGGCGCCGCTGACCGGTCGTATCGGGCGCTCCAACGTCACCGAAGGTGCCCTGGTAAACAATGGCCAGACCGACGCCATGGCCGTGATCCAGCAACTGGACCCGATCTACGTCGATGTGACGCAATCCTCGGTGGAACTGCTGGAATTGCGCCGTGAGCTGGAAAGCGGTCGCCTGCAGAAAGCCGGTGACAACGCCGCGATGGTCAAGCTGACCCTCGAGGACGGCAGTGAGTACAAGCGACAGGGCAAGCTGGAATTCTCCGAAGTCTCGGTCGATGAAGCCACCGGTTCCGTGACCTTGCGCGCAGTATTCCCCAACCCTGATCACACCCTGCTGCCAGGCATGTTCGTTCACGCCCAGCTGCAAGCCGGGGTCAACGCCGCCGCCATCCTGGCGCCGCAACAAGGCGTGACCCGTGACCTCAAAGGCTCGCCAACAGCGCTGGTCGTAGGCCCTGACAACAAGGTCGAACTGCGCCAGCTCAAGGCCAGCCGCACCGTGGGCAGCCAATGGCTGATCGAAGACGGCCTCAAGGCTGGCGATCGCCTGATCACCGAAGGCCTGCAGTACGTCAAGCCCGGCGTTGAAGTCCAAGTCAGCGAAGCGACCAACGTAGCCGCGAAAAACCCGGCCCCTGCACAGGCAACAGACAAAGCTGCAGGCGGCAAAGGGGAGTAAACCATGTCGAAATTTTTTATCGACCGTCCGATTTTCGCCTGGGTAATTGCCCTGGTGATCATGCTGGTCGGGGCTCTATCGATCCTCAAGCTGCCCATCAACCAATACCCGAGCATCGCCCCACCGGCGATCGCCATCTCTGTGACCTACCCAGGTGCTTCTGCACAGACCGTGCAGGACACCGTGGTCCAGGTGATCGAGCAACAGCTCAACGGTATCGACAACCTGCGTTATGTGTCCTCGGAAAGTAACTCCGACGGCACCATGACCATCACCGCGACCTTCGAGCAAGGCACCAACTCCGACACCGCCCAGGTCCAGGTGCAGAACAAGCTGAACCTGGCCACCCCGCTGCTGCCCCAAGAAGTGCAGCAACAGGGGATCCGCGTCACCAAGGCCGTGAAGAACTTCCTGCTGGTGATCGGTGTGGTGTCGCGTGACGGCAGCATGACCAAGGACGACCTGTCCAACTACATCGTGTCCAACATGCAGGACCCGATTTCCCGGACCGCCGGCGTCGGCGACTTCCAGGTGTTCGGTGCCCAGTACGCCATGCGCATCTGGCTGGACCCGGCCAAGTTGAACAACTTCAACCTGACTCCGGTGGACGTCAAGGCCGCCGTTGCGGCACAAAACGTCCAGGTCTCGTCCGGTCAGCTCGGCGGCTTGCCTGCCCTGCCCGGCACCCAGCTGAACGCCACGATCATCGGCAAGACCCGCCTGCAGACTGCCGAGCAGTTCAAGGAAATCCTGCTCAAGGTCAACAAGGACGGCTCCCAGGTTCGCCTCAAGGATGTCGCCGATGTCGCCCTGGGTGGTGAGAACTACAGTATCAACGCCCAGTTCAACGGCGCACCGGCCTCCGGCCTTGCGGTGAAACTGGCTACCGGCGCCAACGCGCTGGATACTGCCAAAGCCTTGCGCACCACCATCGAAAGCCTCAAGCCGTTCTTCCCTGAAGGCATGGAAGTAGTCTTCCCGTACGACACCACCCCGGTGGTGACCGAATCGATCAAGGGCGTAGTACACACCCTGATCGAAGCGATCGTGCTGGTGTTCCTGGTGATGTTCCTGTTCCTGCAAAACTTCCGCGCCACCGTCATCACCACCATGACCGTGCCGGTGGTATTGCTGGGTACATTCGGCATCCTCGCGGCGTTCGGGTTCAGCATCAACACCCTGACCATGTTCGGTATGGTCCTGGCCATCGGCTTGCTGGTGGACGATGCCATCGTCGTGGTGGAAAACGTCGAACGGGTGATGAGCGAAGAAGGCCTGTCGCCCAAGGAAGCCACCAAGAAGTCCATGGGCCAGATCCAGGGCGCACTGGTGGGTATTGCCCTGGTACTGTCGGCGGTACTGCTGCCGATGGCGTTCTTCAGCGGCTCTACCGGGGTGATCTACAAGCAGTTCTCGATCACCATCGTCTCGGCCATGGCCCTCTCGGTACTGGTCGCCCTGATCTTTACCCCGGCGCTCTGCGCCACCATGCTCAAGGCCATTCCCAAGGGCGAGCACGGCACGCCCAAGCGTGGTTTCTTTGGCTGGTTCAACCGCAATTTCGATCGCGGCGTACGCAGCTACGAGCGTGGCGTGGGCAACATCCTCACGCACAAGGCGCCGTACCTGCTGGCCTACCTGATCATCATCGTTGGCATGATCTGGCTGTTCACCCGCATCCCGACCGCATTCCTCCCGGAAGAAGACCAGGGCGTACTGTTCGCCCAGGTCCAGACCCCGGCGGGTTCCAGTGCCCAGCGCACCCAGGTGGTGGTCGATGAAATGCGTGAATACCTCCTGCGCTCCGGTAAGGATGGCGGTGAAGGTGATGCGGTTGCCTCGGTGTTCACGGTCAACGGCTTCAACTTTGCCGGCCGCGGCCAGAGCTCGGGTATGGCATTCATCATGCTCAAGCCGTGGGACGAGCGTAACGCCGACAACAGCGTGTTCAAAGTCGCAGAACGGGCCCAGCAGCACTTCTTCACGTTCCGTGATGCCATGGTGTTCGCCTTCGCCCCGCCAGCGGTACTGGAGTTGGGTAACGCCACTGGTTTCGACGTGTTCCTGCAGGACCGCGCCGGTATCGGCCACGAGAAGCTGATGGAGGCCCGCAACCAGTTCCTCGGCATGGCCGCACAGAGCAAGGTGCTGTCCCAGGTGCGTCCTAACGGCCTGAACGACGAACCGCAGTTCCAACTGGAACTCGATGACGAGAAAGCCAGCGCCTTGGGCGTAACGCTGACCGACATCAACAACACCCTGTCGATTGCCCTGGGCAGTAGCTACGTCAACGACTTCATCGACCGCGGTCGAGTGAAGAAAGTCTACATTCAGGGCGTGCCGGGCTCGCGGATGACCCCTGAAGACCTGAAGAAGTGGTACGTGCGCAACAGCCAGGGAACCATGGTGCCATTCTCGGCCTTCGCCAAGGGCACCTGGATCTACGGTTCGCCGAAGCTGGCGCGTTACAACGGCGTGGAAGCCATGGAAATCCTCGGTGCTCCGGCCCCGGGCTATTCCACCGGTGAAGCCATGGCTGAAGTCGAAGCCCTGGCCAAGAAGCTGCCGGCGGGGGTGGGTATCTCCTGGACTGGCCTGTCCTATGAGGAACGCCTGTCGGGTTCCCAGGCGCCTGCCCTGTACGCCCTGTCGTTGCTGATGGTGTTCCTGTGTCTTGCGGCGTTGTACGAAAGCTGGTCGATTCCGATCGCGGTGATGTTGGTGGTGCCGCTGGGGATCATCGGTGCCCTGCTCGCCACCAGCCTGCGCGGCCTGTCCAACGACGTGTACTTCCAGGTAGGCCTGTTGACGACCATCGGTCTGGCGGCGAAAAACGCCATTCTGATTGTCGAATTCGCCAAGGAGCTGCATGAACAGGGACGCACCCTGCGCGACGCCGCGATCGAGGCCTGCCGGATGCGTCTGCGACCGATCATCATGACCTCGCTCGCGTTCGTCCTGGGTGTGGTGCCACTGGCCATTTCCACCGGCGCCGGTTCGGGCAGCCAGCACGCCATCGGTACCGGGGTGATCGGCGGTATGATCACCGCTACCGTACTGGCCGTGTTCTGGGTACCCCTGTTCTTTGTCACTGTGTCGTCCATGGGGCAGCGCAAGAATGCCAAGCCGGATGACGCCACCGAAACTCCTAAAGAGGCTGGCCAATGAGCAAGTCGCTACTCTCCCTAGCCGTCGCCGCGTTCGTGCTCGGTGGCTGCTCGCTGATACCCGATTATCAGCAGCCCGAGGCCCCTGTGGCCGGGCAGTACCCGCAAGGGCCGGCTTACTCGCCGGCCCAGGCGCCGAACCAGGCCGCCGCCGAGCAAGGCTGGAAGCAGTTTTTCCATGACCCGGCCCTGCAGCAACTGATCCAGACCGCGCTGGAAAACAACCGTGACCTGCGCGTCGCGGCGCTGAACATCGACGCCTATGCGGCCCAGTACCGCATTTCCCGCGCCGACCTGTTCCCCGCCGTTTCGGCCAATGGCAGCGGCAGCCGCCAGCGCCTGCCGGCGGACGCCTCGCAGACCGGCGAATCCTCGATCAGCAGCTCCTACTCGGCGACCCTGGGGGTCAGCGCCTATGAGCTCGACCTGTTCGGGCGTATTCGCAGCCTCAACGAGCAAGCGCTGCAGAACTACTTCGCCACCGAAGAAGCGCGGCGCAGCACCCAGCTCAGCCTGGTGGCCAACGTGGCCAACGCCTACCTGACCTGGCAGGCCGACAAGGAACTGCTGAAGCTGACGCAGGACACCCTCGCCACCTTCGAAGAAAGCTACCGCCTCACCGCGCGCAGCAACGAAGTCGGCGTGGCCTCGGCGTTGGACCTGAGCCAGTCGCGTACCTCGGTGGAAAACGCCAAGGTGCAACTGGCCAAGTACACCCGCCTGGTCGCCCAGGACGAGAACAGCCTGACCCTGCTGCTGGGTACTGGCTTGCCTGCCAACCTGACCGCCGCCAAGCCATTGGCTGACGACCTGCTCAGCGAAGTGCCGGCCGGCCTGCCTTCGGACCTGCTGCAACGACGTCCGGATATCCTGGCCGCCGAGCACAACCTCAAGGCTGCCAACGCCAATATCGGCGCGGCGCGGGCTGCGTTCTTCCCGAGCATCAGCCTGACGGCCAATGCCGGCACGCTCAGCCCGGACCTGTCCGGCCTGTTCAAGGGCGGTTCGGGGACCTGGTTGTTCCAGCCCCAGATCAACCTGCCGATCTTCAACGCCGGCGCCCTGAGTGCCAGCCTGGATTACTCGAAAATCCAGAAAGACATCACCGTTGCGCAGTATGAGAAGTCGATCCAGACCGCCTTCCAGGAAGTCTCCGACGGCCTCGCCGCACGCCAGACCTTCAACCAGCAGTTGCAGGCCCAGAGTGACTTCGTCCAGGCCAACCAGGATTACTACCGCCTGGCCGAGCGTCGCTACCGCATTGGTGTCGACAGCAACCTGACCTTCCTCGACGCCCAGCGTCAGTTGTTCAGCGCGCAGCAATCGCTGATCACCGATCGCCTGTCGCAACTGGTCAGCGAAGTGAACCTGTACAAGGCCCTGGGTGGCGGCTGGAACGCCCAGACCGCGAAGAATGAGCCCGTGCCAGAAGTCGCACCGAAGCTGAAGATGTTCTGATCAGCCCGATGCGCACCAGGCTGATCCCTGGGCCTCACGAAAATCCGCAATCCCCCTCAAGGATTGCGGATTTTTTATGCCTGTTGCACGGCTGGCCTCAGATCCGTGCCAGCGCCTGGGCCAGGTCGGCGCGCAGGTCTTCCACCGCTTCCACCCCAACCGACAATCGCACCAGCCCGTCGCCTATGCCCAGTTCTGCCCGAGTCGCAGGTGGAATGGTGGCGTGGGTCATGATTGCCGGGTGCTCGATCAGGCTTTCCACTCCTCCCAGGCTCTCGGCCAGGGCAAAGATCTGCACCGCCTCGAGAAACCGCCGGGCGCCGGCCAGGTCGCTGTTCAAGTCCAGGGCAATCATCCCGCCGAAGCCGCGCATCTGGCGCTGCGCCAGTTCGTGCTGGGGGTGTGACGGCAGGCCGGGATAATAGACCCGCGCCACCTGCGGCTGGCGCTCCAGCCACTGGGCCAGGTCCAGCGCGTTGCTGCAGTGACGCTCCATACGCAAGGCCAGGGTCTTGACCCCGCGCAACGTGAGGAAGGCGTCGAACGGCCCGGCAATCGCGCCCACCGCGTTTTGCAGGAAACCCAGGCGCTCGGCCAGTTCAGCGTTGTGCCCAACCACCGCTATGCCGCCGATCACATCGGAATGGCCGTTGAGGTACTTGGTGGTGGAGTGCAGCACGATATCGAACCCCAGCTCCAGCGGGCGCTGCGTCCACGGGCTGGCAAAGGTGTTGTCGGCGACACTGATGATCCCCCGCGCACGGCAGATCCGCGCGATGGCGCTGAGGTCGGTCAGGCGCAGCAAGGGATTGCTCGGCGTCTCGACCATGACCATCCGCGTGTCGTCCTGCAGCGCCGCTTCGAAAGCTGCCAGGTCGGTCAGGTCGACGAAACTGAAACGATGCCCGGCGCTGCGTTGGCGCACTTTGTCGAACAGGCGGAAGGTGCCCCCGTACAGGTCGTTGCCGGAGACAATGTGCGCACCGGCATCCAGCAGCTCGAGCACCGTGGAGATAGTTGCCAGCCCGGAGGCGAAGGCAAATGCCTGGGTACCGCCCTCCAGGTCGGCCACGCAGCGCTCCAGGGCAAATCGGGTGGGATTGTGCGAACGGCCGTAGTCGAAACCCTTGTGCACGCCGGGACTCTGCTGCAAATACGTGGAGTTGGCGTAGATCGGCGGCATCAGCGCTCCGGTCGTCGGGTCCGGCACTTGCCCGGCATGGATCACCCGGGTGGCGAAATCCTGGGGCGCGGCGGTTTTATCCTGATGACTCATGCAAGGGATCTCCGTAGATGATTGAGCAGGTCGACGCGGGTAATCAGGCCATGGAAGCCTGAAGCGTCGGCGATGATCGCCACCAACCCGCGGTCGAGCTCGGCCTGTAGCTCGGCCAGGCTGGCGGCGGCCGGCAAGGTATGCAGTTGCTTGGTCATGGCCGAGGCCACCGTCATCCGCAAGTGCGCAGCATCCTGATGCACCCCCAGCAACACATCCGATTCGTCGAGTACGCCCACCAGGCGCTGGCCATCGACCAGCACCGGCAATTGCGACACATCCGCCAGGCGCATGCGCTGGAAAGCGGTCAGCAGCGTGTCGTCGGGGCCGACGCTGATCACCCGGCCGTCCTCGAAACGCCGGGCGATCAGGTCCCGCAGGTCGCCGTAGCGCTTGCGCTGCAACAAGCCCTGATCGGTCATCCACTGGTCGTTGTAGACCTTGGACAAGTAGCGGGTGCCGGTATCGCAGACAAAACTGACCACTCGCTTGGGTTCGGTCTGCTCGCGGCAGTAGCGCAAGGCCGCCGCCAGCAGCGTGCCGGTGGAGGATCCGCCGAGAATGCCTTCGGCGCGCAGTAACTGGCGGGCATGTTCGAAGCTTTCTTCATCGCTGATCGAATAGGCCTGGCGCACGCTGGACAGGTCGGCGATGGACGGGATGAAGTCCTCGCCGATGCCCTCCACCGCCCACGAGCCGGGGGTGCCAAGGGTACCGCTGCGGCTGTATTCGGCCATCACCGAACCAACAGGATCGGCCAGCACCATGGCCAGGTCCGGCTGTACTCGGCGGAAGAAACGGGTCAGCCCGGTCAGGGTACCGGCCGAGCCGACGCCGACGACGATGGCGTCCAGGTCATGCTGGGTCTGCGCCCAAATCTCTGGCGCGGTGCTGCACTCATGGGCCAGCGGGTTGGCGGGGTTGTTGAACTGGTCGGCAAAAAACGCCTCGGGGATTTCCTGCGCCAGCCGCGCGGCGACGTCCTGGTAGTACTCTGGATGCCCCTTGCCGACATCGGAGCGGGTGATGTGCACCTCGGCCCCCATGGCCTTGAGGTGCAGCACCTTCTCGGTGGACATCTTGTCCGGCACCACCAGCACCACCCGGTAACCCTTGGCGCGGCCAACCAGGGCCAGGCCCAGGCCCGTATTGCCAGCCGTGGCCTCGACGATGGTGCCACCCGGACGCAGGCGGCCATCGCGCTCGGCGGCGTCGATCATCGCCAGGCCGATGCGGTCCTTGATCGAACCACCGGGGTTCTGTGACTCAAGCTTGAGGAACAGGGTGCAAGGCCCAGTATCAAAGCGGCTCACTCGCACCAGCGGGGTATTGCCGATCAGCTCGAGCACGGCAGGACGGGAATTGTCTGGCATGTCTTCACCTCGTGGCGCGAATCCGCACTGGATGGACAGTAACCTGCGGCAGGCCATGGCCTGCCAGTCACAGACAATGCCTCGCATGGACCATAGGCCGCGATTGCTTCCCCCGCAACCATCCGCAGCCGGCCGGTAACGTTGCGGTTCGTGCGACAAGTAGCAAACCGGGAAATATTAGCCGAGGGAGGAACAACCACTGGCGATAAAAATATTCTGATCTGGCAATACGAAAAAACCACGCCATTGAGCTATACGTGCTCCATGGCGCGGGTCTTTATTGGCACTAGACTTGATTGACCAACACACTGACTCACATCAACTTCACAACACCAACATACCGATCACAAAACCGTTAACTTCGGCACTCTTAAGGAGAAGCTAGGGCACGAAAAATCTACTTGCCGCTCAAACCCCTCACCCAGTTCTTTATACCCAAAACTAAAATACCCTTCGATTGTCTCAAAATCTTCTCCAGGCGTAATGAACATGACATTCAGCCCCCCGACCTTGTCCGACTGAGAATGCCCCGTAGACCCCTTCCAAAAGAAACCCGCCTCCACATCACCAGGCTCCATACCAATACTGTATCTTTTTTCTGCCTCGAGCTTGTCACCACGGAGAGTCAACTCCATCCCGATTTTTGTGTCCTCTACGAGCAGAAAAAAATAAGGGGGTTCCTTGACCCAATAAAAATACAAACTCGTTGCTGTAACAGCAATATCTTCTGCACCTTGCACCTTGAGAGTGCCATGTAACCTTCCCGATATAGGTTGTAAATCTTTCCCATCAATAACTGGCAACCCGCTCTCCGCCCTTGAAAAATCCATGACAACCTCCTGCTTAAAGCGTTAGTTAATCACTCCTGGACAACACAATAAAAACCTAACCCATAAAAACCAGCACAACAACTATCAGATCTAATAGTTGACAACAGCCCGCACAAACAACATTTGAAAAATCAATACAAATACTAATTCGCGACAACACACTTTCGCCGATTAAAAGAATCGGTGAACCGTCAGTTACCCCATCAACCTGCCCTGACTCGATATAATCACCCCGGCCTGCTGAACCCTTCAGTGTCGTGACGTTCCCATGGAGACCTCCCCGGGAGCGACCGCCTTGGCGTGTGGTGAATGACTGCACGCCAACAGGTTGCACCTCTGCTGATTTGTCGCCGGTCACCTCAACACTATGAAATTGATCCTCACCTTTGTCTCTGTGCTCGCCCTTGCGCTCGGTCTCAGTGGTTGCATCGGTCCACCGATCGCCCTGACGCCGCAAACCGAGCAACGCTTGCAGGCATCCCCGCCGATCCGCTTCCTGCTCACTTTCGACGATGGCCCCAGCGCCTCCGGCTGGGCCAATCCGAGCCGGGCGGTACTTGAGGTGCTGGCCAACAACCCGATTCAGCCAGGCATCAAGGCGGTGTTTTTTGTCCAGACTCGCGCGCCACGGGCCGGCGGCAGTGAACGGGGGCGCAAAACCATGCTGCGTGAACACGCGGCCGGCCACATCCTGGGCTTCCACACCGCCACGCCGTGGCACAGCAATCATCGCTCTCTTGATCCGCAAGTACTCGAACAGTCGCTCACCTGGGGCACCGACGACATCACCGCGATCACCGGCGCAGCACCAAGCCTGGTGCGCCCGCCGTTCTGGAGCTACGACGCGCGCACCTTCGCCGCCTATCAACGGCATGGCCTGCAGGTGTTGTTGACTGACTTGAGCGCCAATGACGGCAAGGTGTGGGGGATCACCGCCAGTCCACGTCGACGCACCAACCTGCTCAGGCAGCTGTCAGAAACCCGCGAGCGGATCGCCAAGGGCGAGTTGCCGACCGTTGATGGCGTGATTCCGGTGGTGGTGACGTTTCACGACCTCAATCGCTATACCGCCAGGCACATGCAGGAGTACCTGCAGATTCTGCTCGACAGTGCCGAGCAAACCCACGTGCCCCTGGCAGCCAAACCGTTCTATGAAGACTCGGCCGCCTTGCAGCGCGCAGCCATGGCCCGCACCCTGCGCGATGCCAATGACCCCGCGCGATTGCCCGGGGCGTGGAACTGGATCTGGGGCCGCGACAAGCACTGAATGCGCCGCAGGTTCCAGCGCCTCAGATGGCCCGCAGGAAGTTCAGCACACAGTGGCTGAACGCATCGCCTGCCTGCACGTTGGACAGGTGCGCAGCATAGAACTCGGCATAGTGCGCACCCGCCACCCGCTGCTCGATGAAGTGTCCACCGGCCGGCGGCGTGACCGCATCTTCAGTGCCGGCGATCACCAGCGTCGGCACCTGGATCGCCGTCAGTTGCTCACGCAAATCTGCATCCCGTACCGCTGCGCAATTGGCCGCATAACCTTGTGGCGACGTCGCGGCCAGCATGTCAGTGATCCGCTTGGTCGCCGCCGGATTGGTCGCGGCGAAATCCGCGGTGAACCAGCGCGCAATGGAGGCATCGCCCAGGGCCACCATCGCCGCTGCGCCATCGCGCAGGACCATTTCAATGCGCGGGTCCCAGATGGCCGGCTCGCCAATCTTCGCCGCGGTGTTGCACACCACCAGTGACAACAGGCGCTCGCTGGCATTGATCGCCAGCCACTGGCCGATCAAGCCGCCCATCGACAAACCGCAGAAATGCGCGCGCTCGATATGCAAGGCGTCCAGCAGGGCCAGCACGTCACGGCCCAGTTGCTCGATGCTGTAAGGCCCAGGCGTCACCAGCGAACGACCATGCCCACGGGTGTCGAAACGTAATACCCGAAAATGCTCGGCAAATAACGGGATCTGCCCATCCCACATGTGCAGGTCAGTGCCCAGTGAGTTGGACAGCACCAATACCGGGGCGTGTTCGGGTCCGTCGAGTTGGTAGTGCAGTTCGCCGTCGGCCAGTTGTACAAATGCCACAGTTTTCTCCTTGAGACCGCCAGGGCCAGGTGTGCGGACAGCGCGCGCCCGATTCAGACGCGCGCCGGCCGGTCAAAGGTCGTGATGTAGATACGCTGCCTGCTTGGGCAAGCGCAGGCTGAACAGGAACGCGATGGCCATCATCACCGTCACGTACCAGTAGAACGAGTTTTCCATGCCCACCGACTTCAAGCTCAGGGCCACGTACTCCGCCGAACCGCCGAAGATCGCGTTGGCCACCGCGTAGGCCAGGCCCACACCCAGGGCGCGCACTTGTGGCGGGAACATTTCGGCTTTCACCAGACCGCTGATGGAGGTGTAAAAACTCACGATCGCCAGCGCCAGGGTAATCAGTACGAAGGCCAGGAACGGGCTAGTGACTGACTTCAGGCTCAGCAGGATCGGCACCGTGCACAGCGTGCCCAGGGCACCGAACCAGAGCATCGAACTACGTCGACCGATCTTGTCGGCCAGCATGCCGAAAAGCGGTTGCATGCACATATAAAGGAACAGCGCCCCAGTCATGATGTAGCTGGCGGTCTTGGCGTGCATCCCGGCGGTGTTCACCAGGTACTTCTGCATATAGGTGGTAAAGGTGTAGAAAATCAGCGAGCCGCCGGCGGTGTAGCCCAGCACGGTGATGAAGGCGGCCTTGTGATCGCGGAACAACGCACGGATGCTCCCGGCGTCCTTGTCTTCGCGCATTTCCTTGCTGGTGGTTTCCTTGAGCGAGCGACGCAGCAGCAACGAAATCACCGCGGCAACCGCCCCCACCACAAACGGAATCCGCCAGCCCCAGGCGCGCAATTCATCCTCGGACAGGAACTGCTGCAGGATCACCACCAGCAGCACCGCCAGCAGTTGCCCGCCAATCAGGGTCACGTACTGGAACGAGGCAAAGAAACCGCGCTGGCCCTTGAGCGCCACTTCGCTCATATAGGTCGCGGTGGTGCCGTACTCACCACCCACCGACAGCCCCTGGAACAGCCGGGCGACCAGCAGCAGGATCGGCGCCCAGACGCCAATGTCCTTGTAGGTCGGCAGACAGGCGATCAGCAGAGACCCGGCGCACATCATCAGCACCGAGATCATCATCGAATTTTTGCGTCCGTGCTTGTCGGCTACCCGGCCGAACAACCAACCACCGATGGGGCGCATCAGGAACCCGGCAGCGAACACGCCGGCGGTGTTGACCAGTTGCACCGTGGGATTGTCGGAGGGGAAGAAGGCTGGCGCGAAGTAGATCGCGCAAAACGCATACACGTAGAAGTCGAACCATTCGACCAGGTTGCCGGAGGAAGCCCCGACAATCGCAAATATTCTTTTACCCCGCTCTTCAGCAGTGTAGTGGCTTGTCATAGATGTCATGGTTTTACACTCGATGGGGACAGTGAGAGTCTAGACACACTTTGCAACACTCCTGTTCCCTGGAATCACTCATTCAGGCAATTGCGCGTCTGTGATGACGCCTTCGCGGGCAAGCCTTGCTCCTACGGGAGCAGGGCTTGCCCGCGGGGTGGTCAGACCCGTTCGATCGCCAGCGCCAGGCCTTGGCCGACACCCACACACATGGTCGCCAAGGCTTTTTTACCGCCGGTTTTTTCCAGTTGATGCAAGGCCGTCAACACCAGTCGCGCCCCGCTCATGCCCAATGGATGTCCCAAGGCAATGGCGCCGCCGTTGGGGTTGACCTGCGCCGCGTCGTCAGCCAGGCCCAGTTCACGCAGCACCGCCAAGCCCTGGCTGGCGAAGGCTTCATTGAGTTCGATCACGTCGAAATCACTGATCGCCACACCGAGACGCTCGATCAGCTTGCGCACCGCCGGCACCGGGCCGATGCCCATGACTCGAGGAGCCACGCCGGCACTGGCCATGCCGAGCACTTTGGCCCGCGCAGTCAGGCCGTGTTTCTTCACCGCTTCAGCGGACGCCAGGATCATCGCCGCCGCACCATCGTTGACGCCCGACGCGTTGCCGGCGGTGACAGTTTTGTCCGGGCCATTGACTGGCTTGAGCTTGCCCAGGGTTTCCAGGGTGGTGTCGGCCCGGGGATGCTCGTCCTGCTCTACCAGGCTTTCGCCTTTCTTGTGGGCAATACGCACCGGGACGATTTCTTCGGCGAAAAAGCCTACTGCCTGCGCCGCCGCAGTACGTTGCTGGCTGCGCAGGGCAAAGGCGTCCTGATCCGCGCGCGAAACCCCGTAGTCGTCCGCCACGTTGTCGGCGGTCTGCGGCATCGCGTCCACGCCGTACTGGGCTTTCATCAAGGGATTGATGAAGCGCCAGCCAATGGTGGTGTCTTCCAGTTTCATGCCGCGCGAGAATGCCGCGTCGGCCTTGCCCATGACAAAGGGTGCGCGGGACATCGACTCGACGCCACCGGCAATCGCCAGCTCCATTTCGCCGCTGGCAATCGCCCGGAAGGCGGTGCCAATGGCATCCATACCCGAGGCACAGAGGCGGTTGAGGGTCACCCCGGGAATGCTCTGCGGCAATCCGGCCAGCAACAAGGCCATGCGCGCGACGTTCCGGTTGTCTTCACCGGCCTGGTTGGCGCAGCCGAGGAACACCTCGTCCACCGCGCTCCAGTCAACGCCCGGGTTACGCTCGATCAAGGCCTTGATCGGCACCGCGGCCAGGTCGTCGGCACGCACGCTGGACAAGCCGCCACCAAAGCGGCCGATGGGGGTGCGAATCGCGTCGCAGATATACACCTCGCGCATCATGCTTCTCCCGGTGCCTGGCCGTGGGCGGCGGCGGTCCGTGCTTCCAGATCGCGCAAGGCCGCGAGCTCGACCGCTGTCGGCTCGGCGGTCTGCTGCACCTGCTCGGCAAAACGGATGGCCCAACCGGTCGCCGCCACCACTTGCTCGCGGGTCACCCCCGGGTGCAGCGCTGTGACCACGAACTCATGGGTGCCGGCTTCCGGCTCCATGATGCACAGGTCGGTGATGATGCCCACCGGTCCAGCCCCCGGCAGGCCGAGGCGCTGGCGCGAGTCGCCGCCTTCGCCGTGACCGACCGAGGTGATGAAGTCCAGCTTGTCGACGAACGAACGGGCCGACTGCTTGAGAATGATCAGCACGCTTTTCGCCGAACCGGCGATCTCCGGGGCGCCGCCGGCACCGGGCAAACGAACCTTGGGCTGATGGTAGTCACCGACCACCGTGGTGTTGATGTTGCCGAACCGGTCGACCTGAGCCGCCCCCAGGAAGCCGACGTCGATGCGCCCGCCTTGCAGCCAGTAACGGAAAATCTCCCCGGTCGGCACCACAGTGTCAGCGGTTTCGGCCAGTTCGCCATCACCGATGGACAGCGGCAGCACACTGGGTTTGGCGCCAATCGGACCCGATTCGTAGATCAGCACCACGTCCGGCGAAGACGTCAGGCGCGCCAGGTTGGCGGCTTTGGAGGGCAAGCCGATGCCGACGAAGCACACCGAACCGTTTTTCAGGCGGCGGGCGGCGGCCACGGTCATCATTTCATTGGTGGAGTAAGTCATTATTTGGCCTCCGAAGCACGCGCCAACTTGGCCTGGAATTCACTGAAGTCAGCGCTGCCGTGGATGTACTCATTGATCCACGCGGTGAAGGTCTCACGGTCGCGGGCAATCGGGTCCCAGGCTTGGTAGAAACGGTTATCGCGCTCGGTGTAACCGTGGGCGTAGGACGGATGCGCCCCACCCGGCACATGGCAGACCGCACTCAGGGCCCAGGTCGGCAGGACGCAGGCATTCATCGGAGCCTTGAGGTCATCGACGATTTCTTCGACAGTAACGATGCAACGCTTGGCCGCCAGCGCCGCTTCCTTCTGCACGCCGAGGATGCCCCAGAGCAACACGTTGCCCTTGCGGTCGGCCTTTTGTGCGTGGATCACCGTCACATCCGGGCGCACCGAGGGCACCGCTGCCAGCACTTCGCCGGTGAAGGGGCAGGTCACGGTCTTGATCAGCGGGTTGACCTTGGGCAGGTCGGAACCGGCGTAGGCGCGCAATACGGCGAACGGCAGTCCCGAGGCGCCCGCGACGTAGGCATTGGCCAGGTCCGCATGGCTGTGTTCTTCGATTTCCAGTGGCTGGGGCCATTGCTTCTCGACGGCATCGCGCAGACGGTGCAGCGACCCCACGCCAGGGTTACCACCCCAGGAGAAAATCAGCTTGCGTGCGCAACCGGCACCGATCAACTGGTCGTAGACCAGGTCGGGGGTCATGCGTACCAGGGTCAGGTGTTTCTTTCCCTGACGAATGATTTCATGACCCGCTGCGGTTGGAATCAGGTGAGTGAAGCCTTCGAGGGCGACCGTGTCACCATCATTCACGAATTGCTTCACTGCATCGTGCAGCGAAAGGATTTCTGCCATGGGGGTGGACTCCCGAGCTTGAGTAAACCGACGTGGAGGACGAGGCGCGATGTACGGCGCCGGATTGACTGAAGAGTAAGCCGCTAAAAAACCCCAAACAATCCGATAATCGACTAAGTGTTCGTTTATCGAACAGATTGTTATCAGCCTATCGATCCTCTCAGGACACCTGGCCTCGGTATCGGTTTATCGAACAGTTCAGGCGAACAGCTGGGCGCTCAGTTCCCGGCTGGCACTCAGCAGGCCCGGGAGAAACCGCTGCTCCAGCTCGTTGCGACCGACGCGTCCGGCATGGGTACTGACGTTCAGTGCCGCCAATACCTGGCCCGAGGCGTCGTACACCGGCACGGCGATCGAGCGCAGGCCCTGCTCCAGCTCCTGGTCGACAATGCACCAGCCCTGCTGGCGAACTTCCTGCAGGCACTCGAGCAATGCTTCGGGGGTATGCAAGGTGCGACTGGTCTTGGCCTGCAGGTCGGCGTGATCGAGGTACTCACGCAATGACGCATCATCCAGCGCCGCCAGCAGGATCCGCCCCATGGACGTGCAGTAGGCCGGCAAGCGGCCGCCGACCGAGAGGTCTACCGATATCAGGCGCTGGGTCGTCGCCGAGCGCGCGATGTACAGAATGTCATTGCCTTCCAGCGTGGCCATGTTGCAGGCCTCGTGCAATTGCTCGCTCATGCGGTCCAGGTAAGGCTGGGCCGAGACCGCCAAGGGGGTCGAAGACAGGTAGGCATGGCCCAGGGTCAGCACCTTGGGCAACAGCGAATAGGTTCGCCCGTCGGTGGTGGCATAGCCAAGCTTGATCAGGGTATGCAGGCAGCGACGCACCGCTGCGCGGGGAATTTCGGTGCGGTGGCTGATCTGCGCAATGGTCAGGTGGCGCTTGCGCTCCTGAAAAGCTTGCACCACGGCCAGGCCTCGGGCCAGGGACGTCATGAAGTCCGGGTCCCCGGTAAACGCCTGGATCCGCTTGGCGGGCGAAGCAACAATCGGCGGCGCGGCTGACGTGAAGGAATTGCGCAATTGATCGTTCATTTCAGGTCGGTCCCCAGGGTTCGTCAGCTATTACAGGCTGCCCTCGAGCGTGCGCACAAGCCATGGGCAGTCAACTTTGGGCGATTATCGAACCACCAGCCGATAATCGCAATCCACCCGCGTAGCGCCAAAGGCCTTGTCGACTGCGGGCTGCACCCAGTTAGAGAGGTGACTATAGAGCACGTGTCCTTACCAGACTTTCATACTTGTCCTTGGATAATCGAGTGAGTGCCCCCACATACAAACTTCAGCTGTATTAATGACGTCAGGAAACAAACGTCTGTTGTATGGGTTCAAAATCAACCCAGGTAACAAAACATTTTTACAGGGGCCGGGGACATTTAACTTATTGGCGATAGGCAGCGCTCGATTGAACGCTATAATGGCCACAGTGATGTCCCCGTTTCTCCTCGACAACGGATCCCATCACCCAGGCAGCGCAAGGCTTTGGCCCCGCTACCTGCTGGCAAGCGCTAGACGCGCATTTCGAATGCCCGGCCCATGCGCTTGCAGGAAACAAGAAGACTGATGCTACATCAGTGATTCTTCTCTGGTGCTGTGGCCGCCTGCAACAACGGTGCTGTCAGTGCAGTGCGTTCGTGATTCAAGCAGCCTGTGGCTACTTGCATGATGACGCCTGCGATCAACCGACCCCGCGCAGTGCGTTTCACCAGAGTTTATTTCAACTTGATTAGGTAACACTGTGACGAAAGACGAACTGCGCGCCGAACTTGAGCGCCAGGAACAACGTTACAAGGATGTGTACGGCGGTGAAGTCACCACCTACGCCGCCCAGCCCGAACCGGAACGCAAACCGTGGCGTAAGCGCGCCAGCGTTCAGGACCAGGCATTCAGCCAGGAACTGCAAAAGATGGAAAAGGACCTCAAGGCCGAAGAGCCCTAGCGCCAACGCTTGAGTGTTGCTCAAAACTTGCCCTCAGCCGCTGGGCAGGTTGCTCCGTCACCGCGCCTGCTGAAGACAGGCGCGGGCCGCCACTGCCCGCCAATTGAGGCGAACGGCTTTAAAGCTGACCCTCATTTCAGAAATTTCATACGGCGTTATTTCCCATTGGGCGAAGCGACGGAAAACCCGATTTCTGGTGGTCCACCCAATAAAATCAAGGGGTTAAAAACCCTACGCTGCGACTGGGGCTTAGGGTCTTGTTACAAACTAAATGAATGAAACATGTTGCCGATCGGCACCTGATGCATCGATTAACCATCTTTTCTGGCATAATCGCGCCCCCTTATGACCGGGTCAGAAAACCTTCATGATCGATTTATTCAGCGGACTGGATGCTTGGGTGCTTGTGAGCCTCTTGCTCGCCCTGGCCTTTGTCCTCGCCTTCGAGTTCATCAACGGCTTTCATGACACCGCTAACGCGGTAGCCACTGTTATCTACACCAAGGCCATGCCGCCCCACCTGGCGGTGTTCTTCTCCGGTGTATTCAACTTCCTTGGCGTGTTGCTGGGCGGCGTGGGCGTGGCATATGCCATTGTCCATTTGCTGCCGGTAGAACTGTTGATCAATGTGAACACCGGCCACGGGCTGGCAATGGTGTTCTCGCTCCTCGCGGCGGCCATCACCTGGAACCTGGGCACCTGGTACTTCGGTATTCCGGCCTCCAGCTCCCACACCCTGATCGGTTCGATCCTCGGTGTCGGCCTGGCGAACGCCCTGATCAACGATATTCCACTGGTTGACGGGGTTAACTGGCAGAAGGCTATCGACATCGGCGCCTCGCTGGTGCTCTCGCCAATGGCCGGCTTCGCGGTGGCCGCCCTGGTACTGCTGGGCCTCAAATGGTGGCGCCCGCTGTCCAAGATGCACAAGACCCCGGACCAGCGCCGCAAGATCGACGACAAGAAACACCCGCCGTTCTGGAACCGTCTGGTCCTGGTGATCTCGGCAATGGCGGTGAGCTTCGTGCACGGCTCCAACGATGGCCAGAAAGGCATCGGCCTGATCATGCTGGTATTGATCGGTATCGTCCCGGCGCAGTTCGTTCTCGACTTGAACAGCACCACCTACCAGATCGAGCGGACTCGCGATGCGACCTTGCACCTGAGCCAGTTCTATCAGCGTAACGAGGCCACCCTGGGCGAGTTCCTGGCCCTGGGCAAAAGCGTGAAGGAAGACCTGCCGGAGAAATTCCGTTGCAATCCGCAACAGACCGAACCGACCATCAGCGCGCTGCTGGGCACCCTCAAGGGTGTAGCCGACTACCACTCGCTGCCGCACGAAAGCCGCATCGAAGTACGTCGCTACCTGCTCTGCCTGGACGACACTGCGAAGAAAGTCGGCAAGCTGCCTGGCCTCGACGCCCGTGAAAAGGCCGACCTAGACAAGCTGCGCAAAGACCTGACCGCCACCACTGAATACGCGCCATTCTGGGTGATTCTGGCAGTCGCCCTGGCACTCGGCCTGGGCACCATGGTCGGCTGGAAACGCGTGGTACTGACCATCGGCGAGAAGATCGGTAAACAAGGCATGACCTACGCACAAGGCATGTCGGCCCAGATCACCGCCGCGTGCATGATCGGCATGGCCAACATCTTCAGCCTGCCGGTATCGACCACCCACGTCCTGTCCTCGGGTGTCGCCGGCACCATGGTCGCCAACAAAAGCGGCCTGCAAGGCGGAACCGTGAAAACCATCCTGCTGGCCTGGGTCCTGACCCTACCAGCCACGGTGGCCCTGTCCGCCGGCCTGTTCTGGCTGGCCTCGAAGGCCCTGGGTAGCTGATTCAAAGCTGCAATCGGCATAGGGGACGGCCTTCATAGGCCGTACCCCTGCCACACCACCCGGCATGCGGGTCCGCACCGGGCGGTTCGAGAGATTGAGGTTATGAGAGTCGCACCAGACCCAGCCTGTCGAACCACGCCACATCCAGCACTCGATTGAGCTCAAAGCGGCTGTTACGCCACCAACTATAAGAGTTGGCCGCCACTTTCCGGGCCGTTTGGCTGCTGGCCCCCAACGCCCGCAGTTCGCGGTAGATCGTCGGACCACGCCTCCATTGTTTAAGCTGGATCGCTCGCAATCGGTGTCGCATCCACTCGTCCAGCTCTCGCCAGATTCTCGGCGTTTGTGACAACCCAAAGTAAGTTTTCCAGCCCAGAAGATAAGGGCGTAAATTCTCGACAACTTGTCGCAGACTGCGACCGCCTGAGCGACGGGTGAGCTCGCGTATCCGTTGCTTGAACTGCTTGCGCGCCTTGACCGCTACCGCTCTTTTGACGCCTTGTGAAGATCCCCAGAAGGCGTAGCCCAGAAACTTGCGACCATACGCACTCGCCACCGCACTCTTGCTCTCGTTGACGCTCAAGTGCAGCTTTTCATACAGACGCTTCAGCAAAGCCATCACCCGCTGTCCCGCCTTGCGGCTGCGAACATACACATTCGCATCGTCGGCATAGCGCACGAAACAATGGCCTCGACGTTCAAGTTCCCGATCCACTTCGTCCAGCAGCACATTCGCCAGTAACGGCGACAGCGGGCAGCCTTGCGGCGTCCCACAGCGGCTTTTCTCGACCACGCCATTAATCATCGTTCCCGCGTCCAGATACGCGCGAATCAGCCGGATAACCCCCCGATCCGCAATCCGTTTGCGTAGACGCTCCATCAAGATGTCGTGGTCGACCCGGTCGAAGAACTTCTCCAGATCAACATCCACCACCACTCTGCGCCCCGAGGACACATGACGTTGGGCCGCCAGAACGGCGTCCTGTGCACTGCGTCCCGGACGGAAGCCGTAGCTATGTTCACTGAAAGTCGGATCGAGTAATGGCTGCAAGACTTGCAGCAAGGCTTGCTGGATCAAACGATCGGTGACCGTCGGAATGCCCAACTCGCGCTGACCGCCGTCGGGCTTGGGAATGACCACTCGGCGTACCGGACTGGGCCGGTAGATACCTAACAGAAGCTGTTCACGAATCGCCGCCCACTGAGTGAGCAGATGTTCGGCCGTCTGTTCAATATCCAGACCGTCGATTCCCGCTGCACCTTTGTTGGCCTTGACCCGTTTCCATGCCCGTTTCAGGTTTTCTCTCGCAAAGGCCCGATCCAGCAGCCCTTGCCCTGCGTTATCGGATTCATCTTGCGGGCGATTGACCTCGTCGCTGATGGGGCCTCTCACGGTTTCACCGCTCGCGTCCTCACATCCGCCCCGCGTTTGGCAGGCATCTGACTTCCGGTCGTTCACATCAACATGGCCTATAATGCTTTCTCTCGTTCGGCCCTTCGTCAAAAAAAAAGACTACTACGGCCTCTGCTGACTTCTCGCTCCGGCTTGCGCCGTCGCCCTTTCAGGCACAAGGCGAGATCTCCCCAGGTAAGAACGCAATCCTTCCCCGCACAACCGCCGGATTTACGCAGCCTGATCGTTGACCACAAGAGCTTCGCGATTTATGGCTCGCTCGCCCTGATCGGCTTCGCCTTGTATCCGGTTCTTGTTCATCGGCTCGCGGTTTCGCTCCACGCTTCCTCCCCACACTCGATCGCCCTCATGCAGTTGCGCTTCGCTTCGTTCGCTGTGGTCAGCTTACGGCGGGACTTTCACCCACAAGATTGCGCCCATGCTGGGCGCACCATAAAAAGGCGCGCCCTCCTGGAGGTCGCGCCTTTTTTGTTGGAAAAAACACCAAACCCTAAGCAGCCGTTACCGCAGCAACGGACATGCCCAAAAAATCCAAACCAAAAAAAAGGGCAACCGAAGTTGCCCAAAATGCCTTGCGTGCTCGTGCTCCCAGAAAGACCTAAGGCTTCTTGCGCTTATGCGAGTCTTTCCAGATAAAAAATCCAAACCCAACGAAAAACAGAACCATGAGGCTGACGGTCAGCACTCCGGCGATCACCACATTGTCGAAAAACATGACCAGCCTCCTGTGCTTGCCTCGTTGCGATGGGTCTAAGTTAACCAATCAGGCACAGGAGAAAATTGACCGGGATCAATGTCGCCCAAGACAGGGCGTAAAGGCGGGGAAATAACTGACCTGCATCAACAGATGCAGGGTGGGGTCAACGCTTTTTCGGTTTGTTCTTCGGCTTTTTCTTCGCCTTGCCCAGCGGCATGGCCTGCTCGAATGCCTGGCGCACTTCGTTCAGGCGCTTCTCATTGAGGTCATGCACACGCTTGGCGCGCTCGGTGTTGAGATCGATCAGCTTGTCGTCTTGGCTCATGGCGTGGCTTACGTCTTCCAGTTCAATACAGGCGCGGCACAGCGACCCACGTCACCCTGCCCGCTCAAGGTTGAGCAATAATGCGGCCTCTGGCCAACGAAGACCAGCCACCTGGCAACGCAACAAATGCTCTTCGCAGTTCACACCTCTATATCGACCCACAACCCCTGGCGCGGCTGATCGTCCATCACCGCCACCACTGGCACAGTGTTATCGGCATTCAACTCGTCGCCCGGCACCGCCAGGGGTACCTGCGGATCGTCGCCAGCTTCGCGCCGGCGTTTATCGCGGGCCAACTGACGCCGCTGCTGTTCGCGCAGCCCCATCGCCGCTTCCTCGGGATCGCGCTGTTGCAGGTCGATCGTGCTCTCGCTGGAGCTGGGCTGCACCGGTGCCACCGGCATGATGTCCGGGCGTGGCCGGACCGGATCCTGCTGGGAGGTAATCGGCACGGCGCTCAAGGGAAGCATGGGTGGCAGCATGGTGAGGGTCTCCTGTCGGCAGGCTGTCGGCTGTTTGACCAGCGACTTGAGCCATCGGTCGCAAACTTGTGAGCCAGTTGACACTCACAATCACCAATCGGCTCGATGCGCTACCGTAAGACTAGTAGTTTTTATGAGAGTCCTTTGGCTCTGAAGGCAGCGATCCGTTAAGATAGTCGGCTTTTTCAAGGCGGGAGTCAGGCAGCATGGCGCAGCAGTATCAACCGGGGCAACGCTGGATTAGTGACAGCGAAGCAGAGCTAGGTCTAGGCACCGTTCTGGCACAGGACGGTCGCTTGCTGACCGTGCTCTACCCGGCCACTGGCGACACCCGCCAGTATGCGCTACGGAATGCGCCCCTCACCCGCGTGAGGTTTTCGCCGGGCGACACCATTACGCACTTCGAAGGCTGGAAAATGACCGTGCGCGAAGTCGACGACGTCGACGGCCTGCTGGTCTACCACGGGCTCAACGCAGAGAACGAGCCGGTCACCCTGCCCGAAACCCAACTGTCGAACTTCATCCAGTTCCGCCTGGCCAGCGACCGTCTGTTCGCCGGGCAGATCGACCCACTGGCCTGGTTCTCCCTGCGTTACCACACCCTGGAACACACCAGCCGCCAGTTGCAGTCGTCGCTCTGGGGTCTGGGTGGCGTGCGCGCACAACCTATCGCGCACCAGTTGCACATTGCCCGTGAAGTGGCCGACCGTATTGCGCCGCGGGTTCTGCTGGCGGACGAAGTGGGCCTGGGTAAAACCATCGAAGCCGGCCTGGTGATCCATCGCCAACTGCTCTCCGGTCGCGCCAACCGCGTGCTGATCCTGGTGCCGGAAAACCTCCAGCACCAATGGCTGGTGGAAATGCGCCGGCGCTTCAACCTGCAGGTCGCGCTGTTCGACGAAGAACGTTTTATCGAAAGCGATGCCAGCAACCCGTTCGAAGACACCCAGCTCGCGCTGGTAGCCCTGGAGTGGCTGGTCGACGACGAGAAAGCCCAGGATGCATTGTTCGCTGCGGGCTGGGACCTGCTGGTGGTCGACGAAGCTCACCACCTGGTGTGGCACGAAGACCAGGTCAGCCCCGAGTACTCGCTGGTCGAACAACTCGCCGAGACCATCCCTGGCGTCCTGCTGCTGACTGCCACCCCGGAACAACTGGGCCAGGACAGCCACTTCGCCCGTCTGCGCCTGCTTGATCCGAACCGTTTCCATGACCTCAAGGCCTTCCGCGCCGAGAGCGAGAACTATCGCCCGGTGGCCGAAGCCGTTCAGGAACTGATGGACCAGGGCCGTTTGTCCCCGGCCGCCCACAAGACCATCCAGGGTTTCCTCGGCGACGAGGGCGAAGCCCTGCTGACCGCGGTCAACGATGGCGACATCGAAGCCAGCGCCCGCCTGGTCCGCGAATTGCTGGATCGCCACGGCACTGGCCGCGTGCTGTTTCGCAACACCCGCGCCGCAGTGCAAGGTTTCCCTGAGCGCAAGCTGCACCCGTACCCGCTGCCGTGCCCGGACGAGTACCTCGAGCTGCCGTTGGGCGATCACGCCGAGCTGTACCCGGAAGTCAGCTTCCAGGCCCAACCGGATGCCGACGAAGAACAACGCTGGTGGAAGTTCGACCCACGCGTGGAGTGGCTGATCGACCAGTTGAAGATGCTCAAGCGCACCAAGGTCCTGGTGATCTGTGCCCACGCCGAAACCGCGATGGACCTGGAAGACGCCCTGCGCGTGCGCTCCGGCATCCCGGCCACGGTGTTCCATGAAGGCATGAACATTCTCGAGCGTGACCGTGCAGCGGCCTACTTTGCCGATGAAGAATTCGGTGCCCAGGTACTGATCTGCTCGGAAATCGGCAGTGAAGGTCGCAACTTCCAGTTCTCCCATCACCTGGTGCTGTTCGACCTGCCTGCGCACCCGGACCTGCTGGAACAGCGGATCGGTCGTCTGGACCGGATCGGCCAGAAGCATGTCATCGAGTTGCACGTGCCGTACCTGGAAACGAGCCCGCAAGAGCGCCTGTTCCAGTGGTACCACGAAGCACTGAACGCATTCCTCAACACCTGCCCGACCGGCAACGCCCTGCAGCACCAGTTCGGCCCACGCCTGCTGCCGCTGCTGGAAGAAGCCGACGACGGCGAGTGGCAAGCGCTGATCGATGAGGCCCGCGGGACTCGCGAAGCCCTGGAAGCCGAGCTGCACAGCGGCCGTGACCGCCTGCTGGAACTCAACTCCGGCGGTGCTGGCGAAGGCGATGCCCTGGTCGAAGCGATCCTTGAACAGGACGATCAGTTCGCCCTGCCGATCTATATGGAAACCCTGTTCGACGCCTTCGGCATCGACAGCGAAGACCACTCGGAAAACGCCCTGATCCTCAAGCCGAGTGAAAAAATGCTCGACGCCAGCTTCCCGCTGGGCGACGACGAAGGCGTGACCATCACCTACGACCGCAACCAGGCGCTGTCTCGCGAAGACATGCAATTCATCACCTGGGAGCACCCGATGGTTCAGGGTGGCATGGACCTGGTGCTGTCCGGCTCGATGGGCAACACCGCGGTCGCGCTGATCAAGAACAAGGCTCTCAAGCCCGGCACCGTGTTGCTGGAACTGCTCTACGTCAGCGAAGTGGTCGCCCCACGCTCGCTGCAACTGGGCCGTTACCTGCCGCCGGCAGCCCTGCGCTGCCTGCTGGACACCAATGGCAACGACCTGTCGAGCCGGGTGTCGTTCGAGACCCTCAACGACCAGCTCGAAAGCGTGCCCCGCGCCAGCGCCAACAAGTTCATCCAGGCCCAGCGTGATCAACTGACACCGCGCATCAACGCCGGCGAAGAGAAGATCACCCCGCGCCACGCTGAACGGGTAGCCGAAGCACAACGCCGCCTGGCAGCCGACACCGATGAAGAACTGGCGCGCCTGACCGCCTTGCAAGCCGTCAACCCGACGGTGCGTGACAGCGAGCTGGTCGCCCTGCGCCACCAGCGCGAGCAGGGCCTGGCCATGCTCGACAAAGCGGCGCTGCGCCTGGAAGCGATCCGGGTGCTGGTGGCGGGTTAAGCCCCCGCCTTGCACCGCGATAAAAAAGGCCCGCAGCGATGCGGGCCTTTTGCTTTTCTGTGGGATCTGCCGAAGGCCGTGGTGCTTAACCCGCAGACACCGCACCAACTCCAGGCTCAACCACCGTCCCCATCCCCTCCTTCATGCGCTTGGCATCGCGGACAAAACAGCGCGCTGCCAGGAACAGGAAGACCATGGTGAGCAACAGCGCGACCGGAATCAGGTACATCGCATCGTGCAGGCCGACGGCCTTGAAGGCTTCGGTCATCTGCTCGGCACCCGCCGCTTGCATCGCCGTATGGGCGAAGTGATCGGACAGCCCGCCGACCACCACGGGCCCCAGACCGCCCCCCAACAGATACAACCCGGCGAAGAACAGCGCCATGGCCGTCGCCCGCAAGCGCGGTTCAACCACGTCCTGGATCGCCGTGTATACGCAGGTATAGAAGTTGTAGGCAAATAACCAGCCCAGGCTGAACACCGCCACGAACACCCCGATTTCAATTCGCCCGGCATGCAGCGCCCACGCCGTGCACAGGGTCGAGATAATCAGGCTGAAGCCCGCGAACAACAGCCGACCACTGGCCACCCGCTGATGAATCTTGTCGGCCACCCAGCCGCCCAGCGTCAAGCCAAACAACCCGGTAACCCCGACAATCACCCCGGTGGCCACGGCTGCATCCTGCAGCGGCAGCAGGAAATAACGCTGCAGCATCGGCACCAGGAACGAGTTGCAGGCATAGGTGGCGAAGTTGAAGCACAGGCCGGCCATCACCAGCCAGAGAAAGGTCGGAATCGCCAGGACCCGACGAATCGGCCGGTCGACCCGTTCCTGGGATATCTGCACGGTTTCCGCCGCACCGCGCTTGGGCTCTTTGATGAAGAACATGAAGACCGCCAGGATCAACCCCGGCACTGCCGCGATGAAAAAGGGTGCACGCCAGCTATCGAAGGCCTTGACCATGGCACCGATGGTGAAGAACGCCAGCAACAAGCCCAGGGGCAGTCCGAGCATGAAAATGCCCATCGCCCGCGCCCGGCGATGGGCAGGAAACAGGTCGCCGATCAGCGAGTTGGCGGCCGGAGCGTAACTGGCCTCACCGATGCCCACGCCCATGCGCACGATCAGGAAACTCCAGAAACTGCCCACCAGCCCATTGACCGCCGTCAGCCCGCTCCACACCGCCAGCCCCCAGCCCATCAGCTTGCTGCGCGAACCGGTGTCGGCCATCCGCCCCAGTGGCAGCCCGGCAATCGCATAGACGATGGTGAATGCAGTCCCGATGATCCCCAGCTGAAAGTCGCTCAGGTGCCACTCCATGCGGATCGGCTCGATGATGATGGCCGGAATGGTGCGGTCGAAGAAGTTGAACAGATTGGCCAGGAACAGCAGGAACAGAATGCGCCAGGCATTCGCCGCTTGGGTCGAGTTCTGCATGGGTCCGTCTCTTTTTATTTATTGTTATGGGCGCGCTACTGCCAACCCGGAACCTGCAATCTAGTCAGGCGCCTGCGTGCTGTCTGTAATTATTCGTAAGGCTGATGTCGACTTATCGAAGGCCGCGACTCGCATTCCCCATCTATATTTCTAAACGCTATATATCTAAGTTCAAAATAATAAGAGGCAATGCGCCATCACCGCTTTCACTGAGCTGCCGGCTTCTATACTCCAGCCATTCGCCAGCGTTCATGGCGCCTGCGAGACGTTTCAACGACGGGGCATGCGATGGCCTGGCTAGGATGGCATTTCAGCAGCGAACTGCCCGCAAGCGGCGGCCAGGTCATACTCAACTGCAGCCACGACCCGGCGTTGGTGCTGCTGGCCTACCTGGTCGCCTGCGCAGCCAGTTTTGCCACTCTGGACATGGCCGAGCGGGTCGGCCATGCCGAAGATCCACGCTCGCAAAGGCGCTGGCGCTGGGTCGGAGCCGGCTGTCTGGCCGGCGGCATCTGGGCCATGCACTTCATCGGCATGCTGGCATTCCAGGCGCCAATCACCATCCACTATGACCTGTCGATTACCCTGCTTTCGCTGCTGATAGCCTTTCTTGCCGCCTTCTTGACCATGGACACCCTGAGCCATCCAGAGCCGCGTCCCTGGCAGTACGTCAGCGCCTCGATCGGTGTCGGAGTGGGGATTGCCGCCATGCATTACGTGGGCATGGCAGCCATGCGTTCCAGCGCCCAGATCTACTTCGCGCCAGGACTGTTCGCCGTATCGATCATCATCGCCATTCTCGCCAGCGCCGTAGCTTTGCTGCTCTCCCACTGCCTGCGCACTGGCAGCGGGGTGCTGCACCAACTGCTCAAGTACGCGACCAGCCTGTTGCTGGGGGGCGGCATTGTCAGCATGCACTTCACTGGCATGTGGGCCATGATGCTGGTGCTACCAGAGGGCGTGCCGGCCCCACTCGCGGTGCCCCACAACCCGCTGCAACTGGGTGTGACCATCACCGTGATCACCTTGCTGGTGATCGGCAGCAGCGTCAGCGCAGCGCTGGCCGACCGCAAACTGCAACACAAGGAGCGTGACCTGTGCCGGGTCAATGCCTTGCTCTGCCAACTGGATCAGGCCCGGCAGTCGTTGCAGCAAGTGGCGCATTACGACCCCCTGACCAACCTGATCAACCGTCGCGGCTTCAACCAGATCTTTGCCGAGAAGCTTGCGGAGAAAACCGCACAGGGTGGCAAGCTGGCGATCATGTTCCTTGATATCGATCACTTCAAGCGCATCAACGATAGCCTTGGCCATGATGCCGGGGACAGCCTATTGAAGGTAATTGCCGGGCATATCAAAAGCTCGGTCCGCAGCCATGACGACGTGGTCGCACGGTTTGGCGGCGATGAGTTCTGCGTGCTGGTCAATCTGCTGGATCGCGAGGAGGCCCAGCAAGTGGCTGAGCGCATCATGCAGAAAATGAAAGCGCCGATCGAGCTGGCCGGACGGCGCATGGTCATGACCACGAGCATTGGCATCAGCGTGTTCCCCGACGATGGCCAGCACTGCGAGGAACTGCTCAAACACGCCGACCTGGCGCTGTACCAAGCCAAGGCCAATGGGCGTAACGGTGTGCATTTTTTCAACGAGCAGTTGAAAACCCGGGCAACGGTGGCCCTGCAACTCGAAGAGGAACTGCGCAACGCTCTGCGCGACGACAGCGGGCTGCTGCTGTATTACCAGCCGATCTACGACCTGCGGACCGGCCAGGTGACCAAGCTGGAGGCCCTGATCCGCTGGCAGCATCCGCTCCACGGCGTGCTGGCACCCGACCGTTTCATCGCCATTGCCGAGGCCAACGGGCTGATTGCCGAACTCGACAACTGGGTGCTGCGCAAAGCCTGTGCAGACCTCGGCGAACTGTCCCGACACGGCTGCGACTCGCTGAAAATCGCGGTCAACTGCTCCCCGCTCAACCTGGCGCGCCCGGAGCTGGCCGACGAAATCGAGCAGGCCCTGCACTCGGCCGGGGTAGCGGCTGACAGGCTGGAGTTGGAGGTCACCGAGAACGCGTTGATGGGCAACATCACCAACACCCTGGTGCTGCTCAAGCAAATCCGTGCCCTTGGGGTTTCCCTGTCCATTGATGACTTCGGCACCGGCTACTCGTCCCTCGCCTACCTCAAGCGCCTGCCCTTGAACACGCTGAAGATCGACCGCTCGTTCATCCAGGACATCCCGGATTCAACGCAAGACATGGAAATCGTCCAGGCCATTATTGTCATGGCCCATACCCTGCAGTTGCAGGTAGTCACCGAGGGCGTCGAAACCTTCGAGCAGTACCGCTTCCTCGAACGTTTTGGCTGCGATTTCATCCAGGGTTACCTGATGAGCTGCCCAGTGCCGCTGGCTGAGCTGCGGCCGATTCTCAATGCGCTCAACCAGCGTAATCCCCTACAGCCGGTCAGCCCTTTGTCGCTGGTGCGCGATACAGATGAATCAAGGTTGCCGGGTCCTTTTCCAGGAAGCCCTGGCCACCGTGCAAGCGCATCAGCTGTGCGGCCAGGCCACTGATTGGCGTCGCCGAACCCTGCTCGCGAGAAAACTGCACCGCGCCATCCAGGTCCTTGAGCAGGGTCCGCACGTGCCACTTCACCGGTTCAAAGCGGCTTTCGGCCATCTGCGGAGCCAGTATCTGCAGCGGTTTGGAGTCGGCAAAACCGCCGCTCAAGGCGTCCGCCAACCGGCTTGCATCGACACCTGAACGCTCGGCCAGCGCCACCACTTCGGCAATCACCAGGGCATTGCAGGCCACGATCATCTGGTTGCAAGCCTTGGTCACCTGCCCCGCCCCCACCGCGCCCATGTGCGTGACTCGCTGGCCGAGGTTGAGCAGCACGGCGCGAACCCGCTCCAGATCAGCCGCTTCCCCTCCGACCATGATCGCCAGGCTCCCAGCCTCGGCACCGGGCACGCCACCGGACACCGGTGCATCGAGCCAGCCCATGGAGCAGTCGCTGGCCAGTTGCGCGGCCATGCCCCGTGTGGCGGTCGGTTCCAGGCTGGAAAAATCCACCAGCAACTGTCCAGCCTTCGCGCCACTGGCCACGCCCGCCGGACCAAACACCACCTCGCGCACCACCTCGGTATTGGCCAGGCACAACATCACCAGGTCGGCGTGATCACAGAGTTCGGCCGGGCTCGCCACCTGCCGGGCACCCGCCTCGACCAGGGCAGCGCACTTTTGCGGATGACGATTCCACACCGTCAGCGGATAACCCGCAGCCAGCAGGCGACGACACATCGGCAAGCCCATCAAGCCGATGCCGGCGAACGCAAGTGAAGGTAACGATGCCATTGATATGCCTCTGCGCGATAGAAAGTCTGCGAATAGTCGCTGATTCACCGAGACTTGGGAAAGCCGCGTGCGCCACCAGCCGGAATGGTCAAACAAAGGTCAGCAAGGTACATCCAGAAACAATTAAGCAGCCATTCGGCTGCTCAATAAACTGTTCCCATTACGCGAACGTCACCCTCGATCAGGCCTGGCTGTGGCCTTTCTCTACGGCAACGTGCCATCACGCTACTCCGCTACACACTTTACCTGGCGCAGCCTTCGCACCAAACGGGTGCACTGCGTTAAACCGGCGCCCTTTCCTGGATCAGAATCCACGGTGAAACCACCACGGCCCACAGTTCTGGATCGCGCTCGAAAAGATCCAGCGCCCGCGTTTCAGACAGCTTCGCGAGCTGGTCGGCGGCCAGCCAGGCAGCCACTTTCTCGCCTTCGTCCTGCGCCACCGCCTCGGCAGCGGCGATCAAATCCAGGCCAGGATCGACCCACAATAGGGCGCCCTTGGCAAAGAACGGTTCCAGTTCCTTCCAGGTAATAGATGCAGTTTCACCAAGCAGCTTGGCATAGAGGGTGCTAGGTTCTTGAGTCATGGGTCCTGTCCGCAAATGAAATCGACGCAATCATAACGTTGGTGCTCTGGCAGAAAAACCCGGATTCAAATGCGTCATCGAACGAAAAGTACCGGAACGCCCAGGCAATGCTGCTGATTCAGCTATAAGCCGGCCAAAGCCATGGCGTTATTCTGTCTTTTTCTTTCAATAAAGCGACACCACCAGGTTTTGCCCCCAGCAGCCAGCTTTTCAAGCGAACAACCGGCGCTCTACACTGTACCGGTACAGTTGCCAGGGGCATTTCCGCGAGAGACTTAGGTCATCTACCGGTTCTGCGCCTCAGGCCGCCAGAACTATAAAAATTACAACAGTAAGAGTGGAGCACTATGAATAAGGCTACTAAGCAGATTTCCAAACTGTTTGCCGCTATGGTTCTGGCCGGGGTTGCCAGCCATTCGTTCGCAGCTGACACCATCAAGATCGGCATTGCCGGCCCTAAAACCGGCCCTGTAGCCCAATACGGCGACATGCAGTTCAGTGGCGCCAAAATGGCCATCGAACAAATCAACGCCAAAGGCGGCGTCAACGGCAAGAAACTCGAAGCCGTTGAATACGATGACGCCTGCGATCCAAAACAAGCCGTGGCCGTTGCCAACAAAGTCGTCAACGATGGCGTCAAGTTCGTGGTCGGTCACCTGTGCTCCAGCTCCACTCAACCGGCTTCCGACATCTACGAAGACGAAGGCGTGATCATGATCACCCCGGCTGCCACCAGCCCGGACATCACCGCCCGTGGTTACAAAATGGTCTTCCGTACCATCGGCCTCGACAGCGCCCAGGGCCCTGCCGCCGGTAACTACATTGCCGATCACGTAAAACCGAAAATCGTTGCCGTCCTGCACGACAAACAGCAATACGGTGAAGGCATCGCCACCGCCGTCAAGCAAACCCTCGAGAAGAAAGGCGTCAAGGTTGCCGTGTTCGAAGGCATCAACGCCGGCGACAAAGACTTCTCCTCGATGATCGCCAAGCTCAAGCAAGCCAACGTCGACTTCGTCTACTACGGCGGCTACCACCCGGAGCTGGGCCTGATCCTGCGTCAATCCCAGGAAAAAGGCCTGAAAGCCAAGTTCATGGGTCCGGAAGGCGTGGGTAACGACTCCATCTCGCAGATCGCCAAGGACGCTTCCGAAGGCCTGCTGGTAACCCTGCCGAAGTCCTTCGACCAGGACCCGGCCAACGTTGCCCTGGCTGATGCATTCAAGGCCAAGAAAGAAGACCCGAGCGGCCCGTTCGTGTTCCCGGCCTACTCGGCTGTTGAAGTCATCGCCGGCGGCATCACTGCAGCCAAGAGCGAAGACGCGGCCAAGGTGGCAGAAGCCATCCACGCCGGTACTTTCAAAACCCCGACTGGCGACCTGAGCTTCGACGCCAAGGGCGACCTGAAAGACTTCAAGTTCGTGGTCTACCAGTGGCACTTCGGTAAACCTAAAACCGAAGTTTCGCCTCAGTAAGGCCTTGCCTGACTGACTGCCAACAAAGCCCACGGCGTGCCGTGGGCTTTGTTTTACGAATGTATGGGCCGCGCCTGCGTGATCCGCAAGCCTCCCCACCTGAAAATCTCAAAACCGTCATCAGCGGTTCGCTGGCAAACCTCATGCCCGAAGTGGATGCAGATCCTCGGGGCTCGAGCGGGAAAATGACTCCACCAGTGAAATGCGTATCAGGTTTTTAGGAGCGTTGTAATGCCTGACCTCTATCACTTTTTCCAACAGCTGGTTAACGGTCTGACCGTTGGCAGCACGTATGCCCTGATCGCCATCGGCTATACGATGGTTTACGGCATCATTGGAATGATCAACTTCGCCCACGGCGAGGTCTACATGATCGGTTCCTACGTGGCGTTCATCGCCATCGCCGGGCTGGCCATGATGGGACTCGACAGCGTCCCGTTGTTGATGACCGCAGCCTTCATCGCGAGCATCGTCGTTACCAGTGCCTACGGCTACAGCATCGAACGGATCGCCTACCGCCCATTGCGTGGCAGTAACCGTCTGATTCCGCTGATTTCCGCCATCGGCATGTCGATCTTCCTGCAGAACACGGTTCTGCTGGCGCAAGACTCCAAGGACAAGTCCATTCCCAACCTGATCCCGGGCAACTTCTCCATCGGGCCAGGCGGTGCATCGGAAGTAATGATTTCCTACATGCAGATCGTGGTGTTCGTGGTGACGCTGGTGGCCATGCTTGGCCTGACGATGTTCATCTCCCGTTCGCGCCTGGGTCGTGCCTGCCGCGCCTGCGCCGAAGACATCAAGATGGCCAACCTGCTGGGTATCAACACCAACAACATCATTGCCCTGACCTTCATCATCGGTGCTGCACTGGCGGCGATCGCGGCCGTCCTGCTGAGCATGCAATACGGTGTGATCAACCCGAACGCCGGCTTCCTGGTCGGGCTCAAGGCCTTCACCGCCGCGGTACTCGGCGGCATCGGCAGTATTCCGGGCGCCATGCTTGGCGGTCTGGTGCTGGGTGTGGCTGAAGCATTCGGTGCTGACATCTTCGGCGACCAGTACAAGGACGTCGTGGCATTCGGCTTGTTGGTTCTGGTGCTGTTGTTCCGTCCGACCGGCATTCTGGGCCGTCCGGAGGTTGAGAAAGTATGACTAGGAATCTTAAATCGGCGCTGTTCAGCGCCTTGCTGGTGTGGGCCGTGGCCTACCCGGTACTGGGTCTGAAACTGACCATCGTCGGCATCAACCTGGAAGTCCACAACACCAGCCCGGCCATCCTGGCGACCATCGCCCTGTGTTCGGTCCTGATGTTTTTGCGGGTCCTGTTCAGCCACCAGATCAGCGCGGCGTGGAAATCCTCGCCAAACATGCCGCTGATCCCGGCCAAGGCCAGCAACTTCCTGACCCTGCCCACCACTCAGCGCTGGATCATCCTGGCCCTGATCGTCGGCGCCCTGGTCTGGCCGTTCTTCGGCTCGCGCGGGGCGGTGGATATCGCCACCCTGATCCTGATCTATGTGATGCTCGGCCTGGGCCTGAACATCGTGGTCGGCCTGGCCGGCCTGCTCGACCTGGGTTACGTCGGCTTCTACGCCGTCGGCGCCTACAGTTATGCGCTGCTGTCGCATTACTACGGCCTGAGCTTCTGGATCTGCCTGCCTATCGCCGGGTTGATGGCGGCCACTTTCGGCTTCCTGCTCGGCTTCCCGGTACTGCGCTTGCGCGGCGACTACCTGGCGATCGTGACCCTGGGTTTTGGCGAGATCATCCGCCTGTTCCTGCGTAACCTGACCGACCTCACCGGCGGCCCGAACGGCATCAGCAACATCGAGAAGCCTACGTTCTTCGGCCTGACTTTCGAACGTAAGGCCGCCGAAGGGCTGCAGACGTTCCACGAGTACTTCGGCCTGCCGTACAACTCGATCAACAAGGTGATCTTCCTCTACCTGGTTGCCCTGTTGCTGGCCCTCGGTGCGTTGTTCGTGATCAACCGCTTGCTGCGCATGCCGATCGGCCGTGCCTGGGAAGCCCTGCGTGAAGACGAAATCGCCTGCCGTGCCCTGGGTCTCAATCCCACGGTCATCAAGCTGTCGGCCTTCACCTTGGGTGCCAGCTTTGCCGGTTTTGCCGGGAGCTTCTTTGCTGCCCGTCAGGGTCTGGTCACACCGGAGTCCTTCACCTTCATCGAGTCGGCGATCATTCTCGCCATCGTCGTATTGGGTGGCATGGGCTCGCAACTGGGGGTGATTCTTGCCGCCGTGGTGATGATCCTGCTGCCGGAAATGATGCGTGAGTTCAGCGAGTACCGCATGTTGATGTTCGGCGCCTTGATGGTGCTGATGATGATCTGGCGTCCTCAAGGCCTGCTGCCCATGCAACGTCCTCACATGGAGCTGCGAAAATGAGCTGTGAGATCCTCAAAGTCGAAAATCTGAGCATGCGCTTCGGCGGCCTGCTGGCGGTCAACGGCGTGGCCCTGACCGTCAAGGAAAAACAGGTCGTGGCCCTGATCGGTCCCAACGGCGCTGGCAAGACCACCGTGTTCAACTGCCTCACCGGTTTCTACAAGCCGAGCGGCGGCAGCATCCTGCTGGACGGCGAGCCGATCGAAGGCCTGCCCGGCCATAAGATTGCCCTCAAAGGTGTGGTGCGTACGTTCCAGAACGTGCGGTTGTTCAAGGACATGACCGCGGTCGAGAACCTCTTGATCGCGCAACACCGTCACCTGAACACCAACTTCCTGGCCGGCCTGTTCAAGACCCCGTCGTTCCGCAAAAGCGAACGCGAGGCCATGGAGTTTGCCGAGTACTGGCTGGAGAAGGTCAACCTCAAGGAGTTCGCCAACCGTACCGCCGGCACCCTGGCCTACGGTCAGCAACGGCGCCTGGAAATCGCCCGCTGCATGATGACCCGTCCGCGGATCCTCATGCTCGACGAACCGGCCGCCGGCCTGAACCCCAAGGAAACCGAAGACCTCAAGGCGCTGATCAGCGTCCTGCGTGAAGAACACAACGTCACCGTGTTGCTGATCGAGCACGACATGAAACTGGTCATGAGCATTTCCGACCACATCGTCGTGATCAACCAGGGCACACCGCTGGCCGACGGCACGCCGGAACAGATCCGTGACAATCCTGAAGTGATCAAAGCCTACCTGGGGGAAGCGTAAATGCTGCAATTCGATAACGTTTCCACCTTCTACGGCAAGATCCAGGCCCTGCACAGCGTCAACGTGGAAATCCGCCAGGGCGAAATCGTCACCCTGATCGGTGCCAACGGCGCCGGCAAGTCGACCCTGCTGATGACCCTCTGCGGCTCGCCGCAGGCTCACAGTGGCAGCATCCGCTACCTGGGTGAAGAACTCGTGGGGCAGACCTCGGCGCAGATCATGCGCAAGAGCATTGCCGTGGTGCCGGAAGGTCGTCGGGTGTTTTCCCGCCTGACGGTGGAGGAGAACCTCGCCATGGGCGGATTCTTCACCGACAAGGGCGATTACCAGGAGCAAATGGACAAAGTCCTGGGGCTTTTCCCACGTCTGAAGGAACGCTTTGCCCAACGCGGCGGCACCATGTCTGGCGGCGAGCAGCAAATGCTCGCCATCGGCCGGGCGCTGATGAGCAAACCCAAGCTGCTGCTGCTCGACGAGCCGTCGCTGGGTCTGGCCCCGATCATCATCCAGCAGATCTTCGATATCATCGAACAACTGCGCAAGGACGGTGTGACGGTGTTCCTGGTGGAGCAGAACGCCAACCAGGCATTAAAAATCGCCGACCGTGCCTACGTTCTGGAGAACGGCCGGGTGGTCATGCAAGGCACTGGTGAAGCCCTGCTGACCGACCCCAAGGTGCGCGAAGCGTATCTGGGCGGCTAAGCCCTGGCAGTCAAGAGAAAACGGCCTTCGGGCCGTTTTTTTTATGCGCCAGACAACTGATTACAGGCGGTCCAGCGCCTCCCCACTGCGCTTGAACCAACCGATCAGGTGATCGGCCAGGACCTGGGTACGCCTGGGCAAGCCACCTTGATACGGGTGCACCAGATACATCGGCATGCTGCGGGTCTGGTAGTCACGCAGCAGCCAGCGCAAACGGCCGTCAGCCAATTCCGCCTGCAACAGGTAGGACGGCAGGCGCGCAATCCCGGCGCCAGCCAAGGCGGCTTTTTTCAACAGGTTGTAGTGGTTGCTGGCGAACGGCCCGGATACCCGTACCCGCAGCAATTCGTGCTGCTGGTGATACAGCCATTCTTCGCGGCCGCTGTAGTGGCTGTTGAGCAGACAGCGGTGGTCGGCCAACGCTTGGGGGGTCTGGGGCTCACCGAACTGCTCGAGGTAGGCCGGGCTGGCGCAGGTCATTTCGTGCCAGGCCAGCAGCGGCTTGGCCACCAGTCGCTCGTCATTGGCGACCTCGGAGCGGATCGCCAGGTCGAAGCCGTCGCGAGACAGGTCGCGGTAACTATTGTTCAGCTCCAGCTCGATCTGCACCTGCGGGTACTGGCGAGAAAACTCCAGCAACAAGCCATCAAAAAACGTCTCCCCCAATGACACTGGTACGGTGATCCGCACTGGGCCGGCCATGTCGTCCTTCAGGCGCGCTAACGCCTGGCGTGCGCGCTCCACCTGCACCACCAGTGCCTGGGCCTGGGGCAGCAACGCCGCACCGGCCGCGGTCAGACTCAGCCGGCGCGTGGTGCGCTGCAGCAATACCACACTGAATCGCGCTTCCAACTGGCTGATGCGCTTGGACAGTTGGCCCTTGCTGCAGCCCAGGCGCTGCGCCGCCAACGTGAAACTACCGGCTTCGATCAGCACGGCGAATGCCGCCAGGTCATCCATTTCACTCATGGATTGTTTCCATCTGAAAACCAAAGGTTGCCTATTAGCACGCTTATCCGCAGAAAAAACCACTCTAGACTGAAACCTCGTTCACCCCTTGAGGAAACAGCACGATGAAAATTCTATTGATTGGCGCCAGCGGCACCGTGGGTTCGGCAGTCGACAAAGAGCTGTCGGCACGTCACGAGATCATTCGCATCGGCCGCAGCAGTGGCGATTTCCAGGTCGACATCAGCGACAGCGCCTCGATTCGCGAGCTGTTCGGCAAGACCGGAAAGTTCGATGCCCTGGTCTGCGCCGCTGGCAACGTGACCTTCGCGCCCCTGGCCGAGATGAACGCGCAAAGTTTCGCCCTGGGCCTGCAAGACAAGTTGATGGGCCAGGTCAATCTGCTGCTGATCGGCCGTGAGTTTGCCAACGATGGCGCTTCGTTCACCTTCACCAGCGGCGTCCTCAGCCACGACCCGATCCGCAGCGGCGCATCGGCGGCACTGGTCAACGGTGCACTGGACAGTTTCGTGCGGGCCGCCGCCATCGAACTGCCCCGTGGCTTACGCGTCAATTCGGTCAGCCCTACGGTGCTGGTAGAGGCCATGGGCAGCTATGCGCCCTACTTCCGGGGCTACAAACCGGTGGCCGGCGCCGATGTCGGGCTGGCCTATGCAAAGAGTGTGGAAGGTTTGCAGACCGGACAGACCTTCCACGTCGGCTGACAGCCCTTGTGATGAACGGCCTGCCTGCGTAACGTGTCGGCACCTGCCTGGAGACCCAACGATGCGTGCTGCCCGTTCCCTGATGTTTGTCGCCCTGCTCCCGCTGTTTGCCGGTTGCCAGTTGCTCGAGAGTTCGCCCCAGGCGCCCTCCACCGCTGGCCTGACCCGCATGCAGGGCGAGCTCGGCATGGCCAACGGCAAGCTGGTGTTCAAGCCCTGCCAGGGCAACACCCTGTATGCCGTGCATGACGGCGGCAGCACCAGCGTCATGCAAGAGGCCGCCACACTGGCCGGGACCCAGCACCAGGTATTCGCCGATCTGCGTGGCCGGGTACCCTCGGCAAAAGTTACGGACGGCCAGGCGCAACTGGATGTCCAGCAGCTCTATCGCCTGGAACGCTCGACGAGTGCCTGCAACAGTCCAGACTTCCAGAAACTGATCCTGCAGGCCGGCGGCAATACGCCCAACTGGAGCGTCAAGATCAGTGGCAAGGGCATGCTGGTCGAGCGCGCTGGACAACCGGCCCTGGTCCTGCCCTACCTGGAAGAACAATTGGGTGACGGGCGCTTTCACCTCAGCAGCGAAGCCAATAACCAACGCGTCGAACTGTGGATCGCCCCCCAACGCTGCGTCGACCCGAGCCGCCCCAGCGTCCAGTTCATGAGCGCCGAGTTGCGGGTTAACGATCAGGTACAACGTGGCTGCGCCTATTTTGGCGGCTCACGCAGCGACTGATGCGACGAGCTGTTGTTTTAGCCTCACTGGAAATCCCGGTTGAGGCTTATAATCTGCGGTTTGCAACGCCTTGGCGCATTGGTGCGCCCGCGAACCGGATACCGACATGTTACGAATCACCGAACTCAAGCTGCCAATCGACCATCCCGAAGAAGACCTGCGCCCTGCCATCGTGCAGCGCCTGGGCATCGCCAGTGATGACCTGCTCGATTTCACCTTGTTCAAGCGCAGCTACGATGCGCGCAAAAAGTCCTCCGAACTGTGCTTCATCTACACCATTGACCTGAGCCTGCGGGACGAGGCCCAGGTGTTGCAGGCGTTCGCCGATGACCGTAACGTCAATCCCGCCCCGGATGTCAGCTACAAGGTCGTGGGCCACGCCCCACAAGACCTGAGCGAGCGCCCGGTGGTGGTCGGTTTTGGTCCCTGCGGGATTTTCGCCGGGCTGTTGCTGGCCCAGATGGGCTTCAAGCCGATCATCCTCGAGCGTGGCACCGAAGTTCGCCAGCGCACCAAGGACACCTGGGGCCTGTGGCGCAAAAGCGTGCTCAACCCCGAGTCGAACGTGCAGTTCGGCGAAGGCGGTGCCGGTACGTTTTCCGACGGCAAGCTGTACAGCCAGATCAAGGATCCCAAGCACCACGGCCGCAAAGTCCTGCACGAGTTCGTCAAGGCCGGCGCGCCGGATGAAATCCTCTACGTCAGCAAGCCGCACATCGGTACGTTCCGCCTGACTGGCGTCGTGGAAAACATGCGTGAGCAGATTCGTGCCCTGGGTGGCGAAGTGCGCTTCCAGCAACGGGTCACCGACGTGCTGATCGAAGACGGCCAACTGACCGGCGTCGAACTGGCCAGCGGCGAGCAGATCCACTCCCGCCACGTGATCCTGGCGCTGGGCCACAGTGCCCGCGACACCTTCCGCATGCTCCACGGCCGCGGCGTGTACATGGAGGCCAAGCCGTTCTCCGTGGGCTTCCGCATCGAGCACCCGCAATCGCTGATCGACAGTGCGCGCCTGGGCAAGTACGCCGGTCACCCGAAACTCGGCGCCGCCGACTACAAACTGGTGCACCACGCCAAGAACGGTCGCTCGGTCTACAGCTTCTGCATGTGCCCAGGCGGTACGGTGGTAGCAGCTACCTCCGAGCCCAATCGTGTAGTCACCAACGGCATGAGCCAGTACTCGCGTAACGAGCGCAACGCCAACTCCGGGATTGTCGTGGGTATTACCCCGGAAGTGGACTACCCGGGTGGCCCGCTGGCCGGTATCGAGTTGCAGGAGCAACTGGAGTCCCACGCCTTTGTGCTCGGCGGCAGCAACTACGAGGCACCGGCGCAACTGGTTGGCGACTTCATTGCCGGCAAGCCGTCGACCGCGCTGGGCAGCGTCGAACCTTCCTACAAACCTGGGGTGGCCCTGGGTGACCTGGCGCTGGCATTGCCGGCCTTTGCCATCGAAGCCATCCGCGAAGCCCTGCCGGCATTCGAGAAGCAGATTCGCGGCTACTCGCTGCATGACGCGGTGCTGACCGGGATCGAAACCCGCACCTCGTCACCCCTGCGCATCACCCGTAACGAGTCGATGCAGAGCCTGAACGTCAAGGGCCTGTTCCCGGCCGGTGAAGGCGCTGGCTACGCGGGTGGGATTCTCTCGGCGGGGGTGGACGGGATTCGCATTGCCGAGGCTGTGGCGCGGGATATCCTGGGCTTGGAAGCCTGACACACAATCACTGCAGCAACACACAACCTGTGGGAGCGAGCTTGCTCGCTCCCACAGGGGAAAGTCGAACGCCATAAAAAGCAGGTCTACCGGCAGCTTCCACAGGTCCTCACCACCATGGAGGCCTTGAGCGTCTGATCTATCTCAGATGTTTGCGCGCAACACACTGGCTGGCAGTGCCTCACCCCGCTCGACGCTGGCCGCAACGGCCGCGATCAAGTCACTCAACTCGTAACCCTGGGCCTTCAGCCAGTCCTGATCGTAGTAGGTGGTTGCATAACGCTCGCCGCCGTCGCACAGAATGGCCACGATCGACCCACTCTCTCCCGCCGCGACCATCTGCTGGGCTGCCATCAACGCGCCAATCAGGTTAGTCCCACTGGAACCGCCGACGTTGCGACCCAAGCGTTGCGCCAGGTAATGCATGGCCGCCAGTGACAAGGCGTCCGGCACCTTGACCATCGCATCGATCACCTTCGGCAGGAACGACGCCTCGACCCGCGGCCGACCGATGCCTTCGATACGCGAACCACACTCCAGGCGCAGGCTCGCATCGCCACTCAGGTAATAGTCAAAGAACACCGAACGCTCGGCATCGGCACAGAGCACCCGGGTGGCGTGCTGCCGGTAACGCACGTAGCGCCCCAGGGTCGCGGTGGTGCCGCCGGTGCCGGGGCTGGAAATCAGCCAGCTGGGTTCCGGATGCCGCTCGAAACGCATCTGCTGAAAGATCGACTCGGCGATGTTGTTGTTGGCCCGCCAGTCGGTGGCGCGCTCGGCGTAGGTGAACTGATCGATGAAGTGCCCATCGTGCTCACGGGCCAGGCGCTCGGACTCGGCATAGATCTGCGTCGGGTCCTGCACCAGGTGGCTCTTGCCGCCGTAGAACTCGATTTGCGCGATCTTTTCCCGGGAAGTGCTGACCGGCATCACCGCAATGAACGGCAGTCCCAGCAGTCGAGCGAAGTAGGCCTCGGAGATCGCCGTCGAGCCGCTGGACGCCTCGATCACCGGGGCACCCGGCTTGAGCCAGCCATTACACAGCGCATATAGGAACAGCGAGCGGGCCAACCGATGCTTGAGGCTGCCGGTAGGGTGGCTGGACTCATCCTTGAAGTACAGCTCGATGCCCGGCAACCCCGCCAACGGCAACGGGATCAGGTGGGTATCGGCACTGCGCTGGAAGTCGGCTTCGATGATGCGGATGGCTTCGCGGGCCCATTGGCGGCTGTCGCTCATGGTGGGTTACTCGTGGAATCAATGACGGCGGAAGGAAACCTGAGGGTGACAACAGGCCAATTCTTAAGCTTAGGAAAAAACCTACATAACGCACAGGTACAGCTGGGGTTCAATACGCCAGCCAACTGCTAGGCTGTGTGCAGCTTGGGTTGTAACGGCATATAACAAAAAAGAATATAACTTTTGTTTTAACAACTAACCGCACAGGTTAGGGTGTGCCACCTTTTGAATCTATAGATGGAGAGCGACCTTGCCTCTGCGTAGCACTTTCACTCGTTTCTTTCAGTTGGAAGCTGCCAGCGGTCTGTTATTGATTGCCGCTGCAGTCCTGGCCCTGATCATCAACAACTCACCGCTGTCCTGGCTCTACACCGGCTTGCTGGACACCCCCGTGGTGGCCCAGATCGGCGCCTTGAAAATCGCCAAGCCGCTGTTACTGTGGATCAACGACGGCCTGATGGCCCTGTTCTTCCTGCTGATCGGCCTTGAGGTCAAGCGTGAAGTCCTCGATGGTCACCTGTCCAAACCTTCGCAGATCGTCCTGCCGGGTGCCGCCGCCGTCGGTGGCATGCTGGTGCCAGCGCTGATCTACTGGTTCCTCAACCGCGACAACCCACCTGCGCTGAATGGCTGGGCAATTCCGACCGCCACCGACATTGCCTTCGCCCTGGGCGTGCTGGCCTTGCTGGGCAAGCGTGTACCGGTGTCGCTGAAGCTGTTCCTGATGACCCTGGCCATCATCGATGACCTGGGTGCGATCGTCATCATTGCGATCTTCTACTCGGGCGCGCTCTCGACTCTGTCGTTGATGCTGGCGGGCGCATGTATTGCCGCGCTGGTGGCGATGAATCGCCTGGGGGTGGTCAAGCTGGGTCCGTACATGATCATCGGCCTGATCCTCTGGGTCTGCGTGCTCAAGAGCGGTGTCCACGCCACGCTGGCCGGGGTGACACTGGCGTTCTGCATCCCGTTGCGCACCAAAAATGCCGAGCCCTCGCCCTCTCTGAGCCTGGAACATGCACTGCATCCGTGGGTCGCCTACGGCATCCTGCCGCTGTTCGCGTTTGCCAACGCCGGCCTGTCGCTGAGCGGCGTCACCGTCGAGAGCTTCACCCACATGGTGCCGATGGGCATCGCCATCGGCCTGCTGCTGGGGAAAACCGTCGGTGTGTTCGGCCTGACCTGGCTGGCGGTTAAATCCGGTATTGCTGCCCTACCCGCCGGCGCCAACTGGGGCCAGGTCCTGGGTGTGGCGATTCTCTGCGGGATCGGCTTCACCATGAGCCTGTTCGTCGGCTCCCTGGCCTTTGAGGCGGGCAGCAGCGAATACGCCGGCATGGACCGCATGGGTATCCTCACTGGTTCGCTGTTCGCCGCCCTGATCGGCTATGCCGTGATGGTGGTAGCGAGCCGCAAGAAACCGGCACAGGCTGCCTAGCCAGCCGATTAAAAGCCAGAAAAACAAAACCCCGATCAGTTGCCTGATCGGGGTTTTGTTTTAACGGTTGGAACTTAGTGCGATACGCGGCTGGTGCCGTCGACGGTGGAGATGCGTACACGCTCACCCACACGGAACACTTCGTTTTCCTGAACCTGCTGCACATAGGCACGCATGCTGCCGTCGTCTTCACGCACGGTGATTTCCACGCCCTGGGTACGGGTCAGGCCTTCTTCAGTGGCCGAACCGATCAAGCCACCCGCTACCGCACCAATGACCGCGGCAACGATACTGCCTTTGCCGCCACCAATCGCGCTGCCACCGACACCACCTACCGCCGCGCCAGCCAGGCCGCCGATAGGGGTCTTGGTACCTTCGATTTTCACCGGACGCAGGGACTCGATGGTGCCCATGCGCACGGTCTGCACACGACGCGCTTCGTCACGGGAGTAGGAGTCACCGGTCAGGCTGGACTGGCAACCCGTGAGCAACATCGCCATCGTGGAAAAGGTAGCAACCAGCAGAACAGACTTACGCATAACATCAACTCCAAAGGACAAGTATTCATTAAACTCCGCAGCTTGACGCCTGTCACGGCGCCGCCCGGATAAAATTGGTTTCATTCAGGCGCGGTACAGCGGCGTCTGCGAGGTCATCACACAGTAGCGGCCATTTCGAAAAATTGCGCCATCCCCCAAGGATTTCCATGGATTACTTCATCATTATCGTCACCACGGTCGCCGGCCTGTACTTCCACTGGTGGCTGTACGTGCGAATCAAGCGCTGGATGGACCGCGACCTGGCGCTGTCACTGGCGGGTAATGACGAACAGAAAAAGCAGTTCATGCTGCAGCAACTGGACCGTGCCCGGCAGCAACGCATCAAACGCCGGGACCTGGCGCAGTGGCTGGAGGCGGCCGCAGCCACCTATCCTGCCCGGTAGACTGCTCAGGGCGCTAGACGTTCACGGCTCCAACCACCGTCTTGCAGACGGTAGTTCAAGCGATCGTGAAGACGACTGGCACGCCCCTGCCAGAACTCGATGCGCTCGGGCAACAGGCGATAGCCACCCCAATGCTCCGGGCAATCGGGCTGGCTATCGTGAAAGCGCTGCTCAGTAGCCTTGAGTAATCCTTCAAGCTCAGCACGATCGGCGATCACCCGACTCTGCGGGGAAGCCCATGCCCCCAGGCGACTGCCCAATGGCCGCACCTGGTAATAGGCATCGGACTCCTGCGGCGTGACCTTGACCACCCGCCCCTCGATACGCACCTGGCGCTCCAGGGCCGGCCAGAAGAAGGTCATGGCGGCATAGGGGTTGGCCGCCAACTGCTGGCCCTTGGCACTCTGGTAGTTGGTGAAGAAGGTAAAACCTTGCTCATCCAGGCCCTTGAGCAACAGGATCCGGCAATGCGGGCGACCCTGCGCATCAACAGTGGCCACGGTCATGGCATTGGCCTCGACCGGAGGCTGTTCGGTTTTCACCGCCTCGGCAAACCACTGATGAAACAGCGCGAAGGGTTCGGCCGGGGCCTGGGCCTCGGTCAAACCATCGCGGGTGTAGTCGCGGCGCATATCAGCCAGAGCCTGGGTCACGGCGTTTTCCTTGTGCAGGGTCGATCAGTTTGCAGCAGCTTTGGCCGGCACCGGTTTTTTCGCCGGGGTCGGGGTCTTGGCTGGCTGCTTTTTAGCCGGTGCGGCTTTCTTGGCGGTGGTCTTTTTCGCCGGTACAGCTTTTTTCGCTGGCGTGGCTTTTTTATCGGCCAGGGCAACGCTGGCAGGTTTGACGTCCTGGATCGCAACCATCTCGGCCACCGGCGGAGTTGGCGAGCTGTACTTGCTCAGCAGGGCGAGCATGGTGGTGCGCTGGGTCAGCACGATCTCGACACGTCGGTTCAAGGCGCGTCCCTGGACACTATCATTCGCTGCACGCGGCATCAGGTCACCCATGCCACGCAACATCAGGCGATCACGCTTCATGCCACCGAGGCTGAAGATCGAGGCTACCGAAGTCGCACGCTCCTTGCTCAGGGTCTGGGTCGCCGGGGCTGCGCCCGAAGAGTCGCCGTGGCCGAGCACCAGTACCGAAGTCTTGGTGTCGGATTCCACCAGCTTGGCAATCCGAGTGAACGGGCCGAGGGTCGAAGGCAACAGCATGGCCGGGCGTTTCGGGTTGAATGCTTCATCCACCGGAACGATCACTACCAGGATGTTCTCGCGACGCTCTACCTGCAGGCGCTTGTCCTGAATAGCACTGCGCAGGCGCGGCTCGTAGTCGTCCAGCCAGGCCTGGGTGATTTTCGGGTCAGGCATCGGTACATCCTTGATGTCCGCCTTGGTCACAGCCTTGGTCTGGTCGCTGAACGGCCACCACCATTTGCTCTCGGAGTCGGCCTTGGCCGCTGCGGCGGCAGCGCTGGTCGCCGTCAGCGGCACCACAGGCGCGGTGGTTTTGCTATCGACGGCGGCTTTGGTGGTGCTCTCCTTGGAGGAGAACGGCCACCAACTGCTGCCACTGTCCTGGGCCTTGGCCACGGGAGCCGGGGTTGCCGGGGCGGCAGCGACAGTCTTGTCGGCAGGTGCTGCTGGCGCCGCTTTGGCATCGACCTTGGCGTCCGGCTTGGCGGTGCCCTTGTCCGCGACCTTGTCGGAACCGGAACCGAATGACCACCAAGGGCCACCGTCTGCGTCACTTTGTGGGGTTTGTGCACAACCGGTGATGCTGAGACACAGGGCCAAGGCTAAAAATTTGTTCGGTGACATGGGATATCCACAAAATGAGATAAAAAGCTGTGGGTCTGCGACCCGTATAAACAGATGCTGTGCAACATGAAAAGCCACAGGGTTCCATTCCATGACTTGGTGGCATCTTTTATCAGAAAAATGCCTGGCAACCACCTTTTTACAGACAATCGCCGAGAACCCGCACCAGCTTCTGCGCACGCGGGTCCATCAACACGTAAGGGCCCAGGGTATTGGTGACAAAACCGAAGGCCACATCGTGTTCGGGATCAGCAAACCCGACGGATCCCCCCGCCCCAGGATGACCAAAAGCCCGAGGGCCGAGGCCGAAGGTGGCGTTGGGTACGTCCGGCTGATCCAACATACAACCCAGACCAAAACGCGTCCGGGTCAGTAGTGTCTTGTCCTCGCCCAGGCTGTGCTCGCGCGTCAGCTCCTGGAGCATGTCACTTTCCAGCAGGCTGCCATCCAGCAGTCCGCTATAGAAGCCGGCCAGGCTGCGGGCATTGCCGTGGCCATTGGCCGCCGGCTGCTGCATACGTCGCCACTCTGGCTTGTTGGTGCTGGTCATGATCGAGGGCGGATTGGTAAACGCCCGGGTGCTCATGGCTGTTGGCTCACGCAAAGTGACCTGCAACAGGCGCTGGGCGGCCGCATCGCCGACGTTGCCTTTGCCCCGTGCGATGTGCGCCACCCGATGGAACTCTGCATCGGCCAGGCCGACATGGAAATCCAGTCCCAAGGGGCGTGCCACCCGCGCGACGATCGATTCGCCCGGACCGCGGCCATCGGCCCGACGCAACAGTTCACCCACCAGCCAGCCATAGGTGATTGCCGCATAACCATGGCCTTCACCCGGCGTCCACCAAGGAGCTTCGGCCGCCAGGGCCTCCACCATGGTCTGCCAGTCGTAGAGCGCTTCGGGTGCCAGCAACTCACGCAGAGCCGGCAGGCCTGCCTGATGACACAACAACTGGCGCAAGGTCACCGCTTCCTTGCCGGCGGCGGCGAACTCGGGCCAGTAGCGTGCGACCGGCGCATCGAGTTGCAGCTTGCCCTCGGCAACCAGTTGCAGGGCGGTCACGGCGGTAAAGGTCTTGGTGCAGGAAAACAGATTGGCGATGGTATCACTGTGCCATGCCTGACTGCCGTCCTTGTCGGCCGTGCCCGCCCACAGGTCGAGGACGGTTTCGCCACCGATCTGGATGCACAATGCCGCGCCGCGTTCCTGGGAGTTATCGAACAGTGCCGCGAAGGCTTCGCGTACTGCTTCGAATTGAAGCTCGTAATGACCCTGAATCTGCACCCACCACTCCCCGGAGAAACATCTCGAATCGTTAGCGCATTGTTCCAGCCCTTGAGGGTTTTGGGAACCCGCTCGGGCTGGGCGGTCGCTGGTTTAAAGGGGTTGTTTCAGCGATTAATGGCCATTACCCGAATGCCCACCGGTGTGGCCGCCCTGCCCCGCGCCCTGCGGCTCGTGAGCAGGCTTTTCGCCCTCGGGTTTGTCACCCGCATTGCCGGCTTTCTCGGCGGCCAGTCGGGCTTGTTCGCCCGCCTTGGCGAGCTGATCGACGGCCTGCAGATTGGCCTTGCGCACACTGTCGACAAAACCTTGAAACGGAATATCGGTGATCCCCACCAGACCAAAATGTCCGTTTTCGCCATCCAGCAAGCGCCCGGTCACCGGTTGATCGAGGTACTGGAACCAGTGCACCCCGACAATCGACGGCTCGCTGAGCGCCTGTTTGACGAAGTTGGCATACGCCGGTCCCCGCTCCTCCTCCCTCGCCAGCTCCGTTACCCCACCCCAGAATGGGCCGCGATCCCGTGAACCGAAGTTGAACTCAGTGATCAGCACCGGCTTGTCCAGCGCCTGCAACTGGCTGAAGTCATAGCCGTCCTGGGGCTTGAGCGTGTACAGGTTGAAGCTCAGCACATCGCAATACTGTGCACAGGACGCCACCGCTTCGGGCGTACTGACGGCAAATCGACCGCCGAGCAGCAGGTGGTTCGGCGCATGCCATTTCAACGAATCGGAAATGGTCTTGAAGTAGGTGTCGGCAAAGACCTTCTGGAAGTATTTGAAGTCGGCTTCGATTTCCGGATGCTCGGGATTGGGTACCGGCGGCACAAACCCCGGGTCTTCCATCAATTCCCAGGCTGGCAGGTCGATGCCCCAGGCCTTCGACAGGCCGGCCTGATTGCGGTACTTGTCACGCAACTGCTTGAGGAAGGCGCGTTTGGCCGGCACGTCGGTGGTCATTTTCAACGTGCCATACGCCAGGGCATAACGCGCCTTGGGATCGTCACCGGGACCGGCCCAGGCCAGCTCGTTGTCCGCAAAGTAGCCGATCAACCAGGGATCATCCCGATGATCGCGTGCGGCAATGGCCACTGCACGTTCGGTGGCCATGGCAAAACGCGGGTCGAACGGGTCGGGCATGCCGCCCCACCAGTCGTTCCCGGTACTGATGCTGGTGTAATCGCCGACGATCGACAACGGCAAGGTGTAGGGCATTCGTGCGCTGTGGCCCAGAGCCGGCTCGCTCCAGTTGCCCAGGGTGTTGAAGCCCCACGCCTGCAGGCGATCCAGGGTGTGCCCGGCCCAGCGTTTTTCATCGAAGGCATAAGGTGCGCACGGCGCGACGGGCGCTTCGGCGCCGGTCTCGGCAACCTTCGCCGGGGTGCCGGCGACACAAGGCTGACCGTAGGTGCGTTGCAGGTTGGCGCCATAAAAGTCATACCAGCGACCGCCATTGAAGGCACGCCCGCGATCGACGCCATTGCCGCCGCGGTTATCGCCTTCACCGTAATGCACGGCCAGCGGCTGGTCGTTGCCCGGCAATACTTCGAACATGCCCTCGCGACCGGCGACGTAAGTCTGGCTGGCGTCTGCAGTGACCGTGTTGACCCCCAGGGAGTAGAACGGGTGACCTTGTGGTGTCACCAGGTACCAGCGCCCGTCGCGTTTCTCGGTGCGAAAAAAGCCGCTGGCCTTGAAGGCCGGGCCCTTGTTCAAGCCGCCGAAGGTGTCCAGGGCCGAGCGCTCGCGCTGGGCCAGCCAGCCACTCAATTGCTGCTGTTCCTTGGCGGCCGCCGCCTTGAGCTGCTCGTCAGTGGCGATCTTTTCCGGCCATTTCGCCCGGCTCGACTGTCCATAGGCATCCACCAGGGAACCGTAGACCGCCTGGGTGACCGCCACGCCGTCCTGCACACCAAAGCGCTCGATCAGGATGCTCTGGGCCACTTTCGGCTGATCCATCGACAGAGTGACCGACACCACCTGGGCCGGGTCCAGCTCACCCTCGCTGCTGGCCAGCAGGATCCGCTGACCATCAACGGTCATCGGCATCGGCGGGCCGGCCTTCATTCCTTGGCTCAGGGGCGAGCTCGGCTTGAGCGGCACCAACAGGGTTTGCGCCGGTCCGGCAGGCAGGTCGACGCGGCTGACCAGGGTTTTACCGTCGTTGCTCTGGATCTTGACGTAAAGCGTGACAGCCCAGTTCATCGCGCTCTGCAGGCGCAGGCTCATGACCCCCGATTGCGACCAGTCCCAGGCCCCGGTTTGCGGGGTCAGGCGCAGGCTTGGTTGCGCCGTCGGGTTGAACGTCACACGCCGCAGCACTTCGCCCTCGGCCGTTTGCTCCGCGTTGGATTGCGGCAGACTGGCATCCTGTGTCGTCACCTGGACCACATCGGCAGGCCGGACAAAGTTGAACAGCGTCTGCTGCCCGGCGGGTGCCGCCAGCAGAGGCGCAGCGAACATCAGGGCAAAAACAGCGGGTAACGAGCGGCGAATCATATGAACCAGGTTCTCCCTAGGGCCAGTGTGAAATCGGTGATAGGAGATAGACAACGAAGTGGGCGTTTCCGCCCACCCTGTCTCAAGATATTTCGCGACGGAACGGTGGCAAGGCGTTGAGGATCGCCTTTCCGTAACGCTGCGTGACCAGGCGTCGGTCAAGCAAGGTGATGGTGCCGCGGTCTTCTTCGGTGCGCAGCAGGCGACCGCAAGCCTGGACCAGCTTGAGCGAGGCGTCCGGCACAGAGATTTCCATGAACGGGTTGCCGCCCCGCGCTTCGATCCATTCTGCTAGTGCGGCTTCCACCGGGTCATCGGGAACCGAGAACGGGATCTTGGCGATCACCACGTGCTCGCAATAGGCCCCCGGCAAGTCGACACCTTCGGCAAAACTGGCCAGGCCGAACAGCACGCTGGAGTCGCCACCATCAACCCGCGCCTTGTGCTTGTTCAGGGTTTCCTGCTTCGACAGGTTGCCTTGAATGAACACTTGCTTGCGCCAGTCGCGGTCGAGGCCGTCGAACACGTCCTGCATCTGTTTGCGCGAGGAAAACAGTACCAGGGTGCCACGCGAGCCTTCCACCAGTTCCGGCAGGTCACGGATGATCGCCGCAGTGTGCGCCGGGGCGTCCCGCGGATCGGCGCGCAGGTCGGGAACCCGCAGCACACCGGCATCGGCATGGTGAAACGGGCTCGGCACGACCGCCGTCACGGCTTTTTTCGGCAGGCCGGCACGCATGCGGAAGCGATCGAAGGTGCCGAGGGCGGTCAGGGTGGCCGAGGTTACCAAGGCACCGTAGGCGATATTCCAGAGGTTGCGCCGGAGCATTTCCGCAGCCAGGATCGGGCTGGCATTGACCTCGATATCGAACAGCGAACCGCTTTCGGCCAGGGTCAGCCAGCGCGCCATGGGCGGGTTGTCTTCCGGGTCTTCGGCGGTAAAGGCGGTCCACAATTCCCAGTTGCCCTGGGAGCGAGACAGCAGGCTGCCAAACAGCGGGTACCATTCTTCCGCCTGGTTGCTGGCGATACCAATGTTGACCTCGCCGTCCATACCTTCCTTGAGCAGCTCCGTGAGCCGGGTGAAGACATCGGTCAGGCGGGCAAAGCCCTTCTTCAGTTCGATGCCCATCTCGCGCATGTGCTCGGGAATCACCCCACCGACAAACCGATGACGCGGGCGCTCACGGCCTTCGACGTCTTCGCCGGGCTTGAAGTCGGCTACTTGCTCGCAGGCACTGAACATGAACTGCTGCTGAGTCTTGATCTCACGCGCCAGCTCCGGCACTTGCTCGATCAGCTTGCCCAAGTCGCCGGGCAACGGGTGCTGGGCGAGCAACTTGGTGAGGTTCTTGGCGGTGGTTTCCAGCCAGTCGGCGGTGGAGCGCAGGCGCGTGTAATGGGCGAAGTGGCCGATGGCCTTGTCCGGCAGGTGGTGGCCTTCGTCAAACACATAGATGGTGTCGCGCGGGTCCGGCAGCACGGCACCGCCACCCAGGGCCAGGTCAGCGAGGACCATGTCGTGGTTGGTGACAATCACATCGACCTTGCCCATGCCTTCGCGCGCCTTGTAAAAGGCGCACTGACCAAAATTGGGGCAATGGCGGTTGGTGCACTGGCTGTGGTCGGTGGTCAGGCGCGCCCAGTCGGCATCTTCCAGGGCGGTGGACCAACTGTCGCGGTCGCCGTCCCACTTATTGCCGGCGAGTTTCTCGATCATGCTGGTGAACAGCTTCTGGCTGGCCTCATCGACCTCGATCTTGAAGCCTTCTTCCTCGAACAGCTGGGCCGTGGCGGTTTGCGCGTGGCCTTCCTGCAGCAGCATGTCGAGCTTGGACAGGCACATGTAGCGACCCCGGCCCTTGGCCAGGGCAAAGCTGAAATTCAGCCCGCTGTTGCGCATCAGGTCCGGCAGGTCCTTGTAGACGATCTGCTCTTGCAGGGCGACGGTGGCGGTGGCAATCACCAGGCGCTTGCCGGCGGCCTTGGCAGTGGGAATCGCCGCCAGGCTGTAGGCCACGGTCTTGCCGGTACCGGTACCGGCTTCCACCGCGACAATCGCGGGGTCGCCACTGCGCCGGCCTTCGTCGTCGGTGTCGATGTCACCCAGGACTTTGGCAATTTCGGCGATCATCAGGCGCTGGCCGTAGCGCGGCTTAAGGCTCTTGGCTTCGAGAAAACGCGAATAAGCGCCCTGGATCGTGGTTTTGAGTTCAGTGCTGATCATGGATTGTCGGGCGCAAAAAACGCTGGATAAATTTTCAGTGGTTCGGATCGGCCGCTATCATACCCCGCTAATTAATCCCGCGCAGAACGGAGTACCCCAATGACACTTTTCGCCTTCATTTATAGCCTGCACACACTGGCAGCCCTGGTGTGGGTCGGCGGCATGTTTTTCGCCTGGATGGTCCTGCGCCCCGCCGCCGGAAAGGCCCTCGAGGGCCCGGCCCGCCTTAAATTGTGGCTGGAAGTGTTCCCGCGCTTTTTTCTCTGGGTCTGGATTGCCGTGCTGATCCTGCCGATCAGCGGCGTCGGCCTGATCCACCTGCGCTTCAACGGCTTCGAAACCGCACCACGCTACGTGCAGATCATGATGGGCCTGTATCTGGTGATGACTGCATTGTTCATTCGTATTCAAGCACTGCAACTGCCCGAGCTACGCAAGGCCGTCCTGGCCGAAGACTGGCCGACCGGCGCCGCCACCTTGGGTGGGATACGGCGCCTGGTGGGAATCAATTTGATTGTAGGATTGGTGCTGGTCGCAATTGCGGCGGCGCGCCCGACATTTTAAAGACTCAGAGCCCGACGCCCCCAGCGACCACCGCGCAACCGGCCGAGCGTTAGCTCGTCTGAAGCTTTTAATCTCGAGGCCGCAGGGGCGAGGACTGCGTCCTCGAACGCAGCCTCGCGGGCTCGGCAGCTGCTACAGGGGATTGCCGAGATTGATCATGTGGCGCAGGTCGTCATCACTCCCTACAACCGCTGCAAACTAACAGCCCCAGCCGCTCCCTCTACCCCTGGCTGCCCGGCCACCCCAGGCCGCCCGCTCTTACCACCATCGGCACGATAAACCAGACACCCCTTGGCCTTGCCCCCCGCACCAGGTTTACCTCCAGCCCCCGGCACTCCTCCGGCGCCACCCTCAACCTGCACCTTGATCTGCTGCTCTGGATAATCACGTGGCAACTCCAGACGCACCAAAGCCCCTGGCGCACCAGCACGACCATCCCCCCCGTTATCCCCATCGGCACCACGGCCAGCCTCGCCCCAGGTGCAACCGGGTTCCTGACCGTTGGCCCCATCGAGCCCCACATAACCCGGGGCGCCAGCGCCACCGCGCGCATCCACCGACAACTCGGGCGCGTTCAACGACGCAATCCGCAAATTCAGGTTACGCCCGCCGCGAGCGGCCTTGAGGTAAGTACCCGGAGCGCCACGGGAAGTAATCTGGCTACCACTGGCAAGCTGGGCATGCCCGACCTTCAACTGCAGGACCTGCTCACTGGGAACAATCGCAATCCGCGCCTCGCGCCCCAGGCGTAACTGACCCACGTCCAACTCAGTGACGTTCGAGGGGATCAGCAAGGTGCCATAGTCCGCAACGTCCAGACGCTCCAGCTGCAAGGTGCTGGTGGTATTGGGCAGACGCATCAGCGAATGACTTTCAACACTGACCACCTGCGCCGTGGCCAGTGGGCTTACCAGTGCGGCAAGCAAACAGAGTTTACGCATGGCGATGCTCCCCAGACGTAGGGGCAGACAGGGTCCGCAGGTGAAAAATGCCAAACAGGAGGATTTGCAGGCGATCACGCCACGGGTGAGGGCGGCCCTTGAGGTTGCGGTGCACCAGCAGCACTTCCAACAGGTGGGTCAGCAGCAACAGGCTGGCCGCCAGATTGACCAGCAGATCAATCGGGTTGATTAGCGGTTCCACAAGATTGACCAGCACCACCAGCCAGAACATCAGGGTCAAACACTTGCCCAGCCCCCAAAACACTTTCATACGCTCCCCCGTGCTTCATTATTCTTTGCGCGCACAGTAACGACTTCCACGAGGGATGCGCCAGAGGTCCGTGAAAATTCTTGCGCGCCGGGCTGTTTAGCTGCCGGATCGACGAGAATCGACCATCCGGCAGCCGTCGATCAGCGACCGATCACCAGTTCAACCCGACGATTTTTCGCCCGCCCTTCTTCGCTGGCGTTGTCGGCCACAGGCTGGCTTTCGCCCATGCCCTGGCTGGTGAGTTTGTCCGGCGTCAGCCCCTGCTCCAGCAGGAAGGCGGCGACACTGCTGGCGCGCCGTTCGGAGAGCGCCTGGTTGTAGGCGTCTGTTCCCTGGCTATCGGTATGCCCGACCACCTTGATACTCAGTACGTCGGCGTTTTTCAGTTTATCCATCAACCCCACCAATTGTTCCTGGGCCGCTGGAGTCAATTGCGCGGAATCGAAGGCGAACAACACCTCTCCCTGGTCACTCAGGGTGATCACTTCACTTTGCGGTTCGACCGGCTTGACGGTGGCCGGGTACTGGGGAATCGGACACCCCCTGTTGTCGACCGGGGTATTGGCCGGGGTATCCGGGCAATGATCGCGACGATCGAAGACCCCGTCTTCGTCCTCATCGCCATCCTGCGCGTAACAGATCAAGCCTCCCGTCAACAAACCGAGTGCCGCGCCACCTGCCGCCCAACCACCACTTTCAATCGCGCCCAGGCCACCGCCCACCAGGCCGCCGATAAGGCTGCAGATCGGCCAGGTACGTTGATTGAGGGGGGCAGTGCCGTCGCTGTGGGTGGCGCAACCTGTCAACAGGCTGCCGAACAGTAGTACCGGTATCACGGTCCGCGCACGAAGACTCATGGTGAATGCTCCTGTGTTACCGGCCCATACCGGTCACTCAGGAGTAAAGACCCGCATCCGCGACTGCACAAGCCGCGGATGCGAGAGGGACTAGCGGTTGATTTTGATTTCGGTACGACGGTTCATGGCACGCCCGTCAGCGGTTTTGTTGTCGGCCACTGGCTGGCTTTCACCGGCACCTTGTACCGACACGAAGCTGGCACGTGGCACACCTTCTTCAATCAGGTACTCGACCACCGAATGCGCACGTTTATCCGAGAGTTTCTCGTTATAGGCATCGCTGCCCACGCTGTCGGTATGCCCGGTGACGGTCAGTTGCGCTGTAGCGGCTTCCTGTTTCAGTCGGGAGGCAATGGTTTCCAGCTTGGTTTTGTCGGCTTCGGTCAACTTCGCTGAGTCGAACTGGAAGTGCACATCACGAATGACGATGGTTTCCTCTTTGACCACCACCACTTCTTCAACCACCGGCTCAGGTGGTGGGCAGCCATTGGCATCGACCTGCACGCCTTTTGGTGTGCCCGGGCACTTGTCACGACTGTCCAGCACGCCGTCGCCATCTTCATCACCGTCGCCATGCACCCAGCAATAAGCGGCTGCCAATCCACCTACGAACAGCGCGCCACCGCCGGCCCATGCCGAACTTTCCGTCGCGCCGAGACCCGCACCGACCACGCCGCCCACCGCCGCACAGGTCGGCCAGTCGGTTTTCTGCAAACCTGCACAACCAGTCAACACACTGGTTAGCAGAACCAAGGGTAATGCTGTCCGAACTATGCTCATCGAGTTTTCTCCTGAGGGATCGGCGTACGACCGATTCAAGCAGTAAAGACCCGAGTTTTAATATCCGCCAGCAATAGGCCAGCTTGGCTGCATCGCATATTTACGGGCGATCGCAACATCCAGTGCAAACCCGCTCTAGGCCCGAGCGTTCGGGCAGGCTAGTCTTGGCAGTTCTGATTGAGGATCCTTGATGACCGCCGCTATTTCTTTGCGTACTCCCCAGCAGGCGCTCGCCGCCTTGCTCGATCGTTATGCGCCCAAGCGGCTGCTGCTGATCGGTGCCAGTGACTTTCCGGCGCTGCAGGCGTTCAAGCTGGCGCACCCCGACACCATCGTTGCCCAGGTCGCACCTGGCCCACTGCCGCCGGACCTGGCTGCGCAGCGCTTCGACCTGGCCCTGGCCCTCGACTGCCTGGAGCATTTGCCCAAGCGCGACGGCCTGAACCTGCTCGGCGGGATCCGCAACCTCAACGCCAGTCGCATCGTGGTCCTCGCCGACCTGGGTGCCTGCGGCTGGCAGGACACCGACTTCTTCTCCCTGGCCCTGCAAGCCAGCGAACGTTTCCAGCGCGACGAACAAGTATTGACCCTGTTCACCTATGATCTGCTTGACTACAAACAAGTACCTGACTGGCTCAACTCACGGTTCTGGGCCAATCCAGAGAATTTCGGAAAATACTGGTGGTAACACAATGAGTACATCCATCTGCCCTTGCGGCAGCGGCACGCCACTCGATGCCTGTTGCGGGCATTACCATGCCGGGCACCCCGCGCCATGCGCCCAAGCCTTGATGCGCTCGCGCTACAGCGCCTATGTGCTGGGCCTGATCGACTACCTGGTGGCAACCACCCTGCCCGCCCAGCAATCAGGCCTGGACCGCCAGTCGATCAGCGCCTGGAGCGCCCAGAGCACCTGGCTAGGCCTGGATGTGGAAAGCTCGGAAGTGTTCGGCGGCCAACCTGAACACGCCTTCGTCACCTTTACTGCACGCTGGCATGACAGCGACGGCGAACACAGTCACCGTGAACGTTCTTCTTTCGTACAGAACGCCGGGCACTGGTACTTCATTGACCCGACCGTACCGCTCAAGGCCGGACGCAATGACGCCTGCCCGTGTGCCAGCGGGCAGAAGTTCAAGAAGTGCTGTGCCGGGTACTTCGCCTAGGGGACTGAACCTGTACAGCGGGTAAAGGGAGCCAGACCATGCTCAACCAGCGCCGCGCCCTGCACTGCATCAGCCTGCTTTTGCTGCTGAGTCTCAGTGGTTGCGTGTCCTGGTTCAGCGACGATGAGCTTGAGCCTCAGGTCCACCTGCTCAAGGTCGAGGTGGTCCGGGCCCGGCTGCTTGACCAGAAGTTCATGCTGTACTTTCGCGTCGACAATCCCAATGACTCCAACCTGACGGTCCGCGGCCTGGAATACCGCATTCACTTGAGCCAGTTCCTGCTGACCGAGGGCGAGAGTGATCAGTGGTTCAGCGTCGACCCCAATAGCAGTGGGTATTTCCAAGTGCCGATCCGCACGAACCTGTGGCAGCACCTGCGGGAAGTGGTCAAGTTGCTGAAAAAACCCGAGCAGCCCATCCCGTACCGCCTGGAGGGAACCCTGCAAACCGGATTATTGTTCGGCAAAGACGTGCACCTTTCGCGTTATGGCGAGATAATTCCCGGCGATTTTATTCCGGAGTAACCCTGATGACCCAGCAACCCCACGTCCATGGCCCTGACTGCAACCACGATCATGACCATCACGAACACCATGATCACGACCATGGCCATGTGCACGGCCCAAACTGCGGCCACGCTCACCAGGAACCGGTGCGTAACGCCTTGAAAGATGTTGGCCGCAACGACCCTTGCCCATGCGGCAACGGCAAGAAGTTCAAGAAGTGCCACGGCGCCTGATGCGCTAGCCCCAGGCGTGTGGGAGCAAGCCGGACGGCGCTCCCACAATTACCCGATGCGGCTCGCCATCAGGATGTCGCGGGCAGTCACCACCGTTGCGTACTCGCCCTGCAAATTACCCAGCGACATGGCATGCACCTGCTGCGCGCAATGCCACTGGCCAAAATAGTCCTGCTTGTCGAAGGTGTAGCAGGCGTCCTCCACCACCCAGGTCTCATACCCCAGGTTGCCGGCAGTTCGTGCAGTGGCCTCCACCGAGTTATTCGTCGCCACGCCAACGATAATCAACTGGCTGACTCCCCCTCGCTGTAAATCCTCTGCCAGCCCGGTTGCGCAGAACGCATCTGGCACCTGCTTCTGGATCACCGGTTCACCCGCCAAGGGCATGAACCGCTGCTGAAATTCCACGCCCGACTGTTGCGGCCAGAACACCGATTCCGGCGAGCGGGACAGGTGCTGCACGTGGATCACTGGCCACGACCTGGCGCGCCACTGCTCGAGCAACTCGGCAATGCGTTCCTCGGCCTGAGGGTTGTTGCGCGGCCCGAGCCGGGGCTGATGGATTCCTTTTTGCTGATCGATCAGGATCAAGGTGGCATTTATCTGCAGTTGCATGGCGCTATTTCCCTCTGCCAATTACCCAATACCCCCCTTCAATACCGTCATTTACGGCAGCCAAACAGGCCTATGGTCGAAAAATCCGTGATTTATCCGACAAACCCTCAAATAAGCTCGGCCCCTGCTTGCGCGGCCCTCGGTCGCTCACTAACGTAGCGCCTTTCTTGGTACGGAGCTTTGCCATGGCCTCGCCAGCCTTTACATCTTTTCTTCCCCGGTTCGGCGTTGCCGCAGCAGTCACCAGTGTGCTCAGTCTTGGCGGATGCCAGACCTGGAATGCCCAGGACACGCTACCGCCGACCTCCGGTGTGCAACCGCTCAAAGGGCTGGCGCAAAACGTCTCCGTGCGACGCAATGCCATGGGTATGCCGCTGATCGAAAGCAGCACCTTCCACGATGCCTTGTTCACCCTCGGCTATGTGCACGCCACTGATCGCATTTACCAGATGGTCAGCATGCGGTTGCTGGCCCAGGGCCGCCTGGCGCAAATGTCGGGCCCACAGATGCTCGACGCCGACCGTTACATGCGCGCAGTGAACCTGAAGAAAAGCGCCGACGAACTCTATAAAGCCTCCTCGCCTCGCCTCAAGCGCTTCTTTGAAGTCTATGCGCGCGGGGTCAACGCTTACCTGTTCCGCTATCGCGACAAGCTGCCAGCAGACCTGGCTGCCACCGGTTACCAACCGGAATACTGGAAACCGGAAGACTCGGCGCTGATTTTCTGCCTGCTGAACTTCAGCCAGTCAGCCAACCTGCCGCAGGAAATTTCCGCGCTGGTCATGGCGCAAACCGTCACCCAGGACAAGCTGGCATGGCTGTCGCCGTCCTATCCGGACGAAAAACTGCCGTTGGCGGAAACCGACAAACTCCAGGGCATCAAGCTCAACGGTACGATCCCAGGCCTTGCCGAGGTGGCTAACGCTGGCGAGCAACTGGGCACGTTGAACATGCTCGGCGGCACGGCATCGAACAACTGGGCGATCGCCCCACAACGCAGCCGCAGCGGTAAAAGCCTGCTGGCCAGCGACAGCCAATTGCCGCTCGGCGTGCCGTCGCTGTGGAGCTTCGTGCAGATTCGCGCCCCGAAATACCAGGCTGCCGGCGTTTCCATCGCCGGCTTGCCAATGGTCCTGGCCGGTTTCAACGGCCAAGTGGCTTGGAGCATGACGGCGGTGCTGGGCGACAACCAGGACCTGTTCCTGGAAAAACTCAAGCGCCAGGGCAACGGCCTGAGCTACGAAGTTGCGGGTAAATGGCAGCCAGTGATGGTGCGCAACGAAACCTACTTCATCAAAGGCCAGCGACCGATTCGCGAAGCCGTGTACGAAACCCGCCACGGCGCCTTGCTCAACAGCGCCCAAGGCACTGCGCTGGGTAATGGCTTCGGCCTGGCCTTGCAGCAACCCAATTTGACCGACGACAAGAGCCTGGACGCGTTCTTCGACCTGACCCGCGCGCAGAATGTGGAAAAAGCCTCGGACGCCAGCCGCGAAATCCGCGCGATTGCCCTGAACATGGTGTTTGCCGACGCTCGCAACATCGGCTGGCAGGTTACAGGCCGCTTCCCCAACCGTCGCGAAGGCGAAGGCTTGCTGCCATCCCCCGGCTGGGAAGGCCGCTACGACTGGGACGGCTACGCCGACCCGATGCTCCATCCGTATGATCAGGACCCGGTGCAAGGCTGGCTCGGCACCGCCAACCAGCGGGTGATTCCTCACGGTTACGGCATGCAGCTGTCCAATTCATGGGCCGCACCCGAGCGCGGCGAGCGCATCGCCGAACTGGCTGGGAGCGGCAAACACGACAGTCGCAGCATGATTGCCATGCAATACGACCAGACCAGCCTGTTTGCCAGCAAATTGAAGAAAATGTTCGAGTCGCCCGGCATGTCGGCGCCGCTCAAAACAGCCATCGCCGCCCTGCCCGCCGCCGAGGCTGGCAAGGCACGCGAGGCCTACAGCCGCCTGATGGCCTTTGACGGCAAGCTCAGTGCGACCTCGACTGACGCGGCGATCTACGAGTTGTTCCTGCAGGCCAGCATGCAGCAGATCTTCCTCGACGAATTGGGGCCGCAGAACAGCCCGGCCTGGAAAGCTTTTGTTGCCAGCGGCAAGTTGTCCTACTCGGCGCAGGCTGACCATTTGCTCGGCCGCGAAGACAGCCCGTTCTGGGATGACGCCCGCACCCCGCAAAAGGAAGACAAGCCGGCGATCCTTGCCCGTAGCCTGGCCGCCGCCATTTCTGCTGGCGAAAGCCAGATGGGCGGTGACCGCAAAGCCTGGCAATGGGGAAAACTGCACCACTACGAATGGAAGGACGTGCGCGGCCAGACTGTGCGCGCGCCTATGTCCGCCGGTGGCGATCACACCACCCTGAACATGTCCGCCTACACCTGGGGCCAGGACTTCAACGTCACGCTGGCACCGGCGATGCGCTTTATCGTCGACTTCGCTCAGGCAGAACCGTTGCAGGCGCAGAACGGCAGTGGTCAGTCCGGTAATCCGGCCAGTCCCAGCTACCTGAACGGTATCGAACCGTGGCTCAAGGGCCAGTACCAGAGCCTGCCGATGCAGCCGCAGAACTTCGACAAGGTCTATGGCAAGACGCGCCTGACCCTGGTGCCCGGAAAGTAAACTCGCGGGGACCGGTGCCTGGGGCACACCGGCTCAGTCAGCCCAGGCTCCATGCTGGTGCAGTCAATCCTTCGCGCCCATTTTTGGGCGCGAATCTGCCCAGGACTTTTGTTGAATCATCTTTTAAAACGCTTGTTCGGGACTCTGGTTCGGAAATTGCTACTTTCATAAGGTCTTACGCTTTCCAGTAACAATAATTCTGCGCCACAAGCGCTCATATTGGTTCTTAGGGATTGAATAATGAAAAAAGCATTGCTGACCCTTTCTGCACTGGCGTTGTGCATGGCCGCGGGTTCCGCGCTGGCCAAAGAATACAAAGAGTTGCGATTTGGTGTTGACCCCTCCTACGCGCCGTTCGAATCCAAAGCAGCGGACGGCAGCCTGGTTGGCTTCGATATCGATCTGGGCAATGCGATCTGCGCCGAGCTGAAGGTCAAATGCAAATGGGTCGAAAGCGATTTCGACGGCATGATCCCTGGCCTCAAGGCCAATAAATTCGACGGTGTAATCTCTTCGATGACCGTTACCGAGGCCCGCGAGAAGGTTATCGACTTCTCCAGCGAGCTGTTCTCCGGCCCCACTTCATTCGTGTTCAAAAAAGGTTCTGGGCTGACCGCCGATACCGCATCGCTCAAGGACAAGGCTGTCGGCTACGAGCAAGGCACCATCCAGGAAGCGTATGCCAAGGCCGTGCTGGACAAGGCCGGGGTCAAGACCAAGGCTTACGCCAACCAGGACCAGGTCTACGCCGACCTGATTTCCGGGCGTCTCGACGCGTCGATCCAGGACATGCTGCAAGCCGAACTGGGCTTCTTGAAGTCGCCACAAGGCGCCGACTATGAAGTCAGCAAACCCGTTGACAGCCCACTGTTGCCAGCCAAGACCGCTGTCGGTATCTCGAAAGGTAACAAAGAGCTGAAGGCCCTTCTCGATAAAGGTATCAAAGCGTTACACGATGATGGCACCTACGCCACCATTCAAAAGAAACACTTTGGTGATCTGAATCTGTACAGCGGCAAATAATGCCCGGCGCCCATCCTCGTGATGGGCGCCTTTTTTTCGCTATCAGGTTGCTGACTTCATGTTTGAACAACTCCTACAAAACCTGGGGCTCTCAGCCTTCAGCTTGAAAGGCTTCGGCCCCCTGCTGATGCAAGGCACCTGGATGACCATCCAATTATCGGTACTGTCGCTGCTGGTGGCCGTGTTACTCGGCCTCCTGGGCGCCAGCGCCAAACTCTCAGCTTCCAGACTGCTGCGCATACCCGCGCAGTGCTACACCACGTTGATTCGTGGGGTGCCGGACCTGGTGCTGATGCTGCTGATTTTCTACAGCCTGCAAACCTGGCTGACGTCCCTGACCGACCTGTTGGAATGGGAATACATCGAGATCAACCCGTTCAGCGCCGGGGTCATCACCCTGGGCTTTATCTACGGTGCCTATTTCACCGAAACCTTCCGTGGCGCGATCCTCGCCGTGCCCCGCGGCCAGGTTGAAGCCGCCACCGCTTACGGCCTCAAGCGCGGCCAGCGTTTTCGCTACGTGGTCTTCCCGCAGATGATGCGCTTCGCCTTGCCGGGTATCGGTAACAACTGGATGGTGATGCTCAAGGCGACTGCACTGGTGTCGATCATCGGCCTGGCCGACCTGGTCAAGGCCGCCCAGGATGCCGGTAAAAGTACCTACCAGCTGTTTTACTTCCTGGTGCTGGCAGCGCTGATCTACCTGCTGATCACCAGCGCGTCGAACGTTGTCCTGCGCTGGCTGGAACGGCGTTATGCCGCCGGTGCCCGGGAGGCCGTACGATGATCGAACTTCTGCAAGAGTACTGGCGCCCGTTCCTGTACAGCGACGGCTACCACATCACCGGCCTGGCGATGACGATGTGGCTGCTCAGCGCCTCGATCTGCATCGGCTTCCTGGTGTCGATCCCGCTGTCGATTGCCCGGGTTTCACCGCATTTCTACATCCGCTGGCCGGTGCAGTTCTACACCTACCTGTTCCGTGGCACGCCGCTGTATATCCAGTTGCTGATCTGCTACACGGGGATCTACAGCCTCGCCGCGATCCGCGCGCAACCGGTGCTCGACGCGTTCTTTCGCGACGCGATGAACTGCACGATCCTGGCCTTCGCCCTGAACACCTGTGCCTACACCACGGAGATTTTCGCCGGGGCGATTCGCAGCATGAACCACGGCGAAGTCGAGGCTGCCAAGGCCTATGGCCTGACGGGCTGGAAGCTGTATGCCTACGTGATCATGCCTTCGGCCCTGCGCCGTTCGTTGCCCTACTACAGCAACGAAGTGATCCTGATGCTGCACTCCACCACCGTGGCCTTCACCGCGACCATCCCGGACATCCTGAAAGTCGCGCGGGACGCCAACTCGGCAACCTTCCTGACGTTCCAGTCGTTCGGCATCGCCGCGTTGATCTACCTGGCCGTAACCTTTGCCCTGGTCGGTCTGTTCCGGGTTGCCGAACGCCGCTGGCTGGCATTTCTCGGACCAACTCACTAGCTCTCACGTTGCAGGACACTCACGCACATGCGCCACCAGATTCATGACTTGCTTGCCCCGCTGCCGGGCACCGCACGCCAGATCCACAGTTTCCACTTTGGCCCGACACAGGCCCAGGGCAAGGTCTACATCCAGTCCTCACTGCATGCCGACGAACTGCCGGGCATGCTGGTGGCCTGGCACCTCAAACAACGCCTGGCCCAACTCGAAGCCGAGGGCCGCCTGCTCAGCGAGATCGTGCTGGTACCGGTGGCCAACCCGATTGGCCTCGAACAGGTGTTGATGGACGTGCCCCTGGGTCGCTACGAGCTGGAAAGCGGGCAGAATTTCAACCGTTGGTTTGTCGACCTCGGCGAAACGATCGGTCACGAAATCGAAGGCCAGCTCAACCAGGATCCGCAGCACAACCTGGCACTGGTGCGCCGGACTTTGCGTCAGGCATTGCTGCGCCAAAGTGCCGCCACGCAACTGCAGTCCCAGCGCCTGGTGCTGCAGACCCTGGCCTGCGATGCCGACATGGTGCTGGACCTGCACTGTGACTTCGAAGCCGTCACCCACCTGTACACCACGCCCCAGGCCTGGCCCCAGGTCGAACCGCTGGCGCGCTACATCGGCGCCGAGGCCAGCCTGCTGGCCACTGACTCCGGCGGCCAGTCATTCGATGAGTGCTTCACCCTGGTGTGGTGGCAGTTGCAAGAGCGCTTCGGCGAACACTTCCCGATACCCTCTGGCAGCTTCTCGGTGACCCTGGAGTTGCGTGGCCAGGGCGACGTCAACCACCCACTGGCCAGCCTCGATTGCCAGGCCTTGATCGACTACCTGACGCACTTTGGTGACATCGACGGCCGAATCCAACCCCTGCCGGACCTGCCCTACCCGGCCACGCCACTGGCGGCGGTGGAGCCGGTCGCGACTCCGGTCGGCGGCTTGCTGGTGTACTGCGTGCTACCGGGAGAGTACCTGCAGGCCGGGCAATTGATCGCCGAGATCATCGATCCGATCAGCGACCGGGTCACGCCGGTCCATTGCACCAACGAGGGCCTGCTGTATGCCCGCTCGACCCGCCGCATGGCCACCGCTGGCATGGTGATCGCCCACGTGGCGGGCCTTGAGGCCTATCGAACCGGCTACCTACTTTCGCCTTGAGGATGTTCACTCCATGTACAAATTGACCATCGAAGGCCTGCACAAAAGCTACGGCAGCCATGAAGTCCTCAAGGGGGTGTCGCTCAAGGCCAGGACGGGCGACGTGATCAGCTTGATCGGCGCCAGCGGCTCGGGCAAGAGTACCTTTTTGCGCTGCATCAACTTTCTCGAAACCCCCAACGACGGCGCCATGAGTCTCGATGGCCAGGCAATCCGCATGATCAAGGACCACCACGGCATGCGGGTCGCCGACGAAGCCGAGCTGCAACGCATCCGTACCCGCCTGGCCATGGTTTTCCAGCACTTCAACCTGTGGAGCCACATGACTGTGCTGGAAAACATCAGCATGGCTCCGCGCCGGGTGCTGGGGGTGAGTAAAAAAGACGCTGAGGACCGCGCGCGCCGCTACCTCGACAAGGTCGGCCTGGCTGCCCGTGTGGCGGACCAGTACCCGGCATTCCTCTCCGGCGGCCAGCAGCAGCGGGTGGCCATTGCCCGTGCACTGGCGATGGAGCCGGAAGTCATGCTGTTCGATGAACCGACCTCCGCCCTGGACCCGGAGTTGGTGGGTGAAGTGCTCAGGGTGATCCAGGGGCTGGCCGAAGAAGGCCGGACCATGATCATGGTCACCCATGAAATGAGCTTTGCGCGCAAGGTGTCCAACCAGGTGTTGTTCCTGCACCAGGGCCTGGTGGAAGAACAAGGCACGCCCGAGGATGTACTGGGCAATCCCCGAAGTGAACGGCTCAAGCAATTCCTCAGTGGCAACCTGAAGTAGCGGTCAGTGGGAGCGCTGGCTCCCACTGCGCTCCTTTGCCCCGGCTTAAGCCTGGTACTCCAGCCTGAAGCTGCCATTTTCGATGCGGATGCCATCGGCATCCGTGCCGCTGAAGGTACCGGTAAACTGCGTATCCCCAACGACCGTCAACGTCAGGCTGCCCAGCGGGTACAACTCCGCTTCGCTGATGCCCGTCACATGGATGACCGAGGGTAACCCGACCTGGAGCTGGTACGCGCCGGCCTGGATGTCGTCTGGCAGATACAGGTAGAAGCCTTCCCCCGCAGCGTTGACCGCCTCGAGGTTGTGCACGCCTTGGCGCAGGTAGTACCGCAAGCCCTCGGTTACCCGAAGCGCCTTCAGGCCGCTGGCGGTATGGATGTCAGCGCTGAAATGACCCGATCGAACTGAACTCATTGGAAATTCCTTTTTCACGACTATGGCTAACCGCTCGCCTCAAGCGTTGTTCAAGCCACGCAGGGGAGCACCGCCGCGATAAAAACACGGCAGACCTGACCATAGGTTTCAAAGGTGAACACAGGTGTTTCGAGGCATGAACGTCCAGTGAACAGCGGTCAACCCTCACCACAGTTCACTGGCGATGCACCAAGAGCCGGACCAATCAGGCCACTGGCGCGGGAGGTGGCTCGTCCGGCAGGGTCGGTTCACCGGGCTCGGTGGGTTGTTCGTTGGGGGTGTCCGGGTCGGGCTGACCGGGGATGCCGCCAGCCTGGGCGACGGGCGGATGGGCTAACAACGACCAGGCCAGTACGCCCACCTGATTGGGCTCAAGCCTTGCCAGTTCGGCACTTACGCGTGGATCGATCTTCATTGGGCACTCCTGGGCGATGGCCCGATCCGCCTTGCGCGGATCCGGGCAGTACACTCCATAGAGTCTACGCTCGCCGAGGAATTCCCACGGTCTGTCCGGACGACTGACTCAGGTGCGCGGCAGGGTCACGCCACGTTGGCCCTGATACTTGCCACCACGGTCTTTGTAGGATACTTCGCACTCTTCGTCGGATTCGAAGAACAACATCTGCGCCACGCCTTCGTTGGCGTAGATCTTCGCCGGCAGCGTGGTGGTGTTGGAGAATTCCAGGGTCACGTGGCCTTCCCACTCCGGTTCCAGCGGCGTGACGTTGACGATGATGCCGCAGCGCGCGTAGGTGCTCTTGCCCAGGCAGATGGTCAGGACATTGCGCGGAATGCGGAAGAACTCAACGGTACGGGCCAGGGCGAAGGAGTTCGGCGGGATGATGCAGACATCGCTCTTGACGTCGACGAAGCTCTTCTCATCAAAGTTTTTCGGATCGACGGTGGCCGAGTTGATGTTGGTGAACACCTTGAACTCATCGGCGCAGCGCACATCGTAGCCATAGCTCGACACCCCGAAGGAAATCAGTCGTTCGGCGCCTTCGCCACGCATCTGGCGCTCGACGAAGGGCTCGATCATGCCGTGCTCTTGCGCCATGCGGCGAATCCACTTGTCCGATTTGATGCTCATGGCGGGTGTCCTGAATAGCGAGGTGGAAAAATTCTGTCCGGCATCTTACCGGGGCGCGCCGCCGGGTTCAAAGTCCGGTACGCATTAATCGCCGATCGCCTTTAATATCGGATACCGCGCGTCGATCACGCGCACCGTCAGTCACGAAAACAGATAAACCTTCGCAAAGACCATTGGCACGTTCCGGAAAAAGGGTTAAGGTGGCGCCACTGTGCTGCTTGTGTCACTGAGAATCTCTACACGATATGTTGAATTTCGATCCAACCATCTACAAGAATTTTTCCTGCTCTTTGCACTCAGTCTCGGCCAGGGTTCTTCCTGAGTCGCAGTTATCTTTGTTCAAGGAGTTACACCATGTCTAATCGCCAAACCGGTACCGTTAAGTGGTTCAACGATGAAAAAGGCTTCGGCTTCATCACTCCACAATCCGGTGACGACCTGTTCGTTCACTTCAAAGCTATCCAATCCGACGGCTTCAAAAGCCTGAAAGAAGGCCAACAGGTTTCTTTCATCGCTACCCGCGGTCAGAAAGGCATGCAAGCTGAAGAAGTTCAAGTTATCTAACTTGTACTGATTTAGTAAAAAAAGCCCCGCCCTCAAAAGCGGGGCTTTTTTGTGCCCGTAGATTTTGTACTCGCTTTCGACACGTGCTTGCGACACCTGCTTGCGGCGCCAGCGGGAGCCGCAAGCAGGCAACAGTTTCTGCCAGGTGACTGGGCGTTACCAGGTCACCCCAAAGCCTGCGGTGTAACGGGTCTTGCTGAAGTCGGCATCATCGGAACCGCTGATGATATCGCGCTCGGCCTTGAGGTTGAGCGATGCCCAGTCCGTGACCTTGTAACGCAAGCCCAGCTCGGCATCGAGGGCAAAGTCGGCGACGCCCGACAGCGGCTTGCCGACTTCACCATTGGTGAAGAACTCCACCGACTTGCCGATCAGGTAACGGTTGTAATCCCACTTCATCGCCAGCGAATAGAAGTTGTCTTTGCCGCCATCCGAATATTCGTAATCGGTGCGGTTCAGCAGTGAGCCGAGGGAGAACGCACCCAGTTCGTCATCCCAGAACTGGTAGCCAGGACCGGTACCGACCGTGCGCTGGCGGGAGAGATCCTCGACCTTGTCGCGCTTGTAGGTCAAACGCCCCTGCCAGAACCATTGATCGGTAATGAAGCGGTCAAGGGAGTACTCGGCCCGCCAGTTGTCGGTAGTCACTACCTCATCCTGGAACTCGCGGTTGTATTCACCTTCTGCGGTATGACGCCACTTGCCATGTCGGGCGGAAGTCTTGAAATCCACGTCATAGTCGTCGGTGTCATTTTCCGCCCGCTGATAATCCAGGGCGACATCGACATTGCCCTTCCACACCAGATCCTCGACCACCGGCTTAGGCTTGAGAATCTGCTGGATACTCGCCAATTCGACGGTCTTGGGGGTTTCGCCATTGGCCAAGGTGACCTTGCCCTCATCGGCCGCCTGCAGGGACTTGGCTTTTTCACCAGTGTAGGCATCCTGCTTGACCAGCAGCTCCTGGTCACTTTCCAGGGTCTTGACCTGTTTCCAGTCGATCGGGATGGCTCCAGCGTATTCGGTCTGGATCAGCAGTTTGCCGCCGTCAAAGAGCTTGATCTTGCCACTCAGGCGATCGCCATTCTTTAACCAGACGGTGTCGCCGAGTGCAGGAGCGCAGGCACTGATAGCGGCGAGGCAGAGCAGAATTCTGGACGGCATAAACAAGGACAAGCCTCAGGTTCGCGAAAAAAAGGCGGCATTATCCCTATAGAGAAAGCCTGAGCAAGGACTGACCGGGGTATTTGTGATGAGTTCATTTATCATTGCGTGATCGGCGCTTTACTCTACCAGCGGTGCAGCGCCTGCCCGTCAAGGAACCCAACACGTGAGCGACTGCGAGAGCCAACCTCAGGACCCGGCACAAGTCCGCCGAACGGCACTCTACCTCACCCTGGCCCAAGTGCCCGAAGGCAAGGTAGTGAGTTACGGCCAACTCGCCGAACTGGCCGGCCTGGGTCGGGCTGCGCGCTGGGTCGGGCGCACCCTGAGCCAATTGCCCGGCGACAGTAAACTGCCCTGGCACCGCGTGCTCGGCGCAGGCGGACGTATCAGCCTGGCCGTTGGCACCCCCTCGGGCGACGAACAACGCGCGCGCTTGCGAGCCGAGGGCATCAGTATCCAGAACAATCGTGTTGATATTCAGCGCCATGGCTGGCGTCCGGTAGAGCACAGCGGTTAGAGTGCGCGCTTTGTTTCCGCAATTTTGAGGCAGACTCCAGCCCATGCCCCGTAAAACCTGGCGCGCCGCGCTCGCCGCTTATGCCAGCCCCTCGACGCTCGTGCTGTTGCTGCTGGGTTTCGCCGCCGGCCTGCCCTACATGCTGGTATTTTCGACGCTTTCCGTCTGGCTGCGCGAGGCCGGTGTGGCCCGCGAAACCATTGGCTATGCCAGCCTGATCGGCTTGGCCTACGCCTTCAAATGGGTGTGGTCGCCGCTGCTCGACCAATGGCGCCTGCCCTTGCTCGGCAAGCTCGGCCGTCGTCGCTCCTGGTTGGTGCTGTCCCAAGCTTTGGTGATTCTCGGCCTGATCGGCATGGGCTTCTGCGACCCGCAAAAACACCTGTCCTGGCTGATCGCGATCGCGGTGGTGGTGGCTTTCGCCTCGGCCACCCAAGATATTGCCGTCGACGCCTACCGCCTGGAAATCGCCGACGACACGCGCCAGGCTGCCCTCGCCGCCAGCTATATGTCCGGCTATCGGGTGGCCGCCCTGCTGGCAACTGCCGGCGCACTATTCTTTGCCGAAGGCTTTGGCTCCACCGGATTCAATTACCAGCACTCGGCCTGGACCGGTACCTACGTGCTGTTTGGCCTGTTGATGGTCCCGGCGTTGCTGACCAGCCTGTTCATGCGCGAACCGCCCGTACCCTTGCGCACCCAGCTGTCCGCCGGACGCTACAGTTTTGTCCACCAACTGGCATCGGTGTTCGTGCTGATTGTGTTGCTGGTCTCGGTACCGGCGATGTGCACCCAGCTCTACAACACTGACTTTGCCAGCGTGCTGTTCGGCGACACCAGCCTGCTCGACTTGCTGCTCGAAGACCGCGCCTTCCTGCGCGCCATTCTCTACATCACCCTCACCGGCATGTGCCTGTCGACCATGGGCCGCCGGGGCCTGGCGCCAGTTCTGACACCAATCAACGACTTCGTCATGCGCTATCGCTGGCAGGCATTCCTGCTGCTGGGGCTGATTGCTACCTATCGGATGTCCGATACGGTGATGGGCGTCATGGCCAACGTGTTCTATATCGACCTGGGCTTCACCAAGGACCAGATCGCCGGGGTCAGCAAGATTTTCGGCCTGATCATGACCCTGGTGGGTGCCGGCATGGGCGGCCTGCTGATCGTGCGCTTCGGCATCCTGCCCATACTGTTCATCGGCGGCGCGGCGTCGGCCGGCACCAATATCCTGTTCGTGATGCTCGCCGACATGGGCGCCAACCTGCAGATGCTGATTGCCACCATTTCGCTCGACAACTTCAGCTCGGGTCTCGCGACGTCGGCCTTCGTGGCCTATCTGTCGAGCCTGACCAACCTGAAGTTCTCCGCCACCCAATACGCCCTGCTGAGCTCGATCATGCTCCTGCTGCCGCGCCTGATCGGCGGTTATACCGGGGTCATGGTGGAAAAATTCGGCTATCACGACTTCTTCATCATCACCGCCCTGCTCGGCGTGCCGACGCTGATCCTGATCGCCATACACTGGTTCCAGGAAAGCCGGCGCGAAGGTCCGACCCCGACACCTGGGCCCGTGACGAACACCAGCACCCTCGAAGAATCCTGACAAACGCCCGGGGTGCGGGGCTTTCCCCGCCTCAGGGCGACACCACGGACCGCACGCCTGTACGCCAGCACATCTCGCCCGTACAATGCTCCGTCATTTCTAGTCTTCAGCAACCGACAACGGCCTACCATGCGCACCAGTCAATTTTTGCTCGCCACACAGAAAGAAACGCCTTCCGATGCGGTCGTCATCAGCCATCAGCTGATGCTGCGCGCCGGCATGATCCGCAAACTCGCCTCGGGCCTGTACACCTGGCTCCCCATGGGCCTGCGGGTAATGCGCAAGGTAGAAGCGGTCGTTCGCGAAGAAATGAACGCCGCCGGCTCTCTTGAAGTGTTGATGCCGAGCACTCAACCGGCTGAGCTGTGGCAGGAATCCGGGCGTTGGGAAGAATACGGCCCTGAGCTGCTGCGCTTCAAGGATCGCCATGGCCGCGATTTCTGCGCCGGTCCGACCCACGAAGAAGTGATCACCGATCTGATGCGCAACGAGTTGAGCAGCTATAAACAGCTGCCAATCAACCTGTTCCAGATCCAGACCAAATTCCGCGATGAAATCCGCCCACGCTTCGGTTTGATGCGCGGCCGCGAATTCATCATGAAGGACGCCTACTCCTTCCACGCCGACCAGCCTTCGCTGCAGGTCACCTATGACCGCATGCACCAGGCTTACTGCAACGTATTCACCCGCCTGGGCCTGAAATTCCGTCCAGTCGAGGCGGACAACGGCTCGATCGGTGGCGCCGGTTCCCACGAGTTCCACGTTCTGGCCGAATCCGGCGAAGACGACATCGTCTTCAGCAACGGCTCCGACTACGCAGCCAATATCGAAAAAGCCGAAGCCGTGCCACGGGAAACCTCCCGTCCTGCGCCAAGCGAAGAGCTGCGCCTGGTGGATACACCAGAGACCAAGACCATCGCGGCACTGGTGGAAAAATTCAATCTGCCGATTGAAAAGACCATCAAGACCCTGATCGTGCACGCCGAAGAAGCCGGCAAGCTGGTTGCCCTGGTCATCCGTGGCGACCACGAACTCAACGAGATCAAGGCCGCTAACCAGCCTGGCGTTGCCAGCCCGCTGGTCATGGCCGGCGACGCCGAACTGCGTGACGCCATCGGCGCCGGCGCTGGCTCCCTGGGCCCATTGAACCTGCCGCTGCCGATCATCATCGACCGCTCGGTGGAGCTGATGAGCGACTTCGGTATCGGTGCCAACATCGACGACAAGCACTACTTCGGCGTCAACTGGGAGCGCGACCTGCCGGTTCCAACCGTGGCCGACCTGCGCAACGTCGTGGCCGGCGATCCAAGCCCGGACGGCAAAGGCACCCTGGAAATCAAGCGCGGCATCGAAGTCGGGCACATCTTCCAGCTGGGCAACAAGTACAGCAAAGCGATGAAGTGCGAAGTGCTGGGCGAGAACGGCAAGCCGGTGACCCTGGAAATGGGTTGCTACGGCATTGGCGTGTCCCGCGTGGTCGCAGCTGCCATCGAGCAGGGCAACGACGAAAAAGGCATCATCTGGAGCGACACCCTCGCGCCATTCCAGATTGCCCTGGTACCGCTGCGCTACGAAACCGAACTGGTACGCGAAGCCACCGACAAGCTCTACGCAGAACTGACTGCGGCCGGCTTCGAAGTGCTGCTGGACGATCGCGACAAGAAAACCAGCCCGGGCATCAAGTTCGCGGACATGGAGCTGATCGGCATTCCTCACCGGATCGTGGTCAGTGATCGCGGCCTCGCCGAAGGCAACCTGGAATACAAGAGCCGTACCGAGGCCGAGCCGCAAGCGCTGCCGGTCGCTGACGTACTGTCGTTCCTTCAGGCTCGCATCCGCCGCTGACACCAGATAGAGAAGTCATGTTCAAGCGAAACACCTTAAGCCTCGGTGGTGCTGCCCTGTGCAGCACCCTGCTGCTCAGCGGCTGTGCCAATCAAATGTCACAGCGCAGCGAGCACGAGGAACGTATCGAGCGCAAACTGCTCGATCACAGCCTGCAGATCGATGTCGGTGAGCCTAAGGTGCTTGAGCTGCCGCAACGCCGAGTGCGGATTCATGAACAGAAGACCTTCGAAGTCACCGAGTTCGAAGTCACCCGGCGCTACGACCGCTACACACCTTACCAACCCTGGCGGGAGGTCTATGAGATTCCGCTGGGCGCGGTCGCAGTGGTGGCAGGCGTCGGCGCCAACGTGGTCAACGTGTTTGCCCTCGGCAACCTGCCGGACAGCGTCACCAAGGACTGGATCAGCTACGGTTTTGCCGGGCTCAACCCGTTCATGAACGTGCAGTCCCACGGTCGGGCGCAACAGAACCTGGCGGGCATTGATGAAGTCGAGCGGGAAAAACGCACGGAATACTCAAGCCTGCCCTGGAGCGAACGCCCGGTAGAGGTCAAGACCGGCAAGCAGACCTTCGAGCTCACCACCGACCGCAATGGCGTGCTGCGCTTGAACCTGCTGGACAGTCCGTTCTCCGAACATGACCTGAGCCGCATCAGCAAGCTGCAGATCTCTGTCGCAGACGCCCAGGATGACGTGCACAGCGATTCCTCGCTGGCCATCAGCGGCAATTTGCGCGGCAAGCTGCTGGAAGCCCACGAACTGATTTACGACGACCTCGAAGATGACGAAGTGAGCCAGTGGGTGCACCGGGTCAAGCGCCTGTCGGAACTGGGCCTGGAAGAAGAGGCCAGCGAATTGGAGCAGAGCCTGATCGAACTGACCCGCAACGATCCCGAGTTGCAGAGTGAGTTCCTCAAGTCGCTGACCAAGGATGCCGGGCGCCTGGTGGCGGATCCGGGCGTCAATTAGTACCGCAAATGTTCGCGGGCAAGCCCTGCCCGCGACTACTTTCTAGCGCCCGAACAGGTCCAACTGCTCGAACCCACCGCGCAAATCCTGCAATCGCACGCCAATCCCCAACAACCGCACCGGCTTGCCACCCCGATTGAACGCCTGAGTCAGCAACAGCTGATAACTGCCCAGGTCACGCCCTGCCCCAGCCTGTTCCAGGGTGGTCTGGGTAAAGTCATGGAACTTGACCTTCACGAACGGCTTGCCCGGACGGTAACTGCTGTCGATGCGCGCCATGCGTCCATTCAGGCTTTCCAGCAGCTCGGGCAGCTTGTCCAGGCAACTGACCAGGTCGGGCAGGTCGACATCGTAGGTATTCTCCACGCTCACCGATTGCCGGCGACTGTCGTTTTGCACTGCCCGCTCATCAATCCCACGAGCCAGACTCCATAAGCGCTCGCCAAAACTGCCAAATTCACGCACCAGCGCCAGCTTGTTCCACTCGCGCAGTTGCAGGCAATCGACGATACCCAGGCGCGCCAGCTTGTCCGCCGTGACCTTACCGACGCCATGCAACTTGCTCACTGGTAACTGTGAGACAAAATCCTCGACCTGATCCGGCGTGATCACGAACAGTCCGTTGGGCTTTTTCCAGTCGCTGGCGATTTTTGCTAAAAACTTGTTTGGCGCCACCCCGGCCGACACCGTGATGTGCAACTGATTGGAGACGCGCCGGCGGATGTCCTGGGCAATCCGCGTGGCGCTGCCGGCAAAATGCCCACAGTCGGACACATCCAGGTAAGCCTCATCCAGCGACAACGGCTCGATCAGGTCGGTGTAGTCACGAAAGATCGCCTGGATTTCCTTGGATGCCTCGCGGTAAGCGTCCATGCGCGGCTTGACGATGACCAGGTCCGGACACAGCTTCAACGCATGGCGCGAAGACATTGCCGACCGTACGCCATAGGCCCGGGCTTCATAGTTGCAGGTCGCAATCACCCCCCGCCGATCCGCGGAACCACCCACCGCCAGCGGTTTACTGGCCAGCGTTGGGTCGTCACGCATCTCGATGGCTGCATAAAAGCAGTCACAGTCGACGTGAATGATTTTGCGTTGAGTCATAAAAGGCGGTGTTCGCTGAAGGAAAAAGGACAAATATCAGTCAGATCACCAGTATCTCACTGACACCTGTATATAGCACCAGTGCTTTTAATCTTCTGTTACAGCAGGCAATAGCGCCAGGATGGATTTATTTTATTAATCGAAATCAGACCATCAATAGAGCTGAGAGCCTTACGGGGCAAGCCCTGCAGCCCTCCAGGCATCTCCCGCATAAGCGCTAAGCGCTTGAACAGGAACAGATTTTTCTCAGTTAGCGGTTGACACCCCAGCGATCCTCTGTAGAATGCCGACACACAGACGCGGGATGGAGCAGTCTGGTAGCTCGTCGGGCTCATAACCCGAAGGTCGTCGGTTCAAATCCGGCTCCCGCAACCAAACATCAAAAAAGGCTACTCGAAAGAGTGGCCTTTTTTGTGCGTGGGTGTTTTTGCCCACAGCCTTTGAAGACATAACCGAGACGCGACAAATTCTCGTTATGCTTCTGACACTTAAGTGCAGCCCCCGCGTCTTCCCAGGGCAATTTACGTTTATTTGACCCAATCCACGATTAACGGTTGACACCCCTGCGTTCCTCTGTAGAATGCCGCCACACAGACGCGGGATGGAGCAGTCTGGTAGCTCGTCGGGCTCATAACCCGAAGGTCGTCGGTTCAAATCCGGCTCCCGCAACCAAACATCAAAAAAGGCTACTCGAAAGAGTGGCCTTTTTTGTATCTGCAGAAAAAGTCCTTTCGCAACAATGGTCTGGCAAGGTACTGCGAACCTTTGCCGCTCCCCGTGATCCATCAAGCTATGCTCAATCGCAGGCGACCCTTCCAGCGTTGAATCGCGCCCACGCGCCAAGGCTCAATGACAGGCGTCAGTATTTGTAACTATTTTTTACTACAGGGATTGGTAACTTGGCTGGATACCCCCATCCTGTCGCGCACAATCCAAGAGGTGATTGATGCGCGCCAACTCGTCTGATTCACAAGACACCGTCACTGCGACCCAACCGATCAAAGCCACACGCCTGCATTGGCTGGATCTGCTCAGCAAGTACCGCCAGCCCATCGGCCTGGCCGTGACCTTGTTGCTGTTCGCGATTGCCTTGATTGCCTGTCGCCATCTATTAAGCGAACTGGATCTCTACGCCCTGCATGACTCCATCCTGCAAGTGCCACAACCGGCCTTGCTCGGCGCCCTGGGTGCAACGATCGTCGGCTTCATCATCCTGCTCGGCTATGAGTGGTCGGCATCGCGCTATGCCGGTGTAAGCCTACCGGCCCGCAGCCTGATGTTCGGCGGCTTCAGCGCATTTGCCATTGGCAACGCCATAGGCCTGTCATTGCTCTCGGGCGGCTCGGTGCGTTACCGGCTCTACGCGCGTCACGGCCTCGGGGCTTCGGAAGTCGCCCACATGACCCTGTTTGCCAGCCTGTCCCTGGGCTGCGCCCTGCCCCCGCTGGCAGCCCTGGCGACCCTGAGCAACCTGCCGGCCGCCTCTGCCGCCCTGCACTTGTCCGAGGCCCTGCTGGGCGGCATCGCAATTGCCGTGCTGCTGCTCTGTGCGGTCCTGGCGATTGGCATCTACCGGCGGCGCCTGCCCGAGCAACCCTACCCGGACAACCTGCTGGTGCGTGCCGGGCGCCGCACCCTGCGCCTGCCGGGCCGGCGCCTGACCTTCCTGCAACTGATCATCACCGCGCTCGACGTCGCCGCGGCTGCCACCGTGTTGTATCTGCTGCTGCCGGAAACCCCGCCATTCGGTGCATTCCTGCTGGTCTACCTGCTGGCCCTGGCCGCGGGCGTGCTCAGCCACGTGCCCGGTGGCGTCGGCGTGTTCGAGGCCATTCTGCTGGCGGCCTTTGCCGACAAGCTCGGCGCCGCGCCGCTGGCCGCCGCCCTGCTGCTGTATCGCCTGATCTATGTGATCCTGCCAATGCTGGTGGCCTGCCTGCTGCTGTTGATCAATGAGGCCCAACGCCTGTTCAACAGCCGTGAGGCGCTGCGCACCGCTTCCGGCCTCGCCGCGCCGGTGCTCGCGGTGCTGGTGTTCCTGTCTGGGGTGGTCCTGCTGTTTTCCGGCGCCACACCGGAGATCGACACCCGCCTGGAACACATCGGCTTTCTGATCCCCCATCGCCTGATCGACGCCTCGCACTTCGGCGCCAGCCTGATCGGCGTACTGTGCCTGTTGCTGGCCCAGGGCCTGCGCCGGCGCCTGTCGGCCGCCTGGATGCTCACCACCGTGCTGCTGCTGGCCGGTGCCTTGCTGTCGCTGCTCAAGGGCTTCGACTGGGAAGAAGCCAGCCTGCTGATCCTGACGGCCAGCCTGCTGGCGATCTTCCGCCGCTCGTTCTATCGCCCCAGTCGCCTGACCGAACTGCCCTTCTCGCCGCTGTACCTGGTGGCCAGCGTGTGCGTGTTGGCTGCGTCGATCTGGCTGCTGCTGTTCGCCTACCAGGATGTGCCGTACAGCCATCAGCTATGGTGGCAGTTCACCCTGGATTCCGATGCACCGCGCGGCTTGCGTTCGCTGCTCGGTGCCGCGGTGCTGCTGGTGGTGGTGTCGCTGACCTGGCTGCTGCGCACTGCCCGCCCGGCCATTGACCTGCCCGACGCCACTGACCTGGCAAAAGCGCAGAAGATCCTGATGGCCTCGGCCCAACCGGACGGCGGCCTGGCCCTGACCGGGGACAAGGCGTTGCTGTTCCACCCCAACGGCGATGCCTTCTTGATGTATGCCCGGCGCGGCCGCAGCCTGGTTGCCCTGTACGACCCGATCGGCCAGCCGCAGCAGCGTGCCGAGATGATCTGGCAGTTCCGCGACCTCTGCGACCTGCATCACGCCCGCCCGGTGTTTTATCAGGTGCGCGCAGAAAACCTGCCCTACTACATGGACATCGGCCTGACCGCCATCAAGCTGGGCGAAGAGGCGCGGGTCGACCTGTTGCGCTTTGACCTGGAAGCCAAGGGCAAGGAGATGAAGGACCTGCGCTACACCTGGAACCGCGGCACCCGTGATGGCCTGTCGTTGGAAATCCACGAGCCCGGCCAGGCGCCGATGGACGAGCTGAAAGTGATTTCCGATGCCTGGCTCACCGGCAAGAACGTGCGCGAGAAAGGCTTCTCCCTGGGCCGCTTCAGCGATGACTACCTGAAGCACTTTCGCATTGCGATCATTCGTTTTGAGGGGCGCCCGGTGGCATTTGCCAACCTGCTCGAGACCTACAGCCACGACCTGGCCAGCCTCGACCTGATGCGCGCGCACCCGGACGCCCCCAAGTTGACCATGGAATTCATGATGGTCGGCCTGATTCAGCATTATAAGAACCACGGCTATGCACGCTTCAGCCTGGGCATGGTGCCATTGTCGGGCTTGCAACCCCGGCGTGGCGCGCCACTGACCCAGCGCCTCGGCTCGATGGTGTTTCGCCGGGGCGAGCAGCTCTACAATTTCCAGGGGCTGCGCCGCTTCAAAGACAAGTTCCAGCCTGACTGGGAACCTCGTTACATGGCCGTGCCCGCCGGACTCGATCCGCTGGTGGCACTGGCCGATACCGCCGCCCTGATTGCGGGCGGCTTGACTGGATTGGTGAAACGCTGATGATTCAACGCTCCTGGCGGTATGTATTGGCCACTCTGGTGGCTCTGGCTGTGATCCTTGGCGGTGGTTACTGGTACTGGAACCGTCCAGCCCCACAACCCACCGTGGAACTGTTGACGCCGGCTGACGGCGCGCCCATGACCCGGGTCATTCCGGGCACCCAGGTGCGCGCCCAGGTGATCGTCGCGGTCAATGCAGAGCAGAAGCTCAGCGACACCCAGTTGATCACCCTCAGCCGTGGCGGCGCAGCAGAAATCGTCCAGGTGATCCTGCCCAAGGACTGCATGCTGCAAGGACGTGCCCTGCAGTCGGCGCTCAAGCAGCTCAACGGCCCAGCCACCCTGGTCAGCGGTATCGGCCCGGGCGCAGTACTGGCGTGGCGCTGGCTGGCCGAGCAGAAGGACGACAAGTCCCAGGCGGTCTCGGTCGACCTGGCCCTGGAGAAACCCGGTTGCACCCACCTGCTGCCAAAAAGCGCCGCCCACGGCCACTGGCTGGTAGCGTGGAACGATAACCCCGACGACACCAGTGCCGGTTTCGTACGGGACCAGGCCAATGCGCAAACCAGCATCAGCGACTACGACATCAACCTGCCGCAGGTGCTGAACAACGAACTGCGCAAGCTGCTGATCGGTGCCGACAAGGGCAATGGCGGCCTGAACATTCCGGTGGTCGAAGTACCCGCCGGCCAGGCCAAGGACACCGTCACCCTGTTCCTCTCCGGCGACGGCGGCTGGCGCGACCTGGACCGCGACGTGGCCGGTGAAATGGCCAAGATCGGCTACCCGGTGGTTGGCATCGACACCCTGCGCTACTACTGGCAGCACAAAAGCCCCGAGCAGAGCGCCATCGACCTCGCCGAGCTGATGCAGCACTACCGGCAGAAATGGGGCACCAAGCGCTTCATCCTCACCGGCTACTCATTTGGTGCCGACGTTCTGCCCGCCATCTACAACCGCCTGGCGGAATCGGAGCAGCAACGGGTCGACGCGATCATCCTGCTGGCCTTCGCCCGCACCGGCAGCTTCGAGATCGAAGTCGAAGGCTGGCTCGGCAACGCCGGCAAGGAAGCCGCCACCGGCCCGGAAATGGCCAAGCTGCCCGCCGCCAAAGTGGTGTGCATCTACGGCGAGGAAGAAGCCGACGAGAGCGGCTGCACCGATAAGACTGCCGTGGGCCAAGCCATGAAGCTGCCAGGCGGGCACCACTTCGACGAGAATTACCCAGCCCTGGCCCAGCGCCTGGTGGACATCATCGAGAAGCGCCAGGGCGCTGACAAGGTCGCTGAAGACTGAGTGCGCCCCCCCCCCAACAAAAAGCCCCCGCTGCCATTAGGCCGCGAGGGCTTTTTTACATGTACAAGCATGAAGCGCTACCAACTCGCCGAACTTCATGCGGATGCTCTGAACTTCCAAGACTAAAACTGAACATCTATCCATGTCACGTCATCTTCAACAGCGATAAAGTCGCTATCCGGTGCTGCCAGCAAGCTGCGTTGCTGCTCCTGCGTTAACTCCGCCCAAAAGCCGTCGGTTACGAACACCAATCGCTCATCGACGGCCAATGGGTGAAAAACAAAGTCAGGGTTCGGGGGACGATCAACTTTCAGGCATCGGGTTATTCTGTTTCGAGCCGGATCTAGCGCCAGCTCAAGGTGCGAACGGTCGCGCCTCCAATTGGCCTTGCAATGGGGTGGTGTAATCCACTCGATCGTGCCTGCCGTTGTCACTACACCACACGAACAGTCCCCCTCATACGCAAGCGTGAGCCTCCCATGAGCAGCGAAACCGATCAGGTAACAGGTGGCCCCAGTCTGGCCCGCAAATAAAGCAGGGTGAAGCTCAGCCAGCACTGAAGCAAGTACCCGCTCAACTGCTCCATCCTCAGTGAGATCGCCCTCCCGATCCAAATGTTTCGGGTAGGCCGCTAAAACACCTTTTACGAAGCCTTCAGCAAGATCACCACTGCCAGGCTTCGCCGTACCGTCCGTGATGACGAATAGCCCTCTGTCGCCATCGCAGAGAGCTCCAGCACAATCATGATTGGCTTTCCTGGTCCGCCCTATTACTGATCTGGTGCCGTATCTCATGCGTTGCCCAGGCCCTTCATACGCTCGTGAATGATTCGCCCCCTACCCGGATTAGCCTGCACCGAACCCGAGCTCAGCGTGGCGAACCTCCTCCAAAAGCTCTGTACGACCATCAATCAAGATGATTATGTCTTCGACGTCTTTATGGTAGGGATAACCCTCGCCACGACCGCTAAAAGCCTCTAGTTTCGTCGCAAGAAAGTAGGTCGGTTTAAATATCTGGATTACGGTACCGCTGGGCAACGTAAATTTATCGGCCCTCGCCAGTCCCTCCACGAACCAACGGTTGGCATATCCGAGAACTTCAGGATCAGAAGGCATCACGTCAACGACGACGTCGTTGAAACGGAAACGACAGTTGACTTCATCCTCACCGGTGATCTTGAAGTGCTTGGTCGCCAGCCGCTCTATGAGGTGTTGCCAGGCGCTAATGCCTGCCAGCTCGATCACCAAGTCGACATCATCGGTGAACCGGATGTCGTCCAGCACAGCAGCATCAGTGACCAGCATGGCCGTGGTGCAACCGCCGACAAAGGCAACTTCAGCGAGAAACGCCTGCCCCAAGCCGTCTGCCACAAACTCTATGAGTTCGTAGTTGTGATCCGCGCTTGATGACATGTTATTTCAGCCCCATCCCTGCTTTCAGAATGTTGACCGCCACACCACGCTCTCGCGGGCCACCAAGACGGATCGCGTCAGCAAGCGCAAGATAGTGATAAAGGATTCTGTCCCTCTTCACCGCTTCCGGCACTGTCTTGTAGAGCGGCACTATCGCCTGACCACGCTCAGTTCCGAGTGCATCAGGCCAAACCGGAATCAACCCGCCAGCGCTCTTGATGCTTTTGGAAAGGGCCGGAGCTGCGAAGCCTGTTGGAATACCGCGAACCATCGCGCCCGGTTTCACGGGGAAAAAGTATTTCAGAGCGTGCTCGGTAATTTTCAGCAGCTCTCGCCGATTAACTTTCGCAAACCCGGTGTCGTAGTCATTGGTGAGAATTCCGGACTCACGGCACCTAGCCATAGAATTTGAAACTTCACTTTTGCTTATCCCAAGAGACGCAGATAACGCACGCAACGAGTAACCCTCACTCCAACTCGCCAGCCGCGGAGAAGGCACAGGCTCCGACCACCCTTCCCACCCATCCTCATCCCCCAAGGGCAAGTCGAACTCCTGGCGGCGGAATACAGTTTCTTCACCATCAATGGGGTAGCTGTCCAGCGGTAGCCCTACTCGCTCCCCTGCCGTCATTCGATTGATCTGCTGGGGCTTCAACAACTCTTCAACCCTGTTCGAATTCGACTCAGATTCCATCTTCCCAAAGAGATTTTCTTCCTGGGCATGCAAGCTGGCCATCTTGAACAAAAGCAAAATGTCTTGACTCTTCATGAAGCTAAAAACTCCAAGTGTCCACGTTCCATAAAACGTGGACACTTGCCTCATTGGAAATGTCGAGCAGTCAAGCTCTTTCGATACTTGTCAGTTTTCACTGGGCAAACCTGCAGATCGTCTGCCAATTCGCAAACAGCAGGGACAGTGACTGAGCTTAGAACCCCCTCGAACCGTAGCGCTAAAACCCCTTAGACGAAAAAGCCCCCGCGACCTTGAGGTGGCAGGGGCTTCTTCATCCAGCAACGCTTACATCTCCACCTGCGTCCCCAACTCAATCACCCGGTTCAGCGGCAGATTGAAGAAGCGCAGGTTGCCGTTGGCGTTTTTCAACATGAAGGCGAACAGCGCTTCGCGCCAGCGGGCCATGCCTTCGAGCTTGGAGGCGATCACCGTCTCGCGGCTGAGGAAGTAGGTGGTGCGCATCGGGCTGAAGTCCAGCTCATCGAGATGACACAGCTTCAGCGCCTGCGGCACGTCCGGCTCGTCGACGAAACCAAAGTGCAGGATCACCCGGAAGAACCCTTCGCCGTGGGCCTCGACTTCAAAGCGCCGCGCTGGCGGTACCCTTGGGATGTCTTCGTAGACCACGGTCAGCAGCACTACCTGCTCGTGCAGCACCTGGTTATGCAGCAGGTTGTGCAACAACGCGTGGGGCACGGCGTCCGGACGTGCGGTGAGGAACACTGCCGTACCCTGGACGCGATGGGGTGGCTGCACACGGATGCTGCTGATGAAGATCGGCAAAGGCAGGCCGCCCTCGTCCATCCGCTCAACCAACAGTTGTTTACCGCGTTTCCAGGTGGTCATCAGGACGAACAGCGCCAGACCGGCGATTACCGGAAAGGCCCCGCCCTGGACGATTTTCGGCACGTTGGCAGCGAAATACAGACCGTCCACCAGCAAGAAGCCCAGCAACACCGGGACGGCGAGCAGTGGAGGCCATTTCCACAGCAACAGCATGACCGCCGACACCAGGATGGTGGTCATCAGCATGGTGCCCGTCACCGCCACCCCGTACGCCGAGGCCAACGCCCCGGAGGATTCAAACCCGAGCACCAGCAGGATCACCCCGACCATCAGCGACCAGTTCACCGCGCCAATGTAGATCTGACCCTGTTCGGCACTGGAGGTGTGCTGGATGTGCATGCGCGGAATGTAGCCGAGCTGGATCGCCTGGCGGGTCAGGGAGAACGCCCCGGAAATCACCGCCTGGGAGGCAATCACCGTGGCCAGGGTCGACAGGCCGACCAACGGAATCAAGGCCCAGCTTGGCGCCAGCAGATAAAAGGGGTTGCGGGCCGCGCTTGGATCGCCGAGCAGCAACGCGCCCTGGCCGAAGTAATTCAGTACCAGCGCCGGCAGTACCAGGATGAACCAGGCACGGGCAATCGGCTTGCGGCCGAAGTGGCCCATGTCGGCGTACAGCGCTTCGGCACCGGTCAATGCCAGCACCACCGCACCGAGGATTGCCACGCCCATGCCTGGGTGGACAATGAAGAAGCGCACACCCCAGACCGGGTTCATCGCCTGCAGCACTTCCGGATGTTGCAGGATGCCGTAGACACCCAGCGCGCCCAGCACCAGAAACCAGGTGACCATGATCGGCCCGAACAGAATGCCAATACGCGCAGTGCCATGGCGTTGGATCAGGAATAGCGCCACCAGCACCACCAGCGACAGTGGCACCACCCAGTGGTCAATGCCGTCGAATGCCAGTCCCAGGCCTTCAATCGCCGAGAGCACGGAAATCGCCGGGGTAATCATGCTGTCGCCATAAAACAGCGCTGCGCCGATCAGCCCGCAGACCACCAGCAAGGTGCGCAATCGGGCATGCCCGGCCGCCGCTCGCCGCGCCAACGCGGTCAAGGCCATGATCCCGCCTTCGCCCTGGTTGTCGGCACGCAAGACAAACATCATGTACTTGATCGACACCACCCAGATCAACGACCAGAAGATCAGCGCCAGAATCCCCAGGACGCCGTCATGGTTGACCGGTACGCCATAGTTCCCGGAGAAGACCTCCTTGAGGGTGTACAGCGGGCTCGTGCCGATATCGCCGTAAACCACCCCAACTGCCGCCACCAGCATGCCGATCGGCTTGGCCGCCGAATGCTCGGAACCTGCCGCCTGACTACTTGCCTGCCCCATCCACCACCCCTACTACCCAGACCCGGACTGCCTTGGAAAAGCACGACGCTTTATCGTGCAGCATGCGCTGTTTTACTTTCCGTTACAGACGTTTTGTTGACTGTAAGAAATCGGCAAAGCCCAACGGCGCGAAGCATAGCGCAGCACTCGTCGTATTTCCCTGCATAAAGCTGGTCAAGTGGGCCGACCATCGCTAGAATTGCGCACTTTTTGATCAGAGGCGCTGTAAGCGCCCGTCTGTCGCCTTGCCGTTTCCGGCTGGAGGCGTCACAAATACCGAGGTTAGACATGTCCACCACTCCTGCGTCGGCCAACCCCAAGGTTGGCTTCGTATCCCTGGGTTGCCCAAAAGCGCTGGTCGACTCCGAGCGCATCCTTACCCAACTGCGTATGGAAGGCTATGACGTCGTGTCCACCTATCAGGACGCGGACGTCGTGGTGGTCAACACCTGTGGCTTCATCGACTCGGCCAAGGCCGAATCCCTGGAAGTGATCGGCGAAGCCATCAAGGAGAACGGCAAGGTCATCGTGACCGGCTGCATGGGCGTCGAAGAAGGCAATATCCGCAACGTGCACCCAAGCGTGCTGGCCGTCACCGGCCCGCAACAGTACGAGCAAGTGGTCAATGCCGTGCATCAGGTCGTGCCGCCGCGCCAGGATCACAACCCGCTGATCGACCTGGTGCCGCCACAAGGCATCAAGCTGACCCCGCGCCACTACGCCTACCTGAAGATTTCCGAAGGCTGCAACCACAGCTGCAGCTTCTGCATCATCCCGTCGATGCGCGGCAAGCTGGTCAGCCGCCCGGTGGGCGATGTGCTGGACGAAGCCCAGCGCCTGGTCAAATCCGGCGTCAAGGAACTGCTGGTTATCTCCCAGGACACCAGCGCCTACGGCGTTGACGTCAAGTACCGCACCGGGTTCTGGAACGGCGCGCCGGTGAAAACCCGCATGACCGAACTCTGCGAAGCCCTCAGCACCCTCGGTGTCTGGGTGCGCCTGCACTACGTTTACCCGTACCCGCACGTCGACGAACTGATCCCGCTGATGGCCGCGGGCAAGATCCTGCCGTACCTGGACATCCCGTTCCAGCACGCCAGCCCGAAAGTCCTCAAGTCGATGAAACGCCCGGCCTTCGAAGACAAGACCCTGGCGCGCATCAAGAACTGGCGCGAAATCTGCCCGGACTTGATCATCCGCTCGACCTTCATCGTCGGCTTCCCTGGCGAAACCGAAGAAGACTTCCAGTACCTGTTGAACTGGCTGACCGAAGCGCAACTCGACCGCGTGGGCTGCTTCCAGTACTCGCCGGTAGAAGGCGCACCGGCCAACGACCTGGACCTGGAAGTAGTCCCGGACGACGTCAAGCAGGACCGTTGGGAGCGTTTCATGGCGCACCAACAGGCCATCAGTTCGGCACGCCTGCAAATGCGCATCGGCCGGGAAATCGAAGTGCTGGTCGATGAAGTCGACGAGCAAGGCGCGGTCGGCCGCTGCTTCTTCGATGCCCCGGAAATCGACGGCAACGTATTTATCGACAACGGCAGCAACCTCAAGCCAGGCGATAAAGTCTGGTGCAAGGTGACTGATGCCGACGAGTACGACCTGTGGGCTGAACAGATCTAAGACAGGGCATCCCCTACGGATTGCACTGACTCCAAAAAGCCCCGCTCTTTTTCATGAGATGCGGGGCTTTTTTACGGCTATCGTTTGCTTATCCACTAAAAAGAGGCAGGCGGGCATGCGTCAGCATTCGGTCATCCACACACCGACACTCAGCGATTATCAGGAACTGACCCAGGTCTGGGAGGCATCAGTGCGTGCGACCCACGATTTTCTGCCAGACAGCTACATCGAGTTGCTACGCAATCTGGTGCTCACCCGCTACCTCGACGCGGTGATGCTGATCTGCACCCGCGACAAACAGCAGCACATCAGCGGCTTCGCCGGGGTTGCCGCCGGCAAGATCGAAATGCTCTTCATCGCCCCCCAGCATCGTGGTGAAGGCCTGGGCAAACAGTTGCTGCAGTACGCCATGCAACACCTGAATGCCGATGAACTGGACGTCAACGAGCAGAATCCGCAGGCCCTGGGCTTCTACTACAAGCAAGGGTTTGAAGTGATCGGACGCTCGGCAGTCGACGGCATGGGCCAGCCCTATCCGTTGCTGCACATGCGTTTGAAGCAGTCCAGGCCGCAAGCCCTGCGCGGCTAAAAACCACACAAGGCAAATGGACCCGCGATTAACCGGCGCGACGCAGGTACAATGCCTGCCCCCTTTTTGTTACGGCCCTGTCATGACTGACCCGATTCGTCTTTCCAAACGCCTCATCGAACTCGTCGGCTGTTCCCGTCGGGAGGCTGAGCTGTTCATTGAAGGCGGCTGGGTCACCGTGGACGGCGAAGTCATCGACGAGCCGCAGTTCAAGGTCGATACCCAGAAAGTCGCGCTCGACCCTGAGGCCAAGGCAACTGCGCCGGAGCCGGTGACCATCCTGCTGCATGCTCCTGCGGGCATGGACGTGGAGAGCGCCCAGCAATTGATCAGCGCCGACACCCTGAGCGAAGAGCACCGTTTCAGCAAGCGCCCGCTCAAGGGGCATTTCCTGCGCCTGACCGTCAGTGCCGACCTGCAGGCCAACGCCAGCGGCCTGCTGGTGTTCACCCAGGACTGGAAGATCCTGCGCAAGCTCACGGCCGACGCGAGCAAGATCGAGCAAGAGTATGTGGTCGAAGTCGAAGGCGACATGGTCGCCCACGGCCTCAACCGCCTGAACCACGGCCTGACCTACAAGGGCAAGGAATTGCCAGCGGTCAAAGCCAGCTGGCAGAACGAAAACCGCCTGCGCTTCGCGATGAAGAACCCGCAACCGGGAATCATCGCCCTGCTCTGCCAGGCGGTCGGCCTCAAGGTCATTGCCATCCGCCGCATCCGTATCGGCGGAGTTTCCATCGGCAAGGTTCCGCTGGGCCAATGGCGCTATCTGTCCGCCAAAGAGAAATTCTGAGGCTGCCACTCATTTCGGTGTCGCCGGTACCGGCAACGCCCACAGCTGAATGATCAGGACTGCACACATGATTCATAACGACGTACTGCGCAGCGTGCGCTACATGCTCGACATCAGCGACAACAAGGTCGTCGAGATCATCAAACTCGGCGGCATGGACGTCACCAAGGAAGACCTCGTTACCTACCTCAAGAAAGACGAGGAAGAAGGTTTCGTGTTCTGCCCCGACGACGTCATGGCGCATTTCCTCGATGGCCTGGTGATTTTCAAGCGTGGCAAGGACGAAAGCCGTCCGCCACAGCCGATCGAAACGCCGGTGACCAACAACATCATCCTGAAGAAACTGCGCGTGGCCTTCGAACTGAAGGAAGACGACATGCACGCCATCCTCAAGGCCTCCGAGTTCCCGGTGTCCAAGCCGGAGCTGAGCGCACTGTTTCGCAAGTTCGGCCACACCAACTACCGCCCGTGTGGCGACCAGTTGCTGCGCAACTTCCTCAAGGGCCTGACCCTGCGCGTCCGTCCGCAGTAAGAGCCGGCCAGCCGGCGATGGCGCCCTTCTAAACGCCATCGCCCGCAGCTCGACCCGCCCGTATGGCGGCACATTCCCGGTAAAAATAGTGGCTCCGCTTCCCGCGGCTGACGACTAGGGTGTAGTGACCCTCAGTTATCAGGATTCGCCATGCACCCCTACTTCTCCCTGCAAGGCCGCACCGCTCTGGTGACCGGCGGCACCCGTGGTATCGGCAAAATGATCGCCAAAGCCTTCGTCGAAGCAGGAGCGACGGTGTATGTCTGCGCGCGCGACGCCGAGGCCTGCCAACAGACAGCCGATGAACTGGGCGCCCTGGGGCACTGCCACGCGATCGCGGCCAACCTCGCCACAGAAGAAGGCGTCGCCCAATTGGCCAGTCGTCTCGGCGAACACGTGAGCCACCTGGACATCCTGGTGAACAATGCCGGCACCACCTGGGGAGCGCCGCTGGAGAGCTACCCAGTCAAGGGCTGGGAAAAAGTCATGCAGTTGAACGTGACCTCGGTATTCAACTGCATCCAGCAATTCCTGCCGCTGTTGCGCAAGGCCGGTTCGGCCGCCAATCCGGCCCGGATCATCAACATCGGCTCGGTCGCCGGGATTTCCTCCTTCGGTGAACAGGCGTATGCCTACGGGCCGAGCAAGGCAGCCCTGCACCAACTGTCGCGGATTCTCGCCAGGGAGCTGGTCAGCCAGCACATCAACGTCAACGTGATTGCCCCGGGACGCTTCCCGAGCAAGATGACCCAGCACATCGGTAATGATGAACTGGCACTGGCCGAGGATACGGCGTTGATCCCGATGAAGCGCTGGGGCCGCGTGGAAGAGATGGCGGCGCTGGCGATCAGTCTGGCGAGCACTGCTGGAGCGTATATGACCGGGAACATCATTCCGCTGGATGGCGGATTCAGTCTCTGAAATCGGCGGTGAGGCCATCGCGGGCAAGCCACGCTCCCACAGGGTTCTCGAGCGCACACAAAACCTGTGGGAGCGGCTTGCTCGCGAAGAGGCCGGTACAGGCACAACTGAATCCAGACTGATCGGGGTATCATGCCCGCCTCTATCCCGCCTCGACCGCAAACCATGACCTACAGCGTTTCCCCCATCGGCTTCGTGCGCTCCTGCTTCAAGGAGAAGTTCGCCATTCCCCGCCAGCCCCAACTGGCCCCGGCCGCGCGGGGCATCCTGGAGCTGGTGGCACCGTTCGACCAGGGTGATGCGGTACAGGGCCTGGAGCAGGTCAGTCACGTCTGGCTGCTGTTCCTGTTTCACCAGGCCCTGGAAGACAAGCCACGGCTCAAGGTGCGCCCGCCGCGCCTGGGCGGCAACAAATCCATGGGCGTGTTTGCCACGCGCGCAACCCACCGTCCCAATGGCATCGGGCAGTCAGTGGTGAAACTGGACAAGGTCGAGGCGAATCGCCTTTGGATTTCGGGCATCGACCTGCTCGATGGCACGCCGGTTCTGGACATCAAACCCTACGTCCCCTACGCCGACATCATCGACACAGCCTCCAACAGCATCGCCAGTGCCGCGCCGCAGCTGATTCCCGTGCAGTGGAGGGACGCAGCGCTGCAACAGGCTCACGAGCACGCTCAGCGCCTTGCAGAGCCCCTGGTGGAGCTGATCGAGCAATGCCTGGCACAAGACCCACGCCCGGCCTACCAAATTCCTACATCCGAGCGGGAATATGGCGCGCAGTTTTGGGATCTGGATGTGCGATGGCATTACCCGACACCGGAGCTGATCCGTGTGCTGGAAGTCATTCCCGCGCAGGTATAAACGCCAAAAACGAAAAAGCCCGCGCTGCCCTCTCAGGCTGCGCGGGCTTTTTTTGTAGGAGCTGGCTTGCCAGCGATGAACTCGAAGACACCGCGTTTACCCGGCAAACATGCGTTATCGTTGACGATCATCGCGAGCAGGCTCGCTCCTACAGGTGACCTTCGGTCACTTCTCGACGAACGCACGCTCGATCAGGTAGTCACCCGGCTCACGCATACGCGGCGACACTTTCAGGCCGAAGCTGTTGAGCACTTCGCTGGTCTCGTCGAGCATGCTCGGGCTGCCGCACAACATGGCGCGGTCGTCCTGCGGGTTGATCGGGGGCAGGCCGATGTCGCTGAACAGCTTGCCGCTGCGCATCAGGTCGGTCAGACGGCCTTCGTTTTCGAATGGCTCGCGGGTCACGGTCGGGTAGTAGATCAACTTGTCACGCAGGGCTTCGCCGAAGAACTCGTTCTGCGGCAGGTGCTCGGTGATGAACTCGCGGTAAGCGACTTCGTTGACGTAACGCACGCCGTGGCACAGGATCACTTTTTCGAAACGCTCGTAGGTTTCCGGATCCTGGATCACGCTCATGAAAGGCGCCAGGCCGGTACCGGTACTGAGCAGGTACAGATGTTTGCCAGGTTTGAGGTCGTCCAGCACCAGCGTGCCCGTAGGCTTCTTGCTGATGATGATCTCGTCGCCTTCCTTGAGGTGCTGCAACTGGGAAGTCAGCGGGCCATCAGGCACCTTGATGCTGAAGAACTCCAGATGCTCTTCCCAGTTTGGGCTGGCAATCGAGTAAGCACGCATAAGCGGGCGGCCGTTGGGCTGTTGCAGGCCGATCATCACGAACTGACCGTTCTCGAAGCGCAGGCCCGGATCGCGGGTGCACTTGAAGCTGAACAGAGTGTCGTTCCAGTGGTGAACACTGAGGACACGCTCGTGGTTCATGTTGCTCATGTACGTGGGACTCCTGGAGATTTTGCCTGCGCCGCTGTGCGCAATTGCATCGCATTCTAATGGCAGCGACAATATCTGTTAAATGGATTATTAAGATAAGGGTTATCGGTTATATAGATATGCGATTTACTCTACGTCAACTTCAAGTCTTCGTCGCCGTTGCCCAGCAGGAAAGCGTATCCCGTGCTGCGGGTCTGCTCAACCTCTCGCAATCGGCGGCCAGCACCTCGATCACCGAGCTGGAGCGCCAGTGCAGCTGCCAATTGTTCGATCGCGCCGGCAAACGGCTGAGCCTCAACGCCCTGGGTAAACAGCTGTTGCCGCAAGCGGTGGCCCTGCTCGACCAGGCCAAGGAAATCGAGGACCTGCTCAACGGCAAGTCCGGTTTTGGTTCCCTGGCGGTCGGCGCCACACTGACCATCGGCAATTACCTGGCGACCTTGCTGATCGGTAGCTTCATGCAGCGCCACCCCGAGAGCCAGGTGAAGCTGCACGTCCAGAACACTGCCAATATCGTGCAACAGGTCGCGCACTATGAAATTGATCTGGGTCTAATCGAAGGCGACTGCAGCCATCCGGACATCGAAGTGCAGAGCTGGGTCGAAGATGAGCTGGTGGTGTTCTGTGCCCCCCAGCATCCGCTGGCACAACGCGGCACTGCCAGCATGGAGGAGCTTAGCCATGAGGCGTGGATTCTTCGCGAGCAGGGTTCCGGGACTCGCCTGACCTTCGATCAGGCCATGCGTCATCATCGCAGCGCGTTGAACATCCGCCTGGAGCTGGAACACACCGAAGCGATCAAACGTGCGGTCGAGTCTGGCCTGGGCATTGGCTGCATTTCCCGCCTGGCCCTGCGCGACGCCTTCCGACGCGGCAGCCTGGTGGCGGTGGAAACCCCGGATCTGGACCTGGCGCGGCAGTTCTACTTCATCTGGCACAAACAGAAATACCAGACCTCAGCCATGCGCGAATTCCTCGAACTGTGCCGCGCCTTCACCGCCGGGGTTCAGCGCAGCGACGAGATCGTGCTGCCGAGCATCGCCTGAGGGGTCAGATCAGGATCACCGCCCACACCAGGGCAATCATGCTCAAAGCCACGAACTGCGCGGCGCTGCCCATGTCCTTGGCGTTTTTCGACAGCGGGTGCAGGTCGAGGGAGATGCGGTCAATGGCCGCTTCTACTGCGGAGTTGAGCAACTCCACGATCAGCGCCAGCAGACAGACGGCAATCAGCACAGCCTGTTCGACGCGGCTGACATTCAGAATGAAGGTCAGCGGAATCAGTATCACGTTGAGCAACACCAGTTGCCGAAAAGCCGCTTCGCCGGTGAAAGCGGCGCGCAGGCCGTCCAGGGAGTAGCCCGAAGCGTTGAGGATGCGTTTGAGGCCGGTCTGGCCTTTGAAAGGTGACATATGAGTAGGCAACTGAAAAAAGGAGTGGGAAAGCTAGATCAACAAAAGTCAAAAAAGCGTGAATGAGCCGGCTTCACTGCGGCGAAATTGACTCAAGTTGTTGCAGGAGCAACGCCGCCTGAGTCCGGGTGCGTACCCCCAGCTTGCGGAAAATCGCCGTCACGTGGGCCTTGATGGTCGCTTCCGACACACTCAGCTCGTAGGCAATCTGCTTATTCAGCAAACCTTCGCAGACCATGGTCAGCACGCGGAACTGCTGCGGGGTCAAACTCGCCAGGCCCTCGCTCGCGGCCTTGGCTTCCGGCGAGACACTGACCGCCTCGAACGCTTGCGGTGGCCAGAACACGTCGCCATCCAGCACCGCACGCACCGCCTGCTGGATCACTTCCAGCGAGCTGGATTTGGGAATGAAGCCGCTGGCCCCGAACTCCCGGGACTTGACCATGATCGACGCTTCTTCCTGTGCCGAGACCATCACCACCGGAATCTGCGGGTACTGGCCGCGCAACAGCACCAGCCCGGAGAATCCGTATGCACCCGGCATGTTCAGGTCCAGTAGCACCAGGTCCCAGTCGGCCTTCTCGGTCAGACGGATTTCCAGCTCGGCAATGCTCGCCACTTCCACCAGGCGCACGTCCGGGCCCAGCCCCAGGGTGACAGCCTGGTGCAGTGCGCTACGAAAGAGAGGGTGGTCATCGGCAATCAGGATTTCGTATGTGGCCATTGTTCAAATGATCCTGTTTTTTATGGCAGGCCTGATGCATTCAAGCCTCACCAAAACAACTCAAGGTAGCACCAGCAGGCGCAACCAACAGGGTACGTTCAACGCCAAGAGCCCATAAAACCGGCGTTTCAATCTTCGGCCGCACCCTAATCGGCGCCAAGGATGCCCAGCGAAGCCGGGGTGGTCAAGCCGCATCCTTTACGGCATCTTAGCTGGCTAACTAATAAGAGTGCCATCATGCAGACCAAAGCCCTGCGTGCCGATGTCCTGATGTTGATCACCGCGATGATTTGGGGATCAGGATTTGTCGCACAAACCTCCGGCATGGATCACATCGGTCCTTTCCTCTATTCCGGCCTGCGCTTCGCGCTTGGTTCGTTGTGTCTGCTACCGCTGGTCCTGCGTGGCTCCCGTCAGAACAGCCACCACGAGCCCTTCCTGACCCGTGGCTTGTTGATCGGTGGCGGCCTGATGGGCCTCGCCCTGGCTCTGGGGATCAACCTGCAACAGGTCGGTCTCTTGTTCACCAGCGTGACCAACGCCGGTTTCATCACCGGGCTCTACGTCATCGTCGTGCCACTGCTGGGGCTGTTGATTGGCCACAAGACCGGGCTCGGCACCTGGTTCGGGGCGATTCTGGCGGTGGTCGGAATGTTCCTGCTCAGCGTCGGCGATCAGTTCCAGGTTGCGTCCGGCGACTGGTTGCAATTGATCGGCGCCTTTGTCTGGGGTGGACACGTGGTGCTGGTGGGCGTTTTCGCCAGCCGCCACGACCCGATTCGCCTGGCATTCCTGCAGTTCACTACCTGCGCGGTGGTCAGCCTGGTCCTGGCCCTGTGCCTGGAGACCTTCGAGCTCAACGCAATCATCGCCGCCGGCCCGGCCATCCTCTATGGCGGCCTGATTGCGGTCGGCATCGGCTACACCTTGCAGGTGATCGCCCAGAAAGACGCAATCGCCTCCCATGCCGCGATCATTTTTTCCCTGGAGGCGGTGTTTGCCGCCATTGCCGGGGCCTGGTTACTGGGTGAGGAACTGAGCCCGCGCGGCTATGTCGGCTGTGGGTTGATGCTGGCCGGGATGCTGGCAGCCCAGCTCTGGCCAAAAAGCCCAGCGCTGACTCGCAGCACAACCTAGAGGTAGGGCTTGAGGCGAGCGTGGACTGCGTCGAGCGGATCGATCGCCTGCTGAAACTTGGCTGACAGGTAATGGGTGCTGAAGACGTCCAGGTAGGCGTCCAGCACTTCGCTGGCGGCTAGGTCGTCGGCCAGTTCCAGGCAGAGCGCGGCCACTTCGGCGGTGCAGAAGTGATCATCGCGCTTGGAACGGCGCAACTTGTAGCGCGACAGTTGCTCGGGCTGCAGGCTCAACACCGGCAAATGCTCGAGATAAGGGCTCTTGCGGAACATCTTGCGCGCCTCGCTCCAGGTCGCGTCCAGCAGAATGAACAGCGGGCGCTTGCCCGGTTCCAGCCGGACCTCGCTCACCACCCGCTGCGGGGCGACAAACTCCCCCGGAAACACGATGTACGGCTGCCACTGGGGATCGGCGATCAAGGCCAGCAAACCCGGCTCGACTTCGGTACGCGACCAGGGAAACGCACTGGTCTGCTCGATCACGTCGGCAATCAGCCAGCCGGTATTGCTCGGTTTCATCGGCTCGACATCATGCATCACCAGGCACATGGCCGATTTGGCGGCAACGGTCGGCCGCCAGGCACACATGCAATGGCTGGGGATCACCCGGCAGCCGGCGCACCGCTCAGCTCGCGAACCCCGCGCAACAAAGGGGCGGACGGCACGGGCCAGGCGCTGGGCGCGCAAACGGGAAACGGCGTGGCTCATGGCAGGTTTCGATGGCAAGGGGATTGAATCGACACAAAAAGCGCTCGGCAGGGCAATAAAGTGCCGGCAGTTTACCAGAGCAGCCCGCGCAAGCCTGTACCACCCGCCGCCCGCACCCTATAATTTGCCGCCACTGAACGCTCAGCCCTGTGACGGGTCGAAGCACCAGTCACTGAATCAGGAGAGTTTCATGCTGCGCCTAATCGTCCCCACCGCCGCCCTTGTGCTGGCTTTGCCTTTCTGCGCCCAGGCCGCGTCCCTGAAAGACTTGAACCTGAGCAAGATGCTGGAGAAGGTGGCCGCGGAAAGTAACGTTGGCCTGCCTCGCGAAGTCAGTGACAACATTCTGGACCAGGGCTACACGGTCGAAGGCAAGGAGCTGGTTGATCACCTCAGCGTGCAATCGGTGTACGCCGAAGAAATGCGCGCCAACCCGAAAGCCGTCTACCTGCAACTGGGTGCCAGCGTTTGCCGCAACCCCAACTACCGCAAGTTGATGGCCCAGGGCGCGATCTTGCGTTACGAATTCACCGAGAACAAAACCAACCGCCCGGTGGCCTCGGCCCGATTCCAGGAATCGGACTGCCCGGCAGAGCCTGCGAAAAAGAACAAGTAACTAGCCCGAACCCGCGCGTCGCTGCTCTTCATCGGCGCGCAATTCCGCCACCAGCGCCTGCAAATAAGGCGAGCGCTGTTCCCTGCCCTCCAGCCGCCGTCGACATTCCTCCTCCAGGCTCACCTGATGGTCCTCGGCTGCCGACTTGAGCATCTGATACAGCTGCGTATCGATCTCCAGTATCACCAGAGTCATAACCCGCCTCCGTGCCTAAGAATCGCCACTACTTGCGCGATGACTCCCCACAGCTCCTGGTGCCTTGCGTCTTGCCCTGGACGCACGACAAATGTGTTGCGTGTCTGTATTTCAGTAAATCAGAGCGTAGCGCCTAAGGTGGAGCTTCAGACAAGCGGTGAAAGTCGATCACCTATCGCCAACAAGCTATTGCCAGCACAGACTTTTCAGGACCATGATCAAGTCAGCGCAACTGACGCCGAGCGTCTAGATTTAACCTGTCGATGTTCAATGCTCACGGCAGAAAAGGGGCTGCCATCCAGAGCGGTGTCTTGCGAACATTTCTTTCATCCAAGGGATAAACAGAACCCGTCTGGATGACTCGACGGCCGTCCGCGGCGAGTCGGGTTGGCTGCAATGCCCAGGCGACACGAGGTGTGTCGCGGCCCCGACGAATCTTTCGGTCGGGCCGAAGGTTCTGTGTAGAAGGAGAAGTTGAATGCCTTACCAACCGAATGACCTTCTGATACGTCATTTTCAGAACAACGGTGTCGATCTCACGAGCAAGATCGAAGAACAACTCAACCTGGTTTCCCCCAACAGCCCGAACATTCCGATCTACCGCGACATGATGCTGACCGTCCTGCGCATGGCCCAGGACGACCACAACCGCTGGAATGCCAAGATCACCCTACAAGCCTTGCGCGAACTGGAGCACGCTTTCCGTGTGCTGGAACAGTTCAAGGGACGCCGCAAGGTCACCGTGTTCGGCTCAGCGCGTACTCCGGTGGAGCACCCGCTGTATGCACTGGCCCGTGAACTGGGGGAAAAACTCGCGCAATCGGACCTGATGGTGATCACCGGAGCCGGTGGCGGGATCATGGCCGCCGCTCACGAAGGCGCCGGCCGTGATCACAGCCTTGGGTTCAACATCACCCTGCCCTTCGAACAGCATGCCAACCCCACCGTCGGTGGCACTGCCAACTTGCTGCCCTTCCACTTTTTCTTCACCCGCAAACTGTTCTTCGTCAAGGAAGCCGACGCGCTGGTGCTGTGCCCGGGCGGCTTCGGCACACTGGACGAAGCCCTGGAAGTACTGACCCTGATCCAGACCGGCAAAAGCCCACTGGTACCCGTGGTGCTGCTGGATGCACCGGGCGGCAAGTTCTGGGAAAGCGCATTGGAGTTTATCCGCAATCAATTGGAGGCCAATCGCTACATCCTGCCCAACGACCTGAAGCTGGTGCGTCTGGTGGATAACGCCGAGGAAGCCGTGGCGCAAATCAATCAGTTCTACAGCAACTTCCACTCCAGCCGCTGGCTAAAAAACCAGTTTGTGATCCGTATGAATCACGCGCTCACCGAGCAGGCGCTGGCACACCTGCAAGTGGCGTTCGCCGATCTGTGCCTCAGCGATCACTTTCACCAGCATGCCTACAGTGGCGAGGAGCATGACGAAGCGCAGTTCAGCCACTTGGCGCGTCTGGCGTTCACCTTCAATGCCCGGGATCATGGGCGCCTGCGTGAGTTGGTGGACTACCTCAACCTGCCGGAAAACTGGGTCACCTCCCAGCCCGCAACTGCCCAGCGCCAACGGGACCCCATCAAAGTGACGTGAATAAAAAAGCCCGACTATTTCTAGTCGGGCTTTTTTAGTCGTCCATTGCTCGGCCGCTGAACAACCGGCCGATCATCTCCATGGAGTAACCGCGATAAGCGAGGAAGCGCCCTTGCTTGGCACGCTCGCGGGCATCGATTGGTAAATGCCCGGCAAATTTACGGCGCCAGGTGTCTTCCAGTTGTGCCTGCCAGCTGATTCCACACTCGCGCAAGGCGAGTTCGATATCAGCGCGCTGCAATCCGCGCTGGCTCAACTCTTCACGAATGCGCAAAGGGCCGTAGCCTGAACGGGCCCGGTAGGAAACGAAACTTTCGAGGTAACGGGATTCGGACAGCAACCCCTCTTCCGTCAGACGGTCGAGGGCAGTGTCGATCATTTCATCGGGGGCGCCGCGCTGACGCAGTTTACGCGTCAGCTCGACTCGACCGTGCTCGCGTCGCGCTAGCAGGTCCATTGCGGTTCGCCGCACCGCGACGAGGGTATCGAGTACGGCGGTCATGGGATCAATCAGATATCAGCGTCGGCCAGGTCATCTTCAGTCTCTTTGACCGGCGCGGCGTTGAGGTCCACCGGCGTCAGCAGCTTGTCGCGAATCTGCTTCTCGAGCTTGGCTGCAATGTCCGGGTTGTCCTGCAGGAACTTGGCCGAGTTGGCCTTGCCCTGACCGATCTTGCTGCCGTTGTAGGCATACCAGGCACCGGACTTCTCAACAAAACCGTGCAACACACCCAGGTCGATCATCTCGCCATTGAGGTAGATGCCCTTGCCGTAAAGAATCTGGAACTCGGCCTGACGGAACGGTGCCGCCACCTTGTTCTTGACGACTTTGACGCGGGTTTCGCTGCCGACCACTTCGTCGCCTTCTTTCACCGCGCCAGTACGGCGGATGTCCAGGCGAACCGAGGCGTAGAACTTCAGCGCGTTACCACCGGTGGTGGTTTCCGGGCTGCCGAACATCACGCCGATTTTCATCCGGATCTGGTTGATGAAGATCACCAAGCAATTGGCGTTCTTGATGTTACCGGTGATTTTACGCAGCGCCTGGGACATCAGGCGGGCTTGCAGGCCCACGTGCATGTCGCCCATCTCGCCTTCGATTTCCGCCTTGGGTACCAGTGCAGCCACGGAGTCGACGATGATCACGTCAACCGCGTTGGAACGCACCAGCATGTCGGTGATTTCCAGGGCTTGCTCGCCGGTGTCCGGCTGGGAAACCAGCAGGTCGTCGACGTTGACCCCCAGTTTGCCGGCGTATTCCGGGTCCAGGGCGTGCTCGGCATCGACGAACGCGCAGGTCGCACCGGCTTTTTGCGCTTGGGCGATGACCGACAGGGTCAGGGTGGTTTTACCGGAAGATTCAGGACCGTAGATTTCAACGATACGGCCTTTTGGCAGGCCGCCAATGCCGAGTGCGATGTCCAGACCCAGAGAGCCAGTGGAGATAGCCGGGATCGCCTGACGGTCCTGATCGCCCATACGCATTACGGCACCCTTGCCGAATTGACGTTCGATCTGACCCAGGGCCGCAGCCAAGGCTTTCTTCTTGTTGTCGTCCATTAAAGTCCTCACGTAATCAATAAGGCCTGACGGCCAACACCTGTATAAGTAGACAGTATTATTCCACAGCGATTGTGGATCGCCTACCCCTGATTTGAGATTTCTCCGGCGGCATGTTGCAGCAAGCCCTCTAGCGCGGCCTTCACCGTTTGTCGGCGGACCTCATCGCGGTTACCGGGGAAGTGCCGGCACTCGCTAAACACGGCCTCGCCCACCCCCCAGGCCAGCCAGACAGTCCCCACCGGCTTGGCCGGCGAGCCGCCGTCAGGCCCGGCGATCCCGCTGACCGCCACGGCAAACCGCGCATGGCTGTTGCGCTGCGCGCCGCGAACCATGGCCTCCACGACCTCGCGACTCACCGCCCCGACCTGCTCGAACAACTCGCCCGGCACCTTCAATTGCTGGGTTTTCTGGCGATTGGAGTACGTGACATACCCCGCCTCGAACCAGGCCGAACTGCCGGCAATCCGGGTGATCGCCTCGGCGATACCGCCCCCGGTGCAGGATTCGGCCGTGCTGACGTGGGCATTGAGAACCTGTAGACGCCGGCCCAGTTCCGCGGCCAGCTGAGTGATTTCATTCACGACTCTCTCCTTATCAGACGGGCGTGAGCACTACCCTACATGAGCAGGTTGCGCTTGCAAGGCGCTGGGGAAATCAAAATATGAGTGGCGCCGTGCCCGCGCACTACCGCTGATCCTCTGGGGCCTGGTCTTCCACTACGCCGATGCGCCTGGCCGCCCAGCGCTGATACAAGCCAATGGCGAAATCCGCACCGGCCATCGCCGTCAGGCAGCCGAATGCGGCAGCTGTCCAGGCCGAGATGTTGGCGGCATATAACAGCATCACCACCGAGACACCGCAGATCATGCTCGACCCAGAGCGCAGGCTCAGGCGCCGGACCAATGACCAGCCGCGCTCACCCTCCTTGTCCGCACGCCACATTTCACCAGACAAGCCACCCAGCAGCGTGAGTGCAATGACCAGCCAGACAGGGATCTCCAGCAAGGCTTGCTGTTCGATTGTCATTTGATTGCTCCTGAGTGACGAGTCAAAACATTATGCACTGATGCATATATAGTCAATCGGAAACCCATCACACTCAGCGAATATTCATGCATAAATGCATCAAAACAATTCACCTCCCCCCAAAAAAAACTCCAGGCGCAAAAAAACCCGCCAGAGGACGGGTTGGGATTGGCACAAGAGACAATCAGCGAGCGTACATACCCCACCAGAACACATGCCCCAGGATTACGATCTGCCCGGTCTGGATATCCTGGAAGCCATAGTCCTCATCCGGATGCTCATCGCGATTGAAGCTGCGCAGGCGAATCCCGGTGGGCAGTCGATACAGCTGTTTCACGCGCAACTGGCCGTTGTGGTTGATCGCGTAGAGATCGCCGTCGACGATATCGCCGATCCCGCATTTGCCGGCATTCACCCCTACCGTGGCGCCATCACGCAGCACCGGCAACATGCTGTTGCCGCGCACGGTCACGCATTTGGCCTGATCGAATTGCACGCCGTTGTGGCGCAGGCTGCGCTTGCCAAAACGCAGGCTGGCGCGCTCGCTTTCTTCGATCACGAATCTTCCTGATCCAGCAGCCAATTCAACCTCGCGCAGAAAGGGTACCGAGACCTCGTCGTCTTCGATGGGAGTGTCGTCATCCCACAGGCTGATGTCCTTGAGCTCCGAGTGCGCGGGAGCTCGTGGAGGCGGGTAACCCGGCGCGACATCGACACGGCCACGCAACTGGTCGGTGCTCACACGAAAATACTCGGCGATCTTCGAGATGTGTTTATCCGCCGGATCGGCGATCTTGCCGCCGAGTATCCGCGAGAGGGTGGATTGCGGCACGCCGGTACGCCGGTGAAGCTCCGTAGGGGAGATCCCGTGTTGATCGAGCAGCGCCCTGAGGACGGTAGAAACATTGCGTTTTTGCATACTTTGCATAATGCGGATTCTTTTTCGGGATGACAAATGCTGTTTCGCATAAATTGCCCTTCAGATTCGCAAAACCCCCCCACTTGGCGTTCATCCCTGGGTCGTGCGGAGCCGCCCATGGTAACCTTGCGCCCATCGCGCAAAGGCCTGGGCAACGCCCTCCTTTACCCACCCCTTTGAATGAATCCGCCTGATTACCCGATGAATAAAGCACTTTCCGACCTGTCCTCCCACACCCCGATGATGCAGCAGTACTGGCGCCTGAAGAACCAGCACCCAGACCAGTTGATGTTCTATCGCATGGGGGACTTCTACGAGATCTTCTACGAAGACGCGAAGAAAGCCGCCAAGCTGCTGGACATCACCCTGACGGCGCGTGGGCAGTCGGCCGGCCAGGCGATTCCGATGTGTGGGATTCCTTACCATGCCGCCGAAGGTTACCTCGCCAAGCTGGTCAAGCTGGGCGAATCAGTAGTGATCTGTGAGCAGGTGGGTGATCCGGCGACCAGCAAAGGGCCGGTGGATCGCCAGGTGGTGCGCATCATCACCCCCGGCACCGTCAGCGACGAGGCGTTGCTGGACGAACGGCGCGACAACCTGATCGCTGCTGTGCTGGGTGACGAGCGCCTGTTCGGCCTGGCCGTACTGGACATCACCAGCGGCAACTTCACGGTGCTGGAAATCAAAGGCTGGGAAAACCTGCTGGCCGAGCTGGAACGGGTCAACCCGGTGGAACTGATGATCCCGGATGACTGGCCAAAAGACCTGCCGGCGGAAAAACGGCGTGGCGTTCGTCGTCGCGCGCCGTGGGATTTTGAGCGAGATTCGGCGTTCAAGAGCCTGTGCCAGCAATTTTCCACCCAGGACCTCAAGGGTTTTGGCTGCGAGAACCTGACCCTGGCTATCGGCGCTGCCGGTTGCCTCCTGAGCTATGCCAAGGAAACCCAGCGTACCGCCCTGCCGCACTTGCGCAGCCTGCGGCATGAACGCCTGGACGACACCGTGGTGCTGGACGGCGCGAGCCGACGCAACCTGGAACTGGACACCAACCTGGCCGGTGGCCGCGATAACACCCTGCAATCGGTGGTCGATCGTTGCCAGACTGCCATGGGCAGCCGCCTGCTGACCCGCTGGCTGAACCGCCCGTTGCGCGACCTGCAGGTGCTACAGGCGCGGCAGAGTTCGATCACCTGCCTGCTGGATGGCTATCGCTTCGAGAAACTGCAACCGCAGCTCAAGGAGATCGGCGACATAGAGCGAATCCTGGCGCGGATCGGCCTGCGCAACGCTCGCCCGCGCGACCTGGCACGCCTGCGTGACGCCCTCGGCGCCCTGCCGCAACTGCAAGTGGCGATGAGCGAACTGGAAGCGTCGCACCTGAACCAACTGGCCGTGACCACCAGCACCTATCCCGAACTGGCGGCGCTGCTGGAAAAAGCCATCATCGACAACCCGCCCGCAGTGATCCGCGACGGTGGGGTGTTGAAAACCGGGTACGACACCGAGCTCGACGAGCTGCAATCGCTGAGCGAGAACGCCGGCCAGTTCCTCATCGACCTGGAAGCCCGGGAAAAGGCGCGCACCGGCCTGTCCCACCTGAAGGTCGGTTACAACCGGATTCACGGCTACTTCATCGAACTGCCGAGCAAGCAGGCCGAACAGGCCCCCGCCGACTACATCCGGCGGCAGACGCTCAAGGGTGCCGAGCGTTTCATTACGCCGGAACTCAAGGCATTCGAAGACAAGGCACTGTCGGCCAAGAGCCGAGCGCTGGCTCGCGAGAAAATGCTTTATGAAGCCCTGCTCGAGGACTTGATCAGCCAATTGCCACCCTTGCAGGACACTGCAGCGGCACTGGCCGAGCTGGATGTGCTGAGCAACCTGGCCGAACGCGCGTTGAACCTTGATCTGAACTGCCCGCGTTTCGTCAGCGAGCCGTGCATGCGCATCAGCCAGGGCCGCCACCCAGTGGTCGAGCAAGTGCTGAGCACCCCGTTCGTGGCCAACGACCTGAGCCTGGACGACAACACCCGGATGCTGGTGATCACCGGGCCGAACATGGGCGGTAAATCCACCTATATGCGCCAGACTGCACTGATCGTGTTGCTGGCGCACATCGGCAGCTTCGTGCCGGCGGCCAGCTGTGAGTTGTCGCTGGTGGACCGGATCTTCACCCGGATCGGCTCCAGTGACGACCTTGCAGGCGGGCGCTCGACCTTTATGGTGGAAATGAGCGAAACCGCGAACATTCTGCACAATGCCACCGAACGCAGCCTGGTGCTGATGGACGAAGTGGGCCGTGGCACCAGCACCTTCGACGGCTTGTCCCTGGCCTGGGCGGCGGCCGAGCGCCTGGCCCAACTGCGCGCCTACACGCTGTTCGCTACCCACTACTTCGAGTTGACGGTGCTGCCGGAAGCCCAGCCATTGGTGGCCAACGTGCATCTCAACGCCACCGAACACAACGAGCGCATCGTTTTCCTCCACCACGTGCTGCCTGGCCCCGCCAGCCAGAGCTACGGCCTGGCGGTGGCACAACTGGCGGGTGTGCCCACAGAGGTCATCCTGCGCGCCCGAGAGCACTTGAGCCGCCTGGAAACCACCAGCCTGCCCCATGAAGTCCCGGCTCCAGCCAAAGGCAAACCGGCAGCGCCGCAGCAGAGCGACATGTTCGCCAGCCTGCCCCACCCGGTGCTGGATGAACTGGCAAAACTCGATCTGGATGACCTGACACCACGTCGTGCACTCGAAATGCTCTATACACTGAAGACACGGATCTAACGCTGTTGCCTGCAAGCTGTTAGAATCTCGCGCGGTTTGGGGTGCTGCAGGCTATTAGCCTGGTCTGCAGGCAAGCGCTCCCAAACCTGGCGACCCCACCGTGAAGGGGCGCAGCACGCCGCCTGAGGAGAGAATTAGAAATGACCTTCGTCGTCACCGACAACTGCATCAAGTGCAAGTACACCGACTGCGTAGAAGTCTGTCCGGTGGACTGCTTTTACGAAGGCCCGAACTTCCTGGTGATTCACCCGGATGAGTGCATCGACTGCGCCCTGTGCGAGCCGGAATGCCCTGCTGTGGCCATCTTCTCCGAGGACGAAGTTCCGGACGAGATGCAAGAATTCATTCAGCTGAACGTTGAACTGGCCGAAATCTGGCCCAACATCACTGAGAAGAAAGATTCGCTGCCAGACGCAGCGGAATTTGATGGCGTCAAAGGCAAGATCAAAGACCTGGTTCGCTGATCTTCGCTGCACGCTCAAAAAAGGCCCTTCGCGGGCCTTTTTGCATTTTGGAGCGCGGTACTTTTCAGCTGGCAAAAAAAAGGGGCGGTATGACCCGCCCACATTTTTTCCCTAGTCCCTGTGTTCCTTTTCATCGTCCTGATGAATCACGTCCTTGCGATGTTCCTTGACCATCATCCTTGATGGCTGTGTCTATCCGTCGACACAGGGCTGATATTAAAGGCTTCGCCAGCAATCACAATCACCGCTTAGGCTTAAACAGTAGGTGTAGAAGTGCCTGCGCTAATAATTAATTACTTATAAAACAACATGTTAAAAAATGTATTACTGAGCAACAGCATTCATCCAGCAAGCATAAAAACCGAACACTTACGAAAGAGTAAGCCACGGCTTACAGCAACCCGGGAAAGCACCCGGGATACTCTCCCTGCTAAACACGTGGTGAAATCGCGGGCACAAAAAACCCCGAGATGCCGGGGTTTTTGCTGATCGAGTACCGGGGTTCCTGCTACTGGAACAAAGACTCGCTCGACAATCCATTTTTCTCGAGAATTTCACGCAGACGTTTCAGTCCTTCAACCTGGATCTGCCGGACCCGTTCGCGGGTCAGTCCGATTTCCAGGCCAACGTCTTCCAGCGTGCTGCTCTCATGGCCGCGCAAGCCGAAGCGGCGAATCACCACCTCTCGTTGCTTGTCGGTCAATTCGCACAGCCACTGATCGATACTCTGTGACAGGTCATCATCCTGAAGCAGCTCACAGGGATCGGTAGGGCGGTCGTCAGTCAGGGTGTCCAGCAGGGTTTTATCCGAATCCGGACCCAACGAGACGTCGACCGAAGAAACCCGCTCGTTCAGGCCGAGCATGCGCTTGACCTCTCCCACCGGTTTTTCCAGCAGGTTGGCGATTTCTTCGGGTGAGGGTTCATGATCGAGCTTTTGTGTCAGCTCTCGGGCGGCCCGCAAGTAGACATTCAGCTCTTTGACCACATGAATCGGCAACCGGATGGTCCGGGTTTGATTCATGATCGCGCGCTCGATGGTCTGACGAATCCACCAGGTTGCGTAGGTCGAAAAGCGGAAGCCACGCTCCGGATCAAACTTTTCCACTGCCCGGATCAGCCCAAGGTTGCCCTCTTCGATCAGGTCGAGCAATGACAGCCCACGATTGACGTAGCGTCGGGCGATTTTCACCACCAGTCGCAAGTTGCTTTCAATCATGCGTTTACGCCCGGCCGGATCTCCACTTTGCGACAGGCGCGCAAAATGAACTTCTTCTTCCGGGGACAACAGGGGGGAAAAGCCGATTTCATTGAGATACAACTGGGTAGCATCTAGCGCCCGTGTGTAATCAATGTACTTGTGTTGCTTGAGTGAGGCGGAGTGTTTGGATTTTGCGCGAACTGAAGGTGTAGCAGACCCCTCATTCGACGTCTGATCCGATGCGACGTCGGTCTCCATCAGGAGAACCTCATCGTCGATGTCAAACTCCGGCACTTCTTTACTGAGAGCCATTGTTATAGTCCTTTGGTGAGTTCGACCTCAAGCTCAAGCGGCGCCTTTATCCTTGGCAACGCTGGAGCCTGTTCCTCTACGTGAAGGAACAGGCTGGTAACAAATCAACGACGTGGCAGGAATTGCAGCGGATCTACTGGCTTACCTTGTCGGCGAATCTCAAAATGCAGTTTCACCCGGTCCGTACCCGTTGACCCCATTTCGGCAATTGTCTGCCCAACCTTGACCTGCTGCCCCTCCCGAACCAACAGCCTGCGGTTGTGACCGTAGGCACTGACGTAGGTATCGCTGTGTTTGATAATGACCAATTCACCGTAGCCCCGCAAGCCACTCCCGGCGTAAACGACAGTCCCATCAGACGCAGCTAAAACAGGCTGTCCCAAATCTCCGGCGATATCAATTCCTTTATTCAAACTACCGTTTGAAGAGAATTTTCCAATAAGAATGCCATTAGATGGCCAACCCCATCCTGTGGGAGCGGGCCCCGCTGGAGGCAATGGCGCCGGCGCGGGCTTGCTGGCAGTAGACGGTGCAGCAGTGGCCGTACTGGTGCCGGTCGCCGAAGCCGGACGGCGAGTAACCGTGAATTTTCCGGAAGACGAAGAGTTGGTGGTGGAGGACGTTACGACCGGGGTCGGCGTTGAACCCGAGCGCCCATCGAAGCGAATCGTCTGACCCGGATGTATCGTATAAGGCGTAGGAATGTTGTTGCGCGCGGCGAGGGCTTTGTAGTCCCAGCCGTAGCGGAAAGCGATTGAAAACAAGGTATCGCCGCGACGGACTACGTACTGGCCGGTGGTAACGGCAGGACGCTGGGCGGCCGTGCTGTTGCGATCGACAACCCGCACGTCACTCGACTTGGTGCTGGAGCAACCGACCAGCAATGAGCTCAAGACAAGGCCAGTCACCAGGCACTGAAAGCTTTTTGTACCAATACGCTGCGCAATGACTTTGAGACTCACCCGCCGCTCCCTTTCTGGTGGCTGAAAATAGTAGATGCCTGGTTCAGGCATGAAGTGTCGCAAGTATAACTGGCCGCTGGCGCATTACCGTCGGCAAAACGAAATCGATACAAGCCTGCGTTTACCGGCTGTAGTACAACGACGTTGAAGCCATCCTTGCCGCTGTAAGACCAAGGTAATCGGAGAGAATTCAGCGCCGTTGAACAAATGCTCAGGCCAATGGCCCGTTAAGCAACGGGACGAAGCGCACCGAGCCCAGGACACGCCTGGAAAACCCCTGTTCCTCGCGGATGATCAGCAACAATTGTTGAACCTCGCCTGACCCAACCGGAATCACCAGACGCCCTCCTGGCGCCAACTGATCCAGCAATGCCTGGGGCACATCGGTCGCCACCGCCGTGACGATAATGCCGTTGTAAGGTGCCAATGCCGGCCAGCCTTCCCAACCATCGCCCCAGCGAAACACCACGTTGCGCAGGTTCAATTCCACCAGGCGCTCTTTGGCCCGATCCTGCAGGACCTTGATCCGCTCGACCGAAAACACCCGTTCCACCAGTTGCGACAATACAGCCGTCTGATAGCCGGAACCGGTACCGATCTCCATTACCTTGTCCAACGGCCCCGCCTCTAAAAGCAGCTCGCTCATGCGTGCCACCATATAAGGCTGGGAAATGGTCTGGTTGTGGCCAATCGGCAAGGCCGTGTCTTCGTAGGCACGGTGGGCCAGCGCTTCATCGACAAACAGATGGCGCGGTGTACGGCGGATCACTTCCAGGACCTGAGCGTTGCTCACGCCTTCTTCATAAAGTCGCTGGATCAAGCGTTCACGGGTCCGCTGGGAAGTCATCCCGATCCCGCGGCGCAGCATATCGTCTTGCTCGCGAGCCATCAGCGCAGCCCCTCCAGCCAGCCATCGAGACTGGCAAAGGCATCATTGAAGGTGCGATCGAGCTGCAGCGGGGTGATGGAGACATACCCCTGCATGACGGCATGGAAATCCGTACCCGGCCCACCATCTTCCGCATCGCCGGCCGCAGCAATCCAGTAGCCGGACTTGCCGCGTGGGTCGACCACCTTGGTCGGCGCCGCAGCGCGTGCCCGGTGGCCCAGGCGGGTCAGTTGAATGCCCCGGATGTGGTCCAGCGGCAGGTTCGGAATGTTCACGTTCAACACCGTGCGCGGCGGCAGATTCAGCTCGGCATGAGCTTCCACCAGTTTGCGCGCAAAGTAGGCGGCTGTCGGCAAATTATCCACCTGCCGCGAGACCAGGGAAAACGCAAAGGACGGCTTGGCGAGGAAGCGCCCTTCGAGTGCCGCCGCAACCGTACCGGAATACAGCACGTCGTCCCCCAGGTTGGCACCCAGGTTGATCCCGGAAACCACCATGTCCGGCTCGCGCTCGAGCAAGCCGTTGAGGCCCAGGTGCACACAATCGGTCGGCGTGCCATTCAGGCTGATAAAGCCGTTGGCCAGGGTTTGCGGGTGCAGCGGACGGTCCAGCGTCAGCGAACTGCTGGCGCCGCTCTTGTCCTGGTCCGGGGCGATAACCACGCACTCGGTGTAATCCGCCAGCGCAGCATAAAGCGCGGCGAGACCGGGTGCGGTTACCCCGTCGTCGTTAGAAATCAGAATACGCATGGGCTGTCCGTCTGCCCCACCGGCACCAGATCAACGAGTTCACGCACCAATACGGTGGCGAAGCATCCGGCCGGCAGGACGAATTCCAGTTGCAGAATGTCCAGCGAAGGATAATGCCACGTCAACCCGCCAATGGGCAGCCGCAGGATGCGTCGTTCATGGCTCATTCCGGCGTTTACCAGCCAATCGCGCAGGTCCGCTTCGTTCGTGGCGATCCGTTGCTCCAGCTCATGAGTCGCACCAGCGGCAGGTGAATCGCCCTCGCCCCATTGCGGCCCGGTCGGATGCAGGTCGAGGATCGCCAGGCGCGGGTCGCTGCACTCCGCTTCGCCAGCCGGGAAAAAGCTGCGGCTGTCGGTGAAAGCCAGTAAGTCGCCAACCTGAGCGCGCTGCCAACTACCGTCGGCAACACGCGCCGCCAGCACCTGATTGAACAGAAAGCTACGGGCGGTGGACAGCAACCGCGAACGCACATTGCGCTGCTCCGGCAAGGCCTTGCGTGCCGCCCAGGCACGCGCGTCCACCACGTTGCCACCGTCATGGCCGAAACGTTGTGCACCGAAGTAATTGGGAATGCCCTGCTTGACGATCAGTTGCAGACGCGCTTCGAGCGCCTCTTTGTCACCGGCGAACTGGGTCAGGCGCAAGGTAAAACCGTTGGCCGAATGCGCGCCCCGTTGCAGCTTGCGCTTGTGCCGGGCGGTCTTGAGAATTTTCAGGGTGTCGTTTTCAGCCGCCGACAAATCCGGATCGGCCTTGCCCGGTAATTGCACGCTGAACCACTGTCGGGTCAGCGCTTGACGATCCTTCAGGCCGGCATAGCTGACGGTGCGCAAGGGCACGCCGGCGGCCTTGGCGATGCGTCGTGCCGCTTCCTCGGTGTTCAGGCCGCGCTTTTCCACCCAGATCCACAGGTGCTCACCATCGCCAGTCAGCGGAATATCGAGCACTTCATCGACCTGGAAATCTTCCGCGATGGCTTTCAGTACGGCGCTGCCGAGGGGTTCGCCGTAGGCACGCGGGCCGAGCAATTGCGCTTCGTTCATGGGCGCAGCAACAAGGCAACGGAATGCACGGCAATGCCTTCTTCGCGACCGACAAAGCCGAGTTTTTCGGTGGTGGTAGCTTTCACGTTCACTTGATCCAGTTCAACTTGAAGATCGGCGGCAATCAGCGCGCGCATCGCTTCGATATGGGGAGCCATTTTCGGCGCCTGGGCGACGATGGTGTTGTCGACGTTGCCGACTTTCCAGCCCTTGGCGTGAATCAGCGCAACGACATGACGCAACAGCACACGGCTGTCAGCACCCTTGAACTGGGGGTCGGTATCGGGGAAGTGTTTACCGATATCGCCCAGTGCCGCAGCACCCAGCAAGGCATCGCTCAACGCGTGCAACAATACGTCGCCGTCGGAGTGGGCGAGCAGCCCGAAGCTGTGTGCAATCCGCACGCCGCCCAGAGTGATGAAATCGCCTTCAGCAAAACGGTGCACATCGTAGCCGTGGCCAATACGCATAAAAAAACGCCCTGATTGAGTCAGGGCGTGATTCTACCTGCTTTAGGCGCCTAGGGCGTGCGCGTGATGCCGTAAGTGATCATCGATGAAGCTGGCGATGAAGAAATAGCTGTGGTCGTAGCCCGGTTGCAGGCGCAAGGTCAGCGGATGGCCGGCGAGTTTGGCTGCCTGCTGCAAGGCTTCAGGCTTGAGTTGGGTGGCGAGGAAGTCGTCCCGATCACCCTGGTCGACCAGCAGCGGCAGCTGTTCGCTGGCTTCGCTGATCAGCACCGTAGCATCCCACTCTCGCCACTTCGAACGCTCTTCACCCAGATAGCGCGAAAAGGCCTTCTGACCCCACGGGCAATCCATTGGGTTGTTGATCGGCGCGAACGCCGAGACCGACTGGTAGCGCCCCGGGTTACGCAGTGCGCACACCAGTGCACCGTGGCCACCCATGGAGTGACCGCTGACGCCGCGTTTGTCCGAGGCCGGGAAATGCGCCTCGACCAATGCCGGTAATTCCTGCACCACGTAGTCGTGCATCCGATAGTGTTTGGCCCAGGGTTGCTGGGTGGCATTCACGTAAAACCCGGCCCCTAGGCCAAAGTCCCAGGCGCCTTCAGGGTCCCCCGGCACATCGGCACCACGCGGACTGGTGTCCGGCGCCACGATGATCAAGCCAAGCTCGGCCGCCAGGCGCATGGCACCAGCCTTGTGCATGAAGTTCTCATCGGTGCAGGTCAAGCCCGACAACCAATACAGCACCGGCAACTTGCCACCCTGCTCCGCCTGGGGTGGCAGGTACACGGCAAACACCATGTCGCAACCCAGCACTTGGGAGTGATGTCTGTAGCGTTTGTGCCAGCCACCGAAGCTCTTCTGGCATGAGATGTTTTCCAGACTCATGGGAGTACTCCCAGCTTCAAGCCGCAAGCTGTGAACCGCAAGAGAGGGGAACCCGCTTGCCGCTTACAGCTTGGCGCTTGGCGCTGCGCTTAAAAGTGGATGACGGTGCGAATGCTCTTGCCTTCATGCATCAGGTCAAAAGCCTTGTTGATGTCTTCCAGGCCCATGGTGTGGGTGATGAAAGTGTCCAGTGGAATCTCGCCGGTCTGGGCCATTTCCACATAGCTTGGCAATTCGCTGCGACCGCGCACCCCACCAAAGGCCGACCCGCGCCATACGCGCCCGGTGACCAACTGGAACGGACGGGTGGCGATTTCCTGGCCAGCGCCGGCCACGCCGATGATCACCGACTCGCCCCAGCCTTTGTGGCAGCATTCCAGTGCCGCACGCATCAATTGGACATTGCCGATGCACTCAAAGGAAAAGTCCACGCCGCCATCGGTCATGTCGACAATGACCTCCTGGATCGGACGGTCGAAATCTTTCGGATTCACACAATCGGTGGCGCCCAACTGCTTGGCGATCTCGAACTTGCCCGGGTTGATGTCGATCGCAATGATGCGCGCGGCCTTGGCCTTGACCGCACCGATCACGGCCGACAGGCCGATGCCGCCCAGGCCAAAGATGGCCACGGTATCGCCCGGCTTGACCTTGGCAGTGTTGATCACCGCACCAATCCCGGTGGTCACGCCGCAGCCCAGCAGGCAGACCTTTTCCAGCGGCGCCTCTTTAGGAATCTTGGCCACGGAAATTTCCGGCAGCACGGTGTACTCGGAGAAAGTCGAGGTCCCCATGTAGTGGAAAATCGGCTGGCCTTTGTAGGAGAAGCGAGTAGTGCCGTCCGGCATCAGGCCCTTGCCCTGGGTCGCACGGATCGCCTGGCAGAGGTTGGTCTTGCCCGACTTGCAGAATTTGCACTGGCCGCATTCCGGGGTGTAGAGCGGGATCACATGATCGCCCACGGCCACCGAGGTCACGCCCTCGCCAATGGCTTCGACAACCGCGCCACCTTCGTGACCGAGGATCGACGGGAAGATGCCTTCCGGATCGGCACCCGACAAGGTGTAGGCGTCGGTGTGGCAAACGCCGGAGGCGACCACGCGCAACAGCACTTCACCGGCCTTGGGCATGGCGACATCGACCTCAACGATCTCCAGGGGTTTCTTGGCCTCGAAGGCAACGGCAGCGCGCGACTTGATCATCCTGACTCTCCAGCGAATTAAAACGAGACCGGGAGTGTAATACACGGCCATCCGATGAATAATCGAGACAAATGCAAAATATTATTGCCATACAGGGATAATCAGAATGTCCGAGAACCGCTGGGAAGGCATCGACGAGTTCGTCGCCGTCGCCGAATGCAGCCAGTTCACCGCCGCCGCTGAACGCCTGGGAGTCTCTTCCTCCCACGTCAGTCGACAAATCGTACGCCTGGAAGAACGCCTGCAAACCCGCCTGCTCTACCGCAGCACGCGCCGGGTGACCCTCACCGAGGCTGGACAAACCTTCCTGCAACATTGCCAACGACTGCAGGACGGACGCGAAGAGGCCTTGCGCGCCGTCGGCGACCTGACCAGCGAACCCAAGGGCATGCTGCGCATGACCTGTGCCGTGGCGTACGGCGAGCGCTTCATCGTGCCGCTGGTGACCGGCTTCATGGGGCTTTACCCACAGCTGCGGGTCGACATCGAACTGAGTAACCGCCCCTTGGACCTGGTCCACGAAGGCCTCGACCTGGCCATTCGCCTTGGCCGCCTGCAGGACTCGCGCCTGGTGGCCACCCGCCTGGCACCACGGCGCATGTACCTGTGCGCCTCCCCCTCCTACCTCGAGCGTTATGGACGCCCCCATAGCCTGTCGGAACTGAGCCGGCACAACTGCCTCATCGGCAGTTCGGACCTTTGGCAACTGGAACAAAACGGCCGCGAGTTTTCCCAGCGAGTCCAAGGCAACTGGCGCTGCAACAGCGGGCAAGCCGTCCTGGATGCCGCGCTCCAGGGCGTTGGCCTGTGCCAACTCCCTGACTACTACGTGCTGGAACACCTGACCAGTGGCGCCCTGGTGTCGCTTCTCGACGCCCACCAGCCACCGAACACCGCGGTCTGGGCGTTGTACCCACAGCAACGACATCTGTCGCCGAAGGTGCGCAAATTGGTCGATTTTCTTAAGGAAGGGTTGGCAAAACGGCCGGAATACAGCAGCTAGCCTGCTGCCAGGCTGAGCGATGGGCCGTACGTGAGGGTGAAACCTTAAGTAGGAGTTAGCACCGCAACGGGTATGACCACCAACCTCTACAGAGCCCCGCGCTGCCCCCAACGCAACCGCAACCACTCAAGATCCTCAGGCCGCGTCACCTTGAGGTTATCCGCCCGCCCTTCGATCAAGCGCGGCGCCTGCCCCGACCACTCCATCGCCGAAGCCTCGTCAGTGATCGTGACATCCGCCACCAGACTATCGGCCAACGCCCGATGCAGGGCCCCCAGGCGAAACATCTGCGGCGTATACGCCTGCCAGATCAAACTCCGGTCAACGGTCTCAAGCACCCGGCCGTGTTTGTCCGCCCGCTTGAGGGTGTCACGCGCCGGCACGGCCAGCAGCCCACCCACCGGATCATCCGCCAGCTGGGACAGCAGCTTGTCGAGATCATCACGAGTCAGGTTCGGCCGTGCCGCATCATGGACCAACACCCAATCCTCATCGCCAGCCCCCTGCGCATGCAGGTGCAACAAGGCATTGAGTACCGACCCCGAACGCTCTTCGCCACCGTCCACCCGCTGAATGCGCGGGTCGGCAGCGCAGGCCAGGTTCGGCCAATAAGGATCATCGATCGCCAGACTGACCACCAACCCCTTCAAGGCCGGGTGATCAAGGAAACAGCCAAGGCTGTGTTCAAGAATTGTGCGTCCGCCCAATTGCAGATACTGCTTGGGACGGTCGGCTGCCATACGGGCACCGACACCCGCGGCAGGAATCACGGCCCAGAAGGCCGGCAAGCTATTCATCATTGAGCCAGCTGGTAAAGGGTTTCACCGTCCTTGACCATGCCCAACTCATGGCGAGCCCGCTCTTCAACGGTCTCCATGCCTTTTTTCAGCTCCATCACTTCGGCGTCCATCACCCGGTTGCGCTCCAGCAGCGTCTGGTTTTCAGCCTGCTGATCGGCAATTTGCTGAGTCAGGTCGGCCACCTGTGCCAGGCTGCCGTTTCCCACCCACAGGCGGTACTGCAACCCCCCCAGGAGCAAGAGCAAGACAAGAAACAACCAATAGGGACTGCGCATCGAATATCAGGTATCCACTGAAAAAAAACAGCCATGCCAACACTTTGAAGCGTCTGATAGCACGAAGCCTGGAAGAACCAGGCTCGTACTCTAAGGCATCAGACTAGTGGCAAAAAACCCGCTAATGCGATTTTTTCGACACAATCCGGTGTCTTTTTACTCCACCAAGCTTAGCCGCGGAATTCGCTGCGGCCGTTGTACTTGGCTTTGCCACCCAATTGCTCTTCGATACGCAGCAGTTGGTTGTACTTGGAAACGCGGTCGGAACGGCACAGCGAACCGGTCTTGATCTGGCCTGCCGAAGTGCCCACAGCCAGGTCGGCAATGGTCGAATCTTCGGTTTCGCCGGAGCGGTGCGAGATCACGGCAGTGTAGCCAGCGGCCTTGGCCATCTGGATCGCTTCCAGGGTCTCGGTCAGGGTGCCGATCTGGTTGAACTTGATCAGGATCGAGTTGGCGATCTTTTTATCGATGCCTTCTTTCAGGATCTTGGTGTTGGTCACGAACAGGTCGTCGCCCACCAGTTGGGTCTTCTCGCCGATCTTGTCGGTGAGGATCTTCCAGCCAGCCCAGTCGGACTCGTCCAAGCCGTCTTCGATCGAGATGATCGGATAACGCTCGGTCAGGCCTTTGAGGTAGTCAGCGAAACCTTCAGCGGTGAACACCTGGCCTTCGCCGGACAGGTTGTACTTGCCGTCTTCGTAGAATTCGCTCGCCGCGCAGTCCAGTGCCAGGGTCACGTCGGTGCCCAGGGTGTAACCGGCGTTGGCTACGGCTTCGGAGATGACTTTCAAAGCGTCTTCGTTGGAAGCCAGGTTTGGCGCGAAACCACCTTCGTCACCCACTGCAGTGCTCAGGCCACGGGCCTTCAGTACAGCCTTGAGGTGATGGAAAATCTCGGTGCCCATGCGCAGGCCTTCCGAGAAAGACTTGGCGCCAACCGGCTGCACCATGAATTCCTGGATGTCGACGTTGTTATCAGCGTGCTCGCCACCGTTGATGATGTTCATCATCGGCACCGGCATCGAGTAGACACCCGGGGTACCGTTCAGGTTAGCGATGTGGGCGTACAGCGGCAGATCCTGATCGTGGGCTGCTGCCTTGGCCGCAGCCAGGGAGACGGCGAGGATCGCGTTGGCGCCCAGGCTGCCTTTGTTCTCGGTACCGTCGAGCTCGATCATGATGCGGTCGAGGGCTTTCTGGTCAACCGGGTCTTTACCCAGCAGGGCGGTGCGAATCGGGCCATTGATGTTGGCTACGGCCTTGAGCACACCTTTGCCCAGGTAACGGCTCTTGTCGCCATCACGCAGCTCGAGCGCTTCACGCGAGCCAGTGGAAGCACCGGACGGCGCGCAAGCGCTGCCGATGATGCCGTTATCGAGAAGCACGTCCGCTTCGACGGTGGGGTTGCCACGGGAGTCGAGAACTTCACGACCTTTGATGTCGACGATTTTTGCCATTGTTGTAAACACTCCAAAGTTGACGAAAACGCTGTATACCGATCGATTTATAACTTGTGGGTCACATTACTGTTTGTCGACGCTGACAATCCAGCGCCAACAAGACACAGAAGCCCAGGTAACGCAGCTTCTGCGTTGGAAAACTTTCAGCCAATCATCCAGCAACGGCCAGCGGCGTAATCGCGGCAACCCACGGGCCTTGGCAGCCCATGGGTCACATCGCGAATTCACGCCTTGGCGCGTCAGGCTTTTTTCTGGTGCTGAGTCAATGCTGCCTTGACGAAACCGCTGAACAGCGGGTGGCCGTCACGCGGAGTCGAGGTGAACTCCGGGTGGAACTGGCAAGCGACGAACCATGGATGATCCGGTGCTTCAACCACTTCAACCAGGGCGCCATCGCCGGAACGACCGGAGATTTTCAGGCCGGCTTCGATCAGCTGTGGCAGCAGATTGTTGTTCACTTCATAGCGATGACGATGACGCTCGACGATCACGTCCTTGGCATAGCAATCGTGAACCAGCGAGCCTGCTTCCAGCAGGCAGTCCTGGGCACCCAGACGCATGGTGCCGCCCAGATCGGAGGACTCGGTGCGGGTTTCAACAGCGCCGGTGGCATCTTCCCACTCGGTGATCAGGCCCACGACCGGGTGACCGCTGGCGCGATCGAACTCGGTGGAGTTGGCGTCTTTCCAACCCAGCACGTTACGGGCGAACTCGATGACCGCCACTTGCATGCCCAGGCAGATACCCAGGTACGGCACTTTGTTTTCGCGAGCGTACTGCACGGCGGTGATCTTGCCTTCCACGCCACGCAGGCCAAAACCGCCTGGTACCAGGATCGCATCGACACCTTCGAGCAGCGCAGTGCCCTGGTTCTCGATGTCTTCGGAGTCGATGTAGCGCAGGTTGACCTTGGTCCGGTTGCTGATGCCGGCGTGGCTCATCGCTTCGATCAGCGACTTGTACGCGTCCAGCAACTCCATGTACTTGCCGACCATGGCGATGGTGACTTCGTGTTCCGGGTTCAGCTTGGCATCGACCACCGCTTCCCACTCGGACAGGTCGGCGCTATCGCATTGCAGGCCAAAACGCTCGACGACAAAATCATCCAGGCCCTGGGAGTGCAGGATGCCCGGGATCTTGTAGATGGTGTCGGCGTCTTCCAGGGCAATCACCGCACGTTCTTCAACGTTGGTGAACTGCGCGATCTTGCGACGCGAAGACAGGTCGATCGGGTGATCGGAACGGCAGACCAGCACGTCCGGCTGCAGGCCGATGGAACGCAGTTCCTTGACCGAATGCTGGGTTGGCTTGGTCTTGGTTTCGCCTGCGGTGGCGATGTACGGTACCAGCGTCAGGTGCATCAGCATCGCGCGCTTGGCGCCGACTTCGAAACGCAATTGACGGATGGCTTCCAGGAACGGTTGCGACTCGATGTCACCCACGGTGCCACCGATCTCGACCATCGCCACGTCAGCGTCGCCAGCACCCTTGATGATGCGGCGCTTGATTTCGTCGGTGATGTGCGGAATCACCTGGATGGTTGCACCCAGGTAATCACCACGGCGCTCTTTGCGCAGCACGTGCTCGTAGACACGGCCAGTGGTGAAGTTGTTGTTCTGGGTCATGGTCGTGCGGATGAACCGCTCGTAGTGGCCCAGGTCCAGGTCGGTCTCGGCGCCGTCGTGAGTGACGAACACTTCACCGTGCTGGAACGGGCTCATGGTGCCCGGGTCGACGTTGATGTACGGGTCCAGCTTGAGCATGGTGACCTTAAGTCCCCGCGCCTCCAGGATGGCCGCCAATGATGCCGATGCAATGCCTTTCCCCAATGAAGAAACAACACCGCCCGTGACGAATATGTAGCGCGTCATGAAAAACCCTAGAAGTCTGCGTTAAAGCGGTCAGTGCCGCCGGGGAAAGCGAAGGAAGGCCGAAGCCCCCGATCACCTGCATTAATTACAGTGCATCTTTCAAAAAAACCGCCGCGTTGGGACAGACCGGTAGATGAATCACCAGTAGGTTGCTCGCTACACATTTTTTGGAATCGCCCAGCAAAGACTGCTTGGTAATCGGCAACTCCTGCAATTCAGGCGAATCCACAGAAGTTGTATCAAGAAGGGAGCGTAGTCTACCGGAAAGCCCCTTTCAGCTCAAACCTTGATCGTTGATTACTGGCTGCCATCGTAAAACCAGGTTTGCCCCCGCACTGACGTCCAGCCCGGGCAGGTTGGCCACGGCGATCAGTTGCTCATCGCAGTACAGCAGCGGCAATCTGCCACGGGCAAACAACGGCACCTGACGCTCATTGAGCAAGCGCTTGAGGTCACGGTGGCCACGACCGGGCAACTGCATGATTTCCCCGCCCTGGCGGTAGCGCACGCTGAGCAGGCCTTGCGGGGCTTCACCCGCCAGGCTGAGCCGGCCATTGCCGGGCAGTGCCAGTTCAACTGATGGATCAGCCCAGGGCACTGTACCCGTGAGCGCGGGCAGCCCCGCGCCGGACAACCACCAGACTCGCCCATTGGCCCGATGCAGCTCGCCATCTGCCAGGCGCCAGATCGGCCGGGCATCCGCCGCGGCATTCCGCAGGCTGTCCCAACCCGACCAATGGTCAGTGTCTGGCAGCCGAGTCAGCGTTGCCAACCAATGCCCCAAGGCGTTGCGCTGGCGAGCCGCGGACAGCCCGGCCAGCACCGCCAGGTCCAGCGACGGTTGCCCCAGCCAGGCAAATTCATGGGCAGTGGCAGCCTGGGCCAGGTCCATCTGGGCCAACTCATCAAGCAAGCCCTGAGCCTCGCGCAGATGGCCGGCACTGCGGGCCAGGGTGGCGGCAGCCTGGGGCCAGCGGCAACTGAGCACGGGGAAAACCTGCTGGCGCAGGTAATTGCGGGAAAACTGCTGGTCGCCGTTCGAGGGGTCCTCGACCCAGCGCAACTGATGCGCCCGGGCGTACGCCTCAAGCTCGGCCCGTGGCACATCCAACAACGGCCGCACCAGACTCCCGCGTCCCAAGGCACGATGGCCCGGCATTGCCGACAAGCCCCTGACCCCCGCGCCCCTTAACAGACGAAACATCAGGGTCTCAGCCTGATCGTCGCGGTGCTGGGCCGTCAGCAACAGCTCACCGGCCTCAGTCACCTGGATAAAGGCGGCATAACGCGCCTCGCGGGCGGCTCGCTCCAGGCTGGCACCCGCCTGGACCTGCACCCGAATCACCGCCAGCGGCACGTCCAACTCGTCACACACGGCCTGACAATGCTGCGGCCATGCATCAGCCGCAGCCTGCAGGCCGTGATGCACGTGGACAGCGTGGAGTTTTGGCAGGTCCTGGCTTTGAGCCAGTTGCGCCAGGAGGTGCAGCAGCACGGTGGAGTCAAGGCCACCGGAGAAGGCGATACGCCAGGTCGGTGCGTTGCGCCAGGGGGTCAGGTTCAACAGCAGTCTTGCAGATAGATCCGTGAGCTGGCGCATAACGATCACTTCGCACACATCAAAGGTGGGAGCGAGCCTGCTCGCGAAAAAAGCCAGCCAACACTGAGGTTGACTGTAGCTCCGTCATCGCGAGCAGGCTCGCCCCTACAATGATCTCGCGTCAGATCACAGACCGTAGCTCATCAGGCGCTCGTAACGACGGGCCAGCAGCGCGTCGTTGTCGAATTTCTTGAGCATCTGCAGTTGCGCGACCAGTTCGCCACGGATCGAGGCAGCCGCAGCGGCTGGATCACGGTGGGCGCCGCCCAATGGCTCGCCGATCACTTTATCGACGATACCCAGGCCCTTGAGGCGCTCGGCGGTGATGCCCATCGCTTCGGCAGCATCCGGGGCCTTTTCCGCGGTTTTCCACAGGATCGAGGCACACCCTTCCGGCGAGATCACCGCGTAGGTCGAATACTGCAGCATGTTCAACTGATCGCAGACACCAATGGCCAGTGCACCACCGGAACCACCCTCACCGATCACGGTGGCGATGATTGGGGTTTTCAGGCGGGACATGACCCGCAGGTTCCAGGCAATGGCCTCGCTCTGGTTGCGCTCTTCGGCGTCGATCCCCGGGTAGGCGCCCGGCGTGTCGATGAAGGTCAGGATCGGCATTTTGAAGCGCTCAGCCATTTCCATCAGGCGGCACGCCTTGCGGTAGCCTTCCGGGCGCGGCATGCCGAAGTTGCGGCGAACCTTCTCGCGCACTTCACGGCCTTTCTGGTGACCGATCACCATTACTGGCTGGTCGTCCAGACGGGCTACACCGCCAACAATCGCCGCGTCATCGGAGAAGTGACGGTCGCCGTGCAGTTCATCGAACTCGGTGAAGATGTGCTGGATGTAGTCCAGGGTGTAGGGACGACGCGGATGACGCGCCAGACGAGCGATCTGCCAGCTGGTCAGCTTGCCGAAGATGTCTTCGGTCAGCGTGCTGCTCTTGTCCTGCAGGCGCGAGATCTCATCGCCGATATTCAGCGAATTGTCATTACCGACCAAGCGCAACTCTTCGATCTTGGCTTGCAGGTCGGCGATCGGCTGTTCGAAATCTAGAAAATTCGGGTTCATAGGCGTCCGTCTTGGGTCGACGTCCAAGTGAGCTTGGGTCGGCCGGTTGTCTATTCGCGCCCTACCTTAAGGGACAGGCGCGTTCAGGTCGAGATTAAAAATTCGGGTCATGGCCAGGGCGCTTCAAGGGCCCCTGACCGTCAACGGTATTGGAGGAAGACGTTGTCTCGCCCGAACTGGTCACGCAGGGCTTGAATCAAGCTGTCTGCCGGATCGATTCGCCAGGTCTCGCCAAATTGCAGCAAGGCCTTCGCATCGGGGCTGGTGTACTCCATGGTGATGGGGCAGGCGCCACGATGACGCTTGAACAACTCCCCCAGCCAGCGCAACTGATCGCCCTTGAGGTCCTGGGTCTGCACCTTCAGGCGCAGGCTTTCGGCCAGGTTGGTGCGCGCATCTTCCATGCTCATCACCCGCTTGACCCGTAGCCGCAGGCCACCGGAGAAGTCGTCATTGCTGACTTCGCCCTCGACCACCACCATCGCGTCGGTTTGCAGCAGCGATTGCGCGGAATGGAACGCCTCGGCGAACAGCGACGCCTCGATCCGACCCGAACGGTCGTCGAGGGTGATAAAGCCCATCTTGTCGCCCTTTTTGTTCTTCATCACCCGCAGGGCGATGATCATGCCGGCGACAGTCTGGGTGTCGCGAGCCGGCTTCAGGTCGATGATGCGCTGGCGGGCAAAACGGCGGATTTCACCTTCATATTCGTCAATCGGGTGACCGGTCAGGTACAGCCCCAGGGTGTCTTTTTCACCTTTCAGGCGTTCCTTGAGCGTCAGCTCCTTGGCTTTGCGGTGATTGGCGTAGACGTCCGCGTCTTCTTCGACAAACAGTCCGCCGAAGAGGTCGGCGTGCCCGCTGTCGTGGGTCCGCGCCGTCTGCTCCGCCGCCTTGATCGCCTCTTCCATGGCCGTCAGCAGCACCGCGCGGTTACGGTCGATGTTGGCTTGGTAGGCTTTGGTCTCATCAAAGAAGTACGGACCCAGGCGGTCCAGCGCGCCGCTGCGGATCAGGCCGTCGAGGGTGCGCTTGTTGATTCGCTTGAGGTCGACCCGCGCGCAGAAATCGAACAGGTCCTGGAACGGCCCATCCTGACGCGCCTCGGTAATCGCCTCGACCGGCCCTTCGCCCACGCCCTTGATCGCGCCCAGGCCGTAGATGATCCGGCCCTCCTCGTTCACCGTGAACTTGAACTCCGAAGTATTCACGTCCGGCGCGTCGAGACGCAGCTTCATGGTCCGCACTTCCTCGATCAAGGTCACGACCTTGTCGGTGTTGTGCATATCTGCCGAGAGTACCGCGGCCATGAACGGCGCCGGGTAGTGGGCTTTCAGCCAGGCCGTCTGGTAAGACACCAGGCCGTAGGCAGCGGAGTGGGATTTGTTGAAGCCGTAACCGGCGAATTTCTCCACCAGATCGAAGATGTTACCCGCAAGGTCAGCGTCGATATTGTTGGTGGCGCAACCTTCGATGAAACCGCCACGTTGCTTGGCCATCTCTTCGGGTTTTTTCTTACCCATAGCCCGACGCAGCATGTCCGCACCGCCGAGGGTGTAGCCGGCCATGACCTGGGCGATCTGCATCACCTGTTCTTGATACAGGATGATGCCGTAGGTCGGTGCCAGTACGGGCTTGAGGCCCTCGTACTGGTAGTCGGAGTGCGGGTACGCCAGCTCGGCGCGACCGTGCTTACGGTTGATAAAGTCGTCTACCATGCCCGATTGCAACGGGCCGGGACGGAACAGCGCCACCAGTGCGATCAAGTCTTCCAGGCAGTCGGGCTTGAGCTTTTTGATCAGCTCCTTCATGCCGCGCGACTCGAGCTGGAACACCGCGGTGGTCTCGGCCTTTTGCAGCAAGCTGTAGGTCGGCTTGTCGTCCAGCGGGATAAAGGCGATATCCAGCGGCGGCTCATCGACCTTGGCACGGTCGCGGTTGATGGTTTTCAGCGCCCAGTCGATGATCGTCAGGGTCCGCAGACCGAGGAAGTCGAACTTCACCAGGCCGGCCGCCTCGACGTCATCCTTGTCGAACTGGGTGACCAGGCCGCCACCCTCTTCATCGCAATAGATCGGCGAGAAGTCGGTCAGCTTGGTGGGTGCGATCACCACACCACCGGCGTGCTTGCCGACGTTACGCACAACACCTTCGAGTTTGCGCGCCATCTCCCAGATTTCCGCCGCCTCTTCATCGACCTTGATGAAGTCGCGCAGGATCTCTTCCTGCTCGTAGGCTTTTTCCAGGGTCATGCCGACTTCGAAGGGAATCATCTTCGACAGGCGATCCGCCAGGCCGTAGGACTTGCCCTGGACCCGCGCCACGTCGCGCACCACCGCCTTGGCGGCCATGGAACCGAAGGTGATGATCTGGCTAACCGCGTTGCGCCCGTATTTCTCGGCCACGTACTCGATGACCCGGTCACGACCGTCCATGCAGAAGTCGACGTCGAAGTCGGGCATGGAGACCCGTTCCGGGTTGAGGAAACGTTCGAACAGCAGGTCGTATTCCAGCGGGTCGAGGTCGGTGATTTTCTGTACATAGGCCACCAGCGAGCCGGCACCCGACCCCCGGCCCGGCCCCACCGGAACCCCGTTGCTCTTGGCCCACTGGATAAAGTCCATCACGATCAGGAAGTAACCGGGGAACCCCATCTGGATAATGATATCCAGCTCGAAATTCAGCCGGTCGACGTAGACCTGGCGCTTGGCCTCGTAGTCCTCGGTGGTGTCCTTGGGCAGCAGCACGCTCAAGCGCTCTTCAAGCCCGTCGAAGGACACCTTGCGGAAATACTCGTCGATGGTCATGCCATCGGGAATCGGGAAGTTGGGCAGGAAGTGCTTGCCCAGTTTTACATCGATATTGCAGCGCTTGGCGATCTCGACCGTGTTCTGCACGGCATCGGGCAAGTCGCTGAACAGCTCAAGCATTTCCTCAGCACTCTTGAGGTATTGCTGGTCGCTGTAGTTCTTCGAGCGCCGGGGATCGTCGAGTGCCCGGCCTTCACCGATGCACACCCGGGTTTCGTGGGCGGCGAAGTCTTCCTGCTTGATGAATCGCACGTCGTTGGTAGCCACCAGCGGCGCGCCAATCTTGTCGGCCAGGGCCACGGCTGCGTGCAGTTGCTCTTCATCGTTGGGACGGTTGGTACGCTGGATTTCCAGGTAAAAACGGTCCGGGAACACCGCCATCCACTCGCGAGCCAGGGTTTCGGCTTCGTCCGGGTTGCCGCCGAGCAGGGCCATGCCGATCTCGCCCTCCTTGGCTGCCGAGAGCATGATCAAGCCTTCGTTGGCCTCTGCCACCCATTCGCGCTCGATGATGACCTGGCCATTGCGCTGGCCATCGATGAAGCCGCGGGAAATCAGCTCGGTGAGATTGCGATAACCGACCGCATTCATCGCCAGGAAGCTGATCCGGCTCAACGCGTTGTCCGGGTCCTTGTTCGACAACCACAGGTCGGCGCCGCAGATCGGCTTGATCCCCGCACCCATGGAGTTTTTGTAGAACTTGACCAGGGAACACATGTTGTTCTGGTCGGTGACCGCTACGGCCGGCATGTTCATGCCGACCAGGGTCTTGACCAGCGGCTTGATCCGCACCAGACCGTCGACCAGGGAGTATTCAGTGTGCAGGCGTAGGTGAACGAATGAAGCCGGCATAGTGATCCTGCTAATAACGTGGAGACAACAAGGCCCGGATTGTACCGGGCCTTGGCAAAAACATCAGCTTGGACTAGCGCTCAAGCAGCCCTTCGCGAGCCTCGTAAGCCTGCCGCACCGGCGCGAACGAACGCCGGTGAATCGGGGTCGGGCCCAGGCGCGCCAGGGCTTCCAGGTGCACTGGAGTCGGATAACCTTTGTGGCCGCCGATGCCATACCCCGGGTAAATCAATTCAAAGGCGGCCATTTCGCGGTCGCGGCTGACTTTGGCCAGGATCGACGCCGCGGCAATCGCCGGGACCTTGCTATCGCCCTTGACCACCGCTTCCGCCGGCATGGCCAGCTTGGGGCAGCGGTTACCGTCGATCATCGCCAGTTTTGGCTGGATGTGCAGGCCTTCGACGGCGCGCTGCATCGCCAGCATGGTGGCATGGAGAATGTTCAACTCGTCGATTTCTTCGATTTCAGCGCGAGCGATACACCAGCTCAGGGCTTTTTCACAGATTTCGTCGTAGAGCTTTTCGCGGCGAGCTTCAGTGAGCTTCTTCGAGTCATTGAGGCCGAGGATCGGGCGCAGCGGATCGAGGATCACCGCCGCCGTCACCACCGCGCCACAGAGTGGACCGCGCCCTACTTCATCGACTCCGGCGACCAGCGCTTGCGCATCCGCGACAAGGTTGAAATCCAGGCCCATTTGCATCTTTACCGTAGTCATTGTGGTGCGCCGATCAAATTGAGGACCGCGTCAGCAGCCTGGTTCGAGGCATCGCGGCGCAGGGTCCGGTGGATCTGGTCAAAACCGATGGTTTGCTCTTCGCCGCCATCGATCAGCGGCGACAGGGTCAGCGCCAACGCCTCGGGCGTCGCATCGTCCTGCAGCAACTCGGGCACCAGCAGACGCTGGGCCAGCAAGTTCGGCAAGGAGATGTAGGGGCTTTTCACCATGCGCTTGAGAATCCAGTAGGTCAGTGGCGCCAGGCGATAGGCCACGACCATCGGCCGCTTGTACAACAAAGCCTCCAGCGTCGCAGTCCCCGAGGCGATCAGGACCGCGTCGCAGGCGGCCAGCGCCAGGTGCGAGCGCCCGTCCAGCAGGGTGACCGGCAAATCACGGCCAGCCAGCAGCTCTTCGAGCTGCACCCGCCGCTCAGGGTTGGCACACGGGATGACAAACCGCACCCCGGGGCGCATGGCCCGCAACCGCTGGGCGGCATCGAGGAACAAGCTGCCCAGGCGCCCGACTTCACCGCCCCGGCTGCCCGGCATCAGGGCGACCAGAGGGCCGTCCGGCAGGCCCAGCTCGGCGCGCGCTGCGGCGCGGTCGGCTTCCAGCGGAATGGCATCGGCCAGGGTGTGGCCGACAAACCGCACCGGCACGCCTTTCTCTTCGTAGAACCGGGCTTCGAACGGCAGCAGCGTGAGCATCAAGTCGCAGCCTTCGCGGATTTTCAGCACACGCTTCTGCCGCCAGGCCCAGACCGAAGGGCTGACGTAGTGCACGGTCTTGATCCCGGCCTGGCGCAGCTTGAGTTCGATATTGAGGGTGAAATCTGGCGCATCGATGCCGATAAACACGTCTGGCTTTTCGGCGATCAAGGTCTTGATCAGCTTCTTGCGCCGAGCCAACAGTTCACGCAAGCGCCCCAGGACTTCCACCAACCCCATGACCGACAAGCGCTCCATGGGAAAATAGGACGTCAGGCCTTCAGCCTGCATGAGCGGGCCACCGACACCGATGAACTCGACCGCTGGGTGGCGAGCCTTGAGCGCACGCATCAAGCCCGCGCCCAGGATGTCGCCGGAAGCTTCGCCCGCCACCAGCGCTATACGCAGATTAGCCATGGTTAGCGGGTGATGCCGCGGGTCGAAGACTGGATCGAGTCACGGAACACTGCAACTTCCGGAAACTGCGCCGAAGGCTCGACCAGCTCAGCCAATGCCTGCTCCACGGTCAAGCCCTGGCGGTAGACCACTTTGTAGGCGCGACGCAGGGCATGGATAGCTTCTTCGCTGAACCCACGACGGCGCATGCCCTCGAAGTTCATGCTGCGCGCTTCGGCCGGGTTGCCGAACACCGTGACATAGGCCGGCACATCCTTGCCGATGGCCGTGCCCATGCCGGAGAAGCTGTGGGCACCAATGTGGCAATACTGATGAACCAGGGTGAATCCGGAGAGGATCGCCCAGTCGGCCACGTGTACATGCCCGGCCAACGCGGTGTTGTTGACCAGGATGCAGTGGTTGCCGATGACGCTGTCGTGGCCGATGTGGGCATAGGCCATGATCAGGTTGTGATCGCCCAGGGTGGTTTCCGAGCGGTCCTGGATGGTCCCACGGTGAATCGTCACCCCTTCACGGATAACGTTGTGGTCACCGATCACCAGCCGCGTCTCTTCCCCCTTGTACTTCAGGTCAGGGGTGTCCTCACCGATCGAGGAGAACTGATAGATGCGGTTGTGCTTGCCAATCCGGGTCGGCCCCTTGAGCACCACGTGCGGGCCGATCACTGTTCCCTCGCCGATTTCCACACCTGCGCCGACGATCGACCAAGGGCCGACCTCAACGCCCTCAGCCAGTACGGCTGTCGGATCGATGATTGCGCGAGGGTCAATCAAACTCATACTTTTTGTTCCGCACAGATGATCTCGGCCGAGCACACGGGCTTGCCATCCACCGAAGCCTGGCATTCAAACTTCCAGATCTTGCGCTTGCAGCTGATGAAGGTGGCTTCGAGGATCAACTGATCGCCCGGCTTGACCGGCTGACGGAAGCGTAGCTTGTCGGAGCCGACAAAGTAGTAAAGCGTGCCATCGGCAGGCTTGACGTCGAGCATTTTGAAACCAAGGATTCCGGCAGCCTGGGCCATCGCTTCGATGATCAATACGCCCGGCATGATTGGATGCGCGGGGAAGTGACCGTTGAAGAACGGCTCGTTGATGCTGACATTCTTGTAGGCACGAATGCGCTTTTCCTCAACATTGAGGTCCACTACGCGGTCCACGAGCAGGAACGGGTAACGGTGAGGCAGGTATTCGCGAATCTCGTTGATGTCCATCATTTCGGGGGGAAGCCTATGTAAAGATTGGGAACGCGCGACTGATGCACGCTCCTCTAGCAAATCAAGGAGGCAGTCTAACGGCTGTGCACGCTTGATATGGAAATGGTATCAGCCATCTGATGAAGCATTACCACCAGGGGTCACTTCACCTACCTGCTTTTCCAGCTGGCGCAGGCGTCGCGCGATGTCATCGAGCTGACGGATGCGTGCCGCGCTTTTGCGCCACTCGGCGGCCGGCTGCATGGCCGTACCGGAAGAATAGGCGCCCGGCTCGGTAATCGAGTGGGTAACCATGGTCATTCCGGTCAGGAATACGTTGTCGCAGATCTCGATGTGCCCCACCAGCCCTACACCGCCGGCCAGCATGCAATGCTTGCCGATCTTGGTGCTGCCGGAAATGCCTACGCACGCTGCCATGGCGGTGTGATCACCGACCTGCACGTTGTGCGCGATCTGAATCTGGTTGTCCAGCTTCACCCCATTGCCGAGGATGGTGTCAGCCAAGGCGCCACGGTCGATAGCGGTATTCACGCCAATCTCCACGTCATCACCGACCAGCACCCCACCGACCTGGGCAATTTTCTGCCAGATGCCCTTTTCGTTGGCGAAACCAAACCCTTCACCGCCGAGCACCGCACCGGACTGAATGACCACCCGCTTGCCAATGCGCACGTCGTGGTACAGCGTCACTCGCGGGGCCAACCAGCCACCTTCACCGATCTCGCTACGGGCACCGATGAAGCAATGGGCGCCGACCGTGACACCGGCAGCAATCCGGGCACCGCTCTCGATCACCGCAAACGCACCGATGCTCGCCGCCGGGTCAACCACCGCGTCCGCCGCGATGACTGCCGTCGGATGGATACCGGCAGCCGCCTTGGGCTTGGGATCGAACAGGTGGGACACCCGCGCGTACGCCGCGTAAGGATCCGGCACCACCAGCGCATCACCGGCAAAACCTTCGGCGTCAGCGGCCTTCAGCAACACGGCTGCGGCATGGCTGTCGGCCAGGTATTTACGGTATTGGGGGTTTGCCAGAAAGCTCAACTGAGCTGGGCCAGCCTCTTGTAAAGTGGCTAGCCCAGTAATTGTCTTCTCTGGGTCACCACACAATGTGGCGCCCAGGAACTCGGCCAATTGGCCGAGGGTTTTAGTCGCTGTCATGGATTACTTCAGCTGATTCATGCGCTCGATAACCTGGCGGGTGATGTCGTATTGCGGCTTGACATCAATCACTGCGCCACGCTCGAAGACCAGGTCAAAAGCACCTTTCTTGATGACTTCTTCCACAGCGCTGTCCAGTTTCGGCTTGAGCTGCTTGAGCATTTCACGGTCGGCAACGGCCTTGGCTTCGTTCAATTCCTTGGACTGGAACTGGAAGTCGCGGGCCTTTTGCTTGAATTCAAGCTCCAGACGCTCACGCTCGCCCTGGGCCATTTTGTCGCCACCGCTGACCAGACGATCCTGGATGCCTTTGGCACTGCTTTCCAGGGTCTTGAGCTTGCTCAGTTGTGGGCCGAACTTCTTCTCGGCGTCCACTGCGTACTTCTTCGCCGCGTCGGATTCCAGCAGCGCCATCTGGTAGTTCAGTACCGCGATTTTCATGTCGGCAAATGCCGGGGTCGCTACCAGGACAGTTGCCAGGAGAACCAATTGAGTCAACTTACGCACGATGCACTCCTACAAAATCCATTGTCGTTGTCTTGGGGCAGACGCTTAGAACGTCTGACCGAGGGAAAATTGGAACACTTGGGTTTCAGCGTTATCCGGTTCTTTCACCGGCATGGCCAGAGCAAAGCTCAAAGGACCCAATGCGGTAACCCAGGTCACGCCAATACCCACGGAGCTGGCCAGGTTGCTGAGGCTGACGTCGTTGCACTGTGTTTGGGACTTAGAACCATTGCTGTTGATGGTCTGCTCGCACTTGGAGTCGAATACGTTACCGACATCCCAGAACACGGAAGTACGTAGCGAACGTTGATCCTTGACGAATGGCAGCGGGAACAGCAGCTCGGCACCACCCTGGATCAGGACGTTACCACCAAACGGCAGCGGATCGTTGTCCGGGTCGGCAACCGTACCTTGGTTCCCCGTTTCCTTAACACCACGACTCGGGGTACTGCGAGGACCCAAGGTACTGTCCTTGAAGCCACGAACCGAGTTGAAACCACCAGCATAGTAGTTTTCGTAGAATGGCAAGCCATCGGTCGAGCCGTAGCCGTCACCGTAGCCCAACTCGGTATGCAGGCGCACGGTGTAGTTATCGGTCAATGGCTGGAACAACTGGCCACGGTAGTCGAGCTTGAAGAACGACAGGTCGCTGCCCGGCACCGTGGTTTCCAGGGTCACGCTCTGGGAGTGACCACGGGTGGCCAATACGCCTTTGTTCAGGGTCGACTCGGACCAACCGGCCGAAGCCTTGAAGTTCAGGTACTGGTCGCCTTCACGGTTAACGAAGTCGAAGATCTCGTCGACGGTGTACTGGCCGGTCTTGATCTTGTCTTGCTGTGCGTTCAGACCAAAGGTCAGGCGCGAAGTCTCGCTGATCGGGTAACCCACGCTGACACCGGCACCCAGGCTGTCCACGGCGTAGCTGGAAACGTCGGTATCGAGCTCATCGTAGTCAGTGGTGCGGTAGAACGCGTTGTAACCCAGGCTCACGCCATCGGCTGTCCAGTAGGGGTCCACGTAGCCGAAGTTGTAGCGGCTCTGGTATTCACTGCGGGTCAAACCGATGCTGACCTTGTTACCGGTACCCAGGAAGTTGTTCTGGGTGATCGAACCACCGAGGATCAGGCCGGCGCTCTGGGCAAAACCGACGCTGGCAGTGATGGAACCGGATGCTTGTTCTTCAACGCTGTAGTTGACGTCTACCTGGTCATCGACACCCGGCACGGCCGGCGTCTCGACGTTGACTTCCTTGAAGAAGCCCAGGCGCTCCAGGCGGGTCTTGGACTGGTCGATCAAGTAGGTCGAAGCCCAGCCACCTTCCATCTGGCGCATTTCACGACGCAGCACTTCGTCTTCGGACTTGGTGTTGCCACGGAAGTTGATACGGTTCACGTAGGCACGTTTGCCCGGATCGACCACGAAGGTGATATCGACCGTGTGGTCTTCGTCGTGCGGCTGAGGCACGCCGTTGACGTTGGCGAAGGTGTAGCCCTCGTTACCCAGGCGACGGGTGATCAGTTCGGAGGTGGTGGTCATCAGCTTGCGCGAGAACACCTGGCCTTTCTGCACCAGCAACAGCGCCTTGACCTGGTCTTCAGGCACTTTCAGGTCGCCACTGAGCTTCACGTCACGAACGTTGTACTTCTGGCCTTCGTTGACGTTGACGGTAATGTAGACGTGCTTCTTGTCCGGGGTGATGGACACCTGGGTCGAAGCGATATCCATGTTGATATAGCCGCGGTCCAGGTAGTAGGAGCGCAGGCGCTCGAGGTCACCGGAGAGTTTTTCACGGGCGTATTTGTCATCGTTCTTGAAGAACGACAACCAGTTGGTGGTCTTGAGTTCGAACAGGTCGATCAGGTCGTCGTCGGGGAAAACCGTGTTGCCCACCACGTTGATGTGCTGGATAGCGGCAACGGTGCCTTCGTTGATGTTGACCTTCAGGCCTACGCGGTTGCGCGGCTGGGGGACCACTTCGGTATCAACGGTGGCCGAGTAGCGGCCTTGAGCCACGTACTGGCGCTGCAGTTCGTTACGCACGCCTTCGAGGGTTGCGCGCTGGAAGATTTCGCCTTCAGCCAGACCGGATTGCTTGAGGCCCTTCATCAGGTCTTCAGTGGAGATCGCCTTGTTGCCTTCGATCTCGATACTGGCGACGGAAGGACGCTCGACCACCGTGATGACCAGGACGTTGCCGTCGCGACCCAACTGGATGTCCTGGAAGAAACCGGTTTTGAACAGCGCACGAGTGGATTCGACCAGGCGACGATCATCCGCCTGCTCACCGACGTTCAACGGCAAGGCACCAAAGACGCTACCGGCGGAAACCCGCTGGAGGCCGTTGACGCGAATATCGGAGATAGTGAAGGACTCGGCGTGAACTTCGGCGATCATCAATACGGTGAGAACCGCAGTTAGCAGCAGACGTTTCATGAAGTCCTTTCTTATTCCAACTGGCAATAAAAACTGCCGCAAAATGCGGCAGATTCGCAATTCAGCGAAGCGTTACAGTCGACCCAGATCGTTGACCAAGGCAAGCAACATCACCCCGACCACCAAACTGATACCGATCTGTATCCCCCAACCTTGCACCCGATCCGACAAGGGACGACCACGCGCCCACTCGATCAGATAAAACAACAAATGCCCCCCATCCAGTACAGGAATGGGCAACAAATTCAGAACCCCCAGGCTAATACTCAGATAAGCAAGGAAATTCAGGAAATCAGCGACGCCCGACTGGGCAGAAGCGCCCGCCACTTTAGCAATGGTTATCGGTCCACTCAAGTTTTTTACCGAGAGCTCGCCGAACAACATTTTCTTCAGCGAATCGAGGGTCAGCACACTCATGGTCCAGGTGCGCCGCGCCCCTTCGCCAATGGCCGCTACAGGACCGAAGCTGACCTCACGAATCATCGTTGGTGGCCAATCGACAGCTTTCACCCCCGCCCCCAGGTAACCGGTGGCGGCCTTGCCGTCACCTCGGACCGCCAGGGTCACAGGGACGTCGATTTGAGCACCGTCGCGCTCGACCTGCAGCACAATTTTGGTTTCAGGACGTACACGCACCCAATCAACCACTTGCTGCCAATCCGTCAGCGCCTGGCCATCGAGCTTCAACAGCCGGTCGCCGGTTTTCAGGCCTGCCGCCTGGGCCGGCCCCTTGGGATCGAGCTCAGCCAGGACCGGCGGCAAGGCCGGACGCCATGGACGAATGCCGAGGGAGCGAATCGGATCAGGCTCATCGGCGCCCTTGAGCCACTTGTCCAGAATCAGTTCACGGGGGGTATCGGCAGTGGAGCCCTCCTCGCGCACCAACAACTGCACCGCACCACTCTCACCCAGGCGGCGCACCAGTTGCAGATTGACGGCGGCCCAACCGGAAGTGGCCTCACCATCGACGGCGACGATTTCCTGGCCCGGGCTCAAGCCGGCCTTGGCGGCGATACTGCCGATTTCAACTGCGCCAATCACCGGGCGCACCTGCTCGGTACCGAGCATGGCCAGGACCCAGAAGAACACCAGGGCCAGCAGGAAGTTGGCAATAGGGCCGGCAGCAACGATAGCGATACGCTGGCGAACCGACTTGCGATTGAAGGATTGCTCCAATTGATCAGCCGGCACGTCGCCTTCACGCTCATCGAGCATTTTCACGTAGCCACCCAGCGGGATGGCGGCAATCACAAATTCAGTGCCCTGGCGATCGTGCCAGCGTATCAACGGCATGCCGAAGCCTACGGAAAAACGCAGGACCTTGACGCCACAACGACGCGCGACCCAGAAGTGGCCGAATTCATGGAAGGTGACCAGCACACCCAGGGCTACCAGGGTGCCGACAATCATATAGAGCGCGCTCATCTACTTTCTCCGCAATCCTATTCAGCGCTGGCGCCGGCAAACCTGCCGCAACACCTATCGCCCGTGGCGGCTCAACCAACGCTGCGCCAGTACACGCGCTTTCGCGTCCGCCGTAAACACTGCCTCGAGATCCGCCACAGCCACCACCGGCTCAAGGTTCAATACTTCCTCGATGATACTCGCGATCTCCAGGTAGCGGACACGCCCATCCAGAAAGGCGGCAACCGCCACTTCGTTGGCCGCATTCAACATGGCCGGCGCGCTGTTACCCGCCTCGGCCGCCTGGCGTGCCAGGCGCAGGCACGGGAAACGCTCTTCGTCGGGTGCCTGGAAATCCAGGCGCGCGATAGCAAACAGATCAAGCGGCGCCACACCGGAGTCAATCCGCTCAGGCCAGGCCAGCGCATTGGCGATGGGTGTGCGCATGTCCGGGTTGCCCAACTGGGCCAGCACTGAACCGTCCACGTAGTCGACCAGCGAGTGAATCACGCTCTGCGGGTGGATCACCACTTCGACCTGTGAGGGCTTGGCATCGAACAGCCAGCAGGCCTCGATCAACTCCAGGCCCTTGTTCATCATGCTCGCCGAATCGACCGAAATCTTGCGCCCCATCGACCAGTTGGGATGGGCGCAGGCTTGATCCGGCGTGACATGTGCCAGCTCGGCCAGGGCGGTCTGGCGGAACGGGCCACCCGATGCAGTCAGCAGAATCCGCCGCACCCCGACATTGCCCAGCCCGCGGGAAAAATCCGTAGGCATGCACTGGAAGATCGCATTGTGCTCACTGTCGATCGGCAACAATACCGAACCGCTCTTGTGCACCGCCTGCATGAACAAGGCGCCGGACATCACCAGCGCCTCCTTGTTGGCCAGCAGGATCTTCTTGCCAGCTTCCACTGCCGCCAGGGTCGGGCGCAGTCCTGCCGCACCGACTATCGCCGCCATCACCGCATCCACTTCGGGATCGGCAGCCACCTGGCACAACCCCTCCTCCCCCACCAGCACACGGGTCGGCAGGCCAGCAGCCCGTAGATCGTCCTGCAGACGCCGCGCCGCTTCAGGTTGCGGGACCACGGCAAAACGCGGCACGTGACGGATGCACAAGGCCAGCAACTCACTAAGGCGCGAGAAGCCGCTCAAGGCAAAAACCTGGTAACGCTCCGGGTGGCGAGCGATGACGTCCAGGGTACTCAGGCCTATGGAGCCGGTCGCACCGAGGACGGTGATCTGTTGTGGCCGGCTCACGGTGCGGCCATCCACAACAACACGGCGAACAAGGGGATTGCGGCAGTCAGGCTGTCGATTCGATCCAGCACCCCACCGTGACCCGGCAGCAGGTTACTGCTGTCCTTGATCCCGGCCTGACGCTTGAACATGCTTTCGGTCAGGTCGCCAACCACCGAGATGAACACGATGATAGCCGCGCCGATCAGGCCCATGAGCAACTGGCCCACGCTCCAGTCGCGTACCAGGCCGACGACCAGGGTAATCACCAGGCTCAACAGCAGGCCGCCATACACCCCTTCCCAGCTCTTGCCAGGACTGACCAGCGGCGCCAGCTTGCGCTTGCCGAAGGCCCGGCCGGAGAAGTAAGCGCCGATGTCCGCGCCCCAGACCAGCACCATGACCGCCATGATCAGCCAGTTGCCCAGCGGGTATTGTTTGATCAGCACCAGGCCTTGCCAGGCCGGCAACAGGATCAGCAGGCCGATCACCAGCTTGCAGGCGGCACTCGCCCAATGCTCGCTGGTCTTGGGGTAGGTCAGCACCAGGAAGGTCGCCACGCCCCACCACAGCACGGCTGCGCCCAACACCCAAGGCGCAAGCCCGGGCACCAAATGCAGGACCAGCAGCATCGCGGCTACCACGGCCCCGTAGGCGACACGCATCGACTGCGCCTCGAAGCCCGCCAGGCGCGCCCATTCCCAGGCGCCCAGGGTTACCACCAGGCCGATGAACAGCGCAAAAGCGGAACCTTCGAGCAGGAAAAACCCGCACAGGGCGATTGGCAGCAGGATCAGTGCCGTGATGATTCGTTGTTTAAGCATTAAACCCGGGCTCCAGCTTCGACCTGTTCGCTCGTTTTACCGAAGCGACGTTGGCGAGAAGCGAAATCGGCCAGTGCAGTACGCATGGCTTCGTGTTTGAAGTCCGGCCAGAACAGGTCGGAGAAGTACAACTCGGAATAGGCCATCTGCCACAACAGGAAGTTGCTGATGCGATGCTCGCCACCGGTGCGAATACACAGGTCCGGCAACGGCAGGTCGCCTGTGGACAGGCAGGTCTGCAGCAAATCCGGGGTGATGTCGTCCGGCCGCAGGTGGCCGGCCTGAACTTCTCGCGCCAGACGCTGCGCAGCCTGGGCAATGTCCCACTGACCGCCATAGTTGGCGGCGATTTGCAGGACAAAACGATTGGCCCCGGCCGTCATCGCCTCGGCTTCACGCATGGCTGCCTGAAGCTCCGGATGAAAGCGCGAGCGATCACCAATGATGCGCAAGGAAATGTTGTTATCGTTGAGGCGTTTGGCCTCACGACGCAACGCCTTGAAGAACAGGTCCATCAAGGCACTGACTTCATCGGCCGGGCGCTGCCAGTTTTCACTGGAAAACGCGAACAGGGTCAGGACTTCCACCCCCGATTCCGCGCACACCTCGATTACGGCGCGCACAGCATCGACGCCCGCCTTGTGCCCGGCAACGCCGGGCAAGAAACGTTTTTTTGCCCAGCGATTATTGCCGTCCATGATGATCGCGACATGTCGCGGCACCGTGGACAGCGCAGGCTGCTTGGTCTTTTCCATGAAAGCGCGACCCTTATACGGCCATCAAATCCGCTTCTTTTTGCTTGGTCGCTGCGTCGATTTCGGCCTCAGCCTTGTCGGTCAGCTTCTGGATATCAGCAGCGGCACGACGCTCTTCGTCTTCGCTGATTTCCTTGTCCTTGACCAGTTTCTTCAGGTCGCCCAGTGCATCACGACGAATGTTGCGCACGGCAACACGAGCATCTTCAGCTGCGCTACGCGCCTGCTTGGTGAAGCCCTTGCGGGTTTCTTCAGTCAGAGCAGGCATGGAGATCAACAGCAGCTCGCCCAGGTTCGTCGGGTTGAGGTTCAAACCTGCACTTTGGATCGCCTTGTCGACTGCCGCGAGCATATTGCGCTCAAACGCCACGACCTGAAGGGTCCGGGAGTCTTTTACCGTGATGTTGGCCACTTGGGTGATGGAAGTGTCCGTGCCGTAGTACGGCACCATCACGCTACCCAGGATGCTTGGGTGAGCCTTGCCGGTACGAATCTGACCAAATGCATGGTTCAGAGAGTCCAGCGATTTCTGCATGCGCTCTTGAGCGTCTTTCTTGATTTCGTTGATCATTGTTCGCCTTCCTCGATCAGAGTCCCTTCAGCGCCGCCATGTACGATGTTCAGCAGGGCGCCGGGCTTGTTCATGTTAAATACGCGCAGCGGCATCTTGTGGTCGCGGCACAGGCAGATAGCCGTCAGGTCCATGACACCCAGCTTGCGATCCAGTACTTCATCGTAGGTCAGATGATCGAACTTCTCGGCATGCGGGTCTTTGAATGGGTCTGCGGTGTACACACCGTCAACCTTGGTCGCCTTGAGCACGACGTCGGCATCGATTTCGATCGCGCGCAGGCAGGCGGCCGAATCGGTGGTGAAGAACGGGTTGCCGGTACCGGCCGCGAAGATCACCACTTCCTTGGAGTTGAGGTGACGCATGGCTTTGCGGCGATCGTAGTGATCGGTCACGCCAACCATGGAGATGGCCGACATCACGATGGCCGAGATATTGGCACGTTCCAGCGCATCGCGCATGGCCAGGGCGTTCATCACAGTGGCCAGCATGCCCATGTGGTCGCCAGTGACCCGATCCATGCCGGCCGCACTCAGTGCCGCGCCGCGGAACAGGTTGCCGCCACCAATCACCAGACCGACCTGGACGCCGATACCGACCAGTTGGCCGACTTCCAGCGCCATGCGATCCAGGACCTTTGGGTCGATCCCGAACTCTTCGGAGCCCATCAAGGCCTCGCCGCTAAGCTTGAGTAGAATGCGTTTATAGCGAGCCTGATAACCACTGCCCTGCTGAGCCATTGCGAATCTCTCCTGCGGCGTATTTTAAAAAATTCTGTGCTGGCTGTTTGCAGCCTGCGTTTACTCTAGCTTGACGCTATCACAGCGCCATCAGAACACGGCTTTGTAAGCCAGTTCCGAAGGGAAGCCAAATAAAATCGACCTCCCATTTGAAAAGAGGCTGCGCGCGTGAGCGGGCAGCCTCTTTCGGGCGACAGTTGAAAACTGTCTTATTGCTTGGCAGCAGCCAGCTGGGCAGCAACTTCTTCAGCGAAGTTGTCGACCGGCTTCTCGATGCCTTCGCCTACTTTGAAGTAAGTGAAGGAAACGATTTCAGCACCGGCTTTCTTGGCCAGTTCGCCAACCTTGATTTCAGGGTTCTTGACGAACGCCTGCTCAACCAGGCTTGCTTCAGCCAGGAACTTGCTGATACGGCCTTTGACCATGTTCTCAACAATGTTTTCTGGCTTGCCTTTGATTTTTTCTTCGTTCAGCTGCAGGAACACGGCTTTTTCGCGCTCGATCGCTTCAGCGGAAACTTCCGATGGCAGCAGGAACTCAGGGTTGCTAGCAGCTACGTGCATAGCGATGTCCTTGGCCAGCTCAACGTTGCCGCCTTTCAGAACAACAGCTACACCGATCTTGTTGCCGTGCAGGTAACCACCAACCACATCACCTTCAACGCGAGCCAGGCGACGGATGTTGACGTTTTCGCCAACCTTGCCGACCAGGACCAGGCGAGCAGCTTCTTGAGCTTCGATCAGCGGAGCGACGTCAGTCAGCTTGTCGGCGAACGCTTTTTCAACGCTTGCAGCAACAAATGCCTTGAAGTCGTCCTGCAGAGCCAGGAAGTCAGTCTGCGAGTTCACTTCCAGCAGGACTGCGGATTTACCGTCTTCCTTCAGGGCGATAGCGCCTTCAGCAGCAACGTTGCCTGCTTTTTTGGCAGCCTTGATGGCGCCCGAAGCACGCATGTCATCAATGGCTTTCTCGATGTCGCCGCCAGCCTTGGTCAAGGCCTTTTTGCAGTCCATCATGCCTTCGCCAGTACGCTCGCGCAGTTCTTTGACCAACGCTGCAGTAATCTCTGCCATTTTCAAATTCCTCTTGGATAGGTTTTCAACCATTCCACCCGATCGAACGGGCGTTCAATTCTTCTCGATCCACCCTTTGTTAGCTGCCGCACGTTACAAAAAGGCAGTGGGCGCCGACAAATGGTTTTCGAGGTGGCAAAAAGGGGGCCAAGCCCCCTTTTTGCTTACTGAGTCAACGCCAAGGCGTCAATTACTCAGCTGCTGCTACCGGAGCTTCTTCTACGAACTGCTCGGTGCCGCCAGCAACATGGTTGCGACCGCGGATTACAGCGTCAGCCATCGAACCCATGTACAGCTGGATAGCGCGGATTGCGTCATCGTTGCCTGGGATGATGTAGTCAACGCCTTCCGGGCTGCTGTTGGTATCGACTACGCCGATAACCGGGATGCCCAGCTTGTTGGCTTCGGTGATCGCGATGCGCTCGTGATCAACGTCGATAACGAACAGTGCGTCAGGCAGACCGCCCATGTCCTTGATACCACCCAGGGAACGATCGAGCTTTTCCAGGTCACGAGTGCGCATCAGCGCTTCTTTCTTGGTCAGCTTGGCGAAAGTACCGTCTTCGGCTTGCACTTCAAGGTCACGCAGACGCTTGATGGAAGCACGGATGGTTTTGAAGTTGGTCAGCATGCCGCCCAACCAGCGGTGATCGACGTACGGCGAACCGCAACGTGCTGCTTCTTCAGCAACGATCTTGCCAGCGGAACGCTTGGTGCCGACGAACAGAATCTTGTTTTTGCCCTGGGCCAGACGCTCTACGAAAGTCAGAGCTTCGTTGAACATTGGCAGGGTTTTTTCAAGGTTGATGATGTGGATCTTGTTACGCGCGCCGAAAATGTATTTACCCATTTTCGGGTTCCAGTAACGGGTCTGGTGACCGAAGTGCACACCGGCCTTCAGCATATCGCGCATGTTGACTTGGGACATGATAGTTCCTTAATAAGTCGGGTTTGGCCTCCACGTATCCCAATGACCAACCAGCAGCTTCAGCTGAAGGCACCCAGGTCATCGTGTCGACACGTGTGTGGATTTAAGCCTTTCGGGGCATCCCCGGAAAGCGGCGCATTTTATACCACAGCAAGGCTGAAAACGGAACCCGGTTTCTCAAAACCGGGCCAGCGCAGGTGTTCCAGCCCTTGGAATCGCTCCAGAATGCGCCATTCTATAGAGAGAAGCGATGCATGCCGCCACGGATTTGCCGTGATCGTCTGTTAGAATCGCCTTTTTCAGGCCTGCGCACCGCATCACGCAGAGCCCATTCCGTATAGCAAGCGCCACTGAGCGTAGAGAGAGCCTGTATGACCGTCACCCTCAAAACCCCAGAGGACATCGCCAAAATGCGTATCGCCGGCAAACTCGCCGCCGATGTGCTGGAAATGATTGCCGAACACGTCAAGCCCGGGATCACCACCGAAGAGCTCGACCGCATCTGCCACGACTACATCGTCAACGAGCAGCAGGCCATCCCTGCCCCGCTCAACTACAAAGGCTTCCCGAAGTCGATCTGCACCTCGATCAACCATGTGGTCTGCCACGGCATCCCGAACGAGAAAGCCCTGAAAGACGGCGACACCCTGAACATCGACGTCACGGTGATCAAGGACGGCTACCACGGCGACACCAGCCGCATGTTCCACGTCGGCAGCGTGCCGGTCTGGGCCGAGCGCCTGTCCCAGGTCACCCAGGAATGCATGTACAAAGCCATCGAGATCGTCAAACCCGGCTGCCGCCTGGGCGATATCGGCGAAGTGATCCAGAAGCACGCTGAAAAGAACGGTTTCTCGGTCGTGCGCGAGTTCTGCGGCCACGGCATCGGCAAGGTGTTCCACGAAGAGCCACAAATCCTGCACTACGGCCGTGCCGGTACCGGCATGGAACTGCAAGCTGGCATGACCTTCACCATCGAGCCGATGATCAACCAGGGCAAGGCCGACACCAAGGTCCTGGGCGATGGCTGGACCGCCATCACCAAGGACCGCAAGCTCTCGGCCCAGTGGGAACACACCCTGCTGGTGACCGAGACCGGCTACGAAATCTTCACATTGCGCAGCGATGACACCATCCCTCGCGTTTCCGCCTGACCTGCCGTTCCCAGCCTTATAGAAAGGAAAGCCAATCGATGCCGCAGGTGGATCCCGAACTCTTCGACCGCGGCCAGTTCCAGGCTGAACTGGCCCTGAAGGCAAGCCCGATTGCGGCTTTCAAGAAGGCCATCCGCCAGGCTCGCGAGGTGCTGGATACGCGCTTTCGCAGTGGCCGGGACATTCGCCGGCTGATCGAGGATCGTGCCTGGTTCGTCGACAACATCCTGCAAAAGGCCTGGGACCAGTTCGACTGGAGCGAAGACGCCGACATCGCGCTGGTCGCGGTCGGCGGCTACGGCCGGGGCGAGTTGCACCCCTATTCCGATATCGACCTGCTGATCCTGCTGGACAGCGCCGATCACGAAGTTTTCCGCGACTCCATCGAACGCTTCCTGACCCTGCTGTGGGACATCGGCCTGGAAGTAGGCCAGAGCGTGCGCTCGGTGGACGAATGCGCAGTGGAAGCCCGCGCCGACCTGACGGTTGTCACCAACCTCATGGAAAGCCGCACCATTGCCGGCCCCGAGCACTTGCGCCAGCGCATGCTCGAGGTCACCAGCACCGCACACATGTGGCCGGCCAAGGAGTTCTTCCTGGCCAAGCGCGCCGAACAGAAGGCCCGCCACCACAAGTACAACGACACCGAATACAACCTGGAACCCAACGTCAAAGGCTCGCCCGGCGGCCTGCGGGATATCCAGACGATCTTGTGGGTAGCCCGCCGCCAGTACGGCACCCTGAACCTGCGCGCCCTGGCCGGCGAGGGTTTCCTGGTGGAGAGCGAGAACGCCCTGCTGGCCTCCTCCCAGGAGTTCCTGTGGAAAGTCCGCTACGCCCTGCACATGCTCGCCGGACGCTCGGAAGACCGCCTGCTGTTCGACCACCAGCGTTCGATCGCCGGCCTGCTGGGTTTTCAAGGTGAAGACGCCAAGCACGCCATCGAAAACTTCATGCAGCAGTACTATCGGGTCGTCATGAGCATTGCCCAGCTCAGCGACCTGATCATCCAGCACTTCGAGGAAATCATCCTCGCCCCGGCCGACGAAGCGCCGCCGCAGCCGATCAACTCGCGCTTCCAGCTGCATGACGGCTACATCGAGGCCATCAACACCAACGTGTTCAAGCGCACGCCGTTTGCCATGCTGGAAATCTTCGTACTGATGGCCCAGCAGCCGGAAATCAAGGGTGTACGCGCCGATACCATTCGCTTGCTGCGCGAACACCGGCACCTGATCGACGACACCTTCCGCAACGACATCCGCAACACCAGCCTGTTTATCGAACTGTTCAAGTGCAAGATCGGTATCCACCGCAACCTGCGACGGATGAACCGCTACGGCATCCTTGGCCGCTACCTGCCGGAGTTCGGTTTTATTGTCGGGCAGATGCAGCATGACCTGTTCCACATCTATACGGTCGATGCCCATACCCTGAACCTGATCAAACACCTGCGTAAGCTGCAGTACACCCAGGTGTCCGAAAAATTCCCGCTGGCCAGCAAGCTCATGGCCAAGCTGCCCAAGCCGGAGCTGATCTACCTGGCCGGGCTGTACCACGATATCGGCAAGGGCCGGCATGGCGACCATTCCGACATCGGCGCGGTGGACGCGGAAGCCTTCTGCCAGCGCCATCAGCTCCCTGCCTGGGACAGCCGCCTGATCGTCTGGCTGGTGCAAAACCACCTGGTAATGTCGACCACCGCCCAGCGCAAGGACCTGTCCGACCCGCAGGTGATCCACGACTTCGCCCAGGCGGTCAGCGACGAGACCCGCCTCGACTACCTGTATGTACTGACCGTCGCGGACATCAACGCCACCAACCCGACCCTGTGGAACTCCTGGCGCGCCAGCCTGTTGCGCCAGCTCTACACTGAGACCAAGCGCGCCTTGCGCCGTGGCCTGGAAAACCCGGTAGACCGCGAGGAGCAGATTCGCCAGACCCAAAGCGCGGCCCTGGACATCCTGGTTCGCGGCGGCACCGATCCGGACGACGTCGAGCAGCTCTGGTCGCAACTGGGCGACGACTACTTCCTGCGCCACACCGCCGGCGATGTCGCCTGGCACAGTGACGCGATCCTCCAGCAACCAGCCGACGGCGGCCCGCTGGTCCTGATCAAGGAGACCACCCAGCGCGAGTTCGAAGGCGGCACGCAGATCTTCATCTATGCACCGGACCAACACGACTTCTTCGCCGTGACCGTGGCCGCGATGGACCAGCTCAACCTGAACATTCACGACGCCCGGGTCATCACCTCCACCAGCCAGTTCACCCTCGACACCTATATCGTGCTCGACACCGATGGCGACTCGATTGGCGACAACCCGGCCCGGGTCAAGCAGATCCGCGACGGCCTGACCGACGCGCTACGCAACCCGGACGACTACCCGACTATCATCCAGCGTCGGGTGCCGCGCCAGCTCAAGCATTTCGCCTTCGCGCCCCAGGTGACGATCCACAACGACGCCCACCGCCCCGTGACCGTGCTCGAGCTCAGCGCTCCGGACCGCCCGGGCTTGCTCGCGCGGATCGGCGGGATATTCCTGGAGTTCGACCTGTCGCTGCAGAACGCCAAGATCGCCACCCTCGGCGAGCGCGTGGAAGACGTGTTTTTCATTACCGACGCCCACAATCAACCGCTCTCGGACCCAGAGCTGTGCCGCCGACTGCAGGATGCAATCGTCGAGCAGTTGAGCGTCAACCAGGAACCGGATATCAAGCTGTCGCGCCTGAGCATTTGACTCCCAGCTTCCCCCTGTGGGAGCGGGCTTGCCCGCGATGGCGCCGGCACATTCAAGACCCACAGTGGCTGATCCACCGCTATCGCGGGCAAGCCCGCTCCCACGCTGGATCTGCTGCATTACACAGATTGCATTCATTTAATGACGCCATCGAGACTCACCGATGAACAACGCCCTGAACCAGCTCCAGCCCTACCCGTTCGAAAAGCTGCGCGCCCTGCTCGGTGCTGTCACGCCCAACCCTGACAAGCGCCCGATCGCCCTGTCCATCGGCGAGCCGAAACACCGCTCGCCAAGCTTCGTCGCCGAAGCCCTGGCCAGCAATCTGGAAAAAATGGCGGTATACCCGACTACCCTCGGCATCCCGCAGCTGCGTGAAGCCATCGCCGGCTGGTGCGAGCGGCGCTTCAACGTACCCGCCGGTTGGCTCGACCCGGCGCGCAACGTATTGCCGGTCAATGGCACCCGTGAGGCACTGTTTGCTTTCACCCAGACCGTGGTCAACCGTGGCGATGACGCGCTGGTGGTCAGCCCGAACCCGTTCTACCAGATCTACGAAGGCGCCGCGTTCCTGGCCGGGGCCAAGCCGCACTACCTGCCGTGCCTGGACGAGAACGGCTTCAACCCGGATTTCGACGCTGTTTCGCCGGACATCTGGAAACGCTGCCAGATCCTGTTCCTGTGCTCGCCAGGCAACCCGACCGGTGCATTGATCCCGGTGGACACCCTGAAAAAGCTGATCGCCCTGGCTGACGAATACGACTTCGTGATTGCCGCCGACGAGTGCTACAGCGAACTGTACTTCGACGAACAAACCCCACCACCTGGCCTGCTGAGTGCCTGCGTGGAACTGGGCCGCCAGGACTTCAAGCGCTGCGTGGTATTCCACAGCCTGTCCAAGCGCTCCAACCTGCCGGGCCTGCGCTCGGGCTTCGTGGCCGGAGATGCCGAGATCCTCAAGGGCTTCTTGCTGTATCGCACCTACCACGGCTGCGCCATGCCGGTCCAAACCCAACTGGCCAGCGTTGCCGCCTGGAACGATGAAGAGCACGTGCGCGCCAACCGCACCCTGTACCGCGAGAAGTTCGACGCAGTGCTGGCGATCCTCAGCCCGGTGCTCGACGTCCAGCGCCCTGACGGCAGCTTCTACCTGTGGCCGAACGTCGGCGGCGACGACGCCGCCTTCTGCCGCGACCTGTATGTCGAGGAGCACGTGACGGTAGTGCCGGGCTCTTATCTGTCTCGCGAAGTCGACGGCTTCAACCCGGGTGCCGGGCGCGTACGCCTGGCCCTGGTTGCGCCCCTGGCCGAATGCGTGGAAGCCGCCGAGCGGATTCGCGCCTTTATCCAGCGCCACCCGTAAGCCGGCGTCACTTCACCGGCCCCAGGTTGGCCTCGCTCAAATCGAGGTCGGCCAGCACCTCGCGCAGCACGTCATCACCGATCTGGTGATGACGACTGAGCCGGTACAACTCCAGACGCTGGGCCCGCAGCGCATTCAAGCGCAAGCGCCGCTCCAGCAAGTCCATCTGAAACGCCAGGGCCTGGGCTTCGGCGGAATCGTTGAAAACCTCCAGTTGATGCCGGTACTCGGACATGATCCGCGCCTTGAGCTCGGCAGCCAGTGCAGCCTGCGCCGCATCCTGCGGATTGGCCTCCTCGGCCTCCAAGGCATGAATCGCCGCCTCGGCGGTCTTGCGCCAGGCGTCGCGCACCTCTTGCCGGCGCTTGTCGTCCGGACTCTTCGGCAGGCCGCGCAACAGCAGCGGCAAGGCGATGCAGGCCGTCACCAGGGACAACAGGATCACCCCGGCAGCAATGAAGATCAGCAGGTCGCGTTCTGGAAATGCCTCGGCGCCCATCAGCATCGGCACCGACATCACACCCGCCAGCGTCACCGCCCCGCGCACGCCACCCACCGTCAACAGCCAGCAGGAACGAGCGGTCGGCACCTCGGTCAGCTCGCCCTTGCCACGCCAGCGCCGCAACAGCACCGATAAGCGCCAGATGCTCTGCACCCAGATAAAGCGCAGCATCAGCAAAGCGAGGAAAATCGCCAGCACTTCCAGGCAACGATAAAACAGGGTCGGCCACAGCGTGCTTTCGTGACTGACCACGGCCTTGATGATGTCCGGCAGTTGCAGGCCCAATAGCAGGAAAATCAGGCCATTGAAGGCGAACTCCAGCAGCGACCAGACACTGCGATTGAGCAGCCGGGTACTGGTCTGGCGCGGCAGCAGGTCAAGCCAGCTCTGCATCATCCCCGCCGCCACCGCCGACAGAATGCCCGAGACACCCAGGCGCTCGGCCAGCACATAGGCGGCAAACGGCAGTAGTAACATGAACACCACGTGGGTCGCCGGGTCGTCCCAGCCACGGGCGATCATCCAGGCCCGCAGACGGCCGACCAGCCAACTCAGGGCCACGCCCACCAACAGCCCGCCAATCGCCACCAGGACAAAGGTCAGACTGGCATTGGCCAGGGAGAACGCTCCGGTAATGGCGGCCGCCAGGGCAAACTTGAAGGTCACCAGGCCCGAGGCATCATTCATCAGGGCCTCACCCTGCAGCATGTGCATCAAGGGCGTAGGCAAGCGGTTCTGGGAGATTGCCGAGACTGCCACGGCATCGGTCGGCGACAACACCGCTGCCAGCGCGAAGGCCACCGGCAATGGAATGCTCGGCACCAGCCAGTGAATGAAGTACCCCGCCCCGACCACGGTGAACAACACCAGCCCCACCGCCAGGGTCAAGATCGGTCCACGCAACTTCCACAGCGCCCGCTTGGGCATGCGCCAGCCATCGGAGAACAGCAGCGGCGGCAGGAACAGAAACAGGAACAGTTCGGGATCGAGCGCCACATGCAGCCCCAGTGTCGGCCACGCGAGCAGTGCCCCGGCGGCAATCTGCACCAGCGGCAACGGCAGTGGAATCACCCTGCCCACCAGACGCGAGACACTGACCAGCATCAGCAGAATGAGGACGGTATAAGCGGTTTGCATAAAACAACAGTTCCCGGACAGTCGACGTGCAACAGCACACATCAGGCAACAAGTTGCCGTTGAAGTGCCATATTAGACGCTTAAGCTAGCCTTCGACCTTTGCACAAAGGTCGCACCTGACCCGGTAACCTGTCGCACAATCGTTTTATGGCCGTCGTCGCCGACGCCGAACCCCCTCGGTCATGGCATAATCCTTCACCTTTTAGTTCCAGCACCTCCAAAGGGGGGCAATTCCTTGACCGCTTCAAGCAAAACGTTGCACCTTTTCGGCATCAAAGCCTGCGACACCATGAAAAAGGCGCGCACCTGGCTCGATGAAAACGCTGTCAGCTTTGATTTCCACGATTACAAGACGGCCGGAATCGACCGTGAACACCTGACCCAGTGGTGCAACGAGCACGGCTGGCAAGTGGTGCTCAACCGTGCAGGCACGACCTTTCGCAAACTCGACGACGAACGCAAAGCCGATCTCGACCAGGCGAAAGCTATCGAACTGATGCTCGCACAACCCTCGATGATCAAGCGCCCGGTGCTCGATCTCGGTGACCGAACCCTGATTGGCTTCAAGCCAGATATCTACGCGGCCGCACTCAAGTAAGGCAGCCCGTTCAATTTTGTTAGAGGTAATTGCATGTCCACTACCCTGTTCAGCGTGGCCTTTGGTGTTGGTACCCAGAATCGTCAAGGCACATGGCTGGAAGTGTTTTACGCCCAACCCCTGCTCAACCCGTCGGCCGAATTGATCGCCGCCGTTGCCCCGATCCTCGGCTACACCGAAGGCAACCAGGCCATCGCGTTCACTACCGCCCAGGCCGCGCAACTGGCCGAAGCCGTGAAAGCCATCGATGCCACCCAGGCCGCCCTGCTGACCCGCCTGGCGGAAAGCCACAAGCCGCTGGTCGCCACCCTGCTGGCCGAAGACGCACAACTGAGCTCCACCCCTGAGGCCTACCTCAAACTGCACCTGCTGTCCCACCGCCTGGTCAAGCCGCACGGCCTGAACCTGGCCGGGATCTTCCCGCTGTTGCCTAACGTAGCCTGGACCAGCCAGGGCGCCATCGACCTCGGCGAACTGGCTGAACATCAACTCGAAGCGCGCCTGCGTGGCGAGTTGCTGGAAGTGTTCTCGGTGGACAAGTTCCCGAAAATGACCGACTACGTAGTGCCGGCTGGCGTGCGTATCGCTGACGCCTCGCGGATCCGCCTGGGTGCCTACGTGGGCGAAGGCACCACCGTGATGCACGAAGGTTTCGTCAACTTCAACGCCGGCACCGAAGGCCCGGGCATGATCGAAGGCCGCGTGTCGGCCGGCGTGTTCGTCGGCAAGGGTTCGGACCTGGGCGGCGGCTGCTCCACCATGGGCACCCTGTCGGGCGGCGGCAACATCGTGATCAAGGTCGGCGAAGGCTGCCTGATCGGTGCCAACGCTGGTATCGGCATTCCGTTGGGCGACCGCAACACTGTCGAGTCGGGCCTGTACGTCACCGCTGGGACCAAAGTGGCCCTGCTGGATGAGAACAACCAACTGGTCAAAGTGGTCAAGGCTCGTGAGCTGGCCGGTCAGTCCGACCTGCTGTTCCGCCGCAATTCGCAGACCGGCGCCGTGGAATGCAAGACCCACAAGTCGGCCATCGAACTGAACGAAGCACTGCACGCTCACAACTAAGCGTCACTCGAATACCTGTGTAGGAGCGAGCATGCTCGCGATGGACGTCAACGATAACGCGGGAAAGCAGACAGCCCGCATCATCCATGCGTTTTTCGCGAGCATGCTCGCTCCTACAGGGGTTCGGCGTACCTCCTGCAGGGCCCGATAGCATGATGATTCCCTCACCCTGGCGCGCCGATTTCCCGGCCATCGCCGCCCTGCAACGGCAAGACCAGACCTATCTGGACAACGCCGCCACCACCCAGAAACCCCAAGCCCTGCTCGACGCGCTGGCGTACTACTACGCCAACGGCGCGGCCAACGTCCATCGGGCGCAACACCTGCCCGGCGCCCATGCCACGCAAGCGTTCGAAGACAGCCGCAACAAAGTCGCGCATTGGCTCAATGCGCAATCCAGCGGGCAAATCATCTTCACCCACGGCGCGACCTCTGCGCTGAACCTCCTGGCCTATGGCCTGGAACACCTTTTCCAAGCGGGCGATGAAATTGTCATCAGCGCCCTGGAACACCACGCCAACCTGCTGCCCTGGCAACAACTGGCCAAACGTCGCGAGCTGAAGCTGGTGGTATTGCCACTGGACGCCGACGGCGTAATCGACCTGCAGGCCGCCAGCACACTGATCGGGCCCCGCACCCGGTTGCTGGCAGTCAGCCAATTGTCCAACGTACTGGGGGCCTGGCAGCCACTGGCGCCCCTGCTGGCCCTGGCACAGGCCCACAACGCCTTGACCGTGATCGACGGTGCCCAGGGCGTGGTTCATGGCCGGCACGACGTGCAGGCGCTGGGCTGCGACTTCTATGTGTTCTCCAGCCACAAACTCTACGGGCCCGATGGCCTGGGGGTGGTATTTGGCCGCAACGCTGCCCTTGAGCAATTGCGCCCCTGGCAGTTCGGCGGCGAGATGGTGCTGGATGCCAACTACCACGACGCACGGTTCCGCCCGGCGCCCCTGGGCTTTGAAGCCGGGACCCCGCCGATTGCCAGCGTGATCGGCCTGGGCGCAACCCTCGACTACCTGGCAGGGCTGGATCAGGACGCGGTGTCGGCCCACGAAGCGGCGCTGCATGAGTACTTGTTGAAGGGCCTGCAGGCGCGCAATGGCATCCGGCTACTCGGCAAACCCCAACTGGCACTGGTCAGCTTTGTCGTCGAGGGCGTGCACAACGCCGACCTGGCCCACCTGCTCACAGAACAGGGAATTGCCGTGCGCGCCGGTCATCACTGCGCCATGCCTTTGCTCAAGAGCTTCGAGCTGGCCGGGGCCATTCGTGTGTCGCTGGCGCTGTACAACGACTCCGAAGACCTTGAGCGCTTCTTCGAAGCCCTGGACCAAGCCCTGGAGCTGTTGCGATGAACCTGCCCGTCGAGGCCGTCAACGCCCTGCACACCTTCCAGGCCGCCGCCGGCTGGGAACAAAGGGCGCGCCTGCTGATGCAATGGGGCGACCGCCTGCCGCCCTTGAATGAAGCCGACAAATCCGAAACCAACCGCGTGCACGGCTGTGAAAGCCAGGTGTGGCTGGTGGGTGAACTGCACGACGGTCACTGGCAGTTTGCCGCGAGCAGCGATGCACGCTTGATTCGCGGGCTGGTGGCATTGCTGCTGGCGCGGGTCAATGGCTTGTCCGCCCTCGAGTTGCAACAGGTGGACTTACCAGACTGGTTCAACCAACTGGGCCTCAGCCGCCAGCTCTCACCGTCCCGCAGCAATGGCTTGAACGCGGTGTTGCAGCGGATGAATGAGTTGGCGGGTTAATCGCCATCGCGAGCAGGCTCGCTCCCACAAGGGGATTTGTACTCGCCACAGATCCACTGCGGGAAAGAGCCGGCCGGTGCTCCGTCTGCTCGCGACAAGGCCATCAGAGTCGACCATTAAGCCTGAGGCTTGACCTTGTCCGCCGGCCGTCGCACTCCCGCGACGATCTTGTCCACAGCCTTGGTCGCCGCGACCATGCCGAAGGTCGCGGTCACCATCATCACCGCGCCAAAACCACCGGCGCAGTCGAGCTTGACGCCGTCGCCGACAAAACTCTTCTGCAGGCAGATGCTGCCATCGGGTTTCGGGTAGCGCAGTTGTTCCGTGGAGAACACGCACGGCACGCTGTAGTGGCGGGTCACGGTGCGGGAAAAGTTGTAGTCGCGACGCAGGGTCGAACGCACTTTTGAGGCCAGTGGGTCATTGAAGGTGCGGTTCAGGTCGCAGACCTGGATCAGCGTCGGGTCAATCTGCCCGCCAGCGCCGCCAGTGGTAATGATCTGGATCTTGCGGCGCTTGCACCAGGCGATCAGCGCGGCCTTGGCGTTGACGCTGTCGATGCAGTCGATCACGCAGTCGATATCCGGCGTAATGTACTCGGCCATGGTCTCGCGGGTGACGAAGTCCGCCACCGCGTGCACCGTGCACTCGGGATTGATCCCGCGCAAGCGCTCGGCCATGACCTCTACCTTGGGTTTGCCCACCGTGCTGTCCAGGGCGTGCAATTGCCGATTGGCGTTGCTCACACAGACGTCGTCGAGGTCGAACAGGGAAATCTCGCCCACCCCGCAACGGGCTATGGCTTCCGCCGCCCAGGAACCTACGCCACCGACGCCGACAATTGCCACGTGGGCCGCGCGCAAGCGGGCCAGGCCTTCAATGCCATACAAGCGGGCGATGCCAGCAAACCGCGGATCTTCTGTACTCATGACCACTACCCTAAAAACCGGCGCGCATTATAGGGCCACGGGCCGACAAGTTTTCACCTTCTGGCTACAAGTGTAAGAACTAATGTGAAAGTAGGTTGCCCAATGTCCGGCATTTCCCTGTCTGCTATACGGTCAGTGAAGGCCCAGTGTAGGATGCGCGCCCTTTGGCGGTAAGCCGACCACCCCCTCGTTCCGCACCTTTTGGAACCCGAAATAGCCATGTCATCGCGTAAATTTGGACTCAACCTGGTGGTAGTGCTGGCAATCGCCGCGCTGTTCACTGGTTTCTGGGCGCTGATCAACCGCCCGGTCACGACCCCCAACTGGCCAGAGCAGATCTCCGGTTTTTCCTACTCGCCGTTCCAGCAAGGCCAGTTCCCGCAGAAAAACCAGTTTCCGTCCGACGAAGAAATGCGTCGTGACCTGGAAATCATGAGCAAGCTGACCGATAACATCCGCACCTACTCCGTCGACGGCACCCTGGGCGACATTCCCAAGCTGGCGGAAGAGTTCGGCCTGCGCGTGACCCTCGGCATCTGGATCAGCCCGGACCTGGAACGCAACGAACGGGAGATCCTGCGCGCCATCGAGATTGCCAACACCTCGCGCAGCGTGGTGCGGGTAGTGGTCGGTAACGAAGCGATTTTCCGCAAGGAAATCACTGCCGAGCAGCTCAGCGTGATCCTCGATCGGGTGCGCGCCGCGGTCAAAGTCCCGGTGACCACTTCCGAGCAATGGCACGTCTGGGAAGAAAACCCGATGCTGGCCAAGCACGTCGACCTGATCGCCGCCCACGTCCTGCCCTACTGGGAGTTCGTCCCGGTGGACCAGGCAGGCCAGTTCGTCCTGGACCGCGCCCGCGACCTGAAGAAGATGTTCCCGAAAAAACCCCTGCTGCTCTCCGAAGTGGGTTGGCCGAGCAACGGTCGCATGCGCGGCGGTGCCGATGCCACTCCCGCTGACCAGGCGATTTACCTGCGCACCCTGGTCAACAAGCTCAATCGCCAGGGCTTCAACTACTTCGTGATTGAAGCTTTTGACCAGCCGTGGAAAGCCAGCGATGAAGGCTCGGTAGGCGCCTATTGGGGCGTGTTCAACGCCGCGCGCCAGCAGAAGTTCAACTTTGAAGGCCCGGTCGTCGCGATCCCCCAATGGCGGGTGCTCGCCATCGGCTCCGTGGTCCTGGCGCTGCTGTCCCTGACCCTGTTGATGATCGACGGCTCGGCCCTGCGCCAGCGTGGCCGGACCTTCCTGACCTTCATCGCGTTCCTTTGCGGTTCGGTGCTGGTGTGGATCGGCTACGACTACAGCCAGCAATACAGCACCTGGTTCAGCCTGACGGTGGGCTTCCTGCTCGCGCTCGGTGCCCTGGGGGTGTTTATCGTGTTGCTCACCGAGGCCCATGAACTGGCCGAGGCGGTGTGGATTCACAAGCGCCGGCGCGAGTTCCTGCCGGTCCTGGGTGATTCGAACTACCGCCCCAAAGTGTCGATTCACGTGCCCTGCTACAACGAGCCGCCGGAAATGGTCAAACAGACCCTCGACGCCCTGGCCAACCTCGATTACCCGGACTTTGAAGTCCTGATCATCGACAACAACACCAAGGACCCGGCGGTCTGGGAACCGGTGCGTGACTACTGCGCAACCCTCGGCCCGCGCTTCAAATTCTTCCACGTCGCGCCCCTGGCCGGCTTCAAGGGTGGCGCGCTGAATTACCTGCTGCCGCACACCGCCAAGGACGCCGAAGTGATCGCGGTGATCGACTCCGACTACTGCGTGCACCCCAACTGGCTCAAGCACATGGTGCCGCACTTCGCCGATCCGAAAATCGCCATCGTGCAGTCGCCACAGGACTATCGCGACCAGAACGAAAGCACCTTCAAGAAGCTCTGCTACGCCGAATACAAGGGCTTCTTCCATATCGGCATGGTCACGCGCAACGACCGCGATGCGATCATCCAGCACGGCACCATGACCATGACCCGCCGTACCGTGCTCGAAGAGCTCGGCTGGGCCGACTGGTGCATCTGCGAAGACGCCGAGCTGGGCTTGCGGGTATTCGAGAAAGGCCTGTCGGCGGCGTACTACCACGACAGCTACGGCAAGGGCCTGATGCCCGATACCTTCATCGACTTCAAGAAGCAGCGTTTCCGCTGGGCCTACGGCGCGATCCAGATCATCAAGCGCCACACCGCCAGCCTGATCCGCGGCAAGGACACCGAGCTGACTCGTGGCCAGCGCTACCACTTCCTCGCGGGCTGGTTGCCGTGGGTGGCCGACGGCATGAACATCTTCTTCACCGTGGGCGCCCTGTTGTGGTCGGCGGCGATGATCATCGTGCCGCACCGGGTCGACCCGCCGCTGTTGATTTTCGCGATCCCGCCCCTGGCGTTGTTCGTGTTCAAGGTCGGCAAGATCATCTTCCTCTACCGTCGTGCGGTGGGGGTCAACCTCAAGGATGCATTCTGCGCGGCGCTGGCCGGCCTGGCGCTGTCCCACACCATCGCCAAGGCGGTGCTGTACGGCTTCTTCACCAGCAGCATTCCGTTCATCCGCACGCCGAAAAATGCCGACAGCCACGGCTTCTGGCTGGCCATTTCGGAAGCCCGTGAAGAGATGTTCATCATGTTTCTGTTGTGGGGCGCGGCGCTGGGCATCTGCCTGGTGCAAGGCTTGCCAAGCAACGACATGCGCTTCTGGGTGACCATGCTGCTGGTGCAGTCGCTGCCGTACCTGGCGGCGCTGATCATGGCCTTCCTGTCGTCGCTGCCAAAACCTTCGGCCGAGGTGCAAACCCAACCAGCGGTCTAAATCTGTAGCGATGCACTAAACGGCGGCCAATGGTCGCCGTTTTGCTTTAAGATATCCGCCATTTTGCGCGCCCTGGCCCACAGCCTGACCACAATTACTGTGGGAGCGAGCTTGCTCGCGATGAGTCCGTCACATTCAACATCTATGTTGAGGCTGGTTGCGCTATCGCGAGCAAGCTCGCTCCCACATTTAGATCTTCCGGAGTCCTACATGACGGCCCACGCCGACCTTTCGCCGACCCTCCAACTCGCCATCGACCTGATTCGTCGTCCATCGGTGACGCCGATCGATGCCGATTGCCAGAAGCAGATGATGCAGCGTCTGGGCGATGCCGGTTTTCTACTGGAGCCGATGCGCATCGAAGATGTGGATAACTTCTGGGCCACCCACGGCCAGCAGGAAGGTCCGGTGCTGTGCTTCGCCGGTCACACCGACGTGGTGCCAACCGGTCCGGTGGCGGCCTGGCAGATCGACCCGTTCGACGCGTTGATCGACGAACACGGCATGCTCTGCGGGCGTGGCGCAGCCGACATGAAGGGCAGCCTGGCGGCAATGACCGTGGCGGCCGAACGGTTTGTCGCCGATTACCCGAACCACAAGGGCAAGGTTGCCTTCCTGATCACCAGCGACGAAGAAGGCCCGGCACACCACGGCACCAAGGCAGTGGTCGAGCGCCTGGCTGCGCGCCAGGAGCGTCTGGACTGGTGCATCGTTGGCGAGCCATCGAGCACCACCCTGGTGGGTGACGTGGTCAAGAACGGTCGCCGTGGCTCCCTGGGCGCCAAGCTGACCGTGCGCGGCGTGCAAGGTCACGTGGCCTATCCGCACCTGGCGAAGAACCCGATCCACCTCGCCGCCCCGGCCCTGGCCGAACTGGCCGCCGAGCACTGGGATCACGGCAACGACTTTTTCCCGCCGACCAGCTTCCAGATTTCCAACGTCAATTCCGGCACCGGAGCGACCAACGTGATCCCCGGCGACCTGGTGGCGGTGTTCAACTTCCGCTTCTCCACCGAGTCCACCGTTGAAGGCCTGCAACAGCGGGTCGCCGTGATCCTCGACAAGCACGGCCTGGACTGGCACATCGACTGGGCCCTGTCCGGCCTGCCGTTCCTCACCGAGCCCGGCGCTTTGCTGGATGCCGTTGCCTCGAGCATCAAGGACATCACCGGTCGCGACACCCACGCGTCCACCAGCGGCGGCACGTCGGACGGGCGTTTTATCGCCACCATGGGCACCCAGGTGGTCGAGCTCGGCCCGGTCAACGCGACGATCCACCAGGTCAACGAGCGGGTCCTGGCCAGCGATCTCGACGTGCTGACCGAAATCTACTACCAGACCCTGATCAAGTTGCTCGCCTGATGCTCGCCTGCCCTATCTGCAGCGCGCCGCTGAGCGCGGTCGACAACGGTGTGACGTGCCCGGCCGGGCACCGTTTCGACCGCGCCCGCCAGGGTTACCTGAACTTGCTGCCGGTACAGCACAAGAACAGCCGTGACCCGGGTGATAACCAGGCCATGGTCGAAGCCCGACGCGACTTCCTCAACGCCGGGCACTACGCCCCAGTGGCCAAGCGCCTGGCTGAACTGGCCGCCGAACGCGCGCCGCAACGCTGGCTGGATATCGGCTGTGGCGAGGGTTACTACACCGCGCAGATCGCCGCAGCCCTGCCTACCGCCGATGGCTATGCCCTGGATATCTCCCGCGAAGCGGTGAAGCGCGCCTGCAAGCGCAATCCACAGCTGACCTGGTTGATCGCCAGCATGGCCCGGGTGCCGTTGGCCGACGCCAGCTGCCAGTTCCTGGCCAGCGTCTTCAGCCCGCTCGACTGGCAGGAGGCCAAGCGCCTGCTCAGCCCTGGCGGCGGCCTGATGAAAGTCGGCCCGACCAGCGGTCACCTGATGGAATTGCGTGAGCGCCTGTACGACGAAGTCCGTGAGTACACCGATGACAAGCACCTGGCGCTGGTGCCGCAAGGCATGACCCTGCAACACAGCGAAACCCTGGACTTCAAATTGAACCTGGTACACCCCCAGGATCGTGCCAACCTGCTGGCCATGACCCCACACGGCTGGCGCGCCAGCGCCGAACGCCGGGCGGCCGTGATCGAACAGGCCGAGCCGTTCGAGGTCAGTGTGTCGATGCGCTACGATTACTTCGTACTGCAATAACCCTTTAACTTTTGGCCCCCGCCAATGGCGTGGGCCGGCTAAATCCGCGAATGGATTTTTCGAAACTTGCCGTGAGGAACATCCATGCGCCAACCCGATATCGAGATTTACCTCAAAGACGCCGACGTCGACTACAAGGCCATCGCTGCCTGGCTCGGCGCTGCGCTGGGCCCTTGCACCGACTGGGTGCAGAAAGGCCAGACCTATAAGTGCAAGGCCGGCAACGTGCCCGTTACCTGGCTGCCAAAAGCCGTGGGCAAGTGGAACAGCCTGTACCTGGAAAGCGACCAGACCCCATGGGACGACGACATCGCCTGCGCCCGCGCCGCGTTTGCCGCGCTGAACGTCGAAGTACGCTGCGCGCCGGGGACCTGGGTCGAGGAAGAAGGTGAGGAATCGGCTGATCGCTGGATGCGCATCAGCGCTGACGGTGAAGAAGAGATCACCTGGAAAACCGCATAAAAGCCTGGACACCGCCCCTGTAGGAGCGAGCTTGCTCGCGATGGTCGTCAACGATAACGCGTCAATTCAGCAAAAGCGCGGTGTCCTTGAGTTCTTCGCGAGCAAGCTCGCTCCTACAGTGGTTTTTGCGCGGGGATTACAGCCCTACCACATCCTCAGCCTGCAACCCCTTCTGCCCGTCCACCACGGCGTATTCCACCTGCTGGCCCTCGACCAGCGAGCGGTGGCCTTCGCCACGGATCGCACGGTAGTGCACGAACACATCGGCTCCCCCCTCACGCTGGATGAAGCCATAACCCTTGGCGTCGTTGAACCACTTCACGTTGCCGGTCTCGCGCGTTGCCATCAATCAGTACTCCCATTTTTATTATTAAGTCGGCTTGTTCATGGACAAGCCTGTAGTACGTTTGCCAGGACTCGATGATCGGTAAACATCCGGGTCGATAGTGGCAAACGGCTGGCCGAGTATATGCCAGCCGCAAAAACTCTCAACTCAACAATACTTCGCCACCTTTTTGCCGATTTTCGACGAATACGGCACACTAGCGGCCCCGAGCGCTTGCTCGGTTTATCCAACTCAAAGCAGAAGCCGTATGACCCGCTCCCCGCTCCGCCGTCTAGTGTTTGGCACCTTGCGCCGACTGTTGTACCTCTGGGTCCGCTCGGAGACGATCAACCAGTCGTCCTTTACCCTCAACCTCGACCGCAGTCGCCCGGTGTTCTACGTCCTGCAAAACCCCTCACTGACCGACCTCGCCGTGCTCGACACCGAGTGCACCAAGGCCGGTCTGCCGCGTCCGGTGCTGCCGGTGTCGGTAGGCAGCCTGCTGGAGCCGGCCGCGTTCTTCTACCTGACACCAGAGCCGGATTGGCTCGGCCGCCAGGACAAGCGCGGCGCACCGCCGACCCTGACCCGCCTGGTCAGCGCCCTGAGCCAGAACGCCGTCGAAGACGCGCAGATCATTCCGGTCAGCGTGTTCTGGGGCCAGTCGCCAGACAGCGAATCGAGCCCATGGAAGCTGCTGTTCGCCGACAGCTGGGCCGTCACCGGCCGCCTGCGTCGCCTGCTGAGTATCATGATCCTGGGACGCAAGACCCGGGTGCAGTTCTCCGCACCGATTCACTTGCGCGAACTGATCGACCACAACAAGGGCCACGAACGCACCGTGCGCATGGCCCAGCGCATCCTGCGGGTGCACTTTCGCAACCTCAAGGCCGCGGTGATCGGCCCGGACATTTCCCACCGCCGCAACCTGGTCAAGGGCCTGCTCAACCAGCCGCTGGTCAAGCAGGCGATCCTCGACGAAGCCGAGCGCGAGAACATTTCGCCGGAAAAAGCCAAGGCCCAGGCCCTGCGGTACGGCAACGAGATCGCCTCGGACTACACCTACACCGCGATCCGTTTTCTGGAAGTGGTGCTGAGCTGGTTCTGGAACAAGATCTACGACGGCATCAAGGTCAACCACATCGAGGGCGTGCAGAAGGTCGCCCAGGGTCACGAAGTGATCTACGTGCCGTGCCACCGCAGCCACATCGACTACCTGCTGCTGTCCTACCTGTTGTTTCGCAACGGCCTGACCCCGCCGCACATCGCCGCCGGGATCAACCTCAACATGCCGGTGATCGGTGGCCTGCTGCGCCGTGGCGGGGCGTTTTTCATGCGTCGCACCTTCAAGGGCAACCCGCTCTACACCTCGGTGTTCAACGAATACCTGCACACCCTGTTCACCAAGGGCTTCCCGGTGGAGTACTTCGTCGAGGGCGGCCGCTCGCGCACCGGGCGCATGCTGCAACCCAAGACCGGGATGCTGGCCATCACCCTGCGCAGCTTCCTGCGCTCGTCGCGCATGCCCATCGTCTTCGTGCCGGTCTATATCGGCTACGAACGGGTGCTGGAAGGCCGTACCTACCTGGGTGAATTGCGCGGTGCGAGCAAGAAGAAAGAGTCGATCTTCGATATCTTCAAAGTCATCGGCGCACTCAAGCAGCGCTTCGGCCAGGTCGCGGTGAACTTCGGCGAACCGATCAAACTGGCCGAGTTTCTCGACAGCGAGCAACCGGACTGGCGCAGCCAGGACCTGGGCCCGCAGTTCAAGCCCGCCTGGCTCAACGAAACCACCAACCGCCTGGGCGAGCGTGTAGCACGTCACCTCAACGAGGCGGCGGCGATCAACCCGGTCAACCTGGTGGCCCTGGCATTACTCTCCACCAGCCGCCTGGCGCTGGACGACCGGGCCATGGCGCGGGTGCTCGACCTCTATTTGGCGCTGCTGCGCCGTGTACCTTACTCACCGCACACCACCTTGCCCGAAGGCGACGGCCGCGCGCTGATCGAACACGTCAAGGACATGGACCTGCTGTCCGAACAAAGCGATGCACTGGGCAAGATTCTCTATCTGGATGAGCAAAACGCCGTCCTGATGACCTACTACCGCAACAACGTGCTGCACATCTTCGCCCTGCCGGCATTGCTCGCCAGCTTCTTCCAGAGCGCCTCGCGGATGAACCGCGAACAGATCCTGCGCTATACCCGCGCGCTGTACCCGTACCTGCAATCGGAGTTGTTCATTCGCTGGTCGCTGGACGAACTGGACGCGGTAATCGACCAATGGCTGGAAGCCTTTGTCGAGCAAGGCCTGCTGCGCCTGGAAAACGATGTGTACCTGCGGCCGGCCCCCAGCTCGCGACATTTCGTGTTGCTGACCCTGCTGTCCAAGAGCATCGCCCAGACCCTGCAGCGTTTCTACATGGCCATCTCGCTGCTGCTCAACAGCGGCCAGAACACCCTCAGCGCCGAAGAACTGGAGGACCTGTGCACAGTCATGGCCCAGCGCCTGTCGATCCTGCACGGCCTCAACGCTCCCGAGTTCTTCGACAAGAGCCTGTTTCACCACTTCATCCAGACCCTGCTCGACCTCGACGTGCTGCGGCGCGACGAAGCCGGCAAGCTCAGCCATCACGAGTTGCTGGGGGAGTTGGCCGAAGGCGTGGCCAAACGTGTATTACCGGCGGAAATTCGCCTGTCGATCCGCCAGGTCGCGCTGCATCGCAGTGAAGATGCCGCCGATCAACCTGAAACGCCACCGACTGTCTAAATGAATCAGGGCGCCAGTCTGATACTGGAGCCCTCGCTACGGAGATCCGTGATGAAAAAACTCACCCTGCTCGCCGCCGCCGCCCTGCTTACCGCTTGCCAGACACCCTCCTCCGAGCCCAAGGCCTCCCTGGACGGGGAAGTCTTCTACCTGCAACGCATCGCTTTGCCGCCGACTGCGACCTTGAGTGTCAGCCTGCAGGACGTGTCCCTCGCCGATGCACCGGCCCGGGTGATTGATGAACACAAAGGCCCGGTTCAAGGCCAGGTCCCCCTGAAGTTCCACCTCAGCTACGATCCCCTGCAAGTTGAACCTGGCCACCGCTACTCGGTGAGCGCGCGGATCGAAAACGACGGCAAGCTGCTGTTCATCACCACTGAACATCACGCCGTGCAACTGGACGGCAAGGATCCCCAGCCGCTGCAAGTGCGCGTCGACGCCGTACGCTAAGGAACTCTGTAGCAACTGCCGAGCCCGCGAGGCTGCGTTCGAGGACGAAGTCCTCGCTGGGCTAATGTGGCTCCTTGGCGTCTGCTTGGATGTGCAATGCGTCACGCAGAAAGAACACCCACTCGCGCCCCATCTTTTTCTTCTCGAACACCTTGAGTTCGACCAGACCGTTCAGTGTGCTGGCAGCGGTGTTGTAAGAGCAGTTCAGGTTCTCCTTCACATTGACGGCGGTGAACTCTTTGGCCATGCCACTCTTGGCTACCTGAAATACCGTTCGTTGCTTGTCCGTCAATTGCTTGAACAGTCCCGACTCCTCAAGCCAACGATCAAATCCTTGGGCATAGACCAGACTCTTGCGATACACCGCCGAAAACTCGGTGACTGCGCGCAATATGACCGAGCACTGATGGTCGATGAAATACGTCAGGTCCAGCCCATCACTTTCGGTAGCCAGGTAGGAGCGACCGTACTTCACGGGTGCATTGCGCAACAGAATGCTGATAGCAATGTAGCGAAACGCGGAAAAATCATTCTTGAACATGAACCAGTAAAACAGCGCCCGCGCCACCCGACCGTTGCCATCGCGGAATGGATGCTCATAACCCATCGCAAAATGCAGGGCGATAGCCTTGATCATCGGGTGCACATAGTCGGCCTGCAACGGGTCGTTTTGCGACTGGTTGATCCAATGTGCCAAACCGCTGAGGCGAGCGCCGATGCCTGATGCCGGAGGTGGGGTATGGACGGTATTGCCCTCACCGTCCTGCACCACGACGTCATCATTGCTGCGAAAAAGCCCCGGCGAATACTGCGCATCGTCGATACCTTCGACCCCCACGCGATGCAGCTGGCTGATGAGTTCGAGGCTCAACGGCTCATAACGTTTCTCCCAGGCAAACGTCATCATCTTGTAGTTGCCAATGACCATCCGCTCATCCGCAGAACGAGGCAGGCGATTGCGCTTGAGCATGTCCTTGGCCACCTGCGTGGTGGTCGCAGCACCTTCTAGCTGGCTACTGCTGATGGCTTCGTCTTCGATCAGGTCATTGAGCAAGTAGGCGAAATGCGCCGTCTCACCGATGTGATGAGTCATGTACTCCAGCGCGGCAGTGGTTGCCTGACGGTCGACCACCGACAGGGTTTTCTGCGCCAGCGGGGTGACGATGAAGTGAGCCCATTGGTTAGGCTCCCCCAATGGCAGCAGTTGGCTGTACTGGGCCATGCGCGCCTTTTTCACCAAGGCCCAACACAGCGTCGTATCCAGGCCTGGCGGCCAGCGATAACGCAGCTCATCGAATGGCAGATAACGACCCTGACTATCCAGTGGCTTGAGCAGGGCCAAATATTGCACGAGCTTTTCTTTGTAGGGTGAGATCCCAAGTTTTTCTAGAACGTCGGGATCTACGGTGGGCGGACCCTTGATCATCTCTGTCTCAAAAAATAATAAAACTGAGACAGAAGTACAACACACCAACGACCTTGTCTCAACATTCTTAAATATTGAGACAAGGAACGCCGATCAACTGCCAGTCAAATCCTCACTCTCTCTTCACCCTGAACCACGCCGCATACAGTGCCGGCAGGAACAACAGGGTCAGGGCCGTGGCGACGATCAGGCCGCCCATGATGGCCACGGCCATCGGGCCGAAGAACACGCTGCGCGACAGCGGGATCATCGCCAGCACGGCCGCCAGCGCCGTCAGCACGATGGGCCGGAAGCGTCGCACCGTGGCTTCGATGATCGCCTGCCAAGGCTTGAGACCGGCCCCAATGTCCTGTTCGATCTGGTCCACCAGGATCACCGAGTTACGCATGATCATCCCCGACAAGGCGATGGTGCCCAGCATCGCCACAAAACCGAACGGCTGGCGAAACACGATCAGGAACAGGGTGACGCCGATCAGCCCCAGCGGCGCCGTCAGGAACACCATCGCGGTGCGCGAGAAGCTGCGCAATTGCAGCATCAGCAAGGTCAGCACCACCACAATGAACAGCGGCACACCGGCCTTCACCGAGTTCTGGCCGCGGGCCGAGTCTTCCACCGTGCCGCCGACATCCAGCAGGTAGCCGTCGGGCAGTTCGGCGCGAATCGGCGCCAGGGTCGGCAAGATCTGCTGGACCAGGGTGGCCGGTTGTTCCTTGCCGTAGATATCGGCGCGCACCGTCACGTTGGGCAAGCGGTCGCGGTGCCAGATGATGCCCTCCTCAAAGCCGTATTCCAGGGTCGCGACCTGGGACAGCGCCACGCTCTTGCCGTTATCGGTCGGCACCGCCAGGCTCGACAGCAGCGACAGTTCGCTGCGTTCGTGCAAGGTGCCGCGCAAGAGGATTTCGATCAACTCGTTGTCTTCGCGGTACTGGCTGACGCTGGAACCGGTCAGCGAGCTTTGCAAAAACTTCGACAGGTTGGCCGTGCTCACGCCCAGTGCCCGGGCCCGGTCCTGATCGACATTGAGGTACACCACCTTGCTCGGCTCTTCCCAATCCAGGTGCACATTGACCACATGGGGGTTCTCACGCACCTTGGCCGCCACTTTGCGGGCCAGGGCACGCACCTCCTCGATGTGCTCGCCGGTCACCCGGAACTGCACCGGGTAACCCACCGGCGGGCCGTTTTCCAGGCGCGTCACCCGTGAGCGCAATGCCGGGAACTGCTCGTTGAGGGTTTCGATCAGCCAAGTCCGCAGGTTCTCCCGCTCCTCGATGGTATTGGCCAGCACCACGAACTGGGCAAAGCTCGCCGCCGGCAATTGCTGGTCCAGTGGCAGGTAGAAACGCGGCGAGCCGGTGCCGATGTAGGCCACGTAGTTTTCGATGCCGGCGTGTTCCTTGACCAATGCCTCCAGGCGCTTGACCTCGGCGGTGGTATTGCTCAGGGAGGCACCTTCGGCCAGCTTCAGGTCGACCATCAACTCCAGGCGGCCGGAGGCTGGAAAGAACTGCTGCGGGACAAACCGGAACAGCACCACCGAGGCCACGAACAGCACGACGGTCAGTGCGATCACCGTTTTACGCCGGCGCACGCACCACTCCACCAACCGTCGGACCCGTTGATAGAACGGTGTGCCGTAAGGATCGGGCTGGCCAGCGCCGTGCTTGGCGGCGTGAATCTTTGCCAGGTCCGGCAGCAGCTTTTCGCCCAGGTACGGCACGAACACCACCGCCGCCACCCAGGACGCCAGCAACGCGATGGTCACCACCTGGAAGATCGAGCGGGTGTATTCGCCGGTACCCGATTGCGCCGTGGCAATCGGCAGGAAGCCGGCGGCAGTGATCAAGGTGCCGGTGAGCATTGGGAAGGCGGTACTGGTCCAGGCATAGCTGGCGGCCTTGAAGCGGTCGTAGCCCTGCTCCATTTTGATCGCCATCATTTCCACGGCAATGATCGCGTCGTCCACCAGCAGCCCCAGGGCCAGCACCAGCGCCCCCAGGGAAATCTTGTGCAGGCCGATGCCCAGGTAATACATGCAGGCAAAGGTCATCGCCAGCACCAGGGGGATAGCCAGGGCAACCACCATGCCGGTGCGCACGCCGAGCGAGAAGAAACTCACCAGCAGGACAATCGCCAGCGCTTCGGCCAACACTTGCACGAACTCACCGACACTGGTTTTCACCGCCGCCGGCTGATCCGAAACCTTGCGCAGCTGCATGCCGGCCGGCAAGTTGTTCTGGATGCGCTCGAACTCCAGTTCCAGGGCCTTGCCCAGTACCAGGATGTCGCCGCCGTCCTTCATCGCCACTGCCAGGCCGATCGCATCTTCGCCCATGAAGCGCATGCGCGGCGCCGGTGGATCGTTGAAACCGCGACGCACATCGGCCACGTCGGCAATCCGCAACGTCCGGTCGCCGACCCGGATTGGAAACCGCTGGATCTGCTCCACCGTCTCGAAGTTGCCCGTGACCCGCAGTTGCAGGCGCTCGCTGCCGGTTTCAAAGAAGCCGGCATTGGACAGCGCGTTCTGCTCCTCCAGCGCCTGCTGCACAGCAGCCAGGGGCAAGCCCAGGGTGGCGAGCTTGACGTTGGACAACTCGATCCAGATCTTCTCGTCCTGCAGCCCGAGCAGCTCGACCTTGCCGACATCCTTGACCCGCTGCAGCTGGATCTGGATCCGGTCGGCATAATCCTTGAGCACCGCGTAATCAAACCCCTCGCCGGTCAGCGCATAGATGTTGCCGAAGGTGGTGCCGAATTCATCGTTGAAGAAGGGTCCCTGGATTCCTGGTGGCAGGGTCTGGCGAATGTCGCTGACCTTCTTGCGCACCTGGTACCACAGCTCGGGAATCTGCTGCGAGTGCATCGAGTCGCGGGCAATGAACGTCACCTGGGATTCGCCGGGGCGCGAAAACGAGACAATGCGCTCGTACTCGCCGGTTTCCATCAGCTTCTTTTCGATGCGTTCGGTGACCTGGCGCGAGACCTCCTGGGCGGTTGCCCCGGGCCAATTGGTCTTGATCACCATGGCCTTGAACGTGAACGGCGGGTCCTCGCTCTGCCCCAACTTGGTGTAGGACAGGGTGCCAACGACGGCCAGCAGGATCATCAGGAACAGTACGATCTGGCGATTGCGCAACGCCCATGCGGAAAGATTGAAACCCATTGGGTATTACTCCTTGCCCGCCAGATTGACCACGCGGTTAGAGCGATCCACCGGCCGCACCTGCTGGCCGTCGAGGAGCACATGCACACCGGCCGCCACGACCCAGTCGTCGGGGTTCAAGCCCTCGAGCACTGGCACGGTTTTTTCACCAAACGCGCCGACCCGCACCGGGACTTTTTTCAGCTTGTTGTTGGCGCCCACGACCCAGACGTAAGTAGCACCGTTCTCAGCCGTAAGCGCCGACAGCGGCACGGTGAGCGCGACCGCATCGGCGCTCTGAATGAACACCCGGGCGCTTTGCCCAAGTTCGGCCGGGACCTTGCCGGCGGTAAAGGTGATACGCGCAGCGAAGGTCCGCGACTTGGGATCGGCGGCGGGCGACAGCTCGCGAATCGTCCCGGCGAAACGCTGGCCCTGTTGGGTCCAGAGTTCGACCGTGACCGGCTGGCCGACCTTGAACCGGCCGAAATGCTGCTCCGGCAGGCTGATCAGCACCTCACGCTCGCCGTCGGTTGCCAGGGTAAAGACCGTTTGCCCAGCACCCACCACTTGCCCGACTTCCACTGCACGCTTGGCCACCACCCCATCCTGGGGCGCGCGCAATACCGCGTAGCTGGCCTGATTGCTGGCCACATCGAACTCCGCCTTGATTTGCTTGAGGCGTGCTTCACCCGCGCGGTAGAGGTTCTCGGCGTTGTCGTACTGCGAGCGGCTGACCATCTGCCGCTCCATCAGGGTCTTGTACCGGTCGCGTTCGGCGCGTACCAGGTTGAGGTTGGCCGCTGCCGCCGCGACCTGAGCCCGGCTCGCGTCCAGTTGCAGGCGCACGTCCTCGGGGTCGAGTTCGGCCAGTGCCTGGTTGGCCTTGACCCGCTGCCCTTCATCTACCAGTCGTCGGCTGACTTTGCCACCGATGCGAAATGCCAGGTCTGGCTCATAACGCGCTCGGACTTCACCGGGGTAGCTGTCCAGCGCCTGCGCCGAAGGCTCTGGCTGGACCACCATGGCCGGGCGCACGGTGGCCTGCACCGGCTCTTCGTGACCGCATGCCGTTAATAACAGCGCCAGGCTGACTGGCAACGCGAGGGGCAAGGCATAGCGGAACATGGTGAACGACCTTTCGCTAATGGTGCTAGGAATAATTATACTGGGCAGTATGTTATTAATAGCAAACTCACCAGTCCAGTATTAAAAGCGAAAAATGTCCGACAATCTTTCTCCTTCCAACGGCCCCGGCCGCCCAAAAGATCTCGCCAAGCGCGAAGCGATCCTCGAGGCAGCCAAGCGCCTGTTCCTGAGCAACGGTTATGCGAGCACCAGCATGGACGCGGTGGCGGCTGAGGCCGGCGTATCAAAACTGACCGTCTACAGCCACTTCAATGACAAGGAGACGCTGTTCAGTGCCGCGGTCATGGCCAAGTGCGAAGAACAATTGCCCACCCTGTTCTTCGAATTGCCCGAAGGCATGCCGGTAGAAAATGTGTTGCTGAACATTGCCCGGGGCTTTCATCAACTGATCAACAGCGATGAGTCGGTCAACCTGCACCGCCTGATCATGGCCCTGGGCAGCCAGGACCCGAAGCTCTCGCTGATCTTCTTCGACGCCGGCCCGCAACGGATGCTCAACGGTATGGAACGCTTGCTCGGCAAGATCGACCAACTGGGGGCCTTGCGCATCGACAAGCCGCGCAATGCCGCCGAGCACTTCTTTTGCCTGCTCAAGGGCGCGGGGAATTTCCGCCTGCTCTATGGCTGCGGTGAGCCGCCCATCGGCGAGGCGGCCGAAGCCCATGTGCAGGAAGTGGTGGGGTTGTTTATGCGGGCCTATCGGCCATAGGCAGCTGCAAGCTGCATGCTATGTGGCTTACGACTTGAGGGCTTTTTTCGGATAGATGTCATACCGGCTGGACTTGCCATCCAACGCATGACTCGGCTTGGGCCCGGCAATGCACGGGGCCTTGCGTGGGCGCTTGACCACGACCCGGTGGCTGGCCAGGGCCAGGGCAGCTTCCAGCAGGGCCGGGGCATCCGCGTCGTCCCCCACTAACGGGCGAAACAGGCGCATTTCCTTTTTCACCAGTGCGGTTTTCTCACGGTGCGGGAACATCGGGTCGAGGTAGATCACCTGCGGCGGTTCGCCTTCCCAGTTGCGCATCAGTTCGATTGAATTGCCCTTGAGCAAGCGCATCCTTGCGACAATCGGCGCCACCTCGAAATCCTCTGCCGCCCGCGCCAGACCATCCTCGAGCAAGGCGCCAATCAACGGCTGGCGCTCGATCAGGCTGATTTCACAGCCCAGGCTGGCCAACACAAAACCGTCCTTGCCCAGCCCCGCCGTGGCATCCAGCACCCTGGGGCGCACGCCCTGTGCGACGCCTACCGCCTTGGCGATCATCTGCCCGCTGCCGCCACCGTACAACCGGCGATGGGCCGCGCCACCCTCGACGAAGTCCACCCGCACCGGACCGGGCGCATCCGCCCCCAGTTGCTGCAACTGCAAGCCCTGCTCACCCACTTGCAGGGCGAACTCGGCATCGTCCAGCTGCAGCGGCAGGCCCAGGCGCTCGGCCCAATGCATGGCTTGCGCCTGAAAGCCATCCGCCAGGGCCTGGACTTTGATGCGGCTGGCCGCAGGTTGCTCACTCATCAGAAAACACACTCAAAAAATTAATGATCGGCAAAAACGGCCGATAACCAAACTATCGAGCATTTTGCCAGAGCTGAGCGTCGACCGAGAAAAATGTCAGACATTCAACACGTACCCGCCGGGTTTATTTCGCCTTACCGCGAATACAGCCGGCACAACACCCAAACACTGAGCGGCGTCAGTCACCTGTGGCAGGATTTTTTTGCCCAGGCCCTGGCCGATCAGTTGGGTGACCGGGTACCGGCGGCGGGTGACTACACGCCCGTTGCCATCGATAGCTCGGTTGAGCCCGCTGGCGGCTCCGAGTTGCTGAGCGAGATCGTCAGCCAGCGCGCGTGCAACATCGTCGACACCGAGATCCGCCCGCCCGAACCGTTGTTCCTGCCGATCGCCGAATTCGAGATGCAACTGCTGGACCCGCCAGCCCCGCCCTTCCCGGCTGATGAGATCGTCGCCCAGCAAGCGCAACAGGACTTCGACCACGAGTGGCTGCGTCCGCTGGTGCTCACGGCCGGCCAACCCCTGCCACCCCCAGGCCCGGCTCCGCAACCGCGGGCGCTGTTCCTGCCGATCGCCGAGTTCGAACTGCAACTGCTGCCGCCGCCTGCGCCGCCCTATCCGCCGGAAGAACAGGTCGAACAACAGAAACAACTGGACTTCGACACCCGCTGGGCGCGGCCGATCGTCCTGCACAATCTGCGCATCGCCGCCTGAGTCTCAGCGACAGACCCACCAGGGCCCAGTATCCAGGTGAAAATGATTGCGATGAGCGGCGTTGTAGTCCGGGCTCAGCACCACGTTGAATACCTCACAGGCGTCATCGCGCACCTGACGCAAAAACCGCGCGTCGGCGTTGTCCTGTGGCCAGTCCCGCAGCACGTTGACTGTGCGCCCATCGGCCAGGCGAAAACCGGCAATGTCCAGGGCATTGGCCGTGGCGTGCTGGCTGCGTGCAGCTTTTTCCCGGTTGTACATATTGCGACAGGCAAAGCTGCCCAGGTGATCGACCCGCGCCACCGCCTGGCCGTAGACCGCCTGAGCCGCAGGCTGCAGCGCGTGGCGCTGAAACAGGGCAAAGGCCACAGCCAGGGGGCAGCTGGCGAGAAAGCTGCTGCTCAGCGCCACCTCGCCACCTGACACCCGCAAGGTGTTGTGCAACGGGCAGGTGGCATCGGTCGGGCTGTCCGCCTGGCGGCTGAACTTCAGGCCGGAGGTAGCGAGTACCTGGTCACAGAGTGCCGAGTTATCACGCAGGCGCATCAGCTTGTAGCGCGTCAGCAGGTTCGGCGCCGACTGCACCTCCAGCGGCGCCCAGGGATTCCACGCCGAGGGCACAGGCAACCAGCCCCGCCACACACCGAACAACCCAGCCCCCACCAGCAATAACAGCAGCACCAGGACTTTCAGCCACTTCACCATCACGCCCCGTCAGTCAGCCTTTGAACAGTTGATTGGCCTGCGCATACGGCATCGAGCGCTCGGTGAAGCCAAAGGTGCCGTGTTCCTGAATCTCCCGGGCGGCGCGGAAGAACTCGCCATAGGCCGCCAAGGCCATGGCCGAACCGACGCTGATACGCTTGACCCCCATCTCGTTGAGTTGCGCCACGTTAAGCTTGAGCCCCCCGGACATCAACACGTTGACCGGTTTGGGCGCCACCGCCCGCACGACCGCCAACACCTCTTCAGCCGTACGCAGGCCGGGGGCATACAGCACATCGGCGCCCGCCTCGGCGAACGCCTGCAGGCGGCGGATGGTATCGGCCAGGTCTGGATTGCCGTGCAGATAATTCTCCGCGCGCGCGGTCAAGGTGAAGGGAAATGGCAGGCTGCGCGCGGCCGCCACCGCCGCCTCGATGCGCGCCACGGCATGCTCGAAGCAGTAGATGGGAGCGTCTTCGCGGCCCGTGGCATCTTCGATCGAGCCGCCGACGGCCCCGGCACTGGCGGCACGCAGCAGGCTTTCGGCGCACTGCGTGGGATCATCGGCAAAGCCGTTTTCGAGGTCGACGGCGACCGGCAAGTCGCTGGCCGCGACAATCGCCCGGACGTTGGCCAGGGTGTCCTCAAGCTTCAGTGCGCCGTCGGGGCGAGCCATGGAAAACGCGTAGCCGGCACTGGTGGTTGCCAGCGCCTGGTAACCCAGGCTGGCGAGCATCCTGGCCGAACCGGCATCCCAGGGATTGGGAATCACAAAGGTCCCGGGACCTTCATGCAAGGCTTTGAACGCTTGGGCTTTGAAGATTTGCGTGGCCATTGGCTCGCTCCTGTCGCGGGGGGGGGTGGCCCGTCGTCAGAGCAAACCGAGCTGCTCGGCGGCGGGTTCTCTGTATAGCTCAGGCAGCGCCGGCAAGCCAGGCAAACGCGTCATCAACCGAGCATGAAAGTGCTGTGCCAACGCGGCTGCCTGCAGGTTGTCGGCAGTGTGCAGGAAGATGTACGGCGTGCGTCCCTCTTCGATCCACTGGGCGATTTTCTCGACCCAGGGCGTCAGGAACGGATCATTGGCCTGCAGCAGCGGATGACCGATGAAGCGCACCTGTGGGCACTGGGTGAACGCTGCCGGGCGAGTCGGCACGTTAGGTTTCTTCGACTGCGCATGCAGGACCCCAGGGTCACTCGAGGTGCAACTGAACAGCGCTCGCGGATCCAGGCAGATCCGCTCAACGCCACGCGCAAGCAACAGGCGATTGAGCTGGCGCTCGGCATCGCCCTTGGCAAAAAAATCCCGATGCCGCACCTCCACCGCCAGGGGCCGCTGCAAACCGTCGATAAACCCGGCGAGTTCCGGCAAGCGTTGCGGGGTGAAGGCCTTTGACAGCTGCAGCCAGAACGGCGCCACCCGCTCACCCAGCGGGCTGAGCAATTGCACGAAAGACTCGGCGCCCGTCAGTTGCTCACGCAGGTCACCGCCGTGGCTGATTTCGCTGGGGAACTTGGCGGTAAAACGAAAGTGCCTGGGCATGGTTTGCGCCCAGCGCTCCACCGTCGCCGGTGCTGGGCGCGCATAGAAGGTGGTGTTGCCTTCAACAGCGTTGAACACCTGCGAGTACAACTCCAGGAACTGGTTGGGACGGGCGTCTTGCGGATACAGATACTGGCGCCAGGCGTTTTCGCTCCAGGATGGGCACCCGAGGAAATACGGCAGCGACATCAGATGTGCAGGTCGAGACCCAGCACTTCCATGTCCCAATCGACGAAAGCGGCGGTACTCAGGTAACTGGCCAGGGCCAGGGAGACATGCCGGCTCATCGCACGGTGGTAGAGCAGGTCTTGCGGACGCGCGGGCAGATTGCTCTGGCGCTGGGCGGCGCGGGCGGCCAGTTGCTCTTCAGAGGGCACTTGCGGTTCGTCGTCGTGGTCCAGGACGGAGTCGTCCACCGTCGCACTGCCCTTGCGAGGCTTGCGGGGGATGGGATAGGACTGCGAGGAAAAACCGTCTACGCGCATAGAGATAAACTCGTTATCAATGATGGCAATTTAGCGGCACTCACTGCGACGCGCAAATTGCCAAGTGATAACTAGAACACATAAAAGGCAAAAGGTTTAAAAGCCCGGGCTGAAAACTGACGATTGACGTCACGTACTGACCCTGACGAGGGCTTAGCGGGCCTTGGGCGTCGCCACTTTGTCGCGCAGGTAAACCGGCTGGGCGTTGTCGGCGACAATCGCTTCACCACGCTCCCAGGCGAACTGCGCCAGGCTCAGCAAGTCCTGGGCGTGGGGCAGCATGCCGGCGTCCTGGCCACTCAGGCTGACGGCGATGCGCTCGGCATAACCCCAACCGGTGCCGGCACCAAACCAGTCGCCCGCCGCATCAGCAGGCAGAGCCGCGACTTCCGGTGGCAGCACCGCCTCGGCGCCGACCAGGCGCATTTCACCGGCGGTTTCGCGGTAGCAACCCCAATAGACTTCATCCATGCGGGCATCGATGGCGGCCGCCACCTGGGTCGCGCCGTGCTCGCGCAACGCGCGCTGCGCCAGCACCGCCAGGTTGGACACCGGCAACACCGGACGATCCAGGGCAAACGCCAGGCCCTGGACCACGCCGATGGCAATCCGCACCCCGGTAAACGCCCCCGGCCCACGGCCAAAGGCAATCGCATCGACCGCCTGCAAGGTGGTGCCGGCCTCGGCCAGCAATTGCTGGATCATCGGCAGCAGCTTCTGCGCATGCAGCCGCGGGATCACCTCGTAATGGCTGGTTACCTTGCCGTTATGCAGCAAGGCAACGGAGCAAGCTTCAGTCGCGGTGTCCAGGGCCAGCAAGGTACTCATCGATGTTTCCGTCAACGTGGTAGAAAAAAGTCCGTCAGTATAAACAACAACGGCCCGCAAGCGGGCCGTTGAACGTAAAGCCAGTGAGCTTTATCAGCTCAGTGCTTCAAGCACCTTGCCGGTGATGGCTTCAACCGAACCAACGCCTGCAATGTGGCTGTACTTCGGCTTGCCCTGGGCAGCCGCGAGATTCTGGTAGAACGCCACCAAAGGCTTGGTCTGGTCGTGGTAGACCGACAGGCGATGACGCACGGTTTCTTCGGTGTCGTCTTTGCGCTGCACCAGCTCTTCGCCAGTGATGTCGTCCTTGCCAGCCAGTTTTGGCGGGTTGTAGACGGTGTGGTAAACGCGGCCGCTGGCTTCGTGGACACGACGACCGGCGATACGCTGGACGATTTCTTCGTCGTCGACGGCGATTTCCACCACGTGATCCAGCTCGACGCCTTCGCTGACCAGTGCTTCAGCCTGCGGGATGGTGCGCGGGAAACCGTCGAACAGGAAACCGTTGGCGCAATCTGGCTGCGCGATACGGTCCTTGACCAGGGCGATGATCAGGTCGTCGGAGACCAGGCCACCGGCATCCATGATGCCCTTGGCCTTGATGCCCAGCTCGGTGCCAGCCTTGACCGCCGCACGCAGCATGTCGCCGGTGGAGATCTGCGGAATGGAGAATTTTTCGGTGATGAACTTAGCCTGAGTACCTTTACCGGCCCCGGGAGCTCCCAGCAGAATGACGCGCATCGATGTGCTCCTCAATTTCTTATTTATAAACGATCGGATTCGCCGCTTGGGGCCAATCTCAGAATAGGGTCGTGGGCCGCCCAAACGGCCAAAGGCTGATCAAGATACACAGCAGGCACGGCCCACACAAGCCGCCGAAAGTCGGAGGAACCCGCGCCGGTCCTGCCGTTGCGACGAGGTATTCCAAGTCGCAACCCCATAACAAAGTGTCGCCTGCCAGGCCCCGGCAGCCCTCCTCACCTGCCGGTTGGCGAGGCAGAACGGACTGCCGAGGTTGCCCATCGGCCCTTAGCCGGTGTTGCGCAAACCGGCGGCAATCCCCGCTACAGACACCAGCAACGCCTGTTCCACCGGGCTGCCCTGCGCCACGTCCTGCTGTCGCGAGCGGGCCAGCAGCTCAGCCTGCAATAGATGCAGCGGATCGAGGTAGGTGTTGCGCAGGCGAATGAATTCCAGGGTGTCAGGGCTATGGGCAAGCAACTGCGACTGGCCAGTCAGGCCCAGGACCACGGCGCAGGCCTGCGACAATAGGTCGCGTAAATGCGCACCCAAAGGCAGCAAATCGGCCTCCACCAGACGCTCGTCGTAGGACCTTGCGATGTCCGCGTCGGCCTTGGCCAGGACCATTTCCAACATGTCGATCCGGGTGCGGAAGAACGGCCATTGCTCGCGCATCTGCGCCAGCAGTTCACCCTCGCCACGGGCCAGCGCCTTGCTCAGCGCCGCTTCCCAACCCAGCCAGGCCGGTAGCATCAGGCGGGTCTGGGTCCAGCCGAAGATCCACGGGATCGCCCGCAGGCTTTCAATGCCTCCGGCCCGGCGCTTGGCCGGGCGACTGCCCAGCGGCAACCGCCCCAGCTCCTGCTCGGGGGTGGATTGGCGGAAGTATTCGACGAACTGCGGATTCTCCCTTACCACCGCGCGATAAGCGCTCACGCCATCGGCGGCCAGTTCATCCATCAAGCCCCGCCACGCGGGTTCCGGCGGCGGTGGCGGGAGCAAGGTCGCCTCCAGCACAGCGGCCAGATAGAGGTTCAGGTTCTGCTCGGCGATGTCCGGCAAGCCGAACTTGAAGCGAATCATCTCGCCCTGCTCGGTGGTACGGAAACGCCCAGCCACCGAACCCGGCGGCTGCGACAGAATCGCCGCATGCGCCGGACCACCGCCACGGCCCACGGTCCCACCGCGACCATGGAACAGCAGCAGCTCGACTTGCTGCTCACGGCAGATATCCACCAGCCGCTCCTGCGCCCGGTATTGCGCCCAGGCCGCCGCGGTGGTGCCGGCGTCCTTGGCCGAGTCGGAGTAACCGATCATCACTTCCTGGGGGCCTTGCAAACGCGCGCGATAGCCGGGCAGCAGCAACAGCTTTTCGATCACCGGCCCGGCGTTGTCCAGGTCCGCCAGGGTTTCGAACAGCGGCACCACGCGCATCGGCCGCAGCACCCCGGCTTCCTTGAGCAGCAGTTGCACGGCGAGCACGTCGGAGGCGGCACCGGCCATGGAGATCACATAGGAGCCCAGCGAAGCCGCCGGTGCGGCGGCGACTTCGCGGCAAGTCGCGAGGACCTCTGCAGTGTCGGCCGAAGGCTTGAAGTGGCTGGGCAGCAGCGGCCGGCGATTGTGCAGCTCAGTCATGAGGAACGCGATGCGCGCCTCCTCGTCCCAATCTTCATACCGCCCCAGCCCGAGGTAATCGGTGATCTCGGTCATCGCCGAGCAATGCCGGGTGGAGTCCTGTCGTACGTCCAGGCGCACCAGGAACAGGCCGAAAGTCACGGCCCGGCGCACACAGTCGAGCAGCGGGCCATCGGCAATCACGCCCATGCCACATTCGTGCAGCGACTGGTAGCACAGCTCCAGCGGGTCCAGCAGGTCGCGGTTGTTGTGCAGCACATCGGCCCCGGCCGGGGTATTCGCCGTCAACGAGACCTGGGCCCAGTTGCGGGTCGCCCGCAGGCGTTCGCGCAATTGCTTGAGCACCGCCCGGTAAGGCTCGGCACTGTCGCCGGCCTTGGCCTGCAGCGCCGCGCTGGCCTGTTGCATCGACAGGTCGGCTGCCAGTTGATCGACGTCACGCAGGTACAAGTCTGCCGCCATCCAGCGTGCCAGCAGCAACACCTCACGGGTCACCGCCGCCGTCACATTGGGATTGCCGTCGCGGTCGCCGCCCATCCAGGAGGCGAAGCGGATCGGCGCGGCTTCCAGTGGCAAACGCAGGCCGGTGGCGGTCTGCAGGGCCAGGTCGGCCTTGCGCAGGTAATTGGGAATCGCCTGCCACAGCGAATGTTCGATCACCGCGAACCCCCACTTGGCTTCGTCGACCGGGGTGGGTCGGGTGCGGCGGATTTCTTCGGTGTGCCAGGCCTCGGCGATCAAGCGCTGCAAGCGTTGGTGGATCTGCTCGCGCTCGGCGCTGGTGAGGTCGCGATGGTCCTGCGCGGCCAGTTGCGCGGCAATTGCGTCGTACTTCTGGATCAGGGTCCGGCGCGCTACTTCGGTGGGGTGCGCGGTGAGCACCAACTCAATCTCCAGCCGGCCCAATTGCCGCGCCAGTGATTCGCCACTGTGACCCTCGGCCCGCAGCCGGGCCAGCAGTTGCGGCAGGACCCGCGCCTCGAACGGCGCCGGCTGCGACTCTTCGCGGCGATGGATCAACTGGTACTGCTCGGCGATGTTCGCCAGGTTGAGGAACTGGTTGAACGCCCGCGCTACCGGCAGCAGTTCGTCCTCACTCAGCTGGTTGAGGCTGGCACTCAGTTCGGCATCCATGGAGCCACGCCGGTCAGCCTTGGCACCCTTGCGAATCTGCTCGATCTTGTCGAGAAAACCATCCCCGTACTGTGCGCGGATGGTGTTGCCCAACAGCTCACCCAAGAGGTGAACATCTTCGCGCAAGCGTGCATCGATATCGGTCATCAGCAGTTCTCCAGCGAGTGGCGGTCAGCTATCAGGCGCAGTCCTTGAGGCTCAAGAGTGCCGCTCGCAGCCGGTTCTTACAAGCAGGCGACGAATCGACTTTAAACCTTCGCGGTTGCGGCTAGTCTCATGAGTAAGCCGTACCCAGGCTTGCTACCGGCCACCGCCGAAGACTCATCACAACCTGTCACGAGCAGGTGATTATTGAGGTCATTATGAAAATTCGTGAACTGGCCCTGCATTGGGAAGAAACCGCCAAAGGCCGTTTGACCAAGACCGGCTACAGCATTCACCTGGACGTCGAAGCCGCTGCACGCCTGGCGGCACTCAGCGAAATGTACCCCAAGCGCCACCCCGAAGAGTTGCTCGGGGAACTGATTGGCGCCGCCCTGGAAGAGCTCGAAGCAAGTTTTCCCTACATCAAGGGCCAGCAGGTGATCGCCACCGACGAAGAGGGCGATCCGCTCTACGAGGACGTCGGCCCTACCCCGCGTTTCCTCGCCCTGTCACGGCAACATCTGCATGATCTTTCGGCTGCAGCCGGCAAGCAGAAACACTAGGCGCCCCCCCCGTTCGACCCTCCTGAAACCGCGTATTCCTGAGCCATTGCCGGCCCGGGAATACTCCTGCGCGGGGCAAAAGTTCCCGGTTTAGAGCCTCGCAAAAGTCCTCGAGGTTTTTTCGGGCGATACGCCATCTTTTCTGAACTTTGAAAAAAAGCCTCGGGTCACACCCAGTAACCATCACTGGAACAGCCGTACCACAACCCGCTGTCACAGGCCTCGTCTCATCGCTCTCACGGCTCCACGACCAGGATGGATTTGACGATTTTCAGGAGTTATCCAATGGAGTTGAAGACCATGAAAACCAGCACCGCCACAACCACGTCCACATTCCCGCGCGGTCTCAAGTTGGCCGCCCTGGCACTCGGTTGCAGCTTCGTCCTGGCCGGATGCGCCGGCAACCCGCCGACCGAGCAATACGCCGTCACCCAATCGGCAGTCAACAGCGCTGTCAGCGCCGGCGGTACCGAGTTTGCCGCCGTGGAGATGAAGGCCGCCCAGGACAAGCTCAAACAAGCCGAACTGGCCATGCACGACAAGCAATACGACCAGGCTCGACTGCTGGCCGAACAGGCTGAGTGGGATGCCCGCGTCGCCGAACGCAAAGCCCAGGCGATGAAAGCCGAACAGTCGCTCAAGGACTCTCAGCAAGGCGTTCAGGAACTGCGCCAGGAAAGCCAGCGCAGCGTGCAATAAGCCCTGCCCTCACGCCCCTGTGCACCCGCGAATCGATAGAAAGGACGAACCACTATGCGTAAGCAATTGATGATCCCAGCTCTCCTGGCCGCCAGCGTTGCCCTGGCCGCTTGCTCGACGCCACCCAATGCCAACCTGGAACAGGCCCGGACCAACTACTCGGCCCTGCAGGCCAATCCACAAGCGAGCAAAGTCGCGGCCCTGGAAACCAAGGAAGCCAGTGACTACCTGGACAAGGCCGACAAAGCCTTCCAGGAGCGCGAGAAGACTGAACAGGTCGATCAACTGGCGTACCTGACCAACCAACGTGTTGAAGTCGCCAAGCAGACCATCGCCCTGCGTACCGCTGAAGCCGACCTGAAAAATGCTTCGGCGCATCGGGCCCAGGCCCGTCTTGATGCCCGTGACTCGCAGATCAAGCAGCTGCAGGACAGCCTCAACGCCAAGCAGACTGATCGCGGCACCCTGGTGACCTTCGGCGATGTGCTGTTTGCGACCAACAAGGCTGAACTGAAATCCAGCGGCTTGGTGAACATCAACAAACTGGCGCATTTCCTCGCCGAGAATCCGGACCGCAAGGTGATTGTCGAGGGCTACACCGACAGCACCGGCGCTGCCAATTACAACCAGAGCCTGTCCGAGCGCCGCGCCAACTCAGTGCGCATGGCCCTGGTGAAAATGGGCGTCGACCCAGCGCGCGTGGTTGCCCAGGGTTACGGCAAAGAGTACCCAGTGGCCGAGAACAGCAGCGTCTCGGGCCGGGCGATGAACCGTCGGGTGGAAGTGACCATTTCCAACGACAACCAACCGGTGATCCCACGTTCGGCAGTGAGCGCGAACTAAGCGCTCTACACTGAAACGCAAAAGCCCCGCCTGATTCGATCAGGCGGGGCTTTTTTACGCACGCAGTGTTGCTACCACTCGTCGCTACTGTCAGTTTTGACAGTAGCGAAGCTATAGCATCGTGAAGCATATCTGACGCTCCCCCCCTGTTCATGGGTATCAAGGAGCAGAATCATGAGGTTACCGACACTTTTTTTAACGCTATGTGCAACGGCGACCTTGTCAGGTTGCACTTTACCCGACAAACCGCCATCGAACGAGACACCTGAAAGTGAGTTTGTTTATGACGAGCGGGACGCCATACCCAATGACGTTCCGTTGCCCAAACCGGGTGTCAATCAGCGTCCTGTTGTGGGGGTTAAAAAAGTCTTGGTGAGTGTGGTTCATTGGAGCGACGGCGATGGCCTGAAGGACGATTTGATTCAAAAACACACCTTCTCTGATGATCCAAATTCTTTTCAAAATTATGTTAAAGCAGCCTCATCAGGAAAGTTGAACCTTGATGGCACAGTGATCTTTCATACCGCCGGGCCTCGCCCAGACCTATGCAAAAGTGGATCGCCAATGCCTATTTCACTCGCAACTTCAGAGGGTGATAAAGCAGCAAGGGCCAAAGGCCTAAATCCTGCGGGCTTCGATTACCTGATTAACATAATTGATTGTGGTGGAAGTGCATCTGCCTATAGACCGGGAAGAATCATGGGAATCTATGGTCAGGCTGGCAGCTCACATGTATACAACCATGAGTTCGGCCACAATCTGGGGTACGCCCATGGAAAAACCTACACGCGCTGTCCCAGCGCTGGCGACAGAATCGACGCTCCCGCCCACTGCACAACTATCAACTATGGTGACACTGGCGACTCGGTATCAGGAGGGGGAACACTCTATCCAACCAATAATCGTTGGTATTCCGGCTGGCTTGATTCATCACAAGCTGTTGTCATCAGTCGCTCGGGGTATTACCGGCTTGGCGTGCTGGGCGTGTCTAGGAGTACAGACCCTCAACTCTACTTGATCAACCGATCTGGCATACCAAGTCAGTTAGCCCTTGAATATCGAAAGCCAACCCCTTTTGACAACTTTCCACCCTCGGACAACCGGGTCAATGGCGTGTGGATGAGGTATACGAGCATGGCTGGTTCAGTGCACAACACTCAGCTGGACGCCACTCCAGAAACCGCTTCGACCGCAGATCCCGCTCTCGCAGCTAATGGCAGGTACATTTTCGATTCTGCTGCTGGTATTACCGTCAGGGTGTGCCGAACGACCCCCACGTATGCGGAGGTCGCCGTTGGAGTCAACTCTGAACTAGGTCCTTCATGTATCAGACCTACGATGCAACCTGATCAGGAGTAACGAATCAATCTCTGCACCGCCCTTAAATACAAAAGCCCCATCTGATCCAATCAGATGGGGCTTTTATTGTTTGATATCAAAGGATCGCGTTACGGTTCGAGCTGCTGCGGGGTTTCCTCGCCCATGCAGCGCACGGCCTTTTTCTTGGCGTTGATCAGCACGCCGGTCAGGCCTTTCTGTTCGGTGTCGAACAATACCAGCACGCCGTCGATGCACTGCGCGACCTGGGCTGCCGGCTCCAGGGAGACTTTGTAGTCTTCGCCCGGCACGGTCTTGAGCATGGTGAACTCGTTGAGCAGCAAGGCGTCTTCCGGCTTGGCAAAGTGCAGGTAGCCGTACCACCACAGGGCAGCGACCGTGCCCAGGATGCTGCAGATACCGGTGATGATCAGCGGGATGGCGTTACGTTCTTCACTCATTGCGGGCTCTCTTGCGGTTGATCGGGTGAATGGCTGGGGGCCGGGTAATTGGGGATCTCTCCCAGGCGGCGCACACCATTGAAGTGCTGCGGATCGTCCAGATAGCGCAGCATGACGGTTCGCCAGACCGGGTCGGCGAATGTCTGCACATGGCCACCGCGGGTCAATTGCAGCACCTTTGGCGGGGGCGCAGCTTGATACAGTCGGATGCCGTTGGAAAGAGGCACGATGGGATCGTCGATGCTGTGGTAGATCAATTTCGGTACAGCGTTGACTTGGGGCATGGCGCGGATTGCGCTGTCAGCGTCCGGCACCAGCCACGACAGCGGCACCTGGAACGGCCAGGTCAGCCAGGAAGTACTGAGGGCAAACTGGCCCACTTCGCGGTAACTGGCCGGCACGCCGTCGAGCACCAACGCCTTGAGTTGTACCTGGCGCTGCGGGTGTTCGGCCAGGTAGTGCAGCGCCATGGCGCCGCCCAGGCTCTGGCCGAGCACAATCAGCGGCGTGCCCTGTACCTGCGGCGCCTGGTCCAGCCATTTGAAGGCCGCATCGATATCTTGATAGACCTGCGGCAAACCTGGCTCGCCTGCCGACAGGCCATACCCGCGATAGTCCAGCAGCAGCACTTGATAACCCTGCTTGGGCAACCACCAACTGCCCCCCAGGTGTGCCGCCAGGTTGCCGCCGTTGCCGTGCAGATGCAGGACTGTGCCCTTGACCGCGACACCCTCTTTTGCCGGCAGCCACCAGGCATGCAGCTTGACCCCGTCGGCCGTGGTCAGGCTTACGTCGCGGTACTGCAGCCCGGCTTTATCCGGGGTGAACGGCAGGCCGGGCTCAGGATAGAACAGCAGTGAGCTGCAGCCATTGAGGGTCAGGAACAGGCACAGGATGCCGAGGATTCTCATCCGTTTGAAGCCTCGCGATGGGTTCAGGGTGGTACCACCCCGGGGTTACAGAATATTCGAGTAGTCCGCTTCGATCCGGTCCAGGCTCAGGTGGTTGAGGAAGTTGGAGAAGCACATCCAGGCCGACAGCGCGTTCATGTCACGGAACTGCGCGGGCAGGTACTTGGGCGGCTCCACCAGGCCTTCATCCACCAACTGGCGCAGGGTTCGCATGTCTTCCAGGGTGGTCTTGCCGCAAAACAGCAACGGGATCTGCTCAAGCTTGCCTTTGCGCACGGCCAACTGAATGTAGTTGTAAACCATGATAAAGCCCTTGAGATAGGACAAGTCTTTGGTAAATGGCAGGCCGTTTGGCACCGATCCACGGAATACCCGGCTGGCATTGCCATAACTCTCGGCCATTTCGAAGCCCTGCTCACGGAAGAACTCGAAAATCTGCAGGAAGTCCGCGCCCTCCTCGACCATATGGATCGCCCGGGTTCGGTTGGTCAGCTTGCGCAGGCGGCTCGGGTAGGAGGCGAAGGTGATGATCTCCATCAGGATCGCCAGGCCTTCCTGAGTCACGGTCGAAGACGGCGGGCCCTTGGACAGGAAGGTGCAGATTGGCTGGTTCAGCCCGTTGAGCGTGGTGCCAACGTGCACCAGACCCTCATGCACCTCCAGCGCTCGCACGTCACGCTCGTTGAACATCGCATCGGTGCGGATCTTGATGTAGTCGGCGCCAGCCGCCGCGTCGGCGACGATCCCGTCTGACTCGAACACCCGGATGGTTTCCTCGGCCTCGCCGAACACCTTGTTCAAGCGGGTCTGCAGCAGGTGTACCGCCTCTTTGGCGGTGAGGATCTTCGGCTCGTCCTTGAGGTCGCCGCGGCCATCGATGTTGTTCAAGTAGTCGGACATCATCAGGCCCAGATCGGCCAGGGTCGGGTCACCGGCATGGAACGCATCGGAGGCCGCGCCATACAGCTCCTGGGAAATCAGCCCGAAGTCCTCGGTGCCACGGGCCTCGAGCATCCGCACCACCATGCGGTACTCCTTGCACATGCGCCGCATGATCTGCCCGACCGGGTTGAACTGGCCGAGCTGGCGAGTGATGTCGCGCTCGATGTTCTGGAACTCCAGCTTGACTTTGCTCGAATCGAAAGCCAGTGGCCGATTGAGGTAATAGTCCCGGTCCACCGCCGGCATTTCCTTGCCCTTGGCTTTGAGAAACCCCTTGCGGATGCTGTCGTCCCACTTCACCGCATCAAGGACCCGGATCGGCGTTTGTGCCAGCACTATGCGATCAGACAAGGTGCGTATCGTCTGCTGGTAATCGTCCACCGGTTGCTCCCTTGGTTAACCGTTGCCTACTGCGCTGATTGAGTGGTGTGCGGTCGTTGATACCGCGCGGCCTCGACGAACACGTCGGAATTGGCCGGATCGTCGAGGTAGGCGAACACCTGGTCCATGCTGCTGTTGATCAGTACGCCGTCACCATCGTCGGTGCTGAACGGCTCACCCTTGAGTTGTTGCCCAAGCGCCTGGCGGATCTGCTCGAGATCGAGGTTGTAGATCACCAGTTCCTGTTTATCGTTCAGTTCAAACCCGGCGATAGTGAAGTTGCCGCCGTACTGGGCCGGCACCTTGGCCGAGAGGTACCAGCGATTGCCGTGGCGCGCCACCGTGAACGGATAGGCCTCGCGCTCCTTGGGCTTGGCCTTGAAGTAGCTGACCGCCTGGTAGCGGTCCGGGCCGACACGGGTCAGGTCCAGGTTCTGTGCTTCACCCCAGGCATTCTTGCTGGTCCATTTACCGAGCAACCCCGCCGGCGCAGCCTCGCTGCCCGGCATGGCCTGCTTGAATGACACCAGGCAGCCGCTGAGCAGCAGGAACGACAGGGTGATCACCACGACACGCCAGTACTTCATTCAAGACTCCTAGTCAGCACACACCGACAGCGCAATCTGCCCTCCCCCGAGGGTTACACCGAGGCCAGCACCAAGTGCATATACCGCGTGAGGATTCCGAGCATTTCATCCTCCGCCAGCGGCTGCGCCTCGTTGAGCAGGCCTTGATATTCCATCCGTCCGATTATCGCCGTCAACACTTTGGCATCCTGTTGCGGTTCCGGCGAGCCCAGCACCTGGAATAGCTGGCAGGTACCCTGCAGGAGAATCTGCTGATGGGAACGCACCAGCAACGCCAGGCGCGGGTTGAGCAAGGCCTCCTGGCGGAACGCCTGTTCCGCCATCAGGTGCTCGCGGCGGTTGAGCAGTTGCCGGTGCACATAGTCGGCGGTAAACCGGGCGATGTCGTCGGCCAGCCGCGAACGCGACTCGGGGCTGCCATCCCCGCTGTCGACCATCTCGTGCAGCAGCCCTTCATGATTGGCCCACAGCTTGGCCATGTAGGCCGCGCTACGCTCCACGTACTGGGCAAAGGTATCGGTGAGCAGGTCATCGATGTCCTTGAAATAGTAGGTGGTCGCCGACAATGGCACGCTGGCCTCGGCGGCTACGGCGCGGTGCCGCACCGCCCGCACACCGTCGCGCACGACAATGCGCATCGCGGCGTCGAGGATGTCCTGTCGACGCTGTTCACTGCCCTGTCGGCTGGCCTTGCGGCCCTGGTACTGAACACTTTCAGCGACCGCCGTAGCGACCCCCGCTGCTCCTTCTTGAGCATTTGCACGATTCACCGGTCTTACCTCGCAGTTGGAAGCAACAAGTTGATACGTTTGTTCCATACAGGCAATAAAAAGCCGCCTGATATAGGCGGCTTTTTCACTGCGGCATTTACGCTTGCGGTCGCATGTGCGGGAACAGGATCACATCGCGGATCGACGGTGAGTTGGTCAACAACATCACCAGGCGATCGATACCGATGCCCTCACCCGCCGTCGGCGGCATACCGTATTCCAGCGCACGTACGAAGTCGGCGTCGTAGTGCATGGCTTCGTCGTCACCGGCGTCCTTGTCGGCCACCTGGGCCATGAAACGCTCGGCCTGGTCTTCCGCGTCGTTCAGCTCGGAGTAGGCGTTGGCGATTTCGCGACCACCGATGAACAGCTCGAAGCGGTCGGTGACGTTCGGGTTGTCATCGTTGCGACGAGCCAGCGGCGACACTTCGAACGGGTACTGGGTAATGAAGTGCGGCTGCTCCAGCTTGTGCTCGACCAGCTCTTCGAAAATCATCACTTGCAGCTTGCCCAGACCTTCGAAGCCCAGCACCTTGGCCCCGGCTTTCTTGGCGATGGCACGTGCCTTGTCGATGTCGGTCAGGTCGTCGGCGGTCAGCTCAGGGTTGTACTTGAGGATCGAGTCGAATACCGACAGGCGCACGAACGGCTCGCCGAAGTGGAACACTTTGTCGCCGTACGGCACGTCGGTGCTGCCCAGGACCAGCTGTGCCAACTCGCGGAACAGTTCTTCGGTCAGGTCCATGTTGTCTTCGTAGTCGGCGTACGCCTGGTAGAACTCCAACATGGTGAATTCAGGGTTGTGACGAGTCGAAACGCCCTCGTTACGGAAGTTGCGGTTGATCTCGAAGACTTTCTCGAAGCCACCGACAACCAGGCGCTTGAGGTACAGCTCAGGCGCGATGCGCAGGAACATTTCCATGTCCAGGGCATTGTGGTGCGTTTCGAACGGCTTGGCCGCAGCACCACCAGGGATGGTTTGCAGCATCGGCGTCTCGACTTCAAGGAAGTCGCGCTGCATCAGGAAGCTACGGATATGGGCAATGACTTGCGAACGCACGCGGAACGTCTGGCGCACTTCGTCATTGACGATCAGGTCGACGTAGCGCTGGCGATAACGCTGTTCGGTGTCGGTCAGGCCGTGGTGTTTGTCTGGCAATGGGCGCAGCGACTTGGTCAGCAGGCGCACGCTGGTCATTTCCACGTACAGGTCGCCCTTGCCGGAACGGGCCAGGGTGCCTTCGGCTGCAATGATGTCGCCCAGGTCCCAGGTTTTCACCGCGGCCAGGGTTTCTTCGGACAGGGTCTTGCGGTTGACGTAGACCTGGATGCGCCCGGACATGTCCTGGATCACCATGAACGAGCCACGGTTGAGCATGATGCGACCGGCAACCTTGACCGGGATTGCAGCCTCTGCGAGCTCTTCCTTGGTCTTGTCCGCGTACTGCTTCTGCAGGGCATCGCAGTAGTTGTCACGGCGGAAGTCGTTCGGGAAGGCGTTGCCCTTGGCGCGCTCGGCAGCAAGCTTTTCCTTGCGCAGGGCGATCAGGGTGTTTTCTTCCTGTTGCAGGGCTTGCGGGTCGAGTTCTAGGTCGCTCATGTCTTCAAAAATTCCATCACGGGTTCGTTGCCCCCAGGCCAGCGGCCTGGGGATCGCCGGCAAGCCGGCTCCTACAGAGGATCGCGGTGAGTCAGGCGATCCCGTGTTGCATGTCTTACAAGCCTTGCTTCAGGCTGGCCACCAGGTATTCGTCGATGTCGCCGTCGAGCACCTTGTCGCAGTCGCTGCGTTCGATGTTAGTGCGCAGATCCTTGATCCGCGAGGCATCGAGCACATACGAGCGGATCTGGTGACCCCAGCCGATGTCCGACTTGGTGTCTTCCAGGGCCTGCGAAGCGGCGTTGCGTTTCTGCACTTCCTGCTCGTACAAGCGCGCCCGCAACATTTTCATCGCGGTGTCTTTGTTGGCGTGCTGGGAGCGTTCGTTCTGGCAGCTGACCACGGTGTTGGACGGTACGTGGGTGATACGTACGGCCGAGTCGGTGGTGTTAACGTGCTGACCACCGGCACCCGAGGAGCGGTAGGTGTCGATACGCAGGTCCGACGGGTTGATGTCGATTTCGATGTTGTCATCGATTTCCGGCGACACGAACACGGCCGAGAACGAGGTATGGCGACGGTTACCGGAGTCGTACGGGCTCTTGCGCACCAGGCGGTGCACGCCAATTTCGGTACGCAACCAGCCAAAGGCGTATTCGCCCTTGATGTGCACGGTGGCGCCCTTGATCCCGGCGACTTCACCGGCCGACAGTTCCATGATGGTCGCGTCGAAACCGCGTTTATCCGCCCAGCGCAGGTACATGCGCAGCAGGATGTTGGCCCAGTCCTGGGCCTCGGTGCCGCCAGAACCGGCCTGGATGTCCAGGTAGGCGTTGTTGGCGTCCATCTCACCGCTGAACATGCGGCGGAACTCGAGCTTCTCGAGGGCCTCGCGCAGGCGTTCGACTTCGGCTGCAACGTCGTCGACGGCAGCTTGGTCTTCTTCCTCGGCAGACATCAACAGCAGGTCCTTGGCATCAGCCAGACCGCTGGACATCTCATCGAGGGTTTCTACGATCTGGGCCAGCAGCGAACGCTCGCGACCCAGGTTCTGAGCGTACTCAGGGTTGTTCCAGACAGCCGGATCTTCAAGCTCGCGATTGACTTCGGTCAGACGCTCATGCTTTTGATCGTAGTCAAAGATACCCCCGAATAGTTTCGGAGCGCTCGGACAGGTCCTTGATACTGTTAAGGATCGGGTTGATTTCCATGGCGGGCAGCACTCGTTGGCGAACTTTTGAAAGCCGGCGAGTATAACGTAATCAGGCCGCCACGGCAGCCCGCCTGGCGGCTATTGAGCCACCAAAACGGCTGTTTTTTACTCGATCCCCACCTGATTGCGCCCATTGTGCTTGGCCAGGTACAAGCCCTTGTCTGCCGCCAAAATCAATTGCCGGCAGTCGCTGCCCTGCTGTGGGGTGATGGTCGACAGGCCGATGCTGATGGTCAGGCTCGCGCCTTCGGCCGGGGCGATGTGTGGAATCTTCAGGGCGGCGACGGTCTGGCGGAGTTTTTCCGCCACCAGTCGTGCGCCACCCGGCGAGGTGTTGGGCAGCACCAGGGCGAACTCTTCACCGCCATAACGCGCGGGCAGGTCCGAGGGCCGGCTACTGGCATCGCGGATCGCGGTCGCCACCTTGCGCAGGGCTTCATCGCCCTCAAGATGACCGAAGCTGTCGTTATAGGACTTGAAGTAGTCGACATCGATCATCAACAGCGACAATTGGGTCTGGTCACGCAACGAGCGCCGCCATTCCAGCTCCAGGTACTCGTCGAAGTGCCGGCGGTTCGACAGGCCGGTCAGGCCGTCGGAGTTCATCAACCGTTGCAGCACCAGGTTGGTGTCGAGCAACTGCTGCTGGCTGACCCGCAATGCCCGATAGGCTGCATCGCGCTGGATCAGCGTGGTGTAGGAGCGCGAGTGATAGCGAATGCGCGCCACCAGCTCGATATTGTCCGGCAGTTTCACCAGGTAATCGTTGGCCCCGGCGGCAAACGCCGCGCTCTTGATCAAGGGATCTTCCTTGGTCGACAGCACAATGATCGGGATGTCCTTGGTCGCCGGGTGGTTGCGGTAGTCGCGCACCAGCGTCAGGCCGTCCAGGCCAGGCATCACCAGGTCCTGCAGGATCACCGTCGGCTTGATGCGAATGGCCTGGGCGATGGCCTGGTGCGGGTCGGCGCAGAAATGGAAGTCGATGTTGTCTTCGTTCGCCAGACCCCGCCGCACGGCTTCGCCGATCATCGCCTGGTCGTCGACCAGCAGCACCATCGCGGCATTTTCATCGTTCTTGAAATCGTCGAGCTGTAACTCATCCATGGGGGTTCACCTGAAATACTACTTGGCCCGTACCGCTGCGGATGTCATTCATTTTGCAAAGATCTCCAGCAATCGTGGCGCTATTTTTTCCAGCGGGCGAATTTCCACCGCGGCGTCGATGGCGGCGGCGGCCTTGGGCATACCGTACACCGCGCTGCTGTGCTGATCCTGAGCGATGGTCAGGTAGCCCTGCTGGCGCATCAATTTGAGTCCCTGGGCTCCATCGCGGCCCATTCCGGTGAGTAGCACACCTACTGCATCACCGTTCCAGTAACTGGCCACACTTTCGAAGAACACATCGATCGAGGGCCGGTAGATTTCATTGACCGGCTCGGCGGTGTAGGCCAGCGTGCCGTTTTTCAACAAGCGAATATGGTGGTTGGTGCCAGCCAGCAACACCGTGCCGCTTTGCGGCGGCTCGCCCTCCTGGGCCAGGCGTACGTTCAGGCCACTGACACTGCTGAGCCACTGCGCCATGCCGGCGGCGAACACCTGATCCACGTGTTGCACCAGCACGATGGCCGCCGGGAAATCCCGCGGCAAGCCCTTGAGCAGCACTTCCAGCGCCGCCGGACCGCCGGCCGAGGAGCCAATGGCGACCAGGCGCTGGCGCGAGGCCGAACTGCGCAGCGGGCTGGGTGCCGGGCGTTCGCGGTTGCCCTTCTCGCCGATCAGCCAGCCAATGTTGATGATTTTACGCAGCAGCGGTGCGGCGGCTTCCTGGGCATTGCCGGCCCCCAGGGCCGGCGTGTCGACCACATCCAGCGCGCCGTACCCCATGGCCTCGAACACCCGATGCACATTCTGCTGGCGATCGACCGTGACGATGACGATGGCGCACGGCGTATCCGCCATGATCCGGCGGGTCGCCTCGACCCCGTCCATGACCGGCATGATCAGGTCCATGAGGATCAGGTCCGGCGTCAGTTCGGCGCAACGTTGCACCGCCTCCTTGCCATTGCTGGCCACCCACACCACCTGGTGCGCCGGCTCGAACGCCAGGGCCCGGCGCAGCGCTTCCACAGCCATCGGCATATCGTTGACGATTGCGATCTTCATGCCCGCGCTCCCCCTATGAGCTCTACCACTGCGTCGAGCAGCGCATCGTCATGAAAGCTGGCTTTGGCTAGATAATAGTCGGCTCCAGCGTCCAGTCCACGGCGCCGGTCCTCTTCACGGTCCTTGTAGGACACCACCATCACTGGCAGTGACTGCAGGCGATTGTCGCGGCGCAACAGCGAGACCAGCTCGATCCCGTCCATGCGCGGCATATCGATATCAGTAATCAACAGGTCGAAGTCCTCGGCGCGCAGGGCGTTCCAGCCGTCCATGCCGTCAACGGCGACGGCCACGTCATAACCTCGGTTGAGCAGCAGCTTGCGTTGCAACTCGCGCACCGTCAGCGAGTCATCGACCACCAGGATCCGCTTGCGGGCCACCTGCGCGGCTTGCTGGCTGTGCCGGGCGATCCGCTCCAGGCGCCCGGTATTGAGCAGTTTATCCACCGAGCGCAGCATGTCCTCGACGTCGACGATCAGCACCACCGAACCGTCATCCAGCAAGGCCCCGGCGGAAATATCCTGGATCTTGCCCAGGCGCTCATCCAGCGGCAGCACCACCAGGGTGCGCTCGCCGATAAAACGCTCGACGGCCACACCGTACACCGCATCGCGCTCACGAATCACCACCACCTTGAGGGTCGCGGCGCTGTTCTGGCTCACCGGCCGTTGCAGCAACTGGGTGGCGGCCACCAGCCCGACATGCCGGCCCTCGTGCCAGAAGTGCTGGCGCCCCTCCACCTGCACGATGTCCTCTGGCGCCAGGTCGCACATGCGCTCGATGTGCGCCAGCGGGAAGGCGTAGGCCTCCTCGCCGACTTCCACCACCAGGCTACGCACCACCGACAGGGTCAGCGGCACTTCAAGGTGGAAACGACTGCCCTCGCCCGCCTTCTGCTCCAGCACCACCGCGCCGCGCAACTGGCGCACCATGTGCTGGACGGCGTCGAGGCCGACGCCACGGCCGGAAACTTCAGTAACTTTGTCGCGCAGGCTGAAGCCGGGCAGGAACAGGAACGTCAGCAGTTCCTCTTCACTCAATTGCGCCGCGGTCTCGGCCGGCGACAGTTGACGCTGGACGATGCTGCGCCGGACCCGCTCCAGGTCCACGCCGTTGCCGTCGTCGCTCAGTTCCAGCACCAGCAGGCCCGCCTGGTGGGACGCCCGCAGGCGGATCAGCCCTTCGGCCGGTTTGCCGGCCAGCAAGCGCTGCTCCGGCGACTCGATGCCGTGGTCCACCGCATTGCGCAACAGGTGCGTCAGCGGTGCTTCGAGTTTTTCCAGCACGTCGCGGTCGACCTGGGTCTTTTCGCCCTCAATCTCCAGGCGCACCTGTTTGCCGAGGCTGCGGCCCAGGTCGCGGACCATCCGCGCCTGGCCGGTCAACACGTCGGCAAACGGCCGCATGCGGCAGGCCAGCGCAGTGTCGTACAGCACCTGGGCACGCTGGCTGGCTTGCCAGGCAAACTCGTCCAGCTCTGCCGTTTGCTCCGCCAGCAATTGCTGAGACTCGGCCAGCAGCCGCCGCGCATCCTCCAGGGCCTCCTCGACTTCCAGGCTCAGGCTCTGCTCCTTGAGCTGGGCATTGAGGTTTTCCAGGGCGCGCAGGCCGTTACTTTGCATACGCTTGAGGCGCTGCAGGGTCGCCAGATAGGGTTTCAAACGCTGGGTCTCGACCAGCGATTTACTCGACAGGTCGAGCAGGCTGTTCAGGCGCTCGGCAGTCACCCGTAGCACCCGCTCGCCGCCCTCGGTGACCCGTTTGGCAGGCTTGGCGAGTTCCGCCAGCAGAGGCTCCGGCTCCGACAGTTCGAAGCGCGCGGCCGGCGGTTCGAGTTGCAACTCGGCCATCGGCAGCTCCGGCGCCAGCGGTGGCAGGCTCACCGGTGTCGGCGCCGACGCGGGATCGAGCAACTGCCCCATCAACGCCACATAGGCGTAGATATCACTGGGCCCGACCTCGTTGCCAGGCGTGGCGATGCGCATCAGCAGGTCGGTGCCTTGCAGCAACGCGTCAATGTGCTCGGGGCGCAGCAGAAGCCGGCCTTCCTGGGCACTGACCAGGCAATCCTCCATCACATGGGACACTTCGACCCCGGCATCGACGCCAACAATCCGCGCCGCGCCCTTGAGCGAGTGGGCGGCGCGCATGCAGGCTTCCAGGTGATCGGCCTGGGTCGGATCACGCTCCAGCGCCAGCAACCCGGCGCTGAGTACTTGGGTCTGGGCCTCGGCCTCCAGGCTGAACAACTCCAGCAGCGACGCGTCGCGCATTTGCTCGGGGGTCATGTGAGGCTCCGGGTCACGGCGGACAGCAACTGCTCTTCATCCAGCCAACGCAAACTGCGACCGTTAAATGGCAATACGCCTCGGGTGTACTTCGCGCTGGCCTGCTGGCCCGAGCGCGAGGCTGCGTCGAGCAGCCGTTGATCAATCGCATGGATCCCATCGACCTCGTCCACCGGTACCACCACCGGACCGCCGTGGGCGGCAATGATCAACATGCGCGGCATGACCCGCGCACCGGACGCGGCCACCGTCGAGGCCTCCAGCCCCAGCAACTCCACCAGCGACAGGCAGGCCACCAGTGCGCCGCGCACATTGGCCACCCCCATCAGCGCCCGCGAGCGCTGGTGGGGCAAGGAATGCACCGGCTGCAAAGGCGCCACTTCCACCAGGCTGCGGGTGCTCAGCGCCAGCCACTCTTCGCCCAGGCGAAACATCAGCAATGAACGGGTGGCGACCTGTACCTCGACCGTCGCCGAGCCATGGGCCTGGTCGTCCTGCTGCAGCGCATAGCGGTCCAGCAAGCGGGTAGCCGCGGCCGAGTAGACCGCGCAGTTGCGGCAATGAATATGCTCGGCCAGCAACCCACAGGACTTGTCACCGTGGACACCGATGCGGTTCCAGCAGTCGTCGATGGCCTGGGCATCGGCGTGGGTCACGTTCAACGAAACTGAACCGATCATCGTTTGCGCTCACTGTCAGCGGTACGTTCGTTGCGCGCCGCGCGCTCCTGCAAGCGTCGGCTCCCAGCCACATCGCCCTGGGACGCGAGCAACGCGGCCAGGTGCATCAGGGCTTCGGGGTGTTGCGGCTCCAGGTACAACGCCTTGCGATAAAACCCCTGGGCTTCCAGCACGCTGCCAGCCACATCACTGAGCAGGCCTAACCAGTAGAACACTTGCGCCACCGGGCCGTGGCTGCGCAGGTACGCCTCACAGGCGGCACGCGCTTGCGGGCTTTTGCCTTCGTTGGCCAGGGTCGCAATGTGTGCCAACAGCACCGCCGCATCGCCAGCGTCTGGCTGCTCGGCCCGCGGCGACACTGGGCGGGCTACGGTTGCAAAGGGTCGACTGCGCACTGGCGGCGCAGGCGCGCGGCGCACCGGCAAGCTCACTGGCAGCGCTGGCGCAATATAGGCCGGCAGTGGCTGGGGTTCAGGCTCGCTGTGGCGGCTGAAGGCAAACGACTGGGGAATGCCGATCGAGCGCATGCCCAGGCGCCCCAGCAGACTGCCTTCGGCCGGGCCGATGAACAGCACGCCATCGACGTGGGTCAGGCGCTTGAGCACTTCAAAGACCTGGGTCTGGGTCGGCAGGTCAAAGTAGATCAGCAAGTTGCGGCAAAACACGAAGTCATAGGCCGGTTCATTGGCCAGCAAGCTCGGGTCCAGTAGGTTGCCGACCTGCAAACGCACTTGTTCGCGAACCCGCTCGCTGAGGCGATAACCGTCGTCTTCAGCGCTGAAATGCCGCTCGCGAAAATCGCCCTGCTCTCCGCGAAAGGAGTTCTTGCCATAGCACGCCCGCTTGGCCCGTTCCACCGACAACGGGCTGACGTCCAGGCCGTCGACCTTGAACTGATGAGGTGCCAACCCGGCATCGAGCAAGGCCATGGCAATCGAATAGGGCTCCTCGCCGGTGGAGCACGGCAGGCTGAGGATGCGCAGAGCCCGCATGTTATTGAGCTCGCCCAGGCGTTTGCTTGCCAGCCTGGCCAGGGTGGCAAAGGATTCCGGATACCGGAAAAACCAGGTCTCGGGCACGATCACCGCTTCGATCAGCGCTTGCTGTTCGTCTCGCGAACCCAGCAAGCGTTGCCAGTATTGATCGGCCGTTTGCACCTGCTGCGCGGTCGTGCGCTGGCGTACCGCGCGCTCGATGATCGCCGGCCCGACGGAGGTCACGTCCAGGCCGATGCGTTCTTTGAGGAAGTCGAAAAAGCGCTGGTCGCTGCTCATGCTCGATCCTCAAGCATTGACAGGTCCAAGGGTGGCGACGGAAACAGCAGCGCCTGCACCTGGGCATCCAGCAGGTCCGCGACCCGCACCCATTGCAGCAGTCCCTGGGCATCTTCGCGCACGGGCCCCAGATACGGCGCCTGGCGATTGTCCAGGCCGTAGGGTTGAAACTCCGCCGGATTGCAGCGCAAGGTGTCGGTGGCCTGCTCGAGAATCAATCCCAGCAACTGCGCTGGCAGCGTGGCATCGGGTCGATAGTGCACCAGCACCAGGCGGGTGCTGGTGCGTGCTTCGGCAGCCAGGCCGAAGGTCAGCGCGCCGACATCGATCACCGGCACCACCGTCCCGCGGTAGCCGAACACCCCGGCGACCCAATGCGGCGCCTGGGCAATCGGCTTGAGCGGCAGGCGTGGCAGCACCTCCGCCACCTCGACGGCCTGCAAGGCATAACGCTCGCCACCGATGCGAAACACCAGGAACAGCGCTTGTTTCGGGGCCACACCCGCGCCCCGCTTGACCACGAGCTCGCTCATCAGACTTTGAATCGCGAGACGCCGCTGCGCAGCCCGACGGCCACCTGGCTCAATTCGTCGATGGCGAAACTGGCCTGGCGCAGCGACTCGACGGTCTGGCTGCTGGCATCGCCCAACTGCACCAGCGCGTGGTTGATCTGTTCGGCGCCGGTGGCCTGGGCCTGCATGCCTTCGTTGACCATCAGCACCCGCGGCGCCAGCGCCTGGACCTGATGGATGATCTGCGACAGTTGTTCGCCGACCTGCTGCACTTCGGACATGCCGCGGCGCACTTCTTCGGAGAACTTGTCCATGCCCATCACACCGGCCGAGACTGCGGACTGGATCTCACGGACCATCTGCTCGATGTCATAGGTGGCAACGGCCGTCTGGTCGGCCAGTCGCCGCACTTCGGTGGCGACCACGGCAAAACCGCGACCGTACTCACCGGCCTTTTCCGCCTCGATGGCGGCGTTCAGCGACAGCAGGTTGGTCTGGTCGGCGACCTTGACGATGGTCACCACCACCTGGTTGATGTTGCCGGCCTTCTCATTGAGGATCGCCAGCTTGGCATTGACCAGGTCGGCCGCGCCCATCACCGAGTGCATGGTGTCTTCCATGCGCGCCAGGCCCTGTTGACCGGAGCCGGCCAGTACCGAAGCCTGATCGGCAGCGGTGGAAACCTCGGTCATGGTGCGTACCAGGTCACGGGAGGTCGCCGCGATTTCCCGCGAGGTCGCCCCGATTTCCGTGGTGGTCGCCGCAGTTTCGGTGGCCGTGGCCTGCTGTTGCTTGGAGGTGGCGGCGATCTCGGTCACCGAGGTGGTGACCTGTACCGAAGAACGCTGGGCCTGGGACACCAGTGCGGTGAGCTCGGTCATCATGTCGTTGAAGCCGCTTTCCACGGCGCCGAACTCATCCTTGCGGTCGAGGTTGAGGCGATTGCTCAAGTCCCCGGTGCGCATGATTTCGAGGATCTTCACGATGCGGTTCATCGGCGCCATGATCGCGCGCATCAGCAGCAGGCCGCAGAGCGCCGCCGCCAGCACCGCCACCAACAACGACACGCCCATGCTGATTTTCGCCGCGACGACGGCGTCGTCGATGGCGGTGGTCGCGTGGTCGGCAACCGCCTTGTTCTCGCGGATGACATCATTGAGCTTCAGGCGGCCGGCAACCCAGGCTGGCGTCAACTGCTCGTTGAACAGCTTGATTGCCTCTTGCTCCTGGTGGTTCTTATGCAGCTCAAGGACGGTGGCCAGAATCCGCTTGAAATCCTGATGCGCTTTCTCGAAGGCATCGAACTCGGTGCGGTCCTCGACACCATGAATAGTCGCGGCGTAGTTGGCCATTTGTTCTTCGAGACGCTGCTCGAAGGCCTTGAAATCGGCGAGGTCTTGCTCATTGACCCCCTGCCCTTCCTCCAGGCCGAGCATTTTCTGGATCTTGAGGTAGCTGTCGACCCAGGCACTGCGAATCATCGAGCTGTAGTAGACCCCAGGCACGGCATCGTCGCGAACGCTGTTCTCGCTGGCTTCGATCTTCAGCAGACGTGAATAAGAGACGACCACCATCAACAGCATGATGGCGATAATCACCGCAAAGCTCGCCAAAATGCGTTGGCGCAACGTCCAGTTCTTCACAGTCAGTCCTCGGGGCCATTCAAATGGTGGGGAGTATAGCCGAGGGCGCGCTGGGTTTAAGCAGCGGTTGCGCACTGCGTCTCATCCCGAGCGAAAAGTCTGGATCCGCTCTGGGACGGCTACTTTCCGTCAGATGGGTTGGGGGCCGCCAGTGATATTTGTGTAGAAACAGACGGTGGATTGGCCATTGCGGGCGAGCCGGCGAGGCTGCGTTCGAGGACACAGTCCTCGCCGTGTTTCACTTGGCGATGGCTCACCTGCGACACTCAGAGACGCACCTGCCGCTCCAGCTCGGCCTTCAATCCTGGCTCCAACTTGAGCTGGCGGGCCAGTTCGTCGAGGTAGGACTTCTCCATGAAGTTCTCCTCGTCCACCAACATCACGCTGGCGATGTACATCTCGGCGGCCATTTCCGGGGTGCTGGCGGCGCGGGCGACGTCGGTCGGGTCCAGTGGTTTGTTGAGTTCGGCGTGCAGCCAGTGCTGCAGTTCCTGGTCGTTGTCCAGCTTGCGGAACTCGCCCTCGATCAGCTCACGCTCGCGCGCGTCGACGTGCCCATCGGCCTTGGCAGCAGCCACCAGGGCCTTGAGGATGGCCTGGCTGTGCTGCTCGACCTGCGCCGGCGGCAGGCGATCGAGGGTTTGCGGCTCGGTCTGCGGCGCCGTGCCCTGCTGGGCCTGCCAGTTGCCGTAGGCCTTGTAGGCAATCACGCCGAGTGCCGCGAGGCCGCCATAGACCGCCACCTTGCCGCCGACTTTGCGCGCCTTCTTGTTTCCCAGCAGCAGACCCATCGCGCCGGCGGCCAAGGCCCCGCCGCCAGCGCCGGAGAGCAGGCTGCCCAGTCCGCCGCCAGCTGCTTTGTTCTGGGTTCCACCGGCCTTGTTCTGCAACAGGTCCTGGCCGGACTTGAGTAACTGATCGAGCAAACCACGGGTAATCATGTGTCGCCTCCAGAAAATCACGTTTAACCAATAAATAAGGCCATCAGCCTAGATCTAAAGTGCCCGAGGCCCGTCAGCGAGAGTGCTTCCAGATGTTGCCCAGCCCTTGCGGCCGCCTTGCTAGCTGGGCTAGGGCATCGATAAAAAAGATATACACTGGGAAAAATCTATAAAAACCGCCCACCGGGTACTTTTCCCATGATGACCCTGCGTCAGATCCGTCACTTCATCGCCGTCGCCGAAACCGGCTCGATCTCGGCCGCCGCACAAGCGGTGTATATCTCCCAGTCCACCTTGACCCTGGCCATCCAGCAACTGGAGCAGGAGATTGGGGTCAACCTGTTCAACCGCCACGCCAAGGGCATGACCCTGACCCATCAGGGACACCAGTTCCTGCGCCAGGCGCATTTGATCCTGGCCACCGTGGACAATGCCAAACGCAGCCTGCAGCAGAGCACCGACCAGGTGGCCGGGCAGTTGACCATTGGAGTCACCAGCCTGGTCGCGGGCTACTACCTGGCCGACCTGCTGACCCGCTTTCAACGGGCCTACCCCAATGTCGAGCTCCGGGTCATGGAAGATGAGCGCCCGTACATCGAGCACTTGCTGGTCAGTGGCGAAATCGATGTCGGGGTGCTGATCCTGTCCAACCTCGAGGATCGTCACGCCCTGCAAACCGAGGTACTGACTCACTCGCCCCACCGCTTGTGGCTGCCGGCCCAGCACCCGCTGCTGGAGCACGACAGCATCAACCTGGCGGACGTCGCCCGCGAACCACTGATCCAACTCAACGTCGACGAGATGGACCGCAACGCCCAGCGCATGTGGCGAGCTGCCTCGCTGCAGCCACGCATCACCCTGCGCACCGCCTCCACCGAGGCCGTGCGCAGCCTGGTCGCAGCGGGCCTGGGGGTGTCGATCCAGCCCGACATGACTTACCGCCCATGGTCCCTGGAAGGCGACATCATCGAAGCACGGCCCATCGCCGACCTCAGCCAGACCCTCGATGTCGGCCTGGCCTGGCGCCGCGGCACCGCCCGCCCGGCACTGGTCGACCCCTTCCTGACGGTGGCCCGCGAACAGCCACCCGGCGGGCGCAAGCCATCTATTTAATCGAACGCTGCATTCAGTATTTAGTATTTGTCGTCCTCAAGCCCCGCCACTAGTCTTTGTACATCTATAAGACGGTCGGGGCCCCAGTCACAGGGAGCACCATGGCCACACAACAAAAGAGAATCCGAAAAATGCCCGCCGCGCAGACCCCTTTGTTCACCGCATTGCTGATCGACGGTGAATTGGTAGCCGGCCAGGGCTTTGTCGAGCCGATTCTCAATCCGGCCACCGGCGAAGTGCTGACCCACATTGCCGAAGCCAGCACCGAACAGGTCGAAGCCGCGATCCTCGCCGCCCACCGGGCCTTTGCCGGCTGGTCGCGGACCACCCCGCAACAGCGCTCGAACATCCTGCTGGAAATCGCCAACGCCATCGAAAAACACGCTGACCTGCTGGCCCGCCTGGAATCGTTGAACTGCGGCAAGCCACTGCACCTGGCGCGCCAGGATGACCTCAGTGCGACGGTCGATGTGTTCCGCTTCTTCGCTGGCGCCGTGCGCTGCCAGACTGGCCAGCTCAGCGGTGAATACCTGCCGGGCTACACCAGCATGGTGCGCCGTGACCCGATTGGCGTAGTGGCCTCGATTGCGCCGTGGAACTACCCGATCATGATGGCCGCCTGGAAAATCGCCCCGGCCCTCGCCGCCGGCAATACCCTGGTGTTCAAGCCCTCCGAACATACCCCGCTGTCGATCCTGGCCCTGGCGCCAGCGCTGGCCGAGATCCTGCCGCGCGGGGTGATCAACATCATCTGCGGGGGCGGTGAAGGGGTCGGCAGCCACCTGGTCAGCCATCCCAAAGTACGCATGGTCTCGCTCACTGGCGACATCGTCACCGGGCAGAAAATCCTCCAGGCCGCCGCCAAGACCCTCAAGCGCACCCACCTGGAACTGGGCGGCAAGGCACCGGTGATCGTCTGCAACGATGCCGACCTGCAAGCCGTAGTCGCCGGCGTGCGCAGCTACGGTTACTACAATGCCGGGCAGGACTGCACCGCAGCCTGCCGCATCTATGCCCAGGTGGGGATACACGACAAGCTGGTGGCGGAACTGGGCGCGGCGGTCAGCAGCCTGCGATTCGCCGGCAAGCGTGACGCCGACAACGAGATCGGCCCACTGATCAGCACCCGCCAGCGCGACCGCGTGGCCAGCTTTGTCGAACGCGCCCTCGGCCAGCCGCACATCGAACGGGTGACCGGCGCGGCAGTGCATTCCGGCGCCGGTTTCTATTACCAGCCAACCCTGCTCGCCGGTTGCAAGCAAAGCGATGAAATCGTCCAGCGCGAAGTGTTCGGCCCGGTGGTCACCGTGACCCGCTTCGACGAGCTGGAGCAAGCGGTGGATTGGGCCAACGACTCGGAATATGGCCTGGCGTCGTCGGTCTGGACGCAAAACCTGGACAAGGCGATGCAGGTCGCGGCGCGCTTGCAGTACGGCTGCACCTGGATCAACAGCCACTTCATGCTGGTCAGTGAAATGCCCCACGGCGGTTTGAAACGCTCCGGCTACGGCAAGGACCTGTCCAGCGACTCGCTGCAGGACTACAGCGTGGTGCGGCACATCATGGCCCGTCACGGCAATGACCTGAAATAACGCTACTAAGCTAATAACAAGCCGAAAAGGCCAGCTGCATCACGTTCAACACTGCCCCGACCATAATTTAAAGAAGAGGGAAACCCCATGTTCGTGCACAAGACCGCATTGCTCAGTGCAATCACCACCGCGCTGCTGGCCAGTGCCAGCCTCCAGGCCGCCGAACCGCTGAAAGCCGTTGGTGCCGGCGAGGGCCAACTGGACATCGTGGCCTGGCCTGGCTACATCGAACGGGGTGAAAGCGACAAGGCCTACGACTGGGTGACCGGTTTCGAGAAGGAGACCGGCTGCAAGGTCAACGTCAAGACCGCCGCCACTTCCGATGAGATGGTCAGCCTGATGGCCAAGGGCGGCTACGACCTGGTGACTGCCTCTGGCGACGCCTCGCTGCGGTTGATCGTCGGCAAGCGTGTGCAGCCGATCAATACCGCGCTGATCCCTAACTGGAAAAACCTCGACCCGCGCCTCAAGGATGCCCCTTGGTACGTGGTCAACCAGCAGACATACGGCACCCCCTATCAATGGGGCCCGAACGTGCTGATGTACAACACCAACGTGTTCAAGACGGCCCCCACCAGCTGGAACGTGGTGTTCGATGCGCAGAACCTGCCAGACGGCAAGCCCAACAAAGGCCGCGTGCAGGCCTATGACGGCCCGATCTACATCGCCGACGCGGCGCTGTACCTGAAAAGCACCAAGCCGGAACTGGGCATCCAGAGCCCCTACGAGCTGACCGAAGCGCAGTACAAGGCCGTGCTCGACCTGCTGCGCGCCCAGCAGCCGCTGATCCACCGCTACTGGCACGACACCACCGTGCAAATGAGTGACTTCAAGAACGAAGGGGTAGTGGCCTCCAGCGCCTGGCCCTATCAGGTCAACGGCCTGATGAACGAGAAACAGCCCATCGCCTCGACTATCCCGAAAGAAGGCGCCACCGGCTGGGCCGACACCACCATGCTGCACGCCGAGGCCAAGCACCCGAACTGCGCCTACAAGTGGATGGACTGGTCGCTGCAACCCAAGGTCCAGGGCGATGTCGCGGCCTGGTTCGGCTCCTTGCCAGCGGTCCCGGCGGCTTGCCAGGGCAACGAACTGCTGGGCGCCGAAGGCTGCAAGACCAACGGTTTCGACCAGTTCGAGAAGATCGCCTTCTGGAAAACCCCGCAGGCTGAAGGCGGCAAGTTCGTGCCGTACAGCCGCTGGACCCAGGACTACATCGCGATCATGGGCGGCCGCTAAAAGTCATTCCGGGAGCTGCTGCGCGTCGATTATCCGCGCCCGGGCAGTGCTCGCCTCCTCACGTACTGACGTACGCTGCGGGGGCTGTGCGCTGGCCGGACACGACTAATCGCCGCTCGCGACGCTCCCTGAACGACTTTTCCAGCTCCATCGCTTTGCCAAAAGCAGAATTGATTTTCGATTAATAGATTTTTCAGAAGTCCAGGCAGGGCCGCTGCGACGGCCCGCGCCTTTTTGGAGCACCGCACCATGACGCTTGCAGTCCAGTTCACCAACGTTTCCCGTCTATTCGGCGAAGTGAAAGCCGTAGACCGGGTTTCCATCGACATCCAGGACGGCGAGTTCTTTTCCATGCTCGGCCCTTCCGGCTCGGGCAAAACCACCTGCCTGCGGCTGATCGCCGGCTTCGAACAGCCGAGCGCGGGGTCGATCCGCATCCACGGCGAAGAAGCCGCCGGCCTGCCGCCCTATCAGCGTGACGTCAACACCGTCTTCCAGGATTACGCCCTGTTCCCCCACATGAATGTCCGCGACAACGTCGCCTACGGCCTGAAGGTCAAGGGCGTGGGCAAGAAGGAACGCCTGGAGCGTGCCGAAGAATCCCTCGCCATGGTGGCCCTGGGCGGCTACGGCGAGCGCAAGCCGGTGCAATTGTCCGGCGGCCAGCGCCAGCGTGTGGCCCTGGCTCGCGCTCTGGTCAATCGCCCACGGGTGCTGTTGCTCGACGAACCCCTGGGGGCGCTGGACCTGAAGCTGCGTGAGCAAATGCAGAGCGAGCTGAAGAAACTGCAGCGCCAGCTCGGCATCACCTTCATTTTCGTCACCCACGACCAGACCGAAGCCCTGTCGATGTCCGACCGCGTGGCGGTGTTCAACAAGGGCCGCATCGAGCAGGTCGACACCCCGCGCAACCTGTACATGAAACCGGCCACCACCTTCGTCGCCGAATTCGTCGGCACCTCCAACGTGATCCGTGGCGACCTGGCGCAACAACTGAGCGGCAACCCGCAGCCCTTCTCGATTCGTCCGGAACACGTGCGTTTCGCCGAAGGCCCGCTGGCCAGCCATGAGATCGAAGTCAGCGGTCTGCTGCACGACATCCAGTACCAGGGCAGCGCCACCCGTTACGAGTTGAAGTTGGAAAACGGCCAGACCCTGAACATCAGCAAGGCCAACAACCAGTGGCTGGACACCAGCGCCCAGCACCAGACCGGACAACGCATCAGCGCGCGCTGGGCCCGCGAGGCGATGACCCCGCTGCACGACACCGTCACGAGCGGGGTGTGAGATGAACACCGTGACCATGACACAAACGCCTTCGGGGGGCTCGCCGCTGCGCCGGTTCTCCAACCTGCTGTATCGCCGCCCCAATCTGTACCTGTCGATGTTGCTGGTGCCGCCGCTGATCTGGTTCGGCGCGATCTATCTCGGCTCGCTCCTGACCCTGTTATGGCAGGGCTTCTACACCTTTGACGACTTCACCATGGCGGTCACCCCCGACCTGACCCTGGGCAACTTCGCCGCGCTGTTCCAGCCATCGAACTTCGACATCATCCTACGCACCCTGAGCATGGCCATTGTGGTCTCGATCGCCAGCGCCATCGTGGCGTTTCCGATTGCCTACTACATGGCGCGCTACACCACCGGCAAGACCAAGGCGTTCTTCTACATCGCGGTGATGATGCCGATGTGGGCCAGCTATATCGTCAAGGCCTACGCCTGGACCTTGCTGCTGGCCAAAGGCGGCGTCGCACAGTGGTTCGTCCAGCACCTGGGGCTGGAGCCGGTGCTGCAATTCGTCCTGGGGATTCCCGGGATCGGTGGCAGCACCTTGTCCACCTCGCACCTGGGCCGCTTCATGGTGTTCGTGTACATCTGGCTGCCGTTCATGATCCTGCCGATCCAGGCTTCGCTGGAGCGCCTGCCACCGTCCCTGCTGCAAGCCTCCGCCGACCTCGGGGCCAAGCCACGCCAGACCTTCATGCAGGTGATCCTGCCGCTGTCGATCCCGGGCATCGCCGCGGGTTCGATCTTCACTTTCTCCCTGACCCTGGGCGATTTCATCGTGCCGCAACTGGTGGGCCCGCCGGGTTACTTCGTCGGCAGCATGGTCTACGCCCAGCAAGGCGCGATCGGCAACATGCCGATGGCCGCGGCTTTCACCCTGGTGCCGATCGTGCTGATCGCCATCTACCTATCCATCGTCAAACGCCTGGGGGCCTTCGATGCACTCTGAGAAAGCTTCTTTAGGTCTGCGCATCGCGGCCTGGGGCGGGTTGGTGTTCCTGCACTTCCCGATCCTGATCATCTTCCTGTACGCCTTCAACACCGAAGACGCAGCGTTCAGTTTTCCGCCCAAGGGTTTCACCCTGAAGTGGATCGGCGTGGCGTTCTCGCGACCTGACGTCCTGGAAGCCATCAAGCTGTCGGCCCAGATCGCCGCCATCGCGACCCTGATTGCCATGGTCCTCGGCACCCTGGCCTCGGCGGCGCTGTACCGGCGCGACTTCTTCGGCAAGCAAGGCATCTCGTTGATGCTGATCCTGCCGATTGCCCTGCCGGGGATCATCACCGGGATTGCCTTGTTGGCGACTTTCAAATCCCTGGGCATCGAGCCAGGTATGTTCACCATCATCGTCGGTCACGCGACCTTCTGTGTGGTGATCGTCTACAACAACGTCATCGCCCGCCTGCGCCGCACCTCCCACAGCCTGATCGAGGCCTCGATGGACCTGGGCGCCGATGGCTGGCAGACCTTCCGCTACATCATCCTGCCGAACCTCGGCTCGGCGTTGCTGGCCGGCGGCATGCTGGCGTTTGCCCTGTCGTTCGACGAAATCATCGTCACCACCTTCACCGCCGGCCATGAACGCACCTTGCCGCTGTGGCTGCTCAATCAACTGAGCCGCCCACGGGACGTGCCTGTGACCAACGTGGTGGCGATGCTGGTGATGATCGTGACCATGCTGCCGATTCTCGGTGCCTACTACCTGACACGCGGCGGTGAAAGCGTGGCCGGTAGCGGCGGTAAATAAACGGATAACTGGAGGAACAGGGCCACTGTGGGAGCGGGCTTGCCCGCGATTGCGTTGGGTCAATCATCATCAATGTTGGATGCGATGACCTCATCGCGGGCAAGCCCGCTCCCACCTGGGTTCCGGTTTCAGCAGAAAAATAAAAGCGCCAAAGAGGACATGAACATGCAAACCAAACTGCTGATCAACGGCCAACTGGTGGAGGGCGAAGGCCCGGCCCAGGCCGTCTTCAACCCGTCGCTGGGCCGTGTGCTGGTGCAGATCAACGAAGCCAGCGAAGCCCAGGTCGACGCCGCCGTACGCGCCGCCGATGCGGCCTTCGACAGTTGGTCGCAGACCCCGCCCAAGGACCGCTCGCTGCTGCTGCTCAAGCTGGCCGACGCCATCGAAGCCCACGGCGAAGAACTGGCCAAGCTGGAATCGGATAACTGCGGCAAACCCCTGAGTGCGGCGTTGAACGATGAGATCCCGGCGATTGCCGATGTGTTCCGCTTCTTCGCCGGCGCCAGCCGTTGCATGAGCGGCATGGCCGGGGGTGAATACCTGCCGGGCCACACCTCGATGATCCGCCGCGATCCAGTCGGCGTGATTGCCTCGATCGCGCCGTGGAACTACCCGCTGATGATGGTCGCCTGGAAAATCGCTCCAGCCCTGGCGGCCGGCAATACCGTGGTGCTCAAGCCGTCGGAACAGACCCCGCTGACCGCCTTGCGCCTGGCCGAGCTGGCGTCGGAGATTTTTCCGGCTGGCGTGCTCAACCTGGTTTTCGGTCGTGGGCCGACGGTGGGTAGCCCGCTGGTCACTCATCCGAAAGTGCGCATGGTGTCGCTGACCGGCTCGATCGCCACCGGCTCGAACATCATTTCCAGCACCGCTGACAGCGTCAAACGCATGCACATGGAACTGGGCGGCAAGGCGCCGGTGATCATCTTCGACGACGCCGACATCGACGCGGCCGTGGAAGGCATCCGCACCTTCGGTTTCTACAACGCCGGGCAAGACTGCACCGCTGCCTGCCGCATCTATGCCCAGGCCGGTATCTACGAGCAGTTCGTGGAGAAACTGGGGGCCGCGGTCAGCAGCATCAAATACGGCCTGCAGGATGATCCCGCCACCGAACTGGGCCCGCTGATCACCGCCCAGCATCGCGACCGCGTCGCCGGTTTTGTCGAGCGCGCCGTGGCGCAACCGCACATTCGCTTGATCACCGGCGGCAAGGCCGTGGAAGGCGAGGGTTTCTTCTTTGAGCCAACGGTACTGGCCGACGCCCAGCAGGACGATGAAATCGTCCGGCGTGAAGTGTTCGGTCCAGTGGTCTCGGTGACTCGTTTCAACGATGAGGCTCAGGTACTGGGCTGGGCCAACGATTCGGACTACGGCCTGGCGTCGTCGCTGTGGACCGCTGACGTAGGCCGCGCCCACCGTCTCGCCGCGCGTTTGCAATATGGCTGCACCTGGGTGAATACCCACTTCATGCTGGTCAGCGAAATGCCCCATGGCGGTCAGAAACTGTCCGGGTATGGCAAGGACATGTCCATGTATGGGCTCGAGGACTACACCACCGTGCGGCATGTGATGTTCAAGCACTAAAAGCATCGCCAGCAGGCTGGCGATGGCGTCACCTCGGTTTCAAGGCAGAAACCGGCAGTCCGCACCACCAGGCTCCAAACCCAAGAAGACAAAACAATAACCACCGATCCTGGCGGCGCCCTCAAGGCCCCGCCACGGTTTCGGCCATCCGAAATCTGCCGATTTTCCGGAGTATCCACGCCATGAGTGCATTACCCGAACACTCTCCCGCCGTCGCTGACAGCGATGCCGAGCAGCTACGTAAACTGGGGTACACCTCCAATTTCAATCGCAGCATGAGCCTGTGGGAAAACTTCGCCCTGGGCTTCACCTACCTGTCTCCGGTCGTCGGGGTCTATACCCTCTTCGGCCTGTGCCTGGCCGCCGGTGGCCCACCGATGTTCTGGGCCTACCTGCTGGTGGGCTGCGGCCAGATGCTGGTGTGCCTGATCTTCGGCGAAGTGGTCTCGCAGTTCCCGATCTCCGGCGGCGTCTACCCGTGGGCCCGACGCCTGGTGGGCAAGCGCTGGGCGTGGATGGTGGGCTGGATCTACTCCATTGCCCTGTGCGTGACCATCGCTGCCGTCGCGGTCGGCGCCGGCCCGTACCTGGCGGCCATGCTCGGCTTTGAACCGAACAACAACACCAACATCATCATTGCCCTGGTACTGACGCTGTTCGCCACCCTGGTCAACCTCAGCGGCACCAAGGTGCTGGCGCGCATTGCCATGTTCGGTTTCCTCTGTGAACTGATCGGCGCGGTCATCGTCGGTGTCTATCTGTTGCTGTTCGAGCGTCATCAACCCCTCAGCGTGCTGTTCAACACCTTCGACATCAGCGTCGATGGCTCCTACCTGCCGGCGTTCCTGACCGCCTCCCTGGCCGGGATGTTCCTGTACTACGGCTTCGAAGCCTGTGGCGATGTGGCCGAAGAAACCCCCAACCCGAGCAAGAAAATTCCGGTGGCCATGCGCATGACCATCTACATCGGCGGCATTGCCGCGATGTTTGCCTGCCTGGCCCTGATCCTGGCGGTGCCGGACATGCAAGCGGTGATCAATGGCACCGATAAAGACCCGGTCACCACCATCCTCAACAACGCGTTCGGCCCGGTCGGCTCAAAGGTGGTAATGGGCGTGGTGATGATTTCCTTCATCTCCTGCGTGATCAGCCTACAAGCGGCGGCCAGCCGTCTTCTGTACTCCTACGCGCGTGACGAAATGGTCATCGGCAGCGGCCTACTCAAGCGGATTTCGCCGAACACCCAGGTTCCGGTTGCCGCCTTGTTCGTCTCCGGTATCCTGCCGGCGTTGATCATCGCCCTGGGCTTTTTCCTACAGGACGCCGTCGCCACCATCGTCAGCTTCGCTGCCATCGGGATCTACCTGGCATTCCAGATGATCGTGCTCGCGGCGCTCTACGCCCGCGCTCGCGGCTGGAAACCCAGCGGCAAGTTCACCCTCGGGGCCTGGGGCCTGCCCGTGAACATCGGCGCGCTGGTCTATGGTGTCGGGGCAATCATCAACATGGCTTGGCCACGCACGCCGGATGCGCCGTGGTACGTCAACTACGCGATGGTGCTGAGCACGGCCATCGTCATTGGCCTGGGTCTGCTCTACATGTGGCTCGGCAAACCCTATGACCATGGCACCGCCCCAGCAGGCGATGCCTGGAAAGTCAGCCGGTAACGACAACGCCCTGACCCGTGCCGCGGGTCGGGGCGACTACAAAACCACCAAGGATTGAACATGGATATCACCCGCCGCGACTTCCTCAACGGTGTCGCCATCAGCATTGCCGCCGGAATGACCCCGCTGCAACTGCTCCAGGCCGCCCCTGATGGCCGCTACTACCCACCCGCCCTCACCGGCCTGCGCGGCAGCCACGTCGGCTCGTTCGAACTGGCGCACCAGATGGGCTGGGAGAAAAAAGTCTTCGACACCGACCCACTGCCGATCAGCGAAGAGTACGACCTGGTAGTCGTCGGCGCAGGCCTGAGCGGGTTGTCCGCAGCCTGGTTCTACCGCGAAAAACATCCCAAGGCACGCATCCTGATCCTGGAAAACCACGACGACTTCGGCGGCCACGCCAAGCGCAACGAGTTCTCCGCCGGCGGACGGATGATCCTCGGCTATGGCGGCAGTGAAGCCTTCCAGTCGCCCAGCCACCTCTACAGCAAGGAAGTGAATGGCCTGCTGAAGAAACTCGGGGTCGACATCAAGCGCTTTGAAAGTGCTTTCGATCGCCAGTTCTATCCTGGCCTGGGCCTGTCACGCGCGGTGTTCTTCGACAAGGAAAACTTCGGCGAAGACAAACTGGTGACCGGCGACCCAACCCCGATGGTGGCCGACGATATCGCCCCGGACCAGTTGCACGCCCGCCGCATTGAAGACTTCATCAACGACTTCCCACTGCCACAGGCCGACCGTGAAGCACTGATCGCGGTGCACAGCGCCCCCAAGGACTACCTGGCAGGCCAATCCACCGAAGACAAAACCGCCCACCTGGAGCGCACCAGCTATCGCGACTTCCTGCTCAAGGACGTCGGCCTTTCGGAACAGGCGGTGAAGTATTTCCAGAGCCGCACCAACGACTTCATGGCCCTGAGCATCGATGCCGTGGCAGCGTATGACGCCTACAACGTCGGTTTCCCAGGCTTCTCGGCGATGAACCTGGAGCCGATCAGCGAAGAAGCCCAGGCGGAAATGGAAGAGCCCTACATCTACCACTTCCCCGACGGCAACGCTTCGCTGGCCCGCCTGCTGGTACGTAGCCTGATCCCGGCAGTGGCCCCCGGTCACACCATGGACGATATCGTCCTGGCACCGTTCGACTACAGCAAACTCGACCAGGCGAAAACCCCGGTGCGCATTCGCCTCAACAGCACTGCAGTCAGCGTGCGCAACGTCGGCAACGGGGTGAACATCGGTTACAGCCGTGGTGGACAACTGAGCCAGGTGCGTGGCAAACATTGCATCATGGCCTGCTACAACATGATGATTCCCTACTTGCTGCGCGACCTCTCGGCCGAACAATCCCACGCCCTGAGCCAGAACGTGAAATTCCCGCTGGTGTACACCAAAGTGGTGATCCGCAACTGGCAGTCGTTCCAGAAACTGGGGGTCCACGAAATCTATGCCGCGACCCAGCCCTACAGCCGGATCAAGCTCGACTACCCGGTGAGCATGGGCGGCTACGATCACCCCAAGGACCCGACACAGCCAATTGGCCTGCACATGGTCTATGTGCCCACCAGCCCCAACAGCGGCATGAACGCCCGCGACCAGGCCCGTGCCGGCCGAGGTCGACTCTACGGACAGACCTTCGAGGTCCTCGAAGCGCAACTGCGCGATCAGCTGCAACGCATGCTCGGCCCGGGTGGCTTCAACCACCAGACCGACATCCTGGCCATCACCGTCAACCGCTGGTCACATGGCTACGCGTACTTCTCCAATAGCCTGTACGACGATTCCGACGAGAGTGAAAAACTGATGAACCTGGCGCGTCAGCCAGTGGGCAAGGTCAGCATCGCCAATTCCGACGCAGCCTGGAGTGCTTATGCCCATGCCGCCATCGATGAGGCGTACAGGGCGGTAGGAGAAGTGGGCTAAGGTCCAACAAGCACTGGACGGGCAAGACATCTGGTCATACTTACCGGCAGCCCTCTGGCACCTGCCCCGCTAAGGTTAACGACGACCGGCGCACGCACCGACGGTTGACTGAGGCTCGAGCGAAGCCTAGGGTGTATACCTTGATTACAGCGTATACAACCTCTACAGGAGAGCCCCATGGCTTCGCCCGTTTTGTCTTTTCGAGTCGAAGAGGTCCTGGCCCAGCAGCTGGATCAACTGGCTGCCGCGACCGATCGTGACAGGCAGTACCATCTCAAGCGTGCACTGGTTCGTTATGTGGAAGCCGAGTCCTGGCATCTGCAAGCCATCAGCGAAGGCATTGCCGATGCCGACGCTGGCAAACTGACCGAACTGGACGCCGTCAAGGCTAAGTGGGCGAACCGTGCCGAGAGTCGCACTGACCGAAAAAGCTGAAAGTGATCTGCAGGCCATTCATGAACATTACAGTGGCCTGGTCGGAGTGGCCGGCGCCGACGATGTAGTGGCCGACATCTTCGACAGGCTTGAACAACTGCAACGTTTTCCCGGCTCGGGCCGTCCGTCACAGGTACCGGATGTGCGCGAACTGGTGCTGAATCAAATACCCTTCGTCGTGCCCTATCGCCTGGCCCAGGATCAGGTCCAGGTTCTGCGGATCCTGCATCAGCGAACCGAGCGTCACCAGCAGTGGTGACGATGCTCTCCCCTGCAACTACCAGGGGAGAGTCCTACCCCCTTCTTCAGAACCGCGACACACTGCGCATTGCATCCACCAGATAGCGCATGGCAATCCGGTCACTCTCCGAGAGCTCGCGATAACGCTCCAGCAGTTTTATTTCCTCTGAACTCAACCGGCGTGACCGCCGCGAAAAGTTCATGCCTGCAAACAAACCCAGCCAACCGATGATGCCTTGCGCTTTAGCCATGGACGATGTCCCTCTGCATGTGATGAAACCCTGGTTACTCCATCGCCCTGCTGTTGCTCCAACCTGCGCCAACCCCTGGGCAAGGGCCGGTCATGAACCTAAGAATAGAAACAAAAAATCCGTTGCGAGGTATTTTTAGAGTAATTAGTCAAAAAAATAAAAACGCTTATTTTAAACACTGCATCGGACAGACGTTGAACCCCGACCACGACCTGACCCGCCGCAGTTTTGCGCAAAGTGCAAGCCAATCAGTTTGCGAGTTATTTCGAACCCTTTAACTTGTTTGGCATCTGTTTAAACTCCCATGCGTTTGGCCGAAGGTTTGTCCGAACCTCTATTTCTGATCCGTAACGCAGCCAGGAACGCCGCGGGATCGTCCAAGACAGGTTGTCCTATGCACCGCAGGAATTTGCTCAAGGCCTCCATGGCCATCGCCGCCTACACCGGCCTCTCGGCCACCGGACTGCTGGCCGCCCGTGCCTGGGCCGGCACGGCTGATGGTGAGGCGCAAGCCTTCGATTTCGAGGCGCTGAAGGTGCAGGCCAAACAACTGGCCAGCACCCGCTACGCCGACACCAAGCAGGTGCTGCCGCCGACATTGGCCAGCATGACGCCGCAAAACTTCAATGCCATTCAATACGACGCCAAGCATTCCCTGTGGAATGAACTGAACGGCCAGCTCGACGTGCAGTTCTTCCATGTCGGCATGGGCTTCAAGCAGCCGGTGCGCATGTACAGCGTCGACCCGAAAACCCGGCAGGCGCGGGAAGTGCACTTCCGCCCGGCACTGTTCAACTACCAGAACTCCAAAGTCGACACAGCACAACTCAAGGGGGACCTGGGCTTCTCCGGGTTCAAGCTGTTCAAGGCCCCGGAACTGGACCGGCACGACGTGGTGTCGTTCCTCGGCGCCAGCTACTTCCGCGCGGTGGACAACACCGGCCAGTACGGCTTGTCGGCCCGCGGCCTGGCTATCGACACCTACGCGAAAAAACGCGAAGAATTCCCCGACTTCACCAAGTTCTGGTTCGAAACCCCGGACAAGGACAGCACTCGGTTTGTGGTCTATGCCCTGCTCGATTCCCCGAGCGCCACCGGGGCCTATCGCTTCGACATCGATTGCCAGGCCAATCAGGTAGTGATGGCCGTCGATGCCCACGTCAACGCCCGCACCGCCATTGAACAATTGGGCATTGCGCCGATGACCAGCATGTTCAGTTGCGGTACCCATGAGCGGCGCATGTGCGACACCATTCACCCGCAAATCCACGACTCGGACCGCCTCGCCATGTGGCGCGGCAACGGCGAGTGGATCTGCCGTCCGCTGAACAATCCGGCGACCCTGCAGTTCAACGCCTTCGCCGACAAGGACCCGAAAGGTTTCGGCCTGGTCCAGACCGACCACGAATTTGCCAGCTATCAAGACACCGTCGACTGGTACAGCAAGCGTCCAAGCCTGTGGGTCGAACCAACCACCGCTTGGGGCGAAGGCTCCATCGACCTGCTGGAAATCCCTACCACGGGCGAAACCCTGGACAACATCGTGGCCTTCTGGACGCCGAAAAAGCCGGTGGCGGCTGGCGACTCCCTGAACTACGGCTACAAGCTCTACTGGAGCGCCCTGCCGCCCGTCGGTACGCCACTGGCACGGGTTAACGCCACCCGATCGGGCATGGGCGGGTTCACCGAAGGCTGGGCCCCGGGTGAGCATTATCCGAAGGTCTGGGCGCGGCGCTTTGCCGTCGACTTCAACGGCGGCGGTCTGGATCGCCTGCCACCGGGCACTGGCATCGAGCCGGTAGTGACCGCGTCGAACGGTGAGGTCAAGGATTTCAACGTGCTAGTGCTCGATGACATCAAGGGCTACCGGATCACCTTCGACTGGTTCCCCACCAACGACAGCGTGGAGCCGGTAGAGCTGCGTCTGTTCATCCGCACCCAGGACCGGACACTGAGCGAGACCTGGTTGTACCAGTACTTCCCGCCGGCGCCGGACAAGCGCAACTATCCGGATTGGCCTACTGCGTAAAAGGCCATGCAATAACGTTTGAACGGTCCTACAAGGGGCAGGTTGGCAAGCCTGCCCCTACCCCCCTACAAATCGATCAATCGCGTAGATCCGACTCATGGATCGGCTGATCGCGGTGGGTTGCCCGTTGGTACTGTGACGGCCAGATTGCCTTGCGTCCGCCCAGGTCGTCGTCAGCGTGCAGCGGCCAGTAAGGGTCACGCAGCAGTTCACGGGCCAGCAGGATGATGTCGGCCTGGCAGGTACGCAAAATGTGCTCGGCCTGGGCCGGTTCGGTAATCAGGCCTACGGTGCCGGTGGCGATTCCGGATTCCTTGCGCACCCGTTCGGCAAATCGCGTCTGATAACCCGGCCCGGTCGGAATCTCGGCATTCGCCGCCGTCCCACCCGAGGACACATCGATCAGGTCGACCCCCAAGGCTTTCAGGCGACGCGCCAGCTCCACGGTTTCGTCCGGATTCCAGCCGTCCTCGACCCAATCCGTGGCCGACACCCGCACGAACAACGGCAACTCCTCTGGCCACACGGCACGCACCGCCTCCGTCACTTGCAGCACCAGGCGAATGCGGTTTTCGAACGAGCCCCCATACTGGTCACGCCGCTGGTTACTCAGGGGCGAAAGAAACTGATGCAGCAGGTAACCGTGGGCTGCGTGCACCTCGACCACCTTGAAACCTGCCTCCAGGGCGCGTTTGGCGGCCTCGACAAAGGCCTGGATGACCTCGCTGATCTGCGATTCGCTCAGTTGGGTGGGCTGGCTGTGTTCCGGATCGAAGGCTATCGGCGAAGGGCCTACCGGCGTCCAGCCACCATCGGCCGGCTTGACGCTGCCGTGCTTGCCCAACCATGGCCGATGAGTGCTGGCCTTGCGTCCGGCGTGCGCCAACTGGATGCCGGCCACCGCCCCTTGGGCGGTAATGAAACGGGTGATGCGTTGCAGCGGTTCGATCTGCGCGTCGTTCCACAGGCCCAGGTCCTGGGCGGTGATGCGACCATCGGCAGTCACAGCGGTGGCTTCGGTGAACACCAGGCCAGCCCCGCCCACGGCGCGACTGCCGAGGTGCACGAGGTGCCAGTCATTGGCCAGTCCATCGACGCTGGAGTATTGGCACATCGGCGACACGGCGATGCGGTTGAGCAGGGTCAATTGACGAAGGGTATAGGGTTCAAGCAGCAGACTCATGGGGCACCTCTCGAATCAGTGGGCAGGCTCCAGGGTTCTGTTTGAATAGTCGACGAGTGACAGGAAAGGATGCAGCACCCGCCCCCGCGGGCAAAAAATGGACGATACGTCACAAGGCCAATCAAGCAGTGCTTAGAGCCTAGTCGACATCGGCGCAGCCAGCAGGGTTTAACGCGGTTCGATATGGGCAATCATCAACTGCACGGTTTCCTGGCCACGGAACTCGTTCACATCGAGCTTGTAGGCCAGTTCGACCCAGCGGATGGTCGGGTTCGGCCACACTTCGCGATCGATACCAAAGGCGATGCCGTCGAGCTTGACCGAACCGCATTCGCTTTTCAGGACCACTTTGAGGTGCCGTTCACCCACCACCCGCTGCTCGACCAACTGGAACACGCCATGAAACAGCGGCTCCGGGAAGTGCTGCCCCCATGGGCCGGCGTGGCGCAAGGCGCGGGCCAGTTCCAGGTGAAATTCTTCAACCGCCAGAGTGCCGTCCGACAGCAGACGGCCGGTCAGGTCTTCTTCACGCAACTGACGACGCACTTCGGCGTCGAACGCCTCGGCGAACAGCGCAAAGTTCGCTTGCGGCAAAGTCAGGCCCGCGGCCATGGCGTGACCACCGTACTTGCTGATCAGGTCCGGGTGCTGCGCCGCCACCACGCTCAAGGCGTCGCGAATGTGGAATCCCTGCACCGACCGCCCGGAACCTTTGAGCATGCCGTTGCCCGCATCGGCAAACGCGATGGTGGGACGGAAATAACGTTCTTTCATCCGCGACGCGAGGATGCCGATCACCCCTTGGTGCCACTCCGGATCAAACAGGCACAAGCCGAATGGCATCGACTCCACGGGCAGGTCCTTGAGCTGGGCCAGCGCTTCACGCTGCATGCCCTGCTCGATGGATTTACGGTCCTGGTTCATGCCGTCCAGTTGCGCGGCCATTTCCCGCGCCAGCTCGACGTTGTCGGTGAGCAGGCACTCGATGCCCAGGCTCATGTCGTCCAGGCGCCCCGCCGCGTTCAGGCGCGGGCCGAGGATGAAGCCCAGGTCGGTGGAGGTAATCCGCGCGTGGTCACGCTTGGCCACTTCGAGGATTGCCTTGATCCCCGGCCGCGCGCGCCCGGCGCGAATCCGTTCCAGGCCCTGGTGCACCAGGATCCGGTTGTTGGCATCCAGGGGTACCACGTCGGCCACACTGCCTAGCGCCACCAGGTCCAGCAACTCGCCGATGTTCGGTTGCGCCGTGCTGGCGTACCAGCCCAGGCTGCGCAAGCGTGCACGCAACGCCATCAGCACGTAGAAAATCACTCCGACACCGGCCAGCGCCTTGCTCGGAAAGTCGCAGCCCGGCTGGTTCGGGTTGACGATGGCATCGGCCAGCGGCAGTTCATCACCCGGCAAGTGGTGATCGGTGACCAGTACCTGGAGCCCGGCCTTTTTGGCTGCTGCCACACCTTCGACGCTGGAAATACCGTTGTCCACGGTGATCAGTAATTGCGGGGTGCGGGTCAACGCCACCTCGACGATTTCCGGGGTCAGGCCGTAGCCGTACTCAAAACGGTTCGGCACCAGGTAATCGACATGGGCCGCCCCCAACAGGCGCAAACCCAGCACCCCGACCGTACTGGCCGTCGCGCCGTCGGCATCGAAATCGCCGACGATCAGGATCCGCTGGCGCTGCTCCAGCGCCACCACCAGCAGGTCCACCGCGGCCTCGATCCCCTTGAGCTGCTGAAACGGGATCAAGCGCGCCAGACTCTTGTCCAGCTCAGCTTCCGACTGCACCCCGCGCGCCGCGTACAAGCGGGTCAGCAGCGGCGGCAGATCACCGAGAAATGGCAGGGTGGCGGGAAGCTGGCGAGGTTCTATGCGCATGGGATGACAGTGGTTTCTCTTAAATTCACAGGTTAAATACGGCGGGATTACAGGCTACTGCTCCCAGATCGGCAACAGGCCTTAGCCGCGCTCGCCCGCCAGCCATTGCAACTGGACTTCATGCTGGCCACGGTCGTCGGTGACGAAGATCGTGCCCTCGCTGATCATCACGTCCCACTTGATGACGCGGGGCATGTCCTTGGCCAGGGTTTCCAGGACTTCCTGGGGCACCGCCGCGATGTTGACGTTTTTCAGGTTCCTGATCGCCGGGATCACTTTGCCTTCCCAGACTCGCAGGCTGCCGTAGGCCAGCAGGCTGGTGCGTTCGGTGCGACGCGAGCACCAGGTCAGGCGGTCAGCGTCTGGCTGGCCGACTTCGATCCAGTGCAGAACGCGATCGTCCAGGCTCTTTTCCCACAGCGCCGGTTCGTCCACGTCCGACAACCCGCGACCAAAAGACAATTGCTCGTTGTACCAGAAGGCATAGGCCAGCAGCCGCACGGTCATGCGCTCTTCGGTTTCCGAAGGGTGACGGGCGATGGTCTGCTTGACGTTCTCGTACACGCTGCGGTCGAGGTCGGTAAGGTTCAGTTCAAACTTGTAGGTCGTGGACGGCTGGGCCATGAACGGGCTTCTTGATACGAGGAAAGGCGGCAAGTCTAACCGATGCCAGGGCTATTCAACGAATCATCACGACCATCAAGCTTGGGCGATGAGCGCCTGGCTATGATAAAAGGCTGCATTGACTCCGCTTTTGTCCTACAGGATCGCCCATGCCGCTTACCGCCAAACCGCTTTCCGGCCTGAAAGTCATCGAGCTCGGCACCTTGATCGCCGGGCCATTTGCCTCACGCATCTGTGCCGAATTCGGCGCCGATGTGACCAAAATCGAATCTCCGGATGGCGGTGACCCGTTACGCAAGTGGCGCAAACTCTACGAGGGCACCTCGCTGTGGTGGTTTGTCCAGGCACGCAACAAGAAGTCCCTGACCCTCAACCTCAAGCACCCCGATGGCCTGGCCATTCTGAAAAAGCTGCTGGGTGAAGCCGACATCCTCATCGAAAACTTCCGCCCCGGGGTGCTGGAGAAGCTCGGCCTGGGTTGGGATGTGCTGCATGCCCTGAACCCAAAACTGGTGATGGTGCGTTTGTCCGGCTTCGGCCAGACCGGCCCGATGAAAGACCAGCCCGGCTTTGGTGCGGTAGGTGAGTCGATGGGCGGCTTGCGCTACATCACCGGCTTCGAGGACCGTCCACCGGTACGCACCGGCATTTCCATCGGTGACTCGATTGCCGCGTTGTGGGGGGTAATCGGCGCGCTCATGGCTCTGCGCCATCGCGAAGTCAATGGGGGCCAGGGGCAAGTGGTGGACGTGGCGCTGTATGAAGCGATCTTCGCCATGATGGAAAGCATGGTGCCGGAGTTCGATGTGTTCGGCTTCATCCGCGAGCGCACCGGCAACATCATGCCCGGCATCACACCCTCCTCCATCCACACTAGCGCCGACGGCAAACATGTGCAGATCGGCGCTAATGGCGACGCAATCTTCAAGCGCTTCATGCAGACCATCGGCCGCGACGACCTGGCCTGCGACCCGATCCTGGCCAGCAACGATGGGCGCGACAGCCGACGTGAAGAGCTGTACGGGGTGATTGATCGGTGGGTCAGTTCGCTACCGCTAGATACCGTGATCGAACGCCTGAACGCCGCCGAGGTACCCGCCAGTCGTATCTTCAGCGCCGAAGACATGTTCAACGACCCGCAATTCCTCGCCCGGGAGATGTTCCTCCAGGCCAAGCTGCCCGACGGCAAGGAGTTCAAGATGCCGGGCATCGTGCCAAAACTCTCGCAAACCCCCGGCAGTTGCGAGTGGGTGGGGGCTGAACTGGGCGAACACAACGCCCAGGTGCTGGGTGCGCTGGGCTATGACGCGGCTCAGATCACGCGCCTGCGTGAAGATGGGGCGATCTAAGCTGAACAGGCTGTCCGCACTGGGCCGGCTGTTCGGCCGACAACAGCGTCTGGCGCTGGTTGGTGCGGCCCTGGCTGGCCTTGCGGTGATGCCGGCCGCCGCCAATGACAAGGACACCCTGGTCTGGCTGCTGCGCGATTTGCCGCCGCTGACGATTTTCGAGGGAGCGCAGAAAAACCAGGGAGCGGTCGACCAGTTCATGCCGCTGTTGATCGCCAGCATGCCCGAGTACCAGCACAGCCTGATGCGGGTCAATCGCGCGCGCGCCATGCAAATGCTCCTGGAACCAAGCTTCACCTGCGACCCATCGCTGGTGTGGAACCCGCAGCGGGCAAAACGCCTCGCCTATTCGATCCCGGCGTTTCGCATCCGCAGTAACGGCATCACCATCCGCCACAAGGACCGTGGCGCGCTGGCGCCCTACATCATCGACAACCAGGTTGACCTGGAGTTACTGCTGGCGCGCGACAACAGCAAGCTTGGCGTGGTCGCCGAACGCAGTTACGGGCAGATGGTCGATCGCATCCTGCAGCAGGCTCCCGGCAACAGCCTGTCGGCCCACTACGGCAACGACGCCCTGGGCAGCCTCCTGCAGATGCAACGTGCGGGGCGCCTGATAGCGTTGCTGGGCTACTGGCCAGAAATCCGCTATCAGGCACAGCAACAGGGCATCGCGCCCGAGGAGCTGGAGTTCTATGGGATTCGTGGCGCGGACAAGTATCAGTCGATCCATATCGCCTGTTCGGATACAGCCCAGGGGCGCCAAGCCATCAAGGCGATCAACGCCACGGTGCTCAAGCTGCGGGACAATCGCTTGATCGAGTTTTACGCGCAATGGCTCGACCCGCAGATGCGCAACGAATACCTGGAGGACGCCCGACGTTTTTTCCAGGACCAGACCCCCTGATCAAACGCCAGACAAAAGAAACCCCGAGAAGTGGGGAGACGACTCGGGGTTAAACGTGGTCAACAAGGACCCGTACCACAAGCGACAAGCACCGGAGCACAATGCTTGCTCTTGTTGGTACAGGGTCTGACTTACGGGATGTCGGGAAGGTTCCCGAAAAAACTCAATCAGTGGCCCAGCGTTGTCGGCTTGTCTTGCGCGGCATTGCGCAAGGCCGCAATTACACAGGGCTGCAGCCGCCCTTCAGCAATCAGCACATCACGATGCAAGCCGTCGACCACGTCGGTGAGCTGGCGCTTGTCGCGCAGTTGCGCCTGACTGAACTCACGCTCGACCACAATCGCACCCACGGCATTCTTCAAGGTCACCAGGCACTCTCCAGAAACACCCGACGGGGTCAGCGTTACCTGGTACGGGCTCAGTGCTTCACCCAACAATAGGCTGATACTTTCCATCTCGATCACCACTCAATAGTCCGAAACAAAGTGCCAAGGCGCGTTCACTGTAAATGACCACTGGCCCGAGAAGAAAGTTCTAGATCTCGACTGAAGGCATATCGCAACACCCTAGTTGGCAGAGCATGCCGGGAAAAGATGACAGGATAAAAACACCCCGCCAAACCTCAGCGCGGCTCCTGGTGGCGCGGCCCACGGGGCGCGGTCCAACCGCCAAGCACGCCACGCAGCACGCCCTTGGCGCTATAGAACGGCACCGTCCACTGGTAAATCTCCCGCGTGCCGTTGTTGAACGTCAGCTGACGTTCGATAAAACGGCCTTTGCGGCTGCCCAGTTGCGCCATGAACTCAGCGTGCAGCAACTGGCCCGTGGCGGCCGGCAGCGTATCGACCTCGGTCAGGCGTTTGCCCTGGACTCGGTCAAAGCGCGTCGACAGGTACTCTTCATAGCTCTTGTTGCACTGGATCAAGCGCCCCTCCAGATCCCTGACGAACACCGGATCGGGCATGGCGTTGATCAGGCATTGTTCAAACGCCAGTTGATCGTCCAGCGCCTCTTCGGCCCTGACTCGGCGCTCGACCTGGCAATTGAGCCGGCGACTCCACAACACCGAAATCAGGCCGAACACACCCGCGAGCACTCCCCCCCAGCACGCCCATTCAATCAACCGTTGCCACGGTGATGGCGGCTGCATGGGCACCACGCCACTGAGCCACTTGACGCGGATCGCGCGCAATTCGGCAGGAGGAAATGCCTCGAGAGCCTTGTTGAGGATGCTCAACAGTTGCGGCTGGCCCTTGCGCACGGCCAGATGGTCGGTGACCCAGTGGCCCTCGACGCTCATACCGATGGCCAGTCGCCCCGCCGGAAACTGATAGGCGCCATTTTCGTTCTCGATGGTGGCGTGGGCTTCGCCGCTCTCCACCAGGGCACGCGCCTCGGCGTAGGTTTTCACCGTGCGCAACTGGATCTGTGGGTAGTCGCGCCGGATACCGGCTTCCAGGGCATGCCGGGCCGGTAGTGCCAGGACCTTGCCTGAGAGCGCCTCCAGCGACTGCACAGGTTCGCCTGCGGCCAGCTCGACGAAGACCCAGCCCGACCCGCCAAAGGCGTGGCTGAAGTCGAGGAAGCCCTTGCGCTCATCGTTCACCACCAGCGTGCTGCTCATGTCCGCCTGCCCGCTTTCCAGCAGGCCCAGCAGATGCTCGGTGGAGAACGACTCCTGATGGACAAACTGCAAGCCCGTCATCCGCGAGAGTCGCAGCAGGATATCGTTGCTCAGGCCAGTCCACTGCCCCTGCTCATCCTTGAACAGGTACAACGGATACTGCACCGAAGCGACGATCACCTGCGGGTGGCGGGCGATCCACTCCCGCTCCTGCGGGCTCAGCACCAGCGGCCTGGTCGTCGCCACGCGCTGCGCTGGCGAGGCGTTCGGCGCCATCGCCAGCCCTTCCCGGCCCAGCATCAGCACGCTGAAAAAAACCAGCCAGCGCAAGGCTGGCGTCACCCGTCTCAAAAGCTGCATGCCCATGTCCTTCACATCCACTCACCCATCCTTGAGGGGCCGCAGTGTGACATGCAGAAATAAGAAAGCCCGTCAGGAGACGGGCTTCAAATGTGTCAGGTTTTTACCGATCAGAGTGGCTTGCCGCGGTTGCCATGCTGACTGACAAAGGCCTGTACCGCTTTCAGGTCATTTGGCAAAACGGTGCAACGCTCATCTCGCTCAAACAAGTCGGAAAGATGGGCAGGCAGTTCAAGCGCTTTTCCTACGCCGGCTTTTTCAACGGCCTCGGGGAACTTGACCGGGTGCGCCGTGCCAAGAATCACCATCGGGATATCCAGGCTGCGACGGCACTCACGGGCCGCCTTGACGCCGATGGCGGTGTGCGGATCGAGCAGTTCGCCGGTCTGGGCAAACACTTCGGCGATGGTCTCGCAGGTCTGCACATCGTCCACGGCCAGGGAATCGAAGAGCTTGCGCGCTTCGGTCCAACGCTCCTGTTCGACGCTGAAACCACCGCCCTGCTTGAAGTTGTCCATCAGGCCGGCGATTGCCACGCCGTTGCGACCGTGCAGGTCGAACAGCAGGCGTTCGAAGTTCGAGGAAACCATGATGTCCATCGACGGCGACAGGGTCGCGTGCAGGGTTTCCTTGACGTACTGATTGCCGCTCATGAAGCGGTGCAGGATGTCGTTGCGGTTGGTGGCGACGATCAACTGGTTGATCGGCAGCCCCATGTTGCGTGCCAGGTAACCAGCGAAAATATCGCCGAAGTTGCCGGTCGGCACCGAGAACGACACCGAACGCGCCGGGCCGCCCAACTGCAGGGCAGCGTGGAAGTAGTAGACGATCTGGGCCATGATCCGCGCCCAGTTGATCGAGTTCACCGCAACCAGGCGCGTGCCCTTGAGGAAGCTCTGGTCGGCGAAGCTGGCCTTGACCATTTCCTGGCAGTCATCGAAGTTGCCTTCGATGGCGATGTTATGGATGTTGTCGCCAAACAGCGTGGTCATCTGCCGACGCTGGACTTCCGAGACCCGGTTGTGCGGGTGCAGGATGAAGATGTCGACGTTTTCGCAGTGTTTGCAGCCTTCGATCGCCGCCGAACCGGTATCGCCCGATGTAGCACCGACGATGACCACACGCTCGCCACGCTTTTGCAGCACGTAGTCAAGCAGGCGGCCGAGCAGTTGCAGGGCAAAGTCCTTGAACGCCAGGGTCGGGCCGTGGAACAGCTCCAGTACCCATTCGTTGCCGTTGAGCTGACGCAAAGGTGCTACTGCGCTGTGGGAAAACGCGCCATAAGTGGCTTCAAGAATCTTCTTGAAATCGGCATCCGGAATGCTGCCGGCAACAAACGGGCGCATCACCCGGAACGCCAGTTCGTGGTACGGCAGGCCGGCCCAGGAAGCTATTTCTTCCTGGGTGAAACGCGGCAGGTTTTCCGGCACATACAGGCCGCCGTCGCTGGCCAGGCCCGCCAGCAGCACGTCTTCGAAATTCAGGGCCGGTGCCTGGCCGCGAGTACTGATATAACGCATAGGGGCAAACCTTCGGTTTGGGCTTCAAGCGGCAAGCACCACGCTACGCCGCTTGCCGCTGAATTAATTCAAATGTTCGACACGGATCCGTACCACCGGACCGTCCACACCTTGCAACGCTTCGAGGGCCGTGATGGCGTCGTTCATGTGCTGTTCCAGCACACGGTGCGTCAGCAGGATCATGGGCACCAGGCCGTCGTGTTCTTCGACTTCCTTTTGCATGATCGATTCGATGTTGATGCCCCGCTCCGACAGAATGCTCGCCACCTGGGCCAGCACGCCCGGATGGTCCTTGGCCTGGATGCGCAGGTAGTAGGCGCTCTCGCAGGCTTCGATCGGCAGGATCGGGTGGGCCGACAGCGAGTCCGGCTGGAAGGCCAGGTGCGGGACGCGGTTCTCCGGGTCGCTGGTCATGGCGCGAACCACATCCACCAGGTCGGCGATCACCGACGAAGCGGTTGGCTCCATGCCGGCGCCAGCGCCGTAGAACAGGGTCGAACCGGCAGCATCGCCGTTGACCATCACTGCGTTCATCACCCCGTTGACGTTGGCCAGCAGGCGGTCCGCCGGGATCAGGGTCGGGTGCACGCGCAGCTCGATGCCGCGGGAGGTGCTGCGAGCCACACCCAGGTGCTTGATCCGGTAGCCCAGGGCTTCGGCGTAGTTCACGTCAGCGGTGGTCAGCTGGGTGATGCCCTCGGTGTAGGCCTTGTCGAATTGCAGCGGGATGCCGAACGCAATGGACGCCAGGATGGTCAGCTTGTGCGCCGCATCGATGCCTTCGACGTCGAACGTCGGATCGGCTTCGGCGTAACCCAGGGCCTGGGCCTCAACGAGCACGTCGTCGAAAGTACGGCCCTTCTCGCGCATTTCGGTGAGGATGAAGTTGCCGGTGCCGTTGATGATCCCCGCGACCCAGTTGATCCGGTTGGCCGACAGGCCTTCGCGAATCGCCTTGATCACCGGGATGCCACCGGCTACCGCCGCTTCAAATGCCACGATCACGCCTTTCTCGCGCGCCTTGGCGAAGATCTCGTTACCGTGAACGGCGATCAGCGCCTTGTTCGCGGTGACTACATGTTTTCCGTTTTCGATCGCTTTGAGTACCAGCTCGCGGGCAACGGTATAGCCGCCCATCAGCTCTATGACGATGTCGATCTCAGGGTTCGTGGCCACTTCGAAGACATCGTTGGTAATCGTAATGCCGGTCGTCTGGAACTGAGGCTTTGGCGTGCGCGTGGCAATTTGTGCCACTTCGATTCCACGCCCGGCACGCCGAGCAATTTCCTCGGCGTTGCGCTGAAGTACGTTGAGGGTGCCGCCACCGACGGTACCTAACCCACAGATGCCTACTTTGACCGGATTCACTTTGAACTCCCCATAAAACGGCCGACACAAGGTCGGCCGTGAAAAACAGCCACAACCTGTGTGGCTCTCTATTAATGGAGCGCCGACCGCTGTCGTCGCTCCATGATCGTCAAAGGCTTACCGTGACGACACAGGATTATTTCGCACCCAACGCCAGTTTGGCGACTTGTGGCGCCGGCTGGTAGCCCGGAATCACCTGGCCATCAGCCAAAACGATGGCCGGAGTGCCGTTCACCCCGATCGACTGACCGAGGGCGAACTGCTTGGAAACCGGGTTGGCGCACTTGGCGGCCTTGATTTCCTTGCCATCGACCATCTTGTCCATGGCCGCTTTCTTGTCGGTGGAGCACCACACGTTCTGCAGTTGCTCATCACCCGGCGAGCCGAGGCCCTGGCGTGGGAAAGCAACATACCGCACTTCGACCCCCATTTTGTTCAAGGCCGGCACTTCGGCGTGCAATTTGTGGCAATACGGGCAGGTGGTGTCGGTGAATACGGTGATATGGGTCTTGGTTTCGCCAATGGCCGGGTAGACCACGGTCTCAGCGACCGGGATGCCGTTGACCAGCTTGGCAACGCCCAGGCGCTCGGTTTTCTCGGTCAGGTTGACCGGCTTGCCGTCCTTGAGCTGAAACAGATAGCCCTGGACGATGTATTGACCGTCGGCGCTGGCGTACAGCACGCGGCTGCCCTTGAGCTTGACTTCGTAAAGACCGGCCAGCGGACTGGCGCTGATGGTTTCGATCGGCGTGTCGAGCTGGAGGGTTTCCAGGCTCTTGCGGATGGCTTTGTCAGCCGCATCATCGGCGACGGCGAAAGTGCTGACCAACGCAATGGCTGCGGCGGTGAAAATCTGGGTCAGACGCATGAGAACTCCTGAAGGCGGACAAATGGATCGACTAGAACACCCGTGCCGGAACACCGGGTCATAACCGTCCATCGTGCAAACCGGCAAAGCCTATCACATAAGGCCCCTATGGCCGACTGTGGCTGATGAATGCACCGCAACCCCGTAACAGTTCGATTCAACCTCTTGGATGGTGCTTGGCATGCAGGTCCTGCAGGCGAGCGCGGGCCACGTGGGTGTAGATCTGGGTGGTCGACAGGTCGCTATGGCCGAGCAACATCTGCACCACCCGCAGGTCGGCGCCATGGTTGAGCAAATGGGTGGCGAAGGCGTGGCGCAACGTATGGGGCGACAGGGACTTGCCGATACCGGCGACCTTGGCCTGGTGCTTGATCCGGTGCCAGAACGTCTGGCGGGTCATCTGCTCGCCGCGCAGGCTGGGGAACAGCACATCACTGGGCCGCCCGCCCAATAGCTCGCCACGGGCATCACGCATATAGCGTTCGATCCAGACGATCGCCTCCTCTCCCATCGGCACCAAGCGCTCCTTGCTGCCCTTGCCCATGACCCGCAGCACACCCTGGCGCTGGTTGACCTGCTCCAGGGTCAGGCTGATCAGTTCGGTGACCCGCAGACCGCAGGCGTACAGCACCTCGAGCATCGCCCGATCCCGCTGGCCGATCGCCTCACTGAGATCCGGCGCCGCCAGCAAGGCCTCAACGTCAGCTTCCGACAAGGATTTAGGCAACGGCCGACCCAATTGCGGCATGTCGACCCGCAGCGTTGGGTCGACGCTGATCAGCTTTTCGCGCAGCAAATAACGATAAAACCCACGCACACCCGAGAGAAATCGTGCGGTGGAGCGCGGCTTGTAATTCTGCTCCAGGCGCCAGGCCAGGTGGTCGAGGATCAACTCGCGACCGGCGTTGAGCAACTCCAGCCCCTGCTCCGCAAGCCAGCCGTTGAACAGCGCCAGATCACTGCGGTAGGCGTCGCGTGTATTGTCCGCGAGGCCTTTTTCCAACCACAAGGCGTCGAGAAACTGGTCGATCAGGGGATGTTCGATAGCAGGCATGGATACTCAAGACACGCAGGCCGGGCGCTGCGCGTAAAAAAACAGGGAACGGTAAGGATGCCCGCTAGTCTTTCATAGCCAGCTATTTCAAGGAACAGGGAGCATCAATGAACGAGCAGCAAATTCTTTTGGCCTTCGGTGGCATTGGTGCAGCGGCGTTAGGCTGCCAATGGCTGGCCTGGCGCCTGAAACTACCGGCGATTCTGTTTCTGCTGTTGACCGGGATTGTGGTGGGACCTGTATTGGGCTGGCTCGACCCACAGGAAATGTTCGGCCCGCTGCTGATGCCCCTGGTGTCGCTGGCCGTGGCGCTGATCCTGTTTGAAGGCAGCCTGACCTTGCACCTGTCCGAATGGCGCGAGATCGGCAGCGTAGTGCATCGGCTGGTGACCATCGGCGCCTTGGCAACCTGGGTGGTGATCGCGGTGGCCACCCACTGGCTGCTGGGTTTCGACTGGCTGCTGGCGATCCTGTTTGGCAGCCTGACCCTGGTTACGGGCCCTACGGTCATTGTGCCGATGCTGCGGGTGGTGCGCCCGAAGGCCTCGATCGCCAACATCCTGCGCTGGGAAGGTATCGTCATTGACCCAATTGGCGCGTTGCTCGCAGTGGTGGTCTATAGCTTCATCATCGCCAGCGCCGAAGGCCACGGCATCAAGCACAGCTTGCTGACATTCGCTGGGGTGATCCTGTGCGGCAGCTTGTTCGGCATCGGCGGTGGCTGGGCCCTCGGCACCCTGATTCGGCGCCAATGGCTGCCGGAATACCTGCACAACCTGGCGTCGCTGGCCGCCGTACTGGCGATCTTCATCGCCGCCAACGAGGTGATGCACGAGTCCGGACTGCTGGCGGTGACCCTGATGGGGATGTGGCTGGCCAACATGAAGGGCGTGGATGTGCGGCACATCCTGCACTTCAAGGAAAACCTCAGCGTGCTGCTGATCTCCGGCCTGTTCATTCTGCTGGCGGCCCGACTGGACTTGAACGCGATGATCGCCCTCGGGCCGCTGGTCCTGCTGCTATTACTGGTAATCCAGTTCATCGCGCGGCCGCTGAACGTGGTGCTCTCGACCTTGGGCTCCACCCTCAACTGGCGCGAGCGCGCCCTGCTGGCCTGGATCGCGCCACGGGGCATCGTCGCGGCGGCAGTCTCGGCAATCTTTGCGATACGCCTGCATGAGGCCGGTCATCAAGGTGCGCTGCTGCTGGTACCCCTGACGTTTGCGGTGATCATCGGCACGGTGGTGTTGCAAAGCGCCACTGCCCGCCCCCTGGCGCGCCTGCTGAAAGTTGCCGAACCCGCCCCCAGCGGATTTCTCATCGTTGGCGCCAATGGCCCTTCTCGGGCGCTGGGCAAGGCCCTGCAGCAACTGGGCAGCCGTGTGCTGCTGACCGACTCGAGCTGGGAAAACATTCGTGCAGCCCGCATGGAGGGGCTGCCCACCTACTTCGGCAACCCGGCCTCGCAGCACGCGGATGCGCACCTGGACCTGGTCGGCCTCGGCCACCTGCTGGCGCTCTCCCCTTCGGGAGAACTCAATACCCTGGCAACCATGCGCTTTCGCCATGAGTTCGGGCAGCAGCGCATGTTCGCCCTGGCCAGCGGCCAGGAAAGCCGGCGCACCGACAAGCACCGCGCCAGCCACGAGCACCGTGGGCAACTGCTGGGCAGCCAGGTCCTGACCTACACCAAGCTGGCCAGCCTGCTCAGCCAGGGCGCCGAACTCTATACCACCCACCTGACCGACGGTTTTGCCTGGGAGGACTATCAGGCCCTGCACGGTGATCGTGCGACCCTGCTGTTTGCCCAGGACCCCAGCGGCTGGGTCTACGTGCTGACACCCGGAAGCGTGATCAAACCCGCCGCCGGCTGGACCCTGGTGGCGCTAATCCAGCCAGAGGCCAATGGCGCCTGACCAGCGCCAGAGGTAAATTGCGGGCACAAAAAAGCAGCCCGTAGGCTGCTTTTTTCTGCATCGGAAGCTGGACTTAAGCCAGTTTTTCCTTGATGCGAGCTGCTTTACCCGACAGGTCACGCAGGTAGTACAGCTTGGCTTTACGTACGTCACCGCGACGCTTGACAGCCATGCTGTCGATTTGCGGGCTGTAGGTCTGGAAAGTACGCTCTACGCCAACACCGTTGGAGATCTTACGTACGGTGAAAGCACTGTTTACGCCGCGGTTACGCTTGGCGATTACAACACCTTCGAACGCTTGCAGACGCGAACGGTCGCCTTCCTTCACTTTCACCTGAACGACAATGGTGTCGCCCGGGGCAAAGGTAGGGATCTCTTTGGTCATCTGCTCTGCTTCGAGTGCAAGGATGATTTTGTTAGTCATGCTGTGCTCCTAAGGTAAGTCATCGGACCTACCATCGATACGTTGTTAACTATCGTCCCGCTCGCGGATGTATTCCTCGAGCAGCTTCTTCTCTTCTCCAGAAAGCGAGCGGCTTTCCAGAAGATCGGCGCGTCGTTCAAAGGTCCTACCAAGGGACTGCTGTAAACGCCAACGCCGGATATGCGCGTGATTGCCACTTAGCAACACGTCGGGAACACGCTGATCCGCATACACCTCCGGTCGGGTGTAGTGCGGGCAATCCAGCAGACCATCCGTAAAGGAATCTTCCTCGGCGGAGTCCGCATGCCCTAAAGCTCCAGGCAGCAGTCGTGTAACCGCGTCAATCAGGACCATCGCCGGCAGCTCGCCGCCAGACAGTACATAGTCACCAATCGACCACTCTTCATCGACATGAGCTTCAATAAATCGCTCGTCAATGCCTTCATAGCGACCGGCAATCAGGATTAATGCTTCCTCATTCGCCAACTCGCGTACCGCCGACTGAGTCAGTTGACGGCCTTGGGGCGACAGGTAAATGACCTTCGCCGCCTCCCCGGCTGCTGCCTTGGCCTGAACCAGAGCATCTTCCAGGGGCTTGATCTTCATCACCATGCCCGGGCCACCGCCAAATGGGCGATCGTCCACAGTGTGATGTCGATCCGTCGTGTAGTCTCGCGGATTCCAACAGGTCAGCTGCAAGAGCCCCTGTTTCACCGCCCGACTGGTGATGCCGTACTCGCTGATGGCGGAGAACATCTCGGGAAACAAACTGATCACTTCTACGCGCAAGTTAGCCACGCTTAGAAGTCCGCATCCCATTCCACCTTCATCTCGCCTGCTGCCAGGTCGACTGCCAACACACATTGCTCCGTATAGGGCAACAGGCGTTCGCGATCATCCAGGCTGCCAGCGCAAGGCTTGACCACCATTACATCATTGGCGCCGGTTTCCAGAAGATGATCGATCTTCCCGAGCAATTGCCCGAGTTGGTCAATGACCTTCAGACCTTCGAGCTGGTACCAGTAGTACTCGCCGTCGGTCAGTTCAGGGAACAGGTTGCGCGGCACGCAGATCTCGTAACCGGCCAGAAGACGCGCTTCTTCACGATCATCAAGACCCTTGAGCTTTGCGACCAGGAACTTGTCGTTCCCACGTCCGCTGACCAGCTCAACCTGCTTTACGCTGCCTTCGCGCTTGAGCGTCCAGGTTTTGTACTGCAAGAGGTTTTCAGTCGGATCAGTAAAGGAATACACCTTCACTTCGCCGCGAACGCCATGAACAGAATAAATTTTGCCGATAACGATCAAATCATCAGCATTGGCTGGCGTCGCGTTCATATTGCTCAGGCCGCAGCCTTAGCAGATTCCTTCAGCAACTGAGCAACGCGCTCAGAAGGTTGTGCACCAACGCTCAGCCAGTAGGCTACGCGCTCTTGGTTCACGGACAGACGGACTTCTTGACCACGAGCAACAGGGTTGAAGAAACCAACCTGTTCTTTGTGCGAACCGTCGCGCGGGTTGCGGCTGTCGGTTACGGTCAAGTGGTAGAACGGGCGCTTTTTGGAGCCGCCAAGGGCAAGACGGATTGTTAGCATGTGAACATAGTTCCTGTAGTCGGTGCTGCAAATCTAAATGCACAGCGGGCATAGGTGCCCGAAAGGCCGCATATTCTAAGGAATATCCGGACTTTTGCAAATGTCTTTTTCTGGCGCCTATCGGCGTGCCATCCAGATTTGCGGTAGAGCCGTTGTCTCCAACGGCGAGTCAGCGCCCGCCAAGGCGGGCTACTGCTGGCCCCACGTCCATGTGGGGGCCGCGCCGACAAGACTGTCGGCGCGAATTCTTTACATTTTTGGCATGCCGCCGCCGGGCAACATACCGCCCATGCCGCGCATCATTTTGGCCATACCGCCTTTGGCGGAGAATTTCTTCATCATCTTCTGCATCTGCTTGTGTTGCTTGATCAAGCGGCCGATGTCCTGCACCTGGGTGCCGGAACCCATGGCAATCCGACGCTTGCGCGAACCGCTGATCAGCTCAGGGTCGCGGCGCTCGGCCGGGGTCATGGAGTTGATGATGGCTTCCATCTGCTTGAACTGTTTCTCTGCCGCGCCCTGGGCATTGCCCATTTGCGCCAGGTTGACACCGCCGATGTTCGGCAGCTTGTCCATCAAGCCGCCGAGGCCGCCCATGTTTTTCATCTGTTGCAGCTGATCGCGGAAGTCTTCGAGGTCGAAGCCTTTGCCCTTCTTCAGCTTTTTCGCCAGCTTGTCGGCCTTGTCCTTGTCGAGGGTCTGTTCAGCCTGCTCGATCAGACTGAGCACGTCACCCATGCCGAGGATGCGCGAAGCGATACGCTCGGGATGGAACGGCTCCAGGGCTTCAGTCTTCTCGCCCATACCGATGAACTTGATCGGCTTGCCGGTGATGGAGCGAACCGACAACGCCGCACCGCCACGGGCATCACCGTCGACCTTGGTCAGGATCACCCCGGTCAGCGGCAGCGCATCGCCAAAGGCCTTGGCCGTGTTGGCGGCGTCCTGGCCGGTCATGGCGTCGACCACGAACAGGGTCTCGACCGGCTTGATCGCGGCATGCAGGGCCTTGATCTCGCCCATCATCTCTTCGTCGATGTGCAGGCGACCGGCGGTATCGACGATGACTACGTCGATGAATTTCAGGCGTGCTTCTTTAATGGCGGCTTCGGCGATATCGACCGGCTTCTGGCTCAGGTCGGACGGGAAGAACGTCACGCCAATGTCGTTGGCCAGGGTTTCCAGCTGTTTAATCGCCGCCGGACGGTAGACGTCCGCGGACACCACCATCACCGACTTCTTCTTGCGCTCCTTGAGGAAGCGCGCCAGCTTGCCAGCAGTGGTGGTTTTACCGGCACCCTGCAGACCGGCCATCAGGATCACGGCTGGCGGCACGGCACTCAGGTTCAGATCTTCGTTGGCCTCGCCCATCAGGCTTTCGAGTTCGGCCTGGACGATCTTCACGAACGCCTGGCCCGGCGTCAGGCTGCGCGACACCTCGGTGCCGACAGCGCGCTCCTTGACCGAATTGACGAAGTCCTTGACCACCGGCAGGGCGACGTCGGCTTCGAGCAACGCCATGCGCACTTCACGCAGGGTGTCTTTGATATTGTCTTCAGTCAGCTTGGCTTTGCCGGTGACATGGCGCAGCGTCTGCGAGAGACGGTCGGTTAAGTTTTCAAACATGCGCGATCCTTTCAGGCCCTATGGAGACCGAGGTAATGGCGGCCCAGACCGTGAAAAACATGTGCTCGGCGAGCCTGCGGCGTGGGCAGGTCGCGGATTATAGCGAAGACTGCGTCTGGCGCACACCCGCCGTCTGGTTGTGCGGTCTTTCATGCGACAAGGGTTGTATGCCAAACTCATTCTCTTTCGGGCTTGCCTAACAGGATTTATGCTCCCCTTGTCACCCAGTTTGCTCACGACACTCGCCGCCGCCTGCTTATACGCCGCTGCGACTTTCTACCAAGGCTCTCGCCTGGCCACAGGCGCCAAGGTGAACAAACGCCTGCTGGTCATGCTCGGCATCCTCGCCGTCCTGGCGCACAGCGCGAGCCTGTTCACCCACTTGGTGACGCCGATCGGCCTGGGCCTGGATTTTTTCAGCGCCGCCAGCCTGATTGCCGCCGCAGTGATTGCCCTGACCCTGCTGGCGTGCTCACGCATCCCGGTGGAAAACCTGCTGCTGCTGTTGTTCCCACTGGGACTGGCCACGGTGCTGCTGGCGCAGTTCGCGCCGTCGGGCACGGTGCAGGTGATCGACGAGGAACCCGGAATTCTCGCCCATATCCTGCTGTCGATCCTGGCCTACGGCATGTTCACCATCGCTGTGTTCCAGGCGCTGCTGGTACTGGTGCAAGACTATCAACTCAAGCACAAGCACCCCTCAGGGCTGATCAAGAACTTCCCGCCGCTGCAAACCATGGAGAGCCTGCTGTTCGGTTTCCTCTGGGCCGGCTGGACCCTGCTGTCGCTGTCACTGATCTCCGGCTGGTTGTTCGTCGAGAACCTGTTTGCCCAGCACCTGGTGCACAAGACCCTGCTGGCGTGCCTGGCCTGGATCGTCTTCAGCGTGTTGCTGTGGGGCCGCAATCGCCTCGGCTGGCGCGGACACAAGGCCATTCGCTGGACCCTGGCCGGCTTCTGCCTGCTGATGCTGGCCTATTTCGGCAGCAAGCTGGTCCGCGAATTCATCTTGCACATCTGACGGGCATTCGTTATGGATAACCTGCCCATAGGGCCCTTGCTCGCCGTGCTGGCCCTGCTGATCCTCTGGTCGGGCCTGTTTACCGCCATCGAAGCGGCGCAACAGCAACTGCTGGCTCAACGCACCGCCTCACGGGCGAACGACAAGCCGGTGGCCAGGCTCAACTTCCCGCTCAGCAGCCTGATTCTGTGCAATACCTTGTGCCGGGCACTGGTGGTGGTCATCAGCACCCTGCTGGCGGTATTCGGTTGGGCCGACAACGGCCCCTGGCTCGCCTGCCTGAGCGCCACGGCGGCCTTGCTGATATTCGCCGATTACCTGCCGCGCACCCTCGCCAGCCGCTATCCGGATACCATCCTGGCGCTGGGCAACACCCTGCTCGGCGTGCCATTGAAGATCCTCTACCCGCTCGCCTGGCTGCTCAGCAGCATCAGCCTGCTGCTGCTCAAGCCCCTGGCACGCAAACCCAAGGTGGTACAACAGAGCGAAGACGAGCCACAGCCCATTCCGATAAACGACAACGAGCACGAACATGCCGCCTGTCGCCCCCACGCCCTGGCCGGCATTCATGCGCTGGACAACATCACCGTCAACGACATCCTGGTGCCACGCAGCGAAGTGGATGGGATCAACCTCGACGATCCGCTCGAAGACATCATCGAACAGCTGCGCACCAACAAACGCACGCGCCTGCCGGTGTTCCACAGCGATATCAACCAGGTCGAGGCGGTACTCAACACCCGGCAGATCCGCCACTTGCTGCCCGATGCCAGCCTGACCAAAGAGGCCTTGCTGGCGGCCTGCCACGAACCGTATTTCGTGCCGGAAAGCACCCCACTGCAACTGCAGCTGCTGAACTTCCACAAACAGCAGCGGCGCCTGGGGATGGTGGTCGACGAATACGGCGAAGTGCAGGGCATCGTGACCCTGGAAGACATTCTCGAAGAAATCGTCGGTGAGTTCGAAAGCCAGCACAGCCTCGACAACCCGCACATTCACCCGCAAGCCGATGGACGGCTGGTGATCGACGGCGCAGCGTCCATCCGCGAGCTGAACAAGACCCTGGGCTGGCACCTGCCCAGCGACGGCCCGAAAACCCTCAACGGCCTGGTGACCGAGGCGCTGGAAACCATTCCGGACTGCCCGGTGTGCCTGAAAATCGGCCGCTATCGGTTGGAGATCCTCGAAACCGAGGAAAACCGCGTCAGCCAGGTGCTGATCTGGCACACCACGTCCGTGCCTGCAATTGGCTGAAAGAGCACTGCACCGCCTCTTGTTGAATCGTTAGCCCCCTTCCTATAATCACGACGCTTACCCAAGCCCCGCCGCAGACCGTGCTACCCGCACCCAGTGTCTTGCGGCCAGTTGCACGACTCTGCGGCGAACGCTCCTACCTGGAGCGCCCTCCGCGCCCCACCCCAACATCCCTGGGTGCTTCAACCATAATAATTCGCTCCTCGCGAGCACATGACTGTCAGGGATAACCGCATGACGACGAGCACCACTTACGGCGAAGCCACACCTGCCCAACCGACTAACTCCGCCACCCGAGTGGCCACCGCGAGTTTTATCGGCACGGCCATCGAGTTCTACGACTTTTATGTCTACGCCACTGCCGCGGCACTGGTGATCGGCCCGGTATTTTTCCCCCAGACTTCCGGCACCGCGCAAATGCTGTCGGCCTTCCTGACCTTCGGCATCGCCTTTCTGGCCCGGCCGTTGGGTTCGGCGCTATTCGGCCACTTCGGTGATCGTATCGGGCGCAAATCGACCCTGGTCGCCTCGCTGCTGCTGATGGGCGTCTGCACCACCTTGATCGGCGTACTCCCGGGTTACAACAGCATTGGCGCCTGGGCGCCGATCCTCCTGTGCGTGCTGCGCTTCGGCCAGGGCCTGGGACTGGGCGGGGAATGGGGTGGCGCTGCCTTGCTGGCCACGGAAAACGCGCCACCGGGCAAACGCGCCTGGTTCGGCATGTTCCCGCAACTGGGTCCTTCGATCGGCTTCCTGGCCGCCAATGGCCTGTTCCTGACCCTGGCCATGACCCTGGACGACGAACAGTTCCGTTCCTGGGGCTGGCGCATTCCGTTCCTGCTCAGCGCCGCACTGGTGATGGTGGGCCTGTATGTGCGCCTCAAGCTGCACGAAACCCCGGTGTTCGCCAACGCCGTGGCACGCCAGGAACGGGTGAAGATCCCACTGGTCGAGCTGTTCAGCCAATATTGGGCACCGATGTTGCTGGGCGCAGGCTCGATGGTGGTGTGCTACGCACTGTTCTACATTTCCACCGTGTTCTCCCTGAGCTACGGGGTTTCGACCCTGGGCTACAGCCGCGAAACCTTCCTCGGCCTGCTGTGCTTCGCGGTGCTGTTCATGGCCGCCGCCACCCCACTGTCGGCCTGGGCCAGCGACCGTTACGGACGCAAGCCGGTGCTGATCGTCGGTGGTGTGCTGGCGATTCTGTCGGGGTTCCTGATGGAGCCGCTGCTGACCCAGGGTTCGACCTGGGGCGTGGCGCTGTTCCTGTGCATCGAACTGTTCCTGATGGGCGTGACGTTTGCGCCGATGGGCGCGCTGCTGCCGGAACTGTTTCCGACACACGTGCGCTACACCGGCGCATCGGCAGCCTACAACCTGGGCGGCATTGTCGGAGCCTCGGCGGCGCCGTTCTTTGCGCAGAAGCTGGTGGCGATGGGCGGTTTGAGTTATGTCGGCGGGTATGTGTCGGGGGCAGCGGTGCTCAGCTTGATTGCCGTGCTGTACCTGAAGGAGACGCGTAACAACGATTTGAATCGGGTGGCCTGATAAGACGCCATCGCGGGCAAGCCCGCTCCCACAGGATGTTCGGCTGATCACAAATTTTGTGTACACCAGAAACCCTGTGAGAGCGGGCTTGCCCGCGATAGCCGCGCTGCAGTTTAGAGCTCTACCACTACAGCCTGAGAAGCGCGGGTTGCTTTAGCCCGGGCCAATTCAATCGACTCATCGCGCGCCAGCGCCACACCCATGCGACGCTGACCGTTCACCTCTGGCTTGCCGAACAAGCGCAACGCGGTATCCGGCTCGCTCAAGGCAGCCCCCAGGTTGGCAAACGCAGTCTGGGTCGACTGTCCTTCCACCAGAATCACCGCCGAAGCCGAAGGACCGAACTGACGGATCAATGGGATCGGCAGGCCGAGAATTGCCCGGGCGTGCAGCGCGAACTGCGACAGGTCCTGGGAAATCAGAGTCACCAGGCCGGTGTCATGGGGACGCGGCGAGACTTCGCTGAACCACACCTGATCACCCTTGATGAACAGCTCGACGCCAAACAGACCACGCCCACCCAGAGCCTCGGTCACAGCCTTGGCTACCCGCTCGGATTCCGCCAGGGCAATCGGGCTCATGGCTTGTGGCTGCCAGGACTCCTGGTAATCGCCCTTCTCCTGACGGTGACCGACGGGGGCACAGAAAGTGGTGCCGCCAACGTGGCGCACGGTCAGCAGGGTGATTTCGTAGTCGAAGTCGATGAAGCCCTCGACGATCACCCGGCCTTTACCGGCACGCCCGCCTTCCTGCGCGTAGTCCCAGGCGCTCTGCACGTCATCGGCACTGCGCAGCAAGCTCTGGCCCTTGCCCGAGGAACTCATCACCGGCTTGACCACACAAGGGAAGCCCAGGTCCTCGACCGCCTTGCGATAGTCTTCGACGGTATCGGCGAAGTGGTACGGGGAAGTTGGCAGGTCGAGCTCTTCGGCGGCCAGGCGACGGATGCCTTCGCGGTTCATGGTCAGTTGCGCGGCACGGGCGGTAGGGATCACGGTGAAGCCTTCGGCCTCCAACTCCACCAGGGTAGCGGTGGCGATGGCTTCGATTTCCGGCACGATGAAGTGCGGCTTCTCGGCTTCGATCACTGCCCGCAGCGCGGCACCGTCGAGCATGTTGATCACGTGGCTGCGGTGCGCCACCTGCATCGCTGGCGCGTCGGCGTAACGATCCACGGCAATCACTTCAACGCCCAGGCGTTGCAGCTCGATCACCACCTCCTTGCCCAACTCACCACAGCCACACAGCAATACGCGGGTCGCGGTTGGCGACAATGGAGTTCCGATACGAGTCATCTGAAGTTCCTCAAAGGAGCGGATCATCGAGGGATATGGCGCAGCGCGCACTTCCCATGGGGAGAAAGCGCGGCATTTTACATGAACCAGCGGCTTTGGCCTTAGCTGACGATCGCCTGTTTGCGCAGGCGCCAGGCCATGATCAGCCACACGGCCGTCACGCCGGCGAACTTCGAGCCCAGGGCGGTGAGCAGCACGCCGGGAGTCAGGGCGTCGATCATGCCGAAGAAAATGAAGGTATCCAGGGGAATGCTCAGCGCCGAACTGATCCACAACCGGTCGTGCAAGGGCCGCTTGGTGATGCTGAACACCAGCCAATCGATGCACTCCGACACTGCAAACGCAGTGGCGCTGGCCAGGGCGATGGAAGGGTCGGATGTCAGGTACGACAACACCAGCGCCGCCAGCATGGCAATGATCGCGCCATGGCCGAAGCGGATCTGCACCATGTCGCGCAGCACGAACACCAGCCCACCCCAGGCCGACCAGATGATGTCCAGGTGTGGTGCAGTGGAAAAGGCGTAGTTGATCAGCACGACGCTGCTGATGTAGGCGATCAGGAAGAGCATGGGGCGCGGGGATACCTGGCAGATTGGCGCATAGGGTACTGCAGCGGCGCGAAGCCGCCAAATCCCAATGCGGCTGTCTGCTGTCTGCTGTCTGCTATCGGTAGGAGCAAGGCTTGCCCGCGATGGGCATAGGTATCTACACAGCTGTGGTTCGACGTTGCGCCTGTGGGCCGACTGGGGTGTTGGATCAGGCCGAGTACATATCCATTTCTGCGGTAACGGCCTCCTATGGTTCCGCTTTTACAGCGGCTCACTTTTGGAGGAGCCCAAAAGTAAGCAAAAGGCTCTTGCCCCACCACTTGGCACCTCGCTTGGGCTCGGTGTTCCCTCACTCCGGCTTGAATCCGTGGGCCGCCGCCACGCGCCATCCATGGCGCGTGGCGGCTAACCCGGCGTCCTGCCGGGTTACCCACGGCTTCAAGCCTGCGTTCGGCCAGCGTGGTTAACGGGGCGCCCAAGATCAAAAGCCAGAGCCAGAGCCAGAGCCAGAGCCAGAGCCAGAGCCAGAGCCAGAGCCAGAGCCAGAGCCAGAGCCAGAGCCAGAGCCAGAGCCAGAGCCAGAGCCAGAGCCAGAGCCAGAGCCAGAGCCAGAGCCAGATCAAAAGATTGCTGACTTCGTCAGCGTCTTGGGAAGTAGAAGCCACACCGCGCATGCCCTAGCGATCAGGTCGGCTTTCAGGCCGCCTCGCTTTGTTTTTGATCCTGGGCGCCCCGTTAACCACGCTGGCCGTACTTCGATATTGATTTGGGGGTAAACCGGCAGGACGCCGGTTTAGCCGCACTGGGCCAGGGAGGGCCCATTGCGGCGGCCCCCAAATCAATGTCGGAGTACGGGCATGCCGAGCCTAAGCGAGGCACCGAGTGGTGGGGGTAAGAGCGTTTTGCTTACTTTTGCGCTCCTCAAAAGTGAGCCGCTGTAAGAGCGGAGCCATAGGTGGCCGTTACCGAAGAAATGGATATGTACCCGGTCTAATCCAACACCCCAGAGGCCGCCACGCGAGCAAGCTCCCTCGCCACAGGCCGCTACAACGTTGTGTAGATACCTATGCCGCGATGGGTCTAAACGCGTAGTCCATCGCAGGCAAGCCTTGCTCCTACCGAAAAGGGTCGCTCAAGGCGCCGGGGTTTTGCCTAGCATCCACACTAGCCCGCTGGCCTTGGCGCGTTCATGGCACAACCCCAGCACCTGGCGGCGCTCGTCGTTGTCCATCCGGCTCCAGCGGGTAATTTCGCCGACAGTACGCTGGCAACCGGTGCAGATGTCCTGCTCGTCCAGCGCGCAAATATTCACGCAGGGCGACATCACGGGTCTTTCAGGGAGAGTCATGGTTCCTGCTCGACCAAGTCCACGGCGTACCGCTGGGAGCGATGCACATAGTGTGCGGCAGAAGCTTGGAGCATCTTTATCTGCGGCTCGGTCAGCTCGCGCACCACTTTGCCAGGCGAGCCCATGACCAGAGAACCATCAGGGATCTGCTTGTTTTCGCCGATCAGCGAGTTGGCGCCGATGATGCAGTTCTTGCCGATCTTCGCCCCATTGAGGATCACCGCGTTAATCCCGATCAGGCTGTTGTCGCCCACCGTGCAGCCGTGGAGCATGGCGTTGTGGCCGATGGTAACCCCGGTACCGAGGGTCAGCGGGTAGCCCATGTCGGTGTGCATCACGGTACCGTCCTGCACATTGCTGTTCTTGCCTATCAGGATCAGCTCATTATCCCCACGCAAGACCGCGTTGAACCAGACACTGGCGCCCTCTTCCAACTTGACCTTGCCAATCAGCACGGCATTCGGTGCAACCCAGCTCTGCGGGTGGGTCTCGACACGGGCGTCGCCCAGGCGGTATTTCATCGTTGTTATCCTCATGGCTCAGGCAGCCGCGGGTAAATGCCGGATGGCGTCAGGTATTGATAAAGCTCTTGGGAGGTTGATGCAGGCTGATCTTCGCGTCATAGAGCAGATTGATCAACTCGACAATCATGATCGCGGTCAGGCCCCAGATCTTGTATTCGCCATAACGGTAACTCGGCACATACCAACTGCGCCCCTGATAATCAATGCGGTGCGTGTGTTCACGTGGGTCCGTGCGAAAGAACTCCAGCGGCACACTGAACACTGCGGCAATCTCCGCATCGTTGGCGCGGTACTCGACGAAGTCCGGAATCACCGCCACATATGGCGTGACCTTGATTCCGTGCAGCGAGATCAGCGGACTCAGGGGCCCGATCACTTCCACCAGCCCCGGCGGCAGGCCGATTTCCTCTTCGGCTTCACGCAGGGCGGTGAACACCAGGTCCGGGTCTTCGGGATCGCGCCGCCCGCCAGGGAAGGCCACTTCACCGCCATGGGTCGAGAGCCCGCTGGCGCGCAGGGTCAGAACCAGTTCCGGTTCGTCACTGCGGGTTATGGGCACGAGCACCGCGGCTTCAGGGAAACGTCGGTCGGTTTCCAGCGTACGTGGCGTGTGATTGCTTACCCGGTGCAGTAGCTCGTCCAGCATGAGTGCTCTCGATCTGTTGGCTACCTTGCATCATGCACCAAACCTACAGGCCGCCCAACCCCTGGGCTGCAGCATGTCGCTAAACGACAACTTGCCGACAGACACTGTGGCACGCCAAGATAGGCGCGGCCTATTCGGAAGACCCAGCATGAAATTCTGCAGCCAGTGCGGTAACCCAGTAACGCAACGTATCCCCGAAGGCGATTCGCGCCTGCGGTTTGTCTGCGACAGCTGTCAGACCATTCACTACCAGAACCCCAACATCGTCGCCGGCTGCCTGCCAACCTGGGGCACCCAGGTACTGCTGTGCCGTCGCGCCATCGAACCACGCCGGGGTTACTGGACCCTGCCGGCCGGCTTCATGGAGAACGGCGAGACCGTCGAACAGGCGGCCGTGCGCGAAACTGCCGAGGAAGCCTGCGCAAGGGTGCGCAACCTGAACATCTACACGCTGATCGATGTACCGCACATCAGCCAGGTCCACGTATTCTTCCGCGCCGAACTGGTCGACCTGGACTTTTCCGCAGGCCAGGAAAGCCTGGAAGTGCAGCTTTTCGAGGAAGCGGACATCCCTTGGTCAGAGCTGGCTTTCCGCACGGTGGGCCGTACCCTAGAATGCTACTTCGCTGACCGCTTGCGGGGGGATTACCCGGTGCGCAGCGAGTCCATTCCTCCGCTTGCTCAGCCTGCGATCACTTAAACAACAAAAAGTACGCCGTACTCTCAGGGATATCGTTTTAATGCGCTGGTTGCTCGCGTTCCTCTGCCTGTCGTTCGCTGTCGTTTCCCAGGCTTCCAGCGTGGAAACCCTGGACGGCAAAATCGTCGAAAAAGTCCTGGTGCTCAAATCTGCCCGTCAGTTGCAACTGATCAATGACGGTAAGCCCATCAAGACCTACCGCATCTCATTGGGCCGCAACCCCAAGGGCCAAAAGCTCATGGAAGGCGACCGACGCACCCCCGAAGGCCTGTACTGGCTGGACTGGCGCAAAGTCAGCGAGCGCTTCAACCTGGCCATGCACATCTCCTACCCGAATATCAGCGACGCTGCGCGCTCACGCCGCGAGGGCGTGGCCCCAGGCGGCATGATCATGATTCACGGCACCCCGGACACCGAAGAAAACCCCGAAGACCTGTTCCACACCCTGGACTGGACCGACGGCTGCGTCGCCATGCGTAACGTCGACATGCGCGAAGTCTGGGGCCTGGTGCCGGACGGCACGATGATCGAAATCCGCCCGTAACCCCCTCTTCCCCCTGATCATTCCCATGCTCCGCGTGGGAATGCCTCTACGGACGCTCCGCGTTCGGCTGTTGATGTGGCGCAGAGCGTCGCGGACTGCATTCCCCCACGCAGGAGCGTGGAAACGATCTCCCCCGTCATCATTTATCAAAAATAATTCAAAAAAAATTCAGTCCGAACCAACAGCCCACCTGCAATACCACCTCCTTTCAAAAACACCGGTGCAGACCCTGATCTGATCCGTTGTCAGCGGCACCTCTAATACCACTTCAAACCCAACGCCACCACGCCCTCCAGCGGAGCGAGCCTTGGCTCGTCCGGAGCGAACCACCAGCGTTGACATGGTATTTAAGTGGTATTAGTTTTTCGCCATCACCGGGCGACAACACTCCAATATCCGCATCGGAAACCGCACATGAATCACATCCTGACCCTGCGCCCTGACGACACCCAGCCCACCCCGCTGTACCTGCAACTGGCACGCAACCTGGAAGCCGCGATTCATGCCGGCCTATGGAAAGCCGAACAGGCGCTGCCGTCGGAGCGCAACCTCAGTGAGACACTGAACATCTCCCGCGTGACCGCCCGCAAAGCCCTGGAAGTGCTGTTCGAACAAGGCCTGATCCGGCGCAGCCAAGGCTCAGGCACCTTCATCACGCCACGCCTGGAACAACCGCTGTCGCGGCTGTCCGGCTTCAGCGAAATGCTCCGCCTCAAGGGGTTCGTGCCCAGCTCGCAATGGCTGGAGCGGGAAATCACCCAGCCGACCCACGAAGAACTGATCCGCCTCGCCCTGTCGCCCTACGACAAAGTGGCGCGCCTCAAGCGCTTGCGCAAAGCCGACGACACCGTGATGGCCATCGAGATGAGCACCCTGCCCGCCTCGATCATTGCCCAGCCGCAAGCCATCGGCGATTCGCTGTATCAATACCTCGACAGTATCGGCAAGCCGGTGGTGCGCGCCCTGCAACACATTCAGGCGATCAATGCCTCGGACGAGTTCGCCGCCCTGGTGGGCATCGCACCTGGCACCGCCATGCTGCTGATGACCCGGGTCGGCTACCTGGAAGACAACACCCCGATCGAAGTCACCGACACCTATTGCCGCAACGACTACTACGACTTTGTAGCCGAACTGCGTCGCTAAAAAACGCGCCGTCAGCGCCTGAGAGCTGCCCTATGTCCGAAGACAACATCCTCACCGCCCAAGGCTGGATTCGCGGCCGGCTGATCCATGAGCACGGCCGGATCGTGCGCATCGAAGGCCAGCCCTGCGACCCGGCGGACAACGACTTGCCATACCTGCTGCCGGGCTTTATCGACCTGCACGTACATGGCGGTGGGGGCCGGGACCTCATGGAAGGTACGCCCGCCTTCGAAACCATTACCCGCACCCATGTTCGCTTTGGCACCACGTCGCTGCTGGCCACGACCATGACCGCGCCGACCGAAGAGATCACTCGCGTTCTGGGGCAGGTCGGTGAATTCTGCGAACAGCGTCTCGAAGGCTGTGCCCGGGTCCTGGGCGTGCACCTCGAAGGGCCGTACATCAACCCCGGAAAACTGGGCGCCCAACCGAACTTCGCTCACACCGCGTTGCTGGCCGAGGTCGAGGCCTATCTGGCACTGGCGCCAATCCGGGTGATCACCATTGCCCCGGAAATCGCCGGTCACGACAAACTGATCCGTGCCTTGAGCGACCGTGGCGTACGCATGCAGATCGGCCACACCCAGGGCAGTTACGAGGAAGGCGTCGCGGCACTTGAAGCCGGTGCCACCAGCTTCACCCACCTCTACAACGCCATGAGCCCGTTGCATCACCGCGAACCGGGGATCGTCGGCGCGGCACTGGCCCACGCCCAATACGCCGAATTGATTCCGGACCTGCTTCATGTGCATCCCGGGGCGATCCGCGTGGCCCTGCGCTCGATCCCGTGCCTGTATTGCGTCACCGACTCCAGCGCCGCCGCCGGCATGCCGGATGGCGAGTACAAGCTGGGCAGCCACACCGTGACCAAATGCCTGGGTGGCGTGCGCTTGCCCGACGGCACCCTGGCCGGCAGCACCCTGACCATGGATCAGGCCCTGCGCAACCTGGTGAAGATCGGCCTGCCACTGTGCGAGGCCTCGCAACGCCTTTCGCAATTTCCCGCCGACTACCTCGGCCTCCCTGAGCGCGGCCGCCTGCAACCCGGCGCCTGGGCCGACTGCGTACGCCTGGATCGCTCACTCACACTGACCGCCGTGATGGTCGAAGGAGAAGACATTGACTTCAAAAATGCTTGAAGAGGCCCTGTCCTCGTACAAGGCTGTCGAACGCCAGTTGCAGCAACTCGATCCACAGATGATCGAGATCGCCGGGCGCCTGAACCGTCAGCCACCGCAAGTGGCGATGACCGTCGCCCGTGGCAGTTCCGATCATGCCGCAAGCTACTTCGCCTATCTGGCCATGCAGCATGTAGGCGTACCGGTGGCATCGTTGCCGATGTCGGTGGTCACCCTGCAGCAGGCGCCGCTGAAGGTCAGCGGCCAGGCGGTATTCGCTTTCTCGCAGTCCGGGCAGAGTCCTGACCTGGTCAACAGCCTGCGCCTGTTGCGCAAGCGCGGCGCCTTGAGCATTGCCATGGTCAACGCCGAGAACTCGCCACTGGAGGCCGCGTGCGAGTTCAGCCTGCCTCTGTGTGCCGGCACTGAAAGCAGCGTGGCCGCGACCAAAAGCTTCATCGCCACCCTCACTGCCAGTGCACGCTTGATTGCCCACTGGAAGCAGGACGCCGAGTTGCTGGAAGCCGGCCTCGCCCTACCCCAGGGGCTGCGCGAAGCCGCAACCCAGGACTGGAGCCTGGCCGTCGATGTCCTGCGCGATTGCCAGCGGCTGATGGTGATCGGCCGTGGCGCCGGCTTTGCCATCGCCCAGGAAGCCGCCCTGAAACTCAAGGAAACCTCGGCGATCCAGGCCGAAGCCTTCAGCAGTGCCGAAGTGAAGCACGGCCCCATGGCCCTGATCGACGACCACTATCCGCTGCTGGTGTTCGCCCCCCGGGGTGCCGAACAGGCTGGCCTGTTGAGCCTGGCCGCCGAGATGCGCCAGCGTGGTGCCCATGTGTTGCTGGCCGCCCCCGATGACATCGGCGAACGCGACCTGACGCTGAGCCGCGCCGAACACCCGGCGCTGGACCCGATCCTGGCGATCCAGAGTTTCTACGTGATGGCCGCCGGCCTCGCGCAAGCCCGTGGCATGGACCCTGACCAGCCACGTCACTTGAGCAAAGTGACCCGCACCCACTAACACGCCTGAGTCGAGTAGCGAGCCATGCACAACAACAATAAAGAACTGACCCTCAGTGCCCCGCTCAGCGGTCCGGTGCTCACGCTGGCCAAGGTCCCGGACCCGGTGTTCGCCAGCGGCGCCATGGGCGACGGGATTGCCATCGACCCACTCAGCGATTGCCTGCATGCGCCCTGCGATGGCGTGATCATTCAGGTGGCCCGCACCGGGCATGCACTGACTCTGCGGGCCGACAACGGTGCTGAAATCCTGCTGCACGTGGGCATCGATACGGTCGAGTTGAAGGGCGAAGGCTTTGCCCTGCTGGTCAAAGAGGGCGCACGGGTCAACAACGGCCAAGCGTTGGTGCGCTTTGACCTGGACCGCATCGCCCGCCAATGCAAAAGCCTGGTCAGCCTGATCATTCTCACCAACAGCGATCAGTTCGAACTGCAACCGCTGGCGCAGCACTCGGTCACCCTGGGAGAGCCGCTGCTGCGCATCGTGGCGCGCCAGGTATTAACCCTTCCGCCGGCACCCGTCGAAGATGCCCATCGCGAAGCCAGCGCCAGTGTCCGCGTGACCCACCGCGGCGGCCTGCATGCGCGCCCCGCCGCTCTGATTCGCAAGACCGCACAGGGCTTCAGCAGCCGGATCGAGTTGCACGTTGCCGGCAAGTCGGCGGCCTGCGACAGCCTGATCGGCCTGATGGGCCTGGGGATTGGCGAACAGGATGAGGTGCAAGTCACCTGTCGCGGCAAGGATTGCGAGGCGGCGCTGCAAGCCTTGCTCGCCGCACTATCGGTGGTTAGCCACGAGGACGCCCCCGCCCCGGTAGCCGTTCCCCCGCGTCGCGCGCCCGCCGAAGCCGGAGTGTTGCAAGGTGTCTGCGCCGCCCCCGGGCTGGTCTGCGGGCCATTGTTCCGGTTGAACGGGATTGAGTTGCCAGCGGACCCGCGCAATCACTCGGCTGACGAGCAACTGCAACAACTGGATGGTGCCCTGGAGCAGGTTCGCGGCGAAATTCGCCACACCCTGGACCACGCTCGTCAGCGCAAGGAGCTGGAGGAAGAAGAAATCTTTGCCGCCCACCTGGCGCTGCTGGAAGACCCGACCTTGCTCGAAAGCGCCACCCGTGACATCGAACAGGGCAGCGCCGCCACCCACGCTTGGCGTGATGCGATCCAGGCCCAATGCGCGGTGTTGCTGGGGTTGGGCAAACCGTTGTTTGCCGAGCGCGCCAACGATCTGCGGGACTTGCAGCAGCGGGTATTGCGCGCGCTGCTGGGCGAGGCCTGGCATTTCGAGTTGCCGGCCGGCGCGATCGTCGTCGCCCATGAATTAACCCCCTCGGACCTGCTGCAATTGAGCGAACAAAACGCCGCTGGCATCTGCATGGCCGAAGGTGGCGCAACCTCCCATGTGGCGATTCTCGCCCGGGGCAAAGGCTTGCCGTGTGTGGTTGCGCTGGGCGGCGAGGTGCTGGAGGTGCCTCAAGGCCAGCGGGTGGTGCTGGACGCCGCCAACGGTCGCCTGGAGCTGACTCCCAACGAAGCACGCCACGCCGAAGTCCACCAGATCCGCGATGCGCAAAAGCTGCGACGCCAACAGCAACAAACCCAGGCACAAGCGCCGGCGCAGACCCGCGATGGCGTTGGCATTGAAGTAGCGGCCAATGTCGCTTCCAGCCGCGAGGCGCAAGTCGCCTTTGAAAACGGCGCTGACGGCATTGGCCTATTGCGTACCGAATTCCTCTTCGTTGATCGTCGCACCGCGCCTGATGAACAAGAGCAACGCTTGGCCTATCAAGCCGTGCTGGATGCCATGGGCGACAAGCCAGTGATCATCCGCACCATCGACGTCGGCGGCGACAAGCAACTGGACTACCTGCCGCTGCCGGCGGAAGCCAACCCGGTACTCGGCCTGCGGGGCATTCGCCTGGCCCAGGTGCGTCCGGAACTGCTGGACCAGCAACTGCGCGCCCTGCTGCAAGTCAGCCCGTTGGCACGCTGCCGGATCCTGCTGCCGATGGTCAGCGAAGTCGACGAGTTACTGCACATCCGCCAACGCCTGGATGAGCTGTGCGCCGAACTGGCGCTGACCCAGCGCCCGGAGCTGGGGGTGATGATCGAAGTGCCCGCCGCCGCGTTGATGGCCGAGCAGTTGGCCGAACATGCCGACTTCCTGTCCATCGGCACCAATGACCTGTCCCAGTACACCCTGGCCATGGACCGCGACCACGCCGGCCTTGCCGCACGGGTCGATGCCCTGCACCCGGCGCTGTTGCGGCTGATCGCCCAGACCTGCGCCGGTGCGGCAAAACATGGCCGTTGGGTCGGCGTGTGCGGCGCATTGGCGTCCGACCCAACGGCCACCCCGGTACTGGTCGGCCTGGGCGTGAGCGAGCTGTCCGTCAGCCCGCCGCAAATCGCTGAAATCAAGGACCGCGTCCGTCACCTGGACGCGGCGCAATGCCGGCAACTGAGCCAGGGCCTGCTCAACCTGGGCAGCGCCAAGGCCGTTCGCCAAGCCTGTCAACACCACTGGCCGCTGAGCTGACAACAACAAGAAAAATGGAGACTCGCCATGTACCAACACTTTATCGAAGGCCTGCAACGCCTGGGCCGCGCACTGATGCTGCCGATCGCGATCCTGCCCATCGCCGGCCTGTTGCTGCGCCTGGGCGACACCGACCTGCTGAACATCGCGGTGATGCACGACGCCGGGCAAGCGATCTTCGCCAACCTGGCGCTGATCTTTGCCATCGGCATTGCCGTGGGGTTTGCCCGAGACAACAACGGTACGGCGGGGCTTGCAGGGGCGATTGGCTACCTGGTGATGATCTCCACACTCAAGGTGCTGGACTCGACCATCAACATGGGCATGCTCGCCGGGATCGTCAGCGGCCTGATGGCCGGCGCGCTGTATAACCGTTTCAAGGACATCAAACTGCCGGAGTACCTGGCGTTTTTTGGCGGACGACGGTTTGTGCCGATTGCCACCGGGTTCTCGGCCGTTGGCCTGGGGGTGATCTTCGGGCTGATCTGGCCACCGATCCAGCACGGCATCAACAGCTTCGGCGTGTTACTGCTGGAAAGCGGCAGCTTCGGTGCATTTATCTTCGGCGTATTCAATCGCTTGCTGATCGTCACCGGCTTGCACCACATCCTCAACAACATGGCCTGGTTCGTGTTCGGCAGTTTCACCGACCCGATGACCGGTGCCGTGGTGACGGGCGACCTGACCCGCTACTTTGCCGGTGATCCGAAAGGCGGCCAGTTCATGACCGGCATGTTCCCGGTGATGCTGTTCGGCTTACCCGCCGCCTGCCTGGCGATGTACCGTAATGCCCTGCCGGAGCGGCGCAAGATCATGGGCGGGATCTTCTTGTCGATGGCCCTGACCTCGTTCCTCACCGGCGTGACCGAACCGATCGAATTCGCCTTCATGTTCCTCGCGCCCTTCCTGTATTTGCTGCATGCGCTACTGACCGGTTTGTCGATGGCCATTACCAACTTGCTGAACATCCATCTGGGTTTTACGTTCTCCGGTGGTTTTATCGACATGGTCCTGGGCTGGGGAAAATCCACCAATGGCTGGTTGGTGATGCCCGTGGGCCTGGCCTACGCCGTGGTCTACTACAGCGTGTTCAGCTACTGCATCCGGCGCTTCAACCTGAAGACGCCGGGGCGCGAAGACACTCAAGTCGCACCGGCCGAAGTCATGAGCGACCATCAGCGTGCCGGCGCCTACATCCGGGCCTTGGGCGGCGCCGCCAACCTGCTGAGTGTCGGAGCCTGCACCACGCGTCTGCGCCTGGACATGGTGGATCGCAACAAGGCCGTGGACGCCGATCTGAAAGCGCTGGGTGCGATGGCTGTGGTTCGGCCAGGCAACGGTGGCAGCTTGCAGGTAGTGGTCGGGCCGATGGCCGACAGCATCGCCGACGAAATCCGCTTGGCCATGCCAATGTCGGGCAAGGCACCGTTGCCAGGCACAGCCATGCCGCCTCAGGCGCCCCCTGTCGCAACGCCTCAGGCTCAACAATGGCTCGATGCGCTGGGCGGCCATGACAATGTGCGGCAACTGGACTGCGTGGCCATGACCCGTATTCGTCTGCAACTGGCGGACAACAAGGCGCTCTCGCAAACCGCGCTCAAGGCGCTGGGATGCCAGGGCGCCAGCCTGCTCGATGATGGTGGCGATGGTGTCTGGCACTTGCTTTTGGGGGACAGGGCCTCGGGCCTGAGCGAGGCGCTCGAGTCACTGATCAAGCACAACACCGAACGCGCCAAGGCCTGATCCCGATATCTATTTACCGCCTGCCTACAGGCACCGCCCTGCATGCTGATGACTTCACTTATCAGCATGGAGAGCGTGCCCATGAATACTGCCAGCCCCCGTACCTCCACGTCATTTGACGAAATCAAAGGCTATCTCAACCAGATCGGCCAGTACCTGTTTCAGGTTGAAACTCCCTGGATCCCCGAAAGCCAACCGTCGGCCGAACAACGCTACCTCAATCGCTTGAACGGCCTGATCCAGACGAGCCGCCAGCAATATCTCGACAAGGCCCGTGCCCACTATCAGCCATTGAAAGACAGCAACCTGCACAGCGAGGAAGGGCAGCAACTGCTCACCACCCTCAAGTCCACGCTCAATGACCATCTGCTGGAACTCGATCTGCGCCACCAGATTGACGCTAAGCCACGCAAGTCCTTCATGACCTACGATGCCGGGTTCACCGCGCTGGAGCACGAAGCCAGGCTCGGCGTTCAAGACCGTCTGCTCCACCCGCAGGAAGCCGCCATAGTGGAGCGGGCACCGCTGTTCCCGACCCTGCGCCCGGGCCTGTATGCCTTGCAGTTCAGTTATCAGGAAAACAGCGTTGAGTTGGCTGGCGCCTTTGTCGTCACGGAAAAAAACAGCCCGCAGGCAAGCGACTTGAGCACGGCGCAAGACGTGGGCCAGGTTCTACTGTTCACCCCGGCACGCGGCATCGAATCCTTTGACTCCCTGGCCCTGCTCGACAACCACCTGTTGCAGAGCCTGGATCACCCCAGCGGCCAGCGTGAATTCAAAGCGTTGCTGCCGGTGCGCTATCACGCACTGAGCGCCGCCGGTATCTGGCCACTGCAATTGTCGCCCATCGTCGACAAACCGTTGTTCGAGCACACCGACGGCGCGCTGATCGACAGGCGTACCCAGGATATCGACCACGCCTTGAGCCTTGTGGATAACCCGGCCCAAGACCCGGCGCACGTGATCAATGCCCTGGACCAGGCCATCACCGCCGCCATGCCCGACCTCACGGCCCGCCTGGAGCTCCGAGCGCAGACCCTGCTTGAGCGCTGCTTGCGCTACAGCGCACCCGACTGGTATCGCAGCGCCAGCGAAGCCGCCCGGGCCACGCTGGCGGAACATCTCAATGGCTATAACCAGGCCCGACAGACCCTGCTGAACCTGCTGGCTCCCGCCACAACCCCCCAGAGCCTGGCTCGCCATCAATGGCTTGAGCGCCTGAGCGACGAGCTGGATATCCATGACCTGGAACCGGAGCACTTACAGCTCAGCACCCGTCGTTTCGTGGCTAACGTCGGCCACTACGATCACCAGCGGAACCTGATCGAACTGGCCCTGCGCGGCCTGCATAGCGGTGACGAAAGCAGGGGTTCCCCCTTCCGGACCCAAACCACCCTCACCTACAACGACGCGCCATTGCCCGAGGCCTACCAGGACGTGACACCCACCTGGCTCGCGCAGCAGATGACCAGTCTGCAACCGCGCATCGACTTTGCCAATGTGCAACGGGCACTGCATGCCCGAGCCGAAGTCAGTACCGCCATCGAACAGATGCTCGACCGACGCATTAACGCGCTGGCCTACACCGTCGTCCTGCAAGGCCACATAAGCGAAGACGACTTCCAGTTGATCCAGCACCTGCGCCAAGGCACCGACCCTCGACTCAACGCCGACACTCTCGGCGCCAGCTCGCTTGCGCTGCACGATGCGCAACTTCTGGATCTCTGGGTGCTGCGCCGCACAAATGCCAGCGGCACAGTCGACCGTATCCTGCTGTGCACACCCGAAGCACCGCGTGAGCAGCAGTTTCATGCCTTCGACACGGAGCTGGCGTGCCAGCAGCACATCCTCGGCTGGACGCTGGGCAATGGCCTCAATCCCCCTCCCGGCAGCCTGACCGACTACTTGATCACCCGCCTGCCCTTGCGCTTTCGCAACAGCATGAAAAACGTACTGAGCGGGCTGACCTTCAAGTTTCACGCCCAGGAGTACAAAGAGGTCGCCTTCATCAACACCGGTACCCACGCCGAATGCCTCAAATCGATGGCGCGTCATGTACTGGTCACGCGTATAGACGACTACGCGTTCAGCACACCGGGCTGGTATCGCTCGACCACCCACGAGAGCAGAAGAATACTCGCGACACGGGCTGAAAATGCCGAGGGCGCCCTGGATGCCTACAGCGCACATCCCTTGTCTGAAACCCAATTCCCCGACTTCAACGCCTTTTTGCATGAAAACGCCAAACGGCGATTGAACGAAATGCTCGGTCGCCCTCGAAACGATGTGGACCCGGACACGGTCTGGGTTTACTCGCCAGCATCTCTGGTCGGCACTCCCGATTCCCCGCCCATGACGTACACCCGGCTCTATCGTGATGGCTATGCCGACGGCGTGGGTTTTCTCGATGAAAAGTTTTCCCGTTCGGCAACCTTCAAAGGGCCAGAAGGTATCGATCTGCGCGCCCTGACAGCCGAAAAGGTCGCACGCTCGGTAACCGGTGCCTGGATTGGCGAGCGCTACATCGACAAGGTCAGGAGCGAGCTGTTGAAGCCGGACGACTCCGCCTATGCCTTCCGACGTGATGCAGTACTGGCCATCATCCAGCAACAACTGCTCAGCGCCGCCCTGGAGTCCAGGCTCAAGGGGGACATCGCCAACGTCGACCTGCAATGGCTTGAGCAAAGCATCTCCAGCATGGCCGACACTTCGCAGGCAACCCGAGGGACCTACGCCATCCATCGCTTGCTGGTGGACGGTGACTGGGTCATCGATAACTACCTGTTCAGCCACGGCACAAACCCCGTGCTGCTTTACACGCCGCAGGCACCCGACGGGGTCAGTTTTCGCGAGGCCAGGCAGTTCAATTACCTGCTCAAGAAAACGCCCGGCATGATTGCCTACTTCACAAATCGGGTCGGCGTGTCCTCTCAAGTGCGGGTCCGCCAGTTTCTGGAAGAGGCCCGCCAAGGGCTGCCCGAAGACCTGGACAGCAGCAGTACCAGCCCGGCGCGTTACGACTCAACGCGCACAGTGCCGCCGATATCCGACCTGCGCCAGGCGCTGTACAACATGAAGCTGCAACGCAAGATCGATGATGTGTACGCCACCACCGTCAATCGCACACAGATGATTACCGGTATTCTCTGGACCTGCGTGGAATGGGGCGTGGCCATTGCCACCGCACCATTCCCGCTCCTGAGCTTGAGTACCGGCCTGCTGCTGGCCTTCAAAGACGCCATGCTCGCGCTGCACGCCTACCATCAGGGCGATACCGCCGCAGCCCTTGAGCACTTCGCGGGCTACTTGCTCAACAGTGCCGGAGCCGTACTGACAGACCTGCGTCCGGCATTACGCTCACTCAAACCCCTCGGCAAACTGGCACGCCTGCCCGCTGCCAAGGCAGAGCCGGTACGGGCAATGAAGTTGATCAAAGCGCTGGAGCCTGCGCAGCCGACGCCAGTGGGCATGCAATCGGTGATCTTCGAGGGGCAACACCTTTGGGCCCCCAACACGCCGGATGTCATTGGCCGCTACTTGCTGTATCGCCTCGACCCTGCCAGCGGGAAATTGGTCTCGACCACGCGTGTGGCCGCACCGAACGCCGAAGGCGTCTGGAAACGTACAGGGGTTTCCGGTGGGGCTCCGGAGTACGAAGCACTGCCTGAAACGCCCAAGCCGCTTAGTGTCTATGAGATGCCCGAGAAAAAATGGCGTGACCTTGTGCCTGTCCTGGACCCACAGGTACGGAGCACTTTGCTCCGCTTGAACACCGAGTATGATATGCCCCCCGGCTCCATATTGGGCTCTGCCGCAGACAGTATGAAATCGCTGCACGGTATTTACGTGCAACAAGTCGAACGCCTGACCACGGACGCGCGGAATTTTTTCACCTTCCTCGATCCGCTCCCCCCACCTGCTGCCGTCCCGCCCGTTGAGGCCAGTACTTCATTGGCGCAGCTGATCGACAGCGACGCCTTTGCCGGCAACAAAAATCTGATTATCGGTGCAGTGCCAGGCTCCATCGCCAGCAAACAGGTGTTGATCGAACAGATGGACGCGTTGGTCGCGAAAGGCTTCAAGCGCTTGTACCTGGAATACCTGCCGGGGGATGTCTTCAGGCCGAAGCTTGAAAAGCTCAACAAAGGCAAGTCCTGGCTGAACATCAAGAAGCATCTGCAGACCATCGACACAGCCTTCGGCTTCGCCGAGGACGCGGACTTCTCTTATGTCGCCCTCGTGCGCACGGCCCAAGAGAAGAAAATCCAGATCAAGGCCCTGGACGCGACCACCTCCTATCAACTGGATGACTCCATGACGATGCTGGGTACCTCGCCCTCCACCACACCACGGGACAACAGCCTGAGAAACTTCTACTCCCATAAAGTCATCCAGGCCGATGTGGCCGATGCCCCGGATGAGCGTTGGATCGCGCTGGTGGATCAGTCGCGCTTGAGGACCTTCAATGAAACACCTGGCCTGGCCGACCTGCAAAACGCCGTCGCCCTGCGCATCGACGATGTCGGGTTGGATCAACCGGTGGGCATCTGGGTGGACACCCCTGGCTCGATAACCGGTGACGCGCTAGCCAAAGGCGACTATCGCATGAGCCTGCAAACCCCCTATAAAGCCCCTGCCCCCCTCCAGGCTGTTGCTGCCCCCGGCGCTCAACATTTCGATAATTTTGATATTCCCGGCGCGATGAGGGACGAGATTGATCACCAGTCCCAGAACCGATATGGCCTGGACTCTCGTTACCGCCCACAGGGACAAGAAAGCGGCAAAGCATTCGACATGTTTGTCGCACTGCGAAAGCGCTTGAAGAGTGAAGCCGAGCGCTATTTCACCGAGTACGTGGCGCCCGCAAAGCCAACACTTCCCGAGATAACGGCGGCCACCACGCCCGAATCGTTCCTCAAACAAATCGTCGATGGCCCCTATCCAGGGCTGATACTGGGTGAGGCTCACGGCCAGCAATCGTGCAAGGCGTTCCTACGAACCCAGATGAAAAAGCTCAGTGAGCTGAAATTCGAGACCCTCTACGTGGAACACCTGTGGACGGATCTGCACCAGGCACAGTTGGATGCGTTCTTTGAGTCTCAGCACCTGACCGGCCAGCTCAAGGCCTTCCTGAAAAGCCAGGATGCCGGCCACATGCCGTTCTACACGGGACCCAATACCTACTCGGAGGTCTACCAGGCCGCCGCCAAGTACAAGATTCGCATCAAGGCCCTGGACTGCGCCGCCAGCTATAACCTCAAGGGCATCTCCGACGGCGATGAAACCCGCGCCAGCATGTTCAACTACTTCGCCACCCAGGTCATTCAGGCCGACCAGGCTGCACGTGGGCCACACAAATGGATTGCCTTCGTCGGCAATAGCCACGCCAATCGTTACATGGGGGTGCCTGGGTTGGCGGAAACACTGGGCACAGTCAGTTTGAATATCAGGGACGCCGCGCCCACGCTGAGCAAAAGGATTCACCACAGTGCCTGGGAGACCATCACCACTAAACCTGGCTGGCCCGCGCTACGGTGCGACTTCGACCTGGATGAAGGGGTGGCGGGCATGAAAATACCAGCCCCCTTTACCCCCGTCGACCGTTCGAAATTGAGCGAGGCCGGGTACTTCCTGATCGAGCGCCCCTCCCGCCTTGAAACCAACCTGGTGCACCGCTCCAGTACCGGGGAAATTATCTCCACCCCGATCCAGGTGGACGACAAAGGTCTGTTTTTTATTGATCGTTGGGGCAAGCGCGATCAACGCTTCCTGCACCAGTTCACCTTGATCGAAATGCTTAAAGCGGATGTACACCTGAGGCCCGCACCGTAAGCCCAGCCTGCTGCAACCCGTCACCTGATCGACACGTTTAAAAGGCATGTACAAAAAAACCCGCTGGCCAGATCGGCACAGCGGGTCTTTTGTTCGGGCAGGGTGCGCATCAGAAATCCGCTAGCTGCCACACCTCATAAGCCGGTGTCTCATAGGGATGGTTGAGCTTCAACGCAGCCACTACCGCGACGATCAGCTCATCGGCCACCACCAGCTCAACCTTCCATTCCTCGACCACTTCGACCTGACCGACCTGGCCGATAAACGGCTGACTGCCGTCCATCGCCCGGAACTGGCCCTGGCCCAACACCTGCCAGGCACAACTGTCGTAGAGGCCGATGCGCCCGCCACCGGCTGCAAAGACGGCGGTTTTCACCGTCTCTACATGGCTGTCGGGCACAAAGAAGCTGAGCTTGTACACCGACTTAGTTCACCCACACGCGAGCATTACGGAACATGCGCATCCACGGTGCATCTTCGTTCCACTCTTCCGAGCGCCACGAGTTCTGCACAGCGCGGAATACCCGCTCCGGGTGCGGCATCATGATGGTCACGCGACCGTCACGGCTGGTCAAACCGGTGATCCCACGCGGCGAACCGTTCGGGTTGGCCGGGTAGCTCTCGGTAACCTTGCCGTGGTTGTCGACGAAACGCATCGCCACGCAACCCGACAGATCCGCTTCCAGCAACGCCTCTTCGCTGGAGAACTCGGCATGACCTTCACCGTGGGCAATGGCGATTGGCATGCGCGAACCGGCCATGCCTTGCAGGAAGATCGAGTTCGACTCCTGCACCTGGACCATGGCCACACGGGCTTCGAACTGCTCGGAACGGTTACGCACAAAGTGCGGCCAGAACTCGCTGCCCGGGATCAGTTCGTGCAGGTTGGACATCATCTGGCAACCGTTGCACACCCCGAGGGTGAAGCTGTCGTTACGCTCGAAGAAGCCCTGGAACGCATCGCGGGCGCGGCTGTTGAACAGGGCCGACTTGGCCCAGCCTTCACCGGCACCCAGAACGTCGCCGTAGGAGAAACCACCGCAAGCCACCAGGCCCTTGAACTCGTTCAGGTCGACGCGGCCGGCCAGAATGTCGCTCATGTGCACGTCGATCGCGCTGAAACCGGCACGGTCGAACGCTGCCGCCATTTCCACCTGGCCGTTGACGCCCTGCTCACGCAGTACGGCAACTTGTGGGCGAATGCCTTTCTTGATGTAAGGCGCGGCGATGTCCTGGTTGACGTCGAAGCTGAGCTTGACGCTCAGGCCCGGGTTGTCTTCCTCCAGCAGCACGTCGAACTCTTGTTCGGCGCAGTCGGCGTTGTCACGCAGGCGCTGGATCTGGTAGCTGGTCTCGGCCCACTGGCGTTGCAGCAGTCGACGCTGGCCTTCGAACACGGTGTCACCGTTGAAGGTGATGTTGATCTCGCCGTTGTTCATTGGCTGGCCGATCACCGACACGCAGTCGCCCAGGCCCGCAGCGCTGAACTGCGCGAGGATGTCCGGGGTAGCGTCCTGGCGTACCTGGATCACCGCGCCCAGCTCTTCGTTGAACAGGATCGCGGCGATGTCGGCCGAGGTTTCCGCCAAACCGTCGAGGTTGAGGCTCAGGCCGCAGTGGCCGGCAAACGCCATTTCCACGGTGCTGGTCAACAGGCCACCGTCGGAACGGTCGTGGTAAGCCAGCAAGTGACCGTCGGCGTTGAGGCCCTGGATCACCGCGAAGAAGGCTTTCAGGTCTTCGGCGTCGTCGACGTCCGGAGCCTGGCTGCCGAGCTTGCCGTGCACCTGGGCCAGGATCGAGGCGCCCATGCGGTTCTGGCCACGACCCAGGTCGATCAGGATCAGGTCGGTGGTGCCCTTGTCCATGCGCAGTTGCGGGGTCAGGGTCTGGCGGATGTCGGTCACTGGGGCAAAGCCGGTGACGATCAGCGACATCGGCGAGGTCACGGTCTTGTCGACGCCCTCGTCGTTCCAGCGAGTGGCCATGGACATCGAGTCCTTGCCCACTGGAATGGTGATGCCCAACTCAGGGCACAGCTCCATACCGACCGCTTTCACGGTGTCGTACAGACGCGCGTCTTCGCCCGGGTGACCGGCAGCCGACATCCAGTTAGCCGACAACTTGATGTCGGAGAGCTTGGCGATGCGCGAAGCGGCGATGTTGGTCAGGGTTTCGCCGATGGCCATGCGGCCCGACGCCGGAGCGTCCAGCAGGGCCAGCGGAGTACGCTCGCCCATCGCCATGGCTTCACCGGTGTAGACGTCGAAGCTGGTGGCGGTCACGGCCACGTCAGCCACGGGTACCTGCCATGGGCCAACCATTTGGTCACGGGCCACGAGCCCGGTGATGGTGCGGTCGCCAATGGTGATCAGGAAGCTCTTGCTGGCCACGGCCGGGTGATGCAGGACGCGCTCGACACAGTCGGCGATGTTCAGGGTCGACGGATCGAAATCGTCACCCAGTTCGTTTTCCCGAACCACCGAACGGTGCATGCGCGGAGCCTTGCCCAGCAGCACTTCCAGTGGCATGTCCACCGGGCTGTTGCCGAAGTGGCTGTCAGTCACGGTCAGCTGTGGTTCGGCAGTGGCTTCGCCGACCACGGCAAACGGGCAGCGCTCACGTTCGCAGATAGCCTTGAAGCGCTCGAAGTCGGCCGGGCCGACTGCCAGGACGTAACGCTCCTGGGATTCGTTGCTCCAGATTTCGTGCGGGGCCATGCCCGGCTCGTCGTTTGGAATATTGCGCAATTCGAAACGGCCACCGCGGTCGCCGTCGTTGACCAGTTCCGGGAAGGCGTTGGACAGGCCGCCCGCACCCACGTCGTGGATGAAGCTGATCGGGTTGTGTTCACCCAACTGCCAGCAACGGTCGATGACTTCCTGGCAACGGCGTTCCATTTCCGGGTTTTCGCGTTGTACCGAAGCGAAGTCCAGGTCTGCCGAGCTGGTGCCGGTGGCCATCGAGGAAGCGGCGCCGCCACCCAGGCCGATCAGCATCGCCGGGCCACCCAGCACGATCAGTTTGGAGCCGACGAGGATCTCGCCTTTTTGCACGTGCTCTTCACGAATGTTGCCCATGCCGCCGGCCAACATGATCGGCTTGTGGTACCCGCGCACTTCATCACCGTGCGGCGTGGTGATGGATTGTTCGAAGGTACGGAAGTAACCGGTCAGTGCCGGACGACCGAATTCGTTGTTGAACGCCGCGCCGCCCAATGGGCCTTCGATCATGATGTCGAGGGCGGTGACGATGCGCTCAGGCTTGCCGTACGGCACTTCCCACGGCTGTTCGAAGCCCGGGATCTGCAGGTTGGATACGGTGAAGCCGGTCAGGCCAGCCTTCGGCTTGGCGCCGCGACCGGTTGCGCCTTCGTCGCGGATCTCGCCACCGGAGCCGGTGGACGCGCCCGGGAACGGGGCAATCGCCGTCGGGTGGTTGTGCGTCTCGACTTTCATCAGGATGTGCACCGGCTCCTGCACCGCACCGTACTGGCGGGTTTCAGGGTCCGGGAAAAAACGTCCGGCAACGGAGCCGACGATCACCGAGGCGTTGTCCTTGTAGGCCGACAGGACACCTTCGCTGTGCATCACGTAGGTGTTCTTGATCATGCCGAACAGGCTTTTTTCCTGGCTTTCACCGTCAATATCCCAACTGGCGTTGAAGATCTTGTGGCGACAGTGCTCGGAGTTCGCCTGGGCGAACATCATCAGTTCGATGTCGTGCGGGTTGCGCTTGAGGCCGATGAAGGCGTTGACCAGGTAGTCGATCTCGTCTTCGGCCAGGGCCAGGCCCAGCTCGACGTTGGCGGTTTCCAACGCGGCGCGACCGCCACCCAGGACGTCGATTGCCGTCAGCGGCTTAGGCTCGGAGTGACTGAACAGACCGGCAGCCTGTTCAAGGTTCTCCAGGACGATCTGGGTCATGCGGTCGTGCAGGCCGTCGGCAATCAGCTGGGCCTGGGCGTCGGTGAACTCACCGGCGACATAGAACGCGATACCGCGCTCCAGGCGCTGGATTTTCGCCAGGCCGCAGTTACGGGCAATGTCGCTGGCCTTGCTCGACCAGGGCGAAATGGTGCCAAACCGCGGCAACACCAGGAACAGACGACCGGTCGGCTCTTGTACCGGAACGCTAGGACCGTACTTCAGAAGGCGCGCAAGCACCTGCTGTTCGTCGCCGGTCAGGACGCCGGTGACTTCGGCGAAGTGAGCGAATTCAGCATACAGGCCAGTAACAGCTGGAACCTTCTGGCTCAGTTGCTCAAGGAGTTTGCTGTGGCGAAAGGCAGAAAGGGCAGGAGCGCCGCGCAGGATCAACATCTTCGGGACAGCCTCGGAAGGGGGTGTGCTTTGAGGCCGTGCATTCTAGCCTAAACCGCCCGCGACAGCACCCGAAACGCTACACCCGGTATCACCCGAACGTCGGCCAGGGCTGGCAGGCCTATAACCAATGCTCATCAAGGTAAGTGCCGGCGGTTATTTTGCGCCGGATAAACGCCACCAAACGCCTATTCCTAAGGGCTTGGCGCCAATTTTCAAACATCTAGCAGACAAGCCCTTCACTGTCGAGATATGGCGGCCGTGGTCCTTTGCGTATACTGCGCAGATGTTTTCCCCAATGGTATTGCGTCCGCGAGTGGCCAAATGGCTTCTCGCCACCGGACTCTTCCTGGTGCTCAGCGGCTGTGTTGATAAACCCAACACCCTGGAGCGCGTAAAGGAGGATGGCGTGCTGCGCGTGGTCACGCGTAACAGCCCAGCCACCTACTTCCAGGATCGCAACGGTGAAACCGGCTTCGAATACGAGCTGGTGAAGCGCTTTGCCGACGATCTGGGGGTGGAACTGAAGATCGAAACCGCGGACAACCTCGACGACCTCTTTGAACAGGTGGGCAAGCCCAACGGCCCCGTGCTGGCTGCTGCCGGTCTGGTCAGCAGCGAGAAACGCAAGGCGCAGGTCCGGTTCTCCCACTCCTACCTGGAAGTCACCCCGCAAATCATCTACCGCAATGGCCAGTCGCGCCCAACCAACGCGGCGGATCTGGTGGGCAAGAAGATCATGGTGCTCAAGGGCAGCACCCATGCCGAGCAATTGGCCGTCCTGAAACAGAAAAATCCGCGTATCGAATACGAAGAGTCTGACGCGGTAGAGGTGGTCGACCTGCTGCGCATGGTCGACGAAGGGCAAATTGACCTGACCCTGGTCGACTCCAATGAAGTCGCCATGAACCAGGTGTACTTCCCCAACGTCCGGGTGGCCTTCGACCTCGGTGACGCCAGCAACCAGAGCTGGGCGGTGGCCGCCGGTGAAGACAACAGCCTGCTCAACGAGATCAATGACTTCCTCGACAAGGTCGAGAAAAACGGCACCTTGCAGCGCCTCAAGGACCGCTACTACGGGCACGTCGACGTGCTCGGCTATGTCGGCGCCTACACCTTTGCCCAGCACCTGCAGCAGCGCCTGCCCAAATACGAACCGCACTTCAAGACCTACGCCAAGAAAGAAAAAGTCGATTGGCGCCTGCTGGCGGCGATCGGCTATCAAGAGTCACTGTGGCAGCCGACGGTCACCTCCAAGACCGGTGTCCGCGGGCTGATGATGCTGACCCAAAACACCGCCCAGGCCATGGGTGTGTCCAACCGCCTGGATGCCCGCCAGAGCATCATGGGCGGCGCCAAGTACCTGGCGTACATGAAGGACCAACTGGACAGTTCGATCCAGGAGCCGGATCGCACCTGGTTCGCCCTCGCCGCCTACAACGTCGGCAGCGGTCACCTGGATGACGCCCGCAAGCTGGCGGCCAAGGAAGGACTGAATCCGGACAAGTGGCTGGATGTGAAGAAGATCCTGCCCCGCCTGTCGCAGAAACAGTGGTACAGCAAGACCCGCTACGGCTACGCCCGTGGTGGCGAGCCTGTGCACTTCGTGGCGAACATCCGTCGTTACTACGACATCCTGACCTGGGTCACACAGCCACAACTGGAAGGCGACCAGGTGGCCGAGGGTAACTTGCATGTACCCGGCATCGACAAATCAAAACCGGCCCAAGAGCCAGCCCCGCTTTGACAAACGCCTTGAACCACATATGGGAGCCAGCCTGCTGGCTCCCACGCTGGTTTTGTATGGTTGCTTAGGCCTTCGCCGCAGCCGCCAGGATCAGTGCCTTCATCTCCGACACCGCCGACTTGAATCCGACAAACAAGGCATGCGCGACCAGTGCGTGGCCAATGTTCAGTTCGTTGATGCCCTTGATCGCCGCAACGGCTTCGACGTTGTGGTAATGCAGGCCATGACCGGCATTGACGATCAACCCCTGAGCCAGGCCGCAGGCCACGCCGTCGGCCACGCGCTGCAGCTCTTCGGCGACTTCGGTGGGAGTCTGGGCATCGGCATAACGGCCGGTGTGCAATTCGATGGCCGGGGCACCCACGCGCTTGGAAGCCTCGATCTGCCGCTCATCAGCATCGATAAATAACGACACTTCACAGCCGATTTTGGCCAGGCGCTCTACTGCGGCCTTGATCCGTGCCTCCTGCCCCGCAACATCCAGACCGCCTTCGGTGGTCAGCTCCTGACGGGTTTCCGGAACCAGGCAGATGTGCGCCGGACGAATGCGTTCGGCGAACGCCATCATTTCCTCGGTCACGCCCATCTCGAAATTCATCCGGGTCCGCAGCACGTCCTTGAGAATCAGTACGTCGCGCTCCTGGATATGCCGGCGATCTTCGCGCAAATGCACGGTGATGCCATCGGCGCCCGCCTCTTCAGCGTCGAGCGCAGCCTTGACGGGGTCAGGGTATCGGGTGCCCCGGGCCTGACGCAGAGTGGCTACGTGGTCGATGTTCACGCCAAGAAGAATGCGGGTGCTGGTGGTCACGGAAAGCGCTCCAGAAGAAGAGAAAGTTCGGTGCACAGCATACGGGGTGATCAGGGCTTGCGAAACAGCTCGCGACTGACCAGGGGACGACCGCCCAGGTGAACGGCCAGCGCCTGGCGCATCAGGCGCTTGGCAGCCGACAGCGCACCGGGGGCGCTCCAGTCTGCTTCGGCCATGGCCAACAGTTCACAGCCATTGAACAGCCCCGGCTGCAACAGGTACACCCGCTCCAACCCGGCATCCACCTGCAGGCGGTACAGACCATCGGCGGCAATCGGCTCGGCGTGGACATCCTGGGTCAGTGCAAAGCCATAGCCCAGGTCATCGAGCAAGCGCCATTCGAAGGAGCGCAACAACGGTTCCAGCGCGCGACCTTCAGCGAGGGCCAGCAAGGTCGCGGCATAGTGCTCGAACACCGCGGGATGGGGATCTTCGGCAGGCAACAGGCGGATCAGCAACTCATTGAGGTACAGGCCACTGAACAGCGCCTCGCCGCTGAGCCAGGTCGAGACGCCGGCACTTTCCATGCGCCCGACGTTTTTCAGCTCGCCGCGCCCACGAAACTCCACTTCCAGCGGCACGAATGGCCGCGCCAGAGTCCCGGCCTTGCCCCGCGCGCTGCGCAACACCGCCCGCAGCCGCCCTTGCGGCGTGAGGAAGTCGACCAATGCACTGTTCTCGCGGTAGGCGCGCGAATGCAGGACGTAGGCGAGTTGGCTGGGTGGCGGAGAGGACATGGGCGTCTCACTGAAGGAGTGCTGTTTTGAAATCAACACAAACCAAATGTGGGAGCGGGCTTGCCCGCGATGGCGGACTTACAGTCAACATCGCTGCTGAATGTTCCATCCTCATCGCGGGCAAGCCCGCTCCCACAGGGTTCTACGGTACAGCGCTAACCGGGTTTACAGGTCGCCGTAACCCAGCGAACGCAGGGCGCGCTCGTCGTCGGACCAGCCACCTTTGACCTTCACCCACAGGTTGAGCATGATCTTGGAGTCGAACAGCAGCTCCATATCCTTGCGCGCCTCGGTGCCGATACGTTTGATCCGCTCGCCCTTGTCGCCAATGATGATCTTCTTCTGACCGTCACGCTCGACGAGGATCAGGGCGTGGATGTGCAGGGTCTTGCCCTGCTGCTTGAACTCTTCGATTTCCACGGTGATCTGGTACGGCAGCTCCGCACCCATCTGGCGCATGATCTTCTCGCGCACCAGCTCAGCAGCGAGGAAGCGGCTGCTGCGGTCGGTGATCTGATCTTCCGGGAAGAAGTGATCGTTTTCCGGCAGGTAACCGGCGATCACCCGCTCCAGCGCTTCGAGGTTATGCCCATGCTGGGCCGAGATCGGCATGATCTGCGCGTTCGGCAGTTGCTCTTGCAGCCAGGTCAGGTGCGGCATGAGCTCGGCTTTGTCTTCGATGCGGTCGGTCTTGTTCAGCGCCACGATCAAAGGACCGGTCACGTACTGCACACGCTCGAGGACCATCTGGTCTTCGTCGGTCCACTTGGTGCGATCGACCACGAAGATCACCACGTCGACGTCTTTCAACGCCGCCGAGGCGGTCTTGTTCATGTAGCGGTTCAGGGCCTTCTCGCCACCCTTGTGCATGCCGGGGGTGTCGACGTAGATCGCTTGCACCGCGCCCTCGGTCTTGATCCCGAGCATGTTGTGGCGGGTGGTCTGCGGTTTACGCGAGGTAATTGCCAGCTTCTGACCCAGGATGTGGTTCAGCAACGTGGATTTGCCCACGTTCGGGCGGCCGACGATGGCGACATAGCCACAGCGAGTTGCAGTTGAATCAGTCATGGCCATTCTCCACGCCCAGGGCTATCAGTGCTGCGGCGGCCGCTACCTGTTCGGCAATACGACGACTCACACCCTGACCTCGGCTTTTTTCATTCAATAAGGTGATTTCACATTCGACGAAGAACGTTCGGCAATGGGGCTCACCCTGGATATCCACCACTTCGTAACGCGGCAGCTCACAGGCACGCGACTGCAGGAATTCCTGCAGGCGGGTCTTTGGATCTTTATTGGTATCGACCAGCGTCAGGCTCTCGAACTCGGAAGCCAGCCAGGCCAGCACGCGTTCGCGCGCCATGTCCATGCCGGCATCCAGGTAGATCGCGCCGATCAGCGCTTCCAGGGCATCGGCCAGGATCGACTCGCGCCGGAAACCGCCGCTCTTCAACTCACCGGAGCCCAGGCGCAGGTAGTCACCCAGATCAAAGCCACGGGCCAGCACTGCCAGTGTCTCGCCTTTGACCAAGCGCGCGCGCAAACGCGACAGCTGGCCTTCGCGGGCCAGCGGAAAGCGGTCGAACAGCGCTTCACCGGCCACGAAGTTGAGGATGGCATCACCGAGGAATTCCAGGCGTTCGTTGTTGCGCCCGGCAAAGCTGCGGTGAGTCAGGGCCAGGACCATCAGTTCCTGATCCTTGAAGGTGTAGCCGAGCTGACGCTCGAGACGGCTTAAGGAGACGCTCACGGTTTACCCACGCTGAGTTCGTGGTCGACTTCCCCCGCAGCATCGCTGCGAAGGCCTGGGACAAATAACGCTGTGTTCAAAAATTACTTCCTGAATATCGTTGGCTTCAATGCAGTGCGGCAACCTTCTGCAGGTTCCAGAAAAGCATTCGGCGCTGTGTTCAACAGCGCCGTGTGGGATTACTTGATCAGGCCAACCCGCGAGAAATTCGGCAGGTGGCTGAGTTTCGGTTCAGGCCAGCTCATCCAGACCGCAAAGGCCTTGCCGACGATGTTCTGGTCGGGAACCATGCCCAGCAGGTTCTTGGGAATGCTTGGGTCATCCCAGTAGCGACTGTCGTTGGAGTTGTCGCGGTTGTCGCCCATCATGAAATAGTGCCCCGCGGGCACCGTCCATTGACGGTCCGGAGTGGCCCGGTAGCGGCTCATTTCCTTGCGGATCATGTGCTCGGCGACACCGAGTTTTTCCTTGTACAGCTCGGCGCTGCCCAAGGTGCCCGGCTCGGTGCCCACCAGTTGCTCGGCAATCGACTCACCGTTGACGAACAGGCGCTTGTCGGCGGTGTAGCGAATCTGGTCGCCCGGCAGGCCAACCACACGCTTGATGTAGTTGACGTTCGGGTCGCTTGGGTAGCGGAACACCATCACATCGCCGCGCTGCGGATCACCCACCTCGATGACTTTCTTGTCGAGTACTGGCAAGCGGATCCCGTAGGAAAACTTGTTCACCAGAATGAAATCGCCGACGTCCAGGGTCGGTTTCATCGAACCAGACGGAATCTGGAACGGCTCCACCAGAAACGAACGCAGCACCAGTACGATGAACAGCACCGGAAAGAACGATTTGCCGTATTCCACCAGCAACGGTTCTTTGTTCAGTTTCTCCACGACGACCATGTCGGGTTGGCTGACAGTGCCCTGATACGAGGCAATGGCAGCACGCCGACGCGGCGCCAGATACACCAGATCGAGCAACGCCAGCAAACCGCAGACGAAGACAGCGATGACCAGCAACAGCGGGAAATTTAGTGACATAGGACCTAACTATCCAACCTGAGCACAGCAAGGAAGGCTTCTTGTGGAATTTCCACGTTACCGACCTGCTTCATGCGTTTTTTACCGGCCTTCTGCTTTTCCAACAGCTTGCGCTTACGGCTAACGTCACCACCGTAGCATTTGGCCAATACGTTCTTTCTGAGTGCCTTGACGGAGGTCCGCGCGATGATCTGCCCGCCAATGGCGGCCTGGATCGCAACGTCGAACATCTGGCGCGGAATCAGTTCCTTCATCTTCTCGGTCAACTGGCGACCTTTGTAGTGCGCGTTGTCCTTGTGCACGATCAGCGCCAGGGCATCGACCTTGTCGCCGTTGATCAGCACGTCCAGCTTGACCAGATTAGCCGACTGGTAGCGATCGAAGTGGTAATCCAGCGAAGCATAGCCGCGACTGGTGGACTTCAGGCGATCGAAGAAGTCCAGGACCACTTCGTTCATCGGCAAATCGTAGGTCACCTGGACCTGGGTACCCAGGAACAACATGTCGTGCTGCACGCCACGCTTTTCGATACACAGGGTAATGACGTTGCCCAGGTGCTCCTGCGGCACAAGAATATTGGCCCGCACGATCGGCTCACGCATGTCTTCGATCGAAGACAGGTCTGGGAGCTTGGACGGGTTATCGACGTAAATCGTTTCACCGGTTTTCAGCAACAGCTCGAAAATTACCGTTGGCGCCGTGGTGATCAGGTCCAGGTCGTACTCGCGCTCCAGGCGCTCCTGGATGATTTCCATGTGCAGCATGCCAAGGAACCCGCAACGGAAGCCGAAGCCCAGGGCGTCGGAGCTTTCCGGGGTGTACTGCAGGGACGAGTCGTTGAGGGTGAGCTTTTGCAGGGCTTCACGGAAGTCTTCGAAGTCGTCGGAGCTGACCGGAAACAGACCGGCGTACACCTGCGGCTGGATGCGCTTGAAGCCTGGCAGCACGTCGACGTCAGGGGTCGAACTCAAGGTCAGGGTATCGCCCACTGGCGCACCGTGAATGTCCTTGATACCGGCGATGATGAAGCCTACTTCACCGGCTTTCAGGTCGACGGTGGCAGTGTGTTTCGGGTTGAACACACCGACGCTGTCCACCAGGTGGATCTTGCCGGTGGATTTGACCAGGATCTTGTCGCCCTTCTTCACGCGGCCGTGGCGTACGCGAACCAAGGAAACAACGCCCAGGTAGTTGTCGAACCAGGAGTCGATGATCAATGCTTGCAGCGGATCTTCGATGTTGCCGGTAGGCGCGGGAATGGTCTTGACCAGGCGCTCGAGCACCTCATCGACGCCCAGGCCAGTCTTGGCACTGCACTCGACGGCATCGGTGGCGTCGATGCCGATGATTTTTTCGATTTCTTCTTTCACGCGGTCCGGATCGGCCTGTGGCAGGTCGATCTTGTTCAGCACCGGCATGACTTCCAGGCCCTGCTCGATTGCCGTGTAGCAGTTGGCAACCGACTGCGCTTCCACGCCCTGGCCAGCATCGACCACCAGCAACGCACCTTCACAGGCCGCCAACGAGCGGCTGACTTCATAGGTGAAGTCAACATGGCCGGGGGTGTCGATGAAATTCAGCTGGTACTTGATGCCGTCTTTGGCGGTGTAATACAAGGTAACGCTGTGGGCCTTGATGGTGATCCCGCGTTCGCGCTCAAGGTCCATGGAGTCCAGAACCTGGGCTTCCATTTCACGCTCGGCCAGGCCGCCGCACATCTGGATGAAGCGATCGGCCAGCGTCGACTTGCCATGGTCAATGTGGGCGATGATGGAGAAATTACGGATATGACTCAAATCACTCACGGATCAACACTCAAAAAGGCTGCAGGCATAGCCCGCCGAAAAATAGCCGGGAATTGTACCTGAAACACCAGGCAAGCGTCACGTTTGCAGGTGAAGGCATCACTTGCAAAAACGCCCCGCTCTGGCGAACGGGGCGTTTTTGCAGACAAACTTCGGTTCAAATACCGCTGGTCAGCCGGCTCGACGCATCAGCCAGAGGCCTGCCAGCGCACACACCGCAGCTGGGATCAACACCGCAAACAGCGGCGAGAAACCGAACACCAGGCTCGACGGGCCGAGCAAATCCTGGACGATGCGAAAGGTGAAGCCCACCAGCACACCGGTGAAGACCCGCTGACCGAGGGTTACCGAACGCAGTGGACCAAAGATGAAGGAGATCGCCATCAGCACCAAGGCTGCGGTGACCAGCGGCTGCAACACCTTGACCCAAAATGCCAGCCAGTAGCGGCCGTTGTTCAGGCCCTGGTCAGCCAGGTAATGGATATAACCCCACAGGCCGCTGATCGACAGCGATTCCGGGGCCATCACCACGGTGCTCAGCAGTTGCGGGCTGAGGGCCACATCCCAACGCTCGACCGCAGCGCTCACCACTTCAGTGCTCTTGCCGTGGAACAGGGTGGTGGTGACGTCACTCAACTGCCAGTGATCGGTGTCGAACTCGGCGCGTTTAGCGAAGCTTGCGGACAGCAGGTGGTGGTCATTATCGAAACGATAACGGGTCACGCCATACAGGCGGCCATTGGGCTGCACCGAGTTGACGTGAATGAACTCGTCCCCCTGGCGGTGCCACAAACCGTGCTTGGCGCTTTGCGAATCGCCACTGCCCTGGGCCAGCGAACGGTTGGCCTGGGCGATGTTTTCCGTGGCGGGCGCCACATACTCGCCGATCAACACGCCGGCCACCATCAGGAACAGCATCGGCTTCATCACTGCCCAGACGATCCGCCCAATGGATACGCCGGCCGCACGCATGATGGTCAATTCGCTGTTACTGGCCAGGCTGCCAAGGCCGATCAGGCAACCGATCAGGGCAGCCATGGGCAACATGTCGTACAGCCGGCGCGGCGCGGTCAGGAGCACGTAGCCCAGAACGTCCATCACCGTGTAGGTATCGCTGGCATCGCCCATTTCATCAATGAAGGCGAACAGGGTCGCCAGACCGAGGATGATCCCCAGCACGGCCAGGATCGCCATGAATACACTGCTACCAATGTAGCGATCGAGCTTAACCACGGGTCACCTCCAACGCATAGCGGCGACTCGCCATCTTCAAGCGCAACGGCTCCCAGTAGAGCAACCCCAGGCCAATGACCAGGAAAATCCCGTGGACCCACCACAACCCCAGCGCCGGCGGTAATTTGCCCTTCTCCAATGCGCCGCGGGCAGCGATCAGGATGGTCAGGTAGGCCATGTACAGCAGGATCGCCGGCAACAGCTTGAGGAACCGGCCCTGACGCGGGTTGACCCGCGACAGTGGCACGGCCATCAGGGTCACGATGAACACCAGCAACGGCAGGGACAGGCGCCATTGCAATTCGGCATGGGAGCGCACGTCATCGCTGCCCAGCAGGTTGGCGGTACTGATGGCGTCGCGGTCGGTTACTTCGTCGCTGACGTCAGGCTTGGGCAACAGTACGCCATAGGTGTCGTACTTGATGATCCGGTAATTGGCCTGCCCCGGATTGCCGTCATAACGATAGCCGTTGTCCAGAATCAGGTAGCGGTTGCCGTCCGGCTTGATCTCCTGACGGCCCTTCTCGGCCACCAGTACAGAGATGCCGCGATCCTTGTTGCCTGAGGCTTCGTTCTTCTGCGAGATGAACACGCCTGCCAGGTTGACGCGATCGTCCGAGAGTTTTTCGGTATAGGTCACCCGCGTGCCGTCGCGCAACGACTGGAAGCGTCCTGGCTCCAGGGTATCGAACTCGGTCAGGGCATCCTGCTTGTTCAGCAGCAACTGGAACTGGTTGGCACCTTGCGGGGCCAGGCCCAGGCTCAACCAGGCCACCAGCAATGCGATCAGCGTGGCCGGGAACAAGGTGTAGGCGAACAGGCGTTGCTGGCTCATGCCGGTGGCCGACAGCACGGTCATTTCGCTCTCGAGATACAGCCGGCCATAAGCCAGCAGAATCCCCAGGAACAACCCCAATGGCAGGATCAACTGCAAGAAGCCCGGCAGACGGAAGCCCATGATCAGGAACAGGGAACCCGGATCCAGCAGGCCGGCAGCGGCTTGGGCGAGGTACTTGATGAAGCGCCCACTCATGATGATGACCAGCAGCACGGCACTGACGGCGCTCAGGGTCACCAGGACTTCACGGGAAAGATAACGGAAGACAATCAAACCAGACACTCCAGGGTTGTCAGGCTAAGGCGGCCAAACAAGCAAACAGGTCGGGCGGCTCGTGAAACCATGAGCCACCGCAAAAGATGCGGCATTATCCTGTGATTGACCGCGCCTGTCACTGCGCACGCTCACGCCGGCATGCAATGCATTAAAGATCACTTGCGCAAGGGTTGTCAGGCGCAGTCAGCGAGGTTCAAACTGCGGCCTTTGTCGCGGGCCTTACCCGCACCTTTCTATATAGAAGGCAAACGTGTGCGCACAGGCTGCGGCACGCTGCACTTTGACCATTTATTCAGGGACCCGGACATGGAACTGGTTGTAAAAAGCGTTAGCCCAGAAACCTTGAAAACCGCCACGCTGGTCATCGCAGTCGGCGAAGGCCGGACACTCGGCAACGTCGCCAAACAGGTCGATGAGCTCAGCGGCGGCGCCATCAGCGCCATCCTCAAGCGTGGCGACCTGGCCGGCAAAGTTGGCCAGAGCCTGTTGCTGCACAGCCTACCGAACCTCAAGGCCGAACGTGTGCTGCTGGTAGGTGTGGGCAAGGACGCAGAATTGGGCGATCGTCCATTGCGCAAAATCGTCGCTGGCATCCTCAACACCCTCAAGGGCCTGGGTGGCAGCGATGCCGCACTCGCGCTGGACGAAGTGGTGGTCAAGGGTCGTGACAGCTATGGCAAGACCCGCCTGCTGGCCGAAACCCTGCTGGACGGCGAATACAGCTTCGACCAGTTCAAGAGCCAGAAGGCCGAACCACGCGCCCTGAAGAAAATCACCCTGTTGACCATCAAGGCTGCACAGGCCGAAGTGCAACGTGCCGTGACCCACGCCAGCGCGATTGCCAACGGCATGGCGTTCACCCGCGACCTGGGTAACCTGCCGCCGAACATCTGTCACCCAACCTTCCTGGGCGAGCAAGCCAAGGCACTGGGTAAAGAGTTCAAGAGCCTGAAAGTCGAAGTGCTGGACGAGAAAAAGATCAAGGAACTGGGCATGGGCTCGTTCTACGCCGTGGGTCAGGGCAGCGACCAGCCGCCACGCCTGATCGTCATGCAATACAACGGCGGCAAGAAGTCCGAGAAGCCGTACGCCCTGGTGGGCAAGGGCATCACCTTCGACACCGGCGGTATCAGCCTCAAGCCGGGCGCCGGCATGGATGAAATGAAGTACGACATGGGCGGCGCCGCCAGCGTGTTTGGTACCCTGCGCGCGGTGCTCGAGCTGAAGCTGCCGATCAACCTGGTGTGCATCCTGGCCTGTGCCGAGAACATGCCGAGCGGCGGCGCTGCCCGCCCAGGCGATATCGTCACCACCATGAGCGGCCAGACCGTGGAAATCCTCAACACCGACGCCGAAGGCCGCCTGGTGCTGTGTGACGCCCTGACCTACGCCGAGCGCTTCAAGCCACAGGCAGTGATCGATATCGCCACCCTGACCGGCGCCTGCATCGTCGCCCTGGGCTCCCACACCTCCGGCCTGCTGGGCAACAACGACGAATTGATCGAACAATTGCTGAGCGCCGGCAAGGCTGCCGACGACCGTGCCTGGCAACTGCCGCTGTTCGATGAGTACCAGGAACAACTGGACAGCCCGTTCGCCGACATCGCCAACATTGGTGGGCCGAAAGCCGGCACCATCACGGCAGCGTGCTTCCTGTCGCGCTTCACCAAGAACCTCAACTGGGCGCACCTGGACATCGCGGGCACCGCCTGGACCAGCGGTGGCAAGGATAAGGGCGCCACTGGCCGCCCAGTACCGTTGCTGACCCAATACCTGCTGGATCGCGCCAAGGCCTGAAACCGATGACCTGAAGCGGCGTCACCCTCGGGGGCGCCGCTTCAGGCTCAGGAACCGCAATGACCAAAGTCGACTTTTACATCCTGCCCAGCGCCGATCCTCAGGCGCGACTGGATTTCGCCTGCAAGCTCAGCGAAAAGGCCTGGCGCATGGGGCACCGCATCTACCTGCACTGCAGCGACGCCGCCCAACGCGACGACCTGGATGCTCGCCTCTGGGCGTTCAAGGGCGAAAGCTTCGTACCACACGGCCCAGCCGAGAGCGAACCGGACGGCTTGATTGTGCTGGGCCTGGGCGATGATCCGGGCGAGCACCAGGACCTTCTGGTCAACCTCGACCTCAAGGTCCCACCATTTGCCCAACGGTTTGCCCGAGTGGCAGAAGTAGTAGTCGAAGATCCCGCTATTCGTCAGGCCGCGCGGGAGAGTTTCCGCTTCTACCGCGAACAGGGCTATCCTCTGCAAGATCACCGTCTACAGCGACTCTGAGTACAAGATGGACACGCCAAAACCACTGCAAAAGGCCGCTCACCTGCTGGATGACCTCGAGTCGATCCGCCAGTTGCTCGGCGATGACAACCTGCAACCACCACTGCTGACCGACACCGTCGAGACCGCGAGTGATGAAGGCCAGATTCCCTTGCTGTTCGACCAAGTCAGCGGCAAACCACTGGCCGAAGCCGTCGAACAACCTGCTCCAACTCCAGCACCAGCACCAGCACCAGCCGCCACGACCACCGCTCAGCAAGCTGCCGACGTCATGCTGCATCTGGATGGTGAGTTACGCGCGGCCGCGCAGTTGATCATGCAAGACGTGATCGATGACTTTGCCCCGCACATCGAGACGGAAATCAAGCGTCGCCTCGATGCACGAATGGAACGGTTATTGAGCCAGTACGACAACTGACCGCGTGCTTTTGAGTACCCCCTTGTACGAGGGATAGGTCGCCAGTGAAATTGGCGACCTTACACTTCAAATACCAACCCACTATTCAATGGCATTACATTCAGCAACTAATACTTAACTGAATAGTGCACAACATCAACTAGCCCTTACCTGGACGAGGTAATTCCTTGAAGGTGCAGGCGCCCTCGGCTTTATCTTCGCAATAATACTGGCTATACCACGGTTCCCAGGCTCCCCCCGCCTGAATACTGACAACAGTGCCTTCGCGCTTGAAGCGCATGTCCAACTTACCACCGTCACGCAGACTGTACCCGCAGTGCAGGATTTCACCGATCACCACACCTTCGACTGCATCGCCATGGGCCTTGAATATTGCCTCATCGAACCCACCTACCGGGCCGCGCCCAACCTGCGAAGTGCCATTCCACTCACCCTGGCCGCTGACGGTAGCTGCGACATAACTGCCGGTGGTACCGACTTCCTTGATATCCGCAACTTTCGGGCAATACTCCACGGTTCCTGCCCAGGCATTCGCCGACATCAGGAAAGGAATCAACAACGCAATTTGTTTGATATACATAAATGCTCCATGCCATTATTTAATAACACTATATTTCCCTGCAGGCACTGTGCAGCACATTCAACTTGCACACACCTCCTTGAATACTACGCACACACAGCACTTACTCAAACAAGCAAACTTGTAGGCAAATTCCTTATATGCCAAGGAAACTATCGCGCTAATTAGCTCCCCACCTGCCCCTCCCCCCATCAGCCCAATGCAATTCCCACACGAGACTGGAGCACCGCGACCGCCGCTCCTGGAAAAAACAGCAGATTTCTCCCTCCTGCCATCAGCTCGCTCTACGCCCCAGGCGACATCCCCGCTATACTTGCCGGCTTTTCCTGAATAAATGCCAATAGGGTCCCGCCGCGCATGGATAAGACCTACCAGCCGCACGCAATTGAAACTTCCTGGTACAACACCTGGGAGTCCGAGAACTACTTCGCCCCGCAAGGCGCGGGCGATTCCTACACCATCATGATCCCGCCGCCGAACGTCACCGGCAGCCTGCACATGGGTCACGGTTTCAATAACGCGATCATGGACGCCCTGATCCGTTTCCGCCGCATGCAGGGTCGCAACACCCTGTGGCAACCGGGTACCGACCACGCCGGTATCGCCACCCAGATGCTGGTGGAGCGTCAGCTCGAAGCCAAGGGCCAGAGCCGCCACGACCTGGGCCGTGAGAAATTCCTGGAAAAAATCTGGGAATGGAAAGATGAGTCCGGCGGCAATATCAGCCGGCAGATCCGTCGCCTCGGCTCGTCGGTGGATTGGAGCCGCGAGCGCTTCACCATGGACGACGGTCTCTCGGAAGCGGTCAAGGAAGCGTTCGTGCGCCTGCACGAAGACGGCCTGATCTACCGCGGCAAGCGCCTGGTCAACTGGGACACCAAGCTGCACACGGCGATTTCCGACCTCGAAGTGGAAAACCACGACGAGAAAGGTTTCCTGTGGAACCTCAAGTACCCGCTGGCCAACGGCGCCAAGACCGCTGAAGGCAACGATTACCTGATCGTCGCGACCACTCGCCCGGAAACCATGCTCGGCGACTCCGCCGTGGCCGTGAACCCGAACGATGAACGCTACAAGGCCCTGATCGGCCAATTCGTCGAGCTGCCGCTGGTTGGCCGCCGCATCCCGATCATTGCTGACGATTACTGTGATCCTGAATTCGGCACCGGCTGCGTGAAAATCACCCCGGCCCACGATTTCAACGACTACGAAGTCGGCAAGCGCCACAACCTGCCGCTGCTCAACATCTTCGACAAGAACGCCGCGGTGCTGCCTGCCTGCCAGGTGTTCAACCTCGACGGTACGCTCAACGACAGCATCGACGGCAAGATCCCGGCCGAATACGCCGGCCTCGACCGTTTTGAAGCGCGCAAGCAGATCGTCGCTGCGTTCGACGCCGCCGGCCTGCTGGTCAGCGTTGACGATCACGCCCTGAAAGTGCCCAAGGGCGACCGCTCCGGCACCATCATCGAACCGTGGCTGACCGACCAGTGGTACGTTTCCACCAAGCCACTGGCCGAGCCTGCGATTGCCGCCGTGGAAGACGGCCGCATCCAGTTCGTACCGAAACAGTACGAAAACATGTACTTCTCGTGGATGCGCGACATCCAGGACTGGTGCATCAGCCGTCAGCTGTGGTGGGGCCACCGGATTCCGGCCTGGTACGACGAGTCGGGCAAGGTCTACGTCGGTCGCGACGAAGCCGAAGTGCGCGCCAAGCACAACCTGGGGCCAGATGTTGCCCTGCAGCAGGACAACGACGTCCTCGACACTTGGTTCAGCTCGGGCCTGTGGACCTTCTCCACCCTCGGCTGGCCGCAACAGACCGAGTTCCTCAAGAAGTTCCACTCCACCGACGTACTGGTGACTGGCTTCGACATCATTTTCTTCTGGGTTGCCCGGATGATCATGCTCACCATGCACTTGGTGAAGAACGAGGATGGCACGCCGCAGGTGCCGTTCAAGACCGTGTACGTACATGGCCTGGTGCGCGACGGCCAGGGCCAGAAGATGTCCAAGTCCAAGGGCAACGTCCTTGATCCGCTGGACATCATCGACGGCATCGACCTGGAAACCCTGGTGCAAAAACGCACCAGCGGCCTGATGCAGCCAAAATTGGCGAAAAAGATCGAGAAGCAGACCCGCGACGAGTTCGCCGACGGCATCGCCAGCTACGGCACCGACGCCCTGCGCTTCACCTTCTGCTCGCTGGCGTCCACCGGTCGCGACATCAAGTTCGATATGGGCCGCGTCGAAGGCTATCGCAACTTCTGCAACAAGATCTGGAACGCTGCGCGCTACGTGCTGGACAAGGGCGAGGACTGCGGCCAGAACGGCGAAGCCTACGAGCTGTCGCTGGCCGATCGCTGGATCATCTCCCAGTTGCAACGCACCGAAGCAGAAGTAACCCGCCAACTCGAGCAGTTCCGCTTCGACCTGGCTGCACAGGCCCTGTACGAGTTCATCTGGAACCAGTATTGCGACTGGTACCTGGAACTGTCCAAGCCAGTGCTGTGGGACGAAAACGGCCCGATCGAACGCCAGCGCGGCACCCGTCGCACCCTGGTGCGCGTGCTGGAAGTGGCGCTGCGCCTGGCGCACCCGTTCATGCCGTTCATCACCGAAGAAATCTGGCAGCGCATCGCGCCGCTGGCCGGCATCGACGGCAAGACCATCATGCTGCAACCTTGGCCAGTGGCCAATGAAGCACGCATCGACCAGGCGGCCGAAGACGACATCGAATGGCTCAAGGGCCTGATGCTGGGCACGCGCAACATTCGCGGCGAGATGAACATCGGCCCGGGCAAACCCCTGCCGATCTTCCTGAAGAACGTCAGCGCCGAAGACCAGCGTCGCCTCAGCGAGAACGAAGTCCTGCTGAAAAAGCTGGCCAAGCTGGAATCCATCACCGTGTTGGCAGCCGGCGAAGAAGCGCCATTGTCGGCCACCGCGCTGGTTGGCGAGATGGAAGTGCTGGTGCCGATGGCCGGCCTGATCGACAAGGGTGCGGAACTCGCCCGTCTGGACAAGGAAATCCAGCGCCTGCAAGGTGAAGTGCAGCGTGTCGGCGGCAAGCTGTCCAACGCCGGTTTCGTCGACAAGGCCCCGGCCGAAGTCATCGAGAAAGAACGCGCCAAACTGGCCGAAGCCGAACAGGCTCTGGGCAAGCTGGCCGAGCAACACGCGCGGATTGCCAGCCTGTAACGGCATACCGCTATAAAACAGGGAGGCCCGCAACGGCCTCCCTTTTTTGTGCCCGCCCCTTCCCCACAAACACCACAACACCCTGTGGGAGCGGGCTTGAACGCGATGAGGCCCTCATATTCAACATTGATGTGACTGACAGATCGCCATCGCGGGCAAGCCCGCTCCCACAGGGATTCGTGCTGATCTTCACAATTGCATTCACAGCGCCTGGATGTGGGACAATGCCCGTCTCTTTCAGCCACACCCGAATCGACTACGCCCATGACCACCCCCCGCACACCCCGCCCTGCGCGCAAGAAGCCTGATTCCGCGACCCCGGCCAAAGCCGTGGAGCCCCGCGAAAAGGCCAGCCTGCACCCGCGCAACCGCCACCAGGGCCGTTACGACTTCCCGGCGCTGATCAAGACCACGCCGGAACTGGCGCAGTTCGTGATCATCAACCCCTATGGCAAAGAGAGCATCGACTTCGCCAGCCCGGATGCGGTGCGGGTGTTCAACCGGGCATTGCTCAAGTCGTTCTATGGCATCGCCCATTGGGACATCCCGGCCGACTATCTCTGCCCACCGGTGCCGGGACGTGCCGATTACGTGCACTTTCTTGCCGACCTGCTGGCCAGCGTCAACGACGGTGAGATCCCCCGCGGCGCTCCGGTCAAGGTGCTCGACATCGGCATGGGCGCCAACTGCGTTTATCCGTTGATCGGCTACAGCGACTACCGCTGGCACTTCCTCGGCTCGGAAATCGATCCGACCGCAGTGGCCGCCGCCAAAGCCATTGTGCAATCCAACGGCCTCAACAAAGCCATCCAGCTGCGTCAGCAAAGCAATCCCAAGCACATCCTGCTGGGCTTGCTGGAGCCGGGCGAACGTTTTGACCTGACCATGTGCAACCCGCCGTTCCATGCCTCCATGGACGAGGCGACCAAGGGCAGCGAACGTAAATGGCGCGCCCTGGGCCGTGCCGACCCGAAACGCAAACTGCCGGTACTGAACTTTGGCGGACAGTCCGCCGAGTTGTGGTGTGAAGGTGGTGAAGCGCGGTTCGTGACGCAACTGATCGCCGAAAGCGCGCACTTTCAACACAAGGTGCTGTGGTTCAGTACCCTGGTCTCGAAAGCGTCAAACCTGCCAGTCATCCAGACCGCGCTGAAAAAGGCCGGCGTGCTGGAGAGCCAGGTAGTGGAGATGTCCCAGGGACAAAAGCAAAGCCGCTTTGTCGCCTGGACCTTCCAGACCAAATCCGAGCAGCAAGTCTGGCGCGAGCGCTGGGTTCGCAAAAGCTGAGTCTCGCCTGGCACATTACGCCAGGCACAAAAAAGCCGCGCCCGGATTGCTCCGGGGCGCGGCTCTTTTTTATGCGTCTTACTTGTTAACAGCGTCGGTCAGGCCTTTAGCCACAACCAGCTTGATAACTTTCTTGGCAGCGATTTCGATGGCAGCGCCAGTCGAAGGGTTGCGGCCGGTACGGGCAGGACGCTCGGTCACTTTCAGCTTACCGATACCTGGCAGGGTGATTTCACCGCCGTTTTCCAGTTGATCAGCAACGATTTGGCCCAGTTGGTCCAGTGCGTTACGCGCGGTGGTTTTAGGCGCGTCGATAGCTTCAGCGATATCGGCGATCAGTTGGTCTTTAGTAAGAGCCATGTAGTGTTCCTTCCCTATCAAATTCATATGGATTGCAGAGTGCAGTGTCAGCCATCGAGCCCGATCTTCTGGATCTGGCACCCTCGGCTACAACACCGACGGGTCGGGGTTATAGATACCGAAATCAGGGTTTGGTTCGACCTGACAAATGCTGAATGCACGCTTAACGCAGTGACTTCGCGTAAGACCGGGCAAAACTAGCACAGAGACGGGGAAATATCCGCCTCTACCTACCCATTTGGTCAGCTTTATTGCTCTAAATCCGCAAAAAAGCGCATAAGCCCGGCATGACCCGCCTCCCAACCCCGTCGAGCACCGCCAAAACCAACAGGTGCGGTACACTGGGCACTTTTTCGGGGGAGCACGCCCTCCTCCATTCATACAGCCGAGAAGCCCATGCCGATCCGTCATTGCATCGTCCACCTGATCGACAAAAAACCCGACGGCACACCCGCAGTCCTGCACGCCCGCGACTCGGAACTGGCCGAATCCGCCGCCATCGAGAACATGCTCGCCGACCTCAACGAGAGCTACAACGCCAAGCAAGGCAAAGCCTGGGGCTTGTTCCACGCCGAGTCCGGTGCACATCCGTTCAGCGGCTGGCTGAAGGAGTACCTCGACGGCGGCAAGGACTTCACCGCGTTCAGCCGAATTGCCGTGGAGCACCTGCAAAAGTTGATGGAGGAGTCCAACCTGTCGACCGGCGGTCACGTCCTGTTCGCCCACTACCAGCAAGGCATGACCGACTACCTGGCCATTGCTCTGCTGCACCACAGTGAAGGCGTGGCCGTGACCGACCAGCTCGACGTGACCCCGTCCCGGCACCTGGACCTGGGCCAGTTGCACCTGGCCGCACGGATCAACATCTCCGAGTGGCAGAACAACAAGCAGTCCAAGCAGTACATTTCGTTCATCAAAGGCAAGAACGGGAAAAAGGTCTCGGAGTACTTCCGCGACTTCATCGGCTGCCAGGAAGGTGTCGACGGCCCGGGTGAAACCCGCACCCTGCTCAAGGCCTTCAGCGACTTCGTCGAAAGCGAAGACCTGCCGGAAGACTCCGCCCGCGAGAAGACCAAGACCCTGGTCGACTACGCCAGCAGCCAGGCCAAGCTGGGTGAACCCATGGGCCTGGAGGAGCTGTCGGAACTGATCGACGAAGAACGCCCAAAAGCCTTCTACGATCATATCCGCAACAAGGACTATGGCCTGTCGCCGGAAATCCCCGCCGACAAACGCACCCTCAACCAGTTCCGTCGTTTCACCGGCCGCGCCGAGGGCCTGTCCATCAGCTTCGAAGCGCACCTGCTGGGCTCGAAGATCGAGTACGACGAAGAAGCCGGCACCCTGGTCATCAAGGGCCTGCCGACCTCCCTCACCGACCAGCTCAAGCGTCGCAACTGATGCTCGCAGGCGCACTGAAGAAGGTCCTGCTGATTGTACTGGTGCTGGTGGTCTATCAGAACTGGGGCAAGATCGAACGGCTGTTCAACCCTTCGCAGGTGGTCGCCGAGCAGGTCCGGGCCAACGCCCGGGTGGTGCTCTACGCCACCGACTGGTGCGGCTACTGCAAGCTGACCCGACGTTTCCTTGATCAGAAGGGCATACCGTTCAAGGAATACGACATCGAGAAAGATGCCGAGGCGCGCAAGGTCTATGAGGCCCTGGGCGGTCGCGGCATCCCGGTGCTGGACGTGAACGGCACGCTGATTCGCGGCTATGAGCCCGAGGCGATTCTGGCTGCCTTGAAATAGACCAGGTCAAAAGATCGCAGCAGCTCACCTCAGGCTGCGATCTTGACCGCTGCTAGCAAGCCTCGATACGAAAACCAAACCGCGGAAAGTGCACATGCACCACCCCACCACGCGGGTCTTCGCGGCGCAGGATCAGCTCTTCACTGCCGGCAAACAGCAACTCGCCGGCCACCGGATCAACCCCGTAGTCGGTTGCCGCGATCACCACCTGCTGGCCTGCGGTAAATCCGTTCGGTTCGTTGAACGGTTCATCCGGCAGGGCCGCCGGGGTTGAGTCCCGCGCCACCTGCAAGGCTTCTTCTGCGCTCATCTCACTGAATGCACCATGACCGAAACCCAGTACCCGGGTCAGCCAGGCCGAGACTGTCGGATAGGCATCCACCAGGGGCGCAGTGACGGGCGTGGCCTTCAAGAACCACAGCGGATGGGCCAAGGCGAAGTCGGCAATCGAAGGCTCACCGAACAGGTAGTCGCCATCACGCTGCAGTTGCTGCTCAAGGCGCGCCATGATCGTCGGCCATTGATGACGGGCCTGGTCCGCCGACAACCGGGTGGCGCTACCACCACTGAACAGTCCGGCGCGGTCGGCGACAAAGGCCTTCACCGCCTCCGGTGATAACCTGGCAAAACGTACCGCTATCGATTCGGGCTGGAACACCAGGCTGACCGCATGCTGGAACACCACCGAGTCGGCCCAGGCGGCGACCGTGGCGCTGACCATTTCCTGACCTTCGGGGAAGAACGCCGGCAGGGCTTTTTGCTGCTCCAGTCGGCGGGCAATCAGCGCGGTGTCGCAATAGATATCGGCACCGATCTGCAGCACCGGCGTACGGCGGTAGCCACCAGTCAAGGCCGTGAGGTCGGGCTTGGGCATCATCGGCGAGATGTTCACCGAGCGCCAGGACAACCCTTTGAAGCCCAGCAACAGCCGCGCCTTTTCTGCGAAAGGAGAAGTCGGGTAATGGTGAAGAATCAACTCTGACATACACAATCCGCCGCTGATGTAAGAAGCCAGCAGCTTAGCGCGCAATCGAATAGCAGCCTACCCATCTGCCTGATGACAACTGATCACTCAGGGTGATAAGTCGCCACCAGGCATTCCTTGGCGCTCTTGCGCAGCTTCTTGATCAGGCGTTCCTGGCGCAACGCTTCGCTCTTGTCGAGGCAGGCCTCGGTATAGACCAGCGCCATCGCCGGGCTCGAGAGAAAAAATCGCGCGCCCTTGCCGCTCTGGTGCTTGGCGAAACGCTTTTGCGGGTCGTCGCTGATGCCGCAATACAACGCGCCATTGGCCGCACGAACGAGGTAGACGAACCAGGGCTTGCTGGCAGGCACCACGGGGTCGACGGGTATGACGGGGGATTGGCTGGGGCTGTTCACGTGACGTTCAGGGCTTGAAGGAAAACAGCTGCAGATCTTATCAGCGACTGGCCTGGAACGCCCTCAAGCCTTTGAGCGCCTGTTTGCGCACGGCATTGCCCACCAGCGGCGTCCAGCCCAGGAGCAGGCCTTTGACACCGAGGGCCTGGCGCGACCAGCGCCACAGATCAAAGGTGTCGTGGTGCTCGCAGATCTTGCCGTCACGCAGGACGAAGCGGGCCTGGATGTCGTTGACCACGGTGTTGCCGGTCTGGCTGAACAGGTAGCGGGCAACCCAGTGCGCACTGCCGCTGCGCTCATCGGCTTGCACGTTGTCGAAGGTCAGGGAAAAGTCCTTGGCCCGGGTGGTGAGCATCCGCCACATGTCAGCGGCATCGCGCCCGCGCAGCTCGCCAAAAGCCGGATCACTGAACAGCACATCCTCGCTGTAGCAGGCGCTCATGGCTTCGGCATCCAGGCGCTGAAAGGCTCGATAGAACTCAGTGATCACGGCGCGATTGGCGTCACTCATGGGCAGGCTCCCTGCATGGTCAAAAAATGGCTGCGAAAGATACCTGCACGATAGTCTGCAAACCTTGGCAACACTACCGCCATTCGCAGCACAAATACCGCCAGTGCGACGCAGTCACACCCGTTCGCTTTCGACCTGCACGTACCGGGCGCGCCCGGCCCCCAGCCCCGCGATGATCGCGCCCAGGCCAATCACCCCGAAAATCCAGCCCAACGCGGTCCAGCCTCCGGTCCAGTCGTGCACCAGGCCCACCGCAAACGGGCCCATGGACGCCAGGGTGTAGCCGAACCCCTGGGCCATGCTCGACAGGTTGGCTGCCACATGGGCATCACGCGAGCGCAATACAATCAGGGTCAGCGCCAGGGCGAAGGTTGCGCCCTGCCCCAGGCCCAGCAGGATCGCCCAGCCCCACAAGCCGTCAATCGGCGCGTACAGGCAACCGAACAGCCCGCCCAGGGTCATCAGCATCACCACCACGATCGCCAGGCGCTGGTCCTTGCCCCGCGTAGCCAGCCAGGGGGCGGCCAGGGAACTGGCCAATTGCACAATTACCGAACCCGACAGCACCAACCCGGCCTGGGTCGGCGTCAGGCCACGGCCGATCAGGATCGACGGCAACCAGCCAAAGACGATATAGGCCAGCGACGACTGCAGGCCCATGTAAAAGGTCACTTGCCAGGCCAGCGGGTCACGCAGCAGCCCGCGTACCCGATACGCGACATTGTGGGCGCCGTGTTTTTGCCCCACCTGCGGCAGCCAGAAAACCGCAGCAAGCAGTGCCGGAATCACCCAGAACCCCAGGCCCACGGTCCAGTTCTGCCCAAAATGCTCGCTCAAAGGCACTGACGCGCCGGCGGCCATGGCGGCGCCCAGGCACAAGGCCATGGTGTAGACGCCCGTCATGGTGCCGGCGTGCTTGGCAAAATCGCGTTTGACGATCCCCGGCAGCAATACGCCGATCACCCCAATGCTGGCGCCGGCCAGGATGCTCCCGGCAAACAGGCCGATCTCGCCGAAAGAACTGCGCAGGATGATCCCGCCCGCCAGGGTCAGGAGAATCCCCAGCACCACGCGCTCGGCACCAAAACGCCGCGCCAGGATCGGCGCCAAGGGCGCGAACAGCCCCAGGCACAACACGGGCAAGGTAGTCAGCAACCCCGCCTGGGCCGCCGACAAGCCAAGACTCTTCGACACCTCACTGAGCAGCGGCGCCATGCTCGACAGCGCCGGACGCAGGTTCAACGCCACCAGGATCAGCCCCAGCAACAACAACCAGGGACGAAGCAACAGCGGCTGGCTCTGCTGGACTTGCTCGTCATCGGCCTCGGCATCGATCAGCAGCTCTTCAAGCTCTGCCGAGCGTTTGGGGGAGACGGTATCGCGGGTGTTGGCCGGTTGGCTGGACATGGAATTCTCGGTTTCAAGGCTCATTGATCAACTGCCGGCAAAGGGCCTTGGCCCGCTCCGGATCGCGCTGCAAGACGGCGTCGAGCAAATCGACATGCAAGTCGAACACGGCTTGACGTCTGGGGACGATGTTCAAAGTCTCGCGCAACTGCGCGCCGACAATGCTGGAGAAGTAGCGGTACAGCTCACTGAGGGTCGGGTTGTGCGCGGCATCCACCAAACGGCGGTGAAACACCATGTCGCAGGCGATGTAGCTATCAAGGTCGCCGTGATAGTGGGTACCACTGACTGTCAGCGCCTCACGCAGGGCCACCAGGTCCTCATCGGTCCGCCGCAACGCCGCCAGCCCAATCGCCTCCACCTCAAGGATATGCCGGGTCTCCCGGGCCTGTTCATGGGAGCAACGGGACAAGGCCTTCATCGTATCCAACGGATCGACCACCGCCCGCAGGTAACTGCCGTCACCCTGGCGAATCTCAATCAACCCGGAAAACGCCAGCACCCGCATGGCCTCACGCACCGTATTACGGCTAATCCCCAACTCAGCCGCCAACTCAGGCTCGGTGGGCAGGCGCTGGCCAACCGTCCAACTGCCGGTGTTAATGCGCAGGCGCAGTTGCTCCAAGGCCTGGTCGACCAGGGAACGCTTGATCAGTGGAGAAGTGTCTGTCATTAAATTCGCCCTTTCATCCAATCATAGGATGAATTTTTTTGACATGTTAGTCAGCTTGACTGGGTAGAGCAATGAGGATGTTGGTTGCGGGGGGCCCGACGTCAGGTGTAAAGCCGTTGGTTGCTTGGGGTCGGGCGGCGTTCGGGCGAAAAAAAACCCGGAACAAGTCCGGGTTCATCTCACTCAGCAACCCCAATCAATGCAAAATCTGACTCAAGAACAACTGGGTCCGCTCATTCTGCGGATTGTCGAAAAAGTCATTCGGCGCCGCCTGCTCAACAATCTCCCCCTTGTCCATAAAGATCACCCGATTCGCCACCGTCCGCGCAAAACCCATCTCATGGGTCACGCAGAGCATGGTCATACCATCTTCGGCCAAACCGATCATGGTATCGAGCACCTCCTTGACCATCTCCGGATCGAGCGCCGACGTCGGCTCATCGAACAGCATGATCTTCGGCTTCATGCACAGCGCCCGGGCAATCGCTACCCGCTGCTGCTGGCCACCCGACAGTTGCCCTGGATACTTGTGCGCCTGCTCCGGAATGCGTACGCGCTCCAGATAGTGCATGGCAATCTCCTCAGCCTTGCGCTTGGGCATCTTGCGCACCCACATCGGCGCCAGGGTGCAATTCTGCAAAATCGTCAGGTGCGGAAACAGATTGAAGTGCTGGAACACCATGCCGACTTCACGGCGCACCGTTTCAATCTGCTTGAGGTCATTGGTCAACTCCACGCCATCGACCACGATCCGCCCTTGCTGATGCTCTTCCAGGCGGTTGAGACAGCGAATGGTGGTCGACTTGCCGGAACCCGAAGGCCCGCACAGGACAATCCGCTCGCCCTGCTTGACGTTGAGGTTGATGTCTTTCAACACATGGAACTGGCCGTACCACTTGTTCACGCCCTGCATCTGAATAATGCCTTCAGGGCTCACCGGCTGTTTGCTTGCTTCGCTCATTACAGAACTCCTAACGCTTGTGGCCAGTGTCGAGCTTGCGTTCCAGGTGCATGGAATAGCGCGACATACCAAAACAGAAAATCCAGAACACCAGGGCCGCGAACACGTAGCCCTCAGTGGCCATGCCCAACCATTTCGGGTCGGCGGCGGCTTGCTTGACGCTGTTGAGCAAGTCGAACAGGCCGATGATGATCACCAGGCTGGTGTCCTTGAACAGCGCAATGAAAGTGTTGACGATACCGGGGATCACCAGCTTCAAGGCTTGCGGCAGGATCACCAGGCCCATGCTGCGCCAGTACCCCAGGCCCATCGCGGCAGCCGCTTCGTACTGCCCCTTGGGAATCGCTTGCAGGCCGCCACGCACCACTTCGGCGACGTAGGCCGACTGGAACAGGATCACCCCGATCAGCGCCCGCAGCAGCTTGTCGAAGTTCATGCCCTCGGGCAGGAACAACGGCAACATCACCGAGGACATGAACAGCACCGTGATCAATGGCACGCCGCGCCAGAACTCGATGAAGGTCACGCAGACCACCCGAATCGCCGGCATGTTCGAGCGCCGTCCCAGGGCCAGGATGATGCCCAGCGGCAGCGCTCCGGCAATCCCGACCGTGGCGATCACCAGGGTCAGCATCAGGCCGCCCCATTGGCTCGTCGCCACTTGGCTCAAGCCGAAAACGCCGCCATGCAACAGGCACCAGGCAATGATCGGGTACAGCACCAGGAAGCTCAGCCCGTACACCGCTTTGCGCGGGAAGCGCGAGATGAACAGCGGTGCCACGCCGATGACCGCCAGCCACACGGTCAGGTCCACGCGCCAGCGCATGTCCACCGGGTAGTAGCCATACATGAACTGGCCAAAGCGCTGCTGGATGAACACCCAGCAGGCGCCGTCCTTGGTGCAGTCGGCCTGGCTGGTACCGACCCAGTTGGCGTCGATGATCGCCCACTGCAGGATCGGCGGCACCACCAGGTAGATCAGGTAGAACGCGAACAGCGTCAGCAGGGTGTTGAGCCAGCTGGAGAACATGTTGGCGCGCATCCACGCCACCACGCCGATGCTGCTGCTCGGCGGTGGCATGTCCGGTTTGAAAGTATGAGTACTCATGCGCTATTCCTTACCGCTCGATCAGCGCAATGCGCTTGTTGTACCAGTTCATCAGCAAGGAAATGCTGATGCTGATCGCCAGGTACACGCTCATGGTGATGGCAATCACCTCGATCGCCTGTCCGGTCTGGTTCAGCACCGTGCCGGCAAACAGCGAGACCATTTCCGGGTAACCGATACCGGCCGCCAGCGAGGAGTTCTTCGCCAGGTTGAGGTATTGGCTGGTCAGCGGCGGAATGATCACCCGCAGGGCTTGGGGGATGATCACCTTGCGCAGGGTCGGGCCGTTGCGCAAACCGAGGGAGTGCGCCGCCTCGGTCTGGCCGTGGCTGACCGACTTGATGCCCGAGCGCACGATCTCGGCGATGAACGCCGCGGTGTACACGGTCAAGGCCAGGGTCAGTGCCAGCAGTTCCGGGATCAGCACCCAGCCACCGACAAAGTTGAAGCCTTGCAGCTTGGGCAACTCCCAGTGCAGCGGTGTGCCGAAGATCAACGCACAGAGCGCCGGGATCAGCAGGAACAGCGCCAGGCCCACCCAGAATTTATGAAACGGTACACCGGTCGCCTCGAAGCGTTTGGTCGCCCAGCGGTTCATCAGCACAATCGCCACAATGGCAACGCCGATGCTGGCGACAAACGGCCAGAAACCGTCCGCCGTCAACGCGGCCGGCATGTTCAAGCCGCGGCTGCTGACGAAGAAGGTGTCGCCGAAGTTATGGCTGTTGCGTGGCCCCGGCATGGTCAGGAACACCGCGAAGTACCAGAACAGGATCTGCAGCAGCGGCGGAATGTTGCGGAAGACTTCCACGTACACGGTCGCCAGCTTGGCAATGATCCAGTTCTTCGAAAGCCGTGATACGCCGACGATAAACCCCAGGATCGTCGCCAGGATCACGCCAATGAAGGTCACCAACAAGGTGTTGAGCAGGCCGATGACAAACACCCGGGCATAACTGTCCGATTCGGTGTAGTCGATCAGGGTTTGCGCGATACCGAAACCGGCACTGCGCTCAAGAAAATCGAAGCCGGAGGTAATACCCCGGTGTTGCAGGTTGGTCTGCGTGTTGTCGAACAGATACCAGCCCATCGAGACCACCGCCACAATGGTGATGATCTGGAATAGCCACGCACGCACTTTTGGATCGCTGAGGCTGAGCCTCTGCTTTGGTGCGCCGATAGAATTTTGCATGGAGTGCCCCAGAAATAATGGTACAGAACATCACCCGGTGGTTGGCCCACCGGGTGATAGAACCATCAGCGCACTGGTGGTGCGTATTGAATGCCGCCGTTGTTCCACAGAGCGTTCAGCCCGCGGTCGATTTCCAGCGGAGTGCCCTTGCCGAGGTTTTTCTCGAACACTTCACCGTAGTTGCCGACTTGCTTGACGATCTGCACGACCCAGTCTTTCGGCAGCTTCAGGTCCTTACCGTATTCACCGTCCGCCCCGAGCATACGAGCGACATCCGGGTTCTTGGTGGACTTGGCTTCGGCTTCGACGTTTTTCGAAGTAATGCCGGCCTCTTCAGCGTTGAGCATGGCGTAGCCTGTCCAGCGGATCACGGCCAGCCACTCGTCATCGCCATTACGCACGACAGGGCCCAGTGGCTCCTTGGAAATGGTTTCCGGCAGAACCACGTAGTCCTTCGGTGCGGCCAGCTTGCTGCGCTGGGCGAACAGCTGGGACTTGTCCGAGGTCAGCACGTCGCAACGACCGGATTCCAGCGACTTGGCGCTTTCGTCGGAGGTGTCGAAGGTGATCGGCGTGTATTTCAGGCCGTTGCCGCGGAAGTAATCGGAAACGTTCAGCTCGGTCGTGGTACCGGCTTGAATGCAGATGGTCGCGCCGTCCAGTTCCTTGGCACTCTTGACGCCCAGCTTGTTGTTTACCAGGAAGCCGATGCCGTCGTAGTAGGTGATGAAGCCAGGAAACTTCAGGCCCATGCCCGCGTCGCGGGAACTGGTCATGGTGGTGTTGCGCGACAGGATGTCAATTTCACCGGACTGCAGCGCGGTGAAGCGTTCCTTGGCGTTCAACTGACTGAACTTCACTTTGGTTGCGTCGCCGAATACCGCGGCGGCCACCGCGCGACAGAAGTCGGCATCAATACCGAGGATCTTGCCGGTGGAATCCGGTACCGAGAAACCCGGCAGACCGTCACTGACGCCGCACTGTACAAAACCCTTCTTCTGCACTGCATCCAGGGTTGCACCCGCCTGAGCGAACCCGCTGACACCGAGTACTGCGGCCGCAGTCATCACTGCCAGGGTGGATTTCAACATCTTCATTCAAACCTCCAGTTTTGCTCTTGTTGTGTCGGAGCTTGAGTCCTGCCGCACCCTTATGAGGCGCTGTTGACCCGTGTTGGCTTGTTTTAGGGTCAAGCGGCGTAAGACCTTAGCTATGAGTCTAGTAGGAGAAAATCCACATCATGGAAAACTCACTGCTCACCAATCGGCCGAACGGGCTGTAGCCCTTTCTTGTCTGCCAAGCCCGTAGCGGCCTATGGCGAACGTCCATCAGCGGATTTTTTGCTCTCCCGCGCCGGGCGGTTGCCTGATAGTGTTACCGCCAGGCGCAGGATCGCGTGCACAGGTTTTCCCATAGCAAGGCCCGTACCACACCGGGCGCTAAAGCGATTCAGCCGCAGGTCAAGAGCAAAACTTGCAACCTTGCGACAACTTCTTAACTGATCGACCCGCCGTGCACTTTGAGCTCGCACTCAAAGCGGGCGAACGCACAACATTGGAGCAGCCATGACCGAGCCCTTGATTCTTCACCCCGCCAAGCCGGAAGACGCCTGTGTCATCTGGCTCCACGGCCTGGGCGCCGACCGCTACGACTTCCTGCCCGTGGCCGAAGCCCTGCAGGAAACCCTGCAGACCACGCGCTTCGTCCTGCCCCAGGCGCCGACCCGCGCAGTGACCATCAACGGTGGTTACGAGATGCCCAGCTGGTACGACATTCTGGCCATGAGTCCGGCCCGGGCAATCGACCGCGAGCAACTGGAAGCGTCGGCGCAACGCATCATCGATTTGATCGAAGAGCAGCGCGCGGGCGGAATAGACCCTTCGCGGATTTTCCTCGCGGGTTTTTCCCAGGGTGGCGCGGTGGTCCTGCACAGCACCTTCCTCAAGTGGCAGGGTCCACTGGGTGGCGTACTTGCCCTCTCCACTTATGCCCCCACCTTCACTGACGAACTCGAGCTATCCGCCAGCCAGCAACGTATTCCGGTGCTGTGCCTGCACGGTCAGTACGATGAGGTGGTGCAAAACGCCATGGGCCGCAGCGCCTACGAGTACTTGAAGACCCGTGGTGTCACCGTGACATGGCAGGAATACCCAATGGGGCATGAAGTGTTACCTGAAGAAATTCGTGATATTGGCGCCTGGCTCGCCGAGCGTTTGCGCTAATCCGCCCACATCTATGTAGCAGTGTGACCAACGCACTACGCCGCGCCCGATTCTTGCATTACACTGGCCGGCGTACATTCCTTAACCAATTGATGAGATGACCGTGCTCAAAGCACTCAAGAAAATGTTCGGTAAAAGCGAGGCTGAGCAGCTCGCGCCCAGCTCCAGCGCACCCTCCCCAACCACCAGCCACCGCACCGACGGTCATCAGCCTGGGCGGACCGCAGCTGTCGCGGCACCGCAGAACGAGCCGGTGAACACACCGGCCACCGACGTTGCCCCGCCAAAAGCGCGCAGCGAGACCCCGAAGCCGCGTCGCGAACGCGCGCCAAAACCGCCGGTCGTGGCCTGGAAACTCGAAGACTTCGTCGTCGAACCCCAGGAAGGCAAGACCCGCTTCCACGACTTCAAGCTAGCCCCGGAGCTGATGCACGCCATCCAGGACCTGGGCTTCCCGTACTGCACGCCGATCCAGGCGCAGGTATTGGGCTTCACCCTGGCCGGCAAAGACGCCATCGGCCGCGCACAAACCGGCACCGGCAAGACCGCCGCGTTCCTGGTCTCGATCATCACCCAGTTGCTGCAGACTCCACCGCCCAAAGAGCGCTACATGGGTGAGCCACGGGCACTGATCATCGCGCCGACCCGTGAACTGGTGGTGCAGATCGCCAAGGACGCAGCCGACCTGACCAAGTACACCGGCCTCAACGTCATGACCTTTGTCGGCGGCATGGACTTCGACAAGCAGCTCAAGCACCTCGAAGCCCGGCACTGCGACATCCTGGTCGCCACCCCAGGCCGCCTGCTGGACTTCAACCAGCGCGGCGACGTGCACCTGGACATGGTCGAAGTAATGGTGCTGGACGAAGCGGACCGGATGCTCGACATGGGTTTCATCCCACAAGTGCGCCAGATCATTCGCCAGACCCCACCGAAAAGCGAACGCCAGACCCTGCTGTTCTCGGCCACCTTCACCGAAGACGTGATGAACCTGGCCAAGCAATGGACCACCGACCCGTCCATCGTCGAGATCGAAGCCGAGAACGTTGCCAGCGAAAACGTCGAACAGCACATCTACGCCGTTGCCGGTGCCGATAAGTACAAGCTGCTCTACAACCTGGTGACCGACAATGGCTGGGAGCGGGTGATGGTCTTCGCCAACCGCAAGGACGAAGTGCGGCGCATCGAAGAACGCCTGGTCCGCGACGGCGTCAACGCTGCCCAACTGTCGGGCGACGTGCCGCAGCACAAGCGCATCAAGACCCTTGAAGGTTTTCGCGAGGGCAAGATCCGCGTCCTGGTGGCCACCGATGTCGCCGGCCGCGGGATTCACATCGACGGCATCAGCCACGTGATCAACTTCACCCTGCCGGAAGTGCCGGACGATTACGTGCACCGCATTGGCCGGACCGGTCGTGCAGGCGCCGAGGGCGTCTCCATCAGCTTTGCCGGTGAAGATGACTCCTACCAGCTACCGTCCATCGAGGCGCTGCTGGGCCGCAAGATCAGTTGCGAAACCCCGTCGACCCATCTGCTGCGCCCGGTAGAGCGCAAGCGCCCGTAAGTTCGGGTCGCCACACCCCAAGCGCAGCCGGTCACGGACTGCGCTTTTTTTACGCCTGGATATTGCCAACAAGAACAATAAGTCCACAATGGACAAATTAGTTCACACGCAAATCCACGGAGCCTGCGCATGCCCCCTTCCCCTTTTGTGATCGACCAAGCCCAGGCTCGCGAACTGCTGGCGCAGGTTGACGTGCCGCAGATCCTGCGCAAATTGTTCCGTGACCTGGCAGCCGGCCAGGCCGTGCAACCGGCCCAGCAACTGGTGGAGTTCCCCCAGGGTGCCGGGGACTTCATCAATTACCTCGGGGTGTTGGCCGAAGATGCTGTCTATGGGGTGAAAACCTCGCCCTACATCGTGCGTGCGCAAGGCGGCGCGCTGGTGACCGCCTGGACCCTGCTGATGTCGATGCGCACCGGCCAGCCTCTGCTGCTGTGCGATGCCGGCGAACTGACCACCGCGCGCACCGCCGCCACCACGGCAGTAGCAGTGGATGCCCTGGCCCGGCCGGATGCCACTCGCCTGGTGATCATCGGCAGCGGCCCCGTAGCCCAAGTGCATCTGCACTACGCCCGGCAACTGCGCGAGTGGCACAGCATCAGCCTCTATTCGCCAAGCCTGGCGACGCGTGATCCAGAGGCTCTGGCGCAGTGGATGGCCATGGACTCGCGCCTGCAGATCCAGGACAGCCTGGAGGCGGCGCTCGAGGAGGCCGATGTGATCATGCTCTGCACCTCCTCCGCCGGCCCGGTGATCGACCCACTGAGCTTGCGCAAGCCCGCCTTGATCACCTCCATCAGTACCAACGCGGTGCGCGCCCACGAAGTCCCGCCGCACAGCCTCGGCCAGATGCAGGTGTATTGCGACTACCGTCGGACCACTCCAGACGCTGCCGGGGAAATGTTGATCGCCCGCGAACAACACGACTGGAACCCGGCGGCGATCGTCGGCGACCTGGCGCAACTGCTCAGCGGCCAGACACCACGCCCGACGTACGAGCGCCACGTGTTCTTCCGCTCCATCGGCCTGGGCCTGGAAGACATCGCGCTGGCCAATGCCATCTACCACCTGCTCAACTGACCCAAATCCCTGTAGGAGCGAGCATGCTCGCGATGAGGCCATCATCTTCAACATTAATGTTGGCTGACCGACCGCCATCGCGAGCAAGCTCGCTCCTACAAGGGACAGGTGTTTACGCCTTTAAGGACACGTTCATGACCCAGGCAGACTTCATCATCATCGGCGGCGGTATTGCCGGGGCTTCCACCGGTTTCTGGCTGTCGCCCCACGGCCGGGTCATCGTGCTCGAGCGCGAATCCCACCCGGCCTACCATTCCACCGGGCGTTCCGCGGCGCTGTACACCGCCGCGTATGGCACCCCGCAAGTACGCGCGCTGACCCAGGCCAGCCGGGAATTCTTCGATGCCCCGCCAGCAGGCTTCTGCGAACACCCGCTGCTCACCCCTCGAGGCGAGATGACCGTTGACTTCACCGGCGACCCGGATGAGTTGCGCAATCAATACCTCAGTGCCAAGGCCACGGTGCCGCAGATGCAGTTGCTCAGCGCCGACGAGGCCCTGGCGCGCCTGCCGATCCTGCGTCGGGAAAAAGTCTTTGGCGCAATCTACGACCCGACCGCCACCGACATCGACACCGATGCCCTGCACCAGGGTTATCTGCGGGGCATCCGCCGCAATCAGGGACAGCTGCACACCGATTGCGAAGTGCTGGGCCTGAGCCGTGATCCCCAGGGGCTGTGGCACGTGCAGACCGCCGGCCAGACGTTCAGCGCGCCGATCATCATCAATGCCGCCGGCGCCTGGGCCGACCATCTCGGTGCAATGGCCGGCGCCCAGCCGCTGGGGCTGATCCCCAAGCGGCGCGCGGCGTTTATCTTCGAAGGCCCCAAGGACCTTGATTGCCACGCCTGGCCGATGCTGGTGAGCCTCGACGAGTCCTTCTACATGAAACCCGATGCCGGGATGTTCCTCGGCTCGCCGGCCAACGCCGACCCGGTAGAGCCCCACGACGTGCAGCCGGAAGAACTGGACATCGCCATGGGCATCTACCAGATCGAAGAGGCCACCACCCTGACCATCCGCCGCCCGACCCGTACTTGGGCCGGCCTGCGCAGCTTTGTCAGCGATGGCGACCTGGTCAGCGGCTTCGACCCGCAAGTACCCGGGCTGTTCTGGGTTGCCGCCCAGGGCGGCTACGGTATCCAGACTTCGCCCGCCATGGGCCAGGCCAGCGCGGCGCTGGTCCGCGGAGAGGCGCTGCCGCCGGCACTGCAACACTTTGGCCTCAGCGCCAGCATGCTCTCCCCTTCGCGCCTGGGTTGAGCCGGCGCCGGGGTGACGTTCGAACCCGATTGCGGCAAACTTCCAGCGCCCCGGCTCACGGGGCGCCGATTGCCTGGAGCAGCACCGATGACCCCACCTCTACAAGACCCTGCACTGGATAACTTCCGGGCAATCGCCGACGCCATTGCCACGCTGTTTTTCCCCCACGCCGAGGTGGTGCTGCACGACCTGCGCACACAGAAAATCGACTACATCGCCAACAACCTGTCCAAGCGTGAAATCGGCGGCGATGCGGCGCTCGAAGACATGCTCAGCGAGGACATCAGCGAACGCAACATCGGCCCCTACGAGAAGCTCAATTGGGATGGCCAGAAAATCCGCAGCCTGAGCAGTGTCCTGCGCGACAGCAACGGCCACCCGATGGCCGTGCTGTGCATCAACCTGAACATTTCGCTGTTCGAGAACGCCAAGGCAGCACTGGACCTGTTCCTGTCACCGAGCAAACTGATCCCACAGCCGGATTCACTGTTTCGCGATGACTGGCAGGAGCGCATCAACACCTTCCTGCACAACTGGCTGCGGGAACGACAACTGGGCCTGAGCGTGTTGACCCGCGAGCACAAGCGCGAACTGGTGCTGGCCCTGCATGCCGAAGGCGCCTTCAAGGGCAAAAGCGCCTCCAACTATGTGGCCAATGTGCTGAACATGGGACGGGCGACGGTGTACAAGCACCTGAAGGAATTGAAGGCCGTGCACGGCTGAACCGCGGACAGGCACTGGCGGCTTGCCAGCGAAGCACGCGAGGATGCCGTGTTGAATCAGGCTTGGCGCGTCATCGTTGACGACCATCGCGAGCAAGCTCGCTCCTACAAACACCCCCGCATACACCGATCAAACCTGTGGGAGCGAGCCGGGCGGCGCTCCGCTTGCTCGCGATAGCAGTTAATCAGTCGCCGTAGATGTCCGACTTGAAGTACTTCTGGGAAATCTGCTGGTATTCGCCATTGGCGCGAATGCCGTCGATGGCCTTGTTCAACTCGGCGACCAGTTCGCTGTTGCCCTTGCGCACCGCAATCCCGGCGCCTTCACCGACGTATTTCGGATCCTTGAGTTCTGGCCCGACGAACGCATAACCCTTGCCACGCGGCATCGAGAGGAAATCGCTCAACGGAATGGTGTCGGCGAAAATACCGTCCAGACGACCGGCGGCCAGGTCCATGTAGATTTCTTCGTTGTTGCTGTAGCGCTTGACCAGCACGCCCTTGGGCTCCAGCACTTCAGTGGCAAAACGATCAGTGGTGGTGGCGCGCTGAACCCCCAGGGTCTTGCCCTTGAGGCTGGCGTACTGGTCATCCACCACGGCACCGTCCTTCATCACAAACCGCGACGAGGTGAAGTAGTACTTGTGGCTGAAATCCACCGACTTCTTGCGGTCTTCGTTGATGGTCATGGACGACAGGGCCGCATCGATTTTCTTCACCTTGAGGGAAGGAATCAGCCCATCGAATTCACCCTCGACCCACTCGCACTTGACCTTCATCTGCGCGCACAGCGCATTGCCAATTTCATAGTCAAAACCGGTGATCGTGCCTTCGGAGGTTTTCGAGGCGAACGGCGGGTATGCCGCTTCAATGCCCAGGCGCAGGGTTTTCTCAGCCGCGAACAACGGGCTGCACGCCAACAGACTGAGGGCCAGACCACTGATGAGGGGAAGCTTCTTCATGTTGAATTTCTCGCGAGTTGTTGTTGGTTTGGCAAGAGGAAGAGAAGCAATTGCACGCTCAAGGCTTGAAGCCTCAAGCGGTTTTTTATACTTATAATTCCATACTGGACTTTTATGTATTACTCGTCAATCAGGCGCACGGAGGTATCTCGGCCATTGGTCGAGTGGGGATATCAAGCGTTGGAGGTTACGGTTTCCAGCGATCCGCTGCCGCGTGATCGCTGTCACGCCCGTCCACCCAGCGCGGGCCGTCACTGGTCAGTTCTTTTTTCCAGAACGGCGCGCGGGTCTTCAGGTAGTCCATGACAAAGGCGCAGGCGTCGAACGCCGCCTGGCGGTGGGCGCTGGCGGCGCCGACAAACACGATCGGCTCGCCCGGCTGCAACGCTCCGATGCGGTGCAGCACTTCCAGCTTGAGCAACGGCCAACGCTGCTCGGCCTCCTCGGCAATCTTGCCCAGCGCCTTCTGCGTCATGCCCGGGTAGTGTTCCAGGAACATCCCGGCCACATCGAGGCCGTCGTTGAAGTCACGCACGTAGCCGACAAAACTCACCACCGCGCCCACGCCGACATTGGCGGCATGCATCGCGTTGACTTCAGCGCCCGGATCGAAGGGCGACGCCTGCACGCGAATCGCCATGACTCAGCCTCCGGTCACAGTGGGAAAAAACGCCAGTTCATCGCCGTCGCCGACCGGTTCATCCAGTTGGCACAGCTCTTCGTTACGCGCACACATCAGGTTCTGCTCGCTCAGCACCTCGGCGCCGTCACGTTGCGCCAGCAGCGCCCGGACATCGTCGACCGTGGCGAAATCGCCCTCTACCTGTACCGAATCCACGCCCAGGGCTTCGCGGTAACGGGCAAAAAACTTCACGGTGAGGTTCATTGCCCGGCCACCTGATAGTGCCCGCTCTTGCCACCCAGCTTCTCCAGCAGGCGCACACTCTCGATGACCATGCCCCGGTCCACGGCCTTGCACATGTCATAGATGGTCAGCGCCGCGATGCTGGCGGCGGTCAGGGCTTCCATTTCCACCCCGGTCTGCCCGGCCAACTTGCAACGCGCGGTGATGCGCACGGCATCGACCCCTTCGGCACTGAGCTCGACCTTGACCCCGGTCAGCATCAGCGGATGGCACAGCGGGATCAGGTCGGAGGTTTTTTTCGCTGCCTGGATTCCGGCAATACGGGCCACGGCGAACACATCGCCCTTGGGATGGCCGCCGCTGACAATCATTTGCAGGGTTTCGGGAAGCATGCGCACCAGCGCTTCGGCCGTGGCCTCACGGGACGTCACGGCTTTTTCGGTGACGTCGACCATATTGGCGCGACCTTGGGAATCGAGATGAGTCAGCACGGGGTTACTCCTGATCAGGAGCGCCGATTGTAAACCCGCGGGTCAATTTTCCGCACGCTTGAATATCAGGGACACAGCGGGCCATAAAAAACGGGCAGCTGTTGGGCCGCCCGTGTTTGCCGAGGAGGTTACAGATGGGATTCGGCGTATTCGGCCAGAATCGAACGTGGCACCCCTTGCAGGGTGATGTGCACACCGTTGGGGAAGTCCTTGAAGCGTTCGGTCAGGTACGTCAGCCCGGAGCTGGTCGCGGACAGGTAAGGGGTATCGATCTGCGCCAGGTTACCCAGGCACACCACTTTGGAACCGGCACCAGCACGGGTGATGATGGTTTTCATCTGGTGCGGCGTGAGGTTCTGGCATTCGTCGATCAGGATCAGGCTCTGCTGGAAGCTGCGACCGCGGATGTAGTTGAGGGATTTGAACTGCAAAGGCACTTTGCTGAGGATGTAGTCGACGCTGCCATGGGTGCTTTCGTCATCCATGTGCAAGGCTTCGAGGTTATCGGTGATGGCGCCAAGCCAAGGCTCCATTTTTTCCGCTTCGGTACCCGGCAGGAAGCCGATCTCCTGGTCCAGCCCCTGCACGCTGCGGGTGGCGATAATGCGCCGGTAGCGCTTGCTGACCATGGTCTGCTCGATAGCCGCGGCCAGGGCCAGGATGGTTTTACCGGAACCGGCAGCGCCCGACAGGTTGACCAGGTGGATGTCCGGGTCCAGCAAGGCGTACAGCGCCAGGCTCTGGTAGATGTCGCGAGGTTTCAGACCCCAGGCTTCCTGGTGCAACAGGGGTTCCTGATGCAGGTCGAGGATCAGCAGCTTGTCGACCTGGATTTCCTTGATCCAGCCGACAAATCCCTGCTCGTCGATGATGAATTCGTTGATGTGCACCGCCGGCAGGTTGTCGATCAACTGCACCTGGTGCCAGGTGCGGCCGTGGTCCTGACGGGTTTCGACCTTGCTCACGCGGTCCCAGAAGGAGCCGGTCATGTTGTGATAACCGTTGGGCAGCAACGACACGTCATCAACCAGTTGGTCGGTGCTGTAGTCCTCTGCCGCGATCCCGCAGGCCCGGGCCTTGAGGCGCATGTTGATGTCTTTGGTGACCAGCACCACCGGCAACTCCGGTTCGCGCGCGTGCAGGTCGATCAACTGGTTGATGATGATGTTGTCGTTCAGGTGCTCGGGCAGAACGATGTTCGGTTCGGTACGCTTGCTCATCAGAATCGACAGCAGCCCCTTGGGCCCGCTTTTTCCACGCTGGATCGGCACACCCAGTTCAACGTCTTCAGGGGATGCGTCGCCCAGGGTCTTGTCGATCAGGCGAATGGCCTGGCGGCATTCGGCGGCAACGCTGTGATGGCCACTCTTGAGCTTGTCCAGCTCTTCAAGGACGGTCATCGGGATGGCAACGTGGTGCTCTTCAAAGTTCAGCAACGCGTTGGGATCGTGAATCAATACGTTGGTATCGAGTACATAAAGGATTGGCTGGTTGGAAGAAGAACTACGTCCGTGATCATCCATACTCGGTCACCTTTGTGGGAGCCAGTCGACGCAATACCGTGACAGTTCTGCGCCTCGAAGTGGCCACCGAGTCCACTTGACGTGCGCCTACGGCACGACTCAAGTGAACTGCACACAAGGGGTCTTGGAAGACGCCACCTGTGTTGCAGGTTTCGGCGGTCTGTCTTCGTAATACTCCAAAACCCATGACAGAAAAAAGCACTTTGATGCTTTTTTGAAGTTTATTTTTTTACCCGATAAATACCGCTTGGCGCATGGCACCGGCACCGTTAAAGTCGGAAGTCCGCCTGCATCGAATTGCCCCTGAAAATCGGCCGAAAGCCAATGATTCCGGGCTTTTACCTTTTCAACGAAATGCCTGCCGACACTCCTCCCAGCCAATCCCGCTTTGCGCCGTTCGCGCCAACAGCCAAGGCAGCGCCGTTTTCACCCCATCCTGCCGGGTGTTGAAATTGATCACCCCATGGCGCCATAGCAACATCAGGGTCAAGACCCGCTGTGCACTCTGCTCCCCCGTCAGTTGCCGGGTGCTGTCGGCCGGATCGATGTCCCACAGCGCCACCTGCAGCCCCTGGGCCTGGAAAAACCCCGCACCATCGGTGCGCCGTTGACCATTGGGTGGGCGGAACAGCGGCACGAAGTTTTCCGGCAGCCGCTTCTTCACCAGTTCGATGCTGCGTGTCACCGAGTACTGCCAGTCCTGCCAGTGACTGTGGGAACGGAACTGCCACCCCTGGACCCCGACGCACTGGCCCGCGTAAAGCCTTTGCAACTGGGCGACCGACTGTTGCGCCAGGCGGCCCTGGATATCACTGCCCAAGACAAAGAACACCCCGGACAGATTGGCCTTGCGCAGATACTCGGTCAGCCAGGCAGTGTGATCCGGCACCCGATTGGCGCCGCTGTCGAAACTCAGGACAAACAGCCGGTCATGCAGGGGCTCGCCATTACGCTCGTAGTCGCCAAACAGCTCGACTTCACTGCTCGTCTGGGGCAGCAACGCGGCCTTGCGCAATTGTTCGTCCAGGTAGTGCTGGTGAAACTCCCGGCTCGGCTCGGCCCAACGGGTATAAAAGGAGTCCGGCCCGAGTTCGAACTTGGCGGCCTGCTGGCGCAATGTCTCGCGGTCCTCGACCAGGAAACAGAAGGAGGCGTCCTGGTCGCAGCTTTGCTCGGCGAACCCGTAGTTGGCCAGCAAGCGCACCCACATCCGCTCGCGCAGGGCATTGATCGCCTCGAGATTGATCATGCGCAAGCCCAGGCGCTGCTTCAGGGCCGGCTCGTCGAGCCCTTCACTGTCGAGCAGAGCCCGAGAGAACGCGAGGATCTCCGCCCGTGAGGCGACATCGAACAGGGTCGGGCTGGTCAGTTGCTCTGGCCAGGTGCTGCGATCGAGGGTGGCCGGTTCGTTGGGCGCGGCAAGCACGCCCGCACTGAACAGCCAGGCGCCAAACAGTAAAGCGATACGCAAAGGGACGTCTCCGTTGCAAAACCCCGCGGCACTATAGCCCATCCGCACCTTGCCTCCCCTCCTTCTGTGGGAGCAAGGCTTGCCCGCGATTGGCATAGGTATCTACACAACGTTGTAGCGGCCTGTGGCGAGGGAGCTTGCTTGCGTGGCGGCCGCTGGGGTGTTGGATTGGGCCCAGTACATATCCATTTTTTCGGTAACGGCCTCCTATGGTTCCGCTTTTACAGCGGCTCACTTTTGGAGGAGCCCAAAAGTAAGCAAAAGGCTCTTGCCCCACCACTTGGCACCTCGCTTGGGCTCGGTGTGCCCCTCACTCCGGCTTGAAACCGTGGGCCGCCGCCACGCGCCATCCATGGCGCGGGGCGGCTAACCCGGCGTCCTGCCGGGTTACCCACGGCTTCAAGCCTGCGTTCGGCCAGCGTGGTTAACGGGGCGCCCAGGATCAAAAAAGCCAAACCAAAGCCAGAGCCAGAGCCAGAGCCAGAGCCAGATCAAAAGATTGCTGACTTCGTCAGCGTCTTAGGAAGTAGAAGCGACACCGCGCATGCCCTAGCGATCAGGTCGGCTTTTAGGCCGCCTCGCTTTGTTTTTGATCCTGGGCGCCCCGTTAACCACGCTGGCCGTACTTCGATATTGATTTGGGGGGTAAACCGGCAGGACGCCGGTTTAGCCGCACTGGGCCATGGATGGCCCATTGCGGCGGCCCCCAAATCAATGTCGGAGTACGGGCATGCCGAGCCTAAGCGAGGCACCGAGTGGTGGGGTAAAAGCGTTTTGCTTACTTTTGCGCTGTTCAAAAGTGAGCCGCCGTCTGGCGGAACCATAGGAGGCCGTTACCGAAGAAATGGATATGTACTCGGTCTAATCCAACACCCCGGTCGGCCCACAGGTACAACGTCGCACCACAGTTGTGTAGATACCTATGCCGCGATTGGCGAGATTGGCGCGACGCGGTATGCGCGCAAAATCCGCTTATCGTTCATCACGAGCAAGCTTTGCTCCTACCACACGCACACCGCCCGGCACCTATCGTCCTGATAGCTGGAGTCAAACCGCCCAACCCCCTAGAATCCCCGCACGATTAAAGGAGACGACTTCATGCTGATGGTGATTTCCCCCGCCAAGACCCTCGATTACCAAACACCGCCGGCCACCCAGCGCTTCACCCAGCCGCAATACCTCGATCATTCCCAGGAACTGATCCAGCAGTTGCGCGAGTTGAGCCCGGCGCAGATCAGCGAACTGATGCACGTTTCCGACAAGATCGGCGGCCTCAATGCCGCGCGCTTTGGCAGCTGGACCCCGGCGTTCACCCCGCAGAACGCCAAGCAGGCGCTGCTGGCCTTCAAGGGCGACGTCTACACCGGGATGAATGCCCAGACTTTCAGCGAAGCCGATTTCGACTATGCCCAGCAACACCTGCGCATGCTCTCGGGCCTGTACGGCCTGTTGCGCCCGCTGGACTTGATGCAGCCCTACCGCCTGGAGATGGGCACCAAGCTGGCCAACGCCCGGGGCAAGGACCTCTACGCGTTCTGGGGCACGCTGATCAGTGAATGGTTGAATGAGGCCCTGGCCGAGCAAGGCGACGACGTGCTGCTCAACCTGGCCTCCAACGAATACTTCTCGGCGGTCAAGCGCAGCGCCCTGAATGCCCGGATCATCAATACCGAGTTCAAGGACCTGAAGAACGGCCAGTACAAGATCATCAGTTTCTACGCGAAAAAGGCCCGCGGCATGATGAGCCGCTTCGTCATCCAGGAACGCATCAACGACCCCGCCGACCTCAAGCAGTTCGACCAGCAGGGTTACCGCTACAGCGCCGAGCAGTCGAAACCCGACAGCCTGGTGTTCCTGCGCGACCACGCCGAGGACTGACGCACCCTCCTGGCGCACGGCCCGACCAGCGGTACGTGCGCCCCGCCCCCCTTTCTCCTCTCTGCACGTCATCACGCCATTCTTATGGCGCCAAAAAACCACCACCCCATTGCGCTAACTTTAATTTCACTCGACAGGGGTGATTTTTTTCACTAGTGGCACCGTTTTTTTAACCCGGTAGTGGCATAAAACTATCCCCGTCAATTAACTCCCCATTAATAAAGGGCCAAACGGCAAGTGCTATCAATATGAGAGCAGTGCCATCTTTGCCAATATTTCAAGAAATTTCAGAGTGGGGGATGAACGGCCATGAACTATCTGAAAATACGCCGCTCATACCACCGGTAACGATTCTCCATGTCGCTGTAGGAGATAACTTACGCCAAGTGCCAAGCCACTCACCAAGTTGTCACATTGAACTTGGCAGGCTTCACCATTAAACCGGGATAACAGTGAACGACAGGAGACCCCTCACCTCACTATTGCCCAAAGGCCAAGGCTGCGCCCCCCATAAGCGTGCTCAATGCGGGCACCTAAGTGGTTAAGGTTACTGGCATTTTGCCGAACCTCAGGATCACCCGACAGTTGCACCACGGCGCCCCAAAGGACGCCCGGCTGCATATCAGGGCGAGCCAACACAATCAGGCCAAGTTACGCACAACTTGAGTGCACTTATTTAGACACTCGCCACTGAGCATGCCAATAGAAGGAAGTGCGGTGTTCGCCTGCCGAACTTCCGCGTTAATTACGACCGCTGAACACTATTAACTTCGGCCATTTAATGGCGTGATAAACACAGAGGTAAATGCGATGCGCATCAGCATATTTGGTTTGGGTTACGTCGGTGCAGTCTGTGCCGGTTGCCTGTCTGCACGAGGCCATGACGTCGTCGGCGTCGATGTCGCCAAAGACAAGATCGATATGATCAATGCCGGTCGTTCGCCGATCGTTGAACCGGGCCTGGGCGAGCTACTCGCACAAGGCATCCAGACCGGTCGCCTGCGGGGTACCACCAACTTCGCCGAGGCCATTCGCGACACCGACCTGTCGATGATCTGCGTCGGTACGCCCAGCAAGAAAAACGGCGACCTGGAACTCAACTACATCGAGGCGGTATGCCGCGAGATTGGTTTTGTCCTGCGTGACAAGACCACCCGCCACACCATCGTGGTGCGCAGCACCGTATTGCCGGGCACCGTGGCCAACGTGGTGATCCCGATCCTCGAAGACTGCTCGGGCAAGAAGGCCGGGATCGACTTCGGCGTTGCGGTCAATCCTGAGTTCCTGCGTGAAAGCACGGCGATCAAGGACTACGACCAGCCGCCGATGACCGTAATCGGCGAATTCGACACCGCCTCGGGCGACGTTCTGCAATCGCTGTACGAAGAACTCGACGCGCCGATCATCCGCAAGGACATCGCCGTGGCCGAGATGATCAAGTACACCTGCAACGTCTGGCACGCCACCAAAGTGACCTTCGCCAACGAAATCGGCAACATCGCCAAGGCCGTCGGCGTCGATGGCCGCGATGTGATGGACGTGGTCTGCCAGGACAAGACCCTCAACCTGTCCCAGTACTACATGCGCCCGGGCTTCGCCTTCGGCGGTTCCTGCCTGCCCAAGGACGTGCGCGCCCTGACCTACCGCGCCAGCTCCCTGGATGTCGAGGCGCCGCTGCTCAACTCGTTGATGCGCAGTAACGAGTCACAGGTGCAGAACGCCTTCGATATCGTCGAAAGCCACGACAAACGCAAGATCGCCCTGCTCGGCCTGAGCTTCAAGGCGGGCACCGACGACCTGCGCGAAAGCCCGCTGGTAGACCTGGCAGAAATGCTCATCGGCAAGGGCTACGACCTGAGCATCTACGACAGCAATGTCGAGTACGCCCGGGTTCACGGCGCCAACCGCGACTACATCGAGTCGAAGATCCCCCACGTCTCGTCCCTGCTCAACTCGGACTTCGACTCGGTGATCGACAACTGCGACGTGATCATCCTCGGCAACCGTGACGAGAAGTTCCGCGCCCTGGCCCAGGACGCGCCCCACGGCAAACAGGTCATCGACCTGGTGGGCTTCATGTCCAAGGCCACCAGCGTCAGCGGCCGCACCGAAGGCATCTGCTGGTAAGGCGCCGACACCTGGATCACCTGTAGGTGCATGGCTTGCCGGCGATGACGGACTCACATTCGCCATCGCCAGCAAGCTGTGCTCCTACCGGGCCCCGGAGCTTGCCACTGACTTTAGGATTGCGATTATGCACAGGCTAAAACACGGCCTACTCCAGGCCGCCGGTTGGCTGTTGTTTTTATGTTTGTTGATGGGCCTGGCCTTACTGTTGCCCGCGTCCACCTTTGACGCCGAGTCCAAGGACTTTATTTTCCTGATTGGCGCCGTGGGTATCTGGCGCTATTCGATGGGTGCCACGCACTTTCTGCGCGGCATGCTGTTTCTCTACGTGGTCTACCCGCACCTGCGGCGCAAAGTGCGCAAGCTGGGCAGCGCGGCGGATCCGTCCCATGTATTTCTGATGGTCACCAGTTTTCGTATCGACGCGTTGACCACCGCCCAGGTGTACAGCTCGGTGATCCGCGAAGCCATCGAGTGCGGCTTCCCGACCACCCTGGTCTGCTCGATCGTGGAAATGTCCGATGAGCTGCTGGTGAAAAGCCTGTGGGCAAAAATGAACCCGCCGGCTCACGTCAAACTCGACTTCGTGCGCATCCCTGGCACCGGCAAGCGTGACGGCCTGGCCTACGGTTTTCGCGCCATCTCCCGCCACCTGCCGGACAACCGCGCCGTGGTCGCCGTGATCGATGGCGACACCGTGCTCGCCGAAGGTGTCGTGCGCAAGACCGTGCCGTGGTTCCAACTGTTCGAGAACGTCGGCGGCCTGACCACCAACGAATTCTGTGAAGTGCGCGGCGGCTACATCATGAGCGAATGGCACAAGCTGCGTTTCGCCCAGCGCCACATCAACATGTGCTCGATGGCCCTGTCCAAGCGCGTGCTGACCATGACCGGGCGCATGTCGGTGTTCCGCGCGACCGTGGTCACCAACCCGGAGTTCATCGCCGATGTCGAAAGCGACTCGCTGCAACACTGGCGCCTGGGCCGCTTCAAGTTCCTCACCGGTGACGACAAATCCAGCTGGTTCAGCCTGATGCGCCTGGGCTACGACACTTTCTACGTGCCGGATGCCGCGATCAACACCGTGGAGCACCCGCCGGAGAAGAGCTTCATCAAGGCCAGTCGCAAGCTGATGTTCCGCTGGTACGGCAACAACCTGCGGCAGAACTCCCGGGCTCTGGGCCTGGGGATGAAACGCCTGGGTCTGTTCACCTCAGTGGTGCTGTTCGACCAGCGCGTGTCGATGTGGACCTCACTGCTGGGCCTGACCGTGGCGATCATCGCCAGCTTCAAGTACGGCACCGCCTTCATCCTGGTGTACCTGCTGTGGATCGGCATCACCCGGCTGCTCCTGACCCTGTTGCTGTCCTGCTCCGGACACCGGATCGGCCCGGCCTACCCGGTGATTCTCTATTACAACCAGATCGTTGGCGCGCTGGTGAAGATCTACGTGTTCTTCCGCCTCGATCAACAGTCCTGGACTCGCCAGCCCACTTCCCTGACCCGTGACCTGGCCAGCTTTCAACGTTGGTTCAACACCTGGTCGTCTCGGACCATGACCTTCTCCGCCGGCAGCATTTTTGTCGCCGCGCTGTTGCTGATGGTCTGACCCGCCTTGCCTGAATTAACTAGGAAATCGCCCCTATGAATACCGCCGTGAACGTCAACGTAGTGCATGAATCCGAAGCCCAACGCCAACACGCCCGAGTCAAGATCCCGGCCAAGCTGCGCTTCTTCGGCCCGGACCGCACGCCCGTGGAGGCGCGCCTGATCGACCTGTCGGCCGGTGGCCTGAGCTTCAATGGTGGGCAGATCCCGTTCAAGGTCGGTGAGGTGAAAAAGGGGCGGCTGCAGTTTCTGATCGACAACCTTGGCCTGGCCATGGACGTCGAGCTGATGGTCCGTTCGTTCGACCGCCAGACCGGTCGCGTCGGCTGCCAGTTCCAGAACCTGGAACCCCAGGACATCTCGACCTTGCGCCACCTGATCACCTCGCACCTGTCTGGCGATATCGTGACCATGGGCGACGTGCTGGCGACCCTGCAACGGGACAACTTCACCAAGGCGCGCAAGCTCAAGGACGGTGGCAGCGGCATGACCGCCTTCGGTCGCCTGCGGGCGGTGACCTTCAGCGCCGGGATCTTCGTCATTGGCCTGGCGGCGTTCGGCTTCATCCTCAAGTCGGTGTACGGCATGTACTTCGTCAGCCATGCCCAGGCGGGCCTGGTCAGCGTGCCGGGAATGAACGTCACCATGCCCCGCGATGGCACGGTGCAGAGCCTGGTGCAAACCGACGGCGTGGCCGCCAAGGGCGCGCCCCTGGCGACTTTCAGCACCAGCATGCTCGACGTACTCAAGGGCCATCTGGACGAAGACCAGTTGCAGCCGGCCAAGGTTGAGGAACTGTTCGGCAAGCAGATGACCGGCACCCTCACCTCCCCCTGCGACTGCACCGTGGCCCAGCAGATGGTTGCCGACGGCCAGTACGCCAGCAAGGGCGATGTGATCTTCCAGTTGGTGCCGCGCAACAGCCAGGCCAACGTCGAGGCGCGCTTCACCTATCGCCAGTTCGCCGACGTGCGCCCAGGCACCGCAGTGAACTTCCAGGTGGCCGGCGACGACGAGCTGCGCAGCGGCAAGATCGTCAGCAGCACCAGCCTCAACAGCGCCGACCTGTCCTCCGACATCCGCGTGCAGATCAAGCCTGACGCTCCCCTGGACAGCACCTTCGCCGGCCGCCCGGTGGAAGTCAGCAGCGACCGTGGTCCGTCCCTCAACTGGCTGATCGACAAAGCCATGGCCAAAGGTCTTTAAGCGGAGGACATGCCTGTGATCACGCCCCCATTCCAAAGAACACCGCAGCCTCTGTGGGAGCGAGCCATTGTGGGAGCGGGCTTGCCCGCGAAAGCAACGCCTCGGTCCGCCAGGCACACCCAACCATGCCCATCGCGGGCAAGCCCGGCTCCCACAAAAGCCTATTTGCACAAGGGTTATGCGTTCTGCGCACTGGCCCTGGCCATCGGCCTCAGTGGCTGCGCCGGCCTGCCCGACCAGCGCCTGGCCAACGAAGCGCTGAAACGTGGCGACACCGCGCTGGCGCAGCAGAACTATCAACAACTGGCCGAGCTGGGATACAGCGAAGCCCAGGTTGGCCTGGCCGACCTGCAGGTGGAAACCCGTGACCCGGCGCAGATCAAGGCCGCCGAAGCCACTTACCGGGCTGCCGCCGAAATCTCGCCACGAGCTCAGGCCCGTCTGGGTCGCCTGCTGGTGGCCAAGCCGGGTTCCAGCGAAGCCGAGCAGCACGAAGCCGAAGGCTTGCTGAAAAAGGCCTTCGCCAATGGCGAGGGCAATACCCTGATCCCGCTGGCGATGCTGTACCTGCAGTATCCCCACAGTTTTCCCAACGTGAACGCGCAGCAGCAGATCAGCCAATGGCGCAGCGCCGGTTACCCGGAAGCCGGCCTGGCCCAGGTGCTGCTGTATCGCACCCAGGGCACCTACGACCAGCACCTGGATGACATCGAGAAAATCTGCAAAGTGGCGCTGAGCAGCACCGACATCTGCTACGTCGAATTGGCCACGGTCTATCAGAAACGTGCCCAACCCGAGCAACAGGCCGAACTGCTCAAGCAACTGCAGGCCGGCTTCAGCCGCGGCACCGTGTCGGCCCAGCGCATGGACAGCGTGGCACGGGTCCTGGCGGATGCCAGCCTCGGCACCCCGGACGAAAAAACCGCCCAGGCCATGCTGGAGCAGATCGCCCCCGCCTACCCCGCCGCCTGGGTCAGCCTGGCCCAATTGCTCTACGACTTCCCTGAACTGGGGGATGTCGACAAGCTGATGGAGTACCTGGAAAACGGTCGCGCGGCCGACCAGCCGCGGGCCGAACTGCTGCTGGGCAAACTCTACTACGACGGCAAGTGGGTGCCGGCCGACGCCAAGCAGGCGCAATCCCACTTCCAGAAAGCCGTGGGCCGGGAAGTCGCCGCCGACTACTACCTCGGCCAGATCTACCGCCGGGGCTACCTGGGCCAGGTCTATTCGCAAAAAGCCCTGGAGCACCTGCTGACCGCTGCGCGCAATGGCCAGAACAGCGCCGACTTCGCCATCGCCCAACTGTTCTCCCAAGGCAAGGGCACCCGGCCCAACCTGCTCAACGCCTATGTCTTCAGCCAACTGGCCAAGGCCCAGAACACCCCGCAAGCCACTGAGCTGGCACAGACACTCGAAGCCCAATTGCCGCCCGCGCAACTGGCCGAGGCGCAACGCCTGTTGCAACAAGAACAGGCAATCCGTGGCGCCGTAAGCCAGACCCCCTTGAACGTGCAGGCCCTGCAAGAAGATGGTGAGGAATCCCTATGAAGTTGAATCCCTTTGTAAAGGCTGGCATCGGCCTGAGCTTCGCCCTGCTGTGGTCCTGCCCGACCCTGGCCGCGATGACTGATACCAAGCACATGGGCCTGGACGTGAAGATCACCGGTCAATCCGAAGACGACCGCGACCTGGGCACCGCGCCTGGCGGCGACGTCAACGGCGTGGGCCTGGACCTGCGTCCGTGGGTCTATGGCGAAAGCGGCAACTGGAGCGCCTACGCCATGGGCCAGGCCGTGACCTCCACCGACATCATCGAGACCGACACCCTGCAGCAGTCCGATACCGAAGGCACCCAGGGCAGCAACGACGACGGTCGCAAGAGCAAGAAGAACTACCTGGCCATGCGCGAGTTCTGGGTCGCTTACGGCGGCCTCACCCCTTACCCCGGCGAGGTTCTCAAGTTCGGTCGCCAACGCCTGCGCAACGACGACGGACAATGGCGCGACACCAACATCGAAGCGTTGAACTGGACCTTCGACACCACCCTGTTGAAAGCCAACGTCGGGATCGCCGAACGCTTCAGCGAATACCGCACCGACCTCACCAAACTGGCCCCTCAGGACAAGGACCGCCTGCATGTGTTCGGCGATGTCGCAACGCAATGGACACCGGGGCAATGGGTCGGCCTGCGCGCCCATCACACCCATGACGACGGCAAGCTCGATTACCCGATACCGGGCGAGGCGAGCGACGCCAGCGACAAAAAACAGAATGGCGACCTGAGCTGGGTCGGCCTGGAAGCCAACAGCGACGCTTACAACTGGCGCAATACCAACACGGTCAATTACTGGGCCAGCGTCACCGGCATGTCCGGCGAGCGCGACACGGTCAACCCGCTCAACGCCGATGGCAGCCACCCGGCCGAGGCCAAGCGCAGCGGCGATGTCGATGGCTGGGCCACCGACCTGGGGGTGCGCCTGCGCCTCGATCCGAAGTGGCAGGTCGGTGCCGCCTACGCCCGTTCCAGCGCCGACTACGAGCAGAACGGCCTGCAGAGCAACCGTTCCAACTACACCGGCACCCGCGCCCGAGTCCACCGTTTTGGCGAGGCTTTCCGTGGCGAAATGAACAACATGCAGAGCGCCACCCTGTTCGGTTCCTGGATGCTCCAGGACGACTACGACGCCAGCCTGGTCTACCACAAGTTCTGGCGCGTCGACGGCAACAAGCCGGTCGGCAGCAACGGCATCAATGCCGTGGACAACAACTACGACGACGTCACCGGCGCGCTGCTGTCGAGCACCTCGCTGCCGCTGGAAGACGGTAACAAGGACCTCGGCCAGGAAGTCGACCTGGTGGTCACCAAGTACTTCAAGCAAGGCTTGCTGCCGGCCAGCCTGAGCAAGTCGATCGACGAACCGGCGGCGCTGGTGCGCTTTCGTGGCGGTGTGTTCAAGCCCGGCGATGCCTACGGCAACCAGGTCGACTCGTACATGCACCGCGCATTCGTCGACGTGATCTGGCGCTTCTGATGCGAGCCGCCAAGGGAGTGCCCCGGATGAACAACCCTGCGATCAACCTGTTGGCCGCCGCCCTGCTGCTGGCGGGCAACGCTGCGTTCGCCAGCGTCGAGCCTGGCGCGCCGGTGGGCAAAAGCCAGCCGGTGACCGTGGCCAAGGAGCTGCAACAGGCCAAGACCTACACCGTCAGCAGTGCGCCGACGGCGCCCCTGGAACTGGCGGCACCGACGCTGCCCGACCTGTCCGGCTACACCGCGCAAGCGGTGGAAGCCAAGATCGTGCGCAGCAAGGCCGGCAAGGTCAGCGTGCGGCGGATGATGCAGGAAAACGCATTGAAGGACTTCATCGGCGGCGACAACAAGATGGCCGAATGGGTGGTGCGCCAACACGGCATCCCCCAGGCGATCTTCATTGACGACGGTTACCTCAACCTCAAGGACCTGAGTAAAAAGCTACCCAAACAGTACTTCAGCGAAACCTCGCCCGGGGTGTTCCTGGCCCGCTTGCCGATCGTGGTCGGCGCCAAGGGCATCCTCGATATCGACAAGCAGACCCAAGAGTTGCGTTTGTCCGAGGAGGCCGGTTCGTTCCTGGTCAACGACGGCCAGCTGTTTGTGCGCGACAGCAAAATCACCGGCTGGCGCGAATCAACCAACGGCCCGGCGACCTTCCGCTCGCCCAAGGAATTCCGCCCGTTCCTGCTGGCCTGGGGCGGCACCCAGACCTACATCGTCAACAGCCAGATGGCCAGCTTCGGCTACGCCAACAGCAAGTCCTACGGGGTGAGTATTTCCCAGTACACGCCGAACATGGCCAAGGTGCTCAAGCGTTCGGAACCGAGCGGCTGGATCATCGACTCCGAATTCTCGGACATGTGGTACGGCTTCTACTGCTATGAAACCCGCGACTTCGTGGTCAAGGGCAACACCTACAAAGACAACATCGTCTACGGCATCGACCCCCATGACCGCTCCCACGGGCTGATCATTGCCGACAACACCGTGCATGGCACCAAGAAGAAGCACGGCATCATCATTTCCCGGGAAGTCAACGACAGCTTCATCTTCAACAACCGCAGCTACGACAACAAACTGTCGGGGCTGGTGATCGACCGTAACAGCGTCAACAACCTGGTGGCCTACAACGAGATCTACCGCAACCACACCGACGGCATCACCCTCTACGAGAGTGGCGACAACCTGCTGTGGGGCAACAAGGTGATCAGCAACCGGCGCCACGGCATTCGCATTCGTAACAGCGTGAACATCCGCCTCTACGAAAACATCGCCATGGCCAACGGCCTGACCGGGGTCTACGGCCACATCAAGGACCTTTCCGACACCGACCGCGACATCAAGCTCGACCCGTTCGACGCCCAGGTGTCGCTGATCGTGGTCGGCGGTGAGCTGGCCGCCAACGGCAGCGGACCGCTGTCCATCGACTCGCCGCTGAGCGTCGAGCTGTACCGGGTGTCGATGCTTGCCCCGACCAAATCCAGTGGCATCAGCTTCTCGGGGATCCTCGGCGAACGCCAGGACGAAATCCTCGACCTGCTGGTGCGCCAGCAAAAAGCCGTGCTGATCGACCCCGTCGAACGCCAGACCGAAATGCGCGACTGAGGATGACATTCATGAAACCCCACTTGATCAAACTGCTCAGCCTCACCGGCCTGGCCGCCGCCCTGTTCAGCGTCAGTGACGCGGCCAGCGCCGATGCGGCCAAGGCACCGAACTTCAGTGCCGAGCCGTGCTGCAACCTGTGCCCCGAAGCCCATGACGCGAAAAACTACACCACGCGTTACCAACAGAACTTCACCACCCTGGTGCAAGCCCAGGGCGATTGGCTGTTCCGTACCCAGGAAGACCTGCGCACCGAATTCACTACCACGCCGGCAGGCTTTCGTCGCCTCAAGCAATTGCGCGAAGCCTTCAAGAGCAAGGGCATTGAACTGGTGGTGGTCTACCAGCCGACCCGTGGCCTGGTGAACCGCAACAAGCTCAACCCACAAGAGAAGGCCGCGTTCGATTACGACAAGGCGCTGAAAAACTACCAGGGCATGCTCGCGCGTTTTGCCGAGATGGGCTACGTGGTGCCGGACCTTTCGCCGCTGACCAACGAAGCGCTGCCCGAGACCCTGCCCGCGCATGATTTCTACTTCCGCGGTGACCAGCACTGGACCCCTTATGGCGCCCAGCGCACGGCGAAAATCGTCGCCGAGAAGGTCAAGCACCTGCCCGAGTTCGCCGATATTCCCAAGCGTGAATTCGAGACCAAAAAGTCTGGGCGCATGGGCAAGACCGGCACCCTGCACAACATGGCCGGGCAACTGTGCGGCACCAGCTACGCCATCCAGTACATGGACCAGTTCACCACCGAGCCCAAGGGCGAGGCGGCGGACGGTGACCTGTTCAGCGATGCCGGCAACCCACAGATCACCCTGGTCGGCACCAGCCACAGCGGCAAGAACTACAACTTCGCCGGTTTCCTGGAAGAGGCCATCGGCGCCGACATCCTCAACGTTGCCTTCCCCGGCGGTGGCCTGGAAGGTTCGATGCTGCAGTACCTGGGCAGCGAGGAGTTCCAGAAAACCCCGCCGAAGATCCTCATCTGGGAGTTCTCGCCGCTGTATCGCCTGGACCAGGAAACCATCTACCGCCAGATGATGGCCCTGCTCGATAACGGCTGCGAAGGCAAGGACGCGCTCCTGAGCAGCAACTCGACCCTCAAGCCGGGCAAGAACGAGTTGATGGTCAACAGCAAGAACATGGACCTGCGCAACAGCAGCCATCAGATCGATATCCGCTTCGCCGACCCTTCGGTGAAAACCCTGCAAGCCACCCTCTGGTACATGAACGGTCGCCACGAGGACATCAAGATCGACAAACCGGAAACCTCCGACACCGACGGTCGTTTCGCCTTTGAACTGCGCACCGACGAAGACTGGGCCACGCAGAACCTGCTGGCCGTTGAAGTCCAGGGCCCGCAAGCGGGTGCTGCGCCACAGAAAGTCGAAGCGAAAATCTGCAAACGCAACGTATTCCCGAGCGCTGGGCAACGTACCGCCCAGGTCGGGCAATGAGGTCTGCCATGCACAACCGAAAACTGCACAGCCGTTTGGCGCCCGCCCTGCTCAGCCTGGCGCTGTTCGCCGGCGTCACGCAGGCCGCCGCGCCGCTGCGTCCGCCCCAGGGCTATCTGGCCCCGGTGGAGAAATTCAAGACTGGCGACAGCAAGAGCAATTGCGACGCCACGCCAACGCCCTACACCGGCGCGCTGCAATTTCGCAGCAAATACGAAGGCTCCGACAAGGCTCGCTCGACCCTCAACGTGCAATCGGAAAAAGCCTTTCGCGACGCCACCGCCGACATCACTCGCATCGAACGGGGCACCAGCAAACAGGTGATGCAGTTCATGCGCGACGGTCGTGCGCAACAGCTCGAATGCACGCTCAACCAGTTGAGCGCCTGGGCCAGCGCCGATGCCTTGATGTCCAAGGACTTCAACCATACCGGCAAGTCGATGCGCAAATGGGCGCTGGGCAGCATGGCCTCGGCCTACATCCGCCTGAAGTTCTCCAGCTCCCAGCCGCTGGCGACTCACCAACAGCAAGCGCAACAGATCGAGGCCTGGTTCAGCCGAATGGCCGACCAGGTCGTCAGCGACTGGGACAACCTGCCGCTGGAAAAAACCAACAACCACTCGTACTGGGCCGCCTGGTCGGTGATGGCCACTGCCGTCGCGACCAACCGCCGCGATCTGTTCGACTGGTCCGTCAAGGAATTCAAGGTCGCTGCCAACCAGGTCGACGCCGAAGGTTTCCTGCCCAACGAACTCAAGCGCCAACAGCGGGCACTGGCCTACCACAACTACGCCTTGCCGCCGCTGGCGATGATCGCCAGCTTCGCCCAGGTCAACGGTGTCGACCTGCGCCAGGAAAACCAGGGCGCGCTCAAGCGCCTGGGCGACCGGGTACTCGCCGGGGTCAAGGACCCGGACGAGTTCGAGGACAAGAACGGCCAGGAGCAGGACATGACCGACCTTAAAGTCGACTCGAAATTCGCCTGGCTCGAACCCTACTGCTCGCTCTACACCTGCACGCCGGATGTGCTGGAGAAGAAGCGCGAGATGCAACCGTTCAAGACCTTCCGCCTGGGGGGTGACCTGACCAGGGTCTACGACCCGAGCCATGAGAAGGGCAAAGGCTCTTAAGACCAACACGAAACCTTGTGGGAGCGGGCTTGCCCGCGATAGCGGTGTATCAGTCGACATCTTTGGTGAATGTCAGACCGAATCGCGGGCAAGCCCGCTCCCACAGTGAAGGTGTCGCCCTCCAGATTCTCATGGGGGGTTTGGGGGGGCCGTTGGCCCTTGAATGTGAGTTCAACTAGGAGAGATCGGGATGGTATTTTCATCCAACGTGTTCCTGTTTTTGTTCTTGCCGATCTTCCTCGGCTTGTACTACCTGAGCGGGCAACGCTATCGCAACCTGCTGCTGTTGATCGCCAGCTACGTGTTCTATGCCTGGTGGCGGGTGGACTTCCTCGCGCTGTTCGCCGCCGTCACGCTGTGGAACTACTGGATCGGCCTCAAGGTCGGTGCCGCCGGCGTGCGCACCAAGCCGGCCCAACGCTGGCTGCTGCTGGGCGTGGGCGTGGACCTGTGCATCCTCGGCTACTTCAAGTACGCCAACTTCGGCGTCGACAGCATCAACGCCATGATGACCTCGGTAGGGCTTGAGCCATTCATCCTGACCCACGTGCTGTTGCCGATCGGGATCTCGTTCTACATCTTCGAGTCCATCAGCTACATCATCGACGTCTACCGTGGCGACACTCCGGCGACCCGCAACCTGATCGACTTCGCCGCGTTCGTGGCGATCTTCCCGCACCTGATCGCCGGTCCCGTGCTGCGTTTTCGCGACCTCGCCGACCAGTTCAACCACCGCACCCACACCCTCGATAAGTTCTCCGAGGGCTGCACGCGGTTCATGCAGGGTTTCATCAAGAAAGTGTTCATCGCCGACACCCTGGCGGTGGTCGCCGACCATTGTTTCGCCCTGCAGAACCCAACCACCGGCGACGCCTGGCTCGGGGCCCTGGCGTACACCGCGCAGCTGTACTTCGACTTCTCCGGCTACAGCGACATGGCCATCGGCCTGGGCTTGATGATGGGTTTCCGCTTCATGGAAAACTTCAAGCAGCCGTACATCAGCCAGTCGATCACCGAGTTCTGGCGGCGCTGGCACATCAGCCTGTCGACCTGGCTGCGCGACTACCTGTACATCACCCTGGGCGGCAATCGCAAAGGCACCCTGACCACCTACCGCAACCTGTTCCTGACCATGTTGCTCGGTGGCCTGTGGCATGGCGCCAACATCACCTACATCGTCTGGGGGGCCTGGCACGGCATGTGGCTGGCGATCGAGAAAGCCATCGGTCTCAACACCTCGCCGCACAGCTTCAACCCGATCCGCTGGGCCCTGACTTTCCTGCTGGTGGTGATGGGCTGGGTGATCTTCCGCGCAGAAAACCTGCATGTCGCCGGGCGGATGTACGGCGCCATGTTCAGCTTCAGCGACTGGTCGCTGTCGGAGCTCAACCGCGCCAGCCTCACCGGCCTGCAAGTGGCAACCCTGGTGGTGGCCTACGCGACCCTGGCGTTCTTTGGCCTGCGGGATTTCTACCGCAACCGCCCGGCAGCCCCTCACGGCACAACGGCCAACATGGCACCCGGCGCCGATGCCCTGGTGCTGGCAGGTGGCACGGTGGCGGTATGGCCACGCTACGCCATGCGCGCCCTGGTGCTGCTGCTGTTCCTCGCCTCCATCCTGAAACTCTCGGCGCAAAGCTTTTCGCCGTTCCTTTACTTCCAGTTCTGAGGGATCTGACCATGACCCGCTCATTACGCGTGTTCTACATCGCCCTGTTCCTGGTGACCTTGATGGTCCTGGGCCTGTGGTCGGTACGCAGCTTCTTCGGCTTCAGCACCAACGCCGAGGCGACCGTGCTCAACGGTCGCTGGAGCAAGGCCGTGGAAACCCACTACGACGAGCAGTTCCCGATCAAGCGCCTGGGCACCAACCTGTGGGCCGCGCTGGACTTCAAGCTGTTCAACGAAGGCCGTCCGGGCGTGGTGCTCGGCCGCGATCAGTGGCTGTACAGCGATGAAGAGTTCAACCCGATCGTCAACGAAGAGCTGAACCTGCAAGGTAACTACGCGCTGGTCGAAGGCGTGCGCCAGACCCTCAAGGCGCGCGGCGTGCAACTGGTGATGGCGGTGGTGCCAGCCAAGGTGCGGCTGTACCCGGAACACCTGGGCGAGGTCAAGCCGGCGAGCATCCACGCCAACCTCTACCAGGACTTCCACCAGCGCCTGGCCGCCGACCGAATCCCGGCCCCGGACCTGCTCGGCCCGCTGCAAGCGGCCAAGCAGAAGGGCCAGCAAGTGTTCCTGCGCACCGACACCCACTGGACCCCGGAAGGCGCCGAGATCGCCGCCAACCGTCTGGCTAACACCATTGCCGACAAGTACCCGTTGAGTGGCGAGCCACAGCGCTTCGTCACTGAACCTGCGGAGAAAATCTCCCACAAGGGCGACCTGCGCCTGTTCCTGCCGCTGGACCCGCTGTTCGAAAACCTGATGCCGGCGCAAGAGTCGCTGCAAAAGCGCAACACCGTGGCAGCTGTCGACCAGCCTGCCGGTGACGACGCGCTGTTCGCCAACAACGAAGTGCCGGTGGCCCTGATCGGCACCAGCTACAGCGCCAACCCCAGCTGGAATTTTGTCGGTGCGCTCAAGCAAGCGCTGAACAGCGACGTGGTGAGTTACGCCGAGGACGGCCACGGGCCGATCCTGCCGATGCTCAGCTACCTGAAAAGTGACGACTTCAAGAACAGCCCGCCCCAGGTGCTGATCTGGGAGTTTCCTGAACGTTATCTGCCCGTGAATAACGAAATCGGCGACGCCGACCCGCAGTGGGTCGCAGAACTCAAACAAGCCGGTGCGCGCCAACAGAACGTAGCCGCAAACACTCAATCCGAGACGCCCGACCGGGCGCAAAACTGAAAGAGGTAACTCCCATGACTTGCACTTCCAATCCTCGTCGTCTCGCCAAGACCTTCGCCCTCGTTGCCGGCATGAGCATGCTGTCGATGTCGGCGTTCGCCGGCGATGCCGCCCTCTACGGTCCCGTCGCACCAAAGGGCTCGAGCTTCGTGCGCATCTACAACGCCAGCAACGCCGAAGTCAGCGCGACGGTCGGCAGCACCAACCTGAGCGAAGTCGCGCCGTTGGCCAGCAGTGACTTCAGCTTCATGCCCGGCGGCGACTACAGCGCCAAGGTCGGCAGCCAGACCCTGCCGGTGAAGCTGGCCGCCGATCACTATTACACCCTGGTCAACAACGCCAGTGGCCAGCCGCAACTGATCGAAGAACCGCCGTTCAAGAACAAGCAGAAGTCCCTGGTGCGGGTGCAGAACCTCACCGACAAGCCCCTGACCCTGAAGACTGCCGATGGCAAGACCGAAGTGGTCAAGACCGTCGCCGCCAAGGGTCGTGGCGAGCGCGAGATCAATCCGGTGAAAGTCAGCCTGGCGCTGTACGACGGCGAGAAAAAAGTCGGCGACCTCAAGCCCGTCGCCCTGGAACGCGGTGAAGCCGCGGTGCTGTACGTCACTGGCAACGGCAGCAGCCTGTCGCCCGTCTGGGTGAAACGCCCGGTGTCGACGCGCTGATGAATTCGTCCGATTGACCCATTTCCCTGTGGGAGCGGGCTTGCCCGCGATGCAGGCGACTCGGTGAAGCAGATGCACCGGGTTGATGCCATCGCTGGCAAGCCAGCTCCCACAGGGACCGAGGTGTCAGTTGGGACACGGAACAAGAACAAGAGTGAAACGACACAGCGTTCGTAGCTCTATCCAAACGATTTTCGAGGAGTAACACCATGATTCCAGTGATCTTGTCAGGTGGTAGCGGTTCACGTCTCTGGCCGCTTTCGCGTAAACAGTTCCCCAAGCAGTTCCTCGCCCTGACCGGTGAACACACGCTGTTCCAGCAGACCCTCGAGCGCCTGGTGTTCGATGGCATGGACACACCGATCGTGGTCTGCAACAAGGACCACCGTTTCATCGTCAACGAGCAACTGAGCAACCGCAAGCTGGAGGCCCAGCGCATCCTCATGGAGCCCTTCGGGCGCAACACCGCACCGGCCGTGGCGCTGACCGCGATGATGCTGCTCAACGAAGGTCGCGACGAGTTGATGCTGGTGCTGCCGGCCGACCACGTGCTCGAAGACCAGAAAGCCCTGCAACGCGCCCTGGCCCTGGCCACCGTGGCCGCCGAGCGCGGTGAGATGGTGCTGTTCGGCGTGCCGGCCACTAAACCTGAAACCGGCTATGGCTACATCAAGTCCTGCAACGATGCGCTGCTGCCTGAAGGCGTCAGCCGGGTTTCGCACTTCGTCGAAAAACCCGACGTCAAGCGCGCCACCGAGTTCGTCCAGGCCGGGGGCTACTTCTGGAACAGCGGCATGTTCCTGTTCCGCGCCAGTCGTTTCCTCGAAGAGCTGAAAAAGCACGACCCGGACATCTACGACACCTGCCTGCTGACCCTTGAACGCAGTGAGCAGGATGCCGACACCCTGACCCTCGACGAAGCCACCTTCGCCTGCTGCCCGGACAACTCCATCGACTACGCGGTGATGGAAAAAACCCAGCGCGCCTGCGTGGTGCCGCTGACCGCCGGCTGGAGCGATGTCGGGTGCTGGTCGTCGTTGTGGGACGTGCACGAGAAAGACAGCAACGGCAACGTCAGCAAGGGCGACGTGGTGATCCAGGACAGCCGCAACTGCATGATCCACGGCAACGGCAAACTGGTGTCGGTGATCGGCCTGGACAACATCGTCGTGGTCGAGACCAAGGACGCCATGATGATCGCCCACAAGGACAAGGTCCAAGGCGTCAAGCAGATGGTCAACACCCTCAACGAACAGGGCCGCAGCGAAACCCAGAACCACTGCGAGGTCTACCGCCCATGGGGTTCCTACGACTCGGTGGACATGGGCGGGCGCTTCCAGGTCAAGCACATCTCGGTCAAGCCGGGCGCCTGCCTGTCGCTGCAAATGCACCATCACCGCGCCGAACACTGGATCGTGGTCAGCGGCACCGCCGAGGTGACCTGTGATGAAAACGTGTTCCTGCTGACCGAGAACCAGTCGACCTACATTCCGATCGCCTCGGTGCATCGCCTGCGCAACCCGGGCAAGATCGCGCTGGAGATCATCGAGGTGCAATCGGGCAGCTACCTGGGCGAGGACGATATCGAGCGGTTCGAGGATATCTACGGACGCTCCACCCCGCTTGAGCGTGGGGTGTCGGTGAAAACTATCGCGCAGTAATCACGGGCAACAAACCAGCCTCCGTCCAGCCGACTGCGTCCCCTATCCGCAGTGGGTTGGGCGGGGGCTTTTTTGCATCCCCAGCCAGCCTGGTCGCCAACCTCCCCTACGCTTAGGTAGGATGCTGTTTCCCGCTTGCGAGGTTTGCTCCATGTTCATCGGCGTTTTGTTGGTCATAACCTGGTTGATTCTGTTGTTGCGTTATCCGGCCAAGGCCTTGCCGGTGTCATTGGCGGCGGCGCTTGGATTGGGCTTGGTGGCTATCTGGGTGGTATGGCTGGACAACCGCGAGGTCAAGCAACTGGCACGCCTGGAGTTGCGCATCAGCTACGCCCCCGAGCAGTGCCCGGCGGACCGGCCGTTGCTGCTGAAAATGAACAACGGCAACAACGTGCCGCTGACCGAATTGCGGTGGCGGATCGGCGCCTATGCACCGGGCGATACGGTCAACCTGGCGGACAATCAATACGCCGCACCGCGCTACCGTGGCCCAGGTGAATTGCAGGCCGGGGCCAACTGGCAAGACTGCCTGCCGATGCCGCCGCTGCGCCCTGGCTATCGTCCACAAACGCTGGAGTTTCGTGCCGAGCGTTTACAAGGTAGCTTCTCCGACTGAATCCCCTTCTCTGCTGATTGCACAAGGATCGCGCCATGCCCATCGCGTTAATCACCGGTTGTTCCAGTGGCATCGGCCGCGCCCTGGCCGATGTGTTCAAACAGGCCGGTTACCAAGTCTGGGCCACTGCGCGCAAGGCTGAGGATGTGACGGCACTGACCGCCGCCGGTTTCACCGCCGTGCAGTTGGACGTCAACGATGGCCCGGCACTCGAGCAACTGAGCGAACAGATCAACCAGCAGCATGGCGGCCTGGATGTATTGATCAACAATGCCGGCTATGGCGCCATGGGGCCGTTGCTCGATGGCGGGGTGCCGGCCATGCAGCGCCAGTTCGAAACCAACGTGTTCGCCCTGGTCGGCGTCACCCGTGCGCTGTTCCCGCTGTTGCGCCACAACAAGGGCCTGGTGGTGAATATCGGCAGCGTGTCCGGGGTGCTGGTCACCCCGTTTGCCGGCGCCTACTGCGCCTCCAAGGCCGCGGTACATGCCTTGAGCGACGCGCTGCGCATGGAGCTGGCACCGTTCGGCATTCGGGTGCTGGAAGTGCAGCCGGGGGCGATTGCTTCCAGCTTTGCGAAAAATGCCGGGGCTGAGGCCGAGCAGTTGCTCAACCAACAGTCACCTTGGTGGCCGCTGCGCGAAGGTATTCGGGCGCGGGCCAAGGCGTCCCAGGACAAGCCGACCGCCGCCAGCGAGTTCGCCGCCGACCTGCTCAAGGCCGTGCAGCAAGACCGACCACCGCGCCTGCTGCGCCTGGGCAACGGCAGCCGCGCCCTGCCACTGCTGGCGGGGTTGCTGCCCAAGGGCTTGCTGGAGTCGGTGTTGATGAAGCGGTTTGGCTTGCGCGGGCAGCTCTGAAGCTCGAAAAGCATCGCGGGCAAGCCCGCTCCCACAGGAGAGGTTTAGGGCTTGCCCGCGATGGCGTCCGAACAGGCCCCCGCCAACCTCAGCTCCAATCCTTCATGAAATCAATAAACGCCCGCACTTTCAGCGGCAGGTGCCGGGTGTCCGGGTACAAGGCATACACCCCCTGCAGGGCAAACCGGTGATCGGGCAACAAGCGTTGCAATCGACCCTGCTGCAGATCCTCGGCAACCAGCCATTCAGGCAAAATCGCCACCCCCTGCCCGGTCAGGGCAAATGCCCGCAGGGTGGCCGAGTTGTCGGCGATGATCGCGGTTTTCCCTGGCAGCGGTTGATAGACATGCTCAGTGCCCGCAGGGTCGGTGACCGTCAACTCGGGCACCCGGCCGTGCCCCAGGGTCGGCAGTGCCTCCAGCTCGGCCAGGCGGGTCACTGGCCCGTGGCGTTCGAGCAGCGTGCGCGTCGCCACCGGGTAAATCTCGAAGGTCGACAACTGCACGGCGCGCAGGTTGGAGTCGTGCATACGTCCCAGACGAATCGCCACGTCAAACCGTTCGGAAATCAGGTCGGCATGGGTCGAGGACGTCGACAAGTGAATGTTCAACTGTGGATGCTCCTGGCGAAACACCTCCAGCGCGCCCACCACCTGGGCCAGGGCAAATTCCAGGGTGGTGGTGATTCGCAGCGTGCCCTTGAGCTGGGTGTGCTCGGAGCGCGCCTCCTCGATCGCCAGGCGCGCTTCATCCAGGGTGCGCAGGCAGCGCAGATAAAAACGCTCACCGGCATCGGTCAGCGCCAGTTGCCGGGTGCTGCGGGTCAGTAGAGTTACCCCCAACTTGGCTTCCAGACGCTTGAGATTGAAGCTGACCACCGCCCGGGTCTGCCCCAGCAGATCGGCCGCTGCGGTCAATGAGCCGGCCTCGACGACGGCCTTGAAGGTATCAAAACGGTCCAGGCTGACCATAGTGAGGGCATTCCTTGTCAAAATAATTTTGACAAACTAGCAGGCAAACCAGTGTTTCTCTAGCACTTGCAGCGCACTACCCTGCCCGTCTCTTTGACCGGGAAGTCGTCATGGCCTATCGCTGGAAAGTCGCATTGGTGTATCTGCTGGGGTTTGCCCTCGACCTGATGAACATGTTCGTCGCCAGCATTGCCTACCCCGACATCGCGCAGCAATTGCACGCCTCGGTGACCCAACTGGCGTGGATCAGCAACGCCTACATGCTCGGCCTGACCTTGATCATTCCATTGAGTGTGTGGCTGGCGGCGCGGTTCGGCGAGCGGCGGTTGATCCTCGCTTCACTGCTGCTGTTCGGCGGCGCCTCACTGCTGGTGGCCGGTGCCGACTCGATTGAAGCGCTGATCGGCTGGCGACTGCTGCAAGGGCTCAGCGGAGGCCTGTTGATCCCCCTCGGCCAGGCCTTGGCGTTTCGCCAATTCCCGGCGCAACAACGGGCCCAACTGACCACCTGGGTAATGTCGGTCGCGTTGCTGGTCCCCGCGTTGTCGCCGGCCGCGGGTGGGCTGATCGTGCAAGCGCTGTCGTGGCGCTGGGTGTTCTACCTCAATCTGCCACTGACCCTGCTGGCCCTGGTACTCGCGACTTGCTGGTTGCAGGCCGATCCGCCGCGGGTCGTGCAGCGCGTCCAGGATGGCGCGGGCACACTCTCGGCCTTGCTTGACCTGCAGTTGTTGCACAGCCCGTCCTTGCGGCTGGCCATGTGGGTCTACCTGTTGATCCCCGGCGTGTTCATCGGCACCAGCCTGATTGCCGTGTTGTACCTGCACCAACAGGGTTGGGGTAACGCGCAGATCGGCGCCCTGATGCTGCCTTGGGCGCTGGGCTCGGCACTGGCGATTGCCGTCGGCAAACGGGGTTTCAACCGCTGGGGCCCCAAGCCGTTGCTGGTGGTCGGCGCCCTCCTGCAAAGCCTGGGCATTGGCCTGCTGGTGCTGATCGAGCAACCGCAAGGCTGGCTGCCGGTGCTGGCTTATGCCTTGATGGGCCTGGGTGGCAGCCTGTGCAGCAGTTGCGCGCAGACCCTGGCCTTTATCGACATTCTTCCTGCGCGCATGAACCACGCCAGCGCCCTGTGGAACATCAATCGGCAGCTGAGTTTCTGCCTCGGCGGCGCCGTGCTGAGTGGCTTGCTCAGCGTCCTCGGCCCGCACTCGGCGCATGCCTTCGAACGCTGTTTCCTGGCTGCCGCACTGCTCTCGCTGGTACCGCTGTGGGCCGTATTGCGCTTTGATTCATCGGGCGTGAAAGCGCTCGTCACCGCCCACCCACTCCTGGAAAAAACCTGATGAACGACTATCGCGATTATTTTACTGAAGTCACCCAGACCCTCGCCGACATTGAACAATGGTTCGCCGGCACGCCCGACCGGGGGGTACTGGAGCGCTTGCTGGCGCGCTTCTCCCCGCAGTTCTCGATGATTGCCCCCAATGGCAACAGCCTGGACATTGGCGCCTTGCAGCAACTGTTCGAAACCCTGGGCGGTGCGCGTCCGGGGCTGCGCATCGACTTGAGCGACATGCACGGGCTCGACCAGCATGCCCAAGGCGCGACCCTCAGCTACCGCGAGTTGCAGTCGGATGCCAGCGGCGTCCTCAACGATCGCCGGGCCACGGTGGTGATCGAGAAACTGCCGTCAGGCAAATTGCTGTGGCGGCATTTGCACGAAACCTTCTGCCAATGACGAGGTGCCTGTAGCAGCTGTCGAGCCTGCGATATCCATAGGTATCTACCCAGCTTTGTAGCGGCCTGTGGCGAGGGAGGAGCTTGCTACCGTGGCGGCCTCTGGGCTTCTGGCGTGTTGGATTAGGCGGGGTACATATCCATTTCTGCGGTAACGGCCACCTATGGTTCCGCTCTGACAGCGGCTCACTTTTTGAACAGCCCAAAAGTAAGCAAAAGGCTCTTGCCCCACCACTTGGCACCTCGCTTGGGCTCGGTGTGCCCTCACTCCGGCTTGAATCCGTGGGCCGCCGCCACGCGCCATCCATGGCGCGGGGCGGCTAACCCGGCGTCCTGCCGGGTTACCCACGGCTTCAAGCCTGCGTTCGGCCAGCGTGGTTAACGGGGCGCCCAGGATCAAAAGCCAAGCAGCCAAGCCAGAGCCAGAGCCAGATCAAAAGATTGCTGACTTCGTCAGCGTCTTAGGAAGTAGAAGCTACACCGCGCATGCCCTAGCGATCAGGTCGGCTTTAAGGCCGCCTCGCTTTGTTTTTGATCCTGGGCGCCCGTTAACCACGCTGGCCGGAGTCCGATATTGATTTGGGGGGTAAACCGGCAGGACGCCGGTTTAGCCGCACTGGGCCAGGGAGGGCCCATTGCGGCGGCCCCCAAATCAATGTCGGAGTACGGGCATGCCGAGCCTAAGCGAGGCACCGAGTGGTGGGGCAAGAGCGTTTTGCTTACTTTTGCGCTCTCAAAAGTGAGCCGCTGTCAGAGCGGAACCATAAGTGGCCGTTACCGAAGAAATGGATATGTACTCCGCCTAATCCAACACCCCAGAGGCCCACAGGTGCAACGTCGCACCACAGTTGTGTAGATACCTACGCCGCGATATCGCAAGCCAGCAACCTCACGGCGTCTGCTTGACCACCACGGTGCAGGTAATTCCCGCTGCCAGCAGCACCCCCTCCGGGACCTCGTCGATGTGGATCCGTACCGGCACCCGTTGCGCCAGGCGCACCCAGTTGAAGGTCGGGTTGACGTCGGCGATCAGTTCACGGCTCTCGGGGTTGTCGCGGTCGTAGATGCCGCGGGAAATGCTTTCCACATGGCCCTTGAGGACTTCTCCGCTCATCAACTGCATGTCGGCCTGATCGCCGACGCGCACCCGGGGCAGTTTGGTTTCTTCGAAGAAGCCGTAGACCCAGAACGAGTTCATGTCGACCACCGCCATTTTCGGCTCGCCGATGCGCGCGTAGTCGCCGCGATGTACGTTGAGGTTGGTGACATAGCCGTCCACCGCAGCCAGCACCTTGGTGCGCTTGAGGTTCAGTTGCGCTGCTTCCAGCTGCGCCTGGGCGTGCTGGTAGTCCGCCAGCGCCGAGTCGGCGATGTTGCTGGCGTCGTCACGGTTCTCGCGCGAGATCACCAGGTTGTCGAGGTCGGCGCGCCGGTGGGCGTTGACCTTGCGCATCTCCCAGGTGGCCTTGCGCGAGGCCACCAGCGACTGCGCCTGCTTGACCGCAATCAGGTAGTGCTCGGGGTCGATCTGCATCAGCAGGTCGCCGCGTTTCACCAATTGGTTATCACGCACCGGTACGTCCACCACTTCACCGCTGACGTCGGCGGCGACGTTGATGATGTCGGCACGTACCCGGCCATCGCGGGTCCAGGGGGTGTTCATGTAATGCACCCAGAGGGTCCGGCCGATCCACATCGCAAGGGCCAGCACCAACAGGGTAGCGAGCAGGCTGAAAAGCTTTTTCATCGAAGCGGTCTCACTGGTAGACAGTCAGCGCCAAGGCGCCGAACAAGCAAATGAACAGGCTCAGGCGCAACAGCGCCGGGTGCCAGAAAAAACGGTACAGGTCGAACCCGGACAAGAACCGATCCAGCGCCCAGGCCAGTGCCGCGGCGATGAAAAACATCAGGGTCATGGTCGGCATGTAGACGCCATGGAAAGCGATTTCACGGGGCATGGTCAGGTCCTTGCAGGGCGGCCAGCGGCGATTGCGGGTCGAGCAGCGAAGTGCGGATGAAATGCAGGTAGCTCTTCACCCGGCGCAGCGGCGAGGTGTCGAAGTGCGGGGCGAAGGGTTCGTCGGCGGCCTGGACTCGGCTGATGGCATGATCAACGGCTACCAGTGCGCGCTCCAGGTTGCTCTGCCCCGGTTGCAGGAATAGCCGCACCAAGGCGCGGCCCATGACCCGGATCGCCTGCCGCCAGGGTTGCGATTCGGCATAGGCCGGATGCACCGGCAGGATCGCCTGCTCCTTGCGCAACTCGATGATCGCGTGGCCGACTTCCAGCACCACGAACATCCAGCGCAGCAGATCCCGTTGCACCTGGGGCTGCCCGACCGCGAGGCCATAGGCCTGGTGCAGCAAATCGCGGGTGCTGCTTTCGAAACTCGATGCCAGGCCCTTGAGCTTGCCGCTGATGGCATACACCACCTGCCCGCGCAGGTCCTGCTCCAGGCGGCGCCACAACCAGCGGCTGTTGGGCGGCAGAATGATTGCCCCGGCTGCCGCGCACACCAGCATGCCCATGACCATGGCGATGTAATCGTTGATGAAGGTGTAGGGGTTGTAGATCGTCAGGTTGTCCGGCACCGAACCGGTGCTGAAGAAGATCAGCAAGCCCAGGCCAACCCCGGCATATTGCGGCCGTGACGAGAGGAACGAGCCGAGCACGATCACCGGTGCCAGCATCACGCACAGCAGCGGGAAACCATCGATCCAGGGGAAGATGAAAAACATCTCGACGAAGCCGATCAACGCGCCCAGCAATGTGCCGCAGGCCATCTGGAAGGCCATGCGCTTGGGGTTCGGCGTGGCGGCGGAAAGACCCACCGTGGCCGCCGCGATCAAGGTCATGGTGGCGCCGCTCGGCCAGGCCGTGGCGACCCAGTAGCTGCCCAGCACCAGCAGAATGAACGCGGCCCGAATCCCCGAGGCGGCCGAGGCCAGCCAGTTGGTTTTCGGGGTGTAGGGCTCATCCCACTGCTCGCGTTCGTGGCTGTGCTCGGCCAGCGAGGCGTGGGTCTGGGCATAGCTGTGCAGCTCGTCGACAAACCGATAGAGCAGCTCATAGGCGGTGTGAAAATCCAGTTGGTCGGCGTCGCTTGGCGCGCTCTCCTGGAAGCTCGCGCGCAGGCTGCGCACCCGCGCCCTCAGCCCATCCTTGTAGTCAGCCAGTTGCATCGCCAGGCGCGCCGCATCGGCATGGGTCAGGGCCCGGCCAGAAAAGCCGTCGAGCAATTCGGCGAGGTCCTGCAAGCCTGGCTTGATCGCCGCGATCACCTGGTCGGCGCCGCTGCCGCGCAGGCGCTCAAGCAACTGGTGCAAGGCATTGAAACGGGTGGTGATGCCCATGAACTCGCTGTTCAGGCGATTGAGCCGACCGTTGCGCCGCCGCATGTGCGGGTCTTCGAACACCGTGACGCTGCGCAGCCCTTCCAGGCCCACGGCTTCGGCGATGAAACCGACGTTGCGCCGTTCAAAGCTGTCGGCCTGACTGCGCCCGCGCAGGCCGTCGGTGACGAACAGGGCGAACACCCCGAAGCGTTGGTACAAGGCATTGCGCATCGCGGCGCTGGCGGTTTGCGGCAGGATCGCGGCGCTGACCAGGGTCGCGCAGAGGATCCCCAGGGAGATTTCCAGTACCCGCCATACCGCCGCCATGAACGCCCCTTCCGGGTGCGCCAGGGCCGGCAGGCCGACCATCGCGGCGGTGTAGCCGGCGAGCACAAAACCGTAGGCGCGGAAGTTGCGATAACGCGCCGCACCCGCCGAACAGATCCCGACCCAGATCGCCAGGGCGCCAAGGAACAGCTCGGTGTTCTGCGCGAACAAGGCGATCAACCCGACCATTACCGCCGAACCCGCCAGGGTCCCGAGGAAGCGGTAAAAACTCTTGGCAAACACTTGGCCGCTCTGCGGTTGCATGACAATGAACACCGTGATCATCGCCGTACGCGGTTGCGGCAACTCCAGGCGCATGGCCAGCCACAGGGTCAGGAATGCGGCTATCAGCACTTTGAAGATGTAGACCCAGGTCACGCCGTCGCTGCGTGCCCAGTCGAAAAAACCACGGCGCCAGTCAAGGGCGTACAGCCAGCGCAGTGGTGCAGGCAAGGGAGTCATGGTGTCCTGTCAGTGGTCGAGGGCAGAAAGAATGGCTGGGGTGGGTGGCGCCTGCAGTTGGCCCTCGGCGGGCGCATCGGCACCGGTTCCGAGGCCGCCACCCAGGGCGGTGACGAGTTCGGCGTGGGCACTCAAGCGTGCGGCCTGGACCTGCTGCTGCACCTGCTGCTGGCGCAACAGCAGGGTTTGCGCATTGAGCACATTGAGGTAGTCGGTCAGGCCGCGCTGGTAGGCGATCATCGCGATGTCATAGGTTTTCTGCGCGGCAGCCACCGACTCGGCAGCGAAATCTTGCTGCTTGTCCATCGATTCACGGCGGATCAACTGATCGGAGATGCCCTTGAGGGCATTGACCAGGGTCTGGTTGTACTTGGCCACGGCCAGGTCATAACCGCCCGCGGCCTCACCCAGTTCCGCACGCAGGCGCCCACCGTCGAAGATCGGCAGGGAGATCGCCGGGCCCACGCTGTAGTTGAGTTTCTTGCCGGTCAGGAACTCCAGCGCCCCGCCGCCGGTGGCCATGTAGCCGAGGCTGCCGACCAGGTCGACGTTGGGGTAGAAGCCGGCGTGCGCCACCTCGATACCGCGCGCCTGGGCCGCCACCTGCCAACGGCTGGCAACCACGTCTGGACGTTGCCCGAGCAATTGCGCCGGTAGTGCCGAAGGCAGCTTCAATGGCGCCCCCAGGGCCAGGGTTGGACGCTGCAGACGCGCGCCCTCCCCCGGGCCCTTGCCGGCCAAGGCAGCGAGCTGGTTGCGACTCAGGGCGATGCTTTCGTCCAGCGCGTCCAGTTGGCGATGGGTTTCCGGCAACGGGGTCTGCGCCTGGCTGACTTCAAAATGGGTGCCGATGCCGCCGTCCAGGCGCTTTTGCGCCAGATCGAGTATCTGTTGTTGCTGGGCCAGGGTCGCCGCGATGATGTCGCGCTGGGCGTAATGCAGGGAAAGCTGAATGTAGGCCCGCACCACGTTGTTCTGCAGTTCGAGCTGGGCCATGCGCGCTTCGGCGGCGCTCATGTGGGCCAGGTCGACGGCTCGCTCGCTGGCATTGCTTTCGCGCCCCCAGAGATCCAGCGCGTAGCTGAAACCCAGTGCGGCGTTGTTATCCCAGGTGGTGGAATTGGCCAACTCGCCCGGGCCGTAGAACTGATCGGTGGGCCAGTTGTGGCGCTTGAGGGAGCTGTCGGCGTTGACCTGCAACGACTCGGCGGATTCCACCACCCCGGCCATGGCCCGGGCCTGGCGCACTCGCGCCGCGGCCATGGCCATGCTTGGGCTACCCTGCAAAGCCAGGTCGACCCAGGCATTGAGCTGCGGATCGCCATAGGCCTGCCACCACTGGGCGCTGGGCCAGTGAGCATCCTGGATCGCGCTCTGGATGGCGACATCTGTGGCCAATGTATTGGCATCGAGTGCCTTGCCTTGTGGGGCAATACCTCCGGTTCCGATGCAGCCGCTGATTGCTAACGATAAAGCCCAGACACTGAGAGTCTTCAACTCTCTGTTGATGCGACGCGGCACTGCTGCAAATTCCTGAGGAGGGGGAGATTTCCAATCGACACGATTCTAGGGCTGGGCCTGCGCGGCGATAAGCTGGGAATCTTGTGAATCTTTGTTACCGTTAGCGAGATAATCCCTTGGTTGAATGCCTGAACCTTGTAACTTCGTGTCACAATTTGCCATCTCCCTTGAGAGCTCCCCATGGACACTTTGCAAAACATGCGCGCCTTCAGCTGTGTCGCCGAGGCCGGCAGTTTTACCGCCGCCGCCGTGCAGCTTGATACCACTACAGCCAATGTCTCGCGCGCGGTCTCCAACCTTGAGGCCCATCTGCAAACCCGCCTGCTCAACCGCACCACCCGGCGCATTGCCCTGACCGAAGCCGGCAAACGCTATTTGCTGCGCTGCGAACAGATCCTGGCCTATGTCGAAGAAGCCGAGGCCGAAGCCAGCGACGCCCATGCGCGTCCGGCCGGGCAGTTGAAAGTGCACACCATGACCGGGATCGGCCAGCACTTCGTCATCGACGCGATTGCGCGTTACCGCAAGACCCACCCCGACGTGACCTTCGACCTGACCCTGGCCAACCGCGTGCCGGACCTGCTGGACGAGGGCTACGACGTGTCCATCGTGCTCGCCAGCGAACTGCCGGACTCAGGCTTCGTCTCCCAGCGCCTGGGCATCACCTACAGCATCGTCTGTGCCTCACCGGCCTACGTCAAAGCCAACGGCTGCGCGCATAAGCCCAGCGACCTGCTGAACCACGCCTGCCTGCGCCTGGTAAGCCCGGTGATCCCCCTGGAAAAATGGCTGTTCGACGGCCCCGAAGGCCAGGAAATGGTCACCATCAACAGCTCGCCGTTCCTGGTGAACTCCGCCGATGCGATGAAAACCGCGATCACCAGCGGCATGGGGGTAGGCGTGCTACCGGTGTACGCGGCGATTGAAGGATTGCGCAACGGCACGCTGGTGCGGGTGATGCCCAACTACCGCTCCCAGGAGCTGAACCTGTACGCCATCTACCCGTCGCGCCAGTACCTGGATGCCAAGATCAAGACCTGGGTGGAATACCTGCGGGGCTCGCTTCCGGAAATCCTCGCAGCCCATCAGGCGGAACTGACGGCGTATGAGCTCAGTGGCAGTTTGAGTGGGGCGCGGCTCAGCAACTGATTGCGCGAGCAGGCGCAGCGCTGCTCGGGACTCGCGCAAACCCCAGCAAGAATGATAGCTTGCTTGGCATTCTCCCCCGCATGACGAGCCTTCCTGCGATGAAAAAGACTGTCCTTGCCTTCAGCCGTGTCTCGCCTGCCATGGTCGAGTCCCTGCAACAAGACTTCAACGTGATCGTGCCCAACCCCAAGCAGGGTGATATCAACGCCCAGTTCAACGAAGCCCTGCCCCACGTCCACGGCCTGATCGGCGTCGGACGCAAGCTGGGCCGGGCGCAACTGGAAACTGCCGGGCAACTGCAAGTGGTCTCCAGTGTGTCGGTGGGCTACGACAACTATGACCTGGACTACTTCAACGAACGCGGGATCATGCTCACCAACACCCCGGACGTGCTGACCGAAAGCACCGCCGACCTGGCCTTCGCCCTGCTGATGAGCAGCGCGCGGCGAGTCGCCGAACTGGACGCCTGGACCAAGGCCGGGCAATGGCAAGCCAGTGTCGGCGCGCCGCTGTTCGGTTGTGATGTGCACGGCAAGACCCTGGGCATTGTCGGCATGGGCAATATCGGCGCGGCCATTGCCCGACGTGGCCGCCTGGGCTTCAACATGCCGATCCTGTACAGCGGCAACAGCCGCAAGAGCGCACTGGAACAGGAACTGGGCGCGCAATTTCGTAGCCTCGAGCAATTGCTGGCCGAAGCCGACTTCGTCTGCCTGGTGGTGCCGCTCAGCGACAAGACTCGCCATTTGATCAGCCATCGTGAACTGGGCCTGATGAAATCCAGCGCAATTCTGGTGAACATTTCCCGTGGCCCGGTGGTCGATGAAGCGGCATTGATCCAGGCCCTGCAAGACAACCGGATCCGCGGTGCGGGGCTGGACGTCTATGAAAAGGAACCGCTGGCACAGTCGCCGCTGTTTGCCCTGAAAAACGCCGTGACCTTGCCGCACATCGGCTCCGCCACTCACGAAACCCGCGACGCCATGGCGAACCGCGCCCTGGCCAATTTGCGCAGCGCCTTACTGGGCGAACGGCCGCAAGACCTGGTCAACCCGCAGGTGTGGCAAGGATGAGGGGCCGGCGGCACGTTGTTGCATACGTGCCGCCAACTTCATGGGCCAATACGCGGAGCACTTAGGCTTGCCGCGACTAACTAACTGACTACCGCACAACATCAAGCGACAAAAGTCGCTACTCGCCTCGCGACAAACTTTCGTGCGCGCGTTATAACTTCGACTAGCACAAAAAAGCTCATTAAATGCGGCTAACATCCGGAGATAACGCGCATGATAAAATTCACCACCGCTTGCGCGATACGGCGCAGCAAGACACTCATTGTATTAATGGCCGCAGTGTTCGGAATGTTTACTCTTATCAATAACTACACCGACTATACGGCCTACTACGTATATGTCGGTGACATCCTCAGCATGACGAACACCGAAGGCAACGAATCACGACGCTACAGGGCCGTAACATCGAAGTTGTTCCATCATCGTTTCTATTGGACGATCATCACCCTGGAAACCATCTTTACGTTATGTTGCCTGGTTGGCACCTATCAGCTTTATCGAAACATCAATGCCACCCATAAGGAGTTTCGCAGCGCAAAAAAAATGGCAATCGTCGGTTTGACCACTGCCATCACTATTTACTACGTCATGTACATCATCATTCTCAACGAATGGTTTGACATGGAATACTCGACCAACCGCAACGCCTTCGATTGGGCCCGCAGTAATCTCGAATATATGTTTCCCGCGTTAATCTATCTGTCGCTGGATAACGACAACTAACACACGGCCCTGCTCATGCCAGACCGGCTTTGACCGGGTTGATCCGCACAGCGGGTTTGCGAAACACCAGCAGGTTGCCCAGCATCACCAGCACCAGGCCGGCCAGTGCCGGCGCAGTCCATTGATAACCCTCGACGAACGCCGAGACATTCAACGCCACCACCGGAAACAGCACCGTGCAATAGGCCGCACGCTCCGGGCCCATGCGCCCAACTAGCGTCAGGTAAGCGGTAAAACCGATTACCGACCCCGGAATCACCAGGTACAACAGCGAACCGATGTAACGGCTGTTCCATTCCATGTCGAAGGGAATGCCCTTGACCAGGCAGTACAGCGACAGCATCGCCGCCCCATAGGCCATGCCCCAGGCGTTGGTGGTCAGGGGCTTGAGGCCGGCTTTCTGTTGCAGGCTGGAGAGCATGTTTCCCGCCGAGAAACATAGCGTACCGAGCAACGCCAGACCCAAGCCCAACAGCGTCTGCGGGCTGGCAGTGTGCCCCGCCAGCTCCGGCCAGAACAACAACCCCAACCCGCCCAGGCCCAGTGCCCCGCCCATCAGCACGTTACGGGCGATTTTCTGGCCGAAGAACACCCGCGCATTCAACGCATTCCATAGCGTCGCGGTGGAGAACACCACGGCGACCAGGCCGCTGGGGATCCACTGGCTGGCATAGAGGAAACACATGAAATTGATGCAGAACAGGCACAGCCCCTGGGCCACGCAGATCAGGTGCCCACGACGGTTCATTACCTGTAGCTTGCGGCTGAGCAGCAGAATCACGAACAACACCAGGGCGGCCAGGCCAAAGCGATAGACAATCGACACCGGTATGGCCACGACCCCCAATTGCAGTTTCAAGGCGATCCAGGTGGTGCCCCAGATCAGCACAGTCAGCAGGTATAACGAGAGGTTCATGGCGGCAACTCCTGAAGATGGCCTTCAGTCTGTGCCGCAGCCGTGTGGCGCGCTTGCATAAACTTGCGCTTTTATCCGTTGCCGGGCTGGCACCGAAAGGCCGACGGAGTAGGATGCAAGACGTTGGAGAAACGATCATGCCCGCACTGGAAACCCTGCAAGTGTTTCAAGCCCTCAACCGCTCGCCCCATGCTCGTCTCGAGCACAGCGCCGAGCTCGGTGACGGCATGGCTGCAGCCCTGTGGAGCAACTATCACGACGCCCAGGATTACCAAGCCCCGGGGCATCACACCCTGTCCTGCTACCTGGCCGGTGGCACCGGGACCTTCCGCCGCGAACAGCCTGGTACCACGGGCGGCCCGAACAAGCTCTGCGTGTTGCCCGCCGAACATCAGTCGGCCTGGGTGATCAACGGTGAAATCCGCCTGGCCCACCTGTACTTCAGCCAGGAACAGTTCGCCCTCGGCTGCGTCACCCTGCTCGATCGCGAACCCCGTGCGCTGCACCTGCGCGAAGGCACCTTTCTCGACGACCCGTTGCAGGCCCGACGCTTTCACCAACTGATCGCCCTGGACTGGGATGAACCCGGCGAGCGCCTGCTGACCAGCAGCCTGGCCCACGAAATGCTCAGCCACACCCTGCTCAACCAGGTTGGCCTGCGTCAGGGGCTGCGACTCAAGGGTGGCCTGGCCGCCCATCAACGACGGCTGCTGGTGGAGTACATCGACAGTCATCTGGAGCAGTCCATCAGCCTTGGCCAACTGGCGGCCCTGTGCGCGCTGTCGGAGTACCACTTTGCGCGGATGTTCCGTGAAAGCTTCGGCCTGCCGCCCCATCAATACCTGCTGGCCCGCCGCCTGGCCCAGGCCCGGTATCTGCTGCGCAGCACCCGGCAACCCTTGGGCGAGATTGCCCTGGCCTGCGGTTTTGCCAGCGCCAGCCACTTCACCAACCGCTTCCGCCAGGCCATGCTGGGAACGCCCGGCGACTACCGCCAGGCATTCGAGGCTTAGGCCATCGTTCAGAACTCGAGGGTACTGGACAACGACACCTGCCGCGAATCGCCCATCGAGACAAAAAAGCGGCTGGCGGCCGAGGTGTAGTAGGTGCGGTCGAAGAGGTTCTTCACGTTGAGCTGGAACTTGACCTTCTGCCCGTCGAGCCGAGTGTCATAGGTGGCGAAGGCATCCGCCACGGTGTAGCCCGGCAGGTCAAAGTCGTTGACTGCGTTACCGGCCCGTTCGCCGACATAGCGCGCGCCAGCCCCTACGCGCAACTGATCGCCACCGATCAGGCTGCCGAAGTCGTAGACCGCCGACAGTGACCCACTGTTGCGGGCGACGTTTTGCAATTTCTTGCCCTGGTAGGTCGGGTCTTCAGTGACCTCGGCGTCGGTGTAGGCGTAGCTGCCGATCATGCTCCAGCGCTCGCTCAACTGCCCGCTCAGGTCGATTTCCAACCCCCGCGAGCGGACCTCGCCCGCCGCACTGTAGATCGTCACCGGCCCCTCGGAGTTGGCCACCAGCACGTTGCGCTTCTTGATGTCGAACAGCGCGATATTGCCCGTGATGCGCCCCGGCAGATCGAGCTTGGCTCCCAGTTCCCAGGACTTGGCCTGTTCCGGCGCGACGCTGCCATCGAGCACCGTGCTGCTGCCGCTCAGCGGGGCAATGGTGGAGTTGGGCTTGAAGGATTCGGTGTAGCTGCCGTAGAACGACAGCGCATCGCTGTAGCGATACACCAGGCCGGCGCGGGGCACCCACTTCTGGCCGTTGGTGTCGGTGTTGGCCTTGAACGGACGGCCCTTGCCGGCGTACTGGTCGTACTCCTGGAAACGCCCCCCGGCGACGAGGATCCACTGCTCGCTCAGGTGAATAGAGTCCTGCAGGAACACCGAGTCGCTGCGCAGCAGGTCGGTCTGTGCGCTGTCCGCGGCGCTGACAGTGGTGCCCGCCACCTCTCGGTCATAGACCGGGTCAAGGTAGCTGAACGACGGCGCCCGGCTTTTCTGGCGGATCAGGTCGGCACGGTAGATCTTGCGGTACTCGTCATCCACACCCAGCACCAGGTCGTGTTGGATGCCGGCCGTCTCGACCTGGCCCTGCAAGCTGGCGGTGGTGAAGCGGTCGGTGCTGAGGGCGCCCTGGGTGCCGTCCATGTTGCGGGTCAGCGTGCCCTTCGCCGGGTCGATCGCGGTGATGCGGACCTGGCTGGCGTCGTAGGTTTCGCGGTTCCAGCTGTAGCCGAAGTGCGCGCTCCAGTTGTCGTTGAGTTCGTGATCGGCCTCGAAGTGGTAGAGGTCCGAGCGACCTTGCATGTTATTGAACGGCTCGTCGAGACGTCGCTCCGCCGGAATGTCCAACGGGTGATTGGTCAGCGGATCGATGGCGGTGCCACGGTCGAATGGCGAGAGGAATTCGCGATGTTCGTAGGCAAATTGCAGCGTGGTGCGGTCGCCGTACCAGGCCAGCGACGGTGCGACCAGGCTCTCGCGGTGGGTGCCGAAATTGCGCCAGTAATCTTCGTCTTCGTGGTCCAGCACCAACCGATAGGCCAGTCCGGATTCCCCCAGTGCGCCGGTGCTGTCCAGGCTGCCGCCGCTGCCGTTCTTGCCGTCGCCGTAGCTCGAGCCGCGTGCGGTCAGGGCGTTGTAAGCCTGCATCTGGGGTTTCTTGCTGACCATGTTCACCACCCCGCCCGGGTCCTGGATCCCGTAGAGCAGGGAGGCCGGCCCCTTCAGCACCTCGACCCGATCCACCGAGGCATTCAGACCACGGCCCTGCACGATCGGCATGCCGTCGCGCATGATCGAACCGTTGCGGTTGTCACCAAAACCGCGAGTCATCACCGAGTCCTGGGTGCTGCCCAGCGTATTGCCCTGGGTGATGCCGCTGACGTTGGCCAGGGCATCGTCGAGGTTACGCGGCGCCTGATCACGCAAGACCTGGGCCGCGACCACGTTGATGGTCTGGGGGATTTCCTGCAGCGTGGCCGAGGAGCGCGCAATCGAGGTGGTTGCCGGCGGCTGGTAGCTCAGCGACGCGTCCTGCACTGAGGTGATGGTGGTCGCCCCCAGGTTCAGGACGCCGGCGCTGGGCACTGGTTCCAGGACCAGGGTATGGCCGTCGCTCTGGCGGAACGTCATTGCCGACCCGCTCAACAGCCGCTGCATGGCTTGCTCGGCACTCATCTGCCCACTAATAGCTGGCGCTGTCACGCCATACGGGGCTTCATCGGTGTAGACCACGCTGATCCCGGTCACCCGACTGAAATCGCTCAGGGCCTGGGGCAAGGGTTTGGCGGCGATATCGAAGCGAAATTGGGCGCTGTGCTGCTCACTGGGCTGCGCGGCCTGGGCCATGTTCAGCGCTGACAACGCCACCACCAGGACCGAGCCCCCGAACCATTGTTTGACCGAACCGCCTGCCACCGAACTTGCCCTGGACTTCATTGCTTGGACCCATGTGTAGTAACGCAACCGATGCGAACAATTCGCACTTTCACCACTACACGGATGACGCTCGGCTTTACCTCACCTGATCCGCAAAAATAACTGCATACCCGCGATCTGTAGCAGCTGCTACGCGGGTATTGCTGGGGCCTTTAGCGCAGGATGATCAGGCTGCCCAGGTGGTTCTGCTCGAAGCCCAGCAGCCCTTGCAACGATGCCAGGACTGCTTGCGGGTCGTGGCTGGGGAAGCTGCCGCTGATACGGCGCGTGCCCAGTTCATCGTTGAGCAGGACAATTCTCCCCGGGTAATAACGCTGCAGGTCCTGCACCACGTCGGCCAGGGGTGCCTTGTAGTAATTCAGCCAGCCCTGGCGCCAGGCCAGTTGCGCCTGCGCATCGATAGCTTGCAGGACACGGGCATGGCCGGCGCTGTAGGCCACTTGCTGGTCAGCGCCCAGCACCTGCTGCTCGGCACCTTTGCCCGGGGTGACGCCGACCCGTCCCGAGAGCACGCTGACCTGCGCGCCCATGGGTTGCAGGCGCACTTCGAACTGGGTGCCGAGGACTCGCGCCTCGCCTTGGTTGGCATCGACCACAAAGGGTTCACCCGTGTGGCTGACGCTGAAAAACGCAGCCCCCCGTCGCACCTCGACGTGCCGTTCACCGCGGCTGAAATCCACGGCGATGGCGCTGTCGGCATCCAGGGTGATCACTGACTGATCGGCCAGGGTCACGCTGCGCACCTGCCCCGGCGCCGAGACATAGTCGGCGCCCAGGTCATCGAACCAGCGCGACGGCTGCCAGCCCGCCCCCATCGACACCATCAGCAGCAGGCTGGCGGCCAACGCCAGCCCACCCGACCAGCGCCGCACACTGGAACGCCGCGAGCGGTTCATCGCATTCAAGTAGCCCTGCAAGGCCAAGGCATCTTCATCGGCCAGGGTCCGGGCGGGCACTTCGCTGAGCTCCCAGATCACCTGGGCCTGGGCATACGCCTCGGCGTGGGCAGGATCGGCCTGCAGCCAATGACTGAAGGTCGCTTGATCGCCACTGCTTGGCTGATCGTGCAACAGGCTCAGCCAGGCCAGTGCGGCCTGTTCCTGCGCGGGCGTCGGCAGGACGCGAGTGTCGTGGTTCACGGGGCTTTCCCTGGCGTACGTGATTCGGGGTCCCGCAGACTGGCCTTGCAGGCTTCGAGCGCGCGCATCATATGTTTTTCCACGGCACTCTGGGACACGCCCATGACCTTGGCAATCTGCGCGTACTTGCGGCCGTGGATGCGGTTGAGCAAAAAAATCTGTCGGGTGCGCTCGGGCAAACTGCGCAGCGCAGCTTCGACATGGCGCAAGTCATTGCCGGCTTCGAGGGCCGCTTGCGGCTCCACCCCAAGATTGTCCTGCTGCTCCGGCAGCCAGCCTTCGCTCAGCCGGCCGCGGGCGCCTTCGCTGCGCAGGTGATCGATGGCGATGTTGCCGGCGCAACGCAGCAAATACGTGCTGAGTTCCTCGACTTGCACCAACGGCCGCCGCCAGAACCGCAGGAACAGGTCTTGCACCAGGTCGGCCGCCGTCGCCCGACACCCCACCCGCCGACTGACCAAGGCCTCCATCTGCGAGCGCTGGGACAAAAACACCTGGAGAAAATGCGCACGGCCGCTCGGGCTGTCGCTACCGTCGGCCTTCTGCGGTTCAGGGGGCATGCTGATCATTCGCCTCGCCTCGCCTACCCCAGCGCCAGCGCGACCAGTGGGCTGAATAGCAGCCCGAGGGCCGCTATGAGCATCACCAGGCGCGGCCGATATGGCAGCAACCACACCAGCAGCATGGCGCTGGCCATCAGGGCCGCGCACCACTCGACCAGGCCCAGGCTCCAGCCGGTGGCCAGAACGGCCGCCGCCAAAGACAGGCCCAACAGCGACCAGCCACACAACTGCAGCAGCCGCCGCACACGCGTCGTCGGCGTACGGGCGAGCAGGTCGCGATGATGGCGGTCCATCGATAGGCACAACGCGGTAAATCCGCTGTAGCTCAGCAACACGGGCAGCAGCATTCAGTTCACCTCGACTTTGGATCTGACACTCGGCGCACGCACCGCTCGCGCCGGGGCTTTGCCGCCGAGCTGCGCGGCACGCCTCATCTTCCATGCCGCCCAGGCGAGAAACACACCACTGCCCAGGCACGTCAGGTCAAAGCCCAGGCGGGCCCAGTCGCCTTGCGCCAACAACATGCGTAACGACTGCTCGCTGCTCAAGGCGTCCAACAGCGGCACCGCACAGAACAACCCGGCGGCCAGTGCCAGTTGCTCGACCCAGGCCACGCGACCACGACGCACCAAGGCATGCAGCAGGCTCAAGCCCCAGGCGATGAAAAAGCTGTTGACCTCCCACTCGCCACGCTCGGCCAGGTTCACCGGCAACAGGCGGTTGGCGCAGAAGAACACCGCCACTGCGATCAGCAGCCCCGACATGCTGGCGATATTGAGCACCTCCACCAGCCGCAACTCGAACGGCATCACGCCGCTCTTGGCATGTTTCAACTGGCGCTTGCCGAGCCAGATCACCAGCCCGGTACCGATCATCGCGGTGCCGGCCAAGCCACAGATAAAGTACAGCCAACGCAGGGTCGGACCGGCAAAATGCCCCAGGTGCAAACCGTAGAAACTGCCCGCAATGGCCATGGGCGCCGGACGTGCCGGATCAGCCGTGAGAAATGCGCCGCTGACCCCGTCGAACGCCACGGCACTGCCGAACTCATACATCACCCGGTCGGCGCTGCTGCGCATGACATTCACCGTGGCCTTGACGTCGCCCGGATGACTGACCGTCACCAGGCGCACCTGACCGCCGCCCCACTGTTCACGCGCCCGCTCGACAAAGGGTGCCAGCGCCAGCAACTGCCCGGGCTGACCCTCGGCCTTGGGTGACTCGGACGCCGGGAACAGCTCACTGAAGAAGCTATCGGTATCGCCCTGATAAGCCACCAGGATGCTCGCCGGCATCACCATGTACATGAAGATCACCAGGCTGCTGTAGGTGATCATCAGGTGAAACGGCAGCACCAGCACCCCCACCGCGTTGTGCCCGTCGAGCCAGGAGCGCTGGCCCTTGCGCGGGCGGAAGGTAAAGAAATCCTTGAAGATTTTCTTGTGGGTGATGATCCCGGTGATCAACGCCACCAACATCAGCATTGCCGCGCTGGTGGATAACCAGCGGCCCCACGGATGGGGCATCTGCAACTGGTAGTGGAAGCGATAGAAGAAGTCGCCGCCGTGGGTATCGCGCACCTGCAGCACCTCACCGCTGAGTGGGTCGAGCTGGCGTTGCTCGCGAGGGCCGCGTCGGCCCTCATTGCCCGGCATCTGCCAGGACACCGACAGGCCCGGGTCGCGCGCACTCGGCAGGCTGATCACCCAACGCCCGGCACCGCCAGCGTGCTGCTGCAGGTAGTGCTGCGCCAGCGTCAGGCTGGCTTCGCTGCTGACCTGGCGCACCGGGATTTCCGGCTGCATCCAGTGGCTGATCTCGTCGTTGAAGTACGACAAGGTACCGGTGAGGAAGATCGCGAACAGAATCCAGCCGAAGATCAATCCGGTCCAGGTGTGCAACCAGGCCATGGCCTGACGAAAGCCCTCTTTCATGATTGCCCCAACCAGTAACCCAGGCCACCGAACGCCGCCAGCACTACGCCGGGCAGTAACAGACCGAACCACGCCTGCCAGGCGCTGCGACTGGCAAAACACCAGAGCACGGCCACCAGGTACACCAGGAAGGAGGTCATCATGCCGCTGACCACGGCTTCGGCGCGGGCCATGGGCAGCCACAGGCTCATGCAGATACTGGCCAGTGCCGCGAGGAGGTAACCGCCAAACAGCGCGGCCAGCACCCGCGAGGTGACGGCCAGGCGATAGGAAACGGGGAGGCTTTTCATGTTTCGACCTTGAAACGAAAGGAAATCTGCGCGCGGTCCATGCCAGCGCAGGGTCAACGGAGGCCAATAGTAATGATAAATATTCTCATGCGCAAAAGACTCCGATGAAAAAGCCTGGCTCCGCTGGTCAGCGCTGCGTTCTGATCAACTGCCCGCCAGGCACGACGGCGTGCCGGCCACCAACGCGTCGATGGCACAGCGCGTCTTGGCCGGCATATGAACCGCCGTGGGCCAGATCACATGGATCGGTGAAGGCTGCTCACGGTAGCTGGGCAATACGGCTTCCAGCTGTCCGCGCAGCACATAGTGCGCCACCAGCCAACTCGGCAACCAGGCCAGGCCCACGCCCGCGATAGCGGCGTCGGCCACGGCCTGGAGGTCGTCCATCAGCAGCGGCGAAACCACCCGGGAACGGTGTGGGGTATTGCAGCGATAGGCGATGCCGCGGTGGCCGGCGAGGTCGTCGATCGATTCAATTGGCCCCACACGTTGCAAATACGCCGGTGCCGCCGCCAGGCACACGGACTGTTCACCCAGGCGACGCGCGCTGAGGCGGTCGGTGTCGGGCAGCGGGCCGATTCGCACGGCCACGTCGAAGCCTTCCTGGGCCAGATCCACCAGCCGGTCGGCGAAGCAAATCTCGATTTCCAGTTCTGCATAACGCGCCATCAAGCCCCACAGTGCGGGCGCCGCGTAGTGATGTCCGAACGCCAGCGGCAAACTCACCCTCAAGCGTCCGCGAGGCTGTTGGCGGCCACTTTCCAACACCGATTCGGCTGCCTCCAGTTCCGTCAGTGCGCGCAGGCAATGTTCGTAATAGGCCTGGCCGTCTTCGGTGAGCCGTTGACGACGGGTCGAACGCTGCAACAGGCACGTGCCAAGCCGCGCCTCCAGCCGCGCCAACCCCTTGCCCACCGCCGAACGCGTGAGATTGAGCCGTTCGGCGGCCTCGGTCAGGTTGCCGCTTTCGACGATCTGCAGAAAGAGTTCAACGCCATCAAAACGTGGTGTGGCCATGGTGCAATTGTCGCCCTTGAGTCCCCTATTCAAGGAAAATTTATCACGAATAAAGAACCAGGTTCCCGCGAGAATAACTCCCATCGTTTATCCACAGGAGAATCCCATGCCACCCGCCGCCAGCTTATCGGCCGCCAGCACACCCAGCACCGCCAGAAACAACCTGGCCCTCACCGCCGTGTGCCTGGTGGCACTGATGTTCGGCCTGGAAATTTCCAGCGTGCCGATCATCCTGCCCACCTTGGAACAGCAACTGGGCACCGGTTTCCAGGACGCCCAATGGATCATGAACGCCTACACCCTGGCCTGCACCAGCGTGCTGATGGCGGCAGGCACATTGGCTGACCGGTTTGGCCGTCGACGTATGCTGGTGCTGTGCCTTTGGGTATTTGCCGTGGCTTCGCTGGTGTGTGGGCTGGCCGGCAGCGCCTCCACACTGATTGTCGCGCGGTTTGTCCAGGGCATTGGCGGTGGGGCGATGATGATTTGTCAGTTCGCCATCCTCTCGCACCTGTTCCGCGACCCGGCAGCGCGGGCGCGGGCATTTGCCATATGGGGCGTGATTGCCGGCGTGGGCCTCGGCTTCGGGCCGATGGTCGGCGCATTGATCCTGGCCGTGGCTGATTGGCGCTGGGTGTTCCTGGTGCATGTGCCACTGACATTGTTCACCTTGGTACTGCTGCGCGTCAGCGTGGAAGAATCCCGCGACCCGAGCGCTCATCGCCTCGATATCGCCGGCATGCTGACGTTGACGCTGTCGGTGTTTGCCCTGGTCTACTTCATCACCCAAGGCAGCGAAAATGGCTTTGTACCGGGCTGGGCGGGCCTGGCGCTGGCTGCGTTGCTGTTGTTTATCGTGATTGAGCGCCGCAGCGCGCACCCGATGTTCGACTTCGCGGTATTTCGCATCCACCGTTTCAACGGTGCGCTGATGGGCTCGATCGGCATGAACTTCAGCTTCTGGCCTTTCATGATCTACCTGCCGTTGTACTTCCAGGCCGGCCTGGGTTACGACACCCTGACCACTGGTGCGGCCCTGCTCGCCTACACCTTGCCGACCCTGCTGGTTCCGCCGCTGGCCGAGCGCCTCGCCCTGCGCTACGGCGCCGAAGGCGTCATCCCCTTGGGCCTGGGACTGATGGCTATAGGGTTTCTGGCCATGGCCGCCATCAACATGGCCGAACACCCGGATATCGGGCTGATACTGGCTAGCTGCGTGCTGACGGGCGTGGGCCTGGCGCTGACCAACTCGCCCACTACCAACACCACCACGGGCTCGGTGTCCGCCGACCGCGCGGGCATGGCGTCGGGCATCGACCTGAGCGCACGATTAATTACCTTGGCAATCAACATCGCGCTGATGGGCCTGGTGCTGTTGCTGGGCATCAGCCATCAACTGGCTGAGGTGTTGCCTGCGAGCACTGCACTGGACTGGCCGGCCATCAGCCAAAACATTGCAGCGGGCAAGTTGGATTCGCCAGGGCTGGCACTCGACGATGCCCAGGCAGCACTGCGCCATGGCGCCGGTTGGGCCATGTTGTTTGCAGGGTTGGGGGCGTGTGGGCTGGCGCTGCTGAGTCGGTATTTTTTCCGACGCAGCTAAATGAAATCGGGCCTGCAAATGCAGGCCCGCTTGTAGAGGATGAAGAACCGGTCAGCCGTTGATCACAGCATTTTCGTTTTCCAGGAATTCCTGTTCCAGTGCGTCTTCATTCACTTTGTTGATTGGCTGGTTTTTCCCGGCAGCGCGTGGCTTGCCTTGCAGTCGACCAAACAGATGTTCCAGCGCGTGTTCCAGTTTGGTGGCTGCGCTGTCGATCGCCTGTTCCAGGGTATCGCCCTTGGCGGACACCGACAGTGGTTGATGGCCTTTTGGCCGTGCTTCCAGGCGGCAACTTAAATCGTGGGGACCGGGCTTGTCGCCGTTCTCATCCCGCAGGTAGACCTCAACGCGGGTCAGGTCTTCTTCATAACGTTCGAGCGTGCTCTCAATGGTAGTACGTACCCACTCCTCCAGTCGGATGCTGCTTTCAATATGGTTATCGCTGTTGACTTGGATTTGCATAGTTCATCCCTTATTTCAGCTAGCTCGCGAGAGGTCCGGTGTAGCGTTGAATCTTCAGTGACCGTGACCTCTTACTTACAGAGTTGGGCAGACGGTGAAACAATTCAACCCCTAAAAAAAGATAAATTTTCATTGCTGAAAAAGTCGGACAACGGACAAAAGCGCTGTTAAGGTCGGGAGTTGGGTCGCCTGGTAACACTGCAACAATTACTCACATCTGCCCCTCACCCAAAGGGTGCATTCCGCGAAAGATCTGCGCCTCTTCCACCAGCCAGTCGTGCACCGCGCGTACGCCCGGATGGCTCAGCGCACCCGGTGCATACAGCAGCACGTAACGCTTGTAGTTGGGCACCGCGACGCCGAAGGGCACGATCAGGGTGCCGCGCTCCAGCTCATCATTGAGCAGCGTGCGCCGGGCAATGGCCACGCCCATGCCAGCAATCGCCGCCTCGATGGTCAGGTGGTTGCGATTGAACGTATGCCCACGCCGCACATCGGCACCGTCGAAGCCGATGGCGTTGAGATAGAACTCCCATTCCGCGTATTCGTAGCTGCCCCGCCAGGCGGTGATGTCGTGCAACAACGGAAAATGCACCAGGTCCGCCGGGCCGTGCAGCGGGGGGCGCCCACGCAGCAGGCTGGGGGCGCAGACCGGAAAAATCTGTTCATCGAGCAAGGCTGTGGATAACAGCCCCGGGTAGCTGCCATCGTTCAGGTCGATCGCCAGGTCGAAGTCGCCCTCGTGCAGGGCCACGCTGCTGTCCTCGGCCACCAGGCGCAACTGGATATCCGGGTAGCGCTGTTGCAAGCGTGGCAGGCGCGGGGTCAGCCATTTGCCGAGGAAGGATGGGATCGAACGCAGGCGCAGGATGCCGCTGATCATGCCGGCGTCCAGTCGGCGCAACTCTGCGTCGATACTGCCATAGGCTTCGCCGACGGTGATCGCCAGGCGCTGGCCTTCGGCACTCAACTCGACGCCACGGGCGCGCCGATGGAACAGGCGGAAACCCAGGCGCTCTTCCAACTGACGGATCTGTTGGCTGACCGCCCCGGGGGTGATGTGCAGCTCTTCGGCACAACGGGTGAACGACAGGTGCCGCGCCGCACAGGAAAACACATGCAGCCAGACGTAGGTCTGGGCGTGAAATTGACGACTCATCGTTTAGTCCTGCTAAAGCCTGTCTTAGGAAGTTTCGTTGGTCACCGTGGACCGAGGTAGGCAGTATCGCCGACATTGCGCTCGTCCTACAAAAAATGGCAGCGATTCCTACTCCATTGCTTGTAAGGCTTTAGCATGGCTATCAGTGTTTTTGATCTCTTCAAGGTCGGCATCGGCCCGTCCAGTTCCCACACCGTCGGCCCGATGCGCGCCGCCGCCACCTTCGCCCAGGCGCTGTTCGACCAAGGCCTGCTGAGCCAGGTCTGGCGCGTCGAAGTCCGCCTGTATGGCTCGCTGTCTGCCACCGGCGTCGGCCACGCCACCGACCGCGCCTGCGTCATGGGCCTGATGGGCGAATGGCCGGACAGCATCGACCCCAACAGCATCGGCCCACGTATCCAACAGCTACGCGACAGTGGCGAATTGCAACTTGGCGGCCGCCTGAACATTGCCTTCGACTGGCAACGCGACCTGCTGCTGCTCGATGAGAGCCTGCCCTACCATCCCAACGCCATGGCGCTGAGCGCCTTTAGCGAAAATGGCCTGCTGTTCGAGCAGACCTACTACTCGGTGGGCGGTGGTTTTATCGTCGAGGCGGCCGAGGTCGAGTCCGGCACAGCAGCAGGCGATGACGTGCAGTTGCCGTACGACTTTTCCAGTGCCGCCGAACTGTTGTCGTTGTGCAACCAGCACGGCCTGCGGGTTTCCGAGCTGATGATGGCCAATGAACGGGCCTGGCGCAGCGACGCGGAAATCCGCCAGGGCCTGCTGCATATCTGGTCGGTGATGCGTGAGTGTGTCGAGCAGGGTTTGCGCCACGAAGGCATCCTGCCCGGTGGCCTGGATGTGCCACGACGCGCGGCGAAATTGCACCGCAGCCTGTTGGAAATCGGCAAGCCGAACGTCATCAGTTCGACCCTTTCGGCGATGGAATGGGTGAACCTGTTTGCCCTCGCCGTCAACGAAGAGAACGCCGCCGGCGGGCGCATGGTCACGGCACCAACCAACGGCGCGGCCGGGATCATTCCGGCGGTGCTGCATTACTACATGAAGTTCAACCCCGAGGCGTCGGATGACGATGTGGTGGCGTTTTTCCTCGCCGCCGCGTCCGTAGGCATCCTGTGCAAGAAGAACGCCTCGATCTCCGGTGCCGAAGTCGGCTGCCAGGGTGAAGTTGGCTCCGCCTGCGCCATGGCCGCGGCCGGCCTGGCCGATGTGCTGGGCGCCACGCCCGAGCAACTGGAGAACGCTGCCGAGATCGGCCTGGAACACAACCTCGGCCTGACCTGCGACCCAGTCGGCGGCCTGGTCCAGGTGCCGTGCATCGAGCGCAACGCCATTGCTGCGGTGAAGGCGATCAACGCCACCCAGATGGCCCTGCGCGGCGACGGCAAGCATTTCATCTCCCTCGACCGGGTGATCCGCACCATGCGCGATACCGGCGCCGACATGCACGACAAATACAAAGAGACTTCACGGGGCGGCCTGGCTGTCAGCTGGGTGGAATGCTGAGGAGCATTCCCTGCCGCCCGTAACACGTGAGCCCGAGCAAAAATAATAACGAGGCCAAAACGATGACCGATGTACGTACACCTGCTGCCGAAAACCCCGCTGTAGATCTGACCCACGCTACGCAAACAGCCCACAAGGGCTGGAGCAAACACGACAGCACCTGGATGCTCGGCCTTTACGGCACGGCCATCGGTGCGGGCACCCTGTTCCTGCCGATCAATGCCGGCGTCGGCGGCTTCTGGCCGTTGCTGGTACTGGCGGTGCTGGCCTTCCCGATGACCTTCTTCGCTCACCGCGGCCTGACCCGTTTTGTCCTGTCCGGGCGCTCCGGCGATATCACCGAGGTGGTGGAAGAGCACTTCGGCGTGGGTGCCGGCAAGCTGATCACCTTGCTGTACTTCTTCGCTATCTTCCCGATCCTGCTGGTCTACAGCGTGGCGTTGACCAACACCCTGGGCAGCTTCATGGAACACCAGCTGCACATCACCCCGCCGCCGCGGGCGGTGCTGTCGCTGGTGCTGATCCTCGGCCTGATGGCGATCGTACGTTGCGGCCAGGGCGTGATCGTCAAGGCCATGAGCGTGCTGGTGTACCCATTTGTCGCGGCCTTGCTGTTGCTGGCCCTGAGCCTGATCCCGAACTGGAACGGCGCATTCTTCGCTTCCGCCAGTGAGGGCATGCCGCTGCCCGTATTCTTCAAGACCCTGTGGCTGGCGATCCCGGTGATGGTGTTCTCGTTCAACCACTCGCCGATCATCTCGGCTTTCGCCGTCGACCAGAAGCGCCGCTACGGTGCCCAGGCCGAAGCGAAAAGCAGCGGCATCCTCGCCGTCGCCCACAGCATGATGGTGCTGACGGTGATGTTCTTCTGCTTCAGTTGCGTGCTGGCCCTGTCCCCCGCTGACCTGGCGGCTGCCAAGGCGCAGAACATCTCGATCCTGTCGTACCTGGCCAACCACTTCCAGACCCCGGTCATCGCCTACGCCGCGCCGTTGATTGCGCTGGTGGCGATCACTAAATCCTTCCTGGGCCACTACATCGGCGCCAGTGAAGGTTTCCAGGGCCTGATCGTCAAGAGCCTGCGCGGCCGTGGCCGGGTGATGTCGGCCAACTGGCTGAACCGTGCCACCGCACTGTTCATGATTCTCAGCTGCTGGGCCGTGGCGACTTTCAACCCAAGCATCCTGGGCATGATCGAAACCCTCGGCGGGCCGGTCATCGCGTGCTTGCTGTTCCTGATGCCAATGTATGCGATTCGTCGCGTGCCATCTCTGCGCAAGTATTCGGGCCAAGTGTCGAACGTGTTCGTGGTTGTGATCGGCCTGATTGCACTGTCTGCGATCATCTACTCCGTTCTGCCCTGAAACGGACCGTTGGAGGCTGAGCGGCTGATGCCGCTCATCTGCTCCATGTGGGAGCTGGCTCCCGCTTGCGGCGCCCGCTTGCGGCGTCCGCTTGCGGCTTGCCAGCGATAGCGCAGTGTCAGGCGCCGCCGATGCTGGCTGTGCCGGCCCTATCGCGGGCGAGCCCGCTCCCACAGGATGGGGTCAGGCTCGCTGATCTTCAGGTGATCACCCCCGCGGGCATGCCCCTTGCTACGTCACTGCTATCTGCCGACGGTCCGGAACTGCGAACAATTGCGGGCGCAGTCGGTCAATGACTGCACGATCCAATCAAGCGGTGACGCATTATGGACAACCCCTTCCAACTGATTACCGACACCTTTGCCGCCGATTATCAGATCAACCTGAGCATTCAGGGGCTGGACGGCGGCATCATGCTGACCCTGTCCAACGCCGGGCGCATCGTCGCCAAGCGGATGATCAGCGTCGCCCAGCGCAACGATCCGCAGCGTTTGAAACGGCTGGTGCAAAGCATTCAGTTCGGCATCGCCATCGAGCAAGGGCATAGCGCCATGGCTATTCTCGAAGCCATGACCGACAGCGACAACCTCAAGTTGCCGCCGCCGCTGGCCAAGGCCGCCCTGCCCCTGTCAGCCCGCCCTTAAAGCTCGCCCTTCTCGACTTCCGGGTGCTCACTGGAGCCGGCACCCACCTTGCGTTGCGGGTGCTCGATCTTCACCGAGGGGAACTGCGAAGAGGCATAACGCACCACCAGGATGGCAAACGCCAACAGCAGAATCCCGCCGCACAGGTAGATGATGCCCACGTCCGGCGGGTTGTGGTGCGACACGTTGGAGATCAGCAGGCGGGTCAAGGCGGTGATCGCGACGTAGATCAGAAACCGCACGGGCATGTGGTTGGTCTTGAAATAAATCCCGACCATCGCCCCCAGTTCCAGGTAGATGAACAACAGCAAGATGTCGTCGATCTTGATGTGTCCCTCTTCGATCATGCCAAGAAATTCCATGACCGCCGCCCAGGCCGTGACCGCGCCAATGGCGAACAGGGCCAGGTAATGGAAGGTTTCGACGAACAGGTTGCCCAGGGTTTCCGCCAGCTCATGCACGTTCTGGCGAATTCGCTCCGCCCAATGGATTTTCACGGTAATTATTCCTTAGGTCGGTTCGACCGGATGATGCGGGTTCGATATGACTGTTGTTCTGCATGCAGAAAAAAGGCCAGCGGCTGTGATGTGAGATGACGGTGGACCGGGATTGGACACTTTGTGTGCCTGAGCACTGCGCGGAGCATGGCATAGCGCCACCTGACAAACCGTGAAACCGGTCTAGATTAAAAAGCGACTACCCAAAGGACCGGGATTGGCTTATCCTTTCGCTGTATATAAATACAGTAGTCGTAATAGACAACTAATGTGAAGGCATGTGAGGTGGTAAATGGCCGTCGAAGTGGTATACCGCAGCAGCCGAGATCTGGAGCGCTTGTTCATGGATAAAGCCGAAGCTGACCGTCATGACAAAATGCTCGAACTCGCCGAGTTTCTGGCACAAGTGCTGCAAAAAGCCGTTCCGTCCCTGACCGAACAGCAAGTGGAAGAAGCCGGTATCTACATGGCGAAGAATCGCGATGTGTTCGCCAAGGCGTTCAAGAGCCAGCCGGACGCCCTGACCGAACTGCTCAGCGCCCCTGCCCCGGCTGTACCAGCGGTCGAGCCTGCTGAACCCGCCGCAGAGGTCGAGCCAGGCGAACCCGCCAAGGCTGCCAAACCGGCCAAGGCGGTCAAAGCCGCGAAGTAATTACCGGCAGAATTGAACAGGCCCTGAATCAATGATCCAGGGCCTTTTTCATGCCTGTAGCGATTAGAAGGCGAAGCTGGTTTCGGGCATCGCCATCAGCGACTCCGCTCCCGCCAGGACTGCCTCGCGATGGGCACTGGCCCGAGGCAAAATCCGGTCGCTGTAGAACCGCGCACTGTTCAACTTGGCCCGGTAGAACTCGACTTCCTCGGTGCCGGCGGCCATGGCCGCTTCGGCACGGGCTGCCGCCTGCAACCAGAAGCCGGCCAACAGCACATAGGCCGAGTACTGCAGGAAGTCCACGGAGCAGGCACCAATCTCCTGCACATTGACCGCACTGATGGCGATCACGTGAGTCGTCAGCGTTCGCCATTCCAGCACCCGCGTCTCAAGCGCCAGGACCAGCGTGCTCAACTCGCTCGACAAGGCGTGACGGGCGCACCATTGATCCAGTTCGTCCTGCAGCGCAGTGAGCTGTTGGCCGCCATCGGCGAGCAGCTTTCGACGGATGAAATCCAGCGCCTGGATGCCGTTGGTGCCTTCGTAGATCTGGGTGATGCGACTGTCGCGCATCAGCTGCTCCATGCCCCACTCGCGGATAAAACCGTGGCCACCGTAAATCTGCACTCCGAGGCTGGCGACTTCCTGGCCCATGTCGGTGAAAAACGCTTTGACGATGGGTATCAGCAACGCCGCGCGCTGACTCGCCTGCTTGCGCGCCTGGGCATCCGGGTGGGCATGTTCCAGGTCCAGTTGCTGCGCGGTGTAGGCCGCCACCATGCGGCAGCCTTCGAGCAGGGTTTTCTGGGTCAGCAACATCCGCCGCACATCGGGGTGGACGATGATCGGGTCGGCGGCTTTGTCCGGCGCGGCAGAGCCTTCCAGCGCTCGCGACTGCAAGCGTTCGCGGGCGTAGCTCAAGGATCCCTGGAACGCCCGCTCGGCAATCCCCAGGCCTTGCAGGCCAACCTGGAAACGCGCGTCGTTCATCATGGTGAACATACAGGCCAGTCCCTGGTTGGCCGCGCCGATAATCCAGCCGCTGGCACCGTCAAAGTTCATCACGCAGGTCGAGGTGCCCTTGATCCCCATCTTGTGCTCGATGGCCCCACAACTCAGGTTGTTGCGCCGCCCCAGGCCGCCGTCGGCACCGGCGATGAACTTGGGCACCAGCAGCAGGCTGATACCCTTGACCCCGGCCGGGGCATCCGGCAATCGGGCCAGCACCAGGTGCACGATGTTCTCGGAAAGATCCTGCTCGCCACCACTGATGAAGATCTTGCTGCCGCTCACCGCATAACTGCCGTCCGCCTGGGGTACGGCGCGGGTGCGCAGCAGTGACAAGTCAGTCCCGGCCTGGGGTTCGGTCAGGCACATGGTGCCGGTCCAGGTGCCGCTGACCATTTTTTCCAGGTAGAGGTTTTTCAGCGCCTGGTCACCGTGTTTGTACAGGGCCAGCACCGCGCCTTCGGTCAACCCGGAATACACCCGAAACGACAGGCTGGCGGCCATCAGCATTTCATGAAAACTCGCCGCCACCATCTGTGGAAAACCCTGTCCGCCGTATTCGCTCGGCCCGGTCATGCTGGCCCAGCCGTTGTCGACGTACTGTCGATAGGCCTGGGGGAAACCGTCGGGGGTGCTGACCTCACCGTTGGTCAGGATGGCGCCTTGTTCGTCGCTGTTGCGGTTGAGCGGCGCCACCACCTGCGCGGTGTAACGCGCTGCTTCGTCCAACACGCCATCGATCAGTTGCCGATCAAGGCCGTTACCCAGCAACTCACAATGGGCACTGACATCGAATAGTTCATGCAGGACAAAGCGCATGTCCCGCAAAGGTGCTTGAAAGCTCATCTACGACCCTCCCGTCCATCGGCAAAATTTAGCCAGCCTCTACCTTGCCGAAAAAACCGCGGACGGCCGCAAGCCCGGCGTGACAAAAAATGCTCACCGAGCGGCTCTTGCTGAAAATAGCGCGAACAATACGGGCAGGCCTGGGGAATGGGAGCTCAGCGATAAAGCAGGCGTTCCGCCAGTTCGTCCGCCACCCGCGCTGGCGAGCGTTTTTCCGCCTGGGCATGGGCGAAGACTTCAGTCAGGCGCGATCTGATTTGCGACAGATGCCCGGTGATGCTCGACAACTCATCGCCGCGGTGCTTGAGCACCACGTAGATCAGCCCACCGGAGTTGATCACATAGTCCGGCGCATAGAGGATGCCACGCCCCTCCAGTTGGTCGGCGACGCTGAGGTTGGTCAACTGGTTGTTGGCCGAACCGGCGACCGCCGCACAGCGTAACTGCGCCACGCTGTGGCTGTTGAGTACCCCGCCCAGGCCGCAGGGCGCAAGGATGTCGCAGGGGGTGCTGAGCAGTGCCTCGTTGGCAATCGGATGGGCGCCCAACTGCTCCATCGCCAGTTGCACCTTGCCCGGGTCGATATCGCTGACCAGCAACTCGGCCCCCGCGGCATGCAGTTGCTCAGCCAGGGCAAAACCGACATTGCCCAGGCCCTGGATCGCAACGCGCAAGCCTTCCAGGTTATCGCTGCCCAGGCGCGCCATGGCGGTCGCTCGAATTCCGGTGAACACGCCCATCGCTGCATGTGGCGATGGGTCGCCCGAGGCGGTGGTGCTGGTGACATGCTGGGTTTGCTGGGCGATGCAGTCCATGTCAGCCACCGAGGTGCCGCTGTCGATGGCGGTGATGTAGCGGCCATCGAGTTGCTCGACACAGCGCCCGAAAGCCTCGAACAGCGCCGCGCGGTTTTCCACATGCGGCGGGCGGATGATCACCGCCACTCCGCCACCCTGGGGCAAGCCCGCCAGGGCCGCTTTATAGCTCATGCCCTGGGCCAGGCGCACAGCATCCGTCACGGCGCTTTCATCGTCGGGGTAGGCAAGGTAACGGCACCCACCCAGGGCAGGTCCCAGGCGGCTGCAATGAATGGCAATCACGGCCTTCAACCCGGTGGCTGGGTCGACGCTCAGGTGTAGAGATTCAAGGCGAGTGCTTTGCATGAGAGCGAACATCGTGGGGCTCCCGAATCACTTCCAGTAGTCGCCAGTATAGGCGCGCGGGCAAAAATTGCTGGAGCGCACCGGAATAAGCAAAGCCCCACGCCAAGGCTTTCCGGCATAACTTGCACGCCCTCGCGCGCGGCACTGGACGAATGCTTGCGACGGGGCTAAAACGGGGCATTCGCCGGAGATTTCAATGAACCCGCGCCACGCTTTTTTCGCCTGCCTGCAACGCTCGCCCCCGGCGCTTTTTGAAGCAGCGCTGTGGATCGCGGCCGAACACGATGCGCAGGTGCAACCGCAGGTTTTGCTGGAGCAGTTCAAGGATCTGCTGCAGCGGGTCAGCAGTGGCCTGCCGATGTTGCCGGTCAGCGAATTGGCGCAACCGCTGCTGCGCCTGCTCAACGACCTGGGTTACCAGCAGGACGAAGCCACCCCGTTGCGGCCCCAGGCGGCCTTGCTCAACAAGGTCCTGGAGCGGCGCCGCGGGCAGCCGCTGGCGCTGGGCCTGATCGCCCTGGAACTGGCTCGCCGCCTGGAGATCCCCATGGTCGGGGTCAACTTCCCCGGACACTTCCTGCTACGGGTACCCGGCGCCGATCATCTGCTCGACCCCTGCGGCGGTCGACGCTTGTATCCCAACGATTGCCGGGAGCTGCTGCAACGCCAATATGGCCCGAACATGCCCCTCAACGCCGAGCACCTGCTGACCAGCGAGCCGCTGCAGATGCTCCAGCGCCTGTCACGCAACCTGCGCCAGTTGTACCTGGCCAACGACGACTGCATCGGCGCGCTGATCGATGCCGAGCGGGTGCTGGAACTGGGCAACGCCAACGCCAGCGACTACCTGGCCCGCGCCAGCCTCTACCAGCGCCTGGACTGCCCCAACGCCGAACGTTTCGACCTGGAGCACGCCCTGCTGCTCAGCGACGACCCGATCCAGCGCCTGCGCCTGACTGAACGCCTGGGGCATCTGCCACCCAACTCGATTGTGCATTGAAGCGATGGATGGTCCACTGGCGCCCTGGATTTTTTGCGCCACCACGGACGAGGCTGTCATGCACTTACCTTCACCTGCGGAACGTTTCCTGGAAGATTTCCACCAGCGCCGACCTGGCACCACCAGCGTCGCGTTTGCCCACTTGTGCAGCGAACAGCATGCATCGTCCTACGCCGCGCTGGCAGCCACCCTACCGAGCTCGTCCGCCAGCCTGAGCGTACTGGACCTGGCGTGCGGCAACGGCTATCTGCTGGAACTGCTCGAGCAACTTTATCCGCAACGACTGCAGTTGACCGGCGTCGACCTCAGCCAGGCTGAATTGGACGAAGCCCGCGCGCGTTTGCCCGCCAGTGTCAGCCTGATCAAGGAGCGGGCACAGGCGCTGTCGCTCGGCACGGCGAGTGTCGACGTGGTGGTGTCGCATCTGGCACTGATGTTGATGGACGACATTGAGCAAGTGCTCAGCGAAATACGCCGCGTGCTGCGCAAGGATGGCAAGGTTGCGACGATCGTTGGCCGGGGGTTTCTGTTGGGTGCGGTGGGCGAGGCGTATCTGCAGGTATTTCGCCAGGTGGCGCAGCAGGACGCCTTGGCGCATTTACCGATGGGTGATCCGCGCATGCGTACCGAGGAGGGTTGGCGAGCGCTGTTCAGCGCCGACTTCGAGCAGGTGACGGTGCAAGACATCGATGTGGCTTGGCAGCCCGACTTCGCCGAGCTCTGGCAATCACTCAGCGCCACCTACGACGTCGACCGGCTGACACCCGCCGCCCGCGTGCAATTGCAGGAACGATTCAAAACCGCAATCGATCACCTGCCACACACCGACGGCACCTTCGCGACCGGCTGGGGATTGCGCCTGATCCAGGCACACCCCCGCCAGTGTTGAATGCTTGGAGCCGCCGTTACGGAGTATCCGGCTGATTGGCCGGATGGGCCTGGATGAACGCCGGGTGTAGGGCTGCCAGCGCGGCAACCCGGCGAATCCGTGGATAGGCTTCAAGGCTTAAGTTGAAACGCTCGGCTGCATACAGCTGAGGGATCAGGTACACATCCGCCAGCCCCGGTGCGCTGCCAAAGCAGTAGCCCGCGTCGCCGATCAACTGCTCGACGGCCGCCAGCCCCTGGCTGATCCAGTGGCCGATCCACTCCACCACCTGTGGCTCGTCGTGGCCCAGCTGACGCAGCTTGTTGAGCACGCTGACGTTGTGCAGTGGATGAATGTCGCAGCCAATCAACGCCGCCACCGCACGCTCGTGCGCACGCTGGGCGAGGTCGCCGGACAGTAGTGGCACCTGTGGATAAGCTTCTTCCAGGTACTCGATGATCGCCGGTGACTGGATCAGCAGCTCGCCTTGATCGGTGCGCAAGGCCGGCACCCGGCCTTGCGGGTTGATCTGCAAGTAGGCCGGCTGACGGTGTTCACCACCTTGTGGGCCGATCAGGTTGACCGCCAGCGCCTGGTAATCCAGACCCTTGAGGGCCAGGGCAATGCGCACCCGGAACGACGAGGTCGAGCGGTAGTAGGTAAAGAGCTCCATTGGCCGATCCTCTCAGCGCGCTGGCAGGATCTTGCCCCGGCATTCGCCGAAGCCGATGGACGCAAAACCGTCACGGCTGCAACGCGCGCGCAGGATGATTTCGTCGCCGTCCTCGAGGAACTTGCGCACTTCGCCGGATGCCAGCTCGATCGGCTTTTTACCGCCCTCGGTGATTTCCAGCAGGCTGCCGAACTGACCGCTCTCAGGCCCCGACAAGGTGCCCGAACCGAACAGGTCGCCGGCCTGCAACTGGCAGCCGTTGACGCTGTGGTGCGCGACCATCTGCGCCACGGTCCAGTACATGTGCTGGGTGTTGCTCAGGGTCAGGCGGTGCGCCGGCAGATTCTGCTCGCGCATGGCTTCGGTCAGCAACAACACTTCCAGTTCGATATCAAAGGCCCCCGCGGCCTGGTCGCGGTTGTCGAGCAGATACGGCAGCGGTTGCGGATCGCCCTGCGGACGCGCCGGCTGGGCAAGACGGAAAGGCTCCAGGGCCTCGGCGGTGACGACCCAGGGCGAGATGCTGGTGATGAAGCTTTTCGACAGGAACGGCCCCAGTGGCTGGTACTCCCAGGCCTGGATATCGCGTGCCGACCAGTCGTTGAGCAGGCAGAAACCGGCGATGTGCTCAGCGGCGTCGCCGATGGCAATCGAGTCGCCCATGGCATTGCCCTGGCCGATCCAGATCCCCAGTTCCAGCTCATAGTCCAGGCGCGCGCACGGACCGAAAGTCGGCTCGCTCTGACCGGCTGGCAGGGTCTGGCCTTTCGGGCGACGGACCTCGGTGCCGGACGGGCGAATGGTCGACGCGCGGCCATGGTAGCCAATCGGCACGTACTTGTAGTTCGGCAGCAGCGGGTTATCTGGACGGAACAGTTTGCCGACGTTCTGCGCGTGCTCGATGCCCACGTAGAAGTCGGTGTAGTCGTTGATTCGGGCCGGCAGGTGCATCTGGCAGTCGGCGGCCAGGTGCAGCAGTTTGGCGCCCTGGGCTTCGATCTTGCCGCGCAGGGTGCTGCCTTCGGCCAACAGTTCGAGCAAGCGCTCGCGCAGGGCAACACGGGGGCCCCGACCGAGCTCGAAGAAGGCGTTCAACTGACCGCCACGGGTGGCTTGCACCGCCGTGCGGGCCGCGCCGTCAAACAGGCCGGCGTCGAGCGCTGCCTCGAGGTCGAAAATCTGCTCGCCGATCGCCACACCGCTGCGCGGCGCCGAACCCTGGGTGCTGAACACGCCCAGCGGCAGGTTCTGCAATGGGAAATCCGCGTGGCCGTTGGCACAGGCAACCCAGCTACGAGTGGGGGTGGTCTGGGTCATGGGTTATCTCCGGTTCGGGTTGAAAGTGGCGGGCAGCGAGGCCCAGCAAGCATCGTAAGTGTTTTGCAGTTGCGGGCAATCGAGGGCGAAGCGGCTTGGGCGCAGCACCTGGCTGGTCTCGAACATAAAGGCCATGGTGTTGTCGATCTTGCTCGGCGCCAGCTCGGCGTTGATCGCCTTGGTACAGGTTTCGCCGTCCGGGCCATGGGCGCTCATGCAGCTGTGCAAGGACGCACCGCCGGGCAGGAAGCCTTCGGCCTTGGCGTCGTATTCACCCTGGATCAGGCCCATGAACTCGTTCATCAGGTTGCGGTGGAACCAAGGTGGACGGAAGGTGTTCTCGGCCACCATCCAGCGCGGAGGGAAGATCACAAAGTCGAGGTTGGCCAGGCCGTGGACACTGGTCGGCGAGGTCAACACGGTGAAGATCGACGGGTCCGGGTGATCGAAGCTCACCGTGCCGATGGTGTTGAACCGTCGCAGGTCGTATTTGTACGGCACGTTATTGCCGTGCCAGGCCACCACGTTCAATGGCGAATGATCGAGCTCGCAGGCCCACAACTCACCGAGGAATTTCTGCACCAGGGTGGTCGGTTGCTGAAGGTCTTCGTAGTGCGCGACCGGGGTCAGGAAGTCTCGCGGGTTGGCCAGGCCATTGCTGCCAATCGGCCCCAGGTCCGGCAGGCGCAGAGGCGCGCCATGGTTCTCCGCCAGGTAGCCACGAGCCTGCGGATCGAGCAGCTCGATACGAAATTTCAGGCCACGTGGCAGCACGGCGATTTCCAGCGGCGCAAGCTCCAGCACACCGAGCTCGGTGGCGATGCGCAAACGCCCCGCCTGCGGTACCAGCAACCACTCGCCATCGGCGTTGAAGAACACCCGCTCCATCGAGCGATTGGCACCGTAGTGATAGATGCTGATGCCCGCCGGTTTCTCCGACCCGGAGTTGGCCGCCATGCTCACCAGGCCGTCAATGAAGTCGGTCGGTTCGGTTGGAATAGCCAAGGGGTTCCAGCGCAGGCGGTTGGGCGTGACCTCGCCCAGCGGGCCACCGGCCAACTGCCGCTCCAGCTTGACGAATGCCGGGTGATTGGCCGAGGGCTGGATGCGGTACATCCAGGTCCGTCGCGCTTCGCTGCGCACCATGGTGAACGCGGTGCCGGAGAACAGTTCGGTGTAGAGGCCGTAAGGGGCTTTTTGTGGCGAGTTCTGGCCGACGGGCAAGGCGCCGGGCAGGGCCTCGCTGGAAAATTCGTTGCCAAAGCCTGACTGGTAAGCCAGCGCTGGCGCCGTTGAATCGAGGTTCATGGAGCCTCCTGAACAGGGAGTAGGCCGTGGCCATGGCTCCGCTTCAGAGTTTTGGCACGTCCAGGTTATTTTTATCGTAATTCGATTACGCATAACGTAATTTGATTGGTATTGACCGTCAAGCTATAAAGACGCCCATTCATCTATAGATACGACCCCACCATGGAAAAGCCGCGCGCCACCAGCGACAGCAACGGTAAACAGAAAGTCCGCTCGGCTGAGGTGGGCACCGACATCCTCAAGGCCCTCGCCGAGCTGTCGCCCTCGACCTCGTTGTCGCGCCTGGCCGAACATGTGCAGATGCCAGCGAGCAAGGTGCACCGCTACCTGCAGGCGCTGATTGCCAGCGGTTTTGCCGAGCAGAATGCCGCCACCAATCACTACGGCCTGGGACGCGAGGCCCTGCGTGTCGGCCTGGCCGCACTGAACAGTATGGACGTGCTGAAAGTCGCCGCCCTGCCCCTCTCGGAGCTGCGCGACGAACTGAACGAGACCTGCTTCCTCGCGGTCTGGGGCAACCAGGGCGCGACCGTGGTGCATATCGAGCCGGCGGTGCGGGCAGTCACGGTGGTGACCCAACTCGGCTCGGTCCTGCCGCTGCTGAGTTCGTCCACAGGACTGGTATTCAGCGCCTACCTGCCCCACCGCGAAACCGCCGAGTTGCGTGAGCAGGAAGTCGGCGCAGCCCAGTCCCATCCACTGGCCAGTGAACTGGCCTACGCCAGTTTGTGCGAACAGATTCGCGGACGCGGCCTGCACCATGTGCACGGTTTGCTGATGCCGGGGGTGGATGCGCTTTCGGCACCGGTGTTCAACGCCGTCGGGCAGGTCGCCGCAGTGCTGACCATCGTCGGTCCGACCTCATTGTTCCATGCCGACGAAAACGGCCCGGCCGCCCAGCGCCTGCTGGCCGCGACTCGGGCCGTAAGCTGGCGCATGGGGCATGACGGCGGCACCCACCCGGCCTGAGCTCAGGCGAAAAAGCCCAGCGCCTTGGCCTTTGCCACGGCCTGGGTGCGCCGCTCGACCGCCAGCTTGCCGTTGATCCGCCGGGCGTGGGTCTTGACCGTGTGCAGGGAAATGAACAACTGCTCGGCGATTTGCAGGTTGGAGTTGCCTTGGGCGATCAGGCTCAGCACTTCTATTTCGCGCTGACTCAGGGGATTGTCGCGAACGCACGCCGGCGCCGGCTCCGGTGTTGTCGCCTGGGTCTGCGGCGCAACAAACAAGCACGGCAGGCTGCGTTGCAACTCTGCCAGTGCCTGATGCAGGTTGCAGCGTTCGACCAGCACCTGCGCAGCCTGCAGCGCCGCCCTGGCCTCGACGGGCTGGCCCAACAGCCACGCCACCTGCGCCACGCTCAGTTGCAGCACGGTTTCCAGCCCCAGCATCCCGCATTGACGCGCCTGCAGCAGTTGGGCATTGAGCTGCGCCAACGGCTGTGAGGCCTGGTGCAGATACACCTGGGCGACGACCAACAGGTATTCCAGGCGCGGAATCAGTTCCAGGCTCGCCGGCGGGGCCTGTCGGGCCTGCGGGCCGTGGTAATGGCGCAGCACCCGGGTCAGGGCTTCGTGAGCCAGTTCCGGGCGTCCCTGTTGCAACCAGAAGTGACTGCTGACTTGCAGCAGTACCCCGCGATACACCGTGTCGGGAATATGCCGGCGCTGCATCATGCGTTCGGCGTCGCGCAAATGGATAAAAGCCTGGGCGAAATCCCCCTGGTTGGCGGCCACCTGCGCCAGGCCCAGGTAGCCATACAGCACGCGTTTGTCGTGATTGCGCAAACAGGCCTCGAGCCCGCTTTCGAAAAACTCGATGGCCCGAGCCTCCTGCCCCTGGCACAACGCCAACCGACCGCGCCGCAGGGCAATTCGCCCCAGCAACGGGGTGGCGGACCTGGCGTGCTGGCACAGCAGTTGGTGAATGCCGCTCAACAGGCTTTCGGCGCGATGGGGCGCACCGCGCTGCTCGAGCAACTGCGCGTGATCGAGCTCCAGCAGGCCCTCGAACAGCAACGCGCCCTGGGCTCGCGCCAGGCACAGCGCCTCGCGATTGAGCGCCTGTGCGACATCCAGCTCGCCACGCAGCAAGGCCTGTTGGGTCAGGCCGGATAAACACAGCAAGCGAGCGGGCCAGGCGCTGACCGGCAGGTCCTCCAGGGCTTCGAGAAAATGCCCGCGGGCCGGCGCCATCCGCCCCTGCAGGTGCAGCAGCCAACCCTGTTGCGCCTGCCACCGCGCCACCAGTTCGCGCTGCTGGGCGGCGGACGGCTGCGGCGCAAAACGCGCCATGTGCTCGATGCACAGGCCAGCCTCTTCGAAGCGCCCGGCAAACAGCAAGGCAGCCGTGATCAACCCGACCAGTTGCGCACTGCACAGCAGCAAGTCGGCGCCTTGCTGCTCATACAGACGCAACAACAACACCACATTGTGCTGCTGGAACAAGTGTTCGAAGCCAAAGTGCTGCAACAGGCTGATAGCCATTTCGTATTCGTCGGCCAACAACGCCTGTTCGAACGCCGCCTGCCAGTCTTGCCCAGCGACGAACCACTGGCAGGCCCGTCGATGCCATGAGCGACCGGCCTCCCAGGCCTCATCGCGCACCAGTTGCGCCACCGGTGCAAAGACCTGCAGCCACTCGGCGGAGTCTTCCCAGGGTTCGATGAAACACCCCAACTCCTGCAGGGTTCGCATCAAGTGCCCACCCTCGCCCGCGCCGAACAAATGCTCGCACAACCCCAGGTTAAATCGCGGCAGGTGGGCCAGCACTCGCCAGGCTTCGACCCACTCCGGTGCCAAGCCGCTGAACAGCTCATGCTGCAGGTAATCAAGCATGATCGCCGAGCGCCCCTCCTTGAGCTCGCTGGCACTGCGGCCGTTACCATCTTGCAAAGCCACGCGCACGCTGGCGCACCAGCCACCGCTGCGCTGGAAGATCCGTTCGCTGGCATTGGCGCACAACGAATGGGGAAGCTGGACGATCAATTGCTGGATTTCGCCACGACTGAACGCCAGCTCGGGGCCGGCGCCCTCGTACAGGTCATCGTTGAGCAATAAGCGTGGCCAGTTGCAGTGCGGCCGCCTACGCCCACCCAGCCACCAGGTCAGGGCCGGGCTGCTATGGGTCAACAGGCGATCGAGCAGGGCATCGAGCTGCGGGGCGGGCACACGGCAGTAGTCATCCAGAAACAACCAGGTGGGTGTCTGCCAACGAGCCAGGCAGGCCAGCAACTGCGCCTCGTTGTCGACCACCAACCCGAGTGCCTGGGCCACCGCCCGAGAAAACTCCTCAGGACTCGAGGCGACCCCATTCAACGCCAGCCAGTGCACCGTACAAGTCGCCGGGGCCTGCAACAGGCACTCGGCGAACAACGCGCTCTTGCCGCTGCCTGCCGGCGCGCAGAGCAACCTCACCCGGGCGGGCGAGGTCAGCAACGGCTGCGCCAGACGCTCGCGGCGTACGTGCAGGGAAGACAGGCGGGGCAGGAATCCCGGGCGGTCCAGACAGTGCGTCATGGCGGTCATTGCAGCGGACCTTTTTATATTTGTGAACCCACCCTAGCCCTCTCTCGCGGCCTTGTTGAGAAACATTCAGAAGGCTGATTGCTAGCCATAAAAAAACGACCCAGAGGTTAACGCCGATCAATCAGGGCGACAGCTCGCACCAGGTGCCTAGCTCGCTTGAATGACTGGCATCAACCCGTGGGTCGTCCTCGCCACAGTGGCCTTAACGCACGCCTTCAGCGCGCAATGCCGCTGGTGTGTAGTCCGCCGCCTTGGCATCGAAGCCGAAGACGAAGCTGTGCTTCTCTTCGTTTTTCATGCCCAGGGCGATGTAGCGGCCGGCGATGATGTCGTACAGCGCTTCCAGGGTGTACGCCTGGGCCTGGTGATCGTAGTAGTACTGGGAATGTCCTTCTGCCACACGCCACAGTTGGCCGCGACCGTCGTAATGGTCGACCAGCGCCACCTGCCAGCTGTCTTCATCGATGTACATGTGGCGCTTGGCGTAGATATGCCGTTCGTTGGGTTTGACCGTACCGACCACTTCCCAGACCCGGTGCAGTTCATAACGCGTCAGGTCCTGATTGATGTGCCCGGCCTTGATCACGTCGTCGTATTTCAGGCTCGGCGAATCGAGCTTGTAGCTGTTGTAGGGGATATAGACTTCTTTCTTGCCGATCAGCTTCCAGTCATAACGATCCGGCGCACCGGAGAACATGTCGAAGTTGTCCGAGGTACGCAGGCCATCAGCGGCCGTGCCCGGTCCGTCGTAGGCCACTTGCGGCGCACGACGCACGCGACGCTGGCCGGCGTTGTAGATCCAGGCCAGGCGCGGTTCCTTGACCTGGTCGAGGGTCTCATGGACCAGCAGCACGTTCCCCGCCAGGCGCGCCGGCGCGGTCACCGACTGCTTGAAGAAGGTCAACACGTTGGCGGCTTTTTCCGGGTCCAGGTCCTTCATCAACTGGGGTACGGCGATTTCTTCTTCAAAGCGAATCGGCGTGTAGGCACCGTTGGTCTGCGGTGTCACCTGGGTGATGATGCGCTTGAGGTTGCCGCCGTGGTAACGGGTGATGTGGTTCCACAGCACCTCGACCCCGTTCTTCGGAATCGGGAAAGCGTAGTAGCGATTACCGGTGAAGTTGGCCAAGCCATTGCCGTCGTTGATGCTGTTCACGTTCAGCGCGCTGCGCTTGGCCGACTCGTAGATCTCGGGCGGCACGGCCACGGTACGGTGGGTCGGGTAGACGGGAATCCGGTAGGTCTCGGGGTAGCGCTTGAACATTGCCACCTGGCCGTCGGAGAGCTTGGCCTTGTATTTGTCGACGTTGGCCGCGGTGATGGTGAACAGCGGTTTTTCACTGGCGAACGGGTCGGCCAGGAAGCCCTTGCTGTCGACCGCACCGGCATTTTTGGGAATGCCGCCGGTCCAGGCCGGGATCGAGCCGTCGGCATTGCCGGCCTTCTCCGCGCCCAGCGGGGTCAGGGTGGTGCCGAGTTTGTTGGCTTCTTCCGGCGACACTGCCGCCATCACGTTGGCCGCCAGCAGGCTCAGGGCCAGGGCACCGCATTGCAGAATCATCTTGCGCATAAGGTCATCCTTTTCAGCCAGATCAGAAGTTCACGCCGAAGCTCAGGGCCAGGAAGTCGCGGTCTTCGAGGGTGTTGTAGTCGCCCCCGAAAAAGTCGGTGTAGCTCAGGCTCGCGGTGTAGGTGTTGCGATAGTCGGCATCAACCCCGACGCTGACCGCCTTGGCGCCCTCGTTGAACAATCCGTTGGGGCCATAACCGGCAACGTCGTGGGACCAGGACAGGTTGGGCTTGAGGTTGATCCCGCCGATGACGTTGGCGTAATCGAGGATGGCCCGTGTGCGGTATCCCCAGGAGGTGGAGGTGACAAAACCTCCGGTATCGCCGCCAAACCCGTACTGGCCGTAGACCGAGTCCCGGCCATAACGCAAGGTGCTGCGCGACTCCAGGCCACCGACCCGCACGACCGCCGCCTCACCGACCAGGGTCAGGCGTTGGGCGCCGAGGACCTGGTCAAAGAAGTGGGTCAGGGTGCTTTGCACCTGGGTCACTTCCTTGCGCCGATAGCCTTTGTTGTCGGCCCCCGGGGTGGTGCTGATCGGCGACGCAGCGCCGCCGGCAATCGGGTTGAGCAAGGCCAGGGTCAGGTCATTGGTACTGACCTGGAGCGGTGCGTTGGGCCGATAGCTGATTTCCCCGGTCCAGGCCGTGCCGGTGGGCAAGGTGGTGGAGAAGCTGGCGCCGTACAGGCGAATGTCTTCCGGATAATCGAGATAGTACTGGCCGCGGCCGAGCATCACGCTTTGCGCCAATCCCGAACCGGTGCCGGGCGCGATGGCATTGGCGGTGCCGACGATGCCCGGCAATGCCGACAGGGTCGAAAGGCCCGCCGTGACAGTGCCGACCGTGGGCGTGCGGCTGTGGTAGTTCATGAAATACAGGCCGTACTCGGTGTCGTCGCCGAGCCAGCGCAATGCGGTGCCCCATTGCCCGGAATCACGCGCATCACGGTCGCCACCCCGTGGCACCACCACCCCTTCGCGAGTCACTTCGAAGCCTTGGCCAAATGCCGCGGCAACCGGTTGCAACGGAGCGATCGCCGGGTTGGCCACCGTGTAGTTGTTCACGCAACCATCGGCTACCACATCGTTGCCGAAGAAGGTCCCGCAGTTATCCACAACCGTCTGGTCCCACTCCAGTTGATAAAAACCTTCGACGGTCAATTGGTCGGTCAGGCCCTGGCTGGCGAACAGCATGTTGACCGGGATCAGGCCCTCCTTGATTTCGGCACCCGGGCGCCGAAATGCCGAGACGTCGACCGGGTTGATGCTGTTGATCGAGTTGCCAATGAAGGTACTTTCGCCCCAACTGACCACCTGTTTACCGGCGCGCACGGTGCCTGGCAGATCGGCGATGGAGTAGTTGTGGTAGACGAAGGCATCGAGGATCTGCCCACCGGAGGATTTGGCGCCTTCCTTGCGATTGGTGTCGCTGATGTCCTTGAACGGCCGGCTTTCGTCCTTGAGCTCGAAGTCGTACCAGTATTTGCCGCGGACAAATACCCCGGTGTCGCCATACTTCAGTTCCAGGTCGTGGATGCCCTTGAAGATCTTCGAAAAGGTCTCACCCTTGCTGAAGTTCAAGCGACCATCGTCACCGGTGGAGGACTGTCCGGAGCCTCCGTTGACCGTACCCACCAACGCATCATCGGCATCGCGCATGCCCCAGCTCGCACCAATCGACAGCGACGAATCGAATGTCCCCTCGATTTCGCCAATGTTGAATTCAACCGCTTGCGCCTGGGCACAGCAGCCCAAGGCAACCGCGACGGCCAGCGTCTGCGGCGTGAAGATGGCGCGCATTGTTGTTTTTGTCATGCGTCTTCCCCGGTGAGTGACTTGAAGGCCCCACCCTACTGCTGCCCGCCGGGAGCGATAAGCGCACCAAGGAGGTATTCGTGATGTAGCTCCAAAGGATGAATGCCCGCACGGGGCAAGGCTTTGCGCCGGGCATGGGCCGGCTGGATGAGGGGTTATCAATCAAACCGATGATCCGGGCAACTGTTGCCGATGGCGTAACAGTGCATGTCTTGAAACGCTATTTTTCCTTTGCCAAGAAGGACTTATTCTAATCGGGCTTCCACGGCAACAAGCCTCGAAGCCCCGCCAGCCGAGTGTGAATTGCCCACTTGAGCGGCGAACTGTTCAGATGCACCGAATGCCCATCATTCAGTTCATCACCCTGGGTTCACTGACGTTGATTTGTAGCTCCTTGATCTAACGTCTTACTTTGGCCGCTGCGTTTGCAGCGGCCTTTTTTATTGGAAAAACTTAGCGGATTGATAGTTGATCCTTCCCACAAAACAACCAGAAAACCACTACAAAATCCCCCGAAAGACACTGCTACCTTGCTGTGAATGGACGATTACGATTCACACAACAGGGTAGTTAAATCATGTTCCCAACCAACAGCAACTATCGCGCAAAGGCTTATAACAGCCGCATTCGCTTCTTGGTCCTGCATTACACCGCCGCCAACTTTGCCAGTTCGATTGGCGCACTGACCGGGCCCAATGTCAGTGCCCACTACCTCGTTCCGGATATCAGCGACGTTAGCTATATCAAGGCCGGCTTCAGCGACCAGCAGATCTTCGGCCTGGTCGATGAAAACCAACGGGCCTGGCATGCCGGGGTCAGCCAGTGGGCTGATCGCAGTAACCTGAACGACACCGCCATCGGCATCGAAGTGGTCAACCAGGCCACCGACAACAAGGGCAAGTTCACCTTCCCGCCGTATCAACCCCAGCAAATAGCCGCCATTGAGCAACTGGCAAAAGACATCCTCAAGCGCTACCCGGACATCACTCCGCGTAACGTCGTGGGCCACTCCGACATTTCCATCGGCCGCAAAAGCGACCCCGGCGCGGCATTCCCCTGGCATGCGTTGTACTTGAAAGGTGTGGGGGCCTGGTTCGATGAGCGACAGCGCGACGCCTTCCTGCGCCAATACAAGGATTCAGGAGTGCCGAACCGTGCGACGTTGCTGGACCAGTTCAAGAAGTATGGCTACAACACTTCGCAAGCCACTAACGAGTCGGGCTTCCAGCAACTGGTGCGGGCGTTTCAGTTGCACTTTCGTGCCGAGAAGTATGACGGCGTGATGGATGTGCAGACCGCAGCGAACCTGGCGGCACTGGTGCGTAAATACGCGCCCTGAGCAATCCCTCCCGTAGTTGAGACAGAGCGCAAGCCGCCAGCCTTGCGCTCGATTCTTGCCCGCTTACAACGAATACTTCTGCAAATTGCCCATCATTTCCTTCAGCGCTTCAATGTTGTCTTTGGGGTGCGCCGCGCCTTCGAAGTCGCAAATCTGCTGCCAATGCGCCGCCACATCCTCAGGCGAGAAACCCTCCCGCGGATCAAACCCCGCCCCCAGGCTGCGCTCCCATCGCACTTTGCCCATCCAGCCGCCGCCGACTTCAAACAGCCCCGAGGTTTCCTGGCAGTTTTCGCTGGCCAGGTACACCACCAACGGGCTGACCAACTCCGGCTTAAGTTGCTCGAACACTTGCGGCGGGATCAGGCCTTCGGTCATGCGCGTGCCGCCGGTGGGGGCGATGGCGTTGACCAGGATGTTGTTCTTGCGCCCTTCGATGGCCAGGGTCCGGGTCAGGCCATAGAGCCCGAGCTTGGCCATGCCGTAGTTGGACTGGCCGAAGTTGCCGTAGATACCCGAGGTGGATGCGGTGAAGATCACCCGCCCGTAGTTTTGCTCGCGCATGTGCGGCCAGGCGGCGCGGGTGACTTTGTAGGCACCTTCGACATGCACCCGGTAAACCAGGTCCCAGTCGCTGTCGTCCATTTTATGGAAGGTCTTGTCCCGCAGGATTCCGGCGTTGTTGACTACCACGTCGATCCGGCCAAAGGCATCGAGGGCGTGCTGGACGATTTTTTCGCCATCGGTCACCGAGTCATGGTTGGCCACGGCAGTGCCGCCGGCCTCACGAATCTCTGCCACCACGCGGTCAGCGGCCGAGGCGTTGGCGCCTTCACCCTGCGCGGAACCACCCAGGTCGTTGACCACCACCCGGGCACCCTGCCTGGCGAACAACAGTGCATGGGCCCGTCCCAGGCCGCCGCCCGCACCAGTGACGATCACGACTTTATCTTCGAAGCGCACAGACTCATTCATTACCCAACTCCAGCAGGCCAAGGACAGTGAGGCCGAGTGTCAGGCACGAGGCCTGGGCTCACAATCAACTGGGCTGGGGCTGAATGGTGCGCGATAAGGCACGGGGATGATTGCACGGCAGGCGCTCATCGAACCGCAAGGCTTGGTTAACTGGAAGTCACCTCAGGAACAGGCAATTTTCAACGCCGGGGAGTCCTGCTGGTCACGAAACGCCAAGTAGTGCTTGAGCACCTGCACCGGGGCTTCGATCTGTGGGTAATGACCAATCCCGGGCAAGAGCACGGTATCGGCATCTGCGATCAATTGCCGATAACGCTCGACCATGTGGGCACCGGAAACCGGGTCGACTTCGCCGTCGATCACCCGCAACGGTACTTCGCCCGATTGCATGGCTTTGAGCCAGCGATCGCGCTGTACGCGGCGCTGGGGCACGTACTGGATCAGCTTGTGCATGATCCGCGTCCCGCGGTTGTTGTCGATCAGGCTCCAGAAATCGTCCAGCTCGCTTTCGCTGGGCCGGGTCTGCGGGCCGAAGATCTGCCGGAAGCTCTTGACCAGGGCATCCCGGGTAAAGGCACGACCGATCATCCAGCCCAAGGGGCTGAGCAACAGCTTCTGCATCAGTACCGGACGGTGCGTCTCGGGAAACAGGCCGCCATTGAGGAACACACAGCTGGCGATGTCGCTTCGCGCCTCAAGGTGCCTGGCGAGCAATTCCTGGGCGACGCTGTCGCCATAGTCATGGGCCAGCAAGTGCACCGGCTGATCGATGCCCAGGTGTGCCAGCAACGCCTGCTGCAAGTCGGCCTGCTCCAGCAGGCAGTATTCATGGCCCACGGGTTTGGCCGAATCGCCGAAGCCCAGCATGTCGCAGGCAATCACCCGATAACGCTGGGCCAGGGGCTGCCACAGGTAGTGCCAATCCCAACTGGCGGTAGGAAAACCGTGGATAAGCAGTAAGGGCTCACCCTGTCCGGCCACCCAGTAACGAATGGTCTGACCCCGGAATACAAAGCTCTGGCCGCGTTTGCGCCAGACGCACAGTGGAATCTCGGCGAGTGGCATTAGAGTTTATAACCCGGGTCTTGTTTATCGAGTTTACGCAGCAGCGCCGGCCAGGCCAGCGCGCCTCCCATTCCTTGTGCACTTTTGGTCACGCCGGCAATCATCGCCTTGGCCCCCGCGAGGATCTGCGGCTCGATGCTGATCAGCTCGGCGCCACCGTTCTGCGCCAGCACCTGGATATCGCAGGCCCGCTGGAAGGTAAACATCATCAGAAACGTATCGGCGATGGTGCCGCCACAGGTCAACAACCCATGGTTGTGCAGCATCAGGAAATTCTTGTCACCGAGGTCGGCCTGCAACCGCGCCTTTTCCTCGTGATTGAGCGCCACCCCTTCGTAGGCGTGATAACCCAGGCTGGAAAGGACAAACAAGGATTGCTGGCTGATCGGCAGCACGCCTTGTTTTTGCGCCGAAACGGCCACGCCAGCTGCGGTGTGGGTATGCAGGACACAGACCACATCGTGACGCACTTCGTGCACGGCGCTGTGAATGGTGTAGCCGGCGGGGTTGATCTCGTAGGGACTGTCCATCAGCTTGTTGCCGGCCTGGTCAACCTTGACCAGGCTCGAGGCGGTGATTTCGTGAAACATCATGCCAAACGGATTGATCAGGAAATCTTCGGTGCCGGGGACCTTGGCCGAGATATGCGTGAAGATCAAATCATCCCAGCCATGTGCGGCTACCAGGCGATAACAGGCGGCCAGGTCCACTCGGGCCTGCCATTCGGTGGCACTGACCTGGTCTTTCACGCTCTGGCTTGACTGGACGGGGGCTACGCTCACGGCAAGGACCTCTGGTTTTTATTCTTTTGGGGGTGTCAAAGCAGTCTAGTCAGCTGCCGGGATTCGGGTAGTTGCATTGGCAGCCAGCTTACTGACCCAACGAGTCAGTTGGCTTTCAAGCAAAATCCACTGTGCAGTGAGTCACAGTATGTGCGTCAGCAATGGCGCCGCGAACAGGTTCATCAAGCCCGTCAGGACCATCACCAACCCCGCCACCGAACCTTCTTCGCCGCCCACCTCATGGGCGCGACTGACCCCGGCGCCATGGGCCCCGACCCCGAACAACGCGCCGCGGGCCAAGGCGCTGCGCAGTGGCAACCACTTGAGCAGGATCCCGCCGAGCATGGCGCCAAATACTCCGGTGAACATGACGAACACCGCCGTCAGCTCCGGTACGCCCCCCAGGTCGTGGGCCAGCGGCATGGCGAATGGCGTGGTGATCGAACGAGGCAGCAGCGACAGGGTCACCGAACTGTCCAGCGCCAGGAGCCGAGCCAGGCCAAACGAGCTACCCATCGACGCGGCGCTCCCGGCCAGCATCCCCACCAGCAACGCCGACCAATGCCGCGCCAGCAACTGACGCTGCTGCCAGATCGGCACCGCGAACGCCACGGTGACCGGCCCCAGCAACGCCATCAACCAATGGGTATTTTGCGCATACTCGCTATAGGCCGTGTGCAGCGGTACCGCCACCAGCAGCAACAGCACGGGCACCAGGATCAGCGGCGACACCAGGTAACGTCCGCTGCGTCGATACAGCCAGCGACTCAATACATAAGCGGCCAGGGTAAAGACCAACCAGAACAGCGGCATCCACTCACTTCTCATGAGCCAGCCTCCAGCGGCAGACCCATTCGACCGTGAATGCCGTCACCAGCATGACCAGCAGGGTACTGAGCGCAATCACCACGAGGATCCGCCAACCTTCATCGCGCAATAGGCCGCCATAGTCGAGCAAACTCATCAAGGCTGGAATGAAGAACAGCAGCATCTCGGCCATCAACAGCCCGGCCCCCATTTGCAACGCCGCCGGCTTGACCCACCCCAGGGCAAATACCAGCAGCAACAATGCCAGGCCCATCACCCCGCCCGGGATCGGCCAGGCCAACCATATGGCCAACTGGCATCCGAGCAGATAAATAGCCGACAACACCAGCAGTTCAGCGAGCAGGCGGGCGAGTTTTTTAGCGCGTGTTACGTTCATCGGTTGGCTCCTCACAGGAAGCCATTTTAAAGAGCGGGCTGTCATCACCGAAGCGAATTGTTAGACTCAAGACTATTCCAAAATGGAATCAGATCATGGAATTCAAACAACTGCGCAGCTTCATTGAAGTCGTTCATCAGGGCGGCTTCACCCAGGCCGCCAAGACCTTGCACATCAGCCAATCGGCGGTCAGCAAACAAGTGGCACAGCTGGAGCACAGCCTGGGCACGCTGCTGCTTGAGCGACTGGGGTCACAGGTGCGGTTGACGGCGGCCGGCACGGTGGTCCTGCAACGCGCCGAGAGTATGCTGCGCTTGCGCAATGAACTGCTCAGCGAACTCGACGACCTGAGCGACCTGCGCCGTGGCGAACTGCGCCTGGGCCTGCCGCTGCTGGGCAGCGATGCGCTGTTCGCTGGTTTGTTCGCCGAGTACCGGCGGCGTTATCCGAACATCAGCGTGCAGTTGCTGGAAGGCGGCAGCCTGAACATTGAGCAGGCAGTGCTCAGCGGTGAACTGGAACTGGGCGGCAGCCTGCTGCCCCAGGACCCGCAGTTCGCCTGGCAACCGTTCTGCGACGAACCCCTGGATGCGCTGCTGGCGGCGGACCATCCATTGGCCGGCAAGACCAGCCTGCGCCTGGAAGAACTGGCCGACACTCCGTTCCTGCTGTACCAGCGCAGCTTTGTACTCAATGAACGGTTGCTGCAGGCGTGCCAGCAAGTGGGCTTTACCCCCAAGGAGGGCGGGCGTAGCGGGCAGGCGGATTTTCTCGTGGCCCTGGTGGCCGCGGGACAAGGCGTGGTGCTATTGCCACGGGTGGTCGCCCGCGGGCTGGTCCGCCCGGGCGTGGTGCGCCTGGGATTGCAGGCGCCCCGTGAACTGCGCTGGGATATTGCGTTTATCTGGCGTCAGGGTGCCTATCTGTCGAAAGCCGCCCAGGCTTGGCTCGCGTTGTTGCGCGAGTTTCCGGTCAGCCGCGCAGAGCCGTGATCAACTGCTCCAGCCAAGGCTCGGCATCACTTTCCGGGGTCACGCTTTCACTGGCGTCCAGGCGCAGCATTGGCAGCACTTCGCGCACGCCCAGTTCACCGAACAGCTCACGCAATTGTTCACCGCCGCCACAGAAAGTATCGCCGTAGCTGGCATCGCCGAGGCCGATCACCGCCCCAGGCAAGCCACGCCAGGCGCCTGGCAGTTGATCACGAATCATCGAATACAGCGGTTGCAGGTTGTCCGGCAACTCGCCCATGCCAGTGGTGGAGGTCACCGCCAGAAAGGCTTCGGGGGCAAATGCCTGAAGTTCGTCGAGGGTGGCACGCGGGTTATACAAGGTCTGAAAACCTGCCGCGTCGAGAAGTTTCGACGCGTGCCGGGCAACTTCTTCTGCCGTGCCGTACACCGAGCCGGAAATGATGGCGACTTTCATCAAACTGATCCTGCACCTGAGTCAAAGACCGAGATCTTAACAGCAGACGACAAAAAACCGCGATTGACTCTCATCGACGCCGATGGCAAGTGGACAGCCCAGCAGCCTGTCTTAGAATGCAACGCATTACACAACACAGAAAGGACTCGCACGATGATCAATGCGCAATTGCTGCAACTGGTGATCAACGCTTCAAACGACGGCATCGTGATCGCAGAAAAGGAAGGCGAAGATAACATCCTGATTTACGTGAACCCGGCCTTCGAAAAGCTCACCGGCTACAGCGCTGACGAAATACTCTATCAGGACTGTCGTTTTCTCCAGTCTGGCGATCGGGATCAAGCCGGATTGGCACCGATTCGCGAAGCCCTTCAAAGTGGCGGATCCTGTCGAGAGATCCTGCGAAACTATCGTAAGGATGGCACTCCATTCTGGAATGAGCTGTCACTTTCAACGGTCTACAATGAGAATGACAAGCAGACCTATTTTGTCGGTGTACAAAAAGATGTCACCACCCAGGTCAAGGCGTTGCAGCGCGTGGCGCAACTGGAGGCGCAGTTGGCAGCCGCTCAGGCTGAGTTGCAGGCAATGAAAACGACCAACGGTCAGAACCTGTAAGCGAATTAGCGGTCACTAACTACAATCACCAGTGACTTTGTAACTATATCTTTCGAGCTAGCCATGCAGCAAGATGCCCTCCTCACCCAGGATGAGCTGGATTTTATCCAGACCATGCAACATAACCCGCAGCTCAACGTGCGTGATGCGACGTCGAGCCTGCTGGTTAACGGGGGTTCGCAAATCCGTGACCTGCTGACACGCCTGGCGGCCAACGAACAGGTGACTATCCAGGCACAGTTCGAAAACCAGCAGATGACCTTCCCGCTGCACCTGGTGGAAGATGAGTTCCATGCGCTGCATCTGCGCCTGGGCGTACCGAGCATTTATGAAAGCGGGCCGAAGGTGCGACCTTGGCGCCTGCCCCTGGAAGAGCCGGTTGCCCTGGAAAACGCCAAAGGCCAGGCGGGTACACTGTGGGTCCACGAAGTGTCGTTCAAGGGTATCTTGCTCGAGGTGCGCAACCGGACCAAACCGCCGAAGAGTTTCGCGCTGTGGTTCAGCCCTTCTGGTTACGAGCGCATTGCCTTGCGCGGCACTTTCGAGCGGCAGACCGAGCAGGGTTATTACGCCTACCAACTCAACCAAGGCAACTCGGTCGAAACCGAGCGCCTACGCCAGTACATCCTTCAGCAACATCGCCTGACCCACCCCGCCATGCACGTCTGAATTTCAGGTATCCAGCGTTCCGCCAAGAAAATGCTGCAGGCGCTGGCGCATCAGGCCACCTTCATTGCCCAGGCAACCGATAGACGAACCGGCCAGGCTGTCCTGCGCCAGCTCCGACGCATCGCCGCACAACAACAGACGACACTGCAGGCTCATCGCCAGCCGATTCAGACGCCGGGCAAAGTCAGCGGCCGGCGCCCGATTGGAAACCAGCACCAGCACCTCGGGCCGGATTTTCTCACAGACCAGGGACAGCTCCTCGAAAGGCTTGCCCAGCGCCAGTACCCGGACGCCCACCGCGCCACCGCTCAGGAACAATGCCGCCAGTAGCAACTCCAGCTCATGGCAATGGCCTTCGATTGCCGCCACCGCAGCCCGAACCGGCTGTGAGCCGCGCAACATAATCAGTCGTTGCAGCACCCGTGACCGCAGGAAGGCGTCGAGCATCACCCATTCACTGGTTTGCCCGAAGGTCTCCTTTTGTTGCAGCGCCTGAGTCCACAGCGGCATAAAAATGTCCTGGAACACCACATCCAATGAATAAGTGGAGAACACTTGGCCGTAGATCCGCGCCAGTTCCAGATCATCATAATTGCTCAATGCCGTGCGAATCTGGACCTGCCACTGGACATAGTCAGCCTGGACCAACGGGTCCGGAACAATGCTCGACAGCGCCTGCGCGGCCTGGCTCCTGGCCAGAAGCCGGGCGATCTTGCTGACCGCCACCCCCCGAGCGATCCAGCTCAGAATGCTGCGAATCTGCTCGATATCGGTCAGGGAATACAGTCGATGCCCGCTTTCGGTGCGCACTGGCTGGATCAAACCGTAGCGTCGCTCCCAGGCACGCAACGTCACTGGGTTCACACCGGTCAGGCGTGCCACTTCACGAATGGGGAACATTTGCGCTTGGCTGGTGGCATCAACAGCCTGCAACGGCTCGGGAGACTCAGTGATGACGGGCATCGGTGCGTAGACATCCATTTCAAGTTGGATCCATTTTATCGCGCAAGCATGGACGATGTTCAAGTACTGCCTGATCGACGAAGGTCACTGGCGTATTTCGCAAAATCAGGAATAATCCTTGCTTGTTGTAACCCAGCCCTCCACCCCGGGCTGAGTTTGGCGCGCCTCCTACCCGGAATCGCGCCCCCGTTTTATGGAGATACATAATGTCTACCTCACCTGTCACCTTGATGGTGGCGCGCCGCGTTGCCAGCGGACGCTATCAGGAACTGATCGCCTGGTTGCGCGAAGGCGAACAACTGGCCACTGACTTTCCCGGCTACCTGGGCTCCGGCGTACTCGCTCCGCCGCCTGGTGATGACGAATTCCAGATCATTTTCCGTTTCGCCGACGAACCGACCCTGCACGCCTGGGAGCACTCCGCCTCGCGCACGGCCTGGCTAGGGCGTGGCAGCGAACTGTTTGCCCATCCTTCGGAACATCGAGTCAGCGGCATCGATGGCTGGTTCGGCGCCGCCGGCCAGCGCCCGCCGCGCTGGAAACAGGCTGTCGCCATCTGGCTGGCATTCTTTCCGGTCTCGCTGCTGTTCAACTTTGTCCTGGGCCCATTGCTCAGCGACCTCGACATGCTGCCCCGGGTGTTCATCAGCACCCTGGCCCTGACCCCCTTGATGGTCTATTTCTTCATCCCGCTGTCGACTCGCCTGCTGGCCAGTTGGCTGAGCAGCACGCCCGCACCGTCGTTGCCGGCCGAGGCGACTGCGCAAAACCGCTAAAAGGGGCATGGCTCGTGCAGTCGCTGGTATAGTTTTGCCATACCCGCGATGCGAGCCCTTCATGACCTCCTCCCCCGCCCCGATCCTCATCACCGGCGCCAGCCAACGCGTCGGCCTGCATTGCGCGCTGCGGTTGCTGGAGGCCGGGCAGCCGGTGATCATCAGCTACCGCAGCGAACGCCCGGGCGTGCAGACCCTGCGCGACCTGGGGGCAACCGCGCTGTTTGGCGACTTTTCCACGCAAGCCGGAATCCTCGCCTTCATCGCCGAGCTCAAGACTCACACCCAGCAACTGCGGGCCATCGTGCACAACGCCTCGGCATGGACTGCGGAAACTCTCGATAACGAAGTCACGGCCTTCACCCAGATGGTCAATGTGCACATGCTTGCGCCTTATCTGATCAACCTGCAGTGTGCCGAGATGCTGCGGCGCTCGAGCCCCGCCGATATCGTGCACATCAGCGACGACGTCACGCGCAAGGGCAGCAGCCAGCACATCGCCTATTGCGCCAGCAAAGCCGGGCTCGATAGCCTGACCCTGTCGTTCGCCGCCAAGTACGCGCCGCACATCAAGGTCAACGGCATCGCTCCCGCCCTGCTACTGTTCAACCCCGACGACGACGCGGCGTACCGCGCCAAGGCCTTGGCCAAGTCGGCGCTGGGCATCGAACCCGGCAGCGAAGTGGTCTACCAGAGCCTGCGCTATTTGCTGGACAACCCCTATGTCACCGGCACGACCCTGACCGTCAACGGCGGACGGCACGTCAAATAGGCCGCCCCCGCGAGGATGTTCCATGCCATTGTCCCTGCCCCAGAATTACCGCGAGATCCTCATCGGTCTTGGCGAAGACCCAGACCGCGAAGGCCTGCTCGATACCCCGGCCCGCGCGGCCAAGGCCATGCAGTATCTGTGTCATGGTTACGCGCAAAGCGTCGATGAGATCGTCAACGGTGCCTTGTTTGCCTCTGACAACGATGAAATGGTGATCGTCGACAACATCGAGTTGTACTCACTCTGCGAACATCACTTGCTGCCCTTCATCGGCAAGGCCCATGTGGCTTATATTCCTACCGGCAAGGTACTGGGCCTGTCGAAGATCGCCAGGATCGTCGACATGTTTGCCCGACGCCTGCAGATCCAGGAGAACCTCACCCGGCAGATTGCCGACGCCGTGCAGCGCGTGACGGGGGCCGCCGGCGTTGCGGTGGTGATCGAGGCCCGACACATGTGCATGATGATGCGCGGCGTGGAAAAACAGAATTCGACCATGAACACCTCGGTGATGCTCGGCGCCTTTCGCGACTCGAGCAACACTCGCCAGGAGTTCCTGCAATTGATTGGACGGAGCAAGTAGCAATGCCACAACTTCAACCAGGAATGGCCCGCATCCGGGTCAAGGACCTGTGCCTGCGGACCTTCATCGGCATCAATGAAGACGAGATCCTCAACAAGCAGGACGTGCTGATCAACCTGACGATCCTCTATGCGGCACAGGAAGCGGTGCGCGATAACGACATCGACCACGCGCTCAACTATCGCACCATTACCAAGGCGATCATCGCGCACGTGGAAGGCAATCGTTTTGCCCTGCTCGAACGCATGACCCAGGAATTGCTGGACCTGGTGATGGCCAACCAAAGCGTGCTGTACGCCGAGGTCGAAGTCGACAAACCCCACGCCCTGCGTTTCGCCGAGTCGGTGTCGATTACCCTCGCAGCAAGCCGCTAGCTTCAAGCGGCAAGCTGCAAGCGCTAAACTTGCCGCCACCGCCATCCAACTTGCAGCTTGAAGCTTGCCGCTTGAAGCTGTCTCGCAGAGACCGCCATGACCGAACAACAACGCCTGGAACTCGAAGCCGCCGCCTTTCGCCGGCTGGTTGCCCACCTGGACAGCCGCAAGGACGTGCAGAACATCGACCTGATGAACCTCTCGGGTTTCTGCCGCAACTGCCTGTCCAAGTGGTACAAGGCTGCGGCCGACGATCGCCAGATCGACGTCAGCCTCGATGACGCCCGCGAAGTGGTCTACGGCATGCCGTACGCCGAGTGGAAAGCCCAATACCAGCAAGAAGCCAGCGCCGAGCAGCAAGCCGCGTTCGCCAAAGGAAAGACCCATGACTGACCTGAACACCCTGCGCGCCAGCCTCAAGACCGGTGAACATGCATTTGCCCAGACCCTGGCCTTCATCGGCGCGAACTACGACTACCAGCCGCAAGCCTTCAATAACGGTGGCGTGGAAAACGCCGCCGGACAGAACGAAGGTTCGTGCAAGACCCTGGGCCTGGCTGTGCTGGAAGGCTTGAGCGATGAAGAAACCCTGCTGGCATTCGGTGAGCACTACCGTGCTGTGCTGGCCACCCCAGAGGGCAGTGACCACGGCAATATCCGTGCGCTGATGGTCCATGGGTTGGCGGGGGTCAAGCTCTCGGCACAGCCGCTGGCACGGCGCTGATTGCACCGCTGGAGCTTTTTCAGCGCTACAAAAAAACCGGCCGAAGCCTAATGCCGATCAGTTAAGCCCTTTTGTAGGAGCGGGTGCCCGCTTGCGGCTTGCTCGCGAAGAACTCAACGGCGCCGCGTTTATACTGAATACACGCGTTATCGTTGACGTTTTTCGCGAGCAAGCTCGCTCCTACAATTGACAGCGTCGCTTAACTGATCGGCATTAGGCCGAAGCCGGTTTTTTCATGCCCAAAGAATCAAGCGTTCTTCAGGTTGTCCAGGTAACGCTCTGCGTCCAGTGCGGCCATGCAGCCGGCACCGGCGGAGGTGATGGCCTGGCGGTAGACGTGGTCAGCCACGTCGCCGGCGGCAAAGATACCTTCGATGCTGGTGGCAGTGGCGTTGCCGTCACGGCCGCCCTGCACAACCATGTAGCCGTCCTTGAGGGTCAACTGGCCTTCGAACAGCGAGGTGTTCGGGGTGTGGCCGATGGCGATGAACACGCCGTCGACTTTCAACTCGTCGAAGCTGCCGTCGTTGTTCTTCAGGCGCGCACCGGTCACGCCCATGTTGTCACCCAGCACTTCGTCCAGGTTGGAGTTGAGCTTGAGGATGATCTTGCCTTCGGCCACACGGGCGTTCAGCTTGTCGATCAGGATCTTCTCGGCGCGGAAGGTCTCGCGGCGGTGCACCAGGGTCACGGTGCTGGCGATGTTGGCCAGGTACAGGGCTTCTTCCACGGCGGTGTTACCGCCACCAACCACAGCGACCGGCTTGTTGCGATAGAAGAAACCATCGCAGGTAGCGCAGGCCGAAACGCCCTTGCCCATGAACGCTTCTTCCGACGGCAGGCCCAGGTAACGCGCACTGGCGCCGGTGGCGATGATCAGCGCGTCACAGGTGTAAGTGCCGCTGTCGCCAGTCAGGGTGTAAGGCTTGGCTGCGAAGTCGACGGCATTGATGTGGTCGAACACGATTTCGGTCTCGAAGCGCTCGGCGTGCTCTTTCATCCGCTCCATCAGCGCCGGGCCGGTCAGGCCATGGACGTCGCCAGGCCAGTTGTCGACTTCGGTGGTGGTGGTCAGTTGACCGCCAGCCTGCATGCCGGTGATCAGCAGCGGCTTGAGGTTCGCACGGGCGGCATAGACCGCGGCGCTGTAACCGGCAGGGCCGGAACCGAGAATAATCACTCGCGAATGACGTACATCAGACATGACTCACTCCTATCGACCGGCCGGTATTACCTGGCGCGGGTGCCGGATTGCCGGCTGGAATAAAAAAGGACCGTGACAGCACTTGGGGAAGTGCATCGCGCGACAGTCCTGAAAAATAATGGGTGCAGCGTATCGAGGAGGCGAAGATTAAGGAAATACCGTTTAACAATCCAGCTCATAGGCGGTCTCTATCTCCAAGCGGCCGATTTAACGGCGCCTTTGTTACAGTTAATGTCGATCCGCTTGCCACGCTTTCGCCTGTGGGGCAAAGCCGGTAAGGTCGGCGCGTTTTCCCCTTGCTCGGAGCACCTTATGCCCGCCCCCGTTCTGTCCGGCCCGCAATACCTGCGCGAAGGCCTCAAGCTGGTCTTGAGTCCCGGCCTGCGCTTGTTCGTGCTGCTGCCGCTGGCCATCAACCTGGTGCTGTTCGTCGGCTTGATCTACCTGGCCGGCCACCAGTTCAGCCTGTGGGTCGACACCCTGATGCCGTCGCTGCCCGACTGGCTGAGCTTCCTCAGTTATGTTCTCTGGCCAATGTTCGTGGTGTTGGTGGCGCTGATGGTGTTTTTCACCTTCACCCTGCTGGCCAACGTGATCGCTGCGCCCTTCAACGGCTTTCTTGCCGAGAAAGTCGAAGTGGTGGTCCGCGGCACCGATGACTTCCCGGCCTTCAGTTGGGGCGAACTGATGGCCATGGTCCCACGCACCCTGGCCCGGGAAATGCGCAAGCTGGGGTACTTCCTGCCCCGGGCGTTGGCGCTGTTCATTTTGTCGTTCATTCCGGTGGTCAACCTGATCGCCGCACCGCTGTGGTTGATCTTCGGGGTGTGGATGATGGCGATCCAGTACATCGACTACCCGGCAGACAACCACAAGCTGGGCTGGAACGAGATGCTCGCCTGGCTGCGGGAAAAACGCTGGCAGAGCATGAGCTTTGGCGGGATCGTCTATCTAGTGCTGCTGATTCCGGTGGTGAACATTCTGATGATGCCGGCCGCAGTGGCGGGGGCGACCCTGTTCTGGGTGCGTGAGCGCGGTGCGGAAAACCTGGAAACCAGCCAGGGCTGAGCCGGTCATCAATTCATCATCACCCTGACACAATGACGACATGACCCCAACTGACACTGGGGTCATGACGACAACTCTGCATATCACCCTGATCACCGAAACCTTCCCTCCGGAAATCAACGGCGTGGCCAATACTCTGGGCCGCTTGTGTGATGGCCTGCGCGCCCGTGGGCACCAGGTCGAACTGGTGCGCCCGCGCCAGGACGGCGATCAGGCCCTGGCCAGCGACGACGCCCTGCTGCTCTGCCGCGGCTGGCCGCTGCCGGGATATCCGGGGTTGCAGTGGGGTCAGTCGTCGATGCACAAACTGCTCAGGCGCTGGAAACGCCAGCGCCCGGACGTGCTGTACATCGCCACCGAAGGCCCGCTGGGCCTGTCGGCCCTGCGGGCAGCGCGGCGCCTGGGGATCTCGGTGGTGAGCGGTTTCCACACCAATTTCCAGCAATACACCAGTCAGTACGGTCTCGGTTTGCTGACCCGGATGCTGACGCATTACTTGCGCTGGTTTCATAACCGTTCGACGCTGACATTGGTGCCGAGCATCAGTCAGCGACTGGAACTGGAGCGCCGGCATTTCGAGCGCCTGGCGCTGTTGTCCCGGGGCGTCGACAGCCAGTTGTTTCATCCGACCAAACGGCTGAACGCCTTGCGTGAGCAATGGGGCCTGGCTGAGGGAGACATCGCGGTCATGCACGTCGGTCGGCTCGCCCCCGAAAAAAACCTTGGCCTGCTCAAACGTTGTTTCGAAAAGCTGTGCAGTACTTATCCACAGCGCAATCTGAAATTGATCGTGGTCGGCGACGGGCCGCAACGCGCGGCACTGGAAAAGGAGCTGCCGCAGGCGATCTTCTGTGGCTCACAGCGCGGTGAGGCCTTGGCGGCGCACTATGCGTGCGGGGATGTGTTTGTGTTTCCGAGCCTGACCGAAACCTTCGGTAATGTGGTGCTGGAGGCGCTGGCCTCCGGGCTGGGCGTGGTGGCTTATGATCAGGCCGCGGCGGCGCAGCATATTCGCCATGGCTACAACGGCGTGTTGGCGATGCCGGGTGATGAAGAGGCGTTCTGCGATGCGGCAGCGTGGTTGCTGGAGGAGGATGAAACCCTGCGCTGCGTGCGCCTGAATGCGCGACAGCACGCGAGCCGCCAGGGTTGGGCGGCGATCATCGAGCAGTTCGAAGACCAATTGCGCGGGGCCTGTCAGGTCCCCGCGCCAGAGAAGGTTGCGGTGGCGCTTAAACCAGCGTCATCAACGCTTCGCGACTGAACGGCAGAATCTCGCCTTCACGGCCATCGCGGACTTTCTGCGCCCAGTCCGGGTCAACCAGCAGCGCCCGCCCTACCGCCACCAGATCGAACTCATCGTTGTTCAGGCGCTCCAGCAGGTTTTCCAGGCTGGCCGGCTGCGCCACCTTGTCAGTGTTGACCATGAACTGCAGGAATTCGCCGTCCAGGCCCACGCTGCCCACGGTGATGGTCGGCTTGCCGGTCAGCACGCGAGTCCAGCCGGCCAGGTTGAGGTCGGAACCGTCAAACTCCGGCTCCCAGAAACGCCGTGTCGAGCAATGGAAAATGTCCACACCAGCGTCGGACAACGGCTTGAGGAACTCACCCAGCGCCTCGGGCGTCTGCACCAGGCGCGCGGTGTAGTCCTGCTGCTTCCACTGGGAGAAACGGAAAATGATCGGGAATCCTTCGCCGACCGCTGTCCGCACCGCCTGGATCAATTCGATGGCAAAGCGCGAGCGGTTGGCCAGACTACCGCCGTACTGATCGGTACGCTGGTTACTGGTCTCCCAGAAGAACTGGTCCAGCAGGTAGCCGTGGGCGCCGTGGATTTCCACGCCGTCCATGCCGATGCTCTGGGCATCCTTGGCGGCCTGGGCGAAGGCAGCGATTACTTCCTGGATATCCTGCTCGGTCATGCCGTGCACCACGACCTGGCCGTCCTTGAGCTTTTCCGACGGACCATAGCCCGGAACACTGGCGTCCGGCTCGGTGCCGATGCGCCGCACGCTACCGACGTGCCAGAGTTGCGGAACGATCTTGCCACCTTCGGCATGCACCGCGTCCACGACCTTTTTCCAGCCGGCCAAGGCCGCTTCACCATAGAACTGCGGAACGTTCGGGTAACCGTTGGCTGCCTTGTGGCCTACCGTGGTGCCCTCGGTGATGACCAGGCCCACGCCAGCCGCCGCGCGACGACGGTAGTACTCGATGACTTTCGAGTTCGGCACGCCGCCCGGGGAAAACGAACGGGTCATGGGTGCCATGACCACACGGGTCGGCAATTGCAGGGTACCCAGGGAAAACGGCTTAAACAGGGCTTGTACAGGCATGCGGCACTCCACAGGGATCCAAGGTTTATGACGGGGATAATATGGAGTGAGCGCGCGCTTGAATAGCACTATTGATTGCAGTGATTAAGGACCAAAAGATAGGAAATATTGTAGGAGCGAGTGCCCGCTTGCGGCTCGCTCCTACAGGGGGGAGATATCAGCTCAGCGCTTTTTCAATCGCCTGGACGACCGCAGGATCATCCGGTGCCGTACGCGGCGAAAAACGCGCCAGCACCCGGCCGTCCTTGCCCAGCAGGAATTTTTCGAAATTCCAGGTGATGTCGCCAGGAAACTCCGCACCCTCGCCCGCCAGCAGACGGTACAACTGATGGCGCTCATGGCCGTTGACTTCCAGCTTGCTGGACAACGGAAAGCTCACGCCGTAGTTGAGGCTGCAGAAATCCTTGATCTCGTCTTCAGTGCCCGGCTCCTGGCCGGCGAACTGGTTGCAAGGCAAGCCCAGCACGCTGAAGCCTTGGCCTTTGTACTGCTGGTAGAGGCTTTCCAGGGCGGCATATTGTGGGGTCAAACCACACTTGGAGGCCACGTTGACCACCAATACGACATGCCCTTTGAAGGGCGCCAGCGGTAACGCCTGGCCGTCCAACGCTTTTAAAGTAAGGTCGTGAAAAGCACTCATGATGAACTCCAGATATCCCGTGTTTTTCTCGAAACGCCCTTCAACCGCACTCTCGCCCGGCGCCCTTTAACCGGCGCCGACTAAAAAGGCGCCCAAAGGCGCCTCTCCAGATACCTGAGCTTAGCGCAGAAATCAGTGGTGATGACCACCTTCGCCATGGACGTGACCATGGGCGACTTCTTCTTCGCTGGCGTCACGGATGTCGATGATCTTCACTTGGAAGTTCAGGCGCTGGCCGGCCAACGGGTGGTTGCCGTCAACGGTCACGTCGTCGCCGTCCAGGTCACGGATGGTGACGATCTGCATTTGGCCGTCTGGCGCGGAAGCGTGGAACTGCATGCCCACTTCCAGTTCGTCGACGCCTTCGAACATGCTGCGGCTCAGGGTGCTGACCAGCTCGGCGGCGTATTCGCCGTAAGCGTCTTCAGGTTCAACAGCTACGGTCAGTTCGTCGCCGACAGCTTTACCTTCCAGGGCTTTTTCCAGGCCTGGAATGATGTTACCTGCGCCTTGCAGGTAGACCAGCGGCGCGCCGCCGGCGGAGCTGTCGATGACCTCACCAGCGTCGTTGGTCAGGGTATAGTCGATGGAGACAGCCTTATTGGCGGCGATCAGCATGGGGCGAGACCTTTTGCAGAAGAATAAAGAATGGACAAGTTTAGCGAAGCAAACGCCCGAAAGCGAACGGAACCCTGACCAACGGCCCGCTTCGAAAGCTTCGATCATTACCGGTTTCCATCTGGACGAGGATGGGCACTGGGTGGCCGAGCTGTCCTGTGGTCATACCCAGCACCTGCGCCACCAGCCTCCCTGGCAATCCCGGGCCTGGGTCCTGGACCCGTTGCAGCGCCAGGAAAAAATAGGCCAGGCCTTTGATTGCGGTTGGTGCGCTCAAGGCCCGGTTAGCGATAACCTTGGCGTCTGAAATTTCGGTAGGAGGCCAGTCATAGGCCTTCACCTTGCCATGCACCTCTAGAGAATCCGCATGCAAACTTTTTTTATCGCACCCACCGATTTTGGTGTGGGCCTGACTTCCATCAGCCTCGGGCTGGTGCGTACCCTGGAACGTGCTGGGTTGAAAGTCGGCTTCTTCAAACCGATTGCCCAGCCGCACCCCGGCGACACCGGGCCTGAACGCTCCACCGAACTGGTGGCCCGTACCCATGGCCTGAAGCCGCCTCAACCGTTGGGCCTGGCGCATGTCGAGCGGATGCTCGGCGACGGCCAACTGGACGAACTGCTGGAAGAAATCATCACCCTGTACCAGCAAGCCGCCATCGGCAAGGACGTGCTGATCGTCGAAGGCATGGTGCCGACCCGAAGCGCCAGCTATGCCGCCCGGGTCAACCTGCACCTGGCCAAAAGCCTGGATGCCGAGGTGATCCTGGTCTCGGCGCCGGAAAACGAAGTGCTCACCGAACTGTCCGGGCGCGTCGAGTTGCAGGCGCAACTGTTCGGCGGCCCGAAAGACCCGAAAGTCCTCGGCGTGATCCTCAACAAGGTCAAGACCGAGGAAAGCATGGAGGCCTTCGCCGCGCGCCTGAAAGAACACTCGCCGTTGCTGCGCAGCGGTGACTTCCGGCTGCTCGGCTGTATCCCGTTCCAGCCGGAGCTCAACGCCCCGCGTACCCGCGATGTGGCCGACCTGATGGGCGCGCAAGTGCTCAACGCCGGCGACTTCGAAACCCGGCGCATGACCAAGATCATCATTTGTGCGCGGACCATGCGTAACACCGTGGAGCTGCTCAAGCCCGGCGTGCTGGTGGTGACCCCGGGAGATCGCGACGACATCATCCTGGCCGTCAGCCTGGCGGCGATGAACGGCGTGCCGCTGGCCGGCCTGCTGCTGACCAGTGACACCCTGCCAGACCCGCGCATCATGGACCTGTGCCGCGGTGCATTGCAGGCCGGCTTGCCGGTGCTGTCGGTGAGCAGCGGCTCCTACGACACCGCCAACCAGTTGAACGGCCTGAACAAGGAAATCCCGATCGATGACCGCGAGCGCGCGGAAATCATCACTGACTTCGTCGCCAGTCACCTCGACGCCAACTGGCTGCACCAGCGCTGCGGTACGCCGCGAGAAATGCGCCTGTCGCCCGCGGTGTTCCGCTATCAGTTGATCCAGCGCGCCCAGGCAGCCAATAAGCGCATCGTCCTGCCCGAGGGCAGCGAGCCTCTGACCGTGCAGGCGGCAGCCATCTGTCAGGCTCGCGGCATTGCCCGATGCGTGTTGCTGGCCAAACCGGCGGACGTCGAGGCTGTGGCGCGCGCCCAGGGCATCGAGTTGCCGCCTGGCCTGGAGATTCTCGACCCGGACCTGATCCGCGACCGGTATGTCGAACCGATGGTTGCCCTGCGCAAGACCAAGAGCCTCAATGCGCCGATGGCCGAGCAGCAACTGGAAGACACCGTGGTGATCGGCACCATGATGCTGGCGCTGGACGAGGTCGACGGGCTGGTGTCCGGGGTCATTCACTCCACCGCCAATACCATCCGCCCTGCCCTGCAACTGATTAAAACCGCACCGGGCTGCACCTTGGTGTCCTCGGTGTTCTTCATGCTGTTTCCAGAGGAAGTGCTGGTCTACGGCGACTGCATCATGAACCCGCACCCCAGCGCCAGCGAGCTGGCGGAAATCGCCCTGCAAAGCGCCGACTCCGCCGCCGCCTTCGGCATCACGCCACGGGTGGCGATGCTCAGCTACTCCAGTGGCGACTCGGCCAGCGGCGAAGAAGTGGAGAAAGTACGCGAGGCCACGCTATTGGCCCACGAAGCGCAAAATTCGCTGCTGATCGACGGGCCGCTGCAGTACGACGCCGCCGCCAACGCAGACGTCGCGCGACAACTGGCCCCCAACAGCCAGGTAGCCGGGCGCGCCACGGTGTTCATTTTCCCCGACCTCAACAGTGGCAACACCACCCACAAGGCCGTGCAGCGCAGTGCCGATTGCGTCAGCCTCGGGCCGATGCTGCAAGGCCTGCGCAAACCGGTGAACGACTTGCCGCGCGGCGCGCAGGTCGACGACATCGTCTACACCATCGCCCTGACCGCGATTCAGGCCGCCAACCGACCTATGGATCTCTAAATGCTGGATTTTCTCCCTGGCGCCGTGCGTGGCGTGATCGCTGCGCTGCTACTGGCACTCAACACCCTGCTGTTGTGTTCGTTCCTGTTCTGCGTGGCGATCTTCAAGGTCCTGCCATTCGCCCTCACCCAGCGCTTCACCGCCTGGCTGATGAACCACACCCATGAGGCCTGGATCAGTAACAACAAGGCTTGGATGCGGCTGGTCTGCCGCACCCGCTGGCACCTCAGCGGCCTTGAAGGCCTGGACTACCAGCACTCGTACCTGATCACCAGCAACCACCAGAGCTGGGTCGACATCATGGTGCTGCAGTACCTGTTGAACCGGAAAATCCGCCCGCTGAAATTTTTCCTCAAGCAGGAGTTGATCTGGGTCCCGGTAATTGGCCTGGCCTGGTGGGCCCTGGGCTTTCCGTTCATGAAGCGCTACTCCAAGGCCTACCTGGAAAAACACCCGGAGAAGAAAGGCAAGGACCTGGAAACCACCCGCAAGACCTGTGCGAAATTTCGCAACAATCCGGTGGGCATGTTCAACTTCGCCGAGGGCACGCGCTTCACCGAGGCCAAGCACAAACAGCAGCAATCACCGTTCCGCTACCTGCTCAAGCCCAAGGCCGGCGGGATTGCCTTTGTGCTGGACGCCATGGGCGAGCAGCTTGAATCAGTGGTCAATGTGACCATTCACTACCCCGCCGGGCGCCCGGGTTTCTGGGACCTGCTGTGTGGCAACGTGAAGGAGGTGGTGGTGCATTTCCAGGAGCTGTCGATCCCGGCGCAGTTCATTGGCAAGAACTACGAGCAGGATGGCGCCTACCGCTTGCAGTTCCAGGGCTGGATCAATCAGTTGTGGCAGGACAAGGATGCTCTGCTCGCGCAGATGCATCGGGAATATCCGGCAAACTAATCGGGTGCCTGTTCTGACCTCATCGCGGGCAAGCCCGCTCCCACAGGTTTCGCGTACACCACATACCTTGTGGGAGCGGGCTTGCCCGCGATGGGGTCAGAACAGACACAAAAAAGCCCCCAGACAATCACTTGTCTGGGGGCTTTTCCTTGCAGCATGAAGCTAGAAACTTGCCGCTGCTCCTGTCTTAGATCGCGCCGCGGCTACGCAGCAGATCCAGCACCTGCTTGACGCTGTCTTCCAGCGACAGCGCCTGGGTGTCGACCACCAGGTCGGCGTCCAACGGCACGTCGTACGGGAAGGACTCGCCCGGGATGTTATCCCCGGCCGCCGCATACAGGCCCTGTGGATCACGTTCGGCGCAGACCGCCGGCGAAGCCTGGACGTAGACCGTCAGCAGACGGTCCTTGCCGATCAGGTCCTTGGCCTGCTCACGACCTTCGGAACTCGGCGCCACGAAGGCCGCCAGGGTCAGCAGGCCGGCTTCGTTGAACTGCCGGGCAACATGCGCCGCACGACGCCAGTTCTCGGTGCGCCCGGCGCGATCCTGCGGCAGGCCTTTGTTCAGGTCGTGACGCAGGTTCTGGCCATCGAGCACGAACACCGCACGGCCCATGTCGAACAGCTTGCGCTCGACCGCATAGGCCAGGGTGCTCTTGCCCGCGCCCGACAGGCCGCTGAACAGCACGGTGGCCGGCTGCTGGCCGAAGCGCTGGGCACGTTCTTCTGTGGCCACGTGCGCCAGTTTGCCGTGGTGGGTAGCACTGCCGTGCGCCACCGGTTGGGCGACGATCATGCCGGCGCCCACGGTGCCGTTGGTCAAGCGGTCGATGATGATGAACGCGCCGGTGGTGCGGTTGCTTTCGTAACCGTCGAGGGCGATCGGCGCATCGAGCGCGATCCTGACCTTGCCGATTTCGTTCAGTTGCAACGCACTGGCCGGGCCTTCTTCCAGGGTGTTGACGTCGACCTTGTTGACGATGCTGGCAATGGAGCCTGGCACGTAGCTGGTGGCGCGCTTGATGTCGTACTTCTTGCCCGGCAGCATCGGCTCTTCAGCCATCCACACCAGCATGGCTTCGAAGCTGTCGGTCACCGGCGGCACGTTGTCGGCATGTACCAGCAGGTCGCCACGGGAGATGTCGATCTCGTCTTCCATGGTCAGGGTGACCGCCTGGCCAGGACCGGCGTGCTCCAGCTCACCTTCGAAGGTGACGATGGATTTGACGCGGCTGCTCTTGCCCGAAGGCAGGACCACGATTTCGTCGCCTTTCTTGACGATACCGCTGGCCAAGGTGCCGGCGAAACCGCGGAAGTTCAGGTTGGGACGGTTGACGTACTGCACCGGGAAACGCAGGTCGGTGAAGTTACGGTCGCCCGCCACTTCAACGGTCTCGAGGATTTCCATCAGCGACTGGCCGGTGTACCACGGCGAACGCTCGGACTTGTTCACCACGTTGTCGCCCTTGAGGGCTGACATCGGCACAAAGTGCATGCTGGTGGGCTTGAGCTTCAAGCCTTCGGCGAACTGCAGGTAGTCGGCCTTGATCGACTCGAACACGCCCTGGTCGAAGTCCTTGAGGTCCATCTTGTTGATGGCCACGACGATGTGCTTGATGCCCAGCAGGGATGCGATGAAGCTGTGGCGACGGGTCTGGGTCTGCACGCCGTAGCGGGCGTCCACCAGGATGATCGCCAGGTCACAGGTCGACGCGCCGGTGGCCATGTTGCGGGTGTACTGCTCATGGCCCGGGGTATCGGCAATGATGAATTTGCGTTTGGCGGTGGAGAAGTAGCGGTACGCGACATCGATGGTGATGCCTTGCTCGCGCTCAGCCTGCAGGCCGTCGACCAGCAATGCCAGGTCGATATCGTCACCGGTGGTGCCGACTTTTTTCGAGTCGCGGGTAATGGCTTCCAGATGGTCTTCGTAGATCATCTTGGAGTCGTGCAGCAGGCGCCCGATCAGGGTGCTCTTGCCGTCATCGACGTTACCGCAGGTCAGGAAACGCAGCAGTTCTTTACGTTCGTGCTGGCCCAGGTAGGCGAGGATGTCCTCGCTGATCAAATCAGATTGATGCGACATGACAGCCCCTTAGAAATAACCTTGACGTTTTTTGTCTTCCATCGAGCCGGCGCCATCGTGGTCGATGACACGGCCCTGGCGCTCGGAAGTTCGCGTCAGGAGCATTTCCTGAATGATGTCCGTAAGGCTTTCAGCCTCGGACTCCACCGCGCCCGTCAACGGGTAGCAACCAAGGGTACGGAAACGCACTTTCTTTTTGACGATGCGGGCTTTGTCTTCATCGCTCAGGTGTTCGAGGATGCGCTCGTCGTCGATCATGATCAGCGTGCCATTTTTCTCGATGACCTCGCGTTCGGCGGCGAAGTACAGCGGCACGATCGGGATGCCTTCCAGGTAGATGTACTGCCAGATATCCAGCTCGGTCCAGTTCGACAGTGGGAAGACGCGGATCGACTCGCCCTTGTTGACCTTGCCGTTGTAAACGTTCCACAGCTCGGGGCGCTGGTTTTTCGGGTCCCAGCGGTGCTTGCTGTCGCGGAACGAGTACACGCGCTCCTTGGCGCGGGATTTCTCTTCATCGCGGCGCGCACCACCGAAGGCGGCGTCGAAACCATGCTTGTCCAAAGCCTGTTTCAGGCCTTCGGTCTTCATGATGTCGGTGTGTTTGGCACTGCCGTGGGTGAATGGGTTGATGCCCTGCGCAACACCGTCCGGGTTGACGTGGGTGATCAGGTCCAGGCCCAGCTCGGCGACCATTTTGTCACGGAAGCTGTACATCTCCTGGAATTTCCACTGGGTGTCGACGTGCATCACCGGAAACGGCAGCTTGCCCGGGAAGAACGCCTTGCGTGCCAGGTGCAGCATCACGGCGGAGTCTTTACCGATGGAGTACAGCATCACCGGGTTATCGAACTCGGCGGCCACCTCGCGGATGATGTGGATGCTTTCCGCCTCCAGCTGTTTCAGATGCGTCAGTTTGTCGACCATGGCTACTCACGAAAACTTTCTTATGAACGGCCACCGGGCCGTGTTCGAGCGGGGAATCCTAGCACAGCGACCCCTTCTAATCAGGACGCCAACTAGATCGAAAGGGTATATCAATATACCGTCGCGTTCGGGTGATCCGCGCCCCCTGTAGGAGCGAGCTTGCTCGCGATGAACCTGAGAACACTGCGGGATGTCAGGCTTCCTGCGTTATCGTTGACGACCATCGCGAGCAGGCTCGCTCCTACAAAGAAAGCGATTCGTCAGATGGGATTCGGGCAGTCGATGAAGATGTGCTCCAGGGCAAACCGACGCGCCAGGTATTCTCCCAGCGCCTGCACGCCGTAGCGTTCGGTGGCGTGGTGACCGGCGGCGACGAAACTGATGCCGTTTTCCCGGGCGCTGTGGAAGGTCTGCTCCGACGCTTCACCGCTCAGGTACAGGTCGACGCCGGCCTGCACTGCCTGGTCGATATAGCCCTGCCCGCCGCCGGTGCACCAGCCGACTCGCCGGATCATCTGCTCGCCTTCGATCAACAGCGGCTCGCGGCCCATGACCTGCTGCACGTGGCGGGCAAAGTCGCGGGCGGTCATCGGTTCGGCAAGGGAGCCGACCAGCCCGACCACCTTGGCATTGTCTGGGTCCAGCGGGCCTTCCACAGTAATCTCCAGTTGCCGGGCCAGTTGCACGTTGTTGCCCACTTCCGGATGCAGGTCCAGCGGCAGGTGGTAGGCCAGCAGGCTGATGTCGTGTTTGAGCAGGGTCTTGAGCCGGCGCTGCTTCATGCCGGTGATGCACGGGCTTTCGCCCTTCCAGAAGTAGCCATGGTGGACCAGGATCAGGTCGGCGCTGGCTTCGACGGCGGCATCGAGCAAGGCCTGGCTGGCCGTGACGCCGCTGACGATACGCATGACTTGCGGCCGCCCCTCGACCTGCAGGCCATTGGGGCAATAATCGGCAATCCGCGAACTGCCAAGGTAACGATCCGCTTCTGCTACCAGGGTGCTCAGGGCAACGGCCATAAAAGACTCCTAAATATCCCGTTCAGAGGCACGCGCGGCCTCGTATAATGCGCGACATTATGGGCCGTCGTTGGCCCCTCGTAACCTCCCAGGATTTGTTCAATGCTCAAGGGTCTGCGTTTTTTTGGCTGGCCGCTATTGGCCGGCGTGCTGATTGCGTTGCTGATTATCCAGCGTTACCCACAGTGGGTCGGGCTTCCGAACCTGGATGTGAACCTGCAGCAGGCCCCGCAAACCACTCTGACGCAGCAGGGCCCGGTGTCCTACGCGGACGCGGTAGTCATCGCCGCACCCGCGGTGGTCAACCTCTACACCACCAAAGTGGTCAACAAGACCAGCCACCCGCTGTTCGAAGACCCGCAGTTCCGACGTTTCTTCGGCGATAACGCGCCCAAGCAGAAGCGCATGGAATCGAGCCTCGGCTCGGGCGTGATCATGAGTTCGCAAGGTTATTTGCTGACCAACAACCACGTCACCTCCGGCGCCGACCAGATCGTGGTCGCGCTCAAGGACGGTCGCGAAACCCTGGCCCGGGTTATTGGCAGTGACCCGGAAACCGACCTGGCGGTACTCAAGATCGACTTGAAGAACCTGCCGTCGATTACCGTCGGCCGCTCGGAAAGCATTCGTGTGGGTGATGTGGCACTGGCCATCGGCAACCCGTTCGGCGTCGGCCAGACCGTGACCATGGGCATCATCAGTGCCACCGGACGCAACCAGTTGGGCCTGAACAACTACGAAGACTTCATCCAGACCGATGCGGCGATCAACCCCGGCAACTCCGGTGGCGCACTGGTGGACGCCAACGGCAACCTGACTGGCATCAACACGGCGATCTTCTCCAAGTCCGGCGGCTCCCAGGGCATCGGCTTCGCGATTCCGATCAAGCTGGCCATGGAAGTGATGAAGTCGATCATCGAGCACGGCCAGGTGATTCGTGGCTGGCTGGGCATTGAAGTGCAACCCTTGAGCCAGGAACTGGCAGAGTCGTTTGGCCTGTCCGGGCGTCCGGGCATTGTAGTGGCGGGGATTTTCCGTGACGGCCCGGCGCAGAAAGCCGGCCTGCAACTGGGGGATGTGATCCTGAGCATCGACGGTGAGCCGGCTGGCGACGGTCGGCGCTCGATGAACCAGGTGGCGCGCATCAAGCCTACCGACAAGGTCAGCATCCAGGTGATCCGCAATGGCAAGGAACTCAAGCTGACCGCAGAAATCGGCCTGCGCCCACCTCCTGCACCCATGGTCAAGGAACAAGAGTAACGCCTGATATAAACCCTTGTAGGAGCGAGCGCCCGTTGGCGGCTTGCTCCTACAGGGGGCAACGGTGCTTTAGAGGTCGCCCAAGCCGTCGATCAACGCCTGGTTCTGCTCCGGCGTGCCGATGGAGATACGCAGGAACTGGGCAATCCGCTCCTGCTTGAAGTGCCGGACAATCACCCCTTGCTCACGCAACTTCGCCGCCAGTGCAGCCGCATCGTGTTGCGGGTGACGGGCGAAGATGAAGTTGGCTGCCGACGGCAGGACCTCAAAGCCTTTTTCCTGCAACTGCGCGACCACTTGCTCACGACTGTCGATGACCAACTGGCAGGTCTTGGTGAAATACTCGCGATCCTCGAACGCCGCTGCCGCCCCGACAATCGCCAGGCGATCCAACGGGTAGGAGTTGAAGCTGTTCTTGATCCGCTCCAACGCCTCGATCAGGTCCGGATGACCGACGGCCAGGCCAACCCGCAAGCCGGCCAACGAGCGCGACTTGGACAGGGTCTGGGTTACCAGCAGGTTCGGATAGCGGTCCACCAGGCTGATCGCCGTCTCACCGCCGAAGTCGATGTAGGCCTCATCCACCACCACCACGGAATCCGGGCTGGCCTTGAGGATCTGCTCGACAGCCTCCAGGGCCAACAGGCAGCCGGTCGGCGCGTTCGGGTTGGGGAAGATGATCCCGCCGTTCGGCCGCGCGTAGTGCGCCGGGTTGATCTGGAACTGTTCGTCCAGTGGCACCGCGTCGAAGGTGATGCCGTACAGGCCGCAGTACACCGGATAGAAGCTGTAGCTGATATCCGGGAACAGCAGCGGCTTGTCGTGCTGCAGCAGGCCGTGAAAGATGTGGGCCAGGACTTCGTCGGAACCGTTACCGAGGAACACCTGGTTACCCTGCACGCCGTAGTAGCTGGCCACGGCTTGCTTGAGCAGGTCGCTGTTGGGGTCCGGGTACAGGCGCAGGTTGTCGTTCAGCTCGACCTGCATGGCGGCCAGCGCCTTGGGCGATGGACCGTAGGGGTTTTCGTTGGTGTTGAGCTTGACCAGCTTGGTCAGCTTCGGCTGCTCGCCCGGGACGTAGGGCACCAGGTCCTTGACGAACGCACTCCAGAATTTACTCATGTTCAGTTCCCTTCCTGATCGGCAACGATGCGGTATTCGGCGCTACGGGCGTGGGCAGTCAACGACTCGCCGCGAGCCAGCATCGAGGCGGTCTTACCCAGCTCGGAGGCACCCGCTTCGGAGCAGAAGATGATCGACGAGCGCTTCTGGAAGTCGTAGACCCCCAGCGGCGAGGAAAATCGCGCGGTGCCGGAGGTCGGCAGCACGTGGTTGGGGCCGGCGCAATAATCGCCCAGGGCCTCAGAGGTGTGGCGCCCCATGAAGATCGCGCCAGCGTGACGAATCTGCGGCAGCCAGGCTTGCGGGTCGGCCACCGACAACTCCAGGTGCTCCGGGGCGATGCGGTTGGCTACGTCGATGGCTTGTTGCATGTCACGCACCTGGATCAGTGCGCCACGACCGTTGATCGACGTCTGGATGATCTCGGCACGTTCCATGGTCGGCAGCAGCTTGCTGATGCTCGCCGCCACCCGGTCGAGGAATTCGGCGTCGGGACTGACCAGGATGGCCTGGGCGTCTTCGTCGTGCTCGGCCTGGGAAAACAGGTCCATGGCAATCCAGTCCGGATCGGTCTGGCCGTCGCACACCACGAGGATCTCCGAAGGCCCGGCAATCATGTCGATACCGACCTGGCCAAACACGTGGCGCTTGGCAGTGGCAACGTAGATGTTGCCCGGGCCGACCACCTTGTCGACCCGCGGCACGCTTTCGGTGCCGTAAGCCAATGCGGCAACGGCTTGAGCGCCACCGATGGTGAACACGCGGTCGACGCCGGCGATACAGGCCGCGGCCAGCACCAGCTCATTGATTTCGCCCCGTGGCGTCGGCACCACCATGACCACCTCGGGCACACCCGCGACCTTGGCTGGAATCGCGTTCATCAGCACCGAAGACGGGTAGGAAGCCTTGCCGCCTGGCACGTACAGGCCCGCGCGATCCAGCGGCGTGACTTTCTGGCCCAGCACCGTGCCATCGGCCTCGGTGTAGCTCCAGGAGTCCTGCTTCTGCTTTTCGTGGTAGCTGCGCACACGGGCGGCGGCGACTTCCAGCGCTTCGCGCTGAGGCACGGAGATGCGGGTGAGCGCCAGCTCCAGACGCTCGCGCGGCAGGATCAGGTCGGCCATGGACTGCACGTCCAGGCCGTCGAACTGGCGGGTAAAGTCCACCAGTGCCGCATCGCCACGCTCACGCACGGCCTTGATGATGTCCAGCACCCGCTGATTGACCGAGTCGTCAGACACACTTTCCCAGCTCAGCAGATGATCCAGATGATGCGCGAAATCCGGGTCAGCAGCGTTGAGTCGGCGAATTGCAGTCGGTGCGGTCATAGCGAGAGCCTCATAGGAATGGCAAAAACTCAGGCGCCCTAAACTAGCAGTCGTTCCGCTTGGGCACCTGAGAATTCTGGCTATGAGGCGGATAGACGGGCGCGACTTAACGTCGCGCAAGTGAATCAGCCGCGGTGTCGCGACTCCACTGCCTGGCGCAGGGTGTCGATCAACGCCTGGATCCTGGCGTGTTGCATTTTCATCGAAGCCTTGTTGACGATCAGCCGGGAGCTGATCGCCGCAATGAACTCCTGTGGCTCCAGGCCGTTGGCCCGCAGCGTGTTGCCGGTATCGACCACGTCGATGATCTTGTCCGCCAGGCCGATCAGCGGTGCCAGTTCCATCGAGCCATACAGCTTGATGATGTCGACCTGGCGGCCTTGCTCGGCGTAGTAACGCTTGGCAACGTTGACGAACTTGGTGGCGATCCGCAGGCGGCCCTTGGGCTCGATGGCACCGACTTTGCCGGCGGTCATCAGCTTGCATTGGGCGATCTGCAGGTCCAGCGGCTCGTAGAGGCCCTGGCCGCCGTATTCCATCAACACATCTTTACCGGCGACGCCCAGGTCAGCGGCACCATGCTCGACGTAGGTCGGCACATCAGTGGCGCGCACGATGAGCAAGCGCACATCGGCCTGGGTCGTGGGGATGATCAGCTTGCGGCTCTTGTCCGGATTCTCGGTTGGCACGATGCCCGCTTCAGCCAGAAGCGGCAGGGTGTCGTCGAGGATGCGGCCCTTGGACAGTGCGATGGTCAGCATGGGAAACGTCAGTCCTTATCAGGCAACGATGCCCGGTCGCAAACGGCGCCGGACACAGATCGAGCCCGTAACAGGCTCGACTTCAACAAATCTGTGGGCACCTCCCTGTGCCCTTGACGCAACGACTAGCCCGGTACGCGGCGGATCTTCGCGCCGAGCATCTGCAGCTTCTCTTCGATGCACTCGTAACCACGGTCTATGTGGTAGATGCGATCGATCAGCGTATCGCCTTCGGCTACCAGCGCCGAAATCACCAGGCTGGCCGAAGCACGCAGGTCGGTGGCCATGACTGGCGCGCCCTTGAGCTTGTCGATGCCGGTAACGATGGCAGTGTTGCCTTCGACCTGGATATGAGCGCCCATGCGGTGCAGCTCGTAGACGTGCATGAAACGGTTTTCGAAGATCGTCTCGATCACAGCGCCCGTGCCTTCGGCAATAGCGTTGAGGGAGATGAACTGCGCCTGCATGTCGGTCGGAAACGCCGGGTACGGAGCAGTACGCACGTTGACCGCTTTCGGTCGCTTGCCGTGCATGTTCAGCTCGATCCAGTCTTCGCCCGTGGTGATTTCAGCACCGGCTTCGCGAAGTTTTTCCAGCACCGCTTCGAGGATGGTCGGATCGGTGTCCTTGACCTTCACCCGGCCGCCGGTCACGGCTGCCGCGACCAGGTAGGTACCGGTTTCGATACGGTCCGGCATCACGCGGTAGGTCGCAGTGCCCAGGCGCTTCACGCCTTCGATGGTGATGGTGTCGGTGCCAGCGCCCTGGACGTTGGCGCCCATGGCGTTGAGGAAGTTCGCCAGGTCGACGACTTCCGGCTCACGAGCGGCGTTCTGCAGCACGCTGCGGCCGTTGGCCAGTGCTGCGGCCATCATGATGTTCTCGGTACCGGTCACACTGACGGTATCGAAGAAGAAGTTGGCCCCGCGCAAGCCGCCTTCTGGCGCCTTGGCCTTGATGTAGCCGCCTTCCACGTCGATGGTCGCGCCCATGGCTTCAAGGCCACGGATGTGCAGGTCGACCGGACGCGAACCGATGGCGCAACCGCCAGGCAGTGCCACTTCGGCCTCGCCAAAACGGGCAACCATCGGCCCCAGCACCAGGATCGAGGCACGCATGGTTTTCACCAGTTCGTACGGCGCGATCAGGGTCTTGATGGTACGTGGGTCGATTTCGACGCTGAGTTTTTCGTCGATCACAGGCTCAATGCCCATGCGACCGAACAGCTCGATCATGGTGGTGATGTCGTGCAGGTGCGGCAGGTTGGCAACCGTCACCGGGCCATCGCACAGCAGCGTTGCCGCCAGGATCGGCAGGGCAGAGTTCTTTGCCCCGGAGATACGGATTTCGCCATCAAGACGAACGCCGCCGGTAATAATCAATTTATCCATAAGAATCTCGACGCCCTTGGGCTCAGGTGCGCTCGGCCCAGGCCGCGCTGCTGAAAAATTTCATAGTGACCGCGTGGATGCTGCCATCGGCGATCCATGGGTTCAAATGGGCATAGATGCTCTGCTGACGCTTGACCGGGCTCAAAGCCACCAGTTCATCGCTAATCACGTTCAGCTGAAAGTTGCAGCCTTCGCCTTCAACTTCTACCTGAGTTCCGGGAAGCTTTCCCTCAAGGAAGCTCTTCACTTCTACGGCCTGCATGCTAAACCTCAATCGGCGCCCTGTGCGCGCGGGTCGGACATCATACAAAAAAGCCCCGCGCCTGCGAACCCCGCATAGCAGGACTCTGACGGGGGGCTTCTTTATAGATGGTAGTTAAGGGTGCGCCAAAAGCTCGGTCAAACCCGAGACCTGAGCAATTTCACGCATATCGTCAGGCAGGGCACGGATGCTCACCGCCTTGCCGGCCGCTGCCGCATCACGAATGAACGCCAGCAGCAAGGACAAGCCAACGCTGCTGGATTTCTCCACGCCGGCGCAATCGAGCACCACGGCAGGTGCCGTGCTCGATTTGATCAAGGCCTGGCCCTGCTTGCGCAGGACTGGCCCGGAGCGGTAATCGAGAACTCCGCTGAGCAGCAGCTCACCGGCCTCCCCCAAACGCACGGCCGAGTCACTCATTGGCTTTGCTTCTCGGTGTTTTCCTTGGCCTTGGCCACTTCACCGGCCCAACCATTGATGGTCTTGTCCAGGTCGTTGCCGTTGCGTTGCATGGCGTCGGCGAACTGGTCACGGAACAGCTTGCCAATGTTGATGCCATTGATGATCACGTTGCGCAGTTTCCACTCGCCATTGATCTTTTCCAGGGTGTAGGACACTGGATAGATCGCGCCGTTGCTGCCCTTGACGGTCATGCCGACGCTGGTGCGGTCGCCCGACTCGTCCTTGGCCGGGTCCACGGTGATGCCCTGGTTGTTGTACTCAAGCAGCGCATTGCCATAGAACTGGAACAGGCCAGTCTTGAAGTTCTCTTCGAAGGTCTTCATCTGCGCCGGCGTGGCTTTGCGCGAATACTTGACGGTCATGATGCTCTTGGAGATGCCTTCGGCATCCACCACGGGCCCGACAATGCTGTTCAGCGCGGCGTAGAAGTCTTTCGGGTCCTGCTTGTACTTTTCCTTGTTGGCCGCCAGATCGGCGAGCAACCGGCTGGTCGTATCCTGCACCAGATCATGCGCAGAGGGCGCAGCCACGGCGTTAGCCACCAGCGGCAAGGCCGCGAGCAGTACCAACAGGCCACGTCGCAAGGTAGAGATCATGGAAAAACTCCTCATTTAGCTTCTTTACTAACAGTATTGAGCAGGAATTTACCGATCAGGTCTTCGAGCACCAGCGAGGACTGCGTGTCATGGATGGTCCCGCCATCCTTGAGCAAGGATTCTTCGCCGCCCACGCTGATACCGATGTATTTCTCGCCCAACAGGCCAGCGGTGAGGATAGATGCAGTGGAGTCGGACGGCAGGTTATCTACCCGTTTTTCCAGCTGCAGCGTCACACGTCCGGTGAAACTGTCGCGATCCAGATCGATTGCCGTGACCTTGCCGATGGTCACACCGGCCATGGTCACTTTCGATCTGACAGTCAAACCGGCGATATTGTCGAAATACGCATAAAGTTTATAGCTGTCGGTGCTCGACACCGGGGACAGTCCACTGACCCGCAGAGCAAGCAACAGTAAAGCCAGGATGCCAGCCAGCAAGAAAAGGCCGACACCGATTTCCAGGGTGCGGTTTTGCATCAGAAATCTCCAAACATCAAGGCGGTCAGAATAAAGTCCAGGCCGAGAATGGCCAATGAGGCATACACCACGGTCTTGGTGGTGGCACGACTGATCCCCTCTGAAGTGGGCTCACAGTCATAGCCTTGGAATACGGCGATCCAGGTCACGACAAAGGCAAAGACCATGCTTTTAATGACACCATTGAGCACGTCGCCATTGAACGTCACGCTGTTTTGCATGTTCGACCAGTAAGAGCCTTCATACACGCCCAGCCAGTCGACAGCCACCCAGGAACCACCCCAGATACCGACCACGCTGAAAATCATCGCCAGCAGCGGCAGGGAAATGAAGCCGGCCCATAGTCTTGGGGCAATGATGTACTTGAGCGGGTCGACGCCAATCATTTCCAGGCTGGACAACTGCTCGGTGGACTTCATGTTGCCGATTTCCGCGGTCAGCGCCGAACCGGCGCGCCCGGCAAACAGCAGAGCAGTCACCACCGGCCCCAGCTCGCGCAACAGGGTCAGCGCCACCATCTGCCCAACCGCCTGCTCCGAACCGTAGCTGGAGAGGATGTTGAAGCCTTGCAGCGCCAGCACCATGCCGATGAAGATCCCCGAGACCACAATGATCACCAGGGACATCACGCCAACCGAGTGCAGCTGCTTGATCAGCAGGCTGAACCCGCCGCCGACGCTGCCGCGCCCGAGCAAGGCGTGAAACAGGAACAATGACGAACGGCCAAGCACCGCGACGCTGTCGATGGCGCCCTGGCCGAATCGACGCACTCTCTCTATCAGTGAAGTCTTGCGCATCAGCGCTTCCCCAGAAGATCTGCGCGGTAATCCGTCGCTGGAAAATGGAAGGGTACCGGACCGTCCGGATCACCTTTCATGAATTGGCGGATCCGCGGATTATCGGAATCCATCAGTTCGGCGGGCGTGCCCTGCCCCAGTACCTGGCCATCACCGACTACATACAGGTAATCAGCGATGCTCGCGGTTTCGGCCAGGTCATGGGAAACCACGATGCTGGTGATCCCCAGAGCATCGTTGAGCAGGCGGATCATGCGTACCAGCACCCCCATGGCGATGGGGTCCTGGCCGACGAAGGGCTCGTCGTACATGAGGATGCCCGGGTCCAGGGCAATCGCCCGGGCCAGCGCGACACGACGCTTCATGCCGCCGGACAGTTCGTCAGGCATCAACTCGGTAGCCCCGCGCAAACCCACCGCCTGCAGTTTCATCAGGACGATGTCGCGGATCATTTCTTCGGGCAGCTGGGTATGCACGCGCAGCGGAAACGCGACGTTCTCGAATACATCGAGGTCGGTGAACAGCGCTCCGCTCTGGAACAGCACGCCCATATGCTTGCGCGCATCGAACAGATCGCTGCGCGACAGCTTGGGCAAATTCTGGCCGTTGACCCACACTTCGCCACTGGAAGGACGCAACTGCGCGCCCATCAGGCGTAGCAGCGTGGTTTTCCCGCAACCGGAAGGCCCCATGATGCCGGTGACCTTACCGCGTGGTATGCGAATATCGACATTGTTGAAAATGCTGCGCGCGCCGCGCTTGAAGGACACTCCCTTAAGCTCGACCGCGTAGGCGTTATCGGCACTCATCTAAACTCCTTGCGATGCAAGCCTCTCACTCGGACGCCGCACCCTCCGACGAGAGCACATATCATCCTTGGCAGGCCGGACAGGCGACGAACTATATCACTGCCCAGCCACGGCGCCCAAGGCCGAAGACCGCCGCATTCAGCTTCAATTAAGGTTAAAGCCGGTTAATCGCAGGGTTCCCGTGACGCAGCCCGCACAAAGCGTGACGAACTAACGTGAGGGAATTGATCATTACCGTTATAATCGCCACCTTTTCCCAGGCTATTCGACTTCAGACATGAGCCAGTCCAGCGACCCGATCAAATCGGCACAACGTACGATCCGCCTCGAGCTGGAAGCCGTCAAAGGCTTGCTGGCCCATATCGACGCAGACTTCGTACGCGCTTGCGAGTTGATTCTGTCCAGCAAAGGCCGAGTGGTGGTAGTCGGCATGGGCAAGTCCGGGCACATCGGCAACAAGATTGCCGCGACCCTGGCCAGCACCGGCACCACGGCCTTTTTCGTGCACCCCGCCGAAGCCAGCCACGGCGACATGGGCATGATTACCCGCGATGACATCATCCTGGCCCTGTCCAATTCCGGCTCGACCCACGAAATCATCACCCTGCTGCCGCTGATCAAGCGCATGGGGATCCAGTTGATCAGCCTGACCGGCAATCCTGGCTCAGCGCTGGCCAAGGCCGCCGATGTCAATCTCAATGTGCATGTCGAGCATGAAGCCTGCCCGCTGAACCTGGCACCCACCTCATCAACCACCGCCGCGCTGGTGATGGGCGACGCCCTGGCAGTGGCCCTGCTGGAAGCCCGGGGCTTTACCGCCGAAGACTTCGCCTTTTCCCACCCGGGTGGCGCGCTGGGTCGCCGCCTGCTGCTGAAGGTCGAAGACGTCATGCACATCGGTGCCGACTTGCCGCAGGTGGCGCGCGGCACGCCGCTCAAGGACGCCTTGCTGGAAATGACCCGCAAGGGCCTGGGCATGACCGTGGTCCTGGAAGCCAATGGCACCCTGGCAGGGATTTTCACCGACGGCGACCTGCGCCGCTCCCTGGACCGCTCGATCGATTTCCAGAGCGCCAGAATCGAAGAGGTCATGACCCTTCACGGCAAGACCGCCCGGGCCGACATGCTCGCCGCACAAGCCCTGAAGATCATGGAAGACAACAAGATCAACGCCCTGGTGGTGGTCGACGACAACGACCGCCCGGTAGGCGCCCTGAACATGCACGACTTGTTGCGCGCAGGGGTGATGTAATGGCTGACGACCTGCTCGAACGCGCCAGGCCCGTCAAGCTGGCGGTCTTCGACGTCGACGGCGTGCTCACGGACGGACGCCTGCATTTCCTTGAGGATGGCTGCGAGCTCAAGAGTTTCAGCACCCTCGACGGCCAGGGCATGAAAATGTTGCGAGCCAGCGGTGTGACAATGGCCATTATCAGTGGTCGAACTAGCCCGGCAGTCCAGCATCGCGCCAAAAACCTGGGGATTACCCACCTTTATCAAGGCCGCGAGGACAAACTTGCGGTGCTCGACGAGCTTCTCGCGCAACTGGGCCTAAGCTATGAACAGGTCGCCTATCTGGGCGACGATCTGCCCGACCTGCCGGTGATTGTGCGGGTCGGCCTGGGCATGGCCGTTGCCAACGCCGCGAGTTTTGTCCGCGAACACGCCCACGGCATCACCGAGGCCCGTGGTGGTGAAGGTGCTGCTCGAGAATTCTGTGAATTGATATTACGCGCCCAAGGCAATCTGCAAGACGCCAACGCCGCGTACCTGTGAGTCATTTATGCTGAGTAAAAAGTTTCGCAACATCGTGTTCTTCGCAGCCATCGCCGCGCTGTTTGCGGCTGTCGGCTACTGGAACATCAGCCCCGAGCGCTTTCTCGACAAGCCGGTAGCCGCAGTCAACGAGAGCGAGATCGACTACTACGCCATCAACGCCCACAGCGTGCAGTTCCTGCCAGATGGCAAGTTGCAGTACGACATGACGTCCGACAAGGTCGAGCACGTCAAGGCCAGCGAAGTGACCTTGCTGACCAAACCGGACCTGCAGATGTATCGCGGCAGCGAATTCCCCTGGCACGTGCAGAGCGAACGTGGCGAGGTCAATCCTGACGGCACCGAGGTCGAGCTGATCGACTCGGTGCGCATTGCACGCACCGATGCCAAGAATCGCCCAATGGTCATCACCACCACACGCATGACGGTATTCCCCAAGCAACAATATGCGCAGACCCAGCAAGCCGTTAGAATCGACGGCGCTGGCGGTGTATCGACTGGTACCGGAATGAAGGCGTATTTGAAAGACAGCAGGATACACCTGCTATCGAACGTAAGAGGACAGTATGAGGCTCGTTAAAACCCTCCCTATTTTGCTCAGTCTGGGCGCAGCACTGGGAAGCGTGAGCGCCTGGGCCCTGCCGACCGATAGAGATCAACCTATCCGCATCCAGGCCGACGACGCCCAACTGGACGACAAGAACGGTATCGCCACCTACAAGGGCGACGTGATCATCACCCAGGGCTCGATGAAGGTCACCGGCAACACCGTGACCATCACCCGCACCGCGGCTGGTGATATCGACGTCGTGACCTCGGTCGGCAACCTGGCCTACTTCGAGCAGATGCAGACTGCGGGCGACTCCAAGCCCGTGCAGGGCTACGGGGTGACCATCCAGTACCACGCCTCGCAAGACCGCGTCGTGCTGATCGATCGGGCCAAAGTCGTCGACAAGGACGGCAACATTACCCAGGGCGAGAAAATCGTCTACGACACCAACAAAAAGCTCGCCAGCGCCGGTCGCGCCACGGGCAGCAAGGTCACTGAGCAACGTCCGCGGATCGACATGGTCATCCAGCCGAAAAAGAAAACTGACGAGCAAAAGGCCCAGTAATGGCAACTCTCAAAGCCCAGCACTTGGCCAAGAGCTACAAGAGCCGTCAGGTCGTGCGTGACGTCAGCCTGTCCATCGACAGCGGCCAGATCGTCGGCCTGCTTGGCCCTAACGGTGCCGGCAAGACTACCTGCTTCTATATGATCGTCGGCCTGGTGCAGGCCGATCAGGGTCGCGTACTGATCGATGACCTGGACGTCAGCCACCAGCCCATGCACGGTCGCGCGCGGGCAGGTATCGGCTATCTTCCACAGGAAGCGTCGATCTTCCGCAAACTGTCGGTTGCCGACAACATCATGGCCATTCTCGAAACCCGCAAGGAACTCGACAAGGCCGGTCGGCGCAAGGAACTCGAAAGCCTGTTGCAGGAGTTCCACATCAACCACATCCGCGACAACCTGGGCATGAGCCTTTCCGGTGGCGAACGACGCCGCGTGGAAATTGCCCGCGCCCTCGCCACCGCGCCGAAATTCATCCTGCTCGACGAACCTTTCGCCGGCGTGGACCCGATTTCGGTCGGCGACATCAAGCAGATCATCCATCACCTCAAGGCCAAGGGCATTGGCGTGCTGATCACGGACCACAACGTGCGTGAAACCCTGGACATCTGCGAAACCGCCTACATCGTCAACGATGGTCAACTGATCGCAGAAGGTGACGCTGAAACCATCCTGGCCAACGAACTGGTCAAGGAAGTGTACCTGGGCCATGAGTTCCGCCTTTAAGCTGCGAGGCGTCTGGTCTGCCGGCAGAGCGGATTGTCAATGAAAGCCTTAATATTTTTATTGTCATGACGCTCTAGGCAAACACTTCAGTTTCAGGCATATAATTTGCTTAAGTTTGGCGCTCCGGCGCCCTGTAGTGGATGGCGCACGTGCGCCGGCGAATAAGGTGTTAAGCCCCAGCCATGAAACCATCGCTAGTCTTGAGAATGGGCCAGCAGCTGACGATGACACCGCAGCTGCAACAGGCCATCCGCCTGCTCCAATTGTCGACCCTGGACCTGCAACAGGAAATCCAGGAAGCCTTGGAGTCAAATCCAATGCTCGAACGCCAGGAAGAAGGCGACGACTTCGATAACGCCGACCCGATGGCGGACAACATCGAGCACAAACCCAACACCGACGTCCAGGAACCCTCCTACCAGGAAACCGCCCCCACGGTGGATAACCTCGAGGAAGGAGAATGGAACGAGCGCATTCCCAATGAACTACCGGTCGACACCGCCTGGGAAGACGTCTACCAGACCAGTGCCAGCAGCTTGCCCAGCAACGATGACGACGAGTGGGACTTCACCACCCGCACCTCCGCCGGGGAAAGCCTGCAGAGCCACTTGCTCTGGCAATTGAACCTGTCCCCGATGTCCGACACCGATCGCCTGATCGGCGTGACCCTGATCGACTGCATCAACAATCAGGGTTACCTGGACGAAACCCTTGAGGAGATTCTCGAGGCATTCGACCCGGAACTGGACATCGAGCTGGACGAAATCGAAGCCGTCCTGCACCGCATCCAACAATTCGAACCCGCCGGCATCGGCGCCCGCAACCTGGGCGAGTGCCTGTTGCTGCAATTGCGCCAACTGCCCGCCAAGACCCCTTGGCTGGCAGAAGCCAAGCGCCTGGTCAGCGATTACATCGACCTGCTCGGCAGCCGCGACTACAGCCAACTGATGCGGCGCATGAAGCTCAAGGAAGACGAACTGCGCCAGGTCATCGAACTGGTCCAGAGCCTCAACCCGCGACCTGGCTCGCAGATCGAGTCCAGCGAAGCCGAGTACGTGGTGCCGGATGTGATCGTGCGCAAGGACAACGAGCGCTGGCTGGTGGAACTGAACCAGGAGTCGGTACCGCGCTTGCGGGTCAACCCCCAGTACGCCGGATTCGTCCGTCGCGCTGACACCAGCGCCGACAACACCTTCATGCGCAATCAGTTGCAGGAGGCGCGCTGGTTCATCAAGAGCCTGCAAAGCCGCAACGAAACCCTGATGAAAGTGGCCACCCAGATCGTCGAGCACCAGCGCGGCTTTCTCGAATATGGCGACGAGGCGATGAAGCCGTTGGTCCTGCATGACATTGCCGAAGCGGTAGGCATGCACGAGTCGACGATTTCCCGGGTCACCACGCAAAAATTCATGCATACCCCGCGCGGTATCTATGAGCTGAAATACTTTTTCTCAAGCCACGTCAGCACCTCCGAAGGCGGCGAATGCTCGTCCACGGCGATCCGCGCGATCATCAAAAAACTGGTTGCCGCGGAAAATCAGAAAAAGCCGTTGAGTGACAGCAAGATCGCTGGTTTACTGGAGGCACAAGGTATTCAGGTAGCCCGTCGTACCGTCGCCAAGTACCGTGAATCCCTCGGGATCGCGCCTTCGAGCGAACGCAAGCGATTGATGTAACGGGCCACGCCACAGCGTTCCAGGGTGTTTTCGAAATCTTTCGCAGACACCCTAGTGGCAGGCAACTCGGCCTGCCGCCTTATGCACTGGCAACGAAGGAGAAGCTGTATGCAAGTCAACATCAGTGGACACCAACTGGAAGTTACCGAACCTCTGCGCACCTACATCGGCGAAAAACTCGACCGGCTGGAGAGGCATTTCGACAAGATCACCAACGTGCAAGTCACGATGAACGTCGAGAAGCTGTTGCAGAAAATCGAAGCCACGCTGCATATCCCCGGCGGAGAAGTAGTCGCCAATGCCGAGCATACGGACATGTATGCCGCCATTGACCTGCTGACCGACAAGCTGGACCGTCAACTTAAAAAGCATAAGGAAAAGACCCAGAGCCTCCTCCAGGGCGCAACCGGTCGTTAACACCCCCATCCCATGATCCGACTTGAAAGCATCCTGACCCCCGGCCGTTCTTTGGTGAACGTGCCGGGCGGCAGTAAAAAACGCGCCCTCGAACAAATTGCCAACCTGATCGCCCGGGAAGTCCCGGATCTGGAGATGCAAGATGTCTTCGAGAGCCTGATCGCCCGTGAAAAACTCGGCTCGACCGGTTTTGGCAACGGCATCGCCATTCCTCACTGCCGCCTCAAAGGCTGCGAGGCGCCCATCAGCGCCTTGATGCACCTGGACGCACCTATTGATTTCGATGCCATCGATGGCGCTCCGGTCGACCTGCTGTTTGTTCTGCTGGTCCCGCAAGCCGCCACCGATGCCCACCTGGAGCTCTTGCGCCAGATCGCCAGCATGCTGGACCGCAAGGAAGTGCGCGATCGCCTGCGCAGCGCCAGCACCAGTGAAGCCCTGTACCAGGTTGTCCTGGACGAGCAAAACGGTCATTAATCATGCGTTTGATCATCGTCAGCGGCCGCTCCGGCTCCGGTAAAAGCACGGCCCTCAATGTACTGGAGGACAACGGCTACTACTGCATCGACAACCTGCCCGCCGGGTTGCTCCCTGAATTGGCCGAACGCGCGTTGATTCACAACGACATGGCCCAGCCACTGGTGGCCGTGTCGATCGATGCGCGCAACCTGCCGAGCCATCTGTCACGCTTCCCTGATTTGCTCGAAGAAGTGCGTAACCGGCATATCCAATGTGATGTGCTGTACCTCGACGCCGATGAAGAAACCCTGCTCAAGCGCTTCTCGGAAACCCGTCGGCGCCACCCACTGAGCAACTCGCAGCGCTCGCTCGCCGAAGCTATCAAGGACGAGACCACCCTGCTGGGGCCGATCTCCGACCTCGCCGACCTCAAGCTCAACACCACCAACCTGAACCTCTACCAGCTGCGTGACACCATCAAATTGCGCCTGCTCAATCAACCCGAGCCGGGCACCGCATTCCTGGTCGAGTCGTTCGGGTTCAAGCGCGGCATGCCGGTGGATGCAGACCTGGTGTTCGACGTACGCTGCCTGCCCAACCCCTACTGGAAACCGGAACTGCGCGCACAATCCGGGCTGGACCAGCCGGTTGCCGAATACCTGGCCGCTCAGCCGGATGTCGAAGAAATGTTTGAAGACATCTCCAGCTACCTGCTCAAATGGCTGCCACGTTTTGCCGCCAGCAATCGGGCCTACGTGACCATTGCCATTGGCTGCACAGGCGGGCATCACCGCTCCGTCTACCTGACCGAGCGCCTGGGCCAGGTCCTGCAAAAAACCCTGAAGAACGTCCAGGTTCGCCACCGCGACCTTAGCTAAAGGATTCACACCGCGATGCCTGCTCTGGAAATTGAAATCATCAACAAACTGGGCCTGCACGCCCGCGCTTCAGCCAAGTTCGTCGGCGTTGCAGGCCAGTACCCGTGCCAGATCCGTGCAGGACGCACTCCAGAGTCGATGGTCGACGGCAAGAGCATCATGGCTATGATGATGCTGGCCGCAGGCAAAGGCACCCGCATCCACCTGAGCACCGAAGGCGAGCAGGAACAAGAAGCGCTGGATGCACTGGTAGCACTGATCAACAACTACTTCGACGAAGGCGAATAAAGCCGTAATAGCCCGTAGCAGCTGCTACAGCGAGACAGCGACAACACGCCACAGCCCCCTACCCCAGCGCCGTATCCATCACCATCATCAGGCAAAACCCGATCAGCAAGCCGAGACTGGCAAGTTTCTCGTGGCCATTGCGGCGCGATTCGGGGATCACCTCATGAGTCACCACCAGCAGCATCGCACCCGCAGCAAGGGCCAGGCCCAACGGCAGGATCACCTCGGCCAGGCTTACCAGCCAGGCACACAGCAATGCAAACACCGGCTCGACCAACCCTGATGCGGCGCCGATCAGGAAGGCTTTGACCCGCGACATCCCGGCTCCCGCCAGTACCAGCGCGATTACCAGCCCTTCCGGCACATCCTGCAAGGCAATGCCCATGGCCAGGCTATCTGCGTCCGCCATGCCACCACCGGCCGAAACTCCCACTGCCATGCCTTCAGGAATGTTGTGGGCAATGATGGCGAACACGAACAGCCAGATGCGTGGCGGGATGACCGGGCGCTCCTGGGTGCCCACCAGCATCTCGGGGGTCGCACCGGACATCTGCCGATCCACCACAAACAGCCCGAACGCCCCCAGCATGATGCCGCAGCACATCAGGCCGCTGGCAGCCCAGGATGACAGCCCCAGACTTTCAGCAGCGGCGATTCCCGGCACAATCAGCGAAAAGGCCGTCGCCGCCAGCATTACCCCGGCGCCAAAACCCAGCAAGGTATCGCTGAGCGCCACTGGCATCCGCCGGATCACCAGCACCGGCACCGCCCCAAGGGCCGTGCCCAGCGCGCAGATCGCCCCGCCCTGCAGGGCCCGCATCAACTTTGGCTCAAGGTCGAGCCACGCCAGGCCATGGGCAACCAGCAAGGTGGTACCTGCCAGCAGCAGGAGCGAACCCAGCGCATAACGAAACATTCGCCCACTGCTGATCGTCAGTGTTTCAGTGCCCATAAGTGGCCTTAGGTCTTTTTATAGTGAAGGCTCAAGCCAGCGCAGCCTGATAGCGCTGCGCAACTTGCGGCCAATGGATCACGTTGTAAAACGCATTGATGTATTCCGGGCGGCGGTTCTGGTAGCGCAGGTAATACGCGTGCTCCCAGACATCCAGACCGAGGATTGGCGTATTGCCATTCATCAACGGGCTATCCTGGTTGCCACTGCTTTCCACCACCAGGGTCTTTTCCGGGGTAACGCTCAACCACGCCCAGCCACTGCCGAAACGGCTCAACGCGGCCTTGGTGAAGGCCTCCTTGAAGCTGTCGAAACCACCCAATTGAGCATCGATCGCCTTGGCCAACTCGCCAGCTGGCAGACCACCACCGTTGGGTACCATGACCGCCCAGAACAACGAATGGTTGGCATGCCCGCCACCCTGGTTGATTACCGCTGCGCGCAGCTTTTCCGGCAATTGCTGGACACTGGCCACCAAGCGCTCCACTGGCCACTCGGCAAACTCGGTGCCCTCCACTGCAGCATTGAGGTTGTTGATGTAAGTCTGGTGGTGCTTGGTGTAGTGGATCTCCATGGTCTGCGCATCGATATGCGGTTCCAGGGCATCGTAGGCGTAAGGCAGGGCCGGCAGGGTAAAAGCCATTTTAATGAGCTCCATAAAAAGCGCGCGCAGCATTAGGCTGCGCTGCGGTATCGATGTGCAGCAGACGGTGGGTACGCGGGTACTCGCCGTACTCGCTGATGAAAGTGAGCAGCTCGACATAAGTCTTGCTGCTTTGACGCAGTGCCGCCTCGCGCAAGGCCGGTGCCTGGCGCGGGTCCTGCAGGGTCTGCAACAGCAATTGATGGATGGCGCACAGGTATTCGGCGCTCTCCTCCGGCTGGTTCAGGCGCAGATGCAGGTCGGCGAGGTTGTGATGGGAGATCACACAGGCGGCGACCGCCTCGTCCGCGTCCGCCCAGCGAGCGAACAGCACCTGCGCCAGTGCCAGGGCCTGCAGGTAGGCCTCGCGAGCATCGACCAACTCGCCCAGCATGAAGCAGCGGTTGGCCCTTTCGATCGTGCGTTTCCAGTGCTCCATGGTGAGCCTCCTATGCGGTGACAGTGATTACACGCCGCCTGCGGTGAGCTTTTCCGGATTAAGCAGCTCTTCCAGTTGGCTTCGCGACAGGTCGGTGTATTCGAGGGCCACGTCGATCACCGGGCGACCTTGCTGATAGGCGGTCTTGGCGATTTCGGCGGCCTTCTGGTAACCAATGATCGGGTTGAGCGCAGTGACCAGGATCGGGTTGCGCGACAGTGCTTCCTTGAGCTTGGCCTCGTTGACCTTGAAGCTGGCAATGGCCTTGTCCGCCAGCAGGCGACTGGAGTTGGCCAGCAACTCGATGCTGCTCAGCAGATTCTGGGCAATGATCGGCAGCATCACGTTCAGCTCGAAGTTGCCCGACTGCCCGGCGACGGTGATCACGCTGTCATTGCCGATCACTTGCGCGGCCACCATCGCGGTCGCTTCTGGAATCACCGGATTGACTTTGCCCGGCATGATCGATGAGCCAGGCTGCAGCCCTTCGAGCTCGATTTCACCGAGGCCGGCCAAGGGGCCCGAGTTCATCCAACGCAGGTCGTTGGCGATCTTCATCAGCGATACGGCAGTCGCCTTGAGCTGCCCGGACGCCGCCACGGCGGTATCCTGGGAGCCGATCAAGGCAAACAGATCCTTGCCCGGGGTGAACGCCACCTTGGTCAGGCTGCTCAGTTGCTGGCTGAAACGTGCCGCGAACTGCGGGTGCGCATTGATCCCGGTGCCCACCGCCGTGCCGCCCTGGGCCAGGGATTGCAGGGCCGGCAACAGGTTGTGCAAATGGCCGATGTTGGCCTTGAGCTGCTGCGCCCAACCGTTGAGTACCTGGCTCATGCGCACGGGCATGGCGTCCATCAGATGGGTACGCCCGGTCTTGATGAACGGGTGAACCTGCTCGGCCTTGCGCTCGATCACCTGCACCAGGTGGTCGAGCGCCGGCAGCAGTTGTTCGTGCAGCGCCAGCGCAGCACTGACGTGGATGGTGGTGGGAATGATGTCGTTGCTGCTCTGGCCGCAATTGACGTGGTCGTTGGGATTGATCGGCTCGCCCAACAGGCGACTGGCCAGGGTGGCCAACACTTCGTTGGCGTTCATGTTGGAACTGGTGCCGGAGCCGGTCTGGAAAATATCCACCGGGAAGTGCGGCATGAAATCCCCTTCAAGCAGACCCTGGGCCGCATCGACAATGGCCTTGCCCTGGGCTTCGCTCAGTTGCTGGAGCTCCACGTTGGCCTTGGCTGCCGCCGCCTTGGCGAGGATCAGCGCGCGAATGAACTGCGCCGGCATGCGCTGGCCACTGATGGGGAAGTTGTCCACGGCACGCTGGGTCTGTGCGCCGTACAAGGCGTCTACCGGGACTTGCAACTCACCCATGCTGTCACGTTCGATACGGGTATTACTCATCGGGAAATCCTTGCACCAGTTCAATGAGGGGAATGGAGGGCAGCAACTCGCAGGTCGCCAGTTGCCAGGTGTAGCTTTGCCAGCGCTTGAGCCGGCATTTGCACAAAGACAGGCGCTCCAGGTCGCGCAGCGGTCGCCAGGCCTGGTCCAGGCAGAGGCTGCGCCAATGCCAGGGCAAGGCGACATCGGCAGCGGTGTCCAGGAGCAATCGAAATGAGGTTTCAGCGACGGTCCAGGCCGAAGTGGCCGTACAACAGGACAGATACCGGCCTTCGGCCAGGTAATGTTCGATCAGGCGCGGTTCGTCAGGATCCAGCGCACAGCGGATCTGACGACTCATCCAGCGCCAGCTTTCGAGGTAAGGCTGCTCGTGCAAGGCAGAACTCATGACCCAGGCTCATTCGATAATGAGATTCATTATTAGATGATAATGATAACCAAAACAACCCCGCCATCAATATAGAACTCATTGTGCGAGCCCGAGCAAGGCCCATAAAAAAGGCGCGCCATCCGATGGGATGGCGCGCCTTTTTGGCAACGGTATGGTTTAGCTACCCGCCACCGTCATCCGCTCGATCAGTACCGAGCCGGTGCGAATGTTGCTGCGCAGTTCCAGGTCATTACCGACGGCCACGATCTGCTTGAACATGTCGCGCATGTTGCCGGCAATCGTCACCTCCTGGACCGCGAACTGGATTTCGCCGTTCTCGACCCAGAACCCCGCCGCACCCCGGGAGTAGTCGCCGGTCACCATGTTCAGCCCATGGCCCATCAACTCGGTCACCAGCAGGCCGCGGCCCATGCGCCGCAACAGCGCTGCCTGGTCTTCATCACCATGGGTGACGAAGAGGTTGTGCACGCCGCCTGAGTTGGCGGTGCTCGGCATACCGAGCTTGCGGCCGGAATAGGTACCCAGCACGTACGATACCAACTCGCCGTTTTCGACGAACGGCTTGGCGTAGGTGGCCAGGCCATCACCGTCGAACGCCGAACTGCCCATGGCGCGCATCAAGTGCGGGCGCTCATCGATGGTCAGCCACTCAGGAAACAGTTTCTGGCCCAGTGCACCCTCGAGAAACGACGACTTGCGGTACAGATTGCCGCCGGAGATCGCCCCCAGAAAACTGCCAAACAGGCCACCCGCCAGTTCGGCGGAAAACAGCACTGGCACTTCACAGGTCGGCACCGGCCGTGCGCCCAGGCGGCTGGCGGCACGCTGCGCAGCGCGTTGGCCAATGCTCAACGGATCGGCCAGCAAGTTGCCCTGGCGATTGACGTCATACCAGTAGTCGCGCTGCATCTGGCCATCCGCCTCGGCGATCATCACGCAACTGAGGCTGTGGCGGGTAGACGCATAACCACCGATGAAACCATGACTGTTGCCATACACCCGGCAGCCCTGATGGGTGCTGAGGGTGGTGCCATCGGCATTCTTGATCCGGCTGTCGGCGGCAAAGGCGGCGGCTTCGCAAGCCAGGGCCTTTTCGATCGCCTGCTCAGGCGTGATGTCCCAGGCGTGGAACAGGTCGAAGTCCGTCAGGTCCCTGGCCATCAGCGCGGCATCGGCCAGGCCCGAGTGTTCGTCTTCGGAGGTGTGCTTGGCGATCGCCAGTGCCGCGGCAACGGTTTCACGAATCGCCTCGGCGCCACTGGCCGAGGTGCTGGCCGAGCCTTTGCGCTGGCCAACATACAAGGTGATGCCAAAGCCCTGGTCGCGGTTGAACTCAACCGTTTCGACTTCCCGCTGGCGTACCGATGTCGACAGGCCCTGCTCCAGAGACACAGCCACTTCGCAGGCACTGGCACCCTGGCGCTTGGCTTCGGCGATGATCTGCTCGACTTGCTCTTGCAGTGCCGGCAACGCTTGTGGGCCGACGCTTTCAACTGCACTCATGCTGTTCTCCACTCAAATTCTGCTTTCGGTTAAGGCCATCGAGCGACCGGGCCGGACAAGCGGCCCCCGACTGGTTATCATGGCGGCGTTTCTTTGCGGACGGCCACCATGGTTGATTCTTACGACGACTCCCTCGATACGGGAGAAAAAAGCAAATCCCAGGTCAAACGTGAGCTGCATGCTCTGGTTGACCTTGGCGAGCGCCTTACAACACTCAAGCCTGACTTGCTGGCAAAACTGCCTTTGACCGACGCCTTGCGCCGGGCACTGGCCGATGCGCCCAAGCACACCGCGAATATCGCGCGTAAACGGCACCTGCAGTTCATTGGCAAGCTGATGCGCGATCAGGACACCAGTGCCATTCTGGTACTGCTGGACCAACTCGACGCCTCCACTCGCCAATACAACGAACGTTTCCACGGTCTGGAACGCTGGCGTGATCGCTTGATCGCCGGCGACGACGCTGTCCTGGAAAAATTCGTCATCGAGTACCCGGACGCGGACCGCCAGCAATTGCGCTCCTTGATCCGTCAGGCTCAGCACGAGGTTGCGCAAAACAAACCTCCTGCTTCCAGCCGTAAAATCTTCAAGTACATCCGCGAGCTGGACGAGACACAACGCGGCCTGCGTTGAACCTCGTCGCGGATGGGTTGCCTGGCAACCCATCCGCAGCTCCATCCCTTTACGCGCCCGTGCCACCCACGGTGATCGCGTCGATTTTCAAGGTTGGCTGGCCAACACCCACCGGCACCGACTGCCCATCCTTGCCACATGTCCCTACCCCACTGTCCAGCGACAGGTCGTTACCGACCATCGACACCCGACTCATGGCTTCCGGCCCGTTGCCGATCAGGGTTGCGCCCTTGACCGGTGCGGTAATCTTGCCGTCTTCGATCAGGTACGCTTCGCTGGTGGAAAACACGAACTTGCCACTGGTGATGTCGACCTGGCCACCGCCGAGGTTGGCGCAATAGATGCCCTTCTTCACCGAGGCGATGATTTCTGCCGGATCGCTTTCGCCACCGAGCATGTAGGTATTGGTCATGCGGGGCATCGGCAGGTGCGCATAGGATTCGCGACGACCGTTGCCGGTGCGTGCCACGCCCATCAGGCGCGCGTTGAGCTTGTCCTGCATGTAGCCCTTGAGCACGCCGTTTTCGATCAGCGTGGTGCACTCGGTCGGTGTGCCTTCGTCATCGACGCTCAACGAGCCACGGCGACCGGCCAGGGTACCGTCGTCGACAATGGTGCACAGCTTCGAGGCGACCATCTCGCCCATGCGGCCGCTGTAGGCCGAACTGCCCTTGCGGTTGAAGTCGCCTTCCAGGCCGTGGCCCACCGCTTCGTGCAGCAACACCCCGGACCAGCCCGAGCCCAGCACGACGGGCAAGGTGCCGGCCGGCGCCGGAATCGCTTCCAGGTTCACCAGCGCCTGGCGCAGGGCCTCGCGGGCGTAACCCATGGCACGGTCTTCGGCCAGGAAGTAGCGGTAGTCGGTACGCCCGCCACCACCGTGACCACCGCGTTCACGACGGCCGTTCTGCTCGACGATTACGCTGACGTTGAAGCGCACCAGGGGCCGCACATCCGCCGCCAGGCCACCGTCGGTGGAGGCCACCAGGATCCGCTCCCAGACCCCGGCCATGCTCACGGTGACTTGCTGGATGCGTGGATCGAGCGCGCGCGTGGCCACGTCGATGCGCTTGAGCAGCTCGACTTTTTCCGCACGGCTCAACACTTCCAGCGGGTTATCCGGCGCGTACAGCTGGGCGACGTCCTGGGTGGTAAAGGCCTGCACCGTGCCGTTCTGTCCGGCGCGGGAGATCGAACGGGCCGCACGAGCGGCCAGGCCCAGGGCTTCCAGGGTGATGGCATTGCTGTAGGCAAACCCGGTCTTCTCACCCGATTGCGCCCGCACACCCACACCCTGGTCCAGATTGAAGCTGCCTTCCTTGACGATGCCGTCTTCCAGCGCCCAGGACTCGGAGATCTGGCCCTGGAAATACAGGTCGGCGGCATCGATGCCCGGCCCCGCCAGGTCACCCAGCACGCTTTGCAGGTTCTCGATGGTCACGCCGCCTGGCGCTAGCAGATGTTCACTGACTGAGGACAACAACTCGCTCATAGGTTTACGCCTTAATTCAACGTTCTGAGGCAGGTCGCTGTGCGCCCTGCGAGAAAAAGCGCCGGTGACTGGACACCGGCATCCGCGCCCTGATGGACGCCTGTTCGCTGCTATCACGTGTGGCCAGCAGCACGGCCTCGCCTTGGTCCTGCTGGGCCAACACGCGCCCCCAAGGGTCGACAATCGCGGCGTGACCAAAGGTCTCGCGCGGCCCCGGGTGTGTGCCGCCCTGTGCGGCCGCCAGCACATAACACTGGGTCTCGATGGCGCGTGCCCGGATCAGCACCTCCCAATGGGCCGCACCGGTCACCGCGGTAAACGCCGCAGGGGCGGTAATCAGCTCAGCCCCGGCGGCGCGCAATTCGCTGTACAACTCGGGGAAGCGCAAGTCGTAGCACACCGTCAGGCCAACCCGGCCTACCGGTGTCTGGGCAACCACCACCGCACTGCCATGAGCATAGTCATCGGATTCACGGTAGCGCCCCCGATTGTCCGCCACATCGACATCAAACAGATGCAGCTTGTCGTATCGCGCTACGGTTTCGCCATGCTCGTCGACCAGCAACGAGCAGGCATTGGCCTTCGCATGGGGTTGATCCCGCGGCGGCAACGGCAGGGTGCCCGCGACTATCCATAACTTGAGGTCGCGGGCGGTCTGTTTCAACCACGGCAGGATCGGACCATCGCCCAACGCCTCGGCGCGGCCAAGGTCAGCGACGTCGCGCCGCCCCATGGCGGCGAAGTTTTCCGGCAGCACGGCCAGGCGCGCACCACCCTCGGCGGCCTGCTCGAGCAACTTGCGGGCCTGGGCAAGATTGGCCAGCACATCGCTCTGGCTGACCATTTGAATCACCGCAAGAGACATGGCGCACTCCGTTTCAGGTATGCGGCCATGCTACTCCATAGGCCCTTTGCGTGCGGGGGAAAAAGCGCCTCAAAAAGGTTTTTCAAAGGTGATCTTCGGCTCTTTCACCGGACCTTTGACGGTGTATTTGACGCTGGCAAATCGTGCTACACGATCACCGATCAGTTTGTCGATCAGGAACAACGCACCACCCACCGCCGGCGCGCCGACGATCAGCGCGGCGATTGGCAGGTTATTGGTCAGCGGCAGGGTCACCAGCACCTTGGCATCAATACGGTCAGCGACCATGTCCAGGGTGCCGTTGAGCTCCAGGTTGCTCGAGGGCCCGGTCAAGGTAATCGGCTCGCGGGTGACAAACACCCCGTTGCTGGCGACCAGCAGGCCCTTGACCCGGTCGTAGCTCAAGCCCTTGTCGAACAGGTCGGAGAAGTCCAGGCGCAAGCGTCGGCCAATCGAGTTGAAGTTGAGCAGGCCGAACACCCGCAGCGCCTGGGCACCGCCTTCGACTTCGACCATCTGCCCCTTGTTCAGCGTGGCATCCAGGCTGCCGGAGTAACGTTTCAGCCCGACCCAGGCCGGCGAACCGGGCCACCGCCCGTCGATATCCAGGTGGAAGTTGTCACTGGTCACCGTCGGCGCGAACCCCCAGCCCTTGAGCACATCCGCGAGGTTCTTGCCCTCGAGTCGGCCTTTGTACCAACTGCTGGTGGTGCCCGGTACGCCTTCCCAGCCGCCCGCACCCTGCAACTGCATGCCCTTGAGCCCCAGGTTCATGCTGTTGAACGCCAGCCCCTTGGCAGTCGGCCGCACTTTCAAGGACCAGGCGCCTACCAGGTCCTTGCCCTGGAACAGCTGAGCGATGTTGATATCCAGCGCCGGCACCTTCGTCGGGTCGACCGAAGCCAGCGGATCCGGGGCGTTTTCGTCGGCCTGCACCGCGGGGTCCGGCGCCGGCAGGCGCACGTACTGCAGGTTCACGGCAATCGGTGCGCCCTTGGCATTCGGTAGCCCGACCGTGCCCTTGACTTGCTGGCTATCGAGTTGCAGTCCCCAGGCCGCTGGCTTGCGATCCAGTTGTACCCGCGCCTGGTCCAGGGTGGTGCCGAATCCCGTGAGCTTGCCGACCCGGAAGTCAGCACCGCTGAGCAACTGCTTGGCGCTGCCCCCCGGATCCTGCCCGGCATAACGATCGACCAGGGCCTTCCAGGGTTCCACATCCAATTCCGAGAGCACACCACGAATACTCAGGCCCTTGGCGCCCGGCAGTACCGCGTTGCCGCTGCCGAGGAACAACTCACCACGACCCTCGGCAAAATTGCTCGCCGGCGCGGCGAAGGTGAAGTCCGCAAGGTCGCCGTAGTCGAGCCAATAGCGCCGCTCGGCGCCCTGCAGGGTCATGCGAAACACCGTGTCGCGGCCTTGTGCCGCCGGCATGCCAAAGGGTGCTGGTAAATCAACCGCGACGCCCTTGAGGCTGGAGCTGACCATCAACTGGCTGTCGGCGCCGTCGAGGTTGAGCTGCAACTGATAGGGGATGTCGCCGGAAACCGGCAGCGACTGGCTGACTTTGAGCCAATCAGTGAGCTTTTTCACCGTGACCTGGCCGGACGCGACGACCCGAGTATTGATCTTGCCACCCTTGCCATCGGCGAAGATCTGCGCGCTCACCGGCCGGTCGAAAGCCCGCGCGGTAATGCCCTGGCCACTCAGGCCCTTGCTGCTGTCAAAGCGGAAGTCGCCCTTGAGCTGAGTCAATTCCAGTTCCGGCTCGCTGAGCTTGAGGCGTGCCTTGGCCGTCTTGAAGTCCACCAGGATCTTCGGCTCCTCACCCTTTTCCAGGGGGATATCGAGCTTCAGCTTGCCTTGCAGGTCACCCTCGCCCTGCCAACCGGCAAAGGTCGGACCGGTGCCGATCGGCGCCTCCTGCAGAATCTTCACGCCATCGCCCAGGCCACCGGCAAAGGCGCCGTCGATGTACATGTGGCTGTTCTTGCCCGCTGGCACATGGGGAATGTTGACGAAGACATCGCGCACCTGGGTATCGAGCAGTTGCCCTTGGCTTGCCAGGATGCGCACGCCACTGTCCTCGACGAACACATCGCCGCTGATCTTGCTCAGGTGCGGCCAGCCCGGCTGGAATGCCAGCTGCGCGTCGTGCACCTTGAAGAATAAGCTGATGCTGCGTGCAGCCTCGACCGCATCATGATTCAGCGAGCCCTGGTACTGGAAGAAGCCCTCATCGACCGCGCCCTTGAGAATGGCGGTACGCAGCCATTCGTCCAAGCCGGGACTGAGGACCGTGGGCAAGTACTTGGCGGTGTAGCGCCCATCACCCTCCAGCAGGCCGACCCGCAGGTCCATGTAGTCTTCCTGGGTGGGATCGAAGTGCAGGCGGATCAGGAAGTCACCAGCAATCTTGCCCTCCTCCCCCAGCACTTTCAGGTACGGTGCGATCAGCGTGAAGGCTTGCTTGTCGAGCTTCCAGGTCAACCGCGCATTGGCCTGGATGTACTGCCATGGCTTGGCGAAGATCGGGTCCAGGTGCAGGGAGAAGTCCTTGCTGTCCATGCGCAACTCGCCCTGCCCGAGGTCGCCGCTGATGCTCCCGGACACGTTACGAGCCGCGGGCGCACCGTGATAGGCATCAAAACCGACCTGCTGCAGATTGGCGGCGAAGCTGAACTTGCTGTCGTCGGTGGCTTCGGGTCGGATATCGAGCAACACGTTGCGCAAGGTACCGGTAACCTTGAGTCGCTCCACCACCGTGGCAAAGCCTTCGGGCAATGGCCCCAAGGCATTGAGGATCGGGGTGATGGGGGTCAGGTCGAGGCGATCGGCCTGCAGGTGCCAGAGCTCCTGGTTTTTTTCCGTGGTGGCCGTCTGCTGCAATTGCAGGCGGGTTTCCCAGCGAGTCTCACCGAGGTTCAGGGCCAGCGAATCCAGGCTCAACTTGAAGCCTTCGGCGCTGCGCTGGAAATAACCGTTGAGCGCCAGATTGTTGATCTGCACCGGTTTGCGCTCGGCATAGGCACCCTTGAATTGCGGGGCATTGAGGCGAATCGCGGCGCTCTGCAAGACGCCCTTGCCCCAACTCGCCCACAACTCGCCACCGGCCCTGATCTGGGAAAACTGCCATTGCTGGGTGATTCTCGCCGGCAACCAGCGCGCCCAGTCACTTTGCGGCAGGCTCAGATAGGCGTCGACCTCGGCGTCTTGCCACTGACTGGCGCGAATCCGGCTGCGCAGGCTCATGGCCAGCGGTTGGCCGTCGGGCAGGGTTAACCGCGCGTCGAGGCGCTGCCGGCTACTGCCAGTCTTGAGGCTCAGGCCCACGTAAGTCAGGGTCAGCGGCGGCTGATCCAAAGGTTGCAGGGTGATCTGGCTGTCGAGCACCGACAGCTGGGAGACCATCTGCATCTGGTTCAGCAGTTGCTCGGGGTCCAACGGCTTGTCCTGCTGCACCGGCAGGCCTTCGAGCGACCATTGACCGTCGGCACCTTCCTTGAGGCTGATCTTCAGGCCATTGAGCTCCAGGTGCTGGACGCGCACCGCGCGCGACAGCAGACTGTCCCAGACATTGGGCACCACCCGCACCTGATCCAGGTGCAAGGCATTGACGCCCTCCCCGACCGTTACGTCGTGGGCCAACAGGACCGGCGACATACCGCTCCAGCGCCCTTCCAGGCTGCCGATTTGCAGGGGCATGCCGAGCGCTTCACGGGCTTTGGTCTCGACCTCGCTCCGATACTCGGCCACCAGCGGAAACAACTCCCGCCCCAGGTTGACGTAAAGCGCGACCAGCACCAGCAGCAACGCGCAAAGCCCCAGCCCCCAGCGGGTCAGCGTGCCCAGAATGCGGATCAGACGTTCCATGTCAGTGGGTCCCCATGGAAAACAGGTTTCGCGAGTACAGGCCCGCCATCAGTCGCACAACGCAGCGATTCAGAGCAACACCACGTCGTATTGTTCCTGGGAGTACATGGTCTCCACCTGGAACCGGATGGTACGGCCGATAAAACCTTCCAGCTCGGCGACGTTGCCCGACTCTTCGTCGAGCAGCCGGTCGACCACTTTCTGGTTGGCCAGCACCCGATAACCTTCGGCCTGATAGGCCCGCGCTTCCCGCAGGATCTCGCGGAAAATTTCATAGCACACGGTTTCCGGCGTCTTCAGCTTGCCCCGGCCCTGGCAACTGCTGCAAGGCTCGCACAGGACCTGCTCGAGGCTTTCACGGGTGCGCTTGCGCGTCATCTGCACCAGGCCCAACTCGGTGATCCCGATGATGTTGGTCTTGGCGTGATCACGCTCCAGTTGTTTCTCCAGCGTGCGCAACACCTGGCGCTGGTGCTCCTCATCTTCCATGTCGATGAAGTCGATGATGATGATCCCGCCCAGGTTGCGCAGGCGCAGTTGCCGGGCAATTGCAGTCGCCGCTTCCAGGTTAGTCTTGAAGATAGTCTCTTCGAGGTTGCGGTGCCCGACGAATGCACCGGTGTTGACATCGATGGTGCTCATGGCCTCTGCCGGGTCGACCACCAGATAGCCGCCGGACTTGAGCGGCACCTTGCGCTCCAGGGCTTTCTGGATTTCGTCTTCGACGCCATACAGGTCGAAGATCGGCCGCTCGCCGGGGTAGTGCTCCAGACGATCGGCAATTTCCGGCATCAATTCGGCGACGAACTGTGTGGTTTTCTGGAAGGTTTCCCGCGAGTCGATGCGGATCTTCTCGATCTTCGGGCTGACCAGGTCGCGCAGGGTACGCAGGGCCAGGCCGAGATCCTCGTAAATCACGTTGGGTGCACCGACGGTCTTGATCTGCGCGCCGATCTGGTCCCACAGGCGCCGCAGGTAACGGATGTCCATCAGGATCTCATCGCCCCCCGCGCCTTCGGCGGCGGTACGCAGGATGAAGCCGCCCGCTTCCTTGATACCTTCCTTGGCCACGCAATCGGTGACCACCTGTTTGAGGCGCTCGCGCTCGGCTTCGTCCTCGATCTTCAGCGAAATACCGACATGGGCGGTGCGCGGCATGTACACCAGGTAGCGCGAAGGAATCGACAGCTGGGTGGTCAGGCGTGCACCTTTGGAGCCGATCGGGTCCTTGGTGACCTGCACCACCAGGCTCTGGCCTTCATGCACCAGGGCGCTGATGCTCTCGACCGCCGGCCCCTCGCGCAGGGAGATTTCCGAGGCGTGGATGAACGCCGCGCGATCCAGGCCGATATCGACGAACGCTGCCTGCATCCCCGGCAACACTCTGACCACCTTGCCTTTGTAGATGTTGCCGACGATGCCGCGCTTCTGGGTACGCTCGACATGCACCTCTTGCAGGACACCGTTTTCGACCACCGCCACGCGTGATTCCATCGGCGTGATGTTGATCAGAATCTCTTCACTCATGGCAGGATCTCGTTCAGGCATGTTCACGATTATGGCCGCATCAAGTCAGTACGGCGCAGAGCGCGCGATAAGGGTTTGCCAACAGGGTATGCCGAAATGGCCGAGCAGCTCGCAGGTTTCGCACAGGGGCAGGCCAACCACGGCCGAGTAGCTGCCATTGAGCCCGCTGACGAATACCGCCCCGAGCCCTTGAATACCATAGCCGCCAGCCTTGTCATGGGGCTCGCCGCTGGCCCAGTAGGCGCTGGCCTCGGCCTGGTCGATGGAGCGAAAACGTACCAGGCTGCGCACCACGCGCGACTCGCAACGCTGGCCATCAAGCACGGCAACCGCAGTTAACACTTCATGTTCGCGCCCGGCCAGGCCCAGCAACATCACCTGCGCCTCGGCTTGATCCCGCGGCTTGCCGAGAATCCGCCCGTCGAGCACCACGGCGGTGTCGGCGCCCAGCACGCACGCCGGGGCGGCGGATTGTTCGCTGCTCAGCGCGGCGAAACCCGCCTGGGCCTTGCCGCGCGCCAGGCGCTCGACATAGGCCGCAGGGGATTCGTCTGTCAGAGGGGTTTCATCGATGTCCGCGCTGATGGCGGTGAATGGCACGCCGATCTGCGTCAGCAGCTCACGCCGGCGTGGCGAACCTGAGGCGAGGTAGAGCGCAATCATCAAGACATCTCCCTGTCGAGGTGCGGGCAAATGCCTGACCGAATTAGTTGATTTTGTAGCGGCGGCTCAACCCACGCAATCCGAAGCTGACCCAGGGCCAGAGCAACGCGCTGATCAGCGCAGGCAAAAGCACAGCCAGGGTCTGGCGGTTTCCGGTCAAGGCGCTGAGCCACAGCTGCAGCAACTGCGCGAGCCCCAGGATCACCATGATCACCAGGCTTTGCTGCCACATCGGGAACATCCGCACCCGCTGTTGCAGGGTCAGGATCAGAAAGGTGATCAGGGTCAGGATCAACGCGTTGTGTCCCAGCAACGTGCCAAACAGCACGTCCTGGGCAATCCCCAGGCAGAAGGCGGTGAGCATCCCGACTTTCTGCGGCATCTCCAGCGCCCAGTAGGCCAGCGGCAAGGCGAGGAACATCGGGCGCAAGATCTCGACATGGGGAAAGGGCACGACGCTGAGCAGCAAGCCAATGGCGAATGTCAGCCAGATCATCCAGCCATTACGGGAACGGGTACTGGCCATTATTCTCTACCCTGGGTCGTGGCTGCGGGTGTCGTCGCGGGCGGCTTGGGGACTACTGGCTTGACTGGCGCTGCCTGGACCGGCGGTTTTGCTGGCTTGGCCGGCGTCACCGGCTTGGGCGCAGTTGCGGGCGCCGCTACCGGTGCTGCAGGCGCTGCCGCCGGGGCAGCAGCAGGTGCTGGCGCCGGCACGACGACAGCGCTGCCGACGTGCTGATCCTGCACGTCCTGAGCTTGGGCGGCTTCGTTGGCGCGCTCTTCCGGGGTACGGCTGTCGCTGAAGACCAGCAGCATGTAGCGGCTGCGGTTGAGCGCCGCCGTCGGCACCGCCCGCACAATGGCGAACGGCTGGCCCGAGTCGTGGATCACTTCCTTGACCGTGGCCACCGGATACCCTGCCGGGAAACGCTGGCCCAGGCCGGAGCTGACCAACAGGTCGCCTTCCTTGATGTCGGCGGTGTCCGCCACATGGCGCAACTCCAGGCGCTCCGGATTGCCGGTGCCGCTGGCGATGGCGCGCAAGCCGTTACGGTTGACCTGCACCGGAATGCTGTGGGTGGTGTCGGTCAGCAGCAACACCCGCGAGGTGTAGGGCATCAGCTCGACCACCTGGCCCATCAGGCCCCGGGCATCGAGCACCGGCTGTCCCAGCACCACGCCGTCGCGCTCACCCTTGTTGATGATGATGCGATGGGTGAACGGGTTGGGATCGACGCCGATCAACTCGGCCACTTCGACCTTTTCATTGACCAGTGCGGAGGAGTTGAGCAACTCGCGCAGCCGAACGTTCTGCTCGGTCAGGGCCGCCAGCTTCTGCATGCGTCCCTGCAACAGCAGGTTTTCGGTTTTGAGTTTTTCGTTTTCGGCGACCAGCTCGGTGCGGCTGCCAAACTGGCTGCTCACGCCTTGCCACAAACGCTCAGGCAGATCGGTGACCCAATAGGCGTCCATCAAGACCAGCGACATCTGACTGCGCGCAGGCTTGAGAACGTCAAAACGGGCATCGACCACCATCAAGGCGACCGATAGCACAGCCAGCACCAGAAAGCGCACGCCCAATGAGGGGCCCTTGGTGAAAAGCGGTTTAATAAGCCGCTCCTCCCAGGCAAATGTTCTGTTTATTCATACGGCATCAAACCGGCCTGGATGCAGACTGACAGAAGATAAACGCCAACAGGCAGCACTGCAAAGTGCTGCCTGTGCGTGAACAGCATAGAGGCGTCCGGCGAACTTACTCGCTGGAGAGCAGATCCATGGTGTGCTTATCCATCATTTCCAATGCACGGCCACCGCCGCGAGCAACACACGTCAGCGGATCTTCGGCGACGATCACCGGCAGCCCGGTTTCCTGGGCCAGCAGCTTGTCGAGGTCACGCAGCAAGGCGCCACCACCGGTCAGTACCAGGCCACGCTCGGCGATATCGGACGCCAGTTCCGGCGGCGATTGCTCCAGCGCGCTTTTTACCGCCTGGACGATAGTCGCCAGCGACTCTTGCAGGGCTTCGAGCACTTCATTGGAGTTCAGGGTAAAGGCACGTGGAACGCCTTCCGCCAGGTTACGGCCGCGAACATCGACTTCGCGTACTTCACCGCCTGGGTAGGCAGTACCGATTTCCTGCTTGATGCGCTCGGCGGTGGACTCACCGATCAGGCTGCCGTAGTTGCGGCGCACGTAGGTGATGATCGCTTCATCGAAACGGTCGCCGCCAACCCGTACGGATTCGGCGTAGACCACACCATTGAGGGAGATCAGCGCGATTTCAGTGGTACCGCCACCGATATCGACCACCATCGAACCGCGAGCTTCTTCAACCGGCAGGCCGGCACCGATGGCCGCAGCCATTGGCTCTTCGATCAGGAATACTTCACGGGCACCAGCGCCCAGGGCCGACTCACGGATGGCGCGGCGCTCAACCTGGGTGGATTTGCAAGGAACGCAGATCAACACGCGAGGGCTAGGCTGCAGGAAGCTGTTTTCGTGAACCTTGTTGATGAAATACTGAAGCATCTTTTCGCAAACGCTGAAGTCGGCGATCACGCCGTCCTTCATCGGACGAATGGCAGCAATGTTGCCCGGTGTACGGCCCAGCATGCGCTTGGCTTCCGTGCCGACAGCAACAACACTTTTCTGGTTACCGTGCGTCCGAATGGCCACAACCGATGGCTCATTCAGGACGATACCGCGCTCACGCACGTAAATAAGGGTGTTGGCAGTGCCCAGGTCAATGGAAAGATCGCTGGAAAACATGCCACGCAGTTTCTTGAACATGGGAAAGGGACCCTAGGCAACGCGTGGGTAAAAAAGTGCGGCAAACTCTAACAACGACAGGGATTTTGGGCAAGGCGCCAATATGTTAAATTGGCAGCTTTTCCGTGCACCAACCCCCACAATCGCGGCCTTATGACCGTAGAAATGCGGTAGTGTTCCGACAATCTAACACACGGACGACCTCCGTTTTGTTTTCCACTGGAGAATCCCATGGCGCTTGAACGCTCCGACGTGGAAAAAATCGCTCATTTGGCCTGTCTTGGCCTCAATGAAGCCGATCTTCCACAAATCACTTCGGCCCTGAACAGCATTCTCGGGCTGGTCGACGAAATGCAGGCGGTCGATACCGACGGTATCGAACCGCTGGCCCACCCCCTGGAAGCCAGCCAGCGCCTGCGTGCAGACGTTGTGACCGAGTCCAATCACCGCGAGGCCTATCAGTCCATCGCACCAGCGGTCGAAAACGGCCTGTACCTGGTTCCGAAAGTCATCGACTAAAGGGAAAGAGCCTGCAATGCATCAATTGACTCTGGCCGAGATCGCCCGCGGACTCGCCGACAAGAAGTTTTCCTCCGAAGAGCTGACCAAGGTTCTGCTGGCGCGTATCGCCCAGCTGGACCCGCAGCTCAACAGCTTCATCAGCCTCACCGGAGAGCTGGCGCTGCAGCAGGCGCAAGCCGCCGACGCACGCCGCGCCAAGGGTGAGACCGGGGCCTTGCTGGGCGCGCCGATCGCCCACAAGGACCTGTTCTGCACCCAGGGTATCCGCACCAGCTGCGGCTCGAAGATGCTCGACAACTTCAAGGCCCCGTACGACGCCACCGTGGTCGCCAAGCTGGCCGCCGCAGGCGCCGTGACCTTGGGCAAGACCAACATGGACGAATTCGCCATGGGCTCGGCCAACGAGTCGAGCTACTACGGCGCCGTGAAGAACCCGTGGAACCTGGAGCACGTGCCAGGCGGTTCGTCCGGTGGTTCGGCCGCCGCCGTTGCCGCGCGCCTGCTGCCAGCGGCCACCGCCACTGACACCGGTGGATCTATCCGACAGCCGGCAGCCTTCACCAACCTCACCGGTCTGAAACCGACGTACGGTCGTGTTTCGCGCTGGGGCATGATCGCCTACGCATCCAGCCTCGATCAGGGTGGCCCGTTGGCCCGCACCGCCGAAGACTGCGCAATTTTGTTGCAAGGTATGGCTGGCTTCGATGCGAACGACTCCACCAGCATCGACGAACCTGTGCCGGACTACAGCGCCAGCCTCAACGGCTCGCTGCAAGGCCTGCGCATCGGCGTGCCGAAGGAATACTTCAGCGAAGGTCTCGACCCGCGTATCGCCGAACTGATCCATAACAGCGTCAAGGAGCTGCAGAAGCTCGGCGCCGTGGTCAAGGAAATCAGCCTGCCGAACATGCAGCACGCGATCCCTGCGTACTACGTGATCGCGCCCGCCGAAGCCTCTTCCAACCTGTCGCGGTTCGACGGCGTGCGCTTTGGCTATCGTTGTGAAGACCCGAAAGACCTGACCGACCTGTACAAGCGTTCGCGCGGTGAAGGTTTTGGTGCCGAAGTCCAGCGCCGGATCATGGTCGGTGCCTACGCCCTGTCGGCCGGTTACTACGACGCCTACTACCTGAAGGCGCAAAAGATCCGTCGCCTGGTCAAGAACGACTTCATGGCTGCGTTCAATGAGGTCGACATCATCCTCGGCCCAACCACGCCGAACCCGGCCTGGAAACTCGGCGCCAAGAACAGCGACCCGGTCGCTGCGTACCTGGAAGACGTCTACACCATCACCGCCAACCTCGCGGGCCTGCCAGGCCTGTCGATGCCAGCCGGTTTTGTCGATGGCTTGCCGGTCGGCGTGCAACTGCTCGCCCCGTACTTCCAGGAAGGCCGCTTGCTCAACGTTGCGCACCAGTATCAGTTGCACACTGACTGGCACACCCGCACCCCGACAGGCTTCTGAGGAGAAACACATGCAATGGGAAGTTGTGATCGGGCTGGAGATTCATACCCAGCTCGCCACCCAATCGAAGATTTTCTCCGGCAGCGCCACCACCTTCGGTTCCGAACCGAACACCCAGGCCAGCCTGGTAGACCTGGGCATGCCGGGTGTACTGCCGGTGCTGAACCAGGAAGCGGTGCGCATGGCGGTGATGTTCGGCCTGGCGATTGACGCCGAGATCGGCCAGCACAACGTGTTCGCCCGCAAGAACTACTTCTACCCGGACCTGCCCAAGGGCTACCAGATCAGCCAGATGGAACTGCCGATCGTCGGCAAGGGCTACCTGGATATCCCCCTGGAAGACGGCACCATCAAACGTGTCGGCGTGACCCGCGCGCACCTGGAAGAAGATGCTGGCAAGAGCCTGCATGAAGAGTTCAACGGCGCCACCGGCATCGACCTGAACCGTGCCGGCACCCCGCTGCTGGAGATCGTTTCCGAGCCGGACATGCGCAGCGCCAAGGAAGCCGTGGCCTACGTCAAGACGATCCATGCGCTGGTACGTTACCTGGGCATCTGCGATGGCAACATGGCCGAAGGCTCGCTGCGTTGCGACTGCAACGTCTCGGTGCGGCCAAAAGGCCAGGTCGAGTACGGCACCCGCTGCGAGATCAAGAACGTCAACTCGTTCCGCTTCATCGAGAAGGCGATCAACACCGAAGTGCGTCGCCAGATCGAACTGATCGAAGACGGCGGCAAGGTGATCCAGCAGACACGCCTGTACGATCCGAACAAAGACGAAACCCGCGCCATGCGCAGCAAAGAGGAAGCCAACGACTACCGTTACTTCCCCGATCCGGACTTGTTGCCAGTGGTGCTTGAGGACTCCTTCCTCAACGACATCCGCGCCACCTTGCCAGAACTGCCGCCGCAAAAACGCGAGCGCTTCCAGGAGCAGTTCGGCCTGTCGGTCTACGATGCCAGCGTCTTGGCTTCGAGCCGCGAGCAAGCCGACTATTTCGAAAAAGTGGTGAGCATTGCCGGCGACGCCAAGCTGGCGGCCAACTGGGTCATGGTTGAACTGGGCAGCCTGTTGAACAAGCAGGGCCTGGAAATCGACGCAGCCCCGGTAACTGCCGAGCAACTGGGCGGCATGCTGTTGCGGATCAAGGACAACACCATCTCCGGCAAGATCGCCAAGACCGTGTTCGAAGCCATGGCCAACGGCGAAGGCACTGCTGACGAGATCATCGACAAGCGTGGCCTCAAGCAAGTCACCGACAGCGGCGCGATCTTGGCGGTGCTCGATGAAATGCTCGCGGCCAACGCCGAGCAGGTTGAACAGTACCGCGCGGCAGACGAAGCCAAACGCGGCAAGATGTTCGGCTTCTTCGTCGGCCAGGCCATGAAAGCCTCCAAAGGCAAGGCCAACCCGCAACAGGTCAACGAACTGCTGAAAAGCAAGCTCGAAGGCTGATAACAATGGAGCCAGCAGTCAACACTGGCTCCACTCCCCGTGGGAGCGAGCCGGCTCGCGATAGCGGTTCGGCATTCAACTTTGCGTTGACTGCCGAACCGCTATCGCGAGCAGACGAAGCTCCCACGCTTGTTGCAGAGTCCCTTTTGATGAAACGTCTGCTTAGCGCCTGCGCCCTGCTCTCCCTGCTGGCCGGCTGTGCCAGCCACGACGTCGACCCCCGGGGCTACGACGAAACCGGAACCGCCTCCTATTACGGCGCCAAACACCATGGCAAACGCACCGCCAGCGGCGAGCCGTTTGACCAGTACGCCATGACCGCCGCCCACCGCCAGCTGCCCTTCGGCACACGGGTGAAGGTCACCAACCTGAAAAACGACAAGAGTGTGGTGGTCCGCATCAACGACCGCGGCCCGCATACCCGTGGCCGCCTGATCGACTTGTCACGCGGGGCCGCCGACAAGTTGGGCATGCTGCGCAGTGGCACCGCGCGGGTTCGCGTACAAGCCCTGAACAACTGACCGGGAGCCACGACCATTTCCGGATTAGCCCAATTACCCCTGCCCAACGTGCTGCAACTGCTCTGCGCCCTGCTCCTGCTGGTCGCCGGCGCCGAGTTGCTGGTGCGTGCCGCCGTGCGCCTGGCCGCTCACCTCAGGGTCCGGCCGCTGGTCATCGGCCTGAGCATGGTCGCCTTCGGCAGCAGCGCGCCACAAATGGCCGTGAGCCTGCAAGCCGCCCTCGGGCAGAGCAGCGACATCGCCGTCGGCAGCGTGATCGGCAGCAACATCTTCAACATCCTGGTAACCCTTGGCCTGTCGGCACTGATCATCCCCTTGCGGGTTGCCCGGCAACTGGTGCGCCTCGACATCCCGCTGCTGATCGGCGCCAGCCTGCTGGTGTTCGCCCTGGCCTGGAACGAACAACTGAGCGCCCTCGATGGTGGTGTGCTGCTGGCTGCGTTGGCGCTGTACCTGGGCCTGCTGTGGCGCCAGTCGCGGCCCACTGCGCGTCCGTCTCGGCCGGCATCCGACGCGCCGCGCTCGCCCTGGTTGAGTAGTGCCCTGCTGATGCTTGCCGGGCTGGGCTTGCTGGTGTTCGCCGGGCACTTGCTGCTCAATGCGACGGTAGCACTGGCCAGCAAGCTGGGCCTGTCCGAGCGCATCATCGGCCTGACCGTCGTCGCCGTCAGCACCTCCCTGCCCCAGCTCGCCACCTCGCTGATTGCCGCGCTGCGCGGACAGCGTGACATTGCCGTGGGCAACGTGATCGGCGGCAACCTGTTCAACCTGCTGGGCGTCCTGGGGATCACCGCCCTGCTGGCACCGGTGCCGCTGTCGGTCTCCCCCAATGCCCTGGATTTCGATTTGCCGGTGATGCTCGGTGTCACCTTGCTGTGCTTGCCCGTGTTCTATTCCGGCTACCGCATCACCCGCGCCGAAGGCCTGCTGTTCCTCGCCCTGTACCTGGCATACGGGCTGCATGTGGTGTCGTTCACCACTGGCATGCCGTTGGCCGGCAAGCTGGAACAACTGATGCTGCTGTGCGTGTTGCCGGCCCTGCTGGCATTTTTACTGTTCACCTCAGTGCGCGCCTGGCGCCGCCAACACAACAAAAGAGAATCGCCATGACCGACTCCGCAAGCTCCAGCAAACCCACCGGTATCGAAGTCCGCCGCCAGGTCATGGGCGACGCCTTTGTCGACCGCTCCATGGGCAATGCCACCGACCTGACCCGACCGTTCCAGGAGTTCGTCAACGAACACGCCTGGGGAGCGGTATGGAATCGTGGTGGCCTGGAACTGAAGACCCGCAGCCTGATCACCCTCGCCGCCCTTACTTCGCTCAAGTGCCCCCAGGAACTCAAGGGGCACGTGCGCGGGGCGCTGAACAACGGCTGCACGGTGGACGAGATTCGCGAAACCCTGATGCATTGCGCGGTCTACGCCGGGGTTCCGGCGGTGATGGAGGCGTTCCGCGCAGCGCAGGAAGTGATCGACAGCTACCAGAAGCCGGAGTGACCCTGTTGCGTTGAAGTGGACAGGCCCTTCAGATCCAGCCGCCCCACTGCAGCAGGAAGATCCCGACGTTAGTCGTCACCGCCGCCATCAAGGTGGTGATGACAATGATCGCCGCCGCCAGCTCATGATTGCCATTGGCCGCCCGGGCCATGACAAAACTTGCAGCGGCGGTCGGGCTGCCGAAGTACAGGAACAGAATCCCCAGCTCCGCCCCACGAAAGCCCCATAGCCAGGCACCCAGCGTGGCCAGTATCGGCAAGCCGATCATCTTCACCAGGCTCGAGCTCAAGGCCATGTTGCCGCTTTTGCGCAGTGCCGCCATGGAGAGCGTGCCGCCGATACAGATCAGCGCCAGCGGCAAGGTGGTTTGGGCCAGGTACTGCCCGGAAGTTTCCAGCCATCCCGGCAAGCCGATCTTGAAATAGGCGAACGGTGCGGCCGCAATCACGCTGATAATCAGCGGGTTGCTGAACACGCTTTTGCAGATGCTCCACGGATCGGACTTGATCACTGGGCTGTACACCGCCAGCACGATGGTCGACAGGGTGTTGTAGAACAGGATCACCAGCGCCGCGAGAATCGCCCCCAGGGAAATTCCGTAGTCGCCATACATGCTCGCCGCCAGCGCTAGGCCGATGACCCCGTTGTTGCCACGAAAAGCACCTTGGGTATAGATCCCGCGGTCTTCGCGCGGGCACTTGAGAATTGCCCAGCCCCAGGCAATGGCAAAGCACACCAGGGTCGCGAGGGAGAAGTAGATCAGCAGCGCCGGTTGCAACGCCGCATGCAGGTCGGCATGCAGGATGCCCAGAAACAGCAACGCCGGCATGGTGACGTTGAACACCAGTGCCGACGCCGTGTGGATGAAGTTGTCGTTGATCCAGTCGATGCGCTTGAGCAGCACACCCAGAAACAGCATGGCAAAGACGGGCGCGGTGATGTTCAGGGTTTCAAGAAAGATGGCCAGCATGCCGGGTGAACCTTGAGGGCGTCGTTAGGGGGCTAATGATAAGCCACCAAGGACATCGGCGTCTGCGAGCTCGCCATCGCGAGCAAGCTCGCTCCCACAGGATCCTCGGTGTTCACGCGTTTTATGCAACGCAAAAGATCACTGTGGGAGCTGGCGCCCGCTTGCGGCTTGCCAGCGATGAACGATAACGCGGTCTTAGGTTATGGGCGCCGGATTGAACAAGGTGATGTCATTATGCAGCTTGTGCTTTTCAGCCCACGTCTGCTGTTTGCCGCTGGCCACGTCCAGGTAGTAGTGGAACAGCTCCCAGCCCAGCTCCTCGATGGACGCCCGCCCGGTGGCGATGCGCCCGGCATCGATGTCGATCAGGTCTGGCCAGCGTTGCGCCAGTTCGGTGCGGGTCGAAACCTTCACCACCGGTGCCATGGCCAGCCCATAGGGCGTACCCCGGCCAGTGGTGAATACATGCAGGTTCATCCCCGCCGCCAGTTGCAGCGTCCCACAGACAAAGTCGCTGGCCGGGGTCGCGCAGAAGATCAGCCCTTTGCGCTTGAAGCGCTCGCCCGGGCCGAGCACGCCATTGATCGCACTGCTGCCGGACTTGACGATCGACCCCAGGGACTTCTCGACAATGTTCGACAACCCGCCCTTCTTGTTGCCCGGCGTGGTGTTGGCACTACGATCCGCCTCGCCCTTGGCCAGGTAACGGTCGTACCAGTCCATTTCCCGCACCAGTTCCTGGGCCACGTCCTGGTTTTCCGCGCGCGAGGTCAGCAGGTAAATGGCATCGCGCACTTCGGTGACTTCGGAAAACATCACCGTGGCACCGGCCCGCAGTAGCAGGTCCGAGGCATATCCGAGCGCCGGGTTGGCGGTGATCCCGGAAAACGCATCGCTGCCGCCACACTGCATGCCGAGGATCAACTCCGACGCCGGCACGGTTTCCCGACGCCTGCGATCGAGCTTCTTCAAGCGCGTCTCGGCCAACTCCATGATCTGCTCGATCATTTCGGTGAAGCCGTGACTGGAATCCTGCAAGCGGTAGAGCCATGGCTCGCTCAAATCCACCGAGCTGTCGTTCTCGTGCATCACCTGCCCGGCCTGCAATTTCTCGCAGCCGAGACTGATCACCAGCGCTTCGCCACCGAGGTTCGGATTGCGCGCCAGATTGCGCACCGTGCGAATCGGAATGTATGCGTCGGTGGCAGTGATGGCCACGCCGCAGCCGTAGCTGTGGGTCAACGCCACCACGTCATCGACATGCGGGTACTTGGGCAGCAACTCGGCCTTGATCCGCTTGACCGCGTGATCGAGTACCCCGGTGACGCATTGCACGGTGGTGGTGATCCCGAGAATGTTGCGCGTGCCGACGGTACCGTCGGCGTTGCGATAACCCTCGAAGGTGTAGCCTTCCAGTGGTGCCTGGGCTGCCGGCACCTCGGTGGACAGCGGCAGGCTGTCCAGCGGCGGCGCGGTCGGCATGCGCAGTTGATCTTCCTTGACCCAGCTACCTCGGGGAATCGGCTGCAAGGCGTAGCCAATAGTCTGGCCGTAACGAATCACCTGACCACCTTCTGGAATGTCCTCCAGGGTGACCTTGTGGCTCTGTGGCACGAAGTCCACGGTGACCAGGCCGTCCGCAAATTCGGTACCGGCCGGTACGCCCTGATCGTTGACCACGATCACTACGTTATCCCGCTCGTGCAGGCGGATGTAGCGCGGCGAGTCGGAATGTTCAATCAACTGCATGACGCCGCTCCTCAGGAATGCGCTTGGGATAATTTGCCGGAGGCTTCAGGCCCGTTGACCGGCGGCTCCTTGAGCACTACGCGCTTGATCGGACCAACGATCACCAGATAGCTGAACACCGCGACCAGCGCGTTGCAGCCGACAAACACCAGCGCCCACTTGAACGAGCCGGTGGAGCTGATGATGTAGCCGATGACAATCGGTGTGGTGATCGAGGCAATGTTGCCAAAGGTGTTGAACAGACCGCCACTTAGACCGGCAATCTGTTTCGGCGAAGTGTCGGATACCACCGCCCAACCCAGGGCGCCCACGCCTTTGCCGAAGAACGCCAAGGCCATGAAGCCCACCACCATCCATTCCACGTCCACATAGTTGCAGGCCACGATACTGCTGGAGACCAGCAGGCCGGCAATGATCGGCGCCTTGCGGGCGAAGGTCAGGGAATGGCCTTTGCGCAGCAGGTAGTCGGAAATCACCCCGCCGAGTACACCACCGATGAAGCCGCAGATCGCCGGCAACGAGGCAATGAAACCGGCCTTGAGAATGGTCATGCCACGTTCTTGGACCAGGTACACCGGGAACCAGGTCAGGAAGAAGTAAGTGATGCCGTTGATGCAGTACTGGCCCAGGTAGACGCCGAGCATCATGCGGTTGGTCAACAACTGGCGAATGTAGTCCCACTTCGGTCCGTCGGCTTTCTTGCCCTGGCCCTTGTCGTGGTCCATGTCGACCATGCCGCCGTTGTCGGCAATGTGCTTGAACTCGGCCTCATTGATCATCGGATGCTGGCGTGGGCTGTAGATCACCTTGAGCCAGATACCGGAGAAGATGATGCCGATTACACCCATGACGATGAACACGTGCTGCCAGCCGAAGCTGTAGACGATCCAGCCCATCAGCGGTGCAAACAGCACCGTGGCGAAGTATTGCGCGGAGTTGAAGATCGCCGAGGCCGTGCCACGTTCCGCAGTCGGGAACCAGGCCGCAACGATGCGGGCGTTACCCGGGAAGGATGGCGCTTCGGCCAGGCCCACCAAAAAGCGCAGCATGAACAACGCGACGACCGCGGTCGACATGCCAAATTCACCGACATAGCCTTGCAGCACGGTGAACAGCGACCAGGTGAAGATGCTCAGGGCGTAGATTTTTTTCGAACCGAATCGGTCCAGCAGCCAGCCACCGGGAATTTGCCCGGCCACGTAGGCCCAACCGAATGCGGAAAAGATGTAACCGAGGGTGACCGCGTCGATACCGAGGTCTTTCTGCAGGCTGGAACCTGCGATGGCGATAGTGGCACGGTCGGCGTAGTTGATCGTGGTCACCAGAAACAGCATGAGCAGGATCAAATAGCGGACGTGGGTCGGCTTGGTCGCTTGCATGTACGTGTACTCCCACTGATTATTTTTATGCGCGGGTGAATCTGTCAGTGCGGTATCCGGTGGACCCGGATACCGCGGTGCAGCGGGTTACGATCCGATGTAAGAAGTTTTTACGACCGTGTAAAACTCTTGTGCATAGCGACCTTGCTCACGAGATCCATAGGATGAACCTTTTCGCCCACCAAACGGAACGTGGTAATCCACACCGGCGGTCGGCAGGTTGACCATCACCATCCCAGCCTGGGAGTGGCGCTTGAAGTGGTTGGCGTGTTTCAGCGAGGTGGTGCAGATACCTGCCGACAAGCCGAACTCGGTGTCATTGGCCATGGCCAGCGCCGCCTCGTAGTCGGCGACCCTGACGATATTGGCCACCGGACCGAAGATTTCTTCACGGCTGATGCGCATGCCTGCTTCGCTGTCGGCAAACAACGTCGGGGCAAGGAAATAGCCTTCGGTGTCGCAAGTCACCAGCGACCCGCCACTGACCAGGCGCGCACCTTCGGACTGGCCGATGTCGATGTATTTCAGGTCCTGTTCAAGCTGGGCCTGGGACACCACCGGACCAATGTCGGTGCCGGACTGCAGCGCATGGCCGACCTTGATCGACTTCATTCTTTGGGCCATGGCCGCGACGAACCGGTCGTGAATCCCGGCGGTGACAATCAACCGGCTCGAGGCCGTGCAACGCTGGCCAGTGGAGTAAAACGCGCTCTGTACCGACAACTCGACCGCCTGCTGCAGGTCGGCGTCGTCGAGAATGATCTGCGGGTTCTTGCCCCCCATTTCCAGCTGCACCTTGGCTTGGCGCGAAACACAGTTGACCGCAATCTGCCGGCCTACACCCACCGAGCCGGTAAAGCTGATGCCATCGACTTTCGGGCTGTTGACCAGCGCCTCGCCGACCACTCGACCGCTGCCCATCACCAGGTTGAACACCCCGGCCGGGAAACCGGCACGGGAGATGATTTCCGCCAGCGCCCAGGCGCAACCCGGTACCAGGTCAGCCGGCTTGAGCACCACACAGTTGCCATAAGCCAGGGCCGGGGCGATTTTCCACGCAGGGATCGCGATCGGGAAGTTCCACGGAGTAATCAGGCCAACCACGCCGAGGGCTTCACGGGTGACTTCAACGTTGACCCCCGGGCGCACGGACGGCAGGTAGTCGCCGGACAGACGCAGGCATTCACCGGCGAAAAACTTGAAGATGTTGCCCGCGCGGGACACCTCGCCAATGGCTTCGGGCAGAGTCTTGCCCTCTTCACGCGCCAGCAGGGTGCCCAGTTCTTCGCGACGCGCGAGGATTTCGCTACCAACTTTGTCCAGCGCATCGCTGCGGGCCTGGATACCTGAAGTCGACCAGGCCGGGAATGCAGCGCGTGCAGCATCAATGGCGGCGTGCACCTGGGCCAGGTCGGCCTTGGCGTATTCGCCCACCACATCGGACAGGTCCGAGGGGTTGATGTTGGCCGAATAGTCCGTACCGGCAACCCATTGGCCAGCGATGTAGTTGTCGAATCTTTTTACGTCTGCCACGGCAATCTCCTTACGCAAAAGGCCGCTGATTACTCAGCGGCCTTGTTTAATCGGTTTGTTACTGCGCACCTTGCTTGTCGATCAAGGCGGCCAGTGCTTCGTATTCTTCAGGCAGCAGATCGGTCAGCGGGGCACGTACAGGACCTGCGTCGTAACCGGAGATTTTCGCGCCAGCCTTGACGATGCTCACTGCGTAACCGGCCTTGCGGTTGCGGATATCCAGGTACGGCAGGAAGAAGTCATCGATGATCTTGCCGACGGTGGCGTGGTCTTCACGGGCAATGGCACGGTAGAAGTCCATCGCGGTTTTCGGGATGAAGTTGAACACCGCCGACGAATAAACCGGTACACCCAGGGCCTTGTAGGCCGCGGCGTAGACTTCCGCGGTTGGCAGGCCGCCGAGGTAGCTGAAACGATCACCGAGGCGGCGACGGATCGACACCATCAACTCGATATCGCCCAGGCCGTCCTTGTAGCCGATCAGGTTCGGGCAGCGTTCGGCCAGGCGCTCGAGCAGCGGCGCGGTCAGGCGGCAAACGTTACGGTTGTAGACCACCACACCGATCTTCACCGATTTGCACACGGCTTCAACGTGGGCGGCAACGCCATCCTGGCTGGCTTCAGTCAGGTAGTGCGGCAGCAGCAACAGGCCCTTGGCGCCCAGACGCTCGGCCTCTTGTGCATATTCGATGGCCTGGCGGGTGGAACCACCAACACCGGCCAGGATCGGCACGCTGGTTTCACAGGTGTCGACGGCGGTCTTGATGATTTCCGAGTATTCGCTGGCGGCCAGGGAGAAAAACTCGCCGGTGCCACCGGCGGCGAACAGTGCCGAGGCACCATACGGGGCCAGCCATTCCAGGCGCTTGATGTAGCCAGCGCGGTTGAAGTCGCCCTGGGCATTAAAGTCAGTCACCGGGAAAGACAGCAGGCCGGAAGAGAGGATGGACTTCAGTTCTTGTGGATTCATTATTCGAACACCCTAAGTAGCACGTTGTGATGAAAGCCGCTCAGCGTCATGCTGATGTTGTATGTCATCGTACAACTTAAAATACAACCGTCAACTGCATTTCATCATCCACAGGCCAAGCCAGCCCTTCGCGAGACCACGAACGATGTCTAAGTGATTGATTTAAATCTGATAAATGCGAAAACAAAAAACATCCCTGAAGCAGCTAATCAGCGCTTCTGCTTTTTCTGTTATGGGATGTCCTACGGCAAACACCGGCAATTGCGATGCGAACCTCACAACAGTGGGCATTGCGCCCACTGTGGGTTGCGACGAGCTGTTTAGCCGCGCTGGGCCTGGGCCTCTTCATGGGCATGGCGCAGGCGCTCACGGCTGTTGGTCAGGTGCAGGCGCATGGCGGCACGGGCTGCATCCGAATCCTGGCGCGCGATGGCATCGTAAATTTCATCGTGCTCACGGGCCAGCCGGCTCATGTAGTGCTGGTGGTCATCATGGGCCAGGCGCGCCGAGTTGAGGCGGGTACGCGGAATGATGCTGGTACCCAGGTGGGTCATGATGTCGGTGAAGTAGCGGTTGCCGGTGGCCAGGGCAATCTGCAGGTGGAACTGGAAGTCTGAAGCCACCGCGTCCCCGGCATGCGCAGCGCTCTCATTCAGCGCATCCAGCGCCGCCCGCATCAAGGCCAGTTGCTCGGGGCTGCGGCGTTGCGCGGCCAGCCCGGCAGATTCGACTTCCAGGCTGATGCGCAACTCCAGTACTGCCAGCACGTCACGCAGGGTGACCACGGTGGCCGGATCGATGCGAAATCCGCTAGGGCTTGGGGTGTCGAGCACAAAGGTGCCGATCCCGTGGCGGGTTTCCACCTGCCCCGCAGCCTGCAAGCGCGAGATCGCTTCACGGACCACCGTACGGCTGACGCCGTGGGCCTCCATGATCGCGGACTCAGTGGGTAACTTGTCGCCACGCTTGAGCAAGCCGTCGCGAATCTGCTCGGACAGCACCGTCACCAGTTCCTGCGCGAGGCTACGGCGCTTGCGGGGCAGACGAGGGACGTCGATCGGGTTTTCCATGGTCAAGATCAATCTCAGGCAAGCAGTGATACGCACATCATAGCGCAGGGCGGTTGTACGATCACTGTTGACCTACATTTGCAGTGGGATCAGGCCGTCACGGTCTGCTCCTGCAGATGGCCGTTGTCGATCCGCACATGGCGCGGATGGAACCATTTCAGGCTGCTGCGGTGGCCGACGCTGACGATGCTCAAGCCCGGCAGTTGATCGATCAGCGCCTGGTACAGCGTGGCCTCGTCTTCCTCGTCCATCGCCGAAGTGGCTTCGTCCATGTACAGCCATTGCGGTGCATAAAGCAGCGCACGGGCGAACGCCAGGCGTTGCTGTTCACCCGGCGACAGCATGCGCTGCCAGTGGTTGGCTTCATCCAGGCGCGGCACCAGATGGGGCAGGCGACAGGTCTCCAGCACCTGCACGTAGCGCTCATGCGGATAGGTATCGCCGGACTGTGGGTAACTCAAGGCTTCACGCAGCGTGCCAATCGGCAGGTAGGGTTTCTGCGGCAGGAACAGGTAGCGCGCACTCGGCAGGCGAATGGCCCCATGCCCGGCCGGCCATAAACCGCCCATGGCCCGCAACAGGGTACTTTTGCCGCTACCCGAGCGACCGCTGAGCATCAGCCTGTCGCCCTGCTCCACGGTCATGTCGGCGCTGGTCAGCAGATGACGACCATCCGCCAGGTCCAGGCCCACCTGCTGCACTTGCAGCTCAGCGCCCTCCTGGCGTACATCGATGGCCGGCGCCCGCTCTTCGTTTTCGCTCATGGCCTGGCGAAAACTCAACAACCGGTCACAGGTGGCACGCCAGGCTGCCAGGTCGGCGTAGGCGCTGATGAACCAGCTGAAGTTCTCCTGCACGTTGCCAAAAGCCGAGTTGATCTGCATCAGTTCCCCCAGCTCGATCTTGCCGGAGAAATACCGTGGCGCCGCGACGATGAACGGGAAGATGATCGCGATCTGACCGTAACCCGCGGTGAAGAAAGTCAGGCGCTTGGACACTTTCATGATGTCCCAGAAGTTGTGCCAGACCATGCCGAACCGCGTACTCAAGCGCTGGTTTTCATTCGCCTCGCCGTTGTACAGCGCAATGCTCTCGGCATTCTCGCGGACCCGCACCATGGAGAACCGCAGGTCGGCTTCAAAGCGTTGTTGCTGGTTGTTCAGGCCGATCAGGCGGCGACCGATCAGGTGGGTGATCCAGCTGCCCACCAGCGCGTAGACCAGGGCGCACCAGAACATATAGCCGGGAATGGTGTAGCCAAATACTTCGATACTGCCGGAAACGCCCCACAGGATGATCGAGAACGACACCAGGCTGACCACGGTACGAATCAGCCCCAGGCCCAGGCTCAGGGTGTTGCTGGTGAAACTGTTGAGGTCTTCGGAGATTCGCTGGTCCGGGTTGTCGGTGTAACCGCCCTGCTCCAGCTGGTAGTAGTTCTTGTGCCCGAGCCAGCGGGCGAAGTGTTTCTCGGTGAGCCAGGCACGCCAGCGGATGGTCAGCATCTGGGTCAGGTACAAACGGTAGACCGCCCCCAGGATCGCCACCGCGGCGATCCCGCAGAAATACAGGATCAGGCTCCAGAACGCGGCATCGTCCTTCTTTTGCAGGGCGTTGTAGAAGTCCTTGTACCAACTGTTGATCCACACGGAGATCGCCACGCTGAACAGCGACAGGCCGATCACCGCAATCAACAGCAACCAGGCCTTGCCCTTCTCTTCACTGCGCCAATAAGGCGTGATCATCTGCCAGACACGGCGGAAAAACTGACCGCGCACCGCATCGTTGACCGCGCAATATTCAGCGTTCTGATTCATGGTTCAGGCTCGGTAGGAAATACAGGGAGTACGAACCGATCATAGATGATCGGTTCATTTTGTCCGGGTGGCTGGCGATTTTCGTTCAGCGGCGGTTCAGCGGCGAACCGGACGCTTCTGCAGTTTGCGCTGCAGGGTGCGCCGATGCATGCCCAGGGCGCGGGCGGTGGCGGAGATATTGCCTTCGTGCTCGGTGAGGACGCGCTGGATGTGTTCCCACTGCAGGCGGTCCACCGACATCGGGTTTTCCGGCACCAGGGTATCGAGGTCGGCGTGCTCGGACAGCAAGGCGGCCAGCACATCATCGGCATCGGCCGGTTTGCACAGGTAATTGCAGGCGCCGCGCTTGATCGCCTCGACGGCAGTGGCAATGCTCGAGTAACCGGTGAGGATTACCACGCGCATTTCCGGGTCGAGCTCCAGCAGCTTGGGCAGCAGCACCAGTCCCGAATCGCCATCCATTTTCAGGTCCAGTGCGGCGTAGTCCGGCAGGTCCTGCTGAGCGATGACCAGGCCTTCCTCGGCGGAACCGGCGGTGCTGACGCGAAAACCGCGGCGGCTCATGGCGCGAGCCATGACGCGGGTGAAAGTAGCGTCGTCGTCTACCAGCAATAAATGCGGCAGGTCTTCGCCTTCGACTTGGATCTCGTCACTCATGGTCGTCTCCTCGTGCGGCACGGGGCAGGCGCAGCTCGGTGAGCGTACCGCCTTCCTCATGACTATAGAGTTTCACTGAGCCGCCGGCGCGTGTCACGCTGGCCTTGCTCAAAAACAGGCCCAGGCCGAAGCCTTTGCCCTTGGTGGTAAAAAATGGCTTGCCGATCTGCTCGGCAATGGCCAGCGGCACACCGGCACCGTGGTCGCGAATACTGATGGTCAGCTCCACGGCGTCCCAGTCCAGCGTCACTTCCAGTCCTTCCGGGCAGGCGTCGGCGGCATTGTTCAGCAGGTTGAGCAAGGCCTGGGTCAGGTCCGGCGGCGGTGCCAGGCGCGGTTCGCTGCCTTCCCCCTTCCGCTGCAGGCGGTAAGTGGCTTCCGGACGCATCAGGTGCCAGCGGTCGAGCGCTTCGTTGAGCCAGACGCTGACGTCCTGCATGTCCACCGCCAGGCGGCGATTGTTCTCGGCGGCGCGCACCAGTTGCTGCAAGGTCTGCTTGCAGAGCTTCACCTGGTCCTGCAGCACGCTCAAGTCCTCGCGCAGCAGCGGGTCATGATGGTCTTGCAGCATCTCGTTGATCAACACGCTCATGGTCGCCAGCGGGGTGCCCAATTCATGGGCGGCGCCAGCAGCCTGGGTGGCCACGGCCAGCAACTGTTGATCGCGCAGCCCCTCTTCCCGGCGGATCGCCCGCAGCTCTTCCTGGCGGCGCAGCTCTTCGGCCATGCGCGCGGCAAAGAAGGTGATGACCGCCGCCGCCAGGGCAAAACTCAGCCACATCCCATAGATCTGCATCTTTTCCCGGTACATCGGGAAGGTTTCCAGGGGGTAGAACTGCGCCAGCAGCAAGGTGTACATGGTCAGCGCAATGCCCGACAGAATCACCGAATAGCGCCACGGCAAGGTCACGGCAGCGATGGTCAGCGGCACCAGGTAATAAGAGACGAACGGGTTGGTCGAACCGCCCGAGAAATACAGCAGCGCACTGTGGATAAACAGGTCGCAGGCCAGTTGCACGGCGTACTCGAGTTCAGTCACCGGCCACGAGGTGCGCAGCCGGATGGCGGTAAAGGCGCACAGCAGCATCGAGCAACCGAGGGTCGCAGCCAGTTCCAGCCAGGGCAGCGGCAGCAGGTCGAACCAATAGGCGAGCCCCACCGAACCGGCCTGGGCGGCCAGCACCAGGGTGCGGATGAATGTCAGTCGCCAGAGGTTCTGGCGAGTCGCGGAAAGTAGTTGTACGGGGGCGAGCATGAGCTCTCCTGATGAGCGCTCCAGGCGGATCGCGTCGAGTATAACCAAGCAGGGGGCCTGACAGGCAAAAGTGCGGCAAAGCGACACAGGGCAATTGACCGCGCTGCGACCACCTGGCGCTAACTGTATAGAAGTTGTAACCGGCTGAACCGGACAATAGCAGCTAGAGTCTGATGGTTTTACGCAGGCTCGCAACCTTACCCCTGCGCACTACCCAAGGAGCTTTGATGAACACATTTCGCCGCAGTGCCGCCCTTCTCGCCCTCAGTGCCGGCACCCTGGCCAGCCTCCCGGCCCTGGCCGCGGACGAGTTGCACTACAACCAGATTTCCCTGCGCGCCGAAGTCAGCCAGGAAGTCGCCCGCGACCTGATGATCGTGACCCTCTACACCGAAGAGCAGAATGCCGACCCGGCCAAGCTGGCGGCCGTGGTGAGCACCGCAATGAACAAGGCACTGGGCCAAGCGCGGCAGGTCAAGGACGTGACCCTGCGCCAGGGCAGCCGCAACAGCTACCCGATCTACGACGACAAGGGCCAGAAGATCACCGGCTGGCGTGAGCGCGCCGAACTGCGCCTGGAAAGCTCGGACTTCGCCGCCTTGTCCAAACTCACCGGTGAACTGCTCGGCGACCTGAAGATGGCCGGCATGGACTTCGCCATCGCCACCCCGACCCGCAAGGCCAGCGAGGATGCGCTGCTCAAGGAAGCGGTCAACGCCTTCAAGGCCCGCGCCCAACTGACCACCGAGGCCCTGGGTGGCAAGGGTTACAAAATCGTCAACCTGAACCTCAACAGCAACGGTTATCCACAACCTTACCTGCGCGCGCCGATGATGATGAAAGCGGCCGCCATGGATGCCGCCCCGGTAACCCCGGAAGTGGAAGCCGGCACCAGCCAGGTCAGCATGTCGGCCGACGGTTCTATTGAAGTATTGATGCCGTAACGCTTGTGGGAGCTGGTCGGGCGGCGTTGATGCAGTTTACGTGAGACCGCATCAACGCCGTTCCCGGGCAAGCCTTGCACCTACAGATTTGCACCCGCCAATCCCCCTCGCCATCGCGAAAAACCCGTCTAGGCTGTACGTATGGCTGGGTAACATCGCGCCTCGGAAAGGTGCGCCAACTGTGCTATCAGCACACATTTGGTGCGCCTATCGCACCGAAATACCCCCGCGCAAACGATCAAATGCGTCAAAGTTTATAGGAATGCGACATTAAGGTACGTTCGTACCACTGTTTAAGACTTGTAGCCGCTCTGGATCTTGCATTGGGTATAGGCCCTGCATAAGTATCCGCAGGTCGACTCACGAGGTCGTCCTCTAATTCCAAAAATGACAACAATCATGAGGCCACCATGCTCAAACACGCGGTCATTCCGTTTTTAGTCGGCGCCAGCTTGCTTGCTAGCGCACCCTTCGCCTCCGCGGCGACTAACCTGGTGTTTTGCTCCGAAGGGAGCCCGGCCGGTTTTGATCCTGGCCAGTACACCACCGGAACCGACTTCGACGCCTCGGCAGAGACCATGTTCAACCGCCTGAGCCAGTTCGAACGTGGCGGCACCGCTGTTGTTCCAGGCCTGGCCACCAGCTGGGACGTGTCCCCGGATGGCCTGACCTACACCTTCCACCTGCGCGAAGGGGTCAAGTTCCACACCACGCCGTACTTCAAGCCGACCCGTGAATTCAACGCCGACGACGTGCTGTTTACCTTCAACCGCATGATCGACAAAGACATGCCGTTCCGCAAAGCCTACCCCACCGAGTTCCCGTACTTCACGGACATGGGGATGGACACCAACATCAAGAACATCGAAAAAATCGACGACAAGACCGTCAAGTTCACCTTGGGCACGGTCGACGCCGCGTTCATCCAGAACCTGGCCATGAGCTTTGCCTCGATCCAGTCTGCCGAGTACGCCGACAAACTGTTGAAGGAAGGCAAGCCGGGCGACATCAACCAGAAGCCGATCGGCACTGGCCCGTTCGTGTTCAAGAGCTACCAGAAAGACTCCAACATCCGTTACACCGGCAACAAGGACTACTGGAAGCCTGAAGACGTCAAGATCGACAACCTGATCTTCGCCATCACCACCGACCCGTCGGTGCGTATCCAGAAGCTGAAGAAAAACGAATGCCAGGTCACCCTGTTCCCACGTCCGGCCGACCTCAAGGCCCTGGGTGAAGACAAGGACCTGAAACTGCCGCATCAGGCGGGTTTCAACCTCGGCTACATTGCCTACAACGTGATGCCGGTCCTCAAGGGCCGTACCGACGCCAACCCACTGGCCAAGCTGGAAGTGCGCCAGGCGCTCGACATGGCGGTGAACAAGCAGCAGATCATCGACTCGGTCTACCAGGGCGCTGGCCAACTGGCCGTCAATGCCATGCCGCCAACCCAGTGGTCCTATGACGACACCATCAAGGACGCCAAGTACGACCCTGAAAAGGCCAAGGAGCTGCTGAAAAAGGCTGACATCAAGCCGGGCACCGAAATCACCCTGTGGGCCATGCCGGTCCAGCGTCCGTACAACCCGAACGCCAAGCTGATGGCCGAAATGCTGCAGTCGGACTGGGCGAAAATCGGCCTCAAGGTCAACATTGTCAGCTACGAATGGGGCGAGTACATCAAGCGTTCCAAAGGTGGCGAGAACCAGGCCATGATCATTGGCTGGAGCGGTGACAATGGTGACCCGGACAACTGGCTGAACGTACTGTTTGGCTGCGACTCTCTGAGCGGCAACAACTTCTCGAAATGGTGCGACAAGCCGTACGACACCATCATCAAGGAAGCCAAGGCCACCACCGACGTTGCCAAACGCACCGAGCTGTACAAGCAGGCGCAACACCTCCTCAAAGATGCAGTCCCGATGACACCTATCGCGCACTCGACGGTGTATCAACCCATGCGCAACACCGTGCAGGACTTCAAGATCAGCCCATTTGGCTTGAACTCCTTCTACGGCGTCAGCGTCAGCAAATAAGGTATTGCCGCGGCGACCTTGCTGAGGTCGCCGCGGCGCTATCTGCCAAGACAGCGGAATTGACCTACATCCCAAATCACTGCGGCCTACTGCCACGGGTTTAGGACGTGTCGCCTTTTCTTACCTGTATTTAAGGCCTTTCGCATTTACCGCCCGACACTCGACTCACTAACGTCGAGGGTCCGACCGTACTGCGCCTGGAATGGCAATCGCTGAAACCCGTGGTTCTGTGCCCGCACGTCCCCGGACGGGACGAGGGCTCATGGTTTATTTCCAATAAGAGAGGGAGTGTCATGCGCCATACCTTGGTTTTATCCGCCCTACTGGGCAGCGGCCTGTTGGCCGCCACCTCCATCAGCCAGGCCGCCAGCAACAGCCTGGTTTTCTGCTCCGAAGGCAGCCCGGCGGGCTTCGACACTGCGCAATACACCACCGCCACCGACAACGATGCCGCCGAACCACTGTACAACCGGCTGGCCGAGTTCGAGAAAGGCGCCACCAGCGTCGTTCCTGGCCTGGCGACCAGCTGGGATATTTCCGCAGACGGCCTGACCTACACCTTCCACCTGCGCGAAGGAGTGAAATTCCACACCACCAAGTACTTCACCCCGAGCCGGGATTTCAACGCCGACGACGTGCTGTTCACCTTCAACCGCATGCTTCACACCGACCACCCTTTCCGTAAGGCCTACCCCACCGAGTTCCCGTACTTCAACGGGATGAGCCTGAACAAGAACATCGCCAAGGTCGAAAAAACCGCGCCCCTGACCGTGGTCATGACCCTGAACTCAGTCGACGCTGCGTTCATCCAGAACCTCGCCATGAGTTTCGCCTCGATTCTCTCTGCCGAGTACGCCGACCAGTTACTGGCCTCGGGCAAACCCAGCGACATCAACCAGAAGCCGGTCGGCACCGGGCCTTTCGTGTTCCAGCGTTACCAGAAGGACTCGCAGATTCGCTATGCGGGCAACAAACAGTACTGGGACCCGAGCCGAGTCAAACTCGACCAACTGATTTTTGCGATCAACACCGATGCCTCGGTACGGGTGCAGAAACTCAAGGCCGGCGAGTGCCAGGTCACCCTGCATCCGCGCCCGGCCGATGTCGAGGCGCTAAAAAAAGACCCGAAGCTGCAACTGATCGAAAAACCCGGGTTCAACCTCGGCTACATCGCCTACAACGTCCAGCACAAACCCTTCGACCAACTCCAAGTGCGCCAGGCGCTGGACATGGCGGTGAACAAGCAAGGCATCCTCAACGCCGTGTACCAGGGCGCCGGGCAACTGGCGGTGAACGCCATGCCACCGACCCAGTGGTCCTACGACGACAGCATCAAGGATGCCGCCTATGACCCGGAAAAAGCCAAGGCACTGCTCAAGGCTGCGGGCGTCAAGGAAGGCACCGAAATCACCCTGTGGGCCATGCCGGTGCAGCGCCCGTACAACCCGAACGCCAAGCTGATGGCAGAAATGCTGCAGTCGGACTGGGCGAAAATCGGCTTGAAAGTGAAAATCGTCAGCTACGAATGGGGCGAGTACATCAAGCGCACCAAGAACGGCGAACACGACGTCAGCCTGATCGGCTGGACCGGGGACAATGGCGACCCGGACAACTGGCTCGGCACCCTGTACAGCTGCGACGCGATTGGCGGCAACAACTACTCCATGTGGTGCGACCCGCAATACGACAAGCTGATCAAGCAGGCCAAGATCGTTACCGACCGCGAACAGCGCACGGTGCTCTACAAACAAGCCCAGCAGTTGCTCAAGCAGCAAGTGCCGATCACTCCTGTCGCCCACTCCACGGTCAACCAGCCATTGAGCGCCAAAGTCGAAGGATTCAAGGTCAGCCCCTTCGGTCGTAACGTGTTCTCGGGTGTCGGTATCGAGCAATAACTGATTAGCAGAACCTTGGGGGCGATTTTCGCCCTCACAGCAGACTGTTGCCTGAATTCGGCGATTTCGCCCCATGCAAACGTTTGCGATGCCTTGTATGAGTTCCACCCTCAATAGCCGGCTCAGTACAGGAGACCGGCAATAACAAGAGAAAAAAAGGAGCTTCACTGATGAAACTGAGCAACTCCGCCCTGTTGGCCCTGGCCATCAGCAGCATCACCGCAACCGCGTATGCCGAACCCCAGAGCCAGGCGTTCAACCCGGTGACGGTCAATACCAGCAATGCTCAATCCGAGGCCACCGGCTTCATCGAAGGCCAGACGATTAGCGGCAGTACCCGTAACTGGTACTCCAACGAACAACTCAAGCGTGGCGGCAAGTTCGCCTACAAAAAAGACGGCGTATCGACCCCCACCGATCGCCGGATCAACTGGGTCCAGGGCACCATCCTCAAGTACAACTCCGGCTTCACCCAGGGCACCGTCGGTTTCAGCACCGAGCTGGCGGCCTACAACGCAGTCGCGCTGGAACGTGATCGGGAAAACCTGGCCTCCAACAACGGCGGCGCTCCCGGCACTCGTCCTGGCGCAGGCAACAACCGGACCCTGACCAAAGAAGGCGGCGACGCCCAGGGGCAATGGAGCAAACTGGGCCTGGCCAACGTCAAGGCCCGCATCTCCAACACCACCCTGACTGCCGGGCGCATGAACTTCAGCAGCCCGCAAGTCGACGTCATCAGCAACCGAGCCCTGCCTTCGAGCTTCCAGGGCGTGGCCTTGCACAGTGAAGAGCTGAGCAACCTGGCCTTCGACGTGGCCACCTTCGATCGCAACTCGCCGCGTACCGAAGAAAGCCTGAGCAAATTCCGCTCCGAATACGGCGCCATCGATGCCGAAGCCGATCACGTCAACACCGCAGGCATCAGCTACTCGCCGTTCGCCAGCCTGACCACCAGCCTCTGGGCCACCCAGGCCGAAGATATCTGGAACCAGTACTACTTCGGCGCCACCCACGTACTGGGCGACAGCTCGGTGCTGAGCCTGACCACCGGCCTGAACTACTACAAGACCCAGGAAGAAGGCAAAGCCAAGCTGGGCAACATCGACAACGACACCTACTCCCTGTCGTTCGGCCTGACCCACCAGGCTCACACCCTGACCTTCTCCTACCAGGAAGTGAACGGTAACGAGTACTTCGACTACCTGCACGAAACCAACGGCATCTACCTGGCCAACTCCCTGCTGTCGGACTTCAACGGCCCGAACGAGAAATCCTTCCAGGTTTCCTATGGCCTGAACATGGCCGAGTACGGCGTACCGGGTCTCAAGTTCAACATCTACCAGGCACGCGGCTGGGGCATCGACGGCACCCACTACACCGGCACCGGCTACGACGGCATCCAGTCGCAAGACGGCGAACACCACTATGAATATGGGATTGGCAGCACTTACGCCATTCAAAGCGGTCCGCTGAAAGCCACCACCGTTCGCGCCACCTACACCGCACACCGGGCGAGCGAAAACCAGGCTGACGGCAGCATCAACGAGTTCCGCCTGGTTACCACCATTCCGTTCAACGTCCTCTAAGGCGTGACAACCGCGGGGCCGATTCGACGAATCGGCCCCAACGACTAATCTGGCTCATGGAATACGGAGGGTTTATATGAAGATGCTTCCCTTGCGTGCGGTTGTCGCAGCCACCGTGCTGATGACAGCCATCGGTGCCTCGGCCAAACCCTTGGTGGTCTGCACCGAAGCCAGCCCGGAAGGTTTCGACCCGGTGCTCTACACCACCGCCGTAACGTCCGACGCAGCGGCGGAAACCCTGTTCAATCGGCTGGTGGATTTCAAGCCCGGCACCGCGCAGATCCAGCCGGCCCTGGCCGAAAGCTGGGAGATCAGCCCGGATGGCCTGCAATATACTTTCCACCTGCGCCCCGGCGTCGCGTTCCACACGACCGACTATTTCAAACCGACGCGCACACTCAATGCCGACGACGTGGTCTGGAGCTTCCAGCGTCAACTGGACCCCAACCACCCTTGGCACAAGCAATCTGCCGTCGGCTTTCCATACTTTGAAAGCATGGATTTCCAGAACCTGCTCAAGGCTGTCGAAAGAGTCGACGAGATGACTGTCAGGTTCACCCTGAACCGCCCTGAAGCTCCGTTCCTGCTGGACCTGGGCATGGCGTTCACCTCTATTCACTCGGCCGAGTACGCGGCGTTATTGCAAAAAGCCGACAAAATGGCCGATCTCAACAGCAAGCCGATCGGCACCGGTCCGTTCATCTTCCAGCGCTACGCCAAGGATGCCCAGGTCCGCTACAAGGCCAACCCGCAGTACTTCCGTGGCAAGCCGCCGGCTGATCCGTTGATTTTTGCCATCACCCCGGACAACAACACCCGCCTGCAAAAACTCAAGGCCAATGAGTGCCAGGTAGCGCTCTACCCTAAACCCGACGATGTCCCGAGCATCCAGGCCGACCCGGCCCTGCAAATCGCCACCATCGCGGCGATGTCCACCGGCTATACCGCGATCAACACCAGCCACAAATACCTGAGCGATGTGCGGGTGCGCCGTGCCATCGAGTTGGCCCTGGACAAACAGACCTATGTCGACACCCTGTACGGCAAGGGCAACGCGATTGCCGCGGTCAACCCCTACCCACCCGCGCTGCTGGGCTATAACACCACGCTGAAGAACCCGCCCCAGGACCTCGACCAGGCGCGTGCGCTGCTCAAGGAAGCCGGTGTTCCGCCAGGCACAGTGTTCACCCTGTACACCCGCAACGCCGGTGGCCCGACCAACCCGAACCCGCAACTGGGCGCCCAGTTGATCCAGGCAGACCTGGCCAAGGTCGGTATCACCATCGACATCCGTGTCATGGAGTGGGCGGAGATGCTCAAGCGTGCGAAGAAAGGCGAACACGACATGGTGTCTGCCGGCTGGAGCGGCGACAACGGTGACCCGGATAACTTCCTCGGTCCGCTGCTGAGTTGCGAAGCCGCCAAAAACGGCGAAAACTACAGCCGCTGGTGCAACCCGCAATTCCAGGCGCTGATCACCCAGGCTCGAGCCACGATCGATACTGCCGAACGCGCCGCTCTCTATGAAAAAGCCCTGGTTATCCTGCACGACGAAGTGGTGTGGGTCGATCAGGCTCATCCCAAGATGTTTACCGCCCTGCGCAAGAACGTCGACGGTTACTACATGAACCCGCTGACCACCAATAACTTCGCCACCACCCAGGTGAAGTAGAAAAAACGCCGGCCACAGCCCGATCCTGGGCTGACCGGTACGCCTAACCGGCTGATGAGGTACACCAGAAGATGTTTAGTTTTATTGCCCGCCGACTGGGGTTGTTGATCCCCACCTTTTTCGGCATCACCCTGCTGACTTTCGCGTTGATTCGCATGATTCCTGGCGACCCTGTGGAAGTCATGATGGGCGAACGCCGGGTCGACCCCGAAATGCATGCTCAGGCAATGGAACGCCTTGGCCTGAACAAGCCGCTGTATGCCCAGTACCTGGACTACATCGGCAAACTGGCCCAGGGCGACCTCGGTGAATCGCTGCGCACCCGTGAAAGTGTCTGGAGCGAGTTCACTTCGCTGTTCCCCGCGACCCTCGAACTGTCCATGGCTGCCCTGCTGTTCGCCGGGATCCTCGGTTTGCTGGCCGGGGTGATCGCGGCCCTCAAGCGCGGATCGCTGTTCGACCATGGGGTGATGGGCATCTCCCTGGCCGGGTATTCGATGCCGATCTTCTGGTGGGGCCTGATCCTGATCATGTTCTTCTCGGTGTCCCTGGGCTGGACCCCGGTTTCCGGGCGGATCGACCTGCTCTACGACATCGAGCCGGTCACCGGTTTCATGCTGATCGACACCCTGCTGGCCGATGACACGGGCGCATTCCTCGACGCCCTGCACCACCTGATCCTGCCGGCCATCGTGCTCGGCACCATCCCGCTGGCGGTGATTGCGCGGATGACCCGCTCCTCGATGCTCGAAGTGCTGCGCGAAGACTACATCCGCACCGCACGGGCCAAAGGCCTGTCGCCGTCGCGCGTGGTGTTCGTCCACGGCCTGCGCAACGCGCTGATTCCGGTACTGACCGTGGTCGGCCTGCAGGTCGGCACGCTGCTGGCCGGTGCGGTCCTGACCGAGACCATCTTCTCCTGGCCCGGCATCGGCAAATGGCTGATCGAAGCCATCGGCGCCCGGGACTACCCCGTCGTACAAAACGGCATCCTGCTAATCGCCTGCCTGGTGATCCTGGTCAACTTCGTGGTGGACATCCTCTACGGCTTTGCCAACCCACGCATCCGTCATCAGCGCTGAGATCATTACCCATGAGTACTCCAACACCCTCGGTAGCAGTCGATCAAAGCCTGCTGTATCCGTCCCCGTACAAAGAATTCTGGCAAGCGTTCTCCAAAAACAAAGGCGCCGTTGCCGGCCTGATGTTCATGTTGCTGGTGATCTTCTGCGCGATCTTCGCGCCCTGGGTTGCCCCGCATAACCCCAGCGAGCAGTACCGCGACTTCCTGCTGACCCCGCCGGCCTGGCTCGAAGGCGGGCAACTGCAGTTCCTGCTCGGCACCGATGAACTGGGGCGCGACCTGCTGTCGCGCTTGATCCAGGGTTCGCGCCTGTCGCTGATGATCGGCTTGTCGTCGGTGGTGATGTCGTTGATCCCGGGGATCCTGCTGGGCCTGTTCGCCGGGTTCTTCCCGCGTCTACTAGGCCCGACCATCATGCGCCTGATGGACATCATGCTGGCCCTGCCCTCCTTGCTGCTGGCCGTGGCGATTGTCGCCATCCTCGGCCCTGGCCTGATCAACACCGTGATCGCCATCGCCATCGTGTCCCTGCCGTCCTACGTGCGCCTGACCCGCGCCGCGGTGATGGGCGAGCTGAATCGTGACTACGTGACGGCCGCGCGCCTGGCCGGTGCCGGCCTGCCCCGCCTGATGTTCATCACCGTGCTGCCCAACTGCATGGCTCCGCTGATCGTCCAGGCGACCCTGAGTTTCTCCTCGGCGATTCTCGATGCCGCCGCCCTGGGCTTCCTCGGTCTTGGCGTGCAACCGCCAACCCCGGAGTGGGGCACCATGCTGGCCTCGGCCCGCGACTACATCGAACGCGCCTGGTGGGTGGTAAGCCTGCCTGGCTTGACCATTTTGCTCAGCGTGCTGGCAATCAACTTGATGGGCGACGGCCTGCGCGATGCGCTGGACCCGAAACTCAAGAACGCCGCCTGAGGAGATTCCCATGTCACTGTTAGAAATCAAGAATCTCAACGTGCGTTTCGGCGACAAGACCGCCGTTCCGGTGGTCGACGGCCTCGACATTAGCGTGGACAAGGGCGAAGTCCTGGCCATCGTTGGCGAGTCGGGGTCGGGTAAATCGGTGACCATGATGGCGCTGATGGGCCTGATCGAGCACCCCGGAATCGTCACCGCCGACGCCCTGAACTTCGACGGCAAGAACATGCTCAAGCTGAGCAACCGGCAGCGGCGGCAGATCGTCGGCAAAGACCTGGCCATGGTCTTCCAGGACCCGATGACCGCGCTGAACCCGAGCTACACCGTCGGTTTCCAGATTGAAGAAGTGCTGCGCCTGCACCTGAAAATGTCCGGCCGCGCGGCGCGCAAGCGTGCCATCGAACTGCTGGAAAAAGTCGAGATCCCCGGGGCCGCCAGCCGCATGGACGCCTACCCGCACCAGCTCTCCGGCGGCATGAGCCAACGCGTGGCGATTGCCATGGCAATTGCGGGCGAACCCAAGCTGCTGATCGCCGACGAACCGACCACCGCCCTCGACGTGACCATTCAGGCGCAGATCATGGACCTGCTGCTGGCCCTGCAGAAAGAGCAGAACATGGGCCTGGTGCTGATCACCCACGACCTTGCCGTGGTCGCCGAAACCGCCCAGCGCGTGTGCGTGATGTACGCCGGCCAAGCGGTGGAAGTCGGCCAGGTGCCGCAGCTGTTCGACATTCCCGCGCACCCGTACAGCGAAGCCCTGCTCAAGGCGATTCCGGAGCACAGCCTGGGCGAATCGCGCCTGGCCACGCTGCCGGGTATCGTTCCCGGCCGTTACGACCGCCCGCAGGGTTGCCTGCTGTCGCCACGCTGCCCTTACGTGCAGGACAACTGCCGCGCCCAGCGCCCGGCCCTCGATCCGAAAAGCAACAGCCTCGCTCGCTGCTTCTATCCTTTGAATCAGGAGGTGGCGTAATGGCCGTCGTTCTCACCGCCCGTGACCTGACCCGTCACTACGAAGTCTCCCGCGGCCTGTTCAAGGGCCACGCCACCGTGCGTGCGCTCAACGGCGTGTCGTTCGAACTGGAAGCCGGCAAGACCCTGGCCGTGGTCGGCGAATCCGGTTGTGGCAAGTCGACCCTGGCCCGCGCCCTGACGCTGATCGAAGAGCCGTCTTCCGGCTCGTTGAAAATCGCCGGCCAGGAAGTCACCGGGGCCAACAAGGCCGAGCGCAAGCAGTTGCGCAAAGACGTGCAGATGGTGTTCCAGAGCCCGTACGCGTCGCTCAATCCGCGGCAGAAAATCGGTGACCAATTGGCCGAGCCGCTGCTGATCAACACCAACTTGAGCGCTGCCGAACGGCGCGACAAAGTCCAGGCGATGATGAAGCAGGTCGGCCTGCGTCCCGAGCATTACCAGCGTTATCCGCACATGTTTTCCGGCGGCCAGCGCCAGCGGATCGCCCTCGCCCGGGCAATGATGCTGCAACCGAAAGTGCTGGTGGCGGACGAACCGACCTCGGCGCTGGACGTGTCGATCCAGGCCCAGGTGCTGAACCTGTTCATGGACCTGCAGCAGGAATTCAACACCGCCTACGTGTTCATCTCCCACAACCTGGCGGTGGTGCGCCATGTGGCCGACCACGTGATGGTGATGTACCTCGGCCGTCCGGTGGAAATGGGCCCCAAAGAGGACATCTACACCCGCCCGCTGCACCCCTACACCCAGGCCCTGCTGTCGGCCACACCGACCATCCACCCGGACCCGGACAAGCCGAAAATCAAGATCGTCGGCGAACTGCCCAACCCGCTGAACCCACCGTCCGGCTGCGCCTTCCACAAGCGCTGCCCGTACGCCACCGAGCGTTGTAGTACCGAAGAGCCGGCCTTGCGTTTGCTCGACAGCCGCCAGGTAGCGTGTCATTACGCCGAGCAATTTCTCGAGGGTGCGGCCTGACAAACTACTGCACAGGTACCTGTGGGGGCCTACTCGCGATGGCGCAGTGTCAGTCACAATCAATGTCGACTGATCCACCGCCATCGCGAGCAAGCTCGCTCCTACAGAGTAATTTCAACCCAACCAGGAAAAACAGGCCGGCCGGTAGGCCGCCTCGCCCGCCTTTACCACTCAGGCCGACTGTCAGGTCGCCGTGCTCTGGCTTTTGATCTTGATCCACCTGCCCCTTCGGCAGGCTGAGCGAAGGTGTCCATCAGGGGGGTAGGCGCGTAGCGCCGTGCGGCGAAGCCGCATGCATCGAGAGGAGGTGCAGCGAAGCAAACCGTAGGCGATGCCCCCTGATGGGCACCGCAGCGAAGGTACCCCGAGCCTTAGCGAGGGGCCGAACGCTGGGGCAAGACTTTTTGGGTACTTTTGTGTCGTTTGACAAAAGTGCCTCGCCGTAAGGGCGAAACCCTAAGCCGCCATCACCGCAGCAACGGATATACCCCCAAATCGCAGCCTTCAGCAGCTCCCACAAAAGATTGGAGCAATGACGAGCTACGTCTGGCTATCACCCTCATCCGCATCATCGCTGTCCGGCTCGTCGGTGGTTGAGTCATCGTCGCCCGCGCTACCTCCCTGACCCTTGTCCCCCGGCTCGGATTCGGACTTGGCCAGCATCAATCCGCCGTCTCCCACCTGATCGCTCGACACCTGCTCACCATGGCGAGTGCACTCAGCCCACGCCGAAGACATACCCACCGACAGCAACAGCAACACCTTAAGCAACAGCACACTGCGTGGAAAAATGCTCATAGCCGATTCCATCCTTTCGAGGAGAGCCTGGCGGCGACGAACCCAATCGCCATGGCGTTGGCTGCAATCTAGTTGTGATCGGTCGGGTTCTCCAGATAGGACGCTGACTAAAGCCTGGAAATGCCACATCCTTCCAGATTGGTTGTGAATAACAGTTAGAGCCAATCCAGCTAACACGACGAGGCCACCTGCCATGGATCTTTCGCAAACACTGCTGCAACTGGAACAACGCCTGCTGTCACAGGGGGTTCGACGCGATGCACAAGAACTCTCATGCTTGATCGCCGATGACTTCCGCGAGTTCGGCGCCAGCGGCGGCACCTGGACCAAAGCAGACTTGATCGAACAGTTGCCTCAGCAAGCCTTCGTTCAACGCACCATCAGTCAATTCACGGTCAAGCCGTTGTCGGAACACACTGCACTGGTGACGTATCACTGCCACAACACCCAAGCCGACAGCCTGCGCAGTTCGATCTGGCGTAAACAAGGCGAGCATTGGCAAATGCTATTTCACCAAGGCACCCATATCCCCACGCCCCTATAAACGCGGGAGCGCCAGCGACTCGCGTCGCCAACAAAAAACCCCGCGGCTTTCGCAACGGGGTTTTGGGTGTGACGGCTCAGCGCTTAGTGATGTTCACGGGTCGCGCGGAATTTCACGTCTGGCCAGCGCTCTTCCATCAGCGCCAGATTGACCCGGGTCGGGGCCAGGTAGGTCAGGTGACCACCGCCGTCGACCGCGAGGTTTTCCACGGCCTTGACGCTGAACTCTTCAAGCTTCTTCTTATCGCTGCAATCGATCCAGCGCGCGGACCACACGGTGATCGGCTCGTAGGCGCACTCGACCTTGTATTCCTCTTTCAGGCGGCTGGCGACCACATCGAACTGCAGGACACCCACGGCGCCAAGGATGATGTCGTTGCTGCGCTCCGGGAAGAACACCTGGGTGGCGCCCTCTTCGGCCAGTTGCTGCAGGCCCTGGCGCAGTTGCTTGGATTTCAGCGGGTCCTTCAGGCGTACGCGGCGGAACAGTTCCGGGGCGAAGTGCGGGATACCGGTGAACCCCAGGGCTTCGCCTTCGGTGAAGGTGTCGCCGATCTGGATGGTGCCGTGGTTGTGCAGGCCGATGATGTCGCCGGCAAACGCTTCTTCCAGTTGCTCACGCTCGGAGGAGAAAAAGGTCAGCGCATCGCCGATCCGCACGTCCTTGCCGGTGCGCACGTGGCGCATCTTCATGCCTTTTTCATACTTGCCGGAGCAGATACGCATGAAGGCGATTCGGTCGCGGTGCTTGGGGTCCATGTTTGCCTGGATCTTGAACACGAAGCCGGTGAATTTCTCTTCCACCGGTTCCACGGTCCGCTCGTTGGCAACCCGTGCCAGCGGTTTTGGTGCCCAGTTGACCACGGCGTCGAGCACGTGATCGACACCGAAGTTGCCCAGCGCAGTACCGAAGAACACCGGCGTCAGCTGGCCGTCCAGGAACTCCTGCTGATTGAACTCGTGGCAGGCGCCCTGCACCAGCTCGAGCTGTTCGACGAAGCGGTCGTACTCGTCACCCAGGTGATCGCGAGCCTCATCGGAGTCGAGCTTCTCGATGATCTTGACTTCGGTCCGCTCGTGGCCGTGGCCCGCGGTGTAGACAATGATGTAGTCGTCGGCGAGGTGATACACGCCTTTGAAGTCGCGGTAGCAACCGATCGGCCAGGTGATCGGCGCAGCCTTGATTTTCAGGACCGCCTCGATTTCGTCGAGCAGTTCGATCGGGTCGCGGATGTCACGGTCGAGTTTGTTGATGAAGCTGACGATCGGCGTGTCACGCAGCCGGCAGACGTCCATCAGGGCGATGGTCCGTGGTTCTACACCCTTACCGCCGTCGAGGACCATCAAGGCCGAGTCGACTGCCGTCAGGGTACGGTAGGTATCTTCGGAGAAGTCTTCGTGGCCCGGGGTGTCGAGCAGGTTGATCATGTGATCGCGATACGGAAACTGCATGACCGACGTGGTAATCGAAATACCCCGCTGCTTTTCCATTTCCATCCAGTCGGAGGTGGCATGGCGGTCGGATTTGCGAGATTTCACCGTGCCGGCAACCGCAATCGCCTTGCCCATCAGCAAGAGCTTCTCGGTGATGGTGGTCTTACCCGCATCGGGGTGGGAAATAATGGCGAAAGTGCGGCGTTTCGCGACTTCGGCGGCCTGTTTGGTCATGGGAAATCGCCTGGCAGGTGATTCAAAAAAGGGCGGCGATTATAGCCCAAGTTGAACCCAGAACCGAACCGTTGAGCACATTAAGGGTGGCCAAATGCTGCCTAAGATGGGAACCTTTTAAAGCGTAGAGACGTCCACTCCCCTGTTACGACCTTTCGTCAGGGGCTGAAATATCTGCAATTCAGCCTGACGAGGCTGTGCTCATGGCTCGACCTCATGCCGTTTTGCCGGCATTGGCGAGCTGCTTTTCGCGAACACCTTCCCGGCAGCCAGGCATGGCGTTGCCACACGGGAAGTGTGCGCCGACTGAAATAAAGGAGTCCGCCTGTGGCTATTCGCTATGGCAAAGGGCTGATAGGGGGAGCGGTTGTCGTCGCCCTCCTGGCCCTGCTGATCCACTGGATCGGCATCAACACGATCGAACTGTACCGCGACGATTTGTTGTTTTACCTGCAAGCTCACCTGATCCTCGTCCTCGCTTCCATGCTGGCCGCCCTTGTCGTGGGCATCCCTGCCGGCATCCTGCTCAGCCGCCCGACCCTGGTCGGACGCGCCGAACGCTTCATGCAAATCTTCAACATCGGCAACACCGTCCCACCCCTGGCCGTACTGGCCATCGCCCTGGGGATCCTCGGGATCGGCAGCGGCCCTGCCATCTTCGCCCTCTTCCTCGCCTCCCTCCTGCCCATCGTGCGCAATACCTACGAGGGCCTGAAAAACGTCCAGGGTTCACTCAAGGAAGCCGCCGTCGGCATCGGCATGACCCCGCGCCAAGTGCTCTGGCGGGTCGAACTGCCGAACGCCGTGCCGATCATCATCGGTGGCGTGCGAGTAGCGCTGGCGATCAACGTCGGTACCGCGCCCCTGGCGTTCCTGATCGGCGCCAACAGTCTGGGCAGCCTGATTTTCCCCGGCATTGCCCTGAACAACCAGCCGCAACTGATCCTCGGCGCGGCGTGTACCGCCCTGCTGGCATTGCTGCTGGACGGTCTGGTGACACTGAGCAGCCGCCTCTGGCTGGAACGCGGGTTACCCCAGTCCTAACCCGGCTGAGCGAAGGAATCACGATGAAATTACCAAGCTTGTTACTGGGCTGCGTCCTGCTGTGCGCAGGATTTGCCCAGGCCGCCGAAAAACCCCTGATCCGCATCGGCGCCCGGGTCTTCACCGAGCAGACCCTGCTCGCCGAAATCACCGCCCAATACCTGCGTGCCAAGGGCTACAACGCCCAGGTCACCGGCGGCCTGGGCAGCAACCTGGCCCGCAGCGCCCAGGAAACCGGGCAACTGGACATGGTCTGGGAATACACCGGGGTCTCCCTGGTGTCCTACAACCACGTCACGGAAAAGCTCGACAGCCAGCAGTCCCTGGCGCGGGTCACTGAACTGGATGCGAAGAAGGGCCTTACCTGGCTCTCGCCGTCGAAATTCAGCAACACCTATGCCCTGGCACTGCCCGAGAAAATCGCTGCGCAGTTCCCCGAGGTCAACAGCATCAGCGAGCTGAACACCGCGCTGCGCAATCAGGCCGAGGACAACCCGCTGGTGGCCCTGGACACCGAGTTCGCCAACCGTTCCGACGGCCTGGCAGGCATGGTCGAGCGCTATGACATGGACCTGACCCGGCGCAACATCCGCCAGATGGACGCGGGCCTGGTCTACACCGCACTGCGCAATGGCCAGGTGTTTGCCGGCCTGGTGTACACCACCGACGGGCGCCTGAGTGCGTTCAAACTCAAGTTGCTCAAAGACGACAAGCATTACTTTCCCGACTACACCGCCGCCCCCGTGGTGCGCCAGGTGTACCTCGACGCCCATCCGCAACTGGCTGGCCAACTCAAGCCGCTGGCCGATCTGTTCGATGACGAGACCATGCGCCAGCTCAATGCCCGGGTCGACGTCAATCATGAAAGCCCGTCGGCCGTGGCCGCAGACTTCCTGCGCCAGCACCCACAGCTTTCGAACAACTGAACCGGAGGAAAAGCCATGGATTTCTTGAACGCCTTTTCCCATCTGGACTGGCCACTTGTCCTGCACCTGAACTGGCAACACATCACCCTGGTCGGGATTGCCGTGACCCTGGCGATTGTCGTCGGCGTGCCCCTGGGCATTGTGATGACTCGCTTTCCGGCACTGGCCGGCCCGCTACAGGCCAGCGCCACCGTGCTGCTGACCGTGCCCTCGATTGCTCTGTTCGGCCTGCTGTTGCCGTTCTATTCGAAGTTCGGCCAGGGCCTGGGGCCGATGCCGGCGATTACCGCGGTGTTCCTGTACTCCCTGCTGCCGATCATGCGTAACACCTACCTGGCGCTGACCGGCGTCGAACCGGGTATTCGCGAAGCCGCCCGGGGCATTGGCATGACATTCGGCCAGCGCCTGCGCATGGTCGAACTGCCGATCGCGGTGCCGGTGATTCTCGCCGGTGTGCGCACCGCCGTGGTGATGAACATCGGGGTGATGACCATCGCCGCGACCATCGGCGCCGGCGGCCTGGGCGTACTCATTCTCGCCTCCATCAGCCGCAGCGACATGTCGATGCTGATTGTCGGCGCGGTCCTGGTCAGTGTGCTGGCCATCTTCGCCGACCTGCTCTTGCAATGGCTGCAACGCTCGCTGACTCCAAAAGGACTCCTGAAATGATCGAACTTCAAAACCTCAGCAAAACCTTCCGCAGCAACGGCAAAGACGTCAAAGCCGTGGACTCGGTAAGCCTGACCGTCAATGAAGGCGAAATCTGCGTGTTCCTCGGGCCATCGGGCTGCGGCAAAAGCACCACGCTGAAGATGATCAACCGCCTGATCAAACCGACCTCGGGCAAGATCCTGATCAACGGCGAAGACACCACCGACCTCGACGCAGTGACCCTGCGCCGCAACATCGGCTATGTGATCCAGCAGATCGGCCTGTTCCCCAACATGACCATCGAGGAGAACATCACCGTGGTCCCGCGCCTGCTCGGCTGGGACAAACAGAAGTGCCACGACCGCGCCCGCGAGTTGATGAGCATGATCAAGCTCGAACCCAAGCAGTACCTGCACCGCTATCCGCGTGAACTGTCCGGTGGCCAGCAGCAGCGCATCGGCGTGATCCGCGCGCTGGCCGCCGATGCCCCGTTGCTACTGATGGACGAGCCCTTCGGCGCAGTCGACCCAATCAACCGCGAGATGATCCAGAACGAATTCTTCGAGATGCAGCGGGCGCTGAACAAGACGGTAATCATGGTCAGCCATGACATCGACGAAGCGATCAAGCTGGGGGACAAGATCGCCATCTTCCGCGCCGGCAAGCTGTTGCAGATCGACCACCCGGACACCTTGCTCGCCCATCCGGCAGACGACTTTGTCAGCAACTTCGTGGGCCAGGACAGCACCCTCAAGCGCCTGCTGCTGGTCAAGGCCGAAGATGCCGCGGACAACGCCCCGTCCGTGAGCCCGGAGACCCCGGTGGCCGATGCGCTGGAGTTGATGGACGAGCACGACCGCCGCTATGTGGTCGTCACCTGCGCCGAAAACAAGGCCCTGGGCTACGTACGTCGCCGCGACCTGCACCGCCAGGGCGGCTCATGTGGCCAGTACCTGCGCGAATTCAACGCCACAGCAGCCTACGATGAGCACCTGCGCATCCTGCTGTCGCGCATGTACGAGTTCAACCGCTCGTGGCTGCCGGTGCTGGATGCGGAACGGGTGTTCCTCGGTGAAGTGACCCAGGAATCAATTGCCGAGTACCTGAGCTCCGGCAAGTCCCGTGGCGGCAAGACCAGCATTGTGTCGCCGGCCGAGACTGCGCTGGCCTGACAAAAAATAACTGTAGGAGCGAGCTTGCTCGCGATGCACTCGATGGCACCACAGGGTACCAGGCTCCATGCGTTATCGTTGACGTCCATCGCGAGCAAGCTCGCTCCTACAAGTATTCAAATCTCCCTCTTGGGGGAACATCACACTGTCATGCAGGTCGGTTACATCAGTAGCTGTCCGGGACCGCACGACGGAAGCGTGCAAAAACGCGACATTTTTTGTTGATCTCAAGCCCCTCACGCCCTAAAGTTCGCGCCGAACGTCCATGCTGGAAACGATCCATCCGGCTCAAGTACTGACGACGAGACAGCAAGGCCAAGGGACGCAGGTGATCCCATGGCCTTTTTGCTTTCGGCGACATGCCTTGGGAAGTAGGCGAACCAAAGTGGGGATACGGAGGACGTTCATTTGCACCCATTGTTAATTTCAGTTTGCCAGTAGGAGTTCCCAGCATGTCGATCAACGTCGAAGACTATTTCGCGCGCGCCACTTTTGACAAAATGAAGGCGTTCGCCGACAAACAAGAAACCCCGTTCGTGGTGATCGACACCGCGATGATCAGCCAGGCCTACGATGACCTGCGTGCCGGTTTCGAATTCGCCAAAGTCTATTACGCGGTCAAGGCCAACCCGGCCGTCGAGATCATCGACCTGCTCAAGTCCAAAGGTTCGAGCTTTGACATCGCGTCGATCTACGAGCTGGACAAGGTGATGGACCGTGGCGTCACCGCCGACCGCATCAGCTACGGCAACACCATCAAGAAATCCAAGGACATCCGCTACTTCTACGAGAAGGGCGTGCGCCTGTTCTCCACCGACTCCGAAGCCGACCTGCGCAACATCGCCAAGGCCGCCCCGGGTTCGAAAGTCTATGTGCGAATCCTCACCGAAGGTTCGACCACTGCTGACTGGCCTTTGTCGCGCAAATTCGGCTGCCAGACCGACATGGCCATGGACCTGCTGATCCTGGCTCGTGACCTGGGCCTGGTGCCGTACGGTATTTCGTTCCACGTCGGTTCGCAGCAACGCGACATCAGCGTCTGGGACGCAGCGATCGCCAAGGTCAAAGTGATCTTCGAGCGCCTGAAGGAAGAAGACGGTATCGAGCTCAAGCTGATCAACATGGGCGGTGGCTTCCCGGCCAACTACATCACCCGCACCAACAGCCTGGAAACCTACGCCGAGGAAATCATCCGCTTCCTCAAGGAAGACTTCGGTGATGACTTGCCGGAAATCATCCTGGAGCCGGGCCGTTCGTTGATCGCCAACGCCGGTATCCTGGTCAGTGAGGTAGTACTGGTCGCGCGTAAATCCCGCACCGCAGTCGAGCGCTGGGTGTACACGGATGTGGGCAAGTTCTCCGGCCTGATCGAAACCATGGACGAAGCCATCAAGTTTCCGATCTGGACCGAGAAGAAAGGCGAGATGGAAGAAGTGGTGATCGCCGGCCCAACCTGCGACAGCGCCGACATCATGTACGAAAACTACAAGTACGGCCTGCCGCTGAACCTGGCCATCGGTGACCGCCTGTACTGGCTGTCCACCGGCGCGTACACCACCAGCTACAGCGCCGTCGAGTTCAATGGCTTCCCACCGTTGAAGTCGTTCTACGTGTAAGTATCTGCAGTAATGAAAAGGTCCATTGACATGGACCTTTTTTTATTTTCTCAACCACAATTCAATGTGATTCAACATGCTCAGGAGTTCTTCAGCATTCTCCTGAGCAGCAGCCAGCTTCACATTCAGTCTTCCCACGGTCGTCATGTCATCTGTTTGCGTGAGCTCGTCTCGTGCGCTGTCAAAACGCAGGCTGAGCTCCTCAAAAAAACCTCCCATCCAGACACCCAATAATTCCATCCGCCTGAAGAGAGCCATGACGTCGGCCTCATATTCCCTTGCCTTGATCACAGGATCAGCGTTGGAATACTCGATATCCCAGAGAGGGGTCGTGTCATCTTCCCTGAACAGCTCTGGGGCCACGCTCGGTTGTGTATGACATTCACAGGTGCGATAACCCATTGCCCTGGTGAATATCGATTTCAGCCCAAAGGAATGCTCGCATACGTCTTGAACGATCTTCTCGACTGAAATCATGTCCCCCTTACCCGCAAAAAAAAGGTTACCTAAACCGTAAACCAAGCCCCGGATGGTCCCAGGAGCAGAGGAGTTCCAGATCGGCGAGCGAACCAGGCTGAAGTTGCCAAGGTCCACCCCATCGATCGGCTCGCGTCGAGATGTCCGAGCAGTGAACGCCAAAACCTCTTCCCTGAATGTCACCAGTGCCGCTATATAACCAGCGGCGCCATCCCTCAGGTCTGCAATGCGCTTCCACAGCCCTTGCAGATTCCGCTCATCCCAAGTGACATGATTCAGACGCGAGTCGTAGGGTAAACCTGTCCGCTGATGACCGCTTTTTGCTCGCCGAACAAAGAGCAGATTGACTTTGTCATGTGTCGAAACGACCGTAGAGAGGAAAAAGGTATAACGATCCAGTGTGCGACGCTGCTCACTGACAAACGTGTAGATAGCCATATGCATACCCCCTTGAAGCGGAGGATGTCTGACCCACCCTCCGCCTGTGTATTTACAGCGTCAGTGACTTCAAATAGTTGATATCCTGTTTAATCTCGGCAATCGCAAACTCGACCCGAGCCTCGACAGGTTCCGCCTCATTCTCGGTAAACTTGCGGGACAGGCTCTCAAAGTAAACGAGCAAAGCGGAGAATTCAGCCACATAGCCCGAGCGTTCCTCATCGACTTTATCCAGTGCTTGCAACAACTCGATTTGTCCATCAGCACGCTCAACATCACTGCTACATTTTCTCGCTTGATCCTTCAGCTCGGTCAATCTCACTCTGAGCCTCTTCAGCTCCGCAACCATATTTAGATAGGAGACGGTCGTACCGATATCCTCGATTAAGTTTTTCAACGTATCGATGGCAAACATGACAACTTGAACTTGCGGGGGAGTCATGCCCAACTCCATCACCTTATCCTTCGACAACTCCATTTGCTTGCCAAGTTTTTGGATGCCTGCCTTGGCGATCAAGTCAATGCCATCAGACACCGACTTAATCTTCGGCTCCAACTCATCCCGCTGCTTTTCCAGGACAGCCTGACGTTCTTCGGCATACTTGCGCTCAACGTGCACCTCCTTCGCCAACTGCGCCGAATCATCCCGACTGTAGGGCACCAGCAGCTTTTTATTGAAGCTCTTCAGTTCGTCGAACTGCCCAGTGAGTCGACCAGATAATTTCTTCAACTCCTTTTGCATATCTGTACGAACTTCGCCCGCATCGATGGGCGATTTAACCTCTTCCTGAAACCCCTCCAACTTCTTTTGTGATTGTTTCAGATGAATAATCGTCGCATCACTGATCACCCGCAAGTTGACCGTAGCCTGGCTCGCAGCGAGCGCCAGCCCTTGGACTTTTTCAACTCTGCCCGGTTGATAATTCCAGCGCTCGAAAAGCATCTGCGCGGTAATATTGGCATCCTGGATTTGAGCGTTAGCGGCACGTAACTTAACAACATTGAATATTGAAATATCCGACTCAGCAAACGACCTGAACATTCTCATACCCTCTATACCCAGCAACTGGCCGGACTCATACTCTTTATCCGCCTCTGCAAATACACCAAGCAGTTGATCCGCACTGTTTTTTATTTGACTCCAAGGTTCGACGATACTCAACACTTGATTTTTAAATTGCCTTAGCGACAACGCATTATCGAGTAAATCAGCATCCTCTTTCGAAGCCTTGATATAAAGCGCCAGCGAATTCCATACCAACATAAGATTTTGCGTCGCAACTTCAGCCTCAATGGTCACGTCCCTGAGTTCCTGAAGATCAGTGCGTATTCGGTTCAATGAACTCAGCGTCTTGTTTTTACTGAGCATTTGCAGATTGTCGTGCTGCTGAGCTTCTTTCAAGGCATTTCGTTGCTTGCGAATTTCTTCGGCTTTGACGCCAGTGTAAATACCGAGAACCAGCCCCGCGATATTGAGACTCGCCGCCGCCATGATTGCGTCCTTGACCATCTTGTCATACTGCTGGCTGACCTGCTCAATCTCCTCCGAGCGCTCATCAATTTTCAGTTGAAGTTCCTTGATATCGCTTTGATAAGTATTCTCCGACACGGCTTTCAATCGCAGTTTGATATGCGGCAACACCTCTTCGCGCATCACGGATCCAAACTTGTCGATTTCATACCTCACCGACGTCGCCTTGGCATGGGCACTCTGTACTTTGCTTAGCATTTCATCAAGATAGCTTCTTAACTCATGTAGATCGCCCGCAGACAAATCGAGGGTAGGAAGCCCTGGATTCAGGAATTTCTGCTGGAGATACTTCTCCGGGGTATCGATACCGTGCTCTTCCAGGTAGCTCGATATTTTTTGGTCCTCGTAGATCTCGACGATTCCATTGCCAATCCGCAGGATGCTGCCGGCAAAGATCTTCAGATCAGTGCCCGTCATCATTATTTTTTCCCGCAGTGGCGACCAACTCCTGGCATGATCATAGGTTTTCCTGAACGTCACCTGGAAGTCACCGGCGGTCAACCCCGGACTGCCAGTATCCCCTTGGCCATAGTCCAGATACACAATGACATCGTCAATTTCCACGGGAAGCGACAAGCCAAGGACTTCATACTTTCGCAAACTGACTATTTGCTCTTTAGTCAGCTGAAATCCCGGTTCTCGATTGTATTCTTCGCCATCACCAACTGAAGCATCCACAAATAGCTTTGGCGCCAAGACTGCCGCATCAAGTATTTCATTATCCATCACTGAACTCCATTTCAGTGCCCCTACGGGCAGAATCAAATATTCTATTGTTGGCACCACTAATCCGCCATAAACCCAATAAAGATTTACACAGGGTGCCAACCAACATTAGTATCCAACCAACAAAACTTCCACTGGCCAAATGTTAAAAATAAACTCAACAATTGTTAGTTCAGCACACAAAACACAACACCCTAGGCAACACTTGTTTTTCGCGCACAGAAACACCACCCTCAAACTTAGTTTGGTGGCGCCGTCTTATACAATAAAAATCTTACCCCCAGAGATCAGGCGATAAATTTGAACACTTACAACTCGATTAGTTGAGCTAAGCGTATTTGATAGGCGTCCGCCATCTCGCGGATTTTTGGATGATCTGCGCCGAGTAACGATGCACTGCTGACCCGCAGGAAGTTCACATTGCCACCGACCAAGGCTTTCCTGAGCCACACAAGCGCTTCATCGACATGTCCGTCCTGCGCCAGCAACGTTGCATGGCTGAATTGCCCGCGAAAATCGCCACCTTCGGCTGACCGCCGATACCAGACGCGCGCCGCTGACGGATCGGCCGTGCAGGCCAGTCCTTCTTCCAGATAGCGCCCCAGCAGGTTCATTGATTTGGCGTGGCCGGCGTCAGCAGCGCGCCGATACAGGTTCAACGCCTGGACCTGATCCTCAGCCACTCCGCGCCCGGTTGCCAGCAAATTGGCATAGTTGTACAGCGCCCAGTCCAGGCCCGCATCGGCGGCGATTGCATAGTGCCGTGCGGCAACCGAAGCATCCGCCACACAACCCCAGCCATGCTCATGACAACGTCCGAGCATATTGCGCGCCATCAGGTGTCCGCCCCGGGCTGCGATTTCGAACCAACGCACGGCCAGTGCCTGATCCTTGGCGATGCCCCGCCCTTCCAGCAGGATCTGCCCCAGCAGCGCCTGGCCGTCGATGCTCCCGGCCTTGGCCGCCAGCACAATCGCCTGGGCCGCGCGGGCCGGGCTTTCGCCGAGCATGGCCCGCAGTTGCTCGCCGTTCAGGACTTCTTCACGGCGCAATCGAAAGTCCACGGCTCAGACCTCGACCCAGCGACGCAGCAGGTTGTGGTAGGTGCCGGTCAGGCGGATCAGCGACGGGTGATCTGGCATGTCCTGGGTCAGTTGCTGGATCGCTTCATCCATCTCGAACAGCAAGGCGCGCTGGCTGTCCTCGCGCACCAGGCTTTGGGTCCAGAAGAACGACGCGTACCGCGTGCCGCGCGTGACCGCATTGACCTTGTGCAGGCTGGTGCCCGGGTACAACACCAGATCGCCGGCCGGTAACTTCACGCGTTGGGTGCCGAAGGTGTCCTGGATTTCCAGCTCGCCACCGTCGTATTCGTCCGGGTCACTGAAGAACAGGGTCGACGACAGGTCGGTGCGCACGCGCTCGACGCTGCCCTTGGGCTGGCGCACGGCGTTGTCGATATGAAAGTCGAAACTGCCACCGGCGGTGTAGCAGTTGAGCAAGGGTGGGAAAACCTTGTGCGGCAACGCGGCGGACATGAAGCGTGGGTGCTTCCACAGTCGGTCGAGCATCGCTGCGCCGATTTCCTGGGCCAGCGGGTGGCCTTCTGGCAGTTGCAGGTTGTGCTTGGCCTTGGCCGATTGGAACCCGGCGGTGATCTTGCCATCGGCCCAATCAGCCTGCTGCAGCGCCTCGCGGATGCGCTGCACCTCTTCACGGGAGAACAAGCCGGGAATATGCAGCAGCATGGGGGCGACACCTGAAAGTCAAAGGATCGCAATGGTATTGATTCTTATTGACTATGTAAAACCGGCGTGACGAACGAGAACGTAAAAACCGTAAGGATAAATTGTAAAGAATGTAAATTAAATGCAAATGGCAATATTTCGCAATTGATACAAATACGTGTTTACCCTATATTCCGCGGCCTCAAATCCTTGGGGAGGGGAATTCACCATGTCACGCCAGCCACAACAATCACCGGTCAGCTCACCACGTTTGCTCGCTTCTGCAATTGGCGTGGCGATTACCGCCAGCTCCGCCGGCCACATGGTTTTCGCCGCAGAAAAGACTGACGCGAAAACCTCCGGCAATGCGATCGCACTGGACGCTACCAGCGTGACCGGTGAAGCCTCGGATGCGACCTCCTACCAGGTTGAAAAGGCTTCTTCGCCCAAGTACACCGCGCCGCTGATTGACACCCCACGCTCCGTGACCGTAATTCCACAGCAGGTCCTCAAGGACACTGGCGCCCTGAACATGCAGGATGCGCTGCGCACCGTGCCAGGCATCACCTTCGGTGCCGGTGAAGGGGGCAACCCGCAAGGCGACCGCCCATTCATCCGTGGTTTCGATGCCCAAGGCGACACCTACCTGGACGGCGTGCGCGACACTGGCTCGCAAAGCCGTGAAATCTTCGCCGTGGAGTCGATCGAAGTCAGCAAGGGCCCGAACTCCGCCATCGGCGGTCGCGGCGCCGCTGGCGGCACCATCAACCTGGTGAGCAAAAAAGCCCACCTGGGCGATTCGCTCGACGGTGGTTTCACCTGGGGCTCCGACCAGACCCAACGCTACACCCTGGACGGCAACTACCAGTTCAACGATAACGCCGCTGGCCGCCTGAACCTGATGAGCCACGAAAGCAACGTGGCCGGTCGCGACAGCATCGACTACGACCGTTGGGGCGTCGCACCATCCCTGGCGTTCGGCCTGGGTACCGACACCCGCGTCAACCTTGACTACTACCACCTGGAAAGCAACGACACTCCGGATTCGGGCATTCCCTACAGCATGCCGGCGTCAGGTCTTTCGGCCGACCGCAACAAGGGCAACCCGGATAAGCCGACCACCGGTGGCGGCAGTGACAGCAACTTCTACGGCCTGACTGACCGCGACTTCCGCAAGACCCGTACCGATACCGCGACCTTCGCCATCGAGCACGATCTGAACGACGCGCTGACCGTCAAGAACACCCTGCGCCACGGCAGCAGCATGCAGGACTACATCCTGACCCAGCCGGACGACAGCAAGGGCAACGTCAACAACGGCACCGTGTGGCGCCGCGCCAACACCCGTGTCAGCAACACCGACACCACCACCAACCAGACCGACCTGTTCGGCGACGTGTACATCGCCGGCTTCAAGAACAGCTTCTCCACCGGCATCGAGTTCAGCCGTGAAGAAAGCGAGAAGTCTTCGTACAACGTCAACACCAACACCGGGCTGAGCACCAGCAAGTGCAACCCGTCGCTGATCGGTGCTTCCAGCGGCTACAACTGCACCTCGCTGTCCAACCCGACACCGAGCGACCCATGGAACGGCGCGATCTCGCGTAACTACGCCGGCACCGATACCAAAGCCGACACCCGCGCCATCTACGTGTTCGACACCCTCGAACTGTCGCAGCAATGGCTGGTGAACATGGGCCTGCGTTACGACCATTTCGATACCAAGTACCGCACCTACGATGGTGCCGGCGCGACGGTCGTGAACAAAGGCATCGAAGCCAAGGGCGAGGACACCAGCGAGTTCATCACCGGTCAGTTCGGTGTGGTCTACAAGCCGGCGGAAAACGGCAGCATCTACGCTTCCTACGCCACTTCCGCGACGCCACCGGGCAACTACGTCGGTGAAGGCATGGAAGGCAACTCGCTGGCAGGCACCCCTGACCGTGCGGGCAACCAGCTCAAGAGCGACATGGAGCCGGAAACCACCAAGAACTACGAAATTGGTACCAAGTGGGACCTGCTGAACGATCGCCTGTCGTTGACCGCCGATATCTTCCGCACCGAGAAAGACAACGCCCGCGTCCAGGTCGATAGCACCACCTACGAAAACGCCGGCAAAACCCGGGTCCAGGGTCTCGAACTGTCGGCCAGCGGCAAGCTCACCGACAAATGGCAAGTCTTCGCCGGCTATGCCTACATGGACAGCGAGCAAGTCGACGGCGGCCCGCTCAGCGTGACCGATGGCAACGAGTTGCCGAACACCCCGAAAAACAGCGCCAGCGTCTGGACCACTTACCAGGTCACGCCGAAGCTGACGGTCGGTGGCGGTGCGTTCTACGTCGATGACGTATTCGGCAGCGTGGCCAACACCACCATGGTCGACTCCTACGTGCGTTACGACGCCATGGCTGCCTACAAGCTGAGCAAAAACGTCGACCTGCAACTGAACGTGCAGAACCTCACCGACGAGACCTACTACGACAAGGCGTTCTCGACCCACTTCGCCAACCAGGCGGCGGGCCGGACGGCATTGTTGAGCACCAACTTCCACTTCTAAAGGAAGCGTGCAGCCCAAGGCCCCGTTCATCTCGATGAGCGGGGCTTTTGTGCGTAAAGAAACAGGCTTACCGATAACACACGGCATAATGCGCGCCGTGAAATACATTTGAACGAACAAGGCGGTCGACGTGTTGAAGAAAACCCTGTTCCAGCTGCACTGGTTCTTCGGTATCAGCGCGGGGCTGGTCCTGGCGCTGATGGGTTTTACCGGGGCCACCGTGTCGTTTCAGGACGAGATCCTGCGCGCACTCAACCCCCAGGTGCTGCAGGTGGAAAAACTTCCTGCCGGGGTGTTGCCACCCGCCGACCTGGTGGCCAGGGTCGAAACCAGCGAGGGCAAAAAAGTCTCGATGCTCTGGGTCGACATCGACAACGGTTATGCCGCGCGCCTGTTCTTCACCCCACCGCCGGGCGAACGACGCGGGCAGATGCGCTACGTCAATCCCTACACTGGCGAGCTCATGGGCGAGGTGGTTGGCCAGGACTTTTTTGGCCTGATGCTGCAACTGCACCGCTTTCTCGCCATGGGTGATCTCGGTCGACAAATCACCGGTGCCTGTACCCTGATCCTGGTGTTTTTCTGCCTTTCCGGGCTGTACCTGCGCTGGCCACGCCAGTGGCGCAGCTGGCGCGTCTGGCTGACCCTGGACTGGCGCAAAAAAGGCCGGGCCTTCAACTGGGACCTGCACTCGGTGGCCGGCACCTGGTGCCTGCTGGCGTACCTGCTGGCCGCGCTGACCGGGCTGACCTGGTCCTACGAGTGGTATAGCAAGGGCGTGACCAAACTACTCTCCGACGGACCGCAAATGGAGCGTGTACGCCAGCCGCGCGGTGGGCCGCCCCCGACCGGTCCGGCGCTGGTGGTCGACTACAACGCAGTCTGGAGCAGCATCTACAGCGTTGCAGGCCCGGACCTGAGCGCGTACAACGTGCGCCTGCCGCCGGTGGCCGGCCAGCAGGCCACGGTCTACTACCTGTTGAAGACCTCGCCCCATGACCGCGCGCTGAACCAGATCAGCCTCGACCCGGCCACCGGGATCATCAAGCGTCATGACCGCTACAGCGACAAGAGCCTCAATGCGCAATTGCTCACCAGCATCTACGCGCTGCACGTGGGCAGTTACTTCGGGCTCGCCGGGCGCATCGTGCTGATGGTCACATCCCTGCTGATGCCGCTGTTTTTCATCACCGGCTGGTTGCTGTACCTCGATCGACGACGCAAGAAACGCCAGGTCCAGCAGGCTCGCAAAGACCTCGCGCCAGCCACCGGCGATGCCCCGGCCTGGCTGATCGGGTTTGCCAGCCAGAGCGGTTTTGCCGAGCAACTGGCCTGGCAGACCGCCAGCCAACTGCAGGCCGCCGGCTTGCCGGTCAAGGTCCAGCCGTTGGCCGACCTGAGCGAACAGGACCTGCGCGACTCAAGCAACGCGCTGTTTGTGGTCAGTACCTTTGGCGACGGGGAAGCACCGGACAGTGCCCGTGGTTTCGAGCGCAAGGTGCTGGGCCGGGCGGCGAGCCTGTCCAGCCTCAACTATGCGGTGCTGGGGTTGGGCGACCGGCAATACCAGCACTTCTGTGGCTTCGCCCGACGCTTGCATGGCTGGCTGGCCGAGCACGGTGGCACCACCCTGTTTGCCCCGGTGGAAGTCGACAGTGCCGACCCCTACGCCTTGAGTCATTGGCAGCAGCAACTCGGCCAACTGACCGGCCACACCCAGGTCACCACCTGGCAAGCCCCAAGCTACAACCATTGGACCTTGAGCAAACGTGAGCTGTTGAACCCGGACAGCAGCGGTGGCGAAGTGTATTTACTCGGCCTGACCGCCCCCGACACCAGCAGTTGGCTGGCCGGCGACCTGGTGGAAGTGCTGCCACGCAACTGCCCGTGGGCGGTCGAGCACTTCCTTGAGGGGCTGGCTATCCCGGGCGAGACGGCGGTACAGCTCGATGGTTTGCTCGAGACCCTCGAGCAGGCCTTGGCCAGCCGCCAGTTGCCGGACAATCGCACACACCTGGTCGGCTTGCATGCCCAGGCCCTGGTGGACGCCTTGGTACCCCTGGCGATGCGTGAATACTCGATTGCCTCGATTGCCGCCGACGGCGTGCTCGAGTTGATCGTGCGCCAGGAGCGTCGCCCCGACGGCAGCCTGGGTATCGGCTCTGGCTGGCTGACCGAACACGCGACCGTCGGTTCGGCGATCAGCCTGCGGGTGCGGCGCAACAGCGGCTTCCATCTGCCGGCCGCCCCGGCACCAATGATCCTGCTCGGCAACGGCACCGGCCTGGCCGGCCTGCGCAGCCTGCTCAAGGCCCGCATCGCCGACGGCCAGACCCGCAACTGGTTGCTGTTTGGCGAACGTAATCGCGCGCATGACTACCTATGCCGCGACGAGCTGGAAAGTTGCTTGATCGAGGGCGACCTGGAACGCCTGGACCTGGCGTTCTCACGGGACCAGGCCGAGAAAATCTACGTTCAGGATCGCCTGCGCGAACACGCCAGCGTGCTCAAGCAATGGCTGGCCGACGGCGCCGTGATCTACATCTGCGGCAGTCTGCAAGGGATGGCTTCAGGGGTGGACCAGGTGCTCAACGAGGTATTGGGCGCCGAGGTAGTGTTGCAGTTGATCGAGCAAGGGCGTTATCGCCGCGACGTTTACTGACCTTGGCCGGACGTCGCCTAAGGCGCGTCCGGCCCCCTAGAAATTCATTCTTCATCCGCACCATAAGAGGTGCGAGTACTCTCGAACTCCGACCACTCTCCAAGGTGTTCAGCCCTTACTCGAAGACCAACAAGCACCTCGGCGAGCAATTCACACGCCAGCAACAGCGTAGAGAACCTCGACACGGGTGTGATCGTCGAGAGTCGCTTTATCATCGTGCGAAAAAAATACTGAATCCGATACAGGAAGTCCCCAAGGTTCAATAACGCCGAGGACGTAGAAGCGTAGATTCGTACCAACCGGTCCAGCTCGACTTTCCTATTCAAGTCATCCTCAATGATGCTTTCCCACAACTCGGTAACGAAAGTCGTCCGCTCCCCACAGAAGAACCAGTTTTCACATATGCTCTGTGGCGCTTGTGTGGAAGGAGGATAAGGTTCAGACGCTTTCGTCCTAAAGACCGGGGCAAACAGCTTGTGGATATCCTGCCCAAGCGAACTGACTTTAGATGAGAACTCCTCCACAAATGACAAGGTATTGGCGTACTCTCTCAACACCTGATCTATGACGCCGGTGACCTGGTACTTTCGGCAAGTGCCATTGTCAGCTTCGGTAAAATTGAACGAGTCGCAAAACATCGTGTTCAACAGTAAGCGCCGGTCATTCGGAGCGTGAAGCAAGGCTCGACGACAGGCCGCATGCAACACTTCCCCCCTATTGACACATCCTATAATTTCTTCACTTAAAGTTTGCGTCTGACGCGTCAAATAATTAAACCGTTCCAGATTCGTTTTCGCTACATCACTGAGCTCTTTGGCGTACAGCGCCAACACCGGCACGAACTGCGGTCGATGGGTTACAACATCCCGATACCCTATCTGCAATAAAAACTTATAGTATTTTCTAACAGAAATGTAATCCTCGCCGCTAAATAAAAGCACATCCATGGCTGATACCCCAGTAAATGAACGCAAGAAAAAATCGCGTGCCATTAACCCTGGCACGCGACTTTTCGGGGTGTTTAGTTAACTGCAGTTACAGATAGGTTACCGGATCAAGAAACCTGACAAAGGTGCTCGCCTCTTGCATGAATCCAGCAACCTGATCCTGTAGGCCAATGGCCTTATAGTCCGCCAGGCTCACCAGGAATCGGCTGACTGCGGCAGCCGCAACCGCATACTCCTCGACATACAGTTTTCGCTGATCATCCATCGCATGAAAGGCTTTGATCAACTCCACTTTATCGTTGATGTTTCGCCCCTTTCGATTTTCAACGGCTATTTCTTGATAAATCTCCTCGACAGTCACCCGCAGCGTGTGACTTTCCTTAATCATCGATACAAACGAAATACTTTTGACCAGTCCTTCCAAATCCTGTTTCAGCTTCTCGACCGCGGCCATCACCAATTGCACCTGAGGCGGAGTTGCGCCTAGCTCCTTTACTTTATCCAGAGTGAGCTCCACAGACTTAAAGGCCTCTGAAAGCCCAATTTTATTGAGCTCATCCACCGCATCTGAAATAGTATTCAACTTCTTTTCAGGCTCAACCAACTTGCCGTTCAGACGCACAAGTACAGCTGCATGATCAACTAAATCCGTCTGGAGCGCGGCCATGAAGCCCGCGGTCATACCTTGATCAAACGGCACGCTGATCGCGACCCTGCGCTCAATCACTTTGTTTGACATGCGAGAGGCCGCTTCATGCGCTTGCGCCAATAACTCAACCTGCTCGCTGTGGATATCTTCAACCTCATCGGATCCATCGGCCAATTCTTGATTGAGCGCAGCCAACTGGGCGATTCGGGATTTAAGATCAAGTTTTGTCGTCAAGGCTGACTCTGCCAGATCACGTAAGCTGCCGCTGACCTCGCCCTGCACGCCCTCAAACACTTCACTCACTGTTGGTAAATAGTTGCTCTTGAGGAAATACATCCTGGCTTTGACAGCCTCATCGCGCAACTGCCCACTGCAATTACGCAGGACATCAATCCTCAACTCTGGATAGGTTTGAGTTTGCACCAGCGTTTTCATGCTCTTCGCTCCTTGAATACCATACCCAGCCTTGAACTCTTCGTCGGCCTCCTTGAACAGTTCCACCAGTGCATCAGCGTTCTGATGAATTTCGGCCCACGGTGCCGCCACCAATCTGAACTGGGTCATGAACTGCCTCAGTTTGACAGCGTCCTCCATTTTCGAGATCTCCTTGGCGGACTGACTCGTATAGTTATGAATCACGTTCCAGACATGAATCAGATTTTTTGTCGCCACGTCGGCCTCGACCGCAACGACAGTCAGATTCTGCATATCTGATCTGACCCGTTGAAGTGAACCCAGAGTTTTATTCATGCTGGAAAGCTGCTTGATTGCGTCATCCTGCTCTTCGCTCAGGTTATTGCGCTCGGCACGGGTATTTTCAGCTTCAACGCCGTAATAAATCGCAACACCCAACCCAATGAGAGAAAACCTCGAGACTGCCGTCAACGATTGATTGACCAACGCCTTATATTGAGCGTTTAATTCATCGATACGGGTCGCACGCCGCTCAATTCCATTATTCAGAACTTCAATATCGGAAGCGTAGGTATTATTCGAGATAAAGGCGGCCAACAACTTTATGCGAGGCGTTATTTCTTCACGCAGTTCTACTGCAAAACTGTCCAGATCATTTTTTATGCTGAGGACATCATCCAGGTATTCCCGTATTTGGCTGGCAATCAAGTCCAGCACATCACCTAGATCAGTTACGATTTCGTTATCCAGTAACAACCCAGGAAATTCATGCCCTGCCTTAAGCTCCCACTCTCGCAATTGCTCATAGGTCGAGATATTGTGGGTTTCCAACCTGTTGACGGTCCGCACATCACTGTAGACTTCCTCTACCGTTCGACTGTAAACGGCCATGTTCAAACCAAACAGTCTCAAGTGAGTACCGGTCAGCATGATGCGTGCACGCAATGGTTGCCATCTGATGGCATGGTTGAATACTTTATTGAATGTTGCTAAAAAATCCGCTGCCCGAAATCCGTCCCCTCCGTCGTGCAGATCGCCGAAACTCAAATAACGGTAAACATCGCCACTGGTTTGCGGGAGTGCCAATCCGGCTGCTTCATACTTTCTAAGATCAATGATCTGTTTTTTGGTGAGCAACAATCCTGCCGGGCGAATAATCTCACTCGACGAGCCGCTCGACAAGGACAGCATGCCCTTGGGAACCGCCGCGGCAAAACTGGCAATTTCTTCCGTGGTTTTATCTTTTAACGAGGCTTCCCACAACTGCACGTCCATAACAACTCCTTTTGATATGAAAAACCAATCACTGGCTTAATTATGCCCATAAAGCGAAGTAACAACTCCACTTAGCAGACACCATATTCAAAAGATTAGACAGTCAACGCGACACTAAGCAAGCCAGAAAAAAAGCGCTTTGTATGCACATATTCCAGAAGCGCCAGCACAAACAAGATCTTAATATTCACACCAACTTAAACCGACATAAGTGGAATACAGTAGGCTGGACAACAACCTGGCTAGCTCAGGTCGAGTCGAGCCTACTGCTTGTCCTTATACGCTGGCCGGCTCCAGCACCAGTTCGGTCGCCTCTGGACGCTTGAGCAGCGCATACACCACTGCCGTCAACAGGCTACCCGCGACAATTGCCAGCAAGTACAACAGGGCATGGTTGATCGCGTTGGGGATCAGCATCACGAACAGCCCGCCGTGGGGCGCCATCAGTTTGCAGCCGAAGTACATCGACAGCGCACCGGTCAGGGCGCCCCCGGCGATGCTGGCCGGGATCACCCGCAGCGGGTCCTTGGCGGCGAACGGGATCGCCCCTTCGGAAATGAAACACAGCCCCAGCACCAAAGCCGCTTTACCTGCCTCGCGCTCAGCCTGGGCGAACTTGCGCCGGGCGATGAAGGTGGCGATACCCAAGCCGATTGGCGGCACCATGCCGGCGGCCATGGTGGCGGCCATCGGCGCATAACTCTGCGAGGCCAACAGCCCCACCGAGAACGCATAGGCCGCTTTGTTGATCGGCCCACCGAGGTCAACACACATCATCCCACCCAGTAGTACCCCCAGCAGGATCGCATTGGTGGTACCCATGCTATCGAGGAAGTGGGTGAGTCCGGTGAGCATCCCGGCCACCGGCTTGCCCACCACGTAGATCATCACCAACCCGGTGAACAGGCTCGCCAGCAGTGGAATGATCAGGATCGGTTTGAGCGCTTCCAGGCTTTGCGGCAAACGTGCATAACGATTGATCGCCTGCGCGGCGTACCCGGCGATAAAGCCGGCAATGATCCCGCCGATGAAACCGGCGCCCAGAGTGCTCGCCAGCAAGCCGCCGATCATCCCCGGCGCCAGGCCCGGACGGTCGGCAATCGAATAGGCGATGTAACCCGCCAGCAAAGGCACCATCAACTTGAACGCGGTTTCGCCGCCGATCTGCATCAAGGCCGCCGCCAGGCTGCCCTGCTCCTTGAACGCCTCGATGCCGAACACGAAGGACAAGGCGATCATCAGGCCACCCGCCACCACCATCGGCAGCATGAACGAGACGCCAGTCAGCAGGTGTTTGTAGACGCCAGTCTTCTGCGTCTTGACCGGGCTACCCGCCACGGCCGCTGCACTTTCCAGCTTGCCTTCGGCCAGCGCCTTGTTCAGGGTCGCCTCGGCTTGCTTGAGGGCGATGCTGGTGCCACAACGGTAGATTTTCTTACCGGCAAAACGCTCGGTTGGCACTTCAATATCTGCCGCCAGCAGCACCACGTCGGCCTCACTGATCGCCTGGGCGCTCAACGGATTGCGCGCTCCCACCGAGCCCTGGGTTTCCACTTGCAACTCGTAGCCCAGGCGCTTGGCCGCTTGCTGCAAGGCCTCGGCCGCCATGAACGTGTGGGCCACGCCCGTCGGGCAGGCCGTGACGGCCACCAGGCGCGGCGCTGACTGACTGGCGCTGACTGGCTCGACAATGGCCAGCGGCGCGCTGTAGACCTGAGCCTCCTCGGCGCCCCGACGCAGCACCCCATCGACATCCTGCAGGGCCTGGGACGGCGTGCTCTGGAACAGGCGCTTGCCGACGAACCGCGACAGGTCTACCGCCCCGGTGCTGACCAGCAACACCCATTCGGCATCATCGATGACGGCAGCCGACAGCTGACGCTCGGGGTGCGCCCCATCGTGCACTTCGACACTGGTGCTCCAGCCCTGGCGCTGCGCCGCAGCGTCCAGCAGCCGGGCGCACAGCACACTGGTGACCATGCCATTGGGGCAGGCAGTAACAATGGCTAACTTCATGACCAACCCTCTTATTGTTCTGTCAGGGGGCGAACACGCACCGCCTGTTCAAGCTGCGCCAACTGCGCCGTGTCGTGGATGCCAAAACCGATCTGGGTCACTGCCTGCGCGGCAATCGCGGTGGCGGTTCGCAGTGTCTGCTCCGGGGTGTCGGCACTGAGCAGGCCGTGCAACATGCCCGCCAGCAAGGAATCGCCGGCCCCCACCGTGCTGGCCACGCTGACCCTGGGCGGTGTGGCATGCAGCGCCGAGCCGACACTGAACCAGTTGACCCCATCGGCGCCGTGGGAAATCACCACGTGCTCAATACCTTGCGCGTGCAAGCGGCTCGCCGCCTCGGCCTGGGCCGCCAGCGACACCACCGCGCAATCGAGCACCTCAGCCAGCTCTTCGCTGTTGGGCTTGATCAACCATGGTCCGGCTGCCAGCCCTGCGCGCAGCGCTTCACCGCTGGTGTCCAGGGCGACTTTCAAGCCCTTGGCCTTGAGCCGGCGCAACAGTGCCTGCAACCACTGGGCGCTGACACCACGAGGCAGGCTGCCGGCGATCACCACCGCAGCATGCCCGGGGGCAATCTGCTCCAGCCGATCAAGCAACGCTTGCTGCGCCACCGCACTGATCACCGGGCCTGGACCATTGAGGTCGGTGATGCGTCCGTCGTCTTCGGCCACCTTGATATTGCTGCGGGTTTCCCCTGGAACGCGGACAAAGGCGTCGACAAAACCACGACGGGCGAACAACGCCTCGAACGCCTGAAGATTGTCCTCGCCCAGAAAGCCGCTGACGGTCACTTGGTGCCCCAGGTCGGCCAGCACCTGCGCCACGTTCACGCCTTTACCAGCAGCGTGAGTGTGCATGACGGTGCTGCGATTGACCTGACCGGGCGCCAGCAGCGGCAACTGCACCGTGAGGTCCAGGGCCGGATTGAGGGTCAGGGTTAAGATGCGGGCCATTACAGCGTCTCCACTAATTCGCGCACTTGCTGTGCGCTGCCCACGGCCAATGCCTGTTGGGCCAATTGTTGTACCTGCGCCAGGCTCAGTTCACGCACCCGCGCCTTGACCTCGGCGATGCTGCGCGCGCCGACGCTCAATTCGTCCACCCCCAGGCCGACCAGCACCGGTACCGCCAGGGGATCCGCCGCCAGCTCGCCGCACACCCCCACCCATTTGCCATGGGCATGGGCGGCACGCACGGTGATGTCGATCAGTTGCAGGACCGCCGGGTGCAGGCCATCAGCCTGAGCCGACAAGGTCGGGTGACCGCGGTCGATGGCCAGGGTGTATTGGGTCAGGTCGTTGGTGCCGATGCTGAAGAAGTCGACTTCGCGGGCCAGGACCGGCGCCAGCAACGCAGCCGACGGCACCTCGATCATGATCCCCAGTTGCAGGTCGGCTACCGGGATTTCCAGGCGCAGGCGCTCGGTCATGTCCCGCGCCTGCCGCCACTCGTCGACGCTGCCGACCATGGGGAACATGATCCGCAGCGGGCGGTTGTCGGCGGCGCGCAACAAGGCGCGCAACTGCCCCTCCATGATTTGCGGACGCTGCAGAGTCAGGCGAATGCCGCGCACGCCGAGGAAGGGGTTTTCTTCCTTGGCGATCGGCCAGTAAGGCAGCGGCTTGTCACCGCCGACATCGAGGGTTCGTACCACCAGCGGACGTGCGCCCAAACCATCGAGCACCCGCCGGTATTCGGCTTCCTGGGTGGCTTCATCAGGGGCTTGCGGGTGGGCCATGAAAATCAGTTCGGTGCGCAGCAAGCCGATACCTTCGGCGCCCTGCTCCACCGCACTGGCCACTCCGGAGCTTTCGCCAATGTTGGCGAACACTTCCACGGCATGCCCGTCGCGGGTCAGTGCCGGTTGATGGCGTTGTTCGGCGGCAGCCTTGAGGCGTTGCTCGCGGGTATCGCGCTCCTGGCTGGCGCGCTGCAAGGTTGCGGCATCGGCGTCGACATGCAATCGCCCACGCTGGCCATCGAGCAGCAACGGTGTGCCCGGGGCCAGCAGCAACACCGCCGCGCCGGCACCGACCAGCGCCGGGATTCCCAGTGCACGGGCGACAATGGCGCTGTGGGCGGTGGCGCCACCACGGGCGGTGAGAATGCCGGCCACGCGGGCCGGGTCCAGGCGGGCCACATCCGAGGGACCGACTTCATCCATTACCAGGATGTAGGGTTGCTCTGGCTCGCTTGGGGTCGGGATGCCACACAGTTGCGCCAGCACCCGGCGCCCGATGTCGCGCAAGTCCGCGGCCCGCTCGGCGAGCAAGGCATCCTGCAACGACTCCTGCTGCCGGGCCGCAGCCTCGATCACGGCCATCCAGGCCGCTTCGGCGCTTTCGTCCTGCTTCAGACGCGTATCGACTTCGTCCGTCAGCTCCGGGTCGTCGAGCATTTCCTGATGGGTAATGAAAATCTCGCGAATGGCCTTGGCCTTGCTGCGCTGGATCAGGCCTTCGATGTCGCGGCGCACCTCGGCCAGGGCGGCGTGCAGACGCTCGCGCTCTGTCGCCGTGGACTCGCCGCGCAACGGGTATTCGATGGTTTGCTGGACCTGGATATGGGCAGGACCGATGGCGATTCCGGGGGCGGCGGCGATCGCCTGGATCAGGCTGCCGGAAGCCGGTGCGACCAGCACCGTGGTGATATCGGCGATGACTTGCGGCTGTGCGCTGATGGCGGGCAAGGGTTCAACCTCTTCACCCAGGCCCTCTTCGATCGCCGCCAACAAGGCCGGCAGCGCGTCGCTGGCAATGCTCGGCTCGGCGATCAGTTCCAGCACCTGGCCACGACGGGCGCCCAGGCTCAGCAACTTGCTCAGGCTTTTCACCGAGACGGCACTGTCCTGGCCATCGACGATGCGCACGCGAATCTCACCCTCAAAACTTTTAGCCAACTGCGCCAGGATCTTCGCCGGGCGGGCATGCAGGCCGTGGGCGTTGGCCAGGGCGATCCGGGCGCTCGGCCAATCGGCCGGCAGCTCGCCGCCCAGCACTTCCAGCACCGCGCGCCGGCTGGTAGCGCGGCCCAACTCGTGGCCACGACCTTCAATCAGCAACGCGCACAAGCGTTCCAGCAAGGCCTGGTGGGCCTCGCCGAGGCTGGCCAGGCAAAACAGCCCGCTCAGCGGTTGGCCCAGGTAACGAATCGGCTTGTCCGGGGTGACAAACGCCAGGCCCGGACGCTTGACCGTTTGCTCACTGTGCAACCACCACAGCCCGTCGCCCAGCGGCAACGCCTCGACCTGTTGCAAGACCGCCGAGAAGCCGTTGCTCACGCAGTCGGCCTGGCGCAACAAGCGCGCGCCGCGCCATACCAGTTCTTCAAAATCGTCGGCGGACACGCCCAGGCCGATCATCTGCGCATCCAGCGCCAGTTCCTGCGGCGCCCCCTGCAGCAGTTTGAGCAACGCTTCGGCGCTACTGGCGCGGCGCAGGGCCTGGCCCAGGTCGGTTTCGCCGAGGGCGCGGGTGAGCAATTGCAGCAGGCGCAGGTGCTCATCGGACTTGGCCGCAATACCGATCGCCAGGTACACGATCTGCCCATCGCCCCAGTCCACGCCTTCAGGGAACTGCAACAGGCGCACGCCGGTGGTGTGCACCAGCTCGCGGGTATCCGGGGTGCCGTGGGGGATGGCAATACCTTGACCGAGAAAGGTCGAGCCCTGGGCTTCTCGCGCCTGCAACCCGCTGAGGTAACCCTCGGCTACCAGGCCATCGGCGACCAGTTTGTCGGCCAGCAGGTGCAATGCAGCGGCTTTATCCACAGCGCTCTGGGCCATGGATATCTGCTCTATGGTGAGCTCGAGCATCGGTTCTCCTTTTTGGCGCCTTGGGGCACCAGGTATTGTTTTGAATGAATCAGCTTAGGCTTTTATCCGTGCACTTTTTCAGGGCATTGTTTGGCAGTTACGCGGCAGACCGGACAAAAGAGTCAATAGTGCAGAAAATACGCCTGCTGAAACGTTTAATCTAGATTAGATGGCACGTTACTCGATAATCTCTCAGGCTTGAAGTCCAACCGGTCGGTTGCGTGCGACATTGGTCGGCTGCCTTATTCAGGTAGGATTGGCGAAAATGTCGGGGCACGCTCGAAAAAACAAGGAACTCCCGAGTTGAAACTCAGTGATATCGCCCAGCTCGCCGGTGTGTCCGTGACCACCGCCAGCTACGTCATCAATGGCAAGGCCGAACAGCAGCGCATCAGCAGTGCCACCGTCGAGCGCGTGCGCGCGGTGGTCGAACAGCACGGCTTCACCCCCAATCCGCAAGCGGCCGGGTTGCGCAGTCGGCATACCCGCACCCTGGGTTTCATTCTGCCGGACCTGGAAAACCCCAGCTATGCACGCATCGCCAAGCTCCTGGAGCAAGGTGCGCGGGCCCGTGGCTACCAGCTGTTGATTGCCAGCTCCGACGACGCCCCGGACAGCGAGCGCCAGTTGCTCCAGCTGTTTCGCGCGCGCCGCTGTGATGCGCTGTTTGTCGCCAGTTGCCTGCCGGCCAGCGACGACAGCTATCGCCAGTTGCAGGCCAAGGGTTTGCCGATCATTGCCATCGACCGGGTCATGGAGCCAGAGCATTTCTGCTCGGTGATCAGCGATGATCGCGAAGCCAGTCTGCAGCTCACCCGCAGCCTGCTGACACCGGCGCCCCGGCAGATCGTGCTGATCGGCGCACGGCCCGAACTGAGCATCAGCCAGGAGCGTGCCGCCGGATTCAAACAGGCGCTGGTCGACTTCCAGGGCCAGGTGCTGATCGAGCACAGCGAGTCGTTCAGCCGTGATGGCGGCCGGCAGTTGATGGAGGAGTTGCTGCAACGCCTCGGGCATTTGCCGGATGCACTGGTGACCACCTCCTACGTCCTGCTGCAAGGCGTGTTTGATGCCCTGCATGACTTCCCGCTGAAAAACCGCCCGCTGCGCCTGGGCACCTTTGGTGACACCCAGTTGCTGGACTTCCTGCCCCTACCGGTCAACGCCATGGCGCAGCAGCATCAACTGATTGCCGAAAAGGCCCTGCAACTGGCCCTCGCGGCTATCGAGGAGGCCCACTACCAGCCCGGCGTCCAGGCCATCGCGCGGACCTTCAAGCAGCGCATTCATCAGGACTGAGCCGTGGAGCTGATCGACAGCCACACCCATCTGGACTTTGCCGACTTCGACGCCGACCGCCTGGCGCTCCTGGCGCAAAGCCGTGCGCTGGGGGTCAGGCGCATGGTGGTGCTGGGGGTGTACCAGGCTAATTGGCAGCGCGTCTGGGACCTGGTGCAAAGTGACCCGGACCTGCACGCCGCATTCGGCCTGCACCCGGTCTATCTCGATCAGCATCGTCCCACTGACCTCAACGAACTGGCGGACTGGCTGACCCGCCTCGCCGGTCATCGGCAACTGTGCGCAGTGGGCGAGATTGGCCTGGATTTTTTTCTCCCAAGCCTGGATCGCCAGCGCCAGCAAGTGCTGTTTGAAGCACAACTGCAACTGGCCAAGGATTTTGCGCTACCGGCGCTGCTGCACGTGCGCCGTAGTCACGCTGCGGTCATCGCCACCTTGAAGCGCTTCAAGTTGCCTCGCGGCGGGATCATCCATGCCTTTGCCGGCAGCCGGGAAGAGGCCCGCGAATACCTGAAGCTCGGCTTCAAGCTCGGCCTGGGCGGGGCCGCCACCTGGCCACAAGCCCTGCGCATGCACAAGGTGATCGCCGGGTTGCCGCTGGATTCGCTGGTACTGGAAACCGATTCGCCGGACATGGCGCCCGCCATGTACCCCGGCCAACGCAATAGCCCGGCTCACTTGCCTGGGATTTGCGCGGCGCTGGCCGCAATCATGGCCATCAGCCCCGAACAACTGGCCGCGGCCAGCACCGCCAATGCCTGCCAACTTTTCAACTGGTAACCGGCTAAGCGTGTGCCCTGGCGGCCTGCAGCACCAACTTCAGGTGTTGCCGTTGCCGCGCATAACGCATCGCCACGAAGTAGATGAACAGCGCCAGTAGCGACACATTCAGTTGCTCGATCCCCGTCAACAGCCCCAGCCATTCCATCACCAGGGCCACCAGCAAGGCGCTGGCGATCATCACCCGCAGACTCGCGCGCAGCATGGTCAGTGAATCCAGGGCCTTGAGGCGCTTGAGCTCTGCAGGACCGCTGAGCTGCAGGCTTTTCTGGCAGTGATGACAGGTAAACGTCTCGTTGATCGCCATGGCATTCAGTTGCCAGGGCTTGAGCATCAGGGTGACTTGGCAATGAACACATTGCCCGGTGATTCCCTGGGAGGTGGCCGTCATGAGTTTGATCCTCGAGGCAGTGGCACATTCGCGGGTGCCAGTAGGCGCGCGAACCTCTGTTTATTGAAGACGAAAACCGCAGGCGCACATTGGTTTCGGACCGAAGCCACAGGCGGAAGGAACTTGTACTACAGAGCATTCGAAGTCAGGCCGCCCCAGTCGGCCTGACGCTGAGCATCACACGCGAAAGGCACTGATCAGATGTTTCAACTGCACCACCTGGGCCGACAACGCACGGCTGGCGTCCTCGGTCTGGTGCGCCCCTTCGGCGGTGCGCTCGCCGGCGCGGTTGATCTCGACGATGTTGCGGTCGATATCGTGGGCCACCGCCGTCTGCTGCTCGACCGCCGCGGCAATCTGCTGGTTCTGATCGACAATCATGCCCACCGCCCCGAGGATGTTGGCCAGGGCCTTCTGCACCTTGTCCGACTGCCCCACCGTGCCACTGGCCATCTGGTGACTGATCCCCATGGCCTTGACCGCCGCGCCCACGCCACTGTGCAACCTGGCGATCATCTGCTCGATTTCTTCGGTCGATTGCTGGGTACGCTTGGCCAGGGTGCGCACCTCATCGGCCACCACCGCGAACCCACGCCCCTGCTCCCCGGCACGAGCGGCCTCGATGGCCGCATTGAGGGCCAGCAGGTTGGTCTGCTCGGCGATGCTCTTGATCACTTCCAGCACCCGACTGATGGATTGGCTGTCACTCGCCAACTGGTTGATCACCAGCACCGACGCGTCGATCTCATGGGCCAGTTGCGCAATGCTGCCCTGCTGGGACTCCACCAGCCCACGGCCACTGATGGTTTCGTCGTTGACACTTTGCGCGCTGTTCACCGCTGTCGCGGCACTGCGGGCGACTTCCTGGGCGGTGGCTGACATCTGGTTCATCGCCGTGGCCACCTGCTCGATCTGCGAGCGCTGCCCGGCCACTGCCTGATTGCTGCGGGCCGAGACCGTCTCCACTTGGCCGGCCTGACGCTCGACTTCGTTGACGGTTTGCCCCACCAGCTGGATCAGGTCGTGAATTTTTGCCACGGTGGCGTTGAACACCTTGCCTAGCTCCCCCAACTCGTCGCGGCTGTGCGCGGTGAAGGTGACCGTCATGTCGCCTGCGGCGACTTTGTCCATCACCGCCCCGAGGCGCTTGAGGGTGGTGCGCGTGGAAACGTAGAAACCGCCGTAGAGGTAGAAAATCAGCACGAACACCACCGACAGGGCCACGGCCTGCAGGATCATGTGCGTGCGGTTCTGTTCCAGGCGTTGCTGCAACTGCACGCCGAGAAAGCTCAGGGTCGCGTCGTTGAGTTGATAGGTCTGTTGCATCAGGGCGCTGACCTGGTCGTAGAATCCCTGCCAGGGCGCATCGAGGGTATCGGCCATCACCACTTGCTCTTCGAACAGCTCGCTGGCTTGCTTGAGCGTGGCCTGGCTGGCAGTAGCTGCCGGCTCCAGCACCTCACGCGCGGTATTGCTGGCGCCCAGCGCATCCTGCAGCTTGAGGGCGTACTCGGCCTGGAGCTTTTCCATCTGCGCCAGCAGCTCATCGAAGCGGGTGGAGGATGCCGAATTGAGGAACCCCTGCCCCAGGGAAAATGCGCCCATGGCCCGACCGTCGCCGAGGATCTGGGTAATGCGTGGGGTGACGGTGGTCAGCAGTTCACTCAGTTGGCGGATATCGCTCTGGTTGTCGCGGCTCAAGCCCGCCTGGCTGCTGATGATCTGACCAAAGATCTGCGCGTTGCCCAGCAGCTTGGCGATCATCGCGCTTTTGCTCTGCAGGGACTTTTCCGTCTGCTGGGCCTTGAACGCGGCAAGCATTTCATCGCGCTTGGCCTCGAACACGCTGACGTGCTCCGGGTTGTCGCTCATGGCGCTCAGGCCCTGCAGGCGGGCCAGGACCTGTTGCTCCAGGGCGCTGATTTTCGTTTCGATATCGCCAGCCTTGCCGGACTGCCCCAGGGTCGAGTTGATCTGCACCAGGTTGTTCAGGGTCTCCAGGTCGCGCCGCAGAGCCAGGCCACTGCCCAGCAGGTCGAGACTCTGCAATTCAATGCGGGTGCCCTGGAATTCGCGATAGGAGTCGCGCACCAGGTAGAAGTTGGTCACCAGCATCGGCAGCAGGAACAGCACACTGATCAGGCTGAACTTCATGCCGAAGCTCAGGCGATTCATCAGTGCCACGGCGGGATAGAGCAAACTCTTCACAAGAAGTCCCCCTTTTCATTTCTTATTTTTATCGGCAGGCACGCAAAGAAAGCAGATAGCCACTACGGCGCGCTGCTTCTGTATAGCTTAAATCGGCAGGAGTTTTTGTAACTTAAGGTTAACGAGCCGCAGACTGGGTTGGCGACCGCTTCGCGATCGGACGCAGCCTGCGGGATCGAATTAGAGCAGGACGGTCCAGAGGGCGAACCCGGCGTACCAGACCACGGCTGCGCGCAGCAGCAATTCCCACAATTGGTCCAGGCTGTTGATGCCTTCGGGGCCCGCTACGGGTGCCGGGATTTCACCCGCGACCTTGCCGGTTTTCTCGATCAACTGCGCGGCGCTGATGTTCCAGTTGAGCAATTCATGCAGCATCACCCGGCTGACCGCGACAAAGTTGCCCACCAGGGCAAAACTCGCTGCCAGCAGGCGCACCGGCAACCAGTCGAAGGCATGGCGCAACTGCGCCGCACGCTCGGCCAGTGCCGGCTGCTTGCTGTGCTCGGCCGCCAGGGCCAGCAAGCGATAACTCAAGGCCGCGACCGGACCGAGCAGGAAATACCAGAAAATCACCGCAAAAAAGCTCTGGTAGGCCTGCCACAACAAGCGGGCTTGCACCAGTTGCAGCAACTGCTCACCGCTGTCGGCACAAATCCCCAGGTCACGCTGGGCGACATGGGCGGCTGCTTGCAGGTCTTCGCGGCGCCAGGCATCGCGAAACGGCCCCAGCTCGCCCAGAATGTCGCCCCGGCCCAGGCTGTAGATCACCACCAGCAAATGCACCGGCAAGGCCAACAGGCCATAGGCGACCGGCTCCAGCACCAGCAACAGCAAGCCAAGCAAGGCCACCGGCAACAACACCAGCAGGGCCAGCACCAGCCAGGGTTGGCGGCTCAGCCGGGGATGGCTTTCAAGCTTGGCCAACTCGCGCAGCCAACCGCTGTCGCGTTGTACCCGGTGGCGCAGTGCCGAAAACTTCTCGATCCATACGGCCAGCAGTAACACCACAAAACTCATTGTCCTTCCCCTTGTGCCAGGGCGTCGCGGTAACGCGTCCAGTCGAACGCCGGCCCCGGATCAGTCTTGCGTCCAGGCGCGATATCGCTGTGGCCCTGGATACGTTCAGTGGAGATCGCCGCAAACGCGCCCTGCAACTGCAGGGTCAAGGCTGTCAGCGCCTGGTACTGGGTGTCGGTGAACGGCAGATCATCGGTGCCCTCCAGCTCGATGCCCAGGGAAAAATCATTACAACCTTCGCGCCCCTCGAACAGCGAAACACCCGCGTGCCAGGCCCGCTCAAGACAAGAGACAAACTGGGTGACGCTGCCGTCACGTTCGATCAGGAAATGCGCAGACACGCGCAGGTGGGCGATCCCTGCAAAATAGGGATGTTCGGTGACATCCAGGCGGTTCTGGAAAAACTCCTGCACCTTGCCCGTGGCGAACTGCGCCGGCGGCAGGCTGATGTTGTGGATCACCAGCAGGGAAATTTCGCCCGAGGGGCGCGCATTGAAGTTGGGTGACGGGCAATGACGCACACCTTCAAACCAACCACTCGCGGGGTCCAGCTGCATACAGGTTCCTTCAACAACGGCTTTGACAGGCTCCAGTATGCCGCGATCACCCCACGGGTGCGATCACTTGCCGCGATTGAGGCGCTGTCTGCGGCGTAATGCCCCGGCCAGGCATTTGTGATCTTGGGTTCACTCCCGGCATGGCCCTATAATCGTGACACTTTGTTTGTGGAGCCCGTTATGCCGAATCTACGCCTCGCCGACCTGACTGCCGAAATCGAAGCCAATGTGCGCCGTGCGCTGCTGGAAGACATCGGTAGCGGCGACATCACTGCACAGCTGATCCCGGCCGAGCGCCTGGCCAAAGCCACCATCATTACCCGTGACGCGGCCGTCATCAGTGGCACCGCATGGGTCGATGCCGTGTTTCGGCAACTGGATCCGCGCGTCGCGGTGCACTGGCAAGTGCGCGACGGTGAGCGGGTGAACCCCAATCAACCGTTGTTTCATCTCGAAGGCCCGGCCCGTTCGCTACTGACCGGTGAACGCAGTGCGCTGAACTTCCTGCAGTTGCTGTCGGGGGTCGCCACCCGCGCCCAGTACCTGGCCGACTTTGTCGCCCAGACCCAGGTCAAGCTGCTGGACACCCGCAAGACGCTGCCTGGGCTACGCCTGGCGCAAAAGTATGCGGTGACCTGTGGTGGTTGCCATAACCACCGTATCGGCCTGTACGACGCCTTCCTGATCAAGGAAAACCATATCGCTGCCAGTGGTGGCATCGCCCAGGCCATTGCCGCCGCACACAAGATCGCCCCGGGCAAACCGGTGGAGGTGGAAGTGGAAAGCCTGGCGGAGCTCAAGGAAGCGCTGGCGGCCGGTGCCGACATCATCATGCTCGATGAGTTGAGCCTGGATGATATGCGCGAAGCGGTACGCCTGAACGGCGGCAAGGCGAAACTGGAAGCCAGCGGCGGGATCAACGAAAGTACGCTGCTGCCCATCGCCGCGACCGGCGTTGACTACATTTCGATTGGTGCGCTGACCAAGGATGTGAAGGCGATCGACCTGTCGATGCGCTTGAGCCTCTGAGGAGCAGTTACAAGCGGCAAGCAACAAGCGGCAAGCGGATCTGCTTTGACTTGTAGCTTGCTGCTTGAAGCTTGGATCTGCCTTCAAACCACCAGATTGTTCATCTCGCAGTACTCCTGCCACTCGACACCCAGCACTTCGGCAGCCTCCTTGTGCAGCACCAGGCGTGCAGCCTCGAACTCTTCAGGGGTTGAGGTGTACTTGAGCGTCAATTCCCACGGCTGCAAGCCCTGGGATTCTGCCTCGTCTTCGAAGGCCCACTGGATCTGGTCTTTCTGATCGTCGGCACTCAAGTCCTTGATCTCTTCAGCCAACTGCGGCGACTCCCGCAGGTAGGACTGCAGCGCTTGTTCGTGCCTGGCTTCTTGGGTCAATGCGTTAACGGTCATGGCGTTCTCTTTGATCTGGGGAATGGAAGATGGATCTGGATCATCAAGGATCTCTCTGACGCAAATAAACCGCGTGTTGCCTGGTGTATCTGGCCTTCAGAACCATTCGGGATCATTGGAAAACAGGTACTGCCTGGTGCCCGAGACAGGAATCGAACCTGCGACCTTCGCGTTACGAGTGCGCTGCTCTACCGACTGAGCTACACGGGCGGAGGGCTAAACCTAGCACTGACTTTGGGGTCAGGCAACTTCCCCGGTGATGTCAATTTCTTGCAGGCAAAAAAATGCCCCGCAGCTTTCACTGCGGGGCATTTCTCGGAACGTTGAAGCGGTCAGGCGCAGGGCGTGATTAAACGCCCGAAGCCTTGGCTGCTGCTACGTCTTTGATGGACAGCTTGATACGGCCGCGGTTGTCCACGTCCAGTACCAGTACTTCCACTTCCTGGCCTTCTTTGAGGATGTCGGTCACTTTCTCTACGCGAGCGTCGCTCAGCATCGAGATGTGAACCAGACCGTCCTTGCCCGGCAGGATGTTGACGAATGCGCCGAAGTCGACGATGCGCTCAACCTTACCGACGTAGATCTTGCCGATCTCGGCTTCTGCGGTGATGCCCAGGACGCGCTGACGAGCAGCTTCAGCAGCTTCCTTGGTTTCGCCGAAGATCTTGATCGAACCGTCGTCTTCGATGTCGATCGAAGCCTTGGTTTCTTCACAGATCGCACGGATGGTCGCGCCGCCTTTACCGATGACATCACGGATTTTGTCGGTGTCGATTTTCATCGCGATCATGGTCGGAGCATTTTCCGACAGCTCAGTGCGGGACTGACCAATGATCTGGTTCATCTGACCGAGGATGTTCAGGCGCGCTTCCAGGGCTTGGCCCAGAGCGATTTCCATGATTTCTTCGGTGATGCCCTTGATCTTGATGTCCATCTGCAGCGCGGTAACACCTTTGGCGGTACCGGCTACCTTGAAGTCCATGTCGCCGAGGTGGTCTTCGTCGCCCAGGATGTCGGTCAGGACGGCGAACTTCTCGCCTTCTTTAACCAGACCCATGGCGATACCGGCAACCGGTGCCTTCATCGGTACACCAGCGTCCATCAGGGCCAGGGAAGCGCCGCAAACGGAAGCCATGGAGCTCGAACCGTTGGATTCGGTGATTTCCGATACCACGCGGATGGTGTACGGGAACACATCGGCAGCAGGCAGCATGGCAGCGATCGAACGACGAGCCAGACGGCCGTGACCGATTTCGCGACGACCAGCGCCACCCATGCGACCACACTCACCTACCGAGAACGGAGGGAAGTTGTAGTGCAGCATGAACGGGTCTTTTTTCTCGCCTTCCAGGGTGTCCAGCAGTTGTGCGTCACGGGCAGTGCCCAGAGTCGCGACTACCAGGGCCTGGGTTTCGCCACGGGTGAACAGAGCCGAACCGTGAGTCTTGGGCAGAACACCGACTTCGATGTTCAGAGGACGTACGGTCTTGGTGTCGCGACCATCGATACGTGGCTTGCCGTTGACGATGTTTTCGCGAACGGTGCGGTATTCGATTTCGCCGAAAGCCGCTTTCACTTCGCTGGAAGAAGGCTGGCCTTCTTCACCGGACAGCTTGGCTACAACCTGATCCTTCAACTCGCCCAGGCGAGCGTAACGGTCGGCCTTGACGGTGATGGCGTAAGCCTGGGAGATAGCGTCGCCGAACTCGGCACGGATAGCGCCCAGCAGTGCGGTGGCTTCAGGCTGTGGAGCCCAGGTCCAGGTTGGCTTGGCAGCTTCGGCAGCCAGTTCTTTAACAGCGTTGATCACCACCTGGAACTCGTCGTGAGCAAACAGTACCGCGCCCAGCATCTGGTCTTCGGTCAGCTCTTTGGCTTCCGATTCAACCATCAACACGGCTTCCGACGTACCGGCAACGACCATGTCCAGGCTCGAAGCTTTCTGTTGTTCGTAAGTCGGGTTCAGCAGGTAGCCGGTGCTTTCGTGGAACGCAACGCGGGCAGCGCCGATCGGGCCATCGAAAGGAATGCCGGAGATGGCCAGGGCAGCCGAGGTACCGATCATCGCAGCGATGTCCGGATCGGTCTTCTTGCTGGTGGAAACGACGGTGCAGACAACCTGCACTTCGTTCATGAAGCCTTCTGGGAACAGCGGACGGATCGGACGGTCGATCAGTCGGGAAGTCAGGGTTTCTTTCTCGGAAGGACGGCCTTCACGCTTGAAGAAACCGCCAGGGATCTTACCGGCAGCGTAAGTCTTTTCCTGGTAGTGGACGGACAGAGGGAAGAAGCCTTTGCCTGGATCGGCTTGCTTGGCACCGACTACAGTCACCAACACGCTAACGTCGTCGTCAACGGTGACCAATACTGCGCCGGAGGCCTGACGGGCGATACGGCCAGTCTCGAGGGTAACGGTCGACTGACCGAACTGGAATTTTTTGATTACCGGGTTCACGGTGTCCTACCTTCTTTTGTGGCTCTTGGGGAACTTGTCTTCTTGCGAAATTCTTGGGCAATGTCGGGAATCGGCCCAACGCCTGTCCAGGGTAAAACGTGTATCCAGATAAAACTTGAGGCTGGGAGCCTGCCATGCGCCAGCGGGAATCCCACTGACGTACGACAGACAACCAACCTCTAGCGCAATCGCTTATTAGCGACGCAGACCCAGGCGACCGATCAGAGTCTGATAACGACCCAGATCCTTGCCTTTCAGGTAGTCCAGCAGCTTACGACGCTGGTTTACCATGCGGATCAGACCACGACGGGAGTGGTGATCTTTACCGTTGGCCTTGAAGTGACCTTGCAGCTTGTTGATGTTGTGGGTCAGCAGTGCAACTTGCACTTCTGGCGAACCAGTGTCACCAACAGCTTGCTGGTAGTCAGCTACGATTTGTGCTTTTTCTTGAACGTCGAGAGCCATGAGGCAATCCTTTTATCAGGAAACCACCCAAAGGGCAGTTTCAACAGGCCAGGGACAAATCCCTGTATCTAAAAATGAGTAGTGACCGTGCCTGTTAACAGCCACCCTCGTCCGGTCATTCTGACCGAATCAGTCGACGTGGCGCGATGCGCCCGTCTTCGCTCACTTCACCGATACCGATGAAGCGACCGTTGTGATCCTGTACCCGTACCATGCCGAACTTCGGTGCATCCGGGGCGCGAACCGGCTGGCCGTTGAGCCAGTAGAACGAGCTGTGCTCCGAGAACTGCAGCAGCGGCCAATCCAGCAAGCCGCTGTCCGATGGCATCAGGAAACGGTCAACCGCTTCGTTGCCGCCTTCGGCATGTACCGCTTCCAACTCTTCCAGCGTGACCGTCTGGGCCAGGCTGAATGGACCGGCCTGGGTACGTCGCAGTTCTGCCACGTAAGCGCCACAGCCGAGCTGTTCACCAATATCCTCCACCAGGGTACGGATATAGGTGCCTTTGCTGCAATCTACGGCAAAGCGCGCAGTGTCACCTTCAAAGGCCAGCAATTCCAAGCGCGCAATAGTAACAGATCGCGGTTCGCGCTCCACCACTTCGCCTGCTCGTGCCAGCTTGTACAACGGCTGGCCATCGCGTTTGAGTGCCGAGTACATCGGCGGTATCTGACTGATTTTCCCGCGAAAACTGGGCAGTACAGCTTCGATATCGGTGCGACCAACGGTCACTGGGCGTTCCTGCAAAACGTCACCCTCGGCATCCGCCGTGGTGGTGGTCTTGCCCAATTGCGCCAGGGTTTCATAACCCTTGTCGGAATCGAGCAGGTATTGCGAGAACTTGGTCGCCTCACCGAAGCACAGCGGCAACACGCCGGTGGCCAACGGGTCGAGACTGCCAGTGTGGCCAGCCTTTTCGGCATTGAGCAACCAGCGCACCTTCTGCAAGGCAGCGTTGGAGGTGAACCCCAACGGCTTGTCGAGCAGGATGATGCCGCTGACGTTACGACGGATACGTTTGACCTGAGCCACCGATTACTCCTTGGTGTCTTCGGTTTCTGCCGCGACCGGGTGCTGATTGTCTTCAGCCACGGCGCGCTCGATCAATGCCGACAGATGAGCACCACGTACGACACTTTCGTCATAGTGGAAGTGCAGCTGGGGAACGCTGCGCAGCTTCATCTCGCGAGCCAGCTGCATGCGCAGGAAGCCTGCAGCAGAGTTCAGCACCTTGATGCTTTGTGCGATGTCCTCGGCACTGTCCTGGCCCATCACGGTGATGAAGATCTTGGCGTGACCGACGTCACGGCTGACTTCAACAGCGGTAATGGTGACCAGACCAACACGCGGGTCTTTGACTTCACGACGGATCAGTTGTGCCAGCTCACGCTGCATCTGATCGCCGATACGTTGGGTACGGCTGTATTCTTTTGCCATGTCTTGTTACCTGTTACTGCCTCACGGTGAAACCCGTGTGGTCTGAAAGCGGCAAACGCCCGGCCTGACAGAAGCCAGACCGGGCGTTGCGTTTAGAGTCCGGGCGATGCGCCGTGCATTTGCATGCGGCTGCCCATCACGGCTCTTGAAGTGCGCGAGTTAGAGGCTGCGAGCAACCTGAACCTTCTCGAAGACTTCGATCTTGTCACCGACTTTGACGTCGTTGTAGCTCTTCACGCCGATACCGCATTCCATGCCAGCACGTACTTCGGAAGCGTCATCCTTGAAGCGGCGCAGGGATTCCAGCTCGCCTTCGAAGATAACGATGTCTTCACGCAGTACACGGATTGGACGGTTACGGTGCACGATACCTTCAACAACCATGCAACCGGCGATCGCGCCAAACTTCGGCGAACGGAACACGTCGCGGACTTCAGCAATACCCAGGATGTTCTCCCGGACGTCGCTGCCAAGCATGCCGGTCAGGGCCTTCTTGACGTCTTCGATGATGTCGTAGATCACGTTGTAGTAACGCATATCCAGGCCTTCCTGCTCGACGATCTTGCGCGCGCCAGCATCGGCACGCACGTTGAAGCCGAACAGTACAGCGTTGGAGGCCAGTGCCAGGTTGGCGTCGGACTCGGTGATACCACCGACACCGCCACCCACTACACGCACTTGCACTTCGTCGTTACCCAGGCCGTTCAAGGCGCCGTTCAACGCTTCCAACGAACCACGAACGTCAGATTTGAGGACGATGTTAAGCGTCTTCTTCTCTTCCTGGCCCATGTTCTCGAAGATGTTTTCCAGCTTGCCTGCGTGAGCACGAGCCAGTTTGACTTCACGGAACTTGCCTTGACGGAACAGAGCCACTTCACGGGCTTTCTTCTCGTCGGCAACCACGCTCATCTCGTCACCAGCGTCCGGGGTACCGTCCAGGCCGAGGATCTCGACAGGGATGGAAGGACCGGCTTCCTTGATTGGCTTGCCGTTCTCGTCGAGCATGGCACGTACACGGCCATAGTTCGAACCGACCAGGACCATGTCGCCTTGGCGCAGGGTACCGTCTTGAACCAGAACGGTTGCTACCGGGCCACGACCTTTGTCGAGACGCGATTCAACCACAACACCGCGACCTGGGGCCGATGGAGTTGCTTTCAGTTCGAGAACTTCGGCTTGCAGCAGGACGGCTTCGAGCAGTTCGTCTACACCGGTACCGACTTTCGCCGAAACCGAAACGAATGGCGTATCACCGCCCCACTCTTCCGACGTCACGCCATGAACCGACAGTTCGCTACGGATGCGATCGAGATCGGCGCCCGGCTTGTCGATTTTGTTCACTGCAACGACCAGAGGAACACCAGCGGCCTTGGCGTGCTGGACAGCTTCAATGGTCTGCGGCATCACGCCGTCGTCCGCTGCAACTACCAGGATCACGATGTCGGTCGCCTTGGCACCACGGGCACGCATGGCGGTAAACGCGGCGTGACCTGGGGTGTCAAGGAAGGTGACCATGCCGCGTTCGGTTTCAACGTGGTATGCACCGATGTGCTGGGTGATACCGCCGGCTTCGCCCGCAGCTACCTTGGCACGACGGATGTAGTCGAGCAGCGAGGTCTTACCATGGTCAACGTGGCCCATTACGGTCACGACTGGCGCACGGGAGAAGGTCTCGCCTTCAAACTTCAGGGACTCAGCCAGGGAATCTTCCAGGGCGGTGTCGCTGACCAGGGTCACTTTGTGGCCCAGCTCTTCAGCAACCAGTTGAGCAGTTTCCTGATCAAGCACTTGGTTGATGGTCGCTGGAGTACCCAGTTTGAACATGAACTTGATGATTTCAGCAGCCTTGACCGACATCTGCTGGGCGAGATCGCCCACAGTGATGGTCTCGCCGATCTTCACTTCACGCACGACAGGGCCGGTTGGGCTCTGGAAACCGTGGGCATTGCGTTTTTTCAGCTTGGCCTTGCCGCGACCACCACGACGGAAGCTGTCGCTTTCTTCGTCGGTAGTACGAGGCGCAACACGTGGAGCAGGCGCTTTTTCCTTGACCGAAGCACGATGCGGAGCGTTTTTGCGCTCACCATCGCCACTGCCACGACGACTGTTGTCGTCTGCACGTGGTTTGTCCGGACGGCGCTGTTCGTTCTGCTTGTTGCGAACGTCAGCAGACGGTGCTGGAGCAGCAGCCACCGGTGCGCTCTCACGCACTGGCTCGGCAGCCGCAGCAGGCGCTGCAACAGCGCCGGAAGTAGCGGTTTGCGCAGCAGCAGGCTGGCGACGCGCTTCTTCTTCGGCGCGACGCTTGGCTTCTTCTTCAGCCTTCTGACGTGCAGCATTTTCTACTGCGCGACGTTCTTCCAGTTCGCGTTTGCGCTCGGCTTCGATTTCTTCCGGGCTGCGCTGTACGAAGACTTTCTTCTTACGTACTTCAACGCTGATGCTTTTGCTGCCAGCAACACGCAGGGTGCTGGTGGTTTTACGCTGCAACGTGATCTTGCGCGGTTCTTCCACTTTCGCCTTGTGGCTGCTTTTCAAGTGAGTCAGCAAAGATTGCTTCTCACTGTCGGTCACATGTTCCTCGGCGGCGGTGTGCGGCAGACCTGCCTCACGCATCTGCTGCAGCAGGCGCTCTACCGGTGTTTTGACCTCATCGGCCAGTTGTTTCACCGTGACTTGCGTCATGCACTTCTCTCCTCAGGCCGCGCCTATTACTCGAACCAATGGGCTCGGGCGGCCATGATCAACTTGCCGGCACGATCATCGTCAATGCCGTCGATGTCGAGCAGGTCGTCAATAGACTGCTCGGCCAGGTCTTCGCGGGTAATTACGCCGCGCACCGCCAGTTCCATCGCCAAATCCTTGTCCATACCCTCAAGCGAGAGCAGGTCTTCGGCCGGATGGGCGTCTGCCAGCTTTTCCTCAGTAGCGATGGCTTTAGTCAACAAACGATCCTTGGCCCGAGCGCGAAGCTCGTTGACGGTGTCTTCGTCAAAGCCGTCGATGTTGAGCATTTCTTCCAACGGTACGTAGGCAATCTCTTCCAGGCTAGTGAAGCCCTCATCTACCAGCACCTGTGCCAGGTCTTCGTCGACTTCCAGCTCGTCGATGAAGTTGCGCAGGATATCGCCGGTTTCTGCTTGCTGCTTAGCCTGGATGTCCGATTCGGTCATCACGTTCAGGGTCCAGCCAGTCAGCTGGCTAGCCAGACGCACGTTCTGACCACCGCGACCGATGGCCTGAGCCAGATTGTCTGCGCCAACGGCGATGTCCATTGCATGGGCATCTTCGTCAACGATAATTGCCGCAACCTCAGCCGGGGACATGGCGTTGATCACGAACTGCGCTGGGTTGTCGTCCCACAGGACGATATCCACACGCTCACCGCCCAACTCACCGGACACTGCCTGGACACGCGAACCGCGCATACCAATGCAAGCGCCCTGCGGGTCGATGCGTTTGTCTTTCGAGCGGACCGCGATCTTGGCACGCGAACCCGGGTCACGGGAGGCAGCCATTACTTCGATCAGGCCTTCAGCGATTTCCGGCACTTCAATGCGGAACAACTCGATCAGCATTTCCGGCGCGGTACGCGACAGGATCAACTGCGGGCCGCGGTTTTCAGTGCGGATTTCCTTGAGCAGCGCACGCAGACGCACGCCCACCCGGAAGGTTTCGCGAGAAATGATGTCTTCACGGGCCAGCAACGCCTCGGCGTTGTTGCCCAGATCGACGATCACGTTGTCGCGGGTGACTTTCTTCACGGTGCCGGAGATGATTTCCCCCAGGCGCTCGCGATAGGCATCAACCACTTGTGCGCGTTCTGCTTCGCGAACTTTCTGCACAATGACTTGCTTGGCAGTCTGTGCCGCGATACGGCCGAACTCGATCGACTCGATCTTCTCTTCGACGACATCGCCTACCTGGGCGCCCGGATGCGTTTGCGCAACCTTGCTCGGCCAGGTTTCGATGGCCGGGTCGTCCAGGTCTGCTTCTTCGACGACCGTCCAGCGACGGAAAGTCTCGTAAGCACCGGTGTGGCGATTGATTTCCACACGCAGATCGACTTCGTCCTCGAACCGCTTCTTGGTAGCAGTGGCCAGGGCCAGCTCCAGCGCTTCAAAAATTACGTTAGCCGGTACGCCCTTTTCATTGGATACCGACTCAACAACCAGCAGTACTTCTTTGCTCATCGTACGCCTCGCCTTTCGCAAGCCATTGGATCCGCGGGATCCGCAGTTTCTGGCACGTCTCAGTCAAAACTGGGAATAATGTTGGCCTTGTCGATCATATCGATCGGCAACAGGAACTCATGGTCTTCAACCTGCACCACGACGTCCTGCTCTTCTACGCCGCGCAGAAGGCCCTGAAAGTTGCGTCGACCTTCAAAAGGCGAGCGCAGCTTGATCTTCACTTGTTCACCGGCAAATTTTGCAAACTGCTCAATAGTGAACAGCGGGCGTTCCATGCCAGGCGAGGAAACTTCAAGGGTGTACTCAACGGCGATTGGATCTTCAACATCCAGCACACCGCTGATCTGACGGCTGACGATGGCGCAATCGTCCACCAGCACGCCGCCCTCTTTATCGATATAAACGCGCAACATGGAGTGACGACCTTGAGCCGAAAACTCAATACCCCAGCATTCATAGCCTAGGGCCACGACCACCGGGGCCAGCAAGGCCTGCAACTGTTCTAGCTTGCTCGACACCTGAACCCCCTCGTGCATGTATGTGCATGCTTTGCAAAATAAAAAAATGGGCGAAAAGCCCATCCCTGAAACGCCGTCGAATAGCGGCGTTGAAAGTGTCCAGCTAACAAAAAGCCCCTTAAAAGGGGCTCCTGAAACTGGTTGCGGGGGCCGGATTTGAACCGACGACCTTCGGGTTATGAGCCCGACGAGCTACCAGACTGCTCCACCCCGCGACAAAGCTGGGGCGGAAGTATACGACCGATCCCTGACAGGGTCAATGTAACCTTCCACCTACAAGAAAGCCCGCAACAGCGGGCTCTCCTGATAATTGGTACCGAGAAGGGGACTCGAACCCCTACACCCTATGGGCACAACCACCTCAAGGTTGCGTGTCTACCAATTCCACCACCTCGGCAATACTACGTTTGAAACCCTTCTTACTTTTGCTCTTGAGCTGGAGGTACGTCAGTCGCATTGGTTGCCGACTTTTGCTCTTCAAGCACCGGTACATCATCAGAAGCCGGTTTTTGCACTGGTACTTCAAGAACCGCTGGGTTTGGCAAACCTACTTGAGTCAGCTGTTGAGCTTTCTCTTTAGCAAAGTAACCTAACCCTAAGCTGGTTATGAAGAAACCTGCGGCAAGTATAGCAGTAAACTTACTAAGAAAGGTAGAGGAACCTTGGCTTCCGAACACAGTATTTGAAGCACCTGCTCCGAAAGACGCGCCAGCGTCCGCACCCTTACCCTGCTGCAGCAATACCAGAGCAACTACGCCCAATGCACCCAGCAGATGAAAAACGACTACGACTGTTTCCAGCATTTTCTCAGTTTCCCGCGGCACGAATAATCGCACCGAACTCATCTGCATTCAGGGAAGCCCCACCAATGAGCCCCCCATCGATATCCGGCATGCCGAACAGTTCGACCGCATTGGCCGCCTTCACGCTGCCGCCGTATAGAAGCCGCACACCTTGTGCGACTTCAGAATTCTTTGCCGCCAACTGCGCGCGAATGGCTGCATGCACATCCTGCGCTTGTTGCGGCGAAGCAGTCAGCCCGGTGCCAATGGCCCAGACCGGCTCGTAAGCAATGACTGCCTTGGCAAAGACACCAACACCCAGCTCCTCGATGATGCTGTCCAGCTGACGCCCGACAACCTCAAGAGTTTGTCCGGCTTCACGCTGCTCGAGGGTTTCCCCTACACACAACACCGGAGTCAAGCCACATGCCTGTGCCGCTGCGAACTTGCGAATCAGCATCTCGTCGCGCTCGCCCATTATCTGGCGGCGTTCGGAGTGCCCTACAAGCACCAGGGAACACCCTGCATCCACCAACTGACTCGGCGCAACTTCACCCGTCAGTGCACCTTGCATGGCTTCCACCGCAGAATTCTGCGCGCCGACCGAAATCGACTTGCCTTCCAGGCCATCAACCACTTGGTTGATAAACAAGCAAGGTGGGAATACCGCGACATCAACACCGCTCGGCAAGGCCAGACCACCGAGACCTTCGATCAGCTCAGCGACGCTGGCGCGGGTACCGTGCATCTTCCAGTTACCAGCTACCATAGGGCGACGCATGCTTTACCTCGTCGGTCAAAGTGGGCGCAGATGTTACCCAACCACATCATTGCTGGCAAGCCGAATTCAGGCAGAAACTTCACCAACCAGTTTTGCCAGCTCTTCAGCGTATCCACGAACCAGGGTTTCATCCTCGCCTTCGACCATCACACGCACCAGCGGCTCGGTACCGGACTTGCGCAGCAAGACCCGACCACGCCCTGCCATTGCCTTGGTAACGCGGGCGCTCGCCTCCTTGACGGCCGCGTGCTCGACAGGATTTACCCCGCCCGCAAAGCGCACATTGATCAATACTTGAGGGCATTTGCGCAGCGCCTGGCGCGCCTGGGCGAGACCTTCGTCGCGATCTTTCAAGGCCATCAACACCTGCAACGCAGCAATGATCGCATCACCGGTGGTGGTGTGATTGAAGCAAACGATATGCCCGGAGTTTTCACCCCCGACCTTCCAACCGCGCTCCAACAGGTCGGCAATCACGTAGCGGTCACCGACATTGGCCCGCACAAACGGGATCTTCAGCTCTTCCAGGGCCAGCTCCAGCCCCAGGTTACTCATCAGCGTGCCCACTACCCCGCCCTGCAGGATTCCACGCTCGTGCAGATCACGGGCAATGATGAACAACAGCTCATCGCCGTCGACGATCGCACCCGTGTGATCAACCATCAGCACCCGATCGCCATCACCGTCGAAGGCGATACCCAGGTCGGCTTGCTCGGCCAGGACCGCAGCCTGCAACTGCCCCATATGGGTCGAGCCGCAGTTGTCATTGATGTTCAGGCCATTGGGTTGTGCAGAGAGCACCACCACTTCGGCGCCCAGCTCGCGAAAGACACTCGGCGCGACCTTGTACACCGCGCCATGGGCGCAATCGATGACAATCTTCAGCCCGGAAAAACTGGTACCGGTCGGCACACTGCTTTTGCAGAACTCAATGTAGCGGCCGGACGCATCGTTGATGCGCGACACTTTGCCGATCTTGCTGGACTCGACTACCACCATCGGGGTGTCGAGCAGTTCTTCGATCATCAGCTCGATGTCGTCCGGCAGCTTGGTGCCCTGTCCGGAGAAAAACTTGATGCCGTTATCGTCATGAGGATTGTGCGAAGCACTGATCACGATGCCGGCTTCAGCATGAAAGGTACGCGTCAGGTAGGCGATGGCGGGCGTAGGCATTGGCCCCAGCAGCATCACATCCGCCCCGGCGGACGTCAGTCCGGCCTCGAGCGCCGATTCGAACATGTATCCGGAGATACGCGTGTCCTTGCCCACCAGGACTTTGCAGGCGCCCATTTTCCGGAACGCCATGCCAGCAGCCCAGCCGAGCTTGAGCATAAAGTCAGGAGTAATCGGGTAGGTACCGACCCGACCACGGATACCGTCGGTGCCAAAATATTTTTTAGTCATAAGTACTCCAACATTCTTATTCGGCTGATTCTACCGCTGCGATCATTCGCACTACGTCCACAGTTTCGGCGACGTCATGCACGCGCAGGATTCGCGCGCCCTTGACCATCGCCAGCGCTGCGAGCGCGAGGCCGCCATGCAGTCGCTCGCCCACCGGGCGATTAAGCGCCTGCCCTATCATGCTTTTGCGAGACACCCCAACCAGCAGCGGGCGCCCCAATGCATGCAGGGCCTCCATATGCTTGAACAGACTCAAGTTGTGCCGCAGGTTCTTGGCGAATCCGAAGCCGGGATCCAGAACAATCCGCTCGACCGGGATACCGACTGCAACACACTGCGCCATGCGCTCGGCGAGAAATCCTGCGACTTCGCGCGTTACATCAGCATAGTGGGGGTTGTCCTGCATATCTCCCGGCTCGCCGAGCATATGCATCAGGCATACCGGCAGGCCGGTAGCTGCTGCAGCGTCCAGCGCACCGTCTCGCCGCAGCGAGCGAACATCATTGATCAACCCCGCACCCAGGCGCGCAGTTTCACGCATGACCGCAGGCGTGGAGGTATCGACCGAGATAATCACATCTAGTTCACGGTGCAGGCGCTCGACAATCGGCGCTACGCGCTCCAGTTCCTCCAGCGGCGAGACCGCCCGCGCACCTGGTCGAGTCGACTCACCGCCGACGTCGATCAAGGTAGCGCCCGCGGACACCATCGCCTCGGCGTGCTTCAGGGCAGCATCGAGCTGACTGAAACGACCGCCGTCGGAGAAAGAATCAGGAGTGACATTGAGAATGCCCATGACATGCGTATGGGCCAAATCAAGAACCCGGTTGCCGCAAGGCAACCGGGTTGAGGACTGTACAAGAGTCATTTCAAACCTTAAACGTCAGCAGCCGGGCCGCCGATAGGGGTTTGCGGACGCTCATCCTGGACTACAGGAGGCGTACCGGAAGTGCCCGTGCCACCAGACCAGTCACGCGGTTCACGCGGCGTGCGGCCCGCCATGATGTCGTCGATTTGATCGGCATCGATGGTTTCGTACTTCATTAGTGCGTCGGCCATCGCGTCGAGCTTGTCGCGGTTGTCCGTCAGGATCTGCTTGGCGGTGCCATAGCACTGGTCAATGATGCTGCGCACCTCGGAGTCGATCAGCTTCGCCGTCTCGCCCGAGAAACTGGCGTGCTGACCGCCGCCGCCACGACCGAGGAATACCTCACCCTCTTCTTCGGCGTACATCAGAGGACCGAGTTTTTCCGACAGGCCCCACTTGGTCACCATGTTTCGCGCGATCTGGCTGGCACGCATGATGTCGTTCGAGGCACCGGTGGTGACACCGTCGAAGCCCAGGGTCATCTCTTCGGCGATACGGCCACCATACAACGAGCAGATCTGGCTGATCAGCGCACGCTTGGACAGGCTGTAGCGATCCTCTTCCGGCAGGAACATGGTCACACCCAGCGCACGACCACGGGGAATGATCGAAACCTTGTAGACCGGATCGTGCTCAGGCACGACACGACCGACAATTGCGTGACCCGCTTCGTGATAAGCAGTGTTGCGCTTCTCTTTCTCGGACATGACCATGGATTTGCGCTCGGCGCCCATCATGATCTTGTCCTTGGCCAGTTCGAATTCCTTCATCTCGACGATGCGCTTGCCGGTACGGGCAGCGAACAGCGATGCCTCGTTCACCAGGTTGGCCAGGTCGGCACCGGAGAAACCCGGGGTACCACGGGCGATCACCGCTGGAGCGACGTCGTCACCCATTGGCACTTTACGCATGTGAACCTTGAGGATCTGCTCGCGACCACGGATATCTGGCAGGCCGACCACCACCTGGCGGTCGAAACGGCCCGGACGCAGCAGCGCCGGGTCGAGTACGTCCGGACGGTTGGTCGCGGCAATGACGATGATGCCGTCATTCATTTCGAAGCCGTCCATCTCCACCAGCAACTGGTTGAGAGTCTGCTCACGCTCGTCGTGACCACCGCCCATGCCAGCACCACGATGGCGACCGACAGCGTCGATCTCATCGATGAAGATGATGCAAGGTGCGTGCTTTTTCGCCTGTTCAAACATGTCACGAACACGGCTGGCACCCACACCCACGAACATTTCGACGAAGTCGGAACCAGAGATGGTGAAGAACGGCACCTTGGCTTCGCCGGCAATGGCCTTGGCCAGCAGGGTTTTACCGGTACCTGGCGGGCCAACCATCAGCACACCACGGGGAATGCGGCCACCCAGGCGCTGGAACTTGCCCGGATCTCGCAGGAACTCGACCAACTCGCCGACTTCCTCCTTGGCTTCGTCGCAACCAGCAACGTCAGCCAGGGTGGTTTTCACCTGATCTTCGGAGAGCAGGCGCGCCTTGCTCTTGCCGAAGCTCATCGGCCCGCCCTTGCCGCCTGCACCGCCTTGCATCTGGCGCATGAAGAACATGAACACGGCAATGATCACCAGGATCGGGAAGCTGGCAACCAGCAGTTGGGTCCAGATACTTTGCTGCTCAGGCTGCTTGCCTTCGACTACCACGTGGTTGTCCACGAGGTCGCCGATCAGACCGTTGTCCTGAATGGCCGGACGAATGGTCTTGAAGCTGTCGCCATCATTGCGCTTGCCAGTGATGACATAACCGTCCACGGCTACGCGCTCGACCTTGCCATCCTTGACCTGCTGGATGAAGTCGGAATAGTTGAGGGTCTGTGGCTCGTTAGGGCTGGAGAAGTTGTTCATCACCGTCACCAGGACAGCCGCGATGATCAACCACAGGATAAGATTCTTTGCCATATCGTTCAATTAACTACCCTCTGAAGCAAGCTCCGCAACTGGCGCGCGCTTCGCATGATATTCACCGGCCTAACTTACTACATTACCTACAGCTCTGGCAGGCGCCGTCTGTAACCCTTTGTGAAACATTGACTACACAATATTCGCTATTGCTTGTGGGGCGAAATACTAAAAACCTATCGCCCCGCAAAAAAACCTCGTTTTACTCACTACGGCCGCGGTAGCCCCAAGCCAGCATATATTGCTCGCGGGAACTGCCACGGGAAGAGTCCGGCTTGATCATCTGGACCTTGTCGAACTTCTGACGAGCGTCCTTCACGTAAGCGTCAAACCCTTCACCCTGAAAAACCTTGATCACGAAATTGCCACCGGGCTTGAGTATCCGGGCGGCCAAATCAAGCGCCAGCTCACAAAGAAACATGGCTTTTGGCATGTCTACCTCAGGCGTACCACTCATATTGGGGGCCATATCGGAAATCACAAGGTCAACCTGCGAATTACCCACGGCCTCAAGGATCTGCGCGAGCACTGCGTCCTGAGTGAAGTCACCCTGAATGAAGGTCACGTCCGGAATGCTGTCCATTTCCAGGATGTCCGAGGCGATCAGGCGCCCCTGACCACCGATCAGCCGACTGGTGACCTGCGACCAGCCACCGGGCGCCGCACCCAGGTCGACAACGCTCATGCCCGGACGGATCAGCTTGTATTTCTCCTGGACCTCCAGAAGCTTGTAACTGGCACGCGAACGGTAGCCATCCTTCTGCGCCTGCTTCACATAGGGATCATTGACATGTCTTTTCAGCCAACCAAGGCTTGTCTTGGAACGCGCCATTGGGCACCTCGATGATTAGGGTCGTGATTAATTGGGCGGATCCACGCACCCTCGGGTAAAATGGCCGCCATTTTACAGAATCCAGACTAAAGGGTCAGATTATGCCGCTCACTCAAGAGCAGAAGAAACAGTACAAATCCATTGGCCACCATCTGAAACCAGTTTTGACGGTGGCTGACAACGGTTTGACTGAAGGTGTGTTAGCCGAGCTGGAACGCGCATTGGGCGATCACGAACTGATCAAGATCAAGCTCAACATCCTCGATCGCGAATCGCGCCTGGCTGCCATTGCCGAACTGTGCAAGGTCGGCAAGGCGGACCTGGTACAGGTCATCGGCAAGATGGCGCTGATTTACCGCAAGAACTTCAGCGTAAACAAGCAACTGTCGAACGTCCACCGCTTCAAGTGATGAAACGGGTCAAGGGTGTGCTTCGCGCACCCTGCCACCCCATCCTGGCACCGGCTGCAGCACCAGCAGCAAACCGGAAAACCCCAGCACCAGGTAGCTGAACAAAAGCCAATGCTCCGCCTCCGGCCATTGCATGCGTACCACCAGGTACATCGTGCTTGCATACAACGCCATCAACAGCAGTTGCCCGCGAATATCGCGCCATAGACTGACAAGGCCCTTGGCCTGAACCAGCACCAAAACCTGAGAAACCACGCACGCCGCTGAAAAACCCACCAGCAGCGTACTCAGCATGCTTGAAATTTCATTGATCAGCAGCGGCGCCAGGCCAATCTGGCCCAGCACCGGCAGCAAACCCAAATGCAGCAGCCACAGGCCGCCAACCCACAACATCTGGGTCAGCTGCCAGAGCATGGCGCCCGCACGCAGCGGGCGCCAGCCTTCAGATATGGCGGACTTCGACAATCTCATACTCGATCACGCCACCCGGCGTCTTGACCGCCACCACATCACCCTCTTCCTTGGCAATCAAGGCGCGGGCCAAGGGCGAACCGACGGAAATCTTGCCGAGTTTGAAGTCAGCCTCGTCCTCACCCACGATGTGGTAAGTAACGCGCTCATCCGTCTCGACGTTGGCGATTTCCACGGTAGTACCGAAAATCACTTTGCCGGTGTGCGGGATGCTCGTGACATCGATGATGACCTGGTTCTGAATCCGGCCTTCAATGTCACGAATCCGCGCCTCGACCATACCCTGCTGCTCGCGGGCAGCGTGGTACTCGGCGTTTTCCTTCAAGTCACCCAGCTCGCGGGCCGTACCGATGTCCTGGCTAAGCTTTGGACGTACGACCTTGGTCAGGTGAGTGTGCTCTTCTTCCAGGGCGCGCGCGCCCTGGACGGTCATTGGGTATTTGATCATGCCTTCAATCCTGCGTGTAGATCCTGCAAGCGGCGCACGGTCTTCTCGGGACCGAACTTCAACGCTTCGCAGATGGCTTCGCCAGCAGCAATGGTGGTGGTGCAGTAGATCTTGTGCTGCAAGGCATTACGACGAATGGAATAGGAATCAGCGATCGACTGACGGCCTTCGGTGGTGTTGATGATCAGCGTGACTTCGTCATTCTTGATCATGTCGACCACGTGCGGACGACCTTCGGTCACCTTGTTCACACGACGCACTTTCAGGCCCGCTGCTTCGATCAGCTTGGCTGTCCCGGCAGTGGCAACCACTTCAAAGCCCAGGCTGATCAGATCACGCGCTACGCCGGCAACCAGTGGCTTGTCGTCGTCGCGCACGCTGATGAACGCGGTACCGCCGGTCGGCAGCACTTCGCTGGCGCCCATCTGGGCCTTGGCGAACGCTTCACCGAAGGTGTCACCCACGCCCATCACTTCACCGGTGGACTTCATCTCTGGGCCCAGGATCGGGTCAACGCCAGGGAATTTGGCGAATGGGAACACCGCCTCTTTCACGCTGTAGAAGTTAGGAATGATTTCCTTGGTGAAGCCGATTTCCTTCAGGGTCTTACCGGCCATCACGCGAGCCGCGATCATGGCCAGGGAAACACCGATGCACTTGGACACGAACGGCACGGTACGCGAAGCGCGTGGGTTGACTTCGATCACGTAGATGTCGTCGCCTTGCAGCGCCAACTGTACGTTCATCAAGCCGACCACGCCCAGTTCCAGGGCCATTTTCTTGACCTGTTCGCGCATCTCGTCCTGGATGTGCGCCGGCAGCGAGTACGGCGGCAGCGAGCACGCGGAGTCACCGGAGTGAACGCCGGCCTGCTCGATGTGCTGCATGATCGCGCCGATCACCACGTCGGTGCCGTCACAGACCGCATCCACGTCCATTTCGATGGCGCAGTTGAGGAAGTGGTCGAGCAGCACCGGGCTGTCGTTGGACACTTTCACCGCGTCACGCAGGTAGCGCTTGAGCTCTTCTTCTTCGTAAACGATTTCCATCGCACGGCCGCCCAGTACGTAGGACGGACGCACCACCAGCGGGTAACCGATCTTGCCGGCGGCGCGAATGGCTTCGTCTTCGCTGCGCACGGTAGCGTTAGGCGGCTGACGCAGATTCAGGCGCTCGACCATTTGCTGGAAACGCTCACGGTCTTCAGCGCGGTCGATGGCGTCAGGGCTGGTGCCAATGATCGGTACGCCAGCCTCTTCAAGAGCACGCGCCAGTTTCAGCGGGGTCTGGCCGCCGTACTGGACGATCACGCCTTTAGGCTTCTCGACGCGGACGATTTCCAGCACGTCTTCCAGGGTCACCGGTTCGAAGTACAGGCGATCGGAAGTGTCGTAGTCAGTGGAAACAGTTTCCGGGTTGCAGTTGACCATGATGGTCTCGTACCCGTCGTCGCGCAGCGCCAGTGCCGCGTGAACGCAGCAGTAGTCGAACTCGATGCCCTGGCCGATACGGTTTGGACCGCCGCCCAGGATCATGATCTTGTCGCGACCCGATGGCGCAGCCTCGCACTCCTCCTCGTAGGTCGAGTACAGGTAGGCGGTGTCGGTGGCGAACTCGGCCGCGCAGGTATCAACGCGCTTGTAGACCGGGTACACCTCGAGCTTGTGGCGGTGACGGCGCAGGGCCTTCTCGGTCACACCCAGCAGCTTGGCCAGGCGCATGTCGGAGAAGCCTTTGCGCTTGAGACGGAACATCAGGTCGCGGTCGATGCTGGTCAGACCCAGGGTCTTGACCTTCTCTTCGTCCTTGATCAGATCTTCCATCTGCACCAGGAACCAACGATCGATCATGGTCATGCTGAAGATGTCGTCAACACTCATGCCGGAGCGCATTGCGTCCGCCACGTACCAGATACGCTCGGCACCCGGCACGGTCAGCTCGCGCTTGAGCACGCTCATGCTTTCCGGGTTGCTCAGGTCAACTTTCTCGTCCAGGCCGCAGACGCCGACTTCCAGGCCGCGCAGGGCTTTCTGCAGGGATTCCTGGAAGGTCCGGCCGATGGCCATGACTTCACCAACCGACTTCATCTGCGTGGTCAGGCGCGCGTCAGCCTTGGCGAATTTCTCGAAGGCGAAACGCGGCAGCTTGGTCACGACGTAGTCGATGGACGGCTCGAAGGACGCCGGGGTCTTGCCGCCGGTGATGTCGTTCGACAGCTCGTCGAGGGTGTAGCCGACCGCCAGCTTGGCTGCGACCTTGGCGATCGGGAAGCCGGTAGCCTTGGAAGCGAGTGCCGAGGAACGGGACACACGCGGGTTCATCTCGATGACAACCATGCGGCCTGTGTCCGGGCAGATACCGAACTGTACGTTGGAACCACCGGTTTCCACGCCGATCTCGCGCAGTACCGCCAGGGAGGCGTTACGCAGGATCTGGTATTCCTTGTCCGTCAGGGTCTGTGCTGGCGCAACAGTGATCGAGTCACCGGTGTGCACGCCCATCGGGTCGAAGTTTTCGATCGAGCAGACGATGATGCAGTTGTCCTTCTTATCGCGGACAACCTCCATTTCGTACTCTTTCCAGCCGATCAGGGATTCGTCGATCAGCAGTTCCTTGGTCGGCGACAGGTCCAGGCCACGGGCACAGATTTCTTCGAACTCTTCACGGTTGTAAGCGATACCGCCACCGGTGCCGCCCATGGTGAAGGACGGACGGATGATGCACGGGAAGCCCAGCTTCTCGAGGACCGCATTGGCCTCTTCCATGCTGTGGGCGATACCGGAGCGCGGGCAGTCCAGGCCGATGGATTTCATCGCCTTGTCGAAACGCGAACGGTCTTCAGCCTTGTCGATGGTGTCGGCGTTGGCGCCGATCATTTCCACACCGAATTTTTCCAGAACGCCTTCGCGCTCCAGGTCCAGGGCGCAGTTCAGCGCGGTCTGGCCGCCCATGGTTGGCAGCAGTGCATCTGGACGCTCTTTCTCGATGATCTTGGCAACGGTCTGCCACTTGATCGGTTCGATGTAGGTGGCGTCAGCCATGGCCGGGTCGGTCATGATGGTGGCTGGGTTGGAGTTCACCAGGATGACGCGGTAACCCTCTTCGCGCAGGGCTTTGCAAGCCTGGGCGCCGGAGTAGTCGAATTCGCAGGCCTGGCCGATAACGATCGGGCCAGCGCCGAGAATCAGGATGCTTTTAATGTCTGTACGTTTTGGCATGGGTTTGTCACTCAAATCCGCAGGTCAGTCGGCAAGCCGTCTTGTTCAATCTGTGAAGCCTTGAGGGGGTCACCGCAGCGGTGGCCACCCTCAGGCTTTGCTACATCTAGGCCCGCGCTCAGCGACGCTTGGCCATCTCGTTGATGAAGCGATCGAACAGTGGCGCTACGTCGTTCGGGCCAGGGCTGGCTTCAGGGTGACCCTGGAAGCTGAAGGCGCTCTTGTCGGTACGCTCGATACCTTGCAGGGTGCCGTCGAACAGCGATTTGTGGATCGCACGCACGTTGGCTGGCAGGGTCGCTTCGTCCACGGCAAAACCGTGGTTCTGGCTGGTGATCATCACCACACCGCTGTCCAGGTCCTGGACCGGGTGGTTGGCACCGTGGTGGCCGTGGCCCATTTTCAGGGTCTTGGCGCCGGAGGCCAGGGCCAGCAGTTGGTGACCGAGGCAGATACCGAACACCGGGATCTCGGTTTCAAGGACTTCCTTGATCGCCTGGATCGCGTAGTCGCAAGGCTCCGGGTCACCCGGGCCGTTGGACAGGAACACGCCGTCTGGCTTGAGGGCCAGGACGTCGGCCGCCGGGGTTTGCGCCGGCACCACGGTGACGCGGCAGCCGCGCTCGACCAGCATGCGCAGGATGTTCAGCTTGACGCCGTAGTCGTAAGCCACCACGTGATGGGGCAACTCGCTGGCTTCGATGGTCGCGTGGCTGTCGGTTTTCAGGTCCCAGACAGTCGAGCGCCATTCATATTGCTCTTTGGTGCTGACGACTTTCGCCAGGTCCATGCCCTTCAGGCCTGGGAAACCGCGCGCTGCTGCCAGAGCGGCTTCTTCAGAGATATTGTCACCAGCCATGATGCAGCCGTTCTGCGCGCCTTTCTCACGCAGGATGCGTGTCAGGCGGCGGGTGTCGATACCAGCAATAGCCACCACATTGTTGGCTTTCAGGTAGTCGGACAGGGACATGGTGTTACGCCAGTTGCTCGCAACCAGAGGCAGGTCACGGATGACCAGGCCGGCAGACCATACGCGGTCGGACTCGGCATCTTCTGGCGTGGTGCCAGTGTTGCCGATATGCGGGTAAGTCAGGGTAACGATCTGTTGGGCGTAGGAAGGATCGGTAAGGATTTCCTGATAGCCGGTCATGGCGGTGTTAAACACCACCTCTCCAACGGTTTGACCGTCGGCTCCAATGGCTTCGCCGCGAAAAATGCTGCCATCAGCAAGGGCGAGTATGGCTGGCTTAGTCAAGAAGACCTCCCGTAAATAAAGCCTGAAGGGGCGATCGCAGGTTGTAAAAAAGCGGAGTGACGTATGGACACGTCACCCCGCTTCTTCACTGAATTATTCTGCGCGCTTTTAGTGGACACACTAAAGCTGTAGCTTACAGAAAAAGGCATTTTTGGTCTACCGCCAATGAGCCTGAAAGGCTAGAGAATGCGACAGGGCGTCGCTTGGCGGGGAAAAACGGGCTCGAGCGCAGGGCTCGAACCCGATTTCGGGCACATCTTAACGCAAATCGAGCACGTCTTGCATGTCATACAGGCCTGGTTCGCGACCATCGAGCCATAGCGCAGCACGCACCGCACCCTTGGCGAAGGTCATGCGACTGGAAGCCTTGTGAGTCACCTCCAGGCGCTCACCCTCGCAGGCGAACAGCACTGTGTGATCACCCACCACATCACCACCGCGCACGGTGGCAAAGCCAATGGTCTCGCGCTCACGAGCGCCGGTATGGCCTTCACGACCGTAGACCGCGACCTTCTGCAAGTCACGCCCCAGCGCATCGGCAATCACCTCGCCCATGCGCAGCGCCGTGCCGGATGGCGCATCGATCTTGTGCCGGTGATGAGCCTCGATGATCTCGATATCGGCATCATCACCCAACACCCGCGCCGCCATATCCAGCAGCTTGAGCGACAGGTTGACCCCGACGCTGAAGTTGGCCGCAAACACGATCGGAATATCCTTGCCCGCCTCGGCCAGCACCTGCTTCTGCGCGGCGTCCAGGCCCGTCGTGCCGATGACCATGGCCTTGCCTGCCTTGCGGCAGAACGCCAGGTTCTTGAGCATGACTTCCGGCAGCGTGAAGTCGATCAACACATCGAACTCCTGCGCCACGACCTCCAGGTTGCCCACCAGGGACACCCCGATCCGCCCCAGCGACGCCAGCTCACCGGCATCCACGCCGATCAGCGTGCTGCCAGGGCGCACGATGGCCGCCGTCAGGCCAGTGAGCGGTGCGCGCTGCTGCACCGCCTCCACCAGAATCTTGCCCATGCGCCCAGCAGCGCCCATCACAGCTATACGTCGCATACCAGATTCCTTACAGGTCGCCGAAGAAACGCTTCACGCCTTCGAACCAACCCGTGGTTTTCGGCGAGTGGCTGTTGTCATCCGCCAGGGAGCTGCGGAACTCTTCCAGCAATTCACGCTGACGACGACTCAGGTTGACCGGAGTCTCGACCGCCACACGGCACATCAGGTCGCCAGCACCACCGCCACGCACCGGCGCAACGCCTTTGCCACGCACGCGGAACTGCTTGCCGGTTTGCGTACCCTCAGGGATCTTCAGCTTGACCCGACCATCGAGAGTCGGAATCTCCAGCTCGCCGCCCAAGGCAGCATCGACAAAGCTGATTGGCACTTCACAGAACAAGTGCTTGCCGTCGCGCTGGAAGATCGAGTGCTCGCGCACGTTGATCACCACGTACAGGTCGCCGGTCGGCCCACCCTGGGTCCCCGCCTCACCCTCACCCGACAGGCGGATGCGATCACCAGTATCAACGCCCGCCGGCACTTTCACCGACAGGGTCTTGTACTCTTCGACACGCCCTTCGCCATTGCAGGAGTTGCACGGGTCGGAAATGATCTTGCCCTGGCCGTGGCAACGCGGGCAGGTTTGCTGCACCGAGAAGAACCCTTGCTGCATGCGCACCTGGCCGATACCGCCGCAGGTTGGGCACGTCACGGGCGAGGAGCCCTTCTTGGCGCCCGAACCGTCGCACGGCTGGCAGTTGACCAGCGTCGGAACCCGGATATTCACGGTCGTGCCGCGCACCGCTTCTTCCAGGTTCAGCTCCAGGGTGTAGCGCAGGTCGCTGCCGCGCTGCGCGCCGCCACGGGAACCGCCACGACCACCACCAAAGAAATCACTGAACACATCACCAAAGATGTCAGAGAAGTTCTGCCCGCCGAAACCGGCACCGCCGCCACCCATGCTTGGGTCGACACCGGCATGACCATACTGGTCGTACGCCGCGCGCTTGCTGGAATCGGACAGTACTTCGTAGGCCTCGTTGGCCTCCTTGAACATTTCTTCCGACGCTTTGTCGTCAGGATTACGGTCCGGGTGATGCTTCATCGCCAAGCGACGGTAGGCCTTCTTCAGGTCTGCTTCGCTCGTGCCACGCTCGACACCCAACACTTCGTAATAGTCACGCTTTGCCATAAGTCTTTGCACTCTTAAGGACGTCCGGCAAACCCCTCCTGAGCCTTGCCAAACTCGTTGAGCCCCAATACAGGCCCGGACCCAACTCACGTCAATTCAACGATCCTGGTCTTTGATTCGATACGGTACTTGCGGCTCGAAAAGCAGGAGCATTCCCGGCCATACCATCCGCAGGCGAACGTTGTCGCACGCGGTAAAAATTCGTGTACTCCAGACACGCCAACGCGGGAGCAAGCTCCCGCGCGGCGACATCCTACCAGTCACCGCACAAAGGCAGTCAACCGGCCGACCAACAACTTACTTGTGGTCTTTAACTTCTTCAAACTCAGCATCGACAACGTCGTCAGCCTTTTGCGCCGATTCACCTTGTGGTGCTGCGCCTTCAGCTGGCTGAGCCTGTTCGGCGTACATCTTCTGCGCCACTGGCGCGGAGACTTTCGACAGCTCCTCGACCTTGGCGTCGATGGCAGCCTTGTCGTCGCCTTTGACGGCGGCTTCCAGGGCAACCACTGCAGCTTCGATGGCGGCCTTCTCTTCGGCAGTCACTTTGTCGCCAGCATCTGCGACCATCTTGCGAGTCGAGTGCACCAGCGCATCACCCTGGTTGCGGGCGGACGCCAGCTCTTCGAACTTGCGGTCTTCGTCGGCGTTGGTTTCAGCATCACGAATCATCTGCTGAATTTCTTCCTCGGACAGACCGGAGTTGGCCTTGATCACGATCGACTGGGTCTTGCCGGTGGCCTTGTCCTTGGCGCCTACGTGCAGGATGCCGTTGGCGTCGATGTCGAAGGTCACTTCAATTTGTGGCACGCCACGTGGTGCTGGTGGAATCTCAGCCAGGTCGAACTTGCCCAGGGACTTGTTCTGGGCAGCTTGCTTACGCTCGCCTTGCAGCACGTGAATGGTCACAGCGCCCTGGTTGTCATCGGCAGTCGAGAACACTTGCGATTTCTTGGTAGGAATCGTGGTGTTTTTCTCGATCAGCGCGGTCATCACGCCACCCATGGTTTCGATACCCAGGGTCAGCGGGCTGACGTCGAGCAGCAGCACGTCTTTCACGTCACCGGCCAGTACCGCGCCCTGGATAGCAGCACCCATGGCAACCGCTTCGTCCGGGTTCACGTCTTTACGGGCTTCTTTACCGAAGAAATCGGTAACAGCCTTCTGCACCAGAGGCATACGGGTCTGACCGCCGACCAGGATCACGTCGTTGATCGCGCCAACGTCGATACCCGAGTCTTTCAGCGCAATGCGGCAAGGCTCGATGGTGCGTTGAACCAGGTCTTCTACCAGCGCTTCCAGCTTGGCGCGGGAGATTTTCACGTTCAAGTGCTTAGGACCGGTCGCGTCTGCAGTGATGTACGGCAGGTTGACGTCAGTCTGCAGGCTCGAAGACAGCTCGATCTTGGCTTTTTCAGCGGCTTCTTTCAGGCGCTGCATGGCCAGCGGGTCACCCTTGAGGTTCATGCCGCTTTCTTTCTTGAATTCGTCGACGAGGTAGTCGATCAGACGAATGTCAAAGTCTTCACCGCCCAGGAACGTGTCACCGTTGGTGGCCAGCACTTCGAACTGGTGCTCGCCATCGACTTCAGCGATTTCGATCACCGAAACGTCGAAAGTACCGCCGCCCAGGTCATAAACGATCACGGTGTGATCGCCCTTGGCCTTGTCCATACCGTAAGCCAGTGCAGCTGCGGTTGGTTCGTTGATGATGCGTTTTACGTCCAGGCCAGCAATACGGCCGGCGTCTTTGGTCGCCTGACGCTGGCTGTCGTTGAAGTAGGCAGGAACGGTGATCACCGCTTCAGTCACTGCTTCGCCGAGGTAGTCTTCGGCGGTTTTCTTCATTTTCTTGAGGATTTCAGCCGAGATCTGTGGCGGCGACATTTTCTGGCCGTTCACTTCAACCCAAGCGTCGGCATTGTCTGCCTTGACGATCTTGTAAGGGACCATCTGGATGTCTTTCTGAACCACTTCTTCTTCGAAGCGACGACCGATCAAACGCTTCACCGCGTACAGGGTGTTATGCGGATTGGTCACTGCCTGACGCTTGGCCGACTGGCCAACCAGGATTTCGCCATCGTTGGCGTAGGCCACGATCGACGGAGTGGTACGCGCGCCTTCGGCGTTCTCGATAACTTTTACGTTGCCGTTTTCAAGGATGGAGACGCAGGAGTTGGTAGTCCCCAGGTCGATACCGATAATTTTGCCCATGTTAACTCTCCCGAAACTTTGGATTTGGTTGCCGCAGCAGTGGTGGCTAACTGCGGTAGCACTTAAACGCTTGACTTATAAATGGGGGCCTTGCGGCGGATTTCAAGCCTGCTCGTCAATCGAGGGCGAAACCGGCGCCGGGGCCTTGCTGACCACAACCATGGCCGGGCGCAGCAGGCGACCATTGAGCACGTAGCCCTTCTGGAACACCTTCAGCACGCTGTTGGGCTCCATGTCGGCGCTTTCCTGCATCGCCATCGCTTGATGGTGCTCGGCGTTGAACGGCTCACCTTCCGGATCGATCGCTTCCAGCTGATAACGTTTCAGGGTGTCCTGGAACATTTTCAGGGTCAGTTCGATCCCTTCACGCATCGGACGAATGCTTTCGTCGTCCGGATTGGACAACTCCAGGCCGCGCTCCAGGCTGTCGATGATCGGCAGCAGGTCGCCAGCGAATTTTTCCAGCGCGAACTTGTGAGCCTTTTCTACATCCTGCTCGGCGCGACGGCGGACGTTCTGCAGATCAGCTGCAACACGCAAAGCCTGATCCTGAGCGCCAGCCAGTTGCTCTTCGAGCACTTGTACACGAGCCACCAGGTCTTCACCCGATGCTTGGGGAGCCTGATTGGCGTCTAGATTTTGCGTATCCAGCGTCTGTTCGTCAGCCATAGATTTCTCCTTTCAAAATCGTGCGCGAACTCGACTCGCGCTTCTGTTCCGGTATATGGGGTCGCAATTTGCAGGTTCAAGGGCCTGCCGTGTGCAGAAGCGCATTACCCACACAAAAACCGCTGAATTGGCCTGGCGCCAGGTTTTAAAAAAACACCGACACCAAGCAAATCGAGCTAAACGAGGGCATTGTCAGGGGCAAATAAACTACTGTATAAATAACCAGACATTAAGCCTGGGAGCGGCCTTTATGCTGGTGCACCTGTCCGTACACAACTACGCCATCGTTGAACATCTCGATCTCGAACTGGATCGCGGGATGAGCGTGATCACAGGGGAAACCGGCGCCGGCAAGTCGATCATGCTCGACGCCCTGGGTCTGACCCTGGGCGATCGCGCCGACAGCGGCGTGGTACGCCCGGGAGCGGAAAAGGCCGACATCCTCGCCACCTTCGACCTGGTTGATATCCCGGAAGCCCGCACCTGGCTCGCCGAGCGCGACCTGGACAACGACGGCCCGTGCATCCTGCGCCGGGTCATCACCGCCGAGGGTCGCTCGCGCGGCTACATCAACGGCACGCCCTGCCCCCTTGGCGACCTCAAGGCCCTCGGCGAACTGCTGATCGACATCCACAGCCAGCACGAGCACCAGTCACTGCTCAAGACCGATACCCATCGCCGCCTGCTGGACGAATATGCCGGCGCCACCGACCTGGCCCGCCAGGTCCAGCTCGCCGCCCAGCGCTGGCGCCAGACCCGCCAGGAACTCGAACGCCTGTCCAACTCCGGCGACGAACAGCGCGCTCGCCACCAGTTGCTCAGCTATCAACTCGAAGAGCTGGAAAACCTCGGCCTCGGCGACAACGAGCTGGAGCAGCTTGAGCAAGAGCATAAAAACCTGACCAACGCAGAAACCCTGCTGGGCATTTGCCGACAGGTGGTCGAGCAGTGCAGCGAAAGTGATTCCGGTAATGTGCTGAACGCCCTGACTGCCAGCCTCAATCGCCTGTCCAGCGTCAACAACTCGGTCAACGCCCTGGGTGAAGCCACCAACTTGCTCACCAGTGCGCAGATCCAGGTCGAAGAAGCAGTCGGCGAACTGAACCGGTTCCTCGACAACTTCGACGCCGATCCGGCACGCCTGCAGCAACTCGAAGAGCGCCTGGACACCATCTATACCCTGGCACGCAAACACCGGATCCAGCCGACCGAGGTAGCCGACCTCCAGCAACGCCTGCTGGACGAGCTCGAAACCCTGAATGCCAACGATGAGTCCATCGAGCGCCTCAGCGAAGAGCTGGGAGCTTTCGCCCGCCACTACCAAGAGAAAGCCCGGGAACTGAGTGACTTGCGCCACCAGGCTTCCTCCAGCCTGGCCCACGCCGTCGAACAGGAAATCCAGCGCCTGGGCATGCCGGGCGGGCGTTTCAGCATCGAACTACGCGCCAACACCAGCGCCGAGCTGCTGCCCAATGGCCTGGAGCAGGTGGAACTGTTGGTCAGCGCCAACCCCGGGCAACCGCTCAAGGCGCTGGCGAAAGTCGCCTCGGGTGGCGAGCTGTCGCGCATCAGCCTGGCCATCCAGGTGATCACCGCGCAAACCTCGCGCATACCGACCCTGGTGTTCGACGAAGTGGACGTGGGCATCGGCGGCCCGACCGCGGAAATTGTCGGCCAACTGCTGCGCCGCCTTGGCGAGCGCGGCCAGGTCCTGACGGTCACGCACCTGCCGCAGGTGGCCTCCCAGGGGCATCAACACCTGTTTGTGCACAAGGTCCGCGGCGACCAAGCCACGCGCACTGCGGTATCCAAACTGAGCAAGAACGAGCGAATAGAAGAAGTGGCACGAATGCTGGGGGGTATCGACCTGACCAAGGAATCCCTGGCTCACGCGAAAAAAATGGTGGTAACGGCCAAAAGTTGAATCGGCCAGACAGCACGAAGGCGACCCTTGGGTCGCCTTCGTTCGTTTCGCGGACCTGAGTCCGCGCGACATGCTTACTTTTTAGTACGTACGTACAGCACCAAGTTGTGATCCACCAACTCGAAACCGTGCTTCTCGACGATCGCCTTCTGAAGCTTTTCGATTTCTTCGTCGAAGAATTCGATCACTTCACCGGAATCCACGTTGACCATATGGTCGTGGTGACCGCCGTCAGCCAGTTCGAAGACCGCGTGGCCGCCGTCGAAGTTATGACGGACCACAAGACCAGCGGCTTCGAATTGAGTCAGTACACGGTAAACCGTGGCCAGACCGACATCCTCGCCAGCTTCCATCAGTGCCTTGTAGACATCCTCGGCACTCATGTGACGCTGCTCGGCGGAATCGAGCATTTGCAGAATTTTGACCCGTGGCAGGGTCACTTTAAGGCCGGCTTTGCGTAGTTCGCTATTTTCAACCATGGTCAGCTTTCTCGCGATGCTGCTTCGCAGCTTCTCTTAATGCGGGTATGATCGGCGTTTACGTTGTCCCAGCCAAGATAGTGGAAGTCGCCCACCGATGCAAAACACCAAGCTCTTGCTAACCAGTTTCACCTTCGTGGGACTGCTCGCACTCGCCGGTTGTTCATTCCCCGGGGTTTACAAAATCGACATCCAGCAGGGCAATGTCGTCACGCAGGACATGATAGACCAGTTACGCCCGGGAATGACCCGTCGGCAAGTACGGTTTATCATGGGCAACCCTCTGCTGACCGACACGTTCCATGCCAATCGCTGGGATTACCTGTACAGCCTGCAGCCTGGCGGCGGTGAACGCCAACAGGAACGCATCAGCGTTATCTTCAATCCAGACGACCAACTCGTCAGCTTGTCGGGCGACTTCATGCCTGGCGTAAGCCGTGATGAAGCCCTGATGGGCAAGGACAGCGGCACCAGCGTGTCCGCCCCAGTGGAAAACGTCGAACAGCCAAAACCAGAAAAGCCGGTCAAGCCAGGCTCGCTACTGGACCAGATCCAGAAAGACGTCGACGGCGTAGAAACCGTACCCGTACCAACACCAGAGCCGTTGGACACCACGCAGTAACATTATGCGACACAAGAAAAAGCCCGGCATGCCGGGCTTTTTTATTGCGTGTCAAAAGTGCCTCGCCGTAAGGGCGAAGCCCTAGGTGGCCGCTACCGCAACAACGAATATACCCCCCAAAAAAACCTCAATCCCCCCTAGCCCGCGCCGCCTTAGCCGCCCGCAACCGACGAACCTCTTTGGGATCAGCCAACAACGGCCGATAAATCTCAATCCGATCCCCCGTCCGAACCAGGCAGTGCTCAGGATCAACCACCACCTTGCCAAAAATACCCACAGCACAACTCGCCAGATCCAGCTCCGCAAACTCCCCGGCTATCCCCGACAACTGCAGTGCCGAACGCACGCTACACCCCGCAGGTACCTGAACCGCCAGCAACACCTGACGATCAACGGCGGCATACACCACCTCGACGTCCATCATCGACTCAACCATGCAGTTGCTTGGCCCGCTGACAGAACGCATCCACCAGGGTATTGGCAGCCTGATTGAACAGCGGCCCCAGTGTCGCCCGCACAATCGGCCCGGCGTAGTCGAACGTCAGGTCCAGGCTGATCTTGCAGGCCTTCTCGCCCAAGGGCTTGAACACCCAGAGGCCATGCAGCTGGGTGAAAGGCCCTTCCTCAAGGTTCATCTCGATCGAATGCCCAGGCACCAGCGTGTTACGCGTAACAAAATGCTGGCTGAGCCCACCCTTGGCCACCCCGACGCTGGCACGCATATGCTCGGCGGAGCTTTCCATCACCTTGGCCTCGGAACACCAGGGCAGGAACTCCGGATAACGCGCCACGTCATTGACCAGGTCATAAAGCGCTTGCGCCGGATACGGCAACAGGGCCGAACGTTGAATATGGGTCGTCATGTCAGCGTCACTTCCACAGCTGGGCGGCAAACACTACAAGAATGCCGATGGGCGCCACATAGCGCATCAAAAACAAGGTCAGGGCAAACAGCGCCGGATTGCGGATCGACAATTCGTCGCGCACCGCTCCCCGATTCATGACCCAACCCGCAAACACCACAAAACACAATCCACCGAGCGGCAACATGACCCGCGAGGTGAAGAAATCGATCACGCCAAAGAAGTCCAGGCCGCTGCGCGCACCCCATTGGTAGAGGTGGAACCCGGCGCCGTCGTTCACAAAAAACTTGGCCTGCTTCCAGATATTGAAGGAAAACACCGTCCCCAGGCCAACAAACCAGCAACTGAAGGCCAGCCAGAACGTCACCCAGCCCCGGCGGATTTTCGTCCGTTCAACCAGGTACGCGACCATCGGTTCAAGCAGCGAGATCGCCGAACTCCAGGCGGCAATGGCCACCAGGACAAAAAACACCACCCCCATCACCTGGCCGAACGCCACATTACCAAAGGCAAAAGGCAGGCTGACAAACATCAGCCCAGGCCCCTCACTCGGGTTCAAGCCGCCGGCAAACACAATCGGAAACAACGCCAGGCCGGCCAGCAGCGAAACAAAGGTGTCCAGCAGGGCAACCCCGACCACGGTGCCGGAGATCGACGAATCCTTGGGCATATACGCACCGTAGATCATGATCGAGCCCACGCCCACGCTCAGGGAAAAGAACGCATGCCCCATGGCGGGCAACAGGCCGCCAAGGACTTTCGCCGAATCGAAGTCGAACATGAAATGCACGCCCTCCATGAAATGCCCGGTGGTCATGCTGTAGCCGAGCAACACCAGGAGCATCACGAACAACAGCGGCATCATGATCCGCAGGCTGCGCTCCAGCCCCGCCACCACACCCTTGGCAATGACCGCCGCCGACAGCAGCATGAACAGGCTATGCCAGAGTGTCAGGCGCCACGGGTTGGCGATCACCCCCTCAAAGTAGGCGCCGACCTGATCGGCCGCCACACCCTGGAAATCCCCCCGGCCCATGCTGATGATGTAATCCAGGGACCAGCCACCGACCACGCTATAAAAAGACAGGATCAACAACGCCGTGATCATCCCGGCAAATGCCCCCCAGGACCATTTCGCCGAATGCCCCGCCTCCAACGCCAGTACCTTCAAGGCGTTCGCCGGACTTTGCCGGGCGCGGCGGCCAATCAGGGTTTCCGCCAGCATCACCGGCAGGCCGATCAACGCGATACACGCCAGGAACACCAGGACAAACGCACCGCCGCCATAGACGCCGACCATGTAGGGGAATTTCCAGATGCTTCCCAGGCCCACGGCCGAGCCGGTTGCAGCGAGTATGAATACCCAACGGCTCGCCCAACTACCGTGGACTGAAACCTTGTCTGACGACATCGACACTACGCCCAACCACTAAAAAAGAGGGCGCATTGTCCGGGATTCACTCAATGCGCTCAAGCACGCAGGATCCCCGTAGCCGACTCGCGCGCAACTGCCTATAATGCCGCCCCTATGGCTAAACAGAAGAAACACCCAACAGGGACCATCGCGCAGAATAAAAAGGCGCGACACGATTACTTCATCGAACATCGGTTCGAGGCTGGTCTGGTCCTGGCCGGCTGGGAAGTAAAAAGTCTGCGGGCGAGCAAGCTGCAACTGGTCGACAGTTATGTGCTGCTCAAGGATGGCGAGGCCTGGCTGCTCGGCAGCCACATCACGCCCCTGATGACCGCCAGCACCCACGTCATTGCCGACCCGGTGCGCACTCGCAAATTGCTGCTCAACCGGCGCGAGCTGGAAAAGCTGGCAGCTGCCGTGCAGCAAAAAGGCTATGCGTGCGTATGCCTGTCCTGGTACTGGAGCAAGCACATGGTCAAGTGCGAGATCGCTCTGGGCAAGGGCAAGAAGGAATACGACAAGCGCGATACCGAGCGCGAACGTGATGCCGGCCGCGAGCTGCAGCGCGCGGTGCGCAACAAGGGCAAGGAAGACTAACTTCTTGCCTTGAATTGATCGTGCCCACGCCCTGCGTGGGAACGATCATGATCACATCCCCTTGCGCCGCTCCGCCCGGGCTTCGCGCTGCACTTGCTGCCGCACCTCTTCCAGCACCTCCTGCACATACAGGATATGGCGACTGGAAACCTCTCTTGCCTGTTCGGCGCGCCCTTCGATAATCGCCAGGTACAACTCTCGGTGCTGAGTGATCAGCATGTCGCGGGTTTCCGTGCGTTGCTGGTACATACCGCCGATGTTGGTCACCACGTTGCGCTTGAGCAGATCGAACAGCCCGCGAATGGTGTGCAGCAACACCGCGTTGTGGCTGGCCTCGGCAATCGCCAGGTGAAACCTGGCGTCCGCAGCCCCCTCCTCCGCCCGGCTCACTTCATCGTGACGGGTGTAGCAGTCCTGCAACTCATCGAACGCCGCCGTCAATCGCTGACGGTCGACCTCAGTCGCCCGCAACGCCGCGTAGTAGGCGCATGAAGCTTCCAGGGTGTGACGAAATTCCAGCAAGTCACGCTGGGCTTCGGGGTTGCTCTCCAGCAGGTGCAGCAGGGGATCGCTGAAGGTCGAGCCCAGGGATTCGACCACATAATTGCCGCCACCCTGACGACTGACCAGCAAGCCCTTGGCTGTCAATTTCTGGATCGCCTCGCGCAGCGAAGGCCGCGACACCCCAAACTGTTCAGCCAGGGCGCGTTCTGCCGGCAGCCGCTCCCCGGACTTCAGCGTGCCCTCGAGAATCATCCCTTCGAGCTGCTCGACAATATCGTCAGACAAACGGCGCTGACGAACCTGATCAAACCCCATAACTCATTCTCCACCATCCCGACGGCTCGCCGGGCTCTCTATTCTGGCCTATTGACGCCGCGCCAGCACCTACCAGAGCACATTTGATCGAGCGGATCAGATGGCCCCTGCACCGCTCATTCGACAAAAGTTTTAGGGCGGCAAATTGACACACCACCCACAAGGCTTTTAACCTAGCCCACAGCGATTGTAAATTGGTCTTACCAATTATCCAAGTACGCGTTCAGTGCCTGACCAACAACAATTAGGGGCCACCCCATATGCAAACCTGGCAACAGCTCTACAGCCCGCTCGGCAGTCTCGGCTTGTCCGCGCTCGCGGCCGTTATCCCCATCGTATTTTTCTTCCTGGCCCTGGCCGTGTTCCGCCTCAAAGGACACGTCGCCGGCAGCATCACTCTGGCGTTGTCGATCCTGGTGGCAATCTTCGCCTTCCAGATGCCGGTCGACATGGCCTTCGCCGCCGCCGGTTATGGCTTTGCCTACGGACTGTGGCCGATTGCCTGGATCATCGTGGCCGCCGTGTTCCTCTACAAACTGACGGTCAAGAGTGGCCAGTTCGAAGTGATCCGCAGCTCCGTGCTGTCGATTACCGATGACCAGCGCCTGCAAGTGCTGCTGATCGGCTTCTGCTTCGGCGCTTTCCTCGAAGGCGCGGCAGGCTTCGGTGCACCGGTGGCCATTACCGCTGCCCTGCTGGTGGGCCTTGGCTTCAACCCGCTGTACGCCGCCGGCCTGTGCCTGATTGCCAACACCGCACCCGTGGCGTTTGGCGCACTGGGCATCCCGATCATCGTCGCCGGCCAGGTGACGGGCATCGACGCCTTCAAGATCGGCGCCATGACCGGCCGCCAGCTGCCGCTGCTGTCGCTGTTCGTGCCGTTCTGGCTGGTGTTCATGATGGACGGCATGCGCGGCGTGCGGGAAACCTGGCCAGCCGCCCTGGTGGCCGGCCTGAGCTTCGCCATCACCCAGTACTTCACCTCCAACTTCATCGGTCCGGAACTGCCGGACATCACCTCGGCCCTGGCCAGCCTGATTTCCCTGACCCTGTTCCTCAAGGTCTGGCAGCCTAAACGTACCGCTGGCGCGCAGATCGCCGGTGTCACTTCGGACGCCGTAGTCACCGCCAGCGTCGGTGGTTTCGGGCAGAAACGCAGCAGCGTGGCTTCGCCCTACAGCCTGGGTGAAATCATCAAGGCCTGGTCGCCGTTCCTGATCCTCACCGTGCTGGTGACCATCTGGACCCTCAAGCCCTTCAAGGCGATGTTTGCCGCTGGCGGCTCGATGTACAGCTGGGTGTTCAACTTCGCCATCCCGCACCTGGACCAGATGGTGGTCAAGGTCGCCCCGATCGTCACCAACCCGACGGCCATTCCTGCGGTGTTCAAGCTGGACCCGATTTCGGCGACCGGCACGGCGATTTTCTTCTCCGCACTGATCTCGATGTGGGTGCTGAAGATCAATTTCAAAACTGGTCTGACCACTTTGAAAGAGACCTTCTACGAACTGCGCTGGCCGATTCTTTCGATCGGCATGGTGCTGGCGTTTGCCTTCGTCACCAACTACTCGGGCATGTCGTCGACCATGGCCCTGGTCCTGGCAGGCACCGGCGCGGCGTTCCCGTTCTTCTCGCCGTTCCTCGGCTGGCTGGGCGTGTTCCTGACCGGCTCGGACACCTCCTCCAATGCCCTGTTCAGTTCGCTGCAAGCGACCACCGCGCACCAGATCGGCGTCAGCGACACCTTGCTCGTGGCCGCCAACACCAGCGGCGGCGTAACCGGCAAAATGATCTCGCCACAATCGATCGCCGTGGCCTGCGCCGCGACCGGCCTGGTGGGCAAGGAATCGGATCTGTTCCGCTTCACCCTCAAGCACAGCCTATTCTTTGCAACCATTGTCGGCCTGATCACACTGGCCCAAGCCTATTGGTTCACTGGCATGCTGGTGCACTAAACAACAGCGAAAGAACCGACGCCGTGGCCCGCCTGCGGCGTCTGCAACTCACAACCCGGTCTGCAAGGTTGCTGAAAGCTTGTCGCTTTACAGTCAGCAACCGCAGCGGACGGATAACCGGGACCACCCGGAGACACGCCTGATGAGCGAGCTTTTCTACAACGCCGTGCCGAACGCGACGCGGGTTGCCCCGCCACTGCCTGAACCGCGCCAGTACCCCAGCGTAAAACCGCCACGGGTCTACCTGTTCGGCACCTGCGTGGTCGACCTGTTCTATCCCGAAGCCGGGATGGACGCGATTCACCTGCTGGAGCGCGAAGGCATTCGCGTGGAGTACCCGCAAGGCCAAAGCTGCTGCGGACAACCGGCCTACACCTCGGGTTACACCGAGCAGGCACGGACCGTGGCGCGCTCGCAACTGGCGTTGTTTGCCGGGGATTATCCGGTGGTGGTGCCGTCGGGTTCCTGCGCCGGCATGCTGCGCGAACATTACGCCGACTTGTTCAAGGACGAGCCGGACACACTGCAGCAAGTCCAGGCGCTCGCCGCCCGCACGTATGAATTGGCCGAGTTCCTGCTGTTTGTCTGCAAGGTGCAGCTCAAGGACAGCGGCGCACCGGTCAAAGTGGCCCTGCACACGTCGTGCTCGGCACGCCGCGAGATGAACACCCACCTGCACGGTCGCGAGTTGTTGGCGCAACTGAGCAACGTGGAGCGAGTCAACCACGATCACGAAAGCGAATGTTGTGGCTTTGGCGGGACGTTCAGCGTCCGTATGCCAGACATTTCCGGCGCGATGGTGGCGGACAAGACCCGGTCGTTGAAGGAATCCGGCGCCCACCAGGTACTCAGTGCCGACTGCGGTTGCTTGATGAACATCAACGGCTCGCTGGAGAAACAGCAGGCAGCGTTACGTGGCCAACACTTGGCCAGCTTCCTCTGGCAGCGAACCGGGGGTGCCCGATGAGCACTTCCACGATTATTCCGACGGTCAGCGTCGACGAAGATTTTCGCGCCCGGGCTCACAAGGCTTTGGACGACCAGCAACTGCGAAACAACTTTCGCACTGCGATGGATTCACTGATGACAAAACGGGCAGCGTCCTTCAGCGATGCCCACGAAAGAGAACATTTGCGCGCGCTGGGCAATGCTGTCCGCGCCCGCGCGTTATCCAAGCTGCCCGACCTGCTCGAGCAACTTGAACAGAACCTGACCCGCAACGGTGTGACAGTGCACTGGGCGGAAACGGTGGACGAGGCCAATGGCATCGTCCTCAAGATCATCCGCGCTCACGAGGCACGGCAAGTGATCAAGGGCAAATCGATGGTCAGCGAAGAGATGGAGATGAACCATGTCCTCGCTGAACAGGGCATTGAATGCCTGGAATCGGACATGGGCGAGTTCATCGTCCAGCTCGACCACGAGAAGCCTTCACACATTATTATGCCGGCGATCCACAAGAATGCCGGTCAGGTCGCGTCCTTGTTCCACGACAAACTTGGCGTGGAGTACACCAAGGACGTTGACCAACTCATTCAGATCGGGCGTAAAGTCTTGCGCCAGAAATTCTTCGAAGCCGACATCGGCGTCTCCGGCGTCAATTTCGCCGTGGCCGAAACCGGCACCCTGCTGCTGGTGGAAAACGAAGGCAACGGCCGCATGTCGACCACCGTGCCGCCGGTGCATATCGCCGTCACCGGGATCGAGAAAGTCGTCGAGAACCTGCGCGACGTGGTCCCGCTGCTGTCGCTGCTGACCCGCTCGGCCCTCGGCCAGCCGATCACCACCTACGTCAACATGATCTCCGGCCCGCGCCAGGCCCACGAGCTCGACGGCCCGCAGCAAGTGCACCTGGTGCTGCTGGACAACGGCCGCAGCCAGGCCTTCGCCGACAGCGAACTGCGCCAGACACTCAACTGCATCCGCTGCGGTGCGTGCATGAACCACTGTCCGGTCTACACCCGCATCGGCGGCCACGCCTATGGCGAGGTCTACCCTGGGCCGATCGGCAAGATCATCACCCCGCACATGGTCGGCCTGGCGAAAGTCCCCGACCACCCGAGCGCGTCCTCCCTGTGCGGCGCCTGCGGTGAAGTGTGCCCGGTGAAAATCCCGATCCCGGCCCTGCTGCGCCGCCTGCGCGAAGAGAACGTCAAGGCACCCGACACCCCGCACCAAGTCATGCGTGGCCAGGGCAGCAAGTACTCGCGCAAAGAGCGTTTCATCTGGAACGCCTGGGCCAGGCTCAACAGCTCGCCAACCCTGTATCGGTTGTTCGGCTTCTTCGCCACCCGTCTGCGCGCCCTCACGCCGAACAACCTTGGCCCCTGGACGCAAAACCACAGCGCGCCAAAACCGGCCGCCCGCTCACTGCACGACATGGCCCGCGAGCATCTGGGCAAACAGGGGGATCGCTGATGAGTGCCAAACAGAACATTCTCGCCAAGCTACGCCACAGCCTGACGGGCACCACACCCGTGCCCGACACCTTCGATGAAGCGCTGGTGACCGAGCCCTACACCTACACCGCCGAACAACGCATCCCACAACTGCGCAAGCTGATGGAAGCGGTGCACACCGAAATCCACCTGACCTCGGCTGACAGCTGGCCGGCATTGCTCGCGCAGCTGTTGGCCGAGCGCCAGTTACCCAGCCTGTTGATCGCCCCGACCACCGCCCACGGGCAACGCGTCACCCAACACTGGGCGCAACATCCCGGGCTGCCGACGCTGAAAGCCTACGACCGGCCGGTAGAACAGTGGAAATCCGAGTTGTTCAACGACACCCCGGCCAGCCTGACCGCCACCCTCGGCGCCATCGCGGCCACCGGTAGCCTGATCCTCTGGCCGACCCGCGAAGAACCGCGCTTGATGAGCCTGGTGCCGCCGGTGCATTTCGCCCTGCTCAAGGCCAGCGAAATCCGCGACAACTTCTATCAGGTACAACGCGAGTTCAACTGGGCCCAAGGCATGCCGACCAACGCGCTGCTGGTGTCCGGCCCATCGAAGACCGCCGATATCGAGCAAGTCCTGGCGTACGGCGCCCACGGTCCGAAAGACCTCGTGGTACTGATCCTGGAGGACCAATGACCCTACCGACGGCTTTCCTGCGCGACGTGCAGCAACTGATTCCCCGCGAGCGGCGTTTCGACGACCCGCTGTCGACCCTGGCCTTTGGCACCGACGCCAGCTTCTACCGGCTGATCCCGCAACTGGTGATCCGCGTCGAGTCTGAAGACGAAGTGGTCAGCCTGCTGCAATTGGCCCAGCGCGACCGCGTCCCGGTGACCTTCCGCGCGGCCGGCACCAGCCTGTCCGGCCAGGCCATCAGCGACTCGGTACTGATCGTGCTGGGGGACAACTGGAACGGCCGCGAGATTCGTGGCCAGGGCACCCAGATCCGCCTGCAGCCGGGCGTCATCGGCGCTCAGGCCAACGCCTGGCTGGCTCCTTTCGGGCGCAAGATCGGCCCCGACCCGGCCTCGATCAACGCCTGCAAGATTGGTGGCATCGTCGCCAACAACGCCAGCGGCATGTGCTGCGGCACCGCCCAGAACACCTACCACACCCTGGCCGGGATTCGCCTGGTGCTGGCCGACGGCAGTCGCCTGGACAGCGAGGACCCCGCCAGCGTCGCGGCCTTTCGTGTCAGTCACGCAGAATTGCTGGAGCGCCTGGCGACCCTGGGCCGCGAGACCCGGGCCAATGCCAGCCTGGCGGCAAAAATTCGCCATAAATACCGTCTGAAAAACACCACCGGCCTGTCACTCAATGCCCTGGTGGACTACGACGAGCCTGTGGATATCTTGAGCCACCTGCTGGTGGGCTCCGAAGGCACCCTGGGCTTCATCAGCGCGGTGACCTACGACACGGTGATCGACCATCCGCACAAAGCCTCGGCGCTGATCGTCTTCCCCGACGTGGAAACCTGCTGCACCGCCGTCACCGTGCTGAAAAGCCAGCCGGTCTCGGCGGTGGAACTGCTGGACCGCCGCAGCCTGCGCTCGGTGCAGGACAAACCCGGGATGCCGGCGTTCGTCCAGCAACTGTCGAGCCAGGCCTGCGCCTTGCTGATCGAGTCCCGCGCCGCCACGTCGGCGCTGCTGGAGGAACAGCTGGCGCAGATCACGAGCTCGCTGGCGCCCTTCCCGGTGGAAAAACAGGTCGACTTCACTCAGGACCCGGCTGAAAACGCCAAGCTCTGGGCGATCCGCAAAGACACCTTCCCCGCCGTCGGCGCGGTGCGCAAAACCGGGACCACGGTGATCATCGAAGACGTCACCTTCCCGGTGGAGCAACTGGCAATCGGCGTCAACCGCCTGATCGAGCTGTTCGACAAACACCACTACGATGAAGCGATCCTGTTCGGCCACGCCCTGGAGGGCAACCTGCACTTCGTCTTCACCCAGGGCTTCAACAGCCCGCAAGAAGTCGCCCGCTACCAGGCGTTCATGGACGACGTGGCACAACTGGTGGCCGTGGAATTCGGCGGTTCGCTCAAGGCCGAACACGGCACCGGGCGCAACATGGCACCCTTCGTCGAACTGGAATGGGGCAGCGATGCCTACCAGTTGATGTGGCAGCTCAAACACCTGCTCGACCCCAACGCCATCCTCAACCCGGACGTGGTCCTCAGCGACGATCCGCAGATCCACCTCAAGCACCTCAAGCCCTTGCCGGCTGCCGACGAGATCGTCGACAAATGCATCGAGTGCGGCTTCTGCGAGCCGGTCTGCCCGTCCAAAGGCCTGACCCTGAGCCCGCGCCAGCGCATCGTCATTTGGCGCGACATCCAGGCGAAAAAACGCGCTGGCATCGACACCCGTGAACTGGAAGAAGCCTACCAATATCAGGGCCTCGACACCTGCGCGGCGACCGGCCTGTGTGCGCAACGCTGCCCGGTGGGCATCAACACCGGCGAGCTGGTGAAAAAACTGCGCAGCCGCAGCGCCACCCATGTGAAAACCGCTAGTTGGCTGGAAGGACATTTCGCCACGGCTCTGCAAGGCGCGCGCTTCACCCTGCACGTGGCCAACGGCGCGCGGATGCTGCTGGGCGCGCCACGCCTGAGCAAACTCTCGGCCCGCCTCAGCCAACTGTCGAAAGGGCAGATTCCGCAGTGGAGCAACGCCATGCCCCAGCCGGAACGGGCGATCCGTTTCAGCCCGACGGTCAGCGATGCACGTCCGCGAGTGGTCTACCTGGCGGCCTGCGTCTCACGCGCCATGGGCCCGGCAGCGGGCGACAAGGAGCAGACCTCGCTGTACGACAAAACCCGTGGCCTGCTGGAAAAAGCCGGCTACCAAGTGGTGTTTCCGGACAACCTCGACAACCTCTGCTGCGGCCAGCCATTCGCCTCCAAAGGCTACGCCGAACAAGCCGAACACAAACGCCAGGAACTGCTCGGCGCCCTCCTCCACGCCAGTCGCGGCGGGCTCGATCCAATCTACTGCGACACCAGCCCCTGCACCCTGCGCCTGATGCAGGACCTGGGCGACACGCGCCTGGACCTCTACGACCCGGTGCGTTTCATCCGCAGCCACCTGCTGGAGCGCCTCGACTTCACCCCGCAAGACGCCCCAATTGCCGTGCACGTGACTTGCAGCACCCAGCACCTGGGCGAAAGCCAGGCGCTGATCGACCTGGTCCGGCGTTGCAGCAACAACGTGGTGATCCCCGAAGGCATCCACTGCTGCGGGTTTGCCGGCGACAAAGGCTTCACCACCCCCGAGCTGAACGCCCACTCACTGCGCACCCTCAAGGACGCCGTGCAGCATTGCAGCGAAGGCATCTCCACCAGCCGCACCTGTGAAATCGGCCTCAGCCAGCACGGCGGGATCGACTACCACGGCCTGGTCTACCTGGTAGACCGAGTGACCCAGGCCCGCCCGGCGTAGGGCGTACCTGGGGTGGGTGTATGTAGGAGCGAGCTTGCTCGCGATGAACTCAACAAAAAACCGGTGCTGACTGATTCAACCCGCCGGCCCCGAGTTCATCGCGAGCAAGCCGCCAGCGGGCGCCCGCCCCTACCGTCTCGGCAAAACCGCAAAAAAAAACCGAATTCCTGCGTGCGTCTATAGTCATCTAGCTAAGCCCTGCAAAAGAGCTTAACCCCCTCGGCCAGCAGCCCCATCGACCGGCAGCACCGAGCCCTCATGCACAAGGAGATACCCATGAAGCACTCTGCAATTGCTGGATTGTTCATCACCGCTGCACTGTTGGCCTCGCCGGTGTTTGCAGCGGATGAAGACCTGTGCGATGGCAATATCCAGAAACTCCAGGATGCCATCGCCACCGCGCCCGCCACCTCGGAAAACGCCATGGACAACGCCAAGGCGGCGCTGAAGAAAGCACAGGAAGCCAAGGCTGCCGGTAACACCAAAGATTGCATCGACATCACCACCGGGACCCTGACCAAAATCCAGACCCGTACCCCCGACAAGGGCTGATGCGCGCTCAAGGCCAACCTTCGGGTTGGCCTTATCGAACGCGTTGGCGTACACTGCACAGGCTTGCTGCTCAAATTGATCCACAGAGCAGTGGGCTCGGGGCCGTTTAGGATTCGACGCCGGTTGCGAAACTTTAGGTGCATGCCGAGTTGGTAACAGAACTCGTAAATCCACTGTTGCAACTACTTATAGTTGCCAATGACGAAAACTACGGCCAGGAATTCGCTCTCGCTGCGTAAGCAGCCTTAGCCCTGAGCTTCTGGTACCTTCGGGTCCAGCAATCACCAGGGGATGTCTGTAAACCCAAAGTGATTGTCATATAGAACAGAATCGCCGTGCAGTACGTTGTGGACGAATCGGCTAAAACTTACACAACTCGCCCAAAGCACCCTGCCCTTCGGGTCGCTGAGGGTTAACTTAATAGAAACGGCTACGCATGTAGTACCGACAGCGGAGTACTGGCGGACGGGGGTTCAAATCCCCCCGGCTCCACCAAATGATCAATCAAAGACGTCCACGGACGTCTTTTTTTGTGCCTGCGATCCAGTAAATACGCGGCCTCCAGCGCTTTTGCGGTCTTTTGAGAGTTTTTGAGTTCCAGCCATTCGGGTATTCCAGACGGTATTCCAGCCCATCCGGTGCTAATCTTTGGAATACCGAATCAGTGCCTGAGGACAATCTCATGCCTGCTCAAAAACTCCGCCTCTCCGATCGACAGCTCAAGGGAGTCAAACCCGCGTCCAAGGATTACGTCCTCACGGATGGTGACGGTTTGCAGCTCCGGGTACGCAGCAACGGCTCGTTGCTGTGGAATTTCAACTACCGCGAACCGGTGACCAAGAAGCGCATCAACATTGGCTTTGGGACCTACCCCGAACTGTCACTGGCCAACGCACGAAAGATGGCAGTCGATGCACGCGAGTTGCTCGCACAGGGCATCGATCCGAAGGTGCAACGAAATACGTTGAATGAAGCCAAGCGCGCAGAAACGGAACACACCTTTGAGAACGTGGCCACAGCCTGGTTCGAGCTCAAGAAAGACTCGGTCACCCCGGCCTACGCCGAGGACATCTGGCGGTCGCTCACGTTGCACGTGCTCCCCGATTTGAGGACGACACCACTGACGAAAATCACCGCGCCGATGGTGATCGGATTGCTTCGTCCAATCGAAGCGAAAGGCAGCCTGGAGACGGTCAAGCGTCTAAGCCAGCGGCTAAACGAGATCATGACCTACGGCGTAAACTCCGGGCTGATATTCGCCAACCCGCTCAACGGTATCAGGGCAGTCTTCAAGAAGCCCAAGAAAGAAAACATGGCTGCGCTTCCGCCCGAAGAGCTCCCCGAGCTCATGCTGGAGATCGCGAACGCCAGCATCAAACGCACCACCCGCTGCCTGATCGAATGGCAGTTGCACACGATGACTCGCCCCGCCGAGGCAGCGACTACTCGCTGGGCAGACATCGATTTTGAAAGGCGCGTTTGGACTATCCCTGCGGAGCGGATGAAGAAGCGCCGCCCACACAGCATTCCTTTGAGTGATCACGCTGTCGCGTTGTTGGAGTCACTGAAGACTCACAGCGGCCATCGCGAATACGTCTTCCCGGCTGACAGAAACCCGCGTACTCATGCCAATAGCCAAACGGCCAACATGGCATTGAAACGCATGGGGTTCCAGGATCGGTTGGTTAGTCACGGCATGCGCTCGATGGCCAGCACCATCTTGAATGAGCATGGGTGGGACCCGGAACTCATTGAGGTCGCACTGGCGCATGTCGACAAGGATGAGGTGCGCAGCGCTTACAACCGGGCCGACTACATCGAGCGCCGGCGTCCGATGATGGCTTGGTGGAGTGAGTACATCCAGAAGGCCGCCACCGGTAGCCTGCTCGCCTCCGCATACGGCCAAGTCAGAGACAAGAACGTGGTGCCGATCCGCTAGCTCTGTACGGCGCAAGAACAGCAGCAGCGACAACTGAGCGCTCAAGATTCGGGGCAAGCAGCGTCGCTTATCCGCTTTTAAGCACGGGTCCTTCCAAATAGGGCTGCAAAGCCGCCCTGTTTGGAAGGACCTCACTTTGAAAAGCTAAAAGCCAAAACGATGTCCAGGATTTACCACGGAATTCCACCGGTGGATATCCGTTCTTCAAGTCCAAAGTGGCACTGAATTTCGAACCTTGACCGGGTTTATCCACAAGCGTAGAACTGGCCGTGCAAGTGCTGTCGATGACAGCAACCCAGGTGGCCCGAACCTTGAAGGTCACGCCGCTCCCGCGGTGGTTCTCCCCCCAAATGGCGATTAGCGTCCGGCAGCTCGCCCGGTCACCTCCCCGGTGATGGATGCCTACTTCAGATCATGGCCCACGTGCGCCAGACGACACTTCCTACTCCGCTGCCCTGCAGCAACCTATCCGCTTGGCCGAATCTTGCGCCAACCTGCGCCCGTCTCTTTCTCCTGGAAAGAGACGGGCGCTTCTAACACTGCTGCAGCCCTGATCGCACATGGCTTTGCGGCAATCCCCCTCGTGACAATCGGCGTGACAAATGCCGATGTCACCAGCAACAGCGCTGTAGATGATGGTGCCGCAGACCAGGGAATGGACTGCACCTGACTGACAGTCAGGCATGCCCCGGTCATCGCATTGCTGCGTTCACCCGGCTCAGGATCTCGCGGCACTGGTCTCGTCAGCCAATGCAGCCTCCGCCCGCCCACCGGTATCGGTGCTCAGGAGGCCAGATCATGAGATGCCCTTGCTCCCGGTTGTAAGGAGCCGCCAGTCCTGCGTTAGAGGACATCCCCACAGGTCGCAGGGGCCTTGATCCCTGATAACACTCAGCATTCTTGGCGGGATGACGTGGGGCGAGGGTTGGAGATCGGATGATGAGGTGACTGACATGGCATTGGTAGGTAGACGCGATGGCCGCAATTTCGGTTACGGCAGGCAGTTGAGCTATGCGGGTCAGCAGGCGCTGAAAGATATGTTCGGTGGTGGCCATTACGGCACGGTCAAGGCGCACAGCGATCGGTGGCGGGCATTCGTGAAGTGGTGCCGGTCTGAAGCGGGACCCGGGATCAACGATGCGCGGCAGATTGACCGCGAGGTGTTGTCGAACTATGCCGCATACCTTCGCGGATTGGTTGAGCACGGTCACCTAGCTATCAGCACTGCGCAAAACCGGCTATCCAGCGTTAATAGGACAATGGCAGCGCTTCGCGGTGATCAGTATGTGAAATTGCCAAGTCCAAGCATTGCGTTGAGTATGCAACGCAACGGAGTTCGCCACTCGGTTCCGCAGGGCCAAGACCGCGAGCAGGTTAAGCCGATTATCGATGAACTTTGCAAGGATCATCAGCTACGGTCAGCCGCGATCATTCTGTTGGCGCGGTCCACCGGCATGCGCTTGCGAGAGGCCATCTTGGCTGACCTGCCACGGCTAAGCCTTGAAGCCAAAGACTTAGCCAGAATCAACATTCAGGACGGCACCAAAGGCGGCCGCGCCGGTGCATCAGCACCTCGTTGGATTGCGGTGGACGACCATATTCGTGGCGCGCTTGAATTTGCTAGGCTAGTCTCGCCTGCTGGTAGCCGAAACCTGATTGCTCCGAACGAAAGCTACTTGAGCGTTCTCCAGGAAATCGTCCGTCCTGCGCGCGACACCATTCATGCGCACAATCTCAAAGGCTTCCACGAACTACGAGCGGCGTACGCATGTGAGCGCTACGAGCAAATCACCCAATATCGCGCACCTATCAACGGCGGTGAATGTGGTCAGCTAAATCAGCGCCTTGATCGTGAGGCCCGGAGGCAAATCGGCTATGAGCTGGGGCACGGTCGGATCGATGTGGTCGCTGCCTATATTGGAGGACGGACATGAGCAAGCCATTCGATATGGAGTTGTTCTTGGCTGGCGTGCTGATTGGTTCGCACGCAACGCGGCAACGTCATTTGCGCCAGGCGAAAATCATTCAGGTTGAAATCGCAAAGCGGTGGCTGCGAGAAAACCCGTGGACTTGGCAAAGGAAGCATGTGGCGTGGTTTCTTGAGCATCGCTTAAATCAACGCAGCGATTCGACACGGTATTACTACTTGCTGACCGTGCGGCTGCTCGCTCGTCGTTTACAAAAAACCTGGGGGTTCAATCGCTGAGTGAGAGCGGCCGCTATCAACCATAGCCGCCACTGGCGGAGGGTAGCTGGCGGCCCGAAGCGGCCATTCGAAGGTGACTACGAATCTAGGGGCAATTCAATGCTAGCCTCTCGAGAAAGCACCGGGTGAGCGCGCCACCCATCTTGAGTTCGGTGGGGTTTATAGAGCGCTTACGATACACCATCGCTATGAACACATCTCTGGTCGACTCATCACTGAGCAACTTGAGCGCCATATTGGCATGGCTGCTCACTTCGCGAACATTGAGTAGCACAAGGCCCCATCAACAGGACTGGTTCACGCGCAAACTCACGCGAATTTTGCCCAGTGCTTGCGTTGAACGGGGCCACTTATGAAAATACTCTCTCGGCTTTTTTATACGCTCCCACCCACACCTTTGAACTTCTCGACAAACGTAGCGATCTTTTGGAAGACGCTCTGCTTCTTGGTCAGGTATTGCGGGTTCAGCGGGCTCATCTTGGGTAGTACGGCGTTGAGTTCTGTACCGCTGTCGCTGGCGAACTCCCGCTTCAGAGAAGTGGTGATATAGCGTCTGGTCGCTTCTGCATTGAGGTTCTCAGCGCTAATAAGCTCCTGAGCCTCTCGTTGTTGTTCCGCTTGGGCGAAAATGAAGAAGGCGTCTATCACACTGGCCTTATCGCCAATCTGGTCAAGGTCGGTTTGATTGATGAAGTCCACAAGCAAGCTCTCTTTGGCGCGGTTGCCCAGACTTGCGCGAATCACGCGACGCACCTCATCCACTAGGTCGGACTTGCTCTTGATCTTTTTGTTGTGTTCGAAGATCAGCTCAAGGATGTAATCTAGGTTGATTTCTTGCGACTTGAGCAGGTCCACCTCAAAGACCACATCATCCCAATCGATAGTTGATTTTTCTTTGTCGTTGGAGGACTTCTCCCGACGCAGCCAATCGCGAACATCGTTATAGGTTGATCGATAGTCCTGAATTTTCCGCTCTGCTGGTATCTTGATTGCTTGCAACGCAGCCAGATCTTCATCGTTTAAATAGTGCTTGGCCTTGAATGCTTCAACTGCCTCCGGATCATTCAGGTCGACACTTTGCACGGCCATCAGTCTGGCAAATTCATCGTAGTTCTGCAGCACGTTCTCAACGCGCAAATACTCGCCGAACAGTTTCGCGAAGGCTTTTTTATCGGACTCTTTTTCAATGGCTGAAGGGTCAGGAAAACGCTGTTCCAACTCTTTCACCACTTCCACAAAACCGCGCCGCGCTTCACCGGTGGCCACATCGGTAAAGCCCTCCATGTATTCCTTGTAGCTCTTCTCCAACACCACATTCTTGGTGTTTTTATCTCCAAACAAGGTAATGGCGTCGATGGTCGCCTGTTCCAGGTCGCGGAAGGTAACGATATTGCCAAAGGTCTTGGTGGCATCGAAAATTCGGTTGGTGCGCGAGTAAGCCTGCATCAAACCGTGGTAGCGCAGGTTCTTGTCCACAAACAAAGTGTTCAGCGTGGGGGCGTCAAAGCCGGTCAGGAACATGCCGACCACGATCAGCAGGTCAATTTCCTTGGCTTTGACCTGCTTGGCCAGATCACGGTAGTAATTCTGGAAGCCATTGCTGTCCACGCTGAAGTTGGTTTTGAACAGCGTGTTGTAATCGACAATGGCCGCGCTCAAGAACTCCTTGGCGCTGCTGTTCATGGCAGCCACATCAAAACTTTCGTCCTGAATGTCGCCAATCGCATCCTGCTCCTCGTTGGCAGCGAACGAGAAGATAGTGGCCACCCTCAGTGGTTTTTCGCTGCTCTTCTGCAGCTCCCTGAAGCACTCGTAGTACATTTTGGCTGCATCCACGCTGCTAACCGCAAACATGGCGTTGAAGCCTTTTGTCGCAGATTGAAGGCGGTGGGTTTTTTGCCGGAAGTTATTGAGGATGTACTGCGTAATCTCGCGGATACGGTCGGGGTGCAACAGGGCTTGCTTGTTCTCTGCTGCGCTCAGCTTTTTCTCGTCTGTCTCGGTTTCGATGGCTTTGAACTGCGGGCGCACATCGTTGTAGTCCACCTTGAACTTGAGCACTTTTTCATCACGAATGGCGTCGGTAATTACATACGAATGCAACTCCCGACCGAACACGCTGGCAGTAGTGTCCGCGCCCAGGGCGTTTTGCGGAAAAATAGGCGTGCCGGTAAAGCCAAACTGATAGAACTTTTTGAATTTCTTCTTTAGGTTTTTCTGAGCTTCACCGAACTGGCTTCGGTGGCATTCATCAAAAATAAACACCACCTGCTTGTTATAGATGGGTAGATCGCCTTCGCTTTTCATCAGATTATTGAGCTTCTGGATCGTGGTGACGACAATCTTGTTGTCGTCCTTATCCAGGTTGCGTTTCAGACCGGCGGTAGAGTCAGAGCCGTTCACGCTATCCGGTGAAAAGCGCTGGTATTCCTTCATGGTCTGGTAATCCAGATCCTTGCGATCCACCACGAAGAACACTTTGTCGATGAACTCAAGCTCGGTAGCCAAGCGCGCCGCTTTAAAACTGGTCAGCGTTTTGCCTGAGCCGGTGGTGTGCCAGATAAAGCCGCCGCCCTCAAGCTGACTCCAGCTCTTGGCCTGATAAGCGCTGTTGATCTTCCACAAAATTCGCTCAATGGCAGCAATTTGGTAGGGACGCATTACCAACAGCGCATTGCTAACATCAAACACCGAATAATGCAGCAACACATTGAGCAGGGTGTTTTTCTGAAAGAACGTAGCGGTAAAGTCTTTCAGGTCTTTGATCAGGCTGTTATCTGACTTTGCCCAATTCATGGTGAAGTCGAAGCTGTTTTTGTTACGCTGGGTGGTGTTGGCAAAATAACGGCTATCGGTGCCGTTGGAAATGACAAACAGTTGCAAATACTTGAACAAAGACTGCTCGCTGTTAAAGCTTTCTTTGCTGTAACGGTGCACCTGATTAAAGGCTTCGCGAATCGCCACGCCTCGCTTCTTCAGCTCCACCTGCACCAGCGGCAGACCATTGACCAAAATCGTCACATCGTATCGGTTGGCATGGCTGCCAGCTTGCTCAAACTGCTTGATCACCTGCACCTTATTGCGGGCAATATTCTTTTTATCCAGCAGATATATGTTCTGAATATGACCATCGTCAAACACAAAGTCATGGATATAGTCATCATGGATCTTGCGGGTTTTATCGACGATGCTGTCGCTGGGTCTGTCCAGATAGGTTTCAACAAAGCGCTGCCACTCGCCTTCAAGAAACTGCATGTTGTTCAATGCCTGCAACTGCTCGCGCGCATTGGACAGCAGTTTCGCAGGTGTGTTTAAACCAAGGGCATACTCGTAGCCCTGATTCTGCATGTCTTGAATAAACTCTCGCTCCAGGTCGCCTTCGCTTTGGTAGTTTTCTGCGACCTTCCATTCTTGGGTGTATTTGTCCAGAACGATGAAGCTATTCGATTCGGCGATGGGCTTTGTGTAATCAACCATTTTGATTTTCCTGCTGCCAAAATCTGTAGGTGCTCGCCAAGTGATTAAGCAATAGCGCGACCGTATTTTTTTCTGGCTCACTGGGCTCGGCGACAGTTTCGTGGGATAAGGTGCTATGACTGGTAAATTGAATAATAAACTTTAAATAGGTTTGTTTATCGTCAGGCAAAAGCTCCGCCCATCTTGGATAGCCCAGATAACTGGCTGTTTTTTCGTACAAATTACGCAAGAGCGTAAAGTGATATTTTTGCACCTGATTATCTGCAATTGCTTTCTCAAGAATTTTCTTAAGGTGCAAGTGATAGGAAAAGCTTGTATCGGAGTCACCATGCTTTTCAGCCAGTTCAAAGGTGCCATCCTCAAGTCGCCCTAACATATAACAGGTTTTATTTTTTAGCTCATTGTGCAGCACGTTATAAAACAGCGGACTGTGCGTTGTAATGATGAACTTTAGAGAAGATTGACTTGATTTTATCAAGCTCGCCAAATTGACAGCCAATTCAATTAAATGATTCTCATCCAGAGAGCTGACTGGATCATCAATAAACACGTACTCCAACTTATCGAACTGATTGGTTTCTCTCTCGGTAGGCTCGACGATATTTAAAATCGTTACCACCTGATCTAGCAGAGTGTGAAAAACGCTCCAAATGAAGTTGCTTTCTTCGCCTTTTGATATTTTGATATGACCGGTACGTTCATCGTCACCTCGCTCTAATGAAAAACTAACTTCAGTGAAGTCTTCGCTGAAATGCGGAGTTAGTTTGTCATTCGCATATCGCTGGAAGTAGGTAACGATATTTCTATCTTGCCCCAGATCTTTGAGTAGAGTGAGCAGCCAGTCTGTATAAGAATTGGGCTGAATTTTGAGTTTCGGTTCTGCATCACTCTCCAGATCGTTATCCCAATAAAACAAGTCCTCGGTAAAAGCGTTGTAATAAAGGACTTTGTTGCGCGTCAACTCAGCCTGATTGGGTTCATCATCGCCCCCATTGTCATCGGCTTTGGGCGCAATCAGCTGCTTGAACTCCCGTGAAAGGCGTGTCTTGCCTGTACCGTTAAAGGCATATATCAGCTGCACCTTTGGAACCGGCTTGGCTTCTTCAACCTCCTTGGTTTTTTCAGGTACAGTTTTTTTAACTGTTTTTGGTGTACTCAGTTGGTGAGCAATTTCCGTTAGCGTCTTGCTCATTTTATTCCACCACTTTTTCAGGCTCAGGGAAGCTCAGCAGTAAATCGCGGTAATGCTCGTATTGCTGTTGGCGCAACGCAATTTCGCGCGGCAAGCCTTCGGTGATAGAGCTGGTGAGGGCGTCTAATTTGTCGAGGATGGCGACGATACGGGCTTGCTCTGCGAGGGATGGAAAGGGCAGTTTTAATTGTTCAAAAGTGCCAAGATTGATATTGCTTTGCGCACTGCTTTTCTCTTTCCCTTTTTCTTCCAGCTTGGCTTTAGTTGATTGAAGAATGTATTCAACATATCCAGAGCTGGTTTTGTCAGGGTCAGCAACAAAGCCAATGATACTGTCAGGGAAGCAAGCATCAAAGCCCAGTATGGATGTTTCCGCGATGTTGGCTGCAATTGTGATGCATAGCGTTCCTTTGGGCCATAACTTGCTTTGCTTTAAGCCAAGCGCGCTGTATGTTTGACTGTATTGCGTGATTATGTGTGATGCGCCTCTAATATCACCTGTCTGTATAAAAGGAATATCGCCGCCATATAGCTTTTTGTCATTTCTCGGGCGATGCTTAGATTTTCCACGCCCAAAATCAAGAGCCATCTCTGGCAACGTCTTCCATTCCACATCCCCATCTTCAAAACTCAACAACTTGTCGCGATAGTAGTTGTATTGTTTTTTGCGGGCTGTAAGCTCGCTTGCAAGCTCGCTTGTAAGCTCGCTTGTAAGCTCGCTAAATGCGTCCAGAATACGGACAATTTTGGCTTGGATTTCAAGCGATTTTTTTTGGTTTCCGGGGCAGGGGATGGGGATTTTAAAATCCTTCACCTTTGCGTCTGAAATAGCGGGATACGCTGATCCGCTTTGGTTTTCTTCAACATAAGCCTTGAAGTCAGAAGAGGCAATCCAATGCAAAATCCACTTAGGTAATACTTCTGCTCTCTTTGCGCGCAAAACGCAGTAGCCGGTACTTGCAACTTCTCCAGCGTACTCATCATCAATTAAGCAGTAGCGTTGTTGGGCTGGACGAGTTGTTGCGAAAATCACGTCATTTTCTTCAACGAGCTTTTGCGCCCGACTTGGTGCATTGCTCTGCGTTATTTCGGGTGTTTCGATTATTGCCTTAGTTTCAATATTTACAGAGGTGAGATCAATATATCGATAGGTGCGATTTGCATTGCGCCATTTAATATTGGTTGTGGGCAGCGTTAACTCCCCTAGCGCTTTCCAGTCCACATCAGCACCATCCAGCAGCTTGTCCAAAAAGTTCCCGCCGCTCATGCCTCTAGCTCCTCGCCTTCAATCTCTGCGACGATGGTATCAATATCCATCCGAAGCTGGTCGATCTTGGCTACGGTAATTTTCAGTTCGGCATTGAGCTCGCCAATATCTACCACTTCGCGGTTGTCCTTGGCTTCGACGTAGCTGCTGACCGACAGGTTGTAGTCGTTGGCGGCCACTTTCTCGATCGGAACCGACAGGGCGAAGTGCTCCACATTCGCCTTGCTGTCGAACACCGCCATGATCTGGTCTATGTGCGTATCCAGCAGCACGTTGTTGTTAGTTTCCTTCTTGAAATAGTCTTTGCCGCTGGCATCAATGAACTGCGTGTTGGTGTCCGTTTTGTGTTTGGACAGCACCAGAATATTCACTGCAATGGTGGTGCCAAAGAACAGGTTGGGTGCGAGCGAAATCACGGTTTCGACGTAATTGTTATCCACCAGATATTGACGAATTTTCTGCTCAGCGCCGCCACGGTAAAAAATACCGGGGAAGCAAACAATCGCCGCGCGGCCTTTGCTTGAAAGATAGCTGAGGGCATGCAGCACAAAAGCAAAGTCGGCTTTCGATTTGGGAGCCAGCACACCGGCAGGCGCAAAGCGGTCATCGTTGATCAGGGTGGGGTCGTCCGCCCCCTTCCACTTCACCGAATACGGCGGGTTGGAGACGATGGCATCGAAGGGTTTATCGTCGCCAAAGTGCGGCTCGATCAGCGTATCACCGAGCTGGATATTGAATTTGTCGTAGTTGACGTTGTGGAGGAACATATTCATCCGCGCCAGGTTATACGTCGTGTGGTTGAGTTCCTGACCGAAAAAACCGTCTTCAATGATGTGTTCATCAAAGTGCCTCTTGGCTTGCAGCAGCAGCGAGCCCGATCCGCAAGCGGGATCGTAGATCTTGTTGATACTGGTTTGCTTGTGCATGGCGAGCTGGGCGATCAGCTTGGAGACCTGCTGCGGAGTGAAGAACTCACCGCCCGATTTGCCGGCATTGGCGGCGTAGTTGGAGATGAGGAATTCGTAAGCGTCGCCAAACAGGTCGATGTGGCTTTCGTCAAAGGTGCCAAAGTCCAACTTGGCTACACCTTTGAGCACGTCGGCGAGGCGCGCATTCTTGTCCTTTACGGTATTGCCCAAACGGTTGCTAGTGGTGTCGAAGTCCGCAAACAGACCTTTTATGTCGCGCTCGGAGGGGTAGCCGTTTGCTGAGTTTTCGATAGCGGCAAAGATGGCGGCTAGATCGGTGTTCAGGCTTTCGTTGGTGTTGGCACCGGCAGCGATAGTGGCAAACAACTGGCTGGGGTAGATGAAATAGCCCTTGGTCTTAATGGCATCGTCTTTGATATCTGCGGTGATGACCTTATCGGGCAACTCAGCGTATTTGATGCTGTCGTCTCCGCCTTCAATGTAGCTGGCGAAGTTTTCGCTGATGAAACGGTAGAACAAGGTGCCAAGCACGTACTGCTTAAAGTCCCAACCATCGACTGCGCCACGAACATCGTTAGCAATTGCCCAAATCTGGCGTTGCAGGGCGGCGCGTTGTTGGGTGCTGGTCATGGGGTATTCCTATTGATTATCTAAATGTTTGTCATTTGTTTGATGTCGTTAAGACGTCTGCTTGTGATCTGGAGCCTTGGCGGCAGCGCCATCTATGTTTGTGTCAGCTCAAACAGATCGCCTATTTGGCATTCAAACAGCAGGCACAGCCTCTCAATGGCTTCCAGATCCACTTTCTGCGCTGTTTCTTTGTAGAGCAGGGTTACCGTGGCGCGGCTTAGCCCTGTTTCTCTGGCAACATCAGCAATACGCATCTTGTGCTCGCCCATCATGCGGGCGAGGTGGCAGCGGATCATGGCTGTGCCCCCTAGCAATTTGTCTTCTCGCGAAACCCCGAGAGTAACGCGACGCTTTTCTTGGTGCGACATTTTGTTAGTCAAACTCAAATTTTTCAATAAAAAACAACTTTTATCGATTTTTGGATTGTATGGAAATTGAGCGCGAAATCGAGCCCAAGCAGGAGATCCGCTCCAGTTGCTATTCGGCAAACGCCTTCGTGGGCTAGCGAGGTGCAGCAGCAGCCCGACACTGACTGCATTATCGGAATGCAGCGCGTGACTGAGGGCCAGGCTGGCGAGTTCGGATGTTCAACCGCATCCACATCAAACCAAAACGGTGCCGGTGCCAACCCTTGCGCACGATCAACTACTGACAGGTTCTTGTGCTTACCTGCCAGGCGTTGATGAAGGAAATGATGCAGGCATTCATCAAGAGTACGGCCCTTGCTGAGTTCTGGCCGATTCAGTTCGTACACCGACTGGTAGTGCTATCGGCAGCGCTCTACTTTCTACCATCCCGCAGCGCCCATATCAGCCTTGAGTCATGGCCAGAGCCTTAACCATCGGCAGGCCTGAGCTCCACCAGCATCACAAGCGCCGGCTTACCCCCTTCTTTACCTGTCCCTTTCGTAGGCAACGAGCACCTACTGGTTTGAGCCGCAGATGCTGATCATTCTTGACTAGGTAACGCATGGCGTGGTGCACGTTAGCCCGCGCATTCAGATCTCGCCTATCCAGGACGAAAATCCTAGAGAGGTTCATTCTCAACGAAGCAGAGACAGGGTTGCACCTTGGTCAGATTCTCCGGAAGCGTTAGATCAGAGGCTGGTATTCCAAACGGTATTCCATGAAATAATCTAACCAGATTTTCTACAATAAAATCATATAATTATATTTCCTGTTCAGATTACCCCGGCCCACCAACTCAACGAAAAAAGACGTCCACGGACGTCTTTTTTTGTGCCTGGAATTCCATAAGCACGGAGGGTCTTGGCTAGGGCGACGACAGTTGCGGCGTCAGTCGCCAAATTCGCTTGGCACTACGAGTCAGTCAGCCTTCAATTACTTCCAACCGCTGCTTCAGCCGCTCATTCACAGATGCCCCGTGCACCCCAGAGTGGATCTCACGATGACAACTCGGGCACACAGCCCCCACATAACGTGGGTGATCTAACCCGCCATCCGAGAGCCGGTTTACATGATGTGGCTCTAAGTAGGGTGTGCCGTCCTTTTTTATGAATGGCGCCGGCTTCTCACAGCTTTCGCACTCCCCTTGGGCGCGCATCAGAACATAGTGGGCGACCTTTCGGCTTCGTTGGTAAATCTTACGTGGCGCAGATTGGCCTACCTCATCGCTGCCGGGCTTACATGCAGCCAACGCAGCCAATCGAGCGGCCGCCAGAGAGTCGGGAAGGTCAGCCTCGTCCTCCACTTCGGCCTCAATGGTCCCACTAGAAATACCCGAAGGCACCAACCGAAAAACAAGCGCAGCACGATCCTGACCGTCCACATCCGGTTGGGTTCTCGTAAACATGTCGGCGCATGAAAACTCGCCCATGTAGGCGTAGCCATTCCCTTTACCGAGAGACTTGAACAAGTACAGCGCGCGGCCGTCCACAGCATGCTCGGCAATGGCCCGGTTGCCGCGGGTCAAGGTCATCGGCCCGCGTTGCCCCTCCCCCGTGTAAAAGTAAGCGCCCCCTTCCCAGTGGTCGGCATACCCGTATTGCTCGCCGCTATCACCTGTAAACAAAAAAATCGCGGGGTGGGTAGCGGACGCTGCAATGCCGCTCTGCTGGCTTCCGCCGAACAGTCCGTTGATCTCAGTTTTGCGGTCGTATACAGCTTCCGGCGTGAACTGTAACTCTGGCTCACCCTCCCCTCGCGGTAGCTCCACAATCGTGAAGCCTCGCTTCTCTAGGAAGCTGTTGGTCGGACGACCACCGGAGAACTCTCCTACAGCAATGCCGGTAGCCAGGGAGACTATTTTCTTCGCAGGATACAGCTCACCGCCGACGTTAACGGCATAACGGTGGGCCAGATTATTTTCCCAGTCCTGCCACTCGCTCTTACTTCGGTATTCACGGTCAAATTCCAGCAAAGCTTTGCCTATTCGTTCCTTCGAAACCGCTTTTATCGCCACGAGTCACGCCCTTCGTCGCCGTAGGTTGTAGGAAAACTCCTATCGTCGCCAAAGTGCACCAGGGTTTCAACACGTAACAGGGCGAACAACCATTATCTTTGGGGGCTGATGCTCGATCGTGGCCATTTGGCTGATGCATCAGTACTTTTCTCAAACTTGCGGCCAAGCCCCTAAGCGCGGCGTTTACCGCGTGAATACCTCAACACTTCCTCCCCCCCTCCCGCCCATCCCCAAATACCCGCTCCTCCTGCTCCCGCAACTCCTGCGTCAACTCCGCCCCAAAATCCTCCATCTCAAACACCTGCCGAATCTCTATCTCAGCCTCAGTACCCGGCATCGGATTCGGACAGCGCTTAACCCATTCAACCGCCTCCTCTTTCGACTTCACCTGCCACAGCCAATACCCGGCAATCAACTCCTTGGTCTCGGCAAACGGCCCATCGATGACCGTGTGCGTGTCCCCCCTAAAGCGCACCCGTGCGCCTTTGCTGCTGGGGTGCAGGCCTTCGCCGGCGAGGAGGATCCCGGCCTTGAGCAGTTCTTCGTTGTAATTGCCCATCTCGGTCAGCAGTGCTTCGCTGGGCATTTTGCCGGCTTCGGAATCCTGGCTGGCTTTGATGATGATCATGAATCGCATGGCGGTTGCTCCTTTGGATTGGGTGACCTGACAAGTAGTCGAACGGCCGCTGTGCAAATCGACGGCGCAGGACAAAAAGATTTGCCACCGCGCAGCAACCCTGGCGGCTGGCCAAGCCCTGGATTCCTGCTAGCGTTTGAACCAGCGCTCGCCAGCACAAACCATTTCGCAAGGGACTCCATGACCACCGTCAAAGACCGTCTCAAACAAGGCAAGGATGCGCGCAAGCACTGCCCGCGCAGTTCCCAGGCGCAGCACCAGCAGAGCGAGCGCGATCCGATTCCGTTGATCAGGGCTTCCAGTGAGGGCCGGGTGCAGTCGTTGGTGGCTTTGCGTTACGGGCGCATGCTGGTGTCGCCGTTCACTTTCTACCGGGGCAACGCCTTGCTGCAGGCCCACGACCTGTCCCGCACGCCGGACATGGGTTTGCGTTCAACGATCTGTGGCGATTGTCACTTGATGAACTTCGGCGGTTTTGCCACCCCGGAGCGCAATCTGTTGTTCAGCGTCAATGACTTCGACGAGGTCCATCCGGGCCCTTGGGAGTGGGATCTCAAGCGCTTGGTGGCGAGTTTTCTGATTGCTGCGCGGGACCTGCGCCATGGGGCGACGGTGGAGGAGAATGTCTGTCGCCAGTTGATCGGCGCCTACCAGCAGAGCATGGCGGTGTGTGCCGAGCAGAGCGCCCTGGAAATCTGGTACGACTCGATTACCTACGACGATCTGCTGCGACAGGCGCGCTCGGACAACACCCTGGAACACGTGCAGCGAGCCATGGAAAAAGCCGAGCGCCGTACCCATGCCGAGTTGCTGCCGAAAATCTGTGAGCGGGATAACCAGGGCCGGTTGCTGATTCGCGACGATCTGCCGGAAATCTTCCACTTGCACAACACCACCACGTTGCTCGACGCCGACGACGCCTGGTTGCGCCTGGCCGATTGGCGGCCGCTGTATGACACCCTGATGCGCGATTATCGCAGCACCCTGGCCGGTGATCGCCGGGAGTTGCTGGCGCGTTTCCAGGTGCAGGACCTGGCCTTCAAGGTCGTTGGCGTGGGCAGCGTCGGCACCCGTTGCATGGTCGCACTGATGACTGACAATCAGGAGCGCCCGCTGTTCCTGCAGATCAAGGAAGCCCGACGCTCGGTGCTCGCCGACTATGTCAAAAGCAAATCCCGCGCCCGCCACAACGGCCAGCGGGTGGTGGAGGGACAACGCTTGATGCAGTCGGCCAGCGACCTGTTCCTGGGTTGGACCACTGGCCCCCATGGCCGGCATTTTTACGTGCGCCAACTACGGGACATGAAGGTCTCGGCGGAGCTGGAAACCTTCGATGACGAAACCTTCGCCGCCTACGCGCGCACCTGCGGCCGGGCGCTGGCCCGCGCCCATGCCAAGGCCTCGGGGCAGGCAGCGTTGATCAGTGGCTACATCGGCAAGAGCGATACCCTGGCCGACGCCCTGTACCAGTACGCCCTGGCCTACTCGGACCAGAACGAGCGCGACTTCGAGCGCTTCCAACAGGCCTGCCGCAAGGGCCGCCTGCTGGCCCGCTCGGAAGCGGACTTCGCCGCCGACCATCTCCCGTAAAGCCTCCCCCGCTGCTGAAAACACCGGAAGTGTGATACCTATAGCGCCCCGTCGAACCCACGCGACTCCCGAGGCTCTGCATGAAGTTCACCACCATTTCCGTTGCGCGCAAGCTCAAGTTCTACCAGTTGGTGGTGTTCGACCAGGTGCTGCAAAGCGGCTCGCTGGTCCGGGCTGCGCAGGCGCTGAATCTGACTCAGCCGGCGGTGACCAAGATCATTCACGAGCTGGAATCGTACTTCGACGCGCCGCTGCTGATTCGTGGCAATCGTGGGGTCAGCGCCACCGAACTGGGTGAGTTGGTGGTGCGCCGGGCCAAGTCGTTGCTGGCCGAACTGCGCTCGCTGACCGACGAGGTCAATGCCTTCCAGGAAGGCACCTCGGGGCACGTGATGGTCGGGACGCTGATTTCCGCGTCCACCTCGTTGTTGCCCCGGGCCATGCAGTTGCTCAAGCAACAGGCACCGGGGGTGCTGGTGTCGTTGCGGGTCGGGCAGATGGACCAGTTGTTCCCGGCGCTGGCCGTGGGCGAAGTGGACCTGGTGGTGGGCCGGGTACCTGATGACTGGCGCTGGCGCAACGAGTCGCCGATGCTCGACGTCGAGGTGCTGTATGCCGAGCAATTGAGTGTGGTGGCCGGGGCCAAGCATCCACTGCAGGGTCAGGCACCGGTCAGCCTCGCCGATCTGCACGCCTACCCGTGGGTGCTGCCGACCCGCGATTCCCTGCTGCGCCGCACCGCCGACAAGCTGTTCGCCGACGCCAACCTGAGTACCCCGGGCAACGTGGTCGAGTCGCTGTCGATCCTCACCAACATCACCCTGATGCAGGACCAGCAGACCGTGGCACTGATGCCCTACGAGGCGTCGCAGCAGTTTGTCAGCGCCGGCCTGCTCAAGGCCTTCGACCTCGGCGCGCCGTTGCAGTTTGGCGATATCGGCTGCTTCTTCTCCAACACCCGCGCCCTGGGGCCGGCAGCACGGCTGTTCCGCGAATGCCTGAACCAAGCGCGTAGCGAGTCGGATCAACTCCCATAGGGAAATTCGGAAAGATCGCAACCTTCGGCAGCTCACCTGGTATTCCAGATCGACATATCAAGGCGCGACCTTTTTATTATTCACTAATAGCCACCCTCCCTACACTCCCTCCGACTACCCACGTTTTCCGGAGGTTGATGTGTCTGCACCCCTGCAGTTGCTGCGTAATTACATCTCGGGCGAATTCGTCGCCAGCGAGCAGACCTTCCCCAATGTGTCGCCCATCGATGGCCGGACCCTCAGCCAGGTCTGCGAAGCCGACGAGGCCCTGGTCGCGCGTGCCGTCGCGGCGGCCAAGGCTGCGCAGCACGGGCCCTGGGGCGACTACAGCGCGAGCCAGCGTGCCGCCGTGTTGCAGCGTATCGCCGATGCCATCGAACGCCGCTTCGAAGACTTTGTCGCCGCCGAAGTGGCCGACACCGGGCGTCCGGTGCAGCAGGCGCGGACCCTGGACATCGCCCGGGGTATTCACAACTTCCGCACCTTCGCCGAACTGATCAACCAGGCCGGCAGCGAGTGCTTCGAGATGCGCGCCGCCGATGGCAACGACGTCTTCAGCTACTCGGTACGCAAGCCCCATGGCGTGGTGGCGATCATCTCGCCGTGGAACCTGCCGATGTTGCTGATGACCTGGAAAGTCGCCCCGGCCCTGGCCTGCGGCAACTCGGTGGTGATCAAGCCCTCCGAGGACTCCCCTTCCACCGCCACCTTGCTGGCCGAGGTGATGCACGAAGTCGGGTTGCCGGCGGGTGTGTTCAACCTGGTACACGGCTTCGGCCCGGGCTCGGCCGGTGAATTCCTGACCCGCCACCCGGACGTCGACGCCATCACCTTTACCGGTGAGTCGCGCACCGGCGAAACCATCATGAAAGTCGCCGCCGAAGGCATCCGGGACGTGTCGTTCGAACTGGGTGGCAAGAACGCCGCGGTGGTGTTTGCCGACTGCGATTTTGACGCGGCAGTGGCCGGCGTCCTGCGCTCCAGCTTCACCAACTCAGGCCAGGTCTGCCTGTGCTCGGAGCGGGTGTATGTGGAGCGGCCGATCTACGAACGCTTCGTTGCCGCCATGAAAGCCGGGGCCGAGGCGCTGAAGATCGGCTACCCGGATGAAGACGGGGTGAACATGGGCTCGTTGATTTCCCACAAGCACCGCGACAAGGTCCTGGGCTACTTCGAACTGGCCCGCAGCGAAGGCGCGACCCTGGTCACGGGCGGCGGCGTGCCGCACTTCGGCGACGAGCGCGACAACGGCGCCTACGTGCAACCGACCATCTGGACTGATCTCAGTGACGACGCCCGTTGCGTGCGCGAAGAAGTGTTCGGCCCGGTATGCCATATCGCCCCGTTCGACCGCGATGAAGAAGTGGTGCAACGGGTCAACGACTCGGCCTATGGCCTCGCCACCGCCCTCTGGACCCGTGACCTGAAGCGCGCGCACCGGCTTTCACGGCGTTTCGAGGTCGGCATGGTCTGGGTCAACACCTGGTTCCTGCGCGACCTGCGCACCCCGTTTGGCGGCACTCGCCTGTCCGGGCTGGGCCGTGAAGGGGGACGCCACTCCCTGGATTTCTACTCGCAAATCACCACCATCTGCGTCAACCCTTGAGCCCCGGAGTCTCGTCCATGCATGCAGCTCTCATCGAAGCGGCCAACCGGCTGCGCCAGGCCGAACGCGACGGGCAACCCTGCCCGCCGGTTCGCGAACTAATCGCCAGCGCCCTCGCCGCGGATCCCACGGCAGACCCGGTCGCCCTCGCCTACGCCGTGCAACACCACAACACCCAGGCCGCCATTACTGCCGGGCAACGTCCGGTCGGGCGCAAGATCGGCCTGACCTCCTACGCGGTCCAGCAGCAACTGGGGGTCGATCAGCCGGACTTCGGTCAACTGTTCGCCAGCATGGCCCGCGGCGACGATCAGCCGATCGCCTGGAGTGACACCCAGCAGCCCAAAGTCGAGGCGGAAATCGCCCTGGTGCTGGAACACGACCTGTGCCACGAGCGCCACACCATGGCCGACCTGATCCGCGCCACCGCCTTCGCCCTGCCGGCCATCGAAGTGGTGGGCAGCCGTATCGCCCAGTGGGACATCCGGCTGGTCGACACCATCGCCGACAACGCCTCCTCGGGCCTGTTCGTGCTCGGCAGTCGCCCGGTACAACTGGCGCAACTGGACCTGGTGCGCTGCGGCATGAACATGACCCTGGGCGGCGAGCCGGTATCGGTGGGCGCCGGTGCGGCGTGCCTGGGCAACCCGTTGAACGCGGCGCTGTGGCTGGCCGACACCATGGTCCGGTTCGGCGCACCGTTGCGCGCTGGCGACATCCTCCTGACCGGCGCCCTCGGGCCGATGGTCGCGGCCCAACCGGGCAATGTGTTTACTGCCCATATCCAGGGCCTGGGCAGCGTCACCGCCGCCTTTGAACGGAGCGCTGGCCATGACTGACAAACTGAAGGTCGCCATCATCGGCTCCGGCAACATCGGCACCGACCTGATGATCAAGGTCCTGCGCAACGCCCGGCACCTGGAAATGGCCGTGATGGTCGGCATCGACCCGGCCTCCGACGGCCTGGCCCGTGCCGCACGCATGGGCGTGGCGACCACCCACGAAGGGGTTGAAGGCCTGGCGCGAATGGAGGTATTCCAGGACATCGACTTCGTCTTCGATGCCACCTCGGCCGGCGCCCATGTCGCCAACGACGCGTACCTGCGGGCCATCAAGCCCGGCATCCGCCTGATCGACCTGACGCCTGCGGCGATTGGCCCGTACTGCGTGCCAGTGGTCAACCTCGAGCAGAATCTGCACCAGCTCAACGTCAACATGGTCACCTGCGGCGGCCAAGCGACCATCCCGATGGTGGCCGCCGTGTCGCGCATCGCCAAGGTGCATTACGCCGAGATCGTCGCCTCCATCGCCAGCAAGTCCGCCGGACCCGGCACCCGGGCCAACATCGACGAGTTCACCGAGACCACCTCCAAGGCCATCGAAGTCCTCGGCGGCGCCGGCAAGGGCAAGGCGATCATCGTGATGAACCCGGCCGAGCCACCCTTGATCATGCGCGACACCGTGTTCGTGCTGTCGGAGGCTGCCGATCAAGCCCAGGTCCAAGCCTCCATCGAAGAAATGGCGGCCGCGGTGCAGGCCTATGTGCCGGGCTATCGCCTCAAGCAAACAATCCAGTTCGACGTGATCCCCGAGCAGGCGCCGCTGCACATTCCGGGCCTGGGCAGCTTCTCGGGGCTCAAGACCTCGGTGTTCCTTGAGGTCGAAGGCGCCGCCCATTACTTGCCCGCCTACGCCGGCAATCTCGACATCATGACCTCCGCTGCCTTGGCCACCGCCGAGCGCATGGCGCAGTCGATGCTCAACGCCTGAGGAGCCTTGCGATGACCTTCAACCCCGGTAAAAAGCTCTACACCTGCGATGTGACCCTGCGCGACGGCAGCCATGCGATTCGTCACCAGTACTCGATCCAGAACGTGCAGGACATCGCCCGCGCCCTGGACAAGGCCCGCGTCGACGCCATCGAAGTGGCCCACGGCGATGGCCTGCAAGGGTCGAGCTTCAACTATGGTTTCGCCGCCCACACCGACCTTGAGTGGATCGAAGCGGCGGCGGATGTGATCAGCCACGCCAAGATCACTACCTTGTTGTTGCCCGGGATCGGCACGGTCCACGACTTGAAAGCGGCCTACAACGCCGGGGCACGGGTGGTGCGCATCGCCACCCATTGCACCGAGGCGGATGTCTCCCGACAGCACATCGAGTACGCCCGCGCGCTGGGCATGGACACCGTGGGGTTCTTGATGATGAGCCACATGATCCCTGCCGAGCAGCTTGCCGCCCAAGCCAAACTGATGGAAAGCTACGGCGCCACGTGCGTGTACATGGCCGACTCCGGTGGAGCGATGAGCATGCAGGATGTGCGCGATCGTTTGCGCGCCTTCAAGGCGATGCTCAAGCCCGAGACCCAGACCGGCATGCACGCCCACCACAACCTGGCGCTGGGGGTGGCCAACTCGATTGTCGCGGTCGAGGAAGGCTGCGACCGCATCGACGCCAGCCTCGCGGGCATGGGCGCCGGTGCCGGCAACGCGCCGCTGGAAGTGTTCATCGCCGCCGCCGACCGCCTGGGCTGGAACCACGGCACCGACCTCTACACCTTGATGGACGCCGCCGATGACATCGTCCGCCCGCTGCAAGACCGTCCGGTGCGGGTCGACCGCGAATCCCTGGCCTTGGGGTATGCCGGCGTGTACTCCAGCTTCTTGCGCCACGCGGAAATCGCCGCGCAGAAGTACGGCATCAAGGCGGTGGACATCCTCGTCGAACTGGGCAAGCGACGCATGGTCGGCGGCCAGGAAGACATGATCGTCGACGTCGCCCTGGACCTGCTCAAACGCTAACCCCACTGACCCCACACAACCAAATGTGGGAGCGAGCTTGCTCGCGATGACTGAGTGCCAGTCGACATCACCGTTGCCTGACACATCGCCATCGCGAGCAAGCTCGCTCCCACAGGAGAACCGGGCATGTTCGCCCTTGGAGCAACACCCATGACCACCGACATCGCCTACATCGCCAAGGCCCTGGACCAGGCAGCACGCAAAGCCGAAGCCGTGGCGCAGTTCAGTACCCACACGCCGTTCAGCCTCGATGAGGCCTACCAGATCCAGCGGGCATCGATGCACCATCGCTACGCTGGCGGCGAGCGCCAGATCGGCCTCAAGCTGGGCTTCACCAGCCGGGCGAAGATGATCCAGATGGGCGTCGACAGCCTGATCTGGGGCTGGCTCACCGACGCCATGCTCGAAGAAGACGGCGGCGTCGTCGACCTGCAGCGCTACATCCATCCACGGGCCGAACCCGAGGTGTGCTTTCTCACCCGGCGCACCATCGACCGCCCCTTGACCGCACTGGAAGCGGTCGACTACCTGGAAGCCGTGGCACCGGCGATCGAGATCATCGACTCGCGCTACCAGGCCTTCAAGTTCAGCCTCGAAGACGTGGTCGCCGACAACTGCTCCTCCGCCGGGCTGGTGGTCGGCGCCTGGTCCCGCGACTTCGCCGGCCTGGACAACGCCGGGGTGCTGATGCGCATCAATGGCCGGGTGGTCCAGGCCGGCTCCACGGCCGCGATCCTCGGCCACCCGCTGCGCAGCCTGGTGCAGGCCTCGCAGTTGCTGGCCAAGGCCGAGATCGCCCTGCCCGCCGGCAGCCTGATCATGGCCGGTGCCGCCACCGCCGCCGAAGCCCTGAGCCCGGGCGCCCATGTCAGCGTGCAAATCGCCGGTTTCGGCGAATGCTGCTTCAGCGTTGCCAACCACCCAGGAGCAGGACAATGAGCCTCAATCGATCGACCGTGGTCGCCGGCAAGGCGACGCCACGCGGACGTTTTCCCCACATCAAGCGCGCCGGTGATTTCCTCTACGTCTCCGGCACCAGCTCGCGGCGTCCCGACAACAGTTTCGAGGGCGTGGAAGTCGATGCCCTGGGCACCACCCGCCTGGATATTCGCGCGCAGACCCGCGCCGTGATCGAGAACATCCGCGACATCCTCAACAGCGAAGGCGCGGGCCTCGCGGACCTGGTCGAACTCAGCAGTTTTCTCGTCGACATGAACGACTTCGACGGTTACAACCAGGTCTACGCGCAGTACTTCGACGAAACCGGCCCGACCCGTACCACTGTGGCCGTGCACCAACTGCCCCACCCGCACTTGCGCATCGAAATCAAAGCCGTGGCCTACGCCCCCCTCAACGCTTAAGGACAACAAGATGGACAAGCATCACTTCAGTCCACCCCTGAACTTCAATCGCTGGATCGAAGAATACGCCCACCTGCTCAAGCCACCGGTGGGCAATCGCCAACTGTGGAAAGACAGCGACACCATGGTCACGGTGGTCGGTGGCCCCAACCAGCGCACCGACTTCCACGATGACCCGGTCGAGGAGTTCTTCTACCAGTTCAAGGGCAATGCCTACCTGAACATCTGGGACCGCGGCCAGTACGAGCGCATCGATTTGCGCGAAGGCGACATGTACCTGATGGCCCCGCACGTGATCCATTCTCCCCAGCGCCCGGAACCGGGCAGCCTGTGCCTGGTGATCGAAAAGTCCCGTCCAGAAGGACAGTTCGATGCCCTGCAGTGGTCCTGCGCCCATTGCGGCACCCTGGTCAAACGCTATGAGTTGCAATTGCAAAGCATCGTCAACGACCTGCCGCCGGTCTATGAACAGTTCTACGCCACCAGCGACGCCGAACGACGTTGCCAGGGGTGCGGTGAGATCCACCCCGGTCGCGATTGGCAAACCTGGCACCGCACCCTCGAAGCGGTGAAACGCCCATGAAAATCGACATGCATTCGCACTTTTTCCCCACCATCAGCCAGGCCGAGGCTGCACGCCTGAGCGCCGACCGCGGGCCATGGTTGCACACCAGCGGACGCACTGGGCAGATCATGGTCGGCGACCAGCCGTTCCGTCCGGTGCACGACGTGCTGTGGGACATGCACCGGCGCATCGAGCACCTCGACGAACAGGGCCTGGACGTGCAGATCATGTGCGCCACGCCGGTGTTGTTCGCCTACGATGCGCCGATCGAGCGTGCCCTGCCCTGGGCGCAACTGATGAACGACCGCGCCCTGGAAATGACCGCCGTGGCCCCGGACCGGCTCAAGGTCCTGGCCCAGGTGCCGCTGCAGGACATCGACGCCGCCTGCCGGGAAGCCAGCCGGGCCAAGGCGGCCGGCCATGTCGGTGTGCAGATCGGCAACCACGTCGGCAATCAGGATCTGGACCACGAAGGCCTGGTGAGGTTTTTCACCCACTGTGCCGAGGACGATATCCCGGTGCTGGTCCACCCGTGGGACATGATGGGCGGCGAGCGCATGCGCAAGTGGATGCTGCCGTGGCTGGTGGCGATGCCAGCGGAAACCCAGCTGGGGATTCTGTCGCTGATCCTCTCGGGTGCCTTCGAACGCATTCCGCCTTCACTGCGCCTGTGCTTTGCCCACGGCGGTGGCGGCTTCGCCTTCCTGCTGGGGCGTGTGGACAATGCCTGGCAACACCGCGACATCGTCCGCGAAGACTGCCCGAACCTGCCGTCGAGCTACGTCAAACGCTTCTTCGTCGACTCCGCCGTATTCGATCCGCGCTCGCTGAAGTTGCTGGTGGACGTGATGGGCAGCGACCGGGTAATGCTCGGCTCCGACGCCCCGTTCCCCCTCGGGGAGCAGAGCATTGGTGCCGGGGTTATCGAGCATCCTGAGCTGGATCAGGCGACCAAGGCGCAGATCCTGGGGAGCAACGCCCAGGCGTTCTTCGGGCTCTGACCCAACGCGGCACCCAGCCCCGCCGCAAGCGATTGCCGCGGGGCTTTTACATGCCCCCCACACAGTGTTTTTCAGCTGCCCACAGATTTTGCCTACCCCCACCAAACCTGTCGGAGCAGCCTGCTCGCGATGGCGGTGGGTCAGGCAGCATCGATGTTGAATGTGCCGGCCTCATCGCGATCAGGCTCGCTCCTTGGGATTTTGGGTGCCCATGCATCTTGCAGGCACCCACCAGTCCTGTGTAGGAGCGAGCCTGCTCGCGATAGCGGTGGGTCAGGCAGCATCGATGTTGAATGTGCCGGCCCCATCGCGAGCAGGCTCGCTCCCACCGGGATCGTGGTCGCTCGCAGGTTGTCCAGGCACAAAAAAAGGCGCCTTTCGGCGCCTGCTTTCAACCTGGCTTAAAACTTGTAGCGCACCCCCATCTGCAATCCCTCCGGGTTCTCGTTGCGCAACGGGCTTTCCAGGTTCCAGCTCACCGGGTAACGCACGTCCGAGTCGCGGTTGTGATGCACGTAGCCGTACACCGCATACAGGTCGGTCTGCTTGTTGAAGTTGTAGATGTACGCCAGGTTGATGCCAGTGGCGTCGCTCAAGGCTTGGTTCTTGCGGTCGTCCTTGTAGACCACGCTGGCGGCAATGTTCTGGGTGTCCCAGAAGTTGTGGCGAATCCCCAGTTGCAGGTCGCTGCCGTTGGACTCGAAGTCCACCCACGGTGCGTAGGCGTAGTAACCGACATAACGGTGATAGACCGCCGTCAGGTCCGTGGTGCCCATGCTGTAGACCACGGTGAAGTAGGCATCGGTCGCCTGCTCCATGGTGTGCTTGTCCCACAGATTGCGTTGGTACTTACGATCCACCGCGGCGGCAAAATACCAGGGGCTGTCGGCCCAGTAGTCGATGCTGGTGCTGTAGACCACGCCGTCGCGACTGCCATCGTTCTCGCCCAGGGTCGCCATGCCACGAAACTGATAACCCTCGTAGCGCGGGCTGATGTACATCAGCGAGTCGTCTTCACGCCACGGTGCATAGAACACCTGGACGTTGTTGACCAGGCTGTAGTCGTTGCCATAGAGGGGGTCGGCATAGCCGTAGCTGTTGGCCGAGGGGGTGTCCTGGCGACCGGCGCTGAGGGTCCCCCAGCGCTCGGAGATCACCTGGTAATAGACTTCGCGCTTACCCGTCGAGTCATCGGAGTGGGGGTTGTACATGGCTTCATAGACGGCGTTGAGCTTGATGTCGTCCGTCACTTCCTGGAAATACTTGAACTGGATACGGTTGGAGCTCAAGCCCGCCCCCGTCAGCCGATCCACGGTGTCGCCTCCCGAGCGCGCCACTTCGTACGTCAGGTCGACCACCCCGGACACCTTGAACTCCGCATAGCAAGCGCCACTCATCAACGGAAGGGCGAGCAATAGTTTGCGCATGAAAAACTCCGGACACTGCACAAGCGCTGGCCGGTGGTTCGTTGTCGAACCACCGCCAGGCTTTGCTTATTTGTTTTTATGGTGAGTTGTCTGGTTTTCAGTCCCGGGCTGGCCAGGGTTTGCTCGGGGCCTCGAAATTCGGCTTGCCGAGCAACGGCGTCGACAGGGCGTAGAAGCCGTGGTTGGTGAAGACCCAGATCAGGTTGCGGTCGTACTCGGTGTAGGTGCCGTGGGTCAGGTTGCCCATGGCGTAGCTGGCCACGTTCTTGGTATCGAACGGCGGCACGAAGTAGGCACCGATGGTCGGTTTGCCCGGCTCACGCACATCGAACACCTGGACCCCGGCGTTGTAGAAGGCGTACGGCAGGATGCCCTCGCGCGCGACACCAGGCTGGGTGTAGTAACCGGAACGCTTGGGCCCGAAGCTGCCCTTGCGCTGGCAGTAGTCGGTGAACGCGGCGTCGGCCGGTGGCGTCGGACGCGGCAGCACGTACTGGATCGCCGGCTTCTGCGGGTTGCTGACGTCCACCGCGAAGATATCCTTCTTCGCCTCGAAGCAATCTTCCGACAGTGGGTAGCCACTGAAGTAGATGATCCCGGTCTTCTCCACTTGCGAGACGTCGATGTTGTCGCCTTCGGTACCGGCCACGCTCACCGGGAACTCCAGGTGACCGACCACTTTCATGTTGTCGGCCTGGGTGATGTCGACCACGTAGAGCCCCATCCCGCCCATGGCGGCGTAGCCGTATTTACCACCCTGCTCGACGGTTTTCGGAATGAACAACGACATGCGCGCGCCCATCCAGGACGCACGGTTACCGGCGCGTGGGTTGGCCTTGAACACGGCTTCGTGCTGCGGGTCACCGACGATCTGGCCGGGAATGGTCAGCATGTCCAGGAGCTTGGGGTTGCTCGGGTCGGACATATCCCAGGACTGGTAGCCGGCGTTGTACAGGTCGTTGGGGTATTCAGTCAGTGCGTACTTGTCGCTAGGTGCGGCGGCCACGTACATCACGTCACCCCCGAAGTAGGCGGGAATATCACGCACACCGGAGCCCTGCTGCTCGCCGATCGGCGCATCCGGGTGTTCGATGTCGGTGGTGCGGGTAGCGATCAGTTTCCAGTCGTCCGGCAACGGGCCATTCATCTCGTAGACCTTGAAGCCTTTGAGGTGCTTGGACTTGCGGATGGCCTCGACTTTGTCCGGTTCGCGGTACTTGTCGCTCAACACGCCAAAACGGCGAACCTCGAAGGACTGGACCATGATGTACTTGCCCAGTTTCTTGTTCCACTGCACCGACGCCGCGCCGAACATATCGTCCGCGGCATAGGGGTTTTCTTCCTTGCCCGGGCCGTCCGCGCCCCAGGTCGAGCCCTTGGTGAACACCAGCTTCACGTCTTTGGGGTGGGTGATATCGAAGATCTTCAGGTTGCGGCGCACGTACTGGTAGAGGTAGCGCTTGCCGTCGAAGTCGACGATGTTCTGCCAGGTGTGGAACGGCTCGACCGTGATCGGGTAATAGGCCTCGACGGTCATGTTCTTGATATAACTTTTGGTGTCCCAGTAATCCAGCTCGCCAGCGAACGGTTCACCTTCATGGCTGAACGGCGTGGCCACCGGGTGGGTGAACTTGCCCGTCGTCTTGTCCATGCCATAACTGCCCGGGGCCGGCATCGGTGGGATCTTGTCCACCGACAGGGCCGTCTGCTGTTTGACGAATGGGTCGCTGATATTGACCGGTTTCGAGCTGTCCGCCTGGACACTGGTGCACAGGCCCAGCATCACGCAGGCGCTCAGCGCGCTGGTCAAAAAAGGCACACGGCAAGTGCTGGGGAGTCGCATTGTTTTCATTATTCACTCCAGTGGTGTTGCCCGGGTGGGCAGTACAGGGGGTCTACAAAATGTCGATCGGGTAATCGGTGATCAGGCGAAAGTCATCCAGGTCGCCCGAGCCCTGGTCGCGATCGGCCCGGTGCCAGGCCTGTCGAGCCCGCACACTCAAGCCCTTGGCCGGACCGGACTGGACCACGTAGCGCAGTTCCAGGTTGATTTCGTGATGCTGGCCGTCGTCGCCATAACGCCCGGCGTAGGGACTGTTGGCGGCGATGTGGCTGCCATCAATGCCCCAACCGCGCACATAGCGACTCATGAAACTCAGGCCGGGCACGCCGTAAGTAGCCAGCGCGAGGTCGTAACGCAGTTGCCAGGAACGCTCCTGCGGGCCGTTGAAGTCGGCGAATTGCGCCGCGTTGGGCAACAGGATCGAGGCCCCCTGGTCGTTGCCGTTGCGGCCGTGGCGGTCCTTGTCGCCGACACCGAGGTAATCGAAGGGGGTATCGCCGTCGATCTTCTGCAGCCCCAGCAACCAGCGATGACCACCGCTGCGCCAGAACGTCGAGAGGCCCAGGCTGGTGTTATTGATCTCGCCCGCCTTGGCCCGCCCCTCGTCCAGGGTGCGGTAGGCCGTCAGGCCCAGGCCGAGCTGGTTGTGCGAGTCGAGGTCGATGCGTGCGTCGAGGTTGGCGTAGTACTGGTTCCAGATATCCTTGAAGCGCGAGCCGTACAACGTGGCGCTCAACCCCGGCGTCAGTTGGTAGGTGCCGCCCAGGTAGTCCGCCGCCGGTGTGGTGACCCCGGCCATCACTGCCCACAGGTCGCCATCAGCATTGGTGGTCACCGGGCTGGTGCCGGAGGTGAAGTGCCCGGCCTGGACCTCCAGCGCCTCCACTTCACGGCTGATCAGCGACAGGCCCGTGGCGGTCTGCGGCACGATGCGAAAGTGACTGACGCCAAACACCGGGGTTTCCGGACGCTGCTCACCGTACTTGAGCACGCTGTCGGACAACCGCAGCTTCAGCGCCGCACCGGCCTTGCCGTAGCTGTCGGCCGGCTCGCCGTCATCGTGCACCGGCAGGTTGCCGGTACCGGACTTGTCCGCCGGGGCATCGAGTTTCAAGCCCAGGTAGGCGAAGGCATCCACGCCCACCCCCAGCGTGCCCTCGGTGAATCCGGAGTTGAACTGGCCAAGCACGCCTTGCGTCCAGTCGCGGGCATCGCGGCGGCCGTCCTCCTTGCTGCGGTTGAAGTAGGAGTTGCGCAGCAACAATTGCGCGCTGCTGTCGGCGATAAATCCGCGCGCCGGTTCTGCGGCGAACGAAGTCATCGCGCAGGCGCAGGCCAACAACAGAACGGTGGTTCTGGCGTGATTCATGACAACTCCGTGTGAAAGGTGGGCCGCTAAACACACAACCTGTGGGAGCGGGCTTGCCCGCGATAGCGGTGTGTCATCCAACCGTGACGTTGGATGTGCCGACCTCATGGCGGGCAAGACCGCTCCCACAAGGACTGTGTCTGGCCCTCATGTTTTCGGATTTAGAAAACGCCGGACCGTCCCTGGTCAGGCAGCGCCACTCAACGTTGCAGTGGCAAGGGCTTGGGCGCGTCTGTCGGGTGCACGGCCTTTTGCCGGAAGCGCAGGAAGTAGATCAACAGGATCACCGCCAGGAACGGAATGCCACACAGCAAGGTCGGGGCAAACTCTTCGGTGAACAACGTGGTGACCATCACCGCCAGCATCAGCAGCAACCCGCCCAGGCTGGTCCATGGGTACCCCCAGAGCTTGAAGGCCAAGGGTTGACCGGCCTGGCGGCGGCGGAAGAACAGGTGCGTGAGGAAGATCCCGGCCCAGGTGAACATCGCACCGAACATGGCGATCGACATCATCAGGGTGAAGGCTTTTTCCGGGTAGGCCAGGTACAGCAGCGTTGCCAGGCCAATTCCCACCGACGACAGCAGCAGCGCTGACAGCGGCACCCCTTTGCTGTTGAGGCGACCGAACACCGCCGGTGCCTGGCCGGCCCGCGACAGGCTGAACATCAAGCGCGTGGTGATGTACAGCTGACTGTTCATGGCCGACAGGGCGGCAATCAGGATCACCGCGTTGAACACCGCGCCGGCATAAGGCACACCAGTGGCCGCCATCACCGTGACAAACGGGCTCTGGCCGCCGCTGTTCTGGCCCCAGGGCACAATCGCCAGGACCAGGGCGATGGTCAGCAGGTAGAACACCACCAGGCGCACCACGGTAATCCGGAACGCGCGGGTCACTGCACGCTGCGGGTCCTTGGCCTCGCCGGCCGCCACCGCGATCATCTCGATACTCAGGTAGCTGAAGAACGCGACGATCACCGCCACCCAGGTGCCCCACCAGCCATTGGGGAAAAAGCCCCGGTCGTTGCTGTAGTTGGCAAAGCCGATCGAGGACTCGGCCGGCGCGCCGTACACCACATAGGCGCCCAGCAGGATGAACACCACGATGGCGCAGAGCTTGATCAGCGAGAACAGGTACTCGATGGCCCCAAATACCTTGACGCTGAAGGCGTTGGCGACGATCAGCGCCATGGAGAACGCGACCATCCAGTAGCCACCCGGCACGTCCGGGTACCAGTACTTCATGTACATCGCCGCCGCCGTGATCTCGGTCCCGACCGCAAACACGATCGACGACCAGTAGGCGTAGCGGATCGCGAAGCCAAACCAGGGCGCCACGTAGAACTCGGCAAAGGAACCGAACGACCCCGAGGTCGGATGGCGCACGGTCATCTCCGCCAGGCAGCCCATCAGCAACAGGGCGATCAAGGCACCGATGCCATAGCTGACCAGGACGCTGGGGCCGGCAAAGCCGATGGCAAAACCGCTGCCCAGGAACAGGCCGGTGCCGATGGCGCCACCAATGGCGATCATCGACAACTGGCCGCTGGTAAGGCTCTGCTTCAAGCCTTTTTCGCGGTCTATCAAGTGTTCGAAGGTGCTGGTTGTTTTTGTCATTGCACGTTTGCTCCGAATCGGTGGGAGGAACTCAGGTCACTGACTTGCGGGCCAGGAACTCCGGGCGATCCCATTCTTGTTGTTCGAGAATTGCACGCAGGGCGACCACGCTGTCCCAGACATCGACATAGCGGATGTACAGCGGGGCAAACCCGAAGCGCAGGATGTCCGGCGCGCGGAAGTCGCCAACGATGCCCCGGGCGATCAGCGCCTGCATCACCGCATAGGCTTGCTCATGCGCCAGCGACACCTGGCTACCGCGTTCTTCGCCGTTGCGCGGTGAGCGCAACTCGATGCCCAGGCCCGCCAGTTGCTCATCGCACAGCTGGATGAACAGATCGCCCAGGGCCACGCTTTTCTCGCGCAGCAGGTTCAGGTCGACGCCATCGAACACCTCCAGTGCGGCCTCCAGCGCCAGCACGCCGAGTTGGGGCGCGGTGCCGGTGAGCATCCGGTCGATGGTCGGGTGGGGGCGGAAGTGATGGTCGAAATCGAACGGCTTGGCGTGCCCGTGCCAGCCCGTGAGCGGCTGGCGGATATGCGGGATGTGGCGTTCGGCAACAAACACGAAGGCCGGCGCGCCAGGCCCGCCGTTGAGGTATTTGTAGCCACAGCCCACGGCGAAGTCGGCGTTCACCCCATTGAGTGCAATCGGCATGGCACCGGCCGAATGGCACAGGTCCCAGACCACCAGCGCGCCAACCGCATGGGCCCGCTCGGTAATGCGCGCCATGTCGTAGCGCTTGCCGGATTTGAAGTTGACGTGGGTCAGGGACACGATCGCCACGTCTTCATCAAGGGCATCGAGAATCTCGTCCGGCTCGACGCAGCGCAGTTGGCTGCCGGTCAGTTCGGCCACGCCATCGGCGATGTACACGTCGGTGGGAAAATTGCCCTTCTCCGCCAGGATCACACTGCGCCCAGGACGCAGGCGAGTCGCCGCCACCAGCACTTTGAACAGGTTGATCGAGGTCGAGTCGGCAACGATCACCTCGTGCCCCTGGGCACCAATCAAGGCGGCGATTTTCGCGCCGGTGCGCTGCGGGGCCGGGTACCAGTTGGCATCGTTCCAGGAACGAATCAGGCCCTGGGCCCATTCCTGCTTGAGGACTTTCTCGATGCGCGCGGGAATGTGTGCCGGCATCGCGCCCAGCGAATTGCCATCGAGGTAGATCTCGCCCTCCGGCAAATCGAAACGCTCACGCGAGGCGCCCAAGGCATCAAGACGGTCAAGGTACTCAAAATCCGCTCGCGTCGCGGGGCTGGACATGGACATACAGGCTCCTTCAGGATTTTCTTTTTCTAATTTAGGTCGACGGTCTGCAGCTTGAGGGGCAGTCCGCTACGAAGTGGCTTGATGCTACCCTCGCATGCCATTACCCGAAAATAGAAAAGCCTGCGTCAAGTATTCTCGACCGTTATAGCCAGCCAATCCGCACATCGGCTCAATCGCCCTGCAATGCACCATCTGTCACACGCCGTTCACTCATTGTTCAGATTCGCCGCCCTATACTTTGCCGCCCTCCTCCCCGCTCTTTCCTTCGGTGGCCCCCAGCACATGACGCGCCCAGCTCCGTTGTTATTCCTGCTCGCCGCCCTGCTGTTTTTCTTCGCCCTGGGCAATCACCAACTGCAAGGCTCCACCGAAGCCCGGGTCGCCGGAATTGCCATGCAGATGCACCTGGACAATGACTGGGTGACCCCCCGCCTGCTCGACCAAGCTTTTCTGGAAAAACCTCCCCTGAGCCTGTGGCTTGATGCGGCAGCGATTCGCACATTCGGCGGCACGCCCTGGGCGGTGCGCCTGGCGTCGGCCTTTGCCGGGTTGTTCAGCGTGATGCTGCTGTATGGGGCGCTGCGCCGCTTTGGCCGACCCAAGGCGATCGCCTTCAGCGCCGGGATCATGCTGGCCACCATGGGCAGTTACTGGGGCAATGTGCGCGGAGTCGGTGAAGATGCACTGCTGAGCCTGGGGGTCAGCCTGGCGTTGCTGGCCTTCTATCAGGCCCATCGACAACAGGCTGCCCGGCAGAGTGCCAAGGCCAGCTGGATGGTGTTCGCGCTCGGCATCGCCATCGCCACGTTGAGCAAGGGCGTGCTCGGCCTGGCGATGCCGGGGGTGGTGATCTTTGCCTTCCTGCTGGCCGAGAGCTTGATCGACAAGCGCTTCACACCGGCGCGCTGGGTACGCCCGGCACTGATGACCGTGTTCGGGCTGATTCCGCTGCTGATCTGGCTGTGCATGCTCTACCAGCGCGGCGGCGCATCGGCCCTGGCCGAGGTGCTGCTGACCAACAGCGTCGGGCGTTTTAATGGCTCGTTCGTCGAGGCCGGCCACTACGAGCCGTTCTACTACTACCTGGGCAAACTGCCAGAAGCCTTCCTGCCGTGGAACATCCTGGTCTACCTGGGGCTGTGGCACTTTCGCAAAAGCCTGGCGAGCAACCGCTACCTGCTGTTCTTCACCCTGTGGCTGTTGGCGCAGTTCCTGATGCTCACACTGGCGTCGAGCAAACGCACGGTGTACCTGATGTCGATGACACCCGCCGCCGCGGTGATTGCGGCGGAATATGCCTTCGTGCTACTGGAGCGGCTGCGCGGGCACACCACTGCGAGCAATTGGCTGGGCAAGGTCGCGCGTTCCCGCCGGGCTATCGCCATTGGCCTGCTCAGCCTGGTCATTGCGGCGTACCTGGGTGCCGCCCAATGGGCCGCGCCGCGCGCAGACCGGAGCTTGTCATTCCTGCCGCTGATGCAACAGATCCAGGCGCTCCAAGCCGAGGGGCGGCAAGTGGCGCTGTACCAGGCCAACGAACGAACGGCCGGGGCATCCGTGTTCTACACCCGGAGCATGCTCAGGAATCTACAGACAGAAGCCGAGTTGACCGCCTACCTGGGCACTTCTCCCTCCCACGTAGCGCTGATCGCCAGCGACCAGGAGCCCGCGCCGCCGCTGCAGGTACTGCAGAAAATGTCGGTGAGCCGGCAGGCGTATTACTTTGTGGGGGAGTAACACTGCCAGTAGCTGTAAGCCTTTCAGGACTTCAGCGAAAGGCATCACTTTGCAAAGCAGGCCAATCACTTAGAGAGAAAGCCTACATAAGCCAAAGAAACGTCTGATTTATCTTCCTTTACCCCACCATCTAGCGTGCGTCCTTTCGAGCCAACAAGGACGCACGTCGCATGAAGCGCTATCACATCACCGTCGGGGCCAAGACCTCCGCTGACGACAGCGATGAAGTCGAATGAGCAAGTCGGCATTTTTCGTTGGCTCGCTCGGCGGCGTAGTTCTCCTACTGATGATTATATGGATCGTCATCGCGCTCTACCTGGCGTACGCGAAGATGGACGTCATGCTGGAGCATCTGAAAAACAGTCGCTCGGTGATGAGGTTGTCTGGATCTCGGCGAATCGGACCTTGGGGGCAGCTAATGTTGATAGGGGGGATTGCAGGCTTCGTTACATTTCCTCGTCGGTACATCAACAAAGGTGCTATTTGCGCCGAAGATATCCATAACTTCCCCGCCCCACTCAAGCGCACGCTGGTCGTATTACATTGGAGTGGGTTAGTGCTTTTGTGCCTGCTTTTTCTAGTGGGTGGCATCGGCAAAATAGCTGGCTGGTTCTAGTCACTATCGGCGTATTCATTTGCCAGCGAGGTCGATCTCACGCTCGCCTTCGCTGGCAATCTCCTATGTAGGTCGTGACCTGCGCTGCAGGACCGACCTCAACCTGCTGCCTCGACCTGCGTCGCAGAGTCCGCAGCCTTGACCTTCTGCAGCACCGGCACATCCAGCCGCGCCCGGCCATAGAACGCCAGCGCCGTCAGCAAGCAGGTCAGCCAGACGAAGATCCCCGCCCAAAAGGTGTGGGACATGTAGTGCCAGCCTTGCAGGACCCGTGTGGTGCCATAAATGAAGCCCAGCCCCAGCGAGCCCCACAGGATGGCCTTGGAAAAGCGCCACTGATGACGCCGGGCCACGAAGTACAGGGCCAGCATGGTGAAGCCGCCGGAGGCATGGCCGCCAGGCCAGCAGCGGCCGTCGCCCGCTTCCTTGAACAACTGGAAGTTGCTGTACCACTCGATATGCGCGAGCTTGCCGCCATAGAGGGTGGTCTCGATCGGGCAGTACACGCTGGTGTGTGCCTTGAGGAAGTGGATCACCCCGGTGCAGAGGGCGAAGGCAAACACCACGAACCAGAAGTCCCGGCGATACTCGGTGGTAAAGCGCAGCACGGGCGCCACCTTGCTTCGCTCGAGAAATCCACTGAAGCGCGGGTATGTTCCGGCATTGATACGCGGCCAGACAAACGACAACAACCCGCCAATCAGGGCGATTTCCGCAGTCCAGTTCGGCACGATCCGCGCCCATTTGTGGGTGAACTGCTCGAACAAGCGGATGTGATCGAGTGGGAAAGTCTGGCTGACCGGATCGAACAACAGGTTGCTGAAAGCTATGTCGACCTGGGTCATATCGAACAACAGGAACACCAGCGCCGCACAGAGCAACGGGATTCCCAGGTTCATCCAATAGAATCGCTGGCGCGCGAACAGTTGCATCGTGGATCCCCACTCGGTATCGATCGCCGGACACTAAAGACCGGCAGGTGGGTGGTTGGTGAAATGAATGTGAAAAAAACCTGATCTCAGGCAAGCCCTCCGACAACGCGCTGAATAGCGGTGATCCGCTTGTGACAAAAATCGGTTCAGCTATCGCGACTGCGGCCGATACAGGCCATCTACACCCCTTGCTGGCTCCCAAAAAAAACAATCTTCCAGCCCAATGACGACTAAGTAGTGCAACGTTCCTGGAGGAATTGTTTATGAATAGCTGGTTCGCCAACATCAGCGTCAACCTCAAGCTGGGCCTGGGTTTCGGCCTGGTGCTGGCCCTTACCTGCGTGCTCGCCCTGACGGGCTGGACCAGCCTGGGCGGGCTGATCGACCGCAGCAACTGGATGAGCGACATCACCCGCCTCAATGCGGGCCTGACCAAGCTGCGCATTACCCGCCTGCAGTACATGCTTGCCAACGGTGACGAGGGCGTGGCCCAGACCGTGCAAAGCTCCCTCGATGACTTCAAGGCCCAGCAACAGGCCCTGCTGGCGCAGTTCAAGAGCCCGGACAACCTCAAGCTGCTCCGCGAGCAAGGCGCGGTCATCGACGCCTACCAGCAGTCGCTGAACAAAATGCGCAGCGCCTATCTGGCTGCCAACAGTGCGCGCCAGGCCATGGGCGACAACGCGGAAATCGCCAACAACCTGATCAACGACATCAACAGCCGTGTGCGCCAGATGCCCCTCAGCGACCAGCGTTTCGAGCAGTTCCAGGTGATCACCGAGGCCAAGGAACAGTTCCTGCTGGCCCGTTACGAAGTGCGCGGCTACACCGCCGACAGCAACCCGGCCACCGAGCAGAAGGCCGCCGTGCAACTGGACGCCGCGATTGCCAGCCTGAAAACCCTCAACCAGCATTTTGCCGACACCCAGGGCGACGCCCTGCGCCAGCTGGAACGGGTGCTGAGCAGCTACCGCAGTGCCTTGCAGACCTACAAGGCAGCTAATAGCCAGGCCATCACCGCACGCCAGGAAATGACCGTCCAGGGCAGCGACATCGTGACCCGCAGCGACGCGCTGTATCAGATCCAGCTCGATCGTCGCGACATCGAAAGCGCCCAGGCCCGCACCCTGCAACTGATCAGCACCTTGCTGGCCTTGCTGGTCGGCGTACTTGCCGCAGTGCTCATCACCCGTCAGATCACCCGTCCGCTGCGCGACACCCTGGCAGTGGTCGAGCGGATTGCCAGCGGCGACCTGACCCAGGACATCCGCGTGACCCGTCGCGACGAACTTGGCGTATTGCAGCAAGGCATCGCCCGCATGGGCGTGACCCTGCGCGACCTGATCAGCGGTATTCGGGATGGCGTAACCCAAATCGCCAGCGCCGCCGAGGAGCTATCGGCGGTGACCGAAGAAACCAGCGCCGGGGTCAACAGCCAGAAGGTCGAGACCGATCAGGTGGCCACCGCGATGCACGAGATGACCGCCACCGTGCAGGAAGTCGCGCGTAACGCCGAACAAGCCTCGCAAGCTGCCGCGGCCGCCGATGGCGAAGCCCGTGAAGGTGATCGGGTGGTCAACGAAGCGATCACCCAGATCGAGCGCCTGGCCAGTGAGGTGGTGCGTTCCACCGAGGCCATGAGCGTCCTGCAGAAGGAAAGCGACAAGATCGGCAGCGTCATGGACGTGATCAAGGCCGTGGCCGAGCAGACCAACCTGCTGGCGCTCAACGCCGCCATTGAAGCGGCGCGGGCCGGTGAAGCGGGACGTGGCTTCGCCGTGGTTGCCGACGAAGTCCGCGGCCTGGCGCAACGCACGCAGAAATCCACCGAGGAAATCGAAGGCCTGGTGGCCGCATTGCAGAACGGCACCCAGCAGGTCGCCACGGTGATGAGCAACAGCCGCAGCCTGACCGACAGCAGCGTGCAACTGACCCGCAAGGCCGGCTTGTCGCTGGAAAACATCACCCGCACGGTGTCGAATATCCAGTCGATGAACCAGCAGATCGCCGCCGCAGCCGAGCAGCAAAGCGCGGTGGCCGAGGAAATCAGCCGCAGTATCGTCAACGTGCGCGACGTCTCGGAACAGACCGCCGCCGCCAGCGACGAAACCGCCGCCTCGAGCATTGAACTGGCGCGCCTGGGTAACCAGTTGCAGATGATGGTCAGCCATTTCCGGGTGTAGGCCTACGCGTTAAACCACAACCGCGCGTCATCGCTGACGCGCGGCTTTGCCTTACCGCGTACCGCGTTGGCGCAACGCCGACGGCATGAAGTAGGAGTCCTCTGGCACCGGCTGGGAAAAGTCTACGGTTTCCGACTCTTCGTTATCCAGGTTCTGCACGTAGTAACGGCGCGCCTGCAAGTCGTGGAACACGTCCAGCGCACTCCAGGTGGTAGGCAGGTCGTAGAAGTTCTTCAGGTAGCCCATCGACACCCGCCACAACTCCCCTCGCCCGTCGTACTGATCCACCACGGCCGCACCCCAGCTGTCCTCGTCGAGAAACAGCACACGCTTGGAGTAGATGTGCCGCGAGCCCGGCTTCAGCGTGCCCTCCACCACCCACACCCGGTGCAGCTCATAGCGGGTGAATTTCGGGTTGAGGTGCCCCGGCGTGAGCAGGTCCGCGTACTTCACTTCAGGGCTGGTGACCTTGTAGTTGTTGTAGGGAATGTAGACCTCTTTCTTGCCCACCAACTTCCAGTTGTAGCGGTCTGGCGAGCCGTTGAACAGGTCGGTGTCGTCCGCCGTGCGCAAGCCATCGGAAGAAGCGATCGGGGTGTCGTACGCCAGGTTCGGCGCCCGCCGCACGCGGCGTTGCCCGGCGTCGTAGACCCAGGCCTGGCGTGGGTCCTTGATCTGGTCCAGGGTCTCGTGCACCAGCGCTGCACCACCGGCCAGGCGTGCCGGGCTCTTCACGAAGGCCAGGTAGTAGAACAGGATGTTCTTCAGGTCGGCGAACTGCCCACCCGGACGGTAGTAGGTGAACAGCCCTTCCTGTTGCGAAGTCACCAGGGCGAAGCTGCCATTGCGCTGCACCGGTGCTTCGGAAGCGCGCCGCACCACATAGATTCCGCGATAGCGGGTGATGTGGTTCCACAACGCCTCGACGCCGTCCTTGGGCACCGGGAACGGCACGCCGCCATAGGCATCGCTGAAGCCGTTGCCACCGTCCAGCAACTTGGCCGAAGTGGCGTTCTTGAAGGTGTTGTCGTACAGCCACTGCGGCGCCGAGCCGGAGCGACGGCTGGGGTAGATCGGCATCTGGAAGGTGTCGGGGTAGCTGTTGAACAACGCGATCTGACCCGCCGTCAACTGCCCCTTGTACTGCTCCAGATTGGCCTTGGTGATGGTGAACAACGGCTTGTCGGTGGGGAATGGGTCCAGGTGATGCTTGCCCGGCACATAGCCCTTGGGCGCCTGAGTGATGCCGCCATCCCAGGCCGGAATGGTGCCGGCTGCGTTACCCGCACGCTCGGCGCCCAGGGGCGTCAGGCTGGTTTTCAGTTGCTGCGCGTCCTGGGGTGACAGCGCGGCCAGCGCGCTGCCCGCTGCCAGGCTGAGGACCAGCGCCAGGCTGGTCTTGAGCAATCGTGGTGTGTGAAGCATGGACATTCTCCGAATCAAAGGCAGGGCCACAGCACCCGCATGCCAGGGGGCCTGAACCGTCACAGGAAATACTTGAGGTTAAAACCGACGTTGTCGCGGTCACGAATGCTGTTGTTCTGCCCACCGCCGTAGAACTCGGTGTATTGCAGCTCCGCTTCCAGCTTGTTCTGGTAGTTGGCCTTGATCCCCAGGGTGTAGGCCTTGCGCCCTTCGATGGTATTGCCGGCCTGGTAGCTGTTGCCCTTGAAGTCGTCTTTGTAGACCGCGTACGGCGAAACGTTGACCCCGGCGTACACGTCGTTCCAGGTGCCGTTGACCATCAGGGTGTAGCTGTAGGAGTCGCGATTGATCTGATCGTCCCGATCACCGCCCGAGACATAGGAGGTGTTGCCGGTGCCGGCGTAGTAGCGGTTGCTGCCGTCGAAGGCGGTGTACTGCAGGCTGCTGCCGCGCAAGTGCTCGGAGGCCAGCTCGAATACGCCAAACAGCGAATCGAACGACAGGTTCGGGCCGAAGTTGTAGATGCTGCCCAGCGAGGTATTGAACGCTTCCACGCGCTCGGCGTTGTTGATCTGGCTGTCGAGGGTGACCATCTGCCCGCCGACGTTGATCGACTGGCCGGTTACCGCAGCGGCTGCGCCGTTGGCCAGGTCACCGATCAGGTCGTTGGTCGCCGCGATGCCAATCGGCAGGTTCGGCCGGTAGGCCAACTCACCGAAGACCGAAGCCTGACCCAAGGTGGTGTTGAAGCTGAAGCCATACATGCGGATGTCTTCGGCGTAGCGGCGATTGGCCTGGATGTTGCCCATCACGTCGGCGGTGGCCAGGCCATTGGCCAATGCAGCGGCCTGGCTACCGGCCAGACCGCTCAACAGATTGGTCAGGGCGTCCATGTCGATGCCCTTGTAGCCACCCAGATTGGCGGCGATGGTCGGCTCCTTGGCGTGGTAGTTGACCATGTACACGCCGAACTCGGTGCTGTTGAGCTCTTCGGCGATGTAGCGGAAGGCGAAGCCGAACTGGCCGTCGTTACGGGCGTTGATGTCCTTGCCGATGGACGCCACCTTGAGGGTGTTGCCGTAGGCCGGGGTCACGCCGTTGGCGTACAAGCCGGTGCTGCCCAGGATCTGGTTGAGCGCCGGGTTGTTGCCCAGCGCTTCGTACAAGCCGATCACGTTGCCAAAGCCCGGCACTGGCGTATCCAGGGCGGTGCCGCTGAAGTTGTTGTAGCCGGTGTTGCCGCCGTCGGCGAACAGGTCGCCCTGGGAGTAGAAGGTGCCGACCGGATCGATGCGGGTTTCTTTCCAGTTGGTCTGGTAGAAACTTTCCATGGTCAGGTTGTCGCTCAGGCCGATGTTGAAGCTGACCGCCTCCACTGGCATCAGCACTTCCTTGACCTCGGCACCCGGCAGGCGGTACTTGGCCGCGTCCACCGGGTTGGTGGTGTTGATCCCGCCGCGATAGAAAATGCCTTCGCCCCAGTTGAATACCTGGCGACCCAGGCGCGCCGTCACCGGCATCTGCGCCACGTCCCAGTTGCCATAGACGTAGGCGTCGAGCATCTCGACCCGGCTGCCGGCGATGTCGCGAGTCTCGTCGGTGAAATGGTCGTCGTCGGGGTAACTCTGGCTCGGTTGCGAGGGGCTGTTGTTGCGGTAGTAATCGTTGCGCTTGTCCATCAACTGAGTGTCGTAGAACGCGGTGCCGCGCATGAACACCCCGTAGTTCTGGTAGTTGGCTTCCAGCTCCGAGGTGATCTTGTACACCTCGGATACCAGCCCGGTGTCGAAGTTGCGATTGCCATCGTTGGTGTTGACGTCGTCGTTGCTCTTGTCCCGTCCCTGGACCCGCCACAAGCGACCGTAGGACAAGGTGCTGTCGAACGAGCCCGTGACCTGGTTGTCCAGCACCTTGAACTCGGCAGCCAACGCGCCATCGACCACGCATAGCTGCAACAGCCCTGCCAGGCCTACCCCGGATATCGCCGCGCCCGAATGGCGTAATCGAATCCTCATGCGGTGTTCCTCCCTTCCCTGATCTTGTTGTTTTTGTTTTCGGGCAGCGGTTAAGGCGCTGCGTTGCCTGCCACCGCTGGCGCGAGTCCGGCACCGACATAAATCCGGCTGTGCGCACCGAAATGCCCCAACAACTGGAACAGCTGCTGGTTGAGTAATGGGTGGTCGTAGTCTTCGGTTTGCAGCTGATTGCCACTGCTGAAATTGCTGGTAGCCGGCGCCGTCTCCAGCCATTCACCGATGGCCTGGTCAAACATGGCGCCGGCCTCGGCGGACTGGGCGCTGACCACGTCGCGCAGGTAGTCCACCGAATAGGGCGGGTAGCTGGTGTCTTGTGCGGTATCGGCGTAGGCCTGGAGCATCGGATGCACCGGCTGCCCGCTGCGCAACAGGCGGTAGAGCCAGGCGGCCTGATACTTCTCCACCTCCATATGGCGACTGGCGACCCGCTCGATGGCCGTGCGCTTATCACTGTCGTAACCGGCCAGGGCCTGGCCTTCCATCAGCAGCATGCTCGCCAGTTCGACGCCTGGCAGTGGCTTGGCGTGATAGGGCTGGGTCAGGTCCTGAATGTGGTGCAGGCCCCAGCCAAGAAAGCGGTAACCCCAGTACGAATGACCCGTGGCGAACGCCAGCCGCGCCAGGCCCAGGTACTGATAGGCGCGCCAATCCGGCCAACTGCGCTGCAGAAAACCGGCGGCGGCATAGACCACTGGGCTCTCGTGGAAGAAGCCCATATGGAACGGCGCCTGGGAGCTGTACTGGAATCGCTCATCGCCGAACGGCTGCGGACCGAAGCCGTAGACCGCGGCCACCTCGCCAGGGTTGTCGCTGAACAGGTTGATGTCGTGCCCGTAATCCGGCTCGTCGGCGGCACTGGCCAGCACGGCCAGGGGCGCGACGTGTTCACCCTGCTCGAGCAGGATGAAGCGCTGGCGATTCCACGGCGACAGGGTCTGCTCGACCATCACCTGTTCGGCCTTGAGGTGCGCGCGCTGTGGCTGCTCCTGCCCGGGCATCGGCTGGATCACCATGGCCAGGTGGATCTGCGGATTGACCCGCAGGGCGTTGAGAAACGCCTGGCGCACATTGTCCCCCGGCGTAGCGGGCAACTTCAGGTTGTCGGGACGTGGCGGGTACTGGGCAAAGTGCTGACGAGCGAATTGCTCCTGCTGCTCGAGCAACTCGGCGATGGCGCCATATTGCTCAGTGAGGAACTGCTCCAGCGGCTCGACCGTGACCTGGGGTGCCTCGCGCAGCGCCGGCAACTCCTGCAACGCCAGGTAGCTGCCGACCGTATGGTTGGACCAACCCCACGCCGCCGGAGCGGTGCCGCAGAGCAGCAGCAGGAGAATTGTCAGCTTCATTGCTTTTGGTTCTTATTGGCTGAATTCGAGCACTGAGCCTAACAACCGACCCCGGCCCTGACACTGTCCAATCTGGCCAAAAAAACTCTCCGATAGCGCCATCGCGAGCAGGTTGGGTGACGGTATACACAATCTGCGAACAGCTAAAATCCATTGTGGGAGCGAGCCTGTGGGACTGGGCTTGCCCGGGATTGCGGTGTGTCAGGTCGATAAATGTTGGCTGTGCTGGCCCCATCGCGGCATAGGTATCTACACAACTGTGGTGCGACGTTGCACCTGTGGGCCTCTGGGGTGTTGGATTAGACCGAGTACATATCCATTTCTTCGGTAACGGCCTCCTATGGTTCCGCCTGACGGCGGCTCACTTTGAACAGCGCAAAAGTAAGCAAAACGCTTTTACCCCACCACTCGGTGCCTCGCTTAGGCTCGGCATGCCCGTACTCCGACATTGATTTGGGGGGCCGCCGCAATGGGCCCTCCCTGGCCCAGTGCGGCTAAACCGGCGTCCTGCCGGTTTACCCCCAAATCAATATCGAAGTACGGCCAGCGTGGTTAACGGGGCGCCCAGGATCAAAAACAAAGCGAGGCGGCCTTAGAGCCGACCTGATCGCTAGGGCATGCGCGGTGTAGCTTCTACTTCCTAAGACGCTGACGAAGTCAGCCATCTTTTGATCTGGCTCTGGCTCTGGCTTTGGCTTTGGCTTTGGCTTTTGATCCTGGGCGCCCCGTTAACCACGCTGGCCGAACGCAGGCTTGAAGCCGTGGGTAACCCGGCAGGACGCCGGGTTAGCCGCCCCGCGCCATGGATGGCGCGTGGCGGCGGCCCACGGATTCAAGCCGGAGTGAGGGCACACCGAGCCCAAGCGAGGTGCCAAGTGGTGGGGTAAGAGCCTTTTGCTTACTTTTTGCGCTGTTCAAAAGTGAGCCGCCGTCAGGCGGAACCATAGGAAGCCGTTACCGCAGAAATGGATATGTACTCTGCCTAATCCAATACCCCAGAGGCCGCCACGCGAGCAGGCTCGCTCCCACACATCAGGCAGGATACCCGGTGATCTGCCGAATACTCTGGTACAGCGGTTTGAGCTGACGGTACATGCGCAGGTAAACCTCCTTATACAACCGCTCATACATTTGCTGCGCCTCGGGCTGTGGATAAAACACCGTTCCAACCCGGCTCATCGACGCGATTGCCGTGGGGAAGTCGGCATGCAGGCCAAGCCCCACCGCACAGCAAATGGCCGCCCCCAGCCCAGAAGCTTCATAGACATGCGGGCGCTCCGCCGGCAGGCCGAAAATGTCCGCCGTGAGCTGCATCGCCGCATCGCTCTGCGACCCGCCACCGGCCACCCGCAAACGCTGGATCGGCTGTTTGGAACGCCGCTCGAGATTCTCCTTGCCCTGGCGCAAGGCATAGGCCAGGCCTTCGAGGATCGCCCGGTAGATATGCGCCCGGGTGTGCACGTCGCCAAAGCCGATCATCGCACCCTTGGCCTCCACCCCCGGCTCGCGGATGCCCGGCGACCAGTAGGGTTGCAGCATCAGCCCCATGGAGCCAGGCGGCACCGCGTTGACCAAGGCGTCGAACAGTTGCTCCGGCTCCAGCCCCTGCTCTTTGGCCTGCTGCATTTCCCGCAGGCCGAACTCATTCTTGAACCAGCTGACCATCCAGTAGCCACGGTAGATCATCACCTCGCAGTTGTACTGGTCCGGCACCGCGGCGGGGTACGGCGGAATCAACGGGACGATTTCCAGGTAGCGCGAGCGGGTCGTGGTGATGGTGGCCGTGGTCCCGTAGGACAGGCACACCGTGGCGGGGTCGACCACGCCGGCGCCCAGCACTTCACAGGCTTTGTCGGCTCCCGCGGCGATCAGCGGCACGCCCTCGGGAATACCGGTGTGCCGGCTGGCCTCGGCACTGATGTGGCCCAGGGTTTCCCCAGGCTTGAGCAGGCTCGGCAACTGCTCCGGACGGACCGCCAGCGCCTGCCATTTCCAGTCGGCAGGCGCGGCCCAACGCAGGCGCTTGAAGTCGAACGGCAAGTAACCGACGCAACAGCCCACCGAGTCGACGAACCGCCCGCACAGGCGATGGGTGAGAAACCCCGAGAGCAGCAGGAACTTGTCGGTCGCCGCCCACACCTGGGGTTGATGCCGGGCGATCCAGTTGGCTTCGGCCTGGGCGCGAAAGTAGTCCACGGTGGCCTGGGCGCCGACCAGTTTGAACAGCCAGCCCCAGGGCCCCTTGATCCCGCCTTCGACTTCGGTCTGGCGCTGGTCGAGCCACAGGATGGCCGGGCGCAGGGCCTGGCCCTGGGCATCGACGTTGATCAGCGTGCCGCGCTGGGTGGTCAGCGACACCCCGGCGATCTGCGAGCGGTCGACGCCGGTCTGCTGCCACAACAACTGGCAGGCCTCGCCCAGTTTGGCCCAGTAGTAGTCCGGGTCCTGCTCGGCCCAACCGGGCTGGCTGGAGTAGTAGGCCTGCAGCTCGACCTTGCCCTTGCCCAACAGATTGCCCTGCAGGTCGAACAGCAACGCGCGCACGCTCTGGGTGCCATTGTCGATTGCCAGCAGGTAGCGCTTATTCTTGTCGTTATCCATGGAGCTCTCTTGAATGGGCACTGATATCTACACATCGTTGGCAACTGACGCCCCGTAACAGCCTTGACGGGAGATTCATGGCAAACCGTGATGGCGTTGCCACAAGTCCCGATAACGCTGTTCTTCCGCCTGCCAACGGGCATCGTCCCAGCCCAGGCGGGGCTGGCACAGACGGCGAATGGCTGGCAGATAATCTGCCGCCCCTTGGGCCAGCAACAGGCCAATCCGGGTGCGGCGCAGCAGCAGGTCGTCCAAGTGCAGGATCAGTTCGGCGTCGCAGGCGAATGCCAGTTCCGCCCACAGGGTGTCGCTCGCGCCGACGCTGGCGCAGCCCAGTTGCTCGAGCAACCGCGCCAGGCGCGGCAAGTCGCGGCCATGGCGTCCGGCCAGGCGCCGCCACTGGCTGGCGCTGAGTCCGGGGATGGACAATGTCGGCACGCTGGCAAACACCGGCGCGCCGTCATCGCTGACCTCGCGCCCGAGCATCTGCCCACAGGCCTTTAGCACTTCCAGGGCCTGCGGGCGGAACGTGGTCAGCTTGCCGCCAGCCAGGGTCACGCAGCCGGGTTCGAGCCACAACACGTGCTCGCGGGTTTCATTGGACGGCTTGCCCGCTTGCTCGCCACGGGCGCTGCCCACCACCGGACGCACCCCCGACCAGGTCGACAGCACATCGTCTGCCACCACCTCGGCCTGGGGAAACTGCTGGGCACAGGCGGCCAGCAGGTACTCGAGTTCTTCGCTGCTGATGCTCGCGCTCTGGTCCAGATCATCCTGGTGATCGAGGTCCGTGGTGCCCACCACCGTGGCGCCCTCCCACGGAAATACAAACACCGGCCGCCGATCCCGCGCATGCAGGAAGGTCAAGGCCTGGGCCACCGGCAGGCGCCAGCCCGGCAGCAACAGATGACTGCCGCGCAGTGGGCGCAACTGCGCCGGGGCATCATTGGGCCGCAGGCGCTCGGCCCAGGCCCCGGTGGCCACCGCCAACGTGCGACAGCGCAACTGCAACGGCTCGCCGCCCTCGCTGTCCGCGACCTGCACTCCGCAGACCCGACCGTCTTCGCGCAGCAGTTGCTCGACCCGCACGCCATTGAGCGCCAGAGCGCCATCCGCCCGCGCTTCCGCCAGCACCCGCATCACCAGGCGCGCATCGTCAGTCAGCGCATCGACAAAACAGGTGCCGCCCAGTAACTGGTCTTCCTTGAGCCCGGGGGCCAGGTAGCGCAGTTGCTGGGCGTCATGAAAGCGATGGTTACGCCGCCCGGCCAGGGCGTCGTACACCGTCAACAGCCCGCCGAACAGCCGCGGCCCGGGAAACCCGCCACGGTAGTGCGGCATCATGAAACTCATGGGCTCCACCAACCCCGGCGCTTCGTCGAGCAGGCGCTGGCGCTCGTGGACCGAGTCGCGGGTCAGGCGCCACTGGCCCTTGGCGATGTAGCGCAAGCCGCCATGGACCATCTTCGAGGAGCGGCTGGAAGTACCCCAGGCAAAGTCGCGCTGCTCCAGCAACAGGCAGCGCCAACCGCGACGGGCCGCTTCGCGCAGGATCCCGGCGCCGCTGATGCCACCGCCGATGACGATCAGGTCCCAGCTCTGCTGCGCCAGGGTCGGCAAGACCTGCTGGCGCCACGCGGCATTCCAGTCCTGGGTCATGCCCTCACTCCTGCAGCAGGGTGCCGGGGTTCAGACGCCCGGCCGGATCGAAGTGTTGGCTCAGCGCCTGCAGGGTTTCCATGGCCAGCGCGCCCTTCTCGCGCAACAGGTAGGGGGCGTGATCCTTGCCCACGCCGTGCTGGTGGCTGATGGTGCCGTGGTGCTCGACAATGGTCTGGCTGGCCGCGTGCTTGAGCGCCTGCCAGCGCGCCAGGGTGGCAGGGTAAGTGGCCGCCGGGCGGAACACGTAGGTGGTGTAGATGCTCGAGCCTTCGCCATAGACATGGGACAGGTGGGTAAACACATGCACCTGCTCGCCTTCCGCCGCCAGGCCGTCGCGCAGGCTGGTTTCGATGCGATTGAGCAGGTTGTCGACATTGCTCCAGTCAGTGGCGGTTTCCAGGGTGTCCACCACGTAGCCGGCGTTCCACAGGTTCTCGCGCAAGTAGGGAAAACGGAAACGGTTCTGGGCCCACTTCTTGCCCAGCAAGGTCCCGGTGAACACCCCGCCAAAGGCTTTCAAGTGCTGGCGGGCCTGGCTCAGGGACAGGGCATTCTGCCGCCGATTGCCGGTCACGCCGAAGGTCAGCAGGCATTTGCCGGCACCCGCCCCGCGCAGGGACAGGTACTTCTCCAGCCAGGCGATCTGTTGCGGATGACCAGCCAGGGCCAGCTGGGTTTCGGTTTCCACGGCATTGGACAGACGCAGCATCGACAGGGGCACGCGGGCCTGGGTCAACTGGCGGATGGCTTGCAGGGCCTGGCTCCAGTTCGGCAGGAACACTCCATAAAAACGTTCGTCGGCCGGCAGCGGGCTGATCCGCACCTTGACCTCGGAAATGATTCCGAACCGCCCTTCACACCCCAGCACCACCTCACGCAGGTCGGGGCCCGCGGCCGAGGCCGGAAAGGTCGCGATCTGCAGCGGCCCGGCGAAGGTTTCCAGGGTGCCGCCGGCGAACAATTGCTCGATCCGCCCATAACGCAGCGACTGCTGGCCGCTGGACCGACTCGCCACCCAACCGCCGAGGGTCGACAACTCCCACGACTGCGGGAAATGCCCAAGCGTGTAACCCCGGGCACGTAACTGGCTTTCCACTTGTGGCCCACTGGCGCCGGGGCCGAAAGTGGCCAGCAGGCTCTGCTCGTCGAGGTCGAGCAAACGGTTCATGTGGGCCAGGGACACCGTCAGCACCGGGCGGGTGGAGGCCGGGGGATTGATGTGCCCGGCCACCGAAGTCCCGCCACCGTAGGGAATCAGGCACAGGTCGCGCTCCTGGGCCAGCGCCAGCAACTCGCGGATCTGCTCGGCGCTCTGCGGGAAGGCCACCCCGTCGGGGTAGACACCCAGCGCGCCCTCACGCAGCGCCAGCCAGTCCGGCAGGCTCTGGCCACGGGCATGCATCAGCCGGTCATGGGCCTGCACGCTATACAGCGGGTGCTCCGCCAGGCGCGAAGCCGGAACCCGGGCCAGGGCTGTTTCCAGTGTGGCGTCGGGCAATGCCCGTCCGGTGCCCACCCGTGCGGCGAGAAACCCCGCGCCCTGGGCCGGCAATTCGACCACCGTGGTTGCATCCCCCCAGCCGTTCCAGCGTCGCATGCGTGTGTCCTTTTGCGGTTCTTATAAGTGACATTTCAGGCGCCTATACTAGCCAGCCCCCCGCGCCTGTCACGGTCGCATCCGGCCAGCGCGAGTAGCCAATTGAGCCAACACGCGAACCCGGCTCCAGGCATTTACTTTAGCTGTGCTTTCAAACTACCTTTCAGGGTCTTGACCCGCGCCAGTCTGCCTCGATCAAAGGACCCCGATCATGCAATCCCTCGGCTACACCTCGCTCCCCCCGCTGCTCAAGTACGTGCGCCATGCCGAACAGCTGGGTCTGGCCATCGAACCGGCGCTGGCGGCGGCCGGGTTGCAGGTCGAGCAATTGAGCGACAACAGCCTGCGCTTGCCGGGCGAGGCCCATGAACGCCTGCTGGATTATTTCTGCGAACACTCCGGCGACCCGTTGTTCGGCCTCAATTCCGCGCGCTTCGTGTTGCCCAACTCCTGGAGCGTGCTGGGCTACATCACCATGAACTGCGCGACCCTGGGCGACGCCATGAATCGCATCATGCCGTTCGAGAAACTGGTAGGCGACATGGGCGTCAGCCGCGCCGAGCTGCAGGGCGAGCACGTGCACCTGATCTGGAACTGCCGCCACCAGCGCCCGCGCATCCGCCGCCACCTGGTGGAAAACGTGCTGGGTTCGTGGCTGCAATATGCACGCTGGATCGCCGACACCCACCTCTCGCCCGCCGCGGTGTGGTTCGAACATGCGCTGCCGAGCGACATCGACCCGACGTCCTACCAGCAGTTCTTCAACTGCCCGGTACTGTTCGGCCAGCCCTATTCAGCGCTGGTAGTGCCCCTGCCGTACCTGCAACTGCCACTGCGCCAGGCCGACGCACAATTACTGCGCACCCTGGAAGAACACGCCCTGGGCCTGATGGCCACACTGGAAGACGCCTCGCTGGAACAACGGGTGAAAAACATCCTGCGCCAACTGCTCAAGGAAGGCCTGCCGCGCAAGGAACAGGTGGCGGAACAGTTCGCCATCTCGGTACGAACCCTGCAGCGCCAACTGCACCAGGCCGGCACCTCGTACCAGCAGATCCTCGATGACCTGCGCCAGGAACTGGCCGAGCACTACCTGCTGCACAGCACCCTGCCGATCCAGGACATCGCCCAGTACCTGGGCTTCACCGAACCACGCTCCTTCCACCGCACCTTCAAAAGCCGCCGCGGCATGCCCCCAGGCGAATTCCGCCAGATGCACCGCGAGGCGGATGGAGACTGAGTCGAAGGCGGCGAGGACTGCGTCCTCGAACGCAGCCTCGCGGGCTCGGCAGCTGCTACAGGGGATTGGGGTATTGCCGAGATATGCGGTGTGGCGCAGATCGCCATCGCGGGCAAGCCCGCTCCCACAAGGGAACGCGACACCAGGGCAAGCAGGTCGGCCGGCAGGCCGCCTCGCCCGCTCTTACCACTCAGGCCGACTGCCAGGTCGCCGTGCTCTTGCTTTTGATCTTGATCCACCCGCCCCTTCGGCAGGCTGAGCGAAGGTGTCCATCAGGGGGCAGGCGCGTAGCGCCGTGCGGCGCAGCCGCATGCATCGAGAGGAGGTGCAGCGAAGCAAACCGTAGGCGATGCCCCCTGATGGATACCGTAGCGAAGGTACCCCGAGCCTTAGCGAGGGGCCGAACGCTGGGGCAAGACTTTTTGGGTACTTTTGTGTCGTTTGACAAAAGTGCCTCGCCGTAAGGGCGAAACCCTAAGCCGCCGTTACCGCAGCAACGGATATGTACCCGCCCCCCCCAAAAAAAACCTACACCGAAAACCCACCCCGCAAATCCCCCTCACGCGCCAGAAACCGCCCCTCCCGCCGCCCATTCGCCCGCCCATCCACATAACTGCGAACCCCATTGACCCACACCCCATCAATCCCCACCGCCGACCGCTGCGGATCACTGAAATCCGCCACATCGCGCACCAACAACGGATCAAACAACACCAGGTCAGCCCAATACCCCTGGCGAATCTCCCCCCGCGCCTGCAAGCCAAAGCGCGCCGCCGACAACCCCGTCATCTTGTGCACCGCAGTGTGCAATGGAAACAACCCGACATCCCGGCTGAAATGCCCCAGCACCCGAGGAAATGCCCCCCACAACCGCGGATGCGGAAACGGATCCTCAGGCAAACCATCGGAACCGATCATCGACAACGGATGAGCCAGGATCCGCCGCACATCCGCCTCATCCATGCCGTAGTAAACCGCGCCCGCCGGTTGCAGGCGGCGCGCCGCCTCCAGCAGCGGCACGTGCCACTCGCCAGCAATATCCAGCAGATCACGCCCACTGACCTGCGGGTGCGGCGTCGACCAGGTGATAGTGATGCGATGGGCATCAGTGACCTGCTTGAGATCCAGGGTCGAGGAACTGGCCGCATAGGGATAACAATCACACCCCACCGGGTGGGTTTTCGCTGCCTGCTCCAACGCCGCCAGCAGTTGCGGACTGCGCCCCCAATTGCCGGCCCCGGCGCACTTGAGGTGGGAAATGATCACCGGGCTGCGGGCATGCCGACCGATCTGGAACGCCTCGTCCATGGCCTCTAGCACCGGTTCGAACTCACTGCGTAAATGGGTGGTGTAGACCGCACCGCACGCGCCCAGCTCCTCGGCCAGTTGCTGCACTTCGTCGGTGGACGCACTGAACGCACTGGCATACGCCAGTCCCGTGGAAAGGCCCAGCGCACCGTCCTCCAGGCTTTCGCGCAATTGCCCGCGCATGGCGCTGATCTCCTGTGCCGTGGCGGTGCGCAACAGGTTGTCGAGGTGGTTGCTGCGCAGCGCCGTATGACCCACCAGCGCCGCCACATTGACGCTTGGGTGCGCCGCTTCAACGGCCGCGCGGTAGTCGCGAAAACGCGGATAGACGAAGGCGGCCGCGGTGCCCAGCAGGTTCATCGGGTCCGGCGGATCGCCGCGCAGGCTCACCGGCGACGCGCTGATCCCGCAGTTGCCGACGATCACCGTGGTCACTCCCTGACTGAGCTTGGGCAACATCTGCGGCTGGCGGATGACCACCGTGTCGTCATGGGTGTGCACATCGATGAACCCTGGCGCCAGCACCCGCCCGGCCGCGTCGATGACCTCATCGGCATGGGCATCACGCAAGTCGCCGATGGCTTCGATCCGGCCGTTGAAAATGGCCACGTCAGCCGGGTACGCGGGGCGGTTGCTGCCATCGATGATCGAGGCGTTGCGGATCAGCGTGTGGTACTGCATGTCAGTCTCCCTGCGGCAGATGGCAGACAAGAGGTGTCGCTCATGGATATGTCATATCGTGATGAATGAAAATGCGTAGGCGGGATTTTCATGAAGTTTGCGCATAACAATTAGCACTGTGCTCAGCCGACGTTCCTTCATCGAGCCACTTTTATGGCCGCATCACGCCGATGCAACAAAAAAACCCGATGTCGCCATCGTTATCCGTGCCATTTCCTGCACCTCAATCTCGCGCCAGAAAGTACAGGCATCTGAACGCGCACCGTAGGGTGTGAGGACCTTTACGCCACGATGCTGCGGCCAGACAAGCCAGCTCCTGAAGCGAAGGCCGCGATGCGGTCCTTCGCCAGGAGCCCGCAGCAGGTTATTTCACAACACTGCCAACCCCACGCCCCCGTGGGTCGGAGGCGGTTTCCAGTTGGTTGCCGTTGATACGAATGGCCTGGATGTCGCCCATCTCCCAGCCCTGGTCTTCCAGGGTGTAGCCCATGCTTTTCAACTCGTCGGCGACCTTGCCGGTGAGTGGCGCGTAGGCGTCGTAGTAGATGGTGTCCTTGGGCAGCAACTGGTGATGGACGCGTTGCGCGGCCACGGCTTTTTCCAGCGGCAGGTTGTAGTCATAGAGGTTGTTCAGCACCTGGAAGATCGAGGTGAAGATCCGCGAGCCGCCCGGGGTCCCCAGGACCAGGGTAACCTTGCCATCGCGGGTCACCAGGCTCGGGCTCATCGACGACAGCATGCGCTTGCCCGGGGCGATGGCATTGGCGTCGCCGCCGACCACACCAAAGGCGTTGGCCACGCCGGGCTTGGAGCTGAAGTCGTCCATTTCATCGTTGAGCAGGAAGCCTGCGCCCTTGACCACTACACCGCTGCCGTAGTCCCAGTTGAGGGTGTAGGTGTTGCTCACCGCGTTGCCGTCGGCATCGACGATGGAGAAGTGCGTGGTCTGGTGGGGCTCCAGGCCTGGACGGACTTTTTCGGTTGGCGAGATGGCCGTAGGGTTGACCTCGGCCGCGCGTTTTTTCAGGTAGGCCGGATCAGTCAGCTGCTTGACCGGCACATCGGAAAACGCCGGATCACCCAGGTAGTCGGCGCGATCGGCGAACACCCGTTTTTCGATTTCGGCGAGCAGGTGAATGTACTTCGCCGAGTTCAGCTCGACGCCCTTGAAGTCCGCGGCGCGGTCTTCCTTGATGGCGATCAGTTGCGCCAGGGCGATCCCGCCGGAACTCGGTGGCGGCGCGGTGTACAGGGTATTGCCACGCCAGTTGACGGTCAGCGGCTCGCGCCAGTTGACCTTGTAGTCGTGCAGGTCCTCCTTGGTGATCAAGCCCTTGTCGGCCTTCATCTGGGCGATCAGCAGGTCCGCGGTCTGGCCTTGATAGAACTCGTTGGCGCCCTTGTCGGCGATGCGCTCCAGGGTCGCGGCCAGCTCCGGCTGGCGGAAGGTCTCGCCGGGTTTCATGCTGCCGAAGTAGTCGGCGAAGTTGGTGGTGCCGTTGAACAGCTTCAGCGCATCTTCGCGGTACTGGTACTGCTTGTCGGCGACCTTGAAGCCAGTCTTGGCGTAACCAATGGCCGGGGTGATCAGCTCGCTCCAGGACAACTTGCCGAACTTCTGGTGCGCCTCCCACAGCCCCATCACCGTGCCCGGCACGCCGGCTGCGCGGGATCCTACCAGGCTGAGGTTCTCGATGACCTCGCCCTTGTCGTCCAGGTACATGTCACGGGTCGCCGCCTTCGGGGCGGTTTCGCGGTAGTCGAGGAAGTACGGCTTGCCCTCGATGAACATCGTCATGAAGCCGCCACCGCCGATGTTGCCGGCTTCCGGGTAAGTCACGGCCAAGGTAAAGGCGGTTGCTACCGCAGCGTCGACCGCGTTGCCGCCCTTCTTCAGGATCTGTGCGGCGACGTCGGCGCCATACTGGTTCGGCGCCGCCACGGCGCCCCCTTCGAGCAGCGCCGCGAATGATGACGAGCTGGCCGCAATCGCCACGGCGACCGTCAGGGTCTTGAACAAAACATAACGCATGAGATCCATCCTTTTCTTGTTATTGAGGCAGGTGGAACCATAGGCCCTGGCGTGGGTGTTGAGCAATCCAAAAACGCCAACGGCCACCTGCAGGTAGCCGTTTTGTGATGCGTTGCACTGACCGTGCCCTGGGGGCGAATCAGCCGTCGAACACCTCGTTGGCGTAGCCCGCCAGCTTGCCCTGGATAAAGTCCAGGAAGCACTGGATGCGCAAGGCCAGTTGCGAGTTGCGGTAGTACACCGCGTTGATCGGCTGACGGTAGCCGCTGTTGGCTTCGGCCAGCAGCAGCTTGAGGCGGCCGGCCTTGAGGTCGGCGATGGTCATGAAGTGCGAGAGGCAGGCAATGCCCTGTCCTTCGAGCGCCAGGTGACGCAGGGTTTCGCCGCTGGAGGCGCTGATGCTCGGCTCGATCTGCCAGCGGTCGCCGTGCACATGGCGCAGCGGCCAGTGGTTGAGGGTTTCGGTCTGGGTGAACCCCAACAGCGTATGCCCGGCCAGTTCGGCCACGGTGGTCGGGGTGCCGTGTCGTTCCAGGTAGGCGGGGCTGGCGAGGATGTGCAGCGGACTGCAGCCCAGCGAACGCGCGTGCAGGGTCGAGTCGGCCAGGGCACCGATGCGGATGGCAATGTCGGTGCTCTGCTCCAACAGGTCGATGATCAGGTCGTTGCTGTTGAGCTCCAGCTGGATGTCCGGGTACAACCGGCGGAACTCATCGATGTAGGGCACGATGGCGTGCAGCATGAAGGGTGACGCCGCGTTGATCCGCAGACGCCCGGACGGCGTGCTGTGGCGTGACGACAAGCGTTCTTCCAGTTCCTCCATCTGATCGAGGATGCGCTTGGCCTGCTCGAAGAAATACTTGCCCTCTTCGGTCAGGTCCATGCGCCGCGTGGTGCGATTGATCAACGTGGTGTCGAGCTTGGCCTCCAGACGCGACAGCGTGCGGCTGACCGCCGACGGCGTTTGCCCGACCTGCTCGGCCGCCGCGGATATCGAACCGCACTCGATCACGCAGACAAAAATCTGCAACTCATCGGATCTGGCTTTCACGTGTGTCCTCGTTCTCGGCAGCGCTTCTGGCTGCCGATACTAGCTCATGCAGCGGCCGGCAAGTTGAACACCGACTGCAGGTGCTGGGTGTAGCGGGCCACGTCGGCTTCGATGTTCGGACGTTTCATCACGTCGACGCAGAGGAAGGTCGGCAAGCCGTTCATCCCGAGGAACTGATTGGCCTTGTGGAACGGGAAATACACCGCGTCCACGCCCTTGGCTTCGAAGAAGTCAGTGGGGTCGTCGAACGCTTGCTGCGGCGCGTTCCAGGTCAGCGACAGCATGTACTGCTTGCCGTGGATCAGGCCGCCACTGCCGTATTTCTGCGAGGCGTCGGAGCGGGTGCGACCGTCACTGGCGTAGAGGCTGCCATGGCCTTCGGTGAAGACTTCGTCGATGTACTTTTTCACGGTCCAGGGGGCTCCCATCCACCAGCCCGGCATCTGGTAGATGATCACATCGGCCCAGAGGAACTTCGCGACTTCTTCAGCGATGTCGTACCCCTCGTCGATGTGGGTCACCTTGATGTCGATACCGCCCCGATCCAGCACGCTCATCGCGGCTTCATGCAGGGTGGTGTTGTAGCGACCGTCGGAGTGGGCGAATTGTTTGCCACCGTTGAGCAACAGAACTTTTTTCATGCAAGCCTCGTCATCTGGGTTTGATCCACCGCTTCCTGGAACAGGTGGCGGGGTCAGTAAGGTTTGATTCGATGACGGCAGGTTATAGATCGCCCCCCTGCTGAATTAGCCCTGTTGCGGCAAAATACATTTGACCTATACGCACGAATGACTAGCTGATTGTTGCCGTAAAATTCTCCTCATCCACTCAAGAGGAGTTCTCCATGAACCAGCAACAAGGCTTTATCCTGCACGCCAAAACCCGCCCGGAGCAGGCCGAGGCCTTTGCCGCGCTGTTCCACGCCTACGTCGAACCGAGTCGCGCGGAGCCGGGCTGCATCGAGTACCACATGCTGCGCGACCAGCAGGACCCGACACTGTTCATCTTCTACGAAATCTGGGCGTCCCAGGCTGATCTGGACCGGCACTCGAACCTGCCGCACATGCAGGCATTCTTTGCCAAGCGCATGGATTACCTGGAGCGCGATTTCGAGATCCGCCAGATCGACATGCTCAGCCCGTCATCCGCTAGCCGTTGACCAGCAGGTGAGCGCCAAGCAAGCCCAGGCCGATGAAAAACACCCGCTTGAACAGCACGGCGCTGATCCGCTGGCGCAGCCATTGCCCCAGCCACATCCCGAGCACCGCGGGAATCAGCGCCAGCAGCGACGCACTCAGCTCTCCGCCGCCGAGTGCGCCGCGCCACAGCAACGCGGCGGCCAGGGCCAGGGTCGAGACGCTGAATGACAGGCCCAGCGCCTGCACCAATTGATCCTTGCCCAACCCCAGCGCTTGCAGGTACGGCACCGCCGGAATCACAAAGACCCCGGTGGCCGCCGTGATGACCCCGGTCAGCACGCCACACAACGGTCCCAGCCAACGCTCGTGGCCGGCACCGACTCGCAACGCGGGCAACAGCAAGCCGCTCAGGGCGTAGAGCAACAACGCGCCGCCCAACGCCCGCACCACCCACTGCCCGCCGTCGATCCCCAGCCACAGGGTGCCTGCGCCGGTGCCGAGAAAAATTGCCAACAGCATCGGCCACAAGCGCCACACCAGCGCGCGCAAGTGTCCGCCGAACGCCAGTTGCCAGAGGTTGGTCAGGGTCGCCGGGATAATCAGCAACGCCGCAGCCTGCGCCGGCGCCATAGCCAGGCCCAGCAAGCCCATGGCGATGGTCGGCAGGCCAAGGCCGATCACCCCCTTGATCATGCCGGCCATCAGGAAGGTCAGAATCACCAGCAATGAAAGGGCCAGACCGAGGTTTTGGTAAAACGCCAGAAGTGTGTTCATGGGCTTATCGTGGCGTGTTCGCGGGCTTGTGAAAATCTGCCATATACTGAGGTTGCCTCTTGTTTTGACAGAGTCAGATATTTCATCGCGGCTGATGCCGTCATCGCGAGCAAGCCGCAAGCGGGCGCCGCAAGCGGGCGCTCGCTCCTACAGGGTGTCCCACCCATGCATTTCGATCTGGTTGACCTTCGGCTGTACTTGAACATCCTCGAAGCCGGCAACATCACCGCCGGCGCCGCGAGCAGTCATTTGTCACTGGCGGCGGCGAGTGCGCGGATCCGCGGGATGGAAGCTTCGGCGGGCACCGCGTTTTTCCAGCGCGGGCGCCGGGGTGTCAGCCCGACGCCCGCTGGCAAGGCACTGGCGCAACATGCGCGGCTGATGCTGCAACAGGCCGCACACCTGCAACAGGACCTCGCGGAATACGCCAAGGGTGTCAAAGGCCAGGTGCGCTTGCTGTGCAACACCACGGCGATTACCGAGTACTTGCCCGAGTTACTGGCGGATTTTCTGCGCGCTCACCCCAACCTCGACATCGACCTGCAAGAGCTGCCGAGCCTGCGCATCACCCACGCCCTGCATCAAGGCACGGCCGAGTTGGGCATTGTGTCCGATGCGGTGGACACTTCGGGCCTGGACACCCGGCCGTTTCGCGACGATCCGCTGGTGCTGGTCATGCCCCACGACCACCCTCTCGCCAGCGTTCGAGCACCGAGTTTCAGCCAGACCCTGGCCCATGAGTACGTTGGGCTCAATGCCCACAACGCGCTGGCGATCTATCTGGAAGAGCAGGCCTTGCACAGCGGGCAACGCATGTCGATGCGCATCCGGGCCGAGGGGTTTGACGGGGTGATGCGCATGGTCGCCCATGGCGCAGGACTGGCGATTGTGCCGCAGGCGGCGGTGCAGCGCTTTGCCGCCGGGCAGGGTTTGAAATGCTGCGCCCTGGATGAGCCCTGGGCGCAGCGCAAGTTGCTGCTGTGCGCCCGCTCGTTCGAGGCCTTGCCGCGTTATGCCAGCGCCTTGCTCGATGCGCTATCCACGGATTGATGATGTAGGAGCACGGGGGTTAGGCGTTTTCGAGATTGGCGGTGGCCGGCTTGGGCTTTCTGAAGAACAGCCCATACACCGCCGATAGGATCAGCAGGAACGGCACGCCGAACACCAGGGTCATCTTGAATGCGTCGGTGAAGTAGGTGGTGATCATTACCGCGGCCATCAACACCAGTCCCAGCAGGGTGCTGTAGGGAAAAAAGCGCATGCGAAAGGACAGCTTTTTCTCACCGTGACGCTGGTGATAACGACGGAAACAGTAGTGGGTGAGGAAGATCATGAACCAGGTGAAAATCGCCCCGAACATCGAGATCGCCATCATCAGGGTGAACGAACTTTCTGGGTACAGCAGATTCAGCAGCGTCGCCAGGGCGATGCCCGAGCTCGACAGTAACAGGGCGTTGAGCGGGATCCCGCTCTTGCTCAGCGCGCCCATTGCCTTGGGTGCGTAGCCACCACGGGACAGGCTGAACATCATTCGCGTGGTGATGTACAACTGGCTGTTCATCGCCGACAACGCGGCAATCAGGATCACGAAGTTCATCACCCCGGTCGCCCCGGGAATGCCGATGGTCTGCATCACGGTAACGAACGGGCTCTGCGCCTGCCCGGCCTGGACCCACGGCACGATCGCCAGCATCAGGGCCAGGGTCAGCAGGTAGAACACCACCAGGCGCACGATGGTCGCGCGAAAGGCTTTTTTCACCGCCCGCTCCGGGTCCTCGGCCTCGCCGGCCGCCACCGCGATCATTTCCACGCTCAGGTAGCTGAAGATCGACACGATCACCGCCACCCACATGCCCTGCAGGCCATTGGGAAAAAAGCCGCCATGGGCGGTGTAATGCTGCACCCCGTACTCCGGGTTGCCAGAGCCGAACACCACGTACACCGCAAGGATGATGAAGCCGACGATCGCGCCAATCTTGATGGTCGAGAACCAGTACTCGAAGGTGCCGAAGGTCTTCACGCTGATCGCGTTGAGCACGATCAGCACGCTGGAAAACGAGACGATCCAGATCCACTCCGGCACGTTGGCGAACCAGTACTTCATGTACATCGCCACCGCCGTTACTTCCGTGCCGACCGCCAGCACAATCGCCGCCCAATAGGCGTACCGCACCAGGAACCCGGCCAGCGGGCTGACGTAGAACTCGGCGTAGGCGCCGAATGAACCGGAGGTGGAATGGGCCACGGTCATTTCCGCCAGGCAGCCCATCAACAGCAAGGTAATGATTGCGCCGATCGCGTAGCTCAGTAGCACGCTGGGCCCCGCATAGCCGATGGCGTAGGCGCTGCCCATGAACAACCCGGTACCGATTGCTCCGCCAATGGCGATCATGCTCATCTGCCCCGAGGTCAACTGCCGCCGCAGGCCCTGCTCGCGCTTGGAAATCGTGTCAAAGCCACCGGCTTCGCTCATGTATCTGTCCTCTGGATATTATTTTTTTAGAGCACATCGTCGATCAGACACCGGGGCCCTGTAGGAGCGAGCTTGCTCGCGAAGAACCTGAGGGCGACGCGTTGTTTCAGGCAGCACGCGTTATCGCTGACGTTCATCGCGAGCAAGCTCGCTCCTACAGGGATCCGGTGAATCTATGAGTCAGGTCACGCTATGGCGCACCTGGAACTGCGCCTGGGCCCAGGTTTCCTGGTCGAGGATCTCGCCGAGGATCTGCACCGCATCGAACACTTCAGTGAAGCTGGTGTACAGCGGGGTGAAGCCGAACCGCATGATCCGCGGCTCACGGTAGTCGCCGATCACGCCCCGGGCGATCAGTGCCTGAATCACCGCGTAGCCTTGCGGGTGTTCGAAACTGACGTGGCTGCCACGCTTGGCGTGTTCACGCGGGGTGATCAGCGTCAGGTCGTAGGCCGCGCAGCGCTCCTCGACCAACTGGATGAACAGGTCGGTCAGGGCCAGGGACTTGCGGCGCAGGCTGCGCATGTCGGTCTGGGCGAAGATGTCCAGGCCGCACTCGACCATGGCCAGCGAGGTGATCGGTTGGGTGCCGCACAGGTAGCGCGCAATGCCTTTGCTCGGCTCGTAGCCGGACTCCATGTCGAACTGGCGGACGTGGCCGAACCAGCCCGACAACGGTTGCGCAACCAGGTCGCAGAGCTTCGGGGAGACCCAGGCAAACGCCTGCGAACCCGGGCCGCCATTGAGGTATTTGTAGGTGCAACCGATGGCGTAGTCGGCATCGGCCTGGCGCAGGTCCACCGGCACCGCACCCGCCGAGTGAGCCAGGTCCCAGATGGCCAGCGCGCCACATTCGTGGATCAGCGCGGTCATGGCCGCCATGTCGTGCATGTAGCCGGTCTTGTAGTTGACGTGGGTCAGCAGCACCACCGCGACGTCCTGGTCGATGGCCTGCGCCAGCGCCTCGGGGGTGTCCACCAAGCGCAGGCTGTAGCCTTGTTGCAGCAGGTCCATCAGGCCCTGGGCAATGTACAGGTCGGTGGGGAAGTTGCTCGACTCACTGACGATCACCTTGCGCTCCGGTGCTCGACCGGCCTGCACTTTCAGCGCTGCACCGAGCACCTTGAACAGGTTGATCGAGGTGGTGTCGGTGACCACCACTTCATCGTCGCCCGCGCCGATCAGGCTGGCCAGGCGATTGCCCAGGCGTTGCGGCAGGTCACGCCAGCCGGCGCTGTTCCAGCTGCGGATCAAGCCGTCACCCCACTCCTGGGCGATCACTGCCTGGGCACGCTCCAAAGCGGCGACCGGGCGGGCACCCAGGGAGTTGCCGTCGAGGTAGATCACCCCGGCTGGCAAGGCAAACTGTTCACGCAAAGGGGCCAGGGAGTCCTCGGCATCGAGCGCCAGGCAAGCGTTTCTTGTGGTCATTGTCGGTCCTGTTCTTTAAGTGGCATGCGGCCGGCGAGCACCGATTTCCGGAGGTTTTCGCACTTGCACGATGAGCAAATAATGAACGAAGGCTTGCAGAATTTTCGTGCAAAGTGCGAGGTCATATAGTAGTTATCTCGAAGATTATTCGAATCCAACCGATAAAAACGCGGATTTATTCAAACCATGAATCTCGACTCCACAGACCTGCGGATCCTCCATCACCTGCAGCAGGATGGGCGCATCAGCAACCAGGAACTGGCGGAAAAGGTCTCGCTGTCACCCTCGGCCTGCCTGCGTCGTTTACGCCTGCTGGAGAGCGAGGGAATCATCACCGGGTATCGCGCCGAACTGAGCGCCGAGCGCCTGGGGGTGGAGCTTGAGGCCATTGTCCATGTGTCCCTGCGCCAGGACACGGAGGACTGGCACGAGACCTTTATCAAGAAGGTCCAGTCGTGGCCGGAAGTGGCCACCGCCTACGTGATCACCGGCGCCAGCAACTACGTGCTGCGGGTGCAGGCGCGCAACCTCAAGCACTTCTCGGATTTCATCGTCAACAAGCTCAACCGCACGGCGGGGGTCACCGATATCCGCTCGGAAATCGTCCTGCAGAAGATCAAGGAGCGCGACGACCTGCTCGACCTGGTCGCGCGCAAGTAGCCCGGCAACAGCTCACAGCCCGCGCATGCGCCGGGCTTCGTTGCGCTGCACGGTCGCGCTGGGGGACTCGTCGAACAGCTTGCGGTACTCGGCGGAAAAACGCCCCATGTGGGTAAAACCCCAGGCCATGGCAACCTCGGAGATATTGCGCGCCTGACCGTGTTCGAGCAGGTCCTGGCGCACTGCATTCAAGCGGTGTTTTTTCAGGTAGGCCATGGGCGACAGGGCGAAGTATTTGCGAAACGCCTCGAACAGCTTGAACCGCGACACCCCCGCCGCGGCCTCGATGTCTTCCAGGTGCAAGGCTTCGCGGGCGTTGTCGTGGATGTACTGCTTGGCCCGCACCAGGTAGTGCGGCACCTTCACCCCCAGCACCCCGCGCAGCTCCTCGGAGTAGTTGTTGGGCTGGGCGAGGATCAGGCCCTTGATCAACGAGCTTTCGATGTCGCGGGTGAAGGTCACCTGGTCAAACAGCGAGCTGCTGTGCTCAAGCTCCGCAATGAAATAGCGCGCCATGCGCCACCACGCGGCCGATGCGCCATCCACCGCATCCATCAGCGGTTCAAAGCGCAGCGGTGCGTCGAGCGGACGTTGCAGGATGCCTTCCAGGGACTCGCTCATGGCCGCCCGGGTGATCACCACCTGGACCTTGCGGCAGTCGCCGGAAATCGCCAGCACCTGGTTTTCGTTCGGTGAAATGATCACCCCCTGGTCACGATCCGAGCGCAGCAGGCTGCCGTTCTTGCGCAGCTCCTGCTCACCCACCAGCGGCAGGCTGAGGCTGTAGCTGCTGAAGTGCTCGGCGTCTTCGATATCCACCGTCACGTCGGTGCCGTACTCGATGGTACCGAGGGTGGTGGCCATCGACTTGAAGACATTGGCACTGTGGTGAAAACGGATCCGCTCGGGGGTGGCGGTTTCCAGGCGATGAGGGCCACAGATACCGGACATCCAGGTCCTGGCCCCTTCAAGGTCATAGTGATCGATACGAATATCGCGACTCTGCGGATCGGCTTTGCTACTCATCACGGCGCACCCACGGCAATATTTTTTCAGTGCACTCTGACGGCGCACCTCTGGTTTGGACGGAGCAAGTTCCAGACCACTCGACCCGCTCCCTGAGTCGATGGATAGCAATCGCCGAATAAGCGGATAACCCGGCGCAACAGAGCAGGATAGTTGCCCTGGCACAGTCCTCCAAACTGGGCAAAACAGTACCTCAATGCTGCCGGTTGGGGCAGCCGTTCATCGTTTGGGGCGCAGCGATGGGTATTCGCTGCCCAGGTGTTACCCGCACCCACTGCCCGTTGTCGGCCCCAGCGGATTTTGTGGATTGCCTTCGTCGAGTAACCGGATAGACCCTGCCCCGCCCAGCTCTCTCTAATGTGCGCACCGATTAGCTTGAATAAAAAAAGGCGCAGACCCATGAGTGGCGAGAAAAACCTCGAGCAGTGGAAAACGTTTATCGAAGGTTGCCTGGACTTCCGTCCGGTGGAGGGCGTGTTTCGCATTGCCCGGGAGATGTTCACCGAGCCGCAGCTGTTCGACCTGGAAATGGAGCTGATCTTCGAGAAGAACTGGATCTACGCCTGCCACGAAAGCGAGCTGGCCAATAACCACGACTTCGTCACCATGCGTGCCGGACGCCAGCCGATGATCATCACTCGCGACGGTGACGGCCAGCTCAATGCACTGATCAACGCTTGCCAGCATCGCGGCACCACCCTGACCCGGGTCGGCAAGGGCAACCAGTCGACCTTCACCTGCCCATTCCATGCGTGGTGCTACAAAAGCGACGGCCGCCTGGTCAAGGTCAAGGCCCCGGGCGAGTACCCGGAAGGCTTCGACAAGGCCACTCGCGGCCTGAAGAAGGCGCGCATCCAGAGCTACAAGGGGTTTGTGTTCATCAGCCTCGATGTGCAGGGCAGCGACAGCCTGGAAGACTTCCTGGGTGACGCCCGGGTGTTCTTCGACATGATGGTCGCGCAGTCGCCCACCGGCGAACTGGAGGTGCTGCCCGGCAAGTCGGCCTACACCTACGATGGCAACTGGAAACTGCAGAACGAGAATGGCCTGGATGGCTACCACGTCAGCACGGTTCACTATAACTACGTGGCCACGGTGCAGCATCGCCAGCAGGTCAACAGCGAAAACGGCAGCGCCGGCGGCAGCACCCTGGACTACAGCAAGCTCGGTGCCGGCGATGCCAACACCGATGACGGCTGGTTCGCCTTCAACAACGGGCACAGCGTGTTGTTCAGTGACATGCCCAACCCCTCGGTACGCTCCGGCTACGCGACCATCATGCCGCGCCTGATCGAAGAACACGGCCAGCAAAAGGCCGAATGGATGATGCATCGCCTGCGCAACCTGAACGTCTACCCGAGCCTGTTTTTCCTCGACCAGATCAGCTCGCAGTTGCGCATCATCCGCCCGGTGGCGTGGAACAAGACCGAGATCATCAGCCAGTGCCTGGGGGTGAAAAACGAGTCGGACGCCGACCGCGAAAACCGTATTCGCCAGTTCGAGGACTTCTTCAACGTCTCCGGCCTTGGCACTCCAGACGACCTGGTGGAGTTCCGTGAAGCCCAGCGCGGTTTCCAGGCACGCCTGGAGCGCTGGAGCGATATCTCCCGCGGCAGCCATCGCTGGGCCACGGGCGCCACGCCCAACAGCGAGGCCATCGGCATCTCTCCGGCCATGACCGGCACCGAGTTCACCCACGAAGGGCTGTACGTCAACCAGCATGCCAACTGGCAGAAGTTCCTGCTCGACGGCCTGGACAAACAATCCCTGAAGCTGCGTGAGGTGTGACCATGAATGCGCAATTGCAGTATCAGATCGAGCAGTTTTTCTACCGTAAGTCCGAGTTGTGCGACGCCAAGGACTGGGACGCCTACCTCCAGCTGTTCGCTGAGCAGAGCGAGTTCCACCTGCCGCAATGGGACTCCGAGCACGTCTACACCCAGGACCCCAAGCGCGAGATGTCGCTGATCTACTACGCCAACCGTTCTGGCCTGGAAGACCGGGTGTTTCGCCTGCGCACCGGCAAGGCCGCCTCGGCCACGCCCATGCCGCGCACCCTGCACCTGATCAATAACGTGCGGATCAGCGAGCTGCCCCAAGGCGAACTGGAGGTGCGCCTGAACTGGCACACCCTGTTCTACCGCCTGGCCACCTCCGAGCAGTTCTATGGCAATGCCACTTATCGCCTGACGCCGCACAACGACAGCTGGCTGATCACCCGCAAGCACGTGCTGCTGCTCAACGACACCATCAACTCGGTGCTCGACTTCTACCACTTGTGACCTGTAGCAGCTGCCGAGCCCACGAGGCGCGCCAATCCCCGAGGGCGGTCCTGCGGACACGCAACGCAGCCTCGCGGGCTCGACAGTTGCTACGGCTTTTTTGGAGTTGTGAATGAACCATAAGGTCGCGTTCAGCTTTGCCGACGGCAAGACCCTGTTCTTTCCCGTGCAGGCCAACGAAATACTGCTCGATGCCGCGCTGCGCAATGGCATCAAGATTCCCCTGGATTGCCGCGAAGGGGTCTGTGGCACGTGCCAGGGTCGCTGTGAATCCGGCGATTACAGCCAGGACTATGTGGACGAGGAAGCCCTCTCCAGCCTGGACCTGCAACAGCGCAAGATGCTCACCTGCCAGACCCGGGTGAAGTCCGATGCCGCCTTCTACTTCGACTTCGCGTCCAGCCTGTGCAACGCCGCCGGGCCGGGCCAGCTTAGCGGCACCGTCAGCCAGGTCACCCAGGTTTCGGCCAGCACCGCGATCCTGCACCTGGCGCTGGAGCCCGGCGCACCGCTGCTGGACTTCCTCCCGGGGCAATACGCGCGGCTGCTGATTCCCGGCACCAGCAGCAAACGTTCCTACTCGTTCGCCAACCGCCCCGACGCCAGCAATCAGCTGCAGTTCCTGATTCGCCTGCTGCCGGACGGCGCCATGAGCAACTACATCCGCCAGCGTTGCCAGGTCGGCGATCGCATCGAACTGGAAGCACCACTGGGGGCGTTTTACCTGCGCCACATCACCCGGCCACTGGTGCTGGTGGCCGGCGGCACCGGTTTGTCGGCGCTGCTGGGGATGCTCGACGAAATGGCCGCACGCGGTTGTGATCAGCCGGTGCACCTGTACTACGGGGTGCGCGATGCAGCCGATCTGTGCGAGGCCGCGCGCATCCGGGCCTACGCCCAGCACCTGCCGGGATTTCGCTACACCGAGGTGGTCAGCGAACCCACGCCAGCCTGGACCGGCAAGCGCGGCTACATCGCCGAGCACTTCGATGCCAGCCAATGGCGCGACAGCGCCGCCGACATGTACGTCTGCGGACCACCGCCGATGGTCGAGTCGATCAAGACGTGGCTGGCGGCGCAAAGCCTGGAAAAGGTGCAGCTTTATTACGAAAAGTTCACCGAAAGCAACGTCTGACGCTCACAAACGGGCGGTAATTGAATAAGCTGTCGGGGTGCAACACAGCCGGACCAAAACAACTAGAAGGTAACCAGATGGCGGATGAAATACAGCAACAGGGCACACTCAAGCGAGGGCTGAAGAACAGACATATCCAGCTGATCGCCTTGGGTGGTGCCATTGGCACAGGGTTGTTCCTCGGCTCCGCAGGTGTACTCAAGTCAGCGGGCCCCTCGATGATTCTCGGCTATGCGATTGCCGGGTTCATCGCTTTCCTGATCATGCGCCAGCTCGGCGAGATGATTGTCGAGGAACCGGTCGCCGGTTCTTTCAGCCACTTCGCCCACAATTACTGGGGCGGGTTTGCCGGTTTCCTGTCCGGCTGGAACTACTGGGTGCTGTACGTGCTGGTGGGCATGGCGGAGCTGACCGCCGTCGGCAAGTACATCCAGTTCTGGTGGCCGCAGGTGCCGACCTGGGTCAGCGCGGCGGTGTTCTTTGTGCTGGTCAACCTGATCAACACCATGAACGTCAAAGTGTTCGGCGAGATGGAGTTCTGGTTCGCGATCATCAAGGTCGTGGCCATCATCGGCATGATCGCCCTCGGTTGCTACATGCTGTTCAGTGGTACCGGCGGCCCGCAGGCCTCGGTGAGCAACCTGTGGGAGCACGGCGGATTCTTCCCCAATGGCACCACCGGCCTGCTGATGGCGATGGCGTTCATCATGTTCTCCTTCGGCGGCCTGGAGCTGGTGGGCATTACCGCTGCCGAGGCCAGCGAGCCGCGCAAAGTGATTCCCAAGGCGATCAACCAGGTGGTTTACCGGGTGCTGATCTTCTACGTCGGCGCACTCACCGTGCTGCTCTCGCTGTACCCTTGGGACCAGCTGTTGCAGACCCTCGGCGCTTCCGGCGATGCCTACAGCGGCAGCCCGTTCGTGCAGATCTTTGCCTTGATCGGCAGCGACACGGCGGCGCAGATCCTCAACTTCGTGGTCCTGACCGCGGCGCTCTCGGTGTATAACAGCGGCGTCTACTGCAACAGCCGCATGCTCTACGGCCTGGCCGAACAGGGCGATGCACCCAAGCAGTTGATGAAACTGACCAAGCAAGGCGTGCCCCTGCTGGCGTTGAGCGTTTCGGCGCTGGTCACCCTGCTGTGCGTGGTGGTCAACTACGTGGCACCCCACGGTGCGCTGGAGCTGTTGATGGCCCTGGTGGTTGCTTCGCTGATGATCAACTGGGCGCTGATCAGCCTGACGCACTTGAAGTTCCGCAAGGCCATGCACCTCAAAGGCATCGTCCCGGGCTTCAAGGCATTCTGGTCGCCCTACACCAACTATCTGTGCCTGGCCTTCATGCTCATGATCGTCTGCGTGATGCTGGCGATCCCGGGCATACGGGCGTCGGTGTTCGCGATTCCGGTCTGGGTCGCGATCCTGTACGTGGCCTACCGCATGCGGGTTGCCCGCACACGAGCGCTGTCGGTCGCGCGATAACCGTCAGCCAGTAAAAAGCCCCGGCATTCGCTGAATGCCGGGGCTTTTTACTGTCTGCGTAAACCACAATCCCTGTGTTCAGAGGGTGGAGCGTACGCGCCACAGTTCAGGGAACAGCACGGTGTCGAGCATCTTGCGCAGGTAACCCACGCCTTCGGTGCCGCCGGTGCCTGGCTGGAAGCCGATGATCCGCTCGACCGTGGTCACATGGCGGAAGCGCCACTGGCGGAACGAGTCTTCGAGGTCGATGAACTTCTCGGCCAACTGGTACAGGTCCCAGTATTGCGTCGGGTTCTTGTAGACCACTCGCCAGGCGGCTTCGACCGAGGCGTCATGGGCGGTTGGCTGGGTCGGGTCGCAGGTCAGGCGCTGCGAGTCGATCGCCAGGCCGGCGCTGACCATCAGGCGAATCGCCTCGTCGTACAGCGATGGCGTGGCCAGCGACTGCTGCAGTTCGGCCAGCAGTTCCGGACGGTGGGCATGGGGGCGCAACAGGGTGGCGCTCTTGTTGCCGAGGATGAATTCGATCTCGCGGTACTGGAACGACTGGAAGCCCGACGACTGCCCGAGAAATGGCCGGATCGCGTGGTACTCGGTGGGGGTCATGGTCGCCAGCACGGTCCAGGCATGCACCAGTTGGTCGAAGATCCGCGACACCCGCGCCAGCATCTTGAACGCTGGTGGCAGCTCGCCCAGGCGCACGTGCTCACGGGCCGCCTTGAGTTCGTGCAGCATCAGTTTCATCCACAGCTCGGATGTCTGGTGCTGGATGATGAACAGCATTTCGTTATGGTCCGGCGACAACGGGTGCTGGGCGCTGAGAATCCGCCCCAGGTCCAGGTAGTCGCCGTAGCTCATGGAGTCGGAAAAATTCAGCTCGGCGTTATGCCATTCGTCTGTCTGGTTGCCCGGGGAATAGGGACATTGGCTCATTGCGCAGGCTCCTCAAGTGGCGATGTATTCAGCGGACGCAAAATCGCCCGGACCGGGCTGGCGTCAAGATTGGCAAAGCGCAGCGGCAAGGCGATCAGCTCGTAGTCACCTTCCGGCACGTCATCGAGGACGATCCCTTCGAGGATCGCCATGCCATGGCGAGCGACGGCGTTGTGCGCGTCCATGGTCTTGGATTGTTGCGGGTCGAGGGACGGTGTATCGATACCGATCAGGCGCACGCCGAGGCTGGCCAGCAGGTCCACGGTGTCCTTGGCCACGGCAGTGAAGTCCGGGTCCCAGGTGGCCAGCGGTACCTGCCGGTAGGTGCGTAACAGCACCCGCTCAGGCAACTGCTGCAGGCGCCCGGCAAGCTGCTCGGGCTGCACCAGGGTGCCGCTGTCCAGGCAATGCAGGACGCGGCACGGGCCCATGTAGACCTCCAGCGACACCTCGCCGATGGGCGCACCGTCCGGGCTGTAATGCAGGGGCGCGTCGACGTGGGCGCCGGTGTGCGGCGACAGGGTAATGCGCCCGACGTTGACCGGGCACTCGGGACCGAACGTCCAGACCCGCTCTTCCTGGAAGGGTGTATCACCCGGCCAGGTGGGTGTCGCGGTGCTCAAGGGTGGGCTGATGTCCCACCAGGATGGTGTTTTTTTCATTGTTCAAATCTCGGCTTGCTCACGCGTGAATGATACGAGCGAAACCCCTGAACTTTCTTGCGAAAAACTTCGGCATTCAGCAAATGTTTCGCACTTAATGCTAAAAAATCACCGTTTAGCCGATAGATATTTCACGCTACGCCAGCAGCATTCGCCGCGCCCCTTGACTCTCCCCCGTGGGGTCGACTTTATCCTCGCGCCTCGACTATCGCGGGGTAAGCACATGAGCAAACGGATACTGGTGATTCTCGGCCATCCTTCGAGCCAGAGTTTCTGCGGCGCCCTCGCCGATCACTACGTGCAGGCGGCCCGGGAGGCCGGGCATCAAGTGCGCGAGCTGCGCCTGGGTACCTTGAGTTTCGACCCGATCCTGCGCGAAGGCTACCAGCAGGTCCAGCCACTGGAAGCCGACCTGCTCAAGGCGCAGGAAGACATCACCTGGGCCGAGCACCTGACACTGGTCTACCCGATCTGGTGGGGGGCCATTCCGGCGTTGCTCAAGGGCTTTTTCGACCGAGTGCTGCTTCCCGGCTTTGCCTTCAAGTACCGCCCGGGCAAAGCCTTTCCGCAAAAGCTGCTGCAGGGGCGCACCGCCGATCTGTTGGTGACTATGGACACCCCGCCCTGGTACTACCGCTGGGTGTATCGCATGCCCGGGTTGCACCAGGTGCGCAAGACCACCCTGGCGTTCTGCGGCATCCGCCCGCGCACCACCCTGACCTTCGGCCCGCTGCTGAACTCGACCGCACGTCAGCGCCAGACCTGGCTGGCACGCGCCAAGGCTATCGCTCAGGGGTAAGTCTCAGGGATAATCCGCCGCGTTATCCGGGACATCCACGAAAAAGGGACTTTTCATGTACATCGGTAAAGCGGCGAAACTGTCCGGCACCACCATCAAGAGCATTCGTCACTACGAAGACATCGGCCTGTTGCCGCCTGCCCAGCGCCAGGGCAAGTACCGCATCTACGACCAGCAGAGCGTCGAGTTGCTGAGTTTCATCAAGTGCGCCCAGCAACTGGGTTTCAAGCTCAAGGAAATGCAGGCGATGTTCGAGCCGCACCGTGGCCAGACTCCGCCCTGGAACCTGGCGCACCAGGCGATCACCGACAAGAAGCGGCAACTGACCGACACCATCAAGCAACTGACCCGCCAACACCAGCAATTGAGCGCGTTGCAGGCCAGCCTGGCCCAGGTGCAGGACCAGTGCACGCTGGAGCGGGTCTGAGGTCCAGCGCGTTTCTGGGCAGCTGAGTGTCGAGCACAGACAACTGAGCCTGCGCCGGGCGCTATAGGGTGGGACTTCATTCCTGCCCAACGCCCGGAGTCAGCATGTCCCAACCCATTACCGTCCTTCGTGATACCCACCCGTTGCCAGTGCTCGACGCCTGCAAATGGGAAAAGCTCGAAGGCGACCCGCACACCGTCAACCTCAACGCCTACACCAGCGAGGATGGCAGCAAGATCATGGGCACCTGGATCTGCACGCCAGGCAAATGGCGAGTCGACTATGTGAAGTGGGAGTACTGCCATTTCCAGGAAGGCTACTGCGTGATCACCCCGGACGGCATGGCGCCGATCCATCTGCGTGCGGGTGACATCTTTGTGGTCGAGCCGGGGATGAAAGGCACCTGGGAAGTGGTGGAGACTGTGCGCAAGTACTTCGTGTTTGCCTGAGCATTGCATCCGGTAATGGGTGCAAAACCACTGTGGGAGCGGGCTTGCCCGCGAATGCGCCAGCACCGTCAACGTTGATATTGACTGTGCCGGCCTCTTCGCGGGCAAGCCCGCTCCCACAGGTTTTTTATGCGTATGCGGGATCTGTGTGTACCACAGATCCAATGTGGGAGCGGGCTTGCCCGCGATGGGTCCGGCACAGCCAGCATTTACGGCCACTGACACACCACCATCCCTGGCAAGCCCGGACCCACAGGCTTTTGTGTGTGTGTGGCGGTGCCTGTTTTACTGCGGCTTGCGGTAGCTGTTGATGATGGCCGAGAAATCCTGGCCACCTTCACCGCGCAGGCTCATGGCCTGGTACAGCTGCTGGGCCACCGCGCCCATTACCACAGGCTGATGCGCCTGGCGTGCTGCTTCGGTGGCCAGGCCGAGGTCCTTGAGCATCAGTTCGGCGCCAAAACCACCGGTGTAGCCGCGCGAAGCCGGCGCGGTTTCCACCACCCCAGGCCAGGGGTTGTACATCTCCGAACTCCAGCAACGGCCGGTCGAGCTGTTGATGATCCCCGCCAGCACGCCGGTGTCGATCCCCAGCGCGTCGCCCAGGGCCATGGCTTCACTGACGCCAACCATGGAAATGCCCAGCAGCAGGTTGTTGCAGATCTTGGCGATCTGCCCGGTGCCGACTTCACCGCAGTGCACGATGTTGCGGCCCATCTGCGCCAGCACCGGTTGCAGGGTGGCGAACAGCTCCACCGTGGCGCCGACCATGAAGGTCAGGGTGCCGGCCGCCGCACCACCGGTGCCGCCGGACACCGGTGCGTCAGCCATGGTTACGCCCTGCTTGGCTGCCGCTGCGGCGACATCGCGGGCGGTCTGCGGGTCGATGGTGCTGCAGTCCACCGCCGGGACCCCTTTGCCGATCCCCGCCAGTACGCCGTCTTCACCCAGCCAGACGCTGCGCACATGCACCGCGGCCGGCAGCATGGTGATCACCAGTTCGGCGCCCTGCGCGGCTTCACGGGCCGTGGCGCTGATGTGCCCGCCCAGTTGCTCCAGCTCGGCCAGCACCGCCTTGTTCAGGTCGACCAGGTTCAACGAATGGCCGGCCTTGATCAGGTTGCGCGCCATCGGCGCGCCCATGTTGCCCAGACCAATAAACGCAATCTTCATGATGTCGGGCTCCTTAGCGCAGGTTGATCGTGGTGTTCACACCGTCGTTGACGCTGTTGTCATCAAACCAGCGGCTGGTGACGGTCTTGGTCTGAGTGTAGAACTGCACCACTTGCTTGCCATACGGGCCCAGGTCGCCGAGCTTGGAGCCACGGGAACCGGTGAAGCTGAAGAACGGCACTGGCACCGGGATCGGGATGTTGATACCCACCTGGCCGACGTCGATTTCGCTCTGGAACTTGCGCGCCGCTGCCCCGCTCTGGGTGAACAGGCCGGTGCCGTTGCCGAACGGGTTGGCGTTGACCATGGCGATCGCCTGGTCAAGGGTGTCGACTTCGAGCACCACCAGCACCGGGCCGAAGATTTCCTGGGTGTAAATCTGCATGTCGGTGGTCACCCCGGAGAACAGGGTCGGGCCGACGAAGTTGCCTTGCTCGAAGCCCGGGACGCTAATCTCGCGACCATCGAGTTCCAGCTTGGCGCCTTCCTTGATACCGCTTTCGATCAGGTCGAGAATCCGTGCCTTGGCGCGCTTGGAGATCACCGGGCCGACATCGGTGCCTGGCTCACTGCCGGCATTGACCTTGAGTTTTTGCGCCAGCGCCTTGAGGTCCGGCAGCCATTGCTTGGCCGCACCTACCAGGACCACTACCGAGGTGGCCATGCAGCGTTGCCCGGCCGCACCGAAACCGGCACCGACCAGGGCGTTGAGGGTTTGCTCGCGGTTGGCATCCGGCAGTACCACGGCGTGGTTCTTGGCGCCCATCATCGATTGCACGCGCTTGCCGTGCTTGCCGGCCAGGTCGTAGACGTGGGTGCCGACCGCGGTCGAACCGACGAAGGACACCGCCTTGATGTCCTTGTGGGTGCACAGCGCATCCACCACGTCCTTACCGCCGTGCACCACGTTGAGCACACCGGCCGGTACGCCGGCTTCGATCGCCAGTTCCACCAGCAGCAAGGTCGACAGCGGGTCCTGTTCGGACGGCTTGAGCACGAAGGTGTTGCCGCAGGCGATGGCCATCGGGAACATCCACAGTGGGATCATCGCCGGGAAGTTGAATGGGGTGATGCCAGCGCACACACCGATAGGCTGGCGCAGGGTATAGGTGTCGACGCCACCGGCGACGTTCTCGGCAAACTCGCCCATTTGCAGGGTGCCGATGGAACAGGCGTGCTCGACCACTTCCAGGCCACGGAAAATGTCGCCTTCAGCGTCGGCGATGGTTTTGCCCTGCTCGGCACTGAGGACCACGGCGATGCGCTTGGAGTGCTCGCGAATCAAGGCCTGGAGCTTGAGCATGATGCGCATCCGCGCGCCGATCGGGGTCAGTTTCCAGGTCTGGAACGCACGATGGGCGGCGTCGATGGCAGCGTTGACTTCTTCAGCGGTGGCAAACGGCACCTTGGCCAGCACTTGCTGGGTCGCCGGATTGACGATGTCGTGCCATTCGGTGGTCTTGGACTCGACCCATTGACCGTCGATCAACAGCTTGGCCGTTTGCACGGTGGTTTCGTTGGGCGTGAGGGATGCGTTCATGCTGGTCTCCGGGACTTATAGTTATGCTGGGAGCCAAGGCGAACAAGCCGCCTTGAGATGAGGCGTGGACCGCGACGTGGTGGGCGGACTGTTTTTGGAGTATAGATGTGCAAACTTCTAATAAGAACGCACATAAAAGCCGGTCCAACATGCAAAAAAACATCACATCGCTGGGCTCCCTGAACTGGGATGACTTGAAGTTTTTCCTCGAAGTGGCCCGTACCCGCAAGGCCAGCACGGCCGCCAAACGCCTGGCCGTGGATTACACCACGGTGTCGCGGCGCATCAGTTCGCTGGAAGGCGCCCTGGGCACCCTGCTGTTCGAGAAGTCGCGGACCAACGGCTTTGTCCTCACCGCCGAGGGCCAGCGCCTGCTGGGCTATGCCGAGTCGATAGAAAGCACCCTGCACATGGCGTGCGAGCAGGTGTCAGGTTCGGGGGTGGCGTTGTCCGGCCATGTGCGCATGGGCTGTACCGAAGGCTTCGGCAGCTTTTTCATCACGCCGCAGTTGAGCCACTTCGTCGATGCCTACCCGGCGATCTCGGTGGACATCCTGCCGCTGCCGCACTTCATCAGCCTGTCCAAGCGCGAAGCGGACATCGTCATTGCTCTTGAGCGCCCGGAGCACGGGCCGTATGTCTGCTGCAAACTCTGCGACTACCGCCTGCAGCTGTACGCGACCCAGGACTACCTCGACCAACACCCGCCCATCCGCCGCCCGGCGGACCTGGCCCAGCATCAGTTCATCAGTTATGTCGACGACCTGGCCTTCAGCTCGGAGCTGCTGTACCTCGCCAACGTCCTGCCCGGCGCCAGCGCCAACCTGCGCAGCACCAGCGTGATCGCCCAATTCGTCGCCGCCCAGCAAGGCCGCTCGCTGGCCATCCTGCCGTGCTTCCTGGCGGCCCAGGATGCACGGCTGCTGCCGGTGCTACCGGCAGAAATCAACATCACCCGGCAGTTCTGGATGTACTGCCGGGAGGATTTGCGCAAGCTCAAGCGGATTACCCTGTTGTGGGACTACATCCGTAACGTGACCGAGCAGAACCAGGGGTTGTTGATGGGTGAGACCCGCCAGATACACTTTGCCGATTAGTCGGCGCTGACCACGATGGCCACGCGGCGGTTTTCGGTGCGGCCGCTGGCGGTTTTGTTCGAGGCTACCGGTACGCTGCTGCCGAGGCCGCGCAGTTGGACGTTTTCTTCACGCATGCCGACGCGGGTCAGTACGTTGCGCACGCTCTTGGCGCGGCGCATGGACAGTTGCTGGTTGTAGGCTTCCTTGCCGGAGGCATCGGTGTGGCCGTCGACTCGCACGCGGTCGATGCCAACTCCCAGTAGCGCCTTGCCGATGCGCTCGACAATTTCCGTGCTCTGCGCGTTGAGGCTTTCCACGTCGCTGCCGAACAGCACCTTGCCCGACAGGCCAAACGCCCAGCCTTCGTCTGTCAGTTCGAACCCCTGCTGTTTGAGCACGGCGATTTGCGCGGGGGTCAGGCCCTTTTGCGGCGCCGTCTGGCACCCGGTCAAGGCCAGCATGGCCATGAACAGGGTCAGGGTGAAGAATCGAAGGGAACGCTGGGTAACTGAGAACACGAGGTTAGCTCCTGGTTTTAAGATTGGCGGCAAGGTGCTCCGACCGTGCCGTGTATTGCCCGCCTCGGGAGAGGCGTTTGGCCTGGTACATCGCCGCGTCGGCGGCATGTAACAAGGTGCCAGGGGTGGCACCATGATCCGGGTAAAGCGCGATCCCGACACTCAGCGAGGTCTGGACCGAGGAGCCATCAGGCAACTGCACCGGCAGTGCCATGCTGGCGATGATCTTGCCGGCAATGCGCTCGGCATCTTCGATCTTGTGCAGAGGGGTCAGCAGCACGGCAAACTCATCGCCACCGAGCCGCGCCACCAGGTCTTCTTCGCGCAATTGCGCACGTACCCGGGTGGCCACCGCTACCAGCACCGCATCGCCGGCCGCGTGCCCGTAGTTGTCGTTGATGCCCTTGAACCGATCGCTGTCGAGAAACAGCACGGCCACTCGTTCGTTGTACTTGCTGGCACTGCGCACGGCCCGCGCCAGCCGCCCTTCGAAGAAGGCCCGGTTGGGCAACCCGGTGAGGCTGTCGTGATTGGCCTGGTGCGCCAGGCTTTCGTTTTCGCTCTGCAGGTGGGTCTGCCAGGACTCCAGTTCGTCGAGCAAGGCATTGAAGTCGTTGCCCAGGCTGTCCAGTTCGGCGATGCGCGCCGGCGGCACGCGCTGGTCAAAGGCGCGCTCGCTGCGGGCCGCGTGCGCCACTCGCGCCAGGCTGCGCAGCGGCCCGGTGATGCCCTTGAGTTGGCGCCGCGCGAGGAACAACGCAACCCAGGCGCTGAGGGCGCTGCACAGGATAATCCCCGCCAGGCCGCTGAGCAGGAAGCGCATCAGGCTGCCGCCATGGCCGATGATCAGGATGCTGCCGACTTCCCGGTCCTGATGGACGATGGGCATGCGGATCGGTTCTTCCAGCACGCGGCGGGCGATCTGCACTTCCAATGCCGAGACCAGCCCGTGCTCACCACGCTGCCAGCGGGCCAACAACTGGCCCTGGGCATCGAACACCTGCGCGTCGGCCACTTCTTCGGTGGAGGCGATCAAGGCCAGCGCTTCGTTGGCGGCGGCCTTGTCGTTGAACACCACCGCCGCTTCCACGGTGTAATTGATGGAACGGGCGATCAGGTGCAGGTTGTGATCGGCATACACCCGCAACGCCAGCACACCGAGCACCGTCAGGGACAAGCTGGTCATGGCCACCCCGACCAGCGCCACGATCAGGTTGCCACGGCCAATGACTGAACGCAGGGTCGGACGCCCGTCTCGGTTGAACAGGTTCATGGCGCTACCGACTTGCGACGCGAGAGTTGCAATACGCTGGGGTGAATGCGCACGCCGCTGCGCGCCACCGAGTCGAGGTTGACCTCGAACGACACTTGCTGGTCGCTGACTCGCAAGCAAAACAGGCTGCCCACCGCGCAATGCTCGTCGGCCTCGCTGATGCTGAGCACCGGGTGCCCGATCAACGAGGTGAACAAGCCACTGCGTTCCTCGGCGCTCAGTTCGCCGATATAGACCGCATCACATTCAGTGGCGATAGCCGGGTAGCTCGCCAACAGTCGGCGCACCAACACCGGACGGCCGGTGGCCTGGGTGGTGCCCTTGACCAGGTCGTCGGTGTATTGGGTAGGGCCGAGGAGGCACAGGCGCAATTTTTCGGGTTCGACCGGCCAGCGGGCGTAGCTGAGAATCCCCAGCACCACCTGGGTCACCGAGCGGGCGCGCTGGTCGGCCATGCTGGCCGGCAATCGGCTCTCGGCGAACAGTTGCACGCTGAACAGACAGAGAATCCCAGCCAGCACCAAGCGCTTGCAGCTCATCATGGATTCTGTCGTCCAGACAGCCAGCTTCATGCGGGGATTCTCGTTGATTTCGACAAAATGATGCCGCAACGATAGCACAGCGCCGATACCCCGGCGAGGACGCCCCGCCTGCCAGCCCGCGGGGCTATGCCGTTTGTTGCAGCACTGGCGTGACGCTGAGGAAGCTGACCGATCGGTCACCTATCGCTGGCGTCCGCCAATTCCAGCATCAGCCCGCTCAAGCGCTTGACCTTGCGCTTGACCGCCTCTTCAAACACCCCGCTGCGCGACTCGATCAGGCTGAACCAATCCTTGGCCCGGGTGATGCCGGTGTAGATCAGTTCCTTGGTCAGCACCGGGTTGAGGGCGTCCGGCAGGATCAGCGCGGTGTGGGCGAATTCCGAGCCCTGGGATTTGTGCACGGTCATGGCGTAGACGGTCTCTACATCGTTGAGCCGACTGGGCAACACGAACCGTACCCCGCCCTGCCCGTCGTTGCGGGCAAAGGCCACGCGCAGCACCTGCTTGCCGCCAGGCAGGGCATCGCGCTCAGGCAATTTGAGGGCGATGCCGATGTCGCCGTTCATCAAGCCCAGGCCGTAGTCGTTGCGGGTCATCAGCACCGGACGACCTTCGTACCACTGCTGGTCGCTGTCGATCAGCCGGGCCTTGAGCAGCGCCGCGGTGATGCGCTGATTGAGTCCTTCGACACCCCAGGGGCCCTTACGCACCGCACACAGCAGCTGGAACGCATCGAAGGCCTGCAACACCTGCCGCGCCCAATCCGTCCACACCTGATCCTCAGGCACGGCGTCCGGGCTGGGGCGCTGGTTGCGCAACAGGCTCAGGTAATGCCGGTAACCCTGCGGTCCGTCACCGTGACCTTCCAGCAACAGGCGCTCCAGGGCCCGGTCCTGCTCGCCCTTGAGCGCCAGGACAAACAGGTCGGCGTGACTGCGGGCCGCCAGCAACTTGCGCGCCTCCTCGGCCTGCTGCTGGTTGACCCAGCGCGCCAACTGGCCGATGCCACTGCCTTCGCCAAAGCGCCGCGAGTGACGCAACATCACCACTTGCTGCGCCAGCGGGTGGCTGGCGTCGAGGTCTTCCTGCAGGCCGCTGCTGCCCAGGTCCTCAGCGCTGACCGCCTCCAGCCAGGCCCGGGTCTGCGGGCTGTACCAGCCAGCTTCGGCATCCCGGCACAGGTCGCCCAGCACGGCACCGGCTTCCACCGACGCCAGTTGGTCCTTGTCGCCCAGCAGCACCAGGCGGGCATGGAGCGGCAAGGCGTCGAGCAGATTGGCCATCATTTCCAGGTCGATCATCGACGCCTCATCTACCACCAGCACGTCCAGCGGCAGGCGATTGCCAGCGTGATGGCGAAAGTGCCGAGTGCCGGGACGGCTGCCCAGCAGGCGGTGGACCGTGGTTACGTCAGCGGGGATCTTGTCCCGCACTGCGTCGGCGACCTGCAGGCTGCGTACCTGTTGGCTGATGGACTCGGTGAGGCGCGCGGCCGCCTTGCCCGTCGGAGCCGCAAGGCGAATGCGCAGCGGCTTGCCCACCTCCACGGCAGGCGCCTGGAGCAACGCCAGCAAGCGCACCACGGTGGTGGTCTTGCCGGTGCCCGGCCCGCCGGTGATGATGCTGAAGGCACTGCGGGTGGCCAGGGCACAGGCGAGCTTCTGCCAGTCGATCGGCGCACCGGCGCGCGCCTGGCCGAACAGCCCGCCCAGGCGCTCGGGCAGGTCGACCGGGGTCGGTTCGGCGGCGACCAGGCGCTGGCGCAGCGCCTGGTCGATGCGCCGTTCGTAGGCCCAGTAGCGGCGCAAGTACAGGCGTTTGCCGGACAGCACCAACGGGCGCTGCTGGGTTTCTTCACGTCCATCGGCGGCCAGCGCCACCAACGGGCTGGAGGCCAGCACCTTGCACCAGTGCGCGCCGTCCAGGCCTTCGAGCAACTGCGAGGGCAACAGCTGGGCGCCAGTCTGCACGTCGCCTTCCGGTGGCAAGGACAGGGCGAAGTCCGGCGCCTTGAGGGTCTCGAACAGGTCGAGGCAGACGTGACCATGCCCCAGTTGGTGACTGGTCAAGGTCGCCGCCAGCAGCACCAGTGGATCGTCTTGCGGCGCCCGCTCGTGGAGGAAGGCGACGAAGGCTTTGTCCAGCGCGCGCAGCCAGCCGCGCTCGACCCAACGCTCCAGCAGCAGCAACAAATCGCCGGCGCTGCTCAGGGGCTGGAGTTGCGCCAGGCTCTCGGCCGTCAGCGGCGTGGGTAACAGGTCGGCAAAGGAACGGTTCATAGCAATACACCCTGCTCCCAGGCCGGTTCAGGCTTGGCTTCTGGTTTGCCCTGGAACAAGCGGTCCAGGCGTTCGATCAGCTCGCGCGGCGGGCGGGCGAAATAGGCACCCTGGCTCGCCGCCCGGGTACCGCGCAAAAACAGGTACAGGGCGCCGCCCATGTGCCGGTCGTAGTCGTAGTCGGCGAGGCGCGCCTTGAGTTGGCGATGCAGGGCCAGCAGGTACAGCACGTATTGCAGGTCGTAGCGATGGTCGAGAATCGACTGCTCCATTGCCTGCTCGGTGTAGGCCGAATCGTCGCTGCCCAGCCAGTTGGATTTATAGTCGGCCACGTAGTAGCGCCCGGCGTGCTCGAAGGTCAGGTCGATAAAGCCCTTGAACATGCCGTTGAGCAGCATCGACTCGGCACCCACCCGGGCGACCCCGCCGTGGGTGTATTGGCGCACCAGTTCGTCGAGCTTGAGCACATCGACTTTATGGCTGGCGAACCAGAACTCCATCTCGACCCGGTATTCGCGCAGGTTTCCGAGGACCACCGGCGGTTGCTCGGTGCCCAGGCGCAGAGGGACCTGCAGCAAGTGCTGCAGCCAGTCGCTCAGCGTGACGATCCAGCCCTGCCAGCCGCGACGGTTGCAGCGCCGGGCAATGGCGTCGTCGATCGCCTGCGGGTCGGCACTGAATCCCTCGTCACCGGCCCACTCCAGCAGGCCGTGGAGGAAGGTGCCCGGGTTGGGCCCACGCGGGAAGCGATGGATATCGCCGCCACTGGCCTGCACTTCACGGGGGGCATCGGGGTCGAGGCGTTCGTCATCGAACAGTTTTTGCGCCTGGGCACTTTCCGGGGCTTCCTCGCTGGCGGCAGCAAGGCTGTCGCCAATGCGCAGCCCACTGTAGGAGGCGATCCACCAGTTTTCCGCGGCCTTGCGCTTGGGACTCAGCGCTGCCAGCAACCGTGCGGCGTTGCGCGGCGGCTGGTACTGCTCGTCGCTGGCGGCGGGCATCGGCTGATGCTGCAACGCCGCACACCCTTGCTCCAGCGCATGCAGCCAGGCGGACAGGCCACTGGACTGCGCCAGCGCGGCACCGCCGCCGAGCACATAGCCCAGGGCCGACAGGTGCAATACCGAGCTGTTGCTGTTGCCCCGCTTGAGGTCGGCGACACCCAGCCAGCACGCATGCTGGGCCCGGGTCAGGGCCACATAGAGCAGGCGCAGGTCTTCGGCCAGGCGTTCATGGTCGGCCAGGGCGATCAGCTCGGGCGTCGGGTTCAGGGTGACCTGGGGTTTGCCGCGCTCATCGTGGTAGTGCAACGGCAAGCGACTGCCATCCACCGGCTTGGCCGAGCAGATGAAGGGCAGGAACACCAACGGGTATTCCAGGCCCTTGGATTTGTGGATGGTTACCACCTTGACCAGTTGCTCGTCGCTTTCCAGGCGCAGAATCTGTTCCTCACCCGCCTGCCCGGACAACGCCAAGTGCTCGGACAGGTGACGGATCAGTGCCTGCTCGCCGTCGAGTTCGGCGGCGGCCTGTTGCAACAGTTCCGAAAGGTGCAGCAGGTTGGTCAGCACCCGCTCGCCATCACTGCGGGCGATCAGCACTTGCGGCAACTGGAAGTCGTGGAGCAGGCGCCGTAGCATCGGCAACACGCCCTGCTTGCGCCAGACCTCGCGATATTGGCGGAACTGCATGACCCGCGTTTCCCAGGCCAGCTCATCCTGGTTCAGGCGCTCCAGTTCGCTCAGCGGCAGGTTCAAGGTGGTGCTGGCCAGGGCCGCCCGCAGCGGGCGCTCGACATCCGGTTCGGCGCACGCCTTGAGCCAGCTCAGCAGGTCATGGGCCTCCTGGGCGGCGAACACCGAGTCCTTGTCCGAGAGATAGACGCTGCGCACGCCGCGGGCCGACAACTCATGGCGCACCGCTTGGGCTTCCTTGCCGTCGCGCACCAGGATCGCGATGTCGGCCGGCAACAAGCCCTTGAGGGCCTGGCTGTCGCGGACAAAACCCGCCCGCCCCTGCTGGCCGCCATTGAGCAACGCGGTGATTTGACTGGCGCAGGCCGCGGCCAGTTGCTGGCGATAGACCACCCCGGAAAGTGCCTGCTCGCTGGGCAGATGCCAGAGGTTCAGCGCCGGCACGGCCTGGCCGTCGATCTGCAACGACTCCTTGCGCCCCTGGGATTCGACGGGAGCGAAGGGCACCGGATTGTCACCGTTGGGCTCGCGGAACAGAAACGCGCCCCGGCCCTGCTCCCGCAGTTCGGCAGTCTGGAACACATGGTTCACCGCCGCGACCATGCCGTGGCTGGAGCGAAAGTTGGTGCCCAGGGTGTGCAGGCGGCCGGTGGTGGCCTGGCGCGCTCGCAGGTAGGTGTAGATGTCGGCGCCACGGAAGGCGTAGATCGCCTGCTTCGGGTCACCGATCAGAAACAGCCCGCACTCCGGGTCGTTGTCTTCGATGCGGTAGATGCGCTCGAAGATGCGGTACTGCACCGGGTCGGTGTCCTGGAATTCATCGATCAAGGCAACCGGGAACTGCTCACGGATCAAGGTCGCCAGGCGCTCGCCGCCATCGGCCTGCAAAGCTGCGCGCAGGCGCAGCAGCATGTCGTCGAAGCCCATTTCGGCACGCCGGCGTTTCTCTTCCTCAAAACGCCCGCCCACCCACTGCGCCGCATGCTTCAACACGGCGGCGTCCGGGGTCGGCAGCGCATCGAGCCGGGCCTTCAGGCCGGACATGGCGTCCAGCCCGGGATGGTCCGGCGCCTGGCCTTTCCAGGCTTCGGCCATGCCCTCGGGTGTCAGGCGGGTGAAGCCGGTGCCAATGTCCAGTTGCTCGAGGGCTGGATCTTCGGCCCAGGCGCTGATTTTCTCGAACCAGGGCTCGAAGTAGCGCGCTTGCATCTTGCGCCCGTCGACCGCCTTGCTGGCGACGCCTTGCAGGCAGATGTCCCGCAGCTCCTGCGCCCAGACCAGCCAGGGCGCCTTGAGTGTCACCAGGGCCTCGCGCCGCTGCTCAAGGCAGGCGGCGATCAACTGCTGCGGCGACTCGCCTTCGATGCTGTCGCGCTCACTGTCGAACAGGCCGCGCACTCGCGCGAGCAACGCGGCAGGTCCGCCCCAGTTGGCACGGACCCAGTTCAGCGCATCGCCCTGCATGGGATAGCAATACAGGCGCCAGTAGTCACGCACCACTTCGCCGAGCAGATCGCTGTGGTCGGTTTCCAGGGATTGGGTAAACAGGCTGCCGCTGTCGAAAGCATGTTCGCGCAGCATGCGCTGGCACCAGCTGTGGATGGTCGAGACGGCTGCCTCGTCCATCCACTGCGCGGCGATGTCCAGGCGGTTGGCACAGGCGGGCCATTGCTCGGCGCGGTATTCGTCGCGCAGGTCGGCAATCAGGCTGTCGGGGGCCGGGGTCTCGTCGCGGAAAAACCGTGCGGCTTCGGCCAGGCGTGTGCGGATTCGCTCGCGCAGTTCCTTGGTGGCCGCGTCGGTGAAGGTCACGACGAGGATCTGCGGCGGCAACAATTCGCGGCCAAAGCCGCTGGTGGCGTCACCGTGGCCAAGCACCAAGCGCAGGTACAGCGCGGAGATGGTGAAGGTCTTGCCAGTGCCGGCGCTGGCTTCGATCAATTGGCTGCCGCGCAGGGGAAACGCCAGGGCCAGGGGCAATGTCGCGGTCATCAATTTGACTCCTCGCCGGTCAGTGAGCGCCAGGGTGCCACGAGCAATGGCCGGTAGAGCGCGTCGCACCAGCCGTCAAAGGTCTCGTCGGCCAACAGGGCGTTGTAGTCGGGGAACTGGCGCGCCAGGGCCGGGCTTTCGCGGCGCTCACCCTCGGAAGTCTGGCCATCGCCTTCGTAGGCCTTGCGGGCAGCGGCATCCGCCTTGAGCGGGTCGGTCTGGCCGAGCCAGGCGAAGGCGGTCTTGACCGCGATGGGCAGGGGCTGGCGCATGCCCGCTTGCCAGGCTTGCATCAGTTCACCGAGGAGCTGCTCGGCATGGGGCTGATCCAACGGGTCCAGCAGCAGGCTGTCATCACTGGCGACCAACCCGGTGGTCATCGACAGGCCGCTGGCACAAGCCACCAGGTGATTGACCCAGGGCCGGATCAGGCGATGCCACTTACGCGTCTTGGGCGATCCGATGCTGTTGGGAATGCTGGTGATTGTCAGCAACCCACCATCGCTGCGCTGATGCAGACCACCCAGCCAACCTTCCAGGCTCACGCCCTGCAGGTTGAGCGATACGGGCAAGGCGCTGGTCAGTGGCGTAGGCCACAACTGCAGCAGGTGTTGATAACGCTGCAACAGGTCAGGAAGCGGCTCGATCAATTCACGCTGCAGGCACTCGCCAAAACCGGCCATTGGCAGCAAGCCGCTGTCCTGCAGGCGCTTGGCCTGGGCCAGCAACGCGGGCTCGGGTTGATCCAGATGGCCGAGGGCGGCGGTCAGCAGACTGTCGCTCAGGCTGTAGCGCTGCAAGGCATCGAGGACGAAAGGTTCTTCATCGGCCAGCGGCGCTTCGGCGGCTTCGAAAAATACTTTCAGGCGCTGGCTGAAAAAGTGCCGGACCGGGTTGCGCAGGAAATCCTGGAGCTGGCCCAGGGACAACGGCTCTTCTTGCACGTAGGGGTCCAGCCGGGTCGACGCTGGTGGGGCCGCGTGCTGCTCGTGCAACAGTTGCCATTCCCGGGCATAGCTGAACAGTCCATCACCCTCATGGAAATAACGGGCGCTGAAGGGTTGCAGCGGGTGTTCCTGGGTCAGCGCTTCGAGCAGTGCATCTGGCTCGCCAGCGAGCTTCCAGCCATTGGCCAGGTGGTCACGCAACTGTCCGATCAGCACCGAGGCCGGACGCTCGCTGTTGTCGCGGATGCTGCGCCCGACCCAACTGATGTAGAGCTGGTCCCGCGCCGAGAGCAAGGCCTCGAGCAGCAGGTAACGGTCGTCCTCGCGCCGTGAACGATCGCCGGGGCGGTAGTCGCTGCCCATCAGATCGAAGTCTAGCGGTGGTTGGGCGCGCGGGTAGTCGCCGTCGTTCATGCCCAGCAGGCACACCAACTTGAAGGGGATGGCGCGCATCGGCATCAGGGTGCAGAAATTCACCGCACCGGCGAGGAAGCGTTGGGACAGGCGGCCCTGATCGAGGCCGGCCAACCAGGCTTCGCGCACCACCGTCAGGGGCAGCGGATCGTGCAGGCCAACTGACTCACAGGTCTCCAGCCAGGTTTCACGCAGCAATTGGAGCTGGGCCAGCAGGTAGTCATCGTGTTCGTTGCTGGCCAGGAAAAACAGCTGCATCAGCGCTTGCAACCGGCTACCCCATTGTTCGGGGGAAGCGGCCTGGCTGAGTTCATCGTGGGCGATCTGCAAGGCATCGAGCAAGGCCACCAGGGGCCCGATCAAGGCCGCATCCAGGCCGCCGATTTCATCGTAGGGTTCGATGCCGTCGCAGGCCTGGCCACTGCCCACCGCGTAGCCGAGCAGCATGCGCCGTAAGCCGAAGCGCCAACTGTTCTGCTCCAGTGCGTCGGGCAGGCCGAGGCCGGCGCGTTGCTCGGCGCTCATGCCCCAGCGGATCCCGGCGCCTTCGATCCAGCGATGCAGGGTCGGCAGGTCGCGCTCCTGTACCCCGAATCGCGCGCGCAAGGCGGGCACGTCCAGCAGGTCGAGGATTTCGCTGACCGGGAAACGGCTGTCGGGCAACTTCAGCAGATGCTCCACGGCAATCAGCAGCGGATCACGGCCGCGCTGGCCCTGGTCGGTGAGGGTAAACGGAATGAAGCGCGGATCAGTGCGCTCCAGTTGCCCGAATACCGCGCTGATGTGCGGCGCATAGCTGTCGACATCCGGCACCATCACGATCACATCCCGCGGGCGCAACTGGGGGTCGGCACTGAAGCGCGCGAGCAACTGGTCATGGAGGATCTCGACTTCCCGTTGTGCGCTGTGGGCTATGTGAAAACGGATCGACTCATCCTGCGCCAGATCCACGACTGGCCATAGTTCGCGGGTTTCGCTCAGCGGACGCAATTCGAGGATGTCGTCCTGCAGTTGGTTGAGCAGGGTCAGTGGCTGGCTTTCGCTGAACAGGTCGATACGCCCGTCGCGAAAGGCCGAGCGATAGCTGTTGGGATCGTCATAGCTGTCGAGCAGGTTGATGTAATCGCGGCCTTGCTTGCCCCACGCAGCCAGCAGCGGGTGCGCGTGCTGATGCAGGGTTTGCGGATCGAGCACCACCGGCATCCCGGCCTTGCGCGCCTGACGCTTGTATTGGTGCCTTAACAGGTCTTTATCGGCGACGATGTCCGCCCAATGGTGCCGACAAGGGTTATGTACGCAGAGCAGCACCTGGCTGAAACGGGCCAGCCCGGCGAGTGCTTCCAGGGCCTGGGCCGGCAGCGAGGAAATACCAAAAACGATCACCCTGGACGGCAGGCCGGCAGGCGCGGTGTCGAGTCGGGTGATGGTCTCAATGAAACGTTGGTGAACCCCGGCGCGGCTCTGCGCCATGCCTTGCGCTCCGACGTCGAGCAATAGCGCCCGCCACAACTCCGCCTGCCAGCAGTTGGCGGGGGTCAGCGGCTTGCTCTCGCCTCTGCCGTTGCGTAATTGATGGCGCCCGGCGGCCCAGTCTTCCAGCCAGTCGGCGCGGTACACCTGGTACTGGTCGAACAGGTCGGCGAGGCGCTCGGCCAGTTGGTAGCGTTTACGCAGGTCGGTATCGTGGGTCAGGAAGCGCTGCAGCGGTTCGAAATGCGGCTGATCGATCAGTTCGGGCAGCAGGCGCATCAGGCGCCAGGTCAGCGGGGCCTTGTCCAGCAACGACTTGGCGGGAATCTCGGCACGCCCCAGGACCAGGCGGTACAACTGCCACATGAAGCTGCCGGGCAATTGCACATCAATGGCTGCGGCAATGCCACAACCGCCCATGTCGTCTTCTTCCGGGTCTTCGGCCAATGCCAGCTTCAGCCATTGGGCAATACCGTTGCTCTGCACCAGGGCGATTTCGTTTTCCAGGGGCGCCAGCGGATAACGCCGCATCCAACTGACCACCAGGCTACGCAGTTCATCCAGGCGGTTGCCGTGAACCACCATAAAACCAGTACTGAGTAGCGAGCCGTCCGCCATGAATGCTTCCTTGGATAAGTGCCTGAGCCAGGGCCGAACCTTAGCATTTTGTGGCAGCCTGGTGCCGCCCGAAACGGGCACAGTAGGGTGCGCACTTTCTCGCGGACAAAAACAAAACCCCTACCTGCATACGCAGATAGGGGTTTCGGAATTTAATCTTGACGATGACCTACTCTCACATGGGGAAACCCCACACTACCATCGGCGATGCATCGTTTCACTGCTGAGTTCGGGATGGGATCAGGTGGTTCCAATGCTCTATGGTCGTCAAGAAATTCGGGTACTGAGTCGTGGCCAGATGGCCTCGCTTCAGCAAATTGGGTATGTGATAGCTTTCGGTGTTGTGTGCTGCTTTGAGCAGATTCGAACTTTCGGTTCGTTTCGTCTTCACACACCGCAATCTGATGCTCCTCTTTGTTTCAAAATCAGGAGTAGTCAAATTGCTTGGGTGTTATATGGTCAAGCCTCACGGGCAATTAGTATTGGTTAGCTCAACGCCTCACAGCGCTTACACACCCAACCTATCAACGTCGTAGTCTTCGACGGCCCTTCAGGGGACTCAAGGTCCCAGTGAGATCTCATCTTGAGGCTAGTTTCCCGCTTAGATGCTTTCAGCGGTTATCTATTCCGAACATAGCTACCCGGCAATGCCACTGGCGTGACAACCGGAACACCAGAGGTTCGTCCACTCCGGTCCTCTCGTACTAGGAGCAGCCCCTCTCAAATCTCAAACGTCCACGGCAGATAGGGACCGAACTGTCTCACGACGTTCTAAACCCAGCTCGCGTACCACTTTAAATGGCGAACAGCCATACCCTTGGGACCGGCTTCAGCCCCAGGATGTGATGAGCCGACATCGAGGTGCCAAACACCGCCGTCGATATGAACTCTTGGGCGGTATCAGCCTGTTATCCCCGGAGTACCTTTTATCCGTTGAGCGATGGCCCTTCCATACAGAACCACCGGATCACTAAGACCTACTTTCGTACCTGCTCGACGTGTCTGTCTCGCAGTCAAGCGCGCTTTTGCCTTTATACTCTACGACCGATTTCCGACCGGTCTGAGCGCACCTTCGTACTCCTCCGTTACTCTTTAGGAGGAGACCGCCCCAGTCAAACTACCCACCATACACTGTCCTCGATCCGGATAACGGACCTGAGTTAGAACCTCAAAGTTGCCAGGGTGGTATTTCAAGGTTGGCTCCACGCAGACTGGCGTCCACGCTTCAAAGCCTCCCACCTATCCTACACAAGCAAATTCAAAGTCCAGTGCAAAGCTATAGTAAAGGTTCACGGGGTCTTTCCGTCTAGCCGCGGATACACTGCATCTTCACAGCGATTTCAATTTCACTGAGTCTCGGGTGGAGACAGCGCCGCCATCGTTACGCCATTCGTGCAGGTCGGAACTTACCCGACAAGGAATTTCGCTACCTTAGGACCGTTATAGTTACGGCCGCCGTTTACCGGGGCTTCGATCAAGAGCTTCGCGTTAGCTAACCCCATCAATTAACCTTCCGGCACCGGGCAGGCGTCACACCCTATACGTCCACTTTCGTGTTTGCAGAGTGCTGTGTTTTTAATAAACAGTCGCAGCGGCCTGGTATCTTCGACCGGCGTGGGCTTACGGAGCAAGTCCTTCACCCTCACCGGCGCACCTTCTCCCGAAGTTACGGTGCCATTTTGCCTAGTTCCTTCACCCGAGTTCTCTCAAGCGCCTTGGTATTCTCTACCCAACCACCTGTGTCGGTTTGGGGTACGGTTCCTGGTTACCTGAAGCTTAGAAGCTTTTCTTGGAAGCATGGCATCAACCACTTCGTGTTCTAAAAGAACACTCGTCATCAGCTCTCGGCCTTAGAATCCCGGATTTACCTAAGATTCCAGCCTACCACCTTAAACTTGGACAACCAACGCCAAGCTGGCCTAGCCTTCTCCGTCCCTCCATCGCAATAACCAGAAGTACAGGAATATTAACCTGTTTTCCATCGACTACGCTTTTCAGCCTCGCCTTAGGGACCGACTAACCCTGCGTCGATTAACGTTGCGCAGGAAACCTTGGTCTTTCGGCGTGGGTGTTTTTCACACCCATTGTCGTTACTCATGTCAGCATTCGCACTTCTGATACCTCCAGCAAGCTTCTCAACTCACCTTCACAGGCTTACAGAACGCTCCTCTACCGCATCACCTAAGTGATACCCGTAGCTTCGGTGTATGGTTTGAGCCCCGTTACATCTTCCGCGCAGGCCGACTCGACTAGTGAGCTATTACGCTTTCTTTAAAGGGTGGCTGCTTCTAAGCCAACCTCCTAGCTGTCTAAGCCTTCCCACATCGTTTCCCACTTAACCATAACTTTGGGACCTTAGCTGACGGTCTGGGTTGTTTCCCTTTTCACGACGGACGTTAGCACCCGCCGTGTGTCTCCCATGCTCGGCACTTGTAGGTATTCGGAGTTTGCATCGGTTTGGTAAGTCGGGATGACCCCCTAGCCGAAACAGTGCTCTACCCCCTACAGTGATACATGAGGCGCTACCTAAATAGCTTTCGAGGAGAACCAGCTATCTCCGAGCTTGATTAGCCTTTCACTCCGATCCACAGGTCATCCGCTAACTTTTCAACGGTAGTCGGTTCGGTCCTCCAGTTAGTGTTACCCAACCTTCAACCTGCCCATGGATAGATCGCCCGGTTTCGGGTCTATTCCCAGCGACTAGACGCCCTATTAAGACTCGCTTTCGCTACGCCTCCCCTATTCGGTTAAGCTCGCCACTGAAAATAAGTCGCTGACCCATTATACAAAAGGTACGCAGTCACCCAACAAAGTGGGCTCCCACTGCTTGTACGCATACGGTTTCAGGATCTATTTCACTCCCCTCTCCGGGGTTCTTTTCGCCTTTCCCTCACGGTACTAGTTCACTATCGGTCAGTCAGTAGTATTTAGCCTTGGAGGATGGTCCCCCCATATTCAGACAAAGTTTCTCGTGCTCCGTCCTACTCGATTTCATGACTAAGAGATTTTCGCGTACAGGGCTATCACCCACTATGGCCGTACTTTCCAGAACGTTCCGCTAATCTCAAAGCCACTTAAGGGCTAGTCCCCGTTCGCTCGCCACTACTAAGGGAATCTCGGTTGATTTCTTTTCCTCAGGGTACTTAGATGTTTCAGTTCCCCTGGTTCGCCTCTTAAGCCTATGTATTCAGCTTAAGATAACCATCTTATGATGGCTGGGTTCCCCCATTCAGACATCTCCGGATCAAAGTCTGTTTGCCGACTCCCCGAAGCTTTTCGCAGGCTACCACGTCTTTCATCGCCTCTGACTGCCAAGGCATCCACCGTATGCGCTTCTTCACTTGACCATATAACCCCAAGCAATCTGGTTATACTATGAAGACGACATTCGCCGAAAATTCGCACTTGCTCATAGAGCAACTCACAAATTTACCTTAGCCTGATCCGTTACCAGTGAAAGTAACGTCCAGTCTATCTTTCTATCACATACCCAAATTTTTAAAGAACGATCTAATCTTAAAGATCAGAAATCAACATTCACCATCGCCTCGATGGAATGCTCATTTCTAAGCTTTACGACAAACAACAACCCTATGCCTCAGGGCTGTTTCTCGTCTTCTTCAATGAATCAAGCAATTCGTGTGGGAGCTTATGCAGCAGCTGATGTCGTCGATTAAGGAGGTGATCCAGCCGCAGGTTCCCCTACGGCTACCTTGTTACGACTTCACCCCAGTCATGAATCACACCGTGGTAACCGTCCTCCCGAAGGTTAGACTAGCTACTTCTGGTGCAACCCACTCCCATGGTGTGACGGGCGGTGTGTACAAGGCCCGGGAACGTATTCACCGCGACATTCTGATTCGCGATTACTAGCGATTCCGACTTCACGCAGTCGAGTTGCAGACTGCGATCCGGACTACGATCGGTTTTGTGGGATTAGCTCCACCTCGCGGCTTGGCAACCCTCTGTACCGACCATTGTAGCACGTGTGTAGCCCAGGCCGTAAGGGCCATGATGACTTGACGTCATCCCCACCTTCCTCCGGTTTGTCACCGGCAGTCTCCTTAGAGTGCCCACCATTACGTGCTGGTAACTAAGGACAAGGGTTGCGCTCGTTACGGGACTTAACCCAACATCTCACGACACGAGCTGACGACAGCCATGCAGCACCTGTCTCAATGTTCCCGAAGGCACCAATCTATCTCTAGAAAGTTCATTGGATGTCAAGGCCTGGTAAGGTTCTTCGCGTTGCTTCGAATTAAACCACATGCTCCACCGCTTGTGCGGGCCCCCGTCAATTCATTTGAGTTTTAACCTTGCGGCCGTACTCCCCAGGCGGTCAACTTAATGCGTTAGCTGCGCCACTAAGAGCTCAAGGCTCCCAACGGCTAGTTGACATCGTTTACGGCGTGGACTACCAGGGTATCTAATCCTGTTTGCTCCCCACGCTTTCGCACCTCAGTGTCAGTATCAGTCCAGGTGGTCGCCTTCGCCACTGGTGTTCCTTCCTATATCTACGCATTTCACCGCTACACAGGAAATTCCACCACCCTCTACCATACTCTAGCTTGTCAGTTTTGAATGCAGTTCCCAGGTTGAGCCCGGGGATTTCACATCCAACTTAACAAACCACCTACGCGCGCTTTACGCCCAGTAATTCCGATTAACGCTTGCACCCTCTGTATTACCGCGGCTGCTGGCACAGAGTTAGCCGGTGCTTATTCTGTCGGTAACGTCAAGACAGCAACGTATTAGGTTACTGCCCTTCCTCCCAACTTAAAGTGCTTTACAATCCGAAGACCTTCTTCACACACGCGGCATGGCTGGATCAGGCTTTCGCCCATTGTCCAATATTCCCCACTGCTGCCTCCCGTAGGAGTCTGGACCGTGTCTCAGTTCCAGTGTGACTGATCATCCTCTCAGACCAGTTACGGATCGTCGCCTTGGTGAGCCATTACCCCACCAACTAGCTAATCCGACCTAGGCTCATCTGATAGCGCAAGGCCCGAAGGTCCCCTGCTTTCTCCCGTAGGACGTATGCGGTATTAGCGTCCGTTTCCGAGCGTTATCCCCCACTACCAGGCAGATTCCTAGGCATTACTCACCCGTCCGCCGCTCTCAAGAGAAGCAAGCTTCTCTCTACCGCTCGACTTGCATGTGTTAGGCCTGCCGCCAGCGTTCAATCTGAGCCATGATCAAACTCTTCAGTTCAAACATCTTTGGGTTTTTAAGAAACCCTAAACTTGGCTCAGCAATCGTTGGTTACATCTTTGATTTCTCGCGGAGTAACTTGTGATGCTGATAATCTTTTTGACTATCAGTCTGACAACACAAGCACCCACACGAATTGCTTGATTCAGTTGTTAAAGAGCGGTTGGTTAAGATCTTTCGTCTCAACCGAGGCGCGCATTCTACAGCAGCCTCATTTACTGTCAAGCGGTATTTTCAGAAGTTTTTGAAGATTTCCTCAACAACTTCAACCACTTGCGCTTCCGATCACTCGGTAGCGGGAGGCGAATTCTACAGCGTTACACGCTGCTGTCAACACCTCCTTTTCAACTCCTTTCGCGCTTCGATGAACTGAAGCAACCTGCTGCCGAAAACTGTGTAACTCATTGTTTACCAAGGAGTTTTCCGTTTCGACTGCGCCGGAAGTGGGGCGAATTATAGACACCTGAGATCTGCCGTCAACCGCTATTTTCATATTTCTGTCACAAAGGTCAAAAAAGCCCTGAAAACGCAAAGGCCGCCCCGTTGGGGCGGCCTTTTCACATTAGCTTGCGAGTTACAAGCTAGGAAACGCGAACTGCGAGGCTTCATGGCTTGCACGCTGTGGCCAGCGCTGGGTAATGGCTTTGCGGCGCGTGTAGAAACGCACACCGTCCGGGCCATAGGCATGCAGGTCGCCGAACAGCGAGCGCTTCCAGCCACCAAAGCTGTGATACGCCACCGGCACCGGCAGCGGCACGTTGACCCCGACCATGCCCACTTCGATCTCGTCACAGAACAGGCGAGCCGCTTCCCCATCGCGGGTGAAGATGCAGGTGCCGTTGCCGTACTCGTGGTCGTTAATCAGTTGCATCGCCTCTTCCAGGCTGTTGACCCGGACCACACACAACACCGGGCCGAAGATCTCTTCTTTATAGATGCGCATCTGCGGTGTGACGTTATCGAACAGGCAGCCACCCAGGAAGAAACCTTCCTCATGCCCCGCCACGCTCAGGCCGCGACCATCGACCACCAGCTTGGCGCCAGCCGCCACGCCGTCATCGACATAGCCGCTGACTTTGTCCCGCGCCTGGCCCGTCACCAGTGGGCCCATGTCCAGGCCGCAGGAAGTGCCCGCACCGATTTTCAGTGCCTTGATCTGGGGCACCAGTTTGGCCACCAGGGCATCGGCCACTTGATCACCCACGCACACGGCCACCGAGATCGCCATGCAACGCTCGCCGCACGAACCATACGCCGCCCCCATCAGCGCGCTGACCGCGTTGTCCAGGTCCGCATCCGGCATCAGTACCGCATGGTTCTTCGCCCCGCCCAGCGCCTGCACACGTTTGCCGCGCTTGGTGCCTTCGGCATAGATGTACTCGGCAATCGGGGTCGACCCGACGAAGCTCAAGGCTTTGACTTCCGGCGCTTCGATCAGCGCATCCACCGCCGACTTGTCGCCGTGCACCACGTTCATCACGCCTTTTGGCAAACCGGCTTCCAGCAGCAACTGGGCAATCAGCAGGGTGGAACTCGGATCGCGCTCGGACGGCTTGAGGATGAAGCAGTTGCCGCAGACGATCGCCAGCGGGTACATCCACAGCGGCACCATGGCCGGGAAGTTGAACGGTGTGATACCGGCAACCACGCCCAGGGGCTGGAAGTCCGACCAGGCATCGATGTTCGGGCCGACGTTGCGGCTGTACTCGCCCTTGAGGATTTCCGGTGCGGCACAGGCGAACTCGACGTTCTCGATCCCGCGCTTCAGTTCACCGGCGGCGTCTTCCAGAGTCTTGCCGTGCTCTTCACTGATCAGTTGCGAGATACGCGCTTCGTTCTGCTCCAGCAGTTGCTTGAAGCGGAACATCACCTGGGCGCGCTTGGCCGCAGGTGTGTTGCGCCAGGCCGGGAACGCGGCCTTGGCGGCGTCGATGGCCTGCTGGATGGTTTCGCGGCTGGCCAACGGCACTTTATGGATCGCTTGACCGGTGGACGGGTTGAACACGTCGGCGGTGCGACCGTTGTCGGTCACCAGTTCACCATTGATCAAATGCGGGATGAGGCTCATGCGGGGCTCCTGAATTCTGTTCACCGGCGTCCGCCGAGGGACGCCTTCTATATATAGATAACGTTGGCACGTAGCCCAAAGGCGATGGCGTCTATCGATCCGCCATCGCGAGCAAGCTCGGCACCTACTGTTTTGGGGGCGATCAGTCGATCTTGTTCAGCACTTCGCCGACCGCATCGAACAGGCGATCGAGGTCTTGTGGCTGGCTGTTGAACGTTGGGCCGAACTGCAGCGTGTCGCCGCCGAAGCGCACGTAGAACCCGGCTTTCCACAGGGCCATGCCGGCTTCGAACGGACGCACGATGGCGTCGCCGTCGCGCGGGGCAATCTGGATTGCACCGGCCAGGCCGTAGTTACGGATGTCGATGATGTTCTTCGAGCCCTTGAGGCCGTGCAGCGCATTCTCGAAATGCGGTGCGACTTCAGCCACGCTCTGCACCAGGTTTTCCTTCTGCAGCAGGTCGAGTGCCGCCAGGCCTGCGGCGCACGCTACCGGGTGGGCCGAGTAGGTATAGCCGTGGGGGAATTCCACCGCGTATTCCGGAGTCGCCTGGTTCATGAAGGTCTGGTAGATCTCCGAGCTGGCAATCACCGCGCCCATTGGAATCGCACCATTGGTGACCTGCTTGGCGATGCACATCAGGTCCGGGGTCACGCCAAAGCTGTCGGCACCGAACATCGAACCGGTACGGCCAAAGCCGGTGATTACTTCATCGAACACCAGCAGGATATTGTGCTGGTCGCAGATTTCCCGCAGGCGCTTGAGGTAGCCCTCTGGCGGCACCAGTACGCCGGCGGAACCGGCCATTGGCTCGACGAACACCGCCGCGATGTTCGAGGCGTCATGCAGTTCGATCAACTTGAGCAGTTCATCGGCCAGGGCGATACCGCCTTCCTTGGGCATGCCACGGGAATAAGCGTTGCTGGCCAGCAAGGTGTGCGGCAAGTGATCGACATCCATCATCGCCTGGCCAAACAGCTTACGGTTACCGTTGACGCCACCCAGGCTGGTCCCGGCGATATTCACCCCGTGGTAACCACGGGCGCGGCCGATCATTTTGGTCTTGGTCGCCTGGCCTTTCAGGCGCCAGTAGGCACGCACCATTTTCACCGCGGTGTCGGCACACTCGGAACCCGAGTCGGTGAAGAACACGTGGTTCAGGTTACCCGGGGTCAAGTCGGTGATTTTTTCGGCCAGTTGGAAGGACAGCGGATGCCCATACTGGAAGCCCGGCGAGTAGTCGAGAGTGCCCAATTGCTTGGCCACCGCTTCCTGGATTTCCTTGCGGGTGTGCCCGGCGCCGCAGGTCCACAGGCCCGACAGCGAGTCATAGACCCTACGGCCCTTATCATCGATCAGCCAGCTACCTTCAGCCCCCACGATCAGGCGCGGGTCACGCTGGAAATTGCGGTTGGCGGTGTACGGCATCCAGTGGGCATCGAGCTTGAGCTGGCTGGCCAGGGACGTCGGGGCGTTTTCAGGCAGGTTCATCGGCAAAACCTCGCAATGCAATAAGCGGCGTAGGGATTAAAAGCGTTGTTGCAGCTAAGTTGCCACGGCGATAAAGTCGGTGAAATCCAACTTTTCTAACCTTCAGTCAGGCCGTTACTAAACTATGAGCAGCCGCCGCCCCGATCCGCTGGCACAAGTCAGCGACTTTGATATCCGCCTGTTGCGGATCTTTCGCAGCGTGGTCGAGTGTGGTGGCTTCTCGGCGGCGGAAAGCGTGCTGGGGATCGGTCGTTCGGCCATCAGCCAGCAAATGAGCGATCTGGAGCAACGCCTCGGCCTGCGCCTGTGCCAGCGCGGCCGGGCCGGGTTTTCCCTGACCGAAGAAGGTCGCGAGGTCTACCAGTCGGCCCTGCAGCTATTAAGTGCCCTGGAAAGTTTTCGCACCGAGGTCAATGGCCTGCACCAACACCTGCGCGGCGAGTTGACCATCGGCCTGACCGATAACCTGGTCACCCTGCCCCACATGCGCATCACCCACGCCCTGGCTCAGTTGAAGGAGCGCGGGCCGGATGTGCAGATCCAGATCCGCATGATCGCGCCCAATGAAGTCGAACAGGGTGTGCTCGACGGCCGCCTGCACGTCGGCGTTGTACCCCAGGCCAGCGCCTTGTCGGGCCTGGAGTACCAACCGCTGTACAGCGAGCGGTCGCTGCTCTACTGCGCAGTCGGCCACCCGCTGTTCTACGTCGACGATAAACAACTGGACGACGCGCGCCTCAACAGCCAGGACGCGATTGCCCCGACGTTCCGCCTGCCCGCCGAAATCCAGGCGCACTACCAGGCGCTCAATTGCACCGCCAGCGCCTCCGATCGCGAAGGCATGGCGTTCCTGATCCTGACCGGGCGCTACATCGGCTACCTGCCCGATCACTACGCCAGCCTGTGGGTCCAGCAAGGTCGCCTGCGAACACTCAAGCCAGGCTCACGCTTTTATGACCTGAGCCTGGCATCGGTCACGCGCAAGGGCCGGCGCCCGCATTTGGTGCTGGAAAGCTTTCTCGAGAGCCTGGCGGCGACGCGTTGAGCCCCTGCAAACCAGGCATTTACCTCACCAAGGCTTGTCGGATTCCCGTGGGTGCGTTATCAACGCACTGGCGCCCCTACTGACCTGCCCGGAAACGTCCATGACCTTTGAAGTCCCAGCCCACAGCGGTAAACCTGCCAGCCGTATTCGTCAGAAAAACGAGGAGACCATCCTCAAGGCCGCCGAAGTGGAATTCGCCCGGCACGGCTTCAAAGGTACCAGCATGAACACCATTGCGCAGAATGCCGGCCTGCCCAAGGCCAACCTGCACTACTACTTCACCAACAAGCTCGGCCTGTACATCGGGGTGCTGAGCAACATCATCGAGTTGTGGGACAGCACCTTCAACACCCTCACCGCCGAGGACGATCCGGCCGAAGCGCTGACCCGCTACATCCGCGCCAAGATGGAGTTCTCCCGCCGCCACCCCCAGGCTTCGCGGGTGTTCGCCATGGAAGTGATCAGCGGCGGCGAATGCCTGAGCGAGTACTTCAACCAGGACTACCGCGCGTGGTTCCAGGGGCGCGCCAGCGTGTTCCAGGCCTGGATCGACGCCGGCAAGATGGACCCCGTCGACCCGGTGCACCTGATCTTCCTGCTGTGGGGCAGCACCCAGCACTACGCCGACTTCGCCACCCAGATCTGTCGCGTCACCGGCCGCAGCAAGCTGACCCGCCAGGACATGGAAGACGCCGGCAACAATCTGACCCGCATCATCCTCAAGGGCTGCGGCCTCACTCCCGCTATCTAAGACAGTCACCATGCCTTTTACCCTCGCCGGCCTTTGCGACTATCGCGAAGAGATTCGCAAAAGCCGCTTCATCGCCCTCGCGGCACCGATCACCAGTAGCGCCGAGGCACAGCTCTTCCTTGAACAGCACAGCGACCTGAATGCGTCACACAACTGCTGGGCCTGGAAGTTCGCCGACCAATACCGCAGCAGCGATGACGGCGAACCCGGCGGCACCGCAGGTCGGCCGATACTGGCGGCGATCGAAACCCAGGACTGCGACCAGGTGGCGGTCCTGGTGATTCGTTGGTACGGCGGCATCCAGCTGGGCACTGGCGGCCTGGCCCGGGCCTACGGCGGCAGCGCCAACAAATGCCTGCAGGGCGCGGCAAAAATCGAATTGATCAGCCGCGTGCCGATCGCTTGCGACTGTGCGTTCAGTGAGCTGGCGCTGGTCAAGTTACGGGTCGCCGAGTCCGGTGGCCTGGTGGTGAATGAACAGTTCACTGGCAATGGCGTGCACCTGCAGTTGGCCGTGGCCGAACAACAGATCGACACCTTGCAGGCGCAACTGGCGGGCCTGAGCCGCGGGCGGATTTTGCTGCAGCGCTGAACGCTGGTTATTTTATGTACAGCCCGACTGCAATGCTTTGGGGCATAACCGGCAGGCTGACACTTGCCCACAAGCGCTGTGCACCCGACTGTGGATAACCTGAGTACATAGCGCTGTAACCCTTCTGTCACGTGGCTTTGCGGGCATTGATCAGTTTTCATCCAATTGCCTGTTCTACAGGTCATTTACACTGCAAAACAATTGCTTAGAGCGCTTTAGCAGCTTTAGAACAAAGGCCCATGGTGCTTATGCCCGGTTCTTTGGCTTGCGCACAAATACTGTGGAGCAACCTGTGGATAACCCGTTCATGACTGGCGCAGTGGCATAGCTGGCATAGGTCGCAGGTTGATGATCATTTTTTAACCAATTATTTTCCGGACGTTACTGCACCACGACCTCCAGGAGCGCCCCGAAGTGGTGCCTGCTCCGCCAGCCGCACCCGCTCGATGTTTTCCACAGAACCCGGCTCACTGTGCCTTTCAGGACTTTCCTGACTCAATGGCCAGGAAATTGCTTTGCCACAGGCCTCTCGTTCAACGACCCGAGCCTGTGATGCCAAACCCCGTCCTGATCCCCGCTCCAACGCCACGCCTGCAACTGCACGGCATCAGCAAGCGATACCCCGGCTGCCTGGCCAACGATGGCATCGACCTGTGCATTCAACCCGGCGAAATACACGCCCTGCTCGGTGAAAACGGCGCTGGCAAAAGTACCCTGATGAAGATCATCTACGGGGTCACCCACGCCGACTCGGGGGACATGCACTGGCAAGGCCAGCGAGTCAGCCTGCGCAATCCGGCCCAGGCCCGCAGCCTGGGCATCGGCATGGTGTTCCAGCATTTTTCCCTGTTCGAAACCCTCACGGTGGCGCAAAACATCGCCTTGGCCATGGGCGCGGCAGCCGGGGCGCCACAGGCCCTGGCGCCGAAAATCCGCGAGGTGGCGCAGCGCTACGGCCTGGTACTGGAGCCGCAACGCCTGGTCCACAGCCTGTCGATTGGCGAGCGCCAGCGGGTCGAGATCGTGCGCTGCCTGATGCAGGACATTCGTTTGTTGATCCTCGACGAGCCGACCTCGGTGCTGACCCCGCAGGAGGCCGATGAACTGTTCGTCACCCTGCGCCGCCTGGCCAGCGAGGGCTGTAGCATTCTGTTCATCAGCCACAAACTCGCAGAAGTGCGCGCCCTCTGCCACAGCGCCACCGTCCTGCGCGGCGGCCGCGTGGCCGGGCATTGCCGGCCTGCGGAATGTTCCGATCAGCAACTGGCGCAGCTAATGGTCGGTGACGCCGCGCAGTGGCTCGCCGACTACCCCAAGGCCAGTGGCGGCGCGCCGTTCCTCAAGGTCAGCGGTCTGTCGTGGACCAACCCGGACCCGTTCGGCTGCTCGCTGCACGACATTGACCTGCAGGTGCGCAGCGGTGAGGTGGTCGGCATTGCCGGGGTGGCTGGCAATGGCCAGGACGAGTTACTGGCCCTGCTCAGCGGCGAGCAGCGCCTGCCGCGCCAGGACGCCTCGCGCATCGCCTTCGCGGGCCAAGCGGTGGCCGACTTGCCGCCCGATGCGCGGCGGCGGCTGGGCTTGGCTTTTGTCCCGGCCGAACGCCTCGGGCATGCGGCGGTGCCGGAGTTGAGCCTGGCCGACAACGCCCTGCTCACGGCCTTCCAACAGGGCCTGGTGAGCCATGGGCTGATCCAGCGCGCCAAGGTCGTGGCGCTGGCCGAGACCATCATCCAGCGCTTCGCGGTCAAGGCACCAGGTGCCCAGGCTGCGGCCCGTAGTCTGTCCGGCGGCAACCTGCAGAAATTCATCCTCGGTCGCGAGATCCTCCAGCAGCCGCGCCTGTTGGTCGCCGCTCACCCGACCTGGGGGGTGGATGTCGGCGCGGCGGCGACCATTCACCGCGCGCTGATTGCCCTGCGCGATGCCGGGGCGGCGATCCTGGTGATCTCCGAAGACCTCGACGAACTGCTGCACATCAGCGACCGCCTGGCCGCCCTGTGTGGCGGGCGCTTGTCGGCGCAACAAGCAACGGCGGGCACCACCCTGAGCGAAGTCGGCGCCTGGATGGCCGGCCAATTCGACACCCCTCACTCACTCGCACCTGTGCTGGCTTGACGGAGTTTCCCCCATGCTGCTTTCCCTAGAACCCCGTGGCCAGCATTCGCGCCTGATGCTCTGGTGCTCGCCCTTGCTGGCCGCCGCCCTGACCCTGGGTTGCGGTTCGCTGCTGTTCATCGCCTTGGGTCATGACCCACTGCTGACCTTGCACACCCTGCTGATCGCGCCGATCAGCGACGGTTATGGCGTCAGCGAACTGTTGGTCAAGGCCTTGCCCATCCTGCTCTGCGCGCTGGGCCTGGCGGTGGCGTATCAAGCGCGTATCTGGAACATCGGCGCCGAAGGCCAATTGCTGCTCGGCGCCTTGGCGGGCAGCGCCGTGGCGGTGCACCTCATCGACTGGCAAAGCCGCTGGGCGCTGGTATTGGTCCTGAGTACCGGGACCCTCGCTGGCGCGCTATGGGCGGGGCTCACCGCCTGGCTGCGCACGCGCTTCAACGCCAACGAAATCCTCACCAGCATCATGCTCAATTACATCGCCCTGAACCTGTTGCTGTTCTGCGTGCACGGGCCCTTGAAGGACCCGGCGGGCTTCAACTTTCCCGAGTCGGCAATGTTCGGCGAGGCCAGTCGCTTGCCGTTGCTCACCGCAGATGGCCGGGTGCACGCCGGGGTGTATTTCGCCCTGCTGGCATTGGTGGCGGTGTGGGTGCTGCTGCAGAAAAGTTTTATCGGGTTTCAGATCAAGGTGCTCGGCCTGGACAAACGCGCAGCAACCTTCGTCGGCTTTCGCCACAAGCGCCTGGTCTGGTTGGCGCTGCTGATCAGCGGAGGGCTGGCCGGGTTGGCCGGGGTCTGCGAAGTCAGCGGCCCGATCGGCCAACTGGTGCCGCAAGTGTCGCCGGGCTATGGCTATGCCGCGATCACGGTGGCCTTTCTCGGTCGGCTCAACCCCATCGGCATCCTGTTTGCCAGCCTGCTGATGGCGCTGCTGTACCTCGGCGGCGAGAGCGCGCAGATGAGCATGAACCTGCCACCAGCCATCACCCAGCTGTTCCAGGGGATGATGCTGTTTTTCCTCCTGGCCTGTGATGTGTTGATCCTCTATCGACCCCGGCTGAACCTGCGCTGGATGCGGCGTGACCCGGTGACCCACGTGCAAGCAGGAGCGCTGTGATGGATATCGATCTGCTAGGCAATATTTTCTACGCCATGGTCCGCTGCGGCACACCGCTGTTGCTGGTGGCGCTGGGTGAACTGATCTGTGAAAAAACCGGGGTCCTCAATCTCGGCCAGGAAGGCATGATGCTGTTTGGCGCGGTGATCGGTTTCATCGTCGCCCTGAACAGTGGCCAGCTGTGGCTCGGCGTGCTGCTGGCGATGGCCGCCGGCATGCTGCTGTCGGCGCTGTTTGCCTTGGTGGCACTGGTGTTCAATGCCAACCAGGTGGCCACGGGGTTGGCCCTGACGATCTTTGGCGTCGGCCTGTCGACATTCGTCGGCGCGGCGTGGGTCGGCAAACCCCTGGCCGGGTTCGAACCGGTAGCCATTGCCTGGCTCAGCGAGATCCCGCTGATCGGGCGCATGCTGTTTGCCCAGGACCTGCTGGTGTACCTGTCGTTTGCCCTGTTTGCCGTGGTGGCCTGGGTGCTGCTCAAAAGCCGGGTGGGACTGATCATCCAGGCCGTCGGCGAGAACCCCGACGCCGCCAGCGCCATGGGCATCCCGGTGCTGTGGGTGCGGACCCTGGCGGTGTTGTTCGGCGGCGCCATGGCCGGGTTGGCCGGGGCTTATCTGTCGCTGGCCTACACGCCGATGTGGGCGGAAAACATGAGCGCCGGACGCGGCTGGATCGCCCTGGCGCTGGTGGTATTCGCCAGTTGGCGCGTCAGGCGCCTGTTGCTGGGGGCCTACCTGTTCGGGCTGGCGAGCATCGTCCATCTGGTCGCCCAGGGCCTGGGACTGGCCATCCCCTCCAGCTTGCTGGCGATGCTGCCCTATGTGGCGACCATCCTGGTGCTGGTGCTGCTGTCACGCGACGCCGTGCGCACACGCCTGTATGCGCCGATGTCGCTGGGGCAGCCGTGGCAGGCCGGGCATTAGTGCTCAGGCCACAGGAGCCTGCGTAAGCGGGCCGGCTGGCGATGCCTGCCTGACGGGCAAGACCTGGGCAATGCCCCACGCCAGTTCAAACACCAGGAACAGCACCAGCAACCCGGTTGCGCCCTGCAGCAAGGCATAGGCCTGCCAGGTGGCAAACAGAAACCGTCCGGCCGCGTCATAGCGGCCGTACACCGCCTGCGGATCGCGGATCCGCAGCACCGACCAGACGCAGACAATCGACCCCAGCAGATTGGCCATCAGCATGTGCGCCGGCGCAAACGCCGGTAATTCACCGGGCAAGTCAAGCGCCTGACTCAAGCCCGAGAGCAGGCCGTGCAACGCGGTAAAACTCCAGGGCGTGACAAACGCCGCCATCACGATCAGGTCATACCAGGCACTGCTGCGCACCAGTCGGCGATACTGTTCCGGGGTCCACATGGCGAATACTCCGTTTATACAGGGAGCACCCAGGCTAAACCCTGGAGTATGCTCAAGGGTCAAGCCCCCCCAGGAGTCGCGAACATGCGCATCGGTGAATTAGCCCAGGCCAGTGCCGTCAGCCGCGATACCCTGCGCTTCTATGAGCAGCGTGGGCTGATCGCCGCCCAGCGTAGCGCCAACGGGTACCGCGAATACCCGGCCGACATGGTGCAACTGGTGCTCTACATCAAGACTGCCCAACGCCTGGGTTTCACCCTGAATGAAATCGGCAGCAGCGTCGCCGCGCTCTGGCAGGCCAAGGATCCGGAACAAGCGGTCGCCCGCTTGCTCCAGGACAAGCTGGCATTGATCGAAACCCGCATCGCCGAACTCGGTGAATTGCGCAGTGAATTGCAACAACGGCTTGGACAACACTGTCCACTGAACCCATGACCCTCTTTTTCCAGGAAGCCACTCATGTCTACGGCAAAAACCGCGCTGATCATCGGCGCCTCCCGCGGCTTGGGCCTCGGGCTGGTGAAAACCCTGTTGGCCGACGGCTGGCAGGTCACCGCCACCGTCCGTAATCCACAGAACGCCCAGGCACTGCAAGCCCTGGGCAAGGTGCAGATCGAACAACTGGACATGGACGACCAGGCCGCCGTGCTCGCCCTCAGCCAGCAACTCAAGGGCCAGGTATTTGACCTGCTGTTCGTCAACGCCGGGGTCAAGGGCCCGGAGGTGCAGACACCCGGCGGCGCGACCCTGGCCGAGGTCGGCCAGTTGTTCTTCACCAATGCCGTGGCACCGATCAACCTGGCCCAGCATTTTGTCGAACAACTGCGTCCTGGCAGCGGGGTGCTGGCGTTCATGAGTTCGGTGCTCGGCAGCGTGACCATGCCGGACGCACCGGATCTGGCCCTGTACAAGGCCAGCAAGGCCGCGCTGAACTCGATGACCAACAGCTTCGTCAGCCAGTTGGGCGAACAGCGTCCCACCGTGCTGTCACTGCATCCTGGCTGGGTGAAAACCGACATGGGCGGTGAAGGCGCCGACCTCGATGTCGAGACCAGCACCCGCGGCCTGGTGGACCAGGTCAATGCCTATGCCGGCCGGAGCGGGCATCACTTCATCAACTACAAGGGCGAAACCATTCCCTGGTAAGGCCATGAAGATCGCCGCCTATCGCGAGGCTTCTGCCGCCGGCGGCGATCTTTTGCTACCGCGGCACAACCTGAGTAAACTCGGCACCTCGTCCCCGCGACGAACCTGGATCAGCAGACAGGGCAACACTGAGCTGGCGAACCTGAACCCAACTTTCAGAGGAGCCGGCAAATGCCTGCGACCCGTACCTGGTTAAAAAACCCTCTCGCCATCTTCACGGCCAACGAGCTCGACGCCCGTGGCGGCCTGGTGCTGCAAGACGGCGTTATCGTCGAAGTGCTCAAGCAAGGGCAGCAACCGGCGACACCCTGTGGACACGTCTTCGACGCCCGCGAGCATGTGATCCTGCCGGGGCTGATCAACACTCACCATCACTTCTATCAGACCCTGACCCGCGCCTGGGCCCCGGTGGTCAACCAGCCGTTGTTCCCTTGGCTGAAAACCCTGTACCCGGTCTGGGCACGCCTGACCCCGGAAAAACTCGCGCTGGCCACCAAGGTCGCCCTGGCTGAATTGCTGCTGTCGGGTTGCACCACGGCCGCCGACCACCACTACCTGTTCCCCGACGGTCTGGAAAACGCCATTGATGTGCAGGTCGAGAGCGTCCGTGAACTGGGCATGCGCGCCATGCTCACCCGGGGTTCGATGAGCCTTGGTGAAAAAGACGGTGGCCTGCCGCCGCAGCAGACTGTGCAGGAAGGCGAAGTGATCCTCGCCGATAGCCAGCGACTGATCGCCGAATACCACGAGCGCGGTGCCGGCGCACAGATCCAGATCGCCCTGGCGCCCTGCTCGCCGTTCTCGGTGACGCCGGAGATCATGTCCGCCAGCGCTGCCCTGGCCAACCAACTGGACGTGCGCCTGCACACCCACCTGGCCGAAACCCTCGACGAGGAAGACTTCTGCCTGCAGCGCTTCGGCCTGCGTACCGTGGACTACCTGGACAGCGTCGGCTGGCTTGGCCCGCGCACCTGGCTGGCCCACGGCATTCACTTCAACCCCGATGAAATCGCCCGCCTCGGCGCAGCCGGCACCGGCATCTGCCATTGCCCAAGCTCGAACATGCGCCTGGCCTCGGGCATCTGCCCGACCCTGGACCTGATCGCCGCCGGCGCGCCGGTGGGTCTTGGGGTCGACGGTTCGGCGTCCAACGATGCCTCGAACATGATCCTCGAAACCCGCCAGGCGCTGTACATCCAGCGCCTGCGCTACGGCGCCGAAAAAATCACCCCAGAGGGCGTACTGGGCTGGGCCACCCAGGGCTCGGCAAAACTGTTGGGACGCAGCGACATTGGCGAGCTGGCCGTGGGCAAACAGGCCGACCTGGCCTTGTTCAAACTCGATGAGCTGCGCTTCTCCGGCAGCCATGACCCCATCTCGGCGTTGCTGCTGTGCGGTGCCGATCGGGCGGATCGGGTAATGGTCGGTGGCAAGTGGCGGGTGATCGACGGCCAGGTTGAAGGATTGGACCTGAAGGGTTTGATTGCCGACCACAGCCAGGCGGCTCGGCAGTTGATCAGCGGGGTCTGACCTGAGCGCTGCGCTGGCGCGCCAGCGCAGCCGCTAGAGCCCCAACAACGACAACATAATGAAGGTCGCAAACAGCACAAAGTGAGTCATCCCTTCGATGGCGTTGGTTTCGCCATCGTTGAGGTTGATCGCACTGACGATCAGGGTGATGAACACCATCACGGTCTGCACTGGCGTCATGGCCATCTGAAACGGCTGGCCGGTGTACAGCGCCATGGCTTCCATCACCGGCACCGTCAGAATCACCGTCGACAACGACGCCCCCAACGCAATGTTGACCACCGACTGCATGCGGTTGGCCAAGGCCGCGCGCAAGGCAGTAAGGATCTCCGGCGCCGCGGAAATCGCCGCCACCACGATCGCCGTCAACACCGGCGGAGCGCCCGTCCCCTCCAGGCCCAGGTCAAGCGTCTTGGACATCACCTCGGCCAAGGCGCCGATCACCACCACGCCAAACACCAGGGTACCGATGGACAGCCCGAGACTGATCGACGGTTCCTCCTGTTCGGGTTCCTTCCTGCGGCGTTTTTGCGGGTAGCTGTAGCTGAAAAAATAACTGTGGGGACCGACCTGCATACGCAGGAACAGGGTGTAGAGCACCACCATCGCGCCGATGGTGAAGGCCGAGTAGATCTTCCAGTCAGCTTCGGGAATGAACTCCGGCACCACCATGGACACGCCCATCGCCGTGAGAATCATCACGCTGTAGGTGCGCGCCGAGTCGTCGTTGTAGGACTGCTCGCCATGCTTGATCCCCCCCATCAATGCGGACAGGCCGAGGATGCCATTGATGTCGAGCATCACCGCCGAGTAGATGGTGTCGCGCACCAGGGTCGGCGAGGCCTCGTTGCTCATCATGATCGCCAGGATCACCACCTCCACCAGCACCGCCGCCAGCGTCAGGATCATGGTGCCGTAGGGATCACCGACTTTTTCCGCCAGCAGTTCGGCGTGATGGGCGACACGCATCGAGGCCATCACGATAAAGGCTATCAGCGCCATGCCGCCGGCCAGCGCGATCACCTGCCCGCTGTGCAGCAACCAGTGCTCCAGGGGAAAGGCGGTGAATGCTGCCAGCAGCGCCAGCAGGAGAACCTTTTCTTGCTTGAGGAAGGTGAGCATTACGGTCCCGTGTACCGAAGCCAGCAAAGCCTTGGCGATGAGTGACTGACTGCAACGTCACACCCATGTTCCGTTGAACCTTAGCGCACCGTTGCATGGCAGTTGGTGCGCGGGGCGCACTTTTTTGGCCTTCCCGACACCTGCACGATGATTAACCCGTAGGAGCAAGGCTTGCCCGCGATGGGTTGTGCCGGGTTGGACGGCATTAGTTGTCCTGTTGGTCAGTAATTTGCATTGACCTGGCCAACCCCAAAACACCCTGGAGCTCCATTCATGCACAAACGTCCGTTGCACACGCTGCTTTGCGCCGTCGTCACCGCCCTTGGTCTGGGCGCCAGCCTGACCGCCAGTGCGGCCGATCCGCTGAAAGTCGGCTTCGTCTACATCGGCCCGATCGGCGATCACGGCTGGACCTATCAGCATGAGCAGGGGCGCAAGGCGCTGGTGGAGAAATTCGGCGAACAGATCAGCACCCGCTACGTGGAGAACGTCGCCGAAGGTGCGGACGCCGAGCGGGTGATCCGCAACATGGCCAAGGAGCAATACGACCTGATCTTCACCACCTCCTTCGGCTACATGAACCCGACCCTGAAAGTCGCCCGGCAATTTCCCCAGGTGACGTTCGAACACGCCACCGGCTACAAGCAGGACAAGAACCTCGGCACCTACCTGGCCCGTACTTATGAGGGACGCTACGTCGGCGGTTTTCTCGCAGCGAAAATGACCAAGAGCAAAAAGATCGGCTACGTCGCCTCCTTCCCGATCCCCGAGGTCATTCGCGACATCAACGCCATCCAACTGGCCCTGAACAAATACAACCCCGGCACCGAGATCAAAGTGGTGTGGGTCAATTCCTGGTTCGATCCGGGCAAGGAAGCCGACGCCGCCAACGCCCTGATCGACCAGGGCGTCGACGTGGTGTTCCAGCACACCGACAGCCCGGCGCCGATCCAGGCCGCCGAACGGCGCGGTGTGTATGCCGTGGGCTACGCCTCGGACATGGCCCACTTCGGCCCCAAAGCGGTGCTCACCTCAATCGTCAACGACTGGGGCCCGCACTACATCCAGGCCACGCAAAGCGTCATCGATCACAGCTGGAAGTCCCAGGATTACTGGGGTGGACTGAAAGAGGGCACCGTTCAACTGCCGATCAGCGACCTGGTGCCCGCAGCAGTGAAAAGCGAAGCCGAGCAGATCATCGCCGACATCAAGAGCGGCGCGTTCCATCCGTTCACCGGTCCGATCAAGGACCAGGCCGGCAGCGAAAAAATCCCGGCGGGCGCAAGCGCGAGCAATGCCGAACTGGCGTCGATGAACTACTACGTCGAAGGCATGCAGGCCGAGATGCCGAAGTAACCCCCGCCCCCTGTGGGAGCAAGCGTGCTGCCACAGGTCCTGGGCTGAACCGCTTGGTCAGGTTTTACTCAATGTTTGCACGGGCATCTGTAGAATGCGCGCCATAAGCACCTGATGAGAACCGCACATGTACGATTGGCTGAACGCCCTGCCCAAGGCTGAACTGCACCTGCACCTGGAGGGCTCGCTGGAGCCCGAGTTGCTGTTCGCCCTGGCCGAACGCAACAAGATCGTCCTGCCCTGGGACGACGTCGAGACCCTGCGCAAGGCCTATGCCTTCAACAACCTGCAAGAGTTCCTCGACCTGTATTACCAGGGCGCCGATGTGCTGCGCACCTCGCAGGACTTCTACGACCTGACCTGGGCCTACCTGTTGCGCTGCAAGGCGCAGAACGTGATTCACACCGAACCCTTCTTCGACCCGCAGACCCACACCGACCGCGGCGTGCCCTTCGAAGTGGTACTGAACGGGATCGCCAGCGCGCTGAAAGACGGCGAGCAGCAACTGGGCATCACCAGCGGCCTGATCCTCAGCTTCCTGCGCCACCTGAGCGAAGAAGAAGCTGAAAAAACCCTGACCCAGGCGCTGCCATTCCGTGACGCGTTTGTCGCTGTCGGCCTCGACAGTTCCGAGATGGGCCACCCGCCGAGCAAGTTCCAGCGAGTGTTCGACCGTGCCCGTCACGAAGGTTTCCTGACCGTCGCCCACGCCGGTGAAGAAGGCCCGCCGGAGTACATCTGGGAAGCCATCGACCTGCTGAAGATCCAGCGCATCGACCATGGCGTGCGAGCTATCGAAGACGAGCGCCTGATGCAGCGGATTATCGATGAGCAGATTCCGTTGACCGTCTGCCCACTGTCCAACACCAAGCTGTGCGTGTTCGACCACATGTCCCAGCACAACATTCTCGACATGCTCGAGCGTGGGGTGAAGGTCACGGTGAACTCCGATGACCCGGCGTACTTTGGCGGTTATGTGACCGAGAACTTCCACGCGTTGTACACCGACCTGGGCATGACCCAGGATCAGGCTAAACGCCTGGCGCAGAACAGCCTGGATGCCCGCCTGGTAAAACCCTGAATGCAAAGGATCGCAGCCTGCGCGGCTGCGATCTTTTCAGACGGCCTCGGTCAACTCCTCCAGGGTCTTGCCCCGCGTCTCCATCCCGAACAACCAGACCACCGCCGCAGCAATCGCGAAGCACATCGCGCCTAACGCAAAGACTCCGCCCTGCCCGGTGATCGGGAACACCAACCCTGTCACCAGCGGTCCCAGCAACGAACCCACGCGGCCAATCGCCGAGGCAAATCCGGACCCCGTGGCCCGCGCTGAAGTCGGGTACAGCTCCGGGGTATAGGTGTAGAGCACCGCCCACATGCCGAACAGGAAGAACTGCATCAACAGCCCCGAGCCGATCAGCAGGCTGACGTTGCCGCCAAACACCGCGCTTTGCCCATACAAAAACGCCATCACCCCACCGCCCAGCAACGTGATGACGCACACCGGCTTGCGCCCCCAGCGCTCCACCAACCAGGCCGCCATGAGGAACCCGGGAATCCCGCCGAGGGAAATCAGCACCGTGTAATACACCGACTGGGTCACGGCAAACCCGGATTGTTGCAGCAGCGCGCTGAGCCAGGACGTCAGGCCGTAGAAACCGAGCAGGGCAAAGAACCAGACACTCCAGATCATCATGGTGCGCTGGCGATACAGCGGCGACCAGATTTGCCGCAAGGCGCTAAAGAAGTTGCCGGGACGGTGCTCGGCCCTGGGCAGGCGAATCGGCGTCGGCAGATCGGCACGCCCCAGGGAGGCCCGGACTTTGTCCTCGATCCGCAGCAGGACCTTGTCGGCGGCAGCATGGTGCCCAGCCTGCTCCAGCCAGCGCGGTGATTCGGGAATGAAGAAACGGATCGCCAGCACGAACACCGCCGGTACCGCCAGCACCAGGAAGATGTCGCGCCAGCCGATCACGGGCAACAGGAAATACGACAACACCCCCGCCGCGACAAACCCCAGCGGCCAGAAGCCATCCATCAAGGCGATGTAACGCCCACGCCGCTGGGCCGGAATCAGCTCGGACAACATCGACTGGGCAATCGGAAACTCCATGCCCATGCCAATCCCCAGCAGGATACGGAACAAGGTCAGGGTCTCGACGGTTTGCGCCGTGGAACACAGGTAGCTGGCGATCCCCCATAGCACGATGCTCCACTGGAACACCGGCTTGCGCCCGAAACGGTCCGCCAGCATGCCGGACAACGATGCCCCCAGGACCATGCCGAAGAAGCTCGAACTGGCCAGCAACCCGGCTTGCGCCGTGCTCAGGCCGAACTCGGCTTTGATCGAGCCCAGGAGGAAAGTCATCATGGCCAGGTCCATGGAGTCGAAGAAAAACGCCAGGGCAATGATGATGAAAATGACTCGGTGATACCCACTGATGGGTAACCGTTCCAGACGTTCTGCCGCACTGTAGCCTTGTGTATCCATGCCACGTCCCCCGATCCGATAATCCGCGGATCGAGTGTGCGCGAACGCCGGGGTGGAAGATTGCTGGATACGACCTGGCAACAGCCCTGAGCGACGTCTGAACCGGCGGCTGCAGACGTCGATCGCAACGGCGATTAAAGGGCCATTTCCAGCTCAGGCACTTTGCCGAACAGGTCCAGTTCCCGGACACCGGTCGGGGACACCTGCAAGGCCCGTGAATCGCCGGACACACTCAGCCAGCCAGACTGGATGAACAACTGCAACAACGCGGCCCCCAATGTGCCCCCCAGGTGCGGTCGACGCTCGCTCCAGTCGGGGCAGGCACAGGCCACTTGCGAGTTGCTATGGGCCAATGCCTGGACGAAGACCCCATGGCTGGCCAGTTGAATGGCGCCCTTGTGGGTCACCATGATGCGTTTGTCCAATTGCTCGATCCATCCCGCATCCAGCAGGCGCTGAAACAGATCAGCCGCCAGGGTACCGCCCAAGTGCTCCTCGCAGAGGCGGGCCCGCAGCAGCGACGACGGGGCTGCCTGGATCTTGGCCAGCGCGCTGGTACGCTTGAATACCTGGGCAATGTTGCCCGGCGAACTGGCGAGGGTGGCACTGGCCAATGCCTCGACCGCCGCCCCGACTTCGGGCGCGGCCAGTCGGTAGAACCGCTTGCGTCCACGCTCCTCGATCTTCAACAGTCCACCGCTGAACAAACGCCCGAGATGGGCGTTGGCCGAGGACGGCGACAAACCGGCCAGCAATGCCAGTTCCTCCGATTGCCGGGCAATCCCATCCATCAAGGCCCACATCATCGCGCTACGCTTCGGGTCAGCCAGTAGTGCGGCGATCTGACTGATGCAAGGTGCATGTTCCATGTATTCACTCCCTGTTGAATCATTTGTCTACTGCTCGGGGGACATCTTGATCAGTAATAGAATGCCGGCCAAGGCGTGATAACCGCCAAAAACCGGGCTAAAAAATCAGTTAACGCGACAAACTTCTTCGAAATCCTCAAGCCAGCCCAGTGATTTTCTGCTGCGCAAACCGGGGGATCGAGCAAGGCTGCCTGGGTTCGCGACCCCAGGCGGGCGCTAGTATAAGCGTGATGAACGACGGTTCCTGCCCCGGGGAAACCGCCAAAGCTGATAGCTGCTGAGTGAAATTTCGCTATGTGAGTGCGATTAATGGCTCACGACAAATCTTGTCGAAAATTGACCACTCAAATGCTCACACCGACGCTTGAGCATTTCTTTTAGCAGGTTCACCGGCTTACTCAATTGGGCGCGATGAGCGCACAACAAATTCAGCGGTGCACGTTCTCCCTGCAGCTCCGGCAGCAACACCGTCAAGCGTCCGGCCAGCACATCGGCGGCCACGTCCAGCCAGGACTTGTAGGCAATCCCGGCCCCCGCCACCGCCCACAGGCGCACCACATCGGCGTCATCACTGAAACGATCGCCGCTGACCGTCAGGCTCACGTCCCGTTTGCCATCGTGAAAGCTCCAGTGGTCGTGTACCCGGCTGCCCAGCATGTACAGCAGGCAATTGTGCTGGGCCAGTTGCTCCAACTGGCGCGGTACGCCGCACCTCGCCAGATATTGCGGGGCGGCACACAACACCCGGCGATTGTCCGGGGCAATGGGCAGCGCCACCAGGCTGGAGTCTTCCGGCTCGCCATAACGCAGGGCGATGTCCACTGGCTGGCGGAACAGGTCGGCGATCCGGTCGCCCAGCAGCAGGCGTACCGTGAGCAGGGGATGCTCACGCTGGAACTCGTCCAGCCACGGCAACAACAGATTGCGTCCAAAGTCCGAGGGGGCCGACAGTTGCAGGACCCCGCTGACCTGGTCCTGGCCGCGCGCCAGCAAACGCCGCCCTTCATCCAACTGGCCCAACGCCGCACGGGCATACACCAGGAACCCTTCGCCTTCTGCCGTCAGACGCAGGCTGCGGGTGGAGCGCGCCAACAGCCGCGCACCCAGTTGCTGCTCGATCCGCTTCAACGCCGCGCTGGCCACCGCCGGCGACATGTCCATACCCCGCGCCGCCGCCGACAGGCTGCCCAGGTCAGCCGCCCGTACAAACAGCAGCAAGTCATCGAAACGCAGCATCGGCGCCCTCGCATTATCAAAAAACTATTGAAAGAGACTGTGCTTTTAGCGGGTTTTATCTTGCAGATAAATAGCCAATCATCTGCTGCATCCCAAGACCACCGAGCCCAACCGCCCATGAAAGCCATTGCCTACTACCACAGCCTGCCCATCAGCGACCCGAACGCCCTGCAGGACATCGAGCTGCCGGCACCCGTCGCCGGTCCCCGTGACTTGCTGGTGGAAGTCAAAGCCATTTCCGTCAACCCAGTGGACACCAAGGTCCGCCAGAACGTCGCACCTGAAGGTGGCGCCGCCAAAGTCCTGGGCTGGGATGTGGCCGGCGTGGTCAAGGCAGTCGGCACTGACGTGAGCCTGTTCAAGCCCGGTGACAAGGTCTACTACGCCGGCTCCATTGCCCGCGCCGGGGGCAACAGCGAGTTGCACGTGGTCGACGAACGGATTGTCGGGCACATGCCCAAGTCCCTGGGTTTTGCCCAAGCTGCGGCGCTGCCGCTGACTGCGATTACCGCCTGGGAACTGCTGTTCGAACGCCTGCAGGTGCGCGAGGGCAACACGGCTGAAGGGCAAAGCCTGCTGATCGTCGGGGCTGCCGGTGGCGTGGGTTCGATCCTTACCCAACTCGCCAGCCGACTCACGGCCCTGAAGGTGATTGGCACCGCCTCACGCCCACAAACCCACGCCTGGGTAGAAAGCCTGGGCGCTGACCTGGTCATCGATCACCGCCTGCCGCTGAGCGAGGAACTCAAGCGCGTCGGCCAGCCCCAGGTCACGCATGTGGCCAGCCTGACCCAGACCGACCAGCACTTCGCCCAACTGGTGGAGGCCCTGGCGCCCCAAGGCAAGCTCGCGCTGATCGACGATCCCAAGGCGCTGGACATCACCCAGCTCAAGCGCAAGAGCCTGTCGCTGCATTGGGAGTTCATGTACACCCGGTCGCTGTTCGAGACCGCCGACATGCTGGAGCAGCATAAGCTGCTCAACCGGGTCGCCGCGTTGATCGACGACGGCACCTTGCAAACCACCGTCGGCGAGCACTTCGGCACCATCAATGCGACCAACCTGCGCCGGGCCCACGAGCTGCTGGAGAGCGGCACGGCCAAGGGCAAGATTGTCCTCGAAGGTTTCTGAATGTGAAGGACTGGGCCCCGCGCGCGCGAGAATTTGCGCGCGGGGCGCCGTCAGTCAGAGAGTTGATCCGTGTCACAATTTTGCGTGAGTTCGAGACTACAATCGACAGCTCACGCAATGCTCTCTTTTACGCACGGAGGTCAGCAATGAAGATCCTGATAAAAGAACTGGCAAAATCCCGCTGGCAAGTACGCCTGGACAATCAGACCGTGAACTTCCGCTCCGAAGCCGAAGCCCGGGCTTTTACCTCGACCCTCGAGGCCCGCTTGCACGCCCCCCATTACCTCCCTGAACCCCAGCAACGCGCGGCCGGCTGACTCAAGCCTGGGCCTGCGCCGCCCGGACGACTTGCAGGCGGCGGGTGAGCATCGCGACGCTCACCACCAGTATCCCGCACAAGCTGATGACCATCGCCATCGGCATGGCCGTGCCGTCGTGCAACACCCCCACCAACGCCGCTGCCCCGGCGGCGACACTGAACTGCAGGCAGCCGAGCATGGCCGAGGCACTGCCGGCGCGCGCGCCCTGCCCGTTCATGGCGCAGGCCGCGGCGTTGGGAATGATGCAGCCAAGGCTGGCAATACAAATGAACAGCGGAATCAGCAAGGGCCAGAGCTGCTCGGTGTGCAGCGTGCTGACCGCCAGCAGGGTCAGGCCCGCCGCCAGATAGACCCACACCGCGCGCGCCAGCAGGAACGCCGGCCCACGTTTGGACAGCAGCCGTGCATTGAGTTGCGCCACCAGGATGAAACCCGCCGCGTTGAGGCCGAACAGCCAGCCGAAATGCTCCGGCGGTACGCCGTACAGCTTGATGAACACGAAGGGTGAGCCGGCGATGTAGGCAAACATCCCGGCGATCGCAACGCCCCCGGTCAGTGCGTGCCCAAGGAAGACCTTGTCCGCGAGCAACCGGCCGTACTGGCGCAGCGCGCCCGACAATGGCTGGCGTGGTTGGTTGGCCGGCAGACTTTCCGGCAGGCCCATTGCCACCGCCAGGGCTGACAGGGCACTGAACGCGGTCAAGGCGATGAAGATCGACTGCCAGCCATACAGGTTGACCAGCAGCCCCCCGAGCATCGGCGCGAGGATCGGGGCCAGGCCCATCACCAGCATCAATTGCGAAAAGACTTTCGCCGAGCCCACCGCATCACACTTGTCACTGACCACCGCACGGGAAATCACCATCCCGGCGCAACCGCCGAGGGCCTGCACGAAACGTGCGGCGATCAACCAATCCAGGCTCGGCGCGAAGGCACACGCCAGCGAAGCCAGGGTGAACAGGGTCACGCCCACCAGCAGCGGAATACGTCGACCGAAACGATCGGCCACCGGCCCATAGGCCAACTGTCCCAGCGACAAGCCGAGGAAGTACGCGGCCAGAGTCATCTGCACGTGTTTTTCGTCGGTGCCGAACGCGGCGGCCATGGCCGGAAAGGCGGGCAGGTAGAAATCGATGGCCAGCGGCCCAAAAGCGCTCAAGGCGCCAAGAATCAGAATGGTACGGAAATTCATCAGGCGTCCAGCTCACATCAGTCGGCAGCCCGACAGTCTAGCCGCGCTTGGACGCCTTGAACATTCCGATAGGTCGCTAACTAATATTTTTCATCCTGCCAGTTTGACCGCGTACCCTTCCTCGCTGATCGCACTGATCACCTGCTCGGCCGACAAGCCGCTTTCCACACCCACTTCCTTTGCCGCCAGGTCGACCCGCACACTGGCCGCCGGATCCTTGGCCTGCAGGGCCTGGGTAATCGTGCGGACACAGTGACCGCATGACATACCTTGAACGTTGAATACTTGCATGGGGCATCTCCTTTGATGGGTTGGCAGCAGTCTTGAGCTTGCCACCGTGGCAAGGTCAAGTTCCGCGATGAACGGCCGGGCTGGCATTGCACCGCATGCTCGGTCAAGCTTGGCCATCCATGACATACAAGCAGGAGACTCAGCCATGCGCTGGCACGCTTTCAGCCTACTGGGCATGCTCAGTCTTTGCGCCACCGCCTCGCCGGCCAGTGCGCAAGACTACGGGGTACTGATCATTTCGCGCGAGCGCCTGGAAGTCGCGACCTCGTGCGAAATCGGCGTGTACATCCAGGACCAGCTGTCCGCGCGGCTGTTCCAGGAGCAAAGCACCTCGTTCAACCTGCCGCCCGGGACCTTCTCCCTGCGCCTGAAACTGCTGCCTGGCCAAGTGCCCGGCTGCAACCCCGGGATGCTCGCGCCCGGTTCGCAGAACATCACCCTGCGCGCCGGAGATATCCACAAGTACCGCGTCGCCATGAACGCCCAGGGCATGTACCTGAAGCCGGCGACATTGGGTTATTGACTCCCGCTACCCGCCGACCTGTGGGGTGTGGCGTTTTGCACATGGCGCTTGACCTTGCCAGCATGGCAAGGTTGAACCTGTAGGTCATTTCTACAGGGAGTAAGACCGATGTCCGATTCCACCACCTTCGATCTGCCGATTGCCGGCATGACCTGCGCCAGTTGCGCCGGGCGTGTCGAGCGGGCGCTCAGTAAAGTCGTGGGCGCCACCTCTGTCAGCGTCAACCTGGCGACCGAACAGGCGCGTGTCCAGGCCCCGCGCGACAGCTTGCCGGCCTTGATGCAGGCCGTGCAGCAAGCCGGCTACAGCGTTCCCGCCCAGAGCCTGGAACTGAGCATCGGCGGCATGACGTGCGCCTCGTGCGCCGGTCGCGTCGAGCGCGCGTTGAACAAGGTGGCCGGGGTCAAGAGCGTCAGCGTCAACCTGGCCAGCGAGCGGGCACACCTGGAGTTGCTCGGCCAGATCGACCCGCAGGTGCTGATCAATGCGGTGACCAAGGCCGGTTACAGCGCCAGCGTCTGGCAAGCCGAGCAACGCTCCAATGACGACCAGCAACAACGCCTGCAGCGTGAACGCTGGAGCGTCCTGCTGGCCGTGCTCCTGGCGTTGCCACTGGTGCTGCCGATGCTGGTGCAACCCTTCGGCCTGCACTGGATGCTCCCGGCCTGGGTGCAGTTCATCCTGGCCACTCCGGTGCAGTTCATCTTCGGTGCGCGTTTTTATGTCGCCGCCTGGAAAGCCGTGCGCGCCGGTGCCGGCAACATGGACTTGCTGGTCGCCCTGGGCACCAGCGCCGGGTATGGCTTGAGCATCTACCTGTGGGCGACCGCCAGCGCGGGCACCGAACCGCACCTGTACTTCGAGGCCTCAGCCGTAGTGATCGCCCTGGTCCTGCTCGGCAAGTACCTGGAAAGCCGCGCCAAACGCCAGACCGCCAGCGCCATTCGGGCCCTTGAAGCCTTGCGTCCGGAGCGGGCGATCCAGGTGATCGACGGCCGCGAACAGGACGTTGCCATCAGTGCCTTGCGCCTCGGTGACCTGGTGCTGGTCAAGCCCGGCGAACGGTTCCCGGTGGACGGTGAGGTGGTCGAAGGCCAGAGCCACGCCGACGAAGCCCTGATCAGCGGTGAAAGCCTGCCGGTGCCCAAGCAGCCCGGCGACAGCGTCACCGGCGGCGCCATCAACGGCGAAGGCCGCCTGCTGGTACGGACCCTGGCCCTCGGGGCGGAAACCGTGCTGGCGCGGATCATCCGCCTGGTCGAAGACGCCCAGGCTGGCAAGGCGCCCATTCAAAAGCTGGTGGACAAGGTCAGCCAGGTGTTCGTGCCGGTGGTGCTGCTGCTGGCCCTGGCCACCCTGATCGGTTGGTGGTTGTACGGTGCACCTCTGGAAACCGCAGTCATCAACGCAGTGGCCGTGCTGGTGATCGCCTGTCCTTGTGCACTGGGCCTGGCCACACCTACCGCGATCATGGCCGGTACCGGCGTCGCTGCCCGCCACGGCATTCTGATCAAGGACGCCGAAGCCCTGGAGCGCGCCCACGAAGTCAGTGTGGTGGTATTCGACAAGACCGGCACGCTGACCTCCGGCACCCCGCGCATCGCCCACTTCAGCGCCGTCGACGGCAACGAAGCGACGCTGTTGCAACAAGCCGGCGCCCTGCAGCGCGGCAGTGAACACCCGCTGGCCAAGGCCGTGCTGGACGCCTGCGCCGAACGTGAGCTGGCCGTGGCCGACGTCACTGCCAGCCAGTCTCTGACCGGTCGCGGCATTGCCGGCACCCTGGACGGCCGGCAATTGGCCCTGGGTAATCGCCGCATGCTCGAGGAAAGCGGCTTGAACGCCGGGGCCCTGGCAGACTCGGCCACGGCCTGGGAAGCAGAAGGCCGGACCCTGTCCTGGCTGATCGAACAAAGCCCCGAGTTGCGAGTACTGGGCCTGTTCGCCTTTGGCGACACCCTCAAGCCCGGCGCCCTGCAAGCCATTGAGGAACTGAACAGCCAGCACATCGGCAGCCACCTGCTGACGGGCGACAACCGGGGTAGCGCCAAGGTGGTCGCCCAAGCCCTGGGCATCAGCAACGTGCACGCCGAAGTGCTCCCCGCGGAAAAAGCCTCGACCGTCACCGAACTGAAGAAAACCGGGGTGGTGGCGATGGTCGGCGACGGCATCAACGACGCTCCGGCACTGGCGGCGGCAGACATCGGCATAGCCATGGGCGGCGGCACCGACGTGGCCATGCACGCGGCCGGCATCACCCTGATGCGCGGCGACCCTCGGCTGGTGCCGGCAGCGCTGGAGATCAGCCGCAAGACCTATGCGAAGATCCGCCAGAACCTGTTCTGGGCCTTCGTCTATAACCTGATCGGGATCCCGCTGGCCGCATTCGGCTTGCTCAACCCGGTCATGGCCGGTGCGGCGATGGCCCTGTCCAGCGTCAGCGTGGTCAGCAACGCCCTGCTGCTCAAGACCTGGAAGCCGAAAAAACTGGAGGATCTGGAATGAACATTGGCCAAGCCGCCCGGCAAAGTGGCCTGAGCGCCAAGATGATTCGTTACTACGAGTCGATCAGCCTGCTCAAGCCGGCGCACCGCACCGACAGTGGCTACCGTCTGTATGGCGAGCAGGACCTGCACAGCCTGGCCTTCATCAAGCGCTCCCGTGACCTGGGCTTCTCGCTGGAGGAAGTCGGCAAGCTGCTCGCCCTGTGGCAGGATCGCCAACGGGCCAGCGCCGACGTCAAGGCCCTGGCCCGCCAGCACATCGACGAACTGAACCAGAAAATCCTTGAGCTGGGCCAGTTGCGCGACACCCTGCAGGACCTGGTGGAGCACTGCCAGGGCGATCACCGCCCGGACTGCCCGATCCTCAAGGAACTGGCCTCGGGCTGCTGCGCCAAACCCGCTCATAGCTGACCCTGTAGGCACCCACAAAAAACCCGGCCGAGGCCGGGTTTTTGCTGCTCGCGATTACTGCATCCAGGGCGGAGGCGGCTCTTCGGCTTTGCTCGGTGGCGCGTCGTCTGCGGCGCGGATCGCCTGGCGGCGCTCCTCGTCCAGGCGGGCGGCCTCGATCTCACGCATGATGCCGCCGACGTCCGCCAGTTCTTCCGGCTCGTCGAACTCGCCGGTCAGGATACTGGCCGGGTGCAAGGTCCCGGCTTCGTACAGGGCCCACATCTCCTTGGCGTAGCGGGTGCGCTTGAGCTCCGGGGCAAAGCGCCCGAAGTACGAGGCCATGTTGCCCACATCCCGCTCGAGCATGCTGAAGGCGTGGTTGTTGCCCGCCGCATCCACCGCTTGCGGCAGGTCGATGATCACCGGACCGTCCGGCGTCAGCAGCACGTTGAACTCCGACAGGTCACCGTGCACCAGACCGGTACACAACATCAGCACGATCTGGGAAATCAGGAAGGCGTGATATTCACGCGCCTGATCGGCATCCAGTACCACGTCGTTCAGGCGCGGAGCGGCATCGCCGAACTCGTCGGCCACCAGCTCCATCAGCAGCACGCCTTCCAGGAAGTCGAACGGCTTGGGCACCCGCACCCCGGCACCGGCCAGGCGGAACAACGCCGCCACTTCGGCGTTCTGCCAGGCATCCTCGGTTTCTTTTTTACCGAACTTGGAGCCCTTGGCCATGGCCCGGGCCTGTCGGCTGTTGCGCACCTTGCGGCCTTCCTGGTATTCGGCGGCCTGGCGGAAACTGCGTTTATTCGCCTCCTTGTAAACCTTGGCGCAACGTAATTCGTTGCCGCAGCGCACCACATAAACAGCTGCTTCTTTACCACTCATAAGTGGGCGCAGCACCTCGTCGACCAGACCGTCCTCGATCAGGGGTTCAATGCGTTTTGGAGTCTTCATCAGCTTTTATTGTGGGTCCTTTATTACCAAACACGCGAAAGTCATTCGTTATACGGCAATCCACTCACGGCGGGGAGGGGTTGCCGACCTATGAACCCTGTGGATGCACTCAATGTGCCAGATTTATCCACTCAATCCTGAGGACCGGGGCAGATCATAGCCCAGACTCTGACTCAGGTTAGCAGCCGGATTAGCAGGCATTTGCGACAGAGTGCGCAATCCAAGAGCCAGCACCATGTAGGTTTTTTTCCAATAAAACCTCAATTTCCCCCTCCAGCGGCCGAAGTCATCCATGACAAAAGGATTTGTCTGACAATCGGCCAATAAGAACAATTCTGGAGCGCGGATGAACATCAAACAAAAACTGACCTGGGCATTTGCAATCATTGCCTGCTTGCCCGTGGTCCTGGTTGCCACACTGGTGGTGATGAACCTGCGCAGTGATGCCAAGGACAGCTTTGTCGACAGCAGCGGTCGCGAGATCCGCCAGGTCAGCAACGCCATGCAAATGTTTTTCGACGGCATCAGCCAGAACGTCGACTACCTGGCCTCGCTGCCGCTGATCAAGAACACCGACGCCAGCCTCAAGACCTACATGGCTGCCAACGCGGCGGACATCCCGCAGGGCGAGATGGACAAGCAAGTGTTCGCCCTCCTGCAGAACCTGGGCAACAGTCACCCGGCCTACGCCTATGCCATCGTCGGCACCAGCGCCGGCGGCTACGTGTCCTGGCCCGATGACGCCCAACTGACCAACTACGACCCACGCCAGCGTCCCTGGTACAAGGCCGCCCAGGCCAACCCGGGCAAACCGCTGCGCACCGCGGCCTATTACTGGACCGATAACAACACCACCTACGTCAGCACCGTGCGCACCCTCGATAACCAGTTGGGGCCCAACGGTGGCGTGGTCAGTATCGACGTGACGCTGACCCAGCTCACCGAACTGGTCAAACAGATCAAGCTCGGCGAAACCGGCTACCTGATGCTGATGGAAAACAACGGCACCGTGCTGGTCGACCCGCAACGGCCCGAGCATAACTTCAAGCCGTTGAACTCCCTGGGCGAGGGTTACGCGCAGTTGGCCAAGGCCGGCAAGGGCCTGGTGGAAGTCGAACTGAACGGCGAGCGCTACATGGCCAACGTCTGGCCGTCGGAGCAACTGGGCTGGACGTTCATCGGCCTGATCAAGCAAGCCGACGTCATGAGCGAGGCCACCCAGTTGACCTGGCTGATCGCGATCATCGCCGCAGTCCTGGCGGCGATCTTCGCCGTGGTCGGGGCCAGTTTCGCCAGCCTGATCGTACGGCCGATCCGCAGTGTCGCCAGTGGCCTGGAAGGCATCGCACAAGGCGAAGGCGACCTGACCCAGAACCTGCAGGTCCGTGGCAGCGACGAAACCGCGCAACTGGCCAGTTGGTTCAACCAGTTCCTGGCAGCGATTCGCAGCCTGATCCAGCACATCGGCGGCGCCGCGACCAAGATCCTCGCCAACTCCCACAACGCCACCCAAGTGTCCGGCGAGATGGCCGAAGCCGCCGGGCGCCAGCGCGAAGCGGTGGACATGGTGTCCACGGCGTTCCATGAAATGGTCGCCACCGCCAACGAAGTCGCCCGCTCGTGCAGCCAGGCCGCCGATTCCGCGGACAACGGTCAACGCCAGGCCCACGAAGGCCAGCAACAGATCGACGCCGCCGTGAGCAGCGTCGACCGTTTGAGCCAGGAAATCGAGCAGTCGGCGTTATCGATGCAGCAGCTGGAACGCGACAGCAATGACATCCAGTCGATTCTCGGCACCATTCGCTCCATCGCCGAGCAGACCAACCTGCTGGCCCTGAACGCGGCCATCGAAGCGGCACGCGCCGGTGAACAGGGTCGCGGCTTTGCCGTGGTGGCCGACGAAGTCCGCGCCCTGGCCAAACGCACCGCCGACTCCACGGCGGAAATCGACGGCCTGCTGGGCAACCTGGCCAAACGCACCAGCCAGGTGACCCAGCAAATGCACGCCAGCCTGCAAGTCTCGCAGCAGTCGGTGAGCCGCATTGGTGAGGCACGCAACAGCTTCGGGCAGATCCGCGAATCGGTGGACGTGATCCGCGACATGAACACCCAGATCGCCACCGCCGCCGAGGAACAACACCAGGTCGCCGAAGACATCAACCGGCACATCAGCCAGATCCATGGCGATGCGCAACTGGTGGCGGAACTGGCGAACTCGGCACGCCTGGACTCCCAGAGCCTGGCCGGGTTGTCCAATGAGCTGGACGGGTTAGTGCGACGCTTCCGCACCTGATCAAAGGGCTGGGGGTGCCTAACGCTCGATAATTGCCGTCACTCCCTGCCCCCCGGCGGCGCAGATCGAGATCAGTCCGCGGCCCTGCCCCGCCACTTCCAGCAGCTTGGCCAGGCTGGCGACGATGCGCCCACCCGTCGCCGCAAACGGGTGGCCGGCGGCCAGGGAGCTGCCTTTGACGTTGAGCCGGCTGCGGTCGATCGAGCCCAATGCCCCGTCGAGTCCCAGGCGGCTCTTGCAGTAGTCCTCGTCTTCCCAGGCCTTCAAGGTGCACAGCACTTGCGCGGCGAAGGCTTCGTGGATTTCGTAGTAGTCGAAGTCCTGCAGAGTCAGGCCGTTGCGCGCCAGCAGACGCGGTACGGCATACACAGGGGCCATCAACAGCCCCTCTGCGCCGTTGACGAAGTCCACCGCCGCCGCTTCGCCATCGCGCAAATACGCCAGGACTGGCAGGCCACGCTCTTGCGCCCAGGCTTCACTGCCCAGCAGCACCAGGGAGGCGCCATCGGTCAGTGGCGTCGAGTTACCCGCCGTGAGTGTGCCCTTGCCAGTCTTGTCGAAAGCCGGTTTGAGCGCCGCCAGTTTTTCCAGGGTCAGGTCCGCACGCAGGTTGTTGTCACGGGTCAGGCCGAGGAAAGGTGTCATCAGGTCGTTGTGCCAACCTTCGGCATAAGCGGCGGCCATTTTCTGATGACTTTCCAGCGCCAGTTGATCCTGTTCGGCCCGGGGAATATTCCAGGTCTGCGCCATCAACTCGCAGTGCTGGCCCATGGACAAGCCGGTGCGCGGTTCACCGTTGCGCGGCAGCTCAGGCAGCAAGTGCCGGGGACGCAACTGCAGGAAGGTCTTGAGTTTATCGGCAGTGGTCTTGGCGCGATTGGCTTGCAGGAGAATCTTGCGCAGGCCTTCGTTGACCCCGATCGGCGCGTCCGACGTAGTGTCGACGCCGCCGGCAATACCGCAGTCGATCTGCCCCAGGGCGATCTTGTTCGCCACCAGCAACGCCGCTTCCAGCCCCGTGCCGCAGGCCTGCTGAATGTCGTAGGCCGGGGTGGTCGGCGACAGCCGTGAGCCGAGTACGCACTCGCGGGTCAGGTTGAAGTCCCGGGAATGCTTGAGCACCGCCCCCGCCGCCACTTCGCCCAGGCGCAGGCCGTGCAGGTTGTAGCGCTCGATCAGGCCCTCGAGCGCGGCCGTCAGCATCGCCTGGTTGCTGGCGGTGGCATAGGGGCCATTGGAGCGGGCGAAGGGGATGCGATTTGCGCCTATGATCGCGACGCGGCGCAGCTGAGTCATGAAAAGCTCCTATTCTGTGAAAGCCATGACCCACAAGCGTAGGCCTTATCTCGCGGATCGAACGACTGATGACGATTCGTGGTCCACACTTTGAACCCCAACCGCTGGAGCGCGTTCCATGTCAGACCGCTATATCGACTTCGCCAACTCGTCACTCGGCCACCGCGTGGTCGGCGCCCTTGGCCTGCCGTCGCCGGTCCGCCTGGAACGCTGGGAAGCCGGTCGGCTGCGGCCGGTGGACGGCGCACTGCTGATCGGCGGCGGCCCGCTGGCCAGCAAGGTCCAGGCCTTCGCCAACAAACTGACCGAGCAGATCTACAGCTACGGCGCCGAACCGCTGGTGGCCCAGGCATGGATTCCCGGGCATGGGCCCAAGCTCAAGGCCGTGCTGTTCGATGCCAGCGACCTGCTACAAACCGGCCAGCTCAAGCAGTTGCGCGAGTTCTTCCAGCCACTGCTGAAAAACCTCGACCACAGCGCCCACGTGGTGATCCTCGGGCGTGCTCCGCAGAGCCTCAGCGACCCCTTCGCCGCCAGTGCGCAACGGGCCCTGGAAGGTTTCAGCCGCTCCCTGGCCAAGGAGTTGCGCAGCGGCGGCACCTTGCAATTGCTCTATGTCGACAGCGGTGCCGAAGAACAACTCGAAGGCGCGCTGCGGTTTTTCCTCTCGCCGAAAAGTGCCTACATCAGCGGCCAGGTAGTGCGGCTCAACGCCTGCGCCACTCAGGTCCAGGACTGGACCCGGCCACTGGCGGGACGCCGGGCCCTGGTCACCGGTGCCGCGCGCGGCATCGGCGCGGCGATTGCCGAAACCCTGGCCCGCGATGGCGCCGAAGTCGTGCTGCTCGACGTGCCCCCAGCCAAGAGCGATCTCGAAGCCCTCGCCGCCCGCCTGGGAGGCAACAGCATCACCCTGGACATCTGTGCCGAAGATGCCGCCGCACGCCTGATCGAACAGTTGCCCCAGGGCATAGACATCGTGGTGCACAACGCAGGCATCACCCGCGACAAGACCCTGGCCAACATGACCCCGGAATTCTGGGATGCGGTGCTGGCTGTCAACCTCAATGCCCCACAAGTGCTGACCCAGGCCCTGCTCGACAGCGGCACCCTGCAGGACCACGGCCGGGTGATCCTGCTGGCCTCGATCAGTGGCATCGCCGGTAACCGTGGCCAAACCAACTACGCCGCCAGCAAAGCCGGGCTGATCGGCCTGGCCCAGGCCTGGGCGCCGCTGCTCGGCGAGCGCGGGATCAGCATCAACGCCGTGGCGCCGGGGTTCATCGAAACCCAGATGACCGCACACATCCCCTTCGCCCTGCGCGAAGCCGGGCGGCGCATGAGTTCCCTGGGCCAGGGTGGCCTGCCCCAGGACGTCGCTGAAGCCGTGGCCTGGCTGGCCCAGCCCGGCAGTGGCGCGGTCAGCGGGCAAGCGCTGCGGGTTTGTGGCCAAAGTGTCCTGGGAGCCTGAGCATGACGACGAACTGGCAGGTTGTAGCGGGCGCACCAAAGCTGCCCGAGCTGTATTGGCGGGCCGCGACGCGACGCAAGATCACCGGCAGCGTCCTGCCCGATGACGGTCTGTGCGCCAGGCTCAACGTCGACCCCCAGTCAGTGGCGGCCTACCGCAAGGTCTGTGGATTTACCGAGAACGGCTTGCTGCCGCCGACCTATCCCCATGTGCTGGCGTTCGGTCTGCAATTGCAGTTGCTCACCGCCCAGGCCTTCCCCTTCCCGCTCTTGGGACTGGTCCACCTGGCCAACCGCATTCGCCTGCTGCGACCGCTGGGCGGGCTCAGTCGAGTCCAGGCCAGCGTCCATGTGCAGAACCTGCAACCCCACGCCAAGGGCGCGACGTTCGACCTGATCACCCGCCTGGACGATGCCCTGGGGCCGCTGTGGGAAGCCGAAAGCCGGATGCTGTGCAAAGGCGTGAAGCTTGCGGGCGAGTTGCCGGAACCGATCGCGCAGGACACCCAGGATATCGACGAGGTCAGCCGCTGGTGGGCACCGGCCGAAATTGGCCGGCAGTACGCCAAGGTCTCGGGAGACTACAACCCGATTCACCTGAGCGCACTGAGTGCCCGGCTCTTCGGTTTTCCCCAGGCGATCGCCCACGGGCTGTGGATCAAGGCTCGTACCTTGGCGGCACTCAGTGGGCATCTGCCCAGCTCGAACCTGGAGATCGCGGTGCAGTTCAACAAACCGGTGCGCCTGCCCAGCGAGGTGATCCTGCTGGCCAGCGCGGCGGGCTCAAGTGGCGCCTTGCAACTGAACGGCCACGGCGCGCTGCAGCATATGCACGGCCATTGGCAGCCGCTGGCCTGAGCGCTCAACCGCGTCGAATCAGGAACACCCCCGCCAGAATCAACACCAGCCCGGCAATCTTGCCGGCGCTGATGGGGGCTTCGCGAAACCCCGCCCAACCAAAATGATCCAGCGCCAGCGCCATGCCCAGTTGCCCGGCCAGGACCAGTGCCATGAACAGCATCGCGCCGATGCGCGGCCCGGCAAACGCGGCAGTGGTAATGAAGAACGCACCCAGCAAACCACCGCTCCAATGCCACCAGGTCAGGCTCTTGAGCGCTGCCAGGGTCGGGGTTTCACGCTGGATCAACACCAGCATCAACAGCGCCATGGTGCCGACAAAAAACGAAATCAACGCGGCAGACAGCACACTGGAAACCTGCTTGGCCAACTGGCCGTTGATCCCGGCTTGCAGCGGCAGGAAGGCGCCTGCCACTAACGGCAGACAAAGTAACCACCAGACGGGGGCCGGCATGTAGATCTCCAAGGACTCGAATAGGTGCGCAGTATAGCGCCCCAAACAGCTGGCTTGAGTGTGTCTGGCAGTTAAGGGGCTGTCGCACTCTGGCGGCGGATTCAGCTAATGCGTGCTGTGCCGGCAGGAGCCGCTTGTGGGAACAGATTGTCCAGGGTATCCAGCAGGCGCTGGTGATAGATGGGTTTGCGGAACAGATCCAGCACTTGCAAGCGCAACAGGTCGCTGACATCGGCCATGTCGGCATGACCCGAGATGACGATCACCGGCAGGTGCTGACGGGCAGTGTGTTCGCGCAGGCGACGGATCAGCGACAGGCCGCTTTCGTCGGGCATGCGCAAGTCGGTGATGACCAGCGCGATATCGGGATGCCGAGTGAGCTGCTGCAAGGCAAGTTTGACCGTGGTTGCGGTAAAACAACAAAAGCCTTCGAGCTCCAACAGTTCGGCAAGCTCCAAAAGCGCGTCCTGTTCATCGTCCACCAGAAGCAACTGTTGACGCTGGGAAGAAGACGCACTCATGGGTGATACCTGTGACAGTGTTGATGACTGAAAAACACACTGCAGTTCAGCGACGCTATCAGGGCGTACTAGGAGCTTTAGGAGCTGCAGGAAGCGAGTCGACCAACCCATCCTCCACCGCTTTAAACGTTGCCGTGATCGAACCGCTGATACCTGGTACAAACACAATCACCACCAACGCCACCATCGCCACAATCAGCGCGTACTCAATCGCTGAAGCCCCCTCGGTTCTACGAAAAAAACGACGCGTTTTAACGATCAGTTTCTGAAGGAACATAAGACTTCTCCTTGGCGCTCGGGGCGCTGATGTAGCAGGGCTGCAACATAATTGCTCTCTGCCAGCAGAGCATTGTCAACAAGCTCCACCCCAACAAGTGTAAGAAGCAACTAATCAGAAAGTATTAACACTAACTTTGTTGGAAAAAAAAGGCCGTATTTACAGGCACTTCCTCATTTTATGGGCTATTTAGTTATGCGTAATGGCATTTGGGATTAGCTGCACTACCTTCCAATAGCCAAATCGTTGAATGTTCATAGCTGCCTGATTGCGAAGTGATCTCGTTGACCTGAACGAGCCGGTATTGCAGCAGGAAAGGGAGAGCCGTCATGAACAGTCGTATCACTATGGGCCTGGCTGGGCTTCTCTTGGTCGCAGCCATCATCGTCGGATATTGGGGGCTGGTCTTGAGCCGCCAATCTGTCCCTGCTGCACCTGCGGCCAGTCCTGCCGTAACTCTCCCCACACCCAGCGTCATGGAAAAAACCGTCGCCCAGGCCCAAGAGCAGACTCGCCACCCCGTAGTGGTGTTGGTGCGCGATGTGCCGCCTTTCACTGCGCTGACTGCCGCCGACCTCGCACTGGAGCAGCTGCGCAGCGCTCCCGCTGGCAGCTTGAACAGCCTCGAGCAGGCCATTGGCCGAACCCCATGGCGCCCCTTGAGTGCGGGCACCTGGTTGAACCAGGAAAGCTTCGAGGCCGGAGGCCCGCTGGCGCGCATGATCCACCCCGATGAGCGTGCACTGGCCGTCGCCGTGGACGAAGTAGTCGGCGCTGCCGGGCAACTGCTACCTGGCGACTATGTCGACGTCCTGCTGTACCTGCGCCAGGACCAGAGCAACGCGCAACAGACAGCGCAGATCGTAATACCGGCGATGCGCGTACTGGGTGTCGGCGAACAGTTCGGCCTGACCAATGACGGCAAGCCTGCCACCCCCGCCGCCAGCCCCGAGGAGAAGCTCAAGCAAGATCAACGTCGGCTTGGCGCACGCACAATTGTGCTGGCGGTCCCTGAACAATTACTGAGCCGCCTGATGCTGGCGACGCAGGCCGGCACCCTGCGCCTGGCCGTACGCAGCAACGAAGAACAGCGCTTGGCCAAGTATTGGGCCGGCGAAACCGATTCGGCCGCCAACCTGCAGACCAGCAACCGCCAGCTATTCCAGTTCAACCAACTGGCACTGGGCGAAGCCCCGGTAAACCTCCCTGCCGGCAATAAACAAACGCCGATGCCTCGGCGCGCGATCGAGGTCATCCGTGGCAACCAGGTGACCCAACAAAACCCCTGATCGAGCAAGGATGCATCTTTATGCAAAGTCGTTCCGTGCTGCTCTCCCACCGCTTGATCTGTGCCCTGCTCCTGGTGGGCATGCCGGTCGATGTCGCCCTGGCAACGTCGGGCAATTGCAGTGCACTGGACCAACTGCCCGCAGTGTTGGAAGTGGGGGAAGGATTGCAACAGGTCCTGCAATCCCCCGTGGCGATTACTCGCCTGGCCATCGGTGATCCGAAAATTGCCGACGTTCACCCCAGCGGCAGCAATGCCTTCCTGCTCACCGGGATGGCCCCTGGCGCCACCAGCCTGATGGTCTGGACCGCCTGTTCGACTGCGCCGCGCCAAAGCATGGTGTTCGTCCAGGGCAAGGCCACGGCGGCCATGACCCGCGCCGCCGCGCAGCCTACCGAAGACCCGCTGCTGCCCAGCCAGGTGCAGACCGACATTCGTTTTGTGGAAGTTAGCCGCACCAAGCTCAAGGAGGCTTCCGCCTCGATTTTCGGGACCCGTGGCAACTTCCTGTTCGGCTCCCCCAGAACCCTGCCCACCATCGATGGCGTGGTCCAGGGACGCTTGCCGGTGAACAACGACCAGTTCAACTTCTCCTGGATCGGCGGCAAGACCATGGTGATGATCAATGCCCTGGAAGGCAGCGGGTTTGCCTACACCCTGGCCCGCCCCAGCCTGGTGGCACTCAGTGGCCAGAGCGCGAGTTTCCTGGCCGGCGGCGAAGTACCGATTCCGGTTCCCAGTTCCGGCAGCGACAACGTGTCCATCGAGTACAAGGAGTTCGGGATCCGCCTGACCCTCACACCGACCATCGTCGGGCGCAATCGGATTTCCCTCAAGGTGGCACCGGAAGTCAGCGAGCTGGATTTCAGCAATGCCGTGAACATCGCCGGCACCCTGGTTCCGGCGCTGACCATCCGGCGTACCGACACCAGCATCTCCCTGGCCGATGGTGAGAGCTTCGTCATCAGCGGCCTGATCAGCACCCGCAACAGCTCCCAGGTCAACAAGTTTCCGGGGCTGGGGGACATCCCGATCCTCGGCGCGTTCTTTCGCGAGACCAACATCAACCGCGAGGAACGCGAACTGCTGATGATCGTCACCCCGCACCTGGTTCAGCCGCTGGCGGCCGATGCCCAGTTGCCGTCCCTGCCGGGTGAAAAGCTGCGCAACTACGACCCGAACTTCTATCGCATGTTCTTCCTCGAAAACGGCAATTTCGACAAGCGCAGCGGGTTATCGCAATGAGCCAGAGCCAAAGCCTGAGCCAGACCTTTGTTGCCATCACGCGCAACAGCACCGACCTTGAGTGGCTGCAAGGAGCACTGGCGCCCCTGGGCCAGGTAGTCAGCGCTGGCGTCGGCAGCCTTGACGAGTTGCTGGCACTGGTCGACGTGACCTTCGCCAGCCTGGTGTTTGTCGGCCTGGACCGCGAACACGTGGTGGCCCAGAGCGCCCTGATCGAAGGCGCCCTGGAAGCCAAGCCGATGCTGGCGATCGTCGCCCTGGGCGACGGCATGGACAATCAACTGGTGCTCAACGCGATGCGCGCCGGAGCACGGGATTTTGTCGCCTACGGCTCACGCTCCAGCGAAGTCGCCGGGCTGGTTCGGCGCTTGAGCAAGCGACTGCCGCCGGTGGTGCCAAACACCCAACTGGGAGGGTTGAGCGTGTTGTTCGGCACCCAAAGCGACGCCGACGGTGCGCTGTTATCCAGTCACCTGGCGCTGGTCGTGCAAAAGAGTGGCCAGCAGACCCTGCTGCTGGATCTGGGCTTACCCCGCGGCGACAGCCTGGCCTTGCTCGGTATGGAAAGCTCGTTCCACTTCGGTGACGCGCTACGCCACCTGCGGCGTATCGATGCAACCTTGATCGACAGCGCCTTTACCTGCACACCCAGCGGCATGCGCATCCTCGCCTACGCCAGCAACGACGAACCGCTGGAGCACACCAGCGCCGCCGAGCTGTACATGTTGCTCAGCGCCTTGCGCCAACACTTCCAGCACATCGTGGTGAACCTCACCGGCCAGCCCGACAGCGAAGCGGTGCGTACCTTCGTCAGCCACTGCGACAAGTTGCTGTGGTACACCGACCAAAGCGTGCTCGACTGTCGACGCAACCTGGCCGTGCTCAACCTGTGGCGTGAAAAAGGCATGAAGCTCGAACATGCCCAACTGCTGGTGGATCGCTACCTGCGCAACGTTGCCCCCGACTCGCAAACCCTGGGTAAAAGCTTTGGCCTGGAAGTCATGGCCACGCTGGCCTTCAGCCCAGAGGTACGCCTCAACGCGAAAAACCAGGGAATAACCCTGTTCGAACTGGCCCCCCGCGAAGGCCTGACCCAAGCCCTGCGCAGCCTGGGAGAACGGCTCGCCCGGCGCTCCGAACACCCGGACAAACCCAAGGCCAGTTGGCTGAACCGTCTGCGAGGCAGCAAATGAGCAGCGAAAAACTGTTTGGCGCCACGGCCCGGCCAACGGTCGGCAACAGTGACCACGAAGGCCTGAAACTGGCCCTGCACCGCTACATCATCGACGCCATCGAGGAGTCCGGGAAAAACCTCCTGGAAGGCTCGCGCCAACTGCTGGCGCAGTTTGTCATCGACAAGGTCGCCGACTACATCGCCCGCCTGCACCTGGCCGTTTCCCGCTATGAAATGGAGCGCCTGGCCGAGGAAATCGTCGATGAGCTGACCGGTTTCGGCCCCCTCGAAGTGCTACTGCGCGACCCCGCCGTGACCGAGATCCTGGTCAACGGCCCGCACCGGGTGTTCATCGAGCGCGACGGGGTGCTGCACCAGAGCGACCTGCGTTTCATCGACGCACACCATGTCGAACGGGTCATGCAACGCATCCTCGCGCCCCTCGGCCGGCGCCTGGACGAGTCCTCGCCGATGGTCGATGCGCGCATGCCCGACGGCAGCCGGGTCAATGCGATCATCCCGCCGATTGCCCTGGACGGCCCCTGCCTGTCGATTCGCAAATTCCGCAAAGACATGCTCAAAAGCAGCGACCTGATGGCCATGCAAACCATCGACCAGGCTATCTTCGAATTCATCCAGGAAGCCGTCGGCCGCCGCTGCAACATCCTCATCAGTGGTGGTACCGGCACCGGCAAGACTACCTTGCTGAACATTCTCAGCCAGTTGATCAACCCCCACGAACGCCTGGTCACCATTGAAGACATCGCCGAACTGCAACTGGGCCATCCCCATGTGGTGCGCCTGGAAACCCGCCCGCCGAATGCCGAGGGCCATGGTGAGGTCAAGGCCAGCGACCTGATCCGCAACGCCCTGCGGATGCGCCCGGACCGCATCATCCTCGGGGAGATTCGCGGCGTCGAAGTGCTCGACGTGCTGACCGCGATGAATACCGGCCACGACGGTTCGATGAGCACCGTGCACGCCAACAACGCCCAGGACGCTTTGTTACGCCTGGAGACCCTGGTGGGGCTGACCGGTCGCCAGATCGCCGAGCGCACGCTGCGCCAGATGATCTGCGCCGCGCTCGATGTGGTGATCCAGTTGACGCGCATGCCCGACGGTCGACGCTGTGTCAGCGAGGTGGTGGAAGTGGTGGGCATTCGCGACGACATCTACGTCACCAACACCCTGTTTCGCCTCGACCGCCGCACCGGCTTCGGCTTCCTGCGCGAGGCGCTCAATCCCGCCGGCGACAAGCTGCGCCGGGAAGCAGGTCTGACACTCAACTGACCCGGCGAGGCCACCACAATGCTTGCACCGCTATTGCTGAGCCTGATTTGCCTGCTGTTGCTCGGGTTGTCGATCCGCCTGTTCTTTCAGGGTGTGCGCCAAACCGGCATTGAGCGTGTGATGAACCGCCTGGCCCAAGGGCAGCCTCAGCTTGAGTTGCAAAAGACCCGCTGGAGTGGCCTGGAGCGCGCGTTCCTGCGGGCAGGCCTGGGGCGCCCGACCGAGCGCCTGGGCCTGTGGCTGATGCTCTGGAGCCTGTCGATGCTGATCGGTTTCGCCGTGGCTGGCTGGTCGGGCCTGCTGGCATTGTTGCTGCTGCCGCCGCTGGTGCTACGACTGTACATCGCCTGGCGCTATCAACGCCGTTTGCGACGGATGATCGAGCAACTGCCGCAACTGCTTGACCATACCGTGCGCAGCCTCAAGTCCGGAAGAACCCTGGCGGACGCGGTAATGGGCAGTATCGAAGCCAGCGCCGACCCACTGAAAAACGCCTTGGGCCGCGTGCAGCGCAACGTGCAACTCGGGGTAAATCTACCCGATGCCGTCCACGACTTTGCCGAACTCTACGACCAGGACGTACTCCGCATGTTCGCCCTGGGGCTGAAGGTCAACCATCGTTATGGCGGCAATGCCAGTGAACTGTTGGAGAACCTGATCAAGCTGATTCGCGAGCGCGAACAGGGGGCACGGCAACTGCGCGCGATGACTGGCGAAACTCGCTTGACCGCCTGGGTCCTGGGGCTGCTGCCGATTGGCCTGGCATGCTACTTCCTGATTACCAACCCCAACTACATGCTCGGTATGTGGCACGACCCCAGCGGCCAGCACATGTTGATCAGCGCGGTACTGCTGCAGATTTGCGGCTCCCTGGCGTTGTGGCGCATGTTGCGGAGTATTTGAGATGGTGATCCTGATCAGTGCCTTTTTGTTGCTTGCCGCCGCACTCCTGGCGCTGGGCAGCGTACTGGCGCAACGACGGCGCGAGCGTCAGGTAGCGCAACGCCTGCAAGGCCAGATGGTGCGCGACAACCGTCTGAGCAGTTACCTGCGCGTACTGGGCGACAACAGGCTCAGCCAGCGCTCGGTAAGCACCGACAACGAGACCCTGGCCTTGCTCGCCCGCCTGGGTTGGCGTCGCGCCAGTGACCGCTCGTTGTTTGCCGCGATCCAGGTCGGCACGCCCTTGCTGGTGCTGGGGCTGGCGGTATTTTTGCGCGAGGTTTTTTTCCCCGCCGCCAGTCATCCCTGGTTAGTGCCGCTGTTGCTGATGGGGGTTGGCTACCTGCTGCCAAAACGGATATTGGCTTTCGCGGCCAAACGCCGGCAACGGATCATTGCCAAAGAAATCTCTACCTTCATCCCCTTGCTGCGCATCCTCTTCGAGTCAGGCATGGCCGTGGAACAGGCCCTTCGGGTGTTGAGCACGCAAGCGCAAAAACTGCTGCCGGAACTGACCAGCGAACTGCGCCTGGTCCTGGCCCGGGTCGACTCGGGCCTGGAACTGGGGCAGGAGTTGAACCAGAGTGCAAACGTGTTGGCCGTGGATGAATTCAACGACACCTGCGTGATCCTCCAGCAACTGATCCAGCAAGGTGGCGGGGCAATGAAATCGCTGCTGGCGCTCAAGCAACTGCTCGATGATCGACGCCTGACCCACCAGCAGGAATACATCTCGAAAATGTCCGCGAAAATGTCGGTGGTGATGATGCTGTTTCTGTTTCCGGCCTTGCTGATCGTTCTGGGTGGCCCAGGGTTCACCGCCATTGCCCGCGCGTTCGGCTCTTAGGGAGAAGCTGATGAGAATATTGATGCTTGCAACAAGTCTGTTGATGCTCACGGGTTGCGCTACGGGGGGACCAACCCCCTGGTCGGCGCTGACGGCATCGGGCAGTTGCGCCCGGCTCAATTCCGAGCAGGAACTGGCGGTGAACCTGGCCGACGACATGGCCAGCGACGGCAAGCTGCACGCCAGCCTGGCCAACCTGGAAAAGCTCCCCGACAACCTCAACGAAGTGCGTTTGCGCAAAGCCCGGGCCTATCGCCTGCTGGGGCGCAGCGAAGCCGAGCCGCTGTATCGCAGCCTGGTCGGCAGCTGTGTGTCGGCTGAAGCGGAACACGGCCTGGGCCAGTTGTATGCGGCTCGCGGTGATAACGGCCAGGCCCAGGCGCACCTGCAACGAGCTGTGCGCCTGGCGCCTACCAACGAGAAAATCCGCAATGATCTGGGGGTGGTCTACCTCAACCAGTTACGCCTGGACGAGGCCCGTTTCGAATTTCTCACCGCCATTGAACTGAAGCAGAGTGACCCCTTGCCGGCGGTCAATCTGGTGACGCTGCTGATCTATCAGGACAACTGGAAGCAAGCCGCCGAAGTGCTCAGCAGTGCCGGCCTGAGCCCGGAACAATTCACCGACGCCCGGGCCCACGCGGAACGACTCAAGGCACCGGCCACCGTCAGGGCGACAGCCAGCGACCGGGTGGCTGCGGCCGACACCACAGCGATCAGCCTCAAATAACCCGCAGGAGAACAGCAGATGAAACGAGCGACTATTGGCTGCCTGGTCCTGCTTGGCCTGCCCCTGAACGCCGGGGCGATTGAATCGGGACCAGCTTCGGCACAACAACAGGAAACCGAAGGCTGGCTGGTGCTGCAAAGCAGCAACCAGGCTGCCTCCGCCACACCCCAGACCGCCACCGCCACCGAGCGCGAATTGGCTCTGCAGCGTTGGCTGAAGAAGTACAGCTATAGCATTCCGGATTTCTACGATCAGGACAGTGCCGGCGAGATGTCGTCCGGCAACTGAACGGCGGACCGCCCTCGACTAATGCGCGGTCACTTGCTGGCGCATTCCCGAATTGCTCGGCGACAACGCCAACGCCAACTGCGTGCGGTTATGCATGTGGGTCAAGCGCAGGACCTGGGACACATACAGCTTCACCGTGTTCTCGGTGATGCCCAGCTCACAGGCGATCTGATAGTTGGTCTGGCCCTTGCCGACCAGGCGCGCGACGTCCAGCTGACGGGGTGAAAGCTGGTTGAACAGGGCCGGGATCTGGGCTTGCCCTGCGGCATTTGCGGCATCGGCTGCGAGGCTATGCGAGGCGTCGGCCGACGGTGCCCGGCGGGCTTTGTCGATGTCCTGGTAGAGGTCGTTGATGGTTTCGGAAAGGTGCTGCAGCTTCTGGTTCAAATGCCCCAGCTGCAACTCCTTCTGCCGCTCCTGCAGGGCTGCCTCCTGGCGCTGCAGACCCTCCAGCAGTTCATTGAGGTTGATCGGTTTCTGGTAGTAGTCCGCAATCCCGGCCCGCAGCGCCTTGATCACATCCTGCTTGTCGGCTCGCCCAGTGAGCATGATCGCTTCGAACGCTCGGTGCTTGCCCGCCACACGCTGTAGCGCATGCACCAACTCGATGCCATCGAGGTCCGGCATGCGCAAGTCACAGAGCACCAGGCCGATATCGGTGTCCTGGCAAAAGAGCTCGATGGCCTGTTGGCCGGACTCACAGGGAATGCAGGAGTAACCGCTGTTTTCGAGGAATTCGCAGAGCTCTTCAACAATCAACGGTTCGTCGTCGACCACTAATACTTTTACTGCCGATGGGGACTTGTTCACGCGCCACTCCATGCTCAGGCCGAAGGTTGATGATTGCTGTACCTACAGCCGGGAACTGTACAACTTGTGATCTGAAAATAGACGTACTTCCTGACTATGTACATAGCGATATAGCTGCACGGAGCCTATTGAATCCAGGCCATCGTCAGAAACATGCCGAGGAAAACGAACGGGGCAAAAGGTGGGTTTTTTGACAGCTCAGGTGCAAGAAACACAACACGCTTCCTAAGTCCTTGAGCCATAAGTGGCCAGACCGTTGGCGCCAATAACAGCCAGAGGGCACTCAGGACCCCGGCACCGATAAAACTGCCCAGCAAATGGACCGGCTCGGTGGCCAAGCCGATCGTCGCCATCATCTTCACGTCGCCGGCGCCCATCCGTCCCAGCGCATAACCGGGCAAAGTGAACGCCACTGCCAGAAGGAAAGCCCATCCCCCCTGCTCGGCCGGTGCACCCAGCCAGGTGGTGCCGCTCCAGAGGAAATAGGCCAATGCCGCAGCCCCCGCTCCCAAGGTCAGGCGATTGCCAATGTGGCGTTGCTGGACATCCTGGACCGCGCACAGCGCCAACCAGATCATCAGGACAAGACTGTGCATCAGGGAATAATCGTCCATGTGGGCGGAATGATTCTATGCTCAAGGCACGTCGTAGTAGTCAGGGTAGACGCACTCATGAAAACAGACCTGCCACACAAACAAAAAGGCGCTGTCGCCATTGAGTTCGCCTTGGTGTTCGTGATTTTTTTTGCGGTGTTCTACGCCATCGTCAGTTACAGCGTGCCGCTGTTGCTGATGCAGTCCTTCAATGAAGCCACGGCCGAGGCGGTGCGGCGCAGCGTCGCCCTGGACCCCAATACCAGCGACTACCCAACCGCGGTGGTCAATCTCGCCAACTCCGTCCTGCAGCAACAACTGTCCTGGGTGCCCAAAGCCTTCAACCTCACCTACGGCACTGGCGGCGATGCCAAGGCGGTCTACAGCGCCGGCCAGTTGACCGCCAGCGTGAGCTACCCCACCAGCAAGCTCAACCAGGTGATTCCGTTTTTGGTGTTGCCGGGAGTAGGCACGGTTCCCAGCCTGCCAACCAGCCTGAGTGCGCAGTCGAGCATTCAATTTTGAGTCCTGCCGGCAAGCTGTTCGGGCGACTGTTGCAGCGTTCCCCTACCCTGCCACTCGACACCCTTGCGCACACGGTGATGCCCAGCGTGGGGCTGCAATTGCACCTGGACTCGCAAGGCCGGGTGCTACAGATCAGCGGCCCCGTGCGCCATTTGCTCGCCCATCGATTATCGGGCAGCACCGCCCTGCACCTGAGCGACTACCTCCTGCCCGGCAGCCGGCTGGCCGTCGAAGGCCCACCCAGCGAATGGCACGGACACAGCCTGGACCTGGACTTCACAGGTCTTGGTGCAACCACCCTGCACCTGCGCGGCTGGGCACAACCGGCTGAGGATGGCTGGCTCCTGCAATTGCTCGATATCGGTGATTTGCTGCAAGAGCGGCAACAGGCCCAGACCCGGGACACCTGCCAGGCACTGGCCGCACGCTGCAGTGAACACCTGCGCCTGTGCAGCCTGACGCGCCTGCCGCAGGTTCTGCGTGAGCAATTGCAGGACCTGGCCCAGCAGTGGCGAATCCCCTGTGTGGCGATTGCCCTGCTCGATGAGGCGCAACAGGACTGGCGGATCCACAGCCATTACCACGCCCACGATGCTCCCCGGCTCTGGCACACCGATCAGTCGCTGGGCAGCGCCCTGGACAGCCTGGACGGCAGTCGTCCCCACGCGCTGCATGGCGCTGCGGGTGTCAGTCTTGCGCCGCGTCTGCGGGACATTTTTGCCGATGCCGAAGGCTTGCTGGTGCCGTATCGCGACGCCCACGGGATCGGTGCCTGGCTGCTCTGTGGTTTTTATCCGGCAGTGCAGCCTGCGCCAGCCCTCGGTGAGCGTGACTGGTTGCTGCTGCTCGCCGCCCTGGCCGCGCCGCTACTGGGGCGCTTGCGTGAGCAGCAACAACAGCAGCAACTGCAACGCCTCGATGCCCTGCAAGGGCTGCTCGGCAGCGGCTGGTGGGAACTGCACGAGGGGGTGCAACTGGCCCCGCAACTGGCCCGCAACCTGCACCTGGAACACGCGCGATTGTCCCTCGGCGAATGGCTGGCGGTGTTCCATCCGGTCGACCGTGCCGAGCTGCAGAGCCGCCTGCAGGACCTGTTGCAGGGCGACCGCCCGCTGCTACTCAGTGTGCGCCTGCAAGCTCGCGACGAGTTCCAGGCGCCGATCTGGTATCGCCTGCAAGGCCAGCTGTTGCAGTTGGGCGAGCAACGTCGGCCAGTGGGGTTCATGCTCGATATCAGCGACATCAAGAACCAGCAGCAACAGGCCGCCGCCGCCCATGCCCGGCTGGACAATCTGATCGCCAGTTCGCCCGCGGTGATCTACGTACAGCGGTATGAGGAAGGTGCCCTGCAACCATGCTTTTTCAGTGACAGCCTGCTGCCGCTGCTCGGCTGGCAACTGAGCGAACTGACGGAAACCAGCCTGATCGAGCGGATTCACCCTGACGATCGCGACCTGTATTTCGCTCGCACCCGCCAGCTGTTGCGCGAAGGCAACGTGCGTGCGCGCTACCGCATGCGTGACCGGGCCGGCGATTACCACTGGCTGTTGGATGAGGCCCGCTTGCTGCGCAATGACCTGGGTTTGCCAGTCGAGGCGGTCGGCCTGTGGCTGGACGATACCGAAGCCACCCTGGCCACCGAGCAGGTCCGCCAGAGCGAGGAGCGCTACCGGATCCTGGTGGAGGATTCGCCGGCGATGATCTGCCGTTATCGTCCCGACTTGACGCTGACCTTCGCCAACCGTCCGCTGGCCAAGTACCTGGAATGCCCGCCGGAGCAATTGCCGGGGGTCGACCTGGGCAGTTGGTTGTCAGCCGAGCAGCGCGTTGCCTTCCTGCTGCGCATCCAGCAACTGACGCCGGAGTTCCCGGTCAGCACCGCAGAAATCAGTCTGCAACTGCCCGGTCGCGAACACGCCTGGTGGGTGTGGTCGGACCGCGGCGTGTTCGATGAACAGGGGCAACTGCTGGAAGTCCAGGCGGTGGGCCGCGACAACACTGAAGTGCGGCGCTCCCAGCAACAGCTGATGCAAAGCGCCAAAATGGCCACCCTCGGGGAAATGGCCACGGGCCTGGCTCATGAAATCAACCAGCCACTCAACGTCATGCGCATGGCCATCGTCAATGTGCTCAAGCGCTTGAGCAACGGCGAGGTACCGGTCGACTACCTGCAGGACAAGCTCAGCCGGATCGACACCCAGGTCCAGCGGGCGGCGCGGGTGGTCGATCACATGCGGGTGTTTGGCCGGCGTTCGGAGATCGAGCAGCAGCCGTTCAATCCGGCGCAGGCAGTGGAAGGCACCTTGGCCCTGCTGGCCGAAGGCATGCGCGGCAAAGGCGTGGAGTTGCGCATCCCCTCCCTCGACTTCGAGGTACAGGTCCGCGGCCATGTCGATCAACTGGAGCAAGTGTTGATCAACCTGCTGGTCAATGCCCGCGATGCCCTGTTGAGCAAGCGTGAAGTGCAGCGCGAATTCGAACCCTGGATCAGCCTGCGCGCCGAAGCCGATGCGCGCGTGGTGCGCCTGTGGGTCGAAGACAACGGCGGCGGCATCGACCCGCGTCTGCTGGAGCGCATCTTCGAACCGTTCTTCACCACCAAGCCGGTGGGTGTCGGCACCGGCCTGGGGTTATCGGTGAGCTATGGCATCGTGCAGAACATGGGCGGCCAGTTGAGCGTGCGCAATGCCGAGCAGGGTGCTTGTTTCTGCATTGAGTTACCGATTGCCGGGGCGCGTTAGATTGCCAATTGCGCTCCACCGCCTGAATGACAACTGAGGTTGGCACCAATCTCCGCGTTCCCCAGGCTGACCCCCAGGGCCTTGAGCAAGGTGTTGACGAGCGGGTCCAGCAACGGCCCGATGAATCCCCGTACGGCGTTGACCAGTATGCCGCTGATTTGATTCAACAACCCCGCCACCTGCGCCAGTGCAGTGCCGGTGATATTGCCGCTGGGCGGAACATAGGAGGTCACCTGCAGACCGCTCAACGTGTCGCCCAGACTCGTAAGGATGTTGATCGAAGACATCGCTTGATACTGCGCAGGCAGGCCGATATTGGGGGGCAACGGATAGACCAGGCTTTGTGTGCGCTGGCCGATAGTGGTTTGCGCCTTGAGCCCCAGTCCTCCGCCCTTACCCAGCGTGACCGGGCCACAGCCTAGAATTCCAGCGCAGGTTCTGATGCCGATATCAATCAGTCGCACAGGCTCAACGGCAATGGCCGCGGATGAGGAAAAGGCCTGGACCGGGTCAATCTTGCCAATGCCCAGGTTCGCGATGGAGGTGGTTGCCTGGACCGTCACGCTCTTGGCGGCCTCGCTGGCGCAGTTGTAATCGGCAAGGTAACTTTCGGCACTGCCGGCTTCCAGGCTGATATCCAGCCTGGAAGCAATCGATAGGACGGTGTTATCGCAAGGCGCTATGACCAGGCATAAAAGCGAATTCACCACGCCCACCAGATTAAGATGCAACAGGTTGTTCACGACCCCCGAAACTGGCGTCAACAGGTCGGGAAGCGCCGATACCAACTGGGAAATGGTCTTGAGTATCGGCAACTCGATGGAAACCAGGGCCCTGACCTGGGCCGTCCGGACAAAAATCTGATCCTTGCCGGTGGCCAGGCCAGCCTTGGCCAGCGCCGGATTGCCGATCGTCGACAACTGTGGCGGCTCGATCACCTTGAGCTTCACCCCTACTTTGCCGATCAACGGAATACTCACCTCAGTCGAGACCGCAGCGGCACTTTTACTGTTGGCCAGTTGGGCGACCGCCTGGACCAGCTGGAAAACCTGCACATTGGAATCCAGACCCGCCGTGGAGGCCCCCGTCTGCACGTTCAACACCTCCCCCAGCTTGAGTGTCTGCGCCGCGCTGGAAATATTGCTGATGGACTGCAGCGCCTGCACAGCAACCTGAGCCGTTGCGCCGCCTTTGCTCAGGACCTTGATTGCCGCGTTGATCAATTGTGTGGGCGACACCGCCGTACTGAGCAGCGTTTCGTAGTCACCGGCGTTCAGGAGCAAATCCACCGCCAACTGATCCAGATAGCTGAGAAGCTTGATCTCGGTTTTGACCAACCCATCCCAACCGACGGCGGTCAGCTTCAGATTGCCACCCAGCATGCCGCCGATCAGCGCATCAAGCAGTTCCGACTTGGTGCTGTCGATTTCGCCCAGGATGGTGCGGATAGTCAGCATCGCCAGTGGTGAGGGTGACGCGGCAACGGCGGTGGCGGTCAGCCCGGTGCGCAATGGCAGCGGTCCCTTGGAAAACAATGCCGCCACCCCGGAAGCGATGCTCCTGGGCACGGAATTATGGGCGACGACTCGAATGGCGTCTGACTTGCTGGGATCGACGCTGAAGCGCCGCAGGTTATCGCTACCGGTGGCGAGGGTGCCGCATTCAATCGCAAGAGTTTGCTCTGTATTGACACTGAACCCGTTGCGCGCTGCACTTTGCGTCGCGTAGGTCAGTGCTGTATTGGCCGCCTGACAATGCCCACCGCGGGTCACTGCTTCCAGCGCGGCGGTGTCGACCACCCGCTGCAACTTGCGCTGCTCCAGATACAGCCGACCACTGTCGACCACCAACAGCGCAAACAATAGCGCCAGGCCCAGGGTCATCGCCGCAACCAGGCCGATGGCCCCACGCTGGCGACTTCGACCGCGAAAGCATGAACGAGGAGACATCGAGCACTCCTTGCTACCTCCAGTAGTGCTCGCAGTGTAGTCAACGCACGCGCGCAGCGCTGGCAAGTTGCCAGTGCCGCTGCCAGATAGTCCGTCAGGCGTACTTATCTTGGCGGATAGTTACTCAGGATCCGCGTCACGGTTTCACGAATCGCATTGCTGCGATCGCTGGGATTGGGGGAGCTGCTGAGCATCTGTTCGTCACTGCCGCGCCATACCAACTTGCCGTCCTTGCCGTCCAGCAGGTCGATCTGGATGGTCGCGACCTTGTAGCTGACATTGCGGGTTTCGTTGTACATCGGCGCGCCCCAGTAACCGTTCCAGGGGTTGCCCCAGGCGCCGCCGTAGTTGGTGGTGACCTGTTGCTGGCGCTCTTCGATGATCAGGTAGGTCTGCACATTAAGGTCACCCTTGCTGCTCCCGGCTGCCGGGCGCAAGCCGCGCTGGTCGAGCTGATCGGCCACCGACTGGCGAATACGTTGCTCGGTGAGGTCGCTCTGGATCCGTGGATCATCCGGGCGATATTGCAGGGCGGGCTCCTTCCAGGTCCAGCTGTGGTAGGCAGCGAAGTCGCGGCTGGCGTCAAAGTCGTGATTGATCTGGTTGGACTGGCAAGCACTGAGCAACACAGCACATGCCACGAATGCGAGACGGCGGAACATGGTTTTTCTCCGGTGCAGGCCCGCACACGAATGCGAGTCATTAAGAAGGAGGATACGCCGCTACGGCCTTTTGAACAGCTTCTCTTAATGCGTCACCGCGTTCGCGTTGCGTTCCATCGACGCTGGTTTCAGCACTGGCACTCCACACCGGTTGGCCGGTGCCCGCGTCGTACAGATCGACCCGCACCACCAGCACCTGGATCTGGTAGGTGCGCACAACGGGCACCGTGTTGTACATGCCGACGCCACTGCCATAGCCGTTGCCATAACGGTTGTAACCGCCGTAGGCGCCATAGCCGTAATCGTCCTGCACTTGCTGCAAGCGGGTTTCCTGGTGCAGGTCGGCACTCACCAGCAGGTCTGCTGTGCGCTGGTCATGCAAGGGGCGCAGGCCTCGCTGGTCGAGGGCGTTGCTCACGGTTTCGGCGATCTGAGCCGAGTCCGCCCAGGCCGAGCCATTGGGCATCTGGCCGTCGAGCCAGGCCCAACTGCGGTAGCGACTGAAGTCTCGCGGAGCCGCAGGGTAGGCGCTGCGATCAAACGTCTGGGCCGCTTGCGGCGGCGCCGGTGGCAAGGGCCTGGAGCTGGCGACATACGGGTTGCTGCCCTGGCAGGCGCCAAGCCCCAGGCACACGGCAATCAATCCAAGGCGGCGGTTCATGATGCCCTCCACGGGTATTGGGGTCAGGCCGGGCGGCAGATCCAATGCAGGTAACGTCCCAGCCCGGCAAATGTCGGGTGCCGACGGTGCGCCAGTTCCATCTCCAGCAAGTCGAGCAGTTCGGCACGGGCCTGGAATTCCACGGGCATGTAGTCATGGAAAACCCGCACCCCACTCTGGGTTTCGACCGTCCACAGGCCCTGCAGTTGCGTCGCCAGTTCACGCGGATCCAGGGGCATCTGTGGGGTCAGGCTCTGCTTTTCGCCCGCCATGTCGTTCTTGCGCATTTTGCGGAAGTGACCCTTGAGCAGATTGCGGTAAATCAGCGCGTCGCGGTTGTAGAACGCCAGCGACAACCAACCGCCCTGCGCGGTCAGTTGATGCAGCACCGGCAGAATCGCATGGGGTTCGGCCAGCCACTCCAGCACCGCATGGCACAGCACCAGGTCATAGGGCTCGGTGAGTTGGCCGAGCAGTTCCTGCCAGGGCGCCTGGATGAAGGTCGCAGTTTGTCCGGCCTCGGCGAAACGCTGGCGCGCCCCTTCGAGCATCGGTGCGGCCGGCTCGGCCAGGGTCACCTGATGGCCGCGCTCGGCCAGCCACAGCGACATGTGGCCCAGGCCCGCGCCGATGTCCAGCACCCGCAGCGGGCGGTCCGGCAAGGTTTCCGCCAGGTCCGCCTGCAACACCGCGAGGCGGATCGCGCCTTTGGCACCGCCGTAGATTTTTTCCGCGAAACGGGTCGCCAACTGATCGAAATGACGGTCGCTCATCAGCTGAACCGCCGTTCGCTGTCGGCCAGCTTGCTGCGCACCACCTGCTCCATATCCAACCCCAGCTCGCTGCACAGCAGCAGCAGATAAAGCACGATGTCCCCCACTTCCTGCCCGGCGTGGGCCAGGGTGTCGGGCGGCAACTGGCGCGACTGGTCTTCGCTCAGCCACTGGAATATTTCCACCAGCTCGGCCATTTCCACACTGGCGGCCATGGCGAGGTTTTTCGGGCTGTGAAATTGCCGCCAATCATTGCGGTCGCGGATGCTGTGCAGGCGTTCGGTCAGTTCAACAAGGTTCATCGGGCTCTCCTGAAGGCGTATAGCTTCGGGCGGATGACCGTAGGAAGCAAGCTGTCGCTACGCGACAGATCGCGGGCAAGCCCGCTCCCACAGGCTCCGCCGTATTCAGCACAGCTCCGTCTGCTCACGCTGGCGCTCTAATCGACGACATTGAACTCGACCCGCGCCGTCTGCCCGCCCTCATCCAGCACGCTCAATTCAACCCGTCCAAGCTGTTCGAAAGTCGCGTTGATGCTGTCCTGGTTTGCGCTGTCACCCAGCGGTGCGCCGTTGACGAACCACCAGCGCCGACCGCTGCCCCCCAATGCCGACAACTTCAGGCGCAGCAACTCCTGGCTGGCCGCCGGGCGCCGTAGTTGATCACCCTCGCGCACGCCGACGATCGACAACGGTGAGGATGCCGCCAGCAGCGGACCCGGGCAGTCCGGATCGTTGGCCGGCAAGCGCGCTTCGCGCCGTTCGACCCGCGGCAACCAAGGCTCCAGCGGTGCCGGCCACAAGGCGATATCCCGGGCCACCGCCCCCGGACACTTGGCGTCGACTCGCAGCCCACGCTCGTTAACCCAGACTTTTTCCACCAGGCCCACGCCCAGGGGCTGGTCCATGGCTTGCAAGGTCGGCGGCGTGGTGCCGTCCAGGGTCCAGGCGAAGCGCTGGCGGCGGCAGTTGGGGTCTGTACGGCTCATGGGCTGTCCCAGGGGCCAGCAGATCGCAGCCACCCCGACGTTCAAGGGCACCGGCTGCACCGGGGCGCTGATGCCACGCTGACTGTCACGGTTGATCAGCACATCGTGTACCTGCAGCATCAGCGGTGCCGCCGAGGCCAGGCCAAACTGCCCGGGCACCGGGGTGCCGTCCGGGCGGCCGATCCAGATGCCGATCAGGTAACGCGGGCCGACGCCAATTGCCCAGGCATCACGAAAGCCATAGCTGGTGCCGGTTTTCCAGGCCAGCACCGGCCGCTGCACCAACTCGGCTCGCGGGTCACGGTCGGGGCGCGCCTGCCCACTGAGAATGCGCCGCACGATCCACGCCGAACCCGGCGACAGCAGCGGTCGTTCGCGCAGTTCGTCGTCGGGCTGCAAGCGGATAGTGGCGCTCTTGCCGCCACGGGCAAAGGCGCTGTAGCCGCTGACCAAGTCCTCCAGCCGGCTCCCGGCACCGCCGAGGATCAGCGACAGGTTGGGCTCGGCCAGGGGCGGCAAGGCCAATGGCATGCCGCCGATGCGCATTTCGGCGGCAAAGCGTTTCGGGCCGTAGGCTTCGAGCAACTGCACCGCCGGCAGGTTCAAGGAAGTCGACAGCGCACTGCTGGCCGGCACCGGGCCGCTGAAGCCCATGGAGAAGTTGCCCGGGCGGTAATCGCCATAACGCCGGGGCACGTCCTGCAGCAGCGACTCGGAATGGATCAGCCCGGCGTCCATGGCCATGCCATAGAGGAACGGCTTGAGCGTCGACCCCGGCGAGCGCAGGGCGCTGATCATGTCGACATGGCCGAAGCGCCGGGGGTCGTTGATGTCCACCGAGCCCAGGTAGGCACGCACTGCCATGCTTTGTGCCTCGACCACCAGAATCGCCGCCGAGGTGTGCTCAGGCAAGCGCGCGCGCCAGCCCAGCAACAGGTCCTCGAGACGCCGCTGCAAATTAGCGTCGAGGGTGGTGCGAATCAGCGGCGGGCTGTGCGGGCGGTTCAAGCGGCGCGCCAACAAGGGCGCCAGGCTGGGCTCCAGGCGGGGCGCCAGCAGCAAGGGTTCCTCCAGGGCCTCGTCGACCGCCGACTGCGGCCACACGGCAAATTCACCGAGCCGGCGCAGCACCTTGTCCCGCGCGACTTGTGCGCGGGCCGGATGGCGGTCAGGGCGCAAGCGACTGGGCGCTTGTGGCAACACCGCAAGCAACGCCGCTTCGGCGTGGGTCAGGTGCTGCGGAGACTTGCCCAGATACGCCCAACTGGCGGCGGCCACGCCTTGCAAGGTGCCGCCGAACGGTGCGCGATTGAGGTACAGGTTGAGAATCTGCTCCTTGGACAAATGCCATTCCAGCTGGGCCGTGCGCCACAGTTGCCGCGACTTGCCCAACAGCGTCCGCGGATGGGGATCGAGCAGACGCGCCACCTGCATCGACAGCGTGCTACCGCCGGACAACACCCGACCGCCGCTCAGGTTCTGCCACGCCGCCCGGCCCAGCGCCAGCGGGTTGACCCCGGGATGCTGGTAGAACCAACGGTCTTCGTAGGTCAGCAAGGCGTCGAGGTAATAGGGCGAAACTTCGCTTGTCTGCACCGGGTAACGCCACACGCCGTTGGCATCGGCGAAGCGCCACAGCGGCGTGCCGTCTTCGGCCAGCACCACCCGCGCCAGATCGTCCTTGGGCAGGGGCAACGGCCAGAGCCGGTCGGCCAGCCACACCAGGACCACCAGCAGCACCACGCTGCCCAGCAGCCAACGCCACGCCCGCTTGCACCACGAACCCAGGCGCCGCGTTAGTATTGGAAAAATCAAACCCGCAAACCTCTATGCTTCAAGGGAACTCACCCACAGATTCAACAGCCAAAGACTCAGTTCTGGCACCCACGCCCACTCTTTCATCAGGATGCACACATGCAGGTAGAAAGCTTTTTCGAATGGCTCGGCCAGGCGCTGGGGTCGGTCATCCGCTTCATCGTCGACATACTCAGCGGGTTGTTCAACACCTTGAGCCACGCTGGCGGCAACTTTGTCGAAGGGCTGTCACAGGCGCTGGGCATGGACACGTCGATCGTCAGCATCCTTGCGCTGGTGGTCGGCCTGTTGCTGCTGTACTCGGCCATCCGCGCCTTCATGCGCGCCTCGATCATCGGCGGGATCATCTGGCTGGTATTGGGGTTATGGGTGTTGAGTTGGGTGATTCACTGAACCACCCAACCCCTCGTAGATAAAGCCGCAGCATTCAACGGCCTTTGATTACCATCTCTGGCAGCGTCTCACCCACCGCCTGCCAGTTCGGCCGGTACATCGACTCCACTTGCGGCGGCGGTACACGATAGGTGCCGGGCGTGACCGCCCGCGCCAGATACAGCAGGTGCGTGGTGCCATAGCCGTCGAGGTTCAACGCTGCGACGTAACGATCGTCACGGAACTCCTGGTGCTTGAGGCTGGCGTTCTGCATCGACTCACGCCACTCCTTGACCTTGCTGCTGGCGTTTTCCAGGCTCGCAGCGCTTTGGGCCAGGTTCTGGTTTTCCAGTTCCAGGCCGGCCGGCAACAAGTCCACCACCAGGGCATCCGGCACGCGCTGCTTGGCGCTGACGGCGATATGCACCAGTACCAGGTCGCCGCTGGCCAACGCCTTGAGGTCCAACGGCTGGCCGTTCATGCCCAGGTACTCACGGCGAATGCTCAGGTTCTCGCCACCCGGCGCTGGCGCCTGCTGTGGATAACCGGAGATGGTCAGCTGTTGATAGACCGGCTCGCTGCCGGCATTGCTCAGCGTCAGCGGCGAGGCCAGCAACGGTCCTTGCAGCTTGAGCCCAGGCTGGGCGTTGTTCAGCTCACGGGTTTGCGTGCCACTGCTCAACTGCGCAGTCCAGTTGGCTTCAGGCTTGCCCAGCAAACTACGGCCGGCGAGGAACAGCGAGTTGCGCTCCTGGGTCGACAGGTACGGGCTGGCAGCCAACTGGTCGGACAGCTCGAACAAGCGCTCTTCGCGCTTGCCCTTGTCCAGGTCGTATTCCTGCAGCAACGCCAGAATCAGCGCCTGGTCCCGCAGCGGGCTGCCGTAGTCGGCCAGCCAGTCGTTGGCCTTGCGTGTCGCCGCAAGCCCCGCGACCAGCGCCTGCGCGGCGCGTGGTTGATCGCCCATGAGCTGCAGGGCCACCGACAATTGCACCAGTGGCAACCCGGAACGGGCATCGCTGCGCCGCTCGAACAGACTGCGCAGCGCGCCCAAAGGTGCCTGTTGGCTGCGGGCCAATACCAGGCCGGCATAGGCCTGCACCGCAAACCGCGTGTGCTCGGCGTTTTCGCTGTAGTCGACTTCGATCAGGTTACGCTCCTGCAGGTAACGCAGCAGGCGCTCGTTGGCTTTTTTCAGGGCATCGGCCGGCACGCCGAAACCCTGGTCGCGGGCGCGCAGCAGGAAGTCGGTGACGTAGGCTGTCAGCCAGTACTCCTCTTCCCCGTCGGCCCCCCACAGGCCGAAGCTACCGTTGTAACGCTGCATGCCCAGCAAACGTTCGATGCCCAGTTCGATCTTGCGCTTGCGCGCAGCTTCCGGCTCGCCTTCCAGGCCCAGGCGTTTCAGGCTCGCCGCGTCGGCATACAGCGACGGGTACAGGCCGCTGGTGGTTTGTTCGGAACAACCATAGGGGTAGGCCTTGAGTGCACGGATCTGCTCGCCCAGGTTCAGCGGTGGCCGGCTCGACAGGCTGAGCAAGGCTTCGCGCCCGGCCGGTTCGAACAGTGCCAGTTCACTGTCAGGCAGGCTCCAGGGTTGCTCCTTGAGTACCGCGCGATAGTGCTTGAGCAGCGCCGGATAGGCCGGCCGCACGCCCAGGGTCCATTCCCGGGTAAACGGCGGCAGGCTCTCGCCCGGCAGGTCGAGGCCGTTGACCAGCACCTTGACCTTGCCCTGGCCAAAACCACCGAGGGCGCGCAGGGGAATGCGCAAGGTGGTGCGCTGGCCCGGGGTCAACGCCACACTGTGGGCCGCCGTGTCCACCAGGGCCAGTTGGCCCTCGGTGCTCAGTTGCACCTGCAGCGTCTGCGCCTTGCCCGAGAGGTTCGACAGATCCAGCGCCAGGCTGGTCTGGTCGCCGCCAGCGAGGAAGCGTGGCGCCGAGAGTTCGGCGATCAAAGGCGCGGCGATCACCGTCTTGGCTTCGGCCATGCCGTAGCGATCCTCGGTCCAGGCCTGGGCCATCAAGCGCAGTTCGCCGTTGAAGTCCGGAATATCGACACTGACCTGACCTTCGCCCTGCTCGTTGAGGGTAACCGGTGCGCTCTGCAGGGCGACAATGGTCACGCTGGTGTCCGGGCGTTTGCCGCCCTTGGCCAGCGCCGCATCACCACCAAAGGCCAGGCTGGCCAGACGGCCTTGGCCGGCTTCGATCAATTGCCCGTAGACGTCCAATTGGTCAGCGCCGTAGGCCTTGCGTCCAAACAGGCTGGAGTAGGGATCCGGGGTCGGGTACTCGGTGATATTGAGGATGCCGACATCGACCGCAGCCAACAGCACGTGCACTTGTTTTGGCACGCTGCCGTCGGCATTCCTGGCCTGGATCTTCACGCTCAGCGGCTGTTTGGGGCGCATTTTTTCCGGTGCGCTCAGGCTCAGGCCAAGCTTGCGCTGGGTCCGATCCAGCGGCAAGTGCAGCACGCCGACCGCACGTTTGGGGGTGACGTTGGCCTTGCGCTCACCGGGACGAATCACCAGCGCGCTGACATACAGATCGTGCCGCGACCATTTCGGATCGAGCTTCACGGCAAAGCTCTTGCCCTCGGCCGGCACTTCGATTTCCTGCCACCACAGCGGGCCATCGGCCGACTCCACCAGCAGGTAGCCTTTGCCGGCCGCCGGTGGCGTTACCGTGACCGTGGCCGTGTCGCCATCGGCATAGGCCGGTTTATCCAGCGCCTGTTTCACTTGGTCCGGACGCACTGCTCCGCCTTCGGCGTTGTCCTGGGCACGGTAGCCGGCCCAGAAGCGCAGGCTGCTGGTCACCCCGGTCTGTGGGTCTTCGACTTCCACCCGGTAAGGGCCCCACTCCACCGGGAAGCTGACCTTGGCCGTGTCACCGGCCTTGATGCTCAGGGTCTCTTCGGCAAGGTTGAGGAACTTCTCGTTGAAGTGATAGCTCCAGCCATCGTTGTCCGAGTAGTTCCAGTAGTAGTCGCGGCGCTCGCGAATCAAGCGCACCTTGAGGTTGTCGGCGGCCAGCTTCTGGCCCTGGTTGTTGGCCATCAACAGTTCGAACTCGACCGGACCATCGCCGTCGGTTTCCTCGCCATCGAACAAGGCGCGCAGCCCCGGCATGCGCTCGGCCGGCCACACCGGTTGCACCACGCGCCGGGTAATCGGCCGGCCACCGGACTCCTGCAGGCTGGCCTGGACGATCAGTTGCAGCGGTGACTTGGCTTCGGCCCATTTGCTGTCCAGGGAGATCAGCACTTCGCCGTCTTCGTCCAGCGCGGTTTCCTCCAGCTCCAGGTCCTGGCTCAGCTCCTCTTCGGTCACCGAGCCGAATTGATAACCCGGCAGGCTCTTGACCGCCTCACGCAGCGGTCGCACGTACACCTGGCCACTCAAGCGATTGCCGGCGGCCGGCGCGCCGTAGAGATAACGACCATTGACGCTGATTTGCGCGGTGTCGCCCGGTTTGATCGGTTGCTCGCTGCCTTTGAGTTCGAGGGCCAGGCGTTCGGGCAGGAAGTCTTCGACGAGAAACTCGTAGAGTTGTGGCTTGCCGTCGCCCAGGTCGAACACCAACTGCCAACGCCCGGTCGGCGCTTCGCCGGCCAGTTGCAACTGATACTGATACAGGCCGGAGGCATCGGCGTCCCAGACGAACTTGCGACTGACCTGCTCGTCCGGGCGCCGCACTTCGACACTCACCGGCTGCGGCTTGACCGCGTTGCCGTCGGCGTCGCGCAGCAGGGCGTTGAGCAACACGGTTTCGCCGGGGCGGTAGAGATCCCGCGGGCCGAACACGAAGAACTGCAATGGATGGGATTGGGGGCCGCCGATGTTGAACTCGGCCAGGTCCAGCGCTGCACTGTTGAGTCGCAGCAGGCTGGTCTGCTGGCCCTGGTGGGCGAGGAGCACTTCGGCTTTTTTCGGCAGCGGCAACTGAGCGTGGCCGCCCTGCCCAGTCTTGCCCTGGCCGACCACGCGGCCGTCGCTGTCGAGCAACTCCAGGCTGACATCGTCCAGCGCCTTGCCGCCCTCCAGGGCTTGGGTGAACACGTCCAGGCGGTTCTGGTAGCGGTGCACCGAGAGGCCGATGTCACTGAGGGTAAACAGGGTCGCAGGTTGCGAATAGTTGTACGTGCCCGAGGCGCGCATGACCGCCAGGTAGACGCCCGGTTGCTGCAGGGGCTTGAGGCCGGCGATCGGCAACAGCAGGGTTTCACGGGTGTTGCGCGCCGGGTTCAGGTCAAAGCGGCCGCCATACACCAACTCGGCCATGGGCAGCAGTTCACGGGACTCATAGCTTTGCAGGCTGTTGTTGCGACCCCATTGGGCGAGGAACGCTGGCAGCGATTCGGATTTGATCCGGAAAAATTCGACGTCGACCTTGTCGACATTCAGGGCAATCACCGGCAGGCCTTCGGCCAGGCGCGTCGGCAGCAGACTGCCACGGCTGGCAAACCCTACGGTCGGTTGCAGGTCGCGGGTTTCCAGGCGGCTGACATATTCGCCGGTCAGCTTGGCGTCGTTGACCGCCAGCAATCCGGCATCCACCGTCAGCACCAGCTTGCGCTGCGGCTCAAGGTGACGCAGGCGCAGCTCCATCAGGTTGTCGGAAAGCTCCCAGGCACCATCGACCTTGCCGCTTTTGCTGTCGACCAGGTGCAGCTTGTCGGCGAATTTCTGCTGGGGGTCCAGCGGCACCGAAAAGCTCACCGACAGGGTGCTGGCACCGTCGAGCTGGATTTCCGAGACATCCACCACGCTCAACTCACGGCCGGCGTAGCGCTGCTTCAGCGCCGCCAGGTCTTGCCCGGTGTGCGTCTTGGCGGCGCTGACCGTGGCCGCCGGTGCGGAGCTGGCCGGGGGTTGGCCGGGAGTCGATGAATCGCAGGCGCTGAGCAAGGTCAGCGCAGCGGCCAGAAACAATCCTTTGTTAAGCATGGGGCACTCGTGGGCAGGAGTATCGAAGGGTTGAACTATAGCCCAAGCGCTTGCCGGGCTGGAGTGATTGACCGACGGTTGGGTGTTTGGTTCTGCGCCCGGGAGCTGATCGCCGCTGATCCCGAACCACCGCCCCTGCGGATCTGCCGCTACAATGCCGCTCGCCCAAGGAGCCTGCATGTCCACCCTGATCAACGACTGGCGCGACCGCCCGACCCACCGCCGTGTCTGGGCGCTCGCCGCGCCGATGATTCTCTCCAACCTCTCGGTGCCGTTGGTGGCGCTGGTCGACAGTACCGTGATCGGCCACCTGCCCCACGCCCACCAACTGGGCGCCGTGGCGGTCGGTGCCAGCCTGTACACCTTCCTGGCCTGGGCCATGGGTTTCCTGCGCATGGGCTCCACCGGGTTCGCGGCCCAGGCCGCCGGACGCGGGGACGGCGCGGCCTTGCGCCAGATCTTGCTGCAGGGCCTGCTGCTGGCGCTGGGGCTGGCCGTGCTGCTGGGCAGCCTGGGCGTGCCACTGAGTGGCGTGGCGCTGCACTTCATGCAGCCGTCGGCGGAGCTCGAACACCTGACTCGGGAGTTTTTCCACACCCGGCTGTTTGGCTTGCCTGCGGCCCTGGCCAGCTATGCGCTGGTCGGCTGGTTCCTCGGCACCCAGAACGCCCGCGCGCCACTGGCGATCCTGCTGACCACCAACCTGGTGAACATTGCCCTCAACCTGTGGTTCGTCATTGGCCTGGAGTGGGGCGTGGTCGGCTCGGCCCGGGCGTCGGTGATCGCCGAATGGACTGGCGCCCTGCTCGGCCTGGCCATGACCCGCAGCGCCCTGCGCGCTTTTCCCGGGCATATGGCCTGGGCGGCCCTGGCGATCTGGCAGAGCTGGCGGCCGCTGCTGGCGGTCAACCGGGATATCTTCATCCGCAGCCTGGCGCTGCAGTCGGTATTTTTCATGATCACGGTGCAGGGCGCCCGACTCGGTGATGCGACGGTGGCAGCCAATGCCCTGTTGCTCAACGGCCTGCTGTTGACAGCCCACGCCCTCGATGGCCTGGCGCATGCCGTGGAGGCGCTGTGCGGCCACGCCATCGGCGCCCGTGATCGCCAGGCCCTGCGCCGTTCGCTGGTGGTGGCTTGCGGTTGGTCCTTGATCGCCAGCACTGGCTTCGCCCTGTTGTTTCTGTGTGCCGGGCACCTGTTCATTGAAATGCAGACGAATATCCAGAGCGTGCGCGACACCGCTTTCAGCTACTTGCCTTACCTGGCCGCCCTGCCCCTGATTGCGGTCTGGAGCTACCTGCTCGACGGCCTGTTCATCGGCGCCACCCGTGCGCGGGAAATGCGCAACGGCATGCTGTTGACCGTGGTCATCGTCCTGCCGTTCGCCTGGGCCCTGCAAGGCCTGGGCAACCATGGCCTGTGGCTGACATTCCTGCTGTTCATGTTGCTGCGCAGCCTGACCCTGGGCGTATTCGCCTGGCACCTGCGCAACAAGGACCAATGGTTCACCGGCCACACGCAGTGAACCACCGTACTGGCGCAGACGCCGGCTTCAAGTCGGATCGTTGCGCCAGTGCTGACGCAGGCTGTCCAGACGCTCCTGCTGAGTGCCTCCCGGCAGAACCACCTGCAATGTGGCGGATGGGTATTGCAGGCGCAGGCGCAACCAGCCGTCCAGCACCGCGTGCTCGGTGAAGCCCTGTTCCAAGCCTTCCTCGAGGCAGCACCAGATCACCCCATAATCATGTCCAGTGGCCCGGCACCACGACCAGGCATGGCGCTCCAGCAAACACGTCTGCAACTTATCCTGCTGGTGCTGGCTGAGGTTGTCTTCGATCGCCAGCTCACTTACAGCCCGGCGCGGATTGACCATCTGCTGCCACCCCAGGCTGCCCATGGCCCGATCCGCCCAGGTGCCGCCGTACCAGTACAACCGGTCGATCGGCCCCAACCAGCGGCTTAACTCACTGGCGTCGCGGGCATCGAAGAAGTAGCTGGCGGTCCAGGGGTTGTAGTAGCTCAACAGGCCCTTGTGATGCAGGCCGAAGGTCACCGTGAGCATGCGCCGCAAGTGCTCGAGCAACGGACCTGCCGACACCGAGGTCTGCAACAGGAGCCCAGGCCAGTCTTCCGGCTGATCATGGACACAATCGGCCAGCCGCGCGTGGCTCGCCAATTCGATCACCTGCGGCCCCTGCTCGCGCAACCCATGCAGGTCGGTGTTGGCAAACAACGCGTGCCGCACCGCGCCGGCAAAGCCGTGCTGCAACCGGCTGCAGGCCTGCGGTGCGGCGGGTATGTCGAGCAACAGCCATTGCGCTGTGCGAGTCAGGCTCATGCTGCACCACTCAGGCCATCACCTGTCGCCGTGCGACACACGCAGATGAACTGGCGGCAATGGCTGTAGCTGCCACCACCGGGCAGCAGGCACAGCAACACCAGCGGCTGACTGGTGCGCAGCAGGGTCAGCAAGTCCTGGGCCGCGATCGCGGGCACTTCCTCCATGGTTGCACTCGGGGTCTCGACCGTGGGCGGTTCCATGGCCTTGAGATGAATGTTCGGGCTGGACAGGCGCAAGGTTTCACCGTCGAAACTCACTTCGCTGCAACCGACCTTGAACTGCCGTTCAACGCTGGGGCCAACGGCCTGTGCCGGCCCGGGCGACACTTGCAGCTGTTGCTCGCTCCCCATGAATGCTGCCGCACTGATCTGCAGTTGCAAGCGTGTCGCAGGCGAGCCGGTAGCGGCCAGGTTATCCCCGGTCTGCAGTGGCGTGACGAGCACGCCACAGATCAAGGGCTGGTCCGGATCACCCTCGGTATAGCTGACGTACACCTCCACACCTGTCCTGAGAGCGTTTATCGCCTGGACAGATAAATGCGCAGACACCGGCAACCAGCAATGACTGGGACGACCGCCCTCGCCCTGGTACAGCCACTCCAGTTGCACCGCGATCCGCTGCTGCGCATCACGGTGTTGGCCGTCCACGCTCACCACCCAGCCGAGTTGCAGGCTGCTCATGCGCGGTTTCGCCGGCGATTCGGCTGGCACGTACGGCACGCCCCACGGAATGGCCCGCAGTCGATTGTGATAGTGCGGCACGTCGTGCTGGCTCGCGCAATGTTCGACCCGGATGATCAACCACTGGCCAGTGCCCTCGGTGCTGGGGTGTCCGGAGCAGGATAAAAGCCGCCCAGCGCGCACTGTGGGCCGCTCGGTTGCTGCCTGCACATGGATGCCGTCCGCTTGCGCATGCACTGCAAATCGCCTGACACCGGCGGCACCTTCAACCCCGAAGCTCAGCGTCTCGGCCACGCAGTGGTGCTGCCCGCAATCGCTAAACACCAGGCAATGGCCTGCTCGGCGGTGCCGGAAGTGGTAGTCAATCGACTGCTGGCCACACAGGCGCTGGACAAACGCCAGGTCGGATTCACGGTACTGAGTGCAGAACTCCAGTGCCGGATACTCACCGCGCAATTCGAATCGGCAAGCCTGCCCGTCAATGCCGTGCTCACTCAATACCTGGGCGAGGATCTGCGGCACCGACAATCCGCTGAATACACGCTGGGTGAAGCGACGTGCCAGACAGGCCAGTCGCGGGCCCAGGGTCACACGCCAGAGGCCAGGTTGTGCTTCATCGTGAAGCGGCACCAGGCCCTGGATCTGTCCATGAATGCCGCTGACCGCCGTGCCGAAGCACAGATAGGCCGCGCGAAACATCAGGCTGGACAGGTCCAACTGGCGCTCGTCCAGGTGCAAGTCCAGCAGGAACTCAAAGGGTTGGCTGATGGCTTCGCTGCCGCTTAACGCGACCACGACCAGGGGCTGGGGTTGACCCGCTATCTCCAGACGAAATGACGGCTCGTAAAGGGGATCGAACATCGGCTTTTCTCTACAGGAGGGGCGGCCGGGGATTCTCGCTGAGAGACATGGCCGAGTAGAGTGCCGAAATACAACTTGGGAAATGGACTACATGAAATGAGGAAGCACCATCGTTGATAGTGCTACACCATTAAAAATCGCTGAAAAAACTAGGAATCGCCTTACCAGACCATCCGAATTTTCCGCAAGACGCGGAACATTTTCAGACAGCCTGGTTTCAGCGGTTCGTTACCTCAGGAAGACAGGTACGAAGAACGAGTCAGGCCCAGGCGCAGTGCGTCGAGGAACTGGGTACGCTCGGCAGCGGTGATCCGCGCACTGGCGACTTTGTCGCGGTAGTGAGTCATCAGCTCTTCCGGCGACAAGTGCACGTAGCGCAGCATGTCCTCGATGGTGTCGTGGGTCTCGATCCCAGCGTGATAAACACTGCCGTCGGCATTCTGGTAGATGTTCACCGAGTCGGTGTCACCAAACAGGTTGTGCATATCGCCGAGGATTTCCTGGTAGGCGCCCACCAGGAAGATCCCCAGCAGGTAGTCTTCACCGTCCTTGAGGGCATGCACCGGCAGGCTGGTCTCGATGCTCTGCTCGTCGACGTACTGCTTGATCTTGCCGTCGGAGTCGCAGGTCAGGTCTTGCAGCACGGCGCGGCGCAGCGGCTCTTCGTCGAGACGGTGCAGCGGCAGGATCGGCAGGACCTGGCCGATGGCCCAGGTGTCCGGCAGGCTCTGGAATACCGAGAAGTTGCAGATGTACTTGTCGGCCAGCTTGTCGTTGAGTTCGTCGAGCACCTGGCGGTGCGAGCGCTGACGGGCCTTCAACGAGTTGTGCAGGCGACGGCAGACGGCGAAGTAGCATTGCTCGGCCAGGGCTTTCTCGGCCAGGGTCAGCTTGCCATCGGCGTACTGGGCCGCCACGTCGCTCATGTAGTGAGTGGCGCGCCAGTAGGTTTCGGTGACCATCTCGATGTCGGTCGGACCCAGCAGGTCCACCAGCCATTGCACGGTTTCCGGCAGCGCTTCCTTGTTCTCGATCTGCGGTACGTCGTCGTTGTGTTTCTCGACGTCGGTCACCTGCACCACCAGCATGGCGTGGTGGGCGGTCAGGGAGCGGCCGCTTTCGGAGAAGATGTTCGGGTGTGGCAGGCTCTGCGCGTCGCAGAATTCCTTGAGCATCCCGACCACGACACCGGCGTAATCGTCCATGTCGTAGTTGATCGAACTGGCGTTACGCGAATGCGTACCGTCGTAGTCCACACCCAGGCCGCCGCCGACGTCGATGTGGTCGACCGGCAGGCCGAGGTTGCGCAACTCGCCGTAGTAACGGATTGCTTCCTTGAAACCGTGCTGGTAGTCCGCCAGGTTGGCGATCTGCGAACCCATGTGGAAGTGCAGCAGGCGGATGCCCTGGTCCAGGCCAGCGGCGCGGAAGCGCTCGACCACCGACAGCAGTTGCGCCGCCGACAGGCCGAACTTGGATTTCTCACCACCGGTGTCCGCCCACTTGGACGAAGCCAGGGACGACAGGCGTACCCGCAGGCCGACCTGTGGCTTGACCTTGAGCGAGGCGGCTTCTTCGATCACCAGGCCGACTTCGGATTCTTTCTCGATCACGATGAATACGTTGTGACCGAGCTTCTGGCCCATCAGCGCCAGGCGGATGAACTCACGGTCCTTGTAACCGTTGCAGACGATGGTGCCGCCCTTCGGCGCCAGGGCCAGCACGGCCAGCAGCTCAGGCTTGGAACCGGCTTCAAGGCCGATGGACACATCCTGGGTAGCGATGATGTTCTCGATCACCGCTTCTTGCTGGTTAACCTTGATCGGGTACAGGGCGGTGTATTTGCTCTGGTATTCCAGGCGCTCGATGTTCGCATCGAAGGCGCCAGTCAACTGACGCACGCGGTCTTGCAGAATGTCCGGGAAACGGACCAGCAACGGCAAGGACAGGCCACTTTTGCGCAACTGGTCGACTTGCTCGAACAGGTCGATAGGCGAGCTGCTCGGACCGTTCGGACGAACTTCGACGCGACCGGCGTCATTGATCGCGAAATACCCGGCCCCCCAATGGCGAATCCCGTAAACACTGCGGCTGTCCGCAACTGTCCATTGGCTGCCATCGTCTTTGCGTGTGCGTCGTACGGACATCGAAGTCCCCTATAAATGAAGTCAAAGAGCGCCACCCGGGTTGAGGGCTGGCGCAGCTTAAAGAATGAAAATGACGATTAGCCTGCAACGAGGGGATAGACCTCGAATGCAGCCCTGAGTTTAGAAACCGGTCAGAACAGGCTCTGTGAAAACCATGGAGACGCTGCCGACGCTGATCGGGATCAGGCCTGCGTCAAGTCGGAGTGGTCTTCACAGAGGCTGCTAGCCGCCGGATTTCTTCGCTTTGAAACCGTGCTTGATCAGCTCTGCCAAGAGTAGCTCGACATGATCGCCCTGGATTTCGATGACCCCGTCCTTCAACGCGCCGCCGGTACCACAGCGTTTCTTCAACGTCGTGGCCAGGTCCTTGAGCGCGTCTTCGGCCAGCGGTACGCCGCTGATGGTGGTCACCGTCTTGCCGCCACGGCCCTTGCTTTCGCGGCGCACGCGCGCGATGCCATCACCGGCCGGGATAACGGTTTGTTGGCAGATACAGGCTGCCACGGGCTGGCTACAGTCCGGGCAATGTCGACCTGCGTCGGTGGAAAATACCAAGCCACCAAGGGCGGCGAAGGATGCGGCTTTTTTGGCCACCGGCAATCCTCTTGGGAGGACAAAGACTGGTCGCAGCCACGTTGGCACGGGCTATCGACCGCGAAGCCCCACTCAGGCAGGGGCAGCGCTACTGGAACGGTACAACAAGCATTTCACTGTAGGAGCGGGCACTCGCTCCTACAAAAGGTCGCGCAGTGTAACGACAAAAAGCTCACTTGCTAAGAGCCAATCGGCGCCAATTTATGCATCTTTTGCGACGTCGATGCCGCGCACCCGCAGATAGCGTTTCAAGGCCGCCAAAGAGTCCGGGCAGTAAGGCTTTTCGCTGATTTCCTGCATGACCTGGGCAAGGGGGATAAAACGCGCCTGCAGCACCTCTTCCGGCTGCAGTATCAAGGGCCCGTCCCAGACCGCCGAAAACGCCGCACACCACAGGCGGCTGTCGGTGTCCTCGAAGAAAAAATGGTCGTGGGCGGTCAGTTCCACCCCGCTAACCCCCAATTCCTCCGCAAGCTCCCGGGCCGCCGACTCGGCGTAGCTTTCATCGGCACCGACCATGCCGCCGGCCGCCACATCCCAGAATCCGGGATAGAGCGCCTTGCTGAAGGTGCGCTGATGCACGCACAACTCACCGCAGGAGTTGAACAGCATGATGTAGGTGCCGCGCCCGATCAGCCCGCGCTCGCGCAACTCTGAGCGCACCAGTGAGCCGAGCAGGTGGTCCTGCTCGTCGACCCAGGCGATCTGCTCGGCATCCGAGGCCGCACGGTGCGCGGCCTCCCGGGCTTGATCAACCATGACTCAGCCCTGGTTGAGCAGCTGACGCAGGTCGATCACCGCTGCGTTGGCCCGCGAAATGTAGTTGGCCATGACCAGCGAGTGGTTGGCCAATGGACCAAAACCGCTGCCATTGAGGATCATCGGGCTCCAGACTGGCTCCTGCGAGGCTTCCAGCTCACGAATGATCTGGCGCACGCTGACGGTGGCGTTCTTCTTGGCCAGGACATCGGCAAAGTCGACTTCGATCGCCCGCAGCAAGTGCGACAGGGCCCACGCCTGGCCGCGCGCCTCATAGAACACGTTGTCGATCTGCATCCACGGGGTTTCCACCACTTCCTCGTCGACCTGCGGCACCTGGCCTGGGGCCACGACTTCGGTTTTCAGCGAGGTGTTCAGCTTGACCCGGCCGACACTGGCCGACAGGCGTTGCGACAGCGAACCCAGGCGGGTGCCGACATCGCCCAGCCAGTTGTTCAGGTTGTCGGCGCGGGCATAGAACAGCGCGTTCTTTTGCGAAGGGTCCGACAGGCGCGCCTGATAGCGGGTCAGGGAGTTGATGCCTTCCTGGTATTCCGACTCACTGGAAGGCAGCACCCAGCTCTTGTTGTCGAAGTTGAAGCGCGGCTCGGCCTTGGCCAGGTCGGCGTCTTCAGCCGACTGCGATTGCGAGCGGGCAAAGTCTTTGCGCAGGGCCCGGGTCAGGTCGCGGACCTGTACCAGCACTCCGTATTCCCAGCTCGGCATGTTGTCCATCCACAGGCCCGGCGGGAACCGGTCGTTGGAAATGTAGCCGCCTGGCTTGTTCAGCAAGGTACCGGCCACCGACTTCAGGGTTTCCACCGTGGTGTAGCCGACGACCATCTGCTTGCCGTCTTTCTCAGCGGCGATCTGGGCGTTCTGCTGGACCGGGAACAGCGCAGGCTCCTCGCTCCAGTACCAGCCCAGGCCGATGGTCACCAGCAGATACAGACCGATCAGCGTAGCCAGCGCACGGCTGAACAGCAGGCCACCCAAATAGCTGCGGGTGTCCGACTTGGGTTCGGCGGCGCGCTCGGGCGCGCTGCCTGCACGGTTCTTCCAGTCCAGCATGGCGATATCCTTTCAATCACTTGAGTTCATCGGTTCGACCACAACCCTACTCCATCGTGCCTCGCCAGCAGCGGATTAATCCTGCCCTGGCACGGCGCCGCATGTCTGGCGGTCGAGCGAGCACTATAGATGAAGCAGAGCCACGAGCCTACGAGACCAGTCGGTCATAAACTGAATGGAGTCGCTTTGCACAATATTGACTGGCGACACTCATGCAACTGGAAAGTGGTGCTAGCATAGAGCCACCACTCGACCTCAGCATGCACCCTCACTAGTAGTCAGGATATGACCGAGCCAGAAGACCCCAGCCGTGAGCGCCTCAAGCAGCACTTTGCCCAGCGGGTAATTCATCAGGCACGTCAGATTCTTGAGATTTGGCAGCGCCTGCAAGGCAGTGAGTGGTCGACAACCGACCTGGCGGAGCTCAGCGAAGCCAACCTGCGCCTGCTACGTTTCGCCGAGCGCTTCGAACAGCCCGAACATACCCAGTTGGCGCACGGTATCAACCAGTCCCTGCAGGCCGTCGACGCCAATCGTGGACGCTTGAGCAGTGGCCTGATCAGCGACCTCAACCGCTTGATGCAACGCTTGTCGCGCACCGGCCTGCGCCAGGGCGACCAGCTCGAGCAAACCTATCTGCCACCCTTGCGCAAGCCGGTGTACGTATTGCTGCAGGATCACGACCGTGCCGAACGCCTGGCCAAGCAGCTGGAGTTTTTTGGCCTGAGTGCCCAGTCCCTGGACAGCGTGGCGGCGTTTCGCGCGGCGATGGTCGAGCGCCTGCCGAGTGCGATTGTCATGGACGTCGATTTCGAGGGCCCAGGCTTGGGCCTGCAACTGGCGGCCCAAGCCCAGGAAGGCCTGGAGCACAAGCTGCCGCTGCTGTTTTTCAGCCTGCTGGAAACCGACACGCCGACGCGCCTGGCCGCGGTCCGGGCCGGCGGCCAGGAGTTCCTCACCGGCACCCTCGAGGCTTCGAGCCTGCTGGAAAAGATCGAAGTGCTGACCTGCATCGCCCAGTACGAACCCTACAAAGTGCTGATCATCGACGACTCCCGCGCCCAGGCCATGTACACCGAGCGCCTGCTCAACAGTGCCGGGATCATTACCCGCACCTTGATCGAGCCGATCCAGGCCATGGCCGAGTTGGCGGACTTCCAGCCCGACCTGATCATTCTCGACATGTACATGCCGGCCTGCACCGGTACCGAACTGGCCAAGGTGATCCGACACAACGACCGTTATGTCAGTGTGCCGATCATCTACCTGTCGGCCGAGGATGACCTGGACAAGCAACTGGACGCCATGAGCGAAGGGGGCGACGACTTCCTGACCAAGCCGATCAAGCCGCGCCACCTGATCACCACCGTGCGCAATCGCGCGGCCCGGGCCCGCAACCTCAAGGCGCGCATGGTCCGCGACAGCCTGACTGGCCTGTATAACCACACCCATATCCTGCAACTGCTCGAAGACTGCAGCTTCCGCGCCCGCCGCGAGAACAAGCCCTTGAGTTTTGCCATGCTCGACATCGACCACTTCAAGCGAGTCAACGACAGCCACGGCCACCCCATGGGCGACCGGGTGATCAAGAGCCTGGCGCTGTTTCTCAAGCAACGCCTGCGCAAGACCGACTTCATTGGTCGTTATGGCGGCGAAGAGTTCGCCATCGTCATGCCCGACACCGATATCGAATCGGCCTACAAAGTACTCGAGCAGATCCGTCGACGCTTTGCCGAGATTCACTACCCAGCCCAACCGCAAGACCTGTGGTGCACCTTCAGCGCCGGCGTGGTCGACCTGAGTGAAGACAGCGACAGCCTGATGATGGCCAGCCAGGCAGACGAAGCCCTGTATCGCGCCAAGGCGGCAGGTCGCAATCGGGTGCAGGCTGCGCAGCAATCAAGGCAAAGTGCCACTTTTTCCACGGAAACCACCGATTTGGTCATAACGCTGTAATACGAACGCAATAACTTCGGGCGCTTACCATTCTGTCGTCGGTAGAAACCTGATGCGCCTGAAGTGGCTGACCAATCTCAATACCCTGCTGTTAGTGGCGGTGTGCCTCGCACTCGGCACCACTTTGTGGTGGTCGCAAAAAGCCCTGGAACGTCCTTATCTGTTGATGGAGCGTTACCTGGGACTCTCCCAGCAGTTCCAGAACCAAGTGGCACGCAAGATCGAAGACTACCTGCAAAGCGGCGACGCCTTGCGCCTGAGCAGCGCCACCCAGGCGATTACCACGCTGCAACAAGGCCTGGATGAAATGCCCCCCGAGCTGGCGCAAAGCCTGCGCCCAAGCCTGGCCAGCCTCGAGGCGTTCAGCAACACCGAGCTGCTGGCGGCGGGCAAGCTGGCTGGAGATCCACAAGCGCTGCTGCTGCAAGCGGAACGCGAACTGGGGGCCAGCCTGGAGCAACTCGGCCAGTACGCCACCGCCAGCCCCGGCCCGGAATCCGCCGCTTACTTGCCGGCGTTGCTGGCGGCGGCCCAACACCTGAGCAAGCTGTCCCTGGCCCGGGACAAATTGGTGAGCAGTGGCCGCAGTGAGTTGGCGGTCGATGTCGAGCGTGAAGTGACCAACATCCGCAGCCAGGCCGGCCTGATCGACGCCTTGCCATTGCTCGGCGTGGCGAGCAGCCAGGCGTCGAACAGCGACGACTTCGCCGCGATGATGGGTCTGCAAGGCAACGAACAAACGGTCGCCGAAGATGCCGGCACCGGCTACAAGCGCGAATTGGCCAGCCTGCTCGCCCGCTACCCGGCTGAACTGGCCCGAACCCGCGAACAGATCCGCCAACGCAGCGAACTGAGCGCCGCCACCCACCTGAAAATCGACGCCGTGCAGCAGGCCATCGCCGGGCTGGAGCCCGTGGTGCGCGCTCAGCATGGGCAGATTCAAGGCGAAGTGCGCTTGCTCCAGGGCGCGATGATCGGCCTGATTCTGTTGATCGCCCTGCTGATCGACACTCTGCAAAGACGCCTGGCACGAGTCCTGAGCAACCTGGCACCGGCCTTGTCGACCTGGGCCGAAGGGGATTTCAGCGCCGACATCCACTTGGGGGCGACCAACCGTGAACTGCACGACATCGAGGCATCGCTCAATCGCCTGCGCGCCTACCTGGTGGATCTGGTGGGCACCATCCGGCGCAACGCCGAACAAGTCGCCGGCAGCAGCCGTGTGCTGGCCGAACTGAGCAACGAACTGCACAGCGGTGCCGAGCATCAGGCTGGCGACACCGCGCTGATCCGCGACTCCCTGGGCGAGCTGGAAGCCACTATCGTGCAAGTGGCCGGCGATGCCAGCCAGGCGGCCGACGCCAGTCGCCATGCCGGCTTGGCAGTCGCCCACGGGCAGCAGGTGATCGGCATGAGCCTGACCGGGCTGCACGCGCTGGTCGACGAGGTCCAGGGCAATGCCCAGATGATCGAGCACCTGGCCGAGGAATCAGCGACCATCGGCGGCGTGCTGACAGTAATTCGCTCGATTGCCGACCAGACCAACCTGCTGGCCCTGAACGCCGCCATCGAAGCCGCCCGCGCCGGGGAAATGGGCCGTGGTTTTGCAGTGGTCGCCGAGGAAGTTCGCTCCCTGGCCCAACGCACCGCCGGCGCCACCGCCGAAATCCAGACCCTGATTGCCGGCTTGCAACAGGCGGCGCGCTTGTCGGTGGACGGCATGCGCGCCCAGGTCGAGCACGCCGAGGCCACCGCCAGCCAGGCGCAGGCGGCTGACGGCGCCCTGGATAAAATCGTCGATGCGATCCAGACCATCGCCGATACCGCCGTGCGCATCGCCGATGTCACGGCCCAGCAAAGTGGCGCGGTCAGCGAAATCCGTGATCACAGCGAACGCATTCATCAACTGGGCGGGGACAATCTGCTGCGCATTGGCCAAGGGCGCAGCCAGGGCGAGAACCTGTTGGTGCTGGGTGGGCAACTGCATACGGCAGTGCAGGCCTTTCGTGTTTGAGCGACCTGTTGCAGGCGCTTCGCCTGTCGCCGGGACTTCGCCGAACGTGCAGCCATCTTGAATGACCAGATTTAATCAGTTGGTCATATACTTCGCGCAATCATCGGTAATCGTGCTGGCTATTGCAGAGAACTGGACAGTCATATTTGCTTTGCGGCATAGTCGCCGGGTTCTGATAACTACGCATAGATCACAAGGAACAGCAGATGGCGACCCTACTGGTGCTGCACGGACCCAACCTGAACCTGCTCGGCACCCGTGAACCGGGCGTCTACGGGGCTGTGACCCTGGCCCAGATCAATCAGGACCTGGAACAGCGGGCACGTAACGCCGGCCATCATTTGCTCTACCTGCAAAGCAACGCCGAGTATGAATTGATCGATCGTATTCACGCAGCTCGTGTCGAGGGCGTGGACTTCATCCTGATCAATCCAGCAGCTTTTACGCATACAAGTGTCGCATTACGTGACGCGCTGCTGGCGGTGAGCATCCCATTCATCGAAGTGCATTTGTCTAACGTGCACAAACGCGAACCTTTCCGCCATCACTCTTACTTCTCCGACGTAGCGGTGGGAGTGATCTGCGGCCTTGGCGCCAGCGGTTATCGACTGGCCCTGGAGGCCGCCCTGGAACAGCTTGAAAGACCGGCAACGGCTTGAACAACAAGCGTTAAACGCCCCTGACCGACCCTTGGGAGTTGATGATTCATGGATATCCGTAAAGTTAAGAAACTGATCGAACTGCTGGAAGAGTCCGGCATCGACGAGCTCGAGATCAAGGAAGGCGAAGAGTCCGTACGTATCAGCCGCCACAGCAAGACTCCAGCCCAGCAGTACTACGCTCCGGCGCCAATGGCTGCACCTGTTGCCGCCCCGGTTGCTGCAGCGCCTGCTGCTGCCGCTGCACCTGCCGCTCCGGCCGCACCCGTGCTCAACGGCACCGTGGCCCGCTCGCCAATGGTAGGTACCTTCTATCGCAAGTCTTCGCCGACTTCGCCGTCCTTCGTTGAAGTAGGCCAAAGCGTGAAGAAAGGCGACACCCTGTGCATCGTCGAAGCCATGAAAATGATGAACCACATCGAAGCTGAAACCAGCGGTGTGATCGAATCCATCCTCGTTGAAGACGGCCAGCCGGTTGAGTACGACCAACCGCTGTTCACCATCGTTTGAACCGCGGAGTGCCTTTGATGACTGCGAAGTTGGAAAAAGTCCTGATCGCCAACCGCGGTGAAATTGCCCTGCGGATCCTGCGCGCCTGCAAAGAGATGGGTATCAAGACCGTCGCCGTTTACTCCAAGGCCGACAAGGAGCTGATGCACCTGGGCCTGGCAGACGAATCCGTTTGCATCGGTCCGGCATCGGCCGCGCACTCTTACCTGCACATCCCGGCAATCATCGCCGCAGCCGAAGTGACCGGCGCTACTGCCATTCACCCAGGCTACGGGTTCCTCGCGGAAAACGCCGACTTCGCCGAACAGGTGGAGAACTCCGGTTTTGCCTTTATCGGCCCGAAAGCTGAAACCATCCGCCTGATGGGCGACAAGGTTTCGGCCAAGCACGCCATGATCGCTGCCGGCGTACCCACCGTTCCAGGCTCCGACGGCCCGCTGCCCGAAGACGAAGAAACCGCTCTGCGCATCGGTCGCGAAGTGGGCTACCCGGTGATCATCAAGGCCGCTGGCGGCGGCGGTGGTCGCGGCATGCGCGTGGTGCATAAAGAAGAAGACCTGATCTCCTCGGCACAACTGACCCGCTCCGAAGCAGGCGCGGCGTTCGGCAACCCGATGGTCTATCTGGAAAAATTCCTGACCAACCCACGTCACGTGGAAGTCCAGGTGCTTTCCGATGGCCAGGGCCACGCCATCCACCTGGGTGACCGCGATTGCTCGCTGCAACGTCGCCACCAGAAAGTTCTCGAAGAAGCGCCGGCACCGGGCATCGACGAGAAGGCTCGCCAGGAAGTCTTCGCCCGCTGCGTCAAGGCGTGCATCGACATCGGCTACCGTGGCGCCGGCACCTTCGAGTTCCTGTACGAGAATGGCGCGTTCTATTTCATCGAAATGAACACCCGCGTTCAGGTTGAGCACCCGGTTTCGGAAATGGTCACCGGTATCGACATCGTCAAGGAGATGCTGAGCATCGCCGCTGGCAACAAGCTGTCGTTCACCCAGGATGACGTGGTCATCCGCGGTCACGCGCTGGAGTGCCGGATCAACGCCGAAGACCCGAAAACCTTCATGCCGAGCCCGGGCACGGTCAAGCATTTCCACGCGCCAGGCGGCAACGGCGTTCGCGTCGATTCGCACCTGTACAGTGGTTATGCCGTTCCGCCGAACTACGACTCGCTGATTGGCAAGCTGATCACTTACGGGGCAACCCGTGACGAAGCCATGGCGCGCATGCGCAATGCGCTGGACGAAATCGTGGTTGACGGGATCAAGACCAACATCCCGCTGCACCGCGACCTGGTCCGCGATGAAGGCTTCTGCAAAGGGGGCGTGAACATTCACTACCTCGAGCACAAGCTGGCGGGCGAGAAGCACTAAGCTTCGAAGCTGCACCTGACAAAGCCGCCTTCGGGCGGCTTTGTTGTTTCTGCACCATCCACCTTGTGGGAGCGGGCCGGGGTGTTGGATTAGACCGAGTGCATATCCATTTTTGCGGTAACGGCCTCCTATGGTTCCGCCTGACGGCGGCTCACTTTTGAACAGCCGGAATGCCGGCCCAGGCAAAAGTAAGCAAAACGCTTTTACCCCACCACTCGGTGCCTCGCTTAGGCTCGGCATGCCCGTACTCCGACATTGATTTGGGGGCCGCCGCAATGGGCCATCCCTGGCCCAGTGCGGCTAAACCGGCGTCCTGCCGGTTTACCCCCAAATCAATATCGAAGTACGGCCAGCGTGGTTAACGGGGCGCCCAGGATCAAAAACAAAGCGAGGCGGCCTTAGAGCCGACCTGATCGCTAGGGCATGCGCGGTGTGGCTTCTACTTCCTAAGACGCTGACGAAGTCAGCAATCTTTTGATCTGGCTCTGGCTCTGGCTCTGGCTTTTGATCCTGGGCGCCCCGTTAAGCACGCTGGCCGAACGCAGGCTTGAAGCCGTGGGTAACCCGGCAGGACGCCGGGTTAGCCGCCCCGCGCCATGGATGGCGCGTGGCGGCGGCCCACGGATTCAAGCCGGAGTGAGGGCACACCGAGCCCAAGCGAGGTGCCAAGTGGTGGGGAAAGAGCCTTTTGCTTACTTTTGGGCTGTTCAAAAGTGAGCCGCCGTCAGGCGGAACCATAGGAGGCCGTTACCAAAGAAATGGATATGTACCCCGCCTAATCCACCCCCCCAGAGGCCGCCACGCAAGCAAGCTCCCTCGCCCCAGCTCACAGCCCACTCCCACAAAACCTTCGCGCTCGCGTAAACTTGCGGGCTTCTCGCAGACCGCTAGGCTGCAATCAATATTTTTCAAAGGTGCCCGCCATGCCTTGGCTGCAAGTCCGTCTCGCCATCAGCCCAGAACAAGCCGAAACCTACGAAGACGCTTTCCTTGAAGTGGGCGCCGTCTCGGTGACCTTCATGGACGCCGAAGATCAGCCGATCTTCGAGCCGGAACTGAACACCACCCCACTGTGGTCGCACACTCACCTGCTGGCCCTGTTTGAAGGTGGCACTGAGCCTGGCCCGGTGCTGGCTCACCTTGAGCTGCTGACCGGCGGCCCGCTGCCCGAGCATCACAGCGAAGTGATCGAAGATCAGGACTGGGAACGCAGCTGGATGGATGGCTTCCAGCCGATGCAGTTCGGCCAACGCCTGTGGATCGTGCCAAGCTGGCACGCCGCCCCCGAGCCCGACGCGGTAAATCTGCTGCTGGATCCGGGCCTGGCGTTTGGCACCGGTACTCACCCGACCACCGCGCTGTGCCTGGAGTGGCTCGACGGCCAGGACCTGCAAGATTGCAACGTGCTGGACTTCGGCTGCGGCTCGGGGATCCTGGCCATTGCCGCCCTGCTGCTCGGCGCGAAACAAGCGGTCGGCACCGATATCGACGTGCAAGCGCTGGAAGCATCGCGCGACAATGCCGGGCGCAACAACATTGCCGAAGAGCTGTTCCCACTGTACCTGCCACAAGATCTGCCACCGGTGCAGGCCGATGTGCTGGTCGCCAACATTCTGGCCGGGCCCCTGGTTTCACTGGCACCGCAACTGTCCAGCCTGGTCAAGTCCGGCGGACGCCTGGCGCTGTCGGGGATCCTTGCCGAGCAAGGTGACGAGGTCGCTGGTGCTTATGCCCAGGACTTTGATCTCGACCCGATCGCCAATCGCGACGGCTGGGTGCGTATTACCGGCCGTCGGCGCTAGAATGAGCGCTTGCAGACTCCGGATGGCCGCATGACCGACAGCTTCGTCACTCAATGCCCGCACTGTCAGACCAGTTTTCGCGTCAGCCACACTCAATTGAGCGTGGCTCGCGGGGTGGTTCGTTGCGGCTCGTGCCTGCAAGTGTTCAACGCCGCCCGCCAGTTGCTCGAGCAACGCCAGGGTCAGCAAGCAGCCCCGCTTACCCCGCCGCCGGCCATACCTGCTCCCGAGCAACGAGCGATCAGCCAGAAGCAGTGGACCGCCGCCGAGCTTGACCTGGACCACCTCGACCTCGACGAGGAACTGGCCCGGCTGGAGCAGCGGGAAATCCAGCCGACCAAGGAGTTCGGCCAGGAGCGCAAGCCTCGGGAAGACTCGCTCAGTGCCCGGCGCGACAGCGGCGAAAGCGAAGAACCCTGGTCCGACAGCCTGTTCAGCGAGTCTGCCGCCGAACGCGCCTTGACCAACGACGACAGCCCGGCAACAGGCAACGTCTCGATCGACGATCTCGACGAACCCCACACCTCCTCACGCACCGAGCCTTCGCTGTCGCTGGTCGATCTTGATGACGACGAACCCGAGGCTCCGCAACTGCGCCTTGAGCCTGTGGACGAGGACGCCAGGCCGGACCAGCGCCACGAACGGCTGTCCGCCACCGATGACGACGAGCTGGAAGATCAGCCCCAGGTTATCGAACCGCCGCGCAAGAAACGCCCGCGCAACGAGTCCGCCCGCCATGATGAAGTGCTGCAGGACCTGGTCGACGACCCGTTGCAACTGGACTGGCAAAAGCGCCGCTCGCCCTGGGGCCGACGCCTGTTCTGGGGCTTGATGGTGCTGCTGGCGGGCGGCGCCCTGGCCGGCCAGTACATCGCCTACCACTTCGACGAACTGGCCCGCCAGGACCAGTACCGCCCCTGGTTCCAGCAACTGTGCCCACAGATTGGCTGCAATGTGCCGTCCAAGGTCGACATCGCCAAAATCAAGAGCAGTAACCTGGTGGTGCGCAGCCACCCGGACTTCAGCGGCGCCCTGGTGGTGGACGCCATCATCTATAACCGTGCGCCGTTCTCCCAGCCGTTCCCGCTGCTGGAGTTGCGGTTTGCCGACCTCAACGGCCACCTGATCGCCAGCCGGCGATTCAAGCCGGGGGAATACCTCAATGGCGACCTTGCCGGCCTGGCGGAGATGCCGCCACAAACGCCGATCCACATCGCCCTGGACATCCTCGACCCCGGCTCCAAGGCCGTGAATTACAGCCTCAGCTTTCACTCGCCCGAGTGAATCGGTTCAGTGTCCTGCCTTTGACGGTGGCTTTCTGACGGCTGGCGAGGCGCACCAAACTACTGGCAATAACAAAGTAACTGTTCAGATTTTATCCAATTCAGCCTTTAACCAGTCATCGAGAGCGGGTATCATGCCAACCCTTTTTCGAACTCTCATGATCCGACCCCACAACAGGGAAGTCCTATGTCGGCGGTACGCATCGGCCCATATACATTGCACAACGGCTTGATTCTCGCCCCGATGGCGGGCGTCACCGACCAGCCCTTTCGTCAGCTGTGCAAGCGACTGGGCGCAGGGTTAGTAGTTTCGGAAATGGTAACCAGCGACATGAGCTTGTGGAACACCCGCAAGTCGCGCCTGCGCATGGTCCACGAAGGTGATCCCGAGCCTCGCTCGGTACAGATCGCCGGTGGTGATGCACAGATGCTGGCGGATGCGGCCCGGGCCAACGTCGAGCTGGGCGCACAGATTATTGATATCAACATGGGCTGTCCGGCAAAGAAGGTCTGCAACAAGGCCGCCGGGTCCGCCCTGTTGAAAGATGAAGCACTGGTGACCGAGATCCTGCATGCCGTGGTGGCTGCGGTTGATGTGCCGGTCACCCTGAAGATCCGCACCGGCTGGGACCGGGCAAACAAGAACGGCCTGACCGTGGCGAAGATCGCCGAGCAGGCCGGGATCACGGCGCTGGCGGTGCACGGGCGCACCCGTGCCGACCTGTACACCGGGGACGCCGAGTACGACACCATTGCCGCGATCAAGCAGGCGGTGTCGATTCCGGTGTTCGCCAATGGCGACATCGATTCGCCCGAGAAGGCCCGGCACGTGCTTGACGCGACCGGTGCCGATGGCCTGCTGATAGGCCGGGCTGCCCAGGGGCGGCCATGGATTTTTCGTGAGATCGAGCATTTCCTGCGTACCGGCGAAAAACTGCCGGCTCCGCAGCTGAGCGAAGTGGAACGTATTCTGCTTGAGCATCTGGCCGCACTCCATGCTTTTTATGGAGACGTCATGGGCGTACGCATTGCGCGCAAGCATGTCGGCTGGTATCTCGCAACCTTGCCGGGCGCCAGGGAATTTCGCGCCCACTTCAATCGTTTGGATGGAACGGAAACACAATGCGCCAACGTCCGGGAGTTTTTTGCCGAGCGTTATAAGAGCCTGACAGGGGACGGAGAAGGGGTGGCCGCATGACGATGATGACCGAGACTTTAGTGAGTGGAACAACACCCGTGAGCGACAACGTGAATTTGAAACAGCACCTCAATACGCCGAGCGAAGAAGGCCAGACCCTTCGCGGGAGTGTCGAGAAGGCGCTGCACAATTATTTCGCCCACCTTGAGGGCGCTGCCGTCACGGATGTGTACAACCTGGTGCTCTCCGAAGTCGAGGCTCCCCTGCTCGAAAGCGTGATGAACTACGTCAAGGGTAACCAGACCAAGGCCAGTGAGCTGCTGGGACTGAACCGCGGCACCCTGCGCAAGAAACTCAAGCAGTACGATTTGCTGTAAGCATTTAATCAAACCAGAAAGGCGCCCGCGTAAAACCGGTCGCCTTTTTTGCTGACTTCCTTTGCTTTTGATGGAAATTGAGATGACCGACCAGACTACCCGCCTGCCGATCCGCCGCGCCTTGATCAGCGTTTCCGACAAGACCGGGATCCTCGAATTCGCCAAGGAGCTTGAAGCCCTTGGGGTTGAGATCCTCTCCACCGGTGGGACGTTCAAGCTGCTGCAGGACAATGGCGTAGCCGCTGTGGAAGTCGCGGATTACACCGGTTTTGCCGAAATGATGGACGGTCGGGTGAAGACCCTGCACCCGAAAATCCACGGTGGGATCCTCGGTCGTCGCGGTATCGACGACGCGATCATGAACGAGCACGGCATCAAGCCGATCGATCTGGTGGCGGTCAACCTGTACCCGTTCCAAGCCACCATCAACAAGCCGGGCTGCGACCTGCCGACCGCGATCGAGAACATCGACATCGGCGGCCCGACCATGGTCCGTTCGGCAGCCAAAAACCACAAAGACGTAGCGATCGTGGTGAATGCCAGCGATTACGCCAGCGTCCTGGAAAACCTCAAGGCCGGCGGCCTGACCTACACCCAGCGTTTCGACCTGATGCTCAAGGCGTTTGAACACACCGCCGCCTACGACGGCATGATCGCCAACTACATGGGCACCGTGAATCAGGCGGCTGACACCCTCAGCACCGAAGGTCGCAGCGAATTCCCGCGCACCTTCAACAGCCAGTTCGTCAAGGCCCAGGAAATGCGTTACGGCGAGAACCCGCACCAGAGCGCGGCGTTCTACGTAGAAGCGACGCCTGCCGAAGTCGGGATCGCCACTGCGACCCAACTGCAGGGCAAGGAACTGTCGTACAACAACGTGGCCGATACCGACGCCGCGCTGGAGTGCGTGAAGAGCTTCGTCAAGCCAGCCTGCGTGATCGTCAAGCACGCCAACCCGTGCGGCGTAGCGGTCAGCCCGGACGCCGAAGGCGGTATTCGCCAGGCCTACGAGCTGGCCTACGCCACCGACACCGAATCGGCCTTCGGCGGCATCATCGCGTTCAACCGCGAACTGGATGCTGAAACCGCCAAAGCCATCGTCGAGCGTCAGTTCGTCGAAGTGATCATCGCCCCGAGCGTCAGCGCCGAGGCCCGCGCCATCGTTGCGGCCAAGGCCAATGTGCGCCTGCTGGCCTGCGGCGAGTGGTCGGCTGACCGTGCCGCTGCCTGGGACTACAAGCGCGTCAACGGCGGCCTGCTGGTACAGAGCCGCGACATCGGCATGATCGGCGCCGACGACTTGAAAGTCGTGACTCAGCGCGCACCGACCGAACACGAGATCAACGACCTAATCTTCGCCTGGAAAGTGGCCAAGTACGTCAAGTCCAACGCCATCGTCTACGCCAAGAACCGCCAGACCATCGGGGTCGGCGCTGGCCAGATGAGCCGTGTGAACTCGGCCCGTATCGCTGCGATCAAGGCTGAACACGCCGGCTTGCAGGTAGTCGGTTCGGTGATGGCTTCCGACGCGTTCTTCCCGTTCCGCGACGGCCTGGACAACGCAGCCAAGGCCGGCGTGACCGCGGTGATCCAGCCAGGTGGCTCGATGCGTGATGCAGAAGTGATCGCAGCGGCCGATGAAGCCGGCATCGCGATGGTCTTCACCGGCATGCGCCACTTCCGTCACTGATTAACCGATTCCCTGTGGGAGCGGGCTTGCCCGCGATGCAGACACCTCGGTTTTTCAGATGGACCGCAGTGATGCTATCGCTGGCAAGCCAGCTCCCACAGAAAAGCGCCCCTGCGGTGCTCCACAGAATTAGCGTCATCCGAGGTTTTTGAAATGAATGTTTTGATCATTGGCAGCGGTGGCCGTGAACACGCCCTGGCCTGGAAAGTGGCTCAGGATCCGCGTGTGCAGAAGGTTTTCGTGGCACCCGGCAACGCCGGTACCGCCATTGAAGCCAAGTGCGAAAACGTCGCGTTCGACGTCCTGGCCCTTGAACAACTGGCAGACTTTGCCGAGCAGAACGTCGCCCTGACCATCGTCGGCCCGGAAGTCCCGCTGGTGGCTGGCGTGGTTGACCTGTTCCGCTCCCGTGGCCTGGATTGCTTCGGCCCAACCGCCGGCGCGGCCCAGCTGGAAGGCTCCAAGGCCTTCACCAAGGACTTCCTGGCGCGCCACAAGATCCCGACTGCCGATTACCAGAACTTCACCGAGATCGAGCCAGCCCTGGCTTACTTGCGTGAAAAAGGTGCGCCGATCGTGATCAAGGCCGACGGCCTGGCTGCCGGTAAAGGCGTGATCGTCGCCATGACCCTGCAGGAAGCCGAAGACGCGGTGCGCGACATGCTCGCCGGCAATGCCTTCGGTGACGCCGGTTCGCGCGTGGTGATCGAAGAGTTCCTCGACGGCGAAGAAGCCAGCTTCATCGTCATGGTCGACGGCAAGAACGTCCTGCCGATGGCCACCAGCCAAGACCACAAGCGTGTGGGCGATGGCGACACCGGTCCGAACACCGGCGGCATGGGGGCCTACTCCCCGGCACCAGTGGTCACCAGCGAAGTGCATCAGCGGGTCATGGACCTGGTGATCTGGCCAACCGTGAAGGGCATGGCGGCCGAAGGCAACGTCTACACCGGCTTCCTGTATGCAGGCCTGATGATCGACAAGGCCGGCAATCCGAAGGTCATCGAATTCAACTGCCGTTTCGGCGACCCTGAGACCCAACCGGTGATGCTGCGCCTGCAGTCGAGCCTGGTGTTGCTGGTCGAAGCGGCACTGGCCCAAGCGCTGGACAAGGTCGAAGCCCAGTGGGATCCACGCCCAAGCGTCGGCATCGTCCTGGCTGCGGGTGGCTATCCAGCTGACTACGCCAAGGATGATGTAATCCAGGGCCTGGATGCAGCCGCCACACTGGAAGGCAAAGTCTTCCACGCCGGCACTGCGCTCAAGGACGGTAACGTCGTGACTGCCGGTGGCCGGGTGCTCTGCGCCACGGCGATGGGCGCCAGCGTCGATGCCGCCCAGCAGCAAGCCTACCAACTGGCCGCCAAGATCAATTGGACCGGCTGCTTCTATCGCAAGGACATTGGCTACCGCGCCATTGCCCGCGAGCGTGGCGAAAACCAGTAATAAGCCAGCCGTTCGGCCAGGCAAGGGCCGCTGGTCCTTGCCGCCCTGTTCCAGGCCCGCGCATAGTTGTAATCTGGCATCAACCTAAGAAGGGATTCCGCCGTGCGCTGGCTCAGGATTGCCATTGGCTTGACCGTCACCCTACTGACCCTGCTCTGCATGCTCCCGGCCCAGGCCACGCAAGGCAGTGGCTGGGCGGTATTGCTCGACGAACAGGGCAGCCTGCAACTGACCGACATCCGCTCGGCCCGCTACACCAATCAATTCAGCCCGATTGAACTGGACCAGATCACCGCCGCCGACCCCGATGGCGCGCTGTGGCTGCGCTTTCGGCTCAATCCTGGCAAACACGAACAACTGCTGCGCATCTTCGCCCCCGACCTGGTGCACCTGGACCTCTATGTGCTGGACGGCGACACGCTGATCGAGCAGACCCACAGTGGCAACGACCAGGCACTGAGTACCCGCCCGCTGCCCAGCACCGACTTCATGGTGCCACTGCCGCAGGTCCAGCAGCCACTCGACGTATATCTACGCTTGGTGTCCGAACACCAGTTGCGGCCCTACATCACCCTGCAATCAGCGGTCATGTCCGCCGCCAACCAGACCCAGACGCTGATCTACGGCCTGTTGTTCGGTTGCATCGCCATGCTGATCCTGCACAACCTCACGCGCTATGCCTTCACCCGCTCGCAAACCTGCCTGTGGCTCGCGGCGTGTGAAGGCCTGCTGATGCTGGGCATGCTCCTGCTGTTGAATCTGGCCGGCCCATGGCTACCCGACTGGCATGCCCTGCAAACCCCCGACGCCTACCTGGCCCTGCTACTGACGGCGCCGTGCGGGCTGATGTTCACCTACCGGTTCTTTACCCCGCTGGGCCCGCACCCGCTGAACAAGCTGCTGATGGGCGATATCCTGTTCATTGTCCTGTGCAGCCTGTTGTTGCTGTTCGTCGAGACCTTGCCGCTGAACCTGATGACCTATGCACTGGTCGCGCTGGCCGGCCTGAGCATGCTCCTGGTCAGCGCCTACCACTGGCAGCAGGGCTACCGACCGGCCCGCTTCTTCGTCATGGCGATGGTGGTGTTCAACCTCGGCACGCTGATCATCTTGCCGGCGCTGCTGGGCCTGACAGTGGTCGCCCCACAAAGCCTGATCACCGCCTTGTTGGCCTTTATCGGACTGAGCGGCCTGCTGATGGGGATTTCGCTGACCGAGCGCCAGCGCAGCATCATCGAGAACCGCTTCAGCATCAGCCGCGACCTGGCCGCCAGCAATGCCGAAATCAACGCCAAGGCCGAGTTCCTGGCGAAAATCAGCCATGAAATTCGCACCCCGATGAATGGCGTACTGGGCATGACCGAACTACTGCTGGGCACGCCACTGTCAGTCAAGCAGCGCGACTACGTGCAGACCATCCACAGCGCCGGCAACGAACTGCTGACGCTGATCAACGAGATCCTCGACATCTCCAAGCTGGAGTCCGGGCAAATCGAGCTGGATGACGTGCAGTTCGACCTCAACGCCCTGGTCGACGACTGCCTGAGCATCTTCCGCGCCAAGGCCGAGCAGCAGAACGTCGAGCTCATCAGCTTCATCCAGCCCCAGGTGCCACGCGTGATCAGCGGCGACCCGACACGCCTGCGCCAGACCCTGCTGAGCCTGCTGGAAAACGCGCTGAAAAAAACCGAGGAAGGCGAGATCCTGATTGTTGTCGCCCTCGATGAGCGCAGCAGCAAACCGCGCCTGCGCATCGCCGTGCAGGACAGCGGGCTGCCCATGGAGGCGCAAGAACGTGAAGCCTTGATGCACGCAGAACTGCACAGCAAGAACTTCCTCTCCGCGACACCCCTGGGCGGCAACCTGGGCCTGGTGATTGCCCGCCAGTTGATCCTGTTGATGCACGGCGAGTTCGGCATCAAGTGCGGCAGCAATCAGGGCAATACACTGTGGCTGACCTTGCCCCTGGACCCGGACCGTCTCGAACACCCGACATCCGACCTCGACAGCCCGCTGCAAGGCGCACGGGTGCTGGTGGTGGACGACAACGACACCTGCCGCAAGGTCCTGGTGCAGCAATGCACGGCTTGGGGCCTGAATGTCAGTGCCGTGCCTTCCGGCAAGGAAGCCCTGGCCTTGCTACGTACCAAGGCGCACCTGCGCGATTATTTCGACGTGGTCCTGCTGGACCAGAACATGCCCGGCATGACCGGCATGCAACTGGCCGCCAAGATCAAGGAAGACCCGAGCCTGAATCACGACATCCTGCTGATCATGCTCACCGGTATCAGCAACGCCCCGAGCAAGATCATCGCGCGCAACGCCGGGATCAAGCGCATCCTGGCCAAGCCCGTGGCCGGCTATACGCTCAAGACCACCCTGGCCGACGAGTTGACCCAACGCAACAAAGGTCAGGCCGTCTCCCCGTCCCTGCCCGGCAACCAACCCCTGGAGGTCAGTGTGCCCAGCGACTTCCGCATCCTGGTCGCCGAAGACAACAGCATCTCGACCAAAGTGATTCGCGGCATGCTGGGCAAACTCAACCTGCAACCGGATACCGCCAGCAACGGCGAAGAAGCCTTGAAGGCGATGAAGGCCCAGCGTTATGACCTGGTGTTGATGGATTGCGAAATGCCGATCCTCGACGGTTTTTCCGCCACCCAGCAATTACGCGCCTGGGAAGTCGGCAACCAGCGCACTCGGACCCCAGTGGTAGCACTGACCGCGCACATCCTCGCCGAACACAAGGAGCGCGCACGCCAGGCCGGCATGGACGGGCACATGGCCAAGCCGGTGGAGTTGTCGCAACTGCGTGAACTGGTCGAGTACTGGGTGGTCCAGCGCGATCAGCACAATCGCAACACATCGCCCGTCTGATCAATCCCCTCGCTGCGTCCCAGTCAAATCGACAGCCCGCGGATGGACGTGAGTGATTGCTCCAGGACCGCTTTTTTAACTTTCTCGCGAAACTGCGCGTAGTAAAGCGTATTGAAGGTCAGCAACGCCATCTGCTCCCTGCTCTCTCGCACCTGTTCTTGCGCGAATAGAAACTGCGGAGCGCTTCGATACAGCCTGAACTGTCGGTGGTAGAGACCCAGGTCGATCTTGTTCGGGCCGTTGGCGATGCAGGGAATCATCTGAAAGACCCCGGTTTGCTGTGTCAGGCTGCTGGACTCGAACAAATCGAGCGCCGCCTGGTTCTGCTCCAGGGCTGCCATTGCACGACTGATGGGACTGGAAAAAGCCTCACCCAGGCGCCTGGAAATCTGCTGAATGACCTGATGGCCCATCGAGTCGGTGGACGTGAGCAGCAACCCCTCCGGCCGTGGCACATCCCAGCCGATGAACTTGAGCGTGTTGCGGTAATACTCAAACCAGTCGCCTTCCAGGCCATCGGCAACTGCCGCGCGGGTCGCCCTTTGCGCGTACAGGGTACTGAGGTAAATGTCTTCCCGATGGGACTCCGGTAGATCACCGGCAAAGGCGATCAGGCTGCCACCCACCACGGCGGCCTGTGCAGTGGTATCGATCATGAGCGGCCCTCCACCGTGAAGGGTTTACAGGTGACATCGGTGATTTCACCCAGCTTCGCAAGGTTGTCGCTCAGTTTATCCCTGAGTTTCAGGTCAACCGCCTCACGAGCCCGTGCATAAAGGAGTTCGGAAAGATTCGCCCGCGCCTGGCGAATGCATACAGGGCCCACCACCTCCTCAACGCAAAATGCCTGCGACCAGGGGTTTGCGCTCAGCACCTGGCGAGTCTGGAAGACGATATACAGGCTGATGATCGAGGTTGGCGTCAGCGCCAGGATCGCCAACAGACGCACGTCCTGCAGGGGTGGACTGGCGTTTCCAGGCAGCTCGCCAATGGCTGCAACGGAGCTGTTCAAGTGCGCTATATGGGGCAGGAAAGCGGCAAAAGCCTGCCCCGAACGATCTTTGCAATTGGTCATCATCCCGGCTGCCCACTCCAAGGGGGAACTGCCACTCTGGGGTCCCAGGGAAAAATGCTGCTGCGCCTTGAGCGAGCGTATCCAAAAATCATCGACCACCTGCAGATAGGCGTCGTACCAATCGACAGCCGCCTTCATCTGCATTTTTTTATTAGCCACCAGTTGGGCCAACAGGCACGATTTGACGACATCAGAACACGTGGCCAGGCCATTGGCTCCGGGCAATGCAACAACCGCATCCCTTACTGCATACACCATGTAATGCTGTTCCATAGCAAACCCCCAAAACTAAAAGGGCAGCCACTGCATGGCTCCCCTTTTATTTTTATTCCGTTAAATTTGGTAGTTGGAGATCTTGGTTTTTGCGTTGATACCTAACTTCTCTAGAATGACCTCGCGGGTCACCTCGACAATAGCCGGTACTTTCCTGAATATCGACTCACCGCGATACAGCTTCACATCGCGAGAATCCCAGTCGGAAAACAGAACCTGGGTCGAAGTATTCTTGCGAATAAACCGCACGGTCCCCAAGGCCAGTGTCACTTCACCATTGATTTCCGTACAGGTTCCGGCCGCGGTACCGCCTACGCCATTTTCAAGCATGTTGCGCTCATACAGGGTCAGCGCGGTTTCGCGCTTTTTCAGTGCGTTGATGGCGGAACTTGCCACTTTCAGCATCAGTGCGGAGGTAGAACCCGGCAAGGCAATCCCGGCCACGACAGCCCCAAGGATCTCCAGGACCAATTCATCCATGCGCACCGAGTTACCCCCGATATTGATGTCGTTATAAAACTTCTGGGTGGGCAGCCAACCGGCATCGGTCATGACCTGGACAAAATGGTAGTACCACTCCTTACCCTGCTCCTCGCGCGGAAATGCTTTGTTCGACGCCAGCGTTGCAAAAAGAAACGCGTGCATGACATCGTCGATATTTTGCCCAGCGAGATTACCGGTAAAAGACAAAACACCCTCCCCGACAACAGCAGCTTTTTCCGGCGCCTCAACTTCCGGCAAAGCAAAACTGCGGGAGCGTAGAGTCGAGGAGTTCGCTATCTCATAACTCCTGATACGTTCAACACATCCGACGGCAGTCATTCCATACACACCATCAACAACATTCATGACCAGCTCCTTGATTATAATTCCAGCCTCTTCATGCGACTGCAGAGCGACCATAAACAGGAACAAGGAAAATCACAAACAACAACCTGTAACTTTCCAATAATAACTGCCACCCAAGTATTGAACTACCTAAACAAAACAACTAACTACGTACCGACAAAATAATCATTGATCTCCCAGCCATCTCCCACAACCTATAGACCGACTGATAGACTCCCCCAACACTCTCCCGCCGCGAGCCAAAACCATGCTCCACGTGCTATTCAGCGTTTACCTGAAAATGTTGGTGCTCTATAGCCCGTTCTTCGTGCTGTCGTGCTTCATCAGCCTGACCCGCGGCTATTCCAACAAGGAGCGTCGGCGCCTGGCGTGGAAAGTCGCACTCGCGACCCTGATTTCCAGCATTTTGCTGTACCTGTTCGGCCGGGTGATTTTCAACGTGTTCGGCATCACCGTAGACGCCTTTCGCATCGGCGCCGGCAGCGTACTGTTCATCTCGGCATTGGGCATGGCCCAAGGCAAATCCGCGGTGCAGACCGACAACGTGCAGCAGGATGTGACCATCGTCCCGCTGACCATCCCGCTGACCGTCGGTCCCGGCACCATCGGTGCCTTGCTGGTGATGGGCGTCGGCCAACCGCACTGGGACGATAAACTCACTGCGATCATGAGTATTGCCCTGGCCAGTCTCACTGTGGGCGTGGTGCTGTACCTTTCCAATCGGATCGAGCGGATTCTCGGTGACCAGGGCTTGCAGATCGTCAGCCGCCTGATGGGGCTGTTTGTCTGTGCACTGGCGGCGCAAATCATCTTTACCGGGGTCAAGGGCTACCTGGTGCCCTGAGGCCCGGCTCAAGCCCCGCCATCAGCTCTGCTGGTGACAGCGAGACACGCTCGCCAGAAAACTCCATGGCCAGTTCCAGTCCATGCCTTGACGCCGCATCGAGCGCTTCGGCACCGCGAAACAGCAGACCGAGAGAATGACTTCAAGCTGTGATTTATTCAGCGTTATACGGCCACGGTTATCTGCCCCCAATACAAACTTCACAAATCCGTTAACAGGGGTAAAACAATAACGCCCCTAAGAAGGGGCGTTATTATTCAAGTGCCAGGCTTTTCACCATACCAACGTGGCGTATAGACCCACTCACCGCCGTCGCTACGTGGAAAAGTGCAGGTCGTGGAAGAACCGACCAGCACCATAGTGCGCATGTCGACTTGATCAGGGGTCAGCGCACCGAGGGTGGTGATGCGCAGGGTCTGGCCGGGGCGGCCGATGTCCCGGCCCAGGACTACCGGCGTTGCAGGTGCGCGATGCTGGGCGACAATCTCCAGCGCGCGCCCCAACTGCCAGGGGCGCGAGCGGGAAATCGGGTTGTAGAACGCCAGCGCCAGATCGGCCTCGGCTGCCAGGTCCAGGCGCTTCTCGATGATCGACCAGGGTTTCAGGTTATCGGAGAGCGACATCACGCAGAAGTCATGCCCCAGCGGTGCTCCGGCCTGGGCGGCGGTGGCCAGCGAAGCAGAGACCCCGGGCAGGATTTGCAGGTCGACGTTATGCCACGCCGGGTCATCCGACTCGTGCAACGCCTCAAGCACCGCCGCCGCCATGGCGAACACTCCCGGATCACCGGACGACACCACGATCACCGAACGCCCCTGGGCGGCCAGTTCAAAGGCGTGCCGGGCCCGTTGCATCTCTTCGCGGTTGTCGGTGCAGTGCTGCACCTGGTCCTCACGAAACGGTCCGGCCATGCGTACGTAGGTTTCATAGCCGAGCACATCGGTGGCTCGCGCCAGTTCGGCTTTCACCGCTGGCACCATCAGTTCGGCGGCGCCCGGGCCGAGGCCAATCACCGCCAGACGCCCACGGGGGCGGCCGATAAGATTCACCTGCAGCGGCTGTTCGGCCACGGCAATCATCAGCTCCTGGGTGCAGGCGATCAGACGCCCCTCTGGCACGGCGCTGCGCGCCAGGGTTTCAAGGTCGATCGCCGAGGCGACAAAACGCAGCGGTACGGCCAACGCCAGCGCGGCTTCACGCAACACCGGGCAGGCCATCTGTGCCTGCGGCGCCACTAGGCAGGCCAGGGCCGGCAGCGCGAGTTGCGCCTCCTGCAAGGCCGCGCGAATCCGCTCTGGCAGATCCTCTGCGGCGCTGGCCACGATCACCGCGACGCTGCGCGGATAGATCAACAACTCGTTGACCGTCGCCACACGCTCGGCACTGCCGACGTGGATCGAATGCTGGGCCTGCGGATCCTCCGGCAGTTGGGCTTGCGCCAGCCAGGGCGCGGCACCTTCGACGCGCACGGAGTGACCGGCCAGCAGATCGGAGACAAAACGTTTACCCGCCTCCAGATCACCCAACGCATATCCGCTGGGTGGATTGAGCAAGCAGGTGCCGAAGCGCAACTCACCGCTGGTGGTGATCGCTGGCGCCACCTCGAATGCCGCGGCAATCTCCCGGGCCATGCCATTCACCCCGCCGAGACCACCCAGCAGCGGCACTACTGCGCTGCCGTCTTCCGCCACCGCCAGCACCGGCGGCTCGGCACCTTTCTCCAGCAGCAACGGTGCCAGGGTGCGGATCACGATACCGGCCGCACACAGGGCAATGATCGGCGTGCCCTGTTGATAGAGTTCGCGCAGGGTCGCGCCGAACTCCCGATACACCCGGTCTGCGCCTTCTACCCGCCCACCGAGACCGTGGATCAAGGCGGTGGGATACACCTGTTGCAGGCGACGCGCAGTGGCCAGGCTACCCTGGCCGAGAATGACAATGGCTGGCGTGGAATGGGTCATCAGCCTTGCCACCTTTCGCCAGGAACGATAATCAGCGAGAAGTACGGCGAGGACATCGGCTCGACCTGATCCAGCGGCACAATCTTCTGATTGGCCATGGTCGCCCGCTCGACATACAGCGCTCGCTCGGCCAGTCCCAGCTCCTCGAGCACTTGGCGCACTTTCGGGAAGTTACGGCCAAGCTTCATGATCACCGCCGCGTCCGCATCGGCCAGGCGGCGCTTGAGGTCTTCGTGGGGCAGCACGCCGGACAGCACCGACAGGCTCTGGTTGCGATACACCAACGGCGCGCCAAGCACCGAAGCGCCACCGAGCATCGAGCACACACCTGGCACCACTTCGGCTTCATAGCGCGTGGCCAGACGGTCGTGCAGGTACATGTAAGAGCCGTAGAAGAACGGATCGCCTTCGCAGATCACCGCCACGTCGCGGCCGGCGTCCAGGTGCGCGGCCACCGCCTGGGCAGCGCCGTCGTAGAAATCACTGATGATTTCTTCGTAGGACAGCGGCGCTGGCAACGCTTCGGTGGTCACCGGGTACACCAGCGGCAACAGGTTTTGCGCCTCTTGCAGGTGGGCTTCGATGATGCCGAAGGCATTGCCTTTCTTGCCCTTGGCCACGAAGTACGCCACCACGGGCGACTCGCGCAGCAGGCGCAGGGCCTTGACGGTAATCAGTTCCGGGTCACCGGGGCCCACGCCCAGGCCGATCAAGCGTCCAGGTTGCTGCATCATTCAATCTCCGTGGCGAGGGCATTGACCGCGGCGGCGGCCATGGCGCTACCGCCCAGCCGGCCTTGCATGATCACGAAGGGCACGCCTCGGCTGTCCGCCGCGAGCATGGCCTTGGATTCGGCGGCGCCGACAAACCCCACCGGGAAGCCGAGAATCAGCGCCGGCTTGGGTGCGCCGGCGTCGAGCATTTCCAGCAGGTAGAACAACGCGGTCGGGGCGTTGCCGATCACCACCACGCTGCCTTCCAGGTGCGGACGCCACAACTCCAGCGCCGCAGCGGAACGGGTGTTGCCCAGTTCGCGCGCCAACTCGGCCACGCTGTCGTCGCGCAGGGTACAGATCACTGGGTTGTTGGCTGGCAAGCGGGCCCGGGTCACGCCCTCGGAGACCATCCGCGCGTCACACAGAATCGGTGCACCGGCCGCCAGCGCATCACGCCCGGCCTTGCCCGCCCCGGCGGAAAACTGCAGGCCATCGATGGCCTCGACCATGCCGCAGGCGTGGATCACCCGCACCGCGAGTTTTTCCAGATCGGCCGGAATACGGTCCAGGTTCGCCTCGGCGCGAATGATCGCGAAGGAGTTGCGATAGATCTCCTGACCGTCGCGGATGTAATCAAGCATCAAGGGGGCTCCGTGGGCGGGCATCAAGCAGTGCACCCGCCGCTTCAATAGTGAGGTTACGTGCTTGCAGGGCGCCGAAACCGGCCTGCCCTGCATCGCGAAAATAGAGGTCGTAGTGACCGGGGCTGACCGCCAGCAAGGTCACGGGCGCCGTATGGGCGGCGGCGCAGGAACGCGGGCAACCGGATAAATGCACCTGCAGTGGCGCGTCGGCTGATTGGCGCAGCGCGGCCAGGCGCTGGCCGTCGCGCTTGGTGTCGGCCAGGCCTTTGGCACAACCGGTGGAACCGGTGCAGGCCAGCACATGGGCCAAGGCCTGATCGGCGCTCAACAGGAACCCCAGCGCTTGCAACTGTTGGCTGAGGGCGGGCGCGTCCTGCTCGCAGATGTTGGGCAGCAACAGACTCTGCCAGGGTGTCAGGCGCAGACTGGCATCACCGTATTGCTCACACAGTAGCGCCGCGCCTTGGAGCATTTCCGAGGTCAGCCGTCCCAACGGCGGCACGGCCCCTACATGGACCAGGCCCGGCTGACGCTGTGGATAAGTACCCAGGTGCCGCCCCGACGGTGCCGGCGTGCGCTGCCAGGTATCGAGTCGCTGCAGCGGCAGCCGTTCACCGAGCAGCACCAGCAGCGAGTCCACGGAACGTTCGGCCAGCAAGTGGCGCATGCGAGTCTGCTCCGGCCGCGCCAGTGCGAGAAACAGCTCCAGCACCGCCACCACCAGGCAGTGGCCGTCGTCGAGCCGCACGGCACCCGCGGCGGTGTCCGTCGGGCAACCGGCCAGGCCAAAGGCCAACCAGGGCTCACCCTTGCGCTCGAACGCACTCAACCACAGGTCATGGGGGTGCTCGAGCATGGCCAGCGCCTCCCCGCCATCCAGTTGCACGGCGAACTTGGCGGACAGGTCATGCAGGCCCGGATTGCTCTCCAGGGTCGCGAGGATCTGCGCCGCCAGCGCCCGGGTATCCAGCACCATGGCGCGGTCGATGCCGGCGGCCGGACTGAGCATCAGGTTGCGTACATCGTCACCCGCCGCCGAGCGCGGACCGAGTCCGGCCGCCAGCAGGCGCTCGATCAGCCGCGAGTGCTCGCCGGTAATGCCGCGAATCTGCAAATTGGCGCGGTTGGTCGCCTCGATCACCCCACCGGCAAATTCCTCGGCAGCCGTGGCTACCGCAAGGGCCTGGGCGGCACTGATCGAGCCGCCGCTCAGTTTGATCCGACAGATCCCGCCATCCAGCGCCTGGACGATACGCAGCAACCCCGGACAGGCCGAGGGGCGTAAGGCAGGATGCAACGGACGTTCGTTCAAGGGGGCGACCGACTCAAGAGGTAGAAGCACTTCGCGGGCGAAGGCGCGGTATTATGCCTGCTTTGTCCGACGGCATGAAAAGCCTGCCCGTCGGAACCTTCATGTTTGAGGAATATAGATGGCCCCCTGGCTGACAGTCGTAGGCATCGGAGAAGACGGCTTCAAGGGACTGGGCAAGCAGGCCCGGCGTGCATTGCTGGGGGCCGCACGGATTATCGGCGGCCAGCGCCAGCTCGATCTGCTGCCGGTGTGCATCCGTGGCGAGCGCCAACTGTGGCCAAGCCCGTTCTCCCTGGAGCCGCTCCTGGTGCAACGCGGCGCACCGGTCTGTGTGTTGGCCAGTGGTGACCCGATGTTTTTCGGCGTCGGCGCCAGCCTGGCGCGTCAGGTGCCCAGCGAAGAGATGCTGATCCTGCCCGCGCCGTCGTCCTGCTCCCTGGCAGCCGCCCGCCTCGGCTGGCCACTGCAAGAGGCGGTCTGCCTGTCGCTGGTGGCCCGGCCACTGGCCGCGCTCAACGGCCAATTGTTCAGTGGGGTACGCCTGTTGGTGCTGAGCAACGACCGACACAGCCCGGCTGCATTGGCCGCGCTGCTGCGTGAACGGGGCTTCGGCCCGAGCCGGATCAGCGTGCTGGAACACCTGGGCGGCGAGCAGGAGCGGCGGATCGACGGCCTTGCCAGCGAATGGGACGATCCCGCGGTCGCCGACCTCAATGTGCTGGCCATCGAGTGCATCGCCGAACCGACTGCTGCGCGCCTGTCGCGTCTGGCCGGCCTGCCGGACTCGGCCTTCGCCCACGACGGCCAATTGACCAAGCGCGACGTGCGGGCCGTGACCCTGGCCCACCTGGCGCCGATACCCGGCGAATTGTTGTGGGATGTCGGCGCAGGCTCAGGCTCGATCGGTATCGAATGGATGCGCGCCCACCCCAGTTGCCGCGCCTTTGCCATCGAGGCGGACCCAGGCCGCCAGCTACTGATCGAGCGCAACCGCGACACCCTCGGCGTCCCCGGCCTGCAGCTGATTCGCGGCAGCGCACCACAAGCGCTGGCCGGACTCGAACGCCCGGACGCGATATTCATTGGCGGCGGCGTGACTCGTGCCGGCGTGCTCGAAACGTGCTGGGCGCAACTCAAACCCGGCGGCCGACTGGTTGCCAACGCCGTCACCCTGCAAAGCGAAATGACCTTGCTGGCCTGGCGTGAGCGGCACGGCGGCGAACTGACCCGGCTGCACATCGCCCAGGCCCAGCCATTGGGCGAGTTCGACACCTGGCGCCAGGCGCTGCCGATTACCTTGCTGGATCTGGTCAAACCCCTCGATGCGTGACGAAACCGGCGAACAACCCGCCCCCCTGCGCAGCGGCCTGACCACCGGCAGTTGCGCCACCGCCACCAGCCTCGCGGCGGCGCGCTTGCTGCTGGGCGGCGGCAGCAGTGACGCGGTGCAGATCGTCCTGCCCAAGGGCAAGCAGGTGCAGATGCGCCTGGAGTTCTGCCGGCTCCTGGCCGACGGCGCCGAGGCTGGCACAATCAAGGATGCCGGCGACGACCCGGACGTGACCCACGGTGCCTTGCTCTACAGCCAGGTGCGCCTGACCGCCGAGCCCGGCATTCGCTTCAGTGCCGGGCTTGGCGTCGGCACCGTGACCCGCCCAGGCCTGGTGCTGGGCGTCGGCGAGCCGGCGATCAATCCGGTGCCGCGCAAGATGATCAGCGACCACCTCGGCGCCCTGGCCCTGGAGCTCGGTTATGCCGGCGGTTTTGCGGTGACGGTCAACGTCCAGGACGGTGAAGCCCTGGCGCTGAAGACCATGAACCCGCGCCTGGGCATTCTCGGTGGCCTGTCGATTCTCGGCACCAGCGGCATCGTCCGGCCGTTTTCCTGCGCGGCGTACATCGCCTCGATCCACCAGGGCATCGACGTCGCCAAGACCAACGGCTACCTGCACATCGCCGCCTGCACCGGCAACGCCAGCGAAGACACCATGCGCCGGGTCTACAACCTGCCGGAAATCGCCCTGATCGAAATGGGCGATTTTGTCGGTGCGGTGCTCAAGCACCTGCGCAAAGTGCCTGTGGATAAACTCAGCCTGTGTGGTGGCTTCGGCAAGATCAGCAAGCTCGCCGCCGGCCACATGGACCTGCACAGTCGACATTCGAGCATCGACCTTGGGCAACTGGCCGAATGGGCCGCTGCGGTGGGCGCCGACGCCGCACTGCAGCAGCAGATTCGCCAAGCCAACACCAGTCAGCAGGCCCTGGCGATGGCCAGCGCCGCCGGCATCGCCCTGGGTGACGCGGTGTGCCAGCACGCCCTGGCGTTCGCCCGCAGCGTGGTGCCGGCCCAGGTCCAGGTCGAAGTATTTGCCATCGACCGCCAGGGCGGCATTGTCGGTCAAGCGGGAGTCTTGCCATGAAACGGCTGTTGTTGCTCGGCGGTATCACCGAAGCCCTGGCGATCGCTCGCACGCTTGGCGCGCAGCACATCTACAGCCTGGCCGGTGTCGGCCGGGTACCCAGCGACCTGACGTGCCAGGTGCGCGTCGGCGGTTATGGCGGCGCCGAAGGCCTGGCCCGTTTCATCCAGGAACAAGGCATCGACCTGCTGCTCGACGCCACCCACCCCTACGCCGCACAGATCAGCCAGAACGCCGTCACTGCCGCGCGACTCAGCGCTATCCCATGCTGGGCGCTGCGCCGGCCAGCGTGGCAGGCGCAAGCCGGCGATGACTGGCGCGAAGTCAGCGACTGGGCCGAACTGAGTGCAGCCCTCAAGCCGTTCCAACGCCCGCTGTTCACCTTGGGCCGCGAGCCGCTACAACACCTGGACGAAATCCCGGCCGGGCAGTTCTGGACCTTGCGCGCGCTCGAGGTTTACCCCGGCAACCCGCGCTGCGAAGTGCTCGGAGCCCGCGGCCCATTCCACCTCGAAGACGAACGCGCGCTGTTCCAGCGTCGGCAGATCGACGTCCTGATCAGCAAGAACAGCGGCAGCAGCGCCACCGAACCGAAACTCGAAGTAGCCCGCGAGTGTGGGGTGCCGGTGCTGATTCTCAAGCGTCCGGTGTTGCCAGCGGCGGATCGGGAATTTGTCACTGTGGAGCAGGTATTGAAGGCACTGTCGTTGTCAGACGGTTCCTGACCACCAACGGCAAGCAAGAAAAAGCAGGCAAGACAACCAGAAAGCGCTGTCTGGTGTAACCCGACACGCCTGCTCTACATTGCGTCAACTCTTCGTAAATACCTCAATCTTTCGAGCACACGACCCAAGATTACTCGGCACCCGCCGTTCGCCCTGGAGAAAGTGCTGCTTGCCAACCTGTATCCCAAGGAATACGATCAGCCATGATCGACTTCGAACAGTCAGACCTATTTTCCGACTGGCTTGGCTCAATCAAGGACACCATCGGCAAGGCTCGCCTGCTGGCGAGGCTTCGAGCTGCGGAACATGGCAACTTCGGTGATTGTGAACCTGTGGGTGAGGCTGTTTATGAAATGCGTGTTCATTACGGGCCTGGCTATCGAATGTACTTCACCCGCAAACATCGAGTGGTTTATCTGTTGTTGGCGGGAGGGGACAAGTCGACGCAAAAACGCGACATCCAGCGCGCGCAGTCGATGGCGCGAAACATCGGTAGCGAGGAGTAAGCCATGGCTGAACAATTTATCCGTTTCGACGTCGCCCAATACCTCAAGACACCTGAGGAAATGGCGGCCTACCTGGACGCCTGCTTTGAAGAGGATGCAGGCGACGGTGTATTGATCCGTTGCGCGCTCAATGACATTGCGCGCGCCAAAGGCATGACACAGATCGCCCGCGACACCGGGTTGGGCCGTGAAAGCCTGTACAAGGCACTCGGCAGCACTGGCAATCCGGAATTCGCGACTATCATGAAGGTGATGAAGGCCCTGGGCCTCAAGCTTCACGCGACAGCTGCCTGATGACACTGCGACACCACACCGCACGACAGCTTTTTACTTATCCACCCCGATCAGGCTAAATACGCCGCCTGATCTCCCACTTCACCGGATCTGACCATGTCCCGACAACGGCTAGCAATTGCCTGGATCGCCTGCTTCGCAGTGCTGTTCAACATGCTCGCCATGCCGATGTCCAGCGCCATGGCCAAAGCGTCCGGCCAGTCGCCGACCGAGCAATTGATGTGGGGCAGTTTCTGCTCGTCCAGTGGCACCCGCATGGTCGCCATCTCCCTGGGTAACCTTGAACAGAAAACCCCGCCCGGCGAGCAACACTCCAACATGCAGCACTGCTGGTGCTGCTCGGGTTCAGCGCCCCTGGTGGCATTGCCCGGGCATACGCCGCAGCTGTACTTCGCCCGGTTCGAAGCCAATCGCAGCCTGCCGGCGCCGACCCTCGACTCGCCGACACCGCGCCAGCAATGGCCCAGTCTCAACCCCCGGGCCTCTCCCCTGGTCTGATTCGATTCGCAACTACCCTGCGTTTTAATCGTTTCGGAGAACTGCCATGTCAAAACCATCCCTGGTGAAGCACACGTTGCTGCTCGCCGCATTGCTGTTGCCTGCCTGCTTTGCCAATGCCCATGAATACAAGGCCGGTGAGCTGGACATCGCCCACCCCTGGTCACAAGAGCTGCCGCCCAATGCCCCGACCGTGGCGGCCTACTTTGTCATTCACAACAATGGCAAAACCGCTGACCGACTGCTCAGTGTGGACTCGCCTATCTCGGGCAAAGCCGAGTTGCACGAACACCTGATGCAAAAAGACCTGATGAAAATGCAGCAGGTGCCCAGCGTCGAGATTCCCGCCGGCGGCACCATCACGTTCGCGCCAATGGCCTACCACGTGATGCTCATGGAGCTTAAGGACCGCAGCCTGCTGAGCGACGGCAAGCGCTTCCCGTTGACCCTGCATTTCGAGAAGGCCGGCAACCTCACCGTGGACGTCGCGGTGCAGAAACAACCGCCCGCTGGCACCGACACGCACCAGCACGCCCAGTAACCGGCAGCACCACCGCCCGTGAACGCGCAGCGCTCACCCGGCCGCAGGCGCACAACTCCACGCAAGACCAGCTTGACGGTCGCGCGTGGCAGTTGGGTCAGTCTGTTTGCCATGCTGTTGATCTTTATCGGCCCACTGATTTCTCAGTCGATGCCGATGGATCAACGCGCCCCAATGTCCATGAACATGTCGATGGACATGAGCATGGACATGGCGCCCGGAGCCCATGCCGGGCATGAGGCCCAAGCGCCCGCCGAACACTGCGCGCCCCAGGCCGATCACCATGCAATCTGGGAAAAGTGCGGCTACTGCAACCTGCTCTTCAATTGCCCGGCACTGCCAGGCAGCCTGGCCCTGGCGACTTTCGACCCGCCTCTGGCGCAAGGTTTCATCAGCTCATCACCTCGCCTGGGTCATGCCCGGCTGACCGTCTTCCCCGGCGCCCGCACCCGCGCCCCACCCATCAATGCGTAAACACCCACATCCCCACTGACACGGCCAACTGTTGAACTCGACAGCCACAGGCTGCTGGCCGTGTGTTTACGACTGATTGATGGAACTGTTATGTCCAGGTTTTCTGCTGCCCCACGCCTGAGCGCTGCCCAGGCAACTTTCGCCCCTAATACCTTGCGCGTTCGCCTCAAACAGGCCACCGCGCTGCTGTGCGGCGCCCTGCTCACGCCATTGGCCGGCGCCGCCGAGACGGCCGTTGATCACAGCCAGCACGCCGAAGAGCTGAGCCCCACCGTGATTACGGGCATTGCCCCCAGCTCGCCCCTGACCATCGTCACCAACCCCAAGGACCCGCGCCAACCGGTGCCGGCCAGCGACGGTGGCGATTACTTGAAGACCATTCCCGGCTTCGCCCTGGTGCGCAACGGAGGCACCAATGGCGACCCGGTGCTGCGCGGCATGTTCGGCTCGCGGCTGAACATCCTCACCAACGGCAGCATGCTGCTGGGCGCCTGCCCTGGCCGCATGGACGCACCCACCTCGTACATCTCCCCGGAAACCTACGACACGCTCACGGTGATCAAGGGCCCACAAACCGTGCTCTGGGGCCCCGGCGCCTCGGCTGGCACGATCCTCTTCGATCGCGAACCGGAAAGTTTCGGCGAACTCGGCAGCCGGGTGAATGCCAGCGTGCTGGGCGGCTCCAACGGGCGCTTCGACAAAGTGCTGGATGCCGCTGCGGGTGGCCCACAGGGCTACGTGCGGGTGATCGGCAACACTGCCCACTCCGATGACTATAAGGACGGCAACAACGACAGCGTGCCGTCGCGCTATGACAAGTGGAACGGCGACGTCGCCGTCGGCTGGACCCCGAACACCGACACCTTGCTGGAGTTGACCGCCGGCAAGGGCGACGGTGAAGCGCGTTATGCCGGACGCGGCATGGACGGTTCACAGTTCAAGCGCGAAAGCCTGGGCCTGCGTTTCGTGCAGTCGGACCTCAGCGAAGTGCTGGAGAAACTCGAAGCCCAGGTCTACTACAACTACGCCGACCACGTGATGGACAACTACACCCTGCGCACGCCCTCCGGCACCGGGATGATGGCCGGCCCCATGGCCTCCAACGTCGACCGCCGGACCCTCGGTGCGCGGGTCAAGGCCACCTGGCGCTGGGCCGACCTGCAACTGGTCAGCGGTGTCGACGCACAGACCAACGAACACCGCCAGCGCAGCGCCATGGGCATCGACACCTACAAGGACGTGCCACGCAACAAGGATGCGGACTTCCACAATTACGGCCTGTTCGGTGAACTGACCTGGTACGCCGCCGACCGCAATCGCCTGATCACTGGCGCACGCCTGGACCGTGCCTCGGCCAAGGATTTTCGCCAGAGCATCGGCTCCGGAATGATGAGCAAGCCCAACCCGACGGCCGACGACACCCGCGCCGATACCTTGCCCAGCGGCTTCGTGCGCTACGAACACGACCTGGCGGACAGCCCGACCACCCTGTACGCAGGCCTGGGCCACGCTGAGCGTTTCCCGGATTACTGGGAGCTGTTTTCGCCCAAGTCCGGTCCCGCGGGGTCGCTCAACGCCTTCGACTCGATCCAGCCGGAGAAAACCACCCAGCTCGACGTCGGCCTGCAATACAAGACCCAGGACCTCGAAGCCTGGGCCTCGGCCTACATCGGCGAAGTGCACGACTACATCCTGTTCGACTACACCCCCACGCCCATGGGCACCAGCTCGCGGGCCGAGAACATCAACGCCCGCATCATGGGTGGTGAACTGGGTGCAGCCTACAACCTGACATCCCACTGGAAAGCCGACGCCACCCTGGCCTACGCCTGGGGCAAAGACACCACCCACGACACCGCCCTGCCGCAAATGCCGCCGCTGGACGCGCGTTTCGGCCTGACCTACAGCGAAGACAACTGGAGCGCCGGTGCCTTGTGGCGGGTAGTCGCCGCGCAAAACCGCATAGACCAGAACAAAGGCAACGTGGTGGGCAAGGACTACGACAAGAGCCCCGGCTTCGCGGTGTTCTCCCTCAATGGCGCCTACCGCATCGACCAGCACTGGAAGGTCAGCAGCGGCATCGACAACCTGTTCGGCAAGGACTACGCCGAGCATTTGAACCTGGCCGGCAACGCTGGGTTCGGCTACCCGGCCAATGATCCACAAGCGATCAATGAACCGGGGCGCACGTTCTGGACCAAAGTGGACATGAGTTTCTAAAACGCTTCGCAAGGACGCCATGCCTGTAGCAACTGGCGCTGCCCGCGCCAGTTGCTACAGAACCAGCAGCACACAACACCTATAAAAGATTCATAGCCGAGCGGAGTGCTATTGATGAGCCAACCCAAAGTGTCCTTCTACAACCTGGCCTGGCGCTGGCATTTTTATGCCGGGCTGTTCGTCGCCCCTTTCATGGTGATGCTGGCACTGACCGGCACCATTTACCTGTTCAAGCCACAACTCGATCCCCTGATGTACGGCAACCTGCTGAATGTCCCGGCCGGCCATCACACCCTCAGTGCCGACGACCTGCTGCGCAGGGTGCAAACGGCGTATCCACAGGGCCAGGTCACCCAGTACCTGCCGGCGATCAATGCCGAGCGCAGCGCGCAATTTGTGCTGCACAACCAGGGCAACGAACTCAACGTATTCGTCGACCCCTACCACGGCGACATCCTCGGCGAGCAGGATGCCAAGTACAACCTGCAAGCCATCGCCCGCGCGATTCACGGCGAACTGATGATCGGCACCCTCGGCGATCGCCTGATCGAGATGGCGGCCGGCTGGGGCATCGTGCTGGTGGTGTCCGGGGTCTACCTCTGGTGGCCTCGTGGCAAGGGCGGCGCCGGCATTCTCTGGCCTCGCCTGAACAGTCGTGGTCGGGTGCTGTGGCGTGACCTGCACGCCGTCACCGGCTTCTGGGGGGCGGCATTGCTGCTGGTCATGCTGCTCAGCGGTATGACCTGGACCGGTTTCTGGGGCAAATCCTACGCCGAACTCTGGAACCAGTTCCCGGCCGCCATGTGGGACAACGTCCCCAAGTCCGACGAGCAAGCGCGCAGCCTCAACACCGCGGCCCGCCAGACCGTGCCCTGGGCCATGGAAAATACGCCGATGCCGATGTCCGGCGACCACGCCGAACACATGGCCCACAACGGCGCCAGCAGCGCGCCGGCAGCACCGGGCATCAGCCTGCAGGCGGTGCAGGACATCGCCGAGCAAGGCCGGGTCGAGCCGGGCTACAGCATCACCTTGCCTACCAGCGCCAGCGGTGTGTTCACCATCGCCGTGTTCGCCGACGACCCGCGCAACGACGCCACCCTGCACGTCGATCAGTACAGCGGCAAGGTCCTGGCCGATGTGCGCTGGGAACACTATGGCAACGTCGCCCGCGCCACGGAAATGGGGGTAATGCTGCACGAAGGCAAGATGTTCGGCGTGCTCAACCAGCTCATCGTGCTGCTGATCTGCCTGATGATCCTGCTCAGCGCCGTCAGTGGCGTGGTGATCTGGTGGAAGCGCCGGCCCCAGGGCAAAGTCGGGGTACCACCGTTGCGCCATGGCCTGCCGACCTGGAAAACCGGGGTGCTGATCATGCTGGTGCTGGCCGTGCTGTTCCCGCTGGTGGGTGCTTCGCTGGTGGTGATGTGGGTGCTGGACCGTTTCCTGCTAGCGCGCGTGAGCCGGCAGACTGCAGCGGCCTCCTCTTCTTCCTGAACATCGCCAGGGACGGAGCAACGGTATTTCAAGGGTGCTTGAAATACCGTTGAACAACTTGAAAAGTCTTGTCTTGGGTTGGTTTTGAGCCGCCGCCTAATCCTCGGCATACTCCCGCTGCCGCAACTTAAGCACCCACTAACCAGACAACATTAGTTGCGGGAAACTTCCTACTTTTCAATCCGTACAATTCCTACAAAGAATTGAAAGAGGTCAACTTGATAAAGAAGATCCTAGCCTCCCTCGCCTTCGTTTCACTGCCCGCACTGGCAGCCCAGCCGCCGTTCACCGGCACTGACTATTCGGGAAAATATCAATGTACTGGCATGGACAGTCATATAGGGGAGTACAAAGGCACCGTCGATATGCAGCTCAACCCCGAGCAAAGTACCGGTCCGTATGGTGCCTACAGTTTCACCCTGACCCTGGCCGACAACTCCTTCTACAACGGCTTCGCCGCCGCGCACAGGAAGTCGCTGGCGATCTACTTTGCCCACACTGACCCGGCCCTGAAAGATTACGGCGTGGGAATCGCGCAGGTTAAAACGGCCGCCGATGGCCGCGTATCTTTCAGCAAGTATTACTACGGCCCGGAGTATGAAGGCGGTGGCAACGGCATGGAGACGTGCATCAAGCAGTAAACCCCCTCGATAAGCTGACGGGAGCCCCCACCTGGGGTCCCGGCACCGCCACCCATGCGCCAAGCTGGCGCATGCCCCTGCACCAACGCCCGCCGATTGTCCCCTCCTGGTGCATTGCCAGCCAACGCCAGCGCTCTAGCACGACATTTACCTGCCTTTCTCCGACTGGGCACAGCCCTTGCTAATGAGCCTTCAGTAGTTCGCATCTGCCAACCAAGAAAACTCATGAGTTCATGGAGATCGCACAATGAAGCGTCGCAGCTTGATCAAGGCTTTCACACTTTCGGCAAGCATTGCCGCGATGGGCATGACCTGGACAGTCCAGGCCGCCGAGACCATCAAGGTTGGCATCCTGCATTCCCTGTCCGGGACCATGGCGATCTCTGAAACCTCGCTCAAAGACATGGCGTTGATGACCATCGACGAAATCAACGCCAAGGGCGGCGTCAATGGCAAGCTGCTGGAGCCGGTGGTCGTCGACCCAGCGTCGAACTGGCCACTATTTGCCGAAAAGGGCCGGCAACTGCTGACCCAGGACAAGGTGGCCGTGGTATTCGGTTGCTGGACCTCGGTGTCGCGTAAGTCGGTATTGCCAGTGTTCGAAGAGCTCAATGGCCTGCTGTTCTATCCGGTGCAATACGAAGGCGAGGAGATGTCGCCGAACGTGTTCTACACCGGTGCCGCGCCGAACCAACAGGCGATCCCCGCCGTGGAATACCTGATGAGCGAAGAAGGCGGCAGCGCCAAGCGCTACTTCCTGCTGGGCACCGACTACGTCTACCCGCGCACCACCAACAAAATCCTGCGCTCGTTCCTGCACGCCAAAGGCGTGGCCGACAAGGACATCGAAGAGGTCTACACGCCGTTCGGCCACAGCGATTACCAGACCATCGTCGCCAACATCAAGAAGTTCTCGGCCGGCGGCAAGACCGCCGTCATCTCCACGGTCAACGGCGACTCCAACGTGCCGTTCTACAAGGAGCTCGCCAACCAGGGCTTGAAGGCCACCGACGTGCCCGTCGTCGCATTCTCGGTAGGCGAGGAAGAACTGCGCGGCATCGACACCAAGCCATTGGTGGGCAACCTCGCGGCGTGGAACTACTTCGAGTCGGTGGAGAACCCGGTCAACCAGAAGTTCGTCGCAGACTGGAAGGCCTACGCCAAGAAACACAACCTGCCGGGCGCCGACAAGGCCGTCACCAACGACCCGATGGAAGCCACGTACGTCGGCATCCACATGTGGGCGCAAGCCGCCGAGAAAGCCAAGTCCACCGATGTCGACAAGGTCCGTGAAGCCCTGGCCGGCCAGACCTTCGCCGCACCGTCGGGCTACACCCTGACCATGGACAAGACCAACCACCACCTGCACAAGCCGGTGATGATCGGCGAGATCCAGGCCGACGGTCAGTTCAACGTGGTCTGGCAGACCGAAGGACCGATCCGCGCCGAGCCCTGGAGCCCGTTCATTGCCGGCAACGACAAGAAGCCGGATTACGCGGTCAAGAGCAACTGAGCGGACCAATAGAATCCTGTGGGAGCGGGTGCCCGCTTGCGGCTTGCTCACGATGGCAGTGTGTCTGATGCACCGCTATCGCGAGCAAGCTCGGCTCCTACAGGGGTAGTCGCTGCTATTCAGGACATCACCATGTCGCTTTTTCGCCTGTTCCTTACACTCGCAGCGCTACTGCTGCCTCTGGCCAGCCACGCCGGCGATGCCGAAGACTTCGTCGCCGCCAATCCGGCGCAGCAAGCCCGGCTGCTCGAAGCCTGGGCCGCGCAGCCCGATCCGGCGCGCGTCGAATTGATCGATGCCTTGCAGCAAGGCGTAGTGACCGTCGACGGCCAAGCCAAGACCCTGCGCCTGAACAATCGCCTGCGGGGTCTGATCGACACCGCCGTGGCCAGCCAGCAACTGCTCGCCGCCGATCCCCGGGTGCGACTCGGTGCGGCGCAACAACTGCAGAAAAGCGCCAAGCCGGCACAATTGAAATTCCTCGGCCAGCAACTGGCTGGCGAAGCGGATGAACCGGTGCACGCGGCCCTGAGCCTGGCCCTGGCCAACCTGCAACTGGTCGACAGTGACCCGGCCGTGCGCCTGGCCGCAGTGCGCCTGCTCGGTGAAACCGGCGACCCACTGGCCCGCACCCGCCTGGAAAGCCTGCTCCAACCTGGAGTCGAAACCGACACCGCGGTCCTCACCGCAGCGCAAACCAGTCTCGGCCAGGTCAAGCGCAAACTGCTGGTGGGCGAGTTGCTCGGCCAGGCATTCAGCGGCATGTCGCTGGGCTCGATCCTGCTGCTGGCGGCATTGGGACTGGCGATCACCTTCGGCCTGCTGGGGGTGATCAACATGGCCCACGGCGAAATGCTGATGCTCGGCGCCTACTCCACCTACATGGTGCAAATGCTGCTCCAGCGCTTCGCCCCCAACGCCATCGAGTTCTATCCGCTACTGGCCTTGCCGGTGGCGTTTTTTGTCACCGCCGGCATCGGCATGGCACTCGAGCGTACGGTGATCCGCCACCTTTACGGCCGCCCGCTGGAAACCCTGCTCGCCACCTGGGGCATCAGCCTGATGCTGATTCAACTGGTCCGGCTGCTGTTCGGTGCGCAGAACGTCGAGGTCGCCAACCCGACCTGGCTTTCGGGCGGGATCCAGGTCCTGCCCAACCTGGTGCTGCCGTACAACCGTATCGTGATCATCACCTTTGCGCTGTTTGTGGTGGTGCTCACCTGGCTGCTGCTGAACAAGACCCGCCTGGGTTTGAACGTGCGCGCCGTCACCCAGAATCGCAACATGGCCGCCTGCTGCGGCGTGCCCACCGGGCGCGTGGACATGCTCGCCTTTGGCCTCGGCTCCGGGATCGCCGGGCTCGGCGGCGTCGCGCTGAGCCAGATCGGCAACGTCGGCCCGGACCTCGGCCAGAGCTACATCATCGACTCCTTCCTGGTAGTAGTGCTCGGTGGCGTCGGCCAACTGGCCGGTAGCGTCTTCGCCGCCTTTGGCCTGGGGATCGCCAACAAGATCCTCGAGCCGCAGATCGGTGCGGTGCTGGGCAAGATCCTGATCCTCGCGCTGATCATCCTGTTCATCCAGAAACGCCCGCAAGGCCTCTTCGCACTCAAAGGACGGGTAATCGACTGATGAACCAGCCCCTGCTCATTACCGCCACCCGCAAGGCCGGGCCCAAGGTGACGATTGCCGTCGGTACGCTACTGGTGTTGTCGCTACTGGCGCTACCGCTGTTGTCGCTGCTGCCCGCCGACAACGCCCTGCATGTCTCGGCCTACACCCTGACCCTGGTCGGCAAGATCCTCTGCTACGCCATCGTCGCCCTCGCCCTGGACCTGGTCTGGGGTTACGCCGGCCTGCTGTCCCTGGGCCACGGCCTGTTCTTCGCCCTCGGTGGCTACGCCATGGGCATGTACCTGATGCGCCAGGCCTCGGGGGACGGCTTGCCGGCGTTCATGACCTTCCTCTCCTGGACTGAGCTGCCGTGGTTCTGGACCGGCACCAGCAGCTTTCTCTGGACCCTGTGCCTGGTGGTGCTGGCCCCCGGCTTGCTGGCGCTGGTGTTCGGTTTCTTCGCCTTTCGCTCGCGGATCAAGGGCGTGTATTTCTCGATCATGACCCAGGCCCTGACCTTCGCCGGCATGCTCCTGTTTTTCCGCAACGAGACCGGATTTGGCGGCAACAACGGCTTCACCAACTTTCGCACCATCCTCGGCTTCGGCATCACCGAACCTGGCACCCGCGCGGTGCTGTTCAGTGCCACCGTACTGCTGCTGGTGGCCAGCCTGTTCATCGGCTGGCGCCTGGCGCAAAGCAAGTTCGGCCGAGTGCTGACCGCCCTGCGCGACGCGGAAAACCGGCTGATGTTCTGCGGCTACGACCCACGCGGGTTCAAGCTGTTTGTCTGGGTCTTGAGCGCGGTGCTCTGCGGCCTGGCCGGTGCGCTCTACGTGCCCCAGGTAGGCATTATCAACCCCAGCGAAATGTCCCCGACCAACTCCATCGAAGCCGCCGTCTGGGTCGCCCTGGGCGGACGCGGCACGCTAATCGGCCCGCTGCTGGGCGCCGGCGTGGTCAACGGCATGAAGAGCTGGTTCACCGTGGCCTTTCCCGAATACTGGCTGTTCTTCCTCGGTGCGCTGTTCATCATCGTCACCCTGTACCTGCCCAAGGGCGTGATCGGCCTGCTGAGAAAAAGAGGTGAACAATGAGAGTCACTGCGACCGCCGAATTCATGCTCGAACCGATCCTGGAACCAAACAAGGATGCCGGCAGCAGCCGCGATGCCATCGGCCTCGGGCAGCGCGCCGGAAAAGGCCTGAACACCCGCCACGGCACCCTCCTCACCCTGGAGGACATCAGCGTCAGCTTCGATGGTTTCAAGGCGTTGAACAGTCTCAACCTGTACATCGGCGTCGGTGAACTGCGCTGCATCATCGGTCCCAACGGGGCTGGCAAGACCACCCTGATGGATGTGATCACCGGCAAGACCCGCCCCAGCCACGGCAAGGCCTGGTTCGGCGAGACCCTGGACCTGACCCGCATGAGCGAAGTGCAGATCGCCCAGGCCGGGATCGGCCGCAAGTTCCAGAAACCCACGGTGTTCGAAGCCCTGAGCGTGTTCGAGAACCTGGAGCTGGCGCAAAAGACCGACAAGTCGGTATGGGCCAGTTTGCGCGCCCGACTCAATGGCGAGCAGCGCGACCGGATCAGTGAGGTGCTGGACACCATTCGCCTGACCGCCTCGGTCAATCGCCCCGCCGGCCTGTTGTCCCACGGGCAAAAACAATTCCTGGAAATCGGCATGCTGCTGATGCAAGACCCGCAATTGCTGTTGCTCGATGAACCGGTAGCGGGCATGACCGACGCCGAGACCGAGTTCACCGCCGAGCTGTTCAAGCGCCTGGCCGGTAAACATTCATTGATGGTGGTGGAGCACGACATGGGCTTCGTCGGTTCGATCGCCGACCACGTCACCGTATTGCACCAGGGCAGCGTGCTGGCCGAGGGGTCACTGGCGCAGGTGCAGGACAACGAGCGGGTGATCGAGGTTTATCTCGGGCGCTGAACGCAGGTGTGGATTGCTCTCTGTAGGAGCGAGCGCCCGCTCCACAGGGAATTGAGGAGAATTTGAACATGCTGCAAGTCGATAAATTGCACCAGTACTACGGCGGTAGCCACATCCTGCGCGGCCTCAGTTTCGAGGTGAAGGTTGGCGAAGTCACCTGCCTGCTCGGGCGCAACGGCGTGGGCAAGACCACCCTGCTCAAATGCCTGATGGGCCTGCTGCCGGCCAAGGAGGGCGCGGTGAACTGGGAGGGCAAGACCATCAGTGGGCTCAAGCCGCACCAGCGGGTTCATGCTGGTATCGCCTATGTTCCCCAGGGCCGGGAAATCTTCCCCCGGCTGAGCGTCGAAGAAAACCTGTTGATGGGGCTGTCGCGTTTCCCCGGCGCCGAAGCCCGGGAAGTACCGGGCTTCATCTACGAGCTGTTCCCGGTGCTGCTGCAAATGAAGCTACGCCGTGGCGGTGACCTCTCCGGTGGCCAGCAGCAACAGTTGGCCATCGGTCGTGCGCTGGCCAGCCGGCCACGCCTGCTGATCCTCGATGAACCCACCGAAGGCATCCAGCCCTCGGTGATCAAGGAGATCGGCGCGGTGATCAAGCAGCTTGCGGCACGCGGTGACATGGCCATCCTGCTGGTGGAACAGTTCTACGACTTCGCTGCAGAGCTGGCCGATCAGTACCTGGTGATGTCGCGAGGCGAGATCGTCCAGCAAGGTCGCGGCGAAAACATGGAAGCCGAGGGTGTACGCGGCCTGGTAACGATCTAGTCTCTAGCGTCCTGACGATAATCAGAAAATATGACTGCCACTGCCCAACACAACGCATTCACACCCAGCTGGCATGCCGAGCTCGAGCTCGGCTACGCCCGTTTCGGCGCCAGCACGCGGCCGACCCTGCGCCGCCACCAAGGTCCGCTGCGGGTGCAAAAACACCTGTACGCCGAAGGCCCAGAAGTGTGCCAGCACATCATTGTCCACCCACCCGGTGGGATTGCCGGTGGCGATCGCCTGGAGGTCCGTGCGAGCGTCGGGCCCAACGCCTGGGCGCAGTTGACCAGTCCTGGCGCCGCCAAGTGGTATCGCGCCGCCAGCCCCGCCTATCAGCAGCTCGACTTGCAGGTCGCCACCGGTGCCACACTGGAATGGCTGCCCCAGGAGACCATCGTCTTCAGCGCCGCCCGGGCAGAGCTCAAGACCTCGATCGAACTGCAGGGCGATGCGCGATTGTTCTATTGGGACGTGGTGGCACTGGGTCGCCCGGCCAGCGGCGAACGCTTCGAGCATGGGCACTTTCAAGCGCAACTGGAGATCCGCCGCGACGGCCAGTTGCTCTGGCATGAACGCCAGCGCATTGTCGGCGCTGACGGTTTGCTCGACTCGCCGATTGGCCTGGACGGCCAGCCGGTATTTGCCACCTTGCTGGTGACCGGCGAGATCGACAGCGAACTGCTGCAGGCCTGTCGCTCATTGCCCAACCCGGTACGCGGGGATTTGACTCAACTTCCCGGGCTGCTGGTTGCCCGCTGCCTGGCCAGTGAAACCTTGCTGGCGCGGGGTTGGCTGATTGATTTATGGACACTGCTGCGCCCGGCCCTGCTCGGCCGCGAGGCGCTGGCGCCGCGAATATGGAATACCTGAACACCGACAACGGGTTCGGGTCGACCTTACGAATGCTCTTTTTTTCTGCCCAGATGGATTTCCACGATGGACCTGACCCCACGCGAAAAAGACAAGCTGTTGATCTTCACTGCCGGCCTGGTGGCCGAGCGGCGGTTGGCCCGCGGCGTCAAACTCAATTACCCGGAGGCCATGGCGTATATCAGCGCAGCGCTGCTCGAAGGCGCGCGGGACGGCCAGAGCGTCGCCGAGCTGATGCACTTGGGCACCACCCTGCTGCAGCGCGAACAGGTGATGCCCGGCATCCCGGAAATGATCCCGCAGATCCAGGTCGAAGCCACCTTTCCCGATGGCACCAAACTGGTCACCGTCCATCAACCTATCGCCTGAGGTCGCGCCATGCCGTATCACATCCGCGATGCCGTGCCCGCCGACCTGCCGGCGATTCGCGACATCTACAACGACGCTGTGCTCAACACCACCGCGATCTGGAACGAACAGGCGGTCGACCTGGCCAATCGCCAAGCCTGGTTCAGCGCCCGCCACGCCCAGGGCTACCCGATCCTGGTGATCGCCGCTGCCGACGAGCAGGTGCTCGGCTACGCCTCTTTCGGTGACTGGCGGCCCTTCGATGGGTTTCGCCACACCGTGGAACACTCGGTGTACGTGCGCAACGACCAACGCGGCAACGGCCTCGGTCCGCGCCTGATGGAAGCACTGGTGGTGCGCGCCAGGGACGCTGGCAAACACGTGATGGTGGCGGCCATCGAGAGCGGCAACGCGGCGTCGATCCGTCTGCATGAGCGGGCCGGCTTCATCACCACCGGACAGATGCCGCAGGTGGGCACCAAGTTCGGTCGCTGGCTCGACCTGACGTTCATGCAATTGACCCTCAACCCAGGCTCGGAGCCACCCCAGGCCCACAAGGAGTAAGCCACGATGAACGCCGCCCAACTACGCCGGGTCAACCCGGAAAGCTTTGCCCACTACCGCCAGGGCTTGCACGACTTGCTGTTCGACGCCGTGCAGCACGGGGCCTCGATCGGCTTTCTGGCCGACATCGATGACGCCCAGGCCCGCGCCTACCTCAACGCCGTCCAGGTCGACCTGGAGAACGGCAGCCTGCTCTTGTGGGTGGTGGTCCAGGAAGAAAGGGTCCTGGCCAGTGTGCAACTTGGCTTGTGCCAGAAAGCCAACGGGCGCAATCGCGCCGAAGTGCAAAAACTCCAGGTCCTGCACCAGGCCCGTCGACGCGGCCTCGGCCAGCAGTTGATGAATGCCCTGGAACTTGCCGCGCGCCAGCACCAGCGCGGCCTGTTGTACCTGGATACCGAAGCCGGCTCGGCCGCGGAAACCTTCTACCAGTCACTGGGCTATACCCGCGTCGGCGAACTGCCCAACTACTGCCAAAGCCCGGACGGCCACTACGCGCCGACCGCCATCTACTTCAAGACCCTGGGACAACCTGCATGATTCCTGGCGAATACCGGATCCAGCCCGGCGAGATCGAGCTCAACGTCGGCCGGCGAACCCTGAGCCTGACCGTGGCCAACAGTGGCGACCGGCCGATCCAGGTCGGTTCGCACTATCACTTTTTCGAAACCAATGACGCCCTGGCTTTCGACCGCGCCGCCACCCGCGGCATGCGCCTGAACATCCCGGCCGGTACCGCGGTGCGCTTCGAGCCGGGGCAGAGCCGCGATGTGGAACTGGTGGACCTGGCCGGGCATCGCCGGGTGTTCGGGTTTGCCGGACGGATCATGGGGGACCTTTAAATTTTACGGCGTCTGCACTGGCCTCTTCGCGGGCAAGCCCGCTCCCACAAGTGATCGCATTCCCCTGTGGGAGCGGGCTTGCCCGCGATAGTGAGCGCAGCGAACGACTTCAAACTTTCCTGAATCTCAAGGCGAACGAATGAAAATCTCCCGTCAGGCCTACGCTGACATGTTCGGCCCCACCGTCGGTGACAAGGTCCGCCTGGCCGACACCGAGTTGTGGATCGAGGTCGAGAAGGACTTCACCACCTATGGCGAAGAAGTGAAGTTCGGTGGCGGCAAGGTGATCCGCGACGGCCAGGGGCAGAGCCAGTTGCTGGCGGCCGACGTCGTCGACACGGTGATCACCAACGCGCTGATCCTCGACCACTGGGGCATCGTCAAAGCCGATGTCGGCCTCAAGGACGGGCGCATCGCCGCCATTGGCAAGGCCGGCAACCCGGATATCCAGCCCGACGTGAGCATGGCCATCGGCGCCGGGACCGAAGTGATTGCCGGCGAAGGCATGATCCTCACCGCTGGCGGCATCGACACGCATATCCACTTCATTTGCCCGCAGCAGATCGAAGAAGCCTTGATGAGCGGCGTTACCACCATGATCGGTGGCGGCACCGGTCCTGCCACCGGCACCAACGCCACCACCTGCACCTCCGGGCCCTGGCACCTGGCGCGCATGCTCCAGGCCGCAGACGCCTTTCCCATGAACATCGGCCTCACCGGCAAGGGCAACGCCAGCCTGCCGGGACCGTTGATCGAGCAGGTCAAGGCCGGCGCCATTGGCCTCAAGCTGCACGAAGACTGGGGCACCACTCCAGCCAGCATCGACAACTGCCTGACGGTGGCCGACCTGTACGACGTGCAGGTGGCGATCCACACCGACACCCTCAATGAATCGGGTTTTGTCGAAACCACCCTCGCCGCCTTCAAGGGCCGCACCATCCACACCTATCACACCGAAGGCGCGGGTGGCGGTCACGCCCCGGACATCATCAAGGCCTGCGGTTTTGCCAACGTGCTGCCGAGTTCGACCAACCCGACCCGGCCGTTCACCCGCAACACCATCGACGAACACCTGGACATGCTGATGGTCTGCCATCACCTGGACCCAAGCATTGCCGAGGACGTGGCCTTCGCCGAAAGCCGTATCCGTCGTGAAACCATCGCCGCCGAGGACATCCTGCACGACCTCGGGGCGTTCTCGATGATCAGCTCCGACAGCCAGGCCATGGGCCGGGTCGGCGAAGTCATCATCCGAACCTGGCAGACCGCCGACAAGATGAAGCAGCAGCGCGGCCCACTGCCGGGCGATGGCGAGGGCAACGACAACTTCCGCGCCAAGCGCTACCTCGCCAAATATACGATCAACCCGGCGATCACCCACGGCATCAGCCACGAAGTGGGTTCGATCGAAGTGGGGAAATGGGCCGACCTGGTGCTCTGGCGCCCGGCGTTTTTCGGGGTCAAGCCCAGCCTGATTCTCAAGGGTGGGGCGATTGCCGCCAGCCTCATGGGCGACGCCAACGCCTCGATTCCGACGCCGCAACCGGTGCACTACCGCCCGATGTTCGCAAGCTACGGTGGCTCGTTGCACGCCACCAGCCTGACCTTCATCAGCCAGGCCGCAGAGGAAGCAGGACTGGCGCAGGCATTGGGTTTGAAGAAGACCATCGCCGTGGTCAAGGGTTGCCGCAGCGTGCGCAAGACCGACCTGATCCATAACGACTACCTGCCCAGCATCGACGTCGATCCGCAGACCTATCAGGTCAAGGCCGATGGCGAACTGTTGTGGTGTGAGCCGGCGGATGTGTTGCCGATGGCGCAGCGGTATTTCCTGTTCTGACTACGCAAAACCCCGAAGGCTGCCGCAGGCAACATTCGGGGTTGGAGCTATCCGCTAAGCAGTATTACCGCCATCTTCCAGGCTGAGTATTTCCTCGGGTGTCAGCAGGTCGATGAGCCGTTGCTCGACAACCCTGGCCTCGACGGCCAGGGCCTTGGACTGAGTGTTGTAGGCATCACTGGTCATCGTCGTCCGGGCGATGTCCAACTGCTCCAGGCGTTCAAGGATTGACTCATAGGCCAGATCGAACCTGGAGCGATATTTTTCTTTGAGGTACTGCACCCAGAAATCACGGTGCGCGATCGATTCAATCTCGGCCTTCGAGTCCTTCAGGCTGTGCACATACTGTTCTGCTTCCTGTAGCTTGGCGCGAGGCACGTACTGCAAACCCGCGTATTCAGCCTTCGTCGGCTGTCCCGGCAAGTCGAGCCTGTCCCTGAGGTTGACCCGATAGGAAAGCCGCACTTCGATTTGGTCCATCAACAACAGCTGGCGGCCCTTTTCGTGCGTCGATTTATCGGAACGGACTATGGTCTTGATACGCTCGTTAATGTCCTTGAGCGCAAACGCTTCCACCTCATCCAGACGAAACAGGCCTTGGGCCAGTTTGAGCAATTGAAGACCTGCGCCGCTATCGCCGACGCGCGCCAGGGCCTTGTGAGTCAGGACCTTGATTTCCAGCTGGCTGAACATCAGCGCAGCACGATCGCTGCAGGTTTCTGGCTCTCCTGCCAACTGGAACAGTTCACGACGCAGCACTGCGTTTTCTTCGGCCGCATCCAGCACAGCCCAAACCCGAGCCTTGAGGTCGGGGTAGGCTTTTTTGTACTCGGCCGTCGCATGCAGTTTTTCCAGCAAGCGGAAAAACTCCTCGCTTTCACTGACCGACCCTCCAGCCTCTCCTGCGGCGGCTTCCCTAGCGAGGGCTTCACTGTCGAGGAGTGCCCATTGCGTCCTTCTGACATTCTGCTCCGGCGCTGGCGTATCGCGCATCCAGCGCTCTAGGCGCTGCGCCGAGGGCGCCAGGGTGCCGCCGGCAGCACCACGATCAGCCGGCGAATCAGGGGGAACCGGCGCTAATCCGGCCTCATCGTTGTCCAGGTAGATACGCGCCAGAATCTCCCCATACTGCGTGATGCCCTGGTCGGAAAGAGGATTGCCGTTCAGTTCAGTGACTCGCAATACCCGATTGATGGCCGCCGACTGCTGCGCAGGTGGATTCACCGCCCATTCGGGAAACGAGGTGAGCTGGTTATCGCGCAAATCGACCATGCCCAGGCGGGGTGGATCGGCCAGCCCGACTGGCCATTGACTGATTCCGGTGCCCTGCAAGCGAACCACGCCCAACTCTGTCATCTGGCTTAGATCAGGCACTCGCTCCAACGGGTTGTGGTTTAGATTCAGCTCTCTGAGCCCCCTCATCCGAGCCAGTGAATCCGCTTCGCCGGTGGTTAACCTGATGCGGTTACCGGACAGGTCCAAATAGGCAAGACTGGGCATTTCATCCAGTTGCGCGGGGATGTCTACAAGACGGTTGGCCTGCAGTTCCAAGCGTTGAACCAAGGGAAACGATTCGAGAAACTCGTTGGGAGCCGCCATGAGGTCCATGCCACTGAGGTCCAGAAAATTCACATGACTAAAGTCCACTTCCAGAGCAGGCAGCGCCCCAACCGCTCGACCTCGCAGCCTCAGTTCATACCCCCGACGAACACCATAGCGCGAGTATTTGAGTGACTGTTTTTGCCAGCTACGCTTGAGCAACTCAGCGACCACTTGTTTTTCATACTGCTCGACGGCGACAACACTGCCATCTGGCAAGACACGCGTCGACGGAGTCGCCAGCCATTGCTCAGACCAGCTCAGCAACCGTTGATGCTCCGCCTCAAAATTGACCAGATACACTTCCCGCTCGGCTCCCAACAACTCCAGAAAACCCTCAACCTGACCATCAGTGAAGCTGGGAAACAGCTTGAGCACTCTGGCCTCGTCCGATACCGGCACGGGATGAAAACCCGCCCCGCGCCCGGACAGTGGATAACCCAGGCGGCCATCGATCCAGCGCTGGGGCGCCCTGAATCCGGGATTGATCGGTTGCATCCCCAGTAACGAGCGCAACTCACCGCGCGTCAGTAGGTGCTGCCTGATCAACGCCTTCAACTCTGGCCCCTGCCCCACATGAGGCAAGCCTAGCGCTTTGCGCTGGGTATCCGGCAAGGCATGCTGAAGAGCAGCATAAAGATCATCGGCCCCGTGCAAATGCTCATTATTCTGATCTCGGGCCTCGTACCGCCCTTGGTCATTACGCACCAGCACCTTTGAGCTTTCAGCACTCTGGGGACCGACACTGGCCCGCAGCGCACCGCTGAACGAGCCGTCTCGAACCTCAATGCGCAAATCATCCGACCAGCCTGGCAGCTTTTTCAGTGAGTTGAGTACCAGCGTCTCTGCGTCCTGCCCCATCAAATCGTCCAGGTAAAAACCCTCGTAGGTTCGTGACAGACGCACCTCGCGCTGGATCCAGCGCAGTTCTTCCGCCAGGCGCAGGGGTATGGGCTTGGTTTGCAACTTGTCGGCAAAGTCCCATTTGGCCATTTGCTGACGCTCACCAGGGCTGGCTTCGGCCAGCAACTGTTCAATCACGCTCGTGGGTACGTTGGAAAAGCGCGACTTGATCAGACTGAGCCGTGGATCGCTGCTGTCGGTCCTGGCGTTGTAGATATCATTGAAGAACTCGACCTTATGGCTTTCGGCAACACGAGCAATGCGCTCGCGCAGTCTCTCGATGCGTTTTTCCAGAACTTCCCGCGGGGCCCCAGGCGCTTGGCCAAGCACAACATCGGTTTCACTTTCAGTGAGACTTTCCAGGAGCGTTTTCAGCAGTCGCCCCCCTCGAACCTGCGCATCATGGATCTGCACGATCCGCACTTTGCCCTGTACACCCTGGGGATTGACGTATTCCCAGAGGGTCTTCGCCTGCGCATCGATGATCCGTACCGATACCGTGTCCGGCCACGTGCCATACCGCGTCAGGACATGCAACTGGTTGATCGAATGATCGGTTGCAGAAGCGCTGGATGAGGCGCTCTTCATATCGGCGATAAATTCCTCGACCTGCCTGTACGCCTGAAATCGACTGATCGTATCGGCCAGCATCGGTGCAGGTGGTTCGTTCTCGACGTGCATTCGACGCAAGACGCCCTCATCGATGCCGCTGACATGGCGAATCTGTTCAAGCTCGGCGTCACTGAACTCGCGGACACCATGCCCTATCCGCTGCATCAATTCGCGGCCCTGCCAGGTCCGAGGCTGCTCCACTTCATGGCTCCAGGCACCGAAACCGTTGTGGTTGAGTTCAGGCCCATAGGCATTTGCCCTGACAGGATGGACGACCCGGTACTGGCCGCTGGCAGGGTCCATTTTCACCCTGTAGCACTTATCTCCCAGGACCAGGAACGCCTGGCCATCGTGATGCAGCAACCCCAAGTCATCGGGCTTCAGACCTGCCGGCAATGCTCCCGTGTGCTCGTAGGGTTTTAGATCGGGTTTCCACAACCGAGTCTCTCCATCCGGCAAGGTGACCTGTTGCAAACTATCGACAAACGGCGAGCGCTTGAGGGGGGTAACTGGTTCTGCGCCCTCAGCACCAACCGCGGCCAGGAGCGCTAGCTGAGCGAGGTTTTGTGCAACATCCATCAGATAGATAAAACCCTCATCCGTGTCGCCCTGCGCCAATGCCTCGACGCCTTCTACCACCTCATAGGTCAGTTGCGTCGCCATCACAGCCATCATCGCCACACCCAGGGGCGGGACAAACAACGCAACGACATTGAGCACTGCCAGCGCCGTACCCAGATAACCGAGCAGTTTGTCAGTACGCGCCTGCGCATCAACATCTGCCGTGGACACTGCAACAAACGTTGCATCGTTGAGGAGCTTGTTCAGTTGCTGGTCGAAGAGAAAAACCCAAAGCGCCCCTAAAACCGGCGTTTCCTCCATATGGATCCTGGCCTCAGGATCTGGAGTTCTTATATAAAAACGGCCGTTGGGCTGCGGTTTAAGCGGCGTCAGCCGATCATTCAACCGCCTGAAAAAACGCGCCTTGTCTTCCTGCCTGACAAACCGACTGAAAAATTCCTGATAGCCAGGGTCACGCAATCGATCACGCAACTCGCTGTGGAAATGCTGCGCCGATGGGTACTCCTTGATCGGGCTGATCGGGTCATGCGGAATGTACACAACCAGGCGCTGCACCGATTCACTGCTGATGCGGTCCGGCCCAATCAGTACCACGCCGATCAACTCGGTTTCCCCGAGCAGTTTCAGCCCGTTGAATTGCACAGGCTTGTCATCCAGAGTCAGGTCATTGAGGTTGTCCCGGACCTGGATAAGCAGGTTATAAATAGTTGAATCGGGTGTGACTCTGTCGATATCACCCTGCATTCGCGCAAGATCGATGGCCGCACTGAACGCATGTTGTTGACTCAGTATGACCCTGGCCTTCAAGACACCTTCAGCCACGACCTCGGCGATACCCAGTGCGCTCTTGATATGCGCCTGATACTTGGCACCCAAGTCCAACTGTCGAGACAACGCGGCAAATTGTTCAACGGTAAATGGCAACCTTCCTTGCGGTGAAAGCAGCAGCACACTATTACTGCTGCGCGTTGCAGCATAAGTGTCAACTTCGTCAGCCTCGGTAAAGTTATGCAGGGCCGCATCCAGCAGACTGCTGGTTAATCGAATATCGTCGGCAAAGGGTTCGGGGTTCGAGACCGCGTAGGATAACAGCGTATTATCAACATCCACCGAGACGTTGAACTTCTGCATAATTGCAGCCGTCAGGAGTGGGCGGGAAAAGGCCTTGACGTCCTGCAGGTTGACCAGCATCTGATCGAGCGTATTTTGCGTAGCGTAACTCTGCCGACTGCTACGTTTGAAAGCAGCCTGGTGATCCTGGGTTGCAGCTTCGTGCTGGCGGGGCCTAGCCAACCCGGCATCGCGCAGTTCCCTGCGTCTTTGTGGTGTTGCCTGCAAAAGCCAGGCAGGCAGTTTATTCTTTACATAATCATAGTGAGGCCCTTTATCCTCAGCGAGTGCAGTTTCAGCACTACTTGCAAACGGTTTATTTAACTCAGCCATCGTCTGATCCACTCACGTCATTTTCAAGAGCACCAAACTTACTAAAAAGCCGAGCCGATAAACAAACCAAATAGCTGCAAGGAAACTTGCCAAACAACGAGCTAATCTTCGACTATCCGAATACCGAAAGTACTTATATACCACCCGCCCGGATGCGCCGCGCAATAAGCCGACAGATACCATTATCAATGGCGCAGCATTACTTCCTGTTCTGAGGTGGTGCCCTGGTAGTATTTGCATGTCGAGCACCTTCGACGAACGGTCCGACTTGATATGACGGGTGCATTTCGGTGGCAAGGGTGACGCTTTACTAGCAGTTCTGCTAGTTACCCGCGTTATGCGTTATCGGTAAAATTGATTCGCGTCGCACCTCTTCACAAGGAAGGCCGGTCATGACCCACTCTCGATCTGACAGTAGCGACGGCTCGCGCCAGGCACGAACCCTGCTGCTGGCCACCGATAACAAGCGCTCGATCATCGCTGAGATTACGGCGGATCGGACCAACCCTATCGCTTACCCTCCTTACGGCCAGCAATCCGGACAACAGGCAGTTACGACGGGACTGGGTTTTAACGGTGAACTGTGCGAAGCGCGACTGGGCTGGTACTTGCTAGGCAATGGCTACCGCGCTTACAACCCGATATTGATGCGTTTTCATAGCCCAGACAGTTGGAGCCCGTTTGGACGAGGTGGGTTGAATGCGTATACGTATTGCGAGGGGGATCCGGTGAACTTTTCGGATCCGACGGGGCATATGCTCAAGTCTTTATGGTTAAGGTTCAAGGGCCAAAGGCCTTCGCGTAGTTCGTCTGAAACAAGCCTCATATCGAACAGCTCAAGTACCAGTCCTGGCGTTTCAAACACTTCCACTGGCGGAAATACACGCACCACCGGACAAACGCCGCCTGGGCAATATGGACAGCAATCACCTACAACGGATCCCACTACTGGTGACCCTATCTACGACCATCTACCCTTTGGCGCGCGGACTTGGACGCCCCCCTCTCACTCACCTGCGCGCGAGGGAATGATGACTTATAGTGAAATGGCCCAACAACAAAACCAGCGCGAGGTTTGGAGGAGCGAACCCTCTACAGCCCGAATGAATGACAGTGGCGGTCAAGTGGCCATATCCCAGTCAAGTCCAAGTCCAAGTCCAAGTCCAAGTCCAACTCTCCCACCTCCTCGCCCTGAAAGGTATCTTTCGAATGGCAGTGTCATTGGTAGTGACGGTGTAACGCGAATGACTTTCTCAAACATACAAAGAACGCTACAAGGGCAACCCCCCCTACACCCAAAGAAATCCAAAGATCGTATAAGAAAGTCGTAGGCTTCTGGCTTGCCAGCAATACCGCCCGCGAATCAACCATCGCCGGCAAGCCGCACCGCAAAAGTTTTGTTGGTGAGTAATGGGTTGGTTATGCACCCTTTACACTATTCGACGACCAACCGCGCCAGGCGTTGCTTGAGCATCTGGTTTTCGGCGCGCAGTTGCTGCACTTCTTCGAGTAGGTCGAGCGCCAGGGCGACGCCTTCCCACTCCAGTTCCAGATCGTGGCGCAACTTGGCGGCGCGCTTGGCGACCGCCAGTTCGTAGTCGTTGAAACGCCAGTCCTTGGGCTGGGCGCCCTGAGGTTCGAGGATGCCGTGCTCGACGATTTCGATCACGTAGACGTCCGGTAGATCGGTCGCCTCACAGAATTGCGCCATGTCCAGTTGAACGATCAGGGGACTGCTCATTGTCAGTTACTCCAGGTTCTGGAACTCGAATGTGCTCGATCAGAAGTGCTCACGCGGGTTGAACGCGGCTTTGCTCGCCAGTTCCTGCCACAGCGCCTTGACCTCCTCGTCGCAGGTCTTGGGCATCACGGCCTTGAGCTGCACGAACAGGTACCCGCGCTCGCCGGCCTTGTTCAGCAGGCCATGGCCTTTGGCGCGCATGCGCTGGCCGTTCTGGCTGCCGGCCGGGACCTTGAGGTTGATCTTGCCGGTCAGGGTCGGCACCGCCACTTCGGCACCCAAGGCCAGCTCCCACGGCGCTAGCGGCAAGGTGATGATCAGGTTCTCGCCTTCGACGTCGAATTTTGGGTGCGGCGCAAAACGAATCGTCAGGTACAGGTCGCCATTGGCGCCGCCACCGATTCCCGGTGCGCCCTGGCCCTTGAGGCGGATGCGCTCGCCGTCGGTCACGCCGGCGGGGATCTTCACGTTGAGGCTCTTGGCCGTGTTGCTGACGTGCTGGCCAGCCGCGTTGTATTGCGGCACCTGGAAGCTGATCTTCTTCGACTCGTTCGACAGGGTCTCTTCGAGAAAGACCGCCAGTTCCATTTCCACGTCTTGCCCTCGCCGACCGGCGCTGCGGCCAGACTGTGCACCACCGAAGCCTGGGCCACGGTTACCGAAGATCGAACTGAAGAAGTCCGAGAAGTCGCCGCTGTCCTGCGCGCCGCCAAAACCGCCACGGCTCTGCCAGCCAGGCGGACCCTGGAACGGCTGCCCATGCTGGCCATAACGGCGCAGGTCGTCGTACTCGGCGCGCTTGTCGGCACTTTTCAGCGCTTCATAGGCTTCCGAGGCGTCCTTGAATTTGGCTTCGGCGTCTTTTTCCTTGCTGACGTCAGGGTGATATTTACGCGCCAGCTTGCGATAGGCGGCCTTGATCGTCTTGTCGTCAGCGGTCGGTTCGACACCGAGAATCTTGTAATAGTCTTTGAAGTCCATCGCGGGAATCACCATCCGTTATCGATATCGCGCCGTCTGCCAGCATGCACCAGCGGGGCGCAGCGGGCTTGACCGATCTCATGGTTGTGACCGGACAGCGCAGCAGAAGTTTATCGGCAGCCGGGCGAATCCGTTGATCGCGCAGTGGCTGCCAAGCCATGCCTGTAAGTTTGGGGAGCAAGGATAGTCTTTCAAGGCACTTAAAGCTGAGATTTAGCGGATAGTCGGCCTTCGATTCTGCGTCGCACTGACATACACTGCGCGGCCGTTTTTTTAACCGGAACCAGAAAGACATGAAAAACGCATCTCCAGCTCGTGCCTGCGGTATCGACTTCGGCACGTCCAACTCCACTGTCGGCTGGCTGCGCCCTGGCATGGAAACGCTCATCGCGCTGGAGGACGACAAGATCACCCTGCCTTCGGTGGTGTTCTTCAACATCGAGGAACGCCGCCCGGTGTACGGCCGTCTGGCGCTGCACGAGTACCTGGAAGGCTACGAAGGGCGCCTGATGCGTTCCCTCAAGAGCCTCCTGGGTTCCAAGCTGATCAAGCACGACACCAGCGTCCTGGGCACGGCGATGCCGTTCAAGGACCTGCTGGGCCTGTTCATCGGCCAGTTGAAGCTGCGCGCCGAGACCGCCGCCGGTCGGGAATTCGAAGAAGTGGTGCTGGGCCGGCCGGTGTTCTTCGTCGATGACGACCCGATGGCCGACAAGGAAGCCGAAGACACCCTGGTGGATGTGGCACGCGCCATTGGCTTCAAGGAAGTGTCGTTCCAGTACGAGCCGATCGCGGCTGCCTTCGACTATGAGTCGACCATCGAGCGTGAAGAGCTGGTGCTGATTGTCGACATCGGCGGCGGTACCTCCGACTTCTCGCTGGTGCGCCTGTCACCCGAGCGCCGAGGCCTGGACCAGCGCCAGGACGACATCCTCGCCACCGGCGGCGTGCACGTCGGCGGGACCGACTTCGACAAACAACTGAGCCTGCAAGGCGTGATGCCGCTGTTCGGCTACGGCAGCCGGATGAAAAGCGGCGCCTACATGCCCACCAGCCAGCACATGAACCTGGCAACCTGGCACACCATCAACTCGGTGTACTCGCAGAAATCCCAGCTGGCGTTGGGCAGCATGCGCTATGACATCGAGGACACCGGTGGCATCGACCGCCTGTTCAAGCTGATCGAGCAGCGCGCCGGGCACTGGCTGGCGATGGAAGTGGAAGAAACCAAGATCCAGCTGACCCATGCCGACAGCCGCCACGTGCCGCTGGACCGCATCGAGCCGGGGTTGAGCGTGGAGCTGAGCCGGGCGTTGTTCGAGTCAGCCATCGATGGGCTGCTGGAGCGCGTGCGCAACAGTGTCAGCCAACTGTTGCTGGACGCAAACATCAGCGTCGACCAAGTGGACACGGTGTTCTTCACTGGCGGTTCGAGCGGGATTCCGGCCCTGCGCAACAGCGTCTCGGCCATGCTGCCGAACGCCCGCCATGTCGAAGGCAACATCTTTGGCAGCATCGGCAGCGGCCTGGCGATTGAAGCGGCGAAGCGTTACGGTTCGATGGATTGATCCGATACTGCGGCGCGCCCATCGTGCCCATCGCCCCCATCGCGGCATAGGTATCTACACAACTTTGTAGCGGCCTGTGGGCTGGCCGGGGTGTTGGATTAGGTCGAGTACATATCCATTTCTTCGGTAACGGCCTCCTATGGTTCCGCCTGACGGCGGCTCACTTTGAACAGCGCAAAAGTAAGCAAAACGCTCTTGCCCACCACTTGGCACCTCGCTTGGGCTCGGTGTGCCCTCACTCCGGCTTGAATCCGTGGGCCGCCGCCACGCGCCATCCATGGCGCGGGGCGGCTAACCCGGCGTCCTGCCGGGTTACCCACGGCTTCAAGCCTGCGTTCGGCCAGCGTGGTTAACGGGCGCCCAGGATCAAAAGCCAGAGCCAGAGCCAGAGCCAGATCAAAAGATTGCTGACTTCGTCAGCGTCTTAGGAAGTAGAAGCCACACCGCGCATGCCCTAGCGATCAGGTCGGCTTTTAGGCCGCCTCGCTTTGTTTTTGATCCTGGGCGCCCCGTTAACCACGCTGGCCGGAATCCGATATTGATTTGGGGGGTAAACCGGCAGGACGCCGGTTTAGCCGCACTGGGCCAGGGAGGGCCCATTGCGGCGGCCCCCAAATCAATGTCGGAGTACGGGCATGCCGAGCCTAAGCGAGGCACCGAGTGGTGGGGGTATGAGCGTTTTGCTTACTTTTGCGCTGTTCAAAAGTGAGCCGCCGTCAGGCGGAACCATAGGAGGCCATTACCGCAAGAATGGATATGTACTCGGTCACTACGCAAGCAGGTTCTCTCTCCACAGGTGCAACGTCGCACCACAGCTGTGTAGATACCTATGCCAGCGATGACGTCAGGTCAGGCAACCCACATCTCGCAGATCAAACCATCCCCGCCTGCTTCAACTCACTCTTGAGATACGCGTAGTAAATCGGCCCTGCCACCACCCCCGGCAAGCCGAACGCAGCTTCGAATACCAGCATCGCCAGGAGCAACTCCCACGACTTGGCACTGATCTGCCCGCCGACGATCCGTGCGTTGAGGAAGTACTCCAGCTTGTGGATGAAAATCAGGTAGCCCAGCGCCGCCATCGCCACCCAGATCGACAGCGATAAGCCGACGATGGTGATCAGGGTGTTGGACATCAGGTTGCCAATCACCGGCAGCAAGCCAAGCAGGAAGGTCAACACGATCAGGGTCTTGGTCAGCGGCAGGTGAATGCCGAACATCGGCAGGATCACCGCCAGGAAGATCCCGGTGAAGAAGGTGTTGAGCAGGGAAATCTTGATCTGCGCAAAAACGATGTTGCGAAAGGCCTGGACCAGCAGGTGCAGGCGGTCGAACAGCGCGGCAGCCAGGGGTTTGCGCTTGGTCAGGTCCGGCACCCGCTGCAGGGCAATGATTGCCCCCAGCACCATACCGATCAGCAAGGTGACGAACATGTGCGCCGCGTCCTTGCCCACCAGTTGCAGGTCGCTCAGGTGTTTGCTCAGCCATTCACCGATGGCCACGCGGAATTCGGCGGCACTGGCCGGCAAATAGGCGTCGACGAACGGCGGTAGCTGGCCGCGCGCCTTATCGACCACGCCCATGAATTTATCCAGCGACGCCCCGGGATTTTCCGCTTCATGCAACAGGAAGCTGAAGGCGCCGGCAAAGATCAACGCCAGCACACTGACCACCAGCGTACCCAGCAAGGCCACCGCCAACCAGCGCGCACGCCGCCCTTCGATCAGCCGTTGCAGTTGGGGGGTGAGCATGTTGACCAGTTCGTACACCAGCAACCCGGCCAGCAGGCTGGGCAACAGCCGCAAGGGCAGGACCAGCAGCAAACCACCAAAAATGATCACCCAACTGACTACCAGCAACACGTGACGCTGAGAAAACGTTGGCATACAGCCTCAAAACAAACGGCGTTAAAGGATTGGCAGTCTGCCAGCGTTCGGCCCTTGAAGCGAGCGGATGGCCGATATCGATCGGCACCACTGGCTTGAACGCTGGCCGCCAATTTGCCCTGGTAGTTTATTTTTTCTTCAGGCAATCACTCATGAAGGTTTTACGTGCCTCGCCGGTCAGCGCCTGGGTGGCTGCGGTGGCGTTGCAGGTTTTCATCTTCTCTTGTTGTGGGGTCAGGGCCTTGGCGTCATTGGCTGCCGGCTGCGCTTTGAGGCAATCGCTCATGAAGGCTTTGCGCTCGTCGCCCTTGAGGGCCTTGGTGGTGGCGTCGGCGTTGCAGGTGGTCATTTTGTTCTGTTGCGCCGTGGCGGCAAAACCCTGGGAGCAGAGCAGCAAGCCGACCATCAACAACGGGATACGCAGCATCTTCATGGAGACTTCTCCTGGTTGCTGCGCCGAGGGGCGCAGCTTGAACTGCAGTGTAGACAACAGCTGTTACAGGTTCATCCAGGAGCAGCAAACGTCAGGGCGCGATTAACCCACCCCGGTCCCGGCTTCGCAGCTCGTCAGACGGGGCCAATCGCCTGTACGTATTCCTCATAAGCCTTTATTCGGCGCTCAATGAGCTCGGCGCGAAAGCGTTCGAAAGACACCGGCTGCCCGCCGGGCTCACGATAGGTAGCGCCCAGTGCATTCGATGAGGTCCATTGGGCGTAAGAGCCTTTCTGATGCAACTTCGCAACCTTGATTGAACGCAAGGTCGAGTCATCGGTGCCCCGCGCGGGTAACGTCGGAGGACCTGGTGGCGTGTCATTGATAAAGCTGTACTCGGCAATCGCCGGCCCGGGCTCCAGGCTGATCACGGGATCAGGATCAAAGCCGAAGCAACCCTCCTGGGCCAGGTGTGCAGCGGGCAGTTCTGGCCAGGAGTCAGCGACCACCAACTCGGCGGGCTTGCTCAGGTCACCGATGAGCACGTATTGGTGGTCAAAATCGCTGGCCCTGACAATATGCACCGCAGCAGATCTTGGCTGGCTGGCCAGAATCGAAAAGGTCACCTTGGAGTTTTCCGAGCAGTTGCCGCCCATGATTTTCATCGCGGCCTGAGCTGCCTCGCCGATGGTCAGTTCGGCGGTGGCCTGGCCGGTCGCCAGGTCGATCTTCCTGAGGTTTTTCAGTTTGGCGATGGCCGAACCGCCTTTTCCCAGATGCTCGGCCTTTGATTGCCGGACAGGGGCAGCAGCTCCTTGCGCCGGGCGACGGTTCGTTGTGCCAACTGCAGATTGGCCATGGTTGGCGCGTCCACTTCAATCACTCTGCCTGGCTGCACCGGCAGATCGAAAAGCTGCGCATAGCTAAACAGGTCTGCTGCGGTATCTGACCGAGTTCCCTCGGCCGTCGTCGACTGCGCCAGCGCATCGTACTCACTGGCACGCCCGGTTTGCTTCAGATAACGCGCGGTCATGGCCAACTCCCGCTGAGCAGCGGACAGTTCCCCTCGTTGCTCGCTGAACGCATTGTCCAACACGCTGGAAAACTGTTCAGGCGTCAACAGCCCGTTCAATTCGGGTAAAAGCTCGATACTTTGCCTGAGTCTTTCTATGGCCAAGGGGCTTTCGCGCGCGTACGCGTATGAAACGTCTGGCTAATGCGTAAACACGCAATCTTTAAATCCCGCGCCATCGCACAATTCAAAACCCTTTGTTTCGACGATAGTGTTCCGGCGAACAACCGGCCTGGCGCTGAAACATCGCGGTAAAGGCCGAGGCCGTGCTGTAGCCCATATCGAAGGCGATTTCCTGGATGCTGCGTGAACTGTCCAGCGCCTCGATCGAGGCCAGAAAACGCAGGCGCTGGCGCCACTCGCCGAAACCCATGCCCAGTTCCCGCAGGCATTGACGCGCCAGCGTCCGCTCGCTGATGTGCACGTGCGCGGCCCATTGCGCCTGCGTGCGGTTGTCACCCGGGGCCGCCTGCAAGGCTTCAAGCACTGCCGACAACGCCGCGCTGCGGGCGTAGGGCAGATAGCCGTTGTGAACCGGCGCCTGGTGCAGTTGATCTATCAGCACTTCGGCCAGGCGCTGATCGGCAGCCAAGGCGGGGATTTTCACATCGCGCGCGGCGAAGTCCTTGAGGATCGCCTTGAGAATGTCGCTGATCGCCAGCGTGCAGGCCTGCGCCGGCAACTCGCGACACACCTGGGGCGCCAGGCACACCGCGCGATAGTTGATTGGCTGATCGCTGTAGAAACTGTGCTCGGTCTGCGGCGGCACCCAGATCGCATACTGGGGCGGTGACATGAAGCGGCTGCCGCCAACTTCCATGTGCAGCACACCATGGGCCGAATACTCCAGCGTGCCCCATGGGGGGCGGTGAGCGGCGGCATACAGGTGCGCGTCGAAATCGGCATAACGAAAGTACACCGGGGCGGGCAGCTCGCTGAAATCCAGCAGATCAATGTGTTTACGGCTCATGCTGTCCGGATTCAAGGGCAGGTTGTCTGAATGCAAGTATAGGCCTTGATCCAGACAGGCGGATAATCCCCCCTCATTAATGCTCTGGTTGTCCTCATGCAATACGCTTATCCCCTGCTGGCCATTTTCATCTGGGCCGGCAACACCGTAATCACCAAAATGTCGGCCGGGGCGATCTCCCCCGCCGAGATCGGCTTTTATCGCTGGCTGCTTGCCGGCCTGCTGTTCACCCCGTTCATGCTCAAGCCAGTGCTGCAGCATTGGCCGCTCATCCGCCCGAACCTGGGCAAGATCTTTGTCCTCGGCGTACTCGGCATGGCGGTGTATCAAAGCCTGGCGTACTTCGCCGCAAGCCTGACCTCGGCCACCAACATGGGCATCATCCTGTCGCTGATGCCGCTGATGTCACTGGCCATGGCCATCATCAGCCTCGGTCAGCGCCTGACCGCCGGGGCGCTGGTCGGAGCGCTGCTGTCATTTTCCGGGGTGCTGGTGGTGGTGTCGTCCGGTAGCCTGGCGACGCTGCTGGAGCATGGACTCAACCTGGGGGATGCAATGATGCTGATCGCCACCCTCGCCTATGCGATCTACAGCACCCTGTTGAAAAAATGGCAACTGCGCCTGCCGCCCCTGGTGCTGCTCTACCTGCAAGTGCTGGTGGCGGTGGTGGTGCTGTTTCCGCTGTTCGTCGCCTCGCCGAAAACCGGCCTGACCCTCCACAATGTGCCCCTGGTGCTGTACGCCTGCCTGCTGGCCTCGATGGTTGCGCCGCTGGCCTGGATGCAGGCCGTGGTGCGCCTGGGGCCAAGCCGGACCACGCAGTTTTTCAACCTGCTGCCGTTGATCACCGCACTGATTGCCGCCGTGGTGCTGCACGAACAACTGGCGTTGTACCACCTGGTGGGTGGGGCGCTGACCCTGGGCGGGGTGATTGTGTGCGAACGCTGGACCCGGGTGCTGGGCCGCAGATGATCGGCTGAGGCTAGACGCCCGCCGCCTTCAACCGCTGCGCATGTTCGACAAACAGGCGCACCGGGTCCGCACCCTTGCCCACCAGCCCGAGCGACTGGTTGACGATGTCGAAGTGATCCAGCGGGAAATCATCACCGATGACCGTGCCCAGGTGCGAGCTGTAGCGCCCGACCATGCCATCGCAGTGCCCGGCCTCGCGGACGAAGGTGCGGGCAAACAGCCGGCAACTACGGTTGGTGCCGTCGATCAGGTTGCCGCCACGATCGGTGATACCCGGCTGCAGGGTGCCCGACCACGAGTAATAACGCACACCATTGACCTCCTCGGGCCCCTGCCCGCCCCAAGTCTGCGGCAAGCCCTGTGGATAACATTGGTTGAACAGTGCCACCCCGGCGCTGGTCAGCGAGTTGTGGGAGGCGTGCACATCCACTGGCCATCGGCGCACGTGGTGGCCGGTCTCCAGCAATCCCATCAGCCAGGCGACGCCTTGTAACAGGGCACTCAGCAGCCGACCCTTGGCGCTCTCGGGCGGGTAGTGCTGGTGCAGGTAGTCCGCCAGCTCCGAGCCGTGGTTGGGACCGGCCACCGAGGTCACCGAGGCCACCAGGTCGGGGCGTTTGGCGGCGGCGTAGCGGGCGGTCAACGAGCCTTGGCTATGGCCGATCAGGTTGACCTTGCTGGCGCCGGTTTCCCGCAGGATCGCCTCGATCTGCAGCAACAACTCTTCGCCGCGCACCTCGTTGGAGTTGACCGGCGACACCTGCACCGCAATCACCTTGGCCCCGCCCCGCCGCAGCGCCGGGATGATCGCGTACCAGTACGGATACAGCACCAGGCGAACAAACCCGAGCATTCCCGGGACCAGTACCAAAGGGTAGCGAGTGGCAGTGTCTTGCGACATGGGCAAACATCCTTGTGATCGATGGGAAAGCCCGGGAGGGGATGCAAGACGTCGGCCATGACTATCGCCAGCCAGGATGACGCCTTCACGACCACTCTATGACATTCCCCCGCGCCCGCCTCAACCTCGTCATCGTGGCTCGCAACATCCGATAAAACTTTTCTCGCGGCCCATCACTCACACCTAAGGAGCACGCCAACAGAGCGTGATGCCGAGTGATCCGCCCGAGGAGATTGAGATGAGTGAGCAACAGTTGTCTGATATCAACACCCTGCGCCAGCGGGCGCGCACCCACGTCGAGAACGGCGCCGTGACCGAAGGCTATAGCGCCGACCGCGAGGAGGTGCTGCGCCTGCTCAATGAGTCGTTGGCCACTGAGTTGGTCTGCGTGCTGCGTTACAAACGTCACTACTTCATGGCCGATGGCCTGAAGGCCGCGGTGGCGGCCCAGGAGTTCCTCGAACACGCCACACAGGAAGCCGAGCACGCCGACAAACTTGCCGAGCGCATCGTGCAACTGGGGGGTGAACCGGAATTCAATCCGGACTTGCTATCGAAAAACTCCCATGCGCAATACGTCGCCGGCAATACCCTCAAGGAAATGGTCTACGAGGATTTGGTGGCCGAACGTATCGCCATCGACAGTTATCGCGAAATCATTCAGTACATCGGTGACAAGGACCCCACTACCCGCCGCCTGTTCGAAGATATCCTGGCCCAGGAAGAAGAACATGCCGACGACATGGCGGACTTGCTGAAGGACTTGTAGGTTCGCCTATTCAGCCTTGTTGTGCCGACTCACAACAAGGCTCCAACACTCGTCAAACCCGCAGATCAGTCCTTCACGGTCTTCGGCGCCTTGCCCGACTTCATCTGCTCCAGCAACGGTGCACACTGATTCGGTTCGCCACCACTGGGCGCCACCAGCGCCAGCAAACCGGCCGCCGGGCCGGCAATGACCCCCAGCGCCACCATCCCTGCGCCGCGCAGCATCAACGGCACGCCCTTGACCCCAGCATCCGGCTTGATGAACTTGCCGCGCACGTACAGCGGTGAGCGCAAGGAGATCAACCGCCAGCCCTTCGACTCGGGGGTGATGGTCAGGTCCAGTTGTTCGCTGGCCATGTTCGCCGTGCCGTCGATGTAGATGATCGCGTTCTCGGTGTCGAACACAAACAGGCGCGTGGTCGCCAAACCGCTCTTGATCCCGAAGTCGGCAGCCGCACAGTTGATCTTCACTTCCTTGTCGCCAAAGATTTTGCCAACCAGGTAGTTGCCCACGTTCAACCCGGCCAGCTCCATCAGTTCACGGCTGATCGCGCCGTCGTTGATCAGCATCTTCAGATCGCCATTGGCGCTGCCCAGCAACGCCGCCACCGAGTTGCCCCGTCCGGTTATGTCGGCATCGCCATTGAGTTCGCCGAAGCTGGTTTTCATCGGTTCAAAGGTCGGGAACAGCTGCTTGAGCTTGAAACCCCGCGCGCTCAGTTTGGCCCGGCCTTCCAGCGGCGTGGTCTGGCCGTTGAGGCGGATCTGTGCGTCCAGCTTGCCGCCCGCCACGCCAAAACGCAGTGGCTGCAGGTTGAGCTGGCCGTCATTGAGGATCACGTGGGCATACAGGTCATTGAATGGCAGTTTCTCGCTGTGGACGATGCGCTTGCCGGTGAATTCGACATCAGCGTCCATATCGCGCCAGCGTTCAGTGCGGAACTCCTCCACTGGCAGCAGCTTATCGGCCGGCTGTTTGCTGTCGCCGCCGCGGGCTTTTTGCTTGGCGTTGGAGTCGGCGCCGATCAGGGGCGCGAGGTCGGCGAACAGCAGTTGATTGGAGACCAGTGCACCGCTGAGCTTGGGTCGTGGCTGGCTGGCCACGTAGGCCAGGTTGCCATGGATGTCGCTGCCGCCGATGGTGCCGTTGAAGTCTTCATAGCGGAACTTCGCCCCCTCCGGTGCCCGCAGGTTGGCGATCAAATGACCGTCGGTAGCATAGGGCGAGGAGTCCGGCAGGGTGATGCCGGTCAATGGGTAAAGGTTGCCCAGGCTGCTGCCCGCCAGTTTCAGGCGCAGGTCCAGCGCGCCGAGGTTCAGCGGATCGGTCAGGGTCCCGGCCAGTTCGACCCGAGTATCGGCAATCCGCACTTGGGCCTGCAGTGGAAAGGGCTTGGCGGCGTCCTGCAAAGCCAGCAGGCCGCCGATCTTGCCCTGGCCCGACAGCGCCTGGCCGTGGTACTGGCCTTTGACCTGCAGGGCAAACGCATAATCCTGCGGCGCCGCCCCCTGGTCCTGGGCTTTTTTCGCGGTCTTGTCGCCGACGATATCGCTGAACGCAATTGGCTTGCCGAGTGGGTCGATCAGCAGGTCGAGACGGGTCTTGAGGCTTTGATCGTCCAGCGTTACGTGGCCCTTGTCGAAGCCGATCGCGCCAATATCCACCACCCAACTGGAAGGTTCGGCATTCGGGTCCTTGGGGTCGAAAGTGAAGGTCCAGTTGGCGCGCCCATCCGCCAGGCGCTGCAGTTGGGCATTGGGCTCGGTCAGGTCGATGCGCGGAATCACCACGCGCTGCGCCAGCAAGGCCAGCGGCGAGATCCGCAGCTCGACGCGCTTGAGGCTGACCATCTGCGGTTGTTTGGACCAGTGCGGGTTACCCAGGCTCAGGTCCTCGGCCACCACATGCGGCCATGGCACCCAGGCGCGCCAGCCACCCTCGTCGAGTTCGCGCTGCCACACCACTGACAGGTTGCCATTGATCGCAAAGGGCCGATGCAACTCCTCCGAGACCTTGGCATTGAGCGGCGGCTTGATCCGGTTCCAGTCGAAGAACGCGATGACCAACACCAAGACGGCGATCAACAACACGAGGCTGGCAAAGACCCAGGCGAGAATTTTACGGGTGCGCGTCATTGCACAAAGCTCCTGATGACTGCTCGGCGCCCGGACCGCGACGCTCGATAAAAATCCTAGGCCATAAATCGACCGACTATGAAAACTACGACTGGCAAATGGCCCGCAGGTTTAACCAAAAACCCGATTCAGCGCTAAATAGCCGCTTTTTTCCTGACCGAGTCGCCAGAATCCTGTTACCTGGGTCGCACTTTGACGGTGCACAAGCGGGTCGAAAATACCCAATCCGCTGCTGAAACGTTCCCCGCAAACCCGCGTTCTAGAGGCGCCCGGCAGAACAATCAATTCTGTTGATTATTACCATTGTCTTTATGAACTTTTATATCAATTTATCGAGAGTAGCATTGGCTCCGTACCCACTTTATCGCCCCCACACGGAGCACCGACCATGAAACGCCAATTATTGCTGAGCCTGACCCTTTCCCTCCTCGCCGCTAACGCTTTTGCATTGCCAGCGGCCGAGCAAGCCACCCCACAAGCCAAAACCGAACACTCGGTGTTCAGCCAGACCGTTGCCAAAGGTGGTTCCGACCGTCTGCTGGAACGCAACAAAATCGCCGCCGATGGCTATGACCGCACACCACAAGGCCAGACCGTTGCCGAAGGCGGCCGTGATCGCCTGGAAGAGAAAGGCCTGGTTGAAGATGGCTACGACCGTACCCCACAAGGCCAGGCTGTTGCCGAAGGTGGTGGTGACCGTGTCATCGAACGCAATAGCGCAGTGAGCTGAGCCCATGGTGGCCCTGAAAAAAGCCCGATTCCCTGGAGTCGGGCTTTGACTTTGCGTCAACCGCAACGCCCCGCTACGCCCTTGCTGTCTCCTGCCACTGAAGTTCGACGCCAGCAAAGCTGATTTGCTAGAGTGCGCCGCTGTCCCTGATTAGAAGTCAGCCGCCTGATGCTGCCCCGCGCCGAACAGAAACAACAGACCCGCAATGCCCTGATGGACGCTGCCCGCCACCTGATGGAGTGCGGCCGAGGATTCGGCAGCCTGAGCCTGCGCGAAGTAGCGAAAACCGCCGGCATAGTCCCCACCGGCTTCTATCGGCATTTTGCCGATATGGACCAACTGGGCCTGGTGCTGGTCAGCGAAGTTGGCCAGACCTTCCGCGAGACCATTCGCCTGGTGCGCCACAACGAGTTCGTCATGGGCGGGATCATCGATGCCTCGGTGCGTATCTTCCTCGACGTGGTGGCCGCCAACCGCTCGCAATTCCTGTTCCTGGCCCGCGAGCAGTACGGTGGCTCCCTGCCGGTGCGCCTGGCCATTGGCCAATTGCGCGAGAACATCAGCGCCGACCTGGCAGCGGACCTGGCCTTGATGCCCAAGCTGCAACACCTGGACCTGGCCGGCCTGTCGGTGATGGCGGACCTGATCGTCAAGAGTGTATTCGCCACCCTGCCCGACATTATCGATCCCCCCGTCGAAGCACTGCCCGAGCATCTGACCCCGCAGGCGAAGATCACCCAACAATTGCGCTTCATCTTTATCGGCCTCAAGCATTGGCAGGGGCTGGGCAGCACCGAATAAGCCCGCCGGGCCCCGTCGCCTGATCGCGCGACAAAAAGGTGCGTCCGCACGCCCTCGCGCACCAAACCACGCCACACCATCCCCCCTGGCCCCGCACCACTTTCTAGCATTCACGGGCTAGCCGAGGAAATTTCCTGCAACCATTCCTGTTGGCAAGCCCCTTGCTCTAAACCCTGCATTGTCCCTTGCCGGAAGTTTGCCATGCTGGTGATTCATCGCAGAATCGACCCTCAACCCCTCTGGGCCGCCGAGTTGCACCTGAACTTCGAGGCCCGCAGCAAAAGCCGCCTGCGCTGTTTCAGTGCCGCGGGGGAAGATGTCGGCTTGTTTCTGGAGCGCGGCCAGCCACCCCTGTTCAACGGTGAATGCCTGGAGGCCGAGGACGGTCGCATCGTGCGGGTCTGCGCCCGCCCTGAACAACTGCTGCACGTCACCTGCGCCAACGCCTTTGAACTGACCCGTGCGGCCTATCACCTGGGCAATCGCCACGTCGCCCTGCAAGTGGGCGATGGCTGGCTGCGCCTGCTCGACGACTATGTGCTCAAGGCCATGCTCGAGCAGTTAGGCGCCCGCACCGTCAGTATCGAGGCGCCGTTCCAGCCGGAGCACGGTGCCTACGGTGGCGGCCATCACCATTCGCGCCACGGCGACGAAGACTTCAACTACGCCCCCAAACTGCATCAGTTCGGCGTACGCCTGTGAATCCCGCCTGGGCGCTGCTACGCCTGGCCAGTCCACAGTTGCCGATTGGCGGCTACAGCTATTCCCAAGGCCTGGAAATGGCAGTGGACAACGGCCGCGTCAGCGACCCGTCGACCGCCAGGCGCTGGATCAGCGACCAGTTGCTGCTCAACCTCGCACGCTTTGAGGCGCCCTTGCTGCTCGCCCACTGCAACGCTGCCGCCAGCGCAGACTGGCCGCAGTTGTCGAGCCTCTGTGAGCAGCACCGCGCCAGCCGCGAAACCCGCGAGCTGCACCAGGAAAGCCGGCAGATGGGCTACTCCCTGCAACAACTGCTCAGCGGCTTGCCGGAGTTGGACCCACCTGCCCGAGCATTTCTCGAGCGCTGCCACGAGCCCCATCTGGCCCTGTGCTGGGCGCTGGCCGCCCGCGCTTGGCACATCACCCCGCAGGACGCCCTGGCGGCCTGGCTGTGGAGCTGGCTGGAAAACCAGCTGGCGGTGCTGATGAAAACCCTGCCGCTGGGCCAGCAAGCGGCGCAGCGCCTGACCAGCCAATTGCTGCCGCTGCTGCAACAGGCGCAGCAGGACGCCAGCCGAATCAATCCCGAACACCTCGGCAGCGCCGCGTTCGGTCTATCCCTGGCGTGCATGGCCCATGAGCGCCAGTACAGCCGCCTGTTCCGTTCCTAGGGCCGGTCATTTTGGAGAATCACATGAACACACAACCTCTGCGTGTCGGTATCGGCGGCCCGGTCGGCTCCGGCAAAACCGCCCTGACCCTGGCCCTGTGCCTGGCGCTGCGTGAGCGCTACAACCTGGCAGTGGTGACCAACGACATCTATACCCGCGAAGACGCCGATTTCCTGGTGCGCAACCAAGCGCTGGCCCCGGAGCGGATCATTGGCGTGGAGACCGGTGGCTGCCCGCACACGGCGATTCGCGAAGACGCCTCGATCAACCTCGAGGCGGTGGATCAACTGAACCGGCGCTTTCCGGGACTGGACCTGATCCTAGTGGAGTCCGGCGGCGACAACCTGTCGGCGACCTTCAGCCCCGAGCTGTCCGACCTGACCATCTACGTGATCGACGTCTCGGCGGGTGACAAGCTGCCGCGCAAGGGCGGGCCGGGGATCTGCAAGTCCGACCTGCTGGTGATCAACAAGATCGACCTGGCCCCACTGGTGGGCGCCTCCTTGAGCCTGATGGACAGCGACACCCAGCGCATGCGCAACGGCAAACCCTTTGTCTTCAGCAATCAGAAAACCGGCCAGGGCCTGGAACAGATCATTGCCTTCATTGAACGCCAGGGACTGCTGACCGCGGCCTGACAGTTATCCACAAGACACTCGCAAAGGAAGCCTATCCATGACACTCAAACGCCTATTTGCCGCCGCGGCCCTGCTGCTCACCCCGGCCCTCGCCTTCGCTCACCCGGGCCATGGCGACAACGGCTTACTGGCCGGCATCAGCCATCCCATCGGCGGCCTCGATCACCTGCTGGCGATGCTCGCCGTCGGTTTGTGGGCTGCGCAACAACAAGGTGCCGCACGCTGGGCACTGCCCTGCACGTTCGTCGGCACCATGCTGCTGGGCGGATTTCTTGGGTTCGAGGGCTTGAGCCTGCCGGCCCTGGAAAGCGGCATTGCGGCCTCGGTGCTGGCGCTGGGCCTGGCGGTGGCGCTCGCGGTGCGACCAGCCCTGAGCCTGGCCGTTGGCGCGACCGCCCTGTTTGCCCTGTTCCACGGCGTGGCCCACGGCCTGGAGCTACCCGAGATGTCCAGCCCGTGGACCTACGCCGGCGGCTTCGTCATTGCCACCGCCAGCCTGCATGCTGCCGGGTACGCCCTGGTGCGCGTGTTGCCACAAGCCGCCGCGCCGCTGGTACGCCTGGCCGGTGCAGCATCGGCGGCGACCGGGGCCTGGCTGCTCGCGGGGTAAGGGGGGCAGCTGCTACCATGTCGCGCAAACACTCCTGCCGTGACGACGCCAGCCAATGCCCGATGCTCCCCGCTCTGCCTCCCAGCCTGAACTGACCGCTCTGTTTGCCACTGTGCAGCAGCATTTTCGCGGCGTGATCGTGCCTCTGTGGCAGGGTCCGGGCTGGAATGCGCAGATGGCATTGCCCTACGAAGCCCTGGATGCCCGGCACCAGCCATTGCCGCCCCAGCGCTATCGGGCCATGGCCTGCGCGCGCCAGTTGTACCTGTTCGCCAGCCTGATCGGTGAAGTGCCGGCGGCCGAGGAGCGGGCTGCGGCGCTGTTCCGTTCGTTGCAACAGCACTTTCATGATAGCGAGCATGGCGGCTGGTTCTACAGCATCGACCCCCAGGGTGCGCCGCTGGATCAGCGCAAGGACCTCTACACCCACGCCTTCATCCTCTTCGCCTGCGCCCATTACTGGGCCAAGGTGCGTGAGCCGCTGGTGGAGTCGGTGCTCAACGCCGCCCTGCAGGTGCTGGCCCAGCACTTCGCCACTGGCAACGGCCTGTACGAAGCGAGCCTGGACCGCGACTGGTCGTCACTCGGCGCAGGCCCCCTGCAAAACCCGCTGATGCACCTGGCCGAAGCCTTCCTGGCCACCCTGGCGGTGCGCGAGGACCTGGCCGTCGAGGCGGCACTCAAGGCGTTGTGCGCCGCCATGCAGCAGCACTTCATCGACCCGCAGCACGGGGTGATGATGGAGAAGCCGCTGGGGGCTGTGGATAACTGGTTTGAGCCGGGGCATCAGTTCGAATGGTTTTTCCTGCTGGAGGCCTCGCCGACCCTGCGCGGCTCGGCGCTGCATGCTTCGCTGGACCGCGCCTTCGCCTTCACCGAACAACGGGGGGTGGAGCCGCAGACTGGGGCCGTCGCCGCCATGCTCGACCTGGTGGAGGGTCAACAGCCGCGCGATGCCACCCAGCGCATCTGGGCCCAGGCCGAATACCTGCGTGCCCTGACCTTGCGCCCGGCCAGCCAGGCTGCGCTGTTGCACCAGTTACAAGCCTTGCAGCAACGTTTCCTGCACGCCGGCGGCTGGCACGAATGCCTGGACGCCAGCGGTACCGTCAGCCGCCAGGATATGCCGTCGACCACGCCCTACCACCTGGCGACCTGTTATCGCGGGTTGGCTGAGTATCTGGGTTGAGCTAAACCCCGCTTTCGCGACAAATCGCCTCGGTCGTCAGCCAGCAATCCACTTCGGATCAGCGGTAAAGCTGATGGTCAGCCATCGCGCGGCATCCGGCTTGCCCAATTGCGCCGAAATCTGCTCACGCAGGGCATCCAGCGTCGCCACGCCCTCCAGCCGGTAATCCACCGGCAACACCACGTGAATCTCGATAAACCGCGCCCGCCCGTGTTTCTGCACGTAGCTGACGTAGTCGGCAAAACCGTGCTCGGCCTTGGCCGCGTCCATTACCTGGCGCACCTTGTCATCCAGTTGATCGGGGGCAATCCCCAGCACATCGCGCAGCGCCGGGCGCAGGATCTTCCAGGCCGGTGCCAGCATGCTCAAGGCCAGCAGGATCAGGATCAGCGGGTCGACGTACAGGGCCCACTGGCCATACCCCTGGGTCTTGAGCAGCAGCGCCGTGAGAAAGCTCACCAGCAAGCCCACCGATAGCATTGCATCCACCAGCCAGCTGATGTTGTCGAACTGGATCAACGTGGACTTGAGCGCGCGATTGCGCTGACGGATGTAGAAGAAATAGGCGAACTCGACAACGGTAAACACCGCCGCATAGACGATCACCAAGCCCAACTCGATCTCGCGGCCACCGTTGATGATGCCGAACACACCGTTGAGAAAGGCGTAGATCGCAATCAGCAGCAGGAAGCTGCCTTCAATCAACAGCACCATGGGCTCCAGGTGCCAGAAACCGAACTGGAAACGCTGATTGCTTTGCTTGGCGATCAGCTTGGCGGTGATCAACATCAGGACCTTGATGAAGGTCGCGATCAACGAAAAGAAACCATCGAACAGGATGGATTGGGACCCGGAAACAAAACCCGTGACGATCCCGGCGATCGCCACGGCCAACATCAGGACGGTCGATTGCTTGAGCAGTGCCTGCTCACCTCGGTTACTCACATGGCCTCCTTGTGAACCCGGACAACCGCGACATGCGGTGGGGGTTCAACAAGGAGTGTACCTTATGCCCTGTTTTGGCCGAATCGGCGCCTGCGTCTTACCCCTTGGCGTTACGATCAATCGCAAAGCCACCCCAGGTCTGGCTCACGGGCATCAGTTCCAGGCGGTTGATGTTGATGTGCGCCGGCGCGTTGAGCACCCAGAAGATGGTGTCGGCAATGTCTTGCGGCTGGATCGGCTCAGCCCCGGCATAGGTCGCGTCGTAGCGCGCCTGGTCGCCAGCAAAGCGCACCAGCGAGAACTCGCTCTCGCACAGGCCCGGCTCGATGTTGCTGACACGCACGCCAGTGCCCTGCAGGTCGCACCGCAGGTTCAACGAGAACTGTTTGACGAAAGCCTTGCTCGCGCCATACACGTGGCTGCCCGGGTACGGGTAGTTGCCGGCGATGGAGCCCAGGTTGATGATCCCGGCGCCACGACCGTGGGCGATCAGGCGGGGCAACAACAGACGCGTGCTGTACATCAGGCCCTTGATGTTGGTGTCGACCATGGTGTCCCAATCGTCGAGGTCGCACTTGGGTGCCGGGTCCACACCCAGGGCCAGGCCGGCGTTGTTGATCAGCCCGCGCAGCGTGGCAAAGGACGGCGGCAGGTTGGCAATGGCCGCTTCCATCGCCTGGCGATCCCGCACATCGAGCACCAGGCCATGGACCTCGGTCTGCTTCGACAATTCGGCGCACAGGGCATTCAGACGCTCTTCACGACGCCCCGTCAGCACCAGTTTCCAGCCAGCCTCGGCAAAACGACGGGCGCAGGCTTCACCAAAACCGGATGTGGCGCCGGTAATAAACAGGGTGTTGGACATCGTGCTCTCCTGGATTGGGCTGATCCACAGCCTTGAAATCGATTAACTAGCGGCAGCATGCCCGGCCACGTTCCGAGGGGCAACCTCGGGTTTTCTGGACAAAAAACAACCAACTCGGCCGAGCCCTTGTGGACCGTGGCCCGCAGCCAACTGCACGCACCTTATCCACAGCCCCGTCCACAATCTTTGGGGGCAAGTACAAAAGCCTGGGCACCGCTATCCACAAGGCTTTGCGGGCAGATTGAAAAGTTTTTTGCTTGACCGAGGCCGCCCCACGTGTCGCCCTCCCGGGTTGAACCCGACCGGCCGGTCAAATTGGCGATGGCTTCAGCCAGCAAATTCGCTGCTTTGCGAAGTCTTTCCAGAGTTTAACCACAGACTTATCCACAGGCTGCGAGGGCGATTTTCACCTGCATCCGGCGGCCAATAAAAAGGTTGACAATCCAGGCTCAGGGCCATGCCAAAGCCGCTGTGCAAAAATCAACCACAAGCTTGCAAGCCACGTAAACAAAGGCCTGCAGCGAGTTGCACCCACGTTACCCACAGCCAGCTCCACAGCAAACGGGGACAAGTCAAAACTGTGGAAAAACAGCCATTTGCAGCGTCTTTATGTCGCGCTTTGACAGCTGTTGAATATTGTTTTCCACATTTTCCGTTTCACCCCGAAAATCCACGATCAAGCCTCCATAACAACAAAAAAAACGCCCTGAGGGCCGGAGCCGTCAGGGCGTTGGTTTGCCGCTTGCCGGTCTAGTGACCGCCAAGGTAAGCGTTGCGCACCTCTTCGTTCACCAGCAGCTCCTTGCCGGTACCGGTCAGGCGGATCTGCCCGTTGACCATCACATAGGCGCGATCCGACAGGCGCAGGGCATGGTTGGCGTTCTGCTCCACCAGGAAGATGGTCATGCCGGTCTTGGCCAGCTCGCGCAAGGTGGCGAAGATCTGCTTCACCACGATCGGCGCCAGCCCCAGGCTCGGCTCATCGAGCAACAACAGCTTGGGCCGGCTCATCAAGGCACGCGCAATGGCGAGCATCTGCTGCTCGCCACCGGACATGGTCATGGCCCGCTGGGTCCGACGCTCCTTGAGTCGCGGGAACAGCTCGAACATGCGCTGCATGTCTTCGCTGGCGTACTTGTCGCCGATGGGAATGGTGCCCATCAGCAGGTTTTCCTCGACGGTCATGTCGGGGAATACCCGCCGTCCTTCCGGCGACTGCGCGATGCCGTTGGAGGCGATGTAGTGGGACGACTTGTGGGTGATATCCACCCCCTGGTAGATGATCTGCCCGTCAGCGGCCCGGGGCTGGCCGAAGATCGACATCAGCAGGGTCGATTTACCGGCACCGTTGGAGCCGATCAGGCTCACGGTTTCGCCTTCGTTGATGTGCAGCGAGACTTTTTTCAGGGCCTGGATTGGCCCGTAGAACACGTCCAGCTCCTTGAGTTCGAGAATCGGTTGGCTCATACCAGCTCCTCTTCATCGGCACCCAGGTAGGCGGCGATCACTTTCGGGTCGTTGCGAATGGCTTCGGGTCCGCCCTCGGCGATCACGTTGCCGTGGTCCAGCACCACGATGTGGTCGGAAATGCTCATTACCATGCCCATGTCGTGTTCAATCAGCACCACGGTCAGATCGTGCTCGTCGCGCAGCAGCCGGATCATCGCGCTCAGCGCTTCGGTTTCCTGAGGGTTGAGACCGGCGGCCGGTTCGTCGAGGCAGATGATCTGCGGCCGCGTGCACATGGCCCGGGCGATTTCCAGGCGGCGCTGCTGGCCGTAGGACAGTTCACCGGCCAAGCGGTTGGCGCAGTCCACCAGGTCAACCACTTCCAGCCAATAGAACGCGCAGTCCAGCGCATCGCTTTCGGCCTTGCGGTAGCCCTTGGTGTTGAGGATCCCAGCCAGCAGGCTGCGGTTGACCCACATGTGCTGGGCCACCAGCAGGTTTTCCAGCACCGACATTTCCTTGAACAGGCGAATGTTCTGGAACGTACGCGCCAAGCCGGCGCGGTTCACCAGGTGAGTGCCACCGAACATTTTGTAGTACAGCCGGCTGACGAAGTTTTTCGGCGAGACGAAATCGCTGGCCTTGAAGGACTCGCCCAGCAACTGGATGACGTTGGTAGCCTGGCCACGGGTATTGAGTTCGATCTTGCCGCCGGAGGCCTTGTAGAAGCCGGTCAGGCAGTTGAACACGGTGGTCTTGCCGGCACCGTTGGGGCCGATCAGGGCAAAGATCGAGTTGCGATGGACCTTGAGGCTGACGTCACTGAGGGCCTTGATGCCGCCGAAGTGCATCATCAGTTTTTCTACCGAGAGTACGACTTCACTCATGGCGCTGCCCTCTTTCATACGCAATGGCACCTTTACGTGGAGTCACACCGGTACGGCTGATCCGAATCAGGCCGCGCGGTCGCCAGATCATCATCAACACCATCAGGATGCCGAACAGCAGCACCCGGTACTCGGCGAAGCCGCGCAGCAGCTCCGGGGCCACGGTCAGCACGAACGCGGCGATCACCACGCCGATGGTCGACCCCATGCCGCCGAGCACCACGATCGCCAGGATCAGTGCCGACTCGAAGAAGGTGAACGAGGTCGGGTTGACGAAGCCCTGGTAGGTAGCAAAGAACACCCCGGCCAGGCCCGCGGTCGAGGCACCGATGGTGAACGCCGAGAGCTTCACCAGCACGTGGTTCAGGCCCATGGAGCGGCAGGCGATTTCATCTTCGCGCAAGGCTTCCCAGGCGCGGCCGACCGGCATGCGGGTCAGGCGATGCTTGATGTACAGCACTGCCAGCACTACCAGGAACAGCACCGCGTAGATGAAGTAGTACTTCACGTCCGGGTTGTAGGCGATCCCGAAGAACTCATGGAACGGCACCCCGCCCTCTTTGGCGCGCTTGCCGAACTCCAGGCCGAAGAAGGTTGGCAGCGGTGCAGCCATGCCGTTCGGACCGCCCGTCAGCGACAGCCAGTTGTTGAGGATCAGGCGAATGATTTCACCAAAACCCAGGGTCACGATGGCCAGGTAGTCGCCGTGCAGGCGCAGCACCGGGAAACCGAGGATGCAGCCGGCCAACGCGGCCGTGATCGCCGCCAGTGGCAGCACCGTCCAGAAACCCAGCCCGAGGTATTGATAACCCAGCGCCAGGCCATAGGCACCGATGGCGTAGAAGGCCACGTAGCCCAGGTCGAGCAGCCCTGCCAGGCCCACCACGATGTTCAGGCCCAAGCCCAGCAGCACGTAGATCAGGCCCAGGATCACTACACCCAGCAAGTAGGAGTTGGAGAAGAACGGAAAGACCACGGCGATGACGATCAGCAGCGGGATGATCCAGCGCAGCCGCGACTTGTAGTCCGGCGCCAGCACGTGCACGCCGGAGCCAGTGGACTCGAAACCTTCGAGGATCCGCCGGCCCTTGGGCGACTGCAGGAACAGGCTCAGGGCGAAACGTCCGGCCATGACCACGGCAATGATCCAGGCAACGCGCTTGGGTTCCAGGTTGAAGCTGTAGCCATCCAGCACGACCCCGACAATGGGGCCAAAGACGATCAGGGCAATCAGGCCGGCAAGAATCGCGTCGACCACACTTTCTTTGACATCAATGGATTTTTTATGGGTTGAAGACATCGCTTACACCTTCGACACAAGAGGACGGCCGAGCAGGCCTTGGGGCCGAAAGACCAGAACAAGCACCAGCAGCGAGAAGCTGAAGACGTCCTTGTAGTCCGAGTTGACCAGACCGGAGAACAACGACTCGGAAATGCCCAGGATGATTCCGCCGAGCATCGCCCCGGGCAGTGAGCCGATACCGCCCAGGACCGCTGCGGTGAAGGCCTTGATGCCGATGACGAAGCCTGCGTAGAAGTCGAAGGTGCCGTAGTTCATGGTGATCAGCACGCCGGCCAGGGCCGCCATCGCTGCACCGATGATGAACACGTAGGAAATCACCCGGTCGGTGTTGATCCCCAGGATCGAGGCCATCTTGCGGTCTTGCTGCGTGGCACGGCACATGCGGCCGAGCTTGGTGTACTTGATGACGTAGGTCAGCAGCGCCATGCCGGCGAATGCCGCGACCAGGATGAAGATCTTGGTGTAGGTCAGTTGCACGAACCCGTCACCGATGTCCACGCGCCAGGCACCGGTCAGCAGTGTCGGAACCCCTTGTTGGCGGGCGCCCTGGCTGATTTGTGCATAGTTTTGCAGGATCAGGGAAATACCGATGGCACTGATCAGCGGTGCCAGGCGGGTCGAGTTGCGCAGCGGTTTGTAGGCGACACGCTCGATGACCCAGCCATACACCCCGGTAACGATGATGGTGAAGATCAACGTGCCGAGCATCAACAGCGGGAAGGATTCGATACCGAAGTAAGCCAGCAGTGCCAGACTGATTGCCGCGAGGTAAGCGGAAATCATGTAAACCTCGCCGTGGGCGAAGTTGATCATGCCAATGATGCCATAGACCATTGTGTAGCCGATGGCGATCAGGCCATAGACCGACCCGAGGGTCAGGCCATTGACCAGTTGCTGCAGGAAAATACCATCCATAACGCTATCTCACGCAGTGAGAACCCGCACCCTTGTCGGGGTGCGGTTCTTCTAAGGAAAATACAGATTTACGTCGCAGTAATGTCAGACAGGCCACCGCAGCCCCCTTGTGGGAGCTGGCTTGCCAGCGATAGCGGTAGATCATTCAACAGAGTTGTCGACTGTCAGGCCGTCATCGCGGGCAAGCCCGCTCCCACAGGGAATGTGGCGTCCGCTTGATCAAGTGCCGTTATTTCTGTTTTTCCAGCTGGTGATATTTACCGTCCTTGTCCCACTGGTAGACCACGTAGTCGGAGACTTTCAGGTCGCCCTTGGCGTCCCAGGTCTTCTCGCCCATCACGGTCTTGACCGGGTTGGCCTTGAGCCACTTGGCGGCGTCTTCGCCCTTGTTCGACTTCGCGCCGTTGAAGCCTGCAGCCAGGGCCTGGACCGAAGCGTAGGCGTACAGGGTGTAGCCTTCAGGCTCGGTGCCAGCCTTGCGGAAGGCATCCACGACCGTCTTGCTCTCTGGCAGCATGCGTGGGTCGGCGCCGAAGGTCATCAGCACGCCATCGACGTATTGCGGGCCACCAGCGGTGGTGACCAACTCGTCGGTGACGATGCCGTCATCGGACATGAACTTGACGTCTTTCAGGCCTTCGGTACGCAGTTGCTTGACCAGCGGACCGGCTTCCGGGTGCAGGCCGCCGAAATACACCACGTCGGCACCGGCCGCGCGGATCTTGGTGACCACGGCGCTGAAGTCTTTTTCGCCGCGGGTCAGGCCTTCATACAGCACCGGCGTTACGCCGCGCTTTACCAACTGGGCCTTGGTTGCGTCCGCCAGGCCCTGGCCGTAGGTGTCCTTGTCGTGCAGCACGACGACTTTTTTGCCCTTGAGCACATCGACGATGTAGTCGCCGGCCACGATGCCTTGCTGGTCGTCACGCCCGCACATACGGAACATGGCGCTCAGGCCGCGCTCGGTGACCTGTGGGTTGGTGGAACCCGGGGTGATCGCGATGATCCCGGCTTCGTCGTAGATTTCCGAGGCTGGAATAGTCGAGGAGGAGCAGAAGTGACCGACCACGCCGGCAACTTTCTGGTTGGTGAGGTCCTTGGCGACCGTCACTGCCTGTTTTGGCTCGCAGGCGTCATCGCCCTTGACCAGCACGATCTTCTCGCCATTCACGCCGCCTGCGGCGTTCACGGCGTCGGCCGCTGCCTGTGCACCCTTCATGTACTGCTCGCCAAATGCCGCGTTGGCGCCCGTCATCGGACCCGCTACACCGATCTTGAGGTCGGCCTGAGCAAACGCAGAAACACCCAACGCAGCAGCCACTGCGAGGGCCAGAAAGCCTTTCTTGTAAAACGTCTGGGACATGAGGTGGTGCTCCAAGGTTTTTTTTAGTTGGCACTGCAACTTCACTGAATGCTCAGAGCAAGGGCCGTGCCATCGGTTTTTTATTCTTGAGCAAGTCGTTGCCTTATTGTTTTTTCGACAGTTTTGGGCCCATTTTCATTGGGCGTGCAACCGTCTAGATCGCAGAAGGTGAAACCGTTATTTTTTAAGGGTGAAACCTTCGCGTGCCACCATTGCAACCGTCAGCAGAAACGACGTGCAACCAACCTGTAACAGCCCGCGTCACCGAACTGCACACTGCTGGTGCGGGACTGCTACAACCCGCACCATTACAGGCTAGACGTTACCGCCGAAAGTGCCGCGCCCAAGGGCAAATTCCCTTGTTTAAATGACAATCCGCAGGCACTGGCCCGCGTGATAGAGGGAGAACCCGGTTTCGTACAGGCAACTGCGCAAACCCACGCCCAGCACTGGCTGCATGGGTGCGAAGGGAATCGGCAAGGCTTGCGGATCACCGTGGCACAGGTAGTCGGCGAAGGCTTTGCCGACCACGGTACCGGTGGTCACTCCACGGCCGTTGTAGCCAGTGACGGCGACCAGGCCGGGCGCTGGCTCGAACAGGCGCATCAGGTGATCGGGGGTAAAGGCGATGCAGCCGGTCCAGGTGCACTCCCAGTCCACCGGTTTGAGGTAGGGGAAATAGTGTTGCTGCACCCGATCGGCCCAGGCCTTGAGGAACCAGGCGGGCTTGCGGTTGCCATTGCCCAGGCTGCCGAGCAACAGGCGACCGTCCTGGTCACGGCGAATGCTGCTCAGGACCTGGCGGGTGTCCCAGGAACCCTGGCCGCCTGGCAGGATCTGCTGCGCGGCTTCTTCGGTCAGGGGCGCCGAAGCGACCTGGTAGTAGTAACCCGGGAAAAAGTTACGCCGCAGCTCGGTCCAGTCACCCTCGGTGTAAGCGTTGGAAGCGATCACTACCTGTTCGGCGAGAACCGCGCCCTCGGCGGTGTGTACTGCCCACAGCTGGCCCTGGCGCTCCAGCCGGGTCACCGCTGAGTGGTCGAACAACTGGCCACCCAGGTCGGCGGCGGCCTTGGCCAGGCCACTGGTGTAGGCCATTGGATTGAGTGTGCCAGCGCGGCGATCAAGCAGCGCGGCGGCGATTTTCCTGGTCCCGGTGGCTTGCTCACAGGCCGCTCCGGTCAACAGTTCGACCGGGGCGCCGCGACGTTTCCATTGCGCTTCGCGGCTGCGCAGATCGGTTTCGCCAGTACGGTTGTGGGCCATGTGCAGCGTGCCCTCACGGCGCAACTGGCAGTCGATGCGGTACTTGTCGATCAGGCTGAACACCAGCGCGGGGGCCGCGCCGAGCATACGATTGAGCTGACTGCCGACGACTTCGCCAAAACCCTCTTCAATCTCGTCCGGGGGAATCCACATGCCGGCGTTCACCAGCCCGACGTTGCGCCCCGAACCGCCCTGGCCGCAGCGCTGAGCCTCAAGTACACAGACGCTCTTGCCCTGTTCCAGCAAATGCACGGCCGCCGACAAGCCGGTGAAGCCGGCGCCGATCACGCAGACATCGGCCCGCACCTCGCCCTTGAGCGCCGCCCGGTCAGGCCGTTGCGGCGTCAGTTTTTCCCATAAGCATTCTTCGCGTAACGGCATTGCCAGACTCCGATCAGAAACCGAACCCACACAATTCAATGTGGGAGCGAGCCTGCTCGCGATTGCCATCAGCCAGCCAACAACGATGCTGGCTGACAAGACGCTATCGCGAGCAGGCTCGCTCCCACTGGGGACTACCGCTCGACTGCAGTTTCAATCAAACGTAATGCCCTGGGCCAACGGCAGTTCCAGCGAGTAGTTGACGGTGTTGGTCTGGCGTCGCATGTAACCGCGCCACGCATCGGAGCCCGACTCGCGACCGCCGCCGGTTTCTTTCTCGCCGCCAAACGCGCCGCCGATTTCCGCACCGCTCGGGCCGATGTTGACGTTGGCGATCCCGCAGTCGCTGCCCACCGCCGACATGAACTGCTCGGCTTCACGTACGTCAGTGGTGAAGATGCACGACGACAGGCCTTGCGGTACAGCGTTGTTGAGGCGCAGCGCTTCGGCGAAGTCGTTATAGCCAACCACGTAGAGGATCGGCGCGAAGGTTTCGCTGCACACCACGTCGCTTTGCTCGGGCATTTCGACGATGGCTGGCGAGACGTAGTAGGCGTTGGGGAACTGCGACTCGAGCTGGCGCTTACCGCCGAATACTCGGCCGCCTTCACTCAGAGCCTGCTCCAGGGCGTCCTGCATGTTGTCGAAACTGTGTTTGTCGATCAGTGGCCCGACCAGGTTGCCTTCCAGCGGATGGCCAATGCGCACCTTGGAATAGGCGGCCTTGAGACGGGTGACGATCTCTTCCTTGACCGATTCGTGGGCAATCAGCCGGCGCAAGGTGGTGCAGCGCTGGCCAGCAGTGCCGACGGCACTGAACAGGATGGCCCGGACCGCCATGTCCAGGTCGGCGCTTGGGCCGAGGATCATCGCGTTGTTGCCACCGAGTTCGAGAATGCTGCGGGCGAAACGGGCGGCGATTTTTGGCGCCACTTCGCGGCCCATGCGGGTACTGCCGGTGGCACTGATCAGGGCTACGCGCGGGTCGTCCACCAGCGCTTCACCGGCATCGCGGCCGCCGATGATCACCTGGCTGAGGTAGGGCGGTGCATCACTGAAATTCTTCAGCACTCGTTCGAACAGCGCCTGGCAGGCCAGTGCGGTGAGTGGGGTTTTCTCCGACGGCTTCCAGATCACCGGGTTGCCGCACACCAGTGCCAGCGTGGTGTTCCAGGCCCAGACCGCGACCGGGAAGTTGAACGCACTGATCACCCCGACCACGCCCAGCGGATGCCAGGTTTCACGCATGTGGTGACCCGGGCGCTCGGAGGCGATGGTCAAGCCATAAAGTTGGCGGGACAACCCGACGGCGAAGTCGCAGATGTCGATCATTTCCTGCACTTCACCCAGACCTTCCTGAGTGATCTTGCCGGCTTCCCAGGACACCAACTCGCCCAGGTCGGCCTTGTATTCGCGCAGGACCTCACCGAACTGGCGCACCAGCTCACCGCGGCGCGGCGCTGGCACCTTGCGCCACAATTCGAATGCATGCTCGGCACGACTGACCTGCTGCTCGACTTCGGCGGCACCTTCCCAGTTCACCGAGGCAATCTGGCTGCCATCGACTGGTGAATGCACGGGCTGTTTGCCATTCTGGTACAGGGCCGGGTTTACCCCCAAACGATCAAGCAATGCGGCAACCATGGGTCACTCCTCAAGCAAAAAACGGAAAGTTCGCAGCCGCAGCAAGTCGGCTGATCAGGCCTGTAGTTGTAGCGCTACACAGACGAGCCAACAAACGACGATTAGGCGAGATATCATTCCGTTTATTCATGCAACGCGTTGCAACAAGAACAAAGGGACCACCCATGCTGAATAAACGCCACTTGCCATCGATCACTGCCCTGCAGTGCTTTGAAGCGGTCACCCGCCACCTGAGCTTCACCCGCGCCGCCGAAGAGTTGAACCTGACTCAGAGCGCAGTGAGCAAACAGGTGGCGCAACTGGAAGAGCTGTTGCAGCACCTGCTGTTTCGCCGGGTCCGGCGGCGCCTGCAAATGACCCCGGCTGGGGATCTGTACCTGGTTGAAGTCCGAAAAATCCTTACCCAGGTCGAAATGTCGACCCACTACCTGCGCTCCTACGGTGGCGAGACAGAAGTCTTGCGGGTGTCCACCCCGCCTACTTTTGGTGCCCGCTGGCTGGTGCCTCGCCTCAAGGGTTGGCGCCTGCGCCATCCGCAGATTCATCTGGACCTGTGCAGCGAACAGGAAGCCGACGACCTGCTGCAAGGCCGTGCCGACCTGGCGTTCTACTTCGGCCAGGGCTCTCGACCGGGCACCGAGTGCCTGAAGCTGTTCGGCGAAGAACTGGTCCCGGTGTGCGCGCCCGGCAGCCTGCCGGAGCACCCCTTCACGGACCCGACCCAGCTCACCGACCTGGTGTTGCTGCAAAATGCCTCGCGGCCCCAGGCCTGGCACGACTGGTTCGACAGCCAGGGTTACCAGACCGAACACAGCTACCACGGGCCACGCTTCGAGACGTTCTACATGTGCATCCGCGCCGCGCAAGTCGGCTGTGGCGTGGCCCTGTTGCCGCGTTTCCTGGTGGAAGAAGAACTGGCCGACGGCAAGCTGGTCATTCCCTGGCAGCATGCAATGCCCAGCAGTGACGCCTATTACCTGGCCTACCCGGAACACTCGGCGGAGGTGCCCAAGGTCCGGGATTTTGTGAAGTGGATGCTGGAGCAGATCGATACCCCGGCAGCCAACTGATGAGGGTCGCTCCAACAATGGATAGGCGTCGGCCAAAAAATCACTGGCAATCACCACTGCCGATATGCGCCACTACGCCCACTCAATGAAACTGCGTTAAAGGCTGCGGCCAGCCTGGAGATCCCCGTTATGAGCGAGAGTGTGTTTGCCGATCGCATCGTGCAGAACCTGCTCGACACCGACTTCTACAAGCTGACCATGATGCAGGCGGTGCTGCACAACTACCCTAACGTTGAAGTCGAATGGGAGTTTCGCTGCCGCAACAGCGAAGACCTGCGCCCTTACCTGGCGGAAATCCGTTTTCAGATCGAGCTCCTGGCCGAGTTGAGCCTGAGTGCCGACCAGTTGGGTTTCCTGGAGCGCATCAGCTTCATGAAGCCGGACTTCCTGCGTTTTCTCGGGCTGTTCCGCTTCAATCTGCGCTACATCCACACCGGCATCGAACAGGGCGAATTGTTCATCCGCCTGCGCGGGCCATGGCTGCATGTGATTTTGTTCGAGGTGCCGTTGCTGGCGATTGTCAGCGAGGTGCGCAACCGCTATCGCTACCGCGAAGTGGTGCTCGAGCAAGCCCGCGAGCAGCTGTATCGCAAGTTCGACTGGCTGAGTGCCAACGCCAGCAGCGAGGAGTTGTCCGAGTTGCAGGTCGCGGATTTCGGCACCCGTCGCCGGTTTTCCTACCGGGTCCAGGAAGAAGTGGTCAACGTGCTCAAGCACGACTTCCCGGGGCGCTTCGTCGGCACCAGCAACGTGCACCTGTCCCGGGAAATCGACATGAAACCGCTGGGCACCATGGCCCACGAGTGGATCATGGCCCACCAGCAACTCGGCCCAAGGCTGATCGACAGCCAGAGCGCCGCCCTCGATTGCTGGGTCCGCGAATACCGTGGCCTGCTCGGCATTGCCCTGACCGACTGCATCACCACCGATGCATTCCTCAACGACTTCGACCTGTACTTCGCCAAGCTGTTCGACGGCCTGCGCCACGACTCCGGGGACCCGATCCTGTGGGCGGAAAAAGCCATCGCCCACTATCACAAGCTCGGCATCGAGCCGATGAGCAAGACCCTGGTGTTCTCCGACAGCCTGACGCTGCCCCGCTCGCTGGAGATCTTCCGGGCGTTGCGCGGGCGGATCAATGTCAGCTTTGGCATCGGAACCAACCTGACCTGTGACATTCCCGGTGTCGAACCCATGAGCATCGTGCTTAAAATGGCCGCCTGCAACGGCCAGCCCGTCGCCAAGATTTCCGACGAGCCTGGCAAGACCCACTGCAAGGATCCGAATTTCGTCGCCTATTTGCGACATGTGTTTCAAGTACCTGCCGCCCTATCTGGCAATTCAAGCAAGGAGTGAATTCATGCAAGCCGTACAGCGTGAGATTGCTGAACAGCTCAAGGTCCAACCGCCCTTCGCCGACCAGGCTGCCCTGGAAGCGGAAATCGTGCGGCGGATCGCTTTCATCCAGGACTGCCTGGTCAATTCCGGGCTCAAGAGCCTGGTGCTGGGCATCAGTGGTGGCGTCGACTCGCTGACCGCAGGCCTGCTGGCCCAACGCGCCATGCGTGAACTGCGCGAGCGCAGCGGTGATGCGGGCTACAAATTCATCGCCGTGCGCCTGCCGTACGAAACCCAGTTCGATGAACACGAAGCCCAGGCGTCGGTGGACTTCATCGCACCCGATGAGCGCCACACGGTCAACATCGGTCCGGCGGTCAAGGCACTGGCCAGTGAGGTCGCGGCCTTTGAAGGCAAACATGCGGTGTCGGTGGATTTCGTGCTGGGCAATACCAAGGCCCGCATGCGCATGGTCGCCCAGTACACCATCGCCGGCGCCGCCCACGGCCTGGTGATTGGCACTGACCACGCCGCCGAAGCGGTGATGGGCTTTTTCACCAAGTTCGGTGACGGCGCCTGTGACCTCGCGCCCCTCAGCGGCCTGGTGAAAAACCAGGTACGGGCCATCGCCCGACACTTCGGCGCGCCTGAGTCACTGGTGGAAAAAGTCCCTACCGCCGACCTCGAGGACCTGTCGCCGGGTAAACCGGACGAAGCCTCCCATGGCGTCACCTACACCGAGATCGATGCCTTCCTGCACGGTGAGCCGGTGCGTGAAGAAGCATTCCGGATCATTTGTGACACCTATAGAAAGACCCATCACAAGCGGGTGATGCCGTTTGCTCCGTGATTGACCAAGGGGTCTGTGGCGCGGCCATCGCGAGCAGGCTCGCGATAAATGCCAGGCACAAAAAAAGCGTCCCGGCGGGACGCTTTTTTATGGGCGCTATAGGCTTACTTCAGGGTAATGGTGCCTTTCATCATCGAGATGTGGCCAGGGAACGAGCAGAAGAAGCCGTATTTTTGCGCAGCGTCGAGTTTCGACACGTCAAAGGTCACGGAGTCTTTCTCGCCAGCACCGATGATCTTGGTGTGGGCGATCACGCGGGTATCGCCTTCCTTGAGGTAGTTCTTGTCGATGCCGGCTGCCAGGCCATCGGTGGCGATCGGCTGCATGTCAGCTTCAGTGCTGATCACCAGGTTGTGGCCCATGACGTTCTTCGGCAGGCTGCCGGAGTGGGTCAGCTCGACGGTGAATGTTTTGCAGCTCTTGTCGATTTCAATGGCCTTGGTGTTGAAGGACATCTGGTCAGTGGAATCAACGGTGACCTTGCATTCGGCAGCCATCAGTTGGCTGCTAGCCAGTGTCAGCAGGGATACCGCAACAAGTTTGGCAAACATGGTGAATCTCCAAGGCAGGGTTAAAAAATCCATATCTTGTAAAGACTGCCTGAAATTTCCGGAAGTTCCTATGACCTGAATCAAGAATTGTATACAACTTTCGAGCTATGACACTCATCGAAACAATCTACCAGCCAGACAGCCCGCGCCAGCCTAAGATCGGTCCATTGTTCCCGCCAATGGAGTGTCCGTCATGTCCCTCAATAGCCTGTTGTGCAGTTTGCTCGCCGCCTACGCCTGTGGTGCCAGTGGCACATTTGATGAGGCCCGCCGCGCGGATTAATCTTGGAGCAACCCGGTGCCAGCCATTACTCTGCGCTCGTCACTGATCACGGAGGAAGGCATGTCTTTAACATCTGTTTGTGTGTTTTGCGGCGCCAGCACCGGTACCGACCCGGCCTATCGAGAGGCCGCGATTGCCCTGGGCCAGGAACTGGCTCGGCGCAAGCTGACGCTGGTGTACGGCGGTGGCGCGGTCGGCTTGATGGGGATTGTTGCCGACGCCGCACTGGCGGCCGGTGGCGAAGTGATCGGAATCATTCCCGAAAGCCTGAAAAACAAGGAAATCGGCCACAACGGCCTGACTCGCCTGGAAGTGGTCGACGGCATGCACGCCCGCAAGGCGCGCATGGCAGAACTGAGCGACGCCTTTATCGCCCTGCCCGGCGGCCTGGGCACCTTCGAGGAACTGTTCGAAGTCTGGACCTGGGGCCAGCTCGGCTACCACGGCAAACCGCTGGGTCTGCTGGAGGTGAATGGTTTCTACAGCAAACTCACTGCATTTCTTGATCATGTCGTCGGTGAAGGCTTCGTTCGCGGCCAGCACCGTGACATGCTGCAAACGAGCGAATCGCCGCAGGATCTGCTGGATGCACTGGATGCCTGGCAGCCGGTGGTCAGCCCCAAATGGGACGGGCAAAAACCCGATTAACCCTTGGTCCCGGTTTAAAGGCAGAATACGCGCCGCTCAACCTCACCTTCGACCCCAGAGGATCGCCCATGGCTAAACCTAATTACTCCTTCGCCAAGCGTCAAAGAGACTTGGCCAAAGAGCAGAAGAAAGAGGAAAAGTTGCAACGCAAGAAAGCGGCTGCCGATGAAGAGGCCGGCGCACTGAACCAGGATGCAGAAGGCGAAGTGACTGCCGAAGACGCTGTAGAAACACCGAAAGAGCAGGCGCCAGACGCCTGAGCCCCACCGGACAGTGTCCCGCCTATCTTCTGTAGGAGCTGGCCAGCCAGCTCCTACGGCGGACCGCGCTAGTCCATCGGCAAGACCGTCACCCGTACTTCCGGGTCATGGCTGCCGCCCCCCAGAATCACCCCACGCAACGGCGACACATCGGAAAAATCCCGGCCCCAGGCCAGGGTGATGTGCTCCAGCGCCGGCTGGACATTGTTGGTCGGATCAAAATCCACCCACCCCACTACCGGACAAAACACCGACACCCAGGCATGGGACGCATCGGCGCCGATCAGCCGCGCCTGCCCGGGAGGTGGTTGCGTCAGCAGATAGCCACTGACGTAACGCGCGGCCAATCCCCTGGAACGCACACACGCCAGCATCAGGTGCGCAAAGTCCTGGCACACCCCCCGCCGCCGCTCCAGCACCTCCACCAGCGGAGTTGCGACCTGCGTGGCCTCGGCGTCGAAGGTGAACTCGCTGAAGATCTTCTGCATCAACGCCTGTACCCCCAGCATCAGCGGCCGCCCCGGCGCAAAACAGCTTTCGGAGAATTCGACGAAGGGGCTCTTCAAGTGCACATACGGCGACTCGAAGCGATAACGACACGCCTGCAGCACCTGGTCGGCGACTGACTGGCCACTGTAGGTCAGCGCACTGCGGGTCGCCTCCCAGGCCGGCGACTGCTGGAAGTCGGGCAATGCCCGGGCCAGCACCTCGACCGTCAGCCGGGCATTGACCTGCAACTCATCGTGGGGTCGCTCGAATGCCAGGCGGGTCAGCGGGTTGCCGAACACGTCCAGCTCATCGCGACGGGTCGTCGGTGATGGGCTGATCAGCAACTGCTGCTCGGTGCAGCGCTGCCAGGCACAGGGCCGCGGCCACAAATGGGCCAACTGCTGGGCCAGGGAAACCGGGCTGTCGTAGCGATAATGGGTGTCGTGGAGAATCTGATAGCGGGCACTTTTCACACGGACACCGTACGTTGGCTGACATCGTCGACATGGGCGAAATGCCGCAAGGCCAGGCGATCGGACACCTGGTTGCTGACATCGGCGACCTCCTGCAGCAAGTCCGCCAGGCCATCGAGGGCGGCGCGCACACTGCTGTCACCGAAAAGCGGGTTTTCCAGGCAGCCAAGGTCAAACCCGGCCAGGCGCTCCACCAACAGTGGCAAGGCCGCCTCGGCAGGCGCAGCGAAGTCGTGGTTCAAGCGCTTCAGGGAGCGGCTCACCAGTTTCAACTGGAACAACACCGCATGGGGGTTCTGTTCATCGAGCAACAACAGGTCCAGCACCGGGATCAACTGCGCCACGGCCAGGTAACGGGAGCGGTAGGTGATGCTGCTGTTACCCAATTCGAGCAACCATTCCAGGCCCGCCTGATCGAACGCCCCGGCGCCACGCAGAAAGCCCGCAAGGCTGCTGCTCAAGAACTGCAAACGCTCGATGCGCCGGCCGATCATCAAGAAGCGCCAGCCTTCGTCGCGGGTCATGTCGTCCAGGGCAAACCCTGACAACGCGGCCAGCGACATCACCAGGCGGTTGAGAAAATCCAGCAACTCGCCAAAATCCGCGGCCTCGGTCGAAAGCGCCATGGCTTCGCGCTGCAACTCCACCAACGCCTGCCAGTTCTCGCGCGACAGCTTGCCGCGCACCTGGGACGCCGCCCACTGCAAGCGCTGCAGGTTGGCGCGCAGGCTGAACGACCAGTCGGCACCGAGCAAGGCGGCGAGCAGGCGCTCGGGCAACTCGCCCTCCTCGGGCAGCAGCATCAGGCTTTCCCCCAGCTCGACAGCCGCTTGCAGGGCCTGCGGATCGTCGCCGTCGACATAACGCGCAAGCATGATGCGCAGCAAACGCGCGCTGTCATCGCAGCGCTCGCAATAACGGCCGAACCAGAACAGGTTTTCCACCACCCGCGACGGCAGGTACGGATCGCGCCGCACCAGGTCGTGCACGCCGAGGGTTCGCTGGGCTTTCCATTGTTCGCCGACGGGGGCTCGCTCGCCCAGCACCCAGGTGTCTTTGCTCGCACCGCCACGCTGCATCGAGACCACTTCGGCATCCGCCTCGGCGGCCACCCGGGTCAGGCCACCGGGCAATACCCGATAGCCGTCGCGACTGGCCACCGCATACACCCGCATACCGATGGCCCGTGGCTGCAACTGGCCGGTTTCGGCCTGCCACACTGGCGCCTGGGACAGCTGGGCCAATTCTTGCGCCACATAGGCATAGGGTCGCGCACGGATGCGTTGTATCAGATCAAGCCGCTGTTTTTCACTCAAGTCGCGGCCAAACACCGGGATAAAACTCTGCGAGGGAAAGGCCGGCTTGATCAGCAGCTCGGGAAGCTTCTCCAAGGCTTGCTCCAGCACCGGCGGTTCGCCGCACCACCAAGTGGCAATGGACGGCAGGAGCAGTTCCTCACCGAACAGGTATTGATTGATCTTCGGTAGAAACCCCAACAGGCCTGGCGATTCCAAAACACCGCTGCCCAGGGCGTTGGCCACCAGCACCCGGCCCTGGCGCACCGCATCGAGCAATCCTGGAACGCCGAGGGCCGAGTCGGTGCGCAGCTCCAACGGGTCGCAGAAGTCATCATCGAGCCGGCGCATGATCGCGTGGACCCGGCGCAGGCCACTCAGGGTCTTGAGGTAGACGGTGGCATCCCGCACCGTCAAGTCACCGCCCTCGACCAGCGGATAACCCAGTTGGCGGGCCAGGTACAGGTGCTCGAAATAGCTCTCGTTGAATCGCCCGGGGGTCAACAGCACCACCAGCGGCACTTCCTCGGCGCTGGGTGCCTGGCGGGCCAGGGTTTCCTGCAGGGTCCGGAAGAACCCCGCCAGGTGTTGCACCTGCAGGTCGCGGTAGAGTTCGGGAAACGCGCGGGACACGATGGTGCGGTTTTCCAGCGCATAACCGGCGCCAGACGGTGCCTGGGTGCGGTCCGCGGTGACCCACCAGCGCCCGTCGGGGGTGCGCGCCAGGTCCACTGCATACAGGTGCAGGAAGGTGCCGGCAGGCGGCTGGATCCCCTGGCACGGCCACAGGAAATTGTTATGGCCAAACACCAGTTCCGCCGGCAGCAGGCCCTCGGCAATCAGGCGCTGCGGGCCATACAGATCCGCCAGCACCGCGTTGAGCAGCCGTGCACGCTGGGCGATACCGGCCGACAGGTGCTGCCACTCCTCGGCGGCGATCACGTGGGGCAACAGGTCCAGCTCCCAGGGGCGGTCGGCACCCTTGGGGTCGGCGTAGACATTGTAAGTGACGCCGTTTTCCTGGATCTGTCGCGCCAGCAACGCCTGGCGCTGTACCAATTGTGCAGGCGAACTGCGCTGCACCTGCTCGAACAGGCGCCGCCAATGCGTGCGCACGGCGCCGCTGTCGTCGAGCAGTTCGTGATAGGTGCCCGCCGTGAGCGGGTAACGGTCTAGCAGGTCAGGCATGGAACGCTCGGCAGGCTCAGGAAAAAATCAGGTTAGCGCATAACTATGGCAGGTCTGTTATTGGCTGGCCTGCGCAAACCGGCGCAAATCCAGGGTCATGGGCAACTCATCATTGATAGTCAGGGTCGGGACCTGAAGGGGTCCCGGGCTGTGGCCAAGCCGGAAAAACCGCGCCATGCGCCGGCTCTCGGCTTCGTTGGCGTTGACCGGCAGGCTGTCGTAGTTGCGCCCTCCCGGATGGGCAACGTGGTATTGGCAGCCCCCCAGGGAGCGCTGCATCCAGGTGTCGAGCAGGTCGAACACCAAGGGCGCATGCACCCCGATGGTTGGCTGCAGGCAGTTGGCGGGCTGCCAGGCGCGGAACCGCACGCCGGCGACAAACTCGCCGACCCGACCGGTCGGCTGCAGCGGCACCGCAACCCCATTGCAGGTCAGCACATAGCGCTGCGCAGCCAGCCCCGTGAGCTTGACCTGCAGGCGTTCCAGGGACGAGTCGACATAACGCACCGTACCTCCCGTTGCGCCCTCCTCGCCCAGCACATGCCAGGGCTCCAGCGCCTGGCGCAGCTCCAGTTCGATGCCGCTGACCGCATAATCGCCGACCTTGGGAAAACGGAACTCCAGGTGGGCGGCGAACCATTCGGCGCGCAACGCATACCCGGCGGCGTTGAGATCCACCAGCACATCGGCAAAGTCCTGCTCGATAAAGTGCGGCAGCAGGAACCGGTCATGCAGCTCCGTCCCCCAGCGCGCCAGCTTGGCCGGCGCATAGGGCTCGCGCCAGAAGCGCGCCACCAGGGCCCGCAGCAACAGTTGCTGGACCAGGCTCATACGCGCATGGGGCGGCATCTCGAAGGCCCGCAACTCCAGCAGGCCCAAACGCCCGGTCGCACCGTCCGGCGAATAGAGTTTGTCGATACAGAACTCGGCGCGGTGGGTGTTGCCGGTGACATCGATCAACAGGTTGCGTAGCAGGCGATCCACCAGCCAGGGAGCGCAGGCCTCACCCGGCGGCGGCATTTGCGCGAAGGCGATTTCCAGCTCGTACAAGGCGTCGTTGCGCGCCTCGTCGACCCGCGGCGCCTGGGACGTCGGGCCGATGAACAGGCCGGAAAACAGGTAGGACAAGGACGGGTGGTTGTGCCAGTAGCTGATCAGGCTGCGCAGCAGGTCCGGACGCCGCAGAAAGGGTGAGTCGGCCGGAGTCGCGCCTCCCAGTACAAAATGGTTACCGCCGCCGGTGCCGGTGTGGCGGCCGTCGATCATGAATTTTTCGCTGGTCAGGCGGGTCTGGCGGGCTTCCTCGTAAAGGAACTCGGTGCGCTCCACCAGCTCATCCCAAGTGGCGGACGGCTGCACGTTGACCTCGATCACGCCTGGGTCCGGGGTCACCCGGAAATTGCTCAGGCGCGGATCACTGGGCGGTTCATAACCCTCCAGCAACACTGGGCAATGCAGTTCCTGGGCGGTGGCCTCGATGGCGCTGACCAGCTCCAGGTAATCCTCGAGCCGCGCAAGCGGCGGCATGAACAGGTACAAGCGCCCTTCCCGAGCCTCGGCGCAGAACGCGGTGCGGGTCAGCCAGTCGGCCGACTCGTCGAGTGCCGGCACGCGCTCCTCGGCCTCTGCGGGCGTAGCGTGGACCGCCAGTTGCGCGGTGCCCGGCAGTGCTGGGAAGTCCTGGTTGGGGTCCTGCGGGTGAATGAACGGATACTCCGCGGCTTTTACCCAAGGCTGGGAACCCAGTGGCAATCGATAGCCCAGGGGGGAATCGCCGGGGATCAACCGACAATGCTCATCGCGCAGGTACCAGCGCCCGCTTTGCCACTGGTCGCCCTGGGGGGTGCGCGCCAGCGGCAGGACCTGGCCAATCACCTTGTCCAGGCCCTGGCTGAAGACCTTGCGCAGCCGCGCACGCTCCAGCGGCTCGTCCAGGCGCGGGTCTTCGGCGCTGACGTTCAGCGGCAAGTTGCCTTCGCGCCACAGGTAATAGAAATGATCTTCGTAAGCCGGGAATACAAAACGCGCAGGCAATTTCAAGCGCTCGGCGACACTCGCCAGAAAACGCCCGGCCAGCGCACCATCCGCACCGTAGTCCTGCTGCTCATCGGCGATCAACGCACTGTTGTGCCAGACCGGTACGCCATCACGCCGCCAGTAGCAGTTCAGCGACCAGCGCGGCAGTTGTTCGCCGGGGTACCACTTGCCCTGGCCGAAATGCACCAGGCCTTTGGGCGCGTAATGCTTGCGCAGGCGCTGGAACAGCTCGGCAGATAGCCGACGTTTGTCCGGGCCGAGCGCGGCGGTGTTCCATTCGGCGCCATCCGGGTCGTCGATCGAAACGAAGGTCGGCTCGCCGCCCATGGTCAGCCGCACATCGCCGGCCAGCAGGTCGCCGTCGATCTGCCGGCCCAGGGTCTGGATGGCCTGCCACTGCTCCTCGGTGTAGGGCTTGGTGACCCGGGGCGCTTCCCAGATCCGCTCCACCGACATTTCATGGCTGAATTCACACTCACAGGGTTCGACCAAGCCGCTGATCGGGGCCGCAGAGGACGGATCGGGACTACAGGCCAACGGAATGTGTCCTTCACCGGCAAACAGCCCAGAGGTGGCGTCCAGGCCGATCCAGCCCGCACCCGGCAGGTAGACCTCGCACCAGGCGTGCAGGTCGGTGAAATCCACTTCGGTGCCGGACGGCCCGTCGAGGCTCTTCACGTCCGCCGTGAGCTGGATCAGGTACCCCGAGACAAAACGCGCTGCCAGCCCGAGGTTGCGCAGCAGCTGCACCAGCAACCAGGCCGAGTCGCGGCATGAACCGGATGCGTGCTCCAGGGTGTATTCCGGGGTCTGGACCCCGGGTTCCATGCGGATCAGGTAACCGATGTCTTCGCTCAGGCGCTGGTTGAGGGCCACCAGGAAATCCACGGCCGGCAGCGGCGTGCGCTCGATACCCTGCAGATAAGCCTTGAGCCTGGGGGTCAGCGGCAGGGTTTCGAGGTACGGCGCCAGTTCCTTGCGCTCATCCGCGGCGTAGGCGAACGGGATGTACTCGGCGTAGGGCTCGAGGAAAAAATCGAACGGGTTGAACACCGCCATTTCGGCCAGCAAGTCGACTTCGATGCGCAGTTGCTCAGTCTTTTCCGGGAACACCAAGCGCGCCAGGTAGTTGCCCTGGGGGTCTTGCTGCCAGTTGATGAAGTGCTGCTCGGGCAACACTTTCAGCGAATAAGAGAGGATCCGCGTGCGGCTATGGGCCGCCGGGCGCAGGCGCACGATCTGCGGGCCGAGTTCGACGGCGCGGTCGTAGCGGTAGTGCGTGACGTGGTGCAATGCGACATGAATCGACACGGCGTGCCTCCTGCGAGCCTAAAGCGTACCGGGCACCGCGCAAGACTTATGCCATACAGCAGCGCTGGCGCTTTCTCCGGTTGCTTGAGGCAGTACAGCACCAAAATCGGGCGCTGCAGGAAAATGGTTTGGCGCAGGTGCACGTAAATGTGGCGATCCGTCAGAAATTGGTTGGCAGTTCCGGCCTCTTCGCGGGCAAGCCCGCTCCCACAAGGATCGCTGCGAATGCAATAAAGCAGACAACCTCCAACACTGTGGAAGCGGGCTTGCCCGCGATGAGGCCAGCAGCTCCAGTACATTTCCCAAGCCTGAAATGCAGAACGCCAACCCGAAGGTTGGCGTTCTGTTCAGCGGGGGCGCGGCTTAGCGCGGCACAACCGGCTTGCGCGCAGGTTTCGGGCCCTTGCCTTTGGCCGCATCCTTACGCTCCTTGGCCGCCTGCTGGTTACGGGCGAACGCCGCAGCCTTGGCCTGTTCACGCTTGTCCCACGGATTGCCACCATCACTGGCACGCGGCGGCAGGCCGGTATGCTGGGTGAGGATCTTGGTGGTCTTTTCCGTCGCCGCCACTTTATGGCTGCCAGCCGGCGTCGAGTTCTTGCGACGGGCACTCTGGTAGCTGTCGCTAGCCGGCTGGTGCAGCGGAATCAACTGGTTCTTGCCCGGCCCGATCAGGTCGGCGCGGCCCATGCGGGTCAGCGCTTCACGCAGCATTGGCCAGCCTTTCGGGTCGTGGTAACGCAAGAACGCCTTGTGCAGGCGACGCTGCTCCTCGCTCTTGACGATGGTCACGCCGTCGCTCTTGTAGGTGACCTTGCGCAGCGGGTTCTTGCCCGAGTGGTACATGGCGGTGGCCGTGGCCATCGGCGACGGGTAGAACGCCTGTACCTGGTCGGCGCGGAATCCGTTGCCCTTGAGCCACAGGGCCAGGTTCATCATGTCTTCGTCGGTGGTGCCCGGGTGGGCCGCGATGAAGTACGGAATCAGGTACTGCTCCTTGCCCGCTTCCTTGGTGTACTTCTCGAACATGCGCTTGAACTTGTCATAGCTGCCGATGCCCGGTTTCATCATCTGGTTGAGCGGACCTTCCTCGGTGTGTTCCGGGGCGATCTTCAGGTAACCACCGACGTGGTGGGTCACCAGTTCCTTGACGTACTCAGGCGACTCGACCGCCAGGTCGTAACGCAGGCCCGAGGCGATCAGGATCTTCTTCACACCCGGCAAGGCGCGTGCGCTGCGATACAGCTGGATCAGCGACGAGTGGTCGGTATTGAGGTTCGGGCAGATGCCCGGGAACACGCAGGATGGCTTGCGGCACGCGGATTCGATTTCCGGGCTCTTGCAGGCGATGCGGTACATGTTCGCGGTCGGCCCGCCAAGGTCGGAAATGACCCCGGTGAAACCCGGCACTTTGTCGCGGATCTCTTCGATTTCGCGAATGATCGACTCTTCGGAACGGTTCTGGATGATCCGGCCTTCGTGCTCGGTAATCGAGCAGAAGGTGCAGCCACCGAAGCAGCCGCGCATGATGTTGACCGAGAAGCGGATCATGTCGTAGGCCGGGATCTTCTCCTTGCCGTACGCCGGGTGCGGGACACGGGCGTAGGGCATGCCGAACACGTAGTCCATTTCTTCGGTGGTCATCGGAATCGGCGGCGGGTTGAACCAGACGTCGACTTCGCCATGCTTCTGCACCAGCGCACGGGCGTTGCCCGGGTTGGTTTCCAGGTGCAATACCCGGTTGGCGTGGGCGTAGAGCACCGCGTCACCACGGACTTTTTCCACCGATGGCAGGCGAATCACGGTCTTGTCGCGGGTCATGCGCGGGCTGGCCAGGATCTGCACGACTTTAGCTTCGCTCGGATCCTCGACGGGCCCTTTTTCCTGCTCGATGGCGCAGGCTTGGGTGTCCTGGGTGTTGACGTACGGGTTGATGATCTTGTCGACCTTGCCCGGACGGTCGATGCGCGTGGAGTCGACTTCGTACCAGCCTGCAGGCGTGTCACGACGAATGAACGCGGTACCGCGCACGTCGGTGATGTCTTCGATCCTGTGTCCGTAGGACAGGCGCTGGGCGACTTCGACAATGGCCCGCTCGGCGTTGCCGTATAGCAGGATGTCGGCGCAGGCGTCGATCAGGATCGAGTTGCGCACCCGGTCCTGCCAGTAATCGTAGTGGGCGATGCGGCGCAGGGAAGCTTCGATGCCACCGAGCACGATCGGCACGTTCTTGTAGGCTTCCTTGCAGCGCTGGCTGTACACCAGGCTTGCGCGATCCGGACGTTTGCCGGCCATGCCACCTGGGGTGTAGGCGTCGTCGGAACGGATCTTCTTGTCGGCGGTGTAGCGGTTGATCATCGAGTCCATGTTGCCGGCCGCGACACCGAAGAACAGGTTCGGCTCGCCGAGCTTCATGAAATCGTCTTTGGACTGCCAGTTCGGCTGGGCAATGATCCCGACGCGAAAGCCCTGGGACTCCAGCAGCCGGCCGATGATGGCCATGCCGAACGATGGGTGGTCGACGTACGCATCACCGGTAACGATGATGATGTCGCAGGAATCCCAGCCAAGCTGATCCATCTCCTCCCTGCTCATCGGCAGGAATGGCGCAGGACCGAAACATTCGGCCCAGTACTTGGGATAGTCAAATAACGGCTTGGCTGTTTGCATGACGGTGACCGGTGTTGAGATGAAAAATCGCGGGCGCGGAATATAGCACAAATTTTGACCAATTCCGACGGTTATGGTCGGAAATTACGGCGACCCAATCGCGGGCAAGCCCGCTCCCACAGGGATCACACTAACCCTGTGGGAGCGGGCTTGCCCGCGATGAGGCCCTTTCAGGCACTACACAACTTACTCGTCGTCGAAATTGTAGCTGCCCGGCGCGAGGTTTTCGAAGCGCGTGTACTTGCCGATGAACGCCAGTCGTGAGGTGCCGATCGGGCCGTTACGCTGCTTGCCGATGATGATTTCGGCGATGCCCTTGTGCTCGGTTTCCGGGTGATACACCTCGTCCCGGTAAACGAACATGATCACGTCGGCATCCTGCTCGATCGCTCCGGACTCCCGCAAGTCGGAGTTGATTGGCCGTTTGTTCGGTCGTTGCTCCAGGGAGCGGTTGAGCTGGGACAACGCCACTACCGGGCAGTTGAATTCCTTGGCCAGGGCCTTCAAGGAACGGGATATCTCGGAAATCTCGTTGGTCCGGTTGTCGCCACCCGACCCCGGGATCTGCATCAGCTGCAGGTAGTCGATCATGATCAGCGCGACGTCACCGTGCTCACGCACCAGTCGGCGGGTCCGCGCGCGCATTTCCGAAGGGCTGATACCGGCCGTATCGTCGATGAACAGCTTGCGGTCGTTGAGCAGGTTGACCGCCGAGGTCAGGCGCGGCCAATCGTCGTCGTCCAGGCGACCGGCCCGGACCTTGGTCTGGTCGATACGGCCCAGGGACGACAACATACGCATGATCAGCGATTCGCCTGGCATCTCGAGGGAGTAGACCAGTACGCACTTGTCGCTGCGCAACACGGCGTTTTCCACCAGGTTCATCGCAAAGGTGGTTTTACCCATGGACGGACGGCCAGCGACGATGATCAAGTCAGCCGGTTGCAGGCCGCTGGTTTTCTCGTCGAGGTCGGTGTAGCCGGTGGACAGGCCGGTGATGGCGTTGTCAGTGTTGAACAGGGTGTCGATGCGATCGATGGCCTTGGTCAGCAGGTCATTCACGCTCACCGGGCCGCCGGTTTTAGGCCGGGCCTCGGCGATCTGGAAGATCTGCCGTTCGGCTTCGTCGAGAATCTCTTCAGCCGTACGCCCTTCGGGGTTGAAGGCGCTGTCGGCAATTTCGGTGGCGATGCCGATCAACTGCCGCAATGTTGCCCGGGCACGAACGATCTGGGCGTAGGCCTTGATGTTGGCGACCGACGGGGTGTTTTTCGCCAGCTCACCCAGATAACCGAGGCCGCCCACCTGGGAGGTCTGGCCTTCCTTGTCGAGCTGTTCGGCGAGGGTCACCACGTCGATCGGCGAATTCTGGTCCGCCAGCTTGGCAATCGCACGGAAAATCAGGCGGTGGTCATGACGATAGAAATCACCGTCCGAGACCTGATCGAGCACGCGTTCCCAGGCGTTGTTGTCCAGCATCAGACCACCGAGTACAGCCTGTTCGGCCTCGATGGAATGGGGCGGCACTTTCAACGCGGCGGTTTGCAGATCGTATTGCTCAGGAGCGGAGATATCGTTCATGGCCACTTGGAATTAGGGGATCGTAGAAAAACAAAAGGCACGACCTGTAAACAGGATCGTGCCCGATGTTAACTGGCTGACACGCGAGGTGCCAGTCAGTTAGGTGCTGCTTAAGCTGCTACCACGACAACGCGTACGGTGGCTTCAACTTCAGCGTGCAGGTGCACGGCTACGTCGAATTCACCTACGTTGCGGATGGTGCCGTTCGGCAGACGAACTTCGCTTTTTGCAACTTCAACGCCAGAGGCGGTCAGTGCATCAGCGATGTCGTGAGTACCGATCGAACCGAACAGCTTGCCTTCGTCACCGGCGGTGGCAGTGATAGTCACTTCCAGCTCAGCCAGTTGGGCAGCGCGGCTTTCAGCCGAAGCTTTTTTGTCTGCAGCCAGTTTTTCCAGCTCAGCACGACGCTCTTCGAACGCAGCCAGGTTGGCAGCGGTCGCAGCGGTAGCTTTGCCGTAAGGCAGCAGGTAGTTACGGCCGTAACCAGCCTTAACGTTCACTTTGTCGCCCAGGTTGCCCAGGTTGGCGACTTTTTCCAGAAGGATCAGTTGCATGTGAAAATCCTCTTAACTTTTAACCTTCACCGTTCGCGTTATCGACGTCTTTCGGCGTCAAACGACCGCGAAAATCAATCAGGCTGTCGACAATGGCCAGGACCACCAGCAACGGATAGATCAGCTGCATAAACAGCAACAGCGTTACGTACAACCCCACCAGCCAAAACTTGGCCAGTCGCTTTTCAGCCACCAGCCCATGAATCAAGGCCAGCCCGGCGAACACCAGCGGTACGCTGCACAACGGCGTCAACATGGCCATCTGGGTACCGAAGTTCGGCCCCAGAAGCATGCACGCCAGCAGCAACATCGCCGGCCCCAGCGGGATTCGGATGGCGCGAAACTCGCGACCAAAACCACCGGGGTTGTACAACAACGCCTGCCAGTAGCGCCCGACAATCAGGCTCAGCACACTGACGATTTGCAACAAGGCCGCTATCAGGCCAGTCAGGACCGGTGCAATCAGGGCGGCGAGACGCGCTCGCTCCTCTACCGACAATTGCTGGTAGAGGTCACCGAGGGCCAGCGGCAGGATCTTGACCAGTTCCTGTGCCAGCATCTCGATGTGGGGACGGTAAACCGCACCCAGCACCACCGAAAACACCACTCCCATCGCTACGCTGACCAGCAGCGTGCGGTTCCAGGACTCACTTGCGCGTAAAACCAACGCAAGGCCCGAAGATCCCAGCAGCACCATGAGTGCCCGTGGATCATCGGAATACAGCCACCAAATCAAGGCTGGCAGCATCCCCAGAGCAAGGACGCCCAAGGCGTCCTTCAATCCGCGCCGCAGCAGCACCAGGCTCCCTGCGGCAGCACCCAACCAATACAACAACGGCAATGCCGCGCATCCGGCCACTACGAGAGTGGCCTGCATACGGCCGCGCATGATGAACTCAGCTATGGCACGCATGCATTCAATCCCTTACTACGTGTCGACTGCCCGGTCTCAGCGGCCGTGGCTGTCGGTGTAGGCCAGCAGGGCCAGGAAGCGGGCGCGCTTGATAGCGGTGGCCAGCTGACGCTGATAACGTGCTTTGGTACCGGTGATGCGGCTTGGAACGATTTTGCCGGTCTCGGATACGTAGGCTTTCAGAGTGTTGAGATCTTTGTAATCGATCTCTTTCACGTCTTCAGCGGTGAAGCGGCAGAATTTACGACGACGGAAGAAACGTGCCATTTGATAGGCTCCTTAAAAGGTCCGTGGATTACTCGTCAGCGTTATCGCTGTTGTCGCTGTCATCACTATCAGCGCTTTCGGCGCCTTCGTGCTCAGGACGGTCGCGACGCTCACGGCGCTCACTGCGGTTTTCTTCAGCCTTGAGCATCTCGGATTGGCCGGTAACGGCTTCTTCGCGACGGATGACCAGGTTACGGATCACTGCATCGTTGTAGCGGAAGTTGTCTTCCAGCTCGGCCAGGGCCTTGCCAGTGCACTCAACGTTCAGCATCACGTAGTGAGCCTTGTGAACATTGTTGATTGCGTAGGCCAGTTGACGACGGCCCCAATCTTCCAGACGGTGGATTTTGCCGCCGTCTTCTTCGATCAGCTTGGTGTAACGCTCAACCATGCCGCCGACTTGCTCGCTTTGATCCGGGTGGACCAAAAAGATGATTTCGTAATGACGCATGAATGCTCCTTACGGGTTGTAGCCTGCCGCTCAAAAGCGGTCAGACAAGGAGTGAATGACACTTATGGACTTGCTTGCGATAGACACATGCGTGCCTGCCGTCACAGCAAGGGGCGCAATTGTAGAGAAGGGACAGGAGAGGTGCAAGGTTATTGGTGAATATTTGAACAGTTCGTTCGCATGCGCATTTGCGCGACACCACAAACCCCTGTAGGAGCGAGCTTGCTCGCGATGAGGGCACAACATTCAACATTGATGCCGAATGTTGCACCGCTATCGCGAGCAAGCTCGCTCCTACAGGGAACACAACCGGGTCAGGACTTTTTGCCGGTCCCGGCAGCCTTGACGCTGCGCTGACGCTGGGCTTCGAACAGGCAGACACCTGTGGCCACGGACACGTTGAGGCTGCTGACGCTGCCGGTCATCGGCAAGTGCACCAGGTAGTCGCACAGGTCACGGGTCAGGCGACGCATGCCGCTGCCTTCGGCGCCCATGATCAGGATCGTCGGGCCGGTCATGTCCTGCTGATACAGGCTCTGCTCGGCTTCGCCCGCCGTTCCGACCACCCACAAGCCACGCTGCTTGAGTTTTTCCAGGGTGCGCGCCAGGTTGGTCACGGCCACCAACGGAATCACTTCCGCGGCGCCACAGGCTACTTTTCGTACAGTCGGGGTCAGGGTCGCTGACTTGTCCTTCGGCACGATCACCGCCAGCGCACCGGCCGCATCGGCCGAACGCAGGCAGGCACCGAGGTTGTGCGGGTCGGTCACACCGTCGAGCACCAGCAACAGCGGTGCGCCTTCGGTACGGTCCAACAGCTCGTCGAGCATGGCCTCACCCCAGACCTGGCTCGGACTGACATCCGCAACCACGCCCTGGTGCACGCCCTCGACCCAGGCATCCAGCTCACGACGCTCGGCCTGGCCGACCGCAACGCGGTTTTCGCTGGCCAGCTCGATCAGCGTCTGCACCCGCGGATCGCTGCGGCCTTCGGCCAGCCAGATCTGCTTGACGCGTTTCGGGTGGTGACGCAGCAATGCTTCTACCGCATGCACGCCGTAGATTTTTTCCAACTGACTCATGACTTGGCCTTAGGTTTACGTGCCCCGCCGCTTTTGGCTGGAGCCGAGCCCGCTTTTGGCGGACCCTTACGGTGTTTACTCGGTTTGGCTGGCTTGCCGCCGGTGGCCTTTTCAGGCGCCGACCGTCCGGTCTTTCCCCCAGACGCCGCTTTACCACCGCTTTTCGCTTCGGCCAGCAACGCCTGTTTCATTTCCCGACTCTTGCGCACTTCGGCGTTTTTCGCCGCGGCATCGCTTGGGCGGTAGGCTTCGGCAGCCTTTTCCTTGGCAGGACCACGACGACCGGTTTTCGCCGGCGCTGGTTCTGCGGCGGTCTTGGCAGCCGGAGCGGCGGTTTCGCTGCCGCGCTTCTTGCGGCCGATCGGTGCGCTGATGGTTTTTTCCGCCATCTCGAAGTCGATCTTGCGCTCGTCCAGATCAACCCGCATCACGCGCACTTCGACGGTGTCGCCGAGGCGGAAGCTGCGACCGGTACGTTCACCGGCCAGGCGGTGGTGCACAGGGTCGAAGTGGTAGTAGTCGCCCGGCAACGCGGTGACATGGACCAGGCCTTCGACATAGATATCGGTCAGCTCGACGAACAGGCCAAAACCGGTCACGGCGGTGATCACACCCGGGAACGACTCGCCCACGCGATCTTTCATGAACTCGCACTTGAGCCAGTTCACCACGTCGCGAGTGGCTTCGTCGGCGCGGCGCTCGCTCATCGAGCACTGCTCGCCGAGTTGCTCCAGCGTCGCTTCGTCGTACGGATAGATACGCGCCTTCGGAATACTCATCGCGCCAGCACGCTTGACGTGCGGGGTGTTCATCTTCGAATGGATGACACTGCGAATCGCCCGGTGCGTGAGCAGGTCCGGGTAGCGGCGGATCGGCGAGGTGAAGTGGGTATAGGCTTCGTAATTCAGGCCGAAGTGGCCCTGATTGTCCGCGCTGTACACCGCCTGGCTCAACGAACGCAGCATGACCGTCTGGATCAGGTGGAAATCCGGGCGATCCTTGATACCGGCCAGCAAGGCCTGATAGTCCTTCGGCGACGGACCATCCTTGCCTTTGTGCAGGGACAGGCCGAGCTCGCCGAGGAAGGCGCGCAGTTTTTCCAGGCGTTCCGGTGGCGGGCCATCGTGAACACGGTACAACGCAGGAATCTCGTGCTTCTTGAGGAACTCGGCGGTAGCCACGTTGGCCGCCAGCATGCATTCCTCGATCAGCTTGTGCGCGTCGTTACGCACAGTCGGGCGGATTTCCGCGATCTTGCGCTCGGAACCGAAGATGATCCGGGTTTCCTGGGTTTCGAAATCGATCGCACCACGCACGTGACGAGCGGCCAGCAACACTTTGTACAGCGAGTAGAGCTGCTTGAGGTGTGGCAGGACGTCGTTGTACTCGCCGCGCAGTTGACGCGCCTCGGAGAGTTTCGGCGTTTCCAGCATCGCGCTGACCTTGTTGTAGGTCAGGCGGGCGTGGGAGTGGATCACCGCTTCGTAGAAGCAGTAGTCGGTCATTTCGCCGGACTTGGAGATGGTCATCTCGCAAACCATGGCCAGGCGATCGACGTGCGGATTCAGCGAGCACAGGCCGTTGGACAGCTGCTCGGGCAGCATTGGGATCACGCGCTCGGGGAAGTACACCGAGTTGCCGCGAACCTGGGACTCGTTATCCAGGGCCGAGCCGATCTTCACGTAGCTGGAAACGTCGGCAATCGCCACGTACAACTTCCAGCCGCCGGAGAACAGGCGCAGCTTGCCTGGCTTGGACTCGCAGTAGACGGCGTCATCGAAGTCGCGGGCATCTTCGCCGTCGATGGTGACGAACGGCAGATGGCGCAGGTCGATGCGTTTCTCTTTGTCCTTCTCTTCGACTTCCGGCTTGAGCTTGGCCGCTTCCTTGAGGACCGCTTCCGGCCAGACGTGAGGAATGTCGTAGGTACGCAGGGCGACATCGATTTCCATGCCCGGCGCCATGTAGTTACCCACTACCTCGACCACGTCGCCTTGCGGCTGGAAGCGTGGGGTTGGCCAGTGGGTAATCTTTACTTCAACGAATTGACCGACCTTCGCGTTCGCGTTGCGGCCCGGAGTCACCAGCACTTCCTGCTGGATCTTCGGGTTGTCAGCGACGACAAAGCCGATGCCGCCTTCTTCGAAGTAGCGGCCGACGATGGTTTCGTGAGCACGCGACACCACTTCGACGATCATGCCTTCGCGACGCCCGCGACGATCCAGGCCAGACACGCGCGCCAGGGCACGGTCGCCGTCGAACACCAGGCGCATTTGCGCCGGGCTCATGAACAGGTCGTCACTGCCGTCGTCCGGCACCAGGAAGCCGAAGCCGTCACGGTGACCGCTGATGCGGCCAAGGATCAGGTCGAGCTTGTCCACCGGTGCGTAAGTACCACGACGGGTGTAGATCAGTTGAGCGTCGCGCTCCATGGCGCGCAGGCGGCGGCGCAGGGCTTCGACCTGGTCTTCTGTGGTCAGACCAAACTCTTCGACCAGTTGCTCGCGGTTAGCAGGCGAACCTCGATCAGCAAGGTGCTGAAGGATCAGTTCGCGGCTAGGAATAGGGTTTTCATATTTTTCCGCTTCACGAGCGGCCTCGGGATCGAGGGACTGCCAATCGGCCATTAGAGAGTTTTCACCTTGTCTATATGCGGGTTAGTTTGGCATAGGCGTAATGAAACGGGAAATTTCAGGCTACTGAAGGCCCCAAATGCCCTTTCCTGCCGCCGGAATGCGACCGCCTGGCAGCATTCGTAAAGTTTTCCCTGTTTTTTTGATATCAGGGGTTTACAGTTAAAACGACGCTCCGTATAGTGCGCGCCATCGACGACGTACAGCGTTGCCGATACTGCCCAGATGGTGAAATTGGTAGACACGCCAGCTTCAGGTGCTGGTGACCGCAAGGTCGTGGAAGTTCGAGTCTTCTTCTGGGCACCAATTACGAGCTTGAGATTAGTTCAATTTCAAGGCTCACACAAAAACCCGCGAAAGCGGGTTTTTGCATTTTAGCGGTTTGATTTAATTTTATTAAATCAGGGGTTTACAGATCAAATAGCGCTCCGTATAGTGCGCCACATCAACAGCGGCAACGTTGTCGATACTGCCCAGATGGTGAAATTGGTAGACACGCCAGCTTCAGGTGCTGGTGACCGCAAGGTCGTGGAAGTTCGAGTCTTCTTCTGGGCACCAATTCAAATTCAAGGTCGATGATCTTGAATCTCACAAAAACCCGCGAAAGCGGGTTTTTGCGTTTCCGGCCTCCGAAAAACACCCCACCCTCTTCTGTAGGAGCGAGCTTGCTCGCGATGCACTCGAGAACAGCACTTGTTCTCAGACAGAACGCGCCATCGTTCACGCCCATCGCGAGCAAGCTCGCTCCAGGAATCAGCGTCCGCACTTGAGAAACAATATCGTTTATCATTGTTTCAAGTTTTTGCAATGCGACAGTGAGGAACCCTGCGAATGATGTTTCGAAATACCCTGCGCCGCGGCCTGACCTTCACGCTGCTAGGGCTGGTCCTGGCCTGCCCACTCACCCAGGCGGCCGATCCGGTTTCCCTGACGCTTTATAACGGCCAGCACAAGGAAGTCGGCGATGCCGTCGCCAAAGCCTTCGAAGCCAAGACCGGGATTCACGTCAACGTACGCAAAGGCAGCAGCAACCAGCTTGCCAGCCAGGTCGTGGAGGAAGGCGAGCGCTCACCCGCCGACGTGATCTACACCGAAGAGTCGCCGCCACTGAACAAGCTGGGCGAACAAGGCCTGCTGGCCAAGACCGACGATGCCACTCTGGCAGTGCTGCCCAAGGATTACGTGGCCAGCAATGGCACCTGGATCGGCGTCACCGCCCGGGTCCGCGTGGTGGCCTACAACCCGAAACTGATCGACGAAAAAGACCTGCCAAAATCGGTGATGGAGTTCTCCGATCCGAAATGGCAAGGCAAGGTCGGGTTCGTACCCACCAGTGGCGCGTTCCAGGAACAGGCCGTGGCGATCATCAAAGTGCACGGCATGGATGCGGCCGAAGAATGGCTGACCGGCCTGCGGGCGTTCGGCAAGACCTACAGCAACAACATGGTCGCCCTCAAGGCCGTGGAAAACGGTGAAGTAGCCACGGTGCTGGTGAACAACTACTACTGGTTCGCCCTGCAACGGGAAAAAGGCCAGCTCGACTCGAAGCTGTATTACTTCAGCGACGGCGACGTCGGCGGCCTGATCACCGTTTCCAGCGCCGCTGTGCTCAAGTCCAGCAAGCACCCGCAAGAAGCCCAGCAACTACTCGCCTATATGGCCAGCGAAGAGGGCCAGCGTGTGATTACCCAGACCACCGCCGAGTATCCGCTGCATAAAGGCATGGAGTCGGACCGCGGACTCAAGCCGTTCAACGAACTGCAAGCGCCGAAAGTCACCCCGGCCGACCTGGGCAATGCCGAGGAAGCCCTGGAACTGGAACGTGAAGTTGGCTTGAACTGATGAGCGCCTCCCTGCCCGCCTCCGCCTCGCGCGCAGCCTATGTACCCCGGCGCAAGCGGCCTTCGATCTGGTTGCTGCTACCGGTGCTGCTACTGGTCTGCCTGAGCCTGCTGCCACTGCTGTATGTCGGCCTCAAAGCCTGGCAGGCCGGCTGGGCGCAGGCGGTGCATCTGCTATGGCGACCCTATGTGTTCGGCCTGCTGCGCAACACCCTGCTGCTGATGATCGGCGTCACGCTGGCCTGCGCCTTGGTCGGCCTGTCGCTGGCCTGGCTGCTGGAGCGCAGCAACCTGCGGGGGCGGCGCGTATGGGGAGTGATTCTGTGCTTGCCGTTTGCCGTCCCGGCTTTCGTCAGCAGCTTCACCTGGGTCTCCCTGAGTGCCAGCTTCGAAGGCCTGGGCGGGGCGATCCTGGTGATGAGCCTGTCCAAGTACCCGCTGATTTTCCTCCCGGTGGCGGCGACCCTGCGCAATCTCGACCCCGCCCTGGAGGAGTCGGCCCGCACCCTGGGCCTGAACCGCTGGGGCGTGTTCTTCAAAATCACCCTGCCTCTGCTCTGGCCCTCGCTGCTGGCTGGCTCGCTGCTGATTGCCCTGCACATGCTGGTGGAATTCGGCGCCCTGTCGATCATTGGCCTGCAAACTTTCACCACGGCGATCTATCAACAGTTTGAGCTGGAGTTCAGCAACGCCAATGCGGCAATGCTCTCCGCCGTCCTGCTGGCGCTGTGCCTGGTGCTGTTGTGGCTGGAGCTGCGGGTGCGCGGCAAGGGCCGCCATGTGCGGATTGGCCAGGGTGCCGCGCGGCATGCCGAGCAGGTTCGCCTGGGCGCCCTGGCACCGCTAGGCCAGCTTTACTGCCTGTTGCTGGCGATTGTCGGCAGCGGGATTCCCCTGGGCATGCTCGGGTACTGGCTGGCGGTAGGCTCTTCGGCAGCCTTCCCGATGGCGGCAATCGGCGAAGCGCTGCTGTCATCGCTGGTCTTGTCCCTGGGCGGCGCAGCGCTGTGCCTGGTGCTGGCGGTGCCCGTGGGCTTGCTGGTGGTGCGCTACAAGGGCCGCCTGGCGCTCTGGGCTGAACGCCTGCCGTATTTACTGCACGCGCTGCCTGGCCTGGTGATCGCCCTGACGCTGGTCTACTTCGCCTTGCACTATGTGCCAGCGCTGTACCAGACCTCGGGGTTGCTGCTGATCGCCTACGCCTTGCTATTCCTGCCGCTGGCCCAGGCGCCGATTCGCACGGCCCTGAACAAGGCTGCTCCGCAACTCGAAGAGGCCGCCCGCACCCTCGGCGCGTCCTCGTTCAGCGCCTTTGTGCGAGTGACGCTGCCGATCATCTTTCCGGCGCTGGGCGCAGCCTTTGCCCTGGTGTTCCTCGATGCGATGAAAGAGCTGACGGCGACCCTGCTGCTCAGCCCGACCGGGCTCAACACCCTGGCCACCGAGGTCTGGGCTCACACTGCGAATGTCGAGTTTGCGGCAGCAGCACCCTATGCGGCGCTGCTGATTCTGGTGTCGGGGCTGCCGGTGTATCTGTTGACTACCCGGATGTATTTGAGTCGCTGAGATGGCTATTGCGGGCAAGCCCTACGCCCGGAACTGCCCCAGGCTGGCCTTCAACTGCGCCGCCAAGCCATCCAGCACTTTGCCGCTGGCCGTGGTTTCAACCACCGCCTGGGCCGCCTTCTCGGCCTGGGCATGGATGGTCTGGACCCGTCCGCGCACCGCTTGCGCGCCCTTGGCCTGATGCGCCGCCGCCTGGGTCGCCAGGCCGATGGCCGCATGCACTTGTTCGACAGAGGCCTGCACCGACTGCTGCAGCCGTGCATTGTCGCGCAATACCAACAACCCTTCGTTGGCCTGGCGCCCTGCCTGGCCGATCGCCGCTACCGCTTCACGCGCGCCCTGCTGCAGGGCACCGATGTGCGCCTGGATGTCGCCGGTGGAGCTTTGTGTCTTGCTCGCCAGCGCCCGCACTTCGTCCGCCACAACCGCGAAACCGCGCCCGGTCTCACCGGCCCGCGCCGCTTCGATGGCGGCATTAAGGGCCAGCAGATTGGTCTGCTCGGCAATGCCGTGGATCACCTCCAGGACCACCTCGATCTGCTCGCTTTGCTGGGCCAGCCGTTCGATCACCTTGGCGCCCGTATCCACCTGCCCGGCCAGCGCTTCGATCAAGCTGCCGACCTGAGCCGAGGTACGGGTGTTTTCATCGGTCGCCTGGCGAATGTCCACCACCTGCTGCAAGGCCGCCTGCATGGCATGACTTTCAGCCTGCGCCTCGTCCGCCATCTGTGACAGCGCCCGCAGGCTCTCTGCCACTTCGTCACGCTGGGATTTCGCCGCGGCATCGGCCCCGGCGTTACGCTGGCTCATGGCGCCGATTTCCACACCTGTGCGCTGGGCCACATCACCCGCCTCGCGAACGATCGGCTGCAACTTATCGACAAACCGATTGACCGCCGACGCCATGTCGCCGATTTCGTCCTGGCTGTTGATCTGCACGCGCTTGGTCAGGTCGCCCTCGCCCGCCGCCAGGTCATCCATCGCGGCAATCAGTAACTTCAGGCGATTGACCACTCGCCGCCCGAGCACCACCGCGAGCAGCAGCAACACACCGCAGCCGACCAGGGCCAACGCCATGCCGATCCGCCAGCGCAGAGTCGCCGCGGCTTCCTGTACGGTAGCGGTGGTATTGGCCTGCATCTCGCTGGCAGTGGCCTGCGCCGACTGCAGGCGCGCGCGCATGGCTGTAGCGCTGTCGGCCGCGGCGCCCTTGAGGCTGTCACCGACCAGTTGATCGCTGCTGGCGATCAGCGCCGAGAAGCGCTTGTCGAGCGCCGCCAGGTCCGCCTCGACCGAGGCCGTGGAAACGCCCATCAAGACCTTGCCGATTTCCACGCCATTAGGGTTGATCGAAGCCTCGACATAGAACACCGACGGATCGTTTTTCGCCGCATCCAGCACTTTATCCAGGGCACGCTCGCCCTGGCCTTTTTCCAAAAGGGCCTTGTTGATCGGGTTTTCCCGGTTCAGGTAGCGGGTCAGGTGCTGGCCGGTGGCATCGTCGTACACCACAAACAGCACATTGGGATTGCGCTGGGCGCGCCGGGCGAACTCGGACAGGGTCGGAACATCGCTATCCCACATGGCGCGCGGTGCGACCGATGCCAGGAGCTGGGCCATGTCATTGGCCGAGTCCTTGAGGTCCTTTTCCAGGGTAGCGCGCAGTTGTGCCTGCTCATCCTCGAGTCGCGAAGACAAACCGGCCGTCAGGCGCTGACGGGTACTGGTGGAGAGGTTATCCAGACTGGAAGTGACCTCGCGTCCGGCTTGTTCCAGCTCACCCGAAAGCTTCTGGCTATCGGCGCCCAGTCGCGCGCCCAGATCCGCCTCCAGGGCGGTCACGGTGCTCCGCGTCAGGGCAACCGCCACCAGAACCTGCACCAAAAGGGCGATACCAAGGGTAACGAATACGGGCCGCAACAAACGGCTTTGTAACAGTGAGAGAACGGCCGACACAGAAAATCCCTCTACTTGGATGCTATTAAACTGATAGCACGCTCGAAGGGATATTCACAGCAAAGGTCATGCCGCCCGGCAGGCACAAACGACAAAGGGCCCCATCAGGGGCCCTTTGTTTTTTACATCAACAGCTTATTAAGCGAACGGGTGACGCAGAACGATAGTTTCGTTGCGGTCCGGACCGGTCGAAATAATGTCGATCGGCGCGCCGATCAGCTGTTCAACGCGCTTGATGTAAGCACGGGCATTGGCTGGCAGCTCTTCCAGGGTTTTGGCACCCACGGTCGATTCGGTCCAACCTGGCACTTCTTCGTACACAGGCTGCAGGCCCAGGTAGCTGTCGGCGTCGGTCGGAGCAATGTCGTTGCCTTCTGCATCTTTGTAGCCGACGCAGATATTGATGGTCTCCAGACCGTCGAGTACGTCCAGCTTGGTCAGGCAGATACCCGAGATGCTGTTCACATCGATAGCGCGACGCAGGATAACGGCGTCGAACCAGCCACAACGACGAGCACGACCGGTAGTCGCGCCGAACTCGTGACCTTGCTTGGCCAGGTGCGCACCGACTTCGTCGAACAGCTCAGTCGGGAATGGACCCGAACCCACGCGCGTGGTGTAGGCCTTGGTGATGCCCAGGATGTAGTCCAGGAACATCGGGCCAACACCCGAACCGGTAGCAACGCCGCCAGCGGTGGTGTTGGAGCTGGTCACGTACGGGTAGGTGCCGTGGTCGATGTCCAGCAACGAACCCTGGGCGCCTTCGAACATGATGTCTTTGCCAGCGCGACGCAGGTCGTGCAGCTCGGCAGTCACATCCAGCATCAGCGGGGTGAGCAGCTCGGCGTATTCCTTGCACTCGGCCAGGGTCTTTTCGAAGTCGATGGCTGGCTCTTTGTAGTAACCCACCAGCATGAAGTTGTGGTAATCCACCAGTTCACGCAGTTTGTCGGCAAAGCGCGGCATGTTGAGCAGGTCGCCCACACGCAGGCCACGACGCGCAACCTTGTCTTCGTAGGCCGGGCCGATACCGCGACCGGTAGTACCGATCTTCAGCTCGCCACGGGCCTTTTCACGAGCCTGGTCCAGCGCTACGTGATACGACAGGATCAGCGGGCAGGAAGGGCTGACACGCAGGCGCTCGCGCACCGGTACGCCTTTCTCTTCCAGCTTGGTGATCTCGCGCAGCAGGGCGTCTGGTGCAACCACCACGCCGTTGCCGATCAGGCACTGCACGCCTTCGCGCAGTACGCCCGAAGGGATCAGGTGCAAGACAGTTTTTTCGCCATCGATCACCAGCGTGTGGCCAGCGTTGTGGCCACCTTGGTAGCGCACTACGGCGGCAGCATGTTCGGTCAGCAGATCAACGATCTTGCCTTTGCCCTCATCACCCCATTGGGTGCCCAGGACTACGACATTCTTACCCATAACACTTGTCCTCATTCGCGCAAACTTGGTGCCGGCAGCGGCCGGCAGGAAAACTCAAGAAGCCAGCGGCAATACTTGCCAAAGCCCGTTCTGCTGAATCAATTGCCGGTCGCAGTCCGCGTCACGGGCGGCGGCCAATGGTTGCCCAGGCAATGCCTGGACGACACGCTGACCCTCACTGCGCAACTGGCAAACCTGCTGCCAGAGTGCCGCATCCGTACTGTCAGGCATCCAGATACCGCCAGACGGTAGCTCGATCTCAGCACGCCCCAGGGTCACCAGGGTTTTCAAATCGGTGGAGAAGCCGGTGGCCGGACGAGCGCGACCGAAGTCGGCGCCGATGTCGTCGTAACGACCGCCCTGGGCAATGGACTGGCCAACACCCGGCACGAATACCGCGAACACCACACCGGTGTGGTAGTGGTAGCCACGCAGCTCACCCAGGTCGAAGTACAGCGGCAACTGCGGGAAACGCACGGACAGCCGCTCGGCAATCGCCAGCAAGTCGTCCAGCGCTGCCAGCACCGGCGCCGGCGCCTGGGCCAGGCGCTCACGGGCAGCAGCCAGCACTTCACGGCCGCCACACAGGTCGACCAGCGCCCGCAGCATGCCCGCCAGGTCGGCAGGCAGGCCTTCGGTCAAGGTAATGACCTCGTCGATAGCCTTGCGTTGCAAGGCGTCGAACAGCTGTTGCTCGACCTCACCGGACAAACCGGCCGCACGGGCCAGGCCGCGGTAGATACCGACGTGGCCCAGGTCCATGTGCACATCCGGCACATCGGCCAGTTGCAGCATGGCCAGCATCAGGCTGATGACTTCGACGTCGCTACTCGGGCTGGCGTCGCCGTACAACTCGGCGCCCAGCTGGATCGGGCTGCGCGAAGTCGACAAGGCACGGGGCTGCGCATGCAGCACACTGCCGGCGTAGCACAGGCGGCTCGGGCCTTCGCGGCGCAGGGTGTGCGCATCGATGCGCGCCACTTGCGGCGTGATGTCGGCACGAAAACCCATCTGCCGGCCAGACTGCGGGTCGATGACCTTGAAGGTGCGCAGATCCAGGTCCTGGCCCGCACCGGTCAGCAGGGATTCCAGGTACTCGATATGGGGAGTCACGACAAACTCGTAACCCCAGCTCTGGAACAGATCCAACACCTGACGGCGCGCCACTTCAATGCGCGCCGCCTCTGGTGGCAGTACTTCTTCGATGCCATCTGGCAGCAGCCAGCGGTCTACCGTTGCCATTACGCCATTCCCCTTTGATCCGGGCGGCCAACCCTCGGCCGGCCTTGAGTGAAGCAGAAAATGTCTGGCCCATGCACAGAATTTCACGCGCATGGACGACGTGGCGATCGGCCTGAATCCGGCCTCGCCAAACACTTTCCTCGAAAAACCTGTCGAGTTGTTCAACCCGACTGCACGCAATCAAACGTGCAGACGCAAAAAAGCCGGGAATTTCCCGGCTGCCGCATCATACACACGTTTTCCCAAAGGATCACCCCGCGAGAGGCTTTAGCCGCCCGGCGGGGTTCCTTTTGGATCAGTGTCGGATCAAGGCTTGGCTTTTTCCAGGTAACGGAAGAAGTCGCTGCTTGGATCCAGGACCATGACGTCGGATTTGTTCGCGAAGCTTTCACGGTAGGCGCGCAGGCTACGGTAGAACGCGTAGAACTCCTGGTCCTGGCCGTAGGCCTTGGAGTAGATCGAAGCGGCCTGGGCATCACCGTCACCGCGAACCTCTTCGGATTCACGATAGGCTTCAGCCAACAGTACGCGGCGCTGACGATCGGCGTCGGCACGGATGCCTTCTGCCAGCTCGTTACCCTTGGCACGGTGCTCACGGGCTTCACGCTCACGCTCGGTGCTCATACGCTCGAACACGCTGCGGTTCACTTCCTTCGGCAGGTCGATGGTCTTGACCCGAACATCGACAACTTCGATGCCCAGCTCTTGTTCCGCCATCTTGTTCAACGAAGCCGTGATATCCGCCATCAGCGCATCACGCTCACCAGACACCACCTCGTGCAGGGTGCGCTTACCAAACTGGTCACGCAGGCCCGATTCCAGACGGCGGGACAAACGCTCGTCGGCAATCTGCTTGAGGCCGGATGTCGCGGTGTAGAAGCGCTCGGCATCCTTGACTCGCCACTTGGCGTACGCATCGACCATCACGGCTTTCTTTTCCAGCGTCAGGAAACGCTGTGTCGGTGCATCCAGGGTCATCAGGCGTGCGTCAAATTTACGCACCTGGTTAACGTAGGGCACTTTCACATGCAGGCCTGGCTGGACATCAGCCTGGACCACGCGGCCAAACTGCAGCAACACCGCACGCTCGGTCTGAGCCACGATGTAGAAGCAGTTCCAGGCAGCGATAGCCACGACAACGCCGACAATAAGGGCGATCAGCGATTTATTGCTCATCAGCGACTCTCCCTGGTACGTGCCTGTTGCTGCAGATCTGCTGCCGCACGCGCATTCGCTTCATTGCTGCTGGCCGCGGCACCGGTCGCCGGAGCGCTGGCAGGACGGCCACTGTCGATCATCTTGTCCAGCGGCAAGTACAGCAGATTGCTCTGGCCATTCTTGTTGCCGGTCACGAGAACCTTGCTGGTGTTGCTGAAGACTTCCTGCATGGTGTCCAGGTACAGACGCTCACGAGTGACTTCCGGAGCCTTGCGGTACTCGGCCACCAGCTTGGTGAAGCGGTCGGCCTCACCCTTGGCGCGCGAGACTGTTTCGTCACGGTAACCGTTGGCGTCTTCGATGATGCGTTGGGCCTGACCACGCGCTTCCGGCACGACGCCGTTGGCATAGGTTTCAGCCTGGTTGCGCGAACGCTGCTCGTCTTCACGGGCACGGATCACGTCATCGAAGGCTTCTTGCACTTCACGCGGTGCCGCTGCGTTCTGTACGTTGACCTGGGTCACGGTGATACCGGTGCGATAGGTATCGAGGAAGCGTTGCAGACGCTCCTTGATTTCGCTGGCCATCAATTCACGACCTTCAGTCAGCACCTGGTCCATGGCGGTAGAACCCACCACGTGGCGCAGGGCACTGTCGGTTGCGTGCTGGAGGCTGATTTCCGGCTGATCGACGTTCAGCACGAAGTCCTGCAGGTTGCTGATCTTGTACTGCACGGTCAGCGGCACTTCGACGATGTTCTCGTCTTCAGTCAGCATTTGACCCTGCTTGGTATAGGCACGCTCACGCGTGACGTTTTCCATGTACTTCTTGTCGATCGGCGGGAGGTAGATGTTCAGGCCCGGGCCAACGGTCTCGTAGTACTTGCCGAAGCGCAGCACCACGGCTTGCTCCTGCTCGTCGACCACATAAACCGCGCTGTACAGCCACACGGCCGCCAGCACGACGAGGCCGATGCCGAGCAGGCCATAACCGCCGCCCTTGCTCGAACTACCGCCATCGTCACCACGTTTCTTACCACCACCGAACAACCCATTCAGGCTTTCCTGCAGCTTTCGGAAGGCCTCGTCGAGATCTGGTGGCCCCTTGCGGTCGCCATTATTGCGGCGCTTACCACCCCAAGGATCCTGATTATTCGAGTTGCCACCCGGCTCATTCCAAGCCATAGCGCTCTCCATCTGATAAAGCAAAGACGCACCCACGGCGCGCCGACCAATGCTACAGAATGCCCGTCATAGCGGCACAACCGCTTTTTCAGGCTTTTATTGCAAAGTGTGTTGCTCGATGAATTCCAGCGGCTGCATTCCCTCGCGGCTCACCAGTCGATTGAGTTCGACCCGTGGCAAACGAACGTCCAGCAAACTGATGCCTTCTTCGTCGTATTCTTCTTTCTGTACTGCGCCCAGCTCGAAGAACTGTGCACGCAGTCGAGCGAATCGTTGCGGCAAACGCAATGTACCCACAAACAACTCACTGCCCAGCAACTCGGCAATCGCTTGCTCAAGTAATTCCAGACCACTGCCATCACGCGCCGAGAGCCAGACCCGTTGCGGCTTGCCATCGGCATCGCGCTGGATTTGTGGCTCAACGCCTTCAAGCAAATCGAGTTTGTTATAGACCTCGAGGATCGGCAAGTCCTGAGCCCCAATCTCGCCCAGCACCACCATCACCTGCTCGATCTGCAACATGCGATCCGGTTCGGCCGCATCGATCACGTGCAACAGCAAGTCGGAGTTGCTCGACTCTTCGAGCGTAGACCGAAATGCCTCGACCAGCTTGTGCGGCAAGTGGCGGATGAAACCCACAGTGTCCGCCAGGACAATCGGCCCCAGGTCGTCCAGTTCCAGACGGCGCAAGGTCGGGTCCAGCGTGGCAAACAACTGGTCAGCCGCGTACACGTCGGATTTAGTGACGTTGTTGAAGAGCGTGGATTTACCGGCGTTGGTATACCCCACCAGAGACACGGTAGGAATATCTGCACGCGATCGACCCCGTCGCGATTGCTCGCGCTGGCTACGCACTTTTTCCAGCCGCCCCTTGATCTGTCGCAGGCGAACCCGCAGCAGGCGGCGGTCGGTTTCCAACTGGGTTTCACCCGGGCCACGCATGCCGATACCGCCACCCTGACGCTCAAGGTGAGTCCAGCCACGAACCAGGCGGGTGCTCATGTGGTCAAGCTGGGCCAGTTCGACCTGGAGCTTGCCTTCATGGGTACGGGCGCGCTGGGCGAAAATATCGAGAATCAGACCGGTACGGTCGATCACGCGACACTCGAAAACACGTTCGAGGTTACGTTCCTGACTGGGCGTGAGGATGTGATTGAAAATTACCAGATCGGCCTTTTCGGCATGGACCAGGTCGCGTAGCTCCTCGACCTTGCCGCTGCCAATCAGGAATTTGGCGGTTGGCCGATGACGCGGCACGTTAAAAAACGCAACGGTCTCGGCGCCCGCCGAATTAGCCAGTTCCTGAAACTCCTGCGGATCTTCGCGCGCCTCAGGGTCCTGTCCATCCAAGTGAACAAGGATCACTCGTTCACCACCACCGTGGCGCTCAAAGAACAAAGGAGACTCCTATCAGGCGTTACCTGGCTCAGCGTCACCCTGTTCGGATTCGGTTGCGCTAGGCAGACGAATTGGACGAACCGGTACCACTGTCGAGATAGCGTGCTTGTAGACCATCTGGCTGACGGTGTTCTTCAGCAGGATGACGAACTGGTCGAACGACTCGATCGTGCCTTGCAGTTTGATCCCGTTGACCAGGTAGATGGAAACCCCAACTTTCTCTTTACGTAAAGTATTCAAGTAAGGGTCTTGTAGCGAATGCCCTTTTGACATGTGCCGCACTCCTTTAAGGATTCAATAATAAAAAAATAGGTAAGCAGAAAGCTTTCAGCCGTCACACCCCCAAGGATAGACGGCAATTGCAAGGACTCAGCTCAATATGGAGACCGATCCCAAGTATTTCAAGGCGCGTGGCAGATTGTCGCAATCGAGGCTGTCCAGCCAGTGCAAATCAGCCCAACTGCGCAGCCAGGTGAACTGGCGCTTCGCCAATTGGCGCGTGGCAATGATTCCACGCTCCTGCATCTCGGCTGACGTCAGCTTGCCATCCAGGTAATCCCAGACTTGTCGGTAGCCTACAGCGCGTATAGACGGCAACCCCGAATGCAGGTCACTTCTTTTACGCAGGGCTACGACCTCGTCAATGAACCCCTGTTCCAACATTTGTGTGAATCTTTGTTTAATTCGCTCATGCAGCACCTGGCGATTTGCCGGGGCAATGGCCAAGTTTGCGACAGTATAGGGCAATTGTGGGCGTCCCGAAGCGCCTGCTTCAGTACTTTGCGCAGATTGTCGTGCGCGCAGCTCGGTCATGCTCTGGCCGCTGGCCCGATAGACTTCCAGCGCCCGACTCAGGCGCTGCGGATCGTTGGGGTGAATGCGGGCCGCGGAAACGGGGTCAATCACCGCCAATTGATCGTGCAGGGCCTGCCAGCCAAGGCGGGCCGCCTCTGCCTCGATCTCGGCACGAATCTGCGGGTCGGCAGCGGGCATCTCGGCCAGGCCGTCGATCAACGCCTTGTAATAAAGCATGGTGCCGCCCACCAGCAGCGGGATCTTGCCGCGCGCGGTGATCTCGGCCATGGCCTCGATAGCATCGCGACGGAAATCCGCGGCCGAATAGGCGTCGGCCGGGTCGAGAATATCGATCAGGCGGTGGGGAAACTCCGCCAGCAAGGCCTTTGAGGGCTTGGCCGTGCCGATATCCATGCCCCGGTAGACCAGCGCCGAATCGACGCTGATCAGCTCACAGGGCAGTACCTTGGTCAGCTCGATGGCCAAATCGGTCTTGCCCGCAGCGGTCGGGCCCATCAGGAAAATCGCTGGAGGGAGCTGGCTCATCAACGACCGCGCAAGAACAGTTTGTCCAGATCGTCCAGGCCCAATTGGGTCCAGGTCGGTCGGCCATGGTTGCATTGACCGCTGCGCTCGGTGTTTTCCATGTCACGCAGCAGACCGTTCATTTCCGGCAGGGCCAGGCGCCGGTTGGCGCGGATCGCGCCGTGGCAGGCCATGGTCCCGAGCAACTCGTTGAGGTGCGCCTGGATACGGTCGCTGGTGCCGTACTCCATCAAGTCCGCCAAAACGTCCTGCACCAGGCGATTGGCCTCGGCCTGCTTGAGCAGCGCCGGGATCTGCCGGATACCCAGGGTTTCCGGGCCCAGGCGCTGCAGCTCGAAGCCCAGGCGCTGGAACCAGCTGACGTGCTCTTCCGCACAGTCGGCTTCGCGCTGGCTGACTGCCAGGGATTCGGGCACCAGCAGCGGCTGGCCGCTCAGGCCTTCGCTGGCCATTGCCACCTTCAGGCGCTCATACATGATCCGCTCGTGGGCGGCGTGCATGTCCACCAGGACCAGGCCTTGAGCGTTTTCCGCAAGAATGTAGATACCCTTGAGCTGCGCCAGGGCGTAGCCCAAGGGTGGAATGTCGTCCTGACCCTCCGGCAACGCCGCGGCATTCGCCTCGGGCAAGGGTGCAAAAAACTCGCGATAGGCCGCCTGGGCCTCAGCCACCGGCACGCCGGCACCTTGGGGCCGTGGCGTGTATTGGTACTGATAACCGGCACCGGCACCCGAGCCCGGCGCAGCGCCGGTATTGAATGTCGGCTGGCCCTGGGGTTGCTCAAGCAGCGCATTGGCCGCCAGGCGCATTTCCCCTTGCGGACCGAACTCCCCGGCCTCGATCCCGGTGGGACGAACCATGCCGGCAACCGGCGCTGGCGCGGCCAACTGGTCTTCCGGACGCACATCGCCGAGGGCGCGGTGCAGAGTGCCATACAGGAAGTCGTGAACCATGCGCCCATCGCGAAAGCGCACTTCGTGTTTGGTCGGGTGCACGTTGACGTCGACCGCCGCCGGGTCGACTTCGAAAAACAGCGCGAAAGTCGGATGGCGTCCGTTGAACAGCACGTCGCGATACGCCTGGCGCACCGCATGGGCCACCAGCTTGTCGCGCACCGCACGGCCGTTGACGAAGAAATACTGCATGTCCGCCTGGCTGCGGTTGAAGGTCGGCAACCCGACCCAGCCCCACAGATGCAAGCCATTGCGCTCGATTTCGATCGGCAATGCCTGCTCCAGGAAACCCGAGCCGCAGATGGCTGCCACCCGCCGCGCACGGGCCGCATCATCATGGGCCTCGTGCAGGCTGAGGATGGTCTTGCCGTTGTGCCGCAGGTGGAAGGCCACATCAAAGCGCGCCAGTGCCAGGCGCTTGATCACTTCTTGCAGGTGATCGAATTCGGTCTTTTCAGTCTTGAGAAACTTGCGCCGCGCCGGGGTGTTGAAAAACAGGTCGCGCACTTCCACCGAGGTGCCCACCGGGTGGGCCGCCGGTTGGACCCGGGGCGCCATGTCACGGCCTTCGGTCTCGACCTGCCAAGCCTGATCGGCATCCCGGGTGCGTGACGTCAGGGTCAGGCGCGCCACGGAACTGATGGAGGCCAGGGCCTCACCGCGAAACCCCAGGCTCATCACCTGCTCGAGGTCTTCCAGGTTGCGGATCTTGCTGGTGGCGTGACGGGCCAGGGCCAGGGGCAGGTCATCGGCCGGGATCCCCCGGCCATCGTCGCGAACCCGCAGCAGCTTGACCCCACCCTGTTCGACATCGACATCAATGCGCCGGGCGCCGGAGTCGAGGCTGTTCTCCAGCAACTCCTTGATTACCGAGGCGGGGCGCTCGACTACTTCACCAGCGGCGATCTGGTTCGCCAGGCGCGGGCTGAGCAGTTCGATGCGCGCGCCGCTGTTCACCGAGTCGTTCATTCCTTGGCCGCCAGTTCGGTGCCGGGAATGTTCAGGTGCTGGCCGATCTTCAGCTCATCGGATGGCAGGTTGTTGGTGCTGCGCAAGCTGGCCGCAGACACCTGGTAGCGCACGGCGATCATCGCCAACGTCTCGCCGGGGCGCACGGTATGGTCCCGTGGGCCCTGGGCGATTTTCCCGGAATCGCGCAGCCAGGCAATGTAGGTGCCCGGTGGCGGGTTTTGCTGGAAGAACTGCCGAACGCCACTGCTGATGGAGCGGGCAAGTGCCTGTTGGTGGCTCGGGGCGGCCAGTTTCGAGGCTTCGTTGGCATTGGAGATAAACCCGGTTTCCACCAGGATCGACGGAATATCCGGGGATTTCAGCACCATGAACCCGGCCTGCTCGACCCGTTGCTTGTGCAACGGCGTGACCCGGCCGATGTTGCTCAAGACCTTCTGGCCAACGTTGAGACTGGAGGTCAGCGACGCGGTCATCGACAGGTCGAGCAGGACCCCGGCAAGCATCCGGTCCTTGTCGTCGAGGCTGACGTTGCCAGCACCGCCGATCAGGTCGGAACGGTTTTCGCTGTCAGCCAACCAGCGCGCGGTCTCGGAAGTCGCACCACGGTCGGACAAGGCGAATACCGAAGCGCCGAAGGCAGCTTTCGACGGCGCAGCGTCGGCGTGGATCGAGACAAACAGGTCGGCGCCTTTCTTGCGGGCGATTTCGGTACGCCCACGCAACGGAATGAAATAGTCGCCGGTGCGGGTCAGTTCAGCGCGAAAGCCCTTGATGCCGTTGACCTGACGCTGCAGTTCACGGGCGATGGCCAGTACCACGTCTTTCTCACGCTGGCCGCGCGAACCCGAGGCGCCTGGGTCTTCACCGCCGTGACCGGCGTCGATCACCACAATGATGTCACGCTTGCCGGGGGGCGCAGGTGGTGCGGGTGGCAGCTTGATTGCCGGCGCCGTCGGGGTCACCGGCACCGCCGGAATGGTCGCAACGCTAGGCGTCGGGGCCGGCGGCGGTGCGGCGTCGGCCGGGTTGTCGAACAGATCGACCACCAGGCGGTTGCCGTACTGCGCATTGGGCGGTAGCACGAAGCTTTTCGGGGTCACGGCCTTTTTCAGGTCGATGACCACCCGCAGGTCGGTCGGCGTACGTTGGGCCGAACGCATGGAGGTAATCGGGGTATTTGCGGTGGCGACGTTCAGCGGCGCGCCGAGCACGGCACCGTTGATGTCGATCACCAGGCGATCCGGGGCCGTCAGGGTAAAGACGCTGTGCTGGACAGTACCAGACAGGTCAAACACCAGTCGCGTGTTGTCCGGTGCCCGCCACAGGCGAACACTGTTGACCTTGGTCGCGGCCACAGCGTCAACGGCCAGTGCCGTAAGCAGCATTCCTACGACAGCAACCAACGCGCGAAAGCGCATACCTAACCCCATCATTTATTTGAATTCCAATGCCAAAGCGGCACACCAGGTCTCGCCACGCGGGCTCTGGGGCAACAAACTCAGCGAACGTCCGCTGTCATGCGGGCTAATGGTAATGGTCAGGTCGGGCTTTGGCAAAAAGCCTGCACCTTTCTGGGGCCATTCGATCAGGCACAACGCATCGTCTTCGAGGTAATCACGAATACCCAGGTACTCCAGCTCTTCCGGGTCGACCAGCCGGTACAGGTCGAAGTGGAAGGCACGAATCTCACCGATTTCGTAGGGTTCGACCAATGTGAACGTAGGGCTTTTTACTGATCCTACATGGCCCAGGCCGCGAATGATGCCCCGGGACAGGGTGGTTTTACCCGCCCCCAGGTCGCCGTCCAGAAATACGATGCCATGCCCCTGGGTCACTTGGGCAATACGGGTACCCAGCGCCACCATGGCGTCTTCATCGGCCAGATACAGGGTTACTTCAGACACGGTGCTTGCTCCTCCAGCAACTGACGAATGGCGGGAATCAGATCACTGGCCGCCAGCCCTCGGCCCAACTTACCTTCACGCTCGCCCGCCGTGGCATGCAGCCATACGGCCAGCGCAGCGGCCTCGAACGCGGCCATCCCCTGGGCCAGCAACGCCCCCAGCAAACCGGCCAGGACATCGCCCAGGCCTGCGGTGGCCATGGCCGGATGACCACGCTCGCAACGATAGACACGACCATCGGGACTGGCGATCAGAGTGCCCGCGCCCTTCAATACGGTGACTGCATCAAATTGTTGGCTCAACGCGCGCGCTACGCTAAGGCGGTCAGCCTGAACCTCGGCTGTCGAAATCCCCAACAGTCGTGCCGCCTCCCCTGGATGCGGGGTGATCACGCAGTCCTTGGGCAGACTGACCCCACCACGGGCCAACAGATTCAGCGCATCGGCATCCCAGACCTGGGGCAGCGCTGCGTTGGCCGCTGCCGACAACAGGCTGCGCCCCCAGGCGCCCTGCCCCAGTCCAGGACCGACCACCAGCACCGATGCCTGCTCCAGCAGCCCCATCAACTGGTTCGCCGACGAGGTGCCAAGCACCATGGCTTCGGGCAACCGGGCCAGTGCCGCCGGCACATGTTCGCTGCGGGTGGCCAGCGAGACCAGCCCGGCCCCGCTGCGCAAGGCACTCTGGGCACTGAGCAGGATGGCGCCGCCAAAACCGCGGTCGCCGCCGATCAACAACACATGGCCAAACTGGCCTTTATGGGCGCTCGCCGAACGTGCGGCAAGTCTCGGCAAATGGCCGGGATCCAATGACTGAACGTCGGGTAAAGGGTGATTTGTCTGCGGCATGCGTCTTCGGGCTCCGATGTCTGGCAGAATTATACGCACCTCAGCTCCGGTTTCTCTTGTCTCATGCCTGCAATTACTACAGACCTCCCCGCGCTCGCCCAATCGATCAAGGACTGGGGCCGCGAACTGGGCTTTCAACAAGTCGGCATCAGCGGTCTGGACCTGGCTGAGCATGAGCAGCACCTGGAGCGCTGGCTTGGCGCTGGCTATCACGGCGAAATGGAATACATGGGCGCCCACGGCAGCAAACGCTCACATCCCGAGGAGCTGGTGCCGGGCACCTTGCGTGTGGTCTCGCTGCGCATGGACTACCTGCCAGGCGATACCAACATGGCGCAGCTACTGGCCCAACCGGAAAAAGCCTACGTCTCGCGCTACGCCCTGGGCCGCGACTACCACAAGCTGATCCGCAAGCGCGTGCAGCAACTGGCAGAAAAGATCCAGGCGCTGATCGGCCCGTTCGGCTATCGCGCCTTCGTCGACAGTGCACCGGTGTTGGAAAAAGCCATCGCCGAGCAGGCCGGCCTGGGCTGGATCGGGAAAAACACCCTGGTGCTGAACCGCAAGGCCGGTAGCTACTTCTTTTTGAGCGAACTGTTCGTCGACCTGCCGCTGCCCGTGGACCCGCCCCACAGCACGGAACATTGCGGGCGCTGCACCGCCTGCCTGGACATCTGCCCGACCAACGCCTTTGTCGGCCCCTACGTACTGGATGCGCGACGCTGTATTTCCTACCTGACCATCGAACTGAAAGGCCCGATTCCCGAAGAGTTGCGTCCGCTGATCGGCAACCGGGTGTTCGGCTGCGACGATTGCCAGATCGTCTGTCCCTGGAACCGCTTCGCCCGCCCCAGTGGCGAAAGTGACTTCAAGCCCCGCCACAACCTGGACAATGCCGGCCTGGCCGAGCTGTTCCTGTGGGATGAAGACAAATTCCTCAGCAGCACCGAAGGCTCGCCCCTGCGCCGCGCCGGTTATGAACGCTGGCTGCGCAACCTGGCCGTGGGCCTGGGTAACGCGCCGTCGAGCATTCCGGTGCTGGAAGCCTTGAAGGCCCGGGCCGAGCACCCTTCAGAACTGGTGCGCGAGCACGTGCAATGGGCCCTTGAGCAACATCAGGCTTCGTCGTTATAGACGAACTTGGGCATTTCCCAATGAAAACGGATCGCCAGCAAGCGCAGCAGGAATCCGCCGAACAAGGTGATCAGGATCGCCTGCTCACCCGGCAGCTCCAGGTACAGGCAGAACATGTAGCACCAGGCAGCCGCAAACGAGACGCTGGCGTAAAGCTCGCGACGGAAGATCAGCGGGATGTCGTTGCAGAAGATGTCGCGCAGGATGCCGCCGAATACCCCAGTGATCACCCCGCTGACAGACGCCACCAGCATGCCGTGGCCCATTTCCAGGGCGGTCATGCAGCCGATCAGGGTAAAGGCCACCAGCCCCACGGCGTCTAGCACCAGGAACAGCGAGCGCAGGTGGCGCATCCAGCGCGCGGTGAACACCGTGAACATCGCCGCCACCGACGTCAGCACCAGGTACTCCGGGTGCTTGACCCAGGTCAGCGGGTAATGCCCCAGCAGCACATCACGCACCGAACCGCCGCCCAGGGCGGTGACGCAGGCGATCAGCACCACACCGAACCAATCCATGCCCCGACGGCCGGCAGACAACGCGCCAGTCATGGCTTCAGCGGTAATGGCAATCAGGTAGAGCATCAGCAACATGGTGGCGGTCCTTGCAGGAAGGCGCGCAGTCTAGCCATTTCGGATCCGCACCAGAAGAGGGCATATGCTGATCAGCCTGCTTTGCTGGGTCAGGCCTTGATGAAATGCTGGCGGTAGTGCTGCAACTCGGCGATGGATTCGCGGATGTCGTCCAGGGCCAGGTGGGTGCTGCCCTTCTTGAAGCTGTCGCGCACGTCCGGTGCCCAGCGGGCAGCCAACTCTTTGAGAGTCGAAACGTCGAGATTGCGGTAGTGGAAATAGCTTTCCAGGGATTTCATGTGGGTATAAAGGAAGCGTCGGTCCTGGCAGATGCTGTTGCCGCAGATCGGCGACTTGCCCTTGGGTACCCACTGTTCCAGAAACGCGATCGTCTGGGCTTCGGCTTCGGCCATGCTGATGCGGCTGTCGCGCACCCGCTGGGTCAACCCGGAACCGCCGTGTTGACGGGTGTTCCACTCGTCCATGCCAGCCAGGATCTCGTCGCTGTGGTGAATCGCGATCACCGGGCCTTCAGCCAGGGTGTTGAGATTGCTGTCGGTGACAATCGTTGCCATCTCGATGATGACGTCGGTGTCAGGGTTCAGACCGGTCATTTCCAGATCGATCCAGATCAGATTCTGTGGGTTTTGCATGTGTCGGCTCCTAAGCAGTGTTGCGCAGTTTAGCCTAGGCAACCCCCTGGGCGTGCTAAACTCGCGGCCGTTTTACCTAATCGCTGCATTATCAACACGGAACACCCATGGCCAAACGCCAACTCAATCGTCGTCAAAACTGGCGCATCGAAAAAATTCAAGGCGAGCGCGCTGCCCGCGCCGCCAAACGCGAATCCAGCGCCGTGCAAGCGCTGGAGGGTGGCGACCTTGGTCCCGAGCAAACCGGCCTGGTCATCGCCCACTTCGGCGTCCAGGTCGAGGTCGAGGCTTGCGAAGGCGAACTGGCCGGCCAGGTGTTCCGCTGCCACTTGCGCGCCAACCTGCCCGCACTGGTAACCGGCGACCAGGTCGTCTGGCGTGCCGGCAACCAAGGCATCGGCGTGATCGTCGCGCAACTGCCGCGCAACACCGAGCTGTGCCGTCCGGACAGTCGCGGCCAACTGAAGCCGGTCGCGGCCAACGTCGACATGATCGTCATCGTCTTCGCCCCGCTGCCCGAGCCCCACGCCAACCTGATCGACCGCTACCTGGTAGCTGCCGAACACGCCGGCATCCGCCCGCTGTTGCTGCTCAACAAATTCGACCTGATCGACGAGCACAACGCCCCGGCGCTCAACGCCCTGCTGGCGGTGTACCGCACCCTCGGCTACCCGGTGCTGGAAGTCTCGGCGCACCACGGCAATGGCATGGAAACCCTGCAACAGCAGCTGGACGGACGCATCAGTGTGTTTGTCGGCCAGTCCGGCGTCGGCAAGTCGTCGCTGGTCAACAGCCTGCTACCGGAAGTCGAAACCCGCGTCGGGCCGCTGTCCGAGCTGTCTGGCCAAGGCACCCACACCACCACCACCGCGCGGTTGTTCCACTTCCCAGGTGGCGGTGAGCTGATCGACTCCCCGGGCATTCGTGAATTCGGCCTGGGCCACGTCAGCCGCGCCGACGTCGAAGCCGGCTTCATCGAGTTCAACGACTTGATCGGCACCTGCCGCTTCCGCGACTGCAAACACGACCGCGAACCTGGCTGCGCCCTGCTCAAGGCCCTGGAAGACGGCCGCGTGCAGCAGCAGCGGATGAACAGCTACCGTTCGATCATCGCCAGCCTGCCTGAAACCAGCTACTAAACAGACGCGCTCGCCGCTCCAGCACTGATGGAGCGGCGGGTGGTTCATGTCGCCCGACAAATCCCTGCACCTTTTAAACATCGGAATTTTCTGTAAGGCCCGCGCACGCCTGCTTGTAGGGCGATTCTCTTTCTCTCTGCCGGTCTTGCGACGCCCATTCAAGTGCATACATTCAGTCTCTCTCGCATTCAGGCGATACCGAGGGAAACCCATGCAAACCTATCATCTGTTCATCAGCCACTCGTGGAACCACGCCGACAAACACGACCGGCTGGTGGAGTTGCTCAGCGCACACCCGAGCTTTTCCTTCAAGAACTTCTCGGTGCCGCCGCAGAATCCGATCGTCGGCGCCTTGAACGACATGCAACTGGAGCTGGCGATCGAAAACAAGATCCGCCCCTGCTCTGCGGTGTTGATCATGGCGGGCGTGTATTCGACGTACAGCAAGTGGATCAACAAGGAAATCGAGATTGCCAAACGCCTTGGCAAGGTGATCATCGCGATCAGGCCTTTCGCCGCCGAGCGCACGTCGACGGTGGTGCGTGACGCGGCGCACGCCGAATGTGCGTGGAACACCAACAGCATTGTCAACGCGATCCGCCAGCACACGGCGGTGTAACCATGCGCAAGGGATTGTTCATCGGGATCAACCACTACAGCCACGTCACCCAACTGAGCGGCTGCAACAACGACGCCATGGCCATGGCATCCCTGCTGGAGCGCCATGCCAGCGGCCGACCCAATTTCAGCAACAAGATCATGACCTCGGCCGAAGAAGTCCTGACCGGCCGGCTATTGAAGCAGAGCATTCAAGAGTTGTTCTCCGGGGATTGTGATGTCGCCCTGTTGTACTTCGCCGGCCACGGACAGTTTGATACGAGCATTGATGAAGGGCTGCTGATTCCCCAGGACTTTGGAGGCGGCGGTGACGGCATCCGCATCAGCGACATTCTCGGCTGGGCCGGCAATGCCACCCAGATCAAAAACAAAATCATCATTCTCGATTGCTGTGAAGCCGGCGCAGCCGCCGATGTCCGCGGTTTAAGGGGCGGCAGCAGCATGATCGGTGAGGGCTTGACCATCCTCACCGCGTGCAAGAAAGAGCAGCCAGCGATGGAGAGGGCCGGCCACGGCGTTTTTACCGGCCTGCTACTGCAGGCATTGCATGGCGGCGCGGCCAACGTACTGGGCAAAGTCACGCCCGGCAGCGTCTACTCGTTTGTCGACAACGCGCTGGGCGCGTGGGAGCAGCGTCCAGTCTTCAAGACCAACGTGTCGCAATTCGTTGCCTTGCGCGAAGTCGCGCCACTGATCGCCGAGGACATACTGCGAAAACTGCCCCTCTGGTTTACCGAGCCAAGTTTTGTCTTCCCTCTGGACCCCAGCTTCGAACCCACCGACGCCGCCTTCGATCCGGAAAACGGCGACATTTTCGCCCAACTGCAAAAGTGCAATCGCCACAGCCTGGTCGAGCCAGTTGACGCCGAGCACATGTACTACGCCGCCATCAACGCCACCGGTTGCCGGCTCACCGCACTCGGCGCCTATTACCGCGAACTCGCGATCAAGGGACACTTCTGATGCCTGTGTTTATCAGCTACCGCCACACCGACCGCCCCATCGCCATGACCATCAACGAACGGCTGAGCCAGGCTGGGATAAAAACCTATCTGGATGTACTGGATCCCGAATCGCAAACCACCGACGACATCACCGGGGTGATTACCCGCAACATTACCGAGTGCAGCCATTTGCTCGCAGTGGTGTCGGACAAAACCGCGCACTCCTGGTGGGTACCCTTCGAAATTGGCGAGGCGACCATCAGTGACCGGCGAATCTGCTCATTCAAGACCGGCACCGGAGAACTGCCCGAGTACCTCGACAAGTGGCCAAAACTGTCGAGGATTGCCGACCTCGATTTCTTTATCGACGCCTACCGCGACGAGCAGACAAGCAGACGCGCAATGACGCTGGACTCGATCGTCAGCAACGAGTCGCTACGCTCGAACAACCGGACTAATGCAGATCGCTTCCATACCGAACTCAAGGCCAGGGTCCGCCGCGGCTTTTGAAGCGAACGGCGAGCATGAAAAAGCCGACATCGCTGTCGGCTTTTTATTGATCACTGCTTGGTGGCTTCAGATGGCTTGGGCAGCGGATCATCAAACAGATTCAAGCGCTCGCGCAGCTCATGGGCTGGCAGCGGTTGCTGGTCTGCAGGCAAGGCATCCGGGTCGACTGGCACTGCCGGCACTTCGCCCGGGGCCCCTTGGCCCTGGGTCGGCACCGGCGCCGGCTCGGCACCTTGTTCACCTTCGATGGCACGCTGGGCCTTCTTGGTCAGGACCACAATGTCGATCCGGCGGTTGACCGGGTTGAACGGATTCTTGCGGTCGAACATGGCCGACGAAGCGTAGCCCACCACCCGCGCCACCTGCGTTTGCGGATAGCTGCCAGCCACCAGCGCTCGTCGCGCGGCGTTGGCACGGTTGGACGACAGCTCCCAGTTGCCGAAATCACCACTGCCGGCATAGGGCTTGGCATCGGTGTGGCCGCTGATGCTGATCTTGTTGGGCACCGCCTTGATGGTGTCCGCCATGGCCAGCAGGATGTCTTCGAAGTACGGCTTGAGGCGTGCACTGCCGGAGTCGAACATCGGCCGGTTTTCCGAATCGATGATCTGGATGCGCAAGCCATCCGGGGTGATCTCGAACAGGATCTGGTCCTTGAATTTCTGCAGTTGCGGGTTTTCCTCGACCTTGTTCTGCAACTCCTGCAGCAGCAACTCGAGGCGTTCCTGCTCGACCTGTTCGGCCACGCCTTCGGCCTGCTCGGTATCGACCGTCACCTTGTCCGGCTGCGGCTGGAATTTGGCCTCAGGGTTGAGGGTCTTGTCCGGCGCCAGCTCCGGCGAACCGCCGAGGTCGATGACGTAGGGCGTACCGCTCTCGGTGAAGCCGATCGGATCCTTGAAGTAGCCGGCAATGGCGATCTTCTGCTCCGGCGTGGCCGTGGACAGCAGCCACAGCACCAGGAAAAACGCCATCATCGCCGTCGCGAAGTCAGCGAACGCGATTTTCCAGGCGCCCCCGTGATGCCCGGCCGCGATGCGCTTGACGCGCTTGATGATTATCGGCTGATTGTTTTCCATGACTCAGCGACCGCGAACTGCTTGTTCCAGCTCGGCGAAGCTAGGACGGTGCGCCGGGTACAGCACCTTGCGCCCGAATTCCACCGCCAGCGACGGCGGCATGCCGGAAGCCGAGGCCACCAGCGAGGCCTTGATGGCCTCGTAGACGTTCAGCTCTTCCTTGGCGTCGTGGGCCAGGGAATGGGCCAGCGGACCAAAAAAACCGTAGGCGGCGAGAATACCGAAGAAGGTCCCCACCAGTGCCGCACCGACGTGCAGGCCGATGGACTTCTGGTCGCCCTCACCCAGCGAGGCCATGGTGACCACGATCCCCAGTACCGCCGCGACGATACCAAAACCGGGCATCGCATCGGCAATGCCGTTGACTGCATGGGAGGGGTGTTCCAGGTCTTCCTTGAGACTGTACAGCTCCATGTCGAACAGGCCTTCGAGCTCATGGGGCGCCATGTTGCCGGACGACATGATGCGCAAGTAGTCGCAGATAAACGCAGTCATGCGCTCGTCCTTGAGCACCGTCGGGTACTTGGCAAAAATCGGGCTGGCGGCGGCGTCCTCGATATCCCCTTCAATCGCCATCATGCCTTCGCGGCGGCTCTTGTTGAGGATCTCGTAGATCAGGCCCAGCACCTCCAGGTAGAAGGCGTGGGTGAAGCGTGTGCTGAACATGCTCAGGGACTTCTTGAGCACGTGCATGGTCATGTAGCCGGGGTTGGCCTGGAGGAATGCACCCAGGGCTGCGCCGCCGATGATCAACACCTCGAAGGGCTGGATCAGGGCGGCAATCTTGCCATGGGAAAGCACGTATCCGCCGAGCACGCTCGCGAATACGACGATGATGCCGATAATTTTAGCCATAGGTAGAAGGTACTTACTTAAGTCGGGTTCAAGGTCATATTCGGAAGTTAAACAATCTCTTCTTCTACTTATCGGCAAAACTGCGCCAGACTATAGCCAGTTATGGCGAAAAGCCAATTTGCCCCGCCCCGGGCGTGTTTGAAGTCAACGATGATCGCGCCCGACCATGGTTAATGAAACGAACGTCCCACCGGCAACCCCCTCCACCCTGCAGGACTGGGTCCAGCGTCTCGACGCTGTGGTCTTGCCCGTACCGCAGGCCAGCCATGACCGCGTGTGCAGAGCCATCAACAGCAGTCGCAGCTCCCTGCGCGATATCGCCGACTTGATTCAGGGCAGTCCAGCCCTGGCCCTGAGCGTGATCCGCGAGGCCAATCGCCACGCCCACGGCAGCCTCAGTGAGCCTTGTGAAAACCTGGAAGTGGCGCTCACTCGCCTGGGCCTCAAACGCACCGCCGAACTCCTGGCACGCCTGCCCGCCATGCCCGAGCGCGATATCCCGCCTGCACTGCGCAAGCTGCAACTGATCAGCCAGCACGCCTCGCAACAGGCCAACGGTTTTTTTGCCAGCCGCCTGGCGCGCCTGTGGCAGGACATCCACTGGGGCAGCCTGTTGTTTCTGGCCCCCCTGTGGCCGCTGGCCCTGAGTCACCCACAGTTGCTGCAGGAGTGGGAGCGCCGGGTGATCCACCAGGGCGAGGCAGCGCACAAGGTCGAAAAACAGCTGTTCGGGGTACGCCTGCTGGAACTCTGCCAGGTGCTGGTGGAGCTCTGGCGCTTGCCCTTCTGGGTCGCCCAGGGCTATCGCCTGCTGCTCACCGAGCAACGCGAGCTGGTGCAAGTGCTGCACATTGCCCGTGACGCCGACCATCCACTGCGCCAGCAAAACCGCCTGGATGACGATCCGACCTTGCGCCGCTGGCTCAACCAGCCCGCCAACAGCGTGCTGCTGGCCAACGGCCTGGCGCTGTCGGCCCAGCAATCCTGGGTCGGCCCGCACACCCGGCGCTGGCAGTACCTGACCAGCCTCTACCTGCAAATGCCGATGGATGAGGTGCAGCAGCAACAGCACCAACAGGCCGCGCAAAGCGCGCGCAACCACGGCCAGCCCGACCTCTGGCACCCGGCCGAGGCGCTGCTGTGGCCCTGGGAAGATGCCCAGGGCCGCGGCGAACAGGCTCCCGCCGCGCCCTCGGCCGAGGACCTGCAGCGCTGGCGCAAACACTGTGCCCAACTGCTGGCCGAGCCGAGCCCCTTCAGCAACGCCCTGCACCTGACCACCTGCGCCCGGGATGCCTTGGCGGCCTGCGGCATGCGCCGGGTCATGCTGCTGATGGCCGACCGCACTCAGAGCAACCTGCGTGTCCACCAGACCTGGGGCTTGCCCAAGGACAGCGCCACCCTGCAACTGGCGGTCGGCCAGAGCAGCGTGCTGCAGCGCTTGCTGGCGCAACCGGCGCAATTGCGCCTGACACCCGCCAACCATGCACAGTTTTGCGCCCACTTGCCGGACAGCCTGCACTCGCTGTTCGACGGCGAGCACTTGCTGCTGCGCTCGCTGACCAACAAAGGCAAAGTGATCATGCTGCTGGTCGCCGACCAGGGTGGCGGCGCGTTTGCCGACATCAGCGTCCAGGCCTTCGGCAAAACCGCGCAGTGCATCGAAAAGGCTCTCAATACCTATAGCGCGCGTTGATCCCTCGCTCATCCGCTTTTTCCGTCGACGGATTTGCCAATCTGGCGAAGTGATACTAATCCTTACTCACTACTGATCACCCTGCGCAGCCCCTCCCGCGAGCAACGACGGAGAGTGATACGTCAACAGTCCACTCCAAGGACAGGAATTATGTCTGGCAGTCATTCTTGGGCACGACTGGGTAGTCGTGGATTTGGCGTTTTCTGGGTGATCGGCGGCCAGGCGGCGCAGAGCCTGACCAGCTTCCTCACAGGCCTGGTGCTGGGCCGCTGCGTCTCGCAAGAAGCCCTGGGCGCCTACGCCCTGGGCTTGAGCTTCTGCTTCCTGATCATCTCGTTGGGCGACACGCTGATCGCGACGCCCTACACCTATCTGCGCGCCAGTGGCGAAGGGGAGCCGCACGCCCTGTTCAGCAGCGCCTTGTGGGGCAGCGCCGGGCTCGGCCTGGTGGTGGCGTTGGTCTTGACCCTGCTGCACCAATTCGGGGCGGGATTGCCCAGCGAGCTCTGGCCTGCCCTGCCCCTGGCGGTGATGGGCCTGGTGATGCGCGAATTTCTGCGGCGGCATTTCTACGTGATCAACCGCTCCAGGCAAGCCCTGATCCTCGACCTGACCAGTGCCGTCGGCCAGTTGCTCGCCCTCGGGGTCTTAGCCTGGGGTGGATGGCTCAGCGCTGAAACAGTGTTCTTTGCCATCGCCGGGGTTTGCGCCCTGTCCTTTGCGCTGAACCTGCCGCAGGCCCAGGCGTCATTCTTCTGGCCACCGATCAGGCAACTGGCGACTCAATGGCGTGCCTTCCTCGGCTATGGCGGCTGGCTGGTGGCCGGCGGGTTGTGCCATGTGGCCAGCGTGCAGCTGTACCCCTGGCTAGCGCTGCTGGGGGGCGGCCAGGCGATGGCCGGCCTGTATGCGGCGTGCATCGCGGTCACCAACCTGATCAATCCGTTGCTGATCGCCCTGACCAATCATTTCCGCCCACGCTTCATTGCGCACTATCAAGAGGCAGGCCCGGCACGTTTGCTCCGCTATATGCTGCTGCGGGCGTTGCCATTCCTGCTGCCGGCCCTGGGGTTCGTGCTGCTGGCGTGGCTGGCTGGGGAGCCGTTACTGGGCGTGCTGTACGGCCCCGACTTCAGCAAAGGCGGGCCGGCGCTGGTGTACCTGGCCTTCGGCCTGCTGGCCGTGGCAGCCGCCGCACCGATACAACTCGGGCTCCTGGCCTTGCGGGCGCCGGTGAGCAACCTGTTCTACCACGGCACCAACCTGACAGTGCTGCTGGTACTGGCCTTGATCTGGCACGACCGGTTGTCGCTTGAGCTGCTGGCCCAGTTCTATTGTGGCGCAAATGTTGCTGGCCTTTTGATGCTAGCAATTATGTTCCAAGTAATGGCAAAAAAAACTAACCGCTGCACTGGTGAAATACAGGTGAGTGACTAAAGTCAAACTTCGCCTAATGGCTATTAAGTATCAAAACGCCACAAGTTCGCTGTTGTCGTTGGAGCTATCTGTAACAAAAAACACTTATGGACCCTTGATCCGCGCAGTAGGGGTCGGCGAATGGATTGGACGTTTTATCAGACTCAGGTTTTTGGCCAAGGAGTTAACGTCATGCGCAAGATAGTAGTAACTGGCGGCGCCGGCTTTGCGGGCTCGCATATTGTCGACGAAGTTTGCCGGCATTTCTCTGACGCCAAAGTTGTGGTCTTCGACAAGATGACTTACGCCGGCGATGTTCGCAATATTTCCCATCACTTGTTTCCCAATCGCGTCCAGTTGCTGGTCGGCGATGTTGCCGACCTGGATATGTGCCGCCGTGTGGTCAAGGACGCTGACCTGGTGATCCATGCCGCAGCCGAAAGCCATGTGGATAACTCTTTCGGCAACTCCCTGGAGTTCACCCGAACCAATGTGCTGGGCACCCATGCGTTGATGGAAGCCTGCCGCCAGGAGAAGGTCAGGAAGATCGTCCATGTCAGCACCGACGAGGTCTACGGGCAGGTCATGGAAGGCGCGGCCAGTGAAAACGAGGTCTTGCGCCCCACCAACCCCTACTCATCCTCCAAGGCCGCGGCCGAGATGATCCTGCAGGGTTACCTGCAGTCCTACCACGAACCCATCGTGATCATCCGGGCCAACAACCTCTATGGCATCCGCCAGTTTCCGGAAAAGATCATCCCGCGCTTTATCTGCCACATGCTGACCGGGCGCAAACTGACCCTGCATGGTAATGGCACCAATCGCCGGCACTACCTTAGTGCACAGGACTTCGCCGAAGCGGTGGTGTTCGTGGCTGAAAAAGGTGAAGTCGGCGAGGTCTACAATATCGGCACCACCGAGGAATATACCAACCTGCAAGTGGCCGAACTTATCAGCAAGGCCTTCGACAAACCCTCGCGCGAAGTCATTACCTATATCCCCGACCGGCCGTTCAACGACGGGCGTTACTCAGTGTCCTGGGACAAGCTCATGCACATGGGCTGGAAGCCCAAAAACAACCTGAGCGACGACATCAGCATGTTAGTCGACTGGTACCGCGACAACTTCGCGCGCTACCCGGAGTTGTTTGGCGAGTTGCCCGCGACCGCTGCCGTCGAGGTCGAAGTCGCCGGCCTGCTGCCGGTACAGGAAGTCTCCAACGGGCTCTCCAAAGGCCTTAGTTCCTGACTCAGAGTTGTTGTCACTTGCGCAGTTGAGGCGAGGATATTCCATGTCAGTTAGCGAAACGCTCCCGGGCGCTGCCCCGGACGCACAGGTGCAGGGTACGCGTGCTAAAAAAAGGGCCCGCCGTTTTGATGCCCCGGCCTTGGCTGGCCTGGAAATCCTCCTGACTCGGCTGGGCCGGGTGCTGGGAGGATTGCTCGCGACCGTGCTGCTCAACGTCCACTACTGGTGGCTCACGGATCGCTGGTGGGCCGATGCCTGGACGGTCGGTTTCGTGGTGGTCTGTGCCTCGGCGGTGATGCCCGTGCGGGTCTACAAAGGCTTTTCGCGCCAGGACCGCAAAGCCCTGCGCTGGGTCAGCTCGGTGCTCAACGGCGCACTGGTGACCCTGCTGGTGCTGGTGTTCATGGAGATCGGCCAGATGCCGATGCTGGCTCCCTGGTCCTACCTCGCGCTGTTCATCATGCTGGTGCTTTTTGCGCAAGTAGCCGGTCAGTACGTGTCGCGCTACACCCGCTCCTGGGACCGCAAGCTGCGCCTGGTCATCGTCGGCGCAGGCGAGCAAGGCGTGGCGATTGCGCGCTACCTGACCGCCCGGGAACCGGAAATCGTGGTGATCGGTTTCATCGACGACCGCAGCTCGCGCATTGATACCTCCACCCTGCCGTTCCCCCTGCTCGCCGGGGGAACCGCGCAGCTGGACCAACTGCCACCGGACATCGACGGGGTGATCATCGCCCTGCCCAACCAGGCAGGCGACCGGGTCAGCTCGCTGGCCACCCGCCTGCGCGGGCAGATGGGCAATGTCTACCTCGCCCCCGAGGAGCCGGTGCTCGGCCATCCCTTCCTCAGCCGCCCGCACAGCGGACCCGGCAACATGTTGCTGCTGGGCATGAACCCCTTGCCTATCGAAGGACGGTTGATCAAGCGGGTGTTCGACATCAGCTTCTCGGCGGTCGTGCTGTTGCTGTTCCTGCCCATTGGCCTGGTACTAGGCGCCCTGATCCGCCTGGAGTCGCCTGGGCCGGCGCTGTTCACCCAAGGTCGCTACGGCCTGCGCAACCGCCTGTTCCAGATCTACAAATTTCGCAGCATGCGGTTCGACCCTACGCCCGGCGAAATCTGCCTGAACCAGCGCCAGGATGCCCGCGTAACCCGGATCGGCAACTTCATCCGACGCACCAGCCTCGATGAGTTCCCGCAGTTCATCAATGTGCTGCTGGGGGATATGTCGGTGATCGGTCCACGCCCTCACCCGCCGGGCGTCAAGGCCGGCGACCGCACCTACGAGAACGTGGTGGTGGATTTCGTCGAGCGCTACAAGGTGCGCCCAGGCATTACCGGCTGGGCCCAGGTCAATGGCTCACGGGGCAATACCTTCACTGAAGAGTCACTGACCGAGCGCTTCATCTTTGACGTGCAGTACATCCAGAACTGGTCGCCAGAGCTGGACTTGTGGATCGTGATCAAGACCATCTTTGGTGGGTTGGGAGGCAAGAATGCATTTTGAATCGATGCCCGTCGCCAGCCCGAACGAGGAAGCCAATCTGGGAATGCGCAGCAGCATCATCGTGCTGACCCTCAATGCCCAGGAGCACCTCACGGCCCTGCTGCCGGCCCTCACCGCCCTGAAACAGGCGCCTCGGGAGGTGGTGTTCATCGACTCCTCGTCCACCGACCTGACGCCGCAGATGATCGAGACCGCCGGGCATCGCCTGGTGACCATCCAGCGCAGTGAGTTCGGCCACGGCAAGACCCGCAACCTGGCGCTGCAGTTGTGCGCCGGCAGCGAGTTCCTGGTGTACCTCACTCAAGATGCCTGCCCCCAGGGCGATGATTGGCTGCAACGCTTGCTCAAGCCCTTTGCCGACCCACAGGTGGCCCTGGTCTACGGCCAGCAGCTACCGCGCCGGGAGGCCACCGACACCGAACGTTTTGCTCGCGAGTTCAATTACCCCGATCGCCATGAGCGCACGACCCAGGCAGACATCGCGCGTATCGGAATCAAGGCGGTGTTCTGCTCCAACTCCTTTGCCGCCTATCGTCGCGACGCACTGGAGGCCGTCGGCGGATTCCCCACACAGTTGCCCCTGGGCGAAGACATGGCCGCAGCCATCCGCCTGCTCGGCAAGGGTTATGCCCGGGTCTACGAACCCGCGGCCCAGGCCGTGCACAGCCACGACTACAGCATCAGCCAGGAATTCAAGCGCTACTTCGACATCGGCACCCTGATTGCCATGGACAGCGAACTGAGCAAGGCGCGCCTGTCGACGTCCGGCGAAGGCTTGCGGTTCGTCAAGGTCGAGATCCAGGCTGCACTCAAGCGCGGCCAGCCCCTGGCAGTTTTTTCCATCCTGCTGCGCACGGCGGGCAAGTACCTGGGCTACTGGCTCGGTGAGCGTTACCTACGGGTACCGCTGGCATGGCGCCGGCGGATGAGCATGCATTCAATGTTCTGGAACCAGCCATGAGCATTGTCGTCGTCGGGGATACCAGCCTGATCGCCCAGGCCTTGCGCCAGTGCGAGCAGACGGCTGGCTGGGGTTTTATCGGCCACCGCGAAGCCCTCGCGAGCGACACCTGGCTCGACGGTGTCAGCCAGGTGCTGAACCTGGCGTACAACCCGGCCCTGCGCAACGGCTACGAACACGCCCTGGACTTCGAACTGGCCCTGGCCCGGCGCATCGAACCGCTGCCGCAGGTGCGCTACATCATGGCCAGTTCACGCCTGGTGTACGGCCCCGCGATCAATGACCAGGCCTTGCAAGAATCCCAGGAACCCCAGCCCGTGGCGACCTACGGGATCGGCAAACTGATCACCGAACGGGCGATCACGCAGATGCTCGGCGAGCGCCTGACCATCGTGCGCATGAGCAATATCTTCGGCTACGAACTTGAGGAAAGCCGGCGCAACTTCTTCGCCATCGCCTTGCGCAGCCTGCTTGGCCAGCAGCGCATCGTGCTGGACATGAGCCCCTTCGTCGAACGCGATTTCCTCCCCGTGGACGTCCTCGCCAGTTGGCTGGCACGAATCGCCCAAGACCCGCAGCCAGGCATCTTCAATCTTGGCTCAGGCATCGGCACGCCCACCGGGCGTATTGCCCAGTGGTTAATCGAAGGTTTTGGCAGCGGTGAGTTACTGGTGACCAACCTGCGCGAATTCGACGGGTTCCGCCTGGATATCGCCGCCGCCCGGGCCACCTATGGCATCCCGGGCCTGACTGCCACGGCGCTCAGGCAGCATTGCCAAGCCCTCGGCGCCCGCCTGCATGATGAGAGTCGATTGCTCCAGGGGTATGCGTGATGAAGACGCTCACGGTTTCCATCGTCAATTACCGCACACCGCAATTGGTGGTCGAGTGCGTGGCATCGCTCAAGCGTTTCCCGCCCAGTCGGGCAACGCTGGCCATTGCCGTGGTCGATAACGCTTCGGGCGATGACAGCGTGTCGGTCATCGCCCAGCAGTGCCCGGACATTCAACTGATCGCCTCGCCAAACAACCTGGGTTTTGGCGGCGGCAATAACCTGATCCTGCGCGGCTTGCGCAGCGACTACGTGCTGCTGCTCAACAGTGATGCCCAGGTCGAGGCCGGCACCCTCGACCGGCTGATCGAAGTCCTCGAACTGCAACCGCAGGTGGGCGCGGTCAGTGGCCGAGTCGTCAATGCCAGCGATGGCGCCGATCAGGATTTCCCCTGCCGTTTCCCCAGCCTGACGCAGATGGTCAAGCGCATGCTGACCGGCCCGCAGTTCCCGGCCAACGGCCAGTCGGCCCCCATCAGCCTTGAGCGCCTGCATGGCGCCTGCATGCTGATCCGCGGCGAGCTGCTGCACAGCGTCGGGCTGTTTGACGAAGGTTTCTTCATGTACGACGAAGACGTCGACTGGTGCGTGCGGGCCCGCAATGCCGGCTGGGAGTTGCTGCTGGTGCCCGACGCGCGGATTCTGCACCACGGCGGTAGTTCCTCCGGACGCGCACCCGCTGGCCAGCGCCGCCAGGCGCCGAGTGAAACCGCGCTGCGCATGCGCTATGAGCTGCGCCGCAGCCGCTATCGACTGTACCGCAAGCACCGCAGCCTGGCCGAAGTGCTGCTGCTCAAACTGCTGACCGACCTGGTGATGCTGGCCGCCAGTGCCAAGACCCTGCTGGCCGCCGTCCTGCAGCCGGCGCGGCGCGAGGAAGCCCGGGCATTGCTGCGGGCCAATGCCCGGGTGATGTCGATCAACCCCCTGCGCATCGAGGTGGTTGACCATGGCGTTTGAGCCCTCACCCTACGAGCCCCTCGATGACCGGACTCAGCGCCGGGGCGTGGTGCTGGCCGGGGTTCTGGGGTTGGTGGTGGCGTTCACCACGGTCTACATGCCCCTGGCGGGCATGGCCTTGTCGTTGGCCTTCGGCGGCGTCCTGCTGCTGGCCCGCCGGCCGCAATGGTTATTCCTGGGTTTTGTGATCAGCCTGGCCATCCCGATCCAGAAGACCGTCGGTGGCATTCCACTGAACGCCGCCGATGCGCTTGTCGTGCTCTGGGCGCTGCTCTGGCTGTTCATGCTGCAACGCCCGCAAGCGCCGCACCTGGGGCGGATGCGCGTACCGTTCCTGATCCTCGCCATCACGCCCTTCCTGATCGCGGTGTTCCTCGCACAACTGGGCTCCATCGCCCCCGGCGCCAGCATCAAGCAGTCATTGCGGGTCGTCGAATGGTTCGTACTGTTGCCAGCGCTGTTGATGGTATTTCGCCCGGATCAGGACTTCTGGCGTTTCGCCGCGATCACCCTGATCTGCACTCCGGTCTTCTTTGCCATCGATGGCCTGGTGGAGTATGCCACCCACGGTCACACGCTCACCGGCATGCTGGGCATCCCGGTGCCTGGCCCCAGCGGTGACGAACCGGCGATCCACCACACCTTCGATATCTCCGGCCGGGCGGGCAGTTCCTTTGGTGGGGCGCAGGGCCTGGCCATGTACCTGGTGATGCTGCTCAGCATCTCCCTGGCGCATCTGCTGAACTCGCGCAGCGGTGGCCTGAGGGTCCTGGCGGGCCTGGGGATCGTCATCAGCATCGCCGGGATGATAGCCGCCCAATCCCGAGGCGGGCTGCTTGGGGGCCTGGCGTGCCTGTTGGCGATCTGCCTGATGCTGCGCCCGCAGCTGTGGAAATTCCTGGTGCTGGGGTTGATCGCGGTGGCCGTGATCGCCCCCATCGGCCTGGGTCTGTGGCCCAGTTGGGACGGCACCCTCAGCGGCCTGGTGCCGGGCCGCCCGGATGCGGTGATTGACCGCCTGACCATCTGGGGCGTGGTGCGTGACGTGTGGTTCGACAACCCGTTGATCGGGGTCGGACTGGGCAATTTCCGCGATGAGTTCTACGCCCGCGGCGTAACCCTCAACGTCGAACTCGGCTACCAGTCGACGCATGCCCACAACACCTACCTGGAGCTGCTCGCCGACACCGGCGCCCTGGGGCTGCTCAGCTACCTGGCCTTCATTGTCATGGTCTTCCGGCAATTGATCCGGCGCTGGAAGCGCAGCGTTGGCGACCCCGGCGACACCTTCACCCTGGCCGCGGTGGGCACCCTGACCGCGTACTGCGTGTTTGCCATGGTCGACATGCTGCTGCTGCAAAACATGCACTTCACCCTGGTGCTGCTGCTGAGCCTGGGGCTGACCGACAGTACCGCCCGCGCCCTGGGGCTGACCGGCGTCAAGACTCAAGAGGTTGCTGGATGAAGATCATGCTGCTGGTCGAGGAACTGGGCATCGGTGGCCTGCCCAACTACGTGCTGGACCTGGCCCGGGCACTGAACGCCCAGGGCGACCGGACCCTGGTGGCGCACCAGGGGCAACAGGTCCCGGCGCACCTGGATTGCACCGGGGTGCAATTGCTCGGCCTGGGGGATGCCGATTCGCCCGGCCAGGCCCTGGAGCGCATCCAGGCCTGGGAGCCGGACCTGGTGCACGTGCACCTGTGCAGCGACAGCGACCTGCTGGCGGCATTGACCGACAGCGGCCTGGCGCTGATGCGCTCGTTCCATGACTACACGTCGATGTGCCTGCGCCGCGGCCGTCGACGTTTTCCGGGAGATCGTTGCCAGCGCCCTCTGGACTGGTCCTGCGCCTTGAATGGTTGCCTGATCGGTCCGCCGAAAGCCGGTGGCCGTGTGCCGCGACTGATGGACTTGGCGGGCAAACTCAACGAACGCGGGATGTACCAGCGCTTTCGCGGGGCCGTGGTTGGCAGCCAGCATATGGGCCGGGTGCTGCGGATCAATGGCTTCAGCGAGCAGCGGATCCATGTGGTGCCTTACTTCAGCCGGTTCGACCAACAGGCCCAGCAGCCGCAGGCCGTTGGCAAACCTGCCCTGCAAGGACGTCCCCTGCAGTTGCTGTTTGCCGGCCAGGCCGTCAAGGGCAAGGGCCTGGAGGTGTTGGTCAAGGCCCTGGCCGAGATCCAGGGTGACTGGCGCCTGGTCGCCATCAGCAGCGGCCCGCGCCTGGCTTCGGCCCGTGGGCTGGCGGAAAAACTGCAACTGACCTCGCGCATTACCTTCATCGACTGGCTGGCCTCCGAAGAACTGGCCGGGCACTACCGGGGCGCCGACCTGTTCGTATTGCCTTCGGTGTGGGACGACCCCGGTCCCTTGGTGGGGATTGAAGCGATGGCCTTCGAGACGCCGGTACTAGCGTTCGCGGTCGGCGGCATTGCCGACTACGTGCGCGATGGCCACACCGGCTTGCTGGTCACCGATGTCAGCGTCAAGGGCCTGGCCGCCGGCCTGCAGCGCGCCCTGGATGAACCCGAACGCCTGGCGGTGCTCGGGCGGGCCGCTCGTGAGTGGGTCAAGGCCAACCACAGCCGCGACGGTCACATCCGCGCCTTGCGCGCGTTGTATGAGCAGTGCACCCACAACTTACCGGCCCATCCCCCCCTGGGACTGATCTACGGGAGTGCGCGGGTATGACCGTATTGCGCCAGTTTGCCGGGTTCTATAGCAAGGCGATCGCGCCCTGGGCCGTGGCCAAGGGTGAGCTGCTCAGCGTCCAGCGCCTGCGTGGGCTGGCGGTGCTGATGGTGTTGGTGGTGCACGTCGAAGACATCGGCCGCAAGCTGCCGGTGATGGCCGACTTTCACAGCACCTACGCCATGCGCGTGGGGTATTCGGCCCCCGACCTGTTCTTCGTGATCAGCGGTTTCATCATGACCTACGTCTCGGCAGGCAGTGCGTTCCAGCCCAAGCGCTGGGTCCTGAGCCGGGTCTTTCGCATCGTGCCGCTGTACGTGCTGTTTACCGGACTGGTGGTGCTGATGTGGCTGTACAGCCCGAGCATGACCATGGGCTCGGGCAGCCACGACTGGGTCAGCGCGCTGAAGTCGATGCTGATGCTGCCGCAAGCCGGCCTGCCGATCCTGTTCGTGGGCTGGACGCTGGAACATGAAATCGTGTTCTACACCATCGTCTTCCTGGTCATGCGTTTCAGCACAATCAACGCCTTGCCGTGGGTGATGCTGACCCTCTCGGTGCTGGCCCTGGCCAAATGGGCACTGCGGGTCCACGGTGGGATCGACTTCTGGGACTACCACCTGTTTTCGCTGTTCATCATCCAATTCACCATCGGGGTCGGGGTCTTCAAGATCTATCAGCGGGCCCGGGCCTGGGGCTTCTGGCCGCCCTTCGTGGCGGGCTGCGTCCTGCTATTGCTGGCGTCGATCTTCGCCGACTCGGGACAACTCAACCGCGAACAACCAATCCGAGTCCTGAGCTTTGGCCTGTCCTATGGCGCCTTCATGTTGGCCGGGCTGACCCTGGAATGGCAAAGCCGCACCAAAGGCCACGTGCCCACGCGCCGGGACTGGATGGTGCAGATCGGCGATGCCTCCTACGCGATCTACCTGACACACCCGTTCGTGCTCGCCAGTTTTGGCCGGTTGTTCAAGGTGGTCAGCGTGCCCCCCTTCGGCGCGGTCGGGGTGGTGATCCTGGCGGGCCTGACTACGATTGGGGTGGGGTATGCCGTGCATGTGTTGCTGGAAAAGCCGGTCATCGAGATTGGCAAACGAATCACCCGAGCCATTGCATAAGCAACTAAGGAAGAATCAATCATGAATGCAATCAGTCATCCCATCGTGCCCTCTGCGGGTGTAGACGAGGCAAGACTGAGGTTTCCGATGCAGGAAATCATGGCCAGGGTCCTGCGCGATGCCACTGACGAGGCACTCACGCAACTGATGTTCATCGGTGTGGCGCGCAAGGTCGGCACCACCTTTGTCGCGCAGCAGGCCGCCAGCCACCTGGCGGCCGCCTTCGGCAGCGTGCTGGTGATCGAAGTCAGCGCCAATGTCGACGACACCGAAATGCTCGCCGGCGACCTCAAGCGCCTGCGGGTGCCGAACCATTCGGTGGTACGCATCAGCCTGTCGGTCAACAGTTGCCTGAAGCTGCTGGGCCACGGCGGTGAATCGCCGGCGAAACTGGCCGAGCGCCTGCGCGAGCACTTTGACCTGGTGCTCTGGGACATGCCGTCGCCGACGTTCGCCCCCGTGTCGATCGTTGCCGCTCGCCACATGAATTCGATTGTGCTGGTCGCACAGGCCAACAAGAGCCGACGCCATGCCGCCAAGTACGTATGCGACCGCCTCGAGGACAGCGGCGGCAACATTCTGGGCGTGGTGCTCAATCGTACCCTCAACTTTATTCCGGAGTGGTTGTATCGCTGGTTGTAACCGTGGCCAAGAAAAACATGAATTTCACCTGGGGATAAGAACGGACATGGCGATCATGGACTGGTGTGGGGCGAGCGCGAAGTTTCTGCTAACCGCTGTACTGATGGGGGGCCTGCTGAGTGGTTGTACAACGATCAAGACCGAACAGATGGCTGGGTCGCAGACTTTGCCGCTGCTAGGCAAGGATGGGGTGGTGCCCGGCGGAAAATACCTGATCCGTCCCGGCGATGACCTGGACATCAAGTTCTACACCGCCAAGGACTACGACGAGGCGATCCCGGTGCGGCCCGATGGCTTCATCAGTATGCAGCGGGTCTCGGACATCAAGGCCGCCGGGTTGACGCCCGACGAACTGAGCGCGGCCATCAGCAAGGCCTACACGGGCAAGCTCAGTGATTCGAGCGTGTCGGTGATGGTCAAGTCCTTCAAGGGCTTTCGCGCGTACATCGGTGGCGAAGTGGCCAAGCCCCAGGTCATCCCCATGGAAGGTGGCATCACGGTGATGCAGGCGATCTACCGTGCCGGAGGCCTGCGTTACACCGCGCACCCGGAATCCGTGGTGCTGATCCGCAAGCAGGAAAATGGCGAGCCCAAGAGCTACCACCTGGACCTGAGCGACCAGGCCATCGAGCTGGGCAAGAACGACATGGCCGTGGCTTTGCAACCCTACGACGTGATCTATGTCCCGCGCTCGCCAATTGCCAACGCCAACCTGTGGGTGACGCAATACATCACCGACCTGCTGCTGTTCAAAGGCATCAACTTCGGCTTCTCGGTCAACCGCAACTACAACAGCGGGGACAGTTCGGATGGCACCTTCTAATCCACGCGTGAGGCTCTGGAGCAGCCTGCTGCTGGGGTTGCTCGCCTGTTTGCTGGTGCCCGTGGCGCAGGCCGAGATGAAATACGGGATCAACGCCAAGTGGGGCGGTGGCGGCTACGAAGAGCTGGTCGCACGCTTTGCCCTGGCCCGTTCGCTGGGCGTCAAGCAGGTGCGTATCGACTGGGAGTGGCGCCTGGTGGAAGGCCAGAAAGGCGTCTACGACTGGACCCCGATGGACAACCTGGTCAAGGCCGCCGCCGAGCAGGATATCGAGCTGTTGCCGATCGTCCACTACGCGCCGAACTGGGCCCTGCCAATGCTCGCCTTCAAATCCAGCGGCACCTACGAGCTGGCGCCTTCGAGCGACTACTACGACAACTTTGCCGCCTTCATCAAAGCCTGTATCGAACGCTACGGCCCCACCACCAAGGCCGGCATCACCTACTGGCAGATCTGGAACGAACCCAACACCCCGCAATTCTGGGGGCCGTCGCCCAAGCCCAAGGACTTCGTCAAGATGATGAAAGCCGTGAGTCACGCGGTGGCGGAACAACGGCCGAGCATCAAACTGGTACACGCCGGTATCTCGCGCAATGACATCACCTACCTGTGGATGCTCTGGGATATCGACCCCTCCTACGGCGAGTACTTCGACATCCTGGCGGTGCACCCGTACCTGTTCAACAAGGACGCCAGCGGCATCAACGCCCCCCAGGACATGGACGCCGACGAAAGCAGCCTGGCCAAGATGGGGTTTGTCGGCAGCAAGGAAGACAACACCTACCTGGGCAAACTCTTCAACCTGCAACTGTTCATGCACCTGCGCCAGTCGAGCAAGCCGATCTGGATCACTGAGCTGGGCTATGTGGTCGCCGCGCCGCCCCTGGGCGTGACCGAAGCCCAGCAGAGCGCCAAGACCAAGGCCACCCTGGACTACATCAACCAGCATCTGAGCGGCAAAAGCTTCGGCAAGGGCTTGCGTGGCGACCTGCCGGCCGATGTCGAGCGGGTCTACTGGTTTTCACTGGAGGACTACGAGTCCCCCGATGGCCTGGGGAATTTCGGCCTGATTCGTGCGGACGGTACCGAGCGGCCCGCCGCCGCCGTGTATCGCCAATACGCCCAATAAGAGGGGATGAACATGAGTATCCGCGACGTTCTTAATATTCTCTTCAAGCGGCGTTATGTCGCGATCTGCTTCTTCCTGGCGGTGTTGATCGGTGGTTTTGTCGGGCTCAAGGTGTACCCGGCAACCTACGACGCCACCGCCCGCCTCCTGGTGCGCCTGGGCCAGGAAGACATCTACATGCCGGTGCTGAGCAGCAGCCAGTTCCGCACGCCGATGATGTCGGTGGTGCGCGAAGAACAACTGCACTCCGAAGCCGAGATCATCACCAGCGAAGGCCTGTCCGAACAAGTGGTGGACAAGCTGACGCCGCAAGTGCTGTTTCCCGGCATCGACATCAACCATCCCTGGTACTCGCCCAAGGGCTGGCTGCAGATGGCTACCCAGGCCTACGCCGGTCTCGAGAGCTTCTTCTTCCCGCAATCAGGCAACCGTGACCTGCGCAGCAAAGCCATCTCGCGCTTGCAGAATGACCTGAGTGCAGAACCGGTCAAGAGCTCCAACATCATCGAGGTCACGCTCAAGAGCAAATCGCCGCAGGCCGCCGCATTGGGGGTCAACGAGCTGGTCAAGCACTACCTCACCGAACGGGTCAGGGTTTACCAGCGCGAGCAGACCGGCTTTATCTCTACCCAACTGGAAGAGCTCGACGGCCAGATCAAGGGCATCGAAGGCACCCTGGAACACTTCCGCAATGACCGGCAGATCATGGATGTCGACCTACAGCGCAGCATGCAGATCGAAAAGCTCAAGGACGCGCGCAAGAACATCGATACCACCTCATTGATGGTCGAGCAGACCGACAAGCAGATCGGTGTTCTTCGCAGTCAGTTGAGCGGCTTGCCCCAGGTGACCGAACTCGACGGCCAGCAAGGCTCCAACAGCTACGCCCTGAGCGAGATGAACAAGCAACTGACTGACCTCAAGCGCCAGGAGGCCGACACCATCGCACGGCTGTCGCCGAGCGATCCGAAGGTCAGCTCACTGCGTGAACAAATCACCGTGGTCGAACGCGGGATCGCCGAACAACGCGGCCAGCGCGACACCAACTCGCGGCGCGGGATCAACCCGCTCAACGCCCGCGTGCGCGATGACCTGATGAAAAGCGAGGCGGCCATGGCCGGTTATCGCCAGGGCCTGGCCACCCTCAAGGAGCAGGAGGCGGCGGATGTCACCCGGCTCAACGAAATCAACAACGTCGAAGCCCAGTTCAAGGAACTGGAGCAGAAACTCGGGGTACTGCGCGACAGCCGCAAGCTGTACCTGGAGAAACTCGAGGAGACCCGCTTCCTCAACGAACAGGCCAGCTCGCAGATCGGCAACGTCTCGGTAGTGAGCTGGGCAACCGTTAATACCAAGCCGGTCAGCCCGAAACTGTGGATGGTGTTGATTGGCGTGCTGGTCGGTGGCTTGCTGGGCGGGATCGGCCTGGCCTTCGTGATCGAGTTCTTCGACGACAGCCTCAAGTCCGACTCGGACGTGCGCCGCTACCTGGGCCTGCCGGTGATCGCCAAGGTGCCGAACCTGGGATGACCCCTGGGGGGCGAGCCTGCTCGCCCCCCTCCCTCATTGATCACAAGCCCTCTGTTAGTGCTTGCGCTACAATCGTCTCCCTTTGTGCTCTGGAGACCTCACATGCCTGACTTCTCTGGCTTGCCGTTGGTGATCGAGCCGGGCGACCTGCGCGCCCGCCTCGACGCCCGCGAACTGATCCTGGTGGACCTGACCAGCAGCGCCCGCTATGCGCAAGGGCATATCCCCGGCGCACGCTTCGTCGACCCCAAGCGCACCCAACTGGGCCAGCCGCCAGCACCGGGCCTGATGCCGTCACAGGCGGCACTCGAAGCCCTGTTCGGCGAGCTGGGGCATAACCCCGATGCGGTCTACGTGGTGTACGACGACGAAGGCGGCGGTTGGGCCGGGCGCTTCATCTGGCTGCTGGATGTCATCGGTCACCACCGCTATCACTACCTCGACGGTGGGTTGCTGGCCTGGCAGGCCGAAGACTTGCCGCTGTCTGGCGAGGTTCCGGCGGCGGTCGGCGGCCCAGTCGGGCTGACCTTGCACGAGGGCCCCACGGCCACCCGCGAGTACCTGCAAAGCCGCCTCGGCGCCGCCGACCTGGCGATCTGGGATGCACGCGGCCCGCTGGAGTATTCCGGGGAGAAAGTCCTGGCGGCCAAGGGCGGGCATATTCCCGGGGCGATCAACTTCGAGTGGACCGCGGGCATGGATCAGGCGCGTCAGTTGCGCATCCGCAGCGACATGCCACAGATCCTCGAGCAGCTTGGCATTACCCCTGACAAAGAAGTGATTACCCACTGCCAGACCCACCACCGCTCTGGCTTCACCTATCTGGTGGCCAAGGCACTCGGTTATCCGCGGGTCAAAGGCTATGCCGGTTCATGGGGCGAATGGGGCAACCATCCCGATACGCCCGTTGAGATTTAAGGTTTTTAAGGACAGTTAATGAAAAAGCGTTTGTTTATCCTCAGCCAGTACCTGCTGCCCCACCACCTGCTCTCGCGTCTGGCCGGCTGCATTGCCGAATGCCGCGTGCGCTGGTTCAAGAATGCCTTCACCGCCTGGTTCGCCAAGCGCTACCAGGTAGACATGTCCCAGGCGCTGGTCGAAGACCTGACCGCCTACGAGCACTTCAACGCGTTCTTCACCCGCGCCTTGAAAGACGGTGCTCGGCCACTGGACCAGACCCCGGGCGCGATCCTCAGCCCGGCCGACGGTGCGGTCAGCCAACTCGGCCCGATCGAGCACGGCCGTGTGTTCCAGGCCAAGGGCCACAGCTTCAGCGTGCTGGAACTGCTGGGTGGCGACACCGCGAATGCCGCGCCGTTCATGGGCGGCGACTTCGCCACCATCTACCTGTCGCCCAAGGATTACCACCGCGTGCACATGCCGCTGGCCGGCACCCTGCGCGAAATGGTCTACATCCCGGGGCGGATCTTCTCGGTCAACCAGACCACCGCCGAAAACGTACCGGAACTGTTTGCCCGCAACGAACGTGTGGCCTGCATTTTCGACACCGAGCGTGGCCCGATGGCCGTGGTCCTGGTGGGTGCGATGATCGTTGCCTCGATCGAGACCGTCTGGGCCGGGCTCGTCACGCCACCCAAGCGCGAACTGAAGACCTTCCGCTACGACGAAGCCGCCCGCGCACCGATTCACCTGGAAAAAGGTGCGGAGCTGGGTCGCTTCAAGCTGGGTTCGACGGCTATCGTCTTGTTTGGTCCGGACCAGATCCAGTGGGCTGAAGAACTGGCAGCGGGTTCGCCAGTGGTGATGGGCCAGGGTCTGGGCTCACCAAAAGCCTAAAGTCCACGCTGTACCTTGTGGGAGCGGGCTTGCCCGCGAAAGCGTCGGCACAATCAACATAGATGTTGAATGTACCGGCCTCTTCGCGGGCAAGCCCGCTCCCACATTTATAGGTGGTGTATCAGAGTTGACCGTCGCGGTCGCGGAACCCCAGCAGATACAGGACTCCATCCAGCCCGAGGGTGGAAATCGCCTGTTTGGCCGACTGTTTGACCAGCGGCTTGGCGCGGAACGCCACACCCAACCCGGCAATCGCCAGCATCGGTAGATCGTTGGCCCCGTCACCGACCGCAATGGTCTGTTCCAGACGCAATCCTTCCTTGTGCGCCAGTTCGCGCAGCAGATCCGCCTTGCGCTGGGCGTCGACAATCGGCTCGACTGCCACCCCGGTGACTTTGCCGTCGACCACTTCCAGCTCATTGGCAAACACGTAGTCGATGCCCAGCTTGGCTTGCAGCTGCTTGGCAAAGTAGGTGAAGCCACCCGACAGGATCGCCGTCTTGTAACCCAGACGCTTGAGCTCGGCGAACAGGGTTTCGGCGCCTTCGGTCAAGCGCAGCGAGGCGCCGATGGAATCCAGTACACCGACGTCCAGGCCCTTGAGCAAGGCCAGGCGTTCCTTGAAGCTGGCACGGAAATCCAGCTCGCCAGCCATGGCCCGCTCGGTGATTTCAGACACCTGCTCACCGACGCCGGCCGCCTTGGCCAGTTCGTCGATGACCTCGGCCTCGATCAGCGTCGAGTCCATGTCGAACACCGCCAGGCGACGGTTGCGGCGAAACAGCGAGTCTTCCTGGAACGCGATATCGACGTTCAACTCCTGGGCCACGCTGAGGAACTCGGCCCGCAGCGCTTGCGGATCAGCCGCCTCGCCGCGTACCGAAAACTCGATGCAGCCCTTGCCCTTGTCGGCCGGAGTGTCCAGCGGCATGCGCCCGGACAGGCGGTCGATATGGTCGATGTTCAGGCCGTACTTCGCGGTGATCGAGCTCACGCTCTGCAATTGCTCGGCTGTCACTTTGCGCGTCAGCAGGGTCACGATATGGCGTTTTTTACCCTGGTTGCCGACCCATTGCTGGTAGTCCTCTTCGGAAACCGGGGTGAACCGCACCTGCTGATCAAGCTTGTAAGCCGTGAACAGGATGTCCTTGAGCACCGACTTGCCTTGCTCGGTGTCGGGAATTTCAACCAGGATGCCGAACGACAGGGTGTCGTGGATCACCGCCTGGCCGATGTCGAGAATGTTCACACCACCCTGGGCCAGAACACCGGTAATGGCCGCAGTCAGACCCGGACGGTCGACTCCCGTGATGTTTATCAGGACGATTTCGCGCAAGGCGCACCCCCGCAAGTGGAAAAAAACCGCATTCTACCCACATTCAGTGACCATCGGGCACAGCGAGCGCTTTGCCGGTCTGGGGGCTATCGCTATACTGCGCGTCAACTCCACGGACAAAAGAGCCGAGCTCAGTGAACCGGCCCACGCCAGTCAAACCCGATAACTTCTTCCTGCTGATCTTCCGTGCACTGCGCCACCGCCGTGTACCGATTGCATTGCGCATTGCCAGCCATAACGTGATCCTGGTCGCATTGGCCCTGGTGATCTACGCCTGCGTGATGGGTCTGCAGTTCAAACAGGCAATGCACGAACAGGCCGATGCCCTGGGTCAGAGCCTGACCACCCAGACGGCAACCTCGGCCACCGAGCTGCTGGTGTCCAACGACATCCTCAGCCTCAACGTGCTGCTGAACAACCTGACCAAGAATCCCTTGGTGGCCCACGCCGCTATTTATAGCGTGGACAACCGGATCCTGGCCGAGGCGGGGCAACGTCCCAAGCAGGGCCTGCTGGGCGAAACCCAGGGCATGTACGAGAGCAAGATCACCTTCCAGGACGTGTCGGCCGGGCAATTGCGCATCAGCCTGGACATGCAGCAGTTCGAACAGCCGATGACCATCAGCCTGCAGAGCATGGGCATTCTCAGCGCCATCCTGCTGGCCCTGGCCCTGGCCCTGAGCCTGCGCCTGGGGCGCAACATCTCCACGCCACTCCTGCAATTGCGGGTGTGGCTGCGTGACATCGACGAACACACCCCGGCCACCCAGCGCCAGGACGAGATCGGCGACCTGGCCCGCCAGTTGCACGCCAGCTTTGCCCCTGAGCCGGTAGCGCCGGTGGTGGTTGACGAGCCGGAAATCGATGAACTGGACGATGTCGAGGACGACGAGCCAGCGTTCGAAGTGCGCAACTTGCGGGACCCGAGCTTCGATGAAAGCGCCCCGGTGGCCAGCCTGAAAGCGGCGCCCCGGCACGTGATCAGCGCCGAAGAAGACGAAACGGACGACGATGAAGACCCGTTCGCCGATGTTCGCGACAGCGCCACCAGCGCGGTAGTCGTCAAGCCACAGCCCAAGGTCGTCGCCTCCAGCCAGCCGCAGTTCAGCGCCGTGCTCGCCGTGCAACTGGGCGCCCAGGAGCAGCTGCGGCGCCTGCCGCGGGCACGCCTGACCGAGTTGCTGGACCGCTACCGCGACTGCCTGGACCAGGCTGCGTCGCTGTACGAGAGCGAGCTGCACACGCTCAACGACGGCAGCACCCTGATGCTGTTCCACACCCAGGACAGCGGCGAAGACTACCTGACCAACGCCATCTGCTGCGGTGAGCTGTTGCGCGCCCTCGGCCATCAGTTGCAGATCGAAGTCGCCGACAGCGGCATCACCCTGCAATTGCAACTGGGCCTGACCCTGGGCGAAGAACTCTTCGGCCTGAGCCAGATCGACCTGCTGTTGACCGAAACCGCCCAGGACGCTCTCGCCCTCTCCCAGCACAGCCGTAACCTGCTGCTGGTGGAGCGCAAGATCAGCGACGACGCCTTGATCCGCCAGCGCGCCCGCATCCGCCCGATCGCCAGCCCTGAAGGCGCCTGCTGCGTCGAGCGCCTGATGGAGCCCTACCCTTCGATGCTGGAACGACAGCTGGCGCGCATGCACGAGACCCGCGCCTAAGTCCGATCGCGCCCCACCCAAGCCCGCAGCCGAGTAATCGCCTGCGGGCTTTTTATTGCGTCCCGCAGTTGCCAAGGGGGGGGGCAGCTCCATTGGACCAGGTAGCAGCGAGCTTGCTCGCGAAGAACCCAAGAACAACGCGCTGATTCAGACAATGCACGTCATCGTTAACGTCCATCGCGAGCAAGCTCGCTCCTACAAGCAGCAGTTTCGGGGTCGGCAGAAACAACAAAACCCGCACGGGGCGGGTTTTGTGGGGGCGACGTGCAGCTTAGAAGCGGAACACTTCCATGTCCGTGCGAATAGGCGCGGCCATCGGAATCTTCGGCTGTTTCTCACGCTCGGCAGGAGCCGTGGGTTTTGCCGCAGCAGGCTTGCGTGGAGCCTCGGCAACAGGTGGCTGGTTGGCCAGCGGCTTCAGGGCGACCGACAACTGCTCGGCCAGGCGCTGCAACAGCACCCCCTGGGCTTGGACCTGTGCAGCGGTGCCGCCGGCATGTTGCTCCTGCAGGTGAATGATGCGGTTATCGCGGACCTGGCCGCGACGGTCGATCAAGCGCCACTGGGCATCGAGCACCGCCGGTTGCGATTCGCCGGAGTCCAGGCGGGTAATCGACAGCAATACCTGCACGTCCGGAGTGAACCCCAGGGTCGCCGGTGCCAGGACCACGCGCTGGCTGTCCAGCTGACCCGCGACCTGACGCAGCAGCAACTGATTGATGTCCGAAGACAGGCTGCCCGCCCAACGACCGTCGGTCGACGCTTGCAGGCTGCCGTCCGGTTGACGCTGCAACAGGGTTTCACGCTGCAGGTAATCGGCAATCAACACCGGACCCAGCAACACCGCCATGCCTGAGCTTTGCGCAGGCTGTGCCGGGGTGCCGCTGTCCAGCTGATACAGCGACACCGGCTGGTGAACGCTGCAACCCGCCAGGCCAAGAACGCCAGCGAGCAACAAAATTAGAGGAAAGCGCAGAACAGTCATCATCCCATCCAGGTGACGGCCACAAGGCCAGCCACTGTGAAAATACTCAAAAAATATGAAGAACGCTCGACCACGCCGGCGCTTGAAAGGCCATATCATCCGTGAATATGCCTTGCGACTCCAGCGCGAAAGCATCGATCTACGCGTTAAATCGTAGATCGAGCGCTCTAGACCGCTTAATTGAGAGTTTCTACCAATAGTGCATCGACCCGCTGGAAGCCCCGCGGCAGTTTATTGCCCCGGCGTCCACGCTCACCCTTGTAGTGCTCCAGGTCATCGGCCTTGAGTGACAGTGTGCGCTTACCGGCCTGCAATACCAGCGTCGCGCCTTCCGGCAGCACCGCGATATCCGTGACATATTCCTCGCGGTTAGCTACACGTTCGCCGGGGATACCGATGATTTTGTTGCCTTTACCCTTGCCCAGCTGCGGCAGGTCGCTGATTTTGAAGATCAGCAGGCGACCTTCGGTCGTCACCGAAGCCAGCCAGTTCTCGTCACGGTCTGCGACCGGACGCGGCAGGATCACCTTGGCGTTGTTCGGCAGGCTCAACAGCGCCTTGCCCGCCTTGTTCTTGGCTTGCAGGTCCTCGCCCTTGACCACGAAGCCGTAACCCGCGTCGGAGGCGATCACGTACAGGCCATCATCCTCTGGCATCAGGACACACTCGAAGGTCGCACCCGGTGGCGGAGTCAGACGGCCGGTCAACGGCTCGCCCTGGCCACGGGCCGACGGCAGGGTGTGGGCCGGCACCGAGTAACTGCGTCCGGTGGAGTCGATGAACACCGCAAACTGGTTGGAACGACCGGCAGCAGCAGTCTTGAAACCGTCCCCGGCCTTGTAGGAAAGGCCGGTTGCATCGATATCGTGGCCCTTGGCCGAGCGTACCCAGCCTTTTTCCGACAGCACCACCGTAACTTTCTCGTTCGGCAGCAGATCATGCTCGGTCAGCGCCTTGGCTTCGGTGCGCTCGACAATCGGCGAGCGACGGTCGTCGCCATACGTCTCGGCATCCTTGAGCAGCTCGGTGCGTACCAGCTTCTTGAGCTTGGCTTCGCTGCCCAGCAGGGCTTGCAGCTTGGCCTGTTCCTTGAGCAGTTCGTCCTGCTCGTCGCGCAGCTTCATCTCTTCCAGGCGCGCCAACTGACGCAGGCGCGTGTCGAGGATGTAGTCGGCCTGGATTTCGCTCAGGGCAAAACGTTCGATCAGCTTGGCCTTGGGATGCTCCTCGGTGCGGATGATGTGGATCACTTCATCCAGGTTGAGGTAGGCAATCAACAAGCCGTCCAACAGGTGCAGGCGACGCTCGACCTTGTCCAGGCGGAACTGCAGGCGGCGACGCACCGTGCGCACCCGGAACTCCAGCCACTCGACCAGCAACGCGCGAAGGTTCTTCAGCTGCGGCTTGCCGTCCAGGCCAATGATGTTGATGTTGACGCGGTAGGTGGACTCCAGCTCCGTGCTGGCGAACAGGTGCTGCATCAGGGCTTCATGATCGACCCGGCTGTTGACAGGAATGATCACGATCCGGCACGGGTTCTCATGGTCGGACTCATCACGCAGGTCGGCGATCTGCGGGGCCTTGGACGGCTTGGCCTGCATCATCGCGGCAATCTGCTCCAGCACCTTGGCCCCGGAAACCTGGTGCGGCAGCGCGGTGACGATGATGTCGCCGTCTTCGACGTGGTACACGGCGCGCATGCGCACCGAGCCCTTGCCGGTCTCGTACATTTTCAGCAGGTCGGCGCGCGGCGTGATGATTTCCGCCTCGGTCGGGTAGTCCGGGCCCTGGATGTGCTCGCACAGTTGCTCGACCGTAGCCTTGGGCTCATCGAGCAAGCGCACGCACGCCGTGGCGACTTCGCGCAGGTTGTGCGGCGGGACGTCGGTGGCCATGCCCACGGCGATGCCGGTGGTGCCGTTGAGCAGGATGTTCGGCAAGCGTGCCGGCAACACCAGCGGTTCATCGAGGGTGCCGTCGAAGTTCGGCCCCCAGTCGGCCGTGCCCTGCCCCAGCTCGCTGAGCAATACTTCGGAGTAACGCGACAGCCGTGCTTCCGTGTAACGCATGGCGGCGAAGGATTTCGGATCATCCGGCGCACCCCAGTTACCCTGGCCGTCCACCAGCGTGTAGCGGTAGCTGAACGGCTGGGCCATCAGCACCATGGCCTCGTAGCAGGCAGAGTCGCCGTGCGGGTGGAACTTGCCGAGCACATCACCGACGGTACGCGCGGATTTCTTGTGCTTGGAGTCAGCGTCCAGCCCCAACTCGCTCATGGCGTAGACAATACGTCGCTGCACCGGCTTCAGGCCGTCGCCGATATGCGGCAGGGCCCGATCCATGATCACGTACATGGAGTAGTTGAGGTAGGCATTTTCGGTGAAGTCGGCCAGTGAGCGGCGTTCTACGCCGTCCAGGCTGAGATCCAGGGAGTCGCTCATGCGGGCCTCATCATTTCGTGGTCTGGCGCAGCAGCAAGGTGCCACCGCGCTGGGTAAATTCGAGTTGTTTCAGGGCGCTCATGCCCAGCAGCACTTGATCGCCGCTCAAGCCTGGCGCCACCAGGGCGCGCACGTCATGCAAGACAATGTCGCCCAGTTTCAATTGTTGCAGTCGGGTCCGGTAGCCCTGGCTGCGGCCATTGGCCGTGCTCAGGGTGACCGCGGCACCTTTTTCCAGATTCAGCCGTTGGGCCAGGCCGGCCGGGATCGACACATCGGTGGCCCCAGTATCGAGCATGAAGTTCACCGGCTGACCGTTGATCTGGCCATCGGCAACGAAGTGTCCCTGGCCATTACCCACCAGCTTCACCTCGATAAACCCCTCACCCTGCTGCGAACTGACCTGGGTGTTGGGATTTTCCTGGCGCTGTTCCCAGTCGCCGAAAAACCGCGTTGCCAGGAACAGCCCGGCACACCAGGCGAGCACCAGCAGCACCCGGCCGGCGCGTTTTCCCGGCGCCTGCTGACTCATGACTTGGCGCTCCAGCCACCCTGCGGCGCAGCGAAGCGCCAGACGATCGGGCGGACTTCGCCGTCAGCCCGGGCGCCGTTGTTGTTGTCGATGCCGATCCAGGCACCTGAGGCGTCGATCACCAGCGCCTCGGCCAGGCCGTAGGCTTGCGGATAACGCCGCGGCGCCTGCAAGGCATCGGCGGCATACGACCAGCAACGCTCGACCTGGGCCGTCACCGCGTCACGGCGGCAGATTTCATAGGCGTTGCGCTCCAGGGTAAAGAGCTTGCCGTCGAACCACGCCAGGTCGGCGAAGTCCCGGGACACCGGCCGGGCATGGGGAAACTGCGCCGGTTGCATCTGTGTGCCGGCTTCGCTGAGCAGCACGCAGGCACCGTCGCAGTCCCACACGGTTTGTTGCCGCTTGAGCCGCAACAGCCCACGTCGCTCACGCTCGGCCGCCAGCCACAGCTGGTTGCCCTCAGGGTCGACAGCCAGGCCTTCAAACAGCGCATTGAAGTGCAGCAACATGCCACTGGCCCGCGCTTCGCGCACCAGCATCGGGGAAATCTTCAGCCATTGCGCGGCGCCCGTCGGCGGCACCCGCAACACCGCTGCATGGGCCTCGCTGACGATGTAGCGATTGCCGGCCTTGTCGCAGCTGATGCCCTCGAAATCGAAGTTACCACCGCGCACGATCGACGACGCCCAGGTACGCGACTTCAGCCCCCAGGGCAAGCCGCTGTCAGGCACCGGCGGCACGTCGACGGGCACCGCTTCGGCCTGCCAGACACCCTCGCCGGTGGCGAGACGGTAGATCTGCCCATCGTCGCGATCGGAAACCGTCCACAGTTCATTGCCGCATTGCGCCAGACCCGACAGATTACCGCCGTGCATGCCTTGCACGGCATGCTCGGACAGCATCGTCAGCTCAGGCGCCGGCTGCGCGAACGCAGCCCCTGCCAGCAACAACCACGGGAGGGCAAAACCGCTCCGCATCAGGCCAGAACCTCGGCCAGGTTGCCCTTGGACTCCAGCCAGGACTTGCGATCACCTGCACGTTTTTTCGCCAGCAGCATGTCCATCATTTCCGAGGTGGCGGCAAAATCATCCAGGGTCAATTGCACCAGGCGCCGGGTGTTCGGGTCCATGGTGGTTTCGCGCAGTTGCGGTGGGTTCATTTCACCCAGGCCTTTAAATCGGGTGACCTGGGGCTTGCCGCGTTTCTTCTCGGCCACCAGGCGGTCGAGAATGCCATCGCGCTCGGCTTCGTCGAGGGCGTAGTAGATTTCCTTGCCCAGGTCGATCCGGTACAGCGGCGGCATCGCCACGTAGACGTGACCGGCATCCACCAGCGGGCGGAAATGCTGGACGAACAAGGCGCAGAGCAAGGTGGCGATGTGCAGACCGTCGGAGTCGGCGTCGGCGAGGATGCAGATCTTGCCGTAGCGCAGTTGGCTCATGTCCGCCGCGCCCGGATCGACACCAATGGCGACGGCGATGTTGTGCACTTCCTGGCTGGCCAGCACTTCGCTGCCGTCCACTTCCCAGGTATTGAGGATCTTGCCGCGCAGCGGCAGGATCGCCTGGAACTCTTTGTCCCGCGCCTGCTTGGCCGAGCCGCCGGCGGAATCACCTTCCACCAGGAACAGCTCGGAGCGCATCGGGTCCTGCCCGGCGCAGTCGGCGAGCTTACCCGGCAGGGCCGGCCCCGAGGTAATGCGTTTGCGCTCGACTTTCTTGCTGGCCTTGAGGCGACGGCCGGCGTTGTTGATCGCCAGCTCCGCCAGGAGCATGCCGGTTTCCGGGTTGGCGTTGAGCCACAGGCTGAACGCGTCCTTGACCACCCCGGACACAAACGCCGCCGCCTCGCGGGACGACAGGCGTTCCTTGGTCTGGCCGGAGAATTGCGGCTCCTGCATTTTCATCGACAGGACGAACGCGATGCGCTCCCAGACGTCTTCCGGCGCCAGTTTCACCCCACGGGGCAACAGGCTACGGAACTCGCAGAACTCGCGCATCGCATCGAGCAGGCCCTGACGCAGACCGTTGACGTGGGTACCGCCCTGCGCCGTGGGGATCAGGTTGACGTAGCTTTCCTGCACGCTGTCGCCGCCTTCGGGCAACCACAGCAGCGCCCAGTCGACCGCTTCCTTATTACCAGCCAGGCTGCCGCAGAACGGCTCGTCCGGCAGGCGCTCGAACTCACTGACCGCGTCCACCAGGTAGGAACGCAGGCCGTCTTCGTAGTGCCACTCGACTTTTTCGCCGGTGGCCTTGTCTTCAAAACTGACCAACAGCCCCGGGCACAACACGGCCTTGGCCTTGAGCACGTGCTTGAGGCGGCTGATGGAGAATTTCGGCGAATCGAAATACTTCGGATCCGGGGCAAAGAACACGCTGGTACCGGTGTTGCGCTTGCCGACACTGCCGACCACTTCCAGCTCGGTTTTTTTGTAACCGTCGGCGAAAGTCATCTGGTATTCGTTGCCGTCACGCTTGACCCGCACCCGGACCTCGGTCGACAGGGCGTTGACCACCGAAATGCCGACCCCGTGCAAACCACCGGAGAACTGGTAGTTCTTGTTGGAGAACTTACCGCCGGCGTGCAGTTTGGTGAGGATCAGCTCGACGCCCGAGACGCCCTCTTCCGGGTGGATATCCACCGGCATGCCGCGGCCATCATCGCTGACTTCCAGCGAGTGGTCGGCGTGGAGGATGACCTGGACCGATTTGGCGTGCCCGGCCAAGGCTTCGTCGACACTGTTGTCGATGACTTCCTGGGCAAGGTGGTTCGGCCGACTGGTGTCGGTGTACATGCCGGGGCGTTTACGCACCGGGTCGAGGCCCGAGAGGACTTCGATGGCGTCTGCGTTATAAGAGCTAGCGCTGGGAGTGGCCATGGGGTCTCGTCGTCAGTCGTTCATGAAAATAGGGGCAAGGGTTCACAGTGCTGTGAAATCGATCGCCTGGTACACATCTGCGCCAATGCCGGCAAAACTCAACAGGGCCGGCATCTGTCCGGCAAATCCCTGGAAACTATGGTCGCCGCCGGCCTGGATGCGCAACGCACAGGCTCGGTAATACTGTTGGGCGAGGCGATAGTCCAGCGTTTCGTCGCCGGTCTGCAGCCACACCTGGTAGCGCCGTGGGTCCTGGGGCGCCGGCACTTCCAGCTCGGCCAGGGCCGTGATGTGGTCGTGGGTCAATTCCCAGGTCTGTTCGGTATACAGGTTTTGCTGCGTCCCCAGGTAGCCGTCGAACATCCGGTGCGGACTGACGGCAGGGTTGACCAGCAGGGCCTTGAGGCCATGGAGCTCGGCCAAGTGAGTGGCATAGTAGCCGCCGAGTGAGCTGCCGACCAGCAGTGGCCGTCCCAGCTCGGCAATCGCCTGCTGTAACTGACCGATGGCCTCACGCGGGTGATGATGCAGGGCCGGAACGCGCAATTGGTCAGCCAGCCCCAGACGCTCCATCACTCCGATCAACTGGCTGGCCTTTTTCGACGCAGGCGCGCTGTTGAAGCCGTGGATGTAGAGGATCGAACCGGACATTTGAGCTCCCTGGCGGTCGGCAAAAGAAAGCGCAGTTTACAGGGAGTCGGGCATATCGCGAGCAGGCTCGCTGCCACATTTGTTTCCTGGGTCGGTGTAATCCCTGCTCGCGATCGCCGTGAAGCGGTGTTTCTGCTCAGTAACCTTCAGAACCGTAATCGACCGTGAAATCGAATCCAATGACCCGCTCCACTCCGGTTTCCAACCGCCCATCGGGCAACAGGCGCAGCCAGCGGTAGCCTGGCGCCAGGGTATCGACCCGAAAATCTTCGCTGCCGGGTTCGAACTGGATACAGGTCGAAGGCGATGCCAGCAACCGCACGCCGTTGCGCAGTTGGTCGATTTCCTGATGCACATGCCCCCATAACACGGCGCGCACCTGGGGAAAGCGGTCGAGCACGGCAAACAGCGCTTCAGGGTTACGCAAGCCGATCGGCTCCATCCACGGACAGCCAATGGGCACCGGGTGATGATGGAAACACACCAGATGATGACGTTCGGGCGCCTCGCTCAGGGCGCGGGCGAGCAATTGCAGTTGATCGTCCTGCAGGTAGCCCGGCACCGAACCCGGCACGGCGGAGTCGAGCAAGGTGATCCGCCAGTTGCCGATGTCCAGCAACGGTTCCAGCAGCGAACTCTGCACGGCCGCCTGGGCCATGACCTGCGGTTCGTCGTGGTTGCCCGGAATCCAGCGGGCAGGCGCGTCGATCTGCTCGCTCAAGCGGCGAAACAGCTGATAGGAGGCCAAGGTGCCGTCCTGGGACAGGTCGCCCGTGGCAATCACCAGGTCCACCCGGGGCTGTTGCACCCGCACCAGTTCGATCACCGTCGACAGGCTGTCGCGAGTGTTCATGCCCAGCAGCGTGCGGTCAGCCTCGGCGAACAGATGGCTGTCGGAAAGCTGCACCAGCAGGACCGGGTCGTTGGCGGTCAGAGTCGATACGCTCGGCAAGGCGTTCTCCCAAGGCGCGATCACGCAGGTGGATAAGTGGCGCAATTATGCTGGGGCATGGGTAAAAGAGGAAAGCCGTGAACCGGACACAGTTCACATCTGCCGCTTAACGCACCACTTCGTATTCGTGCCCGCACGCCAGGCAATGGCTCAGCCATTCGCCGAGGAAGACGTTGAGCTGGGACTTTTCGTCAGGCTGGTGCATGAAGGCATTGGGGTAAGGATAGATGCCGCGAAAGCGCCGCGCATGTTCGGCGCTGACCACTTCGGCCATGCGCGCATCGTGATAGACCTGCACCTCCAGCTGCGGCACCGGCAGCCAGGGCAGGCTGTGTTCCTGGCGCACACGCAGGGTGGTGGTGTAGGGACAGGTCAGCAGGACCTCGAGGGTCAGCACCCCGAGCATCTGGTCGCCCTGGGTCATGGCGATGCGCCGCGCCGCCGGCGTATTGCGCATGTCCGGCAGCAGCCGCAGCAAGCGGGCATAGTTGGCCTCGCAGGCGCTTTGCAGCCCCACCAGGTCGACCCGATAGCGGTCGCGCTGTTTGTTTACGACCATAGCCCCCTCACTTCAACGCGGTTCAAAGCCAGCCATTGCAAGGCAATAATGCTCGCCGCGTTGGAAATCCGCCCATCACGCACGGCCTGCAGGGCATCTTCAAAGTCCCAGACCGTGACGCGAATATCTTCTGCTTCCTCCAGCAACCCATGCAGGCCGCCAGCCCCCGTACTGTCACACCGCCCCAGGTACAGGTGCACGTATTCAGTGCTACCGCCAGGCGACGGAAAATAGTTGAGCATCGGCCACAACGCCGTGAACTCAAGCCCAGCTTCCTCCTGCGCTTCACGGTGAGCAACTTCTTCCGGTTGTTCGTCCTTGTCGATCAGACCGGCGACCAGCTCGATCAACCACGGGTTGTCGGTCTTGCCCAGGGCCCCCACGCGAAATTGTTCGATCAACACCACCCGGTCGTGCTGCGGATCGTAGGGCAGGACGCAGACTGCATCGTGGCGCACGAACAGTTCGCGATTGATTTCCCGGCTCATGCCACCGGCAAACAGCTCATGGCGCAGGTGTACCCGGTCGAGCTGGTAGAAGCCCTTGTGGCAGTTCTCGGTGCGCACGACGTCGACGACAGTCGGGGTGGCATTGGTAAAGTCAGTCATCACAATCCTCGTCTACTGCAGATCCGCTACGAGGCTCCAACCTCGACTTCGCGCCATCCTAACGCGCTCGCCACCTTTGATGCAGCCCCTTTGCAGTTGCCGGGATAGACGGCAGGGGGGCAAACCTACTCTAATTGACACTATTGAGCTTAGTGGCGAACTGACCGCCCCGCTGGCAGTCGAAGCCGGTAACTTTTTGCCTACCCTTGATCCATGAAGGACGCCCATGTCACTTTTGAAAATCGCCTCCGTGGCCTGTATCGCCCTGACCCTGGGCGCCTGCCAAAGCCTGTTCGAGCCTAGCTACAAGGCGCCGCTGGAAACCCTGCGCGACACCGCAGAGACTATCAAGCCCGGCTGCACCGGTGCCGAATGCCCGCTGGTCAACATCGATCTCGTGCGCTTCCCCGGCGAACCGCAACTGGATGGCATCATCGAACGACGCCTGCTGCAAATGACCCCCACCGCCGCCGATGCACCACTGCCGGTTTCGCTGGCGGCCTATCGCGAGCAGTTCCTGCGCGATGCCGCCCCGCGCAACAGCAGCTACTTGCAGGCCAAGGTACGCGAGCAGCATGACGGACTGGTGATCATCGAGCTGTCCAGCTATCTGGACAACGGCACTGCCACTGGCAAGCCGGGACGCGGCTTCATCAACTACTCGCGCCAGGAGCACAAGGTGCTGACCCTGGCCGATATGCTCAAGCCGGGCGAGGAACAGGCATTCTGGAAAGCCGCCCAGGTGGCGCACAACAGCTGGCTGATCAGCACCCGCCTGGATCAGGAAGCGCAATTCCTCAAGGCCTGGCCGTTCAAGCAAACCCCCAACGTTGCCCTGACCACCGCCGGGGTGATGCTCAAGTACGACGTGAACACCATTGCGCCTTACGCCCTGGGCCACGTCGAGTTGAAGATTCCTTATTCGCGCCTGGGTGGCATCCTCAAGCCCGAGCTGTTTCCCGCCCGAAAGTAACGATGCGGCCCAGCACCAGCTGCAACAGCCCTGCCAGGATCAACGCCGGCAGGGTTGCGCCCAGCTCGGGATAAAAATTGGCCAGCAAGTGATAGGTAACCACCCCGCCCAACCAGGCGCACAGGGCCGACCCGCGCAACGCCGCGCAGGTCGCCTGGGCACCGCGCTTGCGCAGGATGAAGTGATCCACCAGCACCACGCCGAACAACGGCGCGAACACCGAGCCGATCAGCAGCAGGAAGTTCTGGTACTGGGCCAGTGGCGCCAGCAGCGCGATCAGGGTGCAGATCACACCGATGGCCAGGGCCAGGTGCTCGACCTTGAGCCGTGACAGGGTCGCGCTGGACACTGCCGCCGAGTGAATATCGGCAAAGGCGTTTTCCGACTCGTCGAGCAGGATCAACAGCAGCGGAATCCCCAGGCCGGCACCGGCCAGCGCCAACAGCAAGGCATTCACGTCACCGCTGGGGGCAAACGCCAGGGTGTAGGCCACGCCCAGGCTCATCAGCCAGAAGTTACCGATGAAAAAGCCCAGCGCTGTGCCGCCGAAGACATTTTTCGCGCGCTTGCCGAACCGCGAGTAGTCCGCAATCAGCGGCAGCCAGGACAGGGGCATGGCGATCGCAATGTCGAAGCCCACGGCGAACGGCATCGAACCGTCACCGGCCTGGGCCCACAACGCAGCCAGGTCAGCCTTGGCAAACAGGTTCCAGGTCAGCCAGATGCACGCTGCCAGCAACAGCCAGATGCCCCACTTGCGCAGGATCTGCCGCACGAACGTCAGGGGGCCGCTCACCGCCAGCAGGGTCGCCAGGGCGCCGAAGAACAGGGTCCACATCAGCGGGCTGGCCATCAGGCTGCCCTCGCTGAATCCGCGGGCGCCCAGCAGGCTGGCGGCATCGCGCATGACGATGATCTCGAACGAGCCCCAACCGATCAACTGCAGCAGGTTGAGCAGCGCCGGCAGGCTTGCGCCCTTGCTGCCCAGAGTCAACTTGAGCGCGGCCATTGACGACAGGCCAGTATCGCTGCCGATCACGCCGACGGCCGCCAGCAGCAGCACGCCGACCAGGGTGCCGAGGAAAATCGCCAGCAACGAACCCGACAGGCCCAGGCCCGGCGCAAGCAAGGCGCCGGTCTGCAGGACCATCAGGCCGATGCCGAGGGAAAACCACAGGGAGAACAGATCACGGCCGCCGAAGACGCGCTGGTCAGTCGGCACCGCGATATCGGGGGAGTAAGTGCTGGGTTGAATGCTCAAGGGTGTTATCTCAGAGGGACATTTTTTGTTGTGTTGACCGCTATCGCGGGCAAGCCCGCTCCCACATGGACTGCATAAATCCTGTGGGAGCGGGCTTGCCCGCGATGGGGCCCTCTCAGGCCCCGACCCTTCGGGTCAGATCAAACCTTCTTGTACAGCTGGCTGCCTTCCTGCTTGAAGCGCTCGGCCTGTTCGGCCAGGCCTTGGGCGACGTCCACGTCCACCGCTTCGATCCGTTGGTTGGCCGCATACTCGCGGACTTCCTGGGTGATCTTCATCGAGCAGAATTTCGGCCCGCACATCGAGCAGAAATGCGCGACCTTGGCCGAGTCCTTCGGCAGGGTTTCATCGTGGTACGAGCGGGCGGTGTCCGGGTCCAGGCCGAGGTTGAACTGGTCTTCCCAGCGGAACTCGAACCGTGCTTTGCTCAAGGCGTTGTCGCGGATCTGCGCGCCCGGATGGCCCTTCGCAAGGTCGGCGGCGTGGGCGGCGATCTTGTAGGTGATGATCCCGGTCTTCACGTCATCCTTGTTCGGCAGGCCCAGGTGCTCCTTGGGCGTGACGTAGCAGAGCATGGCGCAACCGAACCAGCCGATCATTGCGGCACCGATGCCCGAGGTGATGTGGTCGTAACCCGGGGCGATGTCGGTGGTCAGCGGGCCGAGGGTGTAGAACGGCGCCTCGTCGCAGCACTCCAGCTGCTTGTCCATGTTCTCCTTGATCAACTGCATCGGCACGTGGCCCGGGCCTTCGATCATGCACTGCACGTCGTGTTTCCAGGCGATCTTGGTCAGCTCGCCGAGGGTTTCCAGCTCACCGAATTGTGCAGCGTCGTTGGCGTCGGCAATCGAGCCCGGACGCAGGCCATCGCCCAGCGAGAAGCTGACGTCGTAGGCCTTCATGATTTCGCAGATGTCTTCGAAATGGGTGTAGAGGAAGTTTTCCTTGTGATGCGCCAGGCACCACTTGGCCATGATCGAACCACCACGGGAAACAATGCCGGTCACGCGCTTGGCGGTCAGCGGCACATAGCGCAGCAACACGCCGGCGTGGATGGTGAAGTAGTCGACGCCCTGCTCGGCCTGCTCGATCAACGTGTCGCGGAACAGCTCCCAGGTCAGGTCTTCGGCGGCGCCGCCGACTTTTTCCAGGGCCTGGTAGATCGGCACGGTGCCGATTGGGACTGGCGAGTTGCGGATGATCCACTCACGGGTTTCGTGAATGTGCTTGCCGGTGGACAGGTCCATGACCGTGTCCGAACCCCAGCGAATGCCCCAGGTCAGTTTCGCCACTTCTTCTTCGATGGACGATCCCAGGGCACTGTTGCCGATGTTGCCGTTGATCTTCACCAGGAAGTTACGGCCGATGATCATCGGTTCCAGTTCGGTGTGGTTGATGTTGGCCGGGATGATCGCGCGACCGCGGGCGATTTCCTCGCGCACGAATTCGGGGGTGATGATTTTCGGCACGCTGGCGCCGAAGCTGTGGCCGGCGTGTTGCTGGTCCAGCAGGCCGGCCGCGCGGGCCACTTCCAGCTTCATGTTTTCGCGGATGGCGACGTATTCCATCTCGGCGGTGATGATGCCTTGGCGCGCGTAGTGCATCTGGCTGACGTTGGCCCCAGCCTTGGCGCGGCGCGGGTTGTTGACGTGGGCGAACCGCAGCTTGGTCAGCTCGGCATCGGCCAGGCGTTCCTGGCCGAAGTTGGAACTCAGGCCTGGCAGGCGCTCGGTGTCGCCACGGGCTTCGATCCACGGCGAGCGCACGTCGGCGAGGCCTTTGCGCACGTCGATGATGACGTTCGGGTCGGTATAGGGGCCGGAGGTGTCGTAGACCACGACAGGCGCATTGATTTCACCGCCGAAGTCGGTCGGGGTGACGTCCAGGCTGATTTCGCGCATCGGCACCAGGATGTCCGGGCGCGTGCCCTGGACATAAATCTTTTGCGAGCGGGTAAAGGGCTGCACCGATTGTTGATCGACCTTGGCCGATTCACTCAGGTGGGTCGCATTTTTTAGTTTTGTGGTCATCACGGGCTCTCCAGACAGCATCCAGGCAGTGGATTGTCGGAGCAGAACCTGAAAGGCACGGAGGCACCAGGACTGGTGCTGTGCATCATCTCGCGAAGCGTTCGATTGTCGAACAATATCCCGGACGAAGCACAAGAGGACTCGCCGGGTGACGAGAAATCTTGTTCCCTACGCAGGCGCTAACCTGATCAGGTTCAACGGGATCCGAAATTATTCGATCTCAGCCTCATAGCAAGGCACCCCGACAAGAACCCGGCCAGTCTAGACATAACCACCCAAGAACGCCAACCCCGGATTAAACAGCGTGATGAATGGCGTAATTGCAGGATTGTTGCCCCAGGTCACCACAACTACACTCGCTACGCCATGCCACGCCTTGACGCTGACGGGCCCGCGCCGTAGCTTGGCGCTCTATTTCTTGTCGCATTTTCAATTCTAGGGATCGCCTCATGCTGCGCAAACTCTCACTGGCTCTCGCCGTGTCTTGTGCGTCCAATGGAATGGCCTGGGCAGCAGACACGCCCCTGTCGACCAAGACCGACCTGGTCAGCGTCTACCAGGAGGCAGTCGACAACAACGCCGACCTCGCGGCGGCCCGTGCCCAATATGGCGCGCAAAAGGAAGTCGTGCCCCAGTCGCGCGCCGGCCTGCTGCCGAACCTCTCCGGTGGTGCGGAAATCGCCAACGTGCGTACCGACATCGACTCCCCGGCGGCCATTGCCAACCGCAACGCGCATTTCTACCAGGCAACCCTGGCCCAGCCGCTGTTCCGCGCCGACCGCTGGTTCCAGTTCCAGGCCGCCAAGGATGTCAACGAACAAGCCGCGTTGCAGCTCTCGGCCACCGAGCAGGACCTGATCCTGCAGACCGCCCAGACCTACTTCAACGTGCTGCGCACCCAGGACAACCTGGCCTCGACCAAAGCCGAAGAAGCCGCCTTCAAGCGCCAGCTGGACCAGTCCAACGAGCGCTTCGACGTCGGCCTCTCGGACAAGACCGACGTGCTGCAGTCGCAAGCCAGCTATGACACTGCCCGCGCCAACCGGATCCTCGCCCAGCAACAGGTGGATGACGCGTTCGAGGCCCTGATCACCCTGACCAACCGGCAGTACAACTCAATCCAGGGCATCGTCCATACCTTGCCGATCCTGCCGCCGGCGCCCAACGACGCCAAGGCCTGGGTCGACACCGCAGCCCAGCAGAACCTCAACCTGCTGGCCAGCAACTACGCGGTCAGCGCGGCCGAAGAGACTCTCAAGCAACGCAAGGCCGGGCACGCCCCGACCGTCGATGCCGTGGCGCAGTACAAGAAGGGTGACAACGACGCCTTCGGCTTCAGCAACCCTAGTGCCTTTGGCCAGCCCTACAGTGGTGACGTGACCCAGACCACCGTCGGCCTGCAGCTGAATATTCCGATCTACAGCGGTGGCCTGATCAACTCCCAGGTCCGCGAGTCGTATGCACGCCTGGACCAGAGCGAGCAACAACGTGAATCGCTGCGCCGCCAGGTGGTGGAGAACACCCGCAACCTGCACCGCGCGGTGAACAGCGATGTCGAGCAGGTGCAAGCGCGCCGCCAGTCGATCATCTCCAACCAGAGCGCGGTGGAGGCCACTGAAATCGGTTATCAGGTGGGGACCCGCAATATCGTCGACGTGCTCGATGCCCAGCGCCAGCTGTACACCTCGGTGCGCAACTACAACAACAGCCGCTACGACTACATCCTCGACAACCTGCGCCTGAAACAGGCGGCCGGCACCCTGAGCCCGGGCGACCTGCAAGACCTCAAGCGCTACCTCAAGGCCGACTACAACCCGGACAAGGACTTCCTGCCACCGGACCTGGCCAAGGCTGCGGCCGAGCAGTTGAAAGCCCGACCTTGAGCTGACACTCAAACCCTTGTAGGAGCGAGCTTGCTCGCGATAGCGGTAGATCAGTCAACACTGGTCTTCAATGTGCAGCTGCCATCGCGAGCAGGCTCGCTCCCACAGGTTGTGTGAATTGATCAACCCTTGAGCAACCGCCCCAACCCATCCAGCAACCGCTGCAACGCGCCCTGGTTGGCGCGCATCACGGTCAATCCCGCTTCGGCCATTTGCTGCGCATCGCGCGGCAGTTCGAACAGGCGCTGCACCGCCACCGCCAGCCCGTGGGCGTCCTCCACCTCTTGCAGGGCCTTGGCATTGCGCATCAACGCCGCGATCTCGAGGAAGTTGAACAGGTGCGGGCCACTGAGTACCGGCTTGGCCAATGCCGCCGGCTCCAGCAGGTTATGCCCGCCGTTCGGCACCAGGCTGCCGCCGACAAACGCACTGTCCGCCAGGGCATAGAGAAACAACAGTTCGCCCATGGTGTCGCCGAGCAGCACCGCGGTATCGGCGTCGACCGCCGCGCCGCTGGAGCGCCGGACCGTGTTGAAACCCTGCTGCTGGCACAGCTCGAACACCGAGTTGAAGCGTTCCGGGTGACGCGGCACCAGAATCAGCAACGCGTCCGGGTGGCTGGCGAGCAACTGCCGATGAGCCGCCAGCACTACCTCGTCCTCACCCTCATGGGTGCTCGCGGCGATCCACACCGGTCGCTGGCTCGCCTGCCATTGCTCACGCAGATCGCTGGCGCGTTGCAGCAAGGTCGGGTCGATGCTCAGGTCGAACTTGATCGAACCCGTTACCTCGACCGTTTCCGCCCGCGCCCCTAGCGCCCGGAAGCGTTCGGCTTCGGCTTTGGTCTGCACGGCGAACAGGCTCATTTCAGCGAGCATCGGCTGCGTCAGTTGGCGAAAACGCCCGTAGCCCTTGGCCGAGCGTTCGGAGAGCCGGGCGTTGGCCAGCGCCACGGGAATCGCGCGCTTGGCGCATTGGTGAATATGGTTGGGCCACAACTCGGTTTCCATGATCACCGCCAGCTTGGGCTGGACCCGGTCGAGAAAACGCGCGGCGGCACAAGGCAAGTCGTACGGCAGGTAGCAGTGCTGGATCCGCGGTTGATTGGCGAACAACGCCTGGATTCGCTCCGAGCCGGTCGGCGTCATGCAGGTGACGGTAATCGGCAGCTGTGGATAACGCTCCAGCAGCGCACGAATCATCGGCGCCGCGGCGATGCTCTCGCCCACCGACACCGCGTGCACCCAGATCCCGCCGGGCGCCATCGGTGGCAGGCCGATGGAAAATCGCTCGCCGATACGCTTGGCGTAGGCCGGCGCCTTGCGCGAGCGCAGCCACAGTCGAATCGCCACCAATGGCAGCCCCAGGTAAAACAATGCGGTATAGAGGGTTCTGTTCATGGGGCCGGAGTTTATCGACTTTTTCAGCCAATCGCCTGCAACTGCACGGCAAAACGTTCGGCCAGCCACCGCGCCGCCGGCCCCAGCGTCTCATCGCGGCGCCAGACCAGCTCCACCACCAGCGCCGGCGGCGTCCACTCGCTGAGCAGTTCGACCATCTGCCCCTGATAGGCGGGGTACTGCACCACGTGCCGGGGCAACCAACCCCAGCCCAGGCCACGCATCAGCCATTCCGCCAGCACGTAGAAACTGTCGGCGCGCCAGACCTGAGGACTGGCCTGTTCACTGCCGGGGTAGACACTCGAATGGGTGGCCATCAACAGTTGCCGATGCTGGGCCATTTGCTGGCAATTGACCTGGCCGCCCGCCGCCAGCGGATGCCCCACGCCACACACGGTGACCATCTCGACACTGCCCAACACCCGCCGCTCCAGCGCTTCAGGGATCTGCTCGTGATAAAACAGCAGGCCCAGGTCGGCCTGACGCTGGACCAGCTTGCGCGCGACATCGCCCTGGGCGGCACTGGCCAGTTGCACCTCCAGGCTGGGGAATTGCTCAGCCAGCGCCTCCAGGCTGTCGAGCACCGGCTGATAGGGCATCGCCTCGTCCTGGGCCAGGCGCAGGCGCGCCTCCTGGCCACGCATCAAGGCCTGCGCCCGGCCGTTGAGGCGCTCGCACTGGCGCAACACTTCCCGCGCCTCTTCCAGCAAGGCGCTGCCGGCCTCGGTCAGCCGTGGCTGGCGGCCGCTGCTACGCTCGAACAGGCTGACACCCAGGTCCGCCTCCAGCAGTGCAATCGAACTGCTGACAGCCGACTGCGCCTTGCGCTGGTCGCGGGCCACGGCAGAAAACGAGCGCTGCTCGGCGACGCTGACGAACAACTGCATCTGCTCCAGGTTCCACTGAATACTCATGCTGTAACCCATCTTCAAATCAGATAGGTAATGACTTTACCGCATCTAAGGAATCACTAGAATGCCGACCTCAGAAAGCAACACTTCATACGAGGATTGACCCATGACCGCTTACTACTACCTGGCCATCGCCATCTGTGCCGAAGTGATTGCCACTGTTTCGATGAAAGCGGTCAAAGGCTTCAGCACGCCCCTGCCACTGGTGCTGGTGATCGTCGGCTATGGCATCGCCTTCTGGATGTTGACCCTGGTGGTGCGCAGCGTTCCCGTCGGCGTGGCGTATGCAGTGTGGGCCGGCATGGGCATCGTGATGGTCAGCGTCGCCGCGCTGTTCATCTACGGGCAGAAGCTCGATGTTCCGGCCATGCTGGGCATGGCGCTGATCGTGCTCGGGGTGGTGGTGATCCAGCTGTTCTCGAAAACCGCCGGGCACTGACCCACGGCAGCCGCTACATAGCGCTCGGCATGAATCTGTATACTGCGCCCCTAGTCTTGAACACTGAGGTCGCCGCATGCCATCCGTTATTTCCACCGACGTACTGATTGTCGGCGCTGGGGTTGCCGGGCTCTGGCTGAATGCACGCCTGCGCCGCCAGGGGTTTGCCACCGTGCTGGTGGAAAGCGCCAGCCTCGGCGGTGGGCAGAGCGTCAAATCCCAGGGAATCATCCATGGCGGCGCCAAGTACGCGCTGCATGGCGCCCTGACAGGCGCCTCGGAAGCCATCGCCGACATGCCGCGGCGCTGGCGCGAGGCCCTGGCCGGTGACGGCGAGCTGGACCTGTCCGGCGTGCGCCTGCTCTCCGAAGCCCATTACCTGTGGTCCCCCGGCACCCTGGCCGGCAACCTCACGAGTTTCTTCGCCAGCAAGGCCGTGCGTGGACGGGTCGACCAGGTCAAGGGCGAGCAATTGCCGCCAGCCCTGCAAGACAAACGCTTCAAGGGCAAGGTCTATCGCCTGGCCGAGTTGGTTGTCGATGTCCCCAGCCTGATCAGCCGCCTGGCGCAACTGGCCGGTGATGGCCTGCTGGCTGCACAGCAGATCGAACCGTTGCTGGAAGACGGTCAGTTGGTCGGCCTGCGGGTCGACGAGCGGGAGATCCGCGCGCAACGCATCGTCCTCAGCGCCGGCGCCGGCAATGCCGACCTGCTCGCCGCCCTGGGCCTCAGCCAGCCGGCCATGCAATGCCGGCCGCTGCACATGATCCTGGTCAAGGGCCCGAGCCTCAAGCCGCTGTACGCCCATTGCCTGGGCGGCGGGCCAAAACCGCGCATCACCGTCACCACCCATCCGGCGGCCGATGGCCAATGGGTCTGGTACCTGGGCGGTGATATTGCGGAAGCCGAAGGTGTAGCACGCGAACCCGCTGCGCAAATCGCCGCCGCGCAAAAAGAACTCGGGCAACTGCTGCCCTGGATCGACCTCAGCCAGGCGCAGTGGGCAACCTTGCGCGTCGATCGCGCCGAACCGCAGCAGTCGGGCCTGAGCCGTCCCGACAACGCCTTCCTCGCCGAGCAGGACCGCCTGCTGGTGGGCTGGCCAACCAAGCTGGCATTGGCCCCGGACTTTGCTGACCGGGTGATTGCCGCCCTGCAGCGCGACGGTATCCAGCCGAGCCACCCGGCGCCCTTGCCCGACCTGCCGAAACCACCCATGGCGGTACCGGCCTGGGAGCAACTGCTGCCATGAGCCAGGCCACTCTGCACGATTTGCACCGCCCGCTGGGCAGCACCGGCCTGCAGGTTTCGCCACTGGGCCTGGGCACCGTCAAGCTGGGTCGCGATCAAGGGGTGAAGTACCCCAACGGTTTCCAGATCCCGGACGACGACGAAGCGCGCATGCTGCTCAAGCTGACTCGCGACCTGGGCATCAACCTGATCGACACCGCCCCCGCCTATGGCCGCAGCGAAGAACGCCTCGGCCCGCTGCTGCGTGGCCAGCGCGAAGACTGGGTGATTGTCAGCAAGGTCGGTGAAGAGTTCGCCGACGGCCAGTCGCACCACGATTTCAGTGCCGCCCATACCCGTTTCTCGATCGAGCGCAGCCTGCAACGTCTGGAAACGGATTTTATTGACCTGGTGCTGGTGCACTCGGACGGCAACGACCTGGCGATCCTCAACGACAGTGAGGTCTACCAGACCCTCGCCGCGCTCAAGGCCGAGGGCAAGATTCGCGGTTTCGGCTTCTCCGGAAAAACCGTCGAAGGCGGCCTGAAGGCTCTGGAACAGGGCGATTGCGCCATGGTCACGTACAATCTCAACGAACAGGCCGAGCGGCCGGTGATCGACTACGCTGCTGCACACGGCAAAGCGATCCTGGTCAAAAAAGCCCTGGCCAGCGGTCACGTGTGCCTGAGTCCGGGGGTGGACCCGGTACGTGCCAGCTTCGAGTTGTTGTTTGCCCAACCCGGGGTTGCCAGTGCTATTGTCGGGACCATCAATCCGCTGCACCTCGCCCACAATGTGGCGACCGTTGCTCAAGTCCTAGCCAGTCGTTGAACCGCCGCCGAGGCGGCCGACCCCGACGCAAGAAGGAGCCGACATGCCGCGCACGCTCATAAGAAAGAACCCCAGCAACTTCAAGACCCTGCCGTTATACGTCGAAGCGACTCCCGAAGGCCTGAGCTACCAGAGCGTCGGGATGCCGCTCAACTTCTCCCAGACCCTGCAACGTCGACGCCCGGTCACGGTGGCCAATGCCGAACACTTTGCCCTGGAACTGGCCAACCTCGGCGTGTCAGTGCGCCTGACCCTGCATTGGCAGAATCGCGACTATTGGGTGTTGGTGCGCCAACGCCGCCAGGACCGTGGCGATGTGGTACTCAAGCTGATTTCCGGTTACGTTCCGGCCCACGAGCTGAATCTGCCGCTGCACACGGCGATTCAGGAGATCGCCGAAGAATGCCTGCTGGAAACCCCGGAAGGCTGGCTCGGCGGTCGGTTCAACGACACCTGGCTGCCAGCGCCCTATGCCACCGCCCTGCATTACCGCGAAGCCATGCCGTTTCGCCTGACCCCGGAGTCGGGCGCGGCACGCCCGGTGCGCTGCGCCAACCTGCAATTGATCGAGCGCCCACGGGCCTACGTGCACCTGCCCACGGCGTCGCTGCAACTGATTTACGATTTGCGCCTGGATGTGCCCAAGGAAGCCAAATCCCTGAGCCTGTTCCATGTCGACGAGCGCCTGGAAGGCGATCAACTGGTCGCCCGCCTGGATCGCAAGCGCCCGGACCTGTACCTGATGCCCCTCAAGGACGGTCAGCCGCTGCCCGAGCTCTACACCCTGAAAAAGGATCAGTTGTACCCGGCGAGCACGCGCGGTCTGTACCTGGCCGAGAGTTTTGCCCGGCAGGAAGGCTGGCTGGTACGCGATGAACGAATCAAATGGAAGGACTGGCTCAAGCAACAAGGCTTGAGCCAGCCAGGCAAGCCGTCAGGCTTGAGCCGCCTGACCGGCAAGGCCAGGCAACTGCTGAAGAAAATCGTGCCGCGCAAGGCGACCCGCTAAACGCGGGCGGTGGCGAGGGAGCAAGCCCTCGCACCGGCTCAGCCTTACTCGGTCTTGCGGATCTTCTCGACGATCGCGGTCGTCGAGCTGTTTTCCACCAGCCCCAACACCTTCACCGTGCCGCCATAGGCGCTGACGATATCGGCACCGACCACCTGGTCGATCCCGTAGTCGCCACCCTTGACCAGCACGTCCGGCTTGACTTGGGTCAGCAGGTTTTCCGGGGTGCCTTCAGGGAAGCTGATCACCCAGTCCACTGCGCCCAGGCCCGCCAGTACGGCCATCCGCCGATCAACGCTGTTGATCGGTCGGCCAGGGCCTTTCAAGCGGCTCACCGAAGCGTCGTCGTTGACCGCGACGATCAAGCGATCGCCCTGGGCCCGCGCCTGCTCCAGGTAGGTCACGTGACCGGCATGGAGAATATCGAAGCAACCGTTGGTAAAGACGATCGACTCGTTGTGCGCACGCGCATCGTCGACGGCCAGCAACAGTTGCTCGAGCCCCAGTACGCCGCGCTCCGAGCCTTCTTCACGCTGAATCGCCCGACGCAATTCCGGAGCACTGATGGCCGCCGTACCCAGCTTGCCGACCACAATGCCCGCCGCCAGATTGGCCAGTGCCACTGCGTGGGGTAGTTCTTCGCCAGCCGCGATCGCCGCCGCCAGGGTCGAAATCACCGTATCGCCGGCACCCGTCACGTCGAATACCTCGCGGGCACGCGCCGGTAGGTGCAGCGCCGGATGATCGGGACGCAACAAGGTCATGCCGTGCTCGCCACGGGTCACCAGCAACGCGCCGAGATCCAGGTCGTGCATCAGCTTGGCACCCTTGCTCACCAGGTCGTGCTCATCGACGCAACCGCCGACGATGGTTTCGAACTCGCTGAGGTTAGGGGTGATCAGGCTGGCGCCGCGATAGATCGAGAAGTCCTTGCCCTTGGGGTCGGCCAGCACCGGAATGCCACGGGCACGAGCCGCCTGGATCAGCACCTGATGGTTCTTCAAGGCGCCCTTGCCGTAGTCGGACAGCACCAGCACCTTGATGCCTTCGAGCAGATTATCGACCTCGGCGCCGAGCGCCAGGGCGTCGGTGGCGAAGGGTTCCTCGAAATCGATACGCAGCAGTTGCTGGTGACGACTCATGACCCGCAGCTTGACGATGGTCGGCTGGTGGGCGATGCGCTGGAACAACGCCCGCACGCCAGCGCCCTTGAGGCTGTTGGTCAGGCTGTCGGCAGCTTCGTCGTCACCGGTCACGCCGACCAGGGACGCTGGCGCGCCGAGCGCAGCAATGTTCAACGCAACGTTAGCGGCACCGCCCGGGCGGTCTTCGATTTGCTCGACCTTGACCACCGGCACCGGTGCCTCAGGAGAAATCCGTGAGGTACCACCATGCCAATAACGGTCGAGCATGACATCGCCGACCACCAAGACAGGGGCTTGATCGAATCGCGGCATGGACAACTTCATGGTGCAACCCACATACAAAATGAACAGGGGCGCGATATTAGCACAGGGTGAACGCTGGCTAGTTCGAGAGCTTCATCGGCTGTGATGCAGACTGTGAAATTGTTTATTTTTTAAACAATTCAGACAAATAGAGGGGTGAGCCAGGCTCACCCCTCTGTCGTTATCAGGCAATACCGGCCGGAGTCGGCTCATCCAGACCCATGGCGTGCAGGCGCGAATAGTACCCGCCCTGGGCCAGCAACTGGGTGTGGGTACCGCGTTCAACGATTTCGCCGTGATCCATGACCAGGATCAGGTCGGCTTTCTCGATGGTCGACAACCGGTGGGCAATCACCAGAGTGGTGCGGCCCTTCATGACTTTATCCAGGGCTGCCTGAATATGGCGCTCGGACTCGGTATCGAGGGCGGAAGTCGCCTCATCGAGGATCAGCAATGGCGCGTTCTTCAACAGGGCGCGGGCAATGGCCAGGCGCTGGCGCTGACCACCTGACAGCAGCACGCCGTTTTCCCCGACCTCAGTGTCCAGGCCCTGCGGCAACTGGGAAATGAAGTCCATGGCATAGGCGTCTTCAGCGGCCTTCTCGATGTCCTCGCGAGGCGCGCCGGCCAGGTCGCCATAGGCAATGTTGTTGGCGACCGTATCGTTGAACAAGGTCACATGCTGAGTGACCTGGGACACGTGCTTGCGCAGGTTACGCAGGCGATAGTCTTCGATCTCGACCTCATCGAGCAGGATCTTGCCGCTTTCGTGATGGTAGAAACGTGGAATCAGGCTAGCCAGTGTCGATTTGCCGCTGCCCGAACGCCCCACCAGCGCGATCATCTGCCCGGGGGCTGCGCTGAAGCTGATGTTTTTCAATACTTCCCGATCGGTACCCGGGTAGGTGAAGCTCAGGTTGTGCACATCCAGGCGACCGCTGATGCGCTCGCGCTCGACTGTGCCGCTGTCGACTTCCGGCTCGACGTCCAGTTGCTCGAAGATGCTTTCAGCACCGGCGACACCCTTCTGGATGGTCGAGCTGACTTCAGACAGCTGGCGGATTGGCTTGGGCAACAAACCGGCAGCGGTGATGTAGGCCACCAGATCACCGGCGGTGGCATCACCGCGCAGGAACAGCACCAGGAACATCAGCGAGGCCATGGCGGTATAGATCACCAACTGCAGCGCCGGGGTGTAGATGGCGCTGGTGCGGGTCATGCGCAGCTGCTTGTCAGTATTGCTTTGGCTGGCCCGGGCAAAACGCTGCTCTTCGTAGCTTTCGCCACCGAAGCTGCGGACCACGCGATAGCCTTGAATGGTTTCGGAAGCGACATGGGTCACGTCCCCCATGGCCACCTGGATTTTTTTGCTCTGCTTGCGGAATTTCTTGCTGGTGTTGCCGACCATGAAGGAAATGATCGGCAGGATCGCCAGCATCACCAGGGTCAGTTTCCAGTTCATCCACAACAGGTAGGCAAACAGGAAAATCACTGTCAGGCCTTCACGAATCACCACCTTGATGGCGTCGGTCGCCGCCCCGGTGACCATGGTCACGTTGAAGGTAATGCGGGAAATCAGATGCCCGGAGTTATGGGTATCAAAATAGCGGTTAGGCAATACCAGCAGCTTGTTGAACAGCTCCACCCGCAGGTCATGCACCAACCCCAGGGAAACCTTGGCCAGGTAGTAGTTACTCAGGAACGAACCCAGTCCCTGCCACGCCGCGATCAGAATGATCAGCAGGGGCACGGCCACCAGCAACTGCAGGTCCTGAAGGAACGGCACATTGGGGAAGAGCACGGCTTCGGGGTTGCTCAAGCCATCGACGAAGTACTTGAGAATCCCGGCCAGCATCGGTTGAGTGGAGGCAAATATCACAAAGCCCAGGATACTCAACAGGAAAATGCCTACGTAGGGTTTTACATACCCCAGCAGTCGAAAATAGATTTTCAGGCTTGAATCCTGTTCCGCATTGGGCGGTGCTGCACTCATCGTAGAGCTCACTTCTTAGGTAGAACGCGGAATTTTATCACAGGCTTGGAACTTGGCCTGTGTCCATACCAAAACGCTGGCCAGGCCCACCGGCAACCAACTGATGAACCACTCGGCACGCGGGGTGCCACTGATGCTCGCCGCATCGAATTGCATGGCCAGGAACGAGAACATCCAGATCCCGATGATGCCACGGCCGTACACCGTATCACGTGCCCGCCACGCCTCGCGCAGCACGGCAAACCAGACCACGCACCAGAGCAGCAGCCCGGGCAGCCCCAATTCGATGGTGATATGGGTAAACAGGTTGTGGGCGTGATCGAACTCATGGCCTTCGGTAAACACCGAGTAGGCCGAACCCAGGCCCAGGCCACGCCACGGGTGCTGGGCAATCATGTCCAGGCTGGCCATCAGGATTTGCGGGCGGAATGAGGCGCCCCTGGCCATCACCAAAGGCTCCAGCAGCCAGAATGCGAACATCGCCATCGTCAGTGCGCCGACGGCGATCAGACGGCTGTGGCGGTCGCGGCTCCAGATCGGCATGCTGACGAACGTCAGCAACAGCGCCAATGCCGCCCCCCGGCTCTGGGACAGCACGACAAACCCGCACAGGAATGCCAGCGCCACCACCCAGACCGCCTGTTTCCAGCGCTCCTGCGGGATCCAGTGCGCCAGCCAGACAGCTGCCAGGCCCAGCACATAACCCCCCAGGATCGGATGAGCCAACTGGCCCAGGCCAACCAGGCGCGCGGTCCACAGGTTATCGTCGACCAGGTAGAACTTGATGGCCGCCAGCACCGCCGTCAAGGCCAGCCCCAGGCCGCCCCACTGCATGATGCGAATCACCCGCTCGGGGCGGGTATTGGCAAGTACCGGGAAAAACAGCAGGAAGACGATGACGTACAGCGCGCGCTTGGCACCGCGCGAAGGTTCGGGATCCTGGGTCCAGAGCAGGGTCAGCAACGCCCAGGCTCCCAGCGCCAGGACCGCCAGGCACAGCACCCGCTGCGCTTGCCACAACTCAGCCAGTCGAGCCCGTGCCGACCAGGCCAGAAACAGGGTCGGCAACCAGAGAAACGCGACCAACCCTTGCTGGTAAATCTTGTTGGTTGGAGCGAACGCGATAGCGAGCAAAAACCATAGAAGACCTGTCGCCATCCAAACCTGCGCCCAACGCGTTTCCTGCATCTACCCGCTCCCGCTGAAAAATCCAAGTGCCAACACGGCATGGTTAAAACAACAACTTTTCGGCATCATTGATCGCACATACGCCCCATTTTTCTACAAGGCTTCCTACATGCAATGCTTCCGGCTTCCACACGCCGCTTTAACTCAAATGGTTGAAGGCGCCAGAGTACTAGAAGCCGACAGCTTCGGCCCGAAAGTATTCCTTTTGCCGGACGGCAACATTCTCAAGCTGTTCCGGCGCAAGCGACTGCTCTCGTCGGCCCTGTTTCGCCCGTACTCGAAACGCTTTATCGAGAACGCCGCCCAGCTCGAAAAACTCGGCATCCCGACCCTGCAGACGCTGAAATTCCATCAACTGGAAACGCCCGGCATGACGGCAGTCCTCTACCGCCCCTTGCCTGGCGAAACCTTGCGCCAGATTGCAGCCAAGGCAGGTTTCGACTGGCAACAGGCCTTGCCCGCATTGACCCTGTTCATTCGCCAGCTGCACAGCGCCGGGGTGTACTTCCGCTCGCTGCACCTGGGCAACATCGTGGTGACGCCCGACAATCAGTATGGCCTGATTGATGTCGCCGACATGCGCTTCACCCGCGGGCCGCTGCCACCGCATCTAGTCAAGCGCAACCTGCAACACTTCGCGCGCTATATTGAGCGCGAGAAGCTGAACGAGAGCTTTCCAATGCACACTCTCGAGCAATCCCTACTGCCGGCATGACAACAGGGTCCGGGCTGCCTGGCTGAATTCCAGCCACCCGCGGTCCGGGCACAGTACCGCCGATTGAGCCTGGGCAATCTGCTCGGGAGCGACGCTGAACGTCTTGATCAGCGCCTCGCTCCAGGCTTGAGTGTCTTCTGTCGCGGCGTACCACCCCGCCTCTGCCAACTGCTCGCGGAACACCGCAAGCTCGCTGCTCAACACCGGCACACCGGCCAGTACTGCCTCCTGCAGAATCAGGCCCAGGCCTTCTTCCAGCGACGGGATCGCCACCCAGTCGAATGCTCGATACAGCCTTGCCACATCGTCCAGGTGCCCAGGCAGCGAGACACTCCCCTGCAGGCCGAGCTGGTTGATCCGCTCCTGCAGGGCGGCGCGTGCATGACCTTCACCGACAATCACCAGGTGCAGGCGCGGACGCTCGATCAGCGCCATGGCAAACGCCTCAATCAAGCAGGCAAACCCCTTGTTACCCACCAGACGCCCCACTGCGCCCACCACCGGAGTGTCATCGGTGGGCAGGTGCAGACGGGTTCGGGCCTGTTCGCGAGACAGCAGGCGGGAGCGAAAGTCGGCGGGGTCAAGCGCACTGCGCAACGTGACGACCGGCAAATGCAGAGCGCTGGCCAATGACTCAGCGAGGGTTTGGGAAACCGCCGCCAGGGTCAACCGGGAGGAATCGAACCCCGCCAACAACTGACGATCGGCGGCCCTGATCCGGGTTTCCCCGTGAAACAGCACCACCGCACGCAGCGACGACAGTTTTTCCAGGACCGGCAACAAGGCGCGAGCAGTGCCCAAGCCATCGAGCAACACCACTTGTGTATCCGTGTCCTTGAGGGCGCGGTGGAAGTGCGCGCGCATCCTGCTCTGCAGCAGTTTCCAGACGTGTTTGCCCTTGAGCCGGCTGGAGGACAAGTGCCATTCCCGGGTTTGCCCGATATCGGCGGCACAGCCTTGCTTATCGCCGCACAGCAGCCAGGTATTGACCGTGATGGTCGGATCCACCTGGCTCAGAATCTGCCGATGAACCTTGTGGATGGAGGCAAAAGCTGAGCCACCGGACCACATGACATTGAGGATACTCATCGAGCGGGGCACCCTTTTCCACATCGGCTTGAGGCACTGTTGGACCCCAACAGTGCCTGGTCATTGCCAGTTATAGTTTCAAATGCTCTCAAACGCTTGGAATACCCGGTCAAATACCCAACTTCAGGCGAATTCGTTCGACCAGGCTCAAGGCCGCGCGCGGTCTTAGCGGGGGCTGGAGCTCTTCGACGATCCGCTGGCCGACCCGCGCAAAACTGAACTGGCTGACGGCCAGGTCCCGGCCATTGCGGGCAATGCTGGCTGCCAGCCCAGGATCGGCACGCAGCAGCGCAAGCTTTTCCTGCAACTGTGCAATGTCACGATAGAACACGATGTTGTGCATGTCCTGCAGGCCCAGCGCGCGGCTCTCGGCCTCGCCCTGGTCGAAGGCCAGGAGCACGCAGCCGCAGGCCATGGCTTCGAAATTCTTGATCATGAACTCGCCCATGCCGACATCGGCACTGACGAAAAAGCGGATCCGGTTGAGCGTATCGCGATACTCGTCACCGGACTTGGTGCGAGTCACCACCAGCGGTTCGACACTGGCCAACTCGTCGAGCAATGCCTTGCGCCCACTGTAGGCAACGCTGTTGGTACTGCCGACGAAGGCCAGCTCGATATCGCGCTCCCGGCCCTGATCCTGCAACAGGCTCTGGTCATAGCCCTTGGGCACGAACACCGCGTCGAAGCCCTCCTGGCGCAAGCGCTCGGCGACCACGAAGCCGGAACTGATGACCCGTGCCCACGGCAGGCGGCGGTAGTGCGCACTGAACTTGCCGGTGTATTTGCAAGGAATGTAGTTCTGGTAGGCGTCGTGCTCGAGGATCACCAGGTTGGGGATGGTGCGGATAAAACTCGCCTGGCGGATTTCCTGCTTGAACCGCAGGAAAAACACGATGCGCTCATAACGCGTCACATCCACTTCACGACGGAAGTAGCGGCGCAGGTTGCGCTGCTCGTCACTGCTGAGCCACCGCAGGTCGCATTCGCAATGATCGGCCACGCCTTCATACAAGCGGTCGAGAATCGCCCGCTGTTCTTTCTGCACCAGAAATAGAACCTTCATCGTTTTCCTTGCAGTGCAAGCCAGCCCAAAAAAAGTGCAGAGATTAACCCACGATCTCAGTAGAAAGATGTCCCGCAATACATAATTACAAACGCCAGAACAGCTCGTGGCGACGCACTGCCTTGCGGAAAAACTCATTTTCGCCATAGGGCGAACCCCGACGCCCTGCCAGCCAGCGCTGCAAGCCACGGCGCAAGCGCCGCTTGAAGGGTGCGCGGGGCTGCAGGTCATGCATCATGCCCAGCGCCATGGCCTTGTCCCGCTGCTGTTCGAGCGACAGGCTCAGGCAATACGGCTGCAGCACCTGCGACCCGTCGAACACCGGCGGCAAGGCAATCCCGGCACCGGAGTCGCCCATGGGCCAGCGATCGTTGTCGTGCAGGTGATTAGCGTAGCCGAGCAGTACCGAGGGTTGCCACTCAAGCCCCTGCAACGCCTCCAGCACCGCTTGCTGGGCACAGATGTGGTCAGGGTGGGGATCGAGCCAGCTGTGGGGCAGCACGATCACCTCAGGGCGCGCCTTGAGCAGGACTTCGCGCAGATCGGCCAGCAGATTGTTCCAGGTCGGCAGGCCGTCGAGGTCGCCCGGCAAGGTAAACGGGTTGAACCGGCGGAAGGCGCGGATATCGCCCAGTTCGGCCTCGCGGGAAGCCACCGGCTGTTGCGGTGCCGCCTGCATGGCAGGCAACTGCAGGCAGAAATACCCCAACTGCACGCAGTGCGCCTCTGGCACACCGGCCCAACGGGGCACCGTAATACTGTCCCAGGCGCGCAGACGGCCCTTGAGCCGCGATGCCTGGACCTTGTCCAGGCCCATCGCCTGATAATGTTCGGCTTCGATTTCACCGGCCGTCAGGGTAACGATCCAGGTCTCGGCAGCCTGGCTGTACAGGCCGAATGCGGCGAGTTCGGCATCATCGGCATGGGGCGCAATCACCATGACCCGCTGCTGGCGGTAGTCCGGTTGTTCGATCGACCACAGCAGCGGCTCCCCGGCCAGCCGGCAGAAATGCCCACGCAAGCGCAACTGACCGGCAGACAGAACCTGCGCCTGGCCACTGAGGTTGAGGTAACGCAGGCCGCTGACCCCGCGCTCGAAGACTTGCCGATCCGGCTGATCACCGCCAGCCAGCTCGACCACCGGGTCGAAAAAGCGCCCCAGCCAGGTGCTCTTGACCTGCACGGCCAAGACCAGCGTGGTGTCGTCCGCCAGGATCACGCCCTCATCCAGCAACAGCCGGTCCCCGTCCAGGCGAACCTTGGGCTGCGGGGTGTACGGCGGGAAGCTGTAGACGTAATCGTCCTTGGGCGAATAGAACAAATGGTCGGCGAACCAGGCCTCGTGGGCGACCCAGGCCAGCACCGCCAGCACCAGCGGCACCCACCAGGCCAGCAGCACGCCGATGCCGACCAACAGCACCAGAGTGATCAACAGGCCGATGCGTTTGTTGCGTCGATGACGCTTGAGCAGTTGCTGCTTGCGACTCATGGGCTGGCTCATACAGTGAAGACGGGCACGGGATTGCACCAACGGTCCTTGTATTCACGATCTGCGCGACCAAACGAAAAGCGCAACGGCTTGTCGACTGCCCGCGCCTGCTCCCAGGCACTTTGTGTGTTGAGAAAGCTCAGCACGCTACCGGGGCTGAACTCACGGGTCTCGGGGTCGACCCCGCCATTGATGTACTCGACGCTGATCCACTGCGGCGCTTGCACCCGGTACACCAGCTGGATCGCAATCGGCGCATCGTTGAGGAAGATCACCGAACCGATCAACAACTCGCGCAGCAACTCCAGCACCTCGCTCATGCGCGCCGCACCCGTGGCTGGGAAACCCCAGCGGCGCTGGAACAGATCGCAGTAGATAGCGGCCAGTTCGCTGCTGGAAAACTCGCTGACCGGCCGCACCACGCCGCCCGCCTCTTCCAGCAAGCGCAGTTCACGGCGCTGGTTGTAGCGAAATTTCTTCGACAGTTCTTCGGGTGTGCGTGCCATCGCCAATTGCTCGGCTTGCAGCCTGAGGCCGGTGAAACGACCTTCATTGAGCGCCGACAAGTAGCGGGCACGATGGCGTAGCACGGCCTGGGCATCGGGGGTGGCCGGCAGAATCAACTCGGCATTGCCGAGGTCAAACAGACCTTTCTTACCATGACGCTTGAGCACATCCTTGGACAAGGCCAGGTCGCGGCCCCAGGTCGGGATCGCCGCCTGCAGCTCGCCGCCCTGCTCCCAGGCCAGGTAACGTACGGGAATACCGGCCAGGTCAGCCAGGCGCTCGACCACCAGCGGGTGAGTCGCGACGCTGCCCCCCCAACGTTGCCAGGCGTCGCTATAGGTCGACGCGTCGACAACGGACCAGCCGCGTTCGCGCCAGCCTTGGAATCGGTTGAGCATCAAGCCCTCGTCGTCAGATCAATGACAGGCGGCAGACGCCAGAACGCCTCGCGTACCGCGCGATCGGAAAATTGCTGGCGCAGGCGCTCAAGCATCAGCTCGGCGCACAACTGGCGCTCCCGCTGGTCCATCCGGGCCAGGTGTTGCAGCCCTTGCGCCAGGTGTTCGGCGTCGCCCAGAGGAAACAGGATTCCGACGCCTTCGACCACTTCCTTGGCCCCGCCACACGCCGTGGCCAACAACGGCACGCCGGCCGCCATGGCTTCGAGTAGCACCATGCCAAAAGGTTCATGGTCGGAGCTCAAGGCAAACACATCAAAAGCGCGGAAGTAGCGACGCGCTTCAGGCACTTGGCCGAGGAACAACACGCGATCGCCGATCCCCAGTTCGCGGGCCAGTTCCTTGAGGTCCTGCTCCAGGCGGCCGGTGCCGAGAATCGCCAGTTGGCTATCGACCGGCAAGCCTGGCAAAGCCTGGGCAAAGCCGTGGAGCAGCGTGGCCTGGTCCTTGTCCGGGTGCAGGCGGCCAACGTTGCCGACCACCCAGGCATCCGACGACAGGCCCAACTCTTCCCGCGCCTGGGCGAAGGACAGCTGGCTGGCCTGCAAGGCGTCGACATCGATACGGTTGTAGAGCGTTTGAATGCGTGCTGCCGGCCATTTCGGCAGGCAGCGGCGCATGTCGTCGCGCACCGCGTCAGAGACCCCGAGCAGGCTCAGACGCTTGCGGAAAATCTGCGCAAACAGCTTGCGCGTGCGCCGCTGGTAGTCACCAAAGGCGTGGTGCACGCCAATCACCGGCAGCGCCGTGGCGAGCAAGGCGATGTAGATCGGCTTGAACCGGTGGGCAATACAGAAACTGAACTGGCGCGACTGGGCGATCTTGCGCAGATCGGCAATCGCGCCCAGCTTCAGGCCACGAATGGCCTTGGAGCTGTATTCCATGAACAGCACTTCGTCAGACGCGCAGCCGGCTGCGACTTCGGCATCGGCCACCCCGGTGAGGAACACCGTGGTCACACGATAACCGGAGCCCGCAAACAGGCTGGCGTACTGCCGGGCGCAGTCCAGGAACGGCCCGTCATAGCCGTGACAGAACTGCAGGACATGGCGCTCAGCCGAGCGTGTCATAAGCGTCCGCGCCGTCTTTGACCACGAGAATGTCTTCCATGATCAAATACTGTAGATCGGAACCGAAGAACATGTTCAGCGCGTCGGTCGGCGAGCAGATCATCGGTTCGCCACGACGGTTGAGCGAGGTATTGAGCGACACACCGTTGCCGGTCAGCACTTCCAGGGCTTTCATCATGTCGTAGTAGCGTGGGTTGTACTCACGCTTGAGCACCTGGGCTCGGGAGGTGCCGTCTTCATGGACGACTTCCGGCACGCGGGTCTTCCACTCTTCAGCCACTTCGAAGGTGAAGGTCATGAAGGGGGCCGGGTGATCAATCTTGATCATCTGCGGCGCCACGGTGTCGAGCATCGACGGGCAGAAAGGCCTCCAGCGCTCGCGGAACTTGATCTGGTGGTTGATCCGGTCAGCCACGCCAACGGCGCTCGGGCAACCGATGATCGAACGACCACCAAGGGCACGCGGACCGAACTCCATGCGCCCTTGGAACCAGGCTACCGGGTTGCCATCGACCATGATCTTGGCGATGTTTTCCGGCATGTTCTCAAGCTTGCGCCAAGCAGGCTTGCTCGGGTGACGGGCACACGCGGCGATCACGTCTTCGTTGCTGTACGAGGGGCCGAGGTAGACGTGTTCCATCTTCTCGACCGGTACGCCACGGGCGTGGGACACATAGGCAGCAGCGCCAACTGCGGTACCGGCATCGCCGGATGCAGGCTGCACAAACAGCTCTTTGACGTCGTCGCGGGCGATGATTTTCTGGTTCAGCTTGACGTTCAACGCACAGCCACCGGCGTACGCCAGCTTGCCGGTTTCCTTGAGCACATCGCCCAGGTAGTGGTCGATCATCTGCAGCGAAATTTTTTCGAACAGCGCTTGAATGCTGGCGGCGTAGTGGATGTAAGGCTCGTCGGCGATGTCACCTTCGCGCTTGGGACCCAGCCACTCGATCAGCTTCGGCGAGAAGTAGTAACCCTTGCCCTTCTCTTTATAACGACGCAGGCCGATGACGTTGGCGTAGTCGGTGTTGATCACCAACTCGCCGTTTTCGAACGAAGCCAGGCGCGAGAAATCGTATTTGCTGGCGTCACCGTACGGCGCCATGCCCATGACCTTGAACTCACCGTCGAGCATGTCGAAGCCGAGAAACTCGGTGATCGCGCCATACAGGCCGCCGAGGGAGTCCGGATCGAAGAATTCCTTGATCTTGTGAATCTTGCCGTTTTCGCCGTAACCGAAGAAGGTCGTGGCGTACTCGCCCTTGCCGTCGATACCCAGGATCGCGGTTTTCTCTTTGAAACCGGAGCAGTGATAAGCGCTGGAGGCGTGGGCCAAGTGGTGCTCGACCGGCTCGATCTTGATTTTCTTCGGATCGAAGCCCAGTTGCTCCAGGCACCAGACGATCTTGTTGCGATAGCGCTTGTAGCGACGGTTACCCATCAGGATCGCGTCAAGTGCGCGATCCGGGGCGTACCAGTAACGCTTGGCGTACTGCCAACGGGCCTTGCCGAAGAGGCTGATCGGGGCGAACGGGATCGCGACTACGTCAACGTCTGAAGGTTTGATACCGGCCTGTTCCAAGCAGAACTTCGCCGATTCGTAAGGCATGCGGTTCTTTGCATGTTTATCGCGTACGAAGCGCTCTTCTTCAGCAGCCGCGACCAGCTTGCCGTCGATGTACAGCGCTGCGGAAGGATCATGGCTAAGGGCGCCGGACAGGCCAAGAATCGTCAATGCCACAGGGGTCTAGCCTCTTTAGTCTGCATGCAGGCGACGTGCGCCTGGAAATAATGTGTCCCCGCACCAAGGCGAGAAACAGCTAAAGGGCGAGATTATAGCGTAAAGATGACGGGCGGCGAGGACTGCGTCCTCGAACACAGCCTCGCGGGCTCGACAGCTGCTACGGGGGGTTGGGGTATACCCCTCCAAAAAAAAGAGTCAAGCCACCTGCTTGGGCAACCGCTGATCAATCACCCGATACAACGCCGACCCCTCACCCCAATTACGCATGAACCGCGCCCGATCCCGCGCATAAGCCGGCGCAAAACTACTGAGTGAAGCGTGCTGACACATCGAATCCAGGTCAATCAACGACCAGCGATCCCGGTCCCAGAACAGGTTATGCCCCTTGAAATCACCATGACTGATGCGCTCGGCGATCAACTCGGCAAACAGTTGATCCAGCGCCACCAACTCAGCCTCAGGCGCCTCGCCACTTTCCACATAGGGCGCAAAACGCTCAATGATGTCCGGCCCCGGCAGATACTCGGTGATCAGGTAGGCCCGGCTGCGCAGCCAGAAAAACCGTTTTTCCAGCAACGCCAACGGCTTGGGCGTGGCGATGCCGAGGAACGCCAGGCGATTGCCCTCGCGCCAGGAATGCCAGGCGCGGCTCGGACGCCAGAAACGCTTGAGCCAGTGGGCAAACCCCTTGATGTTGTAGCGCTTGACCACCAGCGTACGACCACCCACCTCAACCTTGCCCACACTCGCCGCGCCGCCGGTCTTGTACAGATGCCCCTGGTCGAGCAAGGCATCGGCCTGCTCCAGCACCGGCAACATGGCGGCCTCTTCGTCGCGGCGAATCGCACGCAACCCAAAGGCCCCGCGCTGCACGGCGAACAGCGAGCACTCACGGCCAACCTTGATCAGGTAATCCTTGAGTCGCCAGCTACGAATCTTGCGTACCTGCTTCTGCAAGGCTTCGAGCGGCAACGCGTGCTCGCCATTGCTCAGCAGGTAATGCACCAGCAACTCTTCGGTGAACGGCTCCAGCGTCTTGGGCAACTGGGCAAAAAACACCCCGAGGTTTTCCAGGACCTTTTGCCGCGACAACGGCTGCCCCGCGGTTTCGGCATGAATCCCGGCACCGTCGATCAAATACAGCCGACCACCGTGGCGCAGCAGATTGTCCAGGTGCAGGTCCGATTGCCACAGGCCCTTGCTGTGCATCTGGCCAATGGCGGCCAGCGCCTCGGCCAGCACTTCGCTTTGCTCATCCGCCAGCACTGGCAGGGCTTCGACCTGTTGCCAGGCGTCGCCCAGGCTGTGCGCGCCCTCGAGCAGTTCGAACAGCAACCAGCCGCCCTCGCCTTCTTTCAGGCCGTCAGCCAACAACAACGGGGTGGTCAGGCCTTGGGCCGCGAGCAGGCGCACACCGTCCAGCTCACGCTGAAAATGCCGCGCCGCCTTGCGGCCCACCAGCAACTTGGCCAACACCGGACGCCCGCGCCAGACCCCGGCCCCGACATAGCGCTGGCCGGGCAGCACCCGCAGCAGACTGAGCAGTTGCAACTGCGCCGGGCCCGCGGCATCGGCCAACTCCAGGCTCAACGGCAGTTGTGGGGTGCGTCCGGCGTTTTTCAGTTCAGACAAACGCATCAACGCGTCCCCTTATGACTGCGTCGAGCGGACAAGCGCTGCAGCCAGGCATCCACCAGCGCACTGTCGGCGGGTTGATCCAGGTACGCCGCCAGCAAGCTGCGCACATTCTCGGTGCTCCAGACCGGCGCTCGGCGCAACAACGGCTCCAGATCCTTGACCCGGTCGCGCTGGCCAAACAGCAGCGGGCGGGTTTTCTCCAGGTCGATCAGTTGCGCCCGATAGCCTTCGTCATCGGCCTGCAAGAAGATGTGCTTGGGATAAAAGCAGCCATGCACCTGGCGCACGCCGTGCAGCCGCCGCGCCAACAAGCCGCAGGCGCGCAGGATCGCCGCCTGTTGCCCGGCGCTGAGCTGCGGCCATTGTTGCAGCAGCGCATCCAGGTCGTTCCAGCCATCCAGCGCCCGCGTCAGCAGGATCGCGCGGACTTCGCCGGCGACTTTGCGCTCGCCAAAGAACACCGCCTCCAGCGCCGGAACCCCCAACTGCCGGTAACGACTGATGTTGCGAAATTCCCGGGCAAAGCTCGGTTCGCCGAAGGGCCGGTGCAGGGTTCGTGTCAGGTAGTTGCTCTGGCGCTTGAGGTAATACCCCTGGCCGTCCAGGTCCAGGCGGAACACGCTGCTCCAGCCCCCGCCCGAGGTGTTGGGCTCGTCCACCGCTTCCAGTTCCCGCGCCCACAGCGCATCGAACGTGGCAAGCCCGTGGCGTTCGAACCGCTCGCGGTCCTCGGCGGCTAGAAAATCAGTCATCAGAGCGCATCCCCATAGCGCTGTTTGCGCTCGTACAGTTTGTTCGCCTTGCCCTCGAGCCAGGCCAGCAGCGAGGCTTCTTCACGCAGGATCTGGCGCAACGGCAGCAGGAAATAACCCTTGAGGAAACGCAGCTTGTCGCGGCGAGTCAGGCCGATGTCCAGCGCCGAGAAGTACAGCGCGGCCAGGTCCTTGTTGCGCCAGCGTCGGGTGATCGCCGGGCGGGTCTGGGCCCGATGCAGGTCGATGATCGAGAGCTTGAAGTCCTCAGCCGTGACCGGCTTATCGGTGTGCAGCAGGAAATGGCAGATATAGCAGTCGCGGTGATTGACCCCGGCGCGGTGCATCATGCCGGTCATGCGTGCCACTTCGGCAATCAGCGCGCGCTTGAGCCGGGGCTCCGGCGCTTGCCGGGCCCAGTCGATACTGAAGTCTTCGAGGCTGACGGTCGGCGCCAGCTCTTCGGTGATGATGAATGAATGCTGGTCAGCGGGGTTGCTGCCTTTTTCGCCATAGGCCACGGCGGTCATGGTCGGCACCCTGGCCTCGTGCAAGCGCTGGATCGCCCGCCATTCCTGGCCCGCGCCGAGCACCGGCAGCTTGGCCGTGAGCAGGTTCTTGAAGATCTCGCCCCAGCCGATACCCCGGTGAATCTTCACGAAGTAGCCGTTGCCAGCGACTTCGGTGCGCAGGGTGCGGCGCGCTTCGAGTTCACGGTAAACCTCGCCCTCCAGGCCTTCGACGGCGCTGAACGCATCGCGTCCGGCCCACAGGCTCTTGAACGGTTCGGCCAGAATCAACTTCATCAGTGTTGCTCCGCCAGAATCACATCCGCCGCGTGCTGCGGCATGCTGTAAAGGTCGGCCGTGTCAGCGAAGGCCAGGCCATTACGGCTCCAGGCCGCACGTGCGGCATCATCGCTCAACATGGTCGTCAGGTACTGCGTGAGTTGCGCCTGCTCGAAGGGCTCGTCCAGCACCAGGCCGCAGTCGGCCTCGGCGATGTAATGGGCATAACCACATACCGCGCTGACCAGCACCGGCAACCCGGCCACCAGCGCTTCGAGCAGTACCGTCCCGGTGTTTTCGTTGTACGCCGGGTGGATCAACAGGTCGGCACCGAGCAGGAACCGCGGGATATCACTGCGGCCCTTGAGGAACTGCACATTATCGCCCAGGCCCAGTGCGGCACTCTGCAACTGGAATACTTTGGGGTCATCCTGGCCAATTACAAACAGCCGCGTGCGTTTACGCAATTCGGCCGGCAGCGCGGCCAGGGCCTTGAGACTGCGGTCAACGCCCTTGGTCTTAAACCCGGAGCCAATCTGCACCAGCAGCAACTCGTCGTCGGCCAGGGAGAACTCACGGCGAAAGTCCGCGCGAATTTCGCCGGCATTCGGCGGCGCGCGCCGGTCCTGGGCAATGCCCGGCGGCAGCAAGTGGAAGCGCTCCAGCGGGGTGTCGTAATGCTTGATGAACAGCGGCTGCTGGACTTCGGAGATCATCAGCACTTCGGTTTTCGCGTCCTTGGCGAACACCGCGCGCTCATACTCGGCGAAATGCCGGTAGCGACCCCAGCGGCGGTACAACGAATTGCGCAGGTTCTGCGCCTTGTCCTCGAAGCAACCGTCGGCGGCGTAGTAGACGTCCAGGCCAGGCATCTTGTTGAAACCGATCAGGCGGTCCACCGGGCGCCTGGCCAGGTCCTCGGCCATCCAGGCGCTGAGTTTTTCATTGCGCCGATGGTTGAAGAACGCCTTCACCGGCGCCACCAGCACTTCAAAGCCCGGCGGCACGTCGCCTTCCCAAATCAGCGTATAAACGCGGATCTGGTGTCCGCGCTGCTGACATTCCAGGGCAATGCGCATGAAATCACGCTGCAAGCCGCCAAACGGGAAATATTTGTACAGTACAAAAGCCAATTGCATCAGCGCAGCTCCTCAGCCATTAACAACGTGCTCAGTCGGCTCGCGACACGCTCGGGGTTCAGGCGAGTGAAGCACAGTGGCCACTCGCGCTTGAGATCAAACCGACGCTGGTCTTCAGCCGTCGGTTGGTAGGTACATTTCTTTTGCATGCACGGCGCACAGGGGAAATCACTCGCCATGTGCACCTGGCTACGACCATAGGCGCCCGTCAGGCCCGGGTTGGTCGGACCGAACAGCGACACCGTCGGCACGTCCAGCGCCGCGGCCAGATGCCCGAGGCCGGTATCCACCGCCACGCAGGCTTGCGCGCCGGCCAACACCTTGGCGACGCCCGCCAGGTTCAGCTTGGGCAACACCTCGGCGTTGCGCAGGCCCTGGGCGATACGCTCGGCGCGCGCCTTCTCGGCCGGATTACCCCACGGCAACTTCACCGCCATGCCCAGGTGCCCCATGCGCTCGGCCAGTTCGCGCCAATAGGCTTGCGGCCAGTGCTTGGTGTCCCAGGTGGTGCCGTGCAGGAACAGCACGTACGGATTCTTGCGCGGCAACTCCACCAGGCGCTCGACGTTCAGGCCGTAGTCGCCCAGGCCTTTGGGTAAGTCGTAGCCCAGGGCCACGGCGAACAACTGGCGCAAACGCTCTACCGCATGTTGCCCACGGGCCACCGCCAGGCGCCGCGAGTAGAAGCGCGCCGCCAGAGGCTCGCGGGCCGAGTGTTTGTCCAGGCCAGCCACCGGTGCCCGCACGTAACGGGTCAGCAAGGCACTTTTGAGCAGGCCCTGGGCATCGATCACCAAGTCGTACTTGGTCGCCTGCAGGTTTTGCTTGAAGCGCTTGAACTCGCCGCTCTTGATGGTCTGCCAGAGATTCTTGCGCCAGCGACGGATCGCCACGGGAATCACCTTGCCCACCGCCGGATGCCAGGTGGGGATTTCGGCAAAGCCTTCTTCCACCACCCAGTCGAACTGGATGCCGGGGATCGCCCGCGCAGCGTCGGTCAGCGCGGGCAACGCATGGATCACATCGCCCAGCGAAGAGGTCTTGATCAACAGTACCCGCAACTTAACGAACCTCGACCACAGTGCCCTGCAACCGCTGCAAGGCATCGTTCACCGCTTGCGGCATCAGCTGGCGCAGGCAGTTGTAATGGCCGAAGCGGCAGGTGCGGTCAAAACACGGGCTGCATTCGATGCCCAGGCGCACGATTTCGACGTGCTCGGCCAGCGGCGGGGTAAAGCCCGGCGAAGTCGAACCGTAGACCGCCACCAGCGGACGATTCAGCGCCGCGGCCACGTGCATCAGCCCGGAGTCGTTGGAGACCACCGAGTCGGCGCAGGACAGCAAGTCGATGGCCTCGGCCAGCGACGTGTCGCCACTGAGGTTCATCGCCTCTTCCCGCAGCCCGGGAATCAACCGGGAACGGATCTCTTCGCCGACCGCGTGATCGTTCTTCGAACCGAACAGCCAGACCTGCCAACCCTCGCGAATCTTCGCCTCGGCGACCTTGGCGTAATGCTCGGAGGGCCAGCGCTTGGCCTCGCCGAACTCGGCCCCCGGACACAGCGCCAGCACCGGGCGATCGAGGGTCAGGCCGAACTTGGCCAATGCCGCCTCGCGGGTCACAGGATCGATTTGCAGGCTGGGCCGTGGATAAGGCGTCGGCAGTTCGGCTGCCGGTTCATAGGCCAGCGCCATGAAACGCTCGATCATCAGCGGGTAGCGCTCTTTATCCAGCGTGCGCACATCGTTGAGCAGACCGTAGCGAAACTCGCCACGCCAGCCGGTGCGCTTGGCGATGCCGGCAAAAAACGGTACCAGCGCCGACTTCAACGAGTTCGGCAGCAGGATCGCCTGGTCGTACTGGCCGGCCAGGGACTTGCCGATCCGCCGCCGCGTTGCCAGCTCCAGCGCGCCGTGGCCGAGCGGAAAGCTCAAGGCCCGGCGCACCTGGGGCATGCGCTCAAGGATCGGCCGGCTCCACTCCGGGGCCAGCACGTCGATTTCGCACTGTGGATGACGCTGCTGCAGACACATGAACAGTGTCTGCGCCATCACCATGTCACCGACCCAACTGGGCCCAACGATCAGAATTTTCATAGTTATCCACAAACGAATAGGGGAGGCATTGGCCTCCCTGCTTCGAAAAACACTGTGGGAGCGGGCTTGCTCGCGATGGGGTGATTACCTTCAACACTGCTGTCGACTCACACTCCGCTATCGCGAGCAGGCTCGCTCCCACATGGGTATTGGTGCACATCCCGTGCAGTGTCGCTTGAGTGGCTCCAGATCTACCAATCACAGCACCTTCACTGTGGGAGCGGGCTTGCCCGCGATAACGATGTAATAGCCGACATCAACGGTGATGTCTGACGACGCCATCGCGGGCAAGCCCGCTCCCACAAGGGGCATGAGGTGTTTGAACTACCCCGTGTCAGCTTAGCCCCAACTCGCGCCAGATTCGCAACACCTGTTGGCGCTCATCGACAAACTGGTTGCCTGCCACCACCCCGGCCTCGTTCTGCAACGCCTGGCGGTGAGCGGCGGCGCGGTAGGCCTTGTAGACCTCACGCATCAGGCTGGCATCGGCCGCGGGCATCAAGCCTTCGTGCTCCAGCTCTTCCAGAATGCGGATGTTGTCTGTCCAGCGCAGCAGCGGCGGATGCGTCTGGGACCACGCCAAAGCCGCGTATTGCACCATAAATTCAATATCGACGATACCACCGGCGTCCTGCTTGAGGTCGAACGGCACCGTGGCTTCGAAGGCATTGGCCGCCGTCCCGGCACCGGTAATCCTGGTTCCCAGGTTATCGCGCATCTTGGCGCGCATCTCGCTGACTTCCTGGCGCAGCTTGGGCAAATCGCGGGCTCGCCCCAACACCTTGGCGCGGACTTTCTCGAACGCCTGGCCGACATCCTGGCTGCCCACCAGCACACGGGCGCGCACCAGCGCCTGATGTTCCCAGGTCCACGCTTCATTCTCTTGATAGCGCTCAAACGCCCCCAGCGAACTGACCAACAGCCCCGAGGCGCCGGAAGGCCGCAGGCGCATATCGACTTCGTAGAGTTGCCCGGAGTTGGTCTGGGTGGTCAGCAAATGAATGATGCGCTGGCCCAGGCGGGTGAAAAATTGCGCGCCATCGATCGGCTTGGGCCCGTCGGTTTCCGCCTGCGGGTCACCGTCGTGGATAAACACCAGGTCCAGGTCCGAACCATGGCCGAGTTCCAGGCCGCCGACCTTGCCGTAGCCAACAATCACAAAACCTGGGTCGCACAAGGTGCCGTCGGGGCGCTGTGGCGAACCATACTTGGCGGCGGTCTGGCGCCAGGCCAGGGCCAGGACCTGCTCGAGGATCGCCTCGGCCAGCCAGGTCAGGTAGTCGCTGACCTTCATCAAGGGCAGGCTGCCGGCGATTTCCGAGGCGGCGACCCGCAGGCGGTGCGCCAGCTTGAAGTGCCGCAGGGCCTCCATCTGCTGTTCCAGGTCATCCTCGGGAATACGCGTCAGGCGCTCGCGCAGCTCCGCCGCCAGTTCCGGCGCCAGGGGCGGCTTGAATAGGCGCCCCTCGTTGAGCAACTCATCGAGCAACAGCGGGAAGCGGGTGATCTGTTCGGCAATCCACGGGCTGGCCGCGCACAACGTCAGCAGGCGGCGCAGGGCACCCGGGTTTTCCGTGAGCAACACCAGGTACGCCGAACGCCGCGCCACGGCTTCAACCAATGGCAGCACACGCTCCAACACCAGGTCCGGGTTGGCGTGCTCGACGGCCTGGGCCAGCAAGCGCGGGATAAAGGCGTCCAGACGCTCGCGCCCCAGACGCTGCATTGCCCGCAGCTGCGGACTGCCTCGCAGGCCGGCCAAGGCCTTCAGGGCTTTCGGCGCATCGGCAAAACCGCCCTCCTGCAACTGACGGCACGCAGCTTCTTCGTCCTGGGCGTCTTCCCACAGCGGCAACCATTCACCACCGACCACCACTTCGCTTTGCGCACCCTCCTCTTCGTCGGGATCGGCGATCACTTGACGGAAATGCCAGTCGACCCGGCCCCGCCAATACATCAACTGCGCATGGAAGGCTGGCCAGTCGGCAAAACCCAGCATAAAGGCGATGCGCGCCTGATCCTGCTCGTTGTCGGGGAGCATTTGTGTCTGCCGATCGGCAATCGCCTGGATCGCGTGCTCGGTGTAACGCAGAAACTCATAACCCTCGCGCAATTCGCCGACCACCGCCGGCGGCAGGTAACCCTGCCCTTCCAGCGTGCTGAGCACCTTTAATAGAGGACGCTGCTGCAGGCTCAGGTCGCGGCCGCCGTGAATCAGCTGGAAGGCCTGGGCGATGAATTCCACTTCACGGATGCCACCGGCGCCCAGCTTGATGTTGTCGGCCATGCCCTTGCGCCGCACTTCCTGCTGGATCAACTGCTTCATGGTGCGCAGCGCTTCGATCGCCGAGAAATCCAGGTAGCGCCGATAGACGAACGGGCGCAGCAGGTCGAGCAATTGTGCCCCTGCGACCTGGTCGCCGGCCACCACCCGTGCCTTGATCATGGCGTAGCGTTCCCAGTCACGGCCCTGGTCCTGATAGTACTGCTCCAGGGCATTGAAGCTGAGCACCAGCGCGCCGGACGAGCCGTACGGACGCAGGCGCATGTCGACGCGAAATACAAAACCGTCGACGGTCATCGGGTCCAGCGCCTTGATCAGCCGCTGGCCCAGGCGAATGAAGAACTCCTGGTTATCCAGCGCACGCTTGACGCCGACGGTCTCGCCGCCTTCGGGGTAGGCGAAGATCAGGTCGATGTCCGAGGACAGGTTGAGTTCCACCGCGCCGAGCTTGCCCATGCCGAGGATGACCATCTGCTGCGGCTCGCCACTGCGCCGCCCGGTGGGCGTGCCGAACTGCTGGCAGTGGCGCAGGTACAACCACTGATAGGCCTGGTCGATGCTGGCATCGGCCATGTCCGAGAGATCGCGGCAGGTCTGGATCAAGTCGGCCTGACGGTTCAGGTCGCGCCAGATGATGCGCACCTGGTGACGGTTACGCTGGCGGCGCAGCGCCCGGGCCAGTTCGTCATCGGTGGTAGCTGCCTGCGCTGCCGTGGCGATCTGCGCGCATAGCTCACCCGCAGCGAAAGGGCGGTCCAACTCGCCGGACTGCACCAGCGCCAGCAACATCAAGGGGTCACGTACACATTGTTCAGAGACAAAGTCGCTGGCGCCCGTCACGCGAGCCCATTGCGCCCAGCGTTCGGGCGTCCAGGTGGACAGGCCATGATCATCGTCGAGGGCGGCCACGGCCGCGCGCAACGATTGCTCGGCACGGCTGACAAACGGCTGGAGAATGGCGGGCAGTTGGGCAAGCGAAGGCAGGCTCATGGTCTATCCTTGATCGGCGTAGAAAGGGCGGTCTGTAGTGAACCCAGCAATTGCACTACGCAAAGGACTGTCGAACAAAGGTTAGAAATAGCTGAAATCTCAATATTTTTGGTAGCCAGCATCACGCTCGACCCTATTCTGGTTGGCTAAAGACCAAGAGTAACGATTATTCTCACAACACAGCAGGAGGCCACAAGCCGTTCTTCTGTAGTTTTACTACTCGTATATACATTCGAAAGGCTGAAATGCCCGGAGATTTGTAGTAAAACTACACGCCGCCGAATCAACCTCCGGCATTCCAAGAATTTATAACGTCTGCCCACAAGGCCAGTCGCTAACTCAGGCAACCGATTCTGGTAGCCTTTCCGCCCTGGAGCAAGCCATGCAAGACCTCGATCCCGTCGAAACCCAGGAATGGCTGGACGCCCTGGAATCGGTTCTCGACAAAGAAGGCGAAGACCGTGCTCACTATCTGATGACCCGTATGGGCGAACTCGCAACCCGTAGCGGTTCGCAACTGCCTTACGCCATCACCACGCCATACCGCAACACCATCCCCGTTACCCACGAAGCACGCATGCCTGGCGACCTGTTCATGGAACGCCGCATTCGCTCGCTGGTACGCTGGAACGCGATGGCCATGGTGATGCGTACGAACCTGAAAGATTCTGACCTGGGCGGTCACATCTCCAGCTTCGCCTCCAGCGCAACCCTGTACGACATCGGCTTCAACTATTTCTTCCAGGCCCCGACCGACGAACACGGCGGCGACCTGATCTACTTCCAGGGTCACACCTCGCCAGGCGTCTACGCCCGTGCGTTCATGGAAGGCCGCATCACCGAAGAACAAATGAATAACTTCCGCCAGGAAGTCGACGGCCAGGGCCTCTCGTCCTATCCGCACCCTTGGCTGATGCCTGACTTCTGGCAGTTCCCGACCGTTTCCATGGGTCTGGGTCCGATCCAGGCGATCTACCAGGCACGTTTCATGAAGTACCTGGAAGCCCGTGGCTTCATTCCGGAAGGTAAGCAGAAAGTCTGGTGCTTCCTGGGCGACGGCGAGTGCGACGAGCCGGAATCCCTGGGCGCGATCTCCCTGGCTGGCCGCGAGAAGCTGGACAACCTGATCTTCGTCATCAACTGCAACCTGCAGCGCCTCGACGGCCCGGTTCGCGGCAACGGCAAGATCATCCAGGAACTCGAAGGCGTGTTCCGTGGTGCCCAGTGGAACGTGACCAAAGTCATCTGGGGCCGTTTCTGGGACCCACTGCTGGCCAAGGACGTCGACGGTATCCTGCAACGCCGCATGGACGAAGTCATCGACGGCGAGTACCAGAACTACAAGGCCAAGGACGGCGCGTTCGTCCGTGAGCACTTCTTCAACACGCCAGAACTCAAGGCGATGGTTGCCGATCTGTCCGACGACGAGATCTGGAAGCTCAACCGTGGCGGCCACGACCCGTACAAGGTCTACGCGGCGTACCATGAAGCGGTCAACCACAAAGAACAACCGACCGTCATCCTGGCCAAGACCATCAAGGGTTATGGCACCGGTGCCGGCGAAGCGAAAAACACCGCGCACAACACCAAGAAGGTTGATGTTGAAAGCCTGAAGCTGTTCCGCGATCGTTTCGACATCCCGGTCAAGGACGAAGAGCTGGAGAACCTGCCGTTCTTCAAGCCTGAGCCAAACAGCGCTGAAGCCCGCTACCTGAGCGAGCGTCGTACTGCACTGGGCGGTTTCGTGCCACAGCGCCGCGCCCAGAGCGTGAGCATTCCGACCCCGCCACTGGACACCCTCAAGGCGATCCTGGACGGCTCGGGCGACCGTGAAATCTCCACCACCATGGCCTTCGTGCGGATCCTCGCGCAATTGGTCAAGGACAAGGAAATCGGTTCGCGCATCGTCCCGATCATCCCGGACGAAGCCCGTACCTTCGGTATGGAAGGCATGTTCCGCCAGTTGGGCATCTACTCCTCCGTCGGCCAGCTCTACGAGCCAGTCGATAAAGACCAGGTGATGTTCTACAAGGAAGACAAGAAGGGCCAGATCCTTGAAGAAGGGATCAACGAAGCAGGTGCCATGAGCTCCTTCATCGCGGCCGGTACTTCGTACTCCAACCACAACCAGCCAATGCTGCCGTTCTACATCTTCTACTCGATGTTCGGCTTCCAGCGGATCGGCGACCTGGCCTGGGCGGCCGGCGACAGCCGTACCCGTGGCTTCCTGATCGGCGGTACCGCTGGGCGGACCACGCTGAACGGCGAAGGCCTGCAACACGAAGACGGTCACAGCCACATCCTGGCTGCCACCATCCCGAACTGCCGCACCTTTGATCCAACCTACGGCTACGAGCTGGCGGTGATCATCCAGGACGGCATGAAGAAGATGACCGAAGAGCAGCAGGACGTTTTCTACTACATCACCGTGATGAACGAGTCCTACCAGCAGCCAGCCATGCCGGCCGGTGTGGAAGAAGGCATCATCAAGGGCATGTACCTGCTCGAAGAAGACAACCGCGAAGCGGCGCACCACGTACAGCTGATGGGCTCCGGCACCATCCTGCGTGAAGTCCGTGAAGCGGCGAAGATTCTGCGTGAAGAGTTCAACGTCGGCGCTGACGTATGGAGCGTTACCAGCTTCAACGAACTGCGTCGCGATGGCCTGGCCGTGGAGCGCAGCAACCGTCTGCACCCAGGCCAGAAGCCTAAGCTGAGCTACGTCGAAGAGTGCCTGAACGGCCGTAAAGGTCCGGTGATTGCCTCTACCGACTACATGAAACTGTTCGCCGAGCAGATCCGTCAGTGGGTACCGTCCAAGGAATTCAAAGTCCTGGGCACTGACGGTTTCGGCCGCAGCGACAGCCGCAAGAAACTGCGTCATTTCTTCGAAGTTGACCGTCATTTCGTGGTGTTGGCAGCCCTGGAAGCACTGGCTGACCGTGGTGACATCGAACCTAAGGTTGTGGCTGAAGCCATCGCCAAGTTCGGTATCAACCCGGAAAAACGCAACCCACTGGACTGCTGAGGAGATTTTCCGTGAGCGAACTCATTCGCGTACCTGACATCGGCAGCGGTGAAGGTGAAGTAATTGAACTGTTTGTGAAGGTCGGCGACAAAGTCGAAGCCGACCAGAGCATCCTGACCCTGGAATCGGACAAGGCGAGCATGGAAATCCCTGCTCCCAAGGCCGGCGTGGTCAAGAGCCTGAAAGTGAAGCTGGGCGATCGCCTGAAAGAAGGCGACGAACTGCTGGAGCTGGAAATCGAAGGTGCTGCTGATGCAGCCCCTGCGCCAGCCGCTCCTGCCGCTGCTCCTGCCACTCCTGCTGCTGAAAAGCCTGCAGCTGCTGCCCAGGCCCCTGCGGCCCCGGCTGCTGCACCTGCCGCCGCCACCGTGCAGGACATTCATGTCCCGGACATCGGCTCGTCGGGCAAGGCCAAGATCATCGAACTGCTGGTCAAGGTCGGCGACACCGTCGAGGCTGATCAGTCGCTGATCACCCTGGAATCCGACAAGGCCAGCATGGAAATCCCTTCGCCGGCTGCCGGCGTCGTGGAAAGCATCGCGGTCAAGCTCGAAGACGAAGTCGGCACTGGCGACTTTATCCTCAAGCTCAAAGTCCAGGGTGCAGCCTCTGCAGCCCCAGCACCTGCTGCTGCGCCAGCTCCGGCGGCCAAGGCTGAAGCGGCACCTGCCGCTGCCGCCCCTGCGCCTGCTGCCAAAGCCGAGGCCGCTGCGGCCCCGGCTGCTGCGCCAGCGCCAAGCGGTGCCAAGGTTCACGCCGGTCCGGCCGTACGCCAACTGGCCCGTGAATTCGGTGTCGAGCTGAATTCGGTGAGCCCTAGCGGCCCGCACGGTCGTGTGCTCAAGGAAGACGTGCAGGTTTACGTCAAGGCCATGATGCAGAAGGCCAAGGAAGCCCCGGCCGCCGGTGCTACTGGCGGCGCCGGTATCCCTCCGATTCCAGTCGTGGACTTCAGCCGCTTCGGTGAAACCGAAGAAGTGCCGATGACCCGCCTGATGCAAATCGGCGCATCGAGCCTGCACCGCAGCTGGCTGAACATTCCGCACGTGACCCAATTCGACTCGGCGGATATCACCGAGCTGGAAGCGTTCCGTATTGCCCAGAAAGCTGTGGCCGAGAAGGCTGGCGTCAAGCTGACCATTCTGCCGCTGCTGCTCAAGTCTTGCGCACACCTGCTCAAGGAACTGCCGGACTTCAACAGCTCCCTGGCACCAAGCGGCAAGGCGATCATCCGCAAGAAGTACGTGAACATCGGTTTTGCGGTTGATACCCCAGACGGCCTGCTGGTTCCTGTGATCAAGAACGTTGATCAGAAGAGCTTGCTGCAACTGGCTGGCGAAGCCGCTGCGCTGGCTGCCAAAGCCCGCGACAAGAAGCTCACGGCCGACGACATGCAAGGCGCCTGCTTCACCATCTCCAGTCTCGGCCACATTGGCGGCACCGGCTTCACGCCGATCGTCAATGCACCGGAAGTGGCGATCCTCGGCGTGTCCAAGGCAACCATCCAGCCAGTCTGGGACGGCAAAGCCTTCCAGCCGAAACTGATGCTGCCGCTGTCGCTGTCCTACGACCACCGTGTGATCAACGGCGCCGCTGCGGCCCGTTTCACCAAGCGTCTGAGCGACCTGCTGGGCGACATCCGCACCATCCTGCTGTAAGACCGCTGGGCCCTTCTTTCGCGAAGGGCCCTGCGTGCTCCACGTTTTCCGAGCGCCACGCTCGTACCTCAACCCCGCCAATTGGCGGGGCTTTTTTTGCCTGCAAAACAGCCCAACCTCGAAAGGCGCTTAGGCAAAACCGCTACGCATTCCTACCGGCGTTAACACCAAAGACTACGCCAACAGTTGACCAGGACCACGTCCCGGGTCCACTTCCCCGCCAATTCTCAAATGCCCTCCAGCCATAAGATGAATTGCAAAGCACACATACCGTGCTGGACGCGACTTCCCACGCCGCACTTCGAATGGATTCGAATATGCTCAAGCCTACTGTCGGCCCAATTGTCGGCCACACCACCTTTCAACATGCCCGCCTGTTTCTGCGGGGCGCCCCAGTGACCAACGCCTGGGTGTTTGCCGGGCTGCGTTATCGCCGCACGGGCGATCCGAACTGGTCCAAAGGGTTCTTTGCCGAGCTGACGACGGATCGCGACATGTCGGCGGTGATCGCGCTGCATGACCTCGCCAGCGATACCGAGTATGAGTACCAGGCAGGCTGGTTCAATACGGGCAATACCCGACCGGCGCTGGAAACCCTTGACCCGTTAAAACTGCAATGGCCCCGGGAAACCTACCGCTTTCGCACCGCCTCCAGCAAAGCCTGCACCCCCCGCAGCTACATCGTCGGCTCGTGCCGCTACCTGCGCATGACCCTGGGTCTCCCGTCAGCGCCCGCCAAGGGCGACCGGATCTTTGCGGCGATCAAGCGGCTGGCGGACACCTCCTCGTCAGCGATCAGCGCCCTGGTGATGACCGGTGACCAGGTGTATGTGGACGACATGAACGTCGTCGCCCCGGACCGCGATTACCCGGATATTCTCGCCAAGTACCGCGCGGCCTTTTCTCAGCCCCATATTCGGGCGCTAATGGCCTCATTGCCGACCTACATGATTCTCGACGACCACGAAATAGAGGATAACTGGCCCGCCAACGCCGGTGGCAACGACAACAGCCTGTATCGCAACGCGATGGCCGCGTACGAAATCTATCAAGCCAGTCATGGTCCGGCTGGCGAGCAACCCGATGACCAGCCGCCACATTACTGGTACCAGTTTGCCCAGGGGGACATCGAGTGGTTTGTCATGGACACCCGAACCCGACGCAACCTCTCGGCCGACGACCGACGCATCATCGATGCCGATCAAGAGCAAGCGGTGCTCAAGTGGCTGATCCACAGCCCGGCGCGGGTCAAAATGCTGGTCACCGGCGTCATGCTGTTCCCGGACAGTAAAGGCAATGACAGTGACACCTGGAAAGCCTTCCCCGAACAGCGCCTGCGCATCCTCGAAAGTATCCGCCTGCACAAGATCAGGAATGTGCTGATCATCTCGGGTGACGTCCACGGCTCACTCACCTCGCGCCTACGTCACACAGCAGACCCGGACTTCGAGGTGCAGACCATCGTCTCGTCACCGTTTTGCAACAGCGCCTGGCTGCCCTTTGCCAAGTCCTCGTCGTTCATCCTTGACCAGCCGCTGGCGAAAACCGCTGCCGGCGACTATTACCTCGAATGGACAAGCGAGGTGATCAGCCAGGACAACTTCGCCCACCTGACGGTGCACACCGAGCATATTCGCGTGGAGTACCGCGACCCTGATGGCGACCTGCTGTATTCGGTAAACCTTCCCCTGCACCCTCCCCCCCAGACTCTGCCACTTGTTGTGTAGGTGTGGCCTTACGAAATCCCACAAATTACGCGCAGTTTTCCTACAGAAATCCGTGTTTCGGCCGATAAACACCTATAGCACTAAGCCTTCATCCTCTATTGTCAGCCAGGGCGGCATCATGCAACCTTGCCGCTGGCTACACAGAGGGCGTGAGCACGTCGCGTTCAGCATTTTCGAAGCGAGTTTCTTCCATGAAAAGCCATCCCGATGCCGCCAGCCGAATGGTGGCCGAGGTAGTGACGCAATTGCCTGTGCCCTCGCGGCTCGGCATGCTGCGTTTCGAGCGGCTGAATGAAGCAAGCTGGGCCCTGCTGTTTCTCGACCCCAACTGCGAACGCCAGTTCGGCCTGCCCGCCGTAGAGCTTTGCGCCCTGGTCGGCTCGCCCTACGCCAGCCTGATGGAGCCTGAAGCCCGTTATCAGTTGCACGATACGATCCAGCAGCAACTGAGCCAAAGCCCGCACTACCTGATCCGCTACACCCTGCACACTGCCCAGGGCTCCCTGAGCCTGCTGGAAATGGGCGAAGCCTATAAGCAACACAATCGACACCTGCTGCGCGGTTATCTGCTGGTGGTCGACGGCCTGTTCGAAGACGACCCCTTGCTGCCGGCGCTCGACCTGGAAACCCAGAATTCGCGCCTGCAGATTGCCCTGGAGTTGAACCAGCGCGCCCAGCAGGAACAACTGCAACACCTGGAGCGCGTGCGTGCCCAGCAAGACCTGATCCTGCTGCTGACGCGCCAGCGCTACAGCTCCGGCAATTCGTTGCGCGAAGCGGCCGAACTGATTACCCGCAGCGCCTGCGATATCTACCAGATCGACAGCGCCAGCCTGTGGAACCTGGAAAATCGCCAACTGCTGCCGATTTCCGCCTACCACCGCTCTTCGCAGGAACACCGGCTACCCGAAGTGATCGACGCCAGCGGCTTCCCCGATTACCTGGAAGCCCTGCACTCGAGCCGGGCCATCGATGCCCACAACGCCATGCATGACCCGCGCACCCGGGAAATGGCCGAGAGCCTGCGTCCACGGGACGTCAACGCCATGCTCGATGCCAGCATCCGCGTGGACGGCCAGGTGGTCGGCGTCCTGTGCCTGGAACAGACCGGCGTGACCCGTGCCTGGCAGTCGGACGAAATCGCTTTCGCCGGCGAGTTGGCCGACCAGTTTGCCCAGGTCATCAACAACCACAACCGGCGCACCGCCACCAGCGCCCTGCACCTGTTCCAGCGTGCGGTCGAGCAAAGTGCCAACGCCTTTTTGCTGGTCAATTGCGACGGCGTGGTCGAGTACGTCAACCCCAGCTTCACGGCGATCACCCAATACAGCACCGAAGAAGTCCACGGCCAGCGCCTGTCGGAACTGCCGGCCCTGGAAAATCTCAGCGAACTGCTGTTCGACGCGCCCTCGAGCCTGGCCAAGAGCAACAGCTGGCAAGGTGAGTTCAAGAGCCGGCGCAAGAATCTGGAGCCCTACTGGGGCCAGTTGTCGATTTCCAAGGTGTATGGCGACAACCGTGAGCTGACCCACTACATCGGCATCTACGAAGACATCACCCAGGCCAAGCTGGCCCAGCAGCGCATCGAGCGCCTGGCCTATACCGACAACCTGACCAACCTGGGCAATCGCCCCGCGTTTATCCGCAACCTCGACGAACGTTTTGCCCGCGACAGCGACAGCCCGATCTGCCTGCTGCTGGTGGACATCGACAATTTCAAGCGGATCAACGACAGCCTCGGCCACCAGACCGGCGACAAACTGCTGATCAGCCTGGCCCGCCGCCTGCGCAACAGCTTGAGCCCGAGTGGCAGCCTCGCGCGTTTTGCCAGCAACGAATTTGCGGTACTGCTGGATGACGCCAGCCTGTCTATCGGCCAGCAAATGGCCAGCCAGCTGTTGATGACGCTGGACAAGCCGATGTTCGTCGATAACCAGTTGATCAGCGTCACCGCCTCCGTCGGCGTGGCCTGTGCGCCGCTGCACGGGCGCGACCCGCAAACACTGATGCGCAACGCCGGGCTGGCCCTGCACAAGGCCAAGGCCAATGGCAAACACCAGGTCCAGGTGTTCACCGAAGCCTTGAACGCCGAGGCCAGCTACAAGCTGTTCGTGGAGAACAACCTGCGCCGCGCCCTGACCCAGAACGAGCTGGACGTGTTCTACCAGCCCAAGCTGTGCCTGCGCTCCGGTCGTCTGCTGGGGATGGAAGCACTGCTGCGCTGGAACCATCCGGAAAAAGGCATGATCCGCCCCGATCAGTTCATCAGCGTCGCCGAAGAGACCGGCCTGATCATCCCCATCGGTAAATGGATCGCCCGCCAGGCCTGCCGCATGAGCATCGAACTGAGCGCTGCCGGGCTGGGCAACCTGCAGGTGGCGATCAACCTGTCACCCAAGCAGTTCTCCGACCCGGACCTGGTGTCCTCGATTGCCAACATCCTCAAGGAAGAAAAGCTCCCCGCCCACCTGCTGGAGCTTGAACTGACCGAAGGCCTGTTGCTGGAAGCCACCGAAGACACTCACCTGCAGCTCGACCAGCTCAAACGCCTGGGCCTGACCCTGGCCATGGACGATTTCGGCACCGGCTATTCGTCCCTCAGCTACCTGAAGAAATTCCCGATCGACATCATCAAGATCGATCGCAGCTTCATTCATGAGATCCCGGACAACCAGGACGACATGGAGATCACCTCGGCCGTGATCGCCATGGCCCATAATCTCAAGCTCAAAGTGGTGGCCGAAGGCATCGAGACGGCCGAACAACTGGCCTTCCTGCGCCGCCATCGCTGCGACGTCGGCCAGGGCTACCTGTTCGACCGGCCGATCCCCGGCGCCGAGCTGATCGACAAGCTCAAACGCTACCCACGTGGCCCAATTGCCTGACTGAGTCATCCCTGCGGGCGCTCGCTCCCGCGGGGATTATTCGGCACACTGGCGGTCTGACTACTTACATACTCTGACTGAGAGGACTGATCATGGTCTTGCGCTCGGAAATTCTGGTGAACAAAAACGTGCTCCCAACTAAAGAACAAGCCCTGCCCGGCCGCGAATCCCCGATCACCGTACCGGAGAAACACTTCGTCAATAAGGACCAGTACATGCTGGGTCCCTTCATTGGCAATGTGGAATTCGCGATCTTCGGCCTGGGCTGCTTCTGGGGCGCAGAACGCAAGTTCTGGCAGCGTGAAGGCGTGGTGAGCACAGCGGTGGGTTATGCCGGCGGCTTCACCCCCAACCCGACCTATGAGGAAGTCTGCTCGGGCCTGACCGGCCACACCGAAGTGGTGCTGGTGGTGTATGACCAGGACCGGATCAGCTACAAGCAGTTGCTGGCGATGTTCTGGGAGCTGCACAACCCGACGCAAGGCATGCGCCAAGGCAACGACATCGGCACCCAGTACCGTTCGGTGATCTACGCGGTCAAACCTGAACAACTGGAGGAAGCCAAGGCCAGCGAGCAGACGTTCCAGGCGCAGCTGACCAAGGCGGGAATGGGCACCATCACCACCGAAATCGAACAGGCCCCGACCTTCTACTACGCCGAGGCGTATCACCAGCAGTACCTGGCGAAGAACCCTGAGGGCTACTGCGGGATCGGCGGCACAGGCGTGACCTGCCCGATCTGATTTTCAGATCGTCAAAAGCATCGCGGGCAAGCGGAGCGCCGCCCGGCCCGCCCCCACAAAACCTGTGGGAGCGGGCCGGGCGGCGCTCCGCTTGCCCGCGATGGCGTCCGATCAGACGCCGCTAAAACAGCTGATCAACTCTCGGCGATCAACCAATCCATCTGCCACCCACCCTGGGTCTGGCCAAGCTTCTGCGCCAGCCACGGCAGCAACTCCCGCAATTCCTCTTCCAGCCCCCACGGCGGATTGGCAATCGCCAGCCCGGAGCCATTCAGGCTGTTCGGTGTATCCAGCGGATGCACCAGCAATTCCACACGCAGCAACTTCGGCGCGCCCGTGCCGGCCAGGTCCTGATAGAAGCGGCGCAACATGCGCTGGTCCTTCACCGGGTACCAGATCGCAGCCACGGTTTGGCGCATACGGCCAATCGCTTCTTTGAGCGAAGCGGCACAGCGCTGCATCTCATCGAGCTTCTCGAACGGCGGATCGATCAGCATCAAGCCACGCTTCTCCGGCACCGGCAGCATCGCCCGGGGCACATGCCAGCCTTCGCCCAGGTGCACCTTGACCCGGCGATCGCCCTTCATGTTGTCCTTGAGCAGCAAGCCGTCTTCCGGGTGCTTCTCGTTGAGCAGGACACGATCCTGCGGGCGGGTCAGGCGCCGCGCCAGCTCCGGCGAGCCAGGGTAGTAGCGCAACTGGCCATCCGGGTTCATCTCGTGCAGCACCTGCATGTAGTCGGCCGTCAGCACCGGCAGGTCCGGCTCGCCCCACAATCGCGCGATACCCTCCAGGTACTCACCGGTCCGGCTGGCCTGGTCGCCCTGCAAGTCATACAGACCAATGCCGGCGTGGGTGTCGAGATAGGCAAACGGCTGCTCCTTGCGCGACATCAGGGCGATGAGGCGGGTCAAGGTCAGGTGTTTGAACACGTCGGCGTGATTGCCGGCGTGGAAGGCGTGACGATAATTCATGGCTGCTCCTGCGAAGGAGGCGAAGTTTACCTTTTACCGGCCAGCAAGTCAGGGGTTCACGGCTGAGCGGGCCTGCGCTTTTGCAGTTGCCTGTTTCAGCAAAGTCCACCAACGAAAACGGCCCGCATCCATCAGGCTGCGGGCCGTTCTTTGATCAGCGATTGATCAGGGCATTGGCCCTGGCAATTACTTGTTCAGGTGGAAATCTTTCTCTGCTGCGGCAAAGCGCTGCAGCATGCCGGCCGATGGTTCGCCCATCTTGCTGACCAGGAAGATTGCCAGGCTGGCGAAGATGAAGCCCGGGATGATTTCGTACAGACCCAACAGTTCGAAATGCTTCCAGACGATCACAGTCACCGCACCTACCACGATACCGGCCAGTGCGCCGTTACGGGTCATGCCTTTCCACAGTACCGAAATCAGTACAACCGGACCAAAGGCGGCACCGAAGCCGGCCCAGGCGTAGCTCACCAGGCCCAGTACGCGGTTTTCCGGGTTGGCTGCCATCGCGATGGCCACCAGTGCAACCGCCAGGACCATGGCGCGGCCGACCCAGACCAGCTCGACCTGGGAAGCGTTCTTACGCAGGAAGGACTTGTAGAAGTCTTCGGTCAGGGCACTCGAGCACACCAGCAGTTGGCAGCTCAGGGTGCTCATTACCGCCGCCAGAATGGCCGACAGCAGCACGCCAGCGATCCACGGATTGAACAGCAGCTTGGCCAGCTCGATGAACACACGCTCGTGGTTCTCGGTCACAGGGCCGGCAACTTCCGGGTGCGCCGAGAAGTAGGCGATACCGAAGAAGCCCACTGCCACGGTGCCGCCCAGGCACAGGATCATCCAGGTCATGGAGATGCGACGCGCCTTGGCGATCGATTTCACCGAATCCGCCGCCATGAAGCGCGCCAGGATGTGCGGCTGGCCGAAGTAGCCCAGGCCCCAGCCCATCAGCGAGATGATGCCGATGAAGGTGGTGTTTTTCAGCATGTCGAAGTTGCTTGGATCTTGCGCTTCGATGGCCAGGAAGGTGGTGTCGACGCCACCGGTGGCCAGCAGCACGATGATCGGCGTCAGCAACAGGGCGAAGATCATCAGTGTGGCTTGCACGGTGTCGGTCCAGCTGACTGCCAGGAAACCACCGACGAAGGTGTAGGCAATAGTCGCCGCAGCACCGGCCCACAGCGCAGTCTCGTAGGACATGCCGAAGGTGCTTTCGAACAGACGGGCGCCAGCCACAATGCCGGAAGCGCAGTAGATGGTGAAGAACACCAGGATCACCACGGCAGAAATGATGCGCAGCAGGCCGCTCTTGTCTTCGAAGCGGCTGGAGAAGTAGTCCGGCAGCGTCAGTGCATCACCGTTGTGCTCGGTCTGTACCCGCAGGCGACCGGCCACGAACAGCCAGTTCAGGTAGGCACCGATGATCAGGCCGATGGCGATCCAGCTTTCCGACAGGCCCGACATATAGATGGCACCTGGCAGGCCCATCAACAACCAGCCACTCATGTCCGAGGCGCCAGCGGAAAGCGCGGTCACGACGCTGCCCAGGCTACGGCCACCGAGAATGTAGTCAGAAAGGTTGTTGGTGGAGCGATAGGCCATGAAGCCGATCAGCACCATTGCTGCGATGTAGATCACGAACGTGATCAGGGTTGGATTGCTTGCACTCATTGAGTTACGCCCTGGCTTTGTTTTTATGTAGCAGCGGTCTGTTGAACCGCCACCAAACGATTACGCTTGAAAGACGATTGGAGAATCCGCGCATTTATGACTGATGTTTCCCCAGGAAAGCCATCAGCCGATGAACCGTCTCGTGGATGGTTGCACCTTGGGCGCGAATGCTATTCAACAAAGCAAATGAGGTGCAACCTGTTTCGCCCGAATAAGTTGCACCCAGTCGGAAATTTATTTTAAAGGACAGTTTTTGCTCCCTTTCGGAGCAAGAAACTCAACGGACTGGGAGAAAAAGCACCAAGCAGGGGCGACACGCTGTTGCTTGAATTTAATTCCTGACGAACTGCCGATAATTCCGACAAAAAAGGGTTGCACCAGGTTGCACCTCCATCAGTGCGCCGCTAATCTTGCCGCCAGCTGATGCCACGCAGTCGTGGCAAACATGAGGATAAAAATATGGCTACCACCACCCTTGGGGTCAAACTCGACGACCCGACCCGCGAGCGCCTCAAAGCCGCCGCGACCTCGATTGATCGCACGCCGCACTGGCTGATCAAGCAGGCGATTTTCAATTACCTGGAAAAACTTGAGGGTGGTGCAACCCTGACCGAGCTCAACGGTTTGACCCGTGCCGAGGCCGATGACAGCGCTGACGTGCACGTCGACCACGCGCACCAGTGCTTCCTTGAGTTCGCGGAAAGCATCCTGCCGCAATCGGTCCTGCGCGCCTCGATCACCGCCGCCTACCGTCGCCCTGAGCCGGAAGTGGTGCCAATGCTGCTCGAACAGGCCCGCCTGCCTGCAGCGATGGCCGAGGCCACCAACAAGCTGGCCGCCTCGATTGCGGAAAAACTGCGTAACCAGAAGAGCGCCGGCGGCCGTGCAGGCATCGTCCAGGGTCTGCTGCAGGAATTCTCCCTGTCGTCCCAGGAAGGCGTGGCCCTGATGTGCCTGGCCGAAGCGCTGCTGCGGATTCCCGACAAAGGTACCCGCGACGCCCTGATCCGCGACAAGATCAGCACCGGCAACTGGCAACCGCACCTGGGCAACAGCCCGTCGCTGTTCGTCAATGCTGCGACCTGGGGCCTGCTGCTGACCGGCAAACTGGTCTCCACCCATAACGAATCCGGCCTGACTTCGTCCCTGAGCCGCATCATCGGCAAAAGCGGCGAACCGATGATCCGCAAGGGCGTCGACATGGCCATGCGCCTGATGGGCGAGCAGTTCGTGACCGGCGAAACCATCGCCGAAGCCCTGGCCAACGCCAGCAAGTTCGAAGCCAAGGGCTTCCGCTACTCCTACGACATGCTCGGCGAAGCAGCACTGACCGAACATGACGCGCAGAAATACCTGGCGTCCTACGAGCAAGCCATCCACTCGATCGGCAAGGCTTCCCACGGTCGCGGCATTTACGAAGGCCCGGGCATCTCCATCAAGCTGTCGGCCCTGCACCCACGCTACAGCCGCGCCCAGTACGAGCGCGTGATGGACGAGCTGTACCCGCGCCTGCTGTCGCTGACCTTGCTGGCCAAGCAATACGACATTGGCCTGAACATCGACGCCGAAGAAGCCGACCGCCTGGAACTGTCGCTGGATCTGCTCGAGCGCCTGTGCTTCGAACCACAACTGACTGGCTGGAACGGCATCGGTTTTGTGATCCAGGCCTACCAGAAGCGTTGCCCGTACGTGATCGACTATGTGATCGACCTGGCTCGCCGCAGCCGTCATCGCCTGATGATCCGCCTGGTAAAAGGCGCGTACTGGGACAGCGAGATCAAGCGTGCCCAGGTCGAAGGCCTGGAAGGCTATCCGGTCTACACCCGCAAGGTGTACACCGACGTTTCCTACATTGCTTGCGCGCGAAAACTGCTGTCGGTACCAGAAGTCATCTACCCGCAGTTCGCGACCCACAACGCCCACACGCTGTCGGCCATCTACCATATCGCCGGTCAGAACTACTACCCGGGCCAGTACGAGTTCCAGTGCCTGCACGGCATGGGTGAACCACTGTACGAACAAGTCGTGGGCAAGGTTTCCGAAGGCAAGCTGAACCGTCCGTGCCGCGTGTACGCACCGGTCGGCACCCATGAAACCCTGCTGGCGTACCTGGTACGTCGCCTGCTGGAAAACGGCGCGAACACTTCGTTCGTCAACCGGATCGCCGACCAGTCGATCTCCATCCAGGAGTTGGTGGCCGATCCAGTGAACCAGATCGAGCAGATGGCGACGCTGGAAGGCGGCTTCGGCTTGCCGCACCCGCGTATCCCGCTGCCGCGTGATCTGTATGGCAGCGAGCGCGCCAACTCCAGCGGCATCGACATGGCCAACGAACATCGCCTGGCTTCGCTGTCCTGCGCTCTGTTGTCGAGCGCCCATAACAACTGGAAAGCCGCGCCGATGCTCGGTTGTGCCTCCAGCAGCGAAACCCCGGCACCGGTCCTCAACCCGTCGGATCATCGCGACGTGGTCGGCCATGTCCAGGAAGCCACCGTCGAAGACGTCGACAATGCGATCCAGTGCGCCCTCAACGCCGCACCGATCTGGCAGGCCACCCCGCCCGCCGAGCGCGCGGCGATCCTGGAACGTGCCGCCGACCTGATGGAAGGCGAGATCCAGCCGCTGATGGGCCTGCTGGCCCGCGAAGCCGGCAAGACCTTCGCCAACGCCATCGCCGAAGTGCGCGAAGCCGTGGACTTCCTGCGTTACTACGCGGTGCAGGCACGCAACGATTTCAGCAACGACGCCCACCGCCCACTGGGTCCGGTGGTGTGCATCAGCCCGTGGAACTTCCCATTGGCAATCTTCAGTGGTCAAGTGGCTGCTGCATTGGCCGCCGGCAACCCGGTCCTGGCCAAGCCTGCGGAACAGACCCCGCTGATCGCCGCTCAAGCCGTGCGCCTGCTGCTCGAAGCCGGTATCCCTGAAGGCGTCCTGCAACTGCTGCCAGGCCGTGGTGAAACCGTCGGTGCCGGCCTGGTCGGCGACGATCGCGTCAAAGGCGTGATGTTCACCGGTTCCACCGAAGTCGCGCGCCTGCTGCAACGCAACATCGCCGGGCGCCTGGACTCCCAGGGCCGTCCGATTCCACTGATCGCCGAAACCGGTGGCCAGAACGCCATGATCGTCGACTCCTCGGCCCTCACCGAACAGGTGGTGATCGATGTGGTTTCCTCGGCCTTCGACAGCGCCGGCCAGCGTTGCTCGGCACTGCGCGTGCTGTGCCTGCAGGAAGATTCGGCAGACCGCGTGATCGAAATGCTCAAGGGCGCCATGGCTGAATGCCGCCTGGGCAATCCGGAGCGCCTGTCCGTGGACATCGGCCCGGTGATCGACGCCGAAGCCAAGGCTGGCATCGAGAAGCACATCCAGGGCATGCGCGACAAAGGTCGCAGCGTGTACCAGGTGGCAATCGCCGATGGCGAGGAAGTCAAACGCGGCACCTTCATCATGCCGACCCTGATCGAGCTGGAAAGCTTCGACGAGCTGCAACGCGAGATTTTCGGCCCGGTACTGCACGTGGTGCGCTACAAGCGCAAAGACATCGACCTGCTGATCGAGCAGATCAACGCTTCCGGCTACGGCCTGACCCTGGGCGTGCACACTCGCATCGACGAGACCATCGCCAAGGTGATCGACAACGTCAATGCCGGTAACGTCTACGTCAACCGCAACATCGTGGGTGCCGTGGTCGGCGTGCAACCGTTCGGCGGCGAAGGCCTGTCGGGCACTGGCCCGAAAGCCGGTGGCCCGCTGTACCTGTACCGCCTGCTGTCGACTCGCCCAAGCGACGCGATCGAGCAATCCTTCGCCCGTGCCGATGCCGAGACAGCGCCGGATGTGCGTCTGCGTGATGCCATGCGCAAGCCACTGACCGCCCTGCAAGCCTGGGCCGACAGCCACAAGCTCAACGACCTCAGCGCCCTGTGCGTGAAGTTCGCCGAGCAATCGCAAAGCGGTATCACCCGCGTCCTGGCCGGCCCGACCGGCGAGCGCAACAGCTATGCGATCCTGCCGCGCGAACACGTACTGTGCCTGGCGGACAGCGAAAGCGACCTGCTGACGCAACTGGCTGCGGTCCTGGCCGTGGGCGGCTCGGCAGTGATGCCGGAGAACGAGCTGAGCAAGGCACTGCTGGCCCGTCTGCCAAAAGAAGTACAGGCGCGCATCCAGCGGGTTGCAGACTGGACCAAGGACGAAGTCGTCATTGATGCCGTGCTGCATCATGGTCACTCCGACCAGTTGCGTGCGGTTTGCCAGCAAGTGGCAACCCGTGCCGGCGCCATCGTCGGGGTCCACGGCCAGGCGCCGGGGGAAACCGGCATTGCGCTGGAACGCCTGGTGATCGAGCGCGCGCTGAGCGTCAACACCGCAGCGGCCGGCGGTAACGCCAGCTTGATGACGATCGGCTAAAACCGATAAGCCGGGCAACTGCAACAGATGCCCGGTTAAGCAACAATCCCTGTGGGAGCTGGCTTGCCAGCGATAGCGATGTGTCAGTCACCATTAGTGTTGACTGATCTGCCGCCATCGCTGGCAAGCCAGCTCCCACAGTGGTTTGTGGTGAGTATGTTAAGTCACCGCTCTTGCCCACCATCACGCTCATCAATCTTCCTGTTCACCCCGCCCTTCCCGCCTCTAGACTCGGCCCATTCCAAAACAGGTAGGCCGCCATGTCCGAGACGCTGCTCAGTTCCCGCAATCTGGCTTTCGAGCTGTACGAAGTCCTCGATGCCGAGGGCTTGACCCTGCGCGAGCGTTTCGCCGAGCACAACCGCGAGACCTTTGACGCGGCCATTGGCACCGCCCGCAGCATCGCCGAGAAGTACTTTGCGCCCCATAACCGCAAGGGCGACGAGAACGAGCCGCGCTATGAAGACGGCAAGGCGATCCTGATCCCGGAAGTCAAACCTGCCGTGGATGCCTTCCTCGAGGCCGGTTTTCTCAACGCCGCCCGCAGTTTCGAGGCCGGTGGCATGCAGTTGCCGACCCTGCTGTCGCAAGCCTGTTTCGCCCACTTTCAAGCAGCCAACGCGGCAACCACTTCCTACCCGTTCCTGACCATGGGCGCGGCCAACCTGATCGAGAGCTTTGGCACCGACGAGCAGAAACAACGTTTCCTGCAGCCAATGATCGACGGTCGGTTTTTCGGCACCATGGCCCTCACCGAACCCCACGCTGGCTCGTCGCTGTCGGACATCCGCACCCGCGCCGAACCGGCGTCTGACGGTACTTATCGTCTCAAGGGGAACAAGATCTTTATTTCCGGCGGCGATCATCCGCTCTCGGAAAACATCGTGCACATGGTGCTGGCCAAGCTGCCGGACGCGCCGGCCGGCGTGAAAGGGATTTCGCTGTTCATCGTCCCCAAGTTCCTGGTCAACGATGACGGCAGCCTCGGTAAGCGCAATGACGTGCTGCTGGCCGGCCTGTTCCACAAGATGGGCTGGCGCGGCACCACTTCGACTGCGTTGAACTTCGGCGATAACGGGGAGTGTGTCGGCTATCTGATAGGCAAGCCGCACCAAGGCCTAAGCTGCATGTTCCAGATGATGAACGAGGCGCGGATCGGCGTCGGCATGGGCGCGGTGATGCTGGGGTATGCCGGCTACCTGTATTCCCTGGAATACGCCCGCGAACGCCCGCAAGGTCGCCTGCCGGACAGCAAGGACCCGAATACCGCCCCGGTCTCGATCGTCCAGCACGCCGACGTCAAGCGCATGCTGCTGACCCAGAAAGCCTACGTCGAAGGCGCATTCGACCTCGGCCTCTACGCGGCGCGATTGTTCGATGACACCACGACGCTTGAGACCGAAGCCGAGCGCAAAAAGGCGCACGAACTGCTGGACCTGCTGACGCCCATCGTCAAATCCTGGCCATCGGAGTTCTGCCTGAAGGCCAACGAACTGGCGATCCAGATCCTCGGCGGCCACGGCTACACCCGCGAGTACCCGGTGGAGCAGTATTACCGCGACAACCGCCTGAACCCGATCCACGAGGGCACCCACGGCATTCAGTCGCTGGACCTGCTGGGGCGCAAGCTCGCGCAGAACGGCGGCGCGGGGCTCAAGCAACTGATCCGCCTGATCGCCGACACCGCCGAACGTGCCCAGGCATATGAATCGCTGACGCCATTACGTGAGCCACTAGAAAAGCTGGTGGCGCGCCTGCAAACCGTGACCATCGGCCTGCTGACCGATCTGGCTCAGGGCAAGGTCAACAGCAGCCTGGCCAACTCGGCGCTGTACCTGAAGGTATTTGGTCACACGGTGATCGGCTGGCGCTGGCTGGAACAGGCGATCCGCGCCGAAGAAGGGTTGGCCAAGGGCAATGCCGCGGACGTCGGCTTCTATAAAGGCAAGCTGCAAGCGGCGCGCTACTTCCTGACTTGGGAAGTGCCGGGTTGCCACCATGAGCTGGCGATTCTTGAAGCGCGCGATGACGTGTGCCTGGGCATGCAGGATGAGTGGTTTTGATCACTGCCTTGCGGTGCTGCTGAAATCCAATCATCGGATCGCCGCCCGGAACAAGCCCGCTCCCACAAGGATCTGTGTTGTTCACAGATAAGTGGGAGCGGGGCTTGCCCGCGATAGCGCCAGCTGGGCCGACGCTATTTTCAGTCAGACCTGACTGATGGTCTTGGCAATCACTTCGACCGTGGCGCTGACTTGCTCTTGGTAACGGTCGAGTTCCTGTTGGTGACGTTTCTGCATTTCCAACTGCTTTGAACACAGGTTCATCGCCGTCAGCACCAGCAGTTTGTCCCCGATCAGGGTCGGGTATTTCTTCTTGGTCTCAGCCAGCACCGCCTTGAGCATGAGCGCGGCATCGAGCAGCATCTGCTCTTCCCCGGCCGGCGCCTTGATCGAATAGTCTTCTCCAAGAATGGAAACGACTTTTACCCCATCGGCACCGTGATTCATGCGTTCACAGGACCTGCGCTCACACGCTCAACCAGGGCTTGAATACGGGCTACGGTGGCACCCTGCTTTTCTTCCTGTTCCATCAGGCTCAGTTGCAGGCTTTCGTTTTCGTCCTTGGCCTGCGCCAGCTCGGCGCTCAGGGCCTGGTTAGTGCCGAGCAGTTCCTGGTTCTGTTGCACCAGCTCGCTGACCAGTTGTTCCAATTGGCTTAGGGTTGCTTCCAACATTTTGATATTCCGGGCATTTTCAAAGGGCGCGTACGATAAAGAAAAGTCACCACAGGCGCCAGGGTTATTGCGGCGCAGAGCCTTGATTTTCCTGGCGGCGATCTTTCCCGCGAATGTTAAAGACTGCGATTGGCCCATCTGGTTCCTGCAACTCGTCAGGGGCAAGCAAATGTTACCCACGCCCCCTTGATTACACGGGGGTGAAACAGGCCACTTAAAAGCTTTTTGACAGCATCACATTTCAACAGGTTAGAATCGCTGGCACGCAGACTGCATGGTCAGTTCGCGCCCGCCTTTCAGCTTTCCGGAGTACTGCCTTTGAATGCGACGACCATCAACAGCCTGTTCTTGATCGGCGCGTTGCTGGTAGGTGCGAGCATTCTAGTAAGTTCACTTTCCTCCCGTCTGGGCATCCCGATTCTGGTGATCATCCTGGCCGTGGGCATGACCGCCGGCGTTGACGGTGGCGGCATCATTTTCGATAACTACCCCACCGCGTACCTGGTCGGCAACCTGGCCCTGGCCGTGATCCTGCTCGATGGCGGCTTGCGCACCAGAGTCTCGAGCTTTCGCGTGGCGTTATGGCCGGCGTTGTCGCTGGCCACCGTCGGGGTGCTGATCACCACCGGGCTGACCGGCATGGCCGCGGCCTGGCTGTTCGACCTGAACCTGATCCAGGGCCTGTTGATCGGCGCCATCGTCGGCTCCACCGATGCCGCGGCGGTGTTCTCCCTGCTCGGCGGCAAGGGCCTCAACGAACGTGTGACGGCCACCCTGGAAATCGAGTCCGGCAGCAACGACCCGATGGCGGTGTTCCTCACCGTGACCCTGATCGACATGCTCGCCAGCGGCCAGACCGGCCTGCACTGGAGCCTGCTGACTCACCTGCTGCGCGAGTTCGGCATCGGCGGCCTGATTGGCCTGGGCGGTGGCTGGCTGATGCTGCAGATGGTCAACCGGATCAACCTCGCCACCGGCCTGTACCCGATCCTGGTGATCGCCGGTGGCCTGGTGGTCTTTGCCCTGACCAACGCCCTGCACGGCAGTGGTTTCCTTGCGGTGTACCTGTGCGGCCTGGTGATCGGCAACCGCCCGGTGCGCAGCCGCCACGGCATTTTGCACATGCTCGACGGCATGGCATGGCTGGCGCAAATCGGCATGTTCCTGGTGTTGGGCCTGCTGGTAACGCCCCACGACCTGCTGCCGATCGCCCTGCCGGCCCTTGGCCTGGCCCTGTGGATGATCCTGTTTGCCCGGCCGCTGTCGGTGATGGTCGGCCTGCTGCCATTCAAGGCTTTCCATGGCCGGGAAAAGGTGTTCATTTCCTGGGTCGGCCTGCGCGGCGCGGTACCGATCATTCTCGCGGTGTTCCCGCTGATGGCCGGGCTGCCCAACGCCCAGCTGTACTTCAACCTGGCGTTCTTCATCGTGCTGGTGTCGCTGCTGGTCCAGGGCACGAGCCTGCCGTGGGTGGCCAAGCTGCTGAAGGTGACGGTGCCGCCGGAGCCCGCGCCGATCTCCCGCGCAGCCCTGGAAGTGCACGTGACCAGCGAGTGGGAACTGTTCGTTTACCGTCTCGGCGCGGAAAAGTGGTGCATCGGCGCAGCCCTGCGCGAGCTGAAAATGCCCGAAGGCACCCGCATCGCTGCCCTGTTTCGCGGCCAGCAACTGCTCCATCCGTCGGGTAGTACGGTGCTCGAAGTCGATGATTTGCTCTGCGTGATCGGCCATGAACACAACCTCCCGGCCCTCGGAAAACTGTTCAGCCAGGCCCCGCAACGGGGCCTCGACCTGCGTTTTTTCGGCGACTTCGTTCTCGAAGGCGACGCCCAGCTGGGCGCGGTTTCCGCGCTGTACGGGCTGCAACTCGAAGGGGTCGATCCGGACATGCCGCTGGGCCGCTTCATTACCCAGAAAGTCGGCGGCGCTCCGGTGGTAGGTGACCAGGTGGAATGGAACAACACCATCTGGACGGTTGCGGTCATGGACGGGAACAAGATTGCCAAAGTGGGCGTCAGATTCCCCGAAGGAAGTCGCCCGGGCCCCGGGTTGTTCCTCTAAACTCCTTTTTCCGCCACGTTTTCGATCGGTCTCTATGCCAACCCTGCGCACATTTTTAGCTGTAGCCCTGTTGGGGCTGAGTCTTTCCGTCGGCACCCTGCAGGCGGCCGAACCACCTTCCGCTGACACCGTGCAGAAGAGCCTGGACAAGATCGCCGAACGCAAACTGCCCGAGGCCGATCAAAAAGCCCTGCAAGCGGTACTGCAACAGACCCTGACCCAGCTGTCGAACAAGGCCGATTACGACAAGCGCCTCAACGACCTCAAGCAACAGCTGAGCACCGCGCCCAAGCAGAACATCGAGAACCAGCGCGAACTGGACCGTCTCGAGGCGACCAAGGTGATCCCGGTTGCCCAGCGCTACGCCAGCCTGAGCGTGCCGCAGCTCGAACAGATGCTCACCGAGCGCAGTACCCAGCAAAGCGACCTGCAAAAGGCCCTGGCCGATGCCAATAGCCTGATCATCACGGCCCAGACCCGCCCCGAGCGCGCCCAGGCCGAAATCAGCAGCAGCCAGACCCGTATCCTGCAGATCAACAACATCCTCAAGACCGGCAAGGACAACGGCAAGACTCTCTCCAACGAGCAACGCGATCTGCTCAACGCCGAGCTCGCCGCCCTGAATGCGCTGATCCCGCTGCGCCGCCAGGAACTGGCCGGCAACAGCCAGCTACAGGACCTGGGCAACAGCCAGCACGACCTGCTGACCGAACGCACTGTGCGTATGGAGCGGGAGATCCAGGACCTGCAGACCCTGATCAACCAGAAACGCCTGGCACAGTCCCAGGAGACGGTTACCCAGCAGTCGATCGAAGCCCAGAAAGCCGGCGGCAGCAGCCTGCTCGCCACCGAAAGCGCGGCCAACCTGAAGCTCTCCGACTACCTGCTCAAAAGCACCGACCGCCTCAACGAACTGACCCAGCAGAACCTGCAAACCAAGCAGCAGCTCGACACCGTGACCCAGAGCGACGCGGCGCTGGACGAACAGATCAGCGTCCTCAAGGGCAGCCTGCTGCTGTCGAAGATCCTCTACAAGCAAAAGCAGGCCCTGCCCCGCTTGCGCCTGGACCGCGACCTGGCCGACCAGATTGCCGACATCCGCCTGTACCAATTCGAAGTCAATCAGCAACGCGAGCTGATCAGCAATCCCACAGCCTATGTGGATAACTTGCTGGCAGCCCAACCGCCGGACCAGGTTACCCCGCAACTGCGCAAGAACCTGCTGGAGCTGGCGCTGACCCGGGTCGACCTGCTGGAGCGCCTGAACCGTGAGCTGAGCGCCCTGCTCAACGAATCCATCACCCTGCAGTTGAACCAGAAGCAACTGCTGACCACCGCCCAGAACCTGCGCTCGACCCTCGACGAACAGATGTTCTGGATCCCCAGCAACAAGCCGCTGGACCTGGAATGGCTGCGGGCCGTGCCGACGCGCCTGGAAAAGCAGATCAACACCCTGCCCTGGACCTCGACCCTGACCGAGCTGAGTGACGGCCTGATCCAGCGACCGCTGCTGTTCACCCCGCTGGCGCTGCTGATCGGCTTTCTACTGTGGCGCCGCAAGTACCTGTATGGCCGCCTGAACAAGGTCCACCAGGATATCGGGCACTTCAAGCGCGACAGTCAATGGCACACGCCCCAGGCAATTCTGATCAATGTGCTGCTGGCGATGCCGGTTTCCCTGGCACTGGCGCTGTGTGGCTACGCCTTGCAGATCGACGCCCGCGGGCAAAACACCAACCTCGGTGCGGCCCTGCTGCAAGTGTCCCAGGCCTGGCTGGTGTTCTACACCGCCTACCGGATCCTGGCTCCCGGCGGCGTGGCGCAGTTGCACTTCCGCTGGGAAAAACCCCAGGTCGAGTTTCTTCGCGGCTGGATCCGGCGCCTGGGCGTGGTGGTGATCGCACTGGTCGCCGTGGTAGCGGTGGCCGAGTTGCAACCGGCGGCACTGGCCGATGATGTGCTGGGCATCGGCGTGGTGCTGACCTGCTACGCCCTGATGGCCTGGCTGCTCAGTCGCCTGTTGCTCCACAGCCCGACCCACAACAACGCCTCGCTGTTTCGCAAGGCGGTCGGGGTGATGTTCACCGCGCTGCCCGTGGCGCTGTTCATTGCCGTGTGCTTTGGCTACTTCTACACCGCCCTGAAGCTCAGCGACCGGTTGATCAACACCCTGTACCTGTTGATGTTCTGGCTGGTGATCGAGGCCACCTTCGTGCGTGGCCTGTCCGTGGCGGCTCGGCGCCTGGCCTACCAGCGGGCGTTGACCAAGCGCCTGGCGGCCAAGGAAGCCGGCGATGGCGAAGTGGTGGTCGAAGAACCGACGCTGGACATCGAGAAGGTCAACGAGCAATCCCTGCGCCTGATCCGCCTGGCCCTGCTGGGTGGCTTCATTGCCGCCCTGTACTGGGTCTGGGCCGACCTGATCACGGTGTTCTCGTACCTGGACAACATCACCCTCTACGAATACACCAGCGGCACCGGCGCCAACATGAGCATGGTGCCGATCAGCATCGGCGACATGCTCGGCGCCCTGATCATCATCGGCATCACCATGGCCCTGGCGCGCAACCTGCCCGGCCTGCTGGAAGTGCTGGTGCTGTCCAAGCTTGACCTGGCCCAGGGCAGCGCCTACGCCACCACCACCTTGCTGACCTACGTGATCGCCGGCATCGGTTTCGTGACCACCCTGTCGACCCTCGGGGTCAGTTGGGACAAGCTGCAATGGCTGGTGGCGGCGCTCTCGGTCGGCCTGGGTTTCGGCATGCAGGAAATCTTCGCCAACTTCATCTCCGGGATCATGATCCTGTTCGAGCGTCCGGTACGGATCGGCGACACCATCACCATCGGCAACCTGTCGGGCACGGTGAGCAAAATCCGCATCCGCGCAACCACCATCACCGACTTCGACCGCAAGGACATCATCGTCCCGAACAAGACGTTCATCACCGGGCAACTGATCAACTGGTCGCTGACCGACACCATCACCCGTGTGACGCTCAAGCTTGGCGTGGACTATGGCTCGGACCTGGACCTGGTCAAGGAGCTGCTGCTCAAGGCCGCCCGCGATAACCCGCGGGTGCTCAAGGAGCCGGAGCCCCACGTGTACTTCCTGAACTTCGGCGAAAGCACCCTGGATCACGAACTGCGCGTGCATGTGCGTGACCTGGGTGACCGCAACCCGGTCCTCGACGAGATCAACCGGTTCATCAACCGCGAATTCAAGAAGCAGCACATCAACATCTCGTTCCGGCAGATGGAGGTGTACCTGAAGAACCTCCACGGCCAGGAATACAAGATGGTGCCGATCGAACCGGAAGCGAAAACCATCGTTGCGGCAAAGGACCTCTCTGGCGAGCAACAACCACCCGCGCCGAAACTCGACTAACCGGGCAATCCCCAGCAGAATGCTCGGACATTCTGCTGGAGATGGCCGTTGAAAGCCCTCGACGAACTGACCTTCGACAACCGCTTCGCTCGCCTGGGCGACGCGTTCTCAACCCATGTCCTGCCCGAGCCCATCAGCGAGCCGCGCCTGGTCGTGGCCAGCCCCGCCGCCATGGCCCTGTTGGACCTCGACCCGGCGGTGGCCGAGACCCCGGTGTTCGCCGAGCTGTTCGGCGGTCACAAACTGTGGGCAGAAGCCGAACCCCGGGCAATGGTCTACTCCGGGCATCAGTTCGGTTCCTACAACCCGCAACTGGGCGATGGCCGCGGGCTATTGCTGGGCGAGGTCTACAACCAGGCCGGCGAGCATTGGGACCTGCACCTCAAGGGGGCCGGGCAGACGCCCTACTCACGCATGGGCGATGGCCGCGCCGTGCTGCGTTCCTCGATCCGCGAGTTCCTCGCCTCGGAAGCGCTGCACGCACTGGGCATCCCGAGCAGCCGCGCGCTTTGTGTGATCGGCTCCAGCACACCGGTGTGGCGCGAGAAACAGGAACGGGCGGCGATGGTCCTGCGCCTGGCGCCGAGCCACGTGCGTTTCGGCCACTTTGAATACTTCTACTACACCAAACGTCCCGAGCAACAGAAGGCCCTCGGCGAACACGTCCTGGCGCAACACTTCCCCGAGTGCCTGGAACAGCCGGAACCTTACCTGGCGATGTTCCGCGAAATCGTCGAGCGCAACGCCGAGCTGATTGCCAAGTGGCAGGCCTATGGGTTCTGCCACGGGGTGATGAACACCGACAACATGTCGATCCTGGGCATCACCTTCGACTTCGGGCCATTCGCCTTTCTCGACGATTTCGATGCCCACTTCATCTGCAACCACTCCGATGACCAGGGCCGCTACTCGTTCAGCAACCAGGTACCGATCGGCCAGTGGAACCTCAGCGCCCTGGCGCAGGCCCTGACGCCATTCATCAGTGTCGAAGCCCTGCGCGAGGTCCTGAGCCTGTACTTGCCGCTGTTCCAGGCCCATTACCTGGACCTGATGCGCCGACGCCTGGGCCTGACCACCGGCGAAGACAGTGACCAGACCCTGGTCGAGCAGCTACTGCAGTTAATGCAAAACAGTGCCGTCGACTACAGCCTGTTTTTCCGCCGCCTCGGCGATCAGGCACCCGAGCAGGCCCTAGCCCGCTTGCGCGATGACTTTGTCGACATCCAGGGTTTCGATGCGTGGGGCGAGCGTTACAGCGCCCGGGTGGCCCGTGAAGGGGTGGTTGACCAGGAACAGCGCCGCACACGGATGCACGCGGTCAACCCGCTGTACATCCTGCGCAACTATCTGGCGCAAAAAGCCATCGATGCGGCAGAAAATGGCGACTATTGCGAAGTCCGCCGCCTGCACGCGGTGCTGAGCAAGCCGTTCGAGCAACAACCGGGAATGGACAGCTACGCTGAACGCCCGCCGGAATGGGGCAAGCATCTGGAGATCAGTTGTTCGTCGTGAGGTGATATTCAGATAAACATCTAGGCAAAATGCTAAAGCAATCTTCCAAGCTCGGAATGCGAGCCAAAAACTCGTTGCATCAATCGGCCTGAGCCGGCTCAGGCCGCTTACCGTGCTTGAAAAGCACAAAGTCGCGATCAATATTAACCGTAGCGGCACTCTTGATAATGAACGCTAATCCAAAGCCGATCGCCACAAACAAACCTGAAACTTCAGGGTCTGCCGCGTAGAGGCTTGCAACCATACCGATCAAGAAATAAGGCAACATAATCAGCAAGGCCATCTTTCCCACGCGGGCGGCTGTTTGTAGCTTCTTGTCCAGCACCTGACGGTCACCTTCCTCAAGCAGAAGTTCCGAACCGCATTGATCGCAAGAGATCGGGTGTAGCTCGATCAGTTCAAACGCCTGCTGATACGAAGGTGTCAACAACGAACTGCAATGCCCGCAACTCATGTTTACATCATTGTAAGTAGTTGACTCGGCGACCGAAGCCGACTCATTTGTGTTACTCATGATTGTTAGATCCCTTCAGTTTGAAACGCCGACCACAGAGCCGCACGCAAAGCGTCAGGCTAACAGCCTGATATTGAGCGGGAAGTCAGCTCATACGCCAATGCATGTAGGGTTTATCTTTATCTGAAGAAGGTAATGCCCTACAAACTGCCTTCTTGATAAACCAGATTCCGCCACCAGATCTTCTTCATAGATTGCCTTCCGAGAACTAATCATGACGTCCCCAAGCCTCATTCCCTGCCCTGCTTGCAACGGCCTCAACCGCATCCCTGCCGAGCGCCTCGACGACCATCCAAAATGCGGGCGCTGCAAGGCCGAAGTCCTGCTGAGCAAGCCGTTTGAATTGAAGCAAGGCGACTACGCCAGCCAGATCAAGGGCGATCTGCCGCTGCTGGTAGACGTCTGGGCGGACTGGTGCGGGCCGTGCAAGTCGTTTGCACCGGTGTTCGAGCAGGCGGCCGGACAACTGGCGGGCAAGTGCCGGCTGGCCAAGCTGGACAGCGAAGCAAACCAGCAGTTGTCGGCGCAGCTGGGGATTCGCTCGATTCCGAGCCTGATCCTGTTCAAGAACGGCCGGGAAATCGCCCGGCAGAGCGGGGCGTTCCCGTTACCGCAGTTGATGGCCTGGCTGCGCAGCCAAGGCATCTGAAACAACACAGACCCTGTGGGAGCGAGCCTGCTCGCGATAGCGGACTGACATTCAATAAAGATGTCGCCTGATACACCGCTTTCGCGAGCAGGCTCGCTCCCACAGTGGTTCTGTGTTGACAGCTAGAGTCAGGCGTTTTCCAGCAGATTGTGCAGCTCAACGAATTGCTGGGTCAGCTTGTGCCGTGGATCAAGGTGGATCAGCGGCGTATTGGCCTGGTGCGACTCACGCATGCGCACCGAACTGCCCAGGTACACCGGCAACACGGGCAGGCCTTCGGCAATCAGCTCATCGAGCATCTGCTGCGGCAGGCTGGCCCGCGCCTGGAATTGGTTGACCACGATGCCTTCGACCTCCAGGCCTTCGTTGTGGTCTTCCTTCAATTCTTCGATCTCCGCCAGCAGGCCGTACAGCGCCTGACGGGAAAAACTGTCGCAATCAAAGGGAATCAACACCCGATCGGCGGCGATCAACGCTGAAACCGCATAAAAGTTCAGGGCTGGCGGGGTGTCGAGGTAGATCCTGTCGTAGTCTTCGGCCAGTTCGTCGAGCAATTTGCGCAGCTTGTTGATCTTGTGCTTCGCCTCAAGCTTAGGCTGCAGGTCGGCCAGTTCAGCCGTGGCGGTGATCACGTGCAGGTTGTCGAACGGGGTTTCATAGATATCCACCCGGTTCTTCTTCGAGAACGGCCCGGACGACAGGGTCTGCTTGAAGAAGTCGGCAATCCCCATCGGAATGTCATTGCCGGTCAGGCCGGTGAGGTATTGAGTGGAATTGGCCTGGGCATCGAGATCCACCAGCAGGGTGCGATAGCCCTCGCTGGCGCTGACCGCCGCCAGATTGCAGGCGATACTGGATTTGCCCACGCCACCTTTCTGATTGAACACCACGCGCCGCATTGCAAAACCTCCGTGTATCAAAGAATGACCGAGTGTAGTAGGCCTCGATGCCGCTTAGCTACCTTGGCGGCAAACAGACTACAGAGTCAGCTGCAATCTCTTCGAGTTAACCAGCGCGATCTTCCAATGACTGAAGAAGTGGCTGGCAGATTTCCCCGGCGAAAACCACAGAACTGCCCCGCCGCCGGTTACTTGAGAACGCTCACCATCTACTGAACAAAATGTAACCAGCATTTGCTACAAGCCAACAGCACCGGGATAATGCGCGACACTCGGCCGCCGTGCCACGCCAGGTCAGTCGCCAATCGAAACGACTTACCGCGTCAAGGAAGCCCGCAGGGGCGGGAAGAATTCAGTGATCACATTCAGCATCGCCCAATGGCGCGCCTGGGCCCCTGGGCTCGTAAGCGTGGACGACTGGCAAGCCTGGAGCCGCCAACCGGTGGTACTCCCGGCCAGCGATGAGGCTCCCGACGTATCCTTTCTTCCAGCCATGCAGCGCCGCCGCCTGAGCCGCCTGGCCCGCATGGCCTTCAGCGTCGGCTGGCCGCTGGCCGAAGGTCGCGAGCAACTGCCATTGGTGTTCGTGTCCCGTCATGGTGAAACCCCGCGCACCTTCGAGATCCTCAGCGACCTGGCGACCGAGCAGCCGCTGTCGCCTACCCAGTTCAGCCTGTCAGTGCACAATGCGATCATCGGACTGTGGTCGATCATGCGCGGGGAAACCAGCGAAATGACCGCCCTGGCCGCCGCCGGTGACGGCCTCGAACATGGCGTGCTGGAAGCCGCGGCCCTGCTCGATGAAGGTGCACCGGCAGTGCTGCTGGTGGTGACCGAAGATCAGCCCCCCAAGGCCTACTCACCGTGGATCGACGACGTGCCGTTTCCCTACGCCGTCGGCTTGCTGCTGACCCCCGGTAAAGACTGGCAGCTGTCCCTGAACAGCGCAGCGGATCCGTTGTCCAAAGCCCACTGGCCCCACGCGCTGAATCTGTTACCTGTGCTCCTCGGCCAGGAGACTTCTTGCCAACATGCCTGGAAAAATCGTGTATGGACCTGGCAACGCAATCCGTGACCGAAAAAACCCGCGACGCCTACTACTGGCGCCTGCTGGCGACGGCTGCCAGCTTTGCCCTGTTCGGGTTGGGTGGGCTGTGCCTGCGGCTGGTGGTTTTTCCGGTACTCGGTTGCTTGCCCGCAGATGCCCCGACCCACAGGCGGCGGGCACGCGCGACGGTCAGCCGGCTGTTCTGGCTGTTTGTGCGGTTCATGACCCGTACCGGCGTGCTGACCTACGACATCCAGGGCGCAGAACGCCTCGGCCGTCCGGGACAGATGATCATGGCCAATCACCCGTCGCTGATCGACGTGGTGTTTCTGATCGGCCTGGTGCGCCACGCCAATTGCGTGGTCAAGCAAAGCCTTTGGGAGAACCCCTTTACCCGCAGTCCGCTACGCTGCACTGAATACATCAGCAACGACGGCAGCATGGACATGCTCGATGCCGCCGCCGACGCGCTCAGGAGCGGGCAAACCCTGATTATCTTCCCGGAAGGCACACGCACCCAGCCCGGCCAGCCACCGGCCTTCCATCGTGGAGGGGCGGCTATTGCCCTGCGGGGTGCGAGCATCCTTACCCCGGTGATAATCAAGGTCAGCCCGACCACCCTGACCAAAGCCGAACCCTGGTACCGGATCCCCAAGCGCCGCGTGCACTTCAGTTTCCGCGTGGGGGCCGATATAGACCCACAAGCCTTCGCCGCGATGGGGCCTGCGCCGCAGGCCTCGCGCAAGCTCAACGACTACTTGCATCATTACTATATTAAGGAGCTCGCCGAAGATGAGCGAACTGCACCGTGAGATAAAACTGCTGATCATCGATTCCCTGGGCCTGGAGGATATCGGTGTCGATGACATTGGCGATGAGCAGACGCTCTTCGGCGAAGGCCTGGGCCTGGACTCCGTGGATGCCCTGGAGCTGGGCCTGGCGATCCAGAAAAAGTACGGCATCAAGATCGATGCCGACGCCAAGGACACCCGCAACCACTTCATCAATGTGGCGAGCCTTGCGGCGTTCGTCACGGCAAAACAGGCAGCTTGAGACCGGACCATGCAAACTCGTGACGATATTTTCAACACCTTGCGCGATGCCCTGGTCGAACTCTTTGAACTGGATCCGGCGCGCGTGAGTCTTGAATCCCACTTGTACCAGGACCTGGAGATCGACAGCATCGATGCCGTCGACCTGATCGACCACATCAAGCGCCAGACCGGCAAGAAAATCGCCGCCGAAGAGTTCAAGTCGGTGCGCACTGTCAGCGATGTGGTCGAGGCGGTCTATCGTCTGGTTCAACCGGCAGCATGAGCCCAGTGATCGGCCTTGGCCTGTTGCTCACGGGCCTGTTGTACCCCTTTGCGGTGTATTACGGCATGGCGCACTTCGCCCCGTGGCAATTCGCCCTGCTGCTGGGCAGCCTGTGGCTGGCCAGGGCCGTGACGGGCAAACGACGCCCTGGCGACGTGCTGATGGCCGGCGCAGTGCTGCTGTTTTGCCTGATGCTGGCGTTGCTCGACAGCCCGGGCCTGCTGCGTTGGTACCCGGTGCTGATCAGCGGCCTGTTGCTGGGGCTGTTCGGCGCGAGCCTGAAGTACGGCCCGCCGATGGTCGAGCGCCTGGCGCGCCTGCGCGAGCCGCAGTTGCCGCAAAAAGCCATCCGCTATACCCGCAATGTGACGATTGCCTGGTGCCTGTTTTTCCTGTGCAACGGCCTGTGTGCTGCTGCCCTGACCCTGTGGGCACCGCTGAGTTGGTGGGCGCTGTACACCGGGCTGATTTCCTACGTTTTGATCGGTCTGATGTTTGCCATCGAGTGGCTCATACGACAACGGGTACGAGGCCACCCATGAACTGGATAAAACTTGAGCACCTGTTGCTCAAGACTCAAACACAGCGGGCCGTGACCAGCGGCCCTGCGCTCGACCACGCACGCCTGTGCGAGCAGGCGCTGAGCCTGGCTGCCGGCCTGCAGGCCCGCGGCGTGCAGCGTATTGCCGTGCACCTGGAAGACGCCGCCGACCTGGCCATCGCCCTGCTCGGCGCCTGGCGCGCCGGGGTCAGCGTACTGCTGCCTGCCGACCTGCAAGCCCAGACCCGTCAACGCTGGAGCAGTGAAGTCGAGCTGTGGCTGAGCAACCAGCCGGGTGATGCCTGCCTCGACGATTTGCGTGACCCGCCACTGGCGCCCGCCACCCTGGATCTCGATCGCTGCCAATTGAGCCTGTGCACCTCCGGCTCCAGCGGTGAACCCAAGCGCATCGACAAGTCCTTGCGCCAACTGGCCAACGAAGTCGAGGCCCTCGAGCAGCTGTGGGGCGCCGACCTGGGCGACGCCTGCCTGATTGGCAGCGTCGCCACGCAACATATCTACGGCCTGTTGTTCCGCGTCCTGTGGCCGTTGTGTGCCGGGCGCCCGTTCGTGCGCAAACAACTGGCGTTTCCCGAAGACCTGCAGCGCGCCAGTCGCGAACATCCGGCCTTTGCCTGGGTCGCCAGCCCGGCCCTGCTCAAGCGCATGGGCGACAACCTCGACTGGCCGGCCCTGAGTGCGGTACGCCGGGTGTTTTCTTCCGGTGGCGCGCTGCCGGGCGAAGCCGCGCAAAGCCTGCATAACCGGCTGCAGCAATGGCCAACGGAAATCCTCGGCAGCTCGGAAACCGGTGGCATTGCCTGGCGTCAGGGGCATGAGCCCTGGCAGCCCTTTGCCGGCGTCCAGCTGCGCCAGGACAGCGACGGCGCCTTGCTGATCGCCTCGCCCTACCTGCCGCCCGGTCATGTCGAACACAGTGCCGATGCCGCCCGCATCGACGCGCACGGGCGCTTCGAACTGCTGGGGCGCCTGGACCGGATCGTCAAACTGGAAGAAAAACGCATTTCCCTGCCCATGCTCGAGCAAGCCCTGGTGACCCACGACTGGGTCGCCGAAGCCCGCCTGGGCGTGGTCCAGGAAAACCGTGCCTCGCTCGGCGCAGTGCTGGTCCTCAGCGAAACGGGCCTGCATGCCTTGCGCAATATTGGTCGGCGCAACCTGACCCAGGTCCTGCGTGAACACCTCAACCAGCATTGCGAAACCCTGGCACTGCCCCGCCGCTGGCGCTTGCTGCGACAACTGCCGATGAATGCCCAGGGCAAACTCCCGCAGAAAACCATCGATGCCCTGCTCCTGGCGCCGCGCCCCAAGACCCCCGAGGTGCTGGAGCAGAGTGAAGACGAAGGTCAGTGGAGCCTGCAACTGGCCGTGCCCCCGGACCTGGCCTACTTCAGCGGTCACTTCCCTCTCGCACCGGTGTTGCCGGGCGTGGTGCAGGTGGACTGGGCCTTGAAGCTGGGCCTGCAGTTGATGAACCTGCCGCAAAAGTTTGCCGGTATGGAAGTGCTCAAGTTCCAGCAACTGGTGCGCCCGGGCGATGAAATCCAGCTGCACCTGCGCTTTGACGCAACACGCGGCAAGCTGTACTTCACCTACCGCAATGCCACCGCCACCTGCTCCAGTGGGCGGATCCTGCTCGAGAGCGCAATTGATGCATAACCCTTGCGCGGTGATCCCGGTCTACAACCACGAAACCGCCATTACCCGGGTGGTCGAGGCCATGCTGGCCGCCGATTTGCCGTGCATCCTGGTGGACGATGCCAGCAGCCCGGCCTGCGCCGCGGTACTGGATGCCCTCGGCCAACGGCCCAAGGTGTTTGTGTTGCGCCTGGGCGTCAACCAGGGCAAGGGTGGCGCGGTGATGCACGGCCTGCGCGAAGCCGCGCGCCTGGGCTTCAGCCATGCCCTGCAGGTGGACGCCGACGGCCAGCATGACCTGCAGGATGCCACGCGGTTTATCGCCTGCTCCAAAGCCCACCCCGAGGCGCTGGTCTGCGGTTACCCACTGTACGACGCCAGCGTGCCCAAAGGCCGCCTGTACGCGCGCTACCTGACGCACGTGATGGTCTGGATCAACACCCTGTCGTTGCAGATCCGCGACTCCATGTGTGGTTATCGGGTTTATCCGCTGCCACCGACCCTGTCCCTGATCGACTCGGCCAACATCGGCCGGCGCATGGACTTCGACTCCGACATCCTGGTGCGCCTGGCCTGGCGCAACCAGCCCATGCTGTGGCTGCAAACCCGGGTGCACTACCCACTGGACGGCGTTTCGCACTTTCGCCTGTTCTACGACAACGTGCTGATTACGCGCATGCACACGCGGCTGTTCTTCGGCATGCTGCTGCGCTCGCCCGCGCTGCTCTGGCGGCGGTGGCGCCGATGAGTGGCAACGCCGATAACAAGCACTGGGCCGACCGCGAGGAGCGCGGCAGCTTCTGGTTGATGAAATTCACCGCCGGCGCTGCCAAGCTGCTGGGCCGACGCGCATTGAGCCCGCTGCTGTACGGCATCGTCCTGTACTTTTTCCTGTTTGGCCGTAATGCCCGCCAGAGCGCCTGGCAGTACCAGCAGCGCCTGGCCGACTGGAGCGCTCGCGACGACTTGCGCCCCAGCCATTGGCGGGTGTTTGGCCAGTTCATGGCCTTTGCCGACTCGATGCTCGACAAGCTCGACGTCTGGAACGGCAAGCTGAGCATCGAGCAGATCGAGATCATCGACCCGGCCCTGCTGCGCAATCAACTGCGCGGTGCCCGCGGGCAACTGCTGGTGGGCGCCCACCTGGGCAATCTCGAGGTGTGCCGCGCACTGGCGGAGATCGGCGAGCGGGTCACCATGAACGTGCTGGTGCACACCAAGCACGCCGAGCAGTTCAACCGCTTGCTGGGGGAAGCCGGGGCGACCAACCTGCGGCTGATCCAGGTCAGCGAGCTGGACCCGCTGACCATGCTGCAGCTGCACGAGCGCCTGGAGCGTGGCGAATGGTTGGCGATCGCCGGTGATCGGGTGCCCCTGCACGGCGGGCGCAGCGTGACCGTGGACTTCCTCGGCCATCCGGCGGCGTTCCCGCAAGGCCCGTGGTTGCTGGCCGGCTTGCTGAAATGCCCGGTCAATCTGCTGCTGTGCCTGAAGCAACCCGCGGGCCACTACCGACTGACCCTCGAACCCTTCGCCGAGGCGATACTGTGGAAACGCAGCGAGCGCGAGCAGGTCATTCATCAGTGGGCTTCCCGTTATGCCGAACGCCTGAGTCACTATTGCCTGCAAGCGCCCCAACAATGGTTCAACTTCTACCCTTTCTGGAAAGCCGATGACGACGCCCACGCTTGAGCCGGTAACCTTCGGCGAACTCCCCTTGCGCATCGAGGACGTGCTGGCCCTGGCTAACCGCCAGGCCCCTGCGCGGCTGCAAAGCGACAGCGCCTACCGCGAGCGCATCGCCAAGGGCGCGCGGTTTCTCGATTCGTTGCTGGACAAGGAAGGCGTGATTTATGGCGTGACCACCGGTTACGGCGATTCCTGCGTGGTGGCGGTTCCGCTGCACCACGTCGAGGCCCTGCCCCGTCACCTGTACACCTTTCACGGCTGTGGCCTGGGCCAGTTGCTTGATGCCCAGGCCACCCGCGCCGTACTCGCCGCACGCTTGCAGTCGCTGTGCCATGGCGTCTCCGGGGTTCGCGTGGAACTGCTGGAGCGCCTGCAGGCGTTCCTCGACCAGGACATCCTGCCGCTGATCCCCCAGGAAGGTTCAGTGGGCGCCAGCGGTGACCTGACGCCGCTGTCCTACGTGGCCGCAACCCTGTCTGGGGAGCGTGAGGTGCTGTGGTGCGGTGAGCGCCGCACCTCGGCCGAGGTCCACCGCGAGCTCGGCTGGGCACCGCTGGTACTGCGCCCCAAGGAAGCCCTGGCGCTGATGAACGGCACCGCCGTGATGACCGGCCTGGCCTGCCTGGCCTTCGCCCGCGCCGACTACCTGCTGCAACTGGCCACGCGCATTACCGCGATGAATGTGGTCGCCCTGCAAGGCAACCCGGAACACTTCGACGAGCGCCTGTTCGCCGCCAAGCCCCACCCAGGGCAGATGCAAGTCGCCGCCTGGCTGCGCAAGGACCTGGCGATCGATGCGCCCACCGCGCCCCTGCATCGCTTGCAAGACCGCTACTCGCTGCGCTGCGCACCCCATGTGCTGGGCGTACTGGCGGACAGCCTGAACTGGCTGCGCTCGTTCATCGAGATTGAACTCAACAGCGCCAACGACAATCCGATCATCGATGCCGAAGCCGAGCGCGTGCTGCACGGCGGGCACTTCTACGGTGGGCACATCGCCTTCGCCATGGACAGCCTGAAGAACCTGGTGGCCAACGTCGCCGACCTGCTCGACCGTCAGCTCGCCTTGCTGGTGGACGAACGCTACAACCATGGTTTGCCGAGCAACCTGTCAGGCGCCAGCGCCGAGCGGGCCATGCTCAACCACGGCTTCAAGGCGGTGCAGATCGGCACCAGCGCCTGGACCGCCGAAGCGTTGAAAAACACCATGCCGGCCAGCGTGTTCTCGCGTTCCACCGAATGCCACAACCAGGACAAGGTGAGCATGGGCACCATTGCCGCCCGCGACGCGATCCGCGTGCTGGAACTGACCGAGCAAGTCGCTGCCGCCACCTTGCTGGCCGCCCAGCAAGGGGTGTGGCTACGCGGCCAGGCAGCCGATGCCCGGCCCTTGCCGCCAGCATTGGCGGCCATGCACGCGGAGTTGGCCAAGGACTTTGCCCCGGTGATCGAAGACCGTGCCCTGGAAGGCGAGTTGCGCCTGTGCCTGCAACGAATCGGCGAACAACACTGGAGGCTGCATGCGTAGCAAGGGAGTGCTGCACCACGACACCGAGATCCTCGTGCCGTTCTTTGACGTCGACAGCATGCACGTGGTCTGGCATGGCCATTACGTGAAGTACCTGGAGATCGCCCGCTGCGCCCTGCTCGACAGCCTGGGCCACAACTACAAGGCCATGCAGGAATCTGGCTACGCCTGGCCGGTGATCGACCTGCAGTTGCGCTACGTGCGCGGCGCCGTGTTCGGCCAGCGGCTGAATGTGCGGGCCAGCCTGGTTGAGTGGGAAAACCGCCTGAAGATCAGCTACCTGATCAGCGACCTCGCCAGCGGCGAGCGCCTGACCCGTGCCTGCACGGTGCAGGTCGCCGTCGACCTGGCCAGCCGCGAGATGCAATTGGCCTCGCCGAAAGTGTTCACCGATGCCGTCACGAGAGCCCTCGAATGATGCACACCCCCCCTGTAGGAGCGAGCTCGCTCGCGAAAGTCGTCAACGATAACGCTGCACGCCTGGTATTGCGACGCGTCCTCAGGTTCTTCGCGAGCAAGCTCGTTCCTACCGGAATGGGGGTATTACTGAGCTTCAGCGCACAGGCATTCGACCTGCAACAGCTCAGCACTCAACTGGCCAAACCCACGGTAATCCACGGCCAGTTCATTCAGGAAAAACACCTGCGCGCCCTGCCCCAGCCGTTGACCAGCCAGGGCAGCTTCGTACTGGCCAAGGATCACGGCTTGCTCTGGTTGCTCAAGACTCCGCTGCAGCAGGACTACCGCATCACCGCCCAAGGCATCGCCCGGCGTGACGCCAACGGCTGGCAGATGCTGCCGGGCAAAAGTGCCGGTGCCGAGCAGAACCGTTTGTTCCTCGCGGTGCTGCAAGGTGACAGCAGCGGACTGCAGCGTGATTTCGAACTGGCGCTCAGTGGCGATGCACGGCGCTGGCACCTGACCCTGACCCCGCGTTCGCTGCTGCTCAAGCAGGTATTCCAGCAAATCAACATCGACGGCGGTGAACTGGTACAGCGCATCGAACTGCTCGAAACCCAGGGCGACAGCACCCTGCTGCGCATGCAGGACAGCACCGCCAATCAACCTCTCAGTGACGCGGAGCAACATGACTTTGCCCAGTGAACGCAGGCTGCCCTGGCTGTTCCTGGGCCTGCTGCTGGGCGTGCTCGCGCTCGGCGCCTGGCAATGGCGCGACGGTGCGCCCTTGTCGGCCAACCTCATGGAACTGGCGCCCGGCACCACTCCTGACGCGCTGGAACTGCGCGCCGAACAGCGCATGCAAGAACCGCTGAACCGGGAAATGCTGGTGCTGGTCGGCCATCAGCAGCGCAGTCAGGCCATCCAGATGGCGCAGACCCTCGGCGCTCAATGGCAGGCCAGCGGTCTGTTCGAAAAGGTCCAGTGGGATCTGCAAGCCGATCTGCCGGCCCTGCGCAGCCAACTGCTGTCAGGTCGCCTGGCCATGCTGTCGAAGACCGACCGGCAACAATTGCTGGAACAGCCGGACGCCTTTATCCAGCAACGCCTGCAAGCCCTGTTCGACCCCTTCAGCAGCTTTAGCCTGGTGCCCAGCCAGGACGACTGGCTGGGCCTGACCGGGCGTATCCAGAACAGCCAACCGCAGCGCGGCGTGGTGCAGCTGGACATCGGCAGCGGCGCATTGATTGCCGACGCCGACGGCAAGAGCTGGGTCCTGCTGCGGGCCCGCACCGCCGGCAATGCCTTCGACATGCAACTGCCGCTGCAAGTGGCCGGGCTGCTCGAACGCAGCCGCGAACAGGCCGCCAAGGCTGACGTGCAACTGCTCGCGGCCAGCGGCCTGCTGTATGCCGCTGCCGGTCAGCAGCAGGCGACCCGGGAGATGACCTGGGTCGGCGGCGGCGCCACCCTGGGGATCCTGCTCCTGCTGTTGCTGGCTTTCCGCCGCTGGCGGGTGCTGCTGGCGTTCGTCCCGGTGCTGGTGGGCATGTTGTTTGGCGCGGTGGCCTGTGTCGCGCTGTTTGGCCACATGCATGTGATGACCCTGGTCCTGGGTTCCAGCCTGATCGGGGTGGCGGTGGATTACCCACTGCATTACCTGTCCAAGAGCTGGAGCCTGAAACCCTGGCGCAGCTGGCCGGCCTTGCGCCTGACCTTGCCGGGGCTGACCCTGAGCCTGATCACCAGTTGCATTGGCTACCTGGCCCTGGCCTGGACACCGTTCCCGGCCCTGACCCAGATCGCCGTGTTCTCGGCCGCCGGACTGCTCGGCGCCTATCTGTCGGCGGTGTGCCTGCTGCCGGCGCTGCTCAAGGGCCTGGAGCTGAACCCGGCGCAGTGGCCGCTGCGGATCTGCGAAGGTTTGTTGAACCTGCGCGAAGCCCTGCTCAAACACCTGCGCACCCCCGTGTTGCTCGCGCTGCTGCTCGCCTTCTGTGTCGGTGGCCTGTTGCAATTGCACACGCGCAACGACATTCGCCAATGGGTCGGAGCGCCCGCGCAACTCACCGAAGAGGCGCGGACCATCGCGCAGATCACCGGCTTTCAGCCCACCAGTCAGTTTTTCCTGGTGCGGGCCGCCAACCAGGAGCAATTGCTCGAGCGCCAGAGCGCCTTGAGCGAACGCCTGGAGCAACTGGTCAACCTGGAAAAACTCCAGGGTTTCCTCGCGCTCGATCAACTGGTCAGTACCCCCAGCGTGCAGCAGCAGGTGCGCGAGGCGTTGGCCAAGCTGCCCCAGCACTGGCAGCCCTTGCTGGCCCTCGGCATCTCGAACGAGGCGCTGCAGGCAGAACTGGCGGCGTTGCAGGCGCTGCCGCTGCAGGATATCGATGCCGCGCTGCTGGGGCCGCTGGCTGAACCCTACCGCACCCTCTGGCTGGGCCCAAACGCCGAGGGTGTGGCGGCCATGGTCAGCCTGCAAGGCTTGAACGACCCAGCATTACTGCGGGTGCAGACCCAGGACTTGCCCGGCGTGGTGCTGGTGGATCGCCTCGGCGACCTGAACCAGGTATTCGCCGCCACGCAAATCAGCGCCGCCGAGTTGAAGCTCGCTTCCTGCGTGCTGATCGTGCTGGTGCTGATTCTGCCCTTTGGCCTGGGCGGTGCCCTGCGCATCGTCCTCCTGCCGTTGCTGGCCGCCTTGTGCAGCCTGGCCAGCCTGGGCTGGCTGGGGCAACCCTTGACCCTGTTCAGCCTGTTCGGCCTGCTGCTGGTAACGGCGATCAGCGTCGACTACGCGATCCTGATGCGCGAACAGGTGGGTGGCGCGGCGGTGAGCCTGCTCGGCACCCTGCTGGCGGCGCTGACCACCTGGCTGTCGTTCGGCCTGCTGGCGGTGTCCAGCACCCCGGCGGTGAACAACTTCGGCCTGGCAGTGAGCCTGGGGCTGGTGTTCAGCTTCATCCTCGCACCGTGGGCGGGAAGCCAGGCCCACACGGCGCCACGCCGGGAGCCGCAAGCATGCTGATTGCCCTGTTCTGGCTCCTGGCCCTGGCGCTGTTCGCCGCGGCCACCTACCTCGGCCGACACCTGGGCCTGATTCCGATCGTCAGCCAGTTGCTGCTGGCCACCTTTGGCCTGCCGTTGCTGATGTACTTCTGGATCGAGCCGGGCTGGCAGCTCACGGGTGCCGAACTGATTGGCCCCGGGTGGCTGAAAAACCTCTACAGCCTGGGTTTTGCCTTGCTGCTGGGGCATATCCTCAGCGACGTGATCGACCTGCGCCTGGACCGCCAGAGCCTGAAAATCGCCCTGCCGAGCTTTTGCCTGCCCTTCGCCTGCGGCCTGGCCACGGCCATCTGGCTGCTGCCAGCGCAACCCTGGATCAGTTCCCTGGCGGTCGGCCTGCTGTTCGCGATCACCGCGATCCCGGTGCTGTACCTGTACCTGCGCCACATCGGCTATCCCGCGGCTGCGACCCGACGCCTGGTGCAAACGGCAATCCTCATCGACTTGACCTGCTGGACCCTGTTCGCTGTGGCCCAGGGCAGCCTGCACCTGAGCAGCCTGTTGCTGCCGTTGGCCGGTGCGTGCACGCCGCTGCTCCTGCGCCTGCTCGGGCTGCGCCAGCCGCTGATCTACAGCGCCGGGTTTTTCCTGTTGCTGGTAGTGGCCGAGCACTACAAGCTCAACGCCCTGATTCTCGGCATCGGCTACCTGCTGTTGATGGCCACCATGAAAATCGCGCTGGTGCTGCCCCTGCCGGCGGTGTGGATGAACCGTGTGCAGACCTGGATCGCCATCCCGCTGATCCTGACCTTCGGCATTGTGCAGATCGACGTGCACAGCGCCCTCGACAGCCTGGGCTGGGGTAAATTGCTGGCCTTGCTGCTGTTGCCGATCGCCAGCAAATTGCTCGGCAACTGGCTGGGCCTGGGCTGGGCCGGACTATCCTTTGCAGGCGCCAGCCGCTGGCGCGAATCTGTGCTGCTGAATATTCGCGGGTTGAGCGAGATCGTCTTTCTCAACCTGCTGCTGCAACAACAGCTCATCAGTGGCGCGCTGTACTTCGCGCTGATGCTGATGGGTCTCGTCGCGACGCTACTGCCGGCCTTGCTCGGCATGCACCGCGCCCCCGGAAATAGCGCCGCTACGGCAAGGAGTCCACGTGCCAACCGTTGAAATAGAACAGCGTCAGGTAGTGATCATCGGCGCCGGCCCCTCGGGGGCGATTGCCGCCGCGCTGCTCAAGCGCAAGGGCCACGATGTGCTGGTCATCGAACGCCAGCATTTCCCGCGATTTTCCATCGGCGAGAGCCTGTTGTGTCACTGCCTGGACTTCGTCGAAGAAGCCGGCATGCTCGATGCGGTCAACGCCGCCGGGTTCCAGCTGAAGAACGGCGCCGCCTTCGCCTGGGGCGAGCACTACAGCGCCTTCGACTTTGGTGACACCTTCACCGCTGGCAAGCCGACCACCTTTCAGGTGCAGCGCGCCGACTTCGACAAGTTGCTGGCCGACCAGGCCGCCTTGCAAGGGGTGGAAATCCGCTACGGCGAGGCCATCGTCAGCGTCGATGTCGAGCGCCCGCAACCCCTCCTGCAGGTACTGCGCGAGGACGGCAGCCAGTACCCCGTGCAAGCCGCCTTCATTCTCGACGCCAGTGGCTACGGCCGCGTGCTGCCGCGCTTGCTCGACCTCGAAGTGGCGTCGAACTTTCCGCTGCGCCAGGCGGTGTTCACCCACGTGCAGGACCGGATCGACAGCCCGGCGTTCGAGCGCGAGAAAATCCTCATCACCACCCACCCGACCCAACGCGATATCTGGTTCTGGACCATCCCGTTCAGCAATGGCCGCTGCTCGGTGGGCGTGGTCGCGGCCGCCGAGCATTTCGCCGGGCGCAGCGCCGACCTGGATGCCTGCCTGCAAGGCTTCATCGCCGAAACCCCGAGCCTGGCCAAGGTTCTGCAAAACGCCGTGTGGGACACCGAGGCCCGGACCATCGGCGGCTACTCGGCCAACGTCAAGACCTTGCACGGGCCGGGGTTTGCCCTGCTGGGCAATGCCGCGGAGTTCCTCGACCCGGTGTTTTCCTCCGGCGTGACCATCGCCATGCGCTCGGCGAGCATGGCCGCCGCGGTCCTCGATCGCCAACTACAGGGGCACAGCGTCGATTGGCAACGCGAGTTCGCCGACCCCCTCAAACGCGGGGTCGACACCTTCCGCTGCTATGTCGAAGGCTGGTACAACGGCACCTTCCAGGATGTGATCTACCACCAGGGCGGCACCGTGGAGATCCGCCGCATGATCAGCGCGATCCTCGCCGGCTATGCCTGGGACGAACGCAATCCGTTTGTCAGCGAGGCCCGGCGCCGGCTGAAAATGATCTCGCAATTCTGTGCCCGGGATGCCACATGAGCCAGCGTGACCTTGTCGCTCGCCTGATGCTGCTGGGTGCTGCCTTGCTGCTGAGCGCATGCGCAGGCCAACCACCTCTGCCCGCGGGGCAACCGGCGTTGGCGCTGCCGCTGCAACTGCACGTGCAACAATCGCAGGACCAGCAACGCCAGGATTGGGTGCTGGTGATCCAGCGTGAAGAACCCGGGATTCGCTGGTCAATGATGGACTTGCTGGGTATCCCCCAGGCACGCCAGAAACTGGTCAACGGCCAGTGGCAGGCTGACGGCCTGCTGCCGCCCAACCCGCAAGCCCGGGAACTGTTCGCCGCGTTACTGTTTGCCCTGACGCCGCCAGACCAGTTGCAAGCCAACTACCCCAGCGCCTGGCAGCATGGCGCGCAACGTTCGCTGCCCACGCGCTGGGACGTACGTTATGCCCAGCCCCTGAACTTTCAGCTCAGCCTGCCCCAGGGCCCGACCTATCAGGTCACGCCACTTCGCGGGGACACCCCATGACGGCTTACCTCAACGCCCTCGGGCTGGTCTGCAGCCTCGGTCGCGGGCAGCAGGAAGTCGCGCGCAACCTGTTCGCCGGGGACGGCTCGGGGATGCGTGTCGAGTCGGGCTGGGTGCCACAGCGCGCCCTGCCGGTGGCGGCAGTCCAGGGCGAACTGGCAGCTATTCCCGCTCATCTGCGCCAGCACGCCAGTCGCAATAATCAGCTGTTGCTGGAAGCGGCGCTGCAGATCCGTGCCGACATCGACCAGGTCATCCAACGCTACGGAGCGCAGCGTATAGCAGTGGTGTTGGGCACCAGCACCTCAGGGATCGACGAAGCCAGCCAGGGCCTGGCCACCTATCTGCGGGACCGGCGATTCCCCGCAGACTATGACTATCGGCAACAGGAACTGGGCGCCCCGGCGGACTTCCTCGCCGACTGGCTGCAACTGCGCGGCCCGGCCTATGTGATTTCCACCGCCTGCACCTCCAGCGCCCGCGCCCTGCTGAGCGCCCAGCGCCTGCTCGACCAGGGCCTGTGCGACGCAGTGCTGTGCGGCGGCGTCGACAGCCTGTGCAAGCTGACGCTCAACGGTTTTTCGGCCCTGGAAGCGGTGTCCGAACAACGCTGCAATCCGTTCTCCGTGAACCGCAATGGCATCAACATCGGCGAGGCGGCGGTACTGTTCCTGATGACCCGCTGTGCCAATGAGCAACCGACGCTGGCCCTGCTCGGTGGCGGCGCCAGTTCCGATGCACACCATATTTCCGCCCCCGAGCCCTCCGGTCGCGGCGCGCGACAAGCGATGCACAAGGCCCTCGACCGTGCCGGCCTGCAGCCCGGGCAGATCAGCTACCTGAACCTGCACGGCACCGCGACCCAGCACAACGATGCGATGGAAAGCCAGGCCGTGGCCAGTCTGTTCCCGGCCGGCGTACCGTGCTCCTCGACCAAGCCCCTGACCGGCCACACCCTTGGCGCTGCCGGGGCCCTGGAAGCGGCGTTCTGCTGGTTGAGCCTGGGCGCGGACAACCCCGCCCACGTCCTGCCTCCTCACCTCTGGGACGGCCAGCCGGACCCAGGGCTGCCAGCGCTGCAATGGGTGACGCCGACCGATCGCCTGGCGTCCATTGGTCCGCGCTACCTGATGAGCAACTCCTTCGCCTTCGGTGGCAACAACGTCAGCCTGATTATCGGAGACGCACCATGATTGACTGGCCGCTCGCCGAACTGCTGCCCCACGCTGGCGACATGATCCTCATCGACCGGGTCCTGGGGTTCGACGAAGAACAGATTCACACCCAACTGACGGTCAAGCCCGACGGCCTGTTCAACCATCCGGACGGCAGCCTGCCGGCCTGGGTCGGCATCGAGCTGATGGCCCAGAGCGTCGCCGCCTTTGCCGGTTGCCATGCCCGGCGGCGCGGCAACCCCGTGGAACTGGGGTTCCTGCTCGGTACCCGCAAGTTCGAGTGCAACGTCGAGCAGTTCCCGGCTGGCACCGAGCTGACTATCCACGGGTTCCGCTCCCTGGAAGATGACAATGGCATGGGCGTGTTCGAATGCCATATCCACGGCACCGGCATTCACGCCAGTGCGCGCCTGAATGTGTTCCGCCCGCCCCAGGCGGCTCAATATCTCGATCAATCCAAGGAGTCCAGTGATGACTGAATTCGTACTGGTCACCGGCTCCAGCCGTGGCATCGGCCGCGCCATCGCCCTGCGCCTGGCGCAGGCCGGGCATGACATCGTGGTCCACTGCCGCAGCGGTCGCGCCGAGGCCGACGCGGTCCAGGCCGAGATCGAGGCCCTCGGCCGGCGCGCCCGGGTCCTGCAGTTCGACGTCGCCGACCGCGCCCGGTGCAAAACCGTGCTGGAGGCCGATGTCGAGGCCCATGGCGCCTACTACGGCGTGGTGCTCAACGCCGGACTGACCCGCGACGGTGCATTTCCCGCCCTGAGCGAAGAAGATTGGGACCAGGTCATGCGCACCAATCTCGACGGCTTCTACAACGTACTGCACCCGGTGATGATGCCGATGATCCGCCGCCGCGCCGCCGGCCGGATCGTCTGCATCACGTCGGTGTCGGGCTTGATCGGCAATCGCGGGCAGGTCAACTACAGTGCCTCCAAGGCCGGTCTGATCGGCGCGGCAAAAGCATTGGCGATCGAGCTGGGCAAGCGCAAAATCACCGTCAACTGCGTCGCACCCGGCCTGATCGACACAGCCATGCTCGATGACAACGTGCCGGTGGAAGAACTGATGAAAATGATCCCCGCACAACGCCTGGGCACCCCACAAGAAGTGGCTGGCGCGGTGAACTTCCTGATGTCGGCAGAAGCCTCGTACATCACCCGCCAGGTACTGGCCGTCAATGGAGGCCTGTGTTGATGAAGCGCGTCGTCGTCACCGGCATGGCCGGCATCACCTCCCTGGGTAACGACTGGGCAACCATCGCCGGCCACTTCAAGGCCAACCACAGCGGCATCCGGCGCATGCACGAGTGGGATCGGTTCACCGAGCTGAACACCCGGCTGGCCGGCCCCATCGATGACTTCAAGGTGCCGGCCCACTGGACCCGCAAACAGCTGCGCAGTATGGGCCGGGTGTCCCGCCTGGCAGTTGGCGCGGCCGAACGGGCCCTGGCCGACGCTGGCCTGCTAGGTGACGAGTCGATCAAGGACGGGCGCATGGGTGTGGCCTGCGGCTCATCCACCGGCAGCACCGACGAGATCAAGGCCTTCGGCAACATGCTGCTCAACTCGGTGGCCGAAGGGCTCAACGCCAACTCCTACGTGCGCATGATGCCGCACACCACGGCAGCCAATATCAGCATCTTTTTCGGCCTCACCGGGCGCCTGATCCCCACGTCCAGCGCTTGCACCAGCGGCAGCCAGGGCATCGGCTACGCCTATGAGGCGATCAAGTTCGGACGCTTGCCGTTGATGCTCGCCGGCGGCGCCGAAGAGCTGTGCCCGACCGAGGCCATGGTGTTCGATGCGCTCTACGCCACCAGCCTGAAAAACGATGCGCCGCAATCCAGCCCACGGCCCTACGACACTGCGCGCGACGGCCTGGTGATCGGTGAGGGTGGCGGCATGCTGGTGCTTGAAGAACTTGAGCACGCGCTGGCTCGTGGTGCGCATATCCACGCCGAAGTAGTCGGTTTCGGCAGCAACGCCGACGGTCAACACACCACCCGTCCAGAACAGAGCACCATGCGCCGGGCCATGGAGTTGGCGCTAGAGGACGCCGGCCGGGAGCCAGCAGCGATCGGCTACGTGAACGGCCACGGCACCGCCACCGAACAGGGTGACATCGCCGAAACCATAGCCACCAGCAGCCTGTTCGGCAACCGCATGCCCATCAGCTCGCAAAAGAGTTTCCTGGGCCACACCCTGGGCGCCTGCGGTGCCCTGGAGTCCTGGTTCAGCATTGAAATGCTCAACAGCGACGAATACGCCCACACCTTCAACCTCGACCACGTCGATCCCCAGTGCGGCGCGCTGGACTACCTGCGTGGCGAGTTCCGGCAGATGTGCAACCAGTACGTGATGAACAACAACTTTGCCTTTGGCGGGGTGAATACTTCGTTGATTTTCAAGCGCTGGGCGTAACACCAGAACGACAAAGGGCGCCTTTCGGCGCCCCTTCACAGACAGGTCGGCTTGTCATCACCCTTTACCTGCCTGGCTCTGCGATGGCTGGTTGACCAGGATCCTCAGAGTCTCACAAGCCCCTTGCGGGAACTTGTGCAGTATTGCCCGGAATGGCGTCTCGGACAATAGATGGCAACTCGCCTGCCTGCGCCAGATTCGACCGCATCACAAACCCAGCGCCCTACGCACCGCGACCTTGATGGCATCAAACTCATCTGTTTCAAGTTGTGAAATGCCGTACACGCGCTTTCCTTTGCGATCACGACTCTTGATTCGATCGAGCCTGGAGAGACTGACTGTCGCGACCATATCGCATTTTGCCCAACAAGTCGGGTTCGCTCCCTGCAAATGGCTGGACAGCTCCAGGTGGTGTTCAAGCACACAGTCTGGAGCGGTTGTACTGAGTGGAACAACTGTCACCAACAAGCGGTTGCTCCTGTGCTTTCGTATGACGACAACAGGTCTGACCTTGATCATTTCTGGGACTTCATAGCCCCTGAAGTCGCAAATCAGCACACTGCCTTCCTTGGGCTGATATTGAAGTGGCATCCGTGTCACCCGACTAAAGAAATCGATTCTGCGCAAGAATCGCGAAAACCACTAAGTTCAATCCATTACTTGAAATGTCCCGAGAGCGACACCTTGCTCACGACTTCACTGCGTCGACCTTGCGCGTCAGTAGCTCGACAAACGCCTTGGCCATCGGTGACTTCTGGTCCTTGCGCTGAACCAGCCACACCGCCGACATGGCCAGCGGATCGAGTAGCGGTCGGTAGACCACGCCGTCGATGCGCATCCGTTGGTAGGACGCCGGCAGTACCGAGACTCCCAGCCCCGCCGCCACCAGGCCAATGATGGTCATGGCCTCGCCGGCTTCCTGGGCAAAGTGCGGGCTGAAGCCAGCGTCGCGTGCCAGGCTCAGCAGTTGCGCGTAGAGGCCGCTGCCGTAGCTGCGCGGAAAGAACACGAACGGTTCATGGGCCAGCGCCGACAGAAACAGGCCCTCCTCACTGCCCACCGATAACGGGTCCTTGGCACTGAGTACCGCCACCAGCGGCTCGCGGGTCAGCTCGACCACCTCCAGCGAGTCCGGCAGCGGCAACGGCCGCATGATGCCGACCTGGATCGACTCGTCCACCAGTGCATCGGCGACCTGGGTGCTGCTCATTTCCCGCAGGTTCAGGTGCACGGCCGGGAAGCGCTGGCGAAAGGCAAAGATGGCTTGGGGGATGGTTGAGTTGAACGGCGCCGATGAGGTGAAGCCGATCTTCAACTCCCCCAGCTCGCCGAGTTGAGCGCGGCGCGCCACATCGGCGGCTTTGTCGACCTGGGCCAGTACCAGCCGCGCCTCTTCGAGGAATAGCCGGCCAGCTTCGCTGAGTTCGACCCGACGATTGGTACGCTCGAACAGACGCGCCCCGACCTCTTGTTCCAGCACCTGGATCTGCTGGCTCAGTGGCGGTTGGGAGATGCCCAACACCTGTGCCGCGCGGCCGAAATGCAGTTCTTCGGCGACGGCGATGAAGTAGCGCAGATGGCGCAATTCCATGAAAACTCCATTAGGTCGTAAAACCTCTTAAACAGGTCGAACAATATATTGGATAGAAACATTAGCCAGCTATATGCTTTTTTCATTGCCTGCCCGGCCGTGCACTCCCGAGGTCCCCCGTGAAAACTGCTGTTGCGCCACTCGCCCATGATCTTCCGCCTGCCGCACAGGCCCCCGGGGTCGCCCAACTGCATGAGGTGTACATCGAAAAAGGTACGCCGATGTTCCTGCGCACGGTGCTCGCGCTGTTCAGCGGCGGCTTCGCCACCTTTGCCTTGCTGTACTGCGTGCAGCCGATGATGCCGCTGTTTTCCCATGAGTTCTCGATCAACGCCGCGCAGAGCAGCCTGATTCTCTCGGTGTCCACCGGCATGCTCGCCATCGGCCTGTTGATCACCGGCCCCCTGTCCGACCGCATCGGCCGCAAACCGGTGATGGTCGCAGCGTTGTTCGCCGCCGCGCTGTGCACCCTGGGCAGCGCCCTGATGCCGACCTGGGAGGGCATCCTGCTGATGCGCGCGCTGACCGGCCTGGCCCTGAGCGGCCTGGCGGCGGTGGCGATGACCTACCTCAGTGAAGAGATCCATCCACAGCACATCGGCCTGGCAATGGGCCTGTACATCGGCGGCAACGCCATTGGCGGCATGTGCGGCCGACTGATAGTCGGGGTGCTGATCGACTTCGTCAGCTGGCACACGGCGATGCTGGTGATTGGCGGGCTGGCGCTGATCGCCGCGGCGGTGTTCTGGAAGATCCTCCCCGAATCGCGCAACTTCCGCGCGCGCTCGCTGCACCCACGCAGCTTGCTCGATGGCTTCACCATGCATTTTCGCGACGCCGGCCTGCCGCTGCTGTTCCTCGAAGCCTTTGTGCTGATGGGCGCCTTCGTCACGCTGTTCAACTACATCGGCTATCGCCTGCTGGCCGCGCCTTACCACATGGACCAGGCCTTGGTCGGCCTGTTGTCGGTGGTGTACCTGTCGGGCATCTACAGTTCGGCGAAGATCGGCTCCCTGGCCGATCGCCTGGGTCGGCGCAAGGTGCTCTGGGGCACCATCGTGCTGATGCTTGGCGGGTTGGCCGTGACCATGCTCAGCCCGTTGCCACTGGTGATCGTCGGCATGCTGATCTTCACCTTCGGCTTCTTCGGCGCACACTCGGTGGCCAGCAGCTGGATCGGCCGCCGCGCCACCAAGGCCAAGGGCCAGGCATCGTCGCTGTACCTGTTCAGCTACTACGCCGGGGGAAGCATCGCCGGTACGGTGGGCGGCGTGTTCTGGCACCAGGGCGGCTGGAACGGGATCGGGTTGTTCATCGGCACGCTGCTGGTGATTGCGCTGCTGGTCGCGTTGAAGCTGGCGAAGTTGCCGACCCTGGCGGAGAGCGCCAAGCCCTGACGCAAAAAAGGGCCGCATGGCGGCCCTTGGGGAAAAACTCGGTCTTAGTTGAGGATTTCCACCCGATCGACATCGATCTCACGCTTGAGCAAGCCCTTTTCCACTTCACCGGTCAGCTTGACCCTGGTTTTGTCGTTGAAGGCGACCGCAGGTAGATCTTCATCATCGATTTCAACGGTGACCGTACCGCTGGAATCCTTGAACTCGTATTTGTCGTCGTTGTTCAGCTTCTTCACCACAAAACCCTGCAGGACGACTGGCGTGTCGTCAGCTGCTTCGTTGGCCGCGGCCACCGTGGTGATGGGCTCGGCACCCGGCCCGGTGTAACCGGCAGCCAGGACCGCGGTGCTGAACAGGGGGGCAACGAGCAGAGCGAGGTAGCGTGCTTTCATGGCGATAATTCCATCTGGATTTCGATGGACCCAGGGTAAACAGGCTCGCTGAATTGAAACTTAATCTGCGCGCAAAAAAATGCCCGGCAAGCGCCGGGCGTTTTTTATCGGGTCACGATCACTCGTGATACTGCGCCGACAACTCGTGCACCGCGCGCAGGAAGGCACCGGCGTGTTCCGGATCGACTTCCGGGGTGATGCCGTGGCCGAGGTTGAACACGTGGCCGCTGCCTTTGCCGTAGCTGGCGAGGATTCGCCCGACTTCGCTGCGGATTGCTTCTGGCTTGGCGTACAGCACGGTCGGGTCCATGTTGCCTTGCAGGGCTACCTTGCTGCCGACGCGGTCACGGGCGCTGCCGATATCGCAGGTCCAGTCCAGACCCAATGCATCAGCGCCAGTATCGGCGATGCTTTCCAGCCACAGGCCGCCGCTCTTGGTGAACAGGATCACTGGCACTTTACGGCCTTCGTGCTCACGGATCAGGCCGTTGACGATCTTGCGCATGTAGGCCAGAGAGAACTCCTGGTACGCCGCCGCCGACAGGGCGCCGCCCCAGCTGTCGAAGATCTGCACTGCTTGTGCGCCGGCCATGATCTGGCCGTTGAGGTAGCTGGTGACCGTCTGCGCGAGCTTGTCCAGCAGCAGGTGCAGGGCTTGCGGGTTGTCATAGAGCATGGTTTTGGTCTTGCGGTAGTCTTTCGACGAGCCGCCTTCAACCATGTAGGTGGCCAGGGTCCAGGGGCTGCCGGCAAAGCCGATCAGCGGCACGCGGCCGTTGAGCTCGCGGCGGATGGTGCTGACTGCATCCATCACGTAGCCGAGGTCTTTGTGCGGATCAGGAATCGGCAGGGCTTCGATGTCGGCCAGGGTGCTGACGACTTTCTTGAAGCGCGGACCTTCGCCGGTTTCGAAGTACAGGCCTTGGCCCATGGCATCGGGGATGGTCAGGATGTCGGAGAACAGGATCGCCGCATCCAGCTGCGGATAGCGATCGAGCGGCTGCATGGTGACTTCGCACGCGAACTCCGGGTTCATGCACAGGCTCATGAAGTCGCCGGCCTTGGCGCGGCTGGCACGGTATTCAGGCAGGTAGCGACCGGCCTGACGCATCATCCACACGGGCGTGACGTCTACGGGTTGCTTGAGCAGGGCACGAAGGAAACGGTCGTTCTTCAGGGCAGTCATGTCGGCATCCGGAAAAAAAGTGCGGGCATTTTCTCAGAGCCGGACGCAAAAGGCACGGTTGCAGGTCAGCCTTTTGTCTATCGGGTCAATTTGTCGCGGTGGAATGCAGTTTTTGCAGTACCACAAAACACTGTGGGAGCTGGCTTGCCAACGATGCAGACACCTCGGTGTGTCAGGTAGACCGAGGTGATGCTATCGCTGGCAAGCCAGCTCCCACAGGTATTGCGTTGCAGTTTCGAACGGGGTTTACACGCCCAGGTAATCCAGGATCCCTTCGGCGGCATTACGGCCTTCGAAGATCGCCGTCACTACCAGGTCGGAACCGCGCACCATGTCGCCACCGGCGAAGATTTTCGGGTTGCTGGTCTGGTGCTTGAACTTGCCTTGCTCCGGGGCCACGACGCGGCCCTGGCTGTCGGTCTGGATGTCGAACTGCTCGAACCAACTGGCCGGGCTTGGACGGAAACCAAAGGCGATGACCACGGCGTCGGCCGGGATGATCTCTTCGGAGCCCGGAATCGGCTCGGGGCTGCGCCGGCCACGGGCGTCCGGCTCGCCGAGACGGGTCTCGACTACCTTCACGCCTTCGACCCGGTCTTCGCCGACAATGGCGATCGGCTGGCGGTTGTAGAGGAATTTCACCCCTTCTTCCTTGGCGTTCTTCACCTCTTTGCGCGAACCTGGCATGTTCGCCTCATCACGACGATAGGCACAGGTCACCGACTTGGCGCCCTGGCGAATCGAGGTGCGGTTGCAGTCCATCGCCGTATCACCGCCGCCGAGAACCACGACCTTCTTGCCTTTCATGTCGACGAAATCTTCCGGCGACTTTTCAAAGCCCAGGTTACGGTTGACGTTGGCGATCAGGAAGTCCAGTGCGTCGTAGACGCCCGGCAGGTCCTCACCAGCAAAGCCGCCCTTCATGTAGGTGTAGGTGCCCATGCCCATGAACACCGCATCGTATTCTTCGAGCAACTGCTCGATGGTCACGTCCTTGCCCACCTCGGTGTTGAGGCGGAACTCGATGCCCATGCCGGTGAAGACTTCGCGGCGATTGCTCAGTACGGTCTTTTCCAGCTTGAACTCGGGGATGCCGAAGGTCAGCAGACCGCCGATTTCCGGGTTCTTGTCGAACACCACCGGGGTCACCCCGCCGCGCACCAGCACGTCGGCACAACCCAGGCCCGCCGGGCCCGCACCGATCACCGCGACACGTTTGCCGGTCGGCTTGACCTTGGACATGTCCGGGCGCCAGCCCATGGCGAACGCGGTGTCGGTGATGTACTTCTCCACCGAGCCGATGGTGACCGCGCCGAAGCCGTCATTAAGGGTGCAGGCACCCTCGCACAGACGGTCTTGCGGGCACACCCGGCCGCAGACTTCCGGCAAGGTGTTGGTCTGGTGCGACAGTTCGGCGGCGGCGAGGATGTTGCCCTCGGCCACCAGCTTGAGCCAGTTGGGAATGAAGTTGTGCACCGGGCACTTCCATTCGCAATACGGGTTACCGCAACCCAGGCAGCGGTGGGCCTGGTCGGCCGACTGCTGGGGTTTGAAGGGTTCGTAGATTTCCACGAACTCTTTCTTGCGTTGACGCAACAGTTTCTTCTTCGGATCCTTGCGCCCGACCTCGATGAACTGGAAGTCATTATTCAGACGTTCAGCCATGTTAAAACCTCATCAAACTCTTCAGGCGCATATCACTGCGGGTTGGCACGAGTGCTGGAAAGCAACGTTTTCAAGCTGGCAGCCTTAGGCTTGACCAACCAGAAACGGCGCAGGTAATCATCGAGGTTCTCGGCGAGTTCACGACCCCACTCGCTGTCGGTTTCCTCGACGTACTCGTTCAGCACACGCTGCAAATGGCTACGGTAGGCTTCCATCGCCTCGCCGCTGATCCGCTGGATTTCCACCAGTTCATGGTTGACCCGGTCAACGAAGGTGTTGTCCTGGTCGAGCACATAGGCGAAACCACCGGTCATGCCTGAGCCGAAGTTGTAACCGGTCTTGCCCAGGACGCAGACAAAACCACCGGTCATGTATTCGCAGCAGTGATCGCCAGTGCCTTCGACCACGGTGTGGGCACCGGAGTTACGCACCGCAAAACGCTCGCCCGCGGTACCGGCGGCAAACAGCTTGCCGCCCGTGGCGCCGTACAGGCAGGTGTTGCCGATAATGGCGCTGTCCTGCGTCCTGTAGAGGCTGCCCTTGGGCGGAACGATAACCAGCTTGCCGCCGGTCATGCCCTTGCCCACGTAGTCGTTGGCATCGCCTTCCAGGTACATGTTCAGGCCGCCGGCGTTCCATACGCCAAAGCTCTGCCCGGCAGTACCTTTGAAGCGGAAGGTGATCGGCGCATTGGCCATGCCCTGGTTACCGTGCTTGCGCGCGATTTCACCGGAGATCCGCGCACCGATCGAACGGTCGCAGTTGCAGATGTCCAGGTTAAATTCGGCGCCGCTCAGGTCGTTGATGGCCGAGGTGGCCAGGTCGACCATTTTCTCGGCCAGCAGGCCCTTGTCGAACGGAGGGTTGCGCTCGACCTGGCAGAACTGTGGTTTGTCTGCCGGGATGTGATCGCTGCCCAGCAACGGTGTCAGGTCCAGGTGTTGCTGCTTGGCGGTCTGGCCTTCGAGGATGTCCAGCAGGTCGGTCCGCCCGATCAGCTCTTCGAGGGAGCGCACGCCCAGCTTGGCCAGCCACTCACGGGTTTCTTCGGCGACGTAGGTGAAGAAGTTCACCACCATGTCGACGGTACCGATGTAGTGATCCTTGCGCAGCTTCTCGTTCTGGGTCGCCACGCCGGTGGCGCAGTTGTTCAGGTGGCAGATGCGCAGGTATTTGCAGCCCAGGGCGATCATTGGCGCGGTGCCGAAGCCGAAGCTTTCAGCGCCGAGGATGGCCGCCTTGATCACGTCGAGGCCGGTTTTCAGGCCACCGTCGGTCTGCACCCGAACCTTGCCGCGCAGGTCGTTGCCGCGCAGGGTCTGGTGGGTTTCCGCCAGGCCCAGTTCCCATGGAGCGCCGGCGTACTTGATCGAGGTCAGCGGCGAAGCACCGGTGCCGCCGTCGTAGCCGGAGATGGTGATCAGGTCGGCATAGGCCTTGGCCACACCGGCGGCAATGGTGCCGACGCCAGCTTCTGCCACCAGCTTCACCGAGACCAGGGCCTTGGGGTTGACTTGCTTGAGGTCGAAAATCAGCTGCGACAAATCTTCGATCGAGTAGATGTCGTGGTGCGGCGGAGGCGAGATCAGGGTCACGCCTGGCACTGCGTAACGCAGCTTGGCGATCAGGCCGTTGACCTTGCCGCCTGGCAGTTGCCCGCCTTCGCCTGGCTTGGCGCCCTGGGCCACCTTGATCTGCAGCACTTCGGCGTTGACCAGGTATTCCGGGGTCACACCAAAACGGCCAGTGGCGACTTGCTTGATTTTCGAGCTCTTGATGGTGCCGTAGCGTGCCGGGTCTTCGCCGCCTTCGCCGGAGTTGGAACGCGCACCCAGGCGGTTCATGGCTTCGGCCAGGGCTTCGTGGGCTTCCGGCGACAGCGCGCCGAGCGAGATACCGGCGGAGTCGAAGCGTTTGAGCACCGATTCCAGCGGTTCGATCTCGCTGATGTCCAGCGGCGTCTCGAGGGTCTTGACCTTGAACAGGTCGCGGATCATCGACACCGGGCGGTTATCCACCAGCGCCGTGTATTCCTTGAACTTGGCGTAGTCACCCTGCTGCACAGCGGCTTGCAGGGTGTTGACCACGTCCGGGTTGTAGGCGTGATATTCGCCACCGTGGACGAACTTCAGCAGGCCACCCTGCTGGATCGGCTTGCGCGGGCTCCAGGCTTCGGCAGCCAGGGCCTTCTGCTCGGCTTCGATGTCGACGAAACGCGCGCCCTTGATCCGGCTCGGTACGCCACGAAAGCTCAAGTCGCAGACTTCCTGGGACAGGCCGATGGCTTCGAACAACTGCGCACCACGGTAGGACGCAATGGTGGAGATGCCCATCTTCGACAGGATCTTCAGCAGGCCCTTGGTGATGCCTTTGCGGTAGTTCTTGAACACCTCATAGAGGTCGCCCAGCACTTCGCCGGTGCGGATCAGGTCGCCCAGCACTTCATAGGCCAGGAACGGATAGACCGCCGAAGCGCCGAACCCGATCAGTACCGCGAAGTGGTGCGGGTCGCGCGCAGTGGCGGTCTCGACCAGGATGTTGGAGTCGCAGCGCAGACCTTTTTCGGTCAGGCGGTGGTGCACCGCGCCGGTAGCCAGCGAAGCGTGGATCGGCAACTTGCCCGGGGCAATATGACGGTCGCTCAGCACGATCTGGGTGCGACCGGCGCGCACGGCTTCTTCAGCCTGGTCAGCGACATTGCGCACTGCGGCTTCGAGGCCGAGGCTCTCGTCGTAGTTGAGGTCGATGATCTGGCGTTCGAAGCCCGGGCGATCGAGGTTCATCAGCGAGCGCCACTTGGCCGGGGAAATCACCGGCGAGCTGAGGATCACGCGCGAGGCGTGTTCCGGCGACTCCTGGAAGATGTTGCGCTCGGCACCGAGGCAGATCTCCAGCGACATGACGATGGCTTCGCGCAGCGGGTCGATCGGCGGGTTGGTAACCTGGGCGAACTGCTGGCGGAAATAGTCGTACGGCGTGCGCACGCGCTGGGACAGCACGGCCATCGGCGTATCGTCGCCCATCGAACCAACAGCTTCGTAGCCCTGCTCACCCAGTGGACGCAGTACCTGGTCACGCTCTTCGAACGTCACCTGGTACATCTTCATGTACTGCTTGAGCTGGTCGACGTCGTAGAAAGCCGAACCATGGTCGTTGTCTTCCATGGTCGCCTGGATGCGCAGGGCATTCTTGCGCAGCCATTGCTTGTACGGATGACGGGACTTCAAGCGGTTGTCGATGGCGTCGGTGTCGAGGATCTGCCCGGTCTCGGTGTCCACGGCAAAGATCTGGCCCGGACCCACGCGGCCCTTGGCGATCACGTCTTGCGGCTGGTAGTTCCAGACGCCGATTTCCGAGGCCAGGGTGATGAAGCCGTTCTTGGTAGTGACCCAGCGCGCCGGACGCAGACCGTTACGGTCAAGCAGGCACACCGCGTAGCGACCGTCGGTCATGACCACGCCAGCCGGACCGTCCCACGGCTCCATGTGCATCGAGTTGTACTCGTAGAACGCACGCAGGTCCGGGTCCATGGTCTCGACGTTCTGCCACGCTGGCGGAATGATCATCCGCACGCCACGGAACAGGTCGATGCCACCGGTGACCATCAGCTCCAGCATGTTGTCCATGCTCGAGGAGTCCGAACCCACGCGGTTGACCAGCGGGCCGAGCTCTTCCAGGTCCATCAGGTCGTTGCTGAACTTGGTGCGACGGGCCACGGCCCAGTTGCGGTTGCCGGTGATGGTGTTGATCTCGCCGTTGTGCGCCAGGAAGCGGAACGGTTGGGCCAACGGCCATTTCGGCAGGGTGTTGGTGGAGAAGCGCTGGTGGAACACGCAGATCGCGGTTTGCAGGCGCTGGTCACTCAGGTCCGGATAGAAGGCGGTGAGGTCCGCCGGCATCATCAGGCCTTTGTAAATGATGGTCTTGTGGGAAAAGCTGCAGATGTAGTGGTCGGTGTCGGCGGCGTTGGCCACGGACGAACGACGACGGGAGCTGAACAGCTTGATTGCCATGTCCTGATCGCTCAGGCCATCGCCGGCGATGAACACCTGTTCGATCTGCGGCAGACGCTCCAGGGCCAGGCGGCCAAGGACGCTGGTATCGATCGGCACTTTGCGCCAGCCGACCAACTGCAGGCCTTCGGCGAGGATCTCGCGGTTCATGTTCTCGCGCGCGGCCTCGGCTTTAACCGGGTCCTGATTGAAGAACACCATGCCCACTGCATATTGCTTGGGCAATGCTACGCCGAAGGTTTCCTGGGCGATTGCCCGCAGGAACACGTCCGGTTTCTGAATAAGCAGACCGCAACCGTCACCGGTCTTGCCGTCGGCGTTGATCCCACCGCGGTGGGTCATGCAGGTCAGGGCCTCGATGGCCGTTTGCAAAAGGGTATGACTGGGTTCGCCCTGCATATGGGCTATCAGGCCGAAACCGCAGTTATCCTTGAATTCATCTGGTTGGTACAGACCTGCTTTCATAGACACTTTCTCACCAGGCTGCCTCTTATCGAGACAAATTTCTTTTCAATTCAACCACTTACCTTCCGCGCCGAACGTACGCCAGCTTTGCGGGGGCAAAAGGGAGGTCATTGTACACACCGACACAGAGGCTCACAAATTTGACGACGAAATGTCGCAAATCTATGTCGCATTTATGAAAGGTTTAAAGCGATCTACTGTGCTAGTCAAAACTTTTTTTAATTCTGACCGCAACGACTCAAAGACTACTGTGACGCAGACACCACAAGGCACGCGGCCTGGGGGCAGCATGCCTTGCAGAAATTTTGAGGTGCCGGGAGAGGCGGCCTGGGTAAGGCCGCCGAATCTTCAGCGAGCTGTTGCCAGTTCTTGTTGGACGCTGGCGACAGAGCGAGGCCAAGGTTTACCAGCCTGAACCTTCGCTGGCAAGGCCTTGATGGCGGATACAGCGGCATCGCGGTTGGCGAAGTTACCGTAGGTGATGACGTAAAGCGGCTTGCCGTTGAGGACTTTCTTGAAATAACGGTACTCGCCGCCCTGCTCCTTGACGAAGCTCTGGGCCGAGGCTTCCGAGCTGGTGCCGAGGATTTGTACCACGTAGTTACCCGGCTTCTGACCGGCATACCAGGTGCCACCGGCTGCCGGCGCTGCCTTGGCGACAGTGGCTGGCTTCTCTACTGGCTTGGTCACCGGCGCTGGCTTGACCACAGGCGCGGGTGCCGGCTTGGCCACTGGGGCCGGGGCAGGCTTGGCCGTCGCGACCTGGGTAGGCGCAGGCACCGGCTTGGCCGCGGGCGTCGGCGCAGGACCGGCAGGCACGCCGCTTGGCGGAGCAATGGTGGTCACGGTCGGCGGAACACTGCTGGAGCCTTCGAGCGGCACGCCATCATCGCCCTCGGTGATGCCACCGGCAGCTTCAGCCAAAGGACCGCGCATCACCGGCTGCGACTGGCCGACCAACGGCAAGGGCATTGGCTGGGTATTGCCGGCGAATTCGACCGACGGCGCACCGCCGTTGGCACCCTGACCCAGGGGTAACTGCGCCTGCTCGTTGGCTGGAGCCCCGGTGGTTGGTGTCTTGTTGCGACCTGGCAGCAACCAGGCGGCAGCCACCGCGACCACGACTACGGCGGATATCGCCAATACGTGTTTCTTCGGCATGTTGAACCCCATACTTGGACGCTTGACCGCGGAGCGGCTAGCAATCATGGCTTCGATCATCGCATCGCGGGCAACCTGGTTGATGTTTCCAGGCCAGCCGTCGGAGCTTTCGTGAATCTCAGAGATCTGATTAGCGGTAAAAAGTTCGATTCCCCTGCCCGCACCCTCAAGACGCTGGGCCAGGTATTCGCGGGTTTCTTCTTCCGCGTAGGGCTGCAGCTCGATCACGTGGAAGCGCTCTTCCTCGGTGCTCAACTGCTCAAGCCCGGCGATCAGCGAAGGCTCGCCAAACAGGAACACATGCGGGCGGCCTTCCGGGGCGCCAGCAGCCAAGGCCAGCAAAGCCTCAAGCGCCGATTCGTCGAGCTGCTCGGCATCATCCACCAGCAGATAGACTTCCTGGCCGGTCAGCGCCAGTTGCACCACTTGCTTGAGGATCGCGCCGACTTCCGCCTGGGCGACATCCAGGGACTGGGCTACCTGACGCAGCACACCCGCTGCGTCGCCGGCACCACGGGCGGAAACCACCACGCTCTGCACCGACTGTTTGTTGGTGCTGGCCACCAGCGCCTGACGCAACAGGGTCTTGCCACTGCCCAGCGGGCCAGTGACCACCAGCAACAACTGGCTGTAGCGGGCCAGGTGATGCAGTTGCCCCAGCACCGGTTTGCGCTGGGCAGGGAAAAACTTGAAGCCAGGCACCCGCGGAGCAAAGGGGTCGTGGTTCAACTGGTAGTGGCCTAGGAACGCCTCGTCGGCATGCAAACTGGTCATTGTGATCTTATTAACCTTTCAGCTGAGCCAGGGCACGGTAATCCGCTCCCAGCGTTGCCTGTAAAATCTCTTTCGGATAATCGTCGGTCACGACTGCCTCGCCCATGCGGCGTAGCAGCACCAGGCGCAGACGTCCGTCGATTACTTTCTTGTCGATTGCCATGTGTTCGAGAAAATCGGCTTCGCTCATCTCTGGCGGCGGGATCACCGGCAACCCGGCGCGCAGGAACAGGGCAATGCCACGGCCACGCTCCTTGGGAGTGATCCAGCCCAGGCGCGAGGACATCTCCAGGGCCATTACGGTGCCAGCAGCGACCGCCTCACCATGTAGCCACACACCATAGCCCATGTGGGTTTCGATGGCGTGACCGAAGGTATGCCCCAGGTTGAGAGTGGCGCGCACGCCGGTCTCACGCTCGTCGGCACCGACCACCGCGGCCTTGGCTGCACAGGAGCGCGCGATCGCATAGGTCAGGGCGTCCTGGTCCAGAGCCCGCAGGCGGTCAACGTTTTCTTCGAGCCAGGTGAGGAACGGCTCGTCGCAGATCAAACCGTACTTGATGACTTCGGCCAGGCCCGCGGACAGCTCGCGCTCCGGCAGCGTATTGAGGGTGGCGGTATCGATCAGCACCACGTTGGGCTGATAGAAGGCGCCGACCATGTTCTTGCCCAGCGGATGGTTGATACCGGTCTTGCCGCCCACCGAGGAGTCGACTTGCGACAACAAGGTGGTCGGTACCTGGATGAAGTCCACGCCCCGCTGGTAACAGGCGGCAGCGAACCCGGCCATGTCGCCAATCACTCCGCCGCCCAGGGCGATCACGGTGGTGCGGCGGTCATGGCGCGCGGTCAGCAGGCCGTCGAATATGCTTTGCAGGGTTTCCCAGTTCTTGAAGGCTTCGCCGTCGGGCAGTACCACGGAAATGACCGAGAACTGCGCCAGGCTGCGGGTCAAGCGCTCCAGATACAGCGGGGCAACGGTCTCGTTGGAGATAATTGCCACCTGCCGTCCGGCGATGTGTGGCGCCAGCAACTCGGGCTGATCCAGCAACCCTTCGCCAATATGGATCGGGTAGCTACGCTCGCCTAGATCAACCTTAAGTGTCTGCATGTGTCCCCACAGTAAGTTGGAATCAGGCGTCCTGCCTTATGTTATCGACTGGCCACGTCTGCCTGTGTGACGTGGCGTGCTAGCCATGCGCCACACCCGACTGCCGCCATGGCGCGACGCCGAGGATAGCGCATTTCGCCCTGCGGATTAACGGGGAGGTAGCTGCTGCAAGCGTTCCAGAATATCCAGCACCACCATCCGCGGCGGCCGCTCATCGGTTTGCACCACCAGGTCGGCGATTTCCCGATACAGCGGATCGCGCAGGGCCAGCAAGTCACGCAGGGTTTTTGCCGGATCAGCAGTACGCAGCAAGGGACGATTGCGGTCGCGCGCAGTGCGCCCGACCTGCTGCTCGACCGAGGCGTGCAAGTAGACCACGCGACCGCCGGCGTGCAGCGCCCGACGATTGGCTTCGCGCATGACCGCACCACCGCCGGTCGCCAGCACCACGCCATCGAGCTCACAGAGCTCGGCGATCATCGCCTGCTCGCGATCACGAAAGCCGGGTTCGCCTTCCTTATCGAAGATCCACGGGATATTGGCGCCTGTGCGCAATTCAATTTCCTTATCGGAATCCTTGAACGGCAGACGCAGCTCTTTGGCCAGCAAGCGGCCGATGGTGCTTTTACCCGCACCCATTGGCCCAACAAGAATCAAATTTCGCACAGAATCAATGACTCACAGCAATCGCCTGGTTATTCATGATACGCGGAGTGAGAAATACCAGCAGCTCGGATTTTTTCTCCGACACCACGTCACGCCGGAAAAGGCGGCCAAGATACGGCACATCACCAAGAAATGGCACCTTATCTACAACCTTGCTTTGAGTATTTGAGAAAACCCCGCCTATCACGATAGTTTCCCCATCGACCACCAGCACCTTGGCATTGACCTCGTTTTTCTTGATCGGCGGCACATCCTGCACCTTGTTCAGGTAATCGGGCTCGTCCTTGGTGACCTTGACCTCCATGATGATGCGATTATCCGGGGTGATCTGCGGCGTCACCTCCAGCGACAGCGAAGCCTCCTTGAACGACACCGAGGTGGCGCCGCTGGAGCTGCTCTCCTGATAAGGAATTTCGGTGCCCTTGAGGATCTTCGCGGTCTCCTTGTCGGCAGTCACCACCTTGGGTTGCGAGACGACTTCGCCGTTGCCGGTTTTCTCCATGGCCGACAGTTCAAGGTCGAGCAGCAGGTTATCGGTAATGAATGCAATGCCCAGCCCCGAGGTAGCACCCGCTGCCCCCATATCGACAAATGGCGCGCTGCCCGAGCTGAGCAGAGCCGCTCCATCGCCGCCAACCCCGGAGGCACTCCAGTTGCCCCGGCCCATCGCACCACCCCAGCGCACGCCCAGACTCTTGTCGTAATCGACATTGGCCTCGACGATCCGCGCCTCGATCATCACCTGGCGTACCGGCACATCCAGTTGCGTGACGATCCGTCGTAGCTCGTCCATTCGATCCTGGGTCTGGAAGGCGATGATGTTGTTGGTTCGCTCATCCACCGTCAGCGTGCCTCGCTCGTCGAGTCGGTCCTGGGCATTGGTCACTGACTGGAACAGCCGGGCTATTTCAGTGGCCTTGGCGTAATTGACCTGCAACAGCTCACGCCGCAGCGGGGCGAGTTCGGCCAGTTGCCGCTGCGACTCCAGCGTCTGCCGCTCACGGGCGGCAATTTCCTGTGCCGGGGCGACCAGCAGGACGTTGCCAGCCCGACGCTGGTCCAGGCCCTTGGTCTTGAGTACCAGGTCCAGCGCCTGGTCCCAGGGCACGTTATCCAGGCGCAGCGTGATGCTGCCCTGCACCGAGTCGCTGGCCACCAGGTTGAGGCCAGTGAAGTCGGCGATCAGTTGCAGCACCGAACGCACTTCGATGTCCTGGAAATTCAACGACAACCTTTCGCCACTGTAGGCATGACGCTCGGCGCGCTGATCACCGGGCGGCGCGACAATATCCAGCGACCTGGAGTTGGCCAACAACCCCGGTGACAGCAGCGCAATCCATAGCGCCACACCGAGGGTCGAAAAAATCCTGTACATGGTTAGAGCTCCACTAGGAGTGCGTGTTCAAGGAAAGGCTGCGTGGTCGTTCCAGCCAGGCGCCCTGGCCGTCGGGCACCAGCTCGACCACCTCGACCCGGGTCTCGCTGACCGATACCACTCGGCCTTCATTGCGCCCGAGGTAGTCACCCACCTTGAGCCGATGCACCGCACCCGCACCGCGCAGCAGGGCATACGCCCCCGAGGTACCGACCATGGTGCCGACCATTTCGAACTGCTCGATGCCGAAGCGCTCGAGGTACTGGCGGGGCCGCAGTCGATCCGGCTCACCCCTTGGCTCACCCCTTGGCTCGCCCCACACCAGCCCCTCCTCGCCCGCCATGACCTGCGCCGAGAACGGACTGCGCAGTGACGCCGCGCCGTAGCTGAATAGCGGGTATGGCGCCCACGTCGGCACGGCTTCGAGAGGGCCGGGCAATTCAAGGCGCGCTTCATCCATGTAGGTGTCCAGATCACTGAAATCGCGCTCACCACCACAGCCAGCCAGACCACCGAGCAACAACGCCAACCACCCGCAACGCACCGTGTTCATGGTTGCTGCCCGCTGTCGGCGGAGCGATAGGTTCTTGCCAGAATGTTCATGCGCAGCGTCGGACCCTCGCTGGAATCCAGCGGGCGAATGCTGAAGTCGTGCAGCGTGACGATCCGCGGTAAGGCCGAGACAGCGCTGACGAACGCCGCCAGGTCATGGTAGGCACCCGTCGCGCTGATCTGGATTGGCAGCTCGACGTAGAACGGCTGGTTGACCTCGGGCAACAACTTGATCTCTTCCAGCTCCAGACCACTGCCCGAGCCTGCACGACTGATGTCCTCCAGCAACCCCGGCATCTCAGTGTCGCCGGGCAGTTGTCGCAACAGCGTGGCGAAGGCGCTTTGCATAGTCCTCATCTGCTCGAGGTGAGGCTGTAAATGGGCCGCTTGGTGCGCCTTGCTCACAAATACCTGCTTGAGTTCGGCCTCCCCGGCGCGGGCAAGTACCAGCCGCGCCTGCAGTTCGCGCAAATAAAAGCTGTAGCCCAGGACCAACAGCAGCACCATCAACAGCACGCCCAGCAGGGCTTTGCCCAGCGCCGGCCAGGTCGCCATGTTGTGCATGTCCAGGCCATCGAGGGTCAACCATGGCAGCCGCCTCATGCCTCCAAGCCTGCTTGCGCCTGAGCCACGGTCAAGCGAAAAACACTGGTCGAGCCCTCGTCGCCAGCGCTTGCTGTTTTAACCTCCTCCAGCACAGGAACAGCCAGGCCACCCGCGGCCGCAAGGCTACGCAGGAGCTGCGAAACCTGGGCATTGGATTCGGCCACACCGCCGATCGACAGCGTCTTGCCGACCCTCCCCAACTCGGTGAAATACACACCATCGGGCAGCGCGCGGGTCAATTGATCGAAGAGCCTGACACTGGCCGGCCGATTACCTTGCAGGCCCTGAATGATCTGCAACCGCGCCAGCAACTGCTCGCGCCGGGCTTGTAGATCGCTGATCTGGCTGATCCGCTCATCCAGGCTGGCAATGCGGGCACCAAGGTAGGCGTTGCGCGAAGCTTGCTGCTCGATGGCGCGGTCAAGGATGCGCTCGCCCAGCACGATGAGGCCGGTCGCAACTACGGCGATACCGACCAGCAACCACAAGAAATGTTGGTGCCGCACCTCGCGCTGCTTTTCACGCCATGGCAGAAGATTGATCCTGGCCATCAGTCAAAGCTCCTTAACGCCAGACCGCAGGCGACCATCAACCCGGGCGCATTGTGGGCGAGTGCCGCAGCATCGACCGCACTGCCCAAGGCCATGCCGGCAAAAGGATTGGCTACCCGGGTCGGGATGCCCAGATGCTGTTCGAGCAGGCGATCCAGCCCGGCCACCGCGCAGGCCCCTGCGGCCAGCAGGATATGCTCGACTGCGCCGTGCTGGCCCAAGGCGAAAAACTCCTGCAATGAGCGCGATAGCTGTTGCGCCAATACCTCAGCATCGCGAGACAGGTCCAGCCCACCCGGCTGCGTCGCCACTCCTGCCGGTTCGAGAGCAAACCCGTAGCTCGGCTCACCGGCCTGGTTCAGTTGGTGCGCACCCAGCAGTTGTTCGCGGGCATACAGGATCTGGCCAGCGCTTATCACACTTAAAGTCGACAGACCGTTGCCAATCTCGACCAGCGCCACTAGCGACTGCGCCTGGGCACCGTCCGGCGGCGTTGCCAGCAGATCCACGCAACGCGCCAGCGCATGCGCCTGGATATCCACCACCCGCGCCGTCAGCCCAGCCAGTTCCAGCGCGGCCTCAAGCAACTCGACATGATCCTTGCGACAGGCCGCCAGCAACACCTCGACCTGCCCCGGATTGTGCCGCGAGATTCCCTGGACCTGGAAATCCAGGGCCATGTCATCGAGGGGATAGGGAATGTACTGGTCCGCGTCCAGCTTCAACTGGCTTTCCAGGTCGTCGTTCGTCATTCCCGCTGGCATTTCCAGGGTCTTGGTGATGACCGCCGATCCGGAAACCGCCACTGCTACATTGCGCACCCGGGTCCCGGCTTTCAGCCATGCGCGGGCCAATGCCTGCCCCACGACCTCCACTTGAACAATGGCGGCCTCCACCACTGCATTCGCCGGCAACGGCTCTATTGCGTAGGTCTCGAGCCGATAACACGCGCCTGAGCGGCTTAATTCGACCAGCCTGACCGAGGCGGCGTCGATGTCGATACCCAAGAGGGTTCTAGGTTTTTTCCTGAAGAGTCGTGGCACAGTCAATTCCCTATGACTTTCCGTGAGTTACGCGTGCTTTGCCGGCCTTGCAGGCAATCGCAACGTCTTGACAGCGTGGCCAAATGCGCTTTAAGCGGAAAAATGCTTATAATGCCCAGCGTTTTTTTCCGCTTTCTTCAAGCGCAGGCCGCTCCTTGTTTTCCCTGAATGCCCTGACGCCAAATTCATTCTTTGCCCTGGATATCCAAAAGCCTTGATTCGTCTGCTGAAATTTTTCGGGTGGTCCATCGTCGCTGTTTTCTGCGGACTGCTGCTGGGTCTGAGCGGGGCGTTTCTTTACCTTAGTCCCGGACTGCCGTCAGTGGAGGCACTGCGAAGTATCCAGTTGCAGATTCCTTTGCGGGTCTACAGCAGCGACGGCAAACTGATCGCCGAATTCGGCGAGATGCGCCGCAATCCCATACGTTTCGCCGACATTCCGCCCAATTTCATTAATGCGTTACTAAGTGCTGAAGACGACAACTTCGCCAATCACTACGGCGTCGATCCGAGCAGCCTGATGCGTGCCGCCACCCAGTTGGTAAAAAGCGGACACATCCAGTCCGGCGGCAGCACCATCACCATGCAGGTAGCGAAGAACTTCTTCCTGACCAGCGAACGCAGCTTCTCGCGCAAGACCACCGAGATCCTCCTGGCCCTGCAAATCGAGCGTCAGTTGACCAAGGACGAGATCCTCGAGCTCTACGTCAACAAGATCTACCTGGGTAACCGCGCCTACGGCATCGAGGCGGCGGCGCAGGTGTACTACGGCAAGTCGATCCGCGACGTCAGCCTGGCGCAGATGGCGATGATTGCCGGCCTGCCCAAGGCCCCTTCGCGCTTCAACCCGCTGGCCAACCCGGCGCGCAGCAAGGAACGTCGCGACTGGATCCTGGGGCGCATGTACAAGCTCGGCAAAATCGACGAGGCGGCGTACCAAGCTGCGGTCAATGAGCCGCTGAATGCCAGCTACCACGTGCCGACTCCGGAAGTGAACGCCCCCTACATCGCTGAAATGGCCCGCGCCGAAATGGTCGGACGCTATGGCAGCGACGCCTACACCGAAGGTTTCCGGGTCACCACGACCGTGCCGAGCAACCTTCAGGAAATGGCCAACACCGCCGTGCATGAAGGCTTGATCACCTACGACCAGCGTCACGGCTACCGCGGCCCCGAATCCCGCCTTCCAGGCAAGACGCCCGACGCCTGGGCCAGCGAGCTGACCAAGCAGCGCACCATCAGCAGCCTTGAGCCGGCCATCGTCACCGAGGTCGACAAGAATGGCTTGCAGGTGCTGACCCGCACTGGCGCAGAGCACGTGGCCTGGGACAGCATGAAATGGGCCCGGCCATTCCTCAACACCAACAGCATGGGGCCTAATCCGCGCCAGCCGTCCGATGTAGCCCAGGTCGGCGACCTGATCCGCGTCCAGCGCCAGCCCGACAACAGCCTGCATTTCAAACAAATTCCGGTCGCCCAAGGCGCACTGGTGTCCCTGGACCCGCAAAACGGTGCAATCCGCGCCCTGGTCGGTGGCTTCGCCTTCGAGCAGAGCAACTACAACCGCGCCATGCAGGCCAAGCGCCAGCCAGGCTCGAGCTTCAAGCCATTCGTCTACAGTGCGGCGCTGGATAGCGGCTACACCGCAGCGACCCTGGTCAATGATGCGCCGATCGTGTTCGTCGACGAGTACCTGGACAAGGTCTGGCGCCCGAAGAACGACACCAACACCTTCCTCGGCCCGATCCGCATGCGCGAAGCTCTGTACAAGTCGCGCAACCTGGTCTCGATCCGCCTGCTGCAAGCGATGGGCGTCAGCAAGACCATCGATTACATCAGCCGCTTCGGCTTCAACAAGCAGGACCTGCCGCCGAACCTGTCGCTGGCACTGGGCACCGCAACCCTGACGCCCATGGAGATCGCCACCGGCTGGAGCACGTTCGCCAACGGCGGCTACAAGATCACCCCGTACATCATCGACAAGATCGAAAGCCGCAATGGCGACACGCTGTTCGTCGCCAACCCGCCGAGCGTGCCCAAGGGCGATATCGCCAGCAACGGTATCGCCGCGCCGACCGCCGAGACCTTTACTGTCGACGCCATCCCAGGCGAAGCCCCGGCCGCACCAGCACCCGAGCAGGCACCGGCGATCGCGGAGCGTATCGTCGACCCGCGCACCACCTACATCCTCAACAGCATGCTGGAAGACGTGATCAAGCGCGGCACCGGCCGTCGCGCCCTGGCCCTGGGTCGTAGCGACCTCGCGGGCAAGACCGGTACCACCAACGAGTCCAAGGACGCCTGGTTCTCCGGTTACAACGCCGACTACGTGACCACTGTCTGGACCGGTTTCGACCAGCCGGAAAGTCTCGGCCGTCGCGAGTTCGGTGGGACCGTCGCGCTGCCGATCTGGATGAGCTACATGGGCGCCGCCCTCAAGGACAAGCCGCCACACACCCAGCCAGAACCCGAGGGCATCCTCAGCCTGCGGGTAGACCCGGTCAGCGGTCGCGCCGCCTCCCCAGGCACGCCAGGCGCCTACTTCGAACTGTTCAAGGCCGAAGACACGCCTCCGACCGGCAGCGAGCTGGGCAACGGCAGCGCCCCGGGCAGCCCACTGCCGGCAGACGAAGTGGCGCCAATCGACTTGTTCTGATGCCACACCATTGAAAAAGCCCCGCCTTCGACACAAGTGCGGGGCTTTTTTTGCGCCGGATCCTGGTGCGCGCAAGGCTTGAGAGACTCTGCGCCATAGCGCTCCCGACAAGCCCGCGCCCACAACGCAAAAAGCCCCGACTCGCAGGAGCCGGGGCTTTGTGTTGAAGCGCTAAACGGGCTTAGCCGTTGAACACATCATCCACGCTTTTCAGCGGGTAGTTCTTCGGATACGGCAGGGTCGCTACGCCGGTCTCGATGGCGGCCTTGGCCACGGCATCGGAGATCACGGTGATCAGGCGGGCATCCATTGGTTTCGGGATGATGTACTCACGACCGAATTCCAGCTTGATGCCGCCGTAGGCATCGCACACTTCCTGTGGCACAGGCAGCTTGGCCAGTTCACGCAGGGCGTTGGCAGCGGCTACTTTCATTTCTTCGTTGATGCGCTTGGCGCGAACGTCCAGGGCACCACGGAAGATGAACGGGAAGCCCAGTACGTTGTTGACCTGGTTCGGGTAGTCCGAACGACCAGTGGCCATGATCACGTCGTCACGGGTGGCGTGCGCCAGTTCCGGGGCGATCTCTGGATCAGGGTTGGAGCAGGCGAACACGATCGGGTTGGCCGCCATGGACTTCAGGCCTTCAGCGCTCAACAGGTTCGGGCCGGACAGGCCAACGAACACGTCTGCGCCTTGCAGGGCGTCAGCCAGGGTGCGCTTGTCGGTCGCGTGAGCGAAGACTGCCTTGTACTGGTTCAGGTCGTCACGGCCGGAGTGGATCACGCCGGTACGGTCGACCATGTAGATGTTTTCGATGTTGGCGCCCATGCTCACCAGCAATTTCATGCAGGAGATGGCCGCAGCGCCTGCACCCAGGCAAACGATCTTGGCATCGGCAAGGGTCTTGCCAGCGATTTCCAGGGCATTGATCATGCCGGCCGCGGTTACGATCGCGGTACCGTGCTGGTCATCGTGGAACACCGGAATATCGCACTGCTCGATCAGAGCTCGTTCGATCTCAAAGCACTCAGGGGCCTTGATGTCTTCCAGGTTGATGCCACCGAAGGTGATGGAGATGCGCTTGACGGTGTCGATGAAGGCTTGCGGGCTCTCGGAGTCGACTTCGATGTCGAACACGTCGATACCAGCGAAACGCTTGAACAGTACACCCTTGCCTTCCATGACTGGCTTGGAAGCCAATGGGCCGAGGTTACCCAGGCCGAGAATCGCGGTGCCATCGGAAATCACTGCAACCAGGTTGCCTTTACCGGTGTACTTGTAGGCCAGTTCAGGATCGCGGGCGATTTCGCGAACTGGTTCGGCTACGCCGGGGCTGTAGGCCAGCGACAGGTCGCGAGCGGTAGCGGTGGCCTTGGTGAGCTCGACACTCAGCTTCCCTGGACGAGGATGGGCATGATATTCGAGAGCGGCAGTTTTCAGATCAGACATGGGGGCATTCCGCTTTTTACTGTTGGACAGACTGGTCAGCGAGGATACGCGCCTGGCAAAGTCCCCACAAGACTGACCAGTCACCCCTGTCAAGCGCCCTGCCCTACGACTTTGGGCCAAGAGCCACGGAACACAAGGGCTCAACTGTTCACAATCGCCATAAAAAATGTCTACAATTATTTATCCAACCCTGCCCGCAAGTGACTGGGCAGCACCACAACAGGCTCTCTTCAGGCCCCGCGACAAATCCCGGGCATAAAAAAAGGCGTCCACCAGGGACGCCTTTTTCATCAATCTGCAAAAGCCGCAATGGCCTTCCAGGCTGATTGGCCTTAGGCCTTTTTCGCGCCGAAAGCACCGAAGCGATCTGCGAAGCGCTGTACACGGCCGCCAGTATCCAGAGTCTTCTGCTTACCGGTGTAGAACGGGTGGCACTCGTTGCATACGTCGATCGCCAGAGGCTTGGCCAGGTTCGAACGAGTTTCGAACTTGTTGCCACAGCTGCAGGTAACTGCGGTGATTTCGTATGTTGGATGGATATCGGCTTTCATGGTGATTCCTCAGGCTAGCGTGCCGCCACTCAACACCATTGTTGAATACCGCACGTAATTAGGCCGAGGATTCTACCAGACCTTCCAAATCACGCAAGCTGTCCCTGATGCCGACCGTCTGCTAGGCTCCGGCCCTTCTTCACCGCCCGTCCTATAGAGAATCCCCCGCGTGCCCGACGCCATCCTGCGCCTCGCCCTGCCTTCGCCCTTGCGCCGCCTGTTCGATTACCGCGCCCCGGCGGGCGTGCTGCGGGCGCAGTTGCACCCTGGGATGCGCCTGCGGGTACCATTCGGCCGGCGCGAGATGATCGGCATCCTGGTGGAGGTCACCGACCACAGCGAAGTCCCGGCAGAAAAGCTCAAGCCGGCCCTCGCGCTGCTGGATGCCACGCCACCGCTGCCGGCTTCATTGTTCAAGCTGTGCCTGTGGACCTCCCAGTACTACCAGCACAGCCTCGGCGACACCCTGAGCTGGGCCTTGCCGGTCCTGCTGCGCCAGGGCGAACTGGCCGAGGCGCGCCAGGAGCGCTTCTGGTCGATCAGCCCCGGGGCCAGGCTCGACGACCCGCGCATCGCTCGCGCCCCGCGCCAGCGCGAAGCCCTGGCGACCCTGGCCCAGCATCCCCACGGCGTGGCCCATCAGTTGTTGAGCAAGCTGATGCTGAGCAAGGACAGCCTCGACCTGCTGCTGGCCAAGGAACTGGTGCAGGTGGAGATCCGCAAGCACGCCCCCGGCGAGCGTCACGAACACTGGCTGGCCCAGCCGGAACTACCTTTGAATCCGGAGCAGCGCGCCGCCTACGAAGCCGTCAGCGCTGGTCTGGACAGTTTCCATGCCTTTCTCCTGGCCGGCGTGACGGGCAGCGGCAAGACCGAAGTGTATTTGCAACTGATCCGCAAAACCCTGGAGGCCGGTAAACAGGCGCTGGTCCTGATCCCGGAGATCAACCTCGGACCGCAGACCCTGGCGCGCTTCGAGCAGCGTTTTAATGCGCGAATCGCCCTGGTGCACTCGGCAGTCAACGACCGCGAGCGCCTGGAGGCCTGGCTGGCCGCCCGCGACGGCGATGCCGACATTATTATCGGCACTCGCTCGGCATTGTTCACACCCATGAAGAACCCCGGCCTGATCATCATCGATGAAGAGCACGACGGCTCCTATAAACAGCAGGAAGGCTTGCGCTACCACGCCCGCGACCTGGCACTGGTGCGAGCCCGCCAGGAAAATATCCCGATCGTCCTTGGCTCCGCGACGCCGTCCCTGGAAAGCCTGCACAACGCCTACACCGGTCGTTACGGCCTGCTGCGCCTGAACGAGCGTGCCGGCGGCGCAAAACAGCCGCGCTTCCTGCGCCTGGATGTGAAAAGCCGTCCGCTGGACAGCGGCATTTCCGGGCCGATGCAACAAGCCATTGGCCAGACCCTCGCCGCCGGCCAGCAAGTGCTGGTGTTTCTCAATCGCCGCGGCTTTGCCCCAACCCTGCTGTGCCACGATTGTGGCTGGATGTCCGAATGCCAGCGCTGCGATGCACGGATGACCGTGCACCAACGCTCCGGCGAGCTGCGCTGCCACCATTGTGGTTATGTCGAACGCGTGCCGCGGCATTGCCCCAAGTGCGGCAAAGTCGATTTGCGCCCAGTGGGTGCCGGCACCGAACGCGCCGAGGAACGCCTGGGCATCCTGTTCCCCGACTTTCCGGTGCTGCGGGTCGACCGCGACAGTACGTCGCGCAAGGACGCGATGAACCAACTGTTCGCCACCATCCAGAAAGGCCAGCCGTGCATTCTGGTCGGCACCCAGATGCTCGCCAAGGGACACCACTTTCCCCGCGTCACCCTGGTGTCGATTCTCGATGCCGACGGCGGCCTGTTTTCCGGCGACTTCCGCGCCAGCGAGCGCATGGCCCAGTTGATTGTCCAGGTTGCCGGACGCGCCGGGCGGGCCGAAGAGCCGGGCAAGGTGATCATCCAGACCCACCTGGCGGACCATCCGTTGCTGGTGCAACTGACCGAGCAGGGCTACTTCGCCTTTGCCGAACAGGCCCTGAGCGAACGCCGCGCCGCGGGGCTGCCGCCTTTTGCCCACCTGGCATTGCTGCGCGCCGAAGCGCACAAGCCCGGGCAGGCCGAAGGTTTCCTCGACGAGGCCTGCAGCGAGGCGGAGCGGTTGCTGGCCGAGCAGAACCTCGGCGGCATCGAGCTGCTGGGCCCGGTGCCCGCACCGATGGAACGCCGCGCCGGACGCTATCGCGCGCAACTGCTGCTGCAAGCCACGGCCCGAGCGCCCCTGCATCGACTGTTAAGCAGCTGGCTACTGGTGCTGGAGCAGATGCCCAGCGCACGCGCGGTGCGCTGGTCGCTGGATGTCGACCCTGTGGATTTGTATTGAGCGCCTGCAAGTCGTCTACCCGCCATGGCAGCCGATTTGTCACCACATATCCGTAACCGGCCTGCTAAGGTTGGCAAGCCCGACTTCGCAACGGATAATGTCCAGTTTTTCCACCTGCGCATTGACGCGCCGCCGCTTTGCGGTTGAAAGAGAAGACCATGAAAGACACCATTCGCCAGTTGATCCAGCAAGCCCTCACCCAACTCGTTACCGACGGTGTGTTGCCTGAAGGCCTGACGCCGGCGATTCAGGTGGAGAACTCCCGTGACAAGACCCACGGTGACTTCGCCAGCAACATCGCCATGATGCTGGCCAAGCCGGCCGGCATGAAACCCCGCGACCTGGCGGAAAAAATCATTGCCGCCCTGCCGGCCGACGAAAACGTCAGCAAGACAGAAATCGCCGGCCCGGGGTTCCTCAATTTCTTCCAGAACACCCAGGCCCTGGCATCGCGCCTGGATGCGGCCCTGGCCGACGCCAAAGTCGGCGTGCGCAAGGCCGGTCCCGTGCAGCGCACCGTGGTTGACCTGTCGGCCCCGAACCTGGCCAAAGAGATGCATGTCGGCCACTTGCGCTCGACCATCATCGGCGACGGCGTGGCCCGCGTGCTGGAGTTCCTCGGCGACACCGTGATCCGCCAGAATCACGTGGGCGACTGGGGCACTCAGTTCGGCATGCTGATGGCCTACCTGCAGGAAAACCCGATCACCAGCGACGAGCTGTCGGACCTGGAGAACTTCTACCGCGCCGCCAAGCAACGTTTCGACGAATCCGCAGAGTTCGCCGACCGCGCCCGTGGCCTGGTGGTCAAGCTGCAAGCCGGCGACCCGGAATGCCTGGCCCTGTGGACCAAGTTCAAGGACATCTCGCTGTCGCACTGCCAGAAAATCTACGAACAACTGAACGTCAAGCTGACCATGGCCGACGTCATGGGCGAAAGCGCCTACAACGACGACTTGATCAATGTGGTCAACGACCTCAAGGCCAAAGGCATGCTGGTCGAGAGCAACGGCGCCCAGTGCGTGTTCCTCGACGAATTCAAGAATGCCGACGGCGACCCGCTGCCGGTGATTATCGTCAAGGCCGATGGCGGCTACCTGTACGCCACCACTGACCTGGCCGCCGTGCGCTACCGCAGCGGCGTGCTCAAGGCCGACCGCGCCCTGTACTTCGTCGACCAGCGCCAGGCCCTGCACTTCCAGCAAGTATTCGCCGTGGCACGCATGGCCGGCTTCGTGACCCATCCAATGGAAATGGAACACATGGGCTTCGGCACCATGAACGGCGCTGATGGCCGTCCGTTCAAGACCCGTGATGGCGGCACCGTGAAGCTGATCGACCTGCTCAACGAAGCCAAGGAGCGCGCCTACACCCTGGTCAAGGAAAAGAACCCGGAGCTGGCCGAGGCCGACCTGCGCAACATCGCCAAGGTGGTGGGCATCGGTGCGGTGAAATACGCCGACCTGTCCAAGCACCGCACCAGCGACTACAGCTTCAACTTCGACCTGATGCTCAATTTCGAAGGCAATACCGCGCCTTACCTGCTGTACGCCTACACCCGCGTGGCTGGCGTGTTCCGCAAACTGGGCAAGGATTTCAACGAAGTCCAAGGGCAGATCGTCCTCGAGGCCGCGCACGAACACGAACTGGCAGCCAAGCTGGCGCAGTTCGGTGAAGTGCTGAACAACGTCGCCGAGAAAGGCACGCCGCACATCCTTTGCACTTACCTGTACGACGTTGCCGGGCTGTTCTCCAGCTTCTACGAGAACTGCCCGATCCTCAGCGCCGAAACCCCGGCACAGATGCAGAGCCGCTTGCGCCTCGCCGCGCTGACCGGTCGCACCCTCAAGCAAGGCCTGGAACTCTTGGGCCTGGAAACACTGGAGCGTATGTAAGTTGGCTGCCAAGAAAAAACCTGCACCCAAGCGTGGCGCCAGCCGTTACCAAGCTCCTGCAAAACAGCCGATTCCGGGGTGGCTATGGATGGCCATCGGCCTGACCGTGGGCGCCTTCATCGTGTTCCTGATGAAGCTGGAGCCGGGCAAGGGCGATGACGTCAAGCGGGTCAAGCAGGAAGAACAGAAAGCCACGCGCATGGCCGAGGCCAACAAGACCCCGCCGAGCCCACAGCAACCGGTGAAGCCCAAGTACGACTTCTACACCCTGCTGCCGGAATCGGAAGTGATTGTGCCGCCAGACGCCGTGCCTGAAAAAACCCTGCCAACACCGCAGACCGCGCCCGTGGCACCGGTTACGCCGGCAGAAGCGGCGAAGATCGACACCGCGCGCGCCCAGGCAGCCTTGAGCGGCCTGACCCCACCGCCTGCGCCTCCGGTGGCCAAGGCGGCCCCGGTGACCAAGTTCTTCCTGCAGGCCGGCTCGTTCCGCAAGGAAGCCGACGCCGACCGGGTCCGTGCACAGATCATCCTGCTCGGCCAGGCGGTTTCGGTCGAGTCCGGCACGGTCAAGGACGAAACCTGGTACCGCGTGCTGGTCGGCCCGTTCAGCAACCGCGAACAATTGACCACCGCCCAGAAACAATTGGCGGGCAGCGGCTTCAGCAATCTGTTGTTACAACAACGCCAGAGCCGCTGACAGCACGATCAACCCCCCTCCTGTGGGAGCGAGTCGGACGGCGCTCCGCCTGCTCGCGAAGGCCTACATTCAGTCAACATTGATGGCGACTGATACAACGCTTTCGCGAGCAGGCTCGCTCCCACCAGGATGACCTGCGACCCACCACCACTCGTCCCCTCTACCACCGCGCAGTTGAAAAACGCCACAGCACCCCCATATGAGTTGGCATAAGGCATTTTCGCCCCGCTGCGTGGAGACTCTTCCCTTGACCACCATCGTTTCAGTTCGCCGCCACGGCAAAGTCGTCATGGGCGGCGACGGCCAGGTTTCCCTGGGCAACACCGTGATGAAAGGCAACGCGAAAAAAGTTCGTCGCCTGTACCACGGCCAGGTCATCGCCGGTTTCGCTGGCGCCACCGCCGACGCCTTTACCCTCTTCGAACGTTTTGAAGGCCAACTGGAAAAACATCAGGGCCACCTGGTCCGTGCCGCGGTCGAGCTCGCCAAAGAATGGCGTACCGACCGCTCCCTGAGCCGCCTCGAAGCAATGCTCGCGGTCGCCAACAAAGACGCCTCGCTGATTATCACCGGCAATGGCGATGTGGTTGAACCCGAGAACGGCCTGATCGCCATGGGTTCCGGCGGCGGTTACGCCCAGGCGGCAGCCAGCGCCCTGCTGAAAAAAACCGACCTGTCGGCCCGGGAAATCGTCGAAACCGCCCTCGGCATCGCCGGCGACATCTGTGTCTTCACCAACCACACCCAGACCATTGAGGAGCAGGACTGCGCCGAGTAAGCGTGCGTGGCTGCGCGCCACCGCTCACTCTTGCCTGAGGTCCGCCAATTATTATGTCCATGACTCCCCGTGAAATCGTCCACGAACTCAATCGCCATATCATCGGCCAGGACGACGCCAAGCGCGCCGTCGCCATCGCCCTGCGCAACCGCTGGCGCCGGATGCAACTGCCCGAAGAACTGCGCGTCGAAGTCACCCCCAAGAACATCCTGATGATCGGCCCGACCGGTGTCGGCAAAACCGAAATCGCCCGGCGCCTGGCCAAGCTCGCCAACGCACCGTTCATCAAGGTCGAAGCCACCAAGTTCACCGAAGTCGGCTACGTTGGCCGCGACGTCGAGTCGATCATTCGTGACCTGGCCGATGCCGCTATCAAGCTGCTGCGCGAACAGGAAATGATCAAGGTTCGTCACCGCGCCGAAGACGCCGCCGAAGAGCGCATCCTCGATGCCCTGCTGCCACCGGCACGCACCGGCTTCAACAACGAAGAAGCCCCGGCCCAGGACTCCAACACCCGCCAACTGTTCCGCAAGCGCCTGCGCGAAGGCCAGTTGGATGACAAGGAGATCGAAATCGAAGTCGCCGAAGCCGCGGGCGTCGATATCTCCGCGCCACCGGGCATGGAAGAAATGACCAACCAGCTGCAGAGCCTGTTCGCCAACATGGGCAAGGGCAAGCGCAAGAACCGCAAGCTCAAGGTCAAGGAAGCGCTCAAGCTGGTCCGCGACGAAGAAGCCGGCCGCCTGGTCAATGACGAGGAACTCAAGGCCAAGGCCCTGGAAGCGGTCGAGCAGCACGGCATCGTGTTCATCGACGAAATCGACAAGGTCGCCAAGCGCGGCAATTCCGGTGGCGTCGACGTCTCCCGCGAAGGCGTACAGCGCGACCTGCTGCCGCTGATCGAAGGCTGCACAGTCAACACCAAGCTGGGCATGGTCAAGACCGACCACATCCTGTTTATCGCCTCCGGTGCATTCCACCTGAGCAAGCCGAGCGATCTGGTGCCTGAACTGCAAGGCCGCCTGCCGATCCGCGTTGAACTCAAGGCCCTGTCGCCGGAAGACTTCGAGCGTATCCTCAGCGAGCCGCACGCATCCCTGACCGAGCAGTATTGTGCCCTGCTGAAAACCGAAGGCCTGGCCATCGAGTTCCAGCCGGACGGCATCAAGCGCCTGGCCGAGATCGCCTGGCAGGTCAACGAGAAGACCGAGAACATCGGTGCCCGTCGCCTGCACACCCTGCTCGAGCGCCTGCTCGAAGAGGTTTCGTTCAGTGCCGGCGACCTGGCCAGCGCCCACAGCGACCAGCCGATCCGCATCGACGCCGACTACGTCAACAGCCACCTGGGCGAATTGGCGCAGAACGAAGACCTGTCCCGTTATATCCTGTAGGTCACTTCTACTGCGATAAGGGACCTGTGGGGGCGAGCCGGCTCGCTCCCACAGGTCCCTCGCAATGACGGACGACCAGCCCCATGACAACCCCGCTTCCCACCGATATCAAGCTGCACAAAGCCTCGAAAACCCTGTCGCTCAAATATCCCTCCGGCGAGGAATATCAACTGAGCGCCGAGTTCCTTCGGGTGCACTCCCCCTCCGCCGAGGTCCAGGGCCATGGCAAACCCATCCTGCAATTTGGCAAGATCGGCGTAGGACTGAGCAAGGTCGAACCGGCCGGCCAGTACGCACTGAAACTGACCTTCGACGACGGCCACGACAGCGGCCTCTTCACCTGGGATTACCTCTACCAGTTGGCACAGCGCCAGGACGCCCTCTGGGAAGATTATCTTGGTGAACTCAAAGCCGCCGGAAAGTCCCGCGATCCGAGTGAGTCCGTAGTCAAGCTGATGCTCTAGACCGGAGCTTACGCTCATTAGAAGGCATTTTCTAATTTCATCTGCTTGAATGCTCCCGCCCAGGACCCTCCATTGGCCCGCTTGCGAAAAAAATTAAACTCGGGTAACCAATGGAGCTGGCAAGTTCTGTGCAGCGCTCCCTGATGTAAAAAATCAGCGATGTGCAATTAACGGTCACCCGAGCAGTAGTACCTGGCATTGGCTGTGTGACTACACAGCAGGACTCAGGTACTCGTCTCAGGACAATGGAGCGTCGTAGATGAGTAACAAGAATAACGATGACCTGAAACGCCAAGCCTCGGAAAACACCTTGGGGCTCAATCCTGTCATCGGCTTGCGTCGCAAAGATCTGCTTACCTCTGCCCGTATGGTGCTGACCCAGGCCATCAAACAACCCATTCACAGCGTCAAGCACGTGGCCCATTTCGGCCTCGAGCTGAAGAACGTGATGTTCGGCAAATCCGAGTTGCAACCCGAAGGCGATGACCGTCGCTTCAACGATCCGGCCTGGAGCCAGAACCCGCTCTACAAACGTTACCTGCAAACTTACCTGGCCTGGCGCAAGGAGCTCCACGACTGGATCGGCGACAGCAACCTGTCGGAGCAGGACATCAACCGCGGACACTTCGTCATCAACCTGATGACCGAAGCCATGGCCCCGACCAACAGCGCGGCCAACCCCGCTGCCGTCAAACGCTTCTTCGAGACCGGCGGCAAGAGCCTGCTCGACGGCCTCTCCCACCTGGCCAAGGACCTGGTACACAACGGTGGCATGCCGAGCCAGGTCAACATGGGCGCCTTCGAAGTCGGCAAGAGCCTGGGCACCACCGAAGGTGCGGTGATTTTTCGCAACGACGTGCTGGAGCTGATCCAGTACCGGCCCATCACCGAACAGGTTCACGAGCGCCCCCTGCTGGTGGTTCCGCCGCAGATCAACAAATTCTACGTATTCGACCTGAGCCCGGAAAAAAGCCTGGCGCGCTTCTGCCTGCGCAACAACCTGCAGACCTTCATCGTCAGTTGGCGTAACCCGACCAAGGCGCAACGCGAGTGGGGCCTGTCGACCTACATCGAGGCGCTCAAGGAAGCGGTCGACGTGGTCACCGCGATCACCGGCAGCAAAGACATCAACATGCTGGGCGCCTGCTCCGGCGGCATCACCTGCACCGCCCTGCTCGGCCACTACGCGGCGATCGGCGAGAAGAAGGTCAACTCCCTGACCCTGCTGGTCAGCGTCCTGGACACCACCCTGGACTCCCAGGTGGCGCTGTTCGTCGACGAGCAGACCCTGGAGTCCGCCAAGCGCCACTCCTACCAGGCCGGAGTGCTTGAGGGTCGGGACATGGCGAAGGTCTTCGCCTGGATGCGCCCCAACGACCTGATCTGGAACTACTGGGTCAACAACTACCTGCTGGGCAACGAACCGCCGATATTCGACATCCTGTTCTGGAACAACGACACCACTCGCCTGCCGGCCGCGTTCCACGGCGACCTGATCGAGATGTTCAAAAGCAACCCACTGATCCGCCCCAATGCACTGGAAGTGTGCGGCACGCCCATCGACCTCAAGCAGGTCACGGCCGATGTCTATTCCCTGGCCGGCACCAACGACCACATCACCCCGTGGAAGTCCTGCTACAAGTCGGCCCAGCTGTTTGGTGGCAAGGTCGAATTCGTGCTGTCCAGCAGCGGCCATATCCAGAGCATCCTGAACCCGCCGGGCAACCCGAAATCGCGCTACATGACCAGCACCGAGACGGCATCGAACGCTGATCAGTGGCAAGAAAACTCGACCAAGCACACCGACTCCTGGTGGTTGCACTGGCAGGCCTGGCAGGCCGAGCGCGCGGGCAAGCTGAAAAAAGCCCCGAGCGCACTCGGCAACAAGACCTTTACCGCGGGTGAAGCAGCACCAGGGACCTACGTACACGAACGATAACTGACACACCTCGCCCCCTTGTAGGAGCGGGCTTGCCCGCGATGACGGCAGCAGCTTCAGCCAATGCGCTGACTGATCCTGCGCTATCGCGGGCAAGCCCGCTCCCACAGGTTGCCGAGGATGAATTTGAGAACGTGACCCACAGGGCCTGAAGCATGCCGCAACCGTTCATCTTTCGTACCGTCGACCTGGATGGCCAGACCCTCCGCACTGCGGTACGCCCCGGCAAGCCTCACTTGACGCCCTTGCTGATTTTCAACGGCATCGGCGCCAACCTGGAGCTGGTGTTTCCGTTCGTCCAGGCGCTGGACCCGGACCTGGAAGTGATTGCCTTCGACGTGCCCGGTGTCGGCGGTTCATCGACGCCGCGCCGGCCGTATCGCTTTCCCGGGCTGGCCAAGCTGACCGCACGGATGCTCGATTACCTCGACTACGGCCAAGTCAACGTGATCGGCGTGTCCTGGGGCGGCGCCCTGGCGCAGCAGTTCGCCCATGACTACCCCGAGCGCTGCAAGAAGCTGGTATTGGCGGCCACGGCGGCCGGCGCGGTGATGGTGCCGGGCAAGCCAAAAGTGCTGTGGATGATGGCCAGCCCGCGGCGTTATATCCAGCCATCCCACGTGATTCGCATTGCGCCGATGATCTACGGTGGCTCGTTTCGCCGTGACCCTAACCTCGCCGCCGACCACGCCAGCAAAGTCCGCTCCGCCGGCAAGCTGGGCTACTACTGGCAGCTCTTCGCGGGGCTGGGCTGGACCAGCATCCACTGGCTGCACAAGATCCACCAGCCAACCCTGGTGCTGGCCGGTGACGACGACCCGCTGATCCCGCTGGTCAATATGCGCCTGCTCGCCTGGCGTATTCCCAACGCCCAGCTACACATAATCGACGACGGTCATTTATTCCTGATCACCCGGGCCGAGGCCGTCGCCCCGATCATCATGAAGTTCCTCCAGGAAGAACGGCAGCGGGCGGTGATGCACCCGCACCCGGCACCCTATGGCGGCACCTGAGGTGCGCTGGCGGGAATGAGGGACTTGTTCACGGCTTGACGAAGGAGTGTTGACTCATGCGAGACAAACCAGCGCCGGGCACCTTGCCCACAGCCGCTGCATTCATCAATGCCCAGAGTGCGATCACCGGTCTGCGCGGCCGGGACCTGCTCTCGACCTTGCGCAACGTCGCCGCCCACGGCTTGCGTCACCCGGTACACAGTGCCCGGCACGCACTGGCACTGGGTGGCCAACTGGGCCGCGTGTTGCTGGGTGAGACCCTGCACCAACCCAACGCCGCCGACACTCGTTTTGCCGACCCCAGCTGGACCCTCAATCCGTTTTACCGACGCAGCCTGCAGGCCTACCTGAGCTGGCAGAAACAAGTCAAACGCTGGATCGACGAAAGCGGCATGCCCGATGACGATCGCGCCCGCGCGCACTTTGCCTTCACCTTGCTCAACGATGCGGTATCGCCCTCCAATACCCTGCTCAACCCGTTGGCGATCAAGGAACTGTTCAACTCCGGCGGCCACAGCCTGGTCCGCGGCCTGAGCCATCTGTTCGATGACCTGATGCACAACAACGGGCTGCCCAGCCAGATCACCAAGCACGCCTTCGAGGTCGGCAAGACCGTTGCCACCACCACCGGCGCGGTGGTGTTTCGCAATGAACTGCTGGAGCTGATGCAATACAAGCCCATGAGCGAAAAGCAGTACGCCAAGCCGTTGCTGGTGGTGCCGCCGCAGATCAACAAGTACTACATCTTTGACTTGAGCCCCAGCAACAGCTTCGTCCAGTTCGCCCTGAAAAACGGCCTGCAGGTGTTCATGATCAGTTGGCGCAACCCGGATGTGCGCCACCGCGAATGGGGCCTGTCCAGCTACGTCGAGGCCGTGGAAGAAGCCATGAACGTGTGCCGGGCCATCACCGGCAGCCGCGAGGTCAACCTGATGGGCGCCTGCGCCGGCGGCCTGACCATCGCTGCGCTGCAGGGTCACCTGCAAGCCAAGCGGCAACTGCGGCGCATCTCCAGCGCCACTTACCTGGTCAGCCTGCTCGACAGCCAGTTGGACAGCCCCGCCACTCTGTTCGCCGACGAGCAGACCCTGGAAGCGGCCAAGCGACGCTCCTACCAGCAAGGTGTGCTCGAAGGCCGCGACATGGCCAAGGTGTTTGCCTGGATGCGCCCCAACGACCTGATCTGGAACTACTGGGTCAACAACTACCTGCTGGGCAAGGAGCCGCCCGCGTTCGACATCCTCTACTGGAACAACGACAACACGCGCCTGCCGGCCGCCTTTCACGGCGACCTGCTGGACTTCTTCAAACACAACCCGCTGACCCATCCGGGCGGCCTCGAAGTGTGCGGTACGCCGATCGACCTGCAGAAGGTCAACGTCGACAGCTTCAGCGTGGCCGGGATCAACGATCACATCACGCCCTGGGATGCGGTGTACCGCTCCACGCTCCTACTTGGCGGCAACCGCCGCTTCGTGTTGTCCAACAGCGGTCACGTGCAGAGCATCCTCAACCCGCCGGGCAACCCCAAGGCCAACTACGTCGAAAGTGAAAAGCTGACCAGCGACCCTCGGGCCTGGTACTACGACGCCAGCCATGTCGACGGCAGTTGGTGGACTCAATGGCTTGCCTGGATCCAGGAGCGCTCCGGCGCCCAACGGGAAACCCTGATGGCCCTGGGCAATCAGCACTACCCACCCATGGAGGCGGCGCCCGGTACCTACGTACGGGTGCGCTGATTTTTCTCGACGCCACGGCCGGGAACAGGCCGTGGCACTCAAGGCTCGACAACTAAGAAGACTGGATGAAAACCCGCGACCGGATTCTCGAATGTGCCCTGTTGTTGTTCAACCAGAAGGGCGAACCCAACGTCTCGACCATGGAAGTTGCCAACGAAATGGGGATCAGCCCCGGCAACCTCTACTACCACTTCCACGGTAAGGAGCCGTTGATCCTGGGGCTGTTCGAACGTTTCCAGAGTGAACTGACGCCGCTGCTCGATCCGCCGTCGGACGCCCGGCTGGCGCCGGAAGACTACTGGCTGTTCCTGCATCTGATCATCGAGCGCCTGGCGCACTACCGCTTCCTGTTCCAGGACCTGTCGAACCTGGCCGGACGCCTGCCGAAACTGGCCAAGGGCATCCGTAACCTGCTCAATGCCATCAAGCGCACCCTGGCCTCGCTGCTCGCCCGGCTCAAGGCCGAAGGCCAACTGGTCAGCGACACCCAGGCCCTGGGCCAACTGGTCGAACAGATCACCATGACCCTATTGTTCTCCCTGGACTACCAGCGAATTCTCGACCGTGAAGGTGAAGTGCGGGTGGTGGTCTACCAGATCATGATGCTGGTCGCCCCCCACCTGCTGCCGCCGGCCAAGCTCGCCACCGAGCGCCTGGCGCTGCAATACCTCGAAGGCCAGGCGTAAGGGCTGGATGCCGATTCGCGCACAACAAAAACGCCCGACCTTCGCAGGCCGGGCGTTTTTATCTGTCCCGGGAATATCAGGACTGACTGGTTGGCGCCGAAGGTGCTGGCGTAGCAGTCGGGGTCGCAGCAGGTGCTGGCGCGGCGGCGGAGTTCGCCGGGCTGACCGCAGCAGCCGCAGTGGCCGGCTTGGCAGCGACCGCTGGGGCTTTCGGCGCGGCAGCTTTGGGAGCTGCAGGCTTCTTGGCTGCCGGCTTTTTCGCGGCTGCGGGTTTGGCGGCAGGTTTCGCTGCTGCAGCTTTCACCGCAGGTTTGGCGGCGGGCTTGGCAGCGGCTTTGGCGGCAACCGGTTTTGCGGCGGGCTTGGCCGCGGCAGGCTTGGCAGCTGCGGTTTTCGCGGCCGGCTTGGCGGCTGGCTTGGCAGCCGGTTTAGCTGCAGCCTTGGCCAGTGGCTTGGCGGCAGTCTTGGCGGCTGCCGGTTTGGCCGCTGCGGTTTTGGCCGCTACGGGGGCAACCTTGGCGCCGGTGAGTTTTTCGATTTGCTTGGTCAGGGTGTCGACCTTGCTGTGCAGGGCTTTCACTTCGTTGCGGCTCGGCACGCCGAGGCGCGAAATGGCACTGTTCAGGCGCTTGTCGAAAGCCCCTTCCAGTTCGTCCCATTTGCCCAGCGCGCGATCCTTGACCCCACTGATGCGCGACTTGGCCGAAGAAGCGGAGTCCTTGGCGGCGTCGACTTTTTTACCGACAGCGCTCTTGGTGAGCTTCTCGGCTTTCTCGCCATCCTTGACCAGTGTATCGAAGAGCTTGCTACCGTCAGTGTCGATCTTCGAGTACACGCCTAAACCAGCAAGCCAGATTTTGCGGGAGTAGTCTTCGACCTTCCCGATCCACGAGCTGCCTTCTTTTTCAGTATTCTTTTTACCAGCCATCCCGTTCTCCTTAATGTTTACGCGCGACACGTTCGAGCAATGCCGTTAGCTCATCGAGCTTAGCAGAGAGTGTCTCAACGTCATGTTTAGACGCAATGCCGACACGATTCAAGGCACTGGCGACACGCGTATCAAAAGCCTTCTCGACTTTATCAAGCTGCACTTCAACGCGGTCCTTGAGACTGACTACATCACCCTTGACGTTATCAATCTGAGTGTTGGCCGCTTCAAGTTGTTCCGTAACAACTTTTTTGCCTTTCTTTTCAACAGATTGACCAGCCTTGATCAATTCTTGAACGTATTCGCTGCCCTCTTGACCGACCTTGGCGTAGGCACCCAGGCCTGCCAGCCAGATCTTGCGGGCATAGGATTTCACTTCGTTCACCGGGGCAGGTTGAACGTCAGTTTTTTTCTTCAAAGTAACTTTGGCCATGGTGCACCTCACGCGCAGAAGGTTTGAGGAACTGCCCGCAAAAGAGTCGGGCTCAGGCACAAGGTAGGTAGAAAAATTAGAAACGGCACCCTAAGAACCGACACAAACCGCTGGATACACCACAAACCTATGTAGGAGCGAGCTTGCTCGCGATGACGGCGGGTCAGGCACTATCGATGTTGAATGGACCGGCCTCATCGCGGGCAAGCCCGCTCCCACAGTGCGCTTTGGGTGCTCGCTGATTTTGCATACACCCACAACCTTTGTGGGAGCGGGCTTGCCCGCGATGGCGGCGTGTCAGGCACTATCGATGTTGAATGGACCGGCCTCATCGCGGGCAAGCCCGCTCCCACAGTGCGCTTTGGGTGCTCGCTGATTTTGCATACACCCACAATCTTTGTGGGAGCGGGCTTGCCCGCGATGACGGTGGGTCAGGCACTATCGATGTTGAATGGACCGGCCTCATCGCGGGCAAGCCCGCTCCCACAGTGCGCTTTGGGTGCTCGCTGATTTTGCATACACCCACAACCTTTGTGGGAGCGGGCTTGCCCGCGATGGCGGTGGGTCAGGCACTATCGATGTTGAATGGACCGGCCTCATCGCGGGCAAGCCCGCTCCCACAGTGCGCTTTGGGTGCTCGCTGATTTTGCATACACCCACAATCTTTGTGGGAGCGGGCTTGCCCGCGATGGCGGCGTGTCAGGCACTATCGATGTTGAATGGACCGGCCTCATCGCGGGCAAGCCCGCTCCCACAGTGCGCTTTGGGTGCTCGCTGATTTTGCATACACCCACAGTGCGCCTTGGGTGCTCGCTGATTTTGCATACACCCACAATCTTTGTGGGAGCGGGCTTGCCCGCGATGGCGGCGGGTCAGGCCGCATCGATGCTGGATACTTCACAATCAGACCAGGGCTTTATCCAGGGCTTTTTCGATTTCCGCCTTGATGGTCCCGCTCATCGCCGACATCAGCAGGCCGAGCTCGACATCGACCCGGATCGAATCCTCACCCACATGCACTGCGCCCTTGACCCCCGAGCGCTTGAGATTGAGGGTATCGCCCGCCCATTTGGGCTCCAGGCCATACTGTGCAGCCAGCTTCTCGGCCAGTTTATCGGCCTTCTCGCGCGCCGCTTCCTTGCCCAGGCCGTGGGCACGTTCAACACTAATACGGGCCATTGATTGACTCCTGATTGATCGGGACTTGCTCAAGACATCTTGACCCCGACTGCGTCAAAAGGTCCCGGCGGTTGCCTATCTTACATTCAGCCTTGCCAAGACAAAGCAGGCCCTGGGGATTAGAATGTCGCGCATTCTCTTTTGGTGACGGCGATATGACTGATCAGCGCAAAGGCAGCGATGCCGAACCCACCACACACTTCGGCTTCAAAAACGTTCCGCAAAGCCAGAAAGCGGAAAAAGTCGCTGAGGTGTTCCACTCGGTAGCGGCCAAGTACGACCTGATGAACGACGTGCTGTCCGGCGGCATGCACCGCCTGTGGAAGCGCTTCACCATTGAGCTGTCGGGTGTGCGCGCAGGCAATCGGGTCCTGGACATCGCCGGCGGTACCGGTGACCTGGCTGCCAAGTTCTCCCATCTGGTCGGCCCGACCGGCCAGGTAGTGCTGGCCGACATCAACGAATCCATGCTCAAGGTCGGTCGTGACCGCCTGTTGGACAAAGGTGTGGCCGGCAACATCGAGTTCGTCCAGGCCGACGCGGAAAAGCTGCCGTTCCCGGACAACCACTTCGATTGCGTGACCATCGCCTTCGGCCTGCGCAACGTCACCCACAAGGAAGACGCCCTGCGCTCGATGCTGCGTGTACTCAAGCCTGGCGGCCGCCTGCTGGTGCTGGAGTTCTCCAAGCCGACCAACGCCCTGATGTCCAAGGTCTACGACGCCTACTCGTTCGCCTTCATGCCGATGGTCGGCAAACTGATCCTCAATGATCCGGAAAGCTATCGCTACCTGGCCGAGTCGATCCGCATGCACCCGAACCAGGAAACCCTGAAGTCGATGATGGTCGAGGCCGGTTTCGACCGCGTGACCTACCACAACATGACCTCAGGCATCGTTGCCCTGCACCGCGGCATCAAGCCCTGATGTTGCTCGCCGGCCTGCTCGCCAGCGTCGAACTCGGCCTGAACCGGGTCCTGCGGCTCGACAGCACGGCGCTGCCGCGCCTGGCCCATTTGAACGGCAAGGTCATTGCCGTCGAGTGCCGCAGCCCGGCGTTGCAGCTGTTCATCCTGCCCAGCGATGAGGGCCTGATGCTGGCGGCCCACTGGGCAGCCGAAGCCGATTGCACCCTGCGCGCACCGGCGGCCAGCTTGCTCAAGCTGGCCATCAGCAAGGACAAGACCGCAGTGCTGCACAGCCCGCAAGTCGAGCTGGACGGTGACAGCGGCGTGCTGCTGGAGCTGGCTGGCGTGCTGCAGGACCTGGAGCTGGACTGGGAGTACGAACTCGCACGCTGGCTGGGCCCAGTCGCCACGCAACTGCTCGGCGGCCACCTGCGCAGCCGCGCGCGCTGGTACCAACAAGGTTTCACCAGCCTGAACCAGAACCTGGCCGAATACCTCGCCGAAGAGTCGCGTACCCTGGTCGGGCAACGCGAAGCCGAAGCGCGGTTCAGTGAGCTGGACCAGATCAAACTCGATCTGGAACGTCTTGAGGCGCGCTTGGAGCGTCTTTCCCGATCCCTCGACTCAAGCGATAACGCATGAAGCTGCTCGCCGTCCGCCGTCTGTTGCGCATCCAGCGCGTCGTGATCCGCTACCGCCTCGATGACCTGCTGTTCGCCCTGCCATTGCCCTGGTTCCTCCTGGCACTGCGTTATGCCCTGCCGTGGCGCTGGTTCCCGCGCAAGACCCTGGAACTGAGCCGGGGCGCGCGCCTGCGTTTGGCCCTGCAGGACCTGGGGCCGATCTTCATCAAGTTCGGGCAGATCCTCTCCACTCGCCGCGACCTGCTGCCCGAAGATATCGCCGATGAGCTGATGCTGCTGCAGGACCGAGTACCACCCTTCGACTCGCAACTGGCCGTCAAGCTGATCGAAGAGCAACTGGGGAAAAAGATCAGCGAGGTGTTCAGCCGCTTCGACATCGAGCCCCTGGCCTCGGCCTCGGTAGCCCAGGTGCATGCCGCGCAGCTGAAAAGCGGCGAAGAGGTGGTGGTCAAGGTCATTCGCCCAGGCCTCAAACCGATCATCGCGCAAGACCTGGCGTGGCTGTTCATCCTCGCCCGCACCGCGGAAAAACTCTCCGCCGATGCGCGCCTGCTGCACCCGGTGGACGTGGTCCAGGACTACGAAAAAACCATCTACGACGAACTCGACCTGCTGCGCGAAGCGGCCAACGCCAGCCAACTCAAGCGTAACTTCGACGGCTCGCCCCTGCTGTACGTGCCCCAGGTCTACTGGGACTGGTGCCGGCCAAAAGTACTGGTGATGGAGCGCATCTACGGGGTCCAGGTCACCGACCTGGCAACCCTGGCCGACCAGCGCACCGACATGAAGATGCTCGCCGAACGCGGCGTGGAGATCTTCTTCACCCAGGTGTTTCGTGACAGCTTCTTCCATGCCGACATGCACCCGGGCAACATCTTCGTCAGCACGGTCAACCCGTGGAGCCCGCAGTACATTGCCATCGATTGCGGCATTGTCGGCAGCCTGACCCCGGAAGACCAGGACTACCTGGCGCGCAACCTGTTCGCCTTCTTCAAGCGCGATTACCGGCGTGTCGCCCAATTGCACATCGACTCGGGCTGGGTACCGGCGGAAACCAAACTCAACGAATTCGAAGCGGCGATCCGCACGGTATGCGAACCGATCTTCGAAAAACCGTTAAAAGATATTTCCTTTGGCCAGGTGCTGATGCGCCTGTTCCAGACGGCTCGGCGCTTCAATATGGAAGTCCAGCCGCAGTTAGTCCTGCTGCAAAAGACCCTGCTCAACATCGAAGGCCTGGGCCGCCAGCTGTACCCGGACCTGGACCTGTGGAACACCGCCCAGCCGTTCCTCGAACGCTGGATGCGTGAACGCGTCAGCCCGAAAACCCTGCTGGGCAACCTGCACAACCAGGTCGAGCAACTGCCGCACCTGGCCAACATGACCCGCGATCTGCTCGAACGTATGACCCAACCCCACGCCGCCAACCCGCCCGTGGCCTGGCATCGGCGCTCGGACGACTGGTTCCTGCGCCTGCTCGGTGCCGCCCACCTGGCCGGCGGTGCGATCCTGCTGGCCGGTGGTCCGCTGAACGAACTGGGCCACTGGCCGGGCGCAATTATGCTCGCGGTGGGTTTGTATCTGGTCGTTCGCCGATAGCCAGCCGGGTTGTCGGCTGGCACACTGTTTCAAATCGCCCAGGCCCAGCGAAGATGCTGGGCCCGGCTGTCGGAGTCGAAGATGAAAAACTGGCTGGACGAGATCAAATGGGACAGTGACGGCCTGGTGCCGGCGATCGCCCAGGACCACAAGACCGGGCGCGTGCTGATGATGGCCTGGATGAACCGCGAAGCACTGGAGCTCAGCGCTGCCGAGAACCGCGCCATCTACTGGTCACGCTCGCGTGGCAAGCTGTGGCGCAAGGGCGAAGAGTCCGGCCACGTGCAGACCCTGCATGAGATGCGCCTGGACTGCGACGCCGACGTGATCATCCTGATGGTCGAGCAGATCGGCGACATCGCCTGTCATACCGGGCGCCAAAGCTGCTTCTACCGCGTATTCGAGAACGGCGACTGGAAAACCGTCGACCCGGTGCTCAAGGACCCGCACGCCATTTACTCTGCAGGACACAGCCATGAGTGACACCCTGACCCGCCTGGCCCAGGTGCTGGAAGAGCGTAAAGGCGCCGCCGCCGACAGTTCCTATGTCGCCAGCCTTTACCACAAGGGCCTGAACAAGATTCTGGAGAAAGTCGGCGAAGAGTCGGTCGAGACCATCATTGCCGCCAAAGACGCCGCCGTCAGCGGAGATTGCAGCGATGTCATCTACGAAACCGCTGACCTGTGGTTCCATAGCATGGTCATGCTGGCCCAGTTAGGGCAGCATCCGCAGGCGGTACTCGACGAACTGGACCGCCGCTTCGGCCTGTCCGGGCACGACGAGAAAGCCTCGCGTCCATCCAACTGAATAACGATTAGAGAGGAGCAGCAAGATGGGCATTTTTGACTGGAAACACTGGGTCGTCATTCTGGTGGTGGTAGTGCTGGTATTCGGCACCAAGAAACTGAAAAACCTCGGCACCGACGTCGGCGAATCGATCAAGGGCTTTCGCAAGGCCATGAACGATGACGAAAAACCCGCCGAACCGGTGGTGCCACCGACCGCACAGCCAGCACCGCCCGTGCAGCCACAGGCTTCGACCCTGAACGAGCCGCACACCATTGACGTGCAGGCCCAGAAAGTCGAAGAGCCGACCCGCAAAGACTCGTGAGCACAGACTAATGTTTGGTATCAGCTTCTCTGAACTGCTGCTTGTCGGCCTCGTTGCCCTGCTGGTGCTGGGCCCCGAGCGCCTGCCGGGCGCTGCGCGCACCGCCGGCCTGTGGGTCGGGCGCCTGAAGCGCAGCTTCAACGCGATCAAACAGGAAGTTGAGCGTGAAATCGGTGCCGACGAAATCCGTCGGCAATTGCACAACGAGCACATTCTGTCGCTGGAGCAGGAGGCGCGCAAAATCCTCAATCCGCTCCAGCAGCAGCCGACGCCAACTGAAACGCCGATCTCCCCAGCCACGCCTGCCCCAGCGGTGAGCTCCGCGGCAGTCGAGCCAGCAGCGGCCACCGTCAGCGCACCTGTCACCGAGCCGGCGGCCACCGCTGCGCCTGCTCCCCACGACCCAACACCGGCGCCGCGAGCCCCATGAGCGATATTCCAGAGAACGACCAACACATGCCGCTGGTCTCGCACCTCACCGAGTTGCGTACCCGCCTGCTGCGCTGTGTCGCGGCGATCTTCCTGATCTTCGCCGGGCTGTTTGCCTTCACCCAGCAGATCTACACCTTCGTCTCGACACCGCTGCGGGCGTACTTGCCGGCGGGTGCGACGATGATCGCCACCGACGTCTCGTCGCCCTTCCTGACGCCATTGAAGCTGACCATGATGGTCTCGCTGTTCCTGGCGATCCCGGTGATCCTGCATCAGATCTGGGGCTTCATCGCACCGGGCCTGTATAAGCACGAGAAGCGCATTGCCGTGCCGTTGCTGGTGTCGAGCATCGTGCTGTTCTATGCCGGCATGGCGTTCGCCTACTTCCTGGTGTTCCCGCTGATCTTCAAGTTCTTCGCCGCTGCCACCCCGGCCGGCGTGGAGATGATGACCGACATCACCAGTTACCTGGATTTCGTCATGACGCTGTTCTTCGCCTTTGGCGTGGCGTTCGAGATCCCGGTGGCCGTGGTCCTGCTGGTATGGATCGGCGTGGTCGACGTCAAGTACCTGCGCAAGATCCGCCCGTACGTGATCATCGGTTGCTTCGTGGTGGGCATGATCCTCACCCCGCCGGACATCTTCTCCCAGACCCTGCTGGCCGTGCCGATGTGGATGCTGTTCGAGATCGGCATCCTGTTCGGCAGCCTGATCAGCAAACGTGGCGAGCATCCGGACGACCAGCCGGCTGACGATCACAACGACCAGCCGCCAGCGACCCAACCGTGAACCTGCTGCTCCTCGAAGAGGCCGATTTCATTGCGCCCGACCGGGTCGTGCTGCGCGATCGGCGCTTGACCCACATGCAGGAAGTGCACCGCTGCGAAGTCGGTGACAGCATGCGCGTCGGACGCATCGGCGGGCTGATGGGTGCGGCCCAAGTGCTGCGCCTGGAACCCGGCGAAGCCGAGTTGCGGGTCAGCCTTGACCAGCCACCGCCGGCCAAGCTGCCCCTGACCCTGGTCCTCGCCCTGCCTCGGCCGAAGATGCTGCGCCGGGTGTTCCAGACCGTGGCCACCATGGGCGTGCCCAAGGTGGTGCTGGTCAACAGCTACCGGGTCGAAAAGAGCTTCTGGCAGACCCCCTTCCTCGAGCCCGAGGCGATTCGCGAACAATTGATCCTCGGCCTGGAGCAGGCCCGCGACAGCGTGCTGCCGGAAATCGTCATCGAAAAACGCTTCAAGCCCTTCGTCGAAGACCGCCTGCCGGCCATTGTCGAGGGCACCCTCGGGCTGGTCGGCCACCCTGGCAACCACCCGTCCTGCCCTCGCGGGCTGACCGAGCCCGTAACCCTGGCCATCGGCCCGGAAGGCGGCTGGATCCCCTACGAAATCGACCTGCTGGGCAAGGCTGGACTGCAACCGGTACAGCTCGGCGAGCGCATCCTGCGAGTCGAAACCGCAGTCACCGCACTGCTCGCTCGCCTATTCTGATCCCCAGGATCGTAGGAGCACCTACAGATTCTCTTTAGTCGGCCGATAGACTCTCCATAATTCGAATCAATGGGGAGTCTGCAGCATGTACCGATGGTTAGCCGAGAACCTTGGCAATGTGAGCGTAAATCGCAAGCTGGGCATCGGCTTCGGCCTGGTCTTGCTGATGACCCTGCTGATCACCGTCAACGGCTGGTCGGGCATGAGCAGCATCATCAGCCGGGGCGACAAGCTCGGCTTCATCTCCAGCCTCGCCGCACTGACCAAAGACCTGCGCATTGCCCGCCTGGACTATGACATGCGTCACGGCGAGCAAGGACCGGCGGCGGTGAACGAGGTGTTGAACAACCTCGACCAGGGCCTCAAGAGCGCTCTGACGATGATCGAGCAGCCCGCCGACGCCGCCATACTCAATGAGCAACTGGAAGCCGTCAGCGAGTACCGGCACGCCTTCGCCGACATGACCCAGGCCACCACCCATCGTGAAGCCGCCAGAGCCAACCTGGGCGCGACCGCTGACGCTGCCGTGGCCCGCGTCAACGAAGTGGAGAAAGCCCTGCTGCAAGGCGATAACGTGGCGCAGTTCAACAGCGTCATCGACCTCAGCAAACTGCTCCAGCAGGCGCGCTTCCAGGTCCGCGGCTACACCTACAGCGGCAAGGCCGAGGCCGAACAGCCGGCCCTGGCCGCCATCGACGCAGCCCTCGACTACCTCAAGGCCCTGCCCGCGCAACTGCCCGAGCAGCACGTCGGCAACCTGCAACAGGCCAGCGACTCGCTGATCGGCTACCGCGCGGCGGTCAGCCAGTACCGCGATGCCCAGGTGGCCAGCGCCACCGCACTCAAGGACATGGCCCATCAAGGCGACGTCCTGCTGGAACTGAGCAAAAAACTCACGCTGTCGCAGACGGTCGTCCGCGACACCGACGCCGCCCACGCCAAGAACACCCTGTTGCTGAGCACGGTGCTGGCCCTGGTGTTCGGCCTGATCGCTGCCTGGGCCATCACCCGGCAGATCATCATCCCGCTGAACCAGGCCCTCAAGGCCGCCGAGCGGGTGGCCGCCGGCGACCTGACGCACAACCTGATCTCCCAGCGCCGCGACGAACTGGGCCAACTGCAGCGCGCGATCCAGAGCATGATCGTCGGCCTGCGCGAGCTGATTGGCGGGATCAGCGATGGCGTCACGCAAATCGCCAGCGCTGCCGAAGAGCTGTCGGCGGTGACCGAGCAGACCAGCGCCGGGGTCAACAGCCAGAAGGTCGAGACCGATCAGGTCGCCACCGCGATGAACGAAATGGCCGCCACCGTGCAGGAAGTCGCGCGTAACGCCGAAGAGGCCTCGGAGGCCGCCGTCGCGGCCGACCAGCAGGCCCGTGAAGGCGACAAAGTGGTCGGCGAAGCCATCGCCCAGATCGAGCGCCTGGCCACCGAGGTCGGCCACTCCACGGTCGCCATGGGCGATCTGAAGCGCGAGAGCGACAAGATCGGCAGCGTGCTGGACGTGATCAAGTCCGTGGCCCAGCAAACCAACCTGCTGGCCCTCAATGCCGCCATCGAGGCCGCGCGGGCCGGTGAGGCCGGCCGAGGTTTTGCCGTGGTCGCCGATGAAGTGCGCAGCCTGGCGCAACGCACCCAGAAGTCCACCGAAGAGATCGAGGAACTGATCGTTGGCCTGCAGAGCGGCACCCAGCAGGTCGCCACCATCCTGGACAACAGCCGCAGCCTGACCGACAGCAGCGTCGAGCTCACCCGCCGCGCGGGCGGTTCGCTGGACAACATCACCCGCACCGTCTCAGCGATCCAGGCAATGAACCAGCAGATCGCCGCCGCGGCCGAGCAACAAAGCGCCGTGGCCGAAGAGATCAACCGCAGCGTGCTGAATGTGCGTGATGTGTCCGAGCAGACCTCGGCCGCCAGTGAGGAGACCGCCGCCTCCAGCGTCGAGCTGGCGCGGTTGGGTACTCATCTGCAGATGCTGGTGGGTAAATTCAGGGTCTGATCGGTGGCACACGCGAGGCTGGCAACAGCCTCCCGGTTCAGGCCTGGAACCCGCCAACCTGGCGAATGCGCTGCGCCAGGGCCGCGAGGTCGTGGTTGAGCTCACCCTTGAAGTCATGGGACGAGATATAGCCTTCGTAGCGCTCGAAGAACTTGTCGACGTTGGAACTGATGGGTTTGAAGGCGCTGGAGTCGCCCGTCCCGTGCATGGGGAAGAGCTTGGCGTGCAAATGGTCGATGCCATAGCCTTCCAGCATCAAGCCCGTGCGGCCAACGTCCGGCAGCGCGCGGTCGATCAGCAGTGCGACTTTTTTCGCGGCGATCATCAACCCCGACAATACCTCGTCAGACTGGGCGAACGCGTAGCTGCCAACGTGCTGCCGGGGCACGACCACCGAGAAGCCCGGTGTATTGGGACGGCTGGAGAGGAATGCCACGTGGGCTTCGTCCTCCCAGATCAGGTGCATGGGTGCCTGGCCGGCGAGCATTTTGCAAAAGATACAGTCCATGTTGTTCAAGCCCGTCCGTGGAGTCCTTGATAAACGTTTCTGCCGACCAGTTATTTAGTCGCGCCCTTACAAGACCTGACGCAAGAACGCCTGCGCCCGCGGGTCCTTCGGTGCATCAAAGAACTCGGCTGGCGAGGCATCTTCCAGCAACTTGCCGTGATCGAAGAACAGCACCCGGTCCGCCACTTCGCGGGCAAAGCCCATTTCATGAGTGACGCAGACCATGGTCATGCCTTCTACCGCCAGGGTCTTCATCACATCCAGCACTTCGCCGACCATTTCCGGGTCGAGTGCCGAGGTCGGCTCGTCGAACAGCATGACCTTGGGCTCCATGGCCAGCGCCCGAGCGATTGCCACCCGCTGTTGTTGGCCGCCGGACAGGCGCGACGGGAACTCGTGGGCCTTCTGCGCAATGCCGACCTTCTCCAACAGCGCCATGGCCTTGGCTTCGCGCTCCTTCTTGGCGCGCTTGCGCACGACCTTCTGCGCCAGGCACAGGTTCTCCAGCACGGTCATGTGCGGGAACAGGTTGAAGTGCTGGAACACCATGCCGACTTCACGCCGGTAGGCATTCACGTCGGTTTTCGGGTCGGCCAGTTGCAGGCCGTCGATGCTCACCGAGCCGGAATCGAACTCTTCCAGGCCATTGAGGCAGCGCAAGAAAGTCGATTTACCGGAACCGGACGGACCGATGACCACCAGCACCTCGCCCTTGGCCACCTGGGTGGTGACGTTGTCCACCGCGCGAACCACCTGGCCACGGGTGTCGAAGACTTTTATCAGATCGCGGACTTCAATCACTTTGCGCGAGCCTCCGCTCAAGCCGGCTGGCCATTTTCGACAGCGGCAGGTTGATCAACAGGTACAGCCCGGCCACGCAGAACAGGATTTCGAACGGCGAGAACGAGGTGGTGATGACTTCACGGCCACTCTTGAGCAGCTCGGTGATGGCGATGACCGACACCAGCGAGGTGTCCTTGACCAGGCTGATGAATTGCCCGGCCAGTGGCGGCAGCACCCGCTTGAATGCTTGCGGCAGCACCACATGGCGCATCGACTGGCTGGCATTCAGGCCCAGGGAGCGCGCGGCTTCGTTCTGCCCACGGGCAATCGACTGCACGCCCGATCGAATGATCTCGGCCACGTAGGCCCCGGTGAACAGCGACAGCGCGGCAATCCCGGCGAACTCGCGGGACAGGTTGAGCACCGTGCCGATGAAGAAGTAGAAAATGAAGATCTGCACCAGCAGCGGCGTACCGCGCACCAGCTCGATGTAGACGATCGACAGATCGCGCAGGGTCGGGTTGTTCGACAGCCGGCACAGGCCGGTTGCGAGGCCGATCAACAGCCCAAGCACACCCGAGACCAGCGACAGCCACAAGGTTGTCCACAAGCCCCACAGCAGCGGTCCTGCGGCCCAATGCCGGGTGACACCGATCACATCGCCTTCGGCCACATCGTCGCCACGGGCCACTTGCAGGCTGTTGTCGTCGACCGTCAGCACTTGCTCGGTGCCGGCGTCGTTGCGCAGGGTCACCTCAGCTTTGTCACCTTTGCGCACCAGTTCACTGACGGTGGAGATGTCGGCGGCACGCTGGGTGTCTTCGGCGTGATAGGCGAAGTACTGCGGCACGCGGTTCCAGCGCCATTCGTAGGACATCAGCGAGGTGGCGTAGTACAACGCGCCGGCCATGCCGACCAGCACCAGCACGGTCAGGACGTGCCAGGGCCATTGGGCTTTTTTATGTTTCATTGCGGGTTCCGGGATGTTTGTTGCCTGTCAGGCCGTCATCGCGGGCAAGCCCGCTCCTACAATGGTCCAGGTGAGCAGCATTTTTGTGTCCAACGCTGAACCTGTGGGAGCTGGCTTGCCAGCGATTGAGGCGACTCGGTCTATCTGACCAAGCCTTATTCCATGTCTTTCTGCCAAGCGGTGTCTTTGAACCACTTGTCATGAATACGATCGTAGGTGCCGTCTTCGTGGATCTGGTGCAGGAAGTTGTTGATGAAGTTCAGGCTGTCGTAGTCGCCCTTCTTCAGGCCGAAAGCCAGTGGCTCGTAGGTGAACGGCTTGTCGAGGAACACCAGCTTGCCGTTGCCGACCTTGTTCACTGCCACCACGTTGTACGGTGCGTCGTAGACAAAGGCGTCAGCCTTGCCGTTGACCACGTCGAGCACACCTTCCTGTTCGTTGTCGTAGCCGTGGTACTTGGCTTTGGACATCAGCTTCCTGGCGACCATTTCGCCCGTGGTGCCGAGCTTGGAGGTGATGCGGTAGTCGGCGCTGTTCAGGTCTTTATAGGACTTGATGGTGCCTTCCAGCTCCTTGCGGATCAGCAGCGTCTGGCCGACCACGATGAAGGGTTCGCTGAAGTTCAGGCGCAGGTTGCGTTCCTGGGTCAGGGTCATGCCGCTGCCGATCATGTCGAACTTATCGGTCAGCAAGGCCGGGATGATGCCATCGTAACCGGTGGATACCAGTTCCAGCTTGACGCCCATGGCCTTGGTCATGGCTTTGAGCAGATCGACTTCGAAGCCAATGATTTCGCCGCGCTTGTTGGTCATTTCAAACGGCATGTAGGTCGGATCCATGCCGACTTTCAACGTGCCACGCTTGACTGCATCGTCGATGGCGCCGGCCTGCGCCGCGTTGACCGCTACCAGTGCCGAGACGCCGAGCATCAGCATCGAGAGATACTTCTTCATCATCAAAGTCCCCAATCTTTTTGTAGTAAGGCGCGCAATCGAACGCTTTTTTGTGGAAAACGGCCGATACGGACACAAAGGTTGTCCGGGCACACCAAAGAAGGGAGCGATGCTAACGCACTCGGCCGTTTGCACAAGTGGTTACGAAGTTTCAGGCAAAAAAAAGCCCCGCGGATCGGCGGGGCTTTTTCATCAGGCCGGTTGTGCCTGCAAGCTCAAGGGCTTGAGCGGCAACAGCGGCGCATGGGGGTCGGCTTTCACCGAAGCCCGCCAGGCGTCCAGCCAGTCGGCGTGGCCTTCGCTCCAGACCTGCTCATGCAGGCGAGCCAGGGCTACCGGGTCGCTGAGCAACTGCAGGCGCTCATGGTTGTTCAAGCCGGCCGGGCCGACTTTCAACGCGTGGCGTACCCGCTCGGTGCGCAACCACTCGATCGGCTCGGCCTGACCGTGACGCGAAGTCGCCAGCGCACACGCCAGGGCGTTCTGCTGCGGGTCGACCACGGCGCGGATGAAGCCGTCGTTCAGGGCGTGCCAGCGGTTCTCGTGGGTGTACTGGTCGGTTGCCAGCAAGGCCTGTGGCGGATTGTATTCCTCAGGAATCAGGAACAGGCTCTCGTCACGGGACTTCAGGCCCAGGCCCACACGGCTGGAGATCACCGACACCGGGATCGACAGCATCAACGAACCGACGATCGGCACCAGCCACCACAGGAAGCTCGGGTTCAGCCAGATCACCAGCAAGGCCCAGAAGAAGCCCAGCAGGGTCTGCGGACCGTGACGCTTGACTGCCTCGCTCCAGGGCGTGGAGTCATCGTCACGCTGTGGCGAGTTCCAGGTCGCGGCCCAGCCGAGGAACGCGGCGAGCACAAACCGGGTGTGGAAAATCATCCGCACCGGCGCCAGCAACATGGAGAACAGCATCTCCAGGAGCATTGACAGGGTGACCTTGAACTTGCCGCCGAACTCTTTCGCGCCCTTGGCCCAGATCAGGATGATGCTCAACAACTTCGGCAGGAACAGCAGCACGATGGTGGTCGAGAACAGCGCGATGGCCTTGTCCGGGTGCCATTGTGGCCACAGCGGATACAACTGGCGCGGTTCCAGGAAGTACTGCGGCTCCATCAGCGTGTTGACCGCCAGCAGCGCCGTCGACAGCACCAGGAAGAAGAACCACAGCGGTGCCGACAGGTAGGACATCACGCCCGTCAGGAACACCGCACGGTGCACCGGGTGCATGCCCTTGACCAGGAACAGGCGGAAGTTCATCAGGTTACCGTGGCACCAGCGACGGTCACGCTTGAGTTCGTCCAGCAGGTTGGGCGGCAGTTCTTCGTAGCTGCCCGGCAGGTCGTAGGCAATCCACACGCCCCAGCCGGCACGGCGCATCAGCGCGGCTTCAACGAAGTCGTGGGACAGGATGGCACCGGCAAACGCGCCTTTACCGGGCAACGGCGCCAAGGCGCAGTGCTCGATGAACGGCTTCATGCGGATGATCGCGTTGTGCCCCCAGTAGTGGGATTCGCCCAACTGCCAGAAGTGCAGGCCGGCGGTGAACAGCGGGCCGTAGACCCGGGTGGCGAACTGCTGCATGCGCGCATACAGGGTGTCCATGCCCGACGCCCGTGGCGCGGTCTGGATGATCCCGGCGTCCGGCGTGGCTTCCATCAAGCGCACCAGGCTGGTCAGGCATTCACCGCTCATCACGCTGTCGGCGTCGAGGACCACCATGTACTTGTAGTCACCCCCCCAGCGACGGCAGAAGTCGTCGAGGTTACCGCTCTTGCGTTTGACCCGACGGCGACGGCGGCGATAGAAGATCTTGCCAAAGCCCTTGGCTTCGCGGCAGACATCCAGCCAGGCTTGTTGCTCGGCGACACAGATATCGGAGTCGTTACTGTCACTGAGGACGAAGAAATCGAAACGATCGAGATCGCCAGTGGCGGCCACCGATTCGAAGGTTGCGCGCAAACCGGCAAACACCCGTGGCACGTCTTCGTTGCAGATCGGCATCACCAAGGCGGTGCGGGCGTCTTTGGGAATCGGCTCGTTGCCGGCACTTTTACCGGAGATGCGGTATTTATCGTGACCGGTCAGCAGCTCGAGGAAGCCCATCAGCGCGGTCCAGAAACCGGCCGAGACCCAGCAGAACAGAATCCCGAACAGAATCAGGATGCTGGTCTGCAAGGCGTATGGCAGCACTTGCGTGGCGGTCTGCATCAGCGGTTGATGCAGGACTTCGTTCAGGTCGACGAACGACCAGCCCTGGTACGGCATGATGCCTTTCATGTACCAGCCGGCAACGATGGTCTGCCCGAGCATCAGCACCAGCAGGATGTAGCGGCGAATCGAACCGACGGTGCGCCAGCGCGCGGCCGGCAGCACACGTTCATCCTTGGGCGGTGCCGGCGGATTGGTGCGACCGGTCAGCCGACGCCAGCCGCGCACCAGGATATTGGTACGCCACGGCTCGGGCACGACCTTGGTCCGACGGATCGGCGGGGTGGCTTTCAGGCACACCCGGCCGCTGGCGTCGAGCACCAGCATCTCGGCCTCTTCCAGCTCCTCGGCGGAGTTGAGGGTCAGGCGACGGCCGACCGAGGCCTGTGCGGCCTCGCTCGGTGCGTCGAAGGTCGACGAGGACAGGCGTTCATGCAGTTCGCTGAAGGATTTGCAGCCCGCCAACTCGGCGCGCTGCTCATCGGTCATCGGCAAATGCGCCAGATACTCGCTGAGCGACTCTGGCTGTGCTTGGGAATTACTCATCGGCAGGCAACTGATAGCTCCAGGTCTCGGTCAAGACTTCTTCAGTCGGCGCCGATTCCGGTGTGGCTGGGGCCGCTTCGGCAGCAACTGGCTGCTTGGCGTCTTTGTTGTCCTTGGTCTTGCTCTCGGCAGCGGGCTTGGCGTCAGCCTGTTTGGCGTCCGCTTGCTTGGCTTCTGCCTGCTTGGCTTCCTTGTCCGCTTTCTCTTGCTGCTTGGCGGCCACTTTGTCGGCCTTGGCCACCGAGGAATTGGAGCTTGGCAGCGAAGTCTTGGTCAGGTCCGCCGGCACGATGGGCTGCACCAGGGCCGCACGCATCTCGGTCGACTTGCTCGGGTCCTTGATCTTCATCCGCAGGGTCAGGCGCCAGCCCTTGGTTTCAGGGTTGTAGCGCACGCTGTTCTCGACCAGCTCGGCATTGTCACCCACGCTGACCTGGCTACGAACGTCGGCCTCCGGCGGCAGGGCTGCCAGGGATGGACCTTCGAAATCCACCAGGTAGGCAACACTGCCATCTGGCTGACGAATCAGGTTGGATTGCTTGACGTCGCCGGTGGAACGCAGGGTCTGGCTGACCCACGCGCTATCCGGGGCGTGCAGGGCTGCTTCGTCGATGGTCCAGTGCAGGCGATAGGCTACATCCAGTGGCTGGCCAGGCTCCGGCAGTTTTTCCGGGCTCCAGAAAGCCACGATGTTGTCGTTGGTTTCGTCGGCGGTAGGAATTTCCACCAGGTCGACCGAACCCTTGCCCCAATCACCTTTTGGCTCGATCCAGGCGCTTGGGCGCTTGTCGTAGCGGTCGTCGAGGTCTTCATAGTGGCTGAAGTCGCGGCCACGTTGCAGCAGGCCAAAACCACGTGGGTTCTCTACCGAGAAGTTGCTCACGGCCAAGTGTTTCGGGTTGTTCAGCGGACGCCAGATCCACTCGCCGTTGCCGGCATGGATCGCCAGGCCGCTGGAGTCGTGCAGCTCGCGACGGTAGTTGAGGACCTTCGATGGCTGGTTGGCGCCGAACAGGAACATGCTGGTCAGCGGGGCGATGCCCAGCTTGCTGACCTTGTCACGCAGGAACATCTGCGCCTTGACGTCGACAATGGTGTCGCTGCCAGGACGCAGGGTCAGGCGGTAGGCGCCGGTGGCACGTGGCGAATCCAGCAGGGCGAAAATCACCAGGTGCTTGTCGCCCGGCTTCGGCTGCTCGATCCAGAACTCGGTGAAACGCGGGAATTCTTCACCCGACGGCAGCGCGGTATCAATCGCCAGGCCACGGGCCGACAGCCCATAGGTATGGCCCTTGCCGACGACGCGGAAATAGCTCGCGCCGAGCATGGTCATGATTTCGTCTTGCTTGTCGGCCTTGTTGATCGGGTAAAGCACACGGAAACCGGCATAACCCAGTTGTTCGGTGGCCTTGGGATCAAACTTGACGTCGCCGAAATCGAAACGACTTGGGTCGTACTTGATCTCTTCGACGGTGTTGGCCGTGATTTCGTTGATTTTCACCGGCGTATCGAAATGCATGCCCTGGTGATAGAACGACAGCTTGAACGGGGTCTTTTTATCGGCCCATTCAGCTTTTTCGGTCAGGAAACGAATTTTTTGATAGTCGGCGAATTTCATTTCGCGAAATTCGTTCGGCAGATTGCTGCGCGGAGCCTCGTATTTCTGCCCAGCCAGCTCTTTTGCCTTGGCCGACACATCGTTCAGATTGAATGCCCAAAGCTGGCCGGCGCTGAGCAGGCAAAACAGGGCAGAGCCTGTCGCCAGTGCGTTTCGTAACCGTTTGGCAGACAATTTTGGTGCAGTACAGGGACTAACAATCACGAGCAACCCTCGCCGAAAACAGATCAAAAAACCAACGGCCAGCTATCTATATGCCAGGTTGGCGAGCATTGTTCCGACTCCGATGGGGCAAAATGATTCCCCAAACGGTCGTGAACAAGTCTCTACCTAAGTCAAAAATGGGCCAACGAACGCTGATCCCCGTAGCGCGGGATTATCTAGTAGCCCGCGTTACAACGCATCAGGGGTAACAAAGTATTTATTGCGAAAAACCCCTGTTTCACCCCGAAACAGCCCTGAAAAGATGTTTCAAACGCTTTCAGGTCTGCAACAGGAAGGTCACCGGGCCATCATTGACCAGATGCACCTGCATATCCGCGCCAAATCTGCCTGATGCCACATTGCCATGCAACTGCTGTGCTTTGCCTAGTAAATAGTCAAAAAGCTCTTCGCCCAGTGCCGGAGGGGCAGCGGTCGAAAAGCTCGGGCGCAGGCCATTTTTGGTGTCGGCGGCCAGGGTGAACTGCGAGACCAACAGCAACCCCCCGCCGACATCGGCCAAGGACAGGTTCATCTTGCCCTCGGCGTCGCTGAATACCCGATAGTTAAGCAGCTTCTGCACAAGTTTGTCGGCGCTGGCCCGGGTATCGTCGGGTTCAACGGCCACCAGGACCAGCAAGCCCTGGTCGATCGAGCCGACAACCTCCCCCGCTACCTCGACGCGCGCGCCACGCACGCGCTGCAACAGGCCCTTCATGCTTCTTCAGGCGGCAGGTCGAGCAGGCGCCGCGCCATCTGGTTGGCAGCCCGCACCAGGGCATCGGTGATACCCAGCTCGGAGGCAGCGTGCCCGGCGTCGCGGATCACCTGCAGTTCACTGTTGGGCCAGTTCTGGTGCAACTCCCAGGCATTGTCCAACGGGCAGATCACGTCGTAGCGGCCATGCACGATGACGCCAGGCAGGTGGGCGATCTTGCCCATGTCGCGAATCAGCTGGTTGGGTTCCAGGAAGGCGTTGTTGGTGAAGTAGTGGCATTCGATCCGGGCAATCGACAGCGCGCGCTGCGGCTCCGAAAAGCGATCGACCACCAGCGGATTCGGGCGCAGGGTCGCGGTGCGGCCTTCCCAGAGCGACCAGGCCTTGGCCGCATGCATCTGGGCAATCTGGTCGTTGCCGGTCAGGCGCTTGTGAAAGGCGTTGAGCAGATCGTCACGTTCGTCCTGGGGAATCGGCGCGATGTAGTCCTGCCAGTAATCAGGGAACAGGCGGCTGGCGCCGGCCTGGTAGAACCATTCGATTTCCTGCGGGCGGCAGAGAAAAATCCCGCGCACAATCAGGCCGTGCACGCGCTCTGGGTGGGTTTGTGCGTAGGCCAGGGCCAGGGTCGAACCCCAGGAGCCACCGAACAGCACCCACTTGTCGATGCCCAGGTGCTGGCGAATCCGCTCCAGGTCGGCAACCAGGTCCCAGGTGGTGTTGTTTTCCAGGCTTGCGTGCGGGGTCGAACGGCCGCAACCACGCTGATCGAAAGTGACAATGCGATACAGATTCGGATCGAAGTAGCGCCGGCTCTGCGCATCGCAACCCGCCCCCGGGCCGCCATGAATGAACACCACCGGCAACCCTTCCGGTGATCCGCTTTCGTCGACGTACAGGGTATGGGTTTCATCGACGGCCAGATCGTGCCGGGCGTAAGGTTTGATCTGCGGGTACAAAGTCTGCATTGCGCGCTCCGTAAGGGGTCGAGGTCATCCCTGGGGGGACTTCTATTATTCTGCCGTTGGGCATCATAAACCCGAATAGCGCAATGAGCATGTCCCTGAAGAAAATACGGTTTTTGCGGCGCCGGCGAGGGTCCTTTCCCACGCAAACTTGCAGGGCGAATGCAAGACTTGCAAACACCCAGAATCACTGTGGGAAAGCAGACCGCCTCAGACGCCCTTACCACTCCTCAACCGTATCGCTGCCGCCCCCAGGCCAACATCCCTTGCAGCAGTTGCTTGAGCACCACCTGGGTCGGAGCGGCCAGGTCGGGGCGGTAGCGGAACGGCTCGAACTCTTCCATATAGGTGCACTGCCCCAACTCCAGTTGCACCGCATGAATGTTTTCGTCCGGGTTGCCGTAATGCCGAGTGATGTGGCCGCCCTTGAAGCGCCCGTTCAACACGTGACTGTAATCGCTGTGGCCAGCACAGATCGCTTCCAACTCGGTCGCCAGCGTCGGATCGCAACTGGCACCGTTGAAGGTGCCGAGGTTGAAGTCCGGCAGCTTGCCTTCGAACAGGTGCGGGATCACCGAGCGAATCGAGTGCGCGTCGAACAGCATGGCATAGCCGAACTCGGCCTTGAGCCGCGCCAACTCCTGCGCCAGCGTGCGGTGGTACGGGGTCCAGACCTGCTCCAGATAACGTGCGCGCTCCTCGGCAGACGGCTCCAGCCCTTCGCGGAACAACGGCACGCCGTCGAACAGGGTCGCCGGGTACAGGCCGGTGGTCGCGCCGACGTACAGCGGCTTGTCGTCAGACGGACGATTGAGATCGATGACGAACCGCGAATACTCCGCCGCCAGGGTGCTGGCGCCCAGTTCCTGGGCGAACTCGTAGAGTGTCGGAATGTGCCAGTCAGTGTCCGGCAGGCTTTGCGCGGCGGGGATCAACCCGGCCTCGACGGCTGGCGTCAGGCGCACACCGGCGTGCGGCATGCTGATCAGCAGCGGCACCCGGCCTTGTTGGAAGTTCAGAACCTTATCCACAGCTGCTCTCCTAAATCTCGACTTCAACGCCGTGACGCACGACGCGTTTTTCCAGGTCACCACCCAACCAGTACGACAGGTCGGCCGGACGATCGATCTGCCAGGCGACGAAGTCGGCAACCTTGCCCACTTCCAGCGAACCGTGGGTATCGGCCATGCCCAGCGCAGTGGCGGCGTGGATTGTCGCGCCAGCCAAGGCTTCCTCCGGCGTCATACGAAAGCAGGTGCAGGCCATGTTCAGCATCAGGCGCACCGACAGGGCCGGCGACGTGCCGGGGTTGAGGTCGCTGGCGATGGCGATTTTCACGCCGTGCTTGCGCAGGGCATCCATCGGCGGCAACTGGGTTTCGCGCAGGAAGTAGAACGCCCCAGGCAGCAGTACGGCTACCGTACCGGCCGCGGCCATGGCGATGGCGTCGTCTTCGGTCATGAACTCCAGGTGATCGGCCGACAACGCCTGATAACGCGCCGCCAGGCTAGAGCCATGCAACGACGACAACTGCTCGGCGTGCAGCTTCACGGGCAGACCCAGCTTCTGCGCGGCGATGAACACCCGCTCTACCTGCGCCGGCGAGAACGCCAGGTATTCGCAGAACGCATCCACCGCATCCACCAGCCCTTCAGCCGCCAGGGCCGGGAGCATCTCGTTGCAGATATGCTCGATGTAGTCGTCGCTGCGATCGGCGTACTCCGGTGGCAAGGCGTGGGCCGCCAGGCAGGTGGTGCGCACGCTGACCGCAAACGCCTCACCGAGGCGCCGGGCGACACGCAGCATCTTGCGCTCGCTGACCAGGTCCAGACCGTAGCCAGACTTGATCTCGATGCTGGTGACGCCGTCGCGCAGCAGGCTTTTCAGGCGCTTGGCGGCACTGGCGAACAGTTCGTCCTCCGTTGCGGCACGGGTCGCGCGCACGGTGCTGGCGATACCCCCGCCGGCGGCAGCGATCTCGGCATAGCTGACGCCTTGCAGGCGCTGTTCGAATTCGCCGCTGCGGTTGCCGCCAAACACCGTGTGCGTGTGGCAGTCGATCAGGCCCGGGGTCACCCAGGCCCCCGCGAGGTCATGGACCTCGGGGTAATAATCGGACGGCAGCTCGCTGCGTGGGCCGATCCACTCAATGTGCGCACCTGACGTCACGATGGCGGCATCCTCGATGATCGAGTAATTGCCTTGGGCCATGCTTGCAACGTGGCAGTGTTGCCAGAGAGTTTTCATCCCAGGCCTCCGTTAGGTTATCGATGGGACATGGAAGGGTCGCGACTCACCTCGACCGCCGTTGGGGCAGCCGGCTTGACCCACAATTTATAAGCAATCACCAGCAAGACGATCCACACCGCACCGACTACCAGCGCTGCCTGGGTGCTCGGGAAGTAACCCAGCACACCAAATACAAACAGCATGAACACTATCGCGGCCGCCGGCGCATAAGGCCAGAACGGTACCGGGAATTTCAGCTCGGCGACTTGCTCGCGGGTCATCGAACGACGCATGGCCACTTGGGTCACCAGGATCATCAACCACACCCAGACGGTGGCGAAAGTCGCGATCGAGGCGATCACCAGGAACACATCCTTGGGGATCAGGTAGTTCAACACCACGCCGCCCAGCAACGCTGCGCCCATGACCACCACGGTCATCCACGGCACGCCCTGTTTCGACAGCTGGGCAAACCCCTTGGGTGCGTGGCCCTGCTGCGCCAGGCCGTACATCATGCGTCCGGCACCGAAGATATCGCTGTTGATCGCCGATACTGCCGCCGAGATCACCACGATGTTAAGCACAGTTGCCGCCGCGCCGATGCCCAGGCTGTCGAAGATCTGCACGAACGGGCTGCCCTGGCTGCCAATCTGTGGCCATGGGTAGATCGCCATCAACACAAACAGGGTCAGCACGTAGAACAGCAGGATCCGCAGAGGCACCGCATTGATCGCCCGTGGAATCACCCGTTGTGGGTCCTTGGCTTCACCGGCAGTGATACCGATGATCTCGATGCCGCCGAATGCGAACATCACCACCGCCAGGGAGGCAATCACACCGCCGATGCCATTAGGCATGAAACCACCGTGGGCCCACAGGTTGCTCAGGCCGGGAGCCGTTTCAGTGCTGGCCGTGCCGATGCCGAAGAGCATGATGCCAAAACCGCCGAGGATCATCGCGACGATGGCGGCGACTTTCAGCAGCGACAGCCAGAACTCCATCTCGCCGAAGACCTTGACGTTGCACAGGTTCAGCCCGCCGATCAGCAGCACGATGCCCAGCACCCAGATCCAGCGCGCGACTTCCGGGAACCAGAAGCCCATGTAGATGCCGAAGGCCGTGACGTCGGCCAGGCAGACGATGATCATCTCGAAGGCGTAGGTCCAGCCCAGGATGAAGCCGGACATGGGCCCCAGGTAGGTGCTGGCGTAATGGCCAAAGGAACCCGAGACCGGGTTGTGCACGGCCATCTCGCCCAGGGCGCGCATGACCATGAACACCGCGGCGCCACCAATCAGGTAGGCCAGCAGCACGGCCGGCCCGGCCATCTGGATGGCCGAGGCGGAACCGTAGAAAAGCCCGGTGCCGATCGCCGACCCCAGTGCCATGAAGCGAATATGTCGGGCGGATAGCCCGCGTTTCAAGCCTTTGTCTGGCTGTTGCATTGCTCGTCCCTATTATTTTTGTCGAAGCAAATCGATTCGCAGGCAAACCTGCTCCCACAGGTTCAGCGCAATCCTTGTGGGAGCCGGCTTGCCCGCGATGGGGCGCTTACAGGCTCGGCAGCAACTTCGCCGTCACCAGTTCATTCAAGCAACGCGAAGCCAGCAGCTCGCTGGCGGCGTTGATGTCCGGCGCGAAGAAGCGGTCTTTCTCGTAGAACGGCACTTTGGCGCGCAAGGTGCTGCGGGCTTTTTCCAGTTTCGACGAGGTTTTCAGGCCGTCGCGCAGGTCCAGGCCCTGGCAGGCAGCCAGCCACTCGACTGCGAGAACGCCACGGGTGTTTTCAGCCATTTCCCACAGGCGCTTACCTGCCGCCGGGGCCATGGACACGTGGTCTTCCTGGTTGGCCGAAGTCGGCAGGCTATCTACCGAATGCGGGTGCGCCAGGGCCTTGTTTTCACTGGCCAGGGCCGCCGCAGTCACCTGGGCGATCATGAAGCCGGAGTTGACGCCACCGTTGGCCACCAGGAACGGCGGCAGTTGCGACATGTGCTTGTCCATCATCAACGAAATGCGGCGCTCGCTCAGGGAGCCGATTTCCGCGATGGCCAGGGCCATGTTGTCAGCGGCCATCGCCACTGGCTCGGCGTGGAAGTTGCCGCCGGAGATCACATCGCCTTCGCTGGCGAAAACCAGCGGGTTGTCGGACACGGCATTGGCTTCGACGGCCAGCACTTCAGCGGCCTGGCGGAACTGGGTCAGGCAGGCGCCCATGACTTGTGGCTGGCAACGCAGGGAGTACGGGTCCTGGACCTTGTCGCAGTTCTGGTGCGAATCAGATACTTCACTGCGCTCGCCCAGCAGGTCGCGGTAGGCTGCGGCCGCGTCGATCTGGCCTTTCTGGCCACGGGCAGCGTGGATGCGCGCGTCGAACGGCGAGCGCGAACCCAGCACGGCTTCCACGGTCAGGCCGCCCAGTGCCAGGGCACCGGCGAACAGGTCTTCACCTTCAAACAGACCACGCAGGGCGTAGGCCGTCGATACTTGGGTGCCGTTCAGCAGCGCCAGGCCTTCTTTGGCAGCCAGGGTCAGCGGCGCCAGGCCGGCGACTTTCAGCGCCTCGGTCGCTTCCAGCCATTCACCCTTGTAACGGGCCTTGCCTTCGCCCAGCAGGACCAGCGACATGTGGGCCAGGGGCGCGAGGTCACCGGATGCACCGACCGAGCCTTTGAGCGGGATGTGCGGGTACACCTCGGCATTGATCAGGGTGATCAAGGCGTCGATCACCACCCGGCGAATACCAGAGAAACCACGGCTCAGGCTGTTGACCTTGAGCACCATGATCAGGCGCACCAGCGCATCGCTGATCGGCTCGCCAACACCGGCGGCGTGGGACAGCACCAGGGAGCGCTGCAGGTTTTCCAGGTCTTCGCTGGCAATGCGGGTCGAGGCCAGCAGGCCGAAACCGGTGTTGATGCCGTAGGCGGTGCGGTTTTCCGCGAGGATCTGTTCCACGCAGGCCACGCTGGCGTCGATCTGTGCCGAAGCACTGTCGTCCAGGGTCACACGCACCGGCTGCTGATACACGGCACGCAGTTGGGCAAGGCTCAGTTGGCCTGGGATTAGGTTCAGCGCAGTCACATTCATTCTCCTTTTGAGAGTTTATTAACCAGACGCTCCGGAAGTATCCGTTGTCCGTCGCTTCCCGCTTTTGAGGGGTGGCGCCTTGGCACGCTGGTCTTGGTTAGAAGTCAGTACAAATCGGCAAATGTCTCTTGCAGCGAGGCCGGGTCTTTCAACAGCATGGTCATTAATCCACGGTTTTCAGCCTGCACAAGCAATCTCTGCCGACATCACTGATGCAGGAGCTGGCTGCCCGCCGGCTCCTGCGGGTAGTGCGTTACTGGCCGGTGATCATCGGCAGGTTCAGGCCCTGTTCCTTGGCGCAGTCGATCGCGATCTGGTAACCGGCGTCGGCGTGGCGCATTACGCCAGTGGCCGGGTCGTTGTGCAGGACACGAGCGATACGCTCAGCCGCTTCGTCGGTACCGTCGCAGACGATCACCATGCCCGAGTGCTGGGAGAAGCCCATGCCGACGCCGCCGCCGTGGTGCAGGGAAACCCAGGTCGCGCCGCTCGCGGTGTTGAGCAGGGCGTTGAGCAGTGGCCAGTCGGACACGGCATCGGAACCGTCCTGCATCGATTCGGTTTCGCGGTTCGGGCTCGATACCGAACCGGAGTCCAGGTGGTCGCGGCCGATCACGATCGGTGCCGACAGCTCGCCGCTGCGCACCATTTCGTTGAACGCCAGGCCCAGCTTGGCGCGCAGGCCCAGGCCAACCCAGCAGATACGTGCCGGCAGACCCTGGAAGCTGATGCGCTCGCGCGCCATGTCCAGCCAGTTGTGCAGGTGCGCGTCGTCCGGGATCAGTTCCTTGACCTTGGCGTCGGTCTTGTAGATGTCTTGCGCGTTGCCCGACAGTGCAGCCCAACGGAACGGGCCGATGCCACGGCAGAACAGCGGACGGATGTAGGCCGGTACGAAGCCTGGGAAGTCGAAGGCGTTTTCCACGCCTTCTTCTTGCGCCATCTGACGGATGTTGTTGCCGTAGTCGAAGGTCGGAATCCCCATTTTCTGGAAGTCGAGCATCGCCTTGACGTGCACCGCCATCGATTGCTTGGCGGCTTTGACCACGGCAGCCGGCTCGGTCTTGGCACGGGCGCGGTACTCTTCCCAGGTCCAGCCGGCCGGCAGATAGCCGTTCAGTGGGTCGTGGGCGCTGGTCTGGTCGGTGACCATGTCCGGGCGTACGCCACGCTTGACCAGTTCCGGCAGGATCTCTGCCGCGTTGCCCAGCAGCGCGATGGAAATCGCCTTGCCTTCCTTGGTGTATTTTTCGATGCGTGCCAGCGCGTCGTCGAGGTCGGTGGCTTGCTCATCGACATAACGGCTGTTCAGGCGGAAGTCGATGCTCACTTGCTGGCATTCGATGTTCAGCGAGCAAGCGCCAGCCAGGGTTGCAGCCAGAGGCTGGGCGCCACCCATGCCGCCCAGGCCTGCGGTCAGCACCCAACGGCCTTTGAGGTCAGCGTTGTAGTGTTGGCGACCGGCTTCGACGAAGGTTTCGTAGGTGCCTTGGACGATGCCCTGGCTGCCGATGTAGATCCAGCTGCCGGCGGTCATCTGGCCGTACATGGCCAGGCCCTTGGCATCCAGTTCGTTGAAGTGTTCCCAGCTGGCCCAGTGTGGCACCAGGTTGGAGTTGGCGATCAGTACGCGCGGAGCGTTGGCGTGAGTCTTGAATACGCCGACCGGCTTGCCGGATTGCACCAGCAGGGTCTCGTCGTCATTCAGGTTGGTCAGGCTTTCGACGATCTTGTCGTAGCATTCCCAGTTACGCGCTGCGCGACCGATACCGCCATAAACCACCAGTTCTTTAGGGTTCTCGGCAACTTCCGGGTCGAGGTTGTTCATCAACATGCGCAGCGGCGCTTCGGTCAGCCAGCTCTTGGCGGTCAGTTTGTTACCGCGGGCAGCGCGGATTTCAACGTCACGGTATTTCGTAGGCTTATTCTCGGTCACGAACAGAACTCCTCAGCAATCAATCCAAACCAACCCAGGCGGCGGGCGAGCAAGCCGGCGAACAACGATGCACACCAGCGAATCTGTGGACGATGGTTGAGTCTTCGTGACTCATACGCATACGTCTTTACTTGTACATACAAGCATATGCAATCGAGCGGCCAACTTGCTGGACAAGCATTCAAGAAAAACCCTGCAATGGCTGGAGAGCGCCAGGAACAAGGGCTCTGGCGCGGAAGATTTTTTCCGTGGGAAGATTTTCGAGGACATGTCCGATGTTACTGCTACATGATTTTTTCGCCACGCTGGGGCGTTCGGTAACACGCACGCCCAATTCAGCGCATTCCAGAAACACCCTACAACCTCATTAGATACGTCCGACTCTACCGCCGCTGATCCCCGCCGACTTCATGACCACCCCCTGAAGTCACTCCTGCGAGAACCCGCAATGAAACAGTGGAAAGTCAGAACCCATCTCCTACTGCTTGCCGGCACCCTGCTGACCAGCTTGATGTGCATCGGCGCACTCGGGCTGTACGGGATGCGCTCCACAGTCCAGGGACTGGAGACGGTCTACCTCGACCGGGTCATCCCGCTGCAAGACTTGAAGAAAATTTCCGCGCTGTATTCCGTGCAGATCGTCGACGCCATACACAAGGCCCGGGACGGCATCTACACCGCAGCACAAGCGGCGGAGCAGATCAGCCTGGCGCTGCCGGAGATCGAACAACTCTGGCTCAACTACCAGTCGACGCACTTGATTGCCGACGAAGTGCAACTGATCGACGAAATCACCCCGCTGATGCAGGCAACCGAAGCTCCGCTGCGGCATTTGCAGGCGCTACTGAACAGCAGGGACCTCTCAATCTCAAACCCGAACCTGGAGCGCTTCGCCGCCCGACAGCTCTACCCCTTGATCGACCCGTTGACCTCACTGTTTTCGCAACTGACCGACGTTCAACTGCAAGAGGCCCGAAAACAGTACGAGTTCAGTCACGCCCGCTACGATTTCTATATGAAGCTGGAGGCTATAGTCCTGGCGCTGACGCTGCTGTTCGCCAGCCTCTACGCCGCGATATTTTGCGCCAGACTGCTGCGCTACCTCGGTGCCGAGCCTCACGAACTGGCCGCCATCAGCACGCACATCGCTCAGGGCCAGCTCTTCGATCCGCCAACCATCACCGCAACCACTACGGGGGTCATGCAGTCCGTCGAGGCGATGCGGCGCAGCCTGCGTACCATGATCGGCAAAATTCGCGAGGCCTCGCGGCACATCGAGGCCTCGACGAAAAGCCTCGGCACCTCGTCCGAGCAAGGCCTGAAACAGGCCGCCGAACAAACCAGTGCAGCGTCTTCGATTGCCGCGGCCGCTGAACAGATGTCGGCCAACATCACCCACATCGCCGAGAGTGCCGTACAAGCGCGATACCACGCAAAAAGCCGAACAGATCACCGTCCAGGGCATTGCCACCATGGACCGATCCATCATCGAAATGCAGCAAATCGCGCAGTTGGTGACCCAGACATCGAGCGATCTCGATCAACTGACCCTGCATTCCAATTCCATCGGGAAAATCGTCGACGTGATCCACAGCATCGCCGAACAAACCAACCTGCTCGCACTCAATGCCGCCATCGAGGCCGCCCGGGCCGGGGACCAAGGCCGCGGGTTTGCCGTAGTCGCCGAAGAAGTACGCGAGCTGGCGATCCGCACGACCCGCTCCACCGCCGAGATCGTGAAGCTGGTGAATACGATCCAGAGCGGCATGCGCAAAGCGAACAACAGCATGAGCGCCGGTCGTGAGCGGGTGCTTCAGGGCCAGCAACTGATCGACAGTGCTGGCGCATCGATGAATGATGTAAAAGGCGCGCTGGATCAGTCACTCGACGCGGTCAGGCAGATTTCCCACGCCTTGCAGGAGCAACGTGTAGCCAGTGAAGACGTCGCGCGCAATGTGGAAACCGTCGCCCAGCGTGTTGAGGAAAATGTCTCGGCACAACAGGACGTCGTGACAACCACTCATGCGCTCAAACGGATGTCGAGTGAGCTGGAAGACACCGTTCGAGGCTTCACCCTCGAACGGGAATAACCGGCATTACCGGTGCTGCGTCAACTCGATCACGCAGCAGGGGCCATTGACGGAAATTTCCAGCAAGCCGCGGTTAGCGTCCAGTTGCAGGCAATCATGGCGACCCAGTTGCTGGGGACCTTCACTCAGCCTGACTTCAAGTTGCTCGGTGACACTGAACACCAACACGCTGCCCGCTGAAGTAAAGAAACGCTGCTCACCCTCCAACCACTGCAACCGCGCACTATAACGCTGCGGCGCATAGATCAGGTTGAAGTCGCGGATCGCGCCACCCAGCAGGGTGCACGACACCTGGCTCTCGCCGCTGAAGGCAAAGGGATCCAGCGGTAACAGTGGGCGCGTGTCCTCGCCGTCGACCGTCAAGCGCATGCCCGCGCCTTGCAGCACGGTAATCACCCGCTGATAACCGGCGAAGGTAGAGAAGCCGCCCGACTCGCCGATATCGGCAATCGACAGGCGCCAGCCGAAACCGTCCAGGCCGGTGCCCGCATCGCGGGTGATTTCTTCAGTGCTACCGCCGCCATTCTTCCACGGCATGCGCGGATAGTCGGCCGCGCGCAAGACCTTCAACTGACTCATGGGTGCCTCGTGTCTTATTTATGAAACCGCCCTTCCAGGCGATGACGGGAACCGGGGTGGATCAGGCGAGCGGCAGTCACCGGCTGGCGGCCCGACCAGGTGCGCCGACGAATCAGCAGGCAGGGCTCGCCCTTTTCGATTTGCAGCAACTTGCACTCGCTGGACTCGGCCAGGATCGCCTCGACCACGTGCTCGCCCTCGGTCAGGGGCGCGACCTGGTTCAGGTAGGCGTATGGCGTTTGTTGGGTGAAGTCTTGCTTGAGGTAGTCCGGCGCCACCAGGGCGTTGACGAAGCGATCTTCGATCTGCACCGGAATATCGTTCTCGAAATGCACGATCAGCGAGTGGAAGACCTTCTGCCCTTCGCGCATGTCCAGCGCCAGCGCACGCTCGGAACCGGCAGCCTCTTCTTCCAGGGTGATCACCTTGCAGGTGTGGCGGTGGCCACGGGAGGCGATCTCATCGGCAATGTTGTGCACTTCAAACAGAGCGGACTGGCTCTTGGGTTCGGCGACAAAGGTGCCGACGCCCTGCATGCGCACCAACAAGCCGTCGGCCGTCATCTCGCGCAGGGCGCGGTTGATGGTCATGCGGCTGAAACCCAACTGGCTGACCAGCTCGCTTTCCGACGGCACACGGTAGTGCGGCGGCCAGTTTCCACTGTCGATCTGCTGGGTGATCATCTGTTTGACGCGTGCGTACAAGGGCGCCGGACTGTCGCCCAGGTTGGCACTCAGCGTCGATACTGCGGGCGGAGTCGGCACAGGAAATCCTTGTTGATGGATGAAAGTCACTAGCTTGCCGGAGTTTACCGAGCAGGCAAACGTCTGTATATGTATATACAAATAACACACGATGGGGTGCTGAACCATGTCCGCCTTCTTTGCCGAGCGCGCGCTACTGCCTAACGGATGGGCCAACAATGTACGTCTTGAGGTCGGCGCCGATGGCCTGCTGACCCACATCCAGGCCGATGCAAGCGCACAAGGCGCGGAGCAACTGAGTGGCCCGCTGCTGCCGGGCATGCCCAACCTGCACTCCCATGCGTTCCAGCGGGCGATGGCTGGGCTGGCAGAAGTAGCGGGCAATCCGAACGACAGTTTCTGGACCTGGCGCGACCTGATGTATCGCCTCGTCGGAAAAATCAGCCCTGATCAGTTGGGTGTGATTGCCCGCCAGCTGTACATCGAAATGCTCAAGTGCGGCTACACCTCGGTCGCCGAATTCCACTATGTGCACCACGATCACAATGGCCAGGCGTATGCCGACCCGGCCGAGCTGTCGCTGCAGATCAGCCAGGCCGCCAGCGCCGCCGGTATCGGCCTGACCCTGCTGCCGGTGCTGTACAGCCATTCCGGTTTTGGTGGCCAGGCGCCGAACGACGGCCAGCGCCGCTTTATCAACAGCACGCAAAACTACCTCGACCTGCAGGCTCGCTTGCAGCCGATCCTGGCGCAACAGCCGGCACAGCGCCTGGGTTTGTGTTTCCACTCGTTGCGTGCGGTGACACCACAGCAGATCAGCGACGTGCTGGCCGCCAGCGACCAGCAGTGCCCGGTACATATCCATATCGCCGAACAGCAGAAGGAAGTCGACGACTGCCTGGCCTGGAGCGGTCGCCGACCGCTGCAATGGCTGTATGAAAACACCGAGGTCGATCAGCGCTGGTGCCTGGTGCACGCGACCCACGCCAATCCGGAAGAAGTCAGTTTGATGGCCAGAAGCCGCGCCATCGCCGGCCTGTGCCTGACCACCGAAGCCAACCTGGGCGACGGAATTTTCCCGGCCGTGGACTTCCTCGCCCAGGGCGGGCGCATGGGTATCGGTTCCGACAGCCATGTGTCGTTGAGTGTGGTCGAGGAATTACGCTGGCTGGAATACGGCCAGCGCCTGCGCGATCAACGCCGTAACCGCCTGTATGGCGCCGAGCAACCGATGGTCGGTCGCACCCTGTACGACGCCGCGCTCGATGGCGGCGCGCAGGCGCTGGGCCAACCGATTGGCGCCCTTGAGGTCGGCAAGCGCGCCGATTGGCTGGTGCTCGATGGCAATGATCCTTACCTGGCGACCGCCAGTGGCGACGCCATTCTCAACCGCTGGCTGTTTGCTGGCGGCGACCGTCAGGTCCGCGACGTGCTGGTCAACGGCAAGTGGGTGGTGCGTGACGGCCATCATACTGGCGAAGAAGAGAGCAACCGGGCGTTTACCCAGGTGTTGCGCGACCTGCTGGGCTGACACCCGCTCTTGCAGGAGCAAGGCTTGCCCACGATGGCGGCGACACATTCGCCATCGCCGGCAAGCCTCGTTTCTACGGTTACTTCGAGGTCTTGGCCATCCGCGTATCCGACACACGCCAGATCAGGCGAGTGGTGTCGTAGCCCTGCTGACGCGCCCTGCTCAGCAGTTCTTCACGGGTCTCGGCGTTGACCTCCGGCTTGCGTGACAGCAGCCAGAGGTAGCGGCGATTGGGGTTGCCGACGATCGCGGTCTGATAGTCATCGCTGACGTACAGCACCCAGTAATCGCCCTTGACCACTCCCGGCAACAGGCGGGTAAACCAGTTATCGAAATTCACCCACAGCTTGTCGGTCTTGCCCGGCACCTGCGGCGTCGCCGTGCCCCGGGCTTCTTCCCAGGTCCATTCTGGCGTCAGGCAGCGGTTGAGCACGTCCATGTCGCCGTCAGGCTTGAGGGCGTAATGGGCCTCGGACTGGGCGCAGTTGCGCTGGAAGTACATGGGCATGCGCGCCAACTCGTACCATTTGCCCTGGTAACGCTTGAGGTTGACGTTATTGGCCGTTTTCGGTGCCAGCGAATCATCGCCAGAGGTGGCACAGCCGGCCAAGAACAGACCGGCTAAAAGAACTAATACAAACCGCATCATTATTTTTCTCCCGTGGGCGCTTGGCCCCGGTTTACTTCAGGCCTTGCCCGGAAAACATCAACACTTTGTCACCGGCAAACTGCACGCTGATAAAGCTGTTCTTGTCGCCCCAGGTGCAGCTGGACATCCCCAATGCGCCGGAACAATCGGCCGGTTTGCCCAGCAGGGTTTCGACCTCGGCCTTGGGCATGCCCGCCGAAAGTTTCGAGTAGTTTTCCTGGTTGACCTTGCTGCATGCGGCCAACAGCACGCAAAACGACAGCAAGGCGATAGATCGCAGCGACATGGTGAAACTCCTGGAAAGAGACGCTGGCATGGCTGCCAACCAAAAGCTTAGAAGAGAAATCGCCCATCTGGTTCCCACCGCAGGCGGGTATTTCTTGAACGGTCAGATCGACGCTCAAGGCTCGAATCGGACACCTTTTTGCGGTGTACGACATTTCGTCGTTTTTTGCCAAACCCGTCTCATCTTTGCCGTCGTGGCGCAGTCAGTGCAAAAGATGATCGAAGAGCTTCAGCAATTGGTGGGGAGTTTGCGGATCCAGGGTGCTGTCACCGACCTCATCGCGGGCAAGCCCGCTCCCACAGGGATCTCTGTGGGAGCGGGCGCCCGCTTGCGGCTTGCCCGCGATGGCGGCATCAGCAACAACAAAAAGCTAGAACCGCGACCCCGGCTCACGCAAAAACGCGACCTCTTCGGGCGTACTCTCACGCCCCAGGATCGCATTGCGATGGGGAAAGCGGCCAAACCGCGAGATGATCTTTTGATGCCGTTCGGCGTAATCGAGGTTATCGGCAAACACCTCGCGTTGTGCCTGGGGCTGCTCGGCCAGCAAGTCGGCAAAACGCGAAATCGCCTCGTTCTGCACCGCCAGGTGCTCGCAGTGCTCGAACACCAGGTAGATAAAGACGCGCTGGATCGCTGGCAACTGCCGATCGAAATCCGCGGCTATGCCTTGCGCCACAAGCTGCTGGGCACGCAGGTCACCGGAAAATGCAGCGGGGGTATCGCGATAGATCATGCGCGGCAATTGGTCGAGCAACAACACCAGGGCCAGCCAACCTTCGGGACGTTGCGTCCACTCGGTCAATCCGCCGGCCAGTGCCTGGTCCACCAGGTCCGCAAAACGCTCACGCGCCTCACGGTCCTGGCTGTCACGCTTGCCGAACCACAGACCGCCCTGTTGCGCCGCCACTTCGTTGGGGTTGTCGGCTGTACCGAACCACCATTGGAGCAACGGCAACCAGGGCGCGGTCATGGTTTATTCCTTGTGGTAAGCCGTGGCGCGTTCGACTTCTTCTTTCGAGCCGAGGAACACCGCTACGCGCTGGTGCAGGCCATCGGGCTGGATGTCGAGGATGCGCTGGTGACCGTCGGTGGACGCACCGCCAGCCTGTTCCACCAGGAACGACATCGGGTTGGCTTCGTACATCAGGCGCAGCTTGCCCGGCTTGGACGGCTCGCGGCTGTCGCGCGGGTACATGAACAGACCGCCACGGGTCAGGATGCGGTGCACGTCCGCGACCATCGCGGCAACCCAACGCATGTTGTAGTTCTTTTTCAGCGGGCCTTCTTCGCCAGCCAGCAACTCTTCAACGTAGCGTTGTACCGGAGCTTCCCAGTGACGCTGGTTAGACATATTGATGGCGAATTCCTGAGTGGCCGCAGGAATGGTGATGTCTTCGTGGGTCAGGACGAAGCTGCCCATTTCACGGTCTAGGGTGAAGCCTTTGACGCCGTCGCCCAGGGTCAGCACCAGCATGGTCTGTGGACCATAGATGGCATAACCGGCAGCTACCTGCTGGGTGCCTGGCTGCAGGAAGGCTTTTTCATTCAGGGGTTCGTTCTGGGTCAGGTACTCGTTCGGGCAACGCAGTACCGAGAAGATCGTGCCGACCGGGGCGTTGATGTCGATGTTCGACGAACCGTCCAGTGGGTCGAATACCAGCAGGTATGCGCCTTTCGGGTACTTGCCCGGGATCTGGTAGGCATTGTCCATTTCTTCGGACGCCATGCCGGCCAGGTGACCGCCCCATTCGTTGGCTTCGAGCAGGATCTCGTTGGAGATCACGTCGAGCTTCTTCTGCACTTCGCCTTGCACGTTTTCAGTGCCCATGCTGCCCAGAACACCGCCCAGGGCGCCTTTGGAGACGGCGTGGCTGATTTCCTTGCAAGCTCGCGCCACTACTTCGATCAGGAAACGCAGATCGGCAGGAGTGTTGTTGCTACGGGTCTGCTCAATCAAATAGCGACTCAGGGTAACGCGGGACATGTAAGGCTCCGGAGAAGTGGGGGCTAAAAACCCGCGCAGTTTAACGCGAGTCGTTACGCAATTGCTCTTATCAGACGAGATTCGCCTGACAGAGTTCATGCGCCGGGTTGAGCGTAGTAGCAAAAACGTAGATTGGGATCAGGGTTTGACCGCCGGCTTGCGTAACAAACTGAAGGCCATGGCCGCCAGGAACAGCACGCTGAGCAACAGTACAGCCCACAGGCCCAGCTTCTTCCAGTCGGTCCCTTGGGCCAGAGGCGGCACTACGACCGGCGGAGTCACCAGCGTGCCCTCCTCGATCCGGGCCTGGCCGAGACTCTCCAGGCGCTTGGGGCTGATGTCCGGGATCAGGGTAGCCAACGGCAGGCTCGCGGTTTTTTCACTGCTGCTGCCCAGTGCCAGGCGGTAAGGCCCGGCGCCCCGGGCGAGGAATACCAACTGGGTCGCGCGCACCGCATAACGCACGCTGGGCGCTTCGGCACCCAAACCGCCACCGCGATCATCGACGGTCAATTTCAACTGCTGCACCACCTGCCCTGGCAGCTGCAACTGGTCCTGCACCACGTCCTGGCCGTTCTGGGTCAGGCGGTAGAGCAAACCGCTGCTCACGGTCTGCCAAGGCAGGCTGGCGTCGCGACGCCCGGCCAGCGACACCGGCGCCAGGCTGTTGGCTTCGGTCAATTGCACCTGGAGGCGTTCGACACGCAGGCCCATCGGCAACTGCCAGGTGTATTCACCGGCCGGGGTACGGCTGCCGGCCACCGGCTCGGACCACACCAGGGGCTGCGCCGGGCTGCTGGTGGTCAGGCTCTGCAACAGCGCCGAGGTCAGTACCGGGGCCGCCTGCGGGGTTTGCCACAGCAAACGCAGGTAACGCGCCCGTTGGCCAGGCAGCGCGACTTCATGCTGCTCGACCCGTTCGTCGGCAAACGACAGGCGCGCCACTTGCCCTTCGCCCCAGGCCTGCCAGTTCTGTAAATCGTCACTGGCTTCGATACTGAATCGCTGGAAACCGTCCTGCTCGCTGGACCAGTCGAGGATCAATTGCTGCAACGGCGCCTTGATTGCACTGGCGTCCAGCAGCCAGCCACGGCGCACTTCCTCACCGGCCTCCAGCTGGCTGGACGGTTGCACCTGCACCAGGGTGCCGGCGGCATTGGACAACACACGCACGTTCGGCACCGCCGAGCTCGCATCGGCCGAGTCGTACAACGGGAACCACTTGACCTCATGCAGTTGCAGGCTCTCACCACTGGGCGCTTGCTCGCGCGTCAGCGAATAGGCCTGCACTTCACCGGCGGCATTGAACACTCGCACATCCGCCAGATCGCTCTGATGGGCGTGCAGTTGCACGGCCAGGGGCAAATCGAGGCGGTACCAGGGGCCTTCGCCGCTGAGGGTCAGCGGCACGTGAGTGGCGAAATTCGCTGCGGTTTGCGCGGCCTGCGCCGACAGCACCATGCAGCATCCAAGCACAGCCAGCCAGCGCGGGCTCAACATCATGTTCAAGACGACACTCCTTCAGATTCATTGGCCGCTTCATGCGGCTCAGGCGCAGCTTCGATTCGTTTGGGCGGCAGCGGCGCAAAGTAGCCGACCACCAGCAGCAATACGCCAACGCCAATGAACGACACGATGCGTGCCAGCCCACCGCGGTTGCTCAACTCGACAAACACCAGTTTGGCCACCACCAGCGCGATCAGCGCCGCGCCCACCAGCCAGACTTCCCGACGTTTGCGCAGGTGCCCGCCGATCATCAGGCCGAGGGCGATCAGGGTCCAGACCAGCGACAGGCTGGCCTGCACCAGCATCGACCCGAGCAATGCATCCAGCTCATATGGCACGCCACCCCAATGGTGGGCGCTGCGCATCACCACGGCGGTGAAGAACGCGAACAGCGACACCCCAACCACAACTTCGCTGGCGAGCCCGGCGTGCTCGAAGCGGATGGCCAATTGGCCCTGGGCACTGCGCGACCACGCATAGACGCCGAACAAGGCGAACAGCAGACCGATATCCAGTGGGTTCAGTAGCGGCACGTAGGGCAACGGCTCGGCGTTGCCGGAGCTGACCGTGTTGGCCAACCAGAACCAGCCCAGCATTAGCACCGCCAAGGGCAGCGCGGCATACAGCCGGTACTCGCGGGCATAGGCCGACACCGGCCACGGCCAGGCACGTGGCGCGGCCATCAACACCAGGTACAGGCTCGGCAGAATCGCCCAGCCCAACCAACGCCAGGCATTGTACTGCTCGGACAGCACCAGCAGGCCGTAGCGTAACTCCAGCGCCAACACCCCGATCAACAGCCAGCAACCCAGCACATGAGCCACGCTCGCCACCGGTTGCACGAGCATCGGCGCCAGACGCCGCAACGAAACGAAATGCACGGCGAACACCGCCGCCCACGCCAGCCAGCCGAAATCCGCCGCCGGGTGATAACGCCCATGGGACGCCGCCCACAACAACAGACTGGCCGCCGGGATCAACAGCGTGCACAGGATGCCCAGGGCCGACCAGTTCAGGCGCAAGGCCAGCCAAGTCCACAGCGCCACACTCAACGCTGCGCAGCCCAGCAACAGCGCGCCAGACAACTGCACCGGCGCAAAACGCAACACCTCGGTCAGCAGGGCCAATGCCCACCAGGCCGCGCCCCACGCCAACAGCAACTCGGACAAGCGCCGCAGGCTCAAGGCATCAAACGCACTGGCATGGTTGCCCACCTGCAAGCGCCAGGCCCCGACCATCGCCGCCAGCCCCAGCACCATGGGCGTCCAGAACCCGGCATGGGCCAGCGGCCGCAAGCCTTGGTGATCCAGAGGCCCGAGCAAGTCCGGGCCGGCGATCAGGAACGCCGCGCCGCCGATCACCTGCAGCACCAGGCCAAAGACAAAACTCAGGCGCTGCTGCAAGTACAGGCTCAACCAGATGATCAACACCCCACTGGTGGCCCACACCGCGCTCGCGGTTTGCCAGGGCAGGACAAACAACACCGCCAGATTGATCAGCGCCAGGCCCGCCAACAACACCAGTGACAAGCCGCGCAGCAAGCGCAGATCGCTGCGCACCATGCTGTCGCGGGCGGCAAACAGCATCCCGCCGATCAATGCCAGGCCAATCAACGATGCGGCCAGCAGACCGCTCCAGCCGGTGTTGAACACCGCCGTCGAATCGCCGCTGGCACCCTGCAGCCGTAGCAGGAACAGCACGCCACCGAGCAGTTGCACGGCAAACGCGGTGAACAGGAAAGTGCGCGATTGCAGGCGCAGTCCGACGAACAAGGTCGCCAATCCCGCCAGGGCCCAACTGATGGCCGTGCCCTGGGTGAAGAAGAACAGCGGTGCCAACAGATAAAGGAACGTCAGGCCGGCGCAGGCCAATATCGGCAGGCCTTGGCGCTCCCAGGCATGGCTGTGCCCAGGTGCCGCAGCGCGTAGCTGATTGAAGGTGAACAACAACGCCAGGCCGAGCATCAAGGCGCCCAGCGGTGCCCCCTCGATCAGGCTGCTGACGCCGACATCCAGCTCGCTGAGAAATGCCAGCGCCGAGCCCAACTGCAGCAGCAAGGCAAAGGCCCGTGCCAGCGGCCGCTGCTGGCGCAAGCCGAGCCAATAGATACCCGCGCCTTCGACGGCCCAAGCGGCGGCCGTCCAACGTGCATCCAGACCCAGGGGAATGGCCAGGCTGGCAAAGATCACCCCCAGCGCCAGGCACGTCTCACCCAGCAACAGCGCGCGCCCGCCACTGAGTACGCGGGCCAGGCCCATGTAGATAAAACCCAGCAGCAGCGCACTGAAGGCCGCTGCGAACTCCAGGTGATGCACCAGCGCGAACTGCAAGCCAAAGCCCACCAGCGGCGGGCCGAACAGCAGCGTGCCGTCGACGTAGTCGCCCTTGCGCGCCGACCAGTGCAGCAGTGCTTCGCGGTCGCCGTCCAGCGGGGCGTCGCTGATCTCCAGCAACTTGCGCCGGGCGAACAGCAGGCCGATGGCCACGTACATCAGGAAGAACAGCATCAGGAACGGCTCGGTGCTCCACAGCAGTTCCGGAGTATAGGAGCGCAAGCCCCAGGCCAGGCCGATGCCGAAGGTGCCGACGAAGCCAATCAGGTTCAGCAGGCGCCAGGCCTTGAACCAGGCGATGCCGAGGATGCCGGCGTTGAGCAGGGCGAAGTAACTGAACAGCGCGACATGGTTGCCGGCACCGGTGGAGGTCAGGATGGGTGCGGCGAATCCGCCCAATGCCGCGGCGCAGGCCAGGGCCAGGGAGTCCTGGGTGATCGCCAGGATCGCCGAAAACACCGTCACCGCCACCAGCAGGCCGAGGGCCGCCGTCGGATCGAGCAAAGGATGCAAGCGCATGGCGGCGAACACGGTGAGGTACAACACGGCAATCCCGGTGCCCTGGAAGATCAACGCGTACTGGGTGTTGCGCAGCCGCAGCCACCACCCCAGCCCCAGCAAGGCCAGGGCCGCCGCCGCAACGCCGGCATAGCGCAACTCGATCGGCACCACCATGCCCTCGGTGGCGTAGCGCAGCAGAAACGCCAGGCCGAAGAACAGCAGCACCACACCCACTCGCAGCACCGTGTTGCCGCCAAACAGCCAGTCACGCGCACCGGCGATGGCGCGGTCGAACAAGTTGGGCGCGCGAGGCGCCGGGGGCTGAGGCGCGGCGGATGGCTCAGGCTGGGGCGTCCACAGGTCGACCGGTGCAGGCTCGACACTGGCTTGGGCCATGCTGATTTCAGGCGGTAGCTCCCAGACCAGCTCGGACGCGGCAGGCGTTGGCTCGAGTTGAGGCGCTGGCGCCGGGACAGCCTCGGCATGGGAGAGCGGCTCGGCAGCAACGCCCCCGCCCTCCAGCGAGGCCAGGCGCTGCTCGACCGCACCCAAGGCCACCTGGGCCAGCTTCAATTCACGCCCCTGCTGCAAAGCTTGCGCATTCAAGCGTTGCAGCACAAACGCCTGGCCAGCACCCAGCCCGATCAGCGCACCGATCAAGGCGTCGCTGAACGACTCATCGAGCAGCCAGCCGAGCACCAGCCCAATCAGCATGAACATCCATTGCATGGTCGATATCCCTTCGCGTAGGAGCTGCCGCAGGCTGCGATTGGCCCGCTACACCAGTATATCGATCCCTCCCACCCGAACTACGAGACTTTTCTTAAAGGCCTCCCCTACTCCAGCGCCTTCCAGATATCCGTGGCGTACTCACGAATGGTCCGATCCGAGGAAAACCAGCCCATCCGCGAACTGTTGAGCACCGCTGAACGCCACCACTCCTTGGAGTCGTGCCAAAGGGTCTCGACGCGCATCTGCGCGGCCCAGTAGGAGTCGAAGTCGGCACAGACCAGGAAGCGGTCGTACTCGATCAAGGAGTCGATCAGGCCGGTGTAGCGCGCCGGATCATCCGGCGAGAACACCCCGCTGCGAATTGCCTGCAACACGTCGTTGAGCCGGTGCGAAGCGGCAATGTCCGGGGCGGCGTGGAACTCGTGGTTCTGCTTGCGCGCCTCGACCTGCTGGGCACTCAGGCCAAAGATGAACATGTGCTCGGCACCGATGCGCTCGCACATTTCCACGTTGGCCCCGTCCAGGGTGCCGATGGTCAGGGCGCCATTGAGGCCGAACTTCATGTTGCTGGTGCCGGATGCCTCGAAGCCGGCGGTGGAGATCTGCTCCGACAGGTCGGCCGCCGGAATGATGCTTTCGGCCAGGCTGACGTTGTAGTTGGGCAGGAACACCACTTTCAGCAGGCCGCGCACGGTCGGGTCGTTGTTCACTGTGCGGGCGATGTCGTTGGTCAACTTGATGATCAGCTTGGCCTGGTGATAACTGGCCGCCGCCTTGCCGGCGAAGATCTTCACCCGCGGCACCCAGTCGGTCTCAGGCTCGGCGCGAATCGCCTGGTACAGCGCCACCGTGTGCAACAGGTTGAGCAACTGGCGCTTGTACTCGTGGATCCGCTTGACCTGCACGTCGAACAGCGCCGCCGGGTTGACCGCAATCCCCAGGCGCTCGTGAATCAAATAGGCCAGGGCTTTCTTGCTGTGCAGCCGCTGCTCGGCGAACTGCTTGCGGAACGCCGCTTTCTCGGCAAACGGCTCCAGGCCCAGCAACAGTTGCTCGGGGTTATCCAGCAGCTCCGGCCCCAGGGCATCGACCATCATCGAGGTCAGTTCCGGGTTGGCCTGGTACAGCCAGCGGCGGAAGGTGATGCCGTTGGTCTTGTTGTTGATCCGCTCGGGGTAGAGCTTGTGCAGCTCGGAAAATACCGTGCTGCGCATCAGTTGCGTGTGCAGGCCGGACACGCCGTTGACGCTATGGGAGCCGAGGAACGCCAGGTTGCCCATGCGCACCCGGCGGCCGTTGTCTTCCTCGATCAGCGACACCGCGCGCAGCACGTCGAAGTCGTGGATGCCCTTGGCCCGCAATGAGTCGATGTGCTGGGCGTTGATCAGGTAGATGATCTGCATGTGCCGCGGCAGCATCCGCTCCATCAGCCCTACCGGCCAGGTTTCCAGCGCTTCGGGCAACAGCGTGTGGTTGGTGTAGGACAGGGTATCGACCGTGACCTGCCAGGCCGCATCCCACTCCACGTCGTAGATGTCGACCAGTTGGCGCATCAGCTCGGCCACGGCAATCGAGGGGTGCGTATCGTTGAGCTGGATCGCCGCATGATCGCCCAGGGTCAGCACCGAGCTGTGCATGTTGCGATGGCGCCGGAGCAGGTCCTGCAGGGACGCGGCGACAAAGAAGTACTCCTGGCGCAGGCGCAGTTCCTGCCCCGCTTCGGTGCTGTCGGCCGGGTAAAGCACCCGGGAGATGCTTTCGGCCCGGGCCACTTCGGCCACCGCGCCCAAGTGATCACCGGCGTTGAAGCGCTCCAGGTGCAGGTCCTCCATGGCCCGTGCCCGCCACAGGCGCAAGGTGTTGACGCTGGCCCCGCGCCAACCGACCACGGGCGTGTCGTACGCCACCGCGCGCACCGTTTCCGAAGGCGTCCAGACTTGCTTGCTCTTGCCGCCGGCATCGATGACGGTCTCGACGCTGCCGCCAAACCCGATCGGGTAGATCACCTCCGGCCGCTCGAACTCCCAGGGGTTGCCGAAATCCAGCCAGTGCTCGGTCTGCTCCTGCTGCCAGCCATCGACAATCGCCTGGCGGAACAGGCCGTGCTCATAACGAATGCCGTAGCCATGCCCGGCGATGCCCAGGGTCGACATGCTTTCCATGAAACACGCGGCCAGGCGGCCGAGACCACCGTTGCCCAAAGCGGCGTCCGGCTCCAGCAGGCGGATCCGCTCCAGGTCGACCCCCAGCTCGGTCAAGGCCTCGCGGGCTACGTCGAGCAGGCCCAGGTTACTCAGGCTGTCGTAGAGCAGGCGGCCGATGAGGAATTCCAGCGACAGGTAGTACACCCGCTTCTGGCCTTTGCGGTAAATCTGCCGCGTATGGTCCATCCAGTGCTCGACCATGTGATCGCGCGCTGCCAGCGCAATGGCCTCGAACCAGTCGTGGTCGAAGGCGTGATCCGGATCCTTGCCGACGGCATAGGTGAGTTTGGTCAGGACGGCTTCGCGAAATGCGGCCACCTCAGCTTCGCGAACAAGTGGTTCTTGAGTCATCGATAGGGCCTCGGGCGAGCATGGAATTGACTGAGCCTAGACGGTCTGACAAACGGTGCAGTCGCTGGTTCGGGTGTTTTGCACAATCACCTGAATTGAGTGGTTCAGGAACAAAAGGATGCAGGGGGCGTGCCGGATCCTTGAAAAAGTTGTTCAAAAAACCACCAATCCCGTATCATCCCGCGCCCGGATACAACGCTCCCCCTTGGAACCCTGATGAAGCCTCAACTGATCGCCGCCGCGGAACTCGACCGTCTCGAGACCTGGCAGAAATACTCCAGCCATATGTGCGGCGGCTGCGTGTCCAGCTGCTGCACGCTGCCAGTGGAGGTCAAGATCAAGGATCTGATCCGCATCGGCATCGTCGATGAATTCGAACGCGGCGACCCGCCGAAGAACATCGCCAAGCGCCTGCAAAAGGAAGGGATCGTCGAGCGTTACAACCAGAAATCGGAAATCTTCACGCTCCAGCGCATGAGCAACAACGATTGCCTGTATCTGGATCGTAAGAGCCGTTTCTGCACTATTTATGACAAGCGCCCGGATACCTGCCGCAATCACCCCAAGATCGGCCCACGACCAGGCTACTGCGCCTACAAGCCCAAGGAAGTGGTGCGCGATACCCAACGGCGGACGCTGGACAAGTTCTGATCTGGATTTTGTATGGCTCCAAAGGCCCTCATCGCGGGCAAGCCCGGCTCCCACACGGACCGAGTTGCCTGGCTGAACGCGGTAAATTGTGGGAGCTGGCTTGCCAGCGATAAGGCCCACACAGTCATCACATAATCCCAGACAAATAAAAACGCCCCCGACCTTGCGGTCGGGGGCGTTTTTTTTGCCCGCTAACTAAGTGACTTAGTTATTGGACTTCTTGGCAGCGCGGGTACGCTCGCTTTCGCCCAGGATCTTCTTACGAAGACGGATGGACTTAGGAGTGACTTCACACAGCTCGTCTTCTTGTACGAATTCCAGAGCTTGCTCCAGAGTGAAACGTACAGGCGGAACCAGAGCGATGGTTTCGTCTTTACCCGAAGCACGCATGTTGTCGAGCTTCTTGCCTTTAGTCGGGTTAACACCCAGGTCGTTGTCGCGGCTGTTCAAGCCAACGATTTGACCTTCATAGATGTCCTGGCCGTGTTCGATGAACAGCTTGCCACGCGACTGCAGGGTTTCCAGCGAGTAGGTCAGCGCCTTACCGGTAGCAACCGATACCAGCACGCCGTTCTGACGGCCGGACATGTCGCCGGACTTCATCACGTCGTAACGGTCGAAGATCGAGGTCAGGATGCCTGCACCGGAGGTCAGGGTCAGGAACTCGTTACGGAAACCGATCAGGCCACGGGCCGGGATGTTGTACTCAAGGCGCACACGGCCCTTGCCATCCGGAACCATGTTGGTCAGGTCGCCCTTACGGATACCGATCTGTTCCATGATCGAACCTTGCGATTCTTCCGGCAGGTCGATGGTCACGTTTTCGTACGGTTCGTGCTTGACGCCGTCAACCATGCGGATGATCACTTCCGGACGACCAACACCCATTTCGAAGCCTTCGCGACGCATGGTTTCGATCAGTACCGAGAGGTGCAGCTCACCACGGCCGGATACTTTGAACTTGTCAGCCGAGTCGCCTTCTTCAACGCGCAGAGCAACGTTGTACAGCAGCTCTTTGTCCAGACGTTCCTTGATGTTACGGCTGGTCACGAACTTGCCTTCTTTACCGCAGAAAGGCGAGTCGTTTACCTGGAAGGTCATGGAAACGGTTGGTTCGTCAACGGTCAGCGGAGTCATTGCTTCGACGTTCAGTGGGTCGCACAGAGTGTCGGAGATGAACAGCTGGTCGAAGCCGCTGATGCAGACGATGTCGCCGGCAGCTGCTTCTTCAACGTCGATGCGGTGCAGGCCGTGGTGACCCATCAGCTTGAGGATACGACCGTTACGCTTCTTGCCGTCGGCATCGATAGCCACGACCGGAGTGTTCGGCTTGACGCGACCACGAGCGATACGGCCAACGCCGATAACACCCAGGAAGCTGTTGTAGTCCAGAGCGGAGATCTGCATCTGGAACGGACCGTCACGGTCGACTTTCGGCGCTGGTACGTTGTCGACGATCGACTGGTACAGCGGGGTCATGTCTTCAGCCATGTCGGTGTGGTCCAGACCTGCAATGCCGTTCAGGGCAGAGGCGTAAACCACTTTGAAGTCCAGCTGTTCTTCGGTAGCACCCAGGTTGTCGAACAGGTCGAAGATCTGGTCCAGAACCCAGTCCGGACGTGCGCCTGGACGGTCAACCTTGTTGATTACCACGATTGGACGCAGGCCGGCTTCGAAAGCCTTCTTGGTCACGAAACGGGTTTGCGGCATAGGGCCGTCTTGAGCGTCAACCAGCAGCAGAACGGAGTCAACCATCGACATTACACGTTCAACTTCGCCGCCGAAGTCGGCGTGGCCCGGGGTGTCCACGATGTTGATGTGGTAGCCGTTCCAGTTGATGGCGGTGTTTTTCGCCAGAATGGTAATACCGCGCTCTTTCTCCTGGTCGTTGGAGTCCATCACGCGCTCGTCGTTGAGCTCGTTGCGCTCCAGGGTGCCGGATTGACGCAAGAGTTTGTCTACCAGGGTGGTCTTACCATGGTCAACGTGAGCAATGATGGCGATGTTGCGTAGATTTTCGATCACTTGTGTATCTCGATCAGAGGATTCGGTGTGCTGACAGGTCGTGGCAGCGATTTACAGTAGAGTCAGGCCTTGCCGTTACAGCTTGACGGCAGAGTCGGGGGGCCGGTGACGCAGGCCACAGGCAAACAGCCCCGGGCTCTTAGCTCGGTCGATAAACGCGCACATTGGCATGCCCCTCACTGAGCAAATGGTGGGCATGCAGGCGACTCATCACGCCTTTGTCGCAATACAGCAGGTACTGGCGAGTAGGGTCCAGTTCCTTGAAACGAGCGTTCAGTGCATAAAACGGCATCGTTTGTACCTCGACGCCAGCCAGGGCGAGCGGGTCGTCTTCAGCAGCATCCGGGTGACGGATGTCGATGACGATCTGACCTGCCAGCGCTTCGCTGACTTCTTCAATTTGCACGTCCTGGCCCAACTCGTCGATTACCCGATCGATCGGCACCAGTTTGGCGTTCTCGAGCGCACGCTCAAGGACTGCCATGTCGAATTCTTTCTCTTCATGCTCCACGCGTGGACGCTTGGCGTGGGTCTTGGGGTTCACCGAGATGACCCCGCAGTACTCTGGCATGTGCTTGGCGAAGTCGGCGGTGCCGATTTCGTTGGCCAGGTCGATGATGTCCTGCTTGTGACTGGCGATCAGCGGGCGCAACACCAGCTTCTCGGTCACACAGTCGATCACCGACAGGTTCGGCAGCGTCTGGCTGGAAACCTGGGAGATCGCCTCACCGGTCACCAGCGCCTCGATCTCCAGTCGATCGGCGATTCGCGAAGCAGCGCGCAACATCATACGCTTCAATACGACGCCCATATGACTGTTATCTACTTTGCCGAGAATTTCTCCCAGCACTTCCTCGAACGGCACACTGACAAATAACACGCGTTGCGAGCTGCCGTACTTCTTCCAGATGAAGTGCGCCACTTCCATCACGCCCAATTCGTGGGCACGCCCGCCGAGATTGAAGAAGCAGAAGTGCGCCATCAGCCCGCGCCGCATGATCTGGTAGGCCGCCACCGTGGAATCGAAACCGCCGGACATCAGTACCAGGGTCTGTTCCAGGGCGCCCAGCGGGTAACCGCCGATGCTGTTGTGCTGGTTGTGGATCACAAACAACCGTTTGTCGCGAATTTCGATGCGGACTTCAATTTCCGGGTCTTTCAGGGAAATTCCGGCGGCGCCGCACTGGCGACGCAGTTGGCTGCCGACGTATTTCTCGACATCCATGGAGCTGAATTCGTGCTTGCCGGCGCGCTTGCAGCGCACCGAGAAAATCTTCCCGGCCAGCGCCTCGCCAAAGTGCTGCTTGCACTTGGCGACCACGTCGTCGAAGTCACCCAGCGGGTACTCGTCGACCTGCAGGAAATGCGCGATGCCCGGCATGCAGCTCAGGCGCTCGGTCATGTCCTTCAAGGCTTTGGGGTCAGTCAGCTGCGTTTCCAGCTCGAGATTGTCCCATACACCGTTCACCACCACAGCCGGGTCCAGATCGCGGAGCACGGCACGGATGTTCTTGGCCAACTGACGGATGAAACGCATCCGTACCGGGCGGCTTTTGATGGTGATCTCGGGGAAGACTTTTACGATTAGTTTCATGAAAACAGCGCGCGCTGGGCCAGCCGAAAAAGGGGGGCGCGGATTATAGCGGAAATTGCTCAAGGTTTAACCAGTTAATGTGCAGAAGGTTTTCAGTGCACCAAAACGGGTCATTTATGCTTTTGAGCGCTACATTAGGGGGCGCGATTTTGCCCTTTTCCACGCTTTGCACCTTTATAAGCGTGATATTGGGGCAAAAAACCCAACTCGGGGCACTGGCATGCAATTTGCTCCCTTGTGAGGCAGGTTGCCTTGGCAGAGTATTCGCGCCGGCATCACCCACATTCTAAGGGCATCCACTACTCAAGCCCGAAGCCACCCGGAGGACACTATGTCGAAGTCGGTTCAACTCATCAAAGATCATGACGTCAAATGGATTGATCTGCGCTTCACAGATACCAAGGGCACTCAGCACCACGTGACCATGCCGGCTCGCGATGCGCTGGATGATGCTTTCTTCGAAGAAGGCAAAATGTTCGACGGTTCCTCCATCGCTGGCTGGAAAGGCATCGAAGCTTCCGACATGATCCTGATGCCGGACGACAGCACCGCTGTCCTCGATCCGTTCACCGAAGACCCAACCCTGATCATCGTCTGCAACGTGATCGACCCTTCGACCATGCAAGGCTACGACCGCGACCCACGTGCGATCGCCAAGCGTGCCGAGGACTACCTGAAGTCCACCGCTATCGGTGACACCGTATTCGTCGGTCCTGAGCCTGAGTTCTTCATCTTCGACCAGGTCAAGTTCAAGTCCGATATCTCCGGTTCGATGTTCAAGATCTACTCCGAACAAGGTTCGTGGATGTCTGACCAGGACGTGGAAGGCGGCAACCATGGCCACCGTCCAGGTATCAAGGGCGGCTACTTCCCGGTTCCACCGTTCGACCACGACCACGAAATCCGTACCTCCATGTGCAACGCCATGGAAGAGATGGGCCTGACCATCGAAGTTCACCACCACGAAGTGGCGACTGCCGGCCAGAACGAAATCGGTGTGAAGTTCAACACCCTGGTTGCCAAGGCTGACGAAGTTCAGACCCTCAAGTACTGCGTACACAACGTGGCTGTAGCTTTCGGCCGCACCGCTACCTTCATGCCTAAGCCTCTGTACGGCGACAACGGCTCGGGTATGCACGTTCACCTGTCCATCGCCAAAGATGGCAAGAACACCTTCGCTGGCGAAGGTTATGCCGGCCTGTCCGACACCGCCCTGTACTTCATCGGCGGTATCATCAAGCACGGTAAGGCCCTGAACGGCTTCACCAACCCGGCGACCAACTCCTACAAGCGTCTGGTGCCAGGTTTCGAAGCTCCAGTGATGCTGGCCTACTCGGCTCGCAACCGCTCCGCTTCGATCCGTATTCCTTACGTGTCCAGCCCACGCGCTCGCCGTATCGAAGCTCGCTTCCCGGATCCGGCTGCCAACCCGTACCTGTGCTTCGCCGCACTGCTGATGGCTGGCCTGGACGGCATCCAGAACAAGATCCACCCTGGCGACGCTGCTGACAAAAACCTGTACGACCTGCCGCCTGAAGAGGCGAAAGAGATCCCACAAGTTTGCGGCAGCCTGAAAGAAGCCCTGGAAGAGCTGGACAAAGGTCGTGCGTTCCTGACCAAAGGCGGCGTGTTCTCCGATGACTTCATCGACGCTTACATCGCTCTGAAAAGCGAAGAAGAAATCAAGGTTCGCACCTTCGTACACCCACTGGAATACGAGCTGTACTACAGCTGCTAATCCAGTAGCGCCAGCGCAAGCGGCGTGACGATGAAAGAGGCCTCCTACGGGAGGCCTTTTTTATGGAAAATTCCGACACCACGAAACATCGACTGCTCGCTGATTCAGCGTCGCGCCTGACATCCAGTGCAGCCCCGGGCACTTAGTCTTTCACAAGGCCGCACCGCAACACCCCAGCTCGCCCGCCCTTCCCCTTACGTCAAAAAGGAATCTGCCATGCGCTCATTGAGGTGGTGCCTGCTTATATGGCTCGCCCTGTCTGCCGCCGCGCTGAGCGCACCGCGCCCCACCTACTGCGTACTGGCCCTCAGCGAGCTGACCGACGGCCAGGCCCTGCGCGCCAATAACGGTTCATTCAGCGTTGGCGTACAGATCCAGCCACCGCTGCAGGCCACTCATCGCTTGCGCCTGCTGCTCGATGGCCAGCCCTACGGCCCAGCGAGCGAAACCACCCGACTGCACCTGCTGAACATCGATCGCGGCGAGCACAGCCTCGCAGTGCAGGTGTTGGCCGCAGACGAGGTGATCCAACAGAGCCCAACCCTCAGGTTCACCGTGCTGCGAGTACGCAAGCGCTAGGGCAGGCAAACTCATTTTGCAGCCATTGAGGCGCCATTCAGGTTTGCGCACTATATTGGTGCAACGACTTGCACGCTTGCCACTTATCAACCCATTTTGGTTCGAAAATACCCGGCAAAGCTGGCAGAACGCCACGCAAGGCAACTTAAAGCGCCCATTTCAGGGAGTTATTGCTTCTTTTCGGAGCCTTGGTTTGGTTTTTGCATTTTCCTCGCAACAGCGCCTCCTTCTCGCGCGCGCCTGCTCCAAAAGAGGTCCTCATGACCATCAGCGACGCACTGCACCGCTTGCTACTCGACAACTTGACCACTGCCACCATCCTGCTCAATGCCGAACTGCGCCTTGAGTACATGAACCCGGCGGCGGAAATGCTCCTGGCCATCAGCGGCCAGCGCAGTCATGGGCAATTCATCAGCGAGCTGTTCACCGAGTCGACCGAAGCGCTGAACTCCCTGCGCCAGGCGGTCGAACAGGCCCACCCCTTTACCAAGCGCGAGGCGATGCTCACCGCCCTGACCGGCCAGACCCTGACCGTCGACTACGCGGTGACGCCGATCCTGAGCAACGGTGCCACCCTGCTGCTGCTTGAGGTACACCCGCGCGACCGACTGCTGCGGATCACCAAGGAAGAAGCGCAGTTGTCCAAGCAGGAAACCAGCAAGATGTTGGTGCGCGGCCTGGCCCACGAGATCAAGAACCCGCTGGGCGGGATTCGCGGCGCGGCCCAGTTGCTGGCCCGCGAGCTGCCGGAGGAAAGCCTCAAGGACTACACCAATGTGATCATCGAGGAAGCGGATCGCCTGCGTAACCTGGTGGATCGCATGCTCGGCTCGAACAAACTGCCGTCGCTGGCCATGTGCAACATCCACGAAGTTCTTGAGCGCGTGTGCAGCCTGGTGGAAGCGGAAAGCCAAGGCTGCATCACCCTGGTGCGCGACTACGACCCGAGCATTCCGGACGTGCTGATCGACCGCGAACAGATGATCCAGGCCGTCCTCAACATCGTGCGCAACGCGATGCAAGCCATCAGCAGCCAGAACGAGCTGCGCCTGGGCCGCATCACCCTGCGCTCGCGGGCCATGCGCCAGTTCACCATCGGCCACGTGCGCCATCGCCTGGTGACCAAGATCGAGATCATCGACAACGGCCCCGGGATTCCCGCAGACCTGCAGGAAACCATCTTCTTTCCCATGGTCAGCGGCCGTCCGGACGGTACCGGACTGGGCCTGGCCATAACCCAGAACATCATCAGCCAGCACCAGGGCCTGATCGAATGTGACAGCCATCCAGGCCACACCACCTTCTCGATCTTTCTGCCACTGGAACAAGGAGCCACATCGACATGAGCCGTAGTGAAACCGTGTGGATCGTCGATGACGACCGTTCTATCCGTTGGGTCCTGGAAAAAGCCTTGCAGCAGGAAGGCATGACCACGCAGAGCTTCGACAGCGCCGATGGCGTGATGAGCCGCCTGGCGCGCCAGCAACCGGACGTGATCATCTCTGACATCCGCATGCCGGGTGCCAGTGGCCTGGATCTGCTGGCACGGATTCGCGAACAGCACCCGCGCTTGCCGGTGATTATCATGACCGCGCACTCCGACCTGGACAGCGCTGTCGCGTCCTACCAGGGCGGCGCGTTCGAGTACCTGCCCAAGCCGTTCGACGTCGACGAGGCGGTGTCATTGGTCAAGCGCGCCAACCAGCACGCCCAGGAGCAACAGGGCCTGGAAGTGCCCGTCGCCCTGACCCGCACCCCGGAAATCATCGGCGAAGCGCCAGCGATGCAGGAAGTGTTTCGCGCCATCGGGCGCTTGAGCCACTCCAACATTACCGTGCTGATCAACGGCGAATCCGGGACCGGTAAAGAGCTGGTGGCCCACGCCCTGCACCGCCACAGCCCACGGGCGGCCTCACCGTTCATCGCCCTGAACATGGCGGCGATCCCCAAGGATTTGATGGAGTCCGAGCTGTTCGGCCACGAGAAAGGTGCATTTACCGGCGCCGCCAACCTGCGCCGTGGACGTTTTGAGCAAGCCGACGGCGGCACGCTGTTTCTCGATGAAATCGGCGACATGCCGGCCGACACCCAGACCCGCCTGCTGCGGGTCCTGGCCGACGGCGAGTTTTACCGGGTCGGCGGCCATGTACCGGTCAAGGTCGACGTGCGCATCATCGCCGCGACCCACCAGAACCTGGAAACCCTGGTCCACGCCGGCAAGTTCCGTGAGGACTTGTTCCACCGCTTGAACGTGATCCGCATCCACATCCCACGCCTGTCGGACCGTCGCGAAGACATTCCGACCCTGGCCAAGCACTTCCTGGCCCGCGCCGCACAAGAGCTGGCGGTGGAGCCAAAGCTGCTGAAAAGCGAAACCGAGGAATACCTGAAGAACCTGCCGTGGCCAGGCAACGTGCGCCAGCTGGAGAACACCTGCCGCTGGATCACGGTGATGGCTTCGGGGCGCGAAGTGCACATCGGCGACCTGCCGCCGGAGTTGCTGAGCCTGCCGCAGGACTCGGCACCGGTGACCAACTGGGAACAGGCCCTGCGCCAATGGGCCGACCAGGCGCTGGCTCGCGGCCAGTCGAGCCTGCTGGACAGCGCGGTGCCGGCGTTCGAGCGCATCATGATCGAAACCGCCCTCAAGCACACCGCCGGCCGCCGCCGCGATGCTGCGGTTTTGCTGGGTTGGGGGCGTAATACCCTGACGCGCAAGATCAAGGAGCTGGGGATGAAAGTTGATGGTGGGGACGATGATGAAGGGGATGAGGGTTAGATCCTTCACCGACCTGTAGATCCATTCGCGGGCAAGTCCGCTCCCACAGGTTTTGCACAATCCTGTGGGAGCGGGCTTGCCCGCGATGCTTTCAGGGCCAGCGTGCACCGCCTGAATGCACCGTGACCCGCGATCGCGCACGGCAACAGATCCGAAATCCCACCTGCACCTGCAATCAAACCCCTATCAAAAAAACACCAAAGCCCCGGAATACGGGGCTTTCGACGTTTCAACACAACATTTTGTTTCAGCTCGTTAAAACCTGGCACGCCCCCTGCAATAGTTCATTCAGTGATTCAGTTCACTACCCGGTTTCGGGGACCTTGGTACAGGCAGGCCGGGGATTCCCCTCTTTACATCGGGCTCACACCGCACAAGCGACGAGCCCAAGCAGTTTTGGGGCCCTTGATACAGGCAGGTCAGGGGTTCCTTCTTTACACCGGGCTCACGACGCAACGCGTGAGCCCTGCCGTTTCGGGGTCCTTGGTACAGGCAGGCCGGGGATTCCTCTTTTATTGCTCCTGGAGATGGATCTCCAACCGCCAGCGATCGTCCACCTCGCTGCCGGCCCAATCGCCCTTCAGCGGCCGGGCCGCTACCAGCGTCAGCAACAACCCCTTGTCACTCAAACGCACCCGCCAGTTCACATCCTTATCGTTGAGCTTGAGCTGGCCCTTCTGTGCCTGCCCCTGGGCCTCGAACAGCAGCGCGAGGCTGCCGTCGATCAGTTCACCACGGGTCTTGGGCGCGTGGTTGAACCACACCACCAGGCCATCGCGGGTGACCTCGACCTGCTGCAACTCGGTCGGCTCGGGGCTGGTCAGGCGACCGATCATCAACCCCACCATCAGGCCGACAATCGCCAGCGAGGCCATCACCCGCGGCAATAGCTTCGATCGCCGATCCACTTCCGGCGTAGAATGCCGTCCATCTTTACCTTCGGAGCCGTGCATGTTTCACGTCATCCTTTTTCAACCAGAAATTCCGCCGAATACCGGCAACGTTATCAGGCTGTGCGCCAACAGCGGCTGCCACCTGCACTTGATCGAGCCACTGGGCTTCGAGATGGATGACAAGCGCCTGCGTCGGGCCGGCCTCGACTATCACGAGTATGCCACCTTGCAACGGCATGCCGACCTTGCCAGTTGCCTGGAAAGCCTTGGCCATCCACGCCTGTTCGCATTCACCACCAAGGGTTCGCGGCCGTTTCACGACGCCAGTTTCGCCGAGGGCGATGCGTTCCTGTTCGGCCCGGAAAGCCGTGGCCTGCCGGCCGAGGTGCTAGACGCCCTGCCCGACGGCCAACGCCTGCGCCTGCCGATGCGCGAAGGCTGCCGCAGCCTGAACCTGTCCAATACCGTGGCGGTCGCCGTATACGAAGGCTGGCGGCAGCTGGGCTTCAAATAACCCACCGGCGTTTTTTCGCCTGGCCAAAACAATCGCGGGCAAGCCCGCTCCCACAGGTTTTGCACAATCCTGTGGGAGCGGGCTTGCCCGCGATGTTGTCAGCCGCGCTGCTTACTGAACGGTCTGAGCGCCGTCCTGCTGCATGCGTTGCACTTCTTGCGCGTACAGCGCGTCGAAGTTGACCGGGGCCAGCATCAGGGCCGGGAACGAACCACGGGTCACCAGGCTGTCCAGGGCTTCGCGAGCGTACGGGAACAGGATGTTCGGGCAGAACGCGCCCAGGGTGTGGCTCATCGAACCTTCGTCGAGGTTCTTGATCAGGAAGATACCGGCCTGCTGGACTTCGGCGATGAAGGCCACTTCGTCACCGTTCTTCACGGTCACGGACAGGGTCAGCACCACTTCGTGGAAGTTGTCTTCCAGTACTTTCTGACGGGTATTGAGGTCCAGACCGACGCTCGGCTCCCACTGCTGGCGGAAGATCGCCGGGCTTTTCGGGGCTTCGAAGGACAGGTCACGTACGTAGATGCGCTGCAAGGAGAATTGCGGTGCGGTTTCTTCTTCGCTAGCTGCAGTGTTCTGTTGGTCAGTCATCTCAGATCCTTTCTGATCTTGGGTCTTATAGGGAAGGAATTAGGCCTTGAGCAGCGCGTCGAGCTTGCCAGCGCGGTCCAGGGCAAACAAATCATCACAGCCACCGACATGGGTGCTGCCGATCCAGATCTGCGGCACGGACGTACGCCCGGCCTTGCTGGCCATTTCGGCACGCACCTGTGGCTTGCCATCGACCTTGATCTCGTCGAAGGCTACGCCCTTGTTTTCGAGCAGATACTTGGCGCGCGAGCAATAAGGGCAGTAATCGCTGGAGTAGACGACGACGCTGGCCATATCACTTCACCAGCGGCAGGTTATCGCCCTTCCAGCTGGAGATCCCGCCGGACAGCTTGGCGGCGGTGAAGCCGGCCTTGAGCAGTTCGCGCGCGTGGGTACCGGCTGTCTGGCCCATGGCATCGACCAAGATGATGGTCTTGGCCTTGTGCTTTTCCAGCTCGCCGACGCGGGCAGTCAGTTTGTCGTGCGGAATATTCAGCGCGCCAACGATGTGACCAGCGGCGAAATCCTTGGCCGCACGGATGTCGATCACCACACCAGCGTCCTTGTTGACCAGGCTGGTCAGCTCACCGGTGCTCAGGCTGCGACCGCCGCCCTGCATTTGATAAGCGATCAGCAACGCCAGCAGTACGACGAAGATACCGACGAGCAGATAGTGGTTAGTGGCAAATTCAATCAGGTGAGCAACCATCGAAGGAGGTTCCAGGGCGTTAAAATGTCGGCCAGTATACACAGCCACTATGGTGGGCCAAACCCCGTCCGGCGGTGACGCCGCCGGAACTTAGCTTTAAACTGCCACTCCCTTTTTTCATCGCCCCTTTTTTAACTCAGCCACGAGTGGAATCTATGACTACCACGCCTAAACCTTTGGTCCTGATGATTCTCGACGGCTTCGGTCACAGTGAGAGCGAAGAATCCAACGCCGTGTTCGCGGCCCGCAAGCCTGTCCTCGACCGGTTGTGCGCCACCGTACCGAACGGCCTGATCTCGGGTTCGGGCATGGACGTCGGCCTGCCGGACGGCCAGATGGGCAACTCGGAAGTCGGCCACATGAACCTCGGCGCCGGCCGCGTGGTGTATCAGGACTTCACCCGCGTGACCAAAGCGATCCGCGACGGCGAGTTCTTCGACAACCCGACCATCTGCGCCGCCGTGGACAAGGCCGTCGCCGCCGGCAAGGCCGTGCACTTCATGGGCCTGCTGTCCGATGGTGGCGTGCACAGCCACCAGGACCACCTGATCGCCATGGCCGAACTGGCCTTCAAGCGCGGCGCCGAGAAGATCTACCTGCACGCTTTCCTCGATGGCCGCGACACGCCGCCGAAAAGTGCCCAGTCGTCGATCGAACTGCTGGATGAAGCCTTCAAGACCCTGGGCAAAGGTCGGATCGCCAGCCTCATCGGCCGTTACTTCGCCATGGACCGCGACAACCGCTGGGATCGCGTCTCCCAGGCTTACAACCTGATCGTGGACGGCAACGGCGAATTCAACGCCGCGACCGCCCAAGAAGGCCTGCAAGCCGCCTACGAGCGTGGCGAGAGCGACGAATTCGTCAAGGCCACCACCATCGGCGAGCCGGTCAAGGTCGAAGACGGCGACGCCGTGGTGTTCATGAACTTTCGCGCCGACCGTGCGCGCGAGCTGAGCCGGGTGTTCGTCGAGGACAATTTCAGCGAGTTCGAACGTGCCCGCCAGCCGAAACTGGCCGGTTTTGTCATGCTCACCCAATACGCCGCCAGCATCCCTGCCCCGTCGGCCTTTGCCCCGGGCAGCCTGGAAAACGTACTGGGCGACTACCTGGCGAAAAACGGCAAGACCCAACTGCGGATCGCCGAAACCGAAAAATACGCCCACGTGACCTTCTTCTTCTCCGGCGGCCGCGAAGAACCGTTCCCGGGTGAAGAACGCATCCTGATCCCTTCGCCAAAAGTCGCCACCTACGACCTGCAGCCAGAGATGAGCGCGCCGGAGGTCACCGACCGCATCGTCGAGGCCATCGAGAACCAGCGTTACGACGTGATCGTGGTCAACTACGCCAACGGCGACATGGTCGGCCACAGCGGCGTGTTTGCTGCTGCAGTGAAAGCGGTTGAATGCCTGGACCTGTGCGTCGGCCGGATTGTCGAAGCCCTGGAAAAAGTCGGTGGCGAGGCGCTGATCACCGCCGACCACGGCAACGTCGAGCAGATGGCCGACGAATCCACCGGCCAGGCCCACACCGCCCACACCACCGAGCCGGTACCGTTCATTTATGTCGGCAAGCGTGATCTCAAGGTCCGCGAAGGCGGGGTCCTGGCCGACGTAGCACCGACCATGCTGATGTTGCTGGGGCTTGAGCAACCGGCCGAAATGACCGGCACCTCGATCCTGGTGTAACCCGCCCCATCAAACACCGACAAAACCCTGTGGGAGCGAGCTTGCTCGCGATAGCAATCTGACAGTCAACATCTACGTTGAATGTTATGACGCCATCGCGAGCAAGCTCGCTCCCACATTGGTTTTGGGGTGTTTTCAGAGGTAACTCTGCTCCAGTTATCACACCGCCCTAATTGGGCGTTTTTTTTGCAACGCTTGCCGGGCATACTAGGCTGTCTTTTTTCCCCCGGTGTCGCCCGCCTCTATGCTCCGCGTCCTGATAGCCCTAGCTCTGACCTGCCTGCTCCAACCGGCCTTGGCTGACGAGCGCGCGCAAACCCAACAACAGTTGGACGCCACGCGTCAGGATATTGCCGAGCTGAAAAAGCTGCTGGGCAAGTTGCAGGAAGAAAAGTCCGGGGTGCAGAAGGACCTCAAGGGCACCGAGACTGAGATGGGCAAGCTCGAGAAGCAGGTCGATGCCCTGCAAAAAGAGCTGAAGAAAAGCGAATCCGAGCTGCAGCGACTCGATACCGAGAAAAAAAAACTCCAGAGCGCGCGCACTGAACAGCAACAACTGATTGCCACCCAGGCCCGCGCGGCCTATCAGAACGGTCGCCAGGAATATCTCAAGCTGCTGCTCAACCAGCAGAACCCGGAGAAATTCGCCCGCACCCTGACTTATTACGACTACCTCAGCCAGGCGCGCATGGAGCAGTTGAAGAACTTCAACGAAACCCTGCGCCAACTGGCCAATGTCGAGCAGGACATCGCCCTGCAGCAAGCCCAACTGCTGGTCCAGAAAAGCAGCCTCGACAGCCAGCGCGACGAGCTGGACAAGGTCCGCAAGGAGCGCCAGCAAGTGCTGGCCAAGCTCAACACGGACGTCAAGGACCGCGACCAGAAGCTGCAGGCTCGCGAGCAGGACCAGGCCGACTTGTCGAAAGTCCTGAAAACCATTGAGGAAACCCTGGCACGCCAGGCCCGGGAGGCAGAAGAAGCGCGGCAAAAAGCGCTGATCGCCCAGCAGGAAGCGGAAAAAAAGCGTTTACGTGAGGCACAGGCCGCGGCAGACGCCCCGACCGATGCCCCACGCAAAATTACCCGACCGACACCCGGCGCCCTGGTCTCCAGCGCTGGCGAAACCTTCGGCGGGGCATTTTCTGCAACGCGGGGAAAACTTCCTTGGCCAGTTGATGGTCGATTGCTTGCCCGCTTTGGTGAAAGTCGCGGCGACGATGCCCGCACCAAGTGGGACGGCGTGATGATCAGCGCCTCCGCTGGCAGCCAAGTGCATGCCGTGCACGGCGGACGCGTGGTGTTCGCCGACTGGTTGCGGGGCGCCGGCTTGCTGGTGATTCTCGACCACGGCAACGGCTTCTTGAGCTTGTACGGCCACAATCAGACGCTGCTCAAATCGGCTGGCGACGTGGTCAAGGCCGGCGAGTCCATCTCCACTGTCGGTAACAGTGGCGGCCAGGACACGCCCGCGCTGTATTTCGCTATTCGTCAGCAGGGTCACCCGAGTGATCCAGCACAATGGTGCCGTGCGCAAGGATAAGCGCACCATCTAACTCAGGAGTTCGTTCGACATGCTGCATTTGTCCCGCCTCACTTCGCTGGCCCTGACGATCGCCCTGGTGATCGGTGCGCCCCTGGCGTTTGCCGCTGAACCGGCCTCGTCGACCTCGGCTGCGACCACCAAGGCGCCATTGCCGCTGGATGAGTTGCGTACCTTTGCCGAGGTCATGGACCGGATCAAGGCCGCGTATGTCGAGCCGGTGGACGACAAGACCCTGCTGGAAAACGCCATCAAGGGCATGCTCAGCAACCTCGACCCACACTCCGCCTACCTGGGGCCGGAAGACTTCGCCGAGCTGCAGGAAAGCACCAGCGGTGAGTTTGGCGGCCTGGGCATCGAAGTCGGCTCCGAAGACGGCTTCATCAAGGTGGTGTCGCCGATCGACGACACCCCTGCCTCCAAGGCGGGCATCCAGGCGGGCGACTTCATCGTCAAGATCAACGGCCAGCCTACCCGCGGCCAGAGCATGACCGAAGCCGTGGACAAGATGCGCGGCAAGATCGGCGAGAAAATCACCCTGACTCTGGTCCGCGACGGCGGTTCGCCGTTCGACGTGACGCTGACCCGCGCGACCATCCAGGTCAAGAGCGTGAAGGCGCAGTTGCTGGAGTCGGGCTACGGCTACATCCGCATCACCCAGTTCCAGGTCAAGACCGGCGAAGAGGTCTCCCAGGCCCTGGCCAAGCTGCGCAAGGAAAACGGCAAGAAGCTCAGCGGCATCGTGCTCGACCTGCGCAACAACCCAGGCGGTGTCCTGCAATCGGCGGTGGAAGTGGTCGACCACTTCATCACCAAGGGCCTGATCGTCTACACCAAGGGCCGGATCGCCAACTCCGAACTGCGCTTCTCGGCCACCGGCAAGGACGAAAGCGAAGCAGTGCCGATGGTGGTGCTGATCAACGGCGGCAGCGCCTCGGCCTCGGAAATTGTCGCAGGTGCCCTGCAGGACCAGAAACGTGCAGTCGTGATGGGCACCACCAGTTTCGGCAAGGGCTCGGTGCAAACCGTGCTGCCGCTGAACAACGACCGCGCGCTGAAGATCACCACCGCACTGTACTTCACCCCGAACGGGCGCTCGATCCAGGCCCAGGGCATCGTTCCGGACATCGAAGTGCGTCGGGCCAAGATCACCAGCGAGCAGGACAGCGAGTACTTCAAGGAAGCTGACCTGCAAGGCCACCTGGGCAATGGCAACGGCGGCGCCGACAAGCCAAGCGGCTCCGGCGGCAAGGCCAAGCCGATGCCACAGGACGACGACTACCAACTGGCCCAGGCGCTGAGCCTGCTCAAGGGCCTGAGCATTACCCGCGGCCGCTGAGATGCGCCTGCGGTTGCTCCTCGGCCTGCTGTGCTGCCTGGCCGGCGTTGCCCATGCAACGCCCGGGCAGGCGCCACCCCACAAGGCCTACCTGAGCCTGATCATCGATGACCTGGGGCAGAACCTGCCCCGGGACCGCCGCGTGCTGGCGCTGCCCGGACCAGTCACCGCAGCGATCATGCCCGACACCCCCCACGCCGCTGAATTTGCCCGCGAGGCCCACCGCGCTGGCAAGATCGTCATCCTGCACATGCCCATGGACCCGGCCACCGGCCCGTTCGCCTGGCACCCCGAACTGCCCGTCGAAGAACTGCGCAAGCGCCTGGACGCCGCGTTCAAGGCCGTCCCCTTCACCGCCGGCATCAACAATCACATGGGCAGCCGCATGACCGCCCAGCGACCGGCCATGGCCTGGTTGATGGCCGAGCTGCAACGCCGGCACAAGCTTTTCGTCGACAGCCGCACCAGCGCCCAGACCGTCGCCGCCGCCGAGGCGCAGAAGATCGGCCTGGCCAGCGCTTCACGCGATGTGTTCCTCGACGACGAACGCACCGAAGCGGCGATCTACAACCAACTGCAGAGCGCCATAAGCCTGGCGCGCAAACAGGGTTCGGCGGTGATGATCGGCCATCCCTACCCGCAGACCCTGGCAGTGCTGGAACGCGAACTGCCCAAGCTCAAGGCCCAGGGCATCGACTGGATTGATATCCGGCAGATGATCAGCGTGCGCGGCAATCGCGCCATGACTGCCCATGGCAAAGATGGGACTTATCGCTAACCAGCAGCGAGCCACTACATAGTTACCGCCAGGCGTCTCAGCCAATTCTGGATATTGAAACCCGCAGCCCAATTGGGCTGCCTTTCAATTATCAGGAATGACCATGAACCCACATGAAGATGACGCGGCACCCTCAAGGCCAATGGAATCAATCAAAGTTGAAAACCTGCTGATCAACTTTACGACCGAATTTCACCGGATCTGGGATAACAAAGGCTCACGCTCGAAACCCGGTGGCTTTTGGCGCCCCAGCCCTGCCCCTGACTCGCTGCCGGGCTTTTTCCCACTCGGTGACCTCGCCGTATCCGGCCACGACAACATCAACAATCGAAGAGTAGTGGCCGTCGTTTGCGAAGGCGAGCCGCCAAGTGCTGGCGCCAACCAGGACAAGGCACTGAGCAAGCCCGATGATTTTGAACAGGTCTGGAAAGACACGGGCTCAGGCGCCAAAACGGACTGTTCAATATGGCGCCCCGTACCACCTGAGGGCTACGTGGCACTTGGGTTGGTGTGCGCTGACGGTCTCGATAAACCTTCAGTCAACTCCGTGCGTTGCGTGCGGGCAGATCTTGTCGTGGCGGCATCCATCGACACAATGATCTGGAGCGACAAGGGCAGTCGCGCCAAGCAGGACTTCAGCGTGTGGAGTGTCCTGCCACCGGTCGCGGCCGCAGGAGAGATTCATTTTGCGCCAGGCACATTCGTCGGCGTCAACAGCTATACCAAACCAGCAACGCACGCCGCCGCGCATGCACTGCGCATGCGCATTTCGCTCAAAGCCGAACCTTCGCCAGTGCCTCCGTCCCTGACCGGATACGAACCCCCTACCTCAAGCCAATCCGCCACAGTCACCCAGACTGCGCGGCTCCCCTGGTTCGCGATCAAGGATCCCAACCTGAGCGCCTTCGAGCAGTTTCGTACTTCTCCCTACTACCTATTACATAGAAAAGAGCAGTACGTATTGATCGGCCACGGCCATAACACCAGCTCCTCGGGAAAAACCTTCAAATGGACCGATGAGGCACCCACCGCCGAAAGCCTCGAAACCTTCTCTCGCCTGACCTCTGTCGAGGTAGGAGTGGAATGGAGCTCCAGGTTGCCGGAATTTTCCATATCGCTGTCACCGACCTTTTCAGTCGAGTTCTCGGCAAAACTGGGCAACAGTTTCTCCCCCGTCAGCACCCAGAACAGCAGGTTGATCGGCCCCCTGGCGACACACGTGGTTACCATCGTTGCGAAGAAGCGCGTCGTCGCGGTTTATCGCACACAGTTTGACTACCAATTGCTACGCAGCAACGGCACACAAGTGGCAAGCGAGGGCAGTTACTCGGACTACGACAAACTGCATTTGAGCGAATATCCGCCGGAACAGTAACCGGACTGCGGCCGGCACCTCGCCGGGGGCCGGCGAGAGCGCTCACCTTGAATTTCATCACCAAGGAATGGACATGAATCACCTCAGCTTCGCGGGCCTGATCGGCTTGTTAGCTATTTGCGCAGTGCAGGCCCGCGATCTGGGCGAAGGCGCCGTAAACGACTCACCGTCTAGGGCACTGCAAAACAGCGAACATCTTTATGAAATCTGGAGCGGCGTGGGACGACTCAGTCTCCAATCGGGCGAGACTTGCAGCGCCGTTCTACTGGACACGCGTAACAGACAAGGCCAAGCCAGCGGCCCTGCTTACCTGCTCACCAGCGGTCATTGCGTGTTCTTTCAGTACGGTTCGGCGCGGACCAATCTGCCTTTGAAGGCCAGCGTCACCTTCCACTACTTTCATGACATGCCACAGCGTATGCGCCGATACACCATCCAAACTGCCCGATGGAGCAGTCTGGTCGGGACCGATCTTGCAGTACTGGAGGTCGACGCGACATTGGCGTCGCTGATACAGGCCGGGGTCAACCCGCTCAAGCTGGCGTCCCATCAAACCTACGAGAGTCAGGATGCGCTTAACATTGGCGCGCCGAGCGGCTTTACCGAACAAGGGCTTCGATTGAGTGCCTGTGCTGAACAAACCGCCGGAACGTTCATCGATCACCCCGGGGTGTTCCCTTCGGCTATGAAAAACAGTTGCGACCTTCACGCTGGCAGCTCCGGTAGCCCGATGCTGAACCGCCGCACCAATGAAATCACCGGCATCGTCAGTAAAGTCGCGGTCTCGCGCAATACACCCGAACCGCCTGGTTGTGAGCATTCGACGTCTTGCAAGGCAGCCCGTTTCAACTACAGCTACTCGGCCAACTTTCTGCATAAGTGCTTTATTGACGGTGTCTTCACCAGCGATGGGGCGGACTGTTCCCTGGAACCGGTCGAACTGACTGTCTCGGAGCCCTGGAATCTCAAGTCATACGTTCATAGAACACAAAATGCGGACGGACAGCTCATATTGCCTACGTGGGATTTCAGGTTCTCCCTCGAGGTGCCCTTCTATCGCTACAAAACGGTCCATAACGCCAGGGACTGCAAGGCGCCCGACAATTACAGCGCCGCTGTCAGCACTGAAGACGCTTACATCAATACTGAAATCGGGCCACAAAACGGCACACATGCACTCTGCATTATTGGCATCAGTTCTGAGGAACAGCACCTGACAAGGGCGACATTGAATAACGTGTTTACAAGTGCCGTGTACTTGAGCGCGACGCCAGCCGCTCCGTCTCAGGTGGTATCGAAGTGATGGTTACAGATACTTCGCCATGATGTCGTCCACCACGCCTTCTTTGCGCAGCTGATCCAGCGCTGTCTGAAGCTTGGCGACGGTTTCATCCGGCACGTCTTTATTCAACGCCAGATACAACTGCGCGCTATGGAAACGCAGGACCGTCTTGAGGCCCGTGACCCCGTCCTGGCGCGCCAGATAGCGCCCGGCAGGGTCACCGGTGGCCCACAGGTCAATCTGGCCATTGAGCAGTTTTTTCGCGTTGTCCTGATCGCGTAGCACCACGATCGGCTTGAGTCCCTGCTTGGCCAATGTCTCGGCGATGGCGTCGCCCTTGTAGGCGCCGATCTTGTATTTGCGCGCATCTTCCAGGGTCTGCAGGGTGATTTTGCTGTCGGCCTTGGCCAGCATGATCCAGTCGTCCGGACCAATAGGGCCGACCCACTTGAAGAGGTTTTCGCGGTCTGGCAAGCGCGCCATGACGAACACCCCGTATCCGGGATTTTCCAGGGCGAGTTTGTAGACTCGCTCCCAGGGGAAACGCAGGGTCAGGCTGTAGGTGATGTTGGCCCGCTTTAGCATCTCGCGAACGATGTCCACGGCGATGCCATTGATGTTCTCGTCCTGAGCGAAGTTTTTGCCGTTCTTCGCCATGTTGTAGGGCGGGAAGTTTTCCGTCAGCAAGACCAGGTCGATATCGGTTTTTTCAGCGGCCCGTAGCACGCCGCAGAACAGTAACGAAGTACTGGCAAGAACGAGGAAAAGGCGTCTGAGCATGTCGGCTACCGCAATCCATTGGCGTGCCCAAGCTTGCCTTGAGCCCGCCATGCTGTCCACTGGCCTTTATCGAACCACAATCCCGCGCGCCGCCATGTAGGCCTTCGCTTCCGGCACGGTGTATTCGCCGAAGTGAAAGATACTGGCCGCCAACACTGCACTGGCGTGACCTTCGAGGATACCGTTAGCCAAGTGCTGCAGATTGCCGACGCCGCCGGAAGCGATCACCGGGATCCCCAGGGCATCACTGATGGCGCGGGTCACGCCCAGGTCGAAGCCGTTTTTCATGCCGTCCTGGTCCATGCTGGTCAGGAGGATTTCCCCGGCCCCCAGGCCTTCCATCTTCTTCGCCCACTCCACCGCATCCAGCCCGGTGGGTTTGCGCCCGCCGTGGGTGAAGATTTCCCAGCGCGGGGTTTCGCCCGGCAGGGAGACTTTCTTCGCGTCGATGGCCACGACGATGCACTGCGAGCCGAAATGCTGCGCGGCTTCGCCGACGAACTCCGGGTTGAACACCGCCGCGGTGTTGATCGAGACCTTGTCCGCACCGGCATTGAGCAGGTTGCGAATGTCTTGCACGGTGCGTACACCACCGCCCACGGTCAGCGGAATGAACACCTGGCTGGCCATGCGCTCGACGGTATGCAAAGTAGTGTCGCGGCCATCGACGCTGGCGGTGATGTCGAGAAAGGTAATCTCATCGGCACCCTGCTCGTCGTAGCGACGAGCGATTTCCACCGGGTCGCCGGCGTCACGGATGTTTTCGAACTTCACACCTTTGACGACCCGGCCGTTGTCCACGTCCAGGCAAGGGATGATGCGTTTGGCCAGCGCCATGGTCAGTCCTCAGCCTTGGTACGAGTCGCAGAAGGCTTGCGCCTCGGCAACGTCGAGGGTGCCTTCGTAGATCGCCCGGCCGGTGATGGCGCCGATGATGCCCGGTGCGCGAGCGTCGAGCAGCGACTTGATGTCACCCAGGTTGTGGATACCGCCGGAGGCAATTACCGGAATCCGGGTGGCCGCAGCCAGGGCAGCGGTGTACGACACGTTGCAACCCTGCATCATGCCGTCTTTGGCGATGTCGGTATAAACGATGGCAGACACGCCATCGGATTCGAATTGCTTGGCCAGGTCGATGACGTTCACGGTGCTGATTTCAGCCCAGCCGTCAGTGGCGACAAAACCGTCCTTGGCGTCCAGGCCAACAATCACCTTGCCCGCAAATGCGCGGCAGGCTTCGGCGACGAAGGCCGGATCTTTGACTGCCTTGGTGCCGATGATCACGTAGCTCACGCCCGCCTTGACGTAGTGCTCGATGGTTTCCAGCGAGCGGATGCCACCGCCGATCTGGATCGGCAGGTTCGGGTAGCGCTTGGCGATGGCGGTCACTACTTCGCCGTTGACCGGCTGGCCTTCGAACGCGCCGTTCAGGTCGACCAGATGCAGACGACGGCAACCGCCCTCTACCCACTTGGCAGCCATGCTCACCGGGTCATCGGAGAACACTGTGGAATCTTCCATGCGGCCCTGGCGCAGACGTACACAGGCACCGTCCTTGAGATCGATAGCGGGAATAATCAGCATCTGGCAAACCTTCAAATTCGATTTTTCAGCATTGCTCGGAAATCAGTTTTTCTCGAGCGCCCACAGGTCGCTTTCGATGCTTTCAAACCTCTCTTTGAGGTGTGTCTGCACATCGAAAATCGCCCTGTTGTAATAGTGCGGAGCAATTTCGCGGGTAAACAGCTCAAGGATTTCGCCCGCTTCGAACGAACCCAGGTCCAGTTCGAAGCGGTCCTCCATGAAGCGCTTGATCTTGTGATTGGCCTCGTTCTCCTGTTCAGGAGTGAGGGTCAGGATCGGCGGCTTCTTCTTCACGGCCATTTACCAGCGACCATCCCACGCCGCGAAGTTCTGCAGCAATTGCAGGCCATGGGTATGGCTCTTCTCAGGGTGGAACTGCACCGCGAAACGCGAGCCTTCGGCCAGCGCAGCGGCGAAGTCGACGCCGTAGTGACCGCCACCGACCACCTGCCGCGGGTTACCGGCGGCGATGTAGTAGCTGTGCACAAAATAGAAGCGCGCCAGGTCCGGGATGTTGTGCCACAGCGGGTGATCCACCACCTGTTGCACTTCGTTCCAGCCCATGTGCGGGACTTTCAGGTGTTCGCCGTCTTCATGCAGGCCCTTGCCGAAGAACTTCACCGCACCTGGAAACAGGCCGATGCAGTCGACGCCGTCATTCTCTTCACTGTGTTCGAGCAGGGCTTGCATGCCGACACAAATGCCGAGGAACGGACGGTCCTGGCTGACTTCGCGCACCAGCGAGTCGAAGCCCAGGCGACGGATCTCGGCCATGCAATCGCGAATCGCGCCAACACCGGGGAAAACCACCCGGTCGGCTTCGCGAATCACATTGGCATCGCTGGTGATCAGCACCTTGCCGGCACCTACGTGTTCGAGGGCCTTGGCCACCGAGTGCAGGTTACCCATGCCGTAATCGATAACCGCGACCGTCTGCATTACAGAACGCCCTTGGTCGAAGGCATTTGCCCGGCCATGCGCTCATCGAGCTCGACGGCCATGCGCAGGGCGCGGCCGAAAGCCTTGAACACGGTTTCGATCTGGTGGTGGGTGTTGGTGCCACGCAGGTTGTCGATGTGCAGGCTGACGTTGGCGTGGTTGACGAAACCCTGGAAAAATTCCTGGAACAGGTCGACGTCAAAACCACCCACGGTTGCGCGGGTATAGGGAACATGCATCTGCAAGCCAGGACGGCCGGAGAAGTCGATCACCACGCGCGACAGCGCTTCATCGAGCGGCACATAGGCGTGGCCGTAGCGACGGATGCCTTTCTTGTCGCCGATGGCTTTGCTGAAGGCTTGCCCCAAGGTGATACCGACGTCTTCCACGGTGTGGTGGTCGTCGATATGCAGGTCGCCCTTGCACTCGATATCCAGGTCGATCAGCCCGTGTCGGGCGATCTGGTCCAGCATGTGCTCAAGAAAAGGTACACCGATATTAAATCGGGCCTTTCCGGTGCCATCCAGGTTGATCGAGGCTTTGATCTGGGTTTCCAGAGTGTCGCGCTCGACGGACGCCATACGTTCGGCCATCACCAGCTCCGCAAAATCATTGGGCGAAAAAGGCATCCATTATAGGCACGGCGGCGGCAAACAGAAACACGCCAAATGATATCCCTGACCGGTTGAAGCCAATGTGGCCGGGGATATACCTGTCATGACATGTATGAGCCTGAGCGCTGTCGAGCGTGGTGTATCAGGCACACCGCGCTGCCGTTTGTCGCGAGCAAGCGTTGCTCCGACGGGGTTCGCGGTGTGCCGGGTAGTGCGCGTTGACTAGTGAAACAGCACTGCCGTCTTCTGCAGGGTCACCCATACGCCCCACGCCAGCGGAATCCCCACCACCAGCCAGGCCGCCACGGCCAACGGCACGCTGGCCGACGACGCCTTCCACTCCAGCACCGTAGTGCTGTCGGCGCCTTTGTCGTGCCCCAGGGCCTGTTCTGCTGCGAGCTCGGCGTCGGTCATGAAGTACTTGTCTGCCACTGGACGCACCAGCAGGTTGCAGAGGAACCCCAACACCAGCAGGCCGGCGAGAATGTACAAGGTGATGTCATAGGCCGCTGCGCGCTCGACGCCGATGCTCAGCTGATACTCACGCAGGTAGTTCACCAGCACCGGGCCAAGCACGCCCGCCGCCGCCCAGGCCGTCAGCAGGCGACCGTGGATCGCCCCGACCATCTGGGTGCCGAACAGGTCGGCCAGGTACGCCGGCACCGTGGCGAAACCACCGCCGTACATCGACAGGATGATGCAGAACGCGGCGACGAACAGCGAGACGTTGCCCAGATGCCCGAGGTTCGGGATCAGCGCATACAGGGCAAAACCCAGGGCGAAGAACACAAAGTAGGTGTTTTTGCGCCCCAGGTAGTCGGAGAACGACGCCCAGAAGAACCGCCCGCCAATGTTGAACAAACTCAGCAACCCGGTAAAACCGGCGGCGATGGCCGCGATCGAGGCCAGTTGCCCGGCGTCCAGTTGACCGAATGCCAAATCGTTACCCAGCAACTTGCCGCCAAACACTTCCTGCAGCAGCGGCGAGGCCATGCCGAGAATGCCGATCCCGGCCGATACATTGAGGCACAACACCAGCCATACCAGGCGGAACTGCGGGGTTTTCCACGCCACATTCACGTGTACGTGACGATGGGTAATCATCGCGTTGGCGACTTTTTTCGCCGGCGGGGTCCAGCCCTCAGGCTTCCAGCCGGTCGGCGGCACGCGGTACGACAGCGCCCCGCCGATCATGAACACGAAGTAAATCGCCGCCATCACCAGGAAGCTCTGCCAGACGCCGACTCCGCCTGGCGAGGCGAAATGCCCCATCAACGCGGCTGCCAGCGGCGCACCGACCATGGCCCCGCCACCAAATCCCATGATCGCCATGCCGGTGGCCATGCCGCGCTTGTCCGGGAACCACTTGATCAGGGTCGACACCGGGGAGATGTAGCCCAGGCCCAGGCCGATCCCACCGATCACCCCGGAACCGAGCCACATCAGCCAGATCTGGTGGGTATAGATACCCAGCGCGGAAACCAACAGGCCACCACACCAGCACAGTGCCGACACCACACCGGCCTTGCGCGGCCCGGCATGTTCCAGCCAGCCGCCCCAGATAGCCGCCGAACAACCGAGGAAGATGAAAAACAGGGTGTAGATCCAGCCGAGCATCGAGATCGGCCAGTCACACTGGGACGAGAACACCTGGGCGATAAAGCTCATGTCCGGCGCGCACGCTACGGGCGCGGTCACACCAAGGGCCTTGGACAGCGGTAGCCAAAACACCGAAAAGCCATAGGCCATGCCGATGCACAGGTGAATGGCCAGTGCGGCCGGTGGCACCAGCCAGCGGTTGAAACCGGGCTTGGCGATGATGCGTTCCTTGGACAGGAACGTCGGCGGGGGCGCAATAATGCCCGCCTCGGTGCTCGTGCTCATGTGTGTTTCCCCCAATTATTAGTATGGTTCGCCCGCCACTCCTCACCCACAGCCTTGTTTGCACATTGGCATGGCCGTTTTATCGAGTGAGGGTGCGTCTGGCGCGACAACCGGTCGCAGCGAGGCAGGCGGACGGGCGAAGATTACCATTTGCCCGTGAGAGAAAAACCAGTCACTGACCAGTCGTCAGTTTCGGAGCGCTATACTCCCCCGCTAAATTTCGAATTCGACTCTCTACAAGGACTCGCCCCATGAAAGCGTTCGGCAAAATCCTGGGTCTGGTACTTCTCGGGCTGTTGCTGGTCATTGTGGCCCTGGGCTTTGCCCTGACCCACTTCTTTGATCCCAATGACTACAAAGACGAGATTCGCCAGATTGCCCGCGACAAGGCCCACATCGAGCTGACGCTCAATGGCGACATTGGCTGGAGCCTGTTCCCCTGGCTCGGCCTGGAACTGCACGAAGCCAGTGTCGCGACCCTGAGCAACCCCAAGGCACCGTTCGCCGACCTGCAGATGCTGGGTCTTTCGGTGCGGGTCTTGCCGTTGCTGCGCCGCGAAGTACAGATGAGCGACGTCCGGGTCGAAGGCCTGAACCTGCGCCTGAACCGCGACAAGGATGGCCACGGCAACTGGGAAGACATCGGCAAGGCCGTGCCGGTCGCGGGCCAGCCCGAGGTAGCGGCGACCAGCAGCGACACCACTGCCAGCGCTCCGGTCCCGACAGAGAAACCCGCCCAGCCGATTCGCCTCGATATCGACAGCCTGACCGTGAATAACGCCCGGGTGGAGTACACCGACGAGCGCACCGGCAAGCAATTCACCGCCGAGAGCATCCAGCTGAGCACCGGTCCCGTGCACGATGCGACCAATATCGACGTCAAGTTGACCGCGTTCCTCTCCAGTAACCAACCCGCACTGCGGGTGCGCACCGAGCTCAATGGCGAACTGCGCTTCGAACGCGCGCTGCAGCGCTACAAGTTCGAAGACATGAAACTGTCAGGCGAACTGACCGGAGAACCGCTGCAAGGCAAGGCCGTAACCTTTGCCGCCCAAGGGCAGGTATTCCTCGATAAAGCGGCGAACGTCGCCGAATGGACGGGCATCAAGCTGTCCGTCAATCAATTGCGCGCACTCGGTGAACTGAAGGCCAATGACCTCGACAAGACCCCGCAAATCAGCGGCGCCCTGTCGATCGCCCAGTTCGACCTGGCCAAGTTTGTCGACAGCATCGGCCAGAAACTCCCGGCCATGGCCGAGGGCAGCCTGAGCAAAGTCGAACTGGTCAGCCGCCTGGCCGCGACCCCCACCAGCCTGTCGCTGGACAACATCAACCTGAAACTCGACGACAGCACCTTCAGTGGCCGCATCGCCGTCGAGGACTTCGCCAAACAAGCGCTGCGCGTGCAGCTCAAGGCCGACACCTTCAACGCTGATCGCTACCTGCCGCCCAAGTCCGCCGATGCCAACAGTGCAGCGGTGGCCCGCCAGGCGGAAGTCAGCAGCACCGAAGCCGATGCCCTGGCCGGCGCCGGCAGCACGCCCCTGCCGAACGCCCCGACCAAAGGTGCGTGGAGCAACGACAAGCTGATCCCGGCCGAGCGCCTGAGCAAGCTCGACCTCGACGCCGACCTGACCTTCGGCCAACTGACCCTCAGCCAACTGCCAATCCACAACGCAGCCCTCAAGGCCACCGGCCAGGGCGGCTTGCTGACCCTGCAAAACCTCAGTGGCGAGCTGTACAACGGCACCTTCAACGCCAAGGGCACCCTCGATGTGCGCCAGCCGGTGCCGGCCTTGAGCATGCAGACGGCGATCAACCGGGTGCCTGCGGAAAAAATTCTCGAGAGCCAAGGCAAAAACCCACCGGTCAAGGGCCTGATCACGCTCAACAGCCAGCTCACCGCCAACGGCAACAGCCAGAAAACTCTGATCGACAGCCTCAACGGCAACGCCAGCTTCGTCATCAACAATGGCGTGCTGCTCAACGCCAACCTCGAACAGCAGTTGTGCAAAGGCATCGCCACCCTCAACCGCAAGACCCTCAGCGGCGAGCCACGGGGCAAGGACACGCCGTTCCAGGAACTCAAGGGCAACCTGACCTTGCGTAATGGCGTCGCCAGCAATCCAGACCTGAAAGTGCGTATCCCGGGGATGACCGTCAACGGCAACGGCGACGTCGACCTGCGCGTGCTGGGCATGGATTACCGCGTCGGCATCATTGTCGAAGGCGACCAGCGCGACATGCCGGACCCGGCCTGCCAGGTTGGCGAGAAATTCGTCGGTATCGAGTGGCCGCTGCGCTGCCGCGGCCCACTGGAGCTCGGCGCCAAGGCCTGCCGCCTGGACAACGAGCGCCTCGGCCAGGTCGCCAGCAAACTGGCCGGCGACAAGCTCAGTGAGAAAATCGATGAAAAACTCGGCGACAAAGTCAGCCCGGAACTGAAGAACGCGCTCAAGGGGCTGTTCAAACGATGAGAGCCGAGCAATTTTCAACGGCGGTGCTGGACTGGTACGACCGCCACGGCCGCCATGACCTGCCCTGGCAACAGGGCATCACCCCATACCGGGTGTGGGTCTCGGAAATCATGCTGCAGCAGACCCAGGTCAGCACTGTGCTGAACTACTTCGACCGTTTCATGGCGTCGTTGCCCACGGTCCAGGACCTGGCCGCCGCACCGGAAGATGAAGTGCTGCACCTGTGGACCGGGCTGGGCTACTACACCCGCGCGCGCAATTTGCAAAAGACCGCGAAGATCATCGTCGAGCAGTACGGCGGCGAATTCCCCCAGGATGTGGAAAAACTCACCGACCTGCCGGGTATCGGCCTGTCCACCGCGGGCGCCATCGCCAGCCTGAGCATGGGCCTGCGGGCGCCGATCCTCGACGGCAACGTCAAGCGGGTGCTGGCGCGTTTTACCGCACAAGAGGGTTATCCAGGCGAGCCCAAGGTTGCCAAGCAGCTGTGGGCCACCGCCGAACGCTTCACCCCCCACGACCGCGTCAACGCCTACACCCAGGCGATGATGGACATGGGCGCAACGCTTTGCACCCGCAGCAAGCCAAGCTGCCTGCTGTGCCCGCTGGAAAAGGGCTGTGAAGCGCACATGCTCGGCCTGGAAACCCGCTACCCGATCCCCAAGCCGCGCAAAACCGTACCCCAGAAACGTACGCTGATGCCGCTGCTGGCCAACCGCGACGGCGCCATCCTGCTTTACCGGCGCCCCTCCACCGGCCTTTGGGGCGGTTTATGGAGCCTGCCGGAGCTGGATGACCTCGGCGACCTGGAGCACCTGGCCCTGCAACACTCGCTGCAACTGGGCAAACACACCGAGCTGGCGAACCTGATCCACACCTTCAGTCATTTCCAGTTGGCCATCGAACCCTGGCTGGTTCAGGTCGAGGAGGCCGGCCATCACGTGGCCGAGGCCGACTGGCTCTGGTATAACCTCGCCACCCCGCCGCGCCTGGGCCTCGCCGCCCCGGTGAAAAAACTGCTCAAGCGCGCGGCCGACGTATTGAACGCAGGAGAGTCGTCATGACCCGCACCATCATGTGCCGCAAGTACAACGAAGAACTGCCGGGCCTGGAGCGCGCGCCCTTCCCGGGAGCCAAAGGCCAGGACATTTTTGACCACGTGTCGCAAAAGGCCTGGGCCGACTGGCAAAAACACCAGACCCTGCTGATCAACGAAAAACGCTTGAACATGATGAACGCCGAAGATCGCAAATATCTTCAGGGCGAGATGGACAAGTTCTTCTCCGGCGAGGATTACGCCAAAGCCGAAGGCTACGTGCCGCCTGCTGAGTAATTGCGTAGATACCGGGGTCGGATCGTAAGCGACGGTAATAATTAAAATTTTTTTGAAAACTTGCTTGACGACCCCCTGAAAAACCAGTTTAATGCGCCCCGTTGCCCAGATAGCTCAGTCGGTAGAGCAGGGGATTGAAAATCCCCGTGTCGGCGGTTCGATTCCGTCTCTGGGCACCAAATACCGAAAACCCTGAATCGCAAGATTCAGGGTTTTTTTATGCCCGTAGAAAACTGAAGATGCTCAAATAGCCCGTCGCCGTACCCGCATCTTCACAAGGACACCTCTACGCATGGACAGGCAAAGCACGGGCAACCCCGGCCCATCCGAACCTTTCCAGGCCCTGGACAAGGTTTTCAAGTTCATCGAAAAGCACAACTGGAAGCTGTTCCACTTCGCCTCCCTGGCTTTCGGCTTCCTGATCTTCCTGATCTATTTTGGCCAAAACCACTTCTACCCCGACTTCGACCTGTTCGGCTTCGTATCGCTTCTGGCGGCAGCAGCCCTCATGGGGTGCGTCATCGTGCTGCTGATCGGCTTTGGCTTCACCGCCCCCGGGTGGATCTGGTCAGAAGTATTCTTCAGCGACAAACCCGTGGATGAAGAGCTGAAGTATCGAATCAACGGCAACACTCCCAAGACAAATCTCGACCGACGCCTGATCAACCGCTATTTTTTCGCCCCCGGGTTCTGCAGCCTCGCCGTCTTGTGGCTGGCTCTGTATTTTTTACAGGACGGCCACGCCTTTACCCTCGGCTTGCTGGCCGGGCCACTGGCGATCGGCATCGCGTTCGGCCTACCCCTGCAAAAAAACTACGAACTACCGTCCTATAGCTGGCTGAAGTTCGCCATCACAGCCTTCCTGACATTCCTTACCGGCAACCTCGTCGCACTACTGGCAACGACAGCCCTGGCCAGGGGAGCCCCCGGAATGGTCAAAACCCTGGGCGAATACCCGTTCATGGCCGTGTGCTTTTTGGCCTTGCTGATACTCCTCACGGTCATTACAGCCGTGATCCGGCAAAACCAGCGCCATGTGCTGATCGTCAGCCCACTGCTGGCCCTCCTGCTGATGTTTGGGGCCAATACCTGGAGCGTACTGCCCGGGAAAATCATCAGCGCCCTGGGGCTCGGCAATTATCAGGCAGAGCAGGTACTGCTGAGCAAAGAGCTCTGCGAGAAATACCAGGCGATCGAGAGCTATGGAGTCAAGGCCGATTGCGCCCTGAACCACGTTCACGTGGTCTGGTCGATGGGTGGCCTTAGCGTGATCAAGTGGTCATTTGCAGATCAGGAGATCAAGGTCAAAGTACCCAGTGCGGTCATCCTCTCCATCAGGCTGGCGGCACCAGACGCGCCTGGCAAACCCTGAACCACCACGACCCTGTCCTCAGTGACAGGGCCGGGACGACTGCAGGCAGCTACTGGGCATCATTCCAGTGAAAGACCAGATTACTTGCCCCGCCACTGCCAACATCTGCGGTATCACGCCGCTCCTCGCCATTGCGCGTGGCGATCACCGAATACTTGCCGGCGGGCAGCTTCACGTAGACCAGGGGACCGGCGTTATCCAGCGTCAGCACGGCTTGCCCTGGCGCCTTTTGCACCACTACATCGACATCGGCCGTGTATTGGTTCTGCGGGCCCACGGCAAAGGTCATGTGCAGGTTGTAGCCCTGGGCCTGCTCAATGGCTCGGGACTCGTCGAGGCCGATGCCGCCTGACAGGTAGGTAATTCCGTTTTGCTGCTGTGGCTGGGCTTGCACCCCGGCGCTGTCGATCGGCTCATAACTGGCGGCTTGCGCCAGCACGGGGAACAGCAACAAACCGACCGCCGCGAGTGGTAACAGGAACAAACGAACACGTTTCATGATGACAACTCCCGGGCTCTGTAGAACCCAATCGTTATCCCTTTTCGATTTCCGCCAGCACGACCAAGTTTCAGACTGATTTGAACTTGAGCCAACCACGAAAAGGACTACAGGACTCACCTGTCGAACTTCGCCCCCTCTGGCGGAATTCCAGCGCAACTACAGGTCTTTCCTGCAGACTTCCAGGCCCCGCCCTGCATCCAGTCCCACCCCACGACTGAGAAGCTCTCCCGCCTGTTCTTCCCAACGCGGAGCCCCTCATGAGCGCCATCGAACCCCAGTCCCAGGAGCCACAACTTGCCTCACTGCTGGGTAGTCTCGGCGACCTGATCCGCGAGGCGCGGCGCAAAGTATTGCGCGCAGTCGATACCACCCAGGTGCAGACCTGCTGGCAGATCGGGCGGCATATCGTCGAGTTCGAGCAGCAAGGCGCCAGGCGAGCGAGGTATGGCAAGCAACTGCTGGCGACGCTGGCGAGTGTGCTGACGGCGGAGTTTGGTAAAGGCTTTGATGAGCGCAATCTGCGGTACATGCGAGACTTCTACCAAACTTTCCCAATTTGGAACGCAGTGCGTTCCGAATTGTGCTGGTCTCATTACCGCAGGCTTTTGCGCGTCGAAAACGACCACGCCCGCCACTGGTACATGATCGAATCCGCCACCCAGAACTGGTCGACCCGGGCCCTGGAACGCCAGATCGGCACGCTCTACTACGAGCGCCTGCTGGCCAGCCGCGATCGTTCGACCGTGAAGCAGGAAGCCGCGACCCATATCCAGCAACTGCCGGCCACCCCCCGGGATTTCATCCGCGACCCGGTGGTGCTGGAGTTTCTTGGCCTGCCCAATGCCGGCTCGGTGCTGGAAACCGATCTGGAACAAGCCTTGATCAATCAGTTGCAAGGCTTCCTGCTGGAACTGGGCAAGGGTTTCGCCTTTATCGCCCGCCAGCAACGCATCAGCACCGACAGCAAAGACTTCTACATCGACCTGGTGTTCTACAACTACTTGCTCAAGTGCTTCGTTATCTTCGACATCAAGCGTGGCGAACTGAGCCATCAGGATGTGGGCCAGATGGACATGTACGTGCGCATGTATGACGACCTCAAGCGCGGTCCGGAAGACAGCCCCACCGTGGGCATCATCCTCTGCGCACAAAAGGATGAGTCGGTGGTCCGCTACTCCATGCTGCAAGGTCACGAACAGCTATTCGCCAGCAAGTACAAACTGGTGCTGCCCAGCGAGGAGGAACTGCGTGCGGAACTGGATCGTGAGCGGGTCATGCTCGAGCAACGGCTGATCAACCGACACCATTGACCACCCGGACGGATTGTCGACCCGCCAAAGGCAGACTATGGTTGGCAGCTACCCGCAAAGGTTGCGCGCCAATGAATTTGCAGGAAAGCCCTTCACTGACACCGACTCAAATCGAGCTGGAACTGCCGGCCAAGCCGCTTATGACCTCCTTCCGGGAGCCCGCCGCCGACGGTTTTGCCCTGGGTGGTTTCACCTGGCGGCATGCCGGCACCGACCAGTCCCGGGCAGTGGTGATCATCAACGCCGCCACTTCGGTGCGTTGCCGCCACTACTCGCGCTTTGCCGAATACCTGTGCGCCCATGGCTGCGACGTCATCACCTATGACTATCGGGGTATTGGCGAGTCGCGCCCAGCCTCGCTGAAAAACCTCGACGCCAGTTGGTCGGACTGGGGCCACCTGGACTTCGAGGCCATGCTCAAGCGTTCCCAGCGCGAGTTTCCTGGCCAGCCCATCGATGTTGTCGGCCATAGCTTTGGCGGCTGTGCCGCGGGATTGGCGAACTCGGGGCCGCTGATCCGGCGCCTGGTGACCGTCGGTGCACAGTTTGCCTACTGGCGCGACTACACCCCGGACCTGCGCTGGCGGATGTTCGGCAAGTGGCATGTGGTGATGCCGCTGGTGACCTGGCTCTGCGGTTACTTCCCCGGCAAACGCCTGGGCTGGCTGGAAGACACTCCGGCCGGCGTGGTGCGCGACTGGAGCCGATCCGCGCCGCGCTTCGAGCAGTGCCCCAGCGGCCGCGTGCTTGCCGCAAAAGTCGGCCAGCTACCTTTCGTCGCCGTTACCGCGAAAACCCTGGCAATCAGCCTCAGCGACGATCCCTACGGCACCGTTGCCGCCATCGAGCGCCTGCTGGGCTACTTCACCCGCAGTGCCAACACTCACCTGCGAATCGCCCCGCAAGACATCGGCGAGCAACAAGTCGGACATTTCGGCTTTTTTCGCAGCCCATACCAAGCCACACTATGGCCCATTGCATTGTCCTGGCTGCAACATGGCGAACTGGCCCCCGATCATCCCGGGCGGCGAGTCCCCCGTAGCTGACCGGCCTGCACCCTCTCGACGAGACACGGAACGACGCCCATGGCATCCGCGAACAAGCAGCAAAAACGCGCCACCCGCGCCAAAGCCAAGGCCAAGCAGAACCGCACCCAACGCGCGGCCGCGCCGGTGGACCTGGACCCGAACGACGATCGCATCGACTTCGAGTCAGTCGACCTGACCGAGCTGTTCAAGAAAATGATCGACGCCGAAAAGACCAGCCAGCAAGCCCTGTGCAGCGCCTTCCTCGAAGACCCGCTGCTGGAACTGGTGTACGAGCAGGAAGGCGAAGAAGGTGCCATGGACTTCATCCTGGCGGCCCTCATCGAATATCGCCAATGGTCCACCGAGACCGACGAAGCCGGCGCCCTGGCGTGGATCGAATCGCCAGCCTTCCAGGCTGACTACGTGGCGGCGTCCGACGCCATCGCGGCCAACACTCAACAGAAAGCGAACTGAATTACATGGCATCCCCGAACAAACAGCAAAAACGCGCCAAACGCGCCAAGGCCAAGGCCAAGCAGATCCGCATGGTCGGCAGAAAGCCGCTGGCACTGGATGACGAGACAGGCCACCTGGACGCGCCGATCCCCGAGTACACCCTGGCGATGTTCAGCAAGATGCACGCCGCAGAGGCCACCAGCCGCAATGACATGCTGTTGACCCTGCTGTCGAACCTCAGCGAGATCATCAACGAGCACCCAGATCTGCTCGACATGGAAAACGCCGAGAACGAAGCCATGGCCGCCACCCACCTGGCCGCCGACATGCTGATCGACTACCGCATGTGGGCCGACGGCATGGACCGCGAAACCGCCCAGGCCTGGCTCACCGAGCCGCAGTTCATCAGCGACTTCGGCAATGCCCTGGACAGCTACCGCGAATCCTTGGGCGAACCGGACGAAAAGGCCGAATAAACCCTGCAGTCCGCTAATCAGAACGGCCGCTCGTCACCCCTGACAGCGGCCGTTTTTCGTTAGCAGTCTTTACCATGCGTGCACGTACAACCCGTCGATCGGACAGCTGTATATCCCATTGACATATCCCGCCCAAAATCTATTCTTAAGCCTCGACAGCACCACAAATGGAGGAGACTCATGGAACAAACCACCCTTTTCCTGAGCAATCGCAGCCAGGCTGTCCGCTTGCCCAAGGCAGTCGCGATGCCCGCCGATGTGAAGCGCGTTGAGGTCATTGCCATTGGCCGTGCGCGTCTCATCACCCCGGCCGGAGAAGCCTGGGACAGTTGGTTCGATGGCGAAACGGTGACGGATGACTTTATGGCAGACCGTGAGCAGCCGGCCAATCAAGAGCGCGAGTTGTTCTGATGCTCAAATACATGCTCGACACCAATATCTGTATTTTCACCATCAAGAACAAACCCCAGATAGTGCGCGAAGCATTCAATCGTCATAACGGGCAATTGTGCATCAGCGCGGTCACTCTGATGGAGTTGATCTACGGTGCGGAAAAATCGGCCGCACCTGAAAAGAACCTCGCCATTATCGAGGGGCTGGCGGCTCGTCTTGACGTCTTGCCGTTCGACTATGAAGCCGCTGCCCACACCGGAATGATTCGCTCGGAACTTGCAAAAGCCGGAACCCCCATAGGTCCCTATGACCACATGATCGCCGGCCACGCACGCTCCCGAGGTTTCATTGTGGTAACCAACAACCTTCGTGAATTCCAGCGGGTTCCGGGATTGCGCGTCGAAGACTGGGTCCACCCCGCCTGAAATAAACCAACAGGGCGCTTCTTATTGCGCGCGAAATAATTGCGCCAAAATCTGTCATGACCTCACATTCCGCGGCCTGCACAAAGACCGAGCTCCAATGCTAAGCCATTGATGTTAATAGCACTTCGCCAGAACATTAACGTGCCATCCAGCCACCGGATGAATCGGCGCACCAAAAACACACAGAAAAAACCACTGGTGCACAATAAACGCGCCGATCAGGAACGAATGTCCGCTTAGCGCTTCCAACACCCGGCCAAAGCTGGCACCATCGCGCCTTTTTTTACGCTCCCCCCACGTAAACATGGCTTCAAACAGATGTTCGGTTGTTGATGGCGCGACAGTCTGCTGCGTCGATGCGACAACCGCGCACCACTTCCCGTGTGCACCCCGTGGGGCTGTTGGCCGCCATTCCAACGCTATGCTAGCTTGGCGCCTCGCCAGGAAGGCTGCCCAACAGCACAGGCACAACCGAACACAATGAGGACCGTACATGGCTGAGGCCACGCCCGCGCTTGAAATCCGCAACTTGCACAAACGCTACGGCCAGCTGGAGGTGCTCAAGGGCGTCTCGCTGACCGCACGCGACGGCGACGTGATCTCGATCCTGGGTTCCTCCGGCTCCGGCAAGTCCACGTTCCTGCGCTGCATCAACCTCCTGGAGAACCCCAACCAGGGGCAGATCCTGGTGGCTGGCGAAGAACTCAAGCTCAAGCCGGCAAAAAACGGCGAGCTGGTGGCCGCCGACGGCCGGCAGATCAACCGCCTGCGCAGCGAAATCGGTTTTGTGTTTCAAAACTTCAACCTGTGGCCGCACATGAGCGTGCTCGATAACATTATCGAAGCACCGCGCCGCGTGCTGGGGCAGAGCAAGGCCGAGGCCATCGAAGTCGCCGAAGCCCTGCTGGCCAAGGTTGGCATCGCCGATAAACGCCACGCGTACCCGGCGCAACTGTCCGGTGGCCAGCAACAACGCGCGGCCATTGCCCGCACCCTGGCGATGCAGCCCAAAGTGATTCTGTTCGATGAACCCACTTCGGCACTTGACCCGGAAATGGTTCAGGAAGTACTAAACGTGATCCGCGCCCTGGCCGAAGAAGGCCGCACCATGCTGCTGGTCACCCATGAAATGGGCTTCGCCCGTCAGGTCTCCAGTGAAGTTGTGTTCCTTCACCAGGGCTTGGTAGAAGAGCAAGGATCGCCACAGCAGGTGTTTGAAAACCCGCTTTCGGCGCGCTGCAAACAATTCATGTCCAGCAACCGCTAACGGAGCTACCCGCATGCAGAACTACAAGAAATTCATCCTGGCCGCTGCCGCCACTCTGGTGTTCTCGGCCAACGCAATGGCTGCCGAAAAACTCAAGATGGGCATCGAGGCGGCCTACCCGCCGTTCAACAACAAGGATGCCAGCGGCCAGGTAGTCGGTTTCGACAAAGACATCGGCGACGCCCTGTGCGCCAAGATGAAAGTCGAGTGCGAAGTTGTCACCTCTGACTGGGACGGCATCATCCCGGCCCTCAACGCCAAGAAGTTCGACTTCCTGGTGTCTTCGCTGTCGATCACCGACGAGCGCAAGCAGGCCGTGGACTTCACTGACCGCTACTACTCCAACAAGCTGCAATTCATCGCGCCGAAAAACGTCGACTTCAAGACCGACAAGTCCTACCTCAAAGGCAAGACCATCGGCACCCAGCGCGCGACCCTGGCCGGTACCTGGTTGGAAGACACCTACGGTGACGACATCAAGGTCAGCCTCTACGACACCCAGGAAAACGCCTACCTGGACCTGACCTCCGGTCGCGTCGACGGCATCCTGGCCGACAAGTACGCCAACTACGACTGGCTGAAAAGCGATGCCGGCAAGAACTACGAGTTCAAAGGCGACCCAGTGGTAGAAAGCGACGAAATCGGCATCGCGGTGCGCAAGGGTGACAACGAATTGCGCAACAAGCTGAACGCCGCTATCAAGGAAATCGTCGCTGACGGCACCTACAAGAAGATCAACGACAAGTACTTCCCGTTCAGCATCTACTGATCCTGACGTGCCTGACCGGTGCGCCCACCCGGCGCGCCGGTCTTTAGCAAAGCCTGCTGCAACTTGAATAGACCTCCATGATTATCGAACTCCAAGGATTCGGCCCGGCGCTCGCCGCTGGCGCGCTGATGACCGTCAAACTGGCTCTCACGGCCTTAAGCCTGGGGCTGGTGCTCGGCCTGCTCGGCGCCTTGGCCAAGACTTCCCCGTACAAGTCACTGCAGTGGCTTGGCGGCACCTACTCGACCCTGGTACGCGGCATCCCGGAACTGCTGTGGGTGCTGCTGATCTACTTCGGCACCGTCAACCTGATGCGTGCCCTCGGCGAGTTTTTCGGCAAACCTGACCTGGCGCTCAATGCCTTTGCCGCCGGCGTGATCGCCCTCGGCCTGTGCTTTGGCGCCTATGCCACGGAAGTGTTCCGTGGGGCGATCCTGGCCATTCCCAAGGGCCACCGCGAAGCGGGTGTGGCCCTGGGCCTGTCGAAATGGCGGATCTTCACCCGGCTGATCATGCCGCAGATGTGGCGTATCGCCCTGCCGGGGCTGGGCAACCTGTTCATGATCCTGATGAAGGACACGGCCCTGGTCTCGGTCATCGGTCTGGAAGAAATCATGCGTCACGCGCAGAACGGCGTGACCATGACCAAACAGCCGTTCACTTTCTATATGGTCGCCGCCTTCATGTACCTGGGGCTGACCGTCATCGCCATGACCGGCATGCACCTGCTGGAAAAACGCGCCGCTCGCGGCTTTGCCCGGAGCAACCAATGAACTGGGAAGTGATCATCAAGTGGCTGCCGAAGCTGGCCCAAGGCGCTACCCTGACCCTGGAACTGGTCGCCATCGCGGTCATCCTCGGCCTGCTGCTGGCCATTCCGCTGGGCATCGCCCGCTCGTCCAAGCTCTGGTACGTGCGCGCCCTGCCCTACGCCTACATCTTCTTCTTCCGCGGCACGCCCCTGCTGGTGCAGCTGTTCCTGGTCTACTACGGCCTGGCGCAGTTCGACGCGGTGCGCAGCAGCGCGATGTGGCCATACCTGCGCGATCCGTTCTGGTGCGCCACCGCCACCATGACCCTGCACACGGCCGCCTACATCGCCGAGATCCTGCGCGGCGCGATCCAGGCCATCCCCCCGGGTGAAATCGAAGCCGCCCGGGCGCTGGGCATGTCGCGGCCCAAGGCGCTGTTCTACATCATCCTGCCGCGTGCCGCGCGCATCGGCCTGCCGGCCTACAGCAACGAAGTGATCCTGATGCTCAAGGCCAGCGCCCTGGCCAGTACCGTGACCTTGCTCGAACTGACCGGCATGGCTCGCACCATCATTGCCCGTACCTACCTGCCGGTGGAGATCTTCTTCGCCGCCGGTATGTTCTACCTGCTGATGGCCTACGTCCTGGTCCGGGGTTTCAAGCTGCTGGAGCGCTGGTTGCGCGTCGATGCCTGCCAGGGACGCTGAGCCGTCGGTGCTGACGGGCGAGCAGTTGCTCGCCCGCTTCAACGCCCTCGATGCCTTCCTGAGCGAGCACCAGGCACTCTGGCGCCCGCGCCCGTTTACCCAGCGCCAGTTGCCGTGGGAAACTACCCACCCGCAACTGGCCCAGTGGTTACGCCAGCGCTCGCTGCAACACGCCGAAGACCACCACAACCATCCCGAACAGCTACTCGCCCCGGCACCTTTCCCGGCGCTGGCGGCGCAGTCGGCGGCCCTCAGCGTGCTCGCGCAATTCCCTGCCAATGCCATCCAACCCGCCGCGCCGCGCCTGAACGTCGACGTTCCGGGGCGCAAATGGCAGCAGATCGAAGCCTTTGCCGCCTGCCTGCAGTTCGCCGAACAACCCCGGCACTGGCTGGACTGGTGTGCGGGCAAGGGCCATCTGGGCCGCCGCCTGCTGCAAGCCGGCCAGCAACTGACCTGCCTCGAGCATGACCCGGCGCTGATCGCCAGCGGCCAGGCCCTGAGTCAGCACCATCGGCTGACTGCCCGGCATCGGCAGCAAGACGTGCTGGCAGCCGATGCAGCGGCCCAGGTCAGCGCCGACCTGACGCCAGTGGCCCTGCACGCCTGCGGCGACCTGCACGTGCGCCTGTTGCAACTGGCGAGCGCCGCCGGCTGCCCGCAACTGGCCATCGCCCCGTGCTGCTACAACCGCACCCAGGCCAGCCAATACCAAGCCCTGTCCAGCGCCGGCAAAGCCTCCAGCCTGCAGCTTTCCCTGGACGACCTGGCCCTGCCGCTCAGCGAAACCGTGACGGCCGGCGCCCGGGTCCGACGCCAGCGCGACAGCTCCATGGCCCGCCGCCTGGGCTTCGACCTGCTGCAACGACAACTGCGCGGGCTGGACCAGTACCTGCCGACGCCGTCACTGCCCAGCGCCTGGCTGGACAAACCCTTCGCCGACTACTGCCGCGACCTCGCCGCACTCAAAGACTTATCCACAGTCGGCACCCAGGACTGGCCGGCACTGGAAGCCGCCGGCTGGCAACGCCTGGCCGAAGTGCGCAACCTGGAACTGGTACGCGGCTTGTTCCGCCGCCCACTGGAACTGTGGCTGGTCCTCGACCGCGCGTTATTTCTCGAATCCCAGGGCTACCAGGTTCGCCTCGGCACCTTCTGCGAAAGTGCGCTGACGCCGCGCAATCTGCTGCTGCTAGCCGAGCGCCATTAAGGGGCATTTTGTCGCAGCGCAGCCTGTGGATAACTCTGTTGATGAAAATCCATCTGGGCCTTTGGATCCAAGGCTTTTAGGGCTAAAAGGCCCTTGGTCATTTTTTGTTCACATTAAAAAACGAACGAAAAAACAGCCAGTTGCGATTTGTTGAGAATTCCTGCAAAAAATCGGTCATCCAGAGCGCCAGACAACTGCCAGTTGTGCATAAGCTTTAAAACCAAAGGACATAACTGCCGAATCCTGGCCTCTAACATGCCAACAATTGCGCGCATCAGATGCAGTTGCTATACACAGTCATCGGGCGCCCAGCGGGTGCCATGAATCGCCGTAACCGACTGACAGGAAGCGCCAGTGACGTTCATTTCCTATGCACAGAACTTCGAAGACATTCGCCTGTGGCGCGCCCTGAAGCACTTCGAAAACGGCTTCTACATCGACGTCGGCGCCAATCAGCCCACCGTGGACTCGGTCACCAAGGCGTTTTATGAACGCGGCTGGACCGGCATCAACATCGAGCCGGTGCAGGTCTACCACGACGCCCTGTGCCAGGAGCGGCCCAAAGACATCAACCTGCAATGCGTGGCCGGCGACAACGCCGAGGCCCTGACCTTCTACGCCATCGCCGACACCGGCCTGTCGACCGTGGAAGCCAGCGTCGCCAAGCAGCACCGCGACGCCGGCATGGACGTGCGCAGCCACACCGTCGACTCCCGCACCCTGACCTCGATCTGCGAAGAACACGTCAAAGGCCCGATCCACTTCCTCAAGATCGACGTCGAAGGCCACGAGGAAACCGTGCTGCGCGGCATGGACTTCAGCCAATGGCGCCCCTGGATCATCCTCATCGAAACCCCCTGGACCCGCGACCAGACCTGGGAACAACTGCTGCTCGACGCCGGTTACCACTCGGTACTATTCGACGGCCTCAACACCTTCTACCTGGCCGAAGAACACCTGCACTTCAAGGGCGCATTCGAACTGGCCCCGTGCAACCTCGACGAATTCCAGTTCTGCTACGGCCACAGCTTCAGCTACCCCCTGACCGACCTGGAAACCGCCCTGCACAACGAACGCCAACGCGCCGACCGTGCCGAAGCCGAACTCCACGCCCTGCGCAACAGCCGCTCCTGGCGAGCCGTAGAAAAGCTCAAGAAAGTGCTGCGCAGAGCCTGACCCTGAGCGCTACGCAAAAATAGTCAGAATTCAGGGGTTTACAGACGCAAAGCAATCGCTATAATCGTCGCCCAACACGCCGGTATAGCTCAGTTGGTAGAGCAACTGACTTGTAATCAGTAGGTCCCGGGTTCGACTCCTGGTGCCGGCACCATACAAGGTTCCAGAGAAGGCTTTCAAAATCTCTGAAACCCCCGAAAAACCCGCCTTCTGGCGGGTTTTTTCGTTTTGGCGTTCCATCGGTTTCCGTCAGAAACTGGTGGATTCCAACCGTTTTAGGGGTAGTGTTAGGGGTAAGGTAATTCGATAAAGGGGGAGTACCCTTATGTCGCGCACCACTGCTCCACTCTCCGATTCGGCTTGCCGCTCAGCCAAGCCCACCGACCGCGCCTACAAGCTTTTCGACGGCGACGGCCTCTACCTTCTAGTCCAACCCAATGGCCGTAAAGGCTGGCGGCGTCGTTACGTCAAACCCGACGGACGGGAAGGACTGACCTCGTTCGGCAACTACCCCGTCATTGGCCTCGCCGATGCGCGCCGCAAGCGATTGGAGGTCAAGCGAATGCTGTCGGATGGCATTGATCCCATAGAGACCAAGCACCAAGCCAAGGCGGAAGCCGTGATCAAAGGCAGAACCTTTGAAAGCGTTGCCCTGGACTGGCATACGGAAATGTCGGCCAAGTGGGCACCAGGCCATTCCAAGACTGTGATGAGTCGCCTCAAAACCCACGTGTTCCCGCTGATCGGCGCCCGCGCCATTGTCGACCTCGACACCCATGACCTCATGCAGCCCTTGGAAGCGATCAAGAAGCGCGGAACGATCGACGTTGCTTTAAGGGTACAAAACTACCTGCAGAGCATCATGCGCGAGGCAAAGCGCCTCCGGCTTATCACCATAAACCCTGCTTACGATCTCGAGGGCTCGATCAAGGCCCCGCGGGTGGTCCATCGCCCCGCTCTACCCTTATCGCGACTGCCGGAACTGCAGGAGCGGATCGACACCTATAAAGGCCGGGCACTTACCCGTCTGACGGTGATGCTGTCGCTGCATGTGTTTGTACGCTCCAGCGAGCTGCGCTTCGCCCGCTGGAGCGAGTTCGACCTCAAGCGCGGCGTCTGGGAGATACCGGACACTCGACCCGCGTTGGAGGGAGTACCCTTTTCCACAAGGGGTACGAAGATGGCAGGGGATATCCATTTAGTACCCTTATCGCCGCAAGCAGTGGCGCTACTCGAAAAAATCCATGCACTCACAGGCAAATTCGCATTGGTCTTCGCAGGGGATGCCAAACCCTGGAAGCCCATGTCCGAAAATACGGTGAACAACGCGCTTCGGACGATGGGATACGACACCAAAACCGATATCTGCGGGCATGGATTTCGTTCGATGGCCTGCAGCGCACTGATCGAGTCAGGATTGTGGTCAGAGACAGCCATTGAACGGCAGATGAGTCACAAGGAGCGCAATAACGTCCGCGCCGCTTACATCCACAAGGCAGAATTCATCGAGGAGCGGAGGCTGATCATGAACTGGTGGAGCCGGTACCTTGAGGCGAATCAACAGGAGCATGTCACTCCACACGAATTTGCGAACCAGACCGGGGCGAACGTCACGCGGCTCAAGGCGAAAAGCCGCTAGAGGGAGTAGGCCGTTAACCTACTCCTCGTCCTGTCCACCCATGTGCGCTTTGTACGCCTGCCTTTCATGAGTCGGCTTGGACGGAAATGCCAACTGAATCTGCCTACTTTTCACCATTCCATTCAGGTACTGCTGACGGAGGGCATCTGGACTGCGCTTTACCAAATTAGCCAAAACGTTGAGCGTCAGATAGTGCTCCTTGCATAGGGTGATAATCACCTGTTGCATACGATCCTTTTGCATGCGCTCTCGATTGCGCGGCTCCTCAGCCAGTATTTCGAGCTTTTCTCGAAACCCTGCATCAAGCCTGTCCAAATCATCGATCAGCGGCGCGTCAATATGATTGCTCAATAAACAGCCATCATCGTTTCGCTGCATATCCAGCTCGACCTTATGTTCGGAGCTACCTGCGTTATGTTCGGAGCTAGCCCCGTTATGTTCGGAGCTGCCGGCGTAATGTTCGGAGCTCTGCAGCGGACCTGCGAACACTTGCTCCGGCGTAGGCAGTTGCTCACCCGGCAGGTGATAAATCATGCCCCGTGAGCGCCCGTCGGGCACAAGGAATCCCTCGCGTACCAACCGCGCAAGCAGTTGGCTCAAGTCATGAGCATGAGTATCACAAATCTCAAGGAGACGATTATGGCTGACCACCCGCTCAATCGCGGCCGTGGCCAAAATCAACCTGGCAGTATGTTCCAAGCTCTCGAAACGAACCCCAAATCGCTCTCGTAACTGCTCCACCACCCCTTCAGGAAGCAAGTCCAACATGCGAAGCTCAAGAAGGGTTTGCTCGGGCTCGGGCTTTTCATAAAGGGCTGGCGGTCGCCAATGCTGGCTGCGCCACCCGCTGTAGATTTTTGGAACCCCAGAACCACCACGCTCGCCAAGGCCTATAAGAAGAAACATTTGGTGCATTAGCCTGTTCCGGCAATCGCTGGTACCACCTTGCAACACCTGCTCAAGGGGTAAACGTAAGCCGCCAGGATTGCGAAAGCCAAACAAGTCAGGACGCTTCACGACTAACACAGAAACCCGCCCGGTATAGTCGGCATGGACCAAGGTATTAACCAAAGCCTCGCGCAGAGCTTCATGTACCGGTGTGTCATCCTGGCGCTGATCACCTTTGAGAACGAACGGTACCTTTAGGTCCTCAACCAACTTGCGATAAACCCGCCGGTAGAAATCAAACAGATTTCCTGACCAGGTTCCATCAGGGACGAGTCTATCCACCCAACGTAGTTCTGTTTTGGCCTGCGGCCGCTCCTGATAGTCCACAAAGTAATGCGGCACACTCTCTTGGATCGAAAGCCAGCGTCCGAACATCAGTAAACCTGCCAGAGTCAGCCCTTCGACTCCGTTCGCGCGGTCCTTTCGCCAGCCGCCTATCTGTCGGAGAAACTCAATCCCTTGGTGCTCCAGCGCTGGATGGCCTGGCTTTATGTCGCCAAGCATCTGGCGGTAGATACGCAGACTGTCCGGATCGATGTCTGCGAAGTCGTAATTTGGCAAAATCCGCTCGTCCCGACAGTCCTCCACTTGCTCTGCGAACATGCGGCGAACATCTTCCTCAGAGCAACGCCGATCACCCTCATGTAATCGACGATAAGTGTTACCTAGCGGCTGACCATTGAGAAATACCGGCTTCTGCTTACGCGAAGCCGCCGGGATTTTCACTTCAAGTACCTGCTTGCCCTCCAGCTCTCTGACGACCACCTCCCGGTCAGTCAGCAGATTGACACTGACCTTGGCCGGATTGTTGAGGGTATTGAACAGGTCAGTACGTACTTTCTCGATATTGGATAGACCTGCAACGCTGAACCGCCCATCCTTCTCGCGCACGCCAAGCAGTACTACCCCACCCTGAGTGTTAGCAAAAGCGGAGTAGGTTAACCAGAAATCCTTAGGCAACTCTCCCTTCCCATCCTGCCCCTGAGCGAGCTTGCATTCGAGCTCGACAGATTCAACCAGCGAGGGCAGGTCTTCAAGGGTGTGGGGATTGAGTGACATCAAAGACTTCCTAAATGATCAGCCTGCTTCACGTAGCTGCAAAAGGTCGAAGAAAAGACATACGTGCGGGGATTGTACTCAGTCTTCCATAGTCGCACGCAACTCGACGAGCGGAGACTAATCATGAACTGGTGGAGCCGATTTCCAGTCACCCATCAGCAGGAGGATGTCACTCCTCACGACTCTGCACGAATGTCACACGGCCAAAAGCCAATCGCGGCGCAGCAAAGTAAGCGTACGTTCTCGAAATCTCGATGATCCGCTTGTCCACGCGGGTCCATCCAAACAGGGCTGCAAAGCCGCCCTGCTTGGATGGACCTCACTTAAAAAAACTAAAGCCCACGCAACTGTCTGTGGAAAACCACTGATCTCCACCGGTGGATAATTTCATCCACAGCCGCAGGACTCCCGAAAACTCGAGCCTTGACCCAAATTATCCACAGGCGTAGAAAAGATAGGGCAAAGCGCTGTCGTTGACAGCAACCCAGGTAGCCAGAATCTTTAAGGCTACGCCACACCGTGGTGGTTCTCCCAAAGTGCGATTAGCGTCCGGCGGCTCGCATGGTCACAGCGATGTGATGGATGCCTACTTTTATCAGTGTGCCCACTGCGGCAACTCATCCCCTTTCATAGCTGCCCTGCAGCAACCTACCCGCTTGGCCATTTCCTTGCGCCAACCGGCGCCCGTCTCTTTCTCCCGGAAAGAGACGGGCGCTCCTACCGCTGCTGCAGCCCATGTCGTACATGGCTTTGCCGCAACTCTCCTCGTGACAATCGGCGTGACAAACGCCGAAGTCACCAGCAACAGCGATGCCGATGATGGTGCCGCAGCCTACGGAATGGACTGCACCTGACTGACAGTCAGGCATGCCCCGGTCATCGCATCACTACCTTCACTCGACTCAGGATCTCGCGGCATTGGTCTCGTCAGCCAGTGCAGCCTCCACCCGCCCACTTCTTTGGAAGTGTTCAGGAGGTCAGATCATGAGATGCCCAAGCTCCCGGTCGTAAAGAGCCGCCAGTCCTGCGTTAGAGGACAACCCTCACAGGTCGCAGGGGCCTTGATCCCTGATAACACTCAACATTCGTGGCGGGATGACGTGAGGAAGGTTTGAAACTTTTTGGCTTCGAGAGGAGTTCGATCATGGCACTGGTAGGTAAACGTGGCGGGCGCAATTTTGGCTATGGCCGGCAACTGAGTTATGCCGGGCCGCAGGCGTTAAAAGACATGTTCGGCGGAGGGCATTACGGGACCGTCAAAGCGCACAGTGATCGTTAGCTGGCATTTGTACGATGGTGTCGGTCTGAGGATGGGCCCGGGTTTAACGATGCGAGGCAAATTGATTGGCGGACCTTGCTGGACTACGCCGGTCATCTGCGTCACCAAGTTGAACAAGGCGCTATCAGCATCGCCACCGCGCAAAACCGGTTGTCCGGCGTAAACCGAACCATGGCCGCACTTCGCGGTGATCAGTATGTGAAAGTGCCGAGTCCGAGCAAGACGCTGGGAATGCGGCGGAACAGTGTTCGTCGCTCGGTGCCGCAAGGCCAAGACCGCGAACACGTGAAGCGGATCGTCGACGTCCTCTGCGAACACCAAATGCCGCGTGCGGCGGCCATCGCCCAGTTGGCGCGAGCCACCGGCATGCGCTTGCGCGAGGCCATCTTGGCCGACCTTCCGCGCCTGCGAAGAGAAGCCGAACACTATGACAAGATCAACATCCAGGATGGCACTAAAGGTGGCCGCGGCGGCGCAACCGCGCCTCGTTGGATCAGGGTGAATGACCATATTCGCGAAGCGCTCAGGTACGCCGAACAGGTCTCTCCCGACGGTAGCCGCAACCTGCTGGCACCGAATGAACGCTACCGCGATTTCCAACAGGTACTCATTCGCCCCGCACGGGAGATTCTCCATACGCACAACCTCAAAGGCTTCCACGAACTGCGTGCGGCTTATGCGTGCGAACGCTATGAGCAGATTACCCATCACCTAGCGCCCATCAACGGTGGCAAGTGCAGGCGCCTCGATCTACGCCTTGATCGAGAGGCACGCTTACAAATCAGCTATGAACTGGGACACGGTCGAATCGACGTGGTATCGGCGTACATCGGTGGTCGGGTATGAATAAACCATTCGATATGGAGATCTTCTTGGCTGGAGTACTGACTGGAGCACATGCCTCACGCGAACGTCACATCCGCCAGGCCAAGACTATTCAAGCAGCCATTTCTGAACGCTGGAACCGAGATAATCCATGGACATGGCAAAGAAAGCATCTCGTTTGGTTTTTGAACCACCACATGAACTCAAACTCGAAATCGACGCGCTACTACTACCTGCTGACCACAAGCCTGATCTCTCTGCGCCTAGGAAAATCCTGGAACTTTCAACGTTAGCCGAATGCCAGCAACTGCGCGCTCTGTATCCCTCACTGGCAGATTGAGCCAGCCAACGATTTGATTGGGATTAGGGCGGACCTCTTGAGCACCCCTGAACCTAACCTCTGTTGTTTGATAACCTCTATGTTTTACTGATGGACCTGAGGGTTGTAGCTTGAGGCTACAGGCTTCACCTGAGACGTAGAGGCTGAAGGCCGTGATAGACACTAGTCTGGTGGCGAAGCTAAGGGCTGAGAATGCAAGATTGGTTGCCTTGCTGGATGCTCATGGCATCGAATGGCGCCCGCCTGCTGAGCCAGTCAAGATAGCGATTGTCCAAGCAGAACAATCACAGCAACTCGATACTGATGGAAAGCTTGCCCTATTCCGAAGCTTGTTTCGTGGTAGGACGGACGTTTATCCCATCCGCTGGGAAAGCAAGGCAGGCAAATCAGGATACGCACCCGCTTGCGCAAACGAATGGAGACCTGGCGTTTGTGAGAAGCCCCGAATTAAATGTGGCGACTGCGGTAACCGCCAGCTGCTTCCGCTGACCGATGAGGTGGTCTATCGCCATCTGGCGGGCGAAGTGGTCGTTGGTATCTACCCCCTACTCTCTGATGACACTTGTTATTTTTTGGCGGTCGACTTCGATGAGGCCGAATGGCGTGATGATTCCAAAGCTTTTGTGCAGTCATGCCATGAGCTGAACGTCCCGGTGGCGCTGGAAATATCGCGCTCAGGCCAAGGGGCTCATGGCTGGATTTTCTTTGAGCGTAATGTTCCTGCCTGCGATGCGCGCCGCCTCGGTGCCGCAATCATCAGTCATGCCTGTGAGCGCACCCGCCAGTTGGCGCTCAGCTCCTATGATCGACTGTTTCCAAACCAGGACTATATGCCCAAAGGCGGCTTTGGAAATCTCATCGCGCTCCCTTTGCAAAAGCGGGCCAGGGCCCAAAACAATAGCGTTTTTGTAGACGACTCGCTTGAGCCTCATCCTGATCAATGGGCCTTCCTGGCATCGATTCAGCGCATGAGTCCAGAAGATATCCAGCCCGTTATTATCCAGGCGATGGGTAATCGGGACCCTCTAGGGGTCGCCTATGTCGATGACGAAGGTGATGCAGAACCTTGGAAAGATCGTGAATCGAGATCACGTAAATTGACATGCCCGTTGCCTGCTGCTGTCAATATCACGCTGGCTAACTTAATTTACTTTGAAAAGTCGGAATTGCCACAGCCATTGGCAAACCAGCTTGTCCGGCTCGCTGCCTTTCAAAATCCTGAGTTCTACAAAGCTCAGGCCATGCGCATGTCAGTGTGGAACAAGCCAAGGATTATCGGCTGTGCCCAGAACTTCCCCAAACATGTTGCGTTACCACGTGGCTGTTTGGATGCTGCGCTGGAGCTTTTAGGGGAAAACGGGGTTACCGCTATTCTTAAAGACGAAAGCTTCGCGGGCGACCCCATCGACGTGAGTTTTCTCGGGACCCTGCGTTCTGACCAAGAGGCTGCTGTCAGCGCAATGCTAAGTCATGACACCGGTATCCTCTGCGCACCGACTGCTTTCGGTAAAACAGTGAGTGCTGCTGCGTTGATTGCCGCACGTGGCATTAACACGTTGGTGCTTGTGCATCGGACGGAACTGTTAAGGCAGTGGCAAGAGCGCTTGCAGGTGTTCTTGGGAGTCGGGAATGGTGTCGTTGGAACTCTTGGAGGCGGAAAAGCGAAGCTTACCGGCATCATCGACATTGCCGTAATGCAGTCGTTATCGCGAAAAGGCGAGATCAGCGATCAGGTAAAAAACTACGGCCAGATCATCGTTGATGAGTGTCATCACCTATCAGCAGTGTCATTCGAGGCACTACTGAGGAGCGCGACCGCGCGGTACGTGCTGGGACTCACGGCAACCCCAGTGCGCCGAGATGGGCAGCAGCCTATTATTTTCATGCAGTGCGGACCGATCCGACATTCTGCTGCTCGGCCAGCGAATGCGCCTCATGACCTATCTGTCGTGCCTCGATTGCTGTCCAAACCAATAGTGGTCCCCGACGGCTTTGGGATTCAGGACGTTTTTCGGCATCTAGCCGACGACTCTGAGCGGACAGCCAAAATCGTCTCGGAGATTGAGCTGGCGTACAGCGAGGGTAGAAAAATTCTAGTGCTAACGGAGCGGACGGAACATGTGGATGCCCTTGAATTAGAATTGAAGCAGCGTGTGCATAACCTTTTCACGCTTCATGGGCGAGTGCCTAAGAAACAGCGCCTTTCCCGTATGCATGAGCTTGAGTCCCTTCCCCCTGATGCTCCACGGGTGCTGTTGGCAACAGGAAAACTAGTAGGTGAAGGCTTCGATCACCCGCCGTTGGACACGCTGGTGCTGGCAATGCCCATCTCATGGAAGGGAATCCTTCAGCAATATGCGGGGCGGTTGCATCGATCGCATGCCGATAAGGCCGACGTGCGAGTGATCGACTTCGTTGACGAGGGTAATGTCGCGCTGCTGAGGATGTGGGATAAGCGCCAGGCGGGTTACAAAGCGATGGGCTACCGTATGGCTGATTCCATGGCCACCATGGACCTACTCTAACTCTAACGTGGTTGACCGTTGACACATCAACGGCCCAACTCTCATAGACGAATGACCGGCCGCTGTGGGGGCAACTCCGGCCCTTCGCCGTTAGTCACGTCAAGCAAGATCCTCAGCCGTACGAGGACCTTGAGGTAGTTTTAGAGGTAGAGTCGCACAGGGCTTTATGTATTAATCAGCTAATTCAATAACTTATTAGATCGTTCGACTCCTGGTGCCGCACCATACAAGGTTCCAGAGAAGGCTTTCAAAATCTCTGGAACCCCCGAAAAACCCGCCTTCTGGCGGGTTTTTTCGTTTTGGCCTTATGCCAACCTCCATTCCCCCCTTCTCCCCCTCCTCCCCAACCACCAAAGTCTGTCAAAAGTCAGATTTGTCGTTTTTCAACATATCACAATGCCACTATCGTTCATTTTCGCTCTATCATGTGCCCATTACCCTCGATCCAATAGCTGACGGCTGTGATGTGCTAGATTTGTCGCCTCTACGCGGCACCTACGAACACGGACGTCCCGGCCTTTAACGCCTGGCACTTATACGGATATTCCCCTCCATGGGCTTTTGCCTGGGTCACTGCATCACCTGTTATTTGCCTGGAGTCCTGCGTTATGCACGCGGCTCGGGCTTCTGCGTGCCTGTCGTTTGTTGGCGCAGGGTTTCGAAAACGCGCACTGCGATCGATCAACAAGCACCGCGGGGATTTTCAATCGCCGGCGGGGCGTCACTCATTCAGCTGCTGGGCTGACAAGAATTTCCGTCTGATGGGCTGACAAGAATTTCCGTCTGATGGGCGGGTAAAGGAATGGGGAAAAGGACATTGGCATGCGTGTAAATGGAAGAGTGAAACCTACGGCCCTTGCGGTGGCGGTAGCGGTCGGCCTGAGTGGTTGTGCGCAGATCGACAATTACATGGGCGAGTCGTCGGGGACCACCGCCTGTATGACGGGCGCCGCCGTGGGTGCCCTGGTGGGAGTGGCCGTGGTGGTACTGACCAAAGGCGACGGCAAGGACATGGTGGTCGCCGGGACCGCTGGCGCAGGTGCCGGTTGTGGTGTGGCCCTGCTGTACCGCGACCGGGTGCAGAAACTGCAGGCCGTGGCCAAGCAGGAAGGCCTGGTGATGCAGGTCAACGAGTTGAACGCCAATGTCGCCGCCACCCCGAACGCCGCGCCGAAACTGCAAGCCGTTGGGGTTGAAGCCCAGGTCCAGTCTTCGGAGATGTTTGCCGTGGGCTCGGCAGAGTTGACTCCGGCCGGTCGTCGCCAACTGACGTCGCTGGCAACGGCGCTGACGGACAAGCAAGCGGACAAGGCGCCGGCCACGAAGAAAATCCTGGTGGTCGGGCATACCGACGCCACCGGCTCGGCTGATTTCAATCAGAAGCTGTCGGAACAACGCGCGCGCGCCGTAGGCCAGATCCTTGCCGATGTCGGTATTCCCCGTCAGAACATTTACTACCAGGGTGCCGGTGCATCGCGTCCGCTGGCCAACAACGCCACCGAGCAAGGGCGCACCGAGAACCGCCGTGTCGAGTTCGTCGAAGTGCAGAGCGAGCAGTTGCTGGTGGAGCGCGTGCGCAATGAGCGCAGCAACGCCAAGTACCTCGCCCATGGCACTGCGCCTGCAACTACCGCCAAGCCGGCGACTACCAAGCCTTCGAGCAAGCCTGCGGTCGTGGCCAGCAAGCCCACGAGCAAGACCCCAGCCCCGGTTGCCCAGGCACCCGCGCCAGCACCTGAGCTCACAGCGCCCGTGGTTGCCGACAGCTCGCCGAATGTGCCGCTCAGCGGCAAGGGTGGTGTCGACTTCGGTGGCCGCCCAGTGACCGATACCCGCTCGCAACTGGCCATGGGCATCACGCCGAAAAGCTCGCCCTTCGCCATCATCGGCACCGCCAACGCTGCGGCCCCGCTCAGTTCTTGCGTTGCCGACATGCCGCGTATCGAGGGTCAGGTCAAGAGCCTGGCGGACGACAAGCCGCTGAAGGAATTCGCCACCACCGAGTTTTTCCCTGGCCTGAACGGCAAGCCATGGGCCACTGCGGTGAACGGTCACTCCGTGGCCGTAGGCCCGATTGCCGTGCTGCGTGACGGCGCCAAAGTGGCCCAGGCACCGAAGATGCAATTGATCACCGACTTCGCCGGCGCACAGAAAAAGCAGAGCCCGAGCTACGCCTCGGTGGCCAACACCTACGAAGGTGAAAACCAGATTCTGTACCGCGTGTTCGCGATCGATCAGCAAAAGTCGCCGGTGAGTTGCATCGATATCGTGTTCGACAAACGCGCCGGCAATGCAGTCGCTGGTGAAATCTATTACCCGAAACAGGGTGACGCTTACGTCGCTCAGTTCACTCCCAAGCGTCGATAAGTAGAGAGGAACCCACCCATGCTCGAGATTTTCCGCGCGTTTTTTACCGCGTACTGGTATGTGATCATTCCGGTCGTGTTCACCACCCTGATGGCGATTCCGGTCATTGTTTACTGGTCATCCTTCAAATACTGGTGGATGAACCTGCGCATTCGCATGCCGGGTTTTGGCCGGATTCGCCACTGGGTCAAGAACCCGGGCACAAAGGAAGCCCCATCCGAAGAGAATCCCAAGGCCCTGGGTTTTCTATCGTCGGAAAGCGAGTTGTGCCATTTTTACGAAGCCTACTATCGCGATCACCAACCGTCGGAAGCGGCCTTCCATCGCAACCAGGACTACCTGGGCAAAATTCATGAGGATGGTCGCCACGAGAAAGGTCTTGGTTTGTGGAGCTTGATCATCATCCTGATGCTGATCGAGGCCACGGCCTTCGGTTTTGCCCTGGCGCCCTTCGCCCTGACCCTGGCCACGCCAAACACCGCGATGGCCGGTGCGTTCGCCATCGGCCTGGTGATCTCGATCATTGGCTTGTTCCTCTCCGAGTTCGCGGGTCGGGTGCTGTACAAAAACAGCGTCATCGATCACATCATGTCCTACCAAAGCCTGCGCCGCAGTGGTAGCGAAGGCGACTTCACCGGCAAGGGTGTCATCACCCTCGACAACACCAAAAGTGATAGCGAGCTGCCCGAGTATCAGCAGATGCTCAACCGGGTCAAAGTGGATAAGAAAGACGGCATGCCCATCAAGAGCTTCGGTGTTCTTATCGGTTATGGCGTATTTATTATCGGCCTGGCTGCAGCGGCTTTCTGGGTTCGTACCGAAACCCTCAACGCTCAGGAAACCGACCTGATTGCCAACCCTCCTGCCATCAGCCAGTCCGCTGACGACTTCCCGAGCAACGATGGCGTGCCACTTCCGGACGACATGCAGGCGATGTCCGATAGCGCCGCAGGTAAATCGGCGCAGGACCAGATCGATGCCCTGCACCGCGCATCTCTGGTGACCTTTGCCGTCTTGAGCGGGCTGTTTATCTTCATCCAGGCGACCTCGACTTACCTGGCATACATTTACGGGTTTGCCGGTATTCACTCACGCAGGGCCTGGGAGTTGGTCCACAAATTTTCCAGCGCCGATGAGTACATGCGTTATCACGCCAGAAAAGCCCGCAGCGTCGCCAACGATGCACAGGCTTCACTGGGCACACTGCAAGGCCTGCAAATGAAAGTGTTCCGCATTGGTGGTGAAGACGAGACAAAGTTGCGCGAAGACTTGTCGAGCCGCAACTTCAAGGCCTTCATCAACGAGGAAGATGACAAGGCCGCGCGCAAAGGTATCAAAGACGGTGAAGCGGGTACCCGGACTCAGGCTCGCCAACTTATCCTGAACTATCTCAATCAGATCATGGCCGATGTGAATGCTGCCATTAAGGCCGGCGACGACGCGAAGATAAACCAATTGATCGCCCAAGCCATGCCACGTCTTGAGCAGATCGATGACAAGGATCCAGAGTTGGTTGGTTTGAAGCAGAGCTTCAACTCCCTGAAAATCTTCTACGTTGCTCCAGCGCCTGCATCCACAGCAGCTCCAGCCCCTGCACCGGTAGTCGCCCAGGTCGTGGCCGTCACCGTGGAAGCCGCACCTGCCCCCGTCGTCGCACCAGCACCAGCAGCCGCAGCCGCAGCCGCTCCGTCGACCACCTCCTTCGACCACAACGCCTTCGGCGACCTGACCGCCTTCGATGAAGATGACATCGACTACGTGGCCAACAAGAAAGGCGTGGACGCCGCCACTATCCGTCGCGCGCGCAAGCTGCAAATGCTCGATAAGCAGGAGGTCTGATGAAGTTCAAGAGCCTGCTGCTGGCTCTGGCATTCGTGCCCGCTGCCCTGGTGGCAGCGGAGCGCAATGATGTGCCGAGCTGCTACGCCCAGACCAAGATCGAGCAGTTTCGCAGTGCGCCTTCCGGGCGCATGTTGACGGTGGTGGTAGACCAGACCACGCCGCTGACCCAAGACCTGCAGAAAACCGCCTGGGGCCACATCAAGCGCTTCCTGCAGCCGGGCGACAAGCTGCGCCTGTACTCGTTCAGCGCCTACCTCGACGGCCATTACACGCGCCTGCAGTTTGCCGGCGAACTGGAAAAGCCGATCGACCCGGCAGTGCTCGGCGATGTGCCGATGATGGCCAGCCGCAAGTTCGACAGCTGCATGAAGGGCCAATCGACCGTCTTCTATCAGCGCTTCGGCAAGGCCTTCGCCAGCGCCATGGGCAAGTCCAGCTCGGACATCCCGCGTAGCGAAATCCTCTTCAGCCTGAAGTCCATCGGCGACGACATCAAGACCGCCGAAGGGGTGGACGACAACGTCATCCTGCTGATGTCCGACATGCTCGAGTACAGCGACTTCGGCAGCTTCTACACCAACAACGGGATCCGCGAGATCAATCCCGGCGTGGAGCTGGCGAAGGTCGAGAAGCAGAACCTGCTGGCTGACTTTGGCGGGGCCCGGGTCTATGTGCATGGGGCGGCCTTTGTGCCCACCCAGATCAAGAACGGCTACCGCAGCGGCAAGATGATCCAGAACCTCGAAGGCTTCTGGAGCCAGTACTTCGCCAAGTCCAATGCCACGCTCAAAGGCTTTGGTAACCCTGAGCTGACTAGCGCGGTGGAGTGATTGCACCAATTGTGACTGCCTCACACTCGTATGTGGCGTGCGCCGAACTTTGTAGGAGCTGGCTTGCCAGCGAAGAACGTCAACGATGACGCAGCGCAATCAGGCGGATTGCGTTGTCCTGACGTCCATCGCGAGCAGGCTCGCTCCTACAGGGGGCGGGATGTTTTCAGCATAAAAAAGCCCCAACTCTCGCGAGTCGGGGCTTTTTTTTTCAGCCTGGTATCAGGCGCGATCACGCATGCTTTATCAGAACACGTTGATCGGGTAATCCACGTACACCCGCAGCTCGTTGCCGCTGACGTTGTACTCGCTGGATTTCTGCGACACGCGCAGGATCGAGCTACGCAGCTTCACGCTCAGGTCTTTGGCCGGGCCGCTCTGGACCACGTACTTGAACTGGTTGAAGATTTCGCGCTCGGTGCCACCGGTGCTGGTGGAGGTGGTGATGTTGTCGCCACGCACGTAAGCCACGTTGTAGGTCAGGCCTGGCACGCCGAAAGCGCCGAAGTCGAGGCCGTAGCCCAACTGCCAGCTGCGCTCGTCTTCAGCGTTGAAGTCGGACCAGTAGGAGTTGGCCAGGTAGATGGTGTTGCCACCGTCACCGACACGACCCTGGTCTTTCTGGTAGCCGCCGTAGGCGTAGCCCAGGTTGCTATCACCGGTGCTGCGCTGGTGCGCCAGGGTGAACGAGTGCGGACCGGTGGCGAAGGTGGCTGCCAGGCTCCAGATCTTGTTGTCGTCGCCAGTGGCGCCGCTTTCACGAACGTAGGAGTCTTCCAGCTTGGTGCGGTAGCCGTTCAGGTCCAGGGTCAGGGACTGATCGCTGGCCAGCGGGAACACGTAGTTCAGGTTGATGTACTGCTTCTTCAGCACGTCTTCGACGTCGGAAGCGTACAGCGCACCCTTGAACTGCTCGGTGAACTGGTAGCTACCGCCCAACACGTTGATCGACTTCAGGCCACCGCTGTCACGGCCTTCGGCGCTTTTACGCGACTCGGCAGTGAAACGACCGGCGTTCAGTTCCAGGCCTTCGATCTCTTTGGAAGTGATCAGGGTACCGGTGTAGCTTTCCGGCAGCAGGCGGGAGTTGTCGTAGTTCAGCACCGGCAGGGCCGGCATCTGGTCACCGTAGGTCAGCACGGTGCTCGACAGACGGAATTTCACCGCCGCGCCAGCCTTGGACAGGTCGTTGGCTGCAGCGCCGCTGTCGCCTTGCTTGAAGAAGTCGATGCCACCGGCACCGCTACGACCCTTGCCGCCGTCCAGGCGCAGAGCGTACAGACCGAAAGCGTCCACACCAACACCGACGGTGCCCTGGGTGAAGCCCGAGGAGAAGGTGCCAATGGCAGCCTGGCCCCATTCGGCCTTATCGTCGTTACCATCCTTGTAATCGCGATTGATGTAGGCGTTGCGCAGCAGCACTTTCAGGCTGCTGTCTTCAACAAAACCCTTGGACTCAGCTTGGTCATTGGCCATTGCTTGAGTCGCGCTCAACATCCCCAGTGCGATCAGACTAATACGCTTATTCAACATGTTATTTTCCTTATTACGGGTTGATACGCGCTGTGACCGCTGGCTGAAATGGCTGCTTTTGCGCTCTTTTTTCATCCCTAAACAAAAGGGCCCGCCCACACAAAAGCGTGGCGGGCCCTTTTTTATTGTTTTGAGTCGTGGCTACGTGCCACAGGCGTTGGGGCGAATCCTATCCGCGCATGTAACTGTGTGTCAATTTCGTGAATCGTCTGTAATAAGACGAAAATTGTCTAAGAAATCAGTTGCCGGCGGTACTCATAGACTCGTGGATAAGCCGCTGAGCCCGCACGATCAATGGACACAACCGTCCAGCCCACAGGTCGGAGCCACTGCCGCGCTATCAAGCGCAGGCTGTTTCAGCGACTGGCCCAGCCATTGGGCAAAGGCTTCAGGCTTGCCCAGCCAAGGGCCGATATCGATCAGAGAAAACTGCCCGCCCTGCTCCAGCACCAGCGTCGGAAACCCTTGCCCGCCAACCTCTGCCAGCAGCCCCCGGCTGTGCTTGAAGTGGATCTGCAACTCGTTGGCCAGGACCTGTTTGAACTCAGCATCAAAGGCCTCGGCGTCCAGGCCGATGGCGGTGGCCAGTTCCCGCAGTACCGCCTCATCGGCAATGCGCCGACCTTGCACATAGTGTGCGCTCTGCAAGCACCCGAGCAGTTCCAGGCCACGACCACCAAGCCGTTCCGCCGCCAGCACCGCAGCGGTCGGTGGCGCCGAATCGAAGACTGCCGAGTGATCACGCAGCAGGCCGTCGAAATAAACCTGGCCAAACGGCTGCCCGGTGTACTCGGCAATTCGCCGGTCGTGGGGCATCACATAATCACGCAATTGCGCACTCACCGGCTGCCGGTTGGCTCCGGTCATCATGCCGCCGCCGTGCAGCAAAACCGGCAAAACCGCCTGCGCTGCATGCACCAGGGGTTTAGCGCCATAGCACCAGCCACACAAGGGATCGTAAATGTAATGAAGGGTCGGGCCAGACATCCGGGGCTCCAGCAAAGGGTCAGAATTAGTGGCAAGCAGGTTATGCCGGACGCGATCCTGGAAAAACCTCGCCTCGCGACTTGGTTTGTTGCACAGAGCGGTCGAATCGCCAACGAAATAATTAGTAACAATCAATCCAGGCGGAGCATCAGGAATAATTAACGGAAGTAAATAGCAAGCATTACCATTCGCACCCTCGAATGATCTACCCCTCCGGATGCGTTTCAAATGCCTGCCCCCTTCCGTCTTACGTCCGTCACCCTGGGCTTATGCGCCTCGTTGACCGGCGGTGTTACCTGCGCTGCGATCACTGAATTGCCCGCCACCTCGATCAGCGCCGAAGTAGGCGAAATCGACGATTCACGGGTCAAGATAGTCAGCACCGCGACCCGCACCGCCACCCCGGTACGCTACGTCCCGCAGGCCATCGACTCGGTAAAAACCGCCAACCTCTCCGACTACGGCACCAACGACCTGGGCACGGCCCTGGGCGGCATCCCCAACGTCAGCAGCGGAGCCGACACGCGCTTCGACAGCTTGCGCATTCGCGGTTTCGACGCCAGTAACGACTTCTACCTCGACGGCATCCGCGACGACAGCCAGTACGTGCGCGACTTGCACAACATCGAGCGCATTGAAGTGCTCAAAGGCCCGGCCGCAGTGCTGTACGGCCGTGGCAGCCAGGGCGGGATCGTCAACCGGGTGAGCAAGTTGCCAGAGTTCGGCCGCCGCTCGACCCTCGAAGCCCAGGGCGGCAGCGAGGACATGCGCAGCCTGTATGCCGACCTGAGCACCGACCCGAGCGAAAACCTCAGCCTGCGCCTGAACATGGGCAACCTGGATGAAAACAGCTTCCGCGACGGCGTCAGTGGCAGCCGCCAACTGTTCGCACCGTCGATGAGCTGGCAACTGACACCGGACCTGAACTGGTTGGTGCAGTACGAATACAGCCGCTACAACCGCACGCCCGATCGCGGCATCCCGGCCATCAACGGACGGCCCGCCGATGTCGGCCGCGATACCACCTACGGCACCGATAACGATTTCATCGACGACAAGTCGCAATCCCTGCGCTCGAAACTCAGTTACGAGCTTGCCGACAACTGGCAACTGCGCCACACCCTGGGGGTGTTCAAGCTCAACAGTGATTTCGACAACACCTACGTCACCAATGTGAACACCACGACCAACCAGGTGGTTCGCCAGCATTGGCAACAGGACCTGACCACCCGCAATGTGTTCAACAACCTGGAACTGGAAGGCGGTTTCAGCACCTTCGGCCTCGAGCATCGCCTGCTCAGCGGGCTGGAACTGGGCAGCCAGCGCCGCGATCCGAAACTGTACAACGCGGCCACCACGCCACCGGGCAACAGCCCCGTGCCGAACCTGGACCTGTACCACCCCGACCGGAACATCGTGCACACCGGGCGCATGCAGGTCTTCAGCGACTCCCACACCGAAGTCGAAAGCCGCGCCATTTACCTGCAGGACCAACTGCGCCTCAACGATCAATGGCAACTGCTGGCCGGTGTGCGTTATGACACCTTCGATGTCGACTCGACCAACCAGCTCAAGAACATCTCCGAAGACCGCGACAGCCACAGCACCAGCCCACGGCTCGGCGTGGTCTGGACCCCGCTGCAGAACCACTCGTTCTACGCCTCTTGGAGCAAGACCTTCTCGCCCGTCGGTGGTGGCCTGATCGGCATCACGCCGGGCCTGACCACCAACGTCAACGACCTGAGTCCCGAACTGACCAAGCAGAAAGAGATCGGCGTGAAGAGCGACTGGCTCGACGACCGCCTGAGCACCACCCTGGCGATCTACGAACTTGAGCTCTACAACCGTCGCACCAGCGATCCCAACGATCCGACCGTGACCCTGCTCACCGGCGTGCAACGTTCGCGTGGTATCGAACTGACTGGCGCCGGGAAAATCACCGGCAATTGGTATGTGCGCGGCGGTATGGGCTTTCAGGACGCCACCGTCGAGAAAGACAACAACGGCTTTGAAGGCAAGCGCATCAGCAACGTCGCCAAGCGCAACGGCAGCCTGTTCATCACCTGGAAACCGGAGATGGGCTGGTACGCCGAGACGGGCCTGACCCTGGTGGGCGATCGTTATGCCGACAACCTCAACACCACCGTCCTGCCCGGTTATGGCCGCTGGGACGCCCTGGCCGGTTTCCGCCAGAAAGACTGGGACCTGCGCGCAGCGCTGAACAACATCAGCGACAAGACTTACTACGAGTCGTCGACCAGCGCCTACCAGATCCAGCCTGGGGCACCCCGCAGCCTGGTCGTCACCGGGACCTACAGTTTCTAAAGGCAAAAAAAAGCGCTGCCATCCGGGCAGCGCTTGAGCAATCCATTGTTGTCTATCCTTGCATCACATCCCACAGCGCTTCCAGTTCTGCCTCGCTGAAAAAATCAGCGGGGTAGCGCTCGATCATCATCCTGCGCGGGTCGGGTTCCCTGACCTGCCGCGTTCCGTTGGACTTCAACCATTGCGCCAGCACTTGCAGCGACTCGCGATTGAGTGCCAAGGGATGTGCTGTCCGCTCGCTGACCCTGTTCATTGCAGCGCTCTCTCCCGGTTCTTGAGCGGCCAACTTATCCAAGGTTTATGACAGAACATCGCCGTTCTGCATTCCCGGGAATCACCCTCGGACCAATACAAGAGCTATGCCAAGGCGCCTGGCAGCCCGACGTGCGGCTATAAAAAAGCCCGCAGTCCTTTCGGGCTGCGGGCTGGCTGTGAATGCCTCGATGACGCGGGCTAAAACGCCCGATCATCGCCAGCCACAGGCTGTTACAACTTCACTCAACCTTTGTGGGGCGCAGGTTGCTGTTGGGTCAGGCAATGAATGTTGCCGCCACCCAGTAACAGTTCACGCCCCGGGACCATCACCACTTCATGCTGCGGGAACAGGTTCTGCAGGATTTCCTTGGCCGGGCCATCCAGCGGATCGTCAAAGCTGGGGGCAATGATGCCGCCGTTGACGATCAGGAAGTTCACGTAGGAACCGGCCAAGCGCACCGAAGGATTACGCTCCTGGCTGCCGTCTACCGGATCGACTCCCGCGCATTCTTCCTCGGTTGCATACAGCGGCCCCGGGATCGGCATCTTGTGCACGACAAACGGGCGGCCCTTGGCGTCGGTGCTGTTTTGCAGGACGTTCATGGCCGCCTGGCAACGTGGGTAGTTCGGGTCCTGCGGGTCATCCGTCCAGGCCAGCAGCACTTCGCCGGGACGCACGTAGCAGCAGAAGTTATCCACATGGCCGTCGGTTTCGTCGTTGTACAGACCGTCCGGCAACCAGATGATCTTATCCACAGCCAGTTGCGCGCTGAGCACCGCTTCGATTTCGCTGCGGCTCAGGTGCGCGTTGCGATTGCGGTTGAGCAGGCATTCTTCGGTGGTGATCAGCGTGCCTTCACCGTCGACGTGGATCGAACCGCCTTCGAGCACGAAGCCCTCGGTGCGGTAACGCGAACTGCGCTCGATCTCGAGAATCTTGCCGGCGACTTGCGCGTCACGGTTCCACGGCGAGTACAGGCCGCCGTCGAAACCGCCCCAGGCGTTGAAGTCCCAGTGCACGCCGCGCACTTCACCGCTGTTGTTGATGACGAAGGTCGGGCCGGTATCACGCACCCAGGCGTCATCACTGGACATCTCGACCAGGCGAATATTCGGTACATCGAGGCGGGCGCGGGCGTTTTCGTATTGGCCGGCGGACACGGCAACGGTCACCGGTTCAAAGCGGGCAATGGCCTTGGCCACTGCCACGTGGGCGGCTTGTGCAGGCTTGCCGCCCAGGCGCCAGTTGTCCGGGCGCTCTGGCCAGACCATCCAGGCCTGGGTCTGGGGGGCCCATTCAGCCGGCATGTAGAAACCGTCGGCGCGGGGGGTGCTGTGCAAAGTGGTCATAACAATCAGGACTCCAGGGAACCGTCTAGGGTTTTCAGCGGGCCATACAGGTTCGGACGCCGATCGCGGAACGAACCCCAGGCGCTGCGGATGTGCTCCAGCTCATCCAGATCAAAACTGTGCACCAGTATGCCTTCTTCGGTCTGGTTGAGCTCCTCGACCTTCTCGCCGAACTGGTTGGCGATGAACGAAGAACCGTAGAAGGTGATGTCGTAGCCGTCCTGTTCTTCGTTGCCGATACGGTTGCTGGCGATCAACGGCATCAGGTTGGCGCCGGCATGGCCCTGCTGTACCCGCTGCCAGTGGTCGCGCGAGGAGATGCTCTTGTCGTGCGGTTCGCTGCCGATGGCCGTCGGGTAGAACAGGATCTCTGCGCCGAGCAGCGCCATGCTGCGGGCGCACTCCGGGAACCACTGGTCCCAGCAGATGCCCACGCCAATTTTCGCGTAGCGGGTGTTCCACACCTTGAAGCCGGTGTCGCCCGGATTGAAGTAATACTTTTCATGGTAGCCAGGGCCATCGGGGATGTGGCTCTTGCGATAAATCCCCAGGTTGCTGCCATCGGCATCGATGATCGCGATGCTGTTGAAGCGCGCCCGGCCAGCCAGCTCGTAGAAGCTGATCGGCAGGACCACCTGCAACTCCTTGGCGACTTTCTGGAAGTGCTTGATGGCCACGTTGTCTTCAACGCGGGTCGCCAGTTGCAGGTAGTCCGGGTTCGGCTTCTGGCAGAAGTACGGGGCCTCGAACAACTCCTGGATCAGGATGATCTGCGCGCCCTTGCCTGCAGCCTCACGGACCAGCTTCTCGGCGGTCTCGATGTTGGCTTCAAGGTCCCAGGAACAGGCCATCTGGGTAGCGGCGACAGTAACGATACGACTCATGAATCATCTCCCGGGCGGGTGCAGGGGGTCGAGCGTGGCATCGACCGATGACAGAAAGGGGATCGGCCGGGCGCAGAAATCCACAGCGCGGCGTCAGGCGACTTTATAACCGATAAAAATCGGCTTTTGAAGTGCCTGATATGCGAATTTATCTTTTATCAGCTACTAATGCCGATAATAATCGATATTTATGGAGGATTTACTGGCCTCATCGCGGGCAAGCGGAGCGCCGCCCGGCCCGCTCCCACATCTATGGTTATGGGAGCTCACAGATTTTGCAGACACCCACCCAACCTGTGGGAGCTGGCTTGCCAGCGATGGCGACCTAACGGCCACCCTCGCCAGCGCAGGCTTACAACCCTTCGCCCAGCACCTTCGCCAGCATGTCGACAAAAAAATCGACACTCTGGCGCGACGTGACCATCGGCGGCTTGATCTTGAGGACGTTGAGGAAGTCTCCGGTCGGCTGCATGAAGATCCCCAGCTCGCGCAGGCGGTCGCACAGCAGGGCGGTTTCTGCGGTGGCCGGCTCCAGCGTCTCGCGGTTGCGGACCAGTTCCACCCCCAGGTAAAAACCGGAGCCATGCACCGCACCGACCAACGGATAACGCTCGACCAAGGCCTCCAGGCGTTCCTTGAAATAGCCGCCGACGACCTGGGCGTTCTCCCACAGCTTTTCTTCTTCCATCACATCCAGCACCGCCATGCCGATGCGGCAACTCACCGGGCTGCCACCGGCCGAAGAGAAGAAGTAGCCTTCGGCTTCCAGCGCTTGGGCAATTTCCCGACGGGTAATCACCGCCCCCAAGGGCTGGCCATTGCCCATGCCCTTGGCCATGGTGATGATGTCCGGGACCACGCCCTGCTCTTCAAAGCCCCAGAAAAACTTGCCCATGCGCCCATAACCGACCTGCACCTCGTCGGCGATGCACACCCCGCCCCGCGCGCGGACCAGCCCATAGACTTGCTGCAGGTATCCCGCGGGCAACGAGATACCACCGGCATTGCCATACACCGGCTCGCAGATGAAACCCGCCAACGGGCGCTTCTGCTCGTCCAGTCGAGCCAGGTGGTGCTCGACGCTGCGCACGTAATCCGGCGCACTGTCGGGCCCGCGGAACTCACCCCGGTAGGTGTTTGGCGCGGTGACTGGGTGCACCCAGTCCGGGCGACTGCTCAGTGCTTGCGGGTTGTCGGCGATTGAGGTCGACACCGCGTCCGCCCCCACCGTCCAGCCGTGATACGCCTCCAGCACACTGAGCATGTCGCGAGCGCCGCTGTAGGCCCACGCCAGGCGAATCGCCAGGTCGTTGGCCTCGCTGCCGCTGTTGACCAGGAACACCCGGTCCATCGAGTCCGGCGCCAGCGCCAGCAGGCGCTCGGAGAATTCAGCGATGGCGGCATAGTGAAAGCGCGAGTTGGTGTTGAGCAGCGACCACTGCCGGCTGGCCTCGGCGGCCATGCGCGGGTGACCGTGGCCCAGCACCGCGACGTTGTTGAGCATGTCCAGGTAGGAGCGGCCCTGCATGTCGATCAGGTGGTTGCGCCAGCCCCGCTCGATGCGCGGCGGATCGACGTAATAGTGCTTTTGCGAACGGGCGAAGCTGGCATCCCGACGGGCCAGCAACGTGTGCGGATCGAGCTCGAGCTCGGCATCGCAGGCCAACCCCAGCAACGCCGCCGGAGACGGGCACAATGCTTGCCAGGCCGGAGCCCGGGACGGCGTGCAGAACAGCGGCGGATCGAGTTCGGCGCCACGACACAATTGCACCCGCAACGCGCCGCCGGCCTCCCCCAGCACCTGGCCCTTGAGCACTGCGGCACCACTGTGCAGCGACGGGGTGACACCCCACAGGCGCACGCTCAGTTGGGCACTGTCGAGCTGCAGGCGGCCATCGGCGCTCAAGTGGATGACACCCGCAAACGGCGCCTCGATCGCAGTGCCCATCGGCACCTGCAAATCGACGTGCAGCGGGTAAGTGTCCGGTTCCACCGCACTGTCCGGACGGGTCCGGGACAGGCGGTACTGCCCGTAGCGACTGGCCGCCAGGCCGTGGGCCTGCGCCGCTTGCGCCAGTAGACGCTGATCGATGCCCTCCTGTTCCCAGTTACCGGCTTCGAAGTGTGCACTCAGCACACCCAGGTCGAGCAAGGCGAACTCGCGCCCCACCAGGCTCGGCAGCAAGGGCGCAAAGCCCTGGCTGGCGATCACCGGCAGCGACTCGCCGGCAGTCACCAGGATCGCCGCTTCCATCAGCTCGAAAGGCACCGACGTGGCGACGCGGAAGATCTCCCACTCGTGGCTCAGGTTGTCGCGGCTGTACTGGTTCTGCGGATCGATGCTCACCTGCTGTTCACCGCTGAGCACCAGCACCGCCGCCCGCGCCACAATCAGCGGCCAGAGTGCCTGCAACTCTTCACGCTGCAGCGGATTGACCGCGTGGTAGGCGCGCACCGCCGGCAGGATCACCATGGGATCGCCATCGGCATGGTGCAGCAGCGCCGCGCAGGTCACCGACAGATCGGTGATGCGCCAGGTGCGGATCAGATCGCCGAAGTCGATCACCCCCTGCAACTGCCAATGCCGTTGCGCATCTCGCGTCCAGACCACGTTGTCGTCGGTGATGTCCATGTGGATCGCCTGCACCGGCAGCTTTGCCTGCAGGGGCCGCAAGCGCTGCTCGGCGTGCAGGGCGGCGGCGCTGATCAGCTCGCGCTGCTGTGGGTCGCCGATTACCGGCAGCAGGTGTTCGGTCAGTGCACTGGCGTGGCGGGCATCCCACTGCAATGTGCGCTCCAGTCCCGGATGGGTGAACCCGGCCAGGGCCAGGTCCATTTCGCCGCAAAGCCGCCCGAACCCGGCCACCACCTCATGGCCCAGGTGATCGAGGTGAGTCAGGGATTGCCCGTCGATGTAGTCGAGCAAGCGCACGTGCAGGGACTGGCCGGCCAGCTCCAGGGTCAGCAGGTCGGCGCCGCTCTTCGCTGCGATGACCCGCGGCACATGCAGCCCCGGGCGTGTCGCCAGGTGTTTGAGCGCAGCGTGCTGAGCCTCAAGCTCCAGCGCGGCATAGTCGCCCCGGCAGATTTTCAGGACGAAGCGTCCCTGATCGCTGTCGAGCCGATAGTTGAGGTCCTGCTGGCTGCCCAGTGACTGCAGCGTCCCGCTCAACCCGTAGTGCTCACGCAGCAACTCCAGTGCTTGTTCTGCGCTGACTTGCGGACTGGCCAGACTGGCGCGGTGAATCAACGTGGCGAGCAACATACAACGACCCCTGGAATTTTTGTAAGGCGTCTATATCGCCACTGCTCAGGGCGATACGCAACCCCCGGCAGCGGTCAGTGATCGGTCAGCGTGATGGAACGCGTTGCGCGAGTGTCTCGCCGCGCAAGCCTAGGCATAATGCAGCGGTACCCCCAGGCGATGCCCGATGCCCATGACTCCAGCCCTCCCCCGCAGACCCCGTTGGCGCAGCCTGGCTTTGCTTGCCCTGTGCCTGGCTCCCTTGCTGTGGCCGCTGGAGCACCTGGCCGAGCGTTATTACCGCAGCGAACTGGCCGGACAGAACCGCCAGACCCTGGACCTGTACGTCGCCAACCTGCTGGGCACCCTGCACCGCTATGAGGTGTTGCCGCAGATCCTCGGCGATCTGCCCGCCTTGCGCGCCGTCCTCGGGGCGCCGGACGATGGCGTGACCCAGGGCAACGCCAACCGTTTCCTGAAAAACATCAGCGCCCAGACCGGGGCCGAGGTCATGTACCTGATGGACGTGCGCGGCAACACGCTGGCCGCGTCGAACTGGGACAAACAGGACAGCTTCATCGGCCGCAACTTCGCCTTCCGCCCTTACTTCAGCGAAGCCATGCAGGGTCGCCTCGGACGCTTTTTCGGCCTGGGCACCACCTCCACCAAGCGCGGTTATTACTTCGCTGCCGCCGTGCGCGACGGCGAGGAAATACTCGGCGTGCTGGTGATCAAGGTCGACCTCGACCACACCGAAAGCCTGTGGGGCAAGACTCCGGAGCAACTGCTGGTAACCGATCACAATGGCGTGGTCATCCTCACCTCGCGGGCGGATTGGCGTTTCCGTGCAAGCCGGCCGCTGACGGAAGACGAACGCACCGCCATCGCTGCCGTGCAGCCCTACCCGACCCTCGATCCACGACCGTTGCAGATCGACCAGAACGCCTGGTTGACCCAGACCCAGCAGATCGATGAAACCGGCTGGCGCGTCAGCATTCTTGCGCCCAGGACCCTGATCGACCGCCCCGTGCGCACGGTGCTGGCCATCGGCGGCGCGACGCTGCTGGTGCTGATGTTGCTGCTGGGGCTGATGATGCAGCGCCGGCGCCACTATCTGCAACGCATCGACTTCGAAGCCAAGACCCGGCGTGAACTGGAAGTCCGGGTGGCCGAGCGCACCAGTGACCTGGAAGGCCTCAACCGCCGGCTCCGGGAAGAAGTGCTGGAGCGTGAGCAGGCGCAACAGGAATTGGTCCGCGCCCAGGACGACCTGGTGCAAGCCGGCAAACTCTCGGCGCTGGGCACCATGTCGGCGAGCATCAGCCACGAACTCAATCAACCGCTGGCGGCGATCCGCAGCTACGCCGAGAACGCCGAGGTGCTGCTCGATCATCAACGCACCGACGATGCCCGCGGCAACCTCAAGCTGATCAGCGAACTGACCGGGCGCATGGCCTCGATCATCGCCCACCTGCGCGCCTTTGCCCGACGCGACCGCCATGCCCCGGAAAGCGTCGCCCTGCAACCGGCGCTGGACGATGCCCTGGCGTTGCTGGCCAAGCGTCGCCGCAGCATGGAAGTGGAGCTGATCCGCGACCTGCCGGCCGCCGCGCTGTGGGTCGAGGCCGGCGAAACCCGCCTGCGCCAGGTGCTGGGCAACCTGCTGGCCAACGCGCTCGATGCCCTCACCGAAAAAGGTCCACCGCGCAAACTCTGGTTGAGTGCCGAAACCACCGCCGAGGGCGTCAATCTGTACATTCGCGATAATGGCCCGGGGTTCTGCATGGAAGCCCTGGGCCGCGCCAGCGAGCCGTTCTACACCACCAAGACCCGCACCCAGGGGCTTGGCCTGGGGCTGGCCATCTGCGAAACCCTGATGCGCGCCTTCGGCGGTGAACTGTCGTTCGCCAACCACAAGGAAGGCGGCGCCCTGATCACCCTGCGGCTGCGCGCTGGCGCACCCGGTGTAAGCCTGCAACCGTCCGAGGACCGCAGTGAATGAGCAACCTGATCGACAATCGGATTGAAGTGGTACTGATCGACGACGATCCGCACCTGCGCCAGGCCCTGAGCCAAACGCTGGACCTGGCCGGGCTGAAGATTCTGCCGCTGGCGCAAGCCCAGGGCCTGGCCGCGCGCCTGGAGCGCGACTGGCCCGGCGTGGTGGTCAGCGACATACGCATGCCCGGCATGGACGGCCTGGAGCTGTTGGCCGAACTGCACGCCCAGGACCCGGAGCTGCCGGTCTTGCTGATTACCGGTCACGGCGACGTGCCTTTGGCGGTGCAGGCGATGCGCGCCGGTGCCTATGACTTCCTCGAAAAACCCTTCGCCAGCGATGCCCTGCTCGACAGCGTGCGCCGGGCCCTGGCCCTGCGCCGCCTGGTCTTGGAAAACCGCAGCCTGCGCCTGGCCCTGAGCGATCGGAATGAACTGAGCACGCGGTTGATCGGTCACTCGCCGTCGATGCTGCGCCTGCGCGAGCAGATCGGCGCGCTGGCCCCGACCAAGGCCGATGTGCTGATCCTCGGCGAGACCGGCGCCGGCAAGGAAGTGGTGGCCCGCGCCCTGCACGACTTGTCGAACCGCCGCAACGGCCCCTTCGTCGCGATCAACGCCGGTGCATTGGCCGAGTCGGTGGTCGAAAGCGAACTGTTTGGCCACGAACCGGGGGCGTTCACCGGGGCGCAGAAACGACGCATCGGCAAGTTCGAATTCGCCAACGGCGGCACGCTGTTCCTCGATGAAATCGAGAGCATGAGCCTGGACGTGCAGGTCAAGCTCCTGCGTCTGCTGCAAGAGCGGGTAGTAGAGCGGCTGGGGGGCAATCAGTTGATCCCGCTGGACATCCGCATCATTGCCGCGACCAAGGAAGACCTGCGCCAATCGGCCGACCAGGGGCGCTTTCGCGCCGACCTGTACTACCGCCTGAACGTCGCACCCCTGCGCATTCCACCCCTGCGCGAACGCGGCGAAGATGCTCTGATGATGTTCCAGCACTTTGCCGATGAAGCCAGCGAACGCCATGGCCTGGCGCCCCACGAATTGCTCCCGGGGCAACGTGCGTTGCTGCTGCGCCATCGCTGGCCGGGCAATGTGCGCGAGCTGCAGAATGCCGCCGAACGTTTTGCCCTCGGCCTGGAACTGGCGCTCGACTCCACTGCCGACGATGGCAGTCCCGTGTCGCTGACTGCCGAACCCAGCGGCAACCTCAGCGAGCAGGTGGAAAGTTTCGAGAAGAACCTGATCGCCGCCGAACTGGCACGCTCCCACAGCTCCCTGCGCAGCGTCGCCGAAGCCTTGGGGGTACCGCGCAAGACCCTGCATGACAAACTGCGCAAACACGGCCTGAACTTCGCCGACGCCGCCGGCGCCCACAACAGCGGCGAGGAGCTCGATTGAGCCACAGCCCGCCAACTGTGATCCCGGCAACCCACCATGAGGCCCACGCATGAACCACGACAGTCGTTACCTGGAATCGATCCTGCACCACGACATCCCCCTGACCCGGGACATGGGCCTCAAGGTGCTCGACTGGCAGTCCGGGCAGTTGCGCCTGCAGCTACCGCTGGCAGCCAACGTCAACCACAAGAGCACCATGTTCGGTGGCAGCCTGTACTGCGCCGCCGTGCTGGCCGGCTGGGGCTGGTTGCACCTGCGCCTGCGCGAAGCCGGCATCGAGGACGGGCACATCGTGATCCAGGAAGGGCACATCAGCTATCCGCTGCCGGTGACCACCGACGGGATTGCCATTTGCGCGGCACCAAGTGCGGCGGTGTGGAACAAGTTCCTGGCCATGTACCAGCGTTATGGCCGGGCTCGCCTGACCCTGCAAACGCGCATCGTCAACGCCGACAGCAATGACGATGCGGTGACCTTCAGCGGGCAATATGTGTTGCATCGCTGAAGAACATGAGCAGTGGCGCTGGTTCAGGCCCGAGCCAGTTCCAGCAGCTTTTGCCGCCACGAGGCCTTGGCCGGCAAGGCCAGGAAGAAGCTGTTGAGTAAGGATTCCCGGGCTGGGTAGGTGAAGGGCACACCGCTCAGTTCCAGCACTTCGCCGCCCGCGCCTTCGAGCACGCCTTGCGCTGCCGCGGTATCCCACTGGGACGTTGGCGCCAATCGCGGGTAGCAATCCGCCGCGCCTTCGGCCAGCAGGCAGAACTTCAGCGAACTGCCGATATTCGCCAACTGCAACTCACCCAGGCTGGCACTCAAGCCCGCCAGCAAACGCTCTTGTTCCGGGCTGGAATGGCGGCGGCTGGCAACCACGGTAAAGGCTTCGCCTGCCCCCGGCGCCTGGCGGACCTGGATCGGTAGCGCGGCGCTGTCTTTGTCGGCGCGCCAGGCGCCGAGCCCCGCACCGCCGAAATAGCAGCGGCCATTGGTCGGCATCGACACCACCCCAAACACCACGCGCCCCTGCTCGATCAGCGCGATGTTGACGGTGAATTCTTCACTGCCGGCGATGAACTCCTTGGTGCCGTCCAGCGGGTCCACCAGCCACCAGCGCTGCCAGCCAGCACGCACGGCTTGCGGGATATTGGCGTCTTCTTCCGAGAGCACCGGGATGCTCGGATCAAGCGCCGTCAGGCCCGCGAGAATCACATGGTGCGCCGCCAGGTCGGCGGCGGTGACCGGCGAATCGTCGGTCTTGGTCATCACCTCGGTACCGGTGCGCCAGAACGGCAGGATCGCCTCGCCAGCCTGCAGCGCCAGCTCGACCACCGACGCCAGCAACGGGTGTGCCTGGGGTAAATCCCTCATGGCTGGAACGCTCCGCGCTGGGTCAGCAGGTCGCGGGCCAGGTACAGCGCCGCCAAGGCCCGGCCTTCGGTGAACTGCGGGTTTTGCGCCAGCGCTGCCAGCTCGCGCAGATTGACCCGGTCAACCCGCATCGGCTCCGGCTCGTCCCCTTCCAGGCGCTCTTCGTAGAGCTCGGTGGCCAGCACCACCTGGATTTTCTGGCTCATGTAACCGGGCGACAGCGACAGCTCGGTCAGGTGCTCCAGTTGCCGCGCGCCAAAACCGGCCTCCTCCTTGAGCTCGCGCTCGGCAGCGGCCAGCACATCCTCGCCCGGCTCGATCAGGCCCTTGGGCAAGGACATTTCATAGGCATCGGTACCACCGCAATACTCTTCGACCAGTACTGCATGGTCAGCATCGAGCATCGCCACAATCATCACTGCGCCATACCCGGCGCCCTTGCCGACCAATCGCTCATAGGTGCGCTCCACGCCATTGGAGAAACGCAGTTGCACCTCTTCCACGCAAAACAGGCGGCTGGTGGCGACGATCTCGCGGGCTAGGACTTCGGGTTTTTGGCGCATAGCGGCTCCTTGGCGTGAACGGGTTACTATACCCGGCCTTTCCTGATTGTTTATGCCGGATATCTGTTTCCCGCTGGAGAAGCCTGCAATGCCCACACTGCCCTGGCGCGACATCGATACCGTTCTGCTGGATATGGACGGCACGCTGCTGGACCTGCACTACGACAACCATTTCTGGATGGAACACCTGCCCCAGCGCTACGCCGAATTGCACGGCATCAGCCGGGCCATGGCCGAGCTGGAAATGCAGCCGTTGTTCGAGCGCAACGCCGGTCAGTTGCAATGGTATTGCCTGGATTTCTGGAGCAGCGAACTGCGCTTGCCCGTGCGCGAGTTGAAGCTGGAAACCGCTCACCTGATCGCCCTGCGCCCGGATGCCGATACCTTTCTGGCGGCGATCAAGCAGTCCGGCAAGCGGGTCATCCTGATTACCAACGCCCACCGCGATTCGTTGTCGCTGAAACTGGAAAGGATCGAGCTGGCGCCCTACTTCGAGCGTTTGATCAGCTCCCACGACTATGGCTTCCCCAAGGAGAGCCGACAGTTCTGGGATGCGTTGCAGGCCGACATCGGCTTCGACCCAAGCCGCAGCCTGTTCATCGATGACACCTTGCCGATCCTGCGCAGTGCGCGGGATTTTGGTGTGGCGCATCTACTGGCCGTCAGCGTGCCGGATAGCCGCAAAGGGCCCAAGGACACTGCCGAGTTTGCCGCGGTGGGGGATTATCAAGAGCTTATTGCGGGGCTTTAGACCTGGTCGCCTGCATCGCGAGCAGGCTCGCTCCCACAGGGCGCGCATCAACCCTGTGGGAGCGGGCTTGAGGGTTACTCAGGAATACGCAACGTCTGGCCCGGGTAGATTTTGTCCGGGTGCGACAACAGCGGCTTGTTGGCCTCGAAGATTTTGTTGTACTGGTTGGCCGAACCATACACCGCCAGGGAAATCGCGCTGAGGGTGTCACCCTTCTTCACTACTACAAAGCGTGCAGCGGCCACCACTGGCCCGCTCACCGTGATCTGGTCATCGACACTGCCGACGCCGGCAATGTTGCCCACCGCCAGGAGGATCTTCTCTTTCTCTTCCTGACTGCTGACTTCGCCCGTCACAGTCACCTTGTCGCCATCCACCGTGGCCTGCACATTCGGGTTGCCCAGGCCGACCTTCGCGATGTGATCCTTCAACTGCTCGCTCGCATTGGCGTTACCCGGTGTCAGCAGATCCAGCAGTTTTTCGCCTGCTTCTTTCACAAAGCTCAAAAGACTCATGGTGCACTCTCCTTGGGTTTAATAGGTCCGGTCGCGAAAGACTAGACCAACTCTGCGCAACGCGGTTCCCAACCGACCAATGACGCACGTCAACCCAACCGCTAGAATCGGTCCCTCACCGCGCCCAGGAATGAAGATGGACATCAAACAGCTGAAATTCCTCATCGCCCTCGACGAAACCCGCCATTTCGGCCAGGCCGCCGCGCGCTGCCACATCACCCAACCCACCCTGTCGATGCGCTTGCGCAGCCTGGAAGAAGAGCTGGACCTGCCGCTGGTCAATCGCGGCCAGCGTTTCGAAGGTTTTACCGCCCCCGGTGAGCGGGTGCTGGCCTGGGCGCGCACCGTGCTGGCCGCTTATGACGGCCTGTACGCGGAAGCTGCGGCCTGTCGCGGTAACCTGGTCGGCACACTGCGCCTGGGGGTGGTGCCGCTGTCTAGCTTCGATCCGCTGCCGCTCTTGCACCAGTTGCACGGCGAACACCCGAACCTGCGCTTCGAGCTGTCGGCCCTGAGCTCCGAGCAAATCCTCGAACAACTGGCGAACAACCGCCTGGACCTGGGTGTGTCCTATCTCGAGCGCCTGGATGGCGAGCGCTTCGACTCGCTGGCCTTCAGCGAAACCCGCATGGGCCTGCTATATGACCAGCGTTTCTTCACCTTCGGCGAGACGCCCTTGAGCTGGGAGGCGCTGATCGAGTTGCCACTGGGCATGCTCACCAGCGGTATGCACTTTCGCCAGTCCATCGACCACAATTTCCACAGCCGGGGCCTCAGCCCACAACCGTTGCTGCAGACCGATGCCGTTCATCAATTGTTGCAGGCCGTCCACGGTGGCCTGTGTTGCGCCATCATGCCCCTGGAAGGTGGCCTGGAAGCCTTGACCGAACACCTGCGCCTGCAGCCGATTGCAAACGCGCAAACCCTTGGCCGCCTGGGGCTGATCATGCGCCGCAGCGCACCGCGCTCAGCCCTGGCGGAAGCCTGTTTTGCGATTTATCAGAGATCACAAGCCGGCTCTTGATCGACGCTATCTATCGGTAGATCAGTATTAGCGATTAGACGCGACACTTTGCCGCGCCTAGGCTTAAAGCTGGATAACCCGCCGGTACAGCCCCATGAACGCCAAGCGCCCGACCTGCGCGGCGCCCGCCCTCGACACGCCCGCGCCCGCCGCCAGTCAGAGCTATCAGTATTGCAACCTCGACCTCAGTGCCAGCGCCAGCACCGCACTGGCTGAAGAGGTCGCGCTGGCGATTGCCTACAACGGCATCAGTCAGGCAGTGATGCTGGTGACCCCGACCGATCTCGAAGACTTTATCGTCGGCTTCAGCCTGGGCAGCGGGATCGTCAGTGACCTGAGCGATATCTACGACATGCAACTCAGCGGCTCGGGCTCTGCGCAGTACGCCCAGGTCAATATTGCCAGCCGTGCGTTCTGGAACCTCAAGCAGCAGCGTCGGCAACTGGCCGGTACCAGCGGCTGCGGGCTGTGTGGCGTCGAGGCCGTGGAGCAGGCCCTGCCGCAGCTCGCCGTCTTACCTGGTGCGCCCCTGCCGCCGGCCGAATGGCTGGAGGGCTTGCGCCAGCGCATCAATGCCTTCCAACCCCTGGGGCAGCACTGCGGGGCGGTGCACGCGGCGGTGTTCATGAATAACCAGGGCGAGTTGCTGCTGGGCCGCGAAGACATCGGCCGGCACAACGCCCTCGACAAGCTGATCGGCGCCCTGGTCCGGCAGGACATCCCGACGGCGGGCGGGGTGGCGATTGTCACCAGTCGCTGCAGCCTGGAACTGATCCAGAAAGCCCTGCGCGCCGGGATCCAGACCCTGGTCAGCCTGTCGTCGCCCACCGGCCTTGCCCTGCAGTGGGCGCGCCGGCACAACCTCAATCTCATCCACTTGCCGCACAAAAGTGCGCCGCGGGTGTATAGCCCTGCGATGGAGAATCAAGCGTGAGCACTCATCATCAAGCCGACCAGACACCCACTCCACGCTACAAGCCCTACAAGGGCCCAGCCGGTGGCTGGGGCGCGCTGATCAGTGTCGCCCAGGCGTGGTTGACCAGCGACAACGCGCTGAAAAACATCCGCATGATGCTCAAGACCAACCAGAACGGCGGGTTCGACTGCCCGGGCTGTGCCTGGGGCGATTCGCCGGAAAGCGGCATGGTCAAGTTCTGCGAAAACGGCGCCAAGGCGGTCAACTGGGAGGCCACCAAGCGCCGGGTCGACGCGGCGTTTTTCGCCAAGCACAGCGTCAGCGCATTGCTGGAGCAAAGCGATTACTGGCTCGAATACCAGGGCCGCCTGACCGAGCCGATGAGCTACAACGCCGAGACCAACCGCTACCAGCCCATCAGTTGGGAGGCCGCGTTCGCGCTGATCGGCCAGCACTTGCAAAACCTGGCGAGCCCTGACCAGGCCGAGTTCTACACCTCGGGCCGCGCCAGCAATGAAGCAGCCTATCTGTACCAACTGTTTGTCCGCGCGTTCGGCACCAACAACTTCCCGGATTGCTCGAACATGTGCCACGAAGCCAGTGGCGTGGCGCTGGCGCAGAGTGTCGGGGTGGGCAAAGGCACGGTGACCTTCGATGATTTCGAACATGCCGATGCGATTTTCGTCTGGGGCCAGAACCCCGGGACCAACCATCCACGGATGCTCGAGCCGCTGCGTGAAGCGGTCAAGCGCGGTGCCCAGGTGGTCTGCATCAACCCGCTCAAGGAGCGTGGCCTGGAGCGCTTCCAGCACCCGCAGCACCCGATCGAAATGCTCACCAACGGCGACAAGCCGACCAACACCGCCTATCTGCGCCCGGCGCTGGGTGGCGACATGGCGTTGTTGCGCGGCATGGCCAAGTTCCTCCTGCAGTGGGAACGCGAAGCGCAGGGCAGCGGCGCACCTTCGGTGTTCGACCATGACTTCCTCAACGAGCACACGGTCAACATCCTCGACTATCTGAGCCAGATCGACGACACCCCGTGGGAGCAGATCGTCGAACAGTCCGGGTTAAGCCTGGAAGAAGTCGAGCAAGCCGCGCGCATGTACGCGGCCGGCAAGAACGTGATCATGTGCTGGGCCATGGGCATCACCCAGCACCGCCATTCGGTGCCGACCATCCAGGAAATCGCCAACCTGATGCTGCTGCGCGGCAACATCGGGCGCCCGGGCGCGGGCCTGTGCCCGGTGCGTGGCCACAGTAACGTGCAAGGCGACCGGACCATGGGCATCAACGAACGGCCACCGGTGGCGTTCCTCGATGCGCTGGAGCGGCGCTTCCAGTTCAAGGTGCCACGCGACAATGGCCACAACGTGGTCGAAGCCATCCACGCGATGCTCGAAGGTCGCTCGAAAGTCTTTATCGGCCTGGGCGGCAACTTTGCCCAAGCCACGCCGGACAGCCCACGGACCTTCCAGGCCCTGAGCAACTGCGACCTCACCGTGCAGATCAGCACCAAGCTCAACCGCAGCCACCTGGCCCACGGTAAAGCCGCCTTGATCCTGCCGTGCCTGGGCCGTACCGACATCGACCTGCAGACCGAAGGGGCGCAAGCGGTGACCGTGGAAGATTCGTTCAGCATGGTCCACGCCTCCAATGGCCAGTTGAATCCGCTGTCCAGGCTGATGCGCTCCGAGCCGTCGATCGTCGCCGGCATCGCCGCAGCTACCCTGGGCAGCGCTCCCGTGGACTGGAACTGGCTGGTGGCCGACTACCGACGCATTCGCGAGTTGATCGCCGACACCATTCCGGGCTTCAAGGACTTCAACCAGAAGATCGAGCACCCAGGCGGTTTCTACCTGGGCAACAGCGCCGGCGAACGGCGTTGGAACACCCCGTCAGGCCGCGCCAACTTCCGCGCCAATGCCTTGCCGCTCGACCTGGTGCACGAACGCACCAGGGCCACCGGGCAGTTGCCAGACTTGATCATGCAGTCCATGCGCTCCCACGATCAGTACAACACCACCATCTACGGCCTTGATGACCGTTATCGTGGGGTCAAGGGCCAGCGCGATGTGCTGTTCGTCAACGAAGCCGACATCATCCGCCTGGGCTTCAAGCCAGGGCAGAAGGCTGACATCGTGTCGATCTGGGATGATGGCCGCGAGCGTCGGGTGAAGGGCTTCACCTTGTTGGCGTTCGATATACCCGCCGGACAAGCGGCGGCGTATTACCCGGAAGTGAACCCCTTGGTGCCGCTGGAAAGCACCGGGGATGGCAGTCACACCCCAACGTCCAAGTTTGTCGCGATCCGCCTGGAAGCTGCGAGTGCCAGTGGTTTGATCAAGGCCAGGTCGGCCTGAAGCCTGGCGTCGAATTGTCGGCCGCCTGCGCTTAACCAACACCCACAAAAAAGGCCGCTTTGTTAGCAAAGCGGCCTGTCTCAAGTAACTAAAGACCTGCAAATTTCAATTAAGTTCCGCAGCAAAAACAACAACTTAGCAAAATGTGCGAAGGTCGTGTTACTCGTCGGATTTCGATTGTAACCATCCTGACACAGCCTCAGGATCGCGGCGTCATCCCTCTGAGGCTCCTCTATGAAGTTCTCCTCGATTCTCTTGTTGTCCCTTGGCCTGATCAGTGGCGTCGCGTCAGCTGGAGGCACCACCGAAGCCGGTGTGGGCGGCGCATTGGGCGGGGTTCTTGGCTCGGTCGTCGGTCAGTCACTGGGCGGCAGCACTGGCTCAACCATTGGTGCAGCACTGGGCGGTGCTGGTGGTAGTGCGGTGGGCGCCGACAAACGCAGCCGTGGCGAAGCCGCGATCGGCGGTGCGCTGGGCGCAGCCGGCGGCAACGTGGTCGGTCGCAGCGTCGGCGGTACCTCGGGCAGTCTGATCGGCGCAGCAGCCGGCGGCGGTGCCGGTGGTGCGCTGGGTAACTACATGGGTAATAAAAGCTATGACGACGACCGTGACGATCGTGATGATCGTCGCTACCGCGGTGGTCGCGATGACCGTCGCTACTACCGTCACGGCCACCCGGGTCGCGGCCATGCCTATGGGCATCGCAAGCACAAGCATTATCGCGACTGACCCCGTCGCATCACGCAAATCCCGCGTAAAAAATCGCAGCCCTCGGGCTGCGATTTTTCGTTTCAGGCCAGCAATCGCTCCAACGCCGCACGCAGCCCGGCAGGGATGGTCACCGGCTGGTTCGAAGCCCGATCGACAAATACGTGAACAAAGCGCCCGGCCGCACAGGCATCCTCCTCACCGGCCTTGAACACAGCCAGTTCGTACTGCACCGAACTGTTGCCCAGCTTGCCGACCCGCAGGCCGATGTCGATGCGCTCGGGGAACGCAATCGAGGCGAAGTAATCGCACGCCGAACTCACCACAAACCCGACCACTTCGCCGTCATGGATATCCAGGCCACCGACCTCGATCAGGTAGGTGTTCACCGCCGTGTCGAAGAAGCTGTAGTAGGTCACATTGTTCACATGGCCATACACATCGTTGTCGTGCCAGCGAGTGATGATCGGCTGGAAGTGCCGGTAGTCGGCGCGTTGGGGCATGCGGTCAGTCATGAGGTTTCTCGTGCAAAGGGGCTGGCAGTGTAGTGGCTGCAGCGGGGCTCAGTCAGCCTGGTACCGCGCCAGCTGTCCGCCACTCGCGGCCAACTGGCGGATGATCCCGGCAGGCTTCCACAAGGCGCCCCGCTCGGCCTCCAGGCGCAACAATCGTGCCTCGATCGCGGCCAGTCCTTGCTGGTCCGCCCATGCCATCGGCCCGCCCTTGTCCGCCGGAAACCCGTAGCCGTTCAGGTAAACCAGATCGATGTCCCGCGCGGATTCGGCAATGCCTTCCTGGAGAATCTTGGCCCCCTCGTTGACCAATGCCAGCAGGCAGCGCTCGAGGATCTCTTCAGTGCCGATCTCGCGGCGTTGATAACCGAGCTGCTCACTGACCCGCAAGACCTGCGCATCGACCTCAGGATCGTGCTCGGCCTGGCGGCTGCCCGGCTCGTAGTGGTAGTAGCCGTTGCCGCTCTTCTGGCCGAAACGTCCTTGCTCGCACAGGCGGTTATCCAACTGGATTTCATCCTCATCCTGGCCGACACCGGCCAACTCGCGGGCGCGCCAGCCGAGATCGATACCGACCACGTCGTACATGCGAAACGGCCCCATGGCAAAACCGAAGCCCTGCAGCGCGGCATCGACCTGGTAGGGGAATGCACCCTCGAGCAACATTTTGCGCGCCTCGAGCACATAGGTATTGAGCATCCGGTTGCCGATAAAGCCGAAGCAGTTACCCGCCACCACACTGACCTTGCCCATGCGTTCGCCCAGGACCTTGGCTGCCTGCAGTACCGCCGGGGCGGTGTGCGCACCACGCACGATTTCCAGCAGTTTCATGATGTGCGCCGGGCTGAAGAAGTGCAGGCCCAGCACCTGTTGTGGACGCTGGGTGACCGCGGCAATGGCGTCGATGTCCAGGGCCGAGGTATTACTGGCCAGGATTGCCTGGGGCTTGAGCAGCCCGTCGAGCTGGCGAAAGATCTGCTGCTTGAGCTCGAGGTTTTCGTAGACCGCCTCGATCACCAGGTCCACCTCGCTGATCGCCGCGTAGTCCGCAGCGGCCGTGACCCTGGCGATGCGCGCATCCGCCTCGGCCTGGTCGATACGGCCCTGACGCACGTTGTGCGCCCAGGTCTGGGCGATGGCCGTCAGCGCCTGGTCGAGCATCTGCGGATTGTTGTCGACCCACTGCACCGGCACCCCGGCATTGGCCAGGCACATGACGATGCCACGGCCCATGGTGCCTGCGCCGATCACGGCGGCACGCTGAATCTGGAATGGCGTCTGGCTCATTGTTTGCTCTCTTGTTGGCGATCCTTAGACAGCGATCACCATAGTCAGCCGGCCAGGCTTTTTGAAGTCAATTACGCTGATGGGCGACATTCAGCAGATGGATGTTCCTACAGGTAGATGGTGCTCGGCCCAACTGCGCACCTCGGCGTAAGGGTAAGCCTCCAACGCCGCAAAGCCGGGAATTGATCGGGCCTTGAGCTTGGTAAACAGCGGCATGCTGATGCCACACAAAAACCGCGTCAGCCGATCCGCGCTCGGCACCTGAGCGCTGAAGCCCTGGTGCCTGCGGATAAAGTCGCCGCACAGGGCCTCGAAGTTTTTATCCGCCAGTGCCGGCAATTCGGGGGGCGCCGGCAGACGGGCAACCTGGCCATGGCACACCGAGCAATGCCCACATTGCCGAGGCGCATTGTTATCACCGAAATACTGCGCCAGACGAAAACCCAGGCAGTGATCAGTGGCGAACAGATCGAGCATGGCGTGGATCCGCGCAACTTCCGTGCGTTCGTGCCGGGTGAAATACGCATGCAGGTCCAGGCTCAACGCCTGCCCATCGAAGTCGCTCTGGAGCAGGCTGTAGACCTCGGTCGTCTGTTTGCTTTCCAGCTCGATCCAGCCTTGCTCCTGGAAGTAATCCAGGGCCTTGACCACCCGGTTGCGCTCAGCCTGGTATCGCAGGTACAGCGCGTCGAAATCGACCGTGACCCAAGTTCGCGCGCGGCTTGAGGTCTGGATGATGGCTTCGACAAAGTCCCGGCGCTCGCCGGTAAAACGTGCCAACAGCGCTTCAGGTTCCAGTACAAACTTGAACCGGTACTCGGCGAAATAGGCGTACCGCGGGGCGATCAGGCGCTTGAGTTCCAGTTGAACCAGGAGGGTCTTGAGCGGCAACTGGCGAATGTTGCTGTGATCGGCCAGCGGCCCCAGCAAAAACTCCCATTGCCCCTCCGGCGCGCACGCTTGCAGCTCATCGAGCACACGGCGGATGCCATCGAGCTCCGGGGTGTCGCCATAGACGAAGTTTTCCAGCACGTTGAGGCTGTCACGATTGGCCAGTACCAGGCAGTCGGAGGGTTCACCGTCTCGTCCGGCGCGACCGATTTCCTGGCTGTAGTTTTCGATGGATTTGGGCAGGTCGAAATGCACCACATTGCGGATGTCGCTCTTGTCGATCCCCATGCCAAAGGCGATGGTGGCGACAATGCAATTGGACTGGCCGCCCATGAACCGGCGTTGAATCGCTTCGCGCTGATCATGGGGTAGACCGGCGTGATAGGCCTCGGCCGCAAGCCCTTGCTGGCTCAGGTGCTGGGCGATCTGTTCGGCGGTTTTCTGCAGGGTCACGTAGACGATGCTGGGCTGCCCGGCCCGTTCGCCCAGCCATTGCACCAGGCGCCGACGCTTGTCCTGGCCACGCACCGGCTCCACCAGCAAATTGAGGTTGGGCCGATAGAAGCCGGTGGTGACCACATCATCCGGAGCAATGGCAAACCTGGCCTGCATGTCGGCAATGACCTTGGGCGTCGCGGTGGCGGTCAGCAACAGGGCCTGGGGGATGTTGAACTGGCGCTGGTAGTCCGGCAGTTTCAGGTAGTCCGGGCGAAAGTTATGACCCCACTCGGAAATGCAGTGTGCCTCGTCCACCACCAGCAGCGAGATCGGCACCTGCTGCAGAAAATTGCGAAAACGCTCGTTCTTCAGGCGCTCCACGGAAATCATCAGGATCTTCAACTCGCCGCTGCGCGCCCGCGCCATCACCTCGTTGGCGTCATCACGGCTCTGGGCCGAATCGATACTGGCTGCGGCGATGCCGTGCCGTTGCAGGAATGCCAGTTGATCCTGCATCAGCGCCAGCAGCGGCGAGACCACCAGCGTCAGGTGGGGCAACAGCAAGGCCGGCAACTGGTAACACAAGGACTTGCCGGAGCCGGTGGGGAAAATCGCCGCTGCCGAGCGCCCCGCCAGCACTGCACTGATCGCCGCCGCCTGGCCGGGACGAAACTGTGGATAACCGAAGACCTGTTCGAGGGTGTTGTGCATGAGCGGTCACTCCATTGACGGCGGCAATGCCAAAAGCCTAGCGGGCGAGTGCAGCACGTCGAGAAAAGGTCGGGGATAAAAAGATACGGAATGATACAGGGAGAACGTCCCATGACCCGCGACTCTGCAACGCTCGCGAATCGTGCATTTCAATGCGAAACATCCTACTCAGTTTTGTCGAGCTGACGCCGTCTCGCCAAGCGTCAAACCTACCCAACACGTGGGAAATCCGCGTCTTGGCCATCCGCCCAAAAAAACCGCGAAACGCCTGTAGGCCAGCTTCCGATCGTCGTGTAATTCCCCTACAACAGCCGTCCATGCAGGCCATCTTGCTGCGCCTTGCCAGCACTCCCTATAGTTTGCAGCAAGGCGCAACCGCCCCTTACCGAGCGATTTCGTATATGCCTACCGGAACCTTGCCCATGAGCACCTTAACTCCGTTTTTCGAGCGCTATCGTCGGCTGAGCTCTGCCGCCGGCGATACCCCGGTACTGGTCATCGACACCCACGCCACTCCCCAGGCTCTGCTCGACGCGGCTCAACAACGCATCCGCGCCGCCAGCAACTTGCTGGAAACCTTTTACTGCCTGTGTTTCAACCAGGCGGACGTCAAGGATATTTCGCATATCGTCAACGCGTTATATCTATTGATTCAAGACGGCAGTGACTTGCTTGAAGTCATGCAACAGCGCATGCCAAAACAAACTTGAAGTTACCCACACACACTAAAATCCAGCAACACTAAGCACCTTCAATACTTAGCCATTCAAACCTAACCTGCCTATTCATTAAAAAAATTAAGGCAGCCCCCCAATGACCACATTAACTATATATTTCTGCGGAACCGGCTCGACTAAGTTCGACGCTACGAATGATACGTACTGGAACGGCGAACTTGTTTCCACTCTGGCCAGCCACGAACTTAGTCGAGAGTTTGCCGAATGGGCAGTGATCGACGGACCCGGCAGCAGCAACTTGCAAGCCGACGAAATGTTCTACGAATCCGAAGAATACGGTATTGCCGGAAGCCTGTTCGGCAGTGGCTGGGTAGAAAACGTCAAGCACGCCCTGCAACTCATCAAGGGCAAGAGTTCCTGGCAACGCCTCGAACTAAGCGAAGAAGAATATAATCGCCTGAAAGCTGCCGGCATTCCCATTGAAGAGGTCAAAAAAGTCGGCTCATGGTTCTGGCGCAAGTACAATTACGGCAAACGTCCGGTCAGCCAGCAGGAGTTACAGGAACAAATAATCAAAATGTTCCGCAAGGACGGTATTATCCCGACCACTGTCAATCTTGTTGGCTGGAGTCGCGGTGCGGTAAGTTGTCACATGTTGGCCAACATGATGCTCGATGATCCTGAACTGAAACAGGTACCGGTGAATATCTTTGCCGTCGACCCTGTTCCTGGCCCCCTGAACTTTCAGCCTGAGCGGGTGACACTTGGCGCCAACGTCAAAGAGTATGTTGGCTTTTTTGCCCGCGACGAACGCTCCAAGGGGTTTTGCTGCGTTATCCCGCTGACTCACAACAGCACCAGGACCCATATCTACCCCATGGCCGGCCGCCACGGCACCTTGGCCGGCAACGCTTCCCTCAAGGGCACCCGTGGCCCGAAACAACTGCCGGAACCCGGCCTGATAGTTCGCCACTTCGCCGAGCGCTGCCTGACCCGCTGGGGCGTTAAGCTCGACAAGATGCTCCAGCTGTCGACTGCGGATCTGCAGAACCACCACAATGCCATCGAACAAGCCGACGCCGATTACGTACGCATGCGCAAAGAGTCCTATACCTACTTCAACGAGCAGGAACAGGGCGAGCGTTACGTCTCCCATGGCAGCAAAGGCACCGCCTTCTCTACGGTCCAGGGTCCGACCCTGCAGCCGAAGGCAGGGCTGAGTGCGAGCCTGGTGTTTGAGCAGTCCAGCTACCTGGATATTCGCTGATTGTGCAGCGCTTCAATCACAGGCACAAAAAAGCCGCCCCGAGGGGCGGCTTTTTTGCATCAGACCAACACTTACAGCTTAGGACCTGCAGCCTTGATGGCGTCGCTCACGTCGAACTTCTTGAAGTTCTCGATGAACAGGCCGGCCAGGGCCTTGGCAGCTTCGTCGTAGGCGGCTTTGTCAGCCCAAGTGTTGCGTGGGTTCAACAGGCCAGTCTCAACGCCCGGTACGGCCACTGGCACGTCGAGGTTGACGGTGTCCAGGTGCTCGGTCTCGGTACCGACCAGAGCGCCGCTCTGGATCGCTGCGATCACCGCACGGGTAGTCGGGATGTTGAAACGCTTGCCGACGCCGTAGCCACCGCCGGTCCAGCCGGTGTTGACCAGGTAGACCTTGGAGCCGAAGCCGCGGATGCGCTTGATCAGCAGCTCTGCGTATTCGCCAGCCGGACGCGGGAAGAACGGTGCGCCGAAGCAGGTGGAGAAGGTCGACTTGATGCCGCTGCCCGAACCCATTTCAGTCGAGCCCACCAGAGCGGTGTAGCCGGACAGGAAGTGGTAGGCCGCTTGTTCTTCGTTGAGGATCGACACTGGCGGCAGAACGCCGGTCAGGTCGCAGGTCAGGAAGATCACAGCGTTTGGCTCGCCACCCAGGTTCTGCTCGGAACGCTTGGCAACGTGCTCCAACGGGTACGCGGCGCGGCTGTTCTGGGTCAGGCTGACATCGGCGTAGTCGGCGTGCTTGGCGTCGTCGATAACGACGTTTTCCAGGACTGCACCGTGCTTGATGGCTTTCCAGATAACCGGCTCGTTCTTCTCGGACAGGTCGATGCACTTGGCATAGCAACCGCCTTCGATGTTGAACACCACGCCTTCACCCCAGCCGTGTTCGTCGTCACCGATCAGGTAACGGCTTTCGTCGGCCGACAGGGTGGTTTTGCCGGTGCCCGACAGACCGAAGAACAGGGTCACGTCGCCTTCTTCGCCGATGTTGGCGGCGCAGTGCATTGGCAGCACGTCAGCGGCCGGCAGCAGGAAGTTCTGTACCGAGAACATGGCTTTCTTCATTTCACCGGCGTAACGCATGCCGGCGATCAGTACTTTCTTCTGTGCGAAGTTGAGGATCACGCAACCGTCGGAGTTGGTGCCGTCACGCTCTGGCACGCACTCGAAGTTGGCCACGTTGAGCACTTGCCATTCTTCACGGCCGGCCGGGTTGTACTGCGCCGGGTTGATGAACAGGCAACGACCGAACAGATTCTGCCAGGCAGTCTGGGTGGTCATTTTCACGGCCAGGTAGTGGTCTTGGGCAGCACCAACGTGAACGTGGGAAACGAAATGCTCTTGCGCGTTGTTGAAAGCCTCGACGCGAGCCCACAGGGCATCGAACTTGTCGGCCGGGAACTTGCGATTGATCGGGCCCCAGGCAATGGCTGCCTGGGTGGACGGCTCTTCAACGATGAAACGGTCGACCGGCGAACGACCGGTGCGGTGACCGGTTTCTACGACCAGCGCGCCAGTATCGGCAAGCACGCCTTCACCGCGCTGCAGGGCTTCTTTGACCAGATCGTCAACACTCAGATCGGTGTATACGGCGTTATTGGCTTGCGTCATGAGGTTCCCCGTCGGCCAGTGGCCGAGTGCTCCGAACGTTTTGTAGTAGAAAGTCCCGCACTACTACCGCGAAAAAAGTGGGCCGGATTATGCCAGAAAAGCCTGAAAAGAGTAGGGTCCTCCCGTCAGTACGGCGTTAATCCGGAACAAAGCAGTGAATTTACCTGCGCTGAAACGTTTTAGTGACGAGTATCTGACGGCGTATCCACACCCGCACCGGCGAACAATTGGCCGATATCGGCCGAGTCGAACAGGTAGCGTTGGTTGCAGAACTGGCAATCGATCTCGATATTGCCGCCATGTTCGACGACCAACGCCTGGGCATCTTCCAGGCCGAGGCTGACCAGGGCATTGCCGGAACGCTCACGAGAACAGCTGCAACGAAAGCGCAATTTCTGCACATCAAACAGGCGCACCTGCTCTTCGTGGTAGAGACGGTGCAGCACGGTTTCGTTGTCCAGGCTGAGCAGTTCATCGGCGGTCAAGGTGCCACCCAGCGCCGTGATGTGCTGCCAACTGGCGGCACGTTCTTCATCGTCTTTCAGGCGGTCGGCGGGCAGTTGCTGCAGCAGCAGACCACGAGCCCGACGGCCATCGGCATGCAGCCAGAAGCGGGTACCGACCTGTTGGGACATGACGAAGTAATTAGTGAAGCATTCCGACAGGGTCGCACCATCAAGATCGACGATGCCCTGATACCGCTGGCCCTGGGTCGGGTCGACAGTCAGAGCCAGGACGCCATTGGGCATCATGTCCGCCAGGGTCGCATCAGGGGCGATCTGGTCGGCTTCGTAACGCGCCAGGCCACGGATTTCCCGCTCGCTCGAGCACTCGATCATCAAGAGCGGCACCGGGCCTTCGGAACGCGCCTGAAGGATCAACAAACCATCGAACTTCAAGGTGCCGACCAACAGCGACGCAGCCGCCATCAGCTCGCCAAGCATCTGCGCCACCGGCTCCGGGTAGGGGTGTTTGGCGAGGACTTCGGCATAGCTGCGCTCCAGCGCAACCAGTTCGCCACGGGTATCGCTGTCATCAAAAATGAAGCGCTGGGTGTAGTCGGTATCCGGTAGATCAGTCATAGGTCTGGGTATCTGAAGTGATGACAAAATGTGTGCAAGGGCCGAAAATCAGCTTCTCGCACTATTTTGGTGCGTGATTTATCGCCATGGGAGGCATTTTATGAACAATCCGAGTCTGTTCCAAGCAAGGTGGGACCTCGGCCGATTGACGCTGTGTAATTTAGTCCCGCTGGCCCTGCTGGGTTTCTGGTTATGGCCCGCGGGACAGATGCTGTGTGTGATTTTCGACGAGTGGCTTTTTCATTTACTCAATGACCCCCTGGCGACCAATCCAACCTGGCTGCACATCTGGGCGGTTGCCAGCCTGAGACCCTTTGACGCGGTGGTCGGGGTGATCCTGCTGGCGCTGCTGATTCGCGGCAACTGGGTGTTCAAGGCCGGCGATGTGCGCCGCGCTTTTTTTGGCTTCTTCGCCATTCTGTTGCTGATGCTGGTGATCCGTACCCTGTTCTCCAAAGTCGCCGCGCACCTTGGCTGGCAACACCAGAGCCCGTCGATGGTGATCGCCGGCGCGGTGCAGATGAGCGACTACTTCCCGGGCCTGGAAAAGACCTGGGAACTCAAGGACCGTTCCAGCCAGAGCTTTCCCGGGGACCATGCCTCGGTGCTAATTATCTGGGCACTGTTCATGAGCCTGTTCAGCCGTACCCTGGGGCAATGGCTGACGGTCTGGAGCCTGGCCCTGCTGTTCATGCTGCCGCGCCTGGTAGCTGGCGCCCACTGGGGCCAGGACGATTACATCGGCGGTATGCTGCTGGCGGTCTGGGCCTTGGGCTGGGGTTACTACACGCCGTTCGCTGCCAGGGCGTCGGAGTTCTTTATGCGGCTGACCGCGCCACTTTTCAAGTTACTGGGCCAGTTGCCGGTGGTTTCGCGGATGAGCGTCGTGCGAAATGTTGCTGCCGGCTGATTGAATGTCCGCTGCAAGGATCGCCACCTGCAGGTGGCAATCCTTGGTCCGCTATTCGTGGCTGCTGCCGTGAAACTTGAACAGGTCACGGCGCTGTTTCTTGCTCGGCTTGCCGTCGGTAGTGACACTCAGGGCGCCGGCCTTGCGCAGTGCCGCGGCATTCTCGCGCTTGACGATACTGGCGTCGGTCTCCGCGTACAGCGCCTGGGCCTCTGGGGCGCCGCGCCGAACAATCGATAGCGCCTGGACCACCACCGTGCGTTCTTCAAATCCGATGCGGATCTGTAACTCATCACCGACGCGCGGCTCCTTGCCTGGCTTGCAGCGCTCACCTCGACAATGCACCTTGCCACTCTCGATGGCGGCCTTGGCCAGCGCGCGGGTTTTGTAAAAGCGCGCCGCCCACAACCACTTATCGAGACGGACTTTGTCGTCCTCTTCGCTTTTTTGTGCCATGGGTTTTCCTCATTCTGAAATATTTCTGAACTGTACTACCGTTTCTGTCATGCCATGAATTTCACCGCCGCAGCATACAATGCTCCACCTCCTCAGGCCGCATCCGAGGAGCGGCAATCCGGGCTGTAGATATCTGTCGCCTTTTAACCACTATTCTGCGTGAATACCGCCCATTCGACCGCGTTGCGGTGCGAGCGGGTATCTCACCGGTTGAGCACATTTGAAGACATTTGACCATTTGACCGTTGTCGGTCTGCGCGAGTGGGTGGCGCTCCCTGATCTGGGAGTTGCGGGCCTGCGTGCGAAAATCGACACCGGTGCCAGCACCTCCAGCCTGCACGCCACCGAGATCGAGCCGTTCGAGCGCGATGGCGAGAAGTGGGTGCGGTTTACCGCACACCTGGGCACGGTGGTGCAGTTGCGCCACCGTCGCTGTGAAGCGCCGCTGGTGACACGAAAAACCATCAAGAGCTCCAATGGTCACGCGCAGGTGCGCTACGTGATCAGCACCACCCTGGCACTCGGTGATCGGGTCTGGCGAGTCGAGTTCACCCTCGCCTGCCGCAAGTCCATGCGTTATCGCTTGCTCCTCGGCTCCAAGGCCCTGATCGACGGCCAGTTGGTGGTCAATCCCGGCATCAAGTACGTTCAAGACAAGCCGGTGTTCCCGGTGTCCACTCTCTCCTCCACAGGTGTTGCATGAAGATCGCTGTGCTGTCGCGGAACCCGCGTCTGTATTCCACTCGTCGTTTGGTTGAAGCCGGGACCGAACGCGGCCATGAGATGGTGGTGATCGATACCCTGCGCGCCTATATGAACATTGCCAGCCATAAGCCGCAGATCCACTACCGCGGCAAACCCCTGGAAGGGTTCGACGCCGTGATCCCGCGGATCGGCGCGTCGGTGACCTTTTATGGTTGCGCGGTGTTGCGCCAGTTCGAAATGATGGGCGTGTTCCCGCTCAACGAGTCGGTGGCGATTGCCCGCTCGCGGGACAAACTGCGCTCGTTGCAGTTGCTGTCACGCCGTGGCATCGGCCTGCCGGTCACCGGTTTTGCCCACTCGCCGGACGACATCCCTGACTTGATCGACATGGTCAATGGCGCGCCCCTGGTGATCAAAGTACTGGAAGGGACCCAGGGCATCGGCGTGGTGCTATGCGAAACAGCGACCGCCGCCGAGTCGGTGATCGAGGCGTTCATGGGCCTCAAGCAGAACATCATGGTCCAGGAATACATCAAGGAAGCCGGTGGCGCGGACATCCGCTGCTTCGTGGTCGGCGACAAGGTGATTGCGGCGATGAAGCGTCAGGCCAAGCCAGGCGAGTTCCGCTCCAACCTGCATCGTGGCGGCAGCGCCAGCCTGATCAAGATCACCCCGGAAGAACGCATGACGGCACTGCGCGCGGCCAAGGTCATGGGCCTGGCGGTGGCCGGCGTCGACATCCTGCGCTCCAACCACGGACCGCTGGTGATGGAAGTGAACTCCTCACCGGGCCTGGAAGGGATCGAAACCACCACCAGCAAGGACGTGGCGGGGATGATCATCCAGCATCTGGAGAAGAACGGTGGACCGAACATGACCCGGACCAAAGGCAAGGGCTAAACCAAAAGATCGCAGCCCCTGCAGGAGCTGCGATCTTTTCAGGCTGCAATCTTTTCAGCTGTCAAACCGCATCCCGAGGCAACATCAACCCCAACGGCAACCGCACCCGCGCCTCCAGGCCACCGCCGGAACGGTTGCGCAGTTCGACATTGCCGCCATGCATCGACGCGATGCGCTTGACGATGGCCAACCCCAACCCGGTGCCCTTGCCGCCCCGGGCACGGTCGCCGCGGGTGAACGGGTTGAAGATCGCCTCCAGCTCCGCCGGATCGATGCCGGCCCCGCGATCCATGACACTCAGCACCACGTACGGCGCGCTGACATCCCCCGAGACGTAAGCCGCCACCTCGACATCGCTGCCAGCGTGATGCAAGGCGTTGCCGATCAGGTTGTTCAGCAGGCGCTTCATCGATACCCGACGCAGCGGGAACGGTTGGATTGGCTCCAGGCGCAGGCGCACGCGTTCTTCGTTCTGGTTGTAGGGCGCCGCCACTTCACGCACCAGGTCGCTCAGGTCGACCTCCTCCACCGACTCGTCGCGACCATCACGAATGAATGCCAGGAACTGGTCGAGAATCGCGTCCATGTCCTCGATGTCGCGCACCATGTCGTCCGTCAGGTCGTTGTGGCCGCCCATCAGCTCCAGCGATAGGCGCAAGCGGGTCAGGGGCGTACGCAGGTCATGGGACACCCCCGCCAGCATCAACTCACGCTCACGCCCTGCCTGCTCGACATCCTCGGCCATCTGGTTGAAGGCCCGATACACTTCGGCCATCTCGCTGGGCGTGTCGCTGATCGGCAGCCGCACGCTGCGGCCCTGCCCCAGTTGCCGCGCGGCATCCACCAGGCGCTTGAGGGGCTGGTTGAGCTGGCTGACGAAGATCCACGCCGAGGCGGTGGATAACAGTCCGATGGCGAGGAACCAACCCAGCACGCTCCAGATTTTCTGGCCCCGCAGCGGATGCGGGTACAGCGGCACTTTCAGCCAGCCATCGCCCAGGCTCGGCGCCCGCACCCAGAGCGCTGGCGGTGCGTGCATGCGCAGGCGCACTTCGGTGTCACCACCCAGTTCGGCCTGCATCTGCCGTTGGTAGATTTCACTGTAGGGCCAATGCTGCTCACCGTCGGGCACGCCAGCGCCGACCACACGGATCAATCCGACGGAGTCGGCAATTTCAGCTCGGTTGGTTTCGTCGGCGGCCCAGTACGCGCGCAGTGTCAGGGCGACACCGTGGCTGTACTGACGATCCACCAGCACGTCCTCGTTCATCAATAGATAAACCAGGGTCAGCGCCTTGGAAAAAAGCACGACGATCAGCACCAGCCAGAGGGTGCGGGAGAAGAAACTCTGAGGGAACCACACAGGGGTTTTCATAGGACACAGCTACACACTTTGCAGGAGCGAGAGAGACTCGCAGAGTTGCGGATCACGAATCAACCGGATAACGCACTATCCGGCCGATTCGCTCCTACAAATGACTGATCACTTGGTCGCAGTGCCGTCCGGAACGAACACGTAGCCCACACCCCAGACAGTCTGGATGTAACGTGGCTTGGAAGGGTCGGGTTCGATCATCCGGCGCAAGCGGGAGATCTGTACATCGATGGAGCGCTCCAGGGCATCCCATTCGCGGCCACGGGCCAGATTCATCAGCTTGTCGCGGGTCAGCGGCTGGCGCGCGTTCATCACCAGCGCCTTGAGGACCGCGAACTCACCCGTGGTGAGCATGTGTACTTCATCGCCGCGCTTGAGTTCGCGGGTAGCCAATGACAGCTCGTAGTCACCGAAGCTCACGCTTTCGTCTTCGCTGCCCGGCGCGCCCGGCACCGGTGTCGACTGACGGCGCAGGACCGCCTTGACGCGCGCCATCAGCTCGTCCGGATTGAACGGCTTGGCCAGGTAATCATCGGCTCCCAGCTCCAGGCCCTTGATGCGGCTCAGCTCGTCGCCCTTGGCGGTGAGCATGATGATCGGGATCTGGTTGTTCGCGCCACGCAGGCGGCGGCAGGCGGTCAGGCCGTCTTCACCGGGCAGCATCAGGTCGAGGACGACCAGGTTGAACACTTCACGGGCCAGCAGACGATCCATCTGTTCGGTGTTCGGTACGGCGCGGGCACGGTAGCCCTTGCTGACGAAAAAACGTTCCAGCAGGCTGCTGAGCCCCGGATCGTCGTCAACGATTAGAATTTTTTCGCCTTCAGCAGTTTGTGCAGTGCTGCTCATTGGATGCTCCTTTGATCTCGGCGCGCATTATGGCGTAGCTGCCGTTATACGCACCGTGTGCATTGTTAGCAGATTTTTCCTCTACCGCCAGCGATACAGGCATTGTGCCTACAGGTTGCTTTAGCCCCCGAAGCGCGGAACGCTGGTTATAATGCGCGGCCTTTTGTGTCAGGCAACGTCAGATCGTTACCGTCTGTGGCGGCTTTTTATTTTTCCGCGCCGGGCAGTAATTTTTCGATTTCACGGGTCAATGGGATGCCTTTTGATCCAGGTAGCGGCGCAGGCCAGGCCGCTCAACCAGACTCGCCGGGCCTAGTCACTGCGCCCGCGAGCCTGCTTTCACAATTTGTCAGGTGGTTTTATGGACAGCATCAACAGCCGCATCGCCGAGGAACTCGGTGTCCGCCCACAACAGGTCGAAGCGGCCGTCGCGCTACTCGATGAAGGCTCCACAGTGCCCTTCATCGCCCGCTACCGGAAAGAAGTGACCGGCAGCCTCGATGACATCCAGTTGCGACACCTGGAAGAGCGCCTGCGCTACCTGCGAGAACTCGACGAACGGCGCATCAGCATCCTGGCCAGCATCCAGGAGCAAGGCAAGCTGACCCCGGCACTCGAGCGTGACATCAAGCTCGCCGACACCAAGACCCGCCTCGAAGACCTGTACCTGCCGTACAAGCAGAAGCGCCGCACCAAGGGCCAGATCGCCCTGGAAGCCGGCCTCGGCGAGCTGGCCGACGGCCTGTTCAACGACCCGACCCTCGCGCCAGACGCCGAAGCCGCGCGCTTCGTCGATGCCGAGAAAGGCGTGGCCGACGTCAAGGCGGCCCTCGAAGGCGCCAAGTACATCCTCATGGAGCGCTTCGCCGAAGACGCCAACCTGCTCGACAAGTTGCGCAGCTACCTCAAGCAGGAAGCCACTCTCAGTGCCCGCGTGATCGCCGGCAAGGAAGAGGAAGGCGCCAAGTTCCGCGATTACTTCGAACACGATGAACCGCTCAAAAGCATGCCGTCGCACCGCGCACTGGCAATTTTCCGTGGCCGCAACGAAGGCATCCTCAGCTCCGCGCTGAAAGTCGGCGACGAGCTGCCGGGCACCATGCACCCGTGCGAAGGCATGATCGGCCAGCAATTCGGCATCGCCAACCAGAACCGCCCGGCCGACAAATGGCTGGGCGAAGTGGTGCGCTGGACCTGGAAGGTCAAGCTCTACACCCACCTTGAAACCGACCTGCTGGGCGAGCTGCGTGACGGCGCCGAGACCGAAGCCATCAACGTCTTTGCCCACAACCTGCACGACCTGCTGCTAGCCGCCCCGGCCGGCCCGCGCGCCACCCTGGGCCTGGACCCGGGCCTGCGCACCGGCTGCAAGGTCGCGGTGGTCGACTCCACCGGCAAGATGCTCGACCACGCCACGGTCTACCCGCACGTGCCGCATAACAAGTGGGACCAGACCATCGCGGTGCTGGCGGCCTTGTGCGCCAAGCACTCGGTTGACCTGATCGCCATCGGCAACGGCACCGCCAGCCGGGAAACCGACAAGCTGGCCGCCGACCTGATCAAAAAATACCCAGCGATGAAAATGACCAAGGTCATGGTCTCCGAAGCCGGTGCTTCGGTGTACTCGGCCTCGGAGCTGGCCTCCAAGGAATTCCCGGATCTGGACGTATCGATCCGTGGTGCGGTGTCGATTGCCCGGCGCCTGCAGGACCCGCTGGCGGAACTGGTGAAGATCGATCCGAAGTCGATCGGCGTCGGCCAGTACCAGCACGACGTGTCGCAGTTGAAACTTGCGCGTGGCCTGGACGCGGTGGTCGAAGACTGCGTGAACGCCGTCGGGGTCGACGTCAACACCGCCTCCGTGGCGCTGCTGGCGCGCATCTCCGGCCTCAACGCGACCCTGGCGCAGAACATCGTCAGCCACCGCGACGAACACGGCGCATTCAAGACCCGCGCCGCACTGAAGAAGGTCGCCCGCCTGGGAGAAAAAACCTTCGAACAGGCCGCCGGTTTCCTGCGTGTAATGAACGGCGACAACCCGCTGGACTCCTCGGCGGTGCACCCGGAAGCCTATCCGCTGGTACAGCGCATTGCCGCTGAGACCGACCGTGATATCCGCTCGCTGATTGGCGACGCAGGCTTTCTCAAGCGCCTGGACCCGAAGAAATACACCGACGAAACCTTCGGCCTGCCAACCGTCACCGACATCCTGCAAGAGCTGGAAAAACCTGGTCGCGACCCGCGTCCCGAGTTCAAGACCGCCGAGTTCCAGGAAGGCGTCGAAGACCTCAAGGACCTGCAACTGGGGATGATCCTCGAAGGCGTGGTGACCAACGTGACCAACTTCGGCGCATTTGTGGATATCGGCGTGCATCAAGACGGTTTGGTGCATATCTCCGCGCTTTCCGAGAAGTTCATCAAGGACCCACGGGAAGCGGTGAAAGCCGGTGACGTGGTCAAGGTCAAAGTCATGGAAGTCGACATTCCGCGTAAACGCGTGGGCCTGTCGATGCGCATGAGCGACACCCCCGGCGAGAAGATCGACGGTGCCCGTGGTGCACGTCCAGGCTCGGCTCCACGCCAGTCTTCGAACAACGCACCGCGCAAGGAAACCCCGGCGGCCGCGCCAAGCAACAACGCCATGGCGTCGCTGTTTGCCAACGCCAAGCAATTGAAGAAACGCTGATGGAGGTCCCTGCCGGGTTGTCCGAAAGCGCCTTCTTCAAGCTCTTGGGTTGCCGTTTGCACAGCCTGGAAACCGGGGTCGCGCAAGTCGCCCTGGGCCTTGCGCCAGAGCTGCGCAATCGCGGTGGCAAGCTGCACGGTGGGGCCCTGTTCAGCCTGGTGGACATTGCCATGGGGCTGGCCTGTTCCAGCGTGCATGGCTTTGACCAGCAGAGCGCGACCATCGAGTGCAAGATCAACTACATCCGCGCCGTCTCGGACGGCGAGGTGCTGTGCACGGCCCGGGTGCTGCACCCGGGCCGGCGCACGCTGGTGGTCGAGGCCGACGTGATGCAAGGCGACAAACTGGTCGCAAAAGCACAAGGCACATTCGCTGTCCTGTAGATGCCGCTCATCGATTTGGGTTAATTTCAGCGCAATGCAACCTGTGGGAGCGAGCTTGCTCGCGATGGCGGTGTGTCAGACGACGTTAATGTTGACTGAGACGCCCTCATCGCGAGCAAGCTCGCTCCCACAGGGATTGTGCAGTTGCCGACCGACCGGCATGAGGCCTGGGCGGCGAAAAAACCAGGCGAAAACGCCAGTTTCCACTTCACCCTTGTAGACCGTCTTGCCCACCCCCATATTGGGGCGACTGACGCGTGAAGGAATCCAACTTGAGCGAACTTCTCAACCGCCGCCTGGCTCTGCTCGGTGAGCGCGCTAACCTCTCTCTGCTCGAACAGTGCCTTCACGGCATCGAACGTGAATGCCTGCGCGTGACCAGCGAAGGTCGCCTGGCGCAAACGCCGCACCCGGAAGAATTGGGTTCCGCGCTGACCAACGAACAAATCACCACCGACTATTCCGAGTCGCTGCTGGAGTTCATCACGCCCGCCCTGCCGGACCCGGCAGATACCCTGGCGAGCCTGGACAGCATTCATCGCTTTGCCTACAGCAAACTCGGCAACGAGTACCTGTGGAGTCCATCGATGCCGTGCCCGTTGCCGGCCGAGGAAGACATCCCGATCGCCTACTACGGCACCTCCAACATCGGTCAGCTCAAATACGTCTACCGCAAGGGCCTGGCCCTGCGCTACGGCAAGACCATGCAGTGCATTGCCGGGATTCACTACAACTTTTCGCTGCCGGAGAAGCTCTGGCCGCTGCTCAAGGAATCCGAAGGGTTTGTCGGTACCGATCGCGACTATCAGTCCTCGGCCTACATCGCCCTGATCCGCAACTTCCGGCGCTACAGCTGGTTGCTGATGTACCTGTTCGGGGCCTCGCCGGCACTCGACGCCGGTTTCCTGCGCGGTCGTTCGCACCAGTTGGAACAACTGGACGCCGACACCCTGTACCTGCCTTACGCCACCAGCCTGCGCATGAGCGACCTGGGTTACCAGAGCAACGCCCAGGCCGGCCTGACGCCGTGCTACAACGACCTGGACAGCTACACCGACAGCCTGCGCAAAGCGGTGGCCACACCCTATGCGCCCTACGTGGAAGTCGGCACCCACAAGGACGGGGAATGGGTCCAGCTCAACACCAACATCCTGCAGATCGAGAACGAGTACTACTCCAACATCCGCCCCAAACGTGTGACCTACACCGGCGAGCGGCCGATCCAGGCCCTGGTGGCCCGGGGCATCCAGTACGTTGAAGTGCGCCTCCTGGACATCAACCCGTTCCTGCCAACCGGCATCGACCTGCCCGAAGCACGTTTCCTCGACGCCTTCCTGCTGTACTGCGCGCTGAACGACAGCCCGCTGCTGACCAGCAACACCTGTAGCAACGCCACCTCGAACTTCCTCAGCGTGGTCAAGGACGGGCGCCGTCCGGGCCTGCAACTGCAGCGCGATGGACAGCCGGTGGACATGAAGGAATGGGCCTTCGAACTGCTGGAAAAAATCGCCCCGGTGGCTGCATTGCTGGACCAGAGCCATGGCGCTGACACCCACAGCAAAGCCCTCGATGCACAGCTGGCGAAGATCAAGGACCCGTCCCTGACCCCGTCCGCCCAGGTGCTGGCGGCGATGAACGAGCACAAGGAAAGCTTCGCCCAGTTCTCCCTGCGCCAGAGCCAGGCCCACGCCGAGTTCTTCCGTAGCCAACCGCTGCCGGCCGCAGAACAGGCCCGGTTCGAAGCTGCGGCCCGCGCGTCCCTGGAGCAACAAACCGAGCTGGAACAGAACGAGGTCGGTGACTTTGATGTGTTTGTCGGCTCGTATCAGGCGAGTATTCTGGCGATCAGTAACTAACCGCCGAAGGTCCTGCGCACGTTATCGTCGCAACTGCGCCCGGAGCAAGCTCGCTCCCACAGTGGATTCTCGGTGTGAGCACAATCGTGCAATCACCATTAAACCCATGTGGGAGCGAGCCTGCTCGCGATGACCGCGTAGCGGTCGCTCCTCAAGCTTTCTTCACATAAGCTAATTCGAAAAAGTTATTTATTTTCGAATTCTTAGATCATTTAGTCTCATCACTCGCCGAAATCCCGGCCGCCTGATGAGGACTCGATGATGAAACTGCACTTCCCCCTACGCCTCCTGGCGGCCGCGTCCCTGGCTGCCGCGAGCTTTTTCGCCCAGGCGGCCGACGTCACTGTCGCCTACCAGACCACCGTTGACCCGGCCAAAGTGGCTCAGGCCGACGGCGCCTACGAAAAAGCTACCAACGCCAAGATCGACTGGCGCAAATTCGACAACGGTGCCGACATCATCGCCGCCATCGCCTCCGGCGACGTGCAGATCGGCTACCTGGGTTCCAGCCCGCTGACCGCGGCAATTACCCGCAAAGTGCCAGTCCAGACGTTCCTTATCGCCACCCAGATCGGCGCCGCCGAAGCCCTGGTCGCCCGCGACGGTTCCGGGATCAAGACCCCACAAGACCTGGTCGGCAAGAAGATCGCCGTGCCCTTTGTCTCCACCGGTCACTACAGCCTGCTGGCCGCGCTCAAGCACTGGAACATCGACCCCTCGAAAGTCACCGTGCTCAACCTCGCCCCGCCGGCGATCATCGCGGCGTGGAAACGCGGTGACATCGACGCCACCTACGTCTGGGACCCGGCCTTGGGCGTTGCCAAGGAAAACGGCAAGGTGCTGATCACCTCCGGTGAACTGGCCAAGTTCGGCGCTCCGACTTTCGATGCCTGGATCGTGCGCAAGGACTTCGCCGAGAAGCACCCGGAAATCGTCACCGCCTTCGCCAAAGTCACCCTCGATGCCTACGCCGACTATCGCAAAGACCCGCAAGCCTGGCTCGCCAACCAGGGCAACGTCGACAAACTGGTGAAGCTGTCGGGTGCCAAGGCCAGCGACATTCCGCTGCTGCTGCAAGGCAACGTCTACCCGCTGGCGGCTGATCAGGTGCTCACCCTGGGTGCACCGACCACCAAGGCCATTACCGACACCGCCACGTTCCTCAAGGAACAAGGCAAGGTCGAGGCCGTGCTGCCGGACTACGCGCCCTACGTCAGCGCCAAATACATCACCAACTGATCGGAGCACATCGCGATGGCCTTGCTACAGCTGGAGCGCATCAGCGCACAGTACCCAGGCAGCCCGGAACCGGTACTGGCGGATATTTCCTTGACCCTGGGGCCCCAGCAACTGCTGGTCGCCCTCGGCCCGTCCGGCAGTGGCAAGACCTCGCTGTTGAACCTGATCGCCGGGTTTGTCGAGCCCAGCGCCGGGCGCATCACCCTCGACGGCGTCCCTGTCAAAGGCCCAGGTGCCGAACGCGGCGTGGTGTTCCAGGACGATGCATTGCTGCCTTGGCAGGATGTGCTGGCCAACGTTGGTTTCGGCCTCGAACTGGCCGGTGTACCCCGCGCCCAGCGTGAAATCCGAGCGCGGGAAATGCTCGCCCTGGTCGACCTCGCAGGCTTTGACAGCCGGCGCATCTGGCAGCTCTCGGGCGGTCAGAAACAGCGCGTCGGCCTGGCTCGCGCCCTTGCCGCCGACCCACGGGTGTTGCTGATGGACGAACCCTTCGGCGCCCTCGACGCCTTCACCCGCGAACAGATGCAGGAGCTGTTGCTGCAAGTCTGGCGCCGCACCGCCAAACCGGTATTCCTGATTACCCATGACATCGAAGAGGCGGTGTTCCTCGCCACCGACCTGATTCTGCTGGCGCCCAACCCCGGGCAAATCGTCGAACGCCTGACATTGGATTTCGGGCGGCGATATGCCGCCGGCGAATCGGCACGGGCGATCAAATCCGACCCGCGCTTCATTGAAACCCGCGAACACGTGCTCGCCCGTGTGTTCTCGCAACGCAGCGCCGCCCAGCGGCAGGAGCGCGCATGAGCACTTATGAGATCCCGGCCGCATCGGCCAAGACATCCAGCCCGACCAGTCCCCTGCCACTGCGGCGCAGCATCGGCACCCGCTGGATCAGCGTCCTGACCCTGGTCAGCCTGATCACGCTGTGGTGGGCCGTGACCGCCACCGGCCTGATCGAACCACTGTTCCTGCCGCCACCCTCGGCAGTCCTGCAAAAGGGCTGGCTACTGGCGACCAGCGGCTACATGGACTCGACCTTGTGGCAACACCTGGGCGCCAGCCTTGGGCGTATTGGCCTGGGCCTGGGGTTTGCCGTGCTGAGTGCCGTACCGGTGGGCATTGCCATCGGTCACAACCGCATCGCCCGGGGCGTGCTCGACCCGCTGATCGAGTTCTACCGGCCGATTCCACCATTGGCCTATCTGCCCCTGATCGTGATCTGGTGCGGCATCGGCGAGCTGTCCAAGGTCCTGCTGATCTACCTGGCGATCTTTGCGCCGATTGCCATCGCCACCGCCACCGGCGTACGTACCGTCGACCCGGCCAAACTGCGCGCCGCGCAGTCGCTGGGGGCAACCCGGGCACAACTGATTCGCCACGTGATTTTTCCCAGCGCCTTGCCGGACATTCTCACCGGTGTGCGCATCGGCCTGGGCGTGGGCTGGTCGACCCTGGTCGCCGCCGAACTGATTGCCGCCACCAGCGGCCTGGGTTTCATGGTGCAGTCGGCCGCGCAGTTCCTGGTCACCGACGTCGTGGTCCTGGGCATCCTGGTGATCGCGCTGATTGCCTTTGCCATGGAGATGGGCCTGCGTGCCCTGCAACGCAAACTGGTGCCGTGGCACGGCCAGACCCATTGAATTGACTATGCCGACACTTCGGCACCCGGATTGAAGAGAGCCCCATGAGCAGCCTGACCATCACCCCCTTGAGCCATGCCCTCGGCGCGCAGATCAGTGGCGTCGATATTGCCCAGCCCCTGAACGTCGAGCAGCGCGACGCCATCGAGCAAGCCCTGCTCAAGCATCAGGTGCTGTTCTTTCGCAATCAACCGGTCACCGCGCAGCAACAGGCGCGTTTTGCCGCCAACTTCGGCGACCTGCACATTCACCCGATCTACCCCAACGTGCCGGAACAGCCTGAAGTGCTGATCCTCGACACGGCCCAAACCGATGTGCGCGACAACGCCGTCTGGCACACCGACGTGACCTTCCTGCCGACTCCGGCCCTGGGCGCAGTACTAAGTGCCAAGCTGTTGCCAGAATTTGGTGGCGATACCCTGTGGGCCAGCGGCATCGCGGCCTATGAAGCCCTGTCCGAGCCTCTCAAGGTCCTGTTGCAGGGCCTGAGCGCCACCCACGATTTCGTCAAATCGTTCCCGCTGGAGCGCTTTGGCAACACTGCGCAAGCGCTCGAACAATGGGAAGCCACGCGCAAGAAAAACCCACCACTGTCGCACCCGGTGATCCGCACGCACCCGGTCAGCGGGCGCAAGTCGCTGTTCGTCAATGAAGGCTTCACGACCCGAATCAATGAGCTCTCGGACAGCGAAAGCGAAGCCATCCTCAAGCTGCTGTTCGCCCACGCCACCCGCCCGGAATTCACCATCCGCTGGCGCTGGCAGACCGACGACGTGGCCTTCTGGGACAACCGCGTGACCCAGCACTTTGCAGTGGACGACTACCGCCCCGCCCGGCGCGTGATGCACCGGGCCACGGTGCTGGGGGATGTGCCGTTTTAACTGAATTGTTGCCGAGGAGATGCGCTGGTCTAAACCGCATTGGGGCGAAGCACGCCTATGCTCGATAGGACGCACAGGAGTGTACGACCATGCACAGCACCATCATTATCGCCTTCGGCCTGGCCCTGCTGGCGCTGATGTTGTTCATCGGCCAGCAACTCGGCTTCAGCCCACAGACCCTGACCTACAGTTTTGTCGTGCTGTGGCTGGCGCTGTCGACAATCAACGGCGCCATCGGCGTGATGGTTGGCGGGCAGTCAGTGATCCATGAGTTGATGGTGGGGTTCATGGTGTTTGCCGTGCCGGTGGCTGCCCTGGTGTTGTTCATGACCATGAGCAACACCTGAGCAGCCCGGCCCCGATCAACGCACCAAGTGCAGGAACTGCATGTGGCGCTCGTACTGGTCGAGGATGTCGTTGATGATCTGCTCCTTGGTGTAGCCCATCAGGTCGTAGTCCTGACTGCCCTCGCTCAAGTGCACTTCGGCGCGGTAGTAACGGCGGTTGCGCAGCTCCTTTGGGCCCATGCCGCCACGGGCGAACGACGGCGTGAAGTAGCCGCGCATCTGCACCTGGTAGATGAACGGGTGCTGGTCGCCGTGACCGATTTCCAGGCTGACGCTGTCGTTGGCCGGGTCCGGCTGTGCAACCACGTTCACCCCCTTCTCGACGAACACCGCCGTCACTTCCTCGATCGCCGGACGCACCGTGGTCTCGAGGAAGCGATACACCTCATCGCGGGACGGGAAGTGCACGGCCTGGCTCAAGCGCTGGCGCCAGCCGCCCTTGCCACGGCGCGAGGTCGAGACCGGGGCCAAGGAGTGCATCTGCGCGATCTTCTTCTGCGACTCGAGATAGAAGGCCTTGTGCAGCCCCCACATCATCAACAGCAAAATCATCGAGAACGGCAGCGAGGTCAGGACCACCGCCGACTTCAACGAGTCGATGCTGCCGGCGAACAACAGCGCACTGGTCACCAACGCGGTCATCGCCCCCCAGAACACCCGCAGCCATTTCGGCCCGTCTTCATCGGCATTGCCGCCCTTGGCCGACAGCGTCGAGAGCACCACGGTGCCGGAGTCGGCCGAGGTGACAAAGAACACGAAGCTGATGAACACCGTCACGGCGATCACCGTCTTGCTCCACGGGTAGGTTTCCAGCAGCAGGTACAGGGTCATCGACGGGTTGTCGATCGCCGACATGCCGAGCGCGCTCATGCCGTGGTTGAGTACCTGGTCGATGGCGCTGTTGCCGAAGATCGACATCCACGCCAGGGTGAAGCCCAGCGGAATCAGCAGCACCCCGAAGACAAACTCACGGATGGTCCGGCCACGGGAAATCCGTGCAATGAACAGCCCGACAAAGGGCGACCATGCAATCCACCAGGCCCAATAGAACACCGTCCAGCCGCCCAGCCAGTCGCTGGGCTTGTCGTAGGCGTAGAGGTCAAAACTCTTCATCGGCAAGGCGCCCAGATAGTCGCCAAGGTTCTGGATCAAGGTATTGAGCAGGTGCTGGGTGGGGCCGGCAAACAGCACGAACAGCAACAGCGCGCAGGCCAGCAGCATGTTGATGTCGGACATCACCCGCACGCCCTTATCCACACCCGCGACGGCGACGATAATCGCCGCGCCCATCATCAAGGTGATCAGCCCGACCTGGACCCACTGGGTGTGCGCGACGCCGAACAGGTAATCGAGGCCGGAGTTGAGGTGCAGCACGCCAAAGCCCATGTCCGCGCCCAGGCCAAATACCGTGGCGATAATGCCAAAACCATCCACCGCGTAGCCGATCGGGCCGTTGATGCGCTTGCCGATCAGCGGGTACAGCGCCGAACGCAGGGCCAGCGGCAGGTTGTGCCGGTAGGCGAAGTACGCCAGGGCCATGCCGACAAAGGCGAACACCCCCCAGCCGTGCAGGCCCCAGTGCAGGAACAGAATCTGCATCGCCTGGCGCGCCGCATCGGCCGTGCCGGCTTCGCCCTGGGGCGGTAGCGACAGATGCGTCAGGGGTTCGGAAACGCAGAAGAAGAACAGCGTGATACTGATGCCGGCGGCGAACAGCATGCCGGCCCAGGACAGGTAACTGAATTCGGGCTCGTCGTGGTCGGCACCGAGCTTGATCTTGCCGTAGCCAGACAAGGCGGTGACCACCACGAAGACCAGATACAGGGTCATTGCCAGCATGTAGTACCAGCCGACCGTGTTGGCCGCCCAGTTTTGTGCTGCCAGGAGCCAGGCACCGGACTGCTGCGGGAAGGCGATGACCACCAGGCCGAACAGCAGGATGAAACTCGCCGCGAAATAAAACACCGGCGGATTCATGCGGATTTGACCGCTGGGAGGGGTAGCGGATGCACTCATGGACGGTGCACCTTCTGTGGGTAAAGCGTGGCTGTAAATTTCGGACTCAGCAAAGGCAAGCCTCCTGTTGTGAGCGGGCAGCGAACCACCGGTTTAACTTGAATGAACGTTCAAGTTAAACATGGATAGGGCACTAAGGACTAATTCCAAGGCTCGGCGGTACTCTCGTACGCTAGCTCAAGGAAGGGTATGACGTGAGGTTGAACGGAATCGTTCAACGGATATTTAGCAAATGGTCAGCCACCATTTACCAGGTCTCACAAGCCCTGTGGGAGCGGGCTTGCCCGCGATGGCCATAGGTATCTACACAACTTTGTAGCGGCCTGTGGGCTGGCCGGGGTGTTGGATTAGGTCGAGTACATATCCATTTTTGCGGTAACGGCCACCTATGGTTCCGCTTTTACAGCGGCTCACTTTTGGAGGAGCCCAAAAGTAAGCAAAAGGCTCTTGCCCCACCACTCGGCACCTCGCTTAGGCTCGGTGTTCCCTCACTCCGGCTTGAATCCGTGGGCCGCCGCCACGCGCCATCCATGGCGCGGGGCGGCTAACCCGGCGTCCTGCCGGGTTACCCACGGCTTCAAGCCTGCGTTCGGCCAGCGTGGTTAACGGGGCGCCCAGGATCAAAAGCCAGAGCCAGAGCCAGAGCCAGAGCCAGAGCCAGAGCCAGAGCCAGAGCCAGAGCCAGATTAAAAGATTGCTGACTTCGTCAACGTCTTAGGAAGTAGAAGCTACACCGCGCATGCCCTAGCGATCAGGTCGGCTTTAAGGCCGCCTCGCTTTGTTTTTGATCCTGGGCGCCCGTTAACCACGCTGGCCGTAATCCGATATTGATTTGGGGGGTAAACCGGCAGGACGCCGGTTTAGCCGCACTGGGCCAGGGAGGGCCCATTGCGGCGGCCCCCCAAATCAATGTCGGAGTACGGGCATGCCGAGCCTAAGCGAGGCACCGAGTGGTGGGGTAAAAGCGTTTTGCTTACTTTTGCCTGGGCCGGCATTCCGGCTGTTCAAAAGTGAGCCGCCGTCAGGCGGAACCATAGGAGGCCATTACCGCAAGAATGGATATGTACTCGGTCTTATCCAACACCCTGGTCGGCCCCGAGGTCACTACGCAAGCAGGTTCTCTCTCCACAGGTGCAACGTCGCACCACAGTTGTGTAGATACCTATGCCGCGATGGCGGTGGGTCAGGGGTAAGGGCGCAACCCCAAGCCGCCATCACCGCAGCAACGGATCCACCCCCCAAAACCAGGATCAAAAGACTCCGCAGGCTTACTTCTGCGTCCCATCATCATGCTGCAGATTGGCCTGGGTCAGGTTGCTCCCTGGCGGTACGCTGCGGGTCAGCCAGACGTTGCCGCCGATGCTCGAGCCCTTGCCGATGGTGATCCGTCCGAGGATGGTCGCACCAGCGTAGATCACCACATCGTCCTCGACGATCGGGTGACGCGCATGCCCCTTCTGCAACTGACCGTCCTCGTCCGCCGGGAAGCGCTTGGCGCCCAGGGTCACGGCCTGATAGATGCGCACGCGCTCGCCGATGATCGCGGTCTCGCCGATCACCACGCCCGTGCCATGGTCGATGAAGAAGCTGCGGCCGATCTGCGCACCCGGGTGGATGTCGATGCCGGTGGCCGAGTGGGCAATTTCCGAGCTGATCCGCGCCAGCAACGGCAGGCCGGCTCGGTACAGGTGGTGCGCCAGGCGATGGTGAATCACCGCCAGGATCCCCGGGTAGCAGAGCAATACCTCATCGACGCTGCGGGCTGCCGGATCGCCGTGATAGGCGGCGAGCACGTCGGAGTCCAACAGGCCGCGCAACTCGGGCAAGGCCAGGGCGAAATCCTGGATCAGGCTGATGGCCCGTGCCTCGACCTCGGTATCGACCTGGGCGGTTTGCCTGGCGACATAGCGCAACTCCAGTCGCGCTTGGCCCAGCAGGGCATTCAAGGCCACGTCCAGAGTGTGCCCGACGTAGAAGTCCTCGCTCTCCTCACGCAGGTCCACCGGCCCCAGGCGCATCGGGAACAAGGCGCCACAGAGGGCTTCGAGAATCTCCGCCATCGCTGCGCGCGATGGCAGCTCGCGACCACCCTGCTCACCGCTGCTGCGACCATTTTGCGCACGCCACTGGTCACGGGCTACGCGCAGTTGGCTGACGATGGTCTGTAATTGCCAATGGCTGGAACGCTCACTCACGGTCAAAACTCCTCGCACGCAGCGGCCCCATACCAGGCCGCCTGAATGGCAGTCACTTTACGGTATGGTCACAAACCGCAATTAAGAACGAATTGTGCGAGCCTTAGCACTTTTAGGAATATGCGATTGACGGTTGCCCGGGTAAAACGGCCTGCCTATAGTCCAGACACCTCCTACTACCCGTGCGGACCCATGATCAAACAACAGCTTGCTCGCTTTCACCGACTGGATCTTCTCGTCAACGCCACCCCCTTGGAAAAGCTCGAGCGGCTGTCGACCTGGCTGGGGCGCGAGGTCTACGTCAAGCGTGACGACCTGACGCCGCTGGCCATGGGTGGCAACAAGCTGCGCAAACTCGAATACCTGGCCGCCGACGCACTGGCCCAGGGCGCCGACACCCTGATCACCGCCGGGGCCATCCAGTCCAACCATGTGCGCCAGACTGCGGCAATTGCCGCAAAGCTCGGTCTGGGCTGCGTCGCCCTGCTGGAAAACCCGATCGGCACGGATGACAGCAACTACCTGGGCAACGGCAACCGCCTGCTGCTGGACCTGTTCGATGCCAAGGTCGAGCTAGTGGACAACCTCGACAACGCCGACCAACAGTTGCAAGCCCTGGCGGAGCGCCTGCGCAGCAGCGGCAAGCAGCCGTACCTGGTGCCAATTGGCGGCTCCAATGCCTTGGGCGCGCTGGGGTATGTGCGGGCAGGGCTGGAACTGGCCGAACAGATCAAGGACACCGGCCTGCAATTTGCGGCCGTGGTCCTGGCCTCGGGCAGTGCCGGCACCCATAGCGGCCTGGCGCTGGCATTGAGTGAAGTGCTACCGGAACTACCGGTGATCGGGGTCACCGTCTCGCGCACCGATGAAGACCAGCGCCCCAAGGTCCAGGGCCTGGCCGAACGCACCGCCGAACTGCTGGGGATCCAACTGCCGGCGAGTTTCAAGGTACAACTGTGGGACGAGTACTTCGCCCCCCGCTATGGCGAGCCGAGCGCCGGTACCCTGGCTGCGGTCAAGCTGCTGGCGAGCCAGGAAGGCCTGTTGCTCGACCCGGTCTACACCGGCAAGGCCATGGCCGGACTGCTCGATGGCATTGGCAGGCAGCGTTTCGACAATGGTCCTATCCTGTTCCTGCACACTGGCGGCGCCCCGGCACTGTTTGCCTACGCTGCATCGTTCGCCTGAAGCCAATCCACGTCATGTAGGAGCGAGCTTGCTCGCGATAGCGCCCTAAAGCATTCCACGACATCCACCAAATAACCCTAAAAGGAATAACAAACTCACTTTTTATTATTTTCAAGTCTAAAAATCCCGCCCTATAGTCTCGCCGCAGGCGCAATTGTCGCGAGACGCATACGCTGCTTCTAGGGCAGGATGTGGAATTCCCGATTTTGCCTGCTTCATAAAAAACGTCTTCATAAAAAACACAGGGGCTTGTCATGAATTTTTCCGCATTTCGTCGAAATCTGCTGGTGGGCTCGCTGGGCCTGGTACTTGGTGCCGGTCTGTTGGGGCAAGCGGTAGCCGGTGAGCAACTGCAAAAGATCAAGGACGCGGGCGTGATCAACGTCGGCCTGGAAGGCACCTACCCACCGTTCAGTTTTGTCGATGCCGACGGCAAGCTGGCAGGTTTCGAAGTCGAATTTTCCGAAGCCCTGGCCAAGGAGCTGGGGGTCAAGGTCAAACTGCAACCGACCAAGTGGGATGGCATCCTCGCCGCCCTGGAGTCCAAGCGCCTGGATGCGGTCGTCAACCAGGTAACCATCTCTGAAGAGCGCAAGAAGAAGTACGACTTCTCCGAGCCCTACACCGTCTCCGGGATTCAGGCCCTGGTACTGACCAAGAACAAGGACAGCATCAAGTCCGCCGCCGACCTGGCTGGCAAGAAAGTCGGGGTGGGCCTGGGCACCAACTACGAGCAGTGGGTGAAGGCCAATGTGCCGACCGCTGACATCCGCACCTACGAAGATGACCCAACCAAGTTCCAGGATCTGCGTGTCGGGCGCATCGACGCCATTCTGATCGACCGCCTCGCCGCGCTGGAATACGCCAAGAAAGCCAAGGACACCACCGCTGCCGGTGAAGCGTTCTCTCGTCAGGAAGCCGGTATCGCCCTGCGCAAAGGCGAGCCTGAGCTGCTGGCCGCAGTGAACAAGGCGATCGACAAGCTGCGTGCCGACGGTACGCTGAAGAAGCTTTCGGAAAAATACTTCAACGCTGACGTCACTCAGTAATGGGCGAGGCTTTCCAACTCGCGCTGGACTCCGCGCCCTTTCTTCTCAAGGGCGCGTACTACACCGTCATCCTCAGCCTTGGCGGGATGTTTTTCGGCCTGCTGCTGGGCTTCGGCCTGGCCTTGATGCGCCTGTCGCGCTTCAAGCTGGTGAGCTGGATCGCGCGCATTTATGTGTCGTTCTTTCGCGGCACGCCGTTGCTGGTGCAGCTGTTCGTGATCTATTACGGTTTGCCGCAATTGGGCGTCGAGCTTGATCCGCTGCCGGCGGCCTTGATCGGCTTCTCGCTGAACATGGCCGCCTATGCCTGCGAAATCCTGCGCGCCGCCATCAGTTCGATCGAACGGGGCCAATGGGAAGCCGCGGCCAGTATCGGCATGACCCGTGCGCAGACCCTGCGCCGGGCCATCCTGCCGCAAGCCGCGCGCACCGCATTGCCGCCCCTGGGCAACAGCTTCATCTCGCTGGTCAAGGACACCGCGCTGGCCGCGACCATCCAGGTGCCGGAGCTGTTCCGCCAGGCACAGCTGATTACCGCCCGCACCTTCGAAATTTTCACCATGTATCTTGCCGCCGCGCTGATCTACTGGGTTCTGGCCACGGTGCTGTCGCACCTGCAGAACAAGTTGGAAGAGCGGGTCAATCGGCACGACCAGGAGTCCTGACCCAATGATTGTCGTGGAAAAACTGACAAAGCAGTTCAAGGGTCAAGTTGTGCTCAATGGCATCGACCTGGAGGTCAAGGAAGGCGAGGTGGTCGCCATCATCGGCCCCAGCGGCTCGGGCAAGACTACCTTCCTGCGCTGCCTGAACTTTCTCGAAGAGCCGAGCAGTGGCCGGATCAAGGTCGGCGACATCGAGATCGATGGTAGCCGCCCGCTGAACCAGCAGCAGGGCCTGGTGCGCCAATTGCGCCAGCACGTGGGCTTCGTGTTCCAGAACTTCAACCTGTTCCCGCACCGCACGGCTCTGGAAAACGTCACCGAAGGGCCACTGGTGGTCAAGAAGATTCCCAGGGAGGAGGCCCTGGCACTGGGCCGCAAACTCCTGGCCAAGGTCGGCCTGGCGGGCAAGGAAGATGCCTACCCGCGCCGGCTCTCCGGCGGCCAGCAACAGCGCGTGGCGATCGCCAGGGCGCTGGCCATGGAGCCGGAAGTGATCCTCTTCGACGAACCAACCTCCGCGCTGGATCCGGAACTGGTCGGTGAAGTGCTGGCGACCATTCGTGGCCTGGCGGAAGAAAAACGCACCATGGTCATCGTCACCCACGAAATGGGCTTTGCACGCGACGTGGCCAACCGCGTGGTGTTTTTTGACAAGGGCGTGATCGTCGAACAAGGCGAAGCCAAGGCCTTGTTTGCCAACCCCAAGGAAGAGCGTACCCGACAGTTTCTCAGCAAGTTTCTTAACGCCTGAAGTTTCGCGCAACCCGCAACTTCCCATTTGCAACAGTCACTTTCCACGGAAGGAAGTGGCGCCTGTTAAAAACAATAACTCCCCCCTGGTATTTATCCCTACGCGCACACGGAATAAATAGTTACGTCCTCCCCTTTCCTCCGGCGGCGTACCTTGGCCCAGGCTCTGCGTCTCGCCGTCCCGAAAATAGCCTGCTTTATAGTTCTATAGCTTTGATCATCCGAGAAAAACCCCAATCACCTGTACGCTGGAAACGCCTCCAAGGTAGGACATTTCTGATTGACCAAGGATCACCAACTTCCCAACTTTCATCTATTGACACCCTATCAGGCGCGCTCTTATCTAGACGCCAATTAACTGCACACCGGCATTAACCAATCGGCTATCACTTGAACTCGACACCCTGAATCAATGTGAACTAACGCAACTTCGAAACGGACTTCGCTGCGGTATTTCAAGGAGAACACGCATGACCTGTCTGCGGAACAAAGTAGAACTGACGGCTCCACGCCTGGCGCAATCGTCGGGATCCGCCATTAACGGTGTCTCAGCGGCTCATCTGCTGATCGAGATTGCCCCCTACGCCAGCATGGAAGAAGGCGACCTGATCGAGCTGTTCTGGGACACCTGCTACGTCGCCTCCAAGGTCCTGGAAGCCGCGGATATCGGCCAGCCCATCCACCTACGGGTGCCCGAGAGCTTTATCCGCAACGGCAGGTCCGGTATCCACTATCGGGTCATGCAAGTCGGCCATGACCCGGCGCGCTCAGCGACCAAGCGAGTGCAGGTCAAGCTCGACTGCCCCGGTGGGCAACCACACAGCCAGTGCGCCGATGAAAACCAGGGGCTGGCGCCCTTGGGCATTCCAGAGATGATCCGCAAGCATGGGGTCAACCCGAACCAGATGAAACGCGGCGTGCCGCTGACCATCGAGCCTTACCTGAACATGGCCACCGCCGATGCAATCACCCTGCGCTGGGGCGATGTGCGCCTGGACCTGCCCAAGGTCAAGCCCGGCGAGGTCGGCAAGCCGATCAACCTGTGGGTGCCGTCGGCAGTGATTCTCGAGGCCGGAGAGGACAGTCGCCTGGAAGTGACCTACTGCATTCTCGATCGGGTGGGCAACAACTCACGCTGGGCGCCTGCGCGCCTGTTGCGAATCGGCTGCTGCCCACCCGGCGCCAGGCTGCCAGCCGACCCTGAGGCAACAGCGCACGGACCTTCTATGTATATTCCTAAAAGTTAGTTTATTAATTTTTTATACGCGATTAGGGTATATGCACCGGACCACCGGACATTCTTGATTCTGATTTCGCCGCACGACGCGGCTTATCCATGAGATGTGAGGTAGGTATGGTCCGGAACACAATCACCCCAGTGCAGATCGCCAGGGCATTGCGTGCAGCCAAGGAGTGGCAGTGATGTCCAGTCTGGCCGAAGCAAACATCCAGAGCGATCTGGACATCGCCCCGCCGCTGCTGCCCGCACAGGTGCTCGGCAATGACGCACAAGCCCTCGAAGCTGCCCACGAACTCGCGGCTGTCGCCCGCCAGCAAGCCGCGCGCCGCGATCAGCAACGCAAATTGCCCTGGGCGGAAATCGAGCAGTTCACCCGCAGCGGCCTGGGCAGTATCGCCATTGGCAAAGCCTTTGGTGGCCCACAGGTTTCCTACGTCACCCTGGCTGAAGTCTTCGCGATCATTTCCGCGGCAGACCCAGCACTGGGGCAAATTCCGCAGAACCAGTTCGGCATCCTCAACCTGCTGCAACATGTGGCCAGCGAGCCGCAGAAACAGCAGTTGTTCCAGAGCGTGCTCAACGGTTCGCGCATCGGCAATGCCGGCCCGGAACGGGGCAACAAGAACACCCTGGAACTCAAGGCCCGTATCACCGCCCAAGGCGATGGTTGGGTGCTCAATGGCCAGAAGTTCTACTCCACCGGTGCCCTCTTCGCACACTGGATCGCGGTCAAGGCGCTCAACGACGACGGCAAGCAGGTGATGGCGTTTATCCGTCGTGGCACCCCGGGACTGCGAGTGGTGGACGACTGGTCGGGGTTTGGCCAACGCACCACCGCCAGCGGCACCGTATTGCTCAACAACGTGCGGGTCGACGCCGACCTGGTGGTGGAAAACTGGCGGCTCAACGAGCGCCCGAATATCCAGGGTGCCGTCTCCCAACTGATCCAGGCCGCCATCGACGCCGGCATTGCTCGCGGCGCCCTCGACGACGCCATTGAATTTGTACGCACCCGCGCCCGGCCGTGGATCGATGCCAAGGTCGACCGCGCCAGTGATGACCTGTACGTGATTGCCGACATCGGCAAACTGAAGATCGAACTGCACGCCGCCGAAGCGCTGCTGCGCAAGGCCGGCAAGGTGCTGGATCAGGTCAGCGCGGCACCGGTCACTGCCGCTTCCGCCGCCCGCGCCTCGATTGCCGTCGCCGAGGCCAAGGTGCTGACCACCGAGATCTCGTTGCTCGCCAGCGAAAAGCTCTTCGAGCTGGCCGGCAGCCGCGCCACCCTCGCCGAATTCAACCTCGATCGTCACTGGCGCAATGCGCGCGTGCACACCCTGCACGACCCGGTGCGCTGGAAGTACCACGCCGTGGGCGACTACCGCCTCAACGGCACCTTGCCGAACCGGCATTCCTGGATCTGACCGACCAGACATCTGGAGATTTACATGACGTTTTCCCATTCCGTCGCGGTCATTACCAGCGATGAACAAGCCCTTATTGTCGCCAGCGACCTGGCCGAAGACTTGCGCCGCGACAGCGCCCTGCGCGACCGTGAACGTCGCCTGCCTTATCCGGAGCTGGAAGTGTTTTCGCGCTCGGGCCTGTGGGGCATCAGCGTCCCCCGCGAATATGGCGGCGCCGGGGTGTCCAACGTCACCCTGGCCAAGGTCATCGCCCTGATCGCCCAGGCCGATGGTTCCCTGGGGCAGATTCCGCAGAACCATTTTTATGCCCTCGAAGTCCTGCGGGTGAACGGCAGCGAGGCGCAGAAAACACGCCTGTACGCCGAAGTGCTCGCCGGCCAGCGTTTCGGCAATGCCCTGGCGGAACTGGGGACCAAGACCGCCCATGACCGGGTCACCCGCCTGACCCAGGATGGCCAGGGCTACCGCATCAACGGCCGCAAGTTCTACGCCACCGGCGCCATCTACGCCCAGCGCATTCCCACCTCAGTGGTTGATGACCATGGCGTCCAGCAACTGGCCTTCGTGCCCCGCGATAGCCAAGGCCTGACGGTGATCGACGACTGGAGCGGCTTCGGCCAACGCACCACAGGCAGCGGCTCGGTGGTGTTCGAGGACGTCTATGTGTCTGCCGACGACCTGGTGCCGTTTCAAAGCGCCTTCGAGCGTCCGACCCCGGTCGGCCCGCTGGCGCAGATTCTCCACGCCGCCATCGACACCGGTATCGCCCGCGCCGCCTACGAAGACGCGCTGCACTTCGTGCGGACCAAGACCCGCCCGTGGATCGACTCCGGCAACGACCTGGCCACCCAAGACCCGCTTACACTGAAAAGCTTCGGTCACCTGAGCATCCGCCTGCACGCCACCGAAGCGCTGTTGGAGCGTGCCGGTGAATTCCTCGACCAGGCTCAGCGCGACACCAACGCAGACACCGTGGCGGCCGCCTCGATTGCCGTGGCCGAAGCCCGCGCCATCAGCAGCGAAATCTCCCTGGCCGCCGGCAGCACTCTGTTTGAGCTCGCCGGTAGCCAGGCGACGCTGGCCGAGCATGGCCTGGACCGGCACTGGCGCAACGCCCGCGTGCATACCTTGCATGACCCGGTGCGCTGGAAATACCACGCGGTGGGCAACTACTACCTCAACGATGAAAACCCGCCGCTGCGAGGGACCATCTGATGAGCAGCCCCGTGCACGCGAAGAAAAAAATCCTCCTCAATGCCTTCAACATGAACTGCATCGGGCACATCAATCACGGCCTGTGGACCCATCCACGAGACAACTCGACCCAGTACAAGAGCGTCGAGTACTGGACTGAGCTGGCGCAGCTGCTGGAGCGCGGGCTATTCGACGGTTTGTTCATCGCCGACATCGTCGGTGTCTATGACGTGTACCAGGGCTCGGTGGACGTACCGCTCAAGGAGTCGATCCAGTTGCCGGTCAACGACCCGCTGCTGCTGGTTTCGGCCATGGCCGCGGTGACCCGTAACCTCGGCTTCGGCCTCACCGCCAACCTCACCTATGAACCGCCGTACCTGTTCGCCCGGCGCATGTCGACCCTCGACCACCTGAGCCGTGGGCGGGTGGGCTGGAACATTGTCACCGGCTACCTCGACAGCGCCGCCAAGGCCATGGGCCTGAGTGAGCAGGTCGAACATGACCGGCGTTACGACCAGGCCGACGAGTACCTGCAGGTGCTGTACAAGCTCTGGGAGGGCAGCTGGGAGGCGGACGCGGTACTCAACGACCCCCAGCAGCGCATCTACGCCCAGCCGGGCAAAGTGCACAAGGTCGAGCACCACGGCGAGTTCTATCAGGTCGAGGGTTATCACCTGTGCGAACCCTCGCCGCAACGCACCCCGGTGCTGTTCCAGGCCGGCAGTTCGAGTCGCGGCCTGCAATTCGCCGGGCAACACGCCGAGTGCGTGTTCATCAGTGGCCAGGACAAAACCTCGACCAAGGCCCAGGTCGACAAGGTGCGCGCCAGCGCCGTCAGCGCCGGGCGCAACCCAGACGACATCAAGGTATTCATGGGTTTGAACGTGATTGTCGGAGCCAGCGAAGAGGCCGCCTGGGCCAAGCACGCCGAGTACCTGAGCTACGCCAGCGCCGAAGCCGGAGTGGCGCATTTTTCCGCCTCCACTGGCATCGATTTCTCCCAGTACGGATTGGACGAGCCTATCCAGTACGTGAAAAGCAACGCCATCCAATCCGCCACCCAGCACCTGAAAAACAACGATTGGACCCGGCGCAAACTGCTCGATCAGCACGCCCTGGGCGGTCGCTACATCACCCTCCTCGGTTCACCCGAACAGGTGGCGGACGAGCTGGAGTCGTGGATCGCCGAAACCGGCCTGGACGGCTTCAACCTGACCCGCATCGTCACCCCGGAAAGCTATGTGGATTTCATCGACTTGGTGATTCCCGAGTTGCAGCGCCGTGGTTCGTACAAGACCGCGTATGACCAGGGCACCTTGCGCGAGAAGCTGTTTCAAGGGGCCGCGCAATTACCCGAACAGCACACCGGTTCGACGTTTCGCCGCTGACCGGTCCCACGAACCATTGTGGGAGCGAGCCTGCTCGCGAAGAGCCTCCCAAACAACCCAACTCTATGACTGGAAAACCATCATGAAAAACACCTTGTTCACCCACCCAGTCAAAGCACTGGCACTGGCCCTCGGCCTTTTCAGCTCCGTGACCTTCGCCGCCGACGCGCCGCTGAAGGTCGGCACCACCGCCGCCTTCGCCATTCCCCTGGAGGCCGCGGTCGAGGAGGCCGGCAAGCAAGGCCTGAAAGTCGAGCTGGTGGAGTTCAGCGACTGGATCGCACCCAACGTCAGCCTGGCCTCGGGCGACATCGACGTGAACTACTTCCAGCACATCCCCTTCCTGGAAAACGCCAAGGCCGCCGCCGGCTTCGACCTGGTGCCGTTCGCCCCGGGGATCATCAACAACGTCGGCCTGTATTCGAAGAAATACAAAAGTTTCGCCGAGCTGCCCGAAGGCGCCAGCGTGGCCATCGCCAACGACCCGATCAACAGCGGGCGCGGCCTGCAACTGCTGGCCAAGGCCGGCTTGATCACGCTCAAGGATGGGGTGGGCTACAAGGCCACCGAAGACGACATCGTCGCCAACCCGAAGCAGATCAAAATTCTCCAGGTCGAAGCCGTGCAACTGGTGCGCGCCTATGACGACGCCGACCTGGTGCAGGGTTACCCAGCCTACATTCGCCTGGCCAAGACATTCGACGCCGGCTCCGCGCTGCTGTTCGACGGTCTCGACCACAAGGAATACGTGATCCAGTTCGTGATCCAGCCCAACAGCAAAACCGACCCTCGCTTGATCAAGTTCGTCGACATCTACCAGCATTCGCCCGCCGTACGCGCTGCCCTGGATAAAGCCCACGGCAAGCTCTACCAAGCCGGCTGGGAAAGCTGAGCATGAGCGCCGCGAGCCAACTGCGACTGGAAATTCCAGAGCCCCACAACGCGGTCCAGACTGAACTGCACCCCGACCTCAATCACGCCCACGTCCGCTTCATTGGCCTGGGCAAGACCTACAACGGCCAGCAAGGCCCGGTCGCCGCGCTGCACGGCATCGACCTGGCGATCCAGCGCGGTGAGGTGTTCGGCATCATCGGCCGCAGCGGTGCCGGCAAGTCGTCGCTGATCCGCACCATCAATCGCCTCGAACAACCAACCTCGGGCCGGGTGCTGATCGATCAGGTGGACATCGGCGAGTTCGACGAAGACCGCCTGGTGCACCTGCGTCGGCGCATCGGCATGATCTTCCAGCACTTCAACCTGATGTCGGCCAAGACCGTGTGGCAGAACGTCGAATTGCCACTCAAGGTCGCCGGCGTGGCGAAACCGGCGCGCGAGCAAAAGGTCCGCGAGCTGCTCGAACTGGTGGGCCTGCAGGACAAGCACAAGGCCTACCCGGCACAGCTCTCGGGCGGGCAGAAACAGCGCGTCGGCATTGCCCGCGCGCTGGTGCACGATCCGGCGATCCTGCTGTGCGACGAAGCCACTTCGGCGCTGGACCCGGAAACCACCCAATCGATCCTCGGCCTGCTGCGCGAAATCAACCGACGCCTGGGCCTGACCATCATTCTGATCACCCACGAGATGGCAGTGATCCGCGATATTTGTGACCGGGTGGTGGTGCTCGAACACGGCAAGATCGTCGAGCAAGGCCCGGTCTGGCAAGTGTTCGGCAACCCGCAACACGAGGTCAGCAAAACCCTGCTGGCGCCGCTGCAACACAGCCTGCCGGAGGACCTGCAAGGCCGCCTGCAAACCCAACCCGCCTCAGCCCAGGCCGCCGTGGTATTGCGCTTGCAGTTCACCGGCAGCAGTCAGGACGAACCGGACCTGGCTGCACTGTTCAGCGCCCTGGGTGGCCGGGTGCGCTTGCTGCAAGGCGGAGTCGAGCGAATCCAGGGGCATGCCTTGGGGCAATTGCTGCTGGCAGTGTCGGGGTCGTCCCTGGACACCGAACAATTGCGGCAACGCGCCGCTGCATGGGCGCAACAGGTAGAGGTGCTGGGTTATGTGGTTTGAGCGTTTGCTGCAAGGCTTTATCGATACCTTCCTGATGGTCGGCGTGTCGTCGCTGATCGCCTTGCTGGCGGGTATTCCGTTGGCGGTGATCCTGGTCACCAGCGCCAAGGGCGGGATCTACCAAGCCCCGGCGCTGAACCGTGCGCTGGGGGCCTTTGTGAACCTGTTCAGGTCGATCCCGTTCCTGATCCTGATGGTCGCGCTGATCCCATTTACCCGGTTGATCGTCGGCACCACCTACGGCGTCTGGGCCGCTGTAGTGCCACTGACCATTGCCGCCACGCCATTTTTCGCGCGGATTGCCGAGGTCAGCCTGCGCGAGGTCGATCACGGCCTGATCGAAGCGGCCCAGGCCATGGGCTGCCGCCGCTGGCACATCATCTGGCACGTGTTGCTGCCTGAAGCGCTGCCGGGGATTGTGGGAGGGTTCACCATCACCCTGGTCACCATGATCAACTCCTCGGCCATGGCCGGGGCCATTGGTGCTGGTGGCCTGGGCGATATCGCCTACCGTTACGGCTACCAACGCTTTGACAGCCAGATCATGCTCACGGTGATCGTGCTGCTGGTGATTCTGGTGGCGGTGATTCAATTGGGCGGGGATCGGTTGGCGCGCGGCTTGAACAAGCGTTGAACCCTCGGCCGCAAAGGGTATATTCGGCTCACTCCCCTTGCCTGCGCAGCCGATCATGAAACACACCCCCGACGACCTCCAACAGATCACCGCCACCACCCTGGATCACTACAATTCGGTGGCCGAAGGCTTTCGCGAAGGCACTCGCGAGCATGACGTCAGCCAGAACATCGCGGCCCTGCTGCGGCACATCCAGGGTGAGGCGCCGCTGCAGATTCTCGACTTCGGCTGCGGCCCGGGGCGGGACTTGCAGACGTTCACTCGCCTGGGACATACGGCCGTCGGCCTCGACGGCTCTGAGCAGTTTGCCCGGATGGCCCGCGAGGACAGCGGCTGTGAGGTCTGGCAGCAGGACTTTCTCAAGCTCGACCTGCCGGCCGATCGGTTTGACGGGATTTTCGCCAATGCCGTGCTGTTTCATGTGCCACGCCAGGAGTTGCCGCGGGTGCTACGGCAACTGCACGGGACCTTGAAACCGGGTGGTGTGCTGTTCAGTTCCAATCCCCGTGGCGACAACCAAGAGGGCTGGAATGGCCCGCGATACGGGGCGTATCACGACCTTCACGCGTGGCAGCAATTGCTCACCGAGGCGGGTTTTGTCGAGCTCGAACACTACTACCGCCCGGCCGGGCTGCCGCGCGAGCAGCAGCCTTGGCTGGCGAGTGTCTGGCGTAAATCGGCGTAGGCCGTTAGACCGCCATCGCGGGCAAGCCCGCTCCCACACAAGCCTGCTGGGTGTATGCAAGATCTGCGAACCCCAAAACCACTGTGGGGGCGGAACATTCAGCATCGATGGCGCCTGACACACCGCCATCGCAGGCCTGCAGGGTGTATGCAAGATCTGCGAACTCCAAAACCACTGTGGGAGCGGGCTTGCCCGCGATCGGGGCGGAACATTCAGCATCGATGGCGCCTGACACACCGCCATCGCAGGCAAGCCCGCTCCCACATAGACCTGCGTGGGTGTATGCAATATCTGCAAGCACCCAAAACCACTGTGGGAGCGAGTCGGGCGGCGCTCCGTCTGCTCGCGATGAGCGCATGGCGCTCGCCTTTATACCGCCTCTTTAGTCGGCTCCTTGATCTTGTACCAGGCCACATACAGCGCCGGCAGGAACAGCAGCGTGAGCAGGGTGGCGACGATGATCCCGCCGATCATGGCGTAGGCCATCGGTCCCCAGAACACTTCCCGGGCAATCGGGATCATGCCCAGGCTCGCGGCGGCCGCCGTCAGCAGGATCGGTCGGCGGCGGTGCTCGGTGGCTTGCACCACGGCATCCCAGGGGGAACAACCGTCGCGCTCGAACGAGTCGATCTGGGTCACCAGGATCACCGAGTTGCGAATGATGATGCCGATCAGCGCCAGGATCCCCAGGATCGCCACAAAGCCCATGGGCGTACCCGTCGGGATCAGCGCCAACACCACCCCTATCAGGCCCAGCGGCGCGACGCTCGCCACCAGGAACAACTTCTGCACACTGTGCAACTGGATCATCAGGAACGTCGCCATCAGGAACAGCATCAGTGGCACAACCTTGGCAATCGGCCCCTGGGCCTTGCCGCTCTCCTCCACCGTACCGCCCGTGGCAACCTTGTAGCCTACCGGCAACGCTGCGGCGAACTTCTCGATGTCCGGCTTCAGCAGCTTGACCAGATCCGTTGGCTGGATCTCATCGCGCACCGCCGCCTTGATGGTGATGGTCGGCTTGCGATCGCGACGCCACACCAAAGGTTGCTCGAGTTCGTAGCGCACGGTGGCAAAGGCCAGCAGCGGGATCGAGGTTCCGCTCGGGGTGAGGATCTGCAGGTTCTGCAGAGTCTTCGGTGAGCCCCGCTCAGCATCCACGGCGCGACCGACGACGTTGATCAGGTAGATGTCATCGTCGACCTGGGTCACCGTCGAGCCACTGACAATGCTGTTCATCAGGCTCGCCACGTCCTCGGACGACAGCCCGAGTTGCCGCGCCTTGTCCTGGGCAATGTCGATGCGCAGGACCTTGCCCGGCTCGTTCCAGTCGAAAATGATCTCGCCGATATGCGGGCTCTTGTCCAGCTCGCTGGCCAGGTCAATCGCGTGTTTGCGCACCTGATCGATGTCCTTGCCGCTGACCCGGTACTGGATCGGCCTGCCCACGGGCGGGCCCATCTCCAGCGCCTGCACATAACTGCCGACACCCACGAAGTCCTCGCGCAGACGCTCACGCAGGCGCTGGCTGAGGGCCGTGCGCGCTTCAAAGTCCTTGCTGACAATTACTAACTGGGCGTAGTACGGGTTCTGCAGTTGCTGGTCCAGTGGCAGGTAGAAACGAATCGCGCCCTGGCCGATGTAAGTGCTCCAGCGCACGATGTCAGGGTCGCCCTTGAGGGTGGCTTCGAGACGGTCGACCACCTTGCGGGTTTCATCCAGCGAGGCGTTCTGTGGCAGGTTGAGGTCGACCAGGATCTCTGGGCGATCCGATGACGGGAAGAACTGGTTCTGCACAAAACGCATGGAGAACACCGCCAGCACGAAGCACAGCACCGTGATGCCGATGGCCCACCAGCGATTGCGCATGCACCACAGCAGGCCACCGTTGAAGGCCCGGCCAACACGCCCAGGCTCGGTGGAATGCGGCTTCACCTTGCTGCTGAGGATGTGTACGCCAATCACCGGGGCAAACAGCACCGCGACAATCCAGGAGACGAGCATCGCCACCGCGATCACGGCGAACAGGGTGAAGGTGTATTCCCCGGCGGAGCTGCCGTTGAGGCCGATCGGCACAAAACCGGCGACGGTCACCAAGGTCCCGGTGAGCATCGGGAACGCGGTCGAGGTATAGGCGAACGTGGCCGCCTGCTCCTTGGTCTCGCCCATTTCCAGGCGCGTGACCATCATCTCCACCGTGATCATTGCATCGTCCACCAGCAGGCCCAGGGCGATGATCAACGCGCCGAGGGAGATCCGCTGCATGGTGATGCCGCTGTACTCCATGAACACAAAGACCATCGCCAGCACCAACGGAATCGAGCAGGCCACCACCAGCCCCGCGCGCACTCCCAGGCTGATGAAGCTGACCACCAGAACGATGATCACTGCCTCGAACAGCGCACTGGTAAAGCCACCGACGGCCTCCTCTACTACTTCGGCCTGATCGGAAACCTTGTGCACACCGATGCCCACGGGCAGGTCGGCGGTGAGTTCGTCCATGCGCTGGTGCAGCGCCTTGCCGAACTCCTGGATGTTGCCACCCTTCTGCATCGCCACGGCCAGGCCAATGGCGGGCTGGCCGTTGAAACGGAACATCGGCGCGGCCGGGTCGACGTAGCCACGGCTAATCTCGGCGATGTCGGCCAGGCGGTAGAAACGATCGTTGAGACGCAGGTTGACCGTCGCCAGGTCTTTCTCCGAGGCGAACTGCCCCGAGGTCCGCACGGATATTCGCTCCGGTCCTGCCTCGATCACCCCGGCCGGGGTCACCGCGTTCTGGGTCTGCAGGCTTTGCACCACTTGCGCCTGGTCGATGCCCAACGCCGCCAGTTTGCGGGTGGAGAAATTCAGGTAGATGACTTCGTCCTGCTGGCCGACCATCTCGATCTTGCCCAGCCCCGGCACATCACGAATCTCCGCGCGGGCCTGCTCGACGTAGTCGCGCAACTGGCGCATCGACAGGCCATCGGCGGTGAAGGCGAACACCGAGCCGAACACATCACCGAACTCATCGTTGAACGAGGGGCCCTGGATGCCCCGCGGGAAGCTGCCGTGGATATCGCCGATTTTCTTCCGTACCTGGTACCAGATTTCCGGAATGTCCTTGGCGCTGGTGGTGTCGTGCAGGTACACATAGACCGTGGACTCACCCGGACGGGTGTAGCTTTTCACGTAGTCGAGCGAGTCGAGCTCTTCGAGTTTTTTCTCGATGCGATCAGTCACCTGCTTGAGGGTTTCCTCCTGGGTCGCACCCGGCCAGCGGGTCTGGATGACCATGGTCTTGATGGTGAACGAGGGATCTTCCTCGCGGCCCAGGTTGAGGTAGGAAAACACCCCCATCAATAAGGCGACGAACATCAGGTACCAGACAAACGACTGATGCTTGAGGGCCCATTCGGATAAGTTGAAACTCCCTTTCATCGCGGGCTTTCCTCATCGATTCTGACTTTTTGCCCCGGTTTGAGGCTGTTCACACCGGCACTGACCACACGCTCGCCATTCTTCACCCCGCCTCCCAGGATCACACTGTCGGCACCACGGCTGAGCAGGCTGACGTCCCGTGGGGAAACGGTCTGGTTCTGCGGGTCGATCACCCAGATCCGCGATTTGCCGTCGACGTCCTGCACGGCGGTGAGTGGCAACTCGATGCGCGGCTTGATGGCCGAGCTGAGGGTGACACTGATGGCCGTGCCCAGGCGCAAGCCCACTGGCGTCTCGGCCAGGGTCAGGCGCGCGCGACGGGTGCGGGTCGCGCTTTGCGCCTGGGGTTCGATTTCGCGAATGATCGCCGTGGTATGGGTCGACGGATCCAGTTGCGCCGCCACCACAAACACCACATCGGCAGGCAACTGCTCGGCAAGGTCTGCAGGCAGGTCGATCACCGCTTCCTTGATATCCGGCCGGGCCAGCGTCACCACCTGCTGGCCGGCGGTCACGACCTGTCCAGCCTCGGCGTTCCAGGCCGTGACGACTGCGGCATGGTCGGTGCGCAACTCGGTGTAGGCCAACTGGTCCTGGGACTGCCTGACGGCGGCCCGAGCCTGGTCGAGTGACGCCTGGGTGGTTTTCAAGTCGGTCTGGGCCAAGTCCAGTTGGGCTTGCGCCCCCACGCCACGGTTGAACAGCTCCTGCTGGCGCCGTGCATTGGCCTGGGCGTTGATCAATTGCGCCTCGATCTTCGCCAGGTCGCCCTGGCTGGCGCGCAACTGGTTCTGTTGATCAGTGGGGTCGAGGGTCGCGAGCAAGGCGCCCTTCGCCACTTCGCTGCCGACATCGACGTTGCGGCTGGCAATGCGCCCTGGTACCCGGAACCCGGTATTGCTTTCATACCGCGCCTGGATACTCCCGGCAAAACGCCCGAGGTTTTCCTGGTCATAGGCGCGCACTTCGATCGACAGCACCGGGCGCACCGGCTCAGGCGGCGGCTCTTTATCGGAACAGGCGGCCAGCAACAGCCCGGCCCCCAGCAACATCACCAGGCGCTTCATGGCTGGACTCCTGGCAATTGCGGTGCGCTTGCGGAAGGGGTAACGATTTCCACCCGCACATCGGGGTGCAACAACTGGCCGCCGGCGGTGACGACTTTCTCGCCGTCGCTCAGGCCGTCGCTGATGATCACCTTGCCGGAAAGGTAGCGACCGACCGTGACGGTCTTGAGCTGGGCCTTGCCCTGGCTGTCGACCAACCATACGGCCGGATCGCTGAGGTTCTTGGTCAATGCCGACCACGGCAGTTCGACCGCCGACTTGCCCGGCACATTGGCCGTGGCACTGACCACCGAGCCCAGGCGCATGCCTTCGGGCAACTCACTGAGGGTGACCTTGACCTGCACCGTACCGGTTTGCGCCGACACCGCCGGGGTGATTTCGCGCACCGTACCGGTGGTCTTGATCTTCGGATTGTCGAGCAGGCTGACCTCCACCGTTTTGTCTTCCGGCGGTTCAGTCAGCAGCGATTCGTAGATGTTGAACACCGCATCCCGCTCGCCGTCGCGGGCCAGGCTGAAAATCGGCACCGTGGCCTGCACCACCTGGCCGACTTCGGCCTGGCGTGCGGTGATGATCCCCGGTGCGTCGGCAATCAGCGCGGTGTAGCTCAGTTGCTCACGGGCGTTGGCCAACTGCGCCTGCGCCGCGGCCAATGCGCTCTGGCTGCTGCGCAGCGCGGCCTGAGCCGAGTCATATTCACTTTGGCTGGTGTAGGCCTTGGGCAGGAGTTTTTGCTGGCGCACAAATGCCGCAGCGGTCTGCTTGACCCGCGCCTGTTCGGCGACCACCTGGGCCTGGGCCGAGTCGACACTGGTCTGCAGGTCCTTGGGGTCGAGCCGGGCGAGCACCTGCTTGGCCGTCACCCGGTCACCGACATCCACCGTGCGCTGGATGATCTTGCCCCCAACCCGAAATGACAGATCGGTCTGGACCCGTGCCTGCACGTCCCCGGTCAGGGTCACGGAAGCGGCGTAATCTGCCAGCTTGACCTCTTGCACGAACACCCTGGGGCGTTCCTTCTCGACCGCTGGCTTGTCGCCGCAGGCGGTCAGTAGCCCAAACACACTCAGGCCAACAATAATTTTCAATCCAGGACCAGCCATGCAGGCTCCTTTGCGTGTTGCGGGCGAATGTGCGGCGTACGACTCAAGAGCTTAGATCAGGGTGGCAACGACGCATCCAGTGGCGCAAATCAATTTGCGCCGCTTCCATGGACAGCTTGAAATCGGCGGGATTCAATCCGCTGCGCCACAGCGTGGGGCGCTAAATGGCTAATATCCTGACACACTGTGTGGATGGTTTCGTGTCGGATCTGTCACAACCCGGACAAGTCCTCGCTACAAAGGAGTTTGCGGATGCTCAAGACCCTCGCCGTGGCCAATTACCGCTCGATCAACAAACTGGTGATCCCGCTGGCACGGCTGAATCTGATTACCGGTCCCAATGGCAGCGGCAAATCCAACCTTTACCGCGCCCTGCGCCTGCTGGCCGAGACCGCCCAGGGTGGCGTGGTCAACGCTCTGGCGCGCGAAGGCGGGCTGGATTCAACCTTCTGGGCCGGCCCGGAGAACATCAGCCGGCGCATGCGCAACGGGGAAGTGCCGATCCAGGCGTCGCAACGCCAAGGACCTATGCGCCTGCGCCTGGGTTTCAGCGGTACCGACTTCAGTTATGCGATCGCCCTGGGGCTGCCCATGCCGCTGCCAGATGAGGTGTCGTATTTTTCCCTGGACCCGGAAATCAAGCGCGAGTGCATTTGGGCTGGTGCCCTGTATCGCCCTGCCAGCCTGCTGGTCAATCGCGCCGGCCCGATGATCCGCGCCCGCGAAGGGTCCACCTGGGAGGTGCTGGCCCAGCACACGCCGACCTTCGACAGCTTGTTCGACCAGGTCGGCAACCTGCGCTCCTCTCCCGAGGTGTTGCTGCTGCGCGAACAGATTCGCGGCTGGCGTTTTTATGATCACTTTCGCACGGACGCCGAAGCACCCGCGCGCCAGGTGCAGTTGGGAACACGCACTCCGGTGCTGCATCACGATGGCCGAGACCTGGCGGCAGCCCTGCAGACCATCCGCGAAATCGGCGATCCGCAGGCCCTGCAAACCGCCATCGGCGACGCCTTCCCGGGTGCGCGCCTGAACATCGCCCCGGTGCAGGGCGGGCGGTTTGCCATCGAGTTCTATCAGGAAGGTTTGTTGCGCCCGCTGTCCGCCGCCGAATTGTCGGACGGCACCTTGCGCTACCTGCTGCTGATCGCGGCGCTGCTGACGCCACGACCACCGACGCTGATGGTGCTCAACGAGCCGGAAACCAGCTTGCACCCGGACCTGCTGCCGGCACTTGCGCGGTTGATCATCCGCGCCTCACATGCGAGCCAGCTGTGGGTGGTGTCCCACGCCAGCCGCTTAATTGCTGCGCTGCAACAAGACCCTGAGTGCAACGCCATTGTGCTTGAGAAAAATTTCGGCCAGAGCGAAATGGTCGGCCAGGGCATGCTCGATGAACCGGCGTGGAACTGGCCGGATTGAGCCACTCGAAAAACCGCTTCGCTGACCCACCAGCGAAGCGCTCCCAAGGATCACTGCAGCGCTGAAGAATTCAGCCCTGCCACTTGCCGCCTTCGACAATCACGCTTTCAGGCTTGGTGTCGTCGCTGAGCTCTTTGCGCACATATTGGTCATAGAGCTTGAGCAGGTACTTTTCTTCACCCAGCTTCGCCAGCTCGGCATTGACCCAGTCACGCAGCTCGATGTTGCCCTTCTTCACAGCCGGGGCAATCGGTGCTTCGGCCCCCAGGGTTTCGTCGAGTACGCGGTAGCCCGGGTTCTGCTTGGCCCAGCTGAACAGCACCAGATTGTCCTGGGCATAAGCGTCGCCACGACCGTTGGCCAGGGCTTGCAGTGACTCGGAGTTTTTCTCGAACTTGAGCAGTTTCCAGTCCGGGTGGTTCTTGGTCAGCCAGATATCGGCGGTGGTGCCGGTGGTGACGATGGTCGTGCGGCTGGCCAGGTCTTGCAGGCTCTTCACGTCACTGGCCTGGGGCACCAGCGCCTGCACCGCCACCTTGAGGTTCGGGTTGGTGAACTCAACCGCTTCCTTGCGCTCGGGGGTCACGGTCATGTTGGCCAGGATCAGGTCGACCTTGTCGCTTTGCAGAAACGGGATCCGGCTGGCCGGCTCCACGGCGACAAACTCGACCTTGTTCTCGTCGCCCAGCAGGTCCTTGGCAAATTGCCGGCCGATGTCGGTATCAAACCCGACGTAGCGCCCCGCCTCATCGACAAAACCGAACGGTGGCTTGTCGGTGAAGACGCCGACAATCAGCTTGTCCCGTGCTTTGATTTTTTCCAGGTAGCTGGCCGGCGCGGTGCTTTCACTGGCGACTTTGGGCTTGGGCGGCTCTTCAGTCTTGTTGCAGCCGGCCAGCAGCGCAAGGCCGAACAAGGGGAGTAGCAGCAGGGAAGACTTGGCAGTTTTCATGAGGGTAACGGTTCCTTTTTTTGCGAATGAGCCGCAGCTGCCTGTTTCGGCAGAGCTTCGACGTAGGAGAACTTCTCCAGGAACTGCTGCGCGCGTGCGGTTTGCGGGTTCGTAAAGAAAATCTCGGGTGGGTTCTGTTCCAGGATGCGTCCGGCATCCATGAACACGATGCGGTCGGCCACCGCGCGGGCGAAGGCCATTTCGTGAGTCACGATCAGCAGCGTCATGCCCTCGCGCGCCAGGCCCTGGATCACTTCCAGCACCTCCTTGACCATCTCCGGGTCAAGGGCTGCGGTCACTTCATCGAACAGCATCACCTGAGGGTTCATGCACAGTGAGCGAATAATCGCGATGCGTTGCTGCTGACCACCGGAGAGCTGACGGGCGAAGGCGTCGCGCTTGTCTGCCAGGCCTACCCGTTCGAGCAGGGCCAAGGCTTGTTCACGGGCTTCACGGGGGTCGCGCTTCTGCACCTTGAGCGGGCCGAGCAGCAGGTTGTCCAGCACGCTCATGTGCGGGAACAGGTGGTAACTCTGGAACACCATGCCGATCTGCTGACGCACCTGGCGCCAGTCGGTGTTGCTGTCCAATAACTGGCGCCCGGCAAACAGCAACTCTCCGCTATGAGCGACTTCCAGGCCATTGAGGCAACGCAGCAAGGTACTTTTGCCGCAGCCGCTGGGACCAAGGATGACAATCACTTCACCGGCCTCGACACTCAGGTCGATGCCCTTGAGCACCTGCTGCTCAGCGAAGAATTTGTTGAAACCCTTGAACTCGATCAATGCGCTCATGCTTGCGTCCAACGCCGCTCCAGCACACGCGAGGCGGCCGAGAGCGGGTAGCAGATAAAAAAGAAAAACAGGAACAACGCGCCGTAGATCAGCACCGACTCGTAGGTGCGTTCGATGATCTGCTGCCCGACCTTGATCACATCCACCACGCCGATCAGCACCGCCAGCGAACTGGTCTTGATGATTCGCGTGTAGACGTTGATGGTCGGTGGCGTCATGCGCTTGAGCGCCTGGGGCAACAGCACATAGCCGAACAGTTGCGGGCCGGACAGGCCAATCGACAAGCCCGCCTCACGCTGCCCACGTGGCAAGGAATGCAACGCCCCGCGCACCACTTCGCCGACTTCGCTGGCGCCCCACAACGACAGCACCAACACCGCGCACCAGAAACTGGGCAGGCTCAGGCCAAAAAAGATCGGCAGGCCAAAAAACAGCAGGTACAGCCAGACCAGCACCGGGATCGCCCGGAACAGCTCCAGGTACACCCGCAAGACCACCTTCAGCCATTGCACATGGAGGTTGCACAGCACGCCGTAGAGCACCCCGCCCAAGGTGCTGATGGCGATGCTCAGGAAAGAGATCGACAGGGTTTGCGCAGCGCCCCTGGCCAGTTGCGGCAGAGACACCCAGAGCAACTCAAGACCCGAACTGGCCATGCTGGAGCCTCCTTTCCAGGCGGCTGAGCAGCAGCGACAGCGGCAAGAACAACAGCACGCAGATCAGCGTGAGCACGGCGAGCATTTCGTAGGTTTTGTAATACAGCGCGATGTAGCTCTTGGTGGTGTAGAGAATTTCCGGCACCGCCACCGCGGAGACCACCGTGGTCTCCTTGAGCAGGAAGATGAAGTTGGCAAACAGCGACGGCAGGCTGAGCAGCCCCGCTTGCGGCAGGATCACGTAGCGCAGCAATTGCCCGTTGGACAGGCCGATCGAGCGACCCGATTCCAGTTGCGCCGCCGGCACCGCCTCGACCCCAGCCCGCAGGACTTCCGTCAGGTACGCGCCACCGAGGAAGGTCATGGTGATGATCGCTGCCGCAAAGCCGGAGACCTTCACCCCCAGCGCGGGCAAGGCGAAGTAGACGAAGAACAGTTGGATCAGCAGCGGGGTATTGCGCGCCAGCTCGACGTACACCGCCACCAGGCGCTGCAAGTAGGGGGTACGCAGCACCAGCACAGTGGCGTTGAGCACGGCCACCAGCAACGAGGTGCCGATAGCGATCAAGCCCACCTGCAGGGTCACGCCTACGGCGCGCAGGAATGCCGGCAGGGTGCCAAGGATAAACGCGTAGTCAAAAGTCATGGGGAGTCCTGGACGTCGCTGGGTAAACGACGGTGATGCAGTCCATAGGGCTGTGGATAACAGCTCGGCAGGCACTGACTTTAAAGGCATAAAAAGAAAGATTTAAATACCGTTAAAGCATATTGATATCACGCAAAAACCTATGCCCCGGATTGGCGTAGGTGGCCAGGATCAATCCCCCGGGCATAAAAAAACGCCGACGCTGCAGCAGCCGTCGGCGTTCAAACCTTGAAGGGGTTTATCGCGTGATCAGAACGCCGGCAGGACCGCGCCGCTGTACTTCTTGGCGATGAATTCCTTCACCTCTGGGCTGGTCAAGGCCTTGGCCAGTTTCTGGATCGCGACGCTATCCTTGTTGTCTGGACGAGCCACCAGGAAGTTCACGTAAGGCGAATCCGCGCCTTCGATCACCAGTGCGTCTTTAGCTGGGTTGAGGCCAGCTTCCAGCGCGTAGTTGGTGTTGATCATGTCCAGGTCGACCTGATCCAGCACACGCGGGAGCATGGCCGATTCCAGTTCCTTGAACTTGAAGTTGTGCGGGTTCTTGGCAATGTCTTTTGGCGTAGCCAGGGCGTTTTTCGGATCTTTCAATTCGATCAGGCCGGCTTTCTGCAGCAGGATCAAAGCGCGACCGCTGTTGCTGCCCTCGTTCGGGATGGCGATGGTTGCGCCATCCTTGAGCTCAGCCAGGGTTTTGACTTTCTTCGAGTAACCGCCGAAAGGTTCGACGTGCACACCGATCACAGTCACCAGGTTCGTGCCTTTGCCTTCATTGAAGCTTTGCAGGTACGGCAGGGTCTGGAAGTAGTTGGCGTCCAGACGCTTCTGATCGACCTGTACGTTCGGTTGCACGTAATCAGTGAAGACTTTGATTTCCAGGTCCACGCCTTCTTTGGCGAGAGTTGGCTTGATCAACTCGAGAATCTCGGCGTGCGGTACCGGAGTGGCCGCGACCACCAGTTTCTCGCCGGCCTGGGCCAGGCCAGCCGTCAGGGCAGCCGCGAGTGCGGTAAACAACAGAACCTTTTTCATGCAGTGTCCTTATTTGTCGTTGTCGACAACGGCTTAAAAGTGAGGTGCCAGTGAAGTGCTATCGCTGGCGTGAGGCGGACAATACCCGGATTTTTTATGCCGTAAAAATACTTTTTATCGAAGCCTATATTCGATAAACGAATAACAAATCCGCAACCGTCACGCACCGCGAATTACACGTGCGCCAACAGCTGCTTCAGCCTGTCCAGGGGTTCACGGTTACCACTGCGGACCCATTGCTCCACCCAGCGCTCAATCAACTGCAACGGCTGCTCGGTGGCTGGCAGGTTCAAATGCTCCGGCGCAATCTCGTCACCGCTGCTGACCAGCAACGCAAAATGAATGACGTTCTCCAGCTCACGGGTGTTGCCCGGCCAATTGTGTTGCTCCAGCACCTGCTGCGCCGCGTCGCTGATAAAGGGCACCGGCAAGCCCAGGCGCTGGCTGTAGATGCCGAGGAAGTATTCGGCCAGCGATTGAATGTCACCCACCCGCTCGCGCAGCGCCGGCAATTGCAACTGGCCTTCGCTGAGGTAGTGGTAGAGCCGCTCGTGGAATTTGCCGGCCGCCACGGCCTGCGCCAGGTCGATGCTGGTGGCGGCCACCAGGCGCACATCGACCGGGCTCGGCTGCTGGGCGCCGACCCGGGTGACTTCGTGATTCTCCAGGGCCGCCAGCAACTTGATCTGGATCGGCAGCGGCAAGTCGCCGATCTCATCCAGGTACAGGGTCCCGCCGTTGGCCGAACCAAACCAGCCGGCACGGCTGCTGGCCGAGCCACTGAAACTGCCGCCGGCATAACCGAACAGCTCGGCATCGGCATAGGTCGGGCTGATGGCGCCGCAATTGACCGAGACGAACAAGCCACCGCGATCACTGGCCCGGTGAATGTGGCGTGCCAGCAATTCTTTACCACTGCCGGTTTCGCCGTGAATCAACACCGAAATCGCCCGCGGTGCCAGTTGCTCCAGCTCCTGGCGCAAGGTGCGCGAACGTGGGTCGACGAACACCAGCGCCTTGGCACGAATGCTCAGCGGACTTTTTTCTGCGTCGGGAAAGGTCAGCAATGGCTGACCGAAGGTTTCATGCAAACTCATGGCAGGCTCCCGCCCAAAACCGCCGGCGGACGGGGGCGTTTAATTGAAATGGACGATCAGGCGCGGCGCAGGGCGTGGTGTTCCATGCGGTTCTGCAGGCGATACAGGTAAGCGAACCCCTGTTCCCAACGATGGTGGCCGGACTTCACGTTGATGTGTCCAGCACCTGCCAGGACGCCTGCCTCGGCGCCCCAGTTGCGCGCCAGCTCGAGGGCGCGCGGGGCGCTCACGGCAGCGTCGTTGTCAGAGCTGACGACCTGGCTGGGAAACGGCAGCAGGTGCGTGGGAATCGGTGCGAAATTGCGCAACGCCGGCACGCACGCCGGGCGCTCGACATCGGCAGGCGCCACCAGCAGGGCCCCGCGCACCTGGCGCAGCGCCTGCAAGGGTGCAGTGGCCGCCCAATGGGCAACGGTGATGCAACCCAGGCTGTGGGCGATGAGGATCACCGGCGTACTGTCGGCAGCAATGGCCTCGGCCAGCGCGGCCACCCAGTCTTCACGACGAGGGGTGAGCCAATCGGCCTGCTCGACCCGTGCGCTGTTCGGCAGACTGTTCTGCCAGTGGGTCTGCCAATGATCGTCTGGCGATCCCTGCCAGCCCGGCACAATCAGGTAGCGAATTGATTCGTTGCGCATGGGGAGCTCTCCTGTGCGTGTCTGTTCCTGATCGAGTATAGGGATGAGATTTATATTCGTTAAGGAATAAGAAGCTATTTATTAAGACCCTAATGGAATATGAAAGATTGAGAGGGTTGGGTGCGCTGGCAAGCCAGCACTTACGAGCGGGGGGGATTGCGATAAATAAAAAAAGGGCCGCACCCTGCCAAGGAGACGGCCCTGGAAAACTGTGATGGATTAGCGCGCAGTAATCACCGAAAGCTTGGTAATACCCGCCCGTTCGATGGACGCCATGGCGCGCGCCACTTCGCCGTAGTTCACACCGTCATCGGCCTGCAACTGCACCCGCACCTGCGGGTCCTTGGCCTTGGCCGCCTGCAGGTTGAACTCCAGCAAGTCCGGTTGGATTTCATCCTTGTTGATGAACAGCTTGCCGGCGCCGTCGATGCTCACCACCAGTGGATCTTTCTGTTCCACCGGGGCGACCGCTTCGGTCTTGGGCAGGTTGATCGGAATCGCGTTGGTCAGCAGCGGTGCAGTGACGATGAACACCACCAGCAACACCAGCATCACATCCACCAGCGGCGTGACGTTGATCTCGCTCAGTACCTCATCGCTGTCTTGGGTAGAGAAGGCCATATCAGGACGCCTCCTTCACTTTATGCACAGCGTTCTGGGCGGTGTTCTTTTGCGCCGTCGGGTGCAGCAGCACGCGGAACGAGCTCTTCTGCGCCAGGCTGTAGAAGTCGTGGGCAAAGTCATCCAGATCGGCGGCGGTGAGCTTCAGGCGACGCAGGAAATAGTTGTAGACCAGCACCGCTGGCACGGCGACCGCGATCCCCACACCCGTCGCCACCAACGCGGCACCAATCGGTCCGGCCACGGTTTCCAAGCTTGCCGAGCCGGCGGCGCTGATGCCCTTCAAGGCCTCCATGATGCCCCACACAGTGCCGAACAGACCGATGAACGGCGAGGTGCTGCCGATACTCGCGACCACGGCCAGGCCGGTTTCCAGCGAGCGCCGTTCACGTACGATTTGCTGGCGCAAGGCGCGCTCCAGGCGGTCCTGGTGATTGATCGCCTGGCTCAGGTCCGCCGCCGGCGCTTCACCGACCTGGATCGCCGCGTAACCGGCCTGGGCCACACGGGCAGCAGCACCGGGATGGGTCTCGCTCAGTTCAGCCGCCGAATCGAGACTGGAGGCGGCCCAGAACTGTTTATGGAATTTGCGATCCTGGGCTTTCAGGCGCGCGAACTGCACACCCTTGAGCAACGCCAGGCCCCAGGTGGCGACGGAAAAGACCACCAGCAGCCAGATCACCGCGCTTTCGATGGATTCGAGTGGAGATGCCAGTAACGTCATGATGTGTTCCCTCTGTGTAAACACTTAGCGCGAATAAGTTGCGGTTCAATGAATCTTGAAATCGATGGGCACGCTGACCCAGCCGTCCTGGGCGACATCACCCTGCTTGGCCGGCACAAAGCTCCAACGTTTCACGGCACTTAATGCCGCATCGTCGAGCTGCTGGCGGCCACTGCTTTTCTGGATCTGGATCTCCCCCGGCTTGCCGCTGGCCAGTACGTGCACCCGCAACAACACCGTGCCCTCCCAACCCCGACGCTGGGCCAGCGACGGATATTCCGGTGCCGGGTTCTTCAGGTACGCGGCGTTGGCCGAGGCCGGAGTGACCGGTGCCGGCGCCGGGGGTGCAGGCGGTGCTGGCGCCGCCACCGGGGCTGCCGGTTGCGGCGGCGCAGGCGGCTGTTGCACGGCTTTTGGCGCGGGCTTGGGCACCTGCTTGACCACCGGTTTGGGGATCGGCTTGGGTTTTGGCGGTGGCTTGACCGCCAATTCATCCACCACCGGTGGCGGTGGCTCCACTACCGGCGGCGGTGCCGGTTGTGGCGGTGGCGGTTCGACCACTGGTGGCGCCGGACGCGAGAACTCGATGGTCATCGGCGGAATTTCCGGCGGCACGATCGGCAGCGCCGGCGTGGGTTGTTGATTGACCCAATAAATCACTGCGCCATGCACCAGCACTGCCAGCACCGCCAGCACAATCGCCTCACGACGGCGCAAGCTGCTCTTGGGCGTCTTTTGCAGCCGCAACTGGCCCAGAGGCGTGCGATAAGCCCGGCCGAGATCGACCAACTCACCACTTGGCGCCTGGCGCCATAACACCTCATGTGCACTGGCGGCGGTCTGGACATTGCCCATTGAATGACTCCCTACGGTCTTTTGCGAATAACCCGACAGCAGCGCCTGATTCCCCCCGCGCTAATGCCTGGAGGTGAATGATTGGCGGCAGAGGCTTATCCCTTAAAGTAATTTTTAAGGCTTCACATAGAACCGTATGGAATATAAAAAACCACGTCCAGGCGCAAAGCCGCACGGTTCAAGGGCTACAGAGGAGGCGCAAAAACCCCATGCCTTGCAGGCATTGAAAATATTCGCCAAAGGCATGCAAAACTGACGAGATACGACCAATTTTGTGTGCGAACAGGGCAGCGCTCAGTCGGCTCCCGATGAACCAGAGGAAAAAACAGACCGACTTCCAGGTTGCCGTGCTTTGGCTCTTGATCTTGATTCACCCGCCCCATCGGCAGCCTGAGCGAGGGGCCGTACGTCAGGGGCACAGCGCTTGGGTGGGCCTGTCCCGTGACAACGGACGCCAAGAAGCGATACTTAAGTCGCTCTCTTGGAGGTTGCCCATGACCCTGCGCTCGATGCTCAAACACGGCCTGCTGGCCGCCGGATTACTGTTGGGGGGAATGCTGATGGCCAGCGATGACGCGCTGCTCAACGCCGTACGCGCCGGACAATTGCAACAGGTGCAAGCCCTGCTCAAGCAAGGTGCCGAGGTCAATGTCCGGGGGGCCGATGGCAGCAGTGCGCTGCTGTTGGCCACCGCCGACAACCGGGTCGAGATCGCCCGTACGCTGATCGAGGCCGGGGCCGACGTCAATCAGCAGAACCTGATCCAGGACAGCCCTTACCTGCTGGCCGGCGCCAGCGGGCACAACCAAATCCTCGCCCTGACCCTGAGCCACGGCGCTGACCTGAAAAGCACCAACCGCTACGGCGGCACAGCGCTGATCCCCGCCTGCGAGCGTGGGCATGTCGACACCGTACGAATGTTGATCGCCGCCGGGGTCGACCTCAACCACGTCAACCGCCTGGGCTGGACCTGCCTGCTGGAAGCAATCGTGCTCGCCGACGGCGGACCGGCGCACCAGCAGATCGTCGCACAACTGATCAGCGCCGGCGCCGACCTGAACCTGCCCGACCACGACGGCGTCAGCCCGCTGCAACATGCCGAACAACGCGGCCAGAGCACCATCGCCAAAATGCTGCGCGATGCCGGCGCTTCGTGAACAGCCAGGACTTGAGCCATGCATGACACCCCACCCGCCGGCCCGCGAACCGAATCACGCCTCAAGCACTTCGCCGGCTGGGCCTTGCTGGTGGCGCTGGGCTTGAACCTGCGGCCGATCCTCAGCTCCATCAGCCCCTGACTCAGCGACTGGCGCTGGCCTGCTGGACCGCCGGGGCCGGGACAATCACCGCCGTTTCCGAACGCGGCGTGCCCACCGGCACCCAGTCGTAATTCACCGGCAATGCGCGGTACACCCAGTTGCTCAGCGCGTCGCTGCCTGGCGCCTTGCCCAGGTAAGGGCTGACGTACTCCCAGACGTTCTCACCGCCTTGGGTGACCTGGAAAAAGCGCCCGTGCATGCCCTCGTCGATCAAGGTATTGCCGTTGGGCAAGCGCCGCGCGCTGCTGATGAACGAACTGTAGAACGCCCACCCCGGCTGCCTGGAATTGGCGGCGCTGTACTGCCAGACGATCTGTTGGCTGAGCGGATCGATTTCCAGCACCCGTGAGCCCGAGATCAGCCCCAGGGGCACCGAGGGATACCCCGCCGTACCCTGGTTGTCGAACACCAGCAGGTTGCCCGCCCCCGGCAATCCGGGGCCAATGATATGGGCGTCATGCTGGCCGACGAATTGATCCACGGCTCGCGGCACCTGCCCGGCGGTTTTCGGGTTGATCGGCGGCAGGTTCGGCCCCAGGTGCCAGACCACCTTGCCGCTGTTTTTGTCGATGATCGCGATGAAGTTGGCGTTGCGTGAGTCAATCAGCAGATTGTCCGGGGCAAAACGTTTGTCACCGGCGTCGAACCACTTGTTCGGCCCCACGACACTGAGGTTGTTGATGTGCAGGTAGTCCGGGTCCTTGCTGGCATGCACCAACTTCAATTGCGCGGGTGTGAAGCCAAACTCGGTGAGGTGCTCGGACGCCAGCCACTGCCATTTCACTTCACCTTGAGGGCTGACTTCATAGATCGCATCGTCGATCACCTCCGGCACCTTGAAACCCGACACTGCATGCACCTTGTTCGCCAGCACCAGGGTGTTGCCATTTTTCAGCCGTCGTTGATCGTGGTGCTGTTGCGCCGCGCCACCGGGGGCCTGGTCGCCCCACTGCCAGACCACCTTGCCGTTCCAGTCCAGCTCGCCGACGCTCTGGTTGCCCAGGCCGTTACCTGCCGATCCGAGCTTGCCAGGGTCTTTGTCACTGAGTTGCAGCAACACTCGTCCGCGCTCGCCGCCCACCAGTTGCGGGTCGATGATCGCCGAAGGAAAACCGGCCTGTGGCCAGGTTTTCACGGCGTTGCCATTCATATCGATCAGGTGGGTCTGTTTGTCCGCGCCGCTGAAAATCACGTACTGGTTGTACGCTTTGGCCGGGTCGTAACGGGTGACGCCGGTGGGGTAGACACTCGGTGCGGCGAGTGCCGCCGAGGCCATCACGGCGCTGGACAGCAGCACCGCCAGCGCGGTCTTGGTATGCAACATGGTGCAACTCCTGTTCAAGGGGGTTAGAAGTCGTAGCGGCCGGTGACACCCAGGGTTCGCGGCGTGCCGAGCAAGCCTTCGTAGGCGCCGTTGCCGCCGGTCCAGAGGGTGGTGTAGTAGGTCTTGTCGAAGGCGTTCGTCAGCCACAGCGAGACATCCCACTGCCCCTCATGGAAGTCGCCGCGAAAGCCGGTGGAGAGGTTGACCACGGCATAGCTGGGGATCTGCCCGTAGTCGGAGTCCTCGACCGTACCGACCGCCTTGGAACGGAAGGCATAGCTGGCGGTGACGTACTCTTCGAGGCCGTTGTCCAGGTTCCACTTGTATTCACCGTTGGCGTTGCCGATCCACTTCGAAGCCCCGACCACCTGGTGGCCGCTGAGGTCGCACGCCGCCGGCGCGCCCGGTGCCAGGCTGACTTCCGGTGGGCATGGGGCATCCTTGTAGGAGAGGTAGCTGACGTCGTTGTACGAGCCGTTGAGGTTCAGGGTCAGGCCGCGCAACGGCACCAGGGTGCTCTCCACTTCCACGCCGCGCGAGCGCACGGAACCGGCGTTGGTCAGGTACTGCACACGATTGACGTCGTCATAGGCGTTGGTCTGGTAGCCGTTGACCTGGGTCCAGAACAGGTTGGCGTTAAGCTGCAGGCGGCGGTCCCAGAGCGTGCTCTTGAAGCCCAGTTCGGCGTTGTTGGCGCGCTCGGTCCCCACCAGCAAGGAGTCGGCGCCGGCCACTGGTGCCGAACCTACCGTCAAGTTGACCCCACCGGATTTCTCGCCGTGGGACAGCGTGGCGTAACCCAGCAAGTCATCGGTAAAGCGATAGCTGAGGTTGAGCAAGCCTGACGGGCTGGTGCTGTACTGGTTCAGGTCCCCGGAGTCGTAGGCCCCGGTTCGACCGTTGCGCACGTTGGCCGCAGCGCCGGTCACGCCAGCGCCGCCAAGGGGCGCATCACGACTGACCCAGGCGCTCTTCTCCTCGTAGGTACCACGCAGGCCAGCGGTAAAGTCCAGGCGCTCGGTGAGGTGCCAGGTACCTTGGGCGAACAGCGCGAAGCTGTTGGTTTCGATATGGCCATCGCCAAGGCTCGTCACGTTGGCCAGGGCCCCGCGTGGCGTGCCGTTCCAGATATCCGCCTGGGGCCCGTAGTAGGCGAAGGAGCGGTTATCCAGGTTCGAACCGAAGTAGTAGGCCCCGAGCACGTAGTCAAAGAAGCCGCCGGTGGGCGACGCCAGGCGAAATTCCTGGGAGTACTGCTTGTCTTCCACCGACACGCCGGCGTTGTAGGTGGCCGAGACATTCAAGCCATCGTCGTTGCGCGGGGTGAAATTCCACCAGCGATAGGAACTGATCGAGGTCAGGGTGAAGTCGTTCGGCAAGGTCCAGTTGGCCTCCAGGGAGGTACCGCCCTGGAACACTGTGACGTGCTGGTCGTTGTTCAGATTGACCTTGCGATGACTGCCGTCGACCAACGTCGCCCCCGCCGCCGCAGCGCGCGCCTGGTAGACATTGACCCCATTGATGGTCGGCCCGGTGCTGTAGAGCACGCGGGTGCCGGCACTCGAGTCTTCTTCGTTGTAGTCGCCGATCCAGCGCAGGTTGAAGCTCTCGTTGGGCTTGTACAGCAGCTGCCCACGAAAACCCTCGCGTGAACCGCCGTTCAAGTCATGGCCGTCGTACTCGTTCTTGATGTCGCCGTCGCTGCGGGTCCGATAGGCCGAAAAACGCCCCGCCAGTTCGTCGTTGAGCGGCCCGGATATCGTGCCCTTGGTCTGGAAATAGCCGTCTTCGCCGACCGAGGTTTCGATGCTGCGCTCCGGGGTGAAGCTCGGTGCCCGGGTACTGATATTGATCACCCCGGCCGTGGTGTTCTTGCCGAACAAGGTGCCCTGGGGCCCGCGCAGAACCTCCAGTTGCTCGATGTCCATCAGGTCGAACACCGCCATCCCCGGGCGTCCCAGATAGACGTTATCGATGTACAGGCCGACGCTGCCTTCCAGGCCGTCGCTGGCCGGGTTGTTGCCCAGGCCACGGATCGACACGCTGGACTGGCGGGCATGCATGTAGGCCACGTTGACGCTGGGCACCAGTTGCTGCAGGTCCTGGATGCGATACACCCGCTGGCTCTCCAGGGCCTGGCCACCGATCACACTCATCGGGGTCGGCACGGCCTGCGCACTTTCTTCACGGCGTCGCGCGGTGACGGTCACGGTCTCCAACTGTCCGCCGCTGGCCTTGGTCTTGCCCGTGGCGGTAGCTGCCGGCGTGCCGGGTTCAGCGCCGGTGGTGTCGGCGGCATAGGCTTGGGTCCAGTTCGCACTGCCAGCCAGTAACAGGGCCAGCGGCAGGCGTTTGAGCCGTCGGGGCGCTAGGGGTGAGGCGAGTTTCGATGCACGCATGGGACGGCTCCTGGTCAAGAAATACACACCCTGTATATTCTTTTAAGTTATTTATTTATGTTTTTACAAAGATTTACTGCATAAGAGATTGCCTTTATAAGGAGTCGACCTAATGCATATCCAATGCATTTCCCCGATATTTTTTATGTGAAAAATGCATATCGATCTGCGCCAACTCAGGCACTTCATCGCCCTCGCCGATCAGCGCAGCTTCGTCGCGGGTGCCCAGGCGGTGAACCTGTCGCAGTCGGCGTTCAGCCGCAGCATCCAGGCGCTGGAGCACAGCGTCGGCTGCCAATTAGTGGACCGCGGGCGCAAGGACCTGGCGCCGACCAAACAGGGCCAGGTGCTGCTCGAACATGCGCGGCGACTGGTCAGCGGTGCGCAGCAAATGGCCAACGAGATCAGTCAGTTCAATGGCCTGGAAGCCGGAGAGCTGCGCTTCGGTTGCGGCCCCGCCCCGGCGGCCGGCCTGATTCCCCGGGCCATCGGCAGCTTCATCGGGCGCTATCCCAAGGCGCGGGTACAGTTCCAGGTGGACGACTGGCAAAGCCTGTGCAAACGCCTGCTCAGCGACGAGTTCGAATTTTTCGTCGCCGACACCCGCCAGTTCGAAGCCAACCCGGACTACCTGACCCAACGCCTGCGCCCGCGCAAATGGCATTTCTGCTGCCGTGCCGGGCATCCGTTGGCGGGTCTTGCCTCGGTCAGCGCGGCGCAGTTGATGAGCTACCCGATGGCGGTGACCATTCGCCCGCCGAACCTGCGCAAGGTCATCGTCGACCTCAGCGGCCGCCCGGACTTCACACCCAACGTGGAATGCGAAAACAGCTATAGCCTGCTGGGCGTGGTGCTGCGCTCGGATGCCATCGGGATTGTCGGCGCCTACAGCGATGCGCTGCATCACGCCAAAGGCGACCTGGTGTGCCTGAAAGTCGAAGGCCTGGCCGACGACCTGGAGGAGCTGTACACCCGCTATGGGATCGTCAGCCGCGCGGGGTATCGGCTATCGCCGCTGGCCGAGGCGATGATCGAACAGATCAAGGCGATTGATGAGCGGGATGAGGACGTGTGTTCGCTGGAGTACGTCGCGGTCTAAGCGAATGTCATCGCGGGCAAGCCTTGCTGTTGCAGTCACTGCATCAAAACCATTCCCCGAATGCACTTGCCCCAACCCGCTGCCCAAGGCGAAATCCCTCACCTGTCTTTCGATCGGTGACGCCCATGTCCAATGCCCAACCCCCCGTGCGCAATGTGCTGTACATCATGTGCGACCAACTGCGCCGCGATTACCTGTCCTGCTACGGCCACCCCCATCTGCACACGCCGAATATCGATCGCCTGGCCGCGGCCGGCGTGCGTTTCAGTCGCGCCTATACCCAGGGCACGATTTGTGGGCCGTCGCGGATGTCGGCCTACACCGGGCGCTACGTCAGCAGCCATCAAGTGGCGTGGAACGCCGTGCCCCTGCCCCTTGAAGAGCTGACCATCGGCGACTACCTGCGGCCCCACGGCATTCGCACCGCGCTGGTCGGCAAGACCCACGCCACGCCCAACCTGGACGCTCAGCAACGGCTGGCCATCGACGCGGCCAGTGCCGAGGCCGAGGTGTTGAACGAGGTCGGCTTCGAACCCTACTTTCGCCACGACGGGATTTTCCCCGACGACCCGCTGTTCGACGACAAACGCGAATCGGCGCCCTACACCCACTACCTGCGTGACCTCGGCTTCGGCGGCAACAACCCGTGGCACGAATGGGCCAATGCCGGTGCGGATGAGCAGGGTGAACTGCGCAGCGGTTGGAAGATGCGCAACGCTCACCTGCCCGCGCGGATTCCCGAGCAGCACTCGGAAACCGTGCACACCACCGACCGCGCCATCGACTTTATCCGCGAACAACAGGAACAACCCTGGTGCCTGCACCTGTCGTACATCAAGCCGCACTGGCCGTACATCGCACCCGCGCCGTACCACGCGCTGTACCGCGCAGACCAGGTGCTGCCCGCCGTGCGCGCGGCCGCGGGTGAGGAGAGCGACCACCCGGTGTATGCCGCCTTTCGCCAACACGAAGAGAGCCTGAACTTCTCCCGGGACGAGGTGCGCTTGAATGTGATCCCGACCTACATGGGCCTGATCAAGCAGGTGGACGATCAGCTCGGGCGGCTGTTCGACTTCCTCCAGAGCAACGGCCGCTGGGATGACACCTTGATCGTGTTCACCAGCGATCACGGCGACTTTCTCGGCGACCATTACCTGGGAGAAAAGGAGTTCCTGCTGGAGCCGGCGGTGGGTGTGCCATTGATCGTGCGCGACCCGCGAGCCGCTGCGCACGTCAGCCGTGGTTCGGTGGATGAGCGCCTGGTGGAAACCATCGATGCCTTGCCGACGTTCCTTCAGGCCTTGGGCTTGCCGACAGCTGAGCATCGCCTCGAAGGCCGCTCGCTGATCCCGCTGCTACATGGCGCACCAACTGACTGGCGCCGCTACGCCATCAGCGAATACGACTATGCGTTCCAGGCCCCGGCCCGCGAACGCCTGGCGCAACCGATCGACCGTTGCCGCATGACCATGGTGCGCAGCGAGCGTTGGAAATACCTGGCGTACGATGGTTTCCGGCCGCAGTTGTTTGATCTGCACAATGATCCGCAGGAGCTGCGCGATCTCGGTGCCGACCCGGCGTATGCGTCCGTGCGCGAAGAGCATGCGGGGTATCTGTTCGAATGGCTGCGAGGGCTGAAGCGCCGGACCACCATCAGCCATCCGGAAATTGATCTGCGCGGCCAGCGGTTTCGCTACGGTGAGCCACAGACTGAGAAAATGGTGCAGATCGGCGTGTGGTGAAAAAACATCGCGAACAGCCCGCAAGCGAGCGCCCGCTCCCACAGGCCTTGCACCAATTCCTGTGGCAGCGAGCCTGCTCGCGATGAAGCCCTGTCAAACAACGCTAATCTCAGCACCCCGGATGGTCTGGCTACGCTGCCCCGCTACCCCCACCGGCACCTCGCCCCTGAGCGTCACGCGGCGCACGATACGCTCCTGGGTGCCGTAGTCATCCACTGCGTAATGCTGAGTCGAGCGGTTGTCCCAGATCGCCACATCACCTGCCTGCCAGCGCCAGCGCACGGTGTTTTCCAGGCGCGTGACGTGGCTTTGCAGCAGGTTGAACAGGTGCGCCGAGTCGGCCTGGGAATAACCCTTGATGCGTTTGACAAAGTGCCCCAGCAACAAGCTCTTCTCTCCACTGATCGGGTGGACGCGCACCACCGGGTGCTCGGTCTCGAACACGGTTGAGGTAAAGATCTTGCGATAGCGCTCCAGCTTTTCCGCCGAGACATCCGGCTTGACGCCCGCGTAGTCATATTCGTTGCTGTGCACCGCCCACAACTGGTCGGCCAGCGCCCGCAGTTCCGGCGCCAGCTCGTCATAGGCGCTGGCAGTATTGGCCCAGACCGTGTCGCCACCGGAAGTAGGGGCGAGCACTGAACGCAGGATCGAAGCCTTCGGGTAGGCGTCAACGAAGGTCACGTCGGTGTGCCAGGAGTTGGCCCGCTGGCCCTGGGCGCCGTCCAACTCGAGCAGGTAGCGGGTGCCGTCGCGCACCGGCACGGTGGGGTGCGCCACCGGCTCGCCGAGCAGATGGGCAAAGGCTTCCTGACGCTGATCGTCGAGGTGGGTCTGTTCGCGGAAGAAGATCACTTTGTACTGCAGCAGCGCCTGCTGGATCGCCTCGACAGTGGCGGCATCCAGCTCACCGGAGAGCTGCACACCTCGAATCTCGGCACCGATACGGCCAGCCACCGGATGGATTTCAAGCGCGTGGACTGCAGGTTTTACAGCGAAAGCGGCATTGCTCATGGGGACACCCTCGATCGGACTGCTGACGGTTTGCCGACGGCGAAACAACGCTCTATCTATATTCAATTTAGGTCTAATAGATATTCACATGCTTCGTTGACGGAATAAGAGCTTGCATTTAAAACCTCAGGCAACCCTCGTCGCAAATGCCTTCGAGCTATTTTTAGGATGCCGGAAAAGCATATGGATCTTCGCCAGTTGCGTTACTTCATCGCCCTCAACGAGCACCGCAGTTTTGTCCGCGCCGCCGACGCCATGGGCATCACCCAGCCGGCCTTCAGCCGCAGTATCCAGGGCCTGGAGCAGGAGTTCGGTTGCGTGCTGGTGGACCGCGGCAACAAGGACCTGCGCCCCACCCCCGAGGGCCAGGTGGTGTTGCAACACGCCTTGACCCTGGTCCAGGGCGCGGCGTTGCTCAGCGCGCAAGTGACGCAGATGACCAAGCTCGATGCCGGTGAAGTGCACTTTGGCTGTGGCCCGGCGCCGGCGGTGAAACTGGTGCCGGATGCCGTGGCGCAATTCGTCAACGCGCACCCGAAGGTGCGCACCTGTTTTCAAGTGGATAACTGGGAAAAACTCAGCCGTGCGCTGAGCCGTGAAGAGATCGAGTTTTTCATCGCCGACATCCGCCATTTCGAGGCCGACCCGAACTTCCAGACGCGCGCCCTGACCCCCAAGCGCGGGGTGTTTTTCTGCCGTCCGGGGCATCCATTGCTGGCCAAGGAAAGCCTGTCGACCAACGACATGTTCGACTACCCGCTGGCAACCACCCTGATCCCGCCGGGCATTCGCAAACTGTTGGCCAACCTCAGCGGCCGCACCGATTTTTCCCCGACCATCGAGACCGAGCATTTTCCGGCGCTGGTGAAGATCGTGCTGCAGTCCAACGCAATTGGCGTCGGCACCGAAGAAGCTTTTGTCGAAGACATCGCCCAGGGCTCGCTGGCGCTGTTGCACTGGCGCAACCTGCCGCAGAACATCGAGAGCATGAACGCCCGCTGCGGCATCGTCAGCCGCACCGGCTTTCGCTTGTCACCGGCGGCGCGGGCACTGATCGAAACCCTGGTGGCGGTAGATAAACAGGACATGGCCGTGGCGGTTTAATCGCGGCCTTACAATTTGGCCGCAGCCAACGGTGGCGCCACCCACTCACTGACCTTGAACGGCTTGCGAATCAGCTTCTGCTGCGCGGCCAGGTCAACGGCGTCCTGCAATTTGCCGAGGAACACCGGGTCCAGGGTCGAGGGGAAGACCTCACTGAGTTTCTGGTCCTTGAGGTCCTGCTGCAGAATCAGCGGCGGGTAGCTGGCCAGACCCGAGACCAGTACGATGTAGGCGTCCTTGTTGCTGTCCTGGGTCAGCCATTGCACGGCGTGTTCCTGGGCCTTGAGCAGCTTGGCCACGGCTTCGGGATGCTCGTCGACAAACTTGCCGCTGCCCACCAGTACCGCCTGGATACTGCCCGCCCCTCCCAGATCCTTGGTGTTGAGCGGCAGTTCGGCCAGGCCCCGGGCCTGCAGCGCGGTCAGCCCGGAGCCGCCCCACGAGGCGTCGATCTGCTTGGCCGCGAGCGCCGCCACGGCCGCGTTGAAGTCCAGGTTGATGACCTTGAAGTCCTTCTCGCTCAGGCCCTGGCTGGCCAGTGCGGCATCGAACGACAGCTGGCTGGCGGTACCACGGAAGATCGCCACGCGCTTGCCCTTGAGGTCTTGCAGGGTCTTGACCCCCGAGCCCGGGACCACGCCCAGGTAGTGCTTGATCCCCCGCGCCGTGGCGCTGAGCAAGCGGGTATCGAGGCCGTTGGACTTGCCGATAATCGCTGCCAGGTCACCCAGGTACGCCAGGTCGACTTGCCCGTTGGCGAAGGCTTCATTGATCACCGGGCCCGCGCCCTTGAAGTAGTTCCACTGGATCTCGACGCCCTGTTCGGCAAAGGCTTTCTCGAAAATCTGCTGGGTGCGCAACACATCGGTCAGCCCGCCTCCACTGTGCTGGGTGCCGGCACTGAGGTCGGGCACGGCGATACGGATTTGCGTAAGTTCGGCGGCGCTGACATTCAACGCCAGGCCAGCGAGCACGCCCGCGGCAAACAGATTGATGACGCGTTTGAAGGGAGTGTTCATAGGGTGCGGCTCCTGATTACGACGGGCGTTTAGGAGCCGAAAGTAGGCACAGTCGGACTAAAGATTTAAATACTAAAAATTCACATTTTAATAACCAAAACGCATACACCAGCCAAAACGCTGCTCTCAGCGCGGTATGCAGCAACAGCATCAAAAATATTCTTCGAATGCATTGGATGCGTGGCAGGGACAGGCCTTAAATGGCTTCTCTTATCTCCCAATAGCATTGATTTTATTTTTAATAGATCAAATTCACATAAAAAGACTTTGCCCATCCCGACAACGGAGATCACCCATGGCCCGTGTTTCCCTGCTGACCCTGCCACTGGCCGCCCCGCCGTTGAACCCGCGCCGGCTGTGGCCGAACCTCAGCCAGCGCGTCCTGCCCTGGCTGCTGCCTCTGGGCCTGTTTGCCCTGTGGTGGCTGGCTAGCCGTAATCAGTGGATGAGCGAGCAGATCCTGCCACCGCCGACGCTGGTCTGGAGCAGCGTGGTGGAACTGGCGGGTGGTGAGTTGTGGAGTCATCTGGCGATCAGCCTGCAGCGCCTGTTCTGGGGCCTGCTGGCGGGGATCAGCGCGGGTGCCGTTCTGGGCGCCGCACTGGGTTTCAGCCGGCGTCTGGAGCGCCTGGTGTTCCCCACTTTCGCTGCCTTGGCGCAGGTGCCGACCCTGGCCTGGATCCCGCTGTTCATGGTGTTTTTCGGCATCGGTGAAGTGTTGAAACTGGTGGTCCTGATCAAGGCCATCGTAGTCCCCGTAACCCTGCACACCTTGGTCGGGGTGCGTGACGCGCAGCCGAAATTGCGTGAGGCCGCCGCCGTGTTGCGCCTGCCCCGTCACCTGTTGATCCGCCGCCTGGTCCTGCCGGCGGCCCTACCGGCCTTCATGGCTGGGGTGCGCCTGGCGCTGGCGGCCGGCTGGACCTCCTTGCTGGCGGTCGAGTTGCTGGCTTCGAGCGAAGGCATCGGTTACCTGATGGTCTGGGCGCGCCAACTGTTCATGCTCGACATCGTGTTCGTGTGCATCGTGGTGATCGGCGTGATTGGCGTGGCCATGGATCGCGGCATCGGCCTGCTGGACCGCAAGCTGGTGCACTGGCCACACCCACCCACCGCACAGATTACCCGGGGCCCGCGCTACCAGGGCTGGCAACGCCTGCAACCCTGGCTGCTGCCGCTGGCCTTGCTGGTGGTGTGGCAGGTGGCGACGGATCAGGCGTGGGTCGATGCCAATATCCTGGTCAGCCCCTGGACCGTGCTGCTCACTGCCGTGGGCGGCCTGGGCGATGGCACGCTGCTGGGGGGCATGGCCCTGAGCCTGAGCCGGACCCTCGGCGGATTGCTGCTGGGCGGGGGCCTGGGCTTTGCACTGGGCCTGTTGCTCGGCTTGTCATCGTTCAGTGAGCGCTTGCTCGGGCCGAGCCTGGCCGCCATCCGGCAGATCGCCATTTTCGCCTGGGTGCCGCTGCTCACCGCCTGGTTCGGCCTGGGGGAAGCGGCCAAGTATGTGTTCGTTGCCCTCGCCGCGTTCTTTCCATTGTTCATCGCCACCCAGCGCAGCGTTGCCAATCTCTCGCCGCACCTCGATGAAGCGGCGCGGGTGTTGCGCCTGAACCTGCGCCAGCGTTTGCGGCGACTGATCCTGCCGGGGGCCGCCCCGGGGATCTTCGCCGGGCTGCGCCTGAGCCTGATCTATGCCTGGCTCGGGACCATCGGCGCTGAGTACTTCATGCCGTCCAACGGCGGCATCGGCAGCCAGATGATCGGCGCCCAGCAACTGCTGCGCATGGACCTGATCATGGCCGGCATGCTCCTGGTCGGCCTGACCGGCGCCCTGCTCAACCTGCTTGGCCAACTCCTTGAAACCCGCGCTACGCGCTGGAGGCACGCATGACCGCTCCGATTGTCAGCTTCAACCACGTGGGCAAGACCTTCGACGTCGATGGCGTCGAACTGGAAGCGATCCGCGAATTCAACCTGGACATCGCCGAGGGCGAGTTTGTCGCGATTGTCGGCTCCAGCGGCTGCGGCAAGTCCACCCTGCTGCGCTTGCTGGTGGGACTGGACACGCAATTTCGCGGGCACATCAGCGTCGACGGCAAGGCCGTGACCGGGATCGGCGGCGAGCGCGGCATCGTGTTCCAGGAACACCGCCTGTTTCCCTGGCTGACGGTCGAGGAAAACATCGGCCTGGGCTTGGTCAACGAACCGTTGAGCGCGGCGCAACGGCAACGGCGGATCGCTGATTTCATAACCCTGGTCGGGCTCAGCGACTTCACCCGCGCCTACCCGCACCAGCTCTCGGGCGGCATGGCGCAACGGGTGGCGATCGCTCGCGGGCTGGTGGCCAGCCCACGGATCCTGCTGCTCGACGAACCCTTTGGCGCCCTTGACGCACTGACCCGCCAGCAGATGCAGGATGAGCTTCTGGCGATCCGCCGCCGGGCCAGGATCACCACGGTGCTGGTCACCCACGATGTCGAGGAAGCGATCTTCCTCGCCGACCGGGTGGTGGTCATGGAGCCGCGCCCCGGGCGCATCAAGCAGGTGGTCAACATCAGCCTGCCCCACCCGCGCCAGCGCAGCAGTTTCGACTTCCATCAACTGCGCGAAGAGTTGCTGCACGAATTGACCAGCGACGACCACTACCAACCGCCCGTCCCCGAGCAGATCCGCAACCTGCCGCTGACGTTCATTGCTTGCTAACGAGGAGTCCCTGATGCCGCAACGTCCCAATTTCCTGGTAATCCTGGCCGACGACCTGGGGTTCTCCGACCTCGGCGCCTTCGGCGGTGAAATCGCCACGCCGAACCTCGACGCCCTGGCGAACAACGGCTTGCGCCTGACCGATTTTCATACCGCACCAACCTGCTCGCCGACCCGCTCGATGCTGCTCACCGGCACCGACCACCACATCGCCGGTATCGGCACCATGGCCGAAGCGCTGACGCCCGAGTTGATCGGCAAGCCGGGCTACGAAGGCTACCTCAACGACCGTGTGGTGGCCTTGCCCGAACTGCTGCGCGAGGCTGGCTACCAGACGCTGATGAGCGGCAAATGGCACCTGGGCCTGACCGCCGAACTGGCGCCCCATGCCCGTGGTTTCGAGCGTTCGTTCTCGTTGCTGCCAGGGGCGGCCAACCACTACGGTTTTGAACCGACCTACGATGAGCAGACCCCCGGCCTGTTGAAATCGACGCCAGCGCTGTACATCGAAGACGATCGATTGATCGACCAGTTGCCCAAGGATTTCTATTCTTCCGATGCCTTCGGCGACAAGTTGCTGCAGTACCTCAAGGAGCGTGACCAGAGCCGGCCGTTCTTCGCCTACCTGCCGTTTTCCGCGCCACACTGGCCGTTGCAGGCACCGGCCGAGGTGGTGGAGAAATACCGTGGCCGCTATGACGCCGGCCCCGAAGTGCTGCGCCAGGAACGCCTGGAAAAGCTCAAGGCCCTGGGCCTGATCGACGCCGATGTCGAACCGCATCCAGTGCTCGCGCTCAGCGCCCAATGGGAAGCCCTGAGCGACGAACAGCGGCAGGTGTCCGCGCGAGCCATGGAGGTCTACGCGGCGATGGTCGAACGCATGGACTGGAACATCGGCCGGGTGGTCGACTACCTGCGCAACCAGGGCCAGCTGGACAACACCTTTATCCTGTTCATGTCCGACAACGGAGCCGAAGGCGCGTTGCTCGAAGCGTTTCCCAAGTTCGGCCCGGAGCTGCTGACCTACCTCAACCAGCATTACGACAACAGCCTGGACAACATTGGCCGCGCCAACTCCTACGTCTGGTATGGGCCGAACTGGGCGCAGACTGCCACCGCGCCATCACGCCTGTTCAAGGCCTTCACCACCGAAGGCGGGATCCGCGTGCCGGCGCTGGTGCACTACCCGGCGCTTGCGCTCAAGGGGCGGATCAGCCATGGATTTTCCACGGTGATGGATATCACCCCGACCATTCTCGACCTGGCCGGCGTACGCCATCCGGGTAAAGTCTGGCGCGGCAAGCAGGTGGCCGAGTTGCGCGGTAAATCGTGGCTGGGGTTCCTGTCTGGCGAGACCACCCAGGTCCACGACGAGCACACGGTGACTGGCTGGGAACTGTTCGGTCGGCGGGCGATTCGCCAGGGACAATGGAAGGCGGTGTACATCCCCGGGCCAGTCGGGCCGGCAACCTGGCAGCTGTATGACCTGGGCAGCGACCCGGGGGAAATCCACGACCTGGCAGCGAGCCAGCCCGACAAGCTCAGCGCGCTGATCGGGCATTGGCAGAGGTATGTGGAGGAGACCGGGGTGATCCTCAGCGCTTCACCGTTCCAGCCGGACTGAAGTGGCCTGACACACCGCCAACGCGGGCGAGCCCGCTCCCACAATGGTTGTTGGGGCTAGCTTTTTTGCATACACCCCCTCCATTTGTGGGAGCGGGCTTGCCCGCGATGGAGCCATTACAGACAACCCATCAAGCCCGCACGGTACGCACTTCTTCCCCCGCCACCTGCTCCTTGCGGGTAAACCGGTTGGCGCGGCCGAAGGTCCCGAAATCATTGAACCGCACCCCCATCTCACGCATCACCTTATGTGCCACCGGCACAGTCAACTGGCGGATGTAGAACGGCTCCTTGACCACAAAATGGTGAATGCCGTGGCTGCTGCCGAAGTTGCAGCAGAACGCTTGCATCGGCCACATCCACCACGGGTTGAGCACCTGGGTCTGCTGGATCACGTTACCGGCCTCGATATCGCCGTAATAGTGCATGTTCGAACTGACGAAGTGCAGGCAGAAGGTGCGCAGCACGTTGGGACCAATGATCACCACCACGGCGATATCGATCACCTGCATCACCGCCAATGTGCTCGCTGACCACTCCACCGCAGTGCCCATCAGCCAGGCGATACCGTTGATCCCGTGAAAGCCGAGGAACACGTACCAGGCGCCCCAATGCAGCAGTGCCAGCGGCGCATAGACCTTGAGGCTGCGCTGGACAATGCTCAGCTTGTGCGCCCAGGTCTTGGCCCGCAGCATGCGGATAAAGGCCGACATCAGGTTATCGCCGACCATCAGCAACCGAGCGATGCCCCATGGCTCACCGTTGGTGATGGCGCGCTCTTCCATGTCGCTCTCGGTGCCGGATACCTTGTGGTGATTGAGGTGCAGGTGACGGCGGATCCACGGGTTGATGGTGCTCGGGCGCGCCAGCCAGACCAGTCCCATCATCAGGTTGTGCGGCAGCCGCTGCTTGCGAAAGTACATGCTGTGGATCAGGTCGTGCTCCAGCTCATGGGTCAGCGAGGCAAAAAAAGCGTTGAGCAGCAGGCACACCCACCAGGCCATGTGCCCGCTGATGTACAGCGCCGCCGAACCGACCATCCCGGCCAGGGCAAAGGCCAGGATGCCGGCGCCAAGCGCATCCTGATGCAGCAGGAGCGGGTAGCGCTGGCGCAGCTCGACGCCCTTGGCGAGCACCACTTCACGAATATGCGCCGATCGTTGTTGTGCATTCAGGCGTTCCGGACTTGCAGAAGTACCGTGCATGCTTCCATCCTCTGGTTATTGATGTTCGCATCCTGCCCTGTGCGGTCGCGTTGGGCGCTAGCTGTGAACGCCAACCTGTTGACCGGAAGCGCCAATCATCATGATTGAACCCACCTCACTCGCCAGCTGGACCCGCGCCCTGCGCAAACAACTCGATGCCCTGGGCTTCGACAGCGATGTGCTGTGCCGGCAAGCCGGGCTCGACCCACAATTGATGGACGACCCCAACGCGCGGTATCCACTCTCGGCCACCACGCGCCTGTGGGAACTGGCCGTCCAGGCCAGTGGTGACCCGGCGATCGGCCTACGGGTCTCGCGGTTCGTCAGCCCGACCACTTTTCACGCACTGGGCTATGCGCTGGTGGCGAGTGGCAGCCTGCGCGAAGTGTTCGAGCGCATCGTGCGTTATCACCAGGTCGTCAGTGATGCCCTCGAACTGCACTTGAGCCGGGCTGAGGACCGCTACTGCTTCACCCTCAAAGTCCCCGCCGACAGCCCGGCGCCGGCTCCCGAAGCCCTCGATGCCTTCGCCGCGATCTATGTGCGCACCTGCCGCAACCGCCTGGGCCGCGAATACGCGCCACTGGCGGTGTACTTGCGGCGTGCGGAGCCGGCCGACCCCCATCCCTGGCACAAGGTATTTCGCGCACCGGTGTACTTCGCCGCAGAAGAGGATCGCCTGGAGTTTTCCCTGGAGGATTTCGACAGTCATCTGGACGACGCCAACCCGGAACTGGCCGAGCACAACGAGACCGTGCTCAAGCGCACCCTGGCGCAACTCAAGCCACTGACCTGGGAGCGCAAGGTTCGCGACGCCATCGAGGAGCAACTGCCCGAAGGCGAACCCAGCGCCGAACGCATCGCCCAGGCCCTGCACCTGAGCCTGCGCAGCCTGCAACGGCACCTGGCGGACGAGGGCTGTCGCTTCGACACCCTGCTCAACGAAAGCCGCGAGAACCTGGCCCTGCTGCACCTGCGCGACCCGCAGTGCTCGTTGAGCGAAATCAGTTATCTGTTGGGATTCGCCGACACCAGCAGCTTCAGCCGCGCATTCAAGCGCTGGACCGGAATGACACCGGGGCAGTTTCGCGATGGGTTGCGCTGATCAGCCCTTCACCAGGCTGCGCTCAGTGCCGGCCTGCCATTGCTCGAGCATGGCCTTGCCTATCTCGGCAAAACCCCGATTGCTGCGGATGTAATCCCTCATCTCGACCATCGCCGACTCCATGCCATGAACCACTTGCTGTAACAGTTCATGGCAACGGCCCTCGGTCAGGTTGCAGGCCGAGCGCCCAAAGCGCATCAGCATTTTGTATTTGGGCCATGCTTTTGAGCCACCCAACAGCAACGCCATGCTATCGGTCTTGATATAGACCGAGGTGGTGACGATGTCATAGGCCGGGGCGAAGCTGATGGGCGCCGCAGCACTGCAGTCGGGATACAACACACCAAAGTTCTTCAGGTGTGCATCGCCATTTTTCAGGCCCGCCGACAACGCGACAATCTTGAAGAACGACTCCAGGGCCTGGCCCAACAAGTGCGGAGAAACGAACGCCTTGATCTGCTTGGCAGCCCCTTCATACGAGCCATCGTACTTGGCCCTGGAAGGCCAAGCGTTGAGTACACAGAAATCTTCGAAGCCCAGGTAGCCTTGGTCATTCAGATCAAAACGCTCGACGACCAGGAATTTCCCGCGCTCACTCAGTTCGAATCCAGGCACCTCAAGCCCCGAATGCAGCGCTGCGCGCATGCAGAAGTACTCGTTTGCCGCCAGCTCCGGGTATTCCTCCGGGCGAAAGGTCTTGACCAGATGGGTGGCCCCTCGATGGGTCAGCCGGTCTATGGGGGCAGCACTGTCGCGCAACAGCACTTTGGGCTGCACCCCGGAGACCCCCGAGTACTGGCCATAAGTGTGCAACAGGTCTTCAAACAGGCCTTGGGCGCCATCATGCACCAGCAGGTCTGCGAGGCGGGTGTCTGGGAGTGGGGGAGTGGCACTGCCCATCTCGCAAAGTCCCAGGCGTCCCAACTGGTAAGGGCCAGTGATCGCCAACAGCGCGAAGTCATCAAAGCCGCGAATCGCCTTGCTGAATCGACGCACCAGTTCCTCACGCAGCGCGCCTTCCGGCAGGTTCATTTCAAACACCGGCGGCAACCCGCGCGCCCAGGCATAGCTCTCCAGGCGAACGGGCATGGTCAACGAGACGGCGTGGGTTTCTTGCGCGTCATCGGCATAACTGAACACTGAATCATCGCGCGACTGACCGCGACCCAGGGTCCCTACCGGAGAACCGGACACACTGACATGCAAACGTTGCTTATCCAGCGCGTCACTCATGGAAGTTAACCTTTTTCAGGCTGTCCAATGTCGCACGCCGGGATTGTCTAGGTACCGCCGTGAGCTCGTAGCCAAAGCCATTAAGGATGGCTTCGACCTTGCGGATACCGATTTCCGACAAGGAGTTGTTCTCGATGCCCGAGATAGTGGCACGGCTCATCCCGTACTGGATCGCCAGTGCCTGCTGCGTCAGTTTGCGTTCTTTGCGCAGCGATCTGATCAGTTCGCCAAGGTTTTCCATGGGCCTCACCTGCATCCTATACAGTGCATTTTTACTAAAAACATACGTATGCATCGTATTTAATGCATTAATGAGCCAGAGCTTAGCCTAATCCCTGAACAGAATGCGCCTGCCACTGACCGGTGGCTTAGCGCCCGCGATCGCGGCGCAACAACTTGCGTACCCGCGCCACCAGCGCGCTGTGGGTGAACGGCTTGAGCAGGTAGTCATCTTCATGCAGTTCCAGGCCACGCAAACGGTCCTCGATCCCGTCCTTGGTGGTCAGGAACAGTATCGGTGTCGCACCGAGCTGGCGGATCTGTTGCAACAGTTGCCAGCCGTTCAGGCCCGGCAGCATCACGTCGAGAATGATCAGGTCATATTCAACGGTCTCGATGAAACGCCGACCGGCCATGCCGTTGTCGGCCACATCCACCGTGTAGCTGGCTTCGCTCAGGCCCTGGGCCAGCGCCTTGGCGATTTCCGGCTCGTCTTCCACTAACAGCAATCGCATGGCACACCTCGAATATTCGTCGCTACAGGCTAGGCGCCTTGGCGGCCAAAGCCCATCACTAACGCTTATTTCGGATCAACCGAGCACGTCACGGCTGCACCAGCGCGCGCAGCCGCGGGGCATCGAGGATCTCGATTGCACCGTAACCCAGGCTGAGAATGCCTTGGCTTTCCAGGTCCCGCAGGATCTGGTTGGTGGTCTGGCGCGACAGTGACAGTAGCAACGCCAGTTGCTCCTGAGGCAGTTGCAGGACTCGCCGCGCCGGCTCGATCTCGCCATAGCCATCGGCGATCATCAGCAGTCGGTGCGCCACCCGGGCCGGGGCCGCCAGCAGGGTCAATTGTTCGAGGTTGATGAAGGTCAGGCGCAGTTTGTGGCTCATCAGCAGCGCCAGTTGCCGCCAGTGCTGTGGTTGCTGATCGAGATAGGCCAGCAATGCGGCCTGTGGCAGCTGCAACAAGGTGCAGGGCCCCACCGCGTAGGCATCATGGGTGCGTGGCTGGCCGTCGAACAGGCAGATTTCACCGAACCAGTGCGGCGCTTCGATCAGGCTCAACAAGGCCTCCTTGCCCTGCTCGCTCACCGCCCCCACCCGCACCGCGCCCTCCAGTACGGCGTACAGGCCACAGGGTGCATCGCCGCGACCGAACAGGATCTGCCCCGCGGACAAGTGCCGCACGCGCGCCAGGGACAGCAAGCTATCCTGAAGACAGGATGGCAGGTGGCTGAACCACTGCCCCTGCATCAGGCATGCACGCCAGGCCGGTATTTGCATGAAGACTCCACAGTGATTGTCGTCTGGCTGACAGAGCAACGACGGGCCTCAGGGCATGATCAACATCCCTACAGGAGGAATAACAATGAAAAGCCTGGTTGACCACCTCAGTCAATACGCCGCTTACCACCGTGACCCGCGCAATATCGCCAGCCACTTTATCGGGATTCCGTTGATTGTGGTGGCCGTCGCGGTGCTGCTGTCACGGCCGTCCTGGTCGGTGGCCGGGCTCTGGCTGTCGCCGGCAGTGCTCGTGGCCCTGGCCTCGGCGTGGTTCTACCTGCGCCTGGAAGTGCGCCTGGGCGTGCTCATGACGGTGCTGCTCGGCCTGTCCGTGTGGCTGGGCCAGGTCGTCGCGGTGCAAAGCACCGGGGTGTGGCTGGGCAGCGGCATCGGGCTGTTTGTGCTGGGTTGGGTGATCCAGTTTGTCGGGCATTACTACGAAGGACGCAAACCGGCGTTTGTCGATGATGTCAGCGGGTTGATCGTCGGGCCGCTGTTCGTGGTGGCCGAACTGGCATTCCTGCTGGGCCTGCGCCATGACCTCAAGGAGCAGATTGAGCAACGGGCAGGTCCGGTGCGCAGCATGACCCACGGCCGCGCCTGAGGCGGCGCAGTTCAGCGGGCCATTCGAGCATCCAGGCAGGCCTTGAGGCTGTCACGCAAGACCGCCGCGTCGAGGGGTTTTTGCAAGACCCGGAAATGGCTCGCGGCGGTCTCTTGCTGGCACGCCTGTGAAGTGTCGCCGGTAATGATGATCGCCGGCACGGCTTGATCGAGGTACTGCCGGGCGCGGCGGATCGCCTCCAGGCCGCTCATGCCGTTCAGGCGGTAGTCACTGAGGATCAGGTCAACCGCCGCCCGCCCTGTCTCGCTCGCTGCGCCATGCTGCTCACAGGCCTGCGCCACCGAGGCGCCCGCGTAGACCCTGTGGCCCCAGACTTCCAGCAAATCGCGCAGGGCCTCCAGCACGCTGGGTTCATCATCGATGATCAGAATGCCCAGGGCATTGTCCGAGCGTTGCAGCTGCGGCGCGATGGCTGACCTGCTCGCCGGCGCCGTCAGCGGGACCCGGATCGAGAACATCGAACCACGCCCTGGCACCGAGACCAGGCGTGTTGCATGCCCCAGCAGGCGCGCGGTATGACGCACGATCGCCAGGCCCAGGCCGAGCCCTTGGCTGCGGTCGCGCTCGGGGTTATGCAACTGGACGAACTCTTCGAAAATCTGCCCGCGATACTCCGCTGCAATACCCGGCCCGGTATCGAAGACCTGGATCTCCAACTGCCCGCCCCGCCGCCGACAGCCCAGCAGGACGCCGCCGCCATCGGTGTAGCGAAAAGCGTTGGACAGCAGGTTATCGAGGATGCGCTTGAGCAACACCGGGTCGGTGTCGACCCAATGGTGGTTGGGGTGGATTCGCCAGTGCAACTGGCGGGTGCGGGCGATGGCCTCGAATTCGTCGCCCAGGTCGATGAACAAGCGTTCCAGCGATACTGCTTCGCGCTTCACCACCACCACGCCAGCGTCCAGCCGCGAGATGTCCAGCAAGCCGTTGAGCAGGCTACCGAGATTACCGATCACCGCGCCCAGGCGAGCCGCTACCTCACGCGCCTTGTCGGCCCGCACAGCGCCGCGCTCAGCCAGCGCCGCCAGGCCCGCGACAAACAGGCCCAGGGCATGGATAGGTTGGCGCAAGTCATGACTGGCAGCCGCCAGGAAACGCGATTTGGCTTGATCGGCAGCCTGCGCGCGATCACGCTCCTGCTCCAGGCGGCCAACCAGCTCGACGTTTTCCAGGCGCAAGCGGATGGTCTCGCACAGCGTGCGGTAGGTGACCCGGCTGTAATACAGATTGACCCCGGCCAGGCAGGCGAGAAAGAACAGGTAGATGGTGTAGGTTTCCCCGGAATGCAGCAGGCACTGCAGGGTGACGGGCAGCAGCATGGCCACCAGCGAACCGGCGTAGGCCGGCGGGAACGCCGACAGTGAGGGCACCGCTCCACACACCAGGCCGGTCAGCACCACGCAGGTGAACGCCAGCAACTGTGGATCGCCGGCGGCAAAGCCGACCCAGCCGAGCACGCCCCAGAGCAGGCTCGACATCCACGACAGCGCCGATGCCCGCCAGGCCCACTGTTGCGCCTGGCGGTGGTCGATCCGTGGGGATTGGCTAAAGTAAGTTCGCGAGAGCAGCAGCCGGATAGCCGTCAGGCCGTACATCGCCAGGATCCAGCCAATGATCCAGCTCAAGGGCACGGCATGCCTGAACACATACGCCACCGGCAAGGGTATGACGAAGTTGGCAAACAGCACCGCGTAGGATTGTCGAAACAGCAGATCGACGAAATACTTGCGCTGGATAATCTCGGGCATGGCCAATCCCAATAAAAAGAGCGACTGAAAATGGAAGTGAAGCGCCTGAACGTCCTGATTGCCGATGACCATAGCATCGTGCGCGACGGCCTGAGATTTCTCCTGTCCACCCGCGATGATCTGCAGGTGGTCGGCGAGGCCGCCCACAGCGATGCGATCCTCAGCGTCCTGGCTCAACACCAGGTCGACCTGCTGCTCCTGGACCTGGGTATGCCGGGGGTCAACCGCCTGCAATTCATTCGCCAACTGCGCGCCGATTACCCGCGGTTGAAAATCCTCGTGCTGACCGCCAACGTCGAGTTGAGCACCATTCGCGGCGTGCTCGAGGCGGGCGTGCAGGGCTACGTCACCAAGGCCGACGAGAGCCATGAGCTGTTCGACGCCATCGATGCCATTCGCCTGAACCAGCGCTACCTGGCCGTGGCCGTGCGCTTCGCGGTGGAGGGCCATGGCAGTAGCACCCCCGACGCCCACCTGATAACCAGTGGCGGTGGGCTGACCCGCCGCGAGCAGCAGATCCTCGGCCTGGTTGCTTCGGGGCAGTCCGCGCACGACATTGCCGACGCCCTGCACATCAGCCCGTTGACCGTGCGCAAACACCGGGAAAACCTGATGCGCAAACTCGACCTGCACAACACCGCCGAACTGGCGGTGTACGCCGTCCGCCTCGGGCTGGCTGTGGGCTGAAGCATGCTGCGTTGCCCCGCTGGGTAAAATACGACAACTGCCGTATTTCACCGCCTTTCCCCCCGCCCTAACCTTGCGGCTCTGGTACTTCGCTGCTCGCACGACCTGCCCGGCCTTTCCCTCCAGCGTCTTCCAGAACCTGCCCGAAGGCATCACTCACTGGAAGAGCACCACCATGTCCCTGCATCTCTGGATTCCCTTCGCCACCGCCACCCTGGCCTTCGCCTGCATGCCAGGGCCGGCCATTCTGTACATGACCAGCCAGACCCTCGCCCACGGCCGGCGCGCCGGACTCAAGGCGGCGCTGGGTATTCACCTGGGTTGCTATGCGCACATTGCGGCGGCCACCTTTGGTTTGTCGGCGCTGCTGCATGCGGCGCCGATGGCATTCGACGTGATCCGCCTGGCGGGCGCCGGCTATCTGATCTGGCTGGGGGGATCGATGATCGTCAAGAGTCGACAGCCCGCCACGACCGACACCCCGAAAGAGCCCGGGGTGCTGCGAGACAGTGTGGTGGTGGAAGTGCTCAACCCGAAAACCGCGCTGTTTTTCCTGACCTTCCTGCCGCAATTTGTCGACGTCACTGCCTCGGCACCGGTCTGGCTGCAGTTCCTGCTGCTGGGCAGCTTCGTCAACCTGGTGTTTTCCCTCGCCGACGTGGGCGCGGTGCTGGGCGCATCGCTGTTGCTCGGCCCCTTGTCCACGGCCGGCTGCCAGCGATTCGTGCCGCGTTTCAGCGGCACGATCCTGATCGGGTTGGGGTGTGTGCTGGTGCTGCAAAGCGGCTTGAAATGAACGTTGTGTAGCAGCTGTTACGGGCTGCTACAAGTTGGAGACTTTTTGCCAGACCTTGGGTTTGAAGAACAGGGTCTCGCCCTTGGCCAGGCCGGTCAGGCTGTCGTGGTCCTTGACCACTTCGGCCTCGATCAACTCACTCTGGCCTTCCACCTTCAAGGTCACCCGCGTGGTGGCGCCCAGGGGGCGAATGTCGCGGACTTCGGCGGCGTGATGGTCTTCCAGTTCATGGCGCGACAGCGACACTTCGTGGGGACGGAACAGCACGTGGTTGTCTTCGCCCAGGTGCAGGCGGTTCGAGTCGCCGAGGAAGTGATAGACAAAATCGCTGGCCGGATTTTCGTAGACCTCACCCGGTGAGCCGATCTGCTCGATCACGCCCTTGTTCATCACCACGATTCGATCGGCGACTTCCATCGCCTCTTCCTGGTCGTGGGTAACGAATACCGAGGTCAGGTTGATGTCTTCGTGCAAGCGGGCCAGCCAGCGCCGCAGTTCCTTGCGGACCTTGGCATCCAGGGCCCCGAACGGCTCGTCGAGCAACAGCACCTTGGGTTCCACCGCCAAAGCGCGAGCCAGGGCGATCCGTTGGCGTTGACCACCGGACAACTGCTCCGGATAGCGATCCGACAGCCAATCCAGTTGCACCATGTTCAACAGTTCATGGACCTTGGCGGCGATCTGGCTTTCGCTCGGGCGCTGGTTCTTCGGTTTCATCCGCAGGCCGAACGCGACGTTGTCGAACACCGTCATGTGGCGAAACAGCGCGTAGTGCTGGAACACAAAACCGACGTTGCGATCGCGCACGTCATGGCCGGAGACGTCTTCGCCGTGGAACACGATGTTGCCCTGGTCCGGGGTTTCCAGCCCGGCGATGATCCGCAGCAGGGTGGTCTTGCCACAGCCGGACGGGCCGAGCAAAGCCACCAGCTCGCCGCTCTGAATGTCCAGGCTGATGTTGTCCAGCGCCTTGAACGCGTTGAAATTCTTGCTGACGTTACGCACTTCGATCGACATGAATTATTCCTCCGCGGCGCTGGCGCGCAGGCGGTTAATACGGTTTTCGCTCCACTGCTTGAGCAGCAGGATGAAGAGCGCCAGGATCAGCAACAGGCTCGCAACGGCAAACGCGGCGACGTGGTTGTACTCGTTGTAGAGGATCTCGACGTGCAACGGCAAGGTGTTGGTCACCCCACGAATGTGCCCGGAAACCACCGACACCGCACCGAACTCGCCCATCGCCCGCGCGGTACACAGCACCACGCCGTAGATCAGGCCCCACTTGATGTTCGGCACGGTGACATGCCAGAACATCTGCCAGCCGTTGGCGCCCAGCAAGCGCGCGGCTTCCTCTTCCTGCGTGCCCTGCTCCTGCATCAGCGGGATCAGCTCACGCGCGACAAAGGGCACGGTGACGAAGATTGTCGCCAGCACGATGCCCGGCAAGGCAAAGACGATCTGGATGTCATGGTCCTGCAGCCACGGCCCGAACAGGCCCTGGGCGCCAAACATCAGCACATAGACCAGGCCGGCGATCACTGGCGACACCGAGAACGGCAAGTCGATCAGGGTCACCAGCATGCTCTTGCCACGGAACGAATACTTGCTCACGCACCAGGCGGCACTGACGCCGAACACCAGGTTCAACGGCACCGAGATCAGTACCGCGATCACCGTGAGTTTCAGGGCGGACAAGGCGTCGGGCTCGAAGATCGCAGCGAAGAACGCGCCCAGGCCAAGTTTCAGGCCCTGGGACACCACGATGAACAGGGGCAGCAACAGGAACAGGGCGAAGATCAGCCAGCCGAGAACGATCAGGATCCGTCGCGAGCTGGCACTGCCACGACGGGCAGCGTTGGCCGAGGAAGCGGCGCTAATAGACGATTGGGACATGGTTCGCGCCTCCTTATGGGGTTTCGATGCGCCGCTGCAACAAGTTGATCAGCAGCAACAGGACAAAGGAAACCACCAGCATCAACACGCCAATGGAGGTGGCGCCGGTGTAATCGTACTGGTCGAGCTTGACCATGATCAGCAGCGGCAGGATTTCGGTTTTCATCGGCATGTTACCGGCAATGAAAATCACCGAGCCGTACTCCCCGACACCCCGGGCAAATGCCAGGGCGAAACCGGTCAACCAGGCGGGCAACAAGGCCGGCAGCAGGATGTAGCGGAACACTTGCAAGGGTTTAGCCCCCAGGCATGCTGCCGCTTCTTCGATCTCACGCGGGATATCGGCCAATACCGGTTGTACTGTACGTACCACGAATGGAAGGGTCACGAACGTCAGGGCAAGGGTGATGCCCAGGGGGGTATAGGCAATCTTGAATCCCATGTCCGCTGCAAACTGACCCACCAAGCCATTGGGTGCGTACAGCGCCGTGAGCGCGATACCGGCCACCGCAGTGGGCAAGGCGAAGGGCAGGTCGATCATCGCATCGATGATTTTGCGTCCCGGGAAGGTGTAACGCACCAGCACCCAGGCCAGCAGCGTGCCGATGATGCCGTTGATGATCGCGGCACACAGCGCCGTGCCAAAGCTCAGTTGCAACGCCGCCAGCACCCGCGGTGCGGTGATGATGGTCCAGAACTGCTCCCAGGTAAGTTGAGCGGCGTGGACGAACATCGCCGCCAGGGGTATGAGCACAATCAGGCTGAGGTACACCAAGGTGTAGCCCAGCGTCAGCCCGAAGCCGGGTATGACGGGGGAGATACGACGCGACATAAAAGTCCTTGGTCAAGAACACAACAAAGCCCCGAAGGTAAATCCGGGGCTCGTTGATAGCAATTTAAGATTACTGTGCCTGGTAAATCTGGTCGAACACACCGCCATCATTGAAGAACTTCGGCTGGGCGGTTTTCCAGCCACCGAAGTCCTTGTCGATGGTTACCAGCTCCAGGGTCGGGAACTGCTTGGCGTACTTGGCAGACACGTCCTTGTCACGTGGACGATAGAAGTTCTTCGCCGCTATTTCCTGGCCTGCCGGGCTGTACAGGTGCTTGAGGTAGGCTTCGGCGATCTGTTCGTTGCCTTTTTTCTCGGCGTTCTTGTCGACCACCGCGACCGGCGGTTCGGCGAGGATCGACAGTGAAGGCACGACGATTTCGAACTTGTCTGCGCCGCCATCTTCCTTGAGCGCCAGGAAGGCTTCGTTTTCCCAGGCCAGCAACACGTCACCCTGACCGTTGTTGACGAAGGTGATGGTCGAGCCGCGAGCACCGGTATCGAGCACTGGCACGTGCTTGAACAGGGTCTGTACGTATTCCTTGGCCTTGGCTTCGTCGCCACCATTGGCCTTGAGACCGTAGGCCCAGGCTGCCAGGAAGTTCCAGCGGGCGCCGCCAGAGGTTTTGGGATTCGGGGTGATGACTTCAACACCGTTCTTGGTCAGGTCGCCCCAGTCCTTGATGCCTTTGGGGTTGCCCTTGCGCACCAGGAACACGATGGTCGAGGTGTAGGGAGTGCTGGCCTCGGGCAGGCGCTTCTGCCAGTCAACAGGCAGGGTCTTGCCCAACTTGGCGATTTCGTCGATGTCACCGGCCAGCGCCAGGGTCACCACGTCGGCCCGCAGGCCATCGATCACCGCCCGCCCTTGCTTGCCGGAGCCACCATGGGACTGCTGGATCTTGACGTTGTCGCCGGCATGCTCCTTCTTCCAGAAGTTGATGAACTCTGCGTTGTAGTCCTGATACAGCTCACGCGTCGGGTCGTACGAAACGTTCAGCAACTCGTAATCCTTGGCAACCGCGGAACCGGCAAAAATGGCACTGGCCAGAGCGGCCAAAGCGTAACGGCGAATCGACGACATGGTGGAGCTCCTGAAATTTTTGGTGTTGGCTGTTCTTATGGATTTCTGGAAACGGGTTGCCAGCGACGCCTCAGCTCGGCTTGTTGCTCGGGTTCTGCAGGCGGAATTTTTCCTTGCGCTCGATCTGAACCACTTGGGCGTTGTGCACGGTGATCTCTACCGCACCAAAGCGCAGATCGCGCAGGGCGCTCTGGATCTCGCGCAAGATGGTGGCTTCGTCATGGCCGTCAACGCTACGTAGGGATGCGCTCATGGTGCTGCTCCTGAAATGAGAAGTGCCTCGCAGTGGCGGCACTGCTTGTGGCGTGAGAGCAATAGTAGATAGCCGTGGATATTCTTAAAAATACTATTTAAGAATGTTTATATAACTGAAAAGTATTTTTCGCCCAGACAAGGGCTTGCGTGGACTTCACGGTTTTGCCTGCCGTGATTTGGACAGCGGGTGCAGATACTTGATCACGCTGGGCTGCAGCGCAGCCCTTGGATGAAGCACCACCGCCTTAGCGGATCAGTGGTGCCCGCGCCCAATCCAGTTCATCTGCCGGCATGGGTCGCCCATACCAGTAACCCTGGCCCAGGTCACAGCCGTGATCGAGTAAAAACGCCGCCTGTTCGACGTGCTCGATGCCTTCGGCGTGCACCTGCATGCCCATGCTTTGCGCCAGGGCGATGATCACCCGCACGATAGCGGCATCGTCATCATCCCAGGGCAGTCCGGCGACAAAACCCTGGTCGATCTTGAGCTTCTGCACCGGCAGGCGCTTGAGCCGCAACAGCGACGAATAGCCGGTCCCGAAATCGTCGATGGCCAGGCGCACCCCCAACTCGCGCAGCCGGTGCATCTGCTCCAGGGCCACTTCCGGGTCGCCCATCACCGCGCTTTCCGTCACTTCCAGCTCCAGGCAGGCCGGATCCAACCCGGTGTCATGCAGCACTTGGGCGACGCGCTGATACAGCTCGCGTCGGGCGAACAGGCGGCTCGACACGTTCACCGCAATGAATGACAACACCACGCCAGCTTGCTGCCACTCGCACATCTGCTGACACGCCTGACGCATCACCCAGGCGTCGATGTCCGCGATCAGCCCGGTGCGCTCGGCAATCGGGATGAACTCGCTCGGCGGCACCAGGCCACGCTGCGGGTGCTGCCAGCGCACCAGTGCCTCGACGCCGATCAAGCGGCTGCACTGCAGGTCGTGCACGGGCTGGTAGTAGACCCGCAGCTCCTGCTGCTCCAGCGCCCGGCGCAGCTCGAAGGCGGTCTCGACCCGATGCTGGGCATGGGCCGTCAATTCCTCGGTGTACAAGGCATAGTCGTTACGCCCGGCGCTCTTGGCCTTGAACAATGCCGAATCGGCATTGCGCAGCAACTGCTCGGCGCTCTGCGCGTCGCTGGGGAACAGGCTGATGCCGACACTGGCATTGATGAACAACTGATCGGCGTCGATCACGAAGGGTTCTTTCAGACCGTCGATGATCCGTTGCGCCAGCGCCGCGGCCTGGACCAGTTGCCCACAGCTCTCCACCAGCACGGCAAACTCGTCACCCCCCAGGCGCGCCAGGGTCACGCCGGGGCCGAACATCTCGCGCAAGCGCGAAGCCACCGCCTTGAGCAGGCGATCGCCGACGTTGTGCCCCAGGCTGTCGTTGATCATCTTGAAATGATCGAGGTCGATCATCAGCAAGGCACAGCCGCGCTTGTGGATTTGCGCCGACGCCAGCGCCTGCTCGACACGATCGCCGAACAGCAGGCGATTGGGCAGGTCGGTCAGCGGGTCGTGATGCGCCAGGTGCTTGAGCTCGTGCTCGGAATCCTTGATCGCGCTGATATCGGAAAACACCGCCACGTAGTGGCTGAGCTGACCGCAGTCGTCACGGATCACCCGGATGGTTTGCCACTGGGGGAAAATCTCGCCGCTTTTGCGCCGGTTCCAGATCTCACCGCTCCACTGACCACCACGCCCGAGATCCTGAAACATCTTCTTATAAAAATCCGGCGGGTGATGACCGGACTTGAACAGGCTGGGCGTACGCCCCAGCACCTCGTCGGGCTGGTAACCGGTGATTTCCATGAAGGCGCGATTGACGTGGACAATCTTGCGCTGGCGATCGGTCACCAACACGCCTTCATGGGTGCAATCGAACACCGCCTGCGCCTGGCGCAATTGCGCGCGGTCCTCAGTGCCCCGGCCCAACGCGGCTCCCCGACCGAGAAAACCCGGCCAGCGCCCACGCACCAGGACAATCAAGCCGGCACTGAGCAGCACCCAGACGTAACCGTTGATCAGTTGCCAGCGGGCTAGATGAGCGGAATCATCGAACAAATTGTTCAATAAACAACCAGTAATCCCCAACCACACGCAGGAAATCACCAGGTAAAGCAGCGCTGCACGCAATGCATCGCGATAAAAGGCAGGCATCCGGCCGTCCATGTCCCTACAAAAGTTCGGAATTATAGAATAAAGAAACATCCCGCCACTCTTATCTGAAAGGGTGACTGGTTTTATCTGTGTCCTGAGTGATAATGCGCGAGCTATTTTTTTCTTTATCGAGGGCCATATAGCCTATGTGGTACGAAGGTTTACTCGGCTTGTCGGCCTGGCAACTGGTGGCAGTCACCCTGTTAATGACCCACATCACCATCGTGGGTGTCACGGTTTACCTGCATCGTTACTCGGCCCATCGCTCTCTTGAGCTGAATGCCGGCCTGAAACACTTCTTCCGCTTCTGGCTGTGGCTGACCACGGCGCAGAACACCCGCGAGTGGACCGCTATCCACCGCAAGCACCACGCCAAGTGCGAAACCGTCGATGATCCCCACAGTCCGGTCATCAAGGGCCTGTCCACGGTCCTGCGCAAAGGTGCCGAGCTGTACCGCGCCGAAGCCGAGAACCCCGAGACCCTGCGCATCTACGGCAAGAACTGCCCCGAAGACTGGATCGAACGCAACCTGTACAGCCGCTACCCGTTGCTGGGCGTGGCACTCATGGGAGTGATCGACCTGCTGCTGTTCGGCACCATCGGCATCACCATCTGGGCGATCCAGATGATGTGGATCCCGTTTTGGGCCGCCGGCGTGATCAACGGCCTGGGCCATGCGATCGGCTACCGCAACTTCGAATGTCGCGACGCGGCGACCAACCTGGTGCCATGGGGCATCCTGGTGGGTGGCGAAGAGCTGCACAACAACCACCACACCTACCCCAACTCGGCCAAGCTGTCGGTGAAAAAGTGGGAATTCGACCTCGGCTGGGCCTGGATCCAGCTGTTCAGCTTCCTGCGCCTGGCCAAGGTGCAGCGCGTTGCGCCCATTGCCCACCGCGTCGAAGGCAAGGGCAACCTGGACATGGACACCGCCATGGCGATTCTCAACAATCGTTTCCAGATCATGGCCCAGTACCGCAAGCTGGTGATCGGCCCGTTGGTCAAGCAAGAGCTGGAAAAGGTCGACCATTCGGTACGCCACCAATTCCATCGCGCCAAGCGCCTGCTCTCGCGGGAAACCAGCCTGCTGGATGAAAAGCATCACCTGCGCATCCAGACCATGCTCGAGCACAGCCAGGCACTGAAGGTCATCTACGAAAAACGCCTGGCCCTGCAGCAGATCTGGGTCAAGACCAGCTCCAACGGCCACGACATGCTGGCGGCCATCAAGGACTGGATCCACGAAGCCGAGGCCAGCGGAATTCAATCCCTGCGCGACTTCGCCCACCAGCTCAAGACCTACTCCCTGCGTCCGGCGTAAAGCCCCAAACCATAGATGTGGGAGCGCCGCCCGGCCCGCTCCCACAGGTTCTGCGTCAGATCAGGTCTTGCGCAGGCGCATCAGTTCCGGCAAACCGATCTTGAGCAAGCGTGCCGTTCGGCTTTTCGCCAGCTCCTCGACGCCCTCATGCTCCGTCAGGCGGGCCAACTGGGCGGCCATGTTCATCACCAGGGCTTCCCTGGAGTAAACCCCGCCACCAAGCCGATAGACCGCGGCAATCAGCTCTCGCAGCTCCAGCGGCAGCCGCCAGCGGGTGCGCAGCGCCGAACCGTAGGCCGCTGCAAACGTCACCAGCGCCTCACCCACCTCCTGCTCGTCATCCAACTCGCCACCGGCCTGCTTCCACTCCTGAAGGCAGCGCAACAACGCCAGGTCCCCCAGGCAATGGAGCATGCCGGCGCAGTAGCAGCGTTCCTGATCCAGATCGAGCAACCGCGCGAGCGTGCGGCCGTACTCAGCAGTGTGCAGCGACAGCTCCCAGTAGCGCTCGGCGTAGTCGGCCAGGCACGGGTCGCTCAACTTCGCACTGCGCTTGAGAGCAAGGCCCAGCACCAGGTTCATGCTTTGCCCGGTGCCAAGACGATGCAGGGCCTGGGACAGGGTCTGCACTCCCTCGCCCAGGTGCTGTGCAGCGCTGTTGGCCGCGGCGATCAGTACGGCGGTGATCTGCGGGTCCGTGCGCACCTCTTCTTCCAGCAACCTCAAGTCGAGGCCATTGGGATTCAGGCTGCGCTTGACCGCCAGTTGCACATCGGTCAGCAAGGGCGCGCCGTCTGCCAACTCACGCCGACGCTCCAGGAAGGTCGCCAGGGTCATACCTGGGGCCAGCGCCGGCACATCGCAGGAGACCGTCTGCCCGGCGCTCAGCAACAGGCCCTGCAGGCGAAGCGTCAGGCCCTGCATGTTCAGCGGCTTGGTCAGGTACGCCGTGGGCGCCAGCGGGATCGCCTCGCGCACGCTGGCACTGTCGTTGCGGTGACTCATCAGAATAAACGGCAACGGCGGATGACGGCGGCGCTGGCGCACACTGCGCAACAAACCCAGGCCATCGACTCCCGGCAGCTCGCCATCGGCAATTACCAGGTCGTAGGGTTGCTCGGCCAGCAGTTGCAGGGCCTGCTGGCCGTCGGCACACAGGTCCAGCCGTGCGTCGCAGCGCACGTTCAACAACACCTGTTTGAGCAGGTCCCGCGACCAGGGATCGGCTTCGGCAATCAGCACGCGCGGCACGGCAGGTAAATCAACAGCGCTCATCAGGACACTCCGGGGCAATCCTTGCACCTTAGACAATGCTGCTGATTCGATACAGGCCAAAAGCCAGCGATGTGTAGGCAAAGATAAAAAAAACCCGCCGCGGCGGGTTTTTTGTGGACCAGGTCACACTCGGTGATCAGAGCTCGGAGAAGCACTCTTCGATAATCGCCAGGCCTTTGTCCAGTTGCTCGTCCGGCGAAGTCAGCGGTACCAGCACGCGCAGTACGTTGCCGTAGGTGCCGCAGGACAGCAGGATCAGGCCCTTGTCGCGCGCCTTGGCCACGACCGCAGCAACGGCAGCGGCGTTAGGCTTGTGGGTGTCGCCGTCGTCGAACAGCTCGACCGCGATCATCGCGCCCAGGGCACGCACCTCACCGATCACCGGGTACTTGGCCTGGATGGCCTTGAGGCCAGTCACCAGACGCTCGCCGACTGCCTTGCAGCGGTCCAGCAGGTGCTCTTCTTCGAACACTTCCATCACGGCCAGGGCCGCGGCGCAAGCGATCGGGCTACCGGCGTAGGTGCCGCCCAGGCCGCCTGGCGCGATGGCATCCATGTATTCAGCCTTGCCGCACACACCGGCCAGCGGGAAGCCGCCAGCAATGGATTTGGCGAAGGTGGTCAGGTCGGCAGCAACGCCCATCTGTTCCATGGCGAAGAAGGTGCCGGTACGGCCAGCGCCGGTTTGCACTTCATCAGCGATCAGCAGGATGCCGTGCTTGTCGCACAGCTCGCGCAGACGAGCCATGAATGCTTTTGGCGCGACGTAGAAACCGCCTTCGCCCTGCACTGGCTCGATGATGATGGCAGCGATGTCACGCGGCTCGGCATCGTTCTTGAAGATGCGTTCGATGCTGGCGATCGAGTCGTCGATGCTCACACCGTGCAGTTCGTTCGGGTACAGGGCGCGGAACACGCCGCCTGGCATCAGGCCCATGCCGGCCGAGTAAGGCACGACCTTACCGGTCAGGCCCAGGGTCATCATGGTGCGGCCGTGGTACGCGCCGGTGAAGGCGATCACGCCAGCACGGCCGGTGGCGGCACGGGCGATTTTCACGGCGTTTTCCACCGCTTCGGAACCGGTGGTGACCAGCAGGGTTTTCTTGGCGAAATCGCCTGGAACCTTGGCGTTCACTTTTTCGCACACTTCAACGTACGGCTCGTAGGCCAGTACCTGGAAGCAGGTGTGAGTCAGCTTGTTCAGTTGCTCGGTCACTGCCGCGATGATTTTCGGGTGCACGTGACCGGTGTTCAGCACGGCGATACCGCCGGCGAAGTCGATGAACTCGCGACCTTCAACGTCGGTCACGGTGGCGTTCTTCGCGGACTCGGCGAAGATCGGGTGAATCTGGCCAACGCCGCGTGGTACAGCGGATTCGCGGCGTTTCATCAAAGAAGCGTTGGTCTTGCTCATAGTGTCCTCATTCACCGCTCATCGGGCGGCGTGGTTCAAGGAAAATGCGGCGGGGAGGCAACTGGGCAGCATGCGATGATCGACTGCCGCAGCTTTCCCGGCCACAGAGAAAATTGCGTGTGTTGCACGCAAAGGGACAGCGCTCTCGTGCCCTTTGCGTTTCAAGCAATGCCTTGCCGGGCTTAGCTCTTGGAGCTTAGATGCCCAGGCAGAGGTATTTGATTTCCAGGTAGTCTTCGATGCCGTACTTGGAGCCTTCACGGCCCAGGCCCGAGGCCTTGATGCCGCCAAATGGCGCGACTTCGTTGGAGATCAGCCCGGTGTTGACGCCGACCATACCGTATTCCAGGGCTTCAGCCACACGGAACACACGACCCAGGTCGCGAGCATAGAAGTACGAGGCCAGGCCGAACTCGGTGTCGTTGGACATCGCGATCACTTCGGCTTCGTCTTTGAAGCGGAACAGCGGCGCCAATGGACCGAAGGTTTCTTCCTTGGCCACGGCAGCATTCTTCGGCACGTTGGTCAGGATGGTCGGCTCGAAGAAGTTGCCTTCCATGACCTTGCCACCGGCCAGGACTGTGGCGCCTTTGGCGATCGCGTCAGCAATGTGCTCCTGGACCTTGGCCACGGCCTTGCCATCGATCAGCGGACCCGTGGTAGTGCCTTCTTCCAGACCATTGCCGATCTTGAGCTTGGCCACGGCCACTTTCAGCTTCTCGGCGAACGCGTCGTAGACCGAGTCCTGAATGTACAGGCGGTTGGCGCAGACGCAGGTCTGGCCATTGTTGCGGTACTTGGAAATGATCGCGCCTTCGACGGCCTTATCCAGGTCCGCGTCGTCGAACACGATGAACGGTGCGTTGCCGCCCAGTTCCAGGGACACTTTCTTGATGTCCTTGGCGCACTCAGCCATCAACTGGCGACCGATTTCGGTCGAGCCGGTGAAGGACAACTTGCGCACGATCGGGTTGCTGGTCAGTTCGCTGCCGATATCGCCGGCGCTGCCGGAAACCACGCTGAACACACCGGCAGGAATGCCGGCACGCTGGGCCAGTTCAGCCAGGGCGAATGCCGAGAAAGGCGTTTGCGAAGCTGGCTTGAGCACCATGGTGCAACCAGCAGCCAGTGCCGGGCCAGCTTTGCGGGTGATCATCGCGGCCGGGAAGTTCCACGGGGTAATGGCAGCGGTCACGCCGATTGGCTGCTTGATCACGATCAAGCGCTTGTCTGGCTGGTGGCCTGGAATCACGTCACCGTAGATGCGCTTGGCTTCTTCGGCGAACCATTCGATGAAAGAGGCGGCGTAGACGATTTCGCCCTTGGCTTCGGCCAATGGCTTGCCCTGCTCGAGGGTCATCAGGCGAGCCAGGTCGTCCTGGTTTTCGATAATCAGTTCAAACCAGCGACGCAGCTTGTTCGCGCGGTCCTTGGCGGTCAGTGCACGCCAGGCCGGCAGCGCTTTGTCTGCAGCTTCAATCGCACGACGAGTTTCGGCCGCGCCCATTTTCGGCACGGTGCCCAGAATTTCGCCCGTTGCCGGGTTGTTGACGTTGATCGTCTGACCATTGTCCGCATCAACCCAAGCGCCATCAATGAAGGCTTGCTGGCGGAACAACAGGGTGTCTTTAAGCTGCATGTCGGCTTTCCTTAACAGCACCGCGCGCGCGCGGAGCGAATTATGATTGTAGAAAGGCGCCTTGAAGGCTGCCGTCAGGGAAATCATTCACCGGGCTGAAGCACATAAATAGCGCACTGATTGAAACTCGTGCGGTTCAGCACCCAGACAAGAGCGTTTGAAATCTCAAACGAATCCTAGGATCAAAGGGGGTAAAGGACAATAGGTTGTTCGAAAAAAAGAACGAAAAGCCCGTTTAACCCAAGGTTTTCTGATCAACGTCGCGAACACCCTCTTAACCGGCAGAAAACATCAGGCTATTCAGCAGCATGGACGCACGCTGTGCTTATGAGTATTATGGCGCCCGCATTGCACCAGTAGCTCAGCTGGATAGAGTACTGCCCTCCGAAGGCAGGGGTCGTGGGTTCGAATCCCGCCTGGTGCACCATATAAAACGAAAGGCCCGGGTGAAAACCCGGGCCTTTTGTTGTTTCAGGCATCCACTTCGTCGCCAGGGCTCGGCGCCCCATACCTGGAATTGTGCACCAGTTGTTCGACGAAGAACTCCACGTGCCCGCCAGGGTGAGCCGGCAGAGGCCAGGCGTTGATCTTTTGCGCAATGTCGCGAAAGGCGTTGGCAAACCGGGAACGTGGATACGCTTCGACCACCACCTGTCGCTTGCGTACGGCCCTGGGCACTGACTCGTCGTTGGGCACCGCGCCCAGGTAGTGCAAGTGCACGTCGAGAAGCCGATCAGTGACCTTTTCCAGCTCGGCAAACAGCTTGCGCCCTTCCCGTGCATTTGCCGACTTATTGGCCAGCACGCGAAAGCGGTGAATGCCGTATTGCTGATGAAGCAATTGAATCAGGTTGCAGGTGCCACGAATCGCCGCGGGCTCATCACACGCCACCACTATCACTTCCTGGGCGGCACGCAGAAAACTCATCACCGTCTCACCGATACCGGCCGCCGTATCGATGACCAGGACATCCAGTTCGTCGCCAATACTGCTGAAGGCATGGATCAGCGCATGAAATTGTGCCGGTTGCAGGTGGGCCATGTCCGGCGAACCGGAACTTGCCGCAGCGATACGGATGCCTCCTGGGCCCCGTACCAGCGCATCCGCCAGCTCGCAACGCCCGGCAAGGACATCCGCCAGACGGTACCTGGGTGTCAGCCCCAGCAAGGCATCGATGCTGGCCAGCCCGAGGTCGGCATCCAGCAATACCACCCGCCGACCGGCTCTCGCCAACGCCAGGGACAGATTGACCGCCACCGTGGTTTTGCCAACGCCACCCTTGCCGCCACTCACGGCAATAACGCGCACACGATGCACACTATTCATCTATTTTTCTCTTGCACACGCCTTGTGCACCCGCCCGTCAAAAAACAGTGCCTGACACGCGCAGGCCAAAAAACCTGGCCAACGCGGCCCTACGCCGAAGGTTATGAATGCTTAGTATCAGTATGTTGGTAACCATCTACTGAACTGCCGAAGTACGCCGTGAGAAACCGACGGTTAAAAAACGGCGAAACTTGCGCGGTGCAGTTAATGCCATGACGCAACACTACCTGACGAGAGAGATCACTCGATTACTGCGCCAATGAGTTAGGCCGAAGTACAGCGCTACAGGCCCATTACTCGCCTGTTAGTCCGCACAGCGCCGTCCACCTCCGACACACAAACAGCTGCGTCGGCCAGCACCGGGCAGAAAATAAAACAACCCGTCGACGCGACCTCAATCGTACAGGCTCCCGCCACATGAAAAGTTTCTTACTTAGACCAAATTATAGTTATTACTAAAGCATTAGCCTATGCTGATTTCATCCGAAAGGATGATCACCCCAGCCCTCTTACTATCCGACTAATACAATGATAATAAGATGTGCGCTGCATTATAACGTCAGCCCAAGAAGCCTTTTCCAGAGCCAAAAATTCGAGCGGGCAAAGCCATGATATTTTTTTCCCGGCAAAGTAGAAAAAGTTCATCAGTTGAATTAGAGTCCCTAGTGAGCTTTGGCGCTGCCTGCTAAAGCCTTATCTTTTATCGGGAATTGGAGAGCCGACCGCTACAGCAGTAATAGCGGCGGAAGAGAAGGATCGCAAATGCATAAGAAAACCGCGCGCCTAACTATACTGATTGATCTTCCGACTAAAAAGAAATTAGAGGATCTCTCTGAGACTGTCGATCTAACCGTGTCGCAGATTCTCAGAAAATTAATCAAGAACCACCTGAGCGAGTTCGACCAACCGATCAGCTTTTCGCCGGAAGAAATAACCCGCGACGACGCTTTTCCGCTCAACTAGAACGAAAGTACCGGTATCCGTGTGACGTAGTTCACATTCGCGTCACTTATTACACCGCCGCTCTTGCCGGACGCGGGAAAACTGCATGGATTCAGTTGGGTTCGATTATCGAACACAATAATGCTAGCCCCCCCAGAATTCTGTCTTCATCTGACGTTGACAATGGATTTTCTTATGTCTTTGAAACAGCAATTACTCGCCTGTTACAACTTTTTTAAAGCACAGACAGTAGAGCCCATCAGCAGCACTGACGCGCCGACGACGTGCACCTTGTTTTTTTCCCTCAGCAACGGCACACAACGGGCACGGGTATTCCACAACAGCGCCGACACCTTCGAGGCTGCGTGGAATCACGCACTCCTGAACTTCCCACCACTACCGGTTGCGTCCCAACAAGATCATCCGACCGAGCGGCTCTGGCTGCGGGTTGAGCGCGCTACCCACCTGACGACGCTGTCGTGGGCACAATTGCAGGAGCGCCTGCAGCGCCACAAACGCAATTACTTTCGCTTCGGCATCGCCTTCGACCCGCAACTGAAGACCGCCCTGACCGAACAGGAAATCAACGCCAACGCAATCCTCTACGGCGGTTCGACAGTGCCGCTGGCCCGCTTTAACCCGGGCAATTTTTCGGTGTATGTGAAAAAACGCTTTGCCGATTCAGCAGCGCTGGAGGCCGCCCAGAAGGCCCAAGCCGACCCGCAGACCCCGGTCTACCTGTTCCAGACCCAAGGCGTTTTTTGTGCCGAAGACGGTATCGCCCACGCCCTCAACAGCAGTGGCCCGGATGTCGGGCGCCGCAAGACCTCGGTGCTGGACGCGGGCGAGATCCGCGACAAAGTCGTCAGCGCCTCGGACTTTCTCGCCCGCCAGGTCAAGGACAGCGGGGAATTTGTCTACGGCCAGTTCCCCTGTTTTGACCGCACCATCCAGAACTACAACGCCCTGCGCCACGCCAGCACGACCTATTCGATGATCGAAGCCTGGGCGCTGACCCGAGACGACGCCCTCCTGGCCTCGATCCAACGCGCCCTCGACCACCTCACCCTTACGCTGATCAGGCCCTACACCCTGCCCGACGGCAGCGCCGCCGCGTACCTGGTGGATGTCGGCGACGAAATCAAATTGGGCGGTAACGCGGTCTGCCTGTTGGCCCTGGTGAAATACAGCGAGGTGACCGGCAATCGCGATTACCTCCCGCTGCTGGCGGCGCTAGCCAATGGCATCGCCTGGATGCAGGATCCGCAAACCGGTGGCTTCAACCACGTCCTGCATGCCCACGACCTGAGCGTCAAAGCGCCGTTCCGGATTATCTACTACGACGGTGAAGCCGCCTTCGGGCTGATGCGCCTCTATGGTTTGAGTGGCGACGAACGCTGGTTGCACGTCGTCGAGAAAGCCTTCGACTATTTCATCGCCAAGGAGCACTGGCGCGAGCACGACCACTGGCTGAGCTATTGCGTCAATGAGCTGACCCGCTATCGGCCCGAGGAAAAATACTTCCGCTTCGGCCTGAACAACTTCGTCGATTACCTGGGGTTTGTGCAGCAACGCATCACCACCTTCCCCACCCTGCTGGAGTTGATGATGGCCGCGCAGCAGATGCTGCAGCGTATCGAGCAACTGCCGCAACTGCGCCATCTGCTCAACGAGGTCGACTTGCAGGCGTTCTATCGCGCCTTGCACCACCGCGCCGGGCACTTGCTCAACGGCTACTTCTGGCCGGAAATGGCAATGTTCTTTGGTCATCCGGCGCGCATCGTCGGCTCGTTCTTTATCCGCCATCACGCCTTTCGCGTGCGTATCGACGACGTCGAACACTACCTCTCGGGGCTGATTGCCTATCACCGCTACCTGCTCGACGGCGCACCGCAGGTCCGCGCCGCCCAGCCAGACGCACAGCAAGATGGCGCCGGCTGGCAGTGGGATGCGGCCAAAGTGCTGCAAGCCACCGGTGGCACCTGGGCGGTCGCACCCGAGGCGGATTGGACCGCCAGCGGGCTGGCTCCGTCCATGGCCTACTTCAAACCGCAACGCATGTTGAGCCGCCACCCGAGCAAGGTCGGCGCCAATGAGGCCCGGCTTGCACGCCTGTGGGCCAAGGCCGAGCCGCAGCTGCGTCCCTCAGCCATGGTCTGCGTCGACCCCACGCCTTACCTCGGCAGCGGCCTGCCGGTGCTGCAAGTTCCGGACACGGCAGATGCCATGCTGCAACTGGGGCGGTACGCCCGCAAAGCCTTCGCCGGCCAGGTGTTCGGGGTCACCGGCAGCGCCGGCAAGACCACGGTTTGCGCGATGCTGACCCATGCCCTGGCGCAACTGGGCAGCGTGGCGCAAACCGAGGGCAACGCCAACCTGCCCCATGGGATTGCCTGGAACCTGGCTTGCATGACCGAACCTGCACAGTTCTGGGTTCTGGAAATGGCCGTCGGCAGGATGCCTATCAACTCCGAACTGGTGCGCCCCCATGTCGCGGTCGTCACCAGCCTGGCCCCGGCACACCTGGAGTACCACGGCACCCTGGAGAACCTCGCGCGCAAGAAAAGCGCGATCTTCCGGTCCATGGCACCCGGCGGGCATGCGGTGCTGAACCATGACATGCCGTACTTCCAAGTGTTCGCCAATGCCGCCCAGCGCGCGCAATTGACGGTACTCAGCTACGGCGAGCACGAACTGGCTGATCTGCGACTGCTGGACTGCTGCACGACCCCGTCCCACCTGCAGGTCAATGCCAGCCTGCGCGGCACGCCCGTGCACTTCAAGTTGCGCGCCCGCGGCCACCATATGGTGCTCAACGCCCTGTCGGTGCTGGCTTCGCTGGTGTGCGCCGGCTTGCCCACGGCCCAAGCCCTGGCCGCACTGGAGACATTCGCCGCGGTGGATGGCCGCGGCAATACGCTGACCATCCCTTGCGGCGACGGTGACTACCAACTGATCAACGACGCCTACAACGCCAATCCGGGCTCGATGGGGGCGTCGCTGAAAATGCTCGCCGAACTGCCCGGCCGGGCCGACCAGCGCGTCGCCGTACTGGGGGATATGCTCGAGTTGGGCCCCGACACCCAGCGCTATCACCTGGAACTGGCCGAGTCCCTGCTGGCCGCAGCCCCACGCCAGACCCTGCTCTGCGGACCACTGATGCACGGGTTGTATGTGCAACTGCGCGATCAGTTACCCATCGAGTGGTTCGAGGACGTCAAGGCCCTGCAGGAGCAACTGCCACGGCACGCCGCGCGCTGGTTCCAACCAGGTGATTGGGTACTGGTGAAGAGTTCTGGCGGCACTGGGCTGTCCCAGGTGGTCGACTCACTGATGGCCGCCGAGCCGGCCGTCGCGGCGCTCTGACACCCTCCGTGACCACGACTCGCTGACTCCAGCGAGTCGTGCCTTCAAGGTTGTGCGCACTGCGCCGCCGTCTTCAGCCCGATATCGTTGCGCAACTGATGAAACGCCGGTGCAGTCGCCGGTGCTTCGATCAGTTGCGCCGGCAATCCGGCATCGCGCAGTGCCTGGTAGAACTGCTCCTGCAACACAAAGGGGGCGACCTGGTCGTTGCGATTGCCCAGCACAAACAACTGCCGATCGGGCACCTGGGCAATGCCGGCGACATGCTCCAGCGGATCGTACGGATGCAACAGGCCATTGGTGTCGCGCCCCTCGCGGGACGGCAGGCCTTTGCTGCGACGAATCATCTGCGCCCGTTCGAGCAAGGCAAAGGCTCCCGACGTCATGACCGCGCACTGCACATCTTCGCGCCCCAGTGTCAGCAAGGCCGCCACCACCGTCGCCCCGCCGCTGTGCCCGAGCAACACAAAACGGCCGATGCCATAGCGCTCGCGCAACTGGTCGAGCGCCGCGTCCAGCGCCTGGAACTCGGCGGGCTGGCGCCGCTGGCCATGGTTGCCGCTGGAGCCGTAGGTCCCCGGACGCGCAACAATCACCACCGGCACCCCGGCCCGCCGACTCAGGGCCGCCGCTTGCCGATCCTTGGCGCGCAGGGTATTGCCGGCAATGGTTGCGGGCGCGCGGTGCATTTCGATATTGCGGTCACCATGAAACATCACGATCACCACCGGCGCGTGCGCAAGCGGCACGGCACTGAAGTAGCGGATGCAGGCCTGGCCGTTGGCGTACTCGACCCACAGGGCCGAGTCCTGATCGGTGCAAACGGCGGGATCTGCCGGGGTGTTCCACGCCAGTGGCAGGTCTTCCGTGCCCCGGGCCCACAGCGGCGCACTGACCAGCAGCACCGCACACGCCAGCCACCTTGCGACGCTCATTGAGTGCATGCCTAGCGCTCGCGCAAGGCTTCGCGCGCCCGGTTCATCGGCTTGATCAGGTAATCGAGCACAGTCTTCTGGCCGGTCTTGATGTCCGCCGCCGCGATCATCCCCGGCACAATCGAAAACGCCTTGCCGGCCTTGTTGTGCAGCTCATTGTCATTGGTGCGAATGAACACGCGGTAGTAGAAGACCTCGGGTTTGACTTCATCCTGGATGGTGTCCGGGGAAATGGTCACCACCTTGCCATCCATGCTGCCGTAGATGGAGTAGTCATAGGCCGTGATCTTGACCTTGGCGTCCTGGTCGGGATGGATGAAGGCAATGTCCCGCGGGGAAATGCGCGCCTCGATCAACAACTGGTCGTCCATCGGCACGATCTGCATCAAGCGGCCATTGGGTGGAATGATCCCGCCGATGGTGGTGACTTCGATGTCCTTGACGATCCCCCGTACCGGCGAGCGCAACGTCAGGCGCGTGACCGAGTCGGAACGGCCCTTGAGCACCGAGGACAGGGTCTGTACATCGGAGTTGGCCTTGGCCAGTTCTTCGCCGGCCCGCACCATGTATTCGGAGCGCGACTGGGTGAGTTTCAGCTCCAGCTCGGACTTCTGGCGCTTCAGGCGCAAGACCTCGACGTTACTGGCGGCGCCGACCCGGGCCAGGTTCTCGGTGATTTCCAGCTCGCTGCGCACCAGCCCCAGGGAGGCCCGCACCCCCGCCTGCGACTCTTCCAGCCCTTTGCGCCGGGTCTGGTACAGGTCGGTTTCAGCGCTCATCAGCGCCGGGTAGGCCTTGAGTTCCGCCGGGAAAGCCAGCGGGGTGCCGTTCACTTCCGCCTGCAACCGCGCAACGCTGGCCAGGGAGGCGCGGTACTTGGCGGCACTCTCGCCGAAATTGGACTCGGTCTTGGTCGGGTCGAGCTTGGCGAGGATTTCCCCCTGCTTGACGATATCGCCCTCGGCCACATTCAGTTCGGCGACGATGCCGCCCTCCAGCGACTGGATCACCTGCTCGCGCGAAGTCGGGATCACCTTGCCGGTGCCGGTCGACACTTCATCGATTTCAAACAGGTAGGCCCACACCCCGAACGCCAGCAGCATCAGCGCCACACACCAGACGACGCGCGTCGAGCGCACGACCGTGACGTCATCCAGGCTGTCGTCGGCGCTTGAGTTGTCACCCTGGGTATTCGCCGAGCCTGCCCGTGGCACCCGCGCCAGGTCCGGGTTCGAGCCCGAGGAACGATTGTTGTTTTCCATCTGAGCTATCCTTTTGCGCAGTCAGTGGCTGGGAGCAGCCGGCTCACTGCGCCGGGTTCCGAGGTTTGGAAAGACGGGCAATGGCGTTGTCCTTGGTGTCATCGATGATCACCGCGCCGTTGTCGACGACGATGATCCGATCCACCAGGCTCAACACACTCATGCGGTGCGTGGCGATGATCAGCGTGCGCTGCGCGCCCCACTGGCCCAGGCTCTGGATCAACTTGCGTTCACTGGCGTCGTCGAGGGCCGCAGTGGGTTCGTCCAGCAGCACAATCTGCGGCTGGCGAATGATCAACCGCGACAGCAGCAGCGCCTGGCGCTGGCCACCGGACAGGCCGAGACCACCTTCCAGAATCATGTGGTCCATGCCCAGTGCGAACTTGCTGATGAACTCCAGCGCACCGGTCAGCGCCAGCGCTTCGAGCAGGTCCTGGTCGCTGGCGTGAGCCGCTCCCAGCATCAGGTTTTCCCGCAGCGTGCCGTGGAACAGCCGGGAGTTCTGGGTCAGCAGACCAACATCGCGGCGCACATCGGCCGGGTCGATATGGCTCAGGCCAACGCCATCCAGGGTCAGCGAACCTGAACTGAGGTCGATCATCCCGGCCATGGCCTGCAGCAGCGTCGACTTGCCCGCGCCGTTGCGCCCGAGCACCGCGATGCGCTCACCCGGGGCAATCTTCAAGTGCTTGACCGTGAGGGCCGGCATCGGTGCATCTTCGGCGTACTTGAACTCGGCCTGCTTGAACTCATAGTCGCCGCGCACCAGCGGCAGGTGTACACGCTTGCTGCCCTCGGCCTGGTCGACCGGCATCTGCATGATCCGGTGCAAGCCCTGCAGGGCCACTTTGGCCTGTTGCCAGCGGGTCAGCACCAGGGTGATCTGCGACATCGGCGCCATCATGCGCGACGCCAGGATCGACGCGGCCACCAGGCTACCGGTGGTCATGTCACCCGCCATCACCATCGGCGCACCGAACACCACCACCACGGCAAACACGCCGCCCTGCACGCTCTGGGTCCAGGTCACCAGGCCACTGGTGAGCGTGCGCGAACGCAGGCTGGCCTCGGCGGCAGTCGCGTTGTAGTGGTTCCACTGCTGCTGGAAACGCTGTTCGGCCTGCAGCATCTTGATGTCGTCCAGGCCTTGCACGGTCTCCACCAGCATGGCGCTGCGCAGCGAACTTTCGCGCATCGACTGGTTGGCCAGCCTCGCCAGTTTCCGTTGCGACAACAGCCCCGGGATGATCAGGAACAGCACCGCGCCCAGTGGCACGGCCACCAGCGGCCCGGCAATAAACCAGTAGATCACCACGAACATCAGAAAAAACGGCAGGTCGGCCAAGGCGCTGGCAGTGCTGGAGGTGATCAGTTCACGCAGTTGCTCAAGCTCGCGCAACTGGGAAATGAACGAACCGGTGGATTTCGGCCGGGCGCTGTTACGCAGGCGAATGGCATGGCCGAAGACCAGGTCCGAGACGCGCATGTCGGCACGCTTGCCGAGCAGATCGGTGATCCGCACACGCATTACCCGCAGGACAAAATCGAAAAACAGCGCCAGCATCACCCCGCCGAACAACACGTACAGGGTCGGCATCGACTCGGCGGGAATCACCCGGTCGTACACCTGCATCGAAAACAGCACCCCGGCCAGGCCGAGAATGTTCGCCGCCAGCGACGCCAACATGACATGGCCGTAGGGGCGCATGTCGCGCAGGACGATGTTCCTGAACCAGCTTTTCTCGTAGGGCTTGATGTAGTCGTCGACCCGCGAGTCCCGCGCCGCCTGCACCGGTCGCAGAATCAGCGCCTTGCGCGCCGACACCAGCAGCTCGGCACGGCTGATGCGGCTTTGCAGGCCTTGGTCACCGCTGTAGACAATACCCAGTTCATCGTCGTCGCTGAGGGTCTGCAGCACACCGATTTGCCCATCGTCGAACTGCAGCACCAGGGGCAGGCGCCGCTGGACCAACAGCGCCGGGCTGAAATCCACGACCTTCAGGCTCAGCCCGGCCTGGCGTGCCATCTGCCGCAGCACCTCGTCGACCCCGGTGCCCTTGCTCCACTGGGCGGCAATGCGCACATTCTGCGCCGAGCAATCCAGGCGATTGTGCCGGGCGACCGCGAGGATCGCTTCCAGCCAATCTTCGTAATCGAGCGCGCTGGCCGCCTCCAGGGTCTGCGGTTCGGTGGCGCCCTGGGTATCCAGGTTCACAGCGTCGTTCATGGTCGAATCTCCACACCTTGGATGGTGCCACTGTCCAGATTGAACGCCGTGCGCAAGGCGCTGCTGTTGTACAGGCAATCGATTTCCAGACGGTGCAGATCCGCGGCGGTGTTAGCCCGATCCATGGCAGCCTGGTGGATTTCCTGCTCGGCGTTCAACAGATCGAGCAATGGCCGCGTGCCCAACTCAAGGTATTGCTGGCGATACAAATCGCGGGTTTCAGAAATGCTGCGTTCACGGAAATCCAGGGTGGTCAGGCGCTGTTCGAGGCTGGAGGTCTGATCCCGCGCCTCAAGCAAACCCTGGCGTACCGCCAGGCGCGCAGCGTCGTTGGCCGCCTCGGCCGCCCGCAACGCTTGGGCCGCTGCCGATTTGCGGGCATTGATCGCGCCGCCCTGGTACAGCGGCATCTCGACGTTGAGGAAGATCCCGTAGCGCGTGCGGTCGCGCCCGCCCACGCTGCCATCTTCATCATTGCTGTCCAGGTACTGGGTGGCCGACGGATCCAGCGACACGGTCGGCATCGCTTCGGCCCGGGCCTGGGCGATCTGCGCCTGGGCATCGACTTGCTGGGCCTGGGCGATCAACAACGAAGGCGTCAGCACCTCGTCGGCATTGATGCCTTGGCAGGACTGGCGCAGCGTGCTCGGCACCTCAGTGGCGACACTGACCGGCGTGCGCGCGCCGAGCAGACTGCCCAGGCTGCTGCGCCAGCGGTTGTACAGCGCGGTGTATTGCAACTGCGTGGCAACGGCAGCCTCGACCCGCGAGCGCGCCTGGATCAGGTCGGAGCGGGTGCTGGCGCCCATGTCGCTGCGCTTTTGCGCCAGGTCGGCAATGGCCGTCAGGCCCTTGACCTGCGCGCGGGAGATGTTGAGCAACGCCTGGTAGCGCTGCAGCTCGATCACCGAAAAGGCGGTATCGCGCGCCACCTGGTCGATGGCCAGCAACACCGAAGCCTGCTTGCCATTCACCCGGGCCACGGCACTGTCCACCGCACTGTCGACCTTGCCGAAGTCATACAACATCTGCGAAGCCGACAAGGTGAAGGCCTGGCTTTGGCCGTTGCCGGTCAGGCCGCTGTCGTACCCGGAATTGAACCCGCCACGAATCTGCGGGTAATAACCGGCACGAGCCACGGTGACATTGTCGTGTTGCTGGTACAGCTGGCCGATCGACTCGGCGATCGCGGGATGCCAGGCGACGGCCAGTTGAATGGCGCGCGGCATCTCGAGGTTGTCGGGGACTGCATGACTGGGGGCAGCCGGTTGGCTGGCACCGAACGAATCACCCGGTAAATTCTGGCCCACATCTTTGGGGCTGATGGTGTTGATACTGTTGGGTTCGTAGTCGCGTGTCAGCGCTACGGCCCGCTCTATCGTCAATGGCTGTACGGCGACTGCCAACAACGCCACAAACAGGAACTCGAACCGATCCTTAGGTCTCAAGTAATGCTCCACATCAGCTTGTGATGAAAAAGATAGACGCTTATTTGCCCTGCTGCCGACTCAATTTCAGCGACCTGCACGGCTCACTCGAATTCGTGGTGTAACGCCAGGGCGGCGCAAGAACGCGCCGCCTGGATCGTTACTGTTGATTGATGGAGGATCAAAGGAGAACGCCGGGCCCAAGGCCCGACGCTCCCCCGCCAGCAACGTGGTTAAACCACGTTGACCCCGCTTTGCACCCAGAGTTGATGGGTTTCATCTTCCTGGCTGGTGTACACCACGTACTCCTGCCCGTTCTCCAGCTGCGTGCTACCCACCGACCAGTTGCCCGTCAGATGGACGCTGTCCTGCTCGTCGCCCTGGATAAACAATCTATCCGTCTCGGGCGATGTCACAGCCACCAGGTCTTCCAGGCTCACGGTCAGGTCGACCGCACTGAAGTCGTTCAGGTCGATGCTCTCGATATCGCTGACTTTACCGACCAGCAAGCTCAAGTTAATCGTCGCATCGCCACCGTCCCAGACCAGGGTGTCGAAGCCGTCCCCGCCATCCACCGCTGCAAACTCGGTGTCATGGATCGCGATATGGTCAGCACCGTCGGCACCTTCGGTGATCGTGGCCGATGACGGTTCCTGCTCGAACGCAGCTGCGGCGAAGCCTGGGGCTTCGGTTGCAGGATTGCCCGGGTTGGCATCGTCCCAGACCAGATCAAGATCCGGCGAGTCAAGGCGTACGTACAGCGTGGCGGTGTCCTCCTGGCCACCTGGAGTGGTGAGTTTGTAGGTGAAGCTGTCCACTTGGCCGACATCAGCCAGCGCCAGACCCGGGGTCGGCGTGTAGCTGTAGTCACCGTCAGCGTGCAACGTCAGCGTGCCGAATTGCCCTTGCACCACCGCTCCGGTTTGACCCGGAATGACGTAGACCCCGTTGATCAACACACTCAGTACCGTCAACGTCGACGGAATACTGTCTGGCACGGAGTGATCGCTGATCAGCAGGACATTGCCCGTTGCGGCGGTCGCAGCCCCCGTGACGAACTCCGTCGGATAGGTGGTAACCAGCGTCTGGCTAACGGTCACTTCAGTACCCAGTACCGCCTTGGCCGTCGATGACGACAGTCGATACTCACCTTGACCCAGCGTGAAGGTATGAGTCGCCGCAGTGGTGCTTTGACCCGGCACGTTCACCCAAGCAGTCCCGTTGAACGTCTGCAGGACAATGGTTGTTACTGCAGTCGAACCAGAGCTATTGACCACAAGCTCTGCCGTCGTGCCACTGGCGACCGTGAAGGACTCCCCGTCGTGCGGGGTAACAGTGCCGAGTAATCCAGGCCCGAAGTACTGGATTGCCACCAGGTCATCAATTACTACCCGGACATCGACATCTATCTGTGCGGTGCCGATATCGTCGCTGGCAACCAGCGCCACGACACCCGGTGCCGACGGATCGGCAGGACTCCAGGTAACCGTCGAGTCGGTGCTGTCGATGCGCACGTACAGGGTGGCCGAAGCCGTCCCGCCAGCCGCTGTCGCCAGTTGATAGACGAAGGCATCTACCTTGCCGATGTTCGCCGCATCGCCCGATGGCGTGTAGCTGTAATCACCATTGGCAAAGATCGTCAGATCACCGTACAGCCCGTGAACCACGGTACTGCCCACTGGATTGATAACCACACCGTTGACTTCGTCGACCGTCGCATCCGCTGCGGTACCTGGAGAGTCCGGCGCGCCTGCAAAGCCGTCATCGATGATGACGTTCCCGCTGACTTCACCTCCTGTTGCCGTGAAATCGACCAGGCTTACATTATCGACGCTCAGTTGCGCCGTAGCCGTTGCGCCCACTGCCACGAGTGCAGGGTCCATGGCGAGCGTGAAGCGATACTCCCCGGCCGCCAGGCCTTCGATTTTCGCGGTAGTAACACCTGGACTGAACAGCCCAAGCAGATCGAGCAAGCCACCACCTACGCTTCCCGAATCAACCGGAGTCCAGCCGCCAGCACCGTCGCTGACCTCAAGTATTGCTTTGAACCCACTGCCCAGCACGGAGACCAGGTCGCCCGAACCGAAGGACAGATTCAAGGTACCGGTGTGTTCACCCGTCACCGTGAACTCCTGCGACAGCACAGGGATACCGAGCTGAATCCCACCAATCCCCAGCAACGTGAACACGTTCATGCTGTTGAGCGCGGTGTTGGTCGTAACCGGAGTTACGGTCAATTCAGCGGTTGCCAGGTCGTCGAAGGCTTCCAGGTCGGCGTCGGCGTCGGCGTCGGCATCAGCATCGGCATCGGCGTCGGCATCGGCGTCCGCATCAGCATCGGCATCGGCATCGGCATCGGCATCGGCATCGGCATCAGCGTCGGCATCAGCATCCGCATCCGCATCCGCATCCGCATCGGCATCGGCATCGGCATCGGCATCGGCATCCGCGTCAGCATCGGCGTCAGCATCCGCATCCGCATCCGCATCCGCATCGGCATCCGCATCCGCATCCGCATCGGCATCCGCATCGGCATCGGCATCGGCATCGGCATCGGCATCGGCATCGGCATCGGCGTCAGCATCGGCGTCGGCATCCGCATCCGCATCCGCATCCGCATCCGCGTCAGCATCGGCATCGGCGTCGGCATCGGCGTCGGCGTCGGCGTCGGCATCAGCATCGGCATCGGCATCGGCATCGGCGTCGGCATCGGCGTCGGCGTCGGCGTCGGCATCAGCATCGGCATCGGCATCGGCATCGGCGTCGGCATCAGCATCAGCATCGGCGTCGGCGTCGGCGTCGGCATCCGCATCCGCATCCGCATCCGCGTCAGCATCGGCGTCGGCGTCGGCATCGGCATCGGCATCGGCATCCGCATCCGCATCGGCATCGGCATCGGCGATGATCGGCATCGGCATCGGCGTCAGCATCCGCATCCGCATCCGCATCCGCATCCGCGTCGGCATCGGCGTCGGCGTCGGCATCAGCATCAGCATCCGCATCCGCGTCAGCATCGGCGTCGGCGTCGGCGTCGGCGTCGGCGTCAGCATCGGCATCGGCATCCGCATCCGCATCGGCATCGGCATCGGCGTCGGCATCAGCATCGGCATCGGCGTCAGCATCCGCATCCGCATCCGCGTCGGCATCGGCGTCGGCGTCGGCATCAGCATCAGCATCCGCATCCGCATCCGCATCGGCGTCGGCATCGGCATCGGCATCAGCATCAGCATCAGCATCCGCGTCGGCATCGGCATCGGCATCGGCATCCGCGTCGGCATCAGCATCCGCATCCGCATCCGCATCGGCGTCGGCATCCGCATCCGCATCGGCGTCCGCATCGGCATCGGCATCGGCGTCCGCATCAGCATCAGCATCCGCATCCGCATCCGCGTCGGCATCGGCATCGGCATCCGCGTCAGCATCGGCGTCGGCGTCGGCGTCGGCATCCGCATCCGCATCCGCATCGGCATCGGCATCGGCATCCGCGTCGGCATCAGCATCGGCATCGGCATCAGCATCAGCATCAGCATCAGCATCAGCGTCCGCGTCAGCATCGGCATCGGCATCGGCATCCGCGTCAGCATCGGCGTCGGCGTCGGCGTCGGCGTCGGCGTCGGCATCCGCGTCAGCATCGGCGTCGGCATCCGCATCCGCATCCGCATCCGCATCCGCATCCGCATCAGCATCAGCATCGGCGTCGGCGTCCGCATCAGCATCGGCATCGGCATCGGCATCGGCATCGGCATCGGCGTCAGCATCGGCGTCGGCATCGGCATCGGCATCGGCATCGGCATCGGCGTCGGCGTCGGCATCCGCATCAGCATCAGCATCAGCATCAGCATCAGCATCAGCATCAGCATCGGCATCGGCGTCAGCATCGGCGTCGGCGTCGGCGTCGGCGTCGGCATCAGCATCAGCATCGGCGTCGGCGTCGGCGTCGGCGTCGGCATCAGCATCAGCATCGGCATCCGCATCGGCGTCGGCATCCGCATCCGCATCCGCATCCGCATCCGCATCCGCATCGGCATCGGCATCGGCATCGGCGTCAGCATCCGCATCCGCGTCGGCATCGGCATCGGCATCGGCATCGGCATCCGCGTCAGCATCGGCATCGGCGTCGGCGTCGGCGTCGGCATCGGCATCGGCATCGGCATCGGCATCGGCGTCAGCGTCGGCATCCGCATCGGCATCGGCATCGGCATCGGCATCGGCATCGGCGTCAGCGTCAGCGTCAGCGTCAGCATCGGCATCCGCATCCGCATCCGCGTCAGCATCGGCGTCGGCGTCCGCATCAGCATCAGCATCGGCGTCGGCATCGGCGTCCGCATCAGCATCAGCGTCGGCGTCGGCATCCGCATCCGCATCCGCATCCGCGTCGGCGTCGGCATCGGCATCGGCATCGGCATCGGCATCCGCGTCAGCATCGGCATCGGCATCGGCATCGGCATCGGCATCGGCGTCGGCATCCGCATCCGCATCCGCGTCCGCATCGGCGTCGGCGTCCGCATCAGCATCCGCATCGGCGTCAGCATCGGCGTCGGCGTCGGCGTCGGCATCAGCATCCGCATCGGCGTCGGCATCCGCATCCGCATCCGCATCCGCATCCGCATCGGCATCGGCATCGGCGTCGGCGTCAGCATCCGCATCCGCGTCGGCATCGGCATCGGCATCGGCATCGGCATCCGCGTCAGCATCGGCGTCGGCGTCGGCATCGGCATCGGCATCGGCATCGGCATCGGCATCCGCGTCAGCGTCGGCATCCGCATCGGCATCGGCATCGGCATCGGCATCGGCATCGGCGTCGGCATCCGCATCCGCATCCGCGTCCGCATCGGCGTCGGCGTCGGCGTCCGCATCCGCATCCGCATCGGCGTCAGCATCGGCGTCGGCATCGGCATCAGCATCCGCATCCGCATCCGCATCCGCATCAGCATCAGCATCAGCATCAGCATCAGCATCGGCGTCGGCGTCCGCATCGGCGTCGGCATCGGCATCGGCATCCGCGTCCGCATCGGCATCGGCATCGGCATCCGCGTCAGCATCGGCGTCGGCGTCGGCATCGGCATCGGCATCCGCGTCAGCATCGGCGTCGGCGTCGGCGTCGGCGTCGGCATCGGCATCGGCATCCGCGTCAGCATCGGCATCGGCATCGGCGTCGGCGTCGGCGTCGGCATCCGCATCGGCATCGGCATCCGCGTCGGCATCCGCATCCGCATCGGCATCGGCATCGGCATCGGCGTCAGCATCCGCGTCGGCATCGGCATCGGCATCGGCATCGGCATCCGCGTCAGCATCGGCATCGGCGTCGGCATCCGCATCGGCATCCGCATCCGCATCGGCATCCGCATCCGCGTCGGCATCGGCATCGGCATCGGCATCGGCGTCGGCGTCGGCATCAGCATCAGCATCAGCATCAGCATCCGCGTCCGCATCAGCATCAGCATCGGCATCGGCATCGGCGTCAGCATCCGCATCGGCATCGGCGTCGGCATCCGCATCCGCATCCGCATCGGCATCGGCATCCGCATCGGCGTCCGCATCAGCGTCGGCATCGGCGTCGGCGTCGGCGTCCGCATCGGCGTCCGCATCGGCGTCGGCGTCGGCGTCCGCATCGGCGTCCGCATCGGCGTCCGCATCGGCGTCCGCATCGGCGTCGGCATCAGCATCGGCATCGGCATCGGCATCCGCGTCAGCATCGGCATCCGCATCCGCATCCGCATCCGCATCCGCATCCGCATCCGCATCGGCGTCAGCGTCAGCGTCAGCGTCAGCGTCAGCGTCAGCGTCAGCGTCAGCGTCAGCGTCAGCGTCAGCGTCAGCATCGGCATCGGCATCGGCATCCGCGTCAGCATCGGCATCGGCATCGGCATCGGCGTCCGCGTCCGCATCCGCATCCGCATCGGCATCGGCGTCGGCATCGGCATCGGCATCCGCGTCAGCATCGGCGTCGGCATCAGCATCCGCATCCGCATCGGCGTCCGCATCGGCATCCGCATCGGCGTCCGCATCGGCATCCGCATCGGCGTCCGCATCGGCATCCGCATCGGCGTCGGCATCCGCATCGGCATCGGCATCGGCATCCGCGTCGGCATCAGCATCAGCATCAGCATCAGCATCGGCATCGGCATCCGCGTCGGCGTCGGCGTCAGCATCCGCGTCGGCATCGGCATCGGCGTCCGCATCAGCATCAGCATCCGCGTCGGCATCCGCATCGGCATCGGCATCGGCATCGGCATCCGCGTCAGCATCGGCATCCGCATCCGCATCCGCATCGGCATCGGCGTCGGCGTCGGCATCGGCATCGGCGTCGGCGTCGGCGTCGGCATCGGCATCGGCGTCGGCATCAGCATCGGCATCCGCATCCGCATCCGCATCCGCATCGGCGTCGGCGTCGGCATCGGCATCGGCGTCCGCATCCGCATCGGCGTCGGCATCCGCATCGGCGTCGGCGTCGGCGTCGGCATCAGCATCGGCGTCCGCATCCGCATCGGCGTCGGCATCCGCATCGGCGTCGGCGTCGGCGTCGGCGTCGGCATCAGCATCGGCATCCGCATCCGCATCCGCATCCGCATCCGCATCCGCATCCGCGTCAGCATCGGCGTCAGCATCAGCGTCGGCATCCGCATCCGCATCCGCATCGGCATCCGCATCCGCATCGGCATCCGCATCGGCATCGGCATCCGCATCCGCGTCGGCGTCGGCGTCGGCGTCAGCGTCAGCGTCAGCATCGGCATCGGCATCGGCATCGGCATCGGCATCGGCATCGGCGTCAGCATCGGCGTCCGTCTCATCGATGTCCGGAGCAGTGACTTCGGTCGGGCCTGATTCGTTTTCTGCAGCGTCGGTCAGCGTTACCGTGATGGTTTCGCCGTTGACTTGTGGGGTGGTGAGCACGACTTCGAAGGTGCCGTCGGTGCCAACGGTGCCGGTGCCGATGACGTTGCCATCGGCATCCTTGAGGGTGACCGTGGTTTCTGGCTCGCCTTTACCGGTGACGGTGCCGCCATCGGCACTGACCACCAGGTCGGTCGGTGGTGCTGGGGCGGTGGAGTCGTCCGCGACGACAGTCGCCGGGGCCGAGACGTTGCCTGCGCCATCGGTGAGTGTTGCGGTCAGGGTTTCGCCATTGGTTTGTGGCGTAGTCAGCACAACTGCGAAATTGCCATCGGGACCGACCGTTCCGGTACCAATGATGTTGCCATCGGCATCCTTGATGGTGACGCTGGTGTTGGGTTCACCTTTACCGGTGACGGTGGTGCCATCGGCCATGACAGCCAGGTCGGTCGGGGCATCGGGTGGGGTGACGTCCCGCTCTTCGACGACGACGGTGTGGGCGATGACGTCCGCTGGCGCGGACACGTTGCCGGCGGCATCGGTCAGCGTCGTGGTGAGGGTTTCACCGTGGTTTTTCGGGGTGTCGAGCGTAACCACGAAGGTGCCATCGGCGCCGACTGTACCGGTGCCGATCACGTTGCCGTCGGCATCCTTGATGGTGACGACGGTGTTGGGTTCGCCTTTACCGCTGACGGTGTTGCCGTCGGTGCTGACGGCAAGATCAGTCGCGGCCGCCGGAGCGCTGGTGTCGCTGGCGTCGACGCTGGCCGATGGCGAGACGTTGCCCGCCGCGTCGGTCAAGGTGGCCGTCAGGGTTTCGCCGTTGGTTTGTGCTGGGGTCAGGCTGACCACGAAGGTGCCATCGGCGCCGACGGTGCCGGTGCCAATCACATTGCCATTGGCATCCTTGATGGTGACCGTGGTGTTGGGTTCACCCTTGCCGCTGACGGTACTGCCATCAGCACTGACGGCCAGATCGCTCGGTGCGGCGGGGGCTGTGGTGTCGCCCGCGGTGATGGTGCCGGGAGCAGAGACGTTGCCCGAAGCGTCAGTGAGGCTGACCTCGACTGTTTCACCATTGGTTTGCGGGGTGTCCAGGTTGACCTGGAAGTTGCCATCAGCGCCGACCGTGCCCGTGCCGATAACACGGCCACTGGCGTCCTTGACTGTCACCGTCGAACCCGGTTCGCCACGACCAATGAGTACCGCACCGGTGTTGTCGAAAGCCAGGCCGGTAGGGGCGTCTGGAGGCGTCGAGTCGGCGTCACCGCCACCGCCACCGCTGCCCCCATGTCCACCAAAGAATATTGCTGCGGCACCGCCGACACCCAGCAGGCTCAACCCCCACGCCAGCCAGTCTGGCGTGGTGCTGCCCGCCGCCGTAGCGGCCATCAGGTCTTCAAGGGTGCCGATTTCGCCAAAGGTAAAACCGGAATACGGCGAGGAGTAGCTCCCCAGGAACAGGGTTCCGTCGTTGTCCTCCAGGACCAATTGGTTGGGTTCGCCATCGCTGCCGACCACAAAGAAGTTATGGACCGTGACCGTGCCACCAGACTTCAGGGTGATGACCAGATTCTTGCCCGACTGCTGCATCGACTGGACGCTGCTCGGGCTAATGGGCACTTTTACAATACTGGTTCCGTTCAGGGCGACATTACCGAACGTTTGTTCGGTCGCCGCCCCCGTCGCCTTGTCGACAATTACAATATTCTTCATCGCACACCTGTTTTTTATTTCAGCTAGTCGAATCCCATAACAAAATCGACTCGAACGCGTGCGCAGCTTCTTAAACAGAGGCTGAGCATTCGTATAAGCGAAAGTTATGTAAAAGTTTTAATCCAGAAGTAGTACTCAACCCACACCGGAGCGCTCACTGGGTGCCAGGTGTTTAACCTGGCCAGCACGTGGGAAGTTGGACTTGCACAGGGGAGTTGCAGCGCCATGCTGCAAGGGCATCAAGCGGAGGAACCAGCGCTTGCGGAGGGGGTTGATCACCGTAGACGCTCCCTGTCTTTTGCCCGTCATCGGGAATCGCATCCTTTCGTAAAACGTATCCAGCACGCCTTTGAAAAGCTGCAAGAAGTAAGCAAAAACCGTCGTGATAGAACTTCCCAGCACACTGAAAACGGTTCGCTTACAAGGATACTAACCAGCAAAAAGTTGGCGTCAAAGAAAAAAGTTCACGCCGTCAATACCCACATTAAAACAACGGCAAAGAAGATTGGGCGCGAATGTTTCGAGAATTAAAAGGAGAAAATACTGGGTGATAATTTCATTATCATAAAATATTACTGAAGGAGATTTTCAATACCTTCGAAGAGCAAAATCATGCACAAAGCATTAAGCATTTAGACTTGTTACATTTGGAAATATATTTGTCGAGCGGTTCCAGGCCAGCACAGGACATACACTCGACCGCGCTGGCCGATCAGACCTCGAACCGACTCACCGTGCCCGCCCCAAAAAACCTTTCATGCTGCCTGCGGAACAAAAACCGTCCGGCGACCACCAACATAAGAAGGGCTGCGCAGCTCACGGAAGTAGCAGTCAAGCGCAGCAACAGGCGTCGTTTGCTTCGACCCTGACCATGGCGTACCCCAAGGGACGGCATGCCGGGGGTCATTCCCTGTATGGAGATAGAGAAAACATGAGAGTCCTGTCGTTGTTCGGCACCCGCCCCGAAGGCATCAAGATGGCCCCATTGGTCCATGGCCTGGCCGGTACCGAAGGCATCGAGAGCATTGTCTGCACCACCGGCCAACACCGCCACATGCTCGACCAGGTGCTGCAGTTATTTGATATCAAGACCCACCACGACCTGGACGTGATGCTCCCAGGACAAACCCTCAATGGTCTGTTCGCGCGCTTGATGACCCGGGTCGATGCCCTGCTCGAAGAGGTCAAGCCCGACTGTGTGCTGGTGCACGGCGATACCTCCACGGCAACCGCCTGCAGCCTGGCCGCGTTCCACCGGCGCATCCCGATCGGGCATGTCGAGGCTGGCTTGCGCACCGGCGACCTGACCCAGCCGTTTCCCGAGGAAATGAACCGGCGCGTGGTCGACGTCATGGGTAAATGGCTGTTCGCACCGACCGTGACCTCGCGCGACAACCTGCTCAAGGAAAACCTCGAAGGCCGTATCTATGTCACCGGCAACACGGTGATCGATGCCCTGGAGCTGACGCTGCACAAACTCGACCACAACCCGGACATGGAGGCCAGCTTGGCCGCGCGTTATGCCTGGGTCGACCCGGCACAACGCCTGGTGTTGGTGACCGGTCACCGCCGCGAGAATTTCGGCGATGGTTTCATCCAGATCTGCTCGGCCCTGGCGGCGCTGGCCAAGCGTGAGGATGTGCAGATCGTCTACCCGGTGCACTTGAACCCACAGGTGCGCGACGTCGTGATGTCGACCCTTTCCGGCCTGCCCAACATCCACCTTATCGAGCCGCTGGATTACCTGGATTTCGTCTGGTTCATGCGCCGCGCCTACCTGATCCTCACCGATTCGGGCGGTGTTCAGGAAGAGGCCCCGCACCTCGGCAAACCGGTGCTGGTGATGCGCGACACCACCGAGCGCCCGGAAGCTGTGAGTGCCGGAACGGTGACACTGGTCGGGACTCGCAAGGAGCGCATTGTCAGCGCCGTGCAGACCTTCCTCGACGACGCCGAGCACTATCAACGGGTGGCTCACAGCGTCAATCCCTACGGTGACGGACACGCCACAACACGGATCATTTCGGCACTCACCGGCCGCCAATTCAGTGAGTTTGATCCACCCATCCCGGCAATCCGCCCGACCATCGGCTAAACTGAATAGTCAAAATTACGTCACGCCAAACCAAAGGCGCACAAAATAATAAAATTTATACCAAAATATTGACACATGACGTTGCGGCACTCCACAGTGTGGGTGCCAATGCGGGGATGGATCCAAAGCTGCCACAGGGACAACCAATGGCCATTTGCCCCTCCTGCACTGACAGTTACGTTCGAGCTCATGCCGGCCCGTTTGTCAGATCTGTATTCCAGCTTGTGTCCAAGCTGAGCACCGCCACTGAGCCCGTGTACTTCGCTTGCCCGACACTCACGCCACCTACCGAGGACGTGAATGCGCAGGGCAGTCGTGAACTTTCACTTTTCAGATGCGGCCGATAACCACGCATGAATACTCCTACGAATCGCCAGCAGTGCCTTACCCTCCTCAAGCAGGTCGTACTCGTCGCACCTTTAGCCGCGCCGCTGATCGCCATGGCGTCGCCCGGCAGCGATGCGTTGCGCACACTGGCCCAGGACGACTGGGTGCAGCGCAGCGTTTCGCTGGCCGACATGGGCATCACCAACCCGGTGGTGCTGCAGGAAAGCGACAACCACCAGTCGTTCTTCCTGCCAGTGCCCAAAGGCGTTGCGCTAGATGCGGCCTCGATCAACATCCAGGGCAACTTCATCAAGGGCGAAGAGGCTCCGGCCGCCCTGCGCCTGTCGGTAGACGGTCGCCCGCTGCATACCCAGAGCGTGACCGAACGCGCAGGGGACCTGGCTAGGCTGCTGCCAGTCGAAGCCCGGCGCCATGAGTCCGGTTTTGTCGATTTCACCATCGACTGGAGCTCGCCCAGCGGCCAACGCCTGTGCGAGCCCACCCGCCAGAGCAACAATGTGCTGACCCTGTCGCCCGACACTGCGCTGACCTATCGCTATTCGATGCGTGGCCTGAATACCCTGGCCGATGCCTGGAGCACGCTGCCGGGCAAACCGGTGATCCTGATCGCCGCCGGCAAGCTGGAGCAAGCCAGTTTCGACAGCACCTGGCGCCTGGGCGTGGCCCTGGAACGCAACGCCAAACGGGCCCAGGTCAAGGCCTTCCCGGCCGTGGGCGACGTGGTCGCTATCGATCAACTGAAGATTCCTGCCGCCTTGAGCACGGTCGCGCCGTTCTCCGCGCTGACGGGCAAAGACCGCCACACCCTGGCCAACGCCGCCGAACTCGGCGCCTTGCTGGTGCTCGACGCACCCGCGACCCGGGCTGACCTGGCAATTGCCGACGCCGCGCTGGTCGGCCAGATCAACACCGCGCTGGATGCCCTGCGCGATCAATTGCAAAACGATGAAGACGCGGTCAAGGCCCTGGGAGAATGGCGTAGCCGGCATGCCAGCGCCGCCCAGAAAGTCCCGGGCAGCCAGCAGATTCAACTGACCAGCCTCGGCCATCAAGCCGTGATCAGCGTGGCCGCCGACGCCGGGGCCAAGGCCGCTGGAGTATTCGATTCGCACTGGCGCAACGTGCTTGTTTCCGCCGAGGCAACCATTCACCAAGCCGGTGAAACCGGGGACGGCAGTGACCGTGAACTGCGTGTCGGCACACTCGGTGGCTCGACCACCGCGTTTGATGTGGTGACCCGTGGCGAGTGGAATGCCGTATTCCCGCTGAGCGCGGTGGCCGTCCAGGGCCGGATGCCCGGCGAGCTGATCCTGGATGTGGCCGCCGCACCAGGGGCGTCGATCACCCTGCCGGTGGCTTCGGTGCTGTGGAACGGGGTCCTGCTCAGTGCCAAGCAACTGAAGGCCGACGGCAAACCCGAGCGCCTGACCGCCCGTGTCCCGGGCTATGCCCTGGGGGTGACCAACAACCTGCAGGTGCGCTTCCAGCGCCAGCCGGTCTCGCCAAACTGCGCCGAAATTCCCCAGGGGTATCCGGTCAACGTGTTGCCGAGCAGCTACCTGCGCTCCTCCGATGCCGAGCCGGACGGCACCTTCGTCGGCCTGCTGCCATTGCTGGCAGGCAATGCCCAGGTAATCGTGCCGAAGACCGCCCTGGATACCCCGGCGGCCAACCTGCGCCAGATCATCCGCCTGGCCAGCGCCGCATCGATATCACCGGTCAATGCCGAACTGACCCTGGCCGACAGCAGCCAGCCGTTCAAACCAAGCAAGCCATTCCTGTCACTGGATGTGCCGCTGGAAGGGGCCAAGCCGCTGATCGATGTCAAAGACTTGCAGCGCTTGCGTGCCGGTGGTGACGACAAACGCCTGCTTGACCTGACCGGTCCGCAACCGCTGAGCGCGGCGTCGGTGGTCGACTCGAACAGCCAGCACGGGGTGGTCTGGTATGCCTTGGGCGACCAGGTGCTGACCCCGGGGGCACCGTTCGTGTTCAACCAGGGCAACGCCGTAGTGCTGGGTGTGGACGGTCCGCTGACTTGGGTCGATACCTCCGAGCCTGGGCTGGTCCAGTCGATGGGCCTTGGCGAATCGCCGTTCCATGAGTGGCGCAAGTACCTGGCGTGGGCCCTGCCGCTGTTTGCTGCGGCCCTGCTCGGTTTGCTGGTACTGGGTGTTCTGGCGCGTCGCCACAAAAAGAAACAAGGCTTGTAACGACCACGGGAACAGCTCATGTCCTCGCTCTACCTGCCGTATCTGCTTGCGGACTACTACCACATCCTGGAGATCGTGACGGTCATCGTGGGCGTGCTGATCATGCTCTCCAGCCTCGATGACCTGTTCATCGATGGCTGGTACTGGGTTCGCCAGGCGTACCGTTCGCTAATGGTCAAGCGCCGCTACAAGGCGCTGACGGCCGAACAACTGCGCTCCAAGCGCGAGCAACCGCTGGCGATCATGATCCCGGCCTGGCTCGAGTACGACGTGATCGCGCCGATGCTCGAGAACATGGTCGGGTCGCTGGAGTACAAGAATTACTCCATCTTCGTCGGCACCTACTGCAACGACGCACGCACCATTGAAGAAGTGGAACGCATGCGTCGGCGCTACAAGCAGTTGATCCGCGTCGAAGTCCCCCACGATGGCCCGACCTGCAAGGCCGACTGCCTGAACTGGATCATCCAGGCGATCTTCGCCCAGGACCTGCGCCAGCCCGAGCCGTTTGCCGGGGTCGTCCTGCATGACAGCGAAGACGTGCTGCATCACCTGGAGTTGCACTACTTCAACTACCTGCTGCCGCGCATCGACTTCATCCAGCTGCCGGTCACGTCCCTGGAGCGGGATTGGTATGAACTGGTGGCCGGTACCTACATGGATGAATTCGCCGAGTGGCACACCAAGGACCTGGTGGTGCGTGAAAGCATGTCGAAAATGGTCCCGTCAGCGGGCGTCGGCACCTGTTTCTCGCGCAAGGCCCTGCTCGAACTCTCGGCAGAGACCAACAACCAGCCGTTCAACACCGCCACCCTCACCGAGGACTACGACATCGGTGCGCGCCTGGCACGGCGCGGCATGAAGCAGATCTTCGGCAAATTCCCGGTCGACTACATCGCCAGACGCGCCAAGTGGTTCGGCCACGGTGAAGCGAAGATGGTCGCGATTCATATGCCACTCGGCGTACGCGAGTACTTCCCCGACACCTTCCGCACCGCCTATCGGCAGAAGGCCCGCTGGACCCTGGGGATCGGCCTGCAGGGCTGGAGCCAGGTTGGCTGGGAAGGTTCGCTGGCGACCAAGTACCTGCTATATCGCGACCGCAAGGGCCTGGTGACTTCCTTCGTGGCAATTGTTGCCTACATCCTACTCGCCCAGCACCTGCTGTTCATGGTGATGACCTCGATGGACTGGTGGACGACCTACTACCCATCGGTGTTCAGCCCCCACAGCGGGCTGATGCAGTTGATGTGGGCCAACGGCATCCTGTTGAGCCTGCGGGTGCTGCAACGCGGGTATTTCGTCGGCCGCCTGTATGGCTGGGAACACGCGCTGTTGTCGGCACCGCGGATGATCATCGGCAACTTCATCAATGCCATGGCCGCCGCGCGGGCCTGGCGCCTGTACCTGGGCCACCTGTTCCTCGGCAAGCAGTTGGTCTGGGACAAGACCATGCATGACTTCCCGTCCTCCGACCAACTGGTCCAGCAACGCCTGCGCCTGGGGGATCTGTTGATGTCCTGGCGGGCGATCGACCAGGAATCCCTGAACAAGGCACTGCAAGCCCAGGCCGCCGAACACAAGCCCCTGGGGCAGATCCTGCTCGAGCACGGCTACCTCGACCAGGCCACCCTGAGCGAAGCGATCTCATTCCAGAACGACACGGGCCAGCCAGTTGCTGCCGGTCCCACTGAACAACGCTCCTCAGAGACGCCATGATCCCTACTTCGCGTTTACTTCTGCTCACCGCAGCCTTGCTCTGCAGCTCGACGCTCCTGCCGCTGCCGGTGTCGGCCGCCGCCTATGAGGCGCCCCTGGAGGGCGAAGCCTGGCAACAGGCGGACCTGGCGTACAAGAGTTACCAGGCCGGCCGTTACCGCGATGCGCTGGAGCAGGTGAATGCCGCGCTGAAACTGCGGCCCGATGTGGTGCGCCTGAACCTGTTGCAGGTCTATACCCTGCAAAAGCTCGGACGCATCACTCAGGCACGCCAGGCCGCGCAGGCGGCGATCAAACGCGGCGTTGACGACCCGGCACTGCGCGCCACCGTGAAAAACCTGCAACCCAAGACAGCCGCCGCCACCGGCCGCGGACCGTCGGCGGCCTATCAGCGTGGCTTCCCGCTGGCGACCAAAGGGTATGCCGCCTACAACGCCGGCGACATGCCCGCCGCCGCCCGGGATGGCGAGCAAGCCTTCCGCGCTGACCCAAGCCAGGGCACGTGGGCCCTGCTCTGGCTCGACGCGCTGGAGGCCCAGGAGAAATGGCCCGAGGCGGTGAGCGCCGCCGACCAGGTGATCGCCCTGAACCCGCCGAACAAAAGCGACATCGAGGCCCGCCGCACCATGTTGCAGCGGCGCATGGCCGTACGGCCGACCCAACTGGCCTACCAGGCACTGATCACCAACCAGCCTGCCGAAGCGGCCAGGCTGGCCCGCGAGGCCGTGAACCTCGCGCCGGACCTCACCAGCCAGCGCCTGTTGCTGGTCACCGCTTTGCTCCAGGATAAACAGCCCGCCGCCGCCGAGCAGGCGGCCACTGAGGCCCTGGAACAGAACGACGAAAACACCGTGATGCTGGTGATGCGTGCGTACCTGCGCCAGCTCCAGGGCAAGAAAGACTCAGCCCGTGGCGACTTCGACGAGGCCATGGCCCAGGATTGGCTGGACGACGATCAACGCCGCAACGTGCGCCTGATCGCAATCGACGGCGCGCTGGCTTCCGGTGACACCGCCCGCGCCGAACAACTGCTCGGGCCAATGGACGCCAGCGACGAAGCCGTCCTCAAGCGCCGGGAAATCCTCGCCGAGGACAACAAGCCAGCGCCCAAGCTGACCACCACGCTCTACCCCGCGCCTGCCCAGTCATGCCATGACACACCCTATGGCACCCAGTGCGAATTGTTGCCCTCCGACCAGGTCACCGGTCCGGCTGGCCCTGCCACCGAAGCCTACGCCGCCTATGGCCGGCAGGACTATCAGGAAGCAATCAAGCAATCGCGCCTGGCCGTGGAACAAGCACCAGACAACCCCGACTATCAGCGCCTGTTGACCACGTCCCTGGCCTCGGGCAACGCGGCCCAGGCCGCCGAGGCCGAGCAGCGCCTGACCCGCGCCCTCGCCGCTTCGCCAAACGACGCCGACCTGTTCATGCAGCGCGGCTACGTGCGCCAGCGCAATCGCCAGCCGGACCTCGCGCTCCAGGACTTCAGCGCTGCACGGGCCACCGGCAAGGCGCCGCCGACGGTGATCCTCAACGAGGCCTATGCCCAGTCGGCCATGGGCGACAACCCGGGAGCCGTGAAGAAACTCAAGAAAGCCATCGACATGGCCGACGCCAACCAACTCGAACTGGATGACCAACAGCGCTACAACACCCGTGGCGCCATTGCCGGACTGGATCGTGAATGGGGCGCGACCGTGTCGCTCGGCTATCGCGGGGCACAACCCACCACCAACAGCAGCGGTGCCGGCTTGAGTACCGCAGGTGATTCGCTGTTCAGCACCTCCGAGCTGTACTGGCGACCCACCCAGTTCAATGACCAGAACGGTATTCTCGAGGTCTACGGGCGGCTGACCAACACCCTGTATGACGAAGGCAGCGAGTTCGAGTCCAGCCAGTTCGTCGACCCCTGCAGTGGCAGGACGACCCTCGACAACCGCGACAGCAATGACCGCACCAACGGCTCAAGTACCACCTCCGGCTTCCCGAGCACCATCGGTTCGCTGGGGGTGCGCTACATGCTGGCCGATACCGGTTTTACCTTTGGCCTGGAGCGCCGGTTTTTCCTCGGCTCGGCGACCCGTGAAGGCACCGTCTACCCGTCCAAGCGCGGCGACCAATGCGCGATCCAGAACGCGATCCAGGAGCAGAACGAAGCCAACGCAGCCACCAACAGTCCCGCGATCAACGGCATGATGACCCGCTATCAACTGGACAGCGATGCCGGCGGCTGGCTCTCGTACATCACCTACGGGTTCTACAAAGGCACTGAGCTGCGCACCAATGAATCCAACTGGTTCACCATGGATGGCTACGCACAGCTGGGGTATGCCTGGGAAGACAACGACGCGACCTTCACCGCCTATGACGTGGACAACCAGGGCAGCCGTACCCGGCAACTGGCCAAGACCGATGGCCAGCTCAAGCGCCAGCAAGTGTTCGCCAGCAGTGAGCTGCGGGTCGGTCGCAGCCTGCGCTTCGACCAACTGGGGCCCAACGTGGTGGTGTTCCCGCACATCGTCGGGGCCGTGGACTGGATCTGGCAGAAAGACCAGGCCACCGGCCTGGACTTCGGTAAAAACGATCAAATCGACCTGAGCAACGTCAGCCAGGACTGGTCACTGACCAATGACGCCACCTCATGGTCCATGGGGGTCGGCCCCGGCGTTGCGGTTCGCTACTGGTTCCGCGAAGACCACTACAACGCTCCACGCTCCTCCCTGAGCTGGTCCATGCAGTACCGCTACCCAATTGGCGGTGGTGCTACGGAACGGGCCAAAGGGCTGTTCATGAACCTGATTTTTTCCTATTGAGCCCCCTAGTCATAAGGACCTTTGCCATGTCACTTGCACGTCTGGTCACCCAACCACTCAAACGCCTGGGCGCCCCCCTGCTCGGCATGACGCTGGCACTGTCGATGGCTACCGCGCACGCCGAAGACTCCGCGCTGGTGATTCGCGGCAGCGATGGCTGGCTGTTTCCGGGCTGGGGCAGCCTGACCGTGGTCGACAACAAGGCCATCGACACCAACACCGCGCTGATCAATGACGCGCGCCAGGCCCTGGCCGCCCGTGGCGTGAAACTGCAGGTCCTGCTGCTGCCGGACAAGACCCTGTTCTATCAAGACAAGCTGCCGGCCGACAAAGCCCTGAGCCCGCAAGTCAAACAGCGCTACCAGACGATTCTCGGCAAGCTCAAGCAGGCCGGTATCTCGACGTTCGACGACGCCGCCGTACTGAGCCAACTGAAGAACTCGGGCAAGGACGTGTTCTACCGCACCGACCAGCACTGGACCCAGCCCGCCGCCGACGCCACCGCCGTGGCCACTGCCGAGCAGATCAAGCGCGACGTGCCGAACCTCAAGGGCAATCCCGGCACCGGCATGGCCCTGGGCAGCGAGTTCAAGGAGCGTCGCTATGGCGACCTCGCCGAGCGCTTCCTGACCGAAGAGCAACGCAAGGCCACCGGCCGCGAAACCTTTGTCGTGCGCCGCCAGGACACCACCGGCGGCCTGCTGGATGCCGCACCGGCACCGGTGCATGTCACCGGGCACAGCATGGTGCAGCCGTACTTCGGCTTCCCGCAGAAACTGTCGAATGCCCTCGACCGCCCGGTGTCGGTGAACTGGAAGCCGGGCAACATCGGCCACTGGACCATGCTCCTGGAATACCTGGAATCAGCCGACTTCAAGAAAAACCCACCGCAGGTGCTGGTGTGGCAAATGTTCGAGCCGAGCTACGCCTACGGTCCGCAAGCGTCGGGCATGTGGGACAACGCCTCGATCATGAGCGACAGCGCCTGGCGCCAACGCCTGCATGGCGCACTGGGACGCTGATCGATGGCAAACGAGCAAAAACCAGTCTCGCACCGCATGAGCGCCGCCGCGATCATCGGCCTGCTGCTGGTCGGGCAGGCGGTCGGCATCTGGATGCTCCTGCACGCCAAGCTCGAGCCAGGACAACTCAAACCCTCGGCCTGGGTTGACGGTTCGGCCGGCCAGGTGCTCGGACACGTGATGAAACTGCCGCTGCAGGACGAGGCAGACACCATCAGCTCGGCGGTGCGTTATCGCTTCCTCGGTGACTTGGGCGCGCAGGTGGTCCAGGGTTGCCCGAACTGGCTGTTCTATCGCGACGGCCTGCGCGCGCAACCCGGGGTGCACGACGCCTATGAAGCCCGGGTGCGCCTGATGCAGCACTGGGTCGGCGACCTGCGTGCACATGGCCTGCAAGTGCTGGTGGTGACGGTGCCAGACAAGTCGCGGGTGCAGACCGAAGGCCTTTGCGGCCTGCAACAGAGCACCCAACTGCAGGCCCGCCTGCAGGGTTGGCAAGCCCGCCTGGCGCGTGCCGGCGTACCCCACAGCGACCTTTTTCCCGCACTGGCCCAAGGCAACGAGCCGCGCTTTTTCCACACCGATGTACACATGACGGCAGTCGGCGCTCAAGCAGCCGCCGAAGTGGTTGGGACGCAGGCCGTGGAACTGCTGGGGAGCAAGGGCAGCCAGGCGTTCAACGTTTCGCCCCCAGGCCCCGCCGTGCCGCGCATGGGCGACCTGATCAGCTTGGCCGGCCTGGAACAGGCCAGCCCGACCTGGCGCCCCGCCCTCGACATGGCGCAGCCGGTGAGTATCGAACCGCTGCGCAGTGGCGGCCTGCTGGATGACACGCCTCCCGTGGAAGTGCTGCTGGCCGGCAGCTCCAACGGCCGGCGCAGTGAGTTTGCCGAACGCCTGGGGATCTCCCTGGGGCGCCAGGTGTGGAACCAGAGCATGGACGGTGGCCAGTTCTCCGGCGCGTTGCTCGCCGCCCTGGCCAAACGTGACAAATGGCCTACCAGCCTCAAGCTGGTCATTTGGGAGTTTTCCGAGATGGCCCTATCCCTGCCGCTGACGGCCGACGAACGCGCCGTGCTGGCCACATTGCCTAAGCAACAGGACGACCATGCTCTTTAACTCCTATCTCTTCCTCTTCCTGTTTCTACCGGTCACCCTGGCGGCCCACTACCTGTTCAGCGCCATCAGCCCGCGGATGGCCGCCGTATGGCTGTGCATCACCTCGCTGGTGTTCTACGGCTGGTGGAACCCGCAGTTCGTGATGTTGCTGATCGGCTCGATCGCCTTCAACTATGCAATCAGCCAGGTCATCCTCAGCACCGCCCACCGACCGCGCCTGCAACTGGCCGTGGCCACAATCGGGGTGGCGGCGGACATCGCCCTGCTGATCCACTACAAGTACTTCGTCACCTTGATGAACTTCGCCCACGACTGGGGGTTTGGCAGCGGTCGCCTGGACGACATCATCCTGCCGCTGGGCATCTCGTTTTTCACCTTCACCCAGATCGGCTTCCTGCTCGATTGCCGCGCCGGCATCGTCAAGGAACGCAGCCTGCTCAGCTACGTGCTGTTCGTCACCTTCTTCCCGCACCTGATCGCCGGGCCGATCCTGCATCACAAGGAAATGATGCCGCAGTTCGCCAAGCGCGAAACCTACCGTTTCAACGCCGAGAACCTCAGCGTCGGCGGCATGCTGTTCGTCATCGGCCTGGCCAAGAAAGTGCTGTTGGCCGACCCGATCGCACCCTACGCCGATGCCGGTTTCGCCCAACCGGGCGAGTTGCAGTTCTGGGCCGCCTGGGGCACGGGCCTGGCCTATGCACTGCAGCTGTACTTCGACTTTTCCGGCTACTCGGACATGGCCCTGGGGTTGGCGAAGATGTTCGGCATCCGCTTCCCGCTGAACTTCAACTCGCCGTACAAGGCCAGCAGCATCATCGAGTTCTGGGCGCGCTGGCACATGACCCTGACCCGCTACCTGACCGCCTACCTCTATTACCCGGTGGCCATGGCGGTGTCGCGCTACCGCACCAAGCGCAACCTGCCGGTGGGCACCCAGGGCGTGTCGAGCCTGGGCGGGTTTGCCGCCACCATCATCCTGCCAACCGCCTTCACCATGGGCCTGGCCGGCATCTGGCACGGCGCCGGGTTGCAGTACCTGATTTTCGGCCTGATGCACGCCGCCTACCTGTCGATCAACCACGCCTGGCGCATCTTCGTGGTGGGCCGCACACCGGTCGCCGCGCGCAAGGACAACCGCCTCAAGGAAGCCGGCTACGTCCTGCTGACCTTCGCCGTGGTGATCATCGCCCAGGCATTCTTCCGCGCCGAGGACACCGAGGATGCGCTGCGGCTGGTGGAGGGCATGCTGGGCTTGCGCGGGTTCGACAGCCTGCCGAACGTGGTTTACCCGGCGCAGATCGCCTGGGGCGACGCCTGGCGGATGTTCATGGGCCGCCACCTTGCTATCTTCCATATCATCGCCCTGCTGTGCGTGGTCTGGTTCCTGCCCAACTCGCACCAGATCATGGGCACCTTCTCACCGGCACTGGCCAAGGCGCAGCCGACCGGACCGGCCTTCCTGCGCTGGGCCCCGACGTTCAAATGGCTGGTGATCCTGGCGGCGTTGCTGTTTCTGTGCCTGATGAACCTGCACAAGGAAGCGCGCTTCCTGTACTTCCAATTCTGATCAATGACTAGCGGAGCATGACCTCGTGAGCACACCCAATGCAGCACTCGTAACCCAACTCGGCGAGATCGTCGCCAACGTGATCCAGTCCACCGTTGAACCGGACGATCTGCTGATCGAATCCGGCCTGGTCGACTCGCTGACGGCCGTGGATATCGTGCTGGCGGTGCAAAAGGCCTTTGGCTGCAAGGTTCCACCAACCGAAATCGAAGAACACCTGGAGTCGGTCAACGCTCTGGCCGCCTTTGTCGAGGAAAACCAGAAAGCCTGACGGCCCGCGCCGTCCCTCACTACTCAGGGGGCTGTATGTATTTTGACTTTGATCGATGTGATTTCGCCGAACAGGATCAGGCCACCACAGCGCCCGCGCTGAGCGACGCCCAGCACCAGATCAGTTGGGCCGGGTTGCTGGCGGCTACCGATGCCTGGCAGCACCGCGCACGGGCGGCTGGCGTGCTGCCGGGCCACGCGCTGGTGATCAGCGGACACAAGGAGATCGAGTTTGTGGTGGCCATGCTCGGCTGCCTGCGCCTGGGCATCACCTACGTGCCCGTCGACAGCATCAACCCACCTGAGCGCCTGAAGCTGATCACCGAACGGGTCGCCGCCGCCCAGTGCTACAACGCCACCCTCAATCGTTTTGAAGCAGGTGCCGCAGTCTGCGCGCCGCTGGCGGAGCCGGGCATCGCCTACATCATGTTCACCTCGGGCAGTACCGGTGAACCCAAGGGCGTACAGATCGGTCGTGACAGCGTCGCGCTGTTCGCCAGCTGGATCCGCGACTGCCTGGCACTGGGGCCGCGTCCGGCGTTCATGAACCAGATGCTGTTCAGCTTCGACTTCTCGCTGTTCGACCTGTGTGGCGCGCTGGCCCTGGGTGGCGCCTGCGTACTCTGCCCACGGGAGACCATCGCCGCGCCCGACGCCTTCGTGCGCTACCTGGCCGATACCGGGGTGCAGGTCTGGGCGTCGACGCCGGCCTTCGTCCGCCAGCAGTTCCTCAATGACGATTTCAACCAGGCCCACCTGCCACAGCTGGGGGTCTTCGTGTTCGGCGCCGAGTCGCTGTCGCCGGCCATGGCCGAGCAGCTCTGGGCGCGTTTTCCCGACGCGCGCATCATCAATTCCTATGGCCCGACCGAAGCGACCTGCTCGACCACCTGGGTCGAAATCAAGCGCCCCCTGGATGGCGCCCGCAATCCGCTGTCGATCGGCCGGGCCAAGCCCTATGCCGAGGTATTCCTCGACGACGGGGAGATCTGCATCGCCGGCGACCACGTCATGCGTGGCTACCTCGGACGACCTGACCTGACCGCCAAGAGCCTGTTCCTGCACAACGGCAAGCGCGCCTATCGCACCGGCGACATTGGCGAAATCGACGAGCAGGGCCTGGTGTACTTCCATGGCCGGCGCGACGACCAGATCAAGCTCAACGGCTACCGCATCGAGCTGGGTGAGATCGATGCCGCGCTGGCCAGCCTGCCTGGCGTCCACGCGGCCGCCACGATTGCCCTGCGCCGTCCCGATGGCAGCCTGGTGCGCATGATCGGCTTCGTCTCCTCCCCCGAAACCCTGGAGCCCGGGGTGATCGGCCCCTTGCCGGAGCAGTTGCACGACTGGAAACAAACCCTCGGCGAACGCCTGCCGCACTACATGGTGCCCTCGGAACTGGTGGCCTGCGGACTGTTCCCCACCAACGTGTCCGACAAGGTCGACCGCAAGCGCCTGGAGTCCCAATACCGGGAAACGCGCATGAAACCCACCAAGGAGCAACCATGAACCCGCGTGCCTTTACCCTTCGCGCCACCCTGCTGCTGGGCACTTGCCTGGCAGGCCCGGCCATGGCCGAAGGCGTCCTGGCCCAGCTGTACGCGCCCCGCCCTCCGGCGGGCTCAGCCTTTGTCCGGGTGGTCAACCCGAGCGCCGAAAGCCTCAAGGTGCAAATCAGCAACGGCACCATGCAAGCGATCGGTCCAAGCCAACTGGCCAGCAGCTATGCAATCGTCAAGGGCAACGAAGCCTTCAGCGTGACCCTCGACGGCAAGCCCGCAGGCCAACTGCAAGTGGCGCCGGACAGCTTCAACACCCTGGTACCGCAGGATGGCAAGTTGCAGGTGCTGGACGACAGTGCCGGCAGCGAAGACGCCCTGAAAGCCGAACTGCGCTTTTATAACCTGGCGAGCGATTGCCCCAAAGGCAGCCTGGCAGTGGCTGACGGCGGCCCGGTATTGTTTGCCGACGTAGCCCCACTCAGCACTGCTGCGCGTGCCATCAACCCGGTGAGCGCGTCACTGAGTGCCGGCTGTGGCAAGGCCACGGCCGAGAAACTGGCGTTGCCGCAACTCAAGCCCGGTGATCACTACAGCCTGTTCCTCACCGGCAGCGCTGCGGCGCCCGTGCTACGCGGGCAACTGAGCAGCACCGACCTCTACGCGAAATAGGCCTCCCCATGCGCAAGATATTCCGCGAAGACCACCTGCTGTTTCGCGAGCAGGTGCAACGCTTCATCGCCGAGCGCATCGTGCCGCGCTACGACCAATGGGAAACCGCTGGGGTGACCCCGCGCGAACTGTGGCGAGAGGCCGGCGAGCAAGGCCTGCTCAATTCAGCGCTGCCGGCACCCTATGGCGCCGACGGTGATTTCGGCCACGCCGTGGTGGTCATCGAAGAGCTGGCGCGGGCCAATTGCCTGGGCATCGGCTTCTCGATTCACTCGGACATGGTCTCGCCTTATCTCTGGAACCTCGGCACCCAGGCGCAGAAAGACCGCTGGCTGCCGGCAATGGCCAGCGGCGAGGTCATCGGCGCGATTGCCATGACCGAGCCCGGTGCCGGCAGCGACGTCAAGGCGATCCGCACCCGTGCGGTACGCGATGGCGAGGACTTCGTGCTCAGCGGGCAGAAGACCTTCATCACCAATGGGGTCAACGCTGGCCTGGTGATCGTACTGGCCTGCACCGACCCCGAACTGGGCGCTCGCGGCCTGTCGTTGCTGTGTGTCGAAGAAGGCTTGCCCGGCTTCAGCAAGGGCCCGGCCATGCGCAAGATCGGCCAGCACGCCCAGGACACCTGCGAGCTGTTCTTCGATGAAGTGCGGGTGCCGGTGGATTGCCTGCTCGGTGAATTGAATGCCGGATTCCAATACATGAGTCACGAACTGTCCCGTGAACGCCTGGCCATCGCCCTGCGGGCCGCGGCGTCGACCGAGGGCATGCTCGAACAGACCAAGGAGTACACCCGGGGTCGCAAGGTGTTCGGCAAGCGCGTCATCGACTACCAGAACAACCGCTTTGTCCTGGCCGATGCCAAGGCTCGCCTGACCATGCTCCGGGTATTCCTCGACGACTGCGCGCTGCAACTGATGGAGGGCAACCTGGACCCGGTGGTCGCGGCCATGGCCAAGCTCAATGCCACCGAGATGCAGGGGCAGATTCTCGACGAGTTGCTGCAGTTGTATGGCGGTTATGGCTACAGCGCCGAGTACGGCATTGGCCGCGCCTGGGCCGATGCGCGGGCGCTGCGGATCTTCGGTGGCACCAGTGAAATCATGCGCGAGATCATCGGGCGCTCACTCTGAGCCCTGCTGGCGCCAACCTCAGGAGCGCGCCTTGAGCCACTGCTGGCGCAAGCGTTGCGCCTGGGGGTCGGTACCGGTCGCCCAGGGATCGACGGCAAACGCGATGATGCGTTCCGCGCCCGTGGTCTGGGCCCACTCCAACTGACGCTGGACCCGCGGGTAGTCTGCCGAAACTGCCTTGAAGTCAGTGCCGTCGTTACGCGCTGACGGCAGTTGCTCGAACAGTTCGACAATCACCTCGAACTTCACCCCACGCTGACGCAGGTACTGCAGCAGCGGTTCGATCGCCTTGAGGTTGTTCCAGCCCGCCACCCCCACGCCGTCCTGCACCATGGGCCGCAGCTGGGTGCGGGCCAGCAGCGATTGCCACAGTTGCACCAGGCTGCCGTCGGTCTGCAGGGTGCTGTAGTAGGTGGAGATGGCCGGGACACCATGACCGGCGTTCTGCGACACCCCCGACAAGGCCGTCAGCCATTTGCCCAGGCGCTCCTGTCGGGCGGGTTCGGTCCAGTGGTACTGCTCGATTTCGTACGGGATGTACCAACCGGCAAACTGCTCATGCGCGGACCACGGCGCCTCGCGCATGTAGCGACTCGCCGCCTGCAAAGACCCACTGAAGAACGCGGCCTGGGTCGGCTCGTCAGTGGCCGACAGCGCCTGCCACCAACCATTGTCGTAAGGCAGGCCGATACGCACTTTCATCCCATGCTCGCCGGCGGTGTCCAGCAGGTCCTGCATCACCGGGTCTGGGAGCATCCAGTCCGGCTCGTCCCCGCCGAGCAACCCCACCCACTGCAGCACCAGCTCATCACAGCCCAATTCAGCCATGGCCGCCATACGCGTCGCCCACTGATCGCGGCTGAATTCGGCGTGGCTTTTCCAGATCTGCAGGAAAGTGGCGTCCATCTGCGGCTTGCGCGAGCAGCCGCCTAGCGGACCGAGCAAGGCCAGCACCGGTGCACAAGCCGCCAGTCGCAAGAGCTGCCGCCGACCTTGGCATGGCGGGTTCAATGGATTGGGCATTGAGGTCTCACTGACTGGGGCTGTGGGAGCATCTGCATGCAGGGGACTTCATCATAGCGACTTGCGTGTGCGCTAAAGGTTCTGGTCGTCGATTGCGAACTGACGCCCGAGGTCCCGCGCGCTGTGTAAAACACGCTCTATCAGGATGCCTTGCCCGCTCACGCTATAAAAGATCAGGTAGCGTCCATGGGTAAGCATGCGCAGACCTTTGGCGCAGTCTTCACGCGCAACGCCCAGATCCGGCTGCTCAATCAGTAATAGACTGCGCTGGCGCAGCTCATCAACAAAGGTTCGAGCGCGGGTGCGATTGTCTCGAGCGATATAGCGGGCAATGTGTTGTAGATCGTCGCGCGCCATGGCGCTGAACGACAACTGCCTCACGGACGGCCTGGTTCAGCCGTGACCTGCTCAACGATCGCGTCGAGCTCGGCGAACATCGTGTCCGCGTCTATTGCCGGCCGAGGGTCAGTCCGGCTGGCCGCTATCGCTTCGCGTATTTGCGCGGCATGCAAGCGCTCCAGCAACGCCTGATAAGCCGCATGGGGTAAAAGATAAGCTGCGGGGCGGTTATGATTGAGTATTGCCACAGCCTCAGACCCCGCCAGCTCGATTACAGTACTCGGGCTGCGCTTGAGTTCGGTGATGCTGACTGAGCGGCTAGCGAGTAGTTGCTCCATGAGCAAACTCCAAGGTACTAAAAAAGGTACCTGATAGTGCTCGATTTAGCGCGAGCGGGTCAACGCACATCTGACCGGCTGCGTGCCACACAGAGGGGCCGGATCCAGTTTCGCCCGCAACCCAGGAGGCGAAAATGTTTAGACCCCCCTTTCAACCAACAAGGATTGGCCCGTCGCCAATTGAGTGATTTTTGCACGGACGGTTTTTCGCAGTACTCATGGCCCTGGCCCTGCTGGCAGGCTGTTCGACCACGCCGCCGCGGGACCAGGGCAACATTTGCAGCATCTACCGCCAGTACCCCGACTGGTATGAAGACACGCTGAAAATGGAGCAAGCCTGGGGCCTGCCGCCTCATGTGGCGATGGCGATCATCAAGCAGGAAAGCAGCTTCGTGGAGGACGCCCTGCCCCCTCGTGACTATTTCCTGTGGGTGATTCCCTGGGGTCGGGTCAGCTCGGCCTATGGCTATGCCCAGGCGCAGGATCCGGTGTGGGGCGAGTACAAGAGCGCAACCGGCAATGGCGGCTCGCGGGACAATTTTGACGACGCGGTGATGTTCGTCGGTTGGTACGCCGCCGGCACTCAGCGCCAGCTAGGGATTTCCAAGTGGGATACCTACAGCCAGTACCTGGCCTACCATGAGGGGCGTGGCGGGTTCAGCCGCCAGAGTTACCGGCAAAAACCCTGGCTGATGCAGGTGGCGCGCAAGGTTGAGCAACAGGCGAAAAACTACGGCTGGCAACTCAAGCAATGCCGGGCCGAACTGGAGAGCAATCGCAGCTGGTGGTAGGGGTCAAGCCTGGGGGTCGGGATCATCGCCAGCGTCCGGCGCGCAGGATGGCTCGTCGTCATCCTCCTCATCGTCGTCATCCAGCAGAGAGTCCTTGCGGGCTTCAGTAATTGCCCGGCGCATTTCTTCGCCCTTGACCGGGCAATTGAGCAATTGGGCAATGCGGTCGATACGTTGTGTCACAGCTGGCCTCCAACTCGCCAGGATTTGCCTCGATAGTGCGCGCTTTCACCGATCGACGCCAATCCCTGTACGTTCAGTTGCCCGGGTATCTATTGGTAATTGCACTGATCGAGACGTAAATAACCCGTGACCACCTGGCTGATATCACCGGCCTCGTCATTGTGGATCACCATGACCCCGGGCCGACGCAGCTGCATCAGGAGCTCGTTGCTCAGGCGAAAGCTTGCCTGCAAGCCATGGTCACCTACCACCGGTGCCGCTTTTCGGCGACGCGCGAAGCCTTTGCTCCTGCGCTGCTGGTAACGAGCCCAGGCAATCAGCAGCACGGCATTGAGCAGGGCGACCCAGACGTAGAGTTGCAACGTACCGAGGGCGTCGAGCACCGAGACTTCAATGCGCGGTCCAGTGTGTGTATTGAGCAACGGCCACAGGCCGCGCACCAACAGGTAGCTCAGGCCGACCCAGGCCAGCAGCGTGAAAAAAGCGTCGAGCACGACCAGGAAAGGCCGTTGCCGGGTTCTGATGATTTTCATTGTTCGAGCACCTCGTCATCGTCGTCGTTCAGCGGTTTGATCCCACGATCCGGGCTGACCCAGCGCGCGCGCTTCTGGTGTTGACCAAACAGCACCTTGGGGAAGCTCACCAGGGTCGTCAGCAGGCTGATGAACCAGAACACCAGGGGATACCAGACCACCCAGAACATGGTTTTCCACAGGCCCCGCTCGTAACGCCGGTCGATCAGAATGCTGACCGCGAACTGCAGCAGGCAGACCATCGCCAGCACCAACCCGGTGAAGGCCGGTGGCAACAAGTGATGCACGGCAATGGCTTCGGGCATTTCGACGAATTTGCCGACGGCCCAGAAAATCACCGAGAGCAGGAAGGTGAAGGCCCAGCCGGTCGATAGGCAGTACTCGAACAGCAAGGGCCAGAGATAACGATGGCGGTATTGCCAGATGCCGCGGATGTTCTTGAACAGCACCTCGGCACCGCCCTGCGCCCAGCGCAGCCGCTGCTTCCACAAACCTGCGAGAGTTTCCGGCATGAGGATCCAGCACAAGGCGCGCGGTTCGTAGAAGATGCTCCAGTGATCCAGTTGCAGCTTCCAACTGATGTCGATGTCTTCGGTGATCATGTCCGGGCTCCAGTAGCCAACCCGATCCAGCGCCGAACGACGGAATGCGACAATCACCCCGGACACCGTGAAGATCCGTCCGAACACCCGCTGCGTGCGCTTGATCAAGCCGATGATCGACGAAAACTCACCCACCTGGACCCGTCCCACCAGGGTCGAGCGAGTGCGAATCCGCGGGTTGCCGGTCACTGCACCGAGCCGGGCGTTGTCCAGCATCGGCGCCACCAGGTAAGCCGCAGTGTCCGGTGCGAGCAACGCATCACCGTCAATGCACACCAGGTACTCGCTGCGCGCAGCGATCGCTCCCATGCGCAGGGCCACCGCCTTGCCCTGGTTCTGTGCCAGATGCAGTACGCGCAATCGCGGGTCCTGCACCGCCAGGGCATCGAGGACGGCAGCGGTGTTGTCGCTGGAACCGTCGTTGATGGCGATCACTTCGATGTTCGGGTAGTGCTGGCCTAATGCGGCATGAATGGTATCGGCCGCGTTGTCGCCCTCGTTGTAGCAAGGGATCAGGATCGAAATCAGCGGTTCACCGGCCAGCGGCGGTGGCAACGTGTCTTTGCCCCAGGGCCAGTGACGTTCCCAGTGCAGCCAGAAATACAGGCCGCCGGCGATCCACAGTCCGGACATGAACAGCGGATAGAAAAACACGAAGTCCATCAAAAATTGCCCGGTAACCAGGAAAATCACGCCCAGGGGAATCCCCAGCACGATCGCCAGTACCAACACGGCTAGCAGTCTGTCCAGCATGTCAGCGATTCCACTTGTTGGAGAGCGCGGGGCGCACAGTTTTCAGGTCCGGCTGGTTCTCGAGGAAGTTGTCGGGGTAGTAGCCAAAACTCGTGGCACCCTCGCGCTTGAGACGCGCCATCCAATCCGCCAGTTGTTGACTGCTCAGCGGCGCGGACGCATCGCTGCGGTTCCAGTCGCGGGCCTGCAGTTCGAACACCGTGCGCTGCAAGGCGCCGGGGCGGGACTTGACCGTGGCCACCAGGGATTCCAGCCAGGCACCGGACTGCTCATGGGTCTTGCCCTCCATCAGCGGCATGGCCATGGGGGCAGTCCAGTCGTAGGCGCCGAGGAAATCATCGAGGTTCTGCGCAAACCAGGCTTCGCTCGGCGGATTGAGCATCGGCTCGGCGAACAGGTTGCGCGCTGTGCGCACCTGCGGCCCGCGGATGGCGCGGACCCTGGCGGTGAGTTCGTGGGTGAAGTCGATCAGGTAGCGACTCTTGAAGCGCGTCCAGCGCTGCATCGTGGCCGGATCGCCACGCAGTTGGGCGATCGATCCCGGCAAGCCGTTGGCGGCATAGACCTGCAAGGCTTGTGGACTGGCGTCTTCGAAATCCGAGAGCAAGGCGTCATCGTGGTAGAGAATGCCGTCGACCGAGGTCAGGCGCGCCACGTCCTCATAGAGCTCGCCGATGATCCGTCGCACGTTGGGATCGAACGGCGACAGGCGTTGGTACTGGCCAGGGTCAACCGAGGCCTGGCCGCTGTCGGGATCCCAGCGGGTCACCCGAGGCAAGGCGGGATCGAGGGCAAAGCTGAGCACCGGCATCCAGGCAAAGACTTTGACGTTGGCCCGGGTACGCAACTGCCAGGCGACACGATCGAAGAGGTCGGCGCGCACCGGCAGATGGCGGTTGGGGAAGTACAGCGAGTGCACCAGCCCATCGCCCTTGGGATCGGCGAACGCTTGCAGGAACACCGTGTCCGCGCCCATGTCGGCCATGCGCTGGATCAGTTTGCCAAGGTTGCTGTCCTGCTGCGCCGGGTCCGGGTCGTAGACGTTGTCCAGATCGACATGCACCACGCGCATCGGCGCCTTCGATTGCACGCCGACGATGCTGTTGGCGAAATGCTCGCCGTCCGGGTCCGAGGCCACCAGATAACGCGGGCTGCTCATCAGGTCAGCCAGGCTGTCGAGACCGTCGTCGAGGGTCAACGCCATCTGGTAGCCCTGCTCGTCCACCACCTGTAGCGCGCTACCGTCGGCGGCGCCGTACGGCCAGACCCAGACCCGTGGCGCGTAGCCGGTGACCGCGCGAATTTTCGCCGAGATAGCAACCACGTCACTGCGCAAACGAGCCTGGAACTCGGCCTCTGTCTCGTAACGCTGAGTCAGCGCGTCGTAGCGACGGGTCGCCGCCGCTGGCTGCAGGTTTCCTTGCGGGTTGGCCAGCACGCCCTTGTGACTGGCATCGGTGTGGGCGGCAATTTCCACCAGGCCGGAACGCGAGACTTCGCGAATCTGCTCCCAGGTCAGGAAGTCCGAGCGCTGGCGTGGAGTACCGGCAAAATCCACCGGTTGATTGAGCGGTGTGTCGATCCAACTGCCGACCGGAGCCAGCAAGGCAGGCCAGCGATAAGCACGCAGCACCGGCATGACCCGGGTATAGAAGCTCGAATAGCCGTCATCGAAACTCAGCAGGATCGCCTTGGCTGGCAGCTCGGGGCCACCCTTGCGGGCCGCCATGATCTGGTCGACGGTCACCGCCTGATAGTGATTTTCCCGCAGCCAGGCCAATTGCTCGATCAAGCGTTCGGTGCGCACAGCGACCACCGCCTGGTCGGGATCGCGGTCCTCGACATCGTGATAGGCAATGCCCAGCACATGGTTTTTCGGCCAGGGCTGTTCACTGGCTGCCAGCGGTCGTTGTGAGGGCGGCACAAATGCTGGGGCCTGCTGGGCGCAGGCGGTGAGCAACAGGACCCCCTGCAGCAGGATGCAACGTGTGATTGCAAGCATGGGCAAACTCTTCTAGAAGCGGTAGGTGAGGTCGATGATCAGGCGCAGATCGCTCTCGCGATCGCCGTCATAGGGCCGGTTGAGCCAGCTCAACGCGGCACCCGCCTCGAATACGTCGTTCCAGCTGACGCGCTGGCCGTAACTGAGCAGACCGATGGCCCCCGTGCCGTAATCACGCTGGCTGTAGGTACCGGCACCGGCCTGGAACTGCTGGCTCCAGGCGGTTTCGTAACGGTGATAGAGCACGTGATTGGCGCTCAGCGTCGGCAGCACGCTGAGGTCGGACTTGGGATTGAAATACGGCACATCGGCGTTCTTCGAGTTGTGGCTGCTGCCCACTTCCAGACCCGCATCGACTTGCAGGCCTGGCGTGCTGTACACGCCCTCGCGCCCCGTCAACAACGCCTCGAACCGGCGATTGCCATCACTCAAGCGCGACGGGCTGAGCGCCAGCTGCCACTCACGACTTTCATTGCCACGCCAGCGCAGGAAAGCACTGCCGCCATTGGCCGTGATGTCACTGTTCAGGGCCCGTAGCGGCGTATTGGCCGACAGATAGTCGAGGCTAGCGCCGTACTGCCAGTGATCGTCGATGTCACGAGCCGCCGCCAGGCGTGCACCGGTCTTGTTGCCATAGCCGTACGAGTGATTGGAGATTTCCGTTTCCAGGGTCATGTCGCGCGTCCGCCGCTCCACACCCACGCGCTGCCAGCGATGGTGACCGGTGCCTTCCTGGAAGTCGCCGGTGGCGTAGCCGGCACCACCGAACAGTCGCCAGTCCTCATCGATCGGTGGGCTATAGAGCACTGTTTCAATGCCCAGGTCGCGGCTGCCGTTGACCGCGCCGGCACCGCTGTCTGCGCCGCCGTAACTCTTGCCGCCATAGGCCGAGACCCGCAGTTCAGCCATGTCATGAACTTCACGCAGACGCTGCAGACGCTGGACCTGGCGGTTGTCCGGGTAGCGCGCCACCACGTCGTCGGTCAACGCATCCAGTTGCCGCCACTCCTGCAAGTCCAGTGCGGTATAGCCCTGCCCGACTTCCAGGCCAACGTCGCGTGGCGCCATGCTTTCGGTTTCCTTGAGCTGGGACTCCGCACGACGCGGCCAGTCACGGGCGCGGTACAGGTCTGCCTGGGCCAGGCGCAGGCCGATATTCCCCGGGCCCTGTTCGACCAAGGCCGCCAGGCGCTGCTCGGCCCCGGGCAAATCCGCCCCATAGGTGCCGGCCTGGGCCGCCAGTTGCTGCGCATCCATCCACTCATCATTGGGGTTGCCCACCGGCAAGCCCTTGAGCTCGACCCGTGGGTTCTGGCTCTGGGCCAGGCTGTCGGCGAGCTCGCGCGCTTGTTCCGGTTGATCGTTTTCCAGCAGGGCGTAGTACAGCGCCGTGCTGTCTTCCAGGCGATCACCCTGGTCGGCATCGGGTGCCGCCAGAACCTGGCGGTACATATCGACGGCCACTTCCGGCTGACGCTGATCCAGATAGGAGGCGGCCACCCAGCGCAGCGCATAGGTGGGAATGGGCACACCTTCGCCAATCAGTTGTTGGTAGTCATGGATAACCTCGGCGGTACGCGCACGCGCCTTGAGCGCACCCAAGCGGTCGATACGCCAGCGCCGCACGTCATCGCGTGCCTGGGCGTCGGCGCTCCAGGTTCGGATGAGCTGGTCGTAGTCGGCCAGGGCACGGTCGGCAATAACGTAGCGCTCCTTCTCGCTGCGCGTGGCCAGCTCCGCCAGGCGCACCCGCTCGGCCGCCACATCGCCCTCGATACGCCGCAACAGTGTCGGTTCGATCAACCCCGGGCGCTGACGCGCCAGGCGTAGCGCCGGTTCCGGTAAACGCGCACGCTGCAGGGCGAACACATATTCGCGGGCGACTTCAGGCGTGCTCCCTGCACGGACGAACGCCTGGTCGTACTCGAACAAGGCGTCGTAGGTCGCCCCGGCGCGGGTCAGGGCATAGGCCAGTGCCAACCGGCGATGCGGATCCCCGGGCTTGGCGGCCACCAATGCTTTGGCGCGGTTGACCGCGTCACCCGGTTGACCGGCATCGGCCTGAACCAGCGCCAGCCCCAGCTGCACGTCGGCGTTATCGGGGTCGCGCTCCAGCGCCCTGCGATACAGCGCGGCGGCCTCATCCCAGCGCTGTAGATTGCGGTAGGCACGCGCGGTGGCGGTCAGCGCCTGGAGGGGCAATTGCCGCTGGCGGGCCTGGGTTTCATAAACCTTGACGACTTCGCTGTCGAGGCCCGCCCAACTGGCGATCTGCAGATGATCGCTGAGCTGGCTTGTGGATAACTGCTTGTCGGGAACCTGGCGCAGCACGCTCAATACCGGCCCGTAGTTGCCCGCACGGGCCTGGCGCACCAGGTCATCGTATGCCGTGTCGGCAACCGCCAGGGTCGGCCAGAGCAACTGGCTGCAAAGCGCTACGCGAACAATCGGGCGCAGGTGGGGATGGAGGGTACGCAACATTCGCAGGTTTCCTGTACGAGGAAAGCTGGAGCGATGGGTTTTCCCCCTGATGGCAACACCATCAGGCGGCCAGTGCCTGATGACACGGCCAAGCTATCCTGCGATGCAGTCTTCCATGGCGAGGGTAGGCAAAAGACGAATCCGCATATTTCTTCAGAATCGTCCTACAAAACAAAACGCCCGACCGTGCGTAAGCACAGGCCGGGCGTTTGGGTGAGGCGGTGGTGCCAGTGGCTTACTGGACTTCGCCCGGGGTCCCGAGCTTGCTCATGACGAAAGCGACAAACTCCTCGACGGTCATTTTCTGGCCGTTGAACTCCACCTGGTTGTTGGCGTAGTGCAGCTTGGACACGACGTTGTTGCCTTCCAGCGTCGCCAGTTGGGTGCCGACCGCCATGCTGCTGAACATATCACTGGTGGCCAGGGCTTCTTCGGCAATGGCCTTGGCGTCTGTCTGGCCTTCGACCAGGGCCTGCACACTCACAAGGTCAGTGATCATCGGCTTGGAGACCTGCAGGTTGAAGTCCAGCAGGGCAATCAGCTCGCGCACCATCTGATCGGTCGGCTGGTCCATCGACTTCGGCTTGGTCAGGTCCAGCACCAGGCTGGCCTTGCTTTCACCGTTGGCGGTGGTGAACGAGAGGTTCTCCAGGGCGATTTGCGGCTGGGCGGCCAGCAGTTTTTCCAGGTCAGCCTTGGCCTGGGCCTCCTCGGCTTCGCTCAGTTGCAACTCCGGCACGGGTTGCCCTGCCGCAGCGGCTGCGGCGGCGGCTTCCTCGTACGGCTGCAGTTTGGATTGATAGATCTGCACCAGCGACAGCGTCGACGGGATGTCGAGATTCTTCATGCTCCAGGCCATTTTGGCCGAGCCGAGCGCTTTGTCGTTGAGGGTGATTTCGGCAATCTTGTAATCGGCACGGCCCGCCGCGTTGCTCCCGGATTCGCTGGTGGCGGTCTTCATTTCCAGTTTCTTCAGGTGCAGCACCGCCTGCTTGTCACCGAAGATGGTTTTGCTGCTGCTGACCTCGACGGTGTTATCGCCCAGGTAATAGCCGAAGCTGCTTTTAGTCAGGTTGCTGGCCAGGGTCAGGCCGTTGAGTTCGACTTTGACCGGCGACTGGTCCTCGGCGACGCTGGTCAGCGTCAGGCTGTCCATGTAACCGTTGGCCTTGACCTTCTGCGCCTCGGCGCTGGCCGAGACCTCAAGGTTGAGCCCGGAAAACTTCAGCGTCGACTGGTCGTCGAGCACGGTGTCGACAGGCAACAACTCAAGGGTGCCGCTGGTGGCGCGGTCATAGCCAAGGTTGATCACCCCCTTGAGCGGCGACACGTCCTTGGTGGCGGCGAACCATTTGGCGGTCAGCGGGGTTTTTTCCAGGGAGTAGTGACTGGTGGCCATGACCGGCAGCCATTTCAGCGATACCAGCCGCGAGAACGGCAGCGGGCCGTGTTCGATATGGTCGGTGAACAGCAGCTCTACGCCATCGGCGTGTTCGCCAAACATCTCGCCCTGACCCTTGAGGCGGTAATGGGCGGTGCTGCTGAACAGCTGGCGATCCAGCGACACCAATTCCAGGGTCGCGGTGCCGTTGGAGCCGACCATGGCCGCTTGCAACTGCTGGTTGGCGTCGGCGATGGACGTCTGCAACACCCCTTCCAGCTTGGTGCCGGTGTACCACGCGCCGCCGGCACTGATTGCACCAATGGCCACTACGATTCCAAGAAGCACACCTGCTGATTTATTCATGAAATACCTGTTCATTGTCCGTTGTTGAAAGGGTCGTCTTCCCTGAACCCATGACAGGCCGTGGCGCGACTTCGTTCAAATTGCGCAGCAGATTAGCATTAGCGGTCTATGGCAACCCAATGAATAAGGGTTAAAGAGTGTCCAGTGACCACGACCAGTCGCGGCCACGCCCGCACCGTTGCAGGAGCGGCTTGTGCCTCAGGAATACTCCGTTTCCATCTCGTCGAGCTGATGATCAAAGCTTTTCAGGCGCGCGGTCCAGGTGTACACCAGCACCTCGAAGTCACGATTGATCACCGTGCCGTCGGGTGAATCGAAGCGTGGGTCGCAGACATCCAGCTGGTAGCGTTCGCGGGCCATGGCGGTGGCGACGTCAGCGAGTTCCCGGGCGTTGTTCAGCCAATGCCAACCTTCGCCGGTCACTTGCTGGTCGAGGGCCCGGCATTGCACCTTGAGCGCTTCGAGGCTTTTTTCCAGCGGGGTGCCGGTCAGTTCGCCCATGACCTCCTGGAAGGTGCGACCCGGCTGCCAGTAGCTGCCCCAGAAATACCGGTCGAACACCGTTTCGACCCGGCGCAGCGCCACCTTGGTGTCCCAGATCTGCACCAGGGTCTTGCCTTGTTCGAGTTGTTTTTTCTTGATCCGCTGGCCTTGCAGCGAGGCCCAGGCGACCACCGCGATCGACAGCACGCCGATCATCGCGCTGGCACTGTCGAGAAAGAGTAGGGCCTTGTCGAGCTGGTGAGCCAGCATGACGCCATAAAAATAGGTAGCAGACAGCAACACCAGTGCGGCGATCGCGCACCAGAAGCCGGGAGCATAAGGGTTTTTCATTATTGGAATCCCCATGACCTGTGCGAGCCTTGATTGGCGGATTCGCCCGCGCGGATCCGACATCTCAAAGCATAGCAACGGCCTCAGGGTTTCGTCGGTTTTGCCGCTTGCGTTCGTCCGCTTTCCCAGCCGCCGCCCAGGGCCAGGAACAGATCGATCTGGCTCATGGCAACCTGGGTGTTGGCCATGGACACTTGCGCCCGTACGTCGGTGTAGGTGCGGGTGGCCTGCAGGTCGGCGAGGAACGATGCCCGACCGGCCTGGAAGAAGCGGTGCGTCTGGTCTGCCGCCACTTGCGCCGACTGCTCGGCGTCGGCCAGCGCATCGCGGCGCTGCAACAGCGCAGCGTATTGAGTGAGGCCGGTCTGGGTTTCGCGAATGGCGTTGAGCACCACCCCGTCGAAGTGCGCCAGTGCGCCCTGGCTCACCGCCTCGGCCTCATGCACCCGCGCGCGGGCGCCGTTGGTCGGCACGCTCCAGGTCAGCAACGGGCCGAAGCCCCAGCGATTGGTCTGGGACTCGCCCAGGTGATCGAGGATGCCGACGGTGCCCACAGTCGCCCCGATGCTGATGTCCGGGTACAACTGACCGGTGGCCACGCCAATTTCCGCAGTCGCCGCCGCCAGCCGGCGCTCGGCCTGGCGCACGTCCGGCCGCCGTTTGAGCAGCGTGGCACCGTCGCCCACCGGCAACAGTTGGGCGATTCTGGGCAGCTCGTGGCAACTGGCAGTGCCGGCCGGTAACTGGTCGACCGGCTTGGCCAACAGCATCGACAGGCGGAACAACCCGGCTTGGCGCGCCGCTTCATAGCGCGGCATTTCCGCGCGCAGGGACTTGAATTGGGTCAACGAACGAGTGACCTGGGTTTCGTCGCCGCGCCCGGCATCGCGCAGGCGCTGGATCAACTGGGTGCTCTGCCGTTGCAGGTCGAGAGAATGCTCGGCGATCTCGCGCTCTTCGTTGGCCGCGCACACCTGGGTGTAGGCACGCACCACATCGGCGACCACGGTGATGCGTGCGGTATCGGCCGCCGCCTGGGTGGCATCGGCATTGGCCTTGGCCGCTTCGATACCGCGCTGCAAGGTGCCGAACAGATCGAACTGATAGGACGTGGTCAAGGCCACGTCGCCGACGTTGGCCACCGGGACTTTTTCCGGCAGCAAGAAAGCTTCCCCGGATTCCTGCAAGCGTTGGGCGCCAAGCTTGACCCCACCACTCCAGCCACCGGCCGATTCGGCCTGCTCGACTTGCGTGCGAGCGCGGGACAGGTTGGCCGCCGCCACTCGCAAATCGGTGTTGGAGGCCATGGCCTGTTGCACCAATTGATCCAGGCGCGGGTCCTGGTACAGGCGCCACCAATCCGCCGGCACTGGTGCCGAGACCACGTTGTGCGCGTCGATTGGCAGCTCGCCCTGCAAGTCCGCACGCTGCACCGCCGCGTCCTTGGGCACCTGGTAATCCGGGCCGACCACCTGGCAGGCCGACAGCAGCAGGCCCAGGCCCACCGTGACTAATCCGCCAGCGGTCTTCATTGGGCTGGCTCCTGGGCGGGCTGGTCGGCGATGATCGACACAGTGGCGGTACGCCCGGCGATCATGCGGAAGTCCTGCGGCACCTCGTCAAAGGCAATGCGCACGGGAATCCGCTGGGCCAGCCGCACCCAACTGAACGCCGGGTTGACGTTGGGCAGCAGGTTGGCGCCGCTGCTGCGGTCGCGGTCCTCGATCCCGGCGACGATGCTTTCGACGTGCCCACGCAGGCGCGCGTTATCACCGATCACCCGGATGTCGACGCGCTGGCCAACATGAATGCCACCTAGCTTGGTCTCTTCAAAATAACCGTCGATGTGGAACGAGTTGCTGTCGACCACCGACAACACCGGGCGCCCGGCAGTCACGAACTCCTGCACGCGAGGCGCGCGGTCGTTGACGTAGCCGTCGACAGGGCTGCGGATCACCGAGCGGTCGAGGTTGAGCTGGGCGCTGTCCACCGCGACCTGGGCCTCCATCAGCGCCACCTCGGCACGGGCCACGCGCGACTGGCTTTCTTCCAGTTGCTCACCCGGCACCAGGTTGCCCAGGCCGCGGTTGCGCTTGGCTTCGCGCTGGGCCTGGGCCAGGGTCTCCTGACGGTCGGCAACAGCCGCCTTGGCCTGGCGCAGCGCCAGCTTGAAGCGGTCCGGATCAATGGCGAACAACACCTGGCCACGCTTGACCGGCTGGTTGTCGCGCACCTCCACTTGCTGGATCAACCCGGAAACGTCCGGGGCGATCTGCACGATGTCGGCGCGAATGTGTCCGTCACGGGTCCACGGGGCGAACATGTAGTACGCCACCATGCGCCACACCACGAACACGGCCAGCGTCACGATCAGCAGGGTCAACACCACACGGCCAAGGGTCAAAAAAGGTTTTTTCATGTCATCAGGTATCGACTGATTGAGTCCACGGCGCCGAGCAGCAAGGCGTACAGACCCACGTTGAACAACGCCCGGTGCCAGACCAGGCGATAAAAGTGCAAGCGCGTCAGCACCCCGTGCACCAGCAGGTACAACACATAGGTAATGCCCATCAGCACCAGCAGGGTGGGCAGGAACACCCCGCTGACGTCCAGGTCACCGATCATAGAGGCGCTCCATCAATGCCATGGGGTAGCGGTTCTTCCAGCTCGCCCGTGCCGAGGAATTCCACGCCCGGCAACAGCGCCAGGCGCAGGCCACTGAGGGCGTGCAACAGGTTCAGGCGGGTGTCATCGTCGCCTTGCAGGCCCTGGCCATTGAGCGCACGCCGGGCGCGGTCCATGGTCATCTGCAACGAGGCCGGGGCCGGCAGGCGTTCGCCGGCCTTCAGGCACGCCTTGAAGTATTCGCCGACCTCGGCCACCACCTGACGCAACAGCACATTCGGCACCCCCAGCACCCGTGGCGCGTAGGCCAGGATGTCCAGCAGGTTGAGCCCGACCCGCACTTCGCGCAGGGCGATGCCGGTGTCCTGGCCCGTCATGGCCAGGCGTGGCAGGTGCTGCATCAAGCGGTCGAGCATTTGCACCCCCAGTTTGCGGCTTTCGGCCAGGTTGGCCGGCTCCGTCATGCCGACAATGTCGTGCCAACTGAAGCGGGTCAGGCGCTTGGCCGCCAACTCCGAACCGAATGGCCGCGCCACCAGGGTCCAGACAAAGGCAAACAACAAGCCGATGGGACCGGCCAGGTTGGAGTTGACGAAGCTCAGGAAGTCCGCGTCGTAGACGCCTTGCAGGCTGATGAACGACGAGGTGTTGACGATGGTCAGCAGCATGCCCAGGTAAAACGCCGGCTGCACCGTCAGGGTACCGACGACGATGTAGGGCACGGCGAACGCCAGCACCAGCATCGGGAAGTCATGCAGGTTGGGCAGGATCAGGAACAGGTAAAGGCTGGCGAATACCACTGACAATGCGGTCCAGAAGAAGAACCGGTAGATCTGTGGCGCCGGGTCGTCCATCGCCGCAAAGAAACTGCACGCCACCGCCGCCAGGATCACCGCGCTGCCGCCGTCGGGCCAGCCCAGCGCAATCCACAGCAGCGAGGCGACAATGATCGCCAGCACGGTGGAGGTCGCCGAATACAGCATCAATCCCCGGTCGAGAAAGGGCGTCAGGCGCCCGAGACGCCAGTGCCGGTACACCGCCCGCCAGTTGTCCTGGTTATCGGTGTGAATCGCGTATTGCAGGCTGCGCAGGTCCTGCCACAGGTCGATCCACTCGCCCAGGCGGTACAGCGCGTTGGAAAACAGCAGTTGCTTGCGATCATCCAGGGCTTGCGCGCTGGGTTGCAGGGCCTGGAGTTGCGCGCGCAGGGCCTCCCAGCGCGCGACCGAGGCATCGCTGTACTCGAGCCATTGCAGGGATGAACTGAGGATCGGCGCAAACTTGTCGACCAACTCCGGGGTACGTCGCTGCAAGGCGTAGAGCGCATCGTCCAGGGCATCGATCACCGGCAGCAGGTGGATCATCCGCCCGCGCAGTTCCTTGATGTTGCGCACGGTTTGCGGCCGGGCACCTTCGTGGGGCAGTTGGCCGATCATCAGCTCCAGGGAGTTGAAGGTGGCAACCATCGAAGCCTGCAGCGCGCTGATTTCCCCAGGCTCGACCTCACGACTGAGGAAGCGCTGGCTATAGGTCACGGCGCTACCGAACCACTTGCTCACCGCGTCATCGAACACCGGGGCCAGGCGCCGGGGCCAGAACAGACTGCCCACCACCGCCGCGCAGACAATCCCGAGAAAGATCTCCTCAGTGCGCGCCTCTGCCACATCCCACACCGCCAACGGGTTATCCACCACCGGCAGGGCGATCAGCGGCAAGGTGTAACCGGCAAGCATCAGCGCGTAGCTGTTGGCGGTGCGCAGGTGCATGGAGAGGAACAACAGGGTGCCGGTCCACAACGCAATCACCACCACCAGCACATAGGGGCTCTGCACGAACATCGGCACGAACAGCAAGGCCGCCGCCGCACCGGTAAAGGTGCCGATGGCGCGGTACAGGGCCTTGGAACTGGTAGGCCCGACGAACGGGCTGGAAACGATGTAGACCGTGGCCATCGCCCAGTACGGCCGTGGCATCTGCATGAGCATGGCGATGTACAGCGCAATCATCGACGCCGAGAAAGTCCGTACCCCGTAGAACCAGTCGCGAGCCGGCGGCATCCCAGAAAAAAATCCGCTCAAGATGGGCTCACCGCTGCCTGCTCGGCGGTCTCGAACGCGCGAATCACCCGCAGCGCCGCTTCCAGGTCCGCCGCATCGATCCCTTCAAGCACCTCGCGGCGCAGGCGCACCAACTCCACCTCCACCGCTTGCACCAGCTCGCGACCGGAGTCGGTCAGGCTCAGGCATTTGGCGCGCCGGTCGTGGGTATCTTCGGTGCGGCAGACATACCCGGCATGGCATAACTGGTCGAGCAGGCGCACCAGCGAAGGACTCTCCATCCCCGCGGCCTGGGCCACGGTCACCTGGCGCACACCCTCACCCAGGCGCCCGATCATCAATAACGGGACAGCACAGGCTTCGGAGATACCAAAGTTGACCAGCGTGGTCTGGCAGATTTTGCGCCAATGCCGCGCGGCCACCACCATGGCACTGCTGATGTTCATTTGAAGGGCGTCGAGGGTCTGGGGCACAGGAGAATTCGCACACTGTTAGTTTGCTAACTATCAATATCGCACTGGAAGGGAAATCCAGTCAAGTTTTGAAACAATTTGCTGATCGGCAGCCAACTCACTCGTCCGCGCTCACCTTCACCCTCGCATTCGCCTGTAGCCGCTGCCGAGCTCCGCGAGGCTGCGTCCGAGGACAACGTCCTCGCTCGGTTCATGGGTAGATAAACTCTAGTCGACTTCTGCGACTGCTTCGCAGTCGAACGCAGCCTCGCGGAGCTCGGCAGCTGCTACGGGGGTTATACCCCGCGGCCCTTGCGCAACAGCACGTTCAACTGGTCGACCACTTCTGCCCAGTCGGCGTCCTCGCGGATTTCTTCGCGCAGGAACTGCGCCTGGCTTTTAGTCCAGAAAAACGCGTCGGCCAGGTGCAGTTCCGGTTTGAGCGGCGAATGAGTGGCGATGAATTTATCGATGCTCTCGGCGTCATGCTCCAGGCCAAGTTGCTTGAACAGGTTGGGCAGGCTGTGGGTCGGTGCTTCCATGGGGACTCTCCTGGTGAAGGGGGTTAATGGCTCAGTTCGCAGATTTGTGCATGGGGCACCATTTTCAGGTACTGCACCATGCTCATGTGCAGCAGGTTGTTGTGGTTGCCGGCTTCAACGTAGATCTCTTTCTGACGAGTCAACAAGGGGTCGATGACCATGTCCAGGCCATAGGATTCGCCCAGGGCCGGCACAGCGCCGCGTTCACAGTCATTGAACAGGTGGGCCAGGGTGCTTTCGCGGGTGACCTGCCATTCGCCACTGCCGCGCACTTTGCTCAGGTCCAGGTGCCGGCTGGCCGGCAATACCGCCATCAAATAGTGCCCGTGATGGTCGTCGAGGATCACTGACTTGGCCACGCGCTCGGCCGGAATACCCGAGACGCGGGCGGTTTCCAGGCTGCTGGCCGAATGTGGGTGAGCCACCACGTCAAATTCACAGTGCGCCTCTTCCAGGCTGCGCTGTACGGTTCTTGCCATACGCATGATGCACCTCGGTGTCCGCAGCCCAGGCTGGCGGACCATGGTTAAACCTTCTGTTGTCACTTCAAAGTCTAGGCCGGCTGTTCAGCGGCGAAGGAAAATCTGCCCACTGGAGCAGTCGACCTGCACTGATCAAATTTCGTTCAACCCCAGGCTCAACTAGACTGTAGACAGGGCCTGCGTATGGCTCGCAGACGGACGACTCTCCCGGAGGGTCAAGTGAACATCGGTGGCTGGTGTGCGGTTGTGGTGTTGTCGGGTGTGAGCGCTTCAGTGTTCGCGGCGGACACGGTCATGCTGCTGGTGACCAACCCGTTCGCGGTCTGGCTGATGATGTTCGGGATCGCCTTTCTGGTGGCCGAAGCCCTGTTGCCCAATTACGGCGTGATCGGCCTGGGCGGCATCCTGATGTTCGTGGTCGGCGCGGTGATGTTGGCCAACAACGACGTGCCGACGCCACTGATCATCGGCCTGGCACTGATCAGCGCCCTGCTGTTGCTGGCCTTGCTGATCCACGCCCTGAAAACCCGTCCGCGGCACACGGTCAGCGGCGATACCGAACTATTTGGCAGCATCACCCAGGTGCTGGCCCTGCAGCCCGGCAGCGTCTACCACGGCTGGGTCCATCTGCAGGGCGAGCGCTGGCAGGTGCGCAGTACGACGCCGCTGCAACCGGGGCAATGGGTCCAGGTGGTGGCGCGCAAGGGGCTGATGCTGGAAGTGGCCGCGACTGACGCGGCGCCGCAGGGAGAATGACCATGGGCCTGCAACTGGGTTTTGCCGCGCTGCTGGTGCTGCTGATTGCATTGGCGGGGTCGACTTTTCGTATCCTGCGTGAGTACGAACGCGGGGTCGTGTTCCAGCTCGGACGCTTCTGGCAAGTCAAGGGGCCGGGGCTGATCCTGCTGATTCCGGTAGTCCAGCAGATGGTCCGCGTGGACCTGCGCACCGTGGTGCTCGATGTGCCCGCGCAAGATGTGATCACCCGTGACAACGTCTCGGTGAAGGTCAACGCGGTCCTGTACTTTCGTGTACTCGACCCACAGAAAGCCATCATTCAAGTCGAAGACTTCCTCATGGCCACCAGCCAACTGGCCCAGACCACCCTGCGCGCGGTGCTCGGCAAACATGAACTGGACGAGTTGCTGGCCGAGCGCGAGCGCCTGAACGTCGACATCCAGCAGGTGCTGGACGCGCAAACCGATGCCTGGGGCATCAAAGTGGCCAATGTCGAGATCAAGCACGTCGACCTCAACGAATCGATGATCCGCGCCATCGCCAAGCAGGCCGAAGCCGAGCGGGAACGCCGGGCCAAGGTGATCCACGCCGAAGGTGAACTGCAAGCCTCGGAAAAACTCATGCAGGCCGCCGAAATGCTCGGCCGGCAGCCGGGCGCCATGCAATTGCGCTACATGCAGACCCTCAGTTCGATTGCCGGGGACAAGAGTTCGACCATTGTCTTCCCGCTACCGATCGAGTTGCTCAAAGGCATGGCGGACTTGTCCTCCAGGGGCTGAGGGCAACCGGCCTTGACTCAGCCATGCCCCTGGCCGGCAGCTTCGACCTGCGCCAGCGGATACACCGACTGCCAGCCGCCGCCCAGCGCCTTGTACAGCCCGACCATGGCCAGTGACACGCTGGTCGCGCTGTCCACCAGTTGTTCCTGGGTCGCCAGCAGCTCGCCCTGCACGGTCAAGACGTTGACGAAGTCCACCACCCCTTCGACGTACTGCTGTTGGGCGGTGCGCAGGGCGATCTGGTTTTGCCGTACCGCTTCGGCGAGGCTGTCGCGGCGCAGTTGGCTGGCGTTGTAGCGGGTCAACTGGTCGTCGATTTCATGCCAGGCGCGCAACACGGTTTGCTGGTAGGCCAGCGCCGCTTCCTGCTGTTGTGCCTCGCGCAACTCAAGCATGCCGCGCAGGCGACCACCATCGAACAGCGGCACGCTGAATTGCGGCCCGATGCCAAACTGGCGTGAGCCCCAGGAGCCGAAATCGCTCAATTGCATGGCCTGGGAGCCGAAGTTGCCGGACAGGGTGATACGAGGGTAAAAATCGCCCTTGGCCACGCCGATGCTGGCCGTGGCAGCGTGCAGGCGGGCCTCGGCCTGGCGGATATCGGGGCGACGCTCGGCGAGTTGCGAGGGCAAGCCGATCGCCACCTGACGCGGGGTCTGCGGCACCGGGCCGTCTTGCGCCAACTCGGCCTGCAGGGCTTGCGGCCGCTCGCCCAGCAACAGGCTCAAGGCGTTGATCAGTTGCGCCTGGCGCTGCTGCAACGCCGGCAGGCGCGCTTCGATGGCGGCCACCTGGGCAGCCGCTTCAGCGACGTCCAGGTCAGTGGCCACGCCGTCGGCCAGGCGCAGTTGCGACAACTTCAAGCTATGCCGGGCGACCTCGAGGTTTTGCTCGGTGACCGCACGGGTGCTCTGCACGCCACGCAACTGGATGTAGTCCTGGGCAATTTGCGCCAACACCGAGAGCAGCACGCCACGGCGATCGTTTTGCGCCACTTCCAGGGTGGCGTCGGCGGCTTCGGTCTGGCGCCGCACGCGGCCCCAGAAGTCCAGCTCCCAGGAGGCGGAGAAACCCGCCTCCCACAAACTGAACGCTGAGTTGCCATTGTGCCCGGACGGGTCGTTCAGCCCTTCGCCGCTGTTGCGTTTACGGGCGTAACCGCCCGTGGCAGCGGTGCTGGGGTACTGCTCGGCCGTGACCACCTGGCGCACCGCCAGGCTTTGTTGCAGGCGACTGCTGGCCAGTTGCAGGTCAAGGTTGTCGGTCAACGCGCGACGGCTGAGGGCGGACAGTTGCGGGTCAGCAAACACCTCCCACCAGCGCTCATCCATTTGCGTGCTCACCGCCTCGCTGGCCGCCGCCTTTTGCGCTTTCGACCACTGCTCGACCTGGGGTGCCTGCGGCCGGACAAAGTCCGGACCCAGGGTGCAGGCGCTCAATGACAGCAGGCCCAGGGCGAGCAACAGGAGTTTGTGGGGAATGCCAGGGCTCATCGCTGCGTCACCTCGCGCACGCTGCTCTGCGAGCTTGTGGTGTCAATGCTGGCTTCCACCGACATGCCGACACGCAACCGCTGGGCCAAAGGCTGGCCCGGGTCGAGGATGATTTTCACCGGAATACGCTGCACCACCTTGGTGAAGTTACCGGTGGCGTTGTCCGGCTTGACGGCGGCAAAGGTCACCCCGGTCGCCGGCGCAATGCTCTCGACCCGCCCGGTCAGGGCTTCGCCGCCCAGGCTGTCGACGTGCACCACGACGTCCTGCCCCGGCTCTACATCCGTCAATTGGGTTTCCTGGAAGTTGCCCAGCACATAGGCCTGCGCCAGCGGCACCACGGCGAGGATCTTGCTGCCCGGGGTGACGTAGGCGCCAACCCGCACTGCGCGCTCGCCGACCATGCCGTCCACGGGGGCGACAATGCGCGTATAGGACAGCTGGAAGCTGGCCATTTCCAGGTCCGCCTGCGCCCGCTTGAGCCCGCCTTCGGCGGCGTCGCGCTGGGCCGTGAGGATCTCCACTTGCTTGCGTTCCGCCGCCAGCACCGCCGTGGCATTGGCCAACCGAGCGCCCGCCTGGTCGATCCGGGTGCGCGCCTGCTGGGCGTTCTGCACGGTGCCGGCGCCGACACCCGCCAAGTGGTTGTAGCGATTCAGTTCATGCTCGGCGAAGGCCTGCTCCGCCTTGGCGGCCACCACCGTGGCCTGGGCCTGGGCGATCACCGACGCCTGGCGCTCAAGGGTCGCCCGGGCGTTTTGCAGTTGCGCCCTGGCCACCAGCGTATCGGCATCGGCGGCTTGGGCGGCGGCGCGAAAGTCGCGGTCATCGATCAGCGCGAGCAATTGCCCGGCCTGGACCCGCTGATTGTCTTCGACCAGCACCTCCTTGATGAATCCGGCCACGCGTGGCGCCACCAGGGTGAAGTCGGCACTGACAAACGCGTCATTGGTGCTCTGCTGCGGCTTCTTGCCGAATACCCCGGGGGCCAGCAGGTAGACCAATACGCCCACCGCCAACACCGCGGTGGTGGCGCCGGTGAGTTTTTGCTTGCTAGAGATCGTCATAAAAACCTTCTGTTTCAGTCAACATTCAAGTGGGTGCGCGCGGCGGATACATCCGCGTCGGCAGCCAGAAAATCAGCAGGATCAGCGCCAGCGCGATCCCGGCCATGCACAGGTACAAGTCCGCAGAAGTCAGCACCACGGCTTGCTGGTGCAGGCGCCGCGCCAGGCTGGCGCTATCGCCACCGACCAGGGGTGAGTTGCCAAGGCGGTCCACCAGCATCGTCGAGTGAAAATGCAGGCGCACCGTGGTCAGGGTTTCCAGCAAGCCGGTGGCGAGCACCGCCGAGAGGCCTTTGACGGTGTTGAACCAGGCCGAGGCGAAGGGGCCTTCCATCGGGCTGATACTGCCGGTCGCGAGCATCAGCAACGGCAGCACCGACATCGGCTGGCCGAAGATCTGCAGCAATTGCAGCAGGTAGAAATCGTCGCGGATCCACACCGAGGTCAACTGCGAACCACCGATGCAGGACAGCGCCAGCATGCCCAGGCCGATGCCCAGCACCCAGCGACAGTCGACCCAGCGCTGGTTGCACAGCGCCGCGACCAAGGGCAGCGCGATCAGTTGCGGGGCGGCCATCAACAGCATCACCGGGGCGGTCTGGATCGGCCGGTAACCCTGGACCTGCGCCAGATAGCTGGAGGGGATGATGATCACCGCCAGCAGCACCACCAACACCCCGGCCAGGGTCAGCAAGGAAAAGCTCAGGTTGCGGATGCCGAGCATCTGCAACTTGAAAAACGGCACCGGCTGCGACCATTCGTTGAACAGGAACAGCACCAGCAACACCACGCCCGCACCCAACAACCAGCAGATCAAGCTCGACTCGAACCAGTCCAGGCGATTGCCTTGCAGGATGCCGATCACCAGCATGCAGATGGCCGCAAATCCCAGCAGCAGGCCACGCCAGTTGAACTGCTTGAAGCGCTCCAGGCGCAGCGGGTCCTGCGGCAAACCGTAGGCCACGGCCGCCATCGCCAGCAGGCTCGGCACGATGATCTGCCAGAAGGTCCAGTGCCAACTCACATACTCAGTCCACAGGCCCGCCAACGGCGTGCCCAGGCCAGGACCGAAGGTGGCCGTCAGGGCATAACCGGCCAGGCCGTAGAGTTTGATGTTGGCCGGCAGGAATCGCAGGGCGACGGTCATCAACATCGGCGGCAATGCGCCACCGGCCAGGCCTTGCACGGTGCGCAGCAGCAGCAGGCTTTCATAGGTGGGCGCGAACGGGATCAGTAACCCCAACAGGGTGAACAGGCCAATTGCACACAAGGTGAAACGACGCAGGGAAAAGGTCACCGAGCACCAGGGGGCGAACGCCATCGCGGCCACGGAGGTCGCGGCGTAGCAGGCGACGAGCCAGGTGCCCTCGTCGTAACCGATCGCCATGGCTCCGCGGATATCGGCCAGGGCGACCTTGGTCACCATTTCATTCAGGCCCGAGACCAGCACGGCCAGCAACACGCCAACCAGGCCGATGATGATGCGCGGCCCGAACGTCGGCGGCGCCACCACCTTGGGGGTGCTGGCCACCTCGATCGGGGCAGGGACAGCGAGGCAAGTCATGGCAGGAACAGCTCCAGATATCAGAAATACCGGAGCAGTTTAGAAAGACCGACAGCTGACGAAAACTGACTTATTGACAGCTTATAAGTGCGTCGGACGCAGCAATGCCATGACCCCTATCACACACTCCTACCCGGGGGGCTGGGCTGCTTGCCAGGTCTCTGCGCAACTGCTCTTGACCATTTCGCGCAACCAACGATGGGCTGGGTCCTTGTCGTAGCGCGGGTGCCAGGCCTGGGTCAGCATCAGCGTCGGCAGCGCGATCGGCAGGGTAAACGAGCGCAGGCGCAATCCCAGGCGCGCGACACTGAGCAACGCTTCCTTGGGTACCGGCAGGATCAGGTCGGAATCGGGCAGCACGAACATCGCCGCGTGGAAGCTCGGTGCGATCAAGGCCACCCGCCGCTCCAGCCCCAGGGCATTGAGGGCGGTATCGATCGGCCCGCGGGCAATACCGCGCCGAGACATGCTGATGTGGGAAAAACTGGCGTAGCGCTCGGCGCTGATCTCACCCTCCAGCAGCGGATGACCTTCGCGCACCAGCCCGACAAAGTGCGTGGTGAACAGGTTCTGCGCTTTCACTTCCGGGGTGCGCGGGCGGGTGTTGCTGATCATCAGGTCGATCCGCCCCTCGCGCAGCGCCTCATCGTCGCCATCGCCTTCAGGCACAAAGCGCAACTCGCAGTGGGGTGCCTGGCGATTCAGTGTATCGATCAAACGCCCACCGTAGACCCCGACGAAAAAGTCGTTGGCACGCACGCTGAACCGCCGACGCAGGGTGCTGAGGTCCACCTCATCGGCCGAGCGGAACAGCAGTGCCGCCTGCTCGACCAGGTCCCGCACCTGGGCCCGCAACTCCAGGGCCTTGGGTGTCGGCACCAGGCCACGCCCCGCACGCACCAGGATCGGGTCGCCGAGCGCTTCGCGAACCCGGGTCAGGGTCCGGCTCATGGCCGCCGGGCTCAGGTTCATCCGTCGCGCGGCTCCCACCACGCTGCCTTCGTCGAGCAAGGCATCGAGGGCGACCAACAGGTTCATGTCCGGTAGCTGCATGCTAAGCACTCATGGCTGATCAGAATTGACTCAGACGCAATGCTAGCAGCCTTTGCTACCCGGGTATGCCAAAGACCTTTTGCAGCTCTTTGGGCAGCACACTGCTGTACATCCTTGCCGGCTGCGCCTCACAGCGACGAACGATGTCGGGCAAGGCATCGATCAACTGGTGATTGAGCGTCATGCCCTTTTGCGAATCGGGCTGGCTGGCGAAGACCGGGAGCAGCAGCGCCGCGCTGGTCTTGGCGAACGTCGGCGCGCTGCTCAAGGGCTGCTTGGGGTAGCTCTTGCGAAACAGCGCCAACTCCTCGTTCAGCGCGCTGCACGGCTGGAACAGCATGTTGTGCACGACTTCCTGCGCATTGAGGAACTGATTCGGCGCAGACGCGGGCGAGAAGATCATGGTGTTCTGCGCGTCGATCACCGCTGGCGCGTCCGCCGTGACCTCCCAGGGCTCGAACCGCCAATGCTCGGCCGCCGCTTTCGCCGCCACAGCAAACGCTTCATGGGTGGCACTGAGGACTTTAACGTCGGTGACGGAACCATCGTTATGAATGTTCAGGCTGATCCGCGCATCCCCCACCACATCGACCAGCTCCGCCGGATACCCGGGTTTGGGCATATAGGCCGTGTCTGTAGACGGAGGGAATGCCGCCAGCGCGTTGAACGAGCACAGCAGGGCTGCACCGAGCAGAAGTAGACGCATGGAAAGTCCTTTTAGAGGCGCCGAAACAGGGGCGACGATTGTCGCGCACCTCCCCGACAAAGGACAACCGTTCTCATCTTCACTCTCGAAATGCCCCCTGGCGATGCATGCCCCAACGCTTGACTGTCACCCGCTCCAGCCATTGTTCGGCCGCTGACTTGGCCGTTGGATGGCAGATTGCCGCCTAGCAGTTCTGCTAGTTCCCAATATGAGATCGGTGCGTAACACTGCAAATGCGTACTCCGCTTGGCCTTATCCACCGCAAAGGTCTACTCATGAGCTCATCCAGCCCTGATCATCAGCAGAACCCTTCCTGGCAACGCACTGTGTTGCTGGCAACCGACAGTAGCCAGTCGATCATCGCTGAAGTCGCAGATGGCAAGACTAACGCCATCGCCTACAGTGCCTACGGCGAGCAGTCCGCGCAGCAGGAGGTGGCGACAGGATTGGGCTTCAACGGTCAACTGCGTGAGGCGCGGATCGGTTGGTATTTGCTGGGCAATGGCTACCGCGCCTACAACCCACGGTTGATGCGCTTTCATAGCCCGGACAGCTGGAGTCCGTTTGGCAGGGGTGGGTTGAATCCGTATATGTATTGTGTGGGAGATCCAGTGAATCGGTCTGATCCGACGGGGCATGTGAGCGGTTTTTGGAGCTTATTCAAGTCCCCCAATTATAGAGTTGGAACACCTCCCTACATCAGCCCTGAAGCCGGTGGTGCAGCTATGCGCTCCATGCTAAAAAATCAACCACTGCCCGAGAAAACACATGATATGTCAGGCTTTTTCGGCGCCTTCGGACTTACTGCCGGCCCCAAGCCAAAGATTAGCTGGGCAAATGATGGGGGTGAAATACATGGCACCAGCCATTCTTCATTTGTTTCGCAAAATCCGGAGCCATTAGTACCTTGGGTAGTGAGCCAGAGGTCGTCGGATTCACCTCCATCGGGTTCATTCGGCACATATCACCAGACCGCTAGCACCATCAGCGGGAGCTCGAGTCATTCGGGGCAGGTATCGAGCCATGGACAGAAGAGCGGGATGAAACTCTGGAGCTCTGATACTTTTGCAGCATCGCAGCAACCTTCAAGCTATTCGACTCACCCTGTAGGAGTGGGAAGCCCGCCTCCACACCAGGGCAATGTACGCAGAGGCGACGTGTCTGGTTCTTCGACTTGGCCTCCATCATTTGCCGGACCTGGTGGTTCGACACATAGCTCGAATAATAGGCCCACCGCTGCGGTAGTTGGAGTTCGTAGGGGTTCAGAGTCACCTCCACCGTTGCCTCCAAGAGCGCCTCCGCCGTTGCCTCCAAGAGCGCCTCCAAGACGTTAAGAAACCAAGAACCGCTCAATCTCGTACGAAATGCACCATAAACCACCTTGACGCTCGGGCGCATTCCAGCTCGGGCGGCGAATAGAGTTTCGCCGCCTTCATCGGATAGCTACAACCGAAAACTACCGCTCGTGCAACGCCTCCGCCCGGGCCTTGATGATCGGCTTGAGCAGGTAGCTGAGGATCGATTTCTTGCCGGTGATGATGTCCACCGAGGCCACCATGCCGGGAATGATCAGCAAGGGCTTTTCATCGGTTCCCAGGTGGCTGCGATCGGTGCGCAGGGTGATCATGTAGTAGGTGTTTTTCTTGTCTTCGTCGGTGATGGTGTCGGCACCGATCTGCTCCAGCTTGGCCTTGAGGCCACCGTAGATGGTGTAGTCATAGGCAGTGAACTTGACGATGGCTTCCTGGCCCGGATGCAGGAACGCGATGTCTTGCGGGCGAATCTTCGCCTCCACCAGCAGGGTGTCGTCCAGTGGGACGATTTCCACCATGTCGCTGCCGGGCTGAATCACCCCACCGATGGTGTTGACCAGCAGTTGCTTGACGATACCCCGCACCGGCGAGGTCACCAGGGTGCGGCTGACACGGTCTTCCAACGCCTTGCCGGTTGCCTGGGCCTTGTTCAGGTCGGTGCGTGCTTCGTTGAGCTGGGTGAGCGCCTCACTGCGGAATTTACCGCGGGTTTCGTCGATCTTGCGTTGTACTTCCTTGATTGCCGACTCGGCACGGGGGATCGCCAGGGTGGTGGCATCCAGTTGGCCGCGGGTTTCGACTTCCGCCCGCTTGAGTCGCAACACTTCCACCGGAGACACCGCGCCCTGCGCCACCAGCGGCTCGGACATGTTGATTTCCTGGCGCTGCAAGCCCAGGGCCTGGCGGTACTGCGCTTGCTTGGAGCTGAATTCACGCAGCTCTTGCTGACGCTGGATCAGTTGTTCCTGCAACCCGCCAATTTCATCGTGCAATTGCTGGCGACGGCTGATGTACAAGGATTCTTCGCTGGCGGCCTGCACTGGCACGGCTTTCATCACGTCATCCGGGAAGGCCAGCGGGCGGTCATCGACCTCGGCGCTCAAGCGCTCCACACGCAGCAGCATGGACAGGCGGTCGGCTTCGGTTTCGCCGACGTTGGACACAAACCGCGTGTCATCCAGGCGAATCAGCGGCGCGCCGGCTTCGACGATCTGCCCTTCGCGAACGAACAACTCGGCAACAATCCCGCCCTCAAGGTTCTGGATTTTCTGCAGCTTGGACGAGGGGATCGCCTTGCCGTCGCCACGGGTGACCTCATCGATCACCGCAAAATTGGCCCAGACCAGCATGAACACGAAGAAGCCGATGATGCCCCAGATGGTCAATCGCACTACACGCGGGGCGTCTTCGATCAGCGCCTTCTTGACCTCTGGCAGCGGTTGCCCATCGAGTGAGTCGGAGCCTTTGAAATAACGACGGATCGAGTCGCGCATACCGGACTTAAGCAACACTGATCTGCCCCTTCTTCAACGCTTCCATGACCACGGCTTTTGGACCATCGGCGAGAATTTGCCCACGATCGATGACCAGCAACCGGTCGACCAGCGACAACAGTGAGGCCCGGTGCGTGACCAGCAACACGGTCTTGTTCTCGATAACGGCTTGCAGGCGTTGTTTCAAGCGTTCTTCACCGGTGTTGTCCATGGCGCTGGTCGGTTCGTCGAGCAGCATGATCGGCGGATTGAGCAGCAGCGCACGGGCCATGGCCACGTTCTGCCGCTGGCCGCCGGAAAGGTTTTGCCCACGCTCGCCGACTTGCAGCTCGTAACCCTGCGGGTGCAGGCGGGCAAATTCGTGCACGCCCGCCAGCTCGGCAGCCTGCAGGACCATTTCGTCTTCCACGTAGCGGGCACCGGAGACCAGGTTATCGCGCAGGGTCCCGGCCAGCAGCTGGATGTCCTGCGGCACGTAGCCAATGTTGTGGCGCAGTTCGCTGACGTCGATCTGGCGAATGTCCACACCGTCGACCAGCAAGGCACCGTCATCCGGCTGGTACAGGCCGACCAGCAGCTTGGCCAGGGAGCTTTTGCCCGAGCCGCTGCGGCCGATGATGCCGATCTTCTCGCCCGGCTTGATCACCAGGTTGATGTTTTTCAACGCCGGGTTCTGTTGCCCCGGGTAGGTGAAGTTCAATTGGCGGCACTCGATAGCGCCTTGCACCACCCGGCGGCTCAGCGGGCGCTCTTCGAAGTTACGCTCTTGGGGCAGCTCCATCATGTGGTCGACCGAACCCATGGTGACCTTCGCCTGTTGATAGCGGGTCAGCAGGCCGGACAGCGAGGCCAACGGGCTAAGTGCCCGGCCACTGAGCATGTAGCAAGCGATCAGGCCGCCCATGCTCAGGTTGCCGGCGATGATCTGGTACACACCGAAGGCAATCATGATCACCCCGGCCAGTTGCTGGATCAGCAAGGTGATGTTGATCGACAACCCGGAGAGCATTTTTACCCGCAGTTCTAGACGGCTGAGGGTGCCGATGGTCTGCTCCCACTGATACTGGCGCTCGCTCTCGGCGTTGTTGACCTTGACTGCGTCCAGGCCGGCGAGGGTTTCGATCAGGCTCGACTGGCGCTCTGCGCCCAGGGCCATGGTGCGTTCCATGGTCGCCTGCAACGGCTTCTGCAAGACATAGCCGATCAACAGGGCGATCGGGAAGGCCAGCATCGGAATCCACACCAGATGCCCACCCAGCAGGGCGATCACCAGGAAAATCAGGAGGGTGAACGGCAGGTCGATCAGGCTGGTGAGTGTCAACGAGGCGAGGAAGTCGCGCAGGCTCTGGAACTCATGGATGTTCTGCGCAAAGCTGCCGACCCGGGCGGGTCGGTATTTCATCGACATGCCGACGATCCGCTCGAACAGTGTGGCGGAGATGATCAGGTCGGTTTTCTTACCTGCCAGGTCCAGGCACAGGCTGCGCAAACTCTTGAGGATCAGGTCGAACATATAGGCGCCGGTAATACCAACCACCAGCACCCACAGGGTCGCTTCAGCCTGGTTGGGCACCACGCGGTCGTAGACGTTCATCACGAACAGCGGCGCGGCCATGGCGATAATGTTGATCAGGAAACTGGCGGCGATGGCGTCGGCGTACAGCCAGCGCGAACGCTTGAGGGTGTCGCGGAACCAGGAACGCGCACGCGGGATCAGGGTGCCGTGGTTCACATCGAATTTATGCTGGGGCTGGGCGAAGAACGCCTGCCCGGTGTAATCGTCCGCGAGCATCTCGCGGCTGACCAGGACTTCGCCACCGTCGCTTTCGCTGAGCAGCAAGCGTGCCTGGTCGTCGCCCTGCCAGCCCAGGAGGACCGCACTGCGATCGTCCTTGAGCAGCAACAGCGCCGGCATGGCAATCGCGGGGATCTTGTCCAGCTTGCGTTGCAGCACCCGCCCTTGCAGGCCGGCACGCGCCGCTGCACGGGGCAGCAGATCGATACTCAGGCGCTGCTTGGGCAATGGCAACCCGGTGGTTAGCATTGCTGCGCTGGCGGGTTTCTGGTGCAGGGCGCATAGCGCCAATAATCCGTCGAGCAACGGATCATCGTGCATCGCGCGTGGATCATGACTGAGATGAACTCGACTGGCTTCTGATTCCACGCTCGGTACTCTTGGCTATCAATTGAACATTAAATAAAGCTCAATTCATGCCAGGTAGCTGGACTTTTGGCTTCACGTCGTTCTGCACGACGGAGGCCATCGGTGCGACCACTCCCTGGCTTTTGAGCAACTCGCCCATGGTCGCCTTGATTCGATACTGAGTAAATAACTGAATGTTCTTGATTTCCGCCAGGCGGCGGGAAGCGCTGAACAATTCGTTTTCACTGTCGAGCAAGTCGAGCAGGGTCCGCTCGCCAAGACTGAACTGCTGCTGGTAGGCACTGCGAACGCTGGTGCTGTAGTCGACATACTTCTGGGCGATCGGCACCTGGGCGTTGGCGTTGTTCAAGGCGTTCCAGGCCAGGCCCAGCTCCTCGTTCAGCACCCGCAGGGCATTGTTGCGGATATCCAGCGCCTGGTTGGACTGATAGGCCTTGGATTCCAGGTCAGCCTTGTTGCTGCCGCCGGCATACAAGTTGAAGCGCATGCGCAACATCGCCTGCCATTCATTGCTGTGACCGTTCATCCCATCCAGGTCGTTGTCGGCGGTGCGGCCCAGCTCGGCATCAAAACGCGGGTAGAACGCCGACTTGGCGGTGTCGTACTGCTTCTCGGCGGCAACGATGTCCGATTCTGCGGAACGCAGGATAGGGCTGTTGTCCAGCATCTGCTGGCGCGCCTCATTAAGGTTGGCCGGCAGCATGGCCATGAACGGCGCAGGACGCTCCAGTTGATCCGGCAGTTGGCCCACGGCGCTCAAGTAATTGGTCTGGGCATCGGCCAGGTTGGTCTGCTCGGTGATCAGGTTGTTGCGTGCTTGGGCCAGGCGCGCCTCTGCCTGGTCACGGTCGGCGGTACGGCCTACGCCGCGCTCGGTGCGCAGCCTGATCTGATCGAAGATGCGTTCGTGATTACGCAGGTTGTCTTCGGCCAGTTGCACGAACTCGCGACGGGTCAGCACATCGAGGTAAACCTGGGCAACGGTCAACGCGGTGCGCTCGGAGGTCCCCAGCAAGGAATAGGCGCGAGAATTGACGGTGGCTTGTTGACGCCCGACTTCGCTGGACGTCGCAAAACCGTCAAAAACCATTTGTTGCAGGCGCAGACTCGACTCGCCACGGCTCAAGGTTTCCCAATCGTTCCTGCCAGTACCCGCGCGGGTGCTCGGGCTGTCGGTACCTTCGCGACCATATCCGCCGAGCAAATCGACCTTGGGCAGGTACCCCCCTTCTGCTGCTCTGAGTTGATAATCAGCAGCCAGGCGATTGTTCACGCCGGCCTGGATTTCCGGGTGGACGTCCAGTGCCTGTTGCATGGCTTGAGGCAGGGTTTGAGCGTTTACAAAACTGGCGGCGAGGGCAAACGGTAGAGCCTTGAACAGGTGCGAAAGCATAAAAGGATTTCCCAGGACTTCATGTCTCAAATCACAGCAAAAAGGAGCTGCTGCGGCGGAAAATGGCAACCGAAATGGCCGTATGTCAGATAGCTCGAAACAGGAACTGGATCACACGCTGCAGGACAGGTCGCCGCGTAAATATCAATGTGACATTACCGGGGCAATTGTTTAGGATGCCCTGCAGAAGGTCAATAGTTTGGCATTAAGTTAATCGCGAAAAGTTATTGCCAAATTATTGACAGAAAAGCGCGTCATTTGTACGTCTATTATTTTTATGTACGTCCAGGCTGAATCGGCAAAATGCCCTTTCAGGTCTATGGAAGCCTACTGAACGGAACACCGGAGAGTCCTTAATGAGCAGTGTTGTTGCCATCGTCAAAAGCATTGTCGGTCAAGTTTTTGCGGTGTCCCCAGGGGGCATCCGCCGTATTTTGATTGAAGGCGATCGGCTGTTCGTAGGTGACCAACTGGACACCGGCCCGGCGGGCGCCGTGACCCTGGAACTGGCTGACGGTCGCATGCTGGACCTGGGCCGCGACAGCCAATGGAGCGGCAGTGCTCCGGACTCCAGTACCGACTTGGCACAAGCCACCGCGCAGGCCGCACCGTCGGTAGAAGAACTGCAGCAAGCCATCGTCGCGGGCGCCGACCCGACCACCGAACTGGAAGCCACCGCAGCCGGCCAAAGCGCCGCAGGTACCGGGGGCGCCGCCGGAGGTGGTCACAGTTTTGTGATGCTGGACGCCACCGCTGGCCGGGTTGACCCGACCATTGGTTTCCCGACAGCGGGCATCAATTCCGCCTTCACCGCCGTGGAAGACACCACCGGCGGCCAGGACAACCGCAGTAACGACAACCTGCTGCGCGGCTCGACCCTGAGCCTGAGCGCCACGCCGACCATCACCGAAGCGGGCGGCGTACTGGTCTACACCGCGAACGTGACCCAGGCGCCGCTGAGCGACCTGACCATCACCCTGTCCAATGGCGCGATCATTGTCATCCCTGCCGGCCAGGTCACTGGCAGCGTCAACGTTCCCCTGGCCCCGAACGACAGCGTCTACACCGACCCGTCGCAAATTACCGTCACCGTAACCGGCACCACCGGTGGCGGCGGCCTGGTACTGACCGTCGACCCGACACCTGCCGTCACCCAGATCACCGACACCATCGACACCACCACGGTCACACTGACCGCGGAGCCGACGATCACTGAAGGCGGCCAGATCACCTACACCGCCACCTTGACCAACCCGGCACAAACGCCGGTGACCGTGACCTTGAGCAACGGCTCGGTCATCACCATCGAAGCCGGTAAATCCACCGGCACCGTGGTGGTCGATACTCCAATCAATGACGTCTACAACAATGGCAGTACTGTCACTACCACCATTACTGGCGCTACCGGTGGCAACTTCGAGAACCTGGTGCCAAGCCCTACTCCGGCTGTCACCACCATTACCGATTCGCCTGACACTACCGGTCTGACCTTGACCGCTACTGGCGGTATTACCGAAGGCGGCCAGATCACTTACACCGCGACCCTGACCAATCCGGCGGGTACGCCGATGACTGTGACCTTGAGCAATGGCTCGGTCATCGTCATCGAGGCGGGTAAAACCAGCGGTACCGCGGTGGTCGATACTCCGGCCAACGATGTGTATGTCAACGGCAGCACCGTTAGCGCGACGATTACCGGCACCACTGGCGGTAACTTCGAGAATCTGGTGCCAGACACTACTCCGGCCGTTACCACCATCAGCGACTCGCCTGATGCCACTGGCCTGACCCTCACCGCCACCGGCGGTATTACCGAAGGCGGTCAGATCACTTACATTGCAACCCTGACCAACCCGGCGGGCACGCCGATGACTGTGACCTTGAGCAATGGCTCGGTCATCGTCATCGAGGCGGGTAAAACCAGCGGTACCGTGGTGGTCGATACCCCAGCGAACGATGTGTATGTCAACGGCAGCACCGTTAGCACGACGATCACGGCTACCACTGGCGGTAACTTTGAGAGCTTGGTGCCTAGCACTACTCCGGCCGTTACCACCATCGCCGATAGCATCGACACCGTTACCGTCACCATTGAAAGCAATGGCGATGTACTGGAAAACGCTGCACCGAAGTTCACCGTCAAGGTTGATCAAGTCCTCAAACAGGACCTGACCGTCACCCTGAGCAACGGCGACACCGTCGTCATCAAAGCCGGCACCAGCAGCACGCCGTACGAGCTGAAAGCCCAAGGCGATGACGTCTACAAAGACGGCGAAACCATCAAACTCGGCGTCACCGACGCTGCAGTCGACGGCAAATCCTTCGAAAACCTGGTACTGGGCAACGAAGCCATCGTTACAGTCGGCGACACCACTTCTGAAGTGGTTGCCACTCTGTCTGTGGATAAAACCACCGTCACCGAAGGCGGCTCCGTCACCTACACCGTGACCCTGACCAACGCCGCTGGCCTGCCGATGAGCAACCACGGCGAGTTGACCTTCAAACTCTCCGACGGCACCACCATCACCGTTCCAGCCAACAGCACCACCGGCACGGCAACCGTGGTCACCAGCAACGACATCTTCACCGGCGGTCAGCCGGCACTGGTTAACAAGCTGGAAAGCGTCTCCGGCGCCGATCAGTTCGAACAGCTGACCCTGGGCAAAGACCAGTTCACCACCACCGTCACCGACCAACCCTCGGGCGAAGGCGACAAGATCACCGTCACCATCGAAAGCAATGGCGACGTGCTGGAAAACGCTGCTCCGAAGTTCACCGTCAAGGTTGATCAAGTCCTCAAACAAGACTTGACCGTCACCCTGAGCAACGGCGACACCGTGGTCATCAAAGCCGGCACCAGCAGCGTGCCGTACGAGCTGAAAGCCCAGGGCGACGACGTCTACAAAGACGGTCAAGTTGTGGAAGTCGGTGTCAGCAATGCCACCGTTGACGGCAAGTCCTTCGAAAACCTGGTGCTGGGCGACAAAGCCCAAGTCTCCATCGGCGACACCCTGTCTGAAGTGGTCGCCACTCTGTCTGTGGATAAAACCACCGTCACCGAAGGCGGTTCCGTCACCTACACCGTGACCCTGACCAACGCTGCCGGTTTGCCGATGAGCAACCACGGCGAGTTGACCTTCAAACTCTCCGACGGCACCACCATCACCGTTCCGGCCAACAGCACCACCGGCACGGCTACCGTGGTCACCAGCAATGACATCTTCACCGGCGGTCAGCCGGCACTGGTCAACAAGCTGGAAAGCGTATCTGGCGCCGATCAGTTCGAGAAACTGACTCTGGGCAAAGACCAGTTCACCACCACCGTCACCGACCAACCCTCGGGCGAAGGCGACAAGATCACCGTCACCATCGAAAGCAATGGCGACGTGCTGGAAAACGCTGCACCGAAGTTCACCGTCAAGGTTGATCAGGTCCTCAAGCAGGACCTGACCGTGACCTTGAGCAATGGCGACACCGTGGTTATCAAAGCCGGCACCAGCAGCGTGCCGTACGAACTGAAAGCCCAAGGCGATGACGTCTACAAAGACGGCGAAACCATCAAACTCGGCGTCACTGACGCTGCAGTAGACGGTAAATCCTTCGAAAACCTGGTCCTCGGCAACGAAGCCATCGTTAAAGTCGGCGACACCACTTCTGAAGTGGTTGCCACCCTATCTGTGGATAAAACCACCGTCACCGAAGGCGGTTCCGTCACCTACACCGTGACCCTGACCAACGCCGCTGGCCTGCCGATGAGCAACCACGGCGAACTGACCTTCAAGCTCTCCGACGGCACCACCATCACCGTTCCAGCCAACAGCACCACCGGCACGGCTACCGTGGTCACCAGCAACGACATCTTCACCGGTGGTCAGCCAGCGCTGGTCAACAAGCTGGAAAGCGTATCTGGCGCCGATCAGTTCGAGAAACTGACTCTGGGCAAAGACCAGTTCACTACCACCGTCACCGACCAACCGTCGGGCGAAGGCGACAAGATCACCGTCACCATCGAAAGCAATGGCGACGTGCTGGAAAACGCTGCACCGAAGTTCACCGTCAAGGTTGACCAGGTCCTCAAGCAGGACCTGACCGTGACCTTGAGCAATGGCGACACCGTGGTTATCAAAGCCGGCACTACCAGCGTTCCATACGAACTGAAAGCCCAGGGCGACGACGTCTACAAAGACGGTCAAGTTGTGGAAGTCGGTGTCAGCAATGCCACCGTTGACGGCAAGTCCTTCGAAAACCTGGTGCTGGGCGACAAGGCCCAAGTCACCATCGGCGACACCCTGTCTGAAGTGGTTGCCACCCTGTCTGTGGATAAAACCACCGTCACCGAAGGCGGTTCCGTCACCTACACCGTGACCCTGACCAACGCCGCTGGCCTGCCGATGAGCAACCACGGCGAACTGACCTTCAAGCTCTCCGACGGCACCACCATCACCGTTCCAGCCAACAGCACCACCGGCACGGCTACCGTGGTCACCAGCAACGACATCTTCACCGGCGGTCAGCCGGCACTGGTTAACAAGCTGGAAAGCGTCTCCGGCGCCGATCAGTTCGAACAGCTGACCCTGGGCAAAGACCAGTTCACCACCACCGTCACCGACCAACCCTCGGGCGAAGGCGACAAGATCACCGTCACCATCGAAAGCAACGGCGACGTGCTGGAAAACGCTGCACCTAAGTTCACCGTCAAGGTTGATCAAGTCCTCAAACAGGACCTGACCGTCACCCTGAGCAACGGCGACACCGTGGTCATCAAGGCCGGCACCAGCAGCACTCCGTACGAGTTGGCGGCGCAAGGTGATGACGTCTACAAAGACGGCGAAACCATCAAACTCGGCGTCACCGACGCTGCAGTCGACGGCAAATCCTTCGAAAACCTGGTACTGGGCAACGAAGCCATCGTTACAGTCGGCGACACCACTTCTGAAGTGGTTGCCACTCTGTCTGTGGATAAAACCACCGTCACCGAAGGCGGCTCCGTCACCTACACCGTGACCCTGACCAACGCCGCTGGCCTGCCGATGAGCAACCACGGCGAGTTGACCTTCAAACTCTCCGACGGCACCACCATCACCGTTCCAGCCAACAGCACCACCGGCACGGCAACCGTGGTCACCAGCAACGACATCTTCACCGGCGGTCAGCCGGCACTGGTTAACAAGCTGGAAAGCGTCTCCGGCGCCGATCAGTTCGAACAGCTGACCCTGGGCAAAGACCAGTTCACCACCACCGTCACCGACCAACCCTCGGGCGAAGGCGACAAGATCACCGTCACCATCGAAAGCAATGGCGACGTGCTGGAAAACGCTGCTCCGAAGTTCACCGTCAAGGTTGATCAAGTCCTCAAACAAGACTTGACCGTCACCCTGAGCAACGGCGACACCGTGGTCATCAAAGCCGGCACCAGCAGCGTGCCGTACGAGCTGAAAGCCCAGGGCGACGACGTCTACAAAGACGGTCAAGTTGTGGAAGTCGGTGTCAGCAATGCCACCGTTGACGGCAAGTCCTTCGAAAACCTGGTGCTGGGCGACAAAGCCCAAGTCTCCATCGGCGACACCCTGTCTGAAGTGGTCGCCACTCTGTCTGTGGATAAAACCACCGTCACCGAAGGCGGTTCCGTCACCTACACCGTGACCCTGACCAACGCTGCCGGTTTGCCGATGAGCAACCACGGCGAGTTGACCTTCAAACTCTCCGACGGCACCACCATCACCGTTCCGGCCAACAGCACCACCGGCACGGCTACCGTGGTCACCAGCAATGACATCTTCACCGGCGGTCAGCCGGCACTGGTCAACAAGCTGGAAAGCGTATCTGGCGCCGATCAGTTCGAGAAACTGACTCTGGGCAAAGACCAGTTCACCACCACCGTCACCGACCAACCCTCGGGCGAAGGCGACAAGATCACCGTCACCATCGAAAGCAATGGCGACGTGCTGGAAAACGCTGCACCGAAGTTCACCGTCAAGGTTGATCAGGTCCTCAAGCAGGACCTGACCGTGACCTTGAGCAATGGCGACACCGTGGTTATCAAAGCCGGCACCAGCAGCGTGCCGTACGAACTGAAAGCCCAAGGCGATGACGTCTACAAAGACGGCGAAACCATCAAACTCGGCGTCACTGACGCTGCAGTAGACGGTAAATCCTTCGAAAACCTGGTCCTCGGCAACGAAGCCATCGTTAAAGTCGGCGACACCACTTCTGAAGTGGTTGCCACCCTATCTGTGGATAAAACCACCGTCACCGAAGGCGGTTCCGTCACCTACACCGTGACCCTGACCAACGCCGCTGGCCTGCCGATGAGCAACCACGGCGAACTGACCTTCAAGCTCTCCGACGGCACCACCATCACCGTTCCAGCCAACAGCACCACCGGCACGGCTACCGTGGTCACCAGCAACGACATCTTCACCGGTGGTCAGCCAGCGCTGGTCAACAAGCTGGAAAGCGTATCTGGCGCCGATCAGTTCGAGAAACTGACTCTGGGCAAAGACCAGTTCACTACCACCGTCACCGACCAACCGTCGGGCGAAGGCGACAAGATCACCGTCACCATCGAAAGCAATGGCGACGTGCTGGAAAACGCTGCACCGAAGTTCACCGTCAAGGTTGACCAGGTCCTCAAGCAGGACCTGACCGTGACCTTGAGCAATGGCGACACCGTGGTTATCAAAGCCGGCACTACCAGCGTTCCATACGAACTGAAAGCCCAGGGCGACGACGTCTACAAAGACGGTCAAGTTGTGGAAGTCGGTGTCAGCAATGCCACCGTTGACGGCAAGTCCTTCGAAAACCTGGTGCTGGGCGACAAGGCCCAAGTCACCATCGGCGACACCCTGTCTGAAGTGGTTGCCACCCTGTCTGTGGATAAAACCACCGTCACCGAAGGCGGTTCCGTCACCTACACCGTGACCCTGACCAACGCCGCTGGCCTGCCGATGAGCAACCACGGCGAACTGACCTTCAAGCTCTCCGACGGCACCACCATCACCGTTCCAGCCAACAGCACCACCGGCACGGCTACCGTGGTCACCAGCAACGACATCTTCACCGGCGGTCAGCCGGCACTGGTTAACAAGCTGGAAAGCGTCTCCGGCGCCGATCAGTTCGAACAGCTGACCCTGGGCAAAGACCAGTTCACCACCACCGTCACCGACCAACCCTCGGGCGAAGGCGACAAGATCACCGTCACCATCGAAAGCAACGGTGACGTACTGGAAAATGCTGCGCCTAAGTTCACCGTCAAGGTTGATCAAGTCCTCAAACAGGACCTGACCGTCACCCTGAGCAACGGCGACACCGTGGTCATCAAGGCCGGCACCAGCAGCACTCCGTACGAGTTGGCGGCGCAAGGTGATGACGTCTACAAAGACGGTCAAGTTGTGGAAGTCGGTATCGACAATGCCACCGTCGACGGCAAATCCTTCGAGAATCTGGTGCTGGGCGACAAAGCCCAAGTCACCATCGGCGACACCCTGTCTGAAGTGGTCGCCACTCTGTCTGTGGATAAAACCACCGTCACCGAAGGCGGTTCCGTCACCTACACCGTGACCCTGACCAACGCCGCTGGCCTGCCGATGAGCAACCACGGCCCGCTGGTCTTCACTCTGTCCGATGGCACCAAAATCACCGTTCCTGCGAATGGGACTTCGGCCAGCGCGACCGTCACTGCCAAAGACGACATCTTCGCTGGCGGCCAGACTCCAATCGTCAACAAGCTGGTTTCGGTTACTGGCGCAGAGAATTTCGAGAAGCTGACCCTGGGCGACACGACGTTGACCACTTCGGTCACTGACGAGCCAGGTACTGACGGCGACAAGATCACCGTCACCATCGAAAGCAACGGCGACGTGCTGGAAAACGCTGCACCTAAGTTCACCGTCAAGGTTGATCAAGTCCTCAAACAGGACCTGACCGTCACCCTGAGCAACGGCGACACCGTGGTGATCAAAGCCGGCACCAGCAGCACGCCGTACGAGCTGAAAGCCCAGGGCGATGACGTCTACAAAGACGGTCAAGTTGTGGAAGTCGGTGTCAGCAATGCCACCGTTGACGGCAAGTCCTTCGAAAACCTGGTACTGGGCGACAAAGCCCAAGTCACCATCGGCGACACCCTGTCTGAAGTGGTCGCCACTCTGTCTGTGGATAAAACCACCGTCATCGAAGGCGGTTCCGTCACCTACACCGTGACCCTGACAAACGCCGCTGGCCTGCCGATGAGCAACCACGGCGAACTGACCTTCAAGCTCTCCGACGGCACCACCATCACCGTTCCGGCCAACAGCACCACCGGCACGGCTACCGTGGTCACCAGCAACGACATCTTCACCGGCGGTCAGCCGGCACTGGTTAACAAGCTGGAAAGCGTCTCCGGCGCCGATCAGTTCGAACAGCTGACCCTGGGCAAAGACCAGTTCACCACCACCGTCACCGACCAACCCTCGGGCGAAGGCGACAAGATCACCGTCACCATCGAAAGCAACGGCGACGTGCTGGAAAACGCTGCACCTAAGTTCACCGTCAAGGTTGATCAAGTCCTCAAACAGGACCTGACCGTCACCCTGAGCAACGGCGACACCGTCGTCATCAAAGCCGGCACCAGCAGCACGCCGTACGAGCTGAAAGCCCAGGGCGATGACGTCTACAAAGACGGCGAAACCATCAAACTCGGCGTCACCGACGCTGCAGTAGACGGCAAATCCTTCGAAAACCTGGTACTGGGCGACAAAGCTCAGGTCACCATCGGCGACACCACTTCTGAAGTGGTCGCCACTCTGTCTGTGGATAAAACCACCGTCACCGAAGGCGGTTCCGTCACCTACACCGTGACCCTGACCAACGCCGCTGGCCTGCCAATGAGCAACCACGGCGAACTGACCTTCAAGCTCTCCGACGGCACCACCATCACCGTTCCAGCCAACAGCACCACCGGCACGGCTACCGTGGTCACCAGCAACGACATCTTCACCGGCGGTCAGCCAGCGCTGGTCAACAAGCTGGAAAGCGTTTCTGGCGCCGATCAGTTCGAGAAACTGACCCTGGGCAAAGACCAGTTCACCACCACCGTCACCGACCAACCCTCGGGCGAAGGCGACAAGATCACCGTCACCATCGAAAGCAACGGCGACGTGCTGGAAAACGCTGCACCTAAGTTCACCGTCAAGGTTGATCAAGTCCTCAAACAGGACCTGACCGTCACCCTGAGCAACGGCGACACCGTCGTCATCAAAGCCGGCACCAGCAGCACGCCGTACGAGCTGAAAGCCCAGGGCGATGACGTCTACAAAGACGGTCAAGTTGTGGAAGTCGGTGTCAGCAATGCCACCGTTGACGGCAAGTCCTTCGAAAACCTGGTGCTGGGCGACAAAGCCCAAGTCACCATCGGCGACACCCTGTCTGAAGTGGTCGCCACTCTGTCTGTGGATAAAACCACCGTCACCGAAGGCGGCTCCGTCACCTACACCGTGACCCTGACCAACGCTGCTGGCTTGCCAATGAGCAGCCACGGCCCGCTGGTCTTCACCCTGTCCGACGGCACCAAAATCACCGTTCCTGCGAATGGGACTTCGGCCAGCGCGACCGTCACCGCCAAAGACGACATCTTCGCTGGCGGCCAGACACCAATCGTCAACAAACTGGTTTCGGTTACTGGCGCAGAGAATTTCGAGAAGCTGACCCTGGGCGACACGACGTTGACCACTTCGGTCACTGACGAGCCAGGTACTGACGGCGACAAGATCACCGTCACCATCGAAAGCAACGGCGACGTGCTGGAAAACGCTGCACCTAAGTTCACCGTCAAGGTCGATCAGGTCCTCAAACAAGACTTGACCGTCACCCTGAGCAACGGCGATACCGTGGTCATCAAAGCCGGCACCAACAGCGTGCCGTACGAACTGAAAGCCCAGGGCGATGACGTCTACAAAGACGGTCAAGTTGTGGAAGTCGCTGTCAGCAATGCCACCGTCGACGGTAAGTCGTTCGAGAACCTGGTGCTGGGCGACAAAGCCCAAGTCACCATCGGCGACACCCTGTCTGAAGTGGTCGCCACTCTGTCTGTGGATAAAACCACCGTCACCGAAGGCGGCTCCGTCACCTACACCGTGACCCTGACCAACGCTGCTGGCTTGCCAATGAGCAGCCACGGCCCGCTGGTCTTCACCCTGTCCGACGGCACCAAAATCACCGTTCCTGCGAATGGGACTTCGGCCAGCGCGACCGTCACCGCCAAAGACGACATCTTCGCTGGCGGCCAGACACCAATCGTCAACAAACTGGTTTCGGTTACTGGCGCAGAGAATTTCGAGAAGCTGACCCTGGGCGACACGACGTTGACCACTTCGGTCACTGACGAGCCAGGTACTGACGGCGACAAGATCACCGTCACCATCGAAAGCAACGGCGACGTGCTGGAAAACGCTGCACCTAAGTTCACCGTCAAGGTCGATCAGGTCCTCAAACAAGACTTGACCGTCACCCTGAGCAACGGCGATACCGTGGTCATCAAAGCCGGCACCAACAGCGTGCCGTACGAACTGAAAGCCCAGGGCGATGACGTCTACAAAGACGGTCAAGTCGTGGAAGTTGGTGTCAGCAATGCCACCGTCGACGGCAAATCCTTCGAGAATCTGGTGCTGGGCGACAAGGCCCAAGTCACCATCGGCGACACCCTGTCTGAAGTGGTTGCCACTCTGTCTGTGGATAAATCCACCGTCACCGAAGGCGGTTCCGTCACCTACACCGTGACCCTGACCAACGCTGCCGGTTTGCCGATGAGCAACCACGGCCCGCTGGTCTTCACCCTGTCCGACGGCACCAAAATCACCGTTCCTGCGAATGGGACTTCGGCCAGCGCAACTGTCACCGCCAAAGACAACATCTTCACCGGTGGCCAGGATGCAATCGTCAACAAGCTGGAATCCGTCTCGGCTAACAACTTCGAGAAGTTGACCCTCGGCAAAGACCAGTTCACCACCACTGTCACTGACGAGCCAGGTACTGACGGCGACAAGATCACCGTCACCATCGAAAGCAACGGTGACGTACTGGAAAATGCTGCGCCTAAGTTCACCGTCAAGGTTGATCAGGAACTGAAACAAGACCTGACCGTAACCTTGAGCAACGGCGCGACCGTGGTGATCAAGGCCGGCACCACCAGCGTTCCATACGAACTGAAAGCCCAAGGCGACGACGTCTACAAAGACGGCGAAACCATCAAGCTCAGCGTCACTGACGCAACGGTTCCGGGCAAGTCGTTCGAGAACCTGGTGCTTGGCGACGAGGCTGTGGTCAAGGTTGGCGACACCCTCACTGAGGTGAAAGCCACCCTGACTGTGGATAAATCCACTGTCGCCGAAGGCGGCGAAGTCACCTACACCGTGACCCTGACCAACGCCGCCGGCATGCCGATGGCCAGCCACGGCGAGTTGACCTTCAGACTCACCGACGGCACCGAGATCAAGATCCCGGCTAACGGCACCAGCGGTACTGCAGTGGTCACCGCCAAAGACAACATCTTCACCGGCGGTCAGGACGCGATCGTCAATAAACTCGAGTCGGTTTCGGCCAACAACTTCGAGAAGCTGACCTTGGGCGATACCACGCTGACTACCAGCGTGACGGACGAACCAGGCTCGGGCGATCCAAAAGATCCGGCCAACGAAGGCGACAAGATCACCGTCACCATCGAAAGCAACGGCGACGTACTGGAAAACGCTGCTCCGAAGTTCACGGTGAAAGTCGATCAGGAACTCAAGCAAGACCTGACCGTGACCCTGAGCAACGGCGCGACCGTGGTGATCAAAGCTGGCACCACCAGCGTTCCATACGAACTGAAAGCCCAGGGCGACGACGTCTACAAAGACGGCGAAACCATCAAACTGAGCGTCACTGACGCAACGGTTCCAGGTCAGTCGTTCGAGAATCTGGTACTCGGCGACGAGGCTGTGGTCAAGGTTGGCGACACCCTCACTGAGGTGAAGGCCACCCTGACGGTGGATAAATCCACCGTCGCCGAAGGTGGTGAAGTCACCTACACCGTGACCCTGACCAACGCCGCCGGCATGCCGATGGCGAGCCATGGTCCTCTGGAGTTCACGCTGACCGATGGCACCGTGGTGAAAATCCCGGCTAACGGCACCAGTGGTACTGCCGTGGTCACCGCCAAAGACAACATATTCACCGGTGGCCAGGACGCGATCGTCAACAAGCTCGAGTCGGTTTCGGCTAACAACTTCGAGAAGCTGACACTGGGCGACACGACATTGACCACTTCGGTCACCGACGAGCCATCGGGCCAAGGCGACAAGATCACCGTCACCATCGAAAGCAACGGTGATGTACTGGAAAATGCTGCGCCTAAGTTCACCGTCAAGGTTGATCAGGAACTGAAACAAGACCTGACCGTGACCCTGAGCAACGGTGCAACCGTGGTGATCAAAGCCGGCACCACCAGCGTTCCATACGAGCTGAAAGCCCAAGGCGATGACGTCTACAAAGACGGCGAAACCATCAAACTGAGCGTCACTGACGCAACGGTTCCGGGCAAGTCGTTCGAAAACCTGGTGCTCGGCGACGAGGCTGTGGTCAAGGTTGGCGACACCCTCACTGAGGTGAAAGCCACCCTGACGGTGGATAAAACCACTGTCGCCGAAGGTGGTGAAGTTACTTACACCGTAACCCTGACCAACGCCGCTGGCATGCCGATGGCGAGCCATGGTCCGCTGGTCTTCACTCTGTCCGACGGCACCAAAATCACCGTTCCTGCGAACGGGACTTCGGCCAGCGCAACTGTCACCGCCAAAGACAACATCTTCACCGGCGGTCAGGACGCGATCGTCAACAAGCTCGAGTCGGTTTCGACTAACAACTTCGAGAAGTTGACCCTCGGCGAAGACCAATACACCACCACCGTTACCGACGAGCCAGGTACTGACGGCGACAAAATCACCGTCACCATCGAAAGCAACGGCGACGTGCTGGAAAACGCTGCGCCGAAGTTCACCGTCAAAGTCGATCAGGAACTGAAACAAGACCTGACCGTGACCCTGAGCAACGGTGCAACCGTGGTGATCAAAGCCGGCACCACCAGCGTTCCATACGAACTGAAAGCGCAAGGCGATGACGTCTACAAAGACGGCGAAACCATCAAGCTCAGCGTCACTGACGCAACGGTTCCAGGTAAATCTTTCGAGAACCTGGTGCTCGGCGACGAAGCTGTGGTCAAGGTGGGTGACACTCTCACCGAGGTGAAAGCCACACTGACTGTGGATAAAACCACTGTCGCCGAAGGCGGTGAAGTTACTTACACCGTGACCCTGACCAATGCTGCTGGCATGCCGATGGCGAGCCATGGCGAATTGACCTTCAAACTCACCGACGGCACCGAGATCAAGATCCCGGCAAACGGCACCACCGGTACTGCCGTGGTCACCGCCAAAGACAACATCTTCACCGGCGGCCAGGATGCGATCGTCAACAAGCTGGAATCCGTCTCGGCTAACAACTTCGAGAAGCTAACACTGGGTGACACGACGTTGACCACTTCGGTCACCGACGAGCCATCGGGCCAAGGCGACAAAATCACCGTCACCATCGAAAGCAACGGCGATGTACTGGAAAACGCTGCTCCGAAGTTCACCGTCAAAGTCGATCAGGAACTCAAGCAAGACCTGACCGTGACCTTGAGCAACGGCGCCGTTGTTGTGATCAAAGCTGGCACCACCAGCGTTCCATACGAGCTGAAAGCCCAGGGCGACGACGTCTACAAAGACGGTCAAATCGTGGAAGTTGGTGTCAGCAATGCCACCGTCGACGGCAAGTCCTTCGAGAACCTGGTACTGGGCGACAAAGCCCAAGTCACCATCGACGACACCCTCACTGAGGTGAAAGCCACCCTGACGGTGGATAAATCCACTGTCGCCGAAGGCGGTGAAGTCACCTACACCGTGACCCTGACCAACGCTGCCGGCATGCCGATGGCGAGCCATGGTCCGCTGGTCTTCACTCTGTCCGACGGCACCAAGATCACCGTTCCTGCGAACGGGACTTCGGCCAGCGCAACTGTCACCGCCAAAGACAACATCTTCACCGGCGGTCAGGACGCGATCGTCAACAAGCTCGAGTCGGTTTCGGCTAACAACTTCGAGAAGCTGACACTGGGCGACACGACGTTGACCACTTCGGTCACTGACGAACCATCGGGCCAAGGCGACAAGATCACTGTCACCATCGAAAGCAATGGCGATGTACTGGAAAACGCTGCGCCGAAGTTCACCGTCAAGGTCGATCAGGAGCTGAAACAAGACCTGACCGTAACCTTGAGCAACGGTGCAACCGTGGTGATCAAAGCCGGCACCACCAGCGTTCCATACGAGCTGAAAGCCCAAGGCGATGACGTCTACAAAGACGGCGAAACCATCAAACTGAGCGTCACTGACGCAACAGTTCCAGGTCAGTCGTTCGAGAATCTGGTGCTCGGCGACGAGGCTGTAGTCAAAGTTGGCGACACCCTCACTGAGGTGAAAGCTACGCTGACTGTGGATAAAACCACTGTCGCCGAGGGCGGTGAAGTTACTTACACCGTGACCCTGACCAACGCTGCCGGCATGCCGATGGCGAGCCACGGCGAGTTGACCTTCAAACTCACCGACGGCACCGAGATCAAGATCCCGGCCAACAGCACCAGTGGCACGGCCGTGGTCACCGCCAAAGACAACATCTTCACCGGTGGTCAGGATGCGATCGTCAACAAACTCGAGTCGGTTTCGGCCAACAACTTCGAGAAGCTGACCCTCGGCAAAGACCAATACACCACTACCGTCACCGACGAGCCAGCGGGCCAAGGCGACAAAATCACCGTCACCATCGAAAGCAATGGCGACGTCCTGGAAAACGCTGCGCCTAAATTCACGGTGAAGGTCGATCAGGAACTGAAACAAGACCTGACCGTAACCTTGAGCAACGGCGCGACCGTGGTGATCAAAGCCGGCACCACCAGCGTGCCGTACGAACTTAAAGCCCAGGGCGACGACGTCTACAAAGACGGCGAAACCATCAAACTCAGCGTCACTGACGCAACGGTTCCGGGCAAGTCGTTCGAAAACCTGGTGCTCGGCGACGAGGCTGTGGTCAAGGTTGGCGACACCCTCACTGAGGTGAAAGCTACCCTGACTGTGGATAAATCCACTGTCGCCGAAGGCGGTGAAGTCACCTACACCGTGACCCTGACCAACGCTGCCGGCATGCCAATGGCCAGCCACGGCGAGTTGACCTTCAAACTCACCGACGGCACCGAGATCAAGATTCCGGCTAACGGCACCAGCGGCACTGCCGTGGTCACCGCCAAAGACAACATCTTCACCGGTGGCCAGGACGCGATCGTCAACAAGCTCGAGTCGGTTTCGGCTAACAACTTCGAGAAGCTGACACTGGGCGACACGACATTGACCACTTCGGTCACCGACGAGCCATCGGGCCAAGGCGACAAAATCACCGTCACCATCGAAAGCAACGGCGATGTACTGGAAAACGCTGCTCCGAAGTTCACCGTCAAAGTCGATCAGGAACTCAAGCAAGACCTGACCGTGACCCTGAGCAACGGCGCGACCGTCGTGATCAAGGCCGGCACCACCAGCGTGCCGTACGAGCTGAAAGCCCAGGGCGATGACGTCTACAAAGACGGCGAAACCATCAAGCTCAGCGTCACTGACGCAACGGTTCCGGGCAAGTCCTTCGAGAACCTGGTGCTCGGCGACGAGGCTGTGGTCAAGGTTGGCGACACCCTCACTGAGGTGAAAGCCACCCTGACTGTGGATAAATCCACCGTCGCCGAAGGCGGTGAAGTCACCTACACCGTGACCCTGACCAACGCTGCCGGCATGCCAATGGCCAGCCACGGCGAGTTGACCTTCAAACTCACCGACGGCACCGAGATCAAGATTCCGGCTAACGGCACCAGCGGCACTGCCGTGGTCACCGCCAAAGACAACATCTTCACCGGTGGCCAGGACGCGATCGTCAACAAGCTCGAGTCGGTTTCGGCTAACAACTTCGAGAAGCTGACACTGGGCGACACGACATTGACCACTTCGGTCACCGACGAGCCATCGGGCCAAGGCGACAAAATCACCGTCACCATCGAAAGCAACGGCGATGTACTGGAAAACGCTGCTCCGAAGTTCACCGTCAAAGTCGATCAGGAACTCAAGCAAGACCTGACCGTGACCCTGAGCAACGGCGCGACCGTCGTGATCAAGGCCGGCACCACCAGCGTTCCGTACGAGCTGAAAGCCCAGGGCGATGACGTCTACAAAGACGGCGAAACCATCAAGCTCAGCGTCACTGACGCAACGGTTCCGGGCAAGTCCTTCGAGAACCTGGTGCTTGGCGACGAGGCTGTGGTCAAGGTTGGCGACACCCTCACTGAGGTGAAAGCCACCCTGACTGTGGATAAATCCACTGTCGCCGAAGGCGGCGAAGTCACTTACACCGTGACCCTGACCAACGCCGCCGGCATGCCAATGGCCAGCCATGGTCCTCTGGAGTTCACGCTGACCGATGGCACCGTGGTGAAAATCCCGGCTAACGGCACCAGCGGCACTGCCGTGGTCACCGCCAAAGACAACATCTTCACCGGCGGCCAGGACGCGATCGTCAACAAACTCGAGTCGGTTTCGGCCAACAACTTCGAGAAGCTGACCTTGGGCGATACCACGCTGACTACCAGCGTGACGGACGAACCAGGCTCGGGCGATCCAAAAGATCCGGCCAACGAAGGCGACAAGATCACCGTCACCATCGAAAGCAATGGCGACGTGCTGGAAAACGCTGCTCCGAAGTTCACAGTGAAAGTCGATCAGGAACTCAAGCAAGACCTGACCGTGACCCTGAGCAACGGCGCGACCGTGGTGATCAAAGCTGGCACCACCAGCGTTCCATACGAACTGAAAGCCCAGGGCGATGACGTCTACAAAGACGGCGAAACCATCAAACTGAGCGTCACTGACGCAACGGTTCCGGGTAAGTCCTTCGAGAACCTGGTGCTCGGCGACGAGGCTGTGGTCAAGGTTGGCGACACCCTCACCGAGGTGAAGGCCACCCTGACTGTGGATAAAACCACTGTCGCCGAAGGCGGTGAAGTTACTTACACCGTGACCCTGACCAACGCTGCCGGCATGCCAATGGCCAGCCATGGTCCTCTGGAGTTCACGCTGACCGATGGCACCGTGGTGAAAATCCCGGCTAACGGCACCAGCGGCACTGCTGTGGTCACCGCCAAAGACAACATCTTCACCGGCGGCCAGGACGCGATCGTCAACAAACTCGAGTCGGTTTCGGCCAACAACTTCGAGAAGCTGACCTTGGGCGATACCACGCTGACTACCAGCGTGACGGACGAACCAGGCTCGGGCGATCCAAAAGATCCGGCCAACGAAGGCGACAAGATCACCGTCACCATCGAAAGCAATGGCGACGTGCTGGAAAACGCTGCTCCGAAGTTCACAGTGAAAGTCGATCAGGAACTCAAGCAAGACCTGACCGTGACCCTGAGCAACGGCGCGACCGTGGTGATCAAGGCCGGCACCACCAGCGTGCCGTACGAACTTAAAGCCCAGGGCGATGACGTCTACAAAGACGGTGAAACCATCAAGCTCAGCGTCACTGACGCAACAGTTCCGGGCAAGTCGTTCGAAAACCTGGTGCTCGGCGACGAGGCTGTGGTCAAGGTTGGCGACACCCTCACCGAGGTGAAGGCCACCCTGACTGTGGATAAAACCACTGTCGCTGAAGGCGGTGAAGTTACTTACACCGTGACCCTGACCAACGCTGCCGGCATGCCAATGGCCAGCCATGGTCCTCTGGAGTTCACGCTGACCGATGGCACCGTGGTGAAAATCCCGGCTAACGGCACCAGCGGCACTGCCGTGGTCACCGCCAAAGACAACATCTTCACCGGTGGCCAGGACGCGATCGTCAACAAGCTCGAGTCGGTTTCGGCTAACAACTTCGAGAAGCTGACACTGGGCGACACGACATTGACCACTTCGGTCACCGACGAGCCATCGGGCCAAGGCGACAAGATCACCGTCACCATCGAAAGCAACGGTGATGTACTGGAAAATGCTGCGCCTAAGTTCACCGTCAAGGTTGATCAGGAACTGAAACAAGACCTGACCGTGACCCTGAGCAACGGTGCAACCGTGGTGATCAAAGCCGGCACCACCAGCGTTCCATACGAGCTGAAAGCCCAAGGCGATGACGTCTACAAAGACGGCGAAACCATCAAACTGAGCGTCACTGACGCAACGGTTCCAGGTAAATCGTTCGAGAACCTGGTGCTCGGCGACGAGGCTGTGGTCAAGGTTGGCGACACCCTCACTGAGGTGAAAGCCACCCTGACTGTGGATAAAACCACTGTCGCCGAGGGCGGTGAAGTCACTTACACCGTAACCCTGACCAACGCCGCTGGCATGCCGATGGCGAGCCATGGTCCGCTGGTCTTCACTCTGTCCGACGGCACCAAAATCACCGTTCCTGCGAACGGGACTTCGGCCAGCGCAACTGTCACCGCCAAAGACAACATCTTCACCGGCGGTCAGGACGCGATCGTCAACAAGCTCGAGTCGGTTTCGACTAACAACTTCGAGAAGTTGACCCTCGGCGAAGACCAATACACCACCACCGTTACCGACGAGCCAGGTACTGACGGCGACAAAATCACCGTCACCATCGAAAGCAACGGCGACGTGCTGGAAAACGCTGCGCCGAAGTTCACCGTCAAAGTCGATCAGGAACTGAAACAAGACCTGACCGTGACCCTGAGCAACGGTGCAACCGTGGTGATCAAAGCCGGCACCACCAGCGTTCCATACGAACTGAAAGCGCAAGGCGATGACGTCTACAAAGACGGCGAAACCATCAAGCTCAGCGTCACTGACGCAACGGTTCCAGGTAAATCTTTCGAGAACCTGGTGCTCGGCGACGAAGCTGTGGTCAAGGTGGGTGACACTCTCACCGAGGTGAAAGCCACACTGACTGTGGATAAAACCACTGTCGCCGAAGGCGGTGAAGTTACTTACACCGTGACCCTGACCAATGCTGCTGGCATGCCGATGGCGAGCCATGGCGAATTGACCTTCAAACTCACCGACGGCACCGAGATCAAGATCCCGGCAAACGGCACCACCGGTACTGCAGTGGTTACCGCCAAAGACAACATCTTCACCGGCGGCCAGGATGCGATCGTCAACAAGCTGGAATCCGTCTCGGCTAACAACTTCGAGAAGCTAACACTGGGTGACACGACGTTGACCACTTCGGTCACCGACGAGCCATCGGGCCAAGGCGACAAAATCACCGTCACCATCGAAAGCAACGGCGATGTACTGGAAAACGCTGCTCCGAAGTTCACCGTCAAAGTCGATCAGGAACTCAAGCAAGACCTGACCGTGACCTTGAGCAACGGTGCAACCGTCGTGATCAAAGCCGGCACCACCAGCGTTCCATACGAGCTGAAAGCCCAAGGCGACGACGTCTACAAAGACGGCGAAACCATCAAGCTCAGCGTCACTGACGCAACGGTTCCGGGCAAGTCGTTCGAAAACCTGGTGCTCGGCGACGAGGCTGTGGTCAAGGTTGGCGACACCCTCACTGAGGTGAAAGCCACCCTGACTGTGGATAAATCCACTGTCGCTGAAGGCGGTGAAGTTACTTACACCGTGACCCTGACCAACGCTGCCGGCATGCCGATGGCGAACCATGGCGAGTTGACCTTCAAACTCACCGACGGCACCGAGATCAAGATTCCGGCTAACGGCACCAGCGGCACTGCCGTGGTCACCGCCAAAGACAACATCTTCACCGGTGGCCAGGACGCGATCGTCAACAAGCTCGAGTCGGTTTCGGCTAACAACTTCGAGAAGCTGACACTGGGCGACACGACATTGACCACTTCGGTCACCGACGAGCCATCGGGCCAAGGCGACAAAATCACCGTCACCATCGAAAGCAACGGCGATGTACTGGAAAACGCTGCTCCGAAGTTCACCGTCAAAGTCGATCAGGAACTCAAGCAAGACCTGACCGTGACCTTGAGCAACGGTGCAACCGTCGTGATCAAAGCCGGCACCACCAGCGTTCCATACGAGCTGAAAGCCCAAGGCGACGACGTCTACAAAGACGGCGAAACCATCAAGCTCAGCGTCACTGACGCAACGGTTCCGGGCAAGTCGTTCGAAAACCTGGTGCTCGGCGACGAGGCTGTGGTCAAGGTTGGCGACACCCTCACTGAGGTGAAAGCCACCCTGACTGTGGATAAATCCACTGTCGCTGAAGGCGGTGAAGTTACTTACACCGTGACCCTGACCAACGCTGCCGGCATGCCGATGGCGAACCATGGCGAGTTGACCTTCAAACTCACCGACGGCACCGAGATCAAGATTCCGGCTAACGGCACCAGCGGCACTGCCGTGGTCACCGCCAAAGACAACATCTTCACCGGTGGCCAGGACGCGATCGTCAACAAGCTCGAGTCGGTTTCGGCTAACAACTTCGAGAAGCTGACACTGGGCGACACGACATTGACCACTTCGGTCACCGACGAGCCATCGGGCCAAGGCGACAAAATCACCGTCACCATCGAAAGCAACGGCGATGTACTGGAAAACGCTGCTCCGAAGTTCACCGTCAAAGTCGATCAGGAACTCAAGCAAGACCTGACCGTGACCCTGAGCAACGGCGCGACCGTCGTGATCAAGGCCGGCACCACCAGCGTTCCGTACGAGCTGAAAGCCCAGGGCGATGACGTCTACAAAGACGGCGAAACCATCAAGCTCAGCGTCACTGACGCAACGGTTCCAGGTAAATCTTTCGAGAACCTGGTGCTCGGCGACGAAGCTGTGGTCAAGGTGGGTGACACTCTCACCGAGGTGAAAGCCACACTGACTGTGGATAAAACCACTGTCGCCGAAGGCGGTGAAGTCACTTACACCGTGACCCTGACCAATGCTGCTGGCATGCCGATGGCGAGCCATGGTCCGCTGGAGTTCACCCTGACCGATGGCACCGTGGTGAAAATCCCGGCTAACGGCACCAGTGGTACGGCTGTAGTCACCGCCAAAGACAACATCTTCACCGGCGGCCAGGACGCGATCATCAACAAGCTGGAATCCGTCTCGGCCAACAACTTCGAGAAGCTGACCCTCGGCGAAGACCAATACACCACCACCGTCACTGACGAGCCAGGTGCTGACGGCGACAAGATCACCGTCACCATCGAAAGCAACGGCGACGTGCTGGAAAACGCTGCGCCGAAGTTCACCATCAAAGTCGATCAGGAACTCAAGCAAGACCTGACCGTAACCCTGAGCAACGGTGCAACCGTGGTGATCAAAGCCGGCACCACCAGCGTTCCATACGAGCTGAAAGCCCAAGGCGATGACGTCTACAAAGACGGCGAAACCATCAAGCTCAGCGTCACTGACGCAACGGTTCCGGGCAAGTCGTTCGAGAACCTGGTGCTTGGCGACGAGGCTGTGGTCAAGGTTGGCGACACCCTCACCGAGGTGAAGGCCACCCTGACTGTGGATAAAACCACTGTCGCTGAAGGCGGTGAAGTTACTTACACCGTGACCCTGACCAACGCTGCCGGCATGCCAATGGCCAGCCATGGTCCTCTGGAGTTCACGCTGACCGATGGCACCGTGGTGAAAATCCCGGCTAACGGCACCACCGGCACTGCCGTGGTCACCGCCAAAGACAACATCTTCACCGGTGGTCAGGATGCGATCGTCAACAAGCTGGAATCCGTCTCGGCTAACAACTTCGAGAAGCTGACCCTCGGCGACACGACGTTGACCACTTCGGTCACCGACGAGCCAGGCTCGGGCGATCCAAAAGACCCAGCTAACGAAGGCGACAAAATCACCGTCACCATCGAAAGCAATGGCGACGTCCTGGAAAACGCTGCGCCTAAATTCACGGTGAAAGTCGATCAGGAACTGAAACAAGACCTGACCGTAACCTTGAGCAACGGCGCGACCGTGGTGATCAAGGCCGGCACCACCAGCGTGCCGTACGAACTTAAAGCCCAGGGCGATGACGTCTACAAAGACGGTGAAACCATCAAGCTCAGCGTCACTGACGCAACAGTTCCGGGCAAGTCGTTCGAAAACCTGGTGCTCGGCGACGAGGCTGTGGTCAAGGTTGGCGACACCCTCACCGAGGTGAAGGCCACCCTGACTGTGGATAAAACCACTGTCGCTGAAGGCGGCGAAGTCACTTACACCGTGACCCTGACCAACGCTGCCGGCATGCCAATGGCCAGCCATGGTCCTCTGGAGTTCACGCTGACCGATGGCACCGTGGTGAAAATCCCGGCTAACGGCACCAGTGGTACGGCTGTGGTCACCGCCAAAGACAACATCTTCACCGGTGGCCAGGATGCGATCGTCAACAAACTCGAGTCGGTCTCGGCTAACAACTTCGAGAAGCTGACACTGGGCGACACGACGTTGACCACTTCGGTCACTGACGAGCCAGGTTCGGGCGATCCAAAAGATCCGGCTAACGAAGGCGACAAGATCACCGTCACCATCGAAAGCAATGGCGACGTCCTGGAAAACGCCGCTCCGAAGTTCACGGTGAAAGTCGATCAGGAGCTGAAACAAGACCTGACCGTGACCTTGAGCAACGGCGCGACCGTGGTGATCAAAGCTGGCACCACCAGCGTGCCGTACGAGCTGAAAGCCCAGGGCGATGACGTCTACAAAGACGGCGAAACCATCAAACTCAGCGTCACTGACGCAACGGTTCCAGGTAAATCTTTCGAGAACCTGGTGCTCGGCGACGAGGCTGTGGTCAAGGTTGGCGACACCCTCACTGAGGTGAAAGCCACCCTGACTGTGGATAAATCCACTGTCGCCGAAGGCGGTGAAGTTACTTACACCGTGACCCTGACCAATGCTGCTGGCATGCCGATGGCCAGCCATGGTCCTCTGGAGTTCACGCTGACCGATGGCACCGTGGTGAAAATCCCGGCTAACGGCACCAGTGGTACTGCCGTGGTCACCGCCAAAGACAACATCTTCACCGGTGGCCAGGACGCGATCGTCAACAAGCTCGAGTCGGTTTCGGCTAACAATTTCGAGAAGCTGACCCTCGGCGACACGACGTTGAGCACTTCGGTCACTGACGAGCCTGGCTCGGGCGATCCAAAAGATCCGACTAACGAAGGCGACAAGATCACCGTCACCATCGAAAGCAATGGCGATGTGCTGGAAAACGCTGCGCCTAAGTTCACCGTCAAGGTCGATCAGGAACTGAAACAAGACCTGACCGTCACCCTGAGCAACGGTGCAACCGTGGTGATCAAAGCCGGCACCACCAGCGTGCCGTACGAGCTGAAAGCCCAGGGCGACGACGTCTACAAAGACGGCGAAACCATCAAACTGAGCGTCACTGACGCAACGGTTCCAGGTCAGTCGTTCGAGAATCTGGTACTCGGCGACGAGGCTGTGGTCAAGGTTGGCGACACCCTCACTGAGGTGAAGGCCACCCTGACGGTGGATAAATCCACCGTCGCCGAAGGTGGTGAAGTCACCTACACCGTGACCCTGACCAACGCCGCCGGCATGCCGATGGCGAGCCATGGTCCTCTGGAGTTCACGCTGACCGATGGCACCGTGGTGAAAATCCCGGCTAACGGCACCAGTGGTACTGCCGTGGTCACCGCCAAAGACAACATCTTCACCGGTGGTCAGGATGCGATCGTCAATAAACTCGAGACCGTCTCGGCTAACAACTTCGAGAAGCTGACCCTCGGCGACACGACGTTGACCACTTCGGTCACCGACGAGCCATCGGGCCAAGGCGACAAGATCACTGTCACCATCGAAAGCAACGGCGACGTGCTGGAAAACGCTGCACCGAAGTTCACGGTGAAAGTGGATCAGGAACTGAAACAAGACCTGACCGTGACCTTGAGCAACGGCGCCGTTGTTGTGATCAAAGCTGGCACCACCAGCGTTCCATACGAGCTGAAAGCCCAGGGCGACGACGTCTACAAAGACGGCGAAACCATCAAACTCAGCGTCACTGACGCAACGGTTCCGGGCAAGTCGTTCGAAAACCTGGTGCTCGGCGACGAGGCTGTGGTCAAGGTTGGCGACACCCTCACTGAGGTGAAAGCCACCCTGACGGTGGATAAAACCACTGTCGCCGAAGGTGGTGAAGTTACTTACACCGTAACCCTGACCAACGCCGCTGGCATGCCGATGGCGAGCCACGGCGAGTTGACCTTCAAACTCACCGACGGCACCGAGATCAAGATCCCGGCCAACAGCACCAGCGGCACTGCCGTGGTCACCGCCAAAGACAACATCTTCACCGGTGGCCAGGACGCGATCGTCAACAAGCTCGAGTCGGTTTCGGCCAACAACTTCGAGAAGCTGACCCTCGGCAAAGACCAATACACCACCACCGTTACTGACGAGCCAGCGGGCCAAGGCGACAAGATCACCGTCACCATCGAAAGCAACGGCGATGTGCTGGAAAACGCTGCGCCTAAGTTCACGGTGAAAGTCGATCAGGAGCTGAAACAAGACCTGACCGTGACCCTGAGCAACGGCGCGACCGTGGTGATCAAGGCTGGCACCACCAGCGTGCCGTACGAGCTGAAAGCCCAAGGCGACGACGTCTACAAAGACGGCGAAACCATCAAGCTGAGCGTCACTGACGCAACGGTTCCAGGCAAGTCCTTCGAGAACCTGGTGCTCGGCGACGAGGCTGTGGTCAAGGTTGGCGACACCCTCACTGAGGTGAAAGCCACCCTGACTGTGGATAAATCCACTGTCGCCGAAGGCGGCCAGATCACCTACACCGTGACCCTGACCAACGCTGCTGGCATGCCGATGGCGAGCCATGGTCCTCTGGAGTTCACGCTGACCGATGGCACCGTGGTGAAAATCCCGGCTAACGGCACCAGTGGTACTGCAGTGGTCACCGCTAAGGACAACATCTTCACCGGCGGCCAGGACGCGATCGTCAACAAACTCGAGTCGGTCTCGGCTAACAACTTCGAGAAGCTGACCCTCGGCAAAGACCAATTCACCACCACCGTCACTGACGAGCCAGATACTGACGGCGACAAGATCACCGTCACCATCGAAAGCAACGGTGACGTACTGGAAAATGCTGCGCCTAAGTTCACCGTCAAGGTTGATCAGGAACTGAAACAAGACCTGACCGTGACCCTGAGCAACGGCGACACCGTCGTCATCAAAGCCGGCACCACCAGCGTTCCATACGAGCTGAAAGCCCAGGGCGACGACGTCTACAAAGACGGTCAAATCGTGGAAGTTGGTGTCAGCAATGCCACCGTCGACGGCAAGTCCTTCGAGAACCTGGTACTGGGCGACAAAGCCCAAGTCACCATCGACGACACCCTCACTGAGGTGAAAGCCACCCTGACGGTGGATAAATCCACTGTCGCCGAAGGCGGTGAAGTCACCTACACCGTGACCCTGACCAACGCTGCCGGCATGCCGATGGCGAGCCATGGTCCGCTGGTCTTCACTCTGTCCGACGGCACCAAGATCACCGTTCCTGCGAACGGGACTTCGGCCAGCGCAACTGTCACCGCCAAAGACAACATCTTCACCGGCGGTCAGGACGCGATCGTCAACAAGCTCGAGTCGGTTTCGGCTAACAACTTCGAGAAGCTGACACTGGGCGACACGACGTTGACCACTTCGGTCACTGACGAACCATCGGGCCAAGGCGACAAGATCACTGTCACCATCGAAAGCAATGGCGATGTACTGGAAAACGCTGCGCCGAAGTTCACCGTCAAGGTCGATCAGGAGCTGAAACAAGACCTGACCGTAACCTTGAGCAACGGTGCAACCGTGGTGATCAAAGCCGGCACCACCAGCGTTCCATACGAGCTGAAAGCCCAAGGCGATGACGTCTACAAAGACGGCGAAACCATCAAACTGAGCGTCACTGACGCAACAGTTCCAGGTCAGTCGTTCGAGAATCTGGTGCTCGGCGACGAGGCTGTAGTCAAAGTTGGCGACACCCTCACTGAGGTGAAAGCTACGCTGACTGTGGATAAAACCACTGTCGCCGAGGGCGGTGAAGTTACTTACACCGTGACCCTGACCAACGCTGCCGGCATGCCGATGGCGAGCCACGGCGAGTTGACCTTCAAACTCACCGACGGCACCGAGATCAAGATCCCGGCCAACAGCACCAGTGGCACGGCCGTGGTCACCGCCAAAGACAACATCTTCACCGGTGGTCAGGATGCGATCGTCAACAAACTCGAGTCGGTTTCGGCCAACAACTTCGAGAAGCTGACCCTCGGCAAAGACCAATACACCACTACCGTCACCGACGAGCCAGCGGGCCAAGGCGACAAGATCACCGTCACCATCGAAAGCAATGGCGATGTACTGGAAAACGCTGCGCCTAAGTTCACGGTGAAAGTCGATCAGGAACTGAAACAAGACCTGACCGTCACCTTGAGCAACGGTGCAACCGTGGTGATCAAAGCCGGCACCACCAGCGTTCCATACGAGCTGAAAGCCCAGGGCGATGACGTCTATAAAGACGGCGAAACCATCAAGCTGAGCGTCACTGACGCAACGGTTCCGGGCAAGTCGTTCGAGAACCTGGTGCTCGGCGGCGAAGCCGTGGTGAAAGTCAGCGACACCCTCACCGAAGTGACGGCCACCCTGAGTGTGGATAAAACCACTGTCGCCGAAGGCGGCCAGATCACCTACACCGTGACCCTGACCAACACCGCTGGCCTGCCAATGGCCAGCCACGGTGAGCTGACCTTCAAACTCAGCGACGGCACCACGGTCAAGATCCCGGCCAATGGCACCACGGGCACTGCAGTGGTCTTTGCCAAGGACGACATCTTCACTGGCGGCCAGGCTCCGATCGTCAACAAGCTGGTTTCGGTCACCGGTAACGAGAACTTCGAGAAGCTGACGCTCAAAGACACCACGTTGACCACCACCGTGACGGATGAACCAAGTGGCCAGGGCGACCTGACCACCGTGGGTATCAGTGGTGTGACTTCGGTGATCGAAGGCCAATCGGCGCATTACACGCTGAACCTGAGCAACACCGCCAAGACCGATGTGACGGTGACCTTGAAGTACACTGGCACCGCGATCGATGGTGTGGATTTCAGCGGTGTAGTGACGGTCACGATTCCGGCCAACAGCAACAATGTCGGGTTCGATATCAGCACCCGCGATGACAAGCTGGTCGAAGGTGCCGAGAACTTCGTGATCACTATCGACAAGGCTACCGGTGGTTCCTTCGAAAACCTGGGGATCAATCCGGACAAGTCCAGCGTGATCACCACCATTGTCGACAACGACCATGCACCTGTGACGGTCGGCGGGGCCGTTACCGGTCTCGAAGACACGACCATGACCCTGACCTGGGACAACTTCAAGGTCACCGACGTCGATAACGACAGCCCGTTGAGCATCACCATCACCCAGGTATCGGGCGCTGGCGAGCTGCTGTTCAACGGGGTCAAGGTCACGGTTGGGCAAACCATCAGCCAGGCGGATATCGCCCTCGGCAAACTGACGTTTGTGCCCGCACGCAACGAGTCGGGTGCCGACGGTTATGGCGGCACCGGGGTGGGCAACAAAGCCGCGGATTACGCGCAGATCAAGTTCAAGCCTACCGATGGCTTCAACCTGGGTAATGAAGCGACCTTGAAGGTCGATATCACTCCGCAGGCCGATGCGCCAACACTGAGCATCGCCGGCACCAACGTGAACTCGACCGGCTTGATCAAGGAAACCTGGACCGGCCTGACTGCGCTGAACACCGGCTTCAATGGTGCAGGCAGCGGTGCACCAACCAACACCCTGAAATCGGTGATCGACGCGGCCGGCAAGCCAAACACCAGCACCACCGTCAGCGACGTGCAGGACGGCAGTGTGACGGCTGGGGTTGCCTCGAAAACCTCCGGCCTGATTTACCTCGAAGCCGGCAAGGTCTACTCCTTCAGCGGTACCGGCGACGACAGCCTGCTGGTGACCATTGGCGGCCAGAACGTGGCCAGCGCCCTGTGGGGCAATGGCGGCACGCTCAACGGCAGCTTCACGCCGACCACCAGCGGTTACTACACCCTGGACATCTACCACCACAACCAGAGCGGCGCGGGCAGCTACGACGTCAACCTCAAGGTGGACAACGGTCCGGTGCTCAACCTGAATAATGCCGGCGTGCCGATCTACACCGGCGTCAACGACCTGATCAATGCCGGTGTCACGGTTTCCGATCTGCACGGCAGCAACGGTGAGGGTTACTACGACGGTTACAAACTCAACACCGGTCCAGAAGGCGGCACCATCAAGCTGTCGGCCATCACCACCGAACTGACCGACAGGGACGGTTCCGAAAGCCTGAGCGTGAAGATCGGCGGGATTCCGGCGGGCTCCGTGCTCAGCGATGGCGCCGGTCATACCTTCACGGCCACCGCGACCAATGGCGAGGCGATTGTCACCGGCTGGAACCTCGGCACGCTGACCATCACCCCGCCGCCGTACCACAGCACCTCGTTCAACTTGACGGTGACGTCGACGTCCACCGAGCAGTTGGGTGGTTCCGCGCCAAGTACTGCGCAGATCCCGGTGACCCTATACCCGGCGACGTACAACCCGATCATGGGCACGACCAAGGATGACAACATCCTGGGGACCGACAGCAATGACATCGTCATTGCCGACATCGGTGGCCTGAACGTGGTCCAGGGCAAGAACTACAACATCGCGTTCATGGTCGACACCTCCGGCAGTATGGACACCTCGATCAAGGCAGCGAAGGAGTCGCTGGCCCTGATGTTCAACACCCTCAAGCAGAGCCTGGGTGCGGACTCCTCGGGGACGGTGAACATCTTCCTGACGACGTTCGACAGCACCGTGAGCAAGACACTGTCGGTCAACCTCAATGACCAGGGCGCGCTGGAGCAACTGCAGGGCATGGTCAGGTCGATGCAGTCGGGCGGCGGCACCAACTACGAGGACGTGTTCAAGACCACGGCCAACTGGTTCCAGAGCGATCAGGCTACGGGTAACAAAGGCGCCACCAACCTGACGTACTTCATCACCGACGGTCAGCCCAACTACTACCAGAGTGGCGAGCAGACCAACCCGGTGGTAGCGGACTTCTACTACAGCACCACCAAAAACGACGGCAAGCTGGACGACTACTTGAACGTCAACAACTACAAACTGGGCGATACCGCGTATATCACCCTGGGCGGTGTGAGCCGCCAGTTGATCAACAGTAACGGCCAGGTCCTCAAATGGACGGAATACGAGCCGGGCAAGTGGTACAACTCCAATACCCTCGGCACGATCCGTGCGCAGGGTGACGGTACGTATGAGATCTCCTACACCGATGACAGGAATGGCACGACCAGTAACTCCAACAGCAGCTTCCTGTTGCTCAGTGGCCTGTCGCAGGTCGAGGCGATCGGCCTGAACAAGACCATCAAGCCGGCCGACCTGATTCCGTACGACACCGATGACAAGCCGCAAACCAACATCGATCCGAAGGACCTGGCCAATGCCATCCTCGGCCACTCCGAGGCGACCCTGCCGGGTGCCGACAAGGTCGATGGCGGTGATGGCAACGACATCATCTTCGGCGACCTGGTGAGCTTCAACGGCATTGCCGGCGAGGGTTACCAGGCCATGCAGGCCTTCGTTGGCCAGCAAACCGGGGTGGACGTCAGCAAGGTCACTGCCAGCAATGTGCACCAGTACGTCACCGAGCACTACAACGAGTTCGATGTGTCCGGGGCGCGTGACGGTATCGATAACCTGCTGGGCGGTGCCGGCAACGACATCATCTTCGGCCAGGGCGGCGACGATGTGCTCGACGGCGGCAAGGGCAATGACATCCTGCTGGGTGGCACCGGCAAGGACACGCTGCTCGGCGGTGAAGGCAACGACATCCTGTTGGGCGGTTCGGGCAATGACATCCTGACCGGCGGCTCGGGTGCCGACACCTTCGTCTGGAGGTCTGGTGATACCGGCAATGACGTGATCAAGGACTTCAAGGCCAGCGAAGGTGACCGCATCGATCTGCGTGACCTGTTGCAGGGCGAGAGCGCCAGCACCATCGACAACTTCCTGAAAATCACCACGGTGGAAGGGGTATCGACGTTGCAGGTCAGTTCCGAAGGCAAGCTTAATGCCGCAGGTGGCATCGCCAACGCCGACGTGACGATCAAACTGGAAGGCAACAACTGGTCCGGTCAGAGCGTCAACTCGCTGGTGGTCGGCCTCGACCCAACCATCAAGATCGACCACAACAACAGTTGACCGGGTACCTGCCGACCGCTCATACGGGAGGTCGGCAGGCTTGTTCGAGTGACCGCCGGGGTGACGACTTGAGCGTTGCCCCGCATACTCACCTGCGTTGGCCTATGCTGCTGACAGCACGACGCTGGTTCATTCATGAGGGATTGTCGATGTTCTACGTGCAACGTGATGCACAGGGCCTGCTGGTGCGCGTAGAGGCTGCGCCCTACGCCGAGGCAACGGAAACGCTGCCCGCCGACCACCACGAGATCCAGGCCTGGTACGCCAACGAGGTGGTGGAAACCAGCCTCAAACAGCTTAAACAGAGTGACCTGGAGATGATCCGGGTACTCGACGACCTGATTCAGGTGCTGACCAGCAAAGGGGTGATTCGCGTCACCGACCTGCCGCCGGCCGCACAAGCCAAGCTGATGGACCGGACCCAGGCACGTGAAGCCCTGGGTGGGTTGAGCCATCTGATCAACGAAGATGAAAGCGGGCTGATCTGAGCCCCGGAGCGCACCCGGTCGACGGGTACGCTCATCCTCATTACTACTGCCAGGGTTTCGGTTCGCCGAACAACTGGCCCTGCACCCCGTACAGACCCATCTCGCGAATCACCCGCAACTCTCCTTCGGTCTCCACCCGCTCGGCAATCAGCGGCAGGTCGATGCTGTGGGCGGCGCGCTGGATGGCTTCGATGAACAGGCGCTTGTCACTTTCCTGATCGATGGCGCGGATGTAGCTGCCATCGATTTTCAGGTAGGCCAGGCCCAGGCGCGACAGATTGCCGATCATGCTGAACCGTCCACCGAAACGCTGCAGGCTGAGGGAGAACCCCAGCTCGCGCAGACGCTGGGTCAGTTGTTCGAGCACGGCTTGGTCAGGGAGTTGCTCCTCACCGATTTCCAGGGTCAGGCGTGGCCCCAGGTCCGAATGCTGGCGCAGGATCTCGAAGACCTTGTTCAGCGCCTGCGGATCGGCCAGGGTCGCGGCGGACAGATTGAGCGCCAGCGATTGCTGATGGCTGGCCATCTGCGTCAACACGCCCTCGAGCATCAGGCGGTCAAGCCGTGACATCCAGCCAAAACGCTCCAGCCACGGCAGGAAGCGCCCGGCGGGAATGGTCTGGCCCTGCTCGTCGAGCAGACGCGACAGGACTTTGTAATGCAGCACCAGGTCGGTGTCCTGGCTGGCCACCACCGGCTGGAAGTACAGCTGGAAGCGCTGTTGCTCGAGTGCCTGGTCCAGCAGCCGGTGCCAGGCATGATGGTCTTCGCCAACGGTCGCGGCCACGTTGTGCTCCAGGCACGCCCAGTTCGACTCGCCCTCGCCTTCCGCTTGCAACAGTGCCTGGTCGGCCAGGCTCAACACCGCCTGCGGCGTGTCGCCGTGGACGAACGGCGCCAGGCCGATCGCCGCCACCGTTGGCACGTCAGTCGCGCCGGTGGCATGCAGGCTGGCCAACGCACTGTCCAGGCTCTGTGCCAGTTGCTGCGCCTCTTCGCGGACCAGTCCTGGCGCCAGCACTGCAAATTCGCCGCCACGGATCCGGGTGACCAGGTTCTGGGTTTCCGGGTACCGCGCACATTCACGCGATAACTGTTGGCCGACGGCCTGCAGCAACTGGTCGGTACGTTGCCCGCCCAAGCGCTGGTTGAGGCCCGCCAGGTCCTTGACCCGCAGCAGCAACAGATAACCGGTGCTCGCCTGTTCGGCATTGCTCACCCGGGCATTCAACTGCATCTCGAAATAGCGCCGGTTGGCCAAGCCCGTGAGGGTGTCCTGATAGGATTGCGCGCGCAGTTTCTCGCTGCGCTCGGCCTGCTCCTGGAACAGCGCCTTGAGCTTTTCGACCATCTGGTTCATCGCCTGCACCACACGCCGTAACTCAGGTGTGCGCGGCAGCTCCGGCAGGCTGAGGAACTCGCGCCGGGCAATCGCATGGGACTGCTTGACCATGTAGTCCAGCGGCTTGAGCTGGCGGCGCAGCAACAACGCCCCCAACACCGCGCTGACCGCGCCACACACCAGCAACCAGCCAAGGCTGCCCAGGGCGCTCTGCCAGAGTTTGGCCACGGCGAACATCGGATGGCTGATCACCTCGACCCTGGCCGCCTGTTCCCAGCCGCGGCTGACCAAGGCATCGCCACCGGCTGGCTCCAGGCCGATCAGGTTGACGAACCACTGCGGTACCTTGCTCACGTCGGGTGCACCGCTGCGCTCGACGATGGCGCTGTCGGTCTTTAGGTCCACCACACGAATGCTCGCGTAATAGCCGCTGTCAAAGATCGAGCTGACCAGCAGCTCGACCATCGCCGGGTCGTCGATGTTCGGGGTCAGCGACAACGCCAGCGCCGTGGCCGCGTCCTGGGCGTGGGAGCGCAGTTGATTGACGTACTGGGTCCGCGAACTTTCCAGGCTGACCATGAAGCTGCCGGTGAAGGCGACCACCAGGAACAGGCAGATAGCAAGCAACAACTGTTTGAACAATGACATCTGAACGCGTGCTCCTAGTGGGTCGTCTCGGCCGGAAATCCCTCGGCCTGCATTTTTTTCAACACATCCTGCCAACGGGACAGGCGCTTGGTATCGCCGACTTTCTGGTTACCCTTGGCACCCGGTAGCCACAAGCCCTGCGCATTGAAGGAGTAGACCGGCAACAGGTCGGTACGCTGGCTGGCGGGCGCAATGGCGTCGACCAGGCTGTCGAGCACCAATGGCATCGCGTCCGGGCTGGCATAGTAGGTCAAGACCATGTGCGCGCGGTTCTGGCGCAGGGCCTTGACGTAGGTGATACGCAACTTGTCGCTGGAAACCCCAAGATGGCGCAGGCTGAAGTATTTGGCGATCGCATAGTCTTCGCAATCTCCGGCGCCCTTCCATAAGCCTTCGACGGGAGTTTCCCAATAATCGACCTGACGCCACAGGTCGATGTCTTCCACGTAACGCATCTGCTTGTTGAAGAATAGATTGACCACTTTGAGCTGCTCGAGCTCCGGCACTTGCTGCTGTGTGGCCAGCAGGTGCTGCCAGGCATCGATCCGCTGCTTGCCCTCGCCTAGCGGCCCGTACAGGGCCTCTGCCCGCCGACTGATCAGCGAGAAGTCCCAATCGGCCTGCAGGGCACCGAGCATGACACTGCCGATCAGCAGTGCCGAGCACAGCCAACGCCAGGTCAAAGTGAGTGCGCAACGTGCCAGCAATGCAGTGATTCCGGGAGGGCGGTGGGGAAATCGATGATGGTGCAGCCTGGATCGGTAAAAGACAATGGCACGATGCAATCACTGCGCGCAGGCTAAACTTCAAGGACCGACCAAGATCACAGCGCCGCGTTTGCCATCCGCTCATCCGGCACCTATGCCTGTGGCGTTAAACGCTCGAAAAAGGCATTGTCTCGCCCGTTTGACAAGCTGGCACCCAGTCACTAGTGTGCATTGGATCCAATATTTACTTCTACTGTCGGAGGGCATTGTCGTGGCACAGAAGCCCAACCCACTCAGCACCATTACCGTCAGCGGCCCTATCCCCGCTCACCTGGCTCGTGCGGTGATCGAAGAGACCCTGCGCTCGGCGATTCTCGACGGGCGCCTGCCCTGCGGCACCGCACTGCGCCAGCAAGACCTGGCCGACCTGTTCGGCGTCAGCCGCATGCCGGTACGCGAAGCGCTGCGCCAGCTCGAAGCGCAATCGCTGCTGCATGTCGTCGCCCACAAAGGCGCAGTCGTGGCGCCCCTGATCGAAGGTGACGCCGCCGAGACTTATGCGCTGCGCATCCTGCTGGAGTGCGAGGCCCTGCGCCTGTCGATTCCGCTGCTCGATGAAGCGGATTTCGCCGAGGCAGCGAGCCACATCGACCACCTGGAAACCGAGACCGATTACGCCGAAATCGGCCGGCTCAATCGCCTGTTCCATATGGCCCTGTACCGCAAGGCGCCCAACCGTCGGTTGCTGACCCTGATCGAGAACGGCTTGTGGGAAGAAGAACGCTTCCTGCGCTTCAACCTGGGGTCCATGGGGCTGGGCAAGCTCACCCAGGAAGATCACCGCGAACTGCTGCGCATCGCCCAAGCCGGGGACATCGCCCTGGGCGTGGCCAAACTGACGCACCACCTCAATCGCGCGGTGGACGTCATCACCCGCTATCTGAACAGCGTCGAGTCCCAGGGCAAGACCTCAGCGAACTGATACTCGCAGGTGCACAGGAGAAAAAAAACGCGATGAGCCCAGCCGGGCTCATCGCGTTTTTGCCAGTGCTACGAGGCTTCAGATCTTGAAGCTGTCCACCAACTGCTTCAGGCGATTGGCCTGCAGCGACAGGGCATCGCAATCCTTCAAGGTTTCATTGAGGTTGGCCACACCTTGCTGGTTCAGCAGGTTGATCTGGTTGATGTCAACGTTGAGAGTCTCCACCACGGCGGTCTGCTCTTCCGTCGCGGCCGCCACCGACTGGTTCATGCCGTCGATCTCGGTGATGCGCTGGGTCACGCTGACCAGTCGCGCACCCGCCTGATTCGCCACTTCGACACTTTCTTCGCTGGAGAGCTGGCTGGCGTTCATGGTCGATACCGCCTCACGCGAGCCGACTTGCAGCGAGGTGATCATCTTGTGGATCTCTTCGGCCGACTCCTGGGTGCGGTGAGCCAGGTTGCGCACTTCGTCCGCCACCACGGCAAACCCGCGCCCGGCTTCACCGGCACGCGCCGCTTCGATTGCGGCGTTGAGCGCCAGCAGGTTGGTCTGCTGGGAGATGCCCTTGATCACATCGAGAATGTGCCCGATGTTATCGGTGCTGGCGTTGAGGGTTTCGATCTGGGTGCAGGACAGACTGATTTTCTGCGACAGCTCGGTCATCGCCAGAATGGTCTGCTCCACCACTTGGCGCCCGTCGTCGGCCTGCTCGCTGGCGCCGCTGGCGTGTTGCGAAGCGTCCGCCGCGTTGCGGGCGATTTCCTGGGTGGCTGCGCCCAGTTCATTGATGGCCGCGGCGACGCTGTTGGTGCGTGCACTTTGCTCATCGGAACCGACGATCGAGGCATTGGAGGACGCCATCACTCGTTGCGACAAGTCGTGCACCTGGCGGGTGGCCGACGAAACTTCGCTGATGGAGGCATGAATGCGCTCCACGAACTGGTTGAAGGCCCCGCCCAGCTCACCGAATTCATCCTTGCTTTCCACGGCCAGGCGGCGAGTCAGGTCGCCCTCACCCTGGGCAATGTCCTGCATGGCGCGGCCCATGGTGGTCAGTGGGCGCATCAGCACTTGGATCAACAGGCTCAGCAGCACGGCAATGGCGGTCACAGCGACGAACATGGCGATCAAGGCCGAGGTGCGGAACTTGCCCAGGGCGGCGTAGGCCTTGTCCCGGTCGATCGACAGGCCTATGTACCACTGCGCGTTCGGCAGACCGTTGACCGGGGTAAAGGACAGGATGCGTTCCTGCTGGTTGAGCAGCACGTCCTGGTTGCCCGCACCGACACGCACGTTAGCGCCTGGGTAGATGTCCTTGAGGTTTTTCATCACCTGGTCTTTGTCCGGGCTGACGATTACCTGGCCGTCGGCGCTGACCAGGAACGCATGGCCGATGCCGCCGAAGTCCACCGAGTTGATGATGTTGACCAGGGTCGCCAGGCTCAAGTCGCCGCCCACCACACCCAGCAGTTCGCCATGCTTCTTGACCGGCATGGCGATGGTCACCACCAGCCCGCCAACTGCAGCCATGTAGGGCGGGGTCAGCATGGTTTGGTCAGCCGCGACCGCCTGTTTGTACCAGGGGCGCTGGCGCGGGTCGTAGCCCTCGGGCATTTTCGCGTCAGGGCGCTGGGTAAACACTCCGTTTGCCTGGCCGACGTAGGTGAACTGGAAGTTCGAGGTGAAGGCCGGCTGGTCGACCAGGCCCGGGAAGTCGGCGTTGGCGCCTTGGTGCGCGACGTTCTGCGCCAGGTTCTCCAGGACCAGGATCCGCCCACTGAGCCAGTTCTGCACGCTGCTGGCGGTCAGGGCCCCTGCTTGCTGGACCGAGGTGTCGAGGTTTTGCTGGATGGTGTTGCGCTGCAGGTAGTCGTTATACAAAGTGAACAAGGCGAACGCCAGGACCACGACGCCCGAAGCGGCCAACAGGATTTTATGGCTGAACTTGAGATTCATGTCAGGGGACTTCTCATGCGAAAGAGTAGGGATGCGTTCCGGGTGCAACATTCCATGTGACGCCATAGGCCGCTCTGTGGCCGCTCTACTTTGGTGCACGCATGTCTCCCCCACTCTTTCGGCACCAAGTCGGGAAAACTTAGGCTTTTGTGCAGAACCCGGGACAATCTCTGCAAAAACCCGGTGAATGGCGGGCTAGAGCACTTTCATTGAGGTTTATCGAGGGCGCAGAGCGGCGGCAGTTGCAAAAATTACAGGCCTTGATGACAATGCGACTAATTATCATTTGTGACGTCCAGGCTGTCGCGTTCATGCCCTCTCCTGAGTCAGCGGTACAGGTGCTCTACAGCAACCACCATGGTTGGCTCAATACGTGGCTGCGCAGCCGCCTGGGCAATGCCGCCGATGCGGCGGATCTGGCCCAGGACACGTTCGTGCGCCTGTTGCAGCGTACCGAGCGACTCGAACTCAAGGCCCCCCGCGCCTTCTTGCGGACCATTGCCCGTGGCCTGGTGATCGATCACTGGCGCCGTGCGGAGATCGAGCGCGCCTACCTGGAAAGCATCGCCCACCTACCCGAAGCCGAAGCGCCGAGTGCCGAAGCGCGAGCCTTGGTGCTCGAGTTGCTGGAGCGCATAACGCGGATGCTCGAAGGCCTCAAGCCGAAGGTGCGCAAGGCGTTTGTGTTGGCCCAATGCGAGGGACTGCCCCATAAGCAGATCGCCGAGCAGATGGGGTTGTCCTTGCGGTCGGTGGAGCGGTACGTCGCCGATGCGCTCTATCACTGCTACGTGCTGCGTTATGAGGGCCAGGCGGGTGAGTAATCTGCGCGACCACGGCGAACCCCACCAGCAGGTGGTCAAGCAGGCCATCAGTTGGCTGCTGCGCCTGCGCAATAACGCCAGCAACCCCAAGCTCCAGGCGCAATGTGAGCGGTGGCGCACGGCACACCCGGAACACGAACTGGCCTGGCAGCGGGTGCAGTCGCTGCAACTAGAGTTGAGCGCCAACCTGCGGGCGGTGCCGGGTGCCCAGGTCGCGCTGCACACCCTGGAACAGAGTGCGCAACGCCTGGACCGTCGCCAGGCCCTGAAGCTGCTTGGCGGCGCGCTGTTGCTGGGCTCTGCCGCGTGGCTCGGTCGGGAGCAGATGGGCGGGTTGCAGTGGAACGCCGATTTCGCCACCGCCACGGGCGAGCGCCGCGGCTTCCAGTTGCCAGACGGCACTCGCCTGCGCCTGAACACCGACAGCGCCGCCAACCTGGATTTCACCGCCGGGCAACGCCTGATCAAGCTGGCACGTGGCGAAATCATGGTGACCTGCGGCAGCAGCCTGACGCCGACCCCGGGCCAGCCGTTGCGGGTGCAAAGCGAGCACGGTCTGTTCGAGGCGAGCACCGCACGTTTTATCGTGCGCCAGGAGCGCGACTGCACCCGGCTCAGCGTCACCAGTGGCAGTGTCGCAGTGCTTGCACCGCAAGCGGCGGACGGGGCGCCGATGCGGGTCCAGGCAGGGCAAAGCTACCTGATCACCCCTGCCCTGGCAGCACCTGCCCCGCCTCTGGCGATGGACCCCGGCGCCTGGGTGGATGGCTTGATCGTCACTCGCAACATGCGCCTGGCGGATTTCCTCAAGGAAGTGAGCCGCTACCGCCGTGGGCATCTTGCCTGCGCCTCGCAGATCGCCGACTTGCGTCTGTCTGGGGTGTTCCGCTTGGAGGATACCGACAAGCTGCTGGCCATCGTGGCGCAGACGCTCCCCGTCCAGGTGCGCTATCGCACACGCTGGTGGGTGACCGTGGAGCGCCAGGTGTGATTTTTGGCGGGTTTTCCAGCGTAGTCCGGCTTAGACAGTAAGCACTTCAATCTGCCTTGAGCGACTCCCACGGAAACCCATGATGACTGTTCGCACCCACCGTTCCCTGCCCTGCCCCTGCGCCCCTGACTCACCGTCCGCCAGCTTGCTGCGCCAAGCCATCCGCGCCGCGCTGTTCTCCACCGCACTGGGGGTGAGCGCACTGCCGTTGCTCGCCCATGGCGCGGATGCCAGCGTGGCCAGTGCCAGCCGTAGCTATGACATCGCCGCCGGCCCCTTGAGCGAGGTGCTGAATCAGTTCGCGCGCCAGGCCGGCATCACCCTGTCGACCACTCCCGAACTCACCCAGGGCCAGCAATCGCCTGGGGTGCAGGGCGACTACTCGGCAGATCAGGCCTTGAGCCACGTGCTCAACGGTTCGGGCCTACAGGCGGTCAGCCAGGACGGCAGCAGTTACGTCCTGCGGCCGCAAGCCGAAGACGCAGCACTGAATCTGCCAACCACCGACATCAAGGGGTTTGCCCTGGGTAACGCACTGGGCAGCATGGAAGGCTACAACGCCACTCACAGTCAGGTTGCCACCAAGACCAGCACTGCCCTGCTGGAAACCTCGCAAAGCGTGTCGGTGGTCACTCGCCAGCAAATGGACGACCAGGGTGCGCAAACCGTATCCCAGACCATGCGCTACACCCCGGGCGTGCTGACCAACCCCTATGGTGCCACCCATCGCTACGACTACGTGGCCATGCGCGGCTTCAACGATGGCTCGGTGGACAACATCTACCTCGATGGCTTGAAGTCCATGGGGGACAGCGGCACTTACAGCAGCATGCAGATCGACCCGTACTTCCTGGAGCGCGTGGACATCCTCAAAGGGCCTTCCTCGGTGCTTTATGGGCGCAGTTCGCCCGGCGGCCTGGTGGCGCTCACCAGCAAGAAGCCGCTGTACGAGGCCTATCATCAGGTTCAAGCCACGGTCGGCACGCAGGGCCAACAAGGTATGGGTTTTGACTTCAGTGGCCCTGTAGACGACGACAAGCGCATTGCCTATCGCCTGACCGGCCTTGCCGACAAATCCGACACGCAATTCGATCACAACAAGGAAAAGCGCTTCGCCCTGGCACCGACCTTGAGCATCGACTTCACCGACGACACCTCACTGACCCTGCAGGCCTACCTGCAGCACGATCCCGATGGCGGCTATCACAGCGGTATGCCGGCCGATGGCGCACTGCATCAGCGCAATGGCCAGCGCATCTCGGAGCACTTCTTTGAAGGCGAACCGGGAGTCGATGGCTACCAGCGCGACCAGCAGTCTTTCGGCTACCAGTTCGAACACCGCTTCAATGATGTTTTCACCGCGCGGCAGAACTTCCGTTACCTGGACTCCAAGGTCAAACTCGACCAGATCTATGGGTATGGCTGGACCACCCCTACCAGCAATGAGCTGAACCGCTACTACACCGGTGGCGACGAAAAGCTGCATTCGTTCATCGTCGATAACATGCTCCAGGCCGAGTTCCTCACCGGCGACAGCAAGCACACGGTGTTGATGGGCGCTGACTACCAGCGGCGCAAGACGGTGGTCGACTGGACCAGTGGTTCGGTGGCACCGATCAACGCCTTCGACCCGGTGTACGGCAACGCCGAGATCACCTACTACGATCCATTGAGCTACCTGCGTCGCCTGGAGCAGACCGGCGTTTACCTGCAGGACCTGATCGAGATGGACCAGTGGCGGTTCTCCCTGGGCCTGCGTCAGGACTGGGTAGAAACCTCGGAAGAAAACCGCCTGGCCGAGTTCAATCGCCCGGAAGGCACCGAGGTCAACGACAAACGCACCAAGCTGACCGGACGCGCCGGGGCGCTGTATCTGTTTGATAACGGCATTGCGCCGTACATCAGCTACTCCGAGTCGTTCAATCCGAACTCCTACGCAGACAGTGCGGGCAACCCCTTGGCACCGACCGATGGCACCCAATGGGAAGTGGGCTTGAAGTACCAGCCACCCGGGACGGACAACCTGTTCACTGCATCGCTGTTCCGCATTGACCAGGAGAACCTGGCGACCAAGCTGCCCCAGGAAAACTTCTATCGTGCAGTCGGGGCCGTTCGCTCCCAGGGCCTGGAGCTGGAAGCACACACCCAGGTGACCGACAACCTGAAAGTGCTCGGCAGCTACACCTTTACCGACATCGAGTACTCCAAATCGATGATCAGCACCCTGAGCACCGACACCGATGTGATCGAAAACAAGGGCAACTCGCCGACTCAGGCACCACGCCATATGGCCTCGCTGTGGGCGGACTACCTGTTCGATAGCGCAGCACTCGATGGCCTGCGCCTGGGCGGTGGCGTGCGATATGTCGGCTACAGTTGGGCGGATGCCGAGAACACCATGAAGGTGCCTGCGTACACGCTGTTTGATGCTTCGATCGGCTACGACCTGGGCAAGGTGGGCCTGAAGGGGGTCGATGTGCGCCTGAATGCCAACAACCTGACTGACGAATCCTACATTGCGTCCTGTGCCAGCCTGAGCTTCTGCTACATGGGCGAGGAACGTAACGTGGCGGCCACGGTGAGCTACCAGTTCTAACTGCGGGTCATTCCAACAAAGCCAGCGCCTGGTCTCAACCGCTGGCTTTGTTGTCTCTGCAGCAAGCTATGGGCCCTGCAGAGGCTTTGGTTACCCCTGAAACGACAAAACCCCTGTCTGCAATGCAGACAGGGGTTTCGGAATTCAATCTTGACGATGACCTACTCTCACATGGGGAAACCCCACACTACCATCGGCGATGCATCGTTTCACTGCTGAGTTCGGGATGGGATCAGGTGGTTCCAATGCTCTATGGTCGTCAAGAAATTCTGTGTACCGGTCCGTTGCGCTAGCAGCGTGCCGATGAAATTCATGGACTTCTACAAAAACAAAACCCCTACCTGCATACGCAGATAGGGGTTTCGGAATTTAATCTTGACGATGACCTACTCTCACATGGGGAAACCCCACACTACCATCGGCGATGCATCGTTTCACTGCTGAGTTCGGGATGGGATCAGGTGGTTCCAATGCTCTATGGTCGTCAAGAAATTCGGGTACTGAGTCGTGGCCAGATGACCTCGCTTCAGCAAATTGGGTATGTGATAGCTTTCGGTGTTGTGTGTTGCTTTGAGCAGATTCGAACTTTCGGTTCGTTTCGTCTTCACACACCGCAATCTGATGCTCCTCTTTGTTTCAAAATCAGGAGTAGTCAAATTGCTTGGGTGTTATATGGTCAAGCCTCACGGGCAATTAGTATTGGTTAGCTCAACGCCTCACAGCGCTTACACACCCAACCTATCAACGTCGTAGTCTTCGACGGCCCTTCAGGGGACTCAAGGTCCCAGTGAGATCTCATCTTGAGGCTAGTTTCCCGCTTAGATGCTTTCAGCGGTTATCTATTCCGAACATAGCTACCCGGCAATGCCACTGGCGTGACAACCGGAACACCAGAGGTTCGTCCACTCCGGTCCTCTCGTACTAGGAGCAGCCCCTCTCAAATCTCAAACGTCCACGGCAGATAGGGACCGAACTGTCTCACGACGTTCTAAACCCAGCTCGCGTACCACTTTAAATGGCGAACAGCCATACCCTTGGGACCGGCTTCAGCCCCAGGATGTGATGAGCCGACATCGAGGTGCCAAACACCGCCGTCGATATGAACTCTTGGGCGGTATCAGCCTGTTATCCCCGGAGTACCTTTTATCCGTTGAGCGATGGCCCTTCCATACAGAACCACCGGATCACTAAGACCTACTTTCGTACCTGCTCGACGTGTCTGTCTCGCAGTCAAGCGCGCTTTTGCCTTTATACTCTACGACCGATTTCCGACCGGTCTGAGCGCACCTTCGTACTCCTCCGTTACTCTTTAGGAGGAGACCGCCCCAGTCAAACTACCCACCATACACTGTCCTCGATCCGGATAACGGACCTGAGTTAGAACCTCAAAGTTGCCAGGGTGGTATTTCAAGGTTGGCTCCACGCAGACTGGCGTCCACGCTTCAAAGCCTCCCACCTATCCTACACAAGCAAATTCAAAGTCCAGTGCAAAGCTATAGTAAAGGTTCACGGGGTCTTTCCGTCTAGCCGCGGATACACTGCATCTTCACAGCGATTTCAATTTCACTGAGTCTCGGGTGGAGACAGCGCCGCCATCGTTACGCCATTCGTGCAGGTCGGAACTTACCCGACAAGGAATTTCGCTACCTTAGGACCGTTATAGTTACGGCCGCCGTTTACCGGGGCTTCGATCAAGAGCTTCGCGTTAGCTAACCCCATCAATTAACCTTCCGGCACCGGGCAGGCGTCACACCCTATACGTCCACTTTCGTGTTTGCAGAGTGCTGTGTTTTTAATAAACAGTCGCAGCGGCCTGGTATCTTCGACCGGCGTGGGCTTACGGAGCAAGTCCTTCACCCTCACCGGCGCACCTTCTCCCGAAGTTACGGTGCCATTTTGCCTAGTTCCTTCACCCGAGTTCTCTCAAGCGCCTTGGTATTCTCTACCCAACCACCTGTGTCGGTTTGGGGTACGGTTCCTGGTTACCTGAAGCTTAGAAGCTTTTCTTGGAAGCATGGCATCAACCACTTCGTGTTCTAAAAGAACACTCGTCATCAGCTCTCGGCCTTAGAATCCCGGATTTACCTAAGATTCCAGCCTACCACCTTAAACTTGGACAACCAACGCCAAGCTGGCCTAGCCTTCTCCGTCCCTCCATCGCAATAACCAGAAGTACAGGAATATTAACCTGTTTTCCATCGACTACGCTTTTCAG
>NZ_JASFAH010000002.1:2452500-3160000 GCF_033989915.1 Pseudomonas sp. P5_152 | reverse complement strand
GGTGTTCCTTCCTATATCTACGCATTTCACCGCTACACAGGAAATTCCACCACCCTCTACCATACTCTAGCTTGTCAGTTTTGAATGCAGTTCCCAGGTTGAGCCCGGGGATTTCACATCCAACTTAACAAACCACCTACGCGCGCTTTACGCCCAGTAATTCCGATTAACGCTTGCACCCTCTGTATTACCGCGGCTGCTGGCACAGAGTTAGCCGGTGCTTATTCTGTCGGTAACGTCAAGACAGCAACGTATTAGGTTACTGCCCTTCCTCCCAACTTAAAGTGCTTTACAATCCGAAGACCTTCTTCACACACGCGGCATGGCTGGATCAGGCTTTCGCCCATTGTCCAATATTCCCCACTGCTGCCTCCCGTAGGAGTCTGGACCGTGTCTCAGTTCCAGTGTGACTGATCATCCTCTCAGACCAGTTACGGATCGTCGCCTTGGTGAGCCATTACCCCACCAACTAGCTAATCCGACCTAGGCTCATCTGATAGCGCAAGGCCCGAAGGTCCCCTGCTTTCTCCCGTAGGACGTATGCGGTATTAGCGTCCGTTTCCGAGCGTTATCCCCCACTACCAGGCAGATTCCTAGGCATTACTCACCCGTCCGCCGCTCTCAAGAGAAGCAAGCTTCTCTCTACCGCTCGACTTGCATGTGTTAGGCCTGCCGCCAGCGTTCAATCTGAGCCATGATCAAACTCTTCAGTTCAAACATCTTTGGGTTTTTAAGAAACCCTAAACTTGGCTCAGCAATCGTTGGTTACATCTTTGATTTCTCGCGGAGTAACTTGTGATGCTGATAATCTTTTTGACTATCAGTCTGACAGCACAAGCACCCACACGAATTGCTTGATTCAGTTGTTAAAGAGCGGTTGGTTAAGATCTTTCGTCTCAACCGAGGCGCGCATTCTACAGCAGCCTCATTTGCTGTCAAGTGGTATTTTTCAGAAGTTTTTGAAGATTTCCTCAACAACTTCAACCACTTGCGCTTCCGATCACTCGGTAGCGGGAGGCGAATTCTACAGCGTTACACGCTGCTGTCAACACCTCTTTTTCAACTCCTTTCGTGCTTCGATGAGCTGAAGCAACCTGCTGCCGAAAACTGCGTAACTCATTGTTTGCCAAGGAGTTTTCCGTTTCGACTGCGCCGGAAGTGGGGCGAATTATAGACACCTGAGATCTGCCGTCAACCTTTAATTTGGCTTTTCTATCAATGAGTTACGCAAAGCCAAAAAAGGCGGTACTGCGCCTTCTATATAAGCAAGGGCAAAACCGCTTCTATATAGAAGGGACGCCTAGAGCACACCAGATTCCTTGAAGGCGGCAACTGCAGCAGCATCCAGACCCAGCACACGCTGCAAGACCTCCAGCGTGTGTTCGCCCAACAGCGGCGGAGCGCTGTGGTACTCCACCGGTGTTTCGGACAGGCGAATCGGGCTGGCGACCTGCGGCACCCTACCCGCCAGTGCATGGGGCAGTTCTATCGCCAGCCCGCGCGCCTGGACCTGCGGATCAGCAAACACCTGCGACAGATCATTGATCGGCCCACAGGGCACACCCGCCTGCTCCAACTCAACCACCCACTGGGCGGTGGTCTTGAACACCGTGGCCTGACGAATCAGCGGAATCAGCACCGCGCGATTGGCCACCCGCAGCTTGTTGGTGGCAAACCTGGCATCGTCTGCCCACTGGGGCTGACCTGCCACTTCGGCAAACTTGCGAAACTGCCCGTCATTGCCCACCGTCAGGATGAAGTCGCCATCTGCCGTCGGGAAGTCCTGGTAAGGCACGATATTCGGGTGAGCGTTGCCCAACCGCTTGGGAGCAACCCCAGTCGTCAGGTAGTTCATGGCCTGGTTGGCCAGGCAAGCGACCTGGACATCCAGCAGCGCCATATCAATGTGCTGTCCACCACCGTCATGATCCCGATGCGCCAAAGCTGCCAGGATCGCAACAGTGGAGTAGAGCCCGGTCAGAATATCCGTCAGCGCCACACCCACCTTGACCGGCCCGGCACCTTCATCACCTTCAGGGCGGCCGGTCAGGCTCATCAAGCCCCCCAGGCCCTGAATCATGAAGTCATAACCTGCACGCTTGGCGTAGGGTCCGGTCTGGCCGAACCCAGTGATCGAGCAGTAGATCAAATCAGGATTGATCGCCTTGAGCGTCTCATAGTCCAAGCCATAAGCCGCCAGCCCCCCAACCTTGAAGTTCTCGATGAGGATGTCGGACTTGGCAGCCAGCTCGCGCACCAGGCGCTGCCCCTCAGGCCGGGTGAAGTCGATGGTCACCGATTGCTTGTTGCGGTTGGCCGAAAGGTAGTAGGCCGCCTCACTGGTGTTCTCGCCGTAGGCGTCCTTCAGGAAGGGCGGCCCCCAGGCGCGCGTGTCATCGCCGTTGCCCGGACGCTCGACCTTGATGACCTCAGCCCCCAGGTCCGCCAGGATCTGGCCAGCCCAGGGACCGGCCAATACGCGCGATAAATCCAGTACCCGCAAATGCGATAGCGCACCCATGGCCGCTCTCCTGTCAGTAGAACGCCTGGAGACCGGTCTGTGCACGGCCGAGAATCAGCGCGTGAACGTCGTGAGTACCTTCGTAGGTGTTGACCACCTCGAGGTTGACCAGGTGACGCGCCACACCGAACTCGTCGGAGATGCCGTTACCGCCGAGCATGTCGCGAGCCATGCGCACGATATCCAGGGACTTGCCGCAGGAGTTGCGCTTCATCATCGAGGTGATTTCCACCGCCGCCGTGCCTTCATCCTTCATGCGGCCAAGACGCAGGCAACTTTGCAGCGCCAGGGTGATTTCGGTCTGCATGTCCGCCAGTTTTTTCTGGATCAACTGGGTCGCCGCCAGGGGACGGCCGAACTGCTGGCGGTCCAGGGTGTATTGGCGCGCGGTGTGCCAGCAGAACTCGGCAGCACCCAGTGCACCCCAGGAGATGCCATAGCGGGCGGAGTTGAGGCAAGTGAACGGACCTTTCAGGCCACGCACGTCCGGGAAGATGTTCTCTTCTGGAACAAATACGTTGTCCATCACGATTTCGCCGGTGATGGAGGCACGCAAGCCGACCTTGCCGTGAATAGCCGGGGCGCTCAGGCCTTTCCAGCCTTTCTCGAGGACGAAGCCGCGGATATCGCCAGCATCATCCTTGCCCCAGACCACGAATACGTCGGCGATCGGGCTGTTGGTGATCCACATCTTGCTGCCGGTCAGGCTGTAGCCGCCTTCCACCTTGCGTGCACGAGTAATCATCGAACCCGGGTCGGAACCATGGTTCGGCTCGGTCAGACCGAAGCAACCAATCCACTCACCGGACGCAAGTTTCGGCAGGTACTTTTGTTTCTGCGCCTCAGTCCCGAACTCGTTGATCGGCACCATGACCAGGGAGGACTGCACACTCATCATCGAGCGATAGCCGGAGTCGACACGCTCGACCTCGCGGGCAATCAGCCCGTAGCAGACATAATTCAGGCCGCTGCCGCCGTACTGCTCGGGAATGGTCGCACCCAGCAGGCCGATCTCGCCCATTTCGCGGAAGATCGCCGGGTCGGTCTTTTCATGGCGGAAGGCTTCGAGGATGCGCGGAGCCAGCTTGTCCTGGGCAAACTGCGCTGCGCTGTCGCGCACCATGCGCTCCTCTTCAGTGAGCTGTTGATCCAGCAGCAGGGGATCGATCCAGTTGAAGCTAGCTTTACCGCCCATGAGCGTGTCCTCGCGAAGTAGGTCAAATATCGTGGACTGATCCTAGGCGTCGCTCACGGAATGGGCAAACGAGGATTTTGCATGCTGTTGTGCTAATTTCTCACTCCGTAATTGCCCAAAACGGCATACACGAGAATCATTAGTGAGGTTGCCGTACATGCGCAGGAAGATCCCCAGCACCGCCGCCCTGATCAGCTTCGAAGCCGCCGCCCGCCACGAGAGTTTTACCAAGGCCGCCCTGGAGCTTTCGCTGACCCAGGGCGCGATATGCCGACAGATCGCCAGCCTGGAGGAGTTTCTCAGTGTCGAACTGTTCCGACGCTCACGGCGCGGCGTAAAACTCACCGAAGCCGGCCTGTCTTACAGTCGCCGGGTGGCAACCCAATTGGACGCGGTTGAACGCGACACCCTGTCAGTGATGGGCCAGAAGGGCGCCAACGTGATCGAACTGGCGGTCGTGCCGACGTTTGGCACCCAATGGCTGCTGCCGCGACTCAAAGACTTCCAGGAGCAGCACCCGGAAGTAACGGTCAACCTGACCAACCGCACACGGCCCTTCTTGTTTGCCGACACCGACTTCGACGCCGCGATCTACTTCGGCGACGCCGACTGGTCCGGTACCGAATCCCACAGGCTGATGGGCGAAAACCCGATGCCGGTGTGCAGTCCGGCCTTACGCGGCCAGTTCATGCAGCTCAGCGCCGAGCAGATTGCCGACTTGCCCCTGCTGCAACAGACCACACGCCCGTACGCCTGGCGCCAGTGGTTCAACTCCCAGAACCTGAATATCCCCCGGGACATGACAGGTCCCCGTTACGAGCTATTCTCCATGCTCGCCCAGGCGGCAATGCATGACATGGGCATTGCCCTGATCCCGCCATTCCTGATCCAGCGCGAACTGGCGGAGAAAAGGCTGGTGATTGCCAACCCCCAGGCCCTGTCGAGTATCAAGGCCTATTACCTGATGATTCCTGACCGAAAGGTCGAATCCGCGTCTTTACGCGCATTTCGCGACTGGCTGATTCATCAGGCACATAGCTACAGCGTAGAGGGACAGGGGCCTACAGGCATTAGCTGACCTCGTAGTCAGCAAATTTAAAGCCCTACAGATATAACTATTTGTCGCATTTAAGCAGACTGTACGGAATACCTGCACAATCGTCCCACAGCCGCCTAACGGCGTGGCTTTCGCGCCTTAAATCAGGACCATGGTGCAACATTCATGCAGCCGATGAGCAAATCCCCAAATTTTCGCCAGAGTCCTTGCAAGTCACGGCCTACAAGGGATTAACCCGCCTGGTTGCGACATTCGGTCACGGGGTGACTTGTAGTTAATTTTCCGTCACCCGTCATAATCCCTTGAAGGGCACAAAGTTCGCCTGCAAAATGCCGCGCCCCGCCCGAAATACAGCGGGGTCGTGCTGATCGGCCGCCCCAGCCGCACCCTCCGCAGTGCGCTGGCCTTCTAAGAAAGATCGAAAGCAATAAGATCAAGCAGGAGATTTGACGTGCACATTGGTGTTCCTCTCGAAACCCAGACCGGTGAAACGCGGGTTGCTGCAACCCCGGAAACCATCAAGAAGCTGATCGGCCAGGGTCATAAAGTCACTGTGCAAAGCGGCGCCGGCATCAGCGCCAGCGTTGTCGACAGTGCTTATGAAGCGGCGGGTGCAGTGATTGGCAGTGCCAACGATGCATTTGGCGCAGAGCTGATCCTCAAGGTTGTCGCCCCCAGCGACAGCGAACTGAGCCTGATCAAAAGTGGAACCGTGCTGGTAGGCATGCTCAACCCGTTCAGCAATGAAACCATTGCCAAACTGGCCGAGCGTGGCATTACCGCGTTCTCCCTGGAAGCCGCGCCGCGTACCTCCCGCGCGCAAAGCCTTGATGTGCTCTCCTCGCAAGCCAACATTGCCGGCTATAAGGCCGTGCTGCTGGCCGCTCATCACTATCCGCGCTTCATGCCGATGCTGATGACCGCCGCAGGCACGGTAAAGGCTGCTCGCGTGCTGATTCTCGGCGCTGGCGTGGCGGGCCTGCAGGCCATCGCTACGGCGAAACGCCTGGGTGCGGTGATCGAAGCCTCCGACGTCCGTCCTGCAGTGAAAGAGCAGATCGAATCCCTGGGCGCCAAGTTCGTCGACGTTCCTTATGAAACCGACGAAGAGCGTGAATGCGCAGTTGGCGTCGGCGGTTACGCACGGCCGATGCCGGCCAGCTGGATGCAACGCCAGGCCCTGGCCGTGCACGAGCGCGCCAAGCAAGCCGACATTGTCATCACCACGGCCCTGATTCCTGGCCGCAAGGCCCCGGTACTGCTGAGCGCCGAGACTGTCGCCCAGATGAAACCGGGCTCGGTGGTCATCGACCTGGCGGCGGCACAGGGCGGTAACTGCCCACTGACCGTCGCGGACCAGGTGATCGTCGCGCACGGCGTGACCATCGCCGGCCCGACCAACCTGGCAGCCCAGGTCGGCGCAGATGCCTCGGCGCTGTATGCGCGCAACCTGCTGGACTTCCTCAAGCTGGTCTTCACCAAGGAAGGCCAGTTCGAGATCAACCTCGAAGACGACATCGTCGCCGCGTGCCTGATGTGCCGCGACGGCCAAGTCATCCGCAAAAACGCCTAAGCAGGGATTCAGACGATGGAAGAGCTTATCTCCCCCGGTATCTACAACCTGATCATCTTCGTGCTGGCGATTTATGTCGGTTACCACGTGGTCTGGAACGTTACACCCGCACTGCACACCCCCTTGATGGCGGTGACCAACGCGATCTCGGCAATCGTGATCGTCGGCGCCATGCTCGCGGCCGCGCTGACCGTGACCCCGCTGGGCAAGACCATGGGCACCCTGGCCGTCGCACTGGCGGCGGTGAACGTGTTCGGTGGCTTCCTGGTCACCCGTCGCATGCTTGAGATGTTCAAGAAAAAAGCCCCGAAAGCCGTAAAAGAAGAGGCGCCCAAGTAATGAGCATGAACCTCGTAACGACGCTCTACTTGATCGCGTCGATCTGCTTCATCCAGGCCCTCAAAGGCCTGTCGCACCCGACCACCTCGCGGCGCGGCAACCTGTTCGGCATGCTCGGCATGGCGCTGGCCATCCTCACCACCGTCGGCCTCATCTATAAGCTTGGGGCCGAGCTGGCCACCGCTGGTATCGGCTACGTGATCGTTGGCCTGCTGGTCGGCGGCACCGCCGGTTCGATCATGGCCAAACGGGTTGAAATGACCAAGATGCCAGAGCTGGTCGCCTTCATGCACAGCATGATCGGCCTGGCCGCGGTATTCATTGCCATCGCCGCGGTGGTCGAGCCGCAGTCGCTGGGCATCGTCAAGCAGTTGGGAGACGCGATTCCGGCCGGTAACCGCCTGGAGTTGTTCCTCGGTGCAGCCATCGGTGCCATCACCTTCTCCGGCTCGGTGATCGCTTTCGGCAAGCTCTCGGGCAAGTACAAGTTCCGTCTGTTCCAGGGCGCACCAGTACAGTTCAGCGGTCAGCACAAGATCAACCTGGTGCTGGGCCTGGCCACCTTGGGCCTGGGCATCACTTTCATGCTGACCGGCAACCTGGGTGCGTTTGCCCTGATGCTGGCCCTGGCCTTTGTGCTGGGCGTGCTGATCATCATCCCGATCGGTGGCGCCGACATGCCGGTAGTGGTGTCGATGCTTAACAGCTATTCCGGTTGGGCTGCGGCGGGTATCGGCTTCTCGCTGAACAACTCGATGCTGATCATCGCCGGCTCCCTGGTGGGCTCCAGCGGTGCAATCCTCTCGTACATCATGTGCAAGGCGATGAACCGTTCGTTCTTCAACGTCCTGCTGGGTGGCTTCGGCAACACCGCAGACGCTGCAGGTCCTGCCGGTTCGGCGGAAGCGCGTCCGGTGAAATCCGGTTCGGCTGACGACGCCACCTTCCTGCTGACCAACGCCGATACCGTAATCATTGTTCCGGGCTACGGCCTGGCGGTGGCACGGGCGCAGCACGCATTGAAGGAGCTGACCGAGAAGCTGACCCATCGCGGCGTGACCGTGAAATACGCGATCCACCCGGTGGCGGGGCGCATGCCTGGGCACATGAACGTCCTGCTGGCCGAGGCCGAAGTACCGTACGACCAGGTGTTCGAGATGGAAGACATCAACTCCGAGTTCGGCCAGGCCGACGTGGTACTGGTGCTCGGCGCCAACGACGTGGTCAACCCGGCGGCGAAGAACGATCCGAAGTCGCCGATCGCCGGCATGCCGATTCTGGAGGCCTTCAAGGCCAAGACCATCATCGTCAACAAGCGCTCGATGGCCAGCGGTTATGCCGGCCTGGATAACGAGCTGTTCTACCTGGACAAGACCATGATGGTCTTTGGCGACGCCAAGAAAGTCATCGAAGATATGGTCAAGGCAGTCGAATAAACACTGCTCCACGGCAATACCAAAAACCCCAGCCTCCCGTAGGCTGGGGTTTTTTATTGGCCTCGATTACCCGACCAAAGGCTCTAAATCAGGGGCCTGCATTCGACCATGGTAGCGGGACGAATGTTTTCGAAATCACTAGACTGCGCATCTTGCTTCCGTTGCCCGAGATAATAATCCATGTACCGTGACCGTATTCGCTTGCCTTCGTTGTTGGATAAGGTGATGAGCGCCGCCGAGGCTGCCGCTCTGATTGAGGACGGCATGACCGTCGGCATGAGCGGCTTCACCCGCGCCGGCGAAGCCAAGGCCGTGCCCCACGCACTGGCCGAGCGCGCCAAGGTCACGCCGCTGAAGATCAGCCTGATGACCGGCGCCAGCCTGGGCAACGACCTCGACAAACAATTGACCGAAGCGGGCGTCCTGGCCCGCCGCATGCCATTCCAGGTCGATAGCACCCTGCGCAAGGCGATCAACGCCGGCGAAGTGATGTTCATCGACCAGCACCTGTCGGAAACCGTGGAGCAGTTGCGCAACCAGCAACTGAAGCTGCCGGACATCGCAGTCATTGAAGCCGTGGCCATCACCGAACAAGGCCACATCGTGCCGACTACCTCGGTCGGCAACTCCGCCAGCTTCGCGATTTTCGCCAAACAGGTGATCGTCGAGATCAACCTGGCGCACAACCCGAACCTGGAAGGTCTGCACGACATCTATATCCCGACCTACCGTCCGACCCGCACGCCGATCCCGCTGACCCAGGTCGACGATCGCATCGGCAGCACCGCGATCCCGATTCCACCGGAAAAGATCGTCGCTATCGTCATCACCAACCAGTCGGACTCGCCATCCACGGTGCTGCCACCGGATAACGAGACCCAGGCCATCGCCGACCACCTGATCAACTTCTTCAAGCAGGAAGTGGACGCCGGCCGCATGACCAACAAACTGGGCCCGCTCCAGGCTGGCATAGGGAGCATCGCCAACTCGGTGATGTGCGGGTTGATCGATTCGCCGTTCGAAGACCTGACCATGTACTCCGAAGTGCTGCAGGACTCGACCTTCGACCTGATCGACGCCGGCAAGCTGAGCTTTGCCTCGGGCAGCTCGATCACCCTGTCGCAACGGCGCAATGCCGATGTATTTGGCAATCTGGAGCGCTACAAGGACAAACTGGTACTGCGCCCGCAGGAAATCTCCAACCACCCTGAAGTGGTGCGTCGCCTGGGCATCATCGGCATCAACACCGCGCTGGAGTTCGACCTGTACGGCAACGTCAACTCCACCCACGTCTGCGGCACGCGGATGATGAACGGCATTGGCGGCTCGGGTGACTTTGCCCGCAACGCCCACCTGGCGATCTTCGTCACCAAGTCGATTGCCAAGGGCGGCGCGATTTCCAGTGTCGTGCCAATGGTCAGCCACGTTGACCACACCGAGCACGACGTCGACATCCTGGTGACCGAGATCGGCCTTGCCGACTTGCGCGGCCTGGCCCCTCGGGAACGCGCCCGGGTGGTTATCGACAACTGTGTGCACCCGGACTACCGCGAAGCGCTCAATGAGTACTTCGAGAAGGCCTGTGCCATCGGCGGCCACACCCCGCACATCCTGCGCGAAGCCCTCAGTTGGCACATGAACCTGGAAGAAATCGGGCGCATGCTCGCCGTGTGATTGGTACAGATGGCGGCCGGCGAAAACACTTTTTTGCCGGCCCGCTATCTTTTACCCAATAGCTGACAAAAACTGTACTGCTGTACCGGTCTTTTCCTAGGTAAAAAGCCTACCTTTTCCGACTAAAACCTACAAAACGCACCATAAACGTGCATATAGGTACAGTTGCCTCAATTTAGACCAGTACACCACCCTTTAACAGTTAACTGGTCTCTCACAATACAGGTGAACTGTATCTACAGAGACTGGCCAAACGAGAGGATCATGGGCACCAGTTAAACCACTACCTAATCCCGCCACAAGCGGAAGGATGTCACCATGGAACGTACACTCAGTTCCGAACTGTTCTTCGAAGACAACGCTGTAAAAACCCAGGCTTCCATGCCTCTTCGCGTTCTCGCCAACCTGATGCTGTGGCAGCGCCGCATCTCCAGCCGCCACCAACTGGCTCGCCTGGATTCGCGTCTGCTGGCTGACGCAGGGATTAGCGAAGCGCAACGCTACGAAGAGCTGAGCAAGCCGTTCTGGCGCTAAGTTAGCGTCGCTGGCCCTGACCTTCCGGGGTCCACCGCCAGCACTCTGAATTGCACACACAAGACCCGTCGCGGGAAACCGCGACGGGTCTTGTCGTTTCAGGGCAAAAAAAACGCTGGTACAGAAGGTACTGCGCAAGATAGGTACAGTTGCAATAAATATAAAATTGCACCAGTACAATTTAACCCCAGTGTCACTGACCCGCTGAACCGCAAGGGTTCAACATGATCTCCCAAGGCTGTACTTTCAGCCTTCGCGCGAGGAATTGAGCATGGACACTTCACTCGAGATATCCCTATCGCACCGCCCACGGCGCGGCCTGCTGGGGCTGTTGACAAGGTTGATCAGGGCCACAGGCCAATGCCGGGAACGGGCGCGTACCCGCCACTTGCTGGCCCAGCTCAATGACCAGCAACTGTCCGATATCGGTATCAGCCACGCAGACCGCATGGCCGAACTGGAGCGCTCCTTCTGGCAATAGTGGACGGCAAAAGGAAGACAGGACTGTTCGAACCCCTGAACATGCGCCTAATATCCAGATACAACGTGGCGAACACTGCGCGGTACGCGTCTGATTGTTCAGGCACCGTGCGGCTCGCGGTGGTTGTCTGGCGTTTTCCAACGCCTCTTTTTTGTTCTTAACAGGAGTTACCCCATGTCCCGTCTTCGTCTGCTCAGCGCTGCAGCCCTGCTGGCCGTGGCTGCCAATTCGCACGCCACCAGCTTCATCGTCACCACGGACGCTGTAGTCGGCGCACTCAAAGCCACTTCCGACGCCACCTCCGACGTCACTTCTTCGTTCAAAGACGACAAGATCGTGCGCGCAGCCCGTGATGACGCGGCCAGCTTCGTCGCCAGCGAAGGTGCCATCCGCGGCGTTCGCCTGGAAAGTGCCCTGGAGCACATCCGCAAGCAGGTTCCACAGTTGAGCGCAACTGACGCCCAACTGGCTCAGGCTATCCTGACCATCTGATTGCAGGCTCCGGACGGGGTGGCCTGAGCTGCCCCGTTTGCCAAGGCCTGGCTCTGGGCCGGGCATTGCGCTAGCCTTGGGGCTGGTTTCCAGCTGTCCGGTCCCATGGATTTTCTTTCAAAAGCACTGTTCGTCCCCGCCACATTCATCGCCTGCTGGATCACCTCGGCCCATGCCCTGGACCTGACCACGCAGAACCTGGTCGTCACCGCCTATGCCACAAGCATGGTGACCTGCGCCCCCTTCGACCATAAACTGCTGCGCGCCGCGCACGATGATGCGGCAGCCTTTGTTGCCAGCAATGGCCAACTGCGAGGAGCGCGCCTGGAGTCGGCCCTGGTTTACCTGCACCAGAACCGGGCAAAACTTCATGCAAGTGATCTTGAACTGGCACAGGCAATTCTCGTCCAATAGTTATCCCACGTTCTTCCGGAGTCGTTCCATGCGTAGCCCGCTGATTGCTGCCACCCTCGGCCTATTGTTGTTGGCCGACATGGCCCAGGCCCAAACCCTGGTAGCCACCAGTAACATCATTATCCGTGCCTCCCAGCGCACCCTCGATTTCACCTCGGACACGACGACGTCCATCCGCGACTCGAAAGTCGTACGCGATGCCCACGACGACGCGGCAAGTTTCGTTGCCAGCAATGGCGATATTCGTGGCGCGCACCTGGAAGCAGCCTTCGACACCTTGCGCACCCGCGTGCCGGAAGCCCGCGACGCCAGTGACCAGGTACTCGCCGAAGCCATCCTCGCACTGTGAGGTCGTTCGTCACCGGGCTGCTGACCGCTGCCGCGCTGCTGTTTGGCACAACGGCCCAGGCCGGCCTGCAACTGCACCTCAAGACCGAAGGCTTGAGCCCGGCAGAACAGCAGGCCAGCCAGGCCTTGCTGGACGAGGCGATGCAGGCGCTGCCGCCGCACTTCGTCGAGCAACTGGACCGACGGATCAATGTCGGCTGGACCGACAACATGCCGGCCAACGCCTACGGCCAGGCCTCCCTGGTGTCCGAACTCGACCTCAACCGCAAGCTGCTACCTGGCTTGACGGACGGTAGCGCTGCCACTAAAAAGACCCATCGTCCCCACGGCACCGTACGCCGCGAGATGCTGGCCACGGTGCTGCACGAACTGACCCACATCTACGACCGTGCGCGTTTATGGCCCGGCCCCGAACGCCTGCTGATCCAGCGCTGTACCCGGCAGCACAACAGTTCGGGCCTGATCGGCATGCCCGATCAATGCCGCGGCCAGAACGACCGGCGCTTCACCCTCAGCGATGACCCACGCCTGCTGGACCTGGCCGGCTGGCAGCAGTACGTGGGCCGGCGCGGGGAACGTGAACAGCACAACCGCCAGATCGCACGCAGCCCGGACCTGTACGAAACCAGCAGCCCCAAGGAGTTCGTCGCGGTCAACATGGAGTACTTCCTCCTCGACCCGAGCTACGCCTGCCGCCGTCCGGCGCTGTACCGCTATTACCAGGAGCACTTTGGCTGGGCACCAGCGGCCAAGGACAACTGCGCCACGTCTTTCGCCTTTCTCAATGCCGGCAACGACTTTGGCAAACAGCCGCTGGGGCAGGTCGATCCGGAGCGGGTCTACGCCGTCGATTACCTGCTCGCCGAAGCGAACCAGAACCTCGTCAGCCGCTGGGGCCACAGCATGTTGCGCCTGGTGATCTGTGCACCCGGGCGCCCGCGTGGACCGGATTGCCGGCTGGATCTGGAATATTCCCTGGTGCTGTCCTACCGCGCCTTCGTCGGTGACGTACAGCTGTCGAGTTGGGATGGCCTGGTCGGCAAGTACCCCTCGCGGCTATTTGTGCTGCCCCTGGCACAAGTCATCGACGAGTACACCAAGACCGAATTGCGTAGCCTGGCGTCCGTCCCGCTGACCCTGTCGCGCAGCGAAATCGACGAAGTGGTGGAGCACGCTGCCGAGATGCACTGGAGCTACGACGGTAATTACTTCTTCCTGTCCAACAACTGCGCCGTAGAGAGCCTGAAACTGTTGCGCAGTGGTAGCAACAATCCGCAACTGGTCGGCCTGGACAGCATCATGCCCAACGGCCTGCTGGAAGTGCTCAAGGCCCGCGGCCTGGCCGACACCAGCGTGCTCGACGATCAACGTGAGGCCTTGCGCCTGGGTTATCGCTTCGATTCATTCCGCGACCGCTATCAAGCCATGTTCGAGGTGCTGAAAAAGCACCTGCCGATCAAGCAGGACAAGGTCGAAGACTGGTTGACTGCAAGCGCTGCCGATCGTCGTCAATGGTTCGGCCAGGCCGACCTGCGCACCAGCGCCGCCTTGCTGTTGCTGGAGCAGGCGAGCTTCCGCCAGCAGTTGCTGCTGGCCCAGAACGAAGTCAAGCAACGCTACCTCGATGCGCGGGAGCTGGAGAATGGCGGTATGGACCGGGCCAACAAGACCCTGCAGCAGATCCTCGCCAACAGCGGCTTCCTCAGTCGCCCGGCGGAGTTGCTCGACGAGGGTGGCTACGGGTTGCCGCAAGCCAACGAATGGCAACGCCTGGAAGCTGAAAGCAGCAGCCGCCAGAAGATACTGCAAGCCTTGACCGGCGACCTCGACAAAGAGGCCCGCGCCCTGCTGGAGCCGGCCCGGGCAGCGGAGATCGCCGCCAACGAAGCCAACGTCAAGCAATTGGGTGAACACCTGCGGGCACTGCACAAGGCGGCAGGCGGCCTGGAACTGCCCTGAGCCCCAGGTGCAAGGTAGCCTGCGCTGGGCATTACGAACGTCCTGCGGCCGTTGACGCAGCCTCGCAGGCTCGACAGCTGCTACAGGGTTTCTTCCGGTTCTTCGGGGAGGTGTTCGTCCAGGTGCAGCCAAGGCAATCGACTGTCGGTCCAGATATGCCGTTCGGCAGGCGCCCGCTCCGGGTGATCCAGGGTGGCAATGGTCACATCGATGCTGTCCGGGCTCAGGTGCGTAATCAATGCCAGTTGGGCACCACAATGGCCACAGAAGTAGCGCACACAGCTGGCCGAAGAGTCGTACTGCGCCGGGGTGCCCGCCAGCCACTGGAAGGCTGAACGGGGCAGGGTGATCCAGGTGGTCACCAGGCCGCCACTGACCCGCCGGCAAATCGAGCAGTGGCAATGGGCGATGTCCTGCAACGGCCCGCTGAATTGATAACGCAGCTGCCCGCAATGGCAGCCGCCGGTGTGAAGTTCGCTCATGCCGACCCTCCTGATCCCCAACTGCACCCCATCAATCCGGGGCACTGCCCAGCACTTTAAGCCTCGCCAGGCGCGCTTGCACATCTCGTCCGGTGTTTGTCTGGCGAAAGGTAGCTGAAAGGTTTGCCGATTAGGATCGCCCCCACTGCCGGCAAAAGACCGGTTGGCCAACGCGAAATCCGCAACGTTCGCCCGGCCCAATTAACAACAACAATGGTGATTCTGATGTCCGCTCGCACCCGCCTGTTCGCCCCGACTCCCTTCGTACGCCTCGTGCTTCCCGTTCTGCGCTGACCCCCAACCGGTCCGCCATTCCCTAGTCGCGCTACGTCTGGAGTATTCCCATGCTGACTTTCCTTGGCTTTGCCATGGTCATCACGTTCATGTACCTGATCATGACCAAGCGCCTGTCGGCGCTGATCGCCCTGATCATCGTGCCGATCCTGTTCGCCCTGTTTGGCGGTTTTGCGCCGAAAATCGGCCCAATGATGCTCGAAGGCATCACCAAGCTGGCCCCGACCGGGGTGATGCTGATGTTCGCCATCCTCTATTTCGCCCTGATGATCGACTCCGGCCTGTTCGACCCGGCCGTGCGCAAGATCCTCAAGCTGGTCAAGGGTGACCCGCTGAAAGTATCCGTCGGCACCGCGGTGCTGGCCCTGGTGGTGTCCCTGGACGGTGACGGCGCCACCACCTACATGATCTGCGTGGCCGCCATGCTGCCGCTGTACAGCCGCATCGGCATGAGCCCGCGCATCATGGCCGGCCTGATCATCCTGGCCGGTGGCGTGATGAACATGACCCCCTGGGGCGGTCCGACCGCACGCGCCGCCAGTGCACTGCACGTCGACCCGTCGGATATTTTTGTGCCGATGATCCCGGCGATGCTCGCCGGTGTGGTGGCGATCCTGGCGATTGCCTACATGTACGGTAAACGTGAGCGCGCGCGCCTGGGTGAACTGCATTTGATCGGCGATGAAATCGACCACAGCGAAATCAGCGTGTCACAGTTCCCGGATGCCCGTCGGCCGAAGCTGATCTGGTTCAACGGCGCCCTGACCCTGGGCCTGATGTGTGCCTTGATCGCCGGCCTGCTGCCACTGCCGGTGCTGTTCATGGTCGCGTTCAGCATCGCCATGATCGTCAACTACCCATGCCTGCAACAGCAGAAAGACCGCGTCGCGGCTCACGCCGGCAGTGTGCTGGCAGTCGTCGGGCTGATTTTCGCCGCGGGTATCTTCACCGGCATCCTGACCGGTACCGGCATGGTCGACGCGATGTCGAAAAGCCTGCTGGCAGTGATCCCGGACTTCCTCGGCCCTTACCTGGCCGTGATCACAGCCCTGGTGAGCATGCCGTTCACCTTCTTCATGTCCAACGATGCATTTTACTATGGCGTGTTACCGGTTCTTGCCGAGGCCGCCAGCCACTACGGCATCACCGCCGTGGAAATGGCCCGCGCCTCGATCGTTGGCCAACCCGTGCACCTGCTCAGTCCGCTGGTTCCATCGACCTACCTGCTGGTGGCGCTGGCCGGGATCGAGTTCGGCGATCACCAGCGCTTCACCCTCAAGTGGGCAGTTCTGGTTTGCCTGTGCATAATGTTCGCTGCGTTGCTGATGGGGATATTTCCGCTGTTCAGCACTCTATAAGAGCATCAACTCACCGCGCCGCCAGCTAGACTTCGAGTTTTGAAGCCGCTGGCGGCGTGGTTTAACACATCCTCAAAGGAATACACATGGAATGGCTGACCAACCCAGAGATCTGGGTTGCCTTCTTGACACTGACGGCCCTGGAAATCGTCCTGGGCATCGACAACATCATCATGATTTCGATCCTGGTCAGCCGCATGCCCAAGCATATGCAGGCACGCACCCGGATCTTCGGCCTGGCCCTGGCCATGGTCACCCGGATCCTGTTGCTGCTGTCGATCACCTGGGTAATGCGCCTGACCGCCGACCTGTTCGTGGTCTTCGGCCAGGGCATTTCCGGACGCGACCTGATCCTGTTCTTCGGTGGCCTGTTCCTGCTGTGGAAAAGCTCCCAGGAGATGTACCACGCACTGGAAGGTGAAGACGAAACATCCGAAGAGCCTACCGGCAAGGGCGGCAACTTCCTCTACACCATCATCCAGATCGCGATCATCGACATCGTGTTCTCCCTGGACTCGGTCATCACCGCCGTGGGCATGGTTTCTCATGTGCCGGTCATGGTCGCCGCGATCGTCGTTGCCGTCCTGGTGATGATGCTGGCTGCCGGCACCATCAGCACCTTCATCGACAAGCACCCGTCGCTGAAAATGCTGGCGCTGTCGTTCCTGCTGGTGGTCGGTACCGTGCTGATCGCCGAAGCCTTCGAAGTGCATGTGCCAAAAGGCTATGTCTACTTCGCTATGGCCTTCTCGCTGGCAGTGGAAGCGGTCAACATCAAGATGCGCACCGCAATCGCGAAAAAGCGCAAGCAGCAGGACCCTGTCAAGCTGCGCAAGGACATCCCGGGCCAGTAACCTGAACCGGATGTAGGAAGAAGGGGGCTCTCGCAAGCCCCCTTTTTTACGTCCGCATGAAGCTGTTTTCATGACAGTTTTGTTTCATTTGACGCTTTAGGCATGCGATGCTGGCGCCACGGCCGTTAGCGAACTACAGCTTAAGTACAGAATGTAGAAAATCGCGCGGTACCGCTGACTTGCCCCTTTGGGGCGCTATTCCACCAGGGGGCCTGTCATGCTGACCCTGCTCAATTTATTGTCTGCCGTGGCCTTGCTGATCTGGGGCACGCACATCGTCAGAACCGGCATCTTGCGGGTCTACGGCTCCAACTTGCGCCATGTCATTGGCCGCAACATGTCCAAGCGCTGGCTGGCCTTCATTGCCGGGATCCTGGTCACGGCCATGGTCCAGAGCAGCAACGCCACCGCGATGCTGGTGACCTCCTTTGTCGGCCAAGGCCTGATGGCACTGACCCCCGCGCTGGCGACCATGCTCGGCGCCGATGTCGGTACCGCACTGATGGCCCGCGTCCTGACTCTGGACCTGTCCTGGCTGTCGCCGCTGCTGATTTTCCTCGGGGTGATCCTGTTCCTCTCACGCAAGCAGACCCGCGTGGGCCAAATGGGTCGAGTCAGCATTGGCCTGGGACTGATCATCCTGGCACTGCAGCTGATCGTCGAAGCGGCCGCGCCGATCACCCACGCCCAGGGCGTCAAGGTGCTGTTTGCCTCCCTGACGGGCGACATCCTGCTCGATGCCTTGATCGGCGCACTGTTCGCGATGATTTCCTACTCCAGCCTGGCTGCCGTCCTGCTCACCGCGACACTCGCCGGTGCCGGGGTCATCAGCTTGCCCGTGGCCATCGGCCTGGTGATTGGCGCCAACATCGGCAGCGGGGTGCTGGCCTTCCTCAGTACCAGCATGCAGAACGCCGCTGGCCGCCAAGTGGCGCTGGGCAGCCTGCTGTACAAGTTGATCGGGCTGCTGCTGATCATTCCGGTACTCGACCCCCTCGTGCACTGGATGGACAGTCTCGACTACAGCCCGCAGGGCCTGGTGATCGGCTTTCATCTGCTCTACAACACGGCGCGCTGCCTGGTGCTGCTGCCCAGCGTCGGCCCCATGGCGCGGCTGTGTGCCTGGCTGCTGCCAGAACGCCCGGAAACCAACGGCCAGGCCAAGGCCAGGCACCTGGACCTGACCGCCCTGGTCACCCCCAGCCTGGCCCTGGCCAATGCAGCGCGGGAAACCCTGCGCATGGGCGATCTGATCGAGAACATGCTCCAAGCCATGCTCGACGTGCTGCATGGCAAGCAGACCGCGGTGCCCCAGCAAATGCGCAGCCTGAGCGATGACGTCGAGGCCCTCTACAGCGCGATCAAGCTCTACCTGGCGCAGATGCCCCGCGAAGACCTGAGTGACCAGGACAGCCGGCGCTGGGCAGAGATCATCGAACTGGCGATCAACCTGAAACTGGCCTCGGACCTGATCGAGCGCATGTTGCGCAAAGTCCAGCAGCAAAAGACCTCGCAGCGCCGCTCCTTTTCCGATGTGGGCCTGGAAGAACTCGCCGGGCTGCACCAGCAGTTGATCGCCAACCTGCGCCTGGGGCTCTCGGTGTTCCTCAGCGCCGACAAGGAAAGCGCCCGGCAATTGCTGCGTGAGAAACGGCGCTTCCGTGCCCAGGAAAGGCGCCTGGCCCACGCCCACGTCAGCCGCCTGCAACGCAAGATCGTACAAAGCATCGAGACCAGTTCCCTGCACCTGGAACTGATCGCCGACATGAAACGCTTGAACTCGCTATTCTGCAGCAGCGCCTATGTGGTGCTGGAGACCTCCGAAACCGGCGCCCTGGCGGTCGACGACATAGCTGACATCACCCATTCTCCCTGAACGTCTAGCGTTGCCAGCAGTCATTTGCAAAGCTTGAGGGAAAACCCCGCTCCCCGCATTTACCCGCCAGGAAGGTTGTTATGCGTTGTCTGTTGTTTGCGTGCCTGCTGCTGGGCTCCTCCTGCACCTGGGCCCTGGACCGTCTGCAAGTCGAGGGCTACGTGCTGCAAAACGGTCTGCAGATCCTGCTCAAGCCGAGCGCTGAGCGTGGGCATGTGGCAATCCGCCTGGTCGTCGGCGTGGGCCTCGACGACTTTTCCTGCGCCGACAAGGAACTGCCACACCTGCTGGAGCATGTGCTGTTCAGCGGTATCGATGCCGGCGGCGAAGGAGGGCTGGAGGAGCGCATGCAAGGCCTTGGCGGGGAATGGAATGCCTTCACCAGCAATGCCGACACCACCTTTGTCATCGAGGCTCCGGCGAAGAACCAGCGCAAGGTCCTCGACTTGCTCCTGGCGCTGCTGACCGAAACCCACATCGACGACAACGCGATCGATGCCGCCAAACAGGTGGTCGAACGTGAAGACGGTGGCCACTACTCCCACCTGCAGCGCTGGCTCGATCGCCAGGACCTGGGCCATACCGCCAGCAACCAGTTGGCCGTGGAACTGGGGCTCAAGTGCCAGGAGCGCTCCGAAGTCCACTCGCTGAACCGTGAACAGCTGGAACAGGTACGCCAGGAGTGGTACGCCCCCAACAACATGACACTGATCGTCGTCGGCGACCTCGATCGCCTGTTGCCGGCCTACCTGGAGCGCACCTACGGTCATCTGAAGCCGGTCGAACCCACGGTGCACCCGGCCCTGGCGCAGTTACAAAGCCCGGCCCAGGCCGAACGGAATCTGATCCACGGCTGGGTCGGCGATGCAGCCAAGCTGCACTGGCTATTCCCTGAGCCGATCCTCGACGACCAATACGACGAAACCTACGACCTGCTCAAGGATTACCTCGACTGGGCGCTTTACCGCCAGTTGCGCCTGGCCCACAGCCTGTCCTACGGCCCCGCAGCGGAGCGCGAAGTGTTTGGCGGAGTCGGCTTCATGAGCCTGAACGCGGACCTGGAGCGCGATGACCTGGCCCAGGCGCAGCAGGTACTGGCGCAGCTCAAGGCCGACCTGCTGCACAAGGGCCTCGACCCGGCCACTTTTGCGCGCCTCAAACAGGCCGCCATCGCCCGTCAGGCTTGGGCGGTGCAGGGTAATAGCGCACTGGCCGACTATTACTGGGGTGCCTTGGGCGACTTTGCAGACGGACGATTTGCCGACCCGGTCAAGCGCCTGCGTGCCGTGACGCTCAAACAGGCGAACCTGGCCCTGCGGCAACTGCTCGAACAGCCAGGATACGTGCGCATCGAAAAACCGCTGCTCAGCTATGATCAACTGACCTGGCTGCTGGGTGGGGTAGTCGGGTTATTGCTGCTCGGCGCACTGGATTGGCGCTTTCATCGCCGAACATGAAGGTGCACGGCGACCGGATGTCTCCCGGCGCTGGTATCCTAGGCGGGTTTTTCCTACGAACATTGTGAACCGCCAAAATGCCGAACCTGACCCTCTACGTCCAGCGCATCCTCGAGCTGATGAAGCGCTACCCCGGGGTCATCGCGCTCGGTGGTTTCATCTCGGGGGTCGGCAGCTTCATCCTCGTGGACCGCCAGCAAGGCCTGGCCACCTGGATCGCGATCATCATGCTGGTCAGCTGGGTCTGGCTGATGCTGGAAAACAGCCTGACGCAGTTGTTCACCAAGGTATTCAAGCGCGAGATTCCGCAGCCGCTGCTGCGCTACGCGACCCAGATGATCCACCAGGAAAGCCTGTTTTTTGTCCTGCCGTTCTTTTTCATCACCACGACCTGGAACAGCGGGCAACTGGCGTTCACCGGGCTGCTTGGCGCCGCTGCGCTGATTTCCATCACTGACCCGCTCTATTACAAATGGCTGGCCCCACGCCGCTGGTTGTTCCTGGCGATGCACACCCTGACGCTGTTTGCCGCCCTGCTGACCGCCTTGCCGATCATCCTGCACCTGACCACCTCGCAGAGTTTCAAGCTGGCGCTGGGCATTGCCATGCTCCTGTCCTTCCCGAGCCTGGCGTCGATCTTTCCGATTCGCACCGTGCGCGGTGGCCTCAGCGTGCTGTGCATCACCGTGGCGATCGGCGCCACCGGCTGGTTCCTGCGCTCCTGGGTACCGCCAGCCACCCTGTGGATGACCGAGGTGGCGATCAGCACCCAGTTGCAGGACCGCACCCCGGGCGCCAGCCTGGAGCAGGTCAGCGTCGCCCAGTTGCGGGGCGACGGCCTGTACGCCTACACCGCCATCAACGCCCCGCGCGGTCTGGACGAACGGATCTATCACGTGTGGAAATTCAACGGCAAGGAAGTCGACCGTATCGCCCTGGATATCCACGGTGGGCGCAAGGAGGGCTACCGGGCCTGGACCCACAAGCAGAACTTCCCTGGCAACCCGGCCGGAAAATGGCAGGTCCGGGTGCTGACCGAAGACGGCCAGGTGATTGGTGTGCTGCGCTTCGTGGTCACCGACACAGGTCAAGACAACCCGGCGCCGAACCAGGCAAAGTAACAAGGTTCGTGCTATTAGGTAGCACTGCGTCGCAGCCGAACAAGCAAGGAGCTTATGAGCGATACGACAACCGGCACTGCCCAGCTCGATACTTCCCACAGCCCTGCGCAGCTCAGGGTCACGGGCGACTGGACGCTTGCCCACTACGCCAACCTCAAGCAGTTGAGCGAAACCCTCAAGGGCCAGTATGACGACCGCGCCACCATTGACCTCAATGGCCTGGGCGCGCTCGACACCGCCGGTGCCTCCTTGCTGGTCGAATTGCTGGGGGCAGAGCGCCTCGGCAAAACCGCCGAGCATCCCGACTGCAGCCTGAGCGCCGCAGACCGCGCGCTGCTGCAAACGGTCTATGACTCGATGGCCGACTTCTGTGTCCCGGTAAAACAACCCGAGATCAACGTCGGCATTCAGTTGCTGACCCGGATTGGCCGGGCCGTGGACACCGTCTGGCAAGACTCGCTGAAACTGCTGGGGTTCGTCGGCCTGATCCTGGAAACCATCGCCCGCGGCCTGTTTCGTCCCTCCCGCTGGCGGATTACGCCCATGGTCGCGCACATTGAGCAGACCGGGCTTGATGCTGCTCCGATCGTCGCGCTGCTGACCTTCCTGGTGGGCGCGGTCGTGGCCTTCCTAGGCGCCACGGTGCTCGCCAGTTTTGGCGCCAGCATCTTTACCGTGGACCTGGTGGCGTTCTCGTTCCTGCGTGAATTCGGCGTGCTGCTGACCGCGATCCTCATGGCGGGCCGCACCGCCAGTGCCTTTACCGCACAAATCGGCTCGATGAAGGCCAACGAAGAAATCGACGCCATCCGCACCCTGGGCCTGGACCCGGTCGAACTGCTGGTGGTGCCGCGGGTCCTGGCGTTGCTGGTGGCCCTGCCGATGCTGACGTTCCTGGCGATGCTCTCGGGGATTGTCGGCGGCGGCGTGGTCTGCGCCCTCTCGCTGGATATCTCGCCGGCGATGTTCCTCTCGCTGCTGCAGTCGGATATCGGCGTCCAACACTTCCTGGTAGGCATGGTCAAGGCGCCGATCTTCGCCTTCCTGATCGCCGCCGTCGGCTGCCTGGAAGGCTTCAAGGTCAGCGGCAGTGCCGAGTCCGTTGGCGCCCACACCACCTCCAGCGTGGTGCAATCGATTTTCGTGGTGATCGTCCTGGATGCGGTCGCCGCACTGTTCTTTATGGAGATGGGCTGGTGAGTCGCTTACCCCGTGCGCCGACCGAGGCGGTGATCGAAGTCCGTGGGCTGTGCAATCGATTCGGCAGCCAGAGCGTGCATGAAAACCTCGACCTGGATTTGTACAAGGGCGAGATTCTCGGCGTGGTGGGTGGCTCCGGCAGCGGCAAGTCGGTGTTGCTGCGCAGCATCATTGGCCTGCGCCAGCCTAGCGAAGGGGCTGTGACGGTGTTCGGCAAGAACCTGCCGAGCCTCTCGGAGCACGAACGTTCGATGGTGGAACGGCGCTTCGGCGTGCTGTTCCAGAAGGGCGCGCTGTTTTCGTCGCTGACCGTGACGGAAAACGTCGCGCTGCCGCTGATCGAGCATGCCGGGCTGAGCCGCGCGGATGCCGAACACCTGGCCGCGGTGAAGCTGGCGCTGGCCGGGCTGCCGCTGTCGGCCGCCGACAAATACCCGGCCTCGCTGTCCGGTGGCATGATCAAGCGCGCGGCCCTGGCCCGGGCGCTGGCGCTGGACCCGGACATCCTGTTTCTCGATGAACCGACCGCCGGCCTCGACCCCATTGGCGCGGCCGCCTTCGATCAATTGATCCTGACCCTGCGCGATGCGCTGGGGCTGAGCGTGTTCCTGGTCACCCATGACCTCGACACGCTCTACACCATCACCGACCGGGTGGCGGTGCTGGCGCAGAAGAAGGTGCTGGTGGCGGATGCCATCGATGTCGTCTCGGAAACCGACGACGCCTGGATTCACGAATACTTTCATGGCCCTCGCGGCCGCGCGGCGCTTGGCGCCGCTTCACAGCTCAACGAGGTATGACATGGAAACCCGAGCCCATCATGTATTGATCGGCCTGTTCACCGTCCTGGTAGTGGCCGGTGCCTTGCTGTTCGGTCTGTGGCTGGCCAAATCCAGCGTCGACAGCGAGTTCAAGGACTACGAGGTGGTCTTCAACGAGGCGGTCAGCGGCCTGTCCAAAGGCAGCGCGGTGCAGTACAGCGGGATCAAGGTTGGCGATGTGGTGAGCCTGCGCCTGGACCCCAAGGACCCGCGCCGGGTCCTGGCACGCATCCGCCTGGGCGGCGATACCCCGATCAAGGAAGACACCCAGGCCAAGCTGGCCCTGACCGGCATCACCGGTACCTCGATCATCCAGCTCAGTGGCGGTACACCACAAAGCCCTGAATTGCGGGGCAAGGACGGCAAGTTGCCGGTGATTGTCGCCTCGCCATCGCCTATCGCGCGCCTGCTGAACAACAGCGACGACGTGATGAGCAGCATTAACCGCCTGCTGTACAACGCCAACCAGATGCTCTCGCCGGAGAACGTCGACCGCCTCGGCAAGACCCTGGCCAACCTGGAGCAAACCACCGGGGCCATTGCCGAGCAGCGGGGCGATATCCGCCAAGCCATGCAGCAACTGTCGGCCATCGGCAAACAGGCCACCGCCACCCTGGAACAGACCACCGCGCTGATGCGCAACGCCAACGGCCTGCTCAACGACCAGGGCAAGCAGATGTTCGGCAGCGCCGGACAAGCGATGAAGTCCCTGGAGCAAAGCACGGCAACCATCAATACGCTGCTGACGAGCAATCAGGACGCCCTGAGCAACGGCATGCAGGGTCTCAACGGCCTGGCGCCGGCCGTGCGCGAGTTACGCGATACCCTGAGCTCGCTGCGGGCCATCTCTCGTCGCCTGGAGTCCAACCCTAGCGGTTACCTGCTCGGCAGCGACACGGACAAGGAGTTCACACCATGAAGCGCGTCTACCGCCCATTCGCCCACGGCGCCCTGCTGGCAAGCCTGGCCCTGGCCAGCGCCTGCTCGATTCTGCCCAAGGCCGAGCCGCAGGATGTGTATCGCCTGCCTGCAACCCAAGGCCCGGCCGCCACGACGCGAGCCACTCCTGTGACGTGGTCGCTGCGTCTGGCCAAGCCGCAAGCGGGCGATGTGCTTAACAGCGCAAAAATCGCAGTGATTCCCCAAGGCGACTTGATCAGCAGCTACAAGGCCTCGCGCTGGAGCGATCCCACCCCGATCCTGCTGCGTAACCGCCTGCTCGACGGCTTCGCCGAGGATGGCCGGGTGCGCCTGCTGAGCACCGATGACAGCAACCTGCAGACTGACCTGGAACTGGCTGGCAACCTGCAGGCGTTCCAGAGTGAGTACCAGGGCAATGGCGTGCAGGTGGTGATTCGCCTGGATGCCCTGCTGGTGCGCGGCAGCGATCAGCGCATCCTCGCCAGCAAGCGCTTTGAAGTGCGCCAGCCGGTGAGTGACGTCAAGGTGCCAGGCGTGGTCACCGGGTTTGGCCAGGCCGGCGATACGCTGACCCGACAAGTGGTTGCCTGGACGGTGGAGCAGGGACAGCGGCACGCTCCCAAACCCGCAGCAGCATCCTTGTAGCAGCTGTCGAGCCCGCTTGCGGCTTGCTCGAGGAAGTCGTCAACGATAATGGGTTCAGCCAAAGAACCAGTAGCAGACCGCGATGGCCGCCAGCACCCCGGCCAGTTCCGCCAACAGCGCACACCCCACGGCGTGCCGAGCACGCTGGATACCCACCGCACCGAAGTACACCGCCAACACATAGAAGGTCGTTTCGGTGCTGCCCTGAACGGTCGCGGCCACCAGCGCCGGGAAGCTGTCGACGCCGGAGGTCTGCATGGTTTCGATCAGCATCGCCCGCGCGGCACTGCCCGAGAACGGCTTGACCATCGCGGTCGGCAGGGCGTCGACGAAGCGCGTGTCCCAGCCCGCCCACTCCACCAGATGGCGAATGCCGTCCAGGCCGAAGTCCAGCGCCCCGGAAGCCCGCAATACGCCTACCGCACACAGCATCGCCACCAGATAGGGCAGCAGGTTCTTGGCCACGTCGAAGCCTTCCTTGGCGCCTTCGACGAATGCTTCATACACCTTGACCTTGCGCAGCGCACCAATCACCAGAAACAGCATGATCAGGCCGAACAGCGTCAGGTTGCCGAGGATCGAGGACAACCCCGCCAGCGCGGTAGCTGAGAGTGTCGCCAGCAGGGCCATGAAGCCACCCAGGACCAACGCACCGGGAATCAGATAGGCAAGCACCACCGGGTCCCACAGGCGCAGGCGCTGCATGAACGCCACCGACAGCAGCCCGACCAGCGTCGAACAGCTGGTGGCCAGCAGGATCGGCAGGAACACCAGGGTCGGGTCCGGCGCGCCTTGCTGGGCGCGATACATGAAGATCGTCACCGGCAGCAACGTCAACGACGAGGCGTTGAGCACCAGGAACAGGATCTGCGCATTGCTCGCCACCGTTGCACTGGGGTTGAGCTCTTGCAGTGCCTTCATCGCCTTGAGGCCGATCGGCGTCGCCGCGTTATCCAGGCCCAGGCCGTTGGCCGCGAAGTTGAGGGTGATCAGGCCGATGGCTGGATGGCCCGCCGGCACTTCCGGCATCAGGCGCAGGAACAGCGGGCCCAGGGCCTTGGCCAACCACTCGACGATCCCGGCCTTTTCGGCGATCCGCAAAAAGCCCAGCCACAGGGTCAGGGTGCCGAACAGCAGTACCATGACCTCGACCGACAGTTTGGCCATGGCGAAAATGCTTTCCACCATCGCCGCGAAGATCCCGGCATTGCCGCCGATCAGCCACTGCGCCAATGCCGAAATGGCCGCCACGATGAAAAAGCCAAGCCACAGGCCGTTGAGCATCAGTCAAATCCCCCAGAAGATGCGGCGAATGATAGCGGGGTGGGCAGAAACGACAAACCCCGGATTTCTCCGGGGTTTGTCTGGGATCTAGGAGCAGCTGGCGCCAGCTCCTACAAGAGTCGCATTTAGTGGTTGGTCGTCTCACCAGCCGGCAGCTTGTCCTTGCTGCGCCAGTGCGGCAGGGAGTTCCAGTAACGCTGGCCCTTGGCATCGTCGTACATGCCTTCCCAACGAGAGATGACCAGTACGGCCAGGGCATTGCCGATCACGTTCAGAGCGGTACGCGCCATGTCCATGATGCGGTCGACACCGGCGATGAACGCCAGGCCTTCCAGCGGAATACCAACGCTGCCCAGGGTGGCCAGCAGGACCACGAAGGACACGCCCGGCACGCCGGCGATACCTTTGGAGGTGACCATCAGGGTCAGGACCAGCAGCAACTGCTGACTGATCGACAGGTCGATACCGTACAACTGGGCAATGAAGATTGCCGCGATGCTCTGGTACAGGGTCGAACCGTCGAGGTTGAACGAGTAGCCAGTCGGTACCACAAAGCTGCAAACGGCTTTCGGCGCGCCGTAGGCTTCCATCTTCTCGATCACGCGCGGCAGCACGGTTTCCGAGCTCGCGGTGGAGTAGGCCAACACCAGCTCATCCTTGAAGATGCGCATCAGCTTGATCACCGAGAAGCCGAACAGGCGAGCGATGATGCCCAGCACCACGAAGGCGAAGAAGGCGATGGCGAAGTAAACCAGGATCACCAGTTTGGCCAGCGGCAGCAGGGAGGCGAAGCCGAAGTTGGCCACGGTCACCGCGATCAGGGCAAACACACCGATCGGCGCGTAGTTCATGATCATGTGAGTGACCTTGAACATGCTTTCCGATACGCCCTGGAACATCTTCACCAGCGGTTCGCGCAGGTCCGACTGCAGGCTCGACAAGCCGAGACCGAACAGCACCGAGAAGAAGATGATCGGCAGCATCTCACCACGCGCCATGGCGGCAAAGATGTTCGATGGAATCAGGTTGAGGATGGTTTCGATGAACGCATGTTCATGCTGAACCTCGGCCGCCGTCGCCTGGTACTTGGAAATATCCACAGTACCCAGGGTGCTCATGTCGATGCCGGAGCCCGGATGGAACAGGTTGGCCAGCACCAGGCCCACGAGAATGGCGATGGTGGTGACGATTTCGAAGTAGATGATGGTCTTCAGGCCAATGCGCCCGAGTTTCTTCGCATCACCCACGCCAGCAATGCCGACGATCAGCGAGGAGATCACGATCGGGATCACGATCATCTTGATCAGACGGATAAAGATATCGCCCGCTGGTTGCAGGACGTTACTGATCCACCAGGCTTTTTCAGCACTGAAGTGGTTGAGCAGTGCGCCGATTGCTATACCCAGGACCAGACCGATGAGGATCTGCCAGGCGAGGCTAAGCTTTGCCTTCTTCATATCATTACCCTTACTTGCGTTTGACTCGAGCAGATGCACGAACTGGAACACCCAATGGCGTAAAAGTTTGCGCACCTGCCCCCGTATAAGGTCACCCGGAGCGCGTATTTCGGCTCTCTGGCAGGCGAAAAAAGGCGCAACTATTCCGATGCAACGGGACCACGTCTAATGCCGTAAACGCCTACCCTATGCCGAATCGGCATGAGTTTTTTTTAGTAAAACGACCGTCCCAACCGGTTCGAATACGACATTTCGGCAGGCATAAGTGCCGTGAACCGGCCATTGCAGAGCAGGGTGGTTATTAATTGACCAGTCAATTACGTACAAAAATCAGCGATTTTCCCTACGCAACGCGTCGAAAAATGGTCAGAAAATAATCGCAAATTTCTCGATATACGGTCGCCAGGAAACACTGGGAAATGGTTTGGCAGAAAGGATTGTTGTCTGTGACCCGAGCAGAATAGCTCAAGCGCTCTAACTCAGTGTTTTGCCCACGTAAGCGCGCCGCCCGTTCCCCCAGTCGAGATTGACCGGCGAACGGGCGACGCTGCTTTGCCTGACCCGGCCCTTACGCAGGCACTCCCTGTACCCGTAGGTCACTCCGATCCTGCAACAATCAGAACGTCCCGGCCCCCTGGTCATACGCGCACCTTCCTCGGGTGGGCGTAAAGGAAAGAGACGCTATCCGGCTCTTTCGGTTTTCAATTCCTGTGCTCATCCAACGAGCCCTGGCTTTGCCACCCGGCAACGGGGTGGCGCCAGTGCCTTCACGCAACCGCTCAGTGTCAGCCTCGACCGCGACGGCCGAAGAAGAAGGAAACAACAAACATCACCAGGAACACGACAAAGAGAATCTTGGCGATACCCGTGGCGGTGCCCGCGATACCACCGAAGCCCAGTACGGCAGCGACAATGGCAATGATCAAGAATGTGATTGCCCAGCTCAACATGATGACTCTCCTTACGCTTCGATTAGAGGTGCTGCGATTCCCGATGCATGGAGCCGGCACCAGGTCTGTTGCCTAGAACACCCAACGCTCCTGACGGGGCATGTCGAACTCAGGCTGGGCCTGGTCGACGTCCATCATGCGCAGGGGGGCCGCATCAGCCGTCTGGCTGCTGACGGCGCTGAAATGGGTCTGGGTGAAGTGTTGAGTCGGCGTAATCGCAGCATCGGGCTGCTGGCTGTGCTGCCAGAGCATGAATTGCTGGCCGCCGATCAAGGTGATCACCAGCGCAAGGACGGTGAACAGCCCTTGCTGGACATACAGTGGCGAAAGACGCAATTGGGCGGCACGTTGGCGATTCATCCTGAAACTCCTCCCACACTGGTGGTTATTATTGGTTTAGGGCGGACCTGCTTGAACGCCCTGGGCTATTCAGTACATTGCAGCCTGCATGCCATCTTTCCTGCCAGAAATAAACTCAATAAAATCAAACACTTAGTCTTAACTAAAAATCCAAGCTGAACGCATCCTGCACGATGCACCGAGCACGGGTCGTGCGTTCTGCACGATTGATTTGCAGCCGAGGGAAAATTTTTGGAATGTATGAGGTGCCGCAGATGTCAGAAAAGGAGACAGGTGCGCTGCAGGACTCCGATTTTTCGCTAAAAATCTAGCTATTTCATATAGTTAGCGAAGTTAAGAGGGAATAACTCCCCGGCTTTGAGCAGAAGCGACCAGAATCAACCATGCAACTTGCCCGATTTCGTCGGGACTAACTAAGATCATTCATTTAAGGAGCGTAGGAAAAATGGAATCCGCCAACGAGCATCAAGGCCGCATTCTGCTGGTGGACGATGAGTCCGCCATCCTGCGCACCTTCCGCTACTGCCTTGAAGACGAAGGCTACAGCGTCGCCACCGCCAACAGCGCTGCCCAGGCCGATGTCCTGCTGCAACGCCAAGTCTTCGACCTGTGTTTCCTCGACTTGCGCCTGGGCGAGGACAACGGCCTCGACGTGCTGGCGCAAATGCGCATCCAGGCACCCTGGATGCGCGTGGTCATCGTCACCGCTCACTCGGCCGTGGACACCGCCGTCGACGCCATTCAAGCCGGCGCCGCCGACTACCTGGTAAAACCGTGCAGCCCAGACCAACTGCGCCTGGCCACCGCCAAGCAGCTTGAAGTGCGGCAGCTCTCGGCCCGCCTTGAAGCCCTTGAAGGTGAAATGCGCAAACCCAGCGACGGTTTGGATTCCCACAGCCCGGCCATGAAGGTGGTGCTCGAAACCGCCCGCCAGGTCGCTAGCACCGACGCCAATATCCTGATACTCGGCGAGTCCGGCACCGGTAAAGGCGAGTTGGCGCGAGCCATTCATGGCTGGAGCAAGCGCGCGAAAAAATCCTGCGTGACCATCAACTGCCCGTCACTGACCGCCGAGCTGATGGAAAGCGAGCTGTTCGGCCATAGTCGGGGGGCGTTCACCGGCGCCAGCGAAAGCACCCTCGGCCGGGTTAACCAGGCAGACGGCGGCACCCTGTTCCTCGACGAGATCGGCGACTTCCCCCTGACTTTGCAGCCCAAACTGCTGCGTTTTATTCAGGACAAGGAATATGAGCGGGTCGGCGACCCGGTTACCCGGCGCGCTGATGTACGAATCCTCGCGGCCACCAACCTCAACCTGGAAGACATGGTCCGCGACGGGCGCTTCCGTGAGGACCTGCTCTACCGCCTGAACGTCATCACCCTGCACCTGCCACCGCTACGTGAGCGCGCCGAGGACATCCTGACCCTGGCCGATCGCTTCCTGGCCCGCTTCGTCAAGGAGTACGCGCGCCCGGCCCGCGGCTTCAGTGACGAGGCACGCGAAGCGCTGCTGGGCTACCGCTGGCCCGGCAACATCCGCGAACTGCGAAACGTCGTGGAGCGGGCGAGCATCATCTGTCCGCAGGAGCGGGTCGAGATCAGTCATTTGGGGATGGCCGAACAGCCCACCAACAACGCCCCGCGCATCGGCGCCGCCTTGAGCCTCGATGAGCTGGAAAAAGCCCACATCGGCGCCGTACTTGCCAGCGCCGGCACCCTCGATCAAGCAGCCAAGACCCTGGGTATCGACGCCTCGACCCTGTACCGCAAACGCAAACAGTACAACCTGTGAGCGCCCCCCTATGAAACTGGCGATGAAGTTGCGCACCCGTCTGTTTCTGAGTATCTCGGCATTGATGACCGTGGCGCTGCTCGGGCTGGTGCTCGGGCTGGTCAGCGTGATGCAGATGGCGAGTAATCAGGAGGTGCTGATCCGCGACAACTTCATCACCCTGGACCTGGGCCTCAAGCTGCGCCAGACCTTGGGCGATCAACTGATGATCATGCTCAACCAGACCCCCGACCTGGCGGCGCTGGAAAACTCCGAGCGGCACTATTTCGAGTTGCTGGATCAAGGCATCACCCATGAAAACCGCCTGGACAACGGCCACCAAGGCTTCCAGCAAGCCCGGGATGATTATCTGTCCTTCCTCAAGGCCTTCAGCGAGTCCCAGAATCTTTCCGGCAGCCTGAGCGGCAATCAGGAACTGACCGACAAATTCAACGTCTTGCGCAATGGCCTGATCGGCGAACACAAACAAGCGCTGGAGAATATCAACAGCACCCAACGCAAAGACCGCGAACGTGCGTTGCTGGTGGCCGGCTCGCTGGGCCTCGTCGGGTTGGCGGTACTGATCATCGGCTTTATCACCGCCCATGGCATCGCCCGCCGCTTCGGCGCGCCGATCGAAGCGCTGGCCAAGGCCGCCGACAATATCGGCCAGGGTAATTTCGACGTCACCCTGCCACTGTCTCCTGCGGCGGAAATGAACCTGCTGACTCGCCGCTTCGGGATCATGGCCGAAGCCTTGCGCGAACATCAGGCCACCAACGTCGATGAACTGCTGGCCGGCCAGCAGCGCCTGCAGGCGGTACTCGACAGCATCGATGACGGCTTGCTGATGATCGACCGCCAAGGCCAGCTGGAACACATGAACCCGGTAGCACAACGCCAACTGGGCTGGGATGACGACCGCCTTGGCCTGGCCCTGGGTGTCGCGCTGCAACGCCCGGAACTCGACGAACAACTGCAGTTGGTATTGCGCGGCGGTTCACTGGAGCGCGCGCCGGATGACCTGAGCATCGAGGTCGACGGTGAATCGCGCCTGCTGACCTACAGCCTGACCCCGGTCAGCCATACCGAAGGCCATATCCTCGGGGCAGTGATGGTGCTGCACGACGTCACTGAACAGCGGGCCTTCGAACGGGTGCGCAGCGAATTCGTACTGCGCGCCTCCCATGAACTGCGTACACCGGTCACCGGCATGCACATGGCCTTCGGCCTGTTTCGCGAACGCGCGCATTTTGCCGAAGACTCCCGGGAAACCGACCTGCTCGACACCGTCAACGAAGAAATGCAGCGCCTGATGCAGTTGATCAACGACCTGCTGAACTTCTCGCGGTATCAGAACGGCCTGCAAAAACTCACTCTGGCCCCCTGCAACATTGATGACTTGCTGGAGCAGGCCCAGGGCCGCTTCCTTGAACGAGCCCACGAGCAAGGCATCGAATTGCTGGTGGAAATCCAGACACCGCTGCCGCGCTTGCAAGCCGATCAGCTGCAACTGGAGCGGGTGTTGGACAACCTGATCGACAACGCCCTGCGCCATACCAGCGAAAAAGGCCAGATTCGCCTGCAGGCCCGGCGCCATGGCGAACGGGTGATTGTCAGCGTCGAAGACAATGGCGAAGGCATCGCCTATGGCCAGCAAGGCCGGATCTTCGAACCTTTTGTACAGGTCGGTCGCAAGAAAGGCGGCGCGGGGCTGGGCCTGGCGCTGTGCAAGGAAATCGTCCAGTTGCACGGCGGCCGCATGGGCGTCTACTCAAGACCGGGGCAGGGCACACAGTTTTATCTGGCGTTGCCGCTATAGCGTGCGTTCACGCCTCGTCATCAATCCGCCGTGGCACCATGCGACGGCCGCGTGTCACCAGTTCGATCAACTGCATGGCGGTCAGGGCGTGGGCGAACAGCCAGCCCTGGCCGTAGTTGACGCCTTCGCTGCTCAGGTACATGGCCTGGGCTTCGTGCTCGATGCCTTCGGCGATCACCTTGAGCTCCAGGGCATGGGCCATGCGGATGATATGGGGCGCGACGCCACTACTGGCCGCGTCATGACCTAGGGCATCGATGAAGGCCTTGTCGATTTTCAGGCAATCCACGGGTAGGGTTTGCAGATACGCCAGGCTGCAATAACCGGTGCCAAAGTCGTCGATCAACACTTGATGCCCGGCGTCGCGCAGGGCTTGCAGGTTTTCCCGGGCGACCACCACATCGATCAAGCCGCGTTCAGTGACCTCAAACGCGATCTGCCGGGCCGCCACCCGGTGCAAGGCCAGCAAGCGCGACATAACTTCGCCGATTCTCGGCACCATCACATCGCACGCCGCCAGGTTGACGGAGATGTACAGCTGCGGGTTGGCGCGCAGCAGTTGACCCAGTTGTTCCAACAGGCGCTGCAGGACGAAATCGGTGATTTGCCGGATCTGCCCGCTGTCTTCGGCCATGGGGATGAAGAGGTCGGGGCTGGTGAGGGTGCCGTCCGGTCGACGCCAGCGCAACAAGGCCTCGGCGCCCACGCAGTTGCGGCTACGCAAGTCGAAGATCGGCTGATAGAGCACTTGCAACTCGCCGCGCTTGAGGGCGCCCTGCAGCTCGCCGCCCATGGACTGGCGCTGGCGGGCCAACAGAAACACCAGCGCACCAATGCTCAAGCCCAGCATCAGGCTCGCCGGCACCAGCCACCACCACAAGGTCGGCAGGTGCATGGCGGTACGTGGAGAAATCAGCACCAGCTGATATTCCGGGTTGTTGGTCGGCATGCGGTAGATCAGGCGGTTCTGGGTGATCTGCAACGGCTCATTGCTGAACGGCGACCAGGGCTCCGACGGTGGCCAGGCTTGCGGAGCCCCCAGGACCGGGATTGCCCGGGTGCCATGGTCGAGCACTACCAGCAGGCTGCTGCCGGGTGACAGGTCGACCATATCGGTCAAATGCCCGCGAGAGGTCGCCACCCGGAAACTGCCACGCCCCAGCATCAACGCCGCGCGGTTTTCATCGGGTTCGGTGGAGGTGTTGAGCCAATAACTGTAGGTCGGCCCCTTGATGTCAGGGGGGCGGATGGCCGAGAGGGCATCCTGGTGTGGACGGTTGGAGCAGAATTGGGTTTGGTCGATGTAGGCCGCTTCATAGACGAAGCGGTAGCTGAAACTGACCTGCTGCAGGGTGGTGAACATTTTCATGTCGCAGCCGCGCAATGGCTGGGCCTCGAGGTCGTCCAGGCCTTCGCGCAACTGCCCGAACAACTGCTCGAGACGTTCGAGAAAACGTTCGCCCTGGCTGTTCATCTGTTCGCTTTCGCGCAGTTGCACCTGACGCAAAGCCACGCCCAGGCTGCCGGCCAGCAGTAAAGCAACACTCAACGCAGCCGCCAGTATCGCCAAAGACCAAGGGCGATAAAACCAACTGCGCAGGGTCTCTCGTGCGGCGGCCATCATTGAACATCCAAAGGATTACCAATGAGTTATAGCTACTGATTGAGATTTAGCGTTGACCGTCGGGCGGGCGTCATTATTTTGTCTGATTTAACACCTGCAGGATCGCCGCACTCTGCGCATCGGGCGTACCGTCGAACAGCGTCGGGCGAAAGCGCATCTGGAAGGCCGCCAGGACGTGCCGGGTGGCGACATCCAGCTCGCCGGTCTGCGGCGTGGTGTAGCCCAGGTGCGACAACTGTTCCTGGAACCAACCGATACTTGGCAACTGGGCGGCAAACTGCGCTTGCTGGCGCGCCACCGCCTGTTCATTGGGCCACAGCGCAACCCCGGCCTCGGCCAGGCGCTTCCATGGGAACAGCGGACCCGGATCGAGCTTGCGCAGTGGCGCAATGTCACTATGACCGATCACCTGCCGCGGGCTGATGCCATTGCGCTTGTTGATGTCCTTGAGCAGGAAGATCAGCGATTGCACCTGGGCTTCGCTGTAGGGATACCAGACGCGCCCAGTCGGCGTATCGGTGAACCCCGGGTTGACGATCTCGATGCCGATCGAGCTGGAGTTCAGCCAGGTGCGCCCTTGCCATTCGCTTTCCCCGGCATGCCAGGCGCGCCGATTCTCATCCACCAGCTTGTAGATGGTTGCGTTCTTGTCATCGCCCACCAGGTAATGGCTGCTGACTTCGCCACGGGTCAACAACGCCAACGAGCGCTCCAGCGAAGCGGAGGTGTAATGCACCACCACGAACTGGATCCGGTTGTCTTGATTGACCGAGGGATGGCTGGTATCGATACGCGGACCGCTGGCGCAACCGGCCAGGACTAGGAGGGATACAAGCAGGGCGATGAATTTCATGAGGAGGGCAGTACTCTGCGGACAATAATGCAACAAGCGTAACGTACCGCCCGATTCCAGACCGGCAAAAGCCCGTCATTTAAACAAAATGGGACAAATGCCCTCAGCCTGCCTCGACACGGTTGCGCCCGGCATTTTTGGCCCGGTACAGCGCCTGATCGGCTCTTTTGAGTACCAGATCGCTGTGTTCTCCCGCCTTGAACGCCGACACGCCGATGGACGCCGTGATGGTCACTGGCTCACCCTTGAAATGAAACGGGCAGGCTTCAATTGCGGCGCGCAAACTTTCCAGCAACTTGACCCCCGCTACCAGCGCGGTTGCAGGCATCAGCAGGACAAACTCTTCACCGCCAAAGCGGGCGATGAAATCCGTGCCGCGCAGGCGTTTGCGCAACACCGTGGCGATGATTTTCAGCACCTTGTCGCCGGCCAGGTGGCCGTAGTTATCGTTGATGTGCTTGAAATGGTCGAGATCGAGCATCGCCAGCAACAAGGTATTGCCGTGTTGCTGCCATTGGCCGACTTCATGCTCCAGGCGCTCGCTCCAGGCCGCGCGATTGGGCAAGCCGGTCAATGGGTCGACCAGGGCTTTCTGGCGCTGTTCTTCAAGGTGCTCGCGATATCCCTGGGCTTCCTGCTCCATGCTGGCCACCCGCGCGGCCAGGCCCTGCAGGCGCGCCGCGACTTCCTGCTCGCGCTCGTCACGTTGCTTCTGGTGCTGATCCATGGTGCTCAGCAAACCTTCAAGGTGGTTCTCGAGCACGTGCTTGAGCCCCTCGAGGTCAGCGGCCTCCTGCATGCTGCTCTGCAAGCCATCGACCTGCTCACGGATCTGCGTATCCAGTTCCCGCGCCGCCGAGCGGTTGTCGGCGTGGCCTGCGCTGGCCGCCTGCAAGTTGCTCTGAAACGACTCCAGGCGCTCGTTGAGCTGCTTGAGGTAGACCTCGAACTCATGCTGGCCACTGTCGGTGATCGCCAGCATCAACACCGCCAGATCATCGAGGATCGGCAGCAGTTCGTACCAGTTCAACCCGTTTTTCAGGCGCTCGCGCATGGCTTCGGCTTGCGGTCGATGGCGTTCGGGCAAGGACAGATCATCCAACAGCCCCAACAGCGTGCTTTCGATGTGCTTGGCCACCGAGCTATAGGATGGTTCTGGCGAATCCGGCAGCGCGTAGAACAGCTCCGGCTCGCCCGGCTGCGGTTCCTGCTCGGCAAGGACGTCTGTCAGGGCAGGGGCTGTAGGCAATTCGTCCGCTGGCGCCGGGGGCGCTTCGTCGTCCGGTTGCGCGTCAGCAGTTGCGCATTCGGCAACCGGCTCCGGCAGCGGGGCGAGGACAGGTTCCTGCAGCGACTCCACGTCAGTCTCGACCTCAAGCTGGACCTGAGGCGCCACTGTTGCTGGGGCGACTACCGCCGAAGCGGCTGATGACGGCGTCTCTATCAACAGCTCAGGGGCTGCTGGCGCAGCGTGTGTCGCAACGGCCGGCAGCAAATCCAGCTCCTGATCGCGAGCACCGAACAGACGTTGCAACAACCCCGGGCGATTGAGCTCCGCGGGATTGTCGAGAAGGTTCAGCGCCTGGCCTTGCAAGCCGCTGTACTCACCCAACAGCAGCGGTATCTCGCGGGCATGGCCGACGCGCCCATCCAGTTGCTTGGCAAAGGTCTTGAGCGGCCGGCTGACCTCACGGGGCAGGGGCAAGCGCTGCAGTTGCCGGACCAGCTCGGACAACGCCGTGCCGATTTGATCGACCCGGGTCTCGCGCCGCTGCTCGGAGTCGAGTACGGCTTTTTCCAGGCGCGGCAGCAGGGCGGCCAGGCCTGCATCCATGTCGTCGGTGCGGATGACTTCGCGCATTTCCTTCATGCACTGGTCAACAGCGCGGTCTGTGCCTTCTGCCGCCAGCGTGCTGCGCACCAGGCCACGACGCAGCAAGTCGAGGCGGGCATCCCAACGACGTTCGAGTTTTTCCTGTTGTTCGATGCTTTTGAGGTACTTCTCTTTCCAGCGGTTGGCTTCGTCGCTCATTCAGGGGTTCCGCGAGGGGCAGGACTCAACGCGGGCAATGCATCAGCCGTGAGCGAACCCGGCAGACGAATCTCTACCGCGACCGGCAGGTGATCGGAAATCGGTTGCGCCAGCACTTCGACCCGTTCGAGGGTCAGCGACGGGCTGAGTAGAATGTGGTCCAGGCAGCGTTGCGGACGCCAACTGGGGAAGGTCGCCTCGACTTGGGGCGCGAGCAGGCCCAGGTCACGCAGGGGCGAGCTTTGCAGCAGGTCACTGGCGTGGGTATTCATGTCGCCCATGAGCACCTGGTGCTTATAGTCGCCGATCAGGTCGCGAATGTACGCCAGTTGCAGGGTCCTGACCCGGGCGCCCAGTGCCAGGTGCATCATCACCACCACCAGCGCCTCTGGCCCTTCGCCAAACCGCACCAGAATCGCACCGCGCCCCTTGGGCCCGGGCAATGGGTGATCTTCGATCACCCACGGACGTAGACGGCTAAGCACGCCATTGCTGTGCTGGCCGAGCCGACCGAGGTTGCGGTTGAGCTGTTGGTACCAGTAGGGGAAGGCGCCGAGCTGGGCCAGGTGTTCGACCTGGTTGACGTAGCCTGAACGCAGGCTGCCGCCATCGGCTTCCTGCAACGCGACCAGGTCATAGTCGCCCAGCAGGTTGCCAATCTTCTGCAGATTGTCGGCACGCCCGGTGTGTGGCAGCAGATGCTGCCAGCCCCGGGTCAGGTAATGCCGATAACGCTCGGTACTGATACCGACCTGGATGTTGAAGCTGAGTAGGCGCAGGCGGCTGTCTGCGGGCAAGCCCGAGGGCTCCAGGTGGTGCTCGTTGACCCGCGGATCATGCCGGCCAACGATGCGTTCAGTACTCCAGCGGCGCATGGCGTGCGCCGCTTACTTAGCGGCGCGCTCCTTGGCGATCAACTGATCAGCCACGCTCAGGGCGCCTTCCGGGCCACCGGCGGTGCCGAGGTCAAAGCGGTACTTGCCATTGACGACCATGGTCGGTACGCCGGAGATCTGGTAGGCCTGGGCCTTTTTCTTGGCGTCCTCGACCTTGCCTTTGACGGCGAACGAATTGAAGGTGCTGAGGAACTTGTCCTTGTCGACGCCTTCGCCGACCAGGAACTCGGCCATTTCTTCCGGGGTCGCGAGTTTCTTGCCGCTGTGGATCGCTTCGAACACGGCCTTGTGGACCTTGTGCTCCACACCCATGGCTTCCAGGGTGATGAACATTTGGCCGTGGACGTTCCAGATACCGCCGAACATGGCCGGAATACGCACGAAGTTCACGTCGGCAGGCAGTTTCTCGGCCCATGGGTTGATGGTCGGCTCGAATGCATAGCAATGCGGGCAGCCATACCAGAACAGTTCCACGACTTCGATCTTGCCAGGCACCGCCACCGGAACGGCGTTGCTCAGTTCGACATATTGTTTACCGGCTTCAAGCGGTTCAGCAGCCTGGGCGGTCATGCCGAACAGGCTGGCGGTGACGAGTGCGGCGCTGAGAATCAGATTACGCATGCTTTGCTCCTGGACACATTGGCTCGCCTCGCGCGACCTGCGGTCTGGCAGGTCATGGCGGGCATCAGTTTTCTAGTGTAACGGCAGCGGCCACAAAAAAGGGCGGCCTAGGCCACCCTTTTTATGCTTGCATCGAAGGATTAATCGAGCGTTAACGTCGCGCGGGGACGATACCTCGCGCAGCGTCCGCTCAACCGGCCTTAGTGCAGGCCCTGGATGTAATTGGACACGGCTTCGATGTCCTTGTTGCTCAGCTTCGCTGCAACACTTTGCATGATTTTCGCGTCACCGTCGTTGGTACGGTTACCTTCACGGAAATCGGTCAGTTGCTTGGCGGTGTATTGCGCATGCTGACCACCCAGGTGCGGGAAGGCCGCTGCTGCGTTGCCAGCGCCGTTAGGCGAGTGGCAACCGGTGCAGGAAGGCATGCCCTGGTCCAGCTTGCCGCCGCGGAACAACTCTTCACCGCGAGCCACGACTTTCGGATCCGCTGCGCCGACGCTGCCTTTCTGGCTGGCGAAGTAGGCAGAAATATCTGCCAGGTCCTGATCACTCAGGTTGGTCAGCAGGCCGGTCATTTCCAGAACGGTGCGCTTGCCCGACTTGATGTCGTGCAGTTGCTTGTTCAGGTAACGCTCACCCTGACCCGCCAGTTTTGGAAAATTTGGCGCCATGCTGTTGCCATCCGGGCCATGGCAAGCGCCACATACTGCGGCTTTCGCCTGACCAGCAGTCGCATCACCTGCAGCATGGGCAATGCCGGAGATCCCCACGGTCAACAGCAGACTCACGATCAATTTGTTCATCAGCTAATCCAACTACGGCTAAGGGTTAAAGAGTTATGGACCGGGATCACTCGCTCATCCACTGGATGATGGCCTGGTAATCCTCGGCACTGCAGTCCATGCACAAACCACGCGGCGGCATCGCCTTGAAACCCTGGGTCACGTGTTGCACCAGCGTCTCCATACCTTGCGCCAGTCTTGGCGTCCATGCCTGCTGGTCGCCCTTTCGAGGCGCCATTGGCAGTTGGCCGGAATGACAGGCTCCACAAACACGGTTGTACACAGCTTCCGGATCCTGTGTAGCCTGCGCGCCATATAGCGGCATCAAGACACCGGCAGCTAGCAGCCATTTCGTCATAAACGACCTTTTCAGGGTTGAGAGCGTGCTGCGTTCTAATGCGCAATCAAGGTCAATCGCTCTCGTGAACTTCATCCTACGCTGGGACAAAGCGCACACAAAATCTGCGGCATTATATACTGGCGTCACTGAAACGGAAACGACGCTGCTCTTTGCGACCATTCTCGGCACCGCCCACATCGGAAATCCCATGCAACTCAAGAACCCCATCCTCGGTCTGTGCCAACAGTCCACCTTCATGCTCAGCGCTGCCAAAGTCGATCAATGCCCCGACGACGAAGGCTTCGAAGTGGCGTTCGCCGGGCGGTCCAACGCCGGTAAATCCAGTGCGCTGAACACCCTGACCCACGCCAGCCTCGCGCGCACCTCCAAGACGCCAGGGCGCACACAGCTGTTGAACTTCTTCAAGCTAGACGAAGAACGGCGTCTGGTCGACCTTCCTGGCTACGGCTACGCAAAAGTCCCGATCCCACTGAAGCAGCACTGGCAGCGCCACCTGGAAGCCTACCTGGGCAGCCGTGAGAGCCTGAAGGGTCTGATCCTGATGATGGACATCCGTCATCCAATGACCGACTTCGACCTGCTGATGCTCGATTGGGCCGTGGCCAGCGGCATGCCGATGCACATTCTGCTGACCAAAGCCGACAAGCTGACCTACGGCGCAGCGAAAAACACCCTGCTCAAGGTCCAGGCGGAAATCCGCAAAGGCTGGGGCGAAGCCGTGACCATCCAGCTGTTCTCGGCCCCCAAACGCTTGGGCCTGGAAGACGCCTACACTGTTTTGGCGGACTGGATGGAGCTTGCGGACAAGGGCGCCGAGGCGACCGAGTAAAAATCGCAGGCAAAAAAAACCCCGAATTTCATATGGGGAGGGAGAAATTCGGGGTTTAAGCTTCTGGACCGCTAGGGCGGGGTCCAGATATCTGCCAACACTTAACACAACATAGGAGCATCGAAGGGCTTCACCACCCATTCAGTAACTCTGAGTGGTGTTTCACGGGTTTAGTTCCTGTCGGCGACAAAATCGATTAGCAATAAGCCCAAGATTTTTTCGACCTAAGCGCTTTGAACCCCGCAAATGCCGCGACACTATGCCGCGGCGCTCCCCGCAAAAAATCGCGAAAAAACGGCTCAGTGAGCCTCATCCCAGTTGTTGCCAACGCCGACTTCCACCAAAAGTGGCACATCGAGGGTGGCCGCAGCGCTCATGTGCTGGCGAATTTCTTCGCGCACTTGATCGACCAGGTCCTCGCGAACTTCCAGCACCAGTTCATCGTGTACCTGCAGGATCACCCGGGCGTCCAGCCCAGAACTCTCCAGCCAGTTATCCACAGCCACCATGGCCTTCTTGATGATGTCCGCCGCCGTACCTTGCATCGGTGCGTTGATCGCGGTGCGTTCGGCACCGGCGCGCTCCTGCGGCTTATTGGAGTTGATCTCCGGCAGGTACAGCCGGCGACCGAACAGAGTCTCGACATAGCCCTGTTCCGCCGCCTGGGCGCGGGTGCGATCCATGTATTCACGCACGCCCGGGTAGCGTGCGAAATAGGTGTCGATATAGGCCTTGGCGGTCTTGGTGTCGACGCCGATGTCCTTGCCCAGCTTCTGTGCCCCCATGCCGTAGATCAGGCCGAAGTTGATGGCCTTGGCGCCGCGGCGCTGCTCGGTGGTGACATCCGCCAGCTCCACCCGGAACACTTCCGCAGCCGTCGCGGTGTGCACGTCCAGGTTGTTGCGAAAGGCATTGAGCAGGCCTTCATCGCGGGACAGGTGGGCCATGATCCGCAGCTCGATCTGCGAATAGTCCGCCGCCAGCAGTTTGTAGCCGCTCGGCGCGATGAAGGCCTGACGGATGCGCCGGCCTTCGGCGGTGCGCACCGGGATGTTCTGCAGGTTCGGATCACTGGAGGACAGCCGCCCGGTAGATGCCACCGCCTGGTGATAGGAGGTGTGGATACGGCCGGTACGGGGGTTGATCTGCTCAGGCAGTCGGTCGGTGTAGGTACTTTTGAGCTTGCTCATCGAGCGGTACTGCATCAGTACCTTGGGCAGTTGGTAGTCCTCTTCCGCGAGCTTGGCCAGTACCTCTTCGGCGGTGGACGGCTGGCCCTTGGCAGTCTTCTTCAACACCGGGTAGCCGAGTTTTTCGTAAAGAATCACTCCAAGCTGCTTGGGAGAGCCGAGGTTGAATTCCTCACCGGCAATCTCGAAGGCTTCACGCTCCAGCGCCACCAGCTTGTTGCCCAACTCGACGCTCTGTTCACCCAGCAGCTTGTCATCCACCAGCGCGCCCTGACGCTCGATCCGCGCCAGCACGGGCACCAACGGCATCTCGATATCGCTCAGGACACTGGCCAGGCTCGGGATGGCCGCCAGTTTTTCGTGCAGGGTCTGGTGCAGACGCAAGGTCACGTCGGCATCTTCAGCGGCATAAGGACCGGCCTGTTCCAGGGCGATCTGATCGAAGGTCAGTTGCTTGACGCCCTTGCCGGCGATGTCCTGGAAGCTGACGGTGGTGTGATCCAGGTACTTCTGCGCCAGGCTGTCCATGTCATGGCGGGTGGCTACGGAGTTGAGTACGTAGGACTCAAGCATGGTGTCGAAGGCAATCCCGCGCACGGTGATACCACACGCTTGATCGCCACCAATGGCGCAGTTGGCCAGGATATTCATGTCGAATTTGGCGTGCTGGCCGACCTTGAGCTTTGCAGGGTCTTCGAGCAGCGGCTTGAGCGCGCGCAAGACCGTGTCGCGATCCAACTGTTCCGGCACGCCGATGTAGGAATGAGTCAGCGGGATGTAGGCCGCTTCGTTGGCCTGCACCGCGAAGGACAGACCCACCAATTGCGCCTGCTGGGCGTCAACGCCGGTGGTCTCGGTATCGAAGGCGAACAGCTTGGCGTTGCTGAGTTTCTGCAGCCAGACCTCAAAACGCGCCTGATCGAGGATGGTTTCGTACTGCGCCTCAGCCGCCACGGGCTCTGCAACGGCTACGTCGGTCTCGACCGCGCTCAGCAGATCGGTCGCGGGCTCGGGTTGGGCCGCTGCCGCCAGCTCGACGCGCTTGGCATCGCGCTGCAACTCGTCGGACCAGCTCTTGAACTCGAGCAGGGCATACAGCTCGGCCAGTTTGTCGCGGTCCGGCTCACGCAGGTGCAGGTCGTCCAGGCCCACGTCCAGCGGTACATCGACCTTGATGGTCGCCAGCTGGTAGGACAGGAACGCCATTTCCCGGTGCTCTTCGAGCTTGGCCGGCAGGGTCTTGGCGCCACGAATCGGCAGGCTCGGGACAATATCGAGCTGCGCGTAGAGCTCGGTCAGACCGCCGTTTACCCCAACCAACAGGCCGGATGCGGTCTTGGGTCCAATCCCCGGAACGCCGGGAATGTTGTCGGAGGAGTCGCCCATCAGCGCCAGGTAGTCGATGATCTGCTCGGGAGCGACACCGAATTTCTCCTTCACGCCAGCCACGTCCATCGAACTACCGGTCATGGTATTGACCAAGGTAATGTGCCCGTCGACCAGTTGCGCCATGTCCTTGTCGCCAGTGGAAATCACCACCGGGCGGTCAGCGGCCGCGCTGCTGCGGGCCAGCGTACCGATAACATCGTCCGCCTCGACGCCTTCGACGCACAGCAGCGGGAAGCCGAGGGCGATCACGCTGGCGTGCAGGGGCTCGATCTGGACGCGCATGTCGTCAGGCATGCTCGGTCGGTTGGCCTTGTATTCGGCGTACATGTCGTCGCGAAAGGTCCCACCCTTGGCGTCGAACACGACGGCGAACGGGCTGTCCGGGTACTGCTTGCGCAGACTCTTGAGCATGTTCAGCACGCCCTTGACCGCTCCGGTCGGCAGGCCTTTGGAAGTGGTCAAAGGTGGCAGCGCGTGAAAGGCGCGGTACAGGTATGAAGAACCGTCCACCAGGACGAGGGGGGCTTGGCTCATGAGCAGGATCAACCTTTTCGGCGGGTCCGGCGCTAGAATAGCGGGACCGTTGACGACAAAGGGACAAGGTTATCATGCGCACACTCAATCGCCTGTTGCTGGCTGGCTTGTTTAGCTTCATTCCATTGGCTGCCATGGCGGCGGACGATGCACCGACTGCGGATCCGGAAGTCACCATCCGTACCGAAGGCGACAAGACCATCCAGGAGTACCGCCAGAACGGTTTCCTGTATGCGATCAAGGTCACCCCCAAGGGTGGCAAGCCGTACTTCCTGGTGCGCTCGGACGGTACGGATGCCAACTTTATTCGCTCGGATCAGCCCGATATGCTGATCCCGGCGTGGAAGATCTTTGAGTGGAAGTAGTTTCTTAACTTTAATCGGCGCTGGCTTGATCGCCGCGCCCGAACTGAGCAGTTTTTAACCATGTCTGTGTTCACCCCCCTGGCTCGGCCCGAGCTGGAAACCTTTCTCGCCCCTTATGGGCTTGGCCGCCTGCTTGATTTCCAGGGGATTGCCGCTGGTAGCGAAAACACCAATTTTTTCATCAGCCTGGAACAGGGCGAGTTCGTCCTGACCCTGGTTGAGCGCGGCCCAGTGCAGGAGATGCCGTTCTTCATCGAACTGCTGGACGTCCTGCACAACGCCAACCTGCCGGTGCCCTACGCCCTGCGCACCACCGACGGCGTCGCCTTGCGCGAGCTGGCCGGCAAACCTGCGCTGTTGCAGCCGCGGCTGGCGGGCAAGCACATCAAGGTGGCCAACGCGCAGCACTGCGCGCAAGTCGGCGAGTTGCTGGCGCACCTGCACCTGGCGACCAAGGACCAGATGATCAAGCGCAAGACCGATCGCGGCCTGGACTGGATGCTCGAAGAAGGCACGCAGTTGCTCTCGCACTTGGGCGACGAGTCGCGCCAACTGCTGCAACGCGCCCTGGACGAGATCTACGAGCAGAAGGTGAAGATCCTCGCCCTGCCACGGGCCAACATCCACGCCGACCTGTTCCGCGACAATGCGATGTTCGAAGGCACTCACCTGACCGGGTTGATCGACTTCTACAACGCCTGTTCCGGCCCGATGCTCTATGACGTGGCCATCGCCCTGAACGACTGGTGCTCGGACGACGATGGCCTGATCGACGGCCCACGCGCACGGGCCCTGCTCGGGGCCTATGCGGCGCTGCGCCCGTTCAGCGCTGCCGAGGCCGAACTGTGGCCGACCCTGCTGCGCGTGGCGTGCGTGCGGTTCTGGCTGTCACGCCTGATCGCTGCCGAATCCTTTGCCGGGCAAGACGTGCTGATTCACGATCCGATGGAATTCGAGCAGCGTCTGGCCCAGCGCCAGCAGGTCAGTACGCCGTTGCCGTTCGCGCTTTAAAAGCTTCGCGGGAGCAGGGCTCGCCCGCGATAGGACCACCACATATCTCGGCGCTTACAGCGACTCCAGACACCCTGCCAGGTCATTGCCCAGCTTATCCAACACCTGCTCATAACCCTGGGCAGTTGCTGGCGTATAGCCGCCGAGCGCATCCAGCTCGGCCAGCTTCACCGGCAAACCGGCCACCAGGGTCTCCGCTAGACGAGGGCGCAGTGGCGGTTCGCTGAACACGCAGGTCTTGCCGACGGCCTGCAGGCGCGCACGCATCGCCGCCACATGCTGGGCACCCGGCTGCACTTCGGCGGCCACGCTGAACACACCCGCATGCTTGAGACCGTAGGCCTCTTCGAAATAGTCGAACGCTTCATGGAACACGAAGTAAGGCTTGCCTTCAACCACCGCCAGGCGTGCTTTCAAACGCAGGTCCAGCGCATCGAGACGCTCATCGAAAGCCTTCAGGTTGCTTTGATAACGCGGGGCATTGGCCGGATCGGCAGCGCTCAGGTCAGTAGCGATTTTCGCCGCTATCACCCGCGCATTCGCCGGCGATAGCCACAGATGGGCATCGAGGCTGCCGGGGCGATGATCGTGATCGTGCTCGTCGGCTTCTTCGGCGTGGGAGTGATTGTCCTCGGCAAAATGGCGCAGCTTCAGGCCCGGCAGCTCCTGCAGGGCCACCGATGGCAAGTTGCGCCCCTTGAGGACTCGGGGAAGGAAACCTTCCATGTCGGGGCCGATCCAGTACAGCAGGTCTGCCGACTGCACGCGCCGTACGTCGGAAGGTCGCAAGGCGTAGTTATGGGGTGAAGCGCCCGGCGGCAACAGGACTTCCGGCACGCCGAGGCCGTCCTGCACCGCAGCGGCTATCAGCTGTACCGGCTTGATACTGGTCAGGACCCTGACTTCGGCGTGAGCGGCGTTGATCGTGAAGAAACTGGCAGCAAATGTGACAAGGATGGCAAAAAGTCTGGACACGATGACCACTCAAAGAGGCGAGAACGGGTAATATAATAACGTCTCTCACAAAATTCGTCGCCGCTCATGCCTAAAACACCGCTTGCCAGTCGTCCCCACGACCACTCCCATTGCGTGCACACCGCACTGTCCGAGGCTGATGCGATCTGCGCACGCCAAGGCTTGCGCCTGACTGCATTGCGCCGTCGGGTGCTGGAACTGGTGTGGCAGAGCCACAAGCCGCTGGGCGCCTACGACATCCTGGCAGTGCTCAGTGAGCAGGACGGCCGTCGCGCCGCGCCGCCCACCGTGTACCGCGCCCTGGACTTCCTGCTGGACAACGGCCTGGTGCATCGCATCTCGTCGCTCAACGCCTTCGTTGGCTGCAACCACCCAGGGCACGCCCACCAGGGCCAGTTCCTGATCTGCCGGGAATGCCACGCGGCTATCGAGCTGGAACAGAAAACCATCAGCGACAGCATCATCCACAGCGCCGGCGAAGTTGGCTTTGTGGTCGAAGGCCAGACGGTCGAAGTGGTCGGGCTCTGTTCGGGCTGCCAGGGGGCTTGATGAGCACTGCGTTGATTCGCCTGGAACAGGTGACGGTGACCTTTGCCGGGCAAAACGTACTGGACAACATCCAGCTCAGCGTCGAGCCAGGGCAGATCGTCACCCTGATCGGCCCCAACGGTGCCGGCAAAACTACCCTGGTGCGCGCCGTGCTCGGCCTGCTCAAGCCCGACAGCGGCAGTGTGTGGCGCAAGCCGAAGCTGCGGGTCGGCTACATGCCGCAAAAACTCCACGTCGACCCGACCCTGCCGCTGTCGGTACTGCGCTTTTTGCGCCTGGTGCCCGGCGTGGACCGGGCACGAGCCCTGGCCGCACTCAAGGAAGTCGGTGCCGAACAGGTAATCGACAGCCCGGTGCAGAGCGTCTCCGGCGGTGAAATGCAGCGCGTGCTGCTGGCCCGGGCGCTGCTGCGCGAGCCGCAGTTACTGGTGCTCGACGAGCCGGTCCAGGGTGTCGATGTCGCCGGGCAGGCCGAGCTGTACAGCTTGATCACCCGCCTGCGCGACCGTCACGGCTGCGGTGTGCTGATGGTCTCCCACGACCTGCACCTGGTGATGAGCACCACCGACCAGGTGGTCTGCCTCAATCGCCATGTCTGCTGCTCCGGCCACCCGGAGCAGGTCAGCGGCGACCCGGCCTTTGTCGAGCTGTTCGGCAAGAACGCGCAAAGCCTGGCGATCTATCACCACCATCACGATCATGCCCACGACCTGCACGGCTCGGTCGTCAGCGCGGCGCCCGCCGCTCATACCCACGTTCACGGAGATGGCTGCAAGCATGGCTGATTTTCTGTTGTATGCCCTGCTCGCAGGCCTGGCCCTGGCCGTCGTGGCTGGCCCTCTGGGATCATTCGTGGTCTGGCGGCGCATGGCCTATTTTGGCGACACCCTGTCCCACGCGGCCTTGCTTGGCGTGGCCCTGGGCTTCTTGCTGGATGTCAGCCCGACCATCGCCGTCACCGTCGGCTGCCTGTTGCTGGCCGTGCTGCTGGTGACCCTGCAACAGCGTCAACCACTGGCCTCAGACACCCTGCTAGGGATTCTTGCACCCAGCACCCTCTCTCTGGGCCTGGTGGTACTAAGCTTCATGCATGAAGTGCGGATCGACCTGATGGCCTATCTGTTCGGCGACCTGCTGGCGATCAGCCCCGGCGACCTGGCCTGGATTCTCGGCGGCAGTACGGCTGTCCTGCTGTTGCTGGTGGCGCTGTGGCGGCCATTGCTGGCCATTACCGTGCACGAAGAGCTGGCCATGGTCGAAGGCCTGCCCGTGGCGGCGTTGCGCCTGACCTTGATGCTGTTGATTGCGGTCGTGATCGCGGTGGCGATGAAAATCGTCGGGGTGTTGCTGATCACCTCATTGCTGATCATTCCGGCGGCTGCGGCACAACGCCACGCTCGCTCGCCCGAGCAAATGGCCTTGGGTGCAAGCTTGCTGGGTATACTCGCGGTCTGCGGTGGCCTGGCGCTGTCGTGGTTCAAGGACACGCCGGCCGGCCCCTCGATTGTGGTCGTTGCCGCCGCGCTGTTTCTGCTGAGTTTTGTCCTGCCCCGCCGAGGGGTGTAGACTTGCTCGTTTTTTGCGCAATCAGAGAGTCGCAGGAATGAAGCCGTTCGCCTCCCGTTATCTGCTCCTTGCTGCATTTTTGCTGCTGGGCGCCTGCCAAAGCACACCGCCAGCGCCCGAGATCCCGGACGCGCGCGCGACGGCCATCGCCCAGCTGGAACAAAGCCTGGCCAGCAATGAGCTGGCCACCGCCGAAGATCAACTGGCGACCCTGCAGGCGCATTCGCCCAACGACCAGTCCCTGGAGCAATACCAGCGCCAACTGGCCGAAGCCTATTTGCAGCGCAGCCAGATCGTCCTGCAAAAAGGTGACGTCAACGCGGCAGCCACTGCCCTTAGCCGCGCACGGGTGCTGATGCCCAAGGCGCCGGCACTGACCGGCGGCGTCAACGGTGCCATCACCGAGGCCCGTAAAGCCGAGCTGGAAAAAGCCGAGGCCGCCCTCTTGGCTGCCGCTGCCAAACCCCAGGCCAAGGTCATCGACCCGACCGCCGAAAGTACCACCGTGGCACTGAACATCACCGATAGTCGGCAACTTCGGCGCCAACTGGATGCGATTGCCGCCGATGTAGTGAATTACCAGTGTGACGTCAGCATCCAGGCACCCCGCACCCAGGATTACCCGTGGCTGGCGACCTTGCTGAGCAAGCGGGTAAAGAAACTCGACCCCGATTTTGACCTGAAGATCGAGCGGCAGATCCTGCGCCACATTCCGGCGCAAATGGTCTTGGCACCACGCAAGGATTGATAAGCGCTGTTCGCTGGCGAGCCACAAAGCGGGCGCCAGCGAAAGCGCTCTTTTTGCCTACGCCGGCACCGCCTTGGCCTTCGCCTCACGATCCCACACCCGATGCTGCCCGATCGCGGCAAAGAACCCCTTGGTCAACGTGGCACCCGCGCCCACCAACAGCCCGGCATCGGCTTGCAGCTTCAACACATCGAGCAATTGTTTGGCCTCGCCCTGCAGCGCGATCGCCTTGAGGTGCTTGTACGCCTCCAACAGGTAGTGCAGCGCCACGCCATCGGTGCTCAACGCCTTGATTGACGCAGCGCCACCCGGCACGAACACCGCATCGAAAGCCACCGACGGCAACCCTTCCATGGACCCATCCACTGGCAGGCTTTTACCATCTGCGGTTTTCACTGGCGCCGACGTCGGCCCCAACAGCTTGGCATGTGCGCCTTCTGCCTCCAGGGCTTTTTTCATGGCATTGATCGCCGCGCCATCGACGCCGTTGGCCGCCAGGATCGCGACTTTGCGGGTCTTGATGTTTTCCGGCAGCAAATTGGCCTGACTGAGCGCAGGAGAGCGCTCCAGCGCAGTTTTGCGCACTTGCACGGTGCCCGCCTTGGGTGCCGGCAGGCCGAGGTTCTGCGCTACACGCCCGGCCAGATCCAGGTCGATGTTGGCAAGGATTTCATTGACCTGCCGCGCCCGGATGAATTCACGCTCGACCTTGCCCAGCTCGAAGCTGTAGGCCGCGATGATGTGCTCCTGCTCGTGCTTGCTCATGCTGTGGAAGAACAGCCGCGCCTGGGAGAAGTGATCACTGAAGGATTCGCTGCGCTGGCGGATCTTGTTGGCGTCGATGCGCTCGGGATAGCTCTCGAAGCCGCCATCAACGGCCGCCGGAAGGGTTTCTTTCGGCCAGCCGCCATCGATGGAGTTCGGCTCATAGGCCGCGCGCCCCTTGTCGATGGTGGTGCGGTGCAACGCATCACGTTGGCCGTTGTGGAACGGCGCGATAGGACGATTGATGGGTATCTCGTGAAAATTCGGTCCGCCGAGTCGGCTGATCTGCGTGTCGGTGTAGGAAAATAGCCGGCCTTGCAGCAGCGGGTCATTGGAGAAATCGATCCCCGGCACGATATGCCCAGGACAGAACGCCACCTGCTCGGTTTCGGCGAAAAAGTTGTCCGGGTTACGGTTGAGCACCATTTTGCCCAGCGGAGTGATCGGTACCAACTCCTCGGGAATCAACTTGGTGGGGTCGAGGATGTCGAAATCGAAGGCATGCTCGTTTTCCTCCTCGATGACTTGAACCCCCAGCTCCCACTCGGGATAGTCGCCCATCTCGATCGCGTCCCACAGGTCGCGGCGATGATAGTCGGTATCTTTGCCCGCAAGCTTCTGGGCTTCATCCCACACCAGCGAGCAGGTGCCTGCGGTGGGGCGCCAGTGGAACTTTACAAAACGCGACTTACCGGCCGCATTGATCAAGCGGAAGGTGTGGACACCAAAGCCCTGCATGCTACGCAGGCTTTTGGGAATCGCCCGATCGGACATGGCCCAGATCACCATGTGCGCCGACTCTGGCTGCAGTGACACAAAATCCCAGAACGTATCGTGCGCCGAACCACCGGTAGGTATTTCGTTGTGGGGTTCGGGTTTTACGGCGTGGACGAAGTCAGGAAACTTGATGGCATCCTGGATGAAAAATACCGGCATGTTGTTGCCAACCAGGTCGAAGTTGCCTTGCTCGGTGAAGAACTTCACGGCGAACCCACGCACATCTCGCACGGTATCACCGGAGCCACGCGGGCCTTGTACCGTGGAAAACCGCACGAACACCGGTGTTTTATGCCCGGGGTCCTGTAGGAAACCGGCCTTGGTCAGCTCGGCGTGGTTCTCGTAACTCTGAAAGAAGCCATGCGCCCCGGTGCCCCGGGCATGCACGATGCGTTCGGGGATCCGCTCATGGTCAAAATGGGTGATCTTTTCCCGCATGATGAAGTCTTCGAGCAGCGAAGGCCCGCGCGCGCCAGCCTTCAAGCTATTCTGGTTATCGGCGACCTTTACCCCCTGATTGGTGCGCAACGCTTGTTCGCTGGCGTCCGAACGAAAGGCTTCCAGGCTTTGCAGCTTTGCGTTGCTGTTGGCGCGGTCCGGGGTATCGGTGCCGGCCAGTTGGCTCTTGCCGGCGTCAGGTTTTTTGGTACTCATCAGTGCTGAACTCCTCGATGGGGATTCGCGCGTACGGCGAGATCCATGAGCTAAGTCCCCAGGCACGGTCCCGGGTGTTTTTCAGTGCTGAAGTAGTGACTGACGTGGAGTGGGGCCGTTCCTTTTTTATGACCTTTGATCGCGTTATTGCCAAATGAAAGGATGAATACGAAATAAATGCTAAGAACCTCTATACGGACAGGCTAAAATGCGCGCCCGGCTAACCGCTGATCCTTTTCTAACGCGCCCCACAAGGTTCGCTACGTGATCGAGTTTCAAAACGTCCATAAAACCTACCGCGTTGCCGGTAGGGATATTCCTGCCCTGCACCCGACCAGTCTGACGATTGAGAACGGCCAGGTGTTTGGCCTGATCGGCCATTCCGGCGCAGGAAAAAGTACCCTGCTGCGCCTGATCAACCGCCTGGAAGACTCCAGCGGCGGCAAGATCATCGTCGATGGCGAGGAAGTCACTGCGCTGGACGCCAATGCGCTGCGCCGTTTCCGCCAGCAAGTCGGGATGATCTTCCAGCACTTCAACCTGCTGGCCTCCAAGACCGTGGCCGACAACGTGGCGCTGCCACTGACCCTGGCCGGTGAACTGTCGCGCGCCGACATCGATCGGCGCGTGGCCGAGTTGCTGGCCCGGGTGGGCCTGTCCGACCATGCCAAGAAATACCCGGCGCAGCTGTCGGGTGGCCAGAAGCAGCGCGTAGGCATCGCCCGCGCCCTGGCAACCAAGCCGAAGATCCTGCTGTGCGACGAAGCCACCAGTGCCCTGGACCCGCAAACCACGGCGTCGGTCCTGCAACTGCTGGCCGAGATCAACCGCGAGCTGAAACTGACCATCGTGCTGATCACCCATGAAATGGACGTGATTCGCCGGGTCTGCGACCAGGTGGCCGTGATGGACGCAGGCGTGATCGTCGAGCAAGGTCCGGTGGCCCAGGTATTCCTGCACCCCAAGCACCCGACCACCAAGCGCTTCGTCCAGGAAGACGAGCAAGTCGATGAAAGCGAACAACGCGATGACTTCGCCCACGTACCGGGCCGTATCGTGCGCCTGACCTTCCAGGGCGATGCCACCTACGCGCCGCTGCTGGGCACTGTGGCCCGCGAAACGGGGGTGGACTACAGCATCCTCGCCGGCCGCATCGACCGCATCAAAGACGTCCCTTACGGGCAACTGACCCTGGCCATCACTGGCGGTGACATGGAAGCGGCCTTTGCCCACTTCACCGCAGCCGATGTCCACATGGAGGTGCTGCGCTAATGGAACTGCTGACAAGTTTCTTCGCCAATATCGACTGGTATGAAATCTGGCTGGCCACCGGCGACACCCTGCTGATGCTTGGTGGCTCGCTGCTGTTCACCGTCTTGCTGGGCCTGCCCCTGGGCGTGCTGTTGTTCCTGTGCAGCCCGCGCCAGTTGCTCGAGGCCAAGGGCGTCTACGCGCTGCTGTCGCTGATCGTCAACATCCTGCGCTCGCTGCCGTTCATCATTCTGCTGATTGTGATGATCCCGTTCACCGTATTGATTACCGGCACTTCGCTGGGTGTCGGCGGTGCGATCCCGCCGCTGGTGGTAGGGGCTACGCCATTCTTTGCGCGCCTGGTGGAAACCGCCCTGCGTGAAGTTGATCGCGGCATCATCGAAGCCACCCAGGCGATGGGCGCCAGCACCCGCCAGATCATCACCAATGCCTTGCTGCCGGAAGCGCGCCCAGGCATCTTTGCTGCAATCACGGTGACCGCCATCACACTGGTGTCCTACACGGCGATGGCCGGTGTGGTCGGCGCCGGTGGCCTGGGTGACCTGGCGATCCGCTTCGGTTACCAACGCTTCCAGACGGACGTGATGGTAGTGACCGTGGTGTTGCTGCTGGTGCTGGTCCAGGTACTGCAAACCGTCGGCGATAAGCTGGTGGTGCACTTTTCCCGAAAATAAATGCAATCGCCGGCATCATGCTGGCAGGCGCCCGAAAGGGCGCTTCACAAGGAGTTTGCCGGATGAAAAAACTACTCGTCGCGTTCGCCGCCGTTGCCGCGTTCTCTGCCCAAGCCGCCGAAACCCTGACCGTGGCCGCCAGCCCGGTGCCGCATGCGGAAATCCTTGAGTTCGTGAAGCCGGCCCTGGCCAAGGAAGGCGTGGACTTGAAGGTCAAGGTCTTCACCGACTACGTGCAACCCAACGTACAGGTCGCGGAAAAACGCCTGGACGCCAACTTCTTCCAGCACCAGCCGTACCTCAATGAGTTCAACAAGGCCAAGGGCACTCACCTGGTGAGCGTGGCGGGCGTGCACATCGAGCCGCTGGGCGCTTACTCCAGCAAGTTCAAGGCCCTGGCCGACCTGCCTGGCGGCGCCACCGTGGTGATCCCGAACGACGCCACCAACGGCGGCCGCGCGCTGCTGCTGCTGGACAAGGCCGGCCTGATCAAGCTCAAGGATTCGACCAACATCCTGTCGACCGTCAAGGATATCGCCGAGAACAGCAAGGGCCTGAAATTCCGTGAGCTGGAAGCGGCGACCATCCCGCGCGTGCTGACCCAGGTCGACCTGGCGCTGATCAACACCAACTACGCCCTGGAAGCCAAGCTGGACCCGTCCAAGGACGCGCTGACCATCGAAGGCAAGGACTCGCCTTACGTGAACATCCTGGTAGCGCGTGAAGACGACAAGAACAGCGATGCCATGAAAAAGCTGGTAGCGGCCCTGCACACTCCAGAAGTGAAAGCCTTCATCCTGGAGAAGTACAAAGGCGCGGTACTGCCGGCGTTCTGATCTGACGAAACACGCGACAAAACAAAAGGGGCGCATTGATTGCGCCCCTTTTTTGTGCCCAAAACACCAGCCCTTGTGGGGGCGGGTGTCATTGCCGGCTGAGCATCACCGGCAGCTGCGCCACCAGCTTCGCGTTGTTCAGCGGCGCGCGGATGAAGCCACGCTGGGTGCCGTCCGGGCCGATGACGGCAAGGTTGCCGCTGTGGTCGACGGTGTAGTTGGGCTTGCTGGTGTCCGCCGGGATGAACGGGATGCTCACCGCGTTGGCGACTTTTTGCAGCTCCTCGACCGAAGTCGGGGTCAGGCCGATGAATTGCGGATCGAAGTAGCCCAGGTACTGCTTGAGCTGCTGGGGAGTATCGCGATGGGGGTCGACGCTGACCAGGATGATCTGCAACTTGTCGACCGTATCGGCCGGCAGCTCGCTCTTGATCTGGCGCAACTGGGCCAGGGTGGTCGGGCAGATGTCCGGGCAGAAGGTATAGCCGAAGAACAGCAGGCTCCACTTGCCTTTCAACTCGTTGACCATCACCGGCTGGCCATCCTGGTTGGTCATCTGCAGGGCCGGCAAGGTGCGGCTTTGCGGCAGCAGGATGATCCCGGCGTCGATCAGCGCAGTCGGGTCACCCTGGCCTTTGCCAGACAGTACCTTGTTGATGGTCAGCCCCAGGACCAGTGCGATCAGGGCAACAAGGATGAAGACAGTTTTCTGGGTTCGAGTCATAGGTTCAACATTAGGTAATGGTCTACGAGCAGGGCGATAAACAGCAGGAACAAGTAGTAAATAGAGTACTTGAAGGTGTTGATCGCCGCGTGCGGCCGAGTGCCACGGTACAGCACCACGGCCCATTGCAGAAACCTCGCGCCCAGCCCCAGCGCACAGGCCAGGTACAGCAGGCCGCTCATGTGGATCACGTACGGCATCAGGCTCACCGCCAACAGCACGCAGGTGTAGAGCAGGATGTGGACCTTGGTGTAGTGCTCGCCGTGGGTTACCGGCAACATCGGGATATCGGCCTTGGCATATTCCTCCTTGCGGTGGATCGCCAGCGCCCAGAAGTGCGGCGGGGTCCAGGCGAAGATGATCAGCACCAGCAGCAGGGGCTCTGCGCTGACGTGCCCGGTGGTGGCGACCCAGCCGAGCAAGGGTGGGGCGGCACCGGCCAGGCCGCCGATGACAATGTTCTGCGGCGTCGCACGCTTGAGGAAGCCGGTGTAGATCACCGCATAACCCAGCAAGGATGCGAGGGTCAGCCAGGCCGTCAACGGATTGGTGAACGCCAGCAACAACGCCTGGCCACTCAGTGCCAGCACCAGGGCGAAGGTCAGCGCCGCAGCGGGTGACACCCGGCCTTCCGCCAGCGGCCGCTTATGGGTGCGGGCCATGACCGCGTCGATCCGCCGATCCACCACATGATTGACCGCCGCCGCCCCTCCGGCACACAGGGCAATGCCCAGGTTGCCGAACACCAGCACGGTCCAGGGTACGCCCGCGCGGGTGGCGAGGAACATGCCGACCAGCGAGGTGATCAGCATCAACACCACCACCTTGGGCTTGGTCAGCTCCAGGTAATCGCGCCAGATCGCCTGGCTGGGCCGTTCGCCGATCAGAGTCGCCATGGCATTTCTCCTTTTATTGTTATGGGTCCGGCCGCATTTTTACGGGGGCTGAAGCGCCAGCGTCGCAGCGCCGGCTGCTTGACCCGGACCAGGCTGGTGCGGGCGTGATAGTTGACCAGCACCAGACATAGCAACAACGCCGCGCCACCCGCGTTGTGGGCCACGGCGACCGGCAGGGGCAAATGGAACAGCACGTTGCTGATACCCAGGCTGATTTGCGCCCCCAGGGCCACCAGCACCAGGCCGGCGAGGCGGGTCATGCCGACCCCCTTCAGTTGCCAGGCCAGGCCGAGCAACACCAAGGTCACCAGCAAGGCGCCGATACGGTGGGTCAGGTGGATGGCCGTGCGTGCATCGCTGTCCAACTGTCCACCCAAGTAATTGGGGCCAATGTGTTGGGTCAGGTGAAAGCCGTTGGCAAAATCCGCCGGCGGCAACCACTGGCCATGGCACGTCGGGAAGTCAATACACGCCACCGCCGCATAATTGGAGCTGACCCAGCCTCCCAGGGCGATCTGTCCGATCACCAGCAGCAAGCCGGCCGTTGCCCAGTACTGCAAGCGGCGCGGCACAATCAACGCCGGCAGCACCCCGGACAAGCGCAAGGTCAACAGAAACAGCAGGCTCAAGGTGGCAAACCCGCCGAGCAGATGCCCGGTCACCACCTGTGGCCAGAGCTTGAGCGTCACCGTCCACATGCCGAAGGCGGCCTGGGCAAACACCACTACCAGCAGGAACAACGGCAGCTTCAAGGGTTGGTCGGGATGCCGGCGATGGGTCCAGGCGCGCGCCGCCAACAGCGCGATCAGCAGGCCCAGGGTGCCGGCGAAGTAGCGATGGATCATCTCGTTCCAGCCCTTGTGGGCTTCCACCGGGGTGTCGGGAAAATGCAGCTCGGCATGGGCCAGTTGGGCTTCGCTTTTCGGCACGCTGATAAAGCCGTAGCACCCCGGCCAGTCCGGGCAGCCCAGGCCAGCGTGGGTCAGCCGGGTGTAGGCACCCAGCAACACGACAATCAGTGCCAGCAAGGTGGCAAACAGCGCGAGGCGAAATCCAGGTTTGGCCATGACGATGCCCTTATCCGATGTTCGACAGTTTCAGCAGATGGCGCAGGTCGTTGAGCAGGTCCTTGCCTTTGACAGTGGGGCCATAACGCAGCACCAGGTTGCCGTGGGGATCGATGATCCACAGCTGCGGTGCAGCCTGATCCCCGGTGGTTTTACTGAACGTGCTCAGGTCCATGGGATAGCGCTGTAGCTGCGGGTATTCGCGGGTCAGCTTGGCTTCGTAGTCGCCGCTCAAAGGTTGTGCGGCAGCCAATGCATGGCTGGCGCGGGAAGCATCGCGGCCGAGGCCGATCTGGATCTGGCGCGCCAGATACACCAGTTGCTGGCAGTCCACCGAACACGCCTTGGGCGCCGTCACCAGCACCTGCCAGCGGTCGTCCTGGGCCTGCACGCCGAGATCGGCGCGGGTCTGTCCGTTGCCGATCAGTTCACCGTGGTAACTGCGACCCTCCGGCACCCAGAACTGCAATTTGTACATGCCGGTGGCGAGGACCATCGGACCGATCACCCCCAACAGGATCAGCAGCAACTGCACGCGCCCCTTGCGCCGGCTCGATGAGGATTTCGCCTCAGACATGCTGGGTGGATTCATGGCCGCTCCCATGGTGTTTCTCCTTTGCGTTGTGCCAACCGAGATAGAGATAAAGGCCCAGTAGGGCGATCGCCATGGCGAACCACTGCACGGCATAAGCCAGGTGTTTTTCCGGTCCCATGGCCACCACCGGCCAATCAGCCTGGTAGGCCGCCGGGCCGCTTTCGGTGCGTAATTCGTAGGCGAAACCTTCACGACCCAGCGTCGCCCAAAGTTTGCCCGGCTCGACTGCGGTGACCAGTTGTGGCCAGGTCGCGGACTTCGGGTCGGCGTGCAGCTGGAAGGTCGCGCCCGGAGCGACATACACCCGGGCGTCGAGGCTCAGCACCGCCTGCGGCGTGGTGAATTGCGGTGGTGTGCGCCGGTCCGGCCATGGCAGCCAGCCACGATTGACCAGCAGCCAGAGTCCCGTCGCCTGATCCTGGAACGGTTGCAGCAACTCGACACCAACCTTGCCATCGCGCTGCCGGTTATCGAGCAGCAGACTGTGCCCGGCATCGAACTGGCCATGCAGACGCACTCGGCGAAAGGCCGGATCCTCGGTGTGCTGCAGCTCGGCGCTGGCCATCGGCTCGGCGACCCGACGCTCAGCGTAGCTGTGCAGCAGCGCGCTTTTTTCCGCGCCCCGACTCAGTTGCCAGAACCCCAGCGACACCAGTAGCGGCAGCAACAGTGCCACCACCAGCGTCGGCACGAGGCCCGGCCGGAAACGCTTCATGGCAGCGCCAGAAAGTCAGCGGGCGAGCTAGCTATACTCAAGTGCATCGCATTTCCCCCGGAGTCCCACCATGCTCAAAGCAGCCATCGTCCTGATGCTGATTGCCACGGTCGTCAGCCTGTTCAGCGGCCTGTTTTTTCTGGTCAAGGACGACAGCAGCTCACATCGCCTGGTCATCGCCTTGAGCATTCGTGTCGGCCTTGCCGCACTTACCGTTGGCCTGATCGCTTGGGGCTTCTTCAGTGGCCAACTGGTGTCTCATGCCCCCTGGTAGTGCGCCTCAGAGTACGTAGACAAAAACAAACAGGCCGATCCAGACCACGTCCACAAAGTGCCAGTACCAGCTCGCGGCCTCGAAGCCGAACTGGTGCTCGGCATCGAAGTGCCCGCGCAACACCCGCATCAGCATCACGAACAGAATCAGGGTGCCGATGGTTACGTGGGCGCCGTGGAATCCGGTGAGCATGAAGAAGGTTGCGCCGTAGATGCCCGAGCCCAGGGTCAGGCCCAGTTCGTGGTAGGCGTGGATGTATTCCTCGGCCTGGAAGCCGAGAAAGGCGCAGCCCAGCAGTACGGTCAGCGCCAGCCAGATTTTCAGCGCCCCGCGATGGCCTTTTTTCAGGGCATGGTGGGCGATGGTCACGGTGACGCTGGAGCTGACCAGGATCACCGTATTGAGCAGCGGCAGGCCCCAGGGACTGATGACGTCCTTGGGTGGCGGGAACAGCTTGGAGTCCGGGTTTTCCAGCAACGGCCAGACGAACTGGAAGTTCGGCCAGAGCATGTGCGCAATGCCCTTGGCCCCTTCACCGCCCAGCGCCGGCCCCGAGATATGCCGCACGTAGAACAGCGCACCGAAAAACGCGATGAAGAACATCACCTCGGAGAAGATGAACCAGCTCATGCCCCAGCGGAACGAGCGATCCAGCTGGGCGCTGTACAGCCCCGCACGACTTTCCTTGATCACCGCGCCAAACCAGCCAAACAGCATGTAGGCCAGCAGTAACCCCCCGACGAAAAAGATCAGCGGGCCGTGGGAATCCGGGCGCGCCGCCTTCAGATCGTTGAACCAGGTGGCCAGGCCAAACACCGTGACGAACATGCCGACGGTGGCGATGATCGGCCATTTGCTTTGGGCGGGAACGTAATAATGCTCATGAGTTGCCATTTATTGTTCTCCTTATCGGGCACGCTTGAACGTCTAGCCACCGGTCTTTTGTGCAACGGCCACGGGTGGATGACGTGCGGTGATATCGAACAGCGTGTAAGCCAGCGTCAAGTGCTTCACATCCTTGGGCATATCGCGATCAACGATGAAACGTACCGGCATCTCGATCTGCTGACCGGGCTGCAGCACTTGCTGGGTAAAACAGAAGCATTCGGTCTTGTGGAAATACATCGCCGCCGCGCTAGGTGAAATGCTCGGCACCGCCTGGGCGCTCATCGGGTGGCTGCTGGGGTTGCGGGCGATGAAAATCATCTCGTTGACCGCACCGGGGTGGACCACGATGTCATCGGACTTGGGATAAAACTCCCAGACCATGTCGATCGCATTGGTGGACAGGAACTGCACGCGTACCTGGCGCGACTCGTCCACCTGCTGCTCGCCGGAATACTGCCCGCCAGTCTTGCCATTGATTCCCAGCGCCTTGCACATCACGTCATAGATCGGCACCAGGGCAAACCCGAAGACAAACATCGCCGCCACCACCAGCAATAAGCGGGTAACCAGTTTTTTCGTGGAGATCGAATCAGCCATGATTCATGACCTCCGTCGAGAACCCTGCCGGGGCGTTCATTTCACTTCCGGCGGGGTGGTGAAGGTGTGATACGGCGCGGGCGAGGGAATGCTCCACTCCAGGCCTTCAGCGCCATCCCACGGTTTGGCCGGTGCTGGCTCGCCGCCGCGAATGGTCTTGATCACGATGAACAGGAAGAAGATCTGCGTGGCGCCAAACATGAAGGCGCCAATCGAAGACACCATGTTGAAATCGGCAAACTGCAGATTGTAGTCGGGGATCCGGCGCGGCATGCCCGCCAGCCCGACGAAGTGCATCGGGAAAAACGCCATGTTCATGCCGATGAAGGACAACCAGAAATGCAGCTTGCCCAGGGTCTCGTCATACATATGCCCGGTCCACTTGGGCATCCAGTAGTAGGCGGACGCGAAGATCCCGAAGATCGCCCCCGGCACCAGCACGTAGTGGAAGTGCGCCACCACAAAGTAAGTGTCCTGGTACTGGAAGTCCGCCGGCGCGATGGCCAGCATCAATCCGGAGAAACCGCCGATCGAGAACAGGATCACGAACGCCACGGCAAACAGCATGGGCGTCTCGAACGTCAGCGAGCCCTGCCACATGGTACTGGCCCAGTTGAACACCTTGACCCCGGTGGGTACCGCGATCAGCAGGGTGGCGTACATGAAGAACAGCTCGCCCACCAGCGGGATGCCCACCACGAACATGTGGTGCGCCCAGACGATGAACGACAGGAAGGCGATGCTCGCTGTCGCGTAGACCATCGAGGTGTAGCCAAACAACGGTTTGCGCGAAAAGGTCGGGATGATCGAGCTGACGGCACCGAAGGCCGGCAGGATCATGATGTACACCTCGGGGTGACCAAAGAACCAGAACACATGCTGGAACAGCACCGGGTCACCGCCACCGGCGGCACTGAAGAAGCTGGTGCCGAAGTGGATGTCCATCAGCATCATGGTCACGCAACCGGCCAGCACCGGCATCACCGCGATCAGCAGGAAGGCGGTGATCAGCCAGGTCCAGACGAACAATGGCATTTTCATCAGGGTCATGCCGGGGGCGCGCAGATTGAGGATGGTGGCGATCACGTTGATTGCCCCCATGATCGAACTGATACCCATCAGGTGAATCGCGAAGATGAAAAAGGTCACGCTTTCCGGGGCGTAGGTCGTGGATAGGGGCGCGTAGAAGGTCCAGCCGAAGTTCGGTCCGCCACCAGGCATGAACAAGGTCGAGACCAGCATCAGGAACGCTGCCGGCAGCAACCAGAAACTGAAGTTGTTCATCCGCGGCAGGGCCATGTCCGGCGCGCCGATCATCAGCGGGATCATCCAGTTGGCCAGGCCGACAAACGCCGGCATCACCGCGCCGAAGACCATGACCAGGCCATGCATGGTGGTCATCTGATTGAAGAACGCCGGCTCGACGATCTGCAGCCCGGGCTGGAACAGCTCGGCACGGATCACCATGGCAAACGAGCCACCGAGCAGGAACATCATGAAGCTGAACCACAGGTACAGCGTGCCGATGTCCTTGTGGTTGGTGGTCAGTACCCAGCGCATCAGGCCCTTGGCAGGGCCATGGGCGTGGTCATGGCCGGCATGACCATGGTCATCGATCACTGCACTCATGTCCTGACTCCTGTAGACGGATGGACTGGGCGGCTCGAGGCATCACGCCCCAAGCGCTCACGGGAACATGCAATCGAGCGCCTCATTTGCTTTCCTCCTGCTTGAGGGCCAGCACGTCTTTTGGCGTGACCATGTCGCCCTTGTTGTTGCCCCAGGCATTGCGCTCGTAGGTCACCACGGCAGCGATATCGACTTCCGACAGTTGCTTGCCGAACGCCGCCATGGCGGTGCCTGGCTTGCCGTGGAAGACAATGCCCAAGTGATCCGCTATGGGGCCGGTGGCGATTTTCGAACCCTTGAGCGCCGGGAACATTGGCGGCAAGCCCTGGCCTTCAGCCTGGTGACAGGCCACGCAGGTGGTGTGATAGACCTTGTCACCGCGCTCCTTGAGTTCCTCCAGCGTCCATTCCTTGCTGGTCAGCTCTTTGAGCTTGGCCGCTTCGGCCTTGCGCTCGGCCAGCCAGGTGTCGTAATCGGCCTGGCTTTTGACGTCGACCACAATGGGCATGAAGCCGTGGTCCTTGCCGCACAGTTCGGCGCACTGGCCACGGTAGATCCCAGGCTTGTCGACCCGGGTCCAGGCCTCGTTGACGAAGCCGGGGATGGCATCGCGCTTGACCGCAAAGGCCGGCACCCACCAGGAGTGAATGACATCGGCGGAGGTCACCAGAAAGCGTACCTTGGCACCGATCGGCAGCACCAATGGCTGATCGACCTCCAGCAGGTAGTGTTCGCCCTTGGTGCTCTGGTTGCGGATCTGCTCTTGCGGGGTGGCCAGGTTGCTGAAGAACTCGACGTCCTGGCCCAGGTATTTGTAGTGCCACTTCCATTGATAGCCGGTGACCTGGATATCGATATCCGGCTCACTGCTGTCGTACATCTTGATCAGGGTGGCGGTCGCCGGAACAGCCATGGCGACAAGGATGATGAAGGGCACCACGGTCCAGAGGATCTCGACCGTCGTACTTTCATGGAATTTGGCGGCCACCTGCCCGGTGGAGCGCCGATGCATGATCATCGACCAAAACATCGCACCGAAGACGATGATGCCGATCACTACACAGATCCAGAAAATGGTCATGTGCAGGTCGAAGACTGCGTGACTGATTTCAGTAGCCCCAGGCGCCATATTCACAGTCCAGGCGGCTTGCGCCTGGCTGAAAATCGACCACAACAGGAGGCCCATCCAGACTTGTGGATGTCGCATCATTGCGGGTTCCCCTTATCGTTCTTGTTATCCCGCCGGCTTTCACCTGCGTCCAAGGGAGCGGCTGCCTAGACTACGAACTTAAACCGCCAAGCCTTGCTGCACATGCAGTCGGGCGTCATCAGCTAACTTCATACAGAACCGAGTATAGACAGCGAGTGGGACCTCGCAACGCGATGGCGTAAATCAGCTGAAACACCTGGGGCTTGCGCCGCAGGCTGCGGATGGAGAAGGATGTGATCAGGTGATGGCAAATCGATATAACTTGGATGCATCAAAGGTGAAACAATTATGACAAATACGTCTTAACGGTTTTCATAAGCAAGCTAACTTATGTCTTCCCCTATTTCCTTGCCTTCGTTTCCTGGAGTTTTCATGAACACCGCCGCATTGCGCGAGCAGATTCAACGTGCCCATTTACATGAGTCCGAAACCGGTCAGCTGACCCGTCAGCTGGAAGTCCAATTGCCCCACCTGCATGCCGCTATCCAATTGCCGGACGTCGACGCCAAGGGCGTGATGACCCGTTTTGTGGCCGCCTACATCGACCAGGTCCCGGACCTGCTCGACGCTGCCAACGAAGTCGCGCGCGAAGCCGGGATCGAATCACAGATCAAGCCGGTCCTGAAGATCGCCGAACAGTTCTTCCTCCAACCGCCGGCAATCATGAACGGCCACGTAGGCCTGGACAGCCTGCTGGACGAAGCCTACCTGGCCCATCGCCTGGTAGAAGAAGTGAACGACCTCTACATCAAACATTTCGGCCAGCCACTGATCCCCTTGGACATGACTGTCGCCAACCTGATTGCCCACCAACTGATCGGCGAAGACTTCGCCAATCAACTGGATGAGGCGGTTCATCACGCCGTTGACGAAATGCTCAACGAAGACAGCTTCGCCCTGGAGTCCGTCGAAGCCTATCGGGAAAAACTCAACAGCCCGGACACCGGTGCCGCCTGGAAACGCTGGCCGTGCCTGTCGCGCCAACTGGGTGTGGGCCTGGAGCTGGATCAACCAGCCGCCTGAGCCCTCCAACACTTGTGGGAGTAGCCTTGCTTACTCCCACAAGGACTTTGACCGGCTGAACCTCAGCCAGAAACATCACCCTGCAAGCCAGCAGCTTCCTTGGCTGAAGCGCTTTCAGTCGCCCCCTCCATGAGCCTTCCCCCGGATTGATTCGGTGTGGCGAAGCCTGCACGCTTTTTCAGCCGCCCCGACCAGCCACGCAAGATCTAGAAGCGCGCCTTGGGCGTCGCCATGGGGATCGGAAGGCTACCGTCCAAAGGCAAGAAGCAGCCCTTGTCCGCGTCGTAGGCTTTTATTTCACTGGATTCGATACTGTAGACCCAGCCATGGATGAACAACTGACCGTTGGCCATGCGCGAAGCCACTGAGGGGTGAGTACGCAAATGCTGCAGCTGGGCGATCACGTTTTCTTCGGTCAGCACCTGCATGCTTTCGTGTTCGGTGGCGCACTGACAGTTGTCCTGGACCATGCTTTTGGCGACTTCCGCATGAACTAGCCAGGCTTTGACCGTGGGCATCTTTTCCAGGCTTTGCGGGTTGAGGACCGCCCGCATGGCGCCGCAATCGGAGTGCCCGCAAATGATGATGTGCTGAACACCCAGCGCCAGCACGGCGTATTCGATGGCCGTAGAAACACCGCCATTCATTTGCCCGTAAGGCGGGACGACGTTGCCCACATTGCGCGTGACGAACAGGTCGCCTGGCGCGCTTTGCGTGATGAGTTCAGGGACGATTCGCGAATCGGCACACGCGATAAACATTGCCCGTGGCCGCTGGGCCGTAGCGAGCTTCTTGAAGAGTTCTTCCTGTTGCGGGAAGACCTCATGATGAAAATGCAGAAAGCCGTCAACAATGTGCTGCAGCGCTGCATCGGCGCTTTCAGCCTCTGGAAGGGCTGAAGCCGATGCAGCCAACGGTGGCTTGTCTTTGTCACTCATCACTCATCCTCGTTGGCACATTAGGGGGGGTGCTCCAGAGTTTACATCACTCAGGTGCAATGCAAACGACGGTGGCGTCACCCACAAAGAACAAGCCAGACACCGCAATAACCCTCGGACTTAATTGAGACTGAACAAAGACAATTGAGCAGCATATGTGACAGTTCAACACTTGTGGCACGAACAATCTCTACGAATACATTAACAGCAACACCTAATCCTGACAGGGCAGCGAACAACTGATATGCCAGGCTCAAGAAACAAAGAGAAAGATTTTAAGCCTACTTTATTCTGAAATCCTCATTAATCTAACCAGCAAGTGCACCAGCACTTGAAAACTAAAAACACCTTCAAAGGAATGAACCCAATGACTGCTTTTGTCGAAACCATGAACGAACTTCGCGCCCACCACAAATCCGTGTTGGCGGGTGGCAAACAACAACCCGCTCGTAGTTTCTCCATGCCCAACGCTACCCAACTAGATGACATTTCCCCAGATGAAGCAATCGCACTGGAAGAACTGAAGTCGGAAGCAAAAATGCTGGCTACCACCCAGAATCAGAGCGTAGAGCTCAGCATTACCAACGACGCCCAAAACTTGAGCAACGCTGCGGGTGATGCAGCTGCCATTGCGACATTCAAACAGCAAATGAATGAAAGACGCGCTTACGAAAAAGAGCAATCCGAAAAAAATATCGACCGGATTTTCGATAAGGCCATTGAAATCGGCGAGCGGCACCCGAACGCACAAAAAGCAATAATGTCCACAACTGATATGATTTTCAGCCTGTTCCGAATCATGTCGGAAAAACTCAATGCCTTCATTACAAAAGTTGTAGCCGAAACTATCACGTGGGTTAAAAACGCCTTCGCCGATATCAAGTCGACTTTCAATAATATTAGCGGCTGGATTCAAGGCTGGTTTACCAGTTAATTAATTACGCTAGTAACTCTGAGCACCCGACGTCCCAGTGCTGTAATCCAAGACCAAGGACAGGCTTGGCGAGTTACGGTCAACCTGGGGCGTCGGTACATTATCCGTCTACCGCCCCCCCCCTTGATACCTGAGTAGTTGGCCGAAGGTCTGGCTAAGCGAAGCTGGCGCAACCAGCGGCTGGTAATACGTATCTCAATCGAAATCGACCACCCGGCAACAAGCGCCACAAGCGCCACAAGCCAAAAACCGACAATAACGTACCATTACGCATATTACGTACCACGACAAAACAGGCCTAATCGTTATCTACAACAACGACATCTGCGCACCCGGAGGACAAAAAGCCGTGCAATCGAGGTTGAACCCCTCACGCTGATTCAGCCCCAGCCGCTTCATTGCCTTGGCAAACCGTTGTGCCAGCAAGTCAGCGAACGGCCCCTCACCGCGCATTCGCGCGCCAAAGCGACTGTCGTACAACTCGCCGCCACGACTCTGGCGGATCAGGCTCAGCACATGCGCCGCTCGTTGCGGGTAATGCGCCGCCAGCCATTCCTCGAAGAGCGGTGCAACCTCCAACGGCAGGCGCAACATCATGTAGGCCGCACTCTGGGCACCAGCCGCCTGGGCGGCCGCCAGCAGACTCTCCAACTCGCTATCGTTGATCATCGGAATCATTGGCGAGCACAGCACGCCCACCGGAATACCCGCCTCGCGCATCACCCTGATGGCCCGTAATCGCGCCTTGGGCGCCGCTGTACGCGGTTCAAGAATGCGCTTGAGCTCATCGTCCAGACTGGTCAGGCTGATCATCACCGCCACCAGCCGCTGCGAAGCCAATTCGGTCAACAGATCCAGATCGCGCAGGATCAGCGACCCCTTGGTGATAATCGTCACTGGATGCCGATAGCGTAGTAGTACCTGGAGAATTTGCCGGGTAATTCGGTGTTCGCGCTCGATCGGCTGATAGGGGTCGGTATTTGAGCCGAGATTGATCGGCGCGCACCGGTAGCCACGCTTGGACAGTTGCTCCTCAAGCACATCGGCGGCGTTGGTTTTGGCAATCAGCCGGGTCTCGAAATCCAGACCGGGGGATAGGTCCCAATACGCATGGCTGGGCCGCGCGTAACAGTAGATGCAACCGTGCTCACAGCCCCGATAAGGATTGATCGAACGGTCGAAGGGTAAGTCTGGCGAGTTGTTGCGGGTGATGATGGTCTTCGCCGTTTCAATGCGCACCTCGGTGCCTTGGGTCAGCGGCACTTCCTGGTACCAACCATCGTCTTCGGCGACTGAGCGGCTCGACGCGAAGCGGTTGTGCGGGTTTGTTGCGGTACCACGACCGCGCGGGGGTAATGGCGAATTCATGGAGGAGCCCTTTGACTGTATGAATATACAGTACACCCCGAACCATTCTCCGCCTAGTGCCGTTCGGCACCTGCACAACGCTAATGAGCGCTCTTATAACAACACAATGAACTTGGCGACATGCTGCGTTACAACAATGAAGTGGCGATCGTCAGGTGCACCTCGATAGTATCCAGACGTTCGTTTATAACTTTGATCATTATTTAAAAGGATTTAATAATGTCGTACTTCAATCGTCGTGGCATTTTTCTGCAAAAACTGGGTCCCACTGTGGTTGATCCAGATGAAGTCCTGGTGTCCATGCAGTTTGCATTAAAAGAGTCAGGCTGGGATCAGCAAAACGAGGCGCCGACCGAGGCGTTGCTGGACTCCACCACAATTATTGCGTCCTCCTACGATGGCGGCCAGTCGTTCAGCATTGCCAACATCAACAAGGATGTCGATGATGACCGTGATATCGATGAGGATGACAAGGCAAAACTCCTGGCCTTGGCAAAAGCCTACGCCAGTATTACCAGTCCTTGAATTAAACTTATAAGTCGAATGACTTTAAAGTGGATTAAAGTTAATGGCTGATCATAAATCAGCTCATTAGACTGAACAAAGCCGGCTTCTCAGGGAGCCGGCTTTGTTAGTTGCCGTTACTGTGCCTCGTCAGTTTTTTTCTTCAACTTCGGGTTCACAAAGAACTGCACAGTCTGAACCTTGGTATCAGCCACCTTCACAGCACCGGTGTTGACCCGCGTCCCCAACTCCTTGGGAACCGACAAACCCTGCTCATTGAGTGTGTCCGAGTAACCGCACGCGACGCATTCGCGGTGCGGTACGTCGTCTTCACTCCACATCATCAATTTGTCCGGCTCGCTGCACGCCGGGCACACTGCTCCAGCGATAAAGCGCTTCTTGGTTATGCTCACAGGCCCATCACTCATGCTGCCGCGCCCTCATCCAGGCCGCTGTGGCGCAAGAGTGCGTCAATCGACGGTGCACGTCCGCGGAAGTCGACGAACAGCACCATTGGCTCCTGGGAGCCTCCACGCGCCAGGATCGCCTCACGGAAGGCCCGACCGGTCGCAGCGTTGAGTACACCTTCCTCCTCAAATCTGGAGAACGCGTCAGCCGACAGCACTTCCGCCCATTTGTAGCTGTAGTAACCCGCGGCGTAACCACCGGCAAAGATGTGCGCGAAACTGTTGGGGAAGCGGTTGTAGGCCGGCGCACGCATGACCGAGACCTCGTCGCGCACGCCCTCGAGCACCTGCAGCACACTGCGACCATCGCCGTGCGTGGCGTGCAGTTCGAAGTCGAACAGGGAAAACTCCAACTGACGCACCATCATCAGGCCCGACTGGAAGTTCTTCGCCGCGAGCATTTTCTGCAGCAAGTCCTGGGGCAGTGGCTCGCCGGTTTCATAGTGACCGGAAATCAGCGCCAGGCCTTCCGGCTCCCAGCACCAGTTCTCCATGAACTGGCTCGGCAACTCGACCGCATCCCAGGCCACACCATTGATACCGGATACACCCGCATGCTCGACTCGGGTCAGCAGGTGATGCAAGCCGTGGCCAAACTCGTGGAACAGGGTGGTGACTTCATCATGGGTCAACAGCGCCGGCTTGCCACTGTCGGCCGGGGTGAAGTTACACACCAGGTTGGCTACCGGGCTTTGCAGAACGCCCTCGGCAGTGCGACGACGGTCGCGGGCACCGTCCATCCAGGCACCACCGCGCTTGTTGGCGCGCGCGTACAGGTCGAAGAAGAAGCGGCCAACGTGCTCGCCGTTTTCCTTGATTTCGAATAGGCGAACATCCGGATGCCAGGTGTCGAATCCCGTCTGCTCGGCGATCTCGATGCCGTACAGGCGCTGGACGATAGCGAACAGACCGCCCAGTACTTTATCGATCGGGAAGTACGCGCGCAGCGCCTCTTGAGCGACGCTGTAACGCTGCTCACGGAGTTTTTCCCCGTAGAAACCACTGTCCCAGCTTTGCAGGTCAGCACAGCCCTGTTCGGCCGCATAGGCCTTCAACTGCTCCAGGTCCTGGGCGGCGAACGGCTTGCTGCGCTTGGCCAGGTCCCGCAGGAAGCTCAGGACCTGATCGCTGGACTCCGCCATTTTGGTCGCCAGGCTCAGTTCCGAGAAACTGCTGTAGCCCAGCAGTCGGGCCAGTTCCTGACGCAAGTCGAGGATCTCTTCCATCACCGGCCCGTTATCGTTCTGACCGGCGTTGGGACCCTGGTCCGACGCACGAGTGCAGTAGGCGGCGTAGACTTCTTCGCGCAATGCACGGTCATGGGCGTAGGTCATCACCGCGAAATAACTCGGAAACTCCAGGCTGATCAACCAGCCATCCAGCTCCTTGGCTTGCGCCGCGACGGCCATTTGCGCCTTGGCCGAATCCGTCAGGCCGGCGAGGGCGGCCTCCTCGGTGATGTGCTTGGTCCAGGCCTGGGTGGCATCGAGCAACTGGTTGGAAAAGCGGCTGCCCAGTTCAGACAGCTTGCTCTGCACCTCGGCATAACGCTTTTGCTCAGCCTCCGGCAGGTCGATACCCGACAGGCGGAAGTCCCGCAGGGAATGTTCGAGGATGGTTTTTTGCGCCACATCAAAGCCGGCCGCCTGCGGGCTGTTGGCCAGGGCTTCGAAGGCCTGGAACAGTTCACGGTTCTGCCCCAGCTCGGTGGAGTAGGCGCTCAGCGCTGGCAGGCAGGACTCGTAAGCTTCACGCAACTCGGCGCTGTTGCACACCGCGTTAAGGTGGCTGACCGGGCTCCAGGCGGCGCCCAGGCGGTCGTTGAGCTCATCCATCGCCAGCACCAGGCCGGCCCAGGTCGGTTCAGTGCCCTGGGTCTTGAGGAGGTCGGCAATGGCAGCGCGGTTGTCCGCGAGAATCTGTTCGATGGCCGGTTGTACATGCTCGGCGCGGATCGCCGAGAACGGCGGCAGGTCGTAGGACTGCAAAAGAGGGTTGTTCACGCTCACGGTTGGCACCTTGGCTGGAAGAAACATTGCCCCATCTTAATTACAATCGACGCCAACCGCAGCTATCAGCAACAGAGAGAGAGCCTATCGTGTCCCTTCGCAAGTATCAGAACCACACTCCCGTGCTCGACCATGGCGCGTTTGTCGACGGTTCGGCAGTGGTGATCGGCGACGTCGAAATAGGCGCCGACAGCTCCGTCTGGCCGCTGACCGTGATCCGCGGCGACATGCACCGCATCCGCATTGGCCAGCGCACCAGCGTGCAGGACGGCTGCGTACTGCACATCACCCACGCCGGGCCATTCAACCCGGACGGTTTCCCGCTGCTGATCGGCGATGACGTGACCATTGCCCACAAAGTCATGCTGCACGGCTGCACCGTCGGCAACCGGATTCTGATCGGCATGGGCAGCATTGTGATGGACGGGGCCGTGGTCGAGGACGAGGTGATCATCGGCGCGGGAAGCCTGGTGCCGCCAGGTAAACGCCTGGCCAGCGGCTTCCTGTATGTGGGCAGCCCGGTAAAACAGGCCCGGCCGTTGACCGACAAGGAGCGCGCATTCTTTACCTACAGCGCGGCCAACTACGTCAAGCTCAAAGACCTGCATCTGGCCGAAGGCTACGACCAGCTCTGACTCTCATTCGGAAATATTCATGCATTACCAAAGCGTTTTATTCGACCTTGATGGCACCCTGACCGACCCGCGCGAAGGGATCACCCGTTCCATCCAGTACGCCTTGGGCAAACTGGGGATCGATGAGCCGGACCTCGGCAAACTGGAACACTTCATCGGCCCGCCCTTGCTGCAGGCCTTCATGCAGTTCTACGCCTTCGACGAGGCCAAGGCGTGGGACGCGGTGAACTTCTACCGTGAGCGCTTCAAAGTCACCGGGCTCTATGAAAATCGGGTGTTCGATGGCGTCACACCACTGCTGGAAACCTTGAGCGGGCAGGGGCGAGAGCTGTATATCGCAACGTCGAAACCCTGGATCTTTGCCCGGGAGATCGCGCGCCACTTCGATTTCGACCGACACTTCAAGGTGATCTACGGCAGTGAGCTGGACGGCACCCGCACCGACAAGGTCGAACTGATTGCCCACCTGGTGGCCGAGGAGGGGCTGGACCCAAGCAGCACCCTGATGATCGGCGATCGTAAACACGACCTGATCGGCGCCAAGCGCAACGGCCTGGATGCCGCCGCGGTGGGCTATGGCTTTGGCAGCCTTGAAGAACTGAACGCCGAGCACCCAGCGTACTACTTCGAAACGCTGGCGCAGTTGCATCAAGCGTTTTTGCGCGACGATTAAGATTGTCATCGCGGGCAAGCCTTGCTGCTACAAGCGCCCCCCTTGTAGCAGCGAGGCTTGCCCGCGATGGCGCCCCTTAGCCAGACAACGACCTCAGGGCCGCCTTGCGCTGCTGCGCCGGTAACGCACCTAACTGTTCGACGGCGTCGTAGAACCTCTGCCAATCTCCCGCCGACTGCCTGAACAACTGGGCAAACGCCGGCACCCATTGCTCGTACAGACCGAAGGGCAGCAGACGCGCGTTGTTCATGGGGGCGTAGATCCAGGCGTCGTAACGCTTATCGCCGGCCCATTGGCTGTCACGTAGGGTTCGGTAGTCGCTGCGCAAGCGCTCGAACTCGGCGTTCTTGCGCTGGCGCATCTGCTCACTCGGCAAGGGCAGGGCGTACAGGGCCTCCAGGCGCGTGCGACAGTCCAGCAGCAACTGGGTGAACTGCTCGCGCTGTCGCACCCGGGCGTCGTTGGCCGGGGGTAACCCGCGGGCTATGCGCCATTGCCGAGTGCCTTGCTGCTCAACGAAGGTGGCAAACGACTCGTTGAACTCAGTGTCGTCCTTCAGATAAAAACGCTGATGCGCCAGCTCATGAAAAATCAGGCTGGCCAGGCGCTCGTCGCCCCAGCCCAGCATCGAATTGAGGATCGGGTCATTGAACCAACCCAAGGTTGAATAGGCCTCCACGCCACTGATCGAGACATCCATGCCCTGCAGTCGCTGCAGGGCTGCCTCGCCCCGCGCCGCACTCTGGCGGTAGTACCCGCGGTAGGCCACGCACCCGGCAATTGGGAAGCAATGGTTCTGCGGGCTGAGGGAAAATTCCGCAGTGACGAACACATTCCACACCACATAGGGGCGACCTAGGTCTGCGTAGAGGCGATAGCTCAGGTTGTCCGGCAGGTGCAGGTGCTGGCTGGCGAAGTCGCGGGCCTTTTGCGATTGCTCCAGGTGCGAGCGCAATGTCGCGTCGCTGGCCGGGTCAGCCAGCACCTTGCTGACCGGCTCACGAGCCCGCAGCAACTGCCACTGACCGCTGGCCAACTGGCTGTAGTAATCGACGCTGGCACAACCGTTGAGCAACAAAAACATCACAGCCGGAAACAAAACGCGCAAAACGCGATCAAGTAACCGATGGCTTGGAACCAGCCTGATCACATCGAATCATCCTTGGGGAGTCTGCCCGCAAGACTATCTCGCCTGACTGGAGCTTCGCTATGCGCGTGTTACTGCTGACTGGAGGCCTGCTGATGCTGGCCGGCTGTGCTGGATTGCCCCAACCCGACCCGACGCAAGCCTGGATCGACCTCGCCCCTCACCCTGAAGACACTGCATTGCAAGCGCTGGAGGTGGATGACAAAACCTCTGTGGACAAACGCTACTTCCAGGTTCCGCCCGGCCGCCATGAACTGACGGTGCGTTATCAGTTCACCGTCGATCCAACCAACATCGGCCCAAACGCCGAGCCGTTGTGGCGAGATTGTCAGTTGAGCGTGAAATTCAACGACTTCAACGCTGGCCAGCGCTATCAGTTGCAGGCTGGCAACATTGGCTTCCGTCCCTGGGCCAAACTCTACGACGAACAGCGCAAAGTGGTTGGCCAGGCGCAACCAGCGGGCTGTCAGCGCACCTGATCGGCGCTATGCTGAATACCTGACCACCCGGAACTGAATCATGCACAGGTATTTGCTGTTCTTTGCCCTCGGCGCATTGTCTGCGTGCGCCGCCAGCCCCCTGCCGGATGTCAATCCGAACATGGCCTGGGTCGACTTCGCCATGCCAACCCCCGGCGGAAAAGTCCTGATGGCCGAGCGCCTGGACAATCAACCACAGCGTGATGGGCGTTTTTTCCAGGTCACGCCGGGCAGCCATGAACTGACCGTGCGTTTTGACTTTGAAGTGTTTGGCGGTGGCATGGGCATGAACACCGACCCGCAGGAGCGGTTGTGCTACATGACCATCTCTTACGAGCATTTCGAAGCGGGCCAGCGTTACCGGCTCGAGGCCCGCTCACTGGCCTTTACCCCCAGCGCCCGGCTGTACAACGCCCAGCGCCAGCTCGTTGCCGAAGAACGTCAGGTCAATTGCGTGCCCTGAGGCGTCTTAGCGGTCGTTCTTTTGATAGATGATTTTTTTGCTACCGCCGTCGCAGGTGCCGACTACCATGTTCGGGTCATGCGCATCATCTTTGCTGACAATTTCCAGCGTATAGGACGATACGTTGTTGGCCTGGATCTTGGCTTCGATCTCGGCCTTGAGTTCTTCGCACGGTTTTGGCGCCGCCAGGGCCGATGTGGCCAGCGCACCGCAGATAACCGCCAAGGCAAAACGTTTCATGGTTGAAGCTCCCTTGAAGCAGCGCGCACGGGTGTGCGCTTGGGCTGCTGTCATTTATTCGACCACAATTTCGCCCTGGGAGTTCTGATTTGTAGGAGTCGGCTTGTTGGCGAATCTGCCAACTCGTGGTGTCAGACAGGTCCGTTTCGCTGGCAAGCCAACTCCTATGTGGGGGAGGAGAGGTTCAACTGACGAGCGTGCCATCCAGGGTGATTGTCGCGTTCAGCACCTTGGACACCGGGCAACCTTCCTTGGCTTTTTTGCTCAACTCGTCAAATTGCTGCTGGCTGGCGCCGGGGATTTTTGCCTTGAGAATCAGGTGCACGGCGGTAATCGCAAAACCACCGTCGACCTGATCCAGGGTCACCTCTGCCTGCGTATCAATGCTCTCGGCCTTAAGGCCGGCGTCGCCGAGAATCATCGAAAAGGCCATGGAGAAACAGCCTGCATGTGCTGCGCCGATCAGTTCTTCGGGGTTGGTCCCTTTACCACCCTCGAAACGCGCCTTGAAGCCGTAGGGGGCTTCCCTGAGGACCCCGGTTTCCGTGGAAATCGAGCCGATCCCTGTTTTCAGGTCACCTTCCCAATGTGCCGATGCTTTCTTCTTGATGCTCATGTGTGCCTCCTCAAGATCCGGCGCGAGAGTCGCGCCTTGATGGTTTTCGGTAGCTAAGGGTTCTGAGGATAGATGGCCGGACAAAGTTCACCCTGTCGGATAGAACCGCTTATCTGGTAGGCATTTTCAGGTCAGCTATTGAAACTCGGGTATATGCCCACATTGCATAGAACAGGCTTATACATTCGGCAGGTTTTCGTTAGTGAGAAAAGCCTGCATACCCCTTGGAGACGCAGGCTTATGAAACAACTGTCCGATATCAAGTTCTCGACCCTCGACCTGGTGCCCGTGCGGGAGAACGGCAGCCCGGCCCAATCCTTGCGCAACTCGCTGGACCTGGCGCAGCACGTCGAAAAATGGGGTTACAACCGCTTCTGGGTCGCCGAGCACCACAACATGGACGGCATTGCCAGCTCCGCCACCTCGGTGTTGCTGGGTTATCTGGCCGGCGGCACGTCGAGCATTCGTGTCGGCTCCGGCGGGGTGATGCTACCCAACCATGCACCACTGGTGATCGCCGAACAGTTCGGCACCCTGGAAAGCCTCTATCCGGGCCGGATCGACCTCGGCCTGGGCCGTGCCCCAGGTTCCGATCAACTGACCGCTCGCGCCTTGCGTCGCGAACGTTCCGGCAGCGCCGATGACTTCCCCGAAGACGTCGCCGAACTGGTGCGCTACCTCGGCCCCCGCACACCGGACCAACGCATCATCGCCATGCCCGGTACCGGCACCAACGTCCCGGTGTGGCTCCTGGGTTCCAGCCTGTTCAGCGCACAGCTGGCGGGCGAACGAGGCTTGCCCTACGCCTTTGCCTCGCATTTCGCACCGCGCTACATGCACGAGGCGATTCGCGTCTATCGCAATCACTTCAAGCCATCAGCGGTCCTCGACAAGCCCTATGTGATGCTCGGCGTACCACTGGTCGCCGCCGACACCGATGAGCAGGCCGAGTACCTGGCTACGTCGGTCTACCAGCGCATCCTCGCGCTGATGCGTGGGCAAAGCCTGGTTCAGCGCCCGCCCGTCGAGAGCATGGACGGCCTGTGGTTACCCCATGAGAAACAGGCAGTCGGGGATTTCCTCGGGCTGGCCATGGTCGGCAGTCCGGCAAAAATTCGCGGCAAGCTGGAAGTCCTGATCGAACAGACCCAGGCCGATGAACTGATCTTCACCTGCGACCTGTACGAGCACGCCGATCGCCTGCACTCCTACGAGCTGCTGGCGCAGGTGATGAGAGGCTGAGCACTTACCCCGCGCCCATAAAAAAGCCGACGCCAAAGCGTCGGCTTTTCACTTGCAGCGAATTCAAACTACTTCTTGTAGACGATTTCCTTGGAACCACCTTCACAGGTGCCTACGACTTTACCGTCAGCCGCAGTGCCCTTGTCGACGATTTCCAACGAATAACCTGACACGCCCTTGGCATCGAGTTTCGCTGCAATTTCCGCTTTCAGTTCTTCACAAGGCTTGCCGGCCGCAAGGGTTGTTCCTGCGATGCTCAGCAAACCAATAGCCAGAATCAACTTCTTCATCGGTCACATTCCCTGGTCGGATCAATAGGATTAGCGTTCAGCCCAAGGCATCAGCGCTCGCAGATTAAGTAGCGCTTTGCCACTCCCTATGGCAATCGGCCAGCTCACAAGTTCAGAAATCTAGTTCATCTTCAGCTATTCGCAATCCGGAACCCGACCTTCAGCGTCACCTGGAAGTGCGCAGCCTTGCCGTCCTTGATGTGGCCTCGGGTTTCAGTGACCTCAAACCATTCCAGGTGCTTGATGCTTTTGCTGGCCTCAGCCAAGGCATTGTTGATGGCGTCCTCGATACTGGTGGGCGAGGAGCCAACCAGTTCGACTTTCTTGTACGTGTGGTGGTCTGTCATGGCGATCTCCTTGGGTGTTCCTACAGCCTAGCAGTGATTTTCGGTATTTCTTCTGTGGGCATTTCTGCTGCTAAGGTTCATATTTTCTGCACTTTCGCGAACCGCTGGAGTCGGAACCAACACACGCTACTCAATCAATGCAGGAGAGCCATCATGGCCAACACCTCTTTACGTAAAGCCTCATTGCAAAGCATGGAAGCCGAGATCGAGAGTCTGCTCAAGTCGTTGGAAAGCCTGAAAAGTGATGCCTCGGACGAGTCGCTGAAAACCCTCAAGTCCCTCAAAAGCAATGCCGAGAGCGCGCTGAAACACTCGCGCAGCCTGCTCAGCGATGCCTACACAGAAGTCAAAGTGAAAACCCGTGAGACCGGGATCGCGACCCGCGATTACGCGCAGGAACACCCCTGGACCACCGCGGGTGTAGCCGTCGGGGCCCTGGGTTTGCTGGCGGCCTACCTGCTGTGCAAACGCGGTGATTAATCTGCCTGGCGCAGCTCATTTTTGAGCCACTGCGCCAGCTGCCGAGCGCGCCCGTCCGCGGCGCGCTTGGGTAACCACAACGCCAGTTGCGCCGGGGTTTGAGAAAACCCCCACGGCGCAACCAGGCGACCCGCCTTCACGTCCTCGGCCACCAATGGCTGTGGGGCAATCGCCACACCCAGCCCGGCCACGGCCGCCTCCAGCAAGTAATACAAATGCTCGAAACCCTGGCCGAACTTCAAGGCCCCGGGGTCGAGTTGATTGTGCTGTGCCCAACTGGGCCAGGCTTGCGGTCGCGATGTGGTATGCAACAAGGGTAATTCGAGCAAGGCACTGGCCGGTGCGTCACGCAGCGACTCATACCCGGAGAAGCGGGGGCTGAGCACCGGGCCGATTCGTTCGCTGGTCAGTTCATACACCTGCATATCCGCAGGCCATGGCGGCTCGGCGAATACCAGCAAGGCATCCAGGCCCGGACGACGCGGGTCCAGGTCACCTTCGCCGGCCGACAGGTGCAAGCGCAAATCCGGCAGATCGGCATTCAACCGCCCCAGGCGCGGAATAAACCAACGAGCCAGCAGACTACCGGAGCAGCCCAGGACAAAAGGCGCCTCGGCGTGGCCCTGAGTCAGCTCACCGCAGACCGTGCGCAGGCGCTCGAATGCCTCAGTGCTGGCGTCGCGCAGGCGTACACCGGCATCTGTGAGTTTCAGGCCGCGTCCGTCCTTGACGAACAGACTTATCCCCAAGTGCTCCTCGAGCACTTTCAGCTGCCGGCTGACTGCTCCATGGGTAACGTGCAATTGCTCCGCCGCCTGACTGACACTGTGTAGGCGGGCAGCGGCTTCGAAGGCGCGCAGGGCGTTGAGAGGGGGCAGGTCGTGGCTCATGGTATCTGTGAGTTTTCCTGACAGGTTGTGGCGATCTTATCGGTTTTCAGCCGTCGACGTCAGGGGTAGAGTGAACGCCATTGTCACTTCACGCATTCAACTGGAGCGCCCCATGACCCAGACTAATCTGCGCAACGGCCCTGACGCCAACGGCCTGTTTGGCGCGTTCGGTGGCCGCTACGTCGCCGAAACCCTGATGCCGTTGATCCTCGACCTGGCCCGCGAATACGAAGCGGCCAAGGAAGATCCGGCTTTCAAAGAAGAACTGGCTTACTTCCAGCGCGATTACGTCGGACGTCCGAGCCCGCTGTACTTTGCCGAACGCCTGACCGAGTTCTGTGGCGGCGCCAAGATCTACCTCAAGCGTGAAGAGCTGAACCACACCGGCGCACACAAGATCAACAACTGCATCGGCCAGATCCTGCTGGCACGGCGCATGGGCAAAAAACGCATCATCGCCGAGACCGGTGCCGGCATGCACGGTGTGGCCACTGCCACTGTAGCCGCGCGTTTTGGTCTGGAGTGCGTGATCTACATGGGCACCACCGACATCGAGCGCCAACAGGCCAACGTGTTTCGCATGAAACTGCTGGGTGCCGAAGTGATCCCGGTAGTGGCCGGCACCGGCACCCTGAAAGACGCAATGAACGAAGCCCTGCGTGACTGGGTGACTAACGTCGACAACACCTTCTACCTGATCGGCACCGTCGCCGGCCCGCATCCTTATCCGGCGATGGTCCGTGACTTCCAGGCCGTGATCGGCAAGGAAACCCGTGACCAGTTGCAAGCCCAGGAAGGTCGTCTGCCTGACAGCCTGGTGGCATGCATCGGCGGTGGCTCCAACGCCATGGGCCTGTTCCATCCGTTCCTCGACGAGACCAGCGTCCAGATCATCGGGGTTGAAGCGGCCGGTCATGGCATCGAAACCGGCAAGCACGCCGCCAGCCTGAACGGCGGGGTACCTGGTGTACTCCACGGCAATCGCACCTTCCTGCTGCAGGACGACGACGGCCAGATCATTGATGCCCACTCGATTTCCGCTGGCCTCGACTATCCGGGCATTGGCCCTGAGCACGCCTGGTTGCATGACATCGGTCGCGCCCAGTACACCTCTGTGACCGACGATGAAGCCCTCGACGCGTTCCACAAGTGCTGCCGCCTGGAAGGGATCATTCCGGCACTGGAAAGCGCCCACGCCCTGGCCGAAGTGTTCAAACGCGCACCGACCTTGCCCAAGGATCACCTGATGGTGGTCAACCTGTCTGGTCGTGGTGATAAGGACATGCAAACCGTAATGTTCCACATGGAACACTCTCAGCAGGAGAAACACTGATGAGCCGCCTGCAAACCCGTTTCGCCGAACTCAAAGAGCAAAACCGTGCGGCCCTGGTGACCTTTGTCACTGCTGGCGACCCAAGCTACGACACCTCCTTGGCGATCCTCAAGGGGCTGCCGGCAGCCGGCGCCGATGTAATTGAGCTCGGTATGCCATTCACCGATCCGATGGCCGATGGCCCGGCGATCCAGCTTGCGAACATCCGGGCCCTGGGCGCCAAACAGAACCTGGCGAAAACCCTGCAAATGGTTCGCGAGTTCCGAGCGAGCAACAACGACACACCACTGGTACTGATGGGCTACTTCAATCCTATTCACTATTACGGTGTTCCACGCTTCATCGCGGACGCCAAGGAAGCGGGGGTGGATGGCCTGATCGTGGTCGATCTGCCACCTGAACATAACGGCGAACTGTGCGATCCGGCCCAAGCCGCGGGCCTGGACTTTATCCGCCTGACCACCCCGACTACCGACGACGTACGCCTGCCAACCGTACTCAATGGCAGCTCCGGTTTTGTCTACTACGTCTCGGTGGCGGGTGTGACGGGCGCAGGTGCTGCCACCCTGGAGCACGTCGAAGAAGCGGTGGCCCGTTTGCGCCGCCACACCGACCTGCCGATCAGCATCGGCTTCGGCATCCGTACGCCAGAGCAAGCGGCGGCAATTGCCCGCTTGGCAGATGGGGTGGTGGTGGGTTCGGCATTGATCGACCATATCGCCAATGCCACCACGCCGGACCAGGCCATTGATGGCGTGCTGAGCCTGTGTGCGGCGCTGTCTGAAGGTGTACGCAACGCTCGCGTTGGCTAAGTTTTGATCCCGTAACAACCAAGGGCCCGGAACCATGTTCCGGGCCCTTTTTTTCTGGCGCCCGCCCACCCCTCAAAAAATCGACAGGTCCAGCGGCCGGATCGCCCCCATCCAGATCGCGTGGTCCGTGTGATCGGCCAGCTCATCCCCGGTCTCGGGATGCAGGAACACCACCAGTCCGTTGCGATGCAGCGCCAGCCACGGCAGCACCACGCCGATCAATTCCGGCCCAAAGGCCAACTGGCAGCTCCAGTCCGGGTGCGGCCCCACCGGGCGTTCGTGGACTCGACCCATTTGCAGGGGAAATAGCAGGGCAGCCTCTTCACACAGCGCCCGCGCCTGAGCAAGGGTGCTCGCGTCGAAATAAACATGGGCGTGGTAGCCCTTGATCCGTTGCATAGTGCTCTCGTCTTGCCCAATCCAAGTCCCAAGGGCAACGCTACACCGCAATGGACGGCAGGGCCAATCCTGCCAGCGACTCAGCGCTGCTGGCCTGTTCACTCATCAGCCAGTCGACGAACTGCTGGATCAACGCACTGCGGCGTTTGCGCTGGGGCAGCACCACGTAGTAACCGAACCCCGAGATCGCCGTCTCGGCAATCGGCCGCACCAAAAGCCCCTGCGCCAGCAGGTCATCGACCAAATGCCGCCAACCGATGGCCACGCCCTGACCGCCAATCGCCGCCTGAATCAACAGGGTGTAATTATCAAACCGCAATTGCCCAGGCGTCGGCGCGGTGGCGATACCCAGGCTGCGGAACACACCGCTCCAGTCGAACCAATGGCTGCTGTTCTCGCCCCGCAGATGCAATAGCGGCAACTCCAGCAAAGCGTGGGCGGGCAGGGGCGCGAGCCGCTCCTTGAGCAGCTGCGGGCTGCACACCGGGAACACTTCCTCGCTGAACAACCAGTGACTTTCACCCTGTTTGAAGCGCCCTTCGCCGAACAGCACGGCCACATCGATGTCGGGACGCAACATGTTGTGATTACGTTCGCTGGTCACCAGGCTGACATCCACCCGGGGGTTGGCCTCGTGAAAGCGATGCAGACGCGGCATCAGCCAGTAAGCGGCGAAGGCGAAATCGGTGGCCACCTGCAACACCTCATGCTGGTGCTGGGCACTGATCGCGCTCAACCCGGCCTCGATACTCTGCAGGCCGCTCTGCACCTGCTCGAACAGGATCGACCCGGCTTCGGTCAGCTCGATGCCCCGGTAGATGCGGTCGAACAAGCGTGTTGCCAATTGCTCCTCCAACCGCTTGAGCTGTTGGCTGACAGCAGGTTGGGTGGTGCCCAACTCCACTGCGGCGGCGGTGAAACTGCCATGGCGCGCTGCCGCTTCAAAGGTGCGCAACAAGTCCAGGGAGAGTTCACCAAGGGCGTCATACATAAGGTGGGCTTATCCTAGTCATTGCCGGACATGGGCTTTACCGCGAAGAGCACGGGCTACATTCTCGATCACAGCACTTTCGCATAACTGCCCACTATGGAATGCCGCTATCACATGAAGCGCAAGAACATTCTTTTCATCATGGCCGACCAAATGGCCGCGCCCTTGCTGCCGTTCTACGGCGCTTCACCGATCAAGCTGCCCAACCTGAGCCGACTGGCGGACAAGGGCGTGGTATTCGACGCTGCGTACTGCAACAGCCCGTTATGCGCACCCTCGCGCTTCACCCTGGTCAGTGGCCAGTTGCCGAGCAAGATCGGCGCCTACGACAACGCCGCAGACTTTCCCGCCGATGTGCCGACCTATGCCCACTACCTGCGTCGCCTCGGCTATCGCACCGCGCTGTCCGGCAAGATGCACTTCTGCGGCCCGGACCAACTGCATGGCTATGAAGAACGGCTGACCAGCGACATCTACCCGGCCGATTACGGTTGGGCAGTCAACTGGGATGAACCGGACGTGCGCCCGAGCTGGTATCACAACATGTCCTCAGTCCTGCAGGCCGGACCTTGCGTGCGCACCAACCAGCTGGACTTCGATGAAGAGGTGGTCTTCAAGGCCCAGCAGTACCTGTTCGACCACATCCGTGAAGACGGCGACCAACCGTTTTGCCTGACGGTGTCGATGACCCACCCACACGACCCGTACACCATTCCCAAGGCATTCTGGGATCTGTATGACGACCAGGACATCCCGCTGCCGGCGACCCCGGCGCAGGCCGACCTCGACCGACATTCCCAGCGCCTGCTCAAGGCCTACGACCTGTGGGACAAGCCACTGCCCGTGGACAAGATCCGTGATGCCCGCCGAGCCTATTTCGGCGCGTGCAGTTACATCGATGCCAACGTCGGCAAACTCCTGCAGACCCTCGAAGAGACCGGGCTGAGCGACGACACCATCATCGTGTTTTCCGGCGACCACGGCGACATGCTCGGCGAGCGTGGCCTCTGGTACAAAATGCACTGGTTCGAAATGGCCGCCCGGGTGCCGCTGCTGGTCTATGCGCCTGGCCAGTTCGCGGCCGGACGCGTCAGTGCCGCCGTGTCCACCGCCGACCTGCTCCCGACCTTCGTCGCCCTGGCCGGTGGCGAGCTGCAGCCTGGCCTGCCACTGGACGGCCGCTCGCTATTGCCGCACCTGCAGGGGCAGGGCGGCCACGATGAAGTGTTTGGTGAGTACATGGCCGAAGGCACCGTCAGCCCGTTGATGATGATCCGCCGGGGGCCCTACAAATTTATCTACAGTGAAGACGACCCCTGCCTGTTGTTCGATGTACGCAACGACCCTCGCGAACAGGAAGAGCTCAGTCACTCGCCTTCGCATCAACCGGTTTACGCCGCCTTTCTTGCCGAAGCTCGCGCCAAGTGGGATATCCCGGCGATTCACCAGCAGGTCCTGGCCAGCCAGCGCCGCCGGCGATTCGTGGCTGACGCACTGCGCCTTGGCCACCTGAAGAGCTGGGACCACCAGCCACTGGTCGACGCCAGCCAGCAGTACATGCGCAACCACATCGACCTCGATGATCTGGAGCGCAAGGCTCGTTATCCACAACCCTGCCAAAACCAATAATGTAAGGGGAAGCGCATGCAAAGGTTATCCACAGTAGTGACCGCCGGGTTACTGATGCTTGGCAGTGTTTCGGCCTGGGCCGAGCAACGTTGCGACACCGTGAAGATGGCCGACCCCGGCTGGAGCGACATCGCCGCGACCAACGCGATCACCAGCGTGCTGCTTGAGGGCATGGGGTACAAGGCCAAGATCGATACCCTGGCGGTGCCGATCATCTTTGGTGGCCTCAAGGACGGTCAGGTCGATGTCTTCCTCGGTAACTGGATGCCAGCCCAGCAGGGCTTCTATGACAAGTTCGTGGCCAGCGGCGAGGTCACCCAACTGGCGAAGAACCTCGACGGCACCGAGTTCACCCTGGCAGTTCCGGACTACGTCTGGGAGGCCGGCGTGCATGACTTCGCCGACCTGAACAAGTACGCCGAGCAGTTCGACAAGAAAATCTACGGCATCGGCTCCGGTGCACCGGCCAACCTCTCGTTGCAGGACATCATCAAGAAAAACGACTTCGACCTGGGCCAATGGAAGCTGGTGGAGTCCAGTGAGCAGGCGATGCTCGCGGAAGTCTCGCGCGCAGTGAAGAAACACAAGTTCGTGACTTTCCTCGGCTGGACTCCACACCCGATGAACGTGCAGCTGAAAATGCGCTACCTCAAGGGCGGTGAGAAGTACTTCGGCGACACCGGCAGTGTCCACACCCTGACCCGCAAGGGTTATGCCCAAGCCTGCCCGAACGTCGGCAAACTGCTGAGCAACCTGAGCTTCACCCTGGACATGGAAAACAGCATCATGGCCGAGGTGCTGAACAACAAGGTCAGCAACACCGAGGCCGCCAAGGCTTGGCTCAAGGCCAACCCGGCGGTGCTGGACAAGTGGCTGGACGGGGTGCAAACGGCAGACGGCAAAGAGGCATTGCCGGCGGTCAAGGCCAAGCTCTAAGCACTGGCCCACTGGATTGTTCCTGCACACACGTGGGAACAATCACCTTTGCCCTGATACTCTTTGGCAAAAGCCCATTCGCGAGGATTCATGGCACTCCCCAGCCGCCATTCGCTCTTTCCCTTTCTCCGCTGGCTGCCCCGGCAGACCCGCGCCAGCGTCGGCCGCGATCTTGTCGTCGGGCTGAGCGGGGCGATTCTGGCGCTGCCACAATCGATTGCCTACGCACTGATTGCCGGCCTGCCGCCGGAGTACGGCTTGTACGCCGCCATCATCCCGGTGCTGATTGCCTGCCTCTGGGGCTCCTCCTGGCATCTGATCTGCGGCCCTACGGCGGCCATCTCCATCGTCCTGTACGCCAGTGTCAGCCCGCTGGCCGTGCCCGGTTCCCAGGACTACGTCACCCTGATCCTGTTGCTGACTTTCCTCGCAGGGGTGTTCCAGTGGCTGCTCGGCCTGCTGCGGTTCGGCGCCCTGGTGAACTTCGTCTCGCATTCGGTGGTGCTGGGCTTCACCCTCGGTGCCGCGGTGGTCATCGCCCTCGGGCAACTACCAAACTTGCTGGGGCTGGACCTGCCCAGCCAGGCCACGGCACTCGACAGCCTGGTGTCGCTGGCCAGCCATCTGCATGAGCTGGACAAACCCTCGTTGGCGCTGGGCCTCGGCACATTGGCGCTGGGTGTCGCCCTGAAGCTGTGCCTGCCGCGCTGGCCGAGCCTGTTGATCACCCTGGTACTGAGCAGCCTGGTGGTCTGGCTGTGGCCCTCGTGGTTCGGTCATGTGCAACGGGTCAGCGCGTTTGTCGGGCGACTGCCACCGTTCAGCCCCTTGCCCCTGGATCTGGACTTGATCCTGCGCCTGCTGCCCAGTGCCGTGGCGGTCGGCATGCTGGGACTGGTCACCAGCCTGTCGATTGCCCGCTCGCTGTCGACACGCTCGCAACAGTTGCTCGACGCCAATCAGGAAGTCCGCGCCCAGGGTTTTTCCAACATCGTCGGCAGTTTTTTCTCCGGCTCACTGTCGGCCGGCTCCTTCACCCGCTCCGGCTTGAGTTATGAAGCCGGGGCCTGCTCACCGCTGGCGGGCGTGTTCTCGGCGCTGTGGGTAGCCCTGTTTGCACTGGCCGGAGCAAAACTCATCGCGCACATCCCGATCCCTGCCATGGCCGGCAGCATTCTGTTGATTTGCTGGGGCCTGGTGGACCACCGCGGCATTCGGGCGCTGTTTCGGGTCAGCCGTGCCGAGTTTGCGGTGATGGCGCTGACCTGCGTCGCCACGCTGCTGCTGGAGCTGCAAACGGCAATCTACGCCGGTGTGCTGGCCTCGCTGTTCTTCTACCTCAAACGCACCTCACAGCCCCGCGTACAGCAATGGCGAGAGGGCGATGAAGAGATTCTGCGGGTCGGCGGTTCGATCTTTTTCGGCGCCAGCCATTACCTGCAAGTGCGCCTGCAGCGCACCCAGGGCCTGGCGGTGGTGATCGAGGCGCAATACATCAACTTCATCGACTATTCCGGTGTGGAAATGCTCCACCAGGAAGCCCGCCGCCTGCTCAGGCAGGACCGCAGCCTGACCTTGCGTCGGGCGCGAGGGCATGTGGTCGAAGAGTTGCGCAAACTCGAAGGCGCGGAGAAATGCCCGATCCGCTTCGAGGATTGAACTACAGCGCCAATTGCCGGCGCAGTTCAGCCAACACTGGTGCCGTGTCCGGACGCACCCCGCGCCACAGGAAGAAGGCTTCGGCGGCCTGTTCGGCGAGCATGCCCAGGCCGTCCAGTGCCATGGCGGCGCCATGGGCACTGGCCCAGCGGCAGAAGGATGTTGGCTCCTTGCCGTACATCATGTCGTAGCACAGGGTCTTGCCGGGTTCGATCAGGCTGCTGGCGATCGGCGGTACATCGCCTGACAGGCTGGCCGACGTGGCGTTGATGATCAGGTCCACTGGCTCGCGCAGCCAATCGAAGCCGCTGGCCGAGACCGGGCCCAGATCGGCGAACAGCTCGGCCAGCAGCTCGGCTTTTTCCACCGTGCGATTGGCGATGATCACTGAGGCCGGATGCTCGGCCAACAACGGCTCCAGCGCACCGCGCACCGCGCCACCGGCGCCGAGCAACAGGATGCGTTTGCCGTGCAGGCTGAATCCGGCATTGACCGTCAGGTCTCGAACGAGCCCGGCGCCATCGGTGTTGTCACCCAACAGGCTGCCGTCGGCCAACTTGCTCAGGGTATTGACCGCCCCGGCCCGTTGCGCACGGGCCGTCAGTTGGCTGGCCAGGCGGTAGGCCTCTTCCTTGAAGGGCACCGTGACATTGGCCCCGCGCCCTTCAGCGAAAAATGCCGTGGCACAGCCGGAAAAATCATCGAGCGGTGCCAGCAGGGTGTTGTAGTCCAGTTGCTGTGCCGTCTGCTGGGCAAACAGGCGATGGATCAACGGCGACTTGCTGTGGCCAATCGGGTTACCGAAAACGACGTACTGATCCATCTCAAACCCTCTTGGAGCGCGCCCCTGCAGGCGCTTTTGTGCTCAACCACTTAGCGTTGTGTGCCGGCTATCCGGCGCCTGCAGATCAGGCCGAGCCCGCCAGCCAATCGCGGTCTTGCAGGAAGTACTCCGTCAGGCGCGCTTCTTCACTACCCGGCTCGGCCTTCCAGTCGTAGGCCCAGCGCACTTGCGGTGGCAGCGACATGAGGATCGACTCGGTACGCCCGCCCGACTGCAGGCCGAACAGCGTCCCACGGTCGTAAACCAGGTTGAATTCGACGTAGCGACCACGGCGAAATTCCTGAAATTCACGCTGTTGCTCGGTGTAGGCCTGGGCCTTGCGGCGCTGCACGATCGGCAGGTACGCCTCGATGTAGGCATCGCCGATGGCGCGGATGAACGCGAAGCAGGTGTCGAAATCCCACTCGTTCAGGTCATCGAAAAACAAGCCGCCGATACCCCGGGGCTCGTTGCGATGCTTGATGTGGAAATAGCTGTCGCACCACGCCTTGTAACGGCTGTAGACATCCGGCCCGAATGGCGCGCAGGCCTGGGCGGCGACACGGTGCCAATGCACGCAGTCTTCTTCGTTGCCGTAGTAAGGGGTCAGGTCGAAGCCGCCACCGAACCACCACACCGGCTCTTCACCGGGTTTTTCCGCGATGAAAAAGCGCACGTTGGCGTGGGACGTCGGCACGTGAGGGTTGTGCGGGTGGATCACCAGTGACACGCCGAGGGCCTCAAAGCCGCGTCCAGCCAACTCCGGCCGGTGTGCGCTGGCCGAGGGCGGCAGGCCGCTGCCAAACACGTGGGAAAAGTTGACGCCGCCTTTTTCGATCACCGCGCCATTTTCGATCACCCGCGTCCGTCCGCCACCGCCGGCTGGTCGGGTCCAGGCGTCTTCGACAAAGCGCGTGCCGCCGTCTTCTGTTTCCAGCGCGGCACAAATGCGGTCTTGCAGGTCGAGCAGGTAGGCTTTAACGGCTTCGGTGCGGGTAGTCATGGCATCACCTTGAATCGGGCAAAGCTACGCGGCGCTCGATCAGAACGGCAGCCGACGCAAATGGGCGCGTAGCATAACACTGCACCCGGGCCTGCCACAGTTGACGAAGATCAAGCTTAGGAGTCCGATAGGACCCTACGCAAAACCACCCAAGGAGAGTGCAGATGGCCAAACGAATCCAGTTCCGTGCCCATGGCGGCCCCGAAGTGCTTGAGTACGTGGACTATCAGCCGGCCGAGCCGGGCCCGCAGCAGGTGCGCGTGAGCAACAAGGCCATCGGCCTGAATTTCATCGATACCTATTTTCGCAGTGGCCTGTATGCGCCTCCAGCCTTGCCATCGGGCCTGGGCGCCGAGGGTGCCGGCGTGGTCGAGGCCGTCGGCAGCCAGGTCAGCCGATTTAAGGTCGGCGACCGCGTGGCCTATGGCAGCGGCCCACTGGGGGCCTACAGCGATGTACACGTACTGCCGGAAGCCAACCTGGTGCATCTGCCCGAGGCCATCAGCTTCGAACAGGCCGCCGGTGTAATGCTCAAAGGTCTGACGGTGCAATACCTGCTGCGTCAGACCTATGAACTCAAGGCTGGCGAAACCATCCTGTTCCACGCCGCTGCCGGCGGTGTCGGTTCGCTGGCCTGCCAATGGGCCAAGGCCCTGGGCGCGAAGCTGATCGGCACCGTCAGTTCACCGGAAAAGGCCGCACTGGCCAAGGCCAACGGCGCTTGGGCGACCATCGACTACAGCCATGAAAATGTCGCAGAGCGGGTACTGGAACTGACTGACGGCAAGAAGTGCCCGGTGGTCTACGACGGCGTCGGCAAAGACACCTGGCTGACCTCCCTCGACAGCACTGCACCCCGTGGGCTGGTGGTGAGTTTCGGCAATGCGTCGGGGGCGGTGGACGGGGTGAACCTGGGAATTCTCTCGGCCAAGGGTTCGCTGTACGTCACCCGACCGACCCTGGCGACCTACGCCAACAATGCAGAGAACCTGCAGCGCATGGCCGATGAGCTGTTCGAGATGATCATCAGTGGTCAGTTGCGGGTTGATATCAGCCAGCGTTATTCGCTGGCTGAAGCGGCGAAGGCCCAGACCGAGCTGTCGGCTCGACGTACCACTGGCTCGACCATTCTGCTGCCCTGAGAGTTACTGCCTCAGACAGGAGGTCTTCGCTGGCGGCTGGCGGCTTGCTCGCGAAGTGGCGTACGCGAGCAAGCTTTGCTCCTGCAGCGAACCGCAGCAGCGCGATCTCAGTCCGGACGCACCACGTGGCCGGTCGCCAGGTCGCGAATCACGCTGGGGTTCCTGCGCCCGCCGAGTTGGCCGCCCAACACCAGGTCGACTTGCCCACGGAAATATTGCTCGACGCGAATCCGCGTGCGCGCCGCCGGCCGTCCCTGAGGGTTGGCGGACGTCGACACCAGTGGCCCGACCAACGCACACAGATCGCGCACCTGCGGGTGATCGCTGACGCGCAGGGCCACGGTTTCGTGAACCCCGGTGATCCATTGCGGCAACATGTTCTGGTGGGGCACCAGCCAGGTATTCGGCCCTGGCCAGGTGCTGGCCATCCGATCGAGCCACAACTGCGGGAAGTCATCGAACAGGAAGTCGAACTGGCGAATATTGTCGGCTACCAGGATAAGGCCCTTCTCCACCGAGCGTCCCTTGATCGCCAACAGGCGATACACCGCCTCTTCATCCCAAGGGTCGCACCCCAGGCCCCAGACGGCTTCGGTTGGATAGGCAAGCACCGCCCCTGCGCGAATTCCTCGTGCGGCTTGTTGCACACGCCAACTGTTGACCATGACCGACTCTCCAAAATAAGGCTGTGCGCAGTTTACCCATCTTCCTTATAAATCCCAGTGCATGAACCTAGCTTAGGCGGGCAAACCAGCGTCCGCCTTCCGCCACCGCCCGACCTTCCATTTCCAGCTCGGTCAGCGCCACCAGCACTTTGGGCAAGGCCCAGCCGCTGGAGTCGGCCAGGGCTTCGCTGGTATGGGGCGCGGCAAACAGCAGGCACAACAGCGGGTGATCGAGTTCGGCTGGGACCGGGGCCATGACCGGGGCGACCGGCAGGTACTGCCAGCCACGCAAGCCTTCGAGAATATGCTCGATGGTCTCCACCAGGGTTGCCCCATCGCGAATCAACTGGTGGCAGCCTCGGGCAGCGGGGTGATGGATGGAGCCGGGAATCGCATAGACCTCGCGCCCTTGCTCTGCCGCCAGCCGGGCGGTGATCAACGAACCACTGGCGACACTGGCCTCGACCACCAGCACGCCCAGGGACAAACCACTGATGATCCGGTTACGCCTTGGAAAGTGGCTGGCGTGCGGCCCGGCATCCAGGGCAAATTCGGAAACCACCGCGCTACCCTGGGCAATCATCGCCTCGGCAAGGGCGCGGTTGCGCTGTGGATAAAATTTTTCCAGGCCAGTACCCAGCACGCCCACCGTCTGCCCTCCAACATCCAGCGCGGCCTGGTGCGCAGCCGCATCGATGCCCAGCGCCAAGCCACTGGTGATCACAAAACCGGCGCCTGCCAGGCTGCGGGAGAACGCCGCCGCGGTGTCCATTCCCGGCCTGGAAGCGCGACGGCTGCCGACCATCGCCAGTTGCGGTTTTTCCAGGATCGACGGATCCCCGGCGACAAACAACAAGGGCGGCGGGTCACTGATCTCGGCCAGCAACGCGGGGTAACCGGGCTGGTCAATCATCAGCAAATGCTGGCCCTCACGCTCTAGCCAGGTCATTGCGTGATGCGCGCCATCACGAATCAACGGGCTGCGCCGGGCCTCTGCGCAGGCGGCGGGCAAACCCAGGGCGCGCCAGGCACTGGCCGGGGCGCTGATGGCTTTGGAGGCCGAACCAAAGGCTTGCAGCAACTTCTGAAAACGCCGCGGCCCCAGTTCAGGCAGGAGGTGTAAACGCAGACGAGCTTCCAGTTCCGCCGGCGAAACCGGCAGGGATATAGACGACGGCATAAGATCATCCTTGATCGTAATTGCGCCTGACGAGCCAGGAACAAGCTGTGGATAAGTCTGTTGGTAACTTGTTGAGTGTTTTCCCGCCCAGAGGCCCTGGAGGGCAGGGATTTTTGCCCTGCGTGCAGGCTGTGGCGGGCGACGGCCAAAGGTTTGTGATTTCCCTCACGCAGTGAATCCCTTTATTATGTGGGCTCGCGTAAAACGCCAGAGCCGGCATGGCTCGCTCCCGCGAGGGGGCTTCGTTTTACAGCCATCGCCAGCCTCTGCGGACTGCCAGGCGATCGGCCCTGACCTTACTTCACACGTGCAGCAATTACGCTTATGGCCATTTTGAACATCCTCGAATTCCCCGACCCGCGCCTGCGCACGATCGCCAAACCGGTGACCGTAGTGGACGACGAAGTGCGGCAGTTGGTCGATGACATGTTTGAAACAATGTATGAAGCGCCAGGTATCGGCCTTGCGGCGACCCAGGTCAATGTGCACAAGCGCATCGTGGTCATGGACTTGTCCGAAGACCGCAGTGAACCGCGGGTGTTCATCAACCCCGAGTTCGAGACCCTGACCGACGAAATGGACCAGTACCAGGAAGGCTGCCTTTCGGTACCCGGCTTCTACGAAAACGTCGATCGCCCGCAGAAGGTCAAGATCAAGGCCCTGGATCGCGACGGCAAGCCGTACGAACTGATCGCCGAAGGCCTGCTGGCGGTGTGCATTCAACATGAATGCGATCACCTCAACGGCAAATTGTTCGTCGACTACCTGTCCACGCTCAAACGCGACCGGATCAAGAAGAAGCTGGAAAAGCTCCATCGCCAGAACGCTTGATTCCTTTCTTCCAAAGGCTTGCTGCGGCAAGCCTTTTTCTTTTGTGACTGCTTCTGAAACCGAGAGCCTCCTCAATGCGCATCGTCTTTGCCGGCACCCCCGAATTTGCCGCCGAACACCTCAAGGCCCTGCTCGACAGCCCTTACGAGGTCGTGGCGGTCTACACCCAACCGGACCGTCCGGCAGGTCGTGGGCAAAAGCTGATGCCAAGCCCGGTCAAGCAACTGGCCCTGGAACACAACATTCCAGTATTCCAGCCGCCAACCCTGCGCAATGCCGACGCCCAGGCCGAACTGGCCGCGCTGCAGCCGGACCTGATGGTAGTGGTCGCCTATGGCCTGATCCTGCCGCAGGTGGTGCTGGATATCCCACGCCTGGGTTGCATCAACAGCCATGCTTCCCTGTTGCCGCGCTGGCGCGGTGCGGCGCCGATCCAGCGCGCCGTCGAAGCGGGCGATGCGCAGAGCGGCGTCACCGTGATGCGCATGGAGGCGGGGCTCGACACCGGGCCGATGCTGCTCAAGGTGAGCACTGCGATCAGCGGCCAGGACACCGGCGGCACCCTGCATGACCGACTTGCCGAGATGGGCCCGCCCGCAGTGCTGCAGGCGATTGCCGGATTGGCCGCCGGTACCCTGCAAGGCGAAGTGCAGGACGACAGCCTCGCCACCTATGCGCACAAATTGAACAAGGACGAGGCGCGCATCGACTGGAGCCGCCCGGCGGTCGAACTGGAACGCCTGGTACGCGCCTTCAACCCATGGCCGATCTGCCACAGCACCCTCAATGGCGAGGCCCTGAAAGTCCTGGCCGCCCACTTGGCCGATGGCCAAGGCGCCCCGGGCGAGGTGCTCGGCGCCAGCAAGGACGGCCTGATCGTCGCCTGCGGTGAGCAAGCGCTGTGCTTGACCCGCCTGCAATTGCCCGGTGGCAAGGCCCTGAACTTCAGCGACCTGTTCAACAGCCGCCGCGAGAAATTTGCCCTGGGCACCGTGCTCGGCCAGTCGGTGGACGCGCAATGAACCCACGTCTGGCTGCCGCCAAGGCACTGGCCGCTGTCCTCAGTGGCAAAGCGTCCCTCAACAGCTCCCTGCCGACTCAACTGGACAAGGTCGAAGACCGCGATCGCGGCTTCACCCAGGACCTGGCCTTCGGTACCGCACGCTGGCAGCCACGCTTGTCGGCGCTGGCGGGAAAACTCCTGCAGAAGCCCTTCAAGGCGGCGGATGCCGATGTCGAGGCGTTGCTGCTGGTCGGCCTGTACCAACTGCTCTACACCCGGGTGCCAGCCCACGCCGCCATCGGTGAAACCGTGGGCTGCGCCGACAAGCTGAAAAAGCCCTGGGCCAAGGCCCTGATCAACGCCGTGCTGCGCCGCGCGCAACGTGAAAGCGAAGCGCTGTTGGCCGAACTCGAGCACGACCCGGTAGTACGCACCGCCCATCCACGCTGGCTGCAAAAATCCCTCAAGGCCTTCTGGCCCCTGCAGTGGGAAGCCATTTGCGCCGCGAACAACGCACACCCTCCGATGATTCTGCGGGTCAATCGCCGCCATCATGACCGCGCTGCCTACCTGCAGTTGCTGAGCCAGGCCGGGGTAGCCGCTCAGCCGTGCACCTTCAGCCAGGACGGTATCGTGCTCGAGACCCCGACTGATGTGCGCAGCCTGCCGGGCTTCAGCGAAGGCTGGATCAGCGTGCAGGACGAAGCGGCGCAACTGGCCGCCGAACTGCTGGACCTGGCGCCGGGCCAGCGAGTGCTCGACGCCTGCTGCGCACCCGGCGGCAAGACCTGCCATATCCTCGAAGTCGAGCCTGGGCTGGCCGGTGTGGTGGCGGTGGACCTCGAAGCCAAGCGCCTGGTACGGGTCAAGGAGAACCTCGAACGGCTGGGCCTGAGCGCCGAGCTGATCGCCGCCGATGGCCGCGACACCCAGGCCTGGTGGGACGGCAAGCCGTTCCAGCGGATTCTACTCGACGCGCCTTGTTCGGCGACGGGCGTAATTCGCCGGCACCCGGACATCAAGCTGACCCGCCAACCCGATGACATCGCCGCGCTGGCCGTGCTGCAAGGCGAACTGCTCGACGCGATGTGGCCAACCCTCGAGGTAGGCGGCATCTTGCTGTACGCCACCTGCTCGACACTGCCGACCGAGAACACCGACGTGATCGCAGCCTTCCTCGCGCGCACCCCCGGCGCTCGCGAACTGGACATCGCCAGCCAGGCCGGCATCAAGCAACCCCATGGTCGCCAGTTGCTGGCGCAAGAGGGTGGCCATGACGGGTTCTATTACGCCAAGCTGATCAAGATTGCCGCCGCGCGCGGTTAACCGGTTTTAAGGGAGTAGACGGATGAAGATCATCATCCTCGGCGCAGGGCAGGTGGGTGGATCACTGGCAGAACATCTGGCCAGCGAAGCGAACGACATCACTGTGGTCGACACCGACGGCGAACGCCTGCGCGATCTCGGCGATCGCCTCGACATCCGCACGGTGCAAGGTCGCGGCTCGTTGCCTACGGTGCTGCGCCAGGCCGGCGCCGACGACGCCGACATGCTGGTGGCCGTGACCAACAGCGACGAAACCAACATGGTCGCCTGCCAGGTCGCCCATACCCTGTTCCACACCCCGACCAAGATCGCCCGGGTGCGCGAGGCGTCCTACCTGACCCGCGCCGAGCTATTCGACAATGACGCGATTCCGGTCGATGTGCTGATCAGCCCGGAACAAGTAGTTACCAACTACATCAAGCGCCTGATCGAGCACCCCGGTGCGCTGCAGGTGATCGACTTTGCCGAGGGCAAGGCCCAGTTGGTGGCGGTCAAGGCCTACTACGGCGGACCGCTGGTAGGCCAGCAACTGCGCCAGTTGCGCGAACACATGCCGAACGTCGATACCCGGGTGGCGGCGATTTTCCGGCGTGACCGGCCGATCCTGCCGCAAGGCAACACCGTAATCGAGGCCGACGATGAAGTGTTTTTCATTGCCGCCCGAGCCAACATTCGCGCGGTCATGAGCGAAATGCGCCGCCTCGACGAAAGCTACAAGCGCATCGTCATCGCCGGTGGCGGGCAGATTGGCGAGCGCCTGGCCGAGGCCATCGAAAGCCGCTACCAGGTCAAGATCATCGAGATGAACCCGGCCCGCTGCCGCTATCTGTCGGACACCCTCGACAGCACCGTGGTGTTGCAGGGCAGCGCATCGGACCGCGACTTGCTGCTGGAGGAGAACATCGCCGACGCCGATATCTTCCTGGCGCTGACCAACGACGATGAAGCCAACATCATGTCTTCGCTGCTGGCCAAGCGCCTGGGTGCGAAGAAGGTCATGACCATCATCAACAACCCCGCCTATGTGGACCTGATCCAGGGCGGTGACATCGACATCGCCATCAGCCCGCAACTGGCGACCATCGGCACCTTGCTGGCTCACGTGCGTCGAGGCGACATCGTCAGCGTGCACTCACTGCGCCGGGGGGCGGCAGAAGCCATCGAGGCAATTGCCCACGGAGACGAGAAGTCGAGCAAGGTCATCGGCAAGGCCATCGAGAACATCGCATTGCCGCCAGGTACCACCATTGGCGCGATCATCCGCGACGAGGAAGTGTTGATCGCCCACGACGACACAGTGATCGAAGCCGGGGACCATGTGATTCTGTTCCTTGTGGATAAAAAGCATATTCGCGATGTGGAGAAGCTGTTCCACGTGGGATTGAGCTTCTTCTGATCGCGGATTTGCGGCGCCTGGGCGGGCCTCTTCGCGAGCAAGCCGCAAGCGGGCACCCGCTCCTACATTGGATTTAAGGAATTGAACCATGCTCGAATCCCTGGAAAAAATGCTCGCCAAAGGTGTGGATAACTCATTGCTGCGCTTCGGGCTGGGCAAGGGGTATCTGGATCTGGGAGAAAACGCCAAGGCCGCCGAACACTTCATGCGCTGCGTGGCATTCGATCCGAAATATTCTGCGGCCTGGAAGCTATTGGGCAAGGCTCAGTTGGCGCTCGCGGACTATCCGGCCGCGCGCCAGGCCTGGGAACAGGGCCTGGAAGCTGCTCGCGCCCATGGCGACAAGCAGGCCGAAAAGGAAATGACGGTGTTCCTGAAAAAGCTCGATCGCACGAGCGCCCTGTAAGGGCGCGGTGCTCTTGAGACCATCGCGGCTTTTGTGGGAGCGGGCTTGCCCGCGATGGTCGTCAACGATGACACGGGTATCCTGAAGCTCAGTGAATCTTCAGTACCAGCGCTCTTCACCCGGCGGACGCTTCTTGAAGCGCTTCATGCTCCACATGTACTGGCTCGGATACGCCCGCACATACCGTTCAACCACCTGGCTCATGGCCGCGCAGGACGTCTCGGTGTCGGTGCTGTACATCGCCTCGGGGGCGGCTTCCAGGATCACCTTGTAGCCCGAGCCGTCCGGCAGGCGCAGGGCGTGCAGGAATACCCCGACCGCCTTGCCGCCGGCGAGCATGTTCGGCACAAACTTGCTGGTCAGGGCCTTGGTGGCGAAAAAGGGCACGAAGATACCGGCCGATTCAGCCGGCTCCGGGTCAGCCGGGATCCCCACCGCGCCGCCTTTGCGCACTTCCTTGATGACACTGAGAATGCCTTCCTTGGTGGACGCCGCCACGCGATTGCCCAGTTGCACGCGCTGCTTGCGCAGCAGTTCATCCACCGCTTTGAGCTTGGGCGGACGGTAGAAAATAATCGGTTTGCACTGGCTGCAATAGAAGTGGTTGAGCACCTCCCAGTTGCCCAGGTGGCTGGTGATGCCGACTACGCCCTTGCCCGACGCCAGGGCTTCCTTGAGCACCTCCAGGCCTTCGACTTCACGCACCAGGTCGATCGAACGCTGGGCAGGCCAGATCCACGCGCAGGCGCTTTCGGTCAGGGACTTGCCGATGTCCTTGAGACTCTGGCCCACCAGGCGCTCACGCTCGGCGGGGTCCATTTCAGGGAAACACTTGGCCAGGTTGATGCGCACCACGTCGCGGGAACGGTTGGGGGTTTTCCACATGACCCAGCCAATCGCCGCGCCCACCGCTTGCACTGCCCGCCACGGGAGCAGGGCAAACAACCTTAGAGCGCCTACCAGCAAGGCGCCTTTAAACTTATCCACAGGTCACTCCTGTTGTCTGAATCCTGTTGCGAGCCGGCTATTCTAACCGCGCACCGCCAACTCGGCGTAACGATCACAATCGCGGGTGTGGTCCATGACCATGCCAGAGGCCTGCATCAGGGCATAACAAATGGTCGGCCCGACGAACGTGAAACCGGCCTTTTTCAGCCCGCGACTCATTTCCACGGCGACCGGGGTCACGGCCGGCACCTGGCTGCGATCCTGAAAATGGTTGATGGTCGGCACCCCGCCAACAAACGACCACAGAAAGCCCACCGGATCTTCCAGCGCCAGCCAGGCCTGGGCGTTGCGCCGGGCGGCATTGAGTTTCAGGCGGTTGCGGATGATCCCGGGATCGAGCATCAGGTCATCGATTTCGGCGTCGCTCATCTGCGCCACGCGCTGCACATCAAAGCCGTACAGCACCTCACGGTAGCGTTCGCGCTTCTTCAGCACAGTGATCCATGACAGTCCGGCCTGGAACCCTTCGAGCAAAAGCAACTCGAACAAGCGCTGCGCATCGCGTAGCGGTACGCCCCACTCCTGATCGTGATAGGCCATGTACAGCGGATCTTCGGAACACCAAAAGCAGCGTGGCATAAGGCTCCAGGGGGCGTGCGCACGAACGAATCGGGTATACTCCCGCTCTTTAAATCGCAGCCCAAGAAACAGGTGAATTTCGTGAGCCAGCCTACGCCAGCCGTGCGTACCTTCCAAGACTTGATCCTCGCCCTCCAGCAATACTGGGCCGAGCAAGGTTGTGTGGTACTTCAGCCCTACGATATGGAAGTAGGCGCCGGCACTTTCCATACCGCCACGTTCCTGCGCGCCATCGGCCCGGAAACCTGGAACGCCGCTTATGTGCAGCCCAGTCGTCGCCCGACTGACGGCCGCTACGGCGAAAACCCGAACCGTCTGCAGCACTACTACCAGTTCCAGGTAGTCCTGAAGCCGAACCCGGACAACTTCCAGGAGCTGTACCTGGGCTCCCTCAAGCACGTGGGCCTGGATCCGCTGGTGCACGACATCCGTTTCGTCGAAGACAACTGGGAATCGCCGACCCTCGGCGCCTGGGGTCTGGGCTGGGAAGTCTGGCTCAACGGCATGGAAGTGACCCAATTCACTTACTTCCAGCAGGCGGGCGGCATCGAGTGCTACCCGGTGACCGGCGAAATCACCTACGGCCTCGAGCGCCTGGCCATGTACCTGCAAGGCGTGGACTCGGTCTATGACCTGGTCTGGGCTGACGGCCCGATGGGCAAGGTGACCTACGGCGACGTGTTCCACCAGAACGAAGTGGAGCAGTCGACCTACAACTTCGAGCACGCCAACGTCGAGAAGCTGTTCGAACTGTTCGACTTCTACGAAAGCGAAGCCAAGCGCCTGATCGAACTCGACCAGCCGCTGCCGCTGCCAAGCTACGAAATGGTGTTGAAGGCCTCGCACACCTTCAACCTGCTGGATGCGCGCCGGGCGATCTCGGTGACCGCGCGTCAGCAATACATCCTGCGTGTGCGCACCCTGGCGCGTTCCGTTGCGCAAGCCTACCTGCTGGCGCGCGCCAAGCTGGGCTTCCCGATGGCGACACCGGACCTGCGTGATGAAGTACTGGCCAAGCTGGAGGCTGCACAATGAGTGCGCAAGATTTCCTGATTGAACTGGGCACCGAAGAGCTGCCACCCAAGGCCCTGAACACCCTGGCCGAGGCCTTCCTGGCCGGTATCGACAAGGGCCTGCAAGCTGCGGGCCTGGGCTATGAAGCCAAGCAGGTCTATGCCGCGCCACGGCGCCTGGCCGTGCTGATCAGCGCGCTGGCGACCCAGCAACCGGATCGCAGCATCAACCTCGACGGCCCGCCACGCCAGGCCGCGTTCGATGCCGAAGGCAACCCGACCCAGGCCGCCCTGGGTTTTGCCAAGAAGTGCGGTGTCGAGCTGAGCGAAATCGACCAGAGCGGCCCGAAACTGCGTTTCAGCCAGGTGATCAAGGGCAAGCCAACCGCCAGCCTGCTGCCGACCATCGTCGAAGATTCGCTCAATGACCTGCCGATTCCCAAGCGCATGCGCTGGGGTGCCCGCAAGGAAGAGTTCGTCCGTCCGACCCAATGGCTCGTCATGCTGCTGGGTGACCAGGTCATCGACTGCACCATCCTGGCCCAGAAGGCCGGTCGCGATTCCCGTGGTCACCGCTTCCACCACCCGGAAAACGTGCGCATCGGTTCGCCGGCAAGCTACCTGGCCGACCTGCGTGCCGCCTACGTGCTGGCTGACGCCAACGAGCGCCGCGAGATCATCAGCAAGCGCACCGAAGAGCTGGCCACCCGCCAGGAAGGCACGGCGATCGTTCCGCCAGCGCTGCTCGATGAAGTGACCGCGCTGGTCGAATGGCCAGTGCCGCTGGTGTGCTCGTTCGAAGAACGTTTCCTCGACGTGCCGCAAGAAGCCCTGATCACCACCATGCAGGACAACCAGAAGTACTTCTGCCTGCTGGATGCCGAAGGCAAGTTGCTGCCACGCTTCATTACCGTGGCCAACATCGAGAGCAAAGACCCGCAGCAGATCATCGACGGTAACGAGAAAGTGGTTCGCCCACGCCTGACCGATGCCGAATTCTTCTTCAAGCAAGACAAGAAGCAGAAACTCGAAGACTTCAACCTGCGCCTGCAGAACGTGGTGTTCCAGGAAAAACTGGGCAGCGTCTACGACAAGGCCGAGCGCGTTTCCAAGCTCGCCGCCTTCATCGCCCCGCACATTGGCGGCAACGCTCAATGGGCTGCGCGCGCGGGTCTGTTGTCCAAGTGCGACCTGGCGACCGAAATGGTCGGTGAGTTCCCGGAGATGCAAGGCGTCGCCGGTTACTACTACGCCCTCAACGATGGCGAGCCAGAAGACGTTGCCCTGGCCCTGAACGAGCAGTACATGCCGCGCGGTGCTGGCGCCGAGCTGCCGAGCACCCTGACCGGTGCGGCTGTGGCGATCGCCGACAAACTCGATACCCTGGTCGGCATCTTCGGTATCGGCATGCTGCCAACCGGCAGCAAAGACCCGTATGCCCTGCGCCGTGCAGCGCTGGGCGTGTTGCGCATCCTGATCGACAAGAAGCTGGAACTCGACCTGACCGACGCCGTGGCCTTCGCCGTGGCAGCCTTCGGGGCCAAGGTCAAGTCCGCAGGCCTGGCTGACTCGGTGCTGGAGTTCATCTTCGACCGCCTGCGTGCGCGTTACGAAGACGAAGGCGTGGACGTGGCTACCTACCTGTCGGTGCGTGCCCTGAACCCGGGTTCGGCGCTGGACTTCGATCAACGCGTGCAGGCGGTACAAGCCTTCCGTCAGTTGCCTGAAGCCGCCGCCCTGGCCGCGGTGAACAAGCGCGTGTCGAACCTGCTGAGCAAGCTCGAAGGCAGCGTACCGACCACGGTTGAGGCCAAGTACTTCGACAACGCCAACGAGTTCTCCCTGTACTCGGCGATCCAGCAAGCGGACCAGGCTGTGCAGCCAATGGCCGCCGCTCGCCAGTACCGTGAAGCACTGGCGCGCCTGGCAGCCCTGCGCGAGCCAGTGGATGCGTTCTTCGAAGCGGTAATGGTCAATGCCGAAGACGCCAACGTGCGGGCTAACCGTTACGCACTGCTGGCACGCTTGCGTGGCCTGTTCCTGGGCGTTGCCGACATTTCGTTGCTGGGGTAAGACCGTTTGAAACTGCTGATTCTCGATCGGGACGGGGTGATCAATCATGACTCCGACGCTTACATCAAGTCGGTGGCGGAGTGGATTCCACTGCCGGGATCGATCGCAGCCATCGCGCAGTTGAGCAAGGCCGGCTGGACGGTAGCGGTTGCTACCAACCAGTCGGGCATCGCTCGTGGCTATTACGATGTCGCCACCCTGGACGCCATGCATGCGCGCTTGCATACGCTGGTGGCCGAGCAGGGTGGCGAACTCGGCCTGATCGTCTACTGCCCCCACGGGCCGGACGCAGGCTGTGACTGTCGCAAGCCGAAACCCGGCATGCTAAAAACCATTGCCGCACATTACGACGTGCCGCTGACGGGCCTATGGTTCGTCGGCGACAGTCTCAGTGACCTGGAGGCGGCAAAAGCCGTCGACTCTCAGCCAGTCTTGGTAAAAACCGGTAAAGGCGCAAAGACTCAGGGCAAGACCCTGCCGGCAGGCACTTTGATTTTTGACGATCTGGCGGCGATTGCCGCAGAACTTATCAACAACTAGGGCGATTCTGACTTCCTGACCAAGGACTGTTCGGGAGCGCGCTTTTAGAAGGCGGGCACTGACCCGCAACGGTAATCGCGACCATGTCGATCTTGCAGGCAATCAGAACCTTTCTTTTTTACCTGCTGCTGGGCACCAGTTCGTTGCTGTGGTGCAGCCTGAGCTTTTTCATCGCGCCTTTCCTGCCGTTCAAGGCACGCTACCGTTTCATCAACGTCTACTGGTGCCGCTGCGCGCTGTGGCTGAGCAAGGTGTTCCTGGGCATCCGCTATGAAGTCAAAGGCGCCGAGAACGTCCCGGACCAGCCGTGCGTGATCCTGTCGAACCACCAGAGCACCTGGGAGACCTTCTTTCTCTCCGCGTACTTCGAGCCCTTGAGCCAAGTGCTCAAGCGCGAGTTGCTGTTCGTGCCGTTCTTCGGCTGGGCAATGGCCATGCTGCGCCCGATCGCCATCGACCGCGACAACCCGAAGGCCGCCCTCAAGCATGTCGCCAAGAAGGGTGACGAACTGCTCAAGGACAAGGTCTGGGTGCTGATTTTCCCGGAAGGCACCCGCGTACCGTTTGGTACTGTCGGCAAGTTCTCCCGGGGCGGTACGGCGCTGGCGGTCAACGCCCAGTTGCCGGTGCTGCCGATTGCGCACAACGCTGGCAAGTTCTGGCCGAAAACCGGCTGGGCGAAGAAGCCGGGGGTTATCACCGTGGTCATCGGAGCGCCAATGTACGCCGAAGGCAGCGGACCACGGGCCGTTGCCGAGTTGAACGACCGCGCTGCCGCATGGAATGAGCAGACCCAGCGCGACATGGGCTCACTGCCGCCACTGTCCGCTGCGGTGGATAAACAAGCGCAGTAATTCTGTGGATAACCTGTGCACGGATTTCCTGCTGAATGCTTTATTCTTTGTCTAACTTAATGATTTATATGCATATTTCTTAAGCTGATAAAACGCCGTAAAACGTGCATAAGTTTTCCTAGTGATAAAAAAACCGGCCATGGATGCCGGTTTTTTTATGCCCGTTCGAACCACCAATCAATCCCCCAGTAACGGCAACTCAACCCGGAAAGTCGTGCCCTCGGCGACCCGGCTTTGACAGAGGATCCGCCCGCCATGGCGATCCACTACCGCCTTGACCATCGACAGCCCCAGGCCCAAGCCTTCACTGCCCTGCGAGGATGCAAAGCGCCGGTACTGGCTGAACAGTTCGGGTAGCTCCTCAGCCGCGATACCCTGGCCCTGGTCACTGATCTCACAGCTGAGCCAGCCCTGTGCACAACTGACCCGCAGCCGTACCTGGCTCCCGGCCGGGCTGTACTTGATGGCGTTCTCCAACAGATTGAACAGGGCCCGGGTCAGCAGCGACTGGTCCGCCAGCACCATGCCTTCGGCTTCGTCATCCAGGTCATGCAGCAGCTCGATCTGTTTCAGCTGGGCGCTGCTCATGGCTTGATCGAATGCGTCGAGCACCAACATTGCGAACATGCTCGGCGCGAACTGATAGGCCTCCGATTCCGCCTTGGCCAGTTGTACGAAGGCTTCGGTCAGGCCCAGGGCCTTGCGCACCTGTAGCTCGATCTGACTGTGCAGGTGCGGGTCCGCGCTGCCTTGTTGATGCTGCACGTCGAGCAGGGCCAGGATCGCCGAGTGCGGCGCACGCAGATCATGGGAAAGAAAGCGCAGCAGCACCGCGCGCTGTTCCTCGGCCTCACGCTCAAGGCTCAGGTCGGTCAGGCTGAGCAGCCAGCCAATCGCCACGCCGCCTTCAGCCGGCAGCAACGGCGCCAGCTCCAGCCGCAGACTGCGTCCCTGGTGGTCGCGAAACTCGCTGCTGCCCAGGGTCGAAACCGCCGGCAAAGCCCCTTCCTCCAGCCCTGGATAACCTAGTCCGGCCAGGCGGGCCACCAGTGGCTCACCCACCAGGTCATCGGCGAACAGCGCGCGGGCATTGCGGTTGGCCAACAGCACTTGGCCATCCGGTCCGCTGATCAAGGTCGCCACTGGCAAGTACTCCAGGCCATCGGCAATAAACCGCCGAGTATCGCGGGTGCGACTCATGGCCTGTTCCAGGGCGACAATCTGTCCCTGAAGTACATCGCCAGCCGGGGCCGCTGTACGACGGCGCTCGGGGAGTACCTTGGGTTCGTTATCCAGCCTCTCCAGTTCCCAGCCGAAATAGGCGAGTACCGCATTCAGGCGACGCCAGTTCCAGATCAGATAGCCCAGTAGCATCCCCAGCAGGCTGGCCATCGGCGACCACCACCATCCTGCCCGCAGCAATAACGCAGAGACCAGCAGGGCACTCGCCATGCCGCCCAGGGTCAACCACAGCGCGCGCCGCGGCCGGAACAGCAGCAGGGCCAGCAGTCCGGCAACCAGGGCTGTGGATAAACTCAGCGTCCAGCCATTGCCCAGCACCAGGATGCTGCGCTTTTGCAGCAGGCCGTTGAGCAGATTGGCCTGGATCTCGATGCCCGGTGTGGTGCCGAGGCTCGCTGACTGTGGTGTCACATAGCGGTCGCCCAGGCCCGGCGCGGTGGACCCGATCAGAATCAAGCGGTCGCGCAACAGTTGCGCTGGCACGTCCCCACGCAACACGCTGGCGTAAGGCACTGTGGGAAATCCACCAGGCTGGCTGATGAACGGAATACGCACGCTATTGGCCCGTTGCCAGCCTTGCACCGTCTGCGGCGCAGACGAGCCGGGCAGGGCGGTAGGAGCGTCGGTGCTCGCTTGATAGAGCAGCCACGCCAATTGCGCTCGCAGTTGCGGCGCCGGACCTTCACGCAGGTAGACACTGCGTACCTTGCCGTCAGCGTCCGCTTCGGCATTGATGTGTCCGACCCCTTTGGCGCATTGGCTCAAGGGTGCCACGGGTTCGATCTCACCCAGTGGTTGGTCAAAGCGAGCGGCCCCTTCGCGCAGCAACGGAATGTACACATTGCCGGCCCGGCAGAGTGCCTGGGCCAGGCGCTGGTCATTCTCGGGGGAGGGGTCCGGCTCGCTGAAGATCACATCGAACAACACGCCCTTGGGCTCGGCCGCGGTCAACCGGTCGAGCAGGTCGGCGTGCACGGTCCGCGGCCAGGGCCACTTGCCGAGTTGCTGCAGGCTGTAGTCGTCGATGGTCACGATGAGAATGCGCGGGTCGACCGGCAGCGGGCTCAAGCGTCGCAGGTTGTCGTACAGCAAGTTGCTCAGGGTCAGGCCGTGGCTCAGGGACAATACCGCCGTCAGCGGCAGCAGGATCAGGCTGACCCCTAGCCATTCGCGGACCATTCGCCGAAACAATCGCTGCGCCTGGGTCGGCTCGCGACCTTCCTTCCTTGGCCAGCGCGTCATCGGCCCATCGCCGCGGCGCTATTGGACCCGTGAGGGGCTGGGGTAATAGAAGATGTCATATACCCCGGTTTCTCCTTCAAGCCCCTGCTGATCGAATGCCGAGAGCCGAACGTGATAATAAAACGCCTTCAATCCGCTGAAATTGATCTCTGGCGTAGCGGAAAACTGTTCCTGCTTGATGTTCATGAACCCGGTATCGGTGGCGACCTGGGCCCGATAACGCGTGGCGCCTTCCAGCGGTTTCATGATCAATTTCCAGACCGGTGTCGGGCCCGTCTGCCCGGCCTGGCCGAGCAATCGAGGGGCCGGGAGCAGGTCGCTGGGAGTCAACTTGCCTTCCTTCTGGATGCGCAGCCCCTGGCGAGCCATGACCTGTACTTCATCATCCGCGCGGGGAACGGGCAAGGGTTTGCCCGCAGGTTTTTTCGCCAGCTCATCCCGGTCCACGGCCACCTGGCCATTGAGCACCTCGAGCAGCGAGTGCCCGGTAGCATCGTTGCGCACCCGAAAGTGGGTACCGCGAACGCCGAGCACACCTACCGGTGTGACGATCTGGAAACGATCATAGTCGCTGGCGCGCTTGATCACATAAGACTCGACCTGACCTTGTTGCAGAAGGACCTGAGGCACCTTGAGCTCATCGTTGAGGCTCAGGGTGACCTGGGAGCTGGAGGGCAGGACGATACGCGAGCCATCACCCAGGGACAGGCTGACAAAGGCTGTAGGAGAAGTCTTCACGCCTTCCTCCTCATCCACCGTCATGCCTTCCTCCAGCGCCACCTGCTGGCCCTTGCGATCAAGCTTCCAGGCTTCGCCCGTCAGGTGTTCGACCGTAGCGGGCAGCGGTTGGCCGCGGCATTGCTGCTGGTCATCGATGTAGGGCAGGCGCTTGGCGCTGGAAGAGGCGGCAGTGGCGCTCTGGGTCAACGGACCGACCAGGCCTGCCACGAGCAACAGGCAAGTACCCAAGTGGCGACAGTGCAAGGAGGAGATTGGAGTCATGGGATTCGCTTTGGCGCATTTTCTGAAAATCTGTTCGAGCCGCTGAGTCAACAGCAGCACGCACCATACCTGACGGGGCGCTGCGCCAGGTAGGCAGATTTGCACAGACCTGAAGGGATTGAGGTGACACGTCCCTGTGTCGGCCGGATCTGCCAGGATCCAGCGTGGATCTTGAGCGGCTCCCTGTTTTCCCCCTGGACTGCAGACCGCAAGCGAACCGGCGATCGGCGGTCCCGCCAGGTTGGCGTCGACACTCCCTGTGTCGGAGCACTTCCGAATGCTCCATTGCCGCTCGACACTTACGAATTTACCTACACCAATGACCGAAAAGTCGATTCTGCATATTTGTTCAGAATTCTCCGTCCAGCCCTTCAGAACACCCAGCGCGGTTGGTCTTCCCGGGTTCGCAAACGCGTACCCTGGTCGCCGTCCTCGGCGCCGCTGACCGGGGCAAAGCCTCGTGAATCACTGAAGCCGACATTGATCACTGCCGGGCTGTAGTAGCGTGGCGCCTGCGCCACGGGCGCAGCCGCGGTGCTGGAGTTCACCGTGGGCGAAGCCATCCCCATACTGGTGAAAAATGCCAAACACAGGCACCGGGTCAGCACCACGCCCAAGGTCACCTTCGACATCCCGGCGCGAAGATCCAACCTGCTAACCATCGTTCCTTTCCTTGCGCCATCGAGTCAGATTTTGGCCAGTTACCGGCTAATTGATATCAGCGTAACCAGCCATCACTCGACCTGGAGCAAATCGCCATAATTGTTCAGATTCAACCAATCAGCCTAAACTCGCTCCGGCACGGCCTTGCCTTGCCCGTCCACACTTCACGAAATAAAGGAACGACCCCGAATGCGTGTCGCCATACTGGATGACGAACCCGCCGAGCTACGCCGGGTGGAACAGACACTGCGACAGATGCCGGAAGCCGGGGAAGACGCCTGGAGCTTGCACAGTTTCGAGCGCGGCGAGGAACTGTTGCGGCAACTGCGGCGCGAGACCTTTGACCTGTTGATCCTCGACTGGCAAGTGCCAGACCTCAGTGGCCTGGCGCTGTTGCGCTGGACGCGCGAGCATATGGAAGCCCCGCCGGCGGCGATCATGCTCACCAGCCGCGATGCCGAGAGCGATATTGTCCAGGCGCTTAACGCCGGGGCAGACGACTACCTCAGCAAACCCTTTCGCCCCAACGAGCTCAAGGCCCGGGTCAATGCGGTGCTGCGCCGCCATGGCGTGTTGCGCAACGCCGCCAGCGAAGTGCAGAGCTTCAACGACCTGGTGTTCGATGACGCCGAGCTCACGGTCACCCGTGCCGGTATCCCCATCAGTTGTACCGAGCGCGAGTACCGCCTGGCACGCTGCCTGTTCGCCAACCTGGGTCGACCGTTGTCCCGGGAATACCTGTACCAGCGTTTCTGGACCCATGAAGAAATGGTCTCTTCCCGACCGCTGGACACCCATATCTACCGCTTGCGCAACAAGCTGGGGCTGACCGCCGACCGGGGTTGGCAACTGCTGACGATCTACGGTTACGGCTATCGACTGGAAAGCGTCAGCGCCTGAAACCAGCGAGCAATAAAAAAGGCCAACGCGATGCGTTGGCCTTTTTGTTTACTGCAGGAGAAACCGGATCAGAAGTCCAGGTTCGACACTGCCAGAGCGTTGCTTTCGATGAAGTCACGGCGTGGCTCGACCGCATCACCCATCAGGGTGTTGAAGATCTGGTCCGCGCCAATGGCGTCTTCGATGGTCACTTTGAGCATCCGGCGCTGTGCTGGGTCCATGGTGGTTTCCCACAGCTGATCCGGGTTCATCTCGCCCAGACCTTTGTAGCGCTGGATGGTATGGCGCTTGGTGCTTTCGTTCATCAGCCACTCAAGGGCTTCCTTGAACTCGGTGATGGCTTTCTTGCGCTCGCCACGCTGGATGTACGCACCGTCGTCCAGCAGGGTGCTCAGTTGCGCGCCCAGGGAGACCACGGTCTTGTAGTCATTACTGCCGAAGAAGTCGCGGTTGAAAGTGACGTAGTTCGACAGGCCGTGGGAGATCAGTTCGACCTCCGGCAGCCAGACGTTACGCTCACGGTCTTCACGCAGGCTGGCCTTGTAGACCAGGCCCGACTTCTCGACGGTCCGCAGACGTACTTCGTACTGGGCCAGCCAATCCTGCATCGCTGCGTGATCGGACAACTGCTCCATGCTCACTGCCGGCAGGTAGATGAAGTGCTCCGTCAGCTCCTGCGGGTACAGACGCGACAGACGCTTGAGGGTCTTCATCACCAGGCGGAAGTCATTCACCAAGCGCTCAAGGGCCTCACCGGAGATACCTGGTGCGTCCTCGTTCAGGTGCAGGCTCGCATCTTCCAGGGCCGACTGCGTCATGTACTCTTCCATGGCGTCGTCGTCTTTGATGTACTGCTCTTGCTTGCCTTTCTTCACCTTGTACAACGGCGGCTGGGCGATGTAGATGTAGCCACGCTCGATCAGCTCCGGCAACTGACGGAAGAAGAAGGTCAGCAGCAGGGTACGGATGTGCGAACCGTCGACGTCAGCATCGGTCATGATGATGATGTTGTGATAACGCAACTTGTCGATGTTGTACTCGTCACGGCCGATACCGCAGCCCAGCGCGGTAATCAAGGTGCCCACTTCCTGGGAAGAGATCATCTTGTCGAAGCGTGCCTTCTCCACGTTGAGGATCTTGCCCTTGAGCGGCAGGATGGCCTGGGTGCGACGGTTACGACCCTGCTTGGCGGAACCGCCAGCAGAGTCACCTTCCACCAGGTACAGTTCGGAGAGGGCAGGGTCTTTTTCCTGGCAGTCCGCCAGTTTGCCCGGCAGGCCGGCGATATCCAGCGCACCTTTACGACGCGTCATCTCACGAGCTTTACGCGCCGCTTCACGGGCACGGGCGGCGTCGATCATCTTGCCGACTACCAGCTTGGCTTCGTTCGGGTTTTCCAGCAGGAAGTCCGAGAAGTACTTGCCCATTTCCTGTTCGACCGCGGTCTTCACTTCGGAAGAAACCAGCTTGTCCTTGGTCTGGGAACTGAACTTCGGATCCGGCACTTTCACCGAAATGATTGCGGTCAGGCCTTCACGCGCATCGTCACCAGTGGTGGCGACTTTGTGCTTCTTGGCCAGGCCTTCGGCTTCGATGTAGGTGTTCAGGTTACGCGTTAGCGCGGAGCGGAAACCCACCAGGTGGGTGCCGCCATCGCGCTGGGGAATGTTGTTGGTGAAGCACAACAGGTTCTCGTTGAAGCTGTCGTTCCACTGCAGGGCGATTTCCACGCCAATGCCGTCTTCACGCTGGATGTTGAAGTGGAACACCTGGTTGACCGCAGTCTTGTTGGTGTTCAGGTATTCAACGAACGCACGCAGGCCGCCTTCGTACTTGAACAGTTCTTCCTTGCCGCTGCGCTCATCCTTGAGGACGATACCCACACCGGAGTTGAGGAACGACAGTTCACGAATCCGCTTGGCCAGGATGTCCCAGCTGAAGTGGATGTTCTTGAAGGTTTCAGCCGATGGCTTGAAGTGGATCTGGGTACCGGTGGTCTCGCTTTCGCCAACGATCTTCATCGGCTCCTGCGGAACGCCGTGCACGTAGGTCTGTTCCCAGATCTTGCCGCTACGGCGAACGGTCAGGATCAGTTCTTCAGACAGTGCGTTCACTACCGACACACCTACACCGTGCAGACCGCCGGATACTTTGTAGGAGTTGTCGTCGAATTTACCGCCGGCGTGCAGCACGGTCATGATGACCTCGGCTGCCGAAACGCCTTCTTCTTTGTGCACGTCTACCGGAATGCCGCGACCGTTGTCGCGTACGGTGATCGATTCATCAGGGTGGATGATGATGCTGATGTCGTCGCAATGGCCAGCCAAAGCTTCGTCGATCGAGTTATCGACCACCTCGAACACCATGTGGTGCAGACCGCTGCCATCGTCTGTGTCACCAATGTACATACCGGGACGTTTGCGTACGGCATCCAGGCCTTTCAGCACTTTAATGCTCGTTGAGTCGTACGTATTTTCTTCGCTCATGCCTTCACTCCCGATGGTCGTGGGTCTGGGTGATACGGCCCTGTTCCACGTGGAACAAAGCGACTGGCGTTTCCGTCTGCCAGCCTTCCCTCAATAATTCGTGGTCTACACAGGTGATGAACACCTGGCAGCGTAAGTCTTCCAGCAAACGGCAAAGCGCGCGGCGGTGCTGCTCATCCAGTTCGGACGGCAAATCATCCACCAGATAAATACATTGGCCGCGCCGGGCCTGGCTGACCAAATGCCCTTGGGCGATCCGCAGGGCGCAAACCACCAACTTCTGCTGACCCCGGGACAAGATGTCCGCGGCATTGTGCGCGCCTAATCTAAGGCGCAAATCAGCGCGTTGCGGTCCGGCCTGGGTATGCCCCATTTGCTGATCCCGGTGAACGGACGCGGCGAGCACTGCACTCAGTTCCCGCTCTTTGTCCCAACCCCGGTAATAGCTAAGCGTTAAGCCCTCGAGTTCGACGAGTTCGCTCAAGGTCTGTTCAAAGACTGGTTTCAAGGCTTTGATGTAAGCGCGGCGGTATTCATCAATTTCAGCGCTGGCCTGGCACAATTCTCTGTCCCAAACCGCTTGCGAAACGGCGTCAAGTGTACCATGCCGCAGCCAAGAGTTTCTCTGGCGCAGGGCCTTCTGCAAGCGCTGCCAGGTGGACATGAAGCGCGGTTCCACGTGGAACACCCCCCAGTCCAGGAACTGACGGCGAATCTTCGGCGCACCTTCCAACAGGCGAAAACTGTCCGGGTTGATCAATTGCAGTGGCAGGATTTCTGCGAGTTGTGCGGCACTACGGGCGTTCTGCCCATCGATGCGAATCTGAAACTCGCCTTGCCGATCACGGGAAATCCCCAGCGCACTGTGGCCGCCTTCGGCCAATTCGACCTGGCCGAATACCGTACAGGCCAACTGTTCGTACTGGATCACCGGTAGCAGGCGGGTACTGCGAAACGAACGGGCGAGCCCCAGCAGATGGATGGCTTCCAACACACTGGTTTTTCCGCTGCCGTTGGCGCCGTACAGAATATTGATGCGGGGGGAGGGGGAGAAGGTCACCGGGTGCAGATTGCGCACCGCGGTGACCGAGACGCGACTGAGGGACATCTAGCGGCTGCTGAACATGTTTACAGGCGCATCGGCATGACAACGTAAGCCGAGTCGTCGTTGTCGGACTCTTGCACCAGCGCACTGCTGTTGGAGTCAGACAGGATCAAGCGCACCTGCTCGGTGGTCATCACGCCCAGCACGTCCAGCAAATAGCTGACGTTGAAGCCGATTTCCAGGGAGCCGCCGTTGTACTCAACGCCTACTTCTTCTTCCGCCTCTTCCTGTTCCGGGTTGTTTGCCTGGATCTTCAGCTGACCATTGGCCAGTTGCAGGCGAATGCCGCGGTACTTCTCGTTGGACAGAATCGCCGTACGGCTGAATGCTTCACGCAGGGCCTGGCGATCGCCCAGTACCAGCTTGTCGCCGCCTTTTGGCAGGACGCGCTCGTAATCCGGGAACTTGCCATCGACCAGTTTCGAGGTAAAGGTAAATTCACCGGTGGTGGCACGGATGTGGTGTTGGCCCAACACGATGCTCACGTTGCCGTCTGGCTCTGTCAGCAGGCGTGCCAGTTCCAGGATACCTTTGCGTGGCACGATCACCTGGTGGCGATCCGGTTGGCCGATGTCAGCCTGCATCGAACACATGGCCAGACGGTGACCATCGGTAGCCACGGCGCGGATGATCCCGGCGGACACTTCCAGCAGCATGCCGTTGAGGTAGTAGCGAACATCCTGCTGCGCCATGGCAAAGCTGGTGCGCTCGATCAAACGACGCAGTTTGCTTTGCGCCAGGGTGCACGTCAGCGAACCCGGGCCTTCTTCCACGGTAGGGAAGTCGTTGGCTGGCAGGGTCGACAGGGTAAAACGGCTACGACCGGCCTTGACCACCAGCTTCTGCTCATCGAGCTTGATGTCGATCAGCGCGTCGTTCGGCAGGCTCTTGCAGATGTCCATCAGCTTGCGTGCCGGGACAGTGATTTCGCCCGGCTCGGCCGGTTCTTCAAGTTGCACACGACCGACCAGCTCGACTTCCAGGTCGGTACCGGTCAGCGACAACTGCTGGCCTTCGACAACCAGCAGCACGTTGGAAAGCACCGGCAAGGTCTGTCGGCGCTCGACGACGCCTGCGACCAGTTGCAGGGGTTTCAACAGGGCTTCGCGTTGAATGGTGAAATGCATGGTCTAGTCCCTTGCCTTAATAAGCTGCGCTGGTGTTCATCAAGTGGTCAGTGTACGCAGCAGGTTCTTGTAGTCCTCGCGGATGTCCGCGTCGGATTCCTTAAGTTCGTTGATCTTGCGGCAGGCGTGCAACACCGTGGTGTGATCGCGACCGCCAAACACATCACCGATTTCCGGCAGGCTGTGGTTGGTCAGTTCCTTGGACAGGGCCATGGCCACTTGACGTGGACGGGCCACCGAACGCGAACGGCGTTTGGACAGCAAGTCGGAAATCTTGATCTTGTAGTACTCGGCGACGGTGCGCTGAATGTTATCCACAGAGACCAGTTTGTCCTGGAGCGCCAACAGGTCTTTCAGGGATTCGCGAATCAACTCGATGGTGATGTCGCGGCCCATGAAGTGCGAGTGCGCGATAACACGCTTGAGCGCGCCTTCGAGTTCACGCACGTTGGAGCGAATGCGCTGGGCGATGAAGAACGCGGCATCGTGCGGCAGGTCGACTTTGGCCTGGTCGGCTTTCTTCATCAGAATCGCGACGCGGGTTTCCAGTTCAGGAGGCTCGACGGCAACCGTCAGGCCCCAGCCGAAGCGCGACTTCAAGCGCTCTTCAAGGCCTTCGATCTCCTTGGGATAACGGTCACTGGTGAGGATGACCTGCTGGCCACCTTCAAGCAGGGCGTTGAACGTGTGGAAAAACTCTTCCTGGGAACGTTCCTTGCGGGCGAAGAACTGAATGTCATCGATGAGCAGGGCGTCCACCGAACGGTAGAAACGCTTGAACTCGTTGATCGCATTCAGTTGCAGCGCCTTGACCATGTCGGCCACGAAGCGCTCGGAATGCAGGTACACGACCTTGGCATTCGGATTCTTCTTTAATAGATGGTTACCCACAGCGTGCATCAAGTGAGTTTTACCCAAGCCAACGCCGCCATACAGGAACAGCGGGTTGTAACCGTGCTTGGGATTATCCGCGACCTGCCAGGCCGCAGCGCGGGCCAGCTGGTTGGACTTACCCTCGACGAAATTCTCGAAGGTAAAGGTCCGGTTCAGGTAACTGGTGTGCTTGAGCGCACCTTCTACCTGCACGGTACGTTGTTCGGCACGCACCGGGGCCTGTTGCGAACTGGCGCCAGCCATCGGATCGAAGCTGTCGCGGGACGGCTCTTCATTGACCTCGACGATTTTCTGCGTCGAACGCTTGCTGGTTGGAGCCGGCGTTGGCGTATTGACCGGTGCCGGCGCCGCTGCAGCCTGGGCTTGCGATGCCGCAGCAGCCAAAGGTGCATTGGGCGCGGCCCGCGGTGCCGAACTGCGTTTGCTGCCTATTAATAAGGAAAGCGCAGGCGCCATGCCGTTGCCATGCTCATCCAGCAGTTCGAGCACGCGGCTCAGGTACTTTTCATTGACCCAGTCGAGAACAAAGCGATTCGGTGCGTAGACACGCAACTCGTCGCCTTCGGCTTCGACCTGTAGTGGACGGATCCAAGTGTTGAATTGTTGGGCAGGCAGCTCATCGCGCAAAAGCTCCACGCACTGCTGCCAAAGTTCCACTGACACGGATATCCCCTAAGTTGAAAGCCGGTGAGGCAAAAACAAGCGGCCATTGTAGCGACCGGACGCAGACTTATCCACACGTAGCTTGATCACAGGTGCAGAAGAATCAAGGTTTTATCGGCAAAAAAGGCGACCAATGGTCTGTGCATAAGCTCTGTGGATAACCACGCCTAAGCTCGTTGTACAAGTGGGGGCGAAACTCGGTGGATAACCTGCCTGTGGATAACCACCTGTTTCACCCACAGCTTATCCGACAGCGCAGCACAGGCTGACCACCGCTTTCCACGGTAGTTGTCATTCTCTGTACAGCACGAGATAGAAGGGCTAAAGCCAGTTATCCACAGATAGAGGCGGGCCTAGCTTTTATAAGCTTTACAGAAAAGCTTTAAATACTTTCCTTCTTTATTTTTATATCTAGCTGTCCACCTTTCAAGGACGAACCACCCGAATACCCATTTAAAGGAAACCTTGGTTGGAAATTGACCTAGAGGCTTGCTTTCTCTAGAATCCCCGGTCTCTTAAAACGGGGGCCATTCCGGCCCGTTGTGGACGAACCAGGTAACACGACATGAAACGTACTTTCCAACCAAGCACTATCAAACGCGCTCGTACCCACGGTTTCCGTGCTCGCATGGCTACCAAAAACGGCCGCGCAGTCCTGTCGCGTCGTCGCGCCAAAGGTCGTGCGCGTCTGGCAGTTTGATAATCCGGTACTGGAGGTGAGTCAGGACTTCAGTCGGGAAAAGCGCTTGCTGACCCCCCGGCATTTCAAGGCAGTCTTTGACTCCCCTACCGGCAAGGTTCCGGGGAAAAATCTCCTGCTCCTTGCACGCACCAACGATCTCGATCACCCCCGTCTCGGGCTGGTTATCGGGAAAAAGAGTGTGAAACTCTCCGTTGAGCGAAATCGCCTCAAACGTCTGATGCGCGAATCGTTTCGCCTCCACCAGGATTCTCTGGTTGGGTGGGATATCGTGATCGTCGCGCGCAAAGGTTTGGGCGAAGTAGAAAACCCCGAATTGATTCAGCATTTCGGCAAACTCTGGAAACGTCTGGCACGCAGCAAGCCAGAGCCAGCAGTCAAAGCCGAAACTGTAGGGGTAGACAGCACTGATGCGTAAACTGGCACTCGTTCCGATCCAGTTTTATCGCTATGCCATTAGTCCTCTGATGGCCAGTCACTGTCGTTTCTACCCCAGTTGTTCCTGCTACGCGTATGAAGCCATTGAAAATCATGGCCTTCTGCGCGGTGGCTGGCTGACCTTTCGTCGTTTAGGTCGCTGTCATCCGTGGAATCCCGGTGGTTATGACCCGGTTCCGCCTATCCCTACCTCCCGTTCTTCTTCGATGGCCGAGTAATCATGGATATTAAACGCACGATCCTGATCGTCGCCCTGGCAATCGTGTCCTACGTCATGGTCCTGAAATGGAACCAGGACTACGGCCAAGCTGCCCTGCCGACTCAGAATGTTGCTGCCAATCAGAATGCCCCGGCTATTCCGGACGGTACCAACGCTTCCGCCAGTGCCGATGTACCCAGCGCAAATACCGATACCAGCACCCCTACCGAAACTCCGGTAGTGGCTAGTAAAGATCTCATCCACGTAAAAACGGATGTGCTCGAACTGGCTATCGATCCTCAGGGTGGTGATATCGCCCAACTGATGCTGCCGCTGTATCCACGTCGCCAGGACCATCCGGAAATTCCGTTCCAGCTGTTCGATAACGGCAGTGAACGTACTTATCTGGCGCAAAGTGGCCTGACCGGTACCAACGGTCCTGATGCTCGCCCGACCGGTCGTCCGGTTTACTCGTCCGAACAGAAGACTTATCAACTGGCTGATGGCCAGAACCAGCTCAACGTTGACCTCAAATTCAGCGATGGCGGTGTCAATTACATCAAGCGCTTCAGCTTCACTCGCGGTTTGTACGATCTGAAAGTTACTTATCTGATCGACAACACCAGCGACAAGGCCTGGACTGGCAACCTGTTTGCCCAGCTCAAGCGTGATGCCAGTGCCGATCCTTCTTCCACCACAGCCACCGGCACCGCCACTTACCTGGGCGCCGCCCTGTGGACAAGTGCAGAGCCGTACAAAAAAGTGTCGATGAAAGATATCGACAAGGCTGCGCTGAAAGAAACCGTCAATGGTGGCTGGGTCGCCTGGCTGCAACACTACTTCGTAACGGCCTGGATTCCAGCCAAGAACGACAGCAACGTGGTGCAGACTCGCAAAGACAACCAGGGCAACTACATCATCGGTTTCACTGGCCCGGCTTTGACCATTGCGCCAGGTGCCAAGGCTGAAACCAGCGCAACCCTGTACGCTGGTCCGAAAAGCCAGGCAGTACTGAAAGAGTTATCCCCAGGTCTGGAACTGACGGTCGACTACGGCATTCTGTGGTTCATCGCTCAACCGATCTTCTGGCTGCTGCAACATATCCACGCCATTGTGGGTAACTGGGGCTGGTCGATCATCTTCCTGACCATGCTGATCAAAGGGATCTTCTTCCCGCTGTCGGCTGCCAGCTACAAGTCCATGGCACGCATGCGTGCAGTGGCACCAAAATTGGCTGCGCTGAAAGAGCAACATGGCGATGACCGGCAGAAAATGTCGCAAGCCATGATGGAGCTGTACAAGAAAGAGAAGATCAATCCGCTGGGTGGTTGCTTGCCAATCCTCGTGCAGATGCCGGTTTTCCTCTCGCTGTACTGGGTACTCCTGGAAAGCGTGGAAATGCGCCAAGCGCCATTCATGCTGTGGATTACCGACCTGTCGATCAAGGATCCGTTCTTCATTCTGCCGATCATCATGGGTGCCACCATGTTCATCCAGCAGCAGCTGAACCCGACTCCTCCGGATCCGATGCAGGCCAAGGTGATGAAGCTGATGCCAATCATCTTCACCTTCTTCTTCCTGTGGTTCCCTGCGGGCCTGGTGCTGTATTGGGTTGTGAACAACTGCCTGTCGATCGCACAACAGTGGTACATCACTCGCAAAGTTGAAGCGGCGACAAAAAAAGCCGACGCGTAACTTGCTCAGTATGTAACCATTCAAAACGCCCCCTCGTGGGGCGTTTTGCTATCTGCCATTTTTATCGGGATATCGGTTTATGAGCGCTCCTCGTGAAACCATCGCCGCCGTCGCCACCGCCCAGGGCCGTGGGGGCGTCGGTATCGTTCGTATTTCCGGGCCGCTGGCGCGTCATGCGGCACAGGCCATCAGTGGTCGTGAGCTGAAGCCGCGTTTTGCCCATTACGGTCCGTTTCTCAGCGCCGAGGATGAAGTCCTGGATGAAGGTATTGCCCTGTATTTCCCAGGGCCCAACTCCTTCACCGGTGAAGACGTGCTGGAACTGCAAGGCCACGGCGGACCGATTGTCCTGGACATGTTGCTGCAGCGTTGCCTGCAACTGGGTTGTCGTCTGGCCCGGCCAGGGGAGTTCAGCGAGCGCGCGTTCCTCAACGACAAGCTCGACCTGGCCCAGGCCGAAGCCATTGCCGACCTCATCGAGGCCAGCTCCGCGCAAGCCGCGCGCAATGCCCTGCGTTCCCTGCAAGGGGCGTTTTCCCAGCGTGTGCATAACCTCACCGAACAATTGATTGCCTTGCGTATCTATGTCGAAGCGGCGATCGACTTCCCGGAAGAGGAGATCGATTTCCTTGCCGATGGCCATGTGCTGTCCATGCTCGATGCCGTGCGCGAGGAGTTGGCCAAGGTATTGCGTGAAGCTGGGCAGGGCGCGTTGTTGCGCGATGGCATGACCGTGGTCATCGCCGGCCGTCCGAATGCCGGCAAGTCGAGCCTGCTCAATGCATTGGCCGGTCGTGAAGCCGCGATCGTCACCGAGATCGCCGGCACCACCCGGGATATCCTGCGCGAACATATCCACATCGATGGCATGCCGCTGCACGTGGTCGACACTGCGGGTCTTCGCGATACCGATGACCAGGTCGAGAAGATTGGCGTGGAGCGGGCGTTGAAGGCGATCAGCGAAGCCGACCGGGTGTTGCTGGTGGTCGACGCTACGGCCCCTGAAGCCCTTGATCCATTTGCCCTGTGGCCTGAGTTCCTGGAACAGCGCCCGGAGCCGGGCAAAGTCACCCTGATCCGCAACAAGGCCGACCTCACGGGTCAGGCTATTGGGCTGCAGGTCTGCGACGATGGGCACGTCACCATCAGCCTCAGTGCCAAGTCCGCAGGCGAAGGCCTGGAGCTACTGCGTGACCACCTCAAGGCCTGCATGGGCTACGAGCAGACCTCAGAAAGCAGTTTCAGCGCCCGTCGTCGTCACCTTGAAGCCTTGCGCCATGCCAGTGACTCGCTTGAACATGGGCGTGCGCAGCTGACATTGGCCGGCGCCGGCGAGTTGTTGGCCGAAGATTTGCGCCAGGCACAGCAGTCACTGGGTGAAATTACCGGTGAATTCAGCTCAGATGACCTGCTGGGCAGGATCTTTTCCAGCTTCTGCATCGGTAAATAACGCTCCCTTCCCAAGATAGGAGCCTGCGATCTAGTCATCTTTTGATGCTTCTACCCGTGCTTGCGTCTCTCTCGGGCGGATGAATCGTTAAAAGATCGCAGGCTTTCACCAGCTCTTACCGCTGTTAATCCATTTTTCTTCTTTCGTTGCCATGGGATTTTTTCGCCAGGGTGGTTTGCCCGTGGGCGAGATTTGCCTTTTTACGGTTTTTCTGTGGATTAAGCCCTGTGAATAACTGCCACTAAGGTCAGTTGATAACAGGGCCTGAAAACTGAGTAAAACTACCTCTGTGGATAACCACCCCATTCATCCACAGGCTTAGACCGGTTATCCCATGCCCTCAAGGCCACATGATCACAGACTTTCAAACCGCTGTACACAGTGTAAATAAAGGCTTGTAGGATTCTATCCACAGAAATGTAGCTGTATAGAAATAAACATAAAAACAAAGATCTTATAAATTTCTTTCTTTTTAATTTCTATTGTTCGTGACTTACCCACAGCTGGTTAAATTTTGTGCAAAGGGTTCTTTAGGAAGGGCGAAGTCCCTATACTTGTCGACCAGGTCCAAAAACCTGAGCTCAAACCATTTCTGAATTACCTAACTGAAGCAGGCACGAGGTGCGTGGTGGATTTCCCTTCCCGTTTTGAAGTGATCGTCATCGGCGGCGGTCATGCCGGTACCGAGGCAGCACTTGCATCAGCACGTATGGGGGCAAAAACCCTGTTGCTGACGCATAACGTGGAAACCCTCGGTGCCATGAGCTGCAACCCCGCAATTGGCGGGATCGGCAAAAGCCACCTGGTCAAGGAAATCGACGCCCTCGGCGGCGCGATGGCCATGGCCACCGATAAGGGTGGTATCCAATTTCGCGTGTTGAACAGCCGCAAAGGCCCAGCCGTGCGCGCTACTCGCGCCCAGGCTGACCGCGTGTTGTACAAGGCTGCGGTTCGCGAGATTCTCGAGAACCAGCCGAACCTGTGGATATTTCAACAGGCAGCGGACGACCTGATTGTCGAACAGGAGCAGGTACGCGGTGTTGTCACCCAAATGGGCCTGCGTTTCTTCGCCGACTCCGTGGTTTTGACGACCGGTACTTTCCTTGGTGGACTTATCCACATCGGTTTGCAGAATTTCTCCGGCGGTCGCGCCGGTGATCCGCCGTCGATTGCCCTGGCTCACCGTCTGCGTGAACTGCCGCTGCGCGTGGGTCGCTTGAAAACCGGTACGCCACCGCGCATTGATGGCCGATCTGTGGATTTCTCGGTGATGACCGAGCAACCCGGTGATACGCCGATTCCGGTGATGTCGTTCATGGGCAACAAGGAACAGCATCCCAAGCAGGTCAGTTGCTGGATTACCCACACCAACGCCCGTACCCACGAAATCATTGCCGCGAACCTCGACCGTTCGCCGATGTATTCCGCTGCCGGTGAGATCGAAGGCATTGGTCCGCGTTACTGCCCATCGATCGAAGACAAGATCCACCGCTTTGCCGACAAGCAAAGCCACCAGGTGTTTATCGAGCCGGAAGGTCTGACCACCCACGAGCTTTACCCGAACGGGATATCCACAAGCTTGCCGTTCGACGTGCAATTGCAGATCGTGCAATCGATCCGCGGCATGGAGAACGCGCACATCGTGCGTCCGGGCTACGCGATCGAGTACGACTACTTCGATCCGCGCGACCTGAAGTACAGCCTGGAAACCAAGGTGATCGGCGGTCTGTTTTTCGCCGGGCAGATCAACGGCACCACCGGTTACGAAGAAGCCGGCGCCCAAGGTTTGCTGGCCGGGGCCAATGCCGCACTGCGTGCACAGGGCAAAGACGCCTGGTGCCCGCGTCGCGATGAAGCCTACATCGGCGTATTGGTCGACGATCTGATTACCCTCGGGACCCAGGAACCGTATCGGATGTTCACTTCCCGCGCCGAATATCGGTTGATCTTGCGCGAAGACAACGCCGACCTGCGCTTGACCGAAAAAGGTCGCGAGCTGGGCCTGGTCGATGACGCGCGTTGGGCAGCATTCTGCAAAAAACGCGAAAGTATCGAACTCGAAGAGCAGCGCCTGAAAAGTACCTGGGTTCGCCCGGGCACCGAGCAGGGCGATGCGATTGCGGAAAAATTCGGCACCCCGCTGACCCACGAATACAACTTGCTGAACCTGCTGACCCGTCCGGAAATCGACTACGCTGGCCTGATCTCGGTCACAGGCGTCGGTGCAGACGATCCACAGGTTGCCGAGCAGGTCGAGATCAAGACCAAATACGCCGGTTACATCGATCGCCAACAGGATGAAATCGCTCGTCTGCGGGCCAGCGAAGACACCAAACTGCCTGTGGATATCGATTACACGACCATCTCCGGTCTCTCCAAGGAGATCCAGGGCAAGCTCGGTGCAACCCGTCCGGAAACACTGGGCCAGGCTTCGCGGATTCCGGGCGTGACGCCGGCAGCCATTTCGCTGTTGATGATTCATTTGAAAAAACGCGGCGCGGGCCGTCAGTTGGAGCAAAGCGCTTGAGTTCGTTGGTCACCTTGCAACACGCCGAAGAGTTATCCACAGGTGCACGCCAGCTCGGTGTCAACCTGAGTGAAGCCCAGCACGCCCAATTGCTGGGTTACCTGGCCCTGTTGATCAAATGGAACAAGGCCTACAACCTCACCGCGGTGCGTGATCCGGACGAAATGGTCTCGCGCCATTTGCTCGACAGCCTGAGCGTGATGTCCTTCATCGAAAACGGCCGTTGGCTGGATGTCGGCAGTGGTGGCGGCATGCCGGGTATTCCCCTGGCCATCCTGTTTCCAGAGTCGCAAGTCACCTGCCTGGACAGCAATGGCAAGAAAACCCGCTTCCTGACCCAGGTCAAACTCGAACTCAAACTGGATAACCTGCAAGTTATCCACAGTCGCGTCGAAGCCTTCCAGCCTGAGCTGCCATTCAACGGGATCATCTCCCGGGCCTTCAGCAGCATGGAGAATTTCAGCAACTGGACGCGCCACCTCGGCGACACCGATACACGTTGGCTGGCAATGAAGGGCGTTCATCCCGCGGATGAGCTGGTAGCATTGCCGGCAGACTTCCACCTCGATAGCGAACACGCCTTGGCCGTACCTGGTTGCCAAGGCCAACGCCATCTGCTGATACTGCGCCGCACGGCATGATTGGGAACACAAGCAAGAATGGCTAAGGTATTCGCGATAGCGAACCAAAAGGGTGGTGTGGGCAAGACCACCACCTGCATCAACCTCGCAGCATCCCTGGTCGCCACCAAGCGCCGGGTGCTGTTGATCGATCTCGATCCACAGGGCAACGCCACCATGGGTAGCGGTGTGGATAAACACGGCCTGGAAAACTCGGTCTACGACTTGTTGATCGGCGAATGCGACCTGACCCAGGCCATGCATTTCTCCGAACACGGTGGTTACCAGCTGTTGCCGGCGAACCGCGACCTGACCGCGGCGGAAGTGGTCCTGCTGGAAATGCAGATGAAGGAAAGCCGCCTGCGCAGCGCCTTGGCGCCGATTCGCGAGAGCTATGACTACATCCTGATCGACTGCCCGCCGTCGCTGTCGATGCTCACCCTGAATGCATTGGTCGCCGCAGATGGGGTCATTATCCCCATGCAGTGTGAATACTTTGCACTCGAAGGCTTGAGCGACCTTGTGGATAACATCAAGCGCATCGCCGAACTGCTGAACCCGAACCTCAAGGTCGAAGGCCTGCTGCGGACTATGTATGACCCGCGCCTGAGCCTGATGAACGATGTTTCGGCCCAGCTCAAGGAACACTTCGGCGAGCAGTTGTACGACACGGTCATCCCACGCAACATCCGCCTGGCCGAAGCACCCAGCTATGGCATGCCTGCGCTGGCGTACGACAAATCATCGCGAGGCGCGATTGCCTACCTGGCATTGGCAGGCGAGATGGTTCGCCGTCAACGCAAAAACTCACGTGCCGCCGCTGCTCAGGCAACTTAAGGAATCCCCATGGCCGTCAAGAAACGAGGTCTCGGACGTGGACTGGATGCACTGCTGAGTGGTCCGACTGTCAGCTCGCTGGAAGAACAGGCCGTGCAGGCCGACTTGCGCGAGCTGCAGCACTTGCCACTGGACCTGCTCCAGCGCGGCAAGTACCAGCCCCGCCGGGACATGGACCCGCAGGCGCTGGAAGAGCTGGCGCAGTCGATCAAGAGCCAGGGCGTGATGCAGCCGATCGTGGTTCGTCCCATCGGCGCCGGGCGCTTTGAGATCATTGCCGGTGAGCGCCGCTGGCGCGCCAGCCAGCAGGCCGGGCAGGAAACCATCCCGGCGATGGTGCGTGACGTGTCGGATGAAACCGCTATCGCCATGGCCCTGATCGAGAACATCCAGCGCGAGGACCTCAATCCAATCGAGGAAGCTGTCGCCCTGCAGCGTTTGCAGCAGGAGTTCCAGCTGACTCAGCAGCAAGTGGCCGAAGCCGTGGGCAAGTCCCGGGTGACAGTCGCTAACCTGTTGCGCCTGATTGCCTTGCCAGAAGTCATCAAGACCATGTTGTCCCACGGCGACCTGGAAATGGGTCATGCCCGTGCTTTGCTCGGGTTACCGGAAAATCAACAGGTTGAAGGGGCGCGACACGTTGTCGCACGGGGCCTCACCGTACGCCAGACAGAAGCCCTGGTTCGCCAGTGGCTCAGTGGCAAGCCGGAGGTCGCCGAACCGGTCAAGGCCGACCCGGATATCGCCCGCCTTGAACAGCGTCTGGCAGAGCGCCTAGGCTCTGCGGTGCAGATCCGCCACGGGAAGAAGGGAAAAGGTCAGTTGGTAATCGGCTATAACTCACTGGATGAGCTTCAAGGTGTCCTTGCACACATCCGCTGAAACATTTCCTCATGTAGCGTGCAGTCGGAAATCACTACCTGACAGTTGAATAGGGGCTGAACCGCCCCTATACTCTGCGCGCATTTTGTCGGCACAAATTATGCCAAGTTATTGAATTCTGGCAGCCGACCTTTGAGGAGCAAGATCGATGGAAAGCCGCACGCCAAACCGCTTGCCGTTCCATCGCCTGGCGGTTTTTCCGGTGTTACTGGCTCAATTTGTCGTTTTGCTGCTGGCCGCTTTGGCGCTTTGGCAATGGCATGGAGTCGTAGCCGGGTACTCAGGACTCTGCGGAGGCCTGATAGCCTTGCTTCCCAATGTTTATTTCGCTCATAGGGCATTTCGGTTTTCCGGGGCCCGGGCAGCTCAAGCCATCGTCCGGTCTTTTTATGCCGGCGAGGCGGGCAAACTGATTTTGACGGCAGTGCTTTTTGCATTGACGTTCGCAGGTGTGAAGCCACTGGCGCCGTTAGCAGTCTTCGGCGTCTTTGTGTTGACCCAACTGGTCAGCTGGTTCGCTCCCCTGCTGATGAGAACAAGACTTTCGAGACCTTAGGGCGTTTGAGGCAACCATGGCAGAAACAACCGCTTCGGGCTATATCCAGCACCACTTGCAGAACCTGACCTTCGGTCAGCACCCTACCGGCGGCTGGGGCTTTGCCCACACCGCAGCAGAAGCCAAAGAAATGGGCTTCTGGGCTTTCCACGTCGATACCCTCGGCTGGTCGGTCGCATTGGGTCTGATTTTCGTACTTCTTTTCCGCATGGCGGCGAAGAAAGCGACTTCCGGTCAACCAGGTGCTTTGCAGAACTTCGTTGAAGTATTGGTCGAATTCGTCGATGGCAGCGTGAAAGACAGCTTCCATGGCCGTAGCCCGGTGATTGCACCGCTGGCACTGACCATCTTCGTCTGGGTCTTCCTGATGAACGCCGTCGACCTGATCCCGGTTGACTGGATTCCTCAGCTGGCCATGATGATCTCTGGCGATCCGCACATTCCGTTCCGTGCCGTATCGACCACTGACCCGAACGCTACCCTGGGCATGGCCCTGTCGGTGTTCGCGTTGATCATTTTCTACAGCATCAAGGTCAAGGGCATCGGCGGTTTCATCGGCGAACTGACCCTGCACCCGTTCGGCAGCAAGAACGTCTTCGTTCAAGCCCTGCTGATCCCGGTGAACTTCCTGCTGGAGTTCGTGACGCTGATCGCCAAGCCAATCTCGCTGGCCCTGCGTCTGTTCGGCAACATGTATGCCGGCGAACTGGTGTTCATTCTGATCGCTGTGATGTTCGGCAGTGGTCTGCTCTGGCTTAGCGGCCTGGGCGTAGTTCTGCAGTGGGCGTGGGCTGTGTTCCACATCCTGATCATCACCCTGCAGGCGTTTATCTTCATGATGCTGACCATCGTCTACCTGTCGATGGCGCACGAAGAGAACCATTAAGACCAGCTTAGGCTAGTCTGATGTCCCTCTCGTCTCGGCGGGAGGGGGCCCATCACGGGCACGATGAAACGATTTGTTTTACCGCTTTAATCTAAAAAACCTAAACCATACGACGTAAAAGTCGGGAGGAAAGATGGAAACTGTAGTTGGTCTAACCGCTATCGCTGTTGCACTGTTGATCGGCCTGGGCGCACTGGGTACCGCAATTGGTTTCGGCCTGTTGGGCGGCAAGTTCCTGGAAGGCGCAGCGCGTCAGCCAGAAATGGTTCCAATGCTGCAAGTTAAAATGTTCATCGTTGCCGGTCTGCTCGACGCCGTAACCATGATCGGTGTTGGTATTGCTCTGTTCTTCACTTTCGCGAACCCATTCGTTGGTCAACTCGCTGGCTAATCACTCGAACCTTCGAGTGATTGGTGTGATGTGCAACGAACGAGCGAGGTGTTGGCGTGAACATTAATGCAACCCTGATTGGCCAGTCCGTTGCGTTCTTAATTTTTGTACTTTTTTGCATGAAGTTCGTGTGGCCTCCGGTCATTGCGGCTTTGCACGAACGTCAGAAGAAGATCGCGGATGGACTGGACGCTGCCGCCCGAGCAGCTCGCGACCTGGAGTTGGCCCAAGATAAAGCGGGTCAACAACTGCGCGAAGCAAAAACTCAGGCAGCCGAAATCATTGAGCAAGCCAAGAAGCGCGGCAATCAGATCGTTGAAGAGGCTGTTGAAAAAGCCCGTATCGACGCTGAACGCGTAAAGGTTCAGGCTCAGGCCGAGATCGAGCAGGAAATCAACAGTGTCAAAGACGCGCTGCGTACCCAACTGGGTGCACTGGCCGTTGGCGGCGCCGAGAAGATCCTGGGTGCCACAATCGATCAAAACGCGCACGCGGAGCTGGTAAACAAACTGGCTGCTGAAATTTAAGCGAGGGCGATCATGGCAGAATTGACCACGTTGGCCCGACCTTACGCTAAGGCAGCCTTCGAGCACGCCCAGGCCCACCAGCAACTGGCCTCTTGGTCAGCCATGCTCGGCCTGGCTGCAGCAGTGTCGCAAGACGACACCATGCAGCGCGTGCTCAAGGCCCCGCGACTGACGAGCGCAGACAAGGCCGCCACGTTTATTGACGTGTGCGGCGACAAGTTTGATGCCAAGGCACAGAACTTCATCAACATCGTTGCCGAAAACGACCGTCTCCCGCTGTTGCCGGAGATCGCCGCTCTGTTTGACCTGTACAAGGCTGAACAAGAGAAGTCGGTAGATGTAGAAGTCACCAGTGCTTTTGCATTGAACCAAGAACAGCAAGACAAACTCGCCAAGGTTCTCAGTGCACGACTCAACCGGGAAGTGCGCCTGCAAGTTGCGGAGGATGCCGCCCTGATTGGTGGTGTCATCATTCGCGCCGGCGACCTGGTAATCGATGGCTCGATTCGCGGAAAACTCGCGAATCTTGCCGAAGCATTGAAATCTTGAGTTTGAAGGGGCAGCAGAGCAATGCAGCAACTCAATCCTTCCGAAATAAGTGAAATTATCAAGGGCCGCATCGAAAAGCTCGATGTGACCTCCCAAGCCCGTAACGAAGGCACTGTCGTCAGCGTATCTGACGGTATCGTGCGGATTCACGGTCTGGCCGACGTAATGTACGGCGAGATGATCGAGTTTCCGGGCGGCGTCTTCGGTATGGCTCTCAACCTGGAGCAGGACTCCGTAGGTGCCGTTGTATTGGGCGCATACCAGTCCCTGGCTGAAGGCATGAGCGCCAAGTGCACCGGCCGCATCCTCGAAGTTCCGGTTGGTAAGGAACTGCTGGGTCGCGTAGTCGACGCACTGGGTAACCCAGTTGACGGCAAAGGTCCGCTGAACAACACCGAGACCGATGCGGTCGAGAAAGTTGCTCCAGGCGTGATCTGGCGTAAGTCGGTAGACCAGCCTGTACAGACTGGCTACAAGGCTGTCGATGCCATGATCCCAGTCGGCCGTGGCCAGCGTGAGCTGATCATCGGTGACCGTCAGATCGGTAAAACCGCTCTGGCGATCGACGCGATCATCAACCAGAAAGACAGCGGCATCTTCTGCGTATACGTAGCGATCGGTCAGAAACAATCGACCATCGCCAACGTGGTTCGCAAGCTGGAAGAAAACGGCGCACTGGCTAACACCATCGTCGTGGCTGCGAGCGCCTCGGAATCTGCAGCACTGCAGTTCCTGGCACCGTACTCCGGTTGCACCATGGGTGAATTCTTCCGCGACCGCGGTGAAGACGCGCTGATCGTTTATGACGATCTGTCCAAGCAAGCAGTGGCTTACCGCCAGATTTCCCTGCTGCTGCGCCGTCCACCAGGCCGTGAAGCTTACCCAGGCGACGTGTTCTATCTCCACTCCCGTCTGCTGGAGCGCGCATCCCGCGTTTCGGAAGAATACGTAGAGAAGTTCACCAACGGCGCAGTGACCGGCAAAACCGGTTCCCTGACCGCACTGCCGATCATCGAAACCCAGGCTGGCGACGTTTCCGCGTTCGTTCCGACCAACGTGATTTCCATCACCGACGGTCAGATCTTCCTGGAATCGGCCATGTTCAACTCCGGGATCCGTCCTGCTGTGAACGCCGGTGTTTCGGTATCCCGTGTGGGTGGTGCCGCTCAGACCAAGATCATCAAGAAGCTGTCCGGTGGCATCCGTACCGCTCTGGCTCAGTACCGTGAACTGGCGGCATTCGCCCAGTTCGCTTCTGACCTGGACGAAGCGACCCGTAAGCAACTTGAGCATGGTCAGCGCGTTACCGAGCTGATGAAGCAGAAGCAATACGCACCAATGTCGATTGCTGACATGGCGCTGTCGCTGTATGCCGCTGAGCGTGGGTTCCTGACTGACGTTGAAATCGCCAAGATCGGCAGCTTCGAACAAGCGCTGATTGCTTTCTTCAACCGCGATCACGCCGATTTGATGGCGAAGATCAACGTGAAGGGTGACTTCAATGACGAAATCGACGCTGGCATGAAAGCCGGTATCGAGAAGTTCAAGGCCACCCAAACCTGGTAAGCCGCAGCGGGAGCCGCAAGGCTCCCGCTTGCTAACCTGATAGGTGTTACATGGCAGGCGCAAAAGAGATTCGCAGTAAGATTGCGAGCATCAAAAGCACGCAAAAGATTACCAGCGCCATGGAAAAAGTGGCGGTCAGCAAAATGCGCAAGGCACAAATGCGCATGGCTGCTAGCCGTCCTTACGCGGAGCGCATCCGCCAGGTTATTGGTCATCTGGCCAACGCCAACCCGGAATATCGCCACCCCTTCATGATCGACCGTGAAATCAAGCGCGTCGGTTACGTAGTAGTGAGCAGTGACCGTGGTCTGTGTGGTGGCTTGAACACCAACCTGTTCAAGGCCCTGGTCAAGGACATGGCGGTAAACCGCGAAAATGGCGTCGAGATCGATCTGTGTGTTGTTGGTAGCAAGGGTGCGGCTTTCTTCCGCAACTTCGGCGGTAACGTCGTAGCAGCTATCAGCCACCTGGGTGAAGAGCCATCGATCAATGATCTGATCGGCAGCGTCAAGGTGATGCTGGATGCCTACCTGGACGGCCGTATCGACCGCCTGAGCGTGGTATCCAACAAGTTCATCAACACCATGACGCAACAGCCTACCGTGGAGCAGTTGATTCCGCTGGTGGCAACCCCGGATCAAGGACTCAAGCACCACTGGGACTATCTCTACGAACCGGATGCCAAGGAGCTGCTGGACGGCTTGATGGTCCGTTACGTGGAGTCGCAGGTCTACCAGGCGGTGGTCGAGAACAACGCAGCTGAACAAGCGGCGCGGATGATCGCAATGAAGAACGCTACCGACAACGCCGGTGACTTGATCAGCGATTTGCAGCTGATCTACAACAAGGCGCGTCAGGCTGCGATCACCCAAGAGATCTCGGAAATCGTCGGCGGCGCTGCCGCGGTTTAACGGTTCAAATATTCAGAGGATCCAGCTATGAGTAGCGGACGTATCGTTCAAATCATCGGCGCCGTTATCGACGTGGAATTTCCACGCGACAGCGTACCGAGCATCTACAACGCGCTGACAGTTCAAAGCGCGGCCGCAACCACTCTGGAAGTTCAGCAACAGCTGGGCGACGGCGTGGTTCGTACCATTGCGATGGGCTCCACCGAGGGCTTGAAGCGTGGTCTGGACGTCATCGACTCCGGCGCAGCCATTTCCGTACCAGTCGGTAAAGCGACCCTGGGCCGGATCATGGACGTTCTGGGCAACCCGATCGACGAAGCAGGTCCAATCGACACCGAAGAGCGCTGGGGCATTCACCGTCCTGCGCCAACCTTCGCAGAACAAGCGGGCGGCAACGACCTGCTGGAAACCGGCATCAAGGTTATCGACCTGGTTTGCCCGTTCGCCAAGGGCGGTAAAGTTGGTCTGTTCGGTGGTGCCGGTGTAGGCAAAACCGTAAACATGATGGAACTGATCCGTAACATCGCCATCGAGCACAGCGGTTATTCCGTGTTCGCCGGTGTGGGTGAGCGTACTCGTGAGGGTAACGACTTCTACCACGAGATGAAGGACTCCAACGTTCTGGACAAAGTGGCACTGGTTTACGGTCAGATGAACGAGCCGCCGGGTAACCGTCTGCGCGTAGCACTGACTGGCCTGACCATGGCCGAGAAGTTCCGTGACGAAGGTAACGACGTTCTGCTGTTCGTCGACAACATCTATCGTTACACCCTGGCCGGTACTGAAGTATCCGCACTGCTGGGCCGTATGCCTTCTGCAGTAGGTTACCAGCCGACCCTGGCTGAAGAGATGGGTACTCTGCAAGAGCGCATCACTTCGACCAAAAACGGTTCGATCACCTCGATCCAAGCGGTATACGTACCTGCGGATGACTTGACTGACCCGTCGCCAGCGACCACCTTCGCCCACTTGGACGCCACCGTCGTTCTGTCCCGTGACATCGCTTCCCTGGGTATCTACCCAGCGGTAGACCCACTGGACTCGACTTCGCGTCAGTTGGACCCGAACGTGATCGGTCAGGACCACTACGACACCGCTCGCGGCGTACAGTATGTTCTGCAGCGTTACAAAGAACTGAAGGACATCATCGCGATCCTGGGTATGGACGAGCTGTCGGAAGCCGACAAGCAGTTGGTAAACCGTGCTCGTAAGATCCAGCGTTTCTTGTCGCAGCCGTTCTTCGTGGCTGAAGTCTTCACCGGTGCCTCGGGTAAATACGTTTCCCTGAAAGACACCATTGCTGGCTTCAAAGGCATCCTCAACGGTGACTACGACCACCTGCCAGAACAAGCGTTCTACATGGTTGGCGGCATCGAAGAAGCGATCGAGAAAGCCAAGAAACTGTAATCCAGGCGCCCGGCGACGGGCGCTAATTTAGGTTGAGGCAATCAGATGGCTATGACAGTCCATTGCGACATCGTCAGCGCGGAAGGAGAAATCTTTTCCGGTCTGGTCGAGATGGTGATTGCGCACGGTGCACTGGGTGATCTTGGTATCGCCCTGGGTCACGCGCCGCTGATCACTAATCTGAAACCGGGTCCGATCCGCCTGATCAAGCAAGGCGGGGAAGCCGAGGTGTTCTACATCTCCGGTGGTTTCCTCGAGGTTCAGCCGAATATGGTCAAGGTACTTGCCGATACCGTGCAACGTGCTGCCGACCTGGATGAAGCCTCCGCTCAGGAAGCCGTCAAGGCTGCCGAGAAGGCCCTGCATGAGCGCGGCGCCGAGTTCGATTACGGCTCTGCTTCCGCACGTCTGGCCGAGGCTGCAGCTCAGCTGCGCACCGTCCAGCAGATCCGCAAGAAGTTCGGCGGCTAATCGCCTCCCGCTTGTTGTGTGATTGATTAAAAAGGGTAGCCTCGGCTACCCTTTTTCTTTTTCTGCAATTCACCATTTGGTCGCAGCCGCTGACCATCCCGGATTGGTAGCCAGTCATGTCATTAGAAATCGTTATCCTCGCCGCAGGTCAAGGCACCCGCATGCGTTCAGCCTTGCCCAAGGTGCTTCATCCCGTGGCAGGTAACTCGATGCTTGGCCATGTTATCCACAGCGCCCGGCAACTCCAGCCCGAGCGCATTCACGTGGTGATCGGCCATGGTGCCGACGCCGTGCGTGAGCGCCTGGCGGCGGATGACCTGAATTTTGTCCTGCAGGACCAGCAACTGGGTACTGGCCATGCCGTAGCCCAGGCCGTGCCGTTCATCACGGCCGACACTGTGTTGATTCTCTACGGCGATGTGCCGCTGATCGAAGTCGAGACCCTGCAACGCCTGCTTACCCACGTAGCGCCCCAGCAATTGGGCTTGTTGACGGTCGAGCTGGATGACCCGACCGGTTATGGCCGGATCGTGCGTGACTCGGCTGGCAAAGTCACCGCCATCGTCGAGCAAAAAGACGCCAATGAGACCGAGCGGGCCATCACCGAAGGCAACACCGGGATTCTCGCGGTGCCTTTCGAGCGTCTGGGTGACTGGATGAGCCGGTTGTCCAACAACAACGCCCAGGGCGAGTACTACCTGACTGACGTAATTGCCATGGCTGTCAGCGATGGCCTGGTGGTGGCTACCGAACAACCCCACGACGCCATGGAAGTGCAGGGCGCCAATGACCGCAAGCAACTCGCTGAACTCGAGCGTCATTACCAGCTGCGAGCCAGCCGTCGACTGATGGCCCAGGGGGTGACATTGCGCGATCCGGCCCGGTTTGATGTGCGTGGCGAAGTGACCGTCGGTCGGGATGTGCTGATCGATATCAACGTGATTCTCGAGGGTCGCGTGGTCATCGAGGACGACGTCGAGATCGGCCCGAACTGCGTGATCAAGGACAGCACCCTGCGCAAAGGCGTGGTGGTCAAGGCCAACAGTCACATTGATGGCGCGATTCTGGGGGAAGGCAGCGATGCCGGCCCGTTCGCCCGCCTGCGTCCCGGCACGGTCCTGGAAGCGCGGGCCCATGTGGGTAACTTTGTCGAACTGAAAAATGCCCTCCTCGGGGAAGGCGCCAAAGCCGGTCACCTGACCTACCTGGGTGACGCTGAAATCGGTGCGCGCAGCAACATCGGCGCAGGTACCATCACCTGCAACTACGACGGCGCCAACAAATGGAAAACCGTGTTGGGCGAAGACGTGTTCATTGGCTCCAACAACTCCCTGGTTGCGCCTGTGGATATCTCTGCCGGTGCAACCACCGCGGCCGGATCGACCATCACCGCCAATGTGGATAAGTCCCAACTGGCCGTGGCCAGGGCCAGGCAGAAAAATATCGACGGTTGGAAACGTCCGGAGAAGATCAAGAAGGTCTGATTTATCCACAGGCTCATGATCCACTCTATTCGCGGGCAAGCCTTCTCCTGGTAGGAGCAAGGCTTGCCCGCGAAGCTTTTTTCTTCTTTCCCGCTTGACGAAGTTTCGCTGATAGGTTTTTATTGCTTTCGTTATCTTTCGAAACGAAACTTACCAAACCATGTCGAAACGCAACACGCCCCTACGCCGACACAATATCCTTGCCTTGCTCACCGAGCAGGGTGAAGTCAGTGTGGATGAGTTGGCCAAACGCTTCGAAACCTCGGAAGTGACGATCCGCAAGGATCTGGCTGCACTGGAAAGCCATGGCCTGCTGCTGCGGCGTTATGGCGGCGCAATCACCATGCCCCAGGAGCTGGTCAGCGATCCCGGCCAGCCGGTTTCCCAGTACAAACAGGCCATCGCTCGCGCCGCCGTGCAGCGGATTCGCGAGCATGCGCGCATCATCATCGACAGTGGTAGTACCACAGCAGCGATGATTCCCCAGTTGGGCCTGCAGCCCGGTCTGGTGGTCATGACCAACTCCCTGCATGTGGCCAACGCCTTGAGCGAGCTGGAACATGAGCCCGTGCTGTTGATGACTGGCGGAACCTGGGACCCCCATTCCGAGTCATTCCAGGGGCAGGTGGCCGAACAGGTCCTGCGCTCTTATGATTTTGACCAGTTGTTCATCGGTGCCGACGGCATCGACCTGGTGCGCGGTACCACCACCTTCAATGAGCTACTCGGCCTCAGCCGGGTCATGGCCGATGTAGCCCGCGAAGTGATCGTGATGGTCGAATCCGACAAGATCGGACGCAAGATTCCTAACCTGGAGCTGCCATGGAGCAGCGTCCATACCCTTATTACCGATGACCGCCTGCCCATCGAAGCGCGCGATCAGATTCAGGCCCGCGGCATTCACTTGATTTGCGCGGCAGTCAGCCAGGAGAAATAACATGTGTGGAATTGTTGGCGCAGTAGCGGAACGTAATATCACCGCCATTTTGCTCGAAGGCCTCAAGCGCCTCGAATACCGCGGCTACGACAGCGCCGGTGTGGCAGTCTTCACCAACGACAATACGCTGGAGCGTGTGCGTCGTCCGGGCAAGGTCAGTGAGCTGGATCAGGCCCTGGAAACCACACCACTGGTCGGCCGCCTGGGTATCGCCCACACCCGCTGGGCAACTCACGGCGCCCCGTGCGAACGTAACGCCCACCCGCATTTTTCCGGCGACCTGGCGGTGGTGCACAACGGCATCATCGAGAACCACGAAGCCCTGCGCGAACAACTCAAGGCCTTAGGTTATGTGTTCACCTCGGACACCGATACCGAAGTCATCGCCCACCTGCTCAACCACAAGCTCAAGGACCAGCCGGACCTGACCGCCGCCCTCAAGGCCACGGTCAAGGAACTGCACGGTGCCTATGGCCTGGCCGTGATCAGCGCCCAACAGCCGGATCGCCTGGTTGCCGCCCGCAGTGGCAGCCCGCTGGTGATCGGCCTCGGCCTGGGCGAGAACTTCCTGGCTTCCGACCAACTGGCCCTGCGTCAAGTCACCGACCGCTTCATGTACCTGGAAGAAGGCGACATCGCCGAAATCCAGCGTGACCGTGTGCAGATCTGGGATGTCGACGGCAAGGCCGTGGAACGCGAGTCGGTGCAGTACCGCGACAACGCCGAATCGGCCGAGAAGGGCGAGTACCGGCACTTCATGCTCAAGGAAATCCACGAGCAACCGTCCGTGGTCCAGCGCACCCTGGAAGGGCGCCTGAGCCAGAACCAGGTACTGGTACAGGCCTTCGGCCCGCAAGCCGCCGAGCTCTTCGCCAAAGTGCGCAACGTGCAGATTGTTGCCTGTGGCACCAGTTACCACGCCGGCATGGTTGCCCGGTACTGGCTCGAAGAGCTGGCGGGGATCCCGTGCCAGGTCGAAGTCGCCAGCGAGTTCCGCTATCGCAAGGTGGTGGTGCAACCCGACTCCCTGTTCGTGACCATCTCCCAGTCCGGCGAGACCGCCGACACCCTGGCCGCCCTGCGTAACGCCAAGGAACTGGGCTTCCTCGCCAGCCTGGCGATCTGCAACGTCGGTATCAGCTCGCTGGTGCGTGAATCCGACCTGACCCTGCTGACCCAGGCCGGTCGTGAAATTGGCGTGGCTTCGACCAAAGCCTTCACCACCCAACTGGTCGGCCTGTTGCTGTTGACCCTGTCCCTGGGTCAGGTCCGCGGCACCCTCGCCCCAGGCGTGGAAGCCGAACTGGTCGAAGAACTGCGTCGCCTGCCAATTCGCCTGGGCGAAGCCCTGGCCATGGACGGTATCGTCGAGAAAGTCGCGGAACTGTTCGCCGAGAAGCACCACACGCTGTTCCTGGGCCGTGGCGCACAGTTCCCGGTGGCGATGGAAGGGGCGCTCAAGCTCAAGGAAATCTCCTACATCCACGCCGAAGCCTACCCGGCGGGCGAGCTCAAGCACGGCCCATTGGCCCTGGTCGACAACGATATGCCAGTGGTCACCGTGGCGCCGAACAACGAGCTGCTGGAGAAACTCAAATCCAACCTGCAGGAAGTTCGCGCCCGTGGCGGCCAGTTGATCGTGTTTGCCGACGAGAAAGCCGGCATGAGCAACGGCGAAGGCACCCACGTGGTGAACATGCCGCATATTCACGACATCCTGTCGCCGATCCTCTACACCATTCCGTTGCAACTGCTGTCGTACTACGTCGCCGTGCTCAAGGGCACTGACGTCGACCAGCCACGCAACCTGGCCAAGTCGGTGACTGTGGAATAAGTTATCCACAGCGAAATAAAAACGGTCCGTTCAGGCACGCAAAGCGAGGCCCCCGTCCTATAGGGATCCTCGCGCCTGATGGACGACCACTGAGTAAAAGACGCAATTACAGGTGGAAATCGCCCGCCGCCTCCGGCTGGTAAAGCACTTTCCTGATTTCAATCCGGCGGGTTCGATCAGAAATTCGCCAGTCGATGGCGTCCCCCTCCTGATAGCCCAGGATGGCGGCGCCGATGTCGGAATACACGGAATGCTTCCCTGCGTTGCTGTCCGCATCTTCGGGGTAGACCAGGACCACTTCGATCTCTTCGTCGTCCAGCTGCAGCAAGGCCCTGGAGTTCATCGTGACGACATTGCATGCCACCTGCTGCGGCTTGACGACAATGGCTCGCTCAAGCTCGTGTTCGAGTTCAACCACGGTCGGGCCTTGCTCGAGCACGATTAGACTCTCGAGCCTGGCCTTGTCGATTTCAGTGATGTAGATCCTGGTGGAGTCGTCAACGGCACCTTCTCGCAAGCGCTGGAGGTAGCGCCCCGCCGTCATGGAAAATGACTTCAATGTCGGCGTTTCGCTCTCAAGCACAAAGCCGCTGCGCAGAAAGGCTTTCAGCGAGCGCGCGTTGTCCGGGTGGATCTTGGCGATGAGTTTCTCGGCCCGCATGTCGAGGAAGGCCAGTTTCATGCCTTCGCGGATCGTGCGGGCGCCAAGGTTTCGGCCCCATTTGTCGCTGTCTCCGATGACCAGGACTATCTCGCAATTTGAGCCGGTCTTGATCAGACGGACAAAGCCCACCGGGGCGTCATACCGGTCATAAGCCATGAAGAATCGGCCGCCCCGGTTGAATAGATGGGTCAGGATCGGCGATTGAGTCCGATCGATGACTTGCTCGATGGAGCGGGAAACATCACGCGAATCGCTCAGATAGCAGGTGACGCGCTCATCCTCCAACCAATCCATCAGCGTCAGTGCGTGCGCCCGAGTAATTTCAGGGCACAGCGAAATGAAAGGCTTGTTCATCTTCACCACATTTATTTGTAAAGGATGAAAGCCCTTCATGGCTATGGCCATGACGGTTCTTTCGGCAACCGGCTATTTTAAGACATATCGCGAGTAATGCCGAACCCGAACCCGTCAAGCGCTCAAGCCTCGATGAAGCCGACTATCAGTCAGAATGATCAAATCAATAAGACTTTGGAGGTTTCAATGATCGAAACTCGCCTGCTACAGCAGTTCATTGCCGTTGCCGAAGAACTGCACTTCAATCGGGCTGCGGTGCGCCTGCATATGGCTCAACCGCCCCTGAGCCAAGCCATTCGCCGGCTGGAGAGCGAGATTGGTTTCCCGCTGTTCGAGCGCACGAACCGCAGCGTGTTGTTGACGCCTGCCGGCACAGCATTTCTGCAGACTGCCAGGTGTATTCTTCAGTCTCTCGATGAGGGCGTGACGCATACCCGGCGTGTCGCCGAAGGGCTCGAGGGCCACCTCACGATGACATTCATCAACATTGTGTCCTATGCCCCGTTGCTGCGGGCGCTACGCGGCTTCCGGCTCGCGTCGCCAGGGGTAGCGTTTACCATGAAGGAGGCCACGACCCACGAGCAGGTGGAGGCGCTGGAGAGCGGCGCTGCTGATATCGGCTTCATGCGCACACCGGGGACGACCACGCCCCATCTGCGCTTCGAGACTATCCTGCGTGAGCCGATATGCGTCGCGCTGCCTGCTGGGCATCGGTTCGAGGACCACGCGTCCATCGAGTTGGCGTTACTCAAGGACGAGGCTTTCGTGGCGTCGCCCCGACCGCTGGGGCAAGGCTTTCACGATCAACTTATCGGTCTTTGCCAAGCCGCAGGGTTCCTGCCAAACATTGTTCAACAAGCACGGCAGTTGCAAACCTTGATCGCGTTAGTGGCCAGCGGGTTCGGCATTGCCCTGATACCCGCATCGCTGGCGATAGGAATGCATGAAGACATTGTCTTTCGCCCCATCATCGTGGATGCGCCAGAAGAACTGCTGCATTTGGACCTGCTGATGGCGTGGAACGCGAATCAGGATTCGCCGATCCGGGACCGGCTAATCGAGGCAGTCCGAGGCGCTGTTCTGCCACTGACCCATTGAGACGTTCAGCGTCTTGTTTCGCGATAAAAACAGTATTTTACCAACATAAACGCTGGCACTACTGTACGGCAGCACCCGATCCCAGAGTGAGCCCAAGGTCACTCCACTATTGTCGAACCAGGGACTGCCATGCCTGCCGCCATTTATGTCTTTTCATTGTGTACCTTTGCATTCGGCCTCTCCGAGTTTGTCGTCGCAGGTTTGGTTTCCGCCATCGCGGCCGACCTTGACTCAAAAATTGCTGCAGTTGGCACCGCTATTGCCGCTTATGCCATGGGCGCAGCCATTGGCGCACCGTTCATCACAGCCCTCGTCTCGCATTGGAGGGACAAGCACATTCTGATGCTTGCCATGGCGGTCCTCGCTGTCGGCAGCGTGCTGATGAGCCTTTCGCCGAATCTGTCGATGCTGCTGGTGATCCGGTTTCTGGTGGGCCTGGGCCATGGTGTTTTCATGGCGGTAGCATCGGATGCCGCGACGAAGCTGGTTGATCAGAAGCGTTCGGGACGGGCGCTATCCGTGGTGTGGATAGGATTGACCCTCGCGCTCGCCTTCGGCGTCCCGATTGGCACGTTTCTGGGCAGCATCTGGTCATGGCGGGGCATTTTCATGTCTATCGGGGTACTCAGCCTGTTGAGCATGCTCGGACTGCTGCTTTTCATGACCAGCAGCACAGAGCCTTCGGACGGCAGGCAAGCGAGCGCATGGAAAGGGATCAAGGCCATCACCCATCCGCAATTGCTCATCACCGCCGGCATCGGCGTACTGGTGAGCATTGCGACCTTTTCATTCTTCACCTTCGTCTCTCCCTACTTGCTGAGAATCACCGAGGTGGACGTGCAGCGGCTGAGTCTGGGCATGCTGCTGTTTGGCCTGTGCTCCATCGTGGGGAATCTGCTTGGCGGCTATCTTGTGGACAAGATGGACGCGAACCGCAGCACCGTGATGGCATTGGCGGGCTTGGCCATAAACTTGATCGGACTTTATTGGTTTAGTGACTCTGCGCTCATGATGACGCTCTTGGTCGGCACATTGGGGGTCTTTTTCTTTTCCATCGTGACCATGTTGACACTGCGTCTGCTGAAACAGGCCCAGTGCTATATCCCGGAATCAACCGCCGTGGCCGCCGGATTGAATATCGCGTCCTTCAACCTGGGCACAGCACTGGGTGGAGTACTCGGCAGCATCACCATTGCGTTCGGCAGCTTGTCGCACATCCCGCTAGTAGGAGCGTTGGTTGCTGCGTTGGCAGCCTCTGTGCTTTTCTTGCAAACCAAGCACTCCAGCCCGAGGACAGGCAGTGGACCGTTTTCAGGAAATGCAGGTGTTCATGGCCGTGGCCCATGACCAGGGCTTCGCGGCGGCAGCCCGGCGCCTTGGGCTGTCGGCTGCCAGCGTGACCCGGGCGGTGGCGGCGCTGGAAGTGCGGATCGGTGCGCAGTTGCTGATTCGCACCACGCGCACTGTGCAACTGACAGAAGCGGGGCAGCGGTACCTGGAAGACTGTCGACGGATTCTCGCCGACATTCAGGACGCCGAAGAGTCGGCGGCGGGTAGTCATGCCGACCCCCGGGGGCAATTGACGATTACCGCGCCGGTGCTGTTTGGCGATTTGTATGTCACGCCGGTAGTGGTGGGCTTTCTTGAGCAGTATCCGCAGGTCAGCATCAATGCATTGCTGGTCGACCGGGTGGTGAGCCTGGTCGAGGAGGGCGTTGATGTTGCGGTGCGTATTGGCGAGCTGCCGGACAGCAGCCAGTACGCGATTGCGGTCGGTGAGGTACGCCGGGTGGTGTGTGGCTCTGCCGACTACCTCAGGCGTTTTGGTCGCCCCCTGCACCCAGAGGAACTCGCCCGCGCGCGGATTATTGCCACCTCTGCCATCGGGCAGCAGCGCAGTTGGCCCTTTATGGCGGCGGGCGCCTCGATGAGTGTGCGCCTGGAGCCACGCATGGTGGTGACGGCCAATCAGGCGGCCATCACGGCAGCAACCCTGGGCCTGGGGTTGACCCGCGTGTTGTCCTATCAGGTGGCGGACAAGGTGGCAGCCGGTGAGCTGGAAATTGTCCTCGAGGATTTTGAGCTGCCGCCGTTGCCTATCCACGTGGTGTATCAAGGTGGGCGCAAGGCACCGGCGCGGGTGCGCAGTTTTGTCGACTACGCAGTGCAGGCGCTGCGCGAGCATCCGGCATTACGCGGCTGAAGCATTATTGCGGTGGTTGAAATGGTGGATTGCCTTTTCTGGTGATTCTGTTGTTTTTTCAGCTGACGCAAGATGGACCCCATCAGCGCGGTTCGCTCCTGAGCGGCGCGATTTCCCCCTCTGGAGTCGACCATGCACAGCATCAAACTCTACAACTTCCCTCGCTCCGGCCACGCCCATCGGGTGGAGCTGATGCTGTCTTTACTGGATTTGCCCACCGAACTGATTTTTGTCGATCTGGCGAAAGGTGAGCACAAGCAAGCCGATTTCCTCGCGTTGAATGCGTTTGGCCAGGTACCGGTGATCGATGATCAAGGCGTGGTGCTGGCTGATTCCAACGCCATTTTGCTGTATCTGGCGCAAAAATATGGCCAGGGCCGTTGGCTGCCTGCCGACCCCGTGGGCGCTGCCCGGGTGCAGCGCTGGTTGTCGGTGGCGGCCGGGCCAATCGCCTATGGCCCGGCCGCCGCGCGCCTGATCACGGTATTTGGCGCCTCCCACAACGCGCAAGAAGTCATCGCCCGCGCCCACGCACTGCTCAAGGTGATGGATCAGGAACTCGCCACCTCCCGCTACCTGGTGGGTGATGAGCCGACCATCGCGGATGTTGCCGGCTACAGCTACATCGCCCACGCCCCGGAAGGCAATGTTGCCCTGGACGAGTACACCAACGTGCGGGCGTGGCTGGCGCGAATCGAAGCGCTGCCGGGTTTCGTGGCGATGCCTCGCACTGTCGCCGGCCTGCAAACCGCCTGAAACTGCGCCAAGTGCGCAGGGGAGTTGTGTGATGGACGTTTCACCCTGGCACGCAGGTGAGCGGCAGTTGCAAACCCTGGTGGGAGTTGCTGAACGCATGGAGGCGTTCGGGCGCAAGGTGATCCGCACCGAGATGCCGGAGCAACATCGCCAGTTCTATGCTCAGTTACCCTTCATGCTGTTCGGTGCAGTCGACGCCCAAGGTAATCCTTGGGCCAGCGTTCTCGAGGGCCCACCCGGTTTTGCCCATTCACCGCAACCTGCGCGGTTGCGCCTGGACAGCCTGCCCAGTCTCGATGATCCGGCGCAGGTACGGGCCGGCGCGGCGATCGGGTTACTGGGGATCGAACTGCACAGTCGTCGGCGCAACCGCCTCAATGGCCGGGTGTTGACGGTCGACGAGTTGGGGTTGAGTGTTGCGGTCGAGCAGGCCTTCGGCAATTGCCCGCAGTACATCCACCTCCGCCAGTTCGAGTCAGTGCCGCTGGCCGACCCGTCCGCGCGCATCGTGCACTACCTGGATGCCCTGGATGACGCGGCCCGGGCGCTGATTCGCACAGTCGACACGTTCTTTGTCGCCAGCTATGTGGATGTGGATAACTCACGGGCGGTGGATGTTTCCCATCGTGGTGGTGATGCCGGTTTTGTCCAGGTGCAGGGCAATCGCCTGACCATCCCCGACTTTGCCGGCAACCGCCACTTCAATACCTTGGGCAACCTGCTGCTCAATCCCCGAGCGGGGCTGCTGTTCATCGATTTCACCACGGGTGATGTGCTGCAGCTCAGTGGTCGTAGCGAAATCATCCTCGACGGGCCGCAAGTGGCGGCCTGCCAAGGCGCTGAAAGGCTGTGGACGCTGCAGGTGGAGCAGGTCGTGCGGCGTCCGGCGGCGCTGGCTCTACGCTGGCGCCGTTCAGGCATAGGACAGTGACTTCTCGGCCAGCACTTCCTCGTATAACGCCGCCCACTGGCGACCCATTTCTTCAGCGCTGAACAACTGCCGGTAACGAGCCTCGGCCTTGATGCCCATGGCGGCGGCCTGTTGCGGGTTATCCCACAGGGTACGCATGGCCTGGCGCAAGGCCGGAGGATCGCTCGGTGGCACCACCAGCCCGGTTTCGCCGTGACTGTTGATATAGCTGGTACCGGTACCGATCTCACTGGAGATCATCGGTTTGCCATACATCGCCCCTTCCAGCAGCGAAATGCCAAAGGCTTCCGAGCGCAGGTGCGAAGGAAAGACGATGGCATAGCTCAGCTCCAGCAAGGCGGCTTTGTCCTCATCGTCGAGACGACCGAGGAACTGGATATTGCGCAGGCCCAGTGCGGCGGCCTGCGCGTGCAATTCGGCCTCCAGCGGCCCGGCACCGACGATCACCACCGGGTAATCGACACCCTTGAGGGCTTCGAGCAGGATGTGCAGCCCTTTGTAGTAGCGCATCACCCCGACGAACAGGAAAAAGCGCTCGCCCAGGCGCTCCCGCCAACGGGCCATACGCTCAGGGTCGGACTTGGGGTAGGCGGCCTTGTTCAGGCCATAGGGAATGACCCGGGTCTTGTCCGGGAATTTTTTCAGCACTTCGCTGGTATGCAGGTAGTTCGGCGAGGCTGCGACAATCCGATCGGCGCTGGCCAGAAACCGCGTCATCAACGGTTGGTAGAGTTTGAGCAGGAGCTTCTGGCGGATGATGTCCGAGTGGTAGGTCACCACGCTCGGTTTGTTCATGCCGCTGAGAAAATGCACTACATCCATGAACGGCCAGGGGAAGTGATAGTTGATCACGTCAGCTTCGGCCGCCAGCTCACGAAACTGTTTGAGCACGCTGTAGGAGAACCCGGTGGAGGCGATCTGTACATCGAGTTTGGCTCGGTGCACCTGGTGCTGGCCAAATGGGATAACCGCCGGCACGGGGTTGGCGCTCAATGTCAGCACCTGGCTCTCGATGCCATGGGCGGCGCCACTTTCACAGAGTTCGAACATTACGTGCTCGATGCCGCCGACGGTTTCCGACAGATAGGTTTTATAGAAATGTAGGACGCGCATTCAACCTCCTAAAACCTGGCGATAGGCGCGCGCGGTGAGCGTCGCGCAGCGATCCCAGGAAAAAAGCTTCGCCTGTTGCAGCCCGGCTTCTCGGCTTACCTGCCAATGCACTTGATCGTCGGCCAGCCGGCTCATGGCATCACGCAAGCCGTGCAGGTCCTCGGGTTCAATATAGTTGCCCGCAGCCCCCGCGACCTCCGGCATGGCCGAGCGTCGGGTGAGGATGATCGGGGTACCACTGGCCATGGCCTCCAGCACGGGCAGGCCAAAACCTTCATAGATCGATGGAAATACCAGGGCCCGGGCGCCGGCCACCAAGTGGGCGACTTCCTCATCGGGCAGGTACCCGAGCAGGCAGACATGCCCGCTGGCCAGGCCTTTGCGCAGTTCATCGTCGAGCTGCTGGGCTTTCCAGCCGGCCATCCCGACAATCAGCAAGGGCATGCGCTGGCGCAGCGATTCCGGCAGTTGGGCATGGGCGCGCAGCGCCAGCCCGAGGTTCTTGCGCGGCTCCAGGGTGCCGACACACAGGAAGTAGCCGCGCGGCTCCACCCCATGCGCCTGCAGCACCGGGTGCAAGGTCGAGTCGGTACGGGGGTGAAAACGCGGAGCGACTCCCAGGGGGGCGACCACGAAGCGTTCCGGGCCGAGGCCAAAATACGCTTGTGCCTCATCGGCAATGAACTGGGAATCGGTGAGGATCAGGCTGGCCTGTTTCACCCCCTGTTCCAGGCGTCGCTCGATCTCTTTCAAGCGTGCCGCCGGCTGGGTGGCGGGGTAGTGCACGTGCGTCAGGTCATGCAGGGTGACGACCGTCGGCCCCTTGAATGCAAGCGGCCACAGGCTCGGTTCGTGGTACAGCTGGATGTTGCCGGGGCGGCCCTGATCGAAGCGCCGTTGCTCCAGCCAGCGGCGTGCCTGATACGCACCGGGGATCTGCCGCAGCACCGGGCTCAGCCGTGAGTAACCGGGCATCGCGGCGCTCGGCAGCTGGGAGCTCCAGCCCCAGCCGTGGAACAACGACAGCGTGATGTCCGGTTCCTGGCCGAGGGCGTTGACCAGCTCCGCCAGGTAATGGCCAATGCCAGTGCGTGGCGCCTGCAGGATTCGCGCATTAAGAGCAATCTGCATGCTGCCTCTCAACCGTCGTCGGGGTCTTGCGCACATGGCGCAGGACGCGCTCCACCAGTTGTGCACTGGCCTCGCGCCAGCCCAGCCAGCGCCACTCCTTGACGTCGCGCTCCGCCGGGAAGGTGCCGGTGGTTTCCATCTGTGTCATCAGGTCGACCAGGGTCTGCGGGTCATCCAGGTCGAAATACGCCATGAACGGACCACCGATCTCGCGGAACACCGGGATGTCACTGCCCATCGCCGGCAAACCGCGCTGCATGGCCTCCACCAGCGGCAGGCCGAACCCTTCGACATAGGACGGGAAGACCAGCGCGGTGGCGTTGGAGTAGGCGTACTCCAGGCTCTTGTCGGTGAGGTCATTGAACATGAACAGGCGTTGGTTGAGCTGCGGGTGCTGGCGGATCCGCTCGATCAGCGCATCGCACTTCCAACCGATGCGCCCGGCAATGCACAGCCGCGCGCGCGAACCTTTGGCCCAGGCCAGCTCGAACGCATCGAGCAGGTAGGCGTGGTTCTTGCGCGGCTCGATGGTGCTGACCATCAGGTACACCGGGTCTTTGTTCTTGAACATCTGCTTGAGGGCCGGCTCCACCGGCAACGCGTCGTCGGTCAGGTCCAGCTCGCTGCCCAGGTGAAAGTGGTCGAACCAGCGTTGCGCCACTTGCTCGGGCCCGACACGGCGCAGCATCTCATCGCGTACCTGATCGGCAATGGTCGCGGAAATCGCCACGTAACCGTCGGCGGTCTTCGCGATCCAGTCGAACCAGTCGTTGAACACCCGGACCAGCCCGGCGTCGCAGAACTGCGGGTGGGTCAGCGGGATCAAGTCATAGATCACCGAGACAATGCCCACGCCATCGCGCTTGAGTTGTTCGGCCAAGGGGAAAAAATCGGCGTGCCAGGAAGAGTCCAGGAGCACCAGTTGATCGCCCGCCTGATGCTGCAGGGGTTGGCAGCGGGTGGGGATCTCCTGGCGCCTGAGGCAGAAATCGAGCAGCCGGATCGGCACGCTCAACGCGGCAAATGCCGCCAGCCGGCAGCCTACATACAACACTCGGCGAGCGAACAGGGATTGGCGAAACGGCGTGCGCCGCTCCAGCGTGCGGTGCATCAGCCAGAACCGGTTGGCGATCTGCTCCAGCCGTACGCGCACGCCCATCAGGTCCAGCTTGGGCACCTTGAGTGGCGCCAGGCTGGTCACTTGATACAGCGCGCCCTTGAGCATCACCACGGGAATGCATTCGACGGCCGGGTTGTTTCTTGGCAGCTCGGTAATGACGTTGCGCACCACGCGCTGGATACCCGAGTTGGCTTGCGGGTGTTCGAACACATAGGTGCATTCAACCAGCAGTCGTGTCATGGGGCGGTCTCCGGCGCCTGAGGTTGTACCGAGGTTTCTGATGAACGGGTGATGCTGGTTTGTGCCTCCAGCCACGAGCAGCCGACAAAGTCTTCCTGGCGGTTGTTGATCACGTGGAACACCAGGCCGTAATCGCGCCATTCGAAGTTGCGGTCCAGGTGCGAGTCCAGGCGTGACAGGCTCAGGGCCACGGAGTAGTTGCCCTTGCCCAGGCGCATGGGGAACGCAAAGCGGTAAGTCACCCGCTCGCCGGCGTGCAGGTCCGTCAGCGCCTGGTCGAGACGGTGGGTGTTGATGCCGTAGATCGCCTGGCCGAGGCGGTCCTTGATCATGAAGCCCAGCACTAGGCGCTCGATGTCCTGGCGCACGTCCACTTGCACCTCCAGGACCATGGGCTGGCCGACTTCGGCGACTTCCACCGAACGCTGGCGCTGGTCCAGCAGGCGCACACTGTGGATGGTCGCTTCACCGGTACCGGAGATGGTTTGCACCTGGCCGTTGGCGAGCATTTCCTGGCGCACGATCTGGCCTTCGCGCTCGGCGAGCATGGCGTTGTAGTAGTCCATGACTTCTTCCGGCTTGCCGTGCATGGCCATGCGGCCCTTCTCCAGGAGGATCGCGGTGTCGCAGATCGACTGGATGGCCGAGCGATCGTGGGACACGATCAGCAACGTGGTGCCGGCGCGGCGAAAGCTGCGGATGCGTTCGAAGCTCTTGTGCTGGAAGTAGGCATCACCGACCGACAGCGCTTCATCGACGATCAGGATGTCGGGTCGGCGCGCGGTAGCCACACTGAACGCCAGGCGCATCTGCATGCCACTGGAATAGGTGCGCACCGGGTGATCGATGGCTTCGCCGATCTCGGCAAACCCTTCGATCTCCGGCATCAGCGCCTCGATCTCCTCGACCTGCATACCCAGCAACTGACCGGCCATGAAGGCGTTCTGCCGACCGGTAAAGTCCGGGTGGAAACCCATGCCCAATTCCAGCAGGGCCGCCACCCGGCCTTGCAGATGAATCTGCCCGCAGGTGGGCTGGGTAGTGCCGGTGATCATTTTCAACAGGGTACTTTTGCCGGCACCGTTGACCCCGACAATGCCCACGGCTTCACCGGCCGGGATTTCGAAATCGATGCCTTGCAGCACCCAATGCTGTTGATGGCGAGGACGGGAGAAGGGCACCAGCCATTCAATCAGCCGGCTCCAGCGGTTCGGGTATTGTTTGTAGGCCTTGCCCAGGCCACTGACGCGTATGGTTCCCATCAGAGCTCATCCACCATTTCACCGACGCGCTGGCGGAAAAGCCGCAGCCCCATCACACAGAACAGCAGGCCGATCACCAGCACGGGGGTCAGCGAACTCCAGTCCGGCCACTGGTTGTAGAGAAACACATTCTGGTAGCTGTGCATCAAGGCGGTCAGCGGGTTGAGCGCCAGGACGCGCTGGATGCCTTCGGGCAGGATCGACATCGGGTAGACGATCGGCGTCAGCCAGAACCAGAACTGCAGGAGGATGCCGAAGAATTGCCCGACATCCCGGAAGAACACGTTCAGTACGCCAAGAATCATCCCCAGTCCGGCCGAGAACATCACTTGCAGAGCCAGCAACGGCACCAGCGCCAACAACGCCATGCCGGGCAAGCGCCCGGTGATCAGCAAAAAGCCCAGGAACAGGCCGAGGATGATTGCGAAGTTGATCCCGGCGTTGAGCAGCACAATCACCGGCAGGCAAATCCTGGGGAAGCTGATCTTCTTCAGCAAGTTGGCATTTTCCAGGAACATGCTCTGGCTGCGCAGGGTGATCTCGGAGAACAGCCCCCAGGTCAGCAGCCCGGCGCACAGGTACACGCTATAGGCCAGCCCATCCTCCACGCCCGGCAACCGGGCGCGCATGATCTGGGAGAAGATCACCGTGTACACCACGATCATCGACAGTGGGTTGAGCACGGTCCACAAGGCACCGAACAGAGAGTTGCGATAACGCGACTGGAACTCGCGCTTGACGCTGCCGAGGATGAAACCCCGATAGCTGCGCAGTGAGCGATAGAGGTTGAGGAGCATTCAGACTGTCCTGCCGTACTGATCTTCGAACATGACCTACTCCTTGGCGACGCGTTTCATGTCCGCTTCCATCATCATGCGGATCAGGGTCTGCAAATCGGTTTTCGGTTTCCAGCCCAACAGCCGTTGTGCCTTGGCCGGATTACCGAGCAACACGTCGACTTCGGCCGGGCGGAAAAACGCCGGGTCGATCTTCACGAAGTCGCGGTAGTTGAGGCCCACATGATCGAAGGCGATCTGGCACATCTCGCGCACCGTGGTGGTGATGCCGGTGGCAACCACATAGTCGTCGGCCTTGTCCTGTTGCAGCATCAGCCACATGGCTTCGACATAGTCACCGGCAAAACCCCAGTCGCGCTTGGCGTCGATGTTGCCCAGGCGCAGTTCCTGCTGTTTGCCCTGCTTGATGCGGGCGGCTGCGTCGGTGACCTTGCGCGTCACGAACTCGATTCCGCGCAGCGGCGATTCGTGGTTGAACAGGATGCCGCTGCTGGCGTGCAGGTTGAAGCTTTCGCGGTAGTTCACCGTGATCCAGTGGCCGTAGAGCTTGGCCACGCCGTAGGGGCTGCGTGGATAGAACGGAGTGTTTTCGTCCTGCTGTGCGGCCTGGATCAAGCCAAACATCTCGCTGGTCGAGGCCTGGTAGAAACGGGTGTGTGGACTGAACTGGCGAATCGCTTCAAGCAGGTGGGTCACGCCCAGGCCGTCAACGATTCCAGTGGTCACGGGTTGGTCCCAGGACGCCGCGACAAAACTTTGCGCCGCCAGGTTGTACACCTCATCGGGTGCCGACTTGATTACTGCGCGCTGCACCGAGCAGGCGTCGGCCATGTCGCCGTCCAGGTAGTGGATATCACCTTCCACACCCATTTCCCGCAGGCGCCAGCGCGAGTCGCTGCTGCGCCGTGCGACCAGGCCAAAAACCTGGTAGCCCTTGTCGAGCAACAGTTTGGCCAGATAGGCGCCATCCTGGCCGGTGATCCCTGTGATCAGTGCACTTTTTGTCATTCTTGTCGTACCCGTGACTCCCAGTCGGACAGGATCGCCCGCAAGGATTGTTGTGTTGTAAGTTCAGGCGCCCATCCGGTGGTCTGGTGCAGCCGGGCATGGCTGCCGCAGACACGCCGCTGCTCGGCACGGCGCAGGCGCGCAGGGTCTTGAATCAGTTGCACTGGGACCTGGGCCAGATCGGCCAATTGCTCGATCAGGCCACGTACGCTCTGCTCGATGCCGGAGCAGATGTTGTACACCTGCCCAGGCTCGCCCTTCGCCAGCAAGGCCAGGTAGGCCGACACCACGTCCGCGACGTCGAGGAAGTCGCGCGTCACATCGATATCGCCGACCTGCAGTTGCGCCGGTTGCAGGCCTTGTTTGATCCGGCAGATCTGCCGGGCGGCGCTGGCGACGACAAAACTGTCCATTTGCCCGGTGCCAATGTGGTTGAACGGGCGCGCGACAAGTACCGGCCAGCCCTCGGTCATGCCCCATTGCAGGCACAACAATTCTGCCGAGAGCTTGCTCACTGCATAGGGGTTGCGCGGGCAGGGTGGCTGGTGTTCGTCGATGGGCAAGGCGCTTTCGCTGACCTGGCCATACACATCGCCTGAACTGACATACAGGAAGGTGCCGCTGAAGCCGCGAGCCTTGAGTGCTTGCAACAGGTGGAGGGTGCCCAGCAGGTTGACCTGCAAGGTATTGGCCGGGTCACGGAAGGCTTCGGGAACGAAGGTTTGCCCCGCCAGGTGAATCACCGCATCGGGCAGTTCTGGCCATAGGCCTTCGAGGCTTTTTGGCTCGCGCAGGTCGTAGCCCGGGGCAACAGGTAGCAGTTGCCACTGCGAGTCGACAGCGTTCAGGCGTGATTGGATATGACGGCCGACGAATCCATTCAGGCCTGTAACGAACAGACGCTTTTTCAAGCAACAGCCCCTCAATCGGTAAACTTTGCCATACCCCAATCATTTCGTTGGGCGAACCCGAAAAGCCGTGCTCACTTTTCGGAAGGTTCTGATATGCAAAGTCGTTGTTGTAGTTGTTTGCGTCAATCTGTGCCAATTGCGCGGCAATTTCAACAGGTCTTAACGTGACTGGGCAGTTCTCGTCAGGACCGTCGGATTTATTCATCGCCGGTGTTCACGAATCCCCAACGGATGTGTTTAGAATGCCCCTCAGCACGATTGCCCAGCGATCAGCAAAGTGGTCCTTCGACCACACAAAGCTGACCACAAAAACAAGAACGTAGACGGGCATGCAGGCGCTGGACGAACTGCGCTATGGCGGGTAAATCCAGGGCTGTGCCGTCATAAGAATGAGGCTGCCGAAAAGGCGGTTTCAGCGTGGGATGCCATGAATTTCATTCTTTACTCGGATGTGAACGAGCGCTCGATCAGCCAGAGCCTCGGCCGTCCTGAATACAGCTACTACTTTGTCCTCAAGGCTTATCGTCCGGTCCTTGAAAGCCTGGGTCGGGTCCATATGGTGGACGCGATCAGCGAAGTCGACCCACTTTTTCGACGCCTCGCCGCCGAGGGTGAAGAAAGCCTGTTCCTTTCGTTCGCACCGCCACACAAGACGCCTACCGACCTGAGCTGCCCGACGATTTGCGTGGTTGCCTGGGAGTTCGACACCATTCCCACCGAGCACTGGGACAACGACCCCCGGCAGGACTGGAGCCATACCCTGGCGCAGCATGGCCGGGTCATCACCTTGTCCAGCCATACGGCGCAGGCGATGCGTCGGGCCTTGGGCGAAGACTTCCCGGTGCTGGTGCTGCCGACCCCGCTCTGGGAACGGTTCGCCGATATTCGCCAACAGTCCGCGAGCCAGCCGGTCAACCCCGGCACCACCTTGCAGACCCTGGGCTGCATCATCGACAGCCGCACGTTGGGGCTTTCGGCGGACGGCCTGATCGCGCCGATCGTCGCTGAGGCTGAACCGCAACCTGGGCCCGCTCTTGAGCCTGGGGCGGTGGTCCCGGCGCCATTGCTGACCTGGCGTCGGCGTCTGTTTATCACCAAACATTACCTGCGCCAGAGTCTGCGCGAGGCTGCCGGCCAACCCTTGCGCCGGCAGTTGGTGATCTTTCGCCATTACCTGCACCAGGTCTACGGCGAAGGTTTTCGTGATTTGCTGCCGCAAAGCCTGCGAGCACGCCTGCGCGGCGAGCGACCTGCCGCCGAAGTATCGCCGCCTGCCCCGGTAGTGGAAGTGGTTGAAAGGGCGCATGTGCCCCTCGAGGATTCACACCCGCAAGCGGTGTTTCCCGACACCGATCAAGTGGTCGAAATTCAGGTCGAGGGGGTGGTGTACGTCAGCGTGTTCAACCCCGACGACGGACGCAAGAACTGGCACCACGTGATCACTGCATTCTGCTGGGCCATGCGCGATGTCGAAGACGCCACCCTGGTGTTGAAGATGACCCAGAAAGACCTGTCCACCTACTACGTGCACATGCTGACCCTGCTGTCGCAGTTGTCGCCCTTCAGTTGCCGGGTGGTGGTCATCCACGGCTACCTGGACGACCAGCAGTTTGCCCGGCTGTACGGCGCCGCCAGTTTTTATGTCAATGCCTCGCGCTGCGAAGGGCTGTGCCTGCCACTGATGGAGTTCATGGCCTGTGGCAAGCCGGTGATCGCCCCTCGGCATACGGCGATGCTGGACTACATCGACGACCGCGTGGCCTTTATCGTCGACTCCAGCCAGGAGCCGACTGTGTGGCCGCAGGACAGCCGGATCCTGTTCCGCACCGTCTACCAGCGTCCCGATTGGGGATCGCTGAAAAATGCCTACCTGGCCAGTTATCACATGGCCAAGGCGCAGCCCGAGCGTTACCAGGCCATGGCCAGTGCGGCCAACGAGCGGATGCGCGACTACTGCAATTTCCCAGGGGTGCAGCAACGCCTGGCGGACTTCCTGCGACTGCAACAGCCAACCAACCCGGTGCCTGAGTCGCCGGTCGCGACCGCAGGGGCGGCCTCATGCTGATCATCATTCATTCGGAAACCAACAAAAGTAACATCGAGCAGAATCTCGGCCGTCCCGAGTACAGCTACTACTTTGTGCTCAAGGAGTTCCGTCCGGTACTGGAGCGGCTGGGGCAGGTGATCGAGGTCAGCAACCCCGACGAACTGGTCGACCGCCTGTATTTCGACTGCCAAAGCCGTGGCGAAGACTGCGTGTTCCTGTCGTTCTCGCCGCCCCATCGCACACCGATCCACTACGCCTGTCCGACCATTCCGGTGTTTGCCTGGGAGTTCAGCACCATTCCCACCGACACCTGGCAGGGCGAACCCCGGCACGACTGGCGCCTGGTGCTGGATCAGGTCGGCGCCGCGATTACCCATTCCAGTTTTACCGTGACCGCGGTGCGTGATGCCATGGGCCCGGACTACCCGATCAGCGCGATTCCGGCGCCGGTCTGGGACCGTTTTGCCGGGCGCGGGCGCGCGCTCGGGCAGCAGCCGTTGGCCGAACAGGTCAGCCTCAGCCTGCGTGGCCTGCTGATCGACAGCCGCAACCTGGACCTGCGGCCGTATGGCCCGGTGGCGTTGCGTGAAGGCCAGCCGGTGGATTTCGCCGCGCCTGCCGGCGAGCACGAACTGGTGCTCGACGGGGTGATCTACACCTCGGTGTTCAACCCCTACGATGGGCGCAAGAACTGGCAGGACATGCTCAGCGCGTTCTGCACCACGTTCCGCGAGTGTGCCGATGCCACCCTGGTGCTCAAGCTCACGCACCACGACATCACCGACGCCTTGAATGACATGCTGCACCACCTCTACAAGAACCAGGACTACCGTTGCCGCATTGTGTTGATCCACGGCTTTCTCGCCGATGCGGACTATGAGCGCCTGGTGCAGGCCACCAGCTTTGTGGTCAACAGTTCATTCGGTGAAGGCCAGTGCCTGCCGCTGATGGAGTTCATGTCCTGCGGCAAGCCGGCGGTCGCCCCGTGCAACACGGCGATGGCCGATTACATCGATGGGCAAAACACCTTCATCGTCAACTCGACCGACGAACTCACCGCCTGGCCCCATGACCCGCGTGCGGCCTACCGCACCCTGCGATACGTCACCAACTGGGATTCGCTGTGTTCGGCCTACCAGGCCAGCTATCAGGTGGCGCGTCACGATGCGCCACGCTATGCACGCATGTCGGACCATGCCGTCAGTCGTCTGCAGGCGTTCTGCAGTCAAGCGGTTACCGAGCAGCGCTTGCAGGCGTTTCTGGCAAGCGTGATCGCCCAGGCGAAACCAGCATGATCGGCCGCCTGCTCGACTGGCTGCGTCCTGCGCCCGTCCCGGTAGCGGAGCCAGTACCGGCCCCGGTCCCGGTGGTATCGCCGCGTGATTGTGGTTTCACCGATGCGGTACTCGACGGCTGGTTTCTCGGCGGTACTGGGGAATTGCTCAAGGGCTTTGCGATTGGCGCCGACGACACCCTGCTCGACGTCGGTTGTGGCGAGGGCGCGGCGACCTTGTTTGCAGTGCGCCAGGGCGCCGCGGTGATTTTTACCGACAGCGAACAGGACAAGGTCCGCGAACTGGCACGCCAGGTGGATGCCATGACCCAGGCCCCAGCCCTTGGCCTGGTCAGCAACAGCTTGCCGCTGCCGCTGGCGGACGGCTGTGCGAGCAAAGTGGTGTGCATGGAAGTGCTGGAGCACGTCGATACCCCCGAGCAGTTCATGGCCGAGCTGGTGCGCATGGGTCGTCCCGGTGCCCAGTACTTGCTCAGCGTGCCCGCGCCGGTGGGTGAGCACCTGCAACGAGGCATCGCGCCTGCCGCCTATTTCCAGGCGCCGAACCATGTGCAGATCTTTTCCCATGAACGCTTTGCCGCCCTGGTCGAAGACGCGGGGCTGATCATTGAACACCGCCAGGCCACCGGCTTCTTCTGGGTCATGGGCATGATCTTCTTCTGGGCCAGCGAGCGTGCGGCGGGGCGGGATATGGCGGGCGCGGTGCGTGACCGGATCCAGGCGCCTTACCCGCCCCTGATGGAAGGCTGGGCCCGCACCTGGCATGACTTGCTGATGCAGCCCGACGGGTTGGCCATCAAGCAGGTGCTGGACCAGTTCATGCCCAAGAGCCAGGTGATCATCGCGCGCAAGCCCATGGCTGGCGAAGTAACGCCGGGGAGCGCGGGATGAGTGACAAGCGGATCATGGACATCGAACTGTTGCGCGGCATTGCCGTGCTCGGGGTGCTGTTCCATCACCTGCAAGACAGCCTGTTCGCCGGGCAGGTCCCGCTGTTGCAAGCCATCCATGCCCTGGGCCAGCCCTGGTGGGGCGTCGATCTGTTTTTCGCGATTTCCGGGTTTGTCATCGCGCGCAGCCTGATCCCCGCGCTGCAGGGCTGCAGTACGCGCCAGGAGTGCTGGGAGCAGACCCGCAATTTCTGGCTGCGGCGCGCCTTTCGACTCTTGCCGTCGGCCTGGTTATGGCTAGCGCTGATGCTCCTGGCCTGCCTGTTCATCAACCGCTCAGGCGCCTTCGGTACCCTGGCCGCCAACCTGCAGGCGACGCTGGCCGGGGTGTTGCAGTACGCCAACTTCCGTTTCGCCGACAGCTTCTTCCACTATGAGTACGGCACCAGCTTCGTGTACTGGAGCCTGTCCCTGGAGGAGCAGTTCTACCTGTTGTTTCCGTTGTTGATCCTGGTCTGCCGCAAACATCTGGTGTGGGCCTTGCTGGCCCTGGTGGCGGTGCAGTTGCTGACGTTGCGCACGCCGATCCTGATGGTGCTCCGCACCGACGCGCTGGCGTTGGGGGTGTTGCTGGCCATGTGGAGTGCACAACCTTCCTACCGCCGTTGGCAGCCGACCTTCTTGCGCCGGCCCTGGGCAGGTATCGCGGTGCTGGTGGCCATTGCCATGTTGATGAGCTTTCTGGCGACCGATCGTTTCACCTTCACCTCCTACCGCATCGGCGCCATCGCGCTGCTCAGTGCGGTGCTGGTCTGGCTGGCGTCCTACAACTGTGACTACCTGATGCCACCGGGGCTGTTCAAGCGGGTGATGACCTGGATCGGCAGTCGCTCCTATGGCATCTACCTGATCCATATCCCGGCCTATGCGCTGGTGCGCGAATTGATCTTTCGCTTGCAGGCGGCGTCTTTGCCGAGCCCGGCCGGCCACCCGATCATCACGATCTTGCTGGCGTTCGGACTGATCGTGCTGTTGAGCGAGCTCAACTACCGCTTTATCGAAATGCCCATGCGTAATCGCGGCGCGGCGTTGGTCAAACGCTTGAGTGCGTCCCGAGCGGCCACCCCATCCCCAGGAGTCACCTCATGCTGAGCCTGTTGAAGAAGCTGGCGGGGGGCGCTGTTGCCCCCGCTGCGGCCTGTCCCCCTGCGCCAGCCGCGCCCCCCGCGGCAACGCCTGCGCCGGCACCCAAGGTCGATCCCTACATGCTGGGCCTGCGCGATGCGGTGCTCAGTGGCTGGTTCAACCAGCAGACCGGCGAACTGTTCACCGGCTTCCCGGTAACGGCCGCTGACACGCTGCTGGACGTGGGGTGTGGTGACGGTGGCAACGTGCACTTCTGTGCTACCCGGGGGGCGCACATCATCATTGCCGACATCGACGCGGCCAAGGTCGAAGCCACTCGCCTGCGCCTGGGCGATACCATCGCGGCCAGCGTCGAGTGCCACGTCACCGACTGCGCGCCACTGCCGATTGCCGATCAGACGGCGACCCGGGTGGTGTCCACCGAGGTCATCGAACACGTCGACGACCCCGCGCAGTTTCTCGCCGAACTGGTGCGCGTCGGCAAGCCGGGCGCGCTCTATCTGCTGAGTGTCCCGCACCCCAGTTCGGAAAACCTGCAGAAAGACATCGCCGCCCCCGAGTACTTCCAGAAGCCTAACCACATCCGCATCATCAGCGAAGATCAGTTCAAGCAGATGGTCAGCGACGCCGGGCTGGAAGTGCTCAGCCACAGCCAGTACGGCTTTTACTGGTCGCTGTGGATGATGTTGTTCTGGGAAGCCAAGGTCGACCTGAGCAGTCCCGACCATCCGCTGCTCAACCACTGGGCCGAGACCTGGGCGGCGGTCCTGGAGTCGCCACGCGGCGAGCAGATCAAGCAGGCGCTGGATGGCGTAGTCGCAAAAAGTCAGGTGATCATTGCCCGCAAGCCATTGGCTGCGTAGGCTGACGCACCGGCCCGGCTGTGTGTGGGTGTTGATGCGGATGCGGATGCGGGTATGTGGGGTATGGGTGTAGGAGCGAGCTCGCTCGCGATGGACGTTAACGATGACGCGTGCTGTCTGAAAAAACCCGTCGCTCTTGAGTTTTTCGCGAGCAAGCTCGCTCCTACGCCCATACCCCATACCCCATACCCCATACCCCACCCCCAGCGGGCCAGGTCAGTCCTTCAGCCACGGGCCCATAATGTCTTCGATTTATCTTCTGCGTCGTGCGCTGTTGTTCAGCCTCGCGCTCCTGGGCGGTTGCCAGCAGTCGACCGCGCCCCCCCTCGATCAACAGCTCTACATCTGGCAGCGCCAATGGACCACCGCCCATGCCGAGGCGCTGGCGCAATCGCGTGCCGATTTTTCCACCCTGCGGGTCTTCGCCCTGCAGACTTATCCACAAGGCGGCTGGCGTCGCGCGCAGATCGATGGGCCGTTGTTGCAGCGTGACGGCCGGTCGCTGGTTGCGGTGGTCCGCCTGGATGGCCAGCTCAAGCACCTGGACCCGGTCGATACCACGGCGCAGATCCTGCAAATGGTCGCCGATTGGCAGGCCTTGGGCTTGACGCTGGCAGGTGTGGAAATCGATCACGATGCCGGGACCGCGCGATTGCCGGCCTATCGCGAGTTCCTGCTGGGTTTGCGCCAGGCCTTGCCCGCCTCCTTGAAGCTGAGCATCACGGCCTTGCCGGCCTGGCTCGACAGTCCCGAGCTGGCGGCCTTGCTGGCGGCGGTCGACAGCAGCGTCTTGCAAGTGCACGCGGTGAGCCGTCCGGAGCTTGGCCTGTTCGACCCGGTGCAAGCCAAGCAATGGGCTGAGCGCTGGAGCCGCATCACTCGGCAACCGTTTTACCTGGCATTGCCGGCCTATGGCATCGCCCTGCTGCCGGGAGAGGGCGGGGCGCCCCTGGTGGAGAGTGAAGTGCCGATCGAACGAGTCGGCCAGCGCCGCGAACTGATGGCCGACCCGCAACAACTGGCGACACTGGCCAGCCAGTTGCGTGCCGAGCCGCCGCCACACCTGGCCGGATTGATCTGGTTTCGCCTGCCGCTCAAGGGCGACCGGCGTGCCTGGAGCCTGACAACCCTGGGTGCCGTGGCGCGCGGCGAGCAACTGCGCAGCCGCCTGGCGTTGAACCTTTCCAGCCAGCAAGGTCTGTACGACATCGTGGTCAGAAATGACGGCAACCTCGACGGCACCTTGCCGCAACGGGTGACCCTGGCCGTCAGCCAATGCGTCGCCGTAGATGCGCTCAACGGCTATGCCGTACAGCAGACGCCCGGACAACTGAGTTTCAGCCGCCTCAGGGACGGCCGTTTGCCCGCCGGTGCCGAGCGCACCCTGGGTTGGGCACGCTGCACACAAATTGATCAAGGAGGTTCACATGTATTCCCGTAACTGGTCGCGGCATTTGCTCGCGTTGAGTCTGTTTCTGCCGCTGGGCACTGCCACCGCCTGTGGTCCGGACTTTCCACTGCGCCTGTTGGGCGACCGGGCAATGACCCTGGGTGAGTTGCCGGAAGGCAGTTTCCAGTTCGAGATCAATCGCCTGGGCAAGGTCATCGCCGGCCTGAAACCAGCGGCGACAACTGGCCTCAGCCGCGATTACGACAGTGACCTGGACCCTTACGTACAGGCCCGGATCAACGCTGAACAGCTGGGCCTGACTGATGCGCAGCGCGCGCAGGTAACCCGGCTGCGAACCCTGCAGGACGCGCACCAGGTGTTGGCCGAGAGTGCCGGCCTGGCCCCGGAACTCAGCCTCTATACCGCCGGTGCGGTGGCGTTCAACACTGGCGATGCGACCACGGCAGCCGACTACTTCCGCCAGGTGCTGGCGCTCCCGGCCGATCAACGCGCCCTGCGCAGCACCTGGGCCGCGTACTCGCTCGGCCGGGCATTGATGGCTATCAATCAGCAGGCCAGCGAGCAGCATCAACCCGCCAGCCAAGACGTCTTGCAACAAGCCCGTCAGGCCTTTATCCAGGCCCGTCAACTGAGTGTCGACGGCTTCAGTGACCCGCTCGAACTGGGTATTGCCAGCCTCGGTGAAGAAGCGCGACTGGTGCGCCAGGCGGGTGACTGGAACAGTGCCGTCGAGTTGTACGCGACCCAGAGCCGGCAAGGTTCGCCCGTCGGCTACAGCTCCCTCAAGCAGTTGATCGATGAGCTCAATGCCATGCCTGAGGCGCAGCTCATCCCCTTGCTCGAAGGCCAGGCGGTCCAGCAATTGGTCACGGCGGCGTTGATCAGCCACGTAGGCTGGTCCTTCGGTGAGCAACCGCCGGCTGAACAGAAAATCATCAAGGCCCTGATACAGAGCACTACCGGCAGCCTGGAAAATGCTGACCGCCTGGCGGCGCTGAACTACCAGATCGGTGATTACGCCACCAGCAAAACCCTGCTCGAGCATGCCGGTGACGGTGGCCTGGCCTGGTGGCTGCGGGCAAAAATGGCGCTGCGCGACGGCGACAAGGCCTTGGCTGCCAGTGCGTATGCCAAGGCGGCCAAAGCCTTTCCCCAGGATGAAGACTGGGGCCTGCGCAACACCGCCAGCGGTGACTATGAAGCGCTGAAGCCTGGCTGCCGGGTCGAGGGTGAAAGTGCCTTGCTGGCATTGGAGCGCGGCGACTACCTGCAGGCATTCGAGCAGTTGTACCGCAGCCAGGACCTGTATTGGCAGGACGCCGCGCTGGTTGCGGAGCGGGTGCTGACGGTGGACGAACTCAAGCAGTTCGTGGACCAGCAAGTGCCGGCCCCCGCACCACTGACCCAGGAGCAGCGTGACAACTACGAGCCCCTGCCGGTGAGCGCGCGCTTGCGCGACCTGTTGGGCCGGCGTTTGCTGCGCGAGGAGCGTTATGCCGAGGCCGCGGCGTACTTCGACAACCCTGGGCTGCAGGCGCTGGCCAAGGAGTACGTGGGCTTGCGCGAAACCGCGCAGTCGAGCTGGTGGCCGACCAAACGCGCCGCAGCCTTCTATGACGCGGGCCGGTTGGCCCGGGAACACGGCATGGAGCTGCTCGGCTACGAGCTGGCCCCGGATTTCGCCACCTTCGATGGCAACTTCAGCCTCGACATCCCCGAGATCAAGGTCGCCCCCCTGATCGCCCTCGGCGAAGTCCAGCGTCAGCACGCCAGCGTCGCCCAGCCAAACGAGCGCTTCCACTATCGCTACGTCGCCACCGCGCTGGCGAGCCAGGCGGCCGACCTGCTGCCCCATACCAGCCAGGCCTTCGCCGCCGTGCTGTGCAAGGCCTCGGGCTGGGGCACCGGCCTGGAGGACCAGCGTGCGTTGTACCGGCGCTACGTCGAGCAGGGGCCTTATGTGCCGTGGGCAGAGAACTTTGGCCAGCAGTGTGAGGAGCCGGACTTCGCCGCCGCCAACCAGCGCTACGTGACCGAGGCAGTGGACAACGTGCGTTCGGACCTGCGGCCGTACAAGCGCGTGCTGCAGGTCGGCGGGCTGCTTCTGGTGGGGGTAGCGGGCCTGTTGTTGCTGCGGCGCCGGCGCCAGGCTTCTTGAACCCGGGGCGACGGCGCGGATGTAGCTACATCTGCGTCGCCAGCCCTGCGACATCCATTGCCGCCTGCCGCAACGCTTCGGAACGCGTCGGGTGCGGGTGGCAGGTCAGGGCTATGTCTTCGGCGCTGGCGCTGAACTCCATGGCCACACAGAACTCGCCAATCATCTCACTGACACTGGGGCCCACCAGGTGCACGCCCAGGACTTCATCGGTGCGCTCGTCGGCCAGGACCTTGGCGAAACCCTCGGTCTCGTGGTTGATCTTGGCGCGACTGTTGGCGGTAAAAGGGAATTTGCCGACCTTGTACGCGCGACCTTGCGCCTTGAGTTGCTCTTCGGTCATGCCGACGCTGGCCAGCTCCGGCAGGGTGTAGATGACACTGGGGATCAGCGCGTAATTAACTTCGCCAGCCTTGCCGACGATCTGCTCGACGCACGCCATGGCCTCGTCTTCGGCCTTGTGGGCGAGCATCGGCCCTGACGTGACATCACCAATCACCCAGACCCCGGCGGCGTCGGTACGATGGCCGTGGTTGGCGAGCATCCCGCGAGCGTCCGTGGCGAGGCCGACGTTCTCCAGGCCCAGGCCCTGGGTAAACGGCCGGCGCCCGATGGCCACCAGCACATAATCGGCTTCGAGGACTTCTGCGCTGCCGCCGGTCGCGGCCTCCACGTGAACGTGCACTCCGGTGGCTGAAGGGGTGGCGGCCGTGACTTTGCAACCGAGCTTGAACTCGATGCCCTGTTTGCCGAGGGCGCGTTGCAGGGTCTTGCCTGCTTCGACATCGACTCCCGGGCAAATGCGGTCCAGGTATTCAATCACGGTGACCTGAGCCCCCAGTCGCCGCCAGACCGAGCCCAGTTCCAGGCCAATTACCCCGGCCCCGATCACCACCAGATGCCTGGGCACTTCGGCAAGCGACAGGGCACCCGTGGAGTCGAGGATGCGCTGGTTATCGATCGTTACCCCGGGCAGCGGTGTCGGTTCCGAGCCGGTGGCGATGATGATGTCCTTGGCTTGCAGGTCACGCTGGTTGCCTTGGCTGTCCGTCACGCGGACCTGGCCCGGCCCGGTTATCTGGCCCCAACCCTTGATCCAGTCGACCTTGTGCTTGCGAAACAGGAATTCGATGCCCTTGGTCAGCGCCGCCACGCTTTGATCTTTGTTCTGCATCATTTGAGCGAGATTGAGGGTCGGCTGAACCTCGATGCCGAGGTTGGCGAACGCTGGCCCGCTTGCTGCTTCATAAAGCTGCGAGGCGTGCAGCAGAGCCTTGGACGGCATGCAGCCGACGTTCAGGCAGGTTCCGCCCAGAGTCGCGCGACCCTCGACGCAGGCCGCCTTGAGGCCCAACTGCCCGGCGCGGATCGCTGCGTTATAGCCACCGGGGCCACCCCCGAGAATCACGACGTCATAGGTACTCACGGCAGTACTCCTGCATAGGCATTCGATGGAAGAGGCGGGGCTTAAACCCGGCGGGCGATTAATATTATGAATGTAATATTCACCCGTCAAGACGTCTGTCTGGGAGAGGTCAAACAGCATGACAAAAATTTAACGAATACTGTTATATCGTAACGCTATGATCTGCGCGCGAAGGTCCGTGGGCGCAGCCCAAGAGCCGCTGCCTGCCATAGAAGTGATTGAGGTGTTATGCAAGTCGATCTCCAAGCGCACGGGGTGAGCGTCGAACAACTGCCGCGTTTTCAACAGGCTGTGTTTCACCAGCGGCGGTTGACGCGCATGGCGATAGGGCTGTTTGCACTGGCCCTGATCGGCCTGCTGGCGGCGTGCTTCATCGGCCTGTTTACGCCACTGTCGTTGTGGCTGCCGCTGCTGGTCAATCAAGCCTCGGCGCTGCTGATGCTGGTGGCCGGGTTGCAGTCGGCGGGGTGGGTCAGCCAGTGGCGGGCGCGGGCGCTGGTCCCGCCTGTGGTTGTCGTGGCTGAGTCGGCCGATGAGCCCCAGGGCTGGTACGAGCGCTTGCTGAGCCGCCTGGGCGAGCGCGGGGCAGGGCTATTGCAACAAATCGGCGCCCCAACCTTGTGGCTCGGTGGCTGGGCTTTGCTGGTGCTGTTTTGCGTGGTACAGGCTTGGAACCTGGAGTTACCGGCTGCGGAGTTGGGTCTGGCGGGGAATATCGGGGCGGCGATGTCGCTACTGCTGGCCTTTGTGTTGCTGGTGTACGAGCGTCAACTGGCTCAGGAACAACCTGCCCAGTGGCCCGAAGCGGGGTCGTTGGCGCAGTTGGTGCGGGTGGCGATCATCGGCCTGGTGAGCAGCGCGTTGTGCCTCTTGTTCAGCAGTGCAGCCACCGTCTGGGGCGTACGTGTGGCGGTGTTGATCGGACTGTTGCCTGGCCTGGTCGCCGCCGAGTTGCTGTTGCGCGCAGTGTTGGCGCTGTTCAGTCCCCAGCGCGATCACGTGGAACCCCGGCTGCTGGCACGCAGCCTCGTTGCCGATCTGCTGCGTTGGCCGCCGCAACCATTGCTGACGCTACAGCACGAATTGCACCACAGGTTTGGTATCGATCTGCGGCAGGTTTGGGCGTTCAGCTACATGCGCCGGGCATTCCTGCCAGTGTTTGCGTTGGTGCTGCTGATTGGCTGGTTGCTCACCGCAGTGCAGCAGATTCCCCTGCAGGGAAGGGGGATCTATGAGCGCTTCGGCAAACCGGTGCAGGTCTTGGGCCCGGGCTTGCACGCAGGTCTGCCATGGCCTTTGGGACGTGTGCTGGGTGTCGAGTACGGCGTGGTGCATGAGTTGGCCAGCAGTGCAGTTGAAACGCAAGTGCTGAGCGTTGCCGAACCTGCCGAAGGCCAAGCGCCAGACACTGCCAACCGTTTGTGGGACGCCAGTCATGTCAACGACAAGTCCCAGGTGATCGCCAGCCGCAGCAACCAGCAACAGGGCCTGCAGATCGTCAACATGGATGTGCGTTTTGTGTATCGCATCGGCTTGAGTGACCAGGCCGCGCTGGCCGCCACCTACAACAGTGCCGATATCCCCACGCTGATCCGCAGCACCGCCAGCCGGATTCTGTTGCACGACTTTGCCTCGCGTACCCTCGATGGTTTGCTCGGTGCTGATCGGGTTGGCCTGGCCGAGGACATCGGCCGCGCGGTGCAGGCAGACTTGCAGGCCCTGGACAGCGGCGTGGAAATTCTCGCCACCGTAGTGGAGGCCATTCACCCACCGGCGGGTGCGGCCAACGCCTATCACGGCGTGCAAGCGGCGCAGATCGCCGCTCAGGCGTTGATTGCCCGTGAGCGTGGAGCCGCTGCCGAACAGAGCAACGAGGCGCAGTTGCAGGCCAGTGTCCGCCACGATCAGGCGCTCGCTACGGCGCACGAAATCAACGCCACGGCCCAGGCCGCTGACCGCCGGTTTGCCGCCGAGCGCAAGGCCTACGCCATCGCTGGCCAGGCATTCATCCTCGAGCAGTACCTGGCCCAATTGACCCAAGGCTTGGCCAAAGCCCGATTGTTGGTCCTTGACCATCGCCTGGGTGGCGGCAGCGCCCCGACCATCGACCTCAGACGCTTCGCCCCACCGGTTGACCCGACGCCGTCGCGCCCAACCGTCCAGCCAGGAGCTGCCCATTGAGCCAGTCAACTTCCCACCCGCCTCACGATCACGGCCACTGCGGACATTCCCATGGTCACCACCACCATCATCACGACCCCGCCGAGGCCGGGCCTATGCCCTGGCGGCGAATGGCCTGGGCTGCCTTGCTGGTCCTGTTCGCAGTGGCCGCGGCGAGCCTGGTACAGGTGCGTTCCGGCGAAGCCACAGTGATCACCCGCTTCGGTAATCCAGCGCGGGTGCTGCTGGAGCCGGGACTCAACTGGCGCTGGCCGGCGCCGTTTGAGGCGGCGATCCCGGTGGACCTGCGGCTGCGCACCACCTCCAGCGGCTTGCAAGACGTCGGCACCCGGGATGGCCTGCGCATCATCGTCCAGGCCTATGTCGCCTGGCAGGTGCAGGGCGACCCGGAGCATGTGCAGCGCTTCATGCGGGCAGTGCAGAACCAGCCGGACGAAGCTGCGCGGCAGATTCGCACGTTTGTCGGCTCAGCCCTGGAAACCAGTGCCGCCAGTATTGACCTGGCCAACCTGGTCAATACCGACGCCAGCAAGGTGCAGATCGCCGGTTTCGAGGCGCAGCTACGTCAGCAGATTGATCAGCAACTGCTCCGTACCTATGGCGTGCGCGTGCTGCAAGTGGGCCTTGAACGCCTGACACTCCCGTCGGTGACCCTCACGGCCACCGTCGACCGGATGCGTGCGGAGCGCGAAACCATCGCCACCGAACGCACGGCGATCGGCAAGCGTGAGGCTGCGCAAATCCGTTCGGCGGCCGAACGGGATGCGCGCATCGTCCAGGCCGATGCCACGGTCAAGGCGGCTGACATCGAAGCGCAATCGCGGGTCGAAGCGGCGCAGATCTACGGCAAGGCCTATGCCGGCTCGCCCCAGCTGTACAACGTGCTGCGTTCACTGGACACCTTGGGCACGGTGGTGACCCCGGGCAGCCAACTGATTCTGCGCACCGATGCCGCGCCGTTTCGGGTGCTGGTCGACGGGCCACCGACAGTTGCCCCCGCGTCCGGGTCGCAGCCATGAGTGGGGTTCCACGTGGAACAAGTGGGCAGGACAGTCCGTGGATTCAAGCTGGGCGCCTGACCTTTCTGGCGCTGTATGGGGTGACTGTCCTGGCGGCATTGGCTTGGGCCTTTTCCAATGTGCGCCAGATTGAATCGCAAGAGCGGGCGGTAGTCTTGCACTTCGGGGCGCTCGATCGGATACAGACTGCCGGCTTGCTGCTGGCCTGGCCACGACCCTTCGAACAGGTGATTCTGCTGCCGGCGGCGGACCGGGTACTGGAGCGGCACGTAGAAAGTCTGCTTCGTTCCGAGGCCGCACTGAAGGGCGAACGCGCCGCGAGTTTCGCCACCCCCATGAGCGATGCACTGGCCGGCTCCGGGTATCTGCTCACCGGCGATGCCGGGGTGGTGCAACTGGATGTGCGGGTGTTTTACCGGGTGACCGAACCGTATGCCTTTGTCCTGCAGGCCGAGCACGTGTTGCCGGCGCTGGATCGGCTGGTCACGCGCAGCGCCGTGGCGCTCACGGCCGCACGGGACCTGGACACCATTCTGGTCGCGCGACCGGAATTGATCGGCATCGACAATCAGGCCGCCGAACGCCGCGAACGCTTGCGTGGCGATCTGCTGCACGGGATCAACCAGCGCCTGGCTGAACTGGTCGCCACGGGGCAGGGCCTGGGTATCGAGGTGGCGCGCGTGGATGTGCAGTCGAGTCTGCCAGCCCCGGCCGTCAATGCATTCAATGCGGTGCTGACGTCCAGCCAGCAGGCCGACAAAGCTGTGGCCAATGCCAGGACCGATGCTGAGAAGCTCAACCAGGGCGCCACCCAGCAAGCCGACCGCACCTTGCAGGTGGCTCACGCGCAAGCCAGTGAGCGGCTGGCCAAAGCCTCGGCCGATACCGCCAGCGTGCTCAGCCTGGGCCAGGCGCAACAGCAAGGCACTGACCCGCAGATGCTGCTGCGCCTCTACCGGGAGCGTATCCCCGGCATTCTCAGGCAGGCCGGTTCGGTTACGACGATCAACCCCCAAGACGATTCCCGCCTGATCATTCAGGGAGCTCAACAATGACCCCCGTGACCGCTGCCGCACCGAGCCTGCTGACCCGCGACGAACAACGCCAGGCGGCGCGCCAGTTGACGCTGGCGATGCTAGCCCTGGGCTTGCTCGGCCTGGGTTTGGTCTGGCGCTGGCTGGCGCCGGAGCAGCCTGCAGTCAGCCAATTGCTGCTGGGCGTGGCGTCGTTGCTGGTGGCTGTGCCGGTCATGCGTTCGGCCTGGTTCAGCCTGCGTTACCCGAGTCTGCACGGGATCACCGACCAGTTGATCGCCCTGGCCATGCTCGGCGCCTGGGCCACCGGCGACCTGCTGACGGCCGCACTGTTGCCGATCATCATGATCTTCGGCCACGTGCTTGAAGAGCGCAGCGTGATCGGTTCGCAGGAGGCGATCGATGCCCTGGGCCGGCTGACCCGCAGTCAGGCGCGCCGGGTTCAGGCTGATGGCTCGATCCTCGAAATCGACAACGACGCGTTGCAGGCAGGCGACACGGTGGAAGTGCGCGCCGGTGACCGAGTGCCTGCCGATGGCCGGGTAGTGGCGGGGCAGGCGAGTCTGGATACGGCACCTATTACGGGTGAGTCGGTGCCGCTGGAGGCGCGTGTCGGCATGCCGGTCTTCGGCGGGGCGATCAACCTCGATGGCTGGTTGCGTCTGGAGGTCACGCGCACAGGCCATGACTCGACCCTGGGCAAAGTCATCGCACTGATGCAAGGCGCCGAGCGTTCGAAGCCACCGATCACGCGCTTGCTGGAGCGATACGCCGGGAGCTACCGGGTGCTGGTGTTGCTGCTAGCCGCCGTGACCTGGTTCGTCACCAACGATGCCCAGGCCATGCTCGCGGTGCTGGTGGCGGCCTGTCCCTGCGCCCTGGTGTTGTCGGCGCCGGCCACCGCCATTGCCGGGATCGCCGTGGCGGCGCGGCATGGCATCCTGATCCGCAGCTCGGCGTTTCTCGAAGAACTGGCAGACCTGACGTCATTGGTGGTCGACAAGACCGGCACCTTGACCCTGGGCAGTTTGCGCCTGCAATCGATCGACAGCCCGCTCGAGGATCACCAGACCTTGCTGGCCCTGGCCGCCAGCCTCGGTTCGGCCAGTAGCCATCCGGTCAGCCGCGCATTGGCCGGCCTGGTCGCCCAGGCGCAATGGCTGCCCCTGAGCGACATCCGGGAGCGCCAGGGCCTGGGGGTGATCGCCAGGACCACACAGGGTGAGGCCGCACTCGGCCGTCCTGAGTTGTTCAGCCAATTGGGCATCTGCACCGCACCGGTCCCCGATCACGACGGGCCGATTGCCGGCCTGGCATTGAACGGACGGTTCCTCGCCTGGTTGCTGCTGGCCGACAGCGTCAGGCCGCAAGCGCGGCAGGCCTTGAGCGAGTTGCGTGAACTGGGCCTGGGCCGTCAGGTGCTGCTGACCGGCGATCGCCAGAGCGTCGCCGACAGCTTGGCCAAGGAAGTCGGCATCAGCGACGTGCAGGCCCAGGCATTGCCGCAAGACAAGCTGAACCGGGTGCTGCAGGAAATCGCCAGCGGCTTCCGACCGATGGTGGTAGGCGATGGCATCAATGATTCGCTGGCACTCAAGGCCGGGGTAGTCGGGGTCGCCATGGGCGCGGGTGGAGCGGACATCGCGCTGGCGTCTGCTGACATTGTGCTGATCGGCAGTGACTTGCGCCGTCTCGGCACGTGTGTGCGGCTCAGCCGTCAATGTCGCAAGACCTTGCAGGTCAACGTCGTGATCGGACTGGGTTGGACCCTGGCCATTGTTGCATTTGCCGCGTTTGGCTGGCTCGGTGCGGCCGGGGCAATGATCGCGGCGATCCTGCACAACCTCAGCACGCTGTTGGTTTTGGGCAATGCCGGGCGGTTGCTGCGGTTTCAGGAGTCCTTGGACAAATTGTGAGCAATCGGCTTTATCGAACTGAAACCAGAAATGACAGTCAACCGCAGTGAGGGCGTGCCTGCGCAGCTGTCTGATTCGATAGCCAGCTAATTTTCTACTATGGTCTACCCTCATTTCAGACGTCTGAAACAAGGGGAATTTTCATGCTCGCGCAACTTCCACCGGCCTTACAGAATCTGCAACTGCCGCTTCGCTTGCGACTCTGGGACGGCCACGAATTTAACCTGGGCCCTGCGCCCAGTGTCACGATTGTGGTCAAGGACCCGCAAATGGTCGCGCAATTTACCCACCCCAGCCTGGACCTGTTGGGCGCGGCCTTCGTCGAGGGCAAGCTCGAACTCGAAGGTTCGATCAGCGACGTGATCCGGGTGTGTGATGAGTGGAGCCAGGCCCTGCTCAACGAAGACGATGACGACCAGCCGGTACGCAGCGTGCATGACAAGGCCACCGATGCGGCGGCGATCTCCTACCACTACGACCTGTCGAATGCCTTCTACCAGCTGTGGCTGGACAGCGACATGGCCTATTCCTGTGCCTATTTCGAAACCGGCAGCGAATCCCTGGAGCAGGCCCAGCAAGCAAAATTCCGCCACCTGTGCCGCAAGCTGCGGCTGCAACCGGGTGAATACTTGCTGGATGTCGGCTGCGGCTGGGGCGGGTTGGCGCGGTATGCGGCGCGGGAATTCGGGGTCAGGGTGTTCGGCGTGACCCTGAGCAAAGAGCAACTGGCGTTGGCTCGGCAGCGGGTCAGCGACGAAGGGCTGGAGGATCTGGTGGAGTTGCAACTGCTCGACTATCGCGACCTGCCGCAGGATGGCCGATTCGACAAGGTGGTAAGCGTCGGCATGTTCGAACACGTCGGCCACGCCAACCTGGCGCAGTACTGCCAGACTTTATTTGGTGCGGTCCGCGAAGGCGGCCTGGTGATGAACCACGGGATTACCGCCAAGCATATCGATGGTCGGCCAGTGGGGCGAGGCGCCGGCGAGTTCATCGAGCGTTATGTGTTCCCCAATGGCGAGCTACCCCATCTGTCGATGATCTCGGCCGAGATCAGCGAGGTGGGCCTGGAAATAGTCGATGTCGAAAGCTTGCGCCTGCACTACGCGCGCACTCTGGATCACTGGAGCGAGCGCCTGGAAGACAACCTTGAAGCTGCGGCCAAAGAGGTGCCGGAGCAAGCGCTGCGGATCTGGCGGCTGTACCTGGCAGGCTGCGCCTACGCGTTCGCGCGGGGCTGGATCAACCTGCACCAGATCCTGGCGGTCAAGGCCCATGCCGATGGCAGCCACGAGCTGCCCTGGACCCGGGACGATATCTACACGACCTAGAGAATCGGCGAAATCAGGCGGGCGACCCGCATGCCGAGCTGCCTGAGGCGATGGGTCTCCCGGCCTTCGTCCTCGTTGATCTCGTGGGACAGGGCGAAGTCGGCGTTGAGCATCTGTTCGACTTCGCCGGCAAAGGCGCTGTCGACGGTCAACAACATCACCTCGAAATTCAGCCGGAACGAACGGTTGTCCAGGTTGGCGCTGCCGATGGCGCTGATTTCGCTGTCGACCAGCACTACCTTCTGATGCAGGAACCCCGGTTGATAACGGAACACCCGGACCCCGGCCCGTACGGCTTCAAAGGCATACAGGCTGGAGGCGGCATAGACGATGCGGTGATCCGGTCGCGACGGCAGCAGCAACCGCACATCGACGCCACGCAGGACCGCCAGGCGCAGCGCGGCAAATACCGCTTCATCGGGGATGAAGTACGGGCTGGTGATCCACACGCGCTGCGTGGCGGCATGAATCGCTTCGACGAAGAACAACGAGCAGGTTTCGTAGGGGTCTGCCGGGCCGCTGGCCAACAACTGGCACAGCACGCCGTCGTCGGGATAGCTCTGTGGCAGGATCAATGGCGGCAGTTCGCGCGCCGCCCAGAACCAGTCTTCGGCGAACGATTCCTGCATGCAGGCCACCACCGGACCGCTGACCGCCACGTGGGTGTCGCGCCATGGCGAGAGCGGGGGCTTGGCGCCCAGGTATTCGTCGCCGACGTTATGCCCACCGACGAAGCCTTGCCGGCCGTCGACCACCACGATCTTGCGATGGTTGCGAAAGTTCACCTGGAACCGATTGAGCCAGCCGCTGCGGGTGGCAAACGCTTTGACCTGGACACCAGCATCGCGCAGCTCCTGCACGTAGCGGTGGGGCAGGGAGTGGCTACCGATGCGGTCATAGAGCAGGTAGACCGCGACCCCTTGCGCGGCTTTTTTGATCAGCAGGCTTTGCAGGCGCCGCCCGAGCTGGTCGTCATGGACAATGAAGAACTGGATCAGCACCGCTTCCCGGGCCTGCTCGATGGCTTCGAAGATCGCGTCGAAGGTGGCCTGGCCATTGATCAGCAGGCGCAGTTGGTTGTTCGCCAGGCACGGCATGCGCCCCAGCTTCGGCATGGCGCGCAGCGAGTCGTAGGCATTGGAGGCACGGGCGGTCAGCGCTTCCTCGACCCATGGGCGCCAGTTCAGGTCGGCGATGGCCTTGCGCATCTCTTCGTTGGCCTGGCGCCGGGCCTTGATGTACGCATCGAAGGTGCTGCGTCCGAACACCAGGTAGGGAATGAGCGTCAGGTAGGGAATGAAGATCAACGACAGGGCCCAGGCAATCGAGCCTTGGGCGGTCCTGACGGTCAGCACGGCGTGGACTGCGGCCATCGTGCCCAGGGAGTGAATGAGCGTGATCAGGTAGGCAAAAAGATGGGGGCCAAAAAAATCCATGGGGCAACCTTGCTCCGGAGAATTCAATGCGTAACAGACCATGTTCTTCGATGAATGTCGCTATTTAATTCGCTATGCAACCGAAGTAGATTGGCGACGTCTAACGGCCATTACTGACTAGGAGTTACTCAATGAACGTACGTCTGCTGGGTTTGGCCATGGCTGTTGGCTTGTCACTTCCTGTGGCCGCTCAGGCGCAGATGCTGCAACCGGGTCTGTGGGAATTGACCTCCAGCAACATGAAGGTCGACAACCAGAATCTGCCGGACCTGCAATTGATCCTCGGGCAGTTGGGTAACCAGATGACCCCGGCACAAAAGGCCGCCTTGGAGAAACAGGGGATCAACATGGGCGGCAAGGGCATCCGCGTTTGCCTGACACCCGAGCAAGTGAAAACCGACGATATTCCGCTGCAGGACGCGCAGTCGGGCTGCAAGCAAGAGATCACCGACCGCAGCGCTAACCAGTGGAAGTTTCGCTTCAGTTGCCCGAAAGCCCAGGGTTCCGGTGTTGCCACCTTCCTCAGCGACCGCGAGTTCAATACCAAGGTCAATGGCACCTTCAATGCCACCGGCATCCAGCAACAGGGCAGCATGGACACCCGTGCCGTGTGGCTGGGGCAGGATTGCGGCACCGTCAAGCCGCGGGCTTAAGCGCTTTGCTGTGGGGCGGCGCAATGCCGCCCGTCACTGGCCTTCAGCAGATAGTCGCACACCGCCTGCACACTCATCCTGCCCAGGTTGTCTCCAAAGCCGTCGCGCAGGCTGACAAAACCGCCCTCCATCTCCCGTTGCCCAATCACCAGCACATACTCCACGCCCTGCGATCGATGCTGGCGGATCTTGCTGACGATATGCTCGTTGCGCAGGTCCGAGTGAGCGTGCACCCCGGCGCGGCGCAGGGTGTCGGTCAGCGCTTGGCTGTAGTCGATCTGGCGTTCATCGATGTTGATGACGACCAGTTGCGGGGTGGCTTGCCACGCCTGCAACTCCTGCTGGTCGGTCCAGCACACGCCATAGATGCGTTGCGTTCCCTTGCCACTCAAGTGGGTCAGGGCAAACGCGTTCATCACCCGGGTGGTGGGCACATAGGGGCCTGCGGCCAGCGCGGTGCCGTCCATCGACCAGTAGCTCGCCAGCACGTAATGCAGTGAATGGTTGGCGGCGGCCAGCGCGATCATCCGGGTCTCGATTCGTTGCAGATCTTCAGGGCCCAAGGCTCGCGCCAGGGTGAAATCACAGTAGAAACCATCACCGACTGACGCTGCGGCAACCAGCTCGGCCTTGGCATGCAGTTGCTTGAGCGCCATGCCCAGCAGCAGTGCGCAGGAGCGCCGCAGAATCTCCAGGCCTTGCGGTTCGCGGGCGGTGATGAGGCTGACGCGGGCGTCCTGGCGGATCATGAACGCGCAGTCCACCAACAGGCCGTTCACCCGTCCGGCGACCGCTGCTTTCGCTAGCCCCGGGCCTATGCTCGAGGCCAGCTCCGATACTGAGAGCGCCTGGTCGTACTCGCGCACGGTCCCATCGGCCAAGGTGATTTTCAGCATGCTCAGTGACCCCCGGCAGTTTTACGCAAAACCGGATTCAACGCATGAACCGTAAAGGTAAACCCTGGCAGCCGTCATTAATACTTTCGGCGTGCCAGGCGATTTGTCCCGAGACCAGAGTAGTGCTGACGCTGTGGCGAAACTGCCGTCCGGCAAACGGCGTCCAGGCGCATTGCGCGAGAATCGGCTGCTGGTCGACCGCCTTGCCCCCAGGTTCGGGACGGATCAGCACCAGGTCGGCCCAGTATCCTTCGCGCAGGTAACCGCGATCGGGAATGGCAAACAGGTCCGCTACCCGATGGCTGGTTTTCGCCACCAGCGTCGGCAGCGGAATCAGGCCGTCGGCCACCAGTTCCAACAGCGCGGGGAGGGCGTGTTGCACCAGTGGCAAGCCGGCGGGTGCCTGTGGATAAGGCAGCTGTTTCTGCGCCCAGGTATGCGGCGCATGGTCGCTGTCGATGACATCCAGACGGTGACTCAGCAGGGCCCGGCGCAACGCATCGCGGTCAGCCTGGGTCTTGATGGCCGGGTTGCACTTGATCAGGTTGCCCAGGCGTGGATAGTCACGATCATCGAACAACAGGTGATGCAGGCAGACCTCTGCGCTGATGTGTTTCTGCGCCAGGGGCCGGTCATCGAACAGCGCCAGTTCGCGGGCGGTGGTCAGGTGCAGGACGTGCAGGCGAGTGCCAAACCGCTTGGCCAGGTCGACGGCCAGGGAGGATGACCGAAAGCACGCCTCGGCATCACGAATCAGCGGGTGGGCGCTGGCGGGCACACTGTCGCCGTAACGTTCGGCGAATTCGCTCTCGTTGAGGCGGATGCTGGGGCTGTGTTCGCAATGGGCCAGGAGCAAGGTCGGCACCTCGGCAAACAGCCGTTCCAGAACGCGCGGGTCATCCACCAGCATGTTCCCGGTGGACGCGCCCATGAACACTTTGACCCCTGCCACCTCACTGGGGTTGAGCGCCGCGACGGTGTCCAGGTTGTCGTTGCTGACGCCGAAGTGGAAGCCGTAGTTGGCCACCGAATGCATCGCCGCCCGGCATTTTTTATCGGCCAGCGCTGCCAGGGTCAAGGTCGCCGGATGGGTGTTGGGCATGTCCATGAAACTGGTAATGCCACCGGCCACCGCTGCCCGCGACTCGCTGTAGAAGCTACCTTTTTCCGGCGCCCCCGGATCACGGAAATGCACCTGGTCGTCGATCATCCCCGGCAGCAGCCATTGGCCTTTGGCGTCGATTTGCACCGCAGCGTTTTCGCCGTCGATGCTGCTGGCAATTTTCACGATGCGTCCATGATCCACCAGCAGATCGGCATCGAATACTCGTCCTTCGTTGACCAGTCGCGCATTGCGAATCAGCACACTGGCCATGCTCAAAACTCGTTCTGCAAGGCTTTGTAGCCTCGCACCAGATCGACGTTGGTGCGTGCCACATCTTCGGAAAACTCCGAGGCGCTGACGCTGACCGGCGGGAACTGGGACAGGTCGGTGTGGGGGCCGATGCGGGTGGTGGAGGGCACATAGAAATCCCTGGGCAAGTCGCGGCCATCGACCACCGAGTTGTGCCGCACGACACAACCGTCGGCGACCGCACAGTTGAACAGCACGCTGTTGAAACCGATGAACACCCGATTACCGACGGTGCAGGGGCCGTGGACGATGGAGCGGTGGGCGATGGAACTGAACTCGCCGATGGTCACCGCCGCACCGGATTTGGAGTGGATGACCACGCCGTCCTGGATATTCGAATTGGCGCCGATGGTGATCGGTTGCATCTGGCCCGACTCATCGACTTCGTCGGCCCGAATCACCGCGTAGGGGCCGACGAACACGTTCTCGCCGATTACCACCTTGCCGCAGATGATTGCGGTTTTATCGACGTAGGCGGACTCGGCAATGCGCGGCAAGTCGCCGGAGGGATTCTTGCGGATCATGGTTGCTCCCGGCGCCAGTGACTTTCGGCGACTGCATCATGGGCGTGCAGGCTTTCGGCGTGGACCACGCGCACATCGAACGCCTGCAGCCCCGGGAAGCGTTGCAGCGCCAGGTGCAGGCGGCGTGCAGCGTCCTCGCAGAACATCAGGTTTTGCCCGTTGGCCAGGGCGAAGGCCTGCTCGTCCGCGCGCTTGACTGCGGTTTGTACCGCGGTGCCCAGGGCGGCTTCGGCGTGGTTGATGGCGGCGATCAGCGGCAGATCGTCGAGCGTCCCGTCCAGGTGCAAGCACAACTGGGCCGTGCTGCGCTGACTGTGGGGGGTGGCGACTATGCCGCGGGTGGAACCAAGCCAAGCCAGCACTTCGGCGTGCTGCAAAGGTGTGTTGGCAAAGTCATCGACGAACTGCTGCTGAATCAGTTGCCTGGACAGCGCCGCGGAGCAGGGGCAGGTGGAGGAGTAACTGACATCGACACGCAGTTCCACGTGGAACACCGCCCCTTGCAGGCGCGCATCGAGGCTGATCGGGTAACTTTTCCAGCCGGCCAATGGGCTGACCAAGGCTGGGCGCTGCAGCAGGATATCACTGTGAATACGCAGGTAAGCCGAGGTCGCCAGGCCTTGATGGCTGTCGAGAAAATCTTGCAGTACGCGGCGCAGGAGCGCGGGTGTCAGGTTCTCCTGCTCCAGCATGGCCAGTGCCAGGTACAGGCGCGACATATGTATGCCACGGGCTTGCGCGTCATCGAGGCTGACGCCGGCATCGGCTTTGGCATTCAGGCGCTGGTCGTCGAATAGAACAGGAAGAGCAATGCCGCACATGCCCACCCAGTCCAGGGGCAAGGATTGGCGTGCGGCCTGCGCGGCGATATCCGGCAGAGTCAGCGCATTCATGAGCGGGTCCGTCGTAGGAAATGATTTCGAATGTTATATTATAACAATCAAATCGACGACAGCTTTTTCAAGCCATGTCCCCTATTGCCCTCAACAGCCCGTCAGGCGGCTGCAGGTGAAACGGGCGCTGGCTCCCCCTGAACTGGAAAACCGGTTAAGGGTGGTCCAGCCAACACGCCGGCTGTAGCCGACCCAGGCCTCGCCATCGGAGGCCAGGCCAGTGAAGAACGTGAGCTGGCCGTAACGGCTGGTGGTTTGCGCCCAGTACCGTTTGCCGTTTTGTTCAAAGCCGCGCATGTAGGTGGTATTGCCCGCGGTGGCGACGCTGTAGGCATTGCCTTGCGGGTCGACGCAGGCCAGCAGGGTGGCGCTGCGGGTACAGGTAGCCAGCCCCGGTAGTTGCGCCCAGGCATCGGCCGCGAACAGCAGCAAAAGGCCGGACAAGGTGCATTTCAGGACGTAGGGCATGGGGTTTCTCGGGCAGGTGGCAGGGCCAAGGATTGCGCCCTTCGTCGCGGGCGACAAGCACGGATTGGCTTATTTGCATTGTTATACTATAACATTTGCGTCTTGCCTGATCTGTGATCTCCCGTGACGCCTGCTGCCCAGAGGACTACCTGATGCCCAATCGCCTTCCCGTTACCGTGCTCTCCGGCTTTCTCGGCGCCGGAAAAAGCACCCTGCTCAATTATGTCCTGCGCAACCGCGAGCATCTGCGGGTCGCGGTGATCGTCAACGACATGAGCGAAATCAACATCGACGGCAGCGAGGTGCAGCGCGATGTCAGCCTGAACCGCGCCGAAGAAAAACTGGTGGAGATGAGCAACGGCTGCATTTGCTGCACCCTGCGTGAGGACTTGCTGGAAGAAGTCAGCAAACTGGCCCGGGACGGTCGCTTCGATTACCTGCTGATCGAGTCCACCGGGATTTCCGAGCCTTTGCCGGTGGCGGAGACTTTCACCTTCCGTGATGAACAGGGGCAGAGCCTGGCCGACATCGCGCGGCTCGACACCATGGTCACGGTGGTCGACGGGATGAACTTCCTGCTTGATTACCAGGCCGCCGAAAGCCTCGCCTCCCGCGGGCAGACCCTGGGCGAGGACGATGAGCGTTCGATCACCGATCTGCTGATCGAGCAGATTGAGTTCGCCGATGTGCTGCTGATCAGCAAGATTGACCTAATCAGCAGTGCCGAACGGGAGGAGTTGATCGCCATCCTCAAGCGCCTGAATGCCCAGGCGCAGATCATCCCCATGGTCATGGGCGAGGTGCCGTTGCGGCAGATCCTCAATACCGGGCGTTTCGATTTTGCCAAGGCGGCCCAGGCGCCGGGCTGGCTCCAGGAGTTGCGTGGCGAGCATGTGCCGGAAACCACCGAGTACGGCATCGCCTCAACGGCTTACCGGGCTCGCCGGCCGTTTCATCCCCAGCGTTTTTTCAGCTTTATCGACCGGCCGTGGGTGAACGGCAAACTGCTGCGCTCCAAGGGCTTTTTCTGGCTGGCCAGCAAGCACCAGGATGCCGGCAGCTGGTCCCAGGCAGGCGGCTTGATGCGCCACGGTTTTGCTGGGCGTTGGTGGCGTTTTGTACCGAAAGAGCAGTGGCCGGACGATCAGGAAAGCACCGCGGCGATCATGCAAAATTGGCTGCCTGGCACCGGCGATTGTCGCCAGGAGCTGGTGTTCATCGGGCAGAACATCGACTTTGCCCAGCTCACTGCAGAGCTGGATGACTGCCTGCTCAGCGCTGACGAAATGGCCATGGGCGTGGAGGGGTGGCGCTCGCTGGCTGATCCCTTCGGTCCCTGGTTCGACGAGGAGGCGGCATGAGCCGGGCGCCTGCGCTCCAGGCCCGGCCGTTGGTCCGCCAAGCCATTGGTCAGACCCCCGAAGTGTTCACCCGGATCCTTGAGGACGGCACCAACCTGGCGCTGTGGCAGCGTCGGTTGCCATTGCATATCGTCGATTTCGCCACGCTGTTGTTGTCGCTTAACCAGCCGTTGGCCGAATCGCTGGTGGTCGAATTGGCCAATGATGAGGCGCAACCCGACCTGCGCAACCTGGCGGCTTGTTGCAGTGATCTGCAGGGCTATGAGGGATTTATCGCCGATGTTGCCTGGCTGATCAGTGCCTTTGCCTGCCTGCTCGGGGCACGGCGGATCGGGGTGCGGGTGCGCACCCTGGATAAAGCCATGTGTCCTCGTTTTCACGTCGACCATGTGCCAGTGCGGCTGATCACCACCTACGCGGGGGTCGGTAGCCAGTGGCTGGAAGAGGGCATGATCGAGCGTCAGCTCCTGGGCAATCCGCAAGCCGAGCCTGGGCAGTGCCAACAGATGCTCGGTGGTGAAGTGGCGTTGCTCAAGGGGGAGAAGTGGCAGGGCAACGAAGGCGCGGGCCTGATCCACCGTTCGCCGGCCCTGGCGGCGGGAGAGCGCCGCCTGATCCTGACGCTGGACTGGCTGGCGTGAGTCAGGTGGCGATAGTGAATCGGCCGGCGCTCAGGCATATTGCGATGATCTTCCTGTGATGCCGCTCTCTGCCGTGAAATCGCCAAGCCTGTTGCAGAACATCCCTACCCACGTGATTGCCGGCCCCCTGGGTGCCGGCAAGACCAGCCTGATTCGTCACTTGCTGGCGCAGCGGCCGGCGCACGAACGTTGGGCGGTGCTGATCAACGAGTTCGGACAGATCGGCCTCGACGCCGCACTGTTGACCACCGGCGCTGATGGCATTGCGCTGGGAGAAGTGGCCGGCGGCTGCCTGTGCTGCGTGAATGGCGCACCTTTCCAGATCGGCCTGGGTCGGTTGCTGCGCCGCTCACGTCCCGATCGCCTGTTCATCGAACCTTCGGGTCTCGGCCATCCGGCACAGTTGCTCCGGCAATTGAGCGAGGCTCCCTGGCAAGGGGTGCTGGCGCTCCAGCCGAGCGTGATGGTGCTCGACGCCCAGGCGCTGGCCGCCGGCAAGCCATTGCCCGCCGCGCAACAACAAGCGCTGCCCAGCGCCGGGCTGTTGCTGCTGAACAAGGCCGAGCACCTGGCTGCGGACCAACGGCAACGAATTAGCGGGTTGTTGCCCCAGTGCCCGCTGATCTGGACCGAGCACGGTCGGTTGCCATTGCGCGAGCTGCCAGGCGGGCAAAGCCAGGCCCAAGCGCTTGTGGATAACTTTACTGCCGCCAGGGGCGTGGCGCCCGCTCCATTGATCTGGACCGACCCGGCCTCGCCAATCTGTTTGAGTCAGCAGCAGGAAGGGGGGTGGAGCATCGGTTGGCGCTGGCACTCGAGCCAGGTATTCGATCGCCAGCGCCTTGCCGCTTGGCTGCAGTGCCTCACCTGGCGTCGGGCCAAACTGGTTATCCACAGCGCCGAAGGCTGGATATCCGCCAATGCCCTGGATAACGCGGCGCTGGATTGGCGGACCAGTGAGTGGCGCCAGGATTCACGCCTGGAGTTGATCTTCGAGGCGCCGCAAGCGGTGGATGAACTGCAACAGGCGCTGGCCGCTTGCCGGGTGACGCTGGCTTGAGGCCTTAGGGACGCTGCTTGCTGTGATCCTGGCGCCACTGGCTCAGCTCGATCACTTCGGCGCTTGGCATCGCCGGTTTTTCATCATAGGGCATCGGGTAGGGCGCGAGCTCGATCTGTGCGCTGTGCTGGCCGAACTGGGTGATGGTACCGGCATGCCGGGTTTCGCCGGTCACGGTGAACTCAAAATTGTAGATCCGGGCCAGGCGGCGTCGGCCGTTGGCATCTTTGACGAACGCGATTTTCTTCAGCGCCACGTTGCCGTCGAGCAATTCGATGTCGAGTTTGGCGCAGTGGCGCTTGACCCGTTCCAGCGCTCGCTCGCGCAAGCCGTGGTTGTGCCACAGCCATGCTGCACCGGTCGCCAGCAGCATCAGCACGAAGATATTTCCCAGGGTCAGCATCAAACGCACTCCAACTAATTGGCACCAGCTTAACTGCGACATTGGCCTGTCGTACAGGCTGCGTTTAGTCGCATACTGCGCGGCTCGAATTTCAATCGTTTTACGGAAATCCCGCATGAAACGTACACCGCATCTGCTCGCCATCCAGTCCCACGTGGTTTTCGGTCATGCTGGCAACAGCGCCGCGGTTTTCCCGATGCAGCGGGTTGGGGTGAACGTCTGGCCGCTGAATACGGTGCAGTTCTCCAACCACACGCAATACGGCCAGTGGGCCGGCGAGGTGTTGGCGCCCCAGCAGATTCCTGCGCTGGTGGAAGGGATTGCCGCCATCGGCGAGCTGGGCAATTGCGACGCAGTGCTGTCGGGTTACCTGGGCAGCGCGGCGCAGGGGCGAGCGATCCTCAGTGGCGTGGCGCGGATCAAGGCGACCAACCCACAGGCGCTGTACCTCTGCGATCCGGTCATGGGCCATGCCGAGAAGGGTTGCATCGTGCCCGCCGAAGTCAGCGACTTCCTGCTCAACGAAGCGGCGGCCGTGGCTGATTTCATGTGCCCGAACCAACTGGAGCTCGACAGCTTCTCCGGGCGCAAGCCGCAGTCGCTGTTCGATTGCCTGGGCATGGCCCGCGCTTTGTTGGCGCGTGGCCCCAAGGCGGTACTGGTCAAGCACCTGGATTATCCCGGCAAGCTGGCGGACGGCTTCGAAATGCTGCTGGTGACCGCCGAAGGCAGCTGGCACCTGCGTCGTCCGCTGTTGGCGTTCCCGCGCCAGCCGGTGGGCGTGGGCGACCTGACGTCGGGGTTGTTCCTGGCGCGGGTGCTAATGGGCGACAGCCTGGTGGCCGCGTTCGAGTTTGCCGCAGCGGCGGTGCATGAAGTACTGCTGGAAACCCAGGCCTGCGCCAGCTACGAGCTGGAGCTGGTCCGGGCCCAGGACCGCATCGCCCATCCGCGGGTGAAGTTCGAAGCCACTGCGATCAGCCTCTGATTGCTCAGACGTCGGCCTTGATTTCCTGGTAGCGCTTTTCCAGTTCCTGGCGGACCTGGCGCCGCTGTTTGCCCTGGATGTAGCGGCGGCGGTCTTCGCTGTTCTGCGGTTGCAGCGGTGGCACCGCCGCGGGCTTGCGCTGGTCGTCGACCGCCACCATGGTGAAGAAGCAACTGTTGGTGTGGCGCACCGAGCGCTCGCGGATGTTTTCGGTCACCACCTTGATGCCCACCTCCATCGAGGTGTTGCCGGTGTAGTTGACCGACGCCAGGAATGTCACCAGCTCACCGACGTGAATCGGCTCGCGGAAAATCACCTGGTCCACCGACAGGGTCACCACGTACCGGCCGGCATAACGGCTGGCGCACGCGTAGGCTACTTCGTCGAGGTACTTGAGCAGGGTACCGCCGTGGACATTGCCAGAGAAGTTGGCCATGTCGGGGGTCATCAGTACTGTCATCGACAGCTGGGCATTTCCGGGTTCCATAGCACACTCACGGTTCTAGGCAGGGATTCAGGGGCGTACCTCTGCGGGCACTTGAGCTGTTTTTCAAAGCATCCTTAACGGGACGCCGCGCCGCTCGCGGTCGTCACGCTTGTATCCATCTGTTTCCATATATTGCACCGCGTTTCTGCCGGAAGTCGCGGTGTTACCCTTCAAAAGCCCGTTCGACAGGCTTTTTCTCGCGTCACGCCTACAGCATCCCCATCAAGGAGCCTTCGCCATGCATGCCATCAGTTTCATTCAGGATTTGGCAGTGATCATGCTGGTGGCGGGGGTGGTGACCGTACTGTTCCATCGCTTCAAGCAGCCCGTGGTCCTGGGGTACATCGTTGCCGGCTTCATCATTGGCCCGCACACCCCGCCATTCGGCCTGATCCATGACGAGCAGACCATCAAGACCCTGGCCGAGCTGGGGGTGATTTTCCTGATGTTCTGCCTCGGCCTCGAGTTCAGCTTGCGCAAGTTGTTCAAGGTCGGCGCTACGGCGTTTATCGCGGCGTTCCTGGAAATCGTGCTGATGATCTGGATCGGCTACGAAATTGGCCGCTGGTTCGACTGGAACACCATGGATTCGCTGTTTCTCGGGGCGATCCTGGCGATCTCCTCGACCACCATCATCGTCAAGGCGCTCAACGACCTGAAGATGAAGAACGAGCGTTTTGCCCAGCTGATTTTTGGCGTGCTGATCGTCGAGGACATCCTGGGGATCGGTATCATTGCCTTGCTGTCGAGCATCGCGGTGAGCGGTACCGTGAGTTCGGGCGAGGTGTTTTCCACCGTCGGCAAACTCTCGCTGTTCATGATCGTCGCGCTGGTCATCGGCATCCTGCTGGTGCCGCGGCTGCTGGCCTACGTGGCGAAATTCGAAAGCAATGAAATGCTGCTGATCACCGTGCTGGGCCTGTGTTTCGGCTTTTGCCTGCTGGTGGTCAAGCTGGAGTACAGCATGGTGCTGGGGGCGTTCCTGATTGGCGCGATCATGGCTGAATCGCGGCAATTGCTGAAAATCGAGCGCCTGATCGAACCCGTTCGCGACTTGTTCAGCGCAATCTTTTTTGTCGCCATTGGCCTGATGCTCGATCCGCTGATTCTATTGCAGTACGCCTGGCCGATTGCGGTGATCACCGTCGCCGTGGTGCTGGGCAAGATGCTGTCCTGCGGCCTGGGGGCCTTTATTGCCGGCAACGACGGACGCACCTCGCTGCGGGTTGGCATGGGCCTGTCACAGATCGGTGAGTTCTCCTTCATCATCGCGGCGCTGGGCATGACCTTGCAGGTCACCAGCAATTTCCTCTACCCGGTGGCGGTCGCCGTCTCGGTGATCACCACGCTGCTGACGCCGTACCTGATTCGCGCGGCTGACCCACTCTCGATCAAGCTCGCCGCGGTCATACCGACGCGCCTTGGCCGGGTGCTGGGAATGTATGGCGAATGGTTGCGCAGTATCCAGCCGCAGGGTGAGGGCGCGCTGCTGGCGTCGATGATCCGGCGGATTCTGCTGCAGGTGGGGGTGAACCTGGCGCTGGTGGTGGCGATCTTCCTGTCGGGCGGTTTTTTCGCCGAACGCATGTCGGCTTATCTGCAGGACTGGATCAGCGATCCGAGCTGGCAGAAGGCCTTGATCTGGGGTGGGGCATTGCTGGTGTCGCTGCCTTTCCTGATTGCCGCCTATCGCAAGATCAAGGCGCTCTCGATGCTGCTGGCGGAAATGGGGGTGAAGCCGGAGATGGCTGGCCGCCACACACAACGGGTGCGCCGGGTGATCGCTGAAGTGATCCCGATTCTCTCGCTGCTGGTGATTTTCCTGCTGCTGGCAGCCTTGTCGGCCAGTATTTTACCGACCAACAAGTTGCTGTTGCTGATTGCCGTGGTCACCGCCGCGGTGGCGGCGCTCCTCTGGCGCTGGTTCATCCGTGTGCATACGCGGATGCAGGTGGCCCTGCTGGAAACCCTGGACAACCACAAGGAGTCGTCCGGCCATTGAAGCGCAGATCCGTAGACCCGTAGCAGCTGCCGAGCCTGCGAACCTGCGTTCGGCGGCGTAGCCGTCGCTTGTTCGAGGGGCCTGGCGGTTGCTGCGCAACCGAACGCAGGCTTCGCCAGTTGCTACAACAACCTCACGCAGGGGGCCAGACTCAGCTTTCCAGCCAGACGTCCCGCGCCCAGTGCCATACCGATTCCCAGGTTTCTTCGGCAACCAGTTCGTCTTCGGCTTGCCACAGCACCACGGTGCCGTCTTCTTCGACGCAGTAGTAGTCGTCACCATCCTGGCAGATAGGGATCAGGCTACGGTCCACGCCTGCGTCCCAGGCGTTGGCGGCAACGTCCGGCAGGTAGGTGTGGGATTGTGGGTCTGTGACAGTTACAGGTTCCAGGCTGCCGTAGACCACGTCGCTGACGGTCAGCAGGAATTCCCTGAAGACAAACGGGATGTCGATGAACAGTTGTTCCTCGATTTCCACCAGTTGGTCTTCGTCAGGCAGCTCCAAGGGCACCGGTACCGGTTCGTTGGCTTCTCGCAGTTGTTCGATGATTTCTTCCACGTCCGGGATCCTCTTGCTCAATGGCGCGGTTTGGTTGGGGCGGTTTATACAGTAGCTTGCTATAGATGCAACCGCGAAATAGAAAACCCCAGCCGAGGCTGGGGTTTTTATTACTGCATGCGAACCGCGCGAGGTATTAGCCGTTCTGGCGAATACCGGCGACCAGCCAAGGCTGGTTGTCGCCTTGCGGACGTTCCATGTTCCAGCTTTCGCTGAACACTTCGCCCTGGTCGAAACGCGAGGTTTTCGACACGCCGCTGAAGGTCAGGGTGGCGATTGTCTTGTCGGCGCGATCATCTACGCCGTCCAGTTGCACGGTGAGGTTGTCGATGTAGGTCGACTGGAAGCCGTCGCCCAGGTCGGCACGTTCGCGCTTGAGGAACTCCAGCAGTTGTGGGGTCACGAACTCGGCGATCTTGTCCATTTCGTTGGCGTCCCAGTGCTGCTGCAGGGACTGGAAGTGGTTGCGCGCGGCTTCAATGAAGCGCTCTTCGTTGAACCAGGCCGGAGCGTTGATCACCGGACGAGCAGCAGCCGGAGCGGCCGAACCACCGAAGATCGAACCCATGGCAGGCTTGTTCTCGAACACTTCACGCTGCATTGGCGCGTGACCGGCCGGGGCCAGGTGCTCTTGCTGCTTGCGACGACGAGCGGCGATGAAGCGGAAGATCACGAAGGCGATGACCGCCATGATCAGGATGTCGAAGATCTGCATGCCCTGGAAGCCACCGCCCATGAACATGGAGGCCAGCAGGCCGCCAGCGGCGATACCGGCCAGCGGGCCGAGCCAGCGCGAAGCACCGCCGGCCTTGGCCGCAGCGCCAGCGGCACCGGCAGCACCAGCGGTCGCCGCAGCGCCGCCCATGCCAGGAGAAGAAGGAGCCATTTGGCTGGTCTGGTGAGTCGGCGCAGCGCCGGAGCTCTTGCCGCCACCAAAGCGCTTGGCGTTGGCGTCCAGGCTCATCGTCAGGCCGATGCACAACGCCATGGCGATGCTAAGAAAACGTTTCATAAAGGGAATTCCCATTTGTGGATGGCACGCGCGCCATGTTGCACAGGTGAAGTGTTGCTGGCTAGCGGCAGAGTGTTTCGGGCTTTTGCCTGACAGGCTGGGTTCAGCTCAACCGGCCTGCGTAGGGCTATGTACTTTTGTCTGTGGGATGGGCCGACAAGTTCAGAAGGACTAGGAGCAAAGATCAACGCCACATCCTCTGAGCGAGCCTGCTCGCGAATACACGCGCCGCGGTGTAGCTATTCGCAAGCAGACGAAGCGCCGCCCGGCGCTCTCCCACAAGGACGCGCTCGCGCCTTTAGATCGCTTCCAGCTTGGCGTAGCCGAGCATCAGCCACTTGCTGCCTTCGCTGAAGTTCACTTGCACCCGGGCCTGGGCCCCGGCGCCTTCGAAGTTGAGAATCACCCCTTCGCCGAACACCGCGTGCTGCACTTGCTGGCCGAGGCTGAACGCGGTTTCGGGGATTTCCGTGCCGGCGAACATACTGCTCGAGCTCTGCTTCTGGCCACCGCCGAACGGCCGGCTGACGCTATTGGACAGCCGCACTTCCTGAATCAGGCCCTTGGGTACTTCGCGTACGAAACGCGAGACCTTGTTGTAGGTCTCGCTGCCATACAGGCGCCGGGTTTCAGCGTAGGTCATCACCAGGTTCTGCATGGCGCGGGTAATGCCGACGTACGCCAGGCGACGCTCCTCTTCAAGACGGCCGGGCTCTTCCAGGCTCATCTTGTGCGGGAACAGACCCTCTTCCATACCGACCAGGAACACGTAGGGGAATTCCAGGCCCTTGGCGCTGTGCAGGGTCATCAACTGGATGCTGTCTTCGTGCTCGTCGGCCTGGGTATCGCCGGCCTCCAGGGAGGCATGGCCGAGGAAAGCAGCCAGTGGCGTCAGCTCTTCGTCTTCTTCGCTGTTCTCGAAGTTGCGCGCGGCGCTGACCAATTCCTCAAGGTTTTCTACCCGGGCCTGGCCTTTCTCGCCTTTTTCCGCTTCGTGGTAGGCAATCAGCCCCGACTGCTCGATGACGGTCTGGGTCATCAAGTGCAGCGGCATCTCGGCGGTTTTCGCCGCCAGGTTGTCGATCAGCTCGATGAAGGCGCCCAGGGCGCCGGCAGCGCGGCCAGTCAGGCCTTTATTGGCGATCAGCAAGCGCATGGCTTCCCACATCGACACATCGCTGTGGCGAGCGTGGTCGCGGATGGCTTCGACGGTTTTCTCGCCAATGCCACGCGCCGGAACGTTGATCACCCGCTCCAGGGCCGCGTCGTTGCCGCGCCCTTCAAGCAAGCGCAGGTAAGCCATGGCGTTCTTGATTTCAGCACGTTCGAAGAAGCGCTGGCCGCCATAGATGCGGTACGGGATGCGTTCGCGCAGCAGGGCTTCTTCCAACACCCGAGACTGGGCGTTGGAGCGGTACAAAATCGCGATATCGCTGCGCGCCAAGCCGGTTTTCAGCGCGCTTTCGATGGTTTCGACAACGTAGCGGGCTTCGTCGTGTTCATTAAAGGCGGCGTAGAGGTTGATCGCTTCGCCTTCACCGCCATCGGTCCACAACTCTTTGCCCATGCGCCCGGTATTGTTGGCGATCAGGGCGTTCGCCGCCTTGAGGATACCGGCGGTGGAGCGATAGTTCTGCTCCAGGCGAATGGTCTCGGCATCCGGGAAGTCATCGGAGTACTGATAGATGTTCTCGATTTTCGCCCCGCGCCAGCCGTAGATCGACTGGTCGTCGTCACCCACCACCATCAGGCTGTCGCCGCCCTTGGCCAGCAGGCGCAACCAGGCGTACTGCACGGCGTTGGTGTCCTGGAACTCGTCTACCAGGATATGGCGGAAGCGTTTCTGGTAGTGCGCCAGCAAGCCCGGATGGTCGCGCCACAGGTCGAGGGCGCGCAGCAGCAACTCGGAGAAGTCGATGACACCAGCGCGCAGGCACGCGGCCTCGTAGGCCTCATAGATGCTGCGCATGGTGCCCAGGAACAGGTCGCCACTGGCTTGAATGTGTTGTGGACGCAGGCCTTCGTCTTTCTGGCCGTTGATGAACCACTGGGCCTGGCGGGCCGGCCAGCGCTGCTCGTCGAGGCCCAGCTCACGGATCACCCGTTTGACCAGCCGCTGCTGGTCGTCGCTGTCGAGGATCTGGAACGTCTGGCTCAGGCCGGCTTCCTGCCAGTGCGCCCGCAACAGGCGGTGCGCCAGGCCGTGGAAGGTGCCGACCCACATGCCGGCCGGGTTGATACCCATCAGTTGCTCGATGCGATGGCGCATCTCGGCAGCAGCCTTGTTGGTGAAGGTCACCGACAGGATTGAGTGAGGCGAGGCGTTTTCGACCTGGATCAACCAGGCGATACGGTGCACCAGCACACGGGTTTTACCGGAGCCAGCACCGGCCAGGACCAACTGACGACCCACGGAGGCAGCTACGGCCTGGCGTTGGGCATCGTTGAGTGAGTTCAGCAAAAGGGAGAGGTCATCGCGCATCGGGGCATTCTAGGGTGCCGCGTCAAACCGGGCAAACCGAGCTTTGCATTAACCGATGAAAGAGTTGCCGAGGGCGACCGCCCAGTCACGCGGCAGCGGCCCTTACAGGCCGTGGCTCTGCGGTTTTGCGCGGTTTTGCCAGGCACTCGCTTTCGTCGATTTTATCCCTCGCGCCAGTTTGGTCAGGGTGCTTGCTTGTGTATGCTCCGTCGACGTTTCGGGCACGTATGCCCCCTCTATAAGAACAAGAATATCGCCTATGACCTTCAGCTCCAGCCTGGCAGGATCCTTCGTGGAGCCGCAGGTTATCCGCAAGCAGTACGCCATGGAGATGGCGGTCGAGCGCACGCGTATGCTGTACCAGGGCTCGCTGCTGCCCACCTTGCTGATGCTGCTCAATGGCCTGGTCTGTGCCGGTTTGCTGTGGGACCCGCAGCGTTATCTGCAGGTCAGTGCCTGGCTGGTCTGGTTACTGTTGCTGGTGGCATTGCGGGTGATCCAGGTGGCAGCCTTCGATTCGGCCATGCCCAGCCGCCAGGCGCAGCCGATCTGGCGGCGCATGTTCCTGCTGGGGTCGGCCCTCAGTGGCCTGACCTTGGCCGCAGCCGGTATCGCCCTGGTGCCCACCGACAGTTTCCTGCAGCAAGCCTGGGTGTTTGGCCTGATCGGCGCGGCCACCCTGTGCGCCAGTGTCGCTTACGCGGTCAGCCTGTCGGCCTTCCTGTCCTTTACGTTGCCCTGCCTGCTGCCGGCCATCGGCTATCTGTTCTGGGGCGGCGATCAACAGCAGCAGGGCTGGGGCTGGCTCGGCCTGATTCTGCTGGGCTCCTTGAGTGTGGTGGCGTGGCAGGTCAACCGGCTGATTGGACGAGGGTTGTTGCGCCGCTTTCAGAATCAGGCGCTGATCGAGCATTTGCGGCAGGCGCAAAGCGGTAGTGACCAGCTCAACCAGGACCTGGCGCGGGAAATCGACCAGCGCCGCCAGGCCGAAGCCGAGCTGCGCACCGCGCAAGTCGGCCTGGAGACTCGGGTGGCGCAACGCAGCCTCGAACTGGACGCCGCCAACCAGGCGCTGAGCAAAAGCGAAGCGCGCCTGGCGCTGGCGTTGAAGGCCAGCGAACTGGGCTTGTGGGACTGGAATCTGCAAACCGACGAAGTGCATCACACCCAGCTCAAGGAATTGTTCGGGATCGAGCCCGAGTTCATCACCGAGATGCTCAGCCACCTCAAGCCGCGCCTGCATCCCTCGGACTTGCCGCCGCTGCGGCGGGCACTGGTCGCGCATTTGAAGGGGCGCAGCGAGGATTACCAGATCGAGTACCGCGTGCGTCACGGGGACGGGCATTGGGTCTGGATTGAGGACCGGGGGCGCGCGGTGGAGCGCGGCCCTGACGGTCGTGTGCTGCGCATGGTTGGCACGCGGCGCGACATCAGCGCCAGCAAAGGCCTGGAAGAGCAGCGCCAGTTGGCGGCCACGGTGTTTGAGGCAGCAAGCGAAGGCATTGTGATTTTCGATCCGAATTACGCGTTGATTGCGGTCAATCAGGCGTTCAGCCGGGTAACTGGCTATCAGGCCGAGGACCTGCTGGGGCGCAATGTGATCGAGCTTCCCTGCAGTCGTGACGCCCGCCGCCACTACCCAACGATTCATCAGGCGCTGGAACAAAACGGCAGTTGGCAGGGCGAGTTGGTGGAGGCGCGCAAGAACGGCGAACTCTACCCGCAATGGTTGCAGCTGAACGTAGTGCGCGATTCTCGGGGAACTGTGAGCCATATTGTGGGCTTCTTCGCCGATCTCTCCACTCGGCGCGAATCCGAAGAGCGCATGCGCTACCTGACCCACTACGACGAGCTCACCGGGCTGGCCAACCGTGCGCTGTTCCGTGAGCGCCTGCAGGACGCTCATCAGCGGGTGCGCCAGGGCGGTCGCAGCTTGGCGCTGCTGCACATCAACCTGGATCGTTTCAAATTGCTCAACGACAGCCTGGGCCATGATGTGGCCGACCAGTTGTTGCAGAAAATGGCCCGGCGCCTGGTGAACGCGCTGCCGGAAGCGGACACCATCGCCCGTTTGTCCGGGGATGAGTTTGCCGTGCTGTTTGATGCCTATGGCAGCCTGTCGAGTCTGGCGCGGGTCGCCACCCGGTTGGCGGCCAAGCTGCGGGTGCCGCTGAGCATTGATGGGCAGGAGCTGGTAATTAGCGCCTCGATGGGCATCAGCATGCTGCCGGACAACGCGCGGGAGATTCCCGCGTTGGTCAGCCAGTCGAACATGGCCATGCAGCACGCCAAGCACCTGGGTGGCAATAATTTCCAGTTCTACACCGACAGCCTGCAGGCCAGCACCCTTGAGCGCCTGCAACTGGAAAACCAGTTGCGCAAGGCCGTCGAGGAGCGACAGCTGAAAGTCTATTACCAGCCCAAGCAGTGTCTGGCCAGCGGTCGCCTGAACGCTGCCGAAGCGCTGGTGCGCTGGGACCATCCGACCATGGGGCAGGTGCCGCCGGCTGAGTTCATCGGTTTGGCAGAGGAAACCGGGTTGATCGGCCCGATTGGCGAATTCGTGTTGCGTCAGGCCTGCTGGCAGGCATGCGAGTGGCAGCGCCAGGGGCTGGCGCCGATCCGGGTTTCGGTGAATTTGTCGGTGCATCAATTGCGCCAGGGCAAACTGGTCAGCCTGGTGCGCCAGGTCCTCGAGGAAACCGGCCTGGAGCCACGCTACCTGGAGCTGGAACTGACCGAAAGCCAGTTGCTCGACAGCGTCGAACACATCATTGCTACCTTTCAGCAACTGCGAGACCTGGGAGTGAAGCTGGCCATCGATGACTTTGGCACCGGTTACTCGTCGTTGAGTTACCTCAAGCGCATTCCGGTGGACTACGTGAAGATTGACCAGGCGTTTATCCGCGGCCTGGGCGAGGGCAGTGCCGATGCGGCAATCACCCGGGCAATCATTGCCATGGCCCATGGCTTGTCGTTGAAGGTAGTGGCTGAAGGTGTGGAGCGAAGGGAGCAACTTGAGTTTCTCAAGAATGAGCGCTGCGACGAGGTTCAGGGCTACCTGATCAGTCGGCCAATGGAGGCGCAAGATTTAGCGGTTCTGCTAAGAGCGCAACGCATCGAATGAATTGTTATCGCAGTATCGTGCCTCCCAACGGTAATAGTTGACCGGCGGGAGGCCCGGCAATATGTAAGGGTTACAAGTTATTAGTTGGTTGTCATGATGTTGTCGATGAGGTGCAATAATGCGCCATCATAAAAGATGCCGACGCCAGTTGCGTCGTAGTTTCCAGTAACTTTGTACTCTACAAGTTTGTCTGTTAAAACCGCCAGTGAAGAACCATCGGCCCGTTCAAGGACCAGCTCCAGAGGCAGGAAAGGAGTGTCTTGTACCTTGCTTGGCACCAATTTTGGTGTAATGCCGGAGTTGGCAACAGTTACTGTGCCAAATACTCGGAACGAAGCGGCACCTGGCATGCGGTCAATTTGTGCGTTCCAGTTTTTTGTTTGAATGCTCATCGTATTTATTCCTTATGATTAAATTGTCTTGCTCCTGCGCAATCAATCTAACAAGGTCAGCTTTGTTGTGGGTGGTATTTATCTAGTGGCTATGTAAGTTCATATATTGATCTTTATTTGTTATTTCATTGTTCCCTGAACTTCCAATGGCCGAATCGGAGGCTGTCGTTTTCTGGTGAGCTTGGTCGATCACGGGGTTACATCTGTCGACGAGGGCTACATGAGGTGCCCGCAGCGGAAATCGAGGGATTCGCAAGCGCATTGAGCAGGCAAAAAACGGATTCTTGTAGTATAACTACAAGCTTGCTACATCCCCGGCGCCCGCCCATAACAATGAGTCCTGCCCTTTGAACCTGTTGCAACATATCGCCCAGTCTCGCCACCTGTTACGCAAATCGGAACTCAAGGTTGCCGACCACGTGCTGCTTGACCCTGCGGCAGTGATGCACAGCTCCATGGCTGATCTTGCCCACAGCGTTGGCATCAGCGAACCGACCATCGTGCGCTTCTGTCGTGCCATCGGCTGTTCGGGTTTCCAGGACTTAAAGCTGAAGCTGGCGCAAAGCCTGGCCGCCGGTGCGAGTTTCGGCCAGTTTGCGATCCACGAAGACGATTCGGTCGCCGACTACAGCCTGAAAATTTTCGACACCACCCTGCACACCCTGATGGAGGTTCGCGAGAAACTCGATCCGATCGAACTGCAGCGGGCCGTGACGCTCATGTCCCAGGCCCAGCGTGTCGAGTTCTACGGTTTTGGTGCATCTGGCGCGGTGGCGGCGGATGCCCAGCATAAATTCTTTCGCTTGCTGCTGACGGCTGCAGCGTATTCCGACCCGCACATGCAGGCGATGTCGGCGGTCACGTTGAAACCCTCTGATGTGGCGATCTGCATCTCCCAGTCCGGGCGTTCCAAGGACCTGCTGATCACCGCCAATCTGGTGCGTGAGAGCGGTGCGTCGTTGATCACCTTGTGCCCGAGCCAGACGCCGCTGGCCGAGCTGTCGACCGTCAACCTGGCGATCGATGTGCATGAGGACACCGAAATCTACACCCCGCTGACCTCGCGTATCGCCCACCTGGTGGTGATCGACGTGTTGGCCATGGGCGTGGCCATGGCGCGTGGCCCGAGCCTGGTCAACCACCTCAAGAGCGTCAAGCGCAGCCTGCGCAGCTTGCGCTTGTCGCCCAAGTCGGTGAAGGCGCTGGACGACTGATTTCGATCGCGATGGTGGCAGGTCTTGGCGATCTTATCGCGAGCCTGCTCGCCAAGACGTCTGCCAATGTTCACATCCCTGTAACCCACGCGCAGCCAAACCGTCATCCCTGCGGCCTATCTTGAAACTCCCGTACTCGCCTTGGGAGACTCGAAATGGCCCAGCCCTACGAAGAACGCAACAGCGCTATCAAAACCCGCCGTCAGCAGGAAGACCAGCGCCGCATGGCGTTCCGCCGCGCGATTGAAGATCGTTGTGAGCGCCGGCAACTTCTCGCCGAGATTGGCGATTTTTCCGACAGCCTTGAGCTCAATTACTGGCAAGCGAGCCCGGCAGCTTCGCGTCGAAGCGCTCAACCAGCGCGCTGATCTGCACCCGTTCATTGCGGATAAATCCCAGGAACGCATGCGCGACCGGTGACAGGCGCTTGGCTTTGGCCTGCACCACGCACCAGCTGCGATACAACGGCAGCTCTTCGACCGGCAGCTCCTTGAGCCCGCCGGTCGCCAACTCCAGGTTCAGGGCGTGTCGCGTCAACAGCGCCACGCCCAGACCTGCCACCACACATTCGCGCTGGGCCTCGGCCGACGAGACCTCCTGGGTCTGGTTGAAGTGCACGCGCTTTTCCTTGAAATACTCTTCACAGGCCAGGCGCGTCCCGGAACCAGGCTCGCGCAACAGCAAGGTGTAAGGCTCAAGGTCCTGCAAGCGCAGGGGGCCCATGTGGCACAGCGGGTGGTCAGGCGGGGCGACGGCGACAATCGGGTTATTGAGGAAGGGCAGGAATTCCAGGCCCATGTCCTGCGGCACCATGGACATGATCACCAGGTCGTCGCGGTTATCCGACAGGCGCCGGATCACTTGCCCACGGTTGACTACCGTCAGTTGCAAATTGACTTCCGGGTGCTGGCGCTTGAAGGCGGCGAACAGATGGGGGACGAAGTACTTGGCGCTGGATTCCACCGCCAGCTTCAGCTGTCCTTGCAGCGAACCCTGCATGTCGGACAGCTGCATATCGAGGTTTTCCAGGCGGCCAAAAATGTCCCGACTGGCGCGCTGTAACGCTTCAGCTGCTTCGGTCATGTAGAGCTTTTTACCGACATAATCGAACAATGGCTGCCCAACCAGCTCTTCAAGCTGACGAATTTGTAGGCTGACGGCCGGTTGTGTGAGTGACATTTCCTCAGCTGCGCGGCTGTAGGAACGTAAATCGCAGACTTCATTGAAGATTTGCAATTGCCGTAATGTCATACGCATCAATGACTTACGCATTATATAGGTGCTCTGGTGGCGGGCCTGTCGCTCAACTATAAGTCTTTACTTATAGCTAACCCAATAATTATTGATTTTTGTTAATCCCTTGCGCGGGATAGTGTGGCTCTGCGACTGGCTTGAAACATTTAGTCACTCGCCGACCCGGTCTAGCGGGTCGTGGGTAGCAACCGGCTCAAGGGAAACTCCAAGTGATAACTAAGATCCTGATCGCCAACCGTGGTGAAATTGCCGTACGAATCGTACGTGCTTGCGCCGAGATGGGCATTCGCTCGGTTGCCATTTATTCCGACGCCGACCGTCATGCCTTGCATGTGAAGCGCGCCGATGAGGCCCACAGCATCGGAGCCGAGCCATTGGCCGGTTACCTAAACCCGCGCAAGCTGGTGAACCTGGCCGTGGAAACCGGTTGCGACGCGTTGCACCCAGGTTATGGGTTCCTCTCGGAAAACGCCGAACTGGCAGATATCTGCGCAGAACGCGGGATCAAGTTCATCGGCCCGTCGGCAGAAGTCATTCGCCGCATGGGCGACAAGACTGAAGCGCGCCGCAGCATGATCAAGGCCGGCGTGCCAGTAACCCCAGGCACCGAAGGCAACGTCGCGGGCATCGAAGAAGCCCTCACCGAAGGCGACCGCATCGGCTACCCGGTGATGCTCAAGGCCACTTCCGGTGGTGGCGGCCGTGGTATTCGTCGCTGCAACAGCCGCGAAGAACTCGAACAGAACTTCCCTCGCGTCATTTCCGAGGCCACCAAGGCCTTCGGTTCGGCGGAAGTGTTCCTGGAAAAATGCATCGTCAATCCCAAGCACATCGAAGCGCAGATCCTCGGCGACAGCTTTGGCAACGTGGTGCACCTGTTCGAGCGCGACTGCTCGATCCAGCGCCGTAACCAGAAGCTGATCGAAATCGCCCCCAGCCCACAACTGACCCCGGAACAGCGCGCCTACATCGGCGACCTGTCGGTGCGCGCAGCCAAGGCCGTGGGCTACGAAAACGCCGGCACCGTGGAGTTCCTGCTCGCCGAGGGCGAGGTGTACTTCATGGAAATGAACACCCGGGTGCAGGTGGAACACACCATCACCGAGGAAATCACCGGCATCGACATTGTCCGTGAGCAGATCCGCATTGCTTCCGGCCTGCCACTGTCGGTGAAACAGGAAGACATTCATCACCGTGGTTTCGCGTTGCAGTTCCGCATCAACGCCGAAGACCCGAAGAACAACTTCCTGCCCAGCTTCGGCAAGATCACTCGCTACTACGCCCCCGGCGGCCCTGGCGTGCGTACCGACACGGCGATCTACACCGGCTACACCATTCCACCGTTCTACGATTCGATGTGCCTGAAACTGGTGGTTTGGGCTTTGACCTGGGAAGAGGCCATGGACCGTGGCTTGCGCGCCCTCGACGACATGCGCCTGCAGGGGGTCAAGACCACCGCTGCGTACTATCAGGAAATCCTGCGCAACCCGGAATTCCGTAGCGGCCAGTTCAATACCAGCTTCGTTGAAAGCCACCCGGAACTGACCAACTACTCGATCAAGCGCAAACCCGAAGAGCTGGCCCTGGCCATCGCCGCCGCCATCGCCGCCCACGCAGGCCTGTGAGGAATATAACAATGTCCAAGATCCACGTTACCGACACCATCCTGCGCGACGCCCACCAGTCGCTGCTCGCCACCCGCATGCGCACCGAAGACATGCTGCCGATCTGCGACAAGCTCGACAAAGTCGGCTACTGGTCGCTGGAATGCTGGGGCGGCGCCACCTTCGATGCCTGCGTACGTTTCCTCAAGGAAGACCCGTGGGAGCGCCTGCGTAAACTGCGCGCCGCCTTGCCTAACACTCGCCTGCAGATGCTCCTGCGCGGCCAGAACCTGCTGGGCTACCGCCATTACAGCGACGACGTGGTCAAGGCCTTCGTCGCCAAGGCCGCGGTCAACGGCATCGACGTGTTCCGCATCTTCGACGCGATGAACGACGTGCGTAACCTGCGGGTGGCCATCGAAGCGGTGAAAGCTGCCGGCAAGCACGCCCAGGGCACCATCGCCTACACCACCAGCCCGGTGCACACCATCGAAGCGTTCGTGGCCCAGGCCAAGCAGATGGAAGCCATGGGTTGCGACTCGGTGGCAATCAAGGACATGGCCGGCCTGTTGACCCCGTACGCCACCGGCGAACTGGTCAAGGCACTCAAGGCCGAACAGTCGCTGCCCGTGTTCATTCACAGCCACGACACTGCCGGCCTGGCCGCGATGTGCCAACTCAAGGCCATCGAAAACGGTGCCGAGCACATTGATACCGCCATCTCCAGCTTCGCCTGGGGCACCAGCCATCCGGGTACCGAGTCGATGGTTGCCGCCCTTAAAGGCAGCGAGTTCGACACCGGCCTGAACCTGGAACTGCTGCAAGAGATCGGCCTGTACTTCTACGCCGTGCGCAAGAAGTACCACCAGTTCGAAAGCGAGTTCACCGCGGTCGATACCCGCGTGCAAGTCAACCAGGTACCGGGCGGGATGATTTCCAACCTGGCCAACCAGTTGAAAGAGCAGGGCGCCCTGAACCGCATGAGCGAAGTGCTGGCGGAAATCCCGCGGGTGCGCCATGACCTCGGCTACCCGCCGCTGGTGACCCCGACTTCGCAGATCGTTGGCACCCAGGCGTTCTTCAACGTGCTGGCCGGCGAGCGCTACAAGACCATCACCAACGAGGTGAAGCTGTACCTGCAAGGCGGTTACGGCAAGGCGCCGGGTGCCGTCGACGAGAACCTGCGTCGCCAGGCAATCGGCAGCGAGGAAGTGATCGACGTTCGTCCGGCCGACCTGTTGAAGCCGGAAATGACCAAGCTGCGTGGCGAAATCGGCGCGCTGGCCAAGTCCGAAGAAGACGTGCTGACCTACGCCATGTTCCCGGACATCGGACGCAAGTTCCTCGAAGAGCGCGAAGCCGGCACCCTGACTCCGGAAGTGCTGCTGCCGATTCCTGAAGCTGGCGGCGTGACCTCGGCGGGTGGCGAAGGCGTGCCGACCGAATTCGTCATCGATGTGCACGGCGAAACCTACCGCGTCGATATCACCGGGGTGGGCGTCAAGGCCGAAGGCAAGCGTCACTTCTACCTGTCCATCGACGGCATGCCGGAAGAAGTGGTGTTCGAACCGCTCAACGAATTTGTCGGCGGTGGCAGCAGCAAGCGCAAGCAAGCCACGGCCCCCGGCCACGTCAGCACCACCATGCCGGGCAACATCGTCGATGTGCTGGTCAAGGAAGGCGACACTGTGAAAGCCGGCCAGGCCGTGCTGATCACCGAAGCGATGAAGATGGAAACCGAAGTGCAATCGGCCATCGCCGGCAAGGTCACCGCCATTCACGTGGCCAAGGGCGACCGGGTCAACCCGGGCGAAATCCTGATCGAGATCGAAGGCTGATTTAACGCCTTCATCTGCAACGTTTTACCTCGGGGGAGCACATGCTCCCCTTTTTTTTGCATTTAAATGCACTTGGATTTTGTAATCTATCGTTTGATCTGCACTTTAATGCGTTCTTTGATAGATGATCCGAGCATATCTGCACTATATTGCAATCAATGAGCGAATCTACGCTTTCTGTATGCATTAAATTGCAGGTCCATCATGTACAACCTGACCCTTCAGATCCACACAGCCGGACATTGGCGAGACGCCATGACCCTGGTTTTTGCGCAGCCGCAAAAAGGCTTCGAAGGCCCGTGCCGGTTCGCTTACAAGCGGGATTACATCGTCGATAATTTCGATTTCATGCAGTCACCTTTTGCGCAAGCCGTCAGCGCCAGGTTGCCGCTGGATTGGGACAGTGTGTCGTTGAACAAGGCACCGGCATTCTTGCATGACATTGCCCCGGCCGGTGCGGCCAAACGCTTCCTGATGGAGCGTTTGGGGCAGCAAAAGCCGGATGAGGTAAGTGCCGATTTGCTTTTATTGTGTCGCAGCACGCCAGCACCAATTGGCAATATGCGCATCAAGGAGTCGGCTGAAGTGCTGGATAACCGACCACCAATGGGGTTCCGTCGGGAGGAAGTGATTGCCCGTGATAACAGCTTCCTTGAATACGCATATGAGCAAGGCGCGGCGATAGGTGGGGCGACAGGGGCGGGTGGAGAAGCCCCCAAACTGCTGATGGCCGAAGACCATGAGGGTTTGTTGTACCCGGACGCTGTGCTGGATGACGAAAACACTGTGCGTCATTGGTTTGTGAAGTTTGCCCGGAACAAGGCACGCCAGACGGATCAGGATATTCTCAGGAGCGAATTTCACTACTACCAGGCCTTGCAGGCTCTGGGGATCGAGACCATTGCGGCAGAGGGCTTAGCCTTGGAGGAGGCGAGCAAGCCCAGTTTGTGGATGCAACGTTTTGACCGAGTCGTCACCAGGCAGGGCGTCGAACGTCTGGCGGTCGAATCAATCTATTCACTGGCTGGAGTAACCATCCCAGGCAGTTACATGAGCCATCTGGACGTGCTTCAGTTACTGGTAAATCTGTGGAAACAGGCTGGCCAGGCGGAGCAGATACCGGACCTGGTCGCGGACTATTTGCGGCGCGATCTGATCAATAAAATTCTCGGCAACTCGGATAACCACGGGCGCAACACGTCGATCATCCGTGAGGCGGCTTCCGTTCGTCTGGCGCCGATCTATGACTTGGCGCCCATGGTGATGGACGAAGAGGGTGTGACGCGCACCAGCAAATGGCCGAAAGCGTTGGAAGTGGCTGGAGAGATCGATTGGCGCGGGGTATGCCAAGCGTTGTCGGGTATCACCGACCCACAGCATGCATTTGAGCGCTTGCGCCAGGATGCAGACCATCTACTGGCGCTACCGGACATTCTGAGCGCCAGCGGCTTGCCTGACGTCACCATGAACCACCCAAGTATTGCGTTGAGAAACCTTGAGCAACGTTTGAAAAACTGGGGGCTCAAATGACGCTTTCCATTGATGTCAGGGCTCAATTGATCGAGAACATTCAAGCGGGGTTGGGCGACGGCTCTCTGGAGCTGGGCGAAGCTGTACGCCGTTTGCGGATTGAGGTCACCGGCCTGCACCAGAGTCAGTTCGCCAGGATGTGTAAAATTTCGGTGCGCACGCTGGTGCATATCGAACACGGAGAAGGCAATCAAACCCTCAAGTCGTTGAATGCGGTACTGAGGCCATTTGGATTGCAGATGGGCGTGGTCAAGGTTAAGCGCACAATCAGTTGAGCATGGCAGCATGTGATCGACGGTGGCGCGAGTGAGCAGATGTGCTATCTCGCGCCTGCTGCCTTGGGCTCAACCGCGCTTGGCGTAAGCCTTGCCGTAATGTTTTTCCATGCGCGCCTGAATCAGCTCCAGGCCGATCGACATCAGCCAGTAGATGATCGCCGCGGTGCTGAGCATTTCGATGTAACGGTAGCTGGAGCGGCCGTAGGACTGTGCCAGGAACATCACTTCCCAGACCCCCATCACCGAAATCAGCGACGAATCCTTGAGCATCGAGATGAACTGGTTGGTGGTGGGCGGGATGATGGTGCGCATGGCTTGTGGCAGGGTCACGCGCCAGAAGATCACGCTCTCGCGCATGCCCAGGGCGAGCGAGGCTTCACGTTGGCCGTAGGGGACACCCAGGATGCCGGCGCGGAAGATCTCGCTCAGGTACGCGCCGTAGTTCAGCGACAGGGCAATGATGCCGGCGGCGATGGCGCCCGGGACGATGCCCAGTTGTGGCAGGCCGAGGTAGATCAGCAGGATCTGGATCAGTAGCGGTGTGCCGCGAAAGAATGACGCGTAAAAGCTGGCGATGCCGAAGGCCACGGCGCTGTTCGACAGGCGCCCGAGCGCGGTGACGAAGCCCAGCAACGATGAAGCAACAATCGAGCACAGGCACAGGAACAGGGTCAGCGCGGCCCCTTGCAGGAAACCATTGGGGGCCAGGTGCAGGCCCACCAGGTTCGGAAGCTTGTCGAGGATGATCGAGAACTTCAGGTCGAAGCTCAGGAAGAAGCTGGCGAACAACCCGAACATCGCCGCCCAGGTCAGGTACAGGCGAGTGCGAAAACCGCAGAGGCGCTTGAGCAACGACTCAGCCACCGGTTGCGGTGGCTGGGGAGGAGGGAAGGAAGTCATTGGCTGATGTCGGCGCCGATCCATTTCTGCGACAGCTGGCTCAAGGTGCCGTCCTGTTTCAGTTGGGCGAACACCTCACGCACCTTGGCGTCCCACTGGGCATCGCCTTTCTCGATGGCCACCGAGTTGGGCTCCGAATACAGCGGCTCGCCGGCGAGCTTGAAGCGTTGGTCCTGGGTCAGGCGCGGCTGGGCGGTGACCAGGTTGGTGAGGATTGCATCCAGGCGCACACCGGCCCCCAGGCCGAGGTCCTGGAAGGCCACGTTGTCGGTGTCGTAGGGGGCGATCTGCACGTTCTCGAACGGGTACTGCAACTGGGTGTCTTCGGCGCCTTCGATCACCAGGTTCTTGTTCAGGTAGCTTTCGTAGCTGGAGGCGCTGGTGAGGCCGACCTTCTTGTCGCTCAGATCCTTGGCCCCGTGAATGCGCTCATCCTTGGCGTTGACCACGATCACCGCTGGCGAGGCGTAGTACTGCACCGGGAAGTCGAACACTTCGGCGCGGGCCTTGCTCGGGGTCATGGAGCAGATGCAGATGTCGTATCGACCGCTCCAGCGCCCGGCGGCGATCACGTCCCAGGACGGAGTTTCCAGGCGTAGCTTGACCCCAAGCTTGTCGGCAACGGCCTTGGCCACGTCCACGTCGAAACCATCGAGCTGGTTCTGTTCGTTGAGGAACGAGAAGGGCGGGTAGCTCTCCATCAGCACCCCTACCAACTCCTTTTTCTGCTCGACCCGGTCCAGGGTTGCGCCGCCAAACGCTTGGGTGGAGGCAGCCAGAATCGTTAGGCCCAGGGCCAGCAGTGGTTGAAATTTCACGGTCGATCCCTGAACAAAAAAGAGGTTGTGATTAACTGAATGGTGCGTATTAAATAGTTATAAGTCTGACTCTGATAGTGAGTTATTTTCATAAGCATATGAGTGAAAAGCATATGGGCGTAGCAAGGACAGTGATTCTGGATGGCGGCATGGGCCGTGAGCTGCAACGCCGAGGAGCGCCATTCAGGCAGCCCGAGTGGTCGGCGCTGGCGCTGAGCGAAGCGCCGCAGGCGGTCGAGGCGGTGCATGCGGCTTATATCGAAAGCGGTGCCAATGTGATCACCAGCAACAGTTACGCAGTGGTGCCGTTTCATATCGGCGAAGCGCGTTTTGCGGCTGAAGGTGAGGCGCTTGCCGCCTTGGCCGGTGAGTTGGCGCGCCGGGCAGTGGACGCTTCGGGTAAACCAGTGCGTGTCGCGGGCTCCTTGCCGCCGCTGTTCGGTTCCTATCGTCCGGACCTGTTCGACGCTGCGCGAGCCAGCGAATTGCTCACGCCTTTGGTCAAGGGCCTGGCGCCCCATGTCGACCTGTGGCTGGCTGAAACCCAGAGTTCGATCGCCGAAGCGCGGGCGATTCACGCCGGGTTGCCCAAGGATGGCAAACCGTTCTGGCTGTCCTTTACCCTCAAGGACGAAGACACCGATGACGTGCCGCGCCTGCGTTCCGGCGAGCCCGTCGCCGAGGCTGCTGCGGTGGCGGCCGAGTTGGGGGTCCAGACCCTGCTGTTCAACTGCAGCCAACCGGAAGTGATCGGGGCGGCAATCGACGCTGCACGGCAAACCTTCGCCCGGTTGGCTGTGGACATTGATATCGGGGCATATGCCAACGCTTTTCCGCCGCAACCCAAAGAGGCCACGGCCAACGATGGCCTGGACCCGCTGCGCGATGACCTGGATCCGCCGGGCTATCTGCACTGGGCGGCCGACTGGCAGCAGCGTGGCGCCAGTCACCTGGGCGGCTGCTGCGGCATCGGCCCGGAGCACATCGCGGTGCTGGCGCAGAAACTGGTTTAAGCAGTTAGGGCAAAAGATCGCAGCCTGCGATCTTTTGCCCTCAAAGCACTTAGGCGCGGCACTCCACCAGGGTCTTCACCTGCCCCGAGTCCGTCTGGTTGTCATCTGCCAACCACTTCTGGAACCCCGCGCCAATCGTCGGCCATTCCGAGTCCAGGATCGAATACCACGCGGTGTCGCGGTTCTGGCCCTTGACCACCATGTGCTGGCGAAACACCCCTTCAAAGCTGAAGCCCAGGCGCTCGGCGGCGTACTTGGAGCGGGCGTTGGCGTTGTTGCACTTCCACTCCAGGCGGCGGTAGCCCAGGGCAAATGCCTCCTTGGCCAGCAGGTACACGGCCTCGGTGCTTTTCGGTGAGCGCTGCATCGGTGCGCCAAAAGTAACGTGGCCGATTTCGACGCGGCCCTGGGCCGGGACGATCGACATCAGGCTGAGCATTCCCTGTACGTCGCCGCTGGCGCGATCGATGACGGTGAAAAAATACGGGTCGCTGTGGGCGGCGTGGTTGTTCAGCCAGGCATCGAAGACGCTGCGCTCCGGGAACGGGCCGTAAGGCAGGTAGTCCCAGAGTTTCGGGTCGGCGCCGGGGCCTTGCAGGGCCTTGAACAGACCCTCGCCATGGCGCGCCGGGTCAAGTTTCTCCAGGCAGATGAAGCGCCCTTCGAGCCGTTGCGCAGAGGGCGGCGGGGCGCCTTGCCAGTCTGCAAGTGAAGTCGACATGTTGTTCTCCTTGAACCTTAAAGGGCTTTACGAAACTGGATGAAGCCAGGGCGTTCGGCGATGCGCTCGTAGAGTTGGATCGCGGTGGCATTGGTTTCGTGGGTCAGCCAGTGCACCTTGCAGCAGCCCTCGGCCTTGGCGGTACTGTAGACGAATTCGATCAGTTGACGGCCGACTCCAGTGCCGCGGGTTTGCGCTGCCACAAACAGGTCTTGCAGGTAGCAGGAGCTTTCGATGCTCCAGTTCGAGCGGTGGTAGATGAAGTTCACCATGCCTATCGCCTTGCCGTCAGCCCAGGCCAGCGCTGCATGGGTCGGCTCGCTCGGGTCGAGCATGCGCTGCCAGGTGCTGTGGCTGACGGTGTCCGGCAGCTCGGTGTTGTAGAAGCCCAGGTAGGCCTGCCACAACGGCAGCCAGGCGGCGTGGTCGTCGGCGCTGACGCGGCGAATCTCGATCTGACTCATGTTCATTCCTTTGGCATCAAGTGGGCGAGTGCCTGGTCATGCGGGTCGGGGCTGGCAGCCAGCCCTTCACGTACGCCGGCGATATCAGTGGTGCTGCGGTTCTGGCTGAGCTTGCGCTTGCCTTCCAGGCGCTGGATGGGCAGGGCGAAGCCGACGATGGCCTTGAGCATGCCGTCGATGTAATCGGTGGGCGCGTCGGCGAGTTTCCACGGCTGGGCGCGGGCGCTTTCATGGCGCTCGGTCAGGGCGCCCACCAGGTGGCGCAGGCGCTCGGTATCGGTGAACACCTCGGCCGTGCCGTAGGCGTGCACGGCGATGTAGTTCCAGGTCGGCACGACCTTGCCGTGCTCGGCTTTGCTGGGATAAAACCCGGGGCTCACGTAAGCGTCGGCGCCAGCAAAGATCACCAACGCTTCGGCGCCGCCCTGGAGCTCCTGCCACTGCCGATTGGCCCGGGCAAAGTGACCATAAAGGGTGCCATGGGGACCTTCGTCGACTTGTAACAGCAACGGTAAATGGCTGGCTTGCAGGCCCTGTTCGCCATGGGTTACCAGCAGTGCGAGGCGGCTGCCGAGCATTTGTTGCTGCAGTTCGGGCAAATCTTCGAGGGCAAAGGCACTGGGCGTGTACATGGAAAAATTCCTTGGCGAATGCCAGCATCCTAGGCAGGCTATTGGTCTGTTGTAAGAGCCATTAACGGCTAATTTCATAGGTCCATTACCCATGACGAACGTGCCGCCTTCCTTGTCGTTCAACCCCGCAGGCATCGAGTTGGATCGACGCCAGGGCTTGAGCCGCCAGCTCTACCAGGCCTTGCGCATGCGCGTACTCGACGGTCGCCTGGTCAGCGGGACACGTTTGCCGGCGAGTCGCGACCTGGCGGCAGCGTTGGCGATTTCGCGCAACAGCGTGGTGCGCGCCTACGACCAGTTGTACGCCGAAGGTTTCATCGAGGGTCGGGTCGGCGATGGCACTTACGTCGCACAATTGCCGCAAAACGGGTTGCCGGCAAAAAAACTATCCACAAATCCATCCACAGGGTTATCAACAGGCTTACCCACAGGTTTATCCACAAAACAGGCAGAAACACCTGGAGTTTTATCCAGTAAAGTTATCCACAATGCTGCCTTGGAACGGATGCAAAAGCATCATTTGCCCTCGCCACCGAGTGGCCCGCCGAGGGCTTTTCGGGTCGGCGTGCCAGCGTTCGACCTGTTCCCGTTCGAGGTATGGGCCAAGCTGAATGCGGCTTTCTGGCGCAAGCCGGACTTGCAGCAACTGTGTTACGGCGCCCCTGAGGGTGACGCGCGCTTGCGCGGATTGATCGCCGCCTATCTGCGCAGTTCGCGAGGTATGCAGTGCAGCGCTGAGCAAATTGTGATCACCAGTGGCGCGCAACAGGGGATTAGCCTTTGTGCACAGTTGCTGGTGGAGCCGGGCGATGGGGTCGCGGTCGAGAATCCGGGTTACCGCGCCGCGGGTCATGCGTTCGCGGTGGCAGGTGCGCGTTTGCATGGGGTGGCGGTAGATAGCGAGGGCATCGACTGCGCCGAGCTGGCCAGGGTTACCGATTGCCGTCTGGCCTACGTCACCCCATCACACCAGTACCCCACCGGTGTGGTGATGAGTCTCGCGCGGCGCCTGGAACTACTGGCCTGGGCTGAGCGTACGCAAGGCTGGATTGTCGAGGATGATTACGATGGCGAGTACCGGTATAGCGGAGCACCGCTGGCGCCATTGGCAGCACTCGATCGCGGTGGCCGGGTGTTGTACGTCGGGACTTTCGGCAAAGTGGCATTCCCGGCACTGCGCCTGGGATACCTGGTATTGCCATTGGGGCTGGTTGAAGCCTTTTCCCGGCGGCGTGCCGTGGACGTTCGCCATTCTGAGGTCAGTACCCAGGCAGTGATGGCCGAGTTCATGGCGGCCGGGCATTTCCAGCGGCATATCCGGCGCATGCGCCGTGCGGCGCTGAGCCGGCGCAATACTCTGCTTAGCGGTTGGCCGGCGGATATCCCGGGTGTTGGCGAGTTGCCTGCGATTGCCGCCGGACTGCACATGACCGTGCCTGTCGAGAGTGTGGCGCGTGAGCGTGAACTGATCGAGTTGGCGAGCAGTGTCGACGTCGAGATCAACGGCTTGAGCAGTTATTGGCTACCGACCTGCGCCACCCCGATAGATCAACGTGCGGGGTTGGTGCTGGGGTTTGCGGCAGTACCGGAGACCTCGATCAAGGCGGCGCTGGAACGATTGCGGCCGGTTTGGCGGGTTCGCTGAAGCGGGCGGATTACCCGCCCGCGATCGTGTATCAGGGTTGAGCTTCAAGACTGAAGAACAGCGACGGGTCACTGATGCGCCGCAGCACGTAGTCGATCGGCGCCAGGGTCGTCAGTGCTTTGCGACGTTCGGCAGTGAACTGCTTCAACTTCTCGTCGGAGATCTTCAGGTGCGCCGCGGTGTACTGCTCCAAAGGAGCGTCAGGCGAGTTGTAGTGAAAATGCACAAGCCATAACGGCTGGTCGTTGTCAGTCATGTCGAGCACCTGGTACTCCTGAAAGTAGTCCTGGCGTTTTTTGGTCCTGATTCGGCCTTGTTGGTTACGCACGACCCTTACCTGGTTGTTGTCCAGCAGCCACTGCAAATAGGCCTGCCGGGGCGGGCGCTCCTTGAGCAGGCTGGCGCGGATACTGATGCCTTGTGTGCGTAAACGAGCGGCGGACTCATTGAGCTCTGAGCTCAGGTTAGCCACAGGGAGTCGGGTTCCTCCTGCCTTGTTGATGCGTGCCAGGGCAAGGTCGACATTGATCGCGGCTTGTTCCAGGCGCCGGGCCTGGTGATCGAACAGATCCTCCATGTCTGCGGGAATACGGTTAGGTCTGAAGGCATCCTTGCGGGTTCGATCAATAAAACCCTGCACTTCTTCACTCAAGGTCAGGGCATTGGCAATGATGTCGATATCGTCCAGTTCCGACATCGGTGCAGGACTTTTGCTGGTGGGAACCATTTCCTCGAGCAGTGGCTCGCCGGATGGCGAGGGTCTGGCGGGCACGGGATCCCGTGGTCGGCTCTTGGTGACTTTGCCAGCAGGCCGGGACGGGCCTGCAACTGCGGGTGCCGGTGCGACCGGTACGACGCTCGTCCCGCTCTCGGGCAATAGCGCATTGAGTTGTTCCTGCGCCAGTTGCCTGAACTCGCCGATCAATGTGCTGACCCGTTCAAGCCCAGTCGGCTCGACTTTGTCAGGGTATTCTTCGGGGAAGTCTTTAAGACGCTGATCGGCATCGACGTAAATATCGATCAGCCTGCTCAGGGTGTCGATGCGCTGCGCGCTGGTCGCACCGCTATCCGGCGTTCTGATCAGAGCCGTATGCCGGTGGGTGGCGGTTGCGGCCTCGATAATCACCAGGCCCACCGCTTCACGAGCCGGTTCAGCGTTCTGGGTGGCAGTGTTGCGCATGCACAACTCATGCGACATGCCGACTTCGTTGGACTTCAAATCCCACGCGGTGAACACCGGCAGCAGTTTTCGCAGGCTTTGAGAGGCGATCATGCCGGCGCTACCAACCGCTGCGATTTTTTCCAGCGCCGTTTGGGCAGTTTGCAGACGGGCGATCATTTCCTGACTCAATGCCAACGCTTGTCTGACACTCTCAACGTGTAGCTGCAATGAGGCGTCTGAGTCGATGGCAGTGTCCTGGGCCAGCATGTGGGTGAGTGTTGCATAGTCGTTGCGCTTGATTACGAGCCAAAGGGAGAGGTTCTTTTGCAGCTCGACTGTCATGCGCTGTAAATCTTGGAAATAGCCTTCACTTCCGCCGTTGATGCGCCATTGCTCCAGGTTTTTCAAGGCCTGTTCGTAGTCACCAATCAGTTTTTCCAGGTGAGTGAGGTAGCGCGCTGTCGCCTGTTCGTACGCTTGCCCGGTGGCGCCGATCATCTCTGCCTGGGCCTTTTTTAAAGCGGCATTGTTGGACGCTTCCAGGCGTTTGAAATTCTCCAGCTCGACACCCAGTTGTTTTTTCTGTTGTTCCTTGGCCTTGCGTTGTGCCTTGAGCTGGCTGCGCAGGCTGGTACCACCAGCACCTGCGCGCAACCGCAAACGTGTGTCGACGAACCACTGGCCTTGTTGGGTATGGCTCAACAGAGGTCCGGTTTTCGAGGGTGTTTGTGGATCAACGATCTGGATCTGCTCGTCGTCATTTTCGATAACGCGGTACCAGCGCTCGCCGACCTTTGCATAGGTCTTTGCATCCAGGCGATACAGGCGCGCGGTATCGCGCAGAAGGGTTTCCACGGTTGGGGCGGTGAGATCGGGGGGCGGTACGCTCAAGGCGCTCAGAAAAACCGCCAGAGCCGAGGGCGACCGGTGGGGCACTGAGCCGCTGGCTTCAAGTGAGGAGTAATGGCTGGACGCAAGTTCACCGGTCATGGGAGTGGGAACCAAGGTCACAGTGGGGGCCGCCGGTTTGACCGTCGGCGTGACGCTGGTCTCGGGTAACCTGTCGTGGTCAACCTGCGGTGCCGATGCCGTTCGGGGGTTGGTCTTGCGACGTGTGGCGGCGTGATGTGCCAGGATCATGCCCAGGTTCAGCAGCATATCGGCAACCGCGCTCCATTGCGCATAGGCATCACCACGCTGATGGGCGTCCAGCACCTGTTCGATTTCACTGATGCTTTGCCAGACCCAGACCGCAGCCCCCGCCGGACCGCTGAGAAAATTCGCGGCAACATTGAACACCGCCCAGCCGCTGTCACGCAGCAAGGCCCAACGTCGTTGTGCATTGGATAACGACTGGCGGTCGGAGAGTTCGGCCATGGCCAGGGCATGGGTCTTGAACAGGACCTTGAAGATGTCGCCGCTCAATTGCACTGACCCGAGTTCGACCGGCCCGGTCCAGTCCACGGTTGTCCAGGGCTCGGAGAGCAACTGCGCCGCCAGCCATGGACTGGGCAAGCCGACGGGGAATGTGTACTGGGCGTATTTGAACGCGATATCCGAGTCGGGCAGCCACGCCAGCACCGAATCCCTCAACTCTCCCGGTTGATGCAGGGCATACAGCAGGTTTTGCGCTGAAGGGAACTGCAGCAACGGCTGTTCGAACAATGGGCGGTAGAGCAGGCAAGGCCCGGCTGCCGGCTCGCGCGGGGCGATGATGAACATGTTGGCAACGGTGTCGCCTGTGGTTTGCCCGGACTGGATGAACGTCAGTGGGCGAGTGACCACCGGTTGCGGGCGACCGGGGGTTGGCTTGAGCCATTCGCGCACGTAAAGGCAACCCAATTCATCGATACCACCGATGCGACGGATCTTGCACTCCAGCGCTATCAGCGGCAGCAGGGCACGCATCTGGTCGATGTAAAAATGCTGCTGCAAGGGCGCCTGCAGCGGATCGTCGATCAGCTTGTCCTTGATCAGTTTGGGGTATGCCCCACCGACGTCGACCTTGCTCGCCATTTTCGTCAGGTACGCAACGTTCAGCCAGTCAGGGAGCGGCTGTGTCGGTTTGAATCGCAGGGTGGCCTGATACGGTGCGCTGTTTTGCAAGGCGTACTCGCCGAGTGTTTCGGTGTGCACGTCGAGCGGATTGGGCAGTGTCAGTCCGCCGGATTCGAAACTGTTGGTGACGGTGATCTCGAGGCTGTCCAGCGGCAACCCGGCGGTGGGTTTCTTATCGGCAATGATTGCGTCGCGCAGGCGGTTCTGGGCGTAGGTCGTGAGGGGCAGAATCCGCACCAGTTTTTTGTCAGTCTGTTTGTACAATTTTCCCAGCGCATTGACGGATTGGCTGTACTGATCCAGATCGGCAGCCGAAGCACCAAACAGCCAATCGGGTATTGAGTTATCGAGGCCAATGAGTGCCGTTTTTTCCTGGGCGCTGGCGTGTTCCGCCAGAGCGTTTGAATCGAATTTCTGCTGCGTTTCGGCCGTGAGGCTTTCGTGGCTGATTGCGGCAATGGCATCGAGCTGGGTGGTGATCAGCGCCCAGGCCATATGATCGAAAAAATTACCCTCGGGCTCGAACAGCTGCCACTTCAGGTTGCGCCCGGTCGGTTGCGTCTCCACGCGTTCCGGTAACGAAGCTCCCAACTGTTCCAGGGAGTCGAACGTTTCATAACCATTTTCAACGGTGTACATCATCAGCAGGTCACGCTGTTTATAACGCCCAGTGATCACGCACGCACCGGCCAGTATCAAATGTCGGATATTGCCTTGGGCGTCGACCGAGTCAATGTCGATCAGGCATACCCGGATAGTCGAAAGCGCGGAGTCGTGGGCTTGACGCTGCTTTTTGTCTGGATGGAGCGAGATGGCCCGGGCCACCAGGCACTGCTCGTCATCCCAATCTTTGAGGTGTTGCACCTCGAGGGTCTTGCGCAAGGCATCGGACAGTTGCAGCCAGTGCGGCGCCCGTTGCCCGGCTTCGTTCCAATACGCCAGCTGGTGTTCGCCGAAGGCCACGAAGAGCAAGGGGGCGTAGTCGTTGAGCAACCTGGCAATGGCCTCGATGCCGAGGTCCAGATGCACCACGGGCGAGATTGGCGGGTTCAATGTCAGGAAGTGCTCGCCTTCGAGATAGTTGGCAGTGGCCGAGCTGAAAAATTGCCGGACCAGGGCCTGGGTCAGTGATTCGAACCGGGTAGGCATGGCCACGAGCGTACCGTCGACGGACTGCCATTGAGGCGTGCCGATCAGCGTTTGGTCGGGGTCGATATTGCGTTCCGGATACAGCTCTTCCAGCGCCCGGCGCAGCAGTCGGGCGGCAACCTCATCGACAGTGGGGCCCCGGCTGGTCTGATGAACGACCTGGCTTTTTTCCAGCAGGGCGTGGGTATCGGTGTTCTCAGTATGTTCAGTCATCGTCATTTTCCTTTTTGACGTGGGCTTACGAAAAGAACAGCGAGTGCGCCAGTTGCGGGCTGATTTCGCTGCGATAGATGGCGATCATCTGGGCGCTGGTGGCCGCGTGCGCGTCCAATGCACCGGTCAGGAATCGCTGATCGCGCAATTTCAGGTGGGCGGCGGTAAACGCATTGAGCGGCGCGTCCTGGCTGGGGTAGTGGAAGTGCGCGTACCACAGCGTTTGCCCGCTGTGGCGTTGGCGAATTTCATACTCCTGCAAGTAATCCCGGCGCGGGCCTTTGAGCCGGCGTCGATCACCACCCGAAACTATGTCGATTTCATTCTTGGCGAGTAGCCATTCGACACGGGCGGCTGTGGGCGGTTGTTGTTTGATCATCTCGACCCGTATCCGGTAGCCCTCGGCGTTCAGTCGATCGCGTGCCTGGTTGAGTTCGGCGATTTCGCGAGCAGGCTCGCCGGTGCTGTTGGCACTGACCCAGGCCTGCTCCAGGTTCCTCGCAGCTTCGTCGAGCAGGTCGGCTTTGTGCTGGAACAGTTCTTCGATTTCCACCGGGATACGTCCTGGTTTTTTCGCGCTCGCTTCGGTTTGTCGAATGAAGCTTTCCACGCCATCAAGCAGCGTCCGGCCTTGAGTGATCTGCGCCTGGAGATCGGCTAGTGGTACGGCCGGGCGAGGCCGCCTGGGTTGTAACCGCTCAACCCAGACCCCGGGGGCTTTTTCGTGGAAGGTGGCAATCACGTCGCCGGTCATGGGCGCCTTTACGTCCAGCAATATCGGTTGTCCCGGTGCCGAGGGGCGGACCTCGCCAACGACCGTGCCCCGAAAGCGGGTCTTGATTACCCGTTTGCGCGACACTGGCGCCGGTCTTGAAGGGCCGGGCTGGGGCTCCAGCGGGAGTTGCTCGCGCAGCAACTGCGCCAGGTGAGCCTCGGTGGTCTGCTGGAATTCGCTGATGCGCATCCGTAGATGTTTGAACGGTTGCTCCAGCACCGCGTCCTTGTGGTTGAGGGCGAAGTCTTCGAACCCCTGGTCGACGGCGGCAAACTGCTCCAGCGTCCCGTTGAGGCCCTCGATACGGTCGCCTGCAACCCAGGCAGTTCCTTCCCGCATCAATTCCTGCGAGGTCTGGATCACCAGGTTGGTGGTGTCGAGCAGGCGTTCGAATGAGTGTTGAACTTCGATCAACGCAGCGCTGGTTGCCTCTTTCAGGCAGACCTCGCGGGCCAGCGAGACCTGCAGCGCCTTGAGCTCGTTAAGGCTGAACCTGGGCAATTTTGTCTGATAGGTGCTGGTGACCTCGGCAGCGCTTCGACCCAGTCGACTCAACTCCTGGAAACGCGATTGAGCGAACTCGATTTTTCCGATCATCTCCTCGGTCAGGTCAATCATTTTCCGGTAGGTTGCGCGCTCGGCAGCACTGCCTGTGGTTTCTTCAGCCTCAAGCAACACCAGGGTTTCCCTCAAAGTCTGAGAGAAGGTGGGATTACGCTGATCAAGCCATGTCTGGTTAAAAAACAGCTGGGTGCCGAGCATCTCGACCATGGCAGTTCGGTAGTTGGGCACCGCGTCGAGCAGGTTCAGCGATTTCAGCTGTTCGATAGGGGGGGTGTACTCCTGGGTGCGACGCTCGAGCTTCTCGAGAAACTGCGTTTTCGCCGCTAGCAGGGCGTCACCGCTGAGCGATGTCATCGCTTTGTGCGCATCCGTCAGCTCGACACGTGCCAGTTCGCGTTCGTTATCAAATTCGCCGAGTTGTTTTTTGAGCTCGGTGACGCGCGCTCGGTTTTGCTGTTTCAGTGCCTTGCGCCGACTCGACAAACCGCCGCCACGCAGGCGCAAGCGGATGTCGATGAACCACTCGCCACGCGCATTGTGGATCAACGCAGGACCGCTGCGCACCGGGTTCTGTCGAGAGTCGATTATCGATACCTCACCCTGGCCCTCGATGGCCACTTCGAACCAGCGTTCACTCACAAGTGCGTAGTACGTGTTCTCGTGATGGTAGAGGCCGCGAAGCGCAGCGTTGTCACCGCTGGACAGGGTGAGTTGCGCGGGGCGGGTGATTGCGAAGCGATCCAGGGTACTGGCCAGATTCAGGACGGTGTCGGTCGTAACCGATGTGCGGTGTTGTGCAGGATGTTCGCCGATCACATCAGGCTGTTGAACAATGGCCTTAGGGGTGACTGCGGGTTTTTCCGGGCTCTCGGTTACTTCGGTTATCGGCACCTTTTCCTCGACTCTGCGGGCCGTCGGTTTGCGTGTGCTGGCGTGGTGGGCAAGGACCATGGCCAGGGTCAGCAACAGGTCGGTCATGGCGGTTTTTTGTTGTGCGCGGTCGCCTGTATCAGCGGCGTCCAGGGTTTGTTCGACGTCATCCAGCACCTGCCAGATCCAGGCGGCCGTCCCGACAGTGCGGCCAAGAAAGGGCAGTGCCGCGTTAAGGATCAACCAGGCTGCATGTTTGAAGGTGCCCCAGCGATTTTGCGCATTGGATACCGATTGTCGCTGCGCCAGCTCGACCAGCGCGTTGACGTTGGCCTTGTACAGTGTGGCCAGGGAATCGCTGGCGAGGACCTCAGAACCCAGGGTAAGCGTACCGCCCATCTGCAAGGGGGTCAGAGGATCGGCCAGGAGTTGTGAAAGGGTCCAGACCGAAGGCCGGTCACCGGTGAATACGTAGTTGCGGTAATCGGCGCGCGCCCCGTCCGGCAGCCAGGCGAGCACCGATTGGCGCAATGTCGGGGAATGCTTGATGGCATAAATCAGGTTGGCTGGCGTCGGGTGTTGGCTCAGGGGCCGATCGAGCATGGGGCGGTAAAGCAGGCATGGGCCCTTATCCATCTGCCGAGGACCGATCACGAACATGTTGGCCACTTTGTCGGTCGAGTTGCCAATGCGCCAACCGGGTTTGAAAGCCAGTGGGCGAATGACGATCTCCTGGCCATCGACCCAGCGATTGGCGTCTAGTACCTGGACCACGGCGGCGACGTAGCGGTAACCCAACTCGTCGATACCAGCCTGCGCGCGAATTTTTTGCTGCAAGGCCAGCAGTGGCAGTTCGACGCGAAGGTGACTGGTGAACAGGTTCTGTCGCCGCAAGCTGTCCAGCGGATCGTCAAGCAACTTGCTTTTGATCAGTGCCGGGTAGGTCTTGCCGATGTCGACGCTGACGATCAGTGCCTCCAGGTAACTCACCGTCATCCAGGTGGGTAGTGCTGTGGCGCTGGTGCTACGCACGGATTTGTTGCCCAGCGGCAGGGCAATCAGGTTTTGCAGCGCCAGGTCGACCAGGCTCAGGGTGGTGCGCTCAGGCTCTACCAGCGGGATAAAGCTGCCCCAGACCACCACGCTGTCGACCACGATTTCGATATCAGCCAGGTTCAGTCGCGCGGCATCGGCATGCTCTTTGATCATGGCCTCGCGCAACTGATCCAGGGCGTACTGACGAATCGGCTTGATCCCATCCTGAAATGACTGCCCGAGGTCTTGTTCCTGAATGGTTGCCAGGTCCATCAGGTGACGGCTGTAAGCGGTGAGATCGCTGGAAGAAGCGTTGGCCATCCAGTCCGGCAGCGCTTGCTCGACTCGGTTGAATCGCGAAGGTGCCTGTTTGTCCGTCGGGTCGAGTTCGTTTTGCGTACGGCTGATGTGGGGCGCCAGGTCAGGGTTGTGGGTTGCGGTATCGTTCGCCAACTCGCCAATCGAGTCGGCTTGCAGGGCAATCAGGTTGCACGCCAGATGGTCGAAGTAATTGCCCTCGGGCTCAATCAGTCGCCACTGCAAGGTATTGTCCGCTGTCGACTCATCGGCGTATGCCTGCAAGGACTCGCCTAGCGCCTGCAAGGATTCGTATGTCTTGAAGCCACTGGTGATGGAGTGACTGAGGATTAACGTGCGCGTGCCCACCGTCCCAATGAGTACAGCCATGTCGAGGATGTTGAGGTGGTTCGAGAGACCCTTGTCCAGGTAATCCAGGTCGACCAGACATGCACGCGACCGATAGCGGTCGTGAAGCGTGCGAGCGCTTTTTTGCGGGTAGGTGAACAGGTTGCGGGCCATCGCACAGAGGTCATTGCTCCAGTTCGGGTTGGTATCGATGTTCCAGAGCTCGTGCAGGGATTTGGATAATTCTTGCCAACGCGGGGCCGAGGCGCGGGTGAACTGGTTCCAGTAATCGACCTGCTGTTCCTGAAACGCGACAAACAGCAACGGCACCAGCTCGTTCAGCAACTGCCCGATGGCGTCAATACTGACGGGCAACTGAGCCGGCGTCCGCTCCTGGGGTTGCAAGGTGAGGTAATGCTCGCCATCGAGGTAGACCACCGGCGAACCGGCGACGCCATGGCGTACCAGGGCATCGGTCAGCGATTCGACATGTCGCGGCCCAGGAACGACGGCTTGGTTGTGCAAGGTCCAGGTCGGCGTTACCACCATCGCCAGCCGTGGGTCGATAGACAGTTGCGGGTACAGGGTTTTCAAGGCGGGTTGCAGGGCATGGGTGGCGACTTCCCTGATCGAGGGGCCGGCCACCAATTGGGTGAGCAGGGCATCTTGATCGGGTGGTAGGCCTGGTACAGCAGAGGGGCTGGAAGACTCAGTCATGGTCACGTCCTTGCGGGGGGCAGAAGGCACCGTGGGATGTTGGGTGCGCAATCCGTTGCAAAGTAGTGATGGGCAGGGAGGCATTGGCGGTAAAAAAATATTGTGGGCAAAAAAAACCTGCGCTAGCGCAGGTCTGGTAACGGTGGAGCAAGGCGGCTATCAGATGCCCGACTCTTCAAGCGCTTTCAAAACCTTCTAGAACGTTTACGGCGTTGATGCCGATTTCTTCGACCGCATAACCGCCCTCCATGACGAACAGGGTCGGTACGCCGAGCCTGGCGATGCGTTTGCCCATGGCCAGGTAGTCCGGGCTGTCGAGCTTGAATTGCGAGATCGGGTCGTCCTTGAAGGTGTCGACACCCAGGGATACGACGACGATGTCGGCGCCGTAGCTTTGGATCTCTTTGCACGCCTGTTCCAGCGCTGCGCTCCAGGTGTCCCAGCCGCTGCCGGCCGCTAATGGATAGTTGAAGTTGAAACCTTCGCCCGCACCTTCACCCAGTTCATCTTCGTAGCCAAGAAAGAATGGAAACTCGGCTTCTGGATGGCCGTGGATCGAGGTGAACAGCACGTCGCTGCGTTGGTAGAAAATCGCTTGGGTGCCATTGCCGTGGTGGTAGTCGACGTCGAGGATCGCGACCTTTTGGTGGCCCTGGTCGAGGAACGCCTGGGCGGCGATGGCGGCGTTGTTGAGGTAGCAGTAACCGCCCATCAAGTCGCCAGCGGCGTGGTGTCCCGGTGGCCGGCACAGGGCGAAGGCACTATGAGCGCCGGCCTGGATCGCTGCCTGCGCGGTCAGGGCAACCTGTGCAGCGCTGTAGGCCGCTTGCCAGGTGCCGGCGGTGATCGGTGCGCCGCCGTCGAAGCTGTAGTAGCCGAGTTGGCCGTGCAGGCTGGTGGGCCTGATCGCGCGCAGGGTGCGGGCGGGCCAGGTGTAGGGCAGCAGATCGCCGTCGGTGTTGAACTCGGTCCAGCGCGCCCAGGCGCCTTTGAAGAAGTCCAGGTAGTCGCGGCTGTGGATGCGCGCGATCGGCTCAAGACCGAAGTCCTTGGGCGTCTCGACCGGCCCCAGGTTCTGCTGTTGCACCCGTGCCAGCACATGGTCGGCGCGTGACGGCATCTCAAAGCATGGCTTGAGTTGCCCGTCGATCAGTTCGCAACGGCCGTGGTGCAGGTGGTGATCGTCCGAGTAGATGGTCAGCATGTTGTTGTTCTCCGCAGGGCTGATTCGGTTGAACACAGTCTTGCGGCACGCAGGGTTTCAGAGAACGGCAGGAAAGGCCAAAAGGGGATCGATACGGCCAAAAAAGATGACCGAAATTCGCCCCTTGATCCCTCAGGGCCTGAACTGGCTCGGCGCGACACCGCTCCAGCGCACGAACGCATGGCGAAAGCTGGCGGTTTCGCTGAAGCCCAATGCCTCGGCGATCCGGTAGATCGGTAGCTGGTCTTCGCAGAGCATTTGCTTGGCCTGCTCGAAGCGCAATTCGTCGAGCAATTCCTGATAGCTGCAGCCCAGGTCCTTGAGGTGGCGGCGCAGGGTGCGCGCCGAGCAATTCATCTGCCCAGCCAGGCCTTCGAGCCCTGGCGCGGCGTTCAATTGCGAGCTGAGCAATTGCCGGATACGCCCCAGCCATGCCTGGCGCCCCGTGAATTCCAGGTTCTGCTTGCGGCAGCGTTCGGCCATGGCCTGGTGGGTGATGACATCGGCCAGCGGCAGCACTTGCTGCAACCAGTGCCTGTCGAAGGCAAACGCAGTGTCGCGTGCGCCAAAATGCAGAGGGCAGTTGAAGTGTTCGGCATAGCTCGCCTCATAGTCCGGTGCTGCATGCTCGAAGCGGACCCCGCGCAACGGCAGCGAATGGCCCAGCAGATCATCACAGATGACTTTCAGCGAGACCAGGCAGAACTCGGCATTGAACACCGCCATCGTCGGGCTTTCGCGGTAATCGGCCGCGACGAACCAGACGCGCTCGCCATCGTCCTCCAGGCTCAGCTCGAAGAGTGTTCCCAGAAGCGCCGGGTAGCGTATCGCCAGGCGCAATGCGTCACCTAAGGTGGCACTGGTGAGCAGGGCGTAACCGAGGATGCCGTAGCAGGAAACGTGCATTCGCCGGCCCAGTTCCAGGCCGATGTCACGCTTGAGCGCGACGGCATTGGCGCAGACCTGCATCTCCTGGTTGGTGGTGATGCGCGTGTCGGCCCGGTTCAGGTCCGCGGCACTGATACCGCTGCCGGCCAACAAGGCATCGCTGGAAAGTCCCTCGGCCTTGAAGGTGTTGAGCACCAGCGAGACGGCGTTGAGCGTGGTGAGGTGGGAGTGCAGCATGGGCAATTCCAGCGATGGGGTACTGGAATAGGCAGCAAGTTATGTGCCTGGCGATGAACGTAGTAGACGCTGTCTTGCCAGTGAAAGCGCGGTGTCAGGCAACAACGCTATCGCTGGCAGGACAGTTCTGGGGTGGGCGGTGTGTCAGCTGAGTTCGCCACACAGGTCGAATTCGACCAGCCGCCGGACTTCAGCGGTTTGTAGCCCGGCTCCCAGCAGCGCATGCAACTTGCCGAATGCGGCCTCGCGGGTCATGCCACCACCCGAGAGTACGCCGGCGTCGCGCAAGCGGCTGCCGGCTTCGTACACATCCAGCTCGACACCCCCTTCATGGCACTGCGTGACCGCAACGACCACTACGCCTTTATCGCGCGCCCGTTCCAGGCTGGCAAGAAACCCTGGGTTATCGCTGGGCCCCGTGCCGCTGCCATAGCATTCGAGCACCAGACCCTGGATACCGCTGGCGAGCAGGCCATCGAGGATCTCGGCGCCGATGCCGGGAAACAGTGGCAACACCGCGACGTTAGCCAATTGTCTGGGCTGTTTATAGCCAAGCGCCGTCGGTATGCCAGCAGCCTTTTCGGCGCCACCCTGGCGCTCCAGGCGCTTGAACGGGTGCCGGCCGAAGCTGCGCACTTTCGCGCAGCGGGTCGGGTCCAGTAGTTCGCCGTGGAAGTACAGGTGCACGCCCGGTGCCAGCCCCTGGCCGAGGGCGACCAGGGCACCGCTGAGGTTTTCCCAGGCATCGCTGTCGGTCACGCCGGCCGGCAGCATGGAGCCGGTGAACACCACGCGGGCGTGCAGGCCCAGCAGCTGGAAACTCATGGCCGCTGCGCTGTAGGCCAGGGTGTCGGTACCGTGCAGGATCAGCACGCTGTCACAGCCGTCGATCTCGACCGCCTCGACTACGGCCTCGCGCAGGCGCTGCCAGTAGGCCGGGGTCATGTTGGCGCTGTCGATCAGCGGCGCCATTTCGCGAAACCGCCACTGCGCCAGCACCAGCTCGGGCTGGCTGTGCAGGTAGTCGCGCATCCGTGTTTCAAAGCCGGACGCCGGCGCCAGGCCGTGGGCACTGGCTTGCATGCCAATGGTGCCACCGGTGTAGAGCACCATGACGTGTTGGGCGGCGGGATAGGTAGACGAGTTCATGGTCATTCTCCGAGAACGATGACGGCGTACGACCGAGCATGACCCCGGTCGTACCTTGTGTCACGTCGGGCGCAGGGGATGCGCCCGGTTTTTTACCGATCAGCGTTGCGCTGCGGTCACGCCTTGCAGTTGAGCCTGGGCCTGGGGCGCTGCGGGCGGGTTGGCTGGCCAGGCCTTGAGGTCCAGGTCCAGGTCGGGGAACTTGCTGGAGTCGAACACCGGGGTCTTGATGCCGGCGGCACGCTGGTCATCGTAGTCGCGCAGGATGCGCATACCGACCTTGAACAGCAGGAACAGCGCGATCAGGTTGACGAACGCGAGCATGGTCATGGTGATGTCGGCGAACGCGAACACCGTGCTGAGGTTCTCGATGGCACCCCAGAAGATCAGCACCAGCACCAGGGCGCGATAGCCGATCAGCGCCTTGCGGTTCTCGCCGATCAAGTAGCGCAGGTTGCTCTCGCCCAGGTAGTAGTTGTAGAGGATCGAGGTGAACACGAACAACGCCAGTGCCACGGAGATGAACATCCGACCCCACTCGCCGACGACGGCGGCCAGGGAGTTCTGGGTCAGGGCGATGCCGTCACCTTCGAAGCCCGGGGTGTAGAAGCCCGACAGCAGGATCAGCAACGCGGTGCAGGTGCAGATGATGAAGGTGTCGAGAAATACGCTGAACGCCTGGACCACGCCTTGCGCGACCGGGTGCTCGACCGATGCCACGGCAGCGACGTTGGGCGCACTGCCCAGGCCGGCTTCGTTGGCAAACACTCCGCGTTTCACCCCCATGATGATGGCGCTGCCCACCAGGCCACCGAAGGCCTGGTCCAGGCCGAAGGCGCTCTTGACGATGGTCATCAGCATGCCCGGCACCTGGTCGAACTGCAGCACGATCACGTAGATGGTCACCGCGATGTAGACCAGGGTCTTGACCGGCACCAGCAGGTCGGCGATGGCCGCGATGCGCTTGATCCCGCCGACGAACACCAGGCCCAGCAGTACCGCCAGGCCGAGGCCGGTGTAGGTGGTGTCGAGGCCGAAGGCGTTGTTCAGCGAGTGGGTCACGGCGTGGGCTTGCAGGCCGTTGAAGGCGAAGCCGAAGGTGATCAGCAGCAGGAACGCCATGATCATCCCCAGCCAGCGTTTCTGCAGGCCGTGCTGGATGTAATAGGACGGACCGCCACGGTACTGCCCTTCAGAGTCGCAGCGCTTGTAGAGTTGGCCCAGGGAACATTCGAAGAAGCTGCTGGACATGCCGACCAGCGCGGTCACCCACATCCAGAACACTGCGCCTGGGCCGCCGAGGGTCACGGCAATGCCGACGCCAGCAATGTTGCCCGCACCGACACGGCCGGCGAGGCTGAGCATCAGGGCCTGGAACGAGCTGAGTTGGCCAGCGCTGCTTTTGAGGCTGTCGCGGAACACCGCGAACATGTGGAAGAAGTGCCGCAATTGAACGAAACGCGAGCGGATCGTGAAGTAACCACCGAGCCCGACAATGAGCACGATCAGTACTTTCCCTGAGAGGAAGTCGTTAATGACTTCGAGCATGGAGTATTCCTCGCTGTTTTTTGTGTTGGCAAATGCTGACCAGGCAGACACATTCCGTTACACCCGTTTGTGCACAACACTACAGGCCAAGCGGTATTTGTCCCGGCTTCATATCGCGGGTTTGTTATTAGTTCGGGTTTCGCACGGGTTGGATCTCGCTACCGACGACCGCTCCTGCGAAGAGGGGCGGCACTATACCTATCCATGGAGCACACGTCTGCAACAGCTGATTAAAGGATTCAGCTATAGCCCCCGTACCGAGGGTTTTGCAGGTAAAAAAAAGGGCTTGGAGAATGATCTCCAAGCCCTCAAAAGGTGAGAGGTGTCTAGTCCCTCGACCTGGTGAGCGGTGCTACAGCATCAGGCCTTCAGAGGCACCAGACGCGGGGCAATCATGTTTTCCGGGCGCAGGATGTCGGCGAGCATTTCTTCGTCGAGCAAGCCTTCTTCGCGCACCAGTTCCAGTACGCCGCGGCCGCTTTCCAGAGCGATGCGGGCGATACGGGTGGCGTTTTCATAGCCGATGTACGGGTTCAGCGCGGTGACCAGGCCGATCGAGTGCTCGACCAGTTCGCGGCAGCGGGCTTCGTTGGCGGTGATGCCGACGATGCAGTGCTCGCGCAGCATGTCCATGGCGCGTTGCAGCAGGCGGATCGAGTCGAAGATCTTGAAGGCGATCAGCGGCTCCATCACGTTCAGTTGCAGCTGGCCGCCTTCGGCCGCGATGGTCAGGGCCAGGTCGTTGCCGATGATCTGGAACGCTACCTGGTTGACGGCTTCCGGAATAACCGGGTTGACCTTGCCTGGCATGATCGAGCTGCCTGGCTGACGCGCTGGCAGGTTGATTTCGTTGATGCCGGTGCGTGGGCCGCTGGACAGCAGGCGCAGGTCGTTGCAGATCTTCGACAGCTTGACCGCGGTGCGCTTGAGCATGCCGGAGAACAGCACGAAGGCACCCATGTCGGAGGTCGCTTCGATCAGGTCGGCAGCCGGGACCAGCGGTTGACCGCTGATCAAGGCCAGGCGTTCAACGGCCAGGTGCTGGTAACGCGGGTCGGCGTTGATGCCGGTACCGATCGCGGTGCCGCCCAGGTTGACTTCGGTCAGCAGCTCCGGAGCCAGAGTCTTCAGGCGTGCCAGGTCTTCACCCAGGGTGGTGGCGAAGGCACGGAATTCCTGGCCAAGGGTCATCGGCACGGCGTCTTGCAGTTGGGTACGACCCATCTTCAGGACGTGGCCGAATTCTTCACCTTTGGCGGCGAACGACTGGATCAGGCTGTCGAGGCTGGCGAGCAGGGCGTCGTGACCCAACAGCAGACCCAGGCGGATGGCCGTTGGGTAAGCGTCGTTGGTCGACTGCGCCATGTTCACGTCGTTGTTAGGGTGCAGGTACTGGTATTCGCCTTTCTGGTGGCCCATGGCCTCCAGCGCGATGTTGGCGATCACTTCGTTGGCATTCATGTTGGTCGAAGTGCCAGCGCCGCCTTGAATCATGTCCACCACGAACTCTTCGTGGAAGTCGCCGCGGATCAGGCGAGCACAGGCTTCGCTGATGGCAGCGTGCTTGGCTTCGCTGAGGTGACCCAGCTCGCGGTTGGCGTCAGCAGCGGCCTGCTTGACCATTGCCAGACCCACGACCAGCTTCGGGTAATGCGAAATCGGAACGCCGGAGAGACGGAAGTTGTTCACCGCTCGCAGGGTCTGGATGCCGTAATACGCTTGAGCCGGTACTTCGAGTACGCCAAGCAGGTCTTTTTCGGTGCGGAAAGATGCAGCGGAGGACATGATAGAAATCATCTCGATATGGACCCGGTCTGTGCCGGAACGCTGTGAATGCTAGGCTTGTGGAGAATTTTGGGCCAATGCTGTTAAACACTGGCCTATGCGTATTCGGCATAATGCCGATGTGACGCCGCCCGAGCGGCGAGCGTGTGACCTAAAATGGTGCGTGTCCGGGAGGACCTGATGAATCTGGAAAGCAAATGGCTGGAGGACTTTAGTGCCCTGGCTGCCACCCGCAGCTTCTCCCAGGCGGCTGAGCGACGTTTCGTCACCCAGCCGGCGTTCAGCCGGCGAATCCGCAGCCTGGAGGCCGCACTGGGCCTGCAACTGGTCAATCGCTCGCGCACGCCGATCGAGCTGACGGCGGCCGGCCAGTTGTTCCTGGTAACCGCACGCACCGTGGTCGAACAACTGGGCGAAGTGCTGCGGCATTTGCACCACCTTGAAGGCGGCCAGGGCGAGGTCATGCAGGTGGCGGCCGCGCACTCCCTGGCCCTGGGGTTCTTCCCGCGCTGGATCGCACAATTGCGCAACGAAGGCCTGAACATCGCCACGCGCCTGGTGGCGACCAACGTCGGCGATGCGGTGCATGCGCTGCGCGAGGGCGGTTGTGACCTGATGCTGGCGTTCTACGACCCGGATGCCGCCATGCAAATGGACCCGGAGATCTTTCCTTCGCTGCACTTGGGCCACACCGAAATGCTGCCGGTGTGCGCGGCCGATGCCGATGAAAAACCGCTGTTCGATCTGGAAGGCGAGGGCAGTGTGCCGTTGCTGGCCTACAGCGCCGGTGCGTTTCTCGGCCGTTCGGTGAATATGCTGCTGCGCCAAAGGGCACTGCGTTTCACCACGATCTACGAAACCGCCATGGCTGACAGCCTGAAAAGCATGGCCCTGGAGGGGCTGGGCATCGCCTGGGTGCCGCAGTTGAGCGTGCGTGCCGAGCTGACGCGTGGCGAATTGGTAGTGTGTGGTGGACCGCAATGGCATGTGCCGCTGGAGATCCGTTTGTATCGCTGTGCGCTGGTGCGCAAAGCGAATGTCCGTTTGTTGTGGCGCAAGCTCGAGAGCGGCGTAGCGGGTGCTACTGTTTGAGCGCCAAGAACTCATGGCCACCTCTGTGGCCATGAGTTGCAGCAGCTGTTAATTCAGCGAATGCGTGTTAATAGCGCAAACACGCCATGTGCGGATATCAGGTCGCACGATAGCGAATCGAACTTACGCAAAAGTACTAAGGTATTGGCGAATGTTTTCCCTGTTCTTATCACTGTATCGATAAGCGTTTCCACGTGCGTTGGAGAAGTCGTCCGAGAGCATGATCGTGTCGTGCCACCAGCCGTTATAGATGACTTCGCTGTCTTCATGTGTCGCGCCCAACATGTGGCCTATTTCATGTGCTGGAATTTGTTTGGAGGTGATCGCCGCAATTGCGCAATGACCTTTGATAAGGCCGTATCCGCCTATCCCTCCCAGGAGCCCCCCTGCCTTTGTGTAGATATTGTTTCGGGTCAACAAGAGGACTTTCGTCAGGCCCGGCTCATGTTCTTCGTATTTTAATATCTTTGTATACCAGTCCTGTATCAGGTTTATCCACCCTTGCAGCGCAGCTGAACCATCTTCGTTTCTGTAGTTGTATCCTGACAACTGCGGAACTTCATGATGAGCGTGCATTACAATTCTGACGTCCCGTTCCGAGATTGATTCAAGTTCTGTTTTCAGCCAGGAAAAGTAATCGGTATATAAATCGTTTTTTGAATATTCCTGAAGATCATTGTGAAGAACAACTATTATGGTAATTGATTTTTTCATATTTGTACTCCCTGTTCAATTATGATTTTTTGCCGTTTTATATTTACTTTGTCTGGCCACGTGCGCAATTTTTTAGTGGGTTTAATTGTTTCGAGTAAGCGTTTTAATAAACTAGCGATCTCGAGATCCGAACACATTCAGGCAGTCAATTGACTGACTTGATAGTCAAGAAATACCTATTTTTCGAGCGCGTGACAGATGGTCGCCACAGGGGCTGTTTATCCGCTTCTTTGAGGTATACTGCGCGGCCTTCGGCCGGTTACGACTGGCCATAATTCGTACAAACAAGCCACGCATCCTGCGTGGCTTGTTGTTTTTTGATGCGCCTGCGGGCGCCCAGAGAGAAGAGGCGCGACGATGAGTGCACTGGTTGGCGTGATCATGGGCTCCAAGTCCGATTGGTCCACCCTTAGCCACACCGCCGATATGCTGGAAAAGCTCGGCATCCCTTACGAGGTGAAAGTGGTCTCTGCCCACCGCACCCCGGACCTGCTGTTCCAGTACGCCGAGGAGGCTGAGTCGCGTGGCATCGAGGTGATTATCGCCGGTGCTGGCGGCGCGGCCCACTTGCCTGGCATGTGTGCGGCCAAGACCCACCTGCCGGTCCTGGGCGTGCCGGTGCAGTCGTCGATGCTCTCGGGCGTTGATTCGCTGCTCTCTATAGTGCAGATGCCTGCGGGCATTCCGGTCGCCACCCTGGCCATCGGCAAAGCGGGCGCGATCAACGCAGCCCTGCTGTCGGCGAGTATCCTTGGCGCCAAGCACCCGCAGTTCCACGCGGTGCTCAAAACCTTCCGTGCTGAGCAGACAGACAGCGTCCTGGAAAATCCAGACCCACGCATCGCCTGAGGTTGTTGACGATGAAGATCGGTGTAATCGGTGGCGGCCAGTTGGGCCGCATGCTGGCCCTGGCGGGAACTCCGCTGGGCATGAACTTCGCTTTCCTGGATCCGGCGCCGGATGCTTGTGCCGCCGCGCTGGGTGAGCATCTGCGGGCCGATTACGGCGATCAGGATCACTTGCGTCAACTGGCCGACGAAGTCGACCTGGTGACCTTCGAGTTCGAAAGCGTCCCGGCTGAAACCGTGGCCTTCCTGTCGCAGTTCGTCCCGGTCTACCCGAGCGCCGAAGCGCTGCGCATTGCTCGCGACCGCTGGTTCGAAAAAAGCATGTTCAAGGACCTGGGGATTCCCACCCCGGCGTTCGCTGACATCCAGTCGCAAGCTGACCTGGACGCCGCTGTGGCTGCCATCGGCCTGCCCGCCGTGCTGAAAACCCGCACCCTGGGTTATGACGGCAAGGGCCAGAAAGTCCTGCGCACCGCGCAAGATGTGGAGGGTACCTTCGCCGAGCTGGGCAGCGTGGCCTGCCTGCTGGAAGGCTTCGTGCCGTTCACCGGCGAAGTCTCGCTGATTGCCGTGCGTGCCCGTGATGGGGAGACGAAATTCTACCCACTGGTGCACAACACTCACGACAGCGGCATCCTCAAGTTGTCCGTGGCCAGCACCGAGCACCCGCTGCAAGCCCTGGCCGAGGACTACTCGAGCCGTGTGCTCAAGCAACTGGACTATGTCGGCGTGATGGCGTTCGAGTTCTTTGAAGTCGACGGTGGCCTCAAGGCCAACGAAATCGCTCCGCGGGTCCACAACTCCGGGCACTGGACCACCGAAGGCGCCGAGTGCAGTCAGTTCGAAAACCACCTGCGCGCCGTTGCCGGCCTGCCGCTGGGCTCGACGGCGAAAGTCGGCGAAAGCGCCATGCTCAACTTCATTGGCGTGGTTCCGCCGGTGGATAAGGTCATCGCCATCGACGATTGCCATCTGCACCACTACGGGAAGGCGTTCAAGGTCGGGCGCAAGGTCGGCCACGCCAACCTGCGCTGCGCCGACAAGGTCACGCTCGAGCAGCAGATCCTCAAGGTCCAGGCGCTGATCGCCGAGCAATAAACCCATGGCACGCTGGGAACCTTCGGTGCCCAGTGTTCTCTGATGGCAGGATGCCAAAGTCTGTCTAGGCTTTGGCATAGCTATTTCACTCAGAGGGAAGCGCCATGGGAATTATCGGAACCATCTTCATCGGATTGATCGTGGGCCTGCTGGCTCGTTTCCTGAAACCGGGTGATGACAGCATGGGCTGGATCATGACCATCCTGCTCGGTATCGCCGGCTCACTGGCCGCGACCTACGGCGGCCAGGCACTGGGCATCTACCAGGCCGGTCAAGGCGCGGGCTTCCTCGGTGCCCTGGTGGGCGCGGTGGTGCTGCTGGTGATCTACGGTCTGGTCAAAAAGAACTGATTCAAGCGATCAAGCCCGCTGCGCAGTTCACGCGCAGCGGGCTAGAATGCCCGGCGACCTGACTTCCCTTCTTTGCCGAGCACCTTCATGCGCCGTCTTCTGCTGACTCTTGTATTGCTGGGCACTGGCCTGGCCCATGCTGGCGACCTGCCGGAAACCGACTGGCTCGAACTGATGCCCAAGTCGGATCAGAAGGCGCTGGAAGCCATGCCGGAAATCGACCACAACTCTCCGGAAGCCAATGGCACCTTTACCGACAAGGGTGGCTTGAAGCAGAGCAAGGGCTTGCCGGCGGTGATGTATTCGACCAAGACCGTGGCCGCGATGAACCACAAGCAGGTACGCATCGGCGGTTACCCGGTGCCGCTGGAAACCGACGGCAAGGGCCGCAGCACGCTGTTCTTCCTGGTGCCGTACCCGGGCGCCTGCATTCATGTGCCACCACCACCGCCCAATCAACTGGTGCTGGTGCGCTATCCCAAGGGCTTGAAGCTGGACGACATCTACACGCCCTTGTGGGTCAGCGGCACGTTGAAGATCGAGACGGTCAACAACGACCTGGCCGATGCCGCCTACGCCCTCGATGCCGCCCAGGTGCGGGTGGTACAAGAATCCGATTTGTAGGGCTGCCGCAGGCTCTAAACCGCCAAACTCGCGATGCTCACACCCAGCGTATGACTCTCCCCGGGCGCCAACGTGACCACATCACCCAGCACATTGGCCGTCTCGATGCACAGCATGCGCTGCCAGCCATCGTCGGCCATGTCGCTGAACGCTGCTGCGCGCTCGGTCCAGGGATTCCAGATCACTGCCGAGCGTGAACCGCGGGCGGTCAATTCGATACGTCGCTCCCAGGCCGGGTCGACAATGCTCAGTTTGTCCGGGGTATTGAGGTAAATCCGGTCGGTTTCGCCACTGAACCGCAGATCGCCGTGCTGAGTGACGGTGTTCCAGTTGTCCAGGGTTTCGATGTACTGCAGCCCGTCCACGCCTTCGACGTGCACGTTGCGCACGTCGCTGACCGCGAAGTAGCTGTGCAGCGCCTGGCTGATGGTGACGCTGTCAGTGCCCCGGTTGTGGCTGGTCAGATCGATCTGCAGTTGTTCATCCAGACGAATGTTCAGCTTCAGGTCGACCTGATGGGGCCAGCCGGGCAGGCCGTTTTCCGGGACGGGCAGGGCAAACACTACGTTCAGGCTGTCGCCCTCGGTTTCGATGCCTTCCAGTTCCCAGTCCAGCGCCCGCACCAGACCGTGGGCGCTGGCAGGCTGATCGCTGACGCGCATGGCCTGCACGCTCGGTGGGTTGCGTTCGAAGTTGCCGAACCACGGCCAGCACACGGGCACCCCGGCGCGGATGCTTTTGCCGGTCTGGAACACCGCCTCGTCGTTGAGCCAGATCAGGGGCGGCTGCCCGGCCAGTTGATAGCTGAGGATATGCGCGCCTTGCTGGGCTACCAGCAACTCGGCCTGACCCTGGCGAATCCGCCAGCAGTTCAGTTGATCCAGTTTTACCGCTTCAACATTGGGCGTGTTCATGGGACAGCTCTCGATCGGCAACAGGGGGGATTCAACAGGCTCGCGGGGGTACCGAGCGGGTACGACCGCTGCCGTCGATGGCAACAAACACGAACGCCGCTTCGGTGACCTTACGCCACTCGCTGGACAGCGGATCGTCGCTCCAGACCTCGACCAGCATCTTGATCGACGTACGACCGATTTCCTGGGCCTGGGTATAGAACGAGAGCTGTGCGCCGACGGCGACCGGTACCAGGAAAGCCATGCGATCGATGGCCACGGTGGCAACGCGCCCACCGGCGATCTTGCTGGCCATCGCCGTGCCGGCCAAGTCCATCTGGGACACCAGCCAGCCGCCAAAAATATCGCCAAAGCCGTTGGTCTCGCGAGGAAGCGCGGTGATTTGCAGGGCCAGGTCGCCTTGCGGGATCGGATCGTCTTGTTCGAGTTCTATCATGCCGGGGGTGCCTCTAACCCGTGACTCTCATTGGTACTTCAGGTGAATAGCCGTCTTGAGAAAAACGATTCAGCCCGAACATACTACGTTCGTCGCGTTTTCCATAAGGCGTGCTAAAGGGAAACTCTGCGAAATCGACTGGTCGCACCAGCAGCGTCTTCGCACAGCAACCCTTGCAGCGTGTTGCAGGCTGCGAGTATATCGAGCGGTAGACCGCGCGACGACCGTCCGGTTCTCATTTTGACTGTCAATTACGCGCATCCCTGTGCTTTTTCGAACAATTTGCTATCGTGCCGAACCTGCCCAAGCCCCAGCCAGCGTTGTTGGGGTTGCAGATCTGACTATAAGAGAAGCCCTTGCCATGACCACAGCGCCATCGAGCATAGCGTCACCCGCGCAGCCCGCACGTCCCTTGACCCGCAACGACTACAAGACCCTGTCGCTTTCCGCCCTGGGCGGTGCGCTGGAGTTCTACGACTTCATCATCTTCGTGTTTTTCGCCACGGTGGTCGGCAAGCTGTTCTTCCCGGCGGACATGCCCGAGTGGCTACGCCTGATGCAGACCTTCGGGATCTTTGCTGCCGGGTACCTGGCACGGCCACTGGGCGGCATCGTCATGGCCCACTTCGGTGACCTGCTGGGTCGCAAGAAGATGTTCACCCTGAGCATCTTCATGATGGCGGTGCCGACGTTGATCATGGGCCTGCTGCCGACCTACGCGCAGATCGGCATGTGGGCACCGATCCTGCTGCTGCTGATGCGGGTGATCCAGGGCGCCGCCATTGGCGGGGAAGTGCCGGGGGCATGGGTGTTCGTTTCCGAGCACGTGCCTGGGCGGCACATTGGCTATGCCTGCGGCACGCTGACGTCAGGCCTGACCGCCGGCATCCTCCTGGGCTCGCTGGTGGCCACGGCGATCAACAGTATCTATACCCCTGAGCAAGTCGCCGACTACGCCTGGCGGATCCCGTTCCTGATGGGTGGCGTGTTTGGCCTGTTCTCGGTCTACCTGCGTCGCTGGCTGCACGAAACCCCGGTGTTCGCCGAGTTGCAGCTGCGCAAGGCCCTGGCCGAAGAAGTGCCGCTGCGTGCGGTACTGCGCGACCATCGCGGGGCGATCGCCATCTCGATGCTGCTGACCTGGCTGCTGTCGGCCGGGATCATCGTGGTCATCCTGATGACCCCGACCGTGCTGCAAACCGTCTACCACTTCTCGGCCACCACCGCATTGCAGGCCAACAGCCTGGCGATCGTGTTCCTGAGCCTGGGCTGCGTGGCGTCCGGCGCCCTGGCTGACCGCTTCGGTGCAGGCCGGGTGTTTGTGTTCGGCAGCGGCTTGCTGCTGCTGAGTTCGTGGACCTTCTATCACAGCCTGTTCAATCACCCGGACTGGCTGTTCCCGATGTACTCCCTGACTGGCCTGCTGGTCGGCACCATCGGTGCGGTGCCCTACGTCATGGTCAAGGCCTTCCCGGCCGTGGTGCGCTTCAGCGGCCTGTCGTTCTCCTACAACCTGGCCTACGCCATCTTCGGTGGCCTGACACCGATGGTCGTCACTCTGCTGCTCAAGGAAAGCCCGATGGGGCCGGCCTACTACGTGGCGATCATCTGCGGCGTGGGGATCGTCGTGGGTGGGTATCTGTGGAAGAAGGGGCGCTAGGCCCGACTTCTTGCATCGTTAGTACTGACATCATTGCAAGCAGACGGAGCGCCGCCCGGCTCTGCGTCTGCTGGCGATTGGGGGCACCACGAATCATCGCGTAACAGCCCATGCTGGCCTTTCATCTAATTGTCATATTCAAGTCATAGAGTGTTCACACGGCCTGCCGATACTTGGCCCCGACCTAAAACACCCTATTACCAGGAGTAAGGCATGAAACTGAAGCGTTTGATGGCGGCAATGACTTTTGTCGCTGCTGGCGTTGCGACTGCCAACGCAGTTGCCGCTGTTGACCCTGCTATCCCGAGCTACACCAAGACCACTGGTGTGTCGGGCAACCTGTCCAGCGTCGGCTCCGATACCCTGGCTAACCTCATGACCCTGTGGGCTGAGAACTACAAAAAAGAATACCCGAACGTCAATATCCAGATTCAGGCTGCCGGTTCCTCGACCGCACCACCTGCGCTGACTGAAGGCACCGCTAACCTGGGCCCGATGAGCCGCAAGATGAAGGACAACGAGCTGCAGGCCTTCGAAACCAAGTACGGCTACAAGCCGACCGCCATCCCGGTCGCCGTGGATGCCCTGGCCGTGTTCGTGCACAAAGACAACCCGATCAAGCACCTGACCATGGAACAGGTCGATGCCGTGTTCTCCTCGACTCGCCTGTGCGGCGCCAAGGCCGACGTGAAAACCTGGGGTGACCTGGGTGTGACCGGCGACCTGGCCAACAAGCCGGTACAGCTGTTCGGTCGCAACTCGGTATCCGGCACTTATGGCTACTTCAAGGAAGAAGCCCTGTGCAAAGGCGACTTCAAGCCAAACGTCAACGAACAACCGGGCTCGGCCTCGGTGGTGCAATCGATCAGCTCCTCGCTGAACGGCATCGGTTACTCGGGTATCGGCTACAAGACCGCTAGCGTGAAGACCGTGGCCCTGGCCAAGAAAGGCAGCACTGACTTCATCGAAGACACCGAAGAAAACGCCCTGAACGGCAAGTACCCGCTGTCGCGTTTCCTCTACGTGTACGTCAACAAGGCCCCGAACAAGCCTCTGGCCCCGCTGGAAGCCGAGTTCGTGAAACTGATCCTGTCGAAACAGGGCCAGGAAGTGGTCGTCAAGGACGGTTACATCCCACTGCCAGCCAAAGTAGCCGCCAAGGCACTGGCTGACCTGGGTCTGCACGAAGGTGGCGCTGAAGTCGCAAAAAAGTAAAACCCTGATCCGGGGCTAGCCCCGGATCAATGTAGGAGCGGGCAAGCCTCGCTCCTACACATGCCGGTGTTTACCGGCCCTCAATTTTCTATCCGCTGCCAGTTTCCACAGGCGGCGGATTTGTTGCGTCACTGCATTGTCATCTTTCTGTCATACAGGATCGCTAGGGTGTGCGCATGAATGATCTGGCCAATTCCCCAATGACTACGACTTCCCCTCCCAAGCGCATTGATTTCAATACGCCTGAGCTGCAACGCAAGCGGCGCATTCGTGCGCTCAAGGATCGCCTGACCCGCTGGTACGTGCTGATCGGCGGCCTCGCCGTGCTCGGCGCGATCACCTTGATTTTCTTCTTCCTGGCCTATGTCGTCGCCCCGCTGTTCCAGGGTGCCGAGCTGACCGCCAAAGACTCGATCACGCCTGCCTGGATGCAAGACGCCGGCAAGCCGTTGATGATTTCCCTCGAAGAGCAGAACCAGGTCGCCATGCGGGTTTCCGACAAGGGGCAGGCGCTGTTCTTTGACCTCGACACTGGCGCCGAACTGCGTCGCGTCGACCTGCCGATCCCGGCCGGTACCAGCGTTGCCTCGATCGGTGAAGACCAGCCCGGCAGCCCGCTGGTGATCGTCGGCCTGTCCAACGGTCAGGCCCTGGTGTTCCGTCACACCTATAAAGTCAGCTACCCGGATGGCAAGAAGACCATCTCGCCGGCCATCGAGTACCCCTACGGTGAGGCGCCGATTGCGCTGAACGAGCAGGGCGCCGCGCTGGAGCACGTCAGCCTCAATGCCACCGACACGACCCTGGTAGTTGCCGGTTCCAGCGGTGCGCAGTTGCACGTCCTGGCGCTGACTAAAGAAGAAAACATGATGACCGGTGAAGTCACCAGTGATCAGCAGCGCATCGACTTGCCGCAAATGACCGAGCCGGTGAAGAACATCTTCATCGACCCGCGCCAGCAGTGGCTGTACGTGCTTAACGGCCGTGCCCAGGCCGATGTGTTCAGCCTGCGGGAAAAAAACCTCAACGGTCGCTACAAGCTACTGGAAGATGGCGAAACCCAAGTCACCGCCAGCACCCAGCTGGTGGGCGGTATCTCGCTGATCATCGGTGACTCCAAGGGCGGCCTGGCCCAATGGTTCATGGCCCGTGATCCGGATGGCGAGCAACGCCTGAAGCAGATCCGGACCTTCCAGATGGGCACCGCGCCTATTGTTGAAATCACCGCCGAAGAGCGTCGCAAAGGCTTTGTTGCCCTGGACGCGTCCGGCAAGCTCGGCGTGTTCCACAGCACCGCCCACCGCACCTTGCTGGTGGACCAGGTGGTCGACGGCCAGGGCATCTTCGGCCTGTCGCCGCGTGCCAACCGGGTGATCGTGGAGCAGGGCGGCAAGCTGCAACCGTTGCTGCTCGACAACCCGCACCCGGAAGTTTCCTGGAGCGCACTGTGGAGCAAGGTCTGGTACGAAAACTACGACGAGCCTAAATACGTCTGGCAATCGACCGCGGCCAACACCGACTTCGAGCCCAAGCTGAGCTTGTCGCCGCTGACCTTCGGTACCTTGAAAGCGGCGTTCTACGCCATGCTGCTGGCCGCGCCACTGGCCATTGCAGCGGCGATCTATACCGCCTACTTCATGGCGCCTGGCATGCGCCGCAAGGTCAAGCCGGTGATCGAGCTGATGGAGGCGATGCCGACGGTGATCCTCGGCTTCTTCGCCGGCCTGTTCCTCGCTCCCTATGTGGAAGGGCACTTGCCGGGCATCTTCAGCCTGCTGCTGCTGATGCCAGTCGGCATCCTGGTGGCGGGTTTCACCTTCAGCCGCCTGCCTGAGTCGATCCGCCTGAAAGTGCCGGACGGCTGGGAAAGCGCAATCCTGATCCCGGTGATCATCTTCGTCGGCTGGCTCTCGCTGTACATGAGCCCGTACCTGGAGACCTGGTTCTTCGGTGGCGACATGCGCATGTGGATTTCCCACGACCTGGGCATTACCTACGACCAGCGCAACGCCCTGGTAGTCGGCCTGGCCATGGGTTTTGCGGTGATCCCGAACATCTACTCGATCGCCGAAGACGCCGTGTTCAGTGTGCCGCGCGGCCTGACCCTGGGCTCGCTGGCCCTGGGTGCCACGCCATGGCAGACCATGACGCGGGTGGTGATCCTGACCGCCAGCCCGGGTATTTTCTCGGCCTTGATGATCGGCATGGGGCGCGCAGTCGGCGAAACCATGATCGTGCTGATGGCCACCGGTAACACCCCGGTGATGGAGATGAACCTGTTCGAAGGCCTGCGAACCCTGGCGGCCAACGTCGCGGTGGAAATGCCGGAGTCGGAAGTCGGCGGCAGCCACTACCGCGTGCTGTTCCTCTCGGCCTTGGTGCTGCTGCTGTTCACCTTCGTCATGAATACCCTCGCGGAACTGATTCGTCAGCGTCTGCGCAAGAAATACTCGTCGCTTTAAGAAAGGTAGAAGTCTGTGAAACAGAACTCCCTGAAAGGATGGTTCAAGAGCGGCGCCCCCGGCGTCTGGATCAGCGGTGGCGCGGTGGCCATCGCCGTCATCATGACCATTGGTTTGCTGGCGGTGATTGCCGTGCGCGGCCTGGGCCACTTCTGGCCCGCCGACCTGGTGCATGCCCAGTACGATGTGCCGGGCCAGGCCAACCATGTGGTCATCGGCGAAGTGGTGCAGAAGGAACAAGTGCCACGTGAGCGCCTGAAAAGCGCGGGCCTGCCGGTCCCGGACCAGGGCCCTGAGTTCATGACCCGGGAGCTGATCAAGGTCGGCAACCGTGATCTCAACGGCAACGACTTCACCTGGATCGTCGGTGAATGGCTGACCAACCAGACCACGCCGCCGGAACTGATGGCAATCGAGCGTCGTGAATGGGGCAACTTCTACGGCTACCTGGTCAACGTCAAGCAAGACGGCAAGGTCATCGCTGAAGGCGAGGCCGCCTGGCCTGAGCTGCAAGCGCGGATCGAGCGAGTCAGCAAACTGGCGGCTGAACTCAAGACCCTGGAAAAATCCGACATTGGTGCGATCAACGCCGGCCTGGAGCGTATCCGCCTGCACGGTCGCAAGCTGGAACTGGACGGCAAGTTGGACGCCGCGGCCCAGGCCGACATGGAGTCGGATCGCGCCGAGCTCAATGCCCGCTACCAGGACATTGAAAAGCGCTTGGGCGATCTGCATGCGCAGGTCAATCGCGACAGCCTGACGGCCCGCGATGGCAACGGCAAGGAAGTCGAAATCGAACTGGGCAAGGTGGTTCACGCCTTCCAGCCGAACGCGATGAGCACCTTGACCAAGGTCGGCTTCTACTTCAGCAAGGTCTGGGAATTCCTCAGCGACGACCCACGTGAAGCCAACACCGAAGGCGGGATCTTCCCGGCGATCTTCGGCACCGTGATGATGACCCTGATCATGGCGATGATCGTCACCCCGTTTGGTGTACTGGCGGCGGTTTACCTGCGTGAATATGCACGCCAGGGCACCATGACCCGGTTGATCCGCATCGCGGTGAACAACCTGGCGGGTGTGCCGGCGATTGTCTACGGGGTGTTCGGCCTGGGCTTCTTCGTCTACGTCCTGGGTGGCTCGGTTGACCGCCTGTTCTTCCCGGAAGCTTTGCCGGCACCGACCTTCGGTACGCCAGGACTGCTCTGGGCCTCGCTGACCCTGGCACTGCTGGCGGTGCCGGTGGTGATCGTGGCCACCGAAGAAGGCCTGGCGCGGATTCCCCGCACCGTGCGTGAGGGCTCGTTGGCCCTCGGTGCGACCAAGGCGGAAACCCTGTGGAAGATCGTGCTGCCGATGGCCAGTCCGGCGATGATGACCGGCATGATTCTCGCGGTGGCCCGAGCGGCCGGCGAGGTAGCACCGTTGATGCTGGTGGGCGTGGTGAAACTGGCGCCGTCGTTGCCGCTGGACGGCAACTACCCGTACCTGCACCTGGACCAGAAGATCATGCACCTGGGCTTCCACATTTATGACGTCGGCTTCCAGAGCCCGAACGTCGAGGCCGCACGCCCACTGGTGTACGCCACGGCGCTGCTGCTGGTCATGGTGATCGCCACGCTCAACCTGTCGGCAGTGTGGATCCGTAACCACCTGCGCGAAAAATACAAAGCACTGGATAGCTAATACAAGTCCTGTGGGAGCTGGCTTGCCAGCGATGGCAGCACTGCGGTGTTGCTGCCAGACCGAGTCGTCTGCATCGCTGGCAAGCCAGCTCCCACAAGGATCGACGCAAGCCACAGATTTTGAGTATTTCATTGGCTAGGCCAGTGGCTCATAAAACCGAATTTGTTAGCACAGGGAGCCTCCCATGCAGCACGAAGCACATACCCACGGCATCAACATGTCGGCCCTGGGTCGCGACAAACAGAGCCTGAACCTCGAGCAGGAAACCGTAGCCATCGAAGTGCCGGGCCTGAGCCTGTTCTACGGCGACAAACAAGCGCTGTTCGACGTCAGCATGAACATTCCCAAGCAGCGCGTGACCGCCTTCATCGGCCCGTCCGGCTGTGGCAAGTCGACCCTGCTGCGTACCTTCAACCGGATGAACGACCTGGTCGACGGTTGCCGTGTCGAAGGCGCGATCAACCTGTACGGCAACAACATCTACCGCAAGGGCGAAGACGTGGCCGAGCTGCGTCGCCGGGTCGGCATGGTGTTCCAAAAGCCCAACCCGTTCCCCAAGACCATCTATGAAAACGTGGTCTACGGCCTGCGGATCCAGGGCATCAACAAAAAACGTGTACTCGACGAGGCGGTTGAGTGGGCGTTGAAAGGTGCGGCGCTGTGGGATGAGGTCAAGGACCGCCTGCACGAGTCGGCACTGGGCCTGTCCGGTGGTCAACAGCAGCGTCTGGTGATTGCGCGGACCATCGCCGTGGAGCCGGAAGTGCTGCTGCTCGACGAACCCTGCTCGGCACTCGACCCGATCTCGACGCTGAAGGTTGAAGAGCTGATCTACGAGTTGAAATCCAAGTTCACCATCGTCATCGTGACCCACAACATGCAACAGGCCGCCCGGGTTTCCGACTACACCGCGTTCATGTACATGGGCAAGCTGGTGGAATTCGGCGACACCGACACCCTGTTCACCAATCCGGCGAAAAAGCAGACCGAAGACTACATCACCGGACGGTACGGCTAGTTGAAGCAGCTTCAAGCGGCAAGTTAGAAGCGCAGCGGCATGGATCACCACATAACAGCTTGCAGCTTGTAGCTTGCAGCTCTTGGTTAAACGCTTTTTCGGAGCGAACGCATGATTTCCAAAGAAGGCCTCACGCACCACATTTCCGCGCAGTTCAACGCTGAGCTGGAGGAAGTGCGCAGCCACCTCCTGGCCATGGGCGGGCTGGTCGAGAAGCAGGTCAACGACGCGGTCACGGCGCTGATCGAGGCTGACTCCGGCCTGGCCCAGCAAGTGCGCGAGATCGACGACCAGATCAACCAGATGGAACGCAACATCGACGAAGAATGCCTGCGCATCCTGGCCCGTCGTCAGCCGGCGGCGTCCGACCTGCGTTTGATCATCAGCATCTCCAAGTCGGTGATCGACCTCGAGCGCATCGGCGACGAAGCCACCAAGATTGCCCGCCGGGCCATCCAGTTGTGCGAAGAAGGCGAGGCTCCGCGTGGCTACGTCGAGGTGCGCCACATTGGTGACCAGGTGCGCAACATGGTCCGCGACGCGCTGGATGCCTTCGCCCGCTTCGATGCCGACCTGGCGCTGTCCGTGGCCCAGTACGACAAGATCATCGACCGTGAGTACAAGACCGCGCTGCGCGAGCTGGCCACCTACATGATGGAAGACCCGCGCTCGATCTCGCGCGTGCTGAGCATCATCTGGGTCCTGCGTTCGCTGGAGCGAATTGGCGACCACGCCCGCAACATCTCCGAGCTGGTGATCTACCTGGTGCGCGGCACGGACGTGCGTCACCTGGGTCTCAAGCGCATGAAGGAAGAAGTTGAAGGCACCAGTGGCGAAACCGCTAATGTTCCGGGTAAATCTGACGATAAGTAAGATTGCCCAAGTAAAAACGCCCGGCCATTGGCCGGGCGTTTTTGTTGGTCGGGACAATAACGAGGGGTGGTCGATGAGTAAGGTCAGTGTGTTGGTCGTGGACGATGCTGCGTTCATTCGTGATCTGATGAAGAAGTGCCTGCGCAACTACTTCCCGGGCATGCGCATCGAAGACGCGGTCAACGGCCGCAAGGCGCAAAGCCTGCTGACCCGCGAAACCTTCGACCTGGTGCTGTGCGACTGGGAGATGCCGGAAATGTCCGGCCTGGAGTTGCTGACCTGGTGCCGCGAGCAGGACGCCCTCAAGACCATGCCGTTCATCATGGTCACCAGCCGTGGCGACAAGGAAAACGTCGTCCAGGCGATCCAGGCCGGTGTTTCGGGTTATGTGAGCAAGCCCTTCACCAACGAGCAATTGCTGAGCAAGGTCAAACAGGCCCTGAATAAAATCGGCAAGCTCGATGCCTTGCTGAATCAGGCCCCGGCCAAGCTGGCACCGGCATTCGCCAATGACTCGCTGAATGCCCTGACCGCCGGCAAGGCGCCAGTGGCTGCGGCGCCAGCGCCCAACGCCTATCTGCAAAACCGCCCGGCGGAGCCCGCCAAGGGTTTGCTCAGCAGCCCGCCGATCAAGGCCCCGATGCCGTCGCCCGCCGGTGGCCGTGGCCAGGGCCAGTTGCGCCTGCCCAGCGGCATCCAGGCCTGCGTGATCAAGGCCCTGAGCATCAAGGAAGCGCTGCTGGTGGTCAAACGCAGTGAGACGCTACCGCAAGTGCTCGACAGCGCCGTGCTCGACCTGGAGCAGGGTGACAACGCCGAAATCGCCCGCCTCAACGGCTACCTGCATGCCATCGTCGCCCACGAGCCGAAACCCGACAGCGAGTGGCTGCAACTGACCTTCCGCTTCGTCGACCAGGATGCCCAGAAGCTCGATTACATTTCCCGGCTGATCGCCCGGGGCACGGCGCAGAAGCACTTTGTACCGGGTGCGTAATCAGCTTTTGAAACAGCTGGCGCCAGCCTGGGGCCATTCTGACTGCTAGGCTCACCTCAAGCCTGCCCCGACAGAATGCTGCCCATGCTCGCGCGATTGCTGATTTGCTGTGGCCTGCTCATGGCCTCGAGCCTGGCCGTGGCCACGACCATCTACAAGACCCAGCACGCCAATGGCGTGGTGTCCTATAGCGATCGGCCGTCCCGTGGGTCCCAGGTGTTTGTATTCCGCGACCGGATGGACGAGCGCCTCGACCGCCAGGTGCACCTGCAGATCAAGAAGCAGGCGGGCAGCCACAGCGTGTATGTGCGCAACGACCTGTATGCGCCGGTCGAGATCGAGTTGAGTTTTCACCAGGTGAAAAACCTCAGTGGCGTGCCCGCCCAGGCCATCCGACGGGTCCTGCCAGCGCGTAGCAACACCCGTCTGGCGCTGCTCAAGGCGTCCCGCGCCGGCAAGCCGCTGATCTATACCCCCAGGCTCAAATACGCCTTGGGCGACCCCTCAGGCGCCACGCTGAGCTATCGTTACCCACTGCCCTGGCGCGGTGGTCCGTTTCGCCTGAGTCAGGGTGCCAACGGCCAGTACAGCCATTACGGACCGAAGAATCGCTACGCCATGGACATCGCCATGCCTGAAGGCACGCCGATCATCGCGGCACGGGCCGGGGTGGTGGTGAAAACCGAGAACCGCCAGAGCGGTCGCGGCACGGATCCGGCGGGCAACTTTGTGCGGGTGCTGCACAACGACGGGACCATGGGCGTGTACCTGCACCTCAAGCAGGGTTCGGTACGGGTCAGTGAAGGGCAGCGGGTGGCGGTGGGCAGCGCCCTGGCGTTGTCCGGCAATACGGGCAACAGCAGCGGTCCGCACCTGCACTTCGTGGTGCAGCGCAATACCGGGTTGGGGCTGGTGTCGATCCCCTATCAGTTCAGCCAGCCGGTGGGCAGCCTGCCGAACTTCGCGTTGGGGAGATAGGTGGGCCTTCAGGTAAAAGATCGCAGCCTGCAGGCTGCGATCTTTCCCGGGTTCAATCGAGCATCAATACCTTGGCCAGGACGATTTTCGGGCCTTTCATCTTTTTGATGATGATCCGCAAACCTTCGACTTCCAGCACTTCTTCCTCTTCCGGTACCCGCTTGAGGCTGTCGTAGACCAGCCCGGCCAGGGTTTCGGCTTCGACGTGGTCCAGATCCACGCCCAGCAGGCGCTCGACCTTGAACAGCGGGGTGTCACCGCGGACCAGCAGCTTGCCCGGCTGGTAGGCCAGGATGCCGCGCTCGGCCTTGCGGTGTTCGTCCTGGATGTCGCCGACCAGCACTTCCAGCACGTCCTCCATGGTCAGGTAGCCGATGATGTTGCCGTCGGCTTCCTCCACCACGGCGAAGTGCGAGCCGCCTTTGCGGAACTGCTCCAGCAACTGCGACAGCGGCATGTGCCGCGACACGCGCTCCAGCGGGCGGGTCAGCTCGGCCAGGTTGAACGACTCGGGAATGTGGTCCAGCGCGGCCAGTTCCAGCAACAGGTCCTTGATGTGCAGCAGGCCGACGAACTCTTGGCGCTCGCTGTCGTACACCGGGTACCGGCTGAACTTGTGGCGGCGGAACATCGCCAGGATTTCCTTGAGTGGCGCGTTGAACTCCAGCGTCACCAGGTCTTCCCGGGAGTTGGCCCAGTCGACCACTTCCAGCTCGCCCATTTCCACGGCCGAGGCCAGCACGCGCATGCCTTGGTCGCTCGGGTCCTGGCCACGGCTGGAGTGCAGGATCAGTTTCAGTTCTTCACGGCTGTAGTGGTGCTCGTGATGCGGGCCGGGCTCACCCTGGCCGGCAATGCGCAGGATCGCATTGGCACTGGCGTTGAGCAGGTAGATGGCCGGGTACATGGCCCAGTAGAACAGGTACAGCGGCACGGCTGTCCACAGCGACAGCAGCTCGGGCTTGCGGATCGCCCAGGATTTCGGAGCCAGCTCACCGACCACGATGTGCAGGTAGGAAATGATGAAGAAGGCGGTAAAGAACGACACGCCCTTGATCACTTCTGGCGATTCGACGCCCACGGCGCCCAGCAGCGGCTCGAGAATGTGCGCAAACGCCGGTTCACCCACCCAGCCCAGGCCGAGGGAGGCGAGGGTGATACCCAGTTGGCAGGCCGACAGGTAGGCGTCGAGCTGACTGTGCACGGTGCGCAGGATGTGGCCGCGCCAGCCGTTCTTGTCGGCAATCGCCTCGACCCGGGTCGAGCGCAGTTTGACCATGGCAAATTCCGCCGCAACGAAGAAGCCGTTGAGCAAAACCAGGATCAGTGCAAAAAGAATCATGCCGAAATCGGCGAAGAGTGTAGCGAGGGACAAGCCAGGGGAAGGGTCCATGATGGAGTTTTGCGGGTTCCGTATATTCGAATAAAGGGGGTGCAGACGAGCCTGAAAGGCAGGCCCAAGTCAGCCAATGTAGCGGCTGACAGGGCAATTGCCTAGGGGGAAGTAGCGCGGGGGGCTAGTCGGTCAGGCTGCTGGTGCGTGATTTGCTCACCTGCACCGGCACAAAATGGCAGGTGAAGGTGCTGCCATGGCCTGGCACGCTGCTGATTTCCATCCGGGCGCGGTGGCGCAGCAGCACGTGCTTGACGATCGCCAGGCCCAGGCCGGTGCCGCCGGTGTTGGAGTTGCGGCTCGAATCGACGCGGTAGAAGCGTTCGGTCAGGCGTGGCAGGTGCTTATTGTCGATGCCGATCCCCGAGTCCTGCACGCTCAGGTGCGCGCCTTGCTCATCGCCCCACCAGCGGATGCGGATATGGCCCTCGGCCGGGGTGTATTTCACCGCATTGAACACCAGGTTGGAGAACGCGCTGCGCAACTCGGCCTCGCTGCCCTTGAGCTGAATCGAGGGGTCGGCTTCCAGGGTGATTTGCTGGTTGCGTTGCCCGGACAGCGCCAGGGCGTCGCCCTTGATCGACTGCAACAGGCTGTCGATCGCCACTGGCTGGTTGTCCGAGGGGTAGTCGGTGGCCTCGAGCTTGGCCAGTAGCAGCAAGTCATTGAGCAAGGTCTGCATGCGACCGCCTTGCTGCTGCATCTGCTGCAGCGCGCGGGTCCAGCGCGGGTTCACGTCTTCGACGTTGTCCAGCAGGGTTTCCAGGTAGCCGCTGATTACCGTCAGTGGCGTGCGCAGTTCATGGGAGACGTTGGCGATGAAATCCTTGCGCATCTGTTCCAGCTGATGGATGCGCGTCACGTCGCGCACCAGCATCAGGTGCTCGTTGTTGCCATAACGGGTGATGTACAGCTGGATGCGCATCCGGTCGTTGGTCGGCGAGGGGATTTCCAGCGGCTCGGCGTAGCTGTCTTGCTCGAAGTACTCCTTGAAGCGCGGGTGGCGCACCAGGTTGGTCACCGGTTGGCCGCTGTCCTGGGGCGTCTTGAGTCCCAGCAGGGTTTCGGCGGCGCGGTTCCACCATTCCAGGTTGCCATCGCTGTCGAGCATCACCACCGCGTCCTTGAGTGCCGCTGTGGACTCCTGGACCCGGTCGATCACCGCTTGCAGGCGCCCGCGCACCCGTTGATCGCGGCGTTGCAGGTGGTAGATGCTGTCGAATACTTCGCCCCACAGGCCGTAGCCATCGGGCGGTGCTTCATCGGGTTTGTGCAGGCGCAGCCACTCGTGCAGGCGCAGCAATTGCTTGAGGGTCCAGCCCAGGTAAAGACCCAGGCCCACGGCCAGGCTCCAGCCGTAATAGCCGGTGATCAGGCCGATCACCAGGCAGCCGGTGACCAGCAGCAGCATGTGGCGGATCAGGGTGCCATGCCAGTTTTGATTCACTTGAACATGCGTCCTTGTCAGCGTTTGGAGCGGGTCGGGGTGTAATCAGGCCTTGGTCGAAAAACGATAGCCGGTGCCGCGCACGGTTTGTACCAGACTTTCGTAAGCATCACCCAGGGCTTTGCGTAGGCGACGGATGTGCACGTCCACCGTGCGCTCCTCGACATACACATTGCCGCCCCAGACCTGGTCCAGCAACTGGCCACGGGTGTAGGCGCGTTCCTGGTGGGTCATGAAAAACTGCAGCAGGCGGTATTCGGTGGGGCCCATCTCGGCCGGTTTGCCGTCGATGGTTACCCGGTGGCTGATCGGGTCCAGCAGCAGGCCGCCCACTTCAATCGGGGCTTCACCTTCGGTAGGGCCGGTGCGGCGCAGCACGGCCTTGAGGCGAGCGACCAGTTCGCGGGGGGAAAACGGCTTGGTGATGTAGTCATCCGCGCCCACTTCCAGGCCCTGGATCTTGTTGTCTTCTTCGCCCTTGGCGGTGAGCATGATGATCGGGATATCACCGGTCAGTTCGTCACGCTTGAGGCGGCGGGCCAGTTCGATCCCCGAGGTGCCAGGCAGCATCCAGTCGAGCAGGATCAGGTCCGGTTTGCGGTCGACGATAATGGCGTGCGCCTGTTGGGCGTTCTCCGCCTCCAGGCAGTCATAGCCGGCCATTTCCAACGCAACGGCGATCATTTCGCGAATGGGCGCTTCGTCGTCGACGATCAGAATGCTCCTGCCAACCATGGGTTTAATCCTCTTGTCATTTAACTGTCTTGCGCCGCATTAGATAACGGAATTATTGCAGTCGTGTTACAGCATTCCAGTGTCTCTGCGAGGCGCGTGATCCTGGGCTAAGCTCTAAGTCCGAATCCTGACTACCACAAAAGAAGGTTTCCATGACTGACTATGCTCACTCCTTCAAGGCCTTGGTACTCGCTGCTGCCCTGGCCTTGCCGGCAATCGCCATGGCTGCCGAGCCGGCAATGATGAAAGGCGGCATGATGGTCGATCCCCAGGGCATGACGTTGTACACGTTCGACAAGGACAGTGGTGGAAAGTCGATGTGTAACGATGATTGCGCAAAAAACTGGCCACCGCTGACGGCGCCGGCGGATGCCAAGGCCGACGGCAAATGGACAGCGATCAAGCGTGACGACGGCAAGATGCAATGGGCGTATGACGGCAAGCCGCTGTACACCTTCGTCAAGGACGAAAAGCCCGGTGAAATGAAGGGCGATAAGATGAAAGACATCTGGCACGTGGTCCATGAGTCGCAGAAATAACCCGTTGTTGTAGCAGCTGGCGAAGGCTGCGTCCGGCTGCGCCAGCTGCTACAAAATCTCCACCGCCCCGTCAGCGCAACGCGTAATCCAGCACGATCCCGACAAAAATCGCCAATCCTGCCCAGTGATTGTGCAGGAACGCCCGGAAGCACTTCAGTCGGTCCCGGTCGCGGGTGTACCAGAACTCCCAGGCGAAACAGCCGGCAGCCGCCAGCAAGCCGAGGTGGAACCAGCCGCCCAGGGCGAACTTCGAGCCGGCCAGCCACAGGCAGCCCAGCGCCAGCCCCTGCAGCGTGAGAATGATTGCCCGGTCGGCATCGCCAAACAGGATCGCCGTGGATTTCACGCCGATCTTCAGATCATCATCGCGGTCGGTCATGGCGTAGTAGGTGTCGTAGCCAACCGTCCACAGCAAGTTGGCGATCCACAGCAGCCAGGCGATGGCCGGCAGCTCGCCGGTCTCGGCGGTGAACGCCATCGGCATGCCCCAGGAGAACGCGGCGCCCAGCACCACTTGCGGGTAATAGGTGTAGCGCTTCATGAAGGGGTAGCTGGCCGCCAGTGCCAGGCCACCGAATGACAACCAGATCGTCGCCGCGTTGGTGCACAGCACCAGCAGGAAGCTCAGGCCCATCAGCAGCGCAAAGAACACCAGCGCCTCCCGGGAGCTGATTCTGCCGGCAGCCAGTGGGCGTTGGGCGGTACGCTTTACATGGCCGTCGACCTTGCGGTCGGCCCAATCGTTGATCACGCAGCCGCCGGCGCGGGTCAGTATCACGCCGAGGATAAAAATCACGATGTTGGCCAGGGACGGCGAGCCTTCACCGGCGATCCACAGTGCCCACAGGGTCGGCCATAGCAGCAGGTAGATGCCGATGGGTTTGTCCATGCGCGTCAACTGGACGAAGTCCCAGGCGCGCGGGTTCAAGCGATTCAGCGATTTGAGCAGGTTCTGGCACATCAGCCATTCTCCGCAGGCGCGCCAATCGCCCGCCACAGGGCCGGCAAGAAGATTTCTGCGACCAGCACGCTCAAGCCACCGCGGTCGAAACGCGAACGGCGGCCCCACAAGGCCGGGGCCTGAACCTCAGGGGGCAGCCAATCAACGGGGTAGTGGCAGACCTCGATGGCGCGGCGCTGGAACGCCTGGTCGCAGAACAGCAACTCCCCCAGGGAGCGGCTGCCCAGTTCATCCATGTTCAACCCGCCATCGCGCAACGCACTGCGCGCCGCCACGCTGCGGGCAAATACCCAGGCCTGGCCGTGGCCGCGCAAATACACCTCGCGCACCCAACCTTCACTGTCCGGTGGCAAGTCGAGGGCGGCGCACTCATCGGCGCGCAACGGCTGCCAACCTTCGTACAGCGGCGTGACGCTGAAACCGTCATTTGACAAGCGCGTCAGGCGTCGGGTGAGCGAGCCTTGATCGAACAGCCAGTCGAGGGTTTGCGCATCGGGAAGGGGTGTCAGCTGGCTTTGCGGTAGCCAGAGCGGAGTCGGGGCGAGGGCGTTTGAGTGCGGCACAGTGAGTCATTATTGGCAGCAAATGAGGCGGCGAGCTTAACATGTTGGTCGGCGATATTGAGTGATCGGACCGGCCTGTGGCGTCGAACACGCTTGCATCTGTCGAGTGCGATCAGTACAAAACGCCCTGAGCCGGACGGCGGACCCTTGGCGGGCGACTGTCCGCGCCAGATAAAGCCTGTGAATCCGAGGAAACAAGCAATGAAGAAGTGGCAATGCGTAGTCTGTGGGCTGATCTACAACGAAGCCGACGGCTGGCCGGATGACGGCATCGCACCGGGCACCCTGTGGCAGGACGTGCCGGAAGACTGGCTATGCCCGGACTGCGGCGTGGGCAAGATGGATTTCGAAATGATTGAAATCAACTAACCGATTCGAGGAGTAAGGAATGAACGCACCTGTCGTGATCGTCGGCACTGGGCTGGCTGGCTACAACCTGGCCCGGGAGTTTCGCAAACTCGATGGCGAAACTCCGCTGTTGCTGATTACCGCAGATGACGGGCGCTCCTACTCCAAGCCGATGCTCTCCACCGGCTTTGGCAAGAACAAGGACGCCGACGGCCTGAGCATGGCCGAGCCTGGCGCCATGGCCGAGCAGCTCAAGGCCGAGGTGCGCACCCATACGCGCATCAGCGGCATCGACCCGGGCCACAAGCGCCTGTGGATCGGCGAAGAGGCGGTAGCCTATCGCGACCTGATCCTGGCCTGGGGCGCAGAAACCGTGCGTGTGCCGGTGCAGGGGGACGCGCCCGAGGCGATCTTCCCGATCAATGACCTGGAAGACTATGCCCGTTTTCGCGCAGCCGCCGCCGGCAAGCGCCGGGTGCTGTTGCTGGGGGCCGGGCTGATCGGCTGTGAGTTTGCCAATGACCTGATCCTCGGTGGTTATGAGGTGCAACTCGTAGCGCCGTGCGAGCAGGTCATGCCGACGTTGCTGCACCCGGCCGCCGCGGCTGCGGTGCAAGCCGGGCTGGAAAGCCTGGGGGCGCAATTCCACCTGGGGCCGGTGCTCAACCGTTTGCAGCGCACCGCTGACGGCCTGGAAGGGCATTTGTCCGACGGCCAGGTGCTGCCTTGTGACGTGGTGGTCTCGGCCATTGGCCTGCGCCCGCGAATTGATCTGGCGGCGGCCGCCGGTTTGCAGACCAATCGTGGGGTGATGGTGGACCGGCACCTGAAAACCTCCCACGCCAATATCTATGCCCTGGGTGACTGTGCCGAGGTCGATGGGCTGAATCTGCTGTACGTGATGCCGCTCATGAGTTGTGCGCGGGCGCTGGCACAAACCCTGGCCGGCAACCCGACCGCGGTGAGCTATGGAGCAATGCCGATCACCGTGAAAACCCCGGTGTGCCCGCTGGTGGTCTCCCCGCCGCCACGGGGCTCTGAGGGCGTCTGGACGGTGGAGGGGCAGGGCGCCGACATCAAGGCGCTGTGCCGCGACAGCAGCGGCAAGCTCCTGGGTTACGCCCTTACGGGGGCGGCGGTGATGGACAAATTGGCTCTAAACAAGGAGCTTCCGGCGCTTCTGGCATAAATACAGGTCGTTCTGTCGGAATCACCCCGCTTTAACCCCTACAAAGGTCGCGTCGAGACTGGCGTAGCCCGTATCCGCGTGCCATCCTCACACCCGTCTGCCGCAGAGTAGAGCCTGCGGCGCCTTGGGCGCTGTTCCGGAAGAACAGCACGGACATAACAACAAAAAACCGTCAAAGAGGCTTCACTCATGCGTAAACCAGAACTCGCCGCCGCAATCGCCGAAAAAGCTGATCTCACCAAAGAGCAGGCCAACCGCGTTCTCAACGCCGTTCTTGAAGAGATCACCGGCGCACTGCACCGCAAGGACAGCGTCACCCTGGTAGGGTTCGGCACTTTCCTGCAGCGCCACCGTGGTGCCCGCACCGGCAAAAACCCGCAGACCGGTGAGCCAGTGAAAATCAAGGCCAGTAACACCGTTGCGTTCAAGCCAGGCAAATCGTTGAAAGACAGCGTTAATCCGTAACCCCCGACCACCCTCCCGTATAACGGGTGAGCTGGATCGAAAAATGGGCACGCCAATCAGGTTGGGTGCCCATTTTTTGTGGCCGCTGACTTGGGCTGGCTGCGGGCAAAAACTGGCCAGCGGAAGTCTTTGGTTTGAATCGTTGACGGTGACTTGGTAGTCATCTTACGTAAAAAGCAGCTCATCTCCCGACAACGATAGGTAACAGTGGCGTTCCAGTTTGAACTCGTTAAACTGCCCCGGCGTTCACTTTTTTCTTCTGGGGCTTGAGCATGAAATTTCGTTTTCTCCTGTGGATGCTGGGCTTGCTGATGCGCAAGGCCAGCCGGACCAACCCGGCTTTTCAGCAGCAGTTGGCCGACAAGGACCTGGTGTTCCAGTTGCAGACGCAGGACGGCAAGGTGGCACGGCATTTCGTGGTCAAAGACCAGCGCATCACCAGCAAGTCCGGGCTGTATGCCGAGCCGGCCTTCGCCATCGCTTTCAAGGACGCAGCCTACGGTTTCGCCACGATGCAGGCGAAGAACAAGCAACTGGCATTCATGACCGGGATCCAGGACAAGTCGATCCAGATCAAGGGCAACCCGGCGCTGGTGATGTGGTTCCAGGGGCTGACCAAGTATCTGAAACCGCGCAAGGCCAAGCCTAAGGCGTGAGGCCGACGCTGGCGCCGGGCAGCGTAGTGCCTAGGTGTGGGAGAACTGCGACGCCAGTTCGCGCAACAGCACTTCGGCATCCAGCACCTTGCTGACCGCTTCCTCGGCTTTGTCGCGGGTCAGGCCCAGGCGCTCGAGCAGGGCGTCGGGGATGTTGGTGTCCGGGCCGGAACCGACGCCTCGGCTACGTAGCAGGCGTACGGCCAGGCACACCAGGTTGGCATACTCGGCGAATTCGCCGTCGTAGCTTGGGTCGTGCTGGAAGCGCAGGGCGGTGGCCAGTTCGTCGGGCATGTCCCAGTGGCGCATCAGCCAGGCGCCGATCTGTTCCCGGCTGATCCCCAGCAAATGCTGCTCGATATAGGTGTGGCACAGGTGCGGGTTGACCTCCAGGTGACGGCAGATCAGCGAGAAGTGTGGCGGGAAGACATGGGCCAACAGCAGGTAGCCAAAGTTGTGCAGCAGGCCCGCCAGGTAGGTCAGGCCGGCTTCCGGGCGTTGGGCCCGCGGCATGGCCCGGGTCAGGCCTTCGATGACGGCGGCGGTGTAGATCGACTGCTGCCAGTACGGCGTGGCCTGTTGTGGGTGATCCTTGGGCAGGCTCAGGGTTTTCCCCAGGGCCAGGCCCAGCGCCAGGTTGATCACCAGGTCAAAGCCCAGTACGCGGACAATTGCGTCTTCCACCGAGCGGATCTTGCCCGGTGACGCGTAGTACGGCGATGCCGCCCAGCTCACGACCTGGGCGGCGAGTGCCGGATCGGTTTCGACGACGCCGGTGATGTCGTCGATGGTGGCATTGGGGTCGACCCGCAGCTTGATGATTTTCTGTGCGGAACCGGCCAGGGGTGGAATCTCGATGGTCGCTTCCAGGCGTTGCTGGATGCGGCGCGCGGTGAAGGCCTGGACGGCCTGGGTGATTTCCTCGCGGTCATCTCCCGGGCGGTCGAGGTTCGGCCGGATGCGGCTCAGCGGCTCGCCAAAATTTGCGGCGCTGGCCTGGGTGAGCATGCTCTTGAAGTCTTCGCCGCGGATTTCCAGGAGCATGCCTGGCTCGCCGGAATTGATCAGCAGCAGTGGCTGGTCGAGCAGGCTTTGTTCGTACAGGCACGGAGAGCTGGTGAGGGCCGGCAGGCCGGGCAGCAGGCTCAGGTTGTGCTTGCCAAGCATGCGCTCCAGGCGGTCCTGCGGCACTGCGGTGAGGCGGCGACCGGTGAGTTCGGCCAGGCGATTGAGGTCCAGCAACTGGCTCTGCGGGAACAGCACCATGAGCGCACCGATGGCGTCGTCGAGCAGCACTGCCTGGACCTTGCGCTCGGCATTCAGGCCTGGGTGTTCAAGCACTTCGGTGTAGCCGATGCCTAGCTTGCCGAGCAATAGCCGGATAACCGACGGCGTGTGCGGGGTTTCGCCAGCGAGAGCAACTTCAGTCATGGTCTGGATCCGATCCCTACAATTTCGAGAGTATAACCAGCTTGCGGGTGCCCTTGCTGGCCAAGCCAGGCGACACGTTACACCTGGCCGTATTGTTGACCATGGCGTAGCCAGCGATCCAGCAACGGGCTGACATGGTGCGGCCAACGTTCCAGCAGCGCCTGGGCCGCGTCGCGCACCGCGGGTAACAGGTCGGCGTCGCGCATCAGGTCGGCGACCTTGAATTGCAGCAGGCCGGTCTGGCGAGTGCCAAGCATTTCGCCGGGGCCACGCAGCTCAAGGTCCTTTTCGGCGATCACAAATCCGTCGTTGGTTTCGCGCATGATGCCTAGGCGTTGCCGGCCGATCTGCGACAGCGGTGGGTGGTAGAGCAGCACACAGTGGCTGGCGGCGCTGCCTCGGCCCACCCGGCCACGCAGTTGGTGCAATTGCGCCAGGCCCAGGCGCTCCGGGTTTTCGATGATCATCAAGCTGGCATTGGGCACGTCGACCCCGACTTCGATCACCGTGGTGGCCACCAGCAGTTGCAGGGCCCCGGCCTTGAACTCGGCCATCACCGCGGCCTTTTCCGCAGGCTTCATGCGGCCGTGGATCAGCCCCACCTTCAATTCGCCGAGGGCGGCGGTGAGGTCGGCAAAGGTGGTCTCGGCGGCCTGGCAGGTGAGTTCTTCCGATTCCTCGATCAGGGTGCACACCCAATACGCCTGGCGCCCTTCGGCACAAGCCCCGCGCACGCGCTCGATGACTTCGACGCGGCGCGTGTCGGTGACCAGCACGGTATTGACCGGGGTGCGCCCGGGCGGCAGTTCATCGAGGATCGAGGTGTCGAGGTCGGCGTAGGCGCTCATGGCCAGGGTGCGTGGAATCGGCGTGGCGGTCATGATCAACTGGTGTGGACACATCCGCCCGCCCACGCCTTTCTGGCGCAGCGCCAGGCGTTGCTGGACGCCGAAGCGGTGTTGTTCGTCGATGATCACCAGCGCCAGGTTCTTGAACTGCACTTCATCCTGAAACAGTGCGTGGGTGCCGACCACCATTGGCGTGCCGCTGGCGATCTGTTCGAGGGCGGCGACACGGTTCTTGCCCTTGAGCTTGCCGGCCAGCCAGGCGACTTCCAGGCCCAGGGGCTCGAGCCAGCGCTTGAAGGTGATGAAGTGTTGTTCGGCGAGAATCTCGGTGGGCGCCATCAGTGCCACCTGGTAGCCAGCCTCCAGCGCTTGCAGGGCGGCGAGGGCGGCGACTACGGTCTTGCCGGCGCCGACATCGCCCTGGATCAGCCGCAGCATGGGCTCGTGCTGGCTCATGTCGTAGGCGATTTCATTGCCCACCCGTTGCTGCGCGCCGGTCGGCGGGAAGCCCAGGTTGGCCAGGTACTGGGCCGGCAATCGGCTGGCTTTGGGCATGGCCGGCGCGCGTAGCGAACGCATGCTTTCGCGCAGGCGTTGTTGCGACAACTGATGGGTCAGCAACTCTTCGAATGCCAGGCGATGTTGCGCCCAGTGGTGGCCCAGGGCGAGTTCGTCGACATCGGCATCGGCGGGTGGGTGATGCAGGTAGCGGATCGCGTCGTCCAGCGGCGCCAGTTGGTAGTCACGCGCCAGTTCGCTGGGCAACCAGTCCGGCAGGCTGCTGGGGCCGAGCAGGGTCAGGGTTTGCTGGCACAGTTGGCGCAAACGCTGTTGGGTCAGGCCTTCGGTGAGCGGGTAGACCGGGGTCAGGGTTTCATCTACCGGCGGCGGTTCGTCGCCGGTGATGGCGCGGTACTCCGGGTGGTAGATCTCCAGGCCCGATGCGCCGGGCCGCGCTTCGCCGTAGCAGCGCACGCGGGTACCGCGTTTCAGGCCTTCCTTTTGCGCGTTGCTGAAATGGTAGAAACGCAGGCTCAAGCCGCCGGTGCCGTCCTGCAGGCGTACTACCAGGCTGCGGCGCCGGCCCATGACCACGTCGGCGCCGCTGACGGTGCCTTCGATCACAGCATCCTGCCCGGGCCGCAAATGACCGATGGGCACCACCCGGGTGCGGTCTTGATAGCGCAGCGGCAGGTGGAACAGTACGTCCTGGAGGTTCTCCAGGCCGACCTTGGCGAGTTTTTCGGCCATGGCTTCGCCGACACCCTTGAGTGCCGTGACCGACACTTGCGACAGCTCCGTCATGGCGAACGCTTAACCCGCAGCCGTGGCCGGCTTGGCCACCGAGCAGAGGCGGATCGAGTCGGCGAGGATTTCGATCGCTTTGGGCCGCGGGAAGCTGGCGCGCCAGGCGATGGCCACGGTGCGGAACGGCACCGGTGGGGTCAGCGGACGTACTTCGATCACGCCGGGGGCGTAGTGGTGACTGTCGACGGCCGACAGCGGCAGGATCGAGATGCCCAAGCCCGAGGCCACCATGTGGCGGATGGTTTCCAGCGAGCTGGATTCGACCGTGGTGTGCTTGGCACCGTCGTTGCCCTTGGCCAGGGTCGGGCAGGCTTCGAGGACCTGGTCGCGGAAGCAGTGACCTTCACCGAGCAGCAACAGGCTCTTGTCGTTGAGCAGGCTGGCGTCGATGGTGTCTTTCTGGGTCCAGGGGTGCTGGGCCGGCATCAGGACGTAGAACGGCTCGTCGTAGAGTTGCAGGGTCAGCACGTCGGCTTCGTTGAACGGCAGGGCGATGATGATCGCGTCCAGCTCGCCGTTGCGCAGTTTGTCACGCAGCACGTGGGTGAAGTTCTCTTCGATGTACAACGGCATCTGCGGGGCGACCCGGTGCAGTTGTGGAATCAGGTGCGGGAACAGGTACGGGCCGACGGTGTAGATCGCGCCGACCTTGAGCGGCGCGGTCAGTTGGTTCTTGCCGGCCTGGGCCAGTTCACGGATGCCTTGGGCCTGCTCCAGGACCTTCTGGGCCTGGGCGACGATGCCTTCGCCGACCGGAGTCAGGCGCACCGCGCTTTTGCTGCGCTCGAAAATCAGCACACCGAGTTCGTCTTCAAGCTTTTTCACGCCCACCGACAGGGTCGGCTGACTGACGTGGCAGCGTTCAGCCGCGTGGCCGAAATGCTGTTCTTGGGCGAGGGTAACGATGTAGCGTAATTCTGTGAGGGTCATAGCGGGCGTCCGTGAAGTTGCGGGCCAAGCATACCGGCTGCAATCGATAGACGCACGTTATCAGACTGAGTGTGTGGAGTGACACTGGGCAATGCATCTTTGCCGTTGCCGGATATGCAGAAGGCACCTTTCGGTGCCTTCCTTGTAGGGCATTGTGTTGCTTAACGACGCTTCTTCTCCAGCGAGTACACAAACGGTGCGACGATTTCGATCGAGCCGTTGTTGAGCATATCGGCCGGTGGCTTGGGCAGGGGCTGGGCGCGGCGGATCATTTCCAGGGTGGCCCGGTCCAGATCGGCGTTGCCGGAGCGTCCAACCAGCTCATAGGACAACACCTTGCCTTCGGCATCGACCACAAACCGCAAGCGGTTCAGGCCTTCCTTGCCGCGTGCCTGGGCGCCCGGCGGGTACTTCTTGTACTTCTGCAGGTGCGCCAGCAGTGTGCCTTGCCAACTGGCCTTGGCGGCATTTTGTGCTGCCGTTGGGCCGGGGATGGGCTGTGCCGATTTGGCGGGCGGTACGTTGCTTGGCTGGGCCTCGGACGGTGGCGTTTCCGAAGGTTTTTCCTTCACCGGCTCAGGCTTTTTCTCTACCGGTTTAGGCGGCTGAGGCTTGGGCTTGGGTTTTGGCTTGGGCACCGAGATCGTCGGTTTTGGCGCTTCGGCCAGTTTCGGCAGCGGCAGTTCTTCTACCGGTGTCGGCGGTTGGGGTGGCGTTACGACCTTGGGCGGTGCCGGTTGCGGTGGCGCCGGAACCGGCGCCAACTCGACCAGCATCGCCATGGGCGGCAGCGGGACGGGGGGCGAGGACTTCCAGTTGAGCGCGAGGATTACCGCGACCGCGTGGACGCCGAGCACCACCGCCAGGCTAGCGCTGTAACGCGTCAGCTTTTGGCGCGTCGTGATCATTTTTTGGCTGCCGTCTCAAGTCCGACCAGGCCGACCTTCAGGTAACCGGCTGCCCGCAGGGCATCCATTACGTGCATCAGGTCGCCATAGTCCACGCCTTTGTCGGCCTGGAAGAAGATGGTGGTGTCCTTCTTGCCCTGGGTGCGAGCATCAAGGGTCGCGCCGAGGGTCTCGGTCTTGACTTCGTCTTCGCCCAGGTACAGCCGTTGGTCGGCCTTGACGCTGAGGAACACCGGTTTCTCCGGTCGCGGCGCCGGCTTGGCGCTGGAGGCGGGCAGGTCAACCTTGATGTCCACGGTGGCCAGCGGGGCCGCCACCATGAAGATGATCAACAGCACCAGCATTACGTCGATGAACGGCGTAACGTTGATTTCGTGGTTCTCGGCGAGGTCGTCGCTCGCGCCTTCCTTCAAATGCAAGCCCATGGCTGATTACCCTACTTTGACCATATGCGGCTGCGAGGAGCGCTCGCTTGGCAGGTGATCGAGGTCGCGGCTGACCAGCAGCAGGACTTCAGCGGAGGCGTCGGAGACCTGAGCCTTGTAGCCGGCGATGGAGCGGGCGAAGACGTTGTAGATGACCACGGCAGGAATCGCCGCCACCAGGCCCAGCGCGGTTGCCAGCAGGGCTTCGGCGATGCCGGGGGCGACCACGGCGAGGTTGGTGGTCTGGGTCTTGGCGATGCCAATGAAGCTGTTCATGATGCCCCACACGGTGCCGAACAGGCCGACGAAGGGAGCGGTGGAGCCGATGGTGGCCAGCACGCCGGTGCCATTGCTCATGTTGCGACCGCAGGCCGCGACCAGGCGCTCCAGGCGGAAGCTGACACGTTCCTTGATGCCTTCCTTTTCACGGCTGTTGGCCGACAGGCGCATCTCTTCCAGGGCGTCATGGACCAGCAGGTTGGCCAGGGTCCCGGCCTTGGTGGCGGTAGCGCTGGCTTCCTTGAGGGTGGTGGCCTTTTTCAGGTGAGTGATTTCACTGCGCAGGCGACGCTTGGCAGCCATCAGCTCGAAGCCCTTGGCGATCCAGATGGTCCAGGTGATGACCGAGGCGATGGCCAGGCCGACCATCACGATCTTCACGATAATGTCGGCGTTCTGGTACATGCCCCACGGCGACAGGTCATGGGCCATGCCCAAGGTGTTGTCGGCTTCCAGGACTTCAGGCTCGTCAGCGGTAGGTGCGTCGCTAGCCAGTGCCGGGTCGGTAGCGACCGGCGTCACGGTTGGCGCTGCGTGGTCGGCGTCAGCGGCCGGTGCAGGTGCTACTGCTGCGGCTGGCGCGGTGGCGGAGGTTGGCTCATCGGCGAACGCTGCGGTGGGGGCCAGCAGGAGACTGAACACCAGTGCGGCTACGGCGCTCAAGGCGCGCAACGGGCGGACGGGTGTGGTTGGCGAAGCGGAGAGTGGATTGCGTGTCATGCTGGCCGGACCTGAGAGAAAAAGAGGGTTAATGTCCTTCCAGGCCTCGTGGGGCCGAGAACAAAGTGGCGGGCATTATTGCAATTAATTCTTGTTAACAGAAGTAATAGCGTCTCTTTTTTTCTTCTATTACTAGCCGCTCGTCCATTGTCGAGGCTAGTCTGTGCCTTTATCAGGGGAGTGAATTGATGTCCGCGCCTAGTGTATTGATCGCCGGTTGTGGTGATGTCGGCGGCCGTCTGGCTGAGCAAATGCTGGCAAAAGGCTGGCAGGTCTATGGGTTGCGTCGCACCATTGCCAACTTGCCGGCTGGGGTGATCGGGGTCGCCGGTGATCTGTTCAACGAAGATTGCCCAGAGACCTGGCCTGTCGGAGCTGTGGACTACCTGGTGTATTGCGCGGCAGCCACCGATCACGACGAGGCGGGCTATCGCGCGGCCTATGTGCAGGGCCTGCAGCATGTGCTGGGCTGGCTGGACGACTACGGCCAGGTGCCCGAGCGTTTGCTGTTTGTCTCCAGCAGCAGTGTCTACGAGCAGCAGGACGGTGGTTGGGTCGATGAAGCCGCTCCGGCCAAGGCTTCGGCGTATTCCGGGCGGGTGATGCTGGAGGCCGAGCAGATAGCACTGGGCAGCGGCATCCCGGCCAGCGTGGTGCGCTTGACCGGAATTTACGGTCCGGGCCGCGAGTGGCTGTTGACCCAGGTGCGTCGTGGCTATCGTGTGGCCGTGGACCCGCCGTTGTATGGCAACCGGATTCACGCCGACGATGCGGCCGGGTTGCTGGCGTTCCTGCTCGATGCCAACCATCAGGGTGTGGCGCTGGACGATTGCTACATTGGCGTCGACGATGCACCCGCCCCGCTGGCCGAGGTGGTGATGTGGCTGCGCGAATACCTGGGAGTGACGGAGTGGGCCGAAGACGCCAGCGTGCGGCGTACCGGCAGCAAGCGTTGCAGTAATGCGCGGGCGAAGGCGTTGGGCTGGAAGCCCCGGTATCCGACTTATCGCGAGGGCTATGCAGCGATTCTGGCGGGCAAGGCCTGAGGCCGGAGCGAGCCGGGCGGGATTGCGGCTGCGCGCGATGCACGTCATCGACTACGCGCGCTGCCTGAGTCCATGCGTTAGCCCTGAGTTCATCGCGAGCAGGCTCGCTCCCACCGTTTCCTGGCGGCTTACTGCTTTTCCAGGGTCCACTGGCGGGTGCCAGGGGAGAACGACGGTTTTTCATCGGCCTGTGCGCCGTTGACCGCCTGGAAAATCTCCATGTCATCGCCCTTGCGGGTAAAGATCCATGGGTTGCCCTGCTCGTTGAGTTGCAGCCAGATGGTGTCATTGCCACCGCTCATCGACGCGCAATCACCGGCCAGGCACAAGGCGTAGCGATCGGCACCCGGCAAACCCTGCACTGAGCCGTCGGCCTGGAACTGCACAGTATTGCCTTCTCCAGGGCCGTTGACGATCTTCCAGCCACCGCCCAGGTAGGCCGAATAAAGTGCGCGCTCAAAGCTGGCACCCAGCGGGGCGCCTACGGGAACGGCTTCCTTGGGCAGGTCAAACGTCTGCTCCGGCTCATTGTCGTTGGCCGCTTGTTGCAGTTGTTTGCCATCGCGTTTCAACTCGCTGCCGGAGCTGCCGTACACCTCGATCTTCCAGGTGCCGGATTGTTCGCCGAGGATCTTGCCTTCGATGTTTTCAAAGCCATTGGTGTAGCGCGCCTGGCTGGCCTTGGTGTTGACGTCCCATTCCAGGTTCGGGCCATTGGCTTGCAGGGCTTCACGCAGCGGAACGCCCTTGGCTGCGGCATCGATAGCCGCCTGGTTGATCCAGGTGCCGCTGATGTCGCGGTCGGCAGGGTCACTGGCACAGCCGCCGAGCAGCACCGCAAGCAACGAGAGAGCTAGCGCTTTGCGCATGAGGAAATCCTTTGGGAGCGGGGTCGGCGTTACCTGTCAGGTAACGCCGCGCGTGTTACTCGATTACCAGAATGGCGTCCATTTCAACCTGGGAGCCCTTTGGCAGGGCAGCCACGCCGATGGCGGCGCGGGCAGGGTAAGGCTGGTCGAAGTACTTGCCCATGATCTCGTTGACCTTGGCGAAGTGGCTCAGGTCGGTGAGGAAGATGTTCAGCTTGACGATGTCCTTGAAGGAACCGCCGGCAGCTTCTGCTACGGCCTTCAGGTTCTCGAACACCTGGACGGTCTGGGCTTCGAAGCCTTCAACCAGTTCCATGGTTTTTGGGTCGAGCGGGATCTGGCCGGACATGTAGACGGTGTTGCCGGCCTTGATCGCCTGGGAATAAGTGCCGATAGCGGCTGGGGCCTTGTCGCTGGTGATAACTGTCTTGGTCATTGATGACTCCTTGTAATGGCTTGGCTACGTTAGCGAGCTATGCACGCATGCGGGTGATGCGGATCACCCCGGTCAGGGCGCGCAGTTTCTTGATCACGCGGGCCAGGTGCACGCGGTCGTGTACGCTGACCACCAGTTGAACCACGCTGATGCGACCATCGCGTTCGTCCATGCTGATTTTCTCGATGTTGCCGTCGGCGGCATTGACGCTGCTGGCCAACAGGGCGATCAGGCCGCGCTGGTGTTCCAGTTCGACGCGCAGCTCGACGTTGAATTCGCCGGTGACATCCTTGGCCCAAGACAACTGGATGCATTTTTCCGGGTTGTGGCGGATTTCGCTGATGTTGCGGCAGTTGTCCAGGTGCACGACCATGCCTTTGCCCGCGGACAGGTGGCCGACGATCGGGTCGCCCGGAATCGGCGTGCAGCACTTGGCGTAGCTGAGCACCAGGCCTTCGGTGCCGCGGATCGCCAGCGGACCTTCCGGGCTGGGCAGTTGTTCGCCTTCGCCCAGCAGGCGGCGGGCCACGACATAGGCCATGCGATTGCCCAGGCCGATGTCTTCGAGCAGGTCTTCGATCAGTTCGAGGCGGTACTCGGCGAGCATGGCCTTGACCCGCTCGGCCGGGATTTTTTCCAGCGAGCTGTCAAAGCCGTTGAGCACCTTGTTCAGCAGGCGTTCGCCGAGACTGATGGATTCGGAACGGCGTTGCAGTTTCAGGGCATGGCGGATGTGGGTGCGTGCCTTGCCGGTGACTACAAAGTTGAGCCACGCCGGATTCGGTCGAGCGCCCGGGGCGCTGACGATCTCGACCGTGGAGCCGCTTTGCAGGGGCTCGGACAGCGGTGCCAGGCGGCGGTTGATCCGGCAGGCGATGCAGCTGTTGCCGACGTCGGTGTGCACCGCGTAGGCGAAGTCGACCGCCGTGGAGCCTTTGGGCAGCTCCATGATCCGGCCTTTGGGCGTGAATACGTAGACCTCGTCCGGGAACAGGTCGATCTTCACGCTTTCAATGAATTCCAGCGAGTTGCCGGCGCGTTGCTGCATTTCCAGCACGCCCTTGACCCACTGGCGGGCGCGGGCATGGGTGCCTTTTGGCTGCTCGTCGCCACTGGACTTGTACAGCCAGTGCGCGGCGATGCCATTGTTGGCCATCTCTTCCATTTCACGGGTACGGATCTGGATCTCGATCGGTACGCCGTGCATGCCGAACAGCGTGGTGTGCAGCGACTGGTAGCCGTTGGCCTTGGGGATTGCGATGTAATCCTTGAAGCGCCCCGGCAGTGGTTTGTACAAATTATGTACAGCACCTAGCACGCGGTAGCAGGTATCGACCTTGTCGACGATGATCCGGAACGCGTAGACGTCCATGATCTCGTTGAAGGCCCGACGTTTGCCGCGCATTTTTTTGTAGATGCCGTAGAGGTGTTTCTGCCGGCCGCTGACTTCGCCCTGGATTTCATCGATGGCCAGGCAGTGGCTCAAGGACTCTTCGATCTTGTTGACGATTTCCTTGCGGTTGCCCCGGGCGCGTTTAACGGCCTGGTTGATCCGCGCGGAACGCATTGGGTGCATGGCCTTGAAGCCGAGGTCTTCGAACTCTATGCGGATGGCGTGCATGCCCAGCCGGTTGGCGATGGGGGCATAGATTTCCAGGGTTTCCTTGGCGATGCGCCGGCGTTTTTCACCGGACAGCACTTCCAGCGTACGCATGTTGTGCAGGCGGTCGGCCAGCTTGACCAGGATCACGCGAATGTCGCGCGCCATGGCCATGGCCATTTTCTGGAAGTTTTCCGCTTGGGCCTCAGCCTTGGTCTCGAAATTCATCTGGGTCAGTTTGCTGACCCCATCGACCAATTCGGCCACGGTTTCGCCGAACTGCGCTTGCAGCGCTTCCTTGGCAATACCGGTGTCTTCGATCACGTCATGCAGCATTGCCGCCATCAGGCTCTGATGGTCCATGTGCATGTCGGCAAGAATATTGGCCACGGCAAGAGGATGCGTGACATACGCCTCGCCACTGCGGCGGCGTTGGCCGTCGTGGGCTTGTTCGGCGTAGAAATACGCTCGGCGGACCAGGTTGACCTGGTCATTGCCGAGGTAGGTCGATAAGCGATCGGCGAGGGCGTCTATGCTCGGCATGATGACTCCTGCCGATGGCTGTGATCCCGCGCCGTGCTACGTCGACCAGGCATAGGCTTAGACGGCCTCGTTGGACTCGTCCTCGAACGCTGCGAACAGCGGTTCGTCTTCGACGATTTCAGCATTGGCGATGAACTCGTAGCTCATCAGGCCTTCGGCGATTTCACGCAGGGCGACAACGGTAGGCTTGTCGTTTTCCCACTGGACCAGTGGCTCTTTGCCGCCGGTGGCCAGTTGACGGGCACGCTTGGTAGAGAGCATGACCAGCTCAAAGCGGTTTTCCACGTGTTCTAGGCAGTCTTCAACGGTTACGCGGGCCATGGTATTCCTCGGAGCGAATGCAATATGCGCGCTGCCCGGTTGGGCGAGCGGACTCAACAGTTTAAAAAATCACCAGCGATTAGGGAAGCGCTGATTTTTTAACCAAGCTCTTCAACGCGCTGCAAGTGCCAATGTAAAGCCCTTGCAGCGGTTTTGGGAAGTGCTGTTTAACCGAGCAATTCGGCCAGAAGTTTGCCGTGAAGCTGCTGCTGGCGCTTCTGATGCAGCTGATTGGCGCGAAAGATCGCCTGCAAATCGTGCAAGGCGTGGGCGAAATCGTCGTTGATGATCAGGTAGTCATAGTCGACGTAGTGGCTCATTTCGCTGACGGCTTCGCGCATCCGGCCGTCAATGATCTCGTCGCTGTCCTGGCCGCGATTGGTCAGGCGCTGGTGCAATGCCTGCAGGGACGGCGGCAGGATGAAGATCGAGCGGGCCTGCGGCATCAATTTGCGCACTTGCTCGGCGCCTTGCCAGTCGATTTCCAGGATCAGGTCATGGCCTTCGTCCAGGGTCTGCTGCAGGTGGCTTTGCGAGGTGCCGTAGAGGTTGCCGAACACCTCGGCGCGCTCGAGGAAATCGCCGTGCTCGATCATCTTCACGAACTCGCTGCGCTCGACGAAGTGATAGTTCACCCCGTTCTCTTCACCGGGGCGCATGGCGCGGGTGGTGTGGGAGACCGAGACGCGGATCCGCTGGTCGGCGTCCGTCAGGGCCTTGACCAGGCTGCTCTTGCCTGCGCCCGAGGGGGCGGAAATGATGTACAGGGTGCCGGTGCTGTGGGTCATGTCGGGGTTGCCTTACTCAATGTTCTGCACTTGTTCGCGCATTTGCTCGATCAACACTTTGAGGTTGACCGCAGCCTGGGTGCTGCGCGGGTCGAAAGCTTTGGAGCCCAGGGTGTTGGCTTCACGGTTGAGCTCCTGCATCAGGAAGTCCAGGCGCCGGCCGGCGGCGCCGCCGGACTTGAGGACGCGGCGAACTTCAATGATGTGGGTGCTCAGGCGGTCCAGTTCCTCGGCGACGTCGCTTTTTTGCGCGAGCATGACCATTTCCTGCTCCAGGCGCTGCGGGTCGAGTTCGGCCTGCATGTCGACAAAGCGGTCGAGGACTTTCTGGCGTTGGGTGGCGAGCATCTGCGGGACCAGTTCGCGCAGGGTCACGACGTCTTCTTCAATGGCGCTCAGGCGCTCGCTGATCAGTCGCGCCAACTCCGCGCCTTCGCGCTCGCGGCCAGCCTTGAGCTCCTTGAGGCCCTGGTTGAACAGCGCCAGCGCCTCGGCATTCAGCGCTTGCGGGTCGCTGGCATCGGCCACCAGGACTCCCGGCCAGGCCAGCACTTCCAGCGGGTTGAGTGCCGCGGGATTGCTGATCAGGCTGGCAATGGTTTCGGCGGCGGCGATCAGTTGCGCGGCGCGCTCGCGGTCAACCTGCAGCGCCTTGCCGGCGGTTTCTTCGGTAAAACGCAGGGTGCATTCGAGCTTGCCTCGCGACAGGCCCTGGCGCAGAGCCTCGCGCACGTTGCCTTCGAGGTCGCGGAAGGACTCTGGCAGGCGCAGGTGCGGTTCCAGATAGCGGCTGTTGACCGAGCGCAACTCCCAGCTCAGGGTGCCCTGGCTGCCGGCTTTTTCGACGCGGGCAAAGGCGGTCATGCTGTGCACCATGGCGGTACCTCGCGATGCAGGTCGCTAGCGAACCCCGGGGTTCGGCGGACCTGCTTGAATGAATTAAAGCCCACAGGCAACAAAGGCGCGCGATTGTAGCGCAGTGCAGCGGGAGCTCCCAAACGAGGCGTGCGACAAAGCGCTGCAGCTCGTCGCAGCGTGCGCTGCAGAGCCCTCGCTCGTCGCCGGTTTTTTTTAGAAGTGCCCAGGCGTGCCCGGCCGCCCTATAATGCTCGGCAGATTTCCGTCCTTCGTACAGGTATCCCCTATGAAACGTCCAAGTGGTCGCGCTGCCGATCAGCTTCGCTCGATCCGCATCACCCGCAACTACACCAAACATGCCGAGGGATCTGTACTGGTCGAGTTCGGTGATACCAAGGTGATCTGCACCGTCAGCGTCGAGAACGGCGTACCGCGCTTCCTCAAGGGCCAGGGCCAGGGCTGGTTGACCGCCGAGTACGGCATGCTGCCGCGCGCCACCGGTGAACGTAACCAGCGTGAAGCGAGCCGTGGCAAGCAAGGCGGCCGCACCCTGGAAATCCAGCGCCTGATCGGCCGTTCGCTGCGCGCTGCGCTGGATATGTCCAAGCTCGGCGATGTGACCCTGTACGTCGATTGCGACGTGATCCAGGCCGACGGCGGTACTCGTACTGCCTCGATCACCGGCGCCATGGTGGCCTTGGTCGATGCCTTGAAAGTGATCAAGAAGCGTGGCGGCCTGAAAGGCGGCGACCCGCTCAAGCAAATGATCGCAGCCGTGTCGGTGGGCATGTACCAGGGCGAGCCAGTGCTGGACCTGGACTACCTGGAAGATTCGGCCGCCGAGACCGACCTGAACGTGGTGATGACCAGCACCGGTGGTTTCATCGAAGTGCAGGGCACCGCCGAAGGCGCGCCGTTCCAGCCTGAAGAGCTGACCGCGATGCTGGAACTGGCGAAAAAAGGCATGGCCGAGATTTTCGACCTGCAACAGGCTGCGCTGGCTGACTGATTGTTCCGGTCGCCAGCAAGGAGAGCGTCATGAGTGATGAGCAACTGCCGCTGCCCGTGCCGAGCCGTGAGGTTCGCCAGTGGGCGATGTTCTGTCATCTCTCGGCCTTGCTGGGGATCTGGGTGCCCTTCGGCTCGCTGATCGGCCCGCTGATTCTGTGGCAGATGAAGCGTGAGATGGACCCGTTCATCGACGACCAGGGCAAGGAGGCGCTGAATTTCCAGATCAGCGTGGCCATTGCCTCGGCAATCTGCCTGCTGTTGATGGTGGTGGTGATCGGCTTCTTCTTGTTTGGCCTATTGGCCATTGGCGCGTTGGTGCTGACCATCATTGCCGGAGTCAAGGCCAATGAGGGGCAGGTGTATCGCTACCCGTTCACCTGGCGACTGATCAAATAATAACCAGGTGCGTTGCCGGTGGGAGCGGGCTTGCCCGCGATAGCGATCTGGCAGGCAGCACATGGGCTGAAGGTCATGACCTCATCGCGGGCAATCCCGCTCCCACAAAAAAGCCGACATCGCTGTCGGCTTTTTTGTGTCTTGCGAAACGACGCCTAGATGGTCAGCGTCCAGTCGTAGTCCACGATCAGCGGTGCGTGCTGCGAGAACCGCGGTTGACGTGGCAGGCGTGCACTGCGAACAAAGCGGCGCAGGCCTGGGGTCAACAGCTGGTAGTCGAAGCGCCAGCCCAGGTTGAGCATCTCAGCCTGTTCGTTGTCTGGCCACCAGCTGTACTGGTCGCCTTCACGGCTGACTTCGCGCAGGGCGTCGACATAACCCATGTTGCCGACAATCTCGTCCATCCAGGCACGCTCAGGTGCCAGGAAGCCCGGGGATTGCTGGCTGTCGCGCCAGTTCTTGATATCCAGCTTCTGTTGCGCCACGTACAGCGAGCCACAATAAATGTACTCGCGCCGCTTGCGCCGCTGTTTATCCAGATAACGGGCGAAATCGTCCATTAGCTTGAACTTCTGGTTCAAGTCTTCATCGCCGTTCTGCCCCGAAGGGAGCAGCAAGGTCGCGATGCTGACCTTGTCGAAATCGGCTTGCAGGTAGCGCCCGTAGCGGTCGGCCGTCTCGAAACCGAGACCGCTGATGACAGCCTTCGGTTGCAGCCGCGAATACAAAGCCACGCCACCTTGGGCGGGGACTTCGGCATCGCAGGCATAAAGGAAGTAGCCATCCAGTTGGAAGGCTGGATCGTCCAGTTCAAAGGCGGAGGCGCGGGTGTCCTGCAGGCAGATGACGTCGGCATTCTGGGCTTGCAGCCAACTGAGCAAACCGCGCTCGACTGCCGCCTGAATACCATTGACGTTCACACTGATGATCCGCATAAATGGCCCCAAAAATCGCGTGCGTGTATGATACACGGCGTCAAGCTAATTAGCTAAATCCGTGGTATTTGGGGTTTTTTGCATGCAAGCGTATCAGCGCGATTTCATTCGTTTTGCCATCGATCGCGGCGTTTTGCGCTTCGGTGAGTTCACCCTGAAGTCCGGGCGCACCAGCCCTTACTTCTTTAATGCCGGCCTGTTCAACTCCGGCAGCGCCTTGGCGCAGCTGGGTCGCTTCTATGCGGCGGCCATTGTCGAGAGCGGTATTGCCTTCGACGTGCTGTTTGGTCCGGCGTACAAGGGCATCCCGTTAGCGGCAACCACCGCAGTGGCCCTGGCTGAACACCACGACCGTGACCTGCCATGGTGCTTCAACCGCAAGGAAGCCAAGGCCCACGGCGAGGGCGGCAGCTTGGTTGGCGCGCCGCTGACCGGCGAAGTGCTGATCATCGACGACGTGATTACCGCGGGCACCGCGATCCGTGAAGTGATGCAGATCATCGCTTCCCAGGACGGTGCCAAGGCCGCTGGCGTGTTGATCGCCCTCAACCGTCAGGAGCGCGGCAATGGCGAACTGTCGGCGATCCAGGAAGTGGAGCGTGACTTCGCGATTCCGGTGATCAGCATCGTTTCGTTGAACCAGGTCCTGGAGTTCCTGGCCGATGATCCTCAGCTCAAGCAGCATCTGCCAGCCGTAGAAGCCTACCGCGCGCAGTTCGGCGTCTGATACGCCGCCTTGTAGGAGCGAGCAAGCTCGCTCCTACAAGGACCGCAGGCAAAAAAAGACCCCGCTCAGCCAGGCTGAGCGGGGTCTTTTTGCAGGTGCCAGCGCTTAAGGACGCTTGCGATTGCTGATCAGGGTGCCCACGCCGGTATCGGTGAAGATTTCCAGCAGGATCGCATTGGGTACCCGGCCATCGATGATCAGCGAACTGCCCACGCCGCCCTGAACCGCTTCCAGCGCGCAACGGATCTTCGGTAGCATGCCACCGTAGATGGTGCCGTCGGCGATCAGTTCGTCGACCTGTTGGGTCGTCAGGCCAGTCAGCACAGTGCCTGACTTGTCCATCAGGCCGGCGATGTTGGTCAGCAGCATCAGCTTCTCAGCTTTCAGCGCTTCGGCCACTTTACCGGCCACCAGGTCGGCGTTGATGTTGTACGACTCACCGTTGGCCCCCACGCCGATTGGCGCGATCACCGGGATGAAGTCGCCCTTGACCAGCAGGTTGAGCAGATCGGTATTGATCCCGACCACTTCGCCCACTTGCCCGATGTCGATGATTTCCGGTTGGGTCATCTCCGGCGTCTGGCGTGTAACGGTGAGCTTCTTCGCGCGAATCAGCTCGGCGTCCTTGCCGGTCAGGCCGATGGCGCTGCCGCCATGGCGGTTGATCAGGTTGACGATGTCCTTGTTGACCTGACCGCCGAGGACCATCTCCACCACGTCCATGGTCTGGGCGTCTGTCACGCGCATGCCGTCGATGAAATGACTCTCGATCGACAGGCGCTTGAGCAGGTCACCGATTTGCGGGCCGCCACCGTGCACTACCACCGGGTTGATGCCCACGGCTTTCATCATCACGATGTCGCGGGCGAAGCCGGTTTTCAGCTCCTCGCTTTCCATCGCGTTGCCGCCGTATTTGATCACCAGCGTCTTGCCGACATAGCGGCGAATGTAAGGCAGCGCTTCGGACAGGACCTTGGCGGTGTTGGCGGCGGCTTCGCGTTCGAGGGTCATTCAGGGCTCCGGCACTTGTGTAAAAGGCGCTTCAAATAATCAAAACGGGAGTTGGAGGTCAGGTGCGACACGTTTCAGTTGAGCGTGGAACACATCCTTGATGCGCTGCAATTCGGCCTCGTCGTCGGCCTCGAAGCGCAGCACCAGCACCGGTGTGGTGTTGGAGGCGCGAACCAGGCCCCAGCCCTTGGCGTAGTCGACCCGTACACCGTCGATGGTGGTCAGGTCGGCGCCGTCGCCCCACTGGGCGTCGTGCAGTGCATCAATGATGCTGAATTTGCTCTCTTCGGTCACATGGATATTGATTTCCGGCGTAGAAATATCGTTCGGGAAGGTCTCGAACAGTTCCTGGGCCGTGGATTTCTCCTGGCTGAGGATCTCCAGCAGGCGAGCGGCGCTGTAGATGCCGTCGTCGAAACCGAACCAGCGCTCCTTGAAGAAGATGTGCCCGCTCATTTCGCCAGCGAGCAGGGCGCCGGTCTGCTTCATTTTTTTCTTGATCAGCGAGTGACCGGTTTTCCACATCAGTGGTCGACCGCCGTACTCCTTGATCAGCGGGGTCAGGCGACGGGTGCATTTGACGTCGAAGATGATCTCGGCGTCCGGGTTGCGTGCCACCACGTCCTTGGCAAACAGCATCAGCAGGCGGTCCGGGAACACGATGTCGCCGGTATTGGTCACTACGCCGACACGGTCACCATCACCGTCGAAGGCCAGGCCCAGGTCGGCATTGGTTTGCTTGACCTTGGCGATCAGGTCCACCAGGTTTTCCGGTTTGCCCGGGTCCGGGTGATGGTTGGGGAAGTTGCCGTCGACTTCGCAGAACAGCGGGATCACTTCGCAATTCAGGGCCTCGATCAGCTGTGGGGCAATCACGCCGGCAGCGCCGTTACCGCAGTCAACCACCACTTTCAGGCGGCGTGCGAGCTTGATGTCCTGGACAATCTGGGCGCTGTAGCGATCGAGAATCTCGACCTTGGTGATGCTGCCTTGGCCGCTAGTCAGGTTGTTGCTTTTCAGGCGCTGGTGCAGGGCCTGAATCTGTTCGTTGGCCAGGGTGTCGCCAGCGATCACGATTTTGAAGCCGTTGTAGTCCGACGGGTTATGGCTGCCGGTGAGCATCACCCCGGACTTGCCCGCGAGGACGTTGGCGGCGTAGTACAGCGCCGGGGTTGGCACCAGGCCGACGTCGCTGACATGGCAGCCGGCATCGGCCAGGCCCTGGATCAGTTGCTCGACCAGTTCCGGACCGGACAGGCGGCCGTCACGACCGACGCTGATGTTCGGCTCATCCTGGGCCAGGGTCTGGGCGCCGATGGCGCGACCGATCCAGTAGGCCGTTTCAGCGGTCAGGGTCTGCGGGACCACGCCACGGATATCGTAGGCGCGAAAGATGCTGTCGGGAAATGCAGGGGCGACGCGGGTTGTGTTGCTCATCACTGGGGTTGCTCCAACTCAAAGGTTGCTGGACGGGCCGACGAGAGGTTCGTCGACGGGTTCAAACTGAAGGCTTTGACGGCGTTTTCGGTACAGAGTTCGTGGTGCACAAGTGCCATGCCATGGGGCTGGCACTTGTGCAGTCGACTGTTGTCTTGAATTCGCTCGCCAGATCCTGCAGTTGGCGTCTGTGCAAGGTTCATCCTGAAATGCAAAGCGTAGTGCCAGGGCCGTGCAGAGCGCCCGGTCCTGGCACTGGTGTTATCAGTGGCTGCCGGAATGGCCGAAACCACCGGTGCCGCGTTCGGTTTCAACGAACTCTTCAACCAGATCGAAATGCGCCTGCACCACCGGTACCAGCACCAACTGGGCCAGCCGCTCACCCACCACGATGTTGAAGTCGGTCTGGCCACGGTTCCAGCAGGACACCATCAGTGGCCCCTGGTAGTCGGAATCGATCAGGCCGACCAGATTACCCAGCACGATGCCATGTTTGTGGCCCAGGCCCGAGCGCGGCAGGATCAATGCAGCCAGGCCCGGATCGCCGATGTATACCGACAGGCCAGTAGGGATCAGCAGGGTTTCTCCCGGCTTGATGACGGTGTCCTGTTCCAGCATCGCCCGCAGGTCAAGGCCGGCGGAACCGGGAGTGGCGTACTGGGGCAGCGGAAATTCGCTGCCGATGCGTGGGTCGAGGATCTTGGCTTGCAAAGCGTGCATACGAATTAAACCTGGTTCAGACGTTCGGCGATAAAAGTGATCAGCTGGCGGGCAATCTTGCCCTTGCTGGTCTGGGCAAAAAGGGTGGCGTGCAACTCACGGTCGATCACGCTGCAGGCGTTTTCCTCGCTGTTGAAGCCAATGCTGGGGTTGGCCACGTCGTTGGCGACGATCAGGTCGAGGTTCTTGTCCTTGAGCTTGCGTGCGGCGTAATCGAGCAGGTGTTCGGTTTCGGCGGCGAATCCGACGCTGAACGGACGATCAGGTCGGGTGGCAATGGTGGCCAGAATGTCAGGGTTACGGACCATTTGCAGGACGAAGCCGTCGCCAGTTGTAGGGTCTTTCTTGAGTTTTTGCGGGGCGACGACTTCCGGCCGGTAGTCCGCAACCGCAGCAGACGCGATGAACAGGTCGCAAGGGATCGCAGCCTCGCAGGCGGCCAGCATGTCGCGGGCGCTGACCACGTCGATGCGCGTCACCCGGTCCGGAGTCGGCAGGTGCACGGGTCCGGTGATCAGGGTCACACGGGCGCCGGCTTCCACCGCAGCTTCGGCCAGGGCAAAGCCCATTTTTCCGGAGCTGTGGTTGGTGATGTAGCGCACCGGGTCAATGTTTTCCTGGGTCGGACCGGCAGTGATCAGCACGTGCCGACCGGTCAGCGCCTGGCGCTGGAAGCAATCGGCGGCGCACTGGGCCAGGTCATCGGCCTCCATCATGCGGCCCATGCCGACGTCGCCGCAGGCCTGGCTGCCCGAGGCCGGGCCGAAGACCTTGAAGCCGCGGCTTTCAAGCAACTGGGTATTGGCCTGGGTGGCCGGGTCGCGCCACATCGCCTGGTTCATGGCCGGCGCCAGAGCCACGGTGGCGTCGGTGGCCAACACCAGGGTGGTCAGCAGGTCGTTGGCGATGCCTTGGGCCAGACGGGCGATCAGGTCCGCCGTGGCGGGGGCGATCAGCACCAGGTCAGCCCACTTGGCGAGCTCGATGTGGCCCATCGCGGCTTCGGCCGCAGGGTCCAGCAGGTCCAGGTGCACCGGGTGCCCGGAGAGGGCCTGCATGGTCAGCGGGGTGATGAACTCGCTGCCGCCGCGGGTCATGACCACGCGCACTTCGGCGCCCTGGTCGATCAGGCGGCGAACCAGTTCGGCGCTCTTGTAGGCAGCAATGCCGCCGCCGACGCCCAGAACGATGCGTTTCCGATACAGCCGCTGCATAGGTCTGCCTTTCAATTCGTTGGTGACATACGTGGCGAAACCCCCTCCCCAGGGAACAATCGCCCGCAAAAAAGATGGGCTACGATATCACAGCGACCGCTAGGGAACAGCGGCGCCCATCGACAGGGAGGTGCTATGAGCATTCGAGATTGGCCGACGACAGAGCGGCCGCGGGAGAAACTTCTGGAGCAGGGTCCGGCGAGTCTGTCCGACGCCGAATTGCTGGCGATCTTTCTGCGCACCGGGGTCGCCGGGAAAAGCGCGGTGGACCTGGCCAGGCACTTGCTGCAGCAGTTTGGCGGCTTGCGTAACCTGCTGGAGGCGGACCAGCAAACGTTTGTCGGCCAGTTGGGGCTGGGGCCGGCGAAATTCGCCCAGTTGCAGGCGGTGCTGGAGATGGCGCGTCGGCATTTGGCCGAGCACCTGCGCCAGGCATCCGTACTCAAGAGTCCGATCGAGGTGCGCAACTACCTCAAGGCCATGCTGCGACATGAGCCCCATGAAGTGTTTGCCTGCCTGTTCCTCGATTCCCGGCATCGGGTCCTGGCATTCGAAATCCTCTTTCGCGGCTCGATCGACACCACTAGCGTGCATCCGCGCCAGGTGGTCAAGCGCGCCCTGGCGCACAACGCGGCGGCGTTGATCCTGTGCCATAACCACCCCTCGGGAAACGCCGAGCCGAGCTCAGCCGACCGGGTGCTGACCAAGCGTTTGCAGGAGACGATGGAGTTGGTCGATGTGCGGGTGCTCGACCATTTCATCGTGGGTGATGGTGATCCGTTGTCGATGGCCGAGTATGGCTGGATATGAGCGCAGCGGCGGCAAGCTGCAAGCTTCCAGCGGCAAGCCTGGAGCAGTCCGCGGACTGCTTTGAGCTTGCCGCTTGCCTCTTATGGCTTGAAGCTGACCCTGGAATAGTCCTGGCGCCCGAACGGGCTGACCGAGTAACCCTGGACATCCTTGCGGGTCAGGGCATAGGCGGTCGGGTGGGCCAGGGGTAGCCACAGCGCCTGCTGCTGGATCTGCCCCTGGGCCTGTTCGTAGAGCTTGGTGCGCACGCCCTGCTCGGTGGTGGTCTTGCCGGCGTTGATCAGCTTGTCCAGGCCTTGATCGCAGTATCGTGCGAAGTTGGTCCCGGACTTCACGCCCGCGCAGGAGAATTGCGGGGTCAGGAAGTTGTCTGGATCGCCGTTGTCACCGGCCCAGCCCATGAACAGCAGGTCGTGCTCGCCGGCTTTGGCCCGACGAATCAGTTCGCCCCATTCGATCACGCGTATTTCTGCCTGAATCCCGATTTCCGCCAGGTCAGCCTGCAACAATTGAGCGCCCAGGCTCGGGTTGGGGTTGAGCAGGCTGCCGGAAGGGCGGGTCCAGATCGTGGTCTTGAAGCCGTCCTTGAGTCCTGCCTTGGCCATCAGCGCGCGGGCCTTGGTGAGGTCCTTCGGGTAGCCCGGCAGGTCCTTGGCATAGCTCCAGGTGTTGGGCGGGTAAGGGCCGTTGGCGGCTTGGGCGGTGTCCTCGAACACGGCCTTGAGGTAGCTGGCCTTGTCGAAGGCCAGATTGATCGCCTGGCGCACCTCCGGTTTATCCAGCGGCGGATGCTGGCTATTGATGGCGACGAAGGCGGTCATGAAGGCCGGCGTGCTCTCGATCTTGAGGTTCGGCTCCTTGGCGGCAGCCTGGACGTCCAGCGGCTTGGGCGACAGGGCGATCTGGCACTCGTTGCGCCGCAGCTTCTGCAGGCGCACGTTGGCGTCCGGGGTGATGGCGAACACCAGGGTGTCGATCGCGGGCTTGCCGGCGAAGTAGTCGCGGTTGGCCTTGTAGCGGATCGATGCGTCTTTTTGGAAGCGCCCGAAAATGAACGGCCCGGTGCCGATCGGCTGGTTATTGAGTTTCTCGGGTGTGCCAGCCTTGAGCAACTGATCGGCGTATTCAGCCGAGTAGATCGAGGCGAAACCCATGCTCAGCGTGGCGAGGAAGGTCGAGTCGGGGTGGTCAAGGGTGAAACGAATGGTCAGCGGGTCGAGTGCGTCGATTTTCTTGATCAGCGCAGGCAACTGCATGGATTGGGCGTGCGGGAAGCCACTCTGGGCGATTTTGTGCCATGGCTGCGCGGGGTCCAGCATACGGTCGAAGCTGAACTTCACGTCTTCGGCGGTCAAGGTACGCGTCGGGGTGAAGTACTCGGTGCGATGGAACTTCACCTCCGGGCGCAGCCTGAAGACATAGGTCAGGCCGTCGGCCGAGACTTCCCAGCTATCGGCCAGGCTCGGCACGACCTTGCCACTGGCGGTGTCAAAGTCCACCAGGCTATTCATCAACACGTCGGCCGAGGCGTTGGTGGTGGTCAGCGAGTTGTATTGAACGACATCGAACCCTTCCGGGCTGGCCTCGGTGCAGACGCTCAGGGCGGCAGCCTGGGCCAAAGGGCTCAGCAAGAGTGGGGCAAGCAACAGCGGTAGGGCAGCGAGGCGCATGTGTGGATTCCTTTGCAGATCGAAGGCCCATCTGCGAGTGCAGTCTGGAAAAGGCTTACCCTAGTGGCCTGCCCGGCAAATGACTATCCCCTTTTTGTTTTGTGTCCTGCTCGACGGTACGTATTTTCGCTGTTTATTGCGCTTCGGGCGCAGCGAATTAGCGTAAGGTGGCGTGCCGGTACCCTCCATATGGGGGAGCAGGGCGATGCTCTGCGACGAGCGGTCGCTACCATCGATAGCCTTTATCCAAGGCGTCTGGCGCCGTAATTCCGGGGTTTTTGAAAACTCTCTTCACACCAATAGTTGTTGCTATGGGGTCTTTCTGGTATAAAGCAGCGCTCTTTTCTAGGGGCCCGGTTCCTTCACTGTAGGTGTAGCCGGTAAGACCTCTAAAGAAACGCGGCGCCTGGCGCCAAATGACTGAGAGATTAAGCGGCCAACCCATGCCGGGTTGGGCATGTGGTTTTAGAGGGCTGAGGCATGTCGAGAGTATGTCAAGTTACCGGTAAGGGTCCGGTGACTGGGAATAACATTTCCCACGCAAACAACAAAACCCGTCGTCGTTTCCTGCCGAACCTGCAGCATCATCGCTTCTGGGTTGAAGAAGAGAAACGTTTCGTGCGTCTGCGCGTATCTGCCAAAGGCATGCGTATCATCGACAAGCGTGGCATCACTGTCGTGCTGGCCGAAATCCGCAAAGCTGGCAAGATCTAAGGGAGCTAATCATGCGTGAATTGATTCGTTTGATTTCGAGCGCCGGTACTGGTCACTTCTACACTACCGACAAGAACAAGCGCACTACTCCGGACAAAATCGAGATCAAGAAATTTGATCCGGTTGTTCGCAAGCACGTGATCTACAAGGAAGGCAAAATCAAGTAATTGATTTTTCCCTCTTGAGAAAAAGGCCCGTATCGCAAGATACGGGCCTTTTTTGTTGTTTTTTCGAACCTGATGCTTTTAACGACCCAGTAATTCCTCAGCGAGGATCGATCAACCGATTAGCCGCACTTGAAGTGGCTGTAGTTATTTTTTGCATCGCTGAACACTCGCAGGCGATCATTCCTGTAGTCCTGGGTATAGCTCTCGCCGGTTTTTTCATGGCGTACGATTGCAGCCCCTGACAACTCGCGCAGCTCTTCCAAAAGGAGGGGTGTGACCTGAGCCGGCCTGAGGGTGCTGTATCCAAAGTTGTCATTGCATAGGCCGGGCTGATCGTTGTTCTCGGAGGCCGAGGCTTCAAGCATTCCCATACTCAGTGCAAGCAGGGGGAGCAGGGCTATACGTTGCAGATAAGTGATTCCAGACATGTTTGCTTCCTTGCGTGATTGATTTCAAAGCCCCTCGTTTATCGGGGCACAGTGATATAGTCATGTGAAACAGCACGAGCGAGTGCGGTAAATATGTATCGCTCTGTGTAAGTACTTGCGTCAAACGCGCGCACTACTCCGGACAAAATCGAGATCAAGAAATTTGATCCGGTTGTTCGCAAGCACGTGATCTACAAGGAAGGCAAAATCAAGTAATTGATTTTTCCCTCTTGAGAAAAAGGCCCGTATCGCAAGATACGGGCCTTTTTTGTGGCCTTGGGAAAAGCTTCAGTTGCTCAACCGCACTGAATGCTGACGATGACATTGTCGGCATTGGTCAGCAGGCTGATCCGTCGCGGGACTCGCTTGCGGTCTGATGCATGGCGAGGGCCGGTGACCCGCACCGGTGCGCCGTTGGCCAGGGCTCGCACTTCCTCGAGCAACTGAGGGGTGTAGGTCTGGCCGATGGTGTACTCAGCGATGGTGACGTCGCATGAGTCTGCAGTATCGGGCATGTTGCCTCCTTGCGTTGTAGGTCTGGATTGAGGCACGTCCTGTGCGCTCCCGTTAAAAAGGCCGGTATCGCGAGATACCGGCCTTTTTATGTCAGTACTGGCCTGGCGGGCATTCAACCGAAGTTGAAGGCCTCGATGGTGCCAGAGGCATCGGCGACGATGTGAATTCGCGCTCTGTCCAGTTCCCTGGTCGAGCCGTCGCCGGGGCCGACTACACGCGGCCGTGCAGTCAGTTCGCTGATATAGGCCTTCACTGCAGGCGTGTAGGGCTTGCCAATCAGGTGTTGAAGTGCGGAGCTTACTTCTTCATTGGTCATGTTCTTTAATCCTTTAAAGTGAACGAAATGTCCTTGGGGACAACTCGATCCTCCTCCCGACCAGGACCCGTTGTGCAGTATATGCTTATGGTTTTTGTTCAAACGCCACGTAGATCTTTCGGCACGTTTCCAGGACTTCCCAGGTGCCACGGAACCCGGCCGGGATGACAAATCGGTCACCGGTGCGCAGGGTCTTGGCATTGCCGTCGGTGTCGCGCAACACCGAAACCCCTTGGACGATTTCGCAGTATTCGTGTTCGGTGAAATTCACCGTCCACTGACCGACTGCGCCTTCCCAGACCCCGGCATTGAGCTGGCCGCATGGGCTGTTGTAGTGGTTGTAGACGGTCTGCTCAGGGTCGCCCTTGAGGATTTTGGCCGCGTCCGGGCGGTAGCGTTCGGCGGCGGTGCCGGCCTGGCTGAAATCGACGATGTCCTGGATGCTCATTCTGGTAATCCCCCCGTGTTTGCTTGGAAAGCCCCGAGTCTATGTTTATTAAAATGAACATCGCAAGGTCGTTTGCCGGCCTTGTGTCAAATATATTGAAACTTGAGGTGTGGCTGGTTTAGGGTGGCGGGTGCCTAGGGCCGATTGCAAGGCTGGCCGGGCAGAATTCCTGACAGCGCCCGCGAAGAACGCGGGTGTCGTATTCAATAAGAGGAGGACACTCGTATGACCACCCTGACTCGTGCCGACTGGGAACAACGTGCCCGCGACCTGAAAATCGAAGGCCGCGCCTACATCAATGGCGAATACACCGATGCGGTCTCCGGCGAGACCTTCGAGTGCATCAGCCCGGTCGATGGCCGTCTGCTGGGCAAGATTGCCAGCTGTGATGCCGCCGACGCCCAGCGCGCCGTGGACAATGCCCGCGCCACGTTCAATTCCGGTGTCTGGTCTCGCCTGGCCCCGACCAAGCGCAAGGCCGTGATGATCCGCTTCGCCGGCCTGCTCAAGCAAAATGCCCAGGAGCTGGCCCTGCTGGAAACCCTGGACATGGGTAAGCCGATCAGCGACTCCCTGGACATCGACGTTCCTGGTGCCGCCCAGGCGCTGAGCTGGAGCGGTGAAGCGATCGACAAGATCTACGATGAAGTGGCCGCGACCCCTCATGATCAACTGGGCCTGGTGACCCGTGAGCCTGTGGGCGTGGTGGGCGCTATCGTGCCGTGGAACTTCCCGCTGATGATGGCGTGCTGGAAACTCGGTCCTGCGCTGTCCACCGGTAACTCGGTGATCCTCAAGCCGTCCGAAAAATCCCCGCTGACCGCCATCCGCATCGCGGCCCTGGCCGTCGAGGCCGGTATCCCCAAAGGCGTGCTCAACGTACTGCCAGGCTACGGCCACACCGTGGGCAAGGCCCTGGCCCTGCACATGGATGTCGATACCCTGGTGTTCACCGGTTCGACCAAGATCGCCAAGCAACTGATGATCTACTCCGGCGAGTCGAACATGAAGCGCGTCTGGCTGGAAGCCGGCGGCAAGAGCCCGAACATCGTGTTTGCCGATGCGCCGGACCTGCAGGCCGCCGCTGAATCCGCTGCTGGCGCAATTGCCTTCAACCAGGGCGAAGTCTGCACCGCCGGTTCACGCCTGCTGGTCGAGCGTTCGATCAAGGACAAGTTCCTGCCACTGGTGATCGAGGCCCTGAAAACCTGGAAGCCAGGCAACCCGCTGGACCCGTCCACCACCGTGGGTGCGTTGGTCGATACCCAGCAAATGAACACCGTGCTGTCGTACATCGAGTCTGGGCATACCGACGGCGCCAAGCTGGTGGCGGGCGGCAAGCGCATCCTCGAGGAAACCGGTGGCACCTACGTGGAGCCGACGATTTTCGACGGCGTGAGCAATGCCATGAAGATTGCCCAGGAAGAAATCTTCGGCCCGGTACTGTCGGTCATCACCTTTGATACCGCCGAGGAGGCTATCCAGATCGCCAACGACACGCCGTATGGCCTGGCCGCAGCGGTATGGACCAAGGACATTTCCAAGGCTCACCTGACCGCCAAGGCACTGCGCGCCGGTAGCGTGTGGGTCAACCAGTACGATGGCGGCGACATGACCGCACCGTTCGGCGGCTTCAAGCAATCGGGCAACGGCCGTGACAAGTCGCTGCACGCGTTCGACAAGTACACCGAGCTGAAGGCGACCTGGATCAAGCTGTAAGCCTTTCAGGGAGCCTGGCTCCCTGAACGACGTAGATCCCTTGTGGGAGCGAGCTTGCTCGCGATAGCGGTATGACAGTCGACGTCGTGTTGAATGTTGCGCCGCCATCGCGAGCGGGTTCGCTCCCACATTGCTTTGTGCCACACATAAGAATATCCACAGGAGCGTGGAACATGCGTTGGGCGACTTATTTCGCCGTTCTGGCCTCGGTCCTGAGTGTCGGCCTCGCCCTGGGCGTGAGCATGCCGTTGGTGTCGTTTCGCCTGGAAAGCTGGGGTTATGGCGCGTTTTCAATCGGGGTGATGGCGGCCATGCCGGCAATTGGCGTCCTGCTGGGGGCGAAGATCTCCAGCCACCTGGCGGCTCGCCTGGGTACGGCTAACCTGATGCGCCTGTGCTTGTGGGCCGGAGCCCTCTCCATTGGCCTGCTGGCGTTGTTGCCCAGCTACCCGGTGTGGCTGGTACTGCGGCTGATGATCGGGGTCATCCTGACCATCGTGTTCATTCTCGGCGAGAGCTGGATCAACCAGTTGGTGGTTGAGCAATGGCGTGGCCGGCTGGTGGCGCTGTATGGCTGCAGCTATGCCTTGAGTCAATTGGCTGGACCGTTGTTGCTGGGGGTGCTGGGTACCGACAACGATATCGGTTTCTGGGTCGGGGTCGCGCTGCTGGTGACTTCGCCGCTGGTCTTGATGGGGCGTAGCGGGGCACCGAGCAGCGAAGCCCTGAGTGTGACCTTCAGTGACCTGTTGGGTTTCTGCCGTGGCCTGCCGGCGATCGCTTGGGCGGTGTCGTTGTTTGCTGCGTTCGAGGCGATGATCCTGACCCTGCTGCCGGTGTATTGCCTGCAACAGGGGTTCACCGCAGAAATTGCCCTGGCCATGGTCAGCACCGTGGTAGTCGGCGATGCGTTGCTGCAATTGCCCATTGGCGCCCTTGCGGACTATCTGTCGCGGCGAACCTTGTTTGCCGGCTGCGCGGTGATACTGATGCTGTCGAGCCTGGCGATTCCGCTGTTGCTCGACACCTTGCTGATCTGGCCGCTGTGGGTGCTGTTCGGTGCCAGTGCCGGCGGCTTGTTCACCTTGTCGCTGATTCTGGTGGGCGAGCGTTATCGCGATGATGCGCTGGTGCGGGCCAACGCCCACATCGCCCAACTCTGGGGTATCGGTTGCTTGATTGGCCCGCTTGCAGCGGGTGCCGGCAGTCAGTGGGTCAGCGGACACGCCTTGCCATTACTGATGGCGGCCGGGGCCTTTGGCCTGGTGTTGTTGTTGCTGCGCCAAGGGGCGTTTGGCGAGGCGGCGGCGCCGATCTGAGATCCGGGTTTACAGTATCCGCTCCAGGCCCAGGGTGTCGCTGAACCAGGCATTGAAGCGGCGCCACCAGTTTCCCGGCTCGCGAGTCAGGGTGTGCAGCTTGCCATCGTCTTCAGTGACCCAGACCAGTTGGCCCTCCTGTAACCGCACCGCATAGCTGAGAGGAGGCGCCATGCCTTCCAGGGCGAGTTCGCGAACACGCTCGGCAAGCGCCGGGCTGTCGACCAGCACCCCCACTTCGGTGTTCCACAGCACCGAGCGCGGGTCGAAGTTGAATGAGCCGATGAACGCCTTTTGGCGATCGAAGATGATCGCCTTGCTGTGCAGGCTGGATTCGGAGCCGCGGTAGCTGGAACTGCGAAACAGGCTTGGCCCGCTACCGCCGCCTTCGCCCGGTTGCCGGCGTAGTTCAAACAGTTGCACGCCGTGCTCCAGCAGCGCCTTGCGGTAAGGGGCGTAGCCGCCGTGGACGGCGGGCACATCGGTGGCCTCCAGCGAGTTGGTCAGGAAGCTGACGGACACTCCGGCATCGGCCCGCCCGGTGAGATACACCAGTCCGGGTGGGCCGGGCACAAAGTAGGCTGAGATCATGATCAGCTCTTTGCTCACCCCTTGCAGTTCGGGGGCCAGTTGGGTGGTCAGTAGCAGTTGCGGATCCGGCTCACCCTTGGCCAGCACTTTGCTCGGAGCGTCCCACAACGCCTGGTTCCAGGCCCAGATCAGCTCGCTGCGCCAGAGGTCCAGGCGCGGATCGGTCTGGTAGGCCTTCAACTGCTGGTACAGGGCCTGGTTTTGCCGATGGCTTTCGTCCAGGGACGCTTGCAGCTGCGCGCGGGTCTCGGCCAGGTCCCTGGCCGTGGGCTGGCTGGAGACAAACTCATCGATCGGCTTGCTCAGGGCGCTGTTCCAGTACTGATCGAAGCTGTGGCCGAGCTGCTCAGCGACGGGTCCGACACCCAGCAGGTCGATGTCGGTGAAATTCAGCTTGGGCTGCGCATCGAAGTACTCGTCGCCCAGGTTGCGCCCGCCGACAATGGCGGCGCTGTTGTCCGCCAGCCACAGCTTGTTGTGCATGCGCCGGTGCTGCAGCGAGAGATTGAGCAGGCGGCCCATGGTGCGAGTGACGCCGGTGCTGCGGCCCAGTTCCAGCGGATTGAACAGGCGAATCTGAATCTGTGGGTGAGCGGCCAGTGTGGCAATGGTCTGGACCTGGCCATCGCTGGTGAGGTCGTCGAGCAGGATGCGCACGCGCACGCCTCGGTCAGCGGCCTTGAGCAGTTCGCTGACCAGCAGTCGGGTACTGATACCGTCGTGGACGATGTAGTACTGCAGGTCGAGGCTGCGCTGCGCATTGCGGATCAACTCGGCACGGGCGGCGAAGGCTTCGCTGCTGTCCGATAGCAGGCGAAATCCGGATCGCCCTTCATGGGGGGCGGCCTGGGCCTGGATCGAGCGCCCGAAAGAGGACTCGGCAGCAGGCAATGCCTGGCTAGGCTCGCGGGGCACGTTGAGCGAGGCGCAACTGCTCAGCAACGCGGCGAGCATCAGGCAGAGCAGGGCGTTTTTTCGGCGCAAGTCGAATGTTCCTGCAGATGGGCAGGTAGGGAGTATGGCACGGCTGGCGAAGTCGTCGCGGCGTGCCGATGGCGCCTAGGAAGCTCTCGGGCATCGAGTTCCCAGATGAACTAGCTGGCCTCGGCCAGCAGGGCGATCGCCGCTGCACCCACCTTACGCACCGCTTCCTCGACCTGAGCCGTGGGTTTGGCTGCGTAGTTCATGCGCAGGCAATTACGGTACTTGCCTGAGGCGGAGAAAATACTGCCAACGGCGATCTGTACGCCCTGGTCGAGCAGCACCCGATTGAGCTTGAGCGTATCAAACCCTTCCGGCAGTTCGACCCACAGCATGAAGCTGCCCTGGGGACGGCTGGCGCGGGTGCCGAGGGGAAAGTAGCGGCTGACCCAATCGAGCATCAGGTCGCGATTGCGCTGGTATTGGTTACGCATTCGCCGTAGATGCGGCTCGAAATGCCCGCCCTTGAGAAACTCGGCGATGGCAATTTGCGGTTGTGGCGCGGTCGAGCCGGTGCTGATGTATTTCATGTGCAGCACCCGCTCCAGGTACCGTCCGGGAGCGACCCAGCCGATCCGCAGCCCAGGTGCCAGGGTCTTGGAGAACGAACTGCAGAGCAGCACGCGACCGTCTTCATCGAAGGACTTGATGGTGCGCGGTCGAGGGTAGGTGTAGGCCAGTTCGCCATACACATCGTCTTCGATGATCGCCACGTCAAACCGTTGTGCCAGGGTCAACAGCGCACGTTTGCGCGACTCCGGCATGATGTAGCCGAGCGGGTTGTTGCAGTTGGGGGTCAACTGTATGGCTTTGATCGGCCACTGTTCGAGGGCCAGTTCCAGGGCGTCGAGACTGATCCCGGTGAGGGGGTCGGTGGGAATCTCCAGGGCCTTCATACCCAGCCCCTTGAGGGTCTGCATGGCGCCGTGAAAGCTCGGCGAGTCCACCGCGACGATGTCGCCTGGTTCGCAGATGGCGCGAATGCTGGTGGACAACGCTTCGTGGCAGCCCGTGGTGATCACCAGGTCGCTGGCGCTCAGTTGGCTGCCTGAATCGAGCAGCAGGCGGGCGATCTGCTCGCGCAGTTCCAGCACCCCGTAGATATTGTCGTAGTACAGCCCCGGCATGTCCTGGCGCCGACTGATCCGCGCCAGGCTGCGCAGCAGGGGCTGCATGGTCGGTGTGGTGATATCCGGCATGCCGCGGCCCAGTTGCACCACGTCCTTGCGTGGCACGGCGCGGATCAGCTCCAGCACCTGGTCCCACTGGGAGATGTCGACCGGGCGCTGGGCCGGGCGGCCTACCGCCGGCAGTTCGGGCAGTTCCCGCCCCACAGGGACAAAGTAGCCGGACTTGGGCTTGGGCCGCGCCAGCCCACTGTCCTCCAGCACCCGATAGGCCTGCTGCACCGTGCTCAGGCTGACCCCATGCTCGACACTCAAGGCCCGCACGGAAGGCAGACGGTCACCGGGCCGGTAGAAGCCCTGTTCGATGCGCGTGCCGAGCAATTCGGCGAGGTTGACGTACAGCGTCATGTTTCAGCCTCGGTGTGAGAGGAGGGACCAGTACAGATCAGGAAAAAAACCATCATTCAGCGGTTAATTCAGCAAATCTGTATGGAGGTAATACAGGTCCATTGAATCTGTAATGGTTTTGCCTGCCCGCGCATCATGGAATCTCTGGCTACCCAAGTAAACAGGAGCACTAAAAATGAACGGCTTGAGCGATGTGCGGCTGACGTTACACAGTCAGGAACTGGTGGCAGGGCACGACCAGGGCATGCCGACGGCGATCCGCAATGCCCCGTCCTGCCTGGGGCGCTGGGGTTTGCTGTGGCACCGTCTGCACACGCGCAAGACCCTGCTCGAACTCACCCCGGAACAACTGCGCGATGTCGGCTTGAGTCGTGAGCAGGCGAGGGAAGAGGGGCTGAAGCCGTTCTGGCAGCTTTGAGCGGCTCTTCGGATCAGGCCAGCTCTTTGAGTCGGTGCCACAACATCCCCAGGGCCAGCAATGGCGAGCGCAAGTAGCGGCCGCCCGGGAAGGTCACGTGCGGTACTTTGGCGAACAGGTCGAAACCGCCGCTGTGCTGGCCGCTGATGGCTTCACCCAGTAGTTTGCCGGCCAGGTGAGTGGCATTCACCCCGTGTCCGGAGTACGCCTGGGCGTAATACACATTCGGCTGGTCCTTGAGCCGGCCAATCTGGGGCAGGCGGTTGGCGCCGATGCCGATCATGCCGCCCCACTGATAGTCGATCTTCACCGCGCTCAATTGCGGGAAAACCTCCAGCATCTTCGGTCGCATGTAGGCGCCGATGTCCGCCGGATCGCGGCCCGAATAGTGGCAGGCGCCGCCGAACAGCAGGCGTCGGTCTGCCGAAAGCCGGTAGTAGTCCAGCGCCACGCGTTGGTCGCACACGGCCATGTTCTGCGGCAGCAGGGCGTGGGCCTGCTCTTCACTCAAGGGTTCGGTGGCGATGATGTAGCTGCCGGCGGGCAGCACTTTGCCGCTCAGGTGCGGGTTGAGGTGATTGAGGTAGGCGTTGCAGCCCAGCACCAGGGTCTTGGCGCGGACCGAACCTTGCGCGGTGTGGACCTTGACCTCGGGCCCGTAGTCGATGCGGGTCACTGCCGATTGCTCGAACAGACGGACCCCCAGTTGCAGGGCGGCAGCGGCTTCACCCAGGGCCAGGTTCAGCGGGTGCAGGTGCCCCGAGCCCATGTCGATCAGTCCGCCCACGTAGCGGTCTGAGCCCACCACGCTGTGCATCTCGTGCGCTTGCAGCAGGCGGGTGGTGTGGCGATAACCGAGGCTGCGCAACTCGTCCGCGTCCGCGGCGAAACCTTCCAGGTCGCGGGGTTTGTTGGCGAGGTCGCAGTAGCCCCAGGTCAGGTCGCAGGGGATCTGGAACTGCTCGACCCGCTGGCGAACGATGTCCACCGCCTCCAGGCCCATCAGTTTCATCTGGCGTACGCCTTCGACCCCCAGCACATTGCTGAATTGGTCCAGGCCATGGCCGACACCACGAATCAACTGCCCGCCATTACGTCCGCTGGCGCCCCAGCCGATTTTGTGTGCTTCCAGCAGCACCACGCGAAGACCGCGCTGGGCCAGTTCAATGGCTGTGTTCAGGCCGGAAAAACCACCGCCCACCACGCACACGTCGGCCAGTTGCTCACCGGCAAGTACCGGATGATCCGGCTGCGGCAGGCTGCTGGCGGCGTAATAGGAGGCGATATGGGTGCTCGGGACAGGCGGCTGAACACGGGCAGTCATGGGTTGATCCTGATTATCGGGTGTTGAGTAAATTTTACGGAGCATAAGCCGGACCTTTCTGCCTGGGCAACACTGGTCGGTTGTTGCTGTCTGGCGCAGGGCTTTTAGGGCAAAATCCAACCTTGTTCACCTTAGGGGTATTTGTTTCGATGAGCTGCAACCGCGAGACCGTTCGTACCCTGCGCCAGCAGATTCCCTCGTTCGAGTGCGTGCCCGGCTGTCATGACTGCTGTGGTCCGGTCACCACGTCGCCGGAAGAAATGTCCCGCCTGCCGCGCAAGACTCGCGCCGAGCAGGATGCCGCCCTGGACGAACTGAACTGCGTACACCTGGGTCCCAATGGCTGCACCGTGTATGGCGAGCGGCCGCTGATCTGTCGCTTGTTCGGCACCACCAAGACCCTGCCATGCCCCAACGGTCGCGGACCGGTGGAGTTGATCCACCCACGGGTCGAGGCGCAGGTGTTCGAGTACATGGCTGCTAACCGACAGGTTTTGGTGTAGGTCACAGCGCACGGACACTTACCACAGGCCTCAATCCGGAATCGGCAAGCTCAGGCTCTCCTTCACCTCTTCCATCACGATGTAGCTCTTGGACTCACGCACGTGGGGCAGTTTGAGCAGGATATCGCCGAGCAATTTGCGGTACGAGGCCATCTCGGAAATCCGTGCCTTCACCAGGTAGTCGAAGTCCCCGGATACCAAGTGGCATTCCAGTACGTGCGGCAGTTTCAGCACCGCGCGGCGGAACTCTTCGAAGGTGTCACCGGACTTGTAGTCCAGGCTGATCTCGACGAACACCAGCAGGCTGCCCTTGAGGTGTTGCGGATTGAGCCGGGCGTTGTAGCCCATGATGATCCCTTCGCGCTCCAGGCGCCGCACCCGCTCGGTACAGGGCGTGGTCGACAGGCCGACCTTTTCCCCCAGCTCAGTAAACGAAATGCGCCCGTCAGCCTGGAGGATGCGCAGGATGTTGCGGTCGATCTTGTCCAGCTCACGTTTGGTTTGAGTGTTGGTCCGCATAGGGGATGCGCCTCCGTGAAAAGCCAAATTGCCGAGAATTGTCGCCAAATATAGGCACTTATATAGTGAAAAGCACTGGCGAATGTTTTTTACACTGCGCTCATCATTGCTTGTACACAACAACGTCAGCGGTTTGCCGCGATGAGGGATAAAAAAATGCGCGTTCTGGTCTTGGGTAGCGGCGTAATCGGTACCGCCAGTGCCTACTATCTGGCTCGGGCCGGCTTTGAAGTGACGGTCGTGGATCGTCAACCGGCCGCTGCCATGGAAACCAGTTTCGCCAACGCCGGCCAGGTATCGCCGGGCTATGCGTCGCCATGGGCTGCTCCGGGTGTGCCGCTCAAGGCCATCAAGTGGCTGTTGCAGCGCCACGCCCCGCTGGCCATCAAGGCCACCGCCGATATCGACCAGTACCTGTGGATGGCGCAGATGCTGCGCAACTGTACCGCCAGCCGTTATGCGGTGAACAAGGAGCGCATGGTCCGCCTGTCCGAGTACAGCCGTGACTGCCTCGACGAATTGCGCGCCGAAACCGGTATCGCCTACGAAGGCCGCAGCCTGGGGACCACCCAGCTGTTCCGTACCCAGGCGCAACTGGATGGCGCCGCCAAGGACATCGCGGTACTCAAGGAGTCCGGTGTGCCGTTCGAGCTGCTCGACCGCGCCGGCATTGCCCGCGTCGAACCGGCCCTGGCCAGCGTCACCGACATCCTGGCCGGTGCCCTGCGCCTGCCGAACGACCAGACCGGCGACTGCCAGATCTTCACCACCCGCCTGGCGGAAATGGCGATCAAGCTGGGCGTTGAATTCCGCTTCGGCCAGGACATCCAGCGCCTGGACTTCGCCGGTGACCGGATCAACGGTGTGTGGATTGACGGCAAGCTGGAAACCGCCGACCGCTACGTGCTGGCGCTGGGCAGTTACTCGCCGCAGTTGCTCAAGCCGTTGGGCATCAAGGCCCCGGTGTATCCGCTCAAGGGTTACTCGCTGACCGTGCCGATCACCAATCCGGCCATGGCTCCGACCTCGACCATTCTCGACGAGACCTACAAGGTCGCGATCACCCGTTTCGACAACCGCATCCGCGTCGGTGGCATGGCGGAGATTGCCGGTTTTGACCTGTCGCTGAACCCGCGTCGGCGTGAAACACTGGAGATGATCGTCAACGATCTCTATCCTCAGGGCGGCGACCTGCAGCAAGCCAGTTTCTGGACCGGCCTGCGTCCGACCACGCCGGATGGCACGCCGATTGTTGGTGCCACCCCGTTCAAAAACCTGTTCCTGAACACCGGTCACGGTACGCTCGGCTGGACTATGGCCTGTGGCTCCGGCCGCCTGCTGGCCGATCTGATGGCCAAGAAAACGCCGCAGATCAGCGCCGAAGGCCTCGATATTTCTCGTTATGGCAACACCCACCAGGAGTCTGCAAAACATGTCAATCCAGCGCCAGCTCACCAATGAGCGTTTGAGCCAGATCGTAGTCCACAGCGGTACGGTGTACCTGGCAGGACAGGTCGGCGACGACATGAACGCCGGAGTTGAACAGCAGACCCGCGAGACCCTGGCCAACATCGAGCGTTTGCTCGATCTGGCCGGTACCGACAAGACCCGGTTGCTGTCGGCGACGATCTACCTGAAAGACATCGATGCCGACTTCCAGGGCATGAACAGTGTCTGGGACAGTTGGCTGCCGAAAAACGTCGCGCCAGCGCGGGCGACGGTGGAAGCCAAGCTGTGCGAACCAGAAATCCTGGTAGAAGTGTCGATAGTCGCCGCTCTGCCGTAAACGATCCCTCTGCCGGTGCTGTTGGCGGTTCATACTGTCTTCAGCAGCGGTTTTTTCTTCCCCCCCCGCCAACCGCCTGGAAGCCTGCCGCCATGCGTCCTGCTCGTGCCCTGATTGATCTGCAAGCTCTGCGTCACAACTACCAACTGGCCCGTGAAGTCTCGGGGGCGCGCGCCCTCGCGGTGATCAAGGCCGATGCCTATGGCCATGGCGCAGTGCGCTGTGCCCAGGCGCTGGAAGCGGATGCCGATGGGTTTGCCGTAGCCTGCATCGAAGAAGCCCTGGAGCTGCGCGCTGCTGGCATCCGAGCGCCGGTGCTGCTGCTCGAAGGCTTTTTCGAAGCCGATGAGCTGTCGCTGATCGTCGAGCAGGACTTGTGGTGTGTGGTGCATTCGTTGTGGCAGCTCGAAGTGATCGAGCAGGCGACGCTGCGCAAGCCGATCACCGTCTGGCTCAAGCTGGACTCGGGCATGCACCGCGTCGGCCTGCATCCTGCGGATTATCAGGCGGCGTATCAACGGCTGCTGGCCAGCGGCAAGGTCGCGAAGATCGTGCTGATGAGCCACTTCGCCCGCGCCGATGAGCTCGATAGCAGCAGCGCAAGCGAGCAGGTCGCGGTATTTGAAGCGGCGCGCCAGGGCTTGTCGGCGCAGGTCAGCCTGCGTAACTCGCCGGCCGTGCTGGGTTGGCCGCAGGTGCCCAGCGACTGGGTGCGCCCCGGCATCATGCTGTATGGCGCCACCCCGTTCGAGGAAGCCAACTCTGTGGCCGCGCGTTTACAGCCGGTGATGACCCTGGAGTCGAAAGTCATCAGTGTGCGCGAATTGCCGGCCGGCGAACCCGTGGGTTATGGCGCCCGTTACATCACGCCAAAACCCATGCGCCTGGGTGTGGTCGCCATGGGCTATGCCGACGGTTATCCGCGGCAGGCGCCGACCGGTACGCCGGTGCTGGTGGCGGGGCAGCGCAGTCAGTTGCTGGGGCGTGTGTCGATGGACATGCTGTGTATCGATTTGACCGATGTGCCCCAGGCTGGCCTGGGTTCGACGGTCGAGTTATGGGGCAAAAACATCCTCGCCAGCGATATCGCGATGGCTGCGGGCACCATTCCTTACCAGATCTTCTGCAACCTGCGTCGGGTGCCACGGCTCTATTCCGAGGCCTGACGGGCCGCGGGGTACAGCCGCTGGGGCGCTGGCGAACCGGACCTGGGCTCAAGTGTTGTAAATACTGAACGCTGTCGCCATGATAACGCTCAATATTTACATAACCTGAATCCTGGGAGGCAAATGCATTGGACGTCGGTGAACGACTGCAATCGATCCGCAAACTAAAAGGTCTTTCCCAGCGTGAGCTCGCCAAACGCGCGGGTGTGACCAACAGCACCATTTCCATGATCGAGAAAAACAGTGTCAGCCCTTCCATCAGTTCGCTGAGGAAGGTGCTTGGCGGCATCCCCATGTCCATGGTCGAGTTCTTTTCCGAAGAGATCCTCCAGGAAAAACCAACGCAGATCGTCTATAAAGCCAACGAGCTGATCGATATCTCCGATGGCGCGGTGACCATGAAACTGGTGGGCAAGGCCCATCCGAGCCGTGCAATCGCCTTCCTCAACGAGATCTATCCACCGGGTGCCGATACCGGTGAAGAGATGCTTACCCACGAAGGGGAGGAAACCGGGATTCTGCTCGAAGGGCGCCTGGAATTGGTGGTCGGGCTTGAGACCTTCGTGCTCGAAGCCGGTGACAGCTACTATTTTGAAAGCACCAAGCCACATCGTTTCCGCAATCCGTTTGATGCGCCTGCGCGACTAATCAGCGCAGCCACACCGGCCAATTTCTAAGAAAAGAGGCGTCCGCCAAGGTTTTTCGAGGCGCCCGAGCAGTATTTCGCCATGACTTAATACCCCTAGGACTTTAGGGTTGTTTCAGTGTGGCGGGCTAACCGTTATACTTGCGCCCGCCTGCGAAACCGTGGCCGTGGGCGTGACTAGCCACCATTGAGGGTGTACGCGTGAACCTAATTATGAAAATGCTGGCCGCACCAGCAACCGTATTGGCCCTTTGGGCAGTCAGCGCTCAAGCTGCGACCAACGACGATATTGCCAAGCGCCTTGAACCAGTCGGCCAGGTCTGTGTGCAAGGTCAGGAGTGCAAGGGGATGGAAGTCGCTGCTTCGGCAGGCGGCGGCGGGGCGAAAACCCCGGATGAGATTATTGCCAAACATTGCAACGCTTGCCACGGTAGTGGCCTGCTGGGCGCACCGAAAATCGGTGACACTGCAGCCTGGAAAGAGCGTGCCGATCACCAGGGCGGCCTTGACGGCATCCTGGCCAAGGCCATTACCGGGATCAACGCAATGCCTCCTAAAGGCACCTGCGCAGATTGCTCCGATGATGACCTCAAAGGTGCCATCCAGAAGATGTCCGGCCTGAAATAAGCCGCCGTCTTCAGCAAAAAAAGCCGCTTGCGAGCGGCTTTTTTGTGCCTGGGATTTGACCTCAAGACTGGTCATGGCACGCAAGACCCGGCAAGCTCGGGTTAGCGTCATTCATGGATAGGTCGGGAGGGGTCTGATGGTGCAGTCCGTTTCAATCGAGCAGGCAGTCGATGAAGTACTGGCGCGGTTACCCGCGCACATCCACCTCGGCATGCCGTTGGGATTAGGCAAGCCCAACCGCTTCGTCAACGCGCTCTATCAACGCGTCGCCCAACTGCCCGAGCGCCAGCTGACGGTCTACACCGCTTTGAGCCTGGGTCGTCCGCCCCTGGGTGACGGCCTGCAGCGACGGTTCCTGGAACCTTTCATCGAGCGCGTGTTTGGCGACTACCCGGAGCTGGACTTCCTCGCTGACCTGCGTAAAGACCAAACGCCCGCAAACATCCACATCCAGCAGTTTTTCATGCAGCCTGGCAGCTTGCTGCACAGCGCTTCGGCACAGCAGGACTACGTCAGCAGCAATTACAGCCACGCCGCCCGGGATATCAACGCTGCCGGCTTGAACCTGGTGGCGCAACTGGTGGCCCACGACCCACAGCACCCTGGCCGCCTGAGCCTGAGCTGCAATCCCGATATCACCCTCGACCTGCTGCCCATGATTGCCAAGCGCAGGGCGGCGGGTGAAACCATCCTGATGCTCGGCCAGGTGCACAGCGACCTGCCGTACATGCCCGGTGATTCAGAAGTCGACCGCGAGACGTTCGACTGGCTGATCGACGAGGAGGAGCGCAGTACCCTGTTTTCCACCCCCAACATGCCGGTGGGTTTCCAGGATCATTTCATCGGCTTGCACGCCAGCACCCTGGTGCGCGACGGTGGCACCCTGCAGATCGGCATTGGCTCCATGGGCGATGCGCTGACCGCCGCGTTGCTCGCGCGGCAAGCGGACAACGAGCATTACCGCACGCTGCTGACCGACCTCGACGCGCACTACTGGGCACCCCTGATCAGGCGCGAAGGGGGTGTCGAGCCTTTTGCCAAAGGGTTGTACGGTTGCAGCGAAATGTTCGTCAACGGCCTGTTGGCGTTGTCTGACGCCGGCATCGTGCGGCGCAAGGTTTACCCCGACGTTGCCCTGCAACAGCAGGCCAATGCCGGCACCCTGGATGAGTCGATGGCGCAGGGCGGCGTGTCGATTCACGGTGGATTTTTCCTCGGCCCGCGCAGCTTCTACCAACGCCTGCGCGATCTGCCCCAGGACCAGCTCGGCGAATTCAACATGACCGCCATCAGCTATATCAACGAGCTGTACGGGCAGGAGCAGCTCAAGCGCCTGCAGCGCCAGGATGCACGTTTCATCAACAGTGCCTTCACCATAACCCTGATGGGGGCCGGGGTAGCGGACCAACTGGAGGATGGGCGAGTGCTGAGTGGGGTCGGCGGACAATACAACTTTGTCGTCCAAGGCCATGCCTTGGAGGGTGCGCGCTCGATCCTGATTCTGCGCAGTTGCCGTGAGTCGGGCGGCGACATCAGCTCCAACATCGTCTGGCAATACGGCCACTGCACGATCCCGCGCCACCTGCGCGACATCGTGATCACCGAGTACGGGATCGCCGACCTGCGCGGTCAAACCGATGCCAAGGTCATCGAATTACTGCTGAACATCAGCGATTCACGTTTCCAGCCGGGCTTGATCGAGCAGGCGCAGAAAGCCGGCAAGCTGGCCAAGGATTTCCGCCTGCAAGAGCGCTTCACCGACAACACCCCGCAGCGCTTGCAGGCCATCGCCGCACGGCACCCACAGTTGTTCCCGGAGTATCCGTTGGGCAGTGATTTTTCCAGCGAGGAACGGGACTTGTTGCGGGCGTTGAACTGGCTCAAGAGCAAATTCAAGCTGACCGAGATCCTCCAGTTGGGCAAGGCCGCGCTGGATGCGCCGCAGGCATCGGAGTACCCGCAGCACCTGGCGCGCATGCAACTGACAAAGCCTGAGGGCTTGAAGGAGGATCTGTATCAGCGCTTGCTGCTGGCAGGCTTGAAGGCCACGGCGCAGTAGCAGCCCCCACCAAACACTGGTGGGAGCGAGCGGGGGGTATTACTCGATGAAGGTCACTACGCCGCCTGCCAGGGATTTGACCCGGGCCAGGGATTCCACGCGGTAGCCCTGGGAGTCCAGCTCGGCACGGCCGCCCTGGAACGACTTTTCGATCACGATGCCCAGGCCGGCCACGGTGGCGCCTGCCTGCTTGATGATCGAAATCAGGGCCTGGGACGCCTTACCGTTGGCCAGGAAGTCGTCGATGATCAACACGCGGTCGCTGCTGGTCAGGTGGCGCGGGGAGATGGCCACGGTGCTTTCGGTCTGCTTGGTGAACGAGTAAACGGTCGCCGACAGCAGGTTTTCAGTCAGGGTCAGGGACTGGTGCTTGCGGGCGAAGATCACCGGAACGCCCAGGTTCAGGCCGGTCATGATAGCCGGGGCGATGCCCGAGGCTTCGATGGTGACGATCTTGGTGATCCCCGAATCCTTGAACAGCGCGGCGAATTCGTCGCCGATCAGCTTCATCAACGCCGGGTCGATCTGATGGTTCAGAAAGGCGTCGACTTTCAGGACCTGGTCGGAAAGCACGATGCCTTCTTCGCGAATTTTCTTGTGCAGTGCTTCCACAACAGCTTCCTCTGGTGGCGCGACGGGCGCCGAAAGTAGATTAAAAAGTAGTCGATTCTAGCGCTTTAACATCGCGCGTATATCTGCCAATGCGGTATTACCGCGCACGGCTTTGACTTCGGTCGGGGTGTCGTCATTGCCTTCCCAGGCCAGGTCGTCCGGCGGCAACTCATCGAGGAACCGGCTCGGGGAGCAGTCGATGATCTCGCCGTACTGCTTGCGCTTGGCGGCGAAGGTGAAGGCCAGGGTCTGGCGTGCGCGGGTAATCCCGACATAGGCCAGGCGCCGTTCTTCCTCGATGGTGTCGGCTTCGATACTGGAGCGGTGCGGGAGGATTTCCTCCTCCATGCCCATGATGAATACGTAGGGAAATTCCAGGCCCTTGGAGGCGTGCAAAGTCATCATCTGCACGCCTTCGGCGCCGTCTTCCTCTTCCTGCTGACGTTCGAGCATGTCACGCAGGACTAGCTTGCCGATGGCATCCTCCACGGTCATGTCGCCTTCTTCGTCCTTCTCGAGGGTGTTCTTCAACGCCTCGATCAGGAACCAGACGTTGCCCATGCGGTAGTCGGCGGCCTTGTCGCTGGAGCTGTTGGTGCGCAGCCAGTTTTCGTAGTCGATGTCCATGACCATGCTGCGCAGGGCCGAAATCGGATCTTCGCCGGCGCACTGCTCGCGGACCTTGTCCATGAAGCGCTTGAAGCGCGCCAGGCGGTCGGTGAAGCGGCTATCCAGGTGCTCGCCCAGGCCGATCTCGTCGGTGGCGGCGTACATCGAAATCTTGCGTTCGGTAGCGTAGTTGCCGAGTTTTTCCAGGGTGGTCGAGCCGATTTCCCGGCGCGGGACGTTGATCACGCGCAGGAAGGCGTTGTCGTCATCCGGGTTCACAATCAGCCGGAAGTAGGCCATCAGGTCTTTCACTTCCTGGCGTCCGAAAAAGCTGTTACCGCCGGACAGGCGATACGGCACCTGGTGGTGCTGCAACTTCAGCTCGATCAGCTTGGCCTGGTAGTTACCCCGGTACAGGATCGCAAAATCGCTGTATGGGCGGTCGGTACGCAGGTGCAGACTGAGGATCTCCACGGCTACGCGCTCGGCTTCGGCGTCTTCGTTGCGGCAGCGGATCACGCGGATCTCGTCACCGTGGCCCATCTCGCTCCACAGCTGCTTTTCAAACTCGTGGGGGTTGTTGGAGATCAGCACGTTGGCGCAACGCAGGATGCGGCTGGTGGAGCGGTAGTTCTGCTCCAGCATCACCACTTTCAAAGACGGGTAGTCGTCCTTGAGCAGCATCAGGTTTTCCGGACGGGCGCCGCGCCAGGCGTAGATCGACTGGTCGTCGTCGCCCACCACGGTGAACTGGTTGCGCTTGCCGATCAGCAACTTCACCAGCAGGTACTGGCTGGCGTTGGTGTCCTGGTATTCGTCCACCAGCAGGTAGCGAACTTTGTTCTGCCACTTTTCGAGGATATCGGCGTGTTCCTGGAACAGCTTGACCGGCAACAGGATGAGGTCGTCGAAGTCCACCGCGTTGAACGCCTTGAGCGTGCGCTGGTAGTGGGTGTAGACGATCGCCGCGGTCTGTTCCTTTGGATTGCGCGCATTTTCCAGCGCCTCGGGCGGCAGGATCAGGTCGTTCTTCCAGGCGCCGATCATGTTCTTGATCTCGTCGACGCCGTCGTCGCCCGAGTATTCCTTCTGCATGATGTCGGTCATCAGGGCCTTGACGTCGGTCTCGTCGAAGATCGAGAAACCGGGCTTGTAGCCCAGGCGCACATGCTCCTTGCGGATGATGTTCAGCCCCAGGTTGTGGAAGGTGCACACCGTCAGGCCGCGGCCTTCACCGCCCTTGAGCAGGGTGCCGACGCGCTCCTTCATCTCGCGCGCCGCCTTGTTGGTAAAGGTCATGGCGACGATGTACTGGGCGCGGATGCCGCAGTTCTGGATCAGATGCGCAATCTTGCGGGTGATCACGCTGGTCTTGCCGGAGCCAGCGCCGGCGAGCACCAAAAGAGGGCCGCCGACGTAGCTCACGGCTTCTTGCTGCCGGGGATTGAGTCGGGACATGACGGAAAAAGGAGTCGTTTGCGAAAAGGGCGGGCATTTTAACAGGATGCACGGATTCTGCCGCCTCTCTCCGACTTGTGACGTAGCACTCGATCTGTATTTGCCGGTTTTGTTACTTTCGCGCAGGATGCAGGGAGAATTTGCGTCTAATGTTCGATCTCTGAAGTGGCACAAATTTATGATTGAGAATCAATGACATTTGTCATTGTTCAGCTGTGCGTCATAATGCCACCGCCAACATCTTTGCAGAGTCTAGGGAGCTAGCTTGTCTACGCCTGTCGAACCCTTGCGTTTGCTGCTGCTGGCCGAAGAGCCAGTATGGGCAGCGTTGTTGCGCGAGTGTCTGGCTCCGATGGGGAGCTCGGCTGTGCTGATCAGTGCACCGACCTGGGAGTCGGTGAGCAGTCTATTTACCGATAACCGCTCTGCGGTCCTGCTGACTATTCCTGCTCTGCAACCGGAACCTGGGCGGTGCAGCCTGCCGACGGTGTTGCTGCTCGAACATGAACCCCTCAACCCACCGGACGGTGTCAGCGACTGGCTGGTGCGCGATGCGCTGGATGCCGGCATCCTGCGGCGTTGCCTGCGGCATGTGCGCGAACGCGGGGTACTGGAAAACACCTTGCAACGTCTTGCCGAACAGGACCCCTTGACCGGCATCGCCAATCGCCAGGGCTTCCAGACCTTGCTGGCCACGCGCCTGGCGGAAAACGAAGGCCGGGGCCTGGCGCTGGGGCACCTGGATCTCGACAACTTTCGCTACGCCAACGACGCCCTGGGCCATCAGGCCGGCGACCGGTTGATCCTGCAGGTGGTCGCGCGGCTCAAAAGCCAGCTTGAGGCCGGTGATCAACTGGCGCGCCTGGGCAGTGACGAATTTGCCTTGCTCATCGACACCCGCCGCGCGCCGCAACGCGCCGAGTGGATGGCCGAGCGCATCACCGAAGCCTTGTCCGAACCCTACTGGATCGACGGTGAAAGCCTGTTGATCGGCGCTAGCCTGGGGATTGCCCACGCGCGTGCCCAGGCCGGTGCCGACCCGCTGATGTGGCATGCCCATATCGCCATGCAGCAGGCCAAGAGCACCCAGGGTTGCACCTTCCATATCTTCAACGAGCGGATCAACCGCAACGCCCGCAGCATGGCTGACCTGGAAAGCGAGTTGCGCCGAGCCTTGCGCCGCGATGAGCTGGAGCTGCATTACCAGCCACGGCTGAACCTGGATGACGGGCAAATTGTCGGCCTCGAAGCCCTGGTGCGCTGGCGGCATGCTGAACGTGGCTTGTTGCCGCCCAGTGAGTTCGTGCCGCTGGCCGAGCAGAGTGGGCTGATCGTGCCGCTCGGTTACTGGGTCATCTCCCGCGCCCTGCGGGACATGCAGGCGTTGCGCGAGCGCGGCCTGCCGCCGTTGCACATGGCGGTCAATCTGTCGTTCCGCCAGTTTCAGGACAGCCAGTTGCTCTCGACCTTGAGCCGCTTGATCGCCGAGCGGGGAGTCGATGCGCAGTGGCTGGAGTTCGAACTCACCGAAACCGCGGTGATGCGGCGCAGTGATCTGGTCCAGCAGACTATGGATGCCCTGGGTCGCCTCGGCGTGCGGTTTTCCCTGGACGACTTTGGCACCGGGTTCTCCTCGTTCGTGCACCTCAACAGCCTGCCGATCGCCTTGTTGAAAATCGACAAGAGCTTTGTTGGCGGTATGGAAGGGCGTGAAGAGAATCGCAAGCTGGTCCACGCGATGATCAACCTGGCTCACAACCTCCATCTGGAAGTCGTCGCCGAGGGCGTCGAAACCCCGGAGCAGCTTGAGTTGTTGCGCGGCTTTGGTTGCGACCAGGTGCAGGGCTACCTGATCAGCAAGCCGTTGCCGCTGTCTGAACTGGTGGAGTACCTGACCTTCGGCTCCAGCCAGCAGACGGTGCTGGAAATCGTCAACTGAGCTCGCCCCACGAGTTGATCAATCCGGCTGAGGCATCTGCAGATCAGCTTGCGATGCCGGCTCTTGCCGGATCATCCGCTTCATCTTCCACTCGAACCCCAGCGTCAGGCTCACAGCCGCGCAGGCCAGCCCCAGGGCCAGGCCCCACCAGACTCCGGTTGGCCCCCAGTGCAGGTGGAAGGCCATCCACCAGGCGGCCGGTGCGCCGATCAGCCAGTAGCAACCCAGGCCCACCAGAAAGGTGGTCTTGGCGTCCTTGAGGCCACGTATGCAGCCCATGGCGATGGTCTGCACACCGTCGAACAGCTCGAACCATGCGGCCACGGCCAGCAGGCTGACGGCCAGTTGGATGACGTCGGCAAACTGTGGGTCGTTGTGGTCCAGGAACAAACCGACCAGTTGATTGGGCAGCAGCCAGAACACCATGGCGAAACCCAGCATCGCCACCGCGCCAAAGCCAATCCCGACCCGTCCGGCCAGGCGTGCGTCGAGCAGTTGCCCGGCGCCGTAATGCTGGCCGATGCGCATGGTGATGGCATAGGACAGCCCTGCCGGCACCATGAATGCCACCGAGACAATTTGCAGGGCAATTTGGTGGGCACCCAGTTGCGTGCTGCCCATGGTGCCCATGCACAGGGCCGCGAAGGCGAACAGCCCGACCTCGACCGCATAAGTTCCGCCAATCGGCAGGCCCAGGCGCCACAACTCCCGCAGGTACTGGCGATTGGGCCGGGACAGGCCTGCGCGCAATGGGTACGCCTCGTACGCCGGGTGCCGGCGAATGTGCCAGGCCAGGCCCAGGGCCATGCAGTTGGCCACGATCGCGGTCACCAGGCCGATCCCCACCAGGCCCATTTTCGGCAGGCCGAACATCCCGGTGATCAGCGCGTAGTTGAGCAGGAAGTTGGCCAGGGTGCCGATGACGCTGATGACCATCACCGGAGTGGCCCGGCCGATGGCGCTGGTGAAGCCGCGCAACGCCATGAAGCTCAGGTAACCAGGCAGGGCAAACGGCAGGATCAGCAGGAACTGGCCGGCCATCTCGACGTTACTGGCCGTCTGGCCGAACAACAGCAACACCGGTTTGAGGTTCCACAACAGCAGGCCCGCGACCAATGCCATCAGCCAGGCCAGCCATAGCCCGGCCTGGGTCAGGCGTGCCGCACCGGGAATGTCGCCCGCGCCCTGGCGGATCGAGACCAGCGTGCCGACCGCGGCGATCACGCCGATGCAGAAAATCGACACGAACGAATAGGTCGCCGCTCCCAGGCCACCACCCGCCAGCGCCTCGGGGCTGATTTTGGCCATCATCAAGGTGTCGGTGAGCACCATCAGCATGTGCGCCAACTGCGAGGCGATCAACGGCCCCGCCAGCCGTAGGATGGCCCGCAATTCGGTACGTGCTGGATGCTGCATGGTCATCACGCGTGTTTCCTGGAAATAAAGGGGAGCCGCTGATTCTCGGCGCTCTCAGACGAATGCACAAAGGGATAAAAACGATCACTGGCATGATTAAAACTCATGTTGGCGAGTTTCTGCTAGGGTTTGCCCATTGCGCTATAGGAGCTTTCCCAATGTCCCGTCGTCTTCCTCCGCTGTATGCCCTGCGTGCTTTCGAGGCTGCGGCGCGGCACAGTTCGTTCACCCGTGCCGCGCAAGAGCTGTCGATTACCCAGAGCGCCGTCAGCCGGCATATTCGTACGCTGGAAGATCACTTTGCCTGCCGACTGTTTCAACGCAGTGGTCGCAACCTGCAATTGACCGAGGCCGCTCGCCTGTTGCTGCCCGGAGTGCGTGAAGGTTTTGGTGCACTGGAGCGCGCCTGCAACACCTTGCGCAGCGAAGATGACATCTTGCGCATGAAAGCTCCTTCGACCCTGACCATGCGCTGGTTGCTGGCGCGGCTTAGTCGCTTTCGGCATCTGCAGCCGGGCAATGAAGTGCAACTGACCAGCGCCTGGATGGACGTCGACTCGGTGGATTTCAATCATGAACCCTTCGACTGTGCGGTACTGCTGAGCAACGGGCATTTTCCACCGGACTGGGAAGCCAGTTACCTGTTCCCGGAGCTGTTGATACCGGTCGGTGCGCCGAACCTGCTCAACGATCAGCCCTGGGATGTCGAGCGGCTGGCCAGTACCGAACTGCTGCACCCCACCCCTGATCGTCGCGACTGGCGCAGTTGGCTGGAGCGCATGGGGCTCTCCGAGCAGGTGTCGCTCAAGGGCGGGCAAGTGTTCGATACCCTGGAACTGGGGATGATCGCCGCGGCACGTGGCTATGGTGTGTCCATGGGCGACCTGTTGATGGTGGCCGAGGATGTGGCGCAGGGACGCTTGAGCCTGCCCTGGCCGACCGCCGTTGCCAGTGGCCTGAATTACTACCTGGTCTGGCCGAAAACCCGTCCGGGTGGTGAGCGTTTGCGGCGGCTCAGCGACTTCCTGCAAGGCGAGGCGCAGGCCATGGAGCTGCCGGACGTCGAGCGTCTGGACTGAGTCGGAGGCGGGTTTATTGATTGGCCGGCCGATAGTGCAGTGCTTCAGCCAGGTGTTCGCGGCTGATGTCCTGCGCCTGTTCGAGATCGGCCAGGGTCCGGGAGACCTTGAGTAGTCGATGGGCCGCCCTGAGCGACAGGGTCAGGCGTTCGCAGGCGCTTTCCAGCCAGCGTTCGTCCACTGTGGACAACTGGCAATGCCGGCGCAGCCCCGGCAGGTCGAGGAAGGCGTTGGCGCAGCCCTGGCGCTGCTGCTGAATCTCACGAGCCATGGCAACGCGCTCGGCAGCACGGGCGGAGTTGTCGCCCGGCTGGGCGGCGGGATTGAGTGCAGTGGTCTCGCGGGCGACGGTCAGGTGCAGGTCGATGCGGTCGAGCAGCGGGCCGGAGAGCTTGTGCCGGTAACGCTGGACCATCTCCGAGGTGCAGGAGCAGCGCCCGCTGGGCTCGCCCAGGTAGCCACAGGGGCAGGGATTCATGGCCGCCACCAGTTGGAAACGCGCCGGGAAACGCACTCGGTCCCGGGCGCGGGAAATCACGATATAGCCAGATTCCAGCGGCTCTCGTAATACCTCCAGCACCTTGCGATCGAACTCCGGCAGCTCGTCGAGAAACAGCACGCCGTGGTGGGCGAGGGTGATTTCCCCGGGCTGGGGTTTTGAACTGCCGCCTACCAGCGCCGGGCCGGACGCGGAGTGATGGGGCTGGCGGAAAGGTCGTTGCGGCCAATGACTCAACGGCACACCACTGGCAACCGACTGGATCGCCGCCACCTCCAGGGCCTCACTTTCCGTCAGCGGCGGCAGTAATCCGGGCAAGCGACTGGCCAGCAGGGTTTTCCCGGTCCCGGGTGGCCCGCTGAACAGTAGGTTATGGGCGCCCGCCGCGGCAATCAGCAGGGCCCGCTTGGCGGCGGCCTGGCCTTGTACTTCGCTCAAGTCGGGGTAGGGCTTGCTGGCATGGAGCAAACCGTTGGAGCGGTAAGGCTCGATGGGGGTATGGCCGTTGAAGTGAGCGACCGCTTCTAGCAAATGATGCACCGCGAGCACCTTGAGCCCGGAGGCCAGGCAAGCTTCCTCGGCATTCGCCCAGGGCACCACCAGCGCCCGCCCGGCCTGGCGCGCCGCCAAGGCGGCCGGCAACACGCCGCGAACCGCCCGCACCTCACCGGAAAGCGCCAGTTCCCCCAGGCACTCCACGTCATCCAGGGTCAGGGTTGGCACCTGCACGCTGGCCGAAAGAATCCCCAGGGCAATCGCCAGGTCAAAGCGCCCACCGTCCTTGGGCAAGTCGGCGGGAGCGAGATTCAAGGTGATGCGCCGCGCTGGAAACTGCAGGCCCGAATTGATGATCGCGCTGCGCACCCGGTCCTTGCTCTCTTTCACTGCCGCTTCGGGCAAGCCGACCATCGTCAGTGATGGCAAGCCATTGGCCAGGTGGACTTCGACAGTGACAGCCGGTGCCTCCACGCCAATCTGGGCGCGGCTGTGGACGATGGACAGGGACATGAGCATTCCTTGAACGAAAAAGAGCCGCTTCCTGCGGTTGTTCAAGGGTAGTTGCGAGGGGGTGTTCTAGCACCGCGCGAGACGCGCCAAACGTTCGCAGGATGTTGCCGGTGGCCTGCGCGGGGTTCGTGTAGGAGCGAGCTTGCTCGCGAAGAACTCGAGGGCGACGCGTTGAGTCAGGCTTGACGCGTTATCGTTGATGTCCATCTCGAGCAGGCTCCCACAGTGTGATCAGCCAGTGCCCACAAGGGGCAGGGAATTACTCGGCAGGCGGATTGAGCCTGGCTTCCAGCTCCGCGACTTTCGCTTCAAGGCTTTCCAGGCGTGCCCGGGTGCGGGCCAGGACGATCATCTGGCTGTCGAATTCTTCCCGGCTGACCAGGTCCAGCTTGCTGAAGCCGCTTTGCAGCAGGGCCTTGAACTGGCTTTCGATTTCGCTTTTGGGCAGCGGGGTGTCGCCGCTGAACAGGCGGGAGGCGTGGCCGCTCAGGGCGTCGAGGAGGTCTTTGGGCGCGAGCATGTAGGGAGTCCTTAAACTGATGGCGGGCAGTGTATCACGCAGTGTTCAGGCTCATTTATCCCGGTGCGGCGCACGCTTTTCGCGCATCGGTCCGTCTGTCGGCGCACCGTTATTGTGCGTATCTCTGGGCGCGCATTTCTGCACTGGCCTGGGTTTAAAGGCAAGAGATTGAAATCAGTGGTTTTTCTGGAGATGGCAAGCTTTCTGCTAAGGCTTGAGTAACCCATGCACTGATGCAGTCGCTGTGACGAATGCAGTGCGGCAGGCGAAACGGGGAGTTTCGTCGGCAGCGGTTAACTGGCGTCAGTCGGGCAGGTACGGCCGACGATGCGTTACAAAGCCAGGCACTGCGCTTAGACTTGAGTCGGGTTTGTTTTCCTGGGGCAAGTCCACCAATTCGGGAGAGAGTTTTCATGAAGCTAGTCACTGCCATCATCAAGCCGTTCAAACTGGATGACGTCCGCGAGGCACTGTCCGAGATCGGCGTGCAGGGCATTACCGTCACTGAGGTCAAAGGCTTCGGTCGGCAGAAGGGTCACACCGAGCTGTATCGCGGCGCGGAGTACGTGGTCGATTTCCTGCCCAAGGTGAAGATCGATGTCGCCATTGACGACAAGGATCTGGACCGGGTTATCGAGGCGATAACCAAGGCGGCCAACACCGGGAAGATTGGTGACGGCAAGATCTTCGTGGTCAATCTGGAACAGGCTATTCGCATCCGTACCGGCGAAACCGATACCGACGCAATCTAAGCCGCCACAACCCCAACGCCCCAGGAGAAAACAATATGACTCTGCGTAAATTCGCAGGGCTAGGAGCCCTGTTGTCCCTCGTAATGCCCAGCCTGGCCATGGCGGCAGACGAAGTGGCGGCTCCAGTCCTCAACTCCGGCGATACCGCCTGGATGCTGACCGCGACAGCCTTGGTGCTGTTCATGACCATTCCCGGCCTTGCGCTGTTCTACGGCGGCATGGTGCGCTCCAAAAACATTCTTTCCGTGATGATGCAGTGCTTCGCCATTACCGGTCTGATCAGCATCCTGTGGGTCATTTATGGCTACAGCATTGCGTTCGACACCGCGGGCATGGAGCAGGGCGTCGTCAACTTCAACTCGTTCTTCGGCGGCATGGGCAAGGCGTTCCTCGCCGGTGTCACCCCGGCGAGCGTGACAGGGCCGGCGGCACTGTTCCCTGAAGCGGTGTTCATCACCTTCCAGATGACTTTCGCCATCATCACCCCGGCGCTGATCGTCGGTGCCTTCGCCGAGCGGATGAAGTTCTCCGCAATGCTGATCTTCATGGGTGTGTGGTTCACCCTGGTGTACGCACCGATCGCGCACATGGTCTGGTCCGGCCCCGGTGGCCTGATGTGGGACTGGGGCGTCCTGGACTTCGCAGGCGGCACCGTGGTGCACATCAACGCCGGTATCGCCGGTCTGGTGGCCTGCCTGGTGCTGGGCAAGCGCAAGGGTTTCCCGACCACCCCAATGGCTCCGCACAACCTCGGTTACACCTTGATGGGCGCGGCCATGCTGTGGATTGGCTGGTTCGGCTTCAACGCCGGTTCCGCCGCGGCGGCCAACGGTACTGCCGGCATGGCGATGCTGGTAACCCAGATCGCAACCGCTGCCGCTGCCCTGGGCTGGATGCTGGCCGAGTGGCTGACCCACGGCAAACCTAGCGCCCTGGGCATCGCCTCGGGTGTGGTTGCCGGCCTGGTGGCCATTACTCCAGCCGCTGGCACCGTGGGCCCGATGGGCGCCCTGGTGATCGGCTTGTCGGCCGGCGTGGTGTGCTTCTTCTGCGCTACGACCCTGAAACGCAAAATGGGCTACGACGATTCCCTCGACGCCTTCGGCGTGCACGGTATTGGCGGTATTCTCGGTGCGATCCTCACCGGCGTATTTGCTGCACCGTCGCTGGGTGGCTTCGGCACCGTGACCGACATCGCTGCACAAGTCTGGATTCAGTGCAAAGGCGTGGGTTTCACGGTGATCTACACCGCGATCGTCACCTACGTCATCCTCAAGGTATTGGACGCCGTCATGGGTCTGCGCGTGACCGAAGAGGAAGAGGCAGTCGGCCTGGACCTGGCACAACACAACGAGCGCGGCTACAACCTGTAAGCATGCGCGGAAAAAAACTTGCCCGGCTTGCCGGGCATTTTTTTGTTCAGGATTTGTCACTCAGGCCTAGGCTGAAAGGATTTTTCTGGCAGCTTTGCCGGGGTTTTTCGCAGCGGTTTTTCCAGGGGCGATGGCTTACAGCATGGCGCGAATATTAGGGTCTTTGTTTTTTCCCAGAGCGCGCTAGAATGCGCCCCGAACGTGCGGAGAACTGTATGTGGCAACAGACTCTGATTACCCTGCGGGCCAAGCCCCGGGGCTTTCATCTGGTAACGGACGAGTTACTCGCCGGCCTGCCTGAACTCAAGGCATGCCGGGTCGGTCTGTTGCACTTGTGGCTGCAGCATACCTCGGCGTCGTTGACCATCAACGAGAACGCCGATCCGGCGGTACGTCGCGACTTCGAACGGTTTTTCAACCGGTTGATCCCACAAGGCGCAACCGGTTATGAGCATAACGACGAAGGCCTGGACGACCTCCCGGCGCACTTCAAGGCCAGTTTGCTAGGCTGTCAATTGAGTTTGCCGATCACGGCGGGCCGATTGGCGTTAGGTAGCTGGCAAGGTGTTTATCTGGGCGAGCACCGAGATCATGGCGGTGCTCGTAAAGTCCTCGCCACCGTGCACGGTGAAGGGGCATAAACCGCTGGTTACCAGTGGATTTTGAATTTTTTCTGGCAGTCGTCGACAGACGACGAAGCTGGGCTATAACTAATCTGCTTTTCGCAAGTCATGAGGTAGAACATGAGCGACGATGATCTGGAAAACGACGACCTCGAAGTAGGCGACGAAGACGAGGCCGAAGAAGGCCTTGAAGCTGCGGCGGAAGACGTTGCTGACGACGATGGTGGCGACGATACGCCGGCCCCGACCGCCAAAGGCAAGGCCAAGGCTGCGGTGTCGGTAGACGAGCTGCCAAGCGTTGAAGCCAAGAACAAGGAGCGTGATGCTCTGGCCCGCGCGATGGAAGAGTTCCTGGCCAAAGGCGGCAAGGTTCAGGAAGTCGAGGCCAACGTGGTGGCCGATCCACCAAAGAAGCCTGATAACAAGTACGGCAGCCGGCCTATCTAAGGGTCTGCACTGTGTTTGCTGAAAAAGCCCGCCGTCGCTGCGGGCTTTTTTATGGGTGGTGGTGGGTGGATCCGTTGCTGCGGTAACGGCTGCTTAGGGTTTCGCCCTTACGTGAACTGCCCTCCAATCCCCCGTAGCAGCTGCCGAGCCCGCGAGGCAGCGTTCGAAGACGCAGTCCTCGCCACCGTCAATACCACAAGCAGAGGCTTAACGCAGCTCCGACCAGCGTGCCAGCAACTCCGGCAGTTCTGTCAGGCAACGAATCTCGGCATCCGGTGCCTGGTCTGCTTCCCATGCCTTGCCCGCCGGGTTGAACCAGATTGCGCGCAACCCCGCTTGCTGGGCCCCGGCGATGTCATCACCGGGATGATCGCCGACATGCACCGCATTGGCGGCAGTGGTTGCACCGCGCTGCAGGGCTTCGTGGAACAGGCGGGCATCGGGCTTGGCGATGCCGATGTCTTCGGCGCACAGGGCAAATTTGAAGTAGTCGGCCAGCCCCAGGCGGCGTACGTCGGCGTTGCCGTTGGTGACCACGCCCAGGGCGTAGCGGTTGCGCAGGATCTCCAGTGTCGGTTGCACCTCGGGGAATATCTCGAGCTGGTGCCGTGCGTGCAGGAAGACTTCGAAAGCTTGCTCGGCCAGTTCGCTTGCCTGTGGGTGGGCGTAGCCGGCTTCTTCCAGGGCGTGCAGCAACACCCGGCGGCGCAAGGCGCTGATGCGGTGTTTGAGCTGCGGTTCGAGGCCCAGTACCCGTTCACGGATGGCCCACAAATGCTCGACCGGCAAGGCGCCCAGGACCGGCGTGTGCTCGGCCAGCCACTGGCGCAGTACGGCTTCCGCGCTGACGATCACCGGGGCGGTGTCCCACAGGGTGTCGTCGAGGTCGAAGGTGATCAGTTGGATTGTCATTGCTCATCGCCCTTGATGCGTTTGGCCCGAGGGTGGGCGCTGTCGTAGACCGTGGCCAGGTGCTGGAAGTCCAGGTGGGTGTAGATCTGGGTGGTCTTGATGTCCGAGTGGCCAAGCAACTCCTGCACGGCGCGCAAGTCTTGGGAAGACTCCAGCACGTGGCTGGCGAAGGAGTGCCTGAGCATGTGCGGGTGCAGGTTCTGCCCCAGCTCCCGCTCGCCTGCGGCCTTGACCCGAAGTTGCACGGCGCGTGAACCGAGGCGTCGGCCTTTTTGGCTGACGAATAGCGCATCGTCCGGCGGATTGGCCAGGGCGCGCAAGGGCAGCCAGCACTCCAGGGCCTCGCGGGCTTTCCTGCCGATGGGCAGCACCCGGGTCTTGCTGCCCTTGCCGAGCACTTGCACCAGGCCGTCCGCGAGGTCGAGCTGGTCGAGGTTCAGGCCGGTGAGCTCCGACAGGCGCAGGCCACTGGAGTAGAACAGCTCGAGAATCGCCTGGTCGCGACGGGCCAGGAAGTCGTCCTCGACGGCCCCTTCGAGCAGTTGCAGGGTGCGGTCGGTGTCGAGGGTCTTGGGCAGGCGTCGCTCGCCTTTGGGCGGGGCCAGGCCGTTGGCCGGGTCGTGGTCGCACAGGCCTTCGCGGTTCAGGTAGTGATAGAGCCCGCGCACGGCCGACAGCAAGCGCGCCAGGCTGCGCGAGGACTGGCCCTGGGCATGCAGGCGCGCGACCAGGCCGCGCAGGCGCTGGATGTCCAGTGCGCTCCAACTGCCGATGTGCAGTTTCTCGCAGTGTGCCAGGACCTTGTTCAGGTCACGGCGGTAGGCTTCAAGCGTGTGCGGCGACACCTGACGCTCACTGCGCAGGTGCTCGCAGTAGGCGTCCAATTGCCGTTCCATGGTCAGCGCACCGAGCGCAGGGTGCTGTTGACCCGTGGCAATACGCGGCCCATGACTTCGGCGATGTAGCTGAGGAACAGGGTGCCTACCGAGCTCTTGTAGTGCTGCGGATCGCGGCTGGCGATGGCCAGCACGCCATGCAGGCCCTGGTGACTGATGGCAACCACGGCCGTGGAGCCGATCTGCAGGCGTTGTTCTTCGCCAAACAGGAAGTCCAGTTCATGCTCGCGCAGGGTGCCGCTGACGCTTTTGCCTTCGGACAGCAACCCGCCAATGGCCTTGTGCGCTTCGGCGTCGCTGACCCAGCGGCCGACCGGCAAGGGCTCGTCGTTGAACAGGATCAGACTGACAAAGGGCACCTGGAAGTCCTGGCGCAGGCTGTCTTCAACACTGATGACCAGGTCATCCAGGCTGTTGGCGTCCATCAGGGCGAGGATCAGGCGGCGGGTCTTGTCGAACAGCCGATCGTTGTCGCGGGCGACATCCATCAACTGCGAAAGACGGTGGCGCATCTCGATGTTGCGTTCGCGCAGGATTTTCATCTGCCGCTCGACCAGCGAGATGGTATCGCCACGCTGGTGCGGTATGCGCAGGGCCGGGAGCAGTTCTTCGTGCTCGACGAAGAAATCCGGATGAGCCTCAAGGTACGCGGCAATCGCCGCCGCCTCCAGGCTCTCGGAAGGGCATTCGTCGGGCTGCGGGGCTGGAACCTTGGGCTGATCAGTCATGGATTTAGCTCACTCAAAGACGCACTTGTCCTTCGTATACGCGTACTGCCGGACCGGTCATCATCACCGGTTGGCCAGGACCTGCCCATTCAATGGACAAGCGCCCGCCGGGCAGGTCGATCAATAGCGGCGAATCCATCCACCCCTGGCTGATCGCGGCCACTGCAGCGGCACAGGCGCCGGTACCGCAGGCCTGGGTTTCCCCGGCGCCCCGCTCCCAAACGCGCAACTGCGCACGATTGCGGTCGATGACCTGGAGGAAACCGACGTTGACCCGTGCCGGAAAGCGCGGGTGATGTTCGATCTTCGGCCCCAGTGCATGCACTGGCGCGTTGTTGATGTCGTTCACGCGCAGCACAGCGTGCGGGTTGCCCATGGACACCGCGGCCAGCTCGACGGTCTGGCCGTCGACCTCGACCGGGTAGCTGTTGGCTTGCGCGTCGGCCTGGAACGGAATGTCCGCTGGCACCAGGCGTGGTGCCCCCATGTTGACGCTGATCTGACCGTCATTGCGAATATCGAGTTCGATAATGCCGCTCTTGGTCTCGACGCGGATCTGGCGCTTGGCCGTCAGGCGCTTGTCCAGCACGAAACGGGCGAAGCAACGCGCGCCGTTGCCGCACTGCTCCACTTCGGAACCGTCGGAGTTGAAGATCCGGTAACGGAAATCCACCTCCGGGTTGCTCGGTGCTTCGACAATCAACAACTGGTCGAAGCCGACACCGGTGTGGCGGTCGCCCCATTGCTTGGCGTGCTTGGGCAGAATGTGCGCGTGCTGGCTGACCAGGTCGAGGACCATGAAGTCGTTGCCCAGGCCGTGCATCTTGGTAAAACGCAGCAGCATGGGTTTACTCCGGCAGCAGGCTTTCGCCAGCAAACAACTCGGCTACCGTCTCGCGGCGACGCACTTCGAATGCCTGATCACCGTCCACCAGCACTTCGGCGCAACGGCCGCGGGTGTTGTAGTTGGAGCTCATGACAAACCCGTAGGCACCGGCCGAATGCACGGCCAGCAAGTCGCCTTCTTCCAGCGCCAGTTGACGATCCTTGGCCAGGAAGTCGCCGGTTTCGCAGATCGGGCCGACGATGTCGTAGGCGCGTGCCGCAGTGTCGCGTGGGCGCACGGCCGTGACGTCCATCCAGGCCTGGTACAGCGCCGGGCGGATCAGGTCGTTCATGGCCGCGTCGACGATGGCGAAATCCTTGTGTTCGGTGTGCTTGAGGTACTCGACCTGGGTCAGCAGCACGCCGGCGTTGGCGACGATGAAGCGGCCCGGCTCGAACACCAGCGCCAGGTCGCGACCGTCGATACGTTCGCGCACGGCCTTGATGTAGTCGGCAGCCAGCGGTGGCTCCTCATCGCGATAACGCACACCCAGGCCGCCACCCAAGTCGATGTGGCGCAGGTAGATCCCGCAATCGCTGAGGCGGTCGATCAGCGCCAGCAGGCGGTCGAGGGCATCAATGAAGGGGGGCAGGGTGGTCAGTTGCGAACCGATGTGGCAATCGACGCCGACCACTTCCAGGTTCGGCAGTTGGGCGGCGCGCACATAGACGTCTTCGGCGTCGGCGATGGCGATGCCGAACTTGTTTTCTTTGAGGCCGGTGGAGATGTACGGGTGGGTGCCGGCATCGACGTCCGGGTTCACGCGCAGCGAGATCGGTGCACGCACACCCAGCTCGGCGGCCACCACTTGCAGGCGCTCCAGTTCGTCGGTGGACTCGACGTTGAAGCAGTGCACGCCGACTTCCAGGGCGCGGCGCATGTCGTCGCGGGTCTTGCCCACGCCGGAGAATACGATCTTGTCGGCCGCACCGCCTGCAGCCAGGACCCGTTCCAGCTCGCCACGGGAGACGATGTCAAAACCGGCGCCCAGGCGCGCCAGGACATTCAGTACGCCCAGGTTGGAGTTGGCCTTGACCGCGAAGCAGACCAGGTGCGGGGTGCCAGCCAGGGCATCGGCATACGCCAGGTACTGGGCTTCGATGTGCGCACGGGAGTAGACATAGGTGGGGGTGCCAAAGCGCTCGGCGATGGCGGACAAGGCAACACCTTCCGCGAACAGCTCACCGTCACGGTAGTTAAAAGCGTCCATGATGTTCCCTTAGTAGGTGCTGTTGCTGTTGCTGTGTTCGTGCGCTTTGGACTGCGACGATTTGGCCTGTTCATCTGCAGGCTTGCTGTCATCGGGCAGGTACAGCGGGCCTTTTTGACCGCAGGCCGATAACAGGCAGGTAAAAGCGACGAGCGAAGCGAGCGCAGCAAGGGAAGAGATCAGGCGCTTCATGGCGAAATCCTTGAGAATGCGTTAATTGCGCCGGAGTATACCGGCCACCCGGCAGCTTGCCTATGCGACGGGCCACCCGTCCGGCGGGCCTTTGCCCGTGGCTTGCGATCGGGCAGACAATGGCAGGCGGTTATTGGTCCACCTTGCCCGGTGCTTGGTCGGTATCCTTTGCAATCGCCGGGGCGCGTCCGTATCTTGCGGCGCTTGAGCGTAAGTAGACACTTTTTGAGGTTGCCGCAATGAGTTTGACTGAAGCCCGTTTCCACGACCTGGTCGATGCCACCCAGCAGACACTGGAAGATATTTTCGACGACAGCGGACTGGATGTTGATCTGGAAAGTTCGGCTGGGGTCCTGACCGTCAAGTTCGAAAGCGGCAGCCAGTTGATCTTCAGCCGCCAGGAGCCACTGCGCCAGTTGTGGCTGGCAGCGGTGTCCGGCGGGTTCCACTTCGACTACGACGAAGAAAGCGAGCGCTGGATGTGTGACAAGAGCGAAGAGCAGCTGGGCGAAATGCTCGAGCGCATCGTCAAGCAGCAAGCCGATGCCGAGCTCGACTTCGAAGGTCTCTGACAGCGTGACTGAACCTGCCCCCGTTCGTGCGCCCAAGCCGCTGTACAGCAATGTCAGCCCGGCCGTGCCATCGCCCTGCACCAATGTCTGCCGGCTGGATGAGGAAAAAGTCTGCAAGGGCTGTTTCCGCCATGTCGAAGATATTCGTGAATGGCGTTCGGCGGACGATGAACGACGCCGGGTGATTTGCACCCAGGCGCACAATCGCCGCGCCCACGCCGTTCGGTAGGCGCCACCTGCCGCGACCGGCTTGTATATTTTTTGAGCTGTGATAGTGTCCGGTTACGCCTCAACCCATCGAGGCGCGTGAAAACCCCGCCTGTTTTATGGCGGGGTTTTGCTTTTTTCGTGCAGAAGAAAGGAGTCTGCCTGAATCATGACCGTACCTTCCATCACTCTTACCCGTCTGGACGTACAACGTCTGGAGCGCCTGATCGACAGCCTGGATGACACGCTGCCGGGCGTGATCGCGCTGCAAACCGAACTGGATCGCGCCGATACTCTGGTCGGTCACGATGAGGTGCCTGCCGATGTCGTAACCATGAACTCGCGTGTTCATTGCCGTGAAGAAAGCGGCGGCAAGGACTATCACCTGACCCTGGTCTACCCCAAGGACGCGAATGCCGATGAAGGCAAGATTTCCATTCTTGCGCCGGTCGGCAGTGCACTGCTGGGCCTGAAGGTTGGCCAGCACATCGACTGGCCAGCACCGGGTGGCAAGACCCTGAAGCTGACCCTGCTCGAAGTCGAGAACCAGCCAGCCAATGGCGGCGATTTCTCCCTCTGAGAAGGCTTCAAACCTGTTCGAGCGCCTTGTTCAAAGCGCGCTCCAGGTCTGCCTTGTAGCGCAGGTACAGATTGCTCGAGCCGGGGCTGTCAGCCAACAGCCCTGACAGATCCAGGTCGGTGATATAGCAGCGATAGGGCTGCATCTCCCGGCGACGCCCGACTATCTCCCGCGCCACCACGGCAAACAACTGATCGCCGTACTCCAGTTCGCTGTACTCCCGTTGATTGCAATACAGGGTGACCTGCACCTTCCCCGGCGCAGCTTTGCCGACAATCGCCTGCACGTCATAGAACGGCCTGTCGGCGGGGATCTGCGGTGCTGGCTGCGGCTCTGCCCGGCGGGCCCGCCCAGTGCCCGCGGGCAGTAACTGGTAGTAGTGGATGTCCAGCTGCGGCAGCGGCTGCGTGGCGTCCATGGGCAGCATGGCGTCGCGGCGAAACAGGATCGACTGCACGAACCGCTGCAGGGGCACCAGCAGGCTGTTGTCATCGTGATAGGGCTGGCGCTGGTACCACAGGGCGTTGAACTCATCCAGCACATACAGCTCGGCCCCGCTGTCGCCGACGCGGTAGAACACTTGAATGCAGCCGGGCTGGCCCATGGGCAGGATCAGCGCCAGGTCGTGCTCTTCCAGGGCCATTGGGTCCAGGTGCAGTGGGCTGTAGGCGGTCTGTTCCTGGCCCAGGTAATCGAGCAGGGCGGGCAGGGTGCCCAAGGCCATATGCCGGACCTGGCCGGGTACCAGCTCCAGCACGTGGTAGTGCTGCTGGACCTGGATCAGGTAGCGCTGGTTGAGGTCGCTCAGCAACAGGTGCTGCGCGGTGTCGAAGATTTCCTCGACCCGCCGGGCAATGAACTGTGCGCGGTTGTGGCAGAAGCACTGGACCCGCAGGCGCGGCTGCCGGGGGCCTTGGGGCAAGTGGTTGAGGTAATCGCGCAGGCAGTCGAGCAGGGCGTGGGGCCCGTCATGACGATTGACCAGCACTTCATTCCAGCTGTTGAGCGTGACCAGGTCGAGGGTCAGTACCAGGTTTTCACGGACCCCGGCATAACTCAGCGAGTCGGTGCGCTCGGTGGTCATCAGGATGTTCAGGTCGCGGTGATGCTTGAGTGGGTCGATGCCCACGTTCACCAGAATCAGCACCTCGGCTGGCTCGATGGCACGCAGCAGTTGCTCCTCGTCGACGCTGGCCAGGGGCAGGGCGATGGTCTGCTGCAGGCTGCCCAGCAGGTTGAACAGCTCGAACTCACTCAGGTCGCTGCTGCCTGGGTGCAGCGCCAGGCGGGTGCTGCTGTCGATCACGCCGTTTCGGTGGCACCAGGTCAGCAACTCGAGGAGGTGGCTGCTGCGTTTGAGCGGCGCGAAGTGTTCCCACTCCAGGTTACCCAGGCTGCCGTTGTACAGGCCCCAATGGGTCTGCCCGGGGGCTTTTTTGTTGGCCGACTGCACCAGCGTCAGGGTGTCTTCGGCCAGGTCCGGGGCAATGCCCGGGTTGATGAACTCGACCTTGTCGGCCTTGCGTTCGAAGGCCGCATAGAGCCGGCGGCCGAGTACATTGAGGTCGCGTTTGTTGATCAGGCTGACGCTGCGTTCAGTGCGGGCAAACTGGCTGAGGAAGCGATAGCTGTAGTTGAGCTCGTTGACCAGGGCCCGACGCTCGGCACTGACCTGGCGGACCTTCCACTGGCTGCGGCTGTCGAGCAATGCCAGTTGTCGATGGTCCCAGCGCCACTCCTCGGCCAGCCGTTGCAGGAGCTGGCTCTGCCAGCGGCTGTTGCGTTGAGCGCTGGTGCCGGTGAGCTTGCGGTTGACCTTGAGGTACAAGGCGCGTCGCACCAGCTCCAGGCGTTCCGTTTCGCCCCGGGCGTTGAGGTATTGCTCGATACGGCGGTACACCATGATGTAGGGGTCGAGTTCGTCCAGCTCCAGGCGGTTGGCGAACACCGCTTGCTTGAAGCGCAGGCTCAGGCATTCGACCTGCGGATGCTCACTGGCGTAGACCTCGATCAGCAGCAGTTTGAGCACCGACTTGTAGGGCGACTCGATGCCTTTGAACAGTTGCCAGAGCCCGGCGCCGATGAATTCCCCGGGCGGAATGTGGGCCAGGTGACCGAGGTCGAGGGTCTCCTCGGCGCGCACAAAACGCTTGGACAACAGGGTGTGGGTGTACAGCTCGTAGCCGGGCTCTTCATACACCGGTACCAGCCACCAGATTGGCGTGCGCCCGGCAAGCCAGATCGCAGTGCGATAGAACTCGTCCAGCAGCAGATAGTGCTGGCTGGTGCCGCAGTCTTCGGAGCTGAGCTGGCTATCGCGCTCGCCGCGGACAAACCGCTGTGGCTCGATCAGGAAGCAATGGGCCTCGGCGCCCTGGCTGGCGGCCCAGGCTTCGAGCAACTGAGCCTTTTTTCCCAGTTCAGCGAGTTCGTCCGCGCGAAGGTCCGGGGCGTGGCAGATCCACAGGTCCATATCGCTCTGATCGGCCTGGGCCAGGGTGCCGAGGCTGCCCATCAGGAACAGGCCGTGAATCGGCTGTGGCGGGTTGCCGCGCCGGGCCTTGTAGGAAAAGGATCGGGTCAGGCGCTGCGCTTCCGCGAGGGTGCCGGCATCAGGTTCGAAATTCGCCACGCCGGCGGGGGTGCTGCTCGAGACGTAGCCCGGCAACAGGGGATGATTGACATGGAAAAACAGCGGCAGCAGCTTGAGGACCATTTGCTGGCGCGGTGTTAACCCTTCCATGGCCCGGGCCATGCGGCCGTTATTGAGCGTGAGGAAGCGTGTGCGCAACTGGCTGAGAACCTTGCGATCGATTCCCTCGTCCAGGTCGGGGCGGATTTCATGGGTGCGGGTCATGTCAGCTCAAACCGGCTCGCAGTCAACGAACGTGGGAAAGTTTCAGATGCTGGGGCAGTCTACAGCCTCGCGCACAGGACTTTTAAGCTGATTGTTGATTTCTGGCGCCAAAAATCTATCGGTTGGCGACAGTCTGCCCGCGGAAATCCCGATGCAGGGGTTCCCGTGGGCGATACCGGTGTCGTTATGCGGTTTCTTCGACGGACAGGATGGTCAGTACAGTCTGCACATTCTGCGCGGCGTCACGCCCCAGGCTGGTCAGATACCCGCCATCGGGTTGATCGATCAATTCTTTTTCGAACAGGCGTTGTGCGGCAGCAATAGCTTTCGGGGCAGCGGTCTGATGAATTTTCAAACCTTCCTGGGAACTGTCCAGGTTGAAGAGTGCGAGGATTTCCAGTTCGGCAACCAGCTCAGGGGTAAGCGACATAAGGACTCCAGACTTTCTAGGAATATGACTGTAGCGCCCCTAAGGTGAACGCACTCGGGCGAGCTGTCCAGTGTTGGCTGCGGGCTTTTCGCCCGCCCGGGTGATTCTTATTTCTTTTCCGGTGGCAGCTCGGGCAGGGCGCGCAGGGCAGCTTCGTACCACTGGGTGTCGAACGCGCGGTCTTCTTCGAGGATCGCGTCGATTTCCACCGCCAGCACGTGGGCCATCAGGCTGAGAATTTCCTCGCGCTCGTAACCCACCAGGGTCAGTTTGTTGAAGGTGGCTTTGGCCGCGGGCGGGTTGTCGCTTGCGATCTGGTTTTCGATGGCTTCGACCAGGGTGTTCTCGGCGAACTCTTCGTCGTCGATGTCGTCGTTCGTATTGGTGCCGGGGGTCAGCTCGCTCATGGCAGGCTCCTCAAGGTAAGGCCAGCAGTTTACCTGCATTCAGCGCCGTGATGCTGCTGGCGAGAGTGCCCCTGAGGATCTATAACAGTCGCTGCCAACCCCCTGCACGGCCTGGAGGCTTTGTGATGCTCAAGCTTTATGGTTTTTCCGTCAGCAATTACTACAACATGGTCAAACACGCCTTGCTGGAGAAGGGCCTGGCATTCGAGGAGGTCGCCTTTTATGCCGGTCAAAGCCCGGAGGCGTTGGCGATCAGCCCGCGCGGCAAAGTACCGGTGCTGGGGGTCGAACAGGGATTTATCAACGAAACCAGCGTGATCCTGCAGTACCTCGAAGACACCCAGGGAGGCACTGTGCTGTTACCCAAGGCGCCGTTCGAGCGGGCCCAGGTGCTGGCACTGGCCAAGGAAATCGAGTTGTACATCGAACTGCCGGCCCGCGCGTGTTTCGCCGAGGCGTTTTTTGGCATGCCGGTACCTGACGCGATCAAGGAAAAAGCCAAGGGCGAGCTGCTGCTGGGTATTGCGTCCCTGGGGCGGCACGGCAAGTTTTCCCCTTACGTGGCGGGTGACAGCCTGAGCATCGCCGATCTGTACTTCCTGTACAGCGTCAGCCTGGCCTGTGCGGTGGGGAAAAAACTGTTCGAGCTGGACCTGTTGGCAGAGCTGCCGGCGGCCAGGGCATTGCTGGAGCGCTTGCAGGAAACGCCGATTGCGCAGCGCATCAATGCCGACAAAGAGGCGGGGATGCCTGCATTTTTGGCGATGATCGCTTCAAAGAAGTAAAGCTTTCGCTGGCGAGCCGCAAGCGGGCGCCGCAAGCGGGCGCCAGCGAAGCTTCCAGCGATTTAGCGGCTGGCCAACAGCGCCTGGCCGCGAATCACCGCCGCCTTCACCTGAGCCGGTGCAGTGCCGCCAATGTGATTACGGGCATTGACCGAACCTTCCAGTGTCAACACGGCAAATACGTCCTGCTCGATCTGGTCGCTGAACTTGCGCAGCTCTTCCAAGCTCATTTCCGCCAGGTCCTTGCCACTTTCCACGCCGTACTTCACGGCGTGACCGACGATTTCGTGGCAGTCACGGAACGGCAGGCCGCGGCGTACCAGGTAGTCGGCGAGGTCGGTTGCGGTGGAGAAACCACGCAGGGCCGCTTCACGCATGATGGCGTGTTTTGGCTTGATCGCCGGGATCATGTCGGCGAAGGCCCGCAGCGAGTCGCGCAGGGTGTCGGCAGCGTCGAACAGCGGTTCCTTGTCTTCCTGGTTGTCCTTGTTGTAGGCCAGGGGCTGGCCTTTCATCAGGGTCAGCAAGCCCATCAGCGCGCCGAACACCCGGCCGCTCTTACCGCGCACCAGTTCCGGAACGTCGGGGTTTTTCTTTTGCGGCATGATCGAGCTGCCGGTGCAGAAGCGATCAGGCAGATCGATGAACTGGAACTGCGCACTGGTCCACAGCACCAGTTCTTCGGAGAAGCGCGACAGGTGCATCATGGCGATGCTCGCGGCGGCGCAGAATTCGATGGCGAAGTCGCGATCCGAGACGTTGTCCAGCGAGTTGCCGCCCACGGCGTCGAAGCCCAGCAGTTGTGCGGTCAGCTCGCGGTCGATCGGGTAGGTAGTGCCAGCCAGCGCGGCGCTGCCCAACGGCATGCGGTTGGTGCGCTTGCGGCAGTCGACCAGGCGCTCGTAGTCACGGCTGAGCATTTCGAACCAGGCCAGCAGGTGATGTCCGAAGGTCACTGGCTGGGCGGTCTGCAGGTGCGTGAAGCCCGGCATGATGGTCTCGGCTTCGCGCTCGGCCTGCTCCAGCAGGCCTGTTTGCAGGCGAGTGATTTCAGCCAGGATCAGGTCGATCTCGTCGCGCAGCCACAGGCGGATATCGGTCGCTACCTGGTCGTTACGGCTGCGGCCGGTGTGCAGCTTCTTGCCGGTGACGCCGATGCGGTCGGTCAGGCGCGCTTCGATGTTCATGTGCACGTCTTCGAGGTCGATGCGCCAGTCGAAGGTACCGGCCTCGATTTCACCCTGGATGGTGCGCAGGCCGTCGATGATGCTGTCGCGCTCGGCGTCGGTCAGCACGCCGACCTTGGCCAGCATGGTGGCGTGGGCGACGGAGCCCATGATGTCGTGGCGATACAGGCGCTGGTCGAAAGTGACGGAGGCGGTGAAGCGGGCGACGAAGGCGTCGACGGGTTCACTGAAGCGGCCGCCCCAGGACTGATTGGTCTTGTCAGTGCTCATGAATTCGCTCGTGATCGGCTGAAGGAGAATGGCGTAAAAACCTGCGGCGGATAATAACAGGGTTGCCAATCGTGTCGTTGACGCTGGTCGATACGTTTTTTCCTGATGGAGGGCCATACTCAAGAGGTCGCCGCCACGAATGCGCAACGATATTTGTCAATTGCCCACTTTTGGCACGGCGAGCGTCTACAGTTGCACGTTAGGAGCCGCGCGAACGATACGCGCAGGGCTCAGACGCCAGGCCGAAAACCAACGAGCGGGGTGTTCATATTGGCTACCAACATTCCCTGCGGTGATGCCTGGCCAGGACTGATTTCGAACGCGTCTGCACCGGCACCGATAAATATTGCTGTCCGACGTGCGGCACTTTTTGGCGCTCGCGCTAGTCTTAGCGTGGATCGCGGTGACGGATGTCACTTCACCTGTCTACGCTATCCTTGTGCGAGACTCACGCAGGAATCCAGCGCAATATGAATGTCCTGATCGTTGATGACGAACCCCTAGCCCGCGAGCGCCTGAGCCGTATGGTCGGCGAACTCGAGGGATACAGTGTCCTGGAGCCCAGCGCCACCAATGGCGATGAGGCGTTGACCCTGATCGACAGCCTGAAACCTGACATCGTGCTGCTCGATATCCGTATGCCCGGCCTGGACGGGCTGCAAGTCGCTGCCCGCTTGTGCGAGCGTGAAACGCCACCAGCGGTGGTGTTCTGCGCAGCCCAGGATGAATTTGCCATTGAGGCCCTGCAAGCCAGCGCAGTGGGTTACCTGGTCAAGCCGGTGCGTTCGGAGCAACTGCTCGAAGCCCTGAAAAAGGCCGAGCGGCCCAACCGGGTGCAGCTCGCGGCACTGACCCGCCCAGCGGCCGAAAGCGGCAGCGGGCCACGCAGTCATATCAGCGCCCGCACCCGCAAAGGCATCGAGCTGATTCCGCTGGGGCAAGTGGTCTATTTCATTGCCGACCACAAATACGTGACCTTGCGCCACGAAGGCGGCGAAGTGCTGCTGGATGAACCCCTCAAGGCCCTCGAAGACGAATTTGGCGACCGTTTCGTGCGCATCCACCGCAATGCGCTGGTGGCCCGCGAGCGTATCGAGCGTCTGCAGCGTACGCCACTGGGGCATTTCCAGCTGTTTCTCAAAGGCCTCAACGGCGATGCGCTGATTGTCAGTCGGCGCCATGTAGCCGGTGTCCGCAAGATGATGCAACAGCTGTAGAACGCTGTCGGGCAACGATTACGCGGCCTTTTCGCGGGCAAGCGAGGCCAGGGAGGCCGCGCTGTTTCTGATACAAGTCAAAGCGAATTTGGCTGAGCTGTTATTATCCGCCGTATCTATTCAGTACGGATTGATCCATGTCCCCTCGCGAAATCCGCATCGCTACCCGCAAAAGTGCCCTGGCCTTGTGGCAGGCCGAATACGTCAAAGCTCGTCTGGAGCAGGCTCATCCCGGCCTGATCGTGACGCTCGTGCCCATGGTCAGTCGCGGCGACAAGCTGCTTGATTCGCCCCTGTCGAAGATCGGTGGCAAGGGCTTGTTCGTCAAGGAACTGGAAACCGCGCTGCTCGAAAACGAAGCCGACATTGCCGTGCACTCGATGAAAGACGTGCCCATGGACTTCCCCGAAGGCCTGGGCCTGTTCTGCATCTGTGAGCGCGAAGACCCGCGCGATGCCTTTGTCTCCAACACCTACGCCAGCCTCGACGCGTTGCCCCAGGGCAGTGTGGTCGGCACTTCGAGCCTGCGTCGCCAGGCGCAACTGCTGACCCGTCGTCCGGACCTGCAGATCCGCTTCCTGCGGGGCAACGTCAACACGCGCCTGGCCAAGCTGGATGCCGGCGAGTACGACGCGATCATCCTCGCCGCCGCGGGGCTGATTCGCCTGGGCTTCGAAGACCGCATCAGCGACTCGATCAGCGTCGACGACAGCCTGCCGGCCGGTGGCCAGGGCGCCGTGGGCATTGAATGCCGCAGCGCCGACAGCGAGATTCACGCGCTGCTGGCGCCTCTGCATCACCAGGACACTGCTACCCGGGTCACTGCCGAGCGCGCCCTGAACAAGCACCTCAATGGTGGTTGCCAAGTGCCGATCGCCTGTTACGCCGTGCTTGAAGGCGAACAGCTGTGGTTGCGTGGCCTGGTCGGCGATCCAAATGGTGGCCTGTTGCTCAGTGCCGAGGCCCGTGCGCCGCGCGCCGCTGCCGAGGCCTTGGGTGTGCAAGTGGCCGAAGACCTTCTGCGCCAGGGTGCCGATGACATTCTGAAAGCGGTCTACGGTGAGGCAGGTCACGAGTGACCGGCTGGCGCCTGCTGCTGACGCGTCCGGCAGAGGATTCGGCGGCACTGGCGAGCCTGCTGGCCGAACAGGGGATTTTCAGCAGCAGCTTGCCGCTTTTGGAAATGGCTCCCCTGGCATTGACTGACACAATGCGTGCGGTGATCGACGGTTTCGACCGTTACTGCGCGGTGATAGTGGTCAGCAAGCCGGCGGCCAAAATGGGCCTGGCCCTGCTCGAGCAACGCTGGTCGCCGTTACCACGCTTATCGTGGTTCAGCGTCGGCGCGGCGACGGCCCAGGTTCTGCAGGCACACGGCCTGGACGTCAGCTTTCCGCTGGAGGGCGATGACAGCGAAGCGTTGCTGCAGGTCAGGCAGTTGCGTGAGGCGATCGCGCAGCCCGCCGCGCGCGTGTTGATCCTGCGCGGCGAGGGTGGGCGCGAGCTGCTGGCTGAGCGTTTGCGCGAGCAAGGTGCTAGTGTCGATTACCTGGAGGTGTACCGGCGCGACTTGCCGCAGTACGCCGAGGCGGCCTTGCCGGAGCGGATTCAAGCGGAACGCTTGAACGGCCTGGTGGTCAGCAGTGGACAGGGTTTTGCGCACCTGCACCAAATGGCCGGTGATGCCTGGCCGGCGTTGGCGCAGTTGCCCTTGTTTGTGCCGAGCCCGCGTGTCGCCGAGATGGCACGGGCGGCAGGCGCCCGAACAGTTGTGGATTGTCGTGGTGCCAGTGCCACGGCCTTGCTAACGGCGTTGGGAGCAACCCGACCCGTTCTCTAATGCAAAGGATGGATACGTGAGCGAAACAGCCTTGCCTAAAGATGACGTCCAGCCCGCGCTCGAGGCGCCGGTTGAAACTGTGAACAGCCCAGAGCCACGCCGGGGTAACGGGCTGGCGATTCTGGCGTTGTTGGTGGGCGCCGCGGGCGTGGCCGTTGGCGGCTGGGGCGTCTGGCAGATGCGCAGCCTGCAGGTCAACACCCAGCAACAAGTGGCGCAATTGCAGGCACTGAGCGACCAGGCGCAAGGCCTCAAGCTCAATGAGCAACGCCTGACGACACGCCTGGAGCAATTGCCGGGCGCCGACGAACTGGACGCCCGGCAGCGCCTGGTCACCCAGTTGCAGGGCGACCAGCAGCGCTTGAACCAGCGATTGGAAACCGTGCTGGGGGCCAGTCGCAAGGACTGGCGCTTGGCCGAGGCCGAACATTTATTGCGCCTGGCCAGCCTGCGTTTATCCGCCCTTCAAGACATCAGCAGCGCCCGGGCATTGGTCCAGGGTGCTGACGAAATTCTTCGTGAGCAAAATGATCCCGGTGCCTTTGCGGCCCGCGAGCAGCTCGCCAAGAGCCTGGCAGCGTTGCGCAGCACCGAGCAGCCGGACCGCACCGGGTTGTTCCTGAAGCTGGGCGCCTTGCGTGACCAGATCGCCGAGCTCACCGAACTGGCGCCCGAGTACCACGACCGCGGCGACTCGCTGCTCGGCCTGACCGCCGATGGCGATGGGGCCAGTCGCTGGGCGCAGTGGTGGGATCAAGTCTCGCGCTACATCCGCATCGATTTTAATGCCGACAAAAACATCCGTCCGTTGCTTGCCGGCCAGAGCCTGACCCAAGTCCGCCTGGCCTTGAGCCTGGCGATCGAGCAGGCGCAATGGGCCGCGCTCAACGGTCAGGCGCCGGTCTACAGCCAGGCGCTGACCGAGGCACGGGATGTGCTCAAAGGCAGCTTCAATCAGGACAACCCGCAAAGCCAGGTGATGCTTGAACAGCTCAATGAGCTGAGCCAGCAGCCGGTCACGGTGCTGACCCCTGATCTGGCGACCACCTTGAGCGCGGTCCAGGGTTATCTGGAGCGGCGTAACGTGAATGCCGAGGAGTCGGTCAAACCTGCGGCCAAGGCCGCTGCGGGCGTCACGCCGGAGACCAGTCCATGAAACGTCTCTATGTGATTGTGTTCCTGGTGATCGCCGCCGCTGGCGCTTTGGGGCTGGCGATTGCCCAGCACTCTGGGTATGTACTGATCGCCTACAAGACCTTCCGTTATGAGTCGAGCCTGTGGGCGACCTTGCTGCTGGTCGCGCTGATCTGGCTGGTGCTGTGGGGGATCAAGGCCCTGGTCGAGTTGGTGGCGGTCTCCAGCGGTGTAGTCAACCCCTGGTCGAACCGCAACCGCAGTCGGCGGGTTCAGGTGGCGATCGAACACGGTCAGCTGGATCTCGCCGAAGGCCGCTGGGCGAGCGCCCAACGCCACCTGCAGCGGGCCGCCGAAGCCGAGCGCCAGCCGCTGCTCTACTACCTGGGGGCTGCCCGGGCCGCCAATGAGCTGGGGCGCTATGAAGAAAGCGACAACCTGCTGGAGCGCGCCCTGGAGCGCCAGCCCCAGGCCGAGTTGGCGATTGCCCTGAGCCACGCGCAATTGCAGACCGATCGTGGCGATACCGACGGCGCCCTGGCCACGCTGCTGGCCATGCACGAGCGTCATCCCCACAGTGTTCAAGTGCTGCGCCAATTGCAGCGCCTGCATCAGCAACGTGGCGATTGGTCCTCGGTGATCCGCCTGTTGCCCGAGCTGCGCAAGGACAAGGTCTTGCCGGCCAGTGAACTGGCTGAGCTGGAGCGGCGGGCCTGGGGTGAAAACCTGACCCTGGCGGCGCGCCAGGAAGAGGGTGGGGCCGTGGGCTTGCAATCGCTCAATCGCGCCTGGCAACAGCTGACTGCGGCCCAACGCCAGGAACCACAACTGGTGCTGGCCTATGCCGAGCAGTTGCGTCAGCTGGGCGCCGAGGTCGAAGCCGAAGAGGTCCTGCGGGCAGCCCTCAAACGTCAATACGACAGCCACCTGGCGCGCCTGTATGGGTTGTTGCGCGGCAGTGATCCGGCGCGCCAGTTGCAGACCGCCGAGGGTTGGCTGAAGCAGCACCCCGACGATCCGAGCCTGTTGCTGACTCTCGGCCGCCTGTGTCTGCAGACCAGCCTGTGGGGCAAGGCGCGAGACTATCTGGAGAGCAGCCTGCGTCTGCAGCGCAATCCGGAAGCCTGTGCCGAGCTGGCGCGGCTGTTGGCTCAATTGGGTGATACCGACCGCAGCAATCAACTCTTCCAGGAAGGGCTGGGGCTGCTGGATGAGCGCCTGCTGGCTTCACCGTTACCGGTTCCCGTTCGCGCGTAGGATGGGGTCAGGCAGGGCCGTCCAAAAGGGGCGGGCCTGCCGTGTCACGAAGGCCGGATTACACCTCGATCTTGGCGGTGTAGGCGCAGTCTTACAGTGGGCTACATGGGGTCTTGCTGCACCTGTTGGCGTTTCCCTACGTTCTTGTCGAAGTCTCCACGCCCCCCCCGCCTTGAAAGGCGTCAGCGCTTTCCTCTACCGTAATGACCTGTCCCTTCTTCTACGGATATGCCATGTCTTTGGCCTGCTCACGCTCCTTGTTCTTCATGGCGTTCCTTGCTGGCGCCATGGCCTTGGGCGCTTCGTATTATCTGGAGTACGCCATCGGGCTCGAGCCTTGTGGCCTGTGCATGCTGCAGCGGGTCTGTCTGCTGCTGTTCACGCTGGTCTGCATGAGTGCTGCTTTGCACGGCCCTCAGCGCCTGGGCAGCGTCGTGTACTGGCTGGCGGGCCTGACCTGTGCCGGCGCGGGCACGGCCATTGCGTGGCGCCAGGTGCTGTTGCAAAGTGACCCGGTCAAGCAATTGGTGGCCTGTGCGCCAGAAGCCCTGGGCTATTCACCCGACACTCCGTTGTTGTGCCTGCTCAAGCGAATGTTCGATGGCACTGTCGATTGTGCGCATATTTCCTGGTCGCTGTTCGGCCTGAGCATCGCCGAGTGGAGCTTGATGTTTTTTTTCGCGGTGCTGATTCTCGCCGCGTACCAAACCCTCCGCCTGGTCTGGTATGCCTGTCAGCGACCGTCCAGCGGCGAGTCGTCGCACCCGGGCTGGACAACGGATTAAACACTTGTATGAACTTTATCTCCTGCGTACCTTGAAGCAGTTGGCGTGCGAGCATAATCTGGCCCGCACGTGTCATTGGATTCATGTTGCTCGATGGTGCCTTGCCTGGCCGAACCTTGATCCTCAAGTCTTGCGGCCAGCGCGGGTGGCATTACCCAAAAGGGAAGAGAGATCACCATGCTCGAAAGTTGTCAGAATGCTCAGGAACGCTGGGGTGGAGTGCACCTGCTGATCGATCGCTGGTTGCAGGAGCGTCACGAGCTGGTTCGGGCCTATGATGCTCTCGGTGCCAAGCCCGAGGCGCTGGGCGACAATCGACAGCCTTTACAGGAGTTCTGCGGGGTCCTGGTCGACTACGTCTCTGCCGGCCATTTCGAGATCTACGAACAGCTCACCGGCGAGGCCAAGGCGTTTGGCGACAAGCGCGGTCTGGAGTTGGCTGAAACCCTCTACCCACGCATCGATGTCATCACTGAAAAGCTGCTGGCGTTCAATGATCTGTGCGATGCCGGCAAGTGTGTTGCCGAGAAGTTCAAGGAGCTGGGTGGCTTGCTCCACGAGCGCTTCGAACTGGAAGACTGCCTGATCGAAGTGCTGCACACCGCCCACAAGGAAGAGGCTCCGGCACAAGCCTGAACCTTGAGCGGTTGGTAACCTCCAAAACGGTGCGCATGGCGCGCCGTTTTGCGTTTTCGCGGATTGATCAGCCGGAGACGCCGAGCAGCTCCACTTCAAATACCAAGGGTGTAAACGGGGCGATCAGGTCTGCGGCGCCGTCGGCACCATAGGCCTGCGCCGAAGGAATCACCAGGCGCCATTTTGCCCCCACCGGCATTTGCTGCAGGGCGGTGCGCCAACCATGAATCACGCTGTCGAGACTGAACCATTGTGGCTGCTCGTTCTGATCGAACACCGTGCCGTCGGGTAGCCTGCCAACGTAGCGAACCTGGACCTTGCCATGGGGACCGGCCTTGGCGCCGCTGCCGGCAACTTGCTCGGTCAGCAGAATGCCGTCCGCCAGTTCGCGCACGCCCGGGCGGGACTTTTCGCTAGCCAGAAAACGCTGCTCCGTTTGCAGGGCAACTTCACTTTGCGGTACGCCTGGCTGCTCGCTCATCCGTGCTTCGTGCTCGGTCAGGATCCGCTCGATCTGCTGGTCGTCGAGCGCCAGCGGCTTGCCTTGATAGGCCTGTTGCAAACCTTCGATCAGTGCCTGGATCTGCAGGTCGGGAGCCTCCTGGCGCAGGCGTTCACCCAGGCTCGCACCGAGGCTGTAGGCGAGATCATGAGCCTCATCCCCAGGTTTTTTTTCAGCAGCCTGCGCCATTGAAAAAATCAGGCACAGGGGTAAAAAAAGCAGACGCGACATGAGCATTCTCCAGCGTGGAATGCGCAGGATTATGCCAGTGAGAATGTCTCGGTCGGTGAACTGCTTTGAGGTGCAGGCGGAACATTTTCAGTTCCGTGCAACCCACGGCAATCGATACTGTCAACATGCCCTAGCGGCGGTAGCAGCAGAGGTCTAGTATGAGCCGCACTCACGTCAGCCAGGAGGTAACCCATGTCGGCCAATAAGAAGCCTGTAAATACTCCGTTGCACTTACTCCAACAGCTTTCGGGCAGCCTGCTCGAACATTTGGAAAATGCTTGTTCACAAGCCTTGGCTGATGCTGAAAAACTGCTCGCCAAGCTGGAAAAGCAACGCGGAAAAGCTCAGGAAAAACTGCACAAATCGCGCACCAAATTGCAGGACGCTGCGGCGGCCGGCAAGTCCAAGGCACAGGCCAAGGCCAAGGGTGCGGTCAAGGAACTTGAAGACCTGCTCGACGCGCTCAAGGACCGTCAATCCGAGACGCGCAACTACATCCTCAATCTCAAACGCGATGCCCAGGAAAGCCTGAAACTGGCCCAGGGTGTAGGCCGGGTGAAAGAGGCCGTTGGCAAGGTCTTGACCCAGCGTTCGGCCAAGCCAGCACCGGCGGCAAAAAAAACTGCGGCCAAACCGGCAGCGACCAAGGCTCCAGCTAAAACTGTGGCCAAGCCTGCAGCCAAGACCCCGGCTAAAACTGCAGCCGCCAAACCAGCGGCCAAGCCAGTGGCAAAAACCGCTGCAGCCAAACCAGCGGCCAAGCCAGTGGCGAAAACTGCTGCGGCCAAACCAGCAGCCAAGCCAGTGGCAAAACCAGCCGCCGCCAAGCCTGCCGCGAAAACCGCCGCCGCAAAACCGGCCGCCAAGCCAGTAGCGAAAACCGCTGCCGCGAAACCGGCCGTCAAGCCAGCAGCCAAACCGGTTGCCGCTAAACCAGTGGTCAAGCCGGCTGCTAAACCAGCCGCCAAGCCTGCTGCCAAGGCACCTGCCAAGCCAGCAGCAAAACCTGCAACCAAGCCAGTAGCGGCCAAGCCCGCCGCCAAGCCTGCGGTGAAAAAGCCGGTGGCCGCGAAACCGGCTGCTGCCAAGCCTGCCACCGCTGCCGTGGCTGCCAAACCGGCGACCCCCACGCCAGCCGCTGCGCCAGCGTCAGCGCCGGTCGCAGTGACCAGCACCGCGCCAGCCGCCACCAACAGCACCACCAACACCCCGACCAGCGCTTCCTAAGCCGAGGTCAACGCGACGCGCAGCTGCTGCAGCGCGTCGCGATCAAGGTTGGCGGCGTCCGTCGCCAATCCTTCCAGCCACGCGGCCAAGTCGTTCGCTTGAGCTGCCGGCCAATCCTGTGCCGAACTTTCCAGACGCCCCAACAGTTTCCGCTCGGCTGCAAGCTCCAGTGCCTTGACCTGCGCGCGCAGAGTCGCGAGCTGTGGGTCAGCTGCCGCGGCAGTTTTCCATGACGTGCGCAATTGCCGGAGGGGCTCCACCACGTCGCGGGACCAGGGCAAGGCGACTTGCTGAAGGTCTAGAAGGCGTTGGCGGTTGCAGGCGACACCCCGTGCACCGAGCCAGGCCGCGCAGAGCAGCAGGCAGACATTGGCCCCGGCGCCTTGCAATCGCAGGCACGCGTCCTCCACGCCAGGTCGTGCATAGGTGTCGAGGGAAAAGCTCCACAGGTCAGAGGACATAGTGCTACTCGCGCTAGTTGCGAGCGAAGCTGGTAGACTCCGCCGCCATTATGATTCGACTTCAGAACCTGACTTTACAGCGTGGCCCGCAACGTCTGCTAGAAGACGCCGAGCTGACCCTGCACGCCGGCCACAAAGCCGGCCTCATCGGTGCCAACGGCGCCGGCAAATCGAGCCTGTTCGCCTTGATCCGGGGCGAGCTGCACCCGGATTCGGGTGACTGCTTCCTGCCGGCCGATTGGCGTATCGCCCACATGCGCCAGGAAATCGAGACGCTCGAACGCCTGGCGGTCGACTACGTGCTCGATGGCGACCTGCGCCTGCGCGAGGTCCAGCGCGACCTGGCGACAGCCGAAGCGGCCCATGATGGTGCCGCCCTGGCGCGCCTGCATTCGGAACTCGATAGCGCCGACGGCTATACCGCCGACGCCCGTGCGCGCAAATTGCTCGCCGGGTTGGGGTTCACCAACGAGCAGATGGACCGTCAGGTCGGAGATTTCTCCGGTGGCTGGCGGATGCGTCTGAACCTGGCGCAGGCATTGATGTGTCCATCGGACCTGTTGCTGCTCGATGAGCCGACCAACCACTTGGACCTCGACGCCATCATCTGGCTCGAAGAGTGGCTAAAGAGCTACCCCGGCACCCTGCTGCTGATTTCCCACGACCGTGACTTCCTCGATGCGGTGGTCGATCACGTGGCCCACGTCGATCAGCGCAAGATCACCCTGTACCGCGGTGGCTACACGGCGTTCGAACGGGCCCGTGCCGAACGTCTGGCGCAGCAGCAACAGGCCTACGAGAAGCAGCAGGCTCAGCGGGCGCACATGGAAAGCTACATCGCCCGTTTCAAGGCCCAGGCCACCAAGGCCCGCCAGGCCCAGAGCCGGATCAAGGCGCTGGAGCGGATGGAGGAGTTGTCCGCTGCCCACGTCGATTCGCCGTTCGACTTCGTGTTCCGCGAGTCGACAAAGATCTCCAGCCCACTGATCGACCTGTCCGACGCCCGCCTGGGGTATGGCGACAAGACCATCCTGGAGAAGGTCAAGCTGCAACTGACCCCCGGCGCCCGGATCGGCCTGCTCGGCCCCAACGGTGCGGGCAAGTCGACCCTGATCAAGAACCTAGCCGGTGAGCTCGAGCCGCTGGCAGGCCGCCTGACCCGTGGCGAGAACACGGTGGTGGGTTACTTTGCCCAGCACCAACTGGACTCGCTGGATGCCAAGGCCAGCCCGTTGCTGCACTTGCAGCGCCTGGCGCCGACCGAGCGTGAGCAGACCCTGCGCGATTTCCTCGGCGGCTTCGACTTCCGTGGTGCGCGGATCGACGAGCCGGTGCTGAACTTCTCCGGCGGCGAAAAAGCTCGCCTGGCGCTGGCCCTGATCGCCTGGGAGCGGCCGAACCTGCTGCTGCTCGACGAACCGACCAACCACCTGGACCTGGAAATGCGCCTGGCGCTGACCATGGCCCTGCAGGAATTCAGTGGTGCGGTACTGGTGGTCTCCCACGACCGTCACTTGCTCAAAAGCACCACCGACAACTTTTTCCTGGTGGCCGATGGCAAGGTCGAGGAGTTCGACGGCGACCTGGAAGACTACGCCCGCTGGCTGGTCGAGTATCGCCAGCGCAACGCGCCCGTGAGCAACACCCCGGTCAACCCGGACAAGACCGACAAGAAGGCCCAGCGCCAGGCAGCCGCGGCGTTGCGCCAGCAACTGGCACCGCACAAGCGCGAAGCCGACAAGCTGGAAGCCGAGTTGGGCAAGCTGCACGAGAAACTGGCCAAGGTCGACACCAGTCTGGGCGACAGCGATATCTACGAGCCGGCGCGCAAGAACGAATTGCGTGACCTGCTGGCCGAGCAGGCCAAATTGAAAGTCCGTGAAGCCGAGCTTGAAGAAGCCTGGATGCAAGCCCTGGAACTGCTGGAAGGCATGCAGGCGGAGCTGGAGGCGTTGTCGTGATGGAAGCCTTCAAGCTGCCATTGCCGGCCGTGTGGGTCGAGCCGATCTGGCTCGGCGTGCAGATCCTGCTGATCCTGTTGGCGGGTTACCTGACGCAGCGCTTCGTGGCGAAAGGCCTGACTCGTCTGGGTGAGCGTTACCCGTTTCCGCCGCAGTTGCTGATGCCGCTGCGCGGCGGCCTGCGCTGGCTGATCATGGGCAGTGCGCTGATCTTTGTCCTTGAGCGCCTGGGGGTTTCCGCTACGGTGCTGTGGACCGCGCTGTCTGGGTTTGTCGCGGTCGCCGCGGTGGCTTTCTTCGCCATGTGGAGTGTGCTGTCGAACCTGCTGTGCGCGATCCTGATCTTCACCGTCGGGCCGTTTCGCCTGGGGGATGTGGTCGAGTTGGTGGACACCACCGATAAGCCCGGCGTCAAGGGTCGAGTGGTGGCGATCAACCTGCTGTACACCACGTTGATCGAGGCCGAGGAACTGGGCACCGGTAGCGCCATGGTGCAAGTGCCCAACAGCCTGTTCTTCCAGCGCTCCGTGCGCCGCTGGCGCGGTAGCGACGTACTGCCTTCCAGTGGCTTTGAAAAATAGCCGACACGCTGGTCGGCAGCGGCCACTTCCTGCAAAAAATCGATAGTCATTCGCCGGCTGGCGCATTAGCTTAGACGCCTGACAAGAAGCTTGAGTCGAGGTGTGCGATGGTGCTTGAAACATGGCTGGCGTTTTTTGCCGCCTGCTGGGTGATCAGCCTTTCTCCGGGCGCCGGCGCCATCGCGTCGATGTCCAGCGGTTTGCGCTACGGGTTCTGGCGCGGTTACTGGAACGCCCTGGGCCTGCAACTGGGCCTGGCCTTGCAGATTGCAATCGTCGCGGCCGGGGTCGGGGCGATTCTGGCGACGTCGGCCACTGCGTTTTATGTGATCAAGTGGTTTGGTGTTGCCTACCTGGTGTTTCTCGCCGTCAAGCAATGGCAAGCGCTGCCCAGCGACCTGAACGATGATGCGGCGGTTCGCCCGATCGGCAAGCCCTTGGCCCTGATGTTCCGCGGTTTCCTGGTGAACGTCAGCAATCCCAAGGCGTTGGTGTTCATGCTGGCGGTACTGCCACAGTTCATTGACCCGCACGCACCGCTGGTGGCGCAGTACCTGATCCTGGGGGCAACGATGATCTGCGTCGACCTGGTGGTGATGGCCGGCTACACGGGCCTTGCGTCCAAGGTGCTGCGCCTGCTGCGTACTCCCAAGCAACAGAAACGCATGAACCGTACCTTTGCTGGTTTGTTCATTGGTGCTGCGGCGTTTATGGCGACTCTGCGTAAAGCGGTGGTGTAAGCCGTCCGGCACCCGGCAAGGCGACCCCGAGAGGTCGCCTTTTTCATTTCTGCGCGGGATAAAACGCCCAAAGCACGACAAAGCTTGAGTGAAGCTCATTCGAAGTGAACAATATGTAACTTCGTATTTCCAATTGAGATTCATTCATGACTGCCCCGTCCCGTTTTCTGGCCTGGCTGGTGCTCCCGTGGTTATCGCTGTGCAGTTTCAATCTGCTGGCCGACACCGTGGAAGGCGCTCCCCAGGCCCTGCATGTACTCGATTACATTGGCGCCGATTACCCGGCGGCGGTCGAGGCAGGCAAGGTCATCGATGCCGCCGAGTATCAGGAGCAGGTCGAGTTTCTGCGGGCGCTGCAGGGTTTTGTCGCGGGATTGCCAGCCAGGCCGCAGAAGCCTGAGTTGGAGCAGGGCGTGCTCGCACTGAGCAAGGCGGTCGCCGAGCGCCAGGACGGTGTGAGTGTCGCCCGCCAGGCGCGGCAGTTGGGTGCGAAGCTGGCGGTGGCCTACGAGGTCAGCCAAGCGCCGATCATTACCCCCGACCCCGTGCGCGGTGCACCGTTGTATGCCCAGCATTGCTCGGTGTGCCATGGCGCCAGCGGTGCTGGCGATGGCCCCGCCGGGGTCGGCCTGGAGCCTGCGCCGGCGAACCTGCGGGATAGCTCGCGCCAGGACCGCCTGAGTCTCTACGCGATCTACAGCACCCTTGGGCAGGGCATCGAAGGCACCGACATGCCGGCGTTCGCCGATCAGCTGGACGAGCGTCAGCGCTGGGACCTGGCGACTTACATCGCTAGTTTCAGCGTCGACGCGGCGGCGGTGAAAAACCAGCAGACCTACAACCTGGCCGATCTGGCGCGCCAGACGCCGGCCGAAGTGCTGGCGGCCGACGGACCTGAAGCGGCGGCCACCTTCCGTGCGCAACGGGCCCAGCCTCCGCAAGTCAAGCGTGGCCCGGGGCAGTTGCTCGACTACACCGCCGCGACCCTGGACAAGAGCATCGCCGCCTACCGTGCCGGCGACCACGACCAGGCCTACGACCTGTCGGTGGCGGCGTATCTGGAGGGGTTCGAGCTGGTCGAGAGCTCGCTGGATAACGTCGACGCCACAGTGCGCAAAGACACCGAAAAGTCGCTGATGGCCTACCGTCAGTCGCTGCAGGACGGTTTGCCGGTGGAGCAGGCCCAGCAGCGCCTGGATACCGCCAAAGCCAAGCTCAAGGAGTCCGCCAGCCTTCTGGGCAGCGATGGCTTGAGCTGGTCGCTGAGCTACATCTCTGGCCTGTTGATCCTGTTGCGCGAAGGCCTGGAGGCGATCCTCGTACTGGCGGCGATCCTCGCGTTCCTGCGTAACACTGGCCAGCAATCGGCGGTGCGCAGTGTCAATGTCGGCTGGGGCCTGGCCTTGCTGGCCGGTCTTGCCACCTGGGCGTTGGCCGCCTATGTGATCGATGTCAGTGGCGCCCAGCGCGAACTGCTCGAAGGGGCGACCGCCCTGTTCGCCAGCGTCATGGTGCTATGGCTGGGTGTCTGGATGCACGACCGTCGCCATGCGGCGGCCTGGCAGGATTACATCAAGAGCAGCCTGGTGGGCGGAGGTGGGCGTTTCGGTTTTGCGATCCTGGCGTTTTTCTCGGTGTACCGCGAGCTGTTCGAAGTGATCCTGTTCTACGAAACCCTGTGGCTGCAAGCCGGCCCGGCCGGGCACAACGCGGTGCTGGCGGGTGGTGCAACCGCGCTGGTGCTGCTGATCGGCCTGGCCTGGGTGATTTTGCGCGGCTCGGCGAAATTGCCCCTGGCCCTGTTCTTCGGCATCAATGCCGGGCTGCTCTGCGCCTTGTCGGTGGTGTTTGCCGGGCATGGTGTGAAAGCCTTGCAGGAAGCCGGGGTCTTTGGCACGCGTCCGGTGCCATTCTTTGACTTCGACTGGCTGGGGATTCACGCTGATGCCTATTCGCTCGGTGCGCAGGCAGTGGCGATCCTGGCGATTGTCGTGTTGTACAGCCGCAGTCGTATGGCCGAGAAGCGGCGCATGCCGGTTTCGTAACCAGCATTCGACTTGCCCGCGATGCTTTCAACAGAGGAAAACACAATGCGAGTCTGGATCGATGCCGATGCCTGCCCCAGGGCGGCGAAGGATCTGGTAGTGAAGTTTGCCCTCAAGCGTCAGTTCGAGGTGCTGCTGGTGGCGGGGCAGCCGCAGACCAAGCCGGGCCTGGCGCTGGTCAAGTTGATCGTGGTGCCCAGCGGCCCGGATGCGGCGGACGACTACCTGGTGGAGCATGCCGTACCCGGCGAGTTGGTGATCTGCAGCGATGTGCCGCTGGCCGACCGCCTGGTGAAGAAGGGCGTTGCCGCGCTGGACCCGCGCGGCAAGGAGTTCGATGCACAGAACATGGGCGACCGCCTGGCGGTGCGCAATCTGTTCACCGACCTGCGTGAACAGGGGCAGATGAGTGGCGGTCCGGCGCCGTTCGGCGAACGGGAAAAACAGGCGTTCGCCAATGCGCTGGACCGGATCCTGACCCGGCTCAGCCGCCAGGCCTGAACGTTGCCACCCAGGCCCTCTGCGCTGGCACGCCAGCGCCTGCTGCGGGGTAGGTCAGGCGTCGTTTTCGTGGGTCAGTTCGAGCACCCGGTCCACCAGCTTGTTGATACCTGAAGCCACTTCGCTGATCGACTGCGCCATCATGTAGGCCGGGGTGCTCACCAGTTTGCGCGCCTTGTCTTCGACGATGTCGGTGACGGCGCAGTCGGTGTGGGTGGCGCCCATCTTGGTCAGCGCCGCAGCGGTATCGGCATCGTTGCCGATGGTGCAAGTGACGCCGGGACCGTAGATCTTCGCCGCCAGGGCTGGGGAAATACAGATCAGGCCCACCGGCTTGCCGGCTTCGGCAAAAGCCTCGGCCAGGGCCAGGACTTCTGGTTGCAGGCTGCAGCCCGCGCCTTCGATGGCAAAGTTGGAAAGGTTCTTGGCGGCACCAAACCCTCCGGGAACGATCAGCGCATCGAAGTCCTCGGCGTTGGCGTCACGCAGGTCCTTGACCTGGCCACGGGCGATGCGGGCCGACTCCACCAGCACATTGCGCGACTCGGGCATTTCTTCGCCAGTCAGGTGATTGATCACATGCAACTGGGTGATGTTCGGGGCAAAGCACTGCACCTGTGCGCCACGCTGGTCGAGGCGCAGCAGGGTAATCACGCTTTCGTGGATCTCGGCGCCGTCATAGACGCCACAGCCGGAAAGTATCACTGCAACTTTTTTGCTCATGGGTTCTTCTCCAGGTTCATGGCGCTAAATGTCCACTAATTTGTCGCTCGTTGCCATAGGGTTGCTGCGTGTCTGGGCCTAATCTCTGGACAACCACTGCCCACGGGTCGCGTCATGAATTTCATTTTGTATGCGGTGCCGTTTTTCTTCGTGCTGATTGCCATCGAGCTGCTGGCCGACCGTTGGCGGGGAGTCAGTCATTACCGCCTGGCGGACGCGATCAACAGCCTCAGCACGGGCGTGTTGTCGACCACCACCGGGCTGCTGACCAAGGGCGTGGGCCTGCTGACCTACGCCTTTGCCCTCGAGCACCTGGCGCTGTTCGAACTGTCGGCGGACAACCCGTGGACCTGGGTGTCGGCCTTTGTCCTCTATGACTTGTGCTACTACTGGCTGCACCGCTGTGGCCATGAGCGCAACATCCTCTGGGCGGCGCATTCGGTGCACCATCAAAGCGAGGACTACAACCTGTCCACGGCGCTGCGCCAGACCAGCACCGGGTTCCTGCTGGGCTGGATCTTCTATCTGCCGCTGGCAGTGCTCGGCGTGCCCCTGCTGGTGTTTGTCAGTGTCGCGGCGCTGAACCTGCTGTACCAGTTCTGGGTCCACACCCAGCACATTCCCAAGCTGGGCTGGTTCGAGTGGTTCTTCGTGACCCCATCCAATCATCGTGCTCACCATGCACAGAACGCTCTCTACATGGATCGCAACTATGGCGGGGTGTTCATTATTTGGGACCGGCTGTTTGGTTCTTATCAGGAAGAGGACGACAACGAGCCGGTGATTTTTGGCGTGACCACGCCGCTGGCCAGCTGGAATCCGTTGTGGGCGAACGTGCAGTTCTACGCGCAGTTGTGGACCGATGCGCGGCGCGCCGAGCGGCGATGGGACAAGCTGCGGATCTGGTTCATGCGTACCGGTTGGCGGCCGGCGGACGTTGCCGCCAAGTACCCGCTACACAAGCCGCAGTTGAGCCAGTTCCGCAAGTTCGAGGTGCCATTGGCCGGGCGCCAGCAACTGTACGTAACCCTGCAGTTCTGTGTGTACGTTGCCTTGGGCAGTTACCTGCTGGGTCGCGAGCAACACCTGCCCGGCAGCGCGTTGCTGCTGGGTTGGGCTGCGCTGGCGTTCGGTCTGTTTGTGCTGGGCATGGCCCTGGAGAATCGCCCGCAGGCGCTCAGGCTGGAACTGCTGCGGCTGCTATCGAACCTACCGCTGGTGTGGCTGGCACCTCTGGCGGGGCTATGGCCGGCCAGCAATCTGATCTGGGTCGGCCTGAGCGCTTACAGTGTGCTGAGTGGGATTGCGTTGTACGCTTGCCAAAAGTCGTTCACTCGGCTGGCGTCGTAGGCTCGTTCTTGGCCTTTTCGGCGATCAAGGCCTGCTCGTCGGCATAGACCTGGCGGGCCAGGCGAGCGTTCTTGAAACGGCGACGCAGCCACAGGACGACGCCCAGCACCAGCAGGGCGCCAAGCACCCATAGCTCGTACTTCTTGACGCTGCCCAGCATGCCTTCGAGCACTGCGCCAAAATGATAGGCGGCAGCCGCCAGCGCGGTAGCCCAGATCGCCGCGCCGATGCCGTTGAGGATCAGGTAGCGTCCCGGCGGGTATCCCGAAAGGCCGATGGCCACCGGCATCACCGTGCGCAGGCCGTAGACGAAACGAAAGCTCAGGACCCAGATGTCCGGGTGCTTGCGGATATGCTCCAGCGCCCGGTCGCCCATCATTTGCCAGCGTGGTTTGCGCGCCAGCAGCTTGCGCCCGTGCTTGCGTCCCAGGAAGTACCACAGCTGGTCACCGGCATAGCTGCCGAGGAACGCCACGACCACCACCACATTGATGTCCATGTATCCGCGGAACGCGAGGAATCCCGCAAGAACCAGGATGGTTTCGCCTTCGAAGAACGTGCCTAGAAAGAGGGCAAAGTAGCCAAAATCATGCAGGAATTGTTGGAGCATTGTCTGGGTGCTGGCGAAATGAACGCGCAGCCTAACCCTTCGGGCTCAGGGAGGAAAGTATCCAAATGTGTCTCGACGTGAACATTTCCTACAAGGACAATGAATGCGGCTACTGGTCACAGGGGTGCACACAACTGTCATACGACGGTCATAATGAGCGCTTATAACTGTCACGCTCGCCCGCCAGCGCGGGCTCAGGAGTCTGCCGTGAGCTTTACCCCCGCCAACCGTTTGTTTCCTGCAACCCGCCTGCGTCGCAACCGTCGCGATGACTTTTCGCGCCGTCTGGTGCGGGAAAATGTCCTGACCAGCAACGACCTGATTCTGCCGGTGTTTGTGCTGGACGGTGAGAACCGTCGCGAAGCGGTGGCCTCGATGCCGGGCGTAGAGCGCCTGACCATCGACTTGTTGCTCGAGGAAGCGGCCCAGTGGGTAGAACTTGGCATCCCGGCCATCGCGCTGTTCCCGGTGACCCCGAGCGAGCTCAAGTCCCTGGACGCCGCCGAGGCCTGGAATCCGGACGGCATTGCCCAGCGCGCTACCCGCGCGCTGCGTGCACGGTTCCCGGAGCTGGGGGTGATCACCGATGTCGCACTGGACCCGTTCACCACCCACGGCCAGGACGGTATCCTTGATGAAGAAGGCTACGTGCAGAACGACATCACCGTCGATGCATTGGTCCGCCAGGCTTTGTCCCATGCTGCGGCAGGTGCCCAGGTGGTGGCCCCCTCGGACATGATGGATGGACGGATCCAGGCGATCCGCGAAGCGCTGGAGCTGGCCGGTCATGTCAACGTGCGGATCATGGCTTACTCGGCCAAGTACGCCAGTGCCTACTACGGTCCGTTCCGCGATGCAGTCGGCTCGGCCCTGAACCTGGGCAAGGCAAACAAGGCGTCCTACCAGATGGACCCGGCCAACGGCAACGAAGCCTTGCATGAAGTGGCTAGCGACTTGTCAGAAGGTGCGGATATGGTCATGGTCAAGCCAGGCATGCCGTACCTGGATATTCTTTATCGAGTCAAAGAAGAATTTAAAGTGCCGACCTTTGTCTATCAGGTCAGCGGTGAATACGCCATGCACATGGCGGCAATCCAGAATGGCTGGTTGAGCGAAGGGGTGATTCTTGAATCCCTGACCGCTTTCAAACGCGCCGGTGCTGATGGCATCCTCACCTACTTTGCCGTACGTGCCGCTCAATTGTTACGAGAGCAAAAATAGCCCTCCCAGGAACACGCGATGAATACCGAAGGACTCACTGAAGTTGCTGTAAACGAAGCTCAGCCCGTGGTCGAGCCCGTCGTTGAATCCACCCCCGAAGCGCTGCCGGAACGTGAACCGGTCGCAGCGCCGCCGGTGGTGGTCGCCGACGCCGCCCCTGCGGCGCCGGCCATCGCGATCCCGGGCCTGGATGACAGCAGCCTGTACATCCATCGCGAGCTGTCGCAACTGCAGTTCAACATCCGCGTGTTGGAACAGGCGCTGGATGAGTCCTATCCCTTGCTGGAGCGGCTGAAGTTCCTGCTGATCTTCTCCAGCAACCTGGACGAGTTCTTCGAGATTCGTGTCGCCGGGCTGAAGAAACAAATCACCTTCGCCCGCGAACAAGCCGGTGCCGACGGCCTGCAGCCGCATCAGGCGCTGGCCCGCATCAGCGAACTGGTGCACGGCCATGTCGATCGCCAGTACGCCATCCTCAACGACATCCTGTTGCCGGAGCTGGAGAAACATCAGGTCCGCTTCATCCGTCGGCGTCACTGGAACACCAAGATCAAGACCTGGGTGCGCCGCTATTTCCGCGACGAGATCGCACCGATCATCACCCCGATCGGCCTCGATCCGACGCACCCGTTCCCGTTGTTGGTGAACAAGAGCCTGAACTTCATCGTCGAGCTCGAGGGCATCGACGCCTTCGGTCGTGACTCCGGCCTGGCGATCATCCCGGCACCACGTTTGCTGCCACGGGTCATCAAGCTGCCGGAAGAAGTCGGCGGCACCGGCGATAACTATGTGTTCCTGTCGTCGATGATCCATGCGCACGCCGACGACCTGTTCCAGGGCATGAAGGTCAAGGGCTGCTACCAGTTCCGCCTGACCCGTAACGCCGACCTGTCGGTCGACACCGAAGATGTCGAAGACCTGGCCCGCGCCCTGCGCGGCGAGCTGTTCTCGCGGCGCTACGGCGATGCGGTGCGCCTGGAGGTGGCCGACACTTGCCCGAAACACCTGTCCGACTACCTGCTCAAGCAGTTCAACCTGCACGAGACCGAGTTGTATCAGGTCAACGGCCCGGTCAACCTGACGCGCCTGTTCAGCATCACCGGCCTGGACAGTCACCCCGAGCTGCAATACACGCCGTTCACCCCGCAGATCCCGAAACTGCTGCAGAACAGCGAGAACATTTTCAGCGTGATCAGCAAGCAGGACATTCTGCTGCTGCACCCGTTCGAGTCGTTCACCCCGGTGGTCGACCTGCTGCGCCAGGCTGCCAAGGACCCGCATGTGCTGGCGGTCCGCCAGACCCTGTACCGTTCCGGCGCCAACTCGGAAATCGTCGATGCCCTGGTCGACGCCGCGCGTAACGGCAAGGAAGTCACTGCGGTGATCGAGCTGCGTGCGCGCTTTGATGAAGAGTCCAACCTGCAACTGGCCAGCCGCTTGCAGGCTGCCGGTGCGGTGGTGATCTACGGTGTGGTCGGCTTCAAGACCCACGCCAAGATGATGCTGATCCTGCGTCGCGAGGCTGGCGAAATCGTCCGCTACGCGCACCTGGGTACCGGTAACTACCACGCCGCCAACGCCCGCCTGTATACCGACTACAGCTTGCTGACGTCCGACGATGCCTTGTGCGAAGACGTCGGCAAATTGTTCAGCCAGTTGATCGGCATGGGCAAGACGCTGCGCATGAAGAAGCTGCTGCACGCGCCGTTTACCCTGAAGAAGGGCATGCTCGACATGATTGCCCGCGAAACCCAGTTCGCGCTCGACGGCAAGCCGGCACATATCATTGCCAAGTTCAACTCGCTGACCGATCCGAAGATCATCCGCGCGCTGTACAAGGCCAGCCAATCAGGGGTGCGCATCGACCTGGTGGTGCGTGGCATGTGCTGCCTGCGGCCAGGCATCGCCGGGGTCTCGCACAACATTCACGTGCGCTCGATCATCGGTCGCTTCCTCGAGCACACACGGGTGTTTTACTTCCTCAATGGCGGCGAGGAGCAGATGTTCCTGTCCAGTGCCGACTGGATGGAGCGCAACCTGGATAAACGGGTTGAGACCTGCTTCCCGGTAGAAGGCAAGAAACTGCTGACCCGGGTCAAGAAAGAGCTGGAGCTGTACCTCAGCGACAACACCCACAGCTGGAGCCTGCAGTCGGACGGCCGGTACATCCGCAACACCCCGACCGGCAACCAGAACCCGCGCAGTGCGCAGGCGACGTTGCTCGAACGTCTGGGCAGCCCGATCTTGCCGGTCAGCAGTTGATCGACAGATAGCAGGCAAAAAAATGGCGATCCCTGGGGATCGCCATTTTTGTTTCTGCACCGCTCAGGCCATGCCTCAGCGCACGTTGAGGGTGAACCCGATCCGCGCCAGCCACTCGGCCTCCAGGGCGAAGTCGGCCTGGGTCAGCTGATTGTCGTCCAGCCACTGTTCCGGGAACTGCACTTCCAGGCTGTCGCGGTTGGCGTGCAGGGTGACCTGGGGCATCGTCTGGGTGCCGCGGATGTGATGGAACAGGATCGCGAAGCGCAGCAGCACGCACAGGCGGATCAGCTTGATGCCTTCGTCGCCGAACTCGGCAAACTTGTCCTTGGGAATGTTGCGTCGGTGACCACGTACCAGCAGCGCCAGCATCAGTTGGTCTTCGCGGGAGAAGCCGGCGAGGTCGGAGTGCTCGATCAGGTAGGCGCCGTGCTTGTGGTAATGGTAGTGAGCGATATCCAGGCCGACTTCATGGACCTTGGCGGCCCAGCCCAGTAGCTCGCGCCACACACCGTCATCCAGCTCCCAGTCCACCGCCACCTGGTCGAACGCGTGCAGGGCCTTGCGTTCAACCCGAGCGGCTTGCTCCAGGTCGACGTGGTAACGGTCCATCAGCGAGCTCAGGGTGCGCTCACGGACGTCTTCGTGGTGATGGCGGCCCAGCAGGTCGTACAGCACGCCTTCGCGCAGGGCACCGTCGCAATGGTCCATGCGCTGCAGTTCAAGGGCGTCGAAGATGGCTTCGAGAATCGCCAGGCCGGCCGGGAAGATCGCCCGACGGTCAGGCTTGATGCCTTCGAAGTCGATCTTCTCGGCGTCGCCCAGCTTGAACAGCTTGCGCTTGAGCCAGGCCAGGCCTTCGGCATTGACCTCGCCCGCGCCGTGGCCGCCGGCCTTGAGGGCCAGGCCGATGGCGCGAATGGTGCCCGAGGAGCCGATGGCCTCATCCCAGGTCAGGCGGTGCAGGGCGTGTTCGATGCTCATGATCTCCAGGCGCGCTGCGGTGTACGCCTGGGCGTAGCGTGCCGGGGTGATCTTGCCGTCCTTGAAGTAGCGCTGGGTGAAACTCACGCAGCCCATTTGCAGGCTTTCGCGCAGCAGCGGCTCAAAGCGCTGGCCAATAATGAATTCGGTACTGCCGCCACCGATGTCGGCGACCAGGCGCTTGCCCGGAGTGTCGGCGAGGGTGTGGGAGACGCCCAGGTAAATCAGGCGCGCTTCTTCACGCCCGGAGATGACTTCGACCGGGTGGCCGAGGATTTCTTCGGCGCGGCGGATGAATTCGCCACGGTTGCGCGCTTCACGCAGGGCGTTGGTGCCGACGATCCGCACCGCACCCAGGGGCATGCCGTTGATCAGTTGGGCAAAACGCTTGAGGCAATCGAGCCCGCGCTGCATGGATTCTTCGTTGAGTTGGCGGGCCTCGTCGATCCCGGCCGCCAGTTGCACCTTTTCGCCGAGCCGCTCGAGAATGCGGATCTCATTGTGGTGAGCCTTGGCCACGACCATATGGAAGCTGTTCGAGCCCAGGTCGATAGCGGCGATCAGGGACAGATTCTTGGCTTGGGATTGGGGCATGGTCTAGAGGTCTCGGTCGATAACCCGACCATCGTGCCACGATCAATCGCTGCCGCCAACGCGCAGTGTTTAAAGCATTGATCCAACTCAGTTGTGTGGGTGAGCGCTGTGGGGGCAATCGCGAGCAGGCTCGCTTTCACATGGACTCAGGCAATGCACGCGACGGGCGGTCGGCGAACCGCCAAATCCTGCTGGGCGTCGCCAAATGGCATCCCTGGCTCCCGCCGCCGCCGGAGTTGAGCTATACCCAAACTCACGCAACACCATAGCGAGACTCAATCAACTGCGGCTTCCTGAACGAGGGAAGGGCGGCTATGATGGGCCACGTTTTTTTGCTTACAACCTGGAGACTTCCATGAGCAGCGATCTTATCAAACACGTTAGCGACGCTAGCTTCGAAGCTGACGTACTCAAGGCCGAAGGTGCTGTACTGGTCGACTACTGGGCTGAGTGGTGCGGTCCATGCAAGATGATCGCTCCGGTCCTGGACGAAATCGCTGAGACCTACAAAGGCAAGCTGACCGTTGCCAAGCTGAACATCGACGAAAACCAGGAAACCCCGGCCAAGCACGGCGTGCGTGGTATCCCGACGCTGATGCTGTTCAAGAACGGCAACGTCGAAGCCACCAAGGTCGGTGCGCTGTCGAAGTCGCAACTGGCTGCCTTCCTCGACGCCAACATCTAAGCGTCGTTGCAGGTGGTACCCGAAAAGCCCCGCAAATTGCGGGGCTTTTTCGTTATTGAGGGCTAGACGCTCCGAAACTCAGGTGGTACATTCGGCCCCGCACTGGTTTCTCCATTGCCCCCTGCTAGCCGTCGCCGACGCACTCCTTTTCGAATAAGTACGCGATCCTGTCGCCTTCTCTGCGGCGCGGCCTCATTAAGCCAAAAGCTTAATTTCCCCCCCTCCATAAATGATTACGTCATTCCTATATGAATCTGACTGAACTCAAGCAAAAGCCGATTACCGAACTGCTCGAATTGGCCGAACAGATGGGCATAGAAAATATGGCCCGTTCGCGCAAGCAGGACGTGATTTTCTCCCTGCTGAAAAAGCACGCGAAAAGCGGCGAGGAAATCTCCGGTGATGGCGTGCTGGAGATCCTCCAGGACGGCTTCGGCTTCCTGCGCTCTGCAGACGCTTCCTATCTCGCCGGCCCAGACGATATCTACGTCTCGCCGAGCCAGATCCGCCGTTTCAACTTGCGCACCGGTGACACCATCGTTGGCAAGATCCGCCCTCCAAAGGAAGGCGAGCGTTACTTCGCACTGCTCAAGGTCGACACGATCAACTTCGATCGTCCGGAGAACGCGAAGAACAAGATTCTCTTCGAGAACCTGACCCCGCTGTTCCCGACCGTGCGCATGAAGATGGAAGCCGGCAACGGTTCCACCGAAGACTTGACCGGTCGTGTCATCGACCTGTGCGCCCCGATCGGCAAAGGCCAGCGCGGTCTGATCGTTGCACCGCCGAAAGCCGGTAAAACGATCATGCTGCAAAACATTGCAGCGAACATCGCCCGTAACAACCCGGAAGTTCACCTGATCGTGCTGCTGATCGACGAGCGTCCGGAAGAAGTAACCGAAATGCAGCGCACCGTGCGCGGCGAAGTGGTTGCCTCGACGTTCGACGAGCCGCCAACCCGCCACGTGCAGGTTGCCGAAATGGTTATCGAGAAGGCCAAGCGCCTGGTTGAGCACAAGAAAGACGTGGTCATCCTGCTCGACTCCATCACTCGTCTGGCGCGTGCCTACAACACCGTGATCCCGAGCTCCGGCAAGGTCCTGACCGGTGGTGTCGATGCCCACGCCCTGGAGAAGCCAAAACGTTTCTTCGGCGCGGCACGGAACATCGAAGAAGGCGGCTCGCTGACCATCATCGCCACCGCGCTGGTTGAAACCGGCTCGAAGATGGACGAAGTGATCTACGAAGAGTTCAAGGGTACCGGCAACATGGAACTGCCCCTGGACCGCAAGATCGCTGAAAAACGCGTCTTCCCGGCCATCAACATCAACCGTTCCGGCACCCGCCGCGAAGAGTTGCTGACTGCCGACGACGAGTTGCAGCGTATGTGGATCCTGCGCAAGCTCCTGCATCCTATGGATGAAGTGGCTGCCATCGAGTTCCTGGTCGACAAGCTGAAACAGACCAAGACCAACGATGAGTTCTTCCTGTCGATGAAGCGCAAGTAAGTCGAGCGGGACCGCAAGAGCCGGGGAAACCCGGCTTTTTGCTATCTGACTTTTCATGATCTGAGCTGTCACTATTTTGAACCGTCGGGTTCGGCGCTAAACTCATGCCCCCGAACGCCACGGCCAAGCGAGGCTAACGCATGCAGTATCGCGACTTGCGCGACTTTATCAGCGGCCTGGAACAGCGCGGCGAACTCAAGCGCATCCAGGTTCCAGTGTCCCCTGTGCTGGAAATGACCGAGGTTTGCGATCGCACCCTGCGGGCCAAAGGGCCGGCGTTGCTGTTCGAGAACCCCACCGGCTACGACATCCCTGTGCTCGGCAACCTGTTTGGCACACCTGAGCGCGTGGCGCTGGGCATGGGCGCCGAAGCGGTCAGCGAACTGCGCGAAATCGGCAAGCTGCTGGCCTTCCTCAAGGAGCCAGAGCCGCCGAAGGGCCTCAAGGACGCCTGGTCGAAGCTGCCGATCTTCCGCAAGATCATTGCCATGGCGCCCAAGGTGGTCAAGGACGCGGTGTGCCAGGAAGTGGTCATCGAGGGCGACGACGTCGACCTGGCGATGCTGCCTGTGCAGACCTGCTGGCCGGGCGACGTCGGCCCGCTCATCACCTGGGGCCTGACGGTCACCAAGGGGCCGAACAAGGACCGCCAGAACCTGGGCATCTATCGCCAGCAAGTGATTGGCCGCAACAAGGTCATCATGCGCTGGCTGAGCCACCGTGGCGGCGCGCTGGACTACCGCGAATGGTGCGAGAAGCACCCGGGCCAGCCGTTCCCTGTGTCCGTGGCCCTGGGGGCAGATCCTGCGACCATTCTCGGCGCGGTGACGCCCGTGCCGGACAGCCTGTCCGAGTACGCGTTCGCCGGGCTGCTGCGCGGTAACCGCACCGAGCTGGTGAAGTGCCGTGGCAACGACCTGCAAGTGCCGGCCACGGCCGAGATCATCCTCGAAGGCGTGATCCATCCGGGTGAAATGGCCGACGAAGGTCCCTATGGCGACCACACCGGCTATTACAACGAAGTCGACAGCTTCCCGGTGTTCACGGTCGAGCGCATCACCCACCGCATCAAGCCGATCTACCACAGCACCTACACTGGCCGGCCGCCAGATGAGCCGGCGATTCTCGGCGTGGCGCTCAATGAAGTGTTCGTGCCGATCCTGCAAAAGCAGTTCCCGGAGATCACCGACTTCTACCTGCCACCCGAAGGCTGCTCGTACCGCATGGCGGTGGTGACCATCAAGAAGCAGTACCCGGGCCACGCCAAGCGGGTAATGCTGGGTGTCTGGTCGTTTTTGCGACAGTTCATGTACACCAAGTTCGTTATCGTCACTGACGACGATATCAACGCCCGCGACTGGAATGACGTGATCTGGGCCATCACCACGCGCATGGATCCCAAGCGCGATACGGTGATGATCGATAACACGCCGATCGATTACCTCGACTTCGCCTCGCCGGTTTCCGGCCTGGGCTCGAAGATGGGGCTCGATGCCACGCATAAATGGCCTGGTGAAACCACCCGCGAGTGGGGCCGGGTTATCGTCAAGGATGAGGCGGTGACGCGCCGGATCGATGCCATCTGGAATCAGTTAGGAATAGATTGATGCGTGTAACCTTGCAGCCGTCCGGAGCAGTGCTTGAGATACTGCCCGGCGAGCGGATCCTCGATGGAGCGCGGCGCCTGGGCTACGACTGCCCGCAGAGCTGCCGCAATGGCAATTGCCACGTGTGCGCGGCGTTGCTGGTCGAAGGCCGGGTCGAGCAGAGCGGTCATGTGCGCGACCACGGCGAGTTCTACACTTGCATTGCAGAGCCGCTGGAAGACTGCATTGTGTTGTGGGATGGCGTCCTTGCGCTGGGAGAACTACCGGTGCGCAGCGTGTCGTGTCAGGTAATTGAGTGCGTGGACGTGGGTGGCGATACCTGGCGGGTACGCTTGCGCGCACCGGCAGGCAAGCCGCCGCGCTATCACGCCGGCCAGTACCTGATGATCGAACGGGAAAACGGCGAAAAGTCGGCGTTTTCCCTGGCCTCGGCGCCCCACTCGGGGCGTGACCTGGAAATCCACGTGCTCGCCCGCGAAGCCAGTGCCCTGAGCCTGATCGAGCAGTTGCAACGCAACCGCATGGCCCGGGTCGAGCTGCCATTCGGCGATACCCACCTGGCCGAGTTACCGGAGGGTCCGCTGGTGCTGATTGCGGCGGGTACCGGCATGGGGCAGATCCACAGCCTGCTAGAACATTGCCGGGCCAAAGGCTTCAAGTACCCGGTGCACCTGTACTGGGGCGTGCGCCGCCCGGAAGATTTCTACCAGATGGAGCACTGGGACGAATGGCTGAAGTTGCCCAACCTGTTCCTGCACCAGGTGGTCAGCGACCTGTGTGGCTGGGAAGGGCGCTGCGGCATGTTGCATCAAGCGGTCTGTGAGGATTTCCCGGACCTCAAGCCCCTGCATGTCTACGCCAGCGGCTCGCCGGCCATGGTCTATGGCACGCTGGATGCCTTGGTCGAGGCGGGTATGGACGCCCACCAGATGCGCGCCGACGTATTTGCATATGCGCCTCGATCTTGATCCGCGATCTTGAGCCTCGATCTTGATCCGCGCTCTTGAGCGACGCAATTGAGTTCGAAACTTCGTTATAACTCCCTATATAGCCTATCGGTATTTATTCAAACGGATAAATACCGATAGGCTATATGTCATTCAGGCGCTGGATTAATTTCGGTGCCATGCTCTATAAACTGTCTTAAAACAAATGTGCCTTATTGTTACAGCGGTGCGTTCTATTAAGTAATTGTTTACCCGCGGGGAGCTGAACGCTATTCGCCATGACAGCCATTGAATCTGATTTTCTCAATCTGGCTTACCCTCCGCGGCTCGATCTGGGGCCGCAGCTGACGCACGAGCAATTGCTCCACTCCATGCAAAACACCATGGCCCGCCACCAGGGTGGACCGGTCTGGTTGTTCGCCTACGGCTCGTTGATCTGGCGCCCCGAATGCTCGGCGGTCGAGCGGGTGCGCGGTCGAGTGCATGGCTACCATCGTGGTTTGTACCTGTGGTCCCACGAACACCGGGGCACGCCGGAGTTGCCAGGGCTGGTATTTGGCCTGGATCGCGGCGGTTCATGCAGTGGTTTTGCCTACCGCTTGCCCGAGGAGCAACTGCAAGCATCGTTGTTTGCCCTGTGGCAGCGCGAAATGCCGGTCCCGTCGTACCGCCCACACTGGCTCAACTGCCGCCTGGAAGATGGCAGCAAGGTTCAGGCATTGGGTTTTGTCCTGGAGCGACACCTGCCCAGCTATGCCGGCAACTTGCCGGACCATGTGCTCAGCCAGGTCTTTGAAAGTGCCAGCGGACGCTATGGCAGCACGCGCGATTATGTCGAGCAGACCGCCAGCGCCCTGCGCAGCCACGCCATGCCAGACCGGAATCTGGAGGCGCGGCTCAAGCGTTGTGGGTCATCCAGGGATCAGGCGATGGCTTCGCGGCCCTGACTGGCGATTTGCTTGTGGCGCAGGGTTGGCGCCAGGAACGCCATGGCCAGCAGGCACGCACCGATCAACAGCACAAACCCGCCATCCCAACCGAAGTGGTCGACGGTGTAGCCCATGGCCGCACTGGCGGCGACCGAGCCGCCCAGGTAACCGAACAGTCCGGTGAAGCCCGCCGCCGTACCTGCGGCTTTTTTCGGTGCCAACTCCAACGCCTGCAAGCCGATCAGCATCACCGGGCCGTAGATCAGGAAGCCGATGGACACCAGGGCGATCATGTCGACGGTGAAGTGCTTGGCTTCCTTGAGGTAGGTCGGAGCCCAGTCCAGCACGCCATAGCGCAGCAGGTAGACATATACGTTGGCGAGGGCGATGTACCAGAGCATTTTGTTGCGCAGCACTTATTTGACGAAGATTTCCTTGGCGCTGAATTCTTCTTCATGGCTGGCATCGTAGCTGTGGGGATAGTCGTTCTTGTACTGCTCGATGGGCGGCAAGCCCACGGATTGCGGGGTGTCGCGCATCACGATGAAGGCAAACACCGCCACCAGCAGGGCCACTGCAGCGGGTATGTAACTGGAGGGCGGTGTAGGAGATTTCCCCGGAGGCGAACTCCGGCGGTTGCCTGGTAAAAAACGGCAATGATTTGGGAGACATCCCGCGAAGCTGTCGGAAGTTGGGGGATAGGGCGGCAAAGCCCTTCGCCTTAACCTTTTGCGTAGGTGCCAACAGTGGCACAGAGATCGCGGAGGGTGTCATGCGTTGGTTAGGTTTGCTTTTGGTCTGGTGTATTTCGAGTGACGGCTTGGCCGCGCAGTTGTTCCTGATTCCAGAGAACACGCCCAAACCGGTTTATCCCCGGGCACTGCATAGGGCTGGGATCAACGGTGAGGTACGGGTAGGTTTTACGGTGCAGGCCGATGGTTCGGTGAGCGGGGTCAGGATTCTCGAAAGTGTTCACCCGGATCTCAGCGCGGTAAGCCAAGAGGCGATTGAGCAGTGGCGCTTCAAGCCCTGGACGGTGGGGGGCGAGAAGCCGGCTGAACTGGAAGTCATAGCGCCGATGCAGTTTCACCTGGATGATTCGACCGGCCTCAACCAATGGCTCAAAGAGGTGAAATGCCGAGAGATCAACCCGGGTTTCGCCCATACCGCCGATTACCTGTGGGTCGACCTCGCAGCGTTCCGATACACCCGGGCTTACTTGTCGAGTGGCTTTTTCCAGCATCAATGGACGACGGCAGAGCGCCTGGCAATGATTAAAAGGCTGAACCGCCAGGTGCTGAGCATTGCCAGGCGCTGCCTGGATTACCCCGCATCCAGGTTCTTCCGGTTCCTGCCGGAGGAGATTCGCAAGGTGCTTTAGCCGGTACGCTCTGTACAGCGTTGTCAGCTGTACAGCGCGCGCCCCGACTCAGCGAACCTGCACCACCACCTTGCCCACCGCCTTGCGCTGGCCCAGGTCATTGATGGCCTGGGCCGCGTTGGCCAGGGGATAGACCTGCGACACCAGCGGCTTGAGCTTGCCTTCGGCAAACCAGCCGAACAGTTGCTGGAAGTTCGCCGCGTTGTCCTGGGGTTGGCGTTGGGCGAACGAACCCCAGAATACTCCGACCACAGCAGCGCCCTTGAGCAGGGCGAGGTTCACCGGCAATTCAGGGATCCGCCCGCTGGCGAAACCGACCACCAGCAGGCGGCCGTTCCAGGCGATGGACCGGATGGCCTGGTCGAACAGGTCGCCGCCGACCGGGTCGTAGATCACGTCGGCGCCCTGGCCGTCAGTCAGGCGCTTGATTTCGTCCTTGAGGTTGGTTTCGCTGTAGTTGATCAGCTCATCGGCACCGGCGGCCTTGGCCACTGCCAGTTTCTCGGCGCTGCCGGCCGCGGCGATGACCCGGGCACCCATGGCCTTGCCGATTTCCACGGCAGCCAGGCCCACGCCGCCGGATGCACCCAGCACCAGCAGGGTTTCCCCCGGCTGCAGGTGGCCGCGTTGTTTGAGCGCGTGCATCGAAGTGCCGTAGGTCATGCTGAAGGCGGCGGCGGTGTTGAAGTCCATGGACGCAGGGATAGGCAACACGTTGTAGCCCGGTACCGCGACCTGCTCGGCAAAACTGCCCCAGCCGGTCAGCGCCATGACCCGGTCGCCGACCTTGAGGTGGCTGACCTTCTCGCCCACCGCGCTGACCACGCCGGCCGCCTCACCCCCCGGGGAAAACGGGAAGGGTGGCTTGAACTGGTACTTGCCCTCAATGATCAGCGTGTCCGGGAAGTTGACCCCCGCGGCGTGCACTTGCAGGAGGATTTCGTTCTTCTTGGCGACAGGACTGGCGACTTCTTCCAGCACCAGCGATTCGGCAGGGCCGAAGGCTTTGCACAGCACGGCTTTCATCAGGGCTATTCCTTTGGGAGTGATGGCCGATAAGTGTAGGTGGGTGAGTCAAGGGGTCAACGAGCATGCCCCACCCTGATAGCCGCCCATAAGCTTTGCGCTTGGGCGCTGGGGGGTGGATGGTTATGCTAGGCCGCAAACCGGATAAGGAGCGAAGTGTGAAAGCGTGGATCATGTTGATGCTGGCCCTGTCGCTGCCTATGGCAGCGCAGGCCGAAGAAGCCAAGGAAGCCAAAGAGGGCGAAGCGCCGAAGGTCAGCTATATCAGTTTGACCCCGCCGTTCGTGGGCAATTACGGCCTGGATGGCACGGCCAGGCTCAAGGTCTATAAAGCCGACGTGGCGCTGCGGGTCACCGGGGAGGAGGCCGCCAAGGCGGTCAAGGCCAATGAGCCGTTGATTCGTAACCAACTGGTGGCGCTGTTCGGCCAGCAAACCAGCGAGACCATGAACAACGTCGAAGCCAAGGAAAAACTGCGCCAGGAAGCCCTGAAGCAGACCCAGCAAGTGATGAACGACGAAACCGGCAAGCCGATGGTCGATGATCTGTTGTTCAACAACCTGATCATCCAGTAAGGCCCCTGTTGAATGGGCTGGCCCCATCGCGAGCAAGCTCGCTCCCACAGGCTTTGTGGCGTGTATGCGGGATCTGTGGGCACCCAGAGCCATTGTGGGAGCGAGTGCCCGCTTGCGGCTTGCTCGCGATAGCGGTCTGTCAGGACGCCAGGCTCTTGCGAAACCGCGCCAGGGCAATCGCAAAGAACGCCAGGCCGATCACTGCCAGTGCCAGCAGGTCCGGCCAGACCACGTCGAGCGCGGCATCGCGGAACAGGATCGCCGCACTGAGGCTGACGAAGTGGGTGGAGGGCGAGCCCTGCATCACCCACTGCAGCCACTGCGGCATGCTGTCCAGCGGGGTGCTGCCGCCCGAGAGCAGCAGCATCGGAATGATCACTGGAATTGCCAGCAGGCCGAACTGCGGTGTCGAGCGGGCCAGGGTTGCGAGGAATATCCCCAGCGCCGTACTGGCGAACAGATACAGCGCAGTCACCAGCAGGAACAGCCCCAGGGAGCCCGCTAGCGGAACTCCCAACAGCCCTTTGACCACCACCTCCAGCGACACCCAGGTGCACAGCACCACCACCAGCATGTTGCTGCCGATTTTCGCCAGCATGATTTCCAGCGCCGTCAGCGGCAGCACCAGCAAATGGTCGAGGGTACCGTGTTCGCGCTCGCGCAGCAGCGCGGTGCCGGTCAGGACGATGGCGAGGATGGTGATGTTGTTGACGATCTGGATCACCGCCAGGAACCAGCCGCCCTCCAGGTTGGTGTTGAACAGTGCGCGGGTGGTCAGCAGGGCCGGTGCCTTGCTGGCCGTATCCGGCTGCCCGCCATAGTTGAGCAGTTCACGCTGGAAGATCCGCCCGATGTAGCCGGCCCCCATGAAGGCCTGGCTCATGGCGGTGGCGTCGACGTTGACCTGCACGGCCGGCGAGCGACCCGCCAGGAGGTCGGCCTGGAAGTTGGCCGGCACGTTGATCACAAAGGTGTACTGCCCGCGGTCCATGACCTGGTCCAACTGGTCGTAAGGCAGCGGTACGGCAGCCTGGAACTGCGGCGGTTGCAGGGCGTCGGCGAGCTGGCGCGAGAGATGACTGTGGTCTTCGTCGACGATCGCCACGCTGGCGTTGTTGACCCCGATCACCGAGCCGGCGGCGGGCATGTAGATCGCCACGCTGAAGGCGTACAACAAGAACAGCAGCAAGACGCTGTCGTGGCGCAGGCTGGTGAGCTCCTTGAGCCCCAGGCGCAGGATGTGCGAGAGCTGGTGCATCAGACCTCCTGCTTCTTGAGCATGATCAGGCTCAGCCCGGTGAAACCAAGGAAAAACCCGAACAGTGCCAGGCACTGTGGCCACAACTGGCGCACATCCAGGGCTTTGGTGAAGGTGCCGACGGCGATGTCGAGGAAGTAGCCGGCTGGGAACAATTGCCCCATCAGGGCTGCGGCGCCTTCGAGCGAGGAGCGCGGCACGATCAGGCCGGAGAACTGGATGGTCGGCAGGCTGGTGATAATCATGGTGCCGAGGATGGCGGCGATCTGGGTGCGGGTGAACGCCGAAATCAGCAGGCCCATGCTGGTGGTCGCCAGCACATAGAGCAGGCCACCGAAGGCCAGGGTCAAGCCGCTGCCTTTGAACGGCACGCCGAACAGCCAGCGGTTCATTGCCACCAGTAAGCCCAGATTGACCAGGCTGACGGCCAGGTAGGGCGCCTGTTTGCCCAGCAGGAACTCCAGGCGGGTCAGCGGCGTGGCGTAGAAGTTGGTGATCGAGCCCAGCTCTTTTTCCCGGACGATGCCCAGCGCGGTGAGCATGGCCGGGATGAAAGCCAGGATCAGCGCCATGACTCCCGGGCCAATGGCGTTCACGCTGACCACGTCCTGGTTGTAGCGAAAGCGCGTTTCCAGTCTGGCCGCCGGGCGTTGGTTGAGCGCCGGGCTGCTTTGCGCGGCGAGTTGCTCGAGGTTGGCCTGGTGCACCGCCTCGACGTAGTTGCGGCTGGTCTCTGCACGAAACGGCATGCCGCCATCGAGCCACGCGGCCACGGCCGGTTGACGCCCGGCGTACAGATCGCGGCCGAAGCCTGGGGGAATTTCCAGTGCAAGCTTGATCTCCGAGCGTTGCAGGCGCTGGTGCAATTGCCTGGCATCGTGGATAGGCGCTTGTTCGGCGAAGTAGCGCGAGCCGCGAAACGCCTCGAGGTAAGCGCGGCTTTGCGGGGTCTGGTCCTGGTCGTAGACGGCGAAAGCCAGTTTCTCGACGTCCAGGGAGATGCCGTAGCCAAAGATCACCATCATGAACAAGGCCCCGGCGAGGGCGAAGGCCAGGCGCACTTTGTCGCGCAGTAACTCCTTGCCCTCGCGGCTGGCCACGGCAATCAACCGCCGCAGGCTGAATGCGGCGCCGCCCGTAGGTGCCGGAGCTGTCGCGGCGTTGACCGCTGCCGGGGGTGGCGCTGCCGGGCTGGCGTCCTGCGCATCTTGCAGGCAGCGGACGAAGGCGTCTTCCAGGGTGTCTCCAGCAAACTGCTGCTGCAGCGCCGCCGGGGTGTCGCAGGCCAGCACCTTGCCAGCGTGCATCAGCGAGATCCGGTCACAGCGCTGGGCTTCATTCATGAAGTGGGTCGACAGGAAGATCGTCACCCCTTGCTCGCGGGACAGCTCGATCAGCAGTCGCCAGAAATCATCCCGGGCGGCCGGGTCGACGCCGGAAGTCGGTTCGTCAAGGATCAGCACTTCCGGGCGGTGCAGTACCGCGACCGCCAGTGACAAGCGCTGCCGCAAGCCCAGCGGCAGTGCTCCCGACTGTTGCCCGGCAATGCTGCCCAGGTCGAACCGCTGGATCAGTTCCTCGATGCGTGTGGCGCTCTCGGCCTTGGGCAAGTCGAACAGTCGCGCGTGCAACTCGAGGTTCTGGCGCACGCTGAGTTCGCCATAGAGCGAGAAGCTCTGCGACATGAAACCGACCCGCTTGCGCGTGGCCAGGTCCTTGGCATCCACCGGTTTGCCGAGCAACGTGGCGCTGCCTTCGCTGGCCGGCATCAGGCCGGTGAGGACCTTCATCGTGGTGGTCTTGCCGCAGCCGTTGGAGCCGAGGAAACCGAAAATCTCGCCACGACCGATGGCAAAGCTGACCTTGTTCACGGCCGTGAAGTCGCCGAAGCGCAGGGTCAGTTCGTGGGCCTGGATGGCGATGTCGAGGTTGTCGTGGGGGCGCGGTGGAATAACCAGCGGTTGGCTACTGCGTTTGCGGTCACCTTGAAAGTAGGTGAACGCATCGTCCAGTTTGCCGCTGGGGGTCACGGCTGCCAGGTCGCGACTCAGGCCGTCGGCGATCAGCTTGCCGGCGTCGAGCATCAAGCAGTGCTCGAACTGTTCGGCCTCCTCCATATAAGCGGTGGCGACCAGCAGGGTCAGTTGTGGGCGCTGGCGGCGGACATCCTCTACCAACTCCCAGAAGTGCCGGCGGGACAGCGGGTCGACGCCGGTGGTCGGCTCATCGAGGATCAGCAGGTCCGGTTCATGGATCAGCGCGCAGCACAGGCCGAGTTTCTGCTTCATCCCGCCGGACAGCTTGCCCGCCGGCCGCTCGGCGAACCGTGCCAGGTCGGTGGCCAGCAACAGGCTCTGCATGCGTTGCTCGCACTCGTCCTTCGACAGGCCGAACAGGGTGGCGAAGAAGCGGATGTTCTCGTTGATCGACAGGTCCGGGTACAGGTTGCCACCCAGGCCCTGGGGCATGAAGGCGATGCGCGGGTACAGGCTGTTGCGATGGCGGCGCTGGTCGATAGAGCCACCCAGCACCTGCAGGTCTCCGCGTTGCAGTTTCTTCACCCCGGCAATCAGCCCCAGCAGGCTGGATTTGCCCGCACCATCGGGGCCGATCAGGCCGCAGCGTGTGCCGCTGGGTAGGCTGAACGCGATGTCGATCAGTGCCTGTTGTGCGCCGTAGGCATGGCACAGGCCTTTGGCCTGCAGCGCCAGGGCGCTCATTGCAGGTTGGCCGGCCAGTCCACCGTCGCCGTGCGCACATAACCGGCGCCCGGCATTCCCGGTTTGGCCTCGGGCACGGCGGCCGGGTCAGTCAGTTTGAGCTTGACCCGGAACACCAGCTTTTGCCGCTCGTCACGGGTTTCCACTTCCTTGGGGGTGAACTGCGACTTGGCCGCGACAAAACTGATTCTGGCCGGCAATGGCCGGTCGGGCAGGGCGTCGAGCAGGATGCGCGCCTCGGCACCGACGGTCAGGCGCCCAGTGACCGAGGCCGGCAGATAGAGGTTCATGTACTGGTCGTTTGGGTCGATCAACAGCAATACCCGGCCGCCGGCACCGAGTACTTCGCCCGGTTCCGCCAGGCGCAGCTGGATCACCCCGTCGATGGGCGCGCGCAAGCTGCTGTCTTCGATTTCACTGGTCAGTTGCGCGACTTGCGCCTGGGCTGCACCGATCGCCGCCTGCACTGCCGCGACCTGGGCATTGGCGGCCTGGACTGCAGCGTTGCCGGTATTCAGGCGAGCCTGCTGCTGGTCGAGAATCTGCTGGCTGGCGAAACCGCGATTGAACAGTTCCCGTGAGCGCTTGATTTCCTGGCTGGCCAGCAGCAGTTCGCTTTGGCGCAACTGCACATTGGCCTCGGCCGCCGCGTAGTTTTGCCGGGCGCGCAGCACCTCGGCCTCGGCCTGGTTGCGCTGGGCCTCCAGGGTGCGGGTGTCCATGCGCGCCAGCAACTGGCCCTTGAGCACCTTGTCGCCTTCGTCGACATGCACGTCGGCGAGGCGTCCGGGGAGCTTGCTGGCAATCTGCACTTCGGTGGCTTCAAGCCGCCCATTGCCCATGCTCAGGCCTTCGGGCAGGCGGTCGCGCAGGGATTTCCAATAGCCGAAACCGCCGGCGGCGACTAGCAGGACCATTAACGAAACGGCAAATAGACGGGATGAGCGATGGTTTGTCGACATGAGTGCATCCTGCAACTGTAGCGTCCTAGTCTGACGGGTTCAGCGCAGTGGCGACTTGATGCCCGTCAAATGAAAGGCGAGCCTAACCCTTACTGGGGGCTTATGCATCCGCTGCGGGCGTGACCGCCGGGTTCTGCTGTTCAGCGCAAGGCGAGCACCGCCGCCCATTGCTCGGCCGTGACCGGCATCACCGACAGCCGGCTGCCTTTTTGCACCAGGGGCATCTCTGCCAATGCTGCTTGCTGCTTGAGGTAATCGAGCTTGAGCACCTTGGCGAAGGTGTCCACGTGCGCGACGTCGATCGCGCTCCAGGGATTTTTTTCGGCGTTGGCCTTGGGGTCGTGGTAGTGGCTTTGCGGGTCGAGGGCCGTCGGGTCCGGGTAGGCGGCTTCGACGATCTTGCCGATCCCGGCAATTCCCGGCTCCGGGCAACTGGAGTGATAGAAGAAGAACTCGTCACCCACCGCCATGGCCCGCAGGAAGTTGCGGGCCTGATAGTTGCGAACCCCATCCCAGCGGGCTTGCCCGAGCTTTTCCAGGCCCTTGATCGAGAGCTCGTCGGGCTCGGATTTCATCAGCCAATAGGCCATCTTTTTTGCTCCAGGAGAGGGGGGCGGAAAAGGGTTCCGGCAAATACATGACAAACCGACGGTCGGTTGACGCCAGCGTTTGCGTGTCGCCTCACGTTACCGCAAAATGCCGGACTTTTAAGCAAGACGCGGCAAGCACGGCCTGTAACGGACACCGCTGCTGACATCGTGTGTGAAATGCCTTGAGGGGGGCAATCGATGAAACGCAAACCGGATTTACTCTGGGTTCTGGTCATAGTGTTCGGTTTGGGTGTGGTGACTACCGGCTACGCGCAGAGCCTGTGGGCGAACAAAACCGATGCTCCGATCGAGCTCGCGCAACAGATTCAACCCTTCAAGCGCTGATCTTCACGCAACAGGGTTCGCTGCCAGCGGACCCGCGACATACCACTGGCGATCAGTCACCGTTCCTTGCAACGGCACATCCCAGCTCGCCTGATCCAGCTTCGCGACCTTCTGACATTCATGGGCCAGGCCCAGCAGCGTCGGCTTGCGCCAGCTCTGGCGGCGTGCCAGGTAAGCCAGGCTGCGGTCATAAAACCCGCCGCCCATGCCCAGGCGTCCACCTTCCTGATCAAAGCCGACCAATGGCAGCAGCACCAGGTCCAAGGTCCAGACCTTGCGCTGGCGGGCCTGGTTGGCCCGTGGTTCGAGAATGCGGAAACGATTGGGCCGCAGTTTTTCGCCCGGGCGAATGCGCTGGAACACCATCTTGGTGCGTGGCCAGGCGCTGAGCACCGGCAGGTAGGTCGCCTTGCCCCGGCGCTGTGCCGCACGCAGCAGCAGGCGCGGATCGATTTCACCGTCGGTGGGCAGGTACAGGGAGATGTGTCTGGCGCGGCGGAACAGCGCGTGTTGGGCCAGTTGCCGATACAGCCCGTGGGCGGCTTGGCGTTGCTGGCTGGCGCTCAGTGCGCGGCGGGCCTGGCGCAGCTTGCGTCGAAGTTGCGGGCGGGAAAGCGGCGCAGGTTCGGTCATCGTCATGGGCTGTTCGAGTGGCGAGGGCACCAGCACGGTGGTCGCGTAATAAAGCCGATGCCAGCATGGGCTGGCATCGGCTTGAATCAGGCTCCCCGGATGAACCGCTGCTGACTTAGCCCTTGAACCCGAAAGTTCAAGGTGGAAGATGCAGTAGGCTTTCAGGCTTTCCGTCTAGCGGACATGCACACCAGCCCAACGTGCAACCTCCAGGGTAGTGCGAATCGGCTCAGGGACATCGTCAACTGGCAAGCACCCCAGGGAGTGGCGCGAGTATACCGCAACCACCCCGAGGAATCAGCCTTTGCTGACATCCGGATCGGTGGCCAGCACCAAGTCCACACGATCGAGCAGGTCGCGCACTTGCTCGCGAGTCGAGCCGCTGGCCTGCACGTCCGGTCGTTCCTGGCTGTGCAACAGGTCGTGGGTGATGTTCAAGGCGGCCATCACGGCGATGCGGTCGGCGCCGATGACTTTGCCGCTGCTGCGGATTTCGCGCATCTTGCCGTCCAGGTAACGGGCAGCGCTCACCAGGTTGCTGCGCTCTTCCTGTGGGCAGATGATCGAATACTCTTTGTCGAGAATCTGCACGGTAACGCTATTGCTTGAACTCATGAGTCTTGCTCCAGGGCCTTGAGGCGCGAAATCATCGATTCGACCTTACGCCGGGCGATTTCATTTTTTTCAATGAGGTGCGCGCGTTCCTCGCGCCAGGTCTTTTCCTGAGCTAATAAGAGTCCGTTTTGGCCCTTAAGTTGCTCGACCCGGGTAATTAGCAGTTCGAGTCTGGCCATCAGCGCTTGCAGGTCGGTGTCTTCCATAGCGTTCCACGGTTTTTGTCTGATGGGCGGTAACTGGCGGACAGCCTTTAATAGTCTTGGCGAGTCTGTCGATGTAGGATACAAGGCCTTCATTCTAGACATAGCGCCGCTTGGCGCCTAGCTGCCCATGACCAATCAGAATTCCCCGTATAACGCCTTTGCCACCCTGCTGAGCACCAGCGGCCATCCTTGCTCTCCTGCCGAGCTTCACGGCGTGCTGCTGGGCCGCAGTTGCACCGGTGTCGGCTTTGATGCCGACAACTGGCTGGCGGATGTCGCCGAACTGCTGGAAACCGAACCTGCGGACAACGTACGCAACGCGCTGATCGGCCTGCAGGAAATGGTCAAGGGCGAGTTGACGGGCGACGAAGTCACTGTAGTCCTGCTGCTGCCGACCGACGACGCGCCGCTTACCGAGCGTGCTGCCGCGCTGGGCCAATGGTGCCAGGGCTTCCTCCACGGCTTCGGCGTCAACGCCTCCGGCCTGGATCTGAGCACCGATGCCCGTGAAGTGCTGCAAGACCTCGCTGCCATCTCCCAGGTGCAAGACGCCCTGGAAGAGTCCGAAGACGGTGAAAGCGACTATATGGAAGTGATGGAATACCTGCGCGTTGCGCCGCTGCTGCTGTTCGCCGAGACCAAAAAACCGGTTGTACCGGCTGCACCCAAGCCGTCGCTGCACTAAGAAAGGATCCCCATCTGCCCATGATCCATATCCCGAAGTCGGAATACGCGCGCCGGCGCAAGGCGCTGATGGCGCAGATGGAACCCAACAGCATCGCAATCCTGCCGGCCGCCGCCGTGGCGATCCGCAACCGTGACGTCGAGCACGTGTATCGCCAGGACAGCGACTTCCAGTACCTCAGTGGTTTCCCCGAGCCTCAAGCCGTCATCGTCTTGATGCCTGGCCGCGAGCATGGCGAATACCTGCTGTTTTGCCGTGAACGCAACGTCGAACGCGAGTTGTGGGATGGCCTGCGCGCCGGCCAGGAGGGCGCAATTCGCGACTTCGGGGCCGACGACGCCTTTCCGATCACCGACATCGACGACATCCTGCCGGGCCTGATCGAAGGCCGCGACCGGGTTTACTCGGCCATGGGCAGCAATCCGGAATTCGATCGGCATTTGATGGACTGGATCAACGTGATCCGCTCCAAGGCGCACCTGGGTGCGCAGCCGCCGAACGAATTTGTTGCCCTGGATCATCTGCTGCACGACATGCGCCTGTATAAATCGGCGGCAGAAGTGAAGGTGATGCGCGAGGCGGCGCGGATTTCCGCCCAGGCCCATGTTCGTGCAATGCAGGCCAGCCGTGCCGGGCTGCATGAGTTCAGCCTGGAAGCAGAGCTGGATTACGAGTTCCGCAAGGGTGGGGCGAAAATGCCGGCCTACGGCTCGATCGTCGCTGCCGGGCGCAACAGCTGCATCCTGCATTACCAGCAGAACGACGCGGTGCTCAAGGACGGTGACCTGGTATTGATCGACGCCGGGTGTGAAATCGACTGCTATGCCAGCGATATCACCCGCACCTGGCCGGTCAACGGCACGTTCACCGCGGAGCAGAAGGCGATCTACGAACTGGTGCTGGCTTCCCAGGAAGCGGCCTTTGCCCAGATCGCGCCGAACAAGCACTGGAACCAGGCCCACGAGGCGACGGTCCAGGTGATTACCGCCGGGCTGGTGCACCTGGGCCTGTTGCAGGGCGACGTTGACGAACTGATCGCCAGCGAAGCCTACAAGGCGTTCTACATGCACCGCGCCGGCCATTGGCTGGGCATGGATGTGCACGACGTGGGTGAGTACAAGGTGGGCGGTGAATGGCGGGTGCTGGAAGTCGGCATGGCCTTGACCGTCGAGCCGGGCATCTACATTGCTCCGGACAATCTGCAGGTGGCGAAGAAATGGCGCGGCATTGGCGTGCGCATCGAGGATGACGTGGTGGTAACCAAGCAAGGCTGTGAAATCCTGACCCGTGGCGTACCCAAGACAGTCGCCGAGATCGAAGCCCTGATGGCCGCGGCACGGGGCCAAGCGGCATGAGCCGGGTCAACCTGGCGATCATCGGTGGCGGGCTGGTGGGCGCCAGCCTGGCGTTGGCGCTGCAGGCCGGGGCCAAGGCCCGTGGCTGGAAGATCGTGCTGATCGAACCCTTCGCCCCCGGCGACAGCTACCAGCCCAGCTACGACGCACGTTCCTCGGCGTTGTCCTTCGGTGCCCGGCAGATCTACCAGCGTCTGGGCCTGTGGCAGGAGATCTCCCGCCGGGCCGAGCCAATCAAGCAGATTCACGTCTCCGACCGTGGACGGTTTTCCACCGCCCGCCTGTCCGCCATGGAAGAAGGCGTTCCGGCGCTCGGTTACGTGGTGGAAAACGCCTGGCTCGGCCAATGCCTGTGGCAGGGCCTGGACAAGGACGTGATCACCTGGCGTTGCCCGGCCGAAGTCACGCGCATGGAACCCTTGGTGGATGGCTACCGCCTGACCCTCAACGATGAAACCAGCCTGGATTGCGACCTAGCGGTGCTGGCCGACGGCGGCCGCTCGGGGTTGCGCGAGCAGTTGGGGATTGGCGTCAAGACGCGTCCCTATAACCAGAGCGCGCTGATCGCCAACATCACGCCCAGCGAAGCCCACAACGGCATGGCGTTCGAACGGTTCACCGATGACGGCCCGATGGCCCTGTTGCCGCTGCCGGAAAATCGCTGTGCGCTGGTCTGGACCCGCCTGGGCATGGACGCACAACGCCTGGCGCAGCTGGATGAACGCAGTTTCCTCAGTGAATTGCAGGGCGTGTTCGGCTATCGCCTGGGTACGCTCAAACAAGTGGGCGCGCGGCATCTGTATCCGTTGTCGCTGATCGAGGCCGAGGAGCAGGTGCGCCCGCACCTGGCAGTGCTCGGTAACGCCGCCCACAGCCTGCATCCGATAGCCGGGCAGGGCTTCAACCTGTCGCTGCGCGACGCCCAGGCCCTGGCCGAAGCCCTGCTTGGCAGTGACCAGCCGGCGGGCGACTTCGCCACCTTGCAGGCCTATCGCGAGCGCCAGCGCCTGGACCAGAACCTCACCGTGGGTTTCTCCGACCAGGTCACCCGTTTGTTTGGCAGCACCCAGCCACTGGTGTCCCTGGGCCGCAACCTCGGCCTGCTGGGGCTCGATCTGTTACCGCCGGCCAAGCGCTGGTTCGCTCGCCAGGCCATGGGGTTGGGAACCCGGGCCGATGGTTAAGTGGCTGACCCGGCGGCTGGGCAAGGCGCGGTTGCTGCGTTGGTTCATGGGTTTCTACCCGCCGTACCTCGGCGCGGGCGTGCGGGTGCGCCCTATCAGCGATGACATTCACGACGGCGCTGGCACCTTGGTAGCCCGGGTCGAAAAAACCCTTTACGTGCGGCTCAAGCCGCAAGCGAGACAGGCTTAAAGCATGGAAATGCGCGCAGATCTGCTGATTGTCGGGGCCGGGATGGTCGGCAGTGCCTTGGCACTGGCCCTCCAGAACAGTGGCCTGGAAGTCCTGCTGCTCGATGGCAGCCCGATGAGTGTCAAACCCTTCGATGGGCAATCGGCGTTCGAGCCGCGAGTCAGTGCCTTGTCGGCCGCCAGCCAGCGCATTCTCGAGCGCCTGGGAGTGTGGGACGGTGTGCTGCGGCGCCGTAGCAGTCCCTACTGCGACATGCAGGTGTGGGACGGCAGCGGCACCGGGCAGATTCACTTTTCTGCCGCCAGCGTGCACGCCGAAGTCCTGGGACATATCGTCGAGAACCGCGTGGTGCAGGATGCGTTGCTCGACCGTCTGCACGACTGCGACCTGGGCCTGCTGGCCAATGCGCGCCTGGAGCAGATGCGGCGCTCCGGCGACGATTGGCTGCTGACCCTGGCCGATGGCCGGACCTTGCGCGCGCCCTTGGTGATCGCCGCCGATGGCGCCAACTCGGCCGTGCGACGCTTGACCGGGGTGGCGACCCGGGAATGGGATTATCTGCACCACGCCATCGTCACCAGTGTGCGCAGCTCCCGGCCACACCAGATGACGGCCTGGCAGCGTTTTACCGATCACGGCCCGCTGGCCTTCCTGCCCCTTGCGCGCGACGGCCAGCAGGATTGGTGCTCGATCGTCTGGTCGACCACCCCCAGCGAAGCCGAGCGCCTGATGGGGCTGGACGAGGAGGCTTTCTGTGCAGAGCTTACGCGCGCTTTCGAAGGGCGCCTGGGCCAGGTGCTGAGTGCCGACCCGCGCCTCTGTGTGCCCCTGCGCCAGCGCCACGCCAAGCGCTATGTGGCCGAAGGCCTGGCGCTGATCGGTGACGCCGCGCACACCATTCACCCGTTGGCCGGGCAGGGGGTCAACCTGGGTTTCCTCGATGCCGCGGTGCTGGCCGAGGTGCTGTTGCAAGCAGCGGCACGGGGCGAACGGTTGGCGGATGTGAAGGTGCTGAGCCGCTACGAACGCCGGCGCATGCCCCACAACCTGGCGTTAATGGCGGCGATGGAAGGCTTCGAGCGCTTGTTCCAGGCCGATCCCTTGCCCGTGCGCTGGTTGCGCAATACCGGTTTGAAGCTGGTCGACCAGATGCCCGAGGCCAAGGCGCTGTTCGTGCGCCAGGCGCTGGGCTTGAGCGGTGATCTGCCGGAGCTGGCCAAGGCTTGAGGGGGCGGTTGGGGCGAGCCTCCGCGAGGTCATGCAACATCTGGTAACTCCTCCACAGAGGGATCGGTTGAGATGGCAAATGTGACTCCTTATCATTTGGCCTCATTTCTGATATCGAGAGACCGCTCCCATGTTGGCACCGAAGCGTCTACTGACAGCCATCGCCCTGACCCTGATTGGCACCACGGCGCAGGCCGCCGACGAAGTTGTGGTCTACTCCTCGCGTATCGATGAGCTGATCAAGCCGGTCTTCGATGCCTACACCGAGAAAACCGGTGTCAAAGTGAAGTTCATCACCGACAAGGAAGCGCCGCTGATGCAGCGCATCAAGGCCGAAGGTGAAAACGCCACCGCCGACCTGCTGCTGACCGTCGACGCCGGCAACCTTTGGCAGGCCGAGCAGATGGGCATCCTGCAGCCGTTCACCTCGAAGGTGATCGATACCAACATTCCCCTGCAATACCGCGCCGCGTCCCACGCCTGGACCGGCCTGAGCCTGCGTGCACGGACGCTGGCCTACTCCACCGACCGGGTCAAGCCTGAGGAAATGACCACCTACGAAGCCCTGGCCGACAAGAAGTGGGAAGGCCGCCTGTGCCTGCGCACAGCGAAGAAGGTCTACAACCAGTCGTTGACCGCGACCCTGATCGAAACCCATGGCGCCGGCAAGACCGAGGAAATCATCAAGGGCTGGGTCAACAACCTCGCCACTGACGTGTTCTCCGATGACACCGCCGTGCTCGAAGCCATCGCCGCCGGCCAGTGCGACGTCGGCATCGTCAACACCTATTACTACGGCCGCCTGCACAAGCAGAAGCCGGAACTGCCGGTCAAACTGTTCTGGCCAAACCAGGCCGACCGTGGCGTGCACGTCAACCTGTCGGGCATTGGCCTGACCAAGCATGCGCCACACCCGGAAGCCGCCAAGGCCCTGGTGGAGTGGATGACCACTGCCGAAGCCCAGAAGATCTTCGCCGACGTCAACCAGGAGTTCCCGGCCAACCCGAACGTCAAGCCGTCGGCTGAAGTCGAGGCCTGGGGCAAATTCATCCCGGACACCCTGCCGGTCGAAGTGGCTGGCCTGCGCCAGGCCGAAGCGATTCGCCTGATGGACCGCGCCGGCTGGAACTGAGTTATCAAGGGGAGCCACCCCCGAGCTATTTGTAGGAGCGAGCTTGCTCGCGATGGCGGTATGCCAGACAACATTGATGTTGAATGACACACCGCCATCGCGAGCAAGCTCGCTCCCACTGGTTTTGTGCAGGACCTATGGGGGGCAATCTCCTCTGCACAAAACAAAGCTGTTAGCCTTCGCTCCCCCGGCCCCGCCTTTTTCGAGACATCCCTTGGCCCATCCCGCACAACGTCGCTGGTATCCGCTGGTTTTCACTGTCGCCGCCCTGGTGCTGCTGCCGCTGAGCGTACTGCTGCTGTCGTGGCAGAGCGTCGACCTGCAGATCTGGTCGCACCTGTGGGACACCCAGATGCCGCGTCTGCTGGGCAACACCTTGACCCTGATCCTCGGGGTTGGCGTTGGCGTCACGCTGCTGGGCGTCAGCCTGGCCTGGCTCACCAGCCTTTGCGAGTTTCCCGGCCGGCGCTGGCTGGACTGGGCATTGATGCTGCCCTTTGCCATTCCGGCCTACGTCCTGGCCTTCGTGTTTGTCGGCTTGCTGGACTTCTCCGGCCCGGTACAGACCCTGCTGCGTGAATGGTTCGGCAGTGGCCTGCGCCTGCCACGGGTGCGCTCCACTGGCGGGGTGATACTGGTGCTGGTGCTGGTGTTCTATCCCTACGTCTACCTGCTCGCCCGCACGGCGTTCCTGGCCCAGGGCAAGGGCTTGATGGAAGCGGCGCGGGTGCTCGGCCAATCCCCCTGGCAAGCCTTCTGGCGAGTGGCCCTGCCTATGGCGCGACCGGCGATCGGTGCCGGTGTGGCCTTGGCATTGATGGAGACCCTGGCGGACTTCGGCGCGGTCTCGGTGTTCAACTTTGATACCTTCACCACTGCGATCTACAAGACCTGGTATGGCTTCTTCAGCCTGTCCAGCGCGGCCCAACTGGCCAGCCTGTTGCTGCTGGTGGTGATGCTGTTGCTGTACGGCGAGCGCCGTGCGCGGGGCCGAGCGAGCAACGAGCGGCCACGGGGCAAGGCGCTCTATCACCTGCATGGCTTCAAGGCGCTGGCGGCCAGCAGTTGGTGTGTCCTGGTGTTCGCCTGCGCATTTGTCATTCCCTTGCTGCAACTGCTGGCGTGGTTCTGGCAGCGCGGGCGCTTCGATCTCGACGAGCGGTATGCCGGGCTGATCCTGCACACCCTGTACCTGGGCGCCATGGCCGCGCTGATCACCGTCAGCGTCGCGCTGCTCCTGGCGTTCGCCCGGCGCCTGGCACCGACCCGGGCGATCCGCTCCGGGATCAGCGTGGCCAATATCGGCTACGCCTTGCCCGGCTCGGTACTGGCGGTGTCGATCATGCTGGCGTTCAGTTACCTGGACCGTGAACTGGTGGTGCCTCTGTCGAGCTGGCTGGGCGGTGCCGGCAAACCGCTGCTGCTGGGCAGTCTGTCGGCCTTGCTGCTGGCGTACCTGGTGCGGTTCATCGCGGTGGCCTACGGGCCGCTGGAAAACAGCCTGGCGCGGATTCGCCCCTCATTGCCGGAAGCCGCCCGCAGCCTGGGGGTGAGTGGGCCACGACTGTTTTTCAAAGTGTATCTGCCATTGTTGCTGCCCGGCACCCTGAGCGCAGCGCTGCTGGTGTTCGTCGATGTGCTCAAGGAAATGCCGGCGACCTTGCTGATGCGCCCGTTTGGCTGGGACACGCTGGCTGTGCGGATTTTCGAAATGACCAGTGAAGGCGAATGGGCGCGGGCCTCGTTGCCCGCCTTGAGCCTGATTCTGGTGGGCCTGTTACCGGTGATTGGCTTGATCCGGCGTTCGGCTCAGCGAATCGGTTAGGTGCCAGTCCTACATCATGCGGCTACAATGCGCGGCATTCGGTGTGGATCGTCCTTCAGACCAGGTTCCTGAAATTGACTGAAAGCCTTCTATTTCAAGGCCTTCAACCAACCAGCGCCTGTCCGCACCTTCGCCACGCCCGGAAGGAGAAACCCATGGGACAGCGTACGCCTCTGTATGACCTTCATCTCGCCCTCGGCGCGAAGATGGTCGATTTTGGCGGTTGGGATATGCCACTGCATTACGGCTCGCAGGTCGAGGAACACCATCAGGTGCGTCGCGACTGTGGGGTTTTTGATGTGTCCCACATGACCGTGATCGATGTCAGCGGCCCCCAGGCCAAGGCCTGGCTCCAGTATTTACTGGCCAATGATGTCGAACGCCTGCACAACTGCGGCCGTGCCCTGTACAGCACCATGCTCAATGAGCGGGGCGGGGTGGTCGACGACATGATCGTCTATCGCCTGGAAGACTGTTACCGCCTGGTAGTGAACGCCGCCACTCGGGATCAGGACCTGGCCTGGATGCAGGCGCAAGTCGGCGACTATCAAGTGCAACTGCACGAGCGCAGCGAACTGGCGATGCTGGCCATCCAGGGCCCGCACGCTCGGCAGAAAATTGCCGAGCTGGTAACGCAGGCGCGCGGTGCACTGATCCAGCAACTCAAGCCCTTCGAAGGCCAGTACGACGGTGACTGGTTCATCGCCCGTACCGGCTATACCGGCGAAGACGGCCTGGAAATTGCCATGCCGGCCAGCCAGGCGCCGGGCTTTTTCAACGATCTGGTCGGTGCCGGCATTTCGCCCATCGGTCTCGGCGCGCGCGACACCTTGCGCCTTGAGGCGGGCATGAACCTTTATGGCCAGGACATCCACCAGGATGTTTCGCCACTGGCCTCGAACATGGCCTGGAGCATCGCCTGGGCACCGGCCACTCGTCAGTTCATCGGCCGGGCCGCGTTGGAGGCCGAGCTTGCCGCCGGCGTACAGCACAAACTGGTCGGCCTGGTACTCGAGGAACGTGGGGTTTTACGGGCGCACCAGGTGGTTCGTATCGCCGATGTTGGCGAAGGAGAGATCACCAGTGGTAGTTTCTCTCCTACGCTTAGCAAATCGATCGCCCTGGCGCGGGTGCCGATGGCTACCGCCGACCGCGCCGAAGTGGAAATCCGTGGCAAGTGGTACCCGGTCCGGGTGGTAAAACCGACCTTCGTGCGTCATGGCAAAACCTTGATCTAACTATTTCCGGCGGACCAATACCGCTGACATTTCTTCTTGAGGACACAGAACATGAGCGATATCCCTGCCGACCTGCGTTTTGCCGAAAGTCACGAATGGGCCCGTCTGGAAGCCGATGGCAGCGTGACCGTGGGCATCAGCGATCATGCCCAGGAAGCCTTGGGTGACGTGGTCTTCGTTGAGCTGACCGAAGTGGGCACTGCGTTCGGCGCTGGAGATCAGGCGGGCGTGGTGGAGTCGGTCAAGGCTGCCTCGGACATCTACTCCCCGGTTGCCGGCGAAGTGATCGCGATCAACGAAGAACTGAGCGCCAACCCCGAGCTGCTCAACTCCGACCCGTACGGTGCGTGGATCTTCAAGCTCAAGCCAAGCAACAGCGCCGACCTCGACAAATTGCTCGACGCGGCTGGCTACAAGGTGGCCATCGGCGAGTAATCACGCCAACCTGTGGGGGGGCATGCACAACCGGCAAGCACCCACAATCACTAATGTGGGAGCGGGCTTGCCCGCGATGGGCATAGGTATCTACACAACCGTGGTGCGACGTTGCACCTGTGGGCCTCTGGGGTGTTGGATATGTACCCCGCCTAATCCAACACCCCAGAGGCCGCTACGAAGTTGTGTAGATACCTATGCCGCGATGGGGCCGGTACATTCAGCATCGATGGTGCCTGATGTACCGCCATCGCTGGCAAGCCAGCACCCACAGGGTCATTTTTGTAGAACTGCTTTTACCGCCGCGACAACCCGCTCGACATCATCGGTGCTCATGCTCGTGAACATCGGCAGCGACACGATCAGCCGGCCAACCCGCTCGGCCACCGGGAACATCCCGTCCTTGAAACCGCGCTCGCGGTACAGACTCAGCAGATGAATCGGCGGGTAGTGATAGCCGACGCCAACTCCCAGTGCCTGCATCTTTTCCATGAACGTGGCCCGTGCCGGTTGGCCATCCGCACGTTCTGGCAGCACCAGCTGGAACAGGTGCCAGTTGCTCTGGGTGAAATCGGCCGGCGGTAGCTGTGCACCGTACCGGGCCTCGAAATCACCGCCAAAACACGCGAAGTAATGTTGCGCCAGCATGCGGCGATGGGCGGTGATCGCCTCGATCCCGGCAAACTGGCCCAGGCCGATGGCGGCGGCGACGTCGGTCATGTTGAACTTGCCACCCAGCACGTCCACGTCCAGGCCATCAAAACCGCTGCGGGTCACGCCTTGCAGACGGTACTTCTCGGCCAGCCGCGCTTCTTGCGCGTTGTTCAGCACCAGGCAGCCGCCCTCCGAGCAGGTGACGTTCTTGTTCGCCTGGAAACTGAACGACACGAAGTCCCCCGTCGCCCCGATGCGCTGCCCATTCCAGCTTGAGCCCAGCGCTTGGGCGGCATCCTCGACAATGCGCAGGCCGTGCTTGCGCGCAATGCCGTACAGGCGCTCCATGTCCAGTGGCAACCCGGCCAGGTACACCGGGATTATTGCCTTGGTGCGCGGGGTGATGGCGGCTTCGAGCCGGTCCAGGTCGATGTTGCGGGTGATCGGGTCGATGTCGGCGAACACCGGGGTGGCGCCGACTTCGAGAATCACGTTGGCCGTGGCCACCCACGAGATCGGTGTAGTGATCACTTCATCACCGGCGCCGATCCCGGCGATGCGCAAGGCGATCTCCATGGTGCAGGTGCCGGAGTTGAACGTACGCACCGGCCGTCCGCCGAAATACTCGGACAGCTGGGCTTCGAAGGCCTGGACCTTGGGCCCGCTGGTGATCCAGCCGGAGCGCAGGACATCGCCTACGGCGGCAATAGTGGCTTCATCAATGACGGGTTTGGAAAACGGCAGAAAAGGCTGTTGGCTCATGGCGATCTGGGGACCCGAGTGGCGGACGTGGGTGATGCGCTGTACAGAATGGCTCCGATTGGCCGAAGACACCATACCGTGCGCACAGGGCAGCTATGCTGCCAGAACCGAGTTGAACAGACGCTGAGCGCCATTCAAGAGAGAGCCCGTCATGTCCCAGTTGCCCAGCTTGAGCCAGTTACGCGATCCCAATGCCTTCCTGCGCCGCCACCTGGGGCCGGACGCCGCCGAGCAGCAGGCCATGCTCGACAGCCTCGGGCTTGGCAGCCGGGTCGAGTTGATCGAGCAGACGGTACCGCCGGGCATTCGCCTGAATCGACCGCTGGACCTGCCGCCGGCCCTGGACGAGCAGAGCGCCCTGGCCAAGCTGCGCGGTTATGCCGAACAGAATGAGGTCTGGACCAGCCTGATCGGCATGGGCTACCACGGCACCCTGACGCCCGCCGTGATCCTGCGTAATGTGCTGGAAAACCCCGGTTGGTATACGGCCTACACCCCGTACCAGCCGGAAATCGCCCAGGGCCGACTCGAGGCGCTGCTCAATTTCCAGCAATTGACCATCGACCTGACAGGCCTGGAGCTGGCCAACGCGTCGCTGCTCGATGAAGCCACGGCGGCGGCGGAAGCCATGGCCCTGGCCAAGCGTGTGGCCAAGTCGAAAAGCAATCTGTTCTTCGTCGACGAAAACTGCCATCCGCAGACTATTTCCGTGGTGCAGACCCGGGCCGAGGGGTTTGGCTTCGAACTGATCGTCGACGCTGTGGATAACTTGCCCCGGCACCAGGTGTTTGGCGCGCTGCTGCAGTACCCCGACACCCACGGCGAGATTCGTGACCTGCGGCCGTTGATCGACCACCTGCACGCCCAACAGGCCCTGGCCTGCGTGGCTGCCGACCTGTTGAGCCTGTTGTTGCTGACCCCGCCCGGCGAGATGGGCGCCGACGTGGTGTTCGGTTCGTCCCAGCGCTTTGGCGTGCCCATGGGTTATGGCGGCCCGCATGCGGCGTTTTTCGCCAGCCGTGACGAATACAAGCGGGCGATTCCCGGGCGCATCATCGGTGTCTCGAAAGACGCCCGGGGCAATGTTGCCCTGCGCATGGCCTTGCAAACCCGCGAGCAACATATCCGCCGCGAGAAGGCCAACTCGAACATCTGCACCGCCCAGGTGCTGCTGGCCAATATTGCCAGCTTCTATGCGGTCTACCACGGCCCGCAGGGCCTCAAGCGCATTGCGCAACGGGTGCACCGCCTGACGTGCATCCTCGCCGCCGGCCTTGAGCGCAACGGCATTACCCGGCTCAACCAGCAGTTTTTCGACACCCTGACCCTGGAAGTCGGCGGCAGCCAGACGGCAATCATCGAATCGGCCAAGGCGGCGCAGATCAACCTGCGGATTCTCGGTCGCGGCCAGGTCGGCCTGAGCCTCGACGAAAGCTGCGACGAAAGCACGGTGGCGAAGCTGTTCGACGTGTTCCTCGGTGCCGACCATGGACTGCAGGTGGCCGAACTGGATGGGCAGGCGCTGGCCTCGGGCATCCCGGCAGGGTTGCTGCGCACCAGTGGTTACTTGCGCCACCCGGTGTTCAACGCGCACCACAGCGAAACCGAGATGCTGCGCTACCTCAAGCAACTGGAGAACAAGGACCTGGCGCTTAACCAGTCGATGATCCCGCTGGGCTCTTGCACCATGAAACTCAACGCCACCAGCGAGATGATCCCCATCACCTGGCCAGGTTTTGCCGACCTGCATCCCTTTGCCCCGAAAGAGCAGGCGGCGGGCTACGGGTTGATGATCGACGAGCTGGAGCGCTGGTTGTGTGCGATCACCGGTTTCGATGCGATCTGCATGCAGCCCAACTCCGGCGCCCAGGGCGAATATGCCGGGTTGTTGGCGATCCGCAAATATCACGCAAGCCGTCAGCAGGGTGCGCGCGATATCTGCCTGATCCCGGCATCGGCCCATGGCACCAACCCGGCGTCGGCGCAGATGGCCGGGATGCAGGTGGTGATCGTCGAGTGTGACGCTGCCGGCAACGTCGACCTTGACGACTTGAAGAACAAAGCCGCAGCGGCCGCTGACAAGCTGGCCTGCCTGATGGCCACCTACCCCTCGACCCATGGGGTGTACGAGGAGGGCATCAGCGCGATCTGCGAAGTTATCCACAGCCACGGCGGTCAGGTGTACATGGACGGCGCCAACCTCAACGCGCAGGTCGGGCTGGCGCGGCCGGCGGATATCGGTGCCGATGTGTCCCACATGAATCTGCACAAGACCTTCTGCATTCCCCACGGTGGCGGCGGTCCGGGGATGGGACCGATTGGCGTGCGCGCGCACTTGGCGCCGTTCGTGGCCAATCACCCGGTAGTGCCGCTGGATGGGCCGGACCCGAAGAACACTGCAGTCAGCGCCGCGCCCTGGGGCAGTGCAAGCATCCTGCCGATCAGTTGGATGTACATTGCAATGATGGGCCCGCAACTGGCCGATGCCAGCGAAGTGGCGATCCTGTCGGCCAACTACCTGGCCGAACACCTGTCTGGCGCCTTCCCGGTGCTGTTCAGTGGGCGTAATGGGCGGGTGGCCCACGAATGTATCCTTGATCTGCGACCGCTCAAGGCCCAGACCGGGATCAGCGAAGAGGACGTGGCCAAGCGTCTTATGGACTACGGCTTCCATGCGCCGACCATGTCGTTCCCGGTGGCGGGGACCTTGATGGTCGAGCCCACCGAAAGTGAGTCCAAGGCGGAGCTGGACCGTTTTATCGGTGCGATGTTGAGTATCCGCGCGGAAATTACCGAAGTGCAGAACGGTAACTGGCCGGCCGACGACAACCCGCTGAAGCGCTCGCCCCATACCCTGGCGGACGTTACCGGGGTCTGGGAGCGGCCCTACAGCATTGAACAGGCGGTGACCCCGGATGCCCACACCCGTGCGCACAAGTACTGGCCGACGGTGAATCGGGTGGACAACGTCTACGGCGATCGCAATCTATTCTGTGCCTGCGTGCCGCTGGATGAGTATCGATAAGGGCTGATTGCCAGGCAAAAAAATGCCGCTCGAACGAGCGGCATTTTGCTTTCGACAACGAGTTACTGTTGCGCGAGGGTGTTGCTGGCCAGGATCGCGTTGGCCAATTCCATGTCGGTGGCCTGCAGGCCCGGGTTGTCGGCACGGACTTTTTGCAGCGCCGACTCGAAGAACGGGCCACGAATGTTGCCATCACTGGCCACGAAGCTCCCGGCGTCGTCCTGGGCGGCAAGCACCATCTTGTGGTCCTTGGAGGTCAGGTAGGTGGAAGCGGTGGTCGCCCCCGAGGAGATGACATTGCGCCAGAAAGTATCGGCCATAGCGGACCCGGCAGACAGGGAGAGCAGGGCAAGGGTAGCGGCGGCCAGTTTGACACGCATGTAAGGTGACTCCAGTGGGTTCAGATTAACTGGCGGTTTGGATCGGAAAACCTCACCTGAGTTCCGTGACTGCTAATCAACCTCTTCAACCAGGATCACCACCCCTTCCAGGCCCACCACCCGCACTTTGGCCCCCACCGGGGTATCCGGCCCCCTGGCCATCCAGACACCGTCAGCAACCTTGACCTTGCCGTGACCGTCGACAATCGCCTGATGCACCACAAAGACCCTGCCGATCAGCTCCTGGCCACGCAGGTTGAGGTTCGGCTGGTCGCTTTCGCGTACTGCGCTGCGCTGGCGGTGCCACCAGTACAGCGCGGTGAGGATCGACAGCAAGCCGAACAACAGCAGTTGCAGCTCCCAAGACAGGCCGGGCAGGATGAAAGTCAGCACCCCAACGGCGGCAGCGGCCAGGCCGATCCACAGCAGGTAACCCCCGGCGCCGAACACTTCGAGGATCAACAGCACGGTGCCCAGTGCCAGCCAGTCCCAGAACGAGAGGTGTTGCAGGAATGCCCACATAGCTCGTGCCTCAGGCTTTCTTGGAGTCGAACGTGGCCTTGACGATCTCGCCGATACCGCCGACCGCGCCGATCACCTGGCTGGCCTCCAGTGGCATCAGGATCACTTTGCTGTTGTTGGCCGAGGCCAGTTTGCCCAGGGCGTCGATGTATTTTTGCGCGACGAAGTAGTTCACCGCCTGCACGTTGCCATTGGCGATCGCCTCGGACACCACCTTGGTGGCCTGGGCTTCTGCTTCGGCTTGTCGTTCGCGTGCCTCGGACTCGAGGAACGCCGCCTGCCGGCTACCCTCGGCTTCGAGGATTTGCGCCTGCTTCTTGCCCTCGGCGGTGAGAATCGCTGAAGCCCGCAGGCCTTCGGCCTCGAGGATTTGCGCACGCTTGATCCGCTCGGCTTTCATCTGCCCGGACATGGCCGCCATCAGGTCGGCGGGTGGGCTGATGTCCTTGATCTCGATCCGGGTGATCTTGATGCCCCAGGGTGCGGTGGCTTCGTCCACTGTGCGCAGCAGTTTTTCGTTGATCCCGTCACGCTGGCTGAGCATGGCGTCCAGTTCCATCGAGCCGAGCACGGTGCGGATGTTGGTTTGCAGCAGGTTGCGGATAGCGTGTTCGAGGTTGTTGACCTCGTAGGCCGCCTGCGCGGTGTTGACCACTTGGAAGAAGCATACGGCGTCGATCTGTACCGTGGCGTTGTCGGCGGTGATGACTTCCTGCGGCGGAATATCCAGCACGCTTTCCATCACGTTGATCTTGCGACCGATGCGGTCCATCACCGGAATGATGATGTTCAGGCCGGGCTTGAGGGTGTTGGTGTAGCGGCCAAAACGCTCCACGGTCCACTGGTACCCCTGGGGCACCACCTTGAAGCCCATGAACAGAATGGCGACCACCAGGCCGAGGAAAAGTAAAAGTACGCTACCGGTTTGCATGAAAAGTCCCTATTCAATCAATGAAGGTGCAGGCCTGAGTGTAGCGGCGCGAGCTTGCAGCGGACACGCTTTACTTTGGTTCAGCCTGTGGCGTGACCCGCAACACTTCTTCGACCGTGGTCAAGCCTTGCGCGACCTTTTCCGCACCTGCCAGGCGCAGGCTGCGCATGCCGTCCCGGGCGGCCTGGCGGCGGATGGCCGGCAGGTCGCTGTCGGCGCCGATCAGGGCCTTGAGACTAGCGCTCAGTAGCATGATTTCGTAGACCCCGGCGCGGCCGCGATAGCCGCTGTCGCGGCACTCCAGGCAACCGACGGCGTGGCACGCCTGGTGGGGCATAGGCACGCGACTGGGTTGGTTCAGGCTGTGCCAGGTGTCGGCGTCCAGGGCCAGCGGTGCCTTGCAGTGCGGGCACAGGGTGCGCACCAGGCGCTGGGCCATGACGCCGAGCACGGTGGCCTTGATCAGATAGGGCGCGATGCCCAGTTCCAGCAGACGGCTGATGGCGCTTGGCGCATCGGTGGTGTGCAGGGTCGATAGCACCAAGTGTCCAGTGAGCGCCGCCTGGATGGCCATCTCGGCGGTTTCCAGGTCGCGGATTTCACCGATCATGATGATGTCCGGGTCCTGGCGCATCAGGGCGCGTACGCCGCTGGCAAAACTCAGGTCAATGTTGTGCTGGACCTGCATCTGATTGAACGCCGGCTCGAGCATCTCGATCGGGTCCTCAATGGTGCAGAGGTTGATCTCCGGTGTCGCGAGTTGCTTGAGGGTGGTGTAGAGCGTGGTGGTCTTGCCCGAGCCGGTGGGTCCGGTAACCAGGATGATGCCATTGGGCTGGCGGGTCATGTCCTGCCAGCGGCGCAGGTCGTCGGCGCCAAAGCCCAGTTGATCGAAGTCCTGGAGCAGCACCTGGGGGTCGAAGATGCGCATCACCAGTTTTTCACCGAAGGCGGTGGGCAGCGTCGACAGCCGCAATTCCACTTCACCGCCTTCTGGCGCCCTGGTCTTGACCCGGCCGTCCTGGGGTTTGCGTTTTTCGGCGACGTTCATCCGTCCCAGGTTTTTCAGGCGACTGACCATTGCCAGGGTGACCTGCGGCGGGAACTGGTAGACGTTGTGCAGCACGCCGTCGATGCGAAAGCGCACGGTGCCTTGTTCGCGCCGCGGTTCGATGTGGATATCGCTGGCGCGTTGCTGGAAGGCGTACTGGAACAACCAGTCGACGATATTGACGATGTGCGCGTCATTGGCGTCGGGCTCCTGGTTACTGGCGCCGAGGTTGAGCAGTTGTTCGAAGTTGCCCTGAGGGGTGGGAGGCTGATCTCCATGGCTGGCGCCGATGACCGATTTGGCCAGGCGATAGAACTCCACACAATAGCGCCGGATCTCCAGCGGATTGGCCACCACGCGCCTGATTGGCAGTTGCAGGACATGGCTCAGGTCGGCTTCCCAACTGCGCACGTAGGGCTGCGCGCTGGCCACGGTGACAGCCTCGCGGTCGATTGCCAGCGCCAGAATTGCGTGGCGTTGGGCAAAGGCATAGGACATCAACGGGGTAATGCGCGCGACGTGGATTTTCAACGGGTCGATGCGCACATAGGGCTGGCCGGCCTGCTGCGCCAGCCATTGGGTCAAGCGTTCGAGGTCCAGCGGCTGACCGCCGTGCAGGGAGTCGGCCAGGTGTTGGTCGGCGAGTAGCTCCAAGGGGTGCAACTGATGGTTAGCGGCGCTGCGGAGTGCGCTCAGGGCCTGTTCGGCTGCGGCCTGGCCGATCACGCCTTGAGCGATCAGGTCGCGCAGCAATTGATTGAAATCCAGCCAGCGATCCTGCGGGGCGAATTGAACGGACATCCGGACTCCTTGGGCAATAACCCTGCACTCGGCGCTGTCGATCGCTGTGTCGGCAGCTCTGAATGCCAAGCCTAGTCCCCGTGCGGGCCGTCCGTTCGAGCCTGGCCCGATCAAGCGTTGCGAGGTTTTACCGCGAGCCTCAGCCTGCCGCCTGTACCGGTGCAAGCCATTGTGAATCAGCCGGTTGCAACTGGACCGAGCAGACGCTGATCAAGTTACGTAGTTTTTCTGCGAGCACCTCGGCGCGGTGCCAGCTCAGGCCGTCGATCACGATATCGAGGGACAGCAAATCATTCTCGCGGGTCATGTGGACGGCTTGTGGCAGTAGCAACTGCAGGGCAAACAGGTTCAGTGCCCGGCACAACAGGTCGGGTTCGGCTTCGGCGAGCACCTGGTAGTGCACGCAGCAGTGGGCGTTGCCGGCATGCCAGGCATCGGCGCGGCTAGAGGTGGTGCTGACGGCTTCGAGTGGGGGCATGGTAGGTCTCCAGATCAATGGAGGAATTTTTACATTCGAAGCCGGGTATTTCTTATCTATGATGGGGCATATAGGCTTGATATCGAATCAAGCAATTCATCAATGGCGTATTCAAGGGTTTTTTTATGCACAGTGAGCTGGACGTCTATGACCGCCGCATCCTCGCGCTATTGCAAGAGGACGCCTCGCTGTCCAGCGCGCAGATTGCCGAGCAGGTCGGTTTATCGCAGTCACCTTGCTGGCGCAGGATTCAGCGGATGAAGGAGGAGGGGGTGATTCGCGGGCAGGTGACGCTGCTTGACCGCAAGAAGATTGGCCTCAACACGCAGATCTTCGCCGAGGTCAAACTCAACGCTCACGGGCGCTCCAACTTCACCGAATTCACCGAGGCGATTCGCGGTTTTCCCGAGGTGCTGGAGTGTTATGTGCTGATGGGCGCGGTAGATTTCCTGCTGCGCATCGTCACCGCCGACATTGAGGCCTACGAGCGCTTCTTCTTCGAGAAGCTGTCGATGGTGCCGGGGATCCAGGAAGTGAACTCGATCGTGGCCTTATCGCAGATCAAGTCGACGACCAGTTTGCCGGTGTTGCGGGGGTAAAGATTTTTGGTGAATGTGCGGGCCTCATCGCGAGCCGGCCGCAAGCGGGCGGCTCGCGATGACGGTGTTACATGCGCAACAGCATTTTCCACGCACGGTTCTGATACACCGCGATCGCCTGCTGCTTGCGTGCGTCCAGCGCTTCGTCGGTTATTGGCTCGTTGGCCAGTTGCGCCAGTTTGTTCAGTTCACCGTACAGGCGATCCATTTCCGGGATGTCCAGCACTGCGCGGGCATGGTGCAACCAGGCCTGGATGCGCTCGATGCGCGGCAGTTGCTCGGCGAGGTCTTCGGGTTGTTGCTGGTAGCGTTGCAATTGCAGCGAAGTGGCTTCTTCACCCAGCAGGCGCGGCAACCAGTTACCCAGTTGCGCGGCGCCCTGGCGATTGCCGCGGGTGTTGCGCTCGGCAGTCCAGGTGCGGGCCAGCAGCCAGCGCGAGGCGTTCAGCGAGAACTGGCCCCAGCGCGGATCTTCGAGTTCTTCGAGGAACTGTTCCGGTGCGGCCTTGCGCACGTCTTCGTCGTCCTGGCCGAACTGCACCAGCGGACGCCAGTCTTCGAGCAAGGCATCCAGGGCCACACGCAGGTCGTGGGTCGACTGACGCGGGGCGGCCTGGCCCAGGCTGCCGATCAGGGCGCGCAGTTCGGCGAGGCTCTCGACCCAGTCTTGCAGCAAGCGCCAGTGACCATTGAAGCGATACTGCTCGGCCAGGCGCTGGCTGCTACCCAGCAGGTACCAGCCCAGCGCGGCGAAGGCGTCGTCCAGCGGCAGTTCGAAGCTCAGTTGCGGGGCCGGCAGGCTCAGCGAATAGCTGTGGGCGTCGAACAGGCGATAGCCACGTTCAGCCTTGCTGATGTCGCACGGCATCAGCGCCAGGGTCGCGGCCAGTTCGGCGGCCAGTTCCAGCAATGCAGCCGGCTCGCCTTCGCGCAGCTCCAGCTCCAGTTCGCAGATTTCTTCTTTCTGCTTGCCGACTACCACGTGGCCGAGGTCCAGGGCGGCTTCGATGACCACCTTGGCCTTGCCGCGACCCCAGGCGATTTCGGCGCGCTCGCGGACGAAGTCGGTGGTGAAGATCGGCTTGAGGGTTTTTTTGTCCAGTTCTGCCAGCTCTTCAGGCCAGCATTCGCCGTCGAGTTTTTTCACGTCGAGCTTGGCTTTGGCCAGGCTCCAGTCGTATTCGTTACGCTCGGACAGGCCGGCGATGCTCTGGCCACGGGTCTTGAGGGTCTGAATCACTTCTTCGCCGTCGCGGCGCAGGCGCAGGGCAACCTTGGCACGGGCCAGGTCACGCTCTGGCGTGTCGAAGTACTGGTTCATCAACTCACGGCGTTCCCAGCCACTTTTGTTGCGTTTTTTCAGTAACGGGTGCTCGCGCAGGGCGGCGAGGGTTTCGCGGCTGACGCGGAGTTTGATTTCGGTTTCTTTCTGCATGGCCGGAAAATCCAGGATCGGGAGCGCAGCCGGGGAAATGTGTGGCTGCCAAGGCCGTGCAGTGTACAGCACTCACTAAACCTGCGCGCCGCGACGGTTTATTCCGGTGACCGGATGGTTCTATGATGGACTTCAATCCGGGAGTTGGAGTCAGCGATGCCTTTGCCATCCATGAAAGACCAGTTCGCTGCACTGATCGCCGCACCGTCCGTCAGTTGCACTCAAGCTCACCTGGATCAGAGCAATCGGCCGGTCATTGATTTGCTGGCCACCTGGCTCGGCGACCTGGGTTTTGCCTGTGACATCCAGCAGGTCAGCCCCGGCAAATTCAATCTGCTGGCCACCTTCGGCACCGGCCCTGGCGGCCTGGTGCTGGCCGGGCACAGCGATACGGTGCCGTTCGACGGTGCGCTGTGGCAGACCGACCCGCTGAAACTCACCGAAGTCGACGGCCGCTGGGTCGGCCTGGGCAGTTGCGACATGAAAGGCTTTTTTGCCCTGGCCATCGAAGCCGTGCTGCCGTTGCTCGACCAGCCGTTCAAGCAACCGCTGATGATTCTTGCCACCTGCGACGAAGAAAGCTCGATGTCCGGTGCCCGCGCCCTGGCGGCGGCCGGCAAACCCTTGGGCCGGGCGGCGGTGATCGGTGAGCCGACGGGGCTCAAGCCGATCCGCCTGCACAAGGGGGTGATGATGGAGCGCATCGACATCCTCGGGCAAAGCGGTCACTCCTCCGACCCACGCCTGGGTCACAGCGCCCTGGAAGCCATGCACGATGCGATGGGCGAGCTGCGCGGCTTGCGCCTGCTGTGGCAGCGCGAGTTCCGCAACCCGCAGTTCAGCGTGCCGCAACCGACCCTCAACTTTGGCTGCATCCATGGTGGTGACAACCCGAATCGCATCTGTGGCCAGTGCTCCCTGGAGTTCGACCTGCGGCCCTTGCCCGGCATGGACCCCAACGCCCTGCGCGATGCCATTCGACAGAAGTTGGGGCCGGTCGCCGAACGCCATCAGGTGAAGATCGACTACGCACCGCTGTTCCCCGAAGTGCCGCCATTTGAGCAGGCGCAAGATTCGGAACTGGTGCAGGTGGCTGAAAGACTCACCGGGCATAGCGCCGAAGCAGTGGCGTTCGGCACTGAAGCGCCTTATCTTCAGCGCCTGGGTTGCGAAACCCTGGTGCTCGGTCCTGGCGATATCGCCTGCGCCCATCAGCCGGGGGAATACCTGGAAATGTCACGTTTGACGCCTACCGTGCATCTATTACGGCAACTGATCGAACATTACTGCCTGACCCCGGCTTGAATCCCGGGGCCAACCACCCGTATTCATGAGGAGAGCGCGCGTGTCGCCAAGCCTGTTCCGACGATAACCACCAGCCCGCTGTGCGTTTTGCTTCGTCCTTTTTTCGGCTGTTATTTATTACAGGTGCAGGTGTTATGCCCGAATACGTCAACTGGCTTCGTCACGCTTCCCCTTACATCAACGCTCACCGCGATTGCACCTTTGTCGTCATGCTGCCCGGCGACGGCGTCGAGCATGCGAACTTCGGCAATATCGTCCACGACCTGGTGCTGCTGCACAGCCTCGGGGTACGCCTGGTGCTGGTACACGGATCGCGCCCGCAAATCGAAACCCGCCTCGCCGCGCGCGGCCTGACCCCGCATTACCACCACGGGATGCGCATCACCGATGCCGCGACCCTGGAGTGTGTGATCGATGCCGTGGGCCAGTTGCGCATCGCCATCGAGGCGCGCCTGTCGATGGACATGGCGTCCTCGCCGATGCAGGGCTCGCGCCTGCGGGTAGCCAGCGGCAACCTGGTGACGGCACGGCCGATCGGCGTGCTCGAGGGGGTCGACTATCACCACACCGGCGAAGTGCGCCGGGTCGACCGCAAGGGCATCAACCGCCTGCTGGATGAGCGCTCCATCGTGCTGCTGTCACCGTTGGGCTACTCGCCCACCGGGGAAATCTTCAACCTGGCCTGCGAAGACGTCGCTACCCGCGCCGCCATTGACCTGGGGGCCGACAAGCTGCTGCTGTTCGGCGCCGAAACGGGGCTGATCGATGAACACGGTCGTCTGGTCCGTGAACTGCGCCCGCAACAGGTACCGGCTCACCTGTTACGCCTGGGTGCCAACTACCAGGCCGAACTGCTGGACGCTGCCGCGCAAGCCTGCAGCGCCGGTGTCGGTCGCAGCCACATCGTCAGTTATGCCGAAGATGGCGCGCTGCTCACTGAGCTGTTCACCCGTGATGGTGGCGGTACGCTGGTGGCCCAGGAGCAGTTCGAACTGCTGCGCGAGGCGGCCATCGAAGACGTCGGTGGTTTGCTGGATTTGATCAGCCCGCTGGAAGAGCAGGGGATCCTGGTGCGTCGCTCGCGCGAAGTGCTGGAACGCGAGATCGAGCAGTTCAGCGTGGTCGAGCGCGAAGGGATGATCATTGCCTGTGCGGCCTTGTATCAGATTGCCGACTCGGATGCCGGCGAGCTGGCGTGCCTGGCCGTGAACCCGGAATACCGGCACGGCCGGCGTGGCGATGAACTGCTGGAACGGATCGAAAGCCGGGCCCGCGCCCAAGGCCTCAAGACCCTGTTTGTCCTCACTACACGCACTGCGCACTGGTTCCGCGAGCGCGGTTTTGTGCCGAGCAGCGTTGAGCGCCTGCCGTCGGCGCGGGCCTCGCTGTACAACTACCAACGCAATTCGAAAATCTTCGAAAAAGCCCTCTGATCCCCCCGCTGATGCCCCGGCTTTTGTTGACAAAGGTCGGGGCTGACGAGCTGCCGTGTGCCCGAGTGAGAAAATATTTCAATCGATACACAAACTGTAACAATTCCCTTGGATGATGCGCGCTTCGCCCAATGAAGTCGCGTTTTTGATCGTGATTGACGATTGATTAAGGTCTATTCAAGCAAACGATCTAAGGGCACTCCGATAAATACCTTTTAGGAATTACACACTTTGTCGCTACCCTGCGTCGCTTCGGCGAGTGTGGATTTGCTATATTCCCGAATCGTATGAAAAACGATGAAATAATTCTTTTTGGGTTTATCAAAAATTCATTAACCTGAACAGACCGAATCATGCGGTTAGACCTTGGTCGTAGACATGCCTTGTTACGATTGACTTGGCGGTCACGCTCTGGCGCTAATCGCGCATCTGTGGATCCGGGGCATCAGACCCTGGACCAAGAAACACAAAAATTAGAAACGAGAGGAGTGAAACATGAACAAGTCCACCTTGGCCCTGGCAGTGGCCGTAGGGGTTGTCGCGCAGCAGGCAGGCGCCGCCGGTTTTATCGAAGACAGCAAGGCCACCCTGGGCCTGCGCAACTTCTACATCAACACCGATAACCGCGACAACAACACCAAAGCCGCTGGTGCACAGAACAAGCAGGAAGAATGGGGCCAAGGCTTCGATCTGCGCTTCACCTCGGGTTACACCCAGGGCACCGTGGGCTTCGGTCTGGATGCCATCGGCCTGGTGGGCGTGAAGCTGGACTCCGGCGGCGGCACCAACGGCGCCACCGCAACTTCCTACGGCGGCACTGTGTTCCCGAGCAAGTCCAACGGTGAAGCCGTGGACAACTTCTCGAGCCTGGGCCTGACCGCCAAGGCGAAGATCTCCCAGACCGAACTGAAACTCGGCACCCTGCAGCCAAAACTGCCGGTGATCGTGACCAACGACGGTCGCCTGCTGCCGCAAACCTTCCAGGGCGGCCAGATCACCACCAACGAGATCAAGGACCTGACCCTGGTCGGTGGTCAGATCGAGCACGCCAAAGGTCGTAACTCCAGCAACAACGAAGAACTGTCGATTGCTGGCGCCAACAGCCCAACTGCTTCGGGTCGCGACAGCAACAAGTTCATCTACGGCGGCGGTGACTACAAGATCACCAAGGACCTGACCGCACAGTACTACTACGGCAACCTGGACGATTTCTACAAGCAACACTTCCTGGGCCTGGTACACAACTGGGCAATCGGCCCGGGCGTGCTGAAGTCGGACTTCCGTTACTTCAACAGCCGCGATGACGGTGCCAACGGCAACGATCCGGCCTACTACACCACCGGTGACTACGGCACTGGCATCACCAAGGGCAAGGTCGACAACAACCTGTTCAGCGGCTTGCTGCTGTACACGGTATCCGGTCACACCTTCGGTGGCGGTTACCAGGTCAGCAACGGCGACAGCGATTTCCCTTGGCTGAACCAGGGTGACGGCTCGTCGGCTTACCTGACTACCGACATGCAGATTGCCAAGTTTGCCCGTGCTGGCGAACGTACCTGGCAAGCTCGCTACTCCTATGACTTCGCTCAAGTGGGCGCACCTGGCCTGACCGCGGGTATCGTCTACCTGCGTGGCGACGACATCGACACCTCGGGTAACGTCGGCACCAGCAAACCACAGACCAAAGTCAACGCCACTGGCGCCAGCGAGTGGGAACGCGACCTGACCGTGGCTTACGTGATTCCGCAGGGCCCGCTGAAGAACCTGGGTCTGACCTGGAAAAACGCCATGTGGCGCAACGACATCCCGGGTCAACGCGACCAGGATGAAAACCGCCTGATCGTCAGCTACTCGATCCCGCTGTTGTAACAGCGCTCGCCAGACTGATAAAAAAAGCCCCGCCAGGCATTGCGCCTGGCGGGGCTTTTGTTTGCCGGCAGACCCACCCCCGTGTGCCCGCCAGCTTCCCTCTTTACAGCAACTCAAGGCCTTCTCGAACCTTGGGCAGCAGCGTGGTCGCTGCGGGCGCGGGCGTCCAGTGAACAGATATTTAATATTCGTTACAGTTATAAATAAATCGATATTTATTCTTTTTAATTAGCAAAAATTCTAGGCACAGTGGGCTCATTCCGCACTCATCAGGAGCAGCACCATGAGCCTCAGACTGGGCGACATCGCCCCCGATTTCGAACAGGATTCCAGCGCCGGCACCATTCGCTTCCACGAGTGGCTGGGCGATAGCTGGGGCGTGCTTTTTTCCCATCCGGCGGACTTCACACCGGTGTGCACCACGGAGCTGGGGTTTACCGCCAAGCTCAAGGATCAATTTGCCCAGCGCGGGGTCAAGGCCATTGCCCTGTCTGTCGACCCGGTGGACTCACACCACCGCTGGATCGAAGACATCAACGAAACCCAGGACACCCTGGTCAACTTCCCGATCCTGGCGGACGCCGATCGCAAGGTCTCGGACCTCTACGACCTGATCCACCCGAACGCCAACGACACCCTGACCGTGCGCTCGCTGTTCGTGATCGACCCGAACAAGAAGGTTCGGCTGACCATCACCTATCCGGCCAGCACCGGGCGCAATTTCAACGAAATCCTGCGGGTGATCGACTCGCTGCAACTCACCGACCATTACAAGGTGGCCACGCCGGCCAACTGGCAGGACGGTGATGAAGTGGTGATTGTGCCCTCGCTCAAGGACGAAGCAGAGATCGCGCAGCGCTTTCCCAAAGGTTACCGCGCGGTGAAGCCGTACCTGCGCCTGACGCCGCAGCCTAATCGGTAATTCGCCAGCTCTCGTGGCGCGCCTTATAAACCCATCGCGGGCAAGCGGAACGCAATGCATCGCGCATAACCTGTGGGAGCGGGCTTGCCCGCGATGGGGCCGGACCGACCACCGCAAGCATCCGCGTGAACCAGAATCACAATGCAGGGGTTTTCAGGCCGTTTCGACGGCCTTTTTTTATGCCCGGGTAAAGGCAGTCTTGCATATTCATTTTGAGTATAAACAAATGAATAAATATGATTTATAGATATATGAATCACCTGTTAAGGTCACTTCAACACCGCGAGATCGCAAGCTGCGAATCGCCCACTACATGCAAGGAATCAAGGTAATGCTGGTCGTCTCACTCGGAGGAAGTCCCAGCCAACGCTCCCGCTCCGGAGTGCTGCTGGATCGCTCCCAGCGCTGGTTGCAACAACAGGGGGTGGAAGTGGTGAGTTACCAGGTACGGGACTTCCCGGCCGAAGACTTGCTGCATGCCCGCTTCGACAGCCCGAAGGTGATCGACCTGCTGCAACAGATTGCCAATGCCGATGGCCTGCTGATCGCCACGCCGGTCTACAAGGCGTCCTTTTCGGGCGCACTGAAAACCGTGCTGGACCTGCTGCCTGAGCGCGCCCTGAGCCACAAGGTGGTATTGCCAATGGCTACGGGCGGCAGTATCGCCCACATGCTGGCGGTGGATTACGCCCTCAAGCCGGTGCTGTCGGCGCTCAAGGCCCAGGAAATGCTGCACGGCATCTTTGCCGAAGACAATCAGATCGCCTATGGCGAAGGCAGTGCCCAGGCGAAGTTGGCACCGGAGTTGGAGCAACGGTTGAACGAGGCCCTGGAGCAGTTTTTCAGCGCCATGGCCCGCCGTCCGAAGCCGCTCGATCCACACCTGTTGAATGAACGTTTGTTGAGTGCTCGCTGGAGCATTTGAGCCCTACCCGAAGTTTGAAGTACTGGCCTTACTCGCCCGCTAACGGGCAAGCAGGTGCAGCCACAACCCCACTGCAAAAAGGAGAGCGCCATGCGCCCTGTCATTTTGCGTCGCGGTCTGGTCGCTCTGTTTGCTGCGGCTGTGTCCTTCGGCGCCATTACTCAAGCTCAGGCCGAGACGTTACGTATCGGCTATCAGAAATACGGCACCCTGGTGCTGCTCAAAGCCAAGGGCACCCTGGAGAAAAGCCTCGCCGCCCAAGGCGTCGACGTGCAATGGACCGAATTCCCCGGTGGCCCGCAACTGCTCGAAGGCTTGAACGTCGGCTCCATCGACTTCGGCGTGACCGGCGAAACCCCGCCAGTGTTCGCCCAGGCCGCCGGTGCCGATCTGCTCTATGTCGCCTACGAGCCGCCCGCTCCCCACAGTGAAGCGATCCTGGTGCCGAAGGACTCGGCGATCAAATCGGTACAGGACCTCAAAGGCAAGAAAGTCGTGCTCAACAAGGGCTCCAACGTGCACTACCTGCTGGTGCGCGCCCTGGAAGACGCCGGCCTCAAATACAGCGACATCCAGACCGTATTCCTGCCCCCAGCCGATGCCCGTGCGGCATTCGAGCGTGGCAGCGTCGACGCCTGGGTGATCTGGGACCCGTACCAGGCTGCCGCCGAACAGCAACTGCAGGCACGCACCCTGCGTGATGGCAAAGGCATCGTCGACAACCACCAATTCTACCTGGCCACCAAGCCTTACGCCGAGCAGCACCCGGCCGTGATCAAGACCCTGGTGGATGAAGTCCGTGCTGTCGGTGAGTGGTCCCAGGCCAACCCGGAGGATGTGACCAAGCAGGTGGCGCCACTGCTCGGCCTACCCGCCGACATCACCCTGACCTCGGTGAAACGCCAAGGCTACGGTGCGCACTTCCTGACGCCGGAAGTGGTCGCGGCGCAGCAGAAAATCGCCGACAGCTTCTACCAGCTCAAGTTGATCCCTAAACCCTTGAGCATCAAAGACGTGATCTGGACGCCGCCGGCGACCGTTGCCAAAACCCAGTAACCCGACTTTCCAAGGAGACCACTCCATGAGCCTTAATATTTTCTGGTTCCTGCCTACCCACGGCGACGGCCATTACCTTGGCACCGCCGAAGGCGCGCGCGCCGTTGACCATGGCTACCTGCAACAAGTCGCCCAGGCGGCGGATCGCCTGGGTTTCGGCGGGGTGTTGATCCCTACCGGACGCTCCTGCGAAGACTCGTGGCTGGTGGCGGCCTCGCTGATCCCGGTGACCCAGCGCCTGAAGTTCCTGGTCGCCCTACGCCCCGGGATCATTTCCCCGACGGTGGCGGCGCGTCAGGCGGCGACCCTGGATCGCTTGTCCGGGGGCCGGGCGTTGTTCAACCTGGTGACCGGCGGCGACCCGGAAGAGTTGGCGGGCGATGGCTTGTTCCTCAGCCACGAAGAGCGTTATCAGGCCAGCGTGGAATTCACCCGGATCTGGCGCCGCGTGCTGGAAGGTGAAACCGTCGATTACGACGGACAACACATCAGCGTCAGAGGCGCTAAATTGCTCTATCCGCCGATCCAGCAACCACGTCCACCGCTGTACTTCGGCGGCTCTTCCGAAGCGGCGCAGGACCTGGCGGCCGAGCAGGTCGAAATGGTCTTGACCTGGGGCGAGCCACCGGCCGCGGTTGCCGAGAAAATCGCGCAAGTGCGGGAGAAGGCAGCCAAGCTGGGCCGTACCGTACGCTTCGGCATTCGCCTGCACGTGATCGTGCGCGAAACCAATGACGAAGCCTGGCAGGCCGCCGACCGGCTGATTTCCCATCTGGATGACGACACTATCGCCCGGGCCCAGGCATCGTTGGCGCGCTTTGACTCGGTGGGCCAGCAACGCATGGCTGCGCTGCACGGTGGCAGTCGCGACAACCTGGAAGTCAGCCCGAACCTGTGGGCCGGTGTCGGCCTGGTCCGTGGCGGTGCCGGCACGGCGCTGGTCGGCGATGGCCCGACCGTGGCAGCACGGGTCAAGGAGTACGCGGACCTGGGCATCGACACCTTCATCTTCTCCGGTTATCCACACCTGGAAGAGTCGTACCGGGTGGCCGAACTGCTGTTCCCGCACCTCGACATCGAACGTCCCGAGTTGCCAAAAACGGGCGGTTACGTCAGTCCGTTCGGTGAAATGGTCGCCAACGACATTCTTCCCAAAGCCGCGTCCCAGAGCTGAGGCGCGCCATGAAGAAGCAAACCCTTATCCACAGTCTCGCGCCCTGGGCCCTGCCGGTGCTGTTGCTGGCGGTGTGGCAGTTGTCGGTGTCGGCGGGCTGGTTGTCGACGCGGATTCTGCCGGCTCCGATCGCGGTGATCGAGGCGGGCGTGAGCCTGGTGCAAAGCGGCGAAATCTGGAAACACCTGGCCATCAGCGGCTGGCGTGCTGGCCTCGGATTTGTCATCGGCGGTGGCATCGGCCTGGTGCTGGGTTTCATCACCGGTCTGTCAAAGTGGGGTGAACGCCTGCTCGACAGTTCGGTGCAGATGATCCGCAATGTGCCGCATCTGGCGCTGATTCCGCTGGTGATCCTGTGGTTCGGCATCGACGAGTCGGCGAAGATTTTCCTGGTGGCCCTGGGCACGTTGTTCCCGATCTACCTCAATACCTACCACGGCATTCGTAACGTCGACCCGGCGCTGGTGGAAATGGCGCGCAGCTATGGCTTGAGCGGTTTCAGCCTGTTTCGCCAGGTGATTCTGCCGGGTGCGTTGCCGTCGATTCTGGTGGGGGTGCGTTTTGCCCTGGGCTTCATGTGGTTGACGCTGATCGTGGCCGAAACCATCTCGGCCAGCTCCGGCATTGGCTACCTGGCGATGAATGCCCGGGAGTTCCTGCAGACCGACGTGGTGGTGCTGGCGATTGTGCTCTATGCGGTACTCGGCAAATTGGCCGACCTCGCGGCCCGAGGCCTGGAACGGGTGTGGCTGCGCTGGCATCCGGCCTATCAAGTGGCCAAGGGAGATGCAGCATGACGGCTCAACAACCGCCGCGCCTGCTGCGCGGGATTCCCCTGGTGGTGCGCAAGCTGCAAAAGACCTTTGGTGCGCGGCAAGTGCTGCGCGACATCGACCTGCATATTCCGGCCGGTCAGTTCGTCGCGGTGGTCGGTCGTAGCGGCTGCGGCAAAAGCACCTTGCTGCGCTTGCTCGCCGGCCTCGACCAGCCAACGGACGGACAATTGCTGGCGGGCTCGGCAGCGCTCAGCGAGGCCCGGGAGGACACCCGGCTGATGTTCCAGGAGGCGCGTTTGCTGCCCTGGAAAAAGGTCATCGACAACGTCGGTCTCGGCCTCAAGGGCAACTGGCGCCAGCAGGCCCTGGATGCCCTGGAAGCAGTGGGCCTGGCCGACCGCGCCGATGAATGGCCGGCGGCATTGTCCGGCGGGCAGAAACAACGGGTGGCCCTGGCCCGGGCACTGATCCACCAGCCGCGCCTGCTGTTGCTCGATGAGCCGCTGGGTGCCCTGGACGCCCTGACCCGGATTGAAATGCAGCAACTGATTGAGCGCCTGTGGCAGCAGCATGGTTTTACCGTGTTGCTGGTGACCCACGATGTCAGCGAAGCCGTGGCGATTGCCGACCGGGTGCTGCTGATCGAGGAGGGCGAGATTGGCCTGGACCTGCACGTCGAGTTGCCGCGCCCTCGGGTTCGCGGTTCACATCGACTGGCAGCGCTGGAAACCGAAGTGCTCAACCGAGTGTTGGCCCTGCCGGGCGTACCGCCCGAGCCGGAACCTGTTTCACCCTTGCCCACGCAATTGCGCTGGGCTCAATAACTCATCGTTCTTCCCACGACAGGAATCACCCTCATGACTATCAAAGCCATCAACGTTCGCAACCAGTTCAAAGGCACCATCAAGGAAATCGTCGAAGGCGATGTGTTGTCGGAAATCGACGTGCAAACCGCTTCCGGTATCGTCACCTCGGTGATCACCACCCGCTCGGTCAAGGAGCTGGAACTGGTGATCGGCAGCGAAGTGATCGCCTTCGTAAAGTCCACCGAGGTCTCGATCGCCAAGTTGTAAGCCGTGCGCTACGAACAACCCCGAAGGGTGTGAGCCCTTCGGGGTTTTTTTATGGGCTTGCTGGGGGATTACCAGCGCGTTTAGGCAGGTAAGGCGGCAGATACAACCCCAGGTACGCATCAAACACCCGCATCCCTTCCTCCGCCATGCGCGGGGTGATCTGCCCATGCTGCTGCACCGAGCGCGCATACACCCGATCACCCAGCTCCATGGCCAGGGCAAACACGTCGACGTCGGTGGGCAGCGCTGGCAGTGCAAAGTGCTGGTCGAAGAGGGTGTGCATCAGGTCGCCCAGTTCGAGGTCGTGCTGGCGGTCGGCCTGAGTGACTTCGGTGAGCCCGTGCTGGGCCAGGATCAACTGGCGGGCGGCGGCGTCTTCGCTGTAGATCTGCAGCATGCGTTGCTCGACCAGTCGCGACAGGTCACGCCAGCCACTGAGGGTGTCATGGTCGATAGGCGCTTGCAGGCAGGCGCGGAACGCGGCGTGGACGTCGGCCGTCAGGGCTTCGAGCAAGGCCGGGACGCTGGCGAAGAAATGGTAGACGGAGGAGGGCGGGATCTCCGCGCGCTCGGCGACACTGTAGATCGACAAACTGGCCACGCCTTCGGCGGCCAGCAGTGTGCGGGCGGCATCGAGGATCGAATCGATTCGCGCCTGGCTGCGGGCGCGGGGTTTACGAAGAGTGGCGGGCCGGGTCATTGAAGTCTCCTGCAGGGCAGGGGGCATTGTACGAGTCGGGTTGTGTGTTGTCTCGTCGGCCGCCATCGCGAGCAAGGATCTGCTACGCACGCAGTATCCGGGTGCTAAACAAGGCCCTGTGGGAGCGAGCTTGCTCGCGATGGCGGCGCTCCGACGATTCGCCAAAGGCGGCCATAAAAAAACGCCATCGGCCAATTAGGCACGATGGCGTTTTTTTTACTGCAACCGCTTACACGGTATGCAGGTACCAGTTGTACTCGAGGTCGGAGATGGAGTGTTCGAACTCCTCCAGCTCGCTCTCTTTACAGGCCACGAAGATATCGATGTATTTCGGATCGATGTACCTGGCCATGACTTCGCTGTCGTCCAGCTCGCGCAATGCATCGCGCAGGTTGTTCGGCAGGCTCTGCTCGTTCTGCTCGTAGCTGTTGCCTTCCACTGGTGCGCCAGGCTCGATCTTGTTGACCAGGCCGTGGTGCACGCCTGCCAGGACCGAAGCCATCAGCAGGTACGGGTTGGCATCGGCGCCGGCCACACGGTGTTCGATGCGCACGGCATCGGAGGAACCGGTTGGCACACGAATCGCCACGGTGCGGTTGTCCAGGCCCCAGCACGGCGAGTTCGGCACGTAGAACTGTGCGCCGAAACGACGGTAGGAGTTGACGTTCGGGCAGAGGAAAGCCATCTGCGCCGGTAGGGTCTCGAGCACACCGCCGATCGCGTGACGCAGTGCGGCGTTCTGCTCGGGATCCTCACTGGCAAAAATATTCTTGCCGTCTTTATCAAGGATCGAGATGTGGACGTGCAGACCGTTACCCGCCTGGCCTGGGTAAGGCTTGGCCATGAAGGTGGTGTCCATCTCATGGTCGTAGGCGATGTTCTTGATCAGACGCTTGAGCAGTACCGCGTAGTCGCAGGCCTTGATCGGGTCGGCAACGTGGTGCAGGTTGACTTCGAACTGCGCCGGAGCACTTTCCTTGACGATGGCGTCAGCCGGGATACCTTGCTCCTTCGCACCTTCCAGGATGTCCTGGAGGCAGTCGACGTATTCGTCGAGGTCGTCGATCAGGTAGACCTGTGTCGAGTGCGGGCGTTTGCCGGAAACCGGCGAGCGAGGGGGTTGCGGGCGACCGTTCACGTTCTCCTGGTCGATCAGGTAGAACTCCAGTTCGAAGGCGGCGCAGATAGTCAGGCCCATTTCGTCAAACTTGCGCACTACATTGGCCAGTACTTCACGCGGGTCGGCGAAGAATGGCTCACCTTCGAGTTCGTGCATGGTCATCAACAGTTGCGCGGTAGGGCGCTTTTGCCAAGGCTCATTGCACAGGGTGTCGGGGATTGGATAGCAGATTCGGTCAGCATCGCCGATGTCCAGGCCCAGGCCGGTGCTTTCCACCGTCGAACCATTGATATCCAGAGCAAATAGAGAGGCCGGCAGGTTGATGCCTTTCTCGTAAACCTTGTGGAGACTGGTGCGTTCGATGCGCTTGCCGCGCACCACACCATTCATATCCGCAATCAGAAGGTCAACGTACAGAACCTCAGGATGTTCCTTAAGGAACGCGTTCGCTTCGTTAAGCTGAACGGCACGCGGGGGTACCGACATGATGCAACACCTTTGTTGTTAAAAATATCAATCATTGATCTTTTCAGATTCCAGTCAACCCGAACGGCATGCCGAAGTCAAGCGAGGCCTTTTTTGCCCTAAAAAAGCGCTCGAAGGGCATTTTTGAGGCAGTTTGGGGCGTTTTGATCCCTTTCCCTTCGTTGCCGCCCGCAGGCTTGAGCGGGCCGTGTTGTATTTTTTACGGGGGTGTTGTGTAAAAAAATGAACAAGGCTAAGCTCGAATCAAACCCATAACAGCAATAATACCGGGGTGCTTCATGTCTCGCCTGCCGTCAATCGGCGTGACCACCTGCTCCAGGCAGATCGGTCTGCATGCGTGCCACATCAGTGGCGACACGTCCGTCCGCGCGGCGGCCAAGGGCCTGCCGGCGTTGCCGGAGCAGCTATCCCCGTCCGATATTCTGGACGTTGTGGAACCCCCTCTCTTTAGTGGCACTTCCTCCAATATAGATCCTGTTCACTATAGCGGTCCTGCGAGTACGCCGGGAACTGCTCATGATTCTGCACGCGTTGCCACTCCCTGCCCATTGATTCGCGCCGGCGTTGGTGTTCCTGCACGCACGGCTTTTGCTGCAAGTGTGCAAACCAGGCCCCAATGGCAGGTAAGCTTTAACCCGCATGGCTTGGCCATGGCCCAGACACGACAACGCGACGCGGATGCGTCAAACATCGCCTGACTCTTAATGAAGTCAGGACACTCAGCCCAGAGGCATTTATGAGTAACAACCTCGACCAGCTCACCGATTGGTTGAAAGACCACAAGATCACAGAAGTCGAATGCATGATCGCCGACTTGACCGGGATCACCCGCGGCAAGATTTCGCCGACCAACAAGTTCATTGCCGAAAAAGGCATGCGCCTGCCCGAGAGTGTGCTGCTGCAAACAGTGACGGGCGACTATGTCGAAGACGACATCTATTACGAGCTGCTCGACCCGGCCGACATCGACATGATCTGCCGTCCCGACCAGAACGCAGTGTTCCTCGTGCCCTGGGCCATCGAGCCGACCGCCCAGGTGATCCACGACACCTACGACAAGCAGGGCAACCCGATCGAGCTGTCGCCGCGCAACGTGCTCAAGAAGGTCCTCAAACTCTATGCCGACAAGGGCTGGCAGCCGATCGTGGCGCCGGAAATGGAGTTTTACCTGACCAAGCGCAGCGACGACCCGGACTATCCGCTGCAACCGCCGATCGGCCGTTCCGGGCGTCCGGAGATCGGTCGCCAGTCGTTCTCCATTGAAGCCGCCAACGAATTCGACCCGTTGTTCGAAGACGTCTACGACTGGTGCGAACTGCAGGAGCTGGACCTGGACACGCTGATCCACGAGGACGGCACGGCGCAGATGGAAATCAACTTCCGTCACGGTGACGCACTGTCCCTGGCCGACCAGATCCTGGTGTTCAAGCGCACCATGCGCGAAGCCGCGCTCAAGCACGACGTGGCCGCGACGTTCATGGCCAAGCCGATGACGGGCGAGCCGGGCAGCGCCATGCACCTGCACCAGAGCATCATCGACATCGAGACTGGCAAGAACGTCTTCTCCAATGAAGACGGGACCATGAGCCAGCTGTTCCTCAATCACATTGGTGGCCTGCAGAAGTTCATCCCTGAACTGCTGCCGCTGTTCGCCCCCAACGTCAACTCGTTCCGCCGCTTCCTGCCGGACACCTCGGCACCGGTCAACGTGGAATGGGGCGAAGAGAACCGCACCGTGGGCCTGCGGGTTCCGGATGCGGGGCCACAGAACCGTCGGGTGGAAAACCGCCTGCCGGGCGCCGACGCCAACCCGTACCTGGCGATTGCCGCGAGCCTGTTGTGCGGCTACATCGGCATGGTCGAAGGCCTCAACCCAAGCGCCCCGGTAGTTGGACGTGGTTACGAGCGACGCAACCTGCGTCTGCCGTTGACCATCGAAGACGCCCTGGAGCGTATGGAAAACAGCAAGACCATCGAGAAATACCTGGGTCACAACTTCATCACTGGCTACGTCGCGGTCAAGCGGGCCGAGCATGAAAACTTCAAGCGCGTGATCAGTTCGTGGGAACGGGAATTCCTGCTATTCGCCGTCTGACACGCCGGGTGCGGCCCACCAGCCGCACCCTCACCTCACTAGGAAGGAGCGCTTTATGACTAGCAACAACCCGCAAACCCGTGAATGGCAAAGCCTGAGCAACGACCATCACCTGGCGCCGTTCAGTGACTTCAAGCAGCTCAAGGAAAAAGGCCCGCGCATCATCACCAGCGCCAAGGGCGTTTACCTGTGGGACAGCGAAGGCAACAAGATCCTCGACGGCATGGCCGGCCTGTGGTGCGTGGCCATCGGCTACGGTCGCGACGAACTGGCGGACGCCGCCAGCAAACAGATGCGCGAGCTGCCGTACTACAACCTGTTCTTCCAGACCGCTCACCCACCGGTGCTGGAACTGGCCAAGGCGATTGCCGACATTGCCCCGCAAGGCATGAACCACGTGTTCTTCACCGGTTCCGGCTCCGAAGGCAACGACACCATGCTGCGTATGGTTCGCCACTACTGGGCGATCAAGGGCCAGCCGAACAAGAAAGTCATCATCAGCCGCAAAAACGGCTACCACGGTTCGACCGTGGCCGGCGCCAGCCTGGGCGGCATGACCTATATGCACGAACAGGGCGACTTGCCGATCCCGGGCATCGTGCACATTCCGCAACCCTACTGGTTCGGTGAAGGTGGCGACATGACCCCGGAAGAATTCGGGATCTGGGCTGCCAACCAGTTGGAAGAAAAGATTCTCGAAGTCGGTGTCGACAACGTCGGCGCCTTTATTGCCGAGCCGATCCAGGGCGCCGGCGGTGTGATCGTGCCGCCTGAAAGCTACTGGCCGCGCATCAAGGAAATCCTCGCCAAGTACGACATCCTGTTCGTCGCCGATGAGGTGATTTGTGGTTTCGGCCGCACCGGTGAGTGGTTCGGTTCCGATTTCTACGACCTCAAGCCCGACATGATGACCATCGCCAAGGGCCTGACCTCAGGCTACATCCCTATGGGTGGCCTGATCGTGCGTGACAGCGTGGTCGAGGTACTCAACGAGGGCGGTGATTTCAACCACGGCTTTACCTACTCCGGTCACCCGGTGGCAGCAGCAGTGGCCCTGGAAAACATCCGCATCATGCGCGACGAAAAAATTATCGAGCGCGTCCACGCAGAAACGGCACCGTATTTGCAAAAGCGTCTGCGTGAGCTGAACGACCACCCTTTGGTGGGCGAAGTTCGCGGAGTAGGGCTGTTGGGGGCAATCGAACTGGTTCAGGACAAGGCCACGCGCAAACGTTACGAAGGCAAGGGTGTGGGCATGATCTGCCGGCAGTTCTGCTTCGACAACGGGCTGATCATGCGCGCAGTGGGCGACACCATGATCATCGCTCCGCCGCTGGTGATCACACCGGCAGAAATCGATGAGCTGGTGGCCAAGGCACGCAAGTGCCTGGACCTGACCCTGAGTGTGTTGCAGGGCTAAGTGCTAGGCTCTGAGCGGGAGTTGTATGAACTTTCGCTCAGAGCGGTCAGAAAGCTTGGCCTTTCCTTGAAAGACCGCCATGGATGTTGCCAGACTAGCCACGGTTCCAGTCGCCCGGGTTCGGCGCGGAACAGGTGGTTCAAAAAAGAAAAATTTGGAGCATTACGCATGAAGGCACTCGGTAAAAAGCTCGCAGGCAAGACACTCCTTGCCATGTCCCTGATGGGCGTGATGGCGGGCGCGGTTCAGGCAGATGACAAAGTACTGCACGTTTACAACTGGTCCGACTACATTGCGCCGGACACCGTCAAGAAGTTCGAGGCGGAGTCGGGCATCAAGGTTGTCTACGACGTCTTCGACAGTAACGAAACCCTGGAAGCCAAGTTGCTGGCAGGCAAGTCCGGCTACGACATCGTCGTGCCGTCGAACAACTTCCTGGCCAAGCAAATCAAGGCCGGTGTCTACCAGAAGTTGGACAAGTCCAAGCTGCCGAACTGGAAAAACCTCAATACCGACTTGCTCAAGGCCGTTTCGGTCAGCGACCCGGGTAACGAGCACGCCTTCCCGTACATGTGGGGCTCGATCGGCATCGGCTTTAACGCCGAGAAGGTCAAGGCTGCACTGGGTGACGACGCACCGACCAACTCCTGGGACTTGATCTTCAAGCCGGAAAACGCCGCCAAGCTGAAAGCATGCGGGATCAGCGTCCTGGATTCGCCAACCGAGATGATTCCGGTGGCACTGCATTACCTGGGCTACCCAACCGACAGCCAGGATAAAAAACAACTGGCCGAAGCTGAAGCGCTGTTCCTCAAAGTGCGTCCTTCGATCGGCTACTTCCACTCCTCCAAGTACATTTCCGACCTGGCCAACGGCAACATCTGCGTGGCTATCGGTTACTCGGGCGACATCTACCAGGCCAAGACCCGCGCCAGTGAAGCCGGTGACAAGGTCAAGGTCAGCTACAACATTCCCAAAGAAGGTGCAGGCAGCTTCTACGACATGGTCGCCATCCCTAAAGATGCCGAGAACGTCGAAGGCGCCTACAAGTTCATGACCTTCCTGCAGAAGCCGGAAATCATGGCCGAGATTACCAACGCCGTACGCTTCCCGAACGGTAACGCCGCTGCAACCCCACTGGTCGATAAAGACATCACCGGCGACCCGGGTGTTTATCCACCGGCGGACGTCCTGGCCAAGCTGTACGCGATTGCCGACTTGCCGGCTGCGACCCAGCGGATCATGACCCGCAGCTGGACCAAGATCAAATCGGGTAAATAACAAGTAGAACCCTTGTAGGAGCGGGTGCCCGCTTGCGGTTTGCTCGCGATGAACCTGAGAGCGCCGCGGGGTGTCAGGAACCCATCGTTATCGTTGACGACCATCGCGAGCAGGCTCGCTCCCACAGGTGTATCTGCATAAAAGTTTTGCTGGATCGGTTTATCGAGGGTAAGTTGCGCGCCGGTTTTGTTGCCAGGCAGCCATGGCTGTCATGTAACGCTGGGCAACTTGGGCCCAACTATTTCAGAGGACCTCCACTTGCCTATTTCTTTGTTTCGTAAAACCATGCTGATTGGCGCCGGTCTGACACTCGCAGTCAGTGTGCAAGCCGCCCCCACCGTGCATATTTATAACTGGTCGGACTACATCGGCGAATCGACCCTGGCGGACTTCGAAAAAGCCACGGGCATCAAGCCGGTGTATGACGTGTTTGATTCCAACGAAACCCTGGAAGGCAAGTTGCTGGCCGGCCGCACAGGTTATGACGTGGTTGTGCCGTCCAACCACTTCCTGGGCAAGCAGATCAAGGCCGGGGCTTTCCAGAAGCTCGACAAGTCGCAACTGCCCAACTACGCCAACCTCGACCCGGTGCTGCTCAAGCGCCTGGAACAGAACGACCCGGGCAACTTGTACGCCGTGCCGTACCTGTGGGGTACCAACGGCATCGGTTACAACGTCGACAAGATCAAGGCGGTACTGGGGGTCGACAAGATCGATTCCTGGGCAGCGGTATTCGAGCCCCAAAACATCAAGAAACTGCAAAGCTGTGGCGTCGCGTTCCTCGACTCCGCCGATGAAATGATGCCCACAGTCCTCAACTACATGGGCCTGGATGCCAACAGCACCAACCCTGCCGATTACAAGAAGGCCGAAGCCAAGTTGCTCGCGGTGCGGCCTTACGTGACGTACTTCCACTCCTCCAAATACATCGCGGACCTGGCCAACGGCGACATCTGCGTGGCCATCGGGTTCTCTGGCGACATGTTCCAGGCCAAGGCCCGGGCAGCAGAGGCCGGCAAAGGCGTGAACATCGCCTACTCGATCCCGAAAGAGGGCGGTGCCCTGTGGTTCGACATGCTGGCGATTCCCAAGGATTCGTCCAACGTCAAAGAAGCCCATGCCTTCATCAACTACTTGCTCAAGCCTGAGGTGATTGCCCAGGTCAGCGATTACGTGGGCTATGCCAACCCGAACCCGGGGTCGGACAAATTGATGGAACAGTCGATCCGCGAAGACGAGTCGGTGTATCCGCCCCAGGCGGTCCTCGACAAGACCTACGTGTCGATCGAGCTGCCACCGAACATTCAACGTTTGATGACCCGCAGCTGGACCAAGGTCAAGTCGGGTAAATAGTGACAAAGGCTCAAACTATCCAAGGGTTCGCCCGTATTGGGCGAACCGCACTCTTTTTGTTGGGAGTTTCGTAAATGGCAGTTGCCTCCGGCGCCTACAAGAAAGCCCTCGAGGGCGACCAGACACCTAAACAGGTGCTGGTCAAAATCGACCGGGTCACGAAGAAGTTCGACGAGACGATTGCCGTGGACGATGTGTCCCTGGAAATCAAGAAAGGCGAAATCTTCGCCTTGCTCGGCGGTTCGGGTTCGGGCAAATCGACCTTGCTGCGCATGCTCGCCGGTTTCGAGCGTCCGACCGAGGGGCGGATTTTCCTCGACGGCGTGGACATCACCGATATGCCGCCGTACGAGCGGCCGATCAACATGATGTTCCAGTCCTACGCGCTGTTCCCGCACATGACCGTGGCACAGAACATCGCCTTCGGCCTCAAGCAGGACAAGATCCCGGCCGCCGAAGTCGACGCCCGGGTGGCCGAGATGCTCAAGCTGGTGCAGATGAGCCAGTACGCCAAGCGCAAGCCGCACCAGCTCTCCGGTGGCCAGCGCCAGCGTGTCGCCTTGGCCCGCTCCCTGGCCAAGCGGCCGAAACTGCTGCTGCTCGACGAACCGATGGGCGCCCTCGACAAGAAACTGCGTTCGCAGATGCAACTGGAGTTGGTGGAGATCATCGAGCGGGTCGGCGTGACCTGCGTCATGGTGACCCACGACCAGGAAGAGGCCATGACCATGGCCGAGCGCATCGCGATCATGCACCTGGGCTGGATTGCCCAGATCGGCAGCCCGATCGACATCTACGAAACCCCGACCAGCCGCCTGGTCTGCGAATTCATCGGCAACGTCAACATCTTCGAAGGTGAAGTGGTGGACGACGCCGAGGGCCATGCGCTGATCACCTGCAAGGACCTGGACCGCAACATCTACGTCGGCCACGGCATCAGCACCTCGGTGCAAGACAAGTCGGTGACCTACGCGATTCGTCCGGAAAAACTGCTGGTCACTGCCGATATGCCGACCTGCGAGCACAACTGGTCGAGCGGCAAGGTCCACGACATCGCCTACCTGGGCGGGCACTCGGTGTTCTACGTCGAATTGCCGAGCGGCAAGCTGGTGCAATCGTTCGTGGCCAACGCCGAGCGCCGGGGCCAGCGTCCGACCTGGGGTGACCAGGTCTACGTCTGGTGGGAAGACGACAGCGGCGTGGTACTGCGCTCATGAACATGCGAAAACTCAAGCGTCGACTCAGTCGAATAATTCCCGGTGGCCGCCAGTTGGTCATCGGCGTTCCTTTCCTGTGGCTGTTCCTGTTTTTCATGTTGCCGTTCTTCATCGTGTTGAAGATCAGCTTCGCCGAAGCAGACGTGGCCATTCCGCCGTACACCGAGATCTACAGCTTCGTTGAGCAGAAGCTGCAGGTGCTGCTCAACCTGGGCAACTACGCGATGCTCAGCGAGGATGAGCTGTACATTGCCGCTTACCTCGGTTCGTTGAAGATGGCGCTGATCAGCACCATTTTGTGCCTGTTGATCGGCTACCCGATGGCCTACGCCATCGCCAGTGCGCGCAAGGAAATGCAGACCGTCCTGGTACTGCTGATCATGATGCCGACCTGGACCGCGATCCTGATCCGCGTGTATGCGTGGATGGGCATCCTCAGCAACAACGGCCTGCTCAACGGCTTCCTGATGAGCATGGGCTTTATCGATGAGCCGCTGCAGATCCTCAACACCAACCTGGCGGTCTATATCGGCGTGGTCTATTCCTACCTGCCGTTCATGATCCTGCCGCTCTATGCCAACCTGGTAAAACACGACACCAGCCTGTTGGAAGCCGCGTCCGACCTGGGTTCGAGCACCTTCAACAGCTTCTGGAAAATCACCATCCCGCTGTCGAAGAACGGCATCATCGCCGGCTGCATGCTGGTGTTCATCCCGGTGGTGGGTGAGTTCGTGATCCCGGAACTGCTGGGCGGTCCGGAAACCCTGATGATCGGTAAAGTGCTCTGGCAAGAGTTCTTCAACAACCGTGACTGGCCGGTGGCGTCCGCCCTGGCGGTGGTGATGCTGGCGATCCTGATTGTGCCGATCATCCTGTTCAACCGCAGTCAGGCCAAGGAAATGGAGGGTAAAGAATGAAGCGCTTCCGTTTCTCCAGCCTGATGCTGGTAGTGGGTCTGTTGTTCATCTACCTGCCGATGCTGATCCTGGTGATCTACTCGTTCAACGCCTCGAAACTGGTGACGGTGTGGGGCGGCTGGTCGATCAAGTGGTACGTCGGCCTGCTGGATAACAGCCAACTGATGGGCTCAGTGGTGCGCTCGCTGGAAATCGCCTGCTACACCGCGATTGCCGCGGTGGCGCTGGGGACCCTGGCGGCATTCGTGCTGACCCGGATCACCCACTTCAAGGGCCGTACGCTGTTCGGCGGCCTGGTCACCGCGCCGTTGGTGATGCCGGAAGTGATCACCGGTCTGTCGCTGTTGCTGCTGTTCGTGGCCATGGCGCAGATGATTGGCTGGCCCCAGGAGCGGGGCATCGTCACCATCTGGATCGCCCACACCACGTTCTGTGCCGCCTATGTGGCGGTGGTGGTGTCGGCACGCCTGCGTGAGCTGGACCTGTCGATCGAAGAGGCAGCCATGGACCTGGGCGCGCGGCCATGGAAGGTGTTCTTCCTGATCACCATCCCGATGATTGCGCCTTCGCTGGCAGCGGGCGGCATGATGTCGTTTGCCCTGTCGCTGGACGACCTGGTATTGGCCAGCTTCGTCTCGGGCCCGGGTTCCACCACCCTGCCGATGGAAGTGTTCTCGGCGGTGCGCCTGGGGGTCAAACCCGAGATCAACGCCGTGGCCAGCCTGATCCTGTTGGCGGTGTCGATCGTCACGTTCCTGGTCTGGTTCTTCAGCCGCCGCGCCGAAGAAAACCGCAAGCGGGCGATCCAGCAGGCCATCGAAGAAAGTGCTGCCGACTCCTGGAAACAGCCGGACGCACGTCGGGCCCAGGCGCCGGAAGCGGCTTGATTCGGGAGGGTTGACCACAATCCTGTGGTCAACCCTCTACCCCGCATACACCCATCAACCCTGTGGGAGCGAGCCTGCTCGCGAAGGACGTCAGGACACCGCGCTAAGCCTGGCTTGGCGCGTCATCGTTGACGACCATCGCGGGCAAGCCCGCTCCCACAGTGGTTTTTGGTGCTCACATTTCCTGCACACCCTCAGTAGTTTTTGCTGCTCACGGATCCCGCATACACCCACCGTTGTTTACGAGACCCAAGGGGATTGGCGGATGACCTGGACGAAGTTCATCGGCTGGAACCCCGGCTCCTGATCCACCAGTACATCCGTCTTGACGTTGCCGAAGGTCGTCTGAGGACGATGGCGCAAGCCGTCGGCAAAGGCGCAGATGATGCACTCCTTGAACCCTTCACCCCGTGGGTGGGCATGCACCACCGCGCTGCGCTGCGTGCTGGTAAAGGCCGCGTAGTCCAGGCCCAGCACGTCCATCTCGACTCCGGCGGTCACCAGTGCGACGGTCGGGCGCAGGTGCTTGGGCACGCCGGGGGTGGTGTGCAGGGCGATCGACAGCCAGACCTGCTCGATGTCGTCATCGCTCAAGCCATAGGGTTTGAGAAAGGCCGCTGCGGCGTTGGCGCCGTCGACTTCAAAACGCTCATCGTCACTGCGATACCCAGCCACCAGGCCGAGGTCATGGAACATCGCGCCGACGTACAGCAACTGCGGATCGTAGGCCAACTGCTGGCGTTCGCCGCTCAAGGCACCGAACAGGAATACCCGGCGTGAGTGGTGGTACAGCAAGTCGGATTCGACGTCGCGGATGTACTCGGTGGTGGCTTTGGCCAATGCGCTGTCAGGAATCTTGATGCCGGCAATGGTGGTGCTCATGGGAGTTTCCTCATGGTGAGCGCCATGGCGGCGCTGAGGTCACCAGTCTGTTCGCCCCCCTGAAACCGGACAATCGATCCATGGCTGCAATCCCGGCCAATGAGCATGCATATCGCGCCAGCCTCGCTTGTTGGGCCTGGATTGGCTAAGTTTGAATCCAGGTTCTACGCATGCCTGTAGCTGCTACAGATCGTGTGATGGCCGATTTTCATTTCAATACCTGGAAGGCGAATTTTGCCATGAGTAAAACCGTTGCCATCGTGGTGTTCTCCGGCGTCCAGGCGCTGGACGTGACCGGCCCCATGGATGTGTTTTCCGAGGCCAACCGCTTTCTCGAGCCCGAGGAGCATTACCAGTTACAGGTGATCGGCGTCGAACAGGGTCTGCTGCCATGTTCCAACGGCCTGACCCTGCAGGCTCACCAGCACTTCAGCGCGGCGCTGCAGGCCTACGACTTGCTGCTGGTAGCCGGTGGGCCGCAATTGCCCTTTGTCGATTTTGGTCCGGCGTTCGACCATTGGCTGCGCGATGCCAGCGCCCGGGCCCGGCGCTTTGGCTCGATCTGCAACGGCGCCTTCCTGCTGGCCCGCGCGGGATTGCTCGACGGCAGGACGGTCACCACCCATTGGGGCGATGCCGCGGCGTTGGCGGCACTGTGCCCGACTACCCGCGTCGAGGCCGACCGGTTGTATGTCGAGGACGGCGAGCTGTTCACTTCGGCCGGGGTCACGGCCGGGATCGACCTGTCGCTGTACCTGCTGGCAAAGGACCACGGTCCGCAGGTGGCCTTGAGCGTGGCCAAGCGCCTGGTGGTGTTTACCCAGCGCGCGGGCGGGCAGTCGCAGTTCAGCCCGTTCCTCACGCCCTATGCCGAGGAAATCTCGCCGGTGGCGCGGGTCCAGCATTACGTGATGGCGAACCTTACGGGCGACCTGGCCATTGTCGACCTGGCAGTGGCGGCGAACATGAGTGCGCGCAACTTCTCCCGGGTGTTCACCCGAGAGGCCGGAGTGACCCCGGCCGAGTTCGTGGAGCAGGCGCGGGTGGACGCCGCCCGGGTGATGCTGGAAAGCTCGCGGGCGGCACTCAAGACCGTCGCTTACCAGTGTGGATTTCGCGATGCCCAGCACATGCGCAGCGTGTTCAATCGACGCCTGGGCGTGACGCCGCTGCAGTTCCGGCTGAACTTTTCGTCGGTGCTTTGAGAGGCTGCGCCTGCCCGCCGTGTGCCTGCAACGTCAACGCGCCGGCAATAGCTTCAAGGTGCTGCGAGTATTGGCGGTCACTTCTTCCTCGCTGAAATGCGCCTGGTGGTAGACACCCTCGATGTACGCCTCGGCCTGGTCTTGATAGTGCGCATCGAACGGCACACCGCTCTGGCCGATCGGGTTGATGGTCAGGCCGTGGGCCGGGTCGGCGAAATCGATGATGCGTCGGGTCGACGGGCCATAGGTCACGGTCCAAGGCGCCGGGCCGATTTTCGCCGAGAGGTTGTTCGGCACCTCGTGACTGCCCGGGGCTTCGAACGGGCCGACGTTAAAAATCCGCTCCAGGGGTTTCTGCGTGCCCAGCGGATGGCCGTGGGTGAGGGTGTGGGCCTTGCCCCATTGCCACTGCGTGGCGTCTGCGCCGAGGGTGGTTTTCAGGTGGGCGATACTGGCGTGCCACGCGGCCTTGACCACGTCGGCACGGGTTTCCTGACCCAGGGTGTCGCGGTTGTCCCACCAAGGGGAATCGGGGTTGGCCGCAAGCCTGGGCAGGGCGGCATCGATCACCCGGGTCGTGAGCAGAGTGTCGAAAAAACTATCGCCCAGTTCATCGTGCAGCGCCCCGTCGGCCAGGTTGAACAGGAACTGATTGAACAGCGTGGCGCTAGTCGACTCCAGCGGGTAATCACCTTGCCAGGCGTTCAGTTGATCCAGCCACTGGCGTTCCTGCGGGTCGCTGACCACCTCGCGCAATACCGGCAGCAACGGCGCCAGCAGGCGTTGACCGTAGGCGGTCGTGGTGCCCAGTTGCAGCTCCTGGGTGTTGTCCAGGTCCCACTTGAGGTTCTTGTCGCTCAGTTGCAGGTTGAGCTGTTGACCGCGATCGGCCAGGTTGTAGTAGCCGGGAATCTCCATGCCGGTCGGTGACAATGGCTGGAAGTTGGCGGAGACGATGTAGCCACGGGCCGGGTTCTCTTCCTGCGGGTTGGCACTGAACGGGTAGAAGCCGTCCTTGTCTGCCTGGTTGCTGCTGCCGTCGAGAATGAAGCCTGGCTTGACCCCTGCCGGACGCTTGGGCAGTTGCGCGGCTGCCCACCAGCCGATATCCCCCTTGGCATTGGCCCAGACGATGTTCAACCCAGGAGCCTGGACCTTGGCGGACGCGGCTCGGGCCTTGGCCAGAGTGTCGGCGCGGTTGAGTTGGTAAAAACCTTCGAGGATCGGGTTCTGGGTATCGAGGAACGCCCACCACATCGCGATTGGGGTCTTGCCGGCGCTGGCGCCCAGGACATCGTTGATGATCGGGCCGTGGGGCGATTGCCGCAGGGTCAGGGTTACGGGGGCCTGGCCCTTGACGGCAATCTGTTGCTCGCTGTTGATCAGGTCGACCCACTTGCCGCGGTACCAGACCTGGTTGGCGTTGTCCGGATTGACCTTCTCGGCGATCAGGTCGAGGTCGTCGTTCTGGAACATCGTCAGGCTCCAGCCGAAGTCCAGGTTGTGGCCAAGGAAGGCAAACGGCACCAGCGCCTGGTGGTGCCCATAGAGTTCGAAACCAGGGGCCGACAGCTGCGCTTCGTACCACACCGAAGGCGTCGCGAAGCGAATGTGCGGGTCGCCGGCCAACAGCGGTTTGCCGCTCTTGGTGCGACTGCCGGCAACTACCCAGGCATTGCTGCCCTCGAATTGCGGCAGGCCGTGCTCGGCCAGTGCCTGCTGGCTGAGGCGGGCAATGGCGTTGAGGTCTTGCCAGTCAGCGCTGCTGAGGGCCGGCGCGCTGCTGTGTTGCTGGGCCAGCACGCCTTTGGGCTGCCAGTCGAGGTCGAAGATATTCAGGTAGTCGTTGCCCAACTGATCGCGCACGTAGGTCAGCAGGGGCTCGGTGCGAAAGGCCGCGGCAAAGCTGTAGGCCATATAGCCGGCGACGCTGATGCTGTCCTGGGCGGTGAACGGCCGCTTGGCGATGCCCAGCACATCGAACTCCACGGGCGCGGCGTGCGTGTCCTGATACTGGTTGATCCCGTCCAGATAGGCCTGCAGGGCCTTCCACGCCGCAGATTCCTTATCCAGCGCGGCCACATAAGTCTCGGCACGCTCGCGAATGCGCAGGCTGCGGAACAGTTTGTCGGTATCCAGCAGCTTGGGCCCGAGCACCTCGGCCAACTCACCCCGGGACAGGCGCCGCATGATTTCCATCTGGAACAGCCGGTCCTGGGCCTGGACATAACCCAGGGCGCGATACAGGTCGATCTCGTTGCCGGCACGCAAGTGCGGGATGCCACGTTCGTCGTAGCGCACGGTCACGGAGCCCTCCAGGTGCTGCAACTGCACCTGACCCTGACGCGATGGTTGTTTGCTGTACACATACCAGCCGGCTGCGGCGGCCAGCAGCACGAGTACCAGGGCCAGTGAGCTCAGGGCGCGTTTCATGGTGACTCCTTGTTCTTGTCAGGGTACCGCCTGTCGGGGCGGTCAACATGTAGCACAGAGCCGGCGCGCCGGGCAGCCACTACTTTGAAAAGTCCGGAATGCCCTAGGGTGCGTCACTGGCCCAAGGACAGTAACAACCCACCGCCAAAGTGTTGATGGCATTCACCGGACGATCGTCGCTCAGGGCCTGCAGGATCGGCTCGATAAAGCTGTTGCTGGAGTTGCAGGTCAGGCCTTCGCTGTAGGGGCCGAAGTACGCCAGTTTGCCGCCGCGGTCCCAGATCGCTACGGCGGGGCTGGCGGGGACTTGCTCGGAGCCTGGGAGGAGTTCGAGGGGTTTGAGGTTGCTCAAGGTGCTGGGCAGTTGGCCCTGGCTGCCGGGCTTTTGCACCGCGTAGAACTGCACGCCTTGTGGCCCGTAGTGCTCGAGCAGTTCGGCGAGGTGCTGTTGATTACCGACGTTGCAGGGGCAGGCCGGGTCCCAGAAATGCACCACGCGAATCGCCCCGGGGCCGGCCAGGTGCTCGGGAAGGCGCAAGGGGTCACCGGAAAACACCGCCGTGTGCGAACTGAAGGCCCGCAGGTAGCGTCCCTGGAACCAGTCATAGGCCGCCCACAGGACGCCGGCGCATAGCAGGGCGAGCAGGGTGGCAAGCAGTGTCGTGCGGGCGTGCGGGCGCATGGGAAAGCTTCCTCGAAGGTCGCGTAGCTTGCCATGCTTGCCGCGACAGAAGAATATCGCAGGCCCATAAAGTCCGTTTCGCGCTGGAATCCCGATATGCCTGCCACCTTCAATGCCGATCATTTGCGCGCCAGCCTGCAAGCCCTGGCCTGCGCGCAGCCGTTGTCGGAGGAGGGCCGGGCCTATCAGCTGTTCTACGGCCTGGACTTTGCGGGCCGTACCCTGCGTACCGGGCTGGGGCGGTTCGAGGTCGATGGTTATGAGCTGGTCAGTCAGTTCTGGTGGCCCGAGCAGGCCAAGGCGACGCTGTTTCTGTTTCACGGTTTCTACGACCACACCGGGCTCTATCGGCATGTGATCGAGTGGGCGCTGGATCAGGGGTTTGCGGTGATTGCCTGCGACCTGCCGGGGCATGGCCTGTCCAGCGGCGAGCGCGCGAGCATCCGCGATTTTGCCGAGTACCAGGACACCCTGCAGGGGCTGTTCGTCGAGGCGCAATCCATCGATTTGCCGCAGCCGTGGCACCTGTGCGGGCAGAGTACCGGCGGGGCGATCGTGATCGATCATGTGCTCAACCAGGGACAAGACAGCCCGGCGCAGGGTCAGGTGGTGCTGCTGTCGCCGCTGGTGCGGCCGCGTGCCTGGGGTTGGTCGCACCTGAGTTACTACCTGCTCAAGCCCTTCGTCAAAGGCATCGCCCGGCGCTTCAGTGAAAACTCCAACGACCCGGCGTTCCTGCCGTTCCTGCAAGCCGACCCGCTGCAACCGCTGCGTCTGCCGACCGCCTGGGTCGGCGCGCTGGCCCGTTGGATCAAGCGTATCGAAGCGGCCCCACGCAGCCACCGGCGGCCGCTGATCATTCAAGGCCAGGCGGACATGACGGTGGATTGGCAGCACAACCTTGAAGTGTTGGCGGGCAAGTTCGATCGGCCCCAGGTGTTGAAGTTGCCCGAGGCTCGGCATCATCTGGCCAATGAAACCCTGGCGTTGCGCCAGGAGTACTTCGGGTTTCTGACCAAGCGGATCAAGGGGCGTAATCCGTAACGCCCCTGCCGGCATCGACCTTTACTGATTCAGGTTCGAGGTGCTTTGGCCTACGGCCAGGCCTGCGCGGATCGCGGCCAGTGCTGCCTGGTAATACGCCTGGCCTTCGGCCGATTCGGCAAAGCTGGCGAACTCTTCCAGTTCCGCGTCCGATAGGTCGCGATAGACATACAGCAGGGTGTTGTTCAGGTCGCTGCCGATCTGTTCCATCAGGCGCTGGCGCTGGCCGTTCAACATGCTCTGGGCCTGACCGCCGCCGAGCAGGCCGGGAATCATCTGGCTCAGGCTGTCCGCCGCCACGCCGGCGATCGCCAGGCTGACCTCGGCACCGGCTTCACGGGCCGGCAGTGCACGGGCCAGATGACCAATGATCAACTGACGGGTGTCGCTGGCTTCGATTTTCGGCAGGCCCTTGGCGTTCTTCGCCAGTTGGTCGCGCCGGGTCGCCAGCAGTTCGGCGGCAATGATCTTGCGACCCAGCGGCGATTGGAAAAACCCCAGCGCGGGCTTGGGGTCGGCGAGGTTCTTGCGCAATTGCGCTTCGGCCCGACGATCCATGGCCTGCGGCGCAAAACGCTGATTGCTGTTATTGACCAGCGCCTGGAACACCGCCGGCGGCAAGCTGCTTTGGTAGCGTTGCTGGGCGGCGCTGAGGGCATCGCTAAAATGCGCTCGCTGGTCGGGCCAACCGGCGACCTTGTACAACTGGTCGTGGCCGTCTGCCCAGGAGGGGAAAGTGCAGAGCATCAACAGTGAAAAAAGCAAACGGCGCATAAGGACTCCTGTCGGCAGGCGACTATTCTCCGGGGCCAGACACAGGTTGTCGAGAATTCGTATCATGTTCATCAGCTTATCCGACGATCCTCCGCTATGTGGTGCTGTCGGATTTGCTGGCGCAGGAATACTATGCGCGCCATGCAAATACCCTCCGATCACCCGCTGCTGTTACGTATCGTGGACGACCTCGCTGTGCGCGGCTGGTCGCAGCAGCCCATTTTCCTGCCTCAGGTTCTGACCGGAGCACTGGCGGCTGAGTGCCGTAAACGTGCGGCCGAAGGTGAACTGGCGCCGGCGGCCGTCGGGCGCGGGCCGTTTTCGGAGATTCGCGAGGGTATCCGTGGCGATCACATCCAGTGGCTGGAACCGGGCCAGGTCGAGGCGTGCGACCTTTACCTGGGCTTGATGGACAGCCTGCGCGAAGCCATGAATCGCGGCCTGTACCTGGGCCTTGAGGATTTCGAAAGCCATTTCGCGCTGTACCCACCTGGGGCGTTCTACCTCAAGCATGTCGACCGCTTTCGCGACGATGACCGGCGCATGGTTTCGGCGGTGATCTACCTCAACGACGCTTGGCTGCCGGAGCATGGCGGTCAGTTGCGCATGTACCTGGAGGAGGGCATGGAGCACGATGTGGTACCCATCGGTGGTTGCCTGGTGGTATTCCTGTCGGGTGAAGTGCCCCACGAAGTCCTGCCCGCGACCCGCGATCGCCTGTCATTGACCGGCTGGTTTCGTCGTCGCGGTAACGAGTTGTTCTGATGATGCAGAAAATCCTGGTCAGCCGCTGCCTGCTCGGCCACCGCGTACGTTACGACGGTGGGGCCAGCGGCCCGTTCGATCAATTGCAGCAGTGGATCGCCGAAGGGCGGGTGGTCGCGTTGTGCCCGGAAGTCGCCGGTGGCTTGCCCACGCCACGGGCGGCGGCGGAGATTCCCGGCGGTCAGGGTGCGCAGGTGCTGGACGGTCACGCTCGGGTGATCACCACTGAAGGCGAGGATGTCAGCGCCGAGTTCCTGTCAGGTGCACAGCAGGCCCTGGCGCTGGTGCAGCAGCACGCCATCCGGATCGCCGTGCTCAAGGCCAACAGCCCGTCCTGCGGCAATCTGCTGACGTATGACGGGACCTTCAGCGGGGTCAAGGTCAGCGGTGAAGGCGTCACCGCAGCCCTGCTGACCCGGCATGGGGTGCAGGTGTTCAGCGAGCTGCAACTGGCTGAAGCTGCGGCTGCGCTGGCTGGCCTTGCCTGACGGGCTGTGCAGATTCGCTGTGGGAGCGCGCCGGGCGGCGTTCCGTCTGCTTGCTCCCACAAGGCCCCATCGACAATTAAGGTTTTGGCGGCTGGGTCGCGTCCATGCCGAACCATTTTTCCGACAGCGCCATCAGGCGCCCATCTTTCTTGATCCGTTGCAGGGCCTGGTCGAGGCTGGCCTGGAAGGCCGGGTTGCCCTTCTGGAAGGGTATCGCCAGGCTCAGGGTCGGGCCGACCTTGGCGCCTTCCTTGACCGGCAGCCGGCTGTCGCGGATGGCATAGGGGATCAGCAGGCGATCGCTGATGGCGGCGTCGAGTTGTTTGTCGGCCACGTCCTTGAGGGGCTGCTGCGCGTCGGGGTAGCTGTGCAGGTCGATGCCTTCGACGCTGCGGGCCTGGTCGACGAACTGGCTGCCTTGCGCCACGCCCAGGGCCTTGCCGTTGAGGGCCAGGAGGGAGCCAAGCGGACGTTGTTCTTCCTGGCGCACGATCAGTTGTGCACTGGAATAGCTGTAAGGTTCGCTGAAATCGAAACGATCCTTGAGTTCCGGGGTCAGTGCTATGTGATTGATGGCGATGTCGTACTTGCCGCTCTCGACGCCTGGCAGCAGGTCCGTGGAATCGGTCACCACGAAGTCGGCGCGTACATCCAGTTCCCTGGCCAGCAGTTGGCCGAGCTCGACTTCGAAGCCGGTAAGCCGGCCGTCATCCTTGAAGTTGAACGGCGGGGTGTCGGCTTCCAGCGCAATGCGCAGTTCGCCACGGTCGTTTACATCGTCAATCAGTTCAGCATGAGCCAATGGGCTCACAAGGGGCAGCAACAGTATCAGGCCAGGCAAAAAGCGCATGGTCACTCCTTGAATTCGTTATGTGCGGCGCGCTGCTGCGGCGCGCTTTGCTATGGTGTTGAGGTCCTTCGACAACGAATCGCCACGAAGTTGTCACACTCATAAAGATTAAGCGTAAAACTGGAGAAAAGAATGAAAACCTTTATGTCACGTGCTGTTTTGGCCAGTCTGTTACTCGGTGCTTCTATGATGGCCAGCGCTGCGACCCCCGCCCCGGCTGGGGCCAAGGCGTTTATCGTCACCCCGGAAAATGGCGCCACCGTGGACAAGACCTTCAAGGTCAAGTTCGGCATTGAAGGCGTAGCGCTGGCTCCGGCGGGCGATGTCACCAAAAACACCGGCCACCACCACCTGCTGATCGATACCGGCCCGATCGCCGCAGGCCAGGTGATTCCGGCCGACGCCCAGCACGTGCATTTCGGCAAGGCCCAGACCGAAACCGAACTGACCCTGACTCCCGGCACACACACCTTGCAGCTGGAGTTGGGCGACAAAAATCACATGGCCTTCGAGCCACCGATCATTTCGGAAAAAATCACTGTGACGGTGAAGTAATCCGTCCAGGCATAAAAAAGGGAGCCCCGCGGGGCTCCCTTTTTATTGACGCTTGAGCGTTAGAACAACACGCGGCAACGAATGGTGCCGTTGATGTGTTGCAGCTTCTCCTGCGCCAGGTCCGAGTACTCGGCGTCGACGTCGATCACGACGTAGCCGACTTTCTCGTTGGTCTGCAGGAACTGACCGGAAATGTTGATGCCGTTTTCGGCGAAGACCTTGTTGATCTCGCTCATCACACCCGGGATGTTCTCGTGGATGTGCAGCAGGCGGTGCTTGCCAGGGTGAGCCGGCAGGGCCACTTCCGGGAAGTTGACCGAGGACACCGACGTACCGTTGTCGCTGTACTTGACCAGCTTCTCGGCCACTTCCAGGCCGATGTTGGCTTGCGCTTCAGCGGTGGAGCCGCCGATGTGCGGGGTCAGGATCACGTTGTCCAGGCCACGCAGCGGGCTTTCGAACTCTTCGTCGTTGGAGCGTGGCTCCACCGGGAATACGTCGATGGCGGCGCCGATCAGGTGCTTGTCCTTGATCGCTGCGGCCAGGTGGTCCAGTTCGACCACGGTGCCGCGTGCGGCGTTGATCAGGATGCCGCCCTTCTTGATGGCGCGGATTTCCTTCTCGCCGATCATCCACTGGGTCGCAGCGGTTTCCGGAACGTGCAGGGTGACGATGTCGGACATGCCCAACAGCTCGTGCAGGTTGCCGACCTGGGTGGCGTTACCCAGTGGCAGCTTGGTCACGGTGTCGTAGAAGTAAACCTGCATGCCGAGGCCTTCAGCCAGCACCGACAGTTGAGTGCCGATCGAACCGTAGCCGACGATACCCAGCTTCTTGCCCCGGATTTCGAAGGAGTTGGCCGCACTCTTGATCCAACCGCCACGGTGGCAGGAGGCGTTCTTCTCCGGGATGCCGCGCAGCAGCAGGATCGCTTCGGCCAGCACCAGCTCGGCAACGGAGCGGGTGTTGGAGTACGGCGCGTTGAACACGGCGATACCGCGTTCGCGGGCAGCGTTCAAATCCACCTGGTTGGTGCCGATGCAGAAACAGCCGACGGCGACCAGCTTCTTCGCGTGATCGAAGATCTCTTCGGTCAGTTGAGTGCGTGAGCGAATGCCGATGAAGTGCGCATCAGCGATCTTTTCCTTCAACTGGGCTTCCGGCAGAGAACCGGTGAGGTACTCGATGCTGGTGTAGCCAGCCGACTTGAGAACGTCGACAGCCGATTGGTGGACGCCTTCGAGAAGAAGGAACTTGATCTTGCTCTTATCGAGAGAAGTCTTGCTCATCTGCGTAAACCTGTATCCCGGAGAAAAATGGCAGGGAGGGGAGCAGCCCAGAGCTGACCCGAACGGCAGGAACGCCGTCACCGCAGAACAGCCTTTGGGCACTACCCTGCGGGGTCGGTATGCTAGCATATGCACCCCGCTAAACACTCATTCCTGCGACGTGAAGCGTTCTCAGGATGACCATGAATTGTTCGAGAGTTCTTTCGATGACCAATCCTGCCCTGATTGATGAGCTGAAGACCCTGGTTGAGCCTGGCAAGGTGTTGACCGACGCCGACTCCCTGAATGCTTACGGTAAGGATTGGACCAAGCATTTCGCCCCGGCCCCGACGGCTATCGTGTTCCCCAAGACCACCGAGCAGGTCCAGGCCATCGTGCGCTGGGCCAACCAGCACAAGGTTGCCCTGGTGCCGTCCGGCGGACGTACCGGGCTGTCGGCTGCTGCGGTGGCCGCCAATGGCGAAGTGGTGGTTTCGTTCGACTACATGAACCAGATCCTCGATGTGAACCTGACTGATCGCACCGTGGTGTGCCAGCCAGGCGTGGTCACCGAGCATCTGCAGAACGTGGCTGAAGAAAAGGGCCTGTATTACCCGGTGGACTTCGCCTCGGCCGGTTCCAGTCAGATTGGTGGCAATATCGGCACCAATGCCGGCGGGATCAAGGTCATTCGCTACGGCATGACCCGCAACTGGGTGGCGGGCATGAAAGTGGTCACCGGCAAGGGCGACCTGCTGGAGTTGAATCGCGACCTGATCAAGAACGCCACCGGCTACGACATGCGCCAGCTGTTCATCGGCGCCGAAGGTACCCTGGGTTTTGTGGTCGAAGCGACCATGCGCCTGGATCGCGCGCCGAAAAACCTCACTGCGATGGTCCTCGGCACCACCGATTTCGATTCGATCATGCCGGTGCTGCACGCCTTCCAGAGCAAGCTGGACCTGACCGCCTTCGAGTTTTTCTCCGACAAGGCCCTGGCCAAGGTCCTCGCTCGTGGCGACGTGCCTGCGCCATTCGAGTCAGAATGCCCGTTCTACGCGCTGCTGGAATTCGAAGCGACCACCGAGGAAGTGGCCAACCACGCCCTGGAAACCTTCGAACACTGCGTTGAACAGGGCTGGGTGCTCGATGGCGTGATGAGCCAGAGCGAATCCCAACTGCAAAACCTGTGGAAACTGCGCGAGTACATCTCCGAGACCATTTCTCACTGGACTCCGTACAAGAACGACATTTCGGTCACTGTGTCGAAAGTCCCGGCATTCCTGAAGGAAATCGACGCGATCGTCGGCAAACACTACCCGGACTTCGAAATCGTCTGGTTCGGCCACATCGGCGACGGCAACCTGCACCTGAACATCCTCAAGCCGGAAAACCTGAGCAAGGACGAGTTCTTTGCCAAGTGCGCGACGGTCAACAAGTGGGTGTTTGAAACCGTCGAGAAATACAACGGCTCGATCTCGGCCGAACACGGCGTGGGCATGACCAAGCGCGATTACCTGACCTACAGCCGTTCGCCGGTGGAAATCGAGTACATGAAAGCCGTCAAGGCAGTATTCGACCCGAATGGCATCATGAACCCGGGCAAGATCTTCGCTGTTTGAAGGTGCGGTACCTGAAGAATCCCTAAGGCAGGAGGCGGTAATGAGCTATCAGCACCAGTATGTCGACGGTACCCGTATTCATTTCCCACTGGGGAAAGTGGTGTGCATCGGGCGCAACTACGCCGAACACGCCAAGGAACTGGATAACCCGGTACCGACCGAGCCGTTGTTGTTCATCAAGCCGGGCAGTTGCGTGGTGCCGCTGGAAGGTGGTTTTGTGATTCCGACCGAGCGCGGCTCGGTGCATTACGAGGCGGAAATCGCCGTATTGATCGGCAAACCCTTGTCGACCAAGCCAAGCCGTGAAGAAGTGCTGGATGCAATCTCCGGGTTCGCCCCGGCCCTGGACCTGACCCTGCGCGACAAGCAGGCCGAGCTCAAGGCCAAGGGGCTGCCGTGGGAAATCGCCAAGTCGTTCGACGGTGCCTGTGTGCTGGCGCCGTTCGTGGTCAGCAGCACCTTTGCCGACCTGACTGATATCGGCATTCGCCTGACCATCAATGGCGAAGTCCGCCAGGACGGTAACAGCAGTGCCATGCTCAACCCGATCGTGCCGATGATCCAGCACATGGCCGGCTGCTTCTCGCTGCAGGCCGGCGACGTGATCCTCACCGGTACGCCGGTGGGCGTCGGCCCGCTGAATGTCGGGGATGAACTGGTCCTGGAACTGCCGGGTGCCGGCAGCTTCGCCAGCAGCGTGCGCTGATCGGCACAGCACTGAACCTGTGGGAGCGGGCTTGCCCGCGATAGCGGTGTATCTGACACATTGATGCTGAATGTGCCTACGCCATCGCGGGCAAGCCCGCTCCCACAGGGTCTTCCTATGCCATTAAGCTTGAATTCATCAACGCGTGATATTTCATCCGCCCGATTGCTTTTTGAGCTCGCCCCATGCGCCGACTTGCCCGCCCCAAGCCCCTTGCCCTGATCGTGTTGATCGCCGCCTTGCTGGCGTTGGCCATGCTGGGCCAGTACTACCGCCTTTACGAGCGCAGCTGGTTCAACCTGCAAGCCTGGTTGCACCCGGCCGGTGAGCATTCGATGGCGCTCAACGACTATCGAGTAGTGATCGAGGCGAAGCCGATCGAAGGCCTGGACGATGACGTCTCGGCCTTGACCTTTGATCCGGTGCGCAAAAGCCTGTTCACCGTCACCAACAAGAATTCCGAACTGGTCGAGATGTCCCTCGACGGGCGCATCCTGCGCCGGGTCGCGCTGATCGGCTTTGGCGACCCGGAAGCCGTGGAGTTCATCAGCGCCGACACCTACGTGATCAGTGATGAGCGCCAGCAACGGCTGATCAAGATTCATCTCGAAGACGACACCACCTTCCTCGACGCCGCAGATGCCGAGCAGATGACCCTGGGCGTGCACATGACCCGCAATAAGGGGTTCGAAGGCCTGGCCTACGACTCCAAGGGCAAGCGCTTGTTTGTCGCCAAGGAACGCGACCCGATGCTGATCTATGAAGTGCAGGGTTTCCCCCATTACAACCCGGAGAAATCCTACGCCGTGCACGTGATCAACAATCCCAAGCGTGATGCCGGGCTGTTTGTGCGTGATCTCTCGAGCCTGCAATACGATGAGCGCAGCGGCCATTTACTGGCGCTGTCGGACGAGTCGTTCCTGGTGTTGGAGCTGGATATCGACGGGCGGCCGTTAAGCACCATGTCGTTGAACAAGGGGCGTCAGGGCCTGCAAAAGACCGTGCCGCAAGCGGAGGGGATCGCCATGGATGACGACGGGGCCTTGTACCTGGTGAGCGAGCCGAACCTGTTCTACGTCTTCAAGAAGCCCAATCCGTAGGAGCAAGCTTGCTCGCGATGAGGCCGGCACTGCCAACATCCATGGTGCCTGGCATACCGCTATCGCGAGCAGGGTGGCGCCTGCCTCAGGCCTTGAGGATCTTCACGCCTTCGCTGGTGCCCAGCAGCAACAAGTCCGCCGGACGGGCGGCGAACAGGCCGTTGGTGACCACGCCGACTATGGCGTTGATCTGCTGCTCCAGCTCCACCGGGTTGGTGATCTGCATGTTGAAGACGTCGAGGATGATGTTGCCGTTGTCGGTCAACACGCCTTCACGGTACACCGGGTCGCCGCCCAGTTTCACCAGCTCGCGAGCCACGTGGCTGCGGGCCATTGGGATCACTTCGACCGGCAGTGGGAAATTGCCCAGCACCGGCACCAGCTTGCTCGCGTCGGCGATGCAGATGAAGGTCTTGGCCACGGCCGCAACGATCTTCTCGCGGGTCAGGGCAGCGCCGCCGCCCTTGATCAGGTTCAGGTGCTCGTCACTTTCATCGGCACCGTCGACGTAGAACTCCAGGTCGCTGACCGTATTGAGCTCATACACCGGGATCCCGTGGCCCTTGAGGCGCGCGGCGGTGGCTTCGGAGCTGGCGACCGCGCCGTCGAAGGCGCCCTTGTGCTGGGCCAGGGCGTCGATGAAGCAGTTGGCGGTGGAGCCGGTGCCGACCCCGACGATGCTCTTGTCGTCGAGTTTGGGAAGGATGAAATCGACGGCGGCCTGCGCCACTGCCTGTTTGAGTTGATCCTGGGTCATGCGGGCTCCGAGGTGCCATGAGGGGGACAGAAGGCCGGCATTATAGCGCCATGGCCGGCTAAAACCTCTGCATTCGTGTGGTCGCCCGGGCAAAAGCCGGGTTAGACTCCGTGGTCCTGCCCAACCCGCTCAGTGATGCTTTCCGATGCTTGAACAGTACGTCAAAAAGATCCTCACCTCGCGCGTTTATGACGTTGCCGTAGAAACCCCTTTGCAGACTGCCCGCCAGCTCTCCGAGCGGCTGGGCAACAAGATCTGGCTCAAGCGCGAAGACTTGCAGCCGGTGTTCTCGTTCAAGATTCGCGGCGCTTACAACAAGCTGACCCAGTTGACCGACGAAGAGCGCGCGCGCGGCGTGGTCACCGCCTCGGCGGGCAACCACGCGCAAGGCCTGGCCCTGGCGGCCAAGGTGCTGGGGGTCAAGGCGACCATCGTGATGCCCAAGACCACCCCGGAGATCAAGGTCGAAGGCGTGCGTTCGCGCGGCGGCAAAGTAGTGCTGCACGGGGATTCGTTCCCAGAGGCCCTGGCCTATTCGCTGAAGCTGGTCGACGAAAAAGGCTACGTCTACATTCACCCCTACGATGATCCGCACACCATTGCCGGGCAGGGCACGGTGGCCATGGAAATCCTGCGCCAGCATCCGGGTCCGCTGGACGCGATCTTCGTGCCGGTGGGCGGTGGCGGCCTGATCGCCGGGATCGCGGCCTACGTCAAATACCTGCGCCCGGACATCAAGATCATCGGCGTCGAGCCGGATGACTCCAATTGCCTGCAAGCGGCCATGGCCGCCGGCGAGCGGGTGGTGCTGCCGACCGTGGGGATCTTTGCCGACGGTGTTGCCGTGGCGCAGATCGGCCAGCACACCTTCGATATCTGCAAAGACTATGTCGATGAAGTGATCACCGTCAGCACCGATGAAATCTGCGCGGCGATCAAGGACATCTACGACGACACCCGCTCGATCACCGAGCCGGCCGGCGCCCTGGGCGTAGCCGGGATCAAGAAGTACGTCGAATTGCGCGGCGTCACCGGGCAGACCCTGGTGGCCATCGACTCCGGCGCCAACGTCAATTTCGATCGCCTGCGCCATGTGGCCGAGCGCGCCGAACTGGGCGAGGGCCGCGAAGCCATTATCGCGGTGACCATTCCGGAGCAGCCGGGCAGCTTCAAGGCGTTCTGCGAAGCCATCGGCAAGCGCCAGATCACCGAATTCAACTACCGCTACAACACCGGCAGTGAGGCGCACATCTTTGTCGGCGTGCAGACCCATCCGGAGAACGATCCGCGCAGTGCGCTGATCGCCAGCCTGAGCGAGCAGGGTTTCCCGGTGCTCGACCTGACCGACAACGAACTGGCCAAGTTGCACATTCGCCACATGGTCGGCGGTCGTGCGGCCCACGTGGTCGATGAAGTGATCCTGCGTTTCGAATTTCCGGAACGCCCGGGCGCGCTGTTCAACTTCCTCAACAAGCTCGGTGGGCGCTGGAACATCTCGATGTTTCACTACCGTAACCACGGCGCAGCCGACGGCCGAGTGGTCGCGGGCCTGCAGGTGCCGCACGACGAGCGCCACCTGGTGCCGGCGGCGTTGGCGGAAATCGGCTACCCGTATTGGGATGAAAGCGACAATCCGGCCTACCAGCTGTTTCTGGGCTGAACGGCTACGCTGATGCACAGGACCTGAGGGAATTGACGTATGGAAACTTTAACCGCGCTGAAAATGGCTCATATGGTGGCAACCGTGTTGCTGCTGGCCGGTGCTCTGGGCCTGGCGGTCTGGGTCTGGCGGACCCAGCGCAATGGTGATGCCACGGCGCCGGTGCGCACCTTGCAACGGCCACGGCTGTTCGTCTGGCTGCTGATGGGCCTGGCGCTGCTGAGCATGCCGTTCACCGGCTGGTGGATGGTGCACCTGATTGGTTGGCCGCTGGGGCAAACCTGGTTGCTGGCCTCCAGTGTGCTCTACACCGTGGCGGCGCTGAGTGGTTTCTGGTTGCTGGCGCGGCTCAACCGCCAGCGCACGGCGCCGGTTGGTAGCGGCAGATTCACCTTTGCCCTGGCGTTGGTCAGCTTGGTCAGCTTGATCGCGATTGCCGGCTTGATGGGTGCCAAGCCGGTTTAGCAGCTTGGTACCGAGGTGACCCTAATCGCGGGCAAGCCCGCTCCCACAGGTTTTGCCGAGTGGCATAGATTGCATGCACACCCAAGCCCCCTGTGGGAGCAGGCTTGCCCGCGATGGCATTCTCAGTCGCGCAACGAAATCACCGGCCAACCCCGCTCCCACAGGTTTTGTCGGGTGGCATAGATTGCATGCACACCCAAGCCCCCTGTGGGAGCAGGCTTGCCCGCGATGGCATTCTCAGTCGCGCAACGAAATCACCGGCCAACCCCGCTCCCACAGGTTTTGTCGGGTGGCATAGATTGCATGCACACCCAAGCCCTCTGTGGGAGCGGGCTTGCCCGCGATGGCATTCTCAGTCGCGCAGCGAAATTACCGGCCAACCCCGCTCACACAGGTTTTGTCGGGTGGCATAGATTGCATACACACCCAAGCCCCCTGTGGGAGCGGGCTTGCCCGCGATGGCATTCTCAGTCGCGCAGCGAAATTACCGGGCAAGCTCGCTCCCACAGGTTTTGTCGGGTGGCATAGATTGCATGCACACCCAAGCCCCTTGTGGGAGCGGGCTTGCCCGCGATGGCATTCTCAGCCGCGCAACGAAATCACCGGCCAACCACGCTTCTCGGCTTCGGCCCGCAGATTCGGGTCCGGATCAACCGCCACCGGGTTGGTCACTTGCTCCAGCAGCGGCAGATCATTCATCGAGTCGCTATAGAAATAACTGCCTTCCAGCGACAACCCAGTCTCCTCCAGCCAACGATTCAAGCGCGTCACCTTGCCTTCGCGAAAGCACGGTACATCGGTGCTGCGCCCGGTGTAGCGGCCCTCGTGCATTTCGCATTCGGTGGCGATCAGGGTTTCCACCCCCAGGTGCTCGGCAATCGGTGCGGTGACGAAACGGTTGGTGGCGGTGATGATTACCAACTTGTCGCCGGCGGCGCGGTGCTTGGCCAGCAGTTCCACAGCCTTGGGCAGCATGAGCGGCTCGATGCAGTCGCGCATGAAGTCGCGGTGCCATTCATCGAGCTGGGCCATCTCGGTGCGGCCGAGGATTTCCAGGCAGAAGTTCAAGTACGCGGCATTGTCCAGCTTACCGGCCAGGTAATCCTGGTAGAACTCGTCGTTGCGCGCTTTGTACGCGATGGGGTCGAGGATCTCCCGTTCACACAGGTAATCGCCCCATGCGTGATCGCTGTCACCGCCCAAAAGTGTGTTGTCCAGATCGAATAAAGCCAGGCGCATTGCAGTTACCCGCTGATAAGTCAGTAAAAAGGGGTTAAGAATACGGTCTTTTCACAAGAGTGCACATAAGGTAGGAAGCTTCGTTGCCGCCTTCACAACCTTTGTGGAACAATGCGGCGACATGCGTTTGCGAGGTTGTTGCCGTGATCGACCCCGATGGTTTCCGCCCCAATGTGGGGATCATTCTGACGAATGATGCCGGCCAGGTGCTATGGGCTCGCCGTATCAATCAAGATGCCTGGCAGTTTCCTCAAGGTGGAATCAACCCTCAGGAGACGCCGGAAGACGCCTTGTATCGCGAGCTGAACGAAGAAGTCGGCCTGGAGCGCGAAGATGTTGAAATTCTCGCCTGCACGCGCGGCTGGTTGCGCTATCGTTTGCCGCAACGTCTGGTCCGTACCCACAGCCAACCGCTGTGCATCGGCCAGAAACAGAAATGGTTTCTCCTGCGCCTGGTCTCCAACGAGCAGCGGGTGCGGATGGATTTGACCGGTAAACCGGAATTCGATGGCTGGCGTTGGGTCAGTTATTGGTATCCGTTGGGCCAGGTGGTGACATTCAAGCGCGAGGTTTATCGCCGCGCTCTCAAAGAGCTTGCCCCGCGCCTTCTAACGCGCGACTGACGACGGAGTTCGACCCCGAGCCATGCTCAATACGCTGCGCAAGATCGTCCAGGAAGTTAACTCCGCCAAGGATCTCAAGGCGGCGTTGGGCATTATTGTATTGCGCGTCAAAGAGGCCATGGGCAGCCAGGTCTGCTCGGTCTACCTGCTCGACCCCGAGACCAACCGTTTTGTGCTGATGGCCACCGAGGGCTTGAACAAGCGCTCGATCGGCAAGGTCAGCATGGCGCCCAACGAAGGCCTGGTGGGCCTGGTGGGCACGCGTGAAGAACCGTTGAACCTGGAAAACGCCGCCGACCACCCGCGCTATCGCTACTTCGCCGAGACCGGTGAAGAGCGTTATGCCTCGTTCCTCGGCGCGCCGATCATTCACCACCGCCGCGTTGTCGGCGTCCTGGTCATCCAGCAAAAAGAGCGGCGGCAGTTCGATGAGGGTGAAGAAGCCTTCCTCGTGACCATGAGCGCCCAGCTCGCCGGCGTAATCGCCCACGCCGAGGCCACCGGTTCGATCCGCGGTCTGGGGCGCCAGGGCAAGGGCATCCAGGAAGCCAAGTTCGTCGGCGTCCCGGGTTCGCCAGGCGCTGCGGTCGGTACCGCGGTGGTCATGCTGCCACCGGCGGACCTCGATGTGGTGCCGGACAAGACCATCACCGACATCGACGCCGAGCTGGGCCTGTTCAAGACCGCCATCGAAGGCGTGCGCGCCGACATGCGGGCCTTGTCGGCCAAGCTGGCGACCCAGTTGCGCCCGGAAGAGCGCGCGCTGTTCGACGTCTACCTGATGATGCTCGACGATGCTGCGCTGGGCAGCGAAGTCACCACCGTGATCAAGACCGGCCAATGGGCCCAGGGCGCGTTGCGCCAGGTGGTCACCGATCACGTCAACCGTTTTGAACTGATGGACGACGCCTACCTGCGTGAGCGGGCCTCGGACGTCAAGGATCTCGGCCGCCGCCTGCTGGCTTACCTGCAGGAAGAGCGCCAGCAAAACCTGGTCTACCCGGAAAAGACTATTCTGGTCAGCGAAGAACTGACGCCGGCAATGCTCGGCGAGGTGCCGGAAGGCACGCTGGTCGGCCTGGTCTCGGTCCTGGGTTCCGGCAACTCCCACGTCGCGATCCTGGCGCGAGCCATGGGCATCCCGACGGTGATGGGCCTGGTCGACCTGCCGTATGCCAAGGTCGATGGCATCGAATTGATCGTCGACGGCAATCGGGGCGAGGTCTACACCAACCCCAGCGACGTGTTGCGCAAGCAATTCGCCGAGGTGGTCGAAGAAGAGAAGCAACTGGCACTGGGGCTCGACTCCCTGCGCGACCTGCCCTGCGTGACCCTCGACGGCCACCGCATGCCGCTGTGGGTCAACACCGGCCTGCTGGCGGACGTGGCACGGGCGCAGAAGCGCGGCGCCGAAGGGGTGGGCCTGTATCGCACTGAAGTGCCGTTCATGATCAATCAACGGTTCCCTAGCGAAAAGGAGCAGTTGGCGATCTATCGCGAGCAACTCGCCGCCTTCCACCCGCAACCGGTGACGATGCGCAGCCTGGACATCGGCGGCGATAAGTCACTGTCGTACTTCCCGATCAAGGAAGACAACCCGTTCCTCGGCTGGCGCGGGATTCGCGTCACCCTCGACCACCCGGAAATCTTCCTGGTCCAGACCCGCGCCATGCTCAAGGCCAGTGAAGGCCTGAACAATTTGCGCATTCTCCTGCCGATGATCTCCGGCACCCACGAACTCGAAGAAGCCCTGCACCTGATTCACCGTGCCTGGGGCGAAGTGCGCGACGAAGGCACCGATGTGCCGATGCCGCCCGTGGGCGTGATGATCGAGATTCCGGCGGCGGTCTACCAGACCAAGGAATTGGCACGGCAGGTGGACTTCCTGTCAGTCGGCTCCAACGACCTGACCCAGTACCTGCTGGCCGTGGACCGCAATAACCCGCGGGTAGCGGACCTGTACGACTACATGCACCCAGCGGTGCTGCAGGCCCTGCAGACCGTGGTGCGCGATGCCCACGCCGAAGGCAAGCCGGTGAGTATTTGCGGCGAGATGGCCGGCGACCCGGCTGCGGCCGTGCTGTTGATGGCGATGGGTTTTGACAGCCTGTCGATGAACGCCACCAACCTGCCGAAAGTGAAGTGGATGCTGCGCCAGATCAACCTCAGCTGGGCCAAGGACCTGCTGGCCGAGCTGATGACCATCGACAACCCGCAAGTTATCCACAGCTCGCTGCAACTGGCGCTGAAGAACCTCGGCCTGGCGCGGATGACCAATCCGGCGGCGATCAAGCCTCTCTGAACCTGCGGCGGTGTCATCGTGGGCAAGCCCGCTCCCACAGGGTCTGGTGTTGATCACAAAATAGTGGGCCTACACAAATCCACTGTGGGAGCGGGTTTGCCCGCGATGGGGCCAGTCCAGGCAACACCACACCACCTCAAAGCCTGATCTGCACTTCCCCAAGATGCCCGCCATACGGCCCGAAACTGCGCTCCACCATCACCCGTGAACCATCCGCCTGGACAATCAGCGCGGTACTCGCGCGCGTGCCGTAGGTGGTACTGGCAATAAACACGCTGGACAGCAGGCTCTCGGTCGCCAGCCCGACCCCGGTATCCGGCAAGTCACCGAACGGTGCCGTCTGTGGATCGCCCAGCAAAGCCAGCAGCGCTTGCGGCTGCGGATCATCGAGTACTTCGCTCAGCGCCGCCTTGGCCTTGAGCAGCTTGGGCCAGGGGGTATCGAGCCCGGCGTTGGACACACCGTAGACTCCGGCCGTCAGTTGGTGCGGCGCGGTCTCTTGCGCGTTGTAGTGCCAGAGTTCCTGGCGATTGCCGATCAGCAGGTTAAAGCCGGCATACTCCAGCGATCTGCCGACAACATCGGCCAAATACTGGTCTATGGGCAATTCGCCGGTGAGAAACCGCGCCACCAGTTCGCCACGGGATTTGCGCGCCGGCGGCTGGTGCGGATTGCGGATGTTGGTCAGGGCGGCAAAACGTCCGTCTGCGCCAATGCCCAGCCAAGTGCCTCCGGCCTCCAGGTCGCGCCCGGCATGCACCTGTGGCGCTTCGGGCCATGCCGCCAGCGGCAGGCTGGGGCGGGCATAGAACTCGTCACGGTTGGCCGCGACGATCAGGGGAGTGGCATGGTCCGGGCGCCAGGCAAAAACAATCAGGCACATAAGGTGGTCCTTGTGTGTTTTTCTGCCCACTGTACGCAGACATCGCTCATCGATCCATCGTCATCCACAGTGGAGCCTGGGGCCCCGCATCCGTTACCATGCGGCTGCTTTTTTTGCGAAGCGGACAAGGACGATCATGGAATTTTTGCTCTATTTGCTGCTGGGCGCCTGTGCAGGCGTGCTGGCCGGGCTGTTTGGGGTGGGTGGCGGGATCATCATCGTGCCGGTGTTGGTGTTCAGCTTCACCTTGCAGGGTTTTGATGCGTCGGTGCTGACCCACCTGGCCGTCGGCACTTCGCTGGCCACCATCATATTCACCTCGATCAACGCGGTGCGTGAACACCAGCGCAAAGGCGCGGTGCGCTGGCCGATTTTTGCCTGGATGACCCTGGGGATCCTGCTCGGGGCCGGCTTCGGCGCGCTGACCGCCGAGGCGATCTCCGGTCCGCACCTGCAGAAGATCATTGGTGTGTTTGCCCTGGTGATCGCCGTGCAGATGGCCCTGGAGCTCAAGCCCAAGGCCAGTCGAACGGTTCCCGGCAAGTTCGGCCTGACCGTGGCCGGTAGCGTGATTGGCTGGGCCTCGGCGATCTTCGGGATTGGTGGCGGCTCGCTGACCGTGCCATTTCTGACCTGGCGCAGTGTGCCGATGCAGCAGGCCGTGGCGACGTCGTCCGCCTGCGGGTTGCCGATCGCCTTGGCAAGTGCATTAAGTTTCATGATTCTGGGCTGGCATGATCCCCTGTTGCCCGCTCATAGTCTGGGTTTCGTTTATTTGCCGGCGCTGCTGGGCATTGCCCTGACCAGCATGGTCTTCGCCCGCTTTGGCGCGCGACTGGCCCACCGGTTGTCGCCGCGATTGCTGAAAAGGCTGTTTGCCGCTTTGCTGCTGTGCGTGGGCACCAGTTTCCTGCTCTGAGGCAGGGCGCAATCCTGGCTTAATCTCGGCGTGGCAGGGTCGCGCCAGGAATTTTAGGTTTCAACTCTAACGAGGAGTCGCAATGCTGCCTTACCCGCAGATTGACCCGGTGGCCCTGGCCATTGGCCCGCTGAAAATCCACTGGTACGGCCTGATGTACCTGGTCGGCATCGGCGGTGCCTGGCTGTTGGCGTCACGCAGGTTGAACCGCTTCGATCCGACCTGGACCAAGGAAAAACTCTCCGACATGGTCTTCTGGATGTCGATGGGCGTGATCGTCGGCGGCCGCCTGGGGTATGTGCTGTTTTACGACCTGAGTGCCTACCTCGCCAACCCGACCTTGATTTTCGAGGTGTGGAAGGGCGGCATGTCGTTCCACGGTGGTTTCATCGGCGTGATGCTGGCGGCCTTGTGGTTCGGCAAAAAGAACGGCAAGTCGTTCTTCCAGCTAATGGACTTCGTCGCCCCGATGGTGCCAATCGGCCTGGGTGCCGGGCGGATCGGTAACTTCATCAACGCCGAGTTGTGGGGCAAGCCGACCGACGTGCCGTGGGCCATGGTCTTCCCGTCGTTTAGCGACCCGGCCCAGCTGGCGCGCCACCCGTCGCAGCTGTACCAGTTCGCCCTCGAAGGCGTGGCGTTGTTCGCCATCCTCTGGCTGTTCTCGCGCAAGCCGCGGCCGACCATGGCGGTCTCCGGGATGTTCGCGCTGTTCTACGGTATCTTCCGCTTTATCGTCGAGTTCTACCGCGTGCCGGACGCCCAGTTGGGCTACCTGGCGTGGAACTGGCTGACCATGGGCCAAGTATTGTGCATCCCGATGATCGTTGGCGGACTGTTCCTGATCTGGCTGGCCTATCACCGCGCACCCAAGGCACCGGCTGTCCCGGCCGCTTGACGCTTTATATTCGAAGCGCAGGGCCGCGAGCCCTGCCTTCAAGGACACAGGTAATACATGAAGCAATATCTCGATCTGGTCGCCCACGTCATCAAGAACGGCACCAAGCAAGCCAACCGCACCGGCGTCAACACCATCAGCTTCCCCGGTGCGATGCTGCGCTATGACCTGAAAGAAGGTTTTCCGGCGATCACCACCCGCAAGATGGCCTTCAAGTCGGCCATCGGCGAGATGTGCGGTTTTCTGCGCGGGGTCAACAACGCCGCCGAGTTCCGCGCCCTGGGCTGTAAGGTCTGGGACCAGAATGCCAACGAAAACGCGCAGTGGCTGGCCAACCCGTTCCGCCAGGGCGCAGACGACCTGGGCGAGATCTACGGTGTGCAATGGCGCAAGTGGCCGGCGTACAAGCAGATCCCCCTGAGCAACCCGGCCGCCATCGAGCAGACCCTGGCCCAGGGTTACCGGCAGATTGCCGAAGGCGAAGAAGACGGCCAGGCCTACGTGGTGCTGTACAAGGCCATCGACCAGGTTCGCCAGTGCGTCGATACCATCATCAAGGACCCGGGCAGCCGGCGTATCCTGTTCCACGGCTGGAACGTCGCCCAGCTCGATGAAATGGCCCTGCCGCCGTGCCACTTGCTGTACCAGTTCCACCCGAATGTCGAGACCAAAGAGATCTCTTTGACCCTCTACATCCGCTCCAACGACCTGGGCCTGGGCACGCCGTTCAACCTAACCGAAGGCGCCGCGTTGCTGAGCCTGATCGGTCGCCTGACCGGTTACACACCGCGCTGGTTCACCTATTTCATCGGCGATGCCCACGTCTACGAAAACCACCTGGACATGCTCAACGAACAGCTCAAGCGCGAGCCGTTCCCGATGCCGCACCTGAAAATCGCCGATCGTGTGCCGGAGTTCGCCAAGACCGGGGTGTACCAGCCGGAGTGGCTGGAACTGATCGAGCCGGGTGATTTCTCGCTGGAAGGTTACGAACACCACGCGCCGATGACCGCGCCAATGGCGGTCTGACAAGCAATACGCAACACCCCTGTGGGAGCGGGCTTGCCCGCGATGGGGCCGGCACAGCCAACATTTTTGGCCCCTGACCCACCGCCATCCCGGGCAAGCCCGGTTCCACAGTGTTTTGTGGTGTTCCTAGTGGCCGTGGCTGCGGCCTACGTGGGAATGTTCGACTTCCGTTGCAACCACTCCACCACTCACTTCCAGGCGCTGCAAGATCCCGCACTGTTCGATATCCGGCCCTTCGCTGCAGCGTTGGCGCAGGTCGATGAGTTGCGCCTGCAGGGCGAGCAAGCCGTCGATCCGTGCCTTGACGTGGTGGATGTGTTCGTCGATCAGCGCATTCACGCTTTCGCACTGATCCTGCGGACTGTCGCGCAAGCCCAGCAGGCTGCGGATTTCTTCGAGGGTCATGTCCAGGGTGCGGCAGTTGCGGATGAAGGTCAGGCGCTCGGCATGGGCCTGGGTGTAGACGCGGTAGTTGCCGTCGCTGCGGGCCGGTTCTGGCAGCAGGCCTTCACGCTCGTAGTAGCGGATGGTTTCGACGGCGCAATCGGTCAGTTTCGCCAGTTCTCCGATCTTCATCGCGACAATCTCCAAATGGGTGCTTGACCCTATAGTGGCTACAGGGTCTTTACTTGGCAACAGGCACCTACATGGACGCGACCTGATGAGCGATTCCCAGCACACCCACAAACCCGGTACTGCGCATGAGCACAATCATGGGGCAACACTTCAGCCGGTAAAAAAACACGACCACGCCAGCCACGCCGGCTCCTGCTGCTCCAGCGCCGCAGCGCCGGCACTGGTGCGGATCAGCGAGGCGCCCACCGACGGTGCGCGCCTGAGCCGTTTCCGCATCGAGGCCATGGACTGCCCGACGGAACAGACGCTGATCCAGAACAAGCTCGGTAAGCTGGCCGGCGTGCAGCAACTGGAGTTCAACCTGATCAACCGGGTGCTGGGCGTGACCCACGACCTGCCGAGCACGGCGCCGATCATCGAGGCGATCAAATCCATCGGCATGCTGGCCGAGCCGATCGAAGACGGCGCGCAGGCGGATGACAGTCGCGCGGCGCCGGTGAAAAAGCCCTGGTGGCCGCTGGCGCTCTCCGGCGTCACGGCACTGGCCGCCGAAGTGATCCACTTCACCAGCGCTGCGCCGACCTGGGTGGTGGCGCTGGTCGCGCTGGTGTCGATCCTCAGCGGCGGTCTGGGCACCTACAAAAAGGGCTGGATTGCCCTGAAGAACCTCAACCTGAACATCAATGCCCTGATGAGCATCGCGGTGACTGGTGCCGTGCTGATCGGCCAGTGGCCGGAAGCGGCGATGGTGATGTTCCTGTTTACCGTGGCCGAGTTGATCGAAGCCAAATCCCTCGACCGCGCGCGCAACGCCATCAGCGGCCTGATGCAGATGACCCCGGAACAGGTCACCGTGCAGCAGCCTGATGGTTCGTGGGTCGAACGAGAGGCTAAAAGTGTCGAACTGGGTGCGTTGGTGCGGGTACGTCCGGGTGAGCGCATTGGTCTGGACGGCGAAGTAGTTGCCGGCAACTCGACCATTGACCAGGCGCCGATTACCGGGGAAAGCCTGCCAGTCGAGAAGACGCTGGGCGATAAGGTGTTTGCCGGCACCATCAACCAGGCCGGCGCACTGGAGTACCGGGTGACCGCGGCCGCCAACAACTCGACCCTGGCGCGGATCATCCACGCCGTGGAAGAAGCCCAGGGCGCGCGTGCGCCGACCCAGCGTTTTGTCGACAGCTTCTCGAAAATCTATACCCCGGTGGTATTCGTCTTTGCCCTGGGCGTGGCGCTGATCCCACCGTTGTTCATGGGCGCGGCCTGGTTCGACTGGATTTACCGCGCGCTGGTGCTGCTGGTGGTGGCGTGCCCTTGTGCGCTGGTGATCTCCACTCCGGTAACCATCGTCAGCGGCCTGGCGGCGGCGGCGCGCAAAGGCATCCTGATCAAGGGTGGCGTGTACCTGGAGGGCGGCTACAAGCTCGACTTCCTGGCCCTGGACAAGACCGGCACCATCACCCACGGCAAGCCAGTACAAACCGACTACCTGGCACTGGACCCCACGGTCCAGAGCCGTGCCCAGGTGCTTGCCGCCAGCCTCGCCGGACGCTCCGACCACCCGGTATCGCTGGCCATCGCCAAGGCGGCTGTGGATAAACACTTGAGCCTGCTCGCTGTGGATAACTTCGCAGCCCTGGCCGGTCGCGGGGTGCGCGGCGAGATCGACGGCCAGGTCTACCACCTGGGTAATCATCGCCTGGTGGAAGAGCTGGGCTTGTGCTCGCCAGCGCTGGAAGAGCGACTCTTCGCCCTGGAAGAACAAGGCAAGACCGTGGTCCTGTTGCTTGATGCCTCGGGCCCGCTCGCCCTGTTTGCCGTCGCGGACACGGTCAAGGAGTCCAGCCGCGAGGCCATTGAGCAGTTGCACGCACTGGGGGTGAAAACCCTGATGCTGACCGGCGACAACCCGCATACGGCACGGGCGATTGCCGCCCAGGTGGGCATCGACCAGGCCCAGGGTGACTTGCTGCCGACCGACAAGCTCAAGGCGATCGAGGCCTTGTATGCCCAGGGGCACCGAGTCGGCATGGTCGGCGACGGGATCAACGACGCGCCCGCGCTGGCCCGGGCCGAGATCGGTTTTGCCATGGCGGCGGCCGGTACCGATACCGCCATCGAGACCGCTGATGTCGCCTTGATGGACGACGATCTGCGCAAGATTCCTGCGTTTATCCGCCTGTCTCGCCAGACTTCCCATATCCTCACGCAAAATATCGCCCTGGCCCTGGTCATCAAGGCGATCTTTCTTGGGGTAACCTTCTTCGGGCTGGCCACTATGTGGATGGCAGTGTTTGCCGACATGGGCGTGGCCCTGCTGGTGGTGTTCAACGGTCTGCGCCTGCTGCGCAAATAAATCAAGAGAGGCTGATGTGCTGAGTGCCGAGCTGAAGGCTTTTTACATGGTCGCGCGTTTGGGCAGTATTACCCTGGCGGCGAAAAAGCTCGGCCTGAGCCAACCTACGGTGACCACCCAGATTCGCCACCTGGAGAGCCAGTATTCGGTCGAGTTGTTCTACCGCGGCGGGCGCCGCCTGACCGTCAGCGAGGAGGGCGCGCGCCTGCTGCCCATGGTCAAGACGCTGCTGCAGCAGGAAGCCGACATCGAGTTTTTCCTGCGCAACAGTGGTCAGGTCCAGGGTGCATTGCGCATCGCGGCGACTGCGCCGTACTACATCCTCGACTTGGTGAAAACCTTCCGCGAGCGGCTGCCCCAGGTGGACGTTTCGGTGGAAATCGGCAACTCCCAGCAGGTCCTCGAAGCGTTGGAGGAGTACCGGGTGGACCTGGCCGCGTCCTCGCAACTGGTGGAAGACGCCCGCCTGATCCGCCGGGTGCTGGGCACCGACCCATTGGTGCTGGCCGTGCACCGCAACCATCCGCTGGCGGTGCACGATCACGTGCCGCTGAGCGCCTTGGCCGGGCATACCTTGTTAATGCGCGAGAGCGGCTCGACCACCCGCCGCCTGACCGAAGAATTGCTCGCCAGTGCCGGGGTGAGTTTTGGCCCCCTGCTGGAAATCGGCAGCCGCGAATCGATTCGTGAGGCGGTGCTGCGCAATATCGGCATCAGCATCATCGCCCGCCAGGAAGTGCCCCATGACCCGCAACTACGGGTGTTGAGCATCGAAAACGCGCCGCAGATCGCGGAATACCTGTATTGCCTCAAGGAGCGCAAGAACGCGCGGTTGCCGGCGGCGTTTCTTGGCTTGGCGCAGGAAATGGCCCCGGCCTGAAATCTTCATCGCCGGTACTGGCCTCATCGCGGGCAAGCCCGCTCCCACAGGGTTAGCAGTTGTTGACCGAGTTGTGTTCGGCCAAGGTCAACGGTGGGAGCGGGCTTGCCCGCGAAGACGATTGGACAGGCAACACATCACGTGAACCCAAATCCCCCAATACCACTATCAGCCGTTTTTGCCTCACTGCCACACGAACTACGCATTCGCTCCCTAGGATGGCCGACATCTGCTTGATGAGGTCCGTCCATGAACCACTCGAATGCAACTGCCCAGGTATTTCCCGGCACCCCGATGAAGGTGCGCGGTATCGAGAAGCGCTTCGGCGCATTCACCGCGCTGGATAACGTGTCGCTGGACGTGCAGGCCGGTGAGCTGGTGTGCCTGCTCGGTCCCTCGGGCTGCGGCAAGACCACCTTGTTGCGCTGCATTGCCGGCCTGGAGCGCCAGGATCGCGGCGAGTTGTACCTGGGTGATCGTGACGTATCCCTACTGGCCCCACAGGCGCGGGACTACGGGATTCTGTTCCAGTCGTACGCGCTGTTCCCCAACCTCAGCGTCGAAGCCAACATTGCCTACGGCCTGGCCGGCAGTGGCCGCGAGCAAGTGCGTCAGCGTGTGGCGCAGATGCTTGAGCTGGTGGGCCTGACCGGCAGCGAAAAGAAATACCCCGGCCAGTTGTCTGGCGGCCAGCAACAGCGCGTGGCGCTGGCTCGGGCCCTGGCGCCGGCACCTTCACTGTTGCTGCTGGACGAGCCGATGTCGGCCCTCGATGCCCGGGTTCGCGAGCATCTGTGCACTGAGTTGCGCCAGCTGCAGCGCAGCCTGGGCATCACCACCCTGATGGTGACCCACAACCAGGACGAGGCCATGCTGATGGCCGACCGCATCGCCGTGATGAACAACGGCAAGGTCGAGCAGTACGCCACCCCGCAGGAAATCTATAACCGCCCGGCTACCCCATTCGTTGCCGAGTTCGTCGGCCAGGGCAACTGGTTGCCGTTCCAGCGCAGCAGTGACAGCCACGCCCAGGTCGGCGGGATGCCCGTGCGCCTGGCCGATAACAGCGGCAAGGCAGCGTCCGGCCGGCTGTTCTGTCGTCCGGAAGCCGTCAGCGTCAACCCGCTGGTGCATGAGGAAAACCTGTTCCCGGCCAAGGTGCGCGAGATCACTTTCCTGGGCAATCGCTGCCGCATGAGCTTTGAGCTCAACCACCTGCCGGGCCATGCGTTGCTCGCCGAACTGGCGCCCGAAGCCATGCCGCGCCTCGGTGCCCAGGACATCATGGTTGCCCTGCCTCCGCGCAGCCTGCAGGTGTTTGCCTGATGAGCGCGCAGATGGCCCTGCCGATTCCGCACAAGCAGGTTCGGCAGACTTCCCGGGCCCAGATCGGCGATCGGATTTTTGTGCTCGGCGGCAAGGTCTTGCTCCTGTGCCTGCTCAGCGTCGCGGTGTTGATGCCGTTGCTGGCGATCTTCTGGCGCGGCTTCAGCAACGATGCCGGGCAGGGCGGTGGCCTGGTCGCCGCCCGCGAGCTGCTGACCAGCGCCAACTTTCACTGGTTGCTCGGTAACAGCTTGAAAGTGTCCCTCAGCGTCGCTGCCATCGTGGTCCCGCTGGCCTACCTGTTTGCCTACGCCCTGCAACGCACGTTGATTCCCGGCAAGCCTATCTGGCGCGGCCTGTCGCTGCTGCCGCTGATGGCGCCGTCGATGTTGCCGGGTATTGCGCTGGTCTACCTGTTCGGTAACCAGGGCCTGTTGCGTGGGCTGCTGTCGGACAATATCTACGGTTTTTGGGGCATCGTGCTGGGCGAGGTGATCTACACCTTTCCCCATGCCTTGATGATCCTGCTGTCGGCGCTGTCCCTGGCGGATGCGCGGCTGTTCGACGCTGCTTCGAGCATGGGCGCCAGTCCGTCCAGGGCCTTTCGCAGCATCACCTGGCCGGCGACCCGCCAGGCCGTGTTCGCCGCGTTCTGCCTGGTGTTCACCCTGACCATCACCGACTTCGGCGTACCGGTGGTGGTCGGTGGCGACTATCAGGTGTTGGCGCTGGAAGCCTACAAGGCGGTGGTCGGTCAGCAGCAATTCGGTCGCGGTGCGCTGATCGGTATGGTCCTGTTGGTGCCGGCACTGCTCAGCTTTGCGGTCGATGCCTGGTTGCGTCGCCGCCATGGCGACTCCATGAGCGGCCGGGCGCAAGTCTTTCAACCGGCGCCTTCGCGGCTGCGTGATGGCTGTTACCTGGGCATCGTGCTGGTGATCTGCGCCGTGCTGTTGCTGGTGTTCGGCATGGCGGTGTACTCCTCGCTGGTGAAATTCTGGCCGTACAACCTGTCGTTGTCGCTCAAGCACTATCAGTTTGGCGACACCGCCGGTGGTGGCTGGCTGGCCTACGGCAACAGCGTGAAGATGGCCCTGTGCACGGCGTTGATCGGCAGCGGGCTGATTTTCACCGGCGCCTACCTGATGGAAAAAACCCGTGGCCAGCGTGGCCTGAACCTGGCGCTGCGCATGCTCAGCTTCGTGCCGATGGCGGTGCCGGGGCTGGTCCTGGGCCTGGGCTACGTATTCTTCTTCAACCTCAACGGCAACCCGCTGCATGTGTTCTACGGCACCATGACCCTGCTGGTGGTGTGCACCATTGCGCACTACCTGACCACCGCCCAAATGACCGCCACCACCGCGCTGCGCCAACTCGACGCGGAGTTCGAAGCCGCCGCGCTGTCGCTCAAGGCGCCGCTGTACCGCCACTACCTGCGCGTCACCGTGCCGATCTGCCTGCCGGCGTTGCTGGACATCGTGCGCTACCTGTTCGTCTCGGCCATGACCACCGTCTCGGCGGCAATCTTCCTTTACAGCCCCGACACCATCCTGGCGGCGGTGGCGGTGCTGAACATGGATGACGCCGGCAACGTCGGCGGCGCGGCCGCCATGTCGACCCTGATCCTGTTCACCTCGGCGGGCGTGTCCTTGCTCCTGGCCTGGGCTTCGCGCGGTTTGCTGCGGCGCTCCCAGGCCTGGCGCCAGACCGCGCCCGGCAACTGAATCGACCCAACCCACAACCCTCTGATCCGCACCTGAAAGGAACCGCACCATGTTCAAGCCCTTGGCTCTAGCCGCTGCTGTCCTCACTGCTTTCAGCATGAACGCCTTCGCGGCGAAAACCGAACTGACTGTCTACACCGCACTGGAAGCCGAACAGCTGAAAACCTACAAGCAGGCGTTCGAAGCGGCCAACCCGGATGTCGAGATCAAGTGGGTACGTGACTCCACCGGCATCATCACCGCCAAGCTGCTGGCGGAAAAAGCCCGTCCGCAGGCGGATGCAGTCTGGGGCCTGGCGGCGTCGAGCCTGGCGATCCTCGATCAGCAAGGCATGCTGCAAAGCTACGCGCCGAAGGAGCTGGGCAAGATCGGCGGCAACTACCGCGATGCCGCCAACCCGCCAGCCTGGGTGGGCATGGACGTGTGGGCCGCGACCATCTGCTTCAACACCGTGGAAGCCGAGAAGCAGGGCCTGAGCAAGCCGGTGAGCTGGCAGGACCTGACCAAGCCTGAATACAAAGGCAAGATCGTCATGCCCAACCCGGCGTCCTCGGGTACCGGTTTCCTTGACGTCAGCGCCTGGCTGCAGACCTTTGGCGAGAAGCAGGGCTGGCAGTACATGGACGACCTGCACCAGAACATTGGCCAGTACGTTCACTCCGGTTCCAAGCCCTGCAAGCTGGCGGCGGCCGGGGAATTCCCGATCGGCATTTCCTTCGAATACCCGGCCGTGCAGTTGAAGCGCCAGGGCGCACCGCTGGACATCGTCCTGCCGAAAGAGGGCCTGGGCTGGGAAATCGAAGCCACCGCGGTCATCAAGGGCACGCCCCATGAAGAGGCTGCGAAGAAACTCGCCGACTTCTCTGCAAGCACCGCGGCAATGGAGCTGTACAAGGAAAACTTCGCCGTGCTCGCCCAGCCTGGCATCGCCAAGCCGCAGACCGAACTGCCGGCCGACTACGAGCAGCGCCTGATCAAGAACGACTTCGCCTGGGCCTCGAAAAACCGCGATGAGATCCTGACCGAGTGGCGCAAGCGGTATGACGGCAAGTCCGAGAAAGTGGCAGCCAAGTAAGCTCTCTATTGGCTGAGGGGCCCTATCGCGGGCAAGCGGAGCGCCGCCCCGCTTGCCCGCGAAGGCGGCTTTGAATTCAGGACATCTTTTAATGACACAACACAACGACCTGCTGATCGTCGGCGCCGGCATTCTCGGTTTGTCTCACGCCTATGCCGCCGCCAAACGTGGCCTCAAGGTCAGGGTCTTCGAGCGCAGCGCCACGCCTTTGGGCGCCTCGGTGCGCAACTTTGGCCAGGCCCTGGTCACCGGCCAGCCTCCCGGCCAGATGCTCGAGCTGGCCAAGGCCAGTCGCGAGATCTGGGGCCAATGGGCACAGCTCGCCGGTTTGCAGCTCAAGCGCAACGGCTCCTATTTGTTTGCCCGCACCGAAGCTGAAGAGCAGCTGTTATCAGCCTTCTGCGAAGGCCGCGCGATCGAGCACGGTTACCGCGTCGAACTGCTGCGCGGCGCGGCATTGCGTGACCTGTATGGCGGCCAGTTCAGCCATCATCGCGCGGCGTTGCATGGCCTGGACGATCAGCAACTGTATTCCCGCGAGGCCATCCCGGCCTTGATCGACTACCTGCGTCGGGAGTTGGCGGTCGAGTTCCACTTCTCGACCCTAGTGCGCGACGTCGAACCCGGGCGGGTGCACAGCACTGCGGGCAGCTTCAGTGGCGAGCAGATCATTGTCTGCTCCGGTCACGACTATCAAACCCTGCTGGCCGAGCCCATTGCCGCGCTCAAGCCACAGGTCTGTCGCTTGCAAATGCTCCGCGCCCGGCCGCTGATCGACCTCAACTTGCAACACGCCTTGCTCACCGGATTGAGCTGCGTGCACTACGGCGCTTTCGCCGACTTGCCGCAAGCGCAGGCCGTGCAGGCGCAGATTCTGCGTGAGACCCCGCACCTGCATGAACAGGGCATTCACCTGTTGATCAGCCCGACGCCCCATGGCGAACTGATCATCGGCGACTCCCACCATTACGGCAGCGATCCGTCGCCGTTCAATGCCGAGCAGGTGGATGACTGGATGCTCGAACTGGCCGAGCAGACCCTGGGTTGCAAGGTGCAGGTGGTCGAGCGCTGGCAGGGCGTCTATGGTGCTCAAGGGCCTACGCCCTTTTCGTTTCTGCAGGCCGCACCCGGCGTGCATGCGGCGTTGATGCACACCGGTGTGGGCATGAGTGTCGGGCCGGCGATGGCCGAACGTAATCTCAAGGCGATATTGGGGGAGCACTGATGGATCGCAATGAGCAGGTGATTGCCGAGGTGTTCGGCTTGTACGAGCGCTTCGGTGACAGTGACTACATCGGCGAGCCGGTGTCGCAGATCGAGCACATGTCCCAGGCTGCCGAACTGGCCATGGCCGAAGGCTTCGACGATGAAGTAGTGCTGGCGGCGTTCTTCCACGATATCGGGCACATCTGCACCGAGAATGCCGAGAACATGGGCGGCTTCGGGGTGGTCAGCCACGAACGCCTCGGCGCCGACTACCTGCGTCGCCTGGGTTTTGGCGAGCGCATGGCGCGGCTGGTGGAGTATCACGTGCAAGCCAAGCGTTACCTGACGCTGACCGAGCCTGGGTACTACGAGCGCCTGAGCGAAGCCAGCCGTCGCACGCTGGAATATCAGGGCGGAGTGATGACACCCGCCGAAGCCGAAGCGTTCAAGCAGGACCCACTGTGCGCTGTCAGTTTGCGCATGCGCCAGTGGGATGAGCAGGCGAAGGAAATGCAGGTGCCGGTGATCGACCTGGACATGCTGAAAGAGAAGGCGTTGCAGTTGCTGAGCGCTGCGTGACCGTTCGCAAAGCAATTATGTGGCTGGTCGAAATCCTCTGCGAAAGTGAACCAGCTCGGGTCTTGGTAGGTGCATCCGGTGGCACTTGTTTTGTGCATTGGAGAACTGAGTGCTGTCTAAACCAGTTATCGTAAGAGGGGGGCATTCTGTTCTAGTACTTGTTCGGCAACGCTCCCATAGAATTCCCGGGTGATACTGAAGAACTGGCTTAGCCTTCCGCCAGTGGGGATAAGGTCAATACCCGCGAGGCAATGTAGATCCATTGTCTGATCAATATGCTCATCGAAAAGCTCTTCTAACTCGTCCCACCAGCGCTTACGCAAATCTTGAAGGTAGGAGCTATTCAGATTGAGCAAATCGATTGTGTATCGAGCCCGCTCTTCTTCCTGGCTCGACAATCCGTCAGCAGGGACTACACGCCCATCGGACAAATAGGCAAAAAAATGCTTACAGTCGGGTTGATGACACGAGACGAAGCGGCCCATGTCGACCCCGCTAGATTTGCCAAGCGCGTGCCCGCCGAAAAGTTCAGCTCGTTGCGCCTTGAACGCCTGCAGATCACTCACACTATCCAGTGCACTAGCTGCCAAATTGTCGTAAGCAAAGGTTCGTTGAGGATGCTGGCTCTTGTTTTCGACATGCTCTATGTGAAAGCCCAGTCCAGCCCGGTCAGGCCGGATTTCACTATAGCAGCACAGCCCGTATTGCTCTTCTAGCAGATGGTCCAGAACTTGGCTCTTATAGCCAAAGCTACTCCAACGAGTGGTTGCCGCATCGCTGGTTGTTGGCGGACTAGCATGTGAGTTGTTCAGCTGAAAAGGGCCGTATCCACGCTTAATAACAGACCTCATCCCTTCAACGCCTGTTGTCGTCTAATGCTGCGTTGAAGTCGTTGCAACTGAGGGTGCTGTTCGCCAAGCGTTGCGATCAGTCTCTGCATCAGGTCGATTACTGGTTGTTCTTCATACCGACCCTTGTCCACCCACTCTGTGAGTCTTAATAAATCGGGCTTTTCATCAACTGGCGGCTGCGGATCGACTTGCATCACACTGTGGAGAACGCTGTTGCTCGGCTCGCCGTAGGTCATGGCAAGGGGTTGGGAAGCGACCATTTGGCCGTGGGCATCTTTGCCAATCACCCTGATATTTTCACGCCGTACGGTGCTAAGAACCTGGGGACTATGCGTCGTTACAATGAATTGCATCGCGGGGAAAGCGGCCCGCAACCCCCCTATTATTGTTTGTTGCCAGTATGGGTGCAGAAACATATCCACTTCATCTATCAAGGCAATGCCAGGGGTTTCAAGCGCTGCTCGCTCACCGAGGTGTGGGTTGAGTTTGCATGCACGAAACGCGAGATCGGCAACCATGGCAATTGTGTTGCGCAGTCCATCGCTGAGCATGTCTACGGACAACACTCCATGCTCGGGGTGGTGCATGACCAATTGCTGGTGATGACTCTCACTGTACTCAAGGCTGTGCCAACCAGTCGGCGCCTTTATTAGTAGATCAATGGCATGTTTGATGGCCGTGATGACCCGCTCGAAGCGTTGTCCTGTATCGGACAATTTCGTACTGCGCTCCAGAGCAATTAGTTGTGCCTCACGATAGCTGCGATAGATCCAGCCGTACCAAGCGGTGAAGGTTTTGAAGCTGGACGAATAGGATAGGCAATTCAGGTATCCGGACGTTCGGGAGTACTCGCTTCTGTCGAGAGTGGTTTGGGCCGCAACAGAGGTGAAGCGGCCCTCGAACCAGAGTCGGGAAGTCCCTAAGTAGGTAACCATTGGCAGCGTTACATTGGTATCACCACGCACCTGTTCTTGCAGAGACTTACCATAGGACGTAAGGGCCTTGCTCCCTGTATCGCCGATGGTATTGGTACCCTTTTTCAGTCTCACGCGCTGCTGTAACCAATTGTTCGGCTCATTCATGTCCGCCCATGCTCCATAGGCTTCAATAGTGCTCGGCGTTTGAGGCTCCATGTTGCCAGTACTGAACTGAGTGAGACGCACATCTTCTATCTGAATAGTGGCAGATTTTCCAGTCTGACTGCCCAGGTCGAAGCCTTTGATGAATGGCCATAGTGCGACTCGGGCAGCATCTAGAATGGTAGTTTTACCGCCACCGTTGGAAGCAATTAGGATGGTCAGATGCGGATCGAAGTCGATCTCGAACTGTTCGAAGCAGCGATAGTTTTTTACTCGCAACTTGTCGAGCCTCACAGTATTTTCTCCGATTTCGTTATCTGGCCAAGCATAGGGAGTTCACCTTCGCGTTGCGGTTGGAGCAGCATACTAAAAGCGAGTCGCGAAACGCTAAACAAAGCTAGTGACAAAGGGTTAAGTTACCTTTTCGGCCAACAGCTCCACCTGCTCCTGGCGCTCGGCCTGGCTCAACTTGCCATGGGGATTGAGTGACGACCATTGCGGGTGCGCCCGAGCCTTGCTCAGGGCTTCGGGCAGCTTACCTTCGCGCCAGTCTTTATCCTGCGGCGTATCCACCTTGATGCTGTCCATCGCGGCATGCCCGCGCTGGTCGAGGGCCAGCACCAGTTGGCGCTGGCGCAGTGCCAATAGGCGCAACACGCTGTCATCGACGGTCAATTCGCGTTGTCCCTTGATCTTGCCCAGCAAACGACTGCCATAACTGCGTGCGGTTTGCAGGGCGCCGCCGGCAATGGCGCCGGCCAGCGCGGCTGCGCCGAGGGTCAGGCCGCCCACCAGCAGGTCGACGCCTGCCCCGGCCGCCGCTCCTGCAGCGATCCCGCTACCGACCCGCACACCCAGTTGCTTGAGGGTTTCGGGGTTGAACAAATCATCGCCCCAGCGTCCGTCCAGCAGCGGCAAATCGCTGGCGGCGGCGTCCTGCGGGCGGAAGGCGTAGAGTTTGAGCAGCGCCTCGACGCAGCGCTGTTCGCGCTGGCGTACGGCTTTGCGCAGGTCGCTGATGGCCTGCTGTTCCTGCCCGGCGTCACTGGCCACGCTGCGGCGGCAGGCGGCGCAGTCGATCAGCAGTTCGGCGATCAAGCGGGCGGCGCTTTGCTGGCGCGCCAGGCGTTGCGCCTGCTGGTCGGCGATCAGGCGCTCGAGTTGCCCGCGCGAGTTCTCCAGCATCAGCGCCAGGCTTTCATACAACCGGCGTTCGCCGTCTTCCGGCGGCGCGACACTGTCAAAGCGCACCAGCGCATGCAGCCCCAGGCGCGCCAGGGCTTCACGCCATTCCGGTTCGCGATGGTCGGCGCTGCTGACGAAATTCAGCACCGGCAGCAGCGGCTTGCCGCAGCTGGCCAGCACCTGCAGTTCGTCGCGGTACTTGGCCAGCACCGGTTCGCGGGCATCGATCACATACAGCCCGGCGTCGGATGCCAGCAGTTGGCGCAGCACCTTGGCTTCCTGCTCAAAGCGCTGGCGCGCCTCGCTGCCGTCGAGGAAACGCGCCAGGCGCTCAGGGCCGTCGAGGCGTTCGCCGGGGCGTTCCAGGTGTTCGAGGTAGTCGAGCAGGGCGATCGCGTCTTCCAGGCCTGGCGTGTCGTAGAGCTCCAGCAGGGCCTGGCCATCGACCGACAAACGCGCGCCTTCGACATGCCGGGTGGTGCTGGGGCGATGGGACACTTCGCCAAAGCCGACATCCCGGGTCAGGGTGCGCAACAAGGAGGTTTTGCCGACGTTGGTGTGGCCGACTACGGCGAGCTTCAGCGGTTTTGGTTGAGCATCAGTCATGACCCGACTCCAGCCAGTTCATCGGTGCGCAATCGGCGAAGGGCAAGCCCAATTGCTGCAGGGCGGCATGCCAGTCCCCCAGGCGGTCGGCGTCCAACGCCTGGCCGGGCGGTGCCTGCAGCAGCCAGACACGGGTGGCGCTGGCGCTCTGGGCCAGTTCGGCGATCAGCGCCAGGCTGCCGCGATCCGGAGAGCGCCGGGGGTCGCACGCGATCAGCAGGCGGGCCGGCGGGAAGCGGGTCAGTTGTTCGAGAAGCTTTTGCCGCGACTCGCGGCTGTCGAGGATCCCGGCATCCTTGACGTTCTTCGCCAGGGCCGGCGGCCACGGGCGCTGGTCGTCCAGCTCGATGGCTACCAACAGCGCGCCGTCACTGTGCAGGGCGCTGCTCGCGCTTTCGACCTGATGCAGGCGCTCTGGCGCGGCATCGCTGACACCAAGGCGCTCGCTGCTGGGCATCAGGCGTTCACGCAATTGGGCGTAGCCGGGCAATTTCAGGTCCAGTTGCAAGCCCGCGCGGCCACGGTTCCAGCGCCACAGGCACAGCAGGGTCAGCAGCAGGCGCGGTAATGCACCGTACACCAGCACCACGCCGACCAGCCAGCCGGCCCAGGCTTGGCGGGCGCTTTCAAGGTTCAGGGCGGCGTCACCGCTGGCGCGGATCATTTCTTCGGTAGGCACGCTGAACCCCAGCAGCGCAGGCAGGGCACCGAGGGCCTGGGTCAGGGCGACGAAGGTTTCGCCGCTGAGGATGGTGGTCTCCCAGACAAACCCATAGCGCCGGGTCGCCATCAGCGTCAGGACCATGACCAGCGCACTGAGCATCACCACCAGCCACAGGCCATTGACCAGCAGGCCCAGCAACCAGCGATTGAGTTTGTGCCGTTGTAGCAACAGCAGCAGTGCCGGCGCCAGGTGGGCGGCCTTGGCATCGCGGGCGAGTTTTTCACTGAGCCACAGCCACAGGCGCCCGAGGGTGGCGCCGTAGTCGGCGGCGAGGATCAGCCCCGAGGCCCAACTGAGCAGCAGAATCAGGTTCAGCCCGAGCAGGCTGCCCAGGGCCCAGAACACATTGACCGGAGCCTGGCCATCGCCCAGGGCGGCAAATGCCAGGCCGGCGCCACTGAGGATCGCCAGCACGGCCAGGACCAGCAGTGCCAGGCGCGCGCCTTGTAGCCAATGGCGCAGGGCCGCGGTCAGGCCATCGCGTTCGGCCAGCCAACTGGCACGGGCCTGGATGCGGCTGGGCAGGTCGCCACCGGCATTGCGGGCCAGACGGTTGGCTTGCGAATCCTCCAGGGCGCCGGCGTGTTCCTCGCGCAGACGGATGGTTTCGGTTAGCCAGAGTGTGTGCAGATCAGTCACGCGTCATCCCGTCGCTTAAGTGAGTGCTGAGCATAACCGCTGTGGCGCTTATCGGGGAAAGCGAGGCTCTGGTATCCTCCTCGCCATGAAAAAAACACTCCCCCTCAGCCTGATCGCAGCCCTCGGTGAAAACCGCGTGATCGGCGTCGACAACAGCATGCCCTGGCACTTGCCGGGGGATTTCAAATACTTCAAGGCCACTACCCTGGGCAAGCCGATCATCATGGGTCGCAAGACCTGGGATTCCCTCGGTCGCCCACTGCCGGGGCGGTTGAACATCGTGGTCAGTCGCCAGGCCGACTTGCAGCTGGAGGGTGCCGAGGTCTATCCGTCGCTGGAAGCCGCCGTCGAGCGAGCGCAGGAATGGGCGCTGGAACAAGGTGTCGATGAGCTGATGCTGATTGGCGGTGCGCAACTGTATGCGCAAGGATTGGCCCAGGCCGATCGGCTGTACCTGACCCGCGTGGCGCTGAGCCCCGAGGGTGATGCGTGGTTTCCGGAGTTTGAGTTGAACCAGTGGAAACTGGTGTCGAATGCGCTGAATCCGGCCGAAGGCGACAAACCGGCGTACAGCTTCGAAATCTGGGAGAAAGCCTAAAAGCATCGCGGGCAAGCCCGCTCCCACAGGGATCTGCGGTGAACACATATTTGTGTTCGACCAAGACCCATGTGGGAGCGGGCTTGCCCGCGATGAGGCCCGCTCAGCCGCTCAAAGACTCAAGCGTGCGCCAACTCCTCATGCTCATCAGCCAGCAGCACGTCTTTATCCGTCTGTTGCATGATCTGGCTGGTAATCGCCCCGGCTGTCATCGAACCACTGACGTTCAGCGCCGTGCGGCCCATGTCGATCAGCGGCTCGACGGAAATCAGCAACGCCACCAAAGACACCGGCAAACCCATGGCCGGCAACACGATCAGCGCGGCGAAGGTTGCACCACCGCCGACCCCGGCCACCCCGGCTGAACTCAACGTCACAATCGCCACCAATGTCGCGATCCACAGCGGGTCGAGCGGGTTGATGCCCACGGTCGGGGCGACCATCACCGCCAACATCGCCGGATAGAGACCAGCGCAGCCGTTCTGGCCAATGGTGGCGCCAAACGAAGCGGCGAAGCTGGCGATCGACTGCGGAATCCCCAGGCGGCGGGTTTGCGCTTCGATGCTCAGCGGGATGCTCGCGGCGCTGGAGCGGCTGGTGAAGGCGAAGGTCAGTACCGGCCAGACCTTGCGGAAAAAGCGCAGCGGGTTGATCCCGGCCAGCGCCACCAGCAGGCCGTGGACTACAAACATCAGGCCCAGGCCCAGGTACGACACCACCACAAAACTGCCGAGCTTGATGATGTCCTGCAGGTTGGAACCGGCGACCACTTTGGTCATCAGCGCCAGCACACCGTAGGGGGTCAACTTCATCACCAGGCGTACCAGGCGCATCACCCAGGCTTGCAGGGTGTCGATGGCGTTGATCACTTTCTGACCTTTTTCCACGTCATCCTTGAGCAGTTGCAGGGCTGCAATACCGAGGAAGGCGGCAAAAATCACCACGCTGATGATCGACGTCGGCTTGGCCCGGGCCAGGTCGGCGAACGGGTTCTGCGGGATGAACGACAGCAGCAACTGCGGCACATTCAGGTCGGCAACCTTGCCCGCGTAGTCGCTCTGGATGGTTTGCAGGCGTGCCATTTCCTGGGTGCCGGCCACCAGGCCTTCGGCGGTCAGGCCGAACAGGTTGGTCAGGCCGATGCCGATCAGCGCCGCGATAGCGGTGGTGAACAGCAGGGTGCCGATGGTCAGGAAGCTGATCTTGCCCAGGGAGGACGCGTTGTGCAGCCTGGCAACAGCACTGAGGATCGAAGCAAATACCAGGGGGATCACGATCATTTGCAGCAATTGCACGTAACCGTTACCCACCAGGTCGAACCAGCTGATGGAGGCTTTGAGCACTGGATTGCCGGCACCGTAAATCGTGTGCAAGGCCACGCCAAACGCCACGCCCATGACCAGCGCCAGCAGCACTTTCTTGGCCAGGCTCCAGGTGGTGTGGCGGGTTTGTGCCAGGCCAAACAGCAAGGCCAGGAACACCAGCAGATTGAGGATCAGCGGCAGATTCATCGAGACTCCAAAAAAGACTTGTGCCAATCGCCTCGCGGGGCAATTGCGAACCGGCAAGCCTAACAGCTTGATATCTATAAAATTAATACCAAAAACGCATGGTGACTGTCGTTTTTGGAATAAGGAGCTGACGCTGTCGGTTATGCCGGTGACGGAATCAGCACGCAAGCGGTCGTGCTCAGACGAGGACTGTCATGCAGATTTGTTAGCGTCGATGGCTTTCATTCAGGGAGAAATGCACATGAAAGTCGCTACGCAAGTGTTAGCCGTCGCCATGTGCCTGGGCCTTGCCGGCCAGGTTTTCGCCACCGATCTCAAACATTGGCCCGAGGCACAGGCCAAGCAACTGGACGCGATGATCGCGGCCAACGCCAACAAGGGTAACTACGCGGTGTTCGACATGGACAACACCAGCTACCGCTACGACCTGGAAGAGTCGCTGTTGCCGTTCATGGAAAACAAAGGCCTGATCACCCGCGAGAAGCTGGACCCCTCCCTGAAACTGATTCCGTTCAAGGACACCGCCGAGCACCAGGAAAGCCTGTTCAGTTACTACTACCGGCTGTGCGAGCTCGATGACATGGTCTGCTACCCATGGGTCGCCCAGGTCTTTTCCGGTTTCACCCTCAAGGAACTCAAGGGCTACGTCGACGAGTTGATGGCCTCCGGCAAGCCGGTGCCTAGCACCTATTACGAAGGCGACGTGGTCAAGACCATCGAGGTCAACCCGCCGAAGATCTTCACCGGGCAAGCCGAGCTGTACAACAAGCTGATGGAAAACGGCATCGAGGTCTACGTGATGACCGCCGCCTCGGAAGAGCTGGTACGCATGGTCGCCTCCGATCCCAAGTATGGCTACAACGTCAAACCGCAAAACGTGATCGGCGTGACAATGCTGCTCAAGGACCGCAAAAGCGGCGAGCTGACCACCGCGCGCAAGCAGATCACCGCCGGCAAGTATGACGAGAAGGCCAACCTGGGCCTGGAGCTGACCCCATACCTGTGGACCCCAGCGACCTGGATGGCTGGCAAGCAGGCCGCCATCCTGATCTACATCGACGAGTGGAAAAAACCAGTGCTGGTGGGCGGCGACACTCCGACCAGCGACGGCTACATGCTGTTTCACAGTGTCGACGTGGCCAAGGGCGGCATCCACCTGTGGGTCAACCGCAAGGACAAATACATGGCCCAGATCAACGGCATGATGGCCAAGCACGCTGCGGCCCAGGCCAAAGAAGGGCTGCCGGTGACGGCGGACAAGAACTGGGTGATCGTCAAGCCGGAGGAAATCCAGTAAGGATTTGCTTCACTGTAGGAGCGAGCCTGCTCGCAATGGTCGTCAACGATAACGCTGGAAGCCTGATACCCCGCGGTGCTCTCAGGTTTTTCGCGAGCAGGCTCGCTCCTACAGCTGACCGGATGTTGTCCAAAAAAATACCCCGCACTTGGCGGGGTATTTTTTTGTTCGACGGTTAAGCCTTACAGCCCGTCGAGCATCGCCTTGTTACGCACGGCACCCTTGTCGGCGCTGGTGGCCAGCAGGGCGTAGGCTTTCAGTGCAGTGGTCACTTTGCGTGGGCGCACTTCAACCGGCTTCCAGCCTTTCTTGTCCTGCTCGACGCGGCGTGCCGCCAGTTCTTCATCGCTGACCAACAGGTTGATCGAGCGGTTGGGAATGTCGATCAACACTTTGTCGCCATCCTGCACCAGGCCAATCGCACCGCCGGCAGCGGCTTCTGGCGAAGCGTGGCCGATGGACAGGCCCGAGGTGCCGCCGGAGAAGCGACCGTCGGTGAGCAGGGCGCAGGCTTTGCCCAGGCCCTTGGACTTGAGGTAGGAGGTCGGATAGAGCATTTCCTGCATGCCCGGGCCGCCTTTCGGGCCTTCGTAACGGATGATCACGATGTCGCCTTCTTTGACTTCGTCGGCGAGGATGCCGCGCACCGAGCTGTCCTGGCTTTCGTAGATTTTGGCGCGACCCTCGAACACGTGGATCGACTCGTCGACACCGGCGGTTTTCACCACGCAGCCGTCCAGGGCGATGTTGCCGTACAGCACGGCCAGGCCGCCTTCTTGCGAATAGGCATGCTCGACACTGCGGATGCAGCCGTTTTCACGGTCGTCGTCCAGGGTTTCCCAGCGGGTCGACTGGCTGAATGCGGTCTGGGTCGGGATGCCCGCCGGGCCGGCCTTGAAGAAGTGGTGCACGGCTTCGTCGGTGGTCTGGGTGATGTCCCACTTGGCGATGCCTTCGGCCATGGTCTTGCTGTGCACGGTCGGCAGCTCGGTGTGCAGCAGGCCGCCACGGGCCAGCGAGCCTAAGATCGAGAAGATCCCGCCGGCGCGGTGCACGTCTTCCATGTGGTACTTCTGGATGTTCGGCGCGACCTTGCACAGTTGCGGTACGTGGCGCGACAGGCGGTCGATGTCCTTCAGGTCGAAGTCGATCTCGGCTTCCTGGGCTGCGGCCAGCAAGTGCAGGATGGTGTTGGTGGAACCGCCCATGGCGATGTCCAGCGTCATGGCGTTTTCGAACGCCTTGAAGTTGGCGATATTGCGCGGCAGTACCGAGTCGTCGTTGTCACCGTAGTAGCGTTTGCACAGTTCGACGATGGTGCGCCCGGCTTGCAGGAACAGCTGTTCGCGGTCGCTGTGGGTGGCCAGGGTCGAGCCGTTGCCCGGCAGCGCGAGGCCGAGGGCTTCAACCAGGCAGTTCATCGAGTTGGCGGTGAACATGCCGGAGCACGAGCCGCACGTCGGGCAGGCGCTGCGCTCGTACTCAGCGACTTTCTCGTCAGAAGCGCTGGAGTCGGCGGCGATGACCATGGCGTCAACCAGGTCCAGGCCGTGGGAGGCGAGCTTGGTCTTGCCGGCTTCCATCGGACCGCCGGAAACGAAGATCACCGGGATGTTCAGGCGCAAGGCGGCCATCAGCATGCCGGGGGTTATCTTGTCGCAGTTGGAGATGCAGACGATCGCGTCGGCGCAGTGGGCGTTGACCATGTACTCGACGGAGTCGGCGATGATCTCGCGGCTCGGCAGCGAATAGAGCATGCCGTCGTGACCCATGGCGATGCCGTCATCGACTGCAATGGTGTTGAATTCCTTGGCCACACCGCCAGCGCGCTCGATCTCGCGGGCAACCAGTTGACCCAGGTCCTTGAGGTGCACGTGGCCCGGGACGAATTGGGTAAAGGAGTTGGCAATGGCGATGATCGGCTTTTTGAAGTCGTCATCTTTCATCCCCGTGGCGCGCCACAGAGCGCGAGCACCGGCCATGTTGCGACCGTGGGTGGATGTTTTCGAGCGGTAATCTGGCATGAAGCACTCCGGGCGGCTAATCAGGTATCAAAAGGGAAGTGAGCTTCTATTGACGTCTGGAACACTCAGAAATAGCCGGGTGTCCGGAAGTTGCCGAGAACTTTGCGGGATCGCCGCGCGCTTCAGCTTGAGCTCATAAACCCGCCGGGGGATGACTGGCGATGAATCGTTCGATTCTACACCGCTGGCGGCTGGAGGGAATGGCTGCAAGCATTCACAGGACGTTTGGCGACCACCCCCGTAGGAGCGAGCTCGCTCGCGATGAACCCGAGAACGCCGCGGGGTGTCAGGTTCCCCGCGTTATCGTTGACCACCATCGCGAGCGAGCTCGCTCCTACAGTATTAAATCCACATGGCATCCCACAGGGGGTAGTCTCCAACTCGAGTCACAAGCCCGGCGCGCAAAGGGTTGGCGATGATGTATCGGGCGATGGCTTTCAGGTCTTCCTCGCGACGCAAGGCCCGATCGAAGTAACCCTTTTGCCATAGTGTTTCGTGGCGACCTCTTTGCTGGTTGATGGCGCGAGCACTTCTGGATTTGGCCGCCTGCATCAGTCTCGGCAAATCACCGTTGTGCAATTCAACCAGCCAATGAAAGTGATCCGGCATGATGACCCAGGCTATCGACGTGGCATAGCCGGCTTCCTGAGCCCTTCTGAACTCGTGCACCAAAAAGCGGCCAGTGTGCCAATCCTGGAAGAATGGTTGTCGTTCATGGGTGACAGCGGTCAGGTGATAGATACGACCGGATTGCGAGTGCCGACCTGTGCGTAATCGATGGGCTTTTGGCGTGTTGGACATTCCGTTGTCCTCTTCGGTGATGGGAAGAGAAAACGGTAGGCGTGGGGTGGGAGGTTGTCGCTTCGGTAGTGGATCAGAATGTGTCCTGCACCTGGAGCGAGCCCGCTCGCGATGAGTTCAATGACACCGCGGAGTATCAGGTTCCCCGCGTTATCGTTAACCTCCATCGCGAGCAAGCCGCAAGCGAGCAAGCCGCAAGCGGGCGCCGCAAGCGGGCGCTCGCTCCTACATAGGTTTTGCGTTATCAGCTGTTGGGCAACAGCCGGCAGGTGATGCTCTTGATGTAGCGCGTTTCGGCGATGGCCGGGTGTACCGGGTGGTCCGGGCCCTGGCCGCCGCGTTCCAGCAGCTGGATGTTGCGGTCCAGGTGGCGGGCGCTGGTCAGCAGGATGTTCTGCAGATCATCTTCGGGCAGGTGCATCGAGCACGAGGCGCTGACCAGGATGCCGTCCTTGTTGAGCAGGCGCATGGCTTGCTCGTTCAGGCGACGGTAGGCGCCTTCGCCGTTCTTCATGTCTTTCTTGCGTTTGATGAACGCCGGCGGGTCGGCCACGATCACGTCGAAACGTTCTTCGCTGGCTTTCAACTCTTTCAGGGCTTCGAACACGTCGCCTTCGATGCAGGTCATCTTGTCGGCAAAGCCGTTCAGCGCAGCGTTGCGCTCAACGCCGTCGAGGGCGAAGGCCGAGGCGTCGACGCAGAACACTTCGCTGGCGCCGAATGCGGCAGCCTGCACGCCCCAGCCACCGATGTAGCTGTACAGGTCCAGTACACGCTTGCCTTTGGCGTACGGGGCCAGGCGGGCGCGGTTCATGCGGTGGTCGTAGAACCAGCCGGTTTTCTGGCCCTGAATGACCGGCGCTTCGAATTTCACCCCGTTCTCTTCCAGGGCGACCCACTCCGGCACCAGGCCGAACACGGTGTCGACGTAGCGCTCGAGGCCTTCGGCGTCGCGCGCGGCGGAGTCATTCTTGAACAGAATGCCGCTCGGCTTGAGCACTTGGGTCAACGCGGCGATCACGTCGTCTTTATGGGTTTCCATGGTCGCCGAGGCGATCTGCACCACCAGGATGTCGCCGAAACGGTCGACTACCAAGCCCGGCAGCAGGTCGGAATCGCCGTAGACCAGGCGGTAGAACGGCTTGTCGAACAGGCGCTCGCGCAGCGACAGGGCGACGTTCAGGCGGTGCACCAGCAGCGACTTGTCCAGTGGCAGCTTGATGTCGCGCGACAGCAGGCGGGCGCAGATCAGGTTGTTCGGGCTCATGGCGACGATGCCCAGCGGCTTGCCACCGGCGGCTTCCAGGATCGCCTGGTCGCCGGCCTTGAAGCCGTGCAGCGGGGTGGCGGCTACGTCGATTTCGTTACTGTAGACCCACAGGTGGCCGGCGCGCAGGCGACGGTCGGCATTGGCTTTGAGGCGCAAGCTTGGCAGGGACATGACGTCGCTCCAGAAAAAAGAGCGGGAGTATACCCTGTTGCGCAGCCGTTGGCGGGCTCACCGGATGGACTGCGGGAGCGGTTTGAGGTGTCGGCAACCTGCGCTTAAGGGGTAGAATCGCCGCCTGCCCAGAGTGAGTACTTATGTCCCAAGAGCTATCTTCCGAACAGATTCAGCAGGCCCTGCAAGGCATCAGCGTTCCGCCTCAACCGCAAATCATGGTGGATTTGCAGATGGAACAGTACATGCCGGACCCGGACCTTGAAGTGATCGCGAAGCTGATCTCCCAGGACCCGGGTCTCTCCGGCGCGTTGTTGAAAATCGTCAACTCGCCGTATTTCGGCCTGAGCAACAAGATTGCCTCGATCCAGCGGGCGGTGAACCTGTTGGGCAGCCGCTCGGTGATCAACATGATCAACGCGCAGTCGATCAAGGGTGAGATGAATGACGACACCATCGTCACCCTCAACCGTTTCTGGGACACGGCGCAGGACGTGGCGATGACCAGCCTCAGCCTGGCCAAGCGCATCGGCTCGCAAGCGGTGGACGAAGCCTATGCCCTGGGGCTGTTCCACGACTGTGGCGTGCCGCTGATGCTCAAGCGCTTCCCCAACTATATGGCAGTGCTGGAACAGGCCTATGCCAACGCCGGCGTCGATTGCCGGGTGGTGGACACGGAAAACCATGCGTTCAACACCAACCATGCGGTGGTCGGCTACTACACGGCAAAGTCCTGGCGCCTGCCGGAACATGTCAGCCACGCTATCGCCAATCATCACAATGCCCTGGCGATCTTCAGCGATGAGTCCTCGCGCAACAGTCAGTTGAAGAACCTGCTGGCGATCCTCAAGATGGCGGAACACATCTGTGCCTCGTACCGGGTCCTGGGCAACCAGACCGAAGATCATGAGTGGGACAGCATCGGTCACCTGGTACTCGACTATGTCGGCCTCTCGGACTACGACTTCGAGAACCTCAAACAGACGATCCGTGAACTCGGCGCGCACCATTGAGCGCCGGACCTTTCCTGAGCCGAGTACGCCATGCCTGAATTGCCGGAAGTCGAAACCACCCGCCGCGGGATTGCGCCCTACCTGGAAGGCCAGCGCGTCAGCCGGGTGGTGGTGCGTGAGCGGCGCCTGCGCTGGCCGATCCCCGAGGACCTCGATGTGCGCCTGTCCGGGCAGCGCATTGTGCTGGTGGAGCGGCGTGCCAAGTATTTGCTGATCAACGCCGAGGTCGGCACCTTGATCAGTCACCTGGGCATGTCGGGGAATCTACGCCTGGTGGAAATCGGCCTGCCGGCGGCCAAGCATGAGCATGTGGACATCGAGCTGGAGTCCGGCCTGGCCCTGCGCTACACCGACCCGCGCCGTTTCGGGGCGATGCTCTGGAGCCTTGACCCGCTCAACCACGAACTGCTGCTGCGCCTGGGGCCGGAGCCGCTGACGGACCTGTTCGACGGCGATCGCCTGTTTCAACTGTCACGTGGGCGTTCGATGGCGGTCAAGCCGTTCATCATGGACAACGCGGTGGTGGTGGGGGTCGGCAATATTTACGCGACCGAAGCGCTGTTCGCCGCCGGGATCGACCCGCGCCGCGAGGCCAAGGGCATCTCCCGGGCGCGTTACCTGAAGCTGGCGATCGAGATCAAGCGCATCCTGGCCGCCGCCATCGAGCGCGGCGGCACCACTTTGCGCGACTTTGTCGGCGGCGACGGCCAGCCGGGCTATTTCCAGCAGGAGCTGTTCGTCTATGGCCGCGGCGGCGAGGGCTGCAAGGTCTGCGGGACAGAACTTCGCGAGGTGAAGCTGGGGCAGCGGGCGAGTGTGTTTTGCCCCAGGTGCCAGCGCTGATCCAGATGTGGCGGTGAGGTTGCTTATGGCCTCATCGCGAGCAGGCTCGCGATTCCTTACGCCTTGCCGGTAATGATCCGGTACTTTTCCATCAACTGCTCTTCAGTTTCCGGATGGGCTTCGTCCAGCGGAATGCAATCGACCGGGCAGACCTGCTGGCATTGCGGCTCGTCATAGTGGCCGACGCACTGGGTGCACAGGTTCGGGTCGATCACGTAGATCTCTTCGCCCTGGGAGATGGCGGCGTTCGGGCACTCGGGTTCGCAGACGTCGCAGTTAATGCAATCGTCGGTGATGATCAGGGACATTGGGGACTCCAGCCAGGGTCGTCGGCCCGGGCATCTGAAAACTAATGCGCACAATTGTGCCGCATTGACGCTGTAGGAGCGAGCTTGCTCGCGAAAAACGTCAGGGCGCTGTGTACTTTCTGATAGCACTGCGTAATCGTTGACGTTTTTCGCTGGCAAGCCAGCTCCTACAGTCGGGGTCTATTTCTTGAACCGGAGTGTAAGAGCATCGGCCACGGCCGGGTGGACGAATTTAGTGATATCGCCGCCCAGGGCTGCAATTTCACGGACCAGCGTCGAAGAAATAAACGAATAGCGCTCGGACGGCGTCAGGAACAGGCTTTCCACGTCCGGGGCCAACTGGCGGTTCATATTGGCCAGCTGGAATTCGTACTCGAAATCCGACACCGCACGCAAACCACGCAGGAATACATTGGCATTCTGCTCTTTGGCGAAGTGCGCCAACAGCGTCGAAAAGCCGACGACTTCGACGTTCGGCAGATGTTTGGTGACCTCGCGGGCCAGCTCCACACGCTGTTCCAGGGGGAATAGCGGGTTTTTCTTGGGGCTGGCGGCGACAGCAATGATCACATGATCGAACAGGCGCGCGGCGCGTTCGACCAGATCGCCATGGCCCTTGGTAATAGGGTCGAAGGTACCTGGGTACAACACTCGGTTCATCGCGTCGTCCTGGCGGGAATCCGTTGGGGAGTCGGATGGTATCGCAGCCTTCCCGGTCGGCCAAGTCGCCATTGGGCTAAGAACGCACTATAGACCAGGCGAATATGCAGTTTTTTCATGGATTTCGCAGGCGTTCGGCCAGTGCGCTGGCCAATTGCGCGGTCAGCCCGTAGACCGATAGTTGCGGGTTGGCGCCAATGCTGGTGGGGAACAGCGAGCCGTCATGCACCGACAGATTGCGCAGTTGATGATGTCGTCCGAGGCTGTCGGTCACGGCGTGGGTCGGGTCTTCGCCCATGGCGCAACCGCCCATGACGTGGGCGCTGCCCAGGCGGGTGCGATACAGCTCCAGGCTCAGGCCGTCGATCAACGTGCGGGCTTTGGTGAGACTGTTGACGTAGCGCGCATCGGCGTGCATCGGCATGACGGCCTTGGCGCCACCGGCGAACTGGATCTCGGCCATGCTGTGAAAGGCCCGACGTAGGCCGTCCCAGGCGTAGTCGGAAACCTGATAGTCGAGCACCGGCGTGCCGTCGCCGCGCAACTCGACGCTGCCGCCGCTGCTGTCCGGGTGGAAACCGTCACGCAGCAGGGCGAGCATGGCGTGGGTATGGGGCAGTTGCTGCATGTGCGCGGCGTTCTCGGCGCCGAAGCCGCCGAGCAGGGTCGCGGCCAGCGCCGGGTGCAGCGGCGGCACTTCGAGCTTGTAGGACATTTTGCCGGTGGCGCCGTCCTGCCATTGAAAGTGGTCGGAGTAAATCGACTGCGGCGCGCCGTAGAACGGGTTGATGACTTCATCGAACAGCCCGGCAGACATGTTCACCAGGTGCAGGAAGGTGCGTTTGCCGAGGCGCTCGTGAGGGTCGGGTGCCTTGGAACGCAGCAACAGCGCCGGGCTGTTGATCCCGCCACCGGCCAGCACGTAGTGCCGTGCCTTGACGGTAATGGTGCGACCAGTGGGCGCCACGCAGCGTTCATCCATGGCCACGCACAGCAGGCCGGTGACCTGGTCGTCCTTGATCAACAGCTGTTCGGCGCGAGCCAGGTACAGCAGCTCGCCGCCTTTTTCCAGGGTCGCGGGAATGGTGGTGACCATCATCGACTGTTTGGCGTTGGTCGGGCAGCCCATGCCGCAATAACCGAGGTTCCAGCACCCACGCACGTTGCGCGGAATCACGTGCCAGCTGTAGCCGAGTTGCTCGCAGCCTTTCTTGATCACTTCGTTGTTGGCATTGGGTGGCACCAGCCAGGGTGCGACGCCGAGGCGTTGTTCCATTTTTTCGAACCAGGGCGCCATGTCCGCCGGGCTATGGCCCTTGACGGCATGCTCCCTGGCCCAGTGTTCGAGGGTCGGCTCGGGGGTGCGAAAGCTCGAGGTCCAGTTGATCAGCGTCGTGCCACCTACCGCGCGGCCCTGCAGGATGGTGATCGCACCGTCCTTGCTCATGCGGCCGATGCCCTCCTGGTAGAGGTTGGCGTAGGCCTGGTCTTCGAGCATCTTGAAGTCGCTGCTGGTCTTGAGCTGGCCTTCTTCGATCAGCAGCACCTTGTAGCCGGCCGCACTGAGGATCTCGGCCGTGGTGCCACCGCCCGCGCCGCTGCCAATGATGGCGATGTCGGCTTCCAGGGTCAGGTCATTGGCCAGTTGTGAGCCGTTGTAGGTTTTCCAGCCGCGGGCCATGCCTTCGCGAAACGGATCGGGTACGGGCATCTGGGGCTCTCTTATATTTATCAGGTGGTGAAGGTGCCTGGATCTCAGACTTTCGGTGGCCCGGGATAGCCGCAATGGGCCCACGATTCGGCGCGGCTGTACCAGGCCATCATCACCAGTTGCAGGATCGAACTGTGGCCCATGCGCAGCAGGCTTAACGAGCTGTTCTGCCAGCGTTGCAGGAAGTGGCGGATGGCCTCGCTGCTGGCATTTTCCCAACTGCCCCAGATTCCGGTCAGTGGCCCGCGGGTGACCGCCATGCCCAGCACGTCGAACAGTTGCTGGGTCAGCTTGAGCATTTCTGGCGACAAGTGATCGAGGCCGTGGTCCAGGCTGCGCAGGGTTTGTTCGGTAGCGGCGGGGAGTTTTTCGGCCACCACGGCGCCCTCGAGCATCACCGGCAACAGCGCCCGCAAAAAACTCAGGTCAGTGTCGCGGATAATCGCAAACCCGTTGGCCGGGCTGCTGGCCGAGCAACCGCTGAGGCTGGCGCCCAGGCCTGCGGTGGCGAGGAAGGCGCTGGCGCCGAGACTGAATTTGAGCAGGCCGCGCCGTGACAGCGCGGGGGCATCGCAAAAGCGTGGGTTCATTATTGTTTTTACCCGGCAGTGAAGGGTCAGCGGATGAACAGTTTCTGGATCAGCTTCTGGATCGACTTGCCATAGGGTGGGTAGATCAACTTGGCCGCGTTGAAGCGCTGCTTGATCAGCACGCCCTTGGCTTTGCTGAATGTCAGGAAACCTTCCCTGCCGTGGTAATGGCCCATGCCGGAAGCGCCGATACCGCCAAACGGCATGTCGTCCTGGGCAACGTGCAGCAGGGTGTCGTTGAGGCAGACCCCGCCGGAATGGGTTTCCTGGAGTACGCGATTCTGTTCGGCCTTGTTGTAGCCAAAGTAGTAAAGCGCCAGTGGACGTGGTCGTTGATTGATGTAGGCAAATGCCTGGTCCAGGGTCGTGTAGGGCACCACTGGCAGCAGCGGGCCGAAGATTTCGTCCTGCATCACGATCATCTCGTCGCTGACATTCAGCAGCACGCTGTGGCCCATGCGCCGGTCCTGGTCTTGCTCGAACAGCGGGATCAACTGTGCGCCCTTGGCGCTCGCGTCACTCAGGTAGCTGTGCAGTCGCGCCAGTTGGCGTGGGTTGATGATGGCGGTGTAGTCGGGGTTGTCCGCCAAGGTCGGGTAGAAGCCACGTACCGCCTGGCGATAGGCCTCGACGAAGGATTCAACCCGGTCCTGCGGCACCAGCACATAGTCCGGAGCGACACAGGTTTGCCCGGCGTTCAGGGTTTTGCCGAAGGCGATGCGTTCGGCGGCATCCTTGAGCGGCACGTCGTGGGAGACGATGGCCGGGGATTTGCCACCCAGTTCCAGGGTCACCGGTGTCAGGTTCTCGGCCGCCGCGCGCATCACGTGTTTGCCGATGCTGGTGGCGCCAGTGAACAGCAGGTGGTCGAACGGCAGTTGGGAAAACGCCACGCCCACATCGGCCTCGCCCAGCACCACGGTCACCAGGTCCTGAGGGAAGATCTTGGCCAGCAGGAATTTAAGCAGCTCGCCGGTGGCCGGCGTGGATTCGCTGAGCTTGAGCATCACTCGGTTGCCCGCAGACAGGGCGCCGACCAGCGGGCCGATGGCCAGGTAGAGCGGGTAGTTCCACGGCACGATGACCCCGACGACCCCCAGCGGTTGGTAGACCACCTTGGCCTTGGCCGGCTGGAACGCCACGCCTACTTTGCGTGGCGAGGCTTTCATCCAGCCCTTGAGGTGTTTGCTGGCGTAATGAATGCAGTGCAGGCTCGGCATCAGTTCGGCGAGCAGGGTTTCATCGGCGCTGCGGTTGCTGAAGTCTGCGCTGATCGCTTCGATCAAGGCCTGGCGCTGGTCACTCAGGACGTCGCTCAAGACCTTGAGCCACTGCTGGCGCTGGGCCGCAGGCGGCATAGGGTTGGCCGCATACGCCTGGCGCTGGGCGGTAAACAGGTCGTGAAGCTCACTCAATGGCTGCTGGGAGTCTTGCAGGTAGGCAATTTCGGCGGGCATGGTAGCTCCAGGTTTTTTTATAATGGAGAAGTTTTTAGAGTCTATGCTCTAAAAAGTCAAATGACTTCCTCGGGATGTGATGATTTATCCGCCGACGGATAGGTCGTAAGATGCCCGCAACGCACAGCAGAATTAAAGCTCAAGCCATGGCCCCACGAATAAAAACCAGCGAGCGCATCGTGCAGAACAGCCTGGAGCTGTTCAACCAGCAGGGTGAACGCAGTATCAGCACCAACCATATCGCCGCGCACATGGAGATATCCCCGGGCAACCTGTACTACCACTTCCCCAACAAGCAGGCGATCATCGCCGTGTTGTTCAGTGAGTACGAGGCCCTGGTGGAAAGCTTCCTGCGCCCGCCGCAAGGGCGCGCCGCCACGGTTGAAGACAAGCGTTACTACCTGCAGGAACTGCTGGACGCGATGTGGCGCTACCGGTTTTTGCACCGCGACCTGGAGCACCTGCTGGATAATGATCCGGAGTTGGCGGCCCGTTATCGACGGTTTTCCCAGCGCTGCCTGATCCAGGGCACGGCGATCTACGCCGGTTTTGTCGCCGCCGGCATCCTCGCCATGGACAAGGTGCAGATCGAATCCCTGACGCTCAACGCCTGGATCATCCTGACCTCCTGGGTGCGCTTTTTGTGTACCACCCGAGAAAACTCCAGCCACCTCAGTGAACAGGCCATTAAACGCGGCGTGTACCAGGTGCTGGTGCTGGAAGCCGGGTTTGTCACCGAACAATCGCGCGAGGAAATCGACGCCTTGTTCGAGGAGTATTACGTGCCGCTGGGCCAGGCCCTCGAAGAAGTGCAGTAGGATCGCGCCAAGACTTACCTCACAGGAGCCCGCTATGCCCATCGCGCAACTGATCAGCCCCCTTGCCCTGGACCAGAAAAAGGAGCAGGCCGCCCTGGTGATCCTGGATTGTCGCTTTGCCCTCGAAGATCCGGATTATGGCCAGCGCAGCTATGCCGAAGGGCATATTGCCGGCGCCTCGTTTGCCGATCTGGAGCGTGACCTCAGCGGGCCGGTGATCAAGGGTGTCACCGGCCGGCACCCACTGCCGGACCCGCAGGCCCTGATCGAGCGCCTGCAAGCCTGGGGCATCGACAATGACAGCCAGGTGGTGCTGTATGACGACGGTCCAGGGGCGTATGCAGCCCGGGCCTGGTGGTTGCTGGCGTGGCTGGGCAAGCGTGACGGGGTGTTTATCCTCGACGGTGGCCTCAAGGCCTGGCACGCCGCCGGCCTGCCGCTGAGCCTGGATGCGCCGGGCAATACCCGTGGCACGTTCAGCGGTACCCCGGACGCGGCCATGGTCTTGAGCGCCGACCAATTGCAGCAACGCCTCACTCGGCCGGAGCTGACCCTGCTCGATGCCCGTGGGCTGCCGCGGTTTCGCGGCGAGGTCGAACCGATCGATCCGGTGGCCGGGCATATCCCCGGCGCGTCATGTGCGGCCTTCACCGATAACCTGGGGCCGGACGGACGCTTTCTGCCGGCTGCGCAACTCCAGCAGCGGTTTGCCGAGAAGCTGGCGCAGCGCTCGCCGAGTGAACTGGTGGCGTACTGCGGTTCGGGCGTGACAGCCTGCCACAACCTGTTTGCCCTGTGCCTCGCCGGCTACCCGTTGGGGGCACTGTACGCCGGCTCGTGGAGCGAATGGATCACCGATCCGCAGCGGGCGATTGCCACCGGCGACTGAGCCTTAAAGCGGTAACTGCCCCAGCAGCCAGCGCAAGCCAAAGAACACCAGCATGCCGCCACCGATGGTCGCCAACAGGTGGCGGGTGGTGGCTGCGATGGCGATGGCTGCCAACCCAGCCAGCAGGTAGGCATTGTTCAGGGTCAGCGCCCAATGCTGGCCATCGGGCAACAACATGCCTGGCACCACGATGGCTGTCAGTACCGCCGTCGGTACGTAGTGCAGCCCCTGGCGTACCAGTGGCGGGAACTTCAGGTTGGGCCAGGCGAACAGGCTGTAGCGCAGGGCAAAGGTGATCGCCATCATTCCCAGAATCAGCCAGCCGTAACTCATGAGCGCAGCTCCCTGGTGTGATGTTGCTGCAGTTGGCGGCGCTCCAGCAGCACACCCACGGCGATCCCGCTGAACGCCGCGGCCATCAGGCCCAGTTTGTAGGGCCAGTGCAGGGTGGCCAGGGCCACGGCGCCGGCGGCCAGGGCCGCGGCAATTTGCGGCTGGTTGCGCAGCAGCGGCACCACAATCCCGATAAAGGTCGCCAGCATCGCGAACTCCAGGCCCCAGCTCGCCAGGTCCGGCACTGCCTGGCCAAACAGCACGCCGGCCAGCGAACTGCCCACCCAGCAGGCATACAGCGAGCTGGCGACGCCCAGCCAGTACCACTGCGCCAGGGGCTTGTCGCCGTGCAGCAGGTAAAACCGCTGGACCACGGCAAAGGTTTCATCGGTCAGCCAGAAGGCCAGGAGTAGCCGCCAGTGCTGCGGCAGACGGCCGACATGGGGCTGCAGGGTGGCGCTGTAGAGCACATGACGCAGGTTGACGATGAAGGTGGTCAACAGGATCACCAGCACACTGGCGCCGGTGCCCACCAGGCTGAGGGCGATCAGTTGTGCGGAGCCGGCATACACCAGCAGTGACATGCCGACCGCCTGCCACAGCGTCAGGCCCGCCGCGCCGGCCAGGGTGCCGAAGATCAGGCCGAACGGCAGGATGCCCACCGCCATGGCGAAACTGTCGCGGATACCACGGGAAAAAAGTTGCTGACGGGTCATGGAGACTCTCCTTGTGCCGGCATCTTGCGCGACGGGGCAAAGAGTTGTCTTGAATGATCTTGCAGATTTCCTACGGGGTCATTCTGGCGGTGCGGTAGGCGCCGGGGCCGACGCCGTAGACCTTCTTGAATTGCCGGCTTAAATGGCTCTGGTCGGCAAACCCCAGTTGTGTAGCGACCGCCAGCGGCAGGCAGCCTTCGCGCAGTAACGCCCGGGCCTGGGCGATGCGCTGTTGCATCAGCCAGGTGTGCGGTGGCATGCCGGTGGCGTGGCGGAACACTCGGGCGAAGTGGAAGGGCGACAGGTTGACCGCCGCCGCAAGCGCTTCCAGGGATGGCGGTGCGGCCAGTTGCGCATGCAGCAATTCCTTGGCCCTGGCGATCGCGCGGTGCTCTCGGCCCGGCTGCCCAGGCGTGGCCACGGCGGCATGGCGTTGCAGCAGCGAGAGCATCGTTTCCCGCCACAGGGTTTGTTGTTGCAGGGCGCTGGCCGGGCTTTCCAGCAAACGGTGCAACTGACAGAAACCACTGACCAGGTCCGGGTCGCGATACAGCGTGGCGCCGAAAGCCGGCAAGCTGCGGGAGGGCAATTCGAGTTCGGCCAGCAGCCCGAGGATCTGCCCGTTGTCCGGGTAGAACGCGCGGTACAGCCAGCCATCCTCGGTGCCCTTGTGCCCGGTGTGTAGTTCGTCCGGATTGATCACCACCAGGGTGCCGCTGCCGGCCAGGTGCTCGGCACCGCGATAACGGTAGCGCTGGGCGCCCGCCATGATCATGCCGATCACAAAGCCATCGTGCACATGGGGCACGAAGCGTTGCTCGATGTAGCGCGCCGACAGCAGTTCGACCCCGGCCAAGGGGGCGGTGTGCCAGAAACGGATCGACTCGCCCGATTGACTGTCCATGGTCCTAGTCGCGACCCGGCTGGGCCAGCCACTGGGGGATGCGCCGTTCCAGGTAATAACCCGGGGTGCGCAAGGTGCCGTCGACAAAACCGACGTGCCCACCCTTGGCCTGCAGCTCGAAGCGGGTGCAGGTCGACAGTTCGCCGGGTTCAGGCAGGCTGTGGGGGTAGACGAAGGGATCGTCGGCGGCCTGGATGATCAGGGTCGGGGTGCGGATTTCACCGAGGAAGTAGCGGCTGGAAGCGCGTCGGTAGTAGTCCTGGGCATCGGCGTAGCCATGCAGCGGCGCGGTGACCCGACCGTCGAAGTCCCAGAAGGTACGCATCTTGTCCAGCGAGCCGAGGCTGGCCAGGGTCGCCAGGCCTTCGTGGCGTCCGTCCTGGAGAAACTGGCGCTGCTTGTTCTTGATGTACGCGAGCATTTCGCGCATGAAGTGCGCCTGGTAGACCTTGGAAAAGCCCTGGCCGATGCGGTCGGCGCACTGATCCAGGCGAAAGGGCACCGAAACCGCCACCGCGCCTTGTAGCTGGCTGGCGCTGCCGGTTTCGCCCAGGTGTTTGAGCAGGATGTTGCCCCCCAGGGAATAGCCGACCGCATACAGCGGGGCCAGGGGCCGCGTTGCCCGCAGGTGGTTGATCGCCGCGGCGAGGTCCTCGCTGGCGCCGGAGTGGTAACTGCGTGGCAGCAGATTTGGTTCGCCCGAGCAGCCGCGCCAGTTCAGCGCGACGCTGGCCCAGCCTTGTGCGGCGAGGGCACGTTGCAGGCCAGCGACATAGGGCGAATTGGAGGAGCCGGTCAGCCCGTGCAACACCAGTACGAGGGGCGTGTCGACGCTGTGCGGGCCGTGCCAGTCGAGATCGAGGAAGTCGCCGTCATCGAGCCACAGGCGTTCGCGCTGCCGCTCCAGGTGGGTGGTCTTGCGCCACAGCGGCCCCCACAGGGTTTGCAAGTGCGGGTTGCCGAGGCCAAATGCCGGGGTGAAGGGGCTTGCCGGTGCTGGGGAGGGTTGGGGCACGACGATCTCGTTGCTGCGGATGGACAAGGTGGCAGAACGAAGTGCTCGTTCTGCCGGTGCAACTGGAAAACTAACTTGCCACAATCTGCTCCTCAGCGCGACACATGCCCAGGCCGGCTCGATCGACGGGTTCTGGCAGGGCTTGCTGGGTCGTGGTCGGCCCCAGCGTGACCACGCTCCAGTGATCAGCGTTGTAGTGCCGGTTGAGTGCCGCCTTGATTTGCTCGACCGTCAACGATTGGGCTTGATGCGCGGAAAAATCCAGGTCGAAGGGCAAATCATGACGGCTGATCTCCGACAGTCCGGAGAGTATCTGCGCATTGCTGGCACTGGCCAGTGCGGTACTGCCGAGGATCAGGCGCTTGGCGTCGTCCAGTTCCCGCGAGGTCGGCCCGGTGTGCAGGTAATCGCGGAACAGGCTTTTGATCAGGGTTAGCGTGCCTTCGCTGAATTGCGGTTGGGTTTGCACATAGATCACAGTGGGGTTGGCCCATTGTTTGTCGGCAGTGTCCATGGACACGCTGTAAGTCAGGCCGCGTTTCTCGCGCAGTTCTTGCATCAGCCGCGATCCCGAGCTGCCACCGGCGAATATCAGGTTGGCCACCCTGAGTGCCACATAGTCGGGGTGCTTACGGCTGACACCGGGTTGCGCCAGCATCAGGTGGGTCTGGTTCTGGGCTTGTTCAATATGCCGCGAGGTTCTGGTGGGCGGCGTGACCGGGATATCCGCCACGGCCAGCGCAGTAGGCTTGACGGGCAAGCTGTTACTGATCTGCACGCTAAGGGCCTGCGCTTGATCCAGGGTCAGGTCCCCGACCAGGGTGATCTGGGTGTTGCCGGCGTGGTAATTGGCTTTGTGGAAGGCCTGGACCTGTTCACGGGTGAGGGTTGCCAGGTCCTGCGTCGTCCCATAGACCGACTGGGCATAGGGGTGGTCGTTGAAAAGCAGTCCGCTCATGCCCCGGACCACCTGAGTCAGCGGGTCTTGCTGCTGGCTCTCAATAATCTGCAGCAGCTCGCTCTTGACTCGCAGCAAAGCGTCATCGGCCAGCAGCGGCTGGCCAAGCATCTGCGCGAACAATTGCAGGGCCGGTTCACGCTTTTGCGGCGCACTGAGGCTGCGCAACGAGAACCAGGTGCGATCATGGTTGATGCCCATGCCCCAGCGGGCCCCAAGACCGTCAAAGGTTTCTTTGATCTGCGCCAGGCTCTTGCCTTGGATGCGTTCGTTCAACAGGCTGAACGTGGCGGCGGCCAGGGCCGGGTGTTGCGGATCCCGTGCACTGCCTGCGGCGAAGCTGACGAGCACGTCGAACATCGGCAGTTCCGACGTCTGGATAAACAGCACCTTGGTTCCTGTCACGGTTTTCCAGGCCTGGATCTGCAGCGCGCGGGGGGCGGATGGCGCCGCCGGCGACTGAGTCAGTGATTGCAGTTTCGACCCGGCAGGGGGCGATGGGGTGGGTGTCTGGGCCTGGGCCTGGGCTGACAGGCAGCAGCAAAACACCAGGCTGAGCAGCGGTTGCACATGACGCGAAGCTACGAACTTATTCATGGCTGTTCTCCGGCAGCAGATGCGCCACGCTCATGCGTTGGCGAGTCAGATAGGTCACGGCCGCCTGCTGGATATCCTTGGCACTCACCTGGTTCAGTGTCTCGATGTCTTCTTCCATGAGGCGCCATGACAGGCCAATGCTTTCCAGCGTGCCCATGCGCGTGGCTTGCTCGGTGATCGAGTCTTGCTGGTACACCTGGCTGGCAATCAGCAAGGTGCGCGCGCGCTCCAGTTCTTGCGGGTCTATAGGCGTGGTTTTCAGTTGTTCAATCACCTGCCAGATACGCGCCTGAGCCTGGTCCAGGGTGATCTGCTGGTGGCTGTTGAGTTGAGCGCTGAGTAACAGCAGGCTGTCGCCACGGTTGAACGGGTCGTACCCGGAAGATATCTGGGAGAACAGGACTTCATTAAATTGCAGGTGCTTTTTCAAGCGAGCACTGTTGGACCCGGCTAGCAGTATGTCTAGCAACCGCAAGGCCTGCACCGTACGCCGGTCGGGCGCAGTGGTCAGGCTGGGCAGGTTGAAACTCATGAGCAATTGCGGCGCATGAATGGCTTGGCTCAAGGTGATTTTGCGCTCGCCGGGCTCGGCCAGTTCCAGAGGGGCGTACACCTCGGGCAGGGTCTTGCGGGGAATGTCGCCGAAATAGCGTTCGACCAAGGGTTTTATCTGGCCCAGGCTGACATCACCGACGATGACCAGGGTCGCGTTGTTGGGGGCGTACCAGCGTTGGTACCACTCGCGTAGCTGGGTCGCGCTCATCCGTTGCAGGTCGTGCATCCAGCCGATGGTCGGCGTGGCATGGGCGCTGGAGGGGAAGGCAATGGCCTGCAGCCGCTCCATGGCCAGGCCTTGGGGCGCGTCATCGGTGCGTTCGCGGCGCTCCTGCTTGATCACTTCGATTTCAGTGGCAAACGATTCGGTGCGCAGGTGCGCGGTGGTCATCAGGTCGGCCATCAGTTCAAACGCCACGCCCAGATGATCGGGTGCCAGGGTTTGGTAGTAGGCAGTGTAGTCGTTGCTGGTGAAGGCGTTTTCCGCGGCGCCGAGCCGCTCCAGGATGGCCGAGGCTTCACCGGCGCAGGTTTTGCTGCTGCCCTGGTAAAGCATGTGTTCGAGTGCATGGGACAGCCCGGACTGGCCCGGCGGTTCCTGGCTGGAACCGACTTTGATCCACAGCTGGGAGGTGGCCACGGGCGCGCGGTGGTCCTCGCGAACTACGACTTTCAGGCCGTTGTCCAGGCTGAACTCATGGGTGGTTGACGCGCTGGCCGTGAACGCCATCATGGGCATCAGCCCACTCAGGAGCAGCAGGGCGCTGCAGTAGATGTTCATTGGATGTGCATCCTCATTGATTGATGTGAAAAACGCTCAATCAATGTCGGCGATGCGTAGAGGGGGCTGGTGTTAACTATGTATCTGGAGTGAAGCCAGTGCCTGGGCAGCCAGGTTTGGCTGCCCAGGCATGGTATCAAGCGGATTGTTCCACGAGGCGATGCCACAGCGCGTAGTACACCCGACCGGATTTCTGCTCCCGGTGCAGGCGCCAGGCGCCCGGCAGGCCGAGGGTCGATGGTGCGTTCTCGCTTTCGGTGTAGATCCAGGCGTCGTCGGCCAGCCACTGGCGTTCTTCCAGCAGCGAGCACACTGCAGGCAGCAGGTTCTGGTTGAACGGCGGGTCAAGGAAGACCAGGTCGTAGGCGCTCGCTGGCTGGGTTTCCAGGTAGCGCAGGGCATCGGCGGTCTGCACCTGGCCGACGGTGCAGCGCAGGGTGCCCAGGTGTTCCTTCAGGCTCGACACCGCGAGGCTGCTGGCATCCAGCGCCTGGCCCATGGCGGCGCCACGGGACAGCGCCTCGAGGAACAGCGCGCCGCTGCCGGCGAACGGGTCGAGTACCTTGGCCCCGGCGACATAGGGCGCGAGCCAGTTGAACAGGGTCTCACGCACGCGGTCCGGCGTCGGGCGCAAGCCCGGGGCGTCGGGGAAGCTCAGGCGACGGCTGCGCCATTCACCACCGATGATGCGTAGTTGGTTCACACCGTTGTGGACGTTGTGCACGGGTTTTTTAGGGCGAGTGGCCATTAATGCTCCGGAACCCCGAGCGGCTGCTCGGAAGGTTTGTCAGTAGGGGCCGGTAACGGCTTTTGCGGCACGGTAGGACCGACGGTAACGATCACCATTTTATCCATGCTCAAGTGTTTGTTCATGGCCGCGGTAACTTGCTCGACAGTCAGGTTCTGCGACTGCTGCATGAAGTCTTCGAGGTAGCTCAGCGGCAAGTTGTAGAAACCCATGGCGCCCAGTTGGCCGACGATGTCGGCATTGCTGGCCGTCGACAGCGGGAAGCTGCCCGCCAGTTCGCGCTTGGCGTCGTCGAGTTCTTTCTGGGTCGGCCCGGTTTTAAGGTAGTCGGCCATGACGTCCTGCACCAGCTTGAGCGTGCCTTCGCTCATTTCGGCACGGGTTTGCAGGTTGATCAGGAACGGGCCGCGGGCCTGCATCGGCGAAAAGCCCGAGTACACACCATAGGTCAGGCCACGTTTCTCCCGCACTTCGCTCATCAACCGGGTACCGAAACCGCCGCCACCAAGAATCTGGTTGCCCATGGAGACGGCGGCGTAGTCCGGATCGTCACGGTCGATGCCCAATTGCGCGAGCATCAGGTTGGTCTGCTTGGCCGGGAACTCGACGCGGCTGATGCCAGGCTTGGGTTCCTCAGGCTGGGCGATTTTCGCCAGCGCCGGGCCCTTGGGCAGGGCGGCGGACACCTGGGCGGCAATCGCCTCGGCGTCACTGCGCGACAGGTCGCCGACCAGTGCGATCACCACGTTGCCCGCCGTGTAGGCCTTGGCGTGGAAGGCCTTGAGTTGCGCCAGGGTGATGTCCGGGATGCTCAGCGCGTTACCGTCGCTGGCGTGGGCGTAGGGGTGTTGGCCATACAGGCGACGCATCAGCTCCAGGCTGGCCACCTTGGCCGAGTTCTGCTTCTGGTATTCAAAGCCGGCGAGCATCTGGTTCTTGATCCGGGCCAGGGAATCGGCCGGGAAGGTCGGTTTGCCCACCACTTCGGCGAACAGCTTGAGGGCCGGCTCGCGTTTGTCCACGGCACTCAGGCTGCGCAGCGAGGCAATGGCCATGTCCTTGTAGGCGCCATTGCCGAAGTCGGCCCCCAATCCTTCGAAGCCCTGGGCGATCTGGCTGACGTCCTGGCCGGCCACGCCTTCGTTGAGCATGGCGTTGGTCAGCATCGCCAGGCCCGGTCTGGCGCCATCCTGGCTGCTGCCGGCGGCGAAAATCAGGCGCAGGTCGAACATCGGCAACTCAGGCGCGGCGACGAACAGCACCTTGGCCCCTTCGGCGGTGTTCCAGGTCTGCACGTCGAGGGTGCGTCGGCTCGGCGCCTTGCCGTCGAGCTCGGCCAGCGATTGCAGCTTCTGGCTCGATTTGGCCTTGTCGAGGGCTTCGCTGGCGTTGATCTCGCCTGGGCGGATCACGTAGAACACCGCCGAAGCGGCAAGCGCGACGACGGCCAGGGCGACCAGGGCCACCCGTGACTTGTTGATCTCACTCATGCGCGTTCTCCTGGGGCAGTGGCAGTACATGCGCAACGCTCAGACGTTCGCGGGTGAAATAGGTGCGGGCAGCGTTCTGGATGTCTTGCGGGGTCACGCTTTCCAGCTCGGCCAGTTCGGTGTCCATCAGTTTCCAGGACAGGCCGACGGTTTCCAGCTGGCCGATGGCGGTGGCCTGGCTGGTGATCGAGTCACGCTCGTAGACCAGGCCGGCAATCACTTGTGCTCGCACACGTTCCAGTTCTTCGGCGGAAGGTGCGGTGGTTTTAAGCTGTTCAAGCAGTTTCCACAGGCCGGCTTGCGCCTGGGCCATGGTTTTCTGCTTCTGGGTGTTGGGGGTTGCCGACAGGGTGAACAGGCTGTCGCCACGGGTGTAGGCGTCGTAACTCGACGAACCGCCGGAGACCAGCTCTTCACCGCGCTCCAACTGGGTCGGGATGCGCCCACTGTAGCCGCCATCGAGCAAGGCGGAAATCAGGCGCAAGGCGTTGACCGAGCGTTTGTCCTGGGTGGTGGCAATGCTCGGAACGTTAAAGGCCAGCATCAGGGCCGGCAGTTGGGTCTGCACGTGCAGGGTGATCTGCCGCTCGCCGGGCTCGGACAGCTCCAGGGGGATTTTCGCCGGTGGCACGGCGCGCTTGGCGATTGGACCGAAGTAGCGTTGGGCCAGGTTTTTGACTTCTTCCGGGGTCACGTCGCCGACCACCACCAGGGTCGCGTTGTTCGGTGCGTACCAGGATTCGTACCAGTGGCGCAGTTCCTCGACCTTCATGCGATCGAGATCGGCCATCCAGCCGATGGTCGGCGTGTGGTAGCCGCTGGCCGGGTAGGCCATGGCCTTGAAGCGCTCATAGGCCTTGGACATTGGTTTGTCGTCGGTGCGCAGGCGGCGCTCTTCCTTGATTACCTCGATCTCGCGGCTGAACTCGTCGGCCGGCAGGCGCAGGGTGGCCATGCGGTCGGCTTCAAGTTCGAAGGCCACGGCCAGGCGGTCACGGGCCAGCACCTGGTAGTAGGCGGTGAAGTCGTCGCTGGTGAAAGCGTTCTCCTCGGCGCCAAGGTCGCGCAGGATCAGCGACGCTTCGCCAGGGCCGACTTTCTCGCTGCCCTTGAACATCATGTGCTCCAGGGCGTGGGACAAACCGGTCTGGCCTGGGGTTTCGTAGCTGGAGCCAACCTTGTACCAGACCTGGGAAACCACTACGGGCGCACGGTGATCTTCACGCACGATGACCTTCAGGCCATTGTCGAGGGTGAATTCGTGGGTCGGTTGAGGGTCGGCAGCCAGGGCTGCGAGGGGCAGACAAACTGTGCTGAGCAGCAGGCCAGCAGCGCGGCGGGCTAGAGCATTCATTCGTTTTTTAACCTGTTGGGCTGCCCGCTTGGTCTTAGCGTCGGCGGGCGAGGAGGTGCTAGGATACTGATCCGTTTTACTGGCGGCCACGCCTATGAGGCCATTGATCGGTCAGTAGGCTGTATAGGTTTGCGCAAGAAGCTTTGGGTTTGTCAGCTAAACTCTGCGTTTTCGCCGAAGATACCGTTTTAGTCCTTGGTGTTAGTCGAGCTTTGAGGTGCCGTTGAGCACCTCGACAAAATGTTGCGCGTGAACAAGCTGAGTGAAACACAGTCTGTTCTGCATCGAATATTCAATTGCCGAGGCGCCATTGGCGCGTCGCTACCGTGAGATAGCCGTCCTCCATGTTTGGTTCCAACGACGACAAGAAGAACCCAGCTGCGGCTGGCGAGAAAAAAAGCCTGTTCGGGTGGCTGCGCAAAAAACCGCAGGAACCCGTCGTCGAACAGCCACAGCCACTGCCTGAGGTGGCGCCAGAGCCGGTAATAGAAGCCGCTCCGGTGGTCGAAACCGTAGCCCCTGTCGTATTGCCATTGGCCGAGCCGGTGTTGCAGCCGGTGGTCGAGCTCGCGTCTGCGCCAGCCCCTACACCAGAACCTGTTCCTGAGCCGGTGCACACGCCGTGGCTGACCCTGCCGGTCCCTGAAGAGCCGGTGGCCTTGGTTGCAGACGAACAGGCGCCGCACATTACCCCGCCGATTCCCGCGCCTACCGTGGTTCAGCAAGCAGTCGAACTGTTGGTGGTCGACACCAAGCCGTTGGTCGAGCCGCAGGTCATTGACGAGCCGGACCTGCCGCAACCGGTCATTGCCGCGTTCGTCGCGCCAGAGCCAGTGCCGCAGCCGACTCTAGAGCCGGTCCCGGTCCCGGCACCGGTGGCCGCTCCCGTTGTAGTCGCGCCCGCTCCCGTTGCCCCGATTGTTCCAGAGCCGGTGGCCGCAGAGTCTGCGCGCAGCGAAGAAACCAAGACCGGCTTTTTCGCCCGCCTCAAGCAAGGCCTGTCGAAAACCAGCGCCAGCATCGGCGAGGGCATGGCCAGCCTGTTCCTGGGCAAGAAGATCATCGATGACGAACTGCTCGAAGACATCGAAACCCGTCTGCTGACCGCCGATGTTGGCGTCGAGGCCACGTCGGTGATCATTCAGCGCCTGACCCAGAAGGTGGCGCGGAAGGAATTGGCTGACGCCGATGCCCTGTACAAATCCCTGCAGGCGGAACTGGCGGCGATGCTCAAGCCTGTCGAGCAGCCGCTGAAAATCACCTCGCAGAACAAGCCATTCGTGATCCTGGTGGTGGGCGTCAACGGCGCCGGCAAGACCACCACCATCGGCAAGTTGGCCAAGAAGCTGCAACTCGAAGGCAAGAAAGTCATGCTGGCGGCGGGTGACACCTTCCGCGCGGCCGCAGTCGAGCAGTTGCAGGTCTGGGGTGAGCGCAACAACATTGCGGTGATCGCCCAGCACACCGGTGCCGACTCTGCGTCGGTGATCTTCGATGCGGTGCAGGCAGCCAAGGCGCGCAATATCGATGTGTTGATTGCCGATACCGCGGGTCGCCTGCACACCAAAGACAACCTGATGGAAGAGTTGAAGAAGGTTCGCCGGGTCATCGGCAAGCTCGACGCCGAGGCTCCGCACGAGGTGCTGCTGGTGCTCGACGCCGGCACCGGGCAGAACGCCATCAACCAGGCCAAGCAATTCAACCAGACGGTCGCCCTGACCGGCCTGGCCCTGACCAAGCTCGATGGTACGGCCAAGGGCGGGGTGATCTTCGCCCTGGCCAAGCAGTTTGGTTTGCCAATTCGCTACATCGGTGTCGGTGAAGGCATCGATGACTTGCGTACCTTTGAAGCAGAACCCTTTGTCCAGGCACTGTTTGCCGAGCGGGAGCGTTCATGATTCGTTTCGAACAGGTCGGTAAGCGCTATCCGAACGGTCACGTCGGCTTGCATGAGCTGAGCTTTCGAGTCCGTCGGGGCGAGTTCTTGTTTGTCACCGGGCACTCGGGTGCCGGTAAAAGTACCCTGCTGCGCTTATTGCTGGCGATGGAGCGTCCCACCACCGGCAAGTTGCTGCTGGCCGGTCAGGACCTGGCGACCATCAGCAATGCACAGATCCCGTTCCTGCGCCGACAGATCGGCGTGGTGTTCCAGAACCACCAGTTGCTGTTCGATCGCACGGTGTTCAACAACGTCGCGCTGCCGCTGCAGATCCTTGGCCTGTCCAAGGCCGAGATCGTCAAGCGCGTGGATTCGGCCCTGGAGCGGGTGGCGCTCTCGGACAAGACCGACCTGTACCCGGGCGACTTGTCTACCGGCCAGCAACAGCGCGTCGGCATTGCCCGCGCCATCGTCCATCGCCCGGCCTTGCTGCTGGCGGACGAACCGACCGGTAACCTCGACCCGCGCCTGGCGGCAGAAATCATGGGCGTGTTCGAAGACATCAACCGCTTGGGCACCAGCGTGCTGATCGCCAGTCACGACCTGGCGCTGATTGCCCGCATGCGTCACCGCATGCTGACCCTGCAACGTGGCCGATTGATCGGCGACGGGGAGGCCGGGGTATGAGTGCGACGCGCAGCCCTAAGGTTTCCGAGCGCGTGGCCCCCAAGGCCGCCGATCCGCAACCGCAGAAGAAAAAACGCGATGAAGACGATGGCCCGGATTTCCGCACCCTGTTGCGCGCCTGGATCGAAAGCCATCGCGCCAGCCTGCTCGACAGCCTGCGTCGCCTGGGCAAGCAGCCGATCGGCAGCTTTTTTACCTGCCTGGTAATGGCCGTTGCCCTGAGTTTGCCGATGGGGCTGTCACTTTTGCTGAGTAACGTCGAGCGCCTGGGCGGCTCCTGGCAGCGTGCGGCGCAGATTTCCCTGTATCTGCAACTGGATGCGAGTGCCAGCGAAGGCGAGCAGCTGCGTGAGCAGATCAAGGCCATGCCGGGCGTCGCCGAGGCCGAGTACATCAGCCGTGAGCAGGCGCTGCAGGAGTTCCAGCAGCAGTCCGGCCTGGGCGAAGCGCTCAAGGAGTTGCCGGAAAACCCGCTGCCGGGCGTAGTGCTGGTGACCCCCAAGGAAGTCGACAAGGCGACCCTGGAAGGTTTGCGTCAGCGCCTGGCCGAGTTGCCGAAGGTGCAGCAGGCGCAACTTGACCTGGTCTGGGTCGAGCGCCTGGCAGCGATTCTCAAGCTGGGCGAGCGGTTTGTCTTCGGCCTGACGGTGTTGCTGGTTTCTGCATTACTTTTGGTGATAGGCAATACCATTCGTCTTCATATTGAAAACCGCCGCACCGAGATAGAAGTGATTAAACTGGTCGGCGGCACTGATAGCTATGTGCGTAGACCTTTTCTCTATATGGGCGCGCTTTATGGCTTTGGCGCCGGGGTTCTTTCCTGGGGTGTCCTGGCGTTTGGCCTGAACTGGCTGAATGATGCGGTCACCGGGCTGGCCGGTCTGTATGGCAGTAATTTTGCCTTGGCAGGTGTGCCAGTAGCCGATGGTCTGTCGCTCTTGCTTGGTGCGGTGTTGTTGGGTTATATCGGTGCGTGGATTGCGGTAGCACGCCATTTGAGAGAGCTTGCACCGAAATAGTGTCTTTTTGCTTGTATATCCTTTCAGCGTGTAGGGGAACTTGTCCTTCGGTTTCCGGTCAATTTTCGCAGTGCTGAACTGCACGAGTTATGTGAGTCGGAGGTTTTTTCGTATGACCACTTCTTTGCAACCTGCTTATGCTCTAGTTCCAGGCGCAAACCTGGAGGCCTATGTGCACACGGTCAACAGCATTCCATTGCTGACGCCAGAGCAGGAGCGTGAACTGGCCGAGAGTCTCTACTATGAGCAGGATTTGGGGGCGGCTCGGCAGATGGTGCTCGCCCACCTGCGTTTTGTTGTACATATCGCCCGTAGCTATAGCGGCTACGGCCTGGCCCAGGCTGACCTGATCCAGGAAGGCAACGTTGGCCTGATGAAAGCGGTCAAGCGCTTCAACCCGGAGATGGGTGTACGCCTGGTGTCCTTTGCCGTGCACTGGATCAAGGCGGAAATCCACGAGTTCATCCTGCGCAACTGGCGCATTGTCAAAGTGGCGACCACCAAGGCCCAGCGCAAGCTGTTCTTCAACCTGCGCAGCCAGAAAAAACGCCTGGCGTGGCTGAACAATGAAGAAGTCCATCGTGTGGCTGAAAGCCTCGGTGTAGAGCCGCGCGAAGTGCGCGAGATGGAAAGCCGCCTGACCGGCCATGACATGGCTTTCGACCCGGCCGCTGAAGCGGACGACGACAGCGCCTTCCAGTCGCCAGCCAACTACCTGGAAGACCACCGGTACGACCCGGCCCGTCAACTGGAGGATGCGGACTGGAGCGACAACTCCACCAACAACCTGCACGAGGCGTTGGATGTACTGGACGACCGCAGCCGTGACATTCTCTACCAGCGCTGGCTGGCAGAAGAAAAAGCCACGCTGCACGACCTGGCACAGAAGTACAACGTGTCGGCCGAGCGGATCCGTCAGCTCGAGAAGAGCGCGATGAACAAGCTCAAGTTGTCGATCGCCGCCTAACCTGCGGCACAAACAAAAACGCCCCGATCATTGATCGGGGCGTTTTTGTTTGTGCCCATTTTCCTGATTCATCTTGGCCCTTGTGGGGGCAGTGTCTGGAAGAATGCGTTCGGCTACTGCGCCCAAGGCGCCCGACGTGAATCGTTGAGGCCGATCAGGTAGCTGTCGCCGCCCAACTGGCTCATCTGCTGGCGAATCCAGCCTGCACGCCGGGCCACGTAGGCGCTCGGATGGCTGGCGCTATACACCCGCGGATTCGGCAGCACGGCCGCCAGCAGGCTGGCCTGCTGACGGCTCAATGAGCGGGCGCTGACGCCGAAGTGATGGCGCGCTGCAGCCTCGGCGCCAAACACACCGGCATCCCATTCCACGCTATTGAGGTACACCTCGAGAATCCGCTGCTTGGGCCAGAACACCTCGATCAGCGCAGTAAACCAGGCTTCCAGGCCTTTGCGCAGCCAGCTGCGGCCGGACCAGAGGAACAGGTTTTTCGCTACCTGCTGGCTCAGGGTGCTGGCTCCGCGGATCGAGCCGCCGCGTTCGTTGTGGGCCAGCGCGGCCTGGATCGCGCCGAAGTCAAAACCCCAGTGCTCGGGGAATTTCTGGTCTTCACCGGCCATCACCGCGACTTTCAGGTCGTCGCTGATGTTGTCCCAGGACTGCCAGTCACGCTGCAGGTCGATGGGTTCGCCATCGAACCAGGATTCGATCTTGCGCTCGACCATCAGCGCGGTCCCCGGTGGCGGAATAAAACGCAACAGCAGGACCAGCACTACGCTGCCACCGGCAAACCAGAGCAGGGCTTTCATGAAGCGGCGCACAAATATTGGCAGCATAGAGATGGCTTGGCCGAACCCGTCGAGCGGGCCATTATACAGACCCTGCCCAATGATTCTGACTGGAGTTCCCCATGCTGCGTGGCTTTTTGATGCTGGCCGCTTTTTTCGGTTTTACCGGTGTCGCCCTGGGTGCATTTGCCGCCCATGGCCTCAAGGGCCGCTTGAGCAGCGAATACCTGGCGATTTTTCATACCGGCGTCACTTATCAACTGGTGCATACCCTGGCGTTGCTGGGTGTCGCGCTGCTGGCCACGCAGGTTCCCGGGCGCCTGGTGACCTGGGCAGGGGTTAGTTTTGCCGTGGGCATCCTGCTGTTTTCCGGCAGCCTGTACCTGCTGACGCTGACGGGCATCAGCAAGCTGGGGATCGTCACCCCGTTTGGCGGCCTGGCATTCCTCGTGGGCTGGCTGCTGCTGGGGATTACCGCCTGGCGCTTGCAGATAACCGCCTGACACTTGTAGCTGACCTTTAGGTCATGATCGGGCTAGAATGCTGGCCCCTAAAAATGATGGCGGCATCCGGCATGCGCATTCAGTTGAACGGCGAATCCCTTGAACTGCCCGACGGTGAAACCGTTGCGGCCCTGCTGACCCGTCTGGACCTGACCGGTCGCCGGGTGGCGGTCGAGCTCAACCTGGATATCGTCCCGCGCAGCCAGCACGCTGACACCACCCTCACCGAGGGCGACTCGGTGGAAGTGGTGCACGCCATCGGTGGCGGCTAGTCGCCCGCAGCGACAACCGCGCCCACCCGCATTGTGCAAGACCCTCACCCCACCAGAGGATTTCCGATGAGCAACGTTCGCAGCGATAAGCCTTTCGTCCTGGCCGGTCGTACTTACCAGTCGCGTTTGCTGGTAGGTACCGGCAAGTACCGTGACATGGAAGAAACCCGCCTGGCCATCGAGGCCTCGGGCGCTGAGATCGTCACCTTCGCCGTACGCCGCACCAACCTGGGCCAGAACGAGGGCGAGCCGAACCTGCTCGATGTGCTGTCGCCAGAGCGCTATACCTTCCTGCCGAATACTGCCGGGTGCTACGACGCGATCGAGGCTGTGCGCACCTGTCGCCTGGCCCGTGAGTTGCTCGGTGGGCACAACCTGGTGAAGCTGGAAGTACTGGCCGACCAGAAAACCCTGTTCCCCAACGTGATCGAAACCCTCAAGGCCGCCGAAACGCTGGTCAAGGAAGGCTTCGACGTGATGGTCTACACCAGTGATGACCCGATCATTGCCCGGCAACTGGCGGAGATCGGCTGCATCGCGATCATGCCGCTGGCTGGCCTGATCGGTTCGGGCCTGGGGATCTGCAACCCGTACAACCTGCAGATCATCCTCGAAGAAACCAAAGTGCCCGTGCTGGTGGATGCCGGTGTCGGTACCGCGTCCGACGCCACCATCGCCATGGAGCTGGGCTGCGAGGCGGTGCTGATGAACTCGGCCATTGCCCATGCCCAGCAACCGATCCTGATGGCCGAAGCCATGAAACACGCGATTGTCGCAGGTCGCCTGGCGTACCTCGCTGGCCGCATGCCGAAAAAACTCTATGCCAGCGCCTCCTCGCCGCTGGATGGTCTGATCAAGTAAGAGCCATTGATGACTGAATCGAACGACACGCCTATCCAGACGGAAGAAGGCGAAGAGCGCCAACACCGCCGCATCAAGAGTTTTGTGATGCGCGCCGGGCGCATGACCGAAGGCCAGCAAAAGGGCCTGGAGCAGGGCACGCCGCTGTTCGTCCTGCCATTGGCTGACGCGCCGGTGGACTTCGACCAGGTGTTCGGTCGCTCGGCCCCGCGCTCGCTGGAAATCGGCTTCGGCATGGGCCACTCGCTGCTGGAAATGGCCGCGGCGGCGCCGGAACAGGATTTCATCGGGGTTGAAGTGCACCGTCCAGGTGTGGGCGCGCTGCTCAATGGCGTGCTGACCCAGGGCCTGACTAACCTGCGGGTTTACGATTGTGATGCGATCGAAGTGCTCAACCGCTGCGTGGCGGACAACAGCCTGGATCGCCTGATGCTGTTTTTCCCGGACCCGTGGCACAAGAGCCGCCACCACAAGCGCCGGATCGTCCAGGCGTCCTTCGCTGAGCTGGTACGCAGCAAGTTGAAGGTCGGCGGTGTGTTGCACATGGCTACCGACTGGGAACCGTACGCCGAATACATGCTGGAAGTGATGAACGTCGCGCCGGGTTACCGCAACCTGGCCGAAGACGGCAAGTGCGTGCCGCGCCCGGCCGAGCGCCCGATCACCAAGTTCGAACGCCGCGGCGAACGTCTTGGGCATGGTGTGTGGGACTTGAAGTTCGAGAAGCAGGCTTAAACCTGTAGGAGCCGAGCTTGCTCGCGATGAGGCCCTAACATTCAACATCCAAGTTGACTGTCAGGCCGCCATCGCGAGCAAGCTCGCTCCTACAGTGGATTTGTATAGGGCGCAGGGTCAGCGGCGGTCGGCTACGACGCCGATCAGCACCAATACCACCAGCAACACCGGCGCCAGGCTGTAGTTGTTGAACTGGCTCAGGCCCTTGACGATCCAGGGTGTGGCGTAGATCAGTGACGCACCGCTGCCGATCACGCACAGCAGGGCCATCATCGGCACGCGCAATGCTCCGGCGATGTTGCCCAGGCGTTGCTCGACCCAGCCTTTGAAGTCCGCGCCAAACAACACCAGCAAGCAGCCCACTAATGCCAGGGCGATTTCCGAGAGGTTACTGCGGCTCCAGCGAGAGACGGTGGCGAGCAGGTCGAGTACCAAATCCATTCGTTTTCCCTTAGTTCTGAAAATCAGCTCAGAAAATTCTGCAGCAAGTCATTGAGAAACAGCTGTCCACGCAGCGTCGCCGCAAGGCGTGACGGTTCGACCTGCAACAAACCACTTTGTTCGGCCTCGCGTCGGCCTTCGGCAAGACTTTCCAGGGGCAGCCCGGTACGTTGCGGGTACAACCGCGCCTCGACACCCTCGGTCAGGCGCAAGGCATTCATCAGGAACTCGAACGGCAGCTCGTCATTGCTCAGGGCTTTCTCGCCCGCCTTGAAGCTTTTGGCCGGGTTGAGGTAGTCCTTGGGCAGGCGGGTCTTCCAGGTGCGCACGATGCGCCCGTCCGGATGGCTTAGCTTGCCGTGGGCCCCGGCGCCAATGCCGATGAAGTCGCCAAAGCTCCAGTAGTTGAGGTTATGCCGCGCCGCACGGCCGTCCTGGGCGTAAGCCGAGACTTCGTACTGGGCGTAGCCGTGCTCGGCCAACAATGCCTGGCCGGCCTCCTGGATGTCCCACAGGGTGTCGTCTTCCGGCAGTGTCGGCGGCTGGTTCCAGAACACCGTATTGGGTTCCAGTGTCAGCTGATACCAGGACAGGTGGGTGGGCTTGAGGGCGATGGCCTGGCGCAGGTCGTCCAGGGCGTCGTCCAGGGACTGATCGGGCAAGCCGTGCATCAGGTCCAGGTTGAAGTTGTCGAACCCGGCCTGGCGCGCCATGCCAGCGGCGCGAATCGCTTCGTCACCGTTGTGGATGCGGCCCAGGGCCTGGAGTTTTTCCTGCTGGAAGCTCTGGATACCGATCGACAGGCGATTGATGCCCAACGCCCGGTAGGCGACGAACTTCTCCTGCTCGAAGGTGCCCGGGTTGGCCTCCAGGGTGATTTCGATGTCACTGGCGAACGGGATGCGTTGTTCCACACCCTTGAGCAAGCGGCCCAGGGCCACGGCACTGAACAGGCTCGGGGTGCCGCCGCCAAAGAAGATCGAACTCAGCTCTCGGCCGTAGACTGCGTGCAGGTCCTGATCGAGGTCCGCGAGCAGGGCGTCGACGTACTCTTCTTCCGGCAACACCGGGCTGGCGGTGTGCGAGTTGAAATCGCAATAGGGGCATTTGCGCACACACCACGGGATGTGGATGTACAGCGCCAGGGGCGGCAGCGTAGGCAGGGCGGCCCGTGGCGATGGCGCGGCGCCGCCGAAAATCAGCGGCGACGCAGAGGGCTCGTGGGTCATTTCAGGCCCAGACGCTGGCGCAGCAGATCCATTGCGCGGGCGCGGTGGCTGATGAGGTTCTTGTCGGCCGGGCTCAGTTCGGCGCTCGAACAGTCACGTTCCGGTACCCAGAACAGCGGGTCGTAGCCAAAGCCGTGTTCGCCGCTGGCCTGGGTCAGGATGCGCCCGTGCCACAGCCCTTCGCAGAGAATCGGCAACGGGTCATCGGCGTGGCGCACCAGGGCCAGGACGCAGACGAACTGGGCGCCACGCTCGGCGGCCGGGACGTCCTTGAGCACGTCGAGCAGCTTGGCGTTGTTCGCCGCATCACCCTGGCCGTTGGCGTAGCGCGCCGAGTAGATGCCCGGCGCACCGCCGAGAAAGTCCACCGCCAGCCCCGAGTCGTCGGCCAGCGCCGGCAAGCCGGAGATGCGGGCGGCATTACGGGCCTTGAGAATGGCGTTTTCGACGAACGACAGACCGGTTTCTTCAGGCTCCACGCTGCTGAACTCGCCAATCGAGCGCAGTTGCACCGATTCGCCGAGCATGGCCTGCAGTTCCTTGAGTTTGCCGGCGTTATGGCTGGCCAGTACGAGTTGGGTGAAAGTGATCATTCGCCGGGGAAGAGCTCTTGGTTGAAGTTGATGGTGTTGATCTTGTCGCCGGCCTGGACCTTGATCTCAAAAGTGCGGACTTCTTGCTGGTCCACCGGGTATTGGGCGAGGTAGTAGATCGCCCCTTGTTCGGTGATTTGCTTGAAGTTCAGCGGCACGGTCTTGCTGGTCAGGTCTTTCACGCTGCCGGTGACGCTGGCGACCATGGGCTGGCCGGCCTTGATCACCGAGACGTTGATCACGCCCTGGTTCTTGCTGCGGATCAGTTCGGCGGCCTTGGCGATGTCCGGCTGAATGAAGGTCGAGTTGAAGGTGTTGTAGTGCACCGTCACATCGCCGAAGGTTTCCTGGCGCTCGCCCTTGATGACGTCGGCCGCCATGGCGCTGACGCTCAGGCAGGCAGTTAAGGCAAACAGAGCTAGACGACTCATGATCGTACTCCTTTGAAAAACGGGTTAGACCGCTACCTGGTGATCCTGCAGGCCAGGACTGCTGACACGGTAGATGCCAATCTCACCTAATAGATTAGGCCATAGCTTACTGGCCCACCCATGCCGATGCTGTTGATCCACGGCAAGCCGATCAATGACCTTGGCTTCACGTGCACTGCACAAGGCTTCGAAGTCTTCGAAGGTGCAGAAGTGAATGTTCGGCGTGTTGTACCAGGTGTACGGCAAGAACTCCGAAACCGGCATCCGACCCTTGCTCGCCAGGTACCAGCGGCAGCGCCAGTGCCCGAAGTTGGGGAAGGTGATGATGCACTGGCGACCGACCCGCAGCATTTCGTCGAGGATCTTGTCGGGGTAATGTACGGCCTGCAGGGCCTGGGTCATGACCACGATGTCGAAGCTGTTGCTGGCAAAGTTGCCCAGGCCTTTGTCCAGGTCCTGCTCGATGACGTTGATGCCCTTGGCCACGCACTCGGCAATGTTGTCCGGGTCGTTTTCCAGGCCATAGCCGGTGACTTGCTTGTTGTCGCGCAGCCAGGTCAGCAGCTCGCCATCACCGCAGCCCAGGTCCAGCACGCGGCTGCCGGCGGGGATCCATTCCTGGATGATTTCCAGATCAGCTCTCATGGCTTGTTCACACCGTAATTCGCTTCATGTAATTGCTGAACGCCTGCAGGTAGCGCGGGATCGGAATCAGGAAGGCGTCGTGGCCTTGCGGAGCGTCGATCTCCAGGTAGCAAACGTCTTTCTTGGCGGCCATCAGGGCATCTACCAGCTCGCGGGAGCGGGCCGGGGAGAAGCGCCAGTCGGTGGTGAACGACATCACGCAGAACTTGGCCTTGGCGCCGGCGAAGGTTTTCGCCAGGTTATCGTCGAAGTTCGCCGCCGGATCGAAGTAGTCCAGCGCCTTGGTCATCAGCAGGTAGGTGTTGGCGTCGAACCGTCCGGAGAACTCTTCACCCTGATAACGCAGGTAGCTCTCGACCTGGAACTCGACGCTGTGGAAATCGTAGTTGAGCTTTTCGCTCTTGAGGCCGCGGCCGAATTTCTCACCCATCGAGTCGTCCGACAGGTAAGTGATGTGCCCGACCATGCGCGCCAGCATCAGGCCACGCTTGGGGATCACCCCGGCTTCCTGGAACGAACCGCCATGGAACTCCGGATCGGTGAGGATCGCCTGGCGCGCGACTTCGTTGAAGGCAATGTTCTGTGCCGAGAGTTTGGGTGCCGAGGCAATGGCCAGGCAGTGGCGGATGCGGTCGGGGTAGGTGATGCTCCATTGCATCGCCTGCATGCCACCCAGGCTGCCACCGATCACGGCAGCCCACTGCGTGATGCCGATGCGGTCGGCCAGGCGCGCTTGGCTATGGACCCAGTCTTCGACGGTCAGCACCGGGAACTCGGCGCCGAATGGCTTGCCTGTCTCAGGGTTGGTGCTGCTGGGGCCGGTGGAGCCGTTGCAACCGCCGAGGTTGTTCAGGCTGACGACGAAAAACTTGTCGGTGTCGATCGGCTTGCCGGGGCCGATGCAGCTGTCCCACCAACCGGGCTTGCGGTCGTCGGGGCTGTGGAAGCCGGCCGCGTGATGGTGCCCGGACAAGGCATGGCAGATCAGCACGGCGTTGCTCGCCGTGGCGTTCAGCGTGCCGTAGGTTTCGTAGATCAGGTCATAGGCTGACAAGGAGCGGCCGCAGGCAAGGGCCAGGGGCTCGTTGAAGTGCGCCACTTGGGGCGTCACCAGACCAACAGAATCGGCGGGAAAGGCAGTTGGCATCGACCCTGCTCTCGTTGAAATGAGGCGTAAGTCTAAAGACCGCTGTGGTCAGCGGCAAGCAAAGGGCGGGGATGATTTTTCCTGTCAGACCGAGGCGCGGCCATCGCGGGCAAGCCACGCTCCCACAAGGGGGCGCATTCCCATGTGGGAGCGTGGCTTGCCCGCGATGAACGATGACGCGGTCACCCCGGCTGTCGCACCAGATCCGGCAAGTCCGGGAGCTTCTGTGGTGAGCAGATCCGTACCCGCTTCTGCCGGCTCAGCTCGCCGCTGAGCAGGCTCACCTGGCTCTTGGAGACGCCAAAGGCCTTGGCCAGGAAGGCCATCAGGTAGGCATTGGCCTTGCCTTCGACGGGCGGCGCGGTCAGGCGGATCTTCAGGCGATCACCGTGCAGGCCCGCGAAATCATCGCTGCGGGCCGCCGGTTGCAGGTGACATTCGAGGATCAGGTCCGCGCCGTCCCAGCGGTAATAGCTCATCAGATCAGCAGGCGCAGGATTTCCGGCATCTGCGTCATGGCGGCGAGGTTGTTGATCACCAGCATGTCGATCAGCTTGAGCGCCATGAACGCCAGGATCGGCGAAATATCCAGGCCGCCCAGGTTCGGCAGGATCTTGCGGAATGGCGCCAGGGCCGGCTCGCAGATCTGATTGACCAGTTCGGCACCCGGGTTATGGCTGCCAGGCGCGACCCACGAGAGGATCACGCTGATGATCAGGGCATAGAAGAAGATGTTGAGGAACAGCGCGGTGACCCCGATGAGCGACCAGATCAGCAGTTGCAGCGGGTTGCCGGTGGTGCCGTAAGTCAGCAGCAAGGTCAGGGCCATCAACGCCAGTTGCACCAGGATCGCCAGGACCAGCGACGACATGTCGAGGCCGAACACGCTCGGAATGATCCGGCGCAGTGGCTTGAGCAGGGGTTGAGTGGCCTTCACGGCGAACTGGCACAGTGGGTTGTAGAAGTTGGCGCGTACCAATTGCAGTACAAAACGCAGGAGTACGATCAGCAGGTACAGGCTGCCGAGGGTTTGCAGCACGTACACCGCTGCAGTGTTCAATCCAATCATGTATGGCTCCTTATTGACCCAGTTGCTCAGCCATCTCGGCTGAACGGTGTGCAGCGGCACCCAGTGCGTGTTCCACCAGGGCTTCGAATCCGCCGGCCTGGAAGGCCTTGATCGCAGCTTCGGTGGTGCCGGCAGGTGAAGTGACGCGGCGGCGCAGTTCGGCGGCGTCGACGTCGCTGGCAACTGCCATGTGCGCGGCGCCAAGGGCGGTTTGCAGGGTCAGTTGGGCGGCGGTTTCCCGTGGCAGGCCGAGCTTCTCGCCGGCGGCGGTCATGGCTTCGATCAGCAGGAAGAAATATGCCGGGCCACTGCCAGACACGGCGGTGACCGCATCCAGTTGCTGCTCTTCGTCCAGCCACAGGGCGATGCCCACGGCCGACAACAGGTCTTGCGCTTGCTGGCGTTGATCGGCTGTCACCTGGGTGGTCGCGAACAGGCCGCTCACGCCCTGGCGCAGCAGGGCTGGGGTGTTGGGCATGCAGCGCACGATCGGCTGGGCACCTAGCCAGTTGTTCATGCTGGCGCAGGTGATGCCAGCGGCAATCGAGACCACCAGTTGCTGCGGTTGCAGGCTCGGGCGCAGTGCTTCGCAGACTACTTTCATTGCCTGCGGCTTGACTGCCAGAACCACCACATCGGCGCCGGCGATGGCGTCTGCGTTGTCGGCGAATACTTCGATGCCGTGCTCTGCGGCCACCCGCGCACGGGTCTCGGCGCCCGGATCGCTGGCGCGGATCTGCGCGGCGTCCAGGCCCTTGGCACGCAGGCCGCCGATCAGGCTGGCGGCCATGTTTCCGGCACCGATAAAGGCAATACGCGTCTTGCTCATGTCAGGTCCTTTTAAAGTGGGGTGCCAGCCAGGGTTCATGGCTGGTGATGTTTTTACTGATAGTCGCGTGCACCAAACAGGGCTGTACCGATGCGGACCCAGGTGGCGCCTTGGGCAATGGCCGACTCGAGGTCGTGGCTCATGCCCATGGACAGTGTGTCGAGCGGCAGGTTGAGGCTGTCTTGCAGGCGGGTGTTCAGCTCGCGTACGGCGGCAAAGGCAGCGTCCTGCTCGGCGCGATTGTCGGTGGGCTCGGGAATCGCCATCAATCCGCGCAAGGTCAGGCGCGGCAGGGCCTTGATCGCCGCCGCCAGGGCCGGCAGGTCGGCCGGGGTGCAGCCGGACTTGCTGGCTTCACCGCTGACGTTGACCTGGATGCAGATGTTCAGGGCTGGCAATTCAGCGGGGCGTTGTTCGGACAGGCGTTGTGCGATTTTCAAGCGATCCACGGAGTGCACCCAAGCGAAGTTTTGCGCGATATCTCGCGTCTTGTTCGATTGAATGGGGCCGATGAAGTGCCAACACAAGGGCAGGTCGGTCAATTCCCGTTGTTTGCCCAACGCTTCCTGCAGGTAGTTTTCACCAAAGTCGCGGACCCCGGCAGCGTACGCTTCGCGGACTGCGGCGGCGGGTTTGGTCTTGCTCACGGCCAGCAGCTGGACGCTGTTTGCGGCACGTTGCGCGGCCTGTTCAGCACTGCGGATGCGTGCCGCTACCTGGGAGATGTTGTCTGCTATCGTGGACATTCAAGGGACGCCGGCAGTCTGAGGTTCGCGGCATTCTACTGGAATTGAGGAGTGCTATGGATATCACTGAGCTGCTGGCCTTCAGCGTCAAACAGGGCGCCTGCGACTTGCACTTGTCCACCGGCCTGCCACCGATGATCCGGGTGGATGGCGATGTGCGGCGGATCAACCTGCCGCCACAGGATGCCCGCCAGGTGACGGCGCTGATCCATGGGCTCATGAGCGAACCACAGCAGGTCGAGTTCGCGCAGGCACTGGAGCTCGACTTCTGCTACTCGGCGCCGGGTGTGGCGCGTTTTCGGGTCAATGTCTTCCATCAGCACCGGGGGCCGGGCGCGGTATTACGGATCATCCCGTCGAAGGTGCCGAGCCTGGACGAGCTGGGACTGGGGGATGTGTTTCGTCGTATTGCCGAGCTTCCCCGGGGCCTGGTGCTGGTCACCGGGCCCACGGGCTCCGGCAAGTCGACCACCCTGGCGGCAATGATCGATCACCTCAACAACTACCGGCATCAACACATCCTGACCATTGAAGACCCGATCGAGTTTGTCCACGAGCCGCGCAAGTGCCTGATCAACCAGCGTGAAGTGCACCGCGATAGCCACAGCTTCGCGGCTGCGCTGCGTTCGGCCCTGCGCGAGGACCCGGACGTGATCCTGGTAGGGGAGATGCGAGACCTGGAAACCATTCGCCTGGCCCTCACCGCCGCCGAGACCGGGCACTTGGTGTTCGGCACGTTGCACACCAGTTCGGCGGCGAAAACCGTCGACCGGGTGGTGGACGTGTTTCCCGGTGAAGAGAAAGCCATGGTCCGCTCGATGCTCTCGGAGTCGCTGCAGGCGGTGGTGTCCCAGGCGCTGTTGAAGAAGGTCGGAGGCGGTCGGGTGGCGGCCCACGAGATCATGCTGGGTACCCCGGCAATCCGTAACCTGATCCGTGAGAACAAGGTGGCGCAGATGTATTCGGCGATCCAGACGGGTGGCGCGCTGGGCATGCAGACCCTGGACATGAGCCTGAGGTCGCTGCTGGGCAGGGGGTTGATCAGCCGTGAGCATGCGCGAGAGCGGGCGCGCTCGGCCGAAGGCCTGTAAATACAAAAAATCGCAGCCGGCGGGAATGCCACCGGCTGCGATCTGTTGATCTTGCTTTGACTCAGCTCAACTCAGCGCTGAACAATCCGCATGGTGTTCGGCTCTTTCGGCAGGACCCGCTTGGCAACCACGTAGTGGTTATCCCAGTACGGCTTCTTCAGGGTGTCGATGGAGACCGACTTGCCACGGCGTGGTGCGTGGATGAAGCGGTCGTTGCCCAGGTAGATGGCAACATGATTGACCCTGCGGCTCTTGAGCTTGAAGAAAATCAGGTCGCCGGGTTTCAGGTCCTTGCGATCGACTTTCAGCCCGTGGCCGGAGGCCATGGCATTGGAGGTGCGCGGCAGGTCTACGGCGGCTACGTCATTGAAGGCGTATTTCACCAGGCCGCTGCAATCAAAGCCTTTACTTGGGCTGCTGCCACCCCAACGATAGGGAGTGCCGAGCACATTGACTGCGCGACTCAAGACATCGCTGCTCTGCTTGGTGGCCATTGGCGGCACCAGCGAGCTGTTGGCCTTGCTCAGTTGTGGCGCTTTTACACTGTGTTTGTTTTTGCTGGTAGCAGCAGAAACATGGGATTTAGGGGTGTAACCATTAACGTTTGGAAGACGTTGCTCACGATTGGTGGCGTGGGCGGCCAGTGGCAATAATAGGCAAATGGTTAGCCATGTCTTGAAAAATGGACGCATTAGGCAAGGCTCTATATAAGGAACGCGCAACTTTATAACAGCTTTTTTGTCCTTTTCGGGGCCGTTGGTCGATTCAAACCGGGGCTCAAAACCGTCGAAGCCGCGGCAAATTGGCTCGATTGTCGGACACAAGTCAGGTGGTACAAGGCTTTGCGCGAAGTGCTTGGCTGGCAAACCACTTGTCGGCACGACATAAAAAAGTCACACAAGTCACAAAATTATTTTTCTATCGCGGCATATGAGGGACTACATGAACACCTATCGTCAGGATGTTTCACCCCAGGACACCCACAGCAAGGTGATCGGTTATCTGTTGTGGATTCTCGGCTTTACCGGGGCGCACCGCTTTTATTACGGCAAGCCGGTGACTGGCACGATCTGGTTTTTCACCTTCGGTTTGCTGGGCATCGGCTGGTTGATCGACCTGTTCCTGATCCCGGCCATGGACCGTGAGGCGGATCTGCGTTTTACCGCAGGGCCGATCGAATACAACGTGGCCTGGATTCTGCTGACGTTCCTCGGCGTGTTCGGTGTACACCGCATGTATCAGGGGAAGTGGATCAGCGGTTTGCTGTACCTGGTGACGGGCGGGTTGTTCTTTCTGGGGGTGTTGTATGACTTCTGGACCCTGAATGACCAGGTTTCCGTGCGCAACGCGCAGAATCGCGGCGCTTTCCAGTAAAGCATCGCGGGCAAGCCCGCTCCCACAGGAGCTGCATCAGGCCTGTGGGGCGGGCGGCGCTGCGCCTGCCCGCGATTGGAGCGACACGGTTCAGGCCTGGTGGCTGATCCGTCCATCCACCAGGGTGTAGCGCACCACGCCCGGTAGGCTGTGGCCGAGGAACGGGCAGTTTTCGCCCTTCGACAGCCAGGTCTCGCCGGCGACGGTCGAGGCGGCCGGGTCGAACACCACCAGGTCAGCCGCAGCGCCCACCGCCAGCTTGCCCGCCGGCAGGCGCAGGGCCTCGGCCGGACCGGCGCTGAGGCGTGCCAGCAGGGTCGGCAGATCGAGCAGGCCGTCTTCGACCAGGGTCATGGCCAACGGCAGCAGCAGTTCAACGCTGCTGATCCCGGGTTCGGTGGCGCCGAACGGCGCCAGCTTGGCGTCGCGCTCGTGGGGCTGGTGATGGCTGGAGATGGCTTGCACCACCCCGGACTTCACTGCCTCGCGCAGGCCATCGCGGTCGGCGCGGGTGCGCAGCGGCGGTTGCACGTGGTACAGGCTGTTGAAGTCGATCAACGCCTCATCGGTGAGGATCAACTGATACAGCGCCACGTCGGCCGTGACCTTCAAGCCCCGGGCCTGGGCCTGGGCGATCAAGGCTACGCCGCGGGCACTGGTGAGCTGGCTGAAGTGCGCACGCACCCCGGTTTGCTCCACCAGCAGCAGATCACGGGCCAGGGCCACGGTTTCCGCTGTCTCGGGAATCCCCGGCAGGCCGAGGAAGCTGGCGGTCGGGCCTTCGTGGGCCAGGCCACCTTCGGCCAGGTCATGGTCCTGGGAGTGAAAGATCACCGTCAGGTCGAAGGTCGCCGCGTATTCCAGGGCCCGGCACAGGGTGCGGGTGTTGCGAAAGCTGTCCAGGCCGTTGCCGAAGGCCACGCAACCGGTGTCGCGCAGGGCAATCAGTTCGGCCAGTTGCTCGCCTTCCAGGCCCTTGCTCAGGGCGCCGATCGGGAACACCTTGGCATTGCCGGCTTCACGGGCGCGGTCGAGGATCAGTTCGGCGACGGCCGAGGTGTCCAGCACCGGCTTGGTACGAGGCGGGCAGCACAGGCTGGTGACGCCACCGGCCGCGGCGGCGCGGGTTTCGCTGGCAATCGTGCCTTTGCGGCTGTAACCCGGTTCGCGCAGCGCGACGTTGAGGTCGACCAGCCCGGGCGCGACCACCAGGCCCTGGGCCTCGATGGTTTGCACGGCGACGAAGCCGGCGGGTGCGGCGCCCAGGGCGACGATCTTGCAGGCTTCGATGTGGATATCGGTGACTTGATCCAGGCCACTGCTCGGATCGATGACGCGGGCGCCGAGAATGCTGAGCTTCACTGGGCGTTCTCCTGCTCGAATTGGCGCTGGGCAGTCTGCCCGCTCATGGCCATGGACAACACGGCCATACGAATGGCGATCCCGTAGGTCACCTGATTGAGGATCACCGAGTGCGGACCGTCGGCCACCGCCGACTCGATCTCCACCCCACGGTTGATCGGCCCCGGGTGCATGACGATGCAGTCCGGCTTGGCGCCGGCCAGGCGTGCGGTGGTCAGGCCGAACAGGCGGTAGAACTCGCCTTCGCTCGGCAGCAGGCCGCCGGTCATGCGTTCACGCTGCAGGCGCAGCATGATCACCACGTCGACGTCCTTAAGGCCTTCGGTCATGTCGGTGTAGACCTTCACCCCGTATTGCTCGATGCCGATCGGCAGCAGGGTCTTGGGGGCGATCACGCGGATATCCGGGCAGCCGAGGGTTTTCAGCGCCAGCATGTTCGAGCGTGCGACCCGCGAGTGCAGGATGTCGCCGACGATGGCCACCGAGAGGTTCTCGAAGCTGCCCTTGTGCCGACGAATGGTGAGCATGTCGAGCATGCCTTGGGTCGGGTGGGCGTGCCGGCCGTCACCGCCATTGATGATCGCCACTTGTGGGCAGACGTGTTCGGCAATGAAGTGCGCGGCGCCGGAGTCACCATGGCGCACGACGAACATGTCGGCCGCCATGGCCTCGAGGTTGCGCAGGGTGTCGAGCAGGGTTTCGCCCTTGCTCGCCGACGATGTGGACACATTGAGGGTGATCACGTCCGCCGACAACCGCTGGGCGGCCAGTTCGAAGGTGGTGCGGGTGCGGGTGGAGTTCTCGAAGAACACGTTGCACACGGTCTTGCCGCGCAGCAACGGGACTTTTTTCACCGCCCGGGCGCCGACTTCGAGGAACGAGTCGGCGGTGTCGAGGATTTCCGTCAACAGCTCGCGGCGCAGGCCGTCGAGGGAGAGGAAGTGGCGCAGCTGGCCCTGATCATTGAGCTGCAGCGGGCGCTTGGTATCTAGAGGCGTCATCGCGAGGGGGACTCTCAATAGGGCGGATTAAAGGGCGAGGTCTTGCAGTTCGAGCGCAAGTTCCGGACCGGACAGCTTGACCCGTTCGTGGGCAGCCAGGGACAGGGTCGCGCCGACCACGTTCGGGCGGATCGGCAGCTCGCCGGCGTCCAGGTCCAGCAGGCAGACCAGGGTCACGCTGGCTGGGCGGCCATAGTCGAAAAGTTCGTTCATGGCGGCGCGGATGGTCCGCCCGCTCATCAGCACGTCGTCGATCAGCACCAGGTGCTGGCCTTCGATCTCGAAGGGCAGGGCCGATGGGCGCACTTGCGGGTGCAGGCCATTCTGGCTGAAGTCGTCGCGGTAGAAGGAAACGTCCAGGGTACCCAGTGGCGCGTCGCTGCCCAGTGCTTCGAGCAGGGCCTGAGCGACCCATACGCCGCCGGTGCGAATGCCGATGTAGCGCGGCTCGCTGATGCCGCGTTTGGCCAGGTAGGCGTCAAGCTGGGTCGCCATCTGGCTGATCAGTTCGACGGGATTGGGCAGGCTCATGGTTGCTCCTTCTTGGGCCCGAGCCGGGACTTGCAGGGAGAGGCTCGGGTTGTAGCTAAGAGAGTCGCTTGCTGCGGCTCTTCAGGATTCGAACAGTGCGCTGTTTTCGTCGAGCCAGCCTTGCAGCAGCAGGGCGGCAGCGATGGCGTCGACCGGGTTGTCGCGGTAGCTGCCTTTCTGCCCGCCACGGACCAGGCGTTCGCCTTTGGCCTCGAAAGTGGTCAGGCGTTCATCGTGGGTATAAAAGGGCAGGTTGTAGCGGCCATTGAGGCGCCGGGCGAATTTTTCCGCGCGCAGGCACATGTCGCTGGGCGTGCCGTCCATGTTCAGCGGCAAGCCGACCACCACCGCGTCAGGCTTCCACTCCTTGATCAGGGCTTCGACCTGGTTCCAGTCGGGAATGCCGTTTTGCGCCTTGAGGGTGCACAGCTCGCGGGCCTGGCCGGTAATTACCTGGCCAACGGCCACGCCGATCTGTTTGGTGCCGTAGTCAAAACCGAGGATCAGACGCAGGGCCATCAGGCGTGCCCCGCCTGGCTGGTGAGCAGGCTGAGGTTGACGCCCAGGTGCTTGGCCGCCGCGTCCAGGCGCAGTTCGCTGCTGGTGTTGAACAGGATGTCGGTGTCGAACGGGCAGGTCAGCCAGGCGTTGTCGGCCAGTTCGGCCTCCAGTTGCCCGGCTTCCCAGCCGGCATAGCCGAGGGCGATCAGGCTCTTGGCCGGACCGACGCCGTCGGCAATCGCAAACAGCACGTCCTGGGAAGTGGACAAGGACAGCTCGCCCTCCAGATCAACGGTCGCCTGGAACGTCATGCCCGAGGGGTGCAGCACAAAACCACGGTCGGTCTGCACCGGACCACCGATGAAAATCGGCACATGCTGGCACAACACCGGTGGTTCGACGTCAGGGCGCAACTGCTCAAGGATATCCGCCAGGCTCAGGTCCTGCGGGCGGTTGATCACCAGCCCCATGGCACCTTTGGCCGTGTGCTCGACGATGTAGGTCAAGGTGTGCGCAAAGTTCGGGTCGGCCATGTGGGGCATGGCGATCAGGAAGTGATGCTTGAGGTAGCTGGGAATGACGTTTTTCATGTGCGCTAGTGTGGCGTTGGAGGGGCAAACTGACAAGCTGGGGATGTGCAGGAAATGCCCAGAATATCCGCGAATAACTCAGGCCCCTGTGGGAGCGGGCTTGCCCGCGATGACGGCGGCACATTGATAATTGCCGTGTCAGACCCACCGCTATCGCGGGCAAGCCCGCTCCCACAGGGTTTCCTGCTGTTCAATTGCTGGAAAGCCTGTCCCCGCGGGCAAACCTCCAGGTGCGGATGATCTCCAATCGGTCAATGTCCGACAGGTCTCCGGTAAACGGCGCAAAGGGTGCTGCCAGACGCACGATACGCTGGGCCGCCTGGTCCAGCAGTGGCTGGCCGGAAGACTCCAGGACCAGCACTTCGTACAGCGAGCCGTCGCGGTTGATCGAGACCATCAGGCGCAAATTGCCGTAGATCTGTTTGCGCCGCGCTTCGTCGGGATAGTTCAGGTTGCCGATGCGCTCGACCTTCTTGCGCCATTCATCCTTGTACCAGGCACCCTTGTCGCGCATGGTCGAGGCCGCACTCAGGCGGTGGATGCGCGGGCGCTTGGCATACAGCTGTTGTTCGTTGGCCAGTTCCGCCTCGAGGCTGGCGATGTCGCTGGACAGCTGGGCGCTGTCGAAGGTCGGCGTCACCGGCTTGGGCGTCGGTGCCGATTTCACTTCTTCCTTCTTGGTCGCGGCTTTCTTCGGGGCTGGCGCCACGGTGGTCACGGCGGCCTTGGGAGCGGCGACCGGTACTTGGGGTTTGACCGCGGGCGGTGGCGTGACCTTTTGCACCTTGTTGTCCTGGAACGGCGCGATCTCGGTGGTCTTGGGGATCGCCTTTTTATCCAGGGTGCCGCTGCCTTGCTGATTTTCCTGGGCCAGGAAGTCGGCTTTCTTCGGCTTGGTTTCGCTTTTGAACGTGGCGAGGGTGATTTCCAGGGTTTTACTGATCTGCTTGGGTTCGGCAAAGGTAAACCCCAGGCCGAGGATCAGTGCCAGGTGGATCAGCGCCGCCAGGAACAGGGTAAATCCGAGGCGATCGGCCGGGCGCACGCCGCGGTGGGCGAGTTCAGGGGGCAGATCGGACGGCAGGGTCATGACAAGGAAACCAACATCGCGTTTTGCACAGGCCGCGCATGATAACGCAATGTTGGTCTGCCCTTGGGGGTTCTATATCAACGAGCCTTGAGCTTCTGATCGATGGCTGCCATCAGCATTTCGCCGATGTTCGTGCCAAATGCATTGTCGATCTCGCGAATGCAGGTCGGGCTGGTGACGTTGATTTCGGTCAGGTGCTCACCAATCACGTCGAGGCCGACAAACAGCAGGCCTTTTTCGCGCAGGGTCGGGCCGACCTGGGCAGCGATCCAGCGGTCCTTGTCGGTCAATGGACGGGCTTCGCCACGGCCGCCGGCGGCCAGGTTGCCACGGGTTTCGCCCTGGGCCGGGATGCGCGCCAGGCAGTAGTCCACCGGCTCGCCGTCGATCATCAGGATGCGCTTGTCACCGTCCTTGATTGCCGGCAGGTAAGCCTGGCCCATGATCTGCTGGGTGCCCAGGGCGGTCAGGGTTTCAAGAATCACCGACAGGTTCGGATCGCCCGCGCGGTGACGGAAGATCGAGGTGCCACCCATGCCGTCCAGCGGCTTGAGGATCACATCGCCGTGTTTGGCGGCGAACTCACGCAGCACGTCGGCGCGGCGGCTGACCACGGTCGGCGGGGTGCACTGGGGGAACAGGGTGGCGAACAGCTTTTCATTGCAGTCGCGCAGGCTTTGCGGTTTGTTGACCACCAGGACACCGGCGCGCTCGGCTTGCTCGAGCAGGTAGGTGGAGTAGACGAACTCCATGTCAAAGGGCGGATCCTTGCGCATCAGGATCACATCCAGGTCGCTCAGCAGCGCGTCGGTCTCGGCTTCGAGCTCGAACCATTTCTGCGGGTCGGCGAAGACTTTCAACGGTCGCATGCGGGCCCGCGCCTCGCCTTCGCCCTGGTACAGGTCGCTCTGTTCCATATAGAACAGTTCCCAACCGCGTGCCTGGGCGGCCAGCAGCATGGCCAGCGAGCTATCCTTTTTATAGGAAATGCTGGCGATAGGGTCCATGACAATCCCGACGCGAACGCTCATGGGTGTTTCCTCGAGTTTGAAGGGCTGGGTGTGTCTTGTGCGGGAGCAAGCTCGCTCCTGCAAAAAAACCAGCCGAAGGCCAGAAAAAGTGGCGTCAGAGTGGCGCCCGGTGGGTTCCCGGTCAAGGAAAAACCGCCTCGCGGGTCGGCCGATAGATTGGACATGGAGACTGTGCTAAAAAGGCTGGCATGTCGCGCTGGCCCTTGAACATCAAGGGTTTCGAGCCAACGGGCAGCCGCAAACGGACAAACTGATTCGCCCAGGCGATGGTAGAGCAGATATGGAACAGCATTCCAACGCCTTGAAGGTCATGGTGATCGACGATTCGAAGACCATTCGCCGTACCGCTGAAACCTTGTTACGCAATGCGGGCTGCGAGGTGATCACCGCCATCGATGGTTTTGATGCGCTGGCCAAGATCACCGACAACCATCCGGGGATCATTTTTGTCGACATCATGATGCCGCGTCTGGATGGTTATCAGACCTGCGCTTTAATCAAGAACAACAGCGCGTTCAAGGCCACGCCAGTGATCATGCTGTCGTCCAAGGACGGCTTGTTCGACAAGGCCAAGGGGCGGATTGTCGGTTCCGATCAGTTTTTGACCAAGCCATTCAGCAAGGAAGAACTGTTGAACGCGATTCGCGCTCATGTACCGGGCTTCGCTGCCGATGCGCCGCTGTAAGACACTCACAGTGATGCCCGGCCAACCGGCCTGGCGTCTACAAGAATGGGGAAGACCATGGCACGTATTCTGATCGTCGATGACTCGCCGACCGAAATGTACAAACTCACCGGCATGCTGGAAAAGCACGGCCATGAAGTGTTGAAGGCACAAAACGGTGCCGATGGCGTGGCGCTGGCCCGTCAGGAAAAGCCCGACGCGGTCTTGATGGACATCGTCATGCCCGGCCTCAACGGCTTCCAGGCGACCCGTCAACTGACCAAGGACCCGGAGACCGGCCATATTCCGGTAATCATCATCACCACCAAGGACCAGGATACCGACAAGGTCTGGGGCACTCGCCAGGGCGCCAAGGACTACCTGACCAAGCCGGTGGACGAAGACACCCTGATCAAGACCCTGAACGCTGTGCTGGCAGGCTGACGGCCGCGCCATGGCCGAGTCGCTGAGCGCCTTTGAACTGTTGCTGCAGATCGACCAGCGTTGCCGCTTGCTGGCGGCTGACTTGCCGTCCCAGCCAACCCGCAATCACGGCTGGAGCGGCATTGGCTTTCGCCTGGGCGAACACTGGTACGTGGCGCCCATGGGCGAGGTCAGCGAAGTCCTGCATGAGCCGCGCCTGACCCAGTTGCCCGGGGTCAAGCCGTGGGTTCGGGGGGTGGCCAACCTGCGTGGCCGCTTGCTGCCGGTGATGGACCTGTGCGGCTTCCTGGGCGCCGAGTTGTCGGCTCAGCGCAAGCAGCGCCGGGTCCTGGTGGTCGAGTACAAGGAAACGTTCGTCGGCCTGATGGTCGATGAGGTGCTGGGCATGCAGCACTTCGACCAGGCCCGGTTCGAGCCGGGAGCGGCGGGCAGCCAGGACGACCCAGCGGCGGCTTTCATCAAGGGTCGGTTCGAGCGTGAGCAACGCTGGCAGGTGTTCAGTCCGTTTGCCGTGGCGCAGTCGCCACGCTTCATGGATGTGGCGGTGTAGGCGGGTACCTCTAGCCGCTGCCGAAGGCTGCGTTCGAGTGCGCAGCACGCGCAAGGACGCCGGACGGGTTTCACAATGTGGGTCAACAGGCGAAGATCGATGATTAAAGTCAACACGGGCACCTCAAGCGATGGATCGCGCAGTCGTTCGCAGATCATTGCGCTGTTCATCGCGCTGATCGTGTTCATCGTGCTGTTGTTCGCCAACTTTGCCTACCTCAATACTCAAGCTTCCTACGACAAGCAGTACATCGGCCATGCTGGTGAGTTGCGCGTACTGTCCCAGCGTATTGCCAAGAACGCCACCGAAGCGGCTGCCGGCAAAGCCGCGGCGTTCAAGCTGCTCAGCGACGCGCGCAATGACTTTGCACAGCGTTGGGGCTACCTGAAGAAAGGCGACCCGGCCACGGGCTTGCCGCCAGCACCGGCGGTGGTGCGTCCGCAAATGCGCGCCGTGCAGCTGGATTGGGAGCGCTTGCTGAAAAACACCGACGCGATCCTCTCCAGCGAGCAGACCGTGCTGTCGTTGCACCAAGTGGCCGCGACGTTAGCCGAGACCGTGCCGCAGTTGCAGGTCGAGTACGAAAAAGTCGTCGAAATCCTGCTGCAGCGCGGCGCGCCAGCTACTCAGGTGGCCATGGCCCAGCGCCAGTCGCTGCTTGCCGAGCGCATCCTTGGCGCCGTCAACACGGTGCTGGCCGGCGATGAAAACGCCCAGCAGGCCGCCGATGTGTTTGGCCGGGACGCGGCGCGCTTCGGCCAGGTGCTCAACGGCATGCTGCAGGGCAATCCCGCGCTCAAGGTCAGCCAGGTCGAGGACCGCGATGCCCGTGCTCGTCTGACCGAGATCGCCGAGCTGTTCCAGTTTGTCTCCGGTTCGGTGGATGAAATCCTCGAAACCTCGCCCCAGCTGTTCAAGGTCCGTGAGTCGGCGGGCAATATCTTCAACCTCTCGCAGACCCTGCTGGAGGAAGCCTCGCACCTGGCCAACGGCTTCGAGAACCTGGTGGGCGGACGCTCCACCGACACCATCGGCGGTTACGTGCTGGGCCTGCTGGCGCTGACCTCGATCATCCTGATTGGCCTGGTGATGGTGCGTGAAACCAACCGCCAGTTGCGCGAGACCGCCGAGAAGAACGAGCGCAACCAGAACGCGATCATGCGCCTGCTCGACGAAATCGAGGACCTGGCAGATGGCGACCTGACGGTCACGGCGTCGGTGACTGAAGACTTCACCGGGACCATTGCCGACTCCATCAACTACTCGGTCGACCAGTTGCGCGATCTGGTGGCCACCATCAACCTCACGGCCGGCCAGGTCGCCGCCGCTGTGCAGGAAACCCAGGCCACGGCGATGCACCTGGCCCAGGCCTCGGAGCATCAGGCCCAGCAGATCAGCGAAGCGTCGGCTTCGATCAACGACATGGCCCAGTCCATCGACCAGGTGTCGGCGAACGCCGCCGAATCATCGGCTGTGGCCGAGCGTTCGGTGGAGATCGCCAACAAGGGCAACGAGGTGGTGCACAACACCATTCACGGCATGGACAACATTCGTGAGCAGATCCAGGACACCGCCAAGCGCATCAAGCGCCTGGGCGAGTCGTCCCAGGAAATCGGCGATATCGTCAGCCTGATCGACGACATCGCCGACCAGACCAATATCCTGGCCCTCAACGCGGCGATCCAGGCGTCCATGGCCGGCGACGCCGGGCGCGGGTTTGCCGTGGTGGCCGACGAGGTGCAGCGCCTGGCTGAACGTTCTTCCGCCGCCACCCGGCAGATTGAAACCCTGGTGCGGGCGATCCAGACCGACACCAATGAGGCGGTGATTTCCATGGAGCAGACCACCACCGAGGTGGTGCGCGGCGCGCGGCTGGCGCAGGATGCCGGAGTAGCCCTGGAAGAAATCGAAGGCGTTTCGAAAACCCTTGCGGCGCTGATCCAGAGTATTTCCAATGCGGCGCAGCAACAGACGTCGTCGGCGGGACAGATTTCCTTGACCATGAACGTGATCCAGCAGATCACCACGCAAACCTCGTCGGGCTCCACGGCCACCGCAGAGAGCATTGGCAACCTGGCGAAAATGGCCAGTCAGTTGCGGCGCTCGGTGTCCGGCTTCACCTTGCCGGCGGTACCGGAGCGCGGAACCGACAAGACCTGAACCCTGCACGCTGGGAACGAATTTTGACTGGAGTGGTTATGGGTGATCGGCACGACTATGTGGCCCTTGAATGGGTCAAGGGCGAAATTGCCGAAACGCTGAAGCAGGCCTACCTTGCCCTCGATCAACTGGTCGAGGACCCGCAGGCGCTGCACGCGCTCGAGCAATGCCTGGCAGGTATCCATCAGGTCCATGGCAGTCTGCAGATGGTCGAGTTCTACGGTGCGGCCCTGCTTGCCGAAGAGATGGAGCAACTGGCGGCAGCCTTGCAGCGTGGCATGGTGGCCCATCGCGACGAAGCCATCCGCCTGCTGCAACAGGCCCTCGGCCAATTGCCGATTTACCTCGACCGCGTGCTCAGCGCCCGGCGCGACTTGCCCCTGGTGGTGCTGCCGCTGATCAACGACTTGCGCAGCGCCCGTGGCGAAGGCCTGCTCGCGGAAACCAGCCTGTTCAGTCCACAACTGCAAGAACTGCCGGCCCTGACGGAGGCGCAACTGGCGCTGCTGGCGCCGGCAGACTTGCCCAATGTGTTGCGCAAACTGCGGCAGATGCTGCAGATGGGCCTGGTCGGACTGCTGCGCGAACAGGACGACAGCACAAACCTTGGTTACCTGGCCAAGGTCTTTGCACGCCTTGAGGTGCTGTGTGCCGATGCGCCATTGAGCCCGCTGTGGCAGGTGGCTTCAGCGCTGGTCGAAGGCATGCTCAGTGGCCGTATCGATAACAGTCCGGCACTGCGCAGCTTGTTCAAGGACACCGACAAGGAACTCAAGCGCCTGCTGGAACACGGCATGCCGGCCATCAACCAGGCAGCGCCCCCCGAATTGCTGAAAAGCCTGCTGTTTTATATCGCCAAGGCGCAATCCCCCAGTGCCCGGATGTTAATCATGAAAGATCGCTACGGGCTGGATGACGCCTTGCCTGACAACGCCTTGCTCGATGCAGAGCGCGCGCGCCTGGCTGGGCCTGACCGCGACGCCATGCGCTCGGTGCTGGCCGCCTTGTGCGAGGAACTGGTGCGGGTCAAGGAACGCCTGGACCTGTTCGTACGCAGCGACCGCCAGCATGCCTCGGACCTCGACAGCCTGCTGGCGCCGCTGCGGCAGATTGCCGACACCCTGGCGGTGCTCGGTTTTGGCCAGCCGCGCAAGGTCATCATCGACCAGTTAGGCGTGGTGCTGAGCCTGGCCCAGGGGCAGCGCGAGCCCAACGATGCGATCCTGATGGACGTCGCCGGTGCCTTGCTCTACGTCGAGGCGACCCTGGCGGGCATGGTCGGTATCGTCGAGGAAAACCGTGAAGAAAGCCGGCTGCCGACCACCGACCTGACGCAGATTCACCAGATCGTCATCAAGGAAGCCCGCCTGTGCCTGCAACAGGCCAAGGACATGATCGTCGAATACATCGATGCCCACTGGGATCGCCAGCCGTTGCAGTTACTGCCGGACTTGCTGACCCAGGTTCGCGGTGCGCTGGCGATGATTCCCCTGCACCGCGCGGCGAGCCTGCTGGAAGCCTGCAACAGTTACATTCGTGAACACCTGCTGGCGGACCGTACGCCGCCGGATTGGCAGCACCTGGACAACCTGGCCGATGCCATCACCAGTATCGAGTATTACCTGGAGCGCTTGAGCGAGGACCCGCAAACCCTCGGCGAGCAGGTGCTGGATGTGGCCGAACAGAGTCTGGCGACACTCGGCTATCAGCCCAGCGCGGTTCATCTGCCACCGTTCAATCCGTCGCCGAGTGCCGATGGCGGTCGGTTCGCCGAAGCTGACCCGGCCGCCCAGCAGTCGCTGGCAGATGCCCTGGCCAGCCCGGTGTCGGCCGTCAACCCGCCGGCCGTGAGTACCCCCGACAGCCTGCAACCACCGCCGGCCGATGAAGAACCGGTGGATGACGAGTTGCGCGAGGTGTTCCTCGAGGAGACCGCCGAAGTCCTGGATATCCTGCGCGAGTACCTGCCGCGCTGGTCGGCCAACCCAGGCAGTGCTGTGCTCCTGGGCGAACTGCGGCGAGCCTTTCATACCTTGAAGGGCAGTGGACGGATGGTCCGCGCGCTGGTGCTCGGCGAACTCGCCTGGGCCGTGGAAAACCTGCTCAACCGAATACTCGAACACAGTGTCGAGCCTGGGCCGCAGGTCGATGAGCTGTTGCGCGACACGCTGCACCTGCTGCCAGAGCTGGTGGCGGAATTCGCCGCCAGCCACCAGCGCCAACGCGATGACGTGGACCACCTGGCAGCCCGTGCCCACGCGTTGGCCCGGGGCGCGGCCCTGCCCGAGCAAGCGAGCGGAGCGCACGCTGGCGCCGCCGATCCGCAGTTGCTGGAGATCTTCCGCAACGAAGCCGACAGCCACCTCAACAGCCTCCAGCGCTTTCTCGAGCAGGCCGCCGAACATCTGCCGTTGCAGGCCACTGACGAGTTGCAGCGTGCGCTGCACACCCTCAAGGGCAGCGCGTCGGTGGCCGGTGTGGTGCCGATCGCCGAGCTGGCGGCACCCTTCGACCAACTGGCCCGCGAATACAAGGCGCACCTGTTGGCCCTGGACCTGGATGAAGTCGAACTGCTGCTGGAGGCCGAAGGCTTGCTGCGCCGCGGCTTGGCGCAATTGCAGGGCAACCCGCTGGTGGAAATCCGCGGCGCGCCTGATCTGATCCTGCGCACCCAGGCCCTGCTCGCCGAGCGCCTGGAAGCCTTGCACAGCTCGCCCGACAGCGGTGTGCGGATCAAGCGTGACCCGCAGTTGATCAACAACTTCCTGGCCCAGGGCATGGACATCCTGCTGGACGCCGAAAGCCTGTTGCAACGCTGGCAGCAACACCCCGGCGAGCGCCAGGAACTGACGGCCTTGCTGGATGAGCTGACGACCCTGGGTGAAGGCGCACACCTGGCCGACCTGCACCCGATGGATGAGTTGTGCGAGGCCTTGCTCGACCTGTATGGCGCCGTGGAGGAAAGCAGCCTGGCGGTCAGCGAGCGGTTCTTTCACGAGGCCCAAAGTGCCCATGAAGCCTTGATCAACATGCTCGACGAACTGGCGGCAGGCCAGGAAGTCAGTCACCAATCGGCTCGTGTGCACGCCCTGCGCGATCTGCTTGATGAAGGCCTGGATCCGTCCGCGATGGGCCTGATCCGCAGCGACGGCAGTCGCACCCTCAGTATTACCGAACTTGGCAGCGTCACCGCCGAACTCGGGCAGTCCTCGCCGACGCCGTTGGCGGCGGACGATGAAATGGAGGCGATTTTTCTCGAAGAGGCCGTGGACATTCTGGAGAGCGCCGGGCAGGCCTTGCAGCGTTGGCTCACGGAACCGCAGAACCCTGCGCCGTTGTTGTCGCTGCAGCGCGACTTGCACACCCTCAAGGGTGGGGCGCGGATGGCCGAGATCGGACCGGTGGGTGACTTGGCCCACGAGCTGGAAAGCCTTTACGAGGGGTTGGTGGACCGGCGCCTGAGCTACAGCGCCGAGCTTGGCCAACTGTTGCAGCAGAGCCACGACCGCCTCGCGCAACTGCTGGAGCAACTGCAGCGCCAACAACCGCTGGGCGATTGCACGGCATTGATCGAGGCCATCGCACAGTGGCGCCAACGCAGCGCCAGCCCTGCCGACGCCGCTGCACAGGCGTCTGCCGAGGATGCGCCGGGCAATGACCCGGAGTTGCTGGAAGTCTTCCTCGAGGAAGGCTTCGACATCATCGACAGTTCGGGCGCGGCGTTGCTGCGCTGGCAGGCCGACCCGCAAAGCCGCCAGGAAATGGAAACCCTGCTGCGCGATCTGCACACCCTCAAAGGTGGCGCGCGAATGGTCGAGATTGCGCCGATTGGCGACCTGGCCCATGAACTGGAGTTTCTCTACGAAGGCCTGTCGACCGGCTTGCTGCAGGCCACACCGGCGCTGTTCGGGCTGTTGCAGCGCAGCCATGACCGGCTGGCGCAGATGCTCGACGCTACCCGTGCCGGTCAACCGGTAGCGCCGGCCGAGCGCCTGCTCGAGGCCATCCAGGCCTTCAGTCACCCCTCGGCGGTCGAGCGTGCTGCGCCATCGGTGGCGCTCGACAGCCTGGCGCAGAACAAGCCGGAGCCGTCCGCGCCGCCCGCTGAAGCGGGCGCCGATATGGTCAAGGTGTCCGCCGAACTGCTCGACGACCTGGTCAACCTGGCCGCCGAGACTTCGATTTTTCGTGGACGTGTCGAGCAACAGGTCAACGATGCCCGGGTGACCTTGAGCGAGATGGAAACCACCATCGAGCGCATGCGCGATCAACTGCGCCGCCTCGACACCGAAACCCAGGGGCGCATCCTCAGTCGCCAGCACGTCGACGCCGAGCGCCTGGGCTACGAAGAATTCGACCCGCTGGAAATGGATCGCCATTCGCAACTGCAGCAGTTGTCACGGGCGATGTTCGAGTCTGCTTCCGATCTGCTCGACCTCAAGGAAACCCTCGATCGGCGCAATGTCGACGCCGAGAACCTGTTGCAGCAACAGGGGCGGATCAACAGCGAGCTGCAAGAAGGCCTGATGCGCACGCGCATGGTGCCGTTCGAACGGATGCTGCCACGCCTCAAACGCATCGTCCGCCAGGTCTCCAGCGAGCTGGGCAAAGACGTTGAGTTTATCGTCGGCAACGCCGAGGGCGAGATGGACCGTAATGTCCTTGAGCGCATGGCCGCCCCGCTGGAGCACATGTTGCGCAACGCCATCGACCATGGCCTGGAGTCTGCGCAAGTACGCCGCGCTGCCGGCAAGCCCGAGCAGGGGCGGATCAGCCTGGACCTGTCCCGCGAGGGTGGCGATATCATTTTCGACATCCGTGACGACGGTGCCGGCGTGCCCCTCGATGCCGTACGGCGCAAGGCGATCAAGCGCGGGCTGCTGGCCCCCGAAAGCAGCCTGAGTGACCGCGATGTGCTGCAGTTCATCCTGCAGCCCGGCTTCTCTACTGCCGAGAAAATCACCCAGATCTCCGGGCGAGGGGTGGGCATGGACGTGGTGCATGAAGAAGTGCGCCAGCTCGGCGGCCTGATGAGCATTGACTCGGTCCCGGGCAAGGGCGTGCATTTTCGCATTCGCCTGCCGTTCACGGTGTCGGTCAACCGCGCGTTGATGGTGCAGTGTGGCGAGGATCTGTACGCGATCCCGCTCAATACCATCGAGGGCATGGTGCGAGTCCTGCCCAGCGAACTGGAGGCCCGCTATCAACTGGATCCGCCCCGGTACGAGTACGCCGGGCAATGTTACGAGCTGTGCTACCTGGGCGAGTTGCTCAAGACCAGTATTCGCCCGCGCTTGCTGGGGCAGAACCTGCCGCTGCCGGTGCTGCTGGTGCAGTGCAACGAGCGGCATATCGCGGTGCAGGTCGACGCCATGGCCGGCACCCGGGAAATCGTGGTCAAGAGCCTCGGCCCGCAGTTTGCCGCGGTCCAGGGCCTGTCCGGCGCGACGATTCTCGGTGATGGCCGGGTGGTGCTGATTCTCGACCTGCTGGCGCCGTTGCGGGCGATGCAGGTACGTTTGCCGGCGCCGGCCGCGACCAGCCCGGAAGGCGAGCCGCAGCGCTCGATGCTGGTGCTGGTGGTGGACGATTCGGTCACCGTGCGCAAAGTCACCAGCCGGCTGCTGGAGCGCCACGGCATGAGCGTGCTCACGGCCAAGGACGGGGTGGACGCGATGCAGTTGCTGGAAGAGCACATGCCCGACCTGATGCTGCTGGACATCGAAATGCCGCGCATGGACGGCTTCGAAGTGGCCACCCAGGTGCGCAACGATCCCCGCCTGCAGCACCTGCCGATCATCATGATTACCTCGCGCACCGGGCAAAAACACCGCGACCGGGCAATGGCCATCGGCGTCAACGACTACCTCGGCAAGCCTTACCAGGAATCGGTGTTGCTCGACAGTATCGCCCTGTGGAGCAAGGCCCATGCTTGAGCACCGTACCAGCCACCTCACCGGGCTGCTGCTGCCCCTGGCCGACCGCACCCTGATCCTGCCCAACGTCGCCGTTGCCGAGCTGATCGACTACCAGCCCGGAACCTTCGACCTCGACTCACCGCCCTGGTACCTGGGTCAGGTCAACTGGCGCGACCGGCAGATCCCGCTGCTGAGTTTCGAGTCGGCCTGCGGCAGCAAAACCGTGATCGGCGAACGCGCCCGCATCGTCATCCTCAATACCTTGGGCGGGCGAGCCAACCTCAGGTTCATCGCCCTGCTGGTCCAGGGCATCCCACGCTCCTGCAAGCTCGACAGCCAGTTGAGCTACGTCGACGTGCCGCTGTGTGCACTGGAACAGGCAGCGGTACAAGTCGTCGATCAAGTGGCAAAAATCCCCGATTTGCTGGCGTTGGAGGCGTTGTTGGTGGGGGCGGGGTTGGTCATAGAACATGGGATTTCTTGATAAGTCTCAAAAAGGGACCTATCGTTCCCTTTTTGAGACTTATTGGTGCTGGCTGTGCAAACCCTTTCACTCAGCAACGCCCTATTCACGGTGACCCAGCAAAAAGTGCTGGGGTTACTCTACGGCAAACCCGATCAGAGCTTTTATGCCAATGAGATCGCTCGCTGGGCTCAAGTGGGCAAGGGCAGCCTTATGCGTGAACTGGAGCGTTTGAATTCGGCGGGCGTACTGAAGATGACGCGCCGGGGTAATCAGACCCACTACCAGGCCAATGAACAGTGCCCGATCTATCGTGAATTGGCAGGCATTGTGCGCAAGACCTTTGGCATTGCCGACCCCTTGCGTCGTGCCCTAGCGCCCTTTGCGGAGCAACTTATCTGGGCCTTTGTCTATGGCTCTATCGCCAAGGATCAGGCCAACGCATCCAGTGACATAGACCTGATGCTGATTGGCGAAGGTCTGCACTACAGTGAAGTCATGGAACGATTGATACCCATGGAAGAGCAACTGGGTCGTCCGCTTAATCCGACGCTCTACACCCCTGAGGACTGGGCCGGAAAGTTGGCTGCGGGCAACAGCTTCGTGCTGCGGGTGGCGCAACAGGAAAAAATCAATTTGATAGGGGTAAACCCTTTGGAGGCCAAGGATGGGCAGCAGCGAGAGTCTGGAGAACCTTCTACGTAGTGGATCCCTCAAAGCCGAGCCACCTGATCGAAAGGAATGTGAAGGGTTGATGCGCTCGGCGACCGATCGACTGAGGGATGCGAGCAGCCCTCAACTCTCGTTTGCCAGCCGGTTCGATCTGGCCTACAACGCTGCTCATGCCCTCGCGCTGACTGCGTTACGGTTGCATGGGTATCGATCAGACAAGCGATATCTGGTTTTTCAGTGTCTGATTCATACCGTGCAATTGAGCAAGCTTCAGGTTCGGTTGTTTGCCTTGTGTCATGAGCGCAGGAATCTGGCTGAGTACGAAGGTTACATGGATGACGACGAGTCACTGCTTGCACAATTGCTCGGCAGTACCCATGAACTGTTGATCCGTGTAGAGAAAGCCATGGCCGATTGAGGGTTATGAATCTGTGCAGGTGGAGTCGCTGGCGCACCAGTCTGATTCAACCACTATGCGTTGGAAATAATGCTCTTTCAGGCTGTCAGCTTTGGCCTTGCGCACTGTTTTTGTGATTTCGAGGTGAGAGGCCCATGTACCACGGAGAAAGATTCAACGCCTGGAGCCATTTGTTCGGGGCGGTTGCGGCGTTTGTCGGGGCGGTCTGGTTGTTGGTGGTGGCCAGTCTCGATGGCAGTCCCTGGAAGATTGTCAGCGTGGCGATCTACGGGGTCACACTGCTGGTGCTGTACAGCGTGTCGACGGTCTATCACAGCGTGCGCGGACGGGCGAAGGTGATCATGCAGAAGGTCGATCATTTGTCGATCTATCTGCTGATTGCCGGCAGCTACACGCCTTTTTGCCTGGTGACCCTGCGCGGGCCCTGGGGCTGGTCGCTGTTCGCGATTGTCTGGGCGCTGGCGGTGATCGGCATGCTGCAAGAGATCAAGCCGCGCTCCGAGGCGCGGATCCTGTCGTTGGTGATCTACGCGGTGATGGGCTGGATTGTGCTGGTGGCGGTCAAGCCGCTGATTGCCGCGCTGGGCACCACGGGGTTCGCCTGGCTGGCGGCCGGCGGAGTGTTTTACACCGTCGGCATCATATTTTTCGCCCTCGACAGCCGGCTGCGCCATGCCCACGGGATCTGGCACCTGTTTGTGATCACCGGCAGCCTGCTGCATTTCGTGGCGATTGCGCTTTATGTGATCTGATCGCCGGGGGCTGCGCTTTGGCGGCGTAACTACGCCCGCCCGACCAACCTGTCCAGTTGCTCCTGCGCGCGGCTGCTGAAGATGCTCAGTAGCTCGTTCAGGGTGTGCGGTGGCGGCTCGGTCGCGCGGGTCGCCGCGTATAGGGTGATCGGCAGCGCCGGCGCCAGGGGACGGATGGCGGTGGTCCCGGGTGAGGCGCCCAGGGCGGTGAAGGGGTCGATCACGGTCAGACCGGCCCCGGATTCGACCATCGCCCTGGCCAGTGAGTACGTCTGCACCGCGATGCTGACCCGGGGCGGCGGCTCGACCGCCTTGAGGTAACTGTCGAGCCGGGCCGACAGTGGATCGGCACTGGATAGCCCGATCAACGGCGCATCGGCCAGGGCCTGCAGCGGCAGCGGTTGGCCTTCTTCTTCCAGGGGCCAGTAACCGGCCGGCGCCAGCGCCACCAACACCCCGCTGGCCAGCGCCTGGGCCTTGAGTCCCGGGTGATCGGGCAATTGCAGGGTCAGGGCGACATCGATTTCACGCATCAGCAGGTTCTGCACCAGCTCGCGACTGTGGGCGCTGGACAGCTCGCAGGCGATCTCCGGATAGCGTTGCGTCCACTCATGGATGGCCGGGGGCAACAACGACAGGGCCAGGGCCGGGGTCGCGCCGATCCGCAGGCTATGGCCCGGCTCGCGGCGCAGGCTCTGGGCCAGGCGTCGCACCCCTTGCAGGCTTTCGGTGACCTTGTCGACCTCACGCTCCAGTTCCAGCGCCTCCGGGGTGGCCTGGAGTTTGCCGCGCACCCGCAGAAACAGCGGGAAGCCCAGGTGCTGCTCGGCGTGTTGCAGCACTTTGGTCACGGCGGGTTGGGAGACGTGCAGCAATTGCGCGGCAGCGCTGACCGAGCCGGTTTGGCGGATGGCCTGGAAAATCTCGATGTGGCGAAGGCGCATGGTGAGTCCATAACCTTTGTTTATGGGATGACCATCTTTATTCATTGTTCGGCGCCTGTCACCTGGCTCTAACCTCGGGCTCGTCTCAACCACGATTAAGGACTGACATGGCTCAGCGTGTATGCATCATCGGCGGCGGCGTCATCGGCCTGGCAACGGCCTACGCACTGGTGCGCGATGGCGTTGAGGTGACCCTGGTCGAGGCGCGGGATTCGCTGGGCAGCGAAACCAGCTTTGCCAATGGCGGCCAGTTGTCCTATCGCTACGTGGCGCCCCTGGCCGATGCAGGCGTGCCGTTGCAGGCCATTGGCTGGATGTTGCGTGGTGACTCACCGCTGAAGCTGCGTCCACGCTTCGACCCGGCGCAGTGGCGCTGGATGGCGTCCTTCCTGGGGGCCTGCCGTTCTTCGGTCAACCGCGCCAACGCAGCCCATCTGTTGCGCCTGGCGCTGTTCAGCCAGTCCACCCTGCAGACCTGGCGCGAAGCCGATGCCCTGGAGGGTTTCCACTGGCGGCGCAACGGCAAGCTGGTGACCTTTCGCAGCACCGCCAGCTTCGAGCATGCCCGCCAAAAACTGGCCGACCCCCAGCAACAACAGGTGCTGTCGCCCGCCGAGTGCGCCCGCCTGGACCCGGCACTGGCCGATGCACCCTTCGTGGGTGCGATCTATACCCCGGATGAGGAAGTCGGTGACTGCCACGGCTTTTGCCAGCAACTGGCGGCGCGTTTGCGGGCTTCAGGCCGTTGCGAGTTCCGCCTGGGCCAGGCCGTGACCGGCATTCGCCAGGCCAATGGTGTGGTGAGCGCAATCGAACTGGGGGATGAAGTGCTGCCAGTGGAACATCTGGTGATTGCCGCCGGTCATCGCAGCCCACTGCTGGCGTTGCCTGGGGTGCACCTGCCACTGTACCCGCTCAAGGGTTATAGCCTGACTGTGCCGATCGGCGCCCAGCACCGGGCCCCGGACCTGAGCATCACCGACTATGACCGCAAGATCGTTTACGCCCGCATTGGCGAGCAACTGCGGGTGGCGGCCATGGTCGACATCGTCGGCTTTGACCCGGCGCTGGACCCCAAGCGGCTGGCCCTGATCAAGCGCCAGGCGCGTGACACTTTTGCCAATGCCGGCGACTACGAGCAGGCCATCGAGTGGGCCGGTATGCGCCCGGCGACCCCTAGCGGCGTGCCGCTGCTGGGCGCAACGGCGTATTGCAACCTGTGGCTTAACCTCGGCCATGGCGCCCTGGGTTTCACCCTGGCCTGCGGCAGCGCGCAGTTGCTCAGTGAGCTGATCGGCCAGCGCCGCCCCTCCATTGACCTGCAGGGCTTTACGCCCCGTGCGGCCTGAAACCATTACCCAAGAGAAGGACCATCCGATGACCATCAGCCGTATCCAGACCAATCCCCGCTTGTCCGCTGCCGTGACCTTTGGCGAGCTGGTATTTCTCTCCGGCCAAGTACCGGGTGATGCCACCGACGCCACTGGCCAGACTCGCCAGGTGCTGGAAAAAATCGACGCGCTGCTGGCCGAGGCGGGCAGCGACAAGGATCATCTGCTCAGCGCGACCATTTACCTGAAGGATATTGGTGAGGATTTCGCGGCGATGAATGACGTCTGGTCCGCCTGGTTGTCGCCTGGCCAGGCACCGAGTCGCACGACCTTGCAGGCCGAGTTGGCCCGCCCGCAGGTGCGAGTCGAAATCAGCGTTATCGCGGCCCGCCGCTAAGTAATCCATCACCCACAACGGAGAATAACAATGCAAAAAATCACGTTGCTCGGCTGCACCCTGGGCGTGTTGCTCGGCACTCAAGTGCAGGCTGAAGAAGCCCCGCTGGGCCCGACCCTGAGCAAGATTGCCAGCACTAACAGCATTACCCTGGGTTATCGCGATGCGTCGGTGCCCTTCTCCTACGTGGGTGATCACTCGGGTCAACCGATGGGTTACTCGGTGGACCTGGCGAGCAAGATAGTCGAGCGTGTGCAGCAGAAGCTCGCAGCGCCCCAGCTCAAGGTCAAATACAACCTGGTGACCTCGCAAACCCGTATTCCGCTGGTGCAGAACGGCACGGTCGACCTGGAATGTGGTTCGACCGGCGTGACCGCTGAGCGGCAAAAGCAGGTGGCGTTTTCCTACGGCTTTATCTATGTCAAAGGCCAGTTGCTGACCGCCAACGACAGTGGGGTCAAGAGCTTCGCCGACCTGCGTGGCAAGAACGTGGTGACCACCGCCGGCACCACCAACGAGCGCTATCTGAAGAGCTACAACGTCGATAACAAGATCGACATGTTCGTGATCAGCGCCAAGGACCACGGCGAAGCCTTCCAGATGTTGCAGTCCGGTCGGGCAGCGGCGTTCTACATGGACGATGCATTGCTCTACGGCGAGCGCGCCAAGGCTCGCGACCCGCACAAGTGGGTGGTGGTCGGGGAGGAGCAGTCGCGGGAAATCTACAGCTGCATGGTGCGCAAGGACGATCCGCAGTTCCTGGCGCTGGTGAACTCGACGCTGGGCGAGCTGTACAGCTCAGGGGAAATCAACGGGATCTACCAGCGCTGGTTTGAACAGCCGATCCCGCCAAAAGGCTTGAACCTCGAGTTCCCGATGACCAGCGAACTCAAGGCGATCATTGCCAAGCCGACCAGTGATCCGGTGCAGTGATTTTCAGCTCAAGAACTCGCAGGCTAAGGGCTTAGAAATCGCCCCATAGCTGTTGTGCTACCGCCAGCGCCACTACCGGTGCGGTTTCGGTGCGCAACACGCGAGGGCCGAGGCGTGCGGCGTGAAAGCCGCCCGCCTTGGCCTGCTCCACTTCAGCGTCCGACAAGCCACCTTCGGGGCCGATCAGAAATGCCAGGGTCGCGGGCTTGGCATGGCTGGCCCATGGCTCTGCCACCGGGTGCAGCACCAGTTTCAGCTCGGCCGGGACCTGCTTGATCCAGTCTGCCAGCAGCATCGGCGGATGGATCACAGGCACCCGCGAGCGCCCACATTGCTCGCAGGCGCTGATCGCGACCTGGCGCCAGTGCTGCAGGCGTTTGTCGGCGCGCTCGTCCTTGAGCCGTACTTCGCAGCGGTCGCTGAAGATCGGCGTGATTTCACTCACCCCCAGCTCCGTGGCTTTCTGAATCGCCCAATCCATGCGCTCACCCCGGGACAGGCCCTGGCCCAGGTGAATCTGCAGCGGCGACTCGAGTTGCCCGGCGAAACTTTCGCTCAACGCCACGCGCACGCGTTTCTTGCCGACTTCCACCAGTGTGCCGAGGTATTCCTGGCCTGAGCCATCGAACACCTGCAGCGCATCGCCCTCGGCCATGCGTAGCACGCGGCTGATGTAATGGGCCTGGGCCTCCGGCAGCTCATGCTCGCCAAGGCTCAAGGGGGCATCGATAAAAAAGCGCGACAGTCTCATGCGGGGTCTCTGTAAAAGGGGTCGTTCATCTGAGTTGGATTTGCCTGCTTAGGCACAGCCCTTGTAGGAGCTTGTGGCTGCTAGCCCGGATCACGGAACCCTGGGTGGAAGTCCTTCGGCACGGCGACACTGACCGAGTCGCGGGTGGCGATGTCGATGCCTTCGCTGGCCACTTCGGCGAGGAAGTCGATCTGCTCGGGGGTGATCACGTAGGGCGGCAGGAAGTACACCACGCTGCCCAGCGGGCGCAACAGCGCGCCGCGCTCCAGGGCGTGCTGGAATACCTTCAGGCCCCGACGTTCTTGCCAGGGATAGGCCTCTTTGCTGGCCTTGTCCTTGACCATCTCGATGGCCAGCACCATGCCGGTCTGACGCACCTCCGACACGTTCGGGTGATCGGCCAGGTGTGCGGTCGAGGTCGCCATGCGCTGGGCCAGGGCCTTGTTGTTCTCGATGACGTTGTCCTGCTCGAAGATATCCAGGGTCGCCAACGCGGCGGCACAGGCCAGCGGGTTGCCGGTGTAGCTGTGGGAATGAAGGAACGCGCGCAGGGTCGGGTAGTCGTCGTAGAAGGCGCGGTAGACCTCGTCGGTGGTGACGCAGGCCGCCAGCGGCAGGTAGCCGCCGGTCAGGGCCTTGGACAGGCACAGGAAGTCCGGGCGGATGCCGGCCTGCTCACAGGCAAACATGGTCCCGGTGCGGCCGAAACCGACGGCGATTTCGTCGTGGATCAGGTGCACGCCGTAGCGGTCACAGGCTTCGCGCAGCAGTTTCAGGTACACCGGGTGGTACATGCGCATGCCGCCCGCGCCCTGGATCAACGGCTCGACTATCACTGCTGCAACGCTGTCGTGATGCTCGGCCAGGGTGTGCTCCATCGCCGCGAACATGTTCCGCGAGTGTTCCTCCCAGCTCATGCCGTCGGGGCGCAGGTAGCAATCGGGGCTCGGCACCTTGATGGTGTCCAACAGCAGGGCCTTGTAAGTCTCGGTGAACAGGGGCACGTCGCCGACCGACATGGCGGCCATGGTCTCGCCGTGGTAGCTGTTGGTCAGGGTGACGAAGCGTTTCTTGTTCGGCTGGCCGCGGTTGAGCCAGTAGTGAAAGCTCATTTTCAACGCGACTTCGATGCACGATGAGCCGTTATCGGCGTAGAAACACCGGGTCAGCCCTTCGGGCGTCATTTTCACCAGGCGCTCCGAGAGCTCGATCACCGGCTGGTGGCTGAAGCCGGCGAGGATCACGTGCTCGAGTTGATCGACCTGATCCTTGATCCGCTGGTTGATCCGCGGATTGGCGTGGCCGAACACGTTGACCCACCAGGAGCTGACGGCGTCGAGGTAGCGCTTGCCTTCGAAGTCCTCCAGCCACACCCCTTCACCGCGTTTGATCGGGATCAACGGCAGTTGTTCGTGATCTTTCATCTGGGTGCAGGGATGCCACAACACCGCGAGATCGCGCTGCATCCACTGATTATTCAAGCCCATGTAAATTCTCCTCGAGACGGCGCGCTGGTTTCGCGGGCAAACAATCGCGCAAGCCTATGCAATGCTGGGCATGCGGACAACCTATTGTGGTTTTTTCAGTTACCTGGGCTGACGAGAAACCCGCTTTGGAGGGCGCGCTTGTGGTGCAAGGAGGACAAGTGTCGGACGTGGTTAATCTTTCCTTAACCAACCGGCACCAGACTCCAGATCGTATTTCTCGATATTTCAAAGCGAATTTTTCCGCTTTAATTCGATAGATAACTCGATAGTCTTGAGCGCAGTTCTTACAGGATTTGGGCAATGCAGCTACGTAACTCTTCTTCCCGCTACGGCTGGGTCAGTATTTTCATGCACTGGGGTGTAGCCCTGGTAGTGGTGGGTCTGTTCGCCCTGGGCTTGTGGATGGTCGGGCTGGATTACTACAGCACCTGGCGCAAGGACGCCCCGGACCTGCATAAAAGCATCGGTCTGGTGCTCTTCGCGGTCATGCTGCTGCGGGTGCTCTGGCGTTTGATCAGCCCGCCACCGCCGACCCTGGCCAGCTACGATCGCCTGACCCGCATCGGCGCCAAGCTCGGTCATGGGTTTCTGTATCTCAGCCTGTTTGCGGTAATGATTGCCGGTTACCTGATTTCCACCGCTGACGGTGTCGGGATACCGGTGTTTGGCTTGTTTGAAGTCCCTGCCCTGATTTCCGGACTACCGGACCAGGCAGACCTGGCCGGTGTGATTCATTTCTACCTGGCATGGGCGCTGGTGATTGTCTCCGGCCTCCATGCGTTGGCAGCATTGAAGCACCACTTTATCGATCGTGATGTGACCCTGGCACGCATGCTGGGTCGCAAAGCCTGATGTTCAACCTCGACTCCAAGGAATAGAAAGCATGTTGAAAAAGTCTCTCGCCGCTCTGGCAATCGGTACTGCTCTGCTGTCGGCTAACGTGATGGCAGCCGATTACGTTGTCGACAAGGAAGGCCAGCACGCCTTCGTTGACTTCAAGATCAGCCACCTGGGCTACAGCTTCATCACCGGTACTTTCAAGGATATCGACGGCAAGTTCAGCTTTGACGCTGCCAAGCCTGAAGCCAGCAAGATCGAATTCAACGTCAATACCTCCAGCGTATTCACCAACCACGCCGAGCGCGACAAGCACATCGCCAGCGCTGACTTCCTGAATGCGAGCAAATTCGCCAAGGCGACGTTTGTTTCCACCAGCGTCAAATCCACTGGCAAGAATGCCGATGGCAAGGAAACCGCTGATGTCGCAGGCGACCTGACCATCCTGGGTGTGACCAAGCCAGTTGTGGTCAAGGCCACTTTCCTGGGTGAAGGCAAGGATCCATGGGGCGGCTACCGTGCTGGCTTCGAAGGTACTACCCAGATCAAGCGTAGCGATTTCGGCAAGCAGAAGGACCTGGGCCCTGCTTCCGACGCAGTCGAGCTGTACGTGACGTTTGAAGGTGTGAAAGCGAAGTAATATTCGCCGCTACAAAAAACGCCCCGGCTCACAAGAGCCGGGGCGTTTTTTTTAACGCAGGAAAAATCAGCGGTTGCGGGTCAGCAGCGCTGGTTTTTCGCCACGTGGACGGCTTGGCAGTTGATCGAGCTGCTCAGGTGTCGGGAACCGGTCGGTCTTCGACTCCTTGTGAATGATCTTCGGTGCCGGACCACCGCGCGGGTTTTGTACCGCAGGTTCCTGGCGTGGCTGATCATCACGGGCTGGGCGACGGTTGCGGGACTCCTCGCGACGGGCCTGGCCGTCACGGGGGGCGCCACTGCGTGGGCCGCTGCGCTTGGCAGGCGGGGTGCCAGTGCTGGCGCCGCTGCTGTTGCGTGGACCGTTCTGCCGGCCCTGTGGCTGGCCAGTGCGTGGAGCACCGGCGCCTGCGCCTGTGCCTTGTGCCGGGGCACCTGGACGGCGACCACGGCCCTGGGCCGGTTTCTGTTGTGGCACGTAGTCGACGCGGTTACCGAAGTTATCCACATCGTCGTCGAGGAACTCGTCCGGTGCCCGATCAGCGGTCGCACGTGGGGCAGGGCGCTGCTGTTCGCGGGCAGGCGTGCCTTCACGCGGCTTTTGCGCCGGGCGTTCGCCACGGCTGGCTGCCGGCTTTTCCTTGCCGCCCTTGTCCTTGCCTTTGTCCTTGCGACCGCCACCACCGCCGCCGCCGTTCGGACCGTCGCCGCGCGGGCCACGTGGGTTGCGCGGGTTACGCACATCCGGACGCTCGCGCACTTCTGGCTTCTCGGCCTCGACGCTGCTGGCATCAAACCCCATCAGGTCGCCATCGGCGATCTTCTGCTTGGTCATGCGCTCGATGCTTTTCAGCAGTTTTTCTTCGTCCGGGGCGACCAGCGAGATCGCCTCGCCCGAACGACCGGCACGGCCAGTACGGCCAATGCGGTGCACGTAGTCTTCGTCGACGTTCGGCAGTTCGAAGTTGACCACGTGTGGCAGTTGGTCGATGTCCAGACCGCGTGCCGCGATGTCGGTGGCAACCAGGATCCGCACTTCACCGGCCTTGAAGTCGGCCAGGGCTTTGGTGCGGGCGTTCTGGCTCTTGTTACCGTGGATGGCTACGGCGCTCAGGCCGTGTTTGTCCAGGTACTCGGCCAGGCGGTTGGCGCCGTGCTTGGTACGGGTGAAGACCAGTACCTGTTCCCAGGCGCCAGCGGTGATCAGGTGCGCCAGCAGCGAACGCTTGTGGCTTGCCGGCAGGCGGAACACACGTTGCTCGATCCGCTCGACCGTGGTGTTCGGTGGCGTGACTTCGATGCGCTCGGGGTTGTGCAGCAACTTGCCGGCGAGGTCGGTGATGTCCTTGGAGAACGTCGCCGAGAACAGCAGGTTCTGGCGTTTGGCCGGCAGACGGGCCAGGACCTTCTTCACGTCATGGACAAAACCCATGTCGAGCATGCGGTCGGCTTCGTCGAGCACGAGGATTTCCACGTGGGACAGGTCGACGCTGCCTTGACCGGCCAGGTCGAGCAAGCGACCCGGGCAGGCTACCAGCACGTCAACACCGCGGGCCATGGCCTGAACCTGAGGGTTCATGCCAACACCGCCGAAGATGCAGGCACTGACGAACTTGAGGTCGCGGGCATAGAGCTTGAAGCTCTCGTGCACCTGGGCGGCCAGTTCGCGGGTCGGGGTCAGGACCAATACGCGCGGTTGGCGCGGGCCGTGACGCTGGGACTTGTCCGGGTGACCGTTGGGGAACAGGCGTTCCAGAATCGGCAGGGCAAAGCCGCCGGTTTTGCCAGTGCCTGTCTGTGCCGCAACCATCAAGTCGCGACCTTGCAACACGGCGGGAATGGCCCGCTGTTGCACCGGAGTAGGCTGGGTGTAGCCGGCGGCTTCGATGGCGCCGACTAAAGCCTCGGAGAGACCGAGGGAAGCAAAGGACATGAGTAATCCTGTTTTAGTTAGGGCTTGGCCCAATGGGATAGTCTTGCCTGGCGCGAGTGGCGTTTGAGAGAAGCGCAATCGCGTCCGGTCCTGCTGGGCCCTGATGGCTCATCTGCGAGTGCTCGCGCGGGCTGAAAAGCTGCGCTGTAGCGATGTCGAGAGGCCTGAAACAGTGCCGAGCGTCCGGGCGTAAGCCTGGCGGGAAGGCCGGAGTATAACAGAGCAATCACTGTGCGCTGCTTTCCTGCTGCTCAACGGTTTTTTCTTCATGGGCTTGCGGGGTCACAAGCGTCAGGTCCTTGGCCGGTGCGGCGCCATAACGTGCGCTGAGTTGGGCGTACGCCGGTTCGCGCTTGAAGCGCTTGAGTTCGGCGCCGAAACGCTGTACCAGCAGGTCCATGCCGGCATTGCGGCGCACCGCCAGGAATTGGCTCTCGCGGCTGATGACGGTCGGGTTTTCGCTGATCTGGTCTCGCAGGTCCAGGCTGTCGAGCAGGGTTTGCCCAACCCGGCGGTCGGTAATCAACAGGTCGATGCGCCCGCGTGCCAGCTTGCCGAAGTTGGCTTCATGGGTCGGCGCCGGCTCTCGGGTAAACAGCGTGGATTCACGAAAGTCCTGGCTGTACAGGTAGCCGGGGGAGGTGCCGATGGTCAGGCCGCGCAGGTCTTCCAGGGTGTTGAACGGGTGCGGGCGGGCGTTGGCATAGAACATCACGAACTCGACTTGCGACAGCGGTTCGCTGGGGTAGAGCAGGGTGGCGTCGCGTTCGTTGCTATGGAAGATGTCCAGTGCGCCGTCGGCCAGCCCTTGATCGAGCATGGCCAGGCAGCGTTTCCAGGGCAGGAACTGCCATTGCACTTCGATTCCCAGGCGCTGGAAGACAATGGCCGTGGTTTCGTAGTCCAGCCCCCGGGGCTGGCCATTTTCCTCGTACACGTAAGGTGCCCAGGGCTCGGTGACGATGCGCAACTTTTCCGCCCGGGCAGCAAAGCTCAGGCAAACGAGAAGCGCGGCTGTCAGCAATTGGGCAATGACGGGCATCGTTGGAGATTACGACGAGAGGCGGGGAAATAGCTAGAGGCGGTCTAGCCCGAGGCTTAGTCGCCTTTTGCCTGCATCAGGTGTAGGTAGATGGCTTCACGTCGCCGGCCCAGCACCAGGCGGTTGATCGGGTGGTTGAACCAGCGTTCCAATTGATCGTTTTCCAGTGGTCGTTTCAGGCGTTTTTCCACATTGGCATGAGCCTTTTCCCACCAGACCGGCGTACAGGCCTGATCAAACGGATTGGCATGGCGGTAGCAGCCGTAGAGGATTTCACGCATGAACTGGCGCTGCTGGCGGGGCAGGGCCAAGGTCACGATTTTATAGGCCAGGCGCTGCAGGGCCGGTGGCCGCGGCAGAGTCGCCGTCACCAGGGACGTTTCGTCCAGGGCCAGGGTGCTGGTGGGATTGGCGCGGTGTTTTTCCAGCCAGGCATTGGTCTTGGCGCGAAACAGCTCCTTGCGGCTCCAGTAGTGATGGATCAGGTCCGGGCATTCACGCACCTGACGCTGGCGGTAGGTGGCCACCGACAGGCAGAACTCCTCAAGGGTGTAGGCGCCCTGGGCCAGGGGATACAACTCGTCCATCAGCGCCAGGGAGTGGGCGAGGATGTCGGCATCTTCGCGGTACAGGCCGATGACCCCGGAGTTCAGCAGGGGCATCTGGTCGTCCGCCAGTTGCCGCTGTTGCAGCACCTCGGCCAGGGTCTGGTAGAGACGGGTCTGCTTGTTGCTGCCGTAGGACATGCCGAGGGTGTTGCACAGCAGGGTGCCGGGCTGGATGCGCCGGAACAATTCCAGGGGCGAGCAGTGGAAGAAGGTGTCGGTGTCGATCAACAGAGCCAGCTCCGACTCGGCCATCACCTGTTGCATGACCGCGTGTTTGGCGCGGAAGTGGTAGCCGTGGGGGGCGATCCAGCCCTGGCGGGTGGCTTCGTCGAACTGGCGAATCCGTACTGGCAGGTCGCGGTAGGGCGCCGGGTCGTCGGTGAAGACCTGGATGTCGAGCGCTTCCCCCGGCGTCTTGCGCATGCCCGCCAAAGCGCTGGCAATACTGAAGAGTGCTTCCTGGTGGTAAGTGCAGGCACCGTAGACCAGGTAGATCAGTTGTGGGGTCGGAGTTGGGCTAGGAATCGACATCTACTACGGTTTTCCCGGTTGAGTGACAGATAAAAAAAAGGCCCTGGGGTTCGCCAGGGCCATTTTTCTGAATGCACTGCCGTGATCAGCGCGGCAGTTTCAGATTGTTCCAGACAGCGAGGCTAGGATCAGCCTGGTTCAGGGTATAGAAATGCAGCCCTGGTGCGCCGCCCTGCAACAAACGTTCACACATCTGCGTGATCACCTGCTCGCCGAAACCCTGAATGCTCTGGGTATCGTCGCCGTAGGCTTCCAACTGCTTGCGGATCCAGCGTGGGATTTCCGCACCGCAGGCATCGGAGAAGCGCGCCAGCTTGCTGTAGTTGGTGATCGGCATGATGCCCGGCACGATCGGGATGTTCACGCCCATCGCCCGTACACGCTCGACGAAGTAGAAGTAGCTGTCGGCGTTGAAGAAGTACTGGGTGATCGCGCTGTCGGCGCCAGCGTTGGCCTTGCGCACGAAGTTGGCGAGATCGTCTTCGAAATTGCGCGCTTGCGGGTGCATTTCCGGGTAGGCGGCAACTTCGATGTGGAAATGATCGCCGGTTTCTTCACGAATGAATTGCACCAGGTCATTGGCGTGGCGCAGTTCGCCGCTGGCCATGCCCATGCCCGAAGGCAGGTCACCGCGCAAGGCAACGATGCGGGTGATACCCGCCGCCTTGTACTGAGTCAGCAGGCCGCGCAGGTCAGCCTTGCTGTCGCCGACGCAGGACAGGTGCGGGGCGGCAGGGACTTTGACTTCGCTTTCCAGCTGCAACACGGTGTTGATCGTGCGATCACGGGTCGAACCGCCAGCGCCATAGGTGCAGGAGAAGAAATCGGGGTTGTAGGTGGCCAGCTGACGAGCAGTGGCGAGCAGCTTTTCATGCCCAGCATCGGTCTTGGTCGGGAAGAACTCGAAGCTGTAGCGACGGTCTTGTGACATGGTCGTATCCTTGGAAACACGTAGTGCGGAGGCTGGCCCCCTGTAGGAGCGAGCTTGCTCGCGAAAAACGTAAGAGCAACGCGTTCATCCAGACAGCACGCGTTATCGTTTACGACCATCGCGAGCAAGCTCGCTCCTACAGGAGAGCAGGCGATGCGGTGCGCAGGACACACCGCAATCGCCAGCAAACCTGCGGCCTATCAGTAACGGTAAGCGTGCGGCTTGAACGGACCTTCGACGGTCACACCGATGTAATCGGCCTGGGTCTTGGTCAGTTGAGTCACGACACCGCCGAAACCGCGGACCATTTCCAGGGCCACTTCTTCGTCGAGTTTCTTTGGCAGTACTTCAACGGTCAGGCGCTCGGCTTTCTGGGCTGGCGACAGGTCGGCGTACTTCTGGCCGAACAGGAAGATCTGGGCCAGGACCTGGTTGGCGAACGAACCGTCCATGATGCGGCTTGGGTGACCGGTAGCGTTACCCAGGTTCACCAGGCGACCTTCGGCCAGCAGGATCAGGTAGTCGTCGTTCTGTGCGTCGAAATCACCAGGGCCGGTGCGGTGGATCTTGTGCACCTGTGGCTTCACTTCTTCCCATGCCCAGTTCTTGCGCATGAAAGCGGTGTCGATTTCGTTGTCGAAGTGGCCGATGTTGCAGACAACAGCGCGCTTCTTCAGGGCCTTGAGCATGTTCGAGTCGCAAACGTTGACGTTACCGGTGGTGGTCACGATCAGGTCGATCTTGCCCAGCAGCGCCTTGTCGATGCTTGCCTCGGTGCCGGTGTTGATACCGTCGATGAACGGCGATACCAGTTCAAAACCGTCCATGCAGGCTTGCATGGCGCAGATCGGGTCAACTTCGGAAACCTTGACGATCATGCCTTCCTGACGCAGGGACTGAGCGGAACCCTTGCCCACGTCGCCGTAGCCGATGACCAGCGCTTGCTTGCCGGACAGCAGGTGGTCGGTACCACGCTTGATCGCGTCGTTGAGGCTGTGACGGCAGCCGTACTTGTTGTCGTTCTTGCTCTTGGTCACCGAGTCGTTGACGTTGATGGCCGGGATTTTCAGCTCGCCCTTGGCCAGCATGTCCAGCAGGCGGTGCACGCCAGTGGTGGTTTCTTCGGTCACGCCGTGAACGCGATCCAGTACCGCCGGGTATTTGTTGTGCAGCAGCTCGGTCAGGTCGCCGCCGTCGTCGAGGATCATGTTGGCGTCCCATGGCGCGCCATCTTTGAGGATGGTTTGCTCCAGGCACCACTCGTACTCTTCTTCGGTTTCACCTTTCCAGGCGAATACCGGAATACCGGCAGCGGCGATGGACGCGGCAGCCTGGTCCTGAGTCGAGAAAATGTTGCAGGACGACCAACGCACTTCGGCACCCAGGGCAACCAGGGTTTCGATCAGCACGGCAGTCTGGATGGTCATGTGGATGCAGCCGAGGATCTTCGCACCCTTGAGCGGTTGCTCTTCGGCGTACTTGCGACGCAGACCCATCAGGGCCGGCATTTCCGATTCGGCGATGATGGTTTCGCGACGGCCCCAGGCAGCCAGGGACATGTCGGCGACTTTGTAGTCGGTGAAATCTGCAGGCGTGTTGACAGCGCTCATGAAGAGCCTCCATTCGTAATGTATGCGAATGGGCGCCGTTGTGCGTTTAGTGTCCGGCCATTCAAGGCCAGGCAACGCCCCATCCGAGCCTGACAGGTCTAGCCTGCTGCAGCGCCCCTCGGACAGGTGGCGGGAAAACGGTATCAAGTGAAGATGACCGTTTTGAAACGGGGGCGATTATAGCGGGCTCGGCGTATCTTCCAAAGGGTTTCTGTCGGCTGGTTGATAATCTTGATCGAGACCATAGTCGATGCTGCGTAGAGCTCTGCGTCGGGCTCTGCCATGATGGGCGGCATCAATCGGCAAGACGGTCAGGAGTGAGCATGAATTTCCACACCCGCAAATGGGTAAAACCCGAAGACCTCAACCCCAACGGCACGCTGTTCGGCGGTAGCCTGTTGCGCTGGATCGACGAAGAAGCGGCGATCTATGCCATCGTCCAGCTGGGCAACCAGCGCGTGGTCACCAAGTACATTTCCGAAATCAACTTTGTCAGCGCCTCGCGCCAGGGCGACATCATCGAACTGGGCATCACCGCCACCGAGTTCGGTCGTACCTCGATCACCCTGACGTGCGAGGTGCGCAACAAGATCACCCGCAAAAGCATCCTCACAGTGGAGAAGATGGTCTTTGTGAACCTCGGCGAGGACGGTCTGCCGGCCGCGCACGGGCGGACCGAGATCAAGTACGTCAAGGACCAGTTCCAGGATGGCGCCGGCGTCGAGTGATGCAAGGCCTGTAGAACGGAATCTGCGCTGTGCAGGTCATAGCTAGATATCCCGCCACCGGTTGCGTATCCCATGAGCTCGGCACACGACGGCAAGACCCCGAACCTTTCGGCGCAGGAACAGCACGACGTCGACAAGAACCAGCCACCGCGCGCGGCGGTGCTGCATGAAATCATCCGCACCCAGGGTGACCAGGAGTTGGAGCGCAGTGTCGCTGCGCTCTGGTGGTCTGCCTTGGCCGCCGGCTTGACCATGGGCCTGTCGCTGATGGCCATGGGGCTGCTCAATTCGCGGCTGCCGGACGGCGAGGCCTTCAAGGTGATCGCCAGTTTTGGCTACTGTGCCGGGTTCCTGGCGGTGATCCTCGCCCGCCAGCAGCTGTTCACGGAAAACACCCTGACCGCCGTGCTGCCGGTCATGACCAAACCCACGTTGAACAATTTCGGCCGGCTGTTGCGCCTGTGGACGGTGGTCTTGTTTGGCAATTTGTGTGGGACCCTGCTGGTGGCCTACGTGATGTTGCACCTGCCGATTTTCGACACCAAGACCGACCTGGCCTTCCTCGATATCGGGCGCAAGGTCATGGAAAACGACGCCAGCAAGATGTTCGCCAAGGGCATCGTCTCGGGCTGGATGATCGCCACCATGGTCTGGATGATTCCGTCCATGGAGAGCGCCAAGATGTGGATCATCATCCTCATCACTTACCTGATGGCGCTGGGGGACTTCACCCACATCGTGGTCGGTTCGGCCGAAGTCTCCTACCTGGTGTTCGCGGGCCAATTGTCATGGGCGGATTTCTGGCTGGTGTTTGCAGGTCCTACGCTGGCGGGGAACATCATTGGCGGCAGCTTTATCTTTGCCTTGCTGAGCCATGCGCAAATTCGCAGCGAGAGCGGGCCGCCGAAGAAGACTGAAGCGCCTGTGGCTGATCCGCGCACATTGCACAAGTGAGGCCCAGTTCACCCGGCAAGCGCGGATAAAGGCCTGAATTTGAACAATATTTGAAGGTGTCGAAATGATATCGCAGCGCTTGCTGTATATTGCGAACGCTTCCTATTCATAAAAAGACGGATCTTTATGCAGTCCTCAGGCTTCTTCCCCGCGCGCCTTCTGAGTGCGCTGCTGGTGTCTGTCCTGGCTTTGGGCACCGCCCAGGCCAGGGACGATGGCACTGACCTTTCGATAACCATCGAGAAAGAAATCCAGACCAATGTGGTCAATGCCGACGGCAGTTTTGTGGCTACCTGGGAAACGGCGTACCTGATCAACGAAGAGCGGGCGATCAAGGCCTGGGCGCAACGTTCGATGAGTTACAACCGGACCCTGGAAACCCTGGAGGTGGTCCAGGCGTATACGCAAAAGCCTGACGGACGCAAGGTGCAGGTTCAGGCCGACCAGATCAAGGAGCAGCAGGAGCAAGCGTCTGCGGGTGCACCGATGTTCCAGGACACGCTGCTCAAGGTGGTGATCTTCCCTGAGGTTGCCGTGGGTGACCGGCTGGTGGTTCAGTTCAAGAAAAAACGCAGCACGGCGCTGTTTCCTGGCCATTTTGAAGACCTTTCCTACCCGGCGTTTTTCCCTACCCGGCAATTCACCCTGATCTATGACCTGCCGACCGACATGCCGCTGCACGCCGATGCCAAGGGCTTTACCGCGAGCACGCCCGCCGCCGGGCCGGGACGCAAAATCTATCGCTGGGACTATGTGCCTGCGCAAAAGGCGCGCATCGAGCAGGGGGCGGTGTCTTACCTGGACTACGGCCAATACCTGGCCGTGTCGACGTTCAGCGATTTCGCCACGTTCGCCAAGGCCTACGATGCGCGGGCCCACAGCACCCTGACGCCGCAGATCCAGGACCTCGCCAACGGCCTCACGGCCGGGCTCGACACGCCCTGGGCCAAGGCTATTGCACTGAGCGACTGGGTCCGCAAGAACATTCGTTATGTTGCGGTCTACGTCGGCCCTGGTGGTGTTGTGCCGCATCCGGTGGATACGATCCTGGCCAACCGCTATGGCGACTGCAAGGACCACGTTGCGCTGCTGGAAGCCATGCTGGCGGCGGTGGGGATCGAGAGTTCGCCGGCCCTGGTCAACCTGGGCAATGCCTATGTGTTGCCCAAGGTGCCGACGCTGGGGCTGCTCAACCACGCCATCACCTATGTGCCGAGCCTGAACCTGTATCTCGACTCCACCGCCGAAGGCATTGCCGCCGGTTACCTGCCGGTGCCAGTGCTGGACAAACCGGTGGTCTTGAGCAAGTCCGGTGGTCTTGGGCACACGCCCGCCCTTCAAGAGGGCTTGGTGGAAAACAGCATGCTGTTCAAGGTCTCGTCAAAAGGCGCGGCCGACTTCAGCCATACCTCCAATGTGGTCGGCTGGGCCGCCGAAGTGAACCGCTACGGGGTCAAGTCGATGAAGCCCGCCGACCGCGACCTGATGATCCAGCAGATCCTCGCGTCCTACGGGCTCAATGGCAGTGGCACTTTTGATGCCGGAAAGTTCGAGGAGAGCGGCCAGGACTATGCAATGAACATGACCGGGCGCGTGGAAAACCTGGTCAATCTACCTGGACCGATTGGCGTGCTGACCATGAGCAGCCTTGCCGGCGGCATTGCACAAAGTGTCTTTGGCCTGCTCATGGAGCCGGAGCGGACTCAGGCGTTCACCTGTATTTCCGGGGTGACCGAAGAGCAGGCGCGTTTTGAGTTCCCGCAGGATGTCAGCATTCTCGCGGCACCAAAGAACGTGACGCTGCGCCATGAGCGGTTCGACTACAGTTCGACCTATGTCCGCGAAGGCAACACGGTGGTGGTCAAGCGCCGTTTCGACTTCAAGCAACCGGGTGCGGTGTGCACCCCGGATGACTTCAAGTCGATGAAAACCATGGCCGAGGCAGCGGCCAATGACCTGAAAAGTCAGATCATTGTGCAGTCGCTTTAAGCGTCGTGGCGCTTGCTCGCCGTTGCCGGTAGATGAAGTACAGCGCGGTCAGCACGGTCAAGCCGCTGACCAGCGCGCCGGTCCAGGGCAGGTCCGCCAAGTCGGCACCGCTGGCCACCACCAGTCCGCCGATCCAGGCGCCGGCAGCGTTGCCCAGATTGAAAGCGCTCTGGTTCAGGGTCGAGCCGAGGTTGGGTGCTTCATGGGCCTGGTCGATGATCAGCAGTTGCAGGATCGGGCACAGGGCAAAGGCGAATATGCCCCAGAGCACCAGGGTAATGGCCGCCGGAATCACCGAATGGCTGGTCTGGCTGAACGCTGCCAACACCACCATGACGGCCAGTGCCATGCCTACCAGTGATGGCAGCAAGCGGCTGTCGGCCAGCTTTCCGCCAAGCATGCTGCCTGCCGTCAGGCCGACACCGAACAACAGCAGCATGAGGGTCACGCCGTGGGGGCTGACGCCAGTGATGTCCTGCAGGATCGGTGCGATGTAGGTAAATACGCTGAACAGGCTGGTGGACGCCAGCACGCTCATGCCCAGTGCCAGCAGGACACTGGGCTTGCCCAACACCTTGAACTCACTGGCCAGATTGGCCTTGTCCATGGCGATGTCCTTGGGCAGCCACAGCCATTGGGCGAGGGCCGCAATCACCCCGATTACCGACACTGCCCAGAATGTCGAGCGCCAGCCGGCGTATTGGCCCAAGGCCGTGCCCAGAGGGACGCCCAACACATTGGCCAGGGTCAGGCCGGTGAACATCAGTGCAATCGCCTGGGCCCGCTTGTTCGGTGCCACCAGGCCGGCGGCGACCACCGAGCCGATGCCAAAGAAGGCCCCATGGCACAGTGCGGTGATCACCCGGGCCGCCATCAACGTGGCGTAGTTTGGTGCCAGGGCGCAGAGGATGTTGCCGAGGATGAACATCAGCGTCATGCCCAGCAATGTGGCCTTGCGGGGCATGTTGGCAGTACCGATCGCGAGGACCGGGGCGCCGAACACCACGCCCAGGGCGTAGCCGGTAATCAGCAGGCCGGCGTCGGGGATGCTCACCGCGAGGTCGCGGGCAACATCGGGCAGCAGGCCCATGATGACAAATTCGGTGGTGCCGATGCCAAAAGCGGCAACGGCCAAAGCAAGCAAGGCCAGTGGCATGCGCAAGGTCTCTATGGGTAGTCTTGACGCTTTGATCAGGCGAACGCCTGCCGGCTCCCGAATCGTTGAAGAGTCAGGCAGTAGCAGAAATTTATTGGAATAAGTATGTGCGCAAGTGAGTGCGGCGTGGTCGCTTGCAGTATAAACAGCTACTGACATATGGCGAATCAATTCTCTTGGGCAAGGAGGCTACGTGCTCGCGACAGTTCTGGTTTTAGTGGCGGCGCTGTTGCACGCGGCCTGGAATACCCTGATCAAGTTCAGCGCTGAACGTCTGCTGGTGGTGGCCTGCATGGACAGCGTGGCGCTGTTGTTCGTGGCGGTGGCGCTGCCGTTCGTGAGTTTGCCGCCGCTGGACATCTGGCCGTGGATCCTCGCTTCGGCGGCCTTTGAATTGCTTTATCGCTACCTGCTGATCCAGGCCTATCGGGTGGGTGACCTGGGCCTGGTCTATCCGTTGATGCGCGGGTTGTCGCCGTTGGTGGTGTTGGCGTTGACCCTGATTTTCGCCGGCGAAGTGCTGAGCACCCAGCAGATCCTCGGCATCCTGCTGATCCCGTTCGGCATGCTTTGCCTGCTGTGGCAGGGCGGTGGTGGCGAGCGCTTGCCGTGGACGATGCTGCCGGTGGTGGCGTTGATCGGCCTGTGCATCGGCTGCTACACCTTCATTGATGGCCAGGCTATTCGTCGCTGGTCGCATCCCCTGGATTACCTGGTTTGGGTCACGCTGCTCAGTGCCTGGCCGTTCCCGTTGCTGGCCATGGTGAGCAAGCGGCCAGCATTCATGCAGTTCTGGCGAGAGCAGTGGCGGCTGGGACTGGCGGTCGGATTCTGCGTGTTGTTCAGCTACGCTCTGGTGCTCTGGGCCATGCAGTTGGGGTCGATTGCCGAAGCGGCTGCGTTGCGCGAGATCAGCGTGATCCTGGTGGTGCTCTTTGGTATGCGTTACCTCAAAGAACCTTTCGGCAGACCTCGACTCTTAGCCTGTGGGCTGGTGCTGATAGGCATGCTCGTGATGAAGTTCTGAGCCCTGGCTCATAAAACCCCAAGAAGAAGGAATCGGTAATGACTGTGGCTCTGTGGTGCATCTTGATCGCGATTTTCCTGCCGTACCTGTGCACAGCCGTCGCCAAGGTCGGCGGCGGCTACCGGCTGCGGGACAACCATGACCCGCGCTCGTTTGCGTTGACCCTGGACGGCTTCGCCAAGCGCGCGTATGCCGCCCAGCTCAACAGTTTCGAGATCACCCCGGCATTCGCCGCGGCGGTCATCGTCGCGCATTTGGCCGGCAACGCGGAGCTGGTGACGATCAACGTATTGTCAGTGTTGTTCATCACCAGCCGCCTGCTGTACATCATCTGCTACCTGGCCGACTGGGCCATCCTGCGTTCGCTGGTGTGGTTTGTCGGGGTCGGGCTGATCGTCAGCTTCTTTTTCGTCTCGATCTGAACCGGCCGGTTACTTGCTGTCAGGCACCTGTGGCAGTTGGGGCAGCGGCGCACCTTTTGGCCATAACATCCAGATCTGTCCCTGCTGCTTCATGTCGCCGGCCAAGTGCCCGGCGGCATCGCCGGTTCCCCAGAACAGGTCGGCGCGCACTTCGCCAGTGATCGCGCCGCCGGTGTCCTGCGCGGCAACCGGGCGGACCAATGGGGTGCCATCGGGACGCGTGGTCGATAGCCACAGCAGGCTGCCCAGCGGAATCACCTTGCGATCTACCGCCACGCTGTAACCCGAAGTCAGCGGCACGTTCAGTGAACCGCGTGGGCCTTCGTTGCTGTCGGGGTTGCGGGTGAAGAACACATAGCTCGGGTTGCTGGCCAGCAGCTCGGGAATGCGTGTCGGGTTGGCCTTGGCCCAGGTGCTGATGGCGCCCATGGTCACGTCTTCTTTCTTCAGTTCACCCTGTTCCACCAACCAGCGACCAATGGGTCGATATGGGTGGCCGTTCTGGTCGGCATAGGCGATACGCAGTTGCCGGCCATCGGCCAGTTGAACCCGGCCCGAGCCCTGGATCTGCAGGAATTGCAGGTCCATCGGGTCGGTCAGCCAGGCCACAACCGGCGCCTTGACCCCTTGGGTTCCGATGGTGGCGGCGTCATCGTAAGGTTTGAGCACTCGCCCTTCGAGACGACCGCGCAGGCGCTTGCCCTTGAGCTCGGGGTAAATACTCTCGAGGGAGACGATGATCATGTCTTCCGGCACGCCGTAGATCGGCACGTTGGCTGCCGGGGTCTGCGTCAGGCTGCCGGGGTACACCGGTTCGTAGTAGCCGGTGATCAAGCCATTGGCGTTCCCGCTGGAGGAGCGCAGGCCGTAGACCTGAAGTTGTTCCTTGAGGAAGGCGCGGATTGCCGTGGCGTCTTGTGGCACGTTGGTCGCGGTGGCGCAGGGCGCGCCCCAGACCGGATCGGCCTTGAGGCGGGTGCAAGCGCTGCGCCATGAACCGAACCCGGCCAGCAGGTCGCTATCGGACACTTGCGGCAAGGCGTCCCAGGTCGCGCTGGAGTAGGTGGCCAGCGCATGGGTTTGCGGCTGGGTGTTATCGCCACCGTTGCAACCGGCGAGGAGGGCGATCATCGGAAAGGTCCAGCCCAGGTGCTTGCGCCAGGCCTTGAAACGACTGTTCATGCGGTACTTCCTATGACCGGCTGCCGGAGTCCTTCAGGTACTCAGGCAACCCTTATTGTTAATAGGGCTATTGGTCTTTGCGGATCAGGCGAGGATACTGGCCGCCGATTTCCGTGACCTTGAGCCACCATGACTCTTAAAAGAATTTCTGTTGTATTGCTGGCCTGCCTGACGCTGTCTGCCTGTGGCGGTGTCGATCCGAACTCGCCGCTGGGTCAGCGCAAGGCGATCTTCAAGCAAATGCTCAAGACCGGTGAAGACCTGGGCGGCATGTTGCGCGGACGCATACCGTTCGACGGTCCGCGTTTTGCCGAAGGTGCCGTCAAGCTGGATACCCTGTCCCGGGAACCGTGGAAGCATTTCCCCCAGGTTCGCGAGGAGGATCACAGCAGCGCCAAGGATGAGGTCTGGCAGAAACAGGCGCGCTTCCAGGAAATGGCCCGCACGCTGGAAGCGGCTACCGCTCAATTGGTGGTCGCCAGCCAGGTCCAGCCCTACAAGGCAAGCAACCTCGGCCCTGCGGTGCAGAAAGTCGAAGACGCGTGCAGTGCCTGTCATAAAGAGTTTCGCGACCACTGAGTGCGCTGACGTGTGCGGGAGCTGGCAAGCCGCAAGCGGGCGCCGCCAGCTCCTGCACAACCAGGATTAGGCGTTGTGCTTACTTATCCAACTCGTCCAGCGCTTCCTGCAATTCCTTGCGGGACTCGGCGAGTTTGTCTTTGCGTTTGTTGATCTTCTCCGGATCGCCCTTTTTCATCGCCTTGTCGAGGTCGGCCTGACGCTTGCTGACCTCGTGCTTGGCATCGAGCACCTTGCTTTCGCGTTCTTTTTTCAGGGAAGCATCGGTGCAGTTGGCGGTGACTTCGCTCAGGGCCTTTTCCAGGCCAGCCTGTTGCTCGGCATTACCGTGGGCCTTGGCCTGCTCGATCTGGGTGCTGATGGACTGGCGCTTGGCGGCGCAGCCGGTGAGTTCCGGGGCTTGTTCGGCCGCCATCAGGGGGGCAGCCAGGACGCTGCACAGGGTCAACAGGGCGAGCGGTAAAAGACGTTTCATGAAAGCTCCGTTTAACAGGTAAGCAAGTCGACGAGCAGATGGCCTGTTTGAGCGCATCGATACTCGTTGGGTTCAATGTTGCAGGTATCCCGGTCACTCAAAGCCATCGATACCGGCAGCCCGTAATTGTTCGCTCAAGGCCTGCACATGCGGGTCGCGAAAAAAGGCGCTTAACTGCGCCGCGCGGCCCGGGCCGATTGCACCTTCGGCTAACCATTGAGCGGTGTCTCGCTGTGCCAGCAACTGCCATGGACCTGCCAGACTGGCCGCGCCCGTGGGCGGAACCCCCAAGGCCTTGAGCCAGCGGGCGAATGGCTGCTGGCGGGCACGTTGCAGGCTCTCCAGCAAGCGTGCGCTGTTGCGCTCGCCGAAACCGTCAATGGTAGCAAGCTCTTGGGCATCGAGGGTCAACCAATCCAGTAACCCTTTGATACGGCCAGCCTTGACCAGCTTCTCCCAAGTGCCGGGGCCTACCTGCGCCAAGGCCAGGCCCTGCTTGCCACTGAGCCAGGTCAGGCGCGCCAGGAACTGGTTTTCACAACCGGGCGTCGGTTGCCAGCAACTCAGTGGATGAAAGTCTTCAGCGCGCGGCACCGGGACCTGGGCGCGTTCGGTGCTGCGCAGTACCACGCTGTCGAGTCGCGGGATGGTCAGGCCCGCCAGACTGATCGCGACATGATCGCCAGGGCGGATATCCAGGCGTTGCCAACGTTGCAGTGAACTGACGCTCACTCGTTTGATCTGCCGGTCATCGAGCGTAAAGGGCACAAGCTCCAGCACCGGGGTGATGCGTCCGGTGCGCCCGGTCTTGAAGTGCACCTTGCGGACCTCGGCCAGGGCCTGGGCGAAGGGGTATTTCCAGGCGATGGCCCAATAGGGCGACCTGGCTTGCCAGCGTTCGGCGGACGGTCGTTGTTGCTGGCGCAGGACGATGCCATCGGTGGCGAACGGTAGCGGTGTGCGATACCACTGCTCACGCCAGCGCTCGGCATCGGCAAAGGTCTGGATCGGTTGGCTGAAGGGCTGCGTGTCGTTGAATCCCAGGGCAGTCAGGGCTGCGGCACGGACCGGTAGCTCGACGGGGCCCTGGGGCCAGTCCCAGACAAACAGACCGATCCCGTCGGCCTCCTGGGGCTGCAGGGTCTTGCGGGCCATCAGCCCGGCCACGCTGCTGCGGGCATTGCGGCTGCCTGCCGTGGCCTGCACGTGATCGGTCAGGCGCCAATAGAGCTCGCCCTGCACCAGCAGGTCGATGGCTTTCGGCAATTGCTGGGGGACGGCGCTGAGCTTGCGGGCCTGGGCGGTCCAGTCCTGCCCCAGGATGCCGTCGCCCCGACTGATCGCCTGGGTCAGTCGGCCCTGCTGGTAAACCAGGGTCACGGCCACCCCGTCGACCTTGGGTTGCACCCAGACCTGCTGGCGTGAGGCTAGCCAGTCTTTGACGGCCTGGCCGTCGCTGAGTTTGTCCAGGCCGGTATGGGGCGTGGGGTGGGCCAGGGTGCCGCGAGCGGTCAGTAACGGATTGTCGGTTGCCGCGTGGGTATTGAAGCAGCTACGCCAGGCGCTGAGCCGGGCGCGGGACTGGTCATAGAGTTCATCCGCCACCGGTGACTGGCCCTGGCGGTGATAGCGCTCGTCCCAGCGCTGGAGCTGTTGCTGCAAGGCCTCGATTTCAGCCCCGGCACGCTCGGCCGGCCAATCGGGGCAGGGGCTGGCATTGGCCAGCAGGCAGACGCTGCCCAGGCAGAGGCCGAGCAACAGGGGGGAGCGAACCGGCATCGTGAGCGTCCTTGCTCGAGGGGGAGAAACTCAAGGCTAGATCAGGACCGAAGCGGGCGTTGCCAAGTGCTTTGCAGGGTGTGTCGCCGCCCCGAAAAAGCACAAGCCCCGCGCGGCGAACCGGGCGGGGCTTGTGTTGTAGCCCGTAGGGCTTACAGGCCGGCAGCAGCGCGCAAGGCGTCGGCGCGGTCGGTTTTTTCCCAGGTGAACGTGGTGAAGGTGTCTTCGCCCACGGTCTTGGTTTGCGGCGTGCGGCCGAAGTGGCCGTAGGCTGCGGTTTCCTGGTACATCGGGTGCAGCAGGTCGAGCATTTTGGTGATGGCGTATGGACGCAGGTCGAACACTTCGCGTACCAGTTTGACGATCTTGTCATCGCTGATCTTGCCGGTGCCGAAGGTGTTCAGCGAGATCGAGGTAGGCTGAGCGACGCCGATGGCGTAGGACACCTGAATCTCGCACCGCTCGGCCAGGCCGGCGGCCACGATGTTCTTGGCCACGTAGCGACCGGCGTAGGCAGCCGAACGGTCAACCTTCGATGGATCCTTGCCGGAGAACGCGCCGCCGCCGTGACGGGCCATGCCGCCATAGCTGTCGACGATGATCTTGCGGCCGGTCAGGCCGCAGTCGCCAACCGGGCCACCAATGATGAACTGGCCAGTCGGGTTGATGTGGAACTGGGTGTCCTTGCTCAGCAGTTCGGCCGGCAGTACGTGCTTGACGATCAGCTCCATCACGCCTTCGCGCAGGTCTTTGTACGACACGTCCGGGTTGTGCTGGGTCGACAGGACGACGGCGTCGATGCCGACGACCTTGCCGCCTTCGTAGCGGCAGGTAACCTGGGACTTGGCATCCGGGCGCAGCCACGGCAACAGCCCGGATTTACGGGCTTCGGCTTGCCTTTGTACAAGCTGGTGCGAGAAGGTGATCGGCGCTGGCATCAGCACTTCGGTTTCGTTGCTGGCGTAGCCGAACATCAGGCCCTGGTCGCCGGCGCCCTGGTCTTCTGGCTTGGCGCGGTCGACACCCTGGTTGATGTCGGGGGACTGCTTGCCGATGATGTTCATCACGCCGCAGGTTGCGCCGTCGAAACCGACGTCGGAGCTGGTGTAGCCGATGTCGGTGATGACGTCACGAACGATCTGCTCCAGGTCAACCCAGGCCGAGGTAGTGACTTCGCCGGCGATGATCGCCACGCCCGTTTTCACCAGAGTCTCGCACGCCACACGGGCGAACTTGTCTTCAGCAATGATTGCGTCCAGCACCGCATCAGAAATCTGGTCGGCGATTTTGTCCGGATGCCCTTCAGACACGGACTCGGAGGTGAAAAGGGAGTATTCGCTCATCTCGATGTTTTCCTGAAATTTACCGATGGTGAGTGTCGCCAGCCGGTCGCTGAAAATGGCGGACCTGGATCTGGAAACCATTACGTAAGCCTACATAGAGACTTTCCCCGGGAACGAGTCCCGCAGCGGTGGCCCAACGGGCCAGATCGTCCTGTTCAAACCCCAACCAAAGATCACCGCAGGCCTCCCTGGCCCAACTTTGGTTGTGACTGCATAAATCTGTCACGAGCAGGCTGCCGCCTGGTTGTAGCAAGCCAGCCATGTGCTTGAGCGCATCAGCCGGGGCGGCGAAATGGTGCAGGACCATATTCAGTACCACACAGTCGGCTGCCAGGCTCACGCCATTCAAGGCATCGGCCAGTTGCAGGCTGACGTTAGTCAACCTTTCCCGTTCACACACCTGGCGCGCCAGTTCGAGCATCGCCGGGCTGTTGTCGAGCGCCGTGACCTGACTGAAGCGCCGGGCCAGTTCCGGGAGAAAACTGCCATCCCCGGGGCCGACTTCAATCGCCGTGGCCATGTCACTGAAGCTGAGTTTGTCGAGCAGCGCCAGCACACTTTCGCGGTACTGCGGCAGGCCGGCAATCAAGTCTTGTTGGGCGCGAAACTTCTCCGCAACCCGTGAGAAAAAATCCTGGCTTGCGGCAGCCCTTTGCCCGTGAACCTGTGTGATGCGTGATTGCACGTCACTGGGCAGGGTCAGGTTGTCGACTTCTTCAAGCAGGGCCGCATGCAGCTTGCCGCCTGGCAATTCGGTGTGGGGCAGGGCGCGTCGATAAAAAATCGCATTGCCTTCACGGCGAGTCGCCACCAGGTCGGCCTGGGCCAGCACTTTGAGGTGGTGGCTCATGCCCGATTGGCCGGTGGCAAAGATCTGCGCCAGTTCCAGCACGCCAAACGAGTCATTGGCCAGGGCGCGCAATACATTCAGGCGCAAGGGATCGCCGCCGGCCTTGCACAGGGCCGCCAGCTCATCACAATCGTCAGGGCGAATGGAAGGCGCGCGTAGGTTCATAAGGCCGGCAGTCTAGTCACGCCTCGAAATCATCGCAAGTTCAATATCAAAAAGTTTTGATATTGCTCGATGGATGGCACTTCTTCCGCCGAACCTTACTCTACAAACCAGATGCGGAAAGGTTTCACCCAGGCAATGAGCATTTATCCACAGGAATAATGTGCCTGATCGACTATCTGTCATTGCCCCCGGGCTATCCGCTGAGGGAAAATGCTCGCCTTTTTTCCGTGCCGTTTTATTCACTCTCGATTCAAAAACCTCAGGAGAACAGCGATGCCCAGCCGTCGTGAGCGTGCCAACGCCATTCGTGCCCTCAGCATGGATGCCGTGCAAAAAGCCAACAGCGGCCATCCCGGTGCCCCTATGGGTATGGCGGATATCGCCGAAGTACTTTGGCGTGACTACCTCAAGCACAACCCGAGCAATCCATCGTTCGCCGACCGTGACCGCTTCGTGCTGTCCAACGGTCATGGCTCGATGTTGATCTACTCGCTGCTGCATCTGACTGGCTACGACCTGTCGATCGATGACCTGAAAAACTTCCGTCAACTGCACAGCCGTACCCCGGGCCACCCGGAGTTCGGTTACACCCCGGGCGTTGAAACCACCACTGGCCCGCTGGGTCAGGGCCTGGCCAACGCTGTGGGCTTCGCCCTGGCGGAAAAAGTCCTGGCGGCGCAGTTCAACCGTCCTGGGCACAACATTGTCGACCACCACACCTATGTGTTCCTGGGTGATGGCTGCATGATGGAAGGCATTTCCCACGAAGTCGCTTCCCTGGCCGGTACCCTGGGCCTGGGCAAGCTGATCGCCTTCTACGATGACAACGGCATCTCCATCGACGGCGAAGTCGAAGGCTGGTTCACCGACGACACGCCCAAGCGTTTCGAAGCCTACAACTGGCAGGTGATCCGCAACGTTGACGGTCACGACCCGGAAGAGATCAAGACCGCGATCGAGACTGCCCGCAAAAGCGAGCAGCCGACCCTGATCTGCTGCAAGACCACCATCGGCTTCGGTTCGCCGAACAAGCAAGGCAAGGAAGACTGCCACGGCGCCCCACTGGGTGACGCGGAAATCGCCCTGACCCGTGCGGCGCTGAAATGGAACCACGGTCCGTTCGAAATCCCGGCCGACATCTACGCCGAATGGGATGCCAAGGAAAGCGGCCGCGCCGTCGAATCCGAGTGGGATCAGCGGTTTGCTGCCTATTCTGCCGCGTTCCCGAGCGAAGCCAACGAACTGATCCGTCGCCTGAGCGGTGAGCTGCCGGCTGACTTCTCGGAAAAAGCCTCGGCCTACATCGCCGAAGTCGCTGCCAAGGGCGAAACCATCGCCAGCCGTAAAGCCAGCCAGAACGCCCTGAACGCGTTCGGCCCGCTGTTGCCGGAAGTGCTCGGCGGTTCGGCTGACCTGGCCGGTTCCAACCTGACCCTGTGGAAAGGTTGCAAGGGCGTCAGCGCTGAAGACGCCAGCGGCAACTACATGTACTACGGCGTGCGCGAGTTCGGCATGAGCGCCATCATGAACGGTGTTGCCCTGCACGGCGGCCTGGTGCCTTACGGCGCGACCTTCCTGATGTTCATGGAATACGCCCGCAATGCGGTACGCATGGCGGCGCTGATGAAAAAGCGTGTGATCCATGTCTACACCCACGACTCCATTGGCCTGGGCGAAGACGGTCCGACCCACCAGCCGGTCGAGCAACTGACCAGCCTGCGGACCACGCCAAACCTGGACACCTGGCGCCCATCCGACGCGGTCGAATCGGCCGTGGCCTGGAAGCATGCAATTGAGCGCAAGGACGGTCCTTCGGCGTTGGTCTTCTCGCGTCAGAACCTGCAACACCAGGTTCGTACCGACGCGCAGATCGCCGACATCAGCCGTGGCGGCTATGTGCTCAAGGACTGTGTCGGCGAGCCGGAACTGATCCTGATCTCCACCGGTTCCGAAGTGGGCCTGACCGTTCAGGCGTACGACAAACTGACCGAGCAGGGTCGCAAAGTGCGTGTGGTTTCCATGCCGTGCACCAGCGTCTTCGAAGCCCAGGACGCCGGCTACAAGCAATCGGTCCTGCCGTTGCAGGTCAGCGCCCGTATCGCCATCGAGGCGGCTCACGCCGACTACTGGTACAAGTACGTGGGCCTGGAAGGCCGCGTCATCGGCATGACCACCTACGGCGAGTCGGCGCCTGCGCCAGCCTTGTTCGAAGAGTTCGGCTTTACCCTGGAGAACATCCTGGGCCAGGCTGAAGAGCTGCTGGAAGACTGATCCAGAAAAGGTGTTGCCTGAGCCGGCGCCATCGCGGGCAAGCCCGCTCCCACAGGGATATACACCGTCCATGTGGGAGCGGGCTTGCCCGCGATAGCGGTCGGTCAGGCGACGCTGCATTAACGGATTCACCACGGTAATCGAGAACCCCATGCCTCAACCGCGTCCTTACAAAGTTGCACTCAACGGCTACGGCCGCATTGGTCGTTGCGTCTTGCGGGCGTTGTTCGAGCGAGGCTCGGCGGCTGGGTTTGAAATTGTCGCGATCAACGATCTGGCTGACATGGCCAGTATTGAATACCTGACACGCTTCGACTCCACCCACGGCCGGTTTCCCGGCGAAGTGAAGGTCGATGGCGATTGTCTGCATATTAATGGCGACTGCGTGAAGGTCCTGCGCAGTGCCACTCCCGAAGGCATCGATTGGGCGTCCCTGGGCGTCGATCTGGTGCTCGAATGTTCCGGTGCCTACAACACCCGCGCCGACGGCCAGCGGTTCCTCGACGCCGGCGCACCACGGGTGTTGTTCTCCCAGCCGATGGCCAGCGAGGCCGATGTCGACGCCACCATCGTCTTTGGTGTCAACCAGGACTGCCTGACCGGCGCTGAGCTGCTGGTGTCCAACGCGTCCTGCACCACCAACTGTGGTGTGCCGTTGCTGCGCCTGCTGGACCAGGCATTTGGCCTGGACTACGTGTCGATCACCACCATCCACTCGGCGATGAACGACCAGCCGGTGATCGATGCCTATCACCACGAGGACCTGCGCCGCACCCGCTCGGCATTCCAGTCGGTGATCCCGGTGTCCACTGGTCTGGCGCGTGGCATCGAACGCCTGTTGCCGGAACTTGCCGGGCGAATTCAGGCCAAAGCGGTACGGGTGCCGACGGTGAATGTGTCCTGCCTGGATATCACCATGCAGACGGTGACCGACACCGACGCCACCGAGGTCAACCGGCTCCTGCGCGAGGCCGCCACCAGCGGCCCGCTCAAGGGCTTGCTGGCGTACACCGAACTGCCTCACGCCAGTTGTGATTTTAACCATGACCCACATTCGGCGATTGTCGATGCCAGTCAGACCCGCGTCTCCGGCCCCCGGCTGGTGAACGTCCTGGCCTGGTTCGACAACGAATGGGGTTTTGCCAACCGAATGCTGGATGTTGCAGAACACTATCTGCAAACAGCTATCAAGAAACCTGCTCTCTAACCTGAGCTAACAGGAAGTGCGACCCATGACCGTGTTGAAGATGTCCGACCTCGATCTGCAAGGTAAGCGCGTATTGATCCGCGAAGACCTCAACGTCCCAGTCAAGGACGGTGTAGTCACCAGCGATGCGCGTATCCTGGCTTCGCTGCCGACCATCAAGCTGGCCCTGGAAAAAGGCGCGGCCGTGATGGTCTGCTCGCACCTGGGTCGTCCGACCGAAGGTGAATTCTCGGCCGAGAACAGCCTGGCACCGGTTGCGGCGTACCTGAGCAAGGCGCTGGGTCGTGACGTGCCGCTGGTGGCCGACTACCTGGGCGGCGTCGACGTCAAGGCCGGCGACATCGTGCTGTTTGAAAACGTGCGCTTCAACAAGGGCGAGAAAAAGAACGCCGACGAACTGGCCCAGCAGTACGCCGCCCTGTGCGACGTGTTCGTGATGGACGCCTTCGGCACCGCGCACCGTGCCGAGGGTTCGACCCACGGCGTGGCCAAGTTCGCCAAGGTGGCCGCAGCGGGTCCCCTGCTGGCTGCCGAGCTGGATGCACTGGGCAAGGCCCTGGGTGCCCCGGCCCAGCCAATGGCCGCCATCGTGGCCGGCTCCAAGGTCTCGACCAAGCTGGACGTGCTCAACAGCCTGAGCCAGATCTGCAACCAGTTGATCGTCGGCGGCGGCATCGCCAACACCTTCCTCGCAGCGGCGGGGCACCCGGTCGGCAAGTCCCTGTACGAGCCTGACCTGCTGGACACCGCGCGCGCCATCGCCGGCAAAGTCAGCGTGCCATTGCCGGTCGACGTGGTGGTTGCCAAGGAATTCGCCGAGAGCGCCACGGCCACCGTCAAGCTGATCGCTGATGTGGCTGAAGACGACATGATCCTGGACATCGGCCCACAGACTGCAGCGCATTTCGCTGAGCTGCTGAAGTCGTCGAAGACTATTCTGTGGAACGGTCCAGTGGGCGTGTTTGAATTCGATCAGTTCGGCAACGGTACCAAAGTGCTGGCCCAGGCCATCGCAGACAGCTCGGCGTTCTCCATCGCGGGCGGCGGCGATACCCTGGCGGCCATCGATAAATATGGCGTTGCCGAGCAAATCTCCTACATTTCTACCGGTGGCGGCGCATTCCTCGAATTCGTCGAAGGCAAGGTGCTGCCGGCCGTAGAAGTCCTGGAAAGCCGGGCCAAGGCCTGAGGCCGCCCGTTGACCAGGCAAAGGAGTGTTCACATGGTCAAGACGTTAGCGACGTTGATCGCCGCGGCGGTGCTGGCCGGCTGTGGGAGTAATCCCAAGGTCGCCAAGGACCCGGACACCGGCGCGCCCGACAAAGGCTGTTACCAGGCCGACTGGCAGGCGGAAACCAACCCGGTGCTCAACAAGCGTTCCGGGCCCGAGGGCCTGGATAAGTACGAGACGCACACTCCGGCCAAGGAACAGGGTTGTCCCTGACCGGTCTGATTCACTAACGCCCAGTGCGGTTGGCGTGTGCCGACCGCCGAGGAAGATGGATGAAAGGCTTGATCGCCGCGGTGTCCCTGGCAGTACTTGCCGGTTGCGCCAGTTTGAACCCGTTTGCATCAGCGCCGGCAGCGTCCGGCACGTGGACCGACTGGGTCTGTGACAGCCAGGCCCAGGTGCACTGGCGCTTCACCGATGCCACGCAGGACTCCGTGGAGGTGCGGCTGGGGGATGACCAGGTGCATCGCTTGAAGCTTGAGCCGGCCGGCAGTGGCACGTTGTACAGCGACGATCAACTGGCCTTTCACCTCAAAGGTGAGGAAGGCCTGGTGTACTGGGTTGCCACCAACGATTTGATCGGCCGTGGCTGCAAGGCCAAGTAACACACAGCGAATACACGCAGGTCGGCCTTACCCCCGATCAGCAATAACTTGAATAGCAGCCGCCGCTACGGCAGGCTTGCACGATTAACGACCCTAAACCGGGAGAGACACACACAATGGCACTTATCAGCATGCGCCAGATGCTGGACCACGCCGCCGAATTCGGCTACGGCGTTCCAGCTTTCAACGTAAACAACCTTGAGCAGATGCGCGCCATCATGGAAGCCGCTGACAAGACTGACTCCCCGGTGATCGTCCAGGCTTCGGCCGGCGCCCGTAAATACGCTGGCGCGCCATTCCTGCGGCACCTGATCCTGGCGGCGATCGAAGAGTTCCCGCATATCCCGGTGTGCATGCACCAGGACCACGGCACCAGCCCTGACGTCTGCCAGCGCTCGATCCAACTGGGCTTCAGCTCGGTCATGATGGACGGCTCCCTGGGTGAAGACGGCAAGACCCCGACCGACTACGACTACAACGTCCGTGTCACCCAGCAGACCGTAGCCCTGGCCCACGCCTGCGGCGTATCGGTAGAAGGCGAGCTGGGCTGCCTGGGTTCGCTGGAAACCGGCATGGCCGGTGAAGAAGACGGCATCGGCGCCGAAGGCGTGCTGGACCACAGCCAGATGCTGACCGACCCGGAAGAAGCAGCTGACTTCGTCAAGCGCACTCAGGTCGATGCCCTGGCCATCGCCATCGGCACCAGCCACGGCGCCTACAAGTTCACCAAGCCACCTACCGGTGACGTGCTGGCGATCGACCGCATCAAGGAAATCCACAAGCGCATCCCTAACACCCACCTGGTGATGCACGGTTCTTCCTCGGTTCCGCAAGAGTGGCTGGCGATCATCAACCAGTACGGCGGCGACATCAAAGAAACCTACGGCGTACCGGTTGAAGAAATTGTCGAAGGCATCAAGCACGGCGTGCGCAAGGTCAACATCGACACCGACCTGCGCCTGGCATCCACCGGTGCGATGCGTCGCCTGATGGCCACCAACCCGAGCGAGTTCGACCCGCGTAAATTCTTCGGCGCCACCGTGACCGCCATGCGTGACGTGTGCATCGCGCGTTACGAAGCCTTCGGTACTGCCGGCAACGCTTCGAAGATCAAGCCGATCTCCCTGGAAGCGATGTACCAGCGTTACCTCAAAGGTGAGCTGAACGCCAAGGTCAACTAAGCCTTAAGCGTTGTACCACCTGCATTGAAAAAACCCGCCGCAAGGCGGGTTTTTTTGTGCTCGGCGTTGGCTTATTTGTCGACCAGCAGTTTCGGGTTGGAGTTGCCCCACACCGTATACAGGTCGGCCAGCAGCGCGCCGTTGATGTCTTCGACTTCTGCCTGGGCAATCTCGGCGTTGCCCTGCTTGCCGAACAGCACCACCTCATCGCCGCCTTTGACGCTCGGTACGTCGGTAACGTCGACCATCAAGGTATTCATCGAGACTTTGCCGACGACCGGCACACGATGACCGTTGATCAGCACGATGCCTTTGTTGGTGAAGGCACGGCGGTAGCCGTCGGAGTAGCCCACGGTGATGTTGGCCAGCTTCGAGTCACGGGCCAGGGTGAAGGTGCGGTCGTAGCCGACCGTGTTGCCCTTGGGGTAGCTGTTGACCGAGGCGACGTGGGATTTGAACTGCATCACCCGGGTGTATTCGGTATGGGACGGCACGGTGTCGCCGAACAACGCGCCGCCGGGACGGACCATGTCCAGGTGTGACTCGGGCACTTCCAGGGTGGCGAAGGAGTTGGCCGCATGCAGGGTGATCTTGCTGCGGTCCAGTTGGGCCACGCTCATCAGCCATTTGGCTTGCTGGTTGAACGCTTTGAGGCCAGCACGCACGTCGGCGGCGTCTTCGACCGCGAAGTGGGTCATGATCGCCCGCACGTCGAGGTTCGGCACCTTGGTAATGGCGACTGCGTCACGGCGACCCTGGGCGGTGGTCATTTCCACGCCATTGCGGCTCATGCCGCTGGAGTTCAGGCCAATGTGCACCACTAGCGGGCGGCCATGCTGTTCGGCAATCAGGCTGGCTTTGACGGCGAAGTCGAGGTTACCCACCAACTCTTCGACGTTGTAGGGCAGGGCCGCTTCCAGCTCGCTCAGGGCGGCCGTGCGCACGCGGATAAGCTGGCCCTTGAAGCCGCTTTCACGCACCACACGGATTTCTTCGTTGCTGGCAACGCCGACACAGGGCACGCCCATGGCGATCACCGAGGGCATCAGCAGGCCAATGCCGTGGCCGTAGGCGTCCGCCTTGAGTACGGCGCAGATTTTTGATTTGTCGGCGAGGGTGGCCTGCAGGGCGCGAATGTTGTTTTCGAACGCGCTTTTGTTGATTTCGACCCAGGCGTTGCTGTCCTGGGCGTGGACCTGGGCCACCCCATCGACCATCGACAAAGGTGGCGCGGCGAAGACCGGGTTGTGCAACAAAACCATGCCCAGAGAGAGTGCGAGAAGGGAGCGAGTAAAGGGCATCGGGTGTGTCTCCATGACGTTCTTGTAGGGGGTGTGGTATTTACGCGGGGCAATACTCAGATTGTCCTACAGAAATGTCGACCCCCTCGACGCGGATCTGTCTGAAAGCGTCGTGGTGCTGCATCTGTCTCCCGTCACCTTGCTGATTCGCCCGTACCACACGCGTTTATTTGTCGTGATCGATGTCCAGCTTGCTGAAGGTCACCTTGCCGCCTTCCTGGCTGTTGCCACTGTTGTCCTGCACATAGACCCCGGCCTTGAAATACAGCGGTTTGTTGCGCCAGGTGCTGCTGATCTGGCTGTCCCACTGGGAGCCGGCGGCGCTGATCCCCAGTGCGCCGCCTGGGCTCAAGTGGATCAGGTAGGAGAAGTCGCGGTCGAGCTTGACCCCGCTGGCGATGGTGATCACCCGGCCTTCGGCATCATCCGGGCGCATCCGCACCTTGGCGACGATGTTGCCGGTGGCGGTGGTGGTTTTGTACTGGTACTCGAGTTTTACCAGCGGCTTCTGGCTGTCGTACGCGTGGATCTGGCCGATGACCAGCTTGCCCGAGCTCGGCACCTGGTTAACCGCCAGGGTGGCCCGCAACGAGTTGTCGGCGTCCGGGTAGAGCCAATTGCGCAGGGTGCCGTTACTGAAGGTTTCGCGCAGCTCGGTGCGTGGATAGATCGCGTTTTCAGTGCGGGTTCCGGTGACCGGAGCCCAGAAAAACAGGGTGCCGGTGTTGGAATGGAAATACTGGTTCTTGAAACCACTGACCAGTTTCGGGGTGTCGATGGTAGCCGGGGGAGTGCCAACGGGAACGCTGAGGTTCCAGGTTGCGAGATCGATCATCGTCAAAGAATTCCACGAGTACTGGCTGAAATGGCGCGGGGGAAGCTCTGGCCCGCCCATCTTGGGGGCGGCCTTTATAAGCCCGGGAGGGTGCTTTGTTAAGGCCCGCCTGGCGGTTAATTGGCGCCAGCTAAATGGCGACGTGCCACACGTAGCGGTCTGCGGGGCCTGCAAAGACAGTCCGTTAGTCGGGAGCCGCCTGCTTTGATGCGGTGATGGCGTGTTGATACCTACTGATTGGACAAATCCCGGTCTAAAGTGAAACACACAACGTTTGTCCGGTTTTTTCGGTAAGCCGTTTCACCCCTCCCCAGAAAGAGAAGCAGCATGGAATGCGCGCAACCCAAGCCAGGTGACGGCCGCTCGGTTCTTTTGATCGTTGATGATTACCCGGAAAACCTGGTCAGCATGCGTGCGTTGCTGCAGCGCCAGGATTGGCAGGTGATGACTGCTGCCTCGGGCCTGGAAGCCCTGAACCTGTTACTCGAACATGAGGTCGACCTGGTACTGCTGGATGTGCAGATGCCGGGCATGGATGGTTTCGAAGTAGCCCGCCTGATGCGCGGCAGCCAACGCACCCAGTTGACCCCGATCATTTTCCTGACCGCTAACGAGCAATCCCCGGACGCCGTGATCAAGGGCTATGCCCATGGCGCGGTGGACTACCTGTTCAAGCCGTTCGACCCACAGATACTCAAGCCCAAGGTCCAGGCCCTGCTTGAGCATCAGCGCAGCCGCCGGGCACTGCAGCAGTTGAGCCAGGACCTGGAGGCGGCGCGGGCCTTTAACGCCTCGGTGCTGGAGAATGCCGCTGAAGGCATCCTGGTGGTGGGCGAGGACGGGCGAGTGCGCTTTGCCAACCCGGCGATGTGCCGCTTGCTCAGTGCCAGGGTCGACGAGCTACAGGGGACAGGTTTCATCGACTTTCTGCAAAAGCCGCCGATCACCCTGTGGGCCGGTTCGGACATCCATGCCCACTACCGTCGCGGCGAAACCTGGCGCGCCCATGATGCGATGCTGCGTACCGCGTCCGGGCAGCAAGTGCCAGTGGCGCTGTCGTGTGCGCCGCTGCCGCCTGAGCAGCGGGCGATGGTGGTTACCGTGCTCGACATGTCGGTGGTCTGCCACCTGCATCAGCAACTGGAGTTCCAGGCGGTCACCGATCCGCTGACCGGCCTGCTCAACCGCCGGGGGTTCTACCAGGCTACGGAAAACCTGCTGCTGCGCGGCGAGCGCGCGGGCAGTGTCTGGGTGTTGCTGTACCTGGATCTGGATGGCTTCAAGCGGGTCAATGATTCGTTGGGGCACGACGCCGGCGATCGGGTGCTGCGCTGGGTCGCGGAACAGTTGAAGGCCTGCCTGCGCCCCTTCGATATCCTGGGGCGCATGGGCGGCGATGAGTTCACCGCGCTACTTGACCTCGAGTTCGCCGAGCAAGCGGCGAAAATGGCGGAGAAACTCATAGAGCGGGTGTCGATCTGTCAGCAGATTGACGGGCTGGACGTAGCGCTGGGCGCGAGCATCGGCATCGCCACGTATCCGGATTGCGGCGCCAGCCTCGACGACTTGCTGCGTACCGCCGATATCGCCATGTATGAGGCCAAGCGCGCGGGTCGCCAGCAGTACCGCTTCTACGACCACGACATGAATGGCCGCGCGCGGACCCGCTTGATGCTCGAGGAGAGCGTGCGTTCGGCCATCGAGCACAAGGATTTCAACCTGGTCTACCAGCCTCAGGTTTCATTGGCCGATGGACGCATACGCGGGTTCGAGGCCTTGCTGCGCTGGCAGCATCCCAGTGTCGGCGACGTTTCGCCGGGGCTGTTCTTGCCGCTGCTGGAAGAAGCGCAACTGATCAGCCGCCTCGGCAGTTGGATCTACCAGAGCAGTGCCCAGCAGCGAAAGGCCTGGGACAAGCTGTTCAGCCAAGACATGGTGCTGGCGGTCAGCCTGAGCAACACCCAGTTCTGCATGCCTAACCTGGCCACTGAGTTGCGGCTCGTGCTGGAGCGCCATCAGTTGCTACCCCGTCAATTGGAGGTGGAAATCACCGAAGAGGCCTTGCTGCATAACCCCGATGAAGCGCGCAAGCAACTGCGCCTGCTGCGCAACCTCGGGGTGCGGGTGGCGCTCGACGACTTTGGCTCGGGGCCTTGTTCGCTGACCCATCTGCGTGATGTCGAACTCGATACCTTGAAGCTGGACCGGCATCTGATCGCCAGGGTCCTGGACTCGCCGCGGGATGCCGCGCTGGTGCGAAACATCATCGAGCTGGCCAGGCAATTCGGCGTGCTGGTGATCGCCGAAGGGGTCGAATCGATTGCCCAGTATCAGTGGCTGCTGGCCAATGGTTGTCCCTTTGCCCAGGGTTGCCTGGTGGCGCGGCCATTGATGGCGGACGAAGCCAGGGACTTTGTGCAGCCGTTCGACTGGAGCGCGGCGAGCGCCTGAATTCGCTACACTGGCGATCTTTCGTGACTTTTGTTGTTGTCCCATGACCGCGCTCAAATACCTCCAGGCGTATCCCGCCGCCTTGCAACAGCAGGTGCATCAACTGATCGAGCAGGATCGGCTGGGCGCCTACCTGAGCCAACGCTACCCGGACAAGCACGCCGTGCAGAGTGACAAGGCGCTGTACAGCTATGCGCTGGAGCTCAAGCAGGAATACCTGCGCAACGCACCGGCGATCGACAAAGTGCTGTTCGACAACCGCCTGGACCTGACCCATCGTGCACTTGGCCTGCATACCGCAATCTCGCGGGTGCAGGGCGGCAAGCTCAAGGCCAAGAAAGAAATCCGCATTGCCTCTTTGTTCAAGGATGCCGCGCCGCAGTTCCTCAAGATGATCGTGGTGCATGAGCTTGCGCATTTCAAAGAGTCCGACCACAACAAGGCGTTCTACAAGTTGTGCGAACACATGCTGCCCGGTTACCGCCAGCTGGAATTCGATTTGCGGGTTTATCTGACCTGGCGGGACATGCAGTAATCATCACCAGCAGGAGTGTCTGGATGGACGTGAGCAAGACCAAGAGCAGCTTCTACCGCCGCCTGTACGTGGCGTACCTGATCGACAGCGGGCTGGCCAGCAGTGTCCCGGCACTGACCGAAGTCACCGGCATGCCCCGGCGCACGGCCCAGGACACCATTGCCGCCCTGGCGGACCTGGATGTGGTCTGTGAGTTCGAGCAGGAGGAGGGCGCGCGCAACCACGCCGGACGTTACTGCATTCGCGAGTGGGGGGCGATCGATCCGCGCTGGATCGAACAGCATCTGCGCCAGATCAAGGCGGTGTTGGGTTATCCCTGAGTGTTTGCACTGGTAGTGCTGGCGCCTTCGCTGGCCAACCAGCACCTACCCTGCGCAAAGGCCTTCAGGGCCGCCGCATGCCGATATGCGCGATGCCGTCTTCCAGGTATTGCTCACCGGCCACGGCAAACCCATAACGCCCGTAGTACCCCTGCAGATGGGCCTGGGCCGACAGGTAGATCGGAGTCTGCGGCCAGTATTTTTCGGCCTGCTTGAGCGCCTGTTCCATTAGCTCATGACCCAGCCCCTGGCCCCGGGCCTGCGGTGCAATCACCACTCGGCCGAGCACCACGTCACCGCCTTGCGAGGTGGGGTCGAGCAGGCGTAGATAGGCCACCAGTTGATCACCGTCCCAGGCCATCAAGTGGCAGGTGTCGCTGTCCAGGTCCTGGCCATCGACTTCCTGGTAGGCGCACTTCTGTTCGACCACGAACACCTGTGTACGCAACTGCAAAATGGCATAAAGCTGCTCTTTGCCCAGGTCACTGTGGTGTTTGCAAACCCATTCAACTGTCATCTTCGCGTCCTTTGAAAGTCTGGTCCTGATACTAAGCGTCTGGCTTCTGGATGTCTTGCCTGCAGGAAATTCTGTGACAAAGACCAAAATGCCATCATTCATTTCGCGCGGCTTCGTCATCTTTGTGTAATCTGTTTTGAGGCGAATCGCTGAGGCCATGCTCGGCGATTGTTATAGCCTGGGCGGTCGCCGTCAGTCGGTGTACGAGATATCGAGTTCGGCTACAAATACGCTGGGCTTCGCGCCCTCTAAGGATCCCTGGGCATGCCGCGATTGCTTCGAGCCTTCGCCTTGATTGGTCTGCTGTTGCTGAGCCAGAGCGCTGCAGCGGACAAGCTGCGGCTAGTTGCCGATGCCTGGCCGCCCTTCACTGACGCGACGTTGGTCAATGGCGGATTGGCCACCGATATCGTCAGCACCGCGCTGGCGCGGGCCGGTTATGCCAGTGATTTCCAGCAGGTGCCCTGGGCCAGGGCGTTGCTGGGTTTGGGCGAAGGGCGCTACGACGTGCTGGTGAATGCCTGGTACAACGAGGAGCGCACCGAGCTTGGGCAGTATTCGGCCGAATACCTGCTCAATCGCATCCGCTTTCTCAAGCGCAGGGATGCACCCATCGAATACAACAACCTGCAGCAGTTGCACACCTACCCGATTGCGGTTGTACGCGGTTATGCCTATTCCCCGGAGTTCGACGGCGACGCGGCCCTGCAGAAGGTCCCGGTGCACAACTTCGCCATGGCCGTGCGCATGCTGGCGGCTGACCGGGTGCAACTGACCCTGGAGGACGAGTACGTCGCCCGCTATTTCCTGGCGCGCGAATCACCCAAGGTACGTAACTCGGTGGAGTTCCTGCCCAGGCCCTTGAGCGAAAACAGCCTGCACATTCTGGTCAGCCTGAAGAACCCGGACCACGCGAAGATAGTCGCCGGGTTCGACCGGGAAATCGCCGAGATGAAGGCCGATGGCAGCTACGACCGGCTGCTCCGCCAGCATGGGATGTGAAACCCTGCGGGGGCTAGCCTGCTAGCGATGGGGCCGCCCCCCACAGTTATCGCTGGCAGGCCGCAAGCGAGTGTGGCGCGTGCAAAATTCGCGAGCACCCCAGAACCACTTTGGGAGCGGGCTTGCCCGCGATGGGGCCTCCACAGGCACCCCGACGATCAATCCTGGCGAGTATCCTTGATCAAATGCGCCGCCAGCGTCCTTAACGGCCCGAGTTGACGGCAGATCAGCGCCAGTTGGCTCTGCACCAGGCGCTGGCCTTCATCGATTTCGTCCGGCATCTGCTCAAGCTCCGCGGCCAGGGCTTCTTCGGTGTCACTGTGAATGGCGATCGGCAGTTTGCTTGCCAGGCCCTGGGCGATTTCGTCGATGCTCGCCGCCAGGCTGACGCCGGCACCTTCGATCAGGTGCTCGCGGACTTCATCCGGGAGCTGGGTCTCGCGGTGCGCGCCCAGGCCCGAGAGGTAGCTGAGCAAGGTGTGGGACAGCACCAGGAAGCGGAAGCCGACGTCCGCTTCCTTACGAAAATGCCCAGGCTCCATGAGCATGTTGGCCAGGGTGGTGGACAGGGCGGCATCGGCGTTGTGTGCATTGCGGCGAGCCAGGCGGTAGGCCAGGTCGTCGCGTTTGCCGGCGGCATACTGCTGCATGATTTGGCGCAAGTAGATGCTGTTGCAGGTCAGGGTGTTGGCCAACACCTTGTTCAGCCGACGGCCTTGCCAGTCCGGCAGGAACAGGAACACCGCCAGGCCGGCGATCAGGCTGCCGAGCAAGGTATCGAACAGGCGCGGCAGGAACAGCCCGTAGCCGTCACCGACCTGGTTGAAGCAGAACAGCACCATCACCGTGATTGCCGCCGTGGCCAGGGTGTAGCGGGTGGTGCGGTTGATAAAGAACACCACCCCGGCGGCAATCGCGAAGCACGATTGCACCAGTGGATTGGGGAACAGGTCGAACAGCGCCCAGGCCACGGTCAGGCCGATGGCGGTGCCGATGATCCGTTGCCCGAGTTTGCGTCGGGTCGCGCCGTAGTTCGGTTGGCAGACAAACAGCGTGGTGAGGATGATCCAGTAGCCCTGCGAGGGGTGGATCAAATGCACCATGGCGTAGCCGATGGTCAACGCCAGGGGCAGGCGCAGGGCATGCCGGAATAGCAGGGAGGTGGGCGTCAGCTGGGTGCGCAGGCGGACCCAGACATCCTTGAGGTTGCGCGGCGAGCGGTCGAGCAGGCTGCTGTCGGTAGCATCGGCCAGGCTGTCGGGGTTGCTGGCATCGCTGAGCAGGCGGTCGAGAGTGCCAAGGTTGGCGGCCAAGGCGCGCAAGGAGCGCAGCAGGCCGCGCCAGGCTGGATTGCTCTGGATGCGCAGGTGCTCCAGGGACGCATCGAGGTCGCTGAGGGCCTGGGCGAAGCTGGCATCGTAGACGAACGGCTGGCGCATCTGGATCGACTCGGCCAGCGCTCGGCAGGCCTTGCCTTGCTGGCGCAGCAGGCGCTGGCAGCGGAACAGCACGTCACTGTGGAAGAAGGCGTCGGCCAGGGCGTTGTAGGGGTAGTGCGAGGAGCTGGCGCGTTCGTGGATGTCCTGGGCGAGGAAGTACAGCTTCAGGTAACGGCTGACCTTCGACCCCGGCCGGCCATTGCCGACCCGGTGCAGGATGATTTCCTTGGCGGCGTTCAGGGCGGCCACCACTCGGCCGTTCTGCTGCGCCAGTTCGAGGCGCCGGGCCTCGACGTCCATCTGCCGGACGGGCTCGAACAGCGCTGACTTGAGCTTGAGGTAAAACCCCAGCTCGCGGAACAGCCGCGCCAGGCTTTGTTGCACTGGCTGGTTGGAAAACAGCGCCTGCCACAACACCGAGAGCAGGCCGTACCACGCTGCCCCGGCCACCAGCAGCAGCGGCTCGTGCCACAGATCGGTGACCGCGCCGCCGCGCTGGTCAACGCCAATCATGGTGTAGACCGAGAGAATCAAGGTTGCCGAGGCAATCGCCCCATACCGCTCGCCCAGGGCGCCGAGCATGGTCAGGCCGAAACTGGCCAGCGCCAGCGCGCACACGAAGATATAGGGGTAGGGGAATAACAGTTCGACCGAGAACGCCGCGACACTGAAACACACCAGCGTGACCGCCAGCGCATTGAGCCGGCCTTGCCAGCTGTCGTCGGTCTCGGCCAGGGCGCTGGCGATAATCCCCAGGAACAGCGGAATCAGCAGGCCCATTTCATCCTGGTACCAGCACAGCGCCATGCTGCCGGTCAGGGCGATGAACACCCGTACGCTGTAGCTGAATTTATCCAGTGCCCAAAGGCGACGCAGAGACTGACGAAACGAAGTCGATGGCATGAAGTGCGAAGGCCTTCCGGGGCAATGACGCTAAATTGAGCCAGTAATGACGCCGACGCAATGGCGCCGATCACATCTGACAGCAAAAAGTGTTCCTTCCCTGGTAAACACGCCCCCTGTAGGAGCCGAGCTTGCTCGCGATAGCGGTCTAACGGCCAACATCACTGTTGAATGTTAATCCGCTATCGCGAGCAAGCCGCAAGCGGGCACCCGCTCCTACAGGGCCGTGGGGTGTCAGACGTACTGCGCCGCCGCGTAGCCCGAAGCCCAGGCCCACTGGAAGTTGAAGCCGCCCAGGTGGCCGGTGACATCCAGCACTTCGCCGATGAAATACAGCCCCGGGCTTTTCAGCGATTCCATGGTCTTGGAGGACACTTCATGGGTGTCGACACCGCCCAGGGTGACCTCGGCAGTACGGTAGCCTTCGGTACCGGCCGGTACTAGCTGCCAGCTCGCCAGCTTGTCGGCGATCTCGGCAATTTCAGCGTGGGTGTACTGCTTCATCGGCTTGGAGACGAACCAGTTGTCAGCCAGCAGGTTGGCCATCTTCTTGGTGAAGATCTCGCCAAGCAAGGTTTTCAGCTCGCTGTTCGGCCGTTCGGCTTGCTGTTGTTGCAGCCAGGCCGGTACGTCGTGGTCAGGCATCAGGTTGATTTCAAGCGTGTCGCCGGACTGCCAGAACGAAGAAATCTGCAGGATCGCCGGACCGCTGAGGCCGCGGTGGGTGAACAGGATGTTCTCGCGGAAACTCTGCTCGTTGCAGCTCACCAGGCAGTCCACCGAGGTGCCGGACAACTCGCCGCATAGCTCCTTGAGCTGGTCGGTAATGGTGAACGGCACCAGGCCGGCGCGGGTCGGCAGCAGTTCGTGACCGAACTGGCGGGCGACCTGATAACCGAAGCCCGTGGCACCCAGGGTCGGGATCGACAGGCCGCCGGTGGCGATCACCAGGGACTCGCAAGTCAATTGGCCGAGGGTGGTGTCCAGCAGGTAGCCGCTGGCGAGTTTCTCGATGGTCTGGATCGAGGTGTCCAGGTGCAGGCTGACGCCGGCCTGGTCGCACTCGCTGAGCAGCATCTCGAGGATGTCACTGGACTTGTTATCGCAGAACAGTTGGCCGAGCTTCTTCTCGTGGTACGGCACGCCATGCTTGGCCACCATGCCAATGAAATCCCACTGGGTGTAGCGGGCCAGGGCGGATTTGCAGAAATGCGCATTCTGCGAGAGAAAATTGCTCGGTTCGGTATACATGTTGGTGAAGTTGCAGCGCCCACCGCCCGACATGAGGATTTTCTTGCCGGCCTTGTTGGCGTGGTCCAGCAACAACACCTTGCGCCCGCGCCCAGCGGCGGTCAGTGCACACATCAACCCTGCGGCGCCAGCGCCAATGATCACGACTTCGGTAGAGCGCAAAACGGTGTCCTCACACAAATTTTTAATTCACCGACAAACCAATGTGGGAGCGGGCTTGCCCGCGATGGGGCTGGCACATCCAACATTGATGTTGTCTGTCAGTCCGCTATCGCGGGCAAGCCCGCTCCCACAGGGATCTTCGTTGGGATGAAGATCGCTTACAAAATCCGCACGCGCAACGAGCGGCCCTTGATCTTGCCTTCGCTCAAGCGCTGCACAGCCTGCTTGGCGATGCTGCGGTCCACGGCCACGTAGGCCTGGAAGTCGAAGATTGCGATCTTGCCGACCTGGGCACCCGGCACGCCGGCGTCGCCGGTCAGTGCGCCGAGGATGTCGCCCGGACGAACCTTGTCCTTGCGCCCGGCACCGATGCACAGGGTGCTCATGGCCGGCAGCAGCGGACCACCGCCCTGGGAGGGCAGGTTGCTCAGTTGATCCCAGCTCAGCGGCGACTTCTGCAGCAGCTCGATGGCCTGGGCGCGGTGGGCTTCGGACGGCGCCACCAGGCTGATCGCGATACCTTTTTCACCGGCACGACCGGTACGGCCGACGCGGTGGATGTGGATTTCCGAATCCCGGGCCAGCTCGACGTTGATCACCATGTCCAGCGCATCGATGTCCAGGCCGCGGGCAGCCACATCAGTGGCGACCAGCACCGAGGTGCTGCGGTTGGCGAACATCGCCAGGACCTGGTCACGGTCACGTTGCTCCAGGTCACCGTGCAGGCCGACGGCAGAGATGCCCTTGGCGGTCAGGTGGTCGACGGTTTCCTGCACTTGCTGCTTGGTGAAGCAGAAGGCCACGGTGGACTGCGGACGGTAGTGCGCAAGCACCTTGACCACGGCGTCCATGCGCTCTTCCGGGGAAATCTCGAAGAAGCGCTGTTCGATCTGGCTGTCGTCGTGGAACGCCTCGGCCTTCACTTGCTGCGGGTTGCGCATGAACTTGGCGGCCAGTTGCTTGATGCCCACTGGGTACGTGGCGGAGAACAGCAGGGTCTGGCGGCGCTCCGGGCTCTGGGCAATGATTTCTTCGATGGAATCGTAGAAACCCATGTCGAGCATGCGGTCGGCTTCGTCGAGGATCAGCGTGTTCAGGCCGTGCAGGACCAGCGAACCCTTGCGCAGGTGTTGCTGGATGCGGCCCGGGGTGCCGACGATGATGTGCGCGCCGTGCTCCAGGGAGCCGATCTGCGGGCCGAATGACACGCCGCCACACAGGGTCAGGACCTTGATGTTGTCTTCGGCACGGGCCAGGCGACGGATTTCCTTGGCAACCTGGTCGGCCAGTTCGCGGGTCGGGCAGATGACCAGCGCCTGGCAACCGAAGAAGCGCGGATTGATCGGGTTCAGCAGGCCGATACCAAAGGCGGCGGTCTTGCCGCTGCCGGTCTTGGCCTGGGCGATCAGATCCATCCCCTTGAGGATCACCGGCAAGCTTTGCGCCTGGATCGGCGTCATCTCGGCATAACCCAAAGAGTCGAGGTTAGCCAGCATGGCGGCGGACAGCGGCAAAGTATTAAAAGCGGTGGCGATGGTGGTCACGGGACTGGCCTGCAAAACAAAATGTCGCGCAGTGTACCAGCCCGGTGGCCATTCGCCCTAAGGTTCGATGTGCTGTTCCGGACGTTTGACGCGCCGTCCGTCTTCTCTGGACAGCTGGGAGAAGATCGTCGCGGCCAGCATCGCCATGATGCCCACGGTGACAAAGGTCATCTGGAATGCCCCGAGAATGGTCTCCACGCCATCGTTGCCGACCTCGGCGGTAAAGCCGCCAAGCAACGCACCGGCACAGGCTACCCCAAGGCTCAGGGACAGTTGCGCGACCACCGACAGCAGGCTGTTGCCGCTGCTGGCGCTGGCGTCGTCGAGGTCGATCAGGGTCACGGTGTTCATCGCGGTGAACTGCAGGGAGTTGATTGCCCCGAGAACTCCCAGGTGCACCAGCAACAGCCAATATGGCGTCTGCTCGCTGACCAGACCCATGCTTGCCAGCATGATCCCCAGCGCCAGGGTGTTGCCGGTGAGCACGATGCGGTAGCCAAAACGCTCGATCAACGGTCGCGCTACCGACTTGGCAAGCATCGCGGCCGCGGCCAGCGGCAACATGCTCATCCCGGCCTGGGAGGGCGAATAACCCAGCGCCACTTGCAGCAGCAACGGCACCAGGAACGGCAATGCACCGCTGCCCAGGCGGGCGAACAGGTTGCCCAGGATGCCCACCGCAAAGGTCCGGGTCTTGAACAGCGACGGCGCGAACAGCGGATTGTCGATGTGTCCGGCCCGCAGCCAGTAGGCCGCCAGGCAGGCCATGCCACCAAACAGCAGCAACATCACCCGCAGGTGCGGCAGGTGCAGTTCGCCCAGACCTTCCATGGCGATGGTAATCAGCACCATGGCCGCGCCGAACAGCACGAAGCCCAGGCCATCGAAGCGCGTGCGCTCACTGCCCCGCAGGTCGGGGATGAACTTCCAGACGGCGTAGCAACCGACCAGTCCCACGGGCAGGTTGATCAGGAAGATCCAGTGCCAGGTCAGGTACTGCACCATCCAGCCGCCCATGGTAGGCCCGATCAGCGGGCCGAGCAGACCGGGAATGGTGATGAACCCCATGATCCGCACCAGCTCCGAACGCGGGTAGGCGCGCAGCACCACCAGGCGCCCGACCGGCAGCATCAAGGCGCCGCCCAGGCCTTGGATCACTCGGGCGCCGATCAGCATGCTCAGGGTCTCCGACATCGCGCAGAGCAGGGAGCCAAAGCTGAACAGCAGGATCGCACCGAAGAAGATTTTCTTGGTGCCGAAGCGGTCGGCTATCCACCCCGAAGCGGGAATCAGCAATGCCACGGTGAGCATGTAGGCAATGATCACCCCCTGCATGCGCAATGGGTCTTCGGCCAGGTCGCGGGCCATGGCGGGCAGGGCGGTGTTGAGGATGGTCCCGTCGAGGGACTGCATGAAAAACGCAATCGCCACCACCCAGGGAATCCAGCGGGCGGTGGTGGCGTCCAGGTCAGGGCGATTGGGCATGGGACCTCTAGGCATTATTTGATGACATCAGCCGCAGAGCGATGGAACCCCTGTCGCGGCTGGCGAACGCAGGCTTCGCCAGCTGCTACGGATTGTGTTTACAGGGTCAGGGTCAAGCGGCTGACCAGCGCGCCTGGCAGCAACGCCGATGCCGTGGCGCGCTGGTCGTAGGTGCTGGCCGACAGAATCAGCTCGCGCTCCTGGGTCAGCGCTTCCAGTTGCGAGCCCAGCAGGCTGTAGGCGCTGTCGTCGAAACGCATGGTGCTGACCGGTGCCTGGATCTCGCCGTTCTCGACCCAGAAGGTGGCGAAACGGGTCATGCCCGTCAGGCGCGCGGCCGGCTGGTCCGAGTAGTTCAGGTACCACAGGTTGCTGATGTACAGGCCGGTGCCCAGTTGCTTGAGAATCTCGGCTTCGGGCAAGGTGCCGGCGGCCATGTTCAGGGCGCTGGGCGACTCTCCGCCGCCGGCACCGTTGGCGGTCAGGCCATACTCGGCAGCGCTGCGCGAGCTCACCAGTTGTTCACCTGCCGCGCCGGCGACAATCAGGGCCAGGTCGCTGCGTGGGTAGCCCTCGCCGGAAAATGCCGGGCTCAGGGAACCGCTGACTTTCTCCGCAAGATCCAGCAGCGGGCTGAAGTGCTGGTCGCCGCCGTAGAGTTTTTGCAACGGACTGCTTTTGCTGGCAATCGACTGCGCCGAGAACCCACCCCAGCAGAGCATGCCGAGAATCTCGTCGAGCGCGGCGGGTGCCAGGTAGGCCCGGTATTGCCCGGGTGCCAGGGTATGCAGGGGGCGGCCCAGAAACTCCAGTTGCTCGCGCGCCTGTTCGAAGCGCTTGGCAAAACCGGCATCGCTCCAGTCGTGCCCAGCGTAGCTGGCCTTTACCGCCTGGCCGTTGGCGTGGAACAGGCTGAAATCGAAGTTGAAGCTGTTGGCCTGGTGCCAACCGAAAGCCCCAGCCGAGCTGGCGAAACCCCGGCTGATGGGACCGGCGGCATAAAAACCGACCAGGTCCAGGCCTTCGGCCGCGCGGGCGATCTGTTCCACCACCTGGGCGGTGTCTGGCAGCGGATGCTCCTGCACTTGCTTGCTCTGCCAGCCATTGTGGTTGAGCAGCAGGTACGGGTCCGGTGGCAGCAAGGGCAGGGTCTCGCGCAATTGCTGCAGGCCCTCGGCCAGACGCTGCTGGTCGACTTGCGGGTCGCCGGCCAGGGTGATGTTGAGGTCGGCATGCCGGCCCTCGTCGATCAGCTTGAAGCCCAGGCTGGCCTGTTGCACCTCTCCGGCCTGGCGCACCTTGGCGTGGTTGAAGCGTACGAACGCCGAGGATTCGGCGGCATAGCTCAAGGTGAATTGCTCCGACTCGCGCAGGGCGCTGCGCAGCCACGACACCAGGGCCTTGAACTGTTCGACCTGACTCAATGCACTGCTCATCAGGCATCTCCCCCAAACACATCAATGTTGCTGAATACGCAGGCCGGCGAGGCATGACCCACGCGGATCACCTGGTTCGGTTCGCCTTTGCCACAGTTCGGCGTGCCCAGCACCTTGAGCGTACTGCGGTCGCCTACGGCACTGAGGTTGTTCCAGAACTGCGCGCTGATGCCCCGGTAGTTGGGATTCTTCACCACGCCCTTGAGTTCGCCGTTCTCGATCAGTTGGCCCCACTCGCAGCCGAACTGGAACTTGTTGCGCGCATCGTCGATGGACCAGGAGCGGTTGGTCGACATCAGCACGCCGTGTTCGATGCCGCCAATCAGTTGTTCCAGGGACTGCTCGCCCGGCTCGATGTTGAGGTTGGCCATGCGGTCGATCGGCGGCCGGTTCCAGCCGCAGGCGCGGCTGTTGGCGACGCCGTCGAGACCGGCGCGAAACTGCGACAGCGCACCGCCCAACGGACGCTCCAGCCGGCCCTCGCGGATCAGGAACTGCTTGCTGGCGGCAGTACCGTCGTCGTCATGGCCGTAGCTGGCGAGCTCTTCGGGAATGTCCGGGTCGAAGGTCACGTTGAGCAGCCTGGAACCATATTGCAGGTGGCCGAAGTCGCTGGCCTTGACGAAGCTGGTGCCGGCGTAATTGCGCTCGTCACCGAGGATGCGGTCCAGTTCCAGCGGGTGGCCGATGGATTCGTGAATCTGCAGCATCATCTGGTCGGGCATCAGCAGCAGGTCGCGCGGGCCTTGCGGGGTGTTGGGGGCGAGCAGCAGTTGCAGGGCCTGGTCGGCGACCAGGGGGCCGGCGCCGATCAGCCCGCAACGACTGATGACGTCGGCGCTGCCTTGCTGGCCGAAGTTCTCGCGGCCCAGGCTGCGGGTCTGGCTGTCATTGCCGTCGTAGGCGGTGACGTCCAGGCCTGGGTAGACAAAACGTTGCGCCTGGCGCAGTTCGGCGCCGGCACTGTTGAGGTAAATCTGTTCGACATGATTGATGCCGATGCTGACCTGCCAGTTCACCAGGCGGTCGTCCTTGGGCACGGCGGCGGATTCAGCGCCGAGCAGTTGGTAGCACTCGCTGAGGGACGGGAAGGGCTGTTGCAGATCCGGTGACAGGTAGTCGCCACGTTCGCTGGAGACGGCGTGCCGGCGCAGATCGAGCAGGGCGTGGGCAGCGAGCGCGCGGGCCTGTTGTTCGGCGCGGTCGAGGGCGGCCTGCAGGCCGGCGGGCGACAGGTCGTTGGTCGCGGCATAGGCTTCGACGCCATTGACCCGGGCGGTCAGCATCGCGCCTTCGTCGCGGCTCAGGTGAGGTGGCTCGGCGACGTTCTTGCGTACCGACAGGTACTGGCCAGACTCGCGCACGTAGCGCAGCGAAAAAAATTCAGCGCCGGTGCGCAGGGCAGCGAAGCGCTGCTTGAGCTGGGGGTGGAAATCGAACATGCACGAACCTCCTTGTGGGTTGGATCACAGGTTTGTGATCCAACCTCGAACCTGTGGGAGCGAGCTTGCTCGCGATGCTTTTGGCGTCAGACCGGGCAACCCTTGGCGCGCAGGATGGCGTCGAAACGATCCGGGTCCAGGGTGCCGGCTTCGATAGCGGCAAGCGTAGCCTGTTCGCGGGCCAGCAGGTCGTGGCAACGCACCAACAGTTCCGGCAATTCGGCGCGGGCAGCGGCGACGACGCCGTCACCGTCGCCGATCATCAGGTCGCCAGGTGCTACCAGCATGCCGGCGCAGGAGATCGGTACGTTGATCTCGCCACCACCGTCGGTGCTCGGGCCCCGGTGCACGCCACCGATGGCATAGGCCGGCAGCTCGCCGGTCTGCCATTCGTCGAGGTCGCGCAGGGCGCCGTTGATCACCACGCCGACGATACCGGCCTTGAGCGCCATGGCGCGCATGATGCCGCCGAACACGGCGCGGGTCAGGTCGGCGCTGCCGTCGATCACCAGTACGTCACCGGGACGGGCCATCTGCATGGCCTTGAGGATCATCAGGTTGTCGCCGGGGCGTACGCGCACAGTCAGGGCACTGCCGAGCATCGGTGCATTGCCATGGAAGGCCTTGAGCCCCAGGCCTCCGACGTTGCGTCCCAGGCAGTCACTGACTGCGGCGGCGGGGATCTTGCTGAACTCGGTCAGCCATTTTGGATCGAGGGGTTCTACGTTGGGATTGATCAGATAGCCGGTGGGCCATTTGCTCGAAGACACGACATCAAACATGAGTAAGCCTCGTGGCCAGCCAGGTGGCGGCTTGTCGGTGGGGCGGGGGGTGAAACGTTTGCGCGGTGCCTAGAGTAGGCCGGCGCGGGGGGTGGGGGCAAGGGTGGTATAGGTGCGGGAGGGAGGGGTGTGGCGTCTAGTCGGACGCCATCGCGGGCAAGCCCGCTCCCACAAGAGACCTCATTCTCCTGTGGGAGCGGGCTTGCCCGCGATGCGCCGAAGGCGCCGGGTTATTGCGCGGTCCGGCTCACTTCCCGCAGGGGCTTGCCACGTACCGGGGCTTCGCCCGCGACGTAGTACTTGGCCTGGCTGCGTGGCAACGGCTGGCGACCGCGGATCTTGTCGGCGATTTTCTCGGCGATCATGATCGTTGGTGCGTTCAGGTTGCCGGTGGTGATCAGCGGCATGATCGAGGCATCGACAACACGCAGGCCCTGCATCCCGTGGACGCGGCCTTCACCATCGACCACTGCCATCTCGTCGGTGCCCATCTTGCACGAGCAGGACGGGTGGAACGCGGTTTCGGCGTGTTCGCGGATGAAGGTGTCCAGTTGCTCGTCGGTTTGCACCTCGATGCCCGGGCTCAGCTCGCGACCACGGAACGCGTCCAGAGCCGGTTGTTGCATGATTTCCCGGGTCAGGCGGATGCCGTCACGGAATTCCTGCCAGTCCTGCTCGCTGGCCATATAGTTGAACAGGATGCTCGGGTGCTGGCGTGGGTCCTTGGACTTGACCTGGATCCGCCCGCGGCTTGGTGAACGCATGGAGCCCATGTGTGCCTGGAAACCGTGCTCTTTCACCCCGTTGCTGCCGTTGTAGTTAATCGCCACCGGCAGGAAGTGGTACTGGATGTTCGGCCACTCGAAGTCAGGACGGGTGCGGATGAAACCGCCGGCTTCGAACTGGTTGCTGGCGCCGATCCCGGTGCCGTTGAACAGCCACTCGGCACCGATGGCCGGTTGGTTGTACCAGAGCAGCGAGGGGTACAGGGACACCGGCTGGGTGCAGGCGTATTGCAGGTACAGCTCAAGGTGATCCTGCAGGTTCTCGCCCACGCCCGGCAGGTCGTGAACTACTGGGATGTCCAGGCTTTCCAGGAGTTGGGCCGGGCCGACGCCGGAACGTTGCAGCAGTTGCGGGGACGCAATCGCGCCGCTGCACACCAGCACTTCCTTGCGGGCACGGGCTTCAACCCGCTCTTCGGCGCTGCCGACCAGGTAACGCACGCCGACCGCACGCTTGCCTTCAAACAGAATCTTGTCGGTCAGGGCGTGGGTGACGATGTTCAGGGTCGAACGCTTTTTGGCGGTGTCCAGGTAGCCGCGAGCGGTGCTGGCGCGACGGCCTTTAGGCGTGACGGTACGGTCCATCGGACCGAAACCTTCTTGCTGATAGCCGTTGAGGTCTTCAGTGCGCGGGTAACCGGCCTGTACGCCTGCTTCAACCATCGCGTGGAACAGCGGGTTGTTGCCGGCTTTAGGCGTGGTCACGCTGACCGGGCCTTCGCCACCGTGGTAGTCGTTCGCGCCGATGTCGCGGGTTTCCGCCTTGCGGAAATACGGCAAGCAGTCCAGGTAGGTCCAGTCTTCCAGGCCAGGGATCTTGGCCCAGCCGTCGTAGTCCATGGCGTTGCCACGGATGTAGCACATGCCGTTGATCAGGGACGAGCCACCCAGGCCCTTGCCGCGACCGCATTCCATCCGGCGACCGTCCATGTGTGGCTCTGGATCGGTTTCGTAGGCCCAGTTGTAGCGTCGGCCTTGCAGCGGAAACGCCAGGGCTGCGGGCATTTGTGTGCGGAAGTCAAAACGATAGTCCGGGCCGCCGGCTTCCAGCAGCAGGACGGTGACGCCTTCGTCTTCGGTCAGACGGGTCGCCAGGGTGTTACCGGCGGAGCCGGCACCCACAATGATGTAGTCGTATTCTTGGGACATTGGATGCACCCTCTTTAAAGTTGGTTCAGGTCAGGCCTCGGCGAGTGCTGCGCACTCGAATCGCTGGCAAGCCAGCTCCCACAAGGATTGGGGGCTGCCACAGATTTGATGGGCGACTCCAAACCTGTGGGAGCGGCGGTGCGACGATTCGACTTGCCCGCGAAGAGGCCCTCGCGGGCAATGCAAGACTCGGGTCTTAGAACACCGAGGCGTAATCGCCCAGTTCGACCTGTACCGATTTGATGCGTGTGAAGTTGTTCAGCGAGCTGATGCCGTTCTCACGGCCCACGCCCGACTGCTTGTAGCCACCGACCGGCATCTTGGCGTCGGATTCGCCCCAGGCGTTGATCCAGCAGATACCGGCTTCGAGCTGATGAATCACGCGGTGGGCGCGGTTCAGGTCCTTGGTGACGATACCGGCGGCCAGGCCGAAGTCGGTGTCGTTGGCACGACGGATCACTTCTTCTTCGGTTTCGTAAGTGAGGATGCTCATCACCGGGCCGAAGATTTCTTCACGCACGATGGTCATCTCGTCGGTGCAGTCAGTGAACACGGTCGGTGCCACGAACGCGCCCTTGGCGAATTCGCCTTCGGTCAGGCGGTTGCCGCCGCACAGTACGCGGGCGCCTTCTTCCTTGCCCTTGGCGATGTAGCCCAGCACGCTTTCCATGTGGGCGAAGCTGACCAGCGGGCCGAAGTTGGTGTTCTCGTCTTGCGGGTCGCCCACACGGATGCGCGCAACACGCTCGGCGATCTTGGCTTCAAAAGCGGCTTTCAGGTGGCTCGGCACGAATACGCGGGTGCCGTTGGTGCAGACCTGACCGGAGCTGTAGAAGTTGGCCATCATGGCGGTGTCGGCGGCGCGATCGAGGTCGGCGTCGTCGAAGATGATCAGCGGGGACTTGCCGCCCAGTTCCATGGTCACGTCCTTGAGCGAGGAGCTCGAAGCGCTGGCCATGACTTTCTTGCCGGTGTCGGTGCCGCCAGTGAAGGAGATCTTCTCGATGCGCGGGTGCTCGGTCAGCCAGGTGCCGACTTCACGGCCGCTGCCGGTCAGGACGTTGAACACGCCATCTGGAACGCCGGCTTCGGTGTAGATCTCGGCCAGTTTCAGGGTGGTCAGGGACGTCACTTCACTCGGCTTGAAGATCATCGCGTTGCCCGCCGCCAGGGCCGGGGCGGATTTCCACAGGGCGATCTGGATCGGGTAGTTCCACGCGCCGATGCCGGCCACGACGCCCAGCGGCTCGCGACGGGTGTAGACGAACGAAGTGGTGCGCAGCGGGATCTGCTCGCCTTCGATGGCGGGCACCAGGCCGGCGTAGTATTCCAGCACGTCAGCACCGGTGACGATGTCGACGTAGCGGGTTTCGGAGTACGACTTGCCGGTGTCCAGGGTTTCCAGGGCGGCCAGTTCGTCGTTGCGCTCACGCAGGATGTCGACGGCGCGGCGCAGGATGCGCGAACGCTCCATGGCGGTCATCGCGGCCCAGATCTTCTGGCCTTTTTCGGCGCTGACAACGGCGCGTTCAACGTCGTCGAAAGTGGCACGTTGCACGTTGGCGAGAACTTCACCGTTAGCCGGGTTGATGGCTTCGAAGGTGGCGTCGCTGCCAGCGTCGGTGTAGCCGCCGTCGATGTAGAGTTTTTGCAGTTCGAAACGGGCCATAAAGTCCTCGCAAGTGCATAAGTGGTTGGCGTTGGTCGCAACGGTGCTGCCTTATTGATGTGGCATCACCGATCCGCGACAGTTCAGGGGCTGAGCGTTTTATGTGTGCTCTAGCACGCCTGCTTGGCCAGTTGGAAATCCATGTATTCGTACGCAATCTGGTGCGCTTGCGTGGTGTCGAAAGCATCTCCCGACAGCGCGCCGCGCAACCACAGGCCGTCAATCAGGGCTGCCAGGCCGCGGGCTGCACTGCGCGCTTGTTCAAGCGGCAACACTCGGCGGAACTGGCAGCACAGGTTGGAATACAAGCGGTGATCGTTGATCCGCTGCAACCTGTGCAAAGACGGGTGGTGCATGCTGGTGGCCCAGAAGGCCAGCCAGGTTTTCATTGCCGGGCCATTGACCTGGCTGGCGTCGAAGTTGCCTTCGATAATCACCTGCAGGTGTGCCCGCGGGCTGTTGTCCTCCAGCGCCTGACGGCGCGCGGTGACGTTCTCGCTGAGGACGCTCATCAGGTACTGCGCCGTGGCGGCGATCAGGCCGTTCTTGTCCTTGAAGTAGTGACTGATGATGCCATTCGAGACACCAGCCAAACGGGCGATCAGCGCAATGCTGGCGTCCCCCATACCGACCTGATCTACGGCCAGCAAGGTGGCTTCGATCAATTGCTGGCGGCGGATGGGTTGCATACCGACCTTGGGCATCTGCACATCTCCTTAGGCCTTCCGACAGGCGCAAAACGTCTGTCGGATTGAAGGCCAGTCTATTTTGTTTTGATTGAGCGTTCAATCAACAAAGAATAAGATCTGCGACAAATCGTCGCTACCTACAGGTTTTTCCTACGTACGGTTGGCGGAAAAACGGCATCCAAAAATGCTCGAAACCCACGCGCTCTGGCGCTTGCGGGCTTCGGGCTTTTTTCGGGGTGTCTTTATATCACCCGTCGGTCGGCTGCCCACTAACCGATTAGTCGGGTGCTGCTTTGCCTTGTGTCCTTCTCCCGCACTGCCTGGAGCATCTGTGCAATGAGTTCTGCCTCTCTGATAAAGACCCCACCCGAGAAGGTGACGGTCAACGGTTGGGTGTTCTACACCTCTACCGCGTTGATCCTGCTGTTGACCGCCATTCTCATTGCCGCGCCGCAAGAAGCCGGGAGAATGCTGGGGATTGCCCAGGCCTGGTTGTCGCGCAGCTTTGGCTGGTACTACATGGTGGTGATCGCCGCCTACCTGGTGTTTGTGGTCGGCCTGGCGTTTTCCTCCTACGGCAAGCTCAAGCTGGGCAGCAAGGACGATACCCCGGACTTCAGCTATGGCGCCTGGGCCGGGATGCTGTTCTCGTCCGGTATCGGCATCTCGCTGTTGTACTTCGGCGCATCCGAGCCTCTGGATCACTACTTCAACCCGCCGGAAGGCGTGGCGGGCAGCCAGTTGGCCGCGCGCCAGGCAGTCCAGTTGACGTTCCTGCACTGGGGCCTGCACGGCTGGGCGATCTACGCCCTGGTCGGCCTGGCCGTGGCGTACTTTGCCTACCGTCACAACCAGCCGCTGGCGCTGCGTTCTGCGCTCTATCCGCTGGTCGGCGAGCGCTGGGTCAAGGGTGCGGCCGGGCATGCGGTGGACGGCTTCGGCATGTTCGTGACCCTGCTGGGCCTGGTGACCAACCTGGGGATTGGCTCGCTGCAGGTGTCGTCGGGGCTGGAGAACCTGTTCGGCATGGAGCACAGCAATACCAACCTGCTGATCGTGATCATCGTGATGAGCACCGTGGCGACCATCGCGGCCGTGTCGGGTGTGGAAAACGGCATTCGTCGCCTGTCCAACCTGAACATCGTGCTGTTCAGTGGCCTGCTGATCTTTGTGCTGTTGTTCGGCCCGACCCTGCACCTGCTCAACGGTTTTGTGCAGAACGTCGGTGACTACCTCAACGGCGTGGTGCTGAAGACGTTCGACCTGTATGTGTACGAAGCCGACACCGCCAAGTCCGAGCGCTGGCTGGGCCTGTGGACCCTGTTCTACTGGGCCTGGTGGATTTCCTGGGCACCTTTCGTCGGCATGTTCATCGCGCGTATTTCCCGTGGCCGGACCGTGCGTGAACTGGTCGCCGGTGTGCTCCTGATTCCGCTGGGTTTCACCTTGGCGTGGCTGTCGATCTTCGGTAACTCGGCCCTGGACCTGGTGATGAACCAGGGGGCGGTGGAGCTGGGCAAGACGGCACTCGAGCAGCCGTCGATGGCGATCTATCAGTTGCTCGAGCATTACCCGGCATCGAAAGTGGTGATCGGGGTGTCGATCTTTGTCGGCTTCGTGCTGTTCCTGACCCCGGCCGACTCCGGCGCGGTGATGATGGCGAACCTGTCCTGCAAGGGCGGTAACGTCGATGAAGATGCGCCGCACTGGTTGCGGATCTTCTGGTCGGTCGTGATCACCCTGGTGACCATCGGCCTGTTGTTCGCTGGGAACTTCGAAGCCATGCAAACCATGGTGGTGCTGGCTGGGCTGCCGTTCTCGGTGGTGCTGGTGTGCTTCATGTTCGGCTTGCACAAGGCCATGCGCCAGGACGTGCAGATCGAACAGGAACAGGCCGAGCTGGCGGCGCGTGGTCGTCGTGGATTCAGCGAGCGGCTGACGGCACTGGAACTGCAACCGACCCAGGCGATCGTGCAACGTTTCATGGACAAGCACGTGAGCCCGGCGCTGGAAGACGCGGCGGTGCAGTTGCGCACGCAAGGGCTGGACGTGCAAACGCTGCTGGGCAAAGCCAAGCGCTGCATGGGCCTGCGGATCGAGATGGAAGAGGGCAACCCGTTTGTCTACGAAGTCAGCCTGGACGGTTACCTGGCGGCGCCAAGTGAATCGCCGAGCCCGGACGAAACCCGCACCCGTTACTACCGCGCCGAGGTGTACCTGCACAACGGCAGCCAGGAGTACGACTTGATGGGCTTCACCCAGGATCAGATCACCCGTGACGTGCTCGATCAGTTTGAAAGCCATCGGCAGCTCCTTGGCCGTGTCTATAGCTGAGTTTCGATAAGGCGCGGTGTTTCATTTTAAGCACTGCGCCGTATTCATCGCGGGCAAGCCCGCTCCCACAGGATGAACACCGTCCTTGTGGGAGCGGGCTTGCCCGCGATGGTGCCACTAGCGTCAACCTGCATACCCAGATTTCCCTATAAACAAAAACGCCGCGATCCTCTCGCGGCGTTTTTGTGTCTGCTGCCGGTCTATCCCAGGTTCTTGCCAAGCAGCGCGTGGTACAGCTCGCTGTCGCCGAGAATCCCCACCACATGGTTATTGTCGTGCAGCACCAGCTTGTTGCCGGTCTGGTAACGAATCTGCAGCGCGTCACGCATGCCGATGCTGGAGTCCACCAGGGTCGGCCGTCGGCCCAGGCCTTCTACCGCTTGCCCCGGGACCCAATTCTGCAGGTCCAGGCTTGCACCGTTCTGGCGGGCGCCCTTGATGGTGTTGCCTTCGGCCAGGTCCAGCCACGAATCGCCGCCCGGGTCCAGGCACACCGAACCGTTGATGCGTTTGCAGTTGTCCAGGGTGCGCATCAGGCTGCGACCGCAGAGCACGTTGAGCGGGTTGGTGTGGGCGACGAAGGTGCGCACATAGTCGTCGGCCGGGTTGAGCACAATCTCTTCGGGCTTGCTGTACTGGATGATCCGGCCGTCTTTCATGATTGCGATGCGGCTGCCCAGTTTCAGCGCCTCATCGAGGTCGTGGCTGACGAACACGATGGTCTTGCTCAGCTTGCGTTGCAGTTCCAGCAGTTCGTCCTGCAGCCCCTGGCGGATCAGTGGGTCGAGGGCCGAGAAGGGTTCGTCCATCAGCAGGATGTCGGCGTCCATCGCCAGGGCGCGAGCCAGGCCGACACGTTGCTGCATGCCACCGGACAGCTCATCGGGTTTCTTGTTGCGCCATTGCGTCAGGCCCACCAGCTCAAGCTTCTCGTCTACCAGCTTGCGCCGTTCCTTTTCGGGACGACCCTGCATTTCCAGGCCAAAGCTGATGTTCTCGCGCACGGTCAGCCAGGGCATCAGGGCGAACTTCTGGAACACCATGGCGATGCGCTTGGTGCGCATCATTTTCAGCTCTGCCGGGGTGCACGAGGCGATATCGATCTGCCGGCCTTCGTGCTCGACGAACAGCTTGCCGCGGCTCACCGTGTTCAGACCGTTGATACAACGCAGCAGGCTCGATTTGCCGGAGCCGGAGAGGCCCATCAGCACGCAGATTTCACCTTTCTCGACGTCCAGGCTGGCCTTTTCCACGCCAACGATCTGGCCGGTCTTTTTCAGGATTTCATTGCGGGTCATGCCCTGGTCCAGCAGCTTGAGGGCCTCGCGTGGATCCTTGGCGAAGATAACGTCGACGTTATCGAAGCGGATTATGCTCATGCGTCACCCCCTACTACTTTGGCATCGGGTTGTTTGCAGATACGGTCGAGCATGATTGCCAGCAGGACGATCGCCAGCCCGGCTTCAAAGCCCAGGGCGATATCGGCGGTGTTCAGTGCGTTGACCACGGGTTTGCCCAGGCCATCGGCACCCACCAGCGCGGCAATCACCACCATCGACAACGACAGCATGATGCACTGGGTGATACCGGCCGCGATGCTCGGCATCGCATAGGGCAGTTCTATTCGCGAGAGCAACTGCCGGCGCGAGCAGCCGAAGGCCTTGCCGGCGTCCATCAGTTCTTGTGGCACATCACGAATGCCCAGGTAGGTCAGGCGGATGGGCGCGGCAATCGCGAACACCACCGTGGAGATCAGCCCCGGGACAACACCCAGACCGAACAGGGTCAGGGTAGGAATGAGGTACACGAACGTCGGTACGGTCTGCATCAGATCGAGTACCGGACGCATCATGGTATAGAACATCGGTTTATGCGCAGCGACGATGCCCAACGGCACGCCTATGAGCACGCAGACCAGGGTGGCGAACAACACCTGGGCCAGGGTTTCCATGGTTTCCTGCCAGTAACCCAGGTTGAGGATCAGCAGGAACGACAGGATGACGAAGCCGGTCAGGCCCCATTTGCGTTGAATGAAGTGCGCCAGCAAGGCGATCAGGCCGATCAATGCCAGCGGGTTGAACCAGGTTAGCGCAAACGTCACGCCGTGGATCATCGTTTCCAGTGTCGTGGCAATCGCATCGAAGGTATTGGCGCCGTTTTGCGTCAACCATTCAACGAAGGCAGCGATGTACTGGCCTAAAGGGATTTTCTGATCAATCAGCATGGTAGTGAACGTCCGCATGCAAGGAAAAAAACAGCCCGGGCGAGCACGCTCGCCCGGCGTCGCGATTACTGCCCGAGTTTGGCTTTCACGGCTTCCAGGCCTGGTTTACCGTCAATGGTGGTGACGCCAGCGAGCCAGGTATCGAGGACCTGTGGGTTGTTCTTCAGCCACGCTTTGGCAGCCGCGTCCGGTTTGATCTTGTCGTCCAGAACGTTACCCATGAGGGTACTTTCCATGTTCAGGGTGAACGACAGGTTCTTCAGCAACTGGCCAACGTTGCTGCACTCCTGGCTGTAGCCCTTGCGAGTGTTGGTGTAGATGGTGGCCTGGCCATAGTTGGGACCAAAGAACTCGTCCCCGCCGGTCAGGTACTTCATCTTGAATCGGGTGTTCATCGGGTGCGGTTCCCAGCCCAGGAACACCACGTCGGTGTTGCGGCGCGAGGCGCGCTCAACCTGGGACAGCATGCCGGCTTCGCTGGATTCGACGACCTTGAAACCAGCGTCCTTGAGACCGAAGGCGTTCTTGTCGATCATGCTCTGGATCATGCGGTTGCCGTCGTTACCCGGCTCGATCCCGTAGATCTTGCCGTCCAGCTCCTTCTTGAACTTGGCGATGTCGGCGAAATCCTTCAGACCTTTTTCGTACAGCGCCTCTGGCACCGCGAGGGTGTACTTGGCGTTTTCCAGGTTGGCGCGCACGGTCTCCACGGTGCCGGCCTCGCGGTACGGCTTGATGTCGTTTTCCATGGTCGGCATCCAGTTGCCGAGGAAGATGTCCATGTTCTTGCCGTCGGCCAGCGACTTGTAGGTCACGGGCACGGAGATCATGGTGGTCTTGGTCTTGTAGCCGAGGGCGTCGAGGATGACGCTGGTGGTGGCGGTCGTCACGGTGATGTCGGTCCAACCAACATCGGAGAAGTTTACGGTGCTGCATTGAGCCGGTTCTGCGGCTTGAGCCAGCACCGGCAGACTCAGCATGGCGGCCAACAACAACGACGGGGAACCTTTCATAGGTGGACTCCTTGGTGTTTTTTTTGGCGGTGTTCCGACCGGACACCGCACTTATAAGTGTTGCGGTTGGTGGCGCCTGGCGACTGCTCTGCCCCGGCGCCTCGCAATCGAGTCGTAACCGATCATGTACCAGTGAAAATCTGACGCCTACAGGGTGCGTCGTATCCAGTACAGGGAGGGTCGCATCCAGTGTCAGCGAGGTCGTTTACAGCTTTATTCGGACCTTTTCAGCGCTCTGCACCGCAAAAAATACGCCGTAATGTGTCGTCTGCGGCCAGCGGCGTTAGTGGGCATGGTTACGTCGGTGTGAGACGTCGAACGACCTCGCAAAAGCCTGATGATGCGGCCAGTCAACGGATTGCTGCTTGAGCGTAGCAGCTCCGTCGCCAGGCGCTTTGACGCCTGGAATCCGCTCATCGAGGAGTCCCGTACGTCATGGCTATCAGTGTTTTCGACCTGTTCAAAATCGGCATCGGCCCCTCCAGCTCACACACCGTCGGCCCCATGCGCGCAGCCGCGTTGTTCGTCGAGTCGCTGCGGGAAAAGTGCCTGCTGGAGCAGGTACGACGCATTGAGGTGCAGTTGTATGGTTCGTTGTCGGCCACGGGTATCGGCCATGGCAGCGACAATGCGGTGATCATGGGCTTGATGGGGGAATGGCCGGATGCGATCGATCCGTCGTTAATCGGCATCCGTATCGAGATCCTGCGTGAAACCCAGACCTTGCTGCTCGATGGGCGCTTGCCGGTGCCCTTCGTCTGGTCGCGGGATATGCGCCTGATCGACGAAAACCTGCCATTCCATCCCAACGCCATGTCGCTGGTGGCTGAAGGTGAGGCGGGCGAGCTGCACCGCGATACCTACTATTCGGTCGGTGGTGGTTTTGTGGTGGATGAGGCCCAGGCGTCGAGTGGCGTGGTTGACCTGGATCGCACCGTGCTGCCCTACGACTTTTCCAGCGCGGTGGAGTTACTTGCGCTGTGTCAGAAACACAACCTGCGGGTCGCCGAATTGATGATGGCGAACGAGAAAGTCTGGCGTTCGGAAGAAGAAATCCGCAGCGGCCTGATGAAGCTCTGGCGCGCCATGCAGGATTGCGTCGAGCAGGGCCTCAAACACGAAGGCATCCTGCCGGGTGGCCTGAACGTGCGCCGGCGCGCTGCCAAGTTGCATCGCAGCCTGCAAGAGCTGGGCAAGCCCAATGTGATCGGCTCGACCTTGAGCGCCATGGAGTGGGTCAACCTGTTTGCCCTGGCGGTCAACGAAGAAAATGCTGCCGGTGGGCGCATGGTCACGGCGCCGACCAACGGCGCAGCGGGGATCATCCCGGCAGTGCTGCATTACTTCATGAAGTTCAGCGAGGCAGTGACCGAGGCCAATGTGGTCGATTACTTTCTCGGTGCCGCGGCCGTGGGCATCCTGTGCAAGAAGAACGCGTCGATTTCCGGCGCCGAGGTCGGCTGCCAGGGCGAGGTCGGTTCTGCCTGCGCCATGGCCGCGGCCGGGCTGGCGGAGATTCTCGGGGCCACGCCGGAACAATTGTGCAACGCGGCGGAAATCGGCCTGGAGCATAACCTGGGGCTGACGTGCGACCCAGTCGGCGGCCTGGTCCAAGTGCCCTGCATCGAGCGCAACGCAATTGCCGCGGTGAAGGCGATCAACGCGGCGCAGATGGCCTTGCGCGGCGATGGCCAGCACTTCATTTCCCTGGATCGGGTGATCCGCACCATGCGTGACACCGGAGCCGACATGCATGACAAATACAAAGAGACTTCGCGCGGTGGCTTGGCGGTGAGTGCGGTGGAGTGTTGAGAACTCGCGATACCGCCAGACCAGTCAAAACTGCGCACTAAATGAACACCCACACCGCGACGCGCCACCTTTTGGCGCGTCGCTCTCAGATAAGCCCGCGACTCCCGCCCAGGGATCCAATCCGGCCCGGACCGTCTGTCAGCCGTGCCTGCGGTGACACTCTTTGCCGATGCCCTGTAGCCCTGTTCCCACAAGTGCTACCGATTTGCTCACAGCCTGCGGGACAGTGCACTTGCCAGCCCGATAATCCTTACTCGCCCAGTGGGCTCTATAGACATATATAGACACATGGCGACGTCGTTTTCAGGAGTTATTGAATAGCCATTCAACTTTAGGCATGGCAATTGCTCTGTCATTACAAAGCCCGTCTCCCGCGCGAGAACGATGGCCATAACAAGAGCCTCCGCCTGAGGCCATCACCCGCTTTGTGTGAGGAGATACCGCGATGACGTCGTTCAACTCCGGGGCTCAACCCCAGAACCGTGCGCCTCAATCCATCGGCTTTTTGCTGCTGGACAATTTCACGCTGATTTCTCTGGCCTCCGCAGTCGAACCGCTGCGCATGGCCAACCAGTTGTCCGGTCGCGAGCTGTATCGCTGGACGACCCTCACCGTCGACGGCGGCCAGGTCTGGGCCAGTGACGGCCTGCAGATCACCCCCGACGCCTCCATGCACAAAGCGCCGCCACTGGACACCATCATCGTCTGTGGCGGTATCGGCATCCAGCGTACGGTGACCCGCGAACACGTGTCATGGCTGCAAAGCCAGGCCCGTCAATCGCGCCGTCTCGGCGCCGTGTGCACCGGCAGCTGGGCGCTGGCTTGCGCAGGGTTGCTGGACGGTTTTGATTGCAGCGTGCACTGGGAATGCCTGGCCGCGATGCAGGAAGCCTTCCCGCGCGTAGCCATGAGCACCCGCTTGTTCACCCTCGACCGCAACCGCTTCACCAGCTCTGGCGGAACCGCGCCGCTGGACATGATGCTGCACCTGATCAGCCGCGATCACGGCCGCGAATTGTCGGCGGCGATTTCGGAAATGTTTGTCTACGAGCGCATTCGTAACGAACAGGATCACCAGCGCGTGCCACTCAAGCACATGTTGGGCACCAACCAGCCGAAACTGCAGGAAATCGTCGCGCTGATGGAAGCCAACCTGGAAGAGCCGATCGACCTTGATGAACTGGCGGTCTACGTCGCTGTGTCGCGTCGGCAACTGGAGCGGCTGTTCCAGAAATACCTGCACTGCTCACCGTCACGCTATTACCTCAAGCTGCGCCTGATCCGCGCCCGGCAGTTGCTCAAGCAAACGCCGATGTCGATCATCGAGGTGGCTTCGGTCTGCGGTTTTGTCTCCACGCCGCACTTCTCCAAGTGCTACCGCGAATACTTCGGCATTCCACCGCGTGACGAACGTGTTGGCTCCAACAACTCCCAGCAAGTGGCGATGATGCCGATTCCGCAGGCACTGGTGCTGGCGCCGTTGTCCGGGCCGATGTCGGCGTTGAGCCAGGCGCGTAATGAGTCGACGTTCGCTAGCGTAAGGCTTTAAACCGAGTCGCCTTTATTCGCGGGCAAGCCCGCTCCCACATTGATTTGTGAACGACACAGATCCAGTGTGGGAGCGGGCTTGCCCGCGAAGGCGTTTTATCAGGCGCTGCGGCTTTGCTGATACGCCGTCAATGCCGGCAACAGCTGCTTGTCGATGGCCTGGCGCACGGCCGGCAGGATGGTTGCGCTGCTGGTGTACATCTGCTTGATCATGGTCCGCAGGGTATTGGCCCGCTCATCGTTCAAGCCGCGCACCGCACACTCGCACGCCTGCTCGGCGGTGGAGCCGCTCGGTACTTGAAACCCCAATGACTTCAGTTGGCCCAGCAGGTCTTCCTGGTCTATCAAATCGGCGTGCATCATGACGCAATCCTTCTTCAGGGAACGGTGTCGTGATTCGATTCTGGTGGGGGCTTGGGGTGTGGGCAAGGGCGAATTGTCGTTATGGCCGCAATACCTATGAACAGGTCGTTTTCGGCTAACTCACCCTGCCGGGGAGTGGGCACACTGATCCCAGCTCGCTACACGAAGGTTTGGTCACCCTCGCGCATCGGCTCCTCAACAGTACCTTGGGCCCCGATCCAGTCACGGCTGGATCGGGGCTTTTTTTGCCGGTGAATTCGGGGGTATGAAGTCTTTGGGCTGGCCTCATCGCGAGCAAGCTCGCTCCTACAAGGGCCTGCAAAACGAGCTTGCTCGCGATCAATGCTAGCGCTGCAACACCAGGATCCGTGACAACAATTCATCGCGGTCCACATAACAACCCTGGAAGTGCCGGGCCCCGCTGGTGGGGTCGAAGGCGTTGCGGGCGTGCAGGGTACGGCGGTTGTCGAAGCACCAGAGTTCGCCGGGCTGCAGGCGCTGGACCAGACGGAAGCGGGGCTCGCGGGTCATGGCGATAAAACGCCGATAGGCCCGATAGAGGTCGGGCATCTGTTCGACCGAAGCATCGAACGGTCCGCGCAGGAAATTCGCCATGCGGATCTCCGCCACTTGTCCGAATGCATCGAGGGCAATGATCGGTGCCTGGCAGCGGTAGTCGCTGTGGCGGTCCTTGTTGCGAAACTCCACCGGGATTTCACACAGCGCACGAAAAGCCTCGGGGTCCTCCTGGCGCAAAGCGTGGGCGATGGCAAAACCATCGACAAAAATACTCTCGCCCCCCTGCGCTTCGTTGACCAGGCAGTGCAGAAATTGCAGCCCCGGTTGCAACTCCCGTGTCGGCAGGTCGCTATGCAGCGGCAGGTTGAAGGCGGTGTAGGCGTTGCTGTCGGCGTCGGCGCGCGATTGCACGTTGAACAGCACGCCAAAATTGCTCTCGCGAATGAATGAAATCCGCTTGGCGATCGATGTCAGTGAGCCCGGCTCGGTGGGCACGCCACGCACCTGGCTCAGGCCGATATCGCGCAGTGCCAGCAGCCATTGCAGCAGAGCCTGGGAGTCTTCCATCAGCGCCTGGTACTCGAACACCGGCAGCTGCAACTGGCTGTCCCACAGTTGGCTTTGCGGTTTTGCGGCGCGGCGCTCGGCGCGGGAAGCATCGTCATAGGCGTGGGCGCGCAACCAGCCGGGGTCGAAGCGGCTGACATGGCCGTCCTGCCAGTCGATGTGCAGGCAGCCATCGCTGTCCACCCGGGTGCTGCGGGGGAGCAGGTTTTCAGGGACGTCGACGATCTCCAGGACCTGCTCGCGGGTCACGCTGTAGACGCATTCGGCGCAGGGGCAATTATCCCGTAGCCAGGGATGGTGGAAGGGGCTCGTCCGGCCATCAGCCCACTTCACTGAAACGCGATCCGCCAGGGTTTGCACGGCGGTCAACGCGCTGATCATTGGGTAACGGCGAAAGTCGGCAATGGGGGCGGCGGTGTTCATGGGCGCTCCTTTTTATTGTGATTATTTTTCTGGCGGCAGGGCGATCACCCGGCCGATATAGGCGGGAGTGGGCAGGTCTGATTGCAGCGCGGTCATGGCCAGCAGCTTGTTCGTCACCTGCTCGCTGAACGGCGCCGAACGCGGGCCGGCAAGGTCGACGTGGAGCAGCATCTGCTCGTTGCCCGCCAGTTCCTGTGCCTCTCCCGCCAGGTGCAAGCTGTGATAGAGGTGCAGGCGTTTGCGGTCGTGGCCGATGATCTGCGTGCGCACTTCGACGTCGCTGCCGAGCTTCACTTCGTGCAGGTAATTGAGGTGCAGTTCGAGGGTGAACAGCGAGTTGCCGGTGGCCTCGCGGTTGTTGCTGTCCATGCCCAACTGGTCCATCAGCGCGTCGGTGGCATAGCTGAAGATCAGCAGGTAAAAGGCATCGCGCAGATGGCCGTTGTAGTCGACCCAGTCAGGGATGATGGTGGTTTGGTAGGTGGTGAGGGTGGGCATGCTTCAGGTTCCGATAGGGGTGGTGACGGGACTGGCGCTTTCGCGGGCAAGCGGAACGCCGCCCGACCCGCTCCCACATGGGCAGTGAAAACCTGTGGGAGCGGGCTTGCCCGCGAAAGCGCCAGAACAGCCGATACATTAGTCGCTGAAGCTCATCCCGTGCTTTTGCTTGGTATTTTTCACCGCGTCCAGTACGGCCAACAGGCAGTCATCACGATAGCGCTCCAGCGCCGCAATGCTGTGGTTGCCCAGCTGTTCGCGGGTGCCGTCCACCACATCATCTATCAGTTTTTCGGTCAACTGCGGTGCGGGCAGGTAGGTCCACGGCAGTTGCAGGGCCGGACCGAACTGCGCCATGAAGTGGCGCATCCCGGCATCGCCACCGGCCAGGGTGTAGGTGAGGAAAGTACCCATGAACGACCAGCGCAGGCCTGCGCCAAAGCGGATCGCGTCGTCGATCTCACCGGTGGTGGCCACGCCATCGTTGACCAGGTGCAACGCCTCGCGCCACAAGGCCTCGAGCAAGCGGTCGGCGATGAATCCCGGCACTTCCTTGCGCACGTGCAAGGGGCGCATGCCCAGGGACTCATAGGCCTGCATGGCCGCCTGTACCGCCTCGGGCGCGGTGTGCTTGCCGCCGACCACTTCCACCAGCGGCAGCAGGTACACCGGGTTGAACGGGTGGCCGACCACGCAGCGTTCCGGGTGGGTCGAGCTCTCAAAGAACTCGCTGGGCAACAGGCCCGAGGTGCTGGAACCGATCAGTGCATCGGGCTTGGCCGCGGCGCTGATCTTGCTGTGCAGTTCAAGTTTCAGTTCAAGGCGTTCCGGGGCGCTTTCCTGGATGAAGTCGGCGTCCTTTACGCAGGCCTCGATGGTGTCGACAAAACGCAGCCGATCCTGTGAGGCGCCGGGTGCCAGGCCTTGTTTTTCCAGGGCGCCCCAAGCGTTGGCGACACGCTTGCGCAGCGCCGCCTCGGCCCCGGGCGCTGGGTCCCAGGCCACTACATCCAGACCATGGGCGAGGGCGCGGGACACCCAGCCGCTGCCGATGACACCACTGCCTAACGCGGCGAAGGTTTTGATTTCGGTGATAAAGCTCATGGCGATTTCCTGAAAGTTACCGGCGATCCCTGTGGGAGCGGGCTTGCCCGCGAAAGCGATGGATCACCACTGAAGAGGTTTTGGATGCTCCGGCCTCTTCGCGGGCAAGCCCGCTCCCACAGGTGTTAGAAGTAGGTTGGGTTTAGCCGCGCTGGACCAGGCCCATTTTCTTGCGCCCTTCGGCCGGGGTCAGGACGCGGGCGCCGAGGCGGCTGAGGATTTCGCCGGCGCGCTCGACCAGTTGGCCGTTGGTCGCTAGCACGCCTTTGTCCAGCCAGATGTTGTCCTCCAGCCCGACCCGCACGTTGCCGCCCAGCAGCACCGCCTGGGCGGCCATCGGCATCTGCATGCGACCGATGCCAAAGCCGGCCCACACGGCATTGGCCGGCAGGTTGTCGACCATGGCTTTCATGGTGGTGGTGTCGGCCGGCGCGCCCCACGGAATGCCCAGGCACAGCTGGAACAGCGGATCGTCAAGCAATCCTTCTTTGATCAGCTGTTTGGCGAACCACAGGTGGCCGGTGTCGAAGATTTCCAGCTCGGCCTTGACCCCCAGCTCCTGGATTCGTTTGGCCCCGGCGCGCAGTTGCGCCGGCGTGGAGACGTAGATGGTGTCGCCGTCACCGAAGTTGAGGGTGCCGCAATCCAGGGTGCAGATTTCCGGCAGCAGGGCTTCGACGTGAGCCAGGCGGGTCAGCGGACCGACCAGGTCGGTGTTGGGGCCGAATTCCATGGGGTTCTCGCCGGCGCCGATTTCCAGGTCGCCACCCATGCCGGCGGTGAGGTTGACGATGATGTCGACATCCGCTTCACGAATGCGCTCCATCAACTCGCGGTACAGCGCCACGTCACGGCTGAACTTGCCGGTCTGCGGGTCGCGCACATGGCAGTGGACCACCGTGGCCCCAGCCTTGGCGGCTTCCACCGCGGCGGCGGCAATCTGTTTCGGAGTGACCGGCACGTGGGGGCTCTTGGCGGTCGTGTCGCCAGCACCGGTCAGTGCGCAGGTGATGATGACGTCGTGGTTCATGGGGCAGTTTCCTTCAGGCCGGTTTTGTGGGGCATAGGGAGCCCGTTCGCAGCCACGCTCGGCTGCGAAACGGTGATTGAGTCGGGGGTTTACTTGCTGGTCAGTTGCAGGTTCTCGGCCGCCGGCTTGCCGTCGAACGTGGTCACGCCTTCCAGCCAGCGTTGCTGGTCTTGCGGGTGATCCTTGAGCCACTGTCTGGCCGACTCGAACGCGTCCTTGTGGTCGAGCAACGGTTGCATCATTCGGCTCTCATCTGCGGCGGTGAACGTCAGGTTGCTGAGCAAGCGGCTGACGTTCGGGCACTGGCTGGCGTAATTGGGGGCGGTCACGGTCCAGACGGTGGCCGAGCCTTCGTTCGGACCCAGGGCGTCCTGGCTGCCGGTCAGGTAAGTCATCTGTACATTGACGTTCATCGGGTGCGGCGCCCAGCCGAAGAACACCACGGCTTCCTTGCGCCGTACGGCGCGATCCACCGCCGCGAGCATGCCGGCCTCGCTGGACTCGACCAGTTGGAATTTGCCCAGGCCGAACTGGTTCTTGGCAATCATCGCCTTGATCTGGGTGTTGGCACCCGAACCGGGCTCAATGCCATAAATCTTGCCGCCCAGTTCTTTTTCGAACCTGGCGATGTCGGCGAAGCTTTTCAGGCCCTTGTCGGCCAGGTAAGTCGGCACCGCCAGGGTCGCGCGGGCGTCCTTGAGGCTGGGCTCAGCCAGGACTGTGACCTGCTTGGCCTCGACGAACGGGGTGATGGTCTGGGTCATCAGCGGGTTCCAGTAGCCGAGGAACAGATCCAGGCGCTGGTCGCGGATGCCGGCGAAGATGATCTGTTGCGAGGCGCTGGTCTGTTTGGTCTTGTAGCCGAGGCCGTCGAGCAGGACCTGGGTCATGGCGCTGGTAGCGATCACGTCGGTCCAGTTGACCACGCCCATGCGCACGTTCTGGCATGCAGCGGGGTCGGCGGCCATGGCGCTGGCGCTCAGCAAGGCGCTACCACTGAGTGCAAGAACACAGCAGCTGATCAGTCGTTTCATCTCAGGTTCCTCGGCAGTTCGTTATTGTGGGTCCGGTCGTCTTTGTGCGCCGGTGATGCCAAGTTACGCAGCTCAAGGCCGATGAAAGCGCACCACGGCGACCAGCTCTTGCACTGCAGCGACCTGTGCTCTTGAATGCCTGTGGCAAGTGGCGTATCAACGTCCACACGCTACCGCCCTCACGTTACCCGCTTATCGAGTGCGCCCCATGTCCCAGGATTTCTACTTCTTGTTGATGCCGGGCTTCTCGGCCATCGGTTTTATCTCGGCGATCGAGCCGCTGCGGGTCGCCAATCGCTTTCGCGGCGAGTTGTATCGCTGGCACGTGCTCAGCGTCGACGGTGGGCCGGTGTTGGCCAGCAACGGCATGTCACTCAACGCCGACGCGGCGCTGGAGCCATTGAAGAGAGGCGCGACGTTATTGGTGGTCGCCGGCTTCGAACCGCTGAAGTTCGTCGACCCGGCACTGGAGCACTGGTTGCACCGTCTCGATCACGAGGGCGTCACCCTCGGCGGGATCGATACCGGCAGTGTTGTCCTGGCCCAAGCGGGTCTGCTGGACGGCCATCGGGTGACCCTGCACTGGGAAGCCATCGAGGCGTTCAAGGAGACTTATCCACAGCTGAGCGTGACCCAGGAACTGTTCGAAATCGACCGTCGCCGCATCACCTCGGCCGGCGGCACCGCGTCCATCGATTTGATGCTGGACTTGATCGCCCAGGCCCACGGTCCAGAGCTGGCGATCGAGGTCAGCGAGCAGTTCGTGCTGGGGCGCATTCGCCCGCGCAAGGACCACCAACGCATGCAGATCGCCACGCGCTACGGCATCAGCAACAAGAAGCTGGTGCAGGTGATTGGCGAAATGGAGCAGCACAGCGAGCCGCCCCTGAGCACCCTGGAACTGGCGGAATCGATCAAGGTCACCCGCCGTCAGCTGGAGCGCCTGTTCCGCCTGCATCTCAACGATACGCCGAGCAATTTCTACCTGGGCCTGCGCCTGGAAAAAGCCCGGCAACTGCTGCGCCAGACCGACATGAGTGTGTTGGAGGTGAGCATCGCCTGCGGCTTTGAATCGCCGTCGTACTTTACCCGCAGTTATCGGACACGCTTTGCGCGGTGCCCGCGCGAGGATCGACGTACCGCCAAGGCATGATCGATCCTATGCGTGGGAATGATTCAACGGTCCAAACTGCATTGACCCACCATTTCACATTATTTTTCTTGGATTCCTGATGTATGAACTTCTGTCTGCTACGTAGCCGAGGTCCTTTCCTTTACTGCTCATTGCACGCACATATTCTTTATCAATGATTCCCCTCATCAAGTTTTCGCTTCTCTGTGCACCAACAATCTGCGCTTCTAGGGTTCTCTTTGGCACTGCTCCTAAACGTGGTATTTGAGTGAAGCCAATCAGATCACTCTCGGCACTGGAAGAAGTTGAAGATACCCATTGCTTGATGTTATCCATTGGCATTCCTCTTGGTACTCGCTCGTCCCCCTCAATTATTTTATCCGGTTGGAACGGCCGCTTTGACGATTGTCGGAGACCAAGTTTGCGTCCAATAAATTTAAAGAATCCAGAGACGCTGTAATGCCCACTTGGGTCCGACTGATTCATCGGATCCCAATCGCAATATGCATACGCATTCAACCCACCCTGCCCAAACGGACTCAAACTGTCCGGGCTGTTGAACCGCATCAGCTGCGGGTTAAATGCCCGGTAACCATTGCCCAGCAAATAATGCCCGGTTACAGGATCCGGCCGTTCGCCGTTGAAGCCCAGCAGGTTGAGCAAGCCGTTCTCTGGAGGGCGATGACCATAGGGTGTGTAGGCTAGGTGTTGGGGGCGGGAGGCGTCGAGGACAGCCAGCACCGAGCGTTGTTTATCGGTGACGAGCAGGTGGGTTTCCAGCGAGCCGTTATGGTGCTGATGCTGTGCCAGCAGTTGGTCTTCGTGCTGCACGATCGAGCGCCACACCGCACCTTGAACCTCGGTGACCAGGCGGTTCTTGAGGTAGAAGCGTTGGGAGCTGGCCTGTGTCGTCTGGGTGCAATCGGCCAAGCGATCCAGTGGGTCGTAGCGGTAGCGGCAGATCAGGGTTTTGCTGTGGTTCCACATGGCAGGTGCTCCCTGAAAGGCCGGTGATTCAGGGTTTTATTGTGTCTCAAACAGTTTGTGCGGCCTACTAGCAGAACTGCTAGTGCCGGCGTCCGCTTCCCGATGCGACTTAGGGTTCACGATGCAGGGGCTACTTCTTCAACAACGCCGAACACGCCGCCTTATAAGCCTCATGCTGATACTTGTTGAGGGTGGTCGGCAGGGCGAAGTCGTGTTTCTTGGATTGCGCATTGATGGTCTGGGGTGACAGCAGGGTCACTTCGCAGCTGTCGAGCAGTTGGAATATGCCTTCGATCTTGAAGGTGGTCGGGCCGCCGGCGAATTCGCCTTTCTTGCTGCGCTTCTTGATCGCGATGCGGTCGATCGAGTTCTCGCGGACGAACGAAGCGACTTGTGCGGCGAACAGTTTGACGTTGGCGGCGTCGTCGTCATCGTCCAGGGCGATTTTCTTGGTGGCGATGGCGACGTGGCTGAGCGCCTGGCCGTCGAGGGAGGCGAGGGCGATGATCGCTTCGCTGCCTTTGATTTCGATGCCGCAGAGTTTCATGGAGTTCGCCTTTTTCAATAAGTCGTTGAGGGATGTGGCTTAGTCACTGCGCCAGCGATTCGAGGAACTCCGAGCGCTCGTCACTCTTGTTCGCCAGGCAGTCGTTCTGGTCGATGAGGTAGGCCTTGCTGCCCACGGCGGCAGGGAATGGCGCGATTGTGCAATCGGCGTCCCTGGACTTGACCCAGAGCTGCTCGGCGACCTGCAGTTTGCTGGTGATGTCTGCCAGTTGGCTCTTGTTGTTCGCGTACTCGGCCCTGAACCGCTCCAGCAAACCCTGGTAGTTGTCCTTGAGCAGTTGTTCGGCGGTGGTCTTGTTGTACGCCGAGCATTCCAGGGTCTGGACGTCGTTTTCGACCGCATCGCAAGGGTTGTTGTCAGCGTCTTCAGCTGCCTGTACCCCGGTCGCGATCAGTGCCAATGCGAAGAAGATCGATTTCATTGAGCTGTCGTCCCAATTCCGTGAAGCATCCAGTGATGCGGCGGATTCTGGCCCAAGCGCGGGGTAAAGAACAGACGGGCAAACCGACGGCGATGTAAGCCTTTGTCGTGGATTGACGCTTTCGGCAAACCCCCTGTCGTTTTTGCACCCGGCTGCCCAGGCACCGAGGCATATGCTGACCCAAAGCGCCGGCAGACGATTCGGCGCATGAATCACCAATAAGGGGACAGCCTGATGAGCCCAGCCGAACTGCACGCCGACAGCATCGTTATCGACGGGCTGATCATTGCCAAGTGGAACCGTGAGCTGTTTGAAGACATGCGCAAGGGTGGCCTGACTGCGGCCAACTGCACCGTGTCGGTGTGGGAAGGGTTCCAGGCGACCATCAACAACATCGCCGCCAGCCAGAAACTGATCCGCGAGAACGCTGACCTGGTGATGCCGGTGCGCACCACCGCCGACATCCGCAAGGCCAAGGAGCTGGGCAAGACCGGGATCCTCTTCGGCTTCCAGAATGCCCATGCCTTCGAAGACCAGATCGGCTATGTCGAGGTGTTCAAGCAGCTTGGCGTTGGCATCGTGCAGATGTGCTACAACACCCAGAATCTGGTCGGCACCGGCTGCTACGAGCGTGACGGCGGCCTGTCGGGTTTCGGCCGGGAAATCGTCGCCGAGATGAACCGCGTCGGCGTGATGTGCGACCTCTCCCACGTTGGCTCCAAGACCTCGGAAGAAGTCATCCTCGAATCGAAAAAGCCGGTCTGCTACTCCCACTGCCTGCCGTCGGGCCTCAAGGAGCACCCGCGCAACAAGTCCGATGAAGAGCTCAAGTTCATTGCCGACCACGGCGGTTTTGTCGGCGTGACCATGTTCGCGCCGTTCCTGGCCAAGGGCATCGATTCGACCATCGACGACTACGCCGAAGCCATCGAATACACCATGAACATCGTCGGCGAAGACGCCATCGGTATCGGTACCGACTTCACCCAGGGCCATGGCCAGGATTTCTTCGAATACCTGACCCACGACAAGGGCTACGCCCGCCGCCTGACCAGCTTCGGCAAGATCATCAATCCGCTGGGTATCCGCACCGTGGGCGAGTTCCCGAACCTTACCGAGACCCTGCTCAAGCGCGGCCATCCTGAGCGCGTGGTGCGCAAGATCATGGGCGAGAACTGGGTGAACGTTCTCAAGGATGTCTGGGGCGAATAAACCGCCGCACTTCCGCATCCTGCCCTTCGGCCATCCGCGCCGCAGGTAACACCAAAATTTTTCTGGAGTTTAGTTTCCATGGCCAAGATCGCCCCGCAATTGCCAATCGAAGTCGACAGCGAGACCGGTGTCTGGACTTCCGACGCCTTGCCGATGCTGTATGTACCGCGTCACTTCTTCGTCAACAACCACATGGGCATCGAGGAGGTGCTGGGCAGCGATGCCTATGCCGAGATCCTCTACAAGGCCGGCTACAAGTCCGCCTGGCACTGGTGCGAGAAGGAAGCTGAGTGCCACGGCCTGGAAGGCGTCGCGGTGTTCGAGCACTACATGAAGCGCCTGTCGCAGCGCGGCTGGGGCCTGTTCAAGATCCAGGACATCGACCTCGACAAAGGCACCGCCAGCGTCAAGCTCGAACATTCGGCGTTTGTCTATGTGTACGGCAAGGTTGGACGCAAGGTCGACTACATGTTCACCGGCTGGTTCGCCGGCGCCATGGACCAGATCCTGCAGGCGCGCGGCAGCAAGATCCGCACCGTCGCCGAACAGGTATACGGTGGCTCGGAAGAAGGCCACGACGACGGCTTGTTCACCGTCAAGCCGTTGTAAGTCGAGGATCCTGCCATGGCTTTCGAAGCAATGTTCCAGCCGATCCAGATCGGCAAACTGACCATCCGCAACCGTGTGCTCAGCACCGCGCACGCCGAGGTGTATGCCACTGACGGCGGCATGACCACCGATCGGTACGTCAAGTATTACGAAGAGAAAGCCAAGGGCGGGATCGGCCTGGCGATTTGCGGCGGTTCCTCGGTGGTGGCCATCGACAGCCCGCAGGAATGGTGGAGCTCGGTCAACCTGTCCACCGACCGCATCATTCCGCACTTCCAGAACCTGGCCGACGCCATGCACAAGCATGGCGCCAAGATCATGATCCAGATTACCCACATGGGCCGCCGCTCGCGTTGGGACGGTTTTAACTGGCCGACGCTGATGTCGCCATCGGGCATCCGTGAACCGGTGCACCGCGCCACCTGCAAGACCATCGAGCCGGAAGAAATCTGGCGGGTCATCGGCAACTATGCCCAGGCCGCGCGTCGGGCCAAGGCCGGTGGCCTGGACGGCGTCGAGCTGTCGGCCGTGCACCAGCACATGATCGACCAGTTCTGGAGCCCGCGGGTCAACAAGCGTACTGACGAGTGGGGCGGCACCTTCGAAGGCCGCATGAAGTTTGGCCTGGAAGTGCTCAAGGCGGTGCGTGCCGAGGTCGGTGACGACTTCTGTGTCGGCATCCGCCTGTGCGGCGACGAGTTCCATCCGGACGGTCTGTCCCACGAAGACATGAAGCAGATCGCCAAGTACTACGACGACACCGGCATGCTCGACTTCATCGGAGTGGTCGGCTCGGGGTGCGACACCCACAACACCCTGGCCAACGTCATTCCGAACATGAGTTATCCACCGGAGCCGTTCCTGCACCTGGCAGCCGGGATCAAGGAAGTGGTCAAGGTTCCGGTGCTGCACGCACAGAACATCAAGGACCCGAACCAGGCCACGCGGATTCTGGAAGGCGGCTACGTCGACATGGTCGGCATGACCCGCGCCCATATCGCCGACCCGCACCTGATCGCCAAGATCAAGATGGGCCAGATCGACCAGATCAAGCAATGTGTCGGCGCCAACTACTGTATCGACCGGCAGTACCAGGGCCTGGACGTGCTGTGCATCCAGAACGCCGCGACGTCCCGTGAATACATGGGCGTGCCACACATCATCGAAAAATCCACCGGCGTGAAACGCAAGGTGGTGGTGGTCGGTGCCGGCCCAGCCGGGATGGAAGCTGCGCGCGTAGCGGCGGAACGTGGTCATGACGTGACCCTGTTCGAGAAGAAGGAATTCATCGGCGGGCAGATCACGACTGCCTCCAAAGCCCCGCAACGGGACCAGATCGCCGGTATCACCCGCTGGTTCCAGCTGGAACTGGCACGCCTGAAAGTCGACCTGCGCCTGGGCGTGGCTGCCGATGCCGCGACCATTCTCGACCTGCGTCCGGACGTGGTGGTGCTGGCAGTGGGCGGGCATCCGTTCCTGGAGCAGAACGAACACTGGGGCGCGGCAGAAGGCCTGGTGGTCAGCAGCTGGGACGTACTCGACGGCAAGGTGGCGCCCGGCAAGAACGTGCTGGTCTACGACACCATCTGTGAGTTCACCGGGATGTCGGTGGCCGACTTCCTGGCCGACAAGGGTTGCCAGGTCGAGATCGTCACCGACGATATCAAGCCCGGCGTGGCCGTCGGCGGTACGTCGTTCCCGACCTACTACCGCAGCATGTACCCCAAGGAAGTGATCATGACCGGCGACATGATGCTGGAAAAGGTCTACCGCGAAGGCGACAAGCTGATTGCCGTGCTGGAGAACGAATACACCGGCGCCAAGGAGGAGCGGGTGGTCGACCAGGTGGTGGTGGAAAACGGCGTGCGTCCGGATGAAGAAATCTATTACGCGCTGAAGGAAGGTTCGCGCAACAAGGGCCAGATGGACGTTGAAGCCCTGTTCGCGATCAAGCCCCAGCCTTCGTTGAGCCAACCAGGCGACGGCTACCTGCTGTTCCGCATTGGCGACTGCGTGGCCCAGCGCAACACGCATGCTGCGATCTATGACGCCCTGCGGCTGTGCAAGGATTTCTAACGGCTTGTGGATAACCCTTGTAGGAGCGAGCTTGCTCGCGATGGACGTGAACGAAGACGCGGGGAGTCTGACTTAGCGCGGCGTTCTCAGGTTTTTCGCGAGCAAGCTCGCTCCTACAAGGAATCGGGCAAGGCATCCAGGTAGTTTGGCCTGCAAGACCCTGAGGTCTTTGGGAGCAACACCCATGTTGAACACAATTCTTCCCATCCTGCTCTTCGCTGCCCTGGGCCTGGCGGTTCTGGGCGCGTTGCGGCGGGTGGCCATGTGGCGTCGCGGCCGAGCTTCGAAAGTCGACCTGATCGGCGGCCTGCTGGCCATGCCCAAGCGCTACATGGTCGACCTGCACCACGTGGTGGCGCGTGACAAGTACATCGCCAACACCCACGTCGCCACGGCCGGCGGTGCGGTGGCGTCCGCGGTGCTGGCGATCCTGGTCCACGGATTTGGCCTGCATAACCGCTTCCTGGGGTACGCGCTGCTGTTGATGACGGCAGTGATGTTCGTCGGTGCGATCTTCGTTTATCTACGTCGGCGCAACCCGCCGGCCCGGCTGTCCAAAGGCCCGTGGATGCGTTTGCCGAAAAGCCTGCTGGCGTTCTCGGCGTCGTTCTTCCTGGTGACCCTGCCGGTGGCCGGTATCCTGCCGGAACACTTCGGTGGCTGGCTGTTGGCGGTCATCCTCGGTATCGGCGTGCTGTGGGGCGTGTCTGAGCTGTTCTTCGGCATGACCTGGGGCGGGCCGATGAAGCACGCCTTCGCTGGTGCCTTGCACCTGGCCTGGCACCGTCGCGCCGAACGCTTTGGTGGCGGCCGTTCCACCGGTTTGAAACCGCTGGATTTGAACGACCTGTCGGCGCCGCTGGGTGTGGAAAAACCCAAGGATTTCACCTGGAACCAACTGCTGGGATTTGACGCCTGCGTGCAGTGCGGCAAGTGCGAAGCCGCGTGCCCGGCGTTTGCCGCCGGCCAGCCGTTGAATCCGAAAAAACTGATTCAGGACATGGTGGTCGGCCTGGCCGGAGGCACCGATGCCAAGTTCGCCGGCAGCCCGTATCCGGGTAAAGCCATCGGCGAGCACGCGGGTAATCCGCATCAGCCGATCGTCAACGGCCTGGTTGACGCCGAAACCCTATGGTCGTGCACCACCTGTCGCGCCTGTGTCGAGGAGTGCCCGATGATGATCGAGCACGTCGATGCGATCGTCGACATGCGCCGCCATCTGACCCTGGAAAAAGGTGCGACCCCGAACAAGGGCGCCGAGGTCCTGGAGAACTTGATCGCCACCGACAACCCGGGCGGCTTCGCCCCGGGTGGGCGGATGAACTGGGCGGCGGACTTGAACCTCAATCTGCTCAGCGAAAAGAAATCCACTGACGTGCTGTTCTGGGTCGGCGACGGGGCGTTTGACATGCGCAACCAACGCACCCTGCGCGCGTTCGTCAAAGTGCTGAAAGCGGCGAAAATCGACTTTGCCGTGCTCGGCCTTGAAGAGCGCGACAGTGGTGACGTGGCTCGACGCCTGGGCGATGAAGCGACCTTCCAGTTGTTGGCCAAACGCAACATCCAGACCCTGGCCAAGTACAGCTTCAACCGCATCGTCACGTGCGATCCGCACAGCTTCCACGTGCTGAAAAACGAATACGGCGCGTTCGATGGCAACTACCTGGTGCAGCACCACAGTACCTACATGGCGCAAATCATCGGCGCCGGCGCGCTGAATCTCGGCCAGCACAAGGGCGACAGCGTGACCTATCACGACCCGTGCTACCTCGGTCGCTACAACGGCGAATACGAGGCGCCGCGTGAAGTGCTGCGCGCCCTCGGTATCGAAGTCAAAGAGATGCAACGCTCCGGCTTCCGCTCGCGCTGCTGCGGCGGTGGCGGCGGTGCGCCGATCACTGACATTCCGGGCAAGCAGCGGATTCCCGACATGCGCATGGAAGACATCCGCGAGACCGGTGCCGAACTGGTGGCCGTGGGCTGCCCGCAGTGCACGGCGATGCTGGAAGGGGTGGTCGAGCCGCGACCTTTGATCAAGGACATTGCCGAACTGGTGGCCGATGCGTTGCTTGAAGACCAAGCGCCGAGCAAGCCGATCACGCCGGCTCAACGTAAACCTGCGCAGGTGCACTGATGAGCGACATAATCCGCCGCGACCCCCGTGCCGAATGGATCGCCCGCAACCGCCTGCACCCGCTGCACGCGGCCATGCAGCCGGCGCAACACAGCTGGATGGGGCCTAACGGCGTCATCCGCAAGAACCCCCATGGCATCGGCTTCATCGGCCCCAACGGGATCAAGCGCATTGACCGTAGCGGCGCCCAGCAGGGCGGCGCGACCAAGCGTACTGCCGCCGTGGAAGTGCAATTGCCGCTGCATCAGGTAGTGGTCCCTGCGTTCTACATCAGCGTGGTGCCCGACATGGTCGGCGGCCGCTTGAGCAGCCATGACCGCGACTTGCTGGGCCTGGCTCATCAATTGGCCGGCAACGACGGTGCCGTCCTGGCCGTGGTCTTCGGCGAACACAAAGAGAGCGCCTTCGCTACGGCTGGCGTCGATCGCCTGCTGGTACTCGAGGGGGACGAGTTCAACGGTTATGCACCGGAACAACGGGTCCAGGGCCTGCGGGCTGTGGATAACCAATTCAGCCCACGTCACTGGTTGCTGCCGGACAGTCGTACCGGTGGCGGTGAACTGGGTCGACGCTTTGCCGCCGCCCTGGGCGAACGCCCGGCCACACGGGTCTGGCAGGTCAAGGATCAGCAATGCATCGGCCGCGCCGGTGCCGGGTTGCAAGACCTGGCACGACCGCTCGCACGCTTGATTCTGGGCGCCGTCGAATGTGCAGAACCGGTCAGCGAAACCCGCCACGAAGCCTTGCCGGTGGAGTTATCCACAACCGTGGCTCGCAGTCTTTCGCGTATTGAAGATCTGGGGGCGGTGGCAGTGGACCCGGCAGCGATTCCAATGGCCGAAGCCGAGTTCATTTTCTCGGGCGGCAACGGGGTCAAGGATTGGCCGTTGTTCCACCAGACCGCCGCTGCGCTGGGTGCCACCGAAGGCGCCTCGCGGGTGGCGGTGGACGACGGCTTCATGGCCCGCGACCGTCAAGTCGGGGCGTCCGGCACCTGGGTCACCGCGCGGGTCTACGTGGCGGTGGGGATTTCCGGGGCGATCCAGCACCTGCAAGGCATCGGTGCCTGCGACAAGGTGGTGGCGATCAACCTGGACCCCGGATGCGACATGATCAAGCGGGCCGACCTGTCGGTGATCGGTGAGAGCGCCGAGATTCTTCACGCCTTGATCGCGGCGGTAGAGGCTTACCGCAACGGTGCCAAGCGCGATGCGGCTTAAGGGAAGGAAAGGGTCATGAGCACGAAAATCATCAGCCTGGTGTCGATTGGCGCCCACCCGACTTCCGGTCGGCCACGTCGCGCGGAGCAGGATGCGCGGGCGGTCGAACTCGGTCTGCAACTGGCGGGGGACGGCCTGCAAGTGCTACATGCCGGCGACGTCGCCGAGCCTGCGTTGCGCGCCTATCTGGGCATGGGCCTGGAACAGTTGCATGTGCTGGAACACCCGGCGGGTGCCGATGCGTTGCCGGCCTTGACCGACTATTTACGCGGCGCAGGTGCCCAGGTGGTGCTGACCGGCAGCCAGGCGGAAACCGGTGAAGGCTCGGGCATGTTGCCGTTCCTGCTGGCCGAAAGCCTCGGCTGGCCGCTGGTGGTGGGGCTGGCGCAGGTCGAGTCCATCGACGGTGGTTCAGCCCTGGTGCTGCAAGCCTTGCCCCGCGGTCAGCGGCGGCGCTTGAAAGTCCGCTTACCGTTTCTGGCGACGGTGGATAACGCCGCGCCCAAGCCTCGGCAAAGTGCGTTCGGCCCGGCGCGACGCGGGGTATTGCAGGCTGAAGACGTTGAAGTGCTCGACGACGAACTGCTCGCCGTCGCCACGCTGCAAGCGGCCAAGTCACGGCCTAAACGCCTGAAAGTGATCAAGGCCAAAAGCGGTGCCGACCGGATGAAGGCGGCCACGGCCAAGGCCAGTGGCGGCGGTGGCCAGGTGCTCAAGGGCGTGTCTGCCCAGGAAGGCGCCGAGGCGATCCTCAAGCTGCTGATTGAAGAGGGCGTTGTTCGCTAGTCCTGAAGGCGCCCTAGCAGAACTGCTAGTGTTGCATTGCACGCGCTTTTGTTAGGTTGATAAGTATGGATTAAGCCCCCGCAGCAGCACTGCGGGGCGTCTGGATCGATGCGAGGCCACCTGATGCCCACCGCCGGAAACGCCCCCTGTCCTGCCCATCCGCCAGCAACCACGCGCACCCTGTTGCTGGCGACCGATCTGCAACAATCGATCCTCGCCGAACTGGACCGCAGCGGTCCGAACCTTCGCGCTTACACCGCCTATGGCTCGCCCAGTAGCTTGCGTGCGACCAGTGCGGGCCTGGGTTTCAATGGGCAACTTGGTGAACATCCCACTGGTTGGTATCACCTGGGCAATGGTCATCGGGTCTATAACCCGGTGTTGATGCGCTTTCATAGCCCGGACCGGTTGAGTCCGTTTGGTGCGGGGGGATTGAATCCGTATGCGTATTGCTCGGGCTCACCCATGACCCGGGTTGATCCATCCGGTAGGGCATGGTTTTCTCTGCTGGGGAATGCTGTAGGAACTGCTTTGAATACCATCTTTGCCGGGGCTGCGATCAACAGGTCGGCAGCGGCAATCGTAGCGGGCAAACCCCAAAGCATGCTGACGCGTATTGGCAATGCGATGAGCTTTTGGGGAGGCGCTACGGGTGTACCGGCCCGTGCAGTAGGCGTCCCTGCGGCGATAGCGGCGCAGATGCCTGCTACCGGGATGTCGCTGGGATCTAACGTGGGAATCATTGGCAGCCAGGTTCTCACGGGGGTAGGTGCAGTCAAACAGAATTACGTTATTGCTCGGACATGGATGGCGACCGCCTCCAGTAATGGGCAGTCAAGATGGCGTGTGTTGTGGGAGGCGACCAAGGAGGCCAGTGGGTGGAACTTGCTCCGCAGGCAAGCGCCTGGTCAGGTGCCGGGGAGGGCTCCTGACCCACTGAAAAGTGTCGTGGTGGTGCCCCGAGGCGAAAACCCGCAAGCGGCTGGCCTGGGCGACACTGCCGACTCTATACGCCATTCCTAGGAATGTTACCGGCGCAGGCGGAATTACCCACAATCCCTGTTAGCGCTTCTGTGGATAACATGTTTACCCATCGCTACACCCCCTGCACAGCAAGCCCTGCAAGCCTTTGTACGAAAAACAACCAGTGCTAGTGGTTGTTTTTTCGAGCTTTTTTCATTGGGCGAGGCGATCCCTTGTTCAAGACTTGCCCCCAATCTCTGTTGGCGTTTCTGTGGATAAGATGTTTGCTGTCGGCTGTAAGCCATACAGATCAATGCTTTCAAGGATTCGATCAATAAATAGCCAAATGCCGTTCTTTACCCTTCGAAAGCTACTCAAACCCGCGAAATATGCAGCTTGGGCGGGGTTTTCCACAAGGAATGACCACGACGCACAAGTTGCCCCCAAACTCTGTTGGCGCTTCTGTGGATAAGGTGTTCGCGGTCCGCTACGAGCCATACAGACCGTGGCTTACAGGCTTTCGATCAAAAAACATCCAATGGCTGACGAAAACCACTCATTTGGATAAGTCACGGATTTTCTTCAGTTTCTGTGGAGAAAACTTTCAGCCTTTCCACAGTTGTCCCCATTTGCTGTGGGTGGAGCTGTGGATAACTTGTTCACTGAAGGCTGGGAGGCGCGCGCGATATAGCTCTGAACGCAATAGATCATATTTCGTACAGTTCTAAGGATGAGGGTGGCGTAGCGGAAGAAACTAGTGAAAGGGAGGGCCTCATCGCGGGCAAGCCCGCTCCCACAGTGATCTCTGTTGTTCACAAATAATGTGTTCAAACGCAAATCCTGTGGGAGCGGGCTTGCCCGCGATGCTTTTAGCCTTGGACCGGAACTCCTTTGAGGTACGGCGCAGGCTCGGCCCCAAGATTGTTCAGTAGGCGCTCGCTGTACCAGTCCACGAAGTTCACCACGCCGAACTCGTAAGTCTTGGAGTACGGCCCAGGCTGGTACGCGGTGGAGTTGATGCCACGCTGGTTCTCTTCGGCCAGGCGCCGGTCCTGGTCGTTGGTGGCGTCCCACACCTGGCGCATGCGGTCGACGTCGTAGTCGACGCCTTCGACGGCGTCCTTGTGCACCAGCCACTTGGTGGTGACCATGGTTTCCTGGGCGCTGATCGGCCACACGGTGAACACAATGATGTGGTCGCCCATGCAGTGGTTCCAGGAGTGCGGCAGGTGCAGGATGCGCATCGAGCCCAGGTCCGGGTTCTGGATGCGGCCCATGAGTTTTTTGCAGCCTTGCTTGCCGTCCAGGGTCATCGACACGGTGCCCTTGAGCAGCGGCATGCGCACGATGCGGTTACGCAGGCCGAAGCTGGCGTGGGCATACGGAATCTTCTCGGCGTCCCAGGCGGCGGCAGAAGCGGCCACGTGGTCCTTGAACGCCTGGTCGGCACGGGGGTCGGTGACGTCGTCCCATTCGAGCAGGGTTTTCAGCAGTTCAGGGTGCGAGGCGTTGCAGTGGTAACACTCGCGGTTGTTCTCCAGCACCAGCTTCCAGTTGGCTTTTTCGAACAAGGTGGTCTGGATCGCCACCTTGGTGTTTTCCATGTCGTACGGTTCCATGTAGTGATTCAGCGTCGACAGGAAGTCATCGATGGCCGGCGGATTTTCCGCCAGGCTGATGAAGATGTAGCCGCCCGCGGTCTTCACGTTCACCGGCTTGAGGCCGTACTGCTTCATGTCGAAGTCGTCACCCATCTCGGTGCCGGCAAACAGCAGGCGCCCGTCGAGTTCGTAGGTCCACTGGTGGTAGTGGCAGACCAACTTGGCGACCTTGCCTTTATCGCTGGTGCACAGGCGCGAGCCACGGTGGCGGCAGACGTTGTGGAAGGCATGCACCACCCCCTCGGCACCGCGAATCACGATGATCGGGTTCTTGCCGATCTGCAGGGTCAGGTAGTTGCCCTTGGTCGGGATTTCGCAGGTCATGCCAGCGATCAACCATTCTTTCTGAAAGATTTCCTGCATGTCGATATCGAACAGCCGCTCATCGGAGTAGAACGGCTGCGGCAACGAGAACGTGCGCTCACGTTCCTGCAGCATCTGGGCGGTGGCCTTGCGTGCGGGTTCCAGAGGATCGCCCAGGCTGATTTTTGCGGTGACGTCCATCGATTGAGTCCTCATGGCCATTCTGTGTGGCCGGCGAATAGTGGCTGATACGGTTGCTACGCAAGACACAAACAGTGTTTATCTGTTGAGGCGAGTGTGGGGCTGCCGCCGCCCAGAACCTTATCCACGAGCGACATGGCCCACTCTGTTCCCGACGCTCAACCCCCGGTAGCAAGGGGCTGGTCGCGATAAGCATGTGAATGTCGCAGATAGGTAAATGGCCGGTCGGCGCTATACGCAAAATCGCCAACATGAGGCCGACAGTCGGCCGTGGAGATCAGCATGTCCAACAGCTTCCTGAACCCGGTAACCACCCAGACCTGGGCCAATGGTCGACACATTGTCCGTTGCGTCAAAGTCATCCAGGAAACCTGGGACGTGCGCACCTTTTGCTTCATGGCTGACCAGCCGATCATGTTCTTCTTCAAACCGGGGCAATTTGTCACCCTGGAGCTGGAAATCGACGGCCAGCCGATCATGCGTTCGTACACCATCTCCAGCTCACCGTCGGTGCCCTACAGCTTTTCGGTGACCATCAAGCGGGTGCCGGGCGGCAAGGTCTCCAACTGGCTGCACGACACCCTGCACGAAGGTCAGGAACTGGCGGTGCACGGGCCGGTCGGGCTGTTCAACGCCATGGACTTCACCGCGCCGAAGGTGCTCTACCTCAGCGGTGGTGTCGGCATTACCCCAGTGATGTCGATGGCGCGCTGGTTCTATGACACCAATGGCAATGTCGACATGGTGTTTATCCACAGCGCCCGTTCGCCCAAGGACATCATTTATCACCGCGAGCTGGAGCACATGGCGTCGCGGATCGATAACTTCAGCCTGCACCTGATTTGCGAGAAACACGGCCTGGGCGAGCCCTGGGCCGGCTATCGCGGTTACCTGAACCATAAAATGCTCGAATTGATGGCGCCGGACTTCCTCGAGCGTGAAGTGTTCTGCTGCGGTCCGACGCCGTACATGAATGCGGTCAAGCGCCTACTGGAGGCTGCCGGCTTCGACATGACGCGCTATCACGAGGAATCCTTCGGCGCCACGCCGCCGGAAGCTCGTGCCGATGCCGTGGAGCAAGCCGAACAAGCAGCCGACGCTCCGGAAATCGACATCGCCGACCTGCATCAGGTGGAGTTCACCGCGTCCGGCAAAAGCATTCGCGTGGCCCCGGGAGAAACCGTGCACGCGGCGGCGGCCAAGCTTGGCCTGCTGATTCCCAAGGCTTGCGGCATGGGCATCTGCGGGACCTGCAAGGTGATGAAGCTGGGGGGCGAGGTGGAGATGGATCACAACGGCGGGATCACCGAGGAAGACGAGGCCGAAGGGTTCATCCTGTCGTGCTGCAGCGTGCCGAAGGGGGACGTGCGGATCGAGTTCTGAGTAAGTCGCGCAACCTGTAGGAGCGAGCTTGCTCGCGATGAACCTGAGAACGCCGCGGGGTGCCAGGTTGCCAGCGTCATCGTTGACGTCCATCGCGAGCAAGCTCGCTCCTACAGGGGAGGGTGTTTAGTCAATAAACAGGTCCGTCATCAGCTTGTCGCTGCTGTCAGGCGCGAAGCGGTAGTGCTCGAACTCCGTCACACCGCTTTCCCGCAGTATTTCCTCATCAATAAGCAAGCGCCCGGTCAAGCTGCGGCTTGCACTGCTCAGAATGACGTGGGCGGCGTCGGCCATGATCGCAGGCGTGCGTGCATGTTTGAACGACTCCCTCGACCCCAACTGAAACTCGATCGCGGCGGTGGCAATCATCGTCTGTGGCCATAGCGAGTTGACGCTGATCCCGTAATTCCTGAATTCCTCACTCATGCCCAACGTCAGCATGCTCATGCCGTACTTGGTCACGGTGTAGGGGCTGTACTGGGCGAACCATTTGCTGGCGAGGTTCAGCGGCGGTGAGAGGTTGAGGATGTGCCCGCTGGACTTTTTCAGGTAGGGCAGGGCGGCCTGGCTGCACAGCAGCACGGCGCGGGTGTTGATCTGGTGCATCAAGTCGAAACGCTTGAGTTCGATGTGCTGCACGCCTGTCAGCTTAATCGCCCCGGCATTGTTGACCAGCGCGTCGATGGCACCGAAATGCTCGTTGGCCTGGGCCAGTGCCGCATGCACTGCCACTTCATCGCGCACATCCACCTGCAGCGCCAGTGCCTTGCCGCCGGCGGCCTCGACTTCCTCCGCCACGCTGAAAATAGTCCCGGGCAGCTTGGCGTGGGGTTCCGCGCTTTTCGCGGCAATGACGATATTGGCCCCATCCCTGGCGGCACGCAGCGCAATTTCACGGCCGATGCCACGGCTGGCGCCGGTGATGAAGAGGGTTTTGCCTTGAAGTGACATGCGCGTGCTCCTGCTTATTGTTATGTGAGCGTAAGGGCTCGACAGACAATGTAGACGAGGAGCAAGCAATAGGAGGGGATGATGTTGGCTTTTGTGGGAGCGAGCTTGCTCGCGATAGCGGACTGTCAGTGACATCAACGTTGAATGTGCTGGCCTCATCGTCGGAACGCCGCCCGGAGCAAGCCCGCTCCCACGGGGGAGCGGTGTAAACCAACGCTTTAGCGGGACATCACTTCGCGAATGTCCGCAGCCAATTCCCGCACCCGCTCTTCCTCGGTGTCCCAGGAGCACATGAAGCGTGCGCCGCCTTTACCGATGAAGGTGTAGAAGCGCCAGCCGCGAGCGGTCAGTGCTGCCACGGCGGCCTCCGAGAGTTGCAGGAACACGCCGTTGGCCTGTACCGGGAACATCAGTTCGACGCCGGGAATGTCGCTGACCAGTTCTGCCAGCAGTTGTGCGCAGTAGTTGGCGTGGCGGGCGTGCTTGAGCCAGGCGTCGTGTTCCAGCAGGCCGACCCACGGCGCTGAGAGGAAGCGCATTTTCGATGCCAGTTGCCCGGCCTGTTTGCAGCGGTAGTCGAAGTCTTCGGCCAGTTTCTGGTTGAAGAACAGAATCGCCTCGCCCACCGCCATGCCGTTTTTGGTGCCGCCAAAACACAACACGTCGACCCCGGCTTTCCAGGTCAGGTCGGCCGGCGAGCAATCGAGGAACGCGCAGGCGTTGGAGAAGCGCGCGCCGTCCATGTGCAGGTTCAGGCCCAGCTCTTTGCAGGTGGCACTGATGGCGCGGATTTCTTGCGGGGTGTAGACGCTGCCGACTTCAGTGGCCTGGGTCAGGGTCACCACCCGTGGCTTGGGGTAGTGAATGTCCTGGCGCTTGAGGGCGATCTCGCGGATTGACTCCGGCGTCAGCTTGCCGTTTTCGGTGCGCGCCGTGAGCAACTTGGAGCCATTGGAGAAGAACTCCGGGGCGCCACATTCGTCGGTTTCGACGTGGGCGGTTTCCGAGCAGATCACGCTATGGTAACTCTGGCACAACGACGACAAGGCCAGGGAGTTGGCGGCGGTGCCATTGAAGGCGAAGAACACCTCGCAGTCGGTTTCGAACAGTTTGCGGAAATAGTCCGAGGCGCGGGCGGTCCACTCATCGTCGCCATAGGCGCGCTGGTGGCCCTGATTGGCCTGTTCCATGGCCGCCCAGGCTTCAGGGCAGATGCCGGAATAGTTGTCGCTGGCGAATTGTTGGCTCTTATCGGTCATGGCCGGCTTCCGTGGTCGAGGCGCTTATGGTGAAGCGGCTCGTGGTCAATGATGGTGCGCACTTTACCGAAGATCGTCCGGAGAGCACACGCGATGTGTCTGTCAGAAAACTACACAGTCGAGGGGCAATTATGCACGTGACGCAACGTGACGGTGCACTCGATCTGCTCAAATGGTTGGCACTGTTGAGCATGGTCCTCGATCACCTGCGCTATGTCGGCTGGCCGCTCGATGTGCTCTATGTGCCGGGGCGCCTGGCGTTTCCCTGGTTCTGCCTGGCGATGGCGGTCAACCTGGCACGTACACCGACAGCGCCGACCGGCGGTCAGTGGTGTTACCTGGGCTGGTTGCTGCTGTTTAGCCTGGTCAGTGAAATTCCCTACCGCCTGTTCATCCCCGAGCCTGATGTCCTGAACGTATTGCCTACGCTGGCGCTGGGGCTGCTGGTGGCCCGTGGTTGGCTGTACCAGGACCTGCAGGCGCGAGGCTTGGGGCTGGTCGCGCTGCTGCTGGCGACGCTGTTCAGTGAGCGACTGATGTTTGGCGTTTTTGGGGTGTTGCTGCCATTGGCGACATTGCTGGTGATTCGTCGGCCCTGGTACTGGGCGGTGTTGCCGGGGCTGGTCTGCCTGGCGGCGAATCAGTGGCAGGTGTTGATTGCCGCCATCCGTCTGGGTAACCCGGTGGCGGTGGTTGCTCTTGGTGTCTGCCTGATTGCGCCATTGCTGGGTCTGGTCTTGTTGCGACATACCAAACATCTCAAGCCACCGCCGATGCGCCGTTGGGCGTATGCCTTGTATCCGCTACATTTTCTGCTTCTGTTACTCGTCCGCAATATCGCCGCATAACTGTGTGGGAGCGGGCTTGCCCGCGATGGGGCCAGCACAGCCAACATTTATGGACCTGACACACCGCTTCCCGGGCAAGCCCGGTCCCACAAGGATCTCCAGCGTTTTAAGGATTGAGTGCGGCCTGCCATTTTCCAGCATGTCGTAAACGCACCTTTGCGTGGCGTCCGTAGGCATTTGACCTGTCTGCGCCGGTCATACCATCGCATCAAAGGGCACTGCCGCCAGGCCGGTGCCTCACCAAGACAAAATGGCGCACCACCGCCGCTGGGAGAGACGCGATGTTCAGCAAGCAAGACCAGATCCAGGGTTATGACGATGCACTGCTGGCGGCGATGAATGCCGAGGAGCAACGCCAGGAAGATCACATCGAGCTGATCGCGTCAGAGAACTACACCAGCAAGCGTGTCATGCAAGCACAAGGCAGTGGCCTGACCAACAAATATGCCGAGGGTTATCCGGGCAAGCGTTACTACGGTGGCTGCGAGCATGTGGATAAAGTCGAAGCGCTGGCCATCGAACGCGCCAAGCAGCTGTTCGGTGCCGACTACGCCAACGTCCAGCCGCACTCCGGCTCCTCGGCCAACAGCGCGGTGTACCTGGCCCTGATCCAGGCGGGCGACACCATCCTGGGCATGAGCCTGGCCCACGGCGGTCACCTGACCCACGGCGCCAAGGTGTCGTCCTCGGGCAAGCTGTACAACGCGGTGCAGTACGGCATCGACACCAAGACCGGACTGATCGACTACGACGAAGTCGAGCGCCTGGCCGTCGAGTGCCAGCCGAAGATGATCGTCGCCGGCTTCTCGGCCTACTCCAAGACCCTCGACTTCCCACGCTTTCGGCAGATCGCCGACAAGGTCGGTGCACTGCTGTTCGTCGACATGGCCCACGTTGCCGGCCTGGTCGCTGCCGGTCTGTATCCCAACCCGCTGCCGTACGCCGACGTGGTCACCACCACCACCCACAAGACCCTGCGCGGTCCGCGTGGCGGCCTGATCCTGGCCAAGGCCAACGAAGAAATCGAGAAGAAGCTCAACTCCGCGGTGTTCCCCGGTGCCCAGGGCGGCCCGCTGATGCATGTGATTGCCGGCAAGGCAGTGTGTTTCAAGGAAGCGCTGGAGCCAGGCTTCAAGGTTTATCAGCAACAAGTGATCGACAACGCCCAGGCCATGGCCAGCGTGTTTATCAAACGTGGCTACGATGTAGTGTCCGGCGGCACCGATAATCACCTGTTCCTGGTCAGCCTGATCCGCCAGGGCCTGACCGGCAAAGACGCCGATGCCGCCCTTGGTCGTGCGCACATCACCGTGAACAAGAACGCCGTGCCGAATGACCCACAGTCGCCGTTCGTCACTTCCGGCCTGCGCATCGGCACCCCGGCAGTCACCACTCGCGGCTTCAAAGTGAGCCAGTGCGTGACGCTGGCCGGCTGGATCTGCGACATCCTCGATAACCTCGGCGATGCCGATGTCGAGGCCAATGTCGCCCAGCAGGTTTCGGCCCTGTGCGCTGACTTCCCGGTTTATCGCTGAGCGCGGTTTTTGGAGTAAATGACTATGCAACGCTACTCAGGCTTCGGCCTCTTCAAGCACTCCCTCAGCCACCACGAAAACTGGCAGCGCATGTGGCGCACGCCAACCCCGAAAAAAGTCTACGACGTGGTCATCGTCGGCGGCGGCGGGCATGGTCTGGCGACCGCCTACTACCTGGCGAAAGAACACGGCATCACCAACGTGGCCGTGGTCGAGAAGGGCTGGCTGGGCGGTGGTAACACCGCGCGCAACACCACCATCGTGCGTTCCAACTATCTGTGGGACGAGTCGGCGCACCTCTACGAGCACGCGATGAAACTCTGGGAAGGCCTGTCCCAGGACCTCAACTACAACGTGATGTTCTCCCAGCGTGGCGTCTACAACCTGTGCCACACCCTGCAGGACATTCGTGACTCCGAGCGTCGGGTCAGCGCCAACCGCCTCAACGGCGTCGACGGCGAGCTGCTCAACGCCAAGCAGGTCGCCGACGAGATTCCGTACCTGGACTGCTCAAAGAACACCCGCTACCCGGTGATGGGCGCTACCGTCCAGCGTCGTGGCGGCGTAGCCCGTCACGATGCCGTGGCCTGGGGTTTTGCCCGGGCCGCCGACGCCCTCGGCGTGGACCTGATCCAGCAGACCGAAGTGATCGGCTTTCGCAAGGAAAACGGCGTGTGCATCGGCGTCGAGACCAACAAGGGTTTCATCGGTGCCAAGCGCGTCGGTGTGGTGACCGCCGGTAACTCCGGGCACATGGCCAAGCTCGCCGGCTTCCGCCTGCCGATCGAATCTCACCCGCTGCAAGCGCTGGTGTCCGAGCCGATCAAGCCGATTATCGACAGCGTGATCATGTCCAACGCGGTGCACGGCTACATCAGCCAGTCCGACAAGGGCGACCTGGTGATCGGTGCCGGTATCGACGGCTACAACGGCTACGGCCAGCGCGGTTCGTACCCGGTGATCGAGCACACCATCCAGGCCATCGTCGAGATGTTCCCGGTGCTGTCGCGGGTGCGCATGAACCGCCAGTGGGGCGGCATCGTCGACACCACGCCGGATGCCTGCCCGATCATTTCCAAGACCCCGGTGCCGAACATGTTCTTCAACTGCGGTTGGGGCACCGGTGGCTTCAAGGCCACGCCGGGTTCGGGCAACGTATTTGCGGCGAGCCTGGCCAAGGGTGAAATGCATCCGCTGGCGGCGCCTTTCTCCATCGACCGGTTCCATAACGGCGCGCTGATCGACGAACACGGCGCTGCTGCCGTCGCCCACTAACAGGAGAAATTTCCTATGTTGCATATCTTCTGTCCTCACTGTGGCGAACTGCGCTCCGAAGAGGAATTCCACGCATCCGGCCAGGCGCACATCCCACGTCCGCTGGATCCGAACACCTGCACCGACGAGGAGTGGGGCGACTACCTGTTCTTCCGTGACAACCCCCGTGGCCTGCACCACGAACTGTGGGACCACGTCGCCGGTTGCCGTCAGTATTTCAACGTCACCCGCGACACCGTGACCTACGAGATTCTCGAAACCTACAAGATCGGCAGCAAGCCGCAGTTCACCGACAAGACTGAAAGTCCGAAAGCGGCCGCGCAGGCTCTGGGAGCGAAGGTATGAGCCAGATCAATCGCCTGTCCAACGGTGGACGGATCGACCGCAACAAAGTCTTGAGCTTCACGTTCAACGGCCAGGTGTACAAGGGCTTTGAAGGTGACTCCCTGGCGGCGGCCCTGCTGGCCAACGGCGTCGACATCATCGGTCGCAGCTTCAAGTATTCGCGGCCACGCGGGATCTTTGCCGCCGGTGCCGAAGAACCGAACGCGGTGCTGCAGATCGGCGCCACCGAAGCCACCCAGATCCCCAACGTGCGTGCCACGCAACAAGCGCTGTATCAAGGTTTGGTTGCCACCAGCACCAACGGCTGGCCGAGCGTCAACAACGACATGATGGGGATTCTCGGCAAGGTCGGCGGCAAGCTGATGCCGCCGGGTTTCTACTACAAAACCTTCATGTACCCGCAATCGTTCTGGATGACGTACGAGAAGTACATCCGCAAGGCCGCTGGCCTGGGTCGCTCGCCGACCGAAAACGATCCGGACACCTACGACTACATGAACCAGCACTGCGACGTGCTGATCGTCGGCGCCGGCCCTGCTGGCCTGGCCGCGGCACTGGCGGCTGCGCGCAGCGGGGCGCGGGTGATCCTCGCCGATGAACAGGAAGAGTTCGGCGGCAGCCTGCTCGATTCCCGTGAGAGCCTCGATGGCAAGCCGGCCGCCGAATGGGTCGCCAGCGTCATCGCTGAACTGAAAGACACCCCGGACGTGCTGCTGTTGCCGCGCGCCACGGTCAACGGTTACCACGACCATAACTTCCTGACCATTCACGAGCGCCTTACCGATCACCTCGGCGACCGCGCCCCGATCGGCCAGGTGCGCCAGCGCATCCACCGGGTTCGCGCCAAGCGTGTGGTGCTGGCGACCGGCGCGTGCGAGCGGCCGCTGGTCTACGGCAACAACGACGTGCCGGGCAACATGCTGGCTGGCGCGGTCTCCACCTACGTGCGGCGCTATGGCGTTGCACCGGGCAAGAAGCTGGTCCTGAGCACCAACAACGATCACGCCTACCGCGTGGCCCTGGACTGGCTCGACGCCAGCCTGCAAGTGGTGGCCATCGCCGACGCCCGCAGCAACCCGCGCGGTGCGCTGGTGGAAGAAGCCCGGGCCAAGGGCATCCGCATCCTGACCGGCAGCGCAGTGATCGAAGCCCGTGGCAGCAAGCACGTGACCGCTGCCCGTGTGGCCGCGATCGACGTCAAGGCGCACACCGTGACCAGCCCGGGCGAATGGCTGGAGTGCGACCTGGTGGCCAGCTCCGGCGGCTACAGCCCGGTGGTTCACCTGGCGTCGCACCTGGGCGGCAAGCCGACCTGGCGTGAAGACATCCTCGGTTTTGTCCCGGGTGAAGCGCCGCAAAAACGCGTGTGCGTGGGTGGGATCAACGGCGTCTATGGCCTTGGCGATTCCCTGGCCGATGGTTTTGAAGGGGGCGCTCGCGCCGCTGCCGAAGCCGGCTTCCAGACAGTCGAGGGTGTGTTGCCCAAAGCCCTGAGCCGCCATGAAGAGGCGACCCTGGCACTGTTCCAGGTGCCGCACGAAAAGAACACCGCACGGGCGCCGAAGCAATTCGTCGACCTGCAGAACGATGTCACCGCGGCCGCCATCGAACTGGCCACCCGCGAGGGCTTCGAGTCGGTCGAGCACGTCAAGCGCTACACCGCGCTGGGCTTCGGCACCGACCAGGGCAAGCTGGGTAACGTCAACGGCCTGGCCATCGCGGCCCGTTCGCTGAACGTGACGATCCCGCAGATGGGCACCACCATGTTCCGCCCCAACTACACGCCGGTAACATTCGGCGCAGTAGCCGGTCGTCACTGTGGGCACATCTTCGAGCCGGTGCGGTATACCGCGCTGCATCAATGGCACCTGAAAAACGGCGCTGAGTTCGAAGACGTCGGGCAGTGGAAACGTCCCTGGTACTTCCCGAAAAACGCTGAAGACCTGCATGCCGCGGTCAAGCGTGAATGCCTGGCGGTGCGCGAAAGCGTCGGCCTGCTGGATGCCTCGACCCTGGGCAAGATCGATATTCAAGGGCCGGATGCGCGCGAATTTCTCAACCGGGTCTACACCAACGCCTGGACCAAGCTGGACGTGGGCAAGGCGCGCTACGGCCTGATGTGCAAGGAAGACGGGATGGTCTTCGACGATGGTGTGACGGCGTGCCTGGCCGACAACCATTTCGTCATGACCACCACCACCGGTGGCGCGGCCCGCGTGCTGCAGTGGCTGGAGATCTACCACCAGACCGAATGGCCGGACCTGAAGGTGTACTTCACTTCCGTGACGGACCACTGGGCCACCATGACCCTGTCCGGGCCGAACAGCCGCAAGCTGCTCAGCGAAGTCACCGACATCGACCTGGACAAGGACGGCTTCCCGTTCATGACCTGGAAAGAAGGCCTGGTGGGCGGCGTGCCGGCGCGGGTGTTCCGGATTTCCTTTACCGGTGAGCTGTCGTACGAAGTCAACGTGCAGGCCGACTACGCCATGGGTGTTTTGGAGAAGATTGTTGAGGCGGGGAAGAAGTACAACCTGACGCCATATGGCACCGAGACCATGCACGTGCTGCGTGCCGAGAAGGGTTTCATCATCGTTGGCCAGGATACCGACAGCTCGATGACCCCGGACGACCTGAACATGGGCTGGTGTGTGGGCCGCACCAAACCGTTCTCGTGGATCGGCTGGCGGGGGATGAACCGCGAGGACTGCGTGCGTGAGCAACGTAAGCAACTGGTCGGTCTCAAGCCGATCGACCCGACCAAGTGGCTGCCGGAAGGCGCGCAGCTGGTGTTCAACACCAAGCAGGCGATCCCGATGAGCATGGTCGGTCACGTGACCTCCAGCTACCTGCACAACTCCCTGGGCTACTCGTTTGCCATGGGCGTGGTCAAAGGCGGCTTGAAGCGCATCGGTGAGCGGGTGTTCGCACCGCTGGCCGACGGCAGTGTGATCGAAGCGGAAATCGTTTCTTCGGTGTTCTTCGATCCGAAGGGTGATCGCCAGAACATCTAACACCACAGAACCTGTGGGAGCGTGGCTTGCCCGCGATGAACGATAGCGCGGTGCCTCAGGCAGACCGAGTTGCTCCCATCGCGGGCAAGCCCGCTCCCACAGGGAAACGAAATCAGGAAAGGTGCTTTATGACCGTAGCCAATGTGTACCAACAACGCCCAACCACCGGGGCCAAGGCCGAGTCGTCGTTGCAGCATGCCGACCTCGCCAGCCTGGTGGGCAAGGGCCGCAAAAACGCCGGCGTGATCGTGCGTGAGAAAAAACTCCTCGGTCACCTGACCCTGCGTGGCGACGGCCACGATGCCGCGTTCGCCGCCGGTGTGCACAAGGCCCTGGGCATCGAGTTGCCGGGGGCGCTGAGCGTCATCGTCAAAGGTGAGACCAGCCTGCAATGGATGGGGCCGGATGAATGGCTGCTGATCGTTCCAAGCGGTGAAGAGTTCGTCGCCGAGCAGAAGCTGCGTGAAGCCCTGGGCGAGTTGCACATCCAGATCGTCAACGTCAGCGGTGGTCAGCAGATCCTCGAACTGAGCGGCCCGAACGTGCGCCAGGTGCTGATGAAATCCACCAGCTACGACGTGCACCCCAACAATTTCCCGGTGGGCAAGGCGGTGGGCACGGTGTTCGCCAAGTCGCAACTGGTGATCCGCCACACCGCAGAAGACACCTGGGAATTGCTGATCCGCCGCAGCTTCTCGGATTACTGGTGGTTGTGGTTGCAGGATGCGGCAGCCGAGTACGGGCTTAGCGTTCAGGCTTGATCTCACCAGCGTCACTGTAGGAGCGAGCTTGCTCGCGATGGACTTGAGAGCGACGCGTTAAGTCAGGAAGTACGCGTCATCGTTGACGACCATCGCGAGCAAGCTCGCTCCTACAGTAGGCATCCACCGATTTCACAGGAGTCACCGCACTATGAGCCGCGCCCCAGACACATGGATTCTGACCGCCGACTGCCCCAGCGTCCTCGGCACCGTGGATGCGGTGACCCGCTTTCTGTTCGAGCAGGGCTGCTACGTCACCGAGCACCACTCCTTTGATGACCGGCTTTCGGGGCGTTTTTTCATTCGTGTGGAGTTTCGCCAGCCCGAGGGTTTCGACGAGCAATCGTTCCGCGCCGGTCTGGCCGAGCGCGGCGAAGCCTTCGGGATGATTTTCGAACTGACCCCGCCGCACCACCGGCCAAAAGTGGTGATCATGGTCTCCAAGGCCGATCACTGCCTCAACGATCTGCTCTACCGCCAACGCATCGGCCAGCTGTCGATGGACGTCGCGGCGGTGGTCTCCAACCACCCAGACCTCAAGCCCCTGGCCGACTGGCACGGCATTCCCTATTACCACTTCCCCCTCGACCCCAACGACAAGCCCTCGCAAGAGCGGCAGGTGTGGCAGGTGATCGAGGAGTCCGGTGCCGAACTGGTGATTCTTGCGCGTTATATGCAAGTGCTGTCGCCGGAACTGTGCCGCAAGCTCGACGGCAAGGCGATCAACATCCACCACTCGTTGCTGCCCGGTTTCAAGGGCGCCAAGCCCTATCACCAGGCTTACAACAAGGGCGTGAAGCTGGTCGGCGCCACGGCGCATTACATCAACAACGACCTGGACGAAGGCCCGATCATTGCCCAGGGCGTGGAGGCGGTGGATCACAGCCATTATCCCGAAGACCTGATCGCCAAGGGGCGGGATATCGAAGGCCTGACCCTGGCCCGGGCGGTGGGGTATCACATTGAGCGGCGGGTGTTCTTGAACGCCAATCGCACGGTAGTTCTTTAGATTGCCATCGCGGGCAAGCCCGCTCCCACAGGGTTTTGTGTCGTTCACAAATCTCAAGCTCAACCCGAATCATTGTGGGAGCGGGCTTGCCCGCGATGAGGCCCCAACAAGCAACACAAGAAACAGCATCTGTACCCGAGCACTTAACGCGCTGCCTGCCTGGGCAACGCGGTTCCATAAAAACAACAGCGAGGTGAAAGCATGTCTGGCAATCGTGGTGTGGTGTATCTCGGCGCGGGCAAGGTCGAAGTACAGAAAATCGACTATCCGAAAATGCAGGACCCGCGCGGCCGCAAGATCGAGCACGGGGTGATCCTGCGAGTGGTCTCCACCAACATCTGTGGTTCCGACCAGCACATGGTGCGCGGTCGTACCACGGCCCAGACCGGTCTGGTGCTGGGACACGAGATCACCGGTGAAGTGATCGAGAAGGGCAGCGACGTCGAGAACCTGAAAATCGGCGACCTGGTCTCGGTGCCGTTCAACGTGGCTTGCGGGCGCTGCCGTTCCTGCAAGGAAATGCACACCGGCGTGTGCCTGAGCGTGAACCCGGCTCGCCCGGGCGGCGCCTACGGTTATGTCGACATGGGCGACTGGACCGGTGGCCAGGCCGAGTACGCCATGGTGCCGTACGCCGACTTCAACCTGCTGAAACTGCCGGATCGCGACCGCGCCATGGAGAAGATCCGCGACCTGACCTGCCTCTCCGACATCCTCCCGACCGGTTATCACGGCGCCGTTACTGCCGGCGTTGGCCCGGGCAGCACCGTGTATGTGGCCGGTGCCGGCCCCGTCGGTCTGGCGGCCGCCGCGTCGGCACGCCTGCTGGGCGCCGCGGTGGTGATCATCGGTGACGTCAACCCGATCCGCCTGGCCCACGCCAAGGCTCAGGGTTTCGAAATCGCCGACCTGTCCCTCGATACCCCACTGCACGAACAGATCGCCGCGCTGCTGGGCGAGCCGGAAGTGGATTGCGCCGTCGACGCCGTGGGCTTCGAAGCTCGTGGCCACGGCCATGCCGGCGTGAAACACGAAGCCCCGGCCACCGTGCTCAACTCCCTGATGGGCGTGGTGCGTGTCGCCGGCAAGATCGGCATCCCTGGCCTCTACGTGACTGAAGACCCGGGTGCGGTAGATGCCGCTGCAAAAATGGGCAGTTTGAGCATCCGCTTTGGTCTCGGCTGGGCCAAATCCCACAGCTTCCACACCGGCCAGACCCCGGTGATGAAGTACAACCGCCAACTGATGCAGGCGATCATGTGGGACCGCATTCATATTGCCGACATCGTGGGTGTTGAGGTGATCAGCCTGGATGATGCGCCACGTGGTTATGGCGAATTCGATGCGGGTGTACCGAAGAAGTTTGTGATTGATCCGCATAAGTTGTTTAGTGCGGCCTAAGGGCTGTTGCAGGGCAAAAGGGCGACCTCGGGTCGTCCTTTTTTATGGGGCAAAAACCGTTTGCGCAGTCCATGAGATGAAAGGGAAGGCAGTCGCGGAACAATAGCCGGTGGTTTTCAGTCAAAATGCCAGCTTTGCGCCCGCTTGAGGGCATTTTTGAAGGTTCAGGAGTTTTTCGATGAAGATTTCACGCGGTTTTGCTTTGGCTTCGCTCATGACATTGGTCGCCAGCCCGGTCTTCGCCGGTTTCAGCCTGAACGATGTGGCGGGTGCGGTATCGGGCATGCAGGGAGGCGACAAGGCCGCCGCCGCAGCGCCGACCTCGCAGACTGCCGGCCTGTTGAGCGCCCTGAGCGCCCTGGACGTTAAACCAGAACAAGCCATTGGCGGCACCAGCGCGATGTTGGGCCTGGCCAAGAACAAGCTGAGCGCCAGCGACTATTCGGAACTGGCCAAGAGCGTGCCGGGTATCGACAAGCTCTCCGGTGGCAGCGGTAACCTGGGCGCCCTGGCGGGCATGCTGGGTTCGTCCGGCAAGGCCGCGGGCCTGGAAAACGCCCTGGGTAACGTCAAGGACACCAACGACCTGAACACCGCGTTCAGCGCGTTGGGCATGGACAGTGGCATGGTCGGCCAGTTTGCCCCGATCCTGCTGCAGTACCTGGGCCAGCAAGGCGTTGGCGGTACCCTGCTCAAGAGTCTGGGCAGCATCTGGGGCGTATAACCGCGCCTCACTCACACCCGGCGCGCAAGGCGTCGATGCGTGCATCCTTGTCGATCCAGAGCTGGTTGACCCAGCTCTGGACGCTTTGGCGAAACAGCGGATCGTTTTCGTAATCACCCTGCCACAACGCCGGATCCAGCTCACGGGTCTGGATGTCGATGATCACCCGCGGCACCGCACCGCTGATCAAATCCCAGAACCCCGGAATCTTTTCCTGTGGATAGACCACGGTGACGTCGAGGATGGCATCCAGCTGTTCGCCCATGGCGGCCAATACAAACGCCACACCACCGGCCTTGGGTTTTAGCAGGTGCTTGAAAGGGGATTGCTGGGCGCCACGTTTGGCCTGGGTGAAGCGCGTGCCTTCCAGATAGTTGACCACGGTCACCGGCTGGCGCTTGAACAGCTCGCATGCGGCCCGGGTAATCGCCAGGTCCTGGCCCCGCAGCTGCGGGTGTCTGGCCAGAAAGGCCTTGCTGTAGCGCTTCATGAACGGGTAATCCAGTGCCCACCAGGCCAGGCCCAGGAACGGCACCCAGATCAGCTCCTTTTTCAGGAAGAACTTGAAGAACGGCGTGCGTCGGTTGAGGGTCTGGATCAGTGCCGGGATATCGACCCAGGACTGATGGTTGCTGACTACCAGGTAAGAGGTGTCGACCCGCAGGCCCTCACCGCCACGAATGTCCCAGCGGGTGGGGATGCAGCAGGCGAAAATCAGCTTGTCGATTTGTGCCCAGGTCTCGGCGATCCACATCACCGCCGCGCTTGCGGCATCGCGATAACGGCCGGGCAGGAGCAGTTTGAGCAGGGCAAACACCAGCAGCGGTCCGATCAGGATCAGGGTGTTGAGCAGAAGCAGCAGGGTGACGAAACAGCCGGTGAGCAGGCGGCGCATAAGTAACTCTTGAAAGCATTTGGGCGGGCCATGATAAGCAGCTTCGGCGCGCAGGCCAAATCGGCGGGCTGACGAATGTTTCACTTTTGCGCGGGTATGCTGCGCCAGATGATCTGGTTTTAGTGGTGTTCTCGCTGGCCTCATCGCGGGCAAGCCCACTCCCACAGTGGTTCGGCACAGATCCCTGTGGGAGCGGGCTTGCCCGCGATGGCGCTCCGAAGAGCGAACGAATGGCTGACAGACTGTCTAAAATCCCGCTGCTCACTCCTCAAGGGAATCCACCACGTGAAATCTATCCTCGCACTGTTATCCCTCCTGGCCCTGCCAGTCATGGCCGCCGAGCCGACCCTGTATGGCCGTTACGAATACATCCAGCTACCGGAGATCGGTGGTGAAGTGCTCAAAGCCAAGATGGACACCGGCGCGCTGACGGCCTCGCTGTCGGCCAAGGACATCGAGACCTTCACCCGCGATGGCGAGGAGTGGGTGCGTTTCCGCCTGGCGACCAAGGATGCGAGCAATAAGGTCTACGAGCACAAGGTGGCGCGGATCAGCAAGATCAAGGCCCGCGCCGAAGAAGACGAGGACGACCAGGAAGTGGTCGCGCCGACCAAGCGTCCGGTGGTCGATCTGGAACTGTGCCTGGGCAACGTAAAGCGCACCGTCGAGGTCAACCTCACCGACCGCAGTAGTTTCAACTACCCGCTGCTGATCGGTGCCAAGGCGTTGCGTGAGTTTGGTGCGGCGGTGAATCCGGCTCGGCGGTTTACGGCGGATAAGCCGGACTGTTGATCTGGCTGGAATGCTTGGCTGTGGGATTTCACGGATATCTACGGATACAACGAACCAGTCAGGTTGCTTGTTTACTGACTTTTGAGCGCTCACCGATTTTATGCGAGGCCTTTTTGGTCACTGCTTTCGGGCCTCGCGTATTAGCTACCTTGTTTGTGTAAATACTGGATGCGCAATTTTGTAGGGTTTGGCGCGATATGCGAGAAATTGGGCTTGCGTAGTGTTTTGATACTTGATAATGCTATGAAGTAGCGCGGACTACATCATTCAAATGTTCCAAGCGACGTAGAATTTTTTTACTTCTAAGTAGTGTGTCTTTCAAATTTTCTGGCCTGAATTCGCCCTCTCTTGTTCCTATTAAAATTTCACCATAGATTCTTATGGTTTTCTTTAGATGTTGAATGGTCTTTTCTCTATTTTCTCTATTTTCTCGAGAATTTGACGACTTAAATGTAATAAGTTTTTTAGTTTTGGCTTCGCGTCCTTCAATGGTTTTTTCAAAAAGAAATAATTCAGGGCTTTTATCTGTTTCACGCGCTAGCGTCATAATATTTTGTTCGTTACCCAGTGTGTTAGCGGTTTTATAGATAGCAATTTTGGTTGAGTCTGATATTGGCTTCGGTGCTTTATGGTGGTTCTGAGCTGTGTGGTTGGTCGTTTTAATAAACACCGGAACTTTAAAGTGGCCGGAAGGATCCGCTCCATTCCTTGGATCCCCTTCGCAATACCCATATGCATTCAACCCCCCCTTGCCAAACGGACTCCAGCTGTCCGGACTGTTAAACCGCATCAACACCGGATTGAACTGTCGATAGCCATTGCCCAAATGATAGTGCCCGGTCAGCGGGTCCGGCCGTTCGCCATTGAACCCGAGCAGGCTGAGCAGGCCGTTATCCACTGGGCGATGACCGTAGGGGCTGTAGGCGAGAAGATGAGAACCGGTTAACCCGCGTGCACCCAACACTGATCGTTGCTGATCCGTCGCCAACAAGGTGGTGTCGACTTTTCCGTCCTGCTGCCGCTGCTGTGCCAACAACTGATCGTCATGTTGGAAAACGCTGGTCTGTAGCGAGCCCTGGATCTCGGTCGCCAAACGACTTTTGCAGTAGAAGCGCTGGATGACGGGCAGTGTGAGGAGAGTGCAATCGGTCTGACGATCCAGCGGGTCATAGCTGTACCGACTCAGTACGGTGTCGCGGCGGGAAACAGGCATTGACTTATCTCCGTGCAAGTTCCGAATGACAGGATGACCAGCATCCGGTTTTTTTCAGCCTTTGCCTACTAGCAGAACTGCTAGGTACTACAGACCACACCGCCAATCTGCTCAGCCCGATTGACGCCGATGCGATGGCGAGGAGTGGGTGCGTTTCCGCCTGGCGACCAAGGATGCCAGCAACAAGGTCTACGAACACAAGGTCGCGCGGATCAGCAAGATCAAGGCCCGCGCCGAAGAAGACGAGGACGACCAGGAAGTGGTCGCGCCGACCAAGCGTCCGGTGGTCGATCTGGAACTGTGCCTGGGCAACGTAAAGCGCACCGTCGAGGTCAACCTCACCGACCGCAGTAGTTTCAACTACCCGCTGCTGATCGGTGCCAAGGCGTTGCGTGAGTTTGGTGCGGCGGTGAATCCGGCTCGGCGGTTTACGGCGGATAAGCCGGAGTGTTGACGTGTGGCAGTCAAGAAGTTTCGATCAGGCGCTCCTGTGGATAGGAGCGCCACAAGAACATTACCCTGATTTTAGGCTTTGTAGGTTTTCGACATCTTTAAGAAACTGAAAGCGTCAAATGTCTTGTCGGACTTTCATTAGGTCAATGTCGGCATGTTTCTTTATGTATATTGCTCTTAGTATTTCTATGTAATAACTTGCTGTGTAATCTCTATAGCGTGAGGGTTGGGTTGTTGTATGTTGAGTAAGATTTCTGTAGTGAGATCTTGTTATGTCGAAGTGTGCGACATCTAACAGTTCATGTTTATGTTGGTTCATCCATGTATATTTTTTGTCGGGGTCAGGAAACTTGGTAAACTCATAGTCGTTTTTCGCTATGTTATATCCAGTTGTGCTTGTGGTTATGTTGGTAATGTCGTCGCTGACATTGTATTTGTTGGGGTTTGATATTTTTAGTTCATTTGCTTTAATTGTGTCTGAAAGTTCCTTGATTACGGCTCTGCGGTTCCGTTGATAGACAGCACGGTTTTTTAGCGGTTTTGGCTTTGAAATTCTATTGACGTTAGATGATAAACCTCTCTGCGTCGCTGGACTGGCGGCTGCAGAAAATTTTGAGGCCGTATTTGATGTCCGACTCAGTGCTAGTTTGGATTTTTGGAACCTGGCAATTTCTAGCGATACGGCTGTAGGTGCATGTCCGGTCGAATCTAGCCAGTTTCTCGGATCGCCACCACTATAAGCATAAGAGTTTAATCCGCCCCTGCCAAACGGACTCCAACTGTCCGGACTGTTAAAGCGCATCAACACCGGATTGAACTGTCGATAGCCATTGCCCAAATGATAATGCCCGGTCAGCGGGTCCGGCCGTTCGCCGTTGAACCCGAGCAGGCTGAGCAATCCGTTTTCCGCTGGGCGATGACCGTAGGGGCTGTAGGCGAGAAAATGAGAACCGCTTAACCCGCGTGTACCCAACACCGATCGTTGCTGATCTGTCGCCAACAACGTGGTGTCGACGCTACCGTCCTGCTGGCGCTGCTGTGCCAGCAACTGATCGTCATGTTGGAAAACGCTGGTCTGTAGCGAGCCCTGGATCTCGGTCGCCAAGCGACTTTTACAGTAGAAGCGCTGGATGGCGGGCAGTGTGCGGAGAATGCAGTCGGTCTGACGATCCAGCGGGTCATAGCTGTACCGAATCAGTACGGTGATGCGGCGGGAAACAGGCATTAGCTGATCTCCGTGCAAGTTCCGAATGTCAGGACGATCAGCATCCGGCCTTTTTCAGCCTTTGCCTACTAGCAGAACTGCTAGGTACTACAGACCACACCGCCAATCAGCTCAGCCCGATTGACGCCGATTCCCCCTTGAGTCACCGTTCGCCCACTTAACTGCCGGGCCTGGATGCCATGCCTCATATCCTGATTGTCGAAGACGAAGCGGCGATTGCCGATACCCTGGTGTTTGCCTTGCAAGGCGAGGGTTTCACCACCACCTGGGTGAGCCTGGGGGCGGCCGCCCTTGAGCATCAGCGGGCGACTCCCGCCGACCTGATCATTCTCGACATCGGCCTGCCGGACATCAGCGGATTTGAAACCTGCAAGCAGTTGCGCCGGTTCAGCGAAGTGCCGGTGATGTTCCTCAGCGCCCGTGATGGTGAGATCGACCGGGTGGTGGGCCTGGAGATTGGCGCTGATGATTATGTGGTCAAGCCATTCAGCCCACGGGAAGTGGCGGCGCGGGTGCGGGCAATTCTCAAGCGCATGGCACCGCGTCCGGGGATCGAGTCCACCAGTGCGTTGTTTCAGGTCGACGGCGAGCGGGTGCTGATCAGCTATCGTGGCCAGCCATTGAGCCTGACCCGGCATGAGTTCCGCTTGCTCCAGTGTTTGCTGGAACAACCCGAGCGGGTGTTTAGTCGCGAACAACTGCTCGATGCCCTGGGCATTGCCAGCGACGCTGGGTACGAGCGCAGCATCGACAGCCACATCAAGAGCGTGCGCGCCAAGTTGCGCCTGGTGGCGGCCAATGCCGAGCCGATCCAGACCCACCGTGGCCTCGGTTACAGCTACAGCCCAGGGACCAGTTGATGCCATTGGCGATCCGGATTTTCCTGGTCTATGTGCTGTTCGTCGGCCTGACCGGATATTTTGTGCTCAACACAGTGATGGAAGAAATCCGTCCCGGCGTGCGTCAGTCCACCGAAGAAACCCTGGTAGACACCGCCAATCTGATGGCCGAGATCCTGCGCGACGACTTCAAGGCCGGGACCCTCAATCAGAACCGCTGGCCGCAGTTGCTCAAGGCTTATGGCGAGCGGCAGCCGGGGGCGAGTATCTGGGGCCTGGCGAAAAATCAGGTCAACCATCGCATCTACGTTACCGACGCCAAGGGCGTGGTGGTGCTGGACTCCAGCGCTCTTGCAGTAGGCCAGGATTACTCGCGCTGGAACGATGTGTACCTGACCCTGCGCGGTGAGTACGGCGCGCGTTCGACCCGCAGTGATCCTGACGACGCCAGTTCTTCGGTGATGCACGTCGGCGCGCCGATTCGCGACAACGGGCAGATCATCGGCGTGGTCACCGTGGCCAAACCCAACAGCTCATTGCAGCCCTACGTCGACCGCACCGAACGCCGTTTGCTCGGCTACGGCGCGGGCTTGATCGGCCTTGGCCTGCTGTTCGGAGCGGCATTGTCGTGGTGGTTGAGCGTGGCGCTGCGGCGCTTGACCGCGTATGCCCAGGCGGTCAGCGAAGGGCGCCGGGCCGAGCTGCCGCACTACCGTGGCGGTGAGCTTGCGCAACTGGCCATGGCGGTCGAACACATGCGTACGCAACTGGAAGGCAAGGCGTATGTGGAGCGCTATGTGCACACCCTGACCCACGAACTGAAGAGCCCGCTGGCGGCGATTCGCGGTGCGGCCGAATTGTTACAGGAGCAGATGCCAGACACCCAACGCCAGCGTTTCGTCAGCAACATCGACACTGAAAGCGCGCGTATGCAGCAGTTGATCGAGCGACTGTTGAACCTGGCCCAGGTCGAGCAACGGCAAACCCTCGAGGAGCGAGTACAGGTACCGTTGGCGGCCTTGGTCGATGAGTTGCTCGATACCCAACAGGCGCGTATTGAACGCAAACAACTGCGCATTGAAAAACACCTTGCTGCTGACCTGGCGCTGACAGGCGAAGCCTTTCTGTTGCGCCAGGCGCTGGCCAACCTGCTGGAGAACGCCCTGGATTTCACCCCGTCCCACGGTGTCCTGCGGTTTAGCGCACAACGGCTGGGCGAGCAGATCGAGTTCAGTCTGTTCAATCAGGCCGCCCCGATTCCCGACTACGCCCTGGGACGCCTGAGCGAGCGTTTCTACTCGCTGCCACGGCCCGACAGTGGACGTAAAAGCACCGGGCTGGGGCTGAATTTTGTTGAGGAGGTGGTGAAGTTGCATGGTGGCCTGCTGACGGTCGGGAATGTCGAGGGCGGCGTTGAGGTGAAGCTGCGTCTACCGTAGCTGCTGTTCTCCACACACTCTGCATATTCCCTCCATAAAACCCACACACGGGCCTTGCAGACTTTCCCTCATTCGAACAGGGAGAGACCCCATGAACCGCAGCCTGGCCTTGAAACTCGGGGCGATTGCCCTATTGATTCTGTTGTTGCTGATTCCGTTACTGATGATCAGCGGCATGATTGACGACCGTCAGCAACTGCGCGACGGCGTCCTCGAAGACATCGCCCGCAGCTCCAGTTACAGCCAGCAACTGAGCGGACCGGTGATGGTGGTGCCGTACCGCAAGGTGGTGCGTACCTGGAAACACAACGAAAAAACCAACGCGCGTTATCAGGAAACCAGCCTGGAGCGCGGGCGCCTGTATTTCCTGCCGGAGCGTTTCGAGCTCGACGCGAAGGTGCAGACCGAACTGCGTGCCCGTGGCATCTACGAGGCGCGGTTGTTCCATGCGGATAACCGTATCAGTGGGCACTTTTCGATTCCGCAGCAACTGGGGATCGATGAAGACTTTGCCGACTACACATTTGACTCGCCCTATCTGGCCGTAGGCATCAGTGATATCCGCGGCATCGAAAACGCGCTGCAACTGGAACTCGATGGCCAGCGCCTGGACTTTGTACCGGGCACTCAAGAGGAATGGTTGGGGGAGGGGGTGCATGTCACGCTGGCGCCACTGGATGTTCGCAAAGCCAACGAGCTGAGCTTCGCGTTCGACCTGCGCTTGCAGGGCACCGGCCAGTTGCAGGTCACCCCGGTGGGCAGGGCCAGCAACGTGACGGTGTCCGCCAACTGGCCCCACCCCAGCTTTATCGGCAACTACCTGCCGGCCCAACGAGCGATCAGCGCTGAAGGCTTCACGGCGAACTGGCAGACCTCGTTCTTCTCCACCAACCTGGAAGAAGCGCTGAGCAACTGTGTTGCCCGTGGCAGCTGTGACGAATTCAAAAGCCGTAGCTTCGGCGTGAGCTTCATCGACCCGGTGGACCAGTACCTCAAGAGCGAGCGGGCAATCAAATACGCCCTGCTGTTCATCGTGCTGACCTTCGCCGGTTTCTTCCTCTTCGAAGTGCTGAAAAGCCTGGCGGTGCACCCGGTGCAATACGCCCTGGTCGGTGTGGCGCTGGCGTTTTTCTACCTGCTGCTGTTGTCGCTGTCCGAGCACATCGGGTTTGCCCTGGCGTATCTGCTGTCGGCCAGTGCCTGCGTGTTGTTGATCGGCTTTTATGTCTGCCACGTGTTGCGCAGTGCGGTGCATGGCTTGAGCTTTTCAGCGGGGTTGGCGGCGTTGTATGGGCTGCTTTACGGATTGTTGAGTGCCGAGGATTACGCGTTGTTGATGGGCTCGTTGTTGCTGTTTGGGTTGCTGGGGGTGTTTATGGTGCTGACGCGCAGATTGGATTGGTATGGGTTGAGCCATAGCAAGTCGACCAAACCGGTAAAGTTGGATGTTGAGGGAATGGGTCATGAGTAAGTCGTTGGGGCTGCGGGAGGATCAGGAAATAGCAGAGGAGTTGGCGAGAAAAATTTCCGAATTGTTTCAGCGGCTACCACGACGAATGTATCGATTGCTGCCATCAGGAAGAATCTCGCGAATCCATCCTCTGTCGACATTCGGTTTCTCTGAATCTATGGCTAGGGAAATGGAGTGGCGGCGAATTACGGGGGCTCTCTGATTGCGCGTAAAGAAAATGGAGTTCCCCGTTACAAGGCTGGTTGGATTGTAAGAATAGGTTGAAACCGTATGAGTGTCGTAAAGATTTTTAGCCATGTTTACACTGATGTGATTGCTCGCCTCTGAGCTGCTGACTCCAGTAATCCTTCCCAAGCCAACCTCAATTACCTTGTCGAGTGAGGTTGCTGGCTTGTCGGGGGAAAAAATATGAGGAGCTTTTTTATTCAAGTAGGCTTTGAAGTTGTGGCTTGATACTGGGTCAATCATGCGTTTGATATCTTTAGAAACTAGCCGCAAATTGTTCATGTCTGAGCCTGATAGGTATTTAGATATTTCAATAAAGATATCTTCATCTAGATCTATTAGTTTTGTTTGGTTTGCTGGAAAAGATGTGAGGGAGAATTGTTTATTGAAGCCATTAAATAGACCTTTGAACATGTGTCCTGTTGGATCTGCTCGGTTTCTGGGGTCTCCCCCACAATACCCATATGTATTCAGCCCACCCTCGCCAAACGGACTCCAACTGTCCGGACTGTTAAACCGCATCAACACCGGATTGAACTGCCGATAGCCATTACCCAAATGATAATGCCCAGTCACCGGGTCCGGCCGTTGTCCATTGAAACCGAGCAGGCTGAGCAGGCCATTTTCTGCCGGGCGATGGCCGTAGGGGGTATAGGCGAGGGGATGGGGGCGGATTGCGTCGAGCGCGCTCAATACCGTGCGCTGCTGATCGGTCGCCAGGAGGGTGGTATCGACTTTTTCGTTATGGTGCCGTTGTTGCGCCAACAACTGGTCGTCGTGCTGGAACAGGCTGGTGCGGACTGCGCCGTGGATTTCAGTGGCCAAGCGGCTTGTGCAGTAAAAACGCTGGAGGGTGGCCGGCTGCACTAGCGTGAGGGTGCAGCCGGTCTGGCGATCCAGTGGGTCGTAGTGGTAGCGGCACAACTCGGTCAGGCGAGATGAGGAGGGCATCGACGGAACTCCGTGCAAGGTCCCAAAAACAGGACCTTCAGCATCGGAGATTTTTTAGGTCTTGCCTACTGGCAGAACTGCTAGGTACTTGCCGGCTTCACACCTTCCGATATCAATAGATCAGTCCACTTTTTTCTCGCTTTTTTCTCTTTTCCTCACTTTTTTCTGTATCCAGGCTCGCCCTCGCGTATTGTCCGGTTGCTTTTAGGTGGGTTGCCATAGAACTGAGGGAATCGGCGAATCATTTCTCCTTTGATTATGGTAAGCATAGAATCTCCCTCGGCGCTGGTTGCTGGCCATTTGCTTATAGCATTCTGCAGCTGGGCTAACTCAGTGTAGTTTGAGTGTGCAACTGAGTTTTCAAATTGGGAGCCCTGTGGATCGTTGGAGGAGACTCCTACTGTGTTTGGTGTTTGTGGACGTGATGAAGTGGGATGAGTGGAGGTCCCTTTTAAATTGTTAAGCCTGCGAAGCAATTCTGGGTCGCGAGTATCAGCAATTACAGTGGAGGTCGAATTTGTTGAGTGTTGCAGGTCAGGATTGATCATGCTTTTCGAGGAGATGGTAGCCGGAACTTGGGTTTCTCGTATCGGGCCTGAGGTCGAGCTTTTGGTTTTTCCTGGTGTTCTACCAAACATATTTTTTATCCCCTTCCAGGCGCGTCGAAAAATATTCGAGTGCCCCATTGGATCACTCCCAAGCACCGGCTCCCCATCACAGTACCCATAGGCATTCAACCCACCCTGACCAAACGGACTCCAACTGTCCGGGCTGTTAAACCGCATCAACACCGGATTGAACTGCCGATAACCATTGCCTAAATGATAATGCCCGGTCACGGGGTCCGGCCGTTGTCCATTGAAGCCGAGCAGGCTGAGCAGGCCGTTTTCTGCCGGGCGATGGCCGTAGGGGGTATAGGCGAGGGGATGGGGGCGGGTTGTGTCGAGCGCGCTCAATACCGTGCGCTGCTGATCGGTTGCCAGGAGGGTGGTATCGAGCTGGTCGTTCTGGTGCCGCTGTTGCGCCAACAAATGGTCGTCGTGCTGGAACAGGCTGGTGCGGACTGCGCCGTGGATTTCAGTGGCCAAGCGGCTTGTGCAGTAAAAGCGCTGGAGGGTGGCCGGCTGCAGTAGCGTGAGGGTGCAAGCGGCCTGGCGATCCAGTGGGTCGTAGTGGTAGCGGCACAACTCGGTCAGGCGAGATGAGGAGGGCATCGACTGGGCTCCGTGCAAGGTCCCAAAAGCGGGACCTTCAGCATCGGAGGTTTTTTTGGTTTTGCCTACTAGCAGAACTGCTAGGTACTGGGCCTTGCTGGCTTCACACCTTCGGCGCAGTCGCCAGCATCGACGGGCGCTGGCTGACGTCGGCATACCAGGCGGCGAGTTGCGGATTCGATGTGCGCCAATCCAGATCCGGGTGGCGCAGGTCCAGGTAGCCCAGGGCGCAGGCGACGCTGATTGCCGCCACATCGAAGTGGCAGGTCAGCTCGGCGATGGCGTCTTTTTCCAGCAATGCCAGGGCGCGGCGGATTTTCTCGCGCTGGCCGTCGAGCCATTCGTCCCAGTGCTTCTCTGGGGCACGCAGGGCGACTTCGTAGCGCACCAGCACGGCCGCGTCCATGATCCCGTCGGCCAGCGAAGCGAGGGTCAGGCGCCGCCAGCGCGCCGATCCTTCGCGGGGGATCAGCGGGTTACCGACGTGCTGCTGGTCGAGGTAGTCGAGGATGACCCGGCTGTCGTGAATGATGTTGCCGTCGGCCAGGCGCAGAGCCGGGATTTTGCCCAGGGGGTTGTCGTCGATCAGGCTCAGGTCCGGGTTGACCGGGGTGAGCACGCTGGCCTGCAACGCCACGCGGTCTTGTTGTCCGGTTTCGTACAGCAGCACCATGACTTTGCGCACGAAGGGCGAGGCAGGGTTGTGGAACAGGGTCATGCTGGGGGCGGACATGGGCATTCCTCGGCGATCATCGGGGAGCAGAGGCTTAGCCTAGTCAGTTCCGGCGTGGCTGGCGAGGGGGGTTGATGGCGCCTGTGAAATCGCCTTCGCGGGCAAGCCCGCTCCCACAGGGCTAGCGGTTGTTTATCTACTTTGTGTTCAGCCCGTTCAAACACAGTAGATTTCAACTCCTACGCAACAACCCCCGAAGTCCCAAAACGGCCGGCACGCCCAAGCCGATCCAGCTCAAGCCGTCCCAGATCCCATCACCCAATAGCGCCGCGAACAACCCTGCGGCACTGAGCAGGGCAATCACGGTGGGGGTGGCGAAGACTTTCCAGAAGTTCGACTGCCTCGGTCTCATGCCGCGACCTCCGTTTCAACGGCCACCGGTTTTGCCGTTTTGCGCCGCACCAACCACAGGTACAGGCCGCTGCCGAGGACGATGATGGTCAGTACATCGAGTGCCGCCCAGAGGATTTTCATCGGCATGCCACCGTAGTCACCGAAGTGCAGCGGTTGCGACATGCCCATGACGTCCATGTACCACGGTCGTTCGGCGATCGCGGTGACTTGTAGGGTACTGGCGTCGATCAGCACCGGGGTCAGCAGGTGGGAGGTCAGGTGGGTATTGCCTTTCATGAACACCGCGTAGTGGTGTTCGCTGGAGAAACGGGTGCCAGGGAAGGCGATGAAGTCGGTCTGCATCTCGGGTGCGGCCCGCTGGGCAATCTCGAGCAACTGGCTGGCGGGTGCCAGGCGGGTCAGGGGCGGTGCGTCGCGGTAGGGTTCGATCATCGCGCTCAGGGCTTCGCTGCGCCAGGCCGCAATCAGCAGGTCGGCGCAGGCGCTGACCACCCCGGTGACACCCACCACCAGCGCCCAGGTCAAGGTGACGACGCCGATCAGGTTGTGCAGATCGAGCCAGCGCAGGCGCGTGGATTTGTCCTGACGCACGGTGCCGAACTTCAGGCGGCGCATGAACGGCAGGTACAGCACCGCGCCGGAAACGATCGCCAGCACGAACAGAATGCCCATGAACGCCAGCAGCAACTTGCCCGGCAGCCCGGCGAACATGTCGACGTGCAGGCGCAAGATGACCATCATCAGCCCGCCGTTGGCCGAGGGCATGGCCACCGGTTCGCCGGTGCGGGCGTCGAGCATGTAGGTGTGGGACAAGTTGGGCTCGGTGCCGGCGGTCTTGGACATGATCGCGATCACGCCGTTGGGCTCGTCCTCATCCCAGCCGAAGTACTGCATGACTTCGTCGGGACGATGGGCCTGGGCCTTTTCGACCAGTTGCTGCAGGTCCAGATGCGGGGTGTCGGCCGGCATCTGTCGCAGCACGGGCGCATCGCCCAGCAGGTGTTCGATCTCGTGATGAAAGATCAGCGGCAGGCCGGTCAGGGCGAGCATCAGCAGGAACGCCGTGCAAATCAGGCTGGCCCAGGTGTGGATAAAGGACCAGCGGCGGATGGTTTTGCTTTTCATCGGTCATCCAAATGGACAAGGGCCACCGTACGGGTGGCCCTTCAATCAGGGGGTGCGGCTTAGAACTTGTAGTTGACGCTGGCGACTACGTTGCGCTCATCACCGTAGTAGCACCAGTAGCCATCACAGTTGGCCAGGTAGTCTTTGTCGAACAGGTTCTTGGCTTCGACGGCGACCGTGACACCCTTCATGGTTTTGTCCAGGCGGCCGAGGTCGTAATGGACGGCGGCGTCATACACGGTGTAGGAGCTGACATGGGCGATATCGGTATTGGCCGTGTTGCCGTAGGTGTCGCCAACGTAGCGAACCCCGCCTCCAACGCCGAAGCCGTCGAGCGCGCCGGCGTGCCAGGTGTAATCAGCCCACAGGGTGGCCTGGTTGCGCGGAATCAGCGCCATGCGGTTGCCGACTTCGCTCTCCAGGCCTTTGCTGATTTCTGTGTCGGTGTAGGTGTAGGAACCAATCACTTTGAGGTTGTCGGTGACCTCGGTGGTCGCTTCCAGCTCCAGCCCGCGGACTTTCAGCTCACCAACCTGGCGGGTGATGCTGCCTTCGGTGACGCTGACGTTTTCCTGGCGCAGATCGTAGACCGCCGCCGTCAACAGGCTCTTGCTGCCCACTGGCTGGTACTTCACGCCGACTTCGTACTGGTGGCCTTCGGTCGGCTTGAACGCCTCGGTGGCCGAGACGTTGGCGCCGATGCTCGGCTGGAATGACTCAGTGTAGGAAATGTATGGCGTCACGCCGTTGTCGAACACGTAGCTGAGGCCGACGTTGCCGGAGAAGGCCTTGTCGCGCTGGGTGTTGGTGACATCGTTGTTGTTATGGAAGGTGGTGCCGGTGTGCACCCAGTCTTCACGACCGCCGAGGGTCAGGCGCCAGTTGTCCAGGGCCATCTGGTCCTGGACGTAGAGGCCGGTCTGGTGGGTTTTCTGGTTGTAGTCCTGCATGGCGAAGTACGTGACGCCCGACATGTCCGCGCCGTAGATCGGGTTGTTGACGTTGATCGGTGGCACGCCCATGCCGTACAGCCATTGGTAGTTGGTATTGGCGCGCTGGTGATCGAGGCCCAGCAACAGGGTATGGCGGATGGCACCCGTGTCGAAGTCGGCCTGGAAGTTGTTGTCGACCGCGAACTGGCTGATGTCTTCGTTGACGATGCCCGACTCGCGGTTGACGTTGCCAGCCTCGTCGACTTCGTTGAAGGTGGCTACGTTGACCGCCTGGAATTCCAGGTCGCTCTTGGTGTAGCGCAGGTTCTGACGGAATTGCCAGACGTCGTTCAGGCGCTGTTCGTAGGCATATCCCAGGGCGTAGTAGGTGCGGTCATAGAAGTCCCAGTCCGGCTCGCCAAGGTTCTTGTGGTGGGAAATATCCCCGGCCGGTGAGCCGAGCTTGGTGCCTTGCAGCGGCAAAAACTGACCGGTGATGCCGGTGTCGTCGCGGGTGTACTGGGAAATGAAGGTCAGGCTCGCGTCTTCATTGATGTTCCAGGTCAGGCTTGGGGCGATGTTGTAGCGCTTGTCCGGGATGTGGTCGACTGGCGCATTGCTGTCGCGCACCACGCCACTGACGCGGTAGAGAAACTGGCCTTCGTCGTCGATCTTGCCGGTGCTGTCGAAGTTGATCTGCTTATGTTCGTTGCTGCCGGCCTGGGCTTCGATCTGGTGCGCGCTTTCGAGTTGCGGACGGCGGCTGACCATGTCGAGCATGCCGCCCGGTGGCGTCTGGCCGTAGACCGAGGAGGCCGGGCCGCGCAGTACAGTGATGCGCTCCAGGTTCCAGGGTTCGACTTTCGGGTTGGAGAACGAACCCTTGGGCAGTGGCAGGCCGTCGAGGAACTGGGAGGGGTCGAAGCCACGTACGCGCAGCCAGTCGGCCCGGGAGTCGGAGCCGTAGCCGCTGCTCTGTACGCCTGCGGTGTAGCGCAGGGCGTCATTGAGGTTGAGCACCTGGCGTTCATCCAGTTGCTCGCGGGTGATCACGGTCATCGAGCGAGGCACTTCGACGATGGCGGTGTCGGTCTTGGTCCCGGCGGCGGTGCGGGTCGCTACAAAACCGGCGGCTGGGCCCCAGGCGCTTTCGCTGCCCTCGATACCGATCACGCTGGTTTCCGGCAGTGCCATCACGCCCTCGGGAACCGCTACCAGGCTGTAGGTGCCGGCGCTGCTTTGTTCCAGTTGCAGGCCGGTGCCGCGCAGGGCTTGGCTCAGGGCGCTGGCGGCGTCGTACTGGCCGTTGACTGGGGCGGAGGTCTTGCCGGCAGCCAGCGACGGGTTGAGGCTCAAGGCGAGGCCGGCCTGGCTGGCGATCTGGTTCAGGGTGCTGGCCAGTGGCGCGGCCGGCAGGTTGTAGGCGCGAACGCTGGACGTCTGTTCAGCGGCCACCAGCAGGGTGCTGGTCAGCGGGGTGCCGAAGGCAATGGCCAGGGCCAACAGACTGGGGCGCAACAAGGTGTCTAGCGAACGTGACATACGGCGGCTCCTGAATGGAAATATTTCTCAATTGCCTATGTGCCGAACGAGATTGAAAAAGTGATAGGGGCGGATCGAAATAATTTCGATTCAGGAAAAATAGCCCCGGTTACCGGGGCTGTCCTCAACCCTCAGGGTTTGGCGACCACGGTGACCCACCACGAGGTGTGCTGCTCGATCTGCACGGGCAGGGTCGGCAGCAGGGCACTGAGGGCCAGGTCGGTGTTGTGCAGCGGGAAGCTGCCGGTGATCCGCAGGTCGGCGACGGCCGGATCGACGCCGAGGTGGCCCGGGCGATAACGATCGAGTTCGTGGACCAGGTCTTCGAGGCGGACGTTGTCGACCACCAGCATGCCGCGAGTCCAGGCGTCGCTGCCGGGGTTGAGCGCCAGCAGCGGGCCGAGGCCGTCGCGCTGCATCAGCACCTGCTGGCCTTCCTTGAGAATCTGTTCGTCAGCCAGGGTCTCGGGGCGTGCGGCCACCGCGGACTGCAACACGCTCAGGCGCGTGCCGTGGTCTTCGCGCTTGACCAGGAACCGGGTGCCGAGGGCGCGCATCTGGCCGTCGCGGGTTTCGACGATGAAGGGGCGCGTATCGTTGTGTCCGGTTTCAATGAGGATTTCCCCTTCCTGCAGGACGATCCGGCGCTGCTTCTCATCAAAACGCACGTCCAGCGCGCTGTGGGTGTTGAGGTTGATCAGCGTGCCGTCGGCGAGGCGCAGGGTGCGTTGCTCGCCGGTGGCGGTGCGCTGGTCGGCCAGCCAATAGTCGAGGGGCAGGTAGCGTTCGCTGGCGAACAATCCCAGGCCGATCACCAGCAGGACGCTGGCGATCCCGCTGCCAAGCTTGCGCACCCGACGCCGGATACCTTCACGCGATTGCAGCAACGCTACCCGCCCCGGTCCACTGGCCACGCTGAAGCGCTGATCGAGCATGCCCAGTTGCTGCCAGGCGCGCGCATGTTCTTCATCGGCGGCGTGCCATTTGGCGAACTCCTCGCGTTCCACCGCACTGCCGGCGCCCGAATCGAGAGACAGTTGCCAGGCGATGGCGGCGTCAAGTACCCGCGCCGAGACCGGCTTGGAGCTGAGCGGGCTCAAGCGGGCTCGCCGTACAGCGCCACATAACACTGGCGGATGCCCTGGGCCAGGTACTGCCGCACCCGTGGCACGGAGACGCCCAGGCGCTCGGCGATTTCGGCATGGCCGAGGCCGTCGAGGCGGTTATAGAGGAAGGCGGCGCGGGCTTTGCTCGACAGCTTGCCGAGCAGGCGGTCGATGGCCTTGAGGTCTTCGAGGATCAGTTGCTGTTCTTCCACCGAGGGTTGCTCGCCTTCGGGGATCAGCATCAATTCAGTGAGGTAGGCCTGTTCCAGCGCGGCGCGACGGAAATAGTCGAACAGCAGGCCCTTGGCGATCGCCACCAGGAAGGCTCGGGGTTCGCGGGGCTGCTTGAACGCTTCGCGCCCGAGCAAGCGGACGAAGGTGTCCTGGCTCAGGTCTTCGGCTTTGGAGGGGCAGGCCACGTTGCGCCGTAGCCAGGCCAATAGCCAACCGCGATGGTCGCGATACAACGCACCAACCAGTTCACTGTGAGGGCTTTGGACTGACGACAAATGGCTTCACCGAATACACGTTTAAACTAACGAGAATTATTCGCGATTGTCTCAGAGCCCATGCCCGTGCGCAATTGGCGTTGGTCGGGTCGATTGTGCCGAAAGCTGGATTAAAAGGAGTGTTTTTGCTGGCGTCGCTTCCACTGGCTGAGCCGTTGTTGCAGCTCCAGCGGGCTGTGAATCTGTTGCGCCCGCGCCCGGCTGAACAGGATCAACGCCAGCTCGGCCGTGGCCATGGCGTCGGCGCTGGCGTTGTGGCGCTCGAAGATCTGCAACTGGAACCAGTTGATCCAGTCATCCAGGCCGGCTTCGCGGATGTGCGCTTGGGGGCAGAGCAGTGGAGCCATGTCGGCAACATCAAGAAACTTATGTTGCAGGCGATAACCCAGGCTGTCCTTCAAGGCGCGGCCAAGCATGTGTTGGTCGAAGGGGGCATGGAAGGCCAGGAGCGGGCTGTCGCCGACAAACTCCATGAAGTCCAGCAGGGCGTCCACCGGATCGCTGCCGGCGGCAATCGCGCTCGGCCCCAGCCCGTGCAGCAACACGCTGGGACCGAGTTTGTGTGCGTGGCGTTGCAGGGTGCGCTCGAACTGCTGGCTGAAATCGATCGCGCCATCTTCGATGACCACGGCGCCGATGGACAGCACCAGGTCCTTGCTCAGGTTCAGGCCGGTGGTTTCCAGGTCGAGCACCACCCAGCGTTGCTCGCGCAGGCTGCAATCGTCCAGGGTCGGTGCGCTGGGCAGTTGTGCCAGGCGCTGTTGCTGTTCGAGGGTCAGGGTCGGGGTGGCCGCACGCAGCCAGGAAAACAGGCTCATAGCTGGTACCGCAGGCTGAGGCTGCTTTGCAGGCGTTGGGCCTGGCGCAGGGATTCACGCAGGATGCGCCGGTCCAGGTGATTGAGGCTGTCCGGGTCGACGCGGTTGGAGTAGGGCAGGTTCTCGCGGCTCTGGCGCTGATGCTGTTGCATGCGGGTTTGCTGGATGAAGTGATAGGCCTCTTCGTAGGCCGCGCCGTCCAGGGGCTCGATGATTTCCTTGGCCACCAGCTCGCGGAAACGTTCCAGGGTGTTGTTGGTTTCAATGCCGTTGGCCAGGGCCAACAGGCGCGCGCCGTCGACGAAGGGCGTCAGGCCCTGCACCTTGAGGTCGAGGGTGGCTTTTTCGCCGCTCTTTTTGCTCAGGACGAACTCGCGCAAACGCCCCACCGGTGGCCGCTGGCGCAAGGCATTCTCAGCCAGCATGCGCTGGAACAGGCGATTGTCGGCTACCTGGTCGAGGATGGCTCGGCGCAGTTGCGCGCAACCCTGCTCCTCGCCCCAAACCACCCGCAGGTCAAAGTAGATACTCGAGCCCAGCAGGTTCTGCGGGGTGGCCTCGCGGATGAAGGCGGCGAAACGCCTGGCCCACTCGGCTCGGGACAGGCACAGCTCGGGATTGCCGGCCATGATGTTGCCCTTGCACAGGGTGAAGCCGCAGAGCGCCAGGCTGTGGTTGATCTGTTGGGCGATGGGCAGTAGCCGGCCGCGGATCTCGGCGGCATGGGCAGCATCGCGCGCCTCGAACAGCAGGCCGTTGTCCTGGTCGGTGTGCAGGGTTTGCTCGCGGCGGCCTTCACTGCCGAAGCACAACCAACTGAAGGGGATGCCCGGGTCGCCCTTTTCCGCCAGTGTCAGCTCGATCACCCGGCACACGGTGTGGTCGTTGAGCAGGGTGATGATTTGGGTGATCTGGGTCGAGGAGGCGCCGTGGGCGAGCATGCGCTCGACCAGTTGGCCAATCTCACCGCGAATCGCCACCAGGTTGTCGACCCGTGGCGCGTTACGAATGGTCCGTGCCAGGTGCACCAGGTCGACCCGCTGCAGGGAAAACAGATCGCGCTCGGAGACCACGCCGCACAGGCGTTGGTCCTTGACCAGGCAGACGTGGGCAATGTGCCGTTCGGTCATGGCAATGGCCGCGTCGAATGCGCTGTGGTCCGGGCTCAGGTAAAACGGCGCCTGGGTCATGTGCCGGGCTATGGGCTGATCGAAGTCGCGAGTGCCGTCGGCGACCACGTGGCGCAAATCGCGCAGGGTGAAAATCCCCAGGGGGGCCTTGTGTTCGTCGACGATCACGATGCTGCCGACCTGTTGCTCGTGCATCAGGGTCACGGCTTCGCGCAGGGGCGTGGTCGGGCTACAAGTCACGGGGTGGCGCATCGCCAGTTCGCCGAGGCGGGTGTTGAGTGAGTACTGGGTGCCGAGGGTTTCCACGGCCTTCTGCTGGACTTGCTGGTTGACCTGGTCCAGCAGGCTGCTGACGCCGCGCAGGGCGAAGTCGCGAAAGGTGCTGGAAAGGGCAAACAGCTTGATGAACGCCAGCTTGTTCAACTGCAGGCAAAAGGTATCTTCGCCCGCCAGGTGCTCGGTGCGGGTCGCCCGCTCACCGAGCAGCGCGGCGAGGGGAAAACACTCGCCGGTGGTGATTTCGAAGGTGGTTTCGGTGCCGCCCTTGGCGCTATGCGGACGTTCGCCCACCACTCGGCCCTGCTTGACGATGTAGAAGTGCTCAACCGGGCCGTCGGCCGGCTTGATGATGCTGTCGCCAGGCGCGTAGAAACGCAGTTGGCACTGCTCCACCAGGTATGCCAGGTGCGCGTGTTCCATCTGGTTGAACGGCGGGAACCGCTGCAGGAACTGCAAGGTGCCCTGGATGTTCTGCAACACCGCGGTTTTCCCAGCCTGGGTGAAGGCGTCCGTTTTACTCATAACCATGACCGCAGTCTTTTTCGATTTATTGTTGTTGGGGTATCTGCATGGTCGGCCCCTGCGCACGGGGTGCCCATTGGACGTAAGTCTAGGTCGCGGGACCTCGATTAAAAAACTCGGAGCGGTCCTACGTCATGGGTACCTAAAACCTTTGCCCGACCCTCTTGGAAAAGTATCCGACGAAGCGCACATTTAAGCACTGCTTAGCGATGTCAGATAATTGTGCTAGGAGAACGATCTGAAACTGTTGAGTGACCTATGTCCGACCACGATATTTTGAGCGATGCCGAGCGTGAAGCGCTGAGTGCAATCATGCTTGAGCCGGATTTACCGGCCCAGCGGGTATTGATCGTCGATGATGACCAGGATGCCCGCGAATTGCTCAAGCAGTTCCTGGCCCTTGCCGGCATTCGGTGCATGACCGCCGCCAGTGGCGAAAGCGCGCTGAAGCTGCTGGAGACTACCCCCTCGATCGGCCTGGTGATCACCGATCTGCGCATGGGGCATGTCGATGGGCTGGATCTGATCCGCCAGGTGCGTGAATCGGTCCGGGCCGCACTGCCGATCATCATTGTCTCCGGCGAGGCCGACGTGCAGGACGCGATTGCGGCCATGCACATGAGCGTGGTGGACTTCCTGCTCAAGCCGATCGATACCGGCAAGTTGCTGGAGTTGGTCAGGCATGAGCTGGGCATGTCGCTCTAACCAGTCACACCCGGCACCACGAAAAAAGGCCCTGATCTGTCGATCAGGGCCTTTTTTTGTCCGGCGTCAGCGCTTACTTAGAGGCCATTGGCAGCCTTGAATTCACGCCGGCGACGGTGCAGGACCGGCTCGGTGTAGCCGTTCGGCTGCTGGGTGCCTTCGATCACCAGTTCAACCGCCGCCTGGAAGGCGATGTTGCTGTCGAAATTCGGTGCCAGCGGACGATACAGCGGGTCGTTGGCGTTCTGGCGGTCAACCACCGGCGCCATGCGCTTGAGGCTTTCCATCACCTGATCTTCAGTGACGATGCCATGGCGCAGCCAGTTGGCGATGTGCTGGCTGGAGATACGCAGCGTCGCACGGTCTTCCATCAGGCCGACGTCATTGATGTCCGGGACCTTCGAGCAACCGACACCCTGGTCGATCCAGCGCACGACATAACCGAGAATGCCCTGGGCGTTGTTGTCCAGTTCGTTCTTGATCTGCTCGGCGCTCCACTGCGGGTTCACCGCCAGCGGGATGGTCAGGATGTCGTCCACCGAGGCGCGGGTGCGCTTGGCCAGTTCGGCCTGGCGAGCGAACACGTCGACCTTGTGGTAGTGCAGGGCGTGCAGGGCGGCAGCAGTCGGTGACGGCACCCAGGCGGTGTTGGCACCGGCGAGTGGGTGAGCGACTTTCTGCTCGAGCATGGCGGCCATCAGGTCGGGCATGGCCCACATGCCTTTACCGATTTGCGCGCGGCCTTGCAGGCCGGTGCTCAGACCGATATCGACGTTCCAGTTTTCGTAGGCGCCGATCCATTTTTCAGCCTTCATGTCGGCCTTGCGAACCATCGGGCCGGCTTCCATGGAGGTGTGGATTTCATCGCCGGTGCGGTCGAGGAAGCCGGTGTTGATGAACACCACACGCTCGCTGGCGGCCTTGATGCACGCCTTGAGGTTGATGGTGGTGCGCCGCTCTTCGTCCATGATCCCGACTTTGAGGGTGTTGCGTGGCAGTTCGAGGACGTCTTCGATGCGCCCGAACAGCTCGTTGGTGAACGCCGCTTCTTCAGGACCGTGCATTTTCGGTTTGACGATGTAGACCGAACCGGTGCGGCTGTTTTTGCGGGTGGTGTTGCCGTTGAGGCTGTGGATCGCCGCCAGGTTGGTCACCAGGCCGTCGAGGATGCCTTCCGGAACTTCGTTGCCGTCCTTGTCGAGGATCGCATCGATGGTCATCAGGTGGCCGACGTTACGCACGAACAGCAGGGAGCGGCCGTGCAGGCTCAGTTCGCTGCCATCAGGCGCGGTGTAGGTGCGGTCGGCGTTCATGGTGCGGGTAAAGCTCTGGCCGCCCTTGCTGACTTCTTCCGACAGGTCGCCCTTCATCAGGCCGAGCCAGTTGCGGTAGATCACCACTTTGTCGTCGGCATCGACGGCAGCGACCGAGTCTTCGCAGTCCATGATGGTGGTCAGCGCCGCTTCCATCAGTACGTCTTTGACACCGGCTGCGTCGGTCTGGCCGACCGGGGTGCTGGCGTCGATCTGGATTTCGAAGTGCAGGCCGTTGTGCTTGAGCAACACTGCGGTCGGTGCCGCGGCGTCGCCGTGGAAACCTATCAATTGCGCGTCGTTGCGCAGGCCGGTGTTGCTGCCGCCCTTGAGACTGACCACCAGCTTGCCAGCAACGATCGCGTAGCGGCTGGAGTCGACATGAGAGCCGGCGGCCAGCGGTGCGGCCTCGTCGAGGAAGGCGCGGGCGAAGGCGATGACCTTGTCGCCACGGACCTTGTTGTAGCCTTTGCCCTTCTGCGCGCCATCGGCTTCGCTGATGGCGTCAGTGCCATAGAGCGCGTCGTACAACGAACCCCAGCGAGCGTTCGAGGCGTTCAGGGCGAAGCGGGCGTTCATCACCGGCACCACCAGTTGCGGGCCGGCCATCCGGGCGATTTCTTCGTCGACGTTTTGCGTCGTAGCCTGGAAATCGGCCGCTTCTGGCAGCAGATAACCGATGTCTTGCAGGAAGGCTTTGTAGGCCACAGCATCGTGTGCTTGGCCGGTACGGGACTGGTGCCAGGCGTCGATACGCGCCTGGAAGTCATCGCGTTTGGCGAGTAGGGCTTTGTTCTTCGGGGCCAGGTCGTGAATGACCTTGTCGGCTCCGGCCCAGAACTTATCGGCGGTGAGGCCGGTACCGGGAATGGCTTCGTTGTTCACGAAGTCGAACAGGACTTTGGCGACCTGCAGGCCACCGACTTGAACGTGTTCAGTCATTGCTTGCCTCACTCTGCTCAGCTATTTCGCTTTTCAGCTCTTCAATTATGACAATGAAGCCACTGGCCATTTAAACCACAAACCGCCCTACCAGTACATGCCATGACGGGCGGCTGGGCGGGACCAATCAACGGCTTGGAGGCCTTGCTGACGGGGCTTTCAGGGTTGCGATTGGGCCTGCGGCAGACATCGATCCAACGTTATGTAGTGCGCGCTGCGGCATACTACATGATGAATTGCGGTTGTGAAAATTAGACTAATTACGTCGTTCTGCGACCCCATGACGCATTGCAGTCACGTCAGGGCACGGGATGTTCTCAAAAAACCATGAGATTGTTCCAGTTAAATATAAAAACTTGTACACGATTTGTGGTTTTCAGGGTTTCCGCTGTCGCGCCAATCACCGGCAATCGACTCACCGACGCATCGCGGCCGAGCATCACCAGCCCCTTGCCTATACTTGCCTTTCCAGAACAAAAGTCATGACTAGAGGGCTGCGCCATGGACCACCTCGTACTCACGGTATTCGCCCCGGATAAACCCGGTCAGGTCGAGCGCATTGCCCAATGTATCGCCGAACATGGCGGCAACTGGCTGGAAAGCCGCATGTCGCGGATGGCCGGGCAATTTGCCGGGATCCTGCGGGTGGGGGTGCCGGCCGAGGCCTACGACGAACTGGTGGATGCGCTGCAGGCGTTGGCCAGCCACGGGATTCGGGTATTGATTGCCGAGAGCGGGATCGAACAGTCCTGCACCTGGAAGCCGATTGCCATGGAGTTGGTAGGTAACGATCGTCCGGGAATTGTGCGCGACATTACCCGCCTGCTCAGTGAGCAAGGGGTCAACCTCGAGCGGTTGGTGACCGAGGTGCGGCCAGCACCCATGAGCAGTGAACCGCTGTTTCATGCCGAAGCCATTCTTGCGGTGCCCTTGACCCTGTCGCTGGACGTGCTGCAGTCGCGCCTGGAAACCCTGGCCGATGACTTGATGGTGGAGTTGGTGTTGCGTAGCGATCCGTAGGCGCAGGTAGGGTTATCCAAGAAAAACCTGCACCTGCCTGTGGATAACCTGTAGAGACAGGCCTGCAGCGCAGGCGGGCCGTGGCCTACGGGATATTGGTCAAAAAACCAGCAGTTTCAAGGGCTTGTGCACAAACGGCGGGGATCAGGTTGTGGATAACCTTGGGAAGGATGGCTGCAGGCCACGTACACCGTGGCTTGCAGCTTGTTGTGCGTTTTTTGATCAGTTGCGCCGGCGCAAACTGATCCAGGCATCGATGCTGTAGACCGCCAACCCGGCCCAGATAAACATGAAGGCCACCAGGGTGCTGGAGGACAGGTGTTCGCCAAACAGCAGCACTGCCTGCAACAGCACCAGGGTCGGCGCCAGGTACTGCAGGAAGCCCAGGGTGGTGTAGGGCAGGTGCCGGGCGGCGGCGTTGAAGCAGACCAGCGGCACCAGCGTCACCGGACCGGCCGCCACCAGCCACCAGGCTTCGGAGGTGGTCCAGAATTCAGCTTGAGCGCTACTTGCGGTCGGGTTGAAGAGCAGCCAGGCGACGGCAATCGGCACCAGCATCCAGGTCTCCACTACCAGCCCAGGCAGGGCCTTGACCGGCGCCTGCTTGCGGATCAGGCCGTAGAAACCGAAGGTCAATGCCAGCACCAGCGACACCCAGGGCAGGCTGCCGACTTGCCAGACCTGCTGCGCCACACCTACGGCTGCCAGGCCAACGGCCAGCCACTGCATGCGACGCAGGCGCTCACCGAGCAGCAGCATGCCCAGCAGCACGTTCACTAACGGGTTGATGTAGTAGCCGAGGCTGGCTTCGAGCATGCGCCCGTTGTTCACCGACCAGACGTAGGTCAGCCAGTTGGCCGCGATCAGCGTCCCGCTCAGGGCCAGGATCGCCAGGCGGCGCGGGTTCTCCCGCAGTTCGCGCCACCAGCCCGGGTGTTTCCAGACCATCAGCAGTAACGCGCCGAACAGCGCCGACCACAGCACCCGGTGGATGATGATTTCCACGGCGGGTACGCTGGCGATGGCCTTGAAGTAAAGCGGGAACAAGCCCCAGATGATGTAGGCACTCAGGCCCAGGATGTAACCGCGACGCGGGTTGGCGGCTTGCATGCAGAATCCTTGCTTAGGCAACTAACAAAGAGTGGATTGTAAGGAGATTTGTCGCTGGATGTCTTATCTGAACAGGTTGGATACCGGTTAAACCACAAAACTAATGTGGGAGCGAGCCTGCTCGCGATAGCGGATCAACATTCAACAGATTTGTTGAATGAGCCAGCGCTTTCGCGAGCAGGCTCGCTCCCACCTTGGGCCTGCGGTCAGAAGAGTTTCAGGGGCTCTTCGTTCAACGCCGATAATTGCTCACGCAACGCCAGCACCTGGTCGCCCCAGTAACGCTCGGTGCCGAACCAGGGGAAGCTGCGGGGGAATGCCGGGTCGTCCCAGCGACGGGCCAGCCAGGCGCTGTAGTGCATCAGGCGCAGGGCGCGCAACGGCTCGATCAGTGCCAGTTCGCGCGGGTCGAAGTCGTGGAACTCGCGGTAGCCGTCCATCAGCTCCGACAATTGGCTGAGGCATTCCTGGCGATCGCCAGCAAGCATCATCCACAGGTCCTGCACCGCCGGGCCCATGCGACAGTCGTCGAGGTCGACGATATGGAACATCTCATCGCGGCACATCATGTTGCCGGGGTGGCAGTCGCCGTGCATGCGGATGTTCTTGTGCGGCGTGCTGGCGTACACCTCTTCCACGCGCTTGAGCAGATCGCGTGCCACTGACTCGTAGGCGGGCAGCAAGCTGCGCGGTACGAAATTGCCTTCGAGCAGGGTGTTCAGCGAGTCATGGCCGAAATTCTTCACCCCCAGTGCTTCGCGGTGTTCGAACGGGCGGGTCGAGCCCACCGCGTGCAAACGCCCGAGCAACTGGCCCAGGCGGTAGAGCTGGTCGAGATTGCCCGGCTCCGGGGCACGGCCGCCACGGCGCGGGAACAGGGTGAAGCGAAAGCCGGCGTGTTCGAACAGGCTTTCGCCATTGTGAATCAGCGGCGCCACCACCGGCACTTCACACTCGGCCAGCTCGAAGGTGAAGCGGTGTTCTTCGAGAATGGCTTCGTTGGTCCAGCGCTGCGGGCGATAGAACTTGGCGATCAGGGGTTCGCTGTCGTCGATGCCGACCTGATACACGCGGTTTTCGTAGCTGTTGAGTGCCAGGACGCGGGCGTCGCTGAGAAAGCCGATGCTTTCAACGGCATCGAGCACCAGATCGGGGGTAAGTGTTTCAAACGGGTGAGACATGCTGACTCCTGCGCGCAGCAGGCTGCCGCGTCCGGCCAAGCATGGTAGCGCAGACGGACGCAGATAGGTGGGGGCTGTGCAGATGGCATCGCGAGCCGGCTCGCACAGTTGGCTGTGCAGGCGAGCCGGTTCGCGAAGGGCCTGGGTCAGGCGCCGACGATCCCGCCGTCTTCCCGGCGGATGGCCATGACCGAGGAGCGCGGCTTGCCGTTGGGCAGGTGCTCGGGGAAGGTCGAACCGCCGTTCTCACCGGGGTGCTGAATGCCGACAAACAGGGTTTTCTGGTCGGGCGAGAAGCTGATGCCTGTGACCTCACAACCTACCGGGCCGACCATGAAGCGGCGGATTTCCCCGGTTTCAGGGTCGGCGCAGAGCATCTGGTTGTTGCCCATGCCGGCGAAGTCCCCGGCATTGCTGGAGTCGCCGTCGGTCAGGATCCACAGGCGACCGGCCTGGTCGAAGCCCAGGCCATCGGGGCTGTTGAACATGTTCTGCGGGGTGATGTTCGACGAGCCGGCCTTGGCCGTGCCAGCGTGTAGCGTCGGGTTGCCGGCAACCACGAACAGGTCCCAGGCGAACGCCGGCGAGGCATGGTCGTCGCCCTCGGTGCGCCAGCGCAGGATCTGCCCGTAGACGTTCTTCTCCCGCGGGTTCGGTCCGCCCGCTGGCTGCCCCTCTTCCCCACGCTTGACGTTGTTGGTGAGGGTGCAATAGACCTGGCCGTCGCTCGGACTGACGACAATCCACTCCGGGCGGTCCATGCGCGTTGCGCCGACCACGCTGGCCGCCAGGCGCGCGTGAATCAGCACCTCGGCCTGATCGGCAAAGCCGTTGCTGGCGTCGATGCCGTTCTTGCCGTGGCTCAGTTCGACCCACTGGCCCTGGCCCTTGGGGTGATCGGGGTTGCTGTCGCCGGCATCAAAACGGGCGACGTACAAGGTGCCATGGTCCAGCAGGTCGTGGTTGGCCTTGGGGTTCTGGTGGTCGATCTTGTCGCGGCTGATGAACTTGTAGATGAACTCGCCACGCTCGTCGTCGCCCATGTACACCACCGCACGCCCGTCATGGGTTTCGGCTAGGGCGGCGTTTTCGTGCTTGAAACGGCCCAGGGCGGTGCGCTTGACCGGGGTTGACTGCGGGTCGAACGGATCGATTTCCACCACCCAGCCGTGGCGATTGAGCTCGTTGGGGTTTTTCGCCAGGTCAAAACGCGGATCGTGGGGGTGCCAGTTGATCTCTTTGCTGGTCGCCACTACACCGTAGCGTTTTTGCGCGGCGTCGAACTTCTGATCGGCATTGCTGCTGCCAAAACAGTCGGTGAAGTTCTCTTCGCAGGTCAGGTAGGTGCCCCAGGGCGTCTTGCCGTTGGCGCAGTTCTGGAACGTGCCGAGCACATTCAGGCCTTTGGGATCGGCGCTGGTCTGCAACAAGGCGTGGCCGGCGGCCGGGCCACCGACACGAATCGGCGCGTTGCCGTGGATGCGGCGGTTGTAGCGCGAGCCCTGGACGAAGTGCCATTGGCCGTCCTGGCGCTGCACTTCAATGACCGATACGCCTTCGCAGGCCAGGGCCTTGTGCACTTCTTCGGCCGATTGCGGCATGCCGCCGTGGGGGTAGAGGTAGCGGTAGTTGGTGTATTCGTTGTTGATGGCCATCAATGCGCGGTTGTCGTCGTCCGGGAACGCGAACAGGCTCATGCCATCGTTGTTGTCGCCGAACTGGGCTTCCTGCTGCAGGGCGGTGCCGTTGCCACTCGGGTCAAAGGCCGGGCCGTCCTTGTGCAGGGGTTGGCCCCAACTGATCAATACCGAGGAGGTGTAGCCCGCCGGCAGGCTGATGGTGTCACTGGTGGCGGCGGCGATACTGGCAAAACCCAGCAATTTGCTGTTGGCGGCACTGACGCTGGCGGCCATCACGCTGCGGCTCAACAGGTTGCCGCCGAGGAACATCGCGGCACCGCACAGCGCACCGGCACTGATAAAACCGCGACGGCTGAGGCCGACGATTTGTTCGAGGTCGGTGGCTTGGTTTTCTTCTAATAGGCTCACATCAGGCTCCCTGCTGGTTTTGGCAGTCACCATAAGGGGCGTTGATGACACAAATATTGCAGAGCTCAGCGGTTCACAGCGGTGTGCCGAGCAACACGTTGGCAGGGGAGAATTGCACCCGCACCGGTTTGCCAATCAGCAGGGAGTTGCTCCGCAGGTGCAATGGCTCGGCCAGGGCGCACAAGGTCTGACCGTTGGGTAGGACGATTCGCACCTCACTGGGGCCGTCTTCGGCGTCGAGAATCTGCTCGATCGTACCGTTCAGGGAGTTATAGCCAGGCGTAGGCGCGTGTTCGCTCGCCAGCAACTCGAGCCAGCCGGCCTTGATCAGCGCGACCACTTCGGTGCCGGCTTGCAGGTCCAGATGCTGGGTGCTGTCGTGGGTGATTTGCGCGTGCAGGGTCAGGCCGCCCGCCAGGGTCAGGGCGATCAGGTCATTGCGCCCTTGGGCCTCGATACCGGCGACCGTGCCATGCAACTGGTTGCGGGCGCTGGTGCGCAGCATCAAGCGACCGAGCAGGTCGAGGTCGCTGGCATCTTCTGCCGCCTCCAGGACCTGCGCTTGCAAGGCCTGCAGGCGCAGGTAGAGGCGCAGCACGCGCTCGCCCTCGCTGGACAGTCGCGCGCCACCGCCGCCCTTGCCGCCGACACTGCGCTCCACCAGGGGCTTTTGTGCCAGGTTGTTGAGTTCATCGATGGCATCCCACGCCGCCTTGTAGCTGAGCCCGGCGCTTTTCGCGGCGCGGGTGATCGAACCCTGTTCGGCAATGTGCTGCAGCAGCGCAATGCGTTGCGGGCGACGGACAATGTGTTGAGACAACAAAGTAGGCAAGGACATGATCTGCGCTGCGAGTACGGGTGATGGACTCGGACGTTGGCGGCTCGGCGCGTCGGAGTCAAGTTGGGGTGCCGGGTTTTGCGGTGCGCGCCAGGCAATAGACATCGACGCGGCTGGCGCCCGCGTCGATCAACAGGCGCGCCAGGCTCTGGGCGGTGGCGCCGGTGGTCAGCACATCGTCGACCAAGGCCAGGTGCCGGCCTTTGATAGCTGCCTGCGGGGTCAGCGCGAAGGCGTTGCGCAGGTTCTGCTGGCGCGCCCTGGCGCTGAGGTCCTGCTGCGCGGTGGTGTCGTGGATGCGTTGGAGCAGGTGTTCCTCGCTGGGTACCTGCAAGTTGGCGCTAAGCCAGTTGGCCAGCATCGCCGCCTGATTAAAACCTCGCGCGCGAAGCCTTTGGCGTGCCAGCGGTACCGGCACCAGTGCGGCGGGGCGCGGTAAACCTTCATCGAAGCAATGTTGCACGAATTGTCCGAGAAGTTCGCCCAACAGGCGGCCATAGGGCCAGTTCGCCGAGTGCTTGAAACGGGTGATCAAGCTGTCGACCGGAAAGCTATAGGACCAGGGCGCGATCACCTGGGCGAATGCCGGAGGGGCGCTCAGACACTGGCTGCAGACCTGGCCGCTGACGGCCAGGGGCAATGCGCAAACCGTGCAATGCTCGACCAGCCAGGGCAGTTCGGTTTCACAGGGTTGGCAAATGGGCTGCGGGGTGTCGGCTGGATCGTTGCAGAGCAAACATTGCTGTGTGTTTTTTAGCCAGATGTAAACCAGCCCTTCGTACTGTGGTTGACAGCGCATGAGTCTTCCTTAAATATGCTGAAACATCCGTGTTGTGCCTGTGGGAATTCGGTTTTTCCCGGGGTACGTGCCAAAGCATAAGAAAGGAAATGAGCCGATGAGCGCCAGCATCACCGCCAAATTGCGTCACGATTGGTCTTTGGCCGAAGTTAAAGCGCTGTTCGTTCAGCCTTTCAATGACCTGTTGTTCCAGGCGCAGACGGTGCACCGTGCGCATTTCGATGCCAACCGCGTCCAGGTCTCGACCCTGCTGTCGATCAAGACCGGCGCTTGCCCGGAAGATTGCAAATATTGCCCGCAGTCCGGTCACTACAACACCGGCCTGGAAAAAGAAAAGCTGATGCAAGTGCAGCAGGTCCTGGAAGAGGCCGCTCGTGCCAAGGCCATTGGTTCGACCCGTTTCTGCATGGGCGCGGCGTGGAAACACCCCTCGGCCAAAGACATGCCCTACGTGCTGGAGATGGTCAAAGGCGTCAAGGCCATGGGCCTGGAAACCTGCATGACCCTGGGCCGGCTCGACCAGGACCAGACCGCGGCCCTGGCGCAAGCGGGCCTGGACTACTACAACCACAACCTCGATACCTCGCCGGAGTTCTACACCAGCATCATCACCACCCGCACCTACAGCGAGCGTCTGCAGACCCTGGCCTATGTGCGTGATTCGGGGATGAAGATCTGCTCGGGCGGGATCCTGGGCATGGGCGAGTCGCTGGACGATCGCGCCAACCTGCTGATCCAGTTGGCCAACCTGCCGGAGCACCCGGAGTCGGTGCCGATCAACATGCTGGTGAAAGTGGCGGGCACACCGCTGGAAAACGCCGAAGACATCGACCCGTTCGACTTCATTCGCATGCTGGCCGTCGCGCGCATCCTGATGCCCCAATCCCATGTGCGCCTGTCGGCTGGCCGTGAGGCCATGAACGAGCAAATGCAGGCCCTGGCCTTCTTCGCCGGTGCCAACTCGATTTTCTACGGCGACAAATTGCTGACCACCGCCAACCCGCAGGCGGACAAGGACATGCAGTTGTTCGCGCGCCTGGGCATCTTGCCGGAGGCTCGCGAAGAGCACGCCGACGAGGTCCACCAGGCCGCCATCGAACAGGCGCTGGTAGAACAGAAAAGCAGCGAGCAGTTCTACAACGCGGCTGTTTAAGTCATATCTCTTGTCGAAGTGCGGTCCAGTGTGGGAGCTGGCTTGCCTGCGATAGCGGTCTGTCGGGCACATTGATGCTGAATGTGCCGCCGTCATCGCAGGCAAGCCAGCTCCCACAGGGTTGAGCGCTAATCGAGGTCTGCATGTCTTTCGATCTCGCCGCGCGTCTTGCGGCCCGTCGTGCCGAACACCTGTACCGTCAACGTCCACTGCTGCAGAGCCCGCAGGGCCCACAAGTGGTGGTCGATGGACAGCCGTTGCTGGCGTTCTGCAACAACGATTACCTGGGCCTGGCCAATCATCCCCAAGTGATTGAAGCCTGGCGCGCGGGCGCGGCACGCTGGGGTGTGGGCGGTGGCGCTTCACACCTGGTGATCGGCCACAGCACGCCGCACCACGAACTGGAAGAGGCCCTAGCCGACCTGACCGGTCGCCCGCGGGCGCTGCTGTTCACCACCGGTTACATGGCCAACCTCGGAGCGGTAACCGCGCTGGTCGGGCAGGGCGATACAGTGCTCGAAGATCGGCTCAATCACGCGTCGTTGCTGGATGCGGGGCTGTTGTCGGGCGCGCGTTTCAATCGCTACCTGCACAACGACTCCGTAAGCCTGTCCAGGCGCCTGGAGAAGGCCACCGGCAATACCCTGGTGGTCACCGATGGCGTGTTCAGCATGGACGGCGACATTGCCGACTTGCCTGCCCTGGCTCGGGAAACCAAAGCCAGGGGCGCCTGGCTGATGGTCGATGACGCCCACGGTTTTGGTCCGCTGGGTGCCACTGGCGGTGGAGTGGTCGAGCATTTCGGCCTGAGCCAGGAGGATGTGCCGGTATTGGTCGGCACCCTCGGCAAGGCCTTCGGTACGGCCGGTGCGTTTGTGGCTGGCAGTGAAGAGTTGATCGAAAGCCTGATCCAATTCGCTCGCCCGTACATCTACACCACCAGCCAACCGCCGGCCCTGGCCTGCGCGACCCTCAAGAGCCTGGAGTTGTTGCGCAGCGAGCATTGGCGACGTGAGCATCTGCAGGTGCTGATCCGCCAGTTCCGCCAGGGTGCCGAACAGATTGGCCTGGAACTGATGGACAGCGCCACGCCGATTCAGCCGATCATGATCGGCGATGCCGGGCGAGCGCTGCGGTTCTCGCAGATGCTGCGTGAGCGCGGATTGATGGTCACGGCGATTCGCCCACCCACCGTGCCGGCCGGCAGCGCCCGTTTGCGCGTGACCCTGACCGCCGCCCACAGCGAGGCACAGGTGCAGCTATTGTTAGAAGGGCTGGCCGATTGTGTACAGCATCTGGGAGCGGCGGTGAACCATGCGTGATCGACTGATTCTGTTGCCGGGCTGGGGCCTGGGTATTTCTCCACTGGAGCCGTTGGCGGCCGCGTTGCAAGGTCTCGACGAACACCTGCGGGTGGAGATCGAACCCTTGCCGGAGCTGGACTCCAGCGACCTTGATGAATGGCTCGAAGAACTCGACGCCAGTGTGCCGCAAGACGCCTGGCTGGGCGGTTGGTCACTGGGCGGGATGCTCGCCGCAGAACTGGCCGCCCGCCGTGGCGAGCGCTGCTGTGGCTTGCTGACGCTGGCGAGCAATCCATCGTTTGTCGCCCATGCCGAGTGGTCCAGCGCCATGCCGGCGCAGACGTTCGACGGGTTCCTGGCCGGTTGCAACGCCGACCCGCGCACCACCCTCAAACGCTTCAGCCTGCTCTGCGCCCAGGGCGCCGAAGACTCGCGCGGCCTGTCGCGGCTGTTGTTGGGCGGAGCCCCCCATACGGCGCCAGCGGTGCTGATGAGTGGCCTGGAACTGCTCGCCCAACTGGACACCCGCAAGGCCTTGCAGGCTTTCCGCGGGCCGCAGTTGCATCTGTTTGCCGGCCTCGATGGCTTGGTGCCGGCCGAGGCTGCGGGCGAGCTGTTGAGCCTGTTGCCCGATGTTGAAATTGGTCTGATTGAACAGGCCAGTCATGCGTTTCTTCTGGAAGACCCCCACGGTGTGGCGGGGGCGATCCAGGCCTTTTTGCACGAGTGCGGTGATGACTGATTTGTCTCTTCCCAACCTGCCCGGCGGTTTGCCCGACAAGCGCCAGGTCGCGGCGTCCTTTTCCCGGGCGGCGGCCAGTTACGACAGCGTGGCCGAGTTGCAGCGCGACGTGGGTAGTGAGTTGTTACGTCGGTTACCGGAAGATTTTGTCCCTGCTGTTTGGCTAGACATGGGCTGCGGCACCGGGTATTTCAGCCGAGCGTTGCAAGAGCGGTTTCCTGCGAGCGCCGGAGTGGCACTGGACATTGCTGAAGGCATGCTCAAGCACGCCAGGCCCTTGGGCGGGGCGCAGCATTTCATTGCCGGGGACGCGGAACGCCTGCCCCTGCAGGACGCCAGTTGCGACCTGGTGTTTTCCAGCCTGGCGGTGCAGTGGTGCGCCGATTTTGCCACGGTGCTCAGTGAAGCCTATCGGGTGCTCAAGCCGGGAGGGGTGTTGGCCTTTGCCAGCCTGTGCGTCGGCACGTTGTATGAACTGCGCGACAGTTGGCGGCAGGTCGACGGCCAGGTGCACGTCAATCGGTTCCGTGAGTTCAGCCGCTATCAGCAGTTATGTGCGGCCAGCGGTTTGAACGTGCTGGACCTGCAGCAGTGTGCCCATGTGCTGCAATATCCGGACGTGCGCAGCTTGACCCATGAACTTAAAGCGCTGGGCGCGCATAATCTGAATCCGGGTCGGCCAGGTGGGCTGACAGGTCGGGCGCGCATCAGTGGTTTGATCGCCGCCTATGAGCAGTTCCGTCAGGCGCAAGGGCTGCCAGCCACGTATCAGGTGGTCTATGCCGTATTGGAGAAACCTCGATGAGCGCAGCGTATTTCATCACGGGCACCGATACCGATGTCGGCAAGACCACGGTGGCCGCCGGCCTGTTGCACGCCGCACGCTTGGCAGGGTTGAGCACGGCGGCCGGCAAGCCAGTGGCTTCCGGTTGCGACGTGACGCCCAAGGGCCTGCGCAATGCCGACGCACTGGCGTTGCTGGCACAGTGTTCGTTGCCGCTGACCTACACCGAGGTTAATCCGCAGGCGTTCGAGCCGGCCATCGCCCCCCATCTGGCGGCACGCGAGGCCGGTGTTGCGCTGACGGTCCAGTCGCTGGTAGCGCCGATGCGCCATATCCTCGATAAGCAGGCGGACTTCACCTTGATCGAGGGCGCCGGTGGCTGGCGTGTGCCGCTGGCCGACCAGGATAATCTGTCGGACCTGGCGATGGCGCTGGGCCTGCCGGTGATCCTGGTAGTCGGGGTGCGCCTGGGGTGCATCAATCACGCTTTGCTGACCGCCGAAGCGATTGCCCGCGACGGACTGCAACTGGCCGGGTGGGTGGCCAATATCATCGAACCCAAGACCTCACGCCTGGAAGAAAACCTCGCAACCCTGGCCGAGCGACTGCCCGCGCCTTGCCTGGGACGGGTACCGAAACTCAAGGTGGTCACCGCCGAAGCGGTGGCCGAACACCTGCAACTGGATCTGCTCGACTAAAACGCCCACTCCTTTCCCGGTCGGCAGCGTGATGGATACGCTGTCGGGCCGGGCTATTGCTGCTCCTTCAACTAATCTTTGTGACACACGGTGATGCTTTGTGCATCGGCCGTGCGTTTTGTTGTGTGCGTAATTCAGGAGGCCGTTGACGAACGGCGAAGGATCGACGCTTGACAAGATTTCAGCGTAAACGTATGTTTCAAACAACTGTTTGACCGTCACAACAAATCATCGCGGTCGTTCATTCCCGGTTACATCAGCAGAGGTTTATCGCTATGCCTGACTACAAGGCCCCCTTGCGTGATATTCGCTTCGTTCGTGACGAACTGCTCGGCTACGAAGCGCACTATCAGAGCCTTCCGGCTTGCCAGGACGCTACCCCGGACATGGTTAACGCCATTCTCGAGGAAGGCGCCAAGTTTTGTGAGCAGGTGCTGGCTCCGCTGAACCGCGTGGGTGATACCGAAGGCTGCACCTGGAGCGAGTCGGGCGTTAAGACGCCAACTGGTTTCAAGGAAGCCTACAAACAATTCGTTGAAGGCGGCTGGCCGAGCCTGGCGCACGACATCGAGCACGGCGGCCAAGGCCTGCCGGAGTCCCTGGGCCTGGCAGTCAGCGAAATGGTTGGCGAGTCCAACTGGTCGTGGGGCATGTACCCTGGCCTGTCGCACGGCGCGATGAACACCATCTCCGAGCACGGCACGCCAGAGCAGCAAGAGGCTTACCTGACCAAGCTGGTTTCCGGCGAATGGACCGGCACCATGTGCCTGACCGAACCGCACTGCGGCACCGACCTGGGCATGCTGCGCACCAAGGCCGAGCCACAGGCCGATGGTTCGTACAAGGTTTCCGGGACCAAGATTTTCATCTCGGCCGGTGAACACGACATGGCCGATAACATCGTCCACATCGTACTGGCCCGCCTACCGGACGCTCCGGCTGGCACCAAAGGCATTTCCCTGTTCATCGTTCCAAAGTTCATGCCCAACGCCGATGGCAGCATCGGTGCGCGCAACGCCGTGACCTGTGGTTCCCTGGAACACAAGATGGGTATCCACGGCAACGCCACCTGCGTGATGAACTTCGACGAGGCCACCGGTTTCCTGATCGGCCCGGCGAACAAAGGCCTGAACTGCATGTTCACCTTCATGAACACCGCACGCCTGGGTACCGCCCTGCAAGGCCTGGCCCACGCCGAAATCGGCTTCCAGGGTGGCCTGAAATACGCTCGCGATCGCCTGCAGATGCGCTCCCTGACCGGGCCGAAAGCCCCGGAAAAAGCCGCTGACCCGATCATCGTGCACCCGGATGTTCGTCGCATGCTGTTGACCATGAAGGCATTCGCCGAAGGCAACCGTGCAATGGTTTACTTCACCGCCAAGCAGGTCGACATCGTCAAGTACGGCGTAGATGAAGAAGAGAAGAAGAAAGCCGACGCACTGCTGGCCTTCATGACGCCAATCGCCAAAGCCTTCATGACCGAAGTCGGTTTTGAATCGGCCAACCACGGCGTGCAGATCTATGGCGGCCACGGTTTCATCGCCGAGTGGGGCATGGAGCAGAACGTTCGCGACAGCCGTATTTCCATGCTGTACGAAGGCACTACCGGCATCCAGGCTCTCGACCTGCTGGGTCGTAAAGTGCTGATGACCCAAGGCGAGGCTCTGAAAGGCTTCACCAAGATCGTGCACAAGTTCTGCCAGACCAACGAAGGCAACGAAGCGGTCCAGGAATTCGTGGCACCGCTGGCAGCACTGAACAAAGAGTGGGGCGAATTGACCATGAAGGTCGGCATGGCCGCGATGAAAGACCGCGAAGAAGTGGGCGCGGCTTCCGTGGATTACCTGATGTACTCCGGTTACGTCTGCCTGGCTTACTTCTGGGCTGACATGGCGCGCCTGGCAGCCGAAAAACTGGCTGCCGGCACGACCGAAGAGGCGTTCTACACCGCCAAGTTGCAGACTGCGCGTTTCTACTTCCAGCGCATCCTGCCGCGTACCCGCACTCACGTTGTAACCATGCTGTCGGGCGCCAACAACCTGATGGACATGAAAGAAGAAGACTTCGCACTGGGCTACTGAGCCTAAGGCAGGTCCTTCAACAAGCCGCTGCACCTTCGGGTGCAGCGGTTTTTTTATTTCCGAAATAAAGCGATACAAACCCCCGGCTGAAACACTCAACCGTGCGCTATGGCGGCCGTTAAAGAACCGTAGACAGTACATTTCATGCACTGTCGTGCCAGCATGAAGGCATAATGCCATCAATCAATTTGCCGGGCCGGAGCTTTACCCTTGTCGCGTTCCTCTGCTGTACGTTTGAGTCACTTCCTGCCTTCGCTGCTGCTGTTGCTCGCAGGCCTCGCAGTGGCTTACGTCAGGGAACTCAACGTGTTTTTCACCTCGTTGTTCAACGTCCTGCCGACCCTGGTGTTGCTGCTCGGTGGCGCGTACTGCGCGGTTTACCGACGCCAGCGTGAACTGTTCCTGATGGTCACGGTGTACATCGCCTACTTTCTGCTCGACACCCAAACCGACTATTACCGTGACTTTGGCGGGGTACGCGAAGACGCCGCGGTGATCTTCCATCTCTGCTGCCTGCTGCTGCCCGTGTTGTACGGGACATTCGCGGCGTGGCAGGAGCGGACCCATCTGTTTCAGGACCTGGTCGCGCGGTTCGCGGTACTGCTGGCCGTGGGCAGTGTGGCCCTGGCCCTGGAGCAAAGTTATCCCCAGGCCGTGCAGGCCTGGCTGGCGGAAATCCGTTGGCCGGCGCTGCATGGGGCCTGGATGAGCCTGATCCAGCTGGCATACCCGCTGTTCCTCGCGGCCTTTGGGTTATTGGCCTACCAATATTGGCGCCATCCCCGACCTTTGCACGCGGCCCAACTGGTGGGCCTGCTCGGCTTGTTCTGGATGCTGCCCAAGACCTTCATCCTGCCGTTTACCCTGAACATCATGTGCAGCCAAGTGATGTTGATGATCGCCGCCGCGGTGGCACACGAGGCCTACCAGATGGCGTTTCGCGATGAGTTGACCGGCTTGCCCGGGCGGCGGGCGCTGAACGAGCGCTTGCAACGGCTGGGCCGCAATTACGTGCTGGCCATGAGCGACGTCGATCACTTCAAGAAATTCAACGACACCCACGGGCATGATGTCGGCGACCAGGTGCTGCGCCTGGTGGCCAGCAAATTGTCGAAGATCGGTGGCGGTGGCCGTGCCTATCGTTATGGCGGCGAAGAGTTTGCCCTGGTATTCGCGGCCAAGAGCCTTGAAGAGTGTTTGCCGTACCTGGAGGAGATCCGCGAAGCGATTGCCAGCTACAACATTCAGCTGCGCAATCAAGACAGCCGGCCCCTGGACGATCAACAAGGTCGGCAGCGCCGCTCCGGGGCCAGTGCTTGCAGCGTGGCGGTCACGGTGAGCATCGGGGTTGCCGAGCGCCTGGCGCAGCGTACGCCGGAAGAGGTGTTGAAAAGCGCCGACCAGGCACTCTACAGCGCCAAGGGAGCCGGGCGAAATTGTGTGATGGCGTTTGGGCAGAACCGCCGTGGCGCGGTGCGCATGGACAGGGCAACGGATTGAGTGATGATGGCGCATTCAGCGCCTGCACTGTGATTGTCCGGGGGGGCGTGCGGCAGTAGGTTGCAGGGATCTGCTGACGGAGCAATGACCATGCCTGAGTACAAAGCCCCCCTGCGCGACATGCGCTTTCTGATCGATCACGTGTTTGACTTCCATGCCAACTACGCCGCGCTCGGGGCTACCGATGCCAGCCCGGACATGGTCAATGCAATCCTCGAAGAGGGCGCCCGCTTCTGCGAAAACGTCCTGGCCCCGCTGAACCGCTCGGGTGACGAAGAAGGCTGCCATTTCGACAATGGCGTGGTCACCACCCCCAAGGGTTTCAAGCAGGCGTTCGCCCAGTATGTCGAAGGTGGCTGGCATGGGCTGGCGGCGGACCCGGCGTATGGTGGGCAAGGGTTGCCGAGTTCACTGGGGCTGGTGATCAGCGAGATGGTCGGTTCCAGCAACACCTCTTGGGGCATGTACCCGGGCCTGACCCACGGTGCGATGTCGGCCATTCACGCCCACGGCACCGAGCAGCAGAAACAGGCCTACCTGGGCAAACTCACGGCCGGCCAGTGGACCGGCACCATGTGCCTGACCGAGGCCCATTGCGGCACTGACCTGGGGATCATCAAGACCCGCGCGGTGCCCCAAGCCGACGGCAGCTACGCGGTCACCGGCAGCAAGATCTTCATCTCCGCCGGTGAGCACGACCTGAGTGACAACATCATTCACCTCGTTCTGGCCAAGCTGCCGGATGCGCCGGCCGGGACCAAAGGCATCTCGCTGTTTATCGTGCCCAAGTTCCTGCCCGACAGCCAAGGCGAGGCGGGCGAGCGCAACGGGGTTACCTGTGGTTCGATCGAGCACAAGATGGGCATCAAGGCCTCGGCCACGTGCGTGCTGAACTTCGACGGCGCCACGGGTTACCTGATCGGCGAGGCGAACAAAGGCCTGAACTGCATGTTCACCATGATGAACCACGCTCGGCTCGGCACCGGGATGCAGGGCTTGTGCCTGGGCGAGGCGAGTTTCCAGGGCGCGATCAAGTACGCCAACGAGCGCCTGCAGATGCGCGCGCTGACCGGGCCCAAGGCGCCGGAACAAGCCGCCGACCCGATCATCGTCCACCCCGATGTGCGGCGCATGCTGCTGACCATGAAAGCCTTCAACGAAGGCAACCGGGCACTGACCTACTTCACCGCCCAATTGCTCGATGCCGCGCACCTGTCCAGCGACGCCGAGCAACGCCAGGACGCCGAGAACCTGTTGGCGTTCCTGACGCCGATCTGCAAGGCGTTCATGACCGAAACCGGCCTGGAGGTGACCAACCACGGGATGCAGGTGTTTGGTGGTCACGGCTATATCCGCGAGTGGGGCATGGAGCAGTTGGTGCGTGACTGCCGCATTGCGCCGATCTACGAGGGTACCAACGGCATCCAGGCGCTGGACCTGCTGGGGCGCAAGGTACTGGGCAGCCAGGGCCAGTTGCTGCGCGGTTTTACCAAAATCGTTCACAGGTTCTGTGCCGCCAACGCCGGGCATCCACAGCTCAAGACGTATGTCGCGCAGCTCGACGGGCTCAATCAGCAGTGGGGTGAACTGACCACCCAGGTCGGGATGGCGGCGCTGAAGAACCCTGATGAAGTGGGGGCCGCAGCACTGGATTACCTGATGTACAGCGGTTACATCATCCACGCCTACCTGTGGCTGCGCATGGCGCTGGTCGCTCAGGCACAACTGGAGGCGGGCAGTGGTGATGCCGACTACTGTGAGGGCAAATTGGCCACCTGCGAGTTTTACTTCAAGCGTCTGCTGCCGCGCACGGCGGCCCATCGGGCGGCGGTGCAGGCAGGCAGTGATTGCCTGATGAAGCTACCAGCAGGGCTGTTTGCGCTTTGACGGTGGTGGTTTAAGCACATCGCGGGCAAGCCCTGCAGCGCCGGGAAGGCGGTGCAAGGCTTGCCCGTGATGGTTTTTAGTGACTAAAAATTACAAATAAGTCACGAGTCGACCCTATGTGTCGCAAAAGTTGTTCGGGTACACTCCCGGCACTTGTTGTATCCCGATCCCCACGAATCACCTTTCACGTATTACGAGGTTTGCCATGGCTGACTACAAAGCGCCCCTGCGCGATATGCGCTTCGTCCTCAATGAAGTTTTCGAGGTGGCCAAGCTCTGGGCAGAACTTCCTGCTTTGGCCGACACCGTGGATGCCGAGACCGTCGAGGCGATCCTAGAGGAAGCTGGCAAAGTCACCAGCAAAAGCATTGCGCCACTGAGCCGGGCCGCCGACGAAGAAGGTTGCCACTGGAGTGACGGTGCCGTGACCACCCCGGCAGGTTTCCCACAGGCCTATCAGACCTACGCTGAAGGGGGCTGGGTCGGGGTCGGTGGCGATCCGGCGTTCGGCGGCATGGGCATGCCCAAGACCGTTTCAGCCCAGGTCGAGGAGATGGTCAACTCCGCCAGCCTGTCGTTCGGCCTGTACCCGATGCTCACCGCCGGTGCCTGCCTGTCGATCAACGCTCATGCCAGCGAAGAACTGAAGGCCACGTACCTGCCGAACATGTACGCGGGGGTCTGGGCCGGCTCCATGTGCCTGACCGAATCCCATGCAGGGACTGACCTGGGGATCATCCGCACCAAGGCCGAACCTCAGGCCGATGGTTCCTACAAAGTCAGTGGGACCAAGATCTTCATCACCGGCGGCGAACACGACCTGACCGAGAACATCATTCACCTGGTGCTGGCGAAGCTGCCGGACGCCCCGGCAGGTCCGAAAGGCATTTCGCTGTTCCTGGTGCCGAAATTCATGGTCAACGCCGACGGCAGCCTGGGCGCACGTAACCCGGCCAACTGTGGTTCGATCGAACACAAGATGGGTATCCAGGCATCCTCCACCTGCGTGATGAACTTCGACGAAGCCGTGGGTTACCTGGTCGGTGAGCCGAACAAAGGCCTGGCGGCGATGTTCACCATGATGAACTACGAGCGTCTGGGCGTCGGTATCCAGGGGCTGGCCACCGGTGAGCGCTCTTACCAGAACGCGGTTGAATACGCCCGTGACCGCCTGCAAAGCCGTGCGCCAACCGGCGCGCAGAACAAGGACAAGGTTGCCGACCCGATCATCGTTCACCCTGATGTGCGACGCATGCTGCTGACCATGAAGGCGTCGAACGAAGGTGGCCGTGCCTTCTCCACCTACGTGGCCATGCAACTGGACACCGCCAAGTTCAGCGAAGACCCAACCACCCGCAAGCGTGCCGAAGACCTGGTGGCGTTGCTGACCCCAGTCGCCAAGGCGTTCCTCACCGACCTGGGCCTGGAAACCACGATTCACGGCCAGCAAGTGTTCGGCGGTCATGGCTACATTCGCGAATGGGGCCAGGAGCAACTGGTACGCGACGTGCGCATTACCCAGATCTACGAGGGCACTAACGGCATTCAGGCGCTGGACCTGGTCGGGCGCAAAATCGTCGGCAGTGGCGGGGCGCTCTACAACCTGTTCGCTGATGAGATTCGTCATTTCACCGCGACCGCCGGTGCCGAGCTGGGTGAATTTACCCGGCCGTTGAACCGTGCAGTGGAGACGCTGGACGAACTGACCGCCTGGCTGCTGGACCGGGTGCAAGGTAATCCGAACGAAATCGGCGCGGCCTCGGTCGAATACTTGCAGGTGTTTGGCTATGTGTCCTACGCCTACATGTGGGCCCTGATGGCCAAGGCTGCCATCGGCAAGGAAACACAGGATGAGTTCTACGCCAGCAAGCTGGGCACCGCACGCTTCTACTTCGCCCGTCTGCTGCCGCGGATTCACTCGCTCAGCGCTTCGGTCAAAGCCGGCAGCGAGTCGTTGTTCCTGCTGGATGCCGCGCAGTTCTGAGGAATGTAACCTCATGTAAGCATTTGCTTACATGACGTGCTGCTGTTCTCCCCTGTTCGCAGATTGGATCCACAGCTAATCTACTCATATGGACGTCGCGCAGGAAGCGCAAAGCAACAACACGGACACGTAGGATTCTGCCAGGACGGCGGAGTGAAATGGATGTCAGGGAAACAGTCTGCAAAGCCCCGCTTCGGCGGGGTTTTCTTTTGCCTGCGATTTATGTTTTGCCCATCAACCCTGGACATCCAGAACAGTCGGGCTCGCCAGGCGCCCGTCCGGGCCATCCATCACATCCTCCAGCAGGTTGCGCAACAATTCCAGGGTGGCCTGCTGACGCTGCACATCCCGACAGACCAGCCCCACCTTCAGCGGCACCCGCGGTTCACTCAACGGTTTCCACAACAACGCCTTGTTGCCATGCTCGCGCTGTGAGCGTCCGGGCAAAACAGTCGCCAGCCGGGTGTGGGGCAAACTGTCGAGGATCCCCGCCATGTTGTTCAGCTCGGCCTGCACTTGTGGACGGCGGCCGAGGCTGGCCAGTTGTCCCTGCCAGATCTGGCGGATCTGAAACTCCTCGCCCAGCAGCAACATCGGCAATTCGGCGGCCTGGCTCATGGAGACTTTCTTGAATTCACGCAGTGGGTGGTCGACGGGGATCACCAGGGTCAGTTCGTCTTCGTACAGCAGCACGCCATGCAGCCCCGGCTGACGCGGCGGCAGGTAGCTGATGCCGATGTCCAGCGAGCCGTTAAGCAGGCGGCGTTCGATTTCCAGCCCCGTGAGCTCGTAGATCTGCACCACCAAATGGGGCTGGGCCGTGCGCACCCGCTCAAGCATTTTTGGCACCAGGCTGGTGTGCACGGTTTGCAGGACCCCGATGGCCAAGGTGCGCGAGGCTTGGCCCTTGAAGTTGCCCAAGGCTTCGCGCGCCCGTTGCATGCCATCGAGCAAGGGCAGGGCGTGGTTGTACAGGGTATGCGCGGCCAGTGTGGGCAGCAGCCGTTTGCTGCTGCGCTCGAACAGGCTCACATCGAGGTTCTGTTCCAGTTGCCGGATCTGTTGCGAGAGCGCCGGCTGGGAGATCGACAGACGTTCGGCGGCCCGGCCGACATGGCCTTCTTCGTACACCGCGACGAAATAACGCAGTTGCTTAAAATCCATAAGTAATTCTTATCGAAAAAGCTGGGAAATCGAAATGGCTCAGCGCCCTGCAGAAGCCTAGTCTAACCGCATTCACAAGGCTTATAGGGCCAGAGAGCGCGATGAATACCGTTTACGTTGATGGTGTTTACATAGGCAAGGCAAAAAACCTGGGGCAGGGCTTGGTCAGCGATACCGACAAAGAGCGGATTGCCAATCGACTCTGGTTGTGGCCGCAGGGCCTGGGCAGTGACGAGCACGGCGATCCGCGCTTTCACACCGGTCCCGAGCGGGCCCTGCATCACTACCCGGCCGAGCACTACGCGTACTGGCGCAAACGTTATCCACAGATTGACTGGCAGGCGCCGGCCTTCGGCGAGAACCTCTCGACCCACGGCCTCGGTGAAGAGCAAGTGTGCCTGGGCGATCTGTTTCGCTGGGGTGGCGCGCTGTTGCAGGTCAGCCAGCCGCGTTCGCCGTGCTATCGCCTGAGCCGTCGCTGGGGTGTGCCGATCCTGCCCCAGCTCGCCCAGGACACCGGACGCTGTGGCTGGTTCTACCGCGTACTCAAGCCCGGGTTTGTCAGCGCCGAGCAACCGTTCGAACTGATCCAGCGCAGTTACCCCGGCCTGACCGTGGCCTGGGCGTTGCGCAGTTTTTACCGCGAACCGCTGGAACATACCGGTTTGAAAAAGCTGATTGATTGCCCGGCGCTGTCTTCGCGCTGGCGCGATATTGCCATCAAGCGCCTGCGCAGCGGGCGGGTCGAGGATTGGACGGCGCGTCTGCTGGGCTTGCCGCTGGAGGGTTTGCGCGCATGAACCTGTTCAACCTGCGTCGCCCGCAGCCGAGCCTGGATGACCTGGCGGCCGAGGGTTTGTTACCTGCAAGGAGCGCTAACCTGTCCAGTGAGTGCCTGATGCCGAGTGTTGAGCGAGCCCCGCAGATTTTCGTCCGTGGCCAGGGTTCCTGGCTGTGGGACAGCGCTGACCGCGCCTACCTGGACTTTACCCAGGGCGCCGGAGCCAACAGCCTCGGCCATAGCCCCACGGCACTGGTCAAGGCGCTGACGGCCCAGGCGCAGGCGCTGATCAATCCTGGCTCGGGATTGCTCAATCGCGGCCAGTTGAACCTGGCCGAGCGGCTGTGCAACAGCACTGGCAGCGACCAGGTGTACCTGCTCAATACCGGCAGTGAGGCGTGCGAAGCGGCGATCAAGCTGGCGCGCAAATGGGGCCAACTGCATCGCGGCGGTGCTTCGCGAATCATTACCGCCAGCGGTAGCTGCCATGGTCATGGCTTTGCTGCGTTGTCTGCCTCGGACTGCCAGGACAATCGCTTCGAGCCCCGGCTCCCGGGCTTCGACCGTGTTCCGTTCAACGACCTGCCGGCGCTGCACGCGGCGGTGGACGCGCAAACCGTGGCGATCATGCTGGAGCCGATCCAGGCTGCGGCGGGTGTACTGCCTGCGACCGAGCATTACCTCAAGGGCGTCGAGCGCTTGTGCCGTGAGTTGGGGATTCTGCTGATCCTCGACGAAGTGCAAACCGGCATGGGCCGTTGCGGTCGACTGCTGGCTGAACAGCTGTATGGCGTGCGGGCCGACATTGTTGTGTTGGGCAAGGGCCTCGGTGGCGGAGTGCCGGTGGCGGCCTTGCTGGCCCGGGGCAGCGCCTGCTGTTTTGAACCGGGCGAATTGGACGGCACCCATCACGGCAATGCCCTGATGGCATCGGCTGGCCTGGCAGTGCTCGATAGCGTGCTCGATCACGGTTTTCTCGAACATGTACGCGACAGCGCTCAACACCTGCACGAAGGCTTGGCGCGCCTGGCCAATCGCTACGGGCACGGCGAGTTGTGCGGTCACGGCCTGCTCTGGGGGCTCAGGCTCAGCGATGACTCGGCCGACGCCGTGGTCAAGGCCGCGATGTACGAAGGCCTGCTGATCAGCGCCCCACAAGCCGACTGCCTGCGCTTCACCCCGGCGCTGACCGTCAGCCAGGCCAACATTGACGAAATGCTCCTGCGCCTGGCGCGCGCCTTTGCCCGGGTGCGCACCGCCCAATTGCAATGTCGCAAAGGCATCGCGGTCTGACGTGATCGCAACACCTGAATTCCCGAACCGTCTCGCGGTATAACGCATCGCCCCATGCCTGATCCTTTTGGCATGGGGCGTTTTTTTTGTCCCGACGATTTTCAGGAGCCTATTCAGGGCTTGAGCGGTAACCGCAACAATGGCTTTTTATGGAGTCGGCAAGGATTGCCGATACCGGTGCGCAGAAATGACGACGGTCGGATTGGCTATCCATACCACTAGGTGGTATTTTTTAGGGAAGGGATGTCCATGAGTATCAGACTGTTCAAGACCAAGCGTTTTGCCCTCCAGGCTGCCAAAGCCTGGATTGGGGACGATGAGTTGAGGTCGGCATTCGCCGAGTTGTTAAAAGGACAAGCGGACAGCCTGGGAGGCGGCGTTTGGAAAAAACGCCGGAACCAAAACCGACACCGTTCGATCATCCTGGCCAAGGGCGGCCGTTACTGGATATGAAGGAATTTGTGGAGATGCACCATGAGCAATAAATTCAAAAGTGAAGCCCTTGAGTCGGCTCACGATTCGGCTGCTGCCTTGCTGTCGATCGGGGCCATCAGCAAGACCACCATGCGCCAATTCGACGAGACGTGCCTGGCCCACGTACCCCAGGCGATTGCGGCGCAGGAGATCAAGCAACTGCGTGAGCGCAACAACGTCAGCCAGCCGGTGTTTGCCCGTTACTTGAACACCAGCGCCTCCACGGTCAAGCAGTGGGAAGCCGGCGACAAACAACCCAGTGGCATGGCCCTCAAACTGCTCAGCATCGTGCAAAAGCATGGGTTGGAGATTCTGGCCTGACCAGGCCGCAATAGTGGCACCTGGCCGGAAGGTTACGGAACCCTGGCCAACGCCGCGGGTCGATTAGGTGTGTGGCTGATTACAGCCCACCTTACTCAGGAGCTGCCCTATGGATTTCATTCGCATCATCATCGCCATTCTGTTGCCGCCACTGGGCGTATTCCTGCAAGTGGGGTTCGGCGGCGCGTTCTGGCTGAATATCCTGCTGACCTTGTGTGGCTATATTCCGGGCATCGTTCACGCGGTGTACATCATCGCCAAGCGTTAAGCCTGTGGATCGCAGCGTTGAACCGCGCTGCGATCAGCCCTGTGCTGGCTTCATCACCTCGCGATAAAACAACCATTCCTGCTCCAGTGCGTGGGCCTGATTGCTGGCCTTGCGAAAGCCGTGGCGTTCGTCTGGGTAGTAATGGGCCTGCGCCGCGATGCCGTTGTCTTGCAGGGCCTTGAGCATGTCGCGGGTCTGCTGCGGGACAACGACGGCGTCGAGTTCGCCTTGAAAAAAGATCACCGGCACCTGGATATTCTGTGCGTGTTGCAGCGGGGTGCGAGCGGCGTAGCGCTCGGCGTCGGCGATGGGGTCGCCGATCAGCCAATCCAGATAATCACCCTCGAACTTGTGGGTAGCACGGCCCAGGGCGACAGGGTCGCTGACCCCGTACAGGCTGGCACCCGCGCGGAACACCTGGTGAAACGCCAGGGCACACAGGGTGGTGTAGCCGCCGGCACTGCCGCCGCGAATGAACGCGTGCTCGCCATCGATCAAACCTTGTGCGGCGAGGTACGTCACCACCGCGCAGGCATCTTCGACATCCACCTCGCCCCAGCGCAGATGCAGGGCCTGCCGGTACGCTCGGCCGTAGCCGCTGCTGCCGCGGTAGTTGAGGTCGGCCACGGCGAAGCCGCGCTGGGCCCAATACTGGATGCGTGGATCGAGCATCGGATAGCAGGCCGAGGTCGGCCCGCCATGGATGAATACCAGCAACGGCGGCTTTTCCACATTGCCCATGGCTGGGTAGAAGAACCCATGGGCCTCGCCCTTGCCGCTGGGGTAGCGCAAGGTCTGGGGTTGGCTGATCTGCTCGGCGGGTAACAGCGCGACGCCGCCGGCCAGGACCTGCACCTGGTGGCTGTGGCGGTCGATGGCGATGACGGCAGAGGGACTGACCGGTGAGGCGGCAATGCAGTAGATGAACTGCTGATCCAGCGCCAGGTTGCGAAAGCGGCTGTAGTCGCCGGTGTAGTCCTCGACCTGCTGGCCTGAGCACAGGCCCAGGCGGCCAAACCCGGCAACTGTCCAACTGGCCAGGTAGCGCTGCTCGTCCAGTGGCAGCCAGGTGCAACCCCCCAATTGCCAGGGCGCCGGACCGTGGTCGGCCACGGCACTGGGGAGCGGTTGCCAGCCTGATTCGCTGTCGACCCACGGCTGCCAGAATCCCTGTCGGTCACTCAGGCAATACAAGCGCCCGCTTTCATCGAAGCGCGGTTGTTGCAGCGACTCCTCGACATCTGCCCCGGCTACGCAACGGGGTGGGGCCAGGCTGCCGTCGGGATTCAATTGGGCGAGCATCAGGCGCGTGGCGGTCCAGGGCTGATGGGGGCGGCTCCACTCGATCCATGCCAGTTGTCGGGCGTCGGGGCTCAAGGTCGGCGCGGCGTAAAAGTCTGCGCCTTGCACCAGCAACTGGCGCTGACCCTCGGCAGTAATGGCCACCAGGCGGTGCTGGTTGGCCTGTTCTTCGATGGCCAACACCTGGCCGTTGGCCCACTGCAGGTCGCCGTATCGGCACTCGCCCGAGGTCAATGCCTGGGGTGGTGCGCCCGTCAGGGTTTGGCGGTAAAGCTGCTGGTCGGCCTCGTTGACGAAGAACAGCGCGTCATCGCCCAGGCAAAATGCACCGCCGCCGTATTCGTAGACCCGGCTGCGCACGCTGAAACCGGGTGGAGTCAGGCAATGGGCGTGCTGCTCGCGCCAGTGCCAGATCCGGCAGGCGCCATCCTGGGGGCGATATTCATTCCAGAACAGGCCCTGGGCGCCCACCTGCAGGTCCGCGAAGTCGACCCCCGCGGACACGGCTTTGAGGGCGCTCAAGGCTTCAACCTTTAACGATGAGGCGTGAGTTTCGTTCATTGCGAAAGGCCAACTGTTCGATGGTCTGGGTGGCGTGCTCGGCTTCTTCGCGCGCCTTGAGGATCATGCCGTGATGCTCGGATTTACTGCACACCGGGTCAGCGTTGCTGGCGTCGCCGGTGAGCATGAAGGCTTGGCAGCGACAACCGCCGAAGTCCTTTTCTTTTTCGTCACACGAGCGGCACGGCTCGGGCATCCAGTCATAACCGCGAAAGCGGTTGAAGCCGAACGAGTCGTACCAGATGTGCTGCATGCTGTGCTCGCGCACGTTGGGAAACTGTACCGGCATCTGTCGGGCACCGTGACAGGGCAGCGCGGTGCCGTCGGGGGTGACGGTCAGGAAAATGCTGCCCCAGCCATTCATGCAGGCTTTCGGGCGTTCTTCGTAGTAGTCCGGGGTGACGAAGATCAGCTTGCACGGATGCCCTTGGGCTTGCAGTTTGGCGCGATATTCGTTGGTGATGCGTTCGGCGCGCACCAGTTGTTCCTGGGTCGGCAGCAGGCCGACCCGATTGAGCTGGGCCCAGCCGTAGAACTGGCAGGTGGCGAGCTCGACGAAGTCGGCTTCCAGGGCGATGCACAGCTCGATGATGCGGTCGATCTTGTCGATGTTGTGCCGATGGGTGACGAAGTTCAGCACCATCGGGTAGCCATGGGCTTTCACCGCCCGGGCCATCTCCAGTTTCTGCGCGAAGGCTTTTTTCGAGCCGGCCAACAGGTTGTTCACCTGCTCATCGCTGGCCTGGAAGCTGATCTGGATATGGTCCAGGCCAGCCTTTTTGAAGTCGCTGATTTTCTGTTCGGTGAGGCCGATGCCCGAGGTGATCAGGTTGGTGTAGAACCCCAGCTTGCGCGCCTCGCCGATCAACTCGGCAAGGTCCTGGCGCACCAGCGGTTCGCCACCCGAGAAGCCCAGTTGCGCGGCACCCATTTCCCGCGCCTCGCGGAACACTTTCAGCCACTGTTCGGTGCTCAGTTCCTGGCCTTGTGCGGCGAAGTCCAGCGGGTTCGAACAGTAGGGGCACTGCAGTGGGCAACGGTAGGTCAGCTCGGCGAGCAGCCACAGCGGCAGGCCGACTTCCGGCTTGGCCGGCAGGGCCGCAGGATCAGCCGAGTTCGATCCAGTGCTGTGCACGGGCGACCTCCATGAATTGCTCGATATCCTCGCCAAGCTCAGGCACGCCGGGGAATCGGCTGTCCAGCTCGGTTATGATCGCGGCGACGTCACGCTGGCCATCGATCAGGCCGCCAATCAGCGCGGCGCTTTCGTTGAGCTTGATCATGCCTTCGGGGTACAGCAGCACATGGCCTTTTTGCGCCGGCTCGTACTGGAAGCGGTAACCGGGACGCCAGGTGGGGGTCCTGCTGCGGTCGAAACTCATAAGGCGATTCCTCGGTGCCAGACCCGTTGCTCGGTCACGCTGTGGTAAGGCGGGCGGTTCAGTTCATAGGCCATGCTCATGGCATCGAGCATGCTCCAAAGTATGTCCAGTTTGAACTGGAGAATTTCCAGCATGCGCTGCTGGCCTGCATAGGTGGTGTAGTGCTGCAGGGTGATCGCCAGCCCGTGCTCGACATCACGCCGCGCCTGACCCAGGCGCGTGCGGAAGTATTGGTAACCGGCCGGGTCGATCCAGGGGTAGTGCTGTGGCCAACTGTCCAGGCGCGACTGGTGGATCTGCGGGGCGAACAGTTCGGTCAGCGAACTGCTGGCGGCTTCCTGCCAACTGGCGCGGCGGGCGAAGTTGACGTAGGCGTCGACGGCAAACCGCACGCCCGGCAACACCAGTTCCTGGGAACGCAGTTGCTCGGGGTCCAGGCCCACGGCCTGGCCGAGGCGCAACCAGGCTTCGATGCCGCCGTCTTCACCGGGCGCACCGTCGTGGTCGAGCAGGCGCTGAATCCATTCGCGACGGATCTCGCGGTCCGGGCAATTGGCCAGGATCGCCGCGTCCTTCAGGGGGATGTTCACCTGATAGTAGAAGCGGTTGGCGACCCAGCCCTGGATCTGTTCGCGGCTGGCCCGGCCTTCGTACATCGCCACGTGGTAGGGGTGATGGATGTGGTAGTAGGCGCCCTTGGCCCGCAGCGCGGCTTCGAACTCGGCGGGGGACAGCGGTGTGTCGGTCATTGCGGTTCTCCGGTGTACATCCGGTGGATGCTTTGGTGCTTGTTCGGACGCCATCGCGAGCAAGCTCGCTCCCACAGGTTTTGTATGCGCCACAGATCCCATGTGGGAGCGAGCTTGCTCGCGATGAGGCCATCCGCTACAGCACAATACTCATGCCGTCATACGCCACTTCAACATTGCGCCGCACCAGCTCGGCACGCTCGGCCGAGTCTTCATCGAGGATCGGATTGGTGTTGTTGATGTGGATCAGCACCTTGCGTTGCTTGGGCAGTTGCTCCAGCACTTCGAGCATACCGCCCGGGCCGTTCTGGGCCAGGTGGCCCATTTCCCGACCGGTGCGGGTGCCGACGCCGCGGCGCTGCATTTCGTCGTCGTCCCACAGCGTGCCATCCACCAGCAGGCAGTCGCTACCGGCCATGATCTCCAGCAACGGCGCGTCGACCTTGCCCAGCCCCGGGGCGTAGAACAGTTTGCCACCGGTGCGCAGGTCTTCGACGATCAGGCCGATGTTGTCACCCGGGTGTGGGTCGAAGCGATGGGGCGAGTACGGTGGTGCGGCGCTGCGCAGCGGCAAGGGGCTGAAACGCAGGTTGGGGCAGGCCGGGATGCTGAAGCTCTGGTCGAGCTCGATGCGGTTCCAGTCAAGGCCGCCATTCCAGTGGCTGAGCATGGTGAACAGCGGGAAGCCGCTGCTCAGGTCTTCGTGGACCATGTCGGTGCACCAGACCTGGTGCGGGCAGCCTTCACGCAGGCTCAACAGGCCGGTGGTGTGGTCGATCTGGCTGTCCATCAGGATGATTGCCTGCACGCCCGTATCACGCAGGGCGCGCCCGGGTTGCATCGGCGCAAAACCCTGGAGTTGCGCGCGGATGTCCGGCGATGCGTTGCACAGTACCCAGTTCACGCCGTCATCGGAGATCGCGATCGACGATTGGGTACGCGCGTGGGCCCGCAGACTGCCGTCACGGAACCCGGCGCAGTTCGCGCAGTTACAGTTCCACTGCGGAAATCCACCGCCGGCGGCGGAACCTAGAATCTGGACAAACATGGCTGCTCCATCACATCAACGCTGAAAATGAAAACGCCCCGGGTTGGCCGAGGCGTTGTACCGCGTGTTCCGCCCGCAGGCAAAATCAACGGCTGGCGAAGTACATGGTGACTTCAAAGCCGATACGCAGGTCGGTGTAGGCAGGTTTGGACCAGGTCATAAAGATGCTCCTTCAGTGGATGGGATGATCGAACCCTATACATATAGTCCATCTCCAACCGGAGATGTTCAGATGCTTAGGTGGCTATCTTACTGAAACGTTTCCGCTTATTGGAGACTTCTCTCGAAGAAAACCCATTACAGCCCCGGTAATGATCCCCCACTCGTTTGCCACGAGCCCTGTGGGCCGGCATCGCTGGACACACATTGCCATCCGCCAGCGGCCTGCTCCAGGCAGTGGGCGGCGTGCAGCAGGGCGGGACGCTGCAGATTCAGTACAGCTTGTTGCAATTGCATCAGGTAATCCGACGGGTGGTTGGCCAGTTTGCCCTGCCAGAGCAGCTCGAAGGCCTGGGGCAAGGGCAGGGTATGGCTGTCGAGTTGTCCGGCCAGCGTCTGCAACTGTTCGGCCAGCGCGGCATCGTCCAGGTTGGCGAGTTGCGTTGGCAGTTGCTGGATAAACGCCTCGATGTGAGCGAGCAGTTGCGCTGCCGGGGTACCTGGCGACTGTACGCCGAACAGCAGGCCGGTTTGCCCGTGGATCTGCCGCACCCCGCTGAACACTGCATAGCCCAATTGCAGTTCGACCCGCAGGCGCTGGTAGTAAGGCGTTTGGCTGAGCTGGGCCAGCAGGCGCCATGCGGCTTCGTCGGCCACGTCCTGCGATGGTGTGGGGCAGAACAACAAGAGCGCGTGCTCGCCACCCTGGCAGGGCACTGTGTGCCAGAGCCGTTGACCGGCGATGGCGACGGGTGGCATCGGCTCACTGTCGGCGATGCCCGGAGCCCGACTCAGGGCCCGGGTAATGGTGGAGTGTGCGCTGGCGGGCAGGCCGGCAGCCAAACCGTCCCAATGCGCGTTGGCCCAGATCGCTGCCAAGTCCGCAGGGCCGGCAGCGTCTGCTGTCGCGCCTGGCGTCTGGCCCAGGCACACCTCAGGCAGGGCCTTGAGCAATTGTCGGATGGCGATCAACGCTGGCGGCGCTTGTGTGGCGTGCCAGTGTTCGGCGGCGGGCTGGGTCAGGCACAACAACGCCTGCTCGAGAATCGCTGGCATCGGCTCATGTCGACCCAGCAACTTCAGCAGCCATTGGTTGCCGGTTGCGCTGAACGACAGTTCGACGCCCGCCTGGCCGGCGTCGTCGATCAGGCCTTGCAGGCTGCGGGCCAGCACCGGCTGCAGGTTGGCTGGCGGCGTTGAGGCCAGGCGCCAGCGCAGGCACACAGCCCCTTCACCGCTGGTGTCTGGCAGCGCCAGGTTGAACTGCAAGGCCGAACGCTCGCGACGACCGCGGGTGCGGTCCTGGGCGAAGGTGCGCAAGCCCCGGTGCGCACTGGTTTGGCCGCGAATCAGGCCGGCGGCTGGCGGCTCTTCGGCGCTGCGCAGGAACGGATTGGGCGGTGGCAGTTGCCAGGTGCTGGCCGGGTTATCCACAGGTGCCGGATTGAGCTGTTGCAGGATCGTCGCGAGGGCACCGACCGCGGACTCAGGCAGCAGCGGTTGCACGGGCTCGATGTCGAGGCGAGCGAGGCTCAAGGCGTTGCTCGACTGGCGCTTGCGTTGCTGCAGCAGGGCATATTCTTCGCCGAGTTTTGGCGCGGTGTACTGCTGGCCGAAGAAGCTCAGCCAGTCGTTGAACAGGCTGCGGATTGAGGCAGGCTGCGCGGTAGCGGTGGCACTGAGCTGGAACTGCAGATGCAGCAGCGCTTGCCCGGCAAAGTGGTACAGCGCTGTTGCCTTGAGGCTGTCGACCCACTGGCGCTGGCGCAACTCGGCGAGCAGGCCGCCGGGCTTGGCGCAATTGAGCCAGGTGCAGAGATAGTCCAGGGCTTCGGCGGATGACTCGGGCAACCCTTCGCAGGCGAACAGCAGGTTGAGTTGCTGTTCGCTGGCCTGTTGATAACTGCTGACCGCCTCGGACATCAAAGGGTGCGGCGGACTTTGCGGTTGCCGGACGCCGACCCGCAACGGGTTGATCAACAGCTGCGCCAGGCGCTGCAATTGATCCACAGGCTGCGGGCCCACCAGGCTCAAGGTCATCTGCCCGGTTTGGTAAAACCGCTGATAGTAGTCCTTGAGCGCTTGTTGGAACTCAGGGTGCTGCACCGCCAGGCTGTCACGATTGCCGGCGTGGAAACCGCGCAAGGGGTGATCCGCCGCGAGGCCGTCGAACAGGGCCTGGTGTTGCTGGGCTGCGGCATCCTGGGACCAGGCGAGGTACTCGGCTTGCAGCACTTCCCGTTCACGCAGTTGCTCGTCCGGATGCAGTCGCGGGTGGGCGAGCATATCGCCCAGGCGCTCGAGTCCTGCCGCAAAAGCCTCGGGCGGCAGTTCGAAGAAAAAGTCTGTGCGGCGTTCGCCAGTTTGCGCATTCAACTGGCCGCCCTGACGTTGCACGTAGGCCATCAGCCCATCGCTGGCAGGAAATCGTTCGGTGCCAAGGAACAGCAAGTGCTCAAGGAAATGCGCCAGACCAGGCCAGGCCAAAGGCGCGTCGTGGCTGCCGGCGGCCACCCGTAACACGGCGGCACAACGTTTCAAACCGGGCGCATGACGCAGCGCAAGCCGCAGGCCGTTGGCCAGGGTTTCGTGGTGGACAAGGGGGTGGATCGGCGCAGGCATGAGCACTTCCGCTACTGGGTAAGTGCTCATGCTAGCGAAAACCTTGGGTCAGCGCTTGTTCAGCGCGTCGTAGAGTGCTGGCCGACGATCGAGGAAATAGCGATTGGCGGCGCGCGAGTCCAGCATCAATTGGCGATCCAGGGTGCCGACGATCAGCGCTTCATCGAGGCCAGCCTGGGCGATACGGCTGCCATCCGGTGCGGCGATGCTGCTTTGCCCGCAGTAGTGGATCTGCTCTTCACTGCCGCAGTAGTTGGCGTAGGCCACGTAGCACTGGTTCTCGTAGGCACGAGCGCGCACGGTGACGTCCGCGATGAAGTCGAAGGGGATCATGTTGGCCGTCGGCACCAGGATCAGCTCGGCTCCGGCCAAGGCCAGGCGCCGGGCGTTCTCCGGGAACTCCAGGTCGTAACAGATCAAAAAACCGAGCTTCCAACCGTTGAGCTCGACCAGGGGAAAGTCGTCCTCGCCGGCGCTGAACATCGAGTGGTCGAGGTCGCCGAACAGGTGGGTCTTGCGGTAGTTGCACAGGCGCTCGCCCTGCGCGTCGATCAACTGCACGGCGTTGTAGATCTGCCCGTCCTCGGCACGCTCGGGGTAGCCATACAGGATGGCGACCCCCGAGGTTCTGGCGATCTGGGCGATCTGTTGCGCGGCCTCACCGTTGCACACCTGGGCCAGGACGTTGACCGCGTCGACGCCGATGTTGTAGCCGGTCAGGAACATCTCCGGAACCACCAGCAGGTCGGCGCCCTTGGCTTCTGTCGCGAGCTGCTGCAGGCGATGCAGATTGGCGGCAACGTCGAGCGGCAGCGGTGGGCATTGGTACAGGGCTACGCGCATTTCGGACTCCTCTTACTCGGGCAGGGCGATTGGCCCGATTTCATTGAACACATCACCCGGGCCCGGGTTCTCGGCATGGGTGCTGCCGCCGAAGTGATTCATGATGCCCCAGACCGCATTGAGCGAGGTCTGCACCGCGCCTTCGACCCAGGCCGGGGTCCAGGATACGTCATCGCCGGCGATAAAAATCCCGCGCTGCTCGGCCGGCATTTCCTGCTGCATGAAGTGCGCGTACATCCGCTGGTTGTAGCGGTAATGGCCGGGCAGGGCGCCTTTGAACGCGCCGAGGAAGTGCGGGTCGGCTTCCCAGGACACAGTAATCGGATCGCCGATGATGCGCGCAGCGATGTCGACTTTCGGGTAGATCTTCTTCAGCGCATCGAGGGCCAGTTTCACCCGTTTTTCGATCGGCTGCGGGAGCATTTTCAGCGCGTCGCTCATCCAGGAGTACGACAGGCAAATCACCCCTGGCTTGTCATCGCCGTTGTCGAAGAGGTAGGTGCCACGGGTCAGGCGATCGGTGAGGGTCATGCTCATCAGGTCGCGGCCGGTTTCCGGGTCTTTGTCTTTCCAGAACGGCCGGTCGACCATGACGAAGGTCTTCGACGACTGCATGTAGCGGGTGCGGTCCAGGGCCATCCACATCTTTTGCGAGAACAGCGATTCTTCGCACTCGATCTGGGTGGTCAGCAACCAGCTTTGGCAGGTGGTCAGCACCGCCGCGTACTCGCGGGTATCACCCCAGTTGTCGGTGACGCTGAAGCGCCCATCGGCAGCGCGGGCGATGCGCTTGACCCCGGTGCGTGGCGCGCCGTTGTGCAGCGAGCTGAGGCTGGTGCCCGCTGGCCAGTGCGCACAACGTTCCGGCACATGACGCCAGATACCCAGCGGTACTTGTTCGACGCCGCCGACCACCAGGTGTTGGTGATCGTCGCAGTTGGTCATCACCACGCGGAAGATTTCCAGCATCGAGTTGGGGAAATCCGAGTCCCAGCCGCCGGTGCCGAAACCGACCTGGCCAAACACTTCGCGGTGGTGGAACGACAGCTTGGCGAAGGCTTTGGAGGTGGCGACGAAATCGTAGAAGGTGCGGTCATCCCACAGCGGCACCAAGGTGTTCCACAGCTCCTTGAGGCGCGGTACGTCGCGGTCGCGGATCGCTTGCTGGATCTCGCCAAAGCGCGAGCCGTCCTCCAGGGCGTCAGCCCAGGCGTCGGCGACTTCCTGGAATAGCGCGGGCAGGTCGGCGAGTTTTTGCGCGTAGTGGGTCTGGCCTTCCAGGTCGATGACCGTGCTGCCGGAGGCCGGCGTCAGCGGGTTGGGGAAGGGCTTGGTCTCAAGCCCCAGCTTGTCGACGTAGTGATAGAAGGCGGTGGACGACACCGGGAAGCGCATGCCGCCCAGTTCGGCAATGATCCCCTCGGCACCTTCGAAGGCTTGGGAGCGCAGGCGCCCACCCATTTTCGAGGCTTCGTAGACGACCGGTTTCAAGCCCAGCTTCATCAGCTCATACGCCGCCACCAGCCCGGCAATGCCGGCACCGACAATCGCCACTTCCGCGCCGTGGTTGTGCGCCGGGATGCTGCCCAGGCCGGCCGGGTGTTCGATCCAGTCATCAAAGGCGAAAGGGAAGTCAGGACCGAAGATGGTGACCGGTTTTTTACCGTCTGCAGGATGGCGATTGTTGTTGTTCATGGCTGACCTTGCTGGCGACTCGCACGAGGTGCTGAGTATAGGAAAAGACTGTCGCCATTCTAGGGAGCGTAGTGCACGTTAATAAGACGCAAAGTGTCGTCGTTTTGCAGGGTGATGATGCGATATGACGAATATTCTGGTCAGACTGGCTGGCCGCGGTCGATCTTGCTGCTGAGGATGATCGAGGTGGTGGTTTTCTCGACGCCATCGACGCTGCCGATCTGGTCGAGCAACTGGTCCAGTTGCTCCGGCGACTCGGTGCGCAGCCAGGCGACGTAATCGAACTCACCGCTGACCGCACAGAGTTGCTGGACCTGGGCCATGCTGCTCAGGCGGCGCAGTACTTCCTTGCCGGAGCGCGGCTGCACGGTGATGCCGACATAGGCCTGCAAGCCCCCGTCGACCACTCGCTGGCCGAGGCGCACGCCGTAGCCGGTGATCACCTTGGCCTTTTCCAGGCGCGTCAGCCGCGACGTGACCGTGGTGCGCGCAATGCCCAGTTGCCGGGCGAGCATGGCCACGCTTTCGCGGGCGTTGAGCTGCAAGGCGGCGATCAATTGGCGGTCGATTTCATCGAGCGCGAGGGGGCGAGTGTCAGGCAAAACGGCTTCTCCAACAGCACAGGTCAGTGGGCGTGCATGTTACAGCACATCCATGGCGGCGCTGGAGGGACAACTGCGCCCTTTAAGGTCTCATTTGAGAAGGGACCTGAGGGCCGGGAGATCGATTCTCGGAATCACACTGTCGGGAATCCGCGAGCTGCTGGACAGGTTATACACGGCGAAGTTTTCCCCCATGACTTTGTTCGACATCAACTTCAACGAGGGAAGAATCCGCGTGTGGAAATGTTTGTCGAGGCCGCAAGGGGAGAGCACTGAGCCTGTGGTTTCATAAAAACGCCCGGTGGACTGATTCAGATCGACCCCCACCAGGAACACTTTGCTGAAGCCCAGGTGGTGGGCCAGTTGCAATGCCAGATAGGCCACCGTGCGGGCATCAAAAAAACCATCACTGAGGTTCTTGCTGAAGCCAATACTCTTGGCTCGTTGCCCGATGGGCGCACGGCTTTGCACCAGGTTCTTGTTGCGCCGGAAAAAATAGTCGAGCCAGGTTTGTTTCGGGGCACGTTTGAGCGTGAACAGTTTCCCCGCCGGGTGCACGTTTGTGCGGCGCGCATACTCTGCCCATAAGGCAACCCGTTGGCTGATTTTCATCGCATGGGCAAAAAACTCAGGCTGCTGGAGCGGAAAGCTCATATCGGTGCAAACGTAGAAGTGCGGCCGGATGGCCGTCTTGCTGAACAACGAGATCGCACCATTCATGGTGATCATCGGGATGTGAGCGAATTCTTCGATCGGGAAGTCCTTGGCCGAACTGCCCGAGGCGATAATAAACACAGCGCCGCTCTCGGTGTGGCGACACTCTTCGAAATCACGCACATGACTCAACCTGGAGTCTACTGCTGGATGTGCCTGAACTACTTCCATGTCCGATGTCCGCTAGGTATGCCATTGACTGTATTGATGTTTTTTTATACGCCCGGAAACGGGATCAGTCGCGGCTGATTCAAGCACGGAATGACGCCCACAACTCTCAGGCTCGCCAGGCAGGCAAGGCTCGAATCTAGCAAATGCTGAGTGATGTGACCAACCCCTAAACGCACGAATGGGCAGGCGGTCGCAAATAGCTGGGAAAGCTGTTGCAGGGAACGAAGGGCGGGGAATATTGAGGGTATGAGCAGCTCCGCCAACGCCGCCTGAATCGCGGGCTGACCCAAGCCCGCCTCGCGGCCCTGGCGGGCATCACTCGACAGAAGGTTATCGCCATCGAAAAGGGTGATCTGTCGGTGGGCATGGTCGCTTAATTGCACAGACTTGTCCAGCCAGTTGCATTCGACCTGAGCAGTCATTTGAATTGTATTTGACCAGAACGCTTCGTGGCCCTGACCGGCAGAGAACGGCCAGAAGCGGCCTCTCGCTAATATCCCGTAGAAATGGCTGATGCTACCGACGCACGTGGGCTGAATATTGCTTATGATGGGCCTCTAAGCCGCGGTAATTGGGGCTTGAGGATAGCCTAAGTGATAGAGCTTGGACACTAAGAGCAAGCATATCACGGCGGTTTGAAATGGATTCTCAGATAATGTCCAGGAGTGATACGTGACTCAAATTTCTTATGTTCTAGTAGTTCCTATCGAAAAGGATGAAAATACTTTTTTTCAAGGATGGCAACGAGGTGTGGCTTCTAACGATTTCATTCCCCTCTTGGCAAGCGCTGCACTTGCACCCATAGATACCGCCGAAATTTTTCTGCCTCAAGATGAGCTTATCTCGTACCGCACTAGGGGGGCGCATAAAAATATAATTACTATTGGCTCACACTTAATAGATGAAATACCAAAGCTAGTCACGGGCGACTTTATTATAATTATCACACCATCCGAATTTATTGACAAGATAGCAGCACTAGATATACTAGAACAAAAGTCAATACTCGTAGCAGCACCTAACGAGGCCCCAGGCGTAATAAATTTAGCCAAAATCTCTCCTCCTGATTTAATTTATGCATTTGACAAGCCAATACATGATGAACTCATAAAAATCTCACGCAGGGCTGGAGATCAGCAAGCAGTACCGACACAGACTCGCAACAAATATACTATCTCCGCAAATTGCCCACGTTATGGGTCCGGTGCCACCTTGGCTAATGAGATTCTTCATATCTCACTAGGACTTAAGTTTACAAGCCATGAAACAATAAAGCCGGATCTACTTGACAGCTTTTACAGTGCAATAAAAGTCGGAGTTGAATCTGTAATTGCCGCCACTCCAGAGAAAGATACCGGAGAGGTCATTGTTTATAGCCCGTCAATTATGGGGCTTTATTACAATACAAACTCCAATTTCTGGAACCAGCTCTTCAGAAAGATCAAAGCTCCTTGGGTAAAGGATTTTGTTAAAAACGGTCTTATCAAGAACCCTGGATACTCTGGTATTTCCATCTCGCCAGGTACGGATAATCTTGAGAGCCCTTACGACATACCATATGTAGGTGAAATACTCAGAGAAAGGCAGTTTGAGTTAGCTGCCACAAACTATTCAATCGGCCTATTGGCCACCAATGAGTGCATTCCTGCTATTCGACTGCCTAATGCAGTGAATTTGCATCAGGCAAAATTAAAGGACTTAGAGTTCACCCATAAGAGAACAGACCCTAGATCGCTTCGCCAGCTTCAACTGAAGTTCAAGGCCCTCTCTAGCGAAATAAAATCTAATATTAGTGATCAGTTGGCTGATTTGATATCGGCTAATTTTGATAGTTGTAAGATTTGTAGTGATGCCCCGATAGAATGGGTATACTTGGGTGACTTACCATTGATGATAAGCCATGAGGTAAGCAAGATCCCCATGACACCGGGCAATATGCTTCTCCAATTCGCTTCGCTTGGGGCGCCTACTGCAATACCGGCACGAGCCATGCAGAATGTTCTAGTAATACGCTCGTTTTCCAACCACGACAAAATTAAGAGATTTCTTGAGGTTGCCATCGGTTGCTTCCCATTAGAAAACGGCACAACCGTCGAATTTGTCGATGTCACTTCCATTTCTGAAGTTATTGCGGTTCTCAACAAATTCGATGGAGCTATAGTCATCTTTGACTGCCATGGTGATCACGGCGGAATTGCGCAGCCCGGTTGGCTTCAAATCGGAAAGGAAAGATTAGATAGCTGGGACCTGCACAACAAGGCCCGTGTTCCGCCTATTGTTATGCTGAGCGCTTGTTCAACTTTCTCTGTAGGAGGGTCTCATGCCTCAGTGGCTAACGGCTTCTTACGCTCAGGAGCTTTAAGCGTGATTGGAACAATGCTTCCCGTCGACGCCGCAAAATCATCAGCATTTATTGCTAGAATTGTGTTCAGATTGGACGCATTCCTGCCGGCAGTACATAAACTAGGCTATAACCTGATATCTTGGCGCACACTCATATCGCTTTTTTTCCGAATGTCCTACGCAACCGACGTACTACGTCACTTTATGGATATGGAGCACCTCATTACACGTGATCAGTATACAAAAATTCACGCCAATACAAATCACCGGATAAATTTGTTTGATTCTTCATGGTATGAGGCCATGCTGGAGGAGGTGTCCGAAGCCTCTGGACTACCCTCCCCAGACCTTCTTTTCAAGATTAAAGATGAGAACCCTTTTTTAGAGACAATGCTCTACTGTCAGTTAGGTCGCCCTGAACTTCTGAATATATTTCTGGCCGGTAAAGAGGACGCTTAGCCCTCAAATCGCCTATTGGGGGGGCATCTGCGCTGACTGCGCGATCTGGATGCTTCGGTTGAGACATCGTGAGTCCGTTTTTGGCCGCTCTCTACCCACACCACGAGCGGGAGTCGGCCAAAAGCGGCCTACCGTTGAACGCAGTTCCTCCCCCGTTTGAGCACCAGCAGATCCATACAGCTGTTAGCCCCTCGTAGCCTAGGCCCGTTGCTACTCCATCCTCAGCCCTGGCATCCTGAGTAGCCTGTGCACCGGTGCCAACCAGTCGCGAGCTAATATGCTAAACAAGACGAAGGGCACTCCTTTATTACCAAACGCTATCATGAGTAACGGAAGTTCAACCATGAATGAAGAGTGGATTCTCCAAGCCAAGGAAACTCGCAGAGTATTTTCTAACGCGACATGGGTTCCTTTGAGAGCGTCTGTAGAAGACAAAAAAGGAGATTTGAAAGAGATAGGTCATGTCAGTGAGTATTTTGGTTGTGGCTCCGTTGCATTCCCGCCAGAACATCGAGTCTTTGTGGAAGAGCGCCTTGGCTGGAGCGACATAGGGATAGGGCACACGGTCGCCCCGTATGCGTACGAAGATGGATATTATGCGTCAATCGATCAATATCAATATAACGACAAAGAGCCAATAGGCTTTAACTTAGTTTACGTGCAACCGCAACCCGTAATAGGTGGCAACGGATGGATTTTGAATCCGGATCTCATCGTTGCGCTGCGTCTCATCAAAGAAGGTGATAACTGGGTTAGACCTGAAGAGAACTTTGTAGTAGTAGCTCGCGAAACCTTCGACGCGAACGGCGAACATCGTCTTATTGAAATAAAAAGGGAGTTTCTAATTGATTATTTGGCAGCTAGAAATTTGTCGCTTCGCCTATCGTATTATCGACAGAGGGTGGAAAATGTCGCAGCTTTGCAGAATAGTGCTTATTCAAATTTGCAAACACGAAGCGAGGAAAGAGATAACGGCAGGTTCGAGCTAATCATTAGGGATCTCAATGACGTGTTCGGGGGAAGCTGGGCGATGTTTCGTGCTTGGAGGACGGACGTCGATGAGGATGAAGACGCTCCAGTAATGGGGCCTGAAAATGATACGAACACAGGCCATGAAAGCTCCGATGGGCAACGTGGAGGCTATGCAGGTGTTCGGGTCGAGGGTGAGTTTTGGCGGGAGGAGTGGGTCGACCACCAATCAAAAAGCCAGCGCGTTCGTGGAGATACTGATCAGAACCTCCCTCAATTCATCGTGGAAACTGATGGAACTCGAATGCCATCACGGGCACTTAGGAACGAGGACATCGGTCGTTGGTTATGGTTTCGGGCGAGCGTTGTCACTGAGCTTCTGAATAATCGCGGCTTTAAGTTGACCTGGTACACTGGCGAAACTGGGGCTATTCAGTCCACATCAGGGTATAAAACTCACTTTGGGATCAATAGCTCTGACCTGATTACTATCTACGCTTATGACGTCGCACGTTTGGCCTCGTGGGAACAACATGTTTGGGCAGCACATAACACTGCTCCAGAAGGGAAAGTCTCAAGCGAGTTGCTAGAATCGCAGGTGAAGGCAAAACCAGCATCTACACATGCGGTTGAAGAACTATTCTTTGGAAGCATGAGGCTTCTAGAAGATGGGTTTCGGGAGAAATACAATATATCCTTATTCACCCATGACATTGATGACACCGAGGCAGGACAACAAATATCTAGATTTGCGAGTAAGGATAGACCAACCCTACTCAGATTGGCCAAAGATATTATTCGAGTATTCTCGGACAGACTCAACGTGCGCGAACTACGCAAGCTTTCTACACACGCGGAGAAAGATAAGCTTGGCTCGAATAAATTGCTACAAAGCATCCTGGCTCAGAGTATTGGAGTCGAGGGCGCCCAGCGGGTGTTTGCTGAAATTGCCGGTGCTTATGACATGCGAGTCGGAGATGCGCACCCTACTGGTTCGAAGGTTACAGATGCGATCAAGCTCGCGGGCGTCAATGAAGATAACTCGCCCTTACGGCAAGGAGAGCAGCTAATTCACAACGTTGGGCGGTCGATTTGGTATACAGGAAAATACTTGTTCGGCGAGCCTGATGGTCTAGACGAGTAGCAGTCATGGACGCTGGGACGATTATTTCTCCCCTTCGGCTCGCCTGACACTCGTCCGCGAAGCCGCTCGCCTGTTTAGCGCAGCGGCTTCGCGCGCAGCGATGGCAATACCAACGCTGAGATGGTCGAAAACTGCCTTTTATGATCGTCCGCTTCTGGCCGTTAGGGGTCGCTTGTGAGCGTCCGCTAATGGCCGTTCTCTGCCGGTCATGCGGACAAAGCCTTCTGGTAAATCCGCCGCAATTGGCGGTCAGAACGACTGCCTAGGTGCCAGGCAGGTTGCAGTAAAGGGCTCAACAGCAATAATCGCCGGACGGTTCAGGGGCTGGAACTGGTGGCGGTCACGCTCTCGGAGGAAAACGCCGCGCTTCAAGCACGCATCAAGCAACTCGAATGTTGTATTGAGTTTGAGGTGTTTGCCGATAACTAGTCATTCACGCGTGCCGAAGGGGTCTTCTTCATTCCGGTGGTGCATGCCGTCACTGCTGTGGAAGCCCCGCACATGGTACGCATGAGCGTCACGACGTCGCCGCTCTGGCGAAGTTCGGTAAGGCCCATCACTTTCTCTGCAAGCAAGTCCGAGAGGCCGACCATGTTCACGCTGAACGAGAGGACGGCAAGTTGGCCAGGTCGTTAACGGGTTTGCCCCTTTACGCGCTTCAGTGTTTCCAGGGTGAACATTTGCTGTCTAGGCGTTAGCGGTGTTTCAGCATCAAGCTGTTCGGTTATCCCTTGTAGGAAGTCCCGTTGCCAGTCATTGAGCTTCATGCGTTCGGCTTCGGTAATCGCATCAATATCCTGTTTCAGTCGTAGCTCGAATGGCTTCAGGCTTCTCAATTGCTGTACCTCAATCAAGGGGGGGGCGAACAGATCGACAGTGCGCTGGTGCGCACCCCGGTAAAGATACGCGTTTTTCGCCAAGTGCTTACAAAGTGCTTACAAAGTCATCGGAAACAAAAAAGGTCAACCGCAATGGTTGACCTAACTTGTTGATTTATATGGTGGGCCCACACGGACTTGAACCGTGGACCAAAGGATTATGAGTCCTCTGCTCTAACCAACTGAGCTATAGGCCCTCAGTAGGCCGCGGATTATAGCGATGGTTTCTCGGCTGTGCTATCCGAAAAGTCCGAAACTGCGATACGAAGGAAGGTGGCGGCGAATTCGTCGGCGGGCAGGGGTAGGCTGACGATGTAGCCCTGGATCTGTTCACAGCCTTCGCCGGCGAGGAATTGCTGTTGGGCCTGGGTTTCCACGCCTTCGGCGATGATGGTGAATTGCATGCTGCGGCCAAGGGCGATGATTGCGCGGACGATGGCCACGTCGTGGGGGTCGTCGGGCAGGCCGCGGACGAAGGACTGGTCGATTTTCAGGTAGTCCAGCGGCAGGCGTTTGAGGTAGCTGAGGGAGGAGTAGCCGGTGCCGAAGTCGTCGATGGCCAGTTGCACTCCCAGGCGTTTGAGTTGGTGCAGGACTTCCAGGGCTTCTTCGGCCTGGCTCATGATGAAGTTTTCGGTGATCTCCAGTTGCAGCAGGCCGGGTTTGAGGCGGTTGTCCCTGAGCAGTTGTTCGATGCGCCCCAAGAGGTTGGGCTGGCGCAGTTGGGCGCCGGCGAGATTGACCGAGAGTGAGCCGAACCCCTCGTAGCGCTTGCTCCATTCGTGCATCTGCAGGCAGGCCTGTTCCAGTACCCAGTCGCCGATCTGCAGGATCATGCCGTTTTCTTCGGCCAGGGAAATGAAGTGCTCGGGCGGTACTTCGCCGAAGGTCGGGTGGTGCCAGCGGATCAGCGCTTCGGCGCCGACCAGGCGTGGATGGTTGAGGCTGATTTTCGGTTGGTAGTACAGGGACAATTCGTTGCGTTCGATGGCGCGACGCAGTTCATGTTCCAGGGCTATGCGCTCGCTGGCCTGGGCAGTGAGGTCGCGGGTATAGCTTTCGACCCGGTTGCGGCCTTTGGCCTTGGAGCGATACATGGCCGCATCGGCGTTCTTGACCAGGGTGGCGACGTCGCTACCGTCCTTGGGATAGAGGCTGGTGCCGATGCTGGCGCTGATGAAGAACTCATGTTCACCGGCCTGGAACGGCGCGCCAAAGCAGTTCAGCAGTTTGTTGGCGATGTTGTCGGCATCGCTGGCTTGCTGCAGGCCCGGCAGCAGGATGATGAACTCGTCGCCGCCCAGGCGCGCCACGGTGTCGATATCCCGCAGTTGCTCCTTGAGCCGCACGGCGATGCCCTTGAGCAGGAGGTCGCCGACTGGATGCCCGAGGCTGTCGTTGATGTGTTTGAAGCGGTCGAGGTCGAGAAACAGCACGGCCCCCAGGCCACCCTGTTCACGTTGGCCGTTGAGGGCTGTCAGCAGGCGGTTTTCGAACAGCGTGCGGTTCGGCAGGCCGGTCAGCGGGTCGTGGTGGGCCTGATAGTCGAGCTTGGCCTGGGCGTGCTTGAGGCTCGAAATATCGGCAAATACCGCGACGAAGTGGGTGATGAAGCGGTCCTTGTTGCGCACCGCGCTGATGGTCAGCCAGCTGGGGTACAGCTCGCCATTTTTGCGCCGGTTGGAGATCTCGCCCTGCCAATGGCCCTCGGCGGTCAACTGATGCCACATGGCCGCGTAGAAGGCGCTGTCGTGCAGGCCTGAGGCCAGGAGCCTTGGGGTGTGGCCCAGGGCTTCGGTTTCGCTGTAGCCGGTAATCTCGCTGAAGGCACGGTTGACGGCGCTGATGTGCTGCTGGGTGTCGGTGATCAACACGCCCTCGGCGGTGCTCTCGAACACGGTGGCAGCCTGTTGCAGTTTTTCCTGCATCAGGTGCCGCTCGGTAATGTCCCGGGCGATGGTCAGCATGCATTCTTCTTCGCCGATCGGTAGCGGTCGGCTGGACATTTCGCAGAGGCGGATCTGCCCGTCGTTGCGCCGGATGTGGCAGGTGAAGTCGCGCACGAAGCCGTCGCGTTTGAGCAGGTCGAGCATTTTGCGACGCTCATTGAGGTTGACCCAGATCCCCAGGTCGAGGGTCGAGCGATCCAGGGACATGGCGCTATTGAAACCGGTGATGCGGCTGAACCCTTCGTTGACCTCGATCAGCAGACCGTCGCTGACCCGTGAGAGCAGCAGGCCATCAGGTGAGGCATGGAAGGCCTTGGCGAACTTCTCTTCGGAGGTCTGCAGTTGCTGTTGGGTTTCCTTGAGCTGGCTGATGTCCCGGACCACCACCACCAGCGCTGGCGTGGTGTCGAGCTCGAAGGGCTCGGCGGAGATCAGGCCGGTGAATACTTGGCCATTGCTGCGGCGAAAGGGCATCTCCAGGTTGCGAATGCTGCCGGCCTGCAAGCGCTGCAACAGTCCCGGGCCGACGCCGGCAATGCCCCAGATGTTCAGATCGGTGGCGGTTTGTCCCACCACTTGTTCGGCGCTCAGGCCGATCTGCTCCTCGAAGGCCTCGTTGACTTCCAGCAGGCAACCGTCGGACAGGCGCGCAATCACCAGGATGTCCGGGCACTGCTGGAACACCGAGGCAAACTTCTGCTCGGAGAGGCGCAGGGCTTCTTCGGTGCGCTTGGCTTCGCTGATGTCGATCATCAGGCCACGCATGATCGGCTCGTGGCCGTGTTCGATCAGACTGACGATGTCGCGTACCCACAGGCAACGCCCGTCGGCCGTGATCACTCGGTAGTCGAGGCTGTGATCGCGCCCGGCCAGCACTTCGTGATCGCAGAAGCTCTGGGCCCGTGTCAGGTCGGCCGGGTGAATGATGTTGCGCCAGAAGCCGGGAATCAACCAGTGGGACAGGGGGTAACCGAGTAGATCTTCGGCGTGGGGCGACACGTAGCTGTAGGTGAAGTCACTGATACGTGCTTCCCAGGCGATGGCGGACAGGCTCTCCACCAGACCGCGGTAATGGTATTCGCTGCTGCGCAGTTCCTGTTCCAGGGCGACCCGCCGGGAAATTTCCGAGCTCAGGCGGCGATTGATGCGGATCACCACGGCGAGAATCGCGATCAGCAAGCCCACACCAGGCAGGCCATAGATCAACAGGTCGGACCAGAAGCCCCGGTGATCGAGGACGTTGCCTACCCAGTGCTCCTGGATGGCGCTGATTTCCCCGGGGCTCATGTCGGCCAGCACTTTGTCGAGGATGCTTACCAGCAGTTTGTTATCCCGTGGCACGGCCATCGCCAGTTGGTAGCGATAGGGGGTTTCGCCGCTGACGTAGAGCCCATCGAGCTTGAGTTGGCGCAGGCTCCAGACACTGGACGCGAGGTCGCCGACAACGGCGTCGACCTGGTCGGTGGCCAGTGCCTGCAGCGCCGAGCTGACATTGGGCATGGGCACCAGGTTGAGATCGGGGTGCTGGGTGCGCAGCAGTTCGTGCGGGGCGTAGTTTTCCACCACGGCGATTTTCAGGCCGTAGAGGTCCTCAAGGTTGCGGGGCTGGGCACCGCCCACATGGGCCAGGATAACGATGGGGAAATCCAGGTAGGGCCGGGTGAAGGCCAGGTAGTTCTGGCGCTCGGGGGTGGACATGATGCCGGGCAGCAGGTCGAGCTTGCCCTTTTTGACCTGGTCCAGCACCTCGGTCCAACTGACCGGCTCCACGGGCGTAACCTTGACGGCCAGACGATCGCGCACGACGTTGATGTAGTCCGCCGCCAGGCCCTGGTAGCGGCCTTGCTCGTCACGAAACTCGAATGGCGGCCACGACGCGTCGACGCCCAGGCGTAACTCTGGATGAGCCGCCAGCCAGCCACGTTCTTCGTCATTAAGAGTCAGCGCGCCAGCCGTTGCGGTCCAGGTCATCAGCGACAGTAGCAGCACGGCCGGGAGTCTGGGCATAACGGTCTCGTTATGGCTTGGGGGGGAATGTTTCGAGTGTAGACGGGCTGGGCGGCGGGAGCGATGTCGCGAGGATTTAATCTGCATAAAGCAAAACCCCCGGCAGGGCCGGGGGTTTTGTGATCACTCGTCGAGGAAGGAGCGCAGATGCTCGCTTCTCGTCGGGTGGCGCAGCTTGCGCAGCGCCTTGGCTTCGATCTGACGAATCCGTTCACGGGTAACGTCGAACTGCTTACCAACTTCCTCGAGGGTGTGGTCGGTATTCATGTCGATGCCGAAACGCATGCGCAGGACCTTGGCTTCACGGGCAGTGAGGCCGGAGAGTACTTCGCGAGTCGCTTCTTTAAGGCTCTCAACGGTAGCGACATCGATTGGCGACTGCATGGTCGAGTCTTCGATGAAGTCACCCAGGTGGGAGTCTTCGTCATCACCGATCGGGGTTTCCATGGAGATCGGCTCTTTAGCGATCTTCAATACCTTGCGGATCTTGTCCTCAGGCATTTCCATGCGTTCGCCCAGCTCTTCCGGGGTCGGTTCGCGACCCATTTCCTGCAGCATCTGCCGGGAAATACGGTTGAGCTTGTTGATCGTCTCGATCATGTGCACCGGAATACGGATGGTGCGGGCCTGGTCGGCGATCGAGCGAGTGATCGCCTGACGGATCCACCAGGTGGCATAAGTCGAGAATTTGTAGCCACGACGGTATTCGAACTTGTCCACCGCTTTCATCAAGCCGATGTTGCCTTCCTGGATCAAGTCAAGGAATTGCAGGCCACGGTTGGTGTACTTCTTGGCGATGGAGATCACCAGACGCAAGTTCGCTTCGACCATCTCTTTCTTCGCGCGGCGGGCCTTGGCCTCACCGATCGACATGCGACGGTTGATGTCCTTGATCTCGGCGATCGTCAAACCGGTTTCGGTTTGCAGTGCGGTCAGCTTCTGCTGGCAACGAATGATGTCCGGTTGCAGGCGACCGATGGCTTCAGCGTATTTGCTTTTGCCTTTGGCCAGTGCTTCGGTCCAGCTTTCGTCTACTTCGTTGCCCGGGAACTGGCGCAGGAAGTCGGCACGCGGCATACGTGCATCACGTACACAGAGTTGCATGATCGCGCGCTCTTGCTGACGCAGACGATCCAGGGCACTGCGCACACGCTCGACCAGGCCTTCGAATTGCTTGGGCACCAGCTTGATCGGCATGAACAGTTCGGCCAACGCGACCATTTCGGCAATTGCTTGCTTGTGGTCACGACCGTGCTTTTTCAGGGCCTTGCGGGTAATTTCCATCTGGTCGGCGACAGCGCCAAAACGCTGGGCTGCGATGACCGGATCCGGACCGCTTTCGGCTTCTTCTTCGTCGTCACTGGCTTCAGCGTCGTCTTCTTCGGCATCGTCGGCAGCAGGCGCTGCTTTCGGGTCGACAGGCGGCGGCACTTCTGCAGCAGGCGGCGCAATGCCGTCGTCCGGGTCGATATAACCGCTCAGGACGTCAGACAGGCGACCACCTTCGGTGGTGACGCGAGTGTATTCGGAGAGAATGTGATCAACCGTGCCAGGGAAGTGCGCAATCGCGCCCATCACTTCACGGATGCCCTCTTCAATACGCTTGGCGATTTCAATTTCGCCTTCACGAGTGAGGAGCTCTACGGTACCCATTTCACGCATGTACATGCGCACTGGGTCGGTAGTGCGACCAATGTCGGTCTCAACCGCTGCCAACGCTGCTGCTGCCTCTTCGGCCGCGGCTTCGTCGGTATCGGCGTCGGCCAGCATAAGGGAATCCTTATCTGGCGCAACCTCGAATACGTTGATCCCCATGTCGTTGATCATGCGGATGATGTCTTCCACCTGTTCCGGATCTGAAATATCCTCCGGCAGGTGGTCGTTGACCTCCGCGTAAGTCAGGTAGCCCTGCTCACGACCGAGTGTGATCAACTCTTTGATACGAGACTGCTGTTGCGCTTTTCCGGACATAACACCCTATCCACTGAAGGTCTTGGCGGGCAAAAAACAAGCCGAGGATTATACCTGAGCTATGACCTCACGCGCCAGTTGAGGTCGGGCTTGATGCGGAAACATTGCGACTTAGAAGGTCGCGCAGTTGGTTTTTCTCATCGCTACTCAGCTCACTTTGACGTGCTTTCCTGAGCAGTTGTTCCAGGTTTCGCTCGCGTTGGCGGGCTGACAAGCTAGTTATGGTGTCGAAAAACTGTTGTTCAAGGTTGTCGCCATCAATCAACCATTCCTTTTCGGCCAATGCCTTGAGCAGGCGACCTTGTTCGGTCCCGTGCCAGCGCGCAATCAACTGAAATGAGTTTAGCTTGGGATTCTTCTGTACCGCTTCGAGCAGTGCCACCAGCAATTGCGTGTTGGAGTGGTCCTCGGCCGCGAAGTGCCCGGCGTCCTCGACTTTTTCCGCCAGTTGCGGGTGGTGCAGTAGCGTGCGTAAAGCGGCCAGTGTTGGTGGTTCGACGGCGGCCGGGACGCGCGGGGCACGTGGCTGATCGCGATCGCCGCCTCGCTTGCCTTTTTTGTCCCAGGGTTTGTCTTCCCATTTCTTGCCGCCGCCAGACTTTTTCGGCGTCCATTCCTGCTGGGGCGCGTAGGCTTCCTGCGGTTGATGGTAGTCGGAATAATCCGGCATGGCGTCGTAATCGATGCCTGGATCGTAGGCTGGCGGCGCTTCTTGTGGTGCGCTTTGCACCAGTTGGCTGACCGCTTCGCTGTTGAGGCCGGTGATTTCGCTCAGGCGCTGGCGCATCAGGGTGCGCAGATTTGCCCCGGGCACCTTGTCGATCAGCGGCGCGGCGAGGGTGGCCATGTGGGCCTTGCCCTCAAGCGAGCGCGGATCGGACTCTTCGATCAACTGCTGGAAGAAATAGTCGGCCAGGGGTTGTGCGTGCTGGTTGATGCGGGCACGAAAGGCGTCGGTGCCTTCGGAGCGGACCAGGGTGTCCGGGTCTTCGCCTTCCGGCAGGAACAGGAAGCGTGCGCGTCGTCCGTCCTGCAGGCTCGACAGCGTCGACTCCAGGGCACGCCAGGCGGCATTACGCCCGGCCTGGTCGCCATCGAAGCAGAACAATACGTTGGGCACCACCCGAAACAGGCGCTTGAGGTGTTCTTCGCTGGTGGCGGTGCCGAGGGTGGCGACGGCATTGCGCAGGCCTTGCTGGGCCAGGGCGATGACGTCCATGTAGCCCTCGACGACGATGATCTCGTCGAGGTTGCGGTTGTTCTTGCGCGCTTCATACAGGCCGTAGAGCTCCTGGCCTTTATGAAAGACCGGGGTTTCCGGTGAGTTAAGGTATTTCGGCTTGTCGTCGCCCAGGACTCGGCCGCCAAAGGCGATGATGCGTCCACGGCTGTCGCGGATCGGGAACATCACGCGATCGCGAAAGCGGTCGTAGCGCTTGCCGCTTTCGGCATTCTCGATCAGCAGGCCGGCATCGATCATGGCTTTCTGTTGCAGGGTGTCGCTGCTCAAGTGCTTGAACAGGTTGTCCCAGCCAGGAGGCGCAAAACCCAGGCCGAAATCCCGGGCGATCTCACCGGTCAGGCCGCGGCCCTTCAGGTAGTCGACCGCGGCTTTGCGCGCCGGATGGCTTTTCAGAGCCTGGCGGTAAAAGTCGGCGGCGGCGTTCAGGAGCGGGTACAGCGGCGAGTCGGTGGGTTGCCGGGGTTTGTGCGGGCGGCCACTTTCTTCGCGGGGAATTTCCATGCCGGCGGCTTTGGCCAAGTCCTCGACGGCCTGGGGGAAGTCCAGGTTGTCGTGGTCCATGAGGAAGCCGAGGGCATTGCCTCCCGCGCCGCAGCCAAAGCAGTAATAGAACTGTTTGTCCGGGCTGACGCTGAAGGAGGGGGTCTTTTCTTTGTGGAACGGGCAGCAGGCAGTGTAGTTCTTGCCGGCTTTTTTCATTTGCAGCCGCGAGCTGACCACATCGACGATGTCGGTGCGGTTCAGAAGGTCGTCAATAAAGCTCTGGGGAATCAGCCCGGCCATGGCGTTCTCGTCATCACTGCATGTGAGTATCTGGCCCACGCGAGAGGCGAGTGGATACCGGTCATGATTTTGAGGCGCGGCAGGTGTGCGGCTCGACCAGGTATCGTCTGCGTATTCGCGGTAGGGGAGTGTATCCGCCGAAAATCCACTGAGGTTAGTCCCAATCAGGGTTCGACTGTTCGAAAGTATTGCGCTGAGTCCCGCAGTGCCCGGTGACAGGCCTCGGATAGCTCAAAAGCAGGCACGCAAGAAGGCGCCTTGGGCTGATCGTCGTTGAGAGGAATCAGTAGGGTGTGCTCGTCAGTAGCCTTGGAAGGCTCGTCAGAAGAGACGTGCACTGCTGGCAAAAGAGCCAGGTCTGACGTGTAAAGCAGTTTGTCGCGGTCGCGTCTGCGGCTTTGACAGTGAAGCATCAAGCGATATCCGCAAATGCCATAAGCCCGGCTGAGGGCCGGGCTTGGCAGAAGCTTGCTACGATCGTCTGTGTATTAGTACAGACGAACGGCGCGGCGCTGTTCGCGCTGAACTTTCTTGGCGTGACGCTTAACAGCGGCTGCTGCTTTGCGCTTACGCTCAGAAGTTGGCTTCTCGTAAAATTCGCGGCTACGAACTTCAGCCAGTACACCGGCTTTTTCGCAGGAGCGCTTGAAACGACGCAGAGCTACGTCGAAGGGTTCGTTCTCTTTTACTTTGACGGCTGGCATCCAGAGCTACCTTCATTCATTACCGGGGTCAACATCCTCGCGGCAAAAGAGCACTTGAAGACGTCGGTTTTTAAGGGTTGCGGATGTTAACCCCTCATCGCTCGGAATGCAAAGCCTCTGATCGAAAACCGCTGGTCGGGGCATCCCATGGGGACTATTATGCGCGCCTTCGAATTTAGCCTAAACAAGGCGCAAACCCATGCTAGTACTGGGATTAGAAACCTCCTGCGACGAAACCGGCGTCGCACTTTACGACAGTGAAAAAGGTCTGCTGGCCGACGCACTGTTCAGTCAGATCGACCTGCACCGTGCCTATGGTGGCGTGGTGCCAGAGCTGGCTTCACGGGATCACGTCAAACGCATGCTGCCCTTGATCCGTCAGGTCTTGGCTGAGGCGGACTGCGTGCCGACCGAGATCGACGCGATCGCCTACACCGCGGGTCCCGGCCTGGTGGGCGCCTTGCTGGTGGGGGCTTCCTGCGCCCAGGCGCTGGCGTTTGCCTGGGGTATTCCGGCCCTCGGCGTGCACCACATGGAAGGGCATTTGCTGGCGCCGATGCTCGAGCCGCAACCGCCCGAATTTCCGTTCGTCGCTTTGTTGGTCTCCGGTGGGCATACGCAGCTGGTGCGGGTCGATGCAATCGGTCAATACGAGCTGTTGGGCGAGACCCTCGACGATGCCGCGGGTGAAGCATTCGACAAGACGGCGAAGATGATGGGACTCAATTACCCCGGCGGTCCGGAAATCGCTCGTCTGGCAGAGCACGGTGTCCCGGGACGATTCACCTTCCCGCGGCCGATGTGCGACCGACCGGGCCTGGCGTTCAGCTTCAGTGGCCTGAAAACCTTTGCGCTGAACACCTGGCAGCAGTGCGTCAGCGCTGGAGACGACAGCGAGCAGACTCGTAGCGACATCGCACTGGCCTTCCAGCAGGCGGTGGTGGAGACTTTGACCGTCAAGTGCAAGCGCGCCTTGAAACAGGCGGGTCTCAAGCGTCTGGTGATCGCTGGCGGCGTGAGCGCGAACAAGGCTTTGCGGGTTTCCCTGGAGAAAATGCTCGGTGACATGAAGGGCGACGTTTACTACGCCCGCCCGGAGTTCTGCACCGATAACGGCGCGATGATCGCTTTTGCCGGCTGCCAGCGTCTGCAGGCTGGGCAGCATGAAAGCCTGGCGATCAGCGTGCAGGCACGTTGGCCAATGGAGCAGTTGTCGGCGCTGTAAACCGGGTCTGGTGAAGGTGGCTCGGGGGGCGGGGTTAAAAATGCCGTTCGCGCCCGGCAAACAGGTCGCGTAGATTGCCGCGATGGCGCCAGACGATCAGGATCGTCAGGACGCTCATGGGCAGTAGCGCTGCCGGCTCCTGCCAGGCCAGCAATGGCAAGGTCAGGGGTGTGGCGATCAACGCCGCCAGCGAGCTGGTGCGGGTCAGGTAGAAGGTCAGCAGCCAGCCGCCAATGGCCAGGAGTGCAGCCGGCGGGTAGAGCCCCAGCAGCATGCCGGCGGCGGTCGCCACGCCTTTGCCGCCGCGAAAGCGAAAGTACAGCGGGAACAGGTGGCCGATGACGGCGCAGATACCGACCCAGGCCTGTTGTTGGATCGATAGCCCGGCGATGGCCGCCAGCAGAACCGGCAGCAGGCCTTTGCACAGGTCGCCCAGCAACGTCAGGACCGCGAGTTTTTTTCCCGCCAGGCGTAACATGTTGGTGGCGCCGGCATTACCCGAGCCACTCATTCGCGGATCGGGGTTACCGGTCAGGCGGCTGAGCAAAATGGCGAAGGACAGCGAGCCAAGCAGGTAGGCGAAAATCGCCAGTGACCAAAACATGCTAACTATTCCGGGCGAGGACGCCCTGATTCTAACGGCGCATTGCGCCCTTGTCGTGCTGCGGAGAAAAGTGCTTGGACAGAGTGTTTATCGAGGGCCTGGAAGTCGACACGGTAATCGGTGCCTACGACTGGGAGCGCGGCATCCGTCAGTGCCTGCGTCTTGATCTGAGCTTTGCCTGGGACAATCGTCCGGCAGCAGCCGGCGATGACCTGACCCTGGCGCTCGATTACGCCAGTGTTTCGACGCGTATCCAGGCGTTTGCCGAGCAAGCCCAGTTCCAGTTGGTGGAGACTTTTGCCGAGCGCCTGGCCGAAGTGTTGATGAGCGAATTCAAGATCACCTGGATGCGTCTCAAACTGACCAAGCCAGGGGCAGTTCCGGCGGCTACTGGCGTGGGCGTGGAGATCGAGCGCGGATGTCGCTAACTCAGGTATTTCTTGGGCTGGGCAGTAATGTCGAGCGTGAAACCCATTTGTTGGCGGGGCTGGAAGCGCTGAGTGGGTTTTTGGTGGATATGCGCTGCTCGGCGGTATTCGAAAGCCAGCCGGTGGGGATCAAGAGCGGGCCGTTTTTCAACTTTGTGGTGTCGGCGTTTACCGACCTGCCGTTGATCGAACTGGATCGCCGCTTGAAGTTCATCGAGGCCGATAACGGCCGTTACGCGCCGGATCGCAAGGGTTTGCCGCTGGATATTGACGTGTTGTTGTACGGCGATCTGGTGGGCAACTTTGACGGTTTGATTCTTCCGCGTGCCGAAATCCTGAAAAATGCCTTTGTGTTGTGGCCGTTGTCGCTGATTGCCCCGGACCGGGTGCATCCGTGCGCGGGAAAAAGCTTCGCGACGCTGTGGGCTGAGGCGCAGATTGATCAGGTGTTGGCGCCGGTGGCATTCGAGTGGCGTGGAGTGCCGCTGACGCCTTTGAATCTGCTCTGACCCCAGCTCCCACATCCAGGATGAACACCGTCCATGTGGGAGCTGGCCGGGCGGTGCTCCGCTTGCCCGTGATGCTTTTCAGGCAGATGCCGCCTCTTTGTAGGCTTTCAGTGCCTTGAGCCGCTCGCGCTTGAGCGCTTCGCCCAGTTCCGGGCCCTTGAATCCCTGTTCCAGCAACGGCTGAACCGCCACGTTGCGAGCGGCGGTCGCTGCGCCACGCAAGTAATCCGCTTGTGGGTAACTTCTTTGCTCCAGGCCCTTGCGCCCACGAGCATCCATCTCGCAGGCGACGATGAATTCTTCGAAGCGCTGCGGGCGCCGATAAACGTCAAAGCTTTGCAGCAGTTCGAGTAAGGTCGAGGGCTTTAGTTCCAGTGCGCGGTGGCCGTGGGTGTGGTACTCGCCCACCAGCAATGCCAGTTCCTGGCAGTCGCGCGGAGCCTTGAAGCGGTTATTGACCGCCTTGATCAGCTTTAGGCCCTTGTGTTCATGGGCAATGTGCCGGGGCCACTCGTCTTGTGGAGTCAGGCCTTTCCCCAGATCGTGCAGCAAGCAGGCCCAGCGCACGGTCAGCGGTTGTTTGTGTAGGGCGGCCTGGTGCAGGACGCTCAAGGTATGCACGCCGCTGTCGATTTCCGGGTGATGGACTTCGGGTTGGGGCACGCCGAACAGCGCATCAATCTCCGGCAACAAAACCTTCAGTGCGCCACAGTCGCGTAGTACCTGAATGAACACCTGGGGCTGCTCTTCCATCAGGGCGCGGGAGATTTCCTTCCAGCTGCGCTCGGCAGTCAGTGCCTGCAATTCGCCGGATTCACTGAGTTGGCGCATCAGTTCCAGGGTCTCTGGGGCTACGGTGAAACCGAGCGCGGCATACCGGGCGGCGAAACGGGCAACCCGCAGGACTCGTAGGGGATCTTCGGCGAACGCGGGGGAAACGTGGCGCAGTACGCGGGCCTGGAGGTCGCGTTGACCCTGGTAGGGGTCGGTCAATTGGCCGTGATCGTCTTCGGCCATGGCGTTGATCGTCAGATCCCGGCGAATCAGGTCTTCTTCCAGGGTCACTTCGGGGCTGGCGTGAAAGGTGAACCCGCCATACCCGCGCCCGCTCTTGCGTTCGGTGCGGGCGAGGGCATATTCCTCCCCCGTCCTGGGGTGCAGGAACACCGGGAAGTCAGCACCGACCGGGCGAAAGCCCTTGGCGAGCATCTCTTCGGTGCTGGCACCGACCACGACCCAGTCGATATCGGTAACAGGTTTGCCGAGCAGGCGATCTCGCACTGCGCCGCCGACTTTATAAATCTGCATAAAAAACCTCCGTTAGCTCGACAGGATAACCCTTGCATCGAGCCAACGGAGGCCAGGTTGGTTTCAAAGATGAATGACGGCCAGGTCGAGCCGGCCGTAGTCGCCCTCGCTGTGCTCCGATCTGGGCGGGACGTGATGGGTTTTCATGACCTGGTCGCCTTGCAGGGTTTCCAGGTGAATATCGAAGCCCCACAAACGGTGCAGGTGCTTGAGTACTTCCTCGGTCGACTCTCCCAGGGGTTTGCGATCGTGTTGTTGATGGCGCAGGGTCAGCGAGCGGTCGCCACGGCGGTCGATGCTGTAGATCTGCACGTTGGGTTCGCGATTGCCCAGGTTGTACTGGGCCGCCAGGGTTTCCCGGATAGTCCGGTAACCGTCCTCGTCATGGATGGCGGGCACCAGCAGGTCGTCCTTCTGGTCGTCATCGAGGATGCTGAACAGCTTCAGGTCGCGGATCACCTTGGGCGACAGGTACTGCAGGATGAAACTCTCATCCTTGAAGCTGCTCATGGCGAACTTGATGCTCGACAGCCAGTCGGTCCCGGCGACGTCCGGGAACCAGCGGTAATCTTCCTCGGTGGGCTCTTCGCACATGCGCCGGATATCGCGGTACATGGCAAAACCCAGGGTGTAGGGGTTGATCCCGCTGTAGTACGGGCTGTCGAACCCCGGCTGGTAGACCACGCTGGTGTGCGAGGTGAGGAACTCCATCATGAAACCGTCGGTGACCAGGCCTTCGTCATACAGGTCGTTCATCAAGGTGTAGTGCCAGAACGTCGCCCAACCTTCGTTCATCACCTGGGTCTGGCGTTGCGGGTAGAAGTACTGGGCGATCTTGCGCACGATGCGCACGATTTCCCGCTGCCAGGGCTCCAGCAGCGGCGCGTGTTTCTCGATGAAATACAGGATGTTCTCCTGGGGTTCGGCGGGAAAACGCGCGTTGTCTTTCTCGTTGTACTTGTCGGCACCCTTGGGAATGGTGCGCCACAGGTCGTTGATCTGCTTTTGCAGGTGTTCTTCACGGTCTTTCTGGCGGCGCCGTTCTTCCTCCGCCGAGATCGGGTATGGGCGTTTGTAGCGGTCGACGCCGTAGTTCATCAAGGCGTGGCAGGAGTCCAGCAGGTCCTCGACGGCGTCGATGCCATGGCGCTCCTCGCATTGCATGATGTACTGCTTGGCAAACACCAGGTAATCGATGATCGAGCTGGCATCGGTCCAGGTGCGGAACAGGTAGTTGCCCTTGAAAAAGCTGTTGTGGCCGTAGCAGGCATGGGCCACCACCAATGCCTGCATGCAGATGGTGTTTTCTTCCATTAGGTAGGCGATGCAGGGGTCCGAGTTGATCACGATTTCGTAGGCCAGCCCCATCTGGCCTCGGCTGTAGGATTTTTCGGTGCTGAGGAAGTGTTTGCCATAGGACCAGTGGTGGTAGCCCAGGGGCATGCCCACGGAGGCGTAGGCATCCATCATTTGCTCGGCGGTGATCACTTCGATCTGGTTGGGATAGGTGTCCAGCGCATAACGGGCCGCAATACGGCTGATTTCGCGGTCGTAGGCCTGGATCAGCTCGAATGTCCATTCGGAGCCGGTGGAGATGGGTTGGCGCTTCTGCTCTTTGGCGGTCATGTCACTAACCTGCGCTGGAAGAGTTCACGGAAGACCGGATAGATATCCCCGGCCGAAACCAGTTGCTGCTGGGCAAAATTGTCGGAAAAGGCTTCGGCAATACGCTCGTATTCGTACCACAGGGCCTGGTGTTCGCGCGGGGTAATCTCCACATAAGTGTAGTACTGCACGAACGGCATGATCTGGTTGATCAGGATGTCGCGGCAGATCGGCGAGTCATCGTTCCAGTTGTCGCCGTCGGAGGCTTGGGCGGCGTAGATGTTCCAGTCGTTGCTTGGATAACGCTCGGCCATGATCTCTTGCATCAGTTTCAAGGCGCTGGAGACGATGGTGCCGCCGGTTTCGCGGGAGTAGAAAAACTCCTCTTCGTCCACTTCCCGGGCACTGGTGTGGTGGCGGATGAAGACTACGTCGATCTTGTCGTAGTTACGCTTGAGGAACAGGTACAACAGGATGAAGAAGCGCTTGGCGATGTCCTTGGTCGCCTGGGTCATGGAGCCGGAAACGTCCATCAGGCAAAACATCACCGCCTTGGAGCTGGGGTTGGGTTGCTTGATCAGCAGGTTGTACTTGAGGTCGAAGGTGTCCAGGAACGGTACGCGGTGAATACGTGCGCTAAGACGCTCGATTTCTGCTTCGATTTCCTGGATATCGCCGAAGTTGTCTGGTTCTTCCAGTTTCAGTCGTGCCAGTTCGTCCTTGGCGTCGCGCAGTTTGGCGCGGCTGCTGCCGGACAGGGCGATACGCCTGGCATGGGCTGAGCGCAGGGTGCGGATGATGTTGATCCGCGATGGGTTGCCTTCGTTGCTGATGCCGGCTCGCACGGTCTTGAAGGTGTCGGTACCGGTCAGGTTGCGCTTGACCAGGTTGGGCAGTTCCAGGTCTTCGAACATGAATTCGAGGAATTCCTCCTGGGTAATCTGGAAGACGAACTCATCCATGCCTTCGCCGGAGTTGCCGGCCTTGCCCGGGCCTTTACCGCCACCTCCTCCGGGTGGACGGGCAATATGCTCACCGCTGGTGAATTCCTTGTTGCCCGGATGCACCACGGTCTGTTTGCCACCACGACCGTGATGAAGCACCGGTTCGTCGATATCGCGACCGGGAATGCTGATCTGTTCGCCGTGTTCCATATCGGTGATGGAACGCCGACTGACCGCCTCTTCGACGGCCTTTTTGATGTGATCACGGTAACGCCGCAGAAACCGCTGACGGTTTACCGTGCTCTTGTTCTTGCCATTGAGACGTCGGTCGATCACATAGCTCATAGGGAGCCCTCCGGGCAGCTACAAGTTACAAGCTTCAAGCTCGAAGCTTTCAAAGCAAACGCAAGCCACCAACAGCCTCAAGCGCCCGTTCGGTGTGCTTGAGGCTTGTAGCTTGCCGCTTGCCGCTGCCTTACTGTGATTTTCTGACCCGCAGGTACCACTCGGAGAGCAGTCGTACCTGTTTGTCGGTATAGCCGCGCTCGACCATCCGTGTGACGAAGTCGTTGTGCTTTTGTTGGTCCTCTTTGCTGGCCTTGGCGTTGAAGCTGATGACCGGCAGCAGGTCCTCGGTGTTCGAGAACATTTTTTTCTCGATGACCACCCGCAGTTTCTCGTAGCTGAGCCAGGTCGGGTTCTTGCCGTTGTTGTTGGCCCGGGCACGCAGGACGAAGTTGACGATTTCGTTGCGGAAATCCTTCGGATTGCTGATGCCCGCCGGTTTTTCGATTTTCTCCAGTTCTTCGTTCAGGGCGACGCGGTTGAGGATCTCGCCGGTTTCCGGGTCGCGGTATTCCTGATCCTGAATCCAGAAGTCCGCGTACAGCACGTAGCGGTCGAAGATGTTTTGCCCGTACTCGCTGTAGGACTCCAGGTACGCGGTCTGGATTTCCTTGCCGATGAACTCGATGTAGCGCGGTGCCAGGTATTCCTTGAGGAAGCGCAGGTACCGTTCGCGGGTTTCTGTCTGGAACTGCTCCTGCTCGATCTGCTGTTCCAGCACGTAAAGCAGGTGCACCGGGTTGGCGGCGATTTCGTGCGGGTCGAAGTTGAAGACTTTCGACAGGATCTTGAAGGCGAACCGGGTCGAAAGACCGTTCATGCCTTCGTCGACACCGGCGGTGTCGCGGTATTCCTGGATCGATTTGGCCTTCGGATCGGTGTCCTTGAGGTTTTCACCGTCGTAGACCCGCATTTTCGAGTAGATGTTCGAGTTTTCCGGCTCCTTGAGGCGCGAGAGCACGGTGAACTGGGCAAGCATCTTCAGGGTGTCGGGGGCGCAGTGAGCCTTGGCCAGGGAGCTGTTGAACAGCAACTTGTCGTAGATCTTCACTTCATCGCTGACCCGCAGGCAGTAAGGCACCTTGACGATGTAGATCCGGTCGATGAAGGCTTCGTTGTTCTTGTTGTTGCGGAAGGTGTGCCACTCCGATTCGTTGGAGTGCGCCAGCAGGATCCCGGTGAACGGAATCGCGCCCAGGCCTTCGGTACTGTTGTAGTTGCCTTCCTGGGTGGCGGTCAGCAGTGGGTGCAAGACCTTGATCGGCGCCTTGAACATCTCGACGAATTCCATCAGGCCTTGGTTGGCCCGGCACAGGGCGCCCGAGTAGCTGTAGGCGTCGGCGTCGTTTTGCGGGAATTCTTCGAGCTTGCGGATATCGACCTTGCCCACCAGTGCCGAGATGTCCTGGTTGTTCTCATCGCCCGGCTCGGTCTTGGCGACCGCGATCTGGTTGAGGATCGAAGGGTAGAGCTTGACCACGCGGAACTGGCTGATGTCGCCGCCGAATTCGGCCAGCCGTTTGGTCGCCCAAGGCGACATGATGGTGTTCAGGTAGCGCCGGGGAATGCCAAAGTCTTCTTCCAGGATCGCGCCGTCTTCGGTGGCGTTGAACAGCCCCAGTGGCGACTCGAATACTGGAGAGCCCTTGATGGCATAGAAGGGCACTTTCTCGATCAGTTGTTTGAGCTTTTCGGCCAGGGACGACTTGCCGCCGCCGACGGGGCCGAGCAGGTAGAGGATCTGTTTCTTCTCTTCCAGGCCCTGTGCGGCGTGGCGGAAGTAGGAGACGATCTGGTCGATGCATTCTTCCATCCCGTGGAAGTCCTCGAAGGCCGGATAGCGTCGGATCACCTTGTTGGAAAAAATGCGCGACAGCCTCGAGTTGGTCGAAGTGTCCAGCAATTCGGGTTCACCGATTGCCAGCAGCAGACGCTCGGCGGCGGAAACGTAGGCGCTACGGTCCTGTTTGCAGAGTTCCAGGTACTCCTGCAGCGAGAGTTCTTCCTGGCGTGTTGACTCGAAGCGTTGTTGGAAGTGGCTAAAGATACTCATGACGTCACCTCGCTCGATACGTGGAGCCGACGTCGGATCATTCAGTCGATGCTGGTCAGCAGCCGCAATTTCAGCTGCTTTTTACCCCCCCAGAACACCTTCAAAGCTATCAACCCTGAAAGCTACTCCCGATGACCCGCTCGCCGGTGTACCGGCTCTCCCCTGTTTTGGATGGCCTGAGGCTAAGGATAGTTGGTAATCCGCGAGGTAAAGGAGCAATGCGCAATTTGTTGTGTACGACCGTTCGTCAGCCCACGCGGGACGTGGGCTGGAGCGCTGAAAAAAATTATTCGCCGCTACTTTTCGCGGTTTCCGAAGGGTACGTCGTACGCCACAGCTCGAAGCCACCGTCCATGCTGTAGACGTCGGAAAACCCCTGGCTGACCAGGTAGGCGGCAGCGCCCTGGCTGGAGTTGCCGTGGTAGCAGACCACTACCGTTGGCGCGTCGAGGTCGGCGGCGCGGATGAAGTCCGAGATGGAGTGGTTGTCCAGATGCGTGGAGCCGCTGATGTGCAGCGCTGCGTAGGTCGCGGGGTCGCGGATGTCGACCAGCACGGCGCCTTGTTCGCGCAGGGCTTGGGCTTGTTCGGGGGGGATACGTTTGAATTCGCTCATGGCGGGCTCCTGTGGCCAGACTGACAGCGCAGCCTAGCGCTTGACGCTGGCCGACAATGGTTCGGGGGTAGGTGGGGCGACAACTGGCGCGACATGGCCGTGCTCGTCGCACTGGCAACTCAGGCGTACGCCGGTGTCGATGTTCAGCAGGGTCATGGCGCCGCCCCAGACACAGCCAGTGTCGAGGGCGATGACGCCGGGCTCGTCGCACCGGCCTTCGAGTGCGGCCCAGTGGCCAAAAATGATCTTCAGGCCGCGAGTCTTGCGATCCTTGTGCTTGAACCAGGGCGCGTAGCCGGGTGGCGCGGTGTCGGCGCCTTCCTTGCCCTTGAGGTCAAGCTTGCCCTCGCTGGTGCAAAAGCGCATGCGGGTGAAGTAGTTGGTGATCACCCGCAGGCGGGTCACGCCTTTGAGGTCGCTGTCCCACTTGGCCGGCTCGTTGCCATACATGCCGTCCAGGTAGGGGGCGAACAGGTTGTCATCGCGCAGGGCGGCCTCGACTTCGGCAGCGCACTTGAGGGCCTTGCGCAAGGACCACTGCGGCGGGATGCCGGCATGCACCAGCACCATGTCGCGGATTTCGTCGTAGTGCAGGAGCTTTTGCTGGCGCAGCCACTCAAGCAATTCCTTGGCGTCGGGCGCTTCGAGAATTTCGCGCAGGGTGTCGGCTTTCTTCAGGCGCTCGATCTTGCTCCCGACGGCCAGCAGGTGCAGGTCATGATTACCCAGCACACAGACCAGCGACTGGCGGATGCTATAGAGGAAGCGCAAGGTTTCCAGCGACTGCGGGCCACGATTGACCAGGTCGCCCACCAGCCACAGACGGTCGGTCTGCGGATCGAAGGCGACCTGCTTGAGCAGGCACTGCAGCGGCTCGAGGCAGCCCTGCAGATCGCCGACGGCATACGTCGCCATCAGTGTAGGGCTCCGGGCACCGCCAGGCGGAAGGGCGCGATGATGGCGTCGAAGTGTGTACCGTCTTCGGCGAGCATCTGGTAACTGCCCTGCATGTTGCCGACGCGGGTGGTCATTACGGTGCCGCTGCTGTAGGTGTGGCTCTGGCCGGCGGCGATCAACGGTTGCAGGCCAACCACGCCCGCACCACGAACCTCTTCGACATGGCCGTCACCATCGGTAATCACCCAGTGCCGCGAGAGCAACTTGGCGGGTAGCGAGCCGTTGTTGTGCACGGTGATGGTGTAGGCGAAGGCGAAACGGTTCTGCTCGGGTTGCGACTGTTCTGCCAGAAAGCGAGTGACGACGCTGACGTCGACCTGATAACGAGGATCGGACATGCAAGAAGGCCTTAAAAGCAAAAGCGCAGATTACCTAACGCGAGAGGTGATCAGTCTAGGCCAACTGGCAGGCAGTAGGCCAGAGATGCTGTGGCCGAGGACAGGAGAACGATGTGGTCTGCCTTGTAGGAGCTGGGTTGCCAGCGAGTGGATCTGTCGACTTTGCCGACGCCATCGCCAGCAAGCTGGCTCCTACAGGGGCTCTGAGTTATTCAGCGGCCGGCGCGGGCTGGATTGCCAGTTGATCGGCCAGGCGCACGAAGGCTGCCAGGTCGAGCTGTTCCGGGCGCAGGCTGCCATCGACGCCGGCGGCTTCGATTTCAGCGTTGCTGAGCAAGGCCTTGAGGGTGTTGCGCAGGGTCTTGCGACGCTGGTTGAAGGCTTCGCGAACGACCCGCTCCAGCAGGCGGTGGTCCTTGGCTGGGTGCGGCAGTACCGCGTGGGGCACCAGGCGCACGATAGCCGAGTCGACTTTGGGTGGCGGGTTGAACGCGCCAGGGCCGACATTGAACAGGTGTTCGACCCGGCAGTGGTACTGGACCATGATCGACAGACGGCCCCAATCGCCACCACCAGGACCCGCCGCCAGGCGCTCGACCACTTCCTTTTGCAGCATGAAGTGCATGTCGCGAATGATCCCGGCGTTGTTCAGCAGGTGGAAAATCAACGGCGTGGAGATGTTGTACGGCAGGTTGCCGACCACGCGCAGGCTGTTGGGCGCGGCATTCAGGCTGTTGAAATCGAACTTCAGTGCATCACCCTGGTGCAGGTTGAAGTTGCTCTTGCCGGCGAACTGCTGGTTGAGGATCGGGATCAGGTCCTTGTCCAGCTCCACGACATCAAGCTGCGCGCCGCTGTTGAGCAGGCCTTCGGTCAGGGCACCCTGGCCCGGGCCGATTTCCAGCAGGCGGTCGTCGGCCTTGGCGTGGATGGAGCGCAGGATGCGGTCGATTACGCCGGCGTCGTGCAGGAAGTTCTGGCCGAAGCGCTTGCGCGCCCGGTGTTGGTAATGCTCGGTCATAAACGGGTCTCGGCCATCTGGTAGGCGGTTTCCAGGGCGACTTGCAGGCTGCCGGTGTCGATTTTTCCGCTGCCAGCCAAGTCCAGGGCGGTGCCGTGGTCGACTGAAGTGCGGATGATCGGCAAGCCCAGGGTCACGTTGACTGCCGCGCCGAAGCCTTTGTACTTCAACACCGGCAGGCCCTGGTCGTGGTACATCGCCAGCACTGCGTCGCAGTGCTCCAGATATTTGGGGGTAAACAGAGTGTCGGCGGGCAGGGGACCACGCAGGTCCATGCCTTCGCCGCGCAGACGCTCAAGGGTGGGTTCGATGATATCGATTTCTTCATGGCCCAGGTGGCCGCCTTCGCCAGCGTGGGGGTTGAGTCCACAGACGAGGATGCGTGGCTGGGCGATGCCGAATTTGTGTTGCAGGTCGGCGTGCAGGATCCGCGTGACCCGCTCCAGGCGCTGCGGGGTAATTGCGTCGGCAATCTCGCGCAACGGCAGGTGAGTGGTCACCAGGGCGACGCGCAAGCCACGGGTGGCAAGCATCATCACCACTTGGCTGGTATGGGTCAGGTCGGCCAGGAATTCGGTATGCCCGGAAAAGGCAATTCCGGATTCGTTGATCACGCCTTTGTGCACCGGGGCGGTGATCATTCCGGCAAAGTCGCCATCCAGGCAGCCTTGGCCCGCGCGGGTCAGGGTTTGCAGGACAAAGGCGGCATTGGCCGGGTCCAGTTGACCTGCAACGACCGGGGCGTTGAGTGGTGTATCCCAGACGTACAGGCTGTTGGCGGGCGCGGGAACGTCCGGCCAGTGCCCGGGGCTGACGCTCAGCAGATCAACGACCACGCCCAGCTGCGCGGCCCGCTCGAGGAGCAGGTCGCGGCTGGTGATGGCTATCAGGGGGTGTGGCTGGGCGTGCGAGGCGAGCAGCAGGCACAGGTCGGGACCTATGCCGGCTGGTTCGCCGGGTGTCAGAGCGAAACGACTGGGTTTCACTTCGGCGCCTGGTCGACGCCAGGGAGCTTGATTTCAACGTAGGCTTCGTCACGGATCTGACGCAACCAGGTTTGCAGCTCTTCGTCGTACTTGCGGTTACGCAACACAGTCATCGCTTGTTGATCGCGCGCCTGGCTGGTGCTGTCGGTGGCGCGACGGCCAAGGACTTCCAGGACGTGCCAGCCATACGGGCTCTTGAACGGTTTGGACAACTGACCTTGCGGGGTGTTGTTCATCACGGTACGGAATTCCGGTACCAGTGCGTTCGGATCGATCCAGTTCAGGTCGCCGCCGTTGAGGGCAGAACCTGGGTCTTCGGAGTAGGTCTTTGCCAGTTCGGCGAAGTCTTCACCCGCTTCGATGCGCTCGTAGAGTTTCTGCGCCAGGCGCTTGGTTTCTTCTTCGCTGCGGATTTCGCTCGGCTTGATCAGGATGTGACGAACGTGGACTTCGTCACGGGTCTGATTACCACCGCCGCGTTTTTCCAGCAGCTTGAGGATGATGAAGCCGCCTGGGGTACGTGCTGGTTGGGTGATGTCGCCGACGGACATGGCACTCAGTTCACGGTCGAATGGCGGTGGCAGTTGAGCGGCCTTGCGCCAGCCCATGTCGCCGCCTTCCAGGGCGTTGTCGCTACCGGATTTGGCAATCGCCAGTTGGGTGAAGTCGGCGCCCTGCTTGAGTTGCTGGTAAACCTCCATCGCCTGGCGGTACGCAGCCTGAATCGCTTCGGAGTTGGCGCTTTCCGGGGTAGGAATCAGGATGTTGGCCAGGTGCAGTTCTTCCGACAGCTGCATCTTGCCCAGGTCGGAGGCGAGGAAGTTCTTCACTTCCTGCTCGGTGACCTGGATGCGCTCGGCGACCCGACGCTGACGCACACGGCTGATGATCATTTCACGGCGCACTTGCTCACGAGCGTCTTCATAAGACAGGCCATCGCGGGACAGGGCGGCGCGGAATTGATCCACAGTCATGTTGTTGCGCTGGGCAATGGTGCCGATCGCCTGGTTCAGCTCTTCATCGGTGATGCGGATGCCGGAACGTTCGCCGATCTGCAGTTGCAGGTTTTCGACGATCAGGCGCTCAAGCACCTGTTGTTCCAGCACGCCGGCCGGTGGAACAGCCGAGCCACGCTTGGCGATGGTTTGTTGGACTTCGTGAACCCGTTGGTCCAGTTGGCTCTGCATGACCACGTCGTTGTCGACGATGGCCACCACTTTGTCGATGGACTGTACCGCGGCGCTGGCCGCGGTACTCAGGAACAGCGCGCCCAGCATCAGCGGGCGCAGACAATCAGAAAGCTTGGTCTTCACGTTCACGATAACCTTGGATGCCTTTGTCGAGGAAGCTCTCTACTTTGGTGCCAACTACGCCACCGAGACCTTTCAGAACGATTTGGAGGAAGATGCCGTGGTCGCCTTTTTCGTTTTGCGGGGCTTCCTGACTGAATTCGTCATAGGACACCCAGTAACGGTTGATCAGGCGCAGTTTCCAGCAGCAGTTGTCGTATTCGAAACCACCGAAGGCTTCCAGCGTACGGTTGCGGTTGTAGTCGTACTGCCAGCGGCTGATGGCATTCCATTGCGGCACGACAGGCCAGATGACCGAGAAGTCGTGCTGTTGGATCTTGTAGTAATCCTTGACGTAGCCAGGCTGGCCCGGGGTGCCGTAGTCGCCGCCGAATTGCCACTTACCAGTGTTCTGGTTGTAGATCACTTGGTCGTTGCGATAACGATAACCGGCGTTGATAACCTTGTTCGGGTTGTCTTCAGGCTGGTAGTGGAACATCGCGCTGCCCGAGCGAGGGCCGTGGCTGTCTGGGTCCCAGTTGTAGTCGGCCGTGGTGCTCCAGTCACGGTTCCAGTTGTATGCGTATTCCAGGGCATACGGTGAAACATTCGACTGAGCATCTTTGCGATCTTTCGCATCAATCCCCGGCAGTTGGACTTCACGGTCTTTAAAGTACACGGCCTGGCCGACGCTGATGCGTTGACGCTCGAAGCCGTTTTCTTCGATCCAGCGGTTGGTTACGCCCAGCGACAGCTTGTTCTCGTCACCCACGCGGTCGGAGCCCGAGAAGCGGTTGTCGCGGAACAGCGAGGCGTAGTTGAAGGTGTACTCACTGGTGTCGAATACCGGAATATCTTCCTGGTTCTTCTCTGGGACGTAGAGATAGAACAGACGAGGTTCCAGGGTCTGGCGATAGTTCTTGCCGAACCATTGGGTATTGCGGTCGAAGTACAGGCCGCTGTCGATGCTGGCGATCGGTACCCCACGGCTCTGGTTGCTGTCGAAATGGCCGTTGACATTGTCTGTTCCCGCGGCTGCTGCAGCTTGATCCTGAGCCACGATCTGGTTCTTGCCGATACTGTCCAGGTCGAGTTGGTACTGGGTGTATTGGTATTTGAGCGCTGGCTTCACGAAGCCGTACGTCCAGTCGAGAGGCAAGCTGACCGTTGGTGCCAGGTTCAGGCGGTCACCTGTGGCGCGCGCCAAGCCTTGGATGTTGTTATCCAGGCGTGGAGATGAATTGCCATCCTGATCCACGAAGTCGCCTGTTTTCAGGTCCCGGTCAAACCGCACGAGCTCGGTCTGGTAGGCAAAGTTCAGCCCGCCCGGCTGTTGTGGCAGAAAACCGTTGAAGGTGATCTGCGGCAGGCGGTCGTATGGTGTGAGGTTGGACACCGACGCCAATTCATAGGCCTGGGCATTGATACGCGCAGTGTAGGTGTCGCCACGGTAGCTGACAGCACCTTGCTGATTGACGAAATCGGAAACGCTTTTAACGCCCAACTGGTCGGTCTGCAGATCCTGGAAGTAGTAGGGATCGCTGATCTTGGTGTAGTCGACTTCGGTGAAGACCCGCGAATCGAGGCCGCCTTTGTGCTGCCAGTTGTACATGTAGCGGGTTTTTTCGTAGTCGGACTGCAGCTTGCGCTCGTCTTCCTCGTCGTCCAAGTACGCAGCACCGAACTGGCCCTCGCTCGACTTGGTCAGGTAGCGAGCCTCGCCTTCCAGCAACATGCCGCGCTTGCTCATGTAGCGCGGGTACAACGTGGCATCGTAGTTCGGTGCCAGGTTGAAGTAGTACGGCGTGACCAACAGCATCCCGGTATCGCTGCCGCTGCCGATGGTCGGCGGCAGGAAGCCGGACTGGCGGCGGTCATCGATCGGGAAATAGATGTACGGCGTGTACAGGACTGGAATGTCCTTGACCCGCAGCGTCACGTTGGTCGCGGTACCGAAGCCGGTCGCCGGGTTCAGCGTGATGTTGTTGCCCTTGAGCTGCCAGGCGTTGCTGTTCGGCTCACAGGTGGTGTAGGTACCGTCCTTGAGGCGGATGATCGCGTTTTCTGCACGCTTGGCGTACAGCGCGTTACCGCGCACACGGGACTTGTGCAACACGTATTCGGCGTTGTCGACCTTGGCTTCGCCAGTGTCCAGTTGCACGTCGGCGTGGTCGCCGACGATCAGCGCGCCGTTGTCGCGCACCCGGACGTTGCCGTTGAGCTCGCCACGGTTCTCGGCCTGGTACAGGCTGGCCTCGTCGGCCTCGACCTGCATGCTGCCCTGGCGCATGACCACGTCACCGGCGAGGGTGGCAATCTGCTGTTCCTGCTGGTAGCGGGAAGCCTTGGCACCGATAAAGGTCGGCGCGTCGCTTTTACTCGTCTTGTCATTCATGCCAGGACGAGTCGGTTCGACATAGGCACCGGAGCAGTACGGACCGGTTTCGGCCAGTTGGGCAGCGGTAAGCTGTTCACGCGGGACCCAGTCGAGGTGACTGTAGTCGGCGCTGCGCGACTTCAGGCCGCGGCCCTTGGCTTCGGTAACCAACGCCGGTTTGTCGGCGCTTTCGCCGGCAACGCTGGTGTCTGCTGCCGATTCGTTGCCCGAGCTGACCGCACTGGCATCATGCACAGGGCGCGGAGGCAGTTGAGCCGCGTTGGTTTTCGGCGCGCAATCCCAGGCACCCGAAGCAGAGACTGAGCAGTCATACTGTTCCGCGGCGACCACGAAGGAAGTGGCTAGAGGTTGCAGGGCCAGCAGACTGCCGGTAACCAACAACGGAAATTTTTTACGAAACGCGGGGGATTTCAATGCCATCTTATTAGTCCGGGCTTCCTGCGTGCCATCTGCCCGCGGTGTGGGCCGCACGCCTCTCGATGGTCTGAAAAAGATGCTGGATAATAAAGCATGACCCGCTTGACGGCTAGCGCCGTCGGAGACCCTTGCAATGCCTGATCAAGATGTACGCTTGCTACACCTGAAAGTTTGGCTCGATGAGCAATTGGCCAGCCTGTTTGCCGCACAAGGCTGGGGGGCTGTGCCCCAGGCCACGTTGACTGCGGCCAGCAGCGACGCGAGTTTCCGCCGTTACTTCCGCTGGGAAGGTGATGGCAGGAGTTTTGTCGTCATGGATGCACCACCGCCCCAGGAAAACTGCAAACCGTTCGTGGATATCGCCTTTTTGCTGGCGAAATCCGGGATTAACGTGCCGAAAATCTACGCAGAGGACCTCGAGCGCGGATTTCTTTTGCTCAATGACCTGGGTAACCAGACCTATCTGGACGTGATCAACGACGAAAACGCCGATCGCTTGTTCGATGACGCCCTGCAGGCGTTGCTGGCTTTCCAGCAGCTGCCGATGGTGGCGCCGTTGCCCAGTTATGACGTGGCCCTGTTGCGTCGCGAGCTGGAGTTGTTCCCCGAGTGGTACGTGAAGCGCGAACTGGGGATCGAGTTCGACTCGCACCAGCAAGCCCTCTGGCAGCGTGTCAGCGACCTGCTGATCGACAGCGCCCTGGCCCAGCCGAAAGTGCTGGTGCATCGTGACTATATGCCGCGCAACTTGATGATCAGCGAGCCGAATCCAGGCGTGCTGGATTTCCAGGACGCGGTGTACGGCCCGGTGACCTACGACGTGACCTGCCTGTTCAAGGACGCCTTCCTCAGTTGGCCCGAGGCCCGCGTGCTCGGCTGGCTGGAGCGTTACTGGCAACAGGCCGGTGAACTCGGGATTGCAGTCCAGGCGGACTTCCAGGAGTTCCTGCGAGCCAGCGACCTGATGGGTGTGCAGCGGCATCTGAAGGTGATCGGGATCTTCGCCCGTATCTGCCACCGCGACGGCAAGCCGCGCTACCTGACGGACGTGCCGCGGTTCTTTGCTTATATAGAGGCAGTATTGGCCCGTCGGCCAGAACTGGCAGAGTTGGCTGAGCTGCTGGCCAGTCTGCGCCCGGCGCCCGGAGCTTGTGTATGAAGGCGATGATTCTGGCGGCCGGCAAGGGCGAGCGCATGCGCCCCTTGACGCTGACCACGCCCAAGCCACTGGTGCAGGTCGGCGGCGTACCGCTGATCGAGTACCACCTCAAGGCCCTGGCGGCGGCGGGTTTCACCGAGGTGGTGATCAACCACGCCTGGTTGGGGCAGCAGATCGAAGACTACCTGGGAGACGGTTCGCGTTATGGCCTGAGCATTCAGTACTCGCCGGAAGGCGAGCCACTGGAAACCGGGGGCGGGATCTTCCGTGCCCTGGAGATGCTGGGCGAGGGCGCCTTTGTGGTGGTCAATGGCGACATCTGGACCGATTACGACTTCAGTGTCCTGCGCCGGCCACTGGCCGGCTTGGCCCACCTGGTGCTGGCCGATAACCCGGCCCACCACCCAGGAGGGGATTTTGCCCTGGTCGAAGGACAGGTCTTCGACGGCCAGGCCGATGCGCCGACCCTGACCTACAGCGGCATCGCCGTGCTCGACCCCAAGCTGTTCACCGGTTGCAGCGACGGTGCGTTCAAATTGGCGCCGCTATTGCGCAACGCCATGGCCCAGGGGCAGGTGAGTGGCGAGCGGTTGTCAGGTCATTGGGTGGATGTCGGCACCCACGAGCGTCTGGCCGAAGTCGAACACTTGCTGCAAGCGAGCCGCTGAGATGCTGTGGCCAGGGACTCTGATCGGAGCCGGGGCGGGTTTTGCCATCGCCAGCATTCCGGGGGCCATGCTTGGCGCATTGTTGGGCCAGGCGCTGGATCGGCGCTTGCAACTGCAAAGCCTGGGGCATCTGCGCGAGCGCCTGGGCGGGCGCGCGATGTTGCGCAACGATGAATTGCTGTTCGTGCTGCTCGGGCGCCTGGCCAAGAGTGACGGCCGGGTGGGCGACGGCCATATCTACCAGGCGCGCCAGGAAATGCGCGCACTGGAGATGAACGAATTTGCCCAGAAACGCGCGATTGCGGCGTTCAACCGTGGCAAGAGCGGGCACGATCGGTTGCGTGGCTACCTGCGCCGTTTGCGCGCACAACCCCATGCTGCCGAAGGGGTGTTGCGGGCGTGCTGGCGGATGGTCTGGGCAGACGGGCGTGCGGGCCGTGCCGAGCGCGAGCTGCTGGCCCAATGGGGCAAATGGCTGGACTGGACGCCGGAGCAGGTGCAGGCCCTGGCCCAGGATTACGAACCGCACAAGCGACCCTTGGCCAACAGTGGCGAGGCTTACCAACACGCCATGCGCCTGCTGGGGGTGACGCTGAGCAGCGAGCCGGAGCAGATCAAGCGGGCCTACCGGCGCCTGCTCAGTCGGCATCACCCGGACAAGATCGCTGGCAGCGGGGCTTCGCCGTCCCAGGTGCGCGAAGCGACGGAGAAAACCCGGGAGTTGCACAGCGCCTATGCGTTGATTCGTCAGCGCCGCGATTTTCGCTAGGGAGCATCGAGCGCAGTAGCGCCCTGTCTAGGGCAACTGCGCGGCGTTGTCCTGCGGGGTCAACCAGCCTCGCACCCGGCGTACCAATTGTTCCTGTTGGGCGGCGTTGTTGCCGGGCAGGGCGTTCAGGGAAATCTGCCGGAAACTCGAATCCTTCAGCCGTTTGCTGGCCTGCAGGCGTTCCTGGGCTGCGCGTTGCAGCAACGGTTTGTCGTTGTAGTACAGATCCAGGGTTGGCAATTTCAATCCGCTGGTCAGTTCCGCCAGCCCGGGTGTGCTGGAGGCGGGTACCTGGGCGGCGACCATCACCAGCTTCGCGACTTGGGCAGGCTGTTTTTCGCTCAGGTAACGGGCGGCCCAGTAAGCTCCGGTGCCGTGGCCGAGCAGGACGATACTGCGGGCGTTCTGTTGCTCTGTAAACGCCAGGGCGGCGTCGATGCGCAAGAATATTCGCTGGGTATCGGCCTTGATTTGCTCATCGTGGGTCTGCGGCACCGGCTGATCAGCCTCCTCACCTTCGCCACCGGCCACTTGCTCGATAGGGGCCGCAGTGCTGGCGTCTTTGCTCGGGGGCTCGGTGCTGACCGGTGCCGTTGCACTTTCGAGGATGCGCGGTTGGGGGGCATTGCTTTGCAGGTCCGGCAAGGTAAGACTCAGGCTGCTCCAGTCGGCGTCGGGCAATTTTTGCCGCAACGGCGCGACGGCTTGAGGCCAGTCAGCTGTTTCGCCCGTGCCCGGGATGATAATCACCGTACCTTGGGGCTCGCTGGTGTGGGCCGGTTGCCACAGGGCCAGGAAGGTCTCGCTGCCTGCCGACAACTGTTGCTGTTCGCCAGGGGGCAGGCTGCGTTGCAGGGCAAAAGCTTCTTCCTGGCTACGCTCAGGCAGGGGCTGGCGTTGCTCGGAGGGTGCGCTGGCAGCAGGTTCCGTTGGCTCGGCAGCCTGGGCGGAAAAGGCGCCAGGCAAGATCAACGACAGGCACAATACTGGCAGTGCCAGGCGGTAGACAGGGGGCATCGGATATTCCAGGCCAGAAGTATTCCCGGCAGCCTAATGGGTTGGTCAGTATTTGTCAGTGTGTGAGAGTTCGCATGAAACGTCTTTGCTGCCTGTTGCTTATCGGCTGTTTCTGGCTTCCCTTGATGGCCTGGGCGGCTGCCGCGCCGCCTGCGCGCGTGGCGCAACTGAGCAGCGAGCAACGGCAATGGCTGGCCCGTCACTCTGAGCTGCGGGTCGGTGTGGTGCTGCAGGCGCCTTACGCGCAGTACGACCGGCGGCTGCAGCGCCTGTCCGGGGCCAATATCGAATTGATGCAGTGGCTGGCCAGCGCCCTGAAGGTCGAGCTGACCTGGCGCAACTTTCCCGATGTCGCGCAGTTGGAGCAGGCGGTGCGTGAGGGGGAGGTCGACATGGCCCCAGGCCTGACCCAAACCCCAGCCGCCCTGCGCTTGTGGCAATTCACTGACCCCTATATGCGCGTGCCGCAATTGGTGGTGGGTCAACAGAAGGGCGCCGGCGCGGTGGATCTTGAGAAGCTCGACGATCAGTCACGGGTCGCGGTGCGGATGCCCAGTGCGATCGCCGATTACCTGCGCAGCAACTACCCCAACCTCAATTTGCAGGGCGTGCCCCAGGAACGCCAGGCCCTGCAACTGCTGCTCTCCCAGCAAGCGCGTTACGCGGTCATCGATGAGGCCCAACTCAGCCGGCTGTCCGCAGAGTCCGAGTTTGCCGGGTTGGCCGTAGTGGGGGATATCGGCCTGCCGCAGTTGCTGCGGGTGGCTACCCGTCGCGATTGGCCGGAGTTGGCCGGCATCGTCGAAAGCGCCTTGCACGCGATTCCGGCCAAGGACCTGGAGCAATTGCACGCACGCTGGTTGCAACCCAAGTACCCACGTTTGTCGGAGTCCCCGGGGTTCTGGCAGAACCTCTGCCTGTTGCTGGGGGTATTGCTGCTGAGCGCCATGGCCATCGTGATCTGGCAACGGCGCCAGCAACACCTGCTCGAGCAGCGCTTGCTCGCCGCCCGCGAGGACATTGCCCTGCGCGCGGCCAGCGAAGAAGCGTTGCGCCTGACGCAGTTCTCCATCGATCAAAGCACCGTCGGGATCCTCTGGGTCAATTGGGACAGCCACGTGCGCTACGCCAACCGGGCGGCCGAGGACATGCTCGGGTATGTCTCGGGCGGGGTGATCGACCGACCGCTGATCGACTTCGAACCCAACTTGCACATGGACCGTTGGTTGAACCTGTGGAAACGCGCGCGGGCCAGCGAGGAGGGGCCGCAAAGCTTCGAAACCAATTGCCTGCGCGCCGATGGCAGCATTTTGCCGGCTGACGTGACCTTGAGCTTCCTGCGCTTTCGCGACAGCGAATACCTGGTGGTCTACCTCAATGACGTCACTGAGCGCCGGCGGGCCTTGGCGGCCTTGCGCGAAAGCGAGGCGCGGCTGCAGGGGATTGCCGCCAACGTACCCGGACTGGTATTTCGTCTTGAGCGGGCGCCGGTGACCGGGCAAATCGACTTTGCCTACATCAGCGAAGGCAGTGAGAGCCTGGTGGGCTACTCGCCCGCCACCTTGAGCCATCGCGACATGGGCCTGCGCAGCGTGGTACATCCGCAGGACAGAGTCAGTTACCACCGCACCCAGGATCACGCGCTGGACACCGACAGTGACTGGTCGTGGCAAGGCCGCATCCTCACCCGCCAGGGGCAGCAACGCTGGGCCGAGATCAAGGCCATCACTCGGCGCCTCGACGATGGCGCCTTTGTTTGGGACGGGATCGTCTGGGACATCAGCGAGAGCAAGCGCATCGAACTGGAACTGGCCAGCTCCCGCGAGCAACTGCGTGATCTGTCGGCGCATCTGGAGAGTGTGCGCGAAGAGGAAAAGGCGCGGATTGCCCGGGAAGTCCACGATGAGTTGGGACAGATGCTGACGGTACTCAAGCTGGAAACCTCGATGTGCGAATTGGCCTACGCCGAACTGGACCCGGGCCTGAGTGATCGGCTCAACAGCATGAAACGCCTGATCGCCCAGCTGTTCCAACTGGTGCGGGACGTGGCCACGGCGCTGCGTCCGCCGATTCTGGACGCCGGCATCGCCTCGGCCATCGAGTGGCAGGCCCGGCGTTTTGAGGCGCGTACCCAGATTCCCTGCCTGGTGCAGGTGCCCGACAACCTGCCGGTGCTGAGTGACGCCAAGGCGATTGGCTTGTTCCGGATCCTCCAGGAGGCACTGACCAATGTCATGCGCCACGCCCAGGCGCATACTGTCGAATTGACACTGGTGCTGGAAGACGAGCAGTTGTGCCTGACCGTCAGCGACGATGGTGTAGGTTTTGTCGCTCAAGCCGGTAGGCCAACTTCCTTTGGGGTAGTGGGCATGCGCGAGCGAGTGTTGATCATGGGTGGCACACTGCAGCTCGACAGCGTGCCGGGCGAGGGCACCACCCTTGAGGTCCGTGTGCCTTTGCATGAAGCGTGCAACTGATTTTTCTGGAGAAGCCTGTGATCCGTGTACTGGTAGCCGAAGACCACACCATCGTGCGTGAAGGCATCAAGCAATTGATCGGCCTGGCCAAGGATCTGTTGGTGGTGGGGGAGGCGAGCAATGGCGAACAGTTGCTCGAAACCTTGCGCCACGTGCCCTGTGAGGTGGTGTTGCTGGACATTTCCATGCCCGGGGTGAATGGCCTGGAGGCGATCCCGCGGATTCGCGCCCTGAACAATCCACCGGCGATTCTGGTGCTGTCGATGCACGACGAGGCGCAGATGGCCGCCCGCGCCTTGAAGGTCGGGGCCGCCGGTTATGCCACCAAGGACAGCGACCCGGCACTGCTGCTGACGGCGATTCGCAAGGTGGCGGCTGGCGGGCGCTATATCGATCCGGAGCTGGCGGATCGAATGGTCTTCGAAGTCGGCCTGACTGATTCACGGCCCCTGCATTCGCTACTCTCGGAGCGCGAGTTCTCGGTGTTCGAGCGCCTCGCGCAGGGCGCCAACGTCAATGACATCGCCCAGCAACTGGCGTTGAGCAGTAAGACCATCAGCACCCACAAGGCGCGGCTGATGCAGAAACTCAACATCACCTCACTGGCGGAGTTGGTGAAGTACGCCATGGAACACAAGCTGCTCTGAACAATACGCGATCCCCTGAGCGAGGCTTGCCCGCGAAGATGTCAGCACATTCAACATCAATGTGACTGACACACCGCCTTCGCGGGCAAGCCTCGCTCCTACAGAGCACCGCGTCGGCATATCCATTTACGACATCCCGCCAAACCGCTTTTGCCGGTTCTTGTGGCTTGTAGCGGAAAACTCGCTGCCGACCTGTCCAAACGCGCCATCCTTGTAGGGCAATCCCTACCCCCAACCTTCCATCTGGCTGAGGCGATTCTCTCCTGCGCCCCGATTTGCGCGGCTGTGCGTAGCCACTAGGCTTAATCCACGGCAGTCATCAACAATAAAGGTGTGGGTATGAGCGAGGTCGATTCAAGCGCGGGGACCAATGATGTACTGGTCAGCTTTCGTGGCGTGCAGAAGAGCTACGACGGCGAGAACCTGATCGTCAAAGACCTCAACCTGGATATTCGCAAAGGCGAGTTCCTCACCTTGCTCGGGCCTTCCGGCTCCGGCAAGACCACCAGCCTGATGATGCTCGCCGGTTTCGAAACCCCGACCGCCGGCGAGATCCTGCTGGCCGGGCGTTCGATCAACAATGTGCCGCCACACAAGCGTGACATCGGCATGGTGTTCCAGAACTACGCCCTGTTCCCGCACATGACGGTGGCCGAGAACCTGGCGTTCCCGCTGACCGTGCGTGGTCTGAACAAGAGTGACGTCAGTGACCGGGTCAAGCGTGTCCTGAGCATGGTTCAGCTCGATGCCTTCGCCCAGCGTTACCCGGCCCAGCTTTCCGGTGGCCAGCAGCAGCGGGTGGCCCTGGCCCGGGCGCTGGTGTTCGAGCCGCAACTGGTGCTGATGGACGAACCGCTCGGCGCTCTCGATAAACAGCTGCGTGAACACATGCAGATGGAGATCAAGCACCTGCACCAGCGCCTGGGTGTGACCGTGGTCTATGTGACCCACGACCAGGGCGAAGCCCTGACCATGTCCGACCGGGTGGCGGTGTTCCATCAAGGCGAAATCCAGCAGATCGCCCCACCTCGCACCCTGTACGAAGAACCGAAAAATACCTTCGTGGCCAACTTCATTGGCGAAAACAACCGCCTCAATGGCCGTCTCCACAGTCAGACCGGCGAGCGCTGCATTGTCGAGCTTGGGCGCGGGGAAAAGGTCGAGGCACTGGCGGTGAATGTCGGCAAGACCGGCGAGCCAGTGACCCTGTCCATTCGTCCGGAGCGGGTCAGCCTCAACGGCTCTAGTGAGGCGTGTGTCAACCGCTTCTCTGGGCGGGTGGCGGAATTCATCTATCTGGGCGACCACGTCCGTGTGCGCCTGGAAGTCTGCGGCAAGACCGACTTCTTCGTGAAACAGCCGATCGCCGAGCTGGACCCGGCGCTGGCCGTCGGAGACGTGGTGCCGCTTGGCTGGCAGGTCGAACACGTCCGTGCGCTCGACCCCCTTCTAGAGGCGAATTGATCGCCCCCTTGCTTCACCAACCCTGCACGTGGAGAGAACAATAAATGTTGAAATCCCTGAAATTCACCGCCCTGGCTCTGGGCATGATGGGTGCGGCACACGCGATGGCCGCGGGCTCGGACCTGACCGTGGTGTCGTTTGGCGGCGCGAACAAGGCCGCACAGGTCAAGGCCTTCTATGCGCCTTGGGAAGCAGCGGGCAACGGCAAGATCGTCGCCGGTGAATACAACGGTGAAATGGCCAAGGTCAAGGCCATGGTCGACACCAAGAGCGTGTCCTGGGACCTGGTGGAAGTCGAATCGCCAGAGCTGTCCCGCGGTTGCGACGAGGACATGTTCGAGCAACTCGACCCTGCACTGTTCGGCAATACCGAAAATTACGTCAAGGGTGCGATCCAGCCGTGCGGCGTTGGTTTTTTCGTCTGGTCGACCGTGCTGGCCTACAACGCCGACAAGCTGAAAACCGCGCCGACCAGCTGGGCCGACTTCTGGGACACCAAGAACTTCCCGGGCAAACGCGGCCTGCGTAAAGGCGCCAAGTACACCCTGGAATTTGCCTTGATGGCCGACGGCGTGGCGCCGAAAGATGTCTACAAAGTGCTGGCCGGTAAAGATGGCCAGGACCGTGCCTTCAAGAAGCTCGACGAACTCAAGCCGAGCATCCAGTGGTGGGAAGCTGGCGCCCAGCCGCCGCAGTACCTGGCGTCCGGTGACGTGGTCATGAGCTCGGCGTACAACGGCCGGATCGCTGCCGTGCAAAAGGAAAGCAACCTGAAGGTGGTGTGGAACGGCGGTATCTACGACTTCGACGCCTGGGCCATTCCTAAAGGCCTGGACAAGACCCGCGCTGAAGCGGCGAAGAAATTCATCGCGTTCTCGGTCATGCCACAACAGCAGAAAACCTATTCGGAAAACATTGCCTACGGCCCGGCCAATACCCAGGCGGTACCCCTGTTGAACCCGGAAATTCTGAAAGACATGCCGACGACCCCGGAAAACATCGCCAACCAGGTGCAGATCGACGTCAGCTTCTGGGCGGACAACGGTGAGCAACTGGAGCAGCGCTTCAACTCCTGGGCAGCGAAGTAAACGCGACCCTGTGGCAGAGGGCTTGCCCAATGCCAGTCAGTTAGAGGTTTGACAGCGTAATCCGTGTTGGAGCGAGCGTGCTCGCTCCAACAGGTTGTTTGTCTGCCTCTGTAACGATCAAAGATTTTCGGAGTTCGCCATGGCCATCGCCGTTCCCCTGAACGAGGGCACCCATCGCACCTTGAAGCAGCGCCTGGCGCGTGCCGAGCGGGTCAACCGCTGGAAGGCCCAAGCCCTGATTGCGCCGTTGGTGCTGTTTCTGTTGCTGGTGTTTCTGGTGCCGATTGTGGCGCTGCTCTATAAAAGCGTCGGTAACCCGGAAGTGGTCGGCGGCATGCCGCGCACCGTAGCAGCGATCGCTGCCTGGGATGGCCGAGGCCTGCCAGCGGACCCGGTGTACAAGGCCGCCAGTGAAGACCTGGCCGAAGCCCGCAAGAATCAAACCTTGGGCGACCTGTCCAAGCGCCTGAACATGGAGTTGGCCGGCTACCGCAGCCTGCTGACCAAGACTGCCCGCGCGCTGCCGTTCAAGAGCGAGCCGGCGTCTTATAAAGACGCGCTCGAAGCGCTGGACGAGCGTTGGGGCGACCCGGCCTATTGGCAGGCCGTGCGCCGCAATACCAGCAGCCTGACGCCGTACTACCTGTTGGCGGCGGTTGACCACCGCATCGACGACCTCGGCGAAGTCGCCCCGGCCACCCCCGACCAGGCGATCTACCTCGACATCTTTGCCCGCACCTTCTGGATGGGCCTGGTGATCACGGCCATCTGTCTGGCTCTGGCCTATCCCCTGGCTTACCTGCTGGCCAACTTGCCGGCCCGGCAAAGCAACCTGCTGATGATCCTGGTGTTGCTACCGTTCTGGACCTCGATCCTGGTGCGGGTGGCCGCGTGGATCGTGTTGCTGCAGTCGGGCGGGCTGATCAACAGCGCAATGATGGCCATGGGCATTATCGATAAACCCCTGGAGTTGGTGTTCAACCGCACCGGGGTGTACATCTCGATGGTGCACATTCTGCTGCCGTTCATGATCCTGCCGATCTACAGCGTGATGAAAGGCATCTCGCCGACCTACATGCGGGCGGCGATTTCCCTGGGCTGCCATCCGTTCGCCAGCTTCTGGCGGGTGTACTTCCCGCAGACCTATGCCGGTGTCGGCGCCGGGTGCCTGTTGGTGTTCATCCTGGCGATTGGTTACTACATCACCCCGGCACTGCTGGGTAGCCCGAACGATCAGATGGTCAGCTACTTCGTCGCCTTCTACACCAACACCAGCATCAACTGGGGCATGGCGACGGCGCTTGGCGGGCTGCTGCTGTTGGCGACCATCGTGCTTTATCTGATTTACAGCTGGCTGGTGGGCGCCAGCCGCCTGCGCCTGAGCTAAGGGGAGAATCGAAATGCTGAGTCCTTATATGTCCCCCGTTGAACGGGTGTGGTTCTACAGCTTGCGGATTCTCTGCGGCTTGATTCTGTTGTTCCTGATCTTGCCGGTGCTGGTGATCATCCCGCTGTCGTTCAACTCCGGCAGCTTCCTGGTCTACCCGCTGCAAGGATTTTCGCTGCACTGGTACCAGGATTTCTTTGCCTCGGCCGAGTGGATGCGCGCCCTGAAGAACAGCATCATCGTGGCCCCGGCCGCGACCGTACTGGCGATGATCTTCGGGACGCTGGCGGCCATTGGCCTGACCCGCGGCGATTTCCCGGGCAAGGCCCTGGTGATGGCCCTGGTGATTTCGCCGATGGTGGTGCCCGTGGTGATCATCGGGGTGGCCAGTTACTTGTTCTTCGCCCCGCTGGGGCTGGGGAACAGCTTCTTCTCGCTGATTGTGGTGCACGCGGTACTGGGTGTGCCGTTCGTGATCATCACGGTGTCGGCGACCCTGCAAGGCTTCAACCACAACCTGGTGCGCGCCGCGGCCAGCCTCGGCGCCTCGCCCCTGACGGCGTTCCGCCGGGTGACTTTGCCGTTGATCGCCCCCGGGGTGATTTCCGGTGCGCTGTTTGCGTTTGCCACCTCGTTCGATGAAGTAGTGGTGACCCTGTTCCTCGCCGGCCCCGAGCAAGCGACCTTGCCGCGGCAGATGTTCAGCGGTATCCGCGAAAACCTCAGCCCGACCATCGCCGCCGCCGCAACGCTGCTGATTGCCTTCTCGGTGATCCTGCTGCTGACCTTGGAGTGGTTGCGTGGGCGCAGTGAGAAATTGCGTACTGCACAGGTCTGAAACCTGACATCAACCCCAGTGGGAGCAGACTCGCTCCCACTGGGGTGTTCAGTGGGCTTGAAGCCATTCACGGGCTGAATAACAGACAAAACCCAATCGACAGCTACTATTGTGCCCAGCTCCCCTATCTATAAGAGGCTGCGCACATGAGTATTTGCTCTTTCAAAATCGCTCATAAGCTGCTCACCGGCACCGGTGCCATCGAGCAACTGGCCGCTGAGTTGACCCGCCTGGATGTCGACCACCCGCTGATTGTCACCGATGCGGCGCTGGTCAAGTCCGGCACCGTGGAGCTGGCGCTGGCGCAACTGGGTGGGCGCACCTACGAGATTTTCGACCGGGTGTTGCCCGACCCGGAAATCGCCATCGTCGAGGACTGCATGCGTGTCTACCGCGAGGGCGGGCATGACGGCCTGATCGGCCTGGGCGGCGGCAGTGCCATCGATATCGCCAAAAGCGTCGCGGCCTATGCCGGTTATCACGGCGCGCTCGAGGATTTGTTCGGCGTCGACCAAGTGCCGCGCAAGGGCCCGCCGCTGATCGCGATCCCGACCACCGCTGGCACCGGCTCGGAAGTCACCAACGTGGCGATCCTCTCCGACAAACACGCCCAATTGAAAAAAGGCATCGTCAGCGACTACCTGTTGCCTGACGTGGCGCTGGTCAGCCCGCAAATGACCCTGACCTGTCCGCGCAGTGTCACCGCCGTCAGCGGGGTGGATGCCCTGGTGCATGCGGTCGAGTCCTACCTGTCGGTGAATGCTTCGCCGATTACCGACGCCCTGGCCATCGGTGCCATCAAGCTGATCGCCAAGGCGCTGCCCAAGGCCTATGCCAATCCCGCGAACCTGCAGGCCCGTGAGGACATGGCTACTGCCAGCCTGATGGCCGGCATGGCGTTCGGCAACGCCGGGGTCGGCGCGGTGCATGCCCTGGCCTATCCGCTGGGCGGGCGCTTCAATATTGCCCATGGCGTGAGCAACGCGCTGTTGCTGCCCCATGTGATGGCCTGGAACAAGATGGCGTGCGTGGAGCGCATGCAGGACATTGCCCAGGCCTTTGGCCTCAATATCACGCACCTGAGTGCCGATGAAGCGGCGGACCAGGCGGTCGCGGCGATGGCGCGACTGTGTGCCGCAGTGGAAATTCCCCAGGGCTTGCGCAGTTTCGGCGTGCCCCAGGAGGCGATCCCGGCCATGGCGCTGGAGGCCGCGGGAATCGAGCGTTTGATGCGCAATAATCCGCGCCAGTTGACGGCCCTTGATATCGAGAAGATCTATCGAGCGGCTTACTGATCGTTACAGCCACGGTGCGCGCGTCAAAGCATGAGGTATACAATGCGCGCCATCGTGATCCTGCTCAAAAAAGGTGCGTCATGCAGCCCTTCGCTATTGCTCCGTCGATTCTCTCCGCCGACTTCGCCCGCCTGGGTGAAGAAGTGGACAACGTTCTGGCCGCGGGTGCCGACATCGTCCACTTCGATGTCATGGACAATCACTACGTGCCCAACCTGACCATCGGCCCGATGGTCTGCTCGGCACTGCGCAAGTACGGCGTTACCGCGCCGATCGACGCACACCTGATGGTATCTCCGGTCGACCGCATCATCGGTGACTTCATCGAGGCCGGCGCCACCTACATCACCTTCCACCCGGACGCCACGATTCACGTCGATCGCTCCTTGCAGATGATCCGCGAAGGCGGTTGCAAGGCCGGCCTGGTGTTCAACCCGGCGACTCCGCTGGACGTACTCAAGTACGTGATGGACAAGGTCGACATGATCCTGCTGATGAGCGTCAACCCGGGTTTTGGTGGTCAGAAGTTCATTCCGGCAACCCTCGACAAGCTGCGTGAAGCGCGCGCGCTGATCGACGCCTCGGGCCGTGATATCCGCCTGGAAATCGACGGTGGGGTGAACGTCAACAACATCCGCGAAATCGCCGCGGCTGGCGCTGACACCTTCGTGGCCGGCTCCGCGATCTTCAACGCGCCGAACTACCAGGAAGTGATCGAGAAGATGCGTGCCGAACTGGCGCTGGCTCGTCCATGAGTGGTTTTGAGCAGCTGTTCCCAGGGCAATTGCCACGGCTGGTGATGTTCGATCTGGATGGCACCCTGATCGATTCGGTACCGGACCTGGCAGTGGCCGTGGATCACATGCTGCTCAAGCTGGGGCGCGCACCGGCCGGCCTGGGCGCCGTGCGCGAGTGGGTCGGCAACGGGGCGCCGGTGCTGGTCCGCCGGGCCCTGGCCGGTGATATCGATCACAGTCGGGTCGACGATGTCGAGGCCGAACATGCGCTGGAGATTTTCATGGACGCCTATGCAGACGGCCATGAATTGACGGTGGTTTACCCTGGCGTGCGCGACACCCTCAAGTGGTTGCACAAGCAGGGTGTCGAGATGGCGCTGATCACCAACAAGCCGGAGCGCTTCGTCGCGCCCTTGCTGGACCAGATGAAGATCGGCCGCTACTTCAAGTGGATCATCGGCGGCGATACCCTGCCACAGAAAAAACCTGACCCGGCGGCGCTGTTTTTCGTGATGAAAATGGCCAACGTACCGGCGTCGCAGTCGTTGTTCGTCGGCGACTCGCGCAGTGACGTCCTGGCGGCCAAGGCGGCGGGCGTCAAGTGTGTGGCCCTGAGCTACGGCTATAACCATGGCCGGCCGATTGCCGAAGAGTCGCCGGCGCTGGTGATCGACGATCTGCGCAAGCTAATTCCCGGTTGCCTGGATTCTGCCGCTGGGATAACGTTGCCCGACGCTGTCCAATCCCCTCCTGGAAATGTCATCGTGGTGGTTACCCGCAAACTCTGGATGAAAGTCATCAAGGCCCTGGCCCGCTGGCGTTGGCGCGCCTGACGTGATCCTGGCCGGCTAGCCGGCGCGTTTGCACACCTGACCGTTAGACCCTCATGCCACGAGGCACCTCATGATCCGCGAAGAATTCCTGCGTTTGGCCGCTGCCGGCTACAACCGCATCCCGCTTGCCTGCGAAACCCTTGCCGACTTCGACACGCCGCTGTCGATCTACCTGAAACTGGCCGATCAACCCAACTCCTACCTGTTGGAGTCGGTGCAGGGCGGGGAGAAGTGGGGGCGCTATTCGATCATTGGCTTGCCGTGCCGCACGGTACTGCGGGTGCATGACCTGCATGTGAGTGTGACCGTCGACGGGGTCGAGGTCGAAAGCCACGATGTCGAAGACCCGCTGGCCTTCGTCGAGACCTTCAAGGCGCGCTACAACGTACCGACCATTGCTGGTCTGCCGCGCTTCAATGGCGGCCTGGTGGGGTACTTCGGCTATGACTGCGTGCGTTACGTGGAAAAGCGTCTGGGCAAGTGCCCGAACCCTGATCCGCTGGGCGTGCCGGACATCTTGCTGATGGTCTCCGATGCGGTGGTGGTGTTCGACAACCTGGCGGGCAAGATGCACGCCATCGTGCTGGCCGATCCGGCGCAGGAAAACGCGTTTGAACAAGGGCAGGCGCGCCTCGAGCAATTGCTGGAGCAACTGCGCCAGCCGATTACCCCGCGCCGTGGCCTGGATTTCAGCCAGCAGCAGGCGGCGGACCCGGTATTCCGTTCCAGTTTCACCCAAGCCGATTACGAGCGCGCCGTCGACACCATCAAGGAGTACATCCTGGCCGGTGACTGCATGCAGGTGGTGCCGTCGCAACGGATGTCCATCGACTTCAAGGCGGCGCCCATTGATTTGTACCGCGCCCTGCGTTGCTTCAACCCGACGCCGTACATGTACTTCTTCAACTTCGGCGACTTCCATGTGGTTGGCAGTTCGCCAGAAGTCCTGGTGCGGGTTGAAGACAACCTGATCACCGTACGCCCGATTGCCGGTACGCGTCCTCGTGGCGCGAGCGAAGAAGCCGACCTGGCGCTGGAAGAGGACCTGCTGTCGGATGACAAGGAAATCGCCGAGCACCTGATGCTGATTGACCTGGGCCGCAACGACACCGGACGGGTTTCGGAGATCGGTTCGGTGAAGCTGACCGAGAAAATGGTCATCGAGCGTTATTCCAACGTGATGCACATCGTTTCCAACGTCACGGGCCAGTTGAAAGCCGGCCTGACTGCAATGGATGCGCTGCGGGCGATTCTGCCTGCGGGCACCTTGTCGGGCGCGCCGAAGATTCGCGCGATGGAAATCATCGACGAACTGGAGCCGGTCAAACGCGGTGTGTACGGTGGGGCGGTGGGTTACTTCGCCTGGAATGGCAACATGGACACGGCGATTGCGATCCGCACGGCAGTGATCAAGAACGGCGAATTGCACGTACAGGCCGGCGGCGGCATCGTTGCCGACTCGGTGCCGGCGCTGGAATGGGAAGAAACCCTGAACAAGCGTCGCGCGATGTTCCGTGCCGTGGCACTGGCCGAGCAGACACCCCGGGATTGAGGGTGTAGCGCGGCACAAAAAAACGCTGCCCCCGTGAGGAGGCAGCGTTTTTTTTGGCTGCGGGTTTTAGAAGTCCAGTACCACGCCGACATTCAACCCTTGCTGGGTGAAGTCATCGTCCTTGCGGATGTTGTAGCCGGCCCGCAACGCCAGGTCGGCCGTCAGCTTGTGGCTGACGCCCAGGTTCAGGCGGTTGGTGTGGGATTGCGGGGTGTAGCCGGCCAGGGTGTACTGGTTGCCGGGCAGGGTGTTGAGGTTCATGGTCACGTCTTGGGTATCGTCTTCATACTCGCGCTCGTGGGCGTATTCGCCATACACCTGGGTCTGCGGGGTGAACAGGTACTTGCCCTGCAAACCGATACCCAGGCGACGCGAGTTGCGGGTCTGGTCGTCGTAGGTCAGCGCAGTGGCGGTGTTGTCGTCCTCGGAGTAACCGTCGACTTTGACCTTGGCGAAGTCCGCGCTGAGGAACGGTGACAGGTGCCAAGGGCTGCTCGCCTGTTGCGCGATGTCGTAGCCGATCCGGCCGCTGGCTGCCAGCACGGTGCCGCTGGTATCGCCTTTCTCGCCGCGTTCGTTGACGCCCAGGTCGAACTTGCGCTTGAGGCTGTCGTAGTCCAGGTGCCCGGCTGTCAGTGCACCGTCCGCCCACCAACGATTTTCCTGGTACTGCGCAAAGGCGGTGCCCATGTAGGTGTTGAGTTTGTAGTCCGAGTCGTTGTTGCCGGCTTCCAGGTTCTGGCGATAGAACCCGGCTGCGACGCCGACACGCCAGGCATCGTTGAGGCGGTAGCTGCCGCCGATGTTCAAGTTGTAGCCAGTGCCATCTGCGCTGGCGGCACTGTTCTGGCCGTCGAAGTCCAGGTGCTGGCCACCGCCAGCGACAATGGCTCGCCATTGGCCGACGCCCTGCCAGTTTTCCCAGTCGGCTTGCCATTGGTTGCGCAGTTCATCCTGGTGCGCACGCAGGGTGCCGTGGGCCATTTCTGGCAACAGCGAGGCTTCCCAGGGCGCGGCCAGCAAGGAGTAGGCGTAGTCGGCGATCAGGCGCTGGCCGGCTTCGGTGGGGTGGACCGAGTCGTTGTAGATCAGCTTGCTTGGGTCGGGGGTCGCACTGTTGATGCCGTACCGGGCGTTTTCCGTGCAGCCATTGCCGCTGAAGCAGGTGGCGGTGAGGTTCTGGTCGGTGGCCAGGCCGAATTGCGCCGGGTTGGCGAAGGCTTCGTTGAGCAATACCGGAATGTTCAGCGGGATGATTTCGGCGTCAACGGTCTGTAGTTGTCGCACCAACTCGGTGTTGAACTGTGTGCTGAGTTGGGAAACGAAACCTTGTAGTGGGCTGCCGTTGATTGCCGGCGTCAGGCCGATATCCGGGAGCAGCCAGACCATGATGTATTTGGCACCTGCCTGCTGCAGGGTTTGCACGCTATCGACCAACCGGCCGGCTGCCGCGTCGGCCTGGGCAGGGTTGAGAATCCGGCCCTGGAGAAAATCATTGCCGCCCCCGGAGAGGTAATAGAGGGCGTTGGGATCGGCGCGCAAGCCATTGCTGGGCAGATAGCCTGGGCGTGAGCGCTCGCCGGTGGCTGAGGTGGTGGTGATGGAGTCGAGAATCTGGTCGGTGCGATAACCGCCAACCGCCCAGTTGCTGCCATCGACCAGGCCCTGCTCGGCGCGGACCGCCGAGGTCGAGGCGGCGGTCTGATCATCCGAGAACCCCAGTTTGCCCCCCAGCAATTGTGTCGAGTTGGCAGAACGGACTTCCCCGCTGCCGTCCCGGTAGGTTGGCCCCACCCGGTTGGTGTAGCGCTGCGTGGCGCCTGCCGGGCCGTCCGGGTCAGCGAACTGGCCGGCATCGTTGAGGCTGTCGCCAAAGACCACGAAGTTCGAGTAGGGCGTCGGTGCAGCGATCGCTTGGGCGCAAGCCATCGCGAGAAGGCCTCCTGCCAGCGGTACAAACAGCGTCTGTCTGATCATGATCAAGTCCGTTTATTTATTGTTGTGTTGAACAAAACGACAGTACCAAAAACTTTTGCGCTTTAGCTATGGCTAAAGGCCGTATCCCCCGCTAGCGTTACGCCATATTGCACCCTCTGCCCAGCTAAGTTACTGTGCTGGAATGTATGAATGAGACCTTCCCCGTGTTGATCGTCAGCAAACTCTTGGATCAAGTCGTCAAGGCACACGCCCGTTGGCGTTGGCGCGCCTGAACTTTCTCTGCCGGCTCGGCCGGACCTGTACCCGTTTGCCTTCTATACCCGTATGAACTGCCGCTTTTGCTGGCTCCACTTCCAGCATCTGACCGAGCGACGCCACTGTGCGGGTCAATCATTCGAAGGCTGTTTTAAAAGTCAGTGAATTCAAGAGGTTTGAACCCATGTTGCTGATGATTGATAACTACGACTCCTTTACCTACAACGTTGTGCAGTACCTCGGCGAGCTGGGCTCAGAGGTCAAGGTCGTGCGCAACGATGAGCTGACCATCGCCCAGATCGAAGCACTCAACCCCGAGCGCATTGTCGTGTCTCCCGGCCCATGCACGCCGACCGAAGCCGGTGTGTCGATCGAAGCCATCAAGTATTTCGCCGGCAAGCTGCCGATCCTCGGCGTCTGCCTGGGGCACCAGTCGATCGGCCAGGCGTTTGGTGGCGATGTGGTACGTGCCCGTCAAGTCATGCACGGTAAGACTAGTCCGGTATTCCACGAGGACAAGGGCGTGTTTGCAGGTCTGAACCACCCGCTGACCGTCACTCGTTATCATTCCCTGATTGTGCAGCGCGAAACCCTGCCCGATTGCCTGGAACTGACCGCCTGGACCCAGCTCGACGACGGTTCGGTCGATGAGATCATGGGCCTGCGCCACAAGACGCTGAACATCGAGGGTGTGCAATTTCACCCTGAGTCGATCCTCACCGAGCAGGGCCACGAACTGTTCGCCAACTTCCTCAAACAAACCGGCGGCACGCGCTAAGGACTTTCCATGGATATCAAGACTGCCCTGAGCCGTATCGTCGGCCACCTCGACCTGAGCACTGAGGAAATGAGCGATGTGATGCGCGAAATCATGACCGGGCAATGCACGGATTCGCAGATTGGTGCGTTCATGATGGCCATGCGCATGAAGAGCGAGAGCATCGACGAAATCGTCGGCGCCGTCTCGGTGATGCGCGAACTGGCTGACCGGGTCGAGCTGAAAACCCTCGATGGCGTGGTGGATGTGGTGGGCACTGGCGGCGACGGTGCGAATATCTTCAACGTCTCGACCGCCTCTTCTTTTGTGGTGGCAGCTGCTGGCTGCACCGTGGCCAAGCACGGTAACCGCGCCGTCTCGGGCAAGAGCGGCAGTGCCGACTTGCTGGAAGCGGCCGGGATCTACCTGAACCTGACGCCGGTGCAAGTGGCGCGCTGCATCGACAACGTTGGTATTGGTTTTATGTTTGCCCAATCCCACCATCGTGCGATGAAATACGCGGCAGGTCCACGGCGTGACCTGGGTTTGCGCACACTGTTCAACATGCTTGGCCCGCTTACGAATCCGGCCGGTGTGAAGCATCAGGTGGTGGGGGTGTTCAGTCAGGCTTTGTGCCGGCCTTTGGCCGAAGTATTGCAACGTCTGGGCAGCAAACACGTGCTGGTGGTGCATTCCAAGGATGGCCTGGATGAGTTCAGTCTGGCGGCGCCGACGTTTGTCGCCGAATTGAAGAATGACCAGGTCACTGAGTATTGGGTCGAACCTGAAGACCTGGGCATGAAGAGCCAGAGCTTGCACGGTCTGGCTGTGGACAGCCCGGCCGCTTCGCTGGAACTGATTCGCGATGCACTGGGGCGCCGTAAAACCGAGAACGGCCAGAAAGCGGCCGAAATGATTGTGCTCAACGCTGGTGCTGCGCTGTACGCCGCTGATCATGCGAGCAGTCTGAAAGAGGGGGTTGCCCTGGCTCATGACGCGCTGCACACCGGCCTTGCGCGAGAAAAGCTCGAAGAGTTGGGTGCATTTACTGCAGTATTCAAAGTGGAGAATGAGGCATGAGTGTACCGACGGTGCTCGAGAAGATTCTCGCCCGCAAAGTTGAGGAGGTGGCCGAGCGTAGCGCTCGCGTGACACTGGCCGAACTGGAAGCCATGGCAAAAGTGGCGAACGCACCTCGTGGCTTCGCCCAGGCGTTGATCACCCAGGCCAAGCTCAAGCAACCGGCGGTCATCGCCGAAATCAAGAAAGCGTCGCCAAGCAAAGGGGTGATCCGCGAGCACTTCGTCCCCGCCGAAATCGCAGTCAGCTACGAGAAGGGCGGGGCAACCTGTCTTTCGGTGCTGACCGATGTCGACTTCTTCCAGGGTGCGGACAGCTATCTGCAGCAGGCTCGTGCGGCCTGCAACCTGCCGGTGATTCGCAAGGACTTCATGATCGATCCGTACCAGATCGTTGAGGCCCGTGCACTGGGCGCCGATTGTGTGTTGCTGATCGTCTCCGCGCTGGACGACGTCAAGATGGCTGAGCTGGCTGCCGTTGCCAAAGGCGTTGGCCTCGACGTACTGGTGGAAGTTCACGACGGTGACGAGCTGGAGCGGGCATTAAAAACCCTCGACACGCCGCTGGTCGGGGTTAACAACCGCAACCTGCATACGTTTGAAGTGAATCTGGAAACCACCCTCGATCTATTGCCGCGCATCCCTCGCGATCGCCTGGTGATCACTGAAAGTGGCATTCTCAACCGTGCGGATGTCGAGCTGATGGAAATCAGTGAGGTCTATTCGTTCCTGGTGGGCGAAGCCTTCATGCGCGCCGAGAGCCCGGGGGCGGAACTGCAACGCCTGTTCTTCCCGGAGCGCGGTGTACCGGTCAGCGGTTCTACACTCGACTGAACCTGATTTAATCAAGAAGCCGGCGATGCCGGCTTTTTGTATCCACAGCCAAGGATTTGCCTGCCATGACCCAACCCATTGCCTTGACCGTCGAAGCGGGCCTGCAAGCTGAGCAGGATTTGCTGGCGACGGTGTGTGCTGGTGACCAGGATTTCGCTCTGTTGTTCTGGCAACCGAGCGATCGTGCGCTGGTCATGCCCCGGCGCTTGAGTCGTTTGCCGGGGTTCGACGCTGCCTGTGTAGCGTCGGCGGAGAATGGCTGGCCGGTGTTACTGCGCGAAACCGGGGGCGAGCCGGTGCCGCAGTCGGCGGCCACCATCAACATTGCGCTGGTCTACGCGCCGCCACGCAGCGAAGGTGATCACGGACGTATCGAAACCGCCTATCGGCGCCTGTGCGATCCGATTTGCATGTTGCTGACAGAGCTGGGGGGTGAGGCGTCTTTGGGGGAAGTGGAGGGCGCGTTCTGTGATGGACGCTTCAACGTCAATCTCGACGGTCGCAAGATGGTTGGCACCGCGCAACGCTGGCGCCAGAGCAAAGGTGGGCAGCGGCCAGTAGGACTGGTGCATGGCGCATTGCTGCTGGACGATGAACGCGAATCGATGGTGCAGGCGGTCAACCGTTTTAACCAGGTGTGCGGCCTTGAGCAGCGGGTGCGTGCGGCAAGCCATATCGCCCTGCACGAACGATTCGCCGCGCCCCAGGCCATTGAGCGCCTGGACACGCTGTATCGGCAGATGCTTGCCCAGTTTCTGGCGCCTTAGCGGGTACCGAACACCACCATAGTCTTGCCCTTTACGTTCACCAGGTTGCGCTCTTCCAGGTCCTTGAGCACGCGCCCGACCATTTCCCGCGAGCAGCCGACGATCCGGCCGATTTCCTGACGGGTGACTTTGATCTGCATACCGTCGGGGTGGGTCATGGCGTCGGGTTGTTTGCACAGCTCCAGTAAGCAGCGCGCAACCCGACCGGTGACGTCGAAGAAGGCCAGGTCGCCGACCTTGCGTGTGGTGTTACGCAGGCGCTGGGCAATCTGCCCGCTGAGCACGTAGAGGATGTCCGGGTCGTGCTGGGACAGTTCGCGGAATTTGCTGTAGCTGATCTCGGCCACTTCGCACTCGACCTTGGCGCGTACCCAGGCACTGCGTTCCTGCTCCTGGCCTGCTTGTTCAAACAAACCCAGCTCGCCAAAAAAGTCCCCGTTGTTGAGGTAGGCGATGATCATTTCCCGGCCGTCGTCATCCTCGATCAGGATGGTGACTGAACCCTTGATAATGAAAAACAGTGTGTCGGAACGGTCACCTGCACAAATGATATTGCTCTTGGCCTGGTAGCGACGGCGCTGGCAATGCATCAGCAGCTTGTCGAGGTTCTTGATCTTGGGGGTTGGGGCAATAGCAACCATGGTTGAATCCCGAAAAGACTGCACGGTGTGACGTGGTTGTTTTTATGAGGCGCTGCAGAGCGTGTGCTCTAGGACGGGTGTTGCGCCAGTGAATTGGCGCCAGCTTAACAGACACATTCTGGTGTCATTAGAGAAATTATCAATGCGCGCGGCCGCCGGCTTGCACTGCAGTGGCACGCTGTCTATCCCAAGCCCTGTGCTAAGCTGGCGACCCTTTTTTTACAGTGGAGACTTGGCGATGAAGGCACGCATCCAATGGGCTGGCGAAGCCATGTTCCTCGGTGAATCCGGCAGTGGTCACGTCGTGGTCATGGACGGTCCGCCCGAGGCCGGTGGTCGCAACCTGGGGGTTCGGCCGATGGAAATGCTCCTGCTCGGTGTGGGCGGTTGCAGCAATTTCGACGTAGTCAGCATCCTCAAGAAGTCGCGCCAGGCGGTGGAAAGCTGCGAAGCCTTCCTTGAAGCCGAGCGTGCGACTGAAGATCCCAAGGTGTTCACCAAGATTCACATGCATTTTGTAGTCAAGGGCCGAGCGCTCAAGGAAGCCCAGGTCAAGCGCGCCATCGAGTTGTCGGCAGAGAAGTACTGCTCGGCATCGATCATGCTGGGGGCCGCAGGTGTGGCCATTACCCACGACTACGAAATCATTGAGTTGGGTTGAGTCGAGTTCGTCAACGCGAAGAGGGCTAGGCCTTTTTAGTGCGGGATACGGACACAAAAAAAAGGGCGCTGATATCAGCGCCCTTTTTTCGTCTCGGTGTCGAGGTGCGTTAAATGCGGTAGGTGCTTTTGGTCATCACCTTGGCCAACAGGCTCATGCCGAACTTCACCGGCGCCGGGAAGCGGAAACCACCGGCATCCAGCGCACTTTCAGCGTGCTGTTCTTCGTCGATGCGCATCTGCTCAAGAATGGCTCGCGACTTTTCGTCCTCGGCCGGCAGTTGCTCCAGGTGTTCGTTCAGGTGCTTGCAGACCTGATCTTCGGTCGCTGCCACGAAGCCCAGGCTGACTTTGTCGCTGATCAGCCCGGCCACTGCACCGATGCCGAACGACATGCCGTAGAACAATGGGTTGAGGATGCTGGTATGGCTGCCCAGTTGGCGGATGCGTTGCTCGCACCAGACCAGGTGATCGATCTCTTCCTCGGCCGCATGCTCCATCGCCGCCCGCACCTGCGGCAGCTTGGCGGTCAGGGCCTGGCCTTGATACAGCGCCTGGGCACAGACTTCACCGGTATGGTTGATGCGCATCAGGCCGGCGACGTGCCGGGTGTCCTCGTCGCTCATTTTGCTCTCTGGCTGCAGGATGGCCGGCGACGGGCGATAAGGCTGGCCACTGAATGGCAGCAAGGTGCGCATCGCGGTATCGGCTTGCAACAGAAGACGGTCAATGGGCGAGTAGTGACGTTGGGTAGTCATGCTGACCTCCGGGAAGAATCTCGGCGGCCAGTTTACCGCAATCGGCGGGGGAAGGTTTGCCCTGGGTCATGACGATCGGCGACACAACCCGGAGCAACAGGCTGGGATCAGCCCGGTGGCCAGTGCATCTGGCGTTGACCCAGGACGTGCATATGAATGTGGTAGACGGTCTGCCCACCCAGTTCATTGCAGTTCATCACCACGCGAAAGCCTTCTTCGCAGCCCAGTTCCAGCGCCAAGCGTTGGGCGGTGAACAGAATATGCCCGGCCAGCGCCTTGTCGTCCTCGGTGAGGTCGTTGAGGGTGCGCACCGGCTTCTTCGGGATGACCAGGAAGTGCACGGGGGCCTGCGGGGCGATGTCGTGGAAGGCCAGGACCTGGTCATCCTCGTAAATAATCTTGGCAGGTATTTCTCTGTTGATGATCTTGGTGAACAGAGTATCCACAGCTGTTTCTCCATGTTGATGGGCCGCACTGAGTGTACTGAAGGGGCCACTGCGGCGCCCGACCTTTTATTGCGTGGGTGCTCAGCGCGGGCAATAGGCCTTGTTGACCATGCCGACGATGGTCCGGGTCAACCAGCGCGAGCCCAGGCGCGGCAGGAAGGCGAACCAGCGATTGCGCCGTCCAGGGATGATGATTGCACGGTTCTTATCCAGTGCCCGCACGGTGTACAACGCCACTTCCTCGGGGCTCATCAGCAGCTTGCTGGCGTTCAGTTTGCTGTCGTCCAGCTGTGCGGTGCGAAAGAAGGCGGTCCGGGTTGGGCCGGGGCACAGCACCGAAACCTTGACCGCACACTTTTTCAGCTCCACCCGCAGGCCTTCGGAAAAGTGCAGCACGTAGGCCTTGCTGGCGTAGTAGGTGCTCATCCACGGGCCTGGATTGAAGGCCGCCACGGACGCCACGTTGAGAATCTGTCCGCCACCCTGCAGGGCCATGCTGTTGCCAATGGCATGGCACAGACGTGTGAGGGCGAGGATGTTGACTTCAATCAGGTCTTGCTCAGTCATCCAGTCCTGGGCCAGGAATGGCCCGCAGGTGCCGATGCCGGCGCAATTGACCAGCAGGTCGATCTGCCGTTCGCCTTCTTCGAGCTCCAGCAGAAAGCCGGACAAGCGCAGTGGTTCACCCAGGTCGCAGGCGCGAAACAGCACCTCGACGCCAAAGCGCTGGGTCAATTCGATGGCGATGCTTTCCAGCTGATCACGTTGGCGAGCCACCAGAATCAGGCTGCGGCCGCGGCGCGCCAGGGCTTCGGCCATAGCCAGGCCGATGCCGCTGGAAGCACCAGTGATCAGAGCGTAACGGGTCATGCAGTTCTCCATCGCAACGGCTCGAGGCCTGTGGACAGAGAGCTCACAGGTCGCCAGCGCGTTTATTCTTGTCCATAGTCTACAGGGGGCTGGGCAGGTTGCGCCGCATCGTCTGCCTCAACGTTTTCAGCCGACTCGTCGATCTCATAGCTGCTGCTCATGGTGCTTTCGTATTCTTCAGTGACGGCGCTGAGGCCGCCAGCCAATGCGCCGACAAACACCACTGCAATCACCACCAGCCAAAGCCCGGCCAATACTTTCACCGCCGTGCTGTTGGGCGGTTGCGGTGCGCCGTAGCGGTTGGCGCCGGGGTTGCCCGGGATGACCGCCAGTGCGATGGGAAAGAGGCCGCCGACAATGGGCACCAGGTTCAGGAACCACAGCCAGCCAGACCATCCCAGGTCATGCAGGCGCTGCACGCTGATGGTGATATTCACATAGAAGTAGGCAAGCAGGCCGACGACACAAACAATTGCCGCCAATACCATGTTATCGCCCGCCAACAGGCCCAATCCCAATGTGCCGGCGGCCCCGCCCATGATCAGTAGCGCAGCCAGCGACCAGGCCAGATACCGCAAGCGACCGATACGTCCCTGGACACTGAAGACCTTGAGTTCGGAAAACGTGGTGTTGACCTCACCCACTGGCGCGTGGGGCGGAGCGTAGGGAGAGGTGTTGGCCTCCGGCAGTGGGGCCGTGATGGGTTTGACTTCGCTCAGGTTGAGCTCGATCGAAGGCTCGGCCTCGATCCGCGCATCAACGCCGGTCTTTGCCAGGGCTGTGAGATAGGTCTGCGCATCGGCCTGGGAAAGGTTGTGCTTGAGGGCGACGGGTTCGCCACGAAATAGCCGCTCGATGGCGCTGACGTCACATTTGAACAGTTCGGCGAGATTGAGTTTCGCCGTGGTGATCTCGACCCCTGGCAGCAGGGCGCCGTCGAAGACAATCTTGAAACGGTTTTCGCTCATGCCAGTACTTCCTTGTCGCGATTGATCGGGGTGTGCGCGTTACCGGGGCCAGCCGTACCCGGCTGACCCAAGGTAGGTGGCTTAACGTGGCCAGCGTTTGGGCAGTTGAGCTGCCAGTTCCTGCGCTTTGCGGTACTCGGCATCCAGCCGCGCGACCAGTTCGTCAACGCTGGGCAGGTCGTCGATTTCACCGACGCCCTGACCGGCAGACCACACGGTTTTCCACGCTTTGGCTTCATCGCTGATGGGCTTGAGTTTGGCGCCGAAGTTGATTTCGCCTTTGCCTTGCAGCGCGTCGAGATCAAAACCGGCGTTGAGCAGGCTTTGGCGCATGAAACTTGCCGGTACGCCCGAGACCGCTGGCGTATGAACGATGTCGGCTGCTCTGGAAGTCAGCAGCATCTCTTTGTAAGCCTCAGGTGCATGGCTTTCAGTGGTACCGATAAACCGTGTGCCGAAGTAGGCCAGGTCCGCGCCGAGCAGTTGCGCGGCGAGAATTTCATGGCCGTGGTTCAGGCAGCCGGCCAGTAACAGGGTCTTGTCGAAGAACTGCCGGATCTCGGCAATCAGCGAGAAGGGGCTCCACGTGCCGGCGTGACCACCGGCACCGGCGGCAACCGCGATCAAACCATCGACCCCGGCTTCGGCGGCTTTCTCGGCGTGCCGACGGGTTGTCACGTCGTGGAACACCAGGCCGCCGTAGCTGTGCACCGCATCCACCACTTCTTTCACTGCACCCAGGCTGGTGATCACGATCGGTACTTTATGCTCGATGCAGATCGCCAGGTCGGCCTGCAGCCGTGGATTGCTGTTGTGCACAATCAGGTTCACGGCATAGGGCGCGGGGTTCTGCAGCAGCGCCAGACCCGCTTCGATTTCCTCCAGCCAGGCCTTGAAGCCGCTGCTTTCGCGCTGGTTCAGGGCCGGAAAGCTGCCGACCACGCCATTGCGGCAGCACGCCAGCACCAGCTGTGGATTGGAGATCAGGAACATCGGCGCCGCCACGACGGGCAGGCGCAGGTGTTGTTCAAGCAAAGCGGGCAGCGACATTGGAAGTACCCCGATGGAAAGCGTTCAGTAGGATTAGAACGGCCGTACGACGACCAAAATTACAATAGCCAGCAATATCAGAACCGGCACTTCGTTGAACCAGCGATAAAAGACATGGCTGCGGGTGTTTTCGCCACGGGCAAAACGCTTCACCTGGGCGCCGCACATGTGGTGGTAGCCAATCAGCAGCACGACCAGGGTCAGCTTCGCGTGCATCCAGCCGCCCTGGGTGAAGTAGGCGCTGGGGTTGAGGCTGATCAGCCAGCCGCCAAAGATCAACGTGGCGATCATTGCCGGGCCCATGATGCCCCGGTACAGCTTGCGCTCCATGAGACTGAAGCGCTCCTTGCTGATGCTGTCTTCGCTTTGAGCGTGGTAGACGAACAGGCGCGGCAGGTAAAACAGGCCGGCAAACCAGCACACGACGCTGATGATATGAAAAGCTTTTAGCCACAGATAAAGCATTTTTAGTTATTCCCAGGTTCACGGTAGCCCGAATAGTAGAGGCTTGAGCGCCCGCACGTCACCTTGACGGTTGTCGCAGGCGCGCGCGGCCCCTATTATCGACGGCTTTCCAGTGGGTTCGTTGAGGGCAGGTTTATGGTCAAGGTCGGTATCGTCGGCGGCACGGGTTACACCGGTGTCGAATTGCTGCGTCTGTTGGCGCAGCATCCGCAAGCAGAAGTGGTGGTAATCACTTCCCGATCCGAGGCCGGTCTGGCCGTGGCAGACATGTACCCGAACCTGCGTGGCCACTACGATGGCCTGGCGTTCAGCGTTCCGGACATCAAGACCCTGGGTGCCTGCGATGTGGTGTTCTTCGCCACCCCTCATGGCGTAGCCCACGCCTTGGCTGGCGAGCTGCTCGCGGCCGGGACCAAGGTCATTGACCTGTCTGCCGACTTCCGTCTGCAGGACGCGGATGAGTGGGCCAAGTGGTACAACCAGCCGCACGGCGCACCGGAACTGCTGGAGGAGGCGGTTTATGGCCTGCCGGAAGTTAATCGCGAGCAGATCAAGCAAGCTCGCCTGATCGCTGTGCCGGGTTGCTACCCCACGGCCACTCAACTGGGCTTCCTGCCATTGCTGGAAGCGGGTCTGGCCGACACTTCGCGGCTGATCGCCGACTGCAAGTCCGGGGTCAGCGGTGCGGGTCGCGGCGCGGCTGTCGGTTCGCTGTACTCGGAAACGTCGGAAAGCATGAAGGCCTACGCAGTCAAAGGCCACCGCCACCTGCCAGAAATTCGCCAGGGCCTGCGCCGCGCCGCTGGCCAGGACGTTGGCCTGACCTTCGTGCCGCACCTGACCCCGATGATTCGCGGCATTCACTCCACGCTGTACGCTACAGTGGTCGATCGCTCCGTGGACCTGCAGGCATTGTTCGAGAAGCGCTATGCCAACGAACCGTTCGTCGATGTCATGCCGGCTGGCAGCCACCCGGAAACTCGCAGCGTACGCGGTGCCAATGTTTGCCGGATCGCGGTGCACCGCCCGCAGGATGGCGACCTGGTGGTGGTGTTGTCGGTGATCGACAACTTGGTCAAAGGTGCCTCGGGCCAGGCGGTACAGAACCTCAACATCCTGTTTGGCCTGGACGAACGCCTGGGGCTGTCCCACGCGGGCATGCTGCCTTAAGCGTCGCAGCGTCGAACAAAAAGGCCCGTCAAACGGGCCTTTTTGCTGTCTGGGAAACGGCTAGGTTGATTGCTATACCATAACAATAGTTGACCGATTTTCTGGGAGAAGCGGATAATGCCCGTCATCACGCATTATGGCGGCGTAACGCCGGGAGATAGTCAGCATGAGCGTCGAATCCTTCACCCCCACGGCTTTGCAATTCACCCACGGTGCCGCGCACAAGGTGAAGAGCCTGGTCGATGAAGAGGGTAATGATCGCTTGAAGCTGCGCGTATTTGTTACGGGCGGCGGTTGTTCAGGGTTTCAATACGGCTTTACCTTCGATGAAGAAGTGGCCGATGACGACACCATCGTCGAGCGCGAAGGCGTCAGCCTGGTGGTCGACCCGATGAGCTACCAGTACCTGGCCGGTGCCGAGGTGGATTATCAGGAAGGTCTGGAAGGTTCACGGTTTGTGATCAAGAACCCGAATGCGACAACCACCTGCGGTTGTGGCTCCTCGTTCTCGATCTGATCGCTATACGTAGTATCCGCTGTACTCAACGCCGCAGGGCCCAAGGCTTTTGCGGCGTTTTGCTGTCTGGGGTTCAGGCGGGGTAGATGGCGCCAAGGACTCGCAGGCCGCGGGCGCCAGTGACGCTCGGGCGATTGGCCGGGATGCCTTCGAGGCAGCAATGGGCCAGCCAGGCAAAAGCCATGGCTTCGACCCAGTCCGGATCGACGCCGTACGCTGCGGTGCTGTCGACACCTGCGTTGGGTAGCAGGCTGGCAAGGCGAGCCATCAGTGTTGCGTTGTGGGCACCGCCACCGCACACCAGCAGGGTCTGGGTGTCGAGCTGCGCGGCTTGCAGTGATTCAACAATGGTCAGGGCAGTCAGCTCAAGCAGCGTGGCCTGTACGTCTTGGGCGGCGAATCCCGGCAGGCGGGCCAGGTGCTGGGTCAGCCAGGGCAGGTTGAACACTTCCCGGCCGGTGCTTTTCGGACCCTTGGTCAGGAAGAAGGGGTCGCTGAGCAAGGCGTTCAGCAAGGCCGGCTCGACACGGCCACTGGCGGCCCAAGCGCCATCGCGGTCAAAGGTTTCCCCGCGTTGCTGATGAATCCAGGCATCCAGCAGGACGTTGCCGGGGCCGCAGTCGAATCCCGAGACCGGCTTGCCTGTCTCAATCAGGCTCAGATTGCTGAAGCCGCCCACGTTCAACACGGCACGATTACCGTGATGCTGGCCAAACAGGGCTTCATGGAAGGCCGGTACCAACGGTGCACCTTGGCCGCCGGCTGCGACATCACGGCTGCGGAAATCGCTGACGACGCTGATTCCAGTCAGCTCGGTTAGCAGGGCCGGGTTGCCGATTTGCACGGTGAACCCGCGTGCGGGTTCGTGGCGAATGGTCTGGCCGTGGCTGCCGATCGCACGGATGTCGGCGGCTTGGAGCTGTTGCGTGGCTAGCAGGGCGTTGATGCCTTCGGCCGCCAGGGTGACCCAGTTGTGCTGGGCAAGCGCCGATCGGGCGATCTCGTCCGGCCCGCTGGCGCACAAGCCAAGCAGCTCGGTGCGCAGGGAGTCAGGCATGGGAATGTAGTGGGTGGCGATCAGCTTGATCGCCCCCTCGTACTCGATCAGCGCAATGTCCAGGCCATCCAGGCTGGTCCCGGACATCAGGCCGATATAGAGCGCCATGGCTTAGCGTTTGCTCGAAGCGAGCAGGGTGGATTTTTCTTGCTCCATGCGCGCCATCAGTGGCTGGCTCTGCTGCAGGAAGCGCGCACGTTCGGCCTTGGCGATCGGGTCGGCCATCGGCAGCTTCTGGCCCAGAGGGTCGACGTGAACGCCGTTGACCTGGAACTCATAGTGCAGGTGCGGCCCGGTCGACAGGCCGGTGGTGCCGATGTAGCCGATCACCTGGCCCTGCTTGACGCTGCCGCCGGTCTTCACGCCTTTGGCAAAGCCTTGCATGTGGCCGTACAGGGTGCGGTAGGAATTGCCATGCTGAATGATCACGGTGTTGCCGTAGCCACCGCGGCGGCCCGCCAGCAGGACCTTGCCGTCGCCGGCAGCCTTGATCGGCGTACCGCGCGGTGCGGCGTAGTCGACGCCTTTGTGGGCGCGAATTTTGTTCAGAATTGGATGCTTGCGGCCCATGGAGAAACGCGAGCTAATACGGGCGAAGTCCACCGGTGTACGGATGAACGCCTTGCGCATGCTGTTGCCATCGGCGGTGTAGTAGCTGCTGTTGCCTTGTTTGTTGGTGTAGCGCACGGCGGTGTAGGTCTTGCCGCGGTTGGTGAAGCGGGCGGACAGGATCGGGCCATTGCCGACAGCCTTGCCGTTGACCACTTTCTGTTCGTAGATCACGTCGAACTCGTCACCCTGGCGAATGTCCTGGGCAAAGTCGACGTCGTAGCCAAACACGCTGGCCATGTCCATGGTCAGGCTGTGGGACAGGCCGGCACGCGCTGCCGACTGGGACAGCGAGCTGTTGATCACGCCGTGGACATAAGCGGTGCGTACGGTCGGCTTGGCTGTAGTGCGATTGAACGCATAGCCTTTGGCATTCCTGGTCAGGCTGATGCTATCGAGGTCGCTGATCTTGCTGTGCAGCGTCGTCAACTGGCCGTCTGGACCCAGTTCGAACTCGAGTTTCTGGCCGCGCTTGAGCTGGGTGAAGAGCTTGGCTTGCTTGTCGCTGGCCAGGATCTCGTTGACGGAAGTGGAGGGCAGTCCAACCTTCTCGAACAGCGTGGACAGCGTGTCGCCCTTGGCGACAATTACTTCGCGGTGGCTTGGTGCCTTTTTCTCTTCGACCACCGGTGCAGGGGCCGCTTCAGCGGTTTGCGGGGTGTCTTCGGTGCTGTTTTCGATCTGCGCGAAGGGCGGTTCT
>NZ_JASFAH010000002.1:0-2447500 GCF_033989915.1 Pseudomonas sp. P5_152 | reverse complement strand
TCATGTATCACTGTAGGGGGTAGAGCACTGTTTCGGCTAGGGGGTCATCCCGACTTACCAAACCGATGCAAACTCCGAATACCTACAAGTGCCGAGCATGGGAGACACACGGCGGGTGCTAACGTCCGTCGTGAAAAGGGAAACAACCCAGACCGTCAGCTAAGGTCCCAAAGTTATGGTTAAGTGGGAAACGATGTGGGAAGGCTTAGACAGCTAGGAGGTTGGCTTAGAAGCAGCCACCCTTTAAAGAAAGCGTAATAGCTCACTAGTCGAGTCGGCCTGCGCGGAAGATGTAACGGGGCTCAAACCATACACCGAAGCTACGGGTATCACTTAGGTGATGCGGTAGAGGAGCGTTCTGTAAGCCTGTGAAGGTGAGTTGAGAAGCTTGCTGGAGGTATCAGAAGTGCGAATGCTGACATGAGTAACGACAATGGGTGTGAAAAACACCCACGCCGAAAGACCAAGGTTTCCTGCGCAACGTTAATCGACGCAGGGTTAGTCGGTCCCTAAGGCGAGGCTGAAAAGCGTAGTCGATGGAAAACAGGTTAATATTCCTGTACTTCTGGTTATTGCGATGGAGGGACGGAGAAGGCTAGGCCAGCTTGGCGTTGGTTGTCCAAGTTTAAGGTGGTAGGCTGGAATCTTAGGTAAATCCGGGATTCTAAGGCCGAGAGCTGATGACGAGTGTTCTTTTAGAACACGAAGTGGTTGATGCCATGCTTCCAAGAAAAGCTTCTAAGCTTCAGGTAACCAGGAACCGTACCCCAAACCGACACAGGTGGTTGGGTAGAGAATACCAAGGCGCTTGAGAGAACTCGGGTGAAGGAACTAGGCAAAATGGCACCGTAACTTCGGGAGAAGGTGCGCCGGTGAGGGTGAAGGACTTGCTCCGTAAGCCCACGCCGGTCGAAGATACCAGGCCGCTGCGACTGTTTATTAAAAACACAGCACTCTGCAAACACGAAAGTGGACGTATAGGGTGTGACGCCTGCCCGGTGCCGGAAGGTTAATTGATGGGGTTAGCTAACGCGAAGCTCTTGATCGAAGCCCCGGTAAACGGCGGCCGTAACTATAACGGTCCTAAGGTAGCGAAATTCCTTGTCGGGTAAGTTCCGACCTGCACGAATGGCGTAACGATGGCGGCGCTGTCTCCACCCGAGACTCAGTGAAATTGAAATCGCTGTGAAGATGCAGTGTATCCGCGGCTAGACGGAAAGACCCCGTGAACCTTTACTATAGCTTTGCACTGGACTTTGAATTTGCTTGTGTAGGATAGGTGGGAGGCTTTGAAGCGTGGACGCCAGTCTGCGTGGAGCCAACCTTGAAATACCACCCTGGCAACTTTGAGGTTCTAACTCAGGTCCGTTATCCGGATCGAGGACAGTGTATGGTGGGTAGTTTGACTGGGGCGGTCTCCTCCTAAAGAGTAACGGAGGAGTACGAAGGTGCGCTCAGACCGGTCGGAAATCGGTCGTAGAGTATAAAGGCAAAAGCGCGCTTGACTGCGAGACAGACACGTCGAGCAGGTACGAAAGTAGGTCTTAGTGATCCGGTGGTTCTGTATGGAAGGGCCATCGCTCAACGGATAAAAGGTACTCCGGGGATAACAGGCTGATACCGCCCAAGAGTTCATATCGACGGCGGTGTTTGGCACCTCGATGTCGGCTCATCACATCCTGGGGCTGAAGCCGGTCCCAAGGGTATGGCTGTTCGCCATTTAAAGTGGTACGCGAGCTGGGTTTAGAACGTCGTGAGACAGTTCGGTCCCTATCTGCCGTGGACGTTTGAGATTTGAGAGGGGCTGCTCCTAGTACGAGAGGACCGGAGTGGACGAACCTCTGGTGTTCCGGTTGTCACGCCAGTGGCATTGCCGGGTAGCTATGTTCGGAATAGATAACCGCTGAAAGCATCTAAGCGGGAAACTAGCCTCAAGATGAGATCTCACTGGGACCTTGAGTCCCCTGAAGGGCCGTCGAAGACTACGACGTTGATAGGTTGGGTGTGTAAGCGCTGTGAGGCGTTGAGCTAACCAATACTAATTGCCCGTGAGGCTTGACCATATAACACCCAAGCAATTTGACTACTTCGAAAGAAGCATCAGATTGCGGTGTGTGAAGACGAAACGAACCGAAAGTTCGAATCTGCTCAAAGCAACACACAACACCGAAAGCTATCACATACCCAATTTGCTGAAGCGAGGTCATCTGGCCACGACTCAGTACCCGAATTTCTTGACGACCATAGAGCATTGGAACCACCTGATCCCATCCCGAACTCAGCAGTGAAACGATGCATCGCCGATGGTAGTGTGGGGTTTCCCCATGTGAGAGTAGGTCATCGTCAAGATTAAATTCCGAAACCCCTATCTGCGTATGCAGGTAGGGGTTTTGTTTTTGTCCGCGAGAAAGTTGGCGTATAGGGTTTCTATGCAACAGCTCGGGGCATGGCTATCATGCGGGCCTCATTGTGAGGCGATACTTGCATGCTGACGTTGTTAAAACTCTTGAAAGATGGTCGTTTCCATTCCGGGCAAGCGCTTGGCGTTGCTCTGGGGATCAGCCGGAGTGCTGTTTGGAAGCAACTCCAGCATCTCGAGGCGGAGTTGGGTCTCACTATTCATAAGGTGCGCGGTCGCGGCTATCAGTTGCGCGCGCCCCTGACGCTGCTCGATCCGGCCGGGGTCGCTGAGCATTCGCCGTCCAGTCAATGGCCGGTGCTGGTCTTTGACTCGCTTGATTCAACCAATGCCGAAGCCCTGCGTTCAATCGAGCGGGGGATGGCGGCGCCGTTCCTGGTGCTTGCGGAGCGGCAAACGGCCGGTCGTGGTCGCCGGGGTCGCAAGTGGGTCAGTCCCTTTGCCGAAAACCTTTACTACAGCCTAGTGCTGCGTATCGATGGTGGTATGCGCCAGTTGGAGGGCTTGAGCCTGGTGGTAGGCCTTGCCGTGATGCAGACTTTGAGAGACCTGGGCATTGCTGGGGCGGGGTTGAAGTGGCCCAATGATGTACTGGTTGGCGAGAAAAAGATCGCCGGCATATTGTTGGAGTTGGTCGGAGATCCTGCTGATGTGTGCCACGTTGTCCTGGGTGTGGGGATCAACGTGAATATGCAGGAGGCTGATGAGGTCGATCAGCAGTGGACCTCCATGTACTTGGAGGCGGGCAAGGGGTTTGATCGTAATCTGCTGGTGGCACACCTCGGTGGTGTGCTCCAGGAACACCTTAATCGTCACCAGTCTGCAGGTTTTTCGGTGCTGCAGGCGCAGTGGGAGCAAGGTCACCTCTGGCAAGGGCGTGCGGTATCGCTGATTGCCGGGGTGAACCGGATTGATGGTGTGGTGATGGGTATCGACGGGCAAGGTGCGCTGCGCTTGAAAGTCGACGGCGTGGAAAAGGTTTTTAGTGGTGGCGAGCTAAGTTTGAGGCTGCGCGATGATTCTTGAGCTCGACTGTGGGAATAGCTTTATCAAGTGGCGCGTGCTGCATGCAGACGCCACGCATCTGTTTGCCGAGGGTGTGGTGGACTCGGACCTGGCCCTGCTGGAGGGTCTGCGCGGCTGTGTGGGGCTGGATCTCAAGTACTGTCGCCTGGTCAGTGTGCGCACCAATGATGAAACGGCAGCGTTGGTGACGGCATTGGCCGATGCATTTGGTGTTTTCGCGCTGTGTGCGGCGCCGTCCAGGTCGATGTCCGGGGTTGAGAATGGTTACGAGGATTTTCAGCGACTCGGCCTCGATCGCTGGTTGGCCATGCTCGGCGCCTATCACCTGGCCGCAGGGGCCTGTCTGGTACTGGATTTCGGTACGGCACTGACAGCCGACTTCATTGCTGCTGATGGCAAACACCTGGGGGGCTTCATTTGCCCGGGTATGCCGCTGATGCGTCATCAATTACGCACGCACACCCGGCGCATTCGTTATGACGACATCGCGGCCTCTCGGGCGCTGGAAAGTTTCGCGCCGGGTCGTAATACGGTTGAGGCGGTAGAGCGTGGCTGTTCATTGATGCTGCGTGGGTTTGTCCTGACTCAGCTGGAACTGGCGCGTGAGTACTGGGGCGAAGATTTCAGCGTGTTTCTCACCGGCGGCGACGCGGACCTGGTGTCCGGCGTCGTCCCGCAAGCGCGGGTAGTGCCGGATCTTGTATTCGTGGGTCTGGCCATGGCCTGTCCATTGTCCTGAGGTTCTTATGCGTTGGTTGTTTCTGCTGTTGTTGGTTCTTAACGTCTTCTATTACGTCTGGCATCAGCAGGAGGTGCCCTTGCGTGCCAAGGACGTTACTCCGCTAAGTTTGTATAAGGGGTCGCAGCAGGATATCCGGCTGTTGAGTGAAACCAGGAGCTCCGCAGTGGCGCGCGACACGTCCAGGGCTGAGTCGGCGGATGAGAGCTGCCTGTACCTGGGCGGATTTGCTCGCCAGGAGACGGCCAGGGCATTCGAGGGGCGGCTGGCTGCGCTCGATATCAAGGTGCAACAGCTGGCAACTTCGCTGCCAGATTCAGCCGGCTTCTGGATGCGCGTATCCCCGCAAACCCGGCATTTGGCCGATGACGCTGCCTTGCAGAAGCTTGTTAATGAATTCAATGAGTTAAAACATAAAATAATGCGGTGCGAGGGGGTTGCAACTGCTCAATAGGTTGCATAGAATGGCGCCCGCTACGCAGTGAAGGCCTTTAACGGCAAACATCGCGAAGCACGGTCAACGCAGCTAACCTCAGGTTTTTAATGAGAAAATGCTTGACAGAAGGCTGGCATGATGTAGAATGCCGGCTCGCTTAGGAGGGGTTCCCGAGCGGCCAAAGGGATCAGACTGTAAATCTGACGTCTACGACTTCGAAGGTTCGAATCCTTCCCCCTCCACCATTTTTAGCGTGAGCTGCAAGCTTACGCGGGTATAGTTTAGTGGTAGAACCTCAGCCTTCCAAGCTGATGATGCGGGTTCGATTCCCGCTACCCGCTCCAAGTTTGCAGGTTGTGCAAAGTGTTTCGCTCTTGTAGCTCAGTTGGTAGAGCACACCCTTGGTAAGGGTGAGGTCAGCGGTTCAAATCCGCTCAAGAGCTCCATATAACAAGGCAGATATGAAAATATCTGCCTTTGTTTTAATGGCTAGTGTGACTTGTTTAATTCTTCTCTGTAGGGGTGAATTCGATGGCTAAGGAAAAGTTCGAACGTAATAAGCCGCACGTCAACGTAGGCACCATTGGTCACGTCGACCACGGCAAAACTACTCTGACTGCTGCTCTGACTCGTGTCTGCTCCGAAGTGTTCGGTTCGGCGAAGGTCGACTTCGACAAGATCGATAGCGCCCCTGAAGAAAAAGCTCGTGGCATTACCATTAACACCGCTCACGTTGAGTACGATTCGGCCGTGCGTCACTACGCACACGTGGACTGCCCAGGTCACGCCGACTACGTAAAAAACATGATTACCGGTGCTGCTCAGATGGATGGCGCAATTCTGGTTTGCTCGGCCGCTGATGGTCCGATGCCGCAAACCCGTGAGCACATCCTGTTGTCCCGCCAGGTAGGCGTTCCGTACATCGTGGTCTTCCTGAACAAGGCTGACATGGTTGACGATGCTGAGCTGCTGGAGCTGGTTGAGATGGAGGTGCGTGATTTGCTCAGCACCTACGATTTCCCGGGTGACGACACTCCGATCATCATTGGTTCGGCGCTGATGGCGCTGAATGGTCAAGACGACAACGAGATGGGCACTACTGCCGTCAAGAAGTTGGTCGAGACTCTGGATACTTATATTCCGCAGCCTGAGCGTGCTATCGACAAGCCGTTCCTGATGCCAATTGAAGACGTATTCTCGATCTCTGGTCGTGGTACGGTTGTGACTGGTCGTGTAGAGCGTGGCATTGTTCGCATCCAGGAAGAAGTTGAGATCGTTGGTCTTCGTGACACGGTCAAGACAACTTGCACGGGTGTTGAGATGTTCCGCAAGTTGCTGGACGAAGGTCGTGCTGGTGAGAACTGTGGCGTATTGCTGCGTGGCACCAAGCGTGATGACGTTGAGCGTGGTCAGGTCCTGGTCAAGCCGGGTACTGTCAAGCCGCACACCAAGTTTACTGCAGAGGTTTACGTTCTGAGCAAGGAAGAGGGTGGTCGTCATACGCCATTCTTCAAAGGCTACCGTCCACAGTTCTACTTCCGGACCACTGATGTGACCGGTAACTGCGAACTGCCGGAAGGCGTCGAAATGGTAATGCCAGGTGACAACATCCAGATGACTGTCACTCTGATCAAAACCATCGCGATGGAAGATGGTCTGCGTTTCGCTATCCGTGAAGGCGGTCGTACCGTCGGCGCTGGCGTCGTAGCCAAAGTAATCGAGTAAGTTGTTGTAATGTCTTTTTCAGGCCGGCATAATGGTCGGCCTGATTTTGTTTTAGGTCAGTAGCTCAATTGGCAGAGCGACGGTCTCCAAAACCGTAGGTTGGGGGTTCGATTCCCTCCTGACCTGCCAGATTCACTCAGTGTGTCTGGCTTTCTTTTCACAGGATCTTCATAGATGACTCCTAAGGCTGAAGCTCAAGGCTCTCGCTTCGATCTGCTTAAGTGGCTAGTAGTAGCTGCTTTGGTGGTTGTTGGCGTTGTTGGCAATCAGTATTACTCTGCTTCGCCGATCCTGTACCGTGTACTCGCTTTGCTTGCTATTGCTGCTGCAGCTGCCTTTGTAGGCCTGCAAACAGCGAAGGGCAAGTCTTTCTTTGTACTGGTTAAGGAAGCTCGCACCGAGATTCGTAAAGTCGTGTGGCCAACTCGCCAAGAAACCACGCAGACCACCTTGATTGTGGTGGCTGTTGTTCTGGTTATGGCGTTGCTGTTGTGGGGGCTTGATTCCCTGCTCGGTTGGCTTGTTTCCTTGATTGTTGGCTAAGGGTGTCCCGTGGCTAAGCGTTGGTACGTTGTGCATGCTTACTCGGGTTACGAGAAGCATGTCATGCGCTCGTTGGTAGAGCGCGTAAAGCTGGCTGGCATGGAAGATGGCTTCGGCGAAATTCTGGTTCCCACTGAAGAAGTGGTTGAAATGCGTAATGGCCAGAAACGCAAAAGCGAGCGCAAATTCTTCCCTGGTTATGTGCTGGTCCAGATGGATATGAACGAGGGTACTTGGCACTTGGTCAAGGACACTCCTCGGGTGATGGGTTTCATCGGCGGTACCGCTGATAAGCCTGCACCGATCACTGATAAAGAGGCAGAAGCGATTCTGCGTCGTGTTGCTGATGGTAGCGACAAGCCGAAGCCGAAGACGTTGTTCGAGCCGGGCGAAGTGGTTCGTGTCACCGACGGTCCGTTTGCCGATTTCAATGGCACGGTCGAAGAAGTTAACTACGAAAAGAGCCGGATCCAAGTGGCAGTGCTCATTTTCGGTCGCTCTACTCCGGTAGAGCTAGAGTTCAGCCAGGTCGAAAAGGTCTAGCCGAACAAGCATCCCAACCCCGCAGCCCTAGGCTGTGGGGTTTTGTCGTCACTGGGATAAACGCGCAAGTAACCGGGGAGCCTTTCGAGGCGTTTGAACCCGTAATTGGAGTGCCTCATGGCCAAGAAGATTACCGCTTACATCAAGCTGCAAGTGAAGGCCGCTCAGGCTAACCCAAGCCCACCTGTTGGTCCGGCCCTGGGTCAGCACGGCGTGAACATCATGGAATTCTGCAAGGCTTTCAACGCCCGTACTCAGGGTCTTGAGCCAGGTCTGCCGACTCCAGTGATCATCACTGTCTACAGCGACCGTAGCTTCACGTTCGAAACCAAGTCGACCCCTGCTTCGGTTCTGCTGAAGAAGGCTGCTGGTCTGACTAGCGGTTCCGCTCGTCCTAACACCGTTAAGGTTGGCACCGTAACTCGTGCTCAGCTGGAAGAAATCGCGAAAACCAAAAACGCGGATCTGACTGCAGCTGATATGGAAGCAGCCGTGCGTACTATCGCCGGTTCTGCTCGTAGCATGGGCCTTAACGTGGAGGGTGTGTAATGGCTAAGCTGACCAAGCGCCAAAAGGCTATCGCCGGCAAAATCGAAGCGGGCAAGTCCTACAACTTTGTAGACGCTGCTGCCCTGCTGACCGAGCTGTCGACTGTCAAGTTCAGCGAGTCCGTTGACGTTGCTGTAAACCTGGGCGTTGACCCACGTAAATCCGACCAGGTCGTTCGTAGCGCTACTGTGCTGCCACACGGTACTGGCAAGACTGTACGTGTTGCTGTCTTCACCCAAGGCCCGGCAGCTGAAGCTGCTCTGGCCGCTGGCGCCGATCGCGTTGGCATGGACGACCTGGCTGCCGAAATGAAAGGCGGCGACCTGAACTATGACGTCGTTATTGCTTCCCCGGATGCAATGCGCGTTGTAGGTCAGTTGGGTCAGATCCTCGGTCCACGTGGTCTGATGCCTAACCCTAAAGTCGGCACCGTAACTCCAGACGTAGCTACCGCGGTTAAAAACGCCAAGGCTGGTCAGGTTCGTTATCGCACCGACAAAAACGGCATCATCCACACTTCCGTTGGCAAAGTCGGTTTCGACGCCGTCAAGCTGAAGGAAAACGTTGAAGCCCTGATCGCTGATCTGAAGCGTATCAAGCCAGCTTCCTCGAAAGGTATCTACGTCAAGCGCGTTACCCTGAGCACCACTATGGGCCCAGGTCTGGTCATCGACCAAGGCTCGCTGGACGTATAAGCAATACATTGGCGTGAGAAATCACGCCAATTGAAAAAATTGGGGTCCCTGCCTGGCGGGGGCTATCCAAGACCGTAGGCGACGTAAGTCTTAAACCACAAGCCTACGCAGATGGTGCTCCCGGTTCCTTACCGAATCAGACACCAAAACGACATCCGGCTCCGGCCAGATGAAACGGTAACAAGCAGGAGTTAAACCCGTGGCAATTAATCTCGAAGACAAGAAGGCCATCGTCGCTGAAGTCAACGAGGCTGCCAAAGCTGCTCTGTCCGCTGTCGTGGCTGATGCCCGTGGTGTGACAGTAGGCGCTATGACCGGACTCCGTAAAGAGGCTCGTGAAGCTGGCGTATACGTACGTGTTGTACGTAACACCCTGCTCAAGCGCGCTGTTGCTGACACTGAATACAGTGTCCTCAACGACGTGTTCACCGGCCCGACTCTGATCGCGTTCTCCAAAGATCATCCAGGCGCTGCTGCCCGTTTGTTCAAGGAATTCGCCAAGAGTCAGGATAAGTTCGAGATCAAGGCAGCTGCGTTCGAGGGCAAGTTCCTCGCAGCTAACCAAATCGACGTACTGGCAACACTGCCGACCCGTAACGAAGCTATTTCTCAGCTGATGAGCGTGATTCAAGGCGCTACCAGCAAGTTGGCTCGTACTCTGGCTGCAGTTCGCGAGCAAAAAGAAGCTGCCGCAGCCTAAGGCTGAGCACTTTCTCTCGCGTATTTTTGTTTATTTCGATGGCCGCGTAGGCCGTCCCCCAATTCAGGAAATACAGCAATGTCTATCTCCCAAGACGATATCCTCAACGCCGTAGCTGAAATGTCGGTTCTGCAGGTTGTTGAGCTGATCAAAGCTTTCGAAGAAAAATTCGGCGTTTCCGCTGCTGCTGCATCGGCTGGTCCAGCTGCTGCTGCCGCCGTTGTTGAAGAGCAAACCGAATTCAACGTCATGCTGACCGAAGCTGGCGAGAAGAAAGTAAACGTGATCAAGGCAGTACGTGAACTGACCGGTCTGGGCCTGAAAGAAGCCAAGGCTGTAGTTGACGGCGCTCCTGCCATGGTTCTGGAAGCTGTTTCGAAAGACGCAGCTGACAAAGCCAAAGCAACTCTGGAAGAAGCAGGCGCTAAAGTCGAGCTGAAGTAAGCTTCGACTTTGCGTCTCCAGCCCGAGCGTTAAGCGAAAGGCTGATGGCTGGTGGCTCTTGCCACCGGCCTTTTTCCGTTATTGGCAGCCGATTGGGTCGGTGTCGATAACGTGCTGTAACCACCCGATGCGGTGGCGCAAACCATGGGGTTTGCACGATTTTCTGGCTGCTCCCGTCGGGAGGGGCCAAACAAGCAGGTGACCAAGCTGGGGAACGCTGATGGCTTACTCATATACTGAGAAAAAACGTATCCGCAAGGACTTTAGCAAGTTGCCGGACGTCATGGATGTGCCTTACCTCCTGGCCATCCAGCTGGATTCGTATCGTGAATTCTTGCAAGCGGGAGCGACTAAAGATCAGTTCCGCGACGTGGGCCTGCATGCGGCCTTCAAATCCGTTTTCCCGATCATCAGCTACTCCGGCAATGCTGCGCTGGAGTACGTCGGTTATCGCCTGGGCGAACCGGCATTTGATGTCAAAGAATGCGTATTGCGCGGTGTAACTTACGCCGTACCTTTGCGGGTAAAAGTGCGCCTGATCATTTTCGACAAAGAATCGTCGAACAAAGCGATCAAGGACATCAAAGAGCAAGAAGTCTACATGGGTGAAATCCCCCTGATGACTGAGAACGGTACCTTCGTAATCAACGGTACCGAGCGTGTAATCGTTTCCCAGCTGCACCGTTCCCCGGGCGTGTTCTTCGACCACGACCGTGGCAAGACGCACAGCTCTGGCAAACTGCTGTACTCGGCGCGGATCATTCCTTACCGCGGTTCGTGGCTGGACTTCGAGTTCGACCCGAAAGACTGCGTATTCGTGCGTATCGACCGTCGTCGCAAGCTGCCTGCATCGGTACTGCTGCGCGCGCTGGGCTATACCACTGAAGAAGTGCTGGACGCGTTCTATACCACCAACGTTTTCCACCTGAGCGGCGAAACCCTCAGTCTGGAACTGATTGCTTCGCGTCTGCGTGGTGAAATCGCTGTTCTTGATATTCAGGACGAGAAGGGCAAGGTCATCGTTGAGGCTGGTCGCCGTATTACTGCGCGCCACATCAACCAGATCGAAAAAGCCGGCCTCAAGACCCTGGAAGTGCCTCTGGACTACGTCCTGGGCCGCACTACCGCCAAGGCCATCGTGCACCCGGCAACCGGCGAAATCCTGGCAGAGTGCAACACCGAGCTGAACACCGAGATCCTGGCAAAAATCGCCAAGGCCCAGGTTGTTCGCGTCGAGACTCTGTACACCAACGATATCGACTGCGGTCCGTTCGTCTCCGACACCCTGAAGATCGACTCCACCAGCAACCAATTGGAAGCGCTGGTCGAGATCTATCGCATGATGCGTCCAGGCGAGCCGCCAACCAAAGACGCTGCCGAGACCCTGTTCAACAACCTGTTCTTCAGCCCTGAGCGCTATGACCTGTCTGCGGTCGGCCGGATGAAGTTCAACCGTCGTATCGGTCGTACCGAGATCGAAGGTTCGGGCGTGCTGTGCAAGGAAGACATCGTCGCGGTACTGAAGACCCTGGTCGACATCCGTAACGGTAAAGGCATCGTCGATGACATCGACCACCTGGGTAACCGTCGTGTTCGCTGTGTAGGCGAAATGGCCGAGAACCAGTTCCGCGTTGGCCTGGTACGTGTTGAGCGTGCGGTCAAAGAGCGTCTGTCGATGGCTGAAAGCGAAGGCCTGATGCCGCAAGACCTGATCAACGCCAAGCCAGTGGCTGCGGCGGTGAAAGAGTTCTTCGGTTCCAGCCAGCTGTCCCAGTTCATGGACCAGAACAACCCGCTGTCCGAGATCACCCACAAGCGTCGTGTCTCTGCACTCGGCCCGGGCGGTTTGACTCGTGAGCGTGCTGGCTTTGAAGTCCGTGACGTACACCCGACTCACTACGGTCGTGTCTGCCCGATTGAAACGCCGGAAGGTCCGAACATCGGTCTGATCAACTCCCTGGCGGCCTATGCGCGCACCAACCAGTACGGCTTCCTCGAGAGCCCGTACCGTGTGGTGAAAGACGCCCTGGTTACCGACGAGATCGTGTTCCTGTCCGCCATCGAAGAAGCTGATCACGTGATCGCTCAGGCTTCGGCCACGATGAACGACAAGAAAGTCCTGATCGACGAGTTGGTAGCTGTTCGTCACCTGAACGAGTTCACCGTCAAGGCGCCGGAAGACGTCACCCTGATGGACGTCTCGCCCAAGCAGGTAGTTTCGGTTGCAGCGTCGCTGATCCCGTTCCTCGAGCACGATGACGCCAACCGTGCGTTGATGGGTTCGAACATGCAGCGTCAAGCTGTACCCACCCTGCGCGCTGACAAGCCGCTGGTCGGTACCGGCATGGAGCGTAACGTAGCTCGTGACTCCGGCGTTTGCGTCGTGGCTCGTCGTGGCGGCGTTATCGATTCCGTCGACGCCAGCCGTATCGTGGTTCGTGTTGCTGATGACGAAGTTGAAACCGGCGAAGCTGGTGTCGACATCTACAACCTGACCAAGTACACCCGCTCCAACCAGAACACCTGCATCAACCAGCGTCCGCTGGTGCGTAAAGGTGATCGGGTTCAGCGTAGCGATATCATGGCCGACGGCCCGTCCACCGACATGGGTGAACTGGCGCTGGGTCAGAACATGCGCATCGCCTTCATGGCATGGAACGGCTTCAACTTCGAAGACTCCATCTGCCTGTCGGAACGTGTAGTTCAGGAAGATCGCTTCACCACGATCCACATCCAGGAACTGACCTGTGTGGCACGTGACACCAAGCTTGGGCCAGAGGAAATCACTGCCGACATCCCGAACGTGGGTGAAGCGGCACTGAACAAGCTGGACGAAGCCGGTATCGTTTACGTAGGTGCTGAAGTAGGCGCAGGCGACATCCTGGTGGGTAAGGTCACTCCGAAAGGCGAGACCCAACTGACTCCGGAAGAAAAACTGCTGCGTGCGATCTTCGGTGAAAAAGCCAGCGACGTTAAAGACACATCCCTGCGTGTACCAACCGGTACCAAGGGCACTGTCATCGACGTACAGGTCTTCACCCGTGACGGCGTTGAGCGTGATGCTCGTGCTCTGTCCATCGAGAAGACTCAGCTCGACGAGATCCGCAAGGATCTGAACGAAGAGTTCCGTATCGTTGAAGGCGCGACTTTCGAACGTCTGCGTTCCGCTCTGGTCGGCCACAAAGCCGAAGGCGGCGCCGGCCTGAAGAAAGGTCAGGAGATCACCGACGAAGTGCTCGACGGTCTTGAGCACGGCCAGTGGTTCAAACTGCGCATGGCTGAAGATGCTCTGAACGAGCAGCTCGAGAAGGCCCAGGCCTACATCGTTGATCGCCGCCGTCTGCTGGACGACAAGTTCGAAGACAAGAAGCGCAAACTGCAGCAGGGCGATGACCTGGCTCCAGGCGTGCTGAAAATCGTCAAGGTTTACCTGGCAATCCGTCGCCGCATCCAGCCGGGCGACAAGATGGCCGGTCGTCACGGTAACAAAGGTGTGGTCTCCGTGATCATGCCGGTTGAAGACATGCCGCACGATGCCAATGGCACCCCGGTCGACGTAGTCCTCAACCCACTGGGCGTACCTTCGCGTATGAACGTTGGTCAGATTCTCGAAACCCACCTGGGCCTTGCGGCCAAGGGTCTGGGCGAGAAGATCAACCGCATGATCGAAGAGCAGCGTAAAGTTGCCGAGCTGCGCAAGTTCCTGCACGAGATCTACAACGAGATCGGCGGGCGCCAGGAAAGTCTTGATGACTTCTCCGACCAGGAAATCCTGGATCTGGCGAAAAACCTGCGTGGCGGCGTACCAATGGCCACTCCAGTGTTCGACGGTGCCAAGGAAAGCGAAATCAAGGCCATGCTGAAACTGGCAGACCTGCCAGAAAGCGGCCAGATGCAGCTGACCGACGGCCGTACCGGCAACAAGTTCGAGCGCCCGGTTACCGTTGGCTACATGTACATGCTGAAGCTGAACCACTTGGTAGACGACAAGATGCACGCTCGTTCTACCGGTTCGTACAGCCTGGTTACCCAGCAGCCGCTGGGTGGTAAGGCGCAGTTCGGTGGTCAGCGTTTCGGGGAGATGGAGGTCTGGGCACTGGAAGCATACGGTGCTGCATACACTCTGCAAGAAATGCTCACAGTGAAGTCGGACGATGTGAACGGCCGGACCAAGATGTACAAAAACATCGTGGACGGCGATCACCGTATGGAGCCGGGCATGCCCGAGTCCTTCAACGTGTTGATCAAAGAAATTCGTTCCCTCGGCATCGATATCGATCTGGAAACCGAATAACACGTGACGTGAATCGAGAGCGGGGCGCGATTGCCCGCTCTCTGCTCCGCCAGGAGGAAAGGCCTTGAAAGACCTACTGAATTTGCTGAAAAACCAGGGTCAAGTCGAAGAGTTCGACGCCATCCGTATCGGATTGGCATCGCCTGAGATGATCCGTTCGTGGTCGTTCGGTGAAGTTAAAAAGCCGGAAACCATCAACTACCGTACGTTCAAACCTGAGCGTGACGGCCTGTTCTGCGCCAAGATCTTTGGCCCGGTAAAGGATTACGAGTGCCTGTGCGGTAAGTACAAGCGCTTGAAGCACCGTGGTGTGATCTGCGAGAAGTGCGGCGTTGAAGTTGCACTGGCAAAAGTTCGTCGTGAGCGCATGGCGCACATCGAACTGGCCTCGCCAGTTGCCCACATCTGGTTCCTGAAATCGCTGCCGTCGCGTATTGGCTTGCTGATGGACATGACCCTGCGTGATATCGAACGCGTTCTCTACTTCGAGAGCTACGTCGTTATCGATCCAGGCATGACCACCCTTGAAAAAGGTCAGCTGCTCAACGACGAGCAGTACTTCGAAGCGCTGGAAGAGTTCGGCGACGATTTCGATGCCCGCATGGGTGCCGAAGCTGTCCGCGAACTGCTGCACGCTATCGACCTGGAGCACGAGATTGGCCGCCTGCGTGAAGAAATTCCGCAAACCAACTCGGAAACCAAGATCAAGAAGCTGTCCAAGCGTCTGAAGTTGATGGAAGCCTTCCAGGGTTCCGGCAACCTTCCAGAATGGATGGTGCTGACCGTTCTGCCGGTTCTGCCGCCAGACCTGCGTCCACTGGTCCCGCTGGATGGCGGTCGCTTCGCGACTTCCGACCTCAACGATCTGTATCGTCGAGTGATCAACCGTAACAACCGTTTGAAGCGCCTGCTTGATCTGTCCGCTCCGGACATCATCGTGCGCAACGAAAAGCGTATGTTGCAGGAAGCTGTCGATGCACTGCTCGACAACGGTCGTCGTGGCCGCGCTATCACCGGTTCCAACAAGCGTCCTCTGAAATCCCTGGCTGACATGATCAAGGGTAAGCAGGGTCGTTTCCGTCAGAACTTGCTCGGTAAGCGTGTTGACTACTCCGGTCGTTCGGTAATTACCGTAGGCCCGACCCTGCGTCTGCACCAGTGCGGTCTGCCGAAGAAAATGGCTCTCGAGCTGTTCAAACCGTTCATTTTCGGCAAGCTGGAAATGCGTGGTCTGGCGACCACCATCAAAGCGGCCAAGAAAATGGTCGAGCGCGAACTGCCAGAGGTTTGGGACGTTCTCGCTGAAGTGATCCGTGAACACCCGGTTCTCCTCAACCGTGCACCGACCCTTCACCGTCTGGGTATCCAGGCGTTTGAACCGGTACTGATCGAAGGTAAGGCTATCCAGCTGCACCCTCTGGTCTGTGCTGCGTACAACGCCGACTTCGACGGCGACCAAATGGCCGTGCACGTACCGCTGACACTGGAAGCCCAGTTGGAAGCGCGTGCGTTGATGATGTCGACCAACAACATCCTGTCGCCAGCCAACGGTGAGCCAATCATCGTTCCGTCGCAGGACGTTGTATTGGGTCTGTACTACATGACGCGTGAAGCGATCAACGCCAAGGGCGAAGGTCGTGTGTTCGCGGATCTGCAAGAAGTTGACCGTGTGTTCCGTGCCGGCGAAGCCGCACTGCACGCCAAGGTCAAAGTGCGCATCCATGAAACCGTCAACGACCGTGATGGCGGCAGCGTGAGCAACGTTCGTATCGTCGACACCACTGTCGGCCGTGCCTTGTTGTACCAGGTTGTGCCGAAAGGTCTGTCGTACGATGTCGTCAACCTGCCGATGAAGAAAAAGGCGATCTCCAAGCTGATCAACCAGTGCTACCGCGTGGTTGGTTTGAAAGAGACCGTGATCTTCGCTGACCAGCTGATGTACACCGGTTTTGCCTATTCGACCATTTCCGGCGTTTCCATCGGTGTTAACGACTTCGTTATCCCGGATGAAAAAGCCCGCATCATCAGTGCAGCCACCGATGAAGTGAAAGAGATCGAAAGTCAGTACGCCTCCGGCCTGGTAACCCAGGGCGAGAAGTACAACAAAGTGATCGACCTTTGGTCCAAGGCGAACGACGAAGTTTCCAAGGCGATGATGGCCAACCTCTCGAAAGAGAAAGTCATCGACCGTCATGGCGTCGAAGTCGAGCAAGAGTCCTTCAACTCGATGTACATGATGGCCGACTCGGGCGCACGGGGTTCTGCTGCGCAGATCCGTCAGCTCGCCGGTATGCGTGGCCTGATGGCCAAGCCGGACGGTTCCATCATTGAAACGCCGATCACTGCGAACTTCCGTGAAGGTTTGAGCGTACTCCAGTACTTCATCTCCACTCACGGTGCTCGTAAAGGTCTGGCGGATACCGCGTTGAAAACCGCTAACTCCGGTTACCTGACTCGTCGTCTGGTAGACGTGGCACAAGATCTGGTTGTAACCGAGATCGACTGCGGCACCGAGCACGGCCTGCTGATGACTCCGCACATTGAAGGCGGTGACGTTGTAGAGCCGCTGGGTGAGCGCGTATTGGGTCGTGTTATTGCCCGTGACGTGTTCAAGCCAGGTACCGAGGACGTCATCGTTCCTGCTGGCACCCTGGTTGACGAGAAGTGGGTCGAGTTCATCGAGCTGAACAGCATCGACGAAGTGATCGTGCGTTCGCCGATCAGCTGCGAAACCCGCTACGGCATCTGCGCCAAGTGCTACGGCCGTGATCTGGCTCGTGGTCACCAGGTGAACATCGGTGAAGCGGTCGGCGTAATCGCTGCCCAGTCCATCGGTGAGCCGGGTACCCAGCTGACCATGCGTACGTTCCACATCGGTGGTGCGGCAAGCCGGACCTCCGCAGCCGACAGCGTTCAGGTGAAGAATGGCGGTACCGTCCGTCTGCATAACCTGAAGCACGTTGAGCGAGTGGATGGTTGCCTGGTTGCTGTGTCCCGTTCCGGTGAGCTGGCGATCGCTGATGACTACGGTCGTGAGCGTGAGCGCTACAAGCTGCCGTACGGTGCTGTGATTTCGGTTAAAGAGGGTGACAAGGTCGACGCTGGCGCAATCGTGGCCAAGTGGGATCCGCACACTCACCCAATCGTTACCGAAATGAAAGGTACCGTGACCTACGTGGGCATGGAAGAAGGCATCACGATCAAGCGTCAGACTGACGAATTGACCGGTATGACCAACATTGAAGTACTCGACGCCAAAGATCGTCCAGCTGCCGGTAAAGACATCCGTCCTGCCGTGAAGATGGTCGACGATAACGGCAAGGATCTGTTGCTGCCAGGCACTGACGTAATTGCTCAGTACTTCCTGCCAGCCAACGCCCTGGTCGGTGTAGCGGATGGTGCGAAAATCGCGATCGGTGATGTTATCGCGCGTATTCCACAAGAGACTTCGAAGACCCGTGACATCACCGGTGGTCTGCCGCGTGTTGCCGACTTGTTCGAAGCTCGTCGTCCGAAAGAAGCCTCGATTCTGGCGGAAGTCAGCGGCACCATCGCGTTCGGTAAAGAGACCAAAGGCAAGCGCCGTCTGGTTATCACTCCGAACGACGGTACCGATCCGTACGAAGAGCTGATTCCGAAGTGGCGTCACCTGAACGTCTTCGAAGGCGAACAGGTAAACCGCGGCGAAGTTATCTCCGACGGCCCGAGCGATCCACACGACATCCTGCGTCTGCTGGGTGTAAGTGCGCTGGCCAAGTACATCGTCAACGAGATCCAGGACGTTTACCGTCTGCAAGGCGTGAAGATCAACGATAAGCACATCGAGACCATCCTGCGTCAGATGCTGCGTAAAGTTGAAATCGCTGAATCCGGCGATTCCACTTTCATCAAGGGCGACCAGATGGAATTGACTCACGTGCTGGTCGAGAACGAGCGTTTGGCTGGCGACGACAAGTTCGTCTCCAAGTTCACTCGCGTTCTGCTGGGTATCACCAAGGCGTCGTTGTCCACCGAATCGTTCATCTCGGCGGCCTCTTTCCAAGAGACCACTCGTGTACTGACCGAAGCGGCGGTAACCGGCAAGCGCGACTACCTGCGCGGCCTGAAAGAAAACGTGGTCGTGGGTCGTCTGATCCCGGCTGGTACCGGTCTGGCTTATCACAGCGAGCGCAAGCGTCGCCGTGATGCTGACAAACCGTTGCGCGTAAGCGCCAGTGAAGTGGAAGCTGCACTGACCGAAGCGCTGAACTCGAGCGGTAACTGAGTTCTGCGATAAATGAGCGTAAGGCCCTGACCGCTCCGTTCGTCGAATCCTGACAATTTGTCGAGGTTCAATGGGTGGGGAGGTTGGGGCCTTGCCTTGACTGGGGGCAAGATCCTCTTTAGACTCTTGTACCCCTAAATTTGGCGGGAATTCGTTCCTGCCATTTTGCTTTTCTTGCAAGACAATAGCGTCGCAAGACAACAGTGGAGCTAGTAGATGGCAACTATCAACCAGCTGGTACGTCAGCCGCGTAAGCGTATCGTCGAGAAATCCGACGTGCCTGCGCTGCAGAACTGCCCGCAACGTCGTGGCGTATGCACCCGTGTGTATACCACCACGCCGAAAAAACCTAACTCGGCACTGCGTAAAGTATGCCGTGTGCGTCTGACCAACGGTTTCGAGGTTTCCTCGTACATCGGCGGTGAAGGCCACAACCTGCAAGAGCACAGCGTGGTACTGATCCGCGGCGGTCGTGTAAAAGACTTGCCAGGTGTTCGTTACCACACCGTACGCGGCTCCTTGGATACTTCCGGCGTTAAAGGTCGTAACCAGGGTCGTTCGAAGTACGGTACCAAGAAGCCTAAGTAGTAGCGGCTTTTTGTAAAAACTGAATCATCTTATTTTCTGAGTCGATAAGAGTAAGGTCGGAGGCGTCCCGCAAGGGCACCGATTCCGAGCGAACCTGAAGACCGTTTGAGGGCTTATCCATGCCAAGAAGACGCGTAGCAGCCAAGCGCGAAGTGCTTGACGATCCAAAATACGGAAGCCAAATCCTGGCCAAGTTCATGAACCACGTGATGGAAAGCGGCAAGAAAGCCGTTGCCGAGCGTATCGTTTATGGCGCGCTGGAAAAGGTTAAAGAACGCAAGAACAGCGATCCCCTGGAAATCTTCGAGAAAGCTCTCGACGCCATCGCTCCGCTGGTCGAAGTGAAGTCGCGCCGTGTAGGCGGTGCTACTTACCAGGTTCCGGTCGAAGTTCGCCCGTCCCGTCGTAACGCCCTGGCAATGCGCTGGTTGGTAGACTTCGCCCGTAAGCGCGGCGAGAAGTCTATGGCTCTGCGTTTGGCCGGCGAACTGTTGGACGCTGCTGAAGGTAAAGGTGCTGCTGTTAAGAAGCGTGAAGACGTGCACCGTATGGCCGAAGCTAACAAAGCTTTCTCGCACTACCGCTTCTAATTTTAGCTTCACTAATTTTGCGAGGGCTTTATGGCTCGTACTACTCCGATTAGTCGCTACCGTAACATCGGTATCGTCGCTCACGTGGATGCTGGTAAAACCACCACCACCGAGCGCGTCCTTTTTTACACTGGCAAAAGTCACAAGATGGGCGAGGTGCATGACGGCGCCGCGACCACAGACTGGATGGTGCAGGAGCAGGAGCGTGGTATTACCATTACTTCTGCTGCGATCACCGCCTTCTGGAAAGGTTCTGCCAAGCAGTACAAAGACGAGCATCGCTTCAACGTAATCGATACCCCGGGCCACGTAGACTTCACTATTGAAGTTGAACGTTCCCTGCGCGTACTCGACGGCGCTGTCGTTGTGTTCTGCGGTACTTCGGGTGTTGAGCCACAGTCGGAAACCGTATGGCGTCAAGCCAACAAATACGGCGTTCCACGTCTTGTTTACGTCAACAAGATGGACCGTGCTGGTGCGAACTTCCTGCGCGTGATCGCTCAGATCAAGCAGCGTCTGGGTCACACTCCGGTGCCAATCCAGTTGGCCATTGGTTCGGAAGACAACTTCCAGGGGCAGATCGATCTGCTCAACATGGAAGCCGTCTACTGGAACGATGCTGACAAAGGCATGACTCCACGTCGTGAAGCTATCCCTGCTGAACTGCAGGAACTGGCTGACGAATGGCGCAACAACATGGTTGAGGCTGCTGCCGAAGCCAACGAAGAGCTGATGAACAAGTACCTCGAAGGTGAAGAACTCACCAACGAGGAAATCAAGGCCGCTCTGCGTCAGCGTACTATCGCTGGTGAGATCGTCTTGGCTGTTTGCGGTTCTTCCTTCAAGAACAAGGGTGTTCCCCTGGTTCTCGACGCCGTTATCGACTACCTGCCTGCACCTACGGATATTCCTGCCATCAAGGGTACTGACCCGGATGACGAGACTATCGAACTGGAGCGTCATGCAGACGATGCGGAGCCGTTCTCGGCTCTGGCGTTCAAGATCGCTACCGACCCATTCGTGGGTACTTTGACCTTCGTCCGCGTTTACTCGGGCGTGTTGAGCTCCGGCGACGGCGTGATCAACTCGGTTAAAGGCAAGAAAGAGCGCGTGGGTCGTATGGTGCAAATGCACGCAAACGCCCGTGAAGAGATCAAGGAAGTACGCGCTGGTGACATCGCGGCCCTGATCGGCATGAAGGACGTCACCACTGGTGAAACCCTCTGCAACGCTGACAAGCCAATCATCCTGGTTCGCATGGACTTCCCGGAGCCGGTTATTTCGGTTGCCGTAGAGCCTAAGACCAAGGATGACCAGGAAAAAATGGGTATCGCTCTGGGCAAACTTGCTCAGGAAGATCCATCTTTCCGCGTTAAAACCGATGAAGAGACTGGTCAAACGATCATCTCCGGCATGGGCGAGCTGCACTTGGACATCCTGGTTGACCGGATGCGCCGTGAGTTCAACGTCGAAGCCAACATCGGCAAGCCTCAGGTTTCCTATCGTGAGCGCATCACGAAGAACTGCGAAATCGAAGGCAAGTTCGTTCGTCAGTCCGGCGGTCGTGGCCAGTTCGGTCACTGCTGGATTCGTTTTGCTCCTGCTGACGAAGGTCAGGAAGGTCTGCAATTCCTGAACGAAGTAGTGGGTGGTGTGGTTCCTAAGGAATACATCCCGGCTATCCAGAAGGGTATCGAAGAGCAGATGAAGAACGGCGTTGTTGCCGGCTATCCGCTGATCGGCCTGAAGGCTACCGTGTTCGATGGTTCTTACCACGACGTCGACTCCAACGAGATGGCGTTCAAGGTGGCTGCTTCCATGGCGACCAAGCAACTGGCCCAGAAGGGCGGTGGTGAGTTGCTCGAGCCGATCATGGCAGTAGAAGTTGTTACGCCTGAAGACTACATGGGTGACGTGATGGGCGACCTTAACCGTCGTCGCGGCATGATCCTGGGTATGGAAGACACGGTTTCCGGCAAGGTAATTCGTGCTGAAGTGCCGTTGGGTGAAATGTTCGGTTATGCAACCGACGTTCGTTCCATGTCCCAAGGTCGCGCAAGCTACTCCATGGAATTCAAAAAATACAATCCAGCTCCGACGCACATCGTCGAAACTGTAACCAAAAAACAAGGCTGATTCAGCCCTTTAGGCAAGGAGTTAATTGTCGTGGCTAAAGAAAAATTTGACCGTACCCTCCCGCACGTCAACGTTGGCACCATCGGTCACGTCGACCACGGTAAAACCACGCTGACCGCTGCTCTGACTCGCGTCTGCTCCGAAGTTTTCGGTTCGGCTGTTGTTGCTTTCGATAAAATCGACAGCGCTCCAGAAGAAAAGGCTCGTGGTATCACCATCAACACCGCGCACGTTGAATACAACTCGCTGATCCGTCACTACGCTCACGTCGACTGCCCAGGTCACGCTGACTACGTGAAGAACATGATCACCGGTGCTGCTCAGATGGACGGCGCTATCCTGGTTTGCTCGGCCGCTGATGGTCCGATGCCACAAACCCGTGAGCACATCCTGCTGTCCCGTCAGGTTGGCGTTCCGTACATCGTTGTCTTCCTGAACAAGGCTGACATGGTAGACGACGCTGAGCTGCTGGAACTGGTTGAGATGGAAGTGCGCGATCTGCTGAGCACTTACGACTTCCCAGGTGACGACACTCCGATCATCATCGGTTCGGCTCTGATGGCTCTGAACGGCCAAGACGACAACGAAATGGGCACCACTGCCGTTCGTAAACTGGTTGAGACTCTGGACAGCTACATTCCAGATCCGGTCCGTGTTATCGACAAGCCGTTCCTGATGCCAATCGAAGACGTATTCTCGATCTCGGGTCGCGGTACTGTTGTAACTGGTCGTATCGAGCGCGGTATCGTCAAGGTTCAGGATCCACTGGAAATCGTTGGTCTGCGTGACACTACCGTCACCACCTGCACCGGTGTTGAAATGTTCCGTAAGCTGCTCGACGAAGGTCGTGCTGGCGAGAACTGCGGCGTGCTGCTGCGCGGCACCAAGCGTGACGACGTTGAGCGTGGCCAGGTTCTGGTCAAGCCAGGTTCGGTTAAGCCGCACACTACCTTCGAAGCTGAAGTGTACGTGTTGAGCAAAGAAGAAGGCGGTCGTCACACTCCGTTCTTCAAAGGCTACCGTCCACAGTTCTACTTCCGGACCACTGACGTGACCGGTAACTGCGAACTGCCGGAAGGCGTTGAAATGGTAATGCCAGGCGACAACATCAAAATGGTTGTCACCCTGATCAAAACCATCGCAATGGAAGATGGTCTGCGTTTCGCTATCCGTGAAGGCGGTCGTACCGTCGGCGCTGGCGTCGTAGCCAAAATCATCGCTTAAGTAAGTGATGACTTGAAAAAAGCCCCCGCTCAGCGGGGGCTTTTTTTATTGAGTTGACACTGTGATAGCCCGTCTATAGAATTGCGCCTCCTTTTAACGGGCGTATTGCGCTCGCTGGGAATAGCAGCCGGAGTCTGAAATCCAATGCAAAATCAGCAAATCCGTATCAGGTTGAAGGCTTTTGACCATCGCCTGATCGACCAATCCACCCAGGAAATCGTGGAAACCGCGAAACGTACTGGTGCTCAAGTGCGTGGTCCAATTCCACTGCCTACCCGTAAAGAGCGGTTCACCGTTCTGGTCTCCCCGCACGTCAACAAAGACGCGCGTGACCAGTACGAGATCCGTACTCATAAGCGCGTTCTGGACATCGTCCAGCCAACGGATAAAACCGTTGATGCACTTATGAAGCTTGATCTTGCGGCCGGTGTGGAAGTGCAGATCAGCCTCGGCTAAGACTCGGTCTTAGTCGTGTAACGCTCTGAAATGGGCGGCCATAGCGGGTGAAAGCCCCGTACACTCATGAGGTTTACAACATGACTATTGGTGTAGTCGGTCGTAAATGCGGTATGACCCGTATTTTCACCGAAGAAGGTGTCTCCATTCCGGTCACGGTCATTGAGATCGAGCCGAATCGCGTCACCCAGTTCAAAACTGAAGAAACCGATGGCTATCGTGCAGTGCAAGTCACTGTCGGCGAGCGTCGTGCTTCGCGTGTTACAGCTGCTCAAGCTGGCCACTTCGCTAAAGCGAACGTTGCCGCTGGTCGTACCGTAATGGAATTCCGCCTTGAAGAAGGCGAGTACCAGGCCGGCGATCTGATCAACGCTGAAATCTTCGCCGCTGGTCAACTGGTTGATGTAACCGGTCAGTCCAAGGGTAAAGGCTTCCAGGGTACGATCAAGCGTTGGAACTTCCGCGGGCAAGATAATACCCACGGTAACTCCGTGTCCCACCGCGTTCCAGGCTCTATCGGCCAGTGCCAGACTCCTGGTCGTGTATTCAAGGGCAAAAAAATGTCCGGTCATATGGGCGCTGAGCGCGTGACCGTGCAGTCCCTCGAAGTAGTGCGCGTGGACGCTGAACGCAATCTGTTGTTGGTCAAGGGCGCTGTTCCTGGCGCTACTGGCGGCAACTTGGTTGTACGTCCAGCAGCCAAGGCTCGCGGTTAAGGGGAAGCTGACATGCAATTAAATGTAAATGACGCTCAAGCGATCGAAGTTTCCGAACTGACATTTGGCGGCGAGTTCAACGAGACGCTGGTTCACCAAGCAGTCGTGGCCTACATGGCCGGCGGCCGTCAAGGTAGCAAGCAGCAAAAGACCCGTTCCGACGTTCGTGGTGGCGGTAAGCGCCCATGGCGTCAGAAAGGTACTGGCCGTGCTCGTGCCGGTACTATCCGTAGCCCAATCTGGCGCGGCGGCGGTACCACTTTCGCAGCTCGTCCACAGGATCACTCCCAGAAGCTGAACAAGAAGATGTATCGCGCAGCAATGCGTTCCATCCTTGCTGAGCTGGTGCGTACTGATCGTCTGGTCGTGGTTCAGGATTTCGCCGTTGAAACGCCGAAAACCAAAGACCTGCTGGGCAAACTGAACAACATGAGCCTGACCGACGTTCTGATCGTGTCCGACGCTGTTGATCAGAACCTGTACCTGGCTGCTCGTAACCTGCCACACGTTGATGTACGTGACGTGCAAGGTTCCGATCCAGTTAGTCTGATCGCATACGACAAGGTGTTGATCACCGTGTCGGCCGTGAAGAAATTCGAGGAGCTGCTGGGATGAACCAGGAACGCGTATTTAAAGTTCTGCTTGGCCCGCACGTTTCCGAGAAGGCTACGGTTCTGGCAGACAAGAAAGGCCAGTTCGTTTTCAAGGTTGCTACTGATGCAACCAAGCTGGAAATCAAGAAGGCCGTCGAAAGCCTGTTCAGCGTGAAAGTAGAGCGTGTTACTACCCTGAATGTTCTGGGTAAGAGCAAGCGCACTGCTCGCGGTCTGGGCAAGCGTAATGACTGGAAGAAGGCAGTTATCTCCCTTCAGCCAGGCCAAGATCTCGATTTCAGCAGCAGTGCTGAGTAAGGAAGGGGTGCATCATGGCAATCGTTAAATGCAAACCGACTTCCCCTGGCCGCCGTTTTGTGGTCAAGGTGGTCAACCAGGAGCTGCATAAAGGCGCTCCTCACGCACCGCTGCTCGAGAAAAAATCGAAGACTGGTGGTCGTAACAACAATGGCCGTATTACTACCCGTCATATCGGTGGTGGTCATAAGCAGCATTACCGTATGGTCGATTTCCGTCGCAACGACAAAGATGGCATCGTCGCCACTGTCGAGCGTATCGAATACGATCCAAACCGTACTGCTCACATCGCACTGCTGTGCTACGCAGACGGCGAGCGCCGCTACATCATCGCCCCTAAAGGCGTGAGTGCTGGCGACCAGCTGATCGCAGGCGCACTGGCTCCAATCAAGCCAGGCAACGCTCTGCAACTGCGCAACATTCCAGTCGGTTCCACCGTACACGGCATCGAACTGAAGCCGGGTAAAGGCGCTCAGATCGCTCGTTCCGCTGGTGCTTCGGCTCAGCTGATCGCTCGTGAAGGCGTTTACGTGACCCTGCGTCTGCGTTCCGGTGAAATGCGTAAAGTCCTGGCTGAATGCCGTGCGACCCTGGGCGAAGTCTCGAACTCCGAGCACAGCCTGCGTTCGCTGGGTAAAGCTGGTGCCAAACGCTGGCGTGGCGTTCGCCCAACCGTTCGTGGTGTTGCCATGAACCCGGTTGACCACCCACATGGTGGTGGTGAAGGTCGTACCTCTGGTGGTCGTCATCCGGTATCGCCATGGGGCTTCCCGACTAAGGGCGCGAAGACTCGTGGTAATAAGCGTACCGACAAAATGATCGTCCGTCGTCGCAAGTAAATAGAGGGATACGACAGTGCCACGTTCTCTGAAAAAAGGTCCTTTTATCGATCTTCACCTACTGAAGAAGATCGAAGTGGCGGCGGAAAAGAATGATCGCAAACCGGTGAAAACCTGGTCGCGTCGTTCGATGATCCTGCCACAAATGGTCGGTCTGACCATCGCAGTACACAACGGTCGTCAACACGTCCCAGTTCTCGTTAACGAAGACATGGTCGGCCACAAACTGGGCGAGTTCGCCGGTACCCGCACTTATCGTGGGCACGTGGCAGACAAGAAAGCCAAGCGTTAAGGGGTTAGGAAATGGAAGTAGCCGCTAAGTTGTCGGGCGCTCGAATCTCCGCCCAGAAAGCCCGCTTGGTCGCCGACCAGATCCGCGGGAAGAAGGTGGGCGAAGCGCTCAACCTGTTGGCTTTCAGCAGTAAGAAAGCCGCCGAGATCATGAAGAAAGTGCTGGAGTCGGCCGTAGCCAACGCCGAGCATAACGAAGGCGCAGACGTTGATGACCTGAAGGTCAGCACCGTTTTCGTCAACGAAGGGCGTTCGCTGAAGCGCATCATGCCACGTGCCAAAGGCCGTGCTGATCGCATCGTCAAGCGGTCTTGCCATATCACTGTCAAGGTTGCTGACAAGTAACGGAGTCGAAGAGATGGGTCAGAAAGTACATCCCATTGGCATTCGCCTGGGAATCGTCAAGGAGCACACCTCCGTCTGGTACGCAGACGGTCGGACTTATGCGGACTACTTGTTCGCTGATCTGAAGGTGCGTGAGTATCTCCAAGACAAACTAAAAAGCGCGTCCGTAAGCCGTATCGATATCCATCGTCCGGCCCAAACTGCACGTATCACCATCCACACCGCTCGCCCAGGTATCGTTATCGGGAAGAAAGGTGAAGATGTTGAGAAACTGCGCCAGGACCTGACCAAGCAAATGGGTGTGCCTGTGCACATCAATATCGAAGAGATCCGCAAGCCGGAACTCGACGGTATGCTGGTTGCGCAGAGCGTAGCTCAGCAGCTGGAGCGTCGCGTAATGTTCCGTCGCGCTATGAAGCGCGCTGTTCAGAACGCCATGCGCATTGGTGCCAAAGGCATCAAAATCCAAGTGAGCGGTCGTCTCGGCGGTGCTGAAATCGCACGTACTGAATGGTATCGCGAAGGTCGTGTGCCACTGCACACCCTGCGTGCCGACATCGACTATGCCAACTACGAAGCTCACACCACCTACGGTGTGATCGGTGTAAAGGTTTGGATCTTCAAAGGCGAAGTAATTGGTGGTCGCCAAGAAGAGCTGAAACCACAAGCACCAGCGCCTCGTAAAAAAGCTGCTAAGTAAGGGGTACGCCAAATGTTGCAACCAAAGCGTACGAAGTTCCGCAAGCAAATGACTGGCCACAACCGTGGTCTGGCATTGCGCGGTAGCAAAGTCAGCTTCGGCGAGTATGCGCTGAAGTCTGTAGCTCGTGGTCGTCTCACCGCTCGTCAGATCGAGTCAGCGCGTCGTGCTCTGACCCGTCACGTAAAACGTGGCGGCAAGATCTGGATCCGTGTGTTCCCGGACAAGCCTGTAACCAAAAAGCCACTCGAAGTTCGGATGGGTAAAGGTAAGGGTAACGTGGAATACTGGGTTGCCCAGATTCAGCCAGGCAAAGTCCTGTATGAAATCGAGGGTGTTTCTGAAGAGTTGGCGCGTGAGGCGTTCGCCCTGGCTGCTGCAAAGCTGCCACTCGCCACCTCCTTTGTTAAGCGGACGGTGATGTGATGAAAGCGAATGAACTTCGTGAAAAATCAGCACAGCAGCTGAACGAGCAACTGCTCGGCCTGCTGCGCGACCAGTTCAATCTGCGTATGCAGAAAGCAACTGGCCAGTTGGGGCAGTCTCATCTGCTCTCGCAAGTTAAACGTGACATCGCTCGCGTGAAGACTGTGCTCAACCAGCAGGCAGGTAAGTAATCATGGCTGAAGCCGAAAAAACTGTCCGTACGCTGACTGGCCGTGTTGTCAGCGACAAGATGGACAAGACCATCACCGTTCTGATCGAGCGCCGCGTTAAGCACCCGATCTACGGTAAATACGTTAAGCGTTCGACTAAGCTGCACGCGCACGACGAAACCAATCAGTGCCACATCGGCGACAAAGTCACTATTCGTGAAACTCGTCCGCTGGCCAAGACCAAGTCTTGGGCACTGGTTGATGTTCTCGAACGCGCTGTGGAAGTCTAAGGACTAGGGGTCGGAGAAATTATATGATTCAGACTCAATCCATGCTCGATGTGGCCGATAACAGCGGCGCACGCCGCGTTATGTGCATCAAGGTGCTGGGTGGCTCCCATCGTCGTTACGCTGGTATCGGTGACATCATCAAAGTTACCGTGAAGGAAGCAATTCCTCGCGGTAAAGTGAAAAAAGGCCAAGTGATGACTGCTGTTGTAGTCCGCACTCGCCACGGTGTTCGCCGTGCTGATGGCTCCATTATCCGCTTTGATGGCAACGCTGCTGTTCTGTTGAACAACAAGCAAGAGCCGATCGGCACCCGTATCTTTGGGCCAGTGACCCGTGAACTTCGTACTGAGAAGTTCATGAAGATCGTCTCGCTCGCCCCAGAAGTGCTGTAAGGAGATCCGACATGCAAAAGATTCGTCGTGACGACGAGATCATCGTGATCGCCGGCAAAGACAAAGGTAAGCGCGGTAAGGTGCTTAAGGTTCTCGCTAACAACCGTCTGGTTATTGGTGGTCTGAACCTGGTCAAGCGTCATACCAAGCCAAACCCGATGTCGGGCGTGCAGGGCGGTATCGTCGAAAAAGAAGCTCCACTGGACGCTTCTAACGTCGCCATTTTCAACGGCGAAACCAACAAGGCTGACCGCGTTGGTTTCAAAGTAGAAGACGGCAAGAAAATTCGTGTCTTCAAGTCGACCCAAAAAGCGGTTGATGCTTGAACACTGCTAGGTAGATGAGACCATGGCACGACTAAAAGAGATTTACCGGAAGGAAATTGCTCCGAAACTTAAGGAAGAACTTAAGCTTTCGAACGTGATGGAAGTTCCGCGCGTTACCAAAATCACCCTGAACATGGGTCTGGGCGAAGCGATCGGCGACAAAAAAGTCATCGAGCACGCTGTTGCTGACCTGGAAAAGATCACCGGTCAAAAAGTCGTTGTGACTTACGCTCGGAAATCCATCGCTGGCTTTAAAGTCCGTGAAGGTTGGCCGATCGGCGTCAAAGTGACTCTGCGCCGTGAGCGTATGTACGAGTTCCTGGATCGTCTGCTGTCGATCTCCCTGCCTCGGGTTCGCGACTTCCGCGGCCTGAATGCCAAGTCCTTCGATGGTCGTGGTAACTACAGCATGGGCGTGAAAGAGCAGATCATTTTCCCGGAAATCGATTACGACAAGATCGACGCTCTCCGCGGTCTGGACATTACCCTGACCACCACTGCCAAGAACGATGATGAAGGCCGCGCTCTGCTGCGTGCTTTCAAATTCCCGTTCCGCAACTGATTGGAGTAGGAAAATGGCCAAGAAGAGCATGAAAAACCGTGAGCTGAAGCGTCAGCTCACCGTTGCCAAGTACGCCACCAAGCGTGCAGCGCTGAAAGCTATCATCGTTGATCTGAACGCAAGTCCAGAAGCGCGTTGGGAAGCTACAGTAGCTCTGCAGAAGCAGCCACGTGACGCAAGCGCTGCGCGCATGCGTAACCGCTGCCGCCTGACTGGTCGTCCGCACGGCGTTTACCGCAAGTTCGGCCTTGGCCGTAACAAACTGCGTGAAGCTGCAATGCGTGGTGACGTACCAGGTCTGGTTAAAGCCAGCTGGTAAGTGCTGTCAAAGTCTCGATGGTCGGGATCGCATGATCCCGACCATCGGTGGCCTTGAATCTGAATCAAGCCCCTTTTGGGGCTTGTTTCATTTCCGGAGTGTGTCTAGAATATCCGGCTCGCCTGAGCCCGTGTTTTTTATGCTCGGAGATTCTCGGCGACACGTAGTAGCCGCAAGGCTAATTTTTCTGTATTAGGAGCGTCTAGCCCATGAGTATGCAGGACCCGTTAGCGGACATGCTAACTCGAATCCGTAATGCCCAGATGGCTGAAAAGTCCGTCGTAAGCATGCCGTCTTCCACGTTGAAGGTGGCTGTAGCTAAAGTCCTGAAGGACGAAGGTTACATCGCGGGTTATCAGATCAGCAGCGAAATCAAACCACTGCTGTCTATCGAGCTGAAATATTTCGAAGGCCGTCCGGTCATCGAAGAAGTGAAGCGCGTTAGCCGTCCAGGCCTGCGTCAGTACAAGTCCGTCGATGATCTGCCAAAAGTTCGTGGCGGTCTCGGTGTGTCTATCGTCTCCACCAACAAAGGTGTGATGACGGATCGTGCTGCGCGCGCTGCCGGTGTCGGCGGCGAAGTTCTTTGCACTGTGTTCTAAGGGGGGATAAGCATGTCTCGCGTCGCTAAGAACCCCGTTAAGCTGCCAGCCGGTGTCGAAGTAAAATTCGCAGGCCAACAGCTTTCGGTGAAGGGTGCCAAGGGTACTCTTGAACTGAACATCCATTCGTCCGTTGAGATCGTTGAAGAAGCCGGTGAGCTGCGTTTCGCTGCTCGCAATGGCGATCAACAGACTCGCGCAATGGCTGGTACCACTCGTGCGTTGGTAAACAACATGGTCCAAGGCGTAAGCCAAGGCTTCGAGCGCAAGCTCCAGCTGGTCGGTGTTGGTTACAAAGCGCAAGCAAAAGGCACAGTGCTGAACCTGGCTCTCGGCTTCTCGCACCCAGTGGATTACGAACTGCCGGAAGGCATCACCGCTGAGACTCCTAGCCAGACCGATATCCTGATCAAGGGCATCGACAAGCAGCTGGTAGGTCAAGTGGCCGCCGAGATCCGCGACTTCCGTCCACCAGAGCCGTACAAAGGCAAAGGTGTGCGCTACGCGGACGAAGTCGTCCGTCGTAAAGAAGCCAAGAAGAAGTAGGGCATAGCAAATGACCGACAAAAAAGTTACTCGACTGCGTCGCGCTCGCAAAGCACGCCTGAAAATGCACGAACTAGAAGTCGTGCGTCTCTGCGTGTTCCGCTCTTCGCAGCACATCTACGCCCAGGTCATTTCGGCCGACGGCAACAAAGTTCTGGCATCTGCCTCGACTTTGGACAAAGAACTGCGTGATGGTGCCACTGGCAACATTGACGCGGCCACAAAGGTTGGCCAGCTGGTCGCTACGCGTGCTAAGGCCGCTGGCGTCTCGCAAGTGGCTTTCGACCGCTCTGGCTTCAAGTACCACGGCCGCGTTAAAGCGCTGGCTGATGCTGCTCGTGAAGCTGGGCTGGAGTTCTAAGTTATGTCAAATAACGACCAAAAGCGCGACGAAGGCTACATCGAGAAGCTGGTTCAAGTTAACCGCGTAGCCAAAACCGTTAAAGGCGGCCGTATCTTCACCTTCACCGCGTTGACCGTGGTTGGTGATGGTAAGGGCCGTGTTGGCTTCGGCCGTGGCAAGTCGCGTGAAGTGCCTGCTGCAATCCAGAAGGCAATGGAAGCTGCTCGTCGCAACATGATCCAAGTGGACCTGAACGGCACCACTCTGCAGTACGCAATGAAATCCGCCCATGGCGCTTCCAAGGTGTACATGCAGCCTGCTTCTGAAGGTACCGGTATCATCGCTGGCGGCGCTATGCGTGCTGTCCTCGAGGTTGCTGGCGTTCAGAACGTTCTGGCCAAGTGCTACGGCTCGACTAACCCGGTAAACGTGGTTCACGCCACTTTCAAAGGTTTGAAAGCTATGCAATCTCCTGAATCCATTGCCGCCAAGCGTGGCAAAAGCGTCAAGGAGATCTTCTGATCATGGCTACCGTTAAAGTAACGCTGATCAAAAGCATGACCGGCCGCATCCCTAACCACAAACTGTGCGTTAAGGGTCTGGGTCTGCGTCGCATCGGTCACACTGTAGAAGTACTGGATACTCCCGAGAATCGCGGGATGATCAACAAGGCTTACTACATGCTGCGTGTCGAGGGTTAATCGATGAAACTCAATGATCTGAGTCCAGCGCCGGGTTCCCGTCGCGAAAAGCATCGTCCGGGCCGTGGTATCGGTAGCGGTTTGGGTAAGACTGGTGGCCGTGGCCACAAAGGTCAAACCTCCCGCTCCGGTGGCACCATTGCTCCAGGCTTTGAAGGCGGTCAACAGCCGCTGCATCGTCGCCTGCCTAAGTTCGGTTTCGTTTCCCTGAAAGCCATGGACCGCGCAGAAGTGCGTCTGTCCGAGCTGGCTAAAGTGGAAGGCGACATCGTCACTGTGCAGTCCCTGAAAGATGCCAACGTGATCAACGTCAACGTACAGCGTGTGAAAATCATGCTGTCCGGTGAAGTGACTCGCGCTGTCACTATCGGCAAGGGAATCGGCGCCACCAAAGGTGCGCGTGCGGCTATCGAAGCAGCTGGCGGCAAGTTCGAGGAATAAATGGCTAAGCAAGGTGCTCTCTCTGCGCTCGGCAAAGGCGGTATGTCTGAACTCTGGGCTCGTCTGCGTTTTCTGTTCCTGGCGATTATCGTCTACCGAATAGGCGCACACATCCCGGTTCCAGGTATCAACCCGGACCGACTCGCGGACCTGTTTCGACAGAATGAGGGGACCATTCTTAGCTTGTTCAACATGTTTTCCGGCGGCGCGCTGGAGCGGATGAGCATCTTTGCACTGGGGATCATGCCGTACATCTCGGCATCGATCATCATGCAACTGATGACAGCCGTCAGCCCGCAGTTGGAGCAGTTGAAGAAGGAAGGTGAAGCTGGGCGTCGCAAGATCGCTCAGTACACCCGCTACGGCACTGTCGTCCTCGCTCTCGTCCAGGCAATTGGCATGTCCATTGGTCTGGCGGGGCAGGGCGTTGCGTTCACTGGTGACTTTGGCTTCCATTTCGTTGCGGTAACCACTTTTGTGGCGGGCGCAATGTTCATGATGTGGCTGGGTGAGCAGATTACTGAGCGTGGTGTTGGCAACGGTATCTCGATGTTGATATTCGCAGGTATCGTCGCCGGTCTTCCGAGAGCGATCGGGCAGTCTTTCGAGTCTGCGCGTCAGGGTGATATCAACATTTTTGCCCTGGTTGCCATCGGTTTGCTGGCAGTAGCGATTATCGGTTTTGTGGTGTTCATTGAGCGTGGCCAGCGTCGTATTGCTGTTCACTACGCCAAGCGTCAGCAGGGCCGTAAGGTTTTTGCTGCGCAGACCAGCCACCTGCCGCTGAAGGTGAACATGGCCGGTGTTATTCCGGCTATTTTCGCGAGCAGCATCTTGCTGTTCCCGGCTTCGTTGGGTACCTGGTTTGGTCAGTCTGAAGGTCTGGGCTGGCTGCAGGACATCTCGCAGTCGATCGCTCCTGGTCAGCCGTTGAATATTCTGCTGTTTAGTGCAGGGATTATTTTCTTCTGCTTCTTCTATACGGCGTTGATGTTCAATCCGAAAGACGTAGCGGAAAACCTGAAGAAGTCCGGTGCCTTTATTCCGGGCATCCGTCCAGGTGAGCAGTCTGCGCGCTACATTGATGGCGTTCTGACTCGTTTGACCCTGTTCGGTGCTCTCTATATGACGGCCGTGTGTCTGTTGCCCCAGTTCCTGGTGGTTGCGGCAAACGTTCCGTTCTACCTTGGCGGGACCTCGTTGCTGATCGTCGTCGTGGTTGTGATGGACTTCATGTCCCAAGTACAATCGCACCTCGTTTCGCACCAGTACGAATCCCTGATGAAGAAAGCCAACCTGAAGGGTTACGGCAGCGGCATGCTGCGCTGACCCATAAGGTTCGAGGAGTTGGTGATGAAAGTTCGTGCATCGGTGAAAAAGCTGTGCCGTAACTGCAAGATTATTCGCCGCGAAGGTGTTGTTCGAGTAATTTGCAGCGCGGAACCGCGTCACAAACAGCGCCAAGGCTGAGTGTGATTGTGCTTCAAGCCCGGCAGCTAGTGCGCTGCCGGGTTGATTATTTGTTATTACAGCGATATTATCTCGCGCCCTATTTCTTGGCTTCCGGGGCGTAGGTAGCTGTCAATTGGAGTCCCACTGAATGGCCCGTATTGCAGGCGTCAACATTCCAGATAACAAGCATACTGTTATCTCGCTGACCTACATCTATGGTGTTGGTCGCACTACTGCGCAGAAGATCTGTGCAGTGACTGGGGTAAACCCAGCAGCAAAGATCAAAGATCTGAGCGACGAGCAAATTGAACAGCTGCGTGGCGAAGTGGCGAAGTTCACCACTGAAGGTGATCTGCGTCGCGAAATCAACATGAAAATCAAGCGCTTGATGGACCTCGGTTGCTATCGCGGTCTGCGTCATCGTCGTGGTCTGCCAGTACGCGGTCAGCGTACCAAGACCAACGCGCGTACCCGTAAAGGTCCGCGTAAGCCGATCCGCAAGTAATCGCCCCAGCGAATCGACAGGAAAATTATCATGGCAAAACCTGCTGCTCGTCCTCGTAAAAAAGTTAAAAAGACAGTGGTTGATGGCATCGCCCACATCCATGCATCTTTTAACAACACAATCGTGACCATCACCGACCGTCAAGGTAACGCGCTTTCTTGGGCTACCTCCGGTGGTTCGGGTTTCCGCGGTTCCCGCAAGTCCACCCCGTTCGCTGCTCAAGTAGCTGCTGAACGTGCTGGTCAAGCTGCGCTGGAATATGGCCTGAAAAACCTCGACGTTAACGTCAAGGGTCCAGGTCCAGGTCGTGAGTCCGCTGTCCGTGCTTTGAACGGCTGTGGCTATAAGATCGCCAGCATCACCGACGTGACGCCAATCCCGCACAACGGGTGCCGTCCGCCGAAGAAGCGCCGCGTGTAATCCAGGAGATTGTAAAGAATGGCTCGTTACATTGGTCCAAAATGCAAACTCGCTCGTCGCGAAGGCACCGATCTCTTCCTGAAGAGCGGCGTGCGCGCGATCGAATCGAAGTGCAACATTGAAGCAGCACCTGGTATCCACGGCCAACGCCGCGGTCGCCAGTCCGACTACGGCACCCAACTGCGTGAAAAGCAGAAGGTCCGTCGTATCTACGGCGTTCTCGAGCGTCAGTTCAGCGGCTACTACAAAGAAGCTGCTGGCAAGAAAGGTGCAACCGGTGAAAACCTGCTGCAACTGCTCGAATGCCGTCTGGACAACGTTGTATACCGTATGGGCTTTGGTTCGACTCGTGCCGAATCCCGTCAGCTGGTATCGCACAAATCCGTAAGCGTTAACGGTCAGACCGTAAACGTGCCGTCGTACCAGGTTCGTGCTGGTGACGTGGTCGCGATTCGCGAGAAAGCAAAGAACCAACTTCGCATTGTCCAAGCTCTCGATCTGTGTGCCCAACGTGGCCGCGTAGAATGGGTAGAAGTAGACACTGAGAAGAAGTCGGGCGTTTTCAAGAACGTTCCAGCTCGCAGTGATCTGTCCGCCGACATCAACGAAAGCCTGATTGTCGAGCTCTACTCCAAGTAAGGGCTAGAAAATAGGTGCATCCATGCAGATTTCGGTAAATGAGTTCCTGACACCCCGCCATATTGATGTGCAGGTTGTCAGTCCAACCCGCGCCAAGATCACTCTCGAGCCTCTCGAGCGTGGTTTTGGCCACACCCTGGGCAACGCGCTGCGCCGCATCCTGTTGTCCTCAATGCCCGGCTGTGCAGTAGTCGAGGCCGAGATTGACGGTGTGCTCCACGAGTACAGCGCCATCGAAGGTGTACAGGAAGACGTAATTGAAATCCTGTTGAACCTTAAAGGTCTGGCTATCAAGCTGCACGGCCGTGACGAAGTTACGCTGACCTTGTCGAAGAAGGGTTCGGGGGTGGTTACCGCTGCCGATATTCAGCTGGATCATGATGTCGAGATCGTTAATCCCGATCACGTAATCGCTAACCTGGCGTCTAACGGCGCCCTGAACATGAAGCTAGTAGTAGCTCGTGGTCGTGGTTATGAACCGGCCGACTCGCGTCAGAGCGATGAAGACGAAAGCCGCAGCATTGGTCGCTTGCAGCTTGACTCTTCGTTCAGCCCGGTTCGCCGTATCGCATACGTGGTGGAAAACGCCCGTGTCGAGCAGCGTACTAACCTGGACAAGCTGGTTATTGATCTGGAAACCAACGGTACTCTGGACCCTGAAGAGGCTATCCGTCGCGCTGCAACCATCCTGCAACAGCAGTTGGCTGCGTTCGTGGACCTCAAAGGCGACAGCGAGCCAGTGGTAATCGAGCAAGAAGACGAGATCGATCCGATCCTGCTTCGCCCGGTTGACGATCTGGAACTGACTGTACGTTCGGCTAACTGCCTTAAGGCGGAAAACATCTACTACATCGGTGACCTGATTCAGCGTACCGAAGTAGAGCTGTTGAAGACTCCGAACCTGGGCAAGAAATCCTTGACTGAAATCAAGGACGTTCTGGCCTCCCGCGGTCTGTCCCTCGGCATGCGCCTCGACAACTGGCCGCCTGCAAGTCTTAAGAAGGACGACAAGGCGACTGCCTGATCGTCGTAATCACCGAACGTTGTGTTTGGTAAGGAATGAACCATGCGTCATCGTAAAAGTGGTCGTCACCTGAGCCGCACCAGCTCGCACCGCAAGGCCATGTTTCAAAACATGGCGGTGTCGCTGTTCGAGCACGAGCTGATCAAAACTACACTGCCAAAAGCCAAAGAACTGCGTCGCGTTGCTGAGCCGCTGATCACTTTGGCCAAGACAGACAGCCTGGCTAACCGCCGTTTGGTTTTCGACCGTACTCGTTCGAAAGCTATCGTTGGTAAGCTCTTCAACGACCTGGGCAAGCGTTACGCTACCCGTGAGGGTGGCTACCTGCGCATCCTCAAGTGCGGCTTCCGCACTGGCGACAACGCGCCTATGGCGTACGTCGAGTTGGTTGATCGTGCTACTGCCGGCGAAGCTGTAAGCGCCGAGTAAGACGACAAGCTGTAACGAAGAACCGGGCCTAGTGCCCGGTTTTTTGTGGGCGCTGAAAAAGTACCGCCGACGGGCGGCGTTATTCGCGTGTATCTGGAGCAGCTTTCAATTAGTTAATTTCTATTGATGCTGATCAATTAATGAATTTGATGGTGTCATGTTCCTGGTCAATACTCCTTCTCAGCCGATTAGCCGGCAGTTTCCAAGACTGAAGAGGAAGATTGTGCATGAGCCAGAATAAAACGCTGACTACCGCCAGTGGCGCTCCCGTCGCAGATAACCAGAATTCCCGTTCCGCCGGTCCACGCGGCCCGCTGCTGCTCGACGATTTTCACCTGATCGAGAAGCTCGCCCACTTCAACCGCGAAAATATCCCTGAGCGCCGCGTGCATGCCAAGGGCTCGGGTGCTTACGGTACCTTCACCGTCACCCGCGATATCACCCAGTACACCAGCGCCAAGCTGTTTGCCGCCGTCGGCAAGCAAACCCCGACCTTCCTGCGGTTCTCCACTGTCGGCGGTGAGCGCGGCTCGGCGGACACCGAACGCGATCCTCGTGGTTTCGCTTTGAAGTTCTACACCGAAGAAGGCAACTGGGACATCGTTGGTAACAACACGCCGGTGTTCTTCATTCGTGATCCGCTGAAGTTTCCGGATTTCATCCACACCCAAAAACGTCTGCCGCAAAGCAATCTGAAAAGCGCGCAGATGATGTGGGACTTCTGGTCGCACTCCCCTGAGGCGCTGCACCAGGTGACTATCCTGTTCTCCGACCGTGGGATTCCTGATGGCTACCGTCACATGCACGGCTTTGGTAGCCATACCTACAGCCTGATCAGTGCCAGCGGTGAGCGGCATTGGGTGAAATGGCACTACAAGACCCTGCAGGGCATCAAGAACCTGGCGCCGGCCGAAGCTGCGCGTCTGGCCGGGACTGACCCGGACTACGCCCAGCGCGACCTGTTCGGCGCCATCGAGCGCGGTGATTTCCCGAAATGGCGCGTGTGCATCCAGATCATGAGCGAAGCCCAGGCAGCGGCGCATTACGAGAACCCGTTCGACGTGACCAAGACCTGGTCGCAGAAAGAGTTTCCGTTGATTGAAGTCGGCGAGTTGGAACTCAACCGTAACCCGCTGAACTACTTCGCCGAAGTCGAGCAGGCTGCGTTTGGCCCGAGCAACATGGTTCCGGGTGTCGGCCTGTCGCCGGACCGCATGCTGCAAGGCCGGGTGTTCGCCTACGCCGATGCGCACCGCTACCGTGTGGGCACCAATCACCAGCAACTGCCGGTGAACGCACCACGCAGCCCGGTCAACAGCTATCAGCGCGATGGTTCCATGGCATTTGGCAGCAATGGCGGCGCGGCGCCCAACTACGAGCCGAACAGCTACGTGGAGTCGCCAAAGCAGGCCCCGCACTTCGCTGAGCCGCCACTGGCGTTGAGTGGAGCGGCTGATCGTTACGATCATCGCGAAGATACCGACTACTACAGCCATGCCGGTGCGCTGTTTCGCTTGATGAGCGCTGAACAGAAAGCCCTGTTGGTCAGCAACATTGCTGGCGCCATGGCCGGGGTTTCCGGTGATGTGGTCGACCGTCAACTGCAGCACTTCTTCAAGGCCGATCCGGCGTACGGAGAAGCAATCGCAACGGCGTTGGGTGTACAGCTTAACGAAGTCTAAACGAGAAGCAGAACCGCCCTCAATTGGGCGGTTTTTGCGTTATTTAAACCACTTTTCTCAGAATATCTTCGCTTTTATCTCGCGAATCGAGTGACCAAACGGACGCCTTGGTTCAAACTACAGACTTTCAAGCAGGGAGATGTAGGGCGATGCAAGGTCACCCGGACGTAATCGATTACCTCAACACGTTGCTCACGGGCGAACTGGCAGCGCGTGATCAATATTTCATCCATTCGCGGATGTATGAGGACTGGGGCTTTACCGAGCTCTATGAGCGCATCAATCACGAGATGGAAGAAGAAGCCGGGCACGCCGATGCGCTGATGCGCCGGATCCTGATGCTGGAAGGTACGCCGCGCATGCGCCCGGACGACCTCGACGTCGGCACTACCGTGCCGGACATGCTCGCCGCCGACCTGCGCCTGGAATACAAGGTGCGTGCCGCACTGTGCAAAGGCATTGAGCTGTGTGAGCAGCACAAGGACTACATCAGTCGTGACATGCTGCGTATCCAGTTGGCCGATACCGAAGAAGATCACACCTACTGGCTGGAAAAGCAGTTGGGCCTGATCAAGTTGATCGGTCTGGAAAACTACCTGCAATCGCAGTTCTGATTCTGCTTTGTAGGCGCACGGTTTGCCGGCGATGGCGTCCTTGAAATCGCCATCGCGAGCACGCTTCGCTCCTACAGACGCAAGACACAAAAAAGCCCCTGTCACCGATAACGTGACAGGGGCTTTTTCATGTGACGGTGTCAGGCCCGGTCGCGTTCCAGCAGTGGCTTGAGGTAGAAGCCAGTGTGCGACTGCTTCATCTCGGCCACTTCCTCAGGCGTACCCACGGCGATGATCTGGCCGCCCTTGGAGCCGCCTTCCGGCCCCAGGTCCACCAGCCAATCGGCGGTCTTGATCACGTCCAGGTTGTGCTCGATCACCACTACGGTGTTGCCGTGGTCGCGCAGGCGGTGCAACACGTCGAGCAATTGCTGGATGTCCGCGAAGTGCAGGCCGGTGGTCGGCTCATCGAGGATATACAGGGTCTTGCCGGTGTCGCGCTTGGACAACTCGCGGGACAACTTGACCCGCTGTGCTTCACCGCCCGACAGGGTGGTCGCCGATTGCCCGAGCTTGATGTACGACAGGCCGACATCCATCAGCGTCTGCAGCTTGCGCGCCAGGGCCGGTACCGCGTCGAAGAACACCCGGGCTTCCTCGATGGTCATTTCCAGGGTTTCGTGGATGCTCTTGCCCTTGTACTTGATCTCCAGGGTCTCGCGGTTGTAGCGCTTGCTCTTGCACACGTCGCACGGGACATAGATATCCGGCAGGAAGTGCATCTCGACCTTGATCAGGCCGTCGCCCTGGCAGGCCTCACAGCGTCCACCCTTGACGTTGAACGAGAAACGACCCGGGCCATAGCCCCGTGAGCGCGACTCCGGGACGCCTGCGAACAGCTCACGAATCGGCGTGAACAGCCCGGTGTAGGTCGCCGGGTTGGAGCGCGGCGTACGACCGATCGGGCTCTGGTCGATGTCGACCACCTTGTCCAACAGCTCAAGGCCCTTGATGCTGTCGTGGGCTGCGGCTTCCAGGGTCGTCGCACCATTGAGCGCGGTGGCGCTCAGGGGGAACAGGGTGTTGTTGATCAGTGTCGACTTGCCCGAGCCGGACACGCCGGTCACACAGGTCAGCAGGCCCAGGGGGATTTCCAGGTCGACATTGCGCAAGTTGTTGCCGCGGGCACCTTTGAGGTGCAGTGCCAGCTTCTTGTTGCGCGGCGTGCGTTTGGCGGGCACGGCGATCTTCACCCGGCCCGACAGGTATTTGCCGGTCAGCGAGTCCGGGTGGGCCATGACTTCGGCCGGTGTGCCTTCGGCGACGATATGCCCGCCATGCACGCCAGCGCCGGGGCCGATGTCTACCACGTAGTCGGCGAGGCGAATGGCGTCCTCGTCGTGCTCGACCACGATCACCGTGTTGCCGATGTCGCGCAAATGCTTGAGGGTGCCCAGCAGTCGGTCGTTGTCCCGCTGGTGCAGGCCAATGGAGGGCTCGTCGAGGATGTACAGCACGCCCACCAGGCCGGCGCCGATCTGGCTGGCCAGGCGAATGCGCTGCGCCTCACCGCCGGACAGAGTGTCGGCACTGCGGTCCAGGGACAGGTAGTCGAGGCCGACGTTGACCAGGAACTGCAGGCGTTCGCGGATTTCCTTGAGAATCTTGTCGGCGATTTCGCCGCGCCGCCCCGTCAGTTTCAGGGTGCCGAAGTAGTCGCACGCATCGCCGATCGGCAGGTTGGTCACCGCCGGCAGGGTTTTCTCGCCGACCCACACGTGCCGCGCTTCACGGCGCAGGCGGGTGCCGCGGCAATCCGGGCAGGGCTGGGTGCTGAGGAACTTGGCCAGCTCTTCGCGCACCGAAGCAGACTCGGTTTCGCGGTAGCGGCGATCGAGGTTCGGCACGATGCCTTCGAACGGGTGCGAACGCTTGACGATGTCGCCCCGGTCGTTGAGGTATTTGAAATCGACGTTCTGGCTGCCGCTGCCATGCAGGATGACTTTCTGCTGGTCGGCTGGCAGCTGGTTGAACGGCACTTCCAGGCTGAACCCATAATGGGCGGCCAGGGAGCCGAGCATCTGGAAGTAATAGACGTTGCGCCGGTCCCAGCCGCGAATCGCGCCCTCGGCCAGGGTCAGTTCGCCGTTGACCAGGCGCTTGATGTCGAAGAACTGTTTGACCCCCAGGCCGTCGCAGGTCGGGCAAGCGCCCGCTGGGTTGTTGAAGGAGAACAGCTTGGGTTCCAGTTCACTGATGGCGTGGCCGCAGATCGGGCAGGCAAAACGCGCGGAGAAAATCATCTCCTGACCCGGCTCATCGTCCATCGGTGCGACCAGCGCGATGCCATCGGCCAGCTTCAGGGCGGTCTCGAACGACTCGGCCAGGCGCTGCTGCAGGTCCTCGCGAACCTTGAAGCGGTCGACCACCACATCGATCGAGTGCTTCTTCTGTTTATCCAGCTTCGGCAGCTCATCCAGCTCGCACAGCTTGCCGTTGACCCGGGCACGGACGAAACCCTGGGCCCGCAGTTCTTCGAAGACCGACAGGTGTTCGCCCTTGCGCTCACGGATCACCGGGGCCAGCAGCATCAGCTTGCTGCCCTCAGGCTGGGCCAGCACCAGGTCGACCATCTGGCTGACGGTCTGGGCTTCCAGGGGGATGTCGTGATCCGGGCAGCGCGGAATACCTACGCGAGCGTAAAGCAGGCGCAGGTAGTCGTAGATTTCGGTAATGGTGCCGACCGTCGAGCGCGGGTTGTGGGAGGTCGACTTCTGCTCGATGGAGATGGCCGGTGACAGGCCTTCAATCGTGTCGACGTCGGGCTTTTCCATCATCGACAGGAACTGCCGGGCGTAGGCCGACAGCGACTCGACATAACGCCGCTGACCCTCGGCATACAAGGTGTCAAAGGCCAGGGACGACTTGCCGGACCCGGACAAGCCGGTGATGACGATCAGTTTGTCCCGTGGCAGGGTCAGGTCGATATTCTTCAGGTTGTGGGTTCGAGCCCCACGAATCAGGATCTTGTCCAAGGTGGCCTCGCTCGGCGGGCGTAAACGTAGGAGTATAAGGCCAAATACTGGATGGATGCACACTATCAAATGTGCACGATGGTGCCTTACATGAAGACTCTGTCATCCGTGCGCGGCAAAGCGTCGCCCTATACCCCGTCAACCGATGGGACTGATAGAATCGCCGCCGGTTCACATGAGGTAATTCCATGCACGATCCCCACAGCGAACGCATGAGTGGTAGCGAGACCCGCGCAGCGAGCGGTCTGGCCCTGGTGTTCGCGTTCCGTATGCTTGGCATGTTCATGGTGTTGCCGGTACTGGCGACCTACGGCATGGACCTGGCAGGCGCGACCCCGGCCCTGATCGGCCTGGCGATTGGCGCCTACGGCCTGACCCAGGCGGTGTTCCAGATTCCCTTCGGGATCATTTCCGATCGCATCGGGCGGCGCCCGGTGATTTACCTGGGCTTGATCGTCTTTGCCCTGGGCAGCGTGCTGGCGGCCAACGCCGATTCGATCTGGGGCGTGATCGCCGGACGCATCCTGCAGGGCGCCGGGGCGATTTCCGCAGCGGTCATGGCCTTGTTGTCCGACCTGACCCGCGAACAGCACCGCACCAAGGCCATGGCCATGATCGGCATGACCATCGGCCTGTCGTTCGCCGTGGCCATGGTGGTCGGGCCACTGCTGACCCGTGCCTTCGGCCTGTCCGGGCTGTTCCTGGCGACCGGCGGCATGGCATTGCTGGGGATCGTCATCGTGATGTTCATGGTGCCGCGTTCCACGGGCCCCTTGCAGCACCGTGAGTCCGGGGTCGCCCGCCAGGCCTTGTTGCCGACCCTCAAGCACCCGGACTTGCTGCGCCTGGACCTGGGGATTTTTGTGTTGCACGCGATGTTGATGTCGAGTTTCGTCGCCTTGCCGCTGGCGCTGGTGGAAAAAGCCGGGCTGCCCAAGGAACAGCATTGGTGGGTGTACCTGACCGCGCTGCTGATTTCGTTCTTCGCCATGATTCCGTTCATCATCTACGGCGAGAAGAAACGCAAAATGAAACGAGTTTTACTCGGTGCCGTCGCGACGCTGATGCTCACTGAGCTATTCTTCTGGCAGTTCGGCGACAGCTTGCGGGCCCTGGTGATTGGTACGGTGGTGTTCTTCACCGCGTTCAATCTGCTGGAAGCCTCCTTGCCGTCGTTGATCAGCAAGGTTTCACCGGCAGGCGGCAAGGGCACGGCCATGGGGGTCTACTCCACCAGCCAGTTCCTCGGCTCGGCACTGGGCGGCATCATGGGTGGCTGGATGTACCAGCATGGCGGTCTGTCGGTTGTGTTCCTCGGATGCGCAGGTCTGGCTGCCCTCTGGTTGGCCTTTGCTGTTACCATGCGCGAACCTCCCTATGTGACGAGCCTGCGCTTGCCGTTATCGCCCGAAGCGATCCGCGAAGCCGGTCTGGTTGAGCGCCTGCTGGCCGTCGTTGGGGTAACCGATGCCATCGTGGTGGCTGATGAAGCCGCCATTTACATCAAATTGGACACCGAACTATTGGATCGCACCACCCTCGAGCGCCTGGTCAACAACCCGGCGCCGACAGCGTGCGAAGCCTAGGAGAACGTTATGGCCCGTGGGGTTAACAAAGTCATATTGGTCGGCACTTGCGGCCAGGATCCCGAAGTTCGCTACTTGCCTAACGGTAACGCCGTGACCAACCTGAGTCTGGCGACCAGCGAACAATGGACCGACAAGCAAACTGGCCAGAAAGTCGAAAAGACCGAATGGCACCGTGTATCGATGTTCGGCAAGGTTGCAGAGATCGCCGGCGAATACCTGCGTAAAGGTTCGCAGGTCTACATCGAAGGCAAGCTGCAGACCCGCGAGTGGGAAAAAGACGGCATCAAGCGTTACACCACCGAAATCGTGGTCGACATGCAAGGCACCATGCAACTGCTGGGCGGCCGTCCACAGGGCGACCAGCAAGGCCAGGGCGGCGGCGGTAACAACTATCAGCAAGCCGCTCCACGCCAGCAGGCACCGCGTCCGGCTCCGTCGCAACAGCCACAGCGTGAATCGCGTCCAGCGCCACAGCAACAGGCCGCACCGCAGCCGGCTGCAGACTTCGACAGCTTTGATGACGATATTCCGTTTTAACGCAGCAACAAGCTTCAAGCCACAAGCTGCAAGCTGAAAGAACCCGCGTTTCGGTCCACGAAACGCGGGTTTTTTGCTTTCGCTTGCCGCTTAACGCTGGGCAAATCGCAACATATCCGCATTCACCTGCGCTTTATGCGTATCCGTCAGCCCATGGGGAGCCCCTGGGTAGACGATCAGTTCGGCGTGTTCGATCAAGCGTTTGCTCTCAAGCCCCGCGGCCTGGATCGGCACGATCTGGTCGTCGTCGCCATGGATGATCAGGGTAGGGATGTCGAATTTCTTCAGGTCCTGGCGAAAGTCGGTTTCCGAGAAGGCCTTGATGCTGTCGAGGGTGTTTTTATGGCCGCCCATCATGCCTTGCATCCAGAATGCGTCGATCAGCCCCTGGGACGGTGTGGCGCCGGGGCGGTTGAAGCCGAAGAATGGGCCGCCGGCAACGTCCTTGTAGAGTTGCGAGCGATCGGCGATGGAGCCGGCACGGATGCCGTCGAAGACTTCGATTGGCAGGCCCTTGGGGTTGGTCTCGGTTTTCAGCATCAGCGGCGGCACCGCTGAAATCAGCCCGGCCTTGGCCAGTCGTTGAGTGCCGTGCCGGCCGATATAGCGGGCGACTTCACCGCCGCCGGTGGAGAAGCCAAAGAGAATCACGTTGTTCAGGTCCAGCTGTTCGATCAGTTCGGCGAGGTCGTCGGCGTAGTGATCCATGTCATTGCCGTCCCACGGCTGGCTGGAGCGTCCGTGCCCACGTCGATCGTGGGCGATGGCGCGAAAGCCATTGTCGGCAAAGTGCAGCATCTGTGATTCCCAGCTGTCACTGGAGAGCGGCCAGCCATGGCTGAAAACTACCGGTTGCCCACTGCCCCAGTCTTTGTAGTACAGGGTGTTGCCTTCGCGAGTCGTGAGAGTAGCCATGTCGATCGTCTCCAATGAATGCTCAGGGAATGAGGCTTAGGGCTGTGCCGCCAGGAACTCTGCGGTGGACACCACGCTGGCGTAGGCAAAACCCAGGGCCGACATGAAGGCGGCGTGCACCTGGGCGGCGGGTACCACCTGGCCGTTGAATTCCAGGTCGCGGGACGCGCAGGCGTCGTGGATCACCGTGACGTTGTAGCCAAGGTCCGCCGCAGCGCGCGTGATGCCGTCGATGCACATGTGGCTCATGCTGCCGACCACGACCAGGCTCTCGATGCCTTGCTGGTCGAGGATTGACTGTAGTTCGGTTTCGCGGAACGAGTTGACGAAGTGCTTGAGCACCACCGGCTCGTCGCTGCGATTCAGCACCTTGGGGTGCAACTTGGCGCCATCGGAGCCGGGGGTGAAGAACGGGGCGTCACTGGAAGTGAACTCGTGGCGGATGTGCACCACCGGGTGGCCGGCTTCGCGGAACGCCTGGAGCAGTTTTACCGCGTTGTCGGCAGCGGCATCGGCGCCGACCAACGGCCATTTACCCTGGGGGAAGTAGTCATTCTGGATATCGACTACGATGAGTGCTTGCTTGGCCATGGGTGTTTCCTCTGGAGTGGGTGTGGGCGCCAGTATTGCCGCGCACGGACGCTACGAGGATTGGCCGCACCGACAATAGAAGGGGGAAAACTGACAATGGGTGTAGAACGCGCAGTCGCCGAGTTGGGCGTGCTGATCTATCCCGGTGCGCAGATGGCAGCAGTACACGGCTTGACCGATCTGTTTGGCGTCGCCAATCGCATTGCCGCCGAGCACCAGAGCGCGCAGTTGCCGTGGTTGCGGGTCAGCCACTGGCAGGCAGAGCCCGGACACGCTCCGCAGCGTGTCTACGACAGTCATCCTGGCCCCGATGCGGGCTTGGTGGCGCTGCTGATTCCGCCGTCGATCGGCGGTTTTTGCGAAGGGCAGGCGTCAGCGCCGCTGATCGGTTGGTTGCGCCAGCAGCACGCGAGCGGGGCAACCTTGGGTGGGGTCTGTGTGGGGTCGATTCTGCTGGCTGAAAGCGGTCTGCTCGATGGCCGTAGCGCTACCACTCACTGGACCTCGGCCAAGCAGTTCGCCGAGCGTTATCCCCAGGTCAAGCTCAACGCCGACACCCCCATCGTCGATGACGGCGATTTGATCACCACCGCCGGCCTGATGGCCTGGTCCGAACTGGGCCTGCGCCTGGTAGACCGTTTGCTCGGGCCGAGCATTGCCACCGGCACTGCGCGGTTCCTGGTGGTCGAACACAGTGACAGCGCGAGCCAGTGCGGCAGCAACTTCGCGCCGATCCTCAGCCATGGCGACGCGGCGATCCTCAAGGTCCAGCACTGGCTGCAAGCCAACGGCGCGGTGGAAGTCTCGTTGAGCGTGATGGCCCAGCAGGCGGGCCTGGAGGAGCGGACTTTTTTGCGTCGTTTCCGCACGTCTACCGGCTTGAAACCCACTGAGTACTGCCAGCACCTGCGGGTGGGCAAGGCTCGGGAAATGCTCGAGTTCACCAACGGCACCATCGACCATATCGCCTGGACCGTCGGCTACACGGACCCCAGCGCGTTTCGCGCGACCTTCAGGAAAATCACCGGGCTGGCACCCAGCGATTACCGCAGCAAATTCGGGGTGTCGCCGACGGCGTTACTGGCGCGGTAACAGCGTGGATCGATCGTGCAAAATGCCGGAGCGTTGGCGCTGGTCGTGCAGAATAAGACAAGCCAGTTGCCAGCCGTGCCCCCACGGCACGCGAATCGACCGCGCATCCGCCAATAACCAGGGTTGGCCTGATCCCTGCACCGGCCTGAGCTACATTCATCAAGCACAGATGGCAGGGGGACGCATGACCCCGACTAATCGCAACAAACTGGTGGTGGCCCATTCCGTGCGGCCCCAGGCGCCGCAGCACGAGGTCGAGACCAACCGGGCGCTGGCGCAGTGGCTGGCGCAGATTCTCGGCTGGCCATATGGCGGCAGTTACGACGCGGACACCCATGCCGGGCGCGACCTGTACCTGCTGCCGACCCAGACCCTGGTCGGCGGTGGGGCGGCCCGTCAGTTGCGAGTCAAAGGGCCGGACGATCTGTGGGGCGGCTACGTCGACCACTCGTTCATCTGCACCAAAGCCATCACCCATGGTCTATTGAACAGGCAGGCCAAGGCGCCCGAAGGCTGGGCCCCCTTGTTTGCGGAGCGAGTGCGCCAGGTAGTGCTGGAGGGCATCAGTGTGTTTTCCCTCGAGGACGCCCTGCCAGCGGCCGAGCAACTGCTCGAGCGTGGCCCGCTGCGCCTGAAACCGATACACGCGTGTGCCGGACGCGGCCAGGAAGTGATCAGCAACCTCGCAGCGTTCCGGCAGGTCCTCGGCCGTGCCGACGCTGCCGACTTGTTCGCCAGTGGCGTGGTGCTGGAGCAGGACCTCAAGAAGGTCATCACCCACAGCGTCGGCCAGAGTTTCATTGCTGACACCGTACTCAGTTACTGCGGCGAGCAATACCTGACCGAAGACGGTCTAGGCGAAAAAGTCTATGGCGGTTCGGACTTGCTGGTGGTCCAAGGCTATTACGCCGACCTGCTCAAGTTGCCTTTGGCCGACGACGTGCGCCTGGCCATTGAACAGGCGCAGGTGTTCGACCTCGCGGCGGACGAGGCTTACCCGGGCTTTTATGCCTCGCGGCGCAATTACGACATCGCCCAGGGCCTCGATGCCCGGGGGCAGCGTTGCAGCGGCGTGCTTGAGCAGTCGTGGCGCATGGGCGGGGCCAGCAGTGCGGAAGTGGCGGCGTTGCAGAGTTTCGTCAAGCAACCGGGTTTGCCGGCGATTCGCGTGTCGTCGGTGGAAACCTACCATGACCAGCCCTTGCCGGCCGGGGCCATCGAGGTGTACCGCGGCCCGGCAGAAAACAGTGATTTTCTCCTCAAGTATGTGACGGTCAAACCCTATGACGGCTAGAAGCGAAACCATTGAAATCGAGATCGACGACGAACACATGAGCGCGACCTTCCTGAGTCCCAAATCCAAGGTCCCGGGGGTGTTGTTTGTGCACGGCTGGGGCGGCAGCCAGGAGCGCGACCTGGAGCGGGCCAAGGGCATTGCCGGCCTGGGCTGCGTGTGCCTGACCTTCGACTTGCGTGGACACACCGGCGGTACGGGTATCCCACTGACCCGGGTGACCCGCGAAGATAACCTCAAGGACCTCTTGGCCGCTTATGACCGCCTGCTCGCCCACCCGGCCATCGATACTTCAGCGGTGGCGGTAGTGGGCACCAGTTACGGTGGCTACCTCGCGGCGATCCTCACCACCTTGCGCCCGGTGCGCTGGCTGGCATTGCGGGTGCCGGCGCTGTACCGCGACGAGCTATGGCACACCCCCAAGCGCGACCTCGACAAACAGGATCTGCTCGATTACCGCAGCACCCTGGTGCATGCCGACAGCAATCGGGCCCTGTATGCCTGCGCGCAATTCACCGGCGATGTGTTGCTGGTGGAGTCGCAAACCGATGATTACGTACCCCATGCCACCATCATGAGTTACCGCGCGGCGTGCCAGCAGACCCACTCCCTGACCCACCGCATCATCGATGGCGCCGATCACGCCCTCAGCGAGCCCGTGGCGCAACAGGCCTACACCTCGATCCTGGTGGGCTGGATTACCGAGATGGTGGTGGGTGAGCGGTTGAGCATCATCCAGTCCACCTGACAGGCGTTTTTGAGGTGGGAGCGAGCCTGCTCGCGATGCCCGCAAGGACACCGCGGGGAATCAGGCTTGGCACTTCATCGTTGGCGACCATCGCGAGCAGGCCGCAAGCGGGCGCTCGCTCCTACAGTGAAAGTGGGCGTTCAGGAGGGTTTTTTCTCGATCCGCAGCGCCTTGGCCTTGGCTTCCACCACCAGGTACATGGCCACGGTGATCAACAGCGGCAACAGGAAGTAGATCGCCCGATAGGCCAGCAATCCGGCGACCAGGCTGCCGCGAGAGGCCTGGTGTTGCAGCAGGGCGACAAACACCGCCTCCAGTACCCCAAGCCCGGCCGGAATGTGAGTGATTACCCCGGCGATGGCACTGATCAACAGCACCCCAAGCACCAGCGGATAGTCGAGTTTGCTCGGCAGCAAAGTAAAAATCACCGCCGCCATCAGCGACCAGTTCAATGCTCCCAGGGCCAGTTGCAGCATCGCCATGCGCAGTGACGGCAGGTTGATCTCAACCCCACGAATCGACCATTCACGACGGCTGGAAAAGCGGCACGCCGCCAGGTAGCCGGCGCTCACCAGCAGCAACAGCAGGCCCACGCCCTGCAAGGCCGCGCTGCTGAGCTTCCAGCCCGGGGGCATGTGCACCAGGCCACTGCTGAAGATCGCCCCGGCCACCAGCATGTAGCCAAACCAGTTGGTGGCCAGGCTCAGGCCGAGGATCTTGGCGATGTTGCCCTTGCTGACCCCCAGCCGCGAATACAGGCGATAACGCATGGCGATACCGCCGACCCAGGCACTCAGATTGAGGTTGAACGCGTAGCTGATCACCCCCACCGGCAGGATTTGCCGCCAGGTCAGGTTTTGCCCGATGTAGGTGCGGCCGATCAGGTCGAAGCAGGCATAGGTGAGAAAACTCAGCACGGTAATCGTCGAGGCGATGATCAGGGTCCGCACCTTGAAGTCCTGCAGGGTGTCGAACACTTCGCTCCAATCGATGCGGTGGGCGAGCAGGGTGAACAACACTATCAGCAGCAGGAAAAACAGCGCCGTCAGCGGCTTTTTCAGGCGCCGCCAACGGGACGGCGCATGCTCGGCAACTGCGGGGGCGTCTTGGCTTTCAGCGCGATTCATGGGCGTCATCCTGCACCTGAGTTGCTGGCGTGAAAGGCTGCAGGCGCGGTTTGTGCGCCGGCAGCCAACCGGCCCAGGCGGGGAAGTGCCGCAGGCAGTGGAACACCAGGAAGCCAATGGTCATGCGCCACAGCAATCCTCGGGGGCGCTGGTTGGCCGGCATGACCTTACAGTGATGGTCGCTCAGTTCGTCGAGGCGCTCGCACAGCTCGCGGTTGAATGCCCGGTCGCGAATCAGCACGTTGGCTTCCAGGTTCAACGACAGACTCAAGGGATCGAGGTTGCTCGAGCCGACCGTGCTCCAGTCCTCATCCACCAGGGCGACTTTGCCGTGCAGTGGGCGGTCGCAGTACTCATAGATCTTCACCCCCGATTGCTGCAGGTAGTCATAGGTCAGGCGGGCCGCCAGCTTGGCCACCAACATGTCCGGTTGCCCCTGCAGGATCAGCCGCACCTCGACTCCTCGGCGGGCGGCGTTGCGAATTTCGCGCAGCAGGCGGTAGCCGGGGAAAAAGTAGGCGTTGGCGATGATCACCCGGCGTTGGGCGCTGCGCAGCACCTGCAAGTACACGTCTTCGATGTCCCGGGGGTGGTCGCGGTTGTCGCGGTAGACCAGGCGCACCTGGCCATCGTGATCGCTGAACGCCAGCTCGCTGCGCCGGTGCTTGCGCCGCAGCCAGCCAGAGCGCGCCCTGGCATGGCGGCCGCTTTGCAGCAGGGCGAAGTGATGGATGTCGACCACCGCCGGCCCTTCGACTTGCACCGCATAATCCTGCTTGGCCTGGGGGCCGAAGTCGGCCAGGTGATCGGCGCTGAAGTTGATGCCGCCGACAAAGGCGATGCTGCCGTCCACCACCACGATCTTGCGATGCAGGCGGCGGAACCAGTTGGTACGGATGCCCAGGCGCCGTGGGGCCGGGTCGAACATCTGCAAGTGCACGCCGGCATCACACATCGCCAGGAGGAATTCGCTGGCCAGTTCGCCGCAACCAAAACCATCGAGGCTGACGGTGACACGCACGCCACGCTGCGCCGCCTCGATCAGGATCTGCTGCAGCTCGCTGCCGACCTTGTCCTCGAACAGAATGAAGGTCTCCAGCAGAATTTCGCTCTTGGCCTGGCGCAGAGCCTCGAACACCTTGGGAAAGTAGGCCTCGCCATTTTCCAGCAAGACCACGCAGTTGTTGCCGTGCCAGCCATAGTCGAGGTCGACGAGGGCGCGTCTGGCTGTGACCGATTCGGCGGCGGAGGCCTGGGGTTCGAGCAGGTTTTTTTCCAGCGGGGCGCTGCTCATAGCTCAATCTCCACCGACAGCGGAACGTGATCGGAAAGGTGCGACCAGGGCCGCGCCGCCAGCACCTGCGGGCGATGGGCCTTGAGGTTGCGCACGTAGATGCGGTCCAGGCGCAGGAGGGGCAGGCGGGCCGGGAAACTGCGCGCCGGCTGGCCATGGTGCTCGCGGAACACCTCGCGCAGGCCCAACGGATTGAGCAGATCGTCGGCGCGCTGGCGCCAGTCATTGAAGTCGCCGGCGACTATCACCCTGGCGTCGGCTGGCAACTCTTGCAGGCGCTTGATCAGCAGTTGCAGTTGTTCATCGCGATGGGCCTGATGCAAGCCCAGGTGCACGCACATGGCATGCACCTGCTGGCCGTCACCGGGCAGGCGTAACACGCAATGCAGCACGCCACGGCTTTCATGGCCGCTGATGGAGACGTCGAGGTTGTCGTGACGGATGATCTGGAATTTCGACAGCAGCGCGTTACCGTGGTCGCCTGCCGGATACACCGCGTTGCGCCCATAGGCGAATTGCGGCCAGAGGCTGTCGGCGAGGAATTCGTACTGGGGCATGCTGGGCCAGTTGCTGTAGCGCCGGGGATGGTGCTCATGGGCGCCGTGCACTTCCTGCAGGAACACCACGTCGGCGCCGACACTGCGCACCGCTTCACGCAGTTCGGGCAGGATGAAGCGCCGATTGAGGGCGGCGAAGCCCTTGTGGGTATTGACCGTGAGCACGGTAAAACGGCGTACCGCGGTGCGGCTTGCACTCGCTGCATCGGGTTGCTCGGCCTGCTCGCCGCTGATGTCAAACGCCGCCATGTGTGATCCCGCCTGATGATCGTCGGGCTGCCCCCTGTTTGTTGATGACTGTGGGCCAGGGCGGAAAGTTTCGACGGCGTTACAGGCGGTCAAACGCCTGGGCAGTGAAACCTTCATGGGGTTTTGCCGATCTACGCTTGTAGCGATCGCTCAAGGCTGCGATCTTCTGCACACATCACCTGGTCAAAAAGGAGCACCGCGTTTTGTCTCCAATCAAAACCGCGATCTGGCTCGCGCTACTGTTGTGTTGCGCCAGTCCTGCCTTGCAGGCGAATGCGCTACCGGCCATTGCGGCGGTTACCGGTAAAGAGCCGGCCGCAGCGTCCAAACCCGAACCGCTGGTGCAGGGCGGCCTGCTGGGCGCCATCAGTTCGAGCATCGACGATGTCCAGGAAAAGCTCGATCTTAACGAGCACCTGGTTCAAGCCTGGCGCCTGCGCGCGGACCGCGCGGTGGACGAGGTGGACCAACTGGTCAATCAACCTTCGCCGCGCTCGAGCTGGAGCGTGGTCGGCGATTTCCTCCTGCTGAGCGTGGTATGGGGCGGGGTGTTTGCGCTGCTCTGGTTGCTCGGTGGCCTGCTGGCCCGACGCCTGGCACGGCATCGCCTGTTGCTCACCCGTGAGCGTGGCCAGGCGTTGCTCGGTTACCTGCTGCCCTACACGCTGCCCGCCTTGATCAGCTTGCCCCTGACCCTGTACCTCAGTCATTTCCTGCCCGCATCGGCAGGCCGCGCACTCGCCTTGAGCCTGGCCTACGCCACCAGCGCCGGGATCTTTGTCGCCTCGCTGTTGCTGTCGCTGGTGGTGCTGTTCAACGTCGGGCATAAGCGCCAGGCAGTGCGCATCCTGCTGCAGAACAGCCCGCGGCCGTTGTTCGCCATGGGTTTTCTGGTGGCCCTGAGCGACGCCTTGACCAGCTCGCAGATCGCCAATCGCCTGGGGGACAACCTGACCAGCAGTATCGCGGTGTTCACCGGTATGTCGGCGTCGATCATCTTCGGCCTGCTGGTGATTCGCCTGCGCAGGCCGGTGGGTCAGTTGATCCGCATCCTGCCGCTGGCCCAGCGCCAGAAACAACCGGCATTGCGCGAGACCCTGCGGATCTTTTCCGGGGTCTGGTACTGGCCGATCCTGTTGATGGTGCTGGTGTCGCTGATCAACCTGATCGGCATCGGCGATGACAATCAGAAGGTCCTGCGCTGTGCCTTGTTCACCACGTTGCTGCTGATTGCCACGGTGTTTATCAGCACCATGCTGCAACACCTGTTCAAGTCCCGCAGCGCGCTGGCGGTGCAGCGCAGCGGTGCCTACAAGGAGCGTTTCCTGAGCCTGTCCCACGCCTTGCTGCGGATTGTCATGGCCATCGCCTTCATCGACATCCTGGGGCGGATCTGGGGCGTATCGTTGTTCGAGTTCGCGGTCAGCAACGCGATTGGCCGGGCGATCAGCGATTCGTTGAGCCGCATCGGCCTGATCTTCCTGGTGACCTGGCTGGTGTGGGTGGTACTCGACACGGCCATTCAGGAAGCCTTGAAGCCGCCGGTCAACAAGCGCAATGCGCGCCAGCCCAATACCCGGATCAAAACCATCCTGCCGCTGCTGCGCAACGCGATGAAAATCATCCTGGTGGTGATCTGCGCAATCACTACCATGGCCAACCTTGGGATCAACGTCGCACCGTTCCTGGCCGGTGCCGGGGTGGTGGGGCTGGCGATCGGTTTTGGTTCGCAGCAACTGGTACAGGATGTGATCACCGGGCTGTTCATCATCATCGAAGACACCCTGTCGATCGGCGACTGGGTGGTGCTCGACTCGGGGCATGCCGGCACGGTGGAGGGCCTGACCATCCGGACCCTGCGCCTGCGCGACGGCAAGGGCTTCGTGCATTCGGTGCCATTCGGCCAGATCAAGGCGGTCACCAACCAGTCGCGGCAATTCGCCTTTGCGTTTTTCTCGGTGCAGTTCACCTACGACACCGATGTCGACCAGGCCATCGCGCTGATCCGCGACGCGGGCCGTTCGATCAGCGAAGACCCGTTCCTCAAGTACAACCTGCAAGGCCCGCTGGAAGTGTTCGGGGTCGACAAGATGGACCTCAACGGGGTGATCCTGACGGCGCAGTTCCGCACGGTCTCCGGCGGCCAATATGCGGTGAACCGGGCGTTCAACCTGCGCTTGAAAAAGCTTGTGGATAACAGCCCATGGGTGCATTTCGCGCAGACTTATCCACAGCAGGTGCTGCTGCATGAGCGACACCTGGACCGACCCGAAGACAAGCATGAAGAGGCGGTCGCCGCCAAGGACAACTCAGCGCTGCTGATGCCCAATCCGAGCCACAGTTCTTAAGCGCTCGGCAGCCCAGGGTCGGCGACTGGCGCGAGCCGGTACTGGGTCAGCTTCTGCTGCAGCGCGCTGCGTTGTTGCAGGTCCAATTGCAGCCAGAAATGCTGTACGCCGGCGATCTCGGCCGCCGCCGGCAAGCCGTCGCGGTACACCAGTCGATTGCTGGCCAGGGCCGGGACTTTCTGCCCCGGCAGCAAGGTGCCGACCAGGTTCAGCGGATCAACCCCACAGACGCTGACCAGGCTGCCGTCATGGGGGCGGCGGCGCACTTCGCGCAACAGCGGGATGGCTTCGGGCAGGGCGAACTGCTCGCCGGCCAGGCCACTGACAAAACGTCCGCCGCGGATCTCCCCGCGTGCCTCCAGGCGATGAAAGGTGCGCAGCAATTCCCGCCAACTGGGCAGCCAGTCCGCTTCGCGCGCAAGCAAGCGCCAGAACACCACGCCGTAGCGGCGCAGCAAGGTCATGGCGATGTGTTCAAGGGTGCCTGCGGGTGTGCCGCGCGGGGCATCGCTGACGGGGGCGGCTGTGCGACGCAGCAGGGCCCAGCGTCCGGCATCGTCCATCCCACCGACCAGGGGCCCGCGCCCGCGTCGGCTGCTGCGGGCCTGGCGTTTGCTCGCCGGGGTGATCAGTGCGCGCAGGCCGGCAAAGCTGTCGGCATTCACCAGGCCGGCGCCGACCAACTCCTGCAAGGCGATCTCCAGTTCACTGCGCAGCAGGTGCGCCTCGTGCAGCAACTCATCAAAAAACAGCGCGCCGTGTTGGCTCAGGGCCTGATGGACTTTCTGGGTCTTGGGCGACAAATCCTCGACCTGTGCCTGTTCGGTCAAGCTGCTCCAGAGTGCCGCTTGCGCCCTGGGCAACAACACGATCGGCGTGCTGCGCAGGGCCACGCTGGCGGTCTTGTGGCGCGCGCTCAAGCGCGTCCAGACCAGCTTGCCGCTGCGGCACAGTTCATCCAGCCAGGTGGCCGAGTAGCCTTTGAGTCGCGCCGGCAACAGATCACTGTCCCAGGCCGAAGCCGCCGCCGGGTAACCTTCGAACTGCGCGACGATCACCGGCAACATGGCGTTGCCCTGGCCTTGGGTTGTCGCGGACAGGTGCTGCCAGTCAAACAGAAATCGCATGAAGTCCTGCAGGGCCACCGGTTCGATTTCCCGGCGCAGGCGCTTGACCGTGTAGCGATGGATCCGCGCCAGTAGATGCCGCTCGCACCACTGTTCCTGCGTCGTGCCTGGGCTGAAGCGCCCACGCAATACGTAACCGTCGCGCTCCAGTTGGGCCAGGCCTTGCTCGACCAACAGCGGCATCAGCCCCAGGGCGGCGGCAATCTCACTCAGGGGCAGTGGGCCGAAGGCGCTGAGCCGGGCGCGGAGCAGCTCCACCAGCGCCTCATCAGGTGCCCACAGCTGGTCAAAGCCTGGTAGCGGATGGAGCGGCGGTTGCAGCAGCGCCTGTGGATAAACTCCTTGCAGGCAGCTCAGGCGCTCCAGCGCCAGCCACAGGCCATGTTCGGCATCGATGGCCAGGCGGCTGGCGCGGCCTTGCTCGGCCAGCTCCCGTAGCCACGGCAGCCATCGATCGTTCTGCTGCACCTCGTTGTCGGTGATGGCTCCCAGGCTCATCAGCGCTTCATGCATTTCATCGACGCTGGCGGGTTGCGGCCAGGCCTCTTCGCGCACCGACTCGATCGCCTGCGGGTCCAGGGCGCCGAGGTCATCGGTCGCCTGCGGATCGCTCCAGCGACGGCTGAGCACCGCTTGCGTGCGACGTTCCTCCAGAGGCGCATCGTCAAGAAAGGTGTAGGGCCGGGCGTTGAGGATTTCCGCTGCCAGGGGCGAAGGGGCGGGCAGGTCGCGACTGATCAACCGCAGTTCGCCCTGCTCCATGCGCCGCAACAAGGCCAGCCAGCCGTTGCAGTCCATGGCTTCGTGCAGGCAGTCGTCGAGGGTTTGCTCAACCAGTGGGTGATCGGGAATTTCCCGTTCACCGGCGAGGTTTTCCAGGCAGGCGATCTGGTCGGGAAACACGCTGGCGATCAAGTCTTCACTTTTCATCCGCTGGATCTGCGGCGCCACCTTGCGGCCTGCGCTGTAGCGCGGCAGCGCCAGGGCCACGCCGGCATTCCAGCGCCAGCGCACGCCGAACAGCGGTGCGTCGAGCACTGCCTGGACGAGGATCTGCTCGGCGCTGTTGCTGTGCAGGTAACGCCAGACGTCCTGCAGTTCAAAACTGTGGCTGGTGGACAGCGACAGGACGATGGCGTCCTCGCTGGCGGCGGCCTGCAATTCGAAGTTGAAGGTGCGGCAGAAGCGCTTGCGCAAGGCCAGGCCCCAGGCGCGGTTGATGCGGCTCCCGAAGGGAGTGTGGATGATCAGTTGGGTGCCGCCGGACTCATCGAAAAAGCGCTCCATCAGCAGCGTGTCCTGGGACGGCAGGGCGCCGAGGGCCAGGCGCGCGGGGGCCAGGTAGTCCACCAGTTGTTCGGCGCAGGCCAGGTTCAGGCCAAGGGTCGCGGTCAGCCAGGCCAGGCTCGGTTGCAAGTCGCCGGACGTGGCGCCCAGCAGTTGGTCGAGCTGGGCGTGCAGGCGCGCCACGGCGTAGGACAACTCGGCGCTGCGCCCCGGTGCTTCGCCCAGCCAGAACGGGATGGTGGGCGGTTGGCCCTGGGCGTCCTCGACCCGCACCTTGCCGGTTTCGACCCGCAGGATCCGGTAGGAGCTGTTGCCCAATTGGAAGACATCGCCGGCGATACTCTCCACCGCGAAGTCTTCGTTGACGCTGCCGATGTTCAGCCCCTGGGGCTCCAGCAACACGCTGTAGTCGGCGTTGTCGGGAATCGTCCCGCCGCTGGTCACGGCGGTCAGCCGGGCCCCGCGGCGGCCGCGCAAGGAACCGCTGACGGCGTCGCGGTGCAGGTACGCACTGCGGATGCCTTGGCGACCGTTGTAGCCTTCGGCAAGCATCTTCAGCACGGCCTGGTAATGCGCCTGGTCCAGCGCGGCGTAGGGTGAGGCGCGGCGCAGGGTGTCGAACAGCGCCTGCTCCGGCCATTCCTGGCAACTGACTTCGGCGATGATCTGCTGGGCGAGTACGTCCAGCGGCGCGACGGGGATCAGCAGGCTATCGAGCTCGCCTCGGCGCACGCAGTCGAGCAGGGCGGCGCATTCGATCAGGTCGTCGCGGGTGGTGGCGAACAGGCGCCCCTTGGGCGTGCCGCCAACCTGGTGCCCGGAGCGGCCGACCCGTTGCAGGAACCCGGCAATCGAGCGCGGCGAGGCGATCTGGCAGACCAGTTCGACGTCGCCGATGTCGATCCCCAGTTCCAGCGACGCAGTGGCGATCAGCACCTGCAGCTCGCCGCGCTTGAGTCGTTGCTCGGCATCCAGGCGAAACTCCTTGGCCAGGCTGCCGTGGTGCGCGGCCACCGCGTGCTTGCCCAGGCGTTCGCTGAGGTGGCGGCTCAAGCGTTCGGCAAGGCGCCGGGTGTTGACGAAGACCAGGGTGGTGCGGTGCTCGCGGGCGAGGGTGGCGATGCGCTCATAGACCAGCTCCCAGACATCGTTGGCCATCACTGCCGACAACGGCACGGGCGGCACTTCGATGTCCAGGTCCCGGGGGCGGGCGTGGCCGATGTCGACGATGTCACAGGCGCGTCCAGTGCCCACCAGGAATCGCGACACCGCGTCGATGGGCTTTTGCGTGGCAGACAGGCCGATGCGCAGCAGCGGCTCGCGGCACAACGCCTGCAAGCGCTCCAGGCTCAGGGCCAGGTGGCTGCCGCGCTTGCTGGCGGCCATGGCGTGGATTTCATCGACGATCACCGTGCGGGTGCTGGCGAGCATTCGTCGGCCCGAGTCGGAGCCGAGCAGCACGTAGAGCGATTCCGGGGTGGTCACCAGAATGTGCGGCGCGCTTTTACGCATCGCCGTGCGCTCCTTTTGCGGGGTATCGCCGGTGCGCACCGCGGTGCTGATCTGCAATTCGGGCAGTCCCTGCTGTTGCAGTTGCGCAGTGATGCCGGCCAGCGGGGTCTGCAGGTTGAGCTGGATGTCGTTGGACAGCGCCTTGAGGGGCGAGACGTAGACCACCCGGGTTTCGTCAGGCAACTCGCCGCCCAGGGCCAGGCCTTGCCGGACCAGGTCGTCGATCACCGCCAGAAACGCGGTGAGGGTCTTGCCGGAGCCGGTGGGCGCGGCAATCAGGGTCGAGCGGCGCTGGCGGATCAAGGGCCACGCGCGCGCCTGGGCGGCAGTGACCGTCGCGAAAGTGCTGCTGAACCAGGCGCTGACGGCGGGGTGAAAGCCGTCGAGGACGCTGTCGGCGGACTCGGGGAGATTCATGGGCTCAGTTATGCGACGGCCCGGCCCAAGTTGCAAGTCCGCGCGCAGTGCGGCCCAGCGCTGCCCCTGGCTGCGACTGCAAAGGCTGCGGTTGGCAGTTTATAAGTGACGGTTGCGTATTAAACCCGCAAAATGTAACGATTCCGGCAACTCTCAACGACAACGCCTGCGGGCGCTGTCGCTACACTCATCGTTTCAAACAGACTGGGCCTGCTGACTCTATGCGAATGCGCCTTATGTTACTGGGTGGCGGAAATGCCCTTGGGCAGGCGCTGATTCGCCTCGGTGCGGAGGAAGACATCGGTTTCCTCGCCCCCCGTCCACCGCAAGACGGCTGGGATGCCGCGAGCCTGACCCAACTGCTCGACGACACTCGCCCGGACGCGCTGATCAACCTCGCCTACTACTTCGACTGGTTCCAGGCCGAGCAGGTGCCCGAGGCGCGCCTGGCCGGGCAGGAACGAGCAGTCGAGCGCCTGGCGGAATTGTGCCAGCACCACAACATCGTCCTGCTCCAGCCTTCTAGCTATCGAGTGTTCGATGGCTCGCGGGCTACTGCCTACAGTGAAAAGGACGAGCCGGTGCCGCTGGGCCTGCGTGGCCAGGCGTTGTGGCGCATCGAGCAGAGCGTGCGCGCAACCTGCCCGCAACACGTGATGCTGCGGTTTGGCTGGTTACTCGATGACAGTGCCGATGGCGCACTGGGACGCTTCCTGGCACGTGCCGAACAGCCTGAAGAGCTGCTGATGGCCGATGACCGACGGGGCAACCCAACCCCGGTAGACGACGCCGCACGGGTGATCATTTCGGTGCTCAAGCAACTCGATTGCGCGGCGCCGCTGTGGGGCACCTATCACTACGCGGGACACGAGGCGACCACGCCGCTGGCGCTGGGCCAGGCCATCCTGACCGAGGCCCGCACCCTGCATCCGCTGGCCATTGAAGCACCGACCGCGCAGGCCCATGCCGCGCGTCCGGATGCCGCCGAAGAACCGCAACACGCGGTCCTGGCCTGCAAGAAAATTCTGCACACCTTCGGGATCAAGCCGCGCGCCTGGCGTGCCGCGCTCCCGGGCTTACTGGATAGGTTTTATCGTCATGGCTGAAGGCCCTGTATTAATCACCGGCGGTGCCGGTTTCATTGGCTCGCACCTCGCCGACGCCCTGCTTGCCAAGGGCTACTCGGTGCGTGTGCTCGATGACCTGTCCACCGGCAAGCGCAGCAACCTGCAACTGGACGATCCACGTATCGAGTTGATCGAAGGCGACGTCGCCGATGCTGCCCTGGTGGCCAAGGTGATGGTCGGTTGTTGTGCCGTGGCGCACCTGGCTGCCGTGGCTTCCGTGCAGGACTCGGTGGACGATCCGGTGCGTACGCACCAGAGCAATTTCATTGGCACCCTGAACGTCTGTGAAGCCATGCGCCAGGCTGGGGTCAAGCGTGTGCTGTTTGCCTCGAGCGCGGCGATCTATGGCAACAATGGCGAAGGCCAGTCGATCGACGAAGACACCGCCAAGGCGCCGCTCACGCCCTACGCTTCGGACAAGCTGGCGGGTGAGTACTACCTCGATTTCTACCGCCGCCAGCATGGCCTGGAGCCCGCGGTGTTTCGCTTCTTCAACATCTTCGGCCCGCGCCAGGATCCGTCGTCGCCGTACTCCGGGGTGATCAGCATTTTCAGCGAGCGCGCGGTCAAGGGGCTGCCGATCACCGTGTTCGGCGATGGCGAGCAGACTCGTGATTTTGTCTATGTCGAAGACTTGGTAGACCTGCTGGTGCAGGCTATCGAAGCGCCTACGCTGGAAGTCGGTGCGGTCAACGTCGGCTGGAACCAGGCCACCACCCTCAAGCAAATGCTCCAGGCGTTGCGCGAAGTGGTCGGCGACTTACCGCCGATCACCTACGGCCCGGCCCGTTCGGGCGATATCCGCCATTCGCGGGCGAACAACCAGCGCCTGCTGCAGCGCTTCACCTTCCCCGAGCAAACGCCAATGAGCGTCGGTCTGGCCCGCCTGCTGGGTCGCTAGGGGTTTTACGAGAACAAAAAAGGCGCCTGATTAGAGGCGCCTTTTTTTTGCGGGTGTGGCTTAGAACTTGTAGCCCAGGCCAACCATGTAGACCCATGGGTCCACATCGATATCGACCTTGGCGCGGGTGCCTGGCGCGACAGCGTTGTTATCCACATAACCGGTGGTGTCGATGTCGATGTAGCGCACCTGGCCGTTGATCATGATGTTGTCGGTCAGCATGTAGTCGGCACCGACCTGCCATGCCACGCCCCAGGTGTTTTTCGCCCGGAAGTTGTCGAAGCCGTTGGCGCTGGCCTGGCTGCCGACGTGTTCGTCATAGATCCAGGTGTAGTTGATGCCCGCGCCCACGTAGGGTTGGAACACCGATTTGTGATCCAGCGGGTAGTACACCAGGCTCAGGGTCGGCGGCAGGTGCTTCAAGGAGCCGAGCTTGCCGTTGGCCGCAGGGAGTGCGGTGCCTTTGAGTTTGACGTCATGCTCGAACGGCGTTGCCGCCAGCAGCTCGATCCCCAGGTTGTTGGTGATCATGTACGCGAAGTTCAGGCCCAATTGCGTGTCGCTGCTCATTGTCGCCTTGCCGCCCAGGTCGGTACCCGCCAGCGGGCCGCGATCGACCTTGACGCTGGAGCTGTCGGCCTTCGGATTAACGGTGATGGCACCGGCCCGGACGATGATATCGCCGGCTTCGTGGGCTTGGGCGGACGGGGCTGCAAGCGCGAATGCAATGAGGGAAGCGCTAAGCAATGACTTGTGCATGGGGGCTCCAAGGGACAATTTGAATTCTATATCCCATTTTATGGAGGGATCCGACCTGGGACGTTGACGCAGCTCAATGAAAGCGTGATGGCGCATTAAGATCGTTGCTCGGATGAGCGGTCGTCGTCAGCGCCGGCTTGAGCGTAGACGCAAGTTCAGGTCAGTCCATGAAAACTTCGCAGTTTCACTCCTGCAATTCGTACACGTAGATCTTCTGGGCATCCATCTGGTACCCGGCATCCGCCAGTTCGCTGGTGGAGGCTTTGACCTGCATTGCGCCTTCAATCCAGTACGGCTGGTACAACTCTTCGAGCTTGACCCCGATCTCGCTCCGGACATGCACGATCTGGTTCGACGGCGGTGGGGGCACGTGGATGCAGGCGCCGAAATACGGCACCAGCAAAAACTCGGTGGTGCGTCCTGCCTCATTGACCTCCAGCGGTACGATGTAGCCGGGCAACCGAATGGCCTGGCCGTCGAGGGTCTGCACCACTGGTGCGTTGGGCAGGTCCTGCCGGGCGGCCGGCGCTGACTCGGCCGACAAGGCGTCGCTCATCTGCGACAGGTCGTGCAGCGGTTTCATGTTCGGCACTTCGGCGGGCGCGTCCGGCGGAATCATCTCCGACCAGGTCAGGTCCCTGGGTTCGGCCGCCCACAGGGGCAGGGCGACCAGCATCAACAGCGCAAGCAGAGCGCGGGGCATTTTACGTCCTCATAAACGGATCGACAGACCGTCGGCCAGCGATTGCCGGTAGGCCCGCCAGGCAGGCACGCTGCCCATCAGCAGCGCGGCAAGCAGGATGCCACCGAGCAGCGTCCATTCATACTCGCTTGGCCAGGACAACGGCAGAAACAGGCCGTAGTTGGACTGCACGTAACCTTGCGCCAGGGCGATGCACAGGTACAGCAGGCCGAGGCCGGCGATCACCCCCGACAGCGCCAGCGCAAAGGCCTCCAGCACCAGCAGCGTGGCGATATGCCAGGGCCTGGCGCCGACCGAACGCAGGATCGCCATTTCCCGTCGGCGTTCGTTGAGGCTGGTGAGGATCGCCGTGAGCATGCCGATCAAGCCGGTCAGCACTACGAACAGGGACACCACGAACAGCGCTTTTTCAGCGGTGCCCATCAGGCTCCAGAGTTCCTGCAAGGCCACGCCCGGCAGGATCGCCAGCATCGGTTCGCCACGAAATTCATTGATCTCGCGTTGCAGGGAGAAAGTCGCGATCTTGCTGTTGAGGCCGAGCATGAACGCAGTGATGGCCAGGGGCGTGAGGTCCATGTTGCGCGCCTGGTCGGCGCTGATCCGGCCATCGCCACGCGCCGGCACGCCGTTGTGCCAATCGACATGGATCGCCTCCATGCCCCCGAGGCTGATGTGCAGCGTGCGGTCCACCGGGGTGCCAGTGCGCTTGAGAATGCCGACCACGGTGAAGGGCTTGTCGTCATGCTTGACCAGGCTGATCACCGCCACGCCGTGGGCCAGTACCAGTTGGTCGCCGAGTTTGTAGTGCAGCGCGTCGGCCACTTCCGCGCCCAGTACCACCTCGAACGGATCCGTGGCAAAGGCCCGGCCGCTGGCCAGTTGCAGGTGTTGCTGGCGGCCGTATTGGTAATGTTGGAAGTAGGCGTCAGTGGTGCCCATCACCCGATAGCCGCGATGGGAGTCGCCAAGGGAAATCGGGATTGCCCATTTCACCTTGGGGTTATTGGCGAAGTGCTCGAAGCTGTCCCAGCGGATGTTGTTGGTGGCATTGCCGATCCGAAACACCGAGTACAGCAGCAGGTTCACCGAACCGGAGCGGGCGCCGACGATCAGGTCCGTGCCGCTGATGGTGCTGGCGAAACTGGCGCGCGCTTCGGTGCGCACCCGCTCCACGGCCAGCAGCAGGCAGACCGACAGGGCGATGGCGAGGGCCGTGAGGATGGCGGTGAAGCGGCGGTTAGCCAGGCTGGCCATGGCTAGACGGAACAGATACATCTCAGACCTCTGTGGGCGTGGCGGCGCGATTGAGTTCGGCCAGCGACAGGTGACGATCGAACAGCGGCGCCAGGCTCTGGTCGTGGCTGACGAACAACAGGCTGGAACCGGCTTCCCGGCATTCGGCGAACAGCAGGCGGATGAAGGCCTCGCGGGCGTCGTAGTCGAGGGCCGAGGTCGGCTCGTCGGCGATCACCAGTTCCGGCTGGCCGATCAGTGCGCGGGCAGCGGCGACGCGTTGCTGTTGGCCAATCGACAGGGAGTCGGCCCGTCGACCAAGCAGGCCTGGATCCTTGAGCCCCAGGTGCGCGAGCAGCGTCGCGGCGGCGCTGTCGACGCTGCCATGACGCTGGATCGCGCGGTTGGCGCGCACGCGGGAGAAGTGGCAGGGCAACTCGACGTTTTCGCGCACCGAGAGAAACGGCAGCAGGTTGAACTGCTGGAAAATGTAGCCCGTGTGGTCGACCCGAAAACGATCCCGGGCACCGGCCGAGAGGTCCGTCAGTTCTTGCCCGAGCAAACGGATGCTGCCGCGATTGGGCTTCTGCACGCCGCCGAGCAGGCCCAGCAGGGTGGTCTTGCCGCTGCCGCTGGGGCCTTTGAGAAACAGGGTTTCACCGGCCTCCAGGCGAAACGCCGGGATGTCCAGCAAGGGCGGGTGACCGGGCCAATGGAAGCCCAGGTCGGTCAGTTCGATGAGTGCTTGGGTCATGTGAAACCGGTCTGGTTGGTGGTGAACCCCTGTAGGAGCGAGCCTGCTCGCGATGGTGTATCAGTCGATACCAAAGTATCTGACACTCCATCGCGAGCAGGCTCGCTCCTACAGGGGATCTTCGGTGGATTCAGAATTTAAGCGCAGCCGCCTTGGCCGTCACCTCGACCCCTTGCTGGCCGTTGGGGCTGATGAGTTGTACCTGAATTTTCTGGGTGGCGGGGAAGGTCTTGAACACCTGGGCCAGGTCCAGGCTCTTCAGCGCATCCGGTTGGCTGCAGGTGAACTGGTAATGCGCGTGGATTTCGCTGTGGTCATGCTGGTGTTCATGACCCTCGGCGTCCTTGGCGTCTGCGTGGTCGTGGTCATCGTCGGCGTCCGGTTTGTCACCGAACAGCGGGCTGTTCAGCTCCTGCTGGCTGAGCACGCAGTTGGCGGCCTGCGGCAGGCTGAACAGCACCAGCGGCTGCTCCAGTTGTGCCCGTACCGCGGCAACCTTGGCCTTGTCTGCCGGCGTGCTGGCGGCGTGCTCGAAGCCCACCAGGTTCATCGCCGGGCTGTCCAGTTCCAGTTCCAGGGTCTGGCCATCCAGCGCCGCGTTCAAGCGCCCGACGCCATGTTCGTGGGCACCGAGGCTGGCGTGTTGATGATCATGGTCATGTTCGTCGGCCGCCTGGGCGATGGCCAGCGGCAACAGGGCAAACGGCAAAGCGAGGAGCAGACGGCGCATGGAAAGTCTCCGGGGCGGAAGTTAACTGTTTTGTTATGTGATCTTATAACAATCTCGGCGGGAGTTTGACTGCATGCTTGGCGTTGCGCAAGACGCGTGGGAGCATGTTCGTCATAAACCTGAGGAAAGCCCAATGTTGCGCATACGTGGAAGCATCGGCGACTGGCCGGTGGACTTGACCCTGGAGCTCGATGATGGCGATTGGGCGAAACTTGGCGCGCAGTTGCAGGTGAGTAAGGTCGACGGTGTAGAGCCCGCCGCCAGCGTTGCGGCGAAACCGGCCAATCCGGACGACGCCCAGTGGCAGTTGGCCAAGGCGTTACTGCGCAAGTCCGGGCAACTGAGTGGGCCGGATCTGCTCGAGCAACTGGAAGGACTGACCGGCAGCGCGGTAGCTGGCAAGCGCCTATTGGTGCGCCTGCGCCACTGCGCCGAGGTCAAGGTGCTGAGCGGCGGCGATACACCGCTCTATAGCTGGATAGAGCCGTCGTAGGCGCATGTTTTCCACGCGGCCAAGCTCGCTCCTACAGGGTTGCGCTTGATGCGGATCAGTACAGCGCAGCGAACAACTTGCGGCGGTAGGTGGTGACCAGCGGGTGATCGTTGCCCAGCAGCTCAAACACCTGCAGCAGGGTCTTGTGCGGCAAACCTTCGCTGTAGCTGCGGTTGCGGATGAACAACTTGAGCAGCGAGTCCAGCGCCGGGTCGTATTGTTGGCGGGCCAGTTGCTGGATCGCCAGTTGATAGACCGCTTCGTCGTCCTGTGGATTCTGTGCCAGGCGCGCTTTCAGGTCGGCCACATCCGGCAGGTTCGCTGCCTGGCCGAGGAACTGGATCTGCGCCTTGGCGCCCGCCAGTGCGGCCTTGTGCTCATCGCTCTTGACCGCATCCAGCACGGCCTGGGCTTCGCCAAGCTCGCCGCGTTCGGTCAGGCAGCGGGCATAGAGGATCAGTGCGCCGGCGTGGCTGTTGTCTTCTCCCAACAGCACTTTGAGCGCGGCCTCGGCCTCGGCAAAGCGGCCCTCGTCGAACAACCCCTGGGCCTGTTCGAACGGATCGGCCGCGGGTGGCGGTGGCATCTGTACATGGGGTTCAAGCAATGCGCGCACCGCGGATTCGGGTTGCGCGCCGGCAAAACCGTCCACCGGCTGGCCGTCCTTGAACAGCACCACGGTCGGTAGGCTGCGAATACCAAAGCGCGCCACGACGTCTGGCTCGGCATCACAATTGACCTTGGCCAGCAGCAACTCGCCCTGGTAACTCTCGGCGATGGTTTGCAGCATCGGCATCAGCGCCTTGCACGGTGCACACCATTCAGCCCAGAAATCCACCAGCACGGGCTTGTGGAACGAGTTCTCGATCACCGACTGCTCGAAATCAGCGGTGGTGGCGTCGAAGATGTACGGCGTGTCTTGACTCATGGGGTATCTCGAAAAAACGTGGATGGGGCAACTATAAAGCTTGGTGGGGTTGGCCGAAAGCGCAGGCAGCCGGGTCAATCCGTAACGCAGCGGGCAGCATGGTACAGGCTCACATGGCGAAACTCTTCAGGCTCGGCCAGGTCGGGCAAGGTCATGGCCTCGAGCATCTCCAGCCGCCGGTAGAGCGGATGCGAGAAGTCGCGCACCCGTGAGTCGGCGACCAGGGCTTCGCGGCCTCGGCTGAGGAAAGCGTCGAGCAGCGGCAGGTTGGCGCGGTCATACAGCACGTCAGCCACCAGGATCAGGTCGAAACGATCGGCCTCGGCGAAAAAGTCCGTTGAATAGCTGAGTTCAACCCCATTGAGCCGGGCATTGGCCCGGCAGGCGGCGAGTGCCAGGGGATCGAGGTCGCAGGCCACCACTTCGAGGGCACCGGCCTTGACCGCCGCAATCCCCGCCACCCCGGAACCGGCACCGAAATCCAGCACCCGCTTGCCAGCGACCCACTGTGGGTGGGCGGCCAGGTAGCGCGCCACTGCCAGGCCGCTGGCCCAGCAGAAACTCCAGTACGGCGGTTCATGCAGGATTCGTCGGGTTTCTTCCGGGCTGAAGGCACGGTCCATGTTGTCGCCGTCGATCAGCCACAGTTGCAGCTCGGTATCCGGCAGCGGGCAGGGCACCAGTTGCGCATCGCCGAGCAGTTCACTCAGGGCGTGTTGCAGGTCGAGCGGTGCCGTCATGGTGCTTTGACGAATTGCAATTGCCCCAGAGCCTGGGAAGTCGGCTGGAAAATTCGTTGCGAGGGCAGGTGCAGGATCAGTTGCCCGGATTGGCTGGCGCGCCCGCGCAGCTCGACCCGCGCGCCGGCGGGAAAGGCTTCGGGGTTGAAGCGCAGGTGAAACGGCAGGGCCTGGTTGTTGCCGACCAGGTTGGCGCTGGCCAGCAACTGCTGCGGCCGCGAACGCTCGTCGACCACCAGCAGCGCCAGTTCGACTTCGGCCCCCGCTGGCACACCCTGCAACGAACCGCTCAGTTCGCGCTGGTAAGCCGGCAGCGGACCCTGGTCGGCGGACGCCTGGGCCTTCTTCTGGGCCATCTGCGGCGCGGGGCCGGATGCCGGTTCTGCGGGCTTGGGCGCATCACTGCTACAGGCCACCAGCAGGCTGACGAAACTGAGTAAAACAAGCGGTCGTAGCGGCATTTGCGGCTCCAGCGAGGTGAAATCCATGGATCAAGCACTATAGCCCGTCTGTATACCGTAAACCCTATGGCTTGTCTTGCCACCGGGATGCGCTACCATGGCCCTCCCTTTTTTTGTTGCCTGCCACCATGCACTGTCCCTTCTGCGGTGCCAACGACACCAAGGTCATCGACTCCCGTCTGGTCGCCGAGGGCGAACAGGTGCGCCGCCGGCGTGAATGCCTGGCCTGCGGCGAACGTTTCACGACGTTCGAGACCGCCGAACTGGTGTTGCCGCGCCTGATCAAAACCGACGGCAGCCGCCAGCCGTTCGACGAAGAAAAACTTCGCGCGGGCATGCAGCGCGCCCTGGAAAAACGTCCAGTGAGCGTCGAGCGCCTGGAATCCTCCCTGGTGCACATCAAGCACAAACTGCGGGCAACCGGCGAGCGCGAAGTCAAATCGCTGGTGGTCGGTGAGCTGGTGATGGCCGAGCTGCAGAAGCTTGATGAAGTCGCCTACATTCGTTTCGCTTCGGTGTATCGCCGCTTCCAGGACCTCAACGAGTTCCGCGAAGAGATCGATCGCCTGGCCCGAGAACCGGTCAAACCATGACGATGTCCACTGAGCAAGCGATCCTCGACGCCCACTACATGGCGCGCGCGCTGGAACTGGCACGCAAGGGCCACTACAGCACCCATCCCAATCCGCGGGTCGGTTGCGTGATCGTGCGTGACGGGCAGGTCGTCGGCGAAGGCTGGCATGTGCGCACCGGCGAGCCGCATGCCGAAGTCCACGCCTTGCGCGCCGCCGGCGAGCAGGCGCGGGGCGCGACCGCCTACGTCACGCTCGAACCCTGCAGCCATCACGGCCGCACGCCACCGTGCGCCGATGGGTTGGTCACGGCGGGGGTAGCGCGCGTCGTTGCCGCCATGCAGGACCCCAACCCGGAAGTGGCCGGGCGTGGCCTGCAGCGCCTGGAACAGGCCGGCATCGCCACCACCTGCGGCGTGCTCGAAGGCGAGGCGCGCCAGCTCAACCAGGGTTTCCTCAAGCGCATGGAGCACGGCTTGCCGTTCGTGCGGGTCAAGTTGGCCATGAGCCTGGATGGGCGCACCGCCATGGCCAGCGGCGAAAGCCAATGGATTACCGGCCCGGCGGCGCGCTCCGCGGTCCAACGCCTGCGGGCGCAGGCCAGCGTGGTGTTGACGGGGGCCGACACGGTGCTGGCAGACGACGCGCGCCTGACTGTGCGCGCCGATGAGTTGGGGCTGGACGCCGAACAAAGCGCCCTGGCCATGAGCCGTCCACCGTTGCGGGTATTGATCGATGGTCGCCTGCGGGTGCCGCTCGATGCCCCGTTCTTCAAGGCCGGCCCGGCCCTGGTCGCCACCTGCGTGGCCGTGGAAGAGCAGTACGCCAACGGCCCCGAGTGCCTGATCGTGCCGGGTGAAGAGGGTCAGGTCGACCTTCGCAAGCTATTGCTCGAACTGGCCGCCCGCGGCGTCAACGAGGTGCTGGTGGAAGCCGGCCCAAGGCTGGCGGGCGCCTTTGCCCAGCAAGGCCTGGTGGACGAGTACCAGATCTTTGTCGCCGGCAAGTTCCTCGGCTCCACGGCGCGGCCATTGCTCGACTGGCCACTGACGCAAATGAAGGATGCGCCGGCACTGAAAATCACTGACATTCGTGCGGTTGGCGATGACTGGCGAGTCACCGCCATTCCCGTGCCGGCCGCAAGCGTATAATTCCCGGCTGCGGCCAAGAAGGTTTTGTTCTCGAGGAGGACTTCATGTTTACCGGCATCATCGAATCCATCGGCAGTATTCGTGCATTGACCCCAAAAGGCGGAGATGTACGGGTTCACGTAGCCACCGGCAAGCTCGACCTGAGCGATGTCAAACTGGGCGACAGCATTGCGGTCAACGGCGTCTGCCTGACGGCCGTCGAGCTGCCAGGCGACGGTTTTGCAGCGGACGTCAGTCGCGAAACCCTCGACTGCACCGCCATGAATGACCTCAAGAGCGGCAGCCCGGTCAACCTGGAAAAAGCCCTGACTCCGACCACCCGCCTGGGTGGCCACCTGGTCAGCGGTCACGTCGACGGCGTCGGCGAAGTGGTCGCCCGCACCGAAAACGCCCGGGCCGTGGAGTTCCGCATCCGTGCCCCGAAGGAACTGGCCAAGTACATCGCCCATAAAGGCTCGATCACCGTCGACGGCACGAGCCTGACGGTGAACGCGGTCGATGGCGCCGAATTCCTGCTGACGATCATTCCGCACACCTTGAGCGAAACCATCATGGCCGCGTATCAGCCGGGTCGCCGGGTGAACCTGGAAGTGGACCTGCTGGCCCGTTACCTGGAGCGACTGCTGCTGGGCGACAAGGCTGCGGAGTCGACTGCCGGCGGCACCATCACTGAAAGCTTTCTGGCCGCCAACGGCTACCTCAAATCCTGAAGCTCAAATTTCGAAAGAAGGGGGGTGCCGCGTGGCGCTCAATAGCATCGAAGAACTGGTTGAAGACATCCGCCAAGGCAAGATGGTCATCCTTATGGATGACGAAGACCGCGAGAACGAAGGCGACCTGATCATGGCCGCCGAGTGCTGCCAGGCTGAGCACATCAACTTCATGGCCAAGCACGCCCGTGGCCTGATCTGCATGCCGATGAGCCGCGAGCGCTGCGAACTGCTGAAGCTGCCCCTGATGGCGCCGCGCAACGGTTCCGGCTTTGGCACCAAGTTCACTGTGTCGATCGAAGCCGCCGAAGGCGTGACCACCGGCATCTCCGCCGCCGACCGTGCGCGTACGGTGCAGGCCGCAGCCGCCAAGGACGCCAAGGCTGAAGATATCGTCAGCCCGGGGCACATCTTCCCGCTGATGGCCCAGGCCGGCGGCACCCTGGCCCGCGCCGGCCACACTGAAGCCGCCTGCGACCTGGCGCGCATGGCCGGGTTCGAGCCGAGCGGGGTGATCTGCGAGGTGATGAACGACGACGGCACCATGTCCCGTCGTACCGAGCTGGAAGCCTTTGCCGCTGAACACAACATCAAGATCGGTACCATCGCCGACCTGATCCACTACCGGATGATCCACGAACGTACCGTTCAGCGGATTGCCGAGCAGCCACTGGACAGCGAACTGGGCCAATTCAACCTGGTGACCTATCGTGATTCGGTGGAAGGCGACGTGCACATGGCCCTGACCCTGGGCACCGTGTGCGCCGAAGAACCGACCCTGGTGCGGGTGCACAACATGGACCCGCTGCGCGACCTGTTGATGGTCAAGCAGCCGGGCCGCTGGAGCCTGCGCGCCGCCATGGCCGCGGTTGCCGAGGCGGGTAGCGGGGTGGTGCTGTTGCTCGGTCACCCGCTCGATGGCGACGTGTTGCTGGCGCATATCCGCGAAACCGCTGACCAGGCGGCGGTGAAAAAACCGACCACCTACAGCATCGTCGGTGCCGGTTCGCAGATCCTGCGCGACCTTGGCGTACGCAAAATGCGCCTGATGTCGGCGCCAATGAAATTTAATGCGATATCCGGTTTCGATCTGGAAGTTGTAGAATACGTGCCCTCCGAATAAAGGCCGGTGTTTTTCCACCCCTTGTTCGCGGTTCAAATATCACTGAGGGACGCGTACTGAACGCGTCCCGGCTCTTTAAGAGATTTGTCGAATGACCCTGAAGACCATCGAAGGTACCTTCATCGCCCCCAAAGGCCGCTACGCCCTGGTTGTTGGCCGTTTCAACAGCTTTGTTGTCGAAAGCCTGGTAAGCGGTGCGGTTGATGCCCTGGTTCGCCATGGCGTGAGCGAAAGCGACATCACCATCATCCGTGCCCCTGGCGCCTTCGAAATCCCGCTGGTTGCGCAGAAAGTCGCCCAGAAAGGCGAGTTCGCGGCAATCATCGCCCTGGGCGCGGTCATTCGTGGCGGTACTCCGCACTTCGAATACGTGGCAGGTGAATGCACCAAGGGCCTGGCCCAGGTGTCCATGGAGTTCGGCGTTCCAGTCGCTTTCGGCGTGCTGACCGTTGATTCCATCGAGCAAGCCATCGAACGTTCCGGCACCAAGGCCGGTAACAAAGGTGCCGAAGCTGCCCTGTCCGCTCTGGAAATGGTCAGCCTGCTGGCGCAGTTGGAGGCCAAGTGATTAGCGACGAAAGCGATCGTTTCAACCCGCGCGATCCAAAGCCTGCGGATGCTGGTAAACCATCGAAGAGCGTCAAGCGCCGCGAAGCCCGTCAGCTCGCGACCCAGGCTCTGTATCAATGGCACATGGCCAAGCAGTCTTTGAACGAGATCGAAGCGCAGTTCCGGGTCGATAACGATTTCAGTGATGTCGATGGCGCCTACTTCCGCGAAATCCTCCACGGGGTTCCGCAGTTCAAGACCGAAATCGACACCGCTCTCACGCCTTGCCTGGACCTGACCATCGACGAGCTCGACCCGGTTGAGCTGGCGGTATTGCGCCTGTCCACCTGGGAACTGCTCAAGCGCGTCGACGTGCCGTACCGCGTGGTGATCAACGAAGGCATCGAGCTGGCTAAAGTCTTCGGTTCCACCGATGGCCACAAGTTCGTCAACGGTGTCCTCGACAAGCTGGCCCCGCGCCTGCGTGAAGCTGAAGTGAAGGCGTTCAAGCGCTGATACGCGCTTGAGACCTCATGGGCGAGTTTGAGCTGATCCGCAACTACTTCGCCGCTGCGCCCTGTGCGCAGGCGGGCGATGGCGTTGCGCTGGGGATCGGCGACGACTGCGCCTTGCTCGCTGTTCCCGCAGGGGAACAGTTGGCGATCTCCACCGACACGCTGGTGACCGGTGTGCATTTCGCAGATCCCTGCGACCCGTTTTTGCTCGGTCAGCGTTCGCTGGCGGTGGCCGTCAGTGACCTGGCTGCCATGGGCGCCACCCCCGTAGCCTTTACCCTTGCCCTGACCTTGCCGACGGTAACCGCCGAATGGCTGGATGCCTATGCCCGTGGTTTGAACCAGATGGCGCAGAGCTGCGGCGTGCGGCTGGTGGGTGGCGATACCACGCGCGGCCCGCTGAGCCTGACCATGACCGTGTTCGGCCGTGTCCCGGCCGGCCAGGCCCTGACCCGCAGCGGTGCGCAGGTCGGCGACCTGCTGTGTGTTGGCGGCGAGCTGGGCAACGCCGCCGGGGCCTTGCCCCTGGTGCTCGGCCAGCGTACGGCGCCGGCCGCTATCGCCGAACCGTTGCTGGCGCACTACTGGTCGCCACAGCCGCAGCTGGCGTTGGGCCAGGCGTTGCGCGGCAAGGCCAGCGCGGCGCTGGATATCTCCGATGGCTTGCTCGCCGACTGCGGGCATATTGCCAAGGCGTCGGCTGTCGGCTTGCTGGTGGAGAATCAGAAACTGCCGCTGTCGGCGGCACTACTGGGGTTTCTCGGCGAGAATGCGGCCCGGGTGGCAGCGGTCAGCGGCGGTGACGACTACGTACTGGCGTTTACCTTGCCGCCGGCTCATCTGCCGACCCTGTTGGCCGAGGGCTGGCCGATCCACGTGGTCGGCCGGGTCGTGGCCGGGCAGGGCGTAACGCTGCTGGACGCCAATGGGCAGGACATCACCCCGAACATCCGGGGTTATCAACATTTCCAGGAGACACCGTGACAGATCATCCCAAACAGGTTCCGGCAAAGTTCGTGCCGCCATCGGTCTGGCGCAATCCCTGGCATTTCCTGGCCTTCGGCTTTGGCTCGGGCACCTTGCCCAAGGCACCCGGCACCTGGGGCTCGTTAGTTGCGCTACCCTTCATCCCGCTGTGGCAGATGCTGCCCGACTGGGGCTACTGGCTGATGCTGGGCATCACCATGCTGTTCGGCTTCTGGCTGTGCGGCAAAGTTGCCGACGACTTGCGCGTGCACGACCACGAGGGCATTGTCTGGGACGAAATGGTCGGGATGTGGATCACCCTGTGGCTGGTGCCGGAGGGATGGTACTGGTTGTTGGCGGGGTTCCTGATGTTCCGCTTTTTCGACATCCTCAAGCCATGGCCGATTCGCTGGATCGACCGGCATGTGCACGGCGGCATCGGGATCATGCTCGATGACGTGCTGGCGGGGGTCTTTGCCTGGCTGGGGATGCAGGGGCTGGTCTGGTATTTCACCTGAGGGACTGTTCGAGGGGCTAGGGAATGGTGCGGCGCGGTTGCTGGATCCTGCTGTTGGCTATGGTCTGCTCGGTCGCCCGTGCGGTGGAAGTGCCCGCTGTACCTGCGGTAATCCATCTGGCGAGCGAAGACTGGGAAGACTACACCGCTGCCGACGGGCACGGCCTGGCCTGGGACATCTTGCGTGAGGTGTTCGAGCCGGCCGGGGTCAAGCTGGATATCCGCATGGTGCCCTACACCCGCTCGATCGGCCTGGTCCAACTCAAGGAAGTCGATGCCCTGGTCGGGTCCTACCGGGACGAGGCCAAGGGCGTGCTGTACCCGCACTGGAACTTTGACTCCGACCACATCTATGCCCTCGGCCTGGCGAGCAGTCCGGCACCGACCCAGGCCACGCTGGGCAAGTACCGCCTGGCCTGGGTGCGCGGCTACCGTTACGAAAATTACCTGCCCAATGTGCGCCGCTATAACCAGATCGAGCGCCGCACCGGCATCCTGCCGATGCTCCAGCAGGGTCGTGCGGACTATTACATCGACGCCCAGACCGAGGTCGAGGCGGTGCTCAAAGGCGCCGTCGATTCGCAGCAGTTTCGCTATACCCATCTGGCCGAGCTGCCGCTGTTCCTCGGTTTTGCCGATACCTCCCAGGCCAGGTCGCTGATGAAGCTGTATGATCAGCGCATGACCCTGCTGGTCGGCAACGGCGGGCTGAAACCGATTTTCGAACGCTGGAAACAACCGTATCCGTTTGAGGGCAACCTGATGCCCGCCGGCCAGTGATCAAACTATTTGATCGTTATGGCCGATAATTCAGCCTAAGCGTGGTTCGGAACCTGCTGTTACAATGCCGCCTCTGCGAATCTCCAGTACATAGATCAGGAGCACACCGGTGCCTGTCGTTTTTGTTGCCGCTTCCAAGCTGCCAACGCCTTTTGCGCAATTCACCATGCATGGCTTTCTCGATGAGTCCACTGGCCGCGAGCACGTCGTGTTGAGCTTGGGTGATGTGGCCGATGGTGCCCCGGTACTCGGCCGGCTGCACTCCGAGTGCCTGACCGGCGATGCCTTGTTCAGCCAGCGTTGCGACTGCGGCTCACAATTGGAAGCCGCCTTGCAGGCCATCGCCCGCGAAGGCCGTGGCGTGTTGCTGTACTTGCGCCAGGAGGGCCGGGGCATTGGCCTGCTGAACAAAATCCGCGCCTATGAGTTGCAAGATGGCGGTGCTGATACCGTTGAAGCCAACGAGCGCCTGGGTTTTGCCGCTGACCAGCGTGACTACGCCATGTGCCTGCCGATGCTCGAGCACCTGGGCGTCAAATCCCTGCGCCTGATGACCAACAACCCGCGCAAGGTCAAGGCATTGACCGACATGGGCATCGTGGTTGCCGAACGCGTGCCGTTGCACACCGGCCACAATCCGCACAACAAACTCTACCTGGCGACCAAGGCCAGCAAGCTCGACCACATGATGGGCAACGAGCACCAGGGCGAGGCAGACCGGGCGTGACCCGCGGCCAGGTTCGGCGGCGCCTGTCCGTCAATTGGTGGCAATACTTCGCGCTGGCCCTGCTGCCGTTGCTGGTGATCAATGGCCTGTTTGGCGAGGGTGAAGCCCTGGCTCCGATCCTGGCGATGCCGTTCTTCATCGCCGGCATGGCCTCGATGTTCGTCAGCCTGAAATTTTTCGGTGCCTACAAGCACGGCTTGATCGCCACCCAAAAAGCCCTGGACACCGCCGATGAACCGGCGGCCTGGATCGCCCTGGCCGCTCAGCGCCGCAGCGCCATGCTGGTGGCCTCCCTGCCGGCCTGGATCGGCGCGCTGGCGGTGTTCGTCGGCCTGGAGGCGGTGCCTCTGGTGCTGCTGGGGTTGGCCACTGGCGTGCTGTTCTACCTCTACCGTATTCCGCGTCAACTCGGCTGATGGGGCGCTGGCTGGCGCTGCTGTTGGTCCTCAGTGGCCCAGCGGCCGCCGTGGAGCGAGTAGTCAGCCTGGCACCGTCCCTGTCGGAAATCGTTGTCGAGCTGGACTCGGCCGACCTGCTGGTCGGCGTGCTCGATGCCGGCGAGCGTCCGCCAGCCCTTGAGTCCGTGCCATCGGTGGGCCGTTATGGCCAGTTGGACATGGAACGCCTGCTCAGCCTCAAGCCCGATCTGTTGCTGCTCTGGCCCGGTAGTGTCGGCCCGGCACAGCGCGAACAACTGAGCCGGCTGGGCATCCCCACCTACGTCGCCGAACCCCACAGCCTCAACCAATTGACTACCCAGATCGAAGACATTGCCCGGCAACTGGGACGAGCCGAACGTGGGCAAGCACTGGCGGCCGACCTGCGTCGGCAATTGGATGGCTTGCGCCAGCGCTACCGGCGCGAGGTGCCGCTGCGGGTGTTCTATCAGGTCTGGGACCAGCCGCTATACACCGTGGGCGGCGGGCAGATCATCAGCGACGCGCTAGAGGTGTGTGGCGCGCGGAATGTGTTCGCCGACCTGCGCCTGCCGGCGCCGCAGGTCAGCATCGAGTCGGTACTGGCGCGTAATCCGCAGGTGATCCTCGCCAGCAGCCAGGCTCAGCTCGATGCCTGGAAAGCCTGGCCACAGGTCACGGCGGTGAGTAGTGGGCAATTACTGCGGGTGACCGACAAAGGCCTGGAGCGGCCGAGCGGGCAGATGATCGAAGCGACGGCGGCGTTGTGCCGGTTGATAGCGCCTGGTCGGTAAGACCGAGGTGCGGCTATCGCGAGCAGGCTCGCTCCCACAGTGGCTTTGGGTGTTCGCAGGTTTTGCATACACCCGCCCGGCCTTTGTGGGAGCGAGCCTGCTCGCGAAGAGATGGCCGCAACACCGCTGATCTCAGTTCAGAGCTGCGGCATCCACGTCACCCCGAACATCAACGCCCGGCCTTCCTCGCGATAACCGTACTGCTCGCCTTGGTACTGGTACAGCGCGCGGCTGTAGTCCTTGTCCAGCAGGTTGTCGATTTTCATCTGCAGGGTGACTTGGTGGTTCACCGCCCAACTGCTGCGCAGGCTCAGCAGGCCATAGCCGCCCAGGGGCTGGAGGTTCTTCTCGTCGTCGTAGCTGCTGCTCACCACTTGCCAGGTCGCCCCCAGTCCGAGCTGGTCGAACTGCCGGTCCAGGTCCAGGTTCAAGGTGCGGCGGGCACGGCGGGCGAGGGTGTGGCCGCTGTCGCGGTCCCGTGGGTCGATGATCGAGACGCCCAGGTTGCTCTGCCAGCCGAACAGCTCCTGCTTGAGGGCTGCCTCGAAGCCGTTGATCCGCGCCGAGGCGACGTTTTCCGGGCGGCTGCCATAGATGATCGCGTCTTCGAGGTCGGTGCGGTAGAGCGAGGCTTCCAGTCGGCTGCTGTCAGTCAGTTGGCTGCGCCATTGCAGTTCGTAGCTCTTTGAGGTTTCAGGCTTCAGGCCCGGGTTGTTGTAGTCCGGGTAGTAAAGGTCGTTGAAGGTCGGCGCCCGGAAACCTTCGCTGTAAGTCAGCAGCAAGTCATTGTCGGCGTTCAGCGGCAGGGTGAAGGTGCCGCTCCAGCTGTTCTGGCTGCCGAACTGTTGATTGTCGTCGCGGCGCAGGCCCAGTTCGGTAGAGAAGTGCTCGGCAGTGAAATGATGCTGAATGAACGCGGCGCGGTTCCAGCGGCTGTCTTCACCTAAAGCGGCGCGCGCGCCGTAGTAGTCAAAGTCGCTGTTGACCCGATCTTCGTACCAGTCACCCCCCAGGATCAGGCTGTTCTGCTCGTTGAGGGTCAGGTCGTTCTGCCAATTCACGGAGTCGCGGTAGGTGTTGAATACCGAGTCTTCAGTGCTGAGCTTGTCGCGGGTTTGTTCGCGGTTCTCGCTGTGGCCCAGTTCGACGCGCGTCTTCCAGGCCTGGTTGACGCGGGCATCGAAATAGCCGCTGACGCTACTGACGTTGAAATCGCTGTAGGGCTTTTGTTGGTAGCTTTGCCCCGTGCTTGAGTCGTAGCGACCGAACGGGCTATCGAACTCGCTCTTGCCGCGGTTATCCAGCACGTTGAAACCGACTTCCAGGTCGTCACTCAAACCATGGCTCAGGCTCAGGCTCAGCGCCTGGTTGCGGTAGGCGTCGTGATCGCCATCGCTGGGGTAGGACTGGTGGGTGCGGTCGATCCCGGCAGTTTCATCCAGGCTGGCGCCGAGGTTGAAGCGGGTGTTGGCATCGCCACCGGACAGGCCGAGGCTACGCTCCCAGGTCTGGTTGCTGCCCAACCCCATGTGCAGGCGTGGCTGCAGGCCGGGCTCGGCACTGCGCCGGGTGAAGATCTGAATCACCCCGCCAATCGCATCGCTGCCATAAATCACCGAGCGTGAGCCGCGCAACACTTCCACGCGCTCGACCTGTTCGATGTTGATGTGCTGCAGGTTGCTGTCGCCCGAGGTCGAATTGCCGATGCGCTGGCCGTCGACCAGCACCAGGCTTTGCGCGGATTTGGTGCCACGAATGGAAATCCCCGGCAGGCTGCCGCGCCCGCCCGCCTGGGTGACTTGCACCCCCGGCACCCGGCTCAGCAGGTCGGTGACGCTGGAGGGTTGCAGGCGGTCGATATCATCACGGGTGAACACCGTGTTGGCTGCACTGCTGTCATTGCGGGCTTCGACCTGGCGATTGGCGCTGATCAGGACTTCGGGCAGCTTCAGTGCCTGGTCGCGTTCGAAGGTGTCGGCCAGCAGTGGGCCGGCCGGCAGCAGGGTCAGCGTCATGGCAAGGCGGGAGAGTTTCATTGGCAGTCCATCGGCGTTGGAGCGAGTATAGTTTTGAAAAGCATGAAACCAATGTGGGAGCGAGCTTGCTCGCGATGACGGTCTGTCAGTCAACGAATATGTCGACTGTCAGACCGTCATCGCGAGCAAGCTCGCTCCCACAGGGTTTTGTATGTGTCTTTAGATGTTAAGCAGTTGCAAGCGCTGGCGAATCGACGCTTCGATTCCCGCCTCATCCAGCCCGCACTCGGCCAGCATTTGCGCCGGTTTGGCGTGTTCGACGTAGCTGTCCGGCAAGCCCAGGTGCAGCATCGACTTGAGGATGTTCTCGCGGGCGAGGAATTCGCTGACCGCACCACCGGCGCCGCCCATGATTGCGTTTTCTTCGATGGTCACCAGCAGCTCGTGGCTGGCGGCAATCTCACGCACCAGCGCTTCATCCAGCGGCTTGACGAAGCGCATGTCGACCACGGTCGCATCCAGGGTCTCGGCGACTTTCAGCGCTTCGGCCAGTTGCACGCCGAACACCAGCAGGGCGACGGTGCTGCCTTGGCGGCGCACCATGCCCTTGCCGATCTCGATCGGCTCCAGGTCTTTGTCGATCGTTGCGTTCGGGCCGTTGCCGCGTGGATACCGGACTGCCGCCGGGCCGTTGTACAGGTGGCCGGTGGTGAGCATCTTGCGCAGTTCGTTCTCGTCGCTTGGGGTCATCACCAGCATCCCGGGGATGCAGCGCAGGAACGACAGGTCGAAGCTGCCGGCGTGGGTCGGACCGTCTTCGCCCACCAGGCCGGCGCGGTCGATGGCGAACAGCACATCGAGGTTCTGCACCGCCACATCATGCACCAGCTGGTCGTAGCCACGCTGCAGGAAGGTCGAGTAGATCGCCACCACCGGTTTTGCGCCTTCGCAGGCCATGCCGGCGGCAAGGGTCACCGCGTGTTGCTCGGCGATCGCCACGTCGAAATAGCGCAGCGGGAAACGTTCGCTGAACGCCACCAGGTCGGAGCCTTCCTTCATCGCCGGGGTAATCCCCACCAGGCGCGGGTCGGCAGCGGCCATGTCGCACAGCCATTCGCCAAACACACCGGAATACTTCGGCCCGCTGGCTTTCTTCGGCGCGGCGGCCGGGGCATCCAGGGGTTCGAGCTTGGTGATGGCGTGGTAGCCGATCGGATCGACTTCCGCCGGGGCGAAACCTTTGCCTTTTTTGGTCACCACATGCAGGAACTGCGGCCCCTTGAGGTCACGCATGTTGCGCAGCGTGGCGATCAGGGTCGGCAGGTCGTGGCCGTCGATCGGCCCGATGTAGTTCCAGCCCAGCTCTTCGAACAGGGTGCCGGGGACCAGCATGCCCTTGGCGTACTCTTCGGTGCGGCGGGCGATTTCCCAGGCGCCAGGCAGGCGCGACAGGACCTTTTTGCTGCCCTCGCGCATGCTCGCGTAAGTGCGGCTGGAAAGGATCTTGGCCAGGTAATTGGACAGCCCGCCAACATTGCGCGAGATCGACATGTCGTTGTCGTTGAGGATCACCAGCATGTTGGCGTCGACTTCGGGCGCATGGTTCAGCGCCTCGAAGGCCATGCCAGCGGTCAGGGCGCCGTCGCCGATCACCGCGATGGCCTTGCGATCACTGTTCTGCAGGCGGGCGGCAATGGCCATGCCCAGCGCTGCGCTGATCGAGGTGCTGGAGTGGCCGACGCCAAAGGTGTCGTATTCGCTTTCGGAGCGGCGCGGGAAGGCGGCGATCCCGTCTTTCTGGCGCAGGGTGCCCATGCGCTCACGACGACCGGTGAGAATTTTGTGCGGATAAGCCTGATGACCCACGTCCCACACCAGCCGGTCGTCCGGGGTGTCGAACACGTAATGCAGCGCGATGGTCAGCTCGATCACGCCCAGGCCAGCACCAAAATGCCCACCGGTCTGACCGACCGTGTAGAGCAATTCCAGGCGCAACTCATCGGCCAGGGTTTCCAGCTCGGCTTCGCCTAACCGGCGCAAGCCGTCCGGCGTGTTGGCACGGTCGAGCAGGGGCGTGGTCGGGCGCTTGCGGGGAATCTCATGAAACGTCGTGGGCATCAGGCGAATCGTTATAGGTATAAAAGATGCGGCAGTTTACCTGATGCAGCGCACGCTGCCCACGCAGAGCGCGGAACTTGCTGGGCAGCGTGCACCGGATCAGTTGCGACGGTCGACGATATAGCGGGCCAGATCGCGCAGCGGCTCGGCCGACGCGTCAAACGGTCGCAGCGCGTGCAGGGCCTGATCGCGCAGTTCCAGGGCATAGGCCTTGGCTGCTTCGAGGCCGAGCAGGGCCGGGTAGGTCGGTTTGTCCCGGGCAATATCGGCGCCCTGGCGTTTGCCCAGGGTCTGGGTATCGCTTTCGACGTCGAGAATGTCGTCCTGCACCTGGAACGCCAGGCCGATGGCCTGGGCATAGGTCTGCAGCGCCTTGAGCTCGCTCTTCTCGGCCCGACCACTGGCCAGGGCGCCGAGCTTGACGCTGGCCTCGATCAGCGCGCCGGTCTTGTGCCGATGCATGTATTCCAGGGCTTGCTGGTCGAGCTTGATGCCCACCGAACCGAGGTCGATGGCCTGGCCGCCGACCATGCCGGCCGGGCCTGCCGCCAACGCCAGGGCGCTGACCATTTGCAGGCGGATCTCGGCATCGGCGTTATTCAAGCGCGGGTCGAGCAGGGCGCTGAAAGCCAGGCTCTGCAGGCCGTCACCGGCGAGAATCGCGCAGGCTTCATCGAATTTCTTGTGCGTGGTGGGCTGGCCGCGACGCAGGTCGTCGTCGTCCATGGCCGGCAAATCGTCATGCACCAGCGAGTAAGCGTGGATCAATTCGACCGCACAGGCCGCGCCATTGGCTTGCTCAGCCTCGCCGCCCAAGGCCTGGCAGGCGGCGTAAGCCAGGAGCGGGCGCACGCGCTTGCCACCGTTCATCACGCTGTAGCGCATGGCTTCGTACAAGCGCGCGAGCTCCGGGCTCGGCGCGCCGAACAGGCTTTCCAACGCGGCGTTGACCCGGGCCTGACTGCTGGCCGAATACGCCGCGATCATTCTGGTTGATCCGCGTCGAAAGGCGCCTCGGCCAGTTCGCCATCGCGCTCCAGCAGCACCTGGACCTTCTGCTCGGCCTGTGCCAGTGCGGCCTGGCAATCGCGGGTCAGGCCGATGCCTTGTTCGAAGGCGGTCAGCGAGTCTTCCAGCGACAGCTCGCCGTTCTCCAGACGCTCAACCAGCGTTTGCAGGTCGGCGAGGGATTGTTCGAAATCCAGTGCAGCTTTTTTGCGGGCCATGGCGGCTATCCAGGTGACATTTGAACCGGCGCGACACTAGCAGATAGGGGGGGGATCAGCAACGCGGAGGCCATTGGAATGGCTTGATGCCGGCCGAGAGCAGGCATTGTCGCCTTCACCTCTAACATGCCTGCTGCGGTTCTTCATCCGGCGACACTTCCACCCTGCACTCGCGCCACGGCCGCCGGCCCCGCGACCTGCACTCGGTTGCGGCCCTTGGCCTTGGCCACGTACAGCGCTTCATCGGCCTGTGAAAGCAGGCGCACCAAGTTGTAGCCAGCCTCAACGCTGGTCACGACGCCAATACTGACGCTGAGCAGGCCCGGTTCAAGTAGCGTGAGCTCGGCAAATGCCTGGCGAATGCGTTCGGCGACCAGTACGGCGTGCTGCAAGTCTGAGTCGCGCAGCACACAGGCAAACTCTTCGCCGCCGATGCGGGCGAAGACATCTGGTTTGCGCAGGTTGGATTGGATGACCCGGGCGAACGCAATCAGGGCCTGGTCGCCGATGTGGTGGCCGAAGGTGTCGTTCAGGCGCTTGAAGTAGTCCAGGTCGCACAGCAGCAGGGCCGCAGGCTGCTCGCGTTGAGCGCAGTCCTTGAGCAGTTGCCCGCCATGCAACATGAAGGCGCGGCGGTTGCCGGCACCGGTGAGGGCATCGCACAGGGCGGCAGCCTTGAAGCGCAGTTCGGCGCGCTCCTTGACCATTGCCAGGGTCACGTAGCCGATGCCGATCACATACAGCATCGACTCGAACAGCATGAACGAGAAAAATCCCACCCCGGTGCCGGCCCCACGCAGTGCCTGATCCAGGGGCAGGCCCAGATCGGTCAGGCTGCGCACGGCATAGAACAGGGTGTGCAGAACGGTGAGGATCAGCGCTGGCAGGTAGGCGACTTCAAGGGTCTTGCGGCCGTGCACAAACTCCAGGATGGTCAATACCCCGTAGCCGGCCGCCAGCACCGAGTAGGCGAACACCCGAACGGGCAGGGAGGCATAGAACACCGGCACCAGGCACAGGCTCAGCCAGATGCCCGCCCCGGCGAGTATCCCCGGCACAGAAGGCGAACGCCCGGTGAACACTCGCATGGCGGTCCAGCTCATCGCTGCGCTCAGCAACAGCACCACATTGCCCAGCACGATGGGCACAGCATCGAAGCCCAGGTCCCGCAGGCTGACCAGCACCATGCCCAGGGCCGCCAGCAGCATCATGGACCCCAGGTAGGCCAGCGAGCGATCGCGGGTCTCGCGCAACCAGGCGTGCACGGTCAACAGCCCCATCAGGATGAATACAAACACCGAGACCACTAAGAGAGTCGGGATGTGCAAGGGCATGTGTGGGGTTCTCGTTGAGTGTTCGCGTGGCAGTGGGGGGGAAGGAGCGGTTGTCGCCAATTCTAAACCGGCGTCAACGACCCCCGCTGCAACTCCTGGGTGGTATCGATAATGAAATTACGCAGCCAGCGGTTGTGCGGGTCGTCGTTGTGTTCCACGTCCCAGACCATGAACACACGAAAGGCCGGGACAAAAATCGGCACCGGGCTGACCGTCAGTCGGGCAATCCGGGCGTAGGACAGCGCCGCAAAGGTCGGCAGGGTGGCGATCACATCGCTGTTGACCAGCGTCGCCAGGGCCCCGGAAAAGTGGGTAAAGGACGCTGAAACCCGACGCGGGATGCCTTCACTTTCCAGCAGGTCATCGACGAAACCACGGCGGCCATCGAAGGATACCCGCACATGTTCGTGGCGCAGGTATTCGTCGCGACTGATAGGACTCTGCAGGTTGAGACGTGGTCCGTCATACAGGCAGGAGTAGGACGAAGAGAACAGCACTTGAGAGGAGTAGTGCGAGGTGACTTCCTTGGGTTCGGAACACAAGACCATGTCGATGGCCGGGTCCGCCAGGGCGTTTTTCCACAGTGAGCTGTTGGTCTGGTGAAAGGCGAAACTCACTGACAGGCCGCGGGCCTTGGCCTCGTTGACCAGCCTGGGCGACAGGTAACTTTCGATGTCGTCCGACAGGGCGATGTTGAACACCCGGTTGGATGACTCGGCGGCAAACTGCGGCTGGCGATCGACAATCGCGCTGACGGCTGTCAGCGCTTCCATCACCTTGGGTGCGATCTCCAGTGCCCGAGGTGTCGGCACCATGCCGGTGCCGGTGCGCAGAAACAGTTCGTCGTGAAACTGTTCGCGCAACCGCTTGAGCGAAGAGCTCACCGCCCCTTGAGTCACGTGCAGCACGGCAGCCGTGCGGGTCACGCTGCGCTCGGTCATCAGGCACTGGAAGATGATTAACAGATTGAGGTCGACCCTACTGATATTAGAAATTCTAATCATGGGTATCTCTAGTATTCGTTTGATTAATTAACCTGCGGATTCTTAATCTCAACCCAGGCAAACACAACAACAATCGAGAACCTCAGCATGCAACAGACGATAGCGCGAACGGATCAACCTGAAGGCATAGCGTCATCCAGCGCCGCGGCGGAACTGCGCAAACGTGCAGTGGCCGTCGGTATCGGCAACTTCATGGAGTGGTTCGACTTTGCCATCTACGGCTACTTCGCCGCGGTGATCGGCCAGATCTTCTTCCCATCCACCCAGCCCGGCGTCTCGCTGCTGTCGTCGCTGGCGGTGTTCGCCGTGGGGTTTCTCGCCCGGCCATTGGGCGCCGTGGTGCTGGGGCCGATTGGCGACAAGCTGGGGCGACGCGCGGTGCTGATCATCACGGTGTTCGGCATGGGGCTGGCGACCACGCTGATCGGCCTGCTGCCGGACTACGCGAGCATCGGCATTGCTGCGCCGATATTGCTGGTGGCCCTGCGCTTCTTGCAGGGAATGATGGTCGGAGGTGAGTGGTCCAGCGCCGGGATCTACATCGTCGAAAGTGCCCCGGCCAATCGCCGCGCCACCGCTGCCAGCGTGATTACCGGTACGGCCGGCGCAGCATTTCTTTGCGGTACGGCGATTGCGGCGATCATCACCAGTTCAATGTCCGAGGAGGCAGTGGCTCAGTGGGGATGGCGAGTACCGTTCGTTGCCTCCATCGTCATGGCGGGCGTGGCCATGTACATCCGCCGCAAACTGGGTGACACCCCGGTCTACGAGGAGCTTGAACGCAAGCGGGCCAACAACACCCTGGAAACCGTATCCAGCCGGGCCAAATGGCGCGCGTTCGTGATTTCCTTCGCATTCTCTGCCTTGTTCGGCGTGTCGCTGTACTACTTCATCACCTACGCCAACACCCACCTGACGCAAACCGTCGGCCTGAGCAAATCCACGGCCCTGTGGCTGTGCAGCCTGACCCTGGTGATCTACACCTTGCTCAACCCGATTGTCGGGCGCCTCAGCGATCGTTTTGGTCGTCGTCCTTTTGTCCTCAGCGCTGCATTCGGCCTGACCGTGCTGGCCTACCCGGTGTTTCTGTTGATGAACACCGGCCACTACGGGGCAATCCTCCTGGGATTGCTGATCATGGCGCTGCTGGTGGCGATCACTGCGGTGATGGACGTGGTGTTGCTGGTGGAAGTGTTCCCAGCGTCGATCCGCTCCACCGGCGCCGCAGTCGGGCACAACGTGGCGTTGGCCCTGCTGGCTGGCCCGGGCCCGTTCATTGCCGTGGCACTGATCCAGGCCACCCACAACCCGAACATTCCTGCCGTGTACCTGGCCGCCGTGTCACTGGCCTGCTTCATCGTGCTCTGGTTCCTGCTGCCGGAAACCAAGGACCGCGACATCACTCGTGGTTAATCCCCATCTTCTTCTGACACAAGGCAAGGCTCATGTTTAAAGCAGCTGTAGTGCAAGCGTCTTCCATTCCGTTCGAGCCGCAACTGAGCGCCGAAAAAGCGGCCGGCCTGATCCGCCAGGCCGCCGCCCAGGGCGCCACGCTTGCGGTGTTCCCCGAGGCCTTCCTCGGCGGCTACCCCAAGGGCGCCGCCTTCGGTACCGTCATCGGCAGCCGCAATGCCACCGGCCGCGCGCACTTCGAGCGCTACATGGACGGCGCAGTCACCCTCGACGGCCCGGAACTGGCCCGTCTCAGCGAAGTGGCGAATGAAACCGGCCTGCATGTGGTCATGGGCATCATCGAGCGCCTGGGCCGCACGCTGTATTGCACCGCCGTGACCCTGGCCCCGGGCCAAGGCATTGCCGGGTATCACCGCAAACTGATGCCGACCGGCCAGGAGCGGATCATCTGGGGCTTCGGCGATGGCTCGACCATCGCCCCGGTGGACACCCCCTTCGGCCGCCTGGGCAGCGTCATCTGCTGGGAAAACTACATGCCCGCCCTGCGCCAGGCCATGTACGCCCAAGGCACCGAAATCTACTGCGCGCCCACCGCCGACGACCGCCCAACCTGGGCCTCATCGATGGTGCACATCGCCCTCGAAGGCCGGGTCCACGTCCTGTCCGCCTGCCAGGCCATCACCCTGGCCGAATACCCGGCCAGCTACCGCGAAGACTTCAACCTCCAGGCCCAGGACGCCGACTACATCATGCACGGCGGCAGCATGATCGTCAGCCCGACCGGCGAAGTGTTGGCAGGGCCAGTGTTTGACCAGGAAACCATCCTGTACGCCGAAATCGACCTGTCCATCGGCCGCGCCAGCAACCTTGATTTTGACGTGTGCGGGCACTATTCGCGGCCGGAGGTGTTTCAGTTGAAGGTGAATACAGCGCCGATGCAGGCGGTGGTGTTTGGGGAGGGGTGATTTGCGTAGAGAGGGGGTTTAACGGGCATTAAAAAGCCGGCTTGTGGCCGGCTTCTCGGGGACTGGCTTGGTTTATTTTTGGTAAACCGTACCAGCCTTCAAAACGTACACCCGGATCTTGCGTCCGGCTGTGGGACTTGGCGAGAAAGTCATCTGCCTTGTCGGTGCGATCGGACCGGCGCGGGGCGGGTCGATGCAAATGTGGTGCGCAGCATACTGATTTTTTTGGGGAATTCCCAGTGCGATGTGTATTGCAGGGCGTTGCGGTGGTCATGCAAAGGGTACTGGCGGGCGCTGTTTGTTGAGGGTGGACCACCAGAACACCCAGCCGAGGACGTCGATATCCTGTTTTTTGATTTGTTCGGCGCTGAAGATTTCGTCCGGATAGCCACTGCTGTTGTGGCTGCGCAAGCGCAGGGCGCCGCCGGGGAGGCGGTGCAGGTATTTGATGCGCAGCATGCCGGCGTGCTGGAGGGCGTAGATCTGGCCGTCGATGATCTGGGTCAGGCTGCGGTCGATGGCCAGGGTCGAGCCGTCTTCGATTCTCTCCGACATGCTGTCGCCGACCATGGGCACGCAGATGGCGTGGATGGGTTTGACTTCCAGGTTCTCCAGGTAGCGACGGGGCAGGCGAACGGCTTCGCCGGGGATTGCGACGACATGGGTGTCGCTGGAGCCGAGGGCTTTGGGCTGTTCTTTGTAGAGCGGGAGTTCGATGTCTGGGGAGTCGGCACAGGTGTGGTACTGCCCGCGCGACTCTTGGGTGTCCAGTTGGGTGGCAATCGGTTCGCAAGTTTGGCCGATGACGGGATGCTTGGGGCCTTCGCCATTGATCAGCCATTGGCTGTTGACGCTCAGCAGGCGGGCGATTTCTTCGACGCGGGGGTAGGGCACGCCGCGGATGTACCAGTTGTTGATGTGCTGGGGCTCGACGTTGCAGAAGGTAGCAAACTCCGAGGGGGTGATTTTCACCTCCTTGAGGAGTGCCTTGAAGCGTGGGCCGCATTTGTGTTTTTTCATAAACGCGGATTTTACTCAGTCAACTAACGGTATTGAATAAACAAACCGATCAATTTACGCAGGAATATCCGCTTGTTTTGCAAGAGCTTGTAAGTGAGTGATAAACGCAACTAAACAACCTTCCAAATTGTATTAATTAGACTGTTATTTGAAGTTTCTATAGTTATAAAAAAACCCCGGATAACCGGGGTTTTTCAAGCCGTCAGTGGCGCCAGGCCAATGCCGTCTCAGCCTTTGTAGGCGGCAACCGACTTCATGATTTCAGCGCGCGCAGCTTCGGCGTCGCCCCAACCGTCGATCTTCACCCATTTGCCTTTTTCGAGATCCTTGTAGTTCTCGAAGAAGTGCTTGATCTGTTCCAGCAGCAGGGCTGGCAGGTCGGTGTATTCCTTGATGTCGACATACAGCTGGGACAGCTTGTCGTGTGGCACCGCGATAACTTTGGCATCGCCGCCGCCGTCGTCGGTCATGTGCAGGATGCCAACTGGACGTGCGCGGATGACCGAGCCTGGAGCAACCGGGTAAGGGGTTACAACCAGCACGTCGAGGGGGTCGCCATCGTCAGCCAGGGTGTTGGGGATGAAACCGTAGTTGGCCGGGTAGAACATTGGGGTGGCCATGAAACGGTCAACGAACAGGCAATCGCTGTCTTTGTCGATTTCGTATTTGATCGGCGCGTGGTTAGCCGGGATCTCGATCGCGACGTAGATGTCGTTCGGCAGGTCTTTGCCAGCCGGAATCTTGCTGTAGCTCATTGGGCGGTGCCCCCGTTAGTGGCCAAATGACTTGGCCGGATTGACCAAAAAGTGGCGGCGATTATAGGCATATTCCTGAGCCTGTGCCACGTACCAGAAGTCGCGTAGACCTTAGTCGTGTGGCTGATACGCCGGATGTTCGGCTTGCAAATGCGCAAGCCTTGCCAGGGGATCCTGGCGGTAGAACAGCTGCAGTTGCTGATAGACCTGTGGATAACTGCCGTGCAGCAAATCCGGGGCGCTGAAGAAGTATTCGCTGGTGACGGCGAAGAACTCGGCGGGGTTTTCCGCGGCGTAGGGGTCGATCGGCGTGTCGGCATCGGGGTTGTGGTCGAGCTGGCGGTTGAGGTCGTCGTAGGCGTGTTGCATCACCTGTGCCCAGTCCGAGACCCGCATGTCACTGTGCAGCGGCGGCAGGCCGTTGGCGTCACCGTTGAGCATGTCGAGCTTGTGCGCCAGTTCGTGGATCACCAGGTTGTAACCTTCCCAGCCACCACTGGCCATCACTCCGGGCCAGGCCAGGATGATCGGCCCTTGCTGCCAGGCTTCACCGCTGTGTTCGCCGTCCCACTCATGCTCCACGCCACTGGCATCGCGATGGCGCTGCGGGCTGAGGAAGTCGTCGGGGTACAGCACGATCTCATGGAAACCCTGGTACCAGTTCAGATCGCCCAGGTGCAGCAGCGGCAACTGGGCCTGGGCGGCGAGCAGCAGGCGTTGTTCCTGGTGCAGCTCGACGCCGGGCAGGCAGGTCAGGTGTTTGTCCTGCAGGAACAGCACGGCCGACTCGCGCAGCCATTGGTCCTCGGCCTCGCTCAGGCCGTCGAGAAAACTCAGGTGCTGACGGACCCGCTGCCAGGTTTCATCGGCAACGGGGTGCTTGGCCAAGGTGCGTTGGCGACGCCAGGTGCTGAGCAGGCCCATGGGCGATCAGCGCGACTGGGCTTTGGAGCTCGAGCCACCGAAGCGGCTGCGGACCAGGCCAATGATCATCGGCACCAGCGACAACAGGATGATGCCTACCACCAGCAGCGACAGGTTCTTCTTGATGAAGGGCACGTTGCCGAAGAAGTAACCCAGGGTCACCAGGCCGCCGACCCAGAGGATGGTGCCGAACACACTGAAGGCGAAAAAACGCGGATAGGGCATCTTGGCGACACCGGCGACGAAGGGCGCAAAGGTCCGGATGATCGGCAGGAAGCGCGCCAGCGTCACGGTCTTGCCGCCGTGCTTTTCATAGAAGTCGTGGGTTTGTTGCAGGTAGTCGCGGCGGAAGATTTTCGAGTTGGGATTACTGAACAGTTTTTCCCCGGCCGTTCGACCGACCACATAGTTGGTACTGTCTCCGAGTATCGCCGCCAGCATCAGCAACCCGCCCAGCAGCACCGGGTCCATGCCGCCACCGGCGGCGACGGCACCGGCGATGAACAGCAGCGAGTCGCCCGGCAGGAAGGGCATGACCACCAGGCCGGTCTCGCAGAAGATCACCAGGAAAAGAATGGCGTAGATCCATGGCCCGTAGTTGGTGACCAGCATATCGAGGTACACGTCGAGATGCAGGACAAGGTCGATCGGGTTGAAATCCATGGAGGGCACCTGTGTGGCGGCTCGACTCGGCAAGCCTGTGCGGAAAGTCTGAAAAATATGACTACAAGGCCGCGGGCTATTTCTTACGGCCGATAAAGATCGCGATTATACGGACAGCAAAGTGAAAAGCGTGTGGGTTTTGTAGCGAGGGATTACGAAGGCGATGGTGTGAGGATTGCCGGGGGAATTAAGTGCATCGGGTTCAGCCTGGGTTCAGGTTTCAGGGGCGCAACGCACCCCCCGGCGGGAGCGTGCGCCCGCGCCACCTGGAAACGTCACAAATGTCAGAGTTCGTCGCTGATCGGCAAAATGTAGTTCTTGAACTCGCTGTCTTCACGAAAGCCCATGGACTCGTAGGTTTTTTGCGCCACCAGGTTGTCACTGCTAGTGGACACGCGCATGCGCACGGCCTGGGTTTGCTTGGCCATTTTTTTCGCGGTGCGCATCAGGTTGTCGGCGACCAGTTGGCGGCGGGCGTCTTCGGCGACGTAGATGTCGTTGAGGATCCATACCCGCTTGAGCGACAGGGACGAGAAGCTCGGGTACAGCTGGCAAAAGCCCAGCAGTCGGCCATCGTCGTCATCTGGCAAGGCCAGGTAAATCACCGACTCCTTGCGGCGCAGGCGTTTTTCCAGGAACGCGCGGGAGGAATCCGGATAAGGCAGCGAGCCGTAAAACTCGCGGTACTTGACGAACAGAGGCGTCAGCAGGTCCAGGTGCTCGAGAGTAGCTTGAATAATCCGCATGCTAGAGGCCTCAACTTCAAGTAGATATGACGGCAGTTTCCAGTGGATTTGACGGCAATTGATCCATCACTCGGGCAGCCGTTCGTCGACTCTGCCTCAAAGCGCGACTAAAACGCAATGCGCAGTAGACTCAGGGTTTCTGCGGACCGAGCAGGAAATTGGAGCTGGTTTGTGCGTCGTTTTCTGACTCGATAGTCTGCAGTTGCGCCTCATCTTTCAGGTTGACGCCCGATAGCTGCCGGCGACAGGCCTCGCGCATCAGGTACAGCAGGCGGTGGGCGGCCATGCCGTAGCTCAGGCCCTCGAGGCGGACATTGGAGATGCAGTTGCGGTAGGCGTCCGTCAGGCCGACCTTGGGGTTGTAGGTGAAATACAGGCCGAGGCTGTCGGGCGAGCTGAGGCCGGGGCGTTCGCCGATCAGGATCACCACCATTTTGGCTCCCAGCAACTGGCCGATTTCGTCGGCCACGGCGACCCGACCTTGTTCCACCAGAATCACCGGCGACAGGGACCAGCCCTCGGCCTCGGTCTGTTCTTCCATGCGCGCCAGGAAGGGTAGGGTGTGCCGATGTACCGCCAGTGCCGACAGGCCGTCTGCCACCACCACGGCCAAGTCGACCCCGCCTGGGTGGGCCTCGGCATATTCACGCAGGGTTTGCGCCGAGTGCTCGGAGAGTTTGCGCCCCAGGTCCGGGCGCTGCAGGTAGCTATGCCGATCGCTGGCGGCGCTGTGCAGCAGCAGGCTGGCGCGTCCGGCTGTGGCCAACTGCGTGCTCAGCCCGGCGTGATCGAAGGGCAGGTGCACGGCGTCACGGGCCTGGGCGTGGGCGTACTGGAAATCCAGTTGGGCGCCGGTCGGCATGCTGGTGCCGGACCGGCCCAGGGCGATGCGCGCGGGGGTCAGGCGGCGCAGTTCCAACCAGGGGTTCTGCGGGTCGATCGGTGGTTGTTCCATGAGCACCTCATTCATCCCAGTTGCGCCAGGGCCTGGCGGAAGGCCGGCGGCAGGTTGTTGCCGAACCGGACCTTGCCGTCACCCTGCGTGAAAATACCCATGTTCGCCAACCATGCCTCGAATTCCGGGGCCGGTTTCAGGCCCAGGGTCTGGCGCGCGTAGAGGGCGTCATGGAATGAGGTGGTCTGGTAGTTGAGCATGATGTCGTCGGAGCCGGGGATGCCCATGATGAAGTTGATCCCGGCCACGCCCAGCAGGGTCAGCAGGGTGTCCATGTCGTCCTGGTCGGCTTCGGCGTGGTTGGTGTAGCAGATGTCGCAGCCCATGGGCACGCCGAGCAACTTGCCGCAGAAGTGGTCTTCCAGGCCGGCGCGGATGATCTGCTTGCCGTTGTACAGGTACTCCGGGCCGATGAAACCGACCACGGTGTTGACCAGGAATGGCTTGAAATGCCGTGCCACGGCATAGGCCCGGGTCTCGCAGGTTTGCTGGTCGAGGCCGAAGTGGGCGTTGGCCGACAGCGCGCTGCCCTGGCCGGTCTCGAAATACATCAGGTTTTGCCCCAGCGTGCCGCGGTTGAGGCTCAGTCCGGCGTCGTAGCCTTCCTGGAGCACGCTCAGGCTGATGCCAAAGCTGGCATTGGCGGCTTCGGTGCCGGCAATCGACTGGAACACCAGGTCCAGGGGCACGCCACGGTTGATCGCCTCGATGGAGGTGGTGACGTGGGTCAGGACGCAGGCCTGGGTCGGTATTTCGTAGCGCTGGATCACCGCGTCGAGCATTTCCAGCATGGCGCAGATCGAGGCGATGCTGTCCGTGGCCGGGTTGATGCCGATCATCGCGTCGCCATTGCCGTACAGCAGGCCGTCGAGAATGCTCGCCGCGATACCGGCCGGCTCGTCGGTGGGGTGGTTGGGTTGCAGCCGGGTCGACAAGCGACCGCGCAGGCCCAGGGTCCCGCGAAAGCGGGTGACTACGCGAATTTTCTGCGCCACCAGCACCAGGTCTTGCACGCGCATGATTTTCGACACGGCCGCGGCCATTTCTGGCGTCAGGCCGGGGGCCAGCGCACGCAGACTGTGTTCGTCGGCGGCGTCGCTGAGCAGCCAGTCGCGAAAGCCGCCGACGGTCAGGTGGCTGACGGTGGCAAAGGCGTTGGCGTCGTGGGTGTCGATGATCAACCGGGTGACTTCATCGGTCTCGTAGGGGATCAGCGCTTCTTGCAGAAAGTGCTTGAGCGGGATATCCGCCAGGGCCATTTGCGCCGCTACCCGCTCACCGTCGTTCTGCGCGGCGACACCGGCCAGGAAGTCTCCGGAGCGTGCCGGGCTGGCTTTGGCCATGACGTCCTTGAGGTCGTCGAAGCGGTAGGTCTGGGCGCCCACGCTATGGGAAAAACTTGCCATTTCAGTCTCCGTTTCAAATAGGACAGTGCGCTGCCCGGGGCCGGCCGTGGCTGAGCATGCCACGCTCGGCGTGGGCAGCGCACTTCAATGCAGCAGACTCAGGCCGTTGCCTTGGTGCCATCGGGGTGCAGGGTTTCCGGCAGCGGCAGGCCCAGGTATTCGCCCTTGGCAATGATCCCGGCGGCGCGGTCCTCGGCTTCCAGTTGCAAGGCCTTGGGTACCGACAGCCAATACGCCAGGCCCACGGCAATGAAACCTGCACTTATCTTGCCAATCAGCACCGGCAGAATAATGGTGGGTTGGAAGTTGGCAGTGAAGGACAGGTGGTCGCCCAGCAGGAAGGCCGCGCACACGCCAAAGGCAATGTTGATCACTTTGTCCTTCGGCGGCATGAAACGCACCAGGCGGAACATGGCCAGGATGTTGGCGATGGTCGCCAGCATGCCGGCACTGCCAACGGCGCTCAGGCCGATCTTGCTGCCCAGGCTTTCCAGCGGCTTGCCCAGGTACTTGCGCAGCAGATAGACCATCGGGAAGGCACCGGCCAGCATGATGCCGATGTAGCCAGCGGTTTCCAGGGCGCGGGTCTGGTCTTCAGCGTCGGCGATGATCGGGTGGAACCCCCAACTGCCGAACACCAGGGTGAATACGCCGGTGAAGTACTCGACGATGGAGAACACCAGGACCAGCTTGATCGCGGCGTCCAGGGTGCGCCCGAAGATGATGAAACCCTTGATCATCAGGTCGGGCAGAAAACGCAGGCCCAGGGCCAGGGCCACGACGAAGATCAGGATCGGCAGCAGGTTGGCGAAGATGCTGCCCAGGCCCAGGGCCAATTGATAGGTGGCTTCGCCGTTGGTCGACACCAGGTCGCGCACCAGCGGGTTGCTGAACGCGAGGATGACACTGGCAATCAGCACGCCCAGCGGGATAGTCAGGATGCCCGACATGATGCCCAGGGCCATGTACTTGTGGTCGCGCTTGTCGAGCATCGCCAGGCCCATGGGAATGGAGAACACGATGGTCGCGCCGCCCATGAAACCGGTGATCAGCGCCATGACCAGTGCTTCTTTACTGGCCGCCAGGGCCGAGGCCAGGTGATAACCGCCCATGTCCGAGGCGATGATCATGGTCGCCGCCAGTGCCGGGTCAGCGCCCAGGGAGCTGAAGAACGGCCCGAAGGCTTTTTCGATGACCACTGTCAGGTAGGGGATGGACGCCATGATCCCCGCCGCCGGCACGAAGATGTGCCCGGTGGCGTGGATGCCTTCCATGAATTCTTTACCAAGTCCTTCATCGCTGTTGTAGATCGCCGCGAAGGCGCCGAGTACGGCGCAGAACATGATGAGATAGAGCACGTAGTTGCCGATCTGATCCATTGCGGTTTCCTTTCTTATTGTTGTTTTCCAGCGCGGACGCTGTGTTTCACCAAAGGCGCGCGGGCTTTTGCGATTTTCTGCTTGCAGCCGTGCGTCCGGCCGCCGAGGGGGGCCGAATGCACTGCATGAAAAAAGAGTCTTGCCGGTACAGGTCAGTCCCGGCGATCGAAGTCGCCGGGAGGTTGGATCAGAAGAAGCCCAGCGGGTTGATGTCGTAGCTCACCAGCAGGTTTTTGGTCTGTTGGTAGTGATCGAGCATCATCTTGTGGGTTTCACGGCCGACGCCGGACTTCTTGTAGCCACCGAACGCGGCGTGTGCCGGGTACAGGTGGTAGCAGTTGGTCCACACGCGACCGGCCTTGATTGCCCGGCCCATGCGGTAGGCGCGGTTGATGTCGCGGGTCCACAGGCCGGCACCGAGGCCGAACTCGGTGTCGTTGGCAATGGCCAGGGCTTCGGCTTCGTCCTTGAAGGTGGTGATGCTCACCACTGGGCCGAAGATTTCTTCCTGGAACACGCGCATTTTGTTGGTGCCCTTGAGCAGGGTCGGCTGGATGTAGTAGCCGGTCGCCAGGTTGCCCTCGAGTTTTTCCACCTTGCCACCGGTCAGCAGCTCGGCGCCTTCGCCCTTGGCGATTTCCAGGTAGGAGAGAATCTTGTCGAATTGCTGCTCGGAAGCCTGGGCGCCGACCATGGTGTCGGTGTCGAGCGGGTCGCCACGCTTGATTTGCAGGACCTTCTTCATCACGACTTGCATGAAGTCGTCGTAGATCGACTCTTGCACCAGGGCGCGCGATGGGCAGGTGCAGACTTCACCCTGGTTGAAGAACGCCAGCACCAGGCCTTCGGCGGCTTTTTCGATGAACGATTCTTCGGCTTGCATGATGTCGGCGAAGAAGATGTTCGGCGACTTGCCGCCCAGTTCCACGGTCGACGGAATGATGTTCTCGGCGGCGCATTTCATGATGTGCGAGCCGACCGGGGTCGAGCCGGTGAACGCGATCTTGGCGATGCGCTTGCTGGTGGCCAGGGCTTCGCCGGCCTCTTTGCCGAACCCTTGCACCACGTTCAACACGCCCGGTGGCAGCAGGTCGCCGATCAGTTCCAGCAGCACGCTGATGCCCAGCGGCGTTTGTTCGGCCGGCTTGAGTACCACGCAGTTACCGGCAGCCAGGGCCGGCGCGAGTTTCCAGGCGGCCATCAGGATCGGGAAGTTCCACGGGATGATCTGGCCGACCACGCCCAGCGGTTCGTGGAAGTGATAGGCCGCGGTGTGTTCGTTGATTTCCGCAGAGCTGCCTTCCTGCGCGCGGATGCAGCCGGCGTAGTAGCGGAAGTGATCAGCCGCCAGCGGGATGTCGGCGTTCAGGGTTTCGCGCACGGCCTTGCCGTTGTCCCAGGATTCGGTGATTGCCAGGACTTCGAGGTTCTGCTCGATGCGATCGGCGATTTTCAACAGCACCAGGGAGCGGTCCTGGACCGAAGTCTTGCCCCAGGCATCGGCCGCGGCGTGGGCAGCGTCCAGGGCTTTTTCGATGTCTTCGGCGGTGGAGCGGGGGAATTCGGCGATCGGTTGGCCGTTGACCGGAGAAGTGTTGGTGAAGTACTGGCCTTTGACAGGCGCGACGAACTCGCCGCCGATGTAGTTACCGTATTTGCTTTTGAACGAAACGATAGCGCCTTCAGTACCGGGGTGAGCGTAACGCATGATGAGTGTCTCCTTGGCTTTTGTACTTATAGGGGAGTACGCGCAATAAGCGCTGGTACAAGCCTAGAGCAAAGGTCGGGCCAGTGCCTTGTGGTGCTTGTAAATCAAGGGTTTGCGCAGTCGGCGGCGGGGCCTTGCTTGCAGGCTGTGCCAGATGCGATACGGGGCGTGTGACACTTTGTACCGTTTGTGGCACAGCGCGTGACCGGTCGGTCTCGCTGGCATTGCAATGCGCGCCGGGCTGGAGGATGCTCGGCTGCATGAGAGGGCGAAGCACTCGCCTGAACCAGGCACAAGATAGGGGGCACGGGGGTTACGACCGTTCTGCGGACCTGACCCTCGGGGAGAACAATAAGAAATGCACAGCAACCATTTAAGTCGCCATGCCCAACAGGTCTTGACCGTCACCCAGGGCAAGAACCAGTTGCACGGTCCGGGCAGCGATCCGTCCATCGCCCGTTCCTGGCTGCGATGCCTGGAGGACTATCATCTCGATCCGGCATTGGCCATCGCGCCCACGGTGCTGGAGCATGGTCGGGTGCTGGAAAGTCGCGAGCGCCTGCAGCAGGTGCTGCAGATTGCCGGCGGAGAAATGAACAGCCTGCATCAGCAACTCAGCGGTGCCGGGCACGCGGTGCTGTTGACCGATGCCCGTGGGGTGATTCTCAACTGTGTCACGGCGTCCACCGAGCGCAAGATCTTCGAGCGCGCCGGCCTGTGGCTCGGCGCCGACTGGAGTGAGGCCTGCGAAGGCACCAACGGAATCGGCACCTGCCTGGTGGAGCGCCAGGCGCTGACCATCCACCAGGATGAACACTTTCGCGGCCGCCACACGGGCCTGACCTGTTCGGCCAGCCCGGTGTTCGACCCCCATGGCGAGCTGCTGGCGGTGCTCGACGTTTCCTCGGCGCGCCATGACGTTTCGCGCCAGAGCCAGTTCCACACCATGGCGCTGGTCAATCTCTCGGCGAAAATGATCGAGAGCTGCTACTTCCTGCGCCACTTCGACAACCAGTGGTTGCTGCGCTTTCACCTGCAGGCCGAGTCGGTCGGGTTGTTCAGCGAAGGGCTGCTGGCATTTGACGGGGAAGGGCGCATCAGTGCGGTCAACCAGAGCGCGTTGAACCTGCTGGGGCATATTCGCGGCGGCCTGGTGGGCAAGCCGGTGGAGGCCTTTTTCGACTGTTCGCTGGATCAACTGATGTCTCGCGCCAGCGTCAACGCCAGCGCCAGTTGGCCACTGCGCACCCGCGACGGCCGGGCCTTGTTTGCCCTGTTGCGCGGTCAGCCGCGCAGTGTGCCCGCCCCGGTTGCGCAGGCGCAGAGGGTTGCCGAGCGGCCGCGGTTGGCCGGTATTTGCCTGGGCGATGAAGGTTTGCAGGCGGATTTTCGCAAAGCCCTGCGGGTGTTCGAACGTGATGTGCCGCTGTTGATCAATGGCGAGACCGGTTCAGGCAAAGAGGCCTTTGCCAAGGCCGTGCACCAGGCCAGCCAGCGTGCCGACAAAGCCTTTGTCGCGCTCAATTGCGCGGCCATTCCTGAGAGCCTGATCGAGAGCGAGCTGTTCGGCTATCGCGGCGGCAGTTTCACCGGCGCACGCAAGGAAGGCATGCGCGGCAAGCTACAGCAGGCCGATGGCGGGACTTTGTTCCTGGATGAAATCGGCGACATGCCCCTGGCCCTGCAAACCCGCTTGTTACGGGTACTTGAGGACCGGCTGGTGGTGCCGATTGGTGGCGAGCCGCAGGCGGTCAACGTGCGGATCATCAGCGCCACCCACCGTGACTTGCTGGAGCGGGTGCAGGATGGCAGCTTTCGCGAAGACCTGTATTACCGGCTCAATGGCCTGGAGGTAGGTTTGCCGCCCCTGCGTGAGCGCAGTGATAAATCCCAGTTGCTGGACTTTCTGTTGGCCGAAGAGGCGGGTGGCGAGGCGGTGTTGATTGATGCTCCGGCGCGCCAGGCGTTGCTCGGGTTTGCCTGGCCAGGCAACGTGCGGCAGTTGCGCACGGTGCTGCGGACCTTGGCTGCCTTGTGTGAAGAGGGGCGTATTGGTGTCGAAGACTTGCCTGCGATGATTCGTCAGGCTCGTCCGGCATCGAGCAGTGCGCCGGCGCCGGTCGAGTTCCCACTCGACGATGCCGAGCGCCTGGCCTTGCTCAATGCCCTAGAGCAACAGCGCTGGCACATGACCCATGCGGCCGAACAGTTGGGGGTCAGCCGCAATACCCTCTATAGAAAGCTGCGCAAGCACGGGATAACCCGTTAGGTGTTGGCTGAAGTGACGGCTGTTCAGCGAAAGAACGGGTCGTCGAAAAACAGGTCGTCGTTGAGTGATTTTTCCATTTCGCGCTCATAGTCCCTCTGTGCCTTGAGCCAGGCTTTCAGGTTCTTGGAATCATTCAGCTCTTCGCCGAGCAGAATATGTTCCTGAATATCATCCAGGACCGAGTCGAGTTGCTGCTGGTAAAAACCAGGCAGGTTCGCCAGTGTCAGTTTGTCGAACGGGTCGAGATTTAGCTGCAGTTTGAATCCTTGCTCCTGATCGAATACTTCCTGTTTCAGCTCATCGAGTTGCTCGGTCAGTACGCGGTTGTAATGTTTCAGTCGATCAGCGGTCAGCGTGTTGAGGGTGCTTGCATCGATGTGCTCCAACTCCAGCTGTAGTTGCAGCAGCTCAAGCAGATTGCGCTGGCCATAGGCATGGTTGACGCGCTGCATCAACACGGTTTTGCGCTCGCGCTCGTCAGGGTCGGTTTCTCGGTCTGGGTGCAGGGCGCTGGCCAGTTTGCGGTACACCTCGCGCACGGACTGGCTGGCCTCGGCGGCGGCTGCTTCCTGGCGTAGCTGGTGGGCGTTTTTCTTGCCAGGTTTGTTTGGCTCAGGTTGTTCGCTCTGCAAGCGCTCATTTATTTTTTGCGCGATGTCGTCGGGAGATAGCCCCTGGATATCGTCGTCGAGCTCGACCCCGAACATCTCCTGCAGTCCCAGTTTGAGAAACTCGTTGTCCTCTTTCTCATCGCTATCGAAGTCGCGGCCACTGTGCTGGTTGTACAACGCTTTCAAGCGCACCTGCTCCTCATCGCTGCAATTGCCGCTATCAAGCAAGCCGTAGGCTTGGCCGCAAATTTCCTGGGTCAGCGTCTTGCGATCGGTTTTTGAGAGTTTGATTCGCTCGCCCAGGTCGCTCAGACGTTGCACGAACCCGACCGTGTGTTGATGCAGGATGTCGAGCTGGGGCACGAACTCACTGTGCCAGCGCTGCTCATAAAGCGCGGTGGCCGCTTCCCACGCTTGCAGGATCTGCCGTTGTTTGTCGATTTTTTTCACCAGCTCATTGAATTTTCGCTGCCCGGCAGACAATTTTTTGGGACCTTTGTCTGGGGAGATACTCAGGTCGTAGGTGGTTTTGCTCATGGGCGGTCTCCGGCGATCACTCAAGCGTGAGGGATGCCAAGGTTATCAGCGGCATCGGTGTTGTACCGGGTCGCAGGCAGATTCTGAATGTTCAGTCGTTTAATAGGGTGCAGTGACTCGCCCGTTTAAACATCAGGTGCGATTTTTCCCACCCTAGGCTAACCTGCCTCGATGTTTTACGAGGTTGACTATGCACATTCATATCCTGGGTATCTGCGGCACTTTCATGGGCTCGATGGCGGTTCTGGCCAAAGAGCTGGGCCATCGCGTGACCGGCTCCGACGCGAATGTCTATCCGCCGATGAGCACCCAACTGGAGGCTCAGGGCATTGAACTGACGCAGGGTTATGACCCGGCCCAGCTCGACCCGGCCCCGGACCTGGTGGTGATCGGCAATGCCATGTCCCGCGGTAACCCGGCGGTCGAGTACGTCTTGAACAAAGGTTTGCCGTACGTCTCGGGCCCGCAGTGGCTGGCCGACCATGTGCTGCAAGGGCGCTGGGTGCTGGCGGTTGCCGGCACCCATGGCAAGACTACCACCAGCAGCATGCTCGCCTGGGTGCTGGAGCACGCGGGCATGAGCCCGGGCTTCCTGATCGGCGGCGTGCCGCAGAATTTCTCGGTCTCGGCGCGCCTGGGCGACACGCCGTTTTTTGTGATCGAGGCTGACGAATACGACAGCGCCTTCTTCGACAAGCGTTCGAAGTTCGTCCACTACCGCCCGCGCACTGCGATCCTCAACAACCTGGAGTTTGATCACGCAGACATCTTCCCCGATCTGCCAGCAATCGAGCGCCAGTTCCACCACTTGGTGCGCACCATCCCGAGCGAAGGCCTGGTGATACATCCGACCACTGAGCCGGCGTTGCAGCGGGTCGTCGAGATGGGCTGCTGGACCCCGGTGCAAACCACCGGTGCCGGCGGGCAATGGCAGGTCAAATTGCTCAGCGAAGACGGTTCGAAGTTCGAAGTGCTGTTCGAGGGCGTCGCGCAGGGCGTGGTCGACTGGGACATGACCGGTCAGCACAACGTCGCCAACGCCTTGGCGACCCTGGCGGCAGCACGCCATGTCGGCGTGGTCCCGGCCATGGGCATTGCGGCGCTGAGCGCGTTCAAGAGTGTCAAACGGCGCATGGAAGTCGTGGCCCAGGTCAACGGCATCACCATCTACGACGACTTTGCCCACCATCCGACGGCGATCGCTACCACCCTGGACGGCCTGCGCAAGCGCATTGGCGACGCACCGCTGATTGCCATCATCGAGCCGCGTTCCAACTCCATGAAGCTCGGCGCGCACCGTGACGGACTGCCGGAAAGCGTGGTCGATGCCGACCAGGTGATCTGGTACGCCCCGGCCAACCTGGGTTGGGACCTGGCGGGCACCGCGGCGCTGTGTACGGTGCCGTCGATCGTCAGCGATTCGCTGGACGGCATCATTGCGCGGGTCCAGAGCCAGGCTCAACCGGGCACGCACGTGGTGATCATGAGCAATGGCGGCTTCGGCGGCCTGCACGGCAAGCTGGCCGAGGCGCTTAAATGAACAACGGTCCGGATCGCATCACGCTGGCCATGACGGGCGCTTCAGGCGCCCAGTATGGCTTGCGCCTGCTCGATTGCCTGGTGCGCGAAGACCGTGAGGTGCATTTCCTGATCTCCAAGGCCGCGCAGTTGGTGCTGGCCACCGAGACTGACGTCACGCTGCCGCCCAAGCCGCAGATGATGCAGGCCTTTCTCACCGAATACACCGGTGCGGTCGCCGGGCAGATTCGGGTGTATGGCAAGGAAGACTGGATGTCGCCGGTGGCCTCGGGCTCCGGCTCACCGGCCGCGATGGTGGTGGTGCCCTGTTCGACCGGGACCTTGTCCGCCATCGCCATGGGCGCCTGCAACAACCTGATCGAACGTGCCGCCGACGTGACGTTGAAAGAGCGCCGGCAGTTGATTGTGGTGCCGCGCGAGGCGCCGTATTCGAGCATTCACCTGGAAAACATGCTCAAGCTGTCGAACATGGGCGTGACGATCCTGCCGGCGTCGCCGGGTTTCTATCATCAGCCGCAGACCATCGATGACCTGGTGGATTTTGTCGTGGCGCGGATTCTCAATGTGTTGAACATCCCGCAGGACATGCTGCCGCGTTGGGGAGAACACCATCTGAGCAGTGATGAGTAAGCTGCTGCTGGTGCTGCTGGCCTTGCAACTGGCCGGATGCGCCAGTGTGCGCACCCTGGATGCGGCGCAACCGGGCGCTCCGGTGGTGTATTCCGGGGCGCGCCTGGACTGGTATGCGCTACAGGGTGGTTGTTGTGCCAAGGATCGATTTGGTGCCGAAGCCCCGAGTTATCCAGGCCTCGACCTGCCGGCCAGTGCCTTGCTCGACACGCTGTTGCTGCCGTTGTCGGTGTTGACGGTGCTTGGGGTCGGGTTTCAGGCGACGGGCGGGTTGTAGCGCAGGGCTACTTGCCCAGCTTGCGCAGTTCGTCCGATTCCACCACCCGTATCCCATCCTGCTCCTCCAACGCCAGGCGCCACATGGCGCGGGCCAGTTGGCAGGCTTCGATGCCGCGATATTTACCCGGGATCAGCCTGGACAGCGGGCCGGCGAGTTGCTCGGCCAGGCGTGGCTCAAGACGTTCGCCCAGCAGCAGGGAGGGCCGGCAGATGGTCAGCTGCGGCCAGTCTTGCGCGCGTAGGGCCTGTTCCATTTCCCCTTTGACGCGGTTGTAGAACACCGAGGATTTTGGGTCCGCGCCGATGGCGCTGATCACGATCAGGTGGCGTGCACCCATTTCGCGCGCCCGTTTGGCGAAGGCCACCACCATGTCCAGGTCGACCGCGCGAAATGCCGGTTCCGAACCGGCCTGCTTGATCGTGGTGCCCAGGCAGCAGTAGGCGATGTCTACCCGGCCACTGAGTTGAGGCAGGAACACGGTAGGGTCGCCGACTGGGTTTTCCAGGTGCGGGTGTTCCGCCAGCGGTCGGCGAGAGGGCGCCAGTACGCGACTGATGGTGGGCTCGTTGAGCAACCGGTCGAGCAAATGTTCACCGGTCAGGCCGGTGGCTCCAGCGAGCAGTACGTGCTGAGGCGTCAAGTACATAGTGTTTCTCCCTTGATACTGTTCAGCTTAGTTGCTCTTTGCATCCGTGTTGTTCAACGCCGCATTTTGCAGCGCTTTTCGTGCTTGCTGCTTGCGCAGTGCCTGCCAGTGCGCCAGAACCCCCTTGGGTGCCCAGATCTGTGGTTCAGAAGCTTCGAAGTTGTCTGCCAGTTCCCGTTCGGCAACCGTGGCCTTGGCCAGCTTGAAGGCTTGCTCGAGGTCGTCGGTCTGGTTCAGTGCCTGGGCGAACAGGGCATCGCCGAAGTAAGTGAAGTCCGCTTCCTCGGAGCAGCCGAACGACACCCGGTCAGCCCGCGAGGCGGTCATGACGAGCGTGCGCTCGTCTTTGAGGGCAGGTAGGAAACCTCCGGAGTAGCAGGCGGAAATCACGATGATCTTGTCGCGGTTTTTCAGCGGTGCCAAGACGGCGGCCAACTCATCGGCGGGCAGGTCGGCCAGCTCCATGCGCGGCTGGTCGAGTACCAGTTCGTGTTCGTGGGTGCCGTGGCTGGTCAGGTAGATGAACAGCAAGTCTTCCGGACCGCTGCGCTCGGCCAGGGTCAGGGCGGCGCGGCGCAGGTTTTCGCGGGTGGCCATGGGCCGGTCGCCGAGGTGGTCGCGGTGGTTGACCAGGCGGATCTGGCCATAGGCGCCGAAACGGCTGGCCAGCATGTTGCTGACGTAGTCGGACTCGCGCAGGAATACGCTCTGCTTGCCGTCGCCGCCGAGCGTCAGGCTGTACAGTTCGACCGCGGGGGTTGAGGCAGGCACATTGGCCAGCGCTTCATCGAGCAGGCGGCCCTGGGCCAGCAGGCCCAGCTCCAGGGTGTCGGGCAGCAATTTGCCGTCGGCATCACGCACGCGCTCGCCATTGATCCAGTCGCCGCTCTGCACCGTGCCGTCGGTCAGTACCAGCGTGCCGTGGCCCTGATAGCTGTCGTTGTCGAACTGGCCGACGTAGAAGCTGCCATCGGGCAGGTTCAGGCGCCCCTGGCCGGTGAAGCGCCAGTCGCTGAAGTGCCCGAGGTAGTGACTGTTGTCAGCGCCGATCAGTTCGCCCTTGCCGCTGAGCGCGCCTTCCTTGAACTGGCCGATCCACACGTCGCCGTCGGCGTTTTCGTAGCGGCCCTTGCCGTGCAGTTGATTCTGTTTGAAGCCGCCGACATAGCTGTCGCCTTCGGCGCTGTTGAAGCTGCCAATGCCGTCCAGTTGGCTGTTGATGAAGTGGCCGCTGAACTGATTGCCGCTGACATCGCTGCGCTGGCCTTGGCCATTGGGTTTGCCGTGGGCGAACTGGCCCTGGTATTGGCTGCCGTCTTCGAGTTCCAGGCGACCGAGTCCGGAGTACTGGTCGGCCTTGAATTCGCCCCGGTAGGTCATGCCGTTTTCCTTGAGCGTGCCCTCGCCGTCGCGCCGCCCCAGCTTGAAGCCGCCGGTGTAGCTGCTGTCGCTGGTGGTCAGGGCGCCCTGGCCATGGAACAGCCCTTGCTGGAAGGCGCCGCGGTAGACCTCGCCATTGCTGCCGTGCCACTCGCCCTGCCCATGCCATTGGCCTTTGTCGAACTGGCCGGCGTACCAACTGCCGTTCGGGTAGTCGATGCGACCCTGGCCTTGCAGCAGCCCGTCGACCAGGTCGCCCCGATAGCGTCCGCCGTCGGGCAGGCGCGCGTCCGGCGGCAACAGCGATTCGCCGTCGCCACAGGCGGTGAGCAACAGGGTCAATGCGAGGGGTGCAAGTAAGCGCATAGCAGGATCCGGGTGATTAGGCGACCGAGTATGCCGCAGCTATGTGCCTGATAAATAGAGACGCGGTGCGAAACAGCAGTAACTGTTCCGCATCCGGCAGGGGTTACACGAACGCCAGTGACAGGGGTTCGGCGATATAGGCCGGTTTTTCCTGGCCTTCGATTTCCAGGGTGGCGGTGGCCTTGAGCAGCCATTGGCCGGGTTTTTTCTCGGTGACGTCGGTCAGTTCGACCTTGAGCCGGACCCGCGAATCGACTTTCACCGGCTGGATGAAGCGCACGCTGTCGAGGCCGTAGTTGACGACCATTTTCAAGTCCTGGGGCAGGACCATGATGTCTTCCATCAGTTTGGGAATCAGCGACAGCGACAGGAAACCGTGGGCGATGGTGCTACCGAATGGTGTCTGTGCGGCTTTTACCGGGTCAACGTGGATGAACTGAAAGTCGCCCGTGGCTTCAGCGAACAGGTTGATGCGCTCCTGGTCGATGGTGAGCCATTCGGAACGTCCGAGTTCCTTGCCGACATAATTCTTGAGCTCTGCAACGGGTACATAGGGCATTGAGACTCTCCTTGGGTTCATCGGTTTTATAGTTTTTTTTGAGGGATCAGGAACCACCTTAGATCATCATGGTCACGGGTGCCGGTCAAGCTTGCATACCAATGGCGAATACCCATGCATAGCAGATGCCATGCTTATAATGGCAGGCCCGTTTTGGGGGGCGAGTTTTGTGGGGGGATGATTCATGTTGCTTCGCGGCCTGACCTGGCTGGTGCTGTTTCAATTGCTCGGCACGGCCATCAACCATTTGTTGTTGCCGGTGCTGCCGGGGCCGATTATCGGCCTGCTGCTGTTGCTGGTGTACCTGATCATGCGCGGCGAAGTCGGCGAGCCACTGAGCCTGGCTGCCGGCAGCTTGTTGCGCTATCTACCGTTGCTGCTGGTCCCGCCTGCGGTGGGGGTGATGGTGTATGCCGCGGATATCGCGGCTGACTTCTGGGCGATCGCCGGCGCACTGGTGTTGTCGCTGCTGCTGTCCATGGCCTTTGCCGGGGTGCTGATGCAATGGCTGGTCAAGCACCAGGCTCGGCGGGAGGAGCGCTCATGATGTTTGACTGGCAGGGCGCGGTGGCGGCAGTGATCCATCACCCGTTGTTCGGGATCGGCATTACCCTGGGGGCTTATCAGTTGGTGCTGGCGGCGTTCGAGAAAACCCGCTGGATCTTCCTGCAGCCGGTGCTGGTGTCCATGCTGCTGGTGATTGGCGTATTGCTCACCTGTGGCCTGACCTATGCCGAGTACCGTAAAAGCACGGAAATCCTCAGCATCCTGCTGGGGCCGGCGACGGTGGCCCTGGCGGTGCCGCTGTACCTCAACCTGCGGCGCATTCGCCAACTGTTCTGGCCGATTTTTACTACGCTGGTGGTAGGTGGGGTGGTCGCTACCGGCCTGTGCGTGTTGCTGGGCTGGTGGTTTGGTGCCGAACACATGATTCTGATGACCATGGCGCCGAAGTCGGTGACCTCGCCCATCGCCATGCTGGTGGCCGAGCAGATCGGTGGCGTGGCGGCGTTGGCGGCGGTGTTTGTGCTGATCACCGGGGTAATCGGGGCGATTTTCGGCCCGGCGCTGCTCGATCGCCTCGGCGTCCATGGCCCCGAGGCCCGCGGCATGGCCCTGGGCATGACCGCTCATGCGGTGGGCACTTCAGTAGCCCTGCAGGAAAGTGAAGAGTGCGGTGCGTTTGCCGCGTTGGCGATGAGCCTGATGGGTGTGGCCACGGCGGTGTTGTTGCCGTTGGCGGTGTCGATGGTGGTGTAAGGACATGTCTATGAGTCTGGCGCTTTTCCCGCTGAATACGGTGCTGTTTCCCGGCTGTTTCCTTGATCTGCAGATTTTCGAGGCGCGCTACCTGGACATGATCAGCCGCTGCATGAAGCAGGGGGCAGGGTTTGGCGTGGTGTGCATTCTTGAGGGCGAAGAGGTCGGCCTGGCCCCGCAGGGGTATGCACTGGTCGGCTGCGAAGCGCGGATCACCGATTTCAAGCAGCAGGACAACGGCCTGCTGGGAATTCGAGTGCAGGGCGCACGACGCTTCAATGTGTTGCGCAGCGAAGTGCAGCGCGATCAACTGACTGTCGCCGAAGTCGAGTGGCTGGACGAGTTGCCCGAGCAGCCCTTGCAGGAAGAAGACGCAGACTTGATGGCCTTGCTCAAGGCGCTGGCCGAGCACCCGATGGTCGAGGCGTTGAACATGGGCACCGAAGCCGCAGGCCAGCAGTCACTGGCCAACCAGTTGGCCTACTTGTTGCCATTCTCCGAGCTGGACAAGATCGGGCTGCTGCAGGTCGATGATCCGCAACAACGCCTGGATGCGATCCAGGCGTTGTTGGATGAGCTTCAGGGTGAGTTGTTCGCCTGATATTGCCTCAGTACGCGTAACGCATCATCGCGTGCGGCAGATTCTGCAGGGCGTAGAAGCCGAACAGCGCCACCATCACGGGCAGGATCAACCACCAGATTTTCGCCGGTAGCGGATTGAGCGGCGCCTGGCGCTGGCTCAGCCACAGGCTGGCGGCACACACGCAGGCTGCGAGCATGGCTCCGGCCACCACATCGGTCGGCCAGTGAGCCCCCAGGTAAACCCGCGACAGGGCAATGGCCAGGGCCGGCAGGCAACCGATCAGCAGCCAGGTCAGGCGCATGCGCTGGGGTTGTCCTCGACCCGCCAGCACGGCCAGGGTCAGGAACAGCGCAAACGAACCTGAGGCATGACCGCTGGGCATGCTGTAGCTGGTCAGTGGGTCGGTCAGGACTTCCGGGCGCATCCGCGCGAACAGCTGCTTGGTGGCGGTATTGGCCAGCGCAGTCACCAGCAAGGTGCCGCCGGCGAACAGCAAGTGCCGCCATTGCCGCGTGGCCAGCAGCACCAGGGTCAGCGCCGCGCTGATCACCAGCATGTGCTTGAACTCACCGAGTTGGGTCAGCATCACCGCGAACTCGTCGAGCAGCGGTTTGCGGTGTTCCTGCACCAGGGTCATCAGGCCTTGATCGAAGGCGCCGAGGTGTGAGTAGCCGACAAACAGCCCGCCCAAGATCAGCAGGCTCAGGCCGGCGATCAGCAAGGTAGAGCGCCGATGTCCGCGCAGGCCGCTGTTGATACCCAGGCCTACCAGCACCGCGATGCTGCCCACTACCAGCCCGGCCTGGGGCCAGAAACCCTCGGGCAATGGCAAGCGGATAGCCGCCCCGGTGGCCCAGCCCGGCAGAAGATAGGCTACGGCCCAGCCGGCACCTGCCAGCAGGCTGACGGCAAAAAAGCGCGGGAAGGGCATGTCGAACATCCCGGCGACCATCGGCAGCATCGGGCGCAACGGACCGATAAAGCGCCCCACCAGCAAGCTGGCGATGCCATAGCGCTGGAAATAGGCTTCGGCACTGCCGATCCACTCAGGGTGGTGGCGCAAGCCCGGCAAGCGCCGGATGTTCTGATGGAAGTGCCGGCCGACGAAATACGACACCACGTCCCCCAGCACACCGCCGAGAAAGCCCAGCAGTAGGGTTTCCCCCAGCGACAGGGCGCCGCTGCCCGCCAGTACCGCAACGGCAAACAACAGGACGGTGCCGGGGACGATCAGGCCGGCAATCGCCAGACACTCAATGCAGGCCACGATAAATACGGCGGCCGCCAGCCATTGCGGGTTTGCCGTTAACCAAGCGGTCAGGCTATCGAGCCATGGGCCCATAGGTACAACTCCAGGATTGCTGTTGGCCCATCGAGGGCAGGGATCAGATCAGTAAATAGTCGCGGCCTTCGACCTGGCCGCGGCGTAGAGGGTTCCGTGTGCAATAGGGTGCGTAGGCACTGTCGACAAAGCGGTACATCAGGTGCTCATCGCGGCCGTGGGGGATGCCCAGGCGGGTGGTCTGGATCACATGGGTGGGCGGTCGGCCAAGGTCTTCGACAAACAGCACCTCATGGTCAAAGCGCTTGGCGTCCCAGGTCGGTACTTTCAGCCCCAGGGCCTTGCACAGTAGGGTTTGGCCGGCGCAGAGCTTCTGCGAGGGGCGCGGCCGGCCATTCGCATCGGGGTTGTTGAGCAGCATCTGGGCCAGGCTCGCTGGCCCCGAGACCTCGTCGACCCAAGGATAGGCGGACTTGATCAGTACCGCATTGCCGGGCCCGTGGGCGCTGAAGTTCAGGGAGTCGCCACCACGGGCGTAATACATATAGATGTGCCCGCCATCCAGAAACAAAGCCTTACGCTTTTCTGTGTAGCCGAGGGAGGCGTGACTGCCTTTTTCGTCGCAGTAATAGGCTTCTGTTTCAATAATCCGCGCCGAAAGCCACAAATCTCCGATCCGATGGCGGATCACCTTGCCCAGCAATTCGCACGCGAGCAATTGTGCGTCGCGGTTGAAAAAGCTGTCAGGCAGGGCCTTTGGCTGCGTGGGATGGGTCACAATGGTCATGGGCGGCAGCATTCAGAGAGCAAATGTGACGTTATGATAACAACCAGGGCCTTAATCCAGGCTGAAGACTGACTATTTGCTGTCCATTTCGACCATCCGCCCGTCACCGCTGTTAGTCGAGTGACGCGACAGCTATAATCTGCCGCTTTACTCTTTACCACGACCATAGCAAAGACCACTCCAGACTATGACTGAGTCCGTTCTTGACTACATGACCCGCTTGGGTCGCGCTGCGCGCGATGCTTCCCGCGTGATCGGCCGTGCCAGCACCGGGCAGAAAAACCGCGCCCTGCTGGCTGCCGCCAACGCCCTGGATGCCGCGCGTGCCGAGTTGACTGCCGCCAATGAGCTGGACCTGGCTGCTGGCCGGGCCAATGGCCTGGAGCCGGCAATGCTCGAGCGTCTGGCCCTGACCCCCGCACGCATCGATGGCATGATCGTCGGTTTGCGTCAGGTGGCGGCGCTGCCGGACCCGGTAGGCGCGATCCGCGACATGAGTTATCGGCCGTCGGGTATCCAGGTGGGCAAGATGCGCGTCCCCCTGGGCGTGGTCGGGATCATCTACGAATCGCGGCCCAACGTGACCATCGACGCCGCCAGCCTGTGCCTGAAGTCGGGCAATGCGACCATCCTGCGCGGTGGCTCGGAGGCGATTCATTCCAACCGTGCCATTGCCGCCTGCATCCAGCGCGGCCTGGCCGAGGCCGGCCTGCCGGCTGCCGTGGTGCAAGTGGTCGAGACGACGGACCGTGCCGCAGTGGGCGCGCTGATCACCATGCCGGAATACGTCGACGTGATCGTGCCGCGTGGCGGCAAAGGCCTGATCGAACGGGTCAGTCGCGACGCCCGGGTGCCAGTGATCAAGCACCTGGACGGCATCTGCCACGTCTACGTCAGTGCCCACGCCGATTTGGCCAAGGCGCAGCGGATTGCGTTCAACGCCAAGACCTACCGCTACGGCATCTGTGGCGCGATGGAAACCCTGTTGGTCGACCAGGCGGTCGCCAAGGACTTCCTGCCGGCCATGGCTGCCCAGTTCCGCGAAAAAGGCGTCGAACTGCGTGGCTGCGAGCGGACCCGCGCAATCATCGAGGCCGAAGCGGCCACCGAGCAAGACTGGAGCACCGAGTACCTGGCGCCGATCCTGTCGATCCTGGTGGTCGATGGCCTGGACCAGGCCATCGAACACATCAATCATTACGGCTCGCACCATACCGACTCGATCGTCAGCGAACACCAGGGCGACGCCCGGCGTTTTGTGGCTGAAGTCGACTCGGCGTCGGTGATGATCAACACCCCGACCTGCTTTGCCGATGGCTTCGAATACGGATTGGGTGCCGAGATCGGCATTTCTACTGATAAGCTGCACGCCCGCGGCCCGGTGGGTCTCGAAGGTCTGACCTGCGAGAAGTACATCGTGGTCGGTGATGGCCAGTTGCGCGGTCAGGAGCCGGTCTGACTTGGGCGACCTCGAGCCGTCAGCCACAGTGACCCGCCAGGAACCCTGTCCCCGGCGCATTGGCGTACTGGGCGGGACCTTCGACCCGGTGCACATCGGCCATTTGCGCGGTGCGCTGGAAGTGGCCGAGTCGCTGGACCTCGATGAGTTGCGCCTGACGCCCAGCGCCAGGCCACCCCATCGGGGTACGCCGCAGGTGTCGGCGCTCGACCGTCTGGCGATGGTTGAGTGCGCGGTGGCTGGAGTTGCACCCCTGGTGGTGGACGACCGCGAACTCAAACGCGACAAGCCGTCCTACACTATTGACACCCTGGAGCTGATGCGCGCGGAACTCGCCGCCGATGACCAGGTATTTTTACTTTTGGGCTGGGACGCATTTTGCGGCCTGCCCACTTGGCATCGCTGGGAAGAGTTGCTCCAGCATTGCCACATCCTGGTGCTGCAACGCCCGGATGCCGACAGCGAACCGCCGGATGCCTTGCGCAACCTGCTGGCCGCGCGCTCGGTGAGCGACCCGCTGGCCCTCAAAGGGCCGAGTGGACAGATTGCATTCGTCTGGCAGACACCGCTCGCGGTATCCGCCACCCAGATCCGTCAACTGCTGGCCAGCGGTAAGTCGGTACGTTTCCTGGTGCCCGACGCGGTCCTGGCCTACATCGATGCGCATGGACTTTACCGTGCGCCGAACTGAATAGGAGTGCCTCAAGGCACGTGGCAACAACGTGTATTGATGCGCCCGAACATACGAGCAAAACGAGTTTTATATGACTGACAAAGACCAAACCAAAGTAAAGCGTAAAGGCACGTTCAAGAGCGCCCCGCTGCCAGTAGAGGCACACACTGGCGTGATCCTGGCCGGCGAAGAGCTGGTCAAGGTTGCCGTAGCGGCCCTGGAAGACGTCAAGGCCCAGGACATCCAGGTGATCGACGTTCGTGAAAAGCAGAGCATCACCGACTTCATGATCATCGCCACCGGTACCTCCAACCGCCAGATCGGCGCGATGCTGGACAAGGTCCGCGAAGCGGTCAAGGCACAGGGCGTCAAGCCGCTGGGCGAAGAAGGCAAGGGCGACAGCGACTGGGTCCTGCTGGACATGGACGATGTCATCGTGCACATGATGACCGCCTCGGCACGCCAGTTCTACGACCTGGAGCGCCTGTGGGCCGGTGCCGAGCAAAGCCGTTCGGCCAGCGCCGCGCACCACAGCCCGGAAAACACCCATGAGCACTTCACCAAGCTCAACAAAGACCAGCTATAAGGGATCGCTGTGCGACTGCGACTGATCGCCGTCGGTTCACGCATGCCCAAATGGGTGGAAGAAGGTTGGCATGAGTATGCCAAGCGTCTTCCGTCCGAGCTGGCGCTGGAACTGGTGGAAATACCGCTCAACACCCGGGGCAAGAATGCTGACGTGGCGCGTTTCATTCGCCAGGAAGGCGAAGCCATGCTGGCCAAGGTCGGGCCGAACGAGCGCATCGTCACCCTCGAAGTCCATGGCAAGCCATGGAGCACTGAGCAACTGGCGGTAGAGCTCGATCGCTGGCGCCTGGACTCGCGCACGGTGAACTTCATGGTCGGCGGCCCCGAGGGGCTGGCGCCGGAAGTCTGTGCGCGGGCCGACCAGCGCTGGTCGTTATCGCCCTTGACCTTGCCGCACCCGCTGGTGCGCATCCTGATCGGCGAACAGCTGTACCGTGCCTGGACTGTTCTGTCCGGCCACCCTTACCACAAGTAGCTCTGCCCTCATGTCCCAGCCGATCCGCATCAAGGACCACGAAAAAGACGCCCGTCTGGTGCGTGGCCGCGTCGTGTTCGGGGCAATTGCAGTGGTGGTGCTGATCGGCGTGCTGATTGCGCGGCTGTATTTCCTGCAGGTGATCCAGTACGAGTACCACTCGACCCTGTCGGAAAACAACCGCGTCCACGTTCAGCCGATTCCGCCGACGCGCGGCCTGATCTTCGACCGTAATGGCGTGGTGATTGCCGACAACCGGCCCAGCTTCAGCCTGAGCATGACCCGCGAACGTTCCGGCGACTGGCAGCAGGTACTCGATGTGATCGTCGAGGTGCTGCAGCTGACGCCCGAGGACCGGGTGATCTTTGAAAAACGCATGCGCCAGGGGCGTCGGCCGTTCGAGCCGGTGCCGATCCTCTTCGAGCTGACGGAGGAGCAGATTGCCCGTATTGCGGTCAATCAGTTCCGCCTGCCGGGCGTCGAAGTGGTTGCGCAGTTGGTGCGTCATTACCCCCAGGGTGCGCACTTTGCGCACTCGGTGGGCTACATGGGGCGGATCAACGAAAAAGAGCTCAAGACCCTCGATCCGGTGAACTACAGCGGCACCCATCATATCGGCAAGACCGGTATCGAACGTTTCTACGAGCCCCAGTTGCACGGCCAGGTCGGCTACGAAGAAGTCGAGACCAACGCTCGAGGCCGGGTGCTGCGGGTACTCAAGCGCACCGACCCGATTCCCGGCAAGGACATCGTCCTGAGCCTGGACATCAAGCTGCAAGAGGCGGCGGAAGCGGCGTTGGGTGGCCGTCGTGGCGCGGTGGTGGCGCTGGATCCGAACACTGGCGAAGTACTGGCGATGGTCAGTCAGCCGAGTTTCGACCCGAACCTGTTCGTCACCGGTATCAGCTTCAAGGCCTATGCCGAGTTGCGTGACTCCATTGACCGGCCGCTGTTCAACCGCGTGCTGCGTGGCCTGTATCCACCGGGTTCGACCATCAAGCCGGCGGTGGCGATTGCCGGCCTGGACTCCGGGGTGGTGACGGCCTCCTCGCGGGTGTTCGACCCGGGCTATTACCAATTGCCCAACTACGATCACAAATACCGTAACTGGAACCGCTCCGGCGACGGTTTTGTCGACCTCGACACGGCGATCATGCGTTCCAACGACACCTATTTCTATGACCTGGCCCACAAGCTGGGGATCGATCGGTTGTCGACCTACATGGGCAAGTTCGGCATCGGCCAGAAGGTCTCGCTGGACATGTTTGAAGAATCGCCGGGGCTGATGCCGTCCCGCGAGTGGAAACGCGCCACCCGCCGCCAGGCCTGGTTCCCGGGGGAAACCCTGATCCTGGGGATTGGCCAGGGTTATATGCAGTCCACCCCGTTGCAGCTGGCCCAGGCCACGGCACTGGTAGCCAGCAAGGGCAAGTGGATTCGTCCGCACCTGGCCAAGACCATCGAAGGCGAAAAGCCGGTGGACGACAACCCGATGCCGGACATCATCCTGCGTGATCCGCTGGACTGGAACCGGGTCAACCATGGCATGCAGCAGGTGATGCACGGTGCTCGCGGCACGGCGCGCAAAGCAGCGATCGGCGCGCAATACCGGATCGCCGGCAAGTCGGGTACCGCCCAGGTGGTCGCGATCAAGCAGGGTGAGAAGTACGACCGCTCCAAGGTGCAGGAGCGCCACCGCGACCACGCCTTGTTTGTCGGGTTCGCGCCAGCCGACAACCCGAAAATCACCGTGTCGGTGATGGTCGAGAACGGCGAGTCCGGCTCCGGCGTCGCTGCGCCGGTGGTCCGTCAAATCATGGACGCCTGGCTCCTGGACCAGGACGGCCGGCTCAAATCCGAGTTCGCCAGCCCCAATACCGCGGAGGCTACGGCCCGTGAAGAGTAATTTTGATCGCATTCTCTCCAGCGAGGATGTGATGCGTCGCCGCGCGACGCTGTTGCAACGCATGCACATCGACGGTCCGCTGCTGATCCTGCTGCTGATTCTCGCGGCCGGCAGCCTGTTCGTACTGTATTCGGCCAGCGGCAAGAGCTGGGACCTGCTGGCCAAGCAGGCGACCTCGTTCGGCATCGGCCTGGTGTCGATGGTCATCATCGCTCAGTTCGAACCGCGCTTCATGGCGCGTTGGGTGCCGCTGGGCTATGTGCTCGGCGTGGTGCTGTTGATCGTGGTCGACATCATGGGCCACAACGCCATGGGGGCGACGCGCTGGATCAACATTCCCGGGGTGATTCGCTTCCAGCCCTCGGAGTTCATGAAGATCATCATGCCGGCGACCATCGCCTGGTACCTGGCCAAGCGCACACTGCCGCCGCAGCTCAAGCACGTCGGGGTCAGCCTGATCCTGATCGGCATCCCGTTCATCCTGATCGTGCGCCAGCCGGACCTTGGTACCTCGCTGCTGATCCTTGCCGGTGGCGCCTTCGTACTGTTCATGGGTGGCCTGCGCTGGCGCTGGATCATCAGCGTGCTGGCGGCCACGGTCCCGGTGGCGATCGCCATGTGGTTCTTTGTCATGCACGACTACCAGAAGCAGCGCGTGCTGACCTTCCTCGACCCGGAGAGCGATCCGCTGGGCACTGGCTGGAACATCATCCAGTCCAAGGCCGCCATCGGCTCCGGCGGAGTATTTGGCAAGGGTTGGCTGCTGGGCACCCAGTCGCACCTGGACTTCCTGCCGGAAAGCCACACCGACTTCATCATCGCGGTGATGGGCGAAGAGTTCGGCCTGGTGGGCATTTGCGCCCTGTTGCTGATCTATCTGCTACTGATTGGCCGCGGCCTGGTGATTACCGCCCAGGCCCAGACACTGTTTGGCAAATTGCTGGCCGGCGCGCTGACCATGACGTTTTTTGTTTACGTTTTCGTCAACATCGGTATGGTCAGTGGCCTGTTGCCGGTGGTGGGGGTGCCGTTGCCGTTCATTAGCTACGGCGGAACTTCGCTGGTGACGCTGCTGTCAGCGTTTGGGGTTTTGATGTCGATCCATACCCATCGTAAGTGGATCGCGCAGGTTTGAATAAGGTGAAGAGTTCAATGCAAGTAATGCGTGGCTGGGCGACTCGATACGCTCCGTGGGTCGGCCTGGTAAGCATCCTTGGCACGGCGCCCATGGCGTTGGCCGGCGAATATGAAGGCTCGCCCCAAGTGGCCGAATTTGTCGGTGAGATGACCCGCGACTATGGTTTTGCCGGCGAACAGCTGATGGGCGTGTTCCGTGAAGCCCAGCGCAAGCAGGCGATTCTCGATGCCATCTCGCGGCCTGCCGAGCGGGTCAAGCAATGGAAGGAATATCGCCCGATGTTCCTCACCGATGCACGAATTGCCCGCGGCGTGGACTTCTGGCGTCAGCATGAGGCAGTGCTGGCCCGTGCCGAGCAGGAATACGGCGTGCCGGCCCAGGTGATTGTCTCGATCATTGGGGTCGAAACCTTCTTTGGCCGCAATACCGGCAACTATCGGGTAATCGATGCCTTGTCGACCCTGGGTTTCGACTACCCTCCACGTGCCGAATTCTTCCGCAAGGAGTTGCGTGAGTTCCTGTTGCTGGCGCGCGAAGAGCAGGTCGATCCACTGACGCTCAAAGGCTCATACGCCGGCGCCATGGGCTTGCCGCAATTCATGCCAAGCAGCTTTCGGGCTTATGCGGTGGATTTCGACGGCGACGGCCACATCAATATCTGGACCAACGCCGACGATGCCATCGGCAGTGTCGCCAGCTATTTCAAGCGTCACGGCTGGGAAGCCGGGCAGCCGGTGGTCAGTCTCGCCGAAGTGCGGGGCGATCAGGTCGACCAGGGCCTGACCACCGGGATCGAACCGACGAAAACCGTCGGGGAGTTGCGAGCGCTGGGCTGGTCGAGTCATGATGCGCTGCGCGACGATATGCCGGTCACCGCGTTTCGTCTGGAAGGCGACAATGGCCCTGAATACTGGATGGGCCTGAAGAATTTTTACGCGATCACGCGTTATAACCGCAGCGTGATGTACGCCATGGCCGTACATCAGTTGTCTGAACAGCTGGTCCAAGCACGGGGCGTCAAGTAATGCCGGCATTGCCAATCCGCAAACCCCTGAAGCTGGTGGCTTTCACCGCGTTGTCGATGCTCATGGTCAGTTGTTCGACCAGCCGTGCGCCGCAACCGCAGAAAGCCCCGCCCGCTGTCCGCGCCACGCCGGGACTGGACATCAACCGGGCTCACAAGGACGGCGCGCCGTGGTGGGATGTCGATGTGTCGCGCATTCCCGACGCCACGCCAACCCTGCACACCGGGTCCTACAAGGCCAACCCCTACACAGTGCTGGGCAAGACCTACTACCCGATGCCCGAGTCCAAGCGTTATGTCGAGACAGGGACGGCGTCCTGGTACGGCACCAAGTTCCATGGCCAGAACACCGCCAATGGCGAGGTCTATGACCTGTACGGCATGAGTGCCGCGCATAAGACCCTGCCGTTGCCTGCCTACGTTCGCGTGACCAACCTGGACAACAAGCGCACGGTGGTGCTGCGGGTCAACGACCGTGGGCCGTTCTATTCCGACCGCATCATCGACCTGTCCTACGCCGCCGCGAAGAAACTCGGTTATGCCGAAACCGGTACCGCGCGGGTCAAGGTCGAAGGCATCGACCCGCAAGAGTGGTGGGCGGCCAAGGGCCGGCCAGCACCGTTGATGCTCAATGAGCCACAGGTCGCGCAAAACAGCGGGCCGGTGATCACCGCATCGACCGGCAAGGTCGAGCAATGGACCCCGCCGCCACAGCAGCACGCGGCAGCGGTCGTGCCGATGCAGATCAACGCTAAAAAAAACGCTTCTGTACCAGCCTCTGGCCAGTATCTGCAGGTGGGCGCGTTCGCCAACCCGGACGCTGCAGAGCTCCTGAGATCGAAGCTCAGCGGGATGGTGAGCGCTCCGGTGTTCATCAGCTCTATCGTGCGCAATCAGCAGACCCTGCACCGGGTTCGCCTGGGGCCTATCGGTTCGCCGGGTGAGATTACGCAAGTGCAAAACAGCGTGCGCCTGGCCAATCTCGGTTCGCCGAGCCTGGTGACGGCCGAGTAAGTAACACCTGATTCAAGGTTCGCTTGCGGTATTGGGGGGTGAACCTGAGTTGTTGGCTCGTAGTACAACAAAAGCCCGGCAAGGGTCAGTGAGTGAACAACTGAACACGCGACAACCCCAAGGCCCGTGCCGGGAAGGTTGTCAGATTAGTTTTGCCCGCGAGGGCAGTTTCCATTAGCGATTTCGAGAGACGGATGAACATCACCACCTTTGCCAAACGCCTGTGCCTGCTAGTCCCGCTGCTCCTCTCGCCGTCCGCTTTCGCGGCCGAGATGATGCCGTCGTCACCACAACTGGCCGCCAAGGCCTACGTGCTCATGGACGCCAGCAGCGGCAACGTGCTGGTCGAGAACAACGGTGACCAACGTCTGCCGCCGGCCAGCCTGACCAAGCTGATGACCGCGTACATCGCGACCCTGGAAATCCGTCGTGGCCAGATCGGTGAAAACGATCCGGTGACCGTCAGCGAAAACGCCTGGCGTACCGGCGGTTCGCGGATGTTCATCAAGGTCGGTTCGCAGGTGTCGGTCAGCGACCTGCTGCACGGCATCATCATCCAGTCGGGCAACGACGCCAGTGTCGCGCTCGCCGAGCACATCGCCGGCAGCGAAGACGCGTTCGCCGACATGATGAACAAGACTGCCGCTGACCTGGGCATGACCAACAGCCACTTCATGAACCCGACCGGCCTGCCAAACCCAGAGCACTACTCGTCGGCTCATGACATGGCCATCCTGGCACGCGCGATCATCCACGAAGACCCGGCTCACTACGCGATCTACTCGCAGAAAGAGTTCTTCTGGAACGGCATCAAGCAACCTAACCGCAACCTGCTGCTGTGGCGCGACAAGACCGTCGACGGTCTGAAGACCGGTCACACCGACGAAGCCGGCTACTGCCTGGTGTCCTCGGCGGTACGTGATGGCATGCGCCTGGTCTCCGTGGTGTTCGGCACCAACAGCGACACCGCGCGTGCAGCCGAAACCCAGAAGCTGCTGACCTACGGCTTCCGCTTCTTCGAAACCCAGACGTTCTACCAAAAAGGCGCCGAGCTGGCCCAGGCTCCTGTCTGGAAGGGCACCACCAACCAGGTCAAGGCTGGCCTGGCCCAAGACCTGACCATGACTCTGCCCAAAGGCCAGCTGAAGAAGCTCGCTGCCAGCATGACCATGAACCCACAACTGATCGCGCCAATCGCCAAGGGCGACGTGATCGGTAAAGTCGAAGTCAAGCTGGACGACAAGGTGGTGCACAGCGCCGACCTGATCGCGCTGGACGCCGTCGAGGAGGGTGGTATCTTGCGCCGCATGTGGGATAGCATCCGTCTATTCTTCTTCGGCTTGTTCAACTGATTTAGTGTGGACCTGCATGGCCCCGTTCCGACCTGGAGCGGGGCCATGTCCGTTGCCACGGCTTACGAGGCCGTTACGCCATGACAGATACAGAAGTAAAGGCGCCAAAGATCGAATTCCCTTGCGCGGATTACCCGATTAAGGTGATCGGCGATACCGGAGTGGGCTTCAAGGACAAGATCATTGCGATCCTGGAGAAGCACGCCACCGTAGACCACAAGACCCTGGCCGAGCGCCAGAGTACCAATGGCAAGTACACGACCATCCAGCTGCACATCATTGCCACCGGTCAGGAACAGCTCTACGACATCAATAGCGAGCTGCGGGCTACCGGTTTCGTGCACATGGTGCTGTGATGACCGCACCGCTGGGCTTTCGCGAGCTCGGCCAGTTGGCTTACGAGCCGGTCTGGCAGGCCATGCAGCGTTTCACCAACGAGCGTGGCAGCGAGTGTGCCGACGAGATCTGGCTGGTCGAGCATCCGCCGGTGTTCACCCAGGGCCAGGCCGGCAAGGCCGAACACCTGCTGCTGCCGGGGGAAATCCCGGTAGTGCAGGTCGACCGCGGCGGCCAGGTGACCTATCACGGCCCGGGGCAGTTGGTCGCGTACCTGCTGCTGGATGTGCGCAAGCTGGGGTTTGGCGTGCGGGACCTGGTCAGCCGGATGGAACGCTGCCTGATCGAGTTGCTGGCCAGCTATGGTGTTAGCGCCGTGGCCAAGCCGGATGCACCGGGGGTCTACGTCAACGGTGCAAAGATCGCCTCGCTGGGACTGCGGATCCGCCACGGTTGTTCCTTTCATGGCCTGGCCCTGAACGTGGATATGGACCTTGAGCCGTTCCGACGGATTAACCCCTGTGGCTACGCCGGGCTGGCAATGACTCAGCTGCGTGACCATACAGGGCCGATAGAATTTGCCGAGGTAAGTGCCCGGCTGCGCGCGCAGCTCGTCAAACACCTCGACTATGCTGAGCAGACGACCCTAACGGGCGGAATCGACTGATATGACTACTGATGCAGTGCAAACCATGATCCCGACGCTGGATGTCACCGAGCGTCCGGCCCCGCGTGCCAAGGTTGAAGCCGGCGTTAAGCTGCGCGGCGCCGAGAAGGTTGCACGCATCCCGGTAAAGATCATTCCGACCACCGAACTGCCCAAGAAGCCAGACTGGATTCGCGTGCGTATCCCGGTTTCCCCGGAAGTCGACCGCATCAAGGCCCTGCTGCGCAAACACAAGCTGCACAGTGTCTGTGAAGAAGCCTCCTGCCCGAACCTGGGCGAGTGCTTCTCGGGTGGTACCGCGACCTTCATGATCATGGGCGACATCTGCACCCGTCGTTGCCCGTTCTGCGACGTCGGTCACGGTCGTCCGAAACCACTGGACGTCAATGAGCCGGAAAGCCTGGCCATCGCCATCGCCGACCTGAAACTCAAGTACGTGGTGATCACCTCGGTCGACCGCGACGACTTGCGCGACGGCGGTGCCCAGCACTTTGCCGACTGCATCCGCGAGATCCGCAAGCTGTCGCCGAACGTGCAGCTCGAAACCCTGGTCCCCGACTACCGTGGGCGCATGGACGTGGCGCTGGCCATCACTGCCGCCGAGCCGCCAGATGTGTTCAACCACAACCTGGAAACCGTGCCGCGCCTGTACAAGGCCGCGCGTCCGGGTTCGGACTACCAGTGGTCGTTGACCCTGCTGCAGAAATTCAAGCAGATGATGCCGCACATTCCGACCAAGTCCGGCTTGATGCTGGGCCTGGGCGAAACCGACGAAGAAGTCATCGAAGTCATGAAGCGCATGCGCGAACACGACATCGACATGCTGACCCTGGGCCAATACCTGCAGCCGTCGCGCAGCCACTTGCCGGTGCAGCGTTTTGTGCACCCGGACACCTTCGCCTGGTTCGCCGAGGAAGGTTACAAGATGGGCTTCAAGAACGTCGCTTCCGGCCCGCTGGTGCGTTCCTCGTACCACGCGGACGAGCAGGCCAAGCTGGTCAAGGCCGAGCTGATGTCGTCCTGATCGCTGGGTGAAAGACCAAGGGCCCGCAAGGTTTAGCGCTTTGCGGGCTTTTTTTTAATCGGGTCATAGGGAGGAATCACGGATGACCACTCGCTCTACCGCCATTGTTGCGCCACATACCGCCGTACCGGCGTTACCCGCTGCGGGCCGCATCGCAGTGATTGCGCCCGCAGGTCCGGCGGCCCTGGATACCGAACAGGCGCTGCTCTGGATGCGCACGCGCGGCTACTCGCTGAAGATCTACCCCGGGGTCCTGGAGAAGGACGGTTACCTGGCGGGCAGCGATGAGGTGCGCCTCAATGACCTGCACCAGGCGTTCAGTGACCCGGCCATCGACGCGATCCTGTGCCTGCGCGGCGGTTATGGCAGCCCGCGCCTGCTGGACCGGATCGACTACGAGCTGCTGCGCCGGCATGCCAAGCCGTTTGTCGGCTACAGCGACATCACCGCCTTGCACCTGGCGATCAGTCGCTATGCGGGGTTCGTCACCTTTCACGGGCCAATGCTCAATGCCGACCTGCTGGGGGGCAAACAAGCGCCGACCGAGGCGTCGTTGTTCAGCCTGCTCCGAGGTCAACTGACGGCCGGCAGTCGGCTGGCGCACCCGGTGGCCTACCCATTGACGACCATCGAGCCAGGCATCGCCCAGGGGCGACTGCTGGGCGGTAACCTGTCGATGATCGCCGCCACCATGGGCACGCCGTTCGAAATAGACGCCGACGGGATCATTCTGTTCATCGAAGACATCAACGAGCCGCTGTATCGCATCGATCGGTTGCTGACGCACTTGCGCCTGGCCGGCAAACTCAGCCGCTTGCGCGGGGTGCTGGTGGGGGATGTGGCGGGAGTTGAAAGCGATGCCCTGGCACGCCTGGTCAAGCAGACTTTCGCGCCGTTCGCGATTCCGGTACTGGCCGGCTGGCGCAGCGGCCATTGCGACCCGAACCTGAGCTTGCCGATGGGCGCCCTGGTGACGCTGGATGCGGGGGGCAAGAGCCTGGTGCTGGAACAGGATGTGGTGGTCAGGTTGTAGGAGCGAGCTTGCTCGCGATGGGGTCGGTACATTCAGCATCGCTGGCGCCTGACCCACCGCTATCCCTGGCAAGCGGAGCGCCGCCCGGCCCGCTTGCGGCTTGCTCGCGAGGTTCTTAACGGCTGCGCAAGGCGTCCAGCAGCTTGTGCGTCGGGTAGCCGTCCGCCGGCCAGCCGAATGACTGTTGTGCCGCGCGGATAGCCTTGCGGGTATTGGCGCCGATGATGCCGTCGGGGTTGCCGGCGTCGTAGTTGTGGGTGCTCAGTAGAGTCTGCAATTCAATGCGCTCGGAACGGCTCAGCGGCAGGTCATCCTTGGGCCATTGGCCGTTGATCCGGCCGCCACCGCTGAAGCGCTGGGACAACAGGTTGACCGCCAGGGCGTAGGACGACGAGTTGTTGTACTTGAGCACTGCGCGGAAGTTATCGAGGATCAGGAACGCCGGGCCACGGTAACCGGCCGGCAGCAGCAAGGCGGCGGACAGTTGCTCGGAACCGGCTGGCACGCTGGCGCCGTTGGGCAACTTGACGCCCAGCTGTGTCCATTCGGCGACGGTCTTGCGAATCGCTCCGTCAGCCAGCGAGTAGTTGAAGCTGCTCGGCACCTCGACTTCAAAACCCCACGGCTGGCCTTTCTGCCAGCCAGAGCTTTGCAGGTAGTGCGCGGTGGAGGCCAGCGCATCGGCCGGGCTACCCCAGATGTCGCGGCGCCCGTCGCCATCGAAGTCCACGGCGTGGGTGTTGTAGGTGGTCGGGATGAACTGGGTCTGGCCCATGGCGCCGGCCCAGGAGCCGAGCATCTTCTCGGGGGCGATATCACCTTGTTGCAGAATCTGCAGCGCGGCCAGCAATTGCGCGTGGGCAAAGCCCGGGCGCCGGCCTTCGTAGGCCAGGGTCGCGAGCGAGCGGATTACCGACTTGTCGCCCTGGAAGCTGCCGAAGTTGCTTTCCATACCCCAGACGGAAACCAGTACCTGGCGATCGACGCCGTAGCGCTGTTCGATCGCGCCCAGGGTCTCGGCGTATTGCTCCAGCAGCGCCTGGCCGCGGCGCACGCGCAAGGCTGACAGCGCGCCATCGAGGTATTCCCACACCGGGCGAGAGAACTCTGGCTGGCTGCGGTCGGCGCGGATCACGCTCATGTCCGGGGTGACGCCGGCAAAGGCGCGGTCGAACAGGCTCGGGCTGACACCGGCGGCGAGCGCGTCCTTGCGGAAGTTGGCCTGCCATTGCTCGAAGGTCTGGGTCGGCTGGATTTCGAGATTGTCGCCGGTCGGTACCACCGGCGGGACAATGGCCGGGGCAGTCGGGACAGGAATGGTCTGAAGCGGTTGGGCGTCGGCGGCGGTTGGTTTTTCCGCGCAGGCGACAAGCAGAACGAGGCTTGTGGCAGCGATCAGTTGGCGCAGGTGCCAACGACGGGAAATACTAAAGGGCATGCACAGGTCCAGAGAATACGAATCAGGTGCCGACCTTAACATGTCGAGGGGGTGCTGCGCTTCAAGCGGCCAGAAAGTAAGAAGCCTCCCAGCTTTTAGACTGGAAGGCTTCGCGGTGGTAGCTGCCTTTGCCCTTGGCCGGTTGTTCCTGGCGGCTGCGGAACAATGGCTGGGCGACGATGGATTTGGCCTTGTTGGGCCGCTGTTTTCTGCTCATGGGCGGTGTACTCCTGGGGTGGGTGGTGCGGGGCGAATCATCGGCTGAAGTGAGGGAACTGTCTAGCCCCTACATTATGTAGGACCTTTCGCGCCCGGACGATTTGTAGCCGCTGGCGAAGCCTGCGGTAGCTGCTACAAGATTACTCGGCGGGTAGCATCAGGCGCTGGCCGGCCATCAGCAACGACAGGCGGCTGAGGCTCATCCACGGTGAGCCCGCGGCCTGGCCCTTGATCTGCGCGTCGATGCGTTGCGCTTCGAGCAGCAGTTGCGCCCAGCGGGGCGCCGAGTAGCGTTGCAGGGCCTTGCTCATCAGCGGTTTGCGTTTGTCCCAGACCGGTGGTCGGGCCTGGCTGAAGGCTTTGTCCAGCGGCACGCCCTGGCTGTATTGCAGCGACAGGTTGGCCAGCAGGCGCAGCTCGCGGGCCAGGGCCCAGAGAATCACCGGTGGTTCCACGCCCTCACCACGCAAGCCTTCGAGCATGCGCAGGGCGTGGGCGGCTTCACCGTTGAGAATCGCATCGGTGAGCCCGAACACATCGAAGCGCGCGCTATCGGCCACGGCCGCTTGCACCGTTTCGACCGTGATCTGCCCGCCCTCAGCCATCAGCTTGAGCTTTTCGATCTCCTGGGCGGCCGCCAGCAGGTTGCCTTCGACGCGGGCGGCAATCAGTTCAACGGCATCCTGGCTGGCGCTGAGTCCGGCCTGGGACAGGCGTTGGCGAATCCACTGCGGCAACTGGTTGGCGTCCACCGGCCAGATCTGCACGAACTGGGTCTGCGCGCCTTCGACCAGGGCCTTGCCCCATTTGGTTTTCTGCGCACTGCCGTCGAGCTTGGGCAGGCTGATCAGCAGCAAGGTGTCTTCGGCCGGACGCGAGCAGTACTCCATCAGGGCCGCGGCACCCTTGTCCCCCGGTTTGCCGGACGGCAAGCGCAGCTCCAGCAGGCGTTTTTCGGCGAACAACGACATGCTGGCGCCGGCTTGCAGCAGCGTGCCCCAGTCAAAGCTGGCATCGGCGCTGAAGACCTGGCGTTCATCAAAACCTTGCTGGCGGGCAGACGAGCGAATGGCGTCGGCGGCTTCCTGGCAGAGCAGCGGGTCATCGCCGCTGATGATGTAGACCGGCGCGAGGGCGCCTTGCAGGTGTTTGGCGAGTTGGGCGGGGGCGAGTTTCATAGGGCGGGGCAAACGGGGCGCACAGGCGCCCCGTAAGACTTACTCGGCAGGGACTTGCAGCGGCGACTGGCGCGGGGTGTTCGCTTCAGTCTGTTGCGCCGCTTCCAGCGCATCGGCTTCGGCCTTGGCGCGGGCGTCTGCGGTCTGCTGCAGTTGATCCAGCTGGGCCGGGGTCAGTTGCTGCAAGCGCAACATCATGCGCTGCACCAGGTCGCGACGTATTTCCTTGCGGGCTTCGTCTTCTTCCTGGACGGAGCCGGTGATGTTGCTGCCATCGTGCATGACAACCTTTTGCACTTGCAGTTTGTCGCTGATCAGCGACAGGTTGTTCTGGCCAACGATCTGGTAGTTCAGCACCGTGGTCAGTTCGTTCTCGGCGGTCCGCCCGGCACCGGAGTAGCTCAGGCTGCGCTGGGTGGTCTGTTCGTCGGTGAACACCAGTTTGTACGGTGCGCCGGCAACCACGTTGACGCCGCTGCTTTGCAATACCTGGCGCATCATGACCACGGTTTCGCCATAGGCGTTACGTGCGCTCAGGTCGAGTTCCTTGATTGCCAGTGTGGTAGTACCGGTACCGCGCAGCTGGAAACCGCAGGCGCTCAGCAGGACAGCGAGGCCCATCACCAGCAGATTGCGTTTGATCATCTTGTTGCTCCCCTTGAAACCATGTGGGCCGCTATGGCGCCCGAAAGGTTTTGTTCGGTGCCAGGCCGGGCCTGGCACCTGCTCCAATTAGCTGGCGACGATGTTGACCAGTTTCCCGGGTACCACGATCACTTTACGAATGGTCAGGCCGTCGACGAAACGCAGTACGTTTTCGTTGGCGCGCGCCGCAGCTTCGACCTCTTCGCGGGTGGCGCTGGCCGGCATTTCGATCTGGCCACGCAGCTTGCCGTTGACCTGGATAACCAGGGTCAAGCTGTCCTGGACCAGAGCGCTGTCATCCTGCACTGGCCAGCCGGCGTCGATCACAGGATCGGCGTGGCCCAGTTGATGCCACAGCTCGTGGCTGATGTGCGGGGTGATCGGAGCCAACAGCAAGGTCACGGTTTCCAGGCCTTCGTGAACCAGGGCGCGATCTTGTGCGGTGCCTTGCGGGGCTTTTTCCAGCACGTTCATCAGCGTCATCACCTGGGCAATGGCAGTGTTGAATTTGTGGTTCTGGCCGACGTCGTGGCTGGCCTGCTTGATGGCCAGGTGGATCGAGCGGCGAATGGCTTTCTGCTCGTCGTTCAGGCTGGCGACGTCCACTTTGCCCGGCAGACCCTGGGTGATGTGCGCTTGCGCCAAGCGCCAGACGCGCTTGAGGAAGCGGTGCGAACCTTCGACGCCGGAGTCGGACCATTCCGCGCTCATGTCCGGTGGCGAGGCAAACATCATGAACAGGCGGCAGGTGTCTGCGCCGAACTGGTCAATCATCGACTGTGGGTCAACGCCGTTGTTCTTCGACTTGGCCATCTTCTCGGTGCCACCGATTTCCACCGGCAGGCCGTCGGCAATCAGCTTGGCGCTGATCACTTTGGCCTTGCTGTCGCGCTCCAGCTCGACGTCCGCCGGGTTGAACCAGGTGTAGGCGCCGTTGGCTTCGCGACGGTAGTACGTCTCGGCGATCACCATGCCCTGGGTCAGCAGGTTCTTGAACGGCTCGTTGGAGCTCACCAGGCCTTCGTCGCGCATCAGCTTGTGGAAGAAGCGCGCGTACAGCAGGTGCAGAATGGCGTGTTCGATACCGCCGATGTACTGGTCAACCGGCAACCAGTGGTCGGCCGCGGATTTTTCTACCAGGCCGCCTTCAAAGTGCGGCGAGGCGTAGCGGGCGTAGTACCACGACGACTCGACGAAGGTGTCCATGGTGTCGGTTTCGCGCTTGGCCGGTGCGCCGCATTTCGGGCAGATGCACTCGTAGAACTCAGGCATGCGCGCCAATGGCGAACCAGCGCCGTCCGGTACGACGTCTTCGGGCAATACGACCGGCAGTTGATCTTGCGGCACTGGCACGTCACCGCAGGTTTCGCAGTGGATGATCGGGATTGGGCAGCCCCAGTAGCGTTGGCGGCTGATGCCCCAGTCGCGCAGGCGGAACTGGGTGCGCGAGGCGCCCAGTTCTTTCTTGATCAGGGCCACTTCCATGGCGTCGAACGCGCCCTGGAAATCCAGGCCGTCGAATTCGCCAGAGTTGATCAGCGTACCGTGCTCGCCGTAGGCGTCTTGCCACGGGGCCGGGTTGGTTTCGCCGGCGCTGGTACGCACCACCGATTTGACCGGCAGGTTGTACTTGTGGGCGAATTCGAAATCACGCTCGTCGTGGGCCGGCACCGCCATTACCGCGCCATCGCCGTAGTGCATCAGCACATAGTTGGCGACCCAAACCGGGAGTTTTTCACCGGTCAGCGGGTGCTCGACGAACAGGCCGGTCGGCAGGCCCTTTTTCTCCTGGGTGGCGACGTCGGCTTCGGCCACGCTGCCGCCTTTGCATTCAGCGATGAACGCTTGCAGCTCAGGATTGTTTTTTGCAGCCAGCGAAGCCAGGTGGTGCTCGGCGGCCACGGCGACGTAAGTCGCTCCCATCAAAGTGTCCGGACGGGTGGTGAAGACTTTCAGGGTGCCGGCTTCGCCGATCGAGTCGACGTTGTACGGGAACTGCACTTCCATCCCGCGGGATTTGCCGATCCAGTTGCGCTGCATGGTCTTGACCTGTTCCGGCCAGCCAGTCAGTTCGTCGAGGCTCTCCAGCAGCTCATCCGCGTAGGCAGTGATCTTGAAGTAGTACATCGGGATTTCGCGCTTTTCGATCAGCGCGCCGGAACGCCAGCCGCGCCCGTCGATTACCTGTTCGTTGGCCAGGACGGTCTGGTCGATCGGGTCCCAGTTCACGGTGCCGTTTTTACGATAGATCACGCCTTTTTCGAACAGGCGAGTGAACAGCCATTGTTCCCAGCGGTAGTAATCGGGCTTGCAGGTGGTCACTTCGCGCGACCAGTCCACCGCCAGGCCCAGGCTGCGCAGCTGGGTCTTCATGTAGGCGATGTTTTCGTAGGTCCACTTGGCCGGTGCGACGTTGTTCTTCATCGCGGCGTTTTCCGCCGGCATGCCGAAGGCGTCCCAACCCATGGGTTGCAGGACGTTCTTGCCGAGCATGCGCTGGTAGCGGGAGATCACATCGCCGATGGTGTAGTTGCGCACGTGCCCCATGTGTAGCTTGCCGCTGGGGTAAGGGAACATCGATAGGCAATAGAAAGTCTCCTTGCCTGGCTGTTCACTGACTTCAAAGGACTTTTGCTCGTCCCAGAATGATTGGGCGGCGGCTTCGATTTCACGGGGCTGATATTGTTCGTGCATGGCTACTTTTTAACTGATTAGGGGTGGCCTAATCCTCTTCAATGCAACGCTGGACCTGGATTGCGCCACATGTGGCGTTTTCGATGCCCAGCCGAGCTGGAAGTGGAGTTACAGGAAGCGCCGTAGCATACATGACCGTACTCGGCCTAGGGAAACCCTGATTGCGCCGCGTTAACCACAGCTGGGGCCGTTGGTCGCGGCGCACAGCCGGTTTGTGCGACGAAGCTAAGCTCTAGTTGGGGAGTAGGTCTTATCTTCAATGAGGTGAGGGATGGTTGAGTCGCAAACAAAAGTTACGCAACCCGAGTTGTACGAAAAACTGATAGATCGTCTGGGGATGGCCCTGGACGCGGTAAAGACCGCCGGGCGGTTGCGTGATGAGCGTCCGCTGGAACTGGAACTTCGCGGGTTGAGCCGCGCAGAGTTCGATCTGATCAAGGCTTATCTGGACCGTAGTGAACGCGAGGCGCATGGAATCTTGTCAACAGCAGTGAAGCACAACGATGCCCCTCGTTCGGCCAAAGTCATCTGGTTGAAAGACAAGGCACCTGGCAGCGACGCGGTAAAGGTCCGGTCCCTGCAGGTCAAGTAAGTGATCAGGTACGTGTTTGTCGCCCCGAGCGGGCACATGAAGTCACCGGTGATGGTTTTTTGATGAAAAGGTCCGTCACCTTGGTTGTCGCTTTACTTCAACCCACTTAGGCTTCGGGCATCTTTGGAGATGCTCGATGCCTTTTCGTTACTTGGTCAAACAACTGCTCATGCCGCCCGGCATTCTTTTGCTGCTGCTGGCGCTAGCCTGGTGGTTTCGCCGTTCCCGGCCGCGTCTGGCAACCCTGTGTTTTGTCCTGGGTGCCGGTGGATTCTGGCTGATGAGCTTGCCGGTAATGGTGCAATGGGGCGCCAAGGCTCTTGAGCGTGAACCGGCGCTGGCGCGCAGTGAGTGGGCGAGCCTGGCCGAGCGCGCGGATGTGATCGTGGTGTTGGGCGCTGGCCGTGAGCGGGGCGACCCGGCCTGGGGTTCCGACCAGCCCACGGGCGTGGCGTTGGAGCGTGAACGCTATGCGGCGCGCCTGGCCAAGGCTTCGGGTTTGCCGGTACTGACCAGTGGCGGCCTGCATTACGGCACGCCGCCGACCGAGGCCAAGCTGATGGCCGATTCGCTGCAGGAAGATTTCGGGGTCACGGTGCGCTGGCAGGAAGGGCGCAGCCGCACGACCTGGGAAAACGCCCAGTTCACCGCCGAACTGCTGCAACCGTTGGGCTTGAAGCGCGTAGTGGTGGTGACCCAGGCCTGGCACATGCCGCGCAGTGTCTGGAGTTTTGAGGCCGCGGGATTGAGCGTGGTGCCGGCGCCAATGGGCTTTTTGGGCAGCGATAACGCCAATGCCGAGCCACTGGGTGGCTGGCTACCGACCTTCAAGTCGATCTGGCGCTCCGGGCAGTTGTTGAATGAGGCGGCGGGGCAGGCGGGGTATGCGTTGTTTTATCGATGACCCGTTGCACCCCTTGCAGGCGTTCGCTGGCAAGCCAGCACCTACAAGGGGCGGGTTCGGTTCTAGACGGTCTTGGCCATTCGGCTGGCCAGCAGTGCCCAGCCAAACAGCAACAGGCAGAGGACGATCAGCGGCCACGAGCGCCATTGCAGGTACGGTGTCAGGTTGTGCATCGGCACCACCTCGCCGTAGAGGATGCCGCGCTCGAATTGCGGGATCTGCACGGTGATCTTGCCGAATGGGTCGATCAGCCCGGTGACGCCATTGTTGGTCGCCCGAATCATCCAGCGCCCGGCTTCCAGCGCGCGCATCTGCGCCATCTGCAGGTGCTGCAGCGGGCCGATGGAGGTGCCGAACCAGGTGTCGTTGCTGATGGTCAGCAGCAGGTCGCTGCGCGCTGACAGGCTCGCGGCAAACTCCGGGTAGACCACTTCGTAGCAGATGAACGGGGCTATCTGGTAGCCCTTGGCTTGCAGCATCGGCTGGTCGGCCGGGCCACGGGCAAAGTCCGACATCGGCAGGTCGAAGAAGGCGATCAGGCCACGCAGCACGTCCTGCAAGGGCACGTATTCACCAAACGGCACCAGCTTTTGCTTGAGGTAGGTGCCGTCACCTTCACCGACCACGGTAATGCCGTTGTAGAAGCGTTTTTCCTGGTGCACCACCTGGCGAATCGGCACGCCGGTGATCAGCGCCGTATTCCGCTCGGCAGCAAAGCTGCCCATCATGCTCAGGTAGCCCTCGGCGGACTCCTTGAGTACCGGCACCGCGGTTTCCGGCCAGATCAGCAGGTCGACGCGCTTGGAGCTCAGGCTCATGTCGCGATACAGCGCCAACTGCGAGTTGAGCTGCGCCGGGTCCCACTTCATGCTTTGTTCGACATTGCCTTGAATGGCCGCCACGCTCAGCGGCTCGCCGGACGGGCTGGTCCAGGCATGGCCCTTGAGTGCGATGCCCGCCGCCCATGGGCCGAACAGCAGCACCACGCCGGCGGCGATGAAGCCTGGGCGGCGGTTGCGTAGCAGGCGTGGCGCGTTGCATAGCAACGCTGCGGTCAGGGCGATGGTGAACGACACCAGCCACATCCCACCCACCGGCGCCAGGCCGGACAGCGGGCCATCGAGCTGGCTGTAGCCGGAATAGAGCCAGGGGAAGCCAGTAAGGAACCAGCCGCGGAATGCTTCCTGGGCCACCCACAAGGCGGCAAAGGCCAGGGCGTCGGCCAGCGGCGCTTCGTTACGACGCAGCCAGCGCGCCCAGACCCAGGCGGGCAGGGCGAAGAACCAGGCGATCGCCGCGGTGAACAGCAGCATCAGGAAGCCGGCGAGCAGCATCGAGGCGCCGCCGAAGTGGTGGATGCTGTAGTAGATCCAACTGGTACCGGCGCCGAACAGGCCGAAACCGAAGCACCAGCCGCGCCCCAGTGCCTGGCGCGGGGTCAGATGGCGCAGGCCGGCATAAAACAACCCAGCCGCCAGCAGTGCCAGCGGCCAGATATCGAACGGCGCCAGCGCCAGGGTGGTGATTGCACCGGCCGCCACGGCCAGCAGGTTACCGGGCCAGCCGGGGCGGGTTATCCAGCGCATTTCGATCCTTAGGGGTTACCGGGCGATAGGTGTCAGGCGCAGCAAGTGGATACGACGGCTGTCGGCATTGAGGATGCGAAAGCGATAGGCGCCGATTTCCGTGATTTCGTTGCGTTTTGGCAGATGCCCGAACGCGCTCATCACCAGGCCGCCCACGGTATCGAACTCATCGTCGGAGAATTCGCTGTCGAAGAACTCATTGAAGTTCTCGATCGGCGTCAGGGCCTTGATCAGGAAGTCGCCGCTGGGCAGGGGCTTGATGTAGCTGTCTTCTTCGACATCGTGCTCGTCCTCGATATCGCCGACGATCTGTTCCAGCACGTCTTCGATGGTCACCAGGCCCGCCACTCCGCCGTATTCGTCGATGACGATGGCCATGTGGTTATGGTTGGCGCGGAACTCACGCAGCAGCACATTCAGGCGCTTGGACTCCGGCACGAAAGTGGCCGGGCGCAGCAGGTCCTTGATGTTGAAGCTGTCGCCGTTTTCCTTGAGGATCAACGGCAGCAAGTCCTTGGCCAGCAATACGCCCATCACGTCATCGTGGCTTTCGCCGATCACCGGATAGCGCGAGTGAGCCGAGTCGACCACGGCTGGCAGGAACTCACGGGGAGTCTGGGTCGCCTTGATGCTGACCATCTGCGAGCGCGGCACCATGATGTCGCGCACTTGCAGGTCAGCCACCTGGATGGCGCCTTCGACGATGGCCAGCGCTTCGCTGTCCAGCAACTTGTTCTGATGGGCATCGCGCAGCAGCTCCAGGAGCTCCTGACGGTTCTTCGGCTCGTGGGCAAAAGCCTGGGTGAGCTTACCCAGCCATGACTTCTGCCCGTTGCTCGATCGATCTTCGCTCATAGCGATTACTCTGAATCCTTTGTTGTAACAGTAGGGGATAGTTCGGTTTCGTCGTCTGCGTAAGGGTCCGGATGACCCAGTTCGGCAAGCAACGTTCGTTCCAGTGCTTCCATTTCCTCGGCTTCCTCGTCATCTATATGGTCGTAACCAAGCAGATGCAAGCAGCCGTGAATCACCAGGTGAGCCCAATGGGCGTCCAGCGCCTTGCCTTGCTCGGCGGCTTCACGCTCGACCACGGCCACGCAGATCACCAGATCGCCCAGCAGTGGGATGTCGAGAAACTCGTCGGGCACGTCGGCCGGGAACGACAGGACGTTGGTTGCGTAATCTTTCTGACGCCAGGTGTGATTGAGCTCACGGCCTTCGGCTTCATCGACCAGGCGAATGGTCATTTCCGAGTCGGCCGTGCGCTGGCGCAGGGCCAGCTCGCACCATTGGCGGAATTGGGCTTCGCTGGGGGCGTTGCCCTCGGTGGCAAGCTGCAGGTCAAGCTCAAGCATCGCGGCGGTTGTCCTTCGGGGAGTCGGGTGCAACGCGATTCTCGAAGCGCTCATAGGCTTCGACTATGCGCTGCACCAGCGGATGGCGCACGACGTCTTTGGGCTTGAAGTGGGTAAAGCTGATACCCGGTACGTCCTCGAGCACTTCAATCACGTGGTTGAGCCCGGACTTGGTGCCCTTGGGCAGGTCGACCTGGGTGATGTCACCGGTGATGACCGCCGTGGAGCCGAAGCCGATCCGGGTCAGGAACATCTTCATCTGTTCCACCGTGGTGTTCTGGCTTTCGTCGAGGATGATGAAGCTGTTGTTCAGGGTGCGACCACGCATGTAGGCCAGCGGTGCGACCTCGATGACCTGGCGTTCGATCAGCTTGGCCACGTATTCGAAGCCGAGCATTTCATACAGGGCGTCGTACAGGGGGCGCAGGTACGGGTCGATCTTTTGCGACAGGTCACCCGGCAGGAAACCAAGTTTCTCGCCAGCTTCGACCGCCGGGCGCACCAACAGGATGCGGCGAATCTGCTCGCGCTCCAGGGCATCTACCGCGCAGGCGACAGCCAGGTAGGTCTTACCGGTACCGGCTGGGCCGATCCCGAAGTTGATATCGTTACCGAGGATTTCCTTCACGTAGCGCTGCTGATTCAAGCCGCGAGGGCGAATCATGCCTTTTTTGGTGCGCAAGGCTACGGCGGGTTCGGCAGGGGCGTGGTTTTCCAGCTCTTCGACGGCCGATTCCTGCAGGAACAGGTGAACCATGTCCGGCGACAGCTCACTACCCTTGGTTTCACGGTAGAGGCGGCGCAGCAGGTTTTCCGCCGAGGTGGTGTGCTTGAGCTCGCCGATCAGTTCGAACTGATTGCCGCGGTTGCGGATCACGATCGCCAGGCGCTGTTCGATCAAGCGCAAATGCTCGTCGAATTGCCCGCACAGATTGGCGAAGCGGTGAGCCTCAAAGGGCTCGAGGATGAAACGATGCGGTTCTATGGGTGCGTTCAAGGTTGTTTTCAGCCGCCCTTGGGCAATTAAGATGAAATCAAGGATAACGCCAGTGGCCTGGGTGCGAAAGCTCTTATACAGACCAATGTTGAACACCTTCCCCTGTGGGAGCGAGCTTGCTCGCTCCCACAGGGGAAGGTGGTGTTATTGGATCAGCGAACCCCGCAGCGAGTGCGGCTGTGCGGCGTCGATGTGCACGTCGGCGAACTGGCCGATCAGGGTTGGCGTGTCGCAGCGGAAGTTGACTATACGGTTGTTCTCGGTGCGCCCCTGCAGTTCGCCAGGGTCTTTTTTCGAGTAATCGGTGACCAGGATCCGCTGGATCGATCCGACCATTTGTCGGCTGATTTCGAAGCCTTGCTGGTTGAGGCGATGCTGCAGGGCGTTCAGGCGCTGTTTTTTCAGCTCTTCCGGCGTCTCGTCGGCGAGGTCGGCGGCCGGGGTGCCTGGGCGCTGGCTGTAGACGAACGAGTAGGAGAAATCGAAGCCAACGTCTTCGATCAGCTTCATGGTCTGTTCGAAGTCTTTCTCGGTTTCGCCCGGGAAGCCGACGATGAAGTCCGAGCTGATGCAGATGCCCGGTACGGCGGCGCGTAACTTGCGCAGCTTGGACTTGTACTCAAGCGCAGTGTGGTTGCGCTTCATGGCCGAGAGGATCCGGTCCGAACCCGATTGCACCGGCAGGTGCAGGTGCTTGACCAACTCCGGCACGTCGGCGTGGGCCTGGATCAGGCTGTCGGAAAATTCCAGCGGATGGGACGTGGTGTAGCGGATGCGGTCGATGCCATCGACCGCGGCAACCACCCGGATCAACTCGGCCAGGTCTGCCAGGCGCCCGTCGTGGGTGGTGCCGCGATAACCGTTGACGTTCTGCCCCAGCAGGGTCACTTCACGCACGCCGTTCTCGGCCAGGTGAATGATCTCGGCGATCACGTCATCGAACGGCCGGCTGACTTCTTCGCCACGGGTATAGGGCACCACGCAGAACGTGCAGTACTTGCTGCAGCCTTCCATCACCGAGACATAGGCGCTCGGGCCGTCGATGCGCGGTTCGGGCAGATGGTCGAATTTTTCGATTTCCGGAAACGAGACATCGACCTGCGGCAGTTTGGTGATCCGCGCGGCGTCGATCATTTCCGGCAGGCGGTGCAGGGTCTGCGGGCCGAAGACCACGTCGACATAGGGGGCGCGGTCGCGGATGGCGGCGCCTTCCTGGCTGGCCACGCAGCCGCCGACGGCGATCACCATCTCCGGGTTGGCCAGCTTCAGCTCGCGCCAGCGGCCCAACTGGGAGTACACCCGGTCCTGGGCACGTTCGCGGATCGAGCAGGTGTTGAGCAGAATCACGTCCGCGTCTTCGGCGCGGGCAGTCACTTCCAGGGCCTGGTGTTCACCCAGCAGATCAACCATGCGCGAGCTGTCGTACTCGTTCATCTGGCAACCGTGGGTTTCGATATAAAGCTTCTTGGCCATGGACGGGGTCATCACGTGATTCAAAGAACCGCGCATTATAGGGAACAAGTCCTCAGGTTCCTACCGTCGTGCGTCCAGCGGCTATGCTATAGTTCGCGCCCTCATTTTTATCCCTCGATGTGTTACCCGCCCACCATGACCAAACGTGAAGCTCCAATCTACAAGGTGATTTTCCTCAACCAGGGCCAGGTGTTCGAAATGTACGCCAAGCAGATCTATCAAAGCGATCTGTGGGGCTTCCTGGAAGTGGAAGAGTTCGTCTTTGGCGAGCGCACGCAAGTGGTCGTCGATCCGAGCGAAGAGAAGCTCAAGGCGCAGTTCGAAGGCGTGGTGCGCAGTTTTGTGCCGATGCATTCGATTGTGCGCATCGACGAGGTCGAGCGCCTGGGCACACCAAAAATCAGCGAAGCCCGTGGCACGGTCGGCAATGTCATGCCGTTTCCGATGCCGATGCCTGAGAAGTAAGCCTTAATACCGCGTCGTCTTCATCGCTAGCAGGCTAGCTCCCACAGCGGGTCTTCTGTGAACACACTGTTTGTGAGAGCGAGCCTGCTCGCGATGGGCCAGGCAGGTCAGTGAAGGCTTACGGCAGCGGCGAGAACGGCGTACGCCCATCCGCGCTTTGCAGCTCCATCAGGTACTTGCGGAAAATCTGCCCCAGCACCTGGGTGGCGACTTCCAGTTCATCGCGTTGCATGTGCTCGGCGACTTCGTCGGCAGTGTCCAGCGCATCTTCGGCGCCGTTGACCGCAGCCATTTTCAGCACGATATAGGCCTGGACGTTATTGGCGGGCACGCCTTCGCCGTGGAAGAACATGGTGCCGAGTTTGAATTGCGCCTGGGCATGGCCTTGCAGGGAGGCCTTCTCGAAGTAGCTCAGGGCTTGATTGAGGTCGCGCGGTGCATTTTTACCGTCGTAGTAGAACTCGCCCAACTCGTATTGCGCTTCCGCATCCCCGGCGTCCGACGCTTTCTGGCAGGCTTCAAGGGCCTCCTTCAGGTCTTCAGGCTGGGTATTGAGGGTGCAACGACCCATTGCCGGGATCAACAACGAGTTGCCGCCTGCTTGTGCGTGCGCGAGCAGCGGCTGAAGGAGCAACAGGCAGCCCAATGCAAGGGTGCGGCCGGTGCGGTTCATGGGAATCGACTTACCTCTGAAGGGCGCGCGGACCCATCGAGGGATCCAATAAGCGCGCATTATGAAATAAGCAGGACCTTCCTTACAAAGTCTTTACTCGTTTTTCTGCCGCGCGGGAACTATATCTACCGCTTTTAGCGGCAACTTGGATAGTCGTAGCAGCAAAAAGACAGCAATGTAGGATAAAGCTGACGTCGACCCAGGTCGACGTCAGCGGTTTTGGCTTACTTCAGCGCGGCAAATGCTCGCTCGGCCGCGTCCAGGGTCAACTGCAACTCGGCGTCGCCGTGGGCGATCGAGGTGAAGCCTGCCTCGAAGGCGCTTGGCGCCAGGTACACGCCGCCTTCGAGCATCAGGTGGAAGAAACGCTTGAACAGGTTGGCATCGCTGGCCATGACGTCGTCAAAGGTCACGATGTCGTCGGCGCCACTGAAGTACAGGCCGAACATGCCACCCGCCTGGGTCGTGACGAATGGGATGCCCGCGGCATCGGCACGCTGTTGCAGGCCATCGAGCAGGCGGCTGGTGTAGTCGCTGAGTTCGGCGTGGAAGCCCGGACGGCTGATCAGGCGCAGGGTGGTCAGGCCGGCCGCCATGGCCAGCGGGTTACCCGACAGGGTGCCAGCCTGGTAGACCGGACCCAGCGGGGCAATGTGCGACATGATTTCGCGCTTGCCGCCGAAGCAACCCACCGGCATGCCGCCGCCGATGATCTTGCCGAAGGTGCTCAGGTCTGGAGTCACGCCGTAGTGCGCTTGGGCGCCGCCCAATGCCACGCGGAAACCGGTCATCACTTCGTCGAAAATCAGCACCACGCCGTGCTGGTCGCACAGGCTGCGCAGGCCTTCGAGGAAACCCGGAGCCGGCGGTACGCAGTTCATGTTGCCGGCTACCGGCTCGACGATGATGCACGCCACTTCCTGGCCGACTTCGCCGAGCATCTTGGCCACCGCATCGATGTCGTTGAACGGCAGGGTCAGCGTGTGCTTGGCAAAGGCGGCGGGTACACCAGCGGAACTTGGCACGCCTTGGCTCAGCAGGCCCGAGCCGGCCTTGACCAGCAGGCTGTCGGAATGGCCGTGGTAGCAGCCTTCGAACTTGATGATGCTGTCACGGCCGGTGAAACCACGGGCCAGGCGAATCGCGCTCATGGTCGCTTCGGTGCCGGAGCTGACCATGCGCACCATTTCCATCGACGGCACGATCGAGCAGACCAGGTCGGCCATTTCGGTTTCCATCGCCGTTGGGGCGCCGTAGGACAGGCCGTGTTCCAGTTGCTTGCGCACAGCGTCCAGCACTTCTGGGTGGCTGTGGCCGAGAATCATCGGGCCCCAGGAGCCGACGTAGTCGACATAGCGCTTGTCGTCTTCGTCCGTCACGTAGGCGCCTTCAGCGTGCTTGAAGAACAGCGGGGTGCCGCCCACGCTCTTGAATGCACGTACGGGCGAATTCACGCCGCCGGGAATGTGTTTCTGGGCGTTGGCAAACAGGGTTTCGGAACGAGACATGGTAGGGCTCTCAAAAATTCAGGAATTGAACAATGCGTTGAAGGCGCGCGCGCGGCGGGTCACTTCGCTCGTGCTGTCGGCGCCGAACAGGCCATGCACTACGGCCAGCAGGTCGACCCCATGGGCCACCAGCGGGGCGGCGTTGTCCAGGGTGATACCGCCGATCGCACAGATCGGCAGGTGCAGCCGGGCGCGGGCCTGGTCGAGCAGTTCGAGGCTGCAGGTCGGTGCGCCGGGTTTGGTGTTGGAGTTGAAAAAACGGCCGAAGGCGACATAACTGGCGCCTTCCTTGGCCGCTTGTTCGGCCAGCTCGATCTGCGCGTGACAGGTCGAGCCGATGATCGCCTGGCGACCCAGCAGTGCCCGGGCCGGGGTCAGCGGGCCATCGGTTTGCCCCAGGTGCACGCCGACGCCCAGGCGTGCGGCCAGTTCGGCGTCGTCGTTGATGATCAACTGGGTCTTGTAGCGCTCGCACAGGCCGCGCAGGGCTTCGGCTTCGCGCAGGCGGCGCGCCTCGTCGGTGCTTTTGTCGCGGTACTGCAGCAAGGTCACGCCACCCTCCAGTGCCGCTTGCACATAGGGCAGGAACTTGCCGGCCAGTAACTGACTGTCGGTAATGGCGTACAGACCACGTAATTTCATCGGGCAAGCCTCATGGCGTTACGAGCAAAAATCCAGCGGCAGGCGGCGCGGAACAAACTGGCCTTTGCCCAGTTGTTCGGCGTCACGCAGGGTGCGCCACGTGTAGTCCAGTGCCGACTTCACCGCGCTGGCGAGGTGTTCGCCCTGGGCCAGGCGACCGGCCAGGGCGCTGGCCAGGGTGCATCCGGATCCGTGGTAGCTACCGGGCAGGCGCTGGCAGGTAAAGGTTTCGCGGTGACCGTCGCGGCTGTAGAGGCGATTGTGTACTTGATGTTCGTCGCCATGCCCACCGGTAATCAGCAAGTGTTTGACGTAGGGCAGGAGTTTTTCTGCGCACTGGTCGGCGCTGCCGTCTGGCAGTTCAGCCAGGATCCGGGCTTCAGGAAGGTTAGGGGTGGCGATGATCGCCAATGGCAGCAGGCGCTCGCGCATGGCGTAGCCGACTTCGTCCTTACCCAGGCGTCCGCCGCCGCCGGCGCGCAGCACCGGGTCGCAGACCACGGGCAGGTGCGGATGCGCCTGGAGCAGTTCGACCACGGTGTCGACCATTTCCAGTGAGCCGAGCATGCCCAGCTTGACCGCCGCGACCTGCGAGTCGTTGAGGACGGCATTGGCCTGGGCCAGTACCCACTCACGATCGAGGACGCGGAAATCACTGACATTGACGGTGTCTTGCACGGTCAGGGCAGTGACGGCCGGGGCCGCATGACAACCCTGAGCCAGCAGGGCTTCGATATCTGCCTGCAAGCCGGCGCCACCACTTGGGTCGTGGCCGGAGAGACAGAGGACAACGGGGCGAGAGCTGTAGATATTCATGGTGCGCGAGCTTACCACCAAACACGTTTTTTCGGTGCGCCTGGCAGCACGCCAGGACTTGCTGCCAGCCGCGTGGGCTCGTGGCAGCGGCGGGCGGTTAGGGATGATCCTCATAATCTGACTGGATCTTCAGGTATTGACCGCTATGTTCCGCCGAAAGGCCCGTTCTAGAGCCTTCAAACTAAAAATTTCAATGGTGTTCAAACGCCACCAGCGGCTATGCTAGAGTGGATCCAAACCAATAACAGGTTGTATCGGTTCGACGTCTGCTCAAAAGGAAATGGGGGGGCTTCCTGACGCACCGGACAGGCCATGCTGGGGCTTTATGCGCTATTTGCTGATGTTGCTGTTGAGTTTGCCCATGTTGGCGAGCGCAGCGGACTTTGATGAGTTCACCCAAAAGCTCCCCTTGGGTCGGATCATGCAGGTGTACGAGGATGTCGCCGGCACTGCGAGCATCAAAGACGTCCAGGCCCAAGCGGCGGCCGGTCATTTCAGCCCCCACCACAAAGCCACCCTGAATGCCGGTTACTCCCGTTCGGTGTTCTGGCTGAAGATCGACCTGCATTACCGTCCGAGCAATCCCGAGGTCCTGCGTACCTGGCTGCTGGAGTTGGCGTACCCACCCCTGGATCACGTCGACCTGTACCTGCCCGATGGCACTGGGAATTATCAGCTCAAGCAGCGCACCGGTGACGCCTTGCCGTTCGCCACCCGGGAAATTCGCCAGAACAACTACCTGTTTGACTTGCCCTTCGTGGCCAATGAACAGAAGACCGTCTACCTGCGCCTGCAAAGCCAGGGTTCGATCCAGGCGCCGCTGGCACTGTGGTCGAGTACGGCCTATCTGGAAGACCAGCCGGTGCGCCTGTATATCCTCGGGCTGATTTACGGGGTCCTGCTGGGGATGCTGGTCTATAACCTGTTCATCTACCTCAGCGTGCGCGACACCAGCTACCTCTATTACATCTTCTATATCGCGTCGTTCGGCCTGTACCAGCTCTCGGTGAACGGTGCGGCGGTGGAGTACTTCTGGCCGAACAACCCTTGGTGGGCCAACGCCTCGACACCGTTTTTCATCGGCTGCGCGGCGCTGTTCGGCAGCCAGTTCGCCCGCAGTTTCCTGCAAACCTCCAGTCACAGTCGCTGGTTCGATCGCCTGCTATTGACGCTGGTGGCCTGCAGCGCGGTGGTGGTCGGCCTGTCGTTGATGACCAGCTATGCCCTGGCCCTGCGCCTGGCCACGGCATTGGCGCTGATCTTCACCGTGGTGATTTTCTCGGCGGGGATTTTCGCCTGGTGGCGCGGCCTGCGGGTGGCACGCTATTTCATCATCGCCTGGTCGGCGTTCCTGCTCGGCGGCATCGTCAATACGCTGATGGTGCTGGGCTACCTGCCTAACGTGTTCCTGACCATGTACGCCAGCCAGATCGGTTCGGCGATTGAGGTCGCATTGCTGTCCCTGGCCCTGGCTGACCGCATCAACACCATGCGCGAGCAGCAGGCACAGACATTGTTCGATGCCGGGCAGAAGCTGGAAGTGTTGAACCAGCAACTGGCCCACAGTAACCAGCTCAAGGATGAGTTCCTGGCGACCCTGACCCACGAACTGCGCACGCCGATGAATGGGGTGATCGGTTCGCTGGAGTTGATGCAGACCGTCGAGATGGATCCGGAGCTGGAGCAGTATCAGCAGACCGCCGCCGGTTCGGCGCGGGACATGATGCGCATGGTCAACGGCATCCTGACCCTGACCGAGCTGCAGGCCGGGCGCCTCAAGGCCTACCCGGAGTCGTTCAGCCTGCGTTCGGTGGTCGATGGCCTGCACCAGCAGTTCGCCGCCAATGCCGCGAGCAAGGCCCTGGATTTCAAGGTTGAGCTGGCCCAGGGCTTGCCCGACCGCCTGCACGGTGACAGCGCCAAGCTGGTGCAGTGCCTGGAGTGCCTGCTGGACAACTCGATCAAGTTCACCCACGTCGGCGGGTTGGCGTTGCGGGTCAGCGGCAAGCCGGCTGAAGCCGGGCGCCAGGCGTTGTCCTTTGCCGTAATCGACACCGGCATCGGCTTTACTGACCTGGGCGAGGCGACCATGTATCAGCGCTTTTTCCAGCTCGACGGTTCCATGACCCGCGAGTACGGCGGCCTGGGAGTGGGGTTGGCGATCTGTCGGCAATTGGTCGAGTTGATCGGCGGGCGCCTGACCCACCGCTCTGAACCTGGGCGTGGCAGCCGGTTTCAGCTGGATGTCGAGTTCGAGGTGGTGACGCTGCCGCCGAGCACCGCTACCGTGCGTCACGGCCAGGACCTGGTGAGCGTGCGCGACCCCCAGGATTGCCGGGTGTTGTTGGTCGACGACGACAGTATCAATCAACTGGTGGTGCGCGGCATGTTGCTCAAGCTCGGCTATCGGGTGCGCAGTGTCGACAGCGCCCCCGCCGCGCTGGAGTGCTTGCGCCGGGAGTATTTTGATGCGGTGCTGCTGGACAGTCCGATGCCCGAGCTGGCGGGGCAGACGATGTGCGAGCAGATCCGTGCGCTGCCGGGCTACGCCAACGTTGCGGTGCTGGCTGCGGTGGCCACCACCAGCCTGGACTTCGAGGCCGGGCTGACTGATTGCCTGAGCAAACCGGTGAAATTCGAAGAGTTGCAGGCGGTGCTGCATCGTCGGTTACTTTGCCAGCAGCAAGGTGAAAGCGCCGGCATTTAGGCGTATATGCCACTTTGTCAGGGGGTGGCAGGGTGCTTAACTGAGGGTCTTCGCTGACCCAAGGAGGCCCGCCATGAACCTGCACCAGTTCGCCGAAACCCACGAAGTCACCAATCAGCCACCCTCCCTGGACGGGGTCAACCTGTACCGCGTCGACCTGCCGCTGCAAGAGTGGTCGCGGCGTTTCGGGGCGGGTTGGGCCGAGTCGCGAATCGACGCCTATGGTGCCTTGGCCGGTGGTCCGTTGATGGCCGCGGGGTTTTTGGCCAACCAGAACAAGCCGCTGTTCTGCAGCCATGATCGGTATGGTCATCGCATCGACCTGGTGGAGTTTCACCCGGCTTACCATGAACTGATGCGGGCTGCGGTCGAGCACGGGCTGACGTCCTTGCCCTGGACCGATCCACAGGCCGGCGCCCATGTTGCCCGGGCCTCCATGACGTACCTGCACAGCCAGGCCGAAGCCGGCAGTGGCTGCCCGCTGACCATGACGTTCGCCAGCGTGCCCGCCTTGCGTCTGCAGCCGGACATCGCCCGGCAATGGCTGCCGAAAATCCTCGCCCGCGAGTATGACCCGCGCAATGTCGGCATGGCCCACAAGGCCGGCGTCACGATCGGCATGGCGATGACCGAGAAGCAGGGCGGCACCGACGTGCGGGCCAATACCACCAAGGCGTATCCAGTCGGTGCGGCCGGTCCGGGCCAGGCGTATGAACTGGTGGGCCATAAATGGTTCTGCTCGGCACCGATGTGCGACGCCTTCCTGACCCTGGCCCAGACCGACAAGGGCCTGACCTGCTTCCTGCTGCCGCGCCATCGACCAGATGACACGCGGAACCAGTTCTACATCCAGCGCCTGAAAAACAAACTGGGCAATTGCTCCAATGCCTCCAGTGAAGTCGAGTTTCGTGGGGCGCTGGCGTGGATGATCGGCGAGGAGGGGCGTGGCGTACCGACCATTATCGAAATGGTCGCCATGACCCGTTTTGATTGCATGGTCGGCTCCAGTGCCTTGATGCGCCAGGCGCTGACTCAGGCCTGCCATCACTGCGCCCACCGCCAGGTGGGTGGCAAGTTTCTCAGCGAACAGCCGCTGATGCAGAACGTGCTCGCCGACCTGGCGCTTGAAAGCGAGGCCGCCCTGGCCTTGAGCCTGCGCATGGGGCAGGCGCTGGATCAACTGGATGACACCCAGGAAGCCAAGTTCGCCCGGCTGGTGACAGCGGTGGGCAAGTACTGGATCTGCAAGCGCGCCCCGGCCATGATCAATGAAGCTGCCGAGTGCATGGGCGGCGCCGGTTATGTCGAGGAAAGCATCCTGCCGCGCCTGTACCGTGAGGCGCCGGTGAACTCGACGTGGGAAGGTTCCGGTAACGTGCAGTGCCTGGACGTGCTGCGTGCCCTGTCCAAAGAGCCCGGAGTGCTCGATGCACTGTTCAGCGAACTGGGCGACGGGCATGGCGACAAACGCCTGGCCACGCACATCCAGCAGTTGCAGGCGGCGTTCAAGGACACCAGCGACATCCAATACCGCGCCCGCCAACTGACCGAGGACATTGCCCTGGGCCTGCAGGCCAAGTTGTTGCTCGAGGCGGGCAATGCCAGCGTCAGCGACGCCTTTATCGCCAGTCGCCTGAACGGTGGAGGCCGGGTTTACGGTGCGTTGCCGCGAGGTCTGGATGTGGAAGCCATCGTCGCCCGTTCGACCCCGCAGCGCTACTGACCACAACAAAGCCCTGTGGGAGCGAGCTTGCTCGCGATTGCGATCAAACATTCAACATCAATGTTGCCTGACACACCGCAATCGCGGGCAAGCCCGCTCCCACAGGATTTCCAGTGTTCCGGAATTGAAGCGTAACCAACACGCCACTGTTCCCGTGAAGCAACGTTGCAGGCAAGATGAAGGCCTGCAAGCCAGAACACAGGAAGCTGATCGTGACCGAAGCCTTTATTGTCGTTCAAACCGCTGAACAAGCCGTGGACCGGCTCGCCGCGCTGCACGAGCGAGCCACTACGGCGTTGAACCAGGCGCTCAAGCGTTATCTGAAAGACCGCATCGAACCCGATGCCGAACAGCGTGCGATGTTCCGCTACCCGGAATTGCGCCTGACCTACCTGTGCCAGGGCGAAGTCCCACAGACCACCCGGGCTTACGCCAAGGTGCAGTTGCCGGGGACCTACAGCGTCACCGTCACCCATCCGGCGGCGTTTCGTAAGTACTTGCTGGAGCAACTGGTGCCCTTGATGCACGACTTCACCGTGACGGTGGAAGTGGGTGTCAGCCAGCAGAATATCCCGTACCCCTATGTGGTCGAGCAGGGCGATGAACTGGCCGGCTCCGGCGTGACCGCCGCGGTGCTGGCGCGGGTGTTCCCGAGCACCGACCTGTCGGCGGCCACCGATGGCATCGCCGACGGCCTGTACGATTGGGAAAATACCGATCCGCTGCCTCTGGCCCTGTTCGACGCCGCGCGGGTCGACTTCTCCCTGCGCCGCCTGGTGCACTACACCGGCAGCGACTGGCGGCATGTGCAGCCGTGGATCCTGCTGACCAACTACCATCGTTATGTCGACCAGTTCATCGTCCATGGCCTGGAGCAATTGCGCAGCGACCCGCGCTTTGTGCGCATGGTGCTGCCGGGCAACGTGATCATCGAAAAGAGCATGGATCACGGCGAAGCCTCGGCCATTGCCGCAGGTGTGGTCTGGCACCGTTACCAGATGCCGGCCTACCACTTGCTGGCGTCCGACGGGCATGGCGTGACCCTGGTCAACATTGGTGTCGGCCCGTCCAACGCGAAGAACATCACCGACCACCTGGCTGTGCTGCGTCCGCACTGCTGGCTGATGATCGGGCACTGCGGTGGCCTGCGCCAATCGCAGACGATCGGCGACTACGTGCTGGCCCACGCTTACATGCGACGCGACGGGATTCTCGACCGGGTGGTGCCGCCGAACATTCCGATCCCGGCGCTGGCCGAAGTGCAAATGGCGCTGCAACAGGCGGCTGCCAACGTCACGGGCGAGAAGGGCGATGACCTGAAAAAACGCCTGCGCACCGGTACCGTGCTGACCTACGACGACCGTAACTGGGAATTGCGTTGGGCCCAGGAGCGACCCTTGATCAACCTGTCACGGGCGGTGGCGGTGGACATGGAAAGCGGCACCATCGCCGCCCAGGGTTATCGTCTGCGGGTGCCGTATGGCACGTTGCTGTGTGTCTCGGACAAGCCGCTGCACAGTGAAATCAAGCTGCCGGGTTCGGCCAACGCTTTTTATGAGCGTGCGGTCAGCCAGCACTTGAAAATCGGCATCGCCGCGGTGGATCTACTGCGCACCGAGCTCAACTCATTGCACTCGCGCAAACTGCGCAGCTTCGACGAGCCGCCGTTCCGCTGATTGTTATCGTGGTCATTTGACGGTCGGGGCACTAGCATGGGCGGCCCTGACCGTTAGATGTTGTGTTTGCCATGTCCCGTCCTCGTCCTCCTTCCCGTCGCCCAGGTGCTGCCCCCGCAGGCCCGCGCCGCGTGGCCAAAGCGCCGCCGGCTGAACCGAAACTGATTCTGTTCAACAAACCCTTCGATGTGCTGACGCAATTCAGTGATGGCGAAGGGCGGGCGACGCTCAAGGATTACCTCGAGATTCCCGGGATCTACCCGGCCGGCCGCCTGGACCGTGACAGCGAAGGGCTGCTGTTGCTGACCAATGATGGCCAGTTGCAGGCGCGGATTGCCGACCCCAAGCACAAGTTGGCCAAGACTTATTGGGTGCAGGTCGAAGGCGAGCCGTCGGCCGAGCAGTTGCAGCGCTTGCGTGACGGTGTCGAACTCAATGACGGCATGACCTTGCCCGCTGAGGCGCGTCAGTTGGAAGAGCCCGAACTGTGGCCACGCAACCCGCCGGTACGCTTTCGTAAAAGCGTGCCGACCAGTTGGCTGGAGTTGGTGATTCGGGAGGGGCGCAACCGCCAGGTGCGGCGCATGACCGCGGCAGTGGGCTTGCCGACCTTGCGCCTGGTGCGCGTGCGAATCGGCGACTGGACGCTCGAGGGGCTCGACCAGGGCCAGTGGAAGGAAGTGCCGGCGCGCTTATAAAGTGCCGGATTCGATCAGGCCAATTACCACGCTCTTGATGATGAATGCCGCCACACCCAGGCCCAGCACAAAGAACAGGATGAACGAGCCGAAACGTCCGGCCTTGGATTTCTTTGCCAGGTCCCAGACGATGAAACCCATGAAAATGATCAGGATGCTGACCAGGCCGGTCATCATCCACTCTTCCAACAGTGCAGGATCCATCGAACATCTCCAGCGTGCGCAGGGCAAAAAAGGCCGGGGGAGTATACGCCAAGGGCACGCGGCGGGGCATTGACCTGCGTCGGTGTGCCGCAGCCTTGCGCCCCGTAGGTGCAAGGCTTGCCCGCGATGGCGGACTTAGCCGCGCAAATGGGTCAACGGCAACTCGGTACTGTTCAATACCTGGTTGAGCACGAAGCTGGAGCGCACACTGGTCACCCCTTCAATCCGCGTCAGGTGGCCGAGCAGCAGTTTCTGGTAATGGTCCATGTCCGGCACCACCACCTTGAGCTGGTAGTCGGCGTCCATCCCGGTCACCAGGCTGCACTCCAGTACCTGGGGCAGGGTACGAATGGCGGCCTCGAAATTTTCGAAGCGCTCGGGAGTGTGGCGGTCCATGCCGATCAATACGTAGGCCGTCAGGCTCAAGCCGAGCAGCTTGCGGTCGAGCAAGGCGACCTGGCGGCTGATGTAGCCATCGTCCTCCAACTGTTTGACCCGCCGCGAACAAGGCGAGGGCGAAAGGCCGATGCGCTCGGCCAGCTCCTGATTGGAGATGCGTGCGTCGCGCTGCAGTTCCGCCAAAATGCTCAAGTCGTATCGGTCGAGTTTGCTCATGAAACAGGCCTTTGTCTTAACAATTGCGGTGGATTATCTATCAGGGGTGAAAAATTGCGCAAGTCATGTTTATTTGAGCAATATTCGCAATCCTCTGCCGTGGCCTCAGGCCTATTCTTATTACCAGAATCACTGCCCGGACAAACAGTCCACAGCGGCCCGCCGAATCAGGCCAGCCGCGGCCACCCCTCCCACAGGAGGCGAGTTGGCCCCCGGGCTACACACTGTCCAGAAGACGGAGTGAGGTGAGCCGGCGTCAAAAGCGTCGAGCACGGACTAAGTTCTCAAGGGGAGGCCGACGGGCCTCCCTTTTTTAGTGCCTGCGAAATAAGCCCAGGCCCGGGCGATTGCCTGGGCTCGCGCGGTTATCAGGTGAGTTACTGATGGCGGGCGCTGTTGACCACTTCCTGCGGGTCAGCGTGCACCAGTACTTCGGCTCGTGGGTAGGCGGCGTGAATGGCATCGGCCGCCTGGTCGCTGATGCCATGGGCGACGGATAAGGTCAGGTCCCCTGGCAGTTCCAGATGCAGTTGCACAAACCAGTGGTTGCCCGAGACCCGGGTGCGCAAGTCGTGGGCGCCCAGGACGCCGGGCACGCCACAGGCCAGTTCGAGCATGTGCTGGCTGATCTCGGGCGGCAGTTCCTCGTCCATCAGCACGGTAAAGCTTTCCCGGGCGATCTGTATCGCACTCCACAGGATGTAGGCGGCAATGGCCAGGCCGAACCAGGCGTCCAGTTGATGCCAGCCAAACCCAGCCAGCACCAGGGCAAGCAGGATGCTGCCATTGAGCAGCAGGTCGGAGCGGTAGTGCAGTGAGTCGGCGCGCACCGCATTGGACCCGGTTTCGCGGATAACCCGGTGTTGCAACAGCAGCAATGCCGCCGTCAGGCCGAGGGAAAACACAATCACCCCGATACTGATCCAGGGCGCACCGACCGGCTCTGGATGCTTGAGCCGGTCGAAAGCCTGGAAGGCGATCAGTAATGCACTGCCGCCGATGAACAGCGCCTGGGCCATACCCGCCAGGGACTCGGCCTTGCCATGCCCATAGCGGTGATCGTCGTCCGCCGGGCGCAGGGCGTAGTGCACCGCCAGCAGATTGAGCAGCGAGGTCACGCCGTCGAGTGCCGAGTCCGTCAAGCCGGCGAGCATGCTCACCGACCCGCTTAACCACCAGGCAATGGCCTTGGCGATAATCAGGATGCTGGCCACCGCCACCGAGGCGCGGGTGGCCAGGCGTAACAGGCGAGCGTGTTCCGGGCTGCTGGTCATAGGTGCATCGTTCCTTCGGTGCGCGTCATCAAGCGGCGGGTTGCAACCCTAACGATGCCAGTTGCTGGGCACTGCCCTTGTGCTGGATCAGGCGTGGATCGTCCAACGGGAAGCTGCGGCCCAACTCGGTTTGCAGGATGGTCTGCAGCTTGGCGTTGTCGACCTGGCCGTCGGCGCCGATCGCTTGTTGGAGTTTTTCCGGGGCCACTTGGGCGGTCTTGCCTGGCTCGAAATAAATCGCCCCGGTAGTGAAGTCCACGGCAAAGGCGATCAGCCCGGGGATCACATAAAACAGCAGGCCCACGGCATCGAGCACGGCAATTGCCGGGTCGATCTTGCCGTCGATCTGGCCACGGCGATCGGGGTAGAAAATCGACCCGCACGCGGTCAGTTGGGTCAGCAGGGTCGCTACCAGCACACCACCAATCAGACGAAACGGAACACGCATAAGAATTCTCCTCGGCAAACTTGAAACGAAACGTCGTCGCTATGAATTAGGACCGTGACGAACGCAAAGCAGTTCGCCGTTATACTCGCCGCTCTGTTTTGGAGCCAGCATGATTTCTTTGCCGATAGATGAAGTTTTACCCGCGCTGCGTGAAGCCCTGGCGACACGCCATGAAGCCGTGCTCGAAGCACCGCCCGGCGCCGGTAAGACCACCCGCGTGCCTTTGGCGCTGCTCAACGAGCCGTGGCTGGCCGGGCAAACCATCCTGATGCTGGAGCCGCGCCGGCTGGCGGCGCGCGCAGCGGCCGAGCGCCTGGCCAGTGAGCTGGGGGAGAAAGTCGGGGAAACCGTCGGCTACCGGATCCGCCTGGACAGCAAGGTCGGTCCCGCCACCCGTATCGAAGTGGTCACCGAAGGCATCCTCACCCGCCGCTTGCAGGAAGATCCGGCGCTGGAGGGGGTTGGCCTGCTGATTTTCGATGAGTACCACGAGCGCAGCCTGGATGCCGACCTGGCCCTGGCCCTGAGCCTCAATGGCCGGGAGCTGTTTCGCGACGAGCAGCCACTGAAGATTCTGCTGATGTCGGCCACTCTCGAAGGCGAGCGCCTGGCCAGCTTGCTGAATGATGCGCCGATCCTGCGCAGCGAAGGCCGCATGTACCCGGTGGCGATGCGCTGGGGCCGGCCGTTTCAGCCGGGCGAGTTCATCGAGCCACGGTTGGTGCAGACCGTGCTCGAAGCCTTGAATGATGAGACTGGCAGCCTGTTGGTATTCCTGCCCGGGCAAGCGGAAATCCGTCGGGTACACCAGCAATTGGCCGATGCCCTGGGTGAGCGCTCCACGGTGTTGTTGTGCCCGTTGCACGGCGAACTCGACCTGGCAGCGCAGCGGGCGGCCATCGATCCGGCGCCGGCGGGGCAACGCAAAGTGGTGCTGGCGACCAACATCGCCGAGACCAGCCTGACCATTGACGGCGTGCGGGTAGTAATCGATGCCGGGCTGGCGCGGGTGCCGCGTTTCGACCCTGGCAGCGGCATGACACGCCTCGATACCCAGCGGATCTCCCGCGCCAGCGCCACCCAACGTGCCGGTCGTGCCGGACGCCTGGAGCCGGGGGTGTGTTATCGGCTGTGGTCCCAGGACCAGCATGAACAATTGGCAGCCTATGCCAGTGCCGAAATACTCTCGGCGGACCTCGCCGGCCTGGCGTTGCAGTTGGGGCGTTGGGGTGTGACTCCGGGGCAACTGGTGTGGCTCGATGTGCCGCCGGCGGCGGCGTATGCCCAGGCCCAGGACCTGCTCGAACGCTTGGGGGCCCTGCAAGGCTCCTCGCCGCAAGATTGGCAACTGACCCGGCATGGCCAGGCTATGGCCGAACTGCCGGCCCACCCGCGGATTGCCCATTTGTTGCTGCGCGGCCAGGCGCTGGGCCTGGCGAACATGGCCTGCGATGTCGCGGCGTTGCTCGGCGAGCGGGATATTTTGCGCGGCGCCGGTGCCGACCTGCACAGTCGCCTGGTGCTGCTGTCCGGTGAGGAACGGGCTGCCCGGGGCGCCCAGGGTGGTGTGCAGCGGGCTCGGCAACTGGCGCGGCAGTATCGCGGCTATCTGCGTGGCAAACCCGAGCAACCGGTGGCGGACCCGCAACATCCGCGCTGGCTTGGCGCGTTGCTGGCCCTGGCCTACCCGGACCGCGTGGCCCAGCAGCGCCGTGCGGGCGGCGCGGAATATCGCTTGGCCAACGGGCGCGCGGCGTTGTTTGCCGAGGCGGACAGCCTGATGAAGCAGGGCTGGCTGGTCATCGCCGATTTGGGCAGTCGCCAGGGGCAACGGGAAGAACGGATCTACCTGGCGGCGGATTTTGACCCGGCGCTGTTCGACTCGGTATTGGCCGAGCAGGTGCGTTGCGTCGATCAACTGGATTGGGATGAGCGTGAAGGCGTGCTGCGCGCTGAGCGCCAGCGCAAGGTCGGCGAGATGGTATTGAGTCGTGAGCCGTTGACCGGCCTGGATGAAGCGGCGCGCAGTCAGGCGCTGGTCAACCTGGTGCGGCGCAAGGGCCTGGAGCTGTTGCCCTGGACCCCGGAGCTGCGGCAATGGCAGGCCCGTGTGGCGCTCTTGCGCCAGCTCGACCTCGATCAGCAGGGCGACAGCAGTTGGCCGGATGTCAGCGACGGCGCGCTGCTCAAGAGCCTGGAACACTGGCTGATGCCTTATCTGGGGCGGGTTTCGCGGCTCAGCCACTTTGCCAACCTGGACCTGTCGAGCATTGTGCATAACTTGCTGCCCTGGCCGTTGCCCCAACGCCTGGATGAGCTGGCGCCCCATCACCTGAGCGTGCCTTCGGGGTCGTCGATCCGCCTGGACTACAGTGAACAGCCACCGATTCTCGCGGTGCGCCTGCAGGAATTGTTTGGCCTGGCCGAGACCCCGCGCATTGCCGGTGGCCGGCAGGTGGTCAAGCTGCACCTGCTGTCACCGGCCCGCCGCCCGGTGCAGGTGACCCAGGACCTGGCAAATTTCTGGCGCAGTACCTACGCCGAAGTGAAGAAGGACCTGAAGGGCCGATACCCCAAGCACTACTGGCCCGATGACCCTCTGGTGGCAGAAGCCACGGCGCGGGCCAAACCGCGAAAATCCTGATGGTTGGGTGGCCGTATGCAACATCCGCGAGCACCTGAATCCGGATCTGTGGGAGCGGGCTTGCCCGCGATGGGGCCGGTCCATTCAACATCAAGGTTGCCTGACACACCGCCATCGCGAGCAAGCTCGCTCCTACAAAAAAACCGTGCTTACGGTGTTGCCGGTAGCAGAAACCGCGCAATCACCGGCAAGTGATCGGAAATGCGCAGCGTATCGTCCTGCCGGACCTCGGCTTGTACCCGCTTGAGTCTGGGGCTGTAGAACAGGTAGTCGACCGTCCGGTCCGGGCCGTTGAGGCCAGGGTCGTTGGGATAGTGGGTCAGCCAGCGAGCGCGGTCGATGCCGCTGGCTTCGTTATTGGTCGGGATCATCGGGTACTTGTCCCACAGCGTGTGCAGGGCACTGTCGGCGGTGTAGGGCGTGCGCTGTTCGGGGGGCAGGCGCTGGAACTGGCCCAGGGGCAGCAGGTTGAAATCACCACCGATCAGCCACGGGGTGCCGCGCGCCTCGAACTTATCCAACACCTTGGCGACCGCCGCGACCTTGTTCTGCAGGCTGTCGTCCGGCTGGCGCACCCAGTCCAGGTGAGTATTGAGCAGCGCCAACTGGCCGCCGTCTCTGAGGGGCAGGTAGCTCACCAGCAAGGCGTTTTTCGGTTGGAACTGGCGACTGATGAAGTTCTGCGGCGGCTCGGGCAGTTGCTGGCGTTCGGCGTGTTCGATCTGGTAGCGGCTCAAGGTCGCCAATTGCCGGCCGACACTGCCGAAAATATGCAGGTCCGGCACGAAGTCAGCCTTCCAGTCGAACGCCCAGGTACTGCAGGGATAGAGGTCCGCCAGGCGTTCGCGGAGCAGTTTGAGCTGGTCCTGATAGTCGCTGGCCTTGGCCCCGTCATCCAGCTCCTGCAACAGCACTACATCCGGCTGCTCATCGCGGATCACCCGCGCCACTTCATCGAGGCTGAAGGCCATGTCTTCCGGGGTCGGGGATTCGTCGCTGCCCTGGGCCAGGTCGTTCCAGAACACATAACGCTTGCCCGCCAGGTACTGCACGTTCCAGGTCATGACCTTCAGCGCCTGGCCAGGCACCAGCGAGGGCGCCGGGGCGCTGCACTGCACCGTCAGGGGTTCCTTGGCCTCGGGGCGCCAGGTCAGGCTGTAGGTCGAGGCCAGCAACAGGCCTGCCAGGATCAGCAGGCCTAAGAGGGTGTAGCGCAGTAGGCGGGTCATGGGCTCGGCTTATGGCGTTACAAAGTTGGTCCCGAGCATAACCGAGAGCAGGGTCCGAGCCCAAGGGTGCTGCGGTCAGGCATTGCCCTGGGTTTTGTCAGGCGCTTCGCTGATCAGCATGAACAGGCGAAACAGCACCACGCTGGTGAACAGTTGCAGGAAGCTATGGCCACTTTCGATAAGGACCGACAGCACCGGGTTCTGTGGTGACGGATAGAGCGAGACGCTCACCCCCTTGAGCAGCCACAGTGGCCCCATCACACAGAGAATGCACACCAGGATGCGCAGGAAATTGCCTCGGGCCAGGCGCATGCTTTCGCGGATCGCGGCCAACGGCGCCAGGTTGCGCAGTACCAGCAGGTATTCGGCGAACGCCAGCATCACCATCAGCCAGATGCCCGGCAGGAAGTACAGCGACAGGCCCACCAGAATCATCAGGGTGTTGACGGCCGTCAGCAAGGCGAAGCGTGGCCACAGGCTGGCCGATGCTGCCCACAGGTCACGGGTGCGTGGAGATTCGCCACGGCTGCGGGCATCGAGAAACAGAATCAGCGCGGCGGTGTACAACGGGTAGACCAGCAGCCCGACAATCACGCTGTAGCCGGGAAACGCCTCGGGTCCCTGGGTGTGGTCGACCAATTGTTGCAGCAGGGCCTCGATCACCACCAGCGGCAGGCACAACGAGACGATGCCGCCCAGGTTGCGCTTGAAGAAATACAAGGAGTCGCGGAGTACGTCTAACGGATTCATCGGTCGCTTTCGCAGGTTGCAAAGTATGGCGACACTGTAACCGATGGGAGCCTTACCTGAACAAAGGTAAACGTTAGGTAAAGCGCATTGAAACAGCTGGCGTCGGCCCCATTACTGCCGGGCACCTAATCCACACGGGATGAGGGCAAAGATTTTTCCGGCAATCTATGAGGTCGCCATGAACAGCGAAGAGCAATCCCTGATCGATGACCTGTTTGCACGGCTGCAACAGGCGCAAACCCAGGCCGAACCGCGCGACGCCCTGGCGCAAGCGCGAATCAACCAGCACCTGGGTCGCCAGCCCGATGCCGGTTATTTCATGACCCAGGCGATCCTGGTGCAAGAGGCGGCGCTCAAGCGCCTCGACGAGCAAAACCAAGCGCTCGCGCAACAGGTTGAGCAATTGCGCAACCAGGTGTTGCAGGCCCAGGCGCAGACCCCGGCAGCGGCGCCGAGCGGCAGTGGCGGGTTCCTGTCCAGCCTGTTTGGCGGGCCGCGTGACCCACAGCCTGGTGCATCCCGCGTAGCGCCGACATCCAGCGGCAATGGTTGGCGTGAGCCCGGACGCTCGGCGCCCAATGCCCAGTCCGGCGCGCAAAATTTCACGGCTGCGGCCCAGAACCCAGGCGCTGCGGCGCAACAGGCGCCGGCGGCTGGCGGCAGCTTCCTCGGTGGCGCCCTGAAGACCGCTGCCGGGGTAGCGGGCGGGGTGATGCTGGCGCAGGGAATCAGCAGCCTGTTCCACAGTAACCAGGCGCCCCAGGAAGTCGTCGAGGTGATCAAGCCAGAGCCCGCGCCAGTCAATGACACCGGCACCGGCTGGAGTGACGAACCGCGCATGGCCGGTAACGACAGCTACGGCAACGACCAGGGCGGGTTTGCCGACGCCGGCTACAGCGATGACGGCTCGTCGTTGTTCGGCGACGACGATAGCTTCGTCTGATCCGCCATTCGTCCGGGGCGTTGCGCCGTCCCGGACTGATGATTCGCCCAACCTTCCTTGCGACTGGCATACTGGGCGACTTTTCGGGCCCGGGGTCCGAACAATCGCCTGCGCCTGTGCGCGCCAAGAGGATGTGCGGTGAAGAAGATCGCAGTGTTCGCCGATGTCCAGAACCTCTATTACACCGTGCGCCAGGCCTACGGCTGTCATTTCAACTATGCCGCCTTGTGGGCTGACATCAGCCAGCACGGGCAGATCGTCGAGGCCTATGCCTACGCCATCGATCGCGGTGACAGCAAGCAGCAGCAGTTCCAGCAGATCCTGCGTAACCTCGGTTTCATCGTGAAGCTCAAGCCCTACATCCAGCGCAGCGACGGCTCGGCCAAGGGCGACTGGGACGTGGGCATTACCCTGGATATCATGGACGCCGCCGACCACGTCGACGAAGTGGTGCTGGCCTCCGGTGACGGCGATTTCGACATGCTGCTCGAGCGCATCATCAACAAGCACGGGGTGGCCGCCGTTGCCTATGGCGTGCCGGGTCTCACCGCCAATTCGCTGATTCGCGCGGCCACACGCTACGTGCCGATCGAAGGCGCGTTGTTGCTCAAAAACTGATTATTGAACGCAAGGAACAGGTTTGGAACGCATAGCCGTCATCGACTTTGAAACCACCGGAATCTCCCCCAGCAGCAGTTGCCGGGCCACGGAAATCGCCGTGGTGATTCTAGAACAGGGGCGCATCGTCGAGCGTTACCAGAGCCTGATGAATGCCGGCGTGCGCGTGCCGGCATTTATCGAACAACTGACCGGCATCAGCAACGCCATGCTGCGCACCGCACCCAGTGCGCAGCAGGTGATGAACGAGGTCAACGAGTTTGTCGGGACCACGCCACTGCTGGCGCACAACGCAGCATTCGACCAGAAGTTCTGGGACTTCGAGCTGGGCCAGATCAAGCGCACGCGCTTGCAGCACTTTGCTTGCTCGCTGTTACTGGCCCGCCGCCTGATGCCGGCGGCGCCCAACCACAAGTTGGGTACCCTCACCCGTTTCGCCGGGTTACCCCACACCGGCCAGGCTCACCGGGCCATGGCCGACGCCGAGATGGCAGCCAACCTAACTGCGCACCTGGCGCAGGAGTTGCGGCACACGCACGGCTTGCGCGAGCTGTCCCATGACCTGCTGCGCAGCTTGCAGAAGGTTCCGGCGGCGAAGATCAACGAGCATCTCAAGCGCCATCGCGGGTTCTGACCTTCCTGGCCACCCCCTAGACCTCATGCGCCGTTTTTAGCGTTGCCTTCCAGTTGCCCCAGGGGGACGCGTTTTTCGAAGGCGCTGGAGAGCACGATCGAGGTCTTGCTGGAGCCGAACCGGGCGACACGATTGATCAAGTCTTCCAACTCGATCATCGAGGCCACTGCGCCACGCATGATCACGCAGGAGTCGCCGGTGACGCGATGGCACTCGGTGAGCTGGGGGATCTTGATCATTTCGTCATAGGCTTTCTGGTTGCCGTGCTGGGTCAGGCGCAGTTCGATCAGGCACTGGATCGGCAGGCCGACCTTGGCCAGGTCGACGGTGGCCTGGTAACCGGTGATCACACCGCTGGACTCCAGCTTGGCGACCCGCTCGGCGACGGCGGGCGCCGACAGGTTCACCTTGCGCGCCAATTCGGCGTAGGACGCTCGCCCATTTTCCATGAGGACACTGAGCAGCATTCGGTCGTATTTATCCATAAACAGGCTCCCTGAACCGCTGACTTTCGAAAGTACGGCTTATAGCTGTTATCTCCGTGTTTTGAAAAGTGTACGGGCCTTATAAACAGGTTTTGTAACTTAAGTTCCGTCCGTCGGCTTTCTAGAATAACGCTCCACTTGTCCTGCCTCAGAGCGTCCCATGCCTGGTCTTCGCCGTTTCCCGTTACCGCTGATTGGAGCCTTTTTTGCGCTGTATGTGATCTGGGGGTCTACCTACCTGGTGATCCGCATCGGCGTCGAGTACTGGCCACCGCTGATGCTGGGGGGCGTGCGCTTTATCATTGCCGGAACCCTGCTGTATGCCTTTCTGCGCTGGCGCGGGGTGCCGGCGCCCACGTGGCAGCAGTGGAAGGCGGCCGCAGCGATCGGGGTGCTGTTGCTCAGTTGTGGTAACGGCGCGGTGACGGTTGCCGAGCATGCGGGCGTGGCCTCGGGCGTGGCGGCGTTGGCGGTGGCCACGGTGCCGCTGTTCACCTTGCTCTGCGGCTATTTCTGGGGTGCGCGCAATACCCGCCTGGAGTGGTCGGGGATTGTGCTGGGCCTGATTGGGATCGCCATGCTCAACCTCGGTTCCAATCTGCAGTCCAGCCCCTTGGGTGCGGCGTTGCTGATCTTTGCCGCGGCGGCCTGGGCCTTTGGTTCGGTGTGGAGCAAGCATTTACCGTTGCCCCAAGGGGCGATGGCCAGTGCCGCCGAGATGCTGGTGGGTGGCGTGGTGCTGATGATCGCCAGCGCACTGTCCGGCGAACGCCTGCACAGCCTGCCGCCGATCGAAGGCTGGGCAGCGCTGATGTACCTGGTGCTGCTCGGTTCGATCGTCGCGTTCAACGCCTACATGTACCTGCTCAAGCACGTGCGCCCGGCAGCGGCCACCAGTTATGCCTACGTCAACCCGGCCGTGGCGGTGTTGCTGGGGATCGTTTTTGCCGGTGAAACCATTGGCCTGGAAGAAACCCTGGCGATGACGGTGATCATCAGTGCCGTGGTGTTGATCGGCTTGCCGCAGTGGCGTAAGCAGAAACCGCAGTGATTTAAGGTAAACTGCCGCGCATTGCCCACGTGCGCTGATTTTTTCCTACGGTATCCCAATGACTTTCGCCACTCTTGGCCTGATCGAACCCTTGCTGCGCGCCCTTGAGACGCTCGGTTACCAGACCCCGACCCCGGTTCAGGCGCAAGCCATTCCGGCGGTGCTGGCCGGTCGCGACCTGATGGCCGCCGCCCAGACCGGCACCGGCAAGACCGCCGGCTTTGCCGTGCCGCTGTTGCAGTTGCTGGCCATGGAAGGGCCGAAAGTCACCAGTAACTCGGTGCGTGCGCTGATCCTGGTGCCAACTCGCGAGCTGGCCGAACAGGTGCATGAAAGCGTGCGCCAGTACGCCGAGCATCTGCCGTTGAGCACCTACGCGGTGTACGGCGGCGTCAGCATCAACCCGCAGATGATGAAACTGCGCAAAGGCGTCGACCTGCTGGTGGCGACTCCCGGTCGCCTGCTCGACCTGTTCCGCCAGAACGCGCTGAAATTCAATCAGTTGCAGACCCTGGTGCTCGACGAAGCGGACCGCATGCTCGACCTGGGCTTCTCCGAAGAACTGTCGAATATCTACCGGGTGCTGCCGAAAAAGCGCCAGACCTTGCTGTTCTCCGCGACCTTCTCGGATCAGATCCGCCTGCTGGCCGGGCAAATGCTCAATGATCCGCTGAGCATCGAAGTCAGCCCGCGCAACGTTGCTGCCAACACGGTCAAGCAATGGCTCTACACCGTCGACAAGAAGCGCAAGCCAGAGCTGTTCGTGCATTTGCTGCGCAAGCAAAAGTGGAAGCAGGTATTGGTGTTCGCCAAGACCCGTAACGGCGTGGACGCGCTGGTGGAGAAACTCCAGGGCCTGGGCGTCAATGCCGACGGTATTCATGGCGACAAACCCCAGGCGACCCGCCAGCGGGCGCTGGATCGTTTCAAGGCCAGCGAAATCCAGATCCTGGTGGCTACTGACGTCGCGGCCCGTGGCCTGGACATCGAAGACCTGCCGCTGGTGGTGAACTTTGATTTGCCGATCGTGGCCGAGGACTACATCCACCGGATCGGCCGTACCGGTCGTGCCGGGGCCACCGGCGAGGCGATTTCGCTGGTGTGTGCCGATGAAGTGAACCTGTTGTCGGCGATCGAGACGCTGACCCGTCAGGCCCTGACTCGCCATATGGAGCAGGACTTCGAACCGGAGCACCGGGTGCCGGACACCGACGCCAGCGGCCAGGTGATCAAGAAGCCGAAAAAGCCGAAGAAGCCCAAGGCTTCCGGTGGTGGCAAACGTAACCTGGGTAAATGGGTGGATAGCGGTGAGACCGTGGCCGATGTGCCGGTCAAGCCGGTGCGCAAAGTGCCGGTATTCAACACCGGGCCGCGCAAGAAGAAGTGAGACGACGCTAAGCCGCAAGCTACGAGCTTCAAGCTTCAAGCTTCAAGCTCGAAGCTCGAAGCTCGAGGCTCACGGCTTGTAGCTGCTCTTCAGCCACTGCACCATCCCCAACCCGGCCGCACGCCCACTGGCGAAACAGGCGGTCAGCAGATAGCCGCCGGTCGGCGCTTCCCAATCGAGCATTTCGCCTGCGCAGAACACGCCGGGCAATGCCTTGAGCATCAATTGTTCATCCATCGCTTCGAACGTCACGCCGCCGGCGCTGCTGATGGCTTCGTCCAAGGGCCTGGTCTTGACCAGTGTCAGTGGCAGCGCCTTGATGGCGTTTGCCAGCGCCAACGGATCGGCGAATGACTCGCTCGGTGTCAGCTCGCGCAGCAGCGCGGCCTTGACGCCATCCAGGCCCAACTGGCTGTGTAGATGTTTGGCCATGGAACGGGAGCCGCGCGGCTTGCTCAGCGCCGCGTGGATTTTATCCACAGGGCGCCCGGGCAGTAGATCCAGGTGCACAGTGGCCGAACCCTGCTGCTCAATGGCATCACGGATCGGCGCGGACAAGGCATAGATCAGGCTGCCCTCAACCCCGGTAGCGGTGATCACGCATTCCCCCAGGCGCGGGACATCGTCATTCAAGCCGATGGCGATGTTTTTCAGCGGCGCGCCGGCAAATTTGCTGAGCATCAACTCACTCCAGGCGGTCACCTCGAACCCGCAGTTGCTCGGTCTCAAAGGCGCCAGGGCGACTCCGCGTTGTTCCAGGGGCAGCATCCAGGCGCCATCGGAGCCCAGTCGCGCCCAACTGCCGCCACCGAGTGCCAGTAACAGGGCGTCGGGGTTGATCTTCTGTTCGCCGTCCGGATTGGCAATGCGCAGGCTGCCGTCCGGATTCCAGCCCAGCCAGCGGTGGCGGGTGTGGATAACTACTCCGCCATCGCGCAGGCGCTTGAGCCAGGCACGCAGCAGCGGGGCGGCTTTCATGTCGGAGGGAAAGACCCGGCCGGAACTGCCGACGAACGTTTCTATCCCCAGGCCGTGAATCCAATCACACAGCGCGGGGGCATCGAAGCCGCGCAACAGCGGGGCGATGTGCGGGGCGCGTGCGGCGTAGCGTGCAAGGAACGCCGGGTAGGCTTCGGAGTGGGTGATGTTCATGCCGCCGACACCGGCCAGCAGGAACTTGCGGCCCACCGACGGCATGGCGTCGTAGAGGTCGACCCTGGCCCCGGCCTGGCTCAGCACCTCGGCGGCCATCAAGCCGGCAGGGCCGCCACCGATGATGGCGACGTGCTGGGGAGGGTGGGCGACGGGTTGGCTCATGGCATGCACTGCGATTCGGCTCGAAAGGCCGCGTATTCTAGCAGCACCACAAGCCCCCCGTAGCAGCTGTCGAGCCCCGCGAGGCTGCGTTCGAGGACGCAGTCCTCGCCGGGTGCGTTGAGTCTGGCGGCTGCTGCGCAGCCGAACGCAGCCTCGCGGGCTCGGCAGCTGCGACAGGGGCTCGGCGGTTCTAGGGCGCTGGTTGAAAAATGATCAGTGGCTTGTAGGCCATAGTGGACAGGGCTTGCAGGTCCTTTCACTCAGGTTATCCACAGGCCGTTCCACAGGCATTGTGGGTAAAGCATCCACAACTCAATGACAGCCTGATGACTGCCAGACCCGTTGCGCACTGTGATGGAGGATGCCGTGACGCCGCGCCAGGGCCTCACGGTCTTTGCTGTAGCCGCCGCCAATCACGCCCATCACCGCGATGTCGCGGCCCAGGCAGTGGCGCAATACGGCCTCATCGCGGGCGGCGACCCCGGCATCGGTCAGCTTCAGATACCCCAGGGCGTCGTCCTTGTGCACATCGACCCCGGCGTCGTACAGCACCAGGTCCGGCTGGTAGAGCGGCAGCAGGTAGTTGAGCGCGTCATCGACCACCTTGAGGTACTCGGCATCGCCCATGCCCATGGGCAGCGGAATGTCCCAGTCGCTGTCGGCCTTGCGTGCGGGAAAATTCTTTTCGCAATGCAGGGAAACCGTCACCGCGTCCGGGGTATGTTGCAGAATCCGCGCCGTGCCGTCGCCCTGATGCACGTCACAGTCGAAGATCAACACCCGTGAAACCCGTCCGCTTGCCAGCAGGTAATGGCTGATTACCGCCAGGTCGTTGAAGATGCAGAAGCCGGCGGGGTGATCGTAGTGGGCGTGGTGGGTACCGCCCGCCAGGTGGCAGGCCATGCCATGTTCCAGCGCCTGTTCGGCGGCCAGCAGGGAGCCGCCGACCGCCCGCACGGTGCGCCGGGCCAGGGCTTCGTTCCAGGGCAGGCCGAGGCGCCGTTGGTCTTCGCGGGACAACTCGCCGCTCATGTAGCGTTCGATATAGCCGGGGTCGTGGGCCAGGGCCAGTACGTCTGCCGGGCAAATCTGTGGACGCAGCAGGTGCTGGTCCTCGGTCAGGCCACTGTCCACCAGGTGATCGCGCAGCAGTCGGAACTTGTCCATGGGGAAACGATGTTCCGCTGGAAACTCGGGGCTGTAGTCTTCGTGGTAAATCAGCGGCAGGGGCATGGTCGGTTCGTGGCGTGGAGTGACGAAGTGAAGGATCCTACCAGCGATCTAGACTTGTATGCAGGGAAACGGAGGGGAGCGATGGAGCCGATACTGGAACTTGAGAGCGCGCGGCTGCTGATGCGCCAGTGGCGTGATGAGGACTTGCCGGAATTTGCCGCGATGTGCGCCGACCCGCAAGTCATGCGCTACTTCCCGGCACCCTTGAGTCGCCTGGAAAGCGCTGCATTGATCGGGCGAATCCGCGGACATTTTGCCGAGCACGGTTTTGGTCCGTGGGCGCTGCAGCGCAAGGACAATGGTGCATTCATTGGATTTACCGGCTTGGGGGTGGTCGGGTTTGACGCCCCGTTCACCCCGGCCACCGAAATCGCTTGGCGCCTGGCCCGCGAACACTGGGGCCTTGGGTATGCCAGCGAAGCGGCCTGGACCGCTCTGCGCTGCGGCTTTGACCGCTTGCTGCTGGATCAGGTGGTGGCCTTTACCACCGAGGCCAACCTGCCGTCTCAGAAAGTCATGCAGGCCATTGGCATGCACCCTGACCCGGCAGGCGATTTCCAGCACCCTAACCTGCAAGCCGGTCATCCGCTGCGCAGCCACGTGTTGTACCGCATCACCCGTGAGCAATGGTTGGAAACCTTGCATGGATAAGCTGGCCGGGATGTTTACAATGTGCGCAATGTTGGCCCGGGCCAAAACCTGAATCGACCGCCGCAGCCAAGACTGCGCGGCATTGCTCTGTGTGAGGAGAGTCTGAATGAGCCAAGTGCTGGAAGATCTGGTCGACTTGCTGACCCTGGAACCGATCGAAGAAAACCTGTTTCGCGGCCGTAGCCAGGACTTGGGTTTTCGTCAGTTGTTCGGCGGCCAGGTGCTGGGCCAGTCCCTGTCGGCGGCCAGCCAGACCGTTGAAGAAGCGCGTCACGTGCATTCGCTGCACGGTTATTTCCTGCGTCCGGGCGACGCCGGTTTGCCGGTGGTCTACCAGGTGGACCGGGTCCGCGACGGCGGTAGCTTCAGCACCCGCCGGGTGACCGCGATCCAGAAGGGCCAGCCGATCTTCACCTGCAGCGCGTCGTTCCAGTACGACGAAGAGGGCTTCGACCATCAAAGCGCGATGCCCCAGGTGGTCGGTCCGGAAAACCTGCCCTCGGAGCTGGAACTGACCCAGCAACGCGCGCACCTGATTCCCGAACACATGCGCGAAAAACTGCTGTGCGCCAAGCCGATCGAGTTCCGTCCGGTGACCGACAGTGATCCCTACAATCCGCAGCCGGCCGACCCGGTCAAGTACGTCTGGTTTCGCGCCGACGGTGCGCTGGCCGACTCGCCGGCGCTGCACAAGTATCTGCTGGCCTACGCCTCCGACTTCGGCCTGCTGGTCACTTCATTGCTGCCCCACGGCAAATCGGTCTGGCAAAAAGACATGCAGGTTGCCAGCCTCGACCACGCATTGTGGTTCCACGCCGACGTGCGTGCCGATGATTGGCTGCTGTACGCCATGGACAGCCCGTGGGCCGGCAACTCCCGGGGCTTTACTCGCGGCAGCGTGTTCAACCGCGCGGGCAAACTGGTGGCCTCGGTGACCCAGGAAGGCCTGATTCGCCACCGTAAGGATTGGGCATGAGCCTGGCGCAGGTACGCCACTGGGTGTTCGACATGGACGGCACCCTGACGGTGGCCGTGCATGATTTTGCGGCGATTCGCCAGGCCCTGGCGATTCCCCCCGAGCACGACATCCTGACCCATCTCGCGGCGTTGCCCGCCGCCGAAGCCGCGGCCAAGCATGCCTGGCTGCTGGAACACGAACGGGACCTGGCGCTGGGTTCGCAGCCGGCCCCTGGCGCCGTCGAGCTGGTGCGTGAGTTGGCCGGGCGTGGTTATCGCCTGGGCATCCTCACCCGCAATGCGCGGGAACTGGCCCATATCACGCTCCAGGCGATTGGCTTGGCGGACTGCTTTGCGGTCGAGGATGTCCTGGGCCGCGACGATGCGCCGCCCAAGCCCGATCCCGGTGGATTGCTGAAACTGGCCCAGGCCTGGGATGTTGCACCTGGCAATATGGTGATGGTCGGTGACTACCGGTTTGACCTCGATTGCGGTCGTGCGGCGGGCACGCGCACGGTGCTGGTGAATCTACCGGACAATCCATGGCCGGAATTGACCGACTGGCACGCCGTCGACTGCGTGGCGTTGCGTAACTTGCTTGCGGCTTGATCCTCTGCGGGCATTTTACTGATCAGCGAAACAGCGCTTGCTGACCCTGGGCCGAGATGAACATCTGATCGCCGTTGTGTCCGACCCCCGGCACTTGCACCAGATGCTGATTGAGCCCTTGTGGATGGCGCTGAGTCAGGTAGTTGAAGTAGTTGAGCCCGCGCACCTGATGCGACGGACCCTGGGCCAGGGCGGCGCAGGACTTGTCCAGGGCCGGTTGGGCCGGGTTGGTGTCCAGTTCGCCGAGCAGGTAGGTGATGTCGCACGCGATGTAGCGTTGCTCCAGCGATTGCGCCGACTGGCCCTTGGCGTAGGCCGGTAGCCGGTCCAGACCGTACTTCCAGTCGTTGAAACCGGGGCATTTGTTGCGGTCGACGGGCATTGGCCGCTGTTGATCGAAGTAGGCGTAGGACGACGGATTGGCGATCACGTAGCGGACCTTGACGCCGGCCTGGCGCAAGGCTGGCTGGTCATCCCCGAGCAAGGCAAAACGCTGCACCATTTGCCCGCCACCGGAATGTCCGGCAATCACCACTTCCTTGAGCTCCGGGTACTCCAGGCGGTTGCTCAGGCGGCTCAGCAAGCGGTCGAGCACGGCATAGGAACTCAGCGCCTGGGGCCCGGTGGACAAGCCCCCGGCCATCCACTCGTTGCCACGCCAGCGCATCACGCTGTCGGCCAGTTGATGCCGCGTGATATCCGTTTCATTAAGCAATTGCGGGGCAATCACCAGGGTGCTGGCGCTCTGTCCGGCCTGCGCTGCAGCTTTTTCAGCGCTTTGCCGATAGGTTTCGGCATTGCGCAAACGCCCATGGAGGATGATCAGCACCCGCCGGATCGGCGCTGAGGGTTGGCTGAAGCCAACCGCCAATTCTCCTGCACCCAGGTCCAGGCGGCTGGGACTGATGTCTTTCACCCCATGGTCAGCCGCCTGTAGCGTGGTGCACCCCAGTGACAGAACAAACACCGCCAGCCAGGGTTTTGCCATTCAGAGACTCTTCGCGGCAAAGGTGTCGCATTGATTGATCTGGCCTTGGGCGAAGCCAGTCTTGAACCAGCGCACGCGTTGCGCCGAAGTACCATGGGTAAATGAATCCGGGACCACGCGACCTTGACCCTGTTGCTGCAAACGGTCGTCGCCGATGGCGTTGGCGGCGTTCATCGCTTCTTCTATGTCCCCGGGCTCAAGCCAGTTCAAACGTTTTTGCGCATGGTTGGCCCAGACCCCGGCCAGGCAGTCGGCCTGTAATTCCTGGCGCACCAGCAGCCCGCCATCGCCTTCCATGCGTTGTCCTTGCTGGCGCGCAGCCTGGATCTTGGCGGATACCCCGAGCAGGGTCTGCACATGGTGGCCGACTTCGTGAGCGATGACATACGCCTGGGCGAAGTCGCCGGCCGCGCCGAAACGCTGGGACATTTCCTGGAAGAAGCTCATGTCCAGGTACACCCTTTGATCCGCCGGGCAGTAGAACGGCCCGGTCGCCGCCGAAGCACCGCCGCAGGCCGAGTTGACCCGACCGCTGAACAGCATCAGCTTGGGCGCCGCGTACTGGCGCCCGGCTTGTTGAAAGATCTGGCCCCAGGTGTCTTCGGTGTCACCGAGGATTCGCGCCACAAATTCCGCCTGCTCGTCATTGGCCGGCGGCGCCTGGCGGGTTTGGGTGGTGGCAGGGGCTGACTGTTGGTCCATTTGCCCGGCCAGTTGCCCGAGAATCTGCATCGGGTCCTGCCCGGTGATCCAGCCGATCCCGACGATCAGCACGATGGCCGTCAGGCTCAGCCCCTTGCCCCCGCCAAAACGCATGCCACCGCCGCCACCACCCTCACCCCGGGCATCCACCACGTTGTCACTGCGGCGGCCTTTTTTCCATAACATGTGGGAATCCTCTGATTACGCGTGGTGTGAGTGTTGCTGGTGAGTGGGATAGTCGCCAGTCCGGTCGTCAGACGATGTCGGACGAAAGGTAGTATGGCATTCGATGTGCGACGCTGCCGTGCTACAGCGGATTGGCCGAGAAGGTGTCGCACTGTTCGATGCGACCTTGCTCGAAACCGCGCTCGAACCAGCGCACGCGCTGCACAGACGTCCCGTGAGTGAAAGTCTCAGGCATCGGGCCGGTCGTTTGGTTCCCGCGCTGGTAATCGTCGCCGAACACCGCAGCCGCTTCCAACGCGGCTTGCAGATCGCCTGGCTCCAGCCAGTTCAGGCGTTGCTGGGCATGGTGCGCCCAGACGCCCGCCAGACAGTCGGCCTGCAGTTCGGCACGCACTTCCAGGCCGTTGTCACCGGCGGTAGGTTGGCCGACCGCCAGGGCTTCGTCGAAGGGCCGGGATAATCCCAGGCGGGTCTGCACGTGATGCCCGATTTCGTGGGCGATCACATAGGCCTGGGCAAACTCGCCGAAGTTGGGCATCTGCTGGGCCATTTTGCGGAAAAACCCCAAGTCCAGGTACAGCACCTGACTGTCAGGGCAATAGAACGGCCCGACCGCCGACGAGGCGTAACCGCAGGCGGAAGCCACACCCTGCTCGAAGAGGATCATGGTGGGTTCAGGGTAGGGCTGGTCCAGGGTTAGAAACTGGGCTCTCCATGTGTCCTCGGTATCCCCGAGCACGGCGCGCACGAACGCCAGGTCGGGGTCATCGGTGTGTACCGGCGTGACTTCGGTCACGGGGGGCTCTGGCGGGTCAGCCTCCTGGGTGGAAATCAGGCTGCCCAACGCTACAACCCCCGAGAGGGCGACAGCACCGAAAGCGATCCCGAGTTTCTTGCCGGGGGGGAAGCGCTTGGAGGAGGATTTGCGGGTATCCATAACATTATCGCTGGGACGGGCTTTGTTCCATAACATGTCGACATTCCTTGTGAGTTGAGCGGCATTCATTGCCTGGTGTCTGCATACACCAGCTATGGCACGGAGGGTGACGGGCAATGTGTAAACGCAGGTGAGCGACAGCGCCGGGGTGCGCCGGGGCAAGTTGTATTGAAATCGTAAGCAGGGGGGCTATAGGTGGTAGCGATACTTCCTTCGCTGCATCGAGCGGCCCATAATCGCCAGCCTCTGCAGCGTTGGCCACGAGCCCGGAATGAGAATGACCACAGACCTTACCGTAGCGCCCGAAGCGTCAGCGCTCGAGCCGCGCAAGAGTCGCAAGAACAACCCGCAAAAGACCCGCGAGAACATCCTTCAAGAAGCCATTGTCGAGTTCGTCCAGCAGGGGTTGTCCGGGGCGCGAGTGGATGCCATCGCCGAACGAATCCATACCTCCAAGCGCATGATCTATTACTACTTCGGGAGTAAGGAGCAGCTCTACGTCGAGGTGCTGGAGAAACTCTACGGGGATATCCGCAGTACCGAGAATCGCTTGCAACTCGCCGAACTCGCGCCGCGTGAAGCCATCCAGCGGCTGGTGGAGTTCACCTTCGATCACCATGATCGTAATGTCGATTTCGTGCGCATTGTCAGCATCGAAAATATTCACAACGCCGAGTACGTGAAGCACTCCGAGGCGATCAAGGCGATGAACAGCACCATCCTCGATGCACTGGGGGGGATACTGCGGCGCGGGGTCGTGGAGGGCGTGTTCCGTGACGGACTCAACCCGTTGGACGTGCATCTGCTGATCACCTCGTTCTGTTTCTACCGAGTGTCGAACCGCCACACCGTCGGTGAGATCTTCCAGATCGACCTGCCCGATGCGGCGATCAAGCAGCGTCATCGGCAGATGATCTGTGAGTCGGTGTTGCGCTACCTGCAGGCCTGAGCTGTGGTGAGGGGCTTTGGCTCCGGTATCCGCCCAGGACACCGTTTACCCGAGCGCTGTCCAAGCCCCTGGTGGGCGCATGCAAAGATTGCTTACCCATTTCTCCCCTGCATGGCAGGTGTTATCGCCTAGGCAGAACTAGCCTGAGGTGGGATTTGCCGTGGGTGAAAGATTGCCTTCGGTCGGGATCTCAAGGCGCGGTGGGAAATTCGATCTCTAAAACCTAACGGATGGGTTAGCATGAAGATATGCAGCTACAAAGGACTGTCGCTGGTGATCATGTTGCGCGATGAGCACTGTCCGCCCCACGTACATGTCGATGGTGGCGCCTGGGGTGCGCGCTTTGTGTTCAGCTTCTGGCACAACGGCGTAGAGCTCCTGGATGTCACCCCGCTATCGCGACGGCCGCCGCTGGCGGTGTTGGAGGGCCTGCGCCAGACACTCAAACAAGCTGCTCATTTGCGCCGAGCGCGTTGTGTCTGGTGGGTGAAGCTGCATACGACCTGTCTGCGCAATCAGCTGTGGGATAGCCAGGCCAATGAAATAGTGCTGATCAACCGTAACCCCAAGATGATCCGGCGTATTGCTTCGGCGCGTTATGACCTCAAGGGCAATACAACCCTGATGGAGTTAGTGGGCGCCTGTGAAGGCGTGGAGATTGAATTATGAAAAGGATTCAAGCCAAGACCCCTGCGGATCGGCCGCTGACAGAGACGGTCGTGGACGAAGCCATCGAGCGCGGCGAGGTGCGTCGTAGCGGCATTTGCGCCCAGTGCGTGAGCCTTGTGGGGCAACACCTGTCGATCGGCTTCGAGGATGGCAGTGCCGTGCTGCTGCCCGTGCACAATTATCCCGAGTTCACTGGCTTGGACAGCCGCGACTTCGCGGATTTGCAGGTCGGGTTCGGCGGTACGGCGCTCTGCCATGAGCGCAAGGACCTGCAGGTGTCCATCGCCGGACTGATTCTGGCAAGCAAACCGCTGATGGACATGGCCGCCTCGCTCATCGCCAGCCGCAATGGTCGCCAGAGCAGCGCCGCCAAGGCCGACGCTGCCCGTGCCAATGGCCGCAAGGGTGGGCGGCCGCGCAAGGTCGATACGACGCTGTGAGCAGGCACAAAAAAACCGTCCTCGGGACGGCTTTTTTTTGGAGCGTGTCAGCGATCAACGACGGGTCAGCAAGACCCCGGATTCCATGTGGTGGGTCCACGGGAATTGATCGAACAGCGCGCAGCGGGTGATGCGATGAGTGTCATGCAACTGGGCGATGTTGGCTGCCAAGGTCTCTGGGTTACATGAGATGTACAGGATGTTGTCGAAGCGTCGGGTCAGCTCGCAGGTGTCCGGGTCCATGCCCGCGCGCGGTGGATCGACGAACACGCTGCCGAACGCGTAGCTCTTCAAGTCGATACCGTGCAGGCGACGGAACGGGCGCACTTCGTTCAAGGCTTCGGTCAACTCTTCAGCGGATAGCCGCACCAGGGTGACGTTATCCACCGCGTTTTCGCTGAGGTTGCTCAGCGCAGCATTGACCGAGGTCTTGCTGATTTCGGTTGCCAGCACTTTGCCTACACGGGTCGCCAGGGGCAGGGTGAAGTTGCCATTGCCGCAATACAGTTCCAGCAGATCGTCCGGGCGCTCGCCTAGGGCGTCATACGCCCAGTTGAGCATCTTCTGGTTCACCGTGCCGTTGGGCTGGGTGAATGCCCCCTCGGGTTGGCGATAGCTGAAGGTACGCCCACCGACTTCGAGTTTCTCGACCACATAATCCTGGCCGATCACTTCGCGCTTACCCTTGGAGCGACCGATCACGCTGACATTCAAGTCGGCAGCCAACTGGCTGGCCGCCGCATGCCAGTGCTCATCGAGCGGGCGGTGGTAGCACAGGGTGATCATCGCGTCGCCCGCCAGGGTGGTCAGGAACTCCACCTGGAACAGCTTGTGGCTCAAGGCTGCGCTGTCTTGCCAGGCGGCCTTGAGCTGCGGCATCAACTGGTTGATGCGCAGGCTGGCGATCGGGAACTCTTCGATCAGGATCGGCGTGCGCTTGTCTTCCTGGGAAAACATTGCGTAGTGCCGCTCGCCGGCTTCGCGCCACAGGCGGAATTCGGCGCGCAGGCGGAAGTTGGCCAGCGGCGAGTCGAACACCGCAGGTTGCGGGGCATCGAACGGGGCCAGCAGGTCGCGCAGGCGCGTGACCTTGTCTTCGAGCTGAGCGGCGTAAGCCTGGGAATCGAATGTCATGCGTTGAACCAACCCAACTTGATCACGAACAGAATGGAGAGAATCACCAGCGCCGGGTTCAGCTCACGGCCACGACCGGACAGCAGTTTGATTGCGGTCCAGGCGATGAAACCGAAGGCAATGCCGTTGGCGATGGAGTAAGTGAAAGGCATCGCCAGGGCGGTGATCACCACAGGCGCAGCCACGGTGATGTCATCCCAGTCTATTTCCGCCAGGCCGGAAGTCATCAGCACGGCGACGAACAGCAGGGCCGGCGCGGTGGCGAAAGCCGGAACGCTGGCAGCCAGTGGCGAGAAGAACAGCGCCAGCAGGAACAGGATGGCCACGACCACGGCGGTGAGGCCGGTCCGGCCGCCGGCGCTGACGCCCGCTGCCGATTCGATGTAGCTGGTGGTGGTCGAGGTGCCCAGCAGGGAACCGGCCATGGCCGCCGTACTGTCGGCGATCAGCGCCCGGCCCATTTTCGGCATGTGGCCGTCCTTGCCCATCAGGCCGGCGCGCTTGGCGACGCCGATCAGGGTGCCGGAGTTGTCGAACAGGTCGACGAACAGGAAGGCGAAGATCACGCTGACCAGGCCGATGTCCAGGGCGCCCTTGATGTCCAGTTGCAGGAAGGTCGGCGCCAGGGAGGGTGGCATCGACACTACGCCGCCGAATGGGGTGAAACCCAGGGCGATGGAGGCGATGGTCACGGTCAGGATGCCGATCAGCACCGCCCCGCGTACTTTCAGGGCTTCAAGGGCCACGATCAGGGCAAAGCCCAGGGTCGCGAGGATCGGTGCCGGTTGCTTCAGGTCACCGAGGCCGACCATGGTCGCCGGGTTGCTGACCACAATGCCTGCGTTGTGCAGGGCAATCAGGGCCAGGAACAGGCCGATACCGGCGGCAATCGCCGAACGCAGCGGCAGCGGGATACTGTTGATGATCCATTCGCGGATGCGGAAGATCGACAGCAGGAAGAACAGCACCGCCGAAATGAATACCGCACCCAGCGCCACTTGCCAGGTGTGGCCCATGTGCAGGACCACGGTGTAGGTAAAGAAGGCGTTCAGGCCCATGCCCGGTGCCAGCGCGATCGGGTAGTTGGCAATCAGGCCCATCACGGTGGAGCCGATGGCGGCCGCCAGGCAGGTCGCGACAAACACTGCGCCCTTGTCCATGCCTGTCTCGCCGAGGATGCTCGGGTTGACGAACAAAATGTAGGCCATGGCCAGGAAGGTCGTGACGCCCGCAAGAATCTCGGTGCGCACGTTGGTGTTGTGTGCCTTGAGTTGAAACAGCCTTTCCAGCATGTCTGCTCCCCGTGGCGCATCTTGCGCCGTGAATGTATCGACTTGAACAGCAAAGCACAGACCACAGCAGGCGCCCGGGATTTTTCTGTCGGTCGGAAAAAGCCGCGCATCATACCAGCAGCTTGGGGCTATGGCTGCGATCGTCGGCGATGTTTTGCCTTTGAGACGGGTGGGGCATACTGCGCGCTGGTTTCGGGAGTGGTCATGTCTTCTAAAAAACGCGGGTTGGCTTTGGTGGTGGGTGTGTGTGGCGTCTTGTTGTCCGGCATGCAGGTGGCCGAGGCGGCTTCCGCACCGCCGTTGAGCGAAATCAAGGTGCTCAAGGTCCAGTCGCCGTCCTGCGGCATGGAGGACATCAGTCCTGGGCAGGCACAAACCAGCTGTGATCACGAAGGTCCGAACATCAAGATCTACGTGCTGGAGGTCGGTTATGGCCGTTCGCCCCAGGCCGGGCTGGATGGCGCGGACATCGATGGCGTGCGCACCCGGGTATGTGCCTTTGATAATGGCGACCTGACGGAATGCGCCGGCATGGTCAGCAAGATCGTCGGCTACCTCTATATCTTCGATATGGCCGGCAAGCAGCGTGGCACTTTCACGTTCCGCAATTCCTCGATCAACGCGCCGGCCAACACCCTGTCGACCCAGATCTACATCAAGTAATGGGCCGTGCGGGGGGACTTGAACGCCTGTCAGTAAAGGTGACTACGCTTTAAGGATCACCCTGTGGACACCGACCATGACCTTTAGAGCCCTGATTACCCTTGCCGAGGGCATCGACGACCTGCAAAGCGTGACCCTGATCGACGTGCTGCGCCGGGCGAACGTCGAAGTGGTGGTGGCCAGCATCGAGGCGCGGCGCATGCTGACGTGCGCCCGGGGCACACGCCTGACCGCCGATGCGATGCTGGTGGACGTGCTGGCGCAACCCTTCGACCTGATTGTCCTGCCTGGCGGCGCCGTCGGCGGCAAGCACCTGGCCGCCCATCAGCCGCTGCAGCAATTGCTCAAGGACCAGGCCGCCGCCGGCCGACTGTTCGCCGCCATCGCCGAATCGCCGGCGCTTGCCCTGCAGGCCTTCGGCGTATTGCGCCAACGCCGCATGACCTGCCTGCCGGCCGTCAGTCAGCAACTGCTGGGCTGTACCTTCGTCGATCAGCCGGTGGTGGTCGACGGCAACTGCATTACCGCCCAGGGTTCGGCGGCGGCCCTCCCATTTGCCCTGCAATTGCTGGAGCAACTGTGCGGCAGGGCAGTCAAGCTGGCGGTGGCGCGGGAGTTGCTGGCTTAGCTACGGTCGGCGAATTCTCGGGGGCAGCCACCGGCACATGCATGCGATCACGCTGGGCCAGGGTTGGGAACAGCTTGATCCAGGTGCCGGTGACCAACAGCGTGCCAACTCCGCCCATGACCACCGCTGGCACGGTGCCGAACCAGTGCGCCGTCAGGCCGGATTCGAATTCACCCAACTGGTTCGAAGCGCCGATGAACAAGCCGTTCACGGCGCTGACCCGGCCGCGCATTTCATCCGGGGTTTCCAGTTGCACAAAAGAGGCGCGGATCACCATGCTGATCATGTCCGCAGCCCCCAGCACCACCAGCACCGCCAACGAGAACCAGAATGAGGTCGACAGGCCAAAGGCAATGGTCGCCACGCCGAATATGCCGACGGCGGTAAACATCACCCGTCCGACTTTGCGCTCCACGGCAAACCGCGCCAGCCAGAGTGACATCAGCAGGGCGCCCACTGCCGGTGCCGAGCGCAGCAGCCCCAGGCCCCATGGTCCGGTCAGCAGGATGTCCTTGGCGAACACCGGCAACAGCGCGGTGGCGCCGCCCAGCAGGACCGCGAACAGGTCCAGGGAGATCGCCCCGAGAATGTCCGGGCGACTGCGGATGAAGCGAACGCCGGCCAGCAGTGAATCCAGGGTGGCCTTACCTTTGTTCAGCGGGGTTTGCCGCGCTGGCAGGTTGAGCATCAGGGTGCAGGCGATGACGTACAAGAGCACCGTCGGCCCATAGACCCAGACGCTGCCAAAGGCGTAGAGCAGGCCGCCCAGGGCCGGGGCGATGATGGTGGCCGACTGTTGCGCCGACTGTGCCGCCGCCACCGCACGCGGGAACAAGGCCGTGGGCACGATGCTGGGCAGCAGGGCCTGGGTGGTGGGCATCTCGAACGAGCGGGCAGCGCCCAGCAGGAAGGCGAGGATGAAGATCAGCTCGCGGGTCACTTGGTCGGTGGCGCTGCCGATGGTCAGGGCCAGGGCGATCAAAGCCTGTAAGGACTGGCAGAGGGCAGCGACCTTGCGCCGGTCATAGCGGTCAGCCACATGCCCGGTGTGCAGCATGAACAGTACCCGCGGAGCGAACTCCACCAGCCCGACCAACCCCAGGTCCAGCACGTTGCCAGTGAGCTGGTAGAGGTTCCAGCCAATGGCCACTGTGAGCATCTGGAAACCGCTGGCGGTGAAAATCCGCGCCAGCCAGAACGCAAGGAAAGGGCGGTGATGGCGTAACAGCAGGGGCTCTGGGCTGGGCATCGGCGGACAGGTCTGGTGGGGAAAAAGCTGAGCCTATCATCAAGTTGTAACTAAAGGTTGCGGCGATCGCCTGGATTGGCGCGCCAGGGTCCTGAGGCAACCTGTCACGCGGCAATAGACCACACGCTCTGTCGCTGAAAATGCGACTACTCTTTGATCGTTGCTTGATCCAGATCAAAGCCCTTGGGGGATTTGTTCTGACGGCCAGATGGCCAGACTCCCTGCGTTGTGATGATTGTAAAAAAAGAACGAATTCGAATTCGCCACACTCCATACCCGTGGGGGCGGTGGGTGCAGGCCACAAGCCTGTAGCCGTTTTACCTGACAGAGGAAGACTTATGTTCGGTTTGGAGGCACTTGATCTCGCCCGAATTCAGTTCGCGTTCACCATCTCATTCCACATCCTGTTCCCGGCGATCACCATCGGCCTGGCGAGTTACCTGGCGGTGCTTGAAGGCCTGTGGCTGAAGACCAACAACAACACCTACCGTGACCTCTACCATTTCTGGTCGAAGATCTTTGCCGTCAACTTCGGCATGGGGGTCGTCTCCGGCCTGGTCATGGCCTACCAGTTCGGTACCAACTGGAGCCGTTTCTCGGACTTCGCGGGCTCCGTCACTGGGCCATTGCTGACCTATGAAGTGCTCACGGCATTCTTCCTCGAAGCCGGCTTCCTCGGCGTCATGCTGTTTGGCTGGAACAAGGTGGGGCGCAAGCTGCACTTCTTCGCCACGATCATGGTGGCGATTGGCACGCTGATCTCGACGTTCTGGATTCTCGCCTCCAACAGCTGGATGCAGACCCCCCAGGGGTACGAAATCATCAACGGCCAGGTCATCCCGGTGGACTGGTTTGCGGTGATTTTCAACCCGTCGTTCCCCTATCGCCTGATGCACATGGCCACCGCTGCCTTTGTCGCGACCGCATTCTTCGTCGGTTCGTCGGCAGCCTGGCACCTGCTGCGCGGTCGCGACAACCCGGCGATCCGCACCATGCTGTCGATGGCCATGTGGATGGCGTTGATCGTCGCGCCGATCCAGGCCGTGATCGGTGACTTCCACGGGCTCAACACCCTCAAGCACCAACCGGCGAAAATCGCCGCGATCGAAGGTCACTGGGAAAACCATGGCGACGAACCGACGCCGCTGATCCTGTTCGGCTGGCCGGACATGAAGGAGGAGCGGACCAAGTACGCGGTGGAAATTCCGTACCTGGGCAGCCTGATCCTGACCCACTCGCTGGACAAGCAGGTGCCGGCGCTCAAGGAATTCCCGCCGGAAGACCGGGCGAACTCGACCATCGTGTTCTGGTCGTTCCGGATCATGGTCGGCCTGGGCATGCTGATGATCTTCACCGGCCTGTGGAGCCTGTGGCTGCGCAAGCGTGACCGGCTGTATTCGAACCGCGCGTTCCTGTACCTGACCCTGTGGATGGGGCCTTCTGGCCTGATCGCAATTCTCGCGGGCTGGTTCACCACGGAAGTCGGGCGCCAACCGTGGGTGATCTACGGGGTGATGCGCACCGCTGATGCCTCCTCCGGGCACAGCGTGGTGCAGATGAGCATTACCCTGGCGCTGTTTGTGGTGGTGTATTTCTCGCTGTTCGGTGTGGGCCTGGGCTACATGATGCGCCTGGTGCGCAAGGGGCCCAAGCTCAATGAAGGGGCCGAACCGAGCCACGGTGGTCCTGGTCAGCAACGCACGCCGGCCCGTCCGCTTTCCGCTGCCGATGACGGCACCGAAGGTGACCACAGCGACAGCCTGAACAAGGGGAATTGAGTCATGGGTATTGATCTTCCACTGATCTGGGCCGTGATTATCATCTTCGGCATCATGATGTACGTGGTCATGGACGGCTTTGACCTGGGGATCGGGATTCTTTTCCCGTTCATCAAGGGCAAAAGCGACCGTGACGTGATGATGAACACCGTCGCCCCGGTCTGGGACGGTAACGAAACCTGGCTGGTACTGGGGGGCGCCGCGTTGTTCGGGGCCTTCCCGCTGGCCTACTCGGTGGTCCTTTCGGCCTTGTACCTGCCGTTGATCCTGATGCTCATCGGGCTGATCTTTCGCGGGGTGGCCTTCGAGTTCCGCTTCAAGGCCAAGGACGACAAGGTGCACGTTTGGGACAAGGCGTTTATCGGTGGCTCGATCACCGCGACCTTCTTCCAGGGCGTGGCCCTCGGTGCGTTTATCGATGGCTTCAAAGTGGTTGACCGCCAGTTCGCCGGCGGCTCGCTGGACTGGCTGACGCCTTTCACCCTGTTCTGCGGTGCGGCACTGGTGGTGGCGTATGCGCTGCTGGGGTGCACCTGGTTGATCATGAAGACCGAAGGCAAGCTGCAGGAGCAAATGCACAACCTGGCGCGGCCGCTGGCGTTCGTGGTGTTGGCGGTGATCGGTATCGTCAGTATCTGGACGCCGCTGGCCCATGCCGAGATCGCTGCGCGCTGGTTCACCCTGCCTAACCTGTTCTGGTTCCTGCCGGTGCCGATCCTGGTATTGGTGACCATGTACGGATTACTGCGTGCGGTGGCCCGCAATGCCCACTACACCCCGTTCCTGTTGACCCTGGTACTGATCTTCCTGGGCTACAGCGGGCTGGGCATCAGCCTGTGGCCGTACATCGTGCCACCGTCGATAACCATCTGGGACGCTGCCGCACCGCCGCAAAGTCAGGGCTTCATGCTGGTCGGCACGCTGTTCATCATTCCGTTCATCCTGGGCTACACCTTCTGGAGCTACTACGTGTTCCGCGGCAAGGTGACCCACGAAGACGGCTACCACTAGGTGCATGACGGCGCCTTGAACGGCGCCGTCTCCCCCCAACCGAGGACCTGTGCAATGGCAGATAAACAATCTTTGCGGGAAATCGAAGAGGCTGAAAAGAAGCCGCTGTGGCATCGGCTTGGCTGGCTGGCCGGGATCTGGGTCGGCAGCGTGCTGGCGCTGTTCGTGGTCGCCAGCCTGATGCGCCTGTTCATGAACGCCGCAGGCTTGAGTACCCACTGAGCACTGAACTTCCCATCCCGTTGCCTTGCGGCGCGGATTTATAGCCCTCCGCTGGAGGGTTTTTTTTGGCCGGTTACTTACGTGCTTTGAGGATCACGAATTTTGGCGTGGCTGCGACTTGCTCGACGCCTCGGAACAGCCGCGCCAGTTTGCTGTGATAGCCCAGGTGCCGGTTGCCGACGATGTACAGCGCACCGCCCACTACCAAGGCTTCACGCGCCTGCTGGAACATGCGCCAGGCAAGGAAGTCGCCCACCACCTGCTGCTGATGGAACGGTGGATTGCACAGCACCACGTCCAGCGACTGCGGCTCTTGCCCGGCCAGGCCATCGCCGGCGCGCACTGTCACCTCGCGCTGACCCAGCGCGGCCTGCCAGTTCTGCTCGGCCGACTGCACGGCCATGAACGACTCATCGACCAGGGTGTAGTGGGCTTCGGGGTTGTTCAGGGCGCTGGCGATGGCCAGTACGCCATTGCCGCAACCGAGGTCGGCGACCCGCGCCTGGCCGAGGTTGCTTGGCAGGTGGGGGAGAAACGCGCGGGTCCCGATATCCAGGCCTTCGCGGCAAAATACGTTGGCGTGATTGAGCAGTTCGATCGCCGGTTGATCGAGGCGATAGCGGGTTGGGTAGGGCGACGCTATCGCCGGTCGGGCGTCCGGGGTTGCGATCAGCAACCGGGCCTTCTTCACCGCCAGCGAGGCCTGCATCGGGCCGACATAACGTTCCAGCAGTTCGCCCGCAGCCCGCGGCAGATGCTTGATCATGGCGGCCGCGATCACTTGCGCGCCGGGCGCCAGTTGCCCCTGCAAGCGAATCAACTGCTCCTCCAGCAAGGCCAGGGTCTTGGGCACACGAATCAGCACCCGATCAAACGGGCCAAGCAAGGGCGCGCTGGCGGGCAACACAGTGACCGCGTCAAACGGCAGGCCATTGCGCACCAGGTTTTTTTCCAGGCCCTGGGCGGCGAGAAACGAGTCACCGCTGCTGGTCAGCGCCACCTTGCCGGCCAGGCTTGCCGCCAAGGCGCCAAAGCTGTCGTTGAGCACCAGCACCCGAGTGTTCGCGGCGGGCTGCTGTTCGGCCAGATGATTGAGCAGGTACTCATCCGCGGCATCGAAAGCCTGCAGCGGTTCGTTAGGCTGTTCCGGTTGGCGAATCAGGTCGAGTTGAGCGAAGGGGCTTTCGAGCAGGGGCATGGGGCGGGGACTCTGGATAATCAACGAATGTCCCGCAGGTCTGTAGGGGGTGAGGCTGGCGGGACCGTCTGAGTGGACTGCGGCGCTTGGTTTGGGCGCAGTCACTCAGAACGGAGCAAATGGTACGTTTTTTTCGATGGGAATACTCGTCGGTTTTCCTCGTTGGGCATGGCTCATCCCCGGTACGGTTCGTTCAAGGCTCAGATCATGTGTGATTTGGTGGCCTTCACCACGGCCGAGATTTTGTTGTTCACCCCCAGTTTCTTGATCGAACTGCTGACGTGGAAATTTACCGTGCGCTCACTGAGGCTCAGGATGGTGGCAATGTCCGAGGCGGTCTTGCCATCTGCTGACCATTTCAAGACTTCGATCTCGCGCGGCGACAGGTGGGTCACGCTTATGCACGGAGGGTGTTGGCTGGAGAGTTTATGCATCGCCAGGGCGTGCAGCGTGTGACTGATGAAAACCGCATAGCCGAGGTGCTCGTAAAGCTCGAAAGAGCTGACTTGGCAATGACTGCGAGCCAGGCTGAGCATGCTGATGGCTGGGCCGTTTGCGTCATGTGCCGGTTGTGACCAGCCATGCTGCAAACCTTGCTCCTGCAGTGCGCTCCAGAGGGCGGGGGCTTTGGCGAACGTCTTGCGGTTCCAGACAATGGGCAGGATTGAATGGTGGCAATGGGCAACTATCGGATCAATCGAACTGTAGTGGTTTTTTTCATACTGGGTATTCCAGTCATGGGGGTAGTTGTTCAGGTTGACGCTGTCAAAACGTTGAGTTGTTGAGTGGGAAGTAATTGAAAATGCGCAATATTCATAACCCATGTTATTGAACAGGTTCAGAGCTATTTTATAAGCGGTCTCGATGTTCGATTCGGTTGCCAGTTTCCTGAGCTGTGTTTCCTTCCAGATCTCCATTGAAAAAAATCTCCCAAAACTTAACTTAAAAAGTGCTGGATACGTCCAAAAAACAGCACTTGCTGAGTGTAGGATATATCCTACCGTGGGCGTGCGATTTTTTTGCTCTTGCTAAAGGCGAAAAATAATGAATTGGTTATGTGTCACGAAAGCTGGCAGATATCTGGCCGCACCTGTGGGCTATTTGATATTTAAGTGACTGGATTTGAATGGTTTATTTGTATGTTAAACATAATTGTTTAAGTTATTAACTATCTAGTGGGTAATGTCTAGCTCGTGGGTTAATAACACTACAAATCAACGGTGTTTCTTCCCTTGGCTTTGCGGGACACTGGGGGCATCAGACCTGCGGAGTCCCTCATGAGCGCCAGTGAAGAGAAATTCACCCGTCAGACCTTGCTCGATGTACAGCCATTGACCCCCAGCCTGTTTACCTTGCGCACCACGCGTGACGCGGGTTTTCGGTTTCGGGCGGGGCAGTTTGCGCGTCTGGGTGTAACCAGGGCCGACGGCAGCACGGTGTGGCGAGCCTATTCCATGGTGTCTTCACCCCATGATGAGTATCTCGAGTTCTTCTCAATTGTCGTGCCGGGTGGTGAGTTCACCAGCGAGCTGAGTCGCCTCAACGTCGGCGATACCTTGCTGGTCGACCGGCAGGCTTTTGGGTATCTGACGCTTGATCGTTTTGTCGATGGACGTGATCTGTGGTTGCTGTCCACTGGTACCGGGATCGCGCCATTTCTATCGATCTTGCAGGACTTCGAGGCCTGGGAAAAATTCCAGCGGATCATTCTGGTGTACAGCGTGCGTGAGGCCCGCGAGCTGGCGTATCAGGCATTGATCGCCGGCTTGGCGGAGCGTGAGTATCTGGCGGAGTACGCCCACAAGCTGCAGTTTATTGCCACGGTGACACGTGAACAGCACCCGGGGGCGTTGCAGGGGCGAATCACTCACCTGCTTGAAAATGGTGAGCTGGAGCGGGCCGCGGGGGTGCCGATCACTGCCGAGCATTCGCGGGTGATGCTATGTGGCAACCCGCAGATGATCGACGAGACGCGTAACCTGTTGAAACGGCGTGACCTGCAATTGAGCCTGAGCCGGCGTCCTGGCCAGGTCGCGGTAGAAAACTACTGGTAGAAAAAACGGCGCCATTGGGCGCCGTTCTGGTTTTCTTCACCGCCCTCAGGGCTTGCTGTTCTGCACCTTGAGCAGGTCGCGGATCTCTCCCAGCAGCTCTTCTTCCTTGGTCGGAACAGGCGGCAGGCTTGGTGCCACGGCCTCTTCGCGCTTCAGGCGGTTGATGGCCTTGACGCCCATGAAGATCGCGAATGCGACGATCACGAAGTCGATGATGCTCTGGATGAATTTACCGTAGGCCAGCACCACGGCCGGGGCGTCGCCCTGTGCCGCTTTCAGGGTGATTGCCAGGTCCCCGAAGTCCACCCCACCGATCAGCAGGCCGATTGGCGGCATGATCAGGTCCCCGACAAACGACGTTACGATCTTGCCGAACGCCGCACCGATGATGATGCCCACGGCCATGTCGACCACATTCCCTTTGACCGCGAAGGCCTTGAACTCACTTATCACGCCCATAGGTTATTCCTTGTTACAGATGAGGTTGGTGAACGCAGTGTAATTCACCAAAACGGGTCTTGCTCGACACAAGTGCTTGCGTTTCACGTCACTATCGACCTGAAAGGTGGCAAGAAGTTTACAAAATGCCATCAACTCCGCACCTGGATGGGCATCGGTGGCCGATCTGCGTGGTCTTTTGTGCACTGAGATGCGTGGGTCAGTTGGACCTTCTGCCTGGCCTCGATATTGGTCAGTGACGAAGGGGGCTGGTGATAAGGTCGGCCTGAGATTGAGCGGTTAATTGAACTCACTTTTTGAATGTTTTTGGTCTGCCTCTGTAAGTTTTGTGTTCCTGGTTATTAGGTAAATACCCGAATCAAACAAGTGATATCAAGATGAAGGTATTTTGATATTTGAGTTGTACAAGTGCTGTACTTATTTGAAGGGTTGTACAAGTTTTTGGGTTTGATTGCTTGAGAGAGCTTGTCGAAAAAAGGTGTGGTGGTTCTAACTCGGTGACAGCCAAGCAATACGTTTATTACGTTGCTGAAACTTGAGCAGTGCGGGTCGTGGTGTTTAACGGGGAATTGAATGGTGGATAGTTTTAACCTTTCTGGACACGGTGCCTAAGTTGTACAAAATAACCATCAGCCTTCTGCCGTACCGAACCTTTCCAGCTGGGTTATCATCGCGGTTTTTTCCCGGGAGTTCAGATGGCCAAGGCAAAACGCATGTACGGCTGCACCGAGTGCGGTTCGACCTTCCCCAAATGGGCGGGCCAATGCGGTGAGTGCGGGGCCTGGAACACCCTGACCGAAACCATGGTGGAGAGTGGCGGTGCCGCCGCTCCCAGCGGGCGTACTGGCTGGGCCGGGCAGCAGGCGCAGATCAAGACCCTGGCCGAAGTCAGCGTCGAAGAGATTCCGCGTTTCTCCACCGCTTCCGGCGAGCTCGACCGAGTGCTGGGCGGTGGCCTGGTCGACGGTTCCGTGGTGTTGATCGGCGGTGATCCGGGGATCGGCAAGTCAACCATTCTCCTGCAAACCCTGTGCAATCTCGCCACCCGCATGCCGGCCCTCTATGTCACCGGTGAGGAGTCACAGCAGCAAGTGGCCATGCGTGCCCGACGCCTGGGCTTGCCCCAGGATCAACTGCGGGTCATGACCGAAACCTGTATCGAAACCATCATCGCCACGGCGCGGGTGGAAAAGCCCAAGGTCATGGTGATCGACTCGATCCAGACGATTTTCACTGAACAACTGCAGTCGGCACCCGGCGGCGTGTCCCAGGTGCGCGAAAGTGCGGCGCTGTTGGTGCGTTACGCGAAACAAAGCGGCACGGCGATTTTCCTGGTCGGTCATGTGACCAAGGAAGGCGCGCTGGCGGGGCCTAGGGTCCTGGAGCACATGGTCGACACCGTGCTGTATTTCGAAGGCGAGTCCGATGGTCGCCTGCGCCTGTTGCGAGCGGTGAAAAACCGTTTTGGCGCGGTTAACGAACTGGGTGTTTTCGGCATGACCGACAAGGGCCTGAAAGAAGTCTCCAATCCGTCGGCGATTTTCCTTACCCGGGCCCAGGAAGAAGTGCCGGGCAGTGTGGTCATGGCTACGTGGGAAGGTACCCGTCCCATGTTGGTGGAAGTCCAGGCGCTGGTGGACGACAGCCACCTGGCCAATCCGCGCCGGGTGACCCTGGGCCTGGATCAGAACCGGCTGGCCATGTTGCTGGCAGTCCTGCACCGGCATGGTGGTATTCCGACCCACGACCAGGATGTATTCCTCAACGTGGTGGGCGGGGTCAAGGTATTGGAAACCGCTTCGGACCTGGCGTTGATGGCCGCCGTGATGTCCAGCCTGCGTAACCGGCCGTTGCCCCACGATTTGCTGGTGTTTGGTGAAGTCGGTTTGTCCGGGGAAGTGCGCCCGGTGCCCAGCGGCCAGGAACGTTTGAAAGAAGCCGCCAAGCACGGCTTCAAGCGCGCGATCGTGCCCAAAGGCAATGCCCCGAAGGAAGCCCCGGCAGGGTTGCGGATCATCGCGGTGACGCGCCTGGAACAAGCCCTCGACGCATTGTTCGAGTAACCCCGGCGCTCAGGTTTCGATCAGGGCACCCAGTTCGCGCTCCAGCTCCTGCGGGTCACCGAGATTGAGTTCGATCAGCCGGCGCAAGCTGCTGACGGACTCCAGGCTGATGTAGCGACAGACAAATCCGAGTTGGTCGTGCTCTTCGTGGGTCAATTGCACGTCCATGCGGATTTCGGTTTCTTCACTCAAGTGAATGTCCACCGAAAAGATCCGGTTGCGATCGCCCAGCCAGGGATCCGGGCGTTGCACCAGCAAGCCCTTGAGCGACAGGTCGAGTAGTTTCACCGGCCAGCGGTGATTGCCCTGGCTCAGTTCGGTTCGGGCGTCGAATGCGATTCGCCGGAAACGACGGCGATTGCCAGCGTGGGTGCTCATGGTGCAGTTCCTCCGCGAATGGGCTGACTATAGACCCGCATCCGTAGGCGCTGCCACTCAAGGCAAGGCTCTAGACCAATGTCGGGGTATGGCCTTTGGCGAAATCGGCGCTAAACTCGGGGTGGCTGTCTCTCAAGTCCACCTGGCTGGAATAAAAAAATGAAAAATAATAATAGCCTGCTACGCCACTTACCCTGGCTGCTGCTGGCAATCGTAGGAGCGTGCGCCCTCGGCGTAGTGGCATTGCGACGGGGTGAGGCGATCAACGCCTTGTGGATTGTGGTCGCGGCAGTGGCCATTTATCTGGTCGCATATCGTTACTACAGCCTGTTCATCGCAACCCATGTGATGCAACTCGACCCACGGCGGGCCACCCCCGCAGTGCTCAACAATGATGGTCTGGACTATGTGCCGACCAACAAACACATTCTGTTCGGTCACCACTTTGCCGCTATTGCCGGTGCTGGCCCGTTGGTCGGCCCGGTGCTGGCAGCGCAGATGGGCTATTTGCCCGGCACGCTGTGGCTGATCGCGGGCGTGGTGCTGGCGGGTGCCGTCCAGGACTTCATGGTCCTGTTCATGTCCACCCGCCGCAACGGCCGTTCCTTGGGTGACATCGTCCGTGAAGAAATGGGCCGCGTCCCTGGCACCATCGCGCTGTTTGGCTGCTTCCTGATCATGATCATCATCCTTGCGGTGCTGGCGCTGATCGTGGTCAAGGCCCTGGCCGAAAGCCCTTGGGGCATTTTCACGGTGATGGCGACCATCCCGATCGCGATGTTCATGGGCCTCTACATGCGCTACGTCCGCCCGGGTCGCATTGGCGAGATCTCGGTGATCGGCGTGTTGCTGCTGCTGGGCTCCATCTGGCTGGGCGGGCAGATTGCCGCGGATCCGGTCTGGGCCAAGGCTTTCACCTTCACCGGGATCGAGATTACCTGGATGCTGGTGGGCTATGGCTTTGTCGCGGCGTCGTTGCCGGTGTGGCTGATTCTGGCGCCTCGTGACTACCTGTCTACCTTCCTCAAGATCGGCACCATCATTGCCCTGGCCATTGGCATCCTGGTGACCATGCCTGAGCTGAAAATGCCGGCGCTGACCCAGTTCATTGATGGCACGGGCCCGGTGTGGAAGGGCGGTCTGTTCCCGTTCCTGTTCATTACCATTGCCTGTGGTGCGGTCTCCGGCTTCCATGCGCTGATCTCTTCGGGCACTACGCCCAAGCTGCTGGATAACGAAACCAACGCCCGCTATATCGGTTACGGCGGCATGCTGATGGAGTCTTTCGTGGCCATCATGGCCATGGTTGCCGCCTCGGTGATCGAGCCAGGCGTGTACTTCGCCATGAATAGCCCGGCAGCCGTGGTTGGCAGTGATGTGGTCAGCGTGGCGCAAACCGTCAGTAGTTGGGGCTTCGCGATTACCCCGGAAGCCCTGCAGGCGGTGGCCAATGACATCGGCGAAACCACCATCCTGGCGCGTGCCGGCGGTGCACCGACCCTGGCGGTCGGTATCGCGCAGATCCTGCACAGTGTCCTGCCTGGTGAAAACACCATGGCATTCTGGTACCACTTTGCCATTCTGTTCGAAGCGCTGTTCATCCTGACGGCGGTGGACGCCGGTACCCGTGCTGGACGATTCATGCTGCAGGACCTGCTCGGGTCTTTTGTTCCGGCCCTCAAGCGTACCGAGTCCTGGACTGCCAACCTGATCGCGACAGCCGGTTGTGTGGCGATGTGGGGCTGGTTGCTGTACCAGGGCGTGGTCGATCCGCTGGGTGGGATCAATACCTTGTGGCCGCTGTTCGGTATCTCCAACCAGATGCTGGCCGGTATTGCGCTGATGCTTGCCACGGTCGTGCTGATCAAAATGAAGCGCCAGCGCTACATCTGGGTCACCATGCTGCCGGCGGTTTGGCTGCTGATCTGCACCACCACCGCAGGCTTCATCAAGCTGTTCGACGCCAACCCGGCGATCGGCTTCCTGTCCCTGGCCAAGAAGTACAGCGATGCCTTGGCTAATGGCCAGGTTCTCGCTCCGGCCAAGAACATTGCGCAGATGGAGCACGTGATCTTCAACGCCTACACCAACGCAACGCTCACCGCGCTGTTCCTGTTCGTGGTCTTCAGTATCCTGTTCTATGCACTCAAGGTCGGTATTGCCGCCTGGGGCAGCAAGGAGCGTACGGATAAAGAATCGCCCTACCAGGCCCTGCCGGATGCGTAAGAGAGGATTGCACCTGTGTTCAATGACCTGAGTCGCCTCGGTAAATACCTCGGTCAGGCCGCGCGCCTGATGGTCGGCATGCCCGACTACGACAATTACGTCGAGCATATGCAAACCAACCACCCGGACAAGCCGGTGATGAGCTACGAGATGTTCTTTCGCGAACGCCAGGAAGCTCGTTACGGCGGCAAGGGTGGGCCCAAGTGCTGTTGATCTGACAGCCAGGTTGATGCAATCCCTGTGGGAGCGGGCTTGCCCGCGATAGCGACTTTACATTCAACATCAATGTTGAGTGATAGTCCGCCATCGCGGACAAGCCCGCTCCCACATTTGTTTTGTGTTTCTTTTCAATTTTGTGAAACAGGAGATCGAACGTGTCCTCTCCCATCCCGGTAACGGTCCTCAGTGGCTTCCTCGGTGCCGGCAAGACCACGCTGCTGCGTCATCTGCTCAAAACCGAGCACGGGCTGAAAATCGCCGTAATCGAAAACGAATTCAGTGATGCCGGTATCGACACCCAATTGTTGGGAGACGAGCCGGTGCAAGTGATGACGCTGTCCAATGGCTGCGTCTGCTGCACTATTCACACCGACCTGACCAAAGCCCTGTACCTGCTGCTTGAGCGCCTGGACAGTGGCGAACTCACTTTTGATCGCCTGGTGATCGAATGCACCGGCCTGGCCGACCCGGCTCCCGTGGCCCAGACGTTCTTTATCGATGAAGAGTTGCGCGAGCGCTATATCCTCGACGGCATCATCACCCTGGTAGACGCCGCGCACGCCGACGTGCACCTGACCCAGACCATTGCCCAGGCTCAGATCGGTTTTGCCGATCGCCTGCTGGTCAGCAAACGTGACCTGGTGGACGAGGCGACATTCACCGCACTGAGTGAGCGCCTGACCCGGATCAATCGCCGCGCACCGATCCGCCTGGTCGAACACGGCAAGATCGACCTGGCCGAGTTGCTTGATGTGCGCGGCTTCAATCTCAATGCCGACCTCGGTGGCGGAGTCAGCTTGCGCCCGGTGAGCAAGGCACCATCAATCGACCGCATCTCCAGCCTGGTGCTGCGCAGCGATCAGGCGCTGGATATCGACCGGCTCAGCGAGTTCATGAATGAACTGCTGGAAGCGCACGGCAAACAACTGCTGCGCTACAAAGGCGTGCTGAGTATTGCCGGGGAATCGCGGCGCATGGTGTTTCAGGGGGTGCTGAAGCTGTATGGCTTCGATTGGGACACTGAGTGGGCCGAAGGTGAAGCGCGCGAAAGCGTGATCGTGTTCATTGCCGATGATTTGCCGGAAGACAAGATCCGCGCAGGCTTTGCCCGGGTGGCCGCTGCCTGAAGTTGTCAGCCTTGCCCGGGCTGCCGATCAGGGGTTGAGCAATAACGCTTGCAGGTGATCCAGGTGACGGTTGATCAGGGTTTCGGCCATCCGTGCATCGCCGCGCTCGACGGCCTCGACGAGGGCTTGGTGCGCCTGCCAGGTGCCGTCGGCAAGGATCGGCGCCTGCCCCTGAGCCAATGCCAGCGAGGTCAGCGGCACCAGGCGCTCGAGGAACTGTGCCAGGGGGGCATTGCCCGCCACGTCCGCCAATTGCAGGTGAAACTCGCCAGACAGGCGAATGGCTGCCGCCCGCCGGTTCTGCTCCAGGCATTGGCGTTCACGTTCGACCCATTGGCGTAACTGCGGCAGGTGCCGGGAGGCTGGCTGCTGGCACGCCAGGCGCACCAGGGTCGTTTCCGCCAATCGCCGGGCGTGGAAGATCTGCCGGGTCTGTTCGGCATCGGGCGCGGCCACCTGGGGGCGATGATTGGGTCGCAAAATCACCACCTGCTGACGGGCCAGGCGCTCCAGGACTTGGCGTATGACACTGCGGCTGACTCCGAAGCGCTGGCCCAGGCTCTCCTCGGTAAAGCGCGGGGCTGGAGCGATGGGGTGTTCGAGAATGGCGTCGAATACCTGGGGATAGACATCGTCGATGCAGCGCAATTGTTCCCGCTGGCGGCGGGGCAGGGTGCCAGAAATCGAGAAAGCGGGATTCTTCAAGGCGCAGGAAGTCATGGCCTGTCTCCAGTCCGGTTGCCGATAAGGGGGCTACTGCCGTTATTTGCCCAGGTTGTCGTCCGGGATATTCAATTCAATGCCCATCCGCTGGCCTTCGCGAAGGATGTGCCGGCGCATTTCGGCGCTGGCCAGGGCACTGTTCTTGTTGCGGATGGCGCGTACCACCGCTTCGTTTTCCTGCAGTCGCTCGGCCAGGTGTTCGGGTGAGTTGCGCAGCATCTCGGCGCTCTCCTTGAGGGCGTTGCTGGTCTGCTGCACGACGTTCTGGAAGATCGGGTTGCAAGTCAGGGTGAACAGTTCTTCGTGGAACGCGATGTAGGCGTTCATTCCGGCTTCGCTGTCGTTGGCGTCGAGGGCTTCGCGCATGTCCATCAGCGTCAGGCGCAGTTGGCCGATTTCCTTGCTGCTGATGGACTGGGCGACCAGGCCGACAATGAACGGCTCAAGGGTGTAGCGCAGTTGCAGGACATCCTCGAGGCTGGCGCTGGCCACGCCGTTGTCGCTGATGGGCGCATCGCTGAGGTTGGCTTCCAGTACCACCACGCCTTTGCCGGGCATGGAGCGCACCAGGCCGAGGGTTTCCAGGACTATCACCGCTTCGCGCAGGCTGGGGCGACTGATCCCCAGCTGTTCAGCCAGTTCGCGTTGCCCGGGCAACATCTCGCCCGAGCGCCACTGCCCGCGCGCCAGGGCGCTGCGAAGCTTTTCAACCACTGAATTTACCACTGTCGACGAGGTGATCACTGTTCGCTCCATGAGATTGGCTTGGGTGCTGATTGTTGTGCCTGTCCGGGACAGGCACAAGGCTCGGTCAAAATTCTTGTTGCTGCGCGGTAGTCGCTGATTTGCGTGTCTGGAAGCTGTAGCCCTGCTGGCCGGCCAGGACTTTGTTGGCACGCTGGATATCGATGTCTTTTTCCCAGCGTGCAATGGCCACGGTAGCGACGCAGTTGCCGATCAGGTTGGTCAGTGCCCGGCCGATGCCCATGAACCAGTCGACCGCCAGGACCAGCACCAGGCCGACCACCGGAATGGCCGGGATCGCGGTCAGAGTGGCCGCGAGGATCACCAGCGCCGAGCCGGGAATACCGTGGGCACCCTTGGAGGTGATCAACGATACCAACAGAATCGTCAGCAGGTCGGTCATTGCCAGCGGCGTACCGGTGGCATTGGCGATGAACACGATGGCCAGGGTCAGGTAGATCGAGAAACCGTCGAGGTTGAACGAGTAACCCGTTGGAATCACCAGCCCGACCGTCGAGCTGCCGATGCCCAGATGCTCAAGCTTGCGCATGATTTGTGGCAGCACGGCGTCGGACGAAGCGGTGCCCATGACGATCAGCAGTTCTTCGCGCAGGTACTTGAGCAACGGCCACATCTTCAAGCCGGAGAGGCGCATCACCAAGCCGAGAATCAAGGCCACGAAGGCAGTACAGGTCAGGTAGAACAGGCCGACCAGGCTGCCCAGGTGTTGCAGCGAGTCCAGGCCATATTTGCTGGTGGTGAAGGCGATCGCACCGAACACACCGATCGGCGCCAGGCGCACGATCATGCCCATGATGCGGAAGATCACGTGGCTGAGTTCATTGATCAGCCGCGAAATACCCGATGCCGCCTCGCCCACCAGATTCAACGCACTGCCGAACAGCACGGAGAACAGCAGGACCTGCAGGATGTTGTTATCGGCAAAGGCGCCGATCACCGAAGTCGGAATCAGGTCCATCAGGAACTGCGTGGTGGTGTGCATGTGCTGGCCGCGTTGGGCAATGTCGCCCATGTCGGCCGCGGAAAGCTGCTCCAGGTGAATGTTCGCGCCGCTGCCGATGCCGGTGCTGAAGGCGAACACCAGACCGATCACCAGGGCGATGGTGGTCAGCACTTCGAAGTAGATCACCGATTTCAGGCCAATGCGTCCGACCTTCTTCAGGTCGCCGGCACCGCTGATACCGCTGACCACCACGCAGAACACGATCAGGCCGATGAGCATCTTGATCAGCTTGATGAAACCATCGCCAAGCGGCTTGAGCTGGGCCGAGTATTCGGGAAGGGTAAGCCCGCAGACGATGCCGAGCACCAGGCCGAGCACCACTTGAAGGAAGATTGAACGCGAGCACCATCTGAGCATGGGAGGAATTCCTGATCGGTGTCCTGGCTGCCGTGCGCTGTGCGCATCAGATTCAGGCCTTAATTATTGTGGTCTTACCGGTATGTCCAGTGCAGGCGCAGTCTACGCTCGGTTTTTTCCGGATTACAAGGGGAAACCTAAAAATTGGCATGACCGGTCTGACCAGTGGCGCGGTGCCGCATTCTGCCCAGAAAAATGCGGGTGGACAAAAGCCCGACCACGTTTGGCCGGGCTTTGACTGATAAATCACGGCGTCGGTCAGTAGATCAGACTTAGAAGTGAAGTTAGAGTGTTTATTTAAAGGGGCCAATAAGTTGTTAATGATACAACTCGTGTTTGGTTGTTGTCAGATCTCGTCCGGGGCACTGAGAAAAGAGGCGTTCCGCTCGATGATACGCAACTTGAACACCAGACCCTGATCATCAACTTCTGCCAAATAACTGTAAGGTGCGCCCCGGCGGCGAATACCACCGATTTGTTTCGAGTGACGTGCCTTGAGCCGGACCCACTGGATATTACTACCCATGTTTTCCAAGGTGATGATCCGGTTTTCCAGGTTCAGGAAATTGAACGAGGAAGTGTCGCTGCCTGCGGGAAGAAATGCACCGAGAACCCCGGCAAAATCCTTGCTCACGCAATGCCCTGTGTAGGTGGCATGAGAGCGGATGTAAAGGTGGTAGTAATCATCGGTGCAACGGAAGTAAATCGTAAGCGGCACAGCATTCTGGACGTCTTGGAGAGCGCGGCGGCCCAGCAGGTGAGAGTCGTCTCGTGGTGTCGGTGCACCGGTGTAAAAACCGCCGGAATACAATGTTTCGTTTCGTATGGCGGGGGTGCCATGCAGCGCACCTAGAAAATCAATGTGCTGGTTGTCCAGTTCCAATGTTGCTATGAAAGACTTCTGTCTATTTGTAGTCATTAATTCGTCCTTGAATTTTATGAGTTAACAAACACTCGATGGTGAAGTGCTTAGTTGGTCTTTTGAACATGTTTTTTAGCTGGTGAACAGTATCAGCTAAGTTTTTTTGCAGGTAATTTTTTGGGGAGGTTATTGTTTCAGGTTTTTAGAGGTGGACGCGGAGTAATGACGTCAGTCCCGACGAAAAAAAACCGGCCAATTGCTTGGCCGGTTTTTCATGCTGCGGATTTAGCGGGGCAATTAAGCGCCGTATACCGGCAGCTTCTTGCAGATAGCTTTTACTTTTTCACGAACAGCGTCGATTACCGCTTCGTTGTTCAGGTCGGCCAGGATGTCGCAGATCCAGCCGGCCAGTTCCTTGCACTCTGCTTCCTTGAAGCCACGAGTGGTCACAGCCGGAGTACCGAAGCGCAGGCCGGAGGTGACGAACGGGGAGCGTGGATCGTTCGGTACCGAGTTCTTGTTGACGGTGATGAACGCTTTGCCCAGAGCGGCGTCGGCGTCTTTACCGGAGATTTCCTGCTTGATCAGCGACAGCAGGAACAGGTGGTTTTCAGTACCGCCGGAGACCACGTCAAAACCACGCTCGATGAACACGCTGGCCATGGCCTGGGCGTTTTTCACCACTTGTTGCTGGTAGGTCTTGAACTCAGGCTGCAGTGCTTCCTTGAAGCAGATCGCTTTAGCGGCGATCACGTGTTCCAGCGGACCACCCTGGGCGCCCGGGAATACTGCGGAGTTCAGCTTCTTCTCGATGTCGGCGTTGGCGCGAGCCAGGATCAGGCCGCCACGTGGACCGCGCAGGGTCTTGTGGGTAGTGGTGGTCACTACGTCAGCGAATGGCACCGGGTTCGGGTAGACGCCTGCAGCGACCAGACCGGCTACGTGAGCCATGTCGACGAACAGGTAGGCGCCAACCTTGTCAGCGATTTCGCGGAAGCGCGGGAAGTCGAGGATCTGCGAGTAGGCAGAGAAACCGGCGACGATCATTTTTGGCTTGTGCTCGATCGCCAGGCGCTCGACTTCGTCGTAGTCGATCAGGCCGTTGGCGTCGATGCCGTACTGGATGGCGTTGTACAGCTTGCCGGAGGACGAAACGCTGGCACCGTGGGTCAGGTGACCACCGTGGGCCAGGCTCATGCCCAGGATGGTGTCGCCAGCCGACAGCAGGGCCAGGTAAACGGCGCTGTTGGCTTGGGAGCCGGCGTGCGGCTGAACGTTGGCGTAATCGGCGCCGAACAGTTCCTTGGCGCGATCAATTGCCAGTTGCTCAACCACGTCGACGAACTCGCAACCGCCGTAGTAGCGCTTGCCCGGGTAACCTTCGGCGTACTTGTTGGTCAGTACCGAGCCTTGAGCTTCCATCACCGCTGGGCTGGTGTAGTTCTCCGAAGCGATCAGCTCGATGTGTTCTTCCTGGCGCTGAGCTTCTTGCTCCATGGCGGCAAAAAGGTCGGCGTCGTACTTGGCAATGGTCAAATCACGGCTGAACATGGCGGTCCTCAAGGATCGGGTGGGGGCAGAAAAGGGAGGCATTCTAACTCAATGGCTTTTGTCTGGCATATGAAACGACATCATGTCGCAGACAAGTGGGCTTCATGACGGGATCAGCGGTGATCATGCTGGCCCCATCGCGAGCAAGCTCGCTCCCACGGGGTTTTGGGGACACATAAAATTTGTGTACGCCGAAAATTCCCTGTGGGAGCGAGCTTGCTCGCGATGAGGTCATCCGCCTCTGTGCAGGACGTCAGTCGAGCATGAAGAGCGCATCATTGTTGAACTGCGCTTCAAACCGCGCCGCCGGCATCGGCCTGCCGAACAGATAACCCTGCACTTCGTCGCAATCATGCTCACGCAGGAATTCCAGTTGCTCATGGGTTTCCACGCCCTCGGCGATCACCGCCAGGTTCAAGCTGTGGGCCATGGCAATGATCGCCCGGGCAATCTGTGCATCCTGCTCGCCAGACGGCAGGCCGTCGACAAAGGTGCGGTCGATTTTCAGCACGTCGATCGGGAACTGCTTCAGGTAGTTAAGCGAGGAGTAACCGGTACCAAAGTCGTCGACCGCGATGCTCAGGCCGAGGTTCTTCAGGCCGGCGAGGATCTGCATGGCCTCGCTGACTTCGCGCATCAGGATGCTTTCGGTCAGCTCCAGCTCGAGGCAGGCCGGCGCCAGGCCCGTGTCCTTGAGGATGGTGGCAATGCGGGTGCCGAGCTGGCCATCGGAGAACTGCCGCGCGGAAATGTTCACCGAGACCTTTGGCACGCGCACCTGCGCCTGGTGCCAACGCTTGAGTTGCTGACAGGCCTCGCGGATCACCCAGTCACCAACGTCCACCACCAGCCCGAGTTCTTCCAGCACCGGAATGAAGTCCCCCGGTGGCACCAGCCCGCGCCGCGGATGCTGCCAGCGCAGCAGGGCTTCAGCCCCGGTCAGGCGCTTGCCATCGCCGCTGAACTGCGGCTGGTAATACAGCACGAATTCATTCTGCTCGAGGGCGTGGCGCAGGTCGCTTTCCAGTTCCAGGCGTTCCAGGGCGCTGGCGTTCATCTCCGCCTGGTAGAACTGGAAGTTGTTCTTGCCGCGCTCCTTGGCGTGGTACATCGCCGTATCGGCGTTTTTCATCAACTGGCTCAGTTCGTTGCCGTCCTGCGGGCTCAAGGCGATGCCGATACTGGCGGTCACAAAGAACTCACGGCCTTCGAGGACAAACGGCTTCACCAGGCTGGCGAGAATCTGCTCGGCGACATGAATCGCCCGGTTCAGCGCCAGTTCGCGGGTGGTGCGCGGTTGCAGCAGCAGGGTGAACTCATCGCCACCCATGCGGGCCACGGTGTCATCGTCGTCGACGCAGCCGAGCAGGCGGGTGGCCATGTCCTTGAGCATGCGATCGCCGGCGGCGTGGCCCAGGGAGTCGTTGATCGGCTTGAAGCGGTCCAGATCAAGGAACATCAGCACCACCCAGGACTTGTGCCGCTGCGCCGTTTGCAAGGCCGTGTGCAGGCGGTCCTGGAACAGGGTGCGGTTGGGCAGGTGGGTCAGGGCGTCGTAGTAGGCGAGGCGGTGAATCCGCTGCTCGCTGGCCTTGCGCTCGCTGATGTCGCTGAAAAAGCACACGTAGCTGGCCAGGTCGCCCTCGTCATCGAGCACCGCGGTGATGCCGACCCAGGCCGGGTAATGCTCGCCGTTGCGGCGCTTGAGCCAGATTTCACCTTCCCAGCTGCGGTGCTGGTGCAGTTGCTTGAGGATGTAGCCCAGGTGCGCTTCCTGCTGCTCGTCGACGGTCAACATGTTCGGCAGTTGATCGAGGACCTGGGACACCGCGTAGCCACTAACCCGGCTGAAGGCGTCGTTGGCCTGCACGATGTAGCCGGCGGGGTCGGTGATCAGGATCGCCGACGTCGAGTGTTCGAAAACCGTGGCGGCCATGCGCAGGTCTTTCTCTGCGCGCCGTTGCTGGCTGATGTCGCGACCGACTCCCAGCACGCCTTCGAAGGCGTCGTGTTCGTCCCACACCAGCACCAGCCGCAACTCGATCGGGATCTTGCGGCCATCGGCGCGCAGGCAGTCGAACAGGAATAGCTGGGTCTGCACCTGGCTGCGCAGTTGTGCCAGTTGTTCGGGTTGGTTCAAGGCCCGGCTGACGCGGTCCATCAGGCTGTAGATGCCGGTCAGTTGCTGCGGGTTGGCGACGATGGACTGCCAGCCGTTCTGGAAGATCCAGTTCGCGTCATAGCCGAGCACGGCCTGCACCGATGGGCTGACGTAGTTCAGCGCGAGTGTGTTGTTGGTGGAGAAGATCACGTCGCTGATGCTTTCAGCGAGCATGCGGTAGCGCTGCTCACTGTCGCGCAGGGATTCGCTGGCTTCGATCTGATCGGTGATGTCCTTGGCGACGCCGATGATCCGCGTGACCCGCTCGTCTGCATCCCGCGCCAACGCCTGCTCGCGCACTTCGAAGCAGCGCCACTGGCCGTCGCGGTGGCGAAAGCGCAGCGGGCACTGGCGCAACTGGCGATAACCGGCCTGGCGTTGCTCCTCGCGCAGGCGGTGGTAGAGCTCGGCGTCTTCCGGGTGCAGGAGGATTTCCCAGAAGTACTCGCCCATCTGTTGCAGTTCGGACTTGTTGTAGCCCAGGGTCTGCCCCAGGTGGTGGTTGCTGTAGATCATGCGCTGGCTGAGCACATCCTGGACGTACAGGTGATCGGGCACGGTGCGCACCACGTCGGACCAGAAGCTTTCACGCTCCTGCAGCGACAGTTCCACCAGCTTGCGGCTGGTGATGTCGTTGATGCTCAGGATCACCGCGCGGTAGTCCGGTTGCTCCTGGGGCAGGTGCAGGACCAGCCACAGGTGTTGATCCTGGCCCTGGTCATCCTTGAGTTTGATTTCCAGTTCCAACTGGCCCTGCTGGTTGAGCACGGCCTCCAGCAGCGCGGCGCCAATGCTGTTGTCGTCCAGTGGCCGGCCTTCGATCAGCAGTTGCCAGGCCTGCGTGCAGGACTCGACACCGAGCAGGTGCAAGGCCACCTGGTTGACTTCGGTGATGCGCAGTTCCTGCAGCAGTGACTGACGTTGTTCGTGACTGTCCAGGGCGGCACGCAGGGTTTCGCTGTCGTGCACCCGGGTTTTATCGAAGGCGCTGTGGAGTCCCGACAGATCCAGTACGCACAGCGCAACCCCGGTGCCATCGAAAATGTCCTGGTAACGCCTGCGGCCTTCATGCAACTGGTGTTGGCGGCGGCGCATGCTCAACAGGGCGATGAACGGCAACAGGGACAGTGCCAGCCCCAGCAGGCATTTACCGATGAAGGCCGGCAGCAGCTCCTCGATCACCCGCTGGCGGTCGAACAGGCCGCGCAGTTGCCAGTCGCTGCTGCTCAGCGGCACGGTCAGCACGGTGTTGGCCTGGTCCTGCGCGGTCAGCAGGCTCGGCTGGGCCGAGGGTCGCAGGTCTTCACGGCTGATGATTTGATGATTGATGCGGTTTTCCACCAGCCACAGCGGACGTAGGGTGCCTTCGCTTTGCTTGGCCAGGCCGGCGAAAAAATTCGGTCGCAGGCGCAGGGCCCAGTAGCCGCGAGTGTTGCCGCTGGCCTGATGCAGCAGCAGGTGCACCACCGAACCGTCATTGGCGTTGCTGAAATAGTGCGCCTGGGCGTGACTGCGCCTGACCAGTTCGTTCAGGTAGTCGGCATCCGGGGTGGTGTTGGCGCTGTCCTTGAGCACTTTGCCCGAGGGGCTGAGCAGCGCCACGCTGAGCAGATCCGGCAGCGACTGCTGCAATTTGCGCAGCAGGGCCTGTTGCTGCTCAGCAGTTTGCGGTTGTTCGACGATCGGTAGCAGATTGAGTGCGATCTGCGCATTCAGCGCCATGTTCAGGCTGACTTGGGCGGCCAGGTCGGCGGTGTAGTCGATGGTGTGCTGGCGCTGGTCTTTCTGGGTTTCGTGCAACTGATCGAGCAACTGCCAGAACAACAGTCCGAGCAACAGCAGCACCAGCATCGCCAAGGCGCCTTTGAGCGTCCCGCGCAGGGGCGATCCGGTCGCAGGGTTCAGTGCGCGCGCGGAGGAAGGCGGAGTGGCATTGGACAATCTGTAATCCTGCGGTGGGGCTGGACTGGCGCGACGTGCACTATAAGCCTGGCGCCCGAAGGGCGGCTAGCATGCCTTGAGTTGTGGCAAAGTGCCAGCCCCGTCCGGCTGGACGGGTATGCCACATTGAGGTAGCTTTGCCGGTTACGCAGGGCGTTCCAGCCCCAGACATTCAGGCTTTTTTACGCAAGCAGGCATCGACCCCCGGTCCATGCCCGCGCCGCGCATGGCCTGACACGGGCTTGGCCCGCTTTATTCCACCGTTACTGACGCTAGGTTCTCCATGGCTCAATACGTCTTCACCATGCATCGGCTGGGCAAAGTTGTTCCGCCGAAGCGGGAAATCCTGAAAAACATTTCGCTGTCGTTCTTCCCTGGCGCGAAGATCGGCGTTCTCGGCCTCAACGGTTCGGGTAAGTCCACGCTGCTGAAAATCATGGCCGGCGTCGACACCGAGTTCGAGGGCGAGGCTCGTCCGATGCCGGACCTGAACATCGGCTACCTGCCGCAGGAACCTATCCTGGATCCGACCAAGACCGTGCGTGAAGTGGTCGAGGAAGCGGTCAGCGTGATCAAGAACGCCCAGGCACGCCTGGACGAGGTCTACGCGGCGTACGCTGAAGAAGACGCCGACTTCGACAAACTGGCCGCTGAACAGGCCAAGCTCGAAGCCATCCTGCAAGCCAGCGATGGCCATAACCTGGAACGCCAACTGGAAGTCGCCGCCGATGCGCTGCGCCTGCCGGCCTGGGATGCCAAGGTCGAATTCCTTTCCGGTGGTGAGAAGCGTCGTGTGGCCCTGTGCCGCCTGCTGCTGTCCGCCCCGGACATGTTGCTGCTCGACGAACCAACCAACCACCTGGACGCCGATTCCGTGGCCTGGCTGGAGCACTTCCTGCACGACTTCCCGGGTACCGTGGTAGCGATTACGCACGACCGGTACTTCCTGGACAACGTTGCCGGCTGGATTCTGGAACTTGACCGCGGTGCGGGCATTCCTTACGAAGGCAACTATTCGGGCTGGCTGGAAGCCAAGTCCGATCGTCTGGCGGCCGAATCCAAGCAGCAGTCGGCCCACGAAAAGGCCATGAAAGAAGAACTGGAATGGGTGCGCAAAGGCGCCAAGGCCCGTCAGTCGAAATCCAAGGCTCGCCTGCAACGCTTCGAAGAAATGCAGTCGCAGGAATTCCAGAAGCGCAGCGAAACCAACGAGATCTACATCCCGGCCGGTCCGCGCCTGGGCGACAAGGTCATCGAGTTCAAGAACGTCACCAAGGGCTACGGCGATCGCGTGCTGATCGACAACCTGTCGTTCTCCATGCCTAAAGGCGCCATCGTTGGCGTGATCGGCGGTAACGGTGCGGGTAAATCCACCCTGTTCCGCATGCTGATGGGCAAGGAACAACCGGATTCTGGCAGCATCGAAGTCGGTGAAACCGTGCAGTTGGCGTGTGTGGACCAGAGCCGCGAAGACCTGGACGGCAGCAAGACTGTGTTCCAGCAGATCTCCGACGGTTCCGACCAGATCCGCATCGGCAACTACGAGATCCCGTCGCGCACCTACGTGGGCCGTTTCAACTTCAAGGGCGGCGATCAGCAGAAGTTCGTCAAGGACCTGTCTGGTGGTGAGCGTGGTCGCTTGCACCTGGCCCTGACCCTGAAAGAGGGCGGCAACGTGCTGCTGCTCGACGAACCGTCCAACGACCTCGACGTCGAAACCCTGCGTTCCCTGGAAGAAGCCCTACTGGACTTCCCGGGCGCCGCCATTGTGATCTCTCACGATCGGTGGTTCCTTGACCGCGTGGCGACGCACATCCTGGCGTACGAAGACGACTCGCAAGCGATCTTCTTCGAAGGTAACTACACCGAGTACGAAGCCGACCGCAAAAAGCGTCTTGGCGAAGCGGCCGCCCAGCCACACCGGGTACGCCACAAAAAACTGGCCTGATCGGCTGGTGGCATGAAATAACGGAGCCTGCGGGCTCCGTTATTTTTGGCGGCCGGTTCGCCAGGGCGCTGTCACTGATGGTGCGAAATGCTGATCTGGGGTCCCTGTTTCTGTGCACAAACGGCGCAAAAATTGGCTTAAGTTATATCCATTGCACCATTTAATTTCATAACTGCGACATTTTGCGCTGTTCCGGTGCTCCTTTCGTTTGTTACAGTCCGGCTCAATCTCTCCCAACGACAATAAATTTGCCGAGACTTTTCCATGATCGAATCCGTCGAATCCTTCCTTGCGCGCCTGAAAAAACGTGACCCTGACCAACCTGAATTCCATCAGGCCGTCGAAGAGGTCCTACGCAGCCTGTGGCCCTTTCTCGAAGCCAATCCCCACTACCTGACTTCCGGCATCCTGGAGCGCATCTGTGAGCCGGAGCGGGCCGTGGTGTTTCGCGTTTCCTGGGTCGACGATCAGGGCGCGGTACAGGTCAATCGCGGATTCCGGATCCAGATGAACAGCGCCATCGGCCCGTACAAGGGCGGCCTGCGTTTCCACCCGTCGGTGAACATGGGCGTGCTGAAGTTCCTGGCCTTCGAGCAAACGTTCAAGAACTCCCTGACTTCACTGCCGATGGGCGGTGGCAAGGGCGGTTCGGACTTCGATCCGAAGGGCAAGAGCGATGCCGAAGTGATGCGCTTCTGCCAGGCCTTCATGAGCGAGCTGTATCGCCATATCGGCTCGGACGTTGACGTTCCAGCCGGCGACATCGGCGTGGGCGCGCGGGAAATCGGCTTCCTGTTCGGCCAATACAAGCGCCTGAGCAACCAGTTCACCAGCGTGTTGACCGGCAAGGGCATGAGCTATGGCGGCAGCCTGATTCGCCCGGAGGCCACCGGTTTTGGTTGCGTGTACTTCGCCGAGGAAATGCTCAAGCGTCGCGGTGAAAAGGTGCAGGGCAAGCGTGTGGCAATCTCCGGCTCCGGCAACGTGGCGCAGTACGCAGCGCGCAAGGTCATGGACCTGGGCGGCCAGGTGATTTCCCTCTCCGACTCCGAAGGCACGCTGTACTGCGAGGGTGGACTGAGCGAGGAGCAATGGTCGGCGCTGCTGGAGCTGAAAAACGTCAAGCGCGGCCGCATCAGCGAACTGGCCGCACGGTTCGGCCTGGAGTTTCGTGCCGGACAAAGCCCGTGGGACTTGCCGTGTGACATCGCGCTGCCGTGTGCCACGCAGAACGAACTGGACGCCGAGGCTGCGCGCACCTTGCTGCGCAATGGCTGCATCTGTGTCGCCGAAGGGGCGAACATGCCGACTACCCTGGCGGCCGTGGATATCTTCATCGAGGCTGGAATCCTGTTCGCCCCGGGCAAGGCGTCGAACGCCGGCGGTGTCGCGGTCAGTGGCCTGGAGATGTCGCAGAACGCCATGCGCCTGCTGTGGACTGCCGGTGAAGTCGACAGCAAGTTGCACAACATCATGCAGTCGATCCACCACGCATGCGTGCACTACGGCGAAGAAAACGGGCAGATCAACTACGTCAAGGGCGCGAACATCGCCGGTTTCGTCAAAGTCGCCGACGCAATGCTCGCCCAGGGCGTGGTTTAAGCGGCTTCGATGCGGATCACTTCGATCAGTTGATCGCCGGCGGGGCGTTGCCAGAGCACTTCATCATTGAGTTGCGCGCCCAGCAATGCGCGGCCCAGTGGTGAGCTCCAGTTGATCAGGCCCTGGGCGGCAACAGCCTGGTCTTCACCGACCAGTTGCACGCGCCGCTCAGTGCCTTGCTCATCGGCATAGGTCACCCAACTGCCGATCTGCACCTTGTCGGTCGAGGTGGCCGGGGGCACGACCTGAGCGCTTTGCAGGCGTTGGTGGTTGTAGCGCAGGTCGCGCTGCAGATCCGCCAGGCGCTGCTGGTCGGCTTGCTCACCGAGGGCCGACTGCGCGCTGTGCAGGGTCTGCAGTTCGGCGACCTTGTCCTGCAACTGGCGCAGGCCGTCGGGGGTGACGTAATTGGGTTGGCTGCTGACCTGGCGCTCGACGGGCTGGTCGGCTTGGGCGGCGGCGTTATCTTCATTGACGAAAGCGCGGCTCATGGCGGTTCTCCCTGTATGGGGTTTAGGCCATGCTCGCAGGCTTTTAGTTTCCTGGGTTGTTCAAAAGCGACCTACTGCGAGCGATAAGCCCGCGCTGTGTCACGATCTTTCTCTTGCTGCCAGGCCCGATCCCGTTCGTTCTGGTGGTCGTTGCGCTCCTGATTCTCGCGCATGGCCTGGCACTGGCGAAAACCGTCACTCCAGCCTTCGGCGTAGGGCGCCTGGTTGAGGTAGCGCGGCACGTCTTTGCGAAACTCCCCGCTGATCGCCCCGGCTGCCTGTCGGCCACTGCTGCAACCGTCATCGAAACCATCGGCGTAGGCCGGTGGGTAACCTCTGGCGAGCAGCTCCTGGTGCGTCGACTGACAGCCCGCGACCATCCACAGCAACCCCAGCACAACTGCACCACGCCACATTCCAGACTCCCGCACCCGTGTTTAACGGTAGATCGGCAGAGTCTGCATCTGACGCAGTCAGGGATCCGTGAAAAGCCTGTGATTATTCCGTTGGCGCGCCCGCCAGGCGACTGTGCTCGGTCAGCTCCTGATCGATGAACGCGGCGATCATCGCCCGGTACACCTGTTCGGTCACATCGGGGTGGGCGCCGACTTGCTCGGATAACGCACGCACCTTGGCGACGACCTGTTCCACCCGTTGCGGCGCTTTGACCGCATCAACGTCTTTCTTGAAGCGGGCCGCCTGCGCCACATAGGCACCACGTTCGGCCAGCAGGGTGACGATCTGCCGGTCAAGGCGATCGATATGGGTGCGTACTTCTTCGAGGGTGTGGCAGTGGACGTCCATGTCTATTCAGTTCCTGTTTTTTTGGGGGGCTGTTCAGCGAGGGCATGCCCCTAAAGGCCGCTCAATAGTGATACCACTTCAGTTCCAGCATCACCTCGTTCTGCGCCGATGCGAGGTGGCTGAATTCGCGCTGGGCGCTCAGGCGCAGGCCGAGGTTGCGCGACAGTTCCCACTGCTGGTTCAGGCTCAGGCTACGGCGCACCTCGCCGTTGGTGAAGAAATCGCCGCGGGTTTCCAGGCTCAGGTTGCCCAGCGGGTTGCGCCACAGCAGGCCACTGTTGAAGCCGGCCGCTGGCGAGATGAACTCGGCGAAGTCATTGTTGTGTTCGACCCGCACCGTGCCGAGGGCAAACCCCAGCACATCCTCGCCCAATTGCCAGGTACCGCCGGCGCCGCCGTTGACATGGCTGACCAGGGTCTCGTCATCGTGCTTGCCCGGCACCCGTTCCAGGCCGCCGGTAACTTGCCAGGACCAGGGTTGCAGGAGCTCGTTGCGTGGCGTCAGGGAGCGGATGGTGGCCAGGTCCAGCTGTTGCAACTGCCACTGGTTGCCCTCGTACTGGCGCAATTTCATCTGCAGGATCTCAATCTGTGCGCCCAGCGGGAAGCTCTCGGCATTGTCGTTGAGGTCGTGATACGCCATGCGCAGGCCATATTCACCGAACGCCTGGTCGCCACGGGTACCGATACCCGCCTGCCAGGTGCGTGATTGGTGCCCGTCTTCCGGTAGCCCCGGGCGCTCGATGGCTAGCTCCGGTGGTGGATTCTGGTTGATCGCCCGCAGCAGTTCGAAACTGCGTTGCGCTCGTGCCGGGTCGCGCTCCTGGCCATTGGCGCGGTAGCGTTCCAGGCGGTAGGCGGCATCGATGATCAGTGCCTGGCGGTCCCGTGGCAGGGCCTTGCAGGCGGGTGCCTGCAATTGTTGCGGGTCGGCGCTGACCTTCAGCACCCACTGCTGCTCTTCGTCAGACAGTGTTTCGGCGCGGCTCAGCAACTCGCGCTCGCGGGACGGCCGATAGTCGATTTTTTCCACCAGCCCGGCATCTTTCACCGCCTTGACGGTGTCGGTGGGAATGGCCGTCAGCGGGAATTGTTCGGTCAGCTTGAGCCCCGGTCGTGCCACCTGCAGCAGCTCCAGCAGGCGGTAAGAGCAGTTTTCATCGAAGAAGAAATAGTCGAACTGGATCTGCTTCAGTTCCCAGACGTGCTCGACCATGCGCTCGGTTTCGACCTGGGTCAGGTTCAGCCGGTATTCCCACAGGTCGCGGTTCTCCAGGCTGCGGTATTCCGAGAGTTTTTCCTGGTAGGGGACCAGGGCGAACAAGCCCGGGTAGCCGCCCATCAAACCCTTCCAGGCATACAGGATGCTGTTGTCCGAGCCTTCGATATAGGCGCCGAAGTTGATCGCATAGCTGAGCAGGGCGGTGTTGTCGCTTTGTACGCCGGCCTGGTCGATCCGCAACAGCGTGTGGCCGAACATTGAAGATGGGCTGTTGAGGTAGGCCGCAGGGAAAATCATCACCGCACTGTGGGGCGAGACATCCTTGAACCATTGCTTGAATTCGCTGCAGTCCACCGCGGGCAGGTCGTTGAGCTGCAGTTGCGCCTGCAGCCAGCGGGTACGTGCCGGGTAAACGCATTGTGCATGTTGCTGGCCGAGGCTGGCCGGGGCATACAGCGCCTGTACGGTGGCCGCCAGTTCGGCATCGGGGTGTTCGGCACCGTCGCGGGCCAGGAAAAATTTGTGGTCGCTGATGTAACTGCGCCAGCCGCCCAGCTTGGCGGTTTCGTAATGGCCCAGGGAAATCCAGAACGGGTCGTTGGCCAGTTGCTGCAGGCGTTGGTTGTCGAGGTGGGGCGCGGCGGACAGCGGGGCGCAGACAAACAGCGCCAGACAGGCAAGGCGTTTGAGCATGGTGGGCAACTTAAGTCGAAAAAATAAAGACCAAATGCAGTCAGGTCCAAAAAACAAAACCCGCCCCGGTGAGAGGGCGGGTGAGGTCGAGCTTAAGCTGGGGTGGCGTATTTGGCCAGGCGAGTATCTGCCTTGAGTACGGCCAGGGTATTGGTATGCACATCTTCAGCGGTCACGTCAGCCTTGCTGAAGATCTGCTGGAAATGTTCGTGGGTAACGGCGGCGAAGTGCGCACGGTCTTCCGGTGCGACGCCCAGGACCACAGCGTAAGTGGTCAGTGCTTCACCCTGACCCTTGGCCATGTCTTCGGACAGCTCGTTTATCATGCCGTTCATGGCGAACCAGGACTTGCCACCATAGGTCAGCGCAGCGTTGGTCGCGCAGCCGTTGGTGCCGGAGGTCATGCCGAACGTGGCGTTGCCGGAGGTGCCGTTGGTGGTGGAAGCCAGGAAGTGAGCCGGGGTGCCACGCTGACCTTCAAACAGCATGTTGCCCCAACCGCAATCCGGACCGCCTGGCGCCTGCGCCATGGCGTTGAGGGATACAGCGGTGAAGAGAGTACCAAGAAGAATCCGTTTCATAGCTTTGTTCTCTTTATGTGCGTACCAATGGACAGGAGTTCTGAGGCCAACTTGGCATCAGTGGGCCGGTTATTAGTCCAGCCGCGCAGTTTGGAGTTTAGGCAGGTTCCGTGGGTTCCGTGGTTTTTTGGAAAAATATTCCTCAAACCAGTGATTTAGCCGGCGCCTGGGTAGGGTTCGGCGTTTGACTATGCTTTTACCCAAGGCGCGCCTTGCCAGTCAGGTGCAGGCAGCGCCAGAATGCCTCCAACTGCCCCGCCTGATGTAAGGAAGCCCGATGCCTGATCCTGTTGCTGCCAGCTTGCGTCTAGCGCCCGAAGCGCTGACCCGTCCGTTTTCCGCTGAACAGTTCAGCTTCTCTACCACCAATGATCTGGAGCCTTTTCGCGGTGTGCTCGGCCAGGAACGCGCGGTCGAAGCCTTGCAGTTCGGTGTGGCCATGCCACGCCCCGGTTACAACGTGTTTGTCATGGGTGAGCCTGGCACTGGTCGGTTCTCGTTCGTCAAACGGTACCTCAAGGCCGAAGGCAAGCGCCTGCAGACCCCGGCGGACTGGGTCTACGTCAACAATTTCGATGAGCCACGCGAACCCCGCGCCCTGGAGTTGCCCTCGGGCACGGCCGGTGCATTCATCGCCGATATCAATGGCCTGATCGACAACTTACTCGCGACCTTTCCTGCGGTCTTTGAACACCCGTCCTACCAGCAAAAGAAAAGCGCCATCGACCGCGCGTTCAACCAGCGCTACGACCGTGCACTGGATGTGATCGAGCGTCTGGCACTGGAGAAAGAAGTCGCGTTGTACCGCGACAGCACCAATATCGCCTTCACTCCGATGAGTGAGGGCAAGGCGCTGGATGAGGCTGAGTTCGCCCAGTTGCCGGAAGCGGTGCGTGAGCAGTTCCACGAAGATATTTCCGGGCTTGAAGAGCGACTCAACGAGGAACTCGCCAGCCTGCCGCAGTGGAAGCGTGAATCCAGCAATCAGATGCGTCACCTGAACGAAGAAACCATCACCTTGGCCTTGCAGCCATTGCTTGCGCCGCTGTCGGAAAAGTACGCGGAAAATGCAGCGGTGTGCGGTTACCTGCAGGCGATGCAGGTGTACTTGCTCAAGACCGTGGTCGAGCAATTGGTCGACGACAGCAAGACCGACGCCGTCGCTCGCAAACTGCTGGAGGAGCAATACGCGCCGAGCCTGGTGGTAGGGCATTCGGTCAGTGGTGGTGCGCCGGTGGTGTTTGAGCCGCACCCGACCTACGAAAACCTGTTCGGCCGCATCGAGTACAGCACCGATCAGGGCGCGCTCTATACCACCTATCGTCAACTGCGACCCGGTGCCTTGCACCGGGCCAATGGTGGGTTCCTGATCCTGGAAGCGGAAAAAATGCTCAGCGAGCCGTTCGTGTGGGATGCGCTCAAGCGTGCCCTGCAGTCGCGCAAGCTTAAAATGGAATCGCCACTCGGGGAGATGGGCCGCCTGGCCACGGTGACGCTGACGCCGCAACACATTCCGTTGCAGGTCAAGGTGGTCATCATTGGCGCCCGCCAGCTGTACTACACGCTGCAGGACCTGGATCCGGACTTCCAGGAGATGTTCCGGGTGCTGGTGGATTTCGACGAAGACATTCCAATGGTCGACGAGAGCCTGGAGCAGTTCGCCCAGTTGCTCAAGACTCGCACTTCGGAAGAAGGCATGGCCCCGCTGACCGCCGATGCGGTGGCGCGCCTGGCGACTTACAGTGCGCGCCTGGCCGAGCACCAGGGGCGTTTGTCGGCACGCATCGGCGACCTGTTCCAGTTGGTCAGCGAGGCGGACTTCATCCGGCACCTGGCCGGCGACGAAATGACCGACGCCGGGCATATCGAGCGTGCACTCAAGGCCAAGGCCACCCGTACCGGGCGCGTCTCGGCACGGATTCTCGATGACATGCTGGCGGGGATCATCCTGATCGACACCGCTGGCGCGGCCGTGGGCAAATGCAACGGGCTGACGGTGCTGGAAGTGGGGGACTCGGCCTTCGGCGTTCCGGCGCGGATTTCCGCGACGGTCTACCCGGGTGGCAGTGGCATCGTCGACATCGAGCGTGAGGTCAACCTCGGGCAGCCGATTCACTCCAAGGGCGTGATGATCCTCACCGGTTACCTGGGCAGTCGTTATGCCCAGGAATTCCCGTTGGCGATCTCGGCGAGTATTGCCCTGGAGCAGTCCTACGGTTATGTCGACGGCGACAGTGCGTCGCTGGGCGAGGCATGTACGCTGATCTCGGCCTTGTCGAAGACGCCGCTCAAGCAGTGCTTCGCCATCACCGGCTCGATCAACCAGTTCGGTGAAGTACAGGCAGTGGGTGGGGTCAACGAGAAAATCGAAGGCTTCTTCCGGCTGTGCGAAGCTCGCGGACTGACCGGTGAGCAGGGCGCAATCATCCCGCAGGCCAACGTGGCCACGCTGATGCTCGATGAGAAGGTCCTGGCGGCGGTGCGGGCCGGGCAGTTCCATGTGTATGCGGTGCGCCAGGCCGACGAGGCATTGAGCCTGCTGGTTGGCGAGCCGGCCGGTGAGCCGGACGAGGAGGGCCAGTTCCCTGAGGGCAGCGTCAACGCACGGGTGGTCGAGCGTTTGCGAGTGATCGCGGAAATGATCAGCGAAGAGGACTTGAAGGAGGCGGAGAAAGAACTGGCGCAGGAGGCGCTGGCCGAAGCCAAGCCGGCTTGATCCCAGTCATCTACCCGCTGTAGGAGCAAGGCTTACCCGCGAATGCGTACGAAAGGACGCCTTCGCGGGTAAGCCTTGCTCCTTTTTTATGGCGCAGCGAATGACGTCAAAAAACCAACAGCGACCATTCGGCGCTTCGTTACCCTCGGCAACTTGCTGATTCGACTTTTCTTCTATGCTCAGGTCTAGGATATCGACAGTTATCACTGGATCGAGACAGCCTTCGCGTGGAGGCTGAATACCGGATCTATCGAGGGTCGCCGCCATGTCGCGCAACCTCTGCCTTACCCGCCAATGCCTGGGCCTCGTGACCCGGATCGAATGCAGTGTGCGCCCGCTCGCCGGCGATACTGGCATGTGGACCTTGCTGTTTGCCGCCGGCATGGCAGGCGAACAGCCCTCGGCGATCAAGGCCCAAGGCCCGTTTCATGGCCCTTTTGTGGCTGAATCGATACTCGATACCATCGTTGAAAGCCTGACCCTGCATGGTTATCAACTGGCCGACGACCCGCAGATCTGGTGCTTGCACCTGCAAGCCCAGCTACGGGAAATCAACGGCGGCCGGTACCGCAACCAGGATGGTTTCGATTCGACTCCAAGGCATTGACCTCACTCGGCAGGGGTGGGGTTCTGCACCTTGTCGAGCTTGACCTCAAAGCCATACTCGATGGTTTCCAGGTCGGTGCGTTGGTAGCTTTCCAATTGGCTCGGCTGACCATAGAAGTAGTGCACGTCCAGCACTGCGGGGCCCTCTGTGTTGGCGTCATGACTGACCAGCAAAATCTCCTTCAGGTAGTTGCCGCTCGCGTCCTTGGCGAAGAAGCGCCAGTCCTGCGCGGGGAATACTTTCTGGTCGACCAGCAGGGCGTTACCCCTGAGCTCCAGGCCTTTGGGTAATTTGCTGGCGTCGAGGCTGTGCTTTTCAATATCGGCGAGAAACAGTGGCATGGAGCCCACGGCGTAGGCCGGGGTTTCGGGGAACAGGGTCAGGTCGTAGGTGATGGTGGCGTGTAATGGATCGATTTCGAAGGCTTCGGCTGGCAACTCGATGGGAGTGCCACGCAGGCCATTGTCATCCTGGGTGAAGAAGGTCAACGGAGTCGGGCCGGGGCTGAATGAGCTACCGAGCAGTTCATCGTTGAAGCTGCTGGGGTGGTCGAACTGAATGCGCGCGGCACTGGCGTCCTCCACCGACTGGGTGATGCGAATACTGTTTTTCAGTTGCTGCGCGTCCAGGCTCGCGCCTTTGAGCCAGTTGCCGGCCTGGTCGTCATAGACCACCACGGGCGGGGTGAGGCTTTGAATGGTTTTGTCGGTGGTGTTGCGGTCAAAACGCCTGACGGGTAGATCCAGTTCCTTGCGGGTCACGGTGGCGTCGGAAAAATCCAGCACGTTGACTTCCAGGCTGTCGATGGGGCCATTGAAGTAGACCTTGGTGTAATGATGGCTCTGCTGGCGCTCGAAAGCTTGCAGTTCGTCATTAAGCTGCTTTTCCAGTGCCTCGCTCCAGGCGGTCTGTTTTTGCATCTCGGCCAGTTGGTTTTGATAGAAGGCTATTTGTGCGGAGTCTTCGTTGATCGAGCCGGCGCGTGCGAGGAACTGCCCGGTCTGGTCCCGGGCCTGGACGATCAGTGGATTGAGCGGGGTGTCGCCGACCTCTGGGGCCAGCGCTGCGCGGTTGTCGACCGTAATTTCGGCGTAGTTGTTCTCGAGGCTGTGCAGGGTGACGCTGAGGTTGGCCTCGGTCCGTGTAAGCCCGATGTCCTTTTTGCTCAGGTTGAAGGTCGCGACCTTGTGCGGTGCGATCACTTCGACCTTGCCTTGCAGGGTCAGGGGTTGTGGCTGGCTGCTGTTGGCCACCTCCAGTCCCTCGACAAAGGGGTAGGCGAGGGTCAGGTCATCCGGGGCGGTCAAGCTCGAGCTAGAGGGGCTCAGCTGGATGCCGGGGTCGGTTTCCGACCATTCGGCCTGGAAGGGGATGACCTGCTTGTTGCTAAGAGTGACCGATTGCCATTCCAGGCCGTGGGGGAAGGGAAACTCCGAGGGCATGTTGAAGTTGAACGGGAACACCGGTTGCAGGTCGGTCAGGTAGTCGGAGCTGGCATCCTTGCGCAGGACGATCAGGCCATTGATGTAGGTGTCGACCAGCGCCTGCGGGCTTGCGTAGTGCCGGAGCAATGCCATGGCGTCGTCACCGTACTCGGTTTCGACCGGCTTGGCGGCCAGCTTCTGTTGGGCGCGTTCGAGCAGCAGCAGGGAGCCGCCGAGACTGGATACGGCATCCTTGAGCTTGGGATCGGTGATGGCGTCCAGTGACTTTTCGAACTGGGCGGTCTTGTCTTCAAGGCTTTGCGCAGGCTTTTCGTCCGCGGGCGAGCAGCCGCTGAGCAGCGCCACCAGGCACAGGCCGATCGTCGTCAAGGGTAAGCGCACATCCATTTTCCAGTATTCCCGTACGACGCACGTGGGTGCGAACGCTTTGGACACTAGCAGAAAACCCTCGGTCAGACTTCCAGGTTATGGATTTTCCAGCGGTTTATGGGTGTTTGAGCGGCTGGTATACTCGCCGCCATTTCCAGCCTTGGTGTGAGATTTAATGGAACGCTTTATCGAAAACACAATGTACGCTTCGCGCTGGTTGCTGGCCCCTATCTACTTCGGCCTGTCCCTGGGTTTGCTGGCCCTGGCCCTGAAGTTCTTTCAGGAAGTCTTCCACGTTATCCCCAACGTCTTCTCGATGGCCGAGTCGGACCTGATCCTGGTCCTGCTGTCGCTGATCGACATGGCCCTGGTGGGCGGCCTGCTGGTGATGGTGATGATCTCCGGCTATGAAAACTTCGTGTCCCAGCTGGATATCGATGAATCCAAGGAAAAGCTCAACTGGCTGGGCACCATGGATTCGTCTTCGCTGAAGATGAAAGTCGCGGCCTCGATCGTGGCGATTTCCTCGATCCACTTGCTGCGCATTTTCATGGACGCCAAGAACGTCGATCCCGAGCACCTGAAGTGGTACGTGATCATTCACATGACGTTCGTGATTTCGGCGTTCGCCATGGGCTACCTGGACAAACTGACCAAGCACTGATTACCCCGCAGGTGGTAAACGGACGGGCGGCAGCGTTGTCGGCTTGTGCTTTGGTGCGTCGAGGCTTATCCCTGTAAGGGTCCTGGCTCGCCAATGCACGGGGTGTGCACATGAACCTGCAAGAGTTGAACGCCTATGCCATCGCCGGCAAGGTCGATGAGCTGAATCTGATCTCCATGGAAGGCGGGATCTATCTCCTCGAGGCGCGGATGCACGGCGCGGCCTACCCGCTGAGCGACACCCATGGCCAGATGATGCACCTGCGCTCGGTGGAGCATGCGCGGCAAATGCTCCACGCCTTTCCCAAGTTACCGTTCAATCTGGTCCACACCTCGGTCCACGACGAGATGTGCGGATTGGGCGCCAGTAGCGAGGACAGCCTTAAAGTGCCGATCGCCTTCCGTTCGGCTTGAGGACGCTGGCCCCCTGATCACGGCACGGGCATCTGTGCTAGTCTGCTCGCCCTTTTGGTTCCGGGCGCTCCGGGATGCGCTGTGCACGCACGGCAATGTCTCGGGCCGTCCGCACAGCGGAGCAGTGTCATGTCCGAAGTAAATCTGTCCACCGACGAAACCCGCGTCAGCTACGGCATCGGCCGTCAGCTGGGCGACCAGCTGCGCGACAACCCGCCACCGGGCGTTAGCCTGGACGCAATCCTGGCAGGTCTGACCGACGCTTTCGCCGGTAAGGAAAGCCGCGTTGGCCAGGAAGCCATGTCGGCCAGCTTCAAGGTCATCCGTGAAATCATGCAAGCCGAAGCGGCAGCCAAGGCTGAAGCAGCGGCGGGTGAAGGCCTGGCATTCCTGGCTGAAAACGCCAAGCGTGACGGCATCACCACCCTGGCTTCCGGTCTGCAATTTGAAGTCCTGACTGCCGGTGAAGGCGCCAAGCCATCCCGCGAAGACACCGTGCGTACTCACTACCACGGCACCCTGATCGACGGCACTGTGTTCGACAGCTCCTACGATCGTGGTCAACCTGCAGAATTCCCGGTTGGCGGCGTGATCGCTGGCTGGACCGAAGCCCTGCAACTGATGAACGCAGGCAGCAAATGGCGTCTGTACGTGCCGAGCGAATTGGCTTACGGCGCTCAAGGCGTTGGCAGCATCCCGCCGCACAGCGTTCTGGTATTTGACGTCGAGCTGCTGGACGTTCTGTAATACCCGGCCTGATATGACATCGGGCTAATGTGGGAGCGAGCGCCCGCTTGCGGGCGCTAGCTCCCACAGTTTTTTGTGCTGCATCATATTTCGATCTTGTGCGTCAGATCATGCGTCGGGCGCAACGCTCGGGCATAGCAGAACAGAAACAGGTTGCGCACCAGCTCCTTGAGCACCACCGGTTCGCTGGAGCTCAGGCCATTGAGGTCGAGGTCGCCCTGGTCCTGCAGTTCGCTCAAGGCTTCTTCTTCCAGTACAGCGCAGACTTCCCCGGTTTCCCGATGCAGGATCCTGAGGTAAGGGTGTGGGCGGTCCAGCCATGCATCGATCAAGTAAGTCATGATGCTCATCTCCTTTTTAGTGGTTTGATGAGAATAATTCTTATTCAATTAATAGCAAGTGCCTATTGGCGGTTTCTGCGGATTTTGTGCGCGGGGATTGCCCAGGATCAAAACGGCTGGCGTTTTGCTATTGGGGCGAGAGGAAGGCTTGCGAGGGGGAGGAGAGCAGCCATCCCGCGCGGACGCGCGATGGCTTGCAGCAGGCTCAGACTTTTCTGACGAACTCGGATTTGAGTTTCATCGGGCCGATGCCATCGATCTTGCAGTCGATGTCGTGGTCGCCATCGCACAGGCGGATGTTCTTGACCTTGGTGCCGACCTTGACCACCAGCGAGGTGCCCTTGACCTTGAGGTCCTTGATCACGGTGATGGTGTCGCCATCTTGCAGGACGTTGCCGACCGAATCCTTTTTCACAGTTTCATCGGACGCCGCCTCGGCTTCGCCGTTGGCAGACCATTCGTGGGCGCACTCCGGGCAGATCAGTTGGGCGCCGTCTTCGTAGGTGTATTCGCTATTGCATTTCGGGCAGGGTGGCAACGTGCTCACTAAAGCTCCTTGAGTTCAGGATGGCTAAAAAGCGCACATTATATAGGGTTTTAAGCGGGAGAGGGCGATGCAACACCTGTAGGAGCGAGCTTGCTCGCGAAGAACTCAATGACACCACGTTCATTCAGGATGCACGCGTTATCGTTGGCGACCTTCGCGAGCAAGCTCGCTCCTACAGATATCCCTTAGTGCGTGCGGGCGACCGCGAACTCGCTCAGCTCAACCAGGGCATCGCGGTACTCGCTGGCCGGCAGCATTTCCAGGCACTTGATCGCGCGGGCTACATAGTCGCGCGCCAATTGCGCGGTGTATTCCAGCGAGCCTGAGGCCTCCACAGCGGCGCGGATGCTCTCCAGGTCTTCGATGCCGCCTTTCTGGATCGCCTTGCGCACCAGGGCTGCCTGTTCTGGCGTGCCTTCGCGCATGGTGTAGATCAGCGGCAGGGTCGGCTTGCCTTCGGCCAGGTCGTCGCCGACGTTCTTGCCCAGGGTCTCGGCATCGCCGCGATAGTCGAGCAGGTCGTCGACCAGTTGGAATGCCACGCCCAGGTGATCACCAAAGGTGCGCAGGGCTTCGCTCTGCTCCGGGGTTGCACCCGCGAGGGCAGCAGCGCTGTGGGTCGAGGCTTCGAAGAGCATCGCGGTCTTGCCGCGAATGACTTCCATGTAGGTTTCTTCGGTGGTGCTGGCGTCGCGCACCTTGGACAACTGCAGGACTTCGCCTTCGGCGATGATCCGCGTGGCCTGGGAGAGGATCTTCATCACCGGCATGGAGCCCAGTTCGACCATCATCTCGAACGAACGCGAATACAGGAAGTCGCCGACCAGCACGCTCGGGGCATTGCCCCACATGGCGTTGGCAGTCGAGCGGCCACGGCGCATACCGGACATGTCGACCACGTCGTCGTGCAGCAGGGTGGCGGTGTGCAGGAACTCGATAGTGGCTGCCAGCAGGCGCATGTCATCGCCTTCGCGACCCAGGGCCTTGCCGCACAGCAGCACTAATAAAGGACGCAGGCGTTTGCCGCCAGCCGAGGTGATGTAGTCGCCGATTTTCGATACCAGCGGCACTCGGGAAGTCAGCTGCTTCTTGATGATGCCGTCGACGGCGCTAAAATCGTCCGCCACCGCGCGGTAGAAAGCTTGGGGTTGCATCAGCGACAGGTGCTCCATAAGGGTTGCGCGGCATGCTAGGACCCACGCCAGCGGGTGTCAAGGCACGATGGACGGCCCCTTGCAACGCGCTCGTGGCTTGCGTACAATCGCGCACCCTGAACTTCCTGGGCAGCACCTGCCTTACGCAATTGCAAACCGGCCTTCCAGCCTTATGCAGCCATGCCAGCCAATACCTCTTCTTATAAAGAGCTGGGTGAGCAGGATTATCGGAGAAATACCATGTCTTATGCAGTAATCGTTACTGGTGGCAAGCAGTACAAAGTTGCTCCAGGTGAATACCTGAAGATCGAAAAACTGGAAATCGCTACCGGCGAATCCGTTACTTTTGATCGCGTTCTGTTGGTTGCCAATGGCGACGACGTGAATATCGGCGCTCCAGTTGTTGCTGGCGCTACCGTTGTGGCTGAAGTGATCTCCCAAGGTCGTCACGATAAAGTCCGCATCATCAAGTTCCGTCGCCGTAAGCACCACATGAAGCGTATGGGCCACCGCCAGTGGTACACCGAGATCAAAATCACCGGTATTCAGGCTTAATTTCAGCCTAATTCCTCACTAGGAGAATTGAACTCATGGCACACAAAAAAGCTGGTGGTAGTACCCGTAACGGTCGCGACTCAGAAGCCAAACGCCTTGGCGTGAAGATGTATGGCGGCCAGGTTATCATTCCGGGCAACATCATCGTGCGTCAGCGCGGCACCCAATTCCACGCTGGCTACGGCGTTGGCATGGGCAAAGATCACACTCTGTTCGCTAAAATCGACGGCGTGATCAAGTTCGAAGTAAAAGGCGCTTTCAACCGCCGTTACGTGAGCATTGTCCCGAAGACTCCAGTCGTCGCGGCATAATTACGTAGTTGCTGGAAAAGCCCTGTCTTGCGACGGGGCTTTTTCGTTTGTGGGGTGAGTCTCTTGCAAAGCTGTTTGTGATGGGCGAAAGCAGTGGGTTTGCGGTCGTTGCTTGAGGTCGCTGCGCTCATTTTTGCAAGAGTCTTATGTCTTGGTTTTTTCGGCTCGTCCGTATGGCGAGAGGCGTTTTGTTATGAAGTTTGTTGATGAAGTATCGATTCGAGTAAAAGCTGGCGATGGCGGCAATGGTTGCATGAGCTTCCGTCGGGAAAAATTCATCGAGAACGGTGGTCCGAACGGTGGTGATGGGGGTGATGGCGGCTCGGTCTACATGATCGCCGACGAAAACCTCAATACCCTGGTGGACTACCGTTACACCCGGCACTTCGATGCCGAGCGTGGCGCCAACGGCGGCAGCACTGACTGCACCGGCAAGAAGGGTGAAGAGCTGGTATTGCGGGTTCCGGTCGGTACCACGGTGATCGATTCGGCAACCCAGGAAGTTATCGGCGACCTGACCAAGGCTGGTCAGCGGTTGTTGGTGGCGCATGGTGGCTGGCACGGTCTGGGTAATACCCGTTTCAAATCCAGTACCAACCGGGCGCCACGCCAGACTACGCCGGGCAAGCCGGGCGAGCAGCGTGACCTCAAGCTGGAAATGAAAGTGTTGGCGGACGTCGGCCTGCTGGGCTTGCCTAACGCCGGTAAAAGTACCTTTATCCGTTCGGTGTCGGCTGCCAAGCCGAAAGTTGCCGATTACCCGTTCACCACCCTGGTGCCAAACCTGGGCGTGGTCAGTGTCGATCGCTGGAAAAGCTTTGTCATTGCCGACATCCCGGGTCTGATCGAGGGTGCTTCGGATGGCGCTGGCCTGGGGATTCGTTTCCTCAAGCACTTGTCGCGAACCCGCCTGCTTTTGCATCTCGTCGACATGGCGCCGCTGGATGAAACCAGTGCAGCCGATGCCGCTGAAGTGATCGTCAGCGAACTGACCAAGTTCAGCCCGTCCCTGGCTGAGCGTGATCGTTGGCTGGTGCTGAACAAGTGCGACCAGATCCTCGAGGAAGAGCACGAAGAGCGCGTCAAGGAAATCGTCGATCGCCTGGAGTGGACTGGTCCGGTCTACGTCATCTCGGCTATCGCCAAAGAAGGCACTGAGCGCCTGACTCGCGACATCATGCGTTACCTGGAAGATCGTGCTGATCGCCTGGCCAACGATCCGGCGTACCGTGAAGAGCTGGCGGATCTTGACCAGCGCATCGAAGATGAAGCGCGTGCCCAGCTGCAGGCCCTGGATGACCAGCGTGCCCTGCGCCGCAGCGGCGTGAAGTCGGTCCATGACATCGGTGACGATGATTGGGATGAAGAAGATGTGGGTGACGAAGATGGTCCGGAAATCATTTACGTGCGTGACTGATACGTTGCGATAAACTTAAGCGCCGCTCCCTGGAGCGGCGTTTTAGTATCTGGAAATCGGTAGTCACGAATAACGTTATGGGCAGCACTGGGTCGTGCTGTCCTCAAGCTAAGGTTGAAGATCATGCGGAGCAAGGTGACAGGTGCGCAGCGTTGGGTCGTGAAGATCGGCAGCGCTTTGCTGACGGCTGACGGCAAGGGTCTGGATCGCGCGGCAATGGGCGTCTGGGTTGAGCAGATGGTGGCGCTGCACGAGGCGGGCGTCGAGTTGGTGCTGGTGTCCTCGGGGGCGGTGGCGGCAGGCATGAGTCGCCTGGGCTGGACTGCACGACCCAGTGCAATGCATGAGTTGCAGGCGGCGGCCGCTATTGGCCAGATGGGCCTGGTGCAGGCTTGGGAGTCGAGCTTCGCCGAGCATGGCCGGCACACTGCGCAGATCCTGCTGACGCATGATGACTTGTCCGATCGCAAGCGTTACCTCAATGCTCGCAGCACCCTGCGCGCGCTGGTCGATCTCAAGGTCATCCCGGTGATCAACGAGAACGATACGGTGGTCACCGACGAAATCCGCTTCGGCGACAACGATACCCTGGCGGCGCTGGTGGCCAACCTGGTCGAGGCGGACCTGTTGGTGATTCTTACGGACCGTGATGGCATGTTCGACGCTGATCCGCGGAATAACCCCGATGCCCAGCTGATTTACGAGGCGCGTGCCGATGATCCGGCGCTGGATGCGGTGGCTGGCGGTACGGGCGGCGCGCTGGGCCGTGGCGGTATGCAGACCAAGCTGCGTGCGGCGCGGCTGGCGGCGCGTTCCGGGGCGCACACGATCATCGTGGGCGGGCGTCTGGAGCGGGTGCTGGATCGCCTGAAGGCAGGCGAGCGTATCGGCACCTTGCTGTCGCCTGAGCGTGGCCTGCTGGCGGCGCGCAAGCAGTGGCTGGCGGGGCACTTGCAGACGCGCGGCACGCTGGTGCTGGATGCGGGCGCGGTTTCGGCCTTGTCCCAGGGCAACAAGAGCTTGCTGCCAGTCGGCGTCAAGCTGGTCCAGGGCAGCTTCCGCCGTGGCGAAATGGTTGTGTGCGTGGCGCCGGACGGTCGCGAGATTGCCCGTGGCCTGGCTAACTACAGCGCCCTGGAGGCGCAAAAAATCATCGGTCAATCGTCCGAGGCGATTGTCGGTTTGCTGGGTTACATGGCGGAACCGGAACTGGTTCACCGCGATAACCTGATTCTGGTTTGAGTGAAGGAAACGCGCATGCGCATGGCAAAGGGCTTGTTGGGGTTGTTGCTGGTGATGCCGCTATTGGCTTCGGCCGAAGAGATTGGTCAGGTGTCGACCGTATTCAAGTTTGTCGGGCCCAATGACCGTATTGTGGTCGAGGCCTTTGATGATCCCAAGGTCGATGGTGTGACCTGCTACCTGTCGCGCGCCAAGACCGGCGGAGTGAAGGGTGGCCTGGGGTTGGCCGAGGATCGTGCCGAGGCGTCCATTGCCTGTCGTCAGGTCGGGCCGATCAGCTTCAGGGGTGAGCTCAAGGATGGTGACGAGGTGTTCAAGGAGCGCACGTCCCTGGTGTTCAAGACCATGCAGGTGGTGCGATTTCTCGACAAGAAGCGCAATACCCTGGTGTACCTGGTCTATAGCGACCGCCTGATCGAAGGCAGTCCGCAGAATGCGGTGACGGCGATTCCGATTTTGCCGTGGGCTCAGCATTGATTTGATTCGAGGCTGGTAGGGGCGGGCAGCCACCCCTACGGTTTTTTGTATTGGTTTGATCAAATCGCAGGCAATAAAAAACCGACCCTGAGGTCGGTTTTTTAATGAGCGTGTCGCTTAGGCAGCAGCGGCAACGTTCAGAGCCTTTACGTGGCCATTCAGGCGGCTCTTATGGCGAGCAGCTTTGTTCTTGTGGATGATGCCTTTATCGGCCATACGGTCGATAACTGGCACGGCCAGAACGTAAGCAGCTTGCGCTTTTTCAGCGTCTTTTGCGTCGATGGCTTTAACTACATTCTTGATGTAGGTACGAACCATGGAACGCAGGCTGGCGTTGTGGCTGCGACGCTTCTCAGCCTGTTTTGCACGTTTTTTGGCGGAAGGTGTGTTGGCCACCGTCGAGCTCCTCGAAAGACTTTTTGGGAAATAGCAAACAAAATAGGCCGCGAATCATGCCGATGAGTTGAAGTCTTGTCAAGGGCGGTTGAGACGTTCCGCTAAGTGGTAGGTATAAAGCACCGGGATATTTCATTCCGGCGTACGACCTGTAAACTCGCGAGCTTTGGCTCTGTGCTGTTGCGGCGCGGAGTATCGCATAAGTAGGCGCATTGTTCGCCTGCTGTTTATCGACAGGCAAAAAACTCTTCCATGAACCTGCTTAAATCCTTGGCCGCCGTCAGCTCTATCACGATGATCTCCCGGGTTCTGGGATTCGTGCGTGACACCCTCGTCGCCCGTATATTTGGCGCCGGCATGGCCACGGACGCCTTCTTCATTGCCTTCAAACTGCCCAACCTGTTGCGGCGGATCTTTGCCGAGGGCGCGTTTTCCCAGGCGTTCGTACCGATCCTGGCAGAATACAAAAGTCAGCAAGGCGAGGAGGCGACCCGCACTTTCGTGGCTTATGTTTCGGGTTTGCTGACGCTGGTGCTGGCGCTGGTGACGATCATCGGGATGATCTTTGCGCCCTGGGTGATCTGGGCCACGGCCCCGGGTTTTACCGATACCCCGGAAAAGTTCGAGCTGACGGCCAGCCTGCTGCGGGTCACGTTCCCTTATATATTGCTGATCTCCCTGTCTTCGCTGGCTGGGGCGATTCTCAACACCTATAACCGGTTCTCGGTGCCGGCGTTCGTGCCGACCCTGCTCAACGTCAGCATGATCATCTTCGCGCTGTTCCTCACCCCCTACTTCGATCCGCCGGTGATGGCGCTGGGTTGGGCGGTGCTGGCTGGCGGCTTGGCGCAGTTGCTTTATCAGCTGCCACACCTGAAAAAGATCGGCATGCTGGTGCTGCCACGGCTGAACCTGCGTGATAGCGGGGTCTGGCGCGTGATGAAGCAAATGCTGCCGGCGATCCTCGGGGTTTCGGTCAGCCAGATTTCGTTGATCATCAACACCATTTTTGCTTCTTTCCTGGTGGCCGGCTCCGTGTCCTGGATGTACTACGCCGATCGGCTGATGGAGTTGCCATCAGGGGTGTTGGGCGTGGCCCTGGGCACCATTCTCCTGCCGACCCTGGCCAAGACCTATGCCAGCAAGGACCGCCACGAATACTCGCGCATTCTCGACTGGGGCCTGCGCCTGTGCTTCGTGCTGGTGCTGCCCTGTGCGCTGGCCCTGGGGATCCTCGCGGAGCCGTTGACCATGTCGCTGTTCCAGTACGGTCAGTTCAGTGCCTTTGATGCGTCGATGACCCAGCGAGCGCTGGTGGCGTATTCGGTCGGATTACTGGGGATTATCGTGATCAAGGTGCTGGCTCCAGGCTTTTACGCGCAACAGAACATCCGCACCCCGGTAAAAATCGCAATTTTCACCCTGATAGTCACCCAACTGTTCAACCTGGCCTTGGTCGGTCCGCTGCAGCACGCGGGCCTGGCGCTGGCCATTAGTGGTGGGGCGTGCCTGAACGCCGGCCTGTTGTTCTATCAACTGCGCAAGCAGAATATGTATCAACCGCAGCCGGGCTGGGGCAAGTTTGCCCTTAAGCTGTTGCTGGCGGTGGCCGTGATGTCCGCAGTACTGCTGGGGACAATGCATTTCATGCCGGCCTGGAGCGACGGTCACATGCTCGAGCGTTTCCTGCGTCTGGGCGTGCTGGTTGGTGCTGGGGTGGTAACGTATTTCGGCATGCTGGCGCTGCTGGGCTTCCGTCTGCGGGACTTCAATCGCAAGGCGTTGAGCTGACGCCAATGCTGGAATAATCGCGAGCCAGGCGTCGGTTTTGTCGGTTCGATCACTTTGGGTTACGGTGTTGCCTGTCGTCGGCCGCCGGGTGTGGTTATAATCGACCACTTTATGAGCAAGAAGCGCGTTATGCAGCTGGTTCGAGGCCTCCACAATCTGCGCCCCCAGCATCGGGGCTGCGTCGCCACTATTGGCAACTTTGACGGTGTTCACCGTGGTCACCAGGCTATCCTGGGCCGGCTGCGTGAACGTGCGCTTGAGTTGGGCGTACCCAGCTGCGTGGTGATTTTCGAGCCCCAGCCCCGCGAGTTTTTTGCGCCCGACACCGCGCCCGCGCGTCTTGCTCGCCTGCGCGACAAGCTGCAACTGCTGGCAGACGAGGGCGTTGACCGGGTGTTATGCCTGGCGTTCAACCAGCGCTTGAGCAAGCTCAGCGCCGCCGAATTCGTCGACACCATCCTGGTCGATGGCCTGGGCGTCCAGCATCTGGAGGTCGGTGACGATTTCCGCTTCGGCTGTGACCGGGTAGGGGATTTCGATTTCCTGCAGCAGGCGGGTAGCGTCCAGGGTTTTACCGTGGAAGCGGCGCAGACGGTCGAGCTGGACGGTCTGCGGGTCAGCAGCACCCAGGTGCGAAACGCCCTGGCCGCCGCTGATTTCGAGTTGGCTGAGCGTTTGCTCGGGCGGCCGTTCCGGATTGCCGGGCGGGTCCTGCACGGGCAGAAGCTGGCGCGCCAGTTGGGTACGCCAACGGCCAACGTGCAACTCAAGCGCCGTCGCGTGCCGCTGACCGGGGTGTACCTGGTGAGTGTCGACCTCGACGGCAAGACCTGGCCAGGCGTCGCCAATATCGGCGTCCGGCCAACGGTCGCAGGTGACGGCAAAGCCCACCTTGAAGTCCATATACTCGATTTTGCCGGCGATCTGTATGACCGGCGTTTGACGGTGGTTTTCCACCACAAGCTGCGTGATGAGCAGCGTTTCGCCTCTCTGGAGGCGCTTAAGACGGCGATCAATGCGGATGTCGCCGCCGCCCGTGCCTATGCCGCACCTAGCGCCAATCGCTAATGAAGAGCCTTAAATGACCGACTATAAAGCCACGCTAAACCTTCCGGACACCGCCTTCCCAATGAAGGCCGGCCTGCCTCAGCGCGAACCGCAGATTCTGCAGCGCTGGGACAGCATTGGCCTGTACCAGAAGTTGCGTGAGATTGGTAAGGATCGTCCGAAGTTCGTGCTGCACGACGGTCCTCCGTACGCCAACGGCACCATTCATATCGGTCACGCGCTCAACAAGATTCTCAAGGACATGATCATTCGTTCGAAGACCCTGTCGGGCTTCGACGCACCTTATGTTCCGGGCTGGGACTGCCACGGCCTGCCGATCGAGCACAAAGTCGAAGTGACCCACGGCAAGAACCTGGGCGCGGACAAGACCCGCGAACTGTGCCGTGCCTACGCCACCGAGCAGATCGAAGGGCAGAAGTCCGAGTTCATCCGCCTGGGTGTGCTGGGCGACTTCGCCAACCCGTACAAGACCATGGATTTCAAGAACGAGGCCGGCGAAATCCGCGCCTTGGCTGAAATCGTCAAGGGTGGTTTCGTGTTCAAGGGCCTCAAGCCCGTGAACTGGTGCTTTGACTGCGGTTCGGCCCTGGCCGAAGCGGAAGTCGAATACGAGAACAAGAAGTCCTCGACCATCGACGTTGCCTTCCCGATTGCCGATGAAGCCAAACTGGCTACGGCTTTCGGCCTGGCATCGCTGGGCAAGCCGGCTTCGATCGTGATCTGGACCACCACCCCGTGGACCATCCCGGCCAACCAGGCGCTCAACGTTCACCCGGAGTTCAACTACGCCCTGGTCGACGTCGGTGACCAGCTGCTGGTGCTGGCTGAAGAGCTGGTGGAATCGTGCCTGGCCCGCTATAGCCTGGAAGGTTCGGTCATCGCGACCACCACCGGTAAAGAGCTGGAGCTGATCAACTTCCGTCACCCGTTCTACGATCGCCTGTCGCCGGTTTACCTGGCGGACTACGTCGAACTGGGCGCTGGCACCGGCGTGGTTCACTCCGCCCCGGCCTACGGCGTGGACGACTTCGTGACCTGCAAGAAGTACGGCATGGTCAACGACGACATCCTCAACCCAGTGCAAAGCAACGGTGTGTACGCGACGTCGCTGGAGTTCTTCGGTGGCCAGTTCATCTGGAAAGCCAACCCGGCCATCGTCGACAAGCTGACTGAAGTGGGTGCGCTGCTGCACACCACCATCATCGAACACAGCTACATGCACTGCTGGCGTCACAAGACCCCGCTGATCTACCGCGCCACCGCGCAGTGGTTCATCGGCATGGACAAAGAGCCGGCAACTGGCGAGACCCTGCGCAAGCGTGCGATCAAGGCCATCGAAGAGACCAAGTTCGTTCCGGCCTGGGGCCAGGCACGCCTGCACTCGATGATCGCCAACCGTCCTGACTGGTGCATCTCCCGCCAGCGCAACTGGGGTGTGCCGATCCCGTTCTTCCTGAACAAGGAAAGCGGCGAACTGCACCCGCGTACCGTTGAGCTGATGGAACTGGTGGCCCAGCGCGTCGAAGTCGAAGGCATCGAAGCCTGGTTCAAGATGGACGCTGCCGAGCTGCTGGGCGATGAAGCGCCACAGTACGACAAAATCAGCGACACCCTCGACGTCTGGTTCGATTCGGGCACCACGCACTGGCACGTCCTGCGCGGTTCGCACCCGATGGGCCACGAAAGCGGTCCGCGTGCCGACCTGTATCTGGAAGGTTCGGACCAGCACCGTGGCTGGTTCCATTCGTCCCTGCTTACCGGTTGCGCCATCGACAACCACGCGCCGTACCGCGAGCTGCTGACCCACGGCTTCACTGTCGATGAGTCCGGCCGCAAGATGTCCAAGTCCCTGGGCAACGTGATTGCGCCACAGAAGGTCAATGACACCCTGGGCGCCGACATCATGCGTCTGTGGGTGGCTTCGACCGATTATTCGGGTGAAATGGCGGTTTCCGAGCAGATCCTGCAACGCAGTGCGGACGCCTACCGGCGGATCCGTAACACCGCGCGCTTCCTGCTTTCCAACCTGAGCGGTTTCAACCCGGCCACTGACATCCTGCCGGCCGACGAAATGCTCGCCCTGGACCGTTGGGCCGTGGACCGCACCTTGCTGCTGCAACGCGAGTTGCAAGAGCACTACGGTGAATACCGCTTCTGGAACGTCTACTCCAAGATCCACAACTTCTGCGTGCAGGAGCTGGGCGGTTTCTACCTGGACATCATCAAGGACCGCCAGTACACCACCGGCGCCAACAGCAAGGCCCGCCGTTCGGCGCAAACCGCGCTGTACCACATCTCTGAAGCGCTGGTGCGCTGGATCGCGCCGATCCTGGCCTTCACCGCCGACGAGCTGTGGCAGTACCTGCCGGGCGAGCGTAACGAATCGGTAATGCTCAACACCTGGTACGAAGGCCTCAGCGAACTGCCGGAAGGCTTTGAGCTGGACCGCGCCTACTGGGAGCGGATCATGGCGGTCAAGGTGGCGGTCAACAAGGAAATGGAAATCCAGCGCGCTGCCAAGGCGGTGGGTGGCAACCTGCAAGCCGAAGTCACGCTGTTCGCCGAAGAAGCGCTGAGCGCCGACCTGGCCAAGCTGAGCAACGAACTGCGCTTCGTCCTGATCACCTCGACCGCGAGCATTGCCCCGTTCGTGCAGGCACCGGCCGACGCAGTCGCGACCGAAGTCAGCGGCCTGAAACTCAAGGTGGTCAAGTCGGGCTTCGCCAAGTGCGCCCGTTGCTGGCACTGCCGCGAGGACGTCGGGGTGAACCCGGAGCATCCGGAAATCTGCGGTCGTTGCGTTGACAACATCAGCGGCGCAGGCGAGGTTCGTCACTATGCCTGATGCTGCTAGCCGTTTCGGACGGTTGAGCTGGCTGTGGTTGAGCCTGCTGGTCCTGGTCATCGACCAGGCCAGCAAGTTCTACTTCGAAGGTTCGTTGACGATGTACCAGCAGATCGTGGTGATCCCCGATTACTTCAGCTGGACCCTGGCCTACAACACGGGTGCGGCCTTCAGCTTCCTGGCTGATGGCGGTGGTTGGCAGCGTTGGCTGTTCGCCTTGATTGCGATCGTGGTCAGTGGCGTGCTGGTGGTCTGGCTCAAGCGCCTGGGGCGCAACGACACTTGGCTGGCCGTCGCCCTGGCGCTGGTGCTGGGCGGGGCGCTGGGCAACCTGTACGACCGCATTGCCCTGGGCCATGTGATCGACTTCATTCTGGTGCATTGGCAGAACCGCTGGTATTTCCCAGCGTTCAACTTTGCCGATAGCGCCATCAGCGTCGGCGCCGTGATGCTTGCGCTGGATATGTTCAAAAGCAAGAAAACCGGAGAAACCGTTCATGACTGAACAGGTATTGGCTGAGCAACGCATCGGTCAGAACACGGAAGTCACTTTGCATTTCGCATTGCGCCTGGAGAACGGCGACACCGTCGACAGCACTTTCGACAAAGCCCCGGCGACCTTCAAGGTCGGCGATGGCAACCTGTTGCCAGGTTTCGAAGCCGCCTTGTTCGGCTTCAAGGCGGGCGACAAGCGTACACTGAGCATCGAGCCAGAGCGTGCGTTTGGCCAGCCCAACCCGCAGAACGTACAGATCATCCCGCGCTCGCAGTTCCAGGACATGGAGCTGTCCCCGGGTTTGCTGGTGATCTTCAACGATGCGGCCAACACCGAGCTGCCGGGTGTGGTCAAGGAATTCGATGACACGCAAGTGACCATCGACTTCAACCACCCGCTGGCGGGCAAGACCTTGACCTTTGACGTAGAGATCATCGACGTCAAAGCGCTCTAACCGACTAAGCCGGCCTTTTGTAGGAGCGAGCTTGCTCGCGATGATCGTTAACGATGACGCGTATATCCTGGATAAACGCGGTGTCTTTGAGTTTTTCGCGAGCAAGCCGCAAGCGGGCACCCGCTCCTACAGGGCAAGACACGAGGCACAGCATGCAAATCAAACTCGCCAATCCCCGTGGCTTCTGCGCCGGTGTGGACCGGGCGATCGAAATCGTCAACCGCGCCCTGGAGGTCTTCGGGCCGCCGATCTATGTGCGCCACGAAGTGGTCCATAACAAGTTCGTGGTTGAAGACCTGCGTGCACGCGGAGCGATTTTCGTCGAGGAACTGGATCAGGTGCCGGATGACGTCATCGTGATTTTCAGCGCCCACGGGGTTTCCCAGGCTGTTCGCAGCGAAGCCGCAGGCCGTGGCCTGAAGGTGTTCGACGCAACTTGCCCGTTGGTGACCAAGGTGCATATCGAAGTCGCGCGCTATAGCCGTGACGGTCGCGAGTGCATCCTGATCGGGCATGCCGGTCACCCGGAAGTCGAAGGCACCATGGGCCAGTACGATGCCAGCAACGGCGGTGCGATCTACCTCGTCGAAGACGAAAAGGATGTTGCCGCCTTGCAGGTGCATAACCCGGACAAGCTCGCCTTCGTCACCCAGACCACCTTGTCGATGGATGACACCAGTCGGGTGATCGACGCCTTGCGCACGCGTTTCCCGGCCATTGGCGGTCCACGCAAGGACGACATCTGCTACGCCACGCAAAACCGTCAGGATGCGGTCAAGCAACTGGCCGACGAATGCGATGTGGTGTTGGTGGTGGGCAGCCCCAACAGCTCCAACTCCAACCGCCTGCGTGAACTAGCCGAGCGCATGGCTACCCCGGCCTACCTGATCGACGGCGCCGAAGATTTGCAGCGCAGCTGGTTCGATGGCGTCGAGCGGATCGGCATCACCGCCGGGGCTTCGGCACCGGAAGTGCTGGTTCGTGGGGTAATCCAGCAGTTGCACGCCTGGGGTGCCTCCGGTGCCGATGAACTGGCCGGTCGCGAGGAGAACATCACCTTCTCCATGCCCAAGGAACTACGGGTTCGCTCCCTGCTTTGATCCCGCGCACAAGGCCTGCTCCGCCTTGTCGTGGCGCAGGCTGACGCGGCCGCTTCTGGACAGCACCACCTGATGGTGACTGATTGGCTGGCGGCTCGCGCAGATGTGCAACGTCCCTACCTGAAAAGTACCTGCGGGCAATAACGGCTCGCCCAGGCTGCTGAATCGTACAAAACGCCTGACCCATTGATTGCCGACGATCAGCGGCGTCCCGCCAGTCTGGTGCTGGCGCAACAGTGGGTTGCTGCTGTCCTCCTGGCCGCGACCACTGAGGTCCAGGATGATTCGCCAGCCCTGGCTCCAGTCATCGTTCAAGCCATGCACCACCACCGCCTGATTGCGCAGCAGCGCCTCGCTGCGCGCATTGCGCAGGCCGCTGGCAAGGCTCAGGGCCGCGCTTTCCCGGCGCACTGACTGCGCGTATTGACTGAGCGCCGGCACGCTGAGGTGCAGCGCCATGGCGGCAATGGCCAGGCCTACCAGCAACTCGATCAAGCCCAGGCCTTTTTGATCCATGACGGCTCCTTCCCTGGAGTTACGAGGTATCCCTAGGTGTAGCTGTTGGCGGCACAGGGCGGCGGCCAATCATTGTGCAAAAGGTTTCGCTGCGTAGGGCCGCACTGGCGCAGTCGCGAATGTATTGCGCCTTGTTCCGGGGGCGAGCAGCGACGCGCAGCCGGCGCTAACCTTCCTGGTGATCAGGATCGATCACAGGGAGGTAGGAACCGTGCGGATGACGGTAGCGGGTGCACAGGGCGGTGTGACTTTGATTGAAGTGATGGTGGCCTTGCTGATTCTGACTGCAGGGTTGCTAGGGGCGGCGGCGGTTCAGCTCAATGCCTTGAAATACACCGACAGCTCGCTGATGAGCAGCCAGGCGAGTTTTATTGCCTACGACATGCTGGACCGGATTCGCGCCAATGTGGCGGCTGACTACAGTCTCCCTGCGCCGATATCGGGCCCTGTGGTGTCGGCACGGAATCAGGACCTGGCGGATTTCCACAGCCATATCCGCGAGTTCGGTGGCCCTAGCGCCCGCGGCAGTATCAGCCACGCTCAAGGCCTGTACAGCATCACCATTACCTGGGATGACGCACGCGCCGCCGGTATTGCGGATACCCGGCGCAGCCTGGTCTTGAGCAGTCGTGTCGCGGTCGAACCGCTGGGGGCGCCATGAGCAACAGGTGCCGGGGGTTCAGCCTGATCGAGCTGCTACTGGCGTTAGCCATCAGCCTGGCGGTAGTGCTGGGTGTGACGCAGATCTTCATGGCGGCGAACAACACCTACCGCGCGCAGAACGCAGCGGCCGGCATGCAGGAGGATGCGCGTTTTGTCTTGAGCAAGTTGCTGCAGGAGATTCGCATGGTCGGTGTGTTCGGTTGCCTGCAAAACATCACCGATGCCAGTGAAAGCGGGGATTTCAGTGCTGGCCGCAACGCACCGATCAAATGGGACAACACCTTGAAAAAGCTCAGCCTGGTCACCGCGGACGTTGGCGGCAATGGCGGCGTGCCGACCTGGACGGTAGTGTCGGACTGTCGCACCCGGGCCACTGCCTACAGTAAGCGACAGAGCCCGGCAGTGGGAGAAATTGCCTTAGCGATTCGCCGCCTGGATTACCGCCTGCGTGATGACGAAATCCTGCTGACGGCAGGTGACAGCACGCAGGCCCTGGTCAGCAACGTCAAGGCCTTTGCCGTGAGTTTCGGTCTGGCCGACAGTGCCAGCGGTACTGCAGTTTCCAGTTACAGCTCGAACCCCGGCGACCCGGCGCGGATCCGCAGCGTACGCTTGACCCTGACTCTGGCAGATCCCGGCCAGCGTGTGCGCGATCAAACCTTCAATGTCGTGGCCAGCTTGCGTAACCGCTTGCCTTAGGAGGCGCTGATGACGTCTCTCAAGACAAGAGCCCAGTCGGGCATGGCGCTGTTGCTGAGCCTGGTGTTCCTCTCGCTGTTGACGCTGATCGGGGTTGCGGCGATGCAGAACGCCACACTCCAGGAAAAACTGGCGGCAAGCCTGGTCGCGCGCAATCAGTCATTCCAGGGGGCGGAGGCGGCCCTGCGGATTGGCGAGAGTGCCGTGCAGCGTAGCAGCTACTTATTGCCGGAGTGCGCTGGGGGGATACGCTGCGGGCCGCCGGCCGAATCCTCGGTGGTCACCTCGGCTGGGTTCAACGCCACGTCCGGGGTGACCTGGATCGCCGCCGCCAATGGTGTTTATGGGGTGCAGAGCCTGGGCAGTATCACGGGGGCGGTGCGGGTTCCGGTGGATACCAGGGCCACGCTGTATCGGGTCAGCGCAGTGGGGCTGGGTGGCCATTCACGTACGGTGGTGGAGAGTATTTATGCCAAGATCGAGAGCGAAGCCGCTGCGATCGGCGGTAAGATGCTCGGCACCTGCTTGGCTGGGGAGACCCTCGGCGATGGCAGGCCCTGCGCGGTTGAAAACAGCGATGGCGGCAGCCGTCGAATCATGTGGCGACAAATACAGTAAGTGAGACTTGAGGCAATGCGTAGATTCAACCAAGGCTTTACCCTGATCGAAATCATGATTGTGATCGCGATCATCGGCATTGTGGTGACCATATCCGCTCCGCTGCTCACCGAGTACGTGAAAAAGACCCACCGTAGCGAGATCGCAGGGCTGCTGTCAGAGCAGGCGCAGTTGCTTGAGCGGTTCCACTCCCAAAACAATGTCTACAGCAATGCCACGGGACTGAGTGCTGGTAACGAGTACTACAGCATCGTCCCGACCCTGGCGGATCAAAGCTTCCTGCTGACGGCCGTGCGTAAGTCTGACGCCAGCATGGCCAGCGACAAATGTGGCGATCTCACGCTGAGCAACACCGGTGTGATGGGCATGAACAATGCGGCAGCCGAGCTGACTAGCAAAGATTGCTGGGGCCGCTGAGGCGCTTTTTCGGGGTGCGGCTTGCACCCCCTGTCTTTTTTACTGTTGGATCAGATGATGGCCAAGCAAGAGCAAGTGGTGATTGTCGGCGGCGGAGTGATCGGCCTGCTGACGGCGTTTAATCTGGCGCCCCATGTAGAGCGGGTGATCCTGCTGGATCGTTCCAGTCTTGGCCAGGAATCTTCCTGGGCGGGCGGCGGTATCGTTTCGCCGCTGTATCCATGGCGCTACAGTCCGGCAGTCACGGCCTTGGCTCATTGGTCCCAGGACTTTTATCCACAGTTGGCCGAGCGCTTGTTCGCCGCCACCGGGGTCGACCCTGAGGTTCATACCACGGGCTTGTACTGGCTGGACCTGGAGGACGAAGCCGAGGCGCTGGCCTGGGCGCAGCGGGAGAATCGCCCGCTCAGTGCTGTGGATATCTCGGCCGCTCACGACCACGTGCCCGTGTTGGGGTCAGGTTTTTCTCGGGCGATCTACATGGCAGATGTGGCCAACGTGCGTAACCCGCGCCTGGTCAAATCACTCAAGGCGGCATTGCTGGCGCTGCCCAACGTGACCGTTCACGAACAGTGCGAGGTCAGCGGCTTCATTCGCCAGGGTGAGCGAGTGCTGGGAGTCGAGAGTTCCAGCGGCCCGATCCTGGGTGATCAGGTGGTGTTGACCGCAGGTGCCTGGAGTGGCGATCTGCTCAAGACCCTGGGCCTGGTTTTGCCGGTGGAACCGGTGAAAGGCCAGATGATTCTCTACAAGTGTGAAGCGGGCTTTCTCTCGAGCATGGTTCTGGCCAAGGGCCGTTACGCCATTCCACGTCGCGACGGCCACATCCTGATCGGCAGCACCCTGGAGCACGAAGGGTTCGACAAGACGCCAACCGAGACTGCGCTGGAAAGCCTCAAGGCTTCGGCAGTGGAGTTGATTCCAGCGCTCGCACGGGCCGAAGTGGTTGGGCATTGGGCGGGGCTGCGTCCCGGTTCACCAGAGGGTGTTCCCTATATTGGTGCGGTGCCGGGGGTTGGCGGGTTGTGGCTCAACTGTGGGCATTACCGCAATGGCCTGGTACTCGCACCCGCTTCCTGCCAGTTGTTCGCCGATGTGTTGCTGGGACGCGAGCCAGTGATCGATCCGGCCCCCTATGCACCGGCTGGACGGATCTGAGGCTGCGCTTCACTCCAGACCGAGCTTTTTCAACCGGTAACGCAGGGAGCGAAACGACAGGCTCAAGCGCTGGGCGGCTGCCGTGCGGTTCCAGCGGGTTTGCTCCAGGGCCTGGAGAATCACCCGGCGCTCGATCTCCTCCAGGTAATGCTGGAGGTTGTCGACCTGCTTCAGGTCGCAGAGAGGGGCGTCCTCACTGGCACTAGCGCTGCCATCGGCTTGGATCAGCCGCAAATCACTGGTTCCTATCTGCTGGTTTTCACACAGTGTGTGGGCGCGTTCGAGCATGTTTTCCAGTTCGCGGACGTTACCCGGAAAACCATAGCCCTTGAGGGCCTCCAGGGCTTGCGGCAGCAGGTGTGCGAGGGGCGCGCCCGTGTCGGCGGCCAGGCGTTTGAGCATCTGGGTGGCCAGCAGCTCTATGTCACCGCGGCACTCGCGTAACGGCGGCACGCGCAGCTCGATCACGTTCAGCCGATAGTACAGGTCCTGACGAAATCGTCCGGCGCTGACTTCCGCGTCCAGGTTCTTGTGCGTGGCACAGAGTATTCGCGTATCAATCAGGCTTTCGTGTAACTGCCCGATGCTGCGCACGGCCTTTTCCTGAATGGCCCTGAGCAGTTTGACCTGCATGCCCAGTGGCAGGTCCGCGACTTCATCAAGGAACAGGGTCCCTGCATTCGCTGCCTGGAACAACCCGGGTTTGTCTTCGATGGCGCCGCTGAAACTGCCTTTGCGGTGACCGAAAAATTCGCTTTCCATCAGGTCCGTCGGGATGGCCCCGCAGTTGACAGGGACGAAAGGCTGGCTGGCGCGTGGGCCTTGATCGTGAATCAGCCGGGCAACCAGCTCTTTGCCACTACCTGATTCGCCGCTGATGTACACCGCAGCCTGGCTTTGGGCCAGTTTGTCGATCTGCTGGCGCAGGCTACGGATGGGCAGCGAATCACCCAGCAGGCGCCGGAGCCGGCAGGGGGGAGCCGGAATATGCTGGGAAGTCTTCAACGTCGTGTCCGTCCGTGGGCTAACGTTTGTCGCCGCTACTTGAGTAGCGGCAGGTAATGTCTCAACGATCCCGCGAGCTTGGGCCTTGCTCAAGGTGGCCCTGGCTGCAATACCACTGTTGCTGCAGGCTCAGGGCGCGGTCGCGTGGCAGGTGAACACCGCAGTGGGCGCAACGGACCATGGGTGGTGCATTTTGCTCGCTGGGTGTCGGGCGGGAGGCGTCGGCGGGGCGCTTGAACTTGCGCCAGAACCATACCGCAGCAGCAATCAGGGCAATCCAGAACAGTAAACGAAGCATGGTCAGCGGCTTTTTGGGAGGATGATTGGGCAGTTTAGCCAAGGTCTCATCCAGCGCACAGCGCTATAAAATCCGGAAATAAAAAAGGAGACTCGAAAGTCTCCTTTTGTGTACCTGGCGGGTATCAGTCGAACACGCCGAAGGTCATGTAGCTGAACCAGGAGCGGTCGTCGTTGCTGCCTTCCGCTTCGTGTTGCTCTTCTTCGACAGCATCGCCGTCTTGTGGCTTGAGCTCGGCCGGGATGGAGTCCTTGGCATCCTGATACTGCTTCATGATGTCCTGGTTGGCGCGGGTTTCACCCGGCGGCAGCGGCGGACGGGACTCGATCAGGCCCAAGGTGGCCTTGCTGGCCCACGAACGGTTGTCGGCTTCGGCAACCCGTGGCACGAACTGACCGTCCACCAGGCTTGAGTGATTCGGGTAGTTCAGCTTCAGGGTTTCCAGGCTGGTATTGGCCAACTCGTCCAGGTGCAGGCGCTGGTAGGCTTCGACCATCACGGCCAAGCCATCACCGACCGATGGTGTTTCCTGGAAGTTTTCCACCACGTAGCGACCGCGGTTGGCCGCTGCGACATAGGCCTGACGGGTCAGGTAGTAGTCGGCAACGTGGATTTCGTAGGAGGCCAGCAGGTTGCGCAGGTAAATCATGCGCTGCTTGGCGTCCGGCGCGTAGCGGCTGTTGGGGTAGCGGCTGGTGAGCTGGGCGAATTCGTTGTACGAGTCGCGGGCTGCACCTGGGTCACGCTTGGTCATGTCCAGCGGCAGGAAGCGCGCCAGCAGGCCAACATCCTGGTCAAACGAGGTCAGGCCCTTGAGGTAATAGGCATAGTCGACGTTCGGGTGCTGGGGGTGCAGGCGGATGAAGCGCTCGGCAGCCGACTTGGCAGCCTCGGGCTCGGCGTTCTTGTAGTTCGCATAAATCAGTTCGAGTTGAGCCTGGTCCGCATAGCGACCGAAGGGATAACGCGACTCCAGGGCCTTCAGCTTGGCTGTGGCCGCGGTGTAGCTGTTGTTGTCCAGATCGGTCTGAGCCTGCTGGTACAGCTCGACTTCGCTGAGGTTTTCGTCTACGACTTCCTTCGACGAGCAAGCAGCGGTCAATGCGAGGATGGCGATCAGCAGCAGGTGTTTCACTTGCATGGCGGCTTGCGTCCCTATGACGGCCGCTGTCTTGGGCGGGGCCGTCCTGTTATGATGAGTGCCCCGTTGAATAGCCTCGGGGCAAAAGACGCCGTATTTAACCACAAGCGCGCAGCCGAAACCAAAGGCTGTGCCGACGCCTAGTCTGAGCATGTCCGATAAAATTGAACTTCGCGCAGAGGTGCCGTCCGAATTGGGCGGCCAACGCCTCGATCAAGTCGCCGCACAATTATTCGCTGAGCACTCGCGCTCGCGCCTTTCCGCCTGGATCAAAGACGGCCGCCTGACTGTGGATGGGGCGGTTATCCGCCCGCGAGACATTGTCCATGGTGGCGCCATCCTTGAGTTGACCGCCGAGCAGGAAGCTCAGGGCGAATGGATCGCTCAAGACATCGCTCTGGACATCGTCTATGAAGATGACGACATCCTGGTGATCAACAAGCCTGCCGGGCTGGTGGTGCATCCTGCCGCCGGTCACGCCGACGGCACGTTGCTCAACGCCTTGCTGCACCACGTGCCGGACATCATCAATGTTCCGCGCGCTGGTATCGTGCACCGTCTGGACAAGGACACCACCGGTTTGATGGTGGTGGCCAAGACCATTCAGGCGCAGACGCAACTGGTTACACAGTTGCAGAGCCGCAGTGTCAGCCGGATCTACGAGTGCATCGTGATTGGTGTGGTCACCGCCGGCGGCAAGATCAACGCGCCGATCGGTCGTCACGGCCAGCAGCGCCAGCGCATGGCGGTAATGGAAGGCGGCAAGCAGGCGGTCAGCCACTACCGTGTGCTCGAGCGTTTCCGCTCCCACACCCACGTGCGGGTCAAGCTGGAAACCGGTCGAACCCACCAGATTCGGGTGCACATGGCCCACATCAACTTCCCGTTGGTCGGAGACCCTGCCTACGGCGGTCGCTTCCGTATCCCGCCGGCAGCCAGTGTGACCATGGTCGAGTCGCTGAAACACTTCCCGCGTCAGGCGCTGCATGCGCGTTTCCTGGAACTGGATCATCCGACCACCGGCAAGCGCATGAGCTGGGAATCGCCACTACCGGAAGATTTCGTCTGGTTGCTGACGCTGCTCAAGCAGGACCGTGAGGCGTTCATCGGATGAGTGACTGGCTGATTCCTGACTGGCCGCTGCCTGCCGGGGTCAAAGCCTGTGTCACCACCCGTGCGGGCGGCGTCAGCCTGACGCCGTTCGACAGCCTCAACCTGGGCGATCATGTTGATGACAGCCCTGCAGCAGTGGCCGAGAATCGCCGGCGCCTGACGGATCACTTTGCGATACAACCGGCCTGGTTACAGCAGGTGCACGGTGTTGCCGTGGCTCACGCTGACCCGGCCCTGGTCGCGACCGCGGACGCCAGCTGGACGGCCACGCCCGGCATCGCCTGCACGGTGATGACGGCCGATTGCCTGCCTGTGTTGTTCTGTGATCGTGCCGGTAGCCGTGTTGCGGCAGCTCATGCCGGCTGGCGCGGATTAGCCGCAGGCGTGCTGGAGACGACGCTCGACAGCCTCGCCGTGGATCCGGCACAAGTGCTGGTCTGGCTCGGTCCGGCCATTGGCCCGAGGGCCTTTGAAGTGGGTCCGGAAGTTCGCGAAGTGTTCATCGCGCAACTTGCAGAAACACATCAGGCTTTTGTGCCCAGTCACAATGCTGGCAAGTACCTGGCCGACATCTACCTGCTGGCGCGCTTGCGCCTCAAAGCCCGCGGCGTCAACGCCGTGTACGGTGGCGGCTGGTGTACCGTGACCGACCCACGCTTCTTTTCCTACCGCCGTGCGCCACGCACCGGCCGGTTTGCCTCCCTGATCTGGCTCGAACGCTAGACTCTCCTGACCTGCATCAACTGCCCGACGCTTGAATCTTCCAGAATCGACCGCATCTAGTGGGGTATCTGGCAGGTTTCTCTATTTAGGTGTGTCCATCGCTCCGGCCTGCTCAAAAGGAAGGTGACCAATGCGTATAGACCGTTTAACCAGCAAATTGCAGTTAGCCTTATCCGATGCCCAATCCCTGGCCGTTGGCCTCGATCATCCGGGCATTGAACCTGCGCACCTGATGCAAGCACTGCTTGAACAGCAGGGTGGCTCGATCAAGCCGCTGCTGATGCAAGTGGGCTTCGACGTCAACAGCCTGCGCAGCGCGTTGAGCAAAGAGCTCGACCAATTGCCAAAAATCCAGAATCCGACTGGCGACGTGAACATGTCGCAGGACCTCGCGCGCCTGCTCAACCAGGCCGATCGCCTGGCCCAGCAAAAAGGTGATCAGTTCATCTCCAGCGAGCTGGTGCTGCTCGCCGCCATGGACGAGAACAGCAAACTCGGCAAGTTGCTGCTCGGCCAGGGCGTGAGCAAGAAAGCCCTGGAGAATGCGATCACCAACCTGCGTGGTGGTGAAGCAGTGAACGACCCGAATGCCGAGGAGTCGCGCCAGGCGCTGGATAAATACACGGTCGACCTGACCAAGCGCGCCGAAGACGGCAAGCTCGACCCGGTGATCGGCCGTGACGACGAAATTCGCCGGACCATCCAGGTCCTGCAGCGCCGGACCAAAAACAACCCGGTGCTGATCGGTGAGCCGGGTGTGGGTAAAACCGCGATTGCCGAAGGCCTGGCCCAGCGCATCATCAATGGTGAGGTGCCAGACGGCCTGCGTGGCAAGCGCCTGCTGTCGCTGGATATGGGCGCGCTGATTGCCGGTGCCAAGTACCGTGGCGAGTTTGAAGAGCGCCTCAAAGGCCTGCTCAACGAACTGTCGAAGCAGGAAGGGCAGATCATTCTGTTCATCGACGAACTGCACACCATGGTCGGCGCCGGTAAAGGCGAAGGCTCGATGGATGCCGGTAACATGCTCAAGCCGGCCCTCGCCCGGGGTGAGCTGCACTGCGTCGGCGCGACCACGCTCAATGAGTACCGTCAATATATAGAGAAGGACGCGGCCCTCGAGCGACGCTTCCAGAAAGTCCTGGTGGATGAGCCAAGCGAGGAAGACACCATCGCTATCCTGCGTGGCCTGAAAGAGCGCTACGAGGTTCACCACAAGGTGGCGATCACGGACGGTGCGATCATTGCGGCGGCCAAGCTGAGCCATCGCTATATCACTGACCGGCAGTTGCCGGACAAGGCCATCGACCTGATCGACGAAGCGGCCAGCCGCATTCGCATGGAAATCGACTCCAAGCCCGAAGTGCTGGATCGCCTGGAGCGGCGCCTGATTCAACTCAAGGTCGAATCCCAGGCCCTGAAGAAAGAAGATGACGAAGCGGCGATCAAGCGCCTGGAAAAACTCCAGGAAGAGATTGTCCGGCTGGAACGCGAGTATTCCGACCTGGAGGAAATCTGGACCTCGGAGAAAGCGGAAGTGCAGGGTTCTGCGCAGATCCAGCAGAAAATCGAGCAGTCGCGCCAGGAACTGGAAACTGCCCGCCGTAAAGGTGACCTGAATCGCATGGCCGAGTTGCAGTACGGGGTGATCCCGGACCTGGAGCGCAGCCTGCAAATGGTCGACCAGCATGGCAAGAGCGAAAACCAGTTGCTGCGCAGCAAGGTGACTGAAGAAGAAATTGCCGAAGTCGTGTCGAAATGGACCGGTATCCCGGTGTCGAAAATGCTCGAGGGTGAGCGCGACAAGCTGATGAAGATGGAAAGCCTGTTGCACCAACGTGTGATCGGCCAGAACGAGGCCGTGGTGGCTGTGGCCAACGCGGTGCGGCGTTCGCGCGCCGGGTTGTCCGACCCTAACCGCCCAAGTGGTTCGTTCATGTTCCTCGGCCCAACTGGCGTGGGCAAGACCGAGCTGTGCAAGGCGCTGGCCGAGTTCCTGTTTGATACGGAAGAGTCGATGGTGCGTATCGACATGTCCGAGTTCATGGAGAAACATTCCGTGGCGCGGCTGATCGGGGCACCACCAGGCTACGTGGGTTACGAGGAGGGCGGTTACCTGACCGAAGCGGTACGTCGCAAGCCGTACTCGGTGATCCTCCTGGACGAGGTCGAGAAGGCCCACCCGGATGTGTTCAACGTATTGCTGCAAGTGCTGGAAGACGGTCGCCTGACCGACAGTCACGGACGCACCGTGGATTTCCGTAATACGGTGATCGTCATGACGTCCAACCTGGGCTCGGTACAGATCCAGGAACTGGTGGGTGATCGTGAGGCGCAACGTGCCGCGGTGATGGATGCGGTGTCGACACACTTCCGTCCGGAGTTCATCAACCGGATCGACGAAGTGGTGATCTTCGAGCCTCTGGCCCGTGATCAGATTGCCGGCATCACTGAAATCCAGTTGGGCCGCCTGCGCAGCCGTCTGGCTGAGCGTGAGCTGAAGCTGGAACTGAGCAGCGAAGCGTTGGATAAGTTGATCGCGGTGGGTTACGACCCGGTCTATGGCGCACGGCCGCTCAAACGAGCGATCCAGCGCTGGATCGAAAACCCGCTGGCCCAGCTGATTCTGTCGGGCAGCTTCCTGCCAGGCACCAGCGTAACGGCCACCGTGGTGAACGACGAAATCGTGTTCAACTGAGGCCTGATTGCCGTAAAAGAGCAGAGGCCCCGCATTGCGGGGCCTTTTTTTTCACAGGGTGTTGAACTGTAAGGAAAAGGCTTGTAAAGTGCGCCCCGCAGTAAGTCGCCCCAAGGGTTTCCACTCCCCAAGTAGAAATCTGAAATAAGTTGCAAATCATTGTCTTGAAAGCAATTTAGGGGGTTGACAGAGGTGTTTAAGGTTGTAGAATAGCGCGCCTCAGACACACGAACGCAGCGATGCGAACGGGTCGAAGAGAACGCAGTAAAGCTTCAAATGTTGTGATTGAAATATGTAGTTCCGTGATAGCTCAGTCGGTAGAGCAAATGACTGTTAATCATTGGGTCCCAGGTTCGAGTCCTGGTCACGGAGCCAATTTCAAACCGGGGTATAGCGCAGTCCGGTAGCGCGCCTGCTTTGGGAGCAGGATGTCAGGAGTTCGAATCCCCTTACCCCGACCATTTTTGGGTCGTTAGCTCAGTTGGTAGAGCAGTTGGCTTTTAACCAATTGGTCGTAGGTTCGAATCCCACACGACCCACCATTTTTGAAACCAGTTAACGCTGGAATCGAATCTTAAGATCAGAGGCCAAAAGCGCTGATCGAAGAAGGCGACTTGGAAAGGTCGCCTTTTTTTTACCGGGGTATAGCGCAGTCCGGTAGCGCGCCTGCTTTGGGAGCAGGATGTCAGGAGTTCGAATCCCCTTACCCCGACCATATTAAAAATCCTCGTATCGAAAGATACGGGGATTTTTTTTGCCTGCACAAAATCCCGACGTGCCGCAGACCTCTAATGTGGGAGCGGGCTTGCCCGCGAAAGCGGTATATCAGTCACAGTCGATGTTGAATGTGCTGCCGTTATCGCGAGCAAGCGTTACATCGGGTCCTCAGTGCAATTTCAGGCGGGGCTCGGTGCCGCGTCCAATCTTGCTGCCCAGCATCAGCATCGCCGTGCGGGACGGCCCGTACAGCGCCACTTGGTGCATGCGGTACAGCGACACGTAGAACATCCGCGCCAGCCAGCCCTCCAGCATCACGCTGCCCGTCAGGTTGCCCATCAAGTTACCCACAGCCGAAAACCGCGACAGCGAGATCAACGATCCGTAATCGGTGTACTTGTAGGACGGCAGTGGTTTGCCTTCGATCCGCAGTTTCAACGATTTGGCCAGTAGCGAAGCCTGCTGGTGCGCAGCCTGGGCACGCGGCGGCACGTTGCGATCAGTCCCGGGTTGCGGGCAGGCGGCGCAATCACCGAAGGCGAAGATGTTCTCGTCGCGGGTGGTCTGCAGGGTCGGCAATACCTGCAGCTGGTTGATGCGGTTGGTTTCCAGGCCGTCGATATCCTTGAGGAAACCCGGGGCGCGGATCCCGGCCGCCCAGACTTTCAGGCTGGCCTTGATCACATTGCCATCGGCGGTGATCAGGCTGTCGGCCGTCACTTCGCTGACCGCCGCGTTGGTCATGACATTGACCCCAAGTTTCTCCAGGGTTTTATGCACAGGACCGCCGATCCGGTCCGGCAGGGCCGGCAGCACTCGGGGACCAGCCTCGATCAGGGTGATGTGCATGTTTTCCGGCTTGATCCGGTCCAGGCCGTAGGCGGCCAGTTCATGGGCCGCGTTGTGCAGTTCGGCGGCCAACTCGACACCGGTGGCGCCAGCGCCGACGATGGCCACGCTGATTTGCTCGACCTTATCGGTCTGTCCGGCATGGGCACGCAGGTAATGGTTGAGCAGTTGCTGGTGGAAACGCTCGGCCTGTTTGCGGGTGTCGAGGAACAGGCAGTGCTGGGCCGCGCCCAGGGTGCCGAAGTCGTTGGTGGTGCTGCCTACCGAGATTACCAGCGAGTCGTAGGACACTTCACGAGCCGGTACCAGCTCCAGGCCGGCTTCGTCGTAGGTAGCGGCCAGCTGGATTTTCTTCTGCGCGCGATCGAGCCCGCTCATGCGCCCCAGTTGGAACTCGAAGTGGTTCCATTTGGCCTGGGCGACATAGTTGAGTTCGTCTTCGGAAGAGTTCAGCGAACCGGCGGCCACTTCATGCAGCAGCGGTTTCCAGATGTGGGTCAGGTTGGCGTCGACCAGCATCACACTGGCCGTGCCACGCTTGCCCAGAGTCTTACCCAGACGGGTAGCCAACTCCAGACCGCCGGCGCCGCCGCCAACGATGACAATACGATGAGTCATGGGGATATCTCGCAAGGCTAAAAGAAATCGGTGCAGTTACCCGAGCGAGCGCCACGCAGCTCATAGCGTCAGGTAACTGATAAAACGGCTCAGCAGGCCCAGGCCAATGGTCACCGCCAGGACTATCACCAGGAGCATCCACGGCCGAAAAGGCCGGCGCTCGACTTGGTGCTGGGACAGGTGCAGGTACTCTTCGACATGCTGTTGGTCGTCCGGGTTCAGGCGGCTGGTCATATCAAGGCCTCGTCAGGTAGATAGACGTTGCTAAAGGTGTAGAAGCTACAGCGCACGGCCAAGTCAGCCGCCAGTATTGAAGGGAGCATAGCCGCTCACTGGCACGGGCTCGACACACAGCCTGTCATCCAGGCGAATGATGCCACTTTGTATCACCCGCGCGGTAATCCCGCCATGGCCGCGCACGGCCTGGAAAGTCCCTGGGCCGAGGTTCTGTTCGAGCCTGGCGCAGGGCTGGCACCAGCCCGTGGTTTCGAAGATGGCCTGGCCGATTCGAAAGCGCCGGCCCTTGAGGCTGAACAGATTGATCCCGCTGACCACAATATTGCGGCGCAAGTCCTGGGGCTGGATCGGCTGGTCTGCAGGGCGTTCCATCAAGGAACTGATCACGGCCAGGTGTTCCCACTGGATCAGCGTGACCTGCCGCGCATTGCGCACCCCGGGCCGCGCATGATCGCCCGTCAGTCCCGCCTCCAAACGTGCTTCCACGGCATCGAGCGCGAGCATCGGCCCGCGCGATTGTGGGCGCACGCCCAGCCAACGCACGCGGCCTTGCTGGGGTACCGCGGCAATCAGCTCTTGCAACGGGCTCACAGGCTGATCCCGACGTCGAAGACGATACTGCGCCCCAGGTTACTGCGCAGGAAGTCCGGCGCGTCGGGATGGGCGAAGAGCACGCGGGCGAAGGTCGGGCCTACCAGTGAGAGCGAGCGCCAGCCCTGGCGCAGGTATTCGGTGGGGGGTGGGAAATGGCTGTTGAGGTCCAGCACTTCACGCTTGAGGCTGGCGAAAGCGATGATGTCCAGTTCACCCAGGTCCATGCCACGTTCTTTGTAGTTGTGCGCTTTTTTGCGCAGGGTCGGTGCCAGCCTGAGTAAAAATTCGTTGGCCGGAATCCGCTTGGGCTTGGCCTCGCGGCGCACCAACTGGCTCAGGGAGAACGCGCTGCGTCGGCGCTGCAGTTCATCGCGCCACTCGTCATTGAGCCGCCGACCTTCGTCGAGAACGAAGAACACTTCGAAATTGGCCTCGCGAAACAGCACGTCGGGCGGCTCGCCGGCGGGGCTGAACTCGTCGGCGCGGTAAGGAATGTTCAAGCCCTGCAACAGGCGCTGGCACACCCAACGCTCACGCTCCCATTTGCGGGCATTGGAGAGGAACGCGTTGGCCTGCTCGGCCGCGATGGTCAGCAGGCGTAAATAATCTGAATCATCCATAGGCCAAGCTTAGCGTTCAAATGCGTTCACAAAGAACACAATTTGTCGGACAGGCGCAAACTTTTGCATTCCCGTAAGCCTGGCTGGCGGGATGTCCTGGCGCGGCCGTGACTATGCGCGGGGCGGCTACCAGCTCATGCGCATGCCCAGATTGCCGGAGACGCCGTCCAGGTCGTTGCTGTCCAGATGGGTGTTGTAGTCGGCCCCCATATAAACGCTGACACTCGAAGACAGCTTCGCCACCAGGCCCACGCCCAGGTCCGCAGATGAAGACTCATGCTCGCTCTTGATCCGATCGATGTCGTCATAGGTGACGGTGTCGTAACCGCCGAAAGTTTTCCACAGGTTGACCCGCAGATAGGGCTCGAGCGGGATGTCCTGTGCCACGAATCGCCCCTTGAGGCGGGCACCGAGGCGGCCGGTCCAGTAGTCCTGGGAGTCGAATGCGACATTGGAGATGCCGTCGTTCTGCGAGTCCAGGTCAATTTGCTGGTTGATTACCTGCACCTGGGGCTCCAGCACCCAGTCTTGCGCGACGGCGATCGGGTATCCAGCCTCCACGGACAGCGCCAGCGCATGGCCATCGGTGTCGATCTTGACTCCGCGATCGGAGCGGTTGTCGCCGTCCAGGCTCGACCACATCGCTACGGTATCGAGGTACCAGCCGCTGGGGTCGACCAGGGTCCAGTAGGCGCCTACCTGATCGCCGTCGAGCTTGACCCGGCCCGAGCGTCGATCCTCGAAGCCTTCGGCAAACCCATCGACGTCGCCTTGCAGATGACTGTGGCCGACAAAAAAACCGAAGCGTTGCAACTGTCCGCCGCTGGTCTGCGAGGCATACAGGTCATGGCCAATCTGAAAGCCCTGGAGCGAGCCGTCAAAGCTCGGGGCCACAGTGCCGGACCAGCTTTTTTGCAGATTACTGCCATACATACGGCCCCAGCCAGCAGGGACGGCGCCGGTTTCGCTCAGCAGGCTTTGCTCGCCCTGACGGTCATGGAAGGTGCCCAAGGCTTGCATCGTCAGCAACTGAGCAGCGGGGAGGACCACGGAATACACCGGGACTTCCAGGCGATACAGGGGAATCGGATCGGCGCCGGCCACGGCCGTGGGGATCGGCGGCGTGCTGATGGCCGGTGTCGGCGAGGTCTGGGCCAGGGTTTGTGGCGGCGGCACCGGGTTCGGCTCGACGGGGGCTACTGGCCGCGCGGTCGGCGGTTCGACGGCGGGCTCATCCGGGTCAACCTCGGGCGCAGGCTGCTCGATCGGTGGCGGGGCCGGTGGCACCACCGGTGGGACAACTACGGGTGGAACAGTCGGCGGCGGCACTGCCACCACCGATGAGCGCAGGTACCAGTTGTTCTCGGAGCCTGCGGTGACCCCGCCCTTGAACAGGTAGTACTGATAGGCACCGGCAGACAGCGAGCCCTTCAAGGCAAAGGCATCGCTGCTGCTGGTGGCGCCGTTCTGGGCCTGCACCACTGCGATCCCGTTCTGGCGGGTCAAGCCGCCCAGGCCACCGAGGTTGGTGATGCCCAGTTGGGTGTTACCACTGAGGGTGCCTTGGGACACCACCAGCTTGTCACTGGCAGAGTTGTCGGTACCCAGCACCGTTTGCAGCAACAGTTGCCCGTTGTTGCCAACGTAGTTGCCATGGACGGTCAGTGCATCGCTGGCACTGCTGCTGCCGTTGGTCATGTCGATGATTCCGGCGTTGCTCAGTGTCGTCCGTTGGCCGGCGGTGTAGGGGCGGATAGCGCCTTGGGTCACGGCTAGGGTACTGCTGCCGTCAATGGCAAATACGCCCGTGGCGCTGGCGCTGTCTCCGAGGAAAAAATCCCCCGCCAGGGTAAAGTGCGAGCGGTTGTCCAGGCTCACTGACTCCCAGCCGACATAACGTGCGGCGCCTGCCGAGGTGCTGTTGTCGAAGCTCAGGCGGTCAGTGCCCAGCCCACCGTCCACGGAGGGGGTGGAGGCGAGTGTGTTCTCGGAGAGATTGCTCAACAGGGCACTGTCGTCGCCGTCACCCATGAGGATGGCGGAGTTGATCTGTCCGCCGTTGCCCCAGGTGAAGCGGTCGTTGCCAGCGCTGGCGCGGATCTGCCCGGCAATCACCCCGCCGGAAACGCTGATGATGTCATCGCCGCCGCTGGTGCTGATGTTGCCACCGATCGAGCCCGCTGACACGGTGATCGTATCCCGGCCAAACGCGGTGACCAGGTTGCCGATAATCCGCCCCCCCGACATATCAAAAATGTTGTTATCGAGTTTCATGTCGACGCGGCCGATGGTGCCCCCGGTCATCGTCGCCACATCGCCATCCTCGAAGGCCCCGACGATGGTGCCCGCGGTCATCAGAAAACGATCTCGACCGTCGCCCTGGGCCAGCGACTGGATCTGCCCGCCGGTCATTTTGAACTCATCGATGCCGTTGCCTTGGTAGACCGCGCCAGTGATCTGTCCGGCGTTGATCTCCAGGGAGTCGCTGCCATCGCTCTGGTCCAGCGAACCGGCAATGGTGCCGGAGTCCATCAACACCCGGTCCGCTCCGGCGCCGAACGTGACGTCGCCATTGATCACGCCGGAGCCGTTGGCCGGGAAGGTCAGGGAGTTGTTGCCCAGGGTGTCGGTGAGTGGACCGCTGGTGCCACTGGCGCACGTATGGCTGGTATCACCGGGGCCGGGGAGCAGGCTACAAGCCGCCTCGACGACGGGACTGGCGAGCAGCAAGAGGGAAGTGCACGACAGGAGCGTGCTAAGCCTTGGATGAAGGTGCATGACAGTGTCCCTACTGAAGGAGTGATGGCTTCGTCCTGATGGTTTAAGGCCTGGCTTCACCCATGTTCACGCTTCACTGCAGCCGTTGCCCTAACGCGTTGAAAACTGATTCATCAGTCAAGTACAAGGTGTAGACGGTTAATTTCGCCAGTGTGGCTTTTTTCGACCAGCGGGCTGTCACTGCTCCCGGCCTTGATCCCTGGGATGCTCTGCAATCCACTCGCTGCACAAAACGGATAGCGATCTGCGCAAAGCGGATATTGCCGCGCCACTGGCCTCTCTACCCTCGGTGATACGCACGCTTACCCCGTGACCGATGCTCTTAAAAAAACAACAACAAGAGACAGATGCCATGCGCAAGATCGACGTACATGAGCTGATCGACAACGCTCGTTTCAACCGCTTCCACTGGATGGTGCTGTTCTGGTGTGCCCTGATCATCATCTTCGATGGCTACGATCTGGTGATCTACGGCGTGGTCCTGCCGATGCTGATGAAAGAGTGGGGGCTGAGTCCTTTGCAGGCCGGTGCCCTGGGCAGTTACGCGCTGTTCGGGATGATGTTCGGCGCGCTGTTTTTCGGCCCGCTGTCGGACCGGATCGGCCGCAAGAAAGCCATTACCCTGTGTGTGATCCTGTTCAGCGGTTTCACCGTGCTCAACGGGTTTGCCCGCAACCCGACGGAGTTCGGGATCTGCCGGTTCATCGCTGGGCTGGGCATCGGCGGGGTCATGCCCAACGTGGTGGCGCTGATGAACGAATACGCGCCGAAAAAAATCCGCAGCACCCTGGTGGCGATCATGTTCAGCGGCTACTCGGTCGGCGGCATGTTGTCGGCGGGGCTGGGCATTGTGCTGATCCCGAGTTTTGGCTGGCAGTCGGTGTTCTACGTCGCGGTGCTACCGCTATTGATGCTGCCGCTGATCATGTACTTCTTGCCTGAGTCGGTGGGTTTCATGCTGCGCCAGGGGCGCAATGAAGAGGCACGCAAGGTCCTCGAGCGAGTGGAGCCGACGTACGTTGGGCACAGCAGCGATCAGTTGCAGATGAGCGAAGTGAAGGGCACGGGAACCCCGGTGCTGCAGTTGTTTCGCGAAGGTCGGGCGCTGCGCACGCTGATGCTGTGGCTGGCATTTTTCTGCTGCCTGTTGATGGTTTATGCCTTGAGTTCCTGGCTGCCGAAGCTGATGGCCAACGCTGGCTATAGTCTGGGCTCGAGCCTGTCGTTCCTGCTGGTGCTGAACTTCGGCGCAATCTTCGGCGCCGTCGGTGGCGGCGTGCTGGGCGACAAGCTGAACCTGCCGCGGGTGTTGGCGGTGTTCTTCGCCATGGCGGCGGTGTCGATCACCTTGCTCGGTTTCAACAGCCCGATGCCTTTGCTGTACCTGCTGATCGCCATTGCCGGTGCCACCACCATCGGTTCGCAGATCCTGCTGTACGCCTGCGCCGCACAGTTCTACTCCATGACGATCCGCTCCACCGGCCTGGGCTGGGCCTCCGGTATCGGTCGCAACGGTGCTATTGTCGGTCCATTGCTCGGTGGTGCCCTGCTGGGGATCAACTTGCCGTTGCAACTCAACTTCATGGCGTTTGCCCTGCCGGGTGCGGTAGCTGCCATTGCCATGACCGTGTTTGCCATCAGTAACCAGCGCAGCGCATCGAGCGCTACCAGCGCGCTGTCGCCATCGGGTGCCTGAAGCATGAAAGGGCTATTGCGGGACTTTTCGCTGTCGGCGGCAGTCGCCGGTTTTATTGCCACGGTGATTTCCTATGCCGGCCCCCTGGTGATCATTTTCCAGGCGGCCGACGCCGCCCATCTGTCGCGCGAGGTGCTGTCGTCCTGGGTCTGGGCGATTTCCATTGGCAGTGCGCTGTTGGGCATCGGCTTGAGTCTGCGCTACCGCGTGCCGGTGATCATCGCCTGGTCGGCGCCGGGATCGGCGCTGCTGGTGGCGCTGTTACCGGGGATCAGCATGCCGGAAGCGGTGGGGGCGTATCTGGTCAGCAGCCTGATCATCTTTTTGATCGGGGTCTCGGGCGCGTTCGACCGGATCATCAGCAAGCTGCCGGCCGCCATTGCCGCAGCCATGCTGGCGGGGATTCTGTTCAGCTTCGGCACCGGTCTGTTCGTGTCGTTGCAGGGCAAGCCGTGGCTGGTGCTGGCGATGTTTGCCACCTACCTGATGTGCAAGCGCCTGATGCCGCGTTACGCGGTGTTGATGGTGCTGCTGGTGGGTTGCTCCATGGCCTTGCTCGCCGGGGACCTGCGGGTCGACGCACTGGTGATCGGCCTGGCTACGCCGGTCTGGATAACCCCGCAATTCAGCTTGAGCGCGACCTTGAACATCGCGTTGCCGCTGGTGATGGTGGCACTGACGGGGCAGTTTGTCCCCGGCATGGCAGTGCTGCGAGCCAGCGGATACTCGACTCCCGCCAGCCCGATCATCGCCAGCAGCGCGTTGGGTACGGCGTTACTCGCACCCTTTGGCTGCCACGGTTTGAACCTGGCGGCGATCACCGCGGCGATCTGCACCGGCCGTGAATCTCACGAGGACCCAGGCAAGCGGTATGTCGCTGGGGTCGTCGGCGGCTTGTGTTACCTGGTGCTGGGGATCTTCGGCGCAACCCTGGTCTCGCTGTTTTCGGCCTTTCCCAAAGAGCTGATCGCAGCCCTCGCCGGGCTGGCGCTGTTCGGGGCGATTGCCGGGGCATTGGCGGGTGCGATGGCGGTGCCCAACGATCGCGAAGCGGCGCTGGTGACCTTTCTGGCGACGGCCTCGGGGATGTCGCTGTTCGGTTTGTCCGCCGCGTTCTGGGGGCTGATCTTCGGCATGCTCACCCACCTGCTGTTGAACGCGCGCCGTGCCACTCCAGGGACCAAGGCAACGCCCGCTCCGGAGTCTGTGCGCTGACCGCACTGGACTGATTCCTACCCGCTTGACCTTCCCCCGCAGCGCCAGTGCTGCGGGCGGATCACTGCACCCTGTCGATCAATAACAATAAGAGCAAAACGATGAAACAGACTCTCGCCACAACCGCTTCGCTGTTGTCCCTGACGCTCGCCTCGGGTTTCTCCGACCGTGCGCTGGCCGCCGACAATAGCTTGGTAAAAGACACCACTGCGACCTTGCAGGCGCGCAATTATTATTTCAGCCGCGACTTCTCGGACATCGTCGGCGCCAATCAGCAGTCCAAGGCCGAGGAGTGGGCCCAGGGCTTCATTTTCAACCTCAAGTCCGGCTACACCCCGGGTACCCTCGGGGTGGGCATGGATGTCATCGGCCTACTGGGCCTCAAGCTCGACAGCAGCCCGGACCGGGTCAACACCGGCCTGCTACCGGTGCAGGACGATGGCCGCGCGGCCAATGACTACAGTCGCCTGGGCGCGGCGCTGAAGGTGCGTTACTCGAAAACCGAACTCAAGGTCGGCGAACTGCAACCCAACCTGCCGGTGCTGGCCTTCAGCGACATCCGCTTGCTGCCACCCAGTTACCAGGGGGCGAGCATCAGCTCCAGCGAACTCAATGGCCTGACCGTGCAGGGCGGTCACCTGAACTCCACCAGCCTGCGCAACGAGTCCGGCGATGAAAAGATGCAGGCCATGCTGGGGCATGTGCCACAGCGCCAGGTCAGCAGCGACGGCTTCAACTTTGCCGGGGCCGACTACGCGTTCAATGACAAGCGCAGCTCGCTCAGTGCCTGGTACGGGCAACTGGAAGATATCTACAACCAACGCTTTCTCGGGCTCAAACACAGTGAGCCGCTGGGGGGCTGGACCTTGGGCGCGAACCTGGGCTACTACGATTCGAAGCAAGACGGCAAACAGCTGCTGGGCAATATCGACAACCAGGCGTTCTTCTCCCTGCTGTCGGCCAAACGTGGTGGCCACACCTTCTACCTCGGTTACCAGGGCATGTTTGGTGACAGTGCCTTCCCACGCGTCTTTGCCAATATCTCGCCACTGGGCAACGAGGTGCCCACCTACGAGTTTGCCTACACCGACGAACGATCCTGGCAGGTACGTTACGACTATGACTTTGCGGCGCTCGGTGTGCCCGGGCTGACCAGTACCGTGCGTTACATCACCGGCAATAATGTCGACACCGGCAAAGGCTATGAAGGCAAGGATCGCGAGCGCGACCTGGATCTGGGTTACGTGCTGCAGAGCGGCAGCCTCAAGGGCCTGGGGATTCGAGTGCGCAATGCGATGGCGCGGTCCAACTACCGCAGTGACATCGACGAAAACCGCCTGATCCTCAGTTACACCTGGACCCTGTTATGAGCCGCTGCAGTCGCCCATGACCTGGTAAGACACCCGGTGGGTCTGGCCCTGGTGGTCGACATAGACCATGCTCGCCGGCACCACGCCGCAACCGCTGGCGGTGTCGGAGACCGAAACCACCTTGGCAATGTCCAGCGGCTGCGCGGGGTCGTAGGGAGTGGCAGGCGGTTCGTTACCGGCGGCCAAGGCCGAGGTGGCAACCAGGGCCAGCAACAGGCTGATCAGGCTTTTCATCTTGTGGTACTCCGTGTGGATCTCGATACCTGAAGTTTAGTCTTCGCCGGCCGCTGAAAAAGGGGGTAAAACCGGATGCAGTGTTGCAGGAAACGTAACAGTCGCCGCCCTTGGCTTTACGCCAGGGGGCAGCAGGGCGGTGTAGACTGATGGCCTGTTCGGTTTCGCCAAGGAGTCTGACGTGAAGGTCTGTGCAATAGGGTGGATGGAGGCCGCGGCATGATCGGTGCCGAACTGCTGTCACCGTTCACCCTCACGGTAGGGTGGTTGCTCTACGTGCCGGTGTTGCTCTGGGCCATCGCGCGCGCGCCCTGGGTCGAACTGTTCAGCGACAGTCGACGCCAGCACCTGCTGTTCGGCACGGTGTTCGCATTGTTCCTGCTCTGGCTGGTGCGGCGCGACTTCGACACCGGTGTGTCCTATCACTTCATCGGCATGACCGCCGTGACCCTGCTGCTCGACTGGCCGCTGGCGATCGTCGGCGGGCTGGTCGCCCAGGTCGGCCTGGTGTTGCTGGGGCGCCAGGACCTGGCGGCGATGGGGGTCAACGGTGCCTTGCTGATCCTGCTGCCGGTGCTGGTCACCGAAGGCTGCGCATTGCTGGTGGAGCGCGCGCAACCGCGTAATCCGTTTGTGTATATCTTTTGCTCGGGTTTTTTTGCCGCCGCCTTGTCGGCGCTGCTCTGCCTGTTGCTGGCGTTGGGCGTGCTGTGGTTCGACGAGCGTTTTGCGCTGCCGGAATGGCTCGAGGATTTTGTCGGCTACCTGTGGCTGATCATCTTTCCCGAAGCCTTTATCAACGGCATGGTGATCAGCGCCCTGGTGGTGTTCTGCCCCGAGTGGCTGGAGACCTTCAACCGCACCCGTTACCTGTCGGCGCCGTGGAAGGACGATGACAAGTCTTGATCCTTATCAACAGGTCGCTGGACAGACGCACCTATGCTCCGAGAAATCCTCAGGAGCAGCGGCATGAGCGTTTACCAGTGGGCGAGGCAAGAGTTGCGCGACAGTCTGGCGTCGGCGGAGGCGGCCGGTTTTGAACCGGGGTTGAGCCTGCGCGCCTTGCTCAGCGCGGTGGTCGAGGAGAGCAAGGGAGTGCGCAGTGTCGAGGACCTGGCCGATGAACTGCAGTTCCTGGCCGAGAACCTCGATGACAGTGCCGACTACAGCTTCATGCGGCCTTAGTGGCGCGGTTCGAAGTCTTCGCTGAACAGATCGTCTTCCGCGTCCGGGCTAACCGGGATCTTGTGTTCTTCCGAGGCCCAGGCGCCTAGGTCGATGAGTTTGCAGCGGTCCGAGCAAAACGGCCGGAAGGTGCTGCTGGCGCTCCATTCCACGGGGGCGCCGCAGGTTGGGCAGGTGACGACAGGGGGTTGGCTCATGACTGGCCTCCACGCAAAGTTAGGTAAAAGTGATGCAGGCGTTCGACTTCGCTGTGCAGCCAGGCGAGGTCGCGGTCATTGACCAGCACATCGTCGGCATGGCGGATGCGTTCCTGACGGCTGGACTGCGCCTTGAGAATCGCCTGGACCTGCTGTTCGCTGGTCTGGTCGCGCTGCAGGGTGCGTTCGATCTGCAGTTGCTCGGGGGCATCGATCACCAGCACCCGTTGGGTCATGGCGTACTGCCCGGACTCGATCAGCAAGGGTGATACCAGAATCGCATACGGCGATTTTGCGCGTGCCAGGTGCGCGGCAATTTCCTCGGCGATCAATGGATGCAGGAGCTTTTCCAGCCAGCGGCGCTCCTCGGGGATTTCGAAGATCAGCTTGCGCAGTGCTGCCCGATCCAGTTGGCCGTCGGCCTGCAACACGCCGTCACCGAAGTGCTGGGCGATCTGCGCCAGTGCCGGGCGGCCGGGCTCGACCACCCAGCGCGCAGCATGATCGGCATCCACCGCATGGATACCGAGGTCGATGAAATGCTGGGCCGCCGCGCTTTTGCCACTACCGATGCCACCGGTGAGGCCGAGAATCCAGGGTTGTTCCACAGGGGTATTCATTGCAAACCGACAAACTGCCAATAGAAGTCGGTTATTTGACCACCCCAGAGCATGGCAATCCAGCCGGCAATTGCCAGATAGGGACCGAAGGGGATCGGCGTCGAGGTTTTCGCCCGTTTCCAGCGCAGCCAGAGCAGTCCGCTGACCGCCCCCACCAGCGAGGCCAGCAGGATCGTCAGCGGCAAGATCTGCCAGCCACCCCAGGCCCCCAGTAGCGCCAGGAGCTTGAAGTCGCCATGGCCGATGCCTTCCTTGCCGGTGATCAACTTGAACAGCCAATACACCGTCCACAAGCTCAGGTAGCCGGCTACGGCGCCCCACACGGCGTCCTGGAGTGGCACGAACAGTTCGAACGCGTTGACGATCACCCCCAGCCACAGCAACGGCATGACCAGTACGTCGGGCAGTAACTGATGGTCGGCGTCGATCAGGCACAGGGCCAACAGGCCCCAGCTCAACACCAGTAGCCCCGCGGCCTGCCAGCCAAACCCCAGGTGCCAGGCGATAAAGCCCGAGAGCAGCGCGCAACTGAGTTCGATCAGCGGGTAACGGGCACTGATCGGAGTTTTGCAGCTAGCGCAGCGCCCGCGCAGCATCAGGTAGCTGAGCAGTGGAATATTCTCCCAGGCGCGCAGTGGATGGCTGCAGTGGGGGCAATGGGAGTGGGGCAGCATCAGGTTGTAGGTGGCGCCTGGGGCCTCGCCAGGCAACTCGAGGATCTCCCGGGCCTGCTGGCGCCAATCTCGAGCGAGCATGCTTGGCAGGCGCCAGACCAGGACGTTGAGAAAGCTGCCGACCATCAGCCCCAGCCCGAGGGCCAGGATCACGAAGGCCGCCGGGGAGCTGGCGAGAAATTCATTCAAGGGCATGTTCAGATCGCCGTACCAAGTTGGAAAATGGGCAGGTACATAGCAATCACCAGCCCGCCGACGATTACCCCAAGTACAGCCATGATAAGGGGTTCCAGCAGGCTGGTCAGGTGATCGACCAGGGTCTCGACTTCGTCTTCATAGTAGCTCGCGACGTTGCCGAGCATGTCGTCCAGTGCCCCGGATTCTTCGCCAATCGCGGTCATCTGGATCGCCAGGTTGGGAAATACCCCGCTGTTGCGCATCGCCACATGCAACTGCATGCCGCTACACACGTCCTGGCGGATCACCAGCACTGCCTGTTTGAAAACCCGATTGCCCGTGGCCCCGGCCACCGAATTCAAGGCCTCCAGCAGCGGCACCCCGGCGGCGAAGGTGGTCGATAACGTGCGCGCATAGCGGGCGACCGCCGACTTGCGCAGCAGGGGGCCGACCACCGGCAGATCCAGCCAGCGCGTCTGTAGCCAGTCGCGAAACCTCGGGGAGCGGCGTTGGGTCTGGTGCACCCCCAACGCGGCAGCGAGCAGCCCACCTAGCAGCAGCCAGCCGCTGTGCCGAAGGAATTCGGCAAGCCCGATCACGCTGCGGGTCAGTGCCGGAAGCTCGGCACCAAAACCCTGGAACATCACTTCGAACTGCGGCACCACCTTGAGCAACAGGATAGCGCTGACGATCACCGCGACCAGGAGCACCGCCAGCGGGTAGGTCATGGCTTTACGCACCCGCGCCTTGAGCCGTTGAGTTTTTTCCCGGTAACTCGCCACCCGCTCCAGCAAGGTGTCGAGGGCGCCGGCCTGTTCGCCGGCGTCAATCAGGTTGCAGTAGAGCTCGTCGAAGTGTTGCGGCTTTTTGCGCAGGGCGGTGGTCAGGCTGCTGCCGGCCATCACGTCCTGCCTCAAGTCCTCCAGCAGGCCCCGCATGCGTGGGTTGTCGAAGCCTTCGGCGATGATGTCGAAGGCCTGCAGCAGCGGCACTCCGGCCTTGAGCATGGTCGCCATTTGCCGAGTGAAGAGCGCGATATCCTGGGCAGTAACCCGTTGGCCAGCGCTGAACAGGGGGGCGAATTTTTTGCGTACCTTGCCCGGGATGATGCCGCGCTGGCGCAACTGGGCCTTGATCAGGGCCGGAGTCTGCGCGCTCGATTCGCCGGACATTTTGCGACCTGTTCTATCGGTGCCTTGCCAGGCGTACAGGCTGACCTTTGCTGCTTTGACCGCCATTTCACAATCCTTGATGACATATTGGCTGTTTGCGCTGCAAAGCCTAGCCAAGGCCGGACGCTGTGGGCGCGCGCTGCAGTGACAAATAGTGTCAGTTAGTGCGGTTTTGCAAAGCCTTGGACGCGCGAAACCAGGCTTTGCTGCCCGGTTTGCAAGGGCTGGCGGACTTGGCATGGGCTGTGCGTTATCTGCTGCCGAGCATGAGCCTTCGCCTCATGCAGAAAGGGAGTTGTAGCGATGAAGGGACAAAGGGGATTCAGCCTGATCGAACTGCTGGTCGTGGTGGCGATCATTGGCATTCTGGTCACGGTGGCGTTGCCGCTGTATTCCAAATATCAGGCGCGGGCCAAGGTCACGGCCGGACTGGCCGAGATCTCGGCGCTCAAGGTGCCATTCGAAGACGTCATCAACCAGGGGGCTGATCCGACCCTGGAACGACTCGGCGCCAGCGAGATCACCAGCCATTGCACCGTCTCGGCGGCGGGCAGTGGTGCTTCCGGGCTAGGCAGCCTCGGCTGCACCCTGGTCAATGCGCCAGGTCCGGTGCTCAACCGCACTCTCACCCTTTCACGCACCGAGGCGGGCGGCTGGAGTTGCGCGACCACGGTAGCTGCGGACTACTCCCCCAAAGGCTGTACCACCAGCGAGGGCTGATTCCGGCAACTTGCATGTCGAGAATGTCCGGGTCATGCAAATTGCATGATTTCGGGTTTTTGATTATTTTTTAAGTTATTGATAATTAAGGAATTATTCCGAAGGTCAAAGTTGGCACAGCGTTCGCACTATTACCGGTAACCCTGCTGAGAAGGCAAACAGCAGACTTTCTGGAAAAACAGGAGTTACCCGTATGAAGAAGTTCGCTATCGCTACCGCAACTGCTACCGCTCTGACCCTGACTCTGGCCAACGCAGCTTTTGCGCAGACCACCCAAAACACCCAGTCGCCAATGGTGCTGGCTGCCGGTGAAGTGACCGAGGCGAAGGAAGCGACTTCCGACACCTGGATCACCACCAAAGTGAAGGCTGACCTGGTCACCGAGAAAGGCATTCCGGGTACCGATATCAAAGTCGAAACCAACAAAGGTGTGGTATCGCTGTCTTCCACCACTGCGGTGACCGAGTCGCAGAAAGCCACTGCGGTGAAAATCGCGAAAAACATCAAGGGCGTCACTGCCGTATCGGCTGACGGTCTGAAAGCCGAGTAAGGCGCAGGCTTCTCGCCTGGACTGGGAGAAGAAGCGGCAGGTGAGCCGAGTCATGCACCTGTCGCGACTCTAGTGTTCATGCGACCGACCACAGGGATGTGGTCTCCACAGGCCCCGACATTCGTGTCGGGGCCTGTTTTATTGGGCTGCGATAAAGTTGCGCGAGCCTTGGTTACTCAGCGTCCAGGTGCAGCGGCGTGATGACTCGGCCGTCACTTTCGGCCTGACCCAGGTTGGCGTCGATGAAGTACACCCGGTCATCGGCCAGTTGGCCCTTGTCCACCAGGTAGTCCTTGATGCTGCTGGCGCGGTCCTGGCCCAGTTGACGCAACAGCACATCGCTGCCCGCCCAGAACGTGATGACCCCTTCACGCATTTTTGCGGCGCGCTCTTCCTTGCCCAGGTCCTTCCATTCAGCCGGTGGTTGGGTTTTCAGGCGAGTGCGGTAGATCCCTTCGAGCAACGGAGTTTTTTCCCCTTCCGGGACTTCCAGCAATGAAGCCTGGGCCGGTACCTTGTCGCCGCGACGCTGGAGAATCTTGTAGTAGTTGTACTGGTACTCGCGCTCCAGGCGCTGCTCGGCAATCAACGGGCCGTCACTGCTTTGCGCGGCGGTGCCTTCGATTTCCAGGCGCAGGGCCGGGCGCTCCTTGAGGGCGCTGGCCAGTTTGACCAGTGCGCCCTCGGCATCCTTGCTCAGTTCGCTGGAGCCCGGTGCGAAGGACACGGTACCCAGGTCTTCGGAACCGCCGCCGGCGACCAACCCGCCGATCAGTTTGAATGGCGCAGCCGCCGCTTTTACGATCAGGTTGCGCAGGGTTTGCCAGACAATCGGCATCACACTGAACTGGGGATTGTTGAGGTCGCCAGTGACCGGCAGTTCGATGGAAATCTTGCCGTCGACGTCCTTGAGCAAGGCCACGGCCAGTTTCAGCGGCAGGCTGACCGCATCCGGGCTGTCGACTTTCTCGCCCAGCTCCAGCTGCTCGACCACCACTTTGTTATCCGCCTTGAGCTGGCCCTTGGTGATCCGGTAATGCAGGTCGAGATTGAGGCGACCCTTACGGATCCGGTAGCCGGCGAATTTGCCGGAGTAAGGGGTCAGGGTCGTCAGCTCGACTCGTTTGAAGCTGGTGGCGATATCCAGTGCCGCCATTGGGTCGAACGGATTGACGCTGCCCTTGATGGTCACCGGAGCGTAACGATCGACCTTGCCTTTGACGTCCACCGAGGCCGGCTTGGCCTGGCGACTGTCGATGGTGCCGATCTGGCCATTGAGTTGTTGGATCGCGGTGGCGAAGTTCGGCGTCAGGCTGAAGTCGGCAAAGTTCGCCGAACCGTCGTTGATCGCAATGCCACCGATGTGAATGCCCAGCGGCTTGTCCTGGCTGGTGGCAGGTTTGCCTGCCGTGGTTTTCGCCGTGCTGTCGGCCGGTTGCGGGATCAGCAGGTCGTCGACGCTGGTGGTCCGGTCATCGTTGATCATGAACCGCACGTAGGGCTGCTGCAGGTTGATTCGATTGATCGACAGGCTGTCGCCGTGCTGATAGTTCAGCCCTTCGACCATGACCTTCTGCCACTTCAGGAAGTCACGGGATTTGAGGGTGTCGAGGGTGTGCAACTGGTCGACTTGGGCCTTGCCGGTGACGTTGAAGGCCAGGGGCTCGGTGCTCTTGAGATTGACGGCCAGGTCGCTGCCGAGCATCCCGGAGCGCAATTCCAGAAGAATGAACGGGCTGATGTAGGACTGGGCGACCCGCAGGTCGATGTCCCGGGTCTGTACGTTGAGCCGGGCGCTGACCGGGGCCAGGTTGACTTCGCCGTCGGCCATCAGCTTGCCTTGCTTGCCCACGCCGGTATCGAGCTTGAGGGTAAAGGGCGAGCCATTGAGACTGTCGAAATTTTTCAGGTCCAGGTTCAGCGGGCCGACCTCCAGCGCCACCGCCGGTTTGACTTGGCGATCGGCCAGGTGCACCTGGTAATTGCGCAGCTCGACATCCTTGAGCAGCACCTGCCAGGGTTTGCTCGGCGCAGCGGGCTCGGGTTTAGGTGAGTCGGCCGCCGCCGGTGCATCCACCGCTTCGGCCTTGACCGCCGGCTTGGCTGGCTGGCTGGCGAACAGCTTCTGCCAGTCGAGTTGGCCATCGGCTTCGCGGGCGGCCCAAGTCTCCAGTTTCTGGCTGCGGATCTTGCCGACAATCACTTGTTGTTTAGCCAGGTCGATGCTGGTTTCGCTGATGTCCAGGCGTTCGAGACGGGCGAGTGGCCGGCCATCCGGGGCCTTGATGGCAAAGGGGGCGATGCTGGCCGAGGTGTTGCTCAGCAGCAGTTCGGTTTCCTTGGACAGGTTGAGCTTGTAATCGGTGCTGAGGCTGACCGTGCCTTCTTCAAGCACCAGTGGCAGCGCGTCGCGCACATAGGGCCAAAGGGCTTTCATCTTGCCATCGGTGATTTTCAAGCTGCCTTCGGACGTGATGGGCACCAGGCTGATCTTGCCGCTCCAGTCGATCTGACCACCGGCCGGACCAATCGCTACCAGGTTCATGTCGGCATTGTCTTCCGGCAAGGTGCTCAGGTTCTTGAGCTCGAAATCCAGTTTGTCGTAGAGGAATTCGATGGGTTCGCTCGGCCGCAAGTCCTGGAAGTGGATGTAGCCACGGGCCAGGTCGATACGGTCGATGCGCAGTGGGAAAGGCTTGGCCTCGGGGTCGGCCGGCGTCGGTTCACTGGCCGGCAACTTGAACAGCTGGGTGAGGTTCAGGGTGCCGTCCTTGCTGAACAGCACCGAGGTTTTTGGCTTGTCCAGTTGCACATCGGCGAGGTGCAAGGCGCGGGTCCAAAGGCTGTCGATCTGCAGGTCGGCGTACAAACGCTCGAAGCCGACGTGCTCCTTGCCTGGCTCGCCGATGTTCAGCCCCCACAGGGTCAGCTCCAGGCTGAACGGGTTGAACTCGATGCGTTGGATGCTGGCTGGCACCGCTGCGTAATTGGCCAATTGTTGATTGGCGATCCGCAAGGCGATACCCGGCAGAATCAGAAAGCCCAGCAAGCTGTAGAGGGCCAGAGCAGTCAACAAGGCGCCGATGGCGCGAATCAATCCTTTGGGCATGTGTGGCTTCATCTGTCTGAATCGGAGTGCCTTGGAGTATGGCATGCGATTCTGGTTCCGAAGCAATGACCTCGATCAGGATTATTCAGATTCCGGCGCCGCGACTCAGAGCTGCAGGATCAGGGTCTTGAGTGGTGGTTGCTGATCCATCGACGGGAAATCGGCGGCTGGCGGCAACACTGTGCATTCGCGCACCGGGCGCCCGGCCTTCTCCGCGCACCGCAGGACCTGCTCACGCCAGTCGTCCATGCTGACTTTCGCCAGGTTGTTGCAGCAGATCAGTACGCCATTGTCCGCGGTGCTGAGCAGCGCCGGTTTCAGCAGGCTCTGGTAGTCGCGCAGCAGGTCGACGGTGCCGAACGCGCTTTTCGCCCAGGCCGGTGGGTCGAGCAACACCAGGTCGTACTGGCGCTGTTCCAGGCGTGGATAGCTGGGCAGCTTTTGCCCGCGGCGCTGGCTGATCGGCAGGCCGGCCAATTGACGGATTGCCGGGAAATAGTCGGACTGGACGAACTGCATGCTCGGCAACTGCGGATTGAGCTGGCCGTTTTCCCGGCCTACCGCCAGGTTGCCCTCGGCGAAATCCAGGTTGCACACTTCGCGCGCGCCACCGGCGGCGGCACTCAGGCCGACCCCACAGGTGTAGGCGAACAGGTTCAGCACACTCTTGCCCTGGCTGTGTTGCTTGACCCAGCCACGGGCATTGCGCAGGTCGAGAAACAGCAGCGGATCCTGCCCGGCGTGGCGCCCGCGCACCCGATAGTTCAGGCCCCACTCGTGGCCGACCATGTCTGCCAGCGCGGCCTCGTCGGCGCCGTACACGGTGTCTTCCCGGTCGATGCGCGAATTGCCCCGGGAGCGGTCGTTGTAGACCAGCAGGGTGTCGAGGCCCAGCTGTTGATTGACCGTGGCGTGCAACGCCAGCAGGTCGTCGCGCTCCAGCGCCTGGTGAAAGCTCTGCACCAGCAACTGCGGACCGTAACGGTCGACGGTCAGGCCGCCGGCGCCTTCCTGGCTGCCATGGAACAGGCGGTAGCAGTCGGTGCCTTGCTGGTGAAGCTCGGCGAGCAAGTCTTGGCGATGATCGAGGGCGGCGCGCAGCGCCTGATTCAAGGAAGACATGCGTAGCGCCTTGCAGGGGGAATTGGGCGCGAGAGTTTAACAGCTATGGGGCTTCTCTGGAGGTGCGAGCACGTTTGCTCCCGTACCTACAACAGCCCCATACGTCGCTTGGCGCGCTGCACCGAGCCATTACGCACCGCCCAGCGCAGCATCGGCGCACTGCGGTTGATGCTGGCGCGGATCAGTTGGCGTTGCAGTGCGCTCTGGCTGACGTCGAGCATGGCGCTGGCCCAGTCCGGCAGCAGGTCGATCCCGGCCTGCATCATCAGCCCGCCGAAAGGTTTGGCGAGACGACTGGGGGCGGGGGCGTTCAACAGCAGGCGCAATACTTCCCGACTGCGTTCGTCGCACAGCAGTTGTGGACGGATCCGTTGCAGGTAGTCGGCGACTTGCTGGCGCGAACGCGGCACCTCACGGGCGCCCAGGCGCTCAGCGACCAGCGCGATCTCGGCGTAGTAGCGGTCCTGGTCGGCGCCTGAGAGATGCGGATTGCGGTAGCGCAGGTGAGCGGCGAGAAAGTTGCTGACTTCGGCCACGTGCACCCAGGTCAGCAGGTCCGGGTCGCTGGCGGCGTAGGCACGGCCATCGGGGGCGGTGCCGACCACTTGCAGGTGGATGGTGCGCACTTTTTCGATCAGCCACTCGGCGTCCTGCCGTGAGCCGAAGGTGGTGCCGGAGATGAACTGCCCGGTGCGGCGCAGGCGCCCGAGCATGTCCTGGCGAAAGTTCGAATGGTCCCAGACCCCGGCCAGCGCCAGCGGGTGCAAGGCTTGCAGCATCAAGGCACTGATGCCGCCGATGAGCATGCTGCTGAAGTCCCCGTGGACCTGCCAGCTCACCGAGTCGGGGCCGAACAGGCCGGGATCGCCCTTGGGGTTCTCCAGGTCGAGCTTGCCCAGGGACAGTCCGCTCAGGCTCATGATCTGGGTTTCAATGCGGGTACGGATGAATTCCATGACAACTCGTTAGCAACAACAGAAAAAGGCTGCGGCCCACCGGCCGCAGCGGACTCATTGATTCAGGCGCTTGTCGATCAGCCCCGCGACCACACTCGGGTCAGCCAGGGTCGAGGTGTCGCCGAGGCTGTCGAGTTCATTGCAGGCGATCTTGCGCAAGATACGCCGCATGATCTTGCCTGAGCGGGTTTTCGGCAAGGCCGGCGCCCACTGGATCAGGTCCGGCTTGGCGAAGCTGCCGATTTCCTTGCTGACATGGGCCAGCAATTGTTGTTTCAGGGCTGCGTCGGGCTCGATGCCGTTCATCGGGGTAACGAAGGCGTAGATGCCCTGGCCTTTGACGTCGTGGGGGTAACCGACCACCGCCGCCTCGGCAATGCTGTCGTGCAGCACCAGGGCGCTTTCGACTTCGGCGGTGCCGATCCGGTGCCCGGAAACGTTGATCACATCGTCGATGCGCCCGGTGATCCAGTAATCGCCGTCCTCATCCCGGCGAGCGCCGTCACCGGTGAAGTAGTAGCCGGGGTAGGGCTTGAAGTAGGTATCGAGCATTCGCTGCGGGTCGCCGTAAACGCTGCGGATCTGCGCCGGCCAGCTGGACTTGAGCGCCAGTACGCCACTGCCGGGGCCGCTGATTTCCTGGCCTTGCTCATCGAGCAGCACCGGCTGTACACCGAACATTGGTTGTGTGGCGCAACCGGGTTTTATCCGTTGTGCGCTGACCAGCGGGCTGAGCATGATGCCGCCGGTTTCGGTCTGCCACCAAGTGTCGACGATCGGGCAGCGTTGTTCGCCGACGGCATTGAAATACCATTCCCAGGCTTCCGGGTTGATCGGTTCGCCGACGCTGCCCAGCAAGCGCAGGCTGCTGCGCGAGCTGTCCTGCAAGGGCGCGGAGCCTTCACGCATCAAGGCGCGCAACGCGGTGGGGGCGGTGTAGAAGATGTTGACCTGGTGTTTGTCGATGACGTGCCAGAAACGCGAGCTGTTGGGGTAGTTGGGCACGCCTTCGAAGATCAGGGTGGTGGCGCCGTTGGCCAGCGGGCCATAGACGATGTAGCTGTGGCCGGTGACCCAGCCGACGTCGGCGGTGCACCAGAATACTTCGCCGTCGCGGTAGTCGAGCACGTACTTGAAGGTCATCGCTGCTTGCAGCAGATAGCCCCCGGTGGTGTGCAGCACGCCTTTGGGTTTACCGGTGCTGCCGGAGGTGTAGAGAATGAATAGCGGGTCCTCGGCGTCCATCGGCTGGGGCGGGCACTGTGCGCTGGCATCGTGCACGGCCTGGTGATACCAGAGGTCGCGGCCCTCCTGCCAATTGACCTGGCCCTGGGTGCGCTGGACCACGATCACCGTACTGACAGCGGGGCAACTGAGCAGGGCCTGGTCGACGTTGTGTTTGAGCGGCACGCTCTTGCCGCCGCGCACGCCTTCGTTGGCGGTGATGACTGTGCGGCAGTCGGCATCGAGGATGCGGTCGCGCAGCGAGTCCGGGGAAAAACCGCCGAACACCACCGAATGCACGGCACCGATGCGCGAGCAGGCGAGCATCGCGTAGGCGGCTTCAGGGATCATCGGCATGTAGATGCACACCCGGTCGCCTTTTTTCACGCCGCGGCTTTTCAGCACGTTGGCCAGGCGGCAGACGTGGTCATGCAGTTGTTGGTAGGTGATCTGTTGCGAGTCGGCGGGGTCGTCGCCTTCCCAGATGATCGCGGTCTGTTGACTGCGCTTGGCCAGGTGACGGTCGATGCAGTTGTAGCTGACGTTGAGCTGGCCGCCGACGAACCATTGGGCTTGGCCAGTCTTGATATCGCAGCGCTGGACGGTCTGCCAGGGCTGGGACCAGTCGAGAAATTGTCTGGCCTGTTCGGCCCAGAAGCTATCGGGATGATCGATGGACTGGCGGTACAGGCGTTGATAGTCGTCCTGACTTAATTGCCCAGCCCGGCGGACGGCATCGGCTTTGGGGAATGTGCTGATATCGAACATGACGGTTCCTTATTCTTGTCTTGGCCACAAGAGATAAAGATGCGCCGAGTGATCAATGGGTTCAAGTCATGCGCTAAAACGCCTGTGGGAGCAAGCTCGCTCCCACAGGGGTAGTAGCGGGGCTTCAGATCAGCCGCGGTGACGCCCGCGGAAGTAGTTGATCAAGCCCTGGGTCGAGGCATCGTCGGCGGGGGCTTCTTCGCTGCCCACCAGACGGTTGTAGACGCCTTTGCCCAGTTCCTTGCCCAGCTCCACGCCCCATTGGTCGAACGCGTTGATGCCCCAGATAACGCTCTGCACGAAGACCTTGTGTTCGTACATCGCGACCAGTGCGCCGAGGCGTCGTGGGCTGATGCGCTCGACCACCAGGGTGTTGCTCGGACGGTTGCCCGGGATCACCTTGTGCGGCGCGAGTTTCTCGATCTGCTCTTCGCTCATGCCCTTGTCACGCAGCTCGGCTTGCGCTTCGCCCAGGGTCTTGCCGAGCATCAGCGCCTGGCTTTGCGACAGGCAGTTGGCGTACAGCCACTGATGGTGGTCCGCTACCGGGTTGAAGCTGACGATCGGCACGATGAAGTCGGCCGGGATCAGTTGGGTGCCTTGGTGCAGCAACTGGTGGTAGGCGTGCTGACCGTTGCAACCTACGCCACCCCAGATCACCGGACCGGTATCGGTGGACACGGGCGTACCGTCCTGGCGCACGCTCTTGCCGTTGGATTCCATGTCCAGTTGTTGCAGGTGCTTGGTGATGTTGCGCAGGTAGTGGTCGTACGGCAGGATCGCGTGGCTCTGTGCGCCCCAGAAGTTGCCGTACCACACGCCCAGCAAGGCCAGCAGCACCGGCATGTTCTGTTCGAACGGTGCGCTCTGGAAGTGCTGGTCCATGGTGTAGGCACCGGACAGCAGTTCCTTGAAGTTGGACATGCCGATCGCCAGGGCAATCGGCAGGCCGATGGCCGACCACAGCGAGTAACGACCGCCAACCCAGTCCCACATCGGGAAGATGTTTTCTTCGCGGATGCCGAAAGCCACGGCGGCCGCGTTGTTGCTCGAGACCGCGATGAAGTGGCGATACAGCTCGGCTTCCGAGCCACCCTGGGCCAAGTACCAGGCGCGAGCGGCCTGGGCGTTTTTCAGGGTTTCGAGGGTGTTGAAGGATTTCGAAGAAACGATGAACAGCGTGGTCTCGGCGCGCAGCTTCTGGGCCAGTTCGTGGAACTCACTGCCGTCGATGTTCGCCAGGTAGTGGCAGCGCACGCCTTTCTGGGCGTAGGACAGCAGGGCTTCGGAGACCAGCTCCGGGCCGAGGAACGAGCCGCCGATACCGATGTTCACCACGTCGGTGATCGGTTTTTCAGTGTAGCCGCGCCACAGGCCGTCATGGATACGCCCGACCATGTCGGTGATCTGGTTCAGCACCTTGTGCACTTCCGGCATCACGTTGACGCCGTTGACCGACAGCTTGTCGCCCACCGGACGACGCAGGGCAGTGTGCAGCGCTGGGCGGCCTTCGGAAGCGTTGACGATTTCGCCGCTGAACAAGGCCTTGATGGCGTCCTGCAGGCCGGCTTCATTCGCCAGGCCCACCAGCAGGTTGCGGGTTTGCTCGTTGATCAGGTTTTTCGAGTAGTCGAGGAACAGCCCACAGCTGCTCAGGGTGAATTGGGTGAAACGCTGCGGGTCGGCATTAAACGCTTCACGCATGCTGAAATCCTGCATGGCTTGGCGGTGATCATTCAGCGCCTGCCAGGCTGGCAGAGCGGTAACGTCTTGAGGGTTGCGGTAGTACGCCATCGCTGCGGGTTTCCTTTTACTTGAACTGCCTTTAGGACACTGAAAAGCCCGGAACATCCTGCCGGGCGGCAGATATTATCCGGTAAAACTACGAAGACATGATTAAAAAACGCAGGCCGACAACAGTAAACCTTGAGGGGGGTATCTGTCTTGGCTTTGTGGTGGCAGCGAGCTTGAACTGGTCAGCTTGCTCGCGATGAGGTCGTCAGATTCTATATCTCATTGACTGACATGCCGTCATCGCGAGCAAGCTCGCTCCTACAGGGGGGGCGTGCGGGGTTTAGGCGGGGGTATCGAGGTTCAGGTGCAGGTTGTCGATCAGGCGGGTGGTGCCGAGGAAGGCAGCCACCAGGATCACCAGGTCGCGATCTTCGGGGGTCGCCGGGCGCAGGTTTTGTGCGTGGCGAATCTCCAGGTAATCAGGACGCAATCCGGCCGCTTCAAGTTGCTTGAGCTGCGCCTGGAGCAACGCCGGATAATCGCGTCGACCTTGCTCGATGGCGTCGGCAATGCCTTTCAGGGTGCGATACACCACGGGTGCCACGGCCCGTTGTCGCTCATCGAGGAAGCCATTGCGCGACGACAGGGCCAGGCCATCGGCGGCGCGTACAGTCGGCTCGCCAATGATCTGGATCGGCATGTTGAGGTCATGCACCAGTGCGCGGATCACCGCCAGTTGCTGGAAGTCTTTCTGGCCGAACACTGCGAGGTCCGGCTGGACCATGTTGAACAGCTTGCTGACTACCGTCGCCACGCCTTCGAAATGCCCGGGACGGCTGGCGCCGCACAAGCCTTCTGCCAGGTTGGGGACACTGACGCGGGTCTGGCCGGACATGCCGTCGGGGTACATTTCCTCGACGGTCGGCGCAAACAGCAAGTGGCAACCGGCTTGCAGCAGTTGTTCCTGATCGCCGGCCAGGGTCCGCGGGTACTTATCCAGGTCTTCGCCCGCACCGAACTGCAGCGGGTTGACAAAGATACTCGCGACTACGAAATCCACCTGCTGGGCGGCCTTGGTGACCAGGGCCATGTGGCCGCTGTGCAGGTTGCCCATGGTCGGGACGAAGCCGATGCGCTTGCCTTCGCTGCGCGCGCGGGCGACCGCGGCACGCAGTTCAAGTACGGTGTTGACGGTGATCATGCAGAAAATCCGTGTTCAGCACCCGGGAAGGTCACGGCTTTGACTTGCGTGACGTAAGCGCTGAGGGCCGCCTGGATGCTCTCTTGGCCGGCCATGAAGTTCTTCACGAACTTGGGTGCGCGGCCGGTAAGCGATAGGCCGAGCATGTCGTGCAGCACCAACACCTGGCCGTCGGTACCGCTGCCGGCACCGATGCCGATCACCGGGATCTTCACCGCCTGGGAAATTTCCAGGGCCAGTTCGCTTGGCACACATTCGAGCAACAGCATCGAGACTCCGGCCTGTTCCAGGGCAATGGCGTCGGCACGCATCTGCCGTGCCTGGTTCTCGTTGCGACCCTGGACCTTATAGCCGCCCAGGATGTTCACCGCCTGCGGTGTCAGACCCATGTGCGCGCACACCGGAACCCCGCGCTCGGCCAGCAAGCGAATCGAATCGGCCAGCCACAGTGCGCCTTCGACCTTGACCATGTGCGCGCCGGCCTGCATCAGCTGGGCGCTGTTGATCATGGTTTGCTCGGTCGTCGCATTGGCCATGAACGGCAGGTCGGCGAGGATCAGTGCATCAGTGTTGCCGCGCTTGACGCAGGCCACGTGGTACGCCATCTCGGCCGTCGTGACGGGCAGGGTGCTGTCATGGCCTTGCAACACCATACCAAGGGAGTCGCCCACCAGTAACACTTCAACACCGGCCTCATTGCAGGCGTGGGCAAAAGTAGCGTCGTAGCAGGTCAGCATGGTGATCTTTTCACCTTTCTGCTTCAGGGACTGCAGGGTGGTGAGAGTAATAGCTGGCATGAAAAGGATCCTCGTTCAGGCGCTTGGAAAACTACTGCGAGTAACGCGCGTGATTCTTCATGGACTCAGGCGCACGGTCTTTTGTCGTGCTTGAAAAGCCTGGATTGCGCCCTTGGTGCCGGGTTGGCGGCAGCGGGACGCCTATAGTCGTGATGAGAACTCGGGAAGTCAATTGGATGTGTTACCGCCTGGGTGTTACCGGCGTTACTGATGCGATTCAGCAGAGTGCGGTGCGCTCTGTAGGATTAATCGCCGGTGGCCAGGCGATCCAGGCCGACAAACGGGCAGGCTGCCAGCAGGTCGCTCAAGCGACGGCCGTCCGCCAGTTCCAGTTGGGCGGGGGCCAGCTCAGCCAGGGGGTAGAGCACAAAGGCCCGTTCCTGCATCTGGTAGTGGGGGACCTTGAGGCGTGGCTCGTCGATGAGGCGGTCGCCGAACAGCAGGATGTCCAGGTCGAGGGTGCGCGGGCCCCAGCGCTCAAGGCGTTCGCGGCCTTGCTGGTTTTCGATGGCTTGCAGCGCATCGAGCAGCTCGAGGGGCGCGAGGGCACTCTCCAGCGCCGCTACGGCGTTGGTGTAGCGAGGCTGGCCTGGCAGCAGGGAGTCGCTTTGATAGAAGGCCGAGACCCCAGTCAGTTGAGTCTTGGGCAACTGCGTCAACGCCTGTACAGCGTTGCGCAGTTGCTCTTGCGGGGCCGCGAGGTTGCTGCCCATGCCGATGTAGATGCGTTCCATCGACTTACTCGCCTGAAGCGCTCGTGCCGTCAGCGGCACGTTTGCGCTTGGCACCACCGGTGCGGCGACGTTTGCGTGGGGCTGCGCCGGCACTTTCATCCTTGCCGCTGAGGTCGCGAATCATGTCCCGGCGTTCGCTGTCGTTGGCGTCCTGATAGTCCGTCCACCATTCGCCCAGGCCGTTGGTCTGTTCGCCGGCGCTTTCGCGCAGCAGCAGGAAGTCGTAGCCGGCACGGAAGCGTGGGTTGTCCAGCAGCAGGTCGGCGCGTTTGCCGCTGCGGCGGGGCAGGCGTTCCTGCATGTCCCAGATCTCGCGGATCGGCATGGTGAAACGTTTGGGAATGGCAATCCGTTGGCACTGCTCGGCGATCAGTTCGTGAGCGGCTTCCTGCATGGCCGGGATCGGCGGCATGCCACGGTCCTGCAAGCGCAGGACCCGGGCCGGCAGCGCAGGCCACAGCAGGGCGGCGAACAGGAAGGCTGGGGTCACCGGCTTGTTCTGCTTGATCCGCAGGTCGGTGTTGATCAGCGCTTCACTGATCAGGGTGTGGGTGTAGGTCGGGTTGTGCTCCAGTGCATCGGCGCTGGCCGGGAACAATGGATCGAACAATTGCAGGTCGACCAGCATTTCAAAGGTGTCAGCGGCATGCCCCGAAAGGAACAGCTTCAACACTTCTTCGAACAGGCGTGCCGACGGGATTTCCCGCAGCATGGGGGCCAGGTCGCGGATCGGTGCGGCCGTGTGCTTCTCGATACCGAAGTTCAGCTTGGCGGCAAAACGCACCGCTCGCAGCATGCGTACCGGGTCTTCCTGGTAGCGCTGGGTCGGGTCGCCGATCAGGCGGATCAGGTGGTTGCGAATATCGTGTACGCCGTTGGCGTAGTCGAGGATGCGCTCACTGACCGGATCGTAGTAGAGGGCATTGATGGTGAAGTCGCGACGTTGCGCGTCTTCTTCCAGGGTGCCGTAGACGTTGTCGCGCAAAATGCGCCCGCTTTCGTTACGCGAGGACTGGTTGCTGTCTTCCTCTTCGTCGTTTTGCGGGTGATTGGCGCGGAAGGTCGCCACTTCGATGATTTCGCGGCCAAAGTGGATGTGCACCAACTTGAAGCGACGGCCAATGATGCGCGCGTTACGAAACTCGGCGCGAACCTGTTCTGGTGTGGCACTGGTGGCGACGTCGAAATCTTTGGGCGTGATGCCAAGCAACATGTCACGCACACAGCCACCGACCAGGTAAGCCTGGTAACCGGCGTTCTGCAGGCGCTCGACGATATTCACTGCGTAACGGCTGAATTGGCCCTTTTGCAGCGAATGTTGGCCGCTGTTGAGCACTTCAGGCGTGCTGCGAATGTGTTGCGTATGACGCTTGGGAGAACGGAATGACTGGAACAGCTTCTTCAGCATGGGATGCACTGTTTGAAGGAATGTTCGGCCATAACCAAGAATGACCGCATGATGGGCCGGGATTCTAGCATTTAGTCGAGGGATGGTGTAGGAAGCTGCGCGGTTCTCTGTAGCAGCTGTCGAGCCATGCGAAGCAGCGTTCGCCGGCGAAGCCGTCGTGAAGGCGGGAATTGTGCAGTGTCGGTCGGCTAAACGGCAGAAACTACAAGGGGAGCCGAAGCTCCCCAAGAAGTAGTTGCGTGCTCTATTTTTATTATGGGTTTCGGGCTTCTTGTTTTTGTGTCGCGCCCATGTCATGAGGTTTTCCCTGCATGACCCTCCCAATCGGGAGCCAAGAGCAAACGGATTGCTTTGATCGCTGTGTTGCAATGATCTATCGATCCAACCAGTTCAGGCTCTGCCTTAGGGCAGTTTTTGTTGTTCTCGGCCTGGTTGTGGGGCAAGCCCCAAATACAACGCCTCTCCAAAAGAATCAGTTAGCTACGCCTCTCGCCGTCTTGTTTTTATTGTGCGTGAGTCGATTCGTCTTATTTTTATTGTCTTGTGCATTGCTTGTTATTGTTCTTGTACCAAACATATAGCAGAAGCCGTGCCAACTTTTGCGATCCCCAGTAAAACAAGGGGTTAGCCAGGCAGAGGGCTTTATCCGAGGCGAAAAAAAACCGGGGCTTCGTTACCTTAAGCCCCGGCTTTTGTTACGAAAAAAGCTGCGGTAACAGTTTTTTCACATGTTCAGCTGTTACCTGCACAGTCGACAGGTAACGTTCAGCCCTCGCTGGTTACCCCGGTCTTGCGCCGCGGGATGCCCAGGCGTTGGCGGCGTTCCCACAGGCATTTACGGCTGACCCCAAGTTTGCGGGCCAGTTCGGTTTCCGTCATGTGGTCCTGGTGTTCGAGGACGAAGTGCTGGAAGTAGTCTTCCAGGGACAGGTCTTCGGTCGGCTCGTGGCTGGCGTTGCTGGTGCTGCCCTGATGCGGTGCCAGGCCAATGAATTCGTCTTCTTCCAGGTCACTGAGCTCGATGTCGATGCCCAGCAGCTCGGCAGAGATTTCTGGGCTCTCGCACAGGATCACGGCACGCTCGACGGCGTTTTCCAGTTCGCGCACGTTGCCCGGCCAGCTGTAATGACGAATCGCCTGCTCGGCGTCAGGGGCGAACTTCAGGTCGGTACGATTGACCCGCGCACTCTGGCGTGCAAGGAAGGCATTGGCGATTTCGTTGACGTCGGCACCGCGTTCGCGCAATGCCGGCAGTTTCAGGGCGATCACGTGGAGGCGGTAAAACAGGTCTTCACGGAACTGGCCGATTTTCGCCAGGCTCTTGAGGTCGCGGTGAGTGGCCGCGATCAGGCGCACGTCGACTTTTTGCGACTGCACCGAGCCGACACGGCGGATCTCGCCTTCCTGCAATACGCGCAGCAGGCGCGCCTGGGCTTCCAGTGGCAGTTCGCCGATCTCGTCGAGGAACAGGGTCCCGCCGTCCGCCGCTTCCACGAGGCCGGCACGTCCGGCGCTGGCACCGGTAAAGGCGCCTTTCTCGTGGCCGAACAGTTCGGACTCGATCAGGCTTTCCGGAATGGCCGCGCAGTTCACCGAGATCATCGGCGCCTTGGCACGCTTGGACAGGTTGTGCAGGGCGCGGGCCACCAGCTCCTTGCCGGTCCCGGATTCACCCTGGATCAGCACATTGGAATCGGTTGGCGCGACTTTGCGGATCTTGCTGTAGAGGTCCTGCATCGGTGGGCAGGAGCCGATGATGCCGATCTCGCCGTTGCTGTTGTCGAGCCCTGGCTTGTCGCTGCCATTGGCGACCTTGCCGGCCGGTCGCTCATTGGCGGTGCTCTGTGCCGTCTGTCGGTCACGCAGGATGCGTGCGACGGCCTGGAGCATTTCGTCGTGGTCGAAAGGCTTGGCGATGTAGTCCACCGCGCCCATTTTCATCGAGTCCACCGCCGAGCGCAGGCTGGCGTAGCTGGTCATGATCAGCACCGGCGTGCCCTGGCCGAGCTTGATCAGTTCAGTCCCCGGAGCGCCGGGCAGGCGCAGGTCGCTGACAATCAGGTCGAACGTGGGAATGCTGAAGCGTTCTTGTGCTTCCTGCACTGAACCGGCTTCGCTGACCTGGTACTGGTTACGTTCCAGCAGGCGGCGCAAGGCGGAGCGGATAATGGTTTCGTCTTCGACGATCAAAATGTGCGGCATTGATTCGATTCTCTCGACGGTCTCAGTTCACAGCGGACGTCGCTTCGACATGACGCGGTAAGGTCACCCGGATACGGGTGCCGCGTTGGCTTTGGATGTCAGCCGGGCTGTCGATGGTGATTTGTCCATAATGCTCTTCAACGATGGAATAGACCAGTGCAAGGCCCAGACCGGTGCCTTCGCCAGGATCCTTGGTGGTAAAGAAGGGTTCGAACAAGCGGTCCTTGATGTTCGCCGGGATGCCACTGCCTTCGTCTTCCACGATCAGGTCGACCGTGTGTTCGCTGGCTTCGCTTTTTACCCGCACCGCACTGCCGGCCGGTGTTGCATCGCGGGCGTTGGACAGCAGGTTGATCAGGACCTGGGCGAGCCTCTGTGGGTCACCCACGACCCAATGCTCGGGATCGCACAGGTTGAAGAACTGCACTTCGAAGTTGCGTCGGTTCAGCGCCAGCAGACCAATGGCATCCTGCGCCACCTCGGCCAGGCACACCGGCTCGTCATTGTGCTGGTGGCTGCCGGCGTGGGCAAAGCTCATCAGCGACTGCACGATGCGTGACACCCGCTTGGTCTGCTCGAGAATCTGTCCGCTGATTTCGGTCAGTTCGCCATCTTCTTCCCGCTCTTCGCGCAGGTTCTGCGCCAGGCAGGCGATGCCGGTGATCGGGTTGCCAATTTCGTGGGCCACGCCGGCCGCCAGGCGACCGATGCTCGCCAGGCGTTCGGAGTGCACCAGTTTGTCTTCGAGCATCTGGGTTTCGGTCAGGTCCTCGACCAGCAACACCAGGCCACTGTTACCCGGCGCCAGCGGTTCGTCGATGGCCGCTTTGTGCAGGTTCAGCCAGCGGGTCTGGCCATCGAGGGCCAGGTGCTGTTTGTGCAAGTGTTCGTCGGGCAGGTTGATGAAACCTTGCAGCAGTTCCTTCCACGGCTCGCCCAGTGTGCTCAGGCGTGAACCCACCACGCGCTGCGCGGCAATGCCGGTCAGCTCTTCCATGGCTTTGTTCCACATGAGGATTTCCTGGTCCTTGGCCAGCGAACAGACGCCCATCGGCAATTCTTGCAGGGTCTGGCGGTGGTAGCGGCGCAGGGCGTCGAGTTCGGCGGCAAGGCCGGTGAGGCGCGAGTGATAGTCCTCGAGCCGGCTTTCGATGAAGTGAATGTCTTCGGTGACATAGTTTTCGCCGCCGGCCTTGTAGGGCAGGAAGGTCTCGACCATGTCTTGCGCCACGCTGGGGCCCATCAGGCCGGAGAGGTTGGCCTCGATGCGGTCGCGCAGGCGGCGCAGGGCATAGGGCCGACGTTCATCGAACGGCAGGTACAGATCGCGCAGGGCTTGCTCGACTTCCTTTTGCGCGGCCTTGGCACCCAGTGGCTTGGCCAGTTGGGTGGCGAATTCCTGGGGCGAGGCGGCATGCAGCTCGCGTCGTTGCGGGCGTCGCACGTTGTCCACGGCGCAGGCTTCGGCAGCGCTGGCTTCCTCGGTGCTGGCATTGGTGAATAGCGAGATCAGGGTGAACATCAGCACGTTGGCCGCCAGCGAGGCGATGGCCGCCATGTGCCAACTGGTGTCGTCGAGCACGTAGATCATGTTCAGCAGCGGGATATAGAACCCCTGCAGATTGCCCACCAGCGGCAGCAGCATGGTCACCAGCCAGACCAGGATGCCTGCCAGCAACCCGGCGATGAAGCCGCGTCGGTTGGCAGTCGGCCAGTACAGCACCGACAACACGCCCGGCAGGAACTGCAAGGTGGCGACAAAGGCCACGATGCCCAGATTGGCCAGGTCCTGCTCGGCGCCCAGCAGCAGGTAGAAGCCATAACCGGCCATGATGATCGCGACGATCAGCGCGCGGCGGGTCCATTTCAGCCAGCGGTAGATGTTGCCTTCGGCGGGCGGCTGGTACAGCGGCAGCACCAGGTGGTTCAAGGCCATCCCGGACAGCGCCAGGGTGGTGACGATGATCAGGCCGCTGGCAGCGGAGAGCCCGCCGACATAAGCCAGCAGGGCCAGGGCCTTGCTGTTGGCGGCGATGCCGATCCCGAGGGTGAAGTATTCCGGGTTGGTGGTGGCGCCCAGTTTCAGCCCGGCCCAGAGAATCAGTGGCACGGCCAGGCTCATCAACAGCAGGAACAGCGGCAGGCCCCAGCTGGCACTGACCAGGGAGCGCGGGTTGAGGTTTTCGGTGAAAGTCATGTGGTACATGTGCGGCATCACGATCGCCGAGGCGAAGAACACCAGCAATAGCGTGCGCCATGGACCTTCTTGCAGTGGCGTGTGCAGGGCGGCGAGGGCGGTCTGGTTCTGCAGTAGCCACAGCTCAAGCTGTTGCGGGCCGTCGAACACACCGTACAGCGCGTACAGGCCAACGCCACCAATGGCGATCAGCTTGATCACTGATTCGAAGGCAATGGCGAACACCAGGCCCTCGTGTTTCTCCCGGGTGGCAATGTGTCGCGAGCCAAAGAAAATCGTGAACAGGGTGATCAGCGCGCAGAAGCTCAGCGCCACGCGATGCTGCACCGGCTCGCGAGTGAGGATGCCGATGGAGTCGGCCACGGCCTGGATCTGCAGGGCCAATAACGGCAACACGCCGATCAGCATGAATATGGTGGTCAGCGCGCCGGCCCAGGTACTGCGAAAGCGAAAGGCAAACAGGTCGGCCAGGGACGACAACTGATAGGTGCGGGTGATCTTCAGGATCGGGTACAGCAGCACCGGTGCCAGCAGGAACGCGCCGGACACTCCCAGGTAACTGGACAGGAAACCATAGCCGTACTGATAGGCCAGGCCGACCGTGCCGTAGAACGCCCAGGCGCTGGCATAGACCCCAAGCGACAGGGTGTAGGTCAGCGGGTGGCGAATGATCGCCCGTGGGATCATTCCACGTTCGCTGATCCAGGCAACGCCGAACAGCACCGCCAGGTAGGCGGCGCTGATCAGGATCATCTGGGTCAGGCTAAAGCTCATCGGCATCTTTTTGGCTCTGCAGGATGAAGGTCACGACGATCAGGATCAGCCACAGCAGATACGGGCGATACCAGGCGCCAGTGGCGTCGATCCACCAGTCCATGATGGCGGGGGAGAACAGATAGATCCCCACTACCAGCAGCAGGACCAAGCGATAGATGTACATCCCGGCCTCTCTTTATTGTGTGCGTGCCCGAAAACGTGCGGCGATGGTAACGGATGGGCGCCAACCTGCAAGCTTAGTCAGCGTAATAACGCTTCGGGCAGGCTCGGCGTGCGCGGGATCCGCGTCGCGTCCCAGTGGATGCTGCCCCACTTGAGCACTTCGGCCGGCGTCGCATCGTCCAGGTCGACAGGCGGCGTTTGCCCCAGGGCTCGCAATGCGCGCAGCAACAAGGGCGTGGCCTGGTCTGCGCGCAGCGGAGGCGAACGGTAGGATTTGCCCAGCTTGTTGCCATCGGGTTGGGTAATCAGGGGCAGGTGCAGGTAGCGCGGTTGGCGCAAGCCGAGCAGTTCCTGCAGATACAGCTGGCGCGGGGTGGAGTCGAGCAGGTCGGCACCGCGCACGATGTCGGTGATGCCTTGCCAGGCATCGTCGAGCACCACGGCCAATTGATAGGCGTAGAGCCCGTCGCGGCGACGTATCACAAAATCGCCGACCTCGCGACCCAGGTGCTGGCGGTATTCGCCTTGCACACGGTCATTAAAATGGTATTCCAGCTCGGGTACACGCAGGCGGATCGCTGCGTTTTCACTCGGGTGGCCGGCGTTGCGGCACAGGCCCGGGTAGATGCCGTGATAGGGCTCCAGCTGTTTGCGCGAGCAGGTGCAGGCGTAGGCCAGGCCGTGGTTGAACAGTTGATCAAGGACCTGGGCGTAGGCGGCGTGCCGTTCGCTCTGGCGAATCATCGTGCCGTCCCATTCAAAGCCGTAGCTTTCCAGGGCCTTGAGAATCGCCGCCTGGGCGCCGGGTTCTTCCCGGGGCGGGTCAAGGTCTTCCATGCGCAGCAGCCAGCGCCCACCGACCGAGCGGGCGTCGAGGTAGGAGGCCAGGGCGGCGACCAGGGAACCGAAGTGCAGATGGCCACTGGGCGTGGGGGCGAAGCGCCCGATGTAGTCGGGGGGTGTTTTGGCAGTCATGGAGACGAAGCTACTTTTCAGGCTATACGCAGGTCAACCTGTAGGAGTGAGCCTGCTCGCGATAGCGGTGTGACATTCAACACCGATATTGACCGACCCACCGCTATCGCGAGCAGGCTCACTCCTACAAAAGGCAAAAGGCAGAAACAAAAACGGAGCGTTCGCACGCTCCGTTTTTCGTTCAGGTCGAGATTACTTGCCGACCTGCTTTTCCTTGATTTCCGCAAGGGTCTTGCAGTCGACGCACATGTCGGCAGTAGGACGTGCTTCGAGACGGCGAATGCCGATTTCGACGCCGCACGACTCGCACCAACCGTATTCTTCGTCTTCGATCAGTTGCAGGGTCTTGTCGATTTTCTTGATCAGCTTGCGCTCGCGGTCGCGGGCGCGCAGTTCGAGGCTGAATTCTTCTTCCTGGCTGGCACGGTCGGCCGGGTCTGGGAAGTTGGCCGCTTCGTCTTTCATGTGGTCAACCGTACGGTCGACTTCCTGCATCAAGTCCTGTTTCCACTTGTTCAGGATCTTGGTGAAGTGAGCGCGCATGGGCTTGCCCATGTACTCCTCGCCCTTGGACTCAACGTAGGGTTCGAAGCCGCTGATCGACTGATTTGCCTGTTGCTTTGCTTGGGTGGGCATGAAATGGACCGCCTCTACTCTTGTAATCCATTGCGCAGGATTGCTCCATCACCGACACCTGCCGGCCCTGCGGCTGCAAGCGGGCGAACTTACCAGATCAAATCAGGCCGCGCTACTCCCTCATGTCGAGGCTGCGGCCCATAAGGCTTGCAAAGGGTTGCAAAGCCTGGTCTGGCGGCTCTGGAGACCTGATCAAATATTGATTTTAGTCAATCCTGCGCCTTGCGTATGGGCTCTATGACACATGAACCTTGGTCTTGTGACCGCATTAGCTTCTCGCTCGTTCCTGGCCTTGGGTAGAATCGTTTCTTTTACCCCGTTGAAGGAAGGCTAATGGCTCAGCCCTACAGTGCGCGCAGCCGCGCTATCGAACCTTTCCACGTCATGGCCCTGCTGGCGCGCGCCAACGAGCTGCAAGCAGCCGGGCACGACGTCATTCACCTGGAAATCGGCGAACCGGACTTCACCACTGCCGAACCGATCATCCAGGCTGGCCAGGCAGCGCTGACGGCGGGGAAAACCCGATACACCGCGGCGCGCGGCATACCTGAACTGCGTGAGGCCATCAGCGGCTTCTACGAGCAACGTTACGGCTTGAACATCGATCCGCAACGCATCCTGATCACCCCAGGTGGCTCCGGCGCGCTGTTGCTCGCCAGTGCCTTACTGGTGGACCCAGGCAAGCACTGGTTGCTGGCCGACCCCGGTTACCCGTGCAACCGCCACTTTCTGCGGTTGGTGGAGGGCGCGGCGCAACTGGTGCCGGTCGGGCCGGAGGTGCGTTACCAACTGACCCCGGACCTGGTGCAGCGTTATTGGGATCAGGACAGTGTCGGTGCACTGGTGGCATCTCCGGCCAACCCCACCGGAACCATTCTGACCCGCGACGAACTGGCTGGACTGTCGACGGCAATCAAGGGGCGCAACGGCCACCTGGTGGTGGACGAGATCTACCACGGCCTGACCTACGGCACCGATGCCGCCAGTGTGCTGGAAGTGGATGACAGTGCCTTTGTCCTGAATAGTTTTTCCAAATATTTCGGCATGACCGGCTGGCGCCTGGGCTGGCTGGTGGCGCCGCAAGGGGCGGTCAGCGAGCTGGAGAAGCTCGCGCAGAACCTCTATATCAGCGCGCCGAGCATGGCCCAGTACGCGGCATTGGCCTGTTTCGAGCCGCAAACCTTGAGCATTCTGGAAGAGCGCCGCGCCGAATTCGGCCGGCGCCGCGATTTCCTCCTGCCGGCGTTGCGTGAGCTGGGCTTTGGCATCGCGGTAGAGCCCGAAGGCGCGTTCTATCTGTATGCGGACATCAGCGCCTTTGGTGGCGATGCCTTTGCGTTCTGTCGGCATTTCCTGGAAACCGAACACATCGCCTTTACCCCGGGGCTGGACTTCGGCCGGCACCAGGCCGGGCATCACGTGCGGTTTGCCTACACCCAGAGCCTGCCGCGGTTGCGCGAAGCGGTGGAACGGATTGCCCGTGGCTTGCGGAGCTGGCAAGGCTGATGCGCTTCGATCCCCCTCTGGAAGAAGGTCGGCTGATCCGACGATACAAGCGTTTTCTCGCCGATATCGAAACTGTTAGCGGCGAGATGCTCACCATTCACTGCCCTAACACCGGCTCGATGTTCAATTGCATGGTCGAAGGCGGGCAGGTCTGGTTCAGCCGCTCCAACGACCCCAAGCGCAAATTGCCCGGTACCTGGGAAATCAGCGAGACCCCGCAAGGACGCCTGGCGTGTGTCAATACGGCGCGGGCCAACCCGTTGATCGAGGAAGCGCTGCGCGCCGGGCTGATCAGCGAGCTGGCCGGCTTTACCGGGCTCAAGCGGGAAGTGCCGTACGGGCAGGAGAACAGCCGGATCGATTTCCGCCTCGATTACCCCCACGGACCGGCCTTCGTCGAAGTCAAAAGTGTCACCCTGGGGTTCGACGGCTCGGCGGTCGCGGCTTTTCCCGATGCGGTGACTCAGCGCGGTGCCAAGCATTTGCGCGAGCTGGCATGCCTGGCCCGGGACGGGATTCGCGCTGTGCAGTTGTATTGCGTGAACCTGACCGGTATCGAGGCAGTGCGCCCGGCGGTGGAGATCGATCCGGGCTACGCCGCCGCCCTGGCGCAGGCCAAAGCGTCCGGGGTTGAAGTGTTGGCCTATGGCGTGAGCCTGACCGCCGAGGAAATCAGGGTCGAGCGGCGTCTTCAGGTGCTGCTCGGCGTTTAGCCTTGGACCCAGATGCCTTGGGCGTCTTCGCGGCACTGCAGGGCCTTGAGTGATTGGCCTGCGCAAGGCCCAGCCACACATTCACCACTCTCGATCAGGAACAGTGCGCCATGGGTGGCGCACTGGATCAGGCTGGCGCTGGGGTCGAGGAATTGGTCCGGCTGCCATTCCAGGCCGACGCCACGGTGCGGGCAACGGTTCTGGTAAGCGTAGACCCGGCCTTCGCGGCGCACGGCAAAGACCTTTTGCCCGGCAATCTCGAAGCCACGGCTGCTGGCATCGACCAGTTCGGCGCTGGTACAAAGAAACTTCATGACTATCCTCAGGTGCCGAAGACCCTGGCCTGCGGCGGTTATGTGCTGCGTGCGCTGGTTAGCAAATATGTCCGTGCTTGACGCGCAAATGCTAACAATTATCAAATGCCGGCTTCGCCCGCGAAGGTGCGTTAGCCAAAGCGCCTGGGATTGTGCGGGAAAACTCCTGAAAGGAAACCCTGTTATGCGCCTGAGTACCAGCGCTATCGCGCTCTGTGTCGGACTTCTGGTTACCCATGGGGCCGCAGCGGCCGAATTGCCGCAACGCTGGGTCAGTGCCGGGGGCGCGCTCTCGGAGTGGGTCAGTGCCTTGGGCGCGCAGGCCAAGCTGGTGGGAGTGGACACCACCAGCCAGCACCCGGAGTCACTCAAGAGCTTGCCGAGTATCGGTTATCAACGCCAACTGTCGGCGGAAGGCATTTTGAGCCTGCGTCCGCAGATCCTGATCGGCACCGAAGAAATGGGCCCGCCGCCGGTGTTGTCGCAGATTCGCAGTGCCGGGGTCCAGGTCGAGCTGTTCTCGGCTCAGCCGGACTTGCCCACCCTGCAGAACAATTTGCAGCATCTGGGGCGCTTGCTGGGCAGCGAGGCGCAGGCCACGGCACTGTTCGACGGTTATCAACAGCAAATTGCGCAGCAGCAGGCCTGGGTCAGCCAGGCCCAGTCCAGCGCCAAGGCACCGGGTGTGCTGCTGTTGCTGGGCCACGCCGGGGGCAAGCCGTTGATCGCGGGTAAAGACACCGCGGCCGATTGGCTGCTGCAACAGGCCGGCGGGCATAACCTGGCGACCCACAGTGGCTACAAGCCGTTTTCGGTGGAGTCCCTGGCGGGCCTGACGCCGGATGTCCTGGTGTTCTCGGACCGGGCATTGACCGGTGATGCCGCACGTGAAGCGTTGTTCAAGCAGAACCCGATCCTCGCCTCGACGCCGGCGGCCAAGGCCGGTCGCGTCCTGGAGCTCGACCCGACGCTGTTGGTCGGCGGCCTGGGACCGCGTTTGCCGCAAAGCCTGGTCAAGCTGTCTGCCGGTTTCTATCCGGCTGAGTCCGCCAAGGCCACTGCCGCCCAATGAGTACTCTGGTAAAACCGCGTTCGTTGTTCATTGGTCTGGGTCTGCTGTGTGTGCTGGCGATCTGGCTGTCCCTGGCCCTGGGCCCCGTCAGCTTGCCGTTGCTGGACACCTTGCGTGCGGCCCTGCGCATGCTCGGGTTGCCGATTGCCGGTGATGGCCTGGAGCAGGCCGAGCTGATACTCGGGCAGATCCGTTTGCCGCGTACCTTGCTCGGGCTGGCGGTGGGTGGCGTCCTGGCCCTGTCTGGGGTGGCGATGCAGGGGCTGTTCCGCAACCCGCTGGCGGACCCGGGTCTGGTGGGGGTTTCCAGTGGCGCGGCCCTCGGCGCGGCGATCGCGATTGTCGGTGGTTCGTTGTTTGGCGGAATGCCGGAGGCGATCGGTCCGTACTTGTTGTCGATCTGTGCCTTCCTCGGCGGCCTGGGGGTGACGGCGCTGGTTTATCGTCTGGGCCGGCGCAACGGCCAGACCAACGTCGCGACCATGTTGCTGGCGGGCATCGCCCTGACGGCGTTGGCGGGGTCGGCGGTGGGCTTGTTCACTTATCTGGCCGACGATGCGACCTTGCGCACCCTAACGTTCTGGAACCTGGGCAGTCTCAATGGCGCCAGTTATGCGCGGCTCTGGCCCTTGCTGCTGGTGACGGTGGTGGTGGCGCTATGGTTGCCGCGCCGGGCCAAGGCATTGAATGCGCTGCTGCTTGGCGAGTCCGAGGCCAGTCACCTGGGGATCAATGTCGAGCGGCTCAAGCGCGAACTGGTGTTCTGCACTGCGCTAGGGGTGGGTGCGGCTGTCGCGGCGGCGGGGATGATCGGCTTTGTCGGCCTGGTGGTGCCGCACCTGGTGCGGTTGCTCGCCGGACCTGATCACCGGGTGTTGCTGCCGGCCTCGATCCTGGCGGGTGCCAGCCTGTTATTGCTGGCCGACCTGGTGGCGCGCCTGGCGCTGGCACCGGCGGAATTACCAATCGGCATCGTCACCGCGTTCATTGGTGCACCGTTCTTTCTGTTCCTGTTGTTGCGAGGTCGTGCCTGATGCTGCGCGTGGAAAACCTGCAAATCCGTCGAGGCGGCAACATCGTCCTGGCGGACATCGACCTTGCGCTCAACCCAGGCGAGGTGCTTGGTGTGCTGGGCCCCAACGGTGCTGGCAAAAGCACCTTGCTGGCAGCCCTGTGCGGGGAACTGCGTGCCGATCATGGCCACGTCTGGCTGGACCAGCGCCCATTGAATGAGTGGGACGGCGCCCGGCGCGCGCAACGTCTGGCCGTGCTGCCGCAGAGTTCGACCCTGGATTTCGCCTTCCGCGTCGAGGAGGTGGTCGGCATGGGCCGCTTGCCGCATCAGACCGGCCGCCAGCGAGATGACGAAATTGTCGCCGCCGCCTTGCAAGCAGCTGACGTTGCCCACTTGAGCGGGCGCAGCTACACCGCACTCTCGGGTGGTGAGCGCCAGCGGGTGCACCTGGCGCGGGTGCTGGCGCAGCTATGGCCGGGTGAAGCAGGGCAGACCTTGCTGCTCGATGAGCCAACCTCGATGCTCGACCCCCTGCATCAACACACGACGTTGCAGGCTGTGCGCCAGTTTGCCGATCGCGGTGCGGCGGTGCTGGTGATCCTGCATGACCTGAATCTGGCCGCGCGCTACTGTGACCGCATTCTGCTCCTGGAAAACGGTCGCCCCCACGCCTTGGACACCCCGCAACAGGTACTGCGCCCCGAGTCGCTGCAGGCGGTGTTCGGCCTGGAGGTGTTGGTGCAGCCGCACCCGGAGCGTGGGCATCCGCTGATCATTGCTCGTTGAGGTGAGCTCATGGGTCGAATCCTGATTCTGTTGTGCCTGCTGCTGGCGGCCTGCCAGAGCGGGGTGCCGACAGGCGTAGGCCAGCCTGCTGGCGAGATTATCGATCTGCGCAGCGGGCAGACACTGACGGCCCAGGCGCTGGTCGAGCGTTTGGCCGCAGCGCCCCGGGTGATCGTCGGCGAGCAGCATGACAACCCTGATCACCACCAGGTCCAACTATGGCTGTTGCACGCGTTGGCCCAGCGCCGGGCGCAAGGCAGTCTGTTGCTGGAAATGCTCACCCCCGGGCAACAGGCCGCGGTCGATCAACTGCGCGCACGCAGTCCGGGGCAATGGCCGGCTGATCTGCCGGCCGCGCTGGCCTGGCAGCCGGGTTGGGACTGGAGTCTGTATGGCCCGATTGTGCGTTATGCCTTGGCCCAGCCTTATCCCTTGCTGGCAGCCAATCTCGATGGGCCTGAGGTGCGGCGTCTCTACAAAGAGGCACCAGCCCTGAGCGGTGGGCGCTCGAATGCGGCCTCGGTCAGGGCGTCGTTGCTGGCGCAAATTGCGTTATCCCATTGCGGCCTGCTACCCGAAAGCCAGATGCCGGCGATGCTGGCCGTGCAGCAACACCGCGATCGGCGAATGGCCGAGCGCCTGATGATTGCACCGACGCCCGCCATGCTATTGGCCGGTGGTTATCACGCTCGCCTGGATCTCGGGGTGCCGGTGCACATGGCGGATCTCGACGCGCGCCCGCCAGCGGTGGTGTTGATGCTGGCGGAGAAAGGTCAGCCAGTGGCAACGGCCTCGGCGGATTACGCCTGGTACACGGCCGTCCGGCCGGTGCAGGATTATTGCGCCTCAATGCGCCAGTGAGCGACTGACGGTGGGTAATCGACAGGCAAAAAAAGACCCGGCAAGAGCCGGGTCAAATAACCGTGATTAGCCTGATGAGGAGATAATCTGAGAGTCCGAACCAATGGTCTTCCAGAAGATCAGCTGATCTCGCGACCAGTTGTGATAATCATAACGATTCTCATTTCTAAGTCAACGGATGATTCTCGAATTCTTTTTCATTTCTCTAAACGCTTGTTTGAAACCCCTGTAAACCCTGGGGTTGCCCGCTGTCGAACGGGCTCAATTCTTTTGTCGGGACGAGATGGCTTCCAGTTGTTTGTTGAGGGCGTCTTTGCGTTCGGCGGGAATATCGTTCCAGTGCATGTCCAGCAGTGCCCCCTCGATCGCGTACAGCAGCACCTTCGATGCACGGAACCCGCGGGTGCGTACCGCCCTGTAAGCATCCACCGCCCCCAGCCGGCGCAAATCCGAAGCACTGTGAATGCCTACGGCATGCAGCCATTGCGCCGACGTCTTGCCAAGATTCTTCAGGTGTTGCAGTTCGTCATTCATCAAGCCTCCTTGCGATGGGCGAAGAGTGCGTTGGGCGGACCTTTGAGGAGTGTAGCGGTCAGTAGGAAAAGCGTAGTTCTTTGGTCGGTTTGAACGCAAAAGCTTCTAAGGCCATGTGCCAGATGGCTCTGCGAGAGGCGTTGCGACGGGGGCGGGTGTCGTGAAAACGACGCACCAAGTCCGGCCCCGTGGCGGCGCCAGAGGCTCAGTGGGTGTGAGTCGGATTAGCGGGTGCGGTAACGCAGGCGGGTACCGAAGTTCATCGACATAAGGATTTCGTCGGCCGAAAGTTCGGGCGGGAAGTAGGCGCCGGAAATTTGCGCATGGGCCAGGCTCGCGCCTTCCAGGGAGGCCTGGCGAAAATCAATGCCGCGCAGGTCGGCGGAGCGGAAGTAGGCATCGCTGAAATCAATGCCTGCAGCGTTCAGTTCGCGCAGATCGAGGCCGCGAAAATCACCGCCCACCATGTCGATGGTGCCGTTCTGTGGGCGTTCGCGGTTGAAGCCATGGATGTCGTCTTTATGCAGCAGGGCGTAGAGCGGGGTATCGAGCAGTGTGGGCTGGCTCATGGGCGTCACCGTGTTGGATTTATGACGCCAGTATAGTGCCACTACGTAACCGGCGTGAGGTCATCACGACCTCACGCCGGTTACCTCGCGTGCTTACAGGCCTGGCAGGCGCTGGCGGATCTGGGCGACGACGGTGTCCAGGGTCCCGCTTTCGTTGGTCTGCACCCGTTTGCTGCAGAGAATCTCTGCAGGCGTCAGGGCTTCGCGATTGGCTTGTTGAGCGGCGATAACGGCCAGGTTGGCGTCGGATGGATCGTTTTTGTCGGCCTGGCGCTGGGCCAGCCAGCTCTCGATCACGGCTTGGGGCGCGTTGCAGTCAAGAATCAGGAAGGGTGCGCCAGTGGCCTCGGCAACGTGCGCCGCGCCATCGCGCTGCTCGCGCTTGAGGTACGTGGCGTCGAGCACCACTGGGAAGCCGGCACGCAGGATCACGTCGGCAATCTCGTGCAGGCGTGCATAGGTGGCGGCGCTGGCGTCGGCGCCGTAGATGCCGGCTTGTGGATCGTTGGGTACCTGTTGCTCGCCGAACAGGCGCTTGCGCTCGACATCGGAGCGCAGGCGGATGGCGCCCAGCGCTTCAACCAGGCGCATGGCCACGCGGCTTTTGCCGACTGCCGAGACGCCGTGGGTGATGGCCAGGAAGCGCGATGGGATGGTGCTGTAGCTTTCCGCCAGGTTGGCGTAGTTGCGGTACTGGCGCAGGGTAGTGGCCCGCTGCACGGGGGTCGCATCGGCAGGCATGCTGAACAGGCTGACCTTGGCGCGCACCAGGGCGCGGTAGGCTTTGTAGAAGTTCAGCAGCTCCAGGCCCTGGTAATCGCCGGTCAGCTCCAGGTACTGGCTCATGAAGCGGCGAGCGAGGCTTTTCAGGCCGCGGTCTTCCAGGTCCATCGCGAGGAAACCGGTGTCGGCATAGACATCGGTGAAGCGGAACGGCTCGTTGAATTCGATGCAGTCGAAAATCACCACGTTGCCGTCGATCACGGTGGCGTTGCCCAGGTGGATATCACCGTGGCATTCGCGGATGAAACCCTCGGCCTTGCGTTGGGCCAGCAGCGGCTTGAGGCGCTCGAAGCTGCTTTGCGCCCAGGCTTGCAGGGCTTCGAGTTGCAGCAGGTCGGCCTTGTCGTTGAGGAACGGACGAATCTGCTCGAAGTTCTGCTGTACCGGGGCCATGACGCTGTCCGGTGTGCCGGCTTCGTGGTCGGCCGGAACGCGCGGCGCTTCGAGGTGGAAGCGGGCAATCTGTTGGGCCATCGCGTCGATGTGCGCGGTGGTCAGCTCGCCGTTGGCCTGCAGAGTGCTGAGCAGTTGGCTTTGCGGGAACTGACGCATTTTCAGCGCGTAGTCCAGTACCGGACCGCTGCCGCCCAGTTGGGGGGCTTCAGCGCTGCCGGTGATCGGCAAGACTTCCAGGTACAGGTCGTTGGTCAGGCGCTGGTTGAGGCGCAGTTCCTCGGCGCAGAAGTGCTCGCGAGCGTCGAGCGTGGTGAAGTCGAGGAAGCCGAAGTTCACCGGTTTTTTCACTTTATAGGCGTAGGGGCCGGTGAGCAGCACCCAGGAGATGTGCGTCTCGATGACCTGGAATCCGTCTACCGGATGCGGGTAGAGGGCCGGGTTTTGCAGGGCAGCGATCAGGGATTGGCTCACGGGCGATCCTTCAGAGTCTGGAAAAATTCAAGGGCGCCATTATGGCCGCAAGCGGGGCCAACGCAAACCTCGCGGGGCTCATGTTGATCAGGAATAAAGTGCGTATAATCCGCCGCCATGACTCGTACCCGATCCCCCCGCACTGCTAAAAAACGTCCCTCCAAAGGCCTGAGCCCTTGGCTGGGCTGGGCCCTGAAGCTCAGTCTGGTCGGCCTCGTGGTGCTGGCAGGCTTTGCTGTTTACCTTGATGCCGTGGTCCAGGAGAAGTTCTCCGGCAAGCGCTGGACCATTCCAGCCAAGGTTTACGCCCGTCCGCTGGAGCTGTTCGTCGGACAAAAGCTCAGCAAGCAAGATTTCCTCACGGAACTCGATGCCCTGGGCTATCGCCGCGAAAGCGTGGCCAATGGCCCGGGTGCGGCGGCAGTCAGTGGCAATACCGTGGACCTGAATACCCGTGGTTTCCAGTTCTATGAAGGCATGGAGAAGGCCCAGCCGGTGCGTGTGCGCTTCTCCGGCGACTACGTGGCCGAGCTGTCCGCGCTGAACGGGTCGAAGCTGTCCGTGGTGCGGCTGGAGCCGTTGCTGATCGGCGGGATCTACCCGAAAAATCTCGAAGATCGGATTCTGATCAAGCTCGATCAGGTCCCGCCCTATTTGCTGGAAACCCTGGTCGCGGTCGAGGACCGGGATTTCTACAGCCACTGGGGTGTATCGCCCAAATCGATTGCCCGGGCCGTCTGGGTCAACACCTCTGGCGGCAAAATGACCCAGGGCGGCAGCACGCTGACCCAGCAATTGGTCAAGAACTTCTACCTGACCAACGAGCGCAGCCTGAGCCGCAAGCTGACCGAAGCGATGATGGCGATGTTGCTTGAGTTGCATTACGACAAGCGCGAAATTCTTGAGGCGTACCTCAATGAGGTGTTCGTCGGTCAGGATGGCCAGCGCGCGGTGCACGGGTTTGGCCTGGCGAGTCAGTTCTTCTTCGGCCAGCCGTTGTCCGAGCTGAAACTGCATCAAGTGGCCATGCTGGTGGGCATGGTCAAGGGGCCGTCCTACTACAACCCGCGGCGCAACCCCGAGCGGGCGCTTGAGCGGCGCAACCTGGTGCTGGATGTCCTCGAGCAGCAGGGCGTGGCCACGGCCGAGCAGGTGGCAGCCGCGAAAAAGCTGCCACTGGGTGTGACCACCCGCGGCAAGCTGGCCGACAGTTCGTTCCCGGGCTTTATCGACCTGGTCAAGCGTCAACTGCGCGAAGACTACCGCGACGAAGACTTGACGGAAGAAGGCCTGCGGATTTTCACCAGCTTCGACCCGATCCTGCAGATGAAAGCGGAAGCTTCGGTCAACGACACCTTCAAGCGTCTTTCCGGACGCAAAGGTGCGGACGAGGTCGAGGCGGCAATGGTGGTAACCAACCCGGAAACCGGGGAAGTACAGGCCATGATTGGCAGTCGCCAGGCCGGCTTTGCCGGGTTCAACCGGGCGCTGGATGCGGTGCGCCCGATCGGTTCGCTGATCAAGCCAGCGGTGTATCTGACGGCGCTGGAGAAGCCGAGCAAGTACACCCTGACCAGTTGGCTGTCCGACGATTCGTTCTCGGTAAAAGGCGCCGATGGCCAGGTCTGGAAACCGCAGAACTATGATCGTCGGTCCCACGGCACGGTCTTCCTGTATCAGGGGCTGGCGCATTCCTACAACCTCTCGACCGCACGCCTGGGTCTGGAAGTCGGGGTGCCGAATGTCCTGAAGACCCTCGGCCGCCTCGGCGTCACGCGTGAGTTCCCGGCCTTCCCGTCGATGTTGTTGGGGGCGGGTGCCTTGACGCCGATCGAAGTGGCAACCATGTACCAGACCCTGGCCAACGGTGGTTTTAATACGCCGATGCGCGGGATTCGCAGCGTGCTGACGGCCGAGGGCGAGCCGCTCAAGCGTTATCCATTCCAGATCCAGCAGCGCTTTGATCCGGCGTCCATTTATCTGATCCAGAGCGCCATGCAGCGGGTGATGCGCGAGGGTACCGGCAGTTCGGTTTATAACGTGCTGCCCAAGACGCTGACCCTGGCAGGCAAGACCGGTACCAGTAACGATTCGCGCGATAGCTGGTTTGCTGGTTTCAGCCAGGATCTGCTGGCGGTGGTGTGGCTGGGCCGCGATGACAACGGCAAGACGCCGTTCACCGGGGCCACCGGTGCGCTGCAGGTCTGGAGCAGTTTCATGCGCAAGGCCGACCCGCTGCCGCTGGACATGCCACAGCCGGACAACATCGTGCAGGCCTGGGTCGATTCGCGGACCGGGCAGGGCTCGGATGCCAGTTGCCCGGGCGCGGTGCAGATGCCGTATATTCGCGGCAGCGAACCGCCTCCCGGCGCCGCCTGCGGTGGCACAGACCCCGCCTCAGGCGAATCGGTGATGGACTGGGTCAAGGGCTGGATGAATTAAGCAGAGAGGGTTTCAAGTGAACAAGTGGTTTTTTCCAGCGGTGACGCTGACGGCTCTGACTTTGCTCAGTGGCTGCTCGACCGTGCAGCGCGGCTCGATTCCGGTGGTCGATTCGGGCACTGCGGTGTCCAACAGCGAGCGGCTCTCTGCCAACGGCGGCTTTCGCAAGACCACCGTGACCCGCCCGACACAGGGCCAGGTCCAGGCCATCCCACAGGGTGATACCGGTGTGGTGGTGATGGTGCCAGGGGGCGGCGCCACGACCTCGATGCCGATCAGCACCCAGCCGATCACCCCAGGCCCGATCAGTTCCGGGCCGATTACTCCGGGGCCGGTCGACAGTGGCCCGCTCGTACCGAGCACCAGCTACAGCCTGCCGCCGACGCCGAGCGGCGTGCCTTCTGCCAGCAGCGCGGCCGGTGGCCTGTCGGCTGACGAGCAGTTGGACGGTCCGGTGCTGGCCTTGCTCACCACGGCCCAGCAGCAACAGGCGGGTGGTGACCTCAATGGCGCGTCTTCGAGCCTTGAGCGGGCCCAGCGGGTAGCCCCGCGTGAGCCGCAAGTGCTCTATCGCCTGGCGCAAGTGCGCATGGCCCAAGGCGATGCGCCCCAGGCGGAGCAGTTCGCCCGTCGTGGTTTGACCCTGGCCAATGGCCGTCCTGACTTGCAGGCTAGCCTGTGGGGGTTGATCGCCCAGGCGCGTGAGCAGCAGGGCGATGCCGCCGGTGCGGCCCAGGCGCGGCAGAAGGCCAAGGTTACGCTGTGATGGATCAACGTTTTCCGAAGATTGCCGAGCAACTGTTGCTGATCGAGCGCGAATTGCGGGTCCAGGGCTGGTGGGACGAGGTTTCGCCTTCTGCGCAGGCGCTGTCCAGCGTCGAGCCGTTTTCGGTCGACACCCTGGACTTCGAGCAGTGGCTGCAATGGATCTTCCTGCCACGTATGAAGCTGATCCTCGAACAGGATCTGCCCTTGCCCAACGCCTCGGGGATTCAGGAGATGGCCGAAATGGTCTTCGCCGCCCGCGATGTCCAGGGCCGGGATCGTCAATTGCAGGTTCTGCTCAAAGAGTTCGACCAACTGATCAGCGCCTCCCGTTGATGTGCTCACTGCCAGCGTCCTGCTGGCGGTGACGTTCAATCCCCCAGAAAATCCCCTCTGTGCGCCGCGACCGGTGCGTTCGTATGCCATTTTCCTGCCAAAACTGCGCAATTGAAATAATCCGACCTGGGGTTTGGCGGTTTTTTCTTGCGTTCTCATGCGCTTAGTTCGAATTAAGCACATTGACGGCTTGACTTGCAGAGGGCGAAACAGAAGAATCCAAAGTCCGCTGTAGAGGGACTGCCAGAAGCAGGCCCGCTCAGCAGATCATGAGGCGCACATCCGCGCCGACCTGTTACACCCGCAACGCGTTACCTCGCGCTGGGTGGGAAAGTCCCGCAACACTTGGGACGCTCCCAATACTTGCTCAGTCAGTGCTGACGTAGTCGGCGACCACCGTCGCTCATGCTCTGCTGAGAAGTAAACCTATTAAGACCCGTCCCCTTATGTGGGCGGTATTCTGGCGTTTTAGAGGTGAACAACGTGGAGCTTTTATCTGGCGGTGAGATGCTCGTCCGCTTTTTGCGTGACGAAGGCGTCAAATATATCTACGGGTACCCGGGTGGTGCTCTCCTTCATGTATACGATGCCCTGTTCAAAGAACCGGAAGTGACTCACATCCTGGTTCGCCACGAACAAGCGGCTACCCATATGGCTGACGGCTATGCCCGTGCCACCGGTAAAGCCGGCGTGGTATTGGTGACTTCCGGTCCAGGCGCCACAAACGCCATCACCGGGATTGCCACCGCCTATATGGACTCGATTCCAATGGTGATCATTTCCGGTCAGGTGCCTAGCACCATGGTCGGCACCGACGCGTTCCAGGAAACCGACATGATCGGTATCTCCCGGCCGATCGTGAAGCACAGCTTCATGATCAAGCACGCTTCGGAAATCCCGGAAGTCATGAAGAAGGCGTTCTACCTGGCGCAATCCGGTCGTCCTGGTCCGGTGGTTGTCGATATTCCGAAAGACATGACCAACCCGGCCGAGAAGTTCGAATACGTCTTCCCGAAAAAAGCCAAGCTGCGTTCCTACAGCCCGGCTGTTCGTGGTCACTCCGGGCAAATCCGCAAGGCGGCAGAAATGCTCCTGGCGGCCAAGCGTCCTGTGTTGTACGCAGGTGGCGGCGTGATCCTCGGTGGCGGCTCCGCGCCGCTGACCGAACTGGCCCAGATGCTCAACCTGCCCGTGACCAATACCCTGATGGGCCTGGGTGCCTACCCTGGCACCGACCGTCAGTTCATTGGCATGCTCGGCATGCACGGCAGCTACACCGCCAACCTGGCCATGCACCATGCTGACGTGATCCTGGCGGTCGGCGCGCGTTTCGATGACCGAGTGATCAACGGCCCGGCGAAATTCTGCCCGAATGCCAAGATCATCCACATCGATATCGACCCGGCTTCGATCTCCAAGACCATCAAGGCCGACGTGCCAATCGTGGGCCCGGTGGAAAGCGTCCTGAACGAAATGGTCGCGATCCTCAAGGAAATCGGCGAGACCCCGAACAAGGAGTCCGTTGCCAGTTGGTGGAAGCAAGTGGACGAGTGGCGCGGTGATCGCGGCCTGTTCCCTTACGACAAGGGCGATGGCAGCGTCATCAAGCCGCAGACCGTGATCGAGACTCTGTGCGAAGTGACCAAGGGCGATGCCTTTGTGACCTCCGACGTGGGTCAACACCAGATGTTCGCGGCGCAGTACTACAAGTTCAACAAGCCAAACCGCTGGATCAACTCCGGCGGCCTGGGCACCATGGGCTTCGGTTTCCCGGCGGCCATGGGTATCAAGTTGAGCTTCCCGGATGTCGATGTTGCCTGCGTCACAGGCGAAGGCAGCATCCAGATGAACATCCAGGAGCTGTCCACCTGCCTGCAGTACGGCTTGCCGGTCAAGATCGTGATCCTCAACAACGGTGTGCTGGGCATGGTTCGCCAGTGGCAAGACATGAGCTATGGCAGCCGTCATTCGCACTCCTACATGGAGTCGCTGCCTGACTTCGTCAAGCTGGCCGAGGCCTATGGTCACGTCGGCGTGCGCATCACCGACTCGAAAGACCTCAAGTCGAAGATGGAAGAAGCGTTTGCCATGAAGGATCGCCTGGTCGTGATCGATATTTCGGTCGACACCAGCGAGCACGTCTACCCGATGCAGATCAAAGACGGCTCCATGCGCGATATGTGGCTGAGCAAGACGGAGCGTACTTAATCATGCGGCACATTATTTCCTTGCTTCTGGAAAACGAACCGGGCGCTCTGTCGCGTGTAGTCGGGCTGTTCTCGCAGCGTAACTACAACATCGAAAGCCTGACCGTGGCACCTACCGAAGACCCGACCCTGTCGCGTCTGACGCTGACCACCGTAGGGCACGATGAAGTCATCGAGCAGATCACCAAGAACCTGAACAAGCTGATCGAAGTGGTCAAGCTGGTCGACCTGTCGGAAAGCGCGCACATCGAGCGCGAGCTGATGCTGGTCAAGGTCAAGGCTACCGGTGCCCAGCGCGCCGAGATCAAACGCACTACGGATATTTATCGTGGGCAGATCGTAGATGTCAGCGCCAGCGTGTATACCGTTCAACTGACCGGTACCAGCGACAAGCTCGACAGCTTCATCCAGTCCATTGGCACCGCTTCGATCCTGGAAACCGTCCGTAGCGGCGTAACCGGTATTGCCCGCGGCGACAAAGTACTCAGCATCTAAACCAAATTAGCGAATGGCCTGAACGGCCTGGATATATAGGGGAATTTCATGAAAGTTTATTACGAAAAAGACTGCGACCTGTCCATCATCCAGGGCAAGAAAGTTGCCATCATCGGTTACGGTTCCCAAGGTCACGCTCAAGCGTGCAACCTGAAAGATTCCGGCGTTGACGTTACCGTTGGCCTGCGTAAAGGTTCGGCTACCGTTGCCAAGGCTGAAGCTCACGGCCTGAAAGTGACTGACGTGGCTTCCGCTGTTGCAGCTGCCGACCTGGTCATGATCCTGACCCCGGACGAGTTCCAGTCTGCCCTGTACAAGAACGAAATCGAGCCGAACATCAAGAAGGGCGCCACCCTGGCGTTCTCCCACGGCTTCGCGATCCACTACAACCAGGTTGTGCCGCGCGCTGACCTCGACGTGATCATGATCGCGCCGAAGGCTCCGGGTCACACCGTGCGTTCCGAGTTCGTCAAAGGCGGCGGTATTCCTGACCTGATCGCGATCTACCAGGATGCTTCGGGCAATGCCAAAAACGTTGCACTGTCCTACGCGGCTGGCGTTGGCGGTGGTCGTACCGGCATCATCGAAACCACCTTCAAGGACGAGACCGAAACCGACCTGTTCGGCGAACAAGCCGTTCTGTGCGGCGGTACCGTTGAGCTGGTAAAAGCCGGTTTCGAAACCCTGGTTGAAGCTGGCTACGCGCCAGAAATGGCCTACTTCGAGTGCCTGCACGAACTGAAGCTGATCGTTGACCTCATGTACGAAGGCGGTATCGCCAACATGAACTACTCGATCTCCAACAACGCCGAGTACGGCGAGTACGTGACCGGCCCGGAAGTCATCAACGCCGAATCCCGTCAGGCCATGCGCAACGCCCTGAAACGCATTCAGGACGGCGAGTACGCCAAGATGTTCATCAGCGAAGGTGCAACCGGCTACCCTTCGATGACCGCCAAGCGTCGTAACAACGCTGCACACGGTATCGAAATCATCGGCGAGCAACTGCGTTCGATGATGCCGTGGATCGGTGCCAACAAGATCGTCGACAAAGCCAAAAACTAAGTCACGACCCTGTACGAAAAACGCGGCTTATGCCGCGTTTTTTCGTTTGGCGGGCTGGTTCTGGTATAAAGCTGCATCGTTTGTGCTGCGAACCGTTGACGCAGACACCTGTCAAAAATTTCCACACCGTTGCAAGGTACTGTCCATGAGCGAACGTCCCGAAGAGCCAAACCAGGCTTCTGACGCCGAAAGCCTGCTGCCCATCGATGAACACATCGAAGAAGGGCATGATGCTGAAGGCCGTAAAGTCCGGCATCGTGGTATCTATCTTCTGCCGAATCTGTTCACCACCGCGAACCTGTTCGCGGGGTTCTACTCCATCATTAACTCGATGAGCGCGCAGAGCGCCTTGAGTGCCGGTGATGCTGCCGGCGCGAGCAAGTACTTTGCTTTCGCGGCAATCGCGATCTTTGTCGCCATGGTGCTCGACGGCCTGGATGGCCGGGTAGCGCGGATGACCAATACCCAGAGCGCCTTTGGCGCCGAGTACGACTCGCTGTCGGACATGGTTGCCTTTGGTGTTGCACCGGCGTTGCTGGCCTTCGGCTGGGCCCTGGGCGATATGGGCAAGGTCGGCTGGATGGTTGCCTTCATCTATGTGGCGGGCGCGGCCTTGCGTCTGGCGCGCTTCAACACCCAGGTGGGGACCGCGGACAAGCGTTACTTCATCGGCCTGGCCAGCCCGGCTGCCGCGGGTGTGGTGGCGGGTATCGTCTGGGCCTTCAGTGACTACGGGATCCAGGGCTCGAAAATGTCCTTCCTGGTGGCGCTGATGGTGGCTGCGGCCGGCATGTTGATGGTCAGCAACATCAAGTACAACAGCTTCAAGGAGCTGGACCTGAAGGGGCGTGTGCCTTTTGTGGCGATCCTGGCGGTGGTGCTGGTGTTTGCCGTGGTGTTCAGCGATCCGCCGCGCATTCTGCTCCTGGTGTTTCTCGCCTATGCCGCCTCTGGTCCGGTGCAGTACTTGTTACACCTTCGCCGGCACAAAAAAGCCGAGTGAGGTAATTTCCCCCATACTCCGCAGTCTATTGGTGCATCAGTCCTCCAATGCTGCGGAGTTGTCATGTTATTCAAATTCCCCAAATCGTCCGACTGGCCTGAGTCGGACGTCACGCCTGAATCCCTCTATATATCTCGCCGCAGCGTGCTGGGCAGTGCAGTCAGCGTAATGGCTGCCAGCAGTCTGCCGCGCTGGGCCAGCGCCGATGACGTCGCACGATACCCGGACGTCGAGCCGGGCAAGGCGCCAGCCTGGTTCAACGAGAAACTCCCGGCGACTCGTTGGGGGGCGGTCAACGTCAAGGATGAGTCGATCACGCCCTTCAAGGATGCGACCCACTACAACAACTTCTATGAGTTCGGCACCGACAAGGGGGATCCGGCCGCCAATGCCGGCGCCTTGAAAACCGAACCCTGGAGCGTGGTGGTGGACGGGGAGGTGGGGAAACCGGGGCGTTATGCCCTGGAAGACCTGATGAAACCCTATCAGTTGGAGGAGCGCATCTACCGACTGCGGTGTGTGGAGGCTTGGTCGATGGTGATCCCCTGGATCGGCTTTCCTCTTTCTGCATTGCTCAAGCAGGTCGAGCCCACTTCCAAGGCCCGGTACATTCGCTTCGAAACCTTGCAGGACCCTCAGAGCATGCCGGGCCAGCGCTCCGGTTTTGCCCTGATCGACTGGCCTTATATAGAAGGGCTGCGCCTGGATGAGGCGATGCATCCGCTGGCGATCCTGGCAGTCGGGATGTACGGGCGTGAATTGCCTAACCAGAACGGCGCGCCATTGCGCTTGGTGGTGCCGTGGAAGTACGGCTTCAAGAGTGTCAAATCCATCGTGCGCATCAGTCTGGTCAGCGAGCAGCCAAAAACCACCTGGCAGGGCATTGCCGCGGATGAGTATGGCTTCTACGCCAATGTGAACCCCACTGTCGATCATCCGCGCTGGACCCAGGCGCGGGAGCGGCGTTTGCCCAGCGGATTGTTCAAGCCCAATGTGCGTGCCACCCAGATGTTCAATGGCTACGCAGATGAAGTAGCCGGCCTGTATGCAGGCATGGACTTGAGGACGAACTACTGATGCGGTTTGTGGTGTGGCGCAGTGCCGTCTTCATAGCGGCGGCGGTGTGGCCGCTGCTCTGGTTGTATGAAGCCTGGAGTTCGGCGTTGGGGCCTGACCCGGGCAAGGTGCTGGTCGATCGCTTGGGTTTGGGAACCCTGACGCTGCTCTTGATTACGTTGAGCATGACGCCTTTGCAGAAATTGAGCGGTTGGGCGGGCTGGATTGCGGTCAGGCGGCAACTGGGGTTGTGGAGTTTTGCCTATGCAGTACTGCATCTGTCTGCCTACCTGGTATTTATCCTTGGCCTGGACTGGTCGCAGTTGGGGGTGGAGCTGAGCAAGCGGCCATACATTATTGTTGGCAGTCTTGGCCTAGTGGGGTTGCTCCTGCTGGCGGCAACGTCCAATCGATACAGTCAGCGACGATTGGGTGTGCGCTGGAGGAAGTTGCACCGCCTGGTCTACGTGATTTTGGGGCTTGGTTTGCTGCATATGTTATGGATAGTTCGTGCGGACCTGAAAGAGTGGGCGATCTATGCCTCTATAGGTGCACTGCTATTAGTCTTGCGTGTGCCTGCCATTGCCCGGCGAATTCCGCGTCTAAAGGGTAAAAAAGGCACCTTCTGCAACAAAAGCTTAATTAACGCTTGACGGCAGATCTCAGGTGTCTATAATTCGCCCCACTTCCGGCGCAGTCGAAACGGAAAACTCCTTGGTAAACAATGAGTTACGCAGTTTTCGGCAGCAGGTTGCTTCAGTTCATCGAAGCACGAAAGGAGTTGAAAAAGAGGTGTTGACAGCAGCGTGTAACGCTGTAGAATTCGCCTCCCGCTACCGAGTGATCGGAAGCGCAAGTGGTTGAAGTTGTTGAGGAAATCTTCAAAAACTTCTGAAAATACCGCTTGACAGCAAATGAGGCTGCTGTAGAATGCGCGCCTCGGTTGAGACGAAAGATCTTAACCAACCGCTCTTTAACAACTGAATCAAGCAATTCGTGTGGGTGCTTGTGCTGTCAGACTGATAGTCAAAAAGATTATCAGCATCACAAGTTACTCCGCGAGAAATCAAAGATGTAACCAACGATTGCTGAGCCAAGTTTAGGGTTTCTTAAAAACCCAAAGATGTTTGAACTGAAGAGTTTGATCATGGCTCAGATTGAACGCTGGCGGCAGGCCTAACACATGCAAGTCGAGCGGTAGAGAGAAGCTTGCTTCTCTTGAGAGCGGCGGACGGGTGAGTAATGCCTAGGAATCTGCCTGGTAGTGGGGGATAACGCTCGGAAACGGACGCTAATACCGCATACGTCCTACGGGAGAAAGCAGGGGACCTTCGGGCCTTGCGCTATCAGATGAGCCTAGGTCGGATTAGCTAGTTGGTGGGGTAATGGCTCACCAAGGCGACGATCCGTAACTGGTCTGAGAGGATGATCAGTCACACTGGAACTGAGACACGGTCCAGACTCCTACGGGAGGCAGCAGTGGGGAATATTGGACAATGGGCGAAAGCCTGATCCAGCCATGCCGCGTGTGTGAAGAAGGTCTTCGGATTGTAAAGCACTTTAAGTTGGGAGGAAGGGCAGTAACCTAATACGTTGCTGTCTTGACGTTACCGACAGAATAAGCACCGGCTAACTCTGTGCCAGCAGCCGCGGTAATACAGAGGGTGCAAGCGTTAATCGGAATTACTGGGCGTAAAGCGCGCGTAGGTGGTTTGTTAAGTTGGATGTGAAATCCCCGGGCTCAACCTGGGAACTGCATTCAAAACTGACAAGCTAGAGTATGGTAGAGGGTGGTGGAATTTCCTGTGTAGCGGTGAAATGCGTAGATATAGGAAGGAACACCAGTGGCGAAGGCGACCACCTGGACTGATACTGACACTGAGGTGCGAAAGCGTGGGGAGCAAACAGGATTAGATACCCTGGTAGTCCACGCCGTAAACGATGTCAACTAGCCGTTGGGAGCCTTGAGCTCTTAGTGGCGCAGCTAACGCATTAAGTTGACCGCCTGGGGAGTACGGCCGCAAGGTTAAAACTCAAATGAATTGACGGGGGCCCGCACAAGCGGTGGAGCATGTGGTTTAATTCGAAGCAACGCGAAGAACCTTACCAGGCCTTGACATCCAATGAACTTTCTAGAGATAGATTGGTGCCTTCGGGAACATTGAGACAGGTGCTGCATGGCTGTCGTCAGCTCGTGTCGTGAGATGTTGGGTTAAGTCCCGTAACGAGCGCAACCCTTGTCCTTAGTTACCAGCACGTAATGGTGGGCACTCTAAGGAGACTGCCGGTGACAAACCGGAGGAAGGTGGGGATGACGTCAAGTCATCATGGCCCTTACGGCCTGGGCTACACACGTGCTACAATGGTCGGTACAGAGGGTTGCCAAGCCGCGAGGTGGAGCTAATCCCACAAAACCGATCGTAGTCCGGATCGCAGTCTGCAACTCGACTGCGTGAAGTCGGAATCGCTAGTAATCGCGAATCAGAATGTCGCGGTGAATACGTTCCCGGGCCTTGTACACACCGCCCGTCACACCATGGGAGTGGGTTGCACCAGAAGTAGCTAGTCTAACCTTCGGGAGGACGGTTACCACGGTGTGATTCATGACTGGGGTGAAGTCGTAACAAGGTAGCCGTAGGGGAACCTGCGGCTGGATCACCTCCTTAATCGACGACATCAGCTGCTGCATAAGCTCCCACACGAATTGCTTGATTCATTGAAGAAGACGAGAAACAGCCCTGAGGCATAGGGTTGTTGTTTGTCGTAAAGCTTAGAAATGAGCATTCCATCGAGGCGATGGTGAATGTTGATTTCTGATCTTTAAGATTAGATCGTTCTTTAAAAATTTGGGTATGTGATAGAAAGATAGACTGGACGTTACTTTCACTGGTAACGGATCAGGCTAAGGTAAAATTTGTGAGTTGCTCTATGAGCAAGTGCGAATTTTCGGCGAATGTCGTCTTCATAGTATAACCAGATTGCTTGGGGTTATATGGTCAAGTGAAGAAGCGCATACGGTGGATGCCTTGGCAGTCAGAGGCGATGAAAGACGTGGTAGCCTGCGAAAAGCTTCGGGGAGTCGGCAAACAGACTTTGATCCGGAGATGTCTGAATGGGGGAACCCAGCCATCATAAGATGGTTATCTTAAGCTGAATACATAGGCTTAAGAGGCGAACCAGGGGAACTGAAACATCTAAGTACCCTGAGGAAAAGAAATCAACCGAGATTCCCTTAGTAGTGGCGAGCGAACGGGGACTAGCCCTTAAGTGGCTTTGAGATTAGCGGAACGTTCTGGAAAGTACGGCCATAGTGGGTGATAGCCCTGTACGCGAAAATCTCTTAGTCATGAAATCGAGTAGGACGGAGCACGAGAAACTTTGTCTGAATATGGGGGGACCATCCTCCAAGGCTAAATACTACTGACTGACCGATAGTGAACTAGTACCGTGAGGGAAAGGCGAAAAGAACCCCGGAGAGGGGAGTGAAATAGATCCTGAAACCGTATGCGTACAAGCAGTGGGAGCCCACTTTGTTGGGTGACTGCGTACCTTTTGTATAATGGGTCAGCGACTTATTTTCAGTGGCGAGCTTAACCGAATAGGGGAGGCGTAGCGAAAGCGAGTCTTAATAGGGCGTCTAGTCGCTGGGAATAGACCCGAAACCGGGCGATCTATCCATGGGCAGGTTGAAGGTTGGGTAACACTAACTGGAGGACCGAACCGACTACCGTTGAAAAGTTAGCGGATGACCTGTGGATCGGAGTGAAAGGCTAATCAAGCTCGGAGATAGCTGGTTCTCCTCGAAAGCTATTTAGGTAGCGCCTCATGTATCACTGTAGGGGGTAGAGCACTGTTTCGGCTAGGGGGTCATCCCGACTTACCAAACCGATGCAAACTCCGAATACCTACAAGTGCCGAGCATGGGAGACACACGGCGGGTGCTAACGTCCGTCGTGAAAAGGGAAACAACCCAGACCGTCAGCTAAGGTCCCAAAGTTATGGTTAAGTGGGAAACGATGTGGGAAGGCTTAGACAGCTAGGAGGTTGGCTTAGAAGCAGCCACCCTTTAAAGAAAGCGTAATAGCTCACTAGTCGAGTCGGCCTGCGCGGAAGATGTAACGGGGCTCAAACCATACACCGAAGCTACGGGTATCACTTAGGTGATGCGGTAGAGGAGCGTTCTGTAAGCCTGTGAAGGTGAGTTGAGAAGCTTGCTGGAGGTATCAGAAGTGCGAATGCTGACATGAGTAACGACAATGGGTGTGAAAAACACCCACGCCGAAAGACCAAGGTTTCCTGCGCAACGTTAATCGACGCAGGGTTAGTCGGTCCCTAAGGCGAGGCTGAAAAGCGTAGTCGATGGAAAACAGGTTAATATTCCTGTACTTCTGGTTATTGCGATGGAGGGACGGAGAAGGCTAGGCCAGCTTGGCGTTGGTTGTCCAAGTTTAAGGTGGTAGGCTGGAATCTTAGGTAAATCCGGGATTCTAAGGCCGAGAGCTGATGACGAGTGTTCTTTTAGAACACGAAGTGGTTGATGCCATGCTTCCAAGAAAAGCTTCTAAGCTTCAGGTAACCAGGAACCGTACCCCAAACCGACACAGGTGGTTGGGTAGAGAATACCAAGGCGCTTGAGAGAACTCGGGTGAAGGAACTAGGCAAAATGGCACCGTAACTTCGGGAGAAGGTGCGCCGGTGAGGGTGAAGGACTTGCTCCGTAAGCCCACGCCGGTCGAAGATACCAGGCCGCTGCGACTGTTTATTAAAAACACAGCACTCTGCAAACACGAAAGTGGACGTATAGGGTGTGACGCCTGCCCGGTGCCGGAAGGTTAATTGATGGGGTTAGCTAACGCGAAGCTCTTGATCGAAGCCCCGGTAAACGGCGGCCGTAACTATAACGGTCCTAAGGTAGCGAAATTCCTTGTCGGGTAAGTTCCGACCTGCACGAATGGCGTAACGATGGCGGCGCTGTCTCCACCCGAGACTCAGTGAAATTGAAATCGCTGTGAAGATGCAGTGTATCCGCGGCTAGACGGAAAGACCCCGTGAACCTTTACTATAGCTTTGCACTGGACTTTGAATTTGCTTGTGTAGGATAGGTGGGAGGCTTTGAAGCGTGGACGCCAGTCTGCGTGGAGCCAACCTTGAAATACCACCCTGGCAACTTTGAGGTTCTAACTCAGGTCCGTTATCCGGATCGAGGACAGTGTATGGTGGGTAGTTTGACTGGGGCGGTCTCCTCCTAAAGAGTAACGGAGGAGTACGAAGGTGCGCTCAGACCGGTCGGAAATCGGTCGTAGAGTATAAAGGCAAAAGCGCGCTTGACTGCGAGACAGACACGTCGAGCAGGTACGAAAGTAGGTCTTAGTGATCCGGTGGTTCTGTATGGAAGGGCCATCGCTCAACGGATAAAAGGTACTCCGGGGATAACAGGCTGATACCGCCCAAGAGTTCATATCGACGGCGGTGTTTGGCACCTCGATGTCGGCTCATCACATCCTGGGGCTGAAGCCGGTCCCAAGGGTATGGCTGTTCGCCATTTAAAGTGGTACGCGAGCTGGGTTTAGAACGTCGTGAGACAGTTCGGTCCCTATCTGCCGTGGACGTTTGAGATTTGAGAGGGGCTGCTCCTAGTACGAGAGGACCGGAGTGGACGAACCTCTGGTGTTCCGGTTGTCACGCCAGTGGCATTGCCGGGTAGCTATGTTCGGAATAGATAACCGCTGAAAGCATCTAAGCGGGAAACTAGCCTCAAGATGAGATCTCACTGGGACCTTGAGTCCCCTGAAGGGCCGTCGAAGACTACGACGTTGATAGGTTGGGTGTGTAAGCGCTGTGAGGCGTTGAGCTAACCAATACTAATTGCCCGTGAGGCTTGACCATATAACACCCAAGCAATTTGACTACTTCGAAAGAAGCATCAGATTGCGGTGTGTGAAGACGAAACGAACCGAAAGTTCGAATCTGCTCAAAGCAACACACAACACCGAAAGCTATCACCTACCCAATTTGCTGAAGCGAGGCCGTCTGGCCACGACTCAGTACCCGAATTTCTTGACGACCATAGAGCATTGGAACCACCTGATCCCATCCCGAACTCAGCAGTGAAACGATGCATCGCCGATGGTAGTGTGGGGTTTCCCCATGTGAGAGTAGGTCATCGTCAAGATTAAATTCCGAAACCCCTATCTGCGTATGCAGGTAGGGGTTTTGTTTTTGTCCGCGAGAAAGTTTCATTGCAGGATCGACACAAAATTGCACAGTTATTTCTCAGCCAGAACACTAGAATAGAGCCCTTATTTTCACAATCAGAGCCCTCTATGCCAGATCCGGTTGACGCCTACGGGCTGTCAGATTTACCGCTGGACAACTTGGTGGCGTGTCATGAATGCGACTTGCTGATGCGCAAGCCACACCTCGCTCATGACGAGAAAGCCTTATGCCCGCGTTGCGGTTATGAGCTCTACGCTCATCGGCACAATGTCGTGGAGCGTAGCCTCGCCCTGGTGATCGCTGCGCTGCTGCTGTTCGTCCCTGCGAACTTTTTACCGATCATGGAACTCAATCTACTCGGACAGACGTCACACGACACTGTCTGGAGCGGTGTTGTCGGTCTGTTCGATACTGGCATGCAAGGCGTGGCGGTGGTGGTGTTCCTGTGCAGCATGGGGATCCCCCTGCTCAAGCTGCTCTGTCAGTTATTGGTATTGTTGAGCATTCGATTTGATATCGGACGCAGCTACGGCCTGCTGCTGTATCGCATTTATCACCACCTGCGTGATTGGGGGATGCTCGAGGTTTATTTGATGGGGGTGCTGGTGGCCATCGTCAAACTGGCTGACCTGGCGTCCATCACCATAGGGTTGGGCCTGGGGTGTTTTATCAGTTTGTTGTTGGTTCAAGTCTGGCTAGAGGTGGTGATGTCACCGCACCAGATCTGGGAAGCGTTATCCGGGGAGGATGCTCATGCGGGCGATTGATGCAGGCATTCTGATCTGTGCTGAGTGCCATCAGTTGAACAAACAGGAACCCGACACCGACGAGCAGACCTGCACGCGCTGTGGCGCGATAGTCCATGCCCGCCGGCCCAATAGTCTGGTGCGCACCTGGGCGTTGTTGATCACCGCCGCGATTCTGTATATCCCCGCCAATCTGTTGCCCATCATGACGGTCAGCGCCTTGGGGCAGGGGGAGGGCGATACGATCATGTCCGGCGTGATCACCCTGGTGCAGCATGGGATGCTCCCCATCGCGGCCGTGGTGTTCGTCGCCAGTATCCTGGTACCGACCTTCAAGCTTGTCGGCATCGCCCTGCTGCTGTTTTCGGTGCAGCGCCGCCAGCCTTTATCCGCGCGGCAACGCATCCTGATGTACCGCTTCATTGAGTTCATTGGCCGCTGGTCAATGCTCGACATCTTTGTCATCGCGATTCTGGTGGCAGTGGTCAACTTTGGTCGGCTCGCCACCATCGAGGCCAATCTCGGTGCAGTGGCCTTCGCCAGTGTGGTGATTTTGACAATGCTTGCTGCAGTAACTTTCGATCCCCGACTGATTTGGGATAACACGGAGTCGGACGACGACCATGACTGATTTGCCTAAAGCTAAAACCCGACCGGCTTCCAACTGGTCGGCCATCTGGGTGTTGCCCCTGATCGCCTTGGTGATTGGTGGGTGGTTGGGCTGGCGTGCCTATAACGAGACCGGGATCCAGGTCCAGGTCCGTTTCGAAAGCGGTGAAGGCATTCAGGCCAACAAGACCGAAGTGGTCTACAAAGGCATGTCGGTGGGCAAGGTCAAAAGCCTGGCGCTCGATGATGAAGGCAAGAGCCGTGGGGTGATCGCCACGGTCGAGATGAACAAGGACGTCGAGCAGTACCTCAAGACCAGCACGCGCTTCTGGCTGGTCAAGCCCAGCGTAACCCTGGCGGGTATCACCGGTCTGGAAACCCTGGTCTCGGGTAACTATGTGGCGATCAGTCCGGGTGAGGGCGAACCTACCCGCAAGTTCAAGGCCCTCGCCCAGGAGCCGCCCCTGTCGGACTCCAAGCCGGGTCTGCACCTGACCATCAAGGCCGAACGCCTGGGCTCGCTGAACCGCGGCAGCCCGGTGTTCTATAAGCAGATCCAGGTCGGTCAGGTGAAGAGCTACCTGCTGTCCGAGGACCAAAGCACCGTCGAGATCAAGGTCTTTATCGAGCCCACTTACGCCAACCTGGTGCGCAAACACACGCGCTTCTGGAATGCCAGCGGGATCAGCATCGACGCCAACCTGTCGGGTGTGAAGGTACGTAGCGAGTCGCTGGCCAGCATCGTGGCCGGCGGTATTGCCTTTGCGACGCCGGAGAACCGCAAGGACAGCCCGCCCACCGACCCGAGCCTGCCGTTCCGTCTGTATGAAGACTTCGACGCGGCCCAGGCCGGCATCCGGGTCAAGGTCAAGCTCAGCGACTTCGAAGGTCTGCAAGCCGGTCGTACGCCGGTCATGTACAAAGGCATTCAGGTCGGCAACCTCAAGGCCTTGAAGGTCGACTCCGACCTGTCCAGCGCCACCGCCGAACTGACCCTTGACCCGCTGGCTGAAGACTACCTGGTCGATGGCACGCAGTTCTGGGTGGTCAAGCCGTCGATTTCCCTGGCCGGTATCACCGGGCTCGAAGCCCTGGTCAAGGGTAACTACATCGCCGTGCGTCCGGGTGACAAGGGCAGCCCACCCAAGCGCGAGTTCGAGGCACGGCCGAAGGCGCCGCCATTGGACCTGCGCTCCCCGGGCCTGCACCTGGTGCTGTTCACCGAGAACCTCGGCTCGCTGGAGGTCGGCAGCCCGATTCTCTACAAGCAGGTCAAGGTCGGTTCGGTGCAGAGCTATCAGTTCTCGCGGACCAAGAAGCAATTGGTCATCGGCGTGCACATCGAGAAGGAATACGAAGGCCTGGTCAACGCTTCGACGCGTTTCTGGAATGCCAGCGGCATCACCCTCACCGGTGGCCTCACCGGCGGGATCCAGGTCAAGAGCGAGTCCCTGCAAAGCCTGATGGCCGGCGGTATTGCGTTCGAGACTCCAGAAGCCAAGGCACCGCTGCAAAAGCGTATTCCGCGCTTCCGCCTGTTCACCAGCCATGACGAGGCGACGGAGAAAGGCACCGTGGTCACCCTCAAGCTCGACCGCGGCGACGGACTGCGCAATGGCACGCCGATTCGCTACAAAGGCCTGGACGTCGGCAAGGTGGAAGACGTCGACCTCAGCGACGACCTGCAATCGGTGCTGCTCACTGCGCGGATCACCGTAGTGCCGGAACGCATTGCCCGGGTAGGCAGCCAGTTCTGGGTGGTCAAGCCGCAGTTAGGCCTGATCAAGACCTCCAATCTGGAAACCCTGGTGACCGGGCAGTACATCGAAGTGCAGCCAGCGGTGAAAAACCTCGGTCCGCAAAAGAACTTCGTTGCCCTGCCACAGCCACCCGAAGCCACCGCGCAAGAGGCAGGCCTGAGCCTGGTGCTGAGTGCCGCGCGCCGTGGCTCGCTGAAAACCGGGGTGCCGGTGACTTACCGGGAAATTACCGTGGGCAAGGTCACCGGTTACGAGCTGGGGCAGACCGCGGATCGGGTGTTGATCCATATCCTCATCGAACCGAAGTACGCGCCACTGGTACGTAGCGGCACGCGCTTCTGGAATACCAGCGGTTTTGGCTTGGACTACAGCCTGTTCAAGGGCGCGACGGTACGCACCGAATCCCTGGAAACCCTGATCCAGGGTGGCGTTGCCTTTGCCACTCCGGATGGTGAGCGCATGGGTAACCCGGCGCGGCCGCAGCAGACCTTCCCGTTGTTCGACAAGTTCGAAGACGAGTGGCTGGAGTGGGCGCCGAAGATCTCCCTCGGCAAGTAAGTCAAACCCGCTGTACAAAAAAGGCCGCGATCCAATGGATCGCGGCCTTTTTTGTTTATCCACCGCTAGAGCATTTAGACGGCGTCCAGCTCGGCTTCGGTCGACTCGACGCTGACCGCCGGTTTCACTTCGTCATGCCGACGGATGTACTTCCAGTCGGCCTCGTCGATGTAGATACCGTTCGGCCCGCTGCCACCTTCCAGGTCAATCGCCACACTGGCGCAGACCTGTGGCTTGACACTGGCGAGGATCGGCACGAAGCCCAACTGCAGGCTGGTTTCCAGCAGGGCGGCCTGGTTCTTCTCGTCGATGTCCGCGGCTTCGTCGAGGTAGTACGGCAGGCGCACACGCCCGGCCTGGTCGCGGTCCATCAAGTGCAGCAACAAATACATGTTGGTCAGTGCCTTGATGGTCATGGTGGTGCCGTTGGACGCGGCGCCATCGATGTCAGTGTGGATCACTGGCTGACCGTTGACCTTGGTGATCTCGAACGCCAGCTCGAACAGGTCCTTGAGGCCGAGCTGGTTGTGGTTCGCCGCCACCAGACGCGCCAGGTACTCCTTGGCCTCTTCGTTCTTGTTGTCCTGCTCGGCACTCTGGCTCAGGTCGAACACCGACAGGGTTTCGCCTTCTTCGTACTGACCGGCACTGTGGATGATCTGGTCAATGTGCTTGAGGGCTTCCTTGTTCGGCGCCAGGACAATGCGGAAGCTTTGCAGGTTGGACACCTGGCGCTTGTTGATCTCGCGGTTGAACAGCGCCAACTGGTGCTCGAGGCTGTCGTAATCGCTGCGGATATTGCGCAGAGTCCGGGCGATGTCGGTGACGGCCGCACGCCGGGCCTTGCCCAGGGTCAGGGCTTCGTCGGTACGGTGGGCGTAAGCGTTGATCAACAGTTGCAGGCGACGCTCCATGTCGTCTTCGCTGTCGAACTTGGCCACGCCCTTGAGGCGAACCTGGGCGTACAAGGCGTCGATCTGGCCGTCGACACGCAGCAAGCCCTGCCAACTGTCCTGGTAGTCATTGAGCAGCGGCAACAGGTTGTCCATGGAGTCGTCGATCGGGTCCATGCACGGCGTGCCGAATGGCAGGTCGGCCGGCAGCAGCTGACGGCGACGCAGGGCGTCGTCGAGGGTGCGTTGCTTGGCTTCCATGTCGCCGATCTGCCGGCCGACCAGTTGCAGCTTGGCCGACAGTTGCTGGACGCGTTCAGTGAAGGCATCGCTGGAGCGTTTCAATTCGTCCTGGGCCGCTTCCATCTGCGCCAGTTGCTCGAGCTTGTCGCCTTCTTCGGCGCTCAGGGTTTGCGCGCGGCGGAAGTCCTCGAGGGCTTTTTGCGCGTCCAGCACCTGCTGGTACAGCGCTTCAGTCTGGGTCTTGCTGGCAGCGCGGTCCGCGGCGACCGCTTGCTGGGTTTTCAGTTGCTTGAGTTCTTTGTCCAGGCGTTCTTTCTGGTCGCGCAACGCGGCACGGTCAGCCAGGGCTTGCAGGGCGGGCGGTTCGATGTGGGAAATGTCGATCGACAGCCCCGGTACTTCGAAACGCTCACCCTTGAAGCCGTCGAGGATCAGCTCCAGGGATTTGACCCACTGGCCGTCCTCGTCCAGCGCAATGCCGTGCTCACCCAGCGGCAGGCTGAACAATGCGCTGTTGAACAGGCGCATCAGGCGTTCGACGTCCTGTTGCGAAAACTCTTCGCGCAGGCGCGCGTAGCTGTTGTTGTCGGCGTGATCGAGTTGCTGCTTGACCGACTTCAGGCGCTTTTCCAGATCCCGCAGGCGCTCTTCCAGGTCTTCGGCACTGAACTGCCGGGACTGGGCCAGCGCGCCGGCCAGTTCATCGTGCGCATCCTTGGCGGCCAGCAGTTGTTGCTCCAGGACTTTGACGTCTTCGACCAACGCGAAGCGATGCTTGAGCACCGACAACTCGCCGAGCCAGCGCTGGATGCCGGTGATTTCGCGTTCCAGGCGCATCAGCTCCTGGGTGCCGCCGCGTTGATCGTTTTGCAGGGCGTCCTGCTCGTTGCGGTAGTGCTCGGCCTGGATCGTCAATTCTTCCTTGCGCGCACTGGCGTAGTCCGACCAGGTGCCCAGCAGGGAATCGAGCAGCGGCGAGATGCGGTGCAATTTGCCGCGCAGAATATTGCGCTGGGTCACGCCTGCCGACAGGGCTTCGACCAAGGGACCGGCGGTGACCAGCGAGTTGTAGTCCTGCTCCATGCGGCGCACATCGCGGAAGGCCTCTTCGCACGCGGCGATGTAATCCACGCTGCCGGAACGCAGGCTGTGTTCGAAGGCATCGAGGAACAGTTGCTTGAGCTTGGCCGCGGTGATTTCCCGCATGTGCAGCAGGTTGATGAACAGCGCCCGGAAGGTCTTCAGGCTCTGCTCACTGGTGGAGCGCAGAGGAATCAGGGTCAGGTCCAGCGGGATCGACGTGTGGCCGCCCACCAGCAGGCGCCGCAGTTCATCCGGCTTGAGTTCGTAAGCCTTGAGGCCTTCGCGTTCGAGGTTGCTGAACAACTCTTTCTGGCGCAGGCACGTGTCGTTTTTCTGGTAATGGGCCAGGTCCAGCTTGCCGGCATAGGCGAAGAACTGGTGGCCAAAACCACCGCCGGGGCCACGCCCAACCACGCCGATCACGTGTGGACCGTGTGGCAGCGAAACTTCCACCAGGATGTAGCTGGTGTCGGAGGCAAAGTAGAAGCGCCGCGATTGCTCCAGGCTGTACTTGCCGAAGCTCATGTCCGACATGCGCGCCAGGATCGGGAACTGCAGGGCGTTGATCGAGGCGGACTTGCCCAGGTTGTTCGCCCCGTAGACCGACAGCGGTTCTTCCAGCGGGAACAGGCCGAGGCTGTAACCCGCGGTATTCAGAAGGGCAAAGCGGCGAATGCCGTAGCGTTCCTTGCTCATGCGTCGAGCTCCTGTTCTTCGGCAATGGCGCGGGCCAAGGCGTCTTCTTCACTGTCTTCGGCGAAGTCGCTGAGGTCCAGCGGGTCATCGGTCTGCAGCAGTTTTTCGTCGCTGTCGTCGTCAATCAGCACCGGCGCCGGCAGTGGCAGCACGCTGTGCAGGCTGGCGGCCAGGTCGCGGTCCTGTTGCACCGACAGGCAGACGTCGAGGAAGCGGTGCATCGGTGGCAGGAAACGGTAGATGCCGTTCTCTTCCCCAGCAAAACCGAGCTGGGTCATGCGCCGCATGATCTTTTCTTCGAGCTCTTCCACGGTCTGCACTTCAGCCTGGATGAACAGGTCGCGGTATTTTTCCAGCAACGACGGCAGTTCATCGCGGCCCAGGCTACCGCCGTCGAGCACGGCGATCGGGTCGCGGCCCTGGTCGGCCAGGTGTTCGACCAGAATGAAGGTGAACAACGCCAGGCGCTGGGCAGTCTTGTTCACGGCCGCTGCGGCGAGGTCCGGAACGAAGTAGTAGAAGCCCCGGGTATCGCACACCAGTTCAAATCCCAGGGCGCGGAACAAGGTGCGGTACTGGTCCTGAAAGTTCGACAACTGTGCGTACAGCTCAGGATCGCGACGGCTGACGTGATAACCCTTGAACAGCTCGCGAAAGATCGGCGCCAGCTGAGACAGTTCGGAAAGATCAAGATGCATGGGGAATGCTCGCAGAATTCTCGCTGGCATCGGTGCCGGCCGAGAGCAGGGCGAAGGAGCGCAGGCTGACCTGATGCTCGTGAGTGTGGTAATCGCGGCGTTCCAGGCGCTCGCGCTTGAAGCGTTTTTCCCGCGACAGGCGCGAGAACCAATACAGCAGCTCGTCGGTCGCGCCATCCGGTTCCTGCTCCAACAACCAGGTCATCAGGTCTGGCATCGGCAGGGCGTCTTCGCAGCGCTCGAGCATTTCCCGAACCGTGCGTGGCGCACGCGGGGCTTCGCCGGTCTGGATCTTGTGGGCCTTGGGGAAACGCGCCGGTTTTGGCTCGAAACGTGCCAGGGCGTAGACATAGGCTTCAACCTGGCTGGCACTGCCAAGGAAGGTGCTTTGCGGGCGAGTGAACATCGGCATCGCCGCTTGTGGCACCGCATCGATGCCCTTGCGCCGGATCATCGACAGGGCCAGTGCCGCGCCACGGGTCACGGCGTTGTGCCGGCGGGCTTCTTCGCGCAGCGGCAGCAACAACTCGCGGGCGTGGCGCAGGGTCAGTTGGGCGCTGGTCTGCATTTCGAGGATGCGCGCGTGGGTCCGCAGGAGCATGTCGTCGTCGACCAGATGGCCCAGGCGCTGCTGCTCGGTGAGCATCTTCAGCAGGACGTTCTCGACCTTGCGCACGCCTTGTTCGAAGGCGCCGTCGGCGTTGACCAACTGGATCATCGGCTCGACATACTCGTCCCAGGTCGCCAGTACTTCGGCATAACGCTGGCGCAACGGAATCTGCCGGTCGCTGGTCTTGGCCCGCTCGGCGACGGCCACCAGGGCCTGTTCGTCGTTGGCGAGTTTTTTCAACACGTCGCGTACGCGCATGTCGAGCAAGCGCAACTGGCGCGCCAGGTCGTTGCCATCACGAATATCGAATGCGTCTTGGATGTAGCCGGCCAGCCGCTCCAGGTGCCGCAGGTAGGCTTCGATTTCCAGGCACAGGCCCAAGCGGTGCTCGCGGCGCAGGTAAGCCAGGAAGTCGTGGATCTGCGCGTTCAGTTCAAAGCGGTTCGGGCTTTTTGCCACCGGAACCAGAATGTCGAGGCGGATCCACACGTCCAGCAGGCTGGTGATGTCCTGTGGCGTGCTGTCCAGTTGCTGGGCGGCCAGTTGCGTGCGCAGTTCGTTGAGGCTCAGGGTGCCTTGGTCGAAATGCTCACACAGTGGCTCCAGGAGTGCCCAGTGTTCGGCGAGGGCGCGCAAGACGCGCTTGGGTTCGATCATTGGATTGGCCGGCTGGTTGGCGATTAAAAGCAGCGATTGTACTGCATCGCAGGCTATGGGAATCCCCCTCGGCAGATCGACGGGACGGACTGTCGTTTTTCTCTGCTCTACTGCGGGCGATCTTCGGCGAAGGGCGGTAGAATCCCTGCACTTTAAGTTATCCACAAGTGGCCGACCTTTGCTAATCGAGTCCCGTCGCCGCGCTTATTTGACTGCCATGCAGGTGGTCAACTGGCTGCCGCGCACCGAATTGCCCTTTGCCGCCCCTTCGCGGCCCGAGCTGCTGGAGCTGGTTGAGCCGTTGGTCGCCGAGCCGCCAGTGCCGGGCGTTGCGCCTGTGCCAGCGGCCAAGGTCGCCGTCGCGGTCGAGCCGGTAACCGCCCCCGCCGCGCGCCCGCGGATCGAAGTGCCGCGCCCATCGCTGGCCAGTACCCGGACCAATGCCAAGGTCGAGGAAGAAGCCGCCCCCGCCGTGGTCAAGGCCCCGGTCGTGCCGCCACCGCGGTTTGCCCTGCAATTGTTGCGCGCGGGCCGTTGCCTGCTGCTGGTGGAGTTACCCACAGGCGACACGTTCCAGACGCGCGACCCGGCCTACCTGCTGCTCAAGGACATGTTGCGCGCCGCCGGCCTGCCGGACAGCCCGCAAATCGTCGGCGAGCCGGTGCGCTGGCCGCTATTGGCGCGGGGCACCATGGATCAGGGGCCGGAAGCGGCGCGCGATTTCGTCCAGGGCTTTGTCTCCGCGCGCCTGGAAGATCAACCCTGTGTCTGTCTGTGGCTGGTGGGGCTGCCGGCTGTGCGGTTTGCCGGCGAGGCGGATGCGCAAGCTTACAATCGCGAACTTCAGGTCGAAGGCCTGGGGTCGGTCTGGGCGCTGCCTGGCCTGGAATTATTAATGGAAGAGCCACAGCGTAAGGCTGATGTCTGGCAAGCCATGCGTCGGCTGATGGCGCGCTGGAAAGAATCAAATGAGTGACGCTGTATCGTTCCGCCCGATGACCGAAGCCGACCTGGACGCAGTACTGAAGATCGAATACGCGGCGTTCAGCCATCCCTGGACCCGCGGGATCTTTCTCGATGGCCTGGGCAAGTACCAGATCTGGCTGATGTTCGAGGGGCAGCAACAGGTGGGCCACGGGGTGGTGCAGATCATCCTCGATGAAGCGCACCTGCTCAATATCACGGTCAAACCGGAAAACCAAGGGCGCGGCCTGGGCCTGACGTTGCTCGAGCACCTGATGTCGATTGCCTACAAGGCGCAAGCACGCGAGTGTTTCCTCGAAGTGCGCGACAGCAACCGGGCGGCCTTCCGACTGTATGAACGTTATGGTTTCAACGAAGTGGGGCGCCGCCGCGACTACTACCCGGCAGTCGGTGGGCGTGAAGACGCCGTGGTCATGGCCTGTACCCTGGTCGACTGAGCCCTTCGACCTTTGCGGGCAAGCCTGATGCTCGCCCGCGCAAGCGTGTTAACGATTGCCGTCGACCGGATCGCGCCGCGCCAGCTCCGCCTCATCCAGGCCATTGCCGCCGCCAATCTCGTCTTCATCGACAATGCTCAAGTCCCAGTCGGCCTGATCACCCTCGCCGACGTCCTGGGCGTCCCGTGCGCCGTCTTCACGAATCAGGTTGCCTGGGGTCAGGTCATCATCGGTGGATTCGTCGTCATCGGCCGAAGTCTCGTGCATCCCTGCTTCGGCTGCAGGTTGGCGCGGCACGGGCGGTTTGCGCAGGTGTTCGGGCAATTCATCGCGGATGATGGCGCTGGAGGGCTCCTCGTCGAAGTCCAGTTCACGCATCGAGCCCATGCGGTCTTCGTTGTCGTCGATGGGCTCGGGCTGTACCGCGCCATACGGACGTCGTGAATCAGTCATGGCAAATCCTCATAATGTGGGGCTTATAGGGTGGACAGGCGCTACCCTTGAAGATTCCAAGCCATTTGCCCTAATAACGGCGTGACCCCGGCGCATGCTGGGGTGTCAAACCAGCGCATCATTCTTGAGGCTTCAGAACATGAACGAATTACAAGATCTGATTGATAACAACGAGCGCTGGGCTGATGCGATCAAGCAGGAAGATCCTGACTTCTTCGCCAAACTGGCCCGCCAGCAGACGCCTGAATACCTGTGGATCGGCTGCTCCGACGCGCGCGTGCCGGCCAACGAGATCGTCGGCATGCTACCCGGCGACCTGTTCGTGCACCGTAATGTGGCCAACGTAGTGCTGCACACCGACCTCAACTGCCTGTCGGTGATCCAGTACGCGGTCGACGTGCTCAAGGTCAAACACATCCTGGTCACCGGCCATTACGGCTGTGGCGGGGTGCGGGCGTCCATGCAGGACCGTCAGTTGGGGCTGATCGACGGTTGGCTGCGCTCGATCCGCGACCTCTACTACGAGCACCGCGAAGCGTTGGCCCAATTGCCGACTGAAGAAGAGCGGGTCGACCGTCTCTGCGAACTGAACGTGATCCAGCAAGTGGCCAACGTGGGCCATACCAGCATCGTGCAAAATGCCTGGCATCGCGGGCAAAGCCTGTCGATCCACGGCTGCATCTATGGCATCAAGGATGGCCGCTGGAAGAGCCTGAACGCCACCATCAGTGGTTTCGAGCAACTGCCGCCGCAGTATCGCTTGCGTCCGGTGGGTGCCATCTAGCACTCCCCTGGTAGGCGTTCAGCAAAGGCTATGGCGATGCCATTGCTGCAGGAAAAGCCGCCCCTCGGCGCTGGGCTGTTCATCGTAACCGGTGATCCAGCCACGGCACCGGGGCGAGCCGCATTTACAGGCAAACTGGCGCAACACGCTGGCCTCGGTGCTGACATAGTCCATGCACAGTGGGCTGCCTGGCGTAATGTCCTGTAGCGCCCATAACCAGAGTTCGCTCATGTCGAGGAAGACATTGGGGTCGCAGGAGTGGCGCAGTCGTCCACAGAAGTAGGGGTCATAGACGTGAATGCCCACCGCTAACTGGACGCTGTGCAACTGCGGGGCGTGGACCAACTGTCCGGAGACCCGGCACATTCGGGTAATCCGCTGATAGTGACGCAGGGCCATGACGCCGCGGTTTTTTGCGCCATGGCCGGACTCCACAATGAAGTCGGCCATGGACGGGTAGCCCTGCTTGGGGCTGAGCCCCTCGAAAGGGTAGATGCATCCGTTCGCCAAAGACTGGGCATTGACCTGAGGGCTCATAGACATCCCTGCCTGGATCAAGCTTGCGACAGCCGTAGACGGGGCATCCTGTCTGCCCTGCAACGCTTGAGTGTTGCTCAAGCGTCTCGCAAATGACACACATCGTCTACTGTCAGGCCTGACAGGGGATAGTGACGACTTTTACTGTAAGCCATGACTTACAGCGCTATCGAAATCATTGCGCCAGTGGTGTTTTATGCGCTTGCGACTAAGGTGTAACGGGTTGTCCGGGAGCGCATTTGCGTAGACCATGGGCGCCGCGATTTTTTGCCTAATTTCGAGCCTGTTTATGACTGCCATTGCCGACACTCGACCTGCGCCATTCTCCCGTTCTGACTACAAGACCCTGGGCTTGGCGGCACTGGGCGGGGCGCTGGAAATCTACGATTTCATCATTTTCGTGTTTTTCGCCCTGACCCTCAGCCAACTGTTCTTCCCTCCGGAAATGCCCGAATGGCTGCGCCTGCTGCAGAGTTTCGGGATCTTTGTCACCGGGTACCTGGCGCGGCCGCTGGGTGGCATCCTGATGGCGCACTTTGCCGACCGGTTGGGGCGCAAGAAGGTCTTCAGCTTGAGCATCCTGATGATGGCGCTGCCGTGCCTGCTGATCGGGATCATGCCGACCTACGCCCAGATCGGTTACTTCGCCCCCTTGCTGCTGCTGGTGCTGCGGGTGTTCCAGGGCGCCGCGGTCGGTGGGGAAGTGCCGAGTGCCTGGGTGTTTGTCGCCGAGCATGCTCCTGCCGGTCACCGCGGTTACGCCCTGGGATTCCTGCAGGCAGGGCTGACGTTCGGTTACCTGATCGGCGCCTTGACCGCGACCTTGCTGGCACAGGCCTTTACCCCGGCGGAAATCCTCGATTACGCCTGGCGTTATCCGTTCCTGCTGGGCGGGGTGTTCGGCGTGCTTGGCGTGTGGCTGCGCCGCTGGCTCAACGAGACTCCAGTGTTCATGGCGATGCAGGCCAGTCGTGAACTGCACGTCGAGTTGCCGTTGCGCACGGTGCTGCGTGAGCACCGCCTGGCGATGTTGCCGGCGGTGATCCTTACCTGCGTACTGACTTCGGCCGTGGTGACCTTCGTGGTCATCACCCCGACCATGATGCAGAAAACCTTCGGCATGACCGCCAGCCACACCTTTGCGCTGAGTAGCCTGGGCATCGTATTCCTGAACATCGGCTGCGTGATTGCCGGGTTGATCGTCGACCGGATCGGCGCCTGGCGTACGGTAATGCTCTATAGCCTGCTGTTGCCGCTGGGCATCGGCGTGCTCTACAGCAGCCTGATTGGCGCAGCGCAGTGGATCGGCCTGGCCTATGCGATTGCCGGTCTCGGTTGTGGGGTGGTGGGCGCGGTGCCGTCGGTGATGGTCAATCTATTCCCGGCACGGATTCGCGTCTCGGGGATTTCCTTCACCTACAACATTGCCTACGCGATCTGGGCCAGCATCACACCGCTGTTGCTGATTGGCCTGATGCCGTGGAGCCCATGGATCTGCGTGATTTTCTGTGCCGTGATGGGCGCCGTGGGGATCAGCGCGGCGCTGTACTTCGGCTCGCGCCTGCCCCAGGTCGCCCAGTCGGCTGGCGCGACCTGCTGCCCCTGAGGGTGTCAATCGCTGATCGAGTCTTCATCCAGCGGCGCCGCGAGCGGTTTGAGTGCGACGATCATGTCGACTTCGACCGCGGCGCCCTTGGGGAGCTGGTACACCCCCACCGAGGTGCGGGTATGCACGCCAGCGTCGGCGAAAATCCCGTACAGCACCTCTGAGGCGCCGTCCGCCACTTCACTTTGCTGGGTGAAGTCTTCGGCGCTGCGCACGTAGACATTGATGCGCAGGATCTTGTCGATCCGCTCCAGGTCACCGAGTTGCTGCGTAAGAATGGCCAGGGCGCGCATCGTGCAAATCTTCGCGGCCAACCGGCCTTGCTCCAGCGACACCTCTGCGCCCACGCGGCCCACCACCATTACCGTATTGTCGATGCGTGGGATCTGCCCGCTGATGTACACCTCATCGCCATTTTGCACCACCGGCACGTAGTTGCCGCCAATGCGCATTTCACCGTCAAAACGATGACCCAGCGCCTGGGCGATACCGTCGAACAGCGCTTTACGTGATTGATCCATGTCGGGCGTCTCCTGTGTATGGGGGGGCTGCGCCGACTATAGCGGGTTGTTTGCTGCCCCAACATAGGCATAGGCATCTACACGACTGTGGTGCGACGTTGCACCTGTGGGCCTCTGGGGTGTTGGATTAGACCGAGTACATATCCATTTCTTCGGTAACGGCCACTTATGGTTCCGCCTGACGGCGGCTCACTTTGAACAGCGCAAAAGTAAGCAAAACGCTCTTACCCCCACCACTCGGTGCCTCGCTTAGGCTCGGCATGCCCGTACTCCGACATTGATTTGGGGGGCCGCCGCAATGGGCCCTCCCTGGCCCAGTGCGGCTAAACCGGCGTCCTGCCGGTTTACCCCCAAATCAATATCGGACTCCGGCCAGCGTGGTTAACGGGCGCCCAGGATCAAAAACAAAGCGAGGCGGCCTTAGAGCCGACCTGATCGCTAGGGCATGCGCGGTGTAGCTTCTACTTCCTAAGACGCTGACGAAGTCAGCCATCTTTTGATCTGGCTCTGGCTCTGGCTCTGGCTCTGGCTCTGGCTCTGGCTCTGGCTCTGGCTCTGGCTCTGGCTCTGGCTTTTGCTTTGGCTTTTGATCCTGGGCGCCCCGTTAACCACGCTGGCCGAACGCAGGCTTGAATCCGTGGGTAACCCGGCAGGACGCCGGGTTAGCCGCCCCGCGCCATGGATGGCGCGTGGCGGCGGCCCACGGTTTCAAGCCGGAGTGAGGGAACACCGAGCCCAAGCGAGGTGCCAAGTGGTGGGGCAAGAGCCTTTTGCTTACTTTTGGGCTTTCAAAAGTGAGCCGCCGTCAGGCGGAACCATAGGAGGCCATTACCGCAAAAATGGATATGTACTCGGTCGAATCCAACATCCTGGTCGCACCACAGTTGTATAGATACCAATGCCAACATAGGGCCGCCAACCAGGGGCGAGGGGCGAGGGGCAATCGCCGAGTATTTTTGTCGGACAAGCCGGCCTGGCTCTTCAGAAAATCCGCGCAAAGCCGATGGCTAGGCACAACGATGCACTCAACTCGGCCCTTTGGTGTCCCCCATGTTCAACAAACGCTTGAAGCAGGAGCTGTCGGCTCTGCGCGAGGAACTCTCCAGCCTTCAACAAGTGAAGGAAAGCCTGGACAGCGAGATGCTGGTGCTCACTCTGGACCCGGAGGGTCGAGTGCAAGCGATCAACCACAATTTCGCCGAGCAAATGGGCTACAAGGGCAACGAACTGATTGGCCGGCCGATCGACGATATAGTTCCGCCGCACGTCAAGAGCGACGAATTTCACCAACGCTTTCGCCATGCCTTGACCCGTGGCGAGCACTTCGCCGGTGCCCTGCGTTTGCTGCGCGGCAGCGGTGAAGAGGCGTGGTTGCGCTCGATCTCCCAGCCGGTGCGTGGCCCGGATGGGCGAGTCAGGCACGTATCGATCTATGCCAGCGACCTGACCCGCACCATCGAAGCCTCCCGTGAGCACGAGAACCTGATCGGCGCACTGCTGCGTTCCACCGCGGTGATCGAGTTCGACCTGGGCGGCCATGTACTGATGGCCAACGAGCGATTCCTCAGCGGCATGGGCTACACCCTGGCGCAAATCAAGGGCCAGCACCATCGCCTGTTTTGTGAACCGCAGGAGTACCAGAGTGCTGGCTACCAGGAGTTCTGGCGGCGCTTGAATGCCGGTGAATTCGTCGCCGACCGCTTCAAGCGGGTCGATGGTCACGGGCGGACGGTCTGGCTGGAAGCGTCCTACAACCCAGTGCGCGATGCCAACGAAAAGCTGTACAAAGTGGTGAAATTTGCCACCGTCATCACCGACCAGGTCAAGCAGGAACAGGCGGTCGCCGAGGCGGCGAACATCGCTTATACCACCTCGTTGCAGACCGACAGCAGCGCACAACGCGGCACGGCGGTGGTGACCCAGGCGGTCGATGTGATGCGTGAGCTGGCCCGTCACATGCAGCAGGCCGGAGAAGGTATCGAGGCACTCAACGAGCAGTCACTGGTGATCGGCAGCATCGTCAAGACCATCAGCGGCATTGCCGAGCAGACCAACCTGCTGGCGCTTAACGCGGCCATTGAAGCCGCCCGCGCTGGCGAGCAGGGCCGTGGGTTTGCCGTGGTCGCGGACGAAGTCCGGCAGTTGGCTTCGCGTACCAGTAAAGCCACCGACGAAATCGTCGGGGTGGTGCGTCAGAACCAGGACATGGTGCGCGATGCGGTGGTGCTGATGACCGACGGCAAACTCCAGGCTGAGCAAGGCTTGGCGCTGGCGGCGGAGGCGGGCACGGTGATTGTCGAGATCCAGGACGGTGCGCAGAAAGTGGTCAGCGCAGTCGGGCAGTTCGCCAATCAGCTCGCCACTTGAGGGCTGCAGCGATCGCTGCGCAAGCGTGACAGCATCAGTAAATCGCAGTGCCTGCCGGACCAGAATCCGGCCTCGCGCAACCGTCCTTCCTGGCTGAATCCCTGGCGTTCGAGCAGGCTCAGGCAGGCCTGGTTGCGTGGATGGACCAGGGCCTCCACACGGTTCAGTTGCATGTGTGTGAAGCCCCAGGCCAGCACCGCCTCCAGTGCTTCGCCCATCAGTCCGTTGCCCCAGGCCGAGGGCAGCAGGGCGAAGCCCAGGGAGCAGCTCTGCCAACCACGATTCCATTTGAACAGGCCACAATTGCCGATCAGCCGGTCCTCGCCCTTGAGCTGCAGGCCCCAACGGGTACCGGGGTTGGCGTGGGTGCGCCAAGCCGCAAAGGTCTCGACCAGTTCCTCGGCCTGGGCCAGCTCGGTCAGGGGGTCGATCCCGAACCACTTCATGGCCTGTGCGTCGCCATGAATCGCCAGTAATTGCGGCGCGTCGTCCATCTGGATCTCACGCAGGTGCAAGCGCGGGGTGTCGAGGATGGGAAAGGCGTGCATTGAATCTCCTTATTCAGCGTTTAGCCGCGTCGTGCTTCAGATCCACTGATCATTTTGCGCCGTGCGCGAACCACCGGCCTCGCCAGTATTGAGTACGCCGCGGGGTTCGATCAGCATCAGGCTGACTTCCTGCTCGGCATAGGGCTTGTGCTCGACGCCCTTGGGCACCACGTACATTTCGCCTTTGCGCACCAGTACCTGGCCATCGCGAAAGTCGATGCGCAACTGGCCGTCGAGGACGATGAAGGTTTCGTCGGTGTCCTGGTGATCATGCCAGATGAAGTCCCCCAGCAGTTTCACCACTTTGAACTGGTAGTCGTTCATTTCGGCAATCACCCGTGGCGACCAGTGCTCGGTGATCTGTTGCAGTTTGCTGGCGAGGTTGAGGCTTTGATGGGACGGCATGGCACGGCTCCTGGAGGTTGATGGCGAACCCAGGGTAGCCGGGACCTGCAGCAGACTCTTGCACGATTGTGCGGCGCTCAGGCGCGGTGCATGTTCATCCAGCGCGCGGGTGACAGGCCATAGGCCTTGCCGAATTGCCGAGTCATGTGGCTTTGATCGCTGAAGCCGGCGATCAGCGCGGCGTTGCTCAGCGACTCGCCCTGCATCAGCAGCGCGCGCACCAGGTCCAGGCGGCGCATGGTCAGATAGCGGTAGGGGCTGGTGCCGAACAACAAGCGAAAGTCCCGTGACAGGCTCCAGCGGTCGCGCCCGCTGTGCTCGGCCAGTTGGTCGAGGGTCACCGGCTGATCGAGAGCACTGTGCATGAACTCGCGTGCGCGCTCCGCCGCCACATAATCGAAGCGCTGACGCCGCGCGGGGGTGCCGGACACGACGTGCAGGGCCTGGGCCAGGTCAAACAGGGCATCCTGCTGCTCCAGCGCGTCGAGCGGGCGATCGAGGCTTTGCAGCAGCGCTCCGGTGGCGGCGAACAGGCGTGGATCATTGCTGATCCCCGTCTTGATGAATGGCAGTGGCTGACCACCGAGCATCTGCTGGATCAGCGCCGGCTCGACGTAGAGCATCCGGTACTTGAAGCCTTCTTCGGTACCGGCCTCGCCATCGTGTGCTTCGTCCGGGTGCAGCACCATGGTGCTGCCGGGCAGGCTGTGGCGCCAACCGCCGCGATACTGAAAACTCTGGACCCCGGCCAGGGTATGGCCGATGGCGTAGGTGTCGTGCCGGTGAAGGTCATAGCCGTGCCCCGAAAAATACGCCTCGATTCGCTCCAGCCCAGCACTTTGGGGGGCGCGATGGAACCAGTCGGTGAGGAGTCTTGGCTTGCTCATGGGCAGTCATCATTCATGGGGTTGGCACTGGTTCCCACGGTATCCCAGGTGCGGGTGGGCTGTCAGCCGGATAACCGGTTGCCTGATGGGCTCAAGGTCGAGTAAAAACCCTATTCCAGCAATCACACAGGTGACTGACAAATGGATGTCCAACCCCTGACCTACGTCGCGCCCCTGTTATCGCTGGCGTTGCTCTGGACCGTGGCGGTGATTACCCCGGGGCCGAATTTTTTCACCACGGCGCAACTGGCCGCCAGTTGTTCGCGCCGCCATGGCGTCGTGGCCGCCATGGGAGTCGCGACGGGTACGGTGTTGTGGGGCCTGGCCGGTGGTCTGGGAATCAAATCGCTGTTCACGGCGGCCCCGACCTTGTACCTGGCGTTCAAGATTGCCGGAGGGGCCTACCTGATCTATCTGGGGCTCAAACAGTTCAAGCGCAAGCCAGCGCTGGAGCTGGGCGCCAGTGAGGGCCTGGGGCAGGCGCAGCGCAGTTTGTTCAGCGCCTATCGCCTGGGTTTCCTGGGTAACATGACCAACCCCAAGTCCGCGCTGTTCGTCGCCACGATATTCGCCACCTCGATGCCGGCTTCGCCACCGCCAATGCTGCTGGCGCTGGCAGTGCTGACCATGGCTACGTTGTCCTTCAGTTGGTACTGCAGCGTGGCGCTGTTGTTTGCCAGCCGAAGAGTTGCCCAGGCTTACGGCCGCTCGCGGCAGTGGCTGGATCGTTTTGCCGGTAGTTGCTACCTATTGTTTGGCGCCCATCTGGTTGCCAATCGTTGAAAAAAGGGACAAGGAGACCCCACCCATGACCATCACTTTCAGAGCGGTAGAAGCCCAGGATATTCCGCGAATCCGTGGTTTTGCGCGCAATCAGGAAGAACAGTTTTTCTTTTTCCCGGCCGCGACCTGGCCGCTGACCGACCAACAATTACAGGGTTCGATCGACAAACGTTCGGACTCCACAGTGATCGAGCTGGACGGTGTGGTGGTCGGTTTTGCCAATTTCTATCAATGGGCAACGGCGGGCACCTGCACTATCGGCAACGTGATCGTCGACCCTGAGGTGCGGGGCAAGGGAATCGGTGCGCAATTGATCGAACAGATGATCACGACTGCCCGCACCCGGCACCAGGCCCGGGAGGTGACGCTGTCGTGTTTCAACACTAACGTGGCCGGGTTGTTGCTCTACCCCAAACTGGGGTTTACCCCGTTTGCCATTGAAGAACGCCAGGACCCCGAGGGCCGCCGGCTGGCCTTGGTGCATTTGCGTATAGCGGCGTAGACGGCGGGCAGTGGCGAGCAAGCGCGCTCGCCACTGCCGCGAAGGGCAGTTTGTGTCCCGTTTTCCGATCAATCCCCTAGCGCTGCACCTTCACGCCGTGGATCGGCGCCACCGGCCCAGGCAGCCTTGCCCTGCGCGTCGCGGACGCGAATGATGGCCTGGGTGCCGCTGGTCATGTCGATCTCGTTTACCGTATGCCCCTTGTCCTTGAGCGCCTGGATCAGCGCCGGGCTGAACTGGCCGCGTTCCAGTTCGGTGGGGCCGTTGCGGCTGCCGAAGTTGGGCAGGCTGATGGCGGCTTGCGGGTCGAGTTGCCAGTCGAGCATGCCGATCACTGACTTGGCGACGTATTCGATGATTTGCGAGCCGCCGGGCGAACCCACGGTGGCCAGCAGTTCGCCGCTCTGGCGGTCGAAGACCAACGTCGGCGCCATGGATGAACGCGGGCGTTTGCCCGGCTCGACCCGGTTGGCCACTGGCTGGCCGTGTTCTTCGGCGATGAACGAGAAGTCGGTCATCTGGTTGTTGAGCATGAAGCCCTGCACCATCAGGTGCGAGCCGAAGGCAGCTTCCACGGTGGTGGTCATCGACACCGCCCCACCCAAGTCATCGACCGCCACCACCTGGGACGTCGAGATGCGCAGCGGCGAACGATCCGCCGCATACGCCACCTGGATGCCTGCCGGTGTGCCCGGCTTGGCGGTGCCCATGCTGCGCTCACCGATCAAGGCGGCGCGGCTGTCGAGATAAGCAGGGGAGAGGAGGCCGGCCAGCGGCACCGGCACGAAGTCCGAGTCGGCGATGTACAGGGCGCGGTCGGCGTAGGCCAGGCGTTCAGCTTCGGCAATCAGGTGCACGGCCTCAGGAGCGGGTTCAAGGCCGGCCGGCCGCTCGTTCTTGATCGGTCTGAGGGGCGCCAGGGCAAAACGCCTGTCGCGGCCTTCCAGGGCCTGCAAGGTGCCGAGGATCTGCGCCACGGCGATCCCGCCTGAGGAGGGCGGCGGCATGCCGCAGACCTGCCAGCGCTTGTAGTCGCTGCACAGCGCGGCGCGCTCCTTGGCCCGGTAGCCCTTGAGGTCGTTGAGCGACAGGCTGCCGGGGTTGGCGTGGCCCTGGACCTTGGCCACGATTTCCTCGGCAATCGACCCCTGATACAGGGCGTCCGGACCTTCCTTGGCAATGCGCTCGAGGACCTTGGCCAGGGCCGGGTTTTGCAGCAGGGTACCGACGGCTTTCGGGCTGCCATCGCGGTTGAGGAAATACCCGGCCATGTCGGGGGAGCGCGGCAAGAACGGATCGGAGGCAATCATCGTGTGCAAGCGTGGCGAGATCGCAAAGCCCTTTTGCGCCAGCTCGATGGCCGGCTCGAACAGCCTGGCCCATGGCAGGCGCCCGTGTTCGCGATGCGCCATCTCCAGTGCACGCAAGACCCCCGGCGTGCCGACGGAACGCCCACCGATCTGCGCCTGCGGGAACGGCATGGGCTTGCCATCAGCCTGCAGGAACAAGCGTTCGTTGGCACCCGCCGGTGCGGTTTCACGGCCATCGTAGGTGCGCACGGCCTTGCCGTCCCACAGCACGATCATGGCGCCGCCGCCAATCCCCGAGGACTGGGGTTCTACCAGGGTCAACACTGCCTGCATGGCGATAGCGGCGTCGATGGCCGAGCCCCCCTGGCGCAGCATCTCCCGCCCGGCGGCAGCGGCGAGTGGGTTGGCCGCTGCCGCCATGTGTTTGCTGGCGTATTGGGTGCTCAGGTCGGTGCGAAAGCCCGAGGCCATTTCCGGCGCTGCGGGCAGGGTGCTTACGGTGGTCGAGGCGGGTGGCGCGCTACAGGCGGCGAGAGTCAGTGCGGTGGCGAGCAGCGACAGGGCGCCAAGGCGCAAGCGGCGTGTAGGGAAGGCTGGGAACACGAGGGCACTCCGTCCGTGGGGAAATAGAGTGGGCGACTGTATCGGCGGCAGACGCCAGCTGCAACGTCGGGGCGGATGTCGGCGGGGTGGCACTTTTCTCCAGGCATAAAAAAACGGCCTACCTTGCGGTAAGCCGTTTTTAGTACTTGGTGGCTACACAGGGACTTGAACCCCGGACCCCAGCATTATGAATGCTATGCTCTAACCAACTGAGCTATGTAGCCAAGTGGCGCGCATTATTGGCTTGGAACGACGATGTGTCAAGCATAAATCTAAAATATTTCTCTACGCTTTCAACCGCTTATCCTCCGGCCGCGGAAAAACCCCGGTTTTTCTGCTTCGCTCCCGGGCAAATCATCCCATAGGTGGATTGTTTCAAGTCGTTAGCAGGCTAAGGGGATGGCGTTGCCGCACTGAAAAATGGCACATTGGCGCACCTGCACTTGCGCACCCATCTGCTGTTTGGAAACTTTCATGGCAACCAGTAATCCTCAAGTGGCCGCCCCGGCGGCGCAAAGTAGTCCCTTGGTCATGCGCATCATCGGCGCGGTGGCGCTGGCGCATTTGATCAACGACCTGATCCAGGCGGTGCTGCCGTCGATCTATCCGATGCTCAAGGAGAACTACGGGCTGACGTTCACTCAAGTCGGCCTGATCACCTTGACCTTCCAGCTCACTGCCTCGCTGCTCCAGCCCTGGGTCGGCTACTACACTGACCGTCACCCCAAGCCTTATCTGCTGCCGCTGGGCATGATCTGCACCCTGATCGGCATCCTGATGATGTCCCAGGTCGGCAGCTTCCCCTTGATCCTGCTGGCGGCGGGGTTGATCGGTATCGGCTCCTCGACCTTTCACCCGGAAGCCTCGCGAGTGGCACGGCTGGCCTCTGGTGGACGCTTTGGCCTGGCGCAGTCGACCTTCCAGGTGGGCGGTAACGCCGGCTCGGCATTCGGCCCCTTGCTGGCCGCTGCAATTATCATTCCGTTCGGCCAGGGCAATGTGGCCTGGTTCGGTCTGTTCGCCGTGTTCGCCCTGCTGGTGCTGTACCGCATCAGCCGCTGGTACGCCAACCACTTGAGCCTGTTCAAGCTCAAGCAAGGCCAGGCGGCGACCCACGGGCTGTCGAAGGGCAGGGTACTCAGTGCGCTGGTGGTGCTTGGCCTGCTGGTGTTCTCCAAGTACTTCTACATGTCCAGCCTGACCAGCTACTTCACCTTCTACCTGATCGAGAAGTTCGACCTGTCGGTGGCCAGCTCGCAGTTGCACCTGTTCCTGTTTCTCGGCGCGGTGGCGGCGGGGACCTTTTTCGGTGGGCCGATCGGCGACAAGATCGGCCGTAAGGCGGTGATCTGGTTCTCGATCCTGGGTGTGGCGCCGTTCACCTTGCTGCTGCCCCATGTCGACCTGTTCTGGACCAGCGTCCTCAGCGTGGTGATCGGCTTCATCCTGGCCTCGGCCTTCTCCGCCATCGTGGTCTATGCGCAGGAATTGGTGCCGGGCAATGTCGGAATGATCGCCGGGGTGTTCTTCGGCCTGATGTTCGGTTTTGGCGGGATTGGTGCGGCGCTGCTGGGCTACCTGGCGGACATCCACGGCATCGAGTACGTGTATTACCTGTGCTCGTTCCTGCCGCTGCTCGGGGTGTTGGCGATCTTCCTGCCGCGCACCAAAAAGGCCTGAGCCGAAAAATATTCCTGTGGGCGCCACGGAGGCTGAACATTCAGCATCGATGGTGCCTGATCCGCCACCATCGCGAGCAAGCTCGCTCCTACACAGGTTTGTGGCTGCATGCGGGACCTGCGAGCACTCCGAATCCCTGTGGGAGCGAGCTTGACTCGCGATGGTCGCCAACGGTGACGCGGCAGGCCTGGTTCACTGCGCCGTCCGATTCGCTCCCATAGGGGAGTGTGGTGTGGCAAAAAAACAGGCACAAAAAAGCCGCGTATCAAACGCGGCTTTTTGCTTTGGCGTGTGGCTTACACGTTGAAGCGGAAGTGCATCACGTCGCCGTCTTTGACGATGTAGTCCTTGCCTTCCAGGCGCCATTTACCGGCTTCCTTGGCACCGGCTTCACCCTTGTACTGGATGAAGTCGTTGTAGGCGATGACTTCGGCGCGGATGAAGCCTTTTTCGAAGTCGGTGTGGATCACGCCAGCAGCTTGCGGGGCGGTGGCGCCGACGCGTACGGTCCAGGCGCGGACTTCTTCGACACCGGCGGTGAAGTAAGTCTGCAGGTGCAGCATTTCGTAGCCGGCACGGATCACACGGTTCAGGCCAGGCTCTTCCAGGCCGAGGGCCTCGAGGAACATGTCTTTCTCTTCGCCGTCATCGAGCTCGGCGATTTCCGCTTCGATCTTGTTGCACACCGGGACAACGATGGCGCCTTCTTCTTCGGCGATGGCCATCACCACGTCGAGCAGCGGGTTGTTCTCGAAGCCGTCTTCGGCGACGTTGGCGATGTACATCACCGGCTTGGTGGTCAGCAGGTGGAAGCCCTTGATCACCGCTTTTTCATCGGTGCTCATGTTCTTCATCAGGCTGCGCGCCGGTTTGCCTTCGGTGAAGTGGGCGATCAGTTGCTCCAGCAGACCCTTCTGGACCACGGCGTCCTTGTCACCACCCTTGGCGTTGCGCGCGACTTTCTGCAGTTGCTTCTCGCAGCTGTCGAGGTCGGCGAAGATCAGTTCCAGGTCGATGATCTCGATGTCGCGTTTCGGGTCGACGCTGTTGGAGACGTGAATCACGTTGTCGTCTTCAAAGCAGCGGACCACGTGGGCGATAGCATCGGTTTCGCGGATGTTGGCCAGGAACTTGTTGCCCAGGCCTTCACCTTTCGAAGCGCCGGCTACCAGGCCAGCGATGTCGACGAATTCCATGGTGGTCGGCAGGATGCGCTTTGGATTGACGATGGCCGCCAGGGCGTCCAGGCGTGGATCCGGCATCGGCACGATACCGCTGTTCGGCTCGATGGTGCAGAAGGGGAAGTTCTCGGCCGCGATACCGGACTTGGTCAGGGCGTTGAACAGGGTGGACTTGCCGACGTTAGGCAGGCCGACGATGCCGCAATTGAATCCCATGGTGTTTCCCCTCGGGTAAAAGTCAGGCCTTCTGGCTGTGCAGGTTTTTCATCGCGCGGTTCCATTCTCCGGCGAGGATATCCGGCAGCACGCCGAGGGCAAAGTCGATGCTGGCATCGAGTTTTTCCTGTTCGGCGCGTGGCGCACGACCCAGGACGAAATTTGAAACCATACTGGCGACGCCCGGGTGGCCAATGCCAAGCCGCAGGCGGTAGAACGTATTCTGATTGCCCAGTTGCGCGATGATGTCGCGCAACCCGTTGTGACCGCCATGGCCGCCGCCTTGCTTGAGCTTGGCAACGCCGGGAGGCAGGTCGAGTTCGTCATGCGCCACGAGAATTTCTTCAGGCTTGATGCGGAAGAAACCTGCAAGGGCCGCTACGGCCTGGCCGCTGCGGTTCATGTACGTGGTGGGAATCAGCAGGCGAACATCCTGACCCTGGTGCGAGTAGCGCCCGGTCAGGCCGAAATATTTGCGATCGGCGACAAGGTTGACCCCTTGCGCGTGCGCGATGCGCTCAACAAAAAGGGCCCCTGCGTTATGCCGGGTCTGTTCGTATTCGGCGCCTGGATTTCCCAGGCCAACGATCAGTTTTATGGCAGTCACGTCAGGGGCCCTTCCTTGGAGTGGTTAGTAACATCGCAGCCATGGAGATGTGCGGCGAAAGTGGACGAAAAGTGCTCATTTACCATGATGTAAACTCCGCGTTCCGCCCGCTTTCTCGCTACGTTCCAGCCCGCGATGTTACTCGGTCACTCCGGCGTACAGAGTAAATTACTCTGCAGCGCCTTCTGCAGCTTCTGGAGCAACACGTGGAGCGTGAACGTTGGCAACAGCCAGGTCGTTACCGTGAGCCAGAGCAACAAATTCAACGCCTTTAGGAGCGCTGATGTCGGACAGGTGAATGATCGAGCCGACTTCGGCGTTAGCCAGGTCAACTTCGATGAATTCAGGCAGGTCTTTTGGCAGGCAGGAAACTTCGATTTCTGCAACAACGTGCGAGATCTCGCCGCCTTTCTTCACTGGAGCAGCTTCGTTGATGAAGTGCACAGGAACGATAGCGGTCAGTTTCTGACCAGCAACAACGCGTACGAAGTCAGCGTGCATCACGTGGCCTTTGGCCGGGTGACGTTGCAGAGCTTTGATGATTACGTTTTGCTTGGTGCCGCCAACGTTCAGCTCGATGATGTGGCTGTAGGCCGCTTCGTTTTCGAGCAGTTTGGCAACTTCTTTGGCCAGCATGCTGATGGATTCAGGGGCTTTTTCGCCACCGTAAACTACAGCTGGAACCAGGCTTGCGAGACGACGCAGGCGGCGGCTCGCACCTTTCCCCAGGTCGGAACGCGCTTCAGCATTCAGAGTAAAATCGTTCATGTTGTATCTCCAAAATAACCACATTCGCCCCAGCGTTTGCGACCAGCGCTAAAGGCGATATGGGCAAAAAAGCCCCGCCCCGACAGGTATGCCGGGGCGGGGCGCTTTTCGTCATCGAGAAGTCCGAAGGGCAGGGCCCTTAACGGAACATCGCGCTGATCGATTCTTCATTGCTGATGCGGCGAACCGCTTCGGCAACAACCGGTGCGATATCCAGTTGACGGATACGTGCACAGGCTTGTGCTGCAGCGGACAGCGGGATGGTGTTGGTCACCACCAGCTCGTCCAGCACGGAATTTTCAATGTTCTCGATAGCCCGACCCGACAGCACAGGGTGTGTGCAGTAGGCAAAGACTTTGGCAGCGCCATGCTCTTTCAAGGCTTTAGCCGCGTGGCACAGGGTGCCGGCGGTATCGACCATGTCGTCAACCAGGATGCAGGTACGCCCTTCGACATCACCGATGATATGCATCACTTCAGAGTGATTAGCTTTCTCACGGCGCTTGTCGATAATCCCGAGATCCACGCCCAGGGATTTGGCAACGGCACGTGCACGCACGACGCCGCCAATGTCCGGGGACACGATCATCAGGTTTTCGAAGCGTTGGTCTTCGATGTCATCCACCAATACAGGGGAGCCGTAGATGTTATCTACCGGAATATCGAAGAAGCCCTGGATCTGGTCAGCATGCAAATCAACCGTGAGAACACGATCGATGCCGACTACGGTAAGCATGTCAGCAACAACTTTCGCGCTGATAGCTACACGTGCGGAACGCGGACGGCGATCCTGACGGGCATAACCAAAGTAGGGGATCACCGCAGTGATTCGAGTGGCTGAGGAGCGGCGGAAGGCGTCGGCCATCACTACCAGTTCCATCAGATTATCGTTGGTCGGAGCGCAAGTCGGCTGAATAATGAAGACGTCTTTACCGCGGACATTTTCATTGATCTCGGCTGTAATTTCGCCGTCGGAGAATTTACCGACAGAGATGTCACCGAGAGGGATATGCAGCTGACGTACGACACGTCGAGCCAGATCGGGGTTGGCGTTCCCCGTAAAGACCATCATCTTGGACACGCGCAGTACCTGAAGGCTGAGGGTAACCTGGATGAGTATAGGAAAATGGCAGGGGCGGCTGGATTCGAACCAACGCATGGCAGGATCAAAACCTGCTGCCTTACCGCTTGGCGACGCCCCTGTATCTGTTGCAACGATTACCCAGTAATCGATTCCTTTAGAGCAGACTTTGCAGCTTGCGATGCAACATCGAAATGTTGCTTCCCTTTGCTACAAACCCTGTAAGGGTCTCTGTAAGAAGGGCCGAGACTTTATCAGCTTCAGCTTTGCTTGGGAAGCCCCCAAACACACAACTTCCAGTTCCGGTGAGTTTTGCTTCGGTAAATTTACCTAACAAATTCAAAGCGTTACGTACCTCTGGATAACGCCTTGCTACCACCGGTAAGCAGTCATTTCGACTGTTTCCCTTGGGAACGGGGCGCACTTTAATGGCAGACGAGTTACGTGTCAACAACGGATCGGAAAAAATTTCTGCTGTACTTACAGATACTTGCGGTACCAGTACGAGATACCAGGGTTCTTCGGGTTCTACGGGGGTCAGTTTCTCCCCCACACCCTCGGCAAACGCTGCATGTCCGCGCACAAAAACCGGAACGTCCGCGCCCAGTGTCAGGCCGAGCGCGGCCAGGCGATCTTCATCCCAGCCCAGCTGCCAGAGGTGGTTGAGACCCAGCAGGGTGGTGGCCGCATTTGAACTGCCGCCACCGATTCCGCCGCCCATGGGCAGGACTTTGTCGATCCAGATATCAATGCCCAGTGCCGATCCGGATTGCTCTTGGAGTTTTTTCGCGGCCTTGACGATCAGGTTGCTGTCGTGGGGCACGCCTTCGAACTCGGTGTGCAACTGGATGATGCCGTCTTCGCGTACGGCAAAGGTGATTTCATCGCCGTAGTCGAGAAACTGAAACAGCGTCTGCAGTTCGTGGTAGCCGTCTTCGCGGCGCCCAAGAATGTGCAGCATCAAGTTGAGTTTTGCTGGCGAAGGTAATGTCAGGCGAGTGGCCGGCATGTCATTGCCCCAATTTGCGCGGTTGCCAGGCCTTGATCACCAGCGTGACATCAAGGTTGGTGCCGTGCAGCTTGATGCGCTCGGGCAGCCAGTAGCCGTTTTGCTGGGTATAGGCACTGTATTGCACCTGCCAGCCGTCCTGCTCAAGACTGGCCAGGCGACTGTCGGCATCCAGGGTCAGGCGGCTCTTGCTGCTCGGTGCCGGCAGTCCGCGAACCCACCAGGCCAGGTTGGAGACCGGCAGTTTCCAGCCCATCTGTTCTTCGAGCAGGGTTTCCGGGCTCGCGGCGCTGTAGCGGCCTTGGTTGGCCACTTCCAGGCTGACGTCGCCGGGGCGGCCGGTCAGGCGTGCGGCCCCACGACCCAGCGGGCCGGACAGGCGAATGTCGTAGTAGTCCTGGCGCTGCAGCCAGAACAGGGTGCCGCTGCCTGAGTCTTTCGGGGCGCGAATGCCGATCTTGCCGTCGATCTGCCAGCCATCGAGGGCCGTCAATTGCAGTTTGTGCTCGCGCCATGACGCGGGATCGCCGTGGCCCTCGACCGATTCACGGGCGCCGAAACCGGCGCAGCCGGCGAGCAGGGCGATGAAGCTGAAAACGATGATGTGGCGCAAAAACATGATTTTAAAGAGTCTCGGATCCGGTCAGGCGCTTGATGGTGCTGCGCAGGATAGGGCTGTCAGGCTGTTCCTTGAGGAATTTGGCCCAGATTTGTTTGGCTTCTCGCTGTTTGCCCTTGGCCCACAGGACTTCACCCAGATGCGCGGCGACTTCCTGGTCGGGAAAACGCTCCAGGGCCTGGCGCAGATACCGCTCGGCTTCGTCGAGGTTGCCCAGGCGGAAATTGACCCAGCCGAGGCTGTCGAGGACGGCGGGATCTTCCGGGCTCAACTGGTGCGCCTGTTCGATCAACGTCTTGGCTTCAGCGTAGCGGGTCGTACGGTCCGACAGGGTATAACCCAGGGCGTTCAATGCCATGGCGTTATCCGGGTCGCGCTTGATGATTTGCCGCAGGTCACGCTCCATCTGCGCCAGGTCGTTGCGTTTTTCCGCCTGCATGGCGCGGGTGTAGAGCAGGTTGAGATCGTCCGGGTACTGCTTCAAGGCTTTATCGAGCACGCTCCAGGCGCGGTCTTCGTGCTTGTTTGCAGCCAGGGTCTCGACTTCGATCAGGTACAGCTGGATCGCGTAGTCCGGCTGCTCGTCACGTTCCTTGGCCAGGCGGCTCTGGGCTTCGACGCTACGGCCGTTTTCCATGAGGATGTCGGCCTGGCGCAATTGGGCTGGCAGGTACTCGCTGCCTGGCGTGACCTGGGCATACTCGATCAAGGCACCTTGGGGGTCGCCGCGCTCTTCGGCAATGCGCCCCAGGTTCAGGTGCGCGGAGTCGACGTGGCTGTCCCGGGCAATCAGGTCTTCCAGGTAACCCTTGGCCTCGTCCCAGGCCTTGGCTTCCAGGCATACCAGGGCTAGGGAGTAGCGCAGCTCATCGTCATCCGGGTACTGCTGGACCAGGCTGGAAAACTCGGTCTTGGCGTCATCCATGCGGTCCTGTTCCACCAGCAGGCGGGCATAGGTCAGGCGCAGGCGCTTGTCGTCCGGGTACTGGCGGATGCTTTTTTCCATCAGCGGCAGTGCTTCATCGCCCCGGTTGAGGCTCTGCAGCAAGCGCGCACGCAGCAGGATCGGCGCCACTTCGCCAGCTTCCGGCGGGTTTTTCTCCAGCAGGCTCAGTGCCCCCTGGGAGTCGCCATTCTGTTGCAGCAGCAGGGCTTTGCCGAAAATCAGTTGGCCGTTGTTCGGGTGGCGCTGCAATAAACGGTCGAAACTGTTCATCAGGCCGTCGCGGGTGTCCTGGTCGGTGTCGGCGGCCGACAGGGCGAGAAAGTCGAAATGGGTATCACCCTTGCCCTGCAGGACTTTCTCCATGTAGACCATGGAGTCGTCATAACGGCCGCTGCGCGCCAGCTGGATGGCGGCGGCGCGTTGTGCCTCGAGGTCCTCCGGGGCATTTCTGGCCCAGATCAGTGCGCTATCGAGTGCCGCCTGGTCAGCTCCCAGGTATTCGGCAATGCGAAATGCCCGCTCGGAAATGCCCGGGTCCTGGGTGTTGATGGCCTGGGTCACGTAGTTGTCCAGGGCAATGTCGTAACGATTGCGCTGGCCAGCCAGTTCGGCACTCAGCAGGCTGAAGATCGTCTCCTCGCTGAAGGAGCTGTAAACCTTGGGCTTTTCAGGGGCTGCTGTGCTGCCTGCGACCGGCGGCGTACCGTCCGTCGAAACGGGCGCCAAGGCCTGGCAGCCGCTGAGGAAGACAAAAGCGAGGAGCAACGCGGAAGATCTATTCATATAGGAAGAGGACGACTAACCTGCGGTCGGATCATCATGACACAAGCCTTCGGCCAAACATAACCGGGGCGCTCTTTATCTCTTTATGTAGGAGCGGGCGCCCGCTTGCGGCTTGCTCGCGATGGTTGTCAACGCTGACGCGGGCACCCTGAAATAGCGCGATGCCTTGAGTTTTTCGCGAGCAACCTCGCTCCTACATGCACCTATAAAGGCACAAGGTAGTAGGACAATAGTTAACGGTGGTTGTTCTCGGTCTGGCGAAGTAGGACAATTGTCGGCTTCTCGACATCATCAGCGATCTTGAATGGCCTTCCTTGCACTCGGTATTAACCACAAGACTGCTTCCGTAGACGTCCGCGAGCGCGTGGCCTTTACTCCGGAGCAGCTGGTTGAGGCCTTGCAGCAGCTCTGCCGACTCACCGACAGCCGCGAAGCTGCGATCCTCTCCACCTGCAATCGCAGCGAACTCTATATAGAACAGGATCAACTGAGTGCCGATACCGTGCTGCGTTGGCTGGCCGATTATCACCATTTGAGCCTCGAAGAGCTGCGCGCGAGTGCTTATGTGCACGAAGATGATGCGGCAGTTCGTCACATGATGCGGGTCGCCTCCGGGCTCGACTCGCTGGTCTTGGGTGAGCCGCAGATCCTCGGCCAGATGAAATCGGCCTACGCCGTGGCGCGTGAGGCCGGCACCATCGGCCCATTGCTCGGGCGGTTGTTCCAGGCGACGTTCAATGCCGCCAAGCAGGTGCGCACCGACACGGCCATCGGCGAGAACCCGGTGTCGGTGGCGTTTGCCGCCGTCAGCCTGGCCAAACAGATTTTCAGTGATCTGCAACGCAGCCAGGCGTTGCTGATCGGCGCCGGCGAGACCATCACCCTGGTCGCCCGCCATTTGCACGAACTGGGGGTCAAGCGCATCGTGGTCGCCAACCGAACCCTGGAGCGCGCGAGCCTGTTGGCTGAACAGTTCGGCGCCCACGCGGTGTTGCTCTCGGACATCCCGGCGGAACTGGTGCGCAGCGATATCGTGATCAGCTCCACCGCCAGCCAATTGCCGATCCTGGGCAAGGGCGCCGTGGAAAGCGCCTTGAAACTGCGCAAGCACAAGCCGATATTCATGGTCGATATTGCCGTACCGCGAGATATCGAGCCGGAAGTGGGTGAGTTGGACGACGTCTACCTGTACAGCGTCGACGATCTGCACGAAGTGGTCGCCGAAAACCTCAAGAGTCGCCAGGGTGCAGCCCAGGCAGCGGAAGAGATGGTGGCAATCGGCGCCGACGACTTCATGGTGCGCCTGCGCGAACTGGCTGCGGTCGATGTGCTCAAGGCCTATCGTCAACAGAGCGAACGCCTGCGTGATGAAGAATTGCAAAAGGCCCAGCGCCTGCTCGCCAATGGCAGCAGCGCCGAGGACGTGCTGGTGCAACTGGCTCGTGGCCTGACCAACAAACTGCTGCACGCGCCCAGCGTGCAGTTGAAAAAGCTGACTGCCGAAGGCCGCCTCGATGCGCTGGCCATGGCCCAGGAACTCTTTGCCCTCGGTGAGGGCGCGTCGGATAGCTCTTCGGATAAAAAACCGCAATGAAAGCGTCACTGCTCAATAAGCTGGACATCCTCCAGGACCGTTTCGAGGAACTGACCGCCTTGCTTGGCGATGGCGAAGTCATTTCCGATCAGAACAAGTTCCGCACCTATTCCAAGGAATACGCGGAAGTCGAGCCGATTGTCGCCACCTATAAACAGTTGCTCAAGGTTCAGGGCGACCTCGAAGGGGCCCAGGCCCTGCTCAAGGACAGCGACCCGGACATGCGCGAAATGGCCGTGGAAGAAGTCCGCGAAGCCAAGGAGCAACTGCTCGAACTGGAAGCCAGCCTGCAACGCATGCTGCTGCCCAAGGACCCGAATGACGGGCGCAACGTGTTCCTCGAGATTCGTGCCGGCACCGGTGGCGACGAGGCGGCGATTTTTTCCGGCGACCTGTTCCGCATGTATTCGCGTTATGCCGAACGGCGTGGCTGGCGGGTCGAGATCCTGTCGGAGAACATCGGTGAGCACGGTGGCTATAAAGAAGTCATCGCCCGGGTCGAAGGCGACAATGTCTATGGCAAGCTGAAGTTCGAATCCGGTGTGCATCGCGTGCAACGGGTCCCGGCCACCGAATCCCAGGGCCGGATCCACACCTCGGCTTGCACCGTGGCGGTGTTGCCGGAGCCGGACGAGCAGGAAGCGATCGAGATCAACCCGGCGGATTTGCGGGTCGACACCTACCGCTCCTCTGGTGCGGGCGGTCAGCACGTGAACAAGACCGACTCGGCGATTCGTATCACCCACTTGCCATCCGGCATCGTGGTCGAATGCCAGGAAGAGCGTTCGCAGCACAAGAACCGGGCGCGGGCGATGTCCTGGTTGTCGGCCAAGTTGAACGACCAGCAGACCAGCGCGGCGGCCAATGCCATCGCCAGCGAGCGCAAACTGCTGGTGGGGTCGGGTGATCGCTCCGAGCGGATCCGCACCTACAACTTCGCCCAGGGGCGGGTCACCGACCACCGGGTCAACCTGACCCTGTACTCCCTCGATGAAATCCTCGCCGGTGGCGTTGATGCCGTGATCGAGCCACTGCTGGCCGAGTACCAGGCGGACCAACTGGCGGCGATAGGTGAATAAATGACCATCATTGCCAGTTTGTTGCGCGCAGCCGACCTGCCTGACTCGCCTACCGCGCGCCTGGATGCCGAACTGCTGCTGGCCGCTGCCTTGGGCAAATCCCGCAGCTTCCTGCACACCTGGCCCGAGCGCATCGTGCCCAGTGATGCCGCGCTGACCTTTGCCGACTACCTGCAGCGTCGTCGCGGCGGTGAGCCGGTGGCTTATATCCTCGGGCAACAGGGCTTCTGGAAGCTGGACCTGGAGGTCGCACCGCACACGCTGATCCCTCGTCCGGACACCGAGCTACTGGTGGAAACCGCTCTTGAACTGTTGCCGGCGACACCGGCCAAGGTGCTCGACCTGGGTACCGGCAGCGGGGCGATCGCCCTGGCGCTGGCCAGCGAGCGTCCGGCCTGGCAGGTGACGGCGGTGGACCGCGTGCTGGAGGCCGTGGCCCTGGCCGAGCGCAATCGCCAGCGCCTGCATTTGCATAACGTCACAGTGCTCAGCAGTCACTGGTTCGATGCCCTCAAGGACCATCGCTACAGCCTGATCATCAGTAACCCGCCGTACATTGCTGCTGCCGACCCGCACCTGATTGCCGGTGACGTGCGCTTCGAACCGGCCAGCGCGCTGGTGGCCGGGACCGATGGCCTGGATGATTTGCGGGTGATTATCGCCCAGGCGCCGCAACACCTCGAAGCCGGTGGCTGGTTGATGCTCGAACATGGTTACGATCAGGCGGCCGCCGTGCGTGATTTGCTGCTGGCCCAGGATTTCGTAGAGGTTCACAGCCGCGTGGACCTCGGTGGTCACCAACGGATCAGCCTGGGGCGCCTGCCGTGCTGAATGATCAAGAGCTGTTGCGCTATAGCCGGCAGATTCTGTTGCAGCACGTCGACATCGACGGCCAGTTGCGACTCAAGCAAAGCCGCGCGTTGATCATCGGCCTTGGTGGCTTGGGTGCACCGGTGGCGCTGTATCTGGCGGCTGCGGGCGTGGGTGAATTGCACCTGGCGGATTTCGACACAGTCGACCTGACCAACCTGCAGCGCCAGATCATCCACGACACCGACAGCGTCGGCATGAGCAAGGTTGATTCGGCGCTCCGTCGCTTGAGCGCGATCAACCCCGAGATCCAACTGGTTGCCCATCGCACCGCGCTGGACGCCGACTCGTTGGCGGCGGCAGTAGCGGCGGTCGACCTGGTGCTCGATTGTTCTGACAACTTTGCCACGCGCGAAGCCGTGAATGCGGCCTGCGTGGCGGCGGGCAAGCCCTTGGTCAGCGGCGCGGCAATTCGTCTGGAAGGTCAGTTGTCGGTGTTCGACCCGCGTCGCGGCGAAAGCCCCTGTTACCACTGCCTGTATGGGCACGGCAGCGAGGCCGAACTGACCTGCAGCGAAGCCGGCGTGGTCGGCCCGCTGGTGGGCCTGGTCGGCAGCCTGCAAGCCCTGGAAGCGTTGAAACTGCTGGTGGGCTTTGGTGAGCCGCTGGTGGGCCGCTTGTTGTTGATCGATGCCCTCGGCACGCGGTTCCGTGAGCTGCGGGTCAAGCGTGATCCGAGCTGCAGCGTCTGTGGTGCCAAACATGCGTGAGGCGCCTATCGGCGTGTTCGATTCCGGCGTTGGCGGGCTGTCGGTGCTGGCGGAGATTCACCGGCTGCTGCCCAATGAGTCGCTGCTGTACGTGGCCGATTGCGGCAACATTCCCTACGGCGAGAAGTCCCCGGCGTTCATCCGCCAACGCTGCGCAGTGATGGCCGACTTTCTCCAGGCCCAAGGCGCCAAGGCCATGGTCGTGGCGTGCAACACGGCAACCGTGGCCGGCGTGGCGGATTTGCGTCGCGACTACCCGTCGTGGCCCATTGTCGGCATGGAGCCAGCGGTCAAGCCGGCAGCGGCGGCGACCCGCAGCGGGGTAGTCGGCGTGCTGGCCACCACCGGAACCTTGCAGAGTGCCAAGTTCGCCGCCTTGCTCGACCGCTTCGCCACCGATGTACGGGTAGTCACCCAGCCGTGTCCGGGCCTGGTGGAGTTGATCGAAGCCGGTGACTTGCAGAGCCCGGCGTTGCGCCAGTTGCTGGGCAGCTACCTGCAGCCCCTGCTGGACGAGGGCTGCGACACGATTATCCTCGGCTGCACCCATTACCCCTTCCTCAAGCCAATCCTCGCGCAAATGCTCCCCGCCGACATCAGTCTGATCGACACCGGCGCTGCCGTTGCCCGGCAAACCCAGCGCTTGCTCGCTGAGCGTGAACTGCTGGCGGACGGTCCTGCCCAACCCGCGCAATTCTGGACCAGCGCCAGTCCCGAGCACCTGAGAAATATCCTGCCGCTGCTCTGGCATAACGGTGGCGTTGTGCAAAGCTTCAACCAGTAGACACGCTGAAATTCAGCTGAACTTCTGCTTGGGGGCGAGATTCTATTACAGCGACTGTTGAGCAAAAAAAACCTAAAACAATCGTTCGCATAAAAAGGATGTTTCCTATGAAGCGAGTGTTCTGTCTGGCTGCGCTTGCGGCCGTATTGTTGGGGCATGGCTACAGCGCACAAGCGGCGGGTATCGAGTTTGCAATCGGGCAAACCAGTGACTCGACCATGACGTATCGCCTGGGGCTGCAGTCTGAATGGGACAAGAGTTGGTGGCAGAGCGAAGTGGGGCGTCTGACCGGCTACTGGGACGGGGCATACACCTTCTGGGATGGTGACGAGACGGCAAGCAACCACAGCCTGTCGTTCTCGCCAGTGCTGGTGTATGAGTTCGCCGGGGAATCGGTCAGGCCCTATCTTGAATTCGGCATCGGGGTGGCTGTTTTTGCCCATACGGAAGTGGAGAACAACAAGCTCGGCTCGGCCTTCCAGTTCGAAGACCGCTTTGGCGCCGGCTTGCGTTTTGCCGGTGGACATGAGGTGGGGATCCGCGCCACCCATTACTCCAACGCCGGGATCAGCAGTCCCAACGACGGCGTCGAAAGTTACGCCTTGCACTACACCATGGCCCTATAGGACCTTGCTGGCGAAGGAACGCCATCACCTGTAGGCGGTAGTTATCCCCTGGCGTTCCTCGATGCATTCCGGCGCGCCCATTTCGAACTCCCGGCATATCAGCGGGCGTTTTTCGTAGATGGTGCACATCATCGTGTCCCGATCCAGCGCTGCGCACCAGCCGTCGTCCAGGCGCAGCATGACTTCCCCACCCCAGTCGTCGGTATCGATAAAGCGCTCGGGCACGCCGGTGTCGGTGATCAGCATCACTTCGAGCTGGCAGCAACAGGCCGCGCACGTCGAGCAAGTGACCGCCGGCTCGACGATTTCGGTGAGGGGGATGGTATTCATGGGCGCCAGTGTAAGGCAGTGCGCTGCGCCTGTGTGAAAGCTCTGACGGACGCTCGCTTGTCGGGCACCCAGGCGGGACCGTCCGTGGGGGGTTACGGTAGGTCCTTGATCGGCGGCGCGCTCCAGGCCATGGGTTTGCCAATCGCCAGTTGGCCTTCACCGGGGCGTTTCGACAGCGGCCACAGCGCGGTCATGGACAGCGCCGGCAGGGGCAGTTCCAGCGGGCGCAACTTGAGGTTGTCGATGATGTAGCGGGCAGCCTTGTCGGCGGTCCAGCTCAACGGCAGTGGCAAGACATCGTGTCCGCCAAGGGGGCTGGCGATAAAATCTGGGGTGACCACGGTGACTTCGATGCCGTCCTCGGCCAGCGTGATGCGCTGCGATTCGAACAGGTGACGCAGGCCGGCTTTCGACGTTCCCTGGGCTTCGCTTCGCGGCAGTGACAGGTAAGTCGCAGAACTGGTTATGCCCACCAGGTACGGCGCGATGCCCGTGCGCAGCAGCGGCAAGGCAACGTCGATGCAATAGTTGCTGGCAAGCAGGTTGCAGCGCACCAGGTGTTCGATCAGGTTGGTGTCCAACTGCGCGGCGTCGACGTACGTGCAGGTCCCGGCATTGAGGATGACGGTGTCCAGCGCGCCCCAGTCCTGCTGGATCTGCTCACCGATCTCGCGCACGGTCTGGCTGTTGGTCAGGTCGCCAGGCGCTACCAATACTTGCCCAGGGTAGCGGCGGGCGAAGGCTTTGAGGGGAGCCACGGCGCGAGCGCTCAACGCCAGGTGCGCACCGGATTTGAGCAGATGCTCGGCCAGGGCGGCACCCAGGCCATTGCTGGCATCGGTTAACCAATAACGTCGTGTGGGTATCCGAATCATCCTGTGCTCCTGTTCAAACCGTCATCCTGGATCGTTTGTCTGGGGAAACTCTAGGCAAGGTGCCGCCATCCGTCATCCCTATGAGCTGTTCACTTCAAGACGCGCGGGCAGACGTTTGAAGGCCGCCAGTGCGCGTTCGCGCGATTGGCCGAGGTTGACGATCGGCAGCGGATAATCCGCCACGCCAAACAACCCGCCCATCGCGGCCGGGTTGTGGATATCTTTTTTGTTCAGCCCCGCCAGTTCCGGCAGCCAGTGCTTGATGAACAGGCCTTCGGTGTCGAATTTCTCCGACTGACTGATCGGATTGAAAATCCGGAAGTAGGGCGCAGAGTCGGTCCCGGTGGACGAACTCCATTGCCAGCCGCCGTTATTGGCCGCCAGGTCACCGTCGATCAGGTGACGCATGAAAAACCGCTCGCCTTCGCGCCAATCGATCAACAGGTTCTTGGTCAGGAACATGGCCACCACCATCCGCAGGCGGTTGTGCATCCAGCCGGTTTCCAGCAACTGGCGCATGGCGGCGTCGATGATCGGCAGGCCGGTGCGCGCCTCCTTCCAGGCGGCCAGTTCGTCGGGCGCATCCCGCCAGGCCAGGGCTTCGGTTTCCGGGCGAAAGGCGCGGTGCCGGGAAACACGGGGGTAGCCGACCAGAATGTGTTTGTAGAACTCGCGCCACAGCAGTTCGTTGATCCAGGTAACAGCGCCGACGCTGCCGCTTTCGAACTCGCCCTGATTGGCTTGCAACGCCGCATGCAGGCACTGGCGAGGCGAAATCACCCCGGCTGCCAAATAGGCTGAAAGCTGACTGGTACCGGGTTTGGCCGGTAAGTCGCGTTCGTCCTTGTAGTAGTTGATCTGGGCATCGGTGAAGTGCTCCAGGCGTCGCTGCGCCTCATCCTCACCGGCCGGCCAGAGTGCGCGAAGCTGCTCGCTCGAGGGCTTGAAGCCTTGCACTTGCTCGGGGACCGGGTCGCAGTCGATACCCGTCGGCGCTTGCATCCCGGGTGCCGTCACCAATCGTGGCAGAGCGCCGTGCAGGCGGGCGTAGCAGACTTTACGGAACTGGCTGAAGACCTGGAAGTAGCCACCGGTCTTGGTCAGGACGCTGCCAGGTTGGAACAGCAACTGATCCAGATAGCGATGCAGGGTGATGCCTTGGGTGTCGAGGGCCAGGCGAACGGCGGCATCCCGGCGGGTTTCGTGAACGCCGTACTCTTCGTTGGCATGAACCGCTTCGACGTTCAGTTCGCTGCACAGCTGTGCCAGCACTCGGGGTACATCGTCCCAATCAGGGGCGCTGCGGATCAGCAGCGGGATATTCAGCGCGCTCAACGCCTGGCTCAGTTCGCGCAGGTTGCGCAGCCAGAAATCCACTTTGCAGGGGGCATCGTCATGGGCCAGCCATTGCTCGGGGCTCAACAGATACACCACGACGCTCGGGCCACGATTGGCGGCGGTGCTCAGAGCCGTGTTGTCATGCAGGCGCAGGTCGCTGCGCAGCCAGATCAATTGCAGGGTCGCTTGCGCACTGGACATCAGATCAGTCCTCGCTGAATCAATACCTGGTGAGCCGACAGGGGATCGTCGGCCAGTAATACATCAGCGATTTCAGTGGCGATCTCGGACAAACCGGCCTGGTGGATACATACCGTTGGTCCGACGATGAGCTTTGGGCAACTGACATTGTTCAGGAGTTTCGTTAGCTGTTTCAGGTTGCTGGTTTTGCTCGAATACAGCAGCACCGCGCGCGCTTGCAGGTGTTCGACCGCCAGGGCCAGTTCACCCACCGGCAAAGGCCAGTCGAACACTTCCACCGGACAATCGACGCTGCTGATCAGCCAGGCGCAGAGCCATAGGTGAGGTTCGAGCGGCAGGTCGGAGTGATTGACCAGCAGCAGTGGGGCGCCGCGTAACTGGCGGTTGTTGTGGTAGATCCGCGCACCGAACTTGCTGCGCAGCCAGCTGTAGAAAAACGTGCGCTCCATCTGTGCGCCGAATTGCCCTTGCCAGCGTTGTTCGAGTTCTGCCAGCAATGGCATCAGCAGTTGCTCGCACAAGGTCCGTGGTGGGTACAGGGCCATGGCCTGGTTGAACAGGTCATCGACCTGGCGCTCGGCCAGGCGAAAGATGGCCTGGGCGAGGTTTTGCCGCAGGATCTGCCAGTCATTTTCCACCGGCGAACTGAACGCTTGCGGTGTGTCCAGCAACTGCTTGACCTGGCTCACCGCGACGCCGCGATTGAGCCAGGTCAGGATGTCGTGAATGCGTTGCACATGCTCGGCCGAGAACAGCCGGTGACCCTTGGGGGTGCGTTGCGGCACCACCAGCCCGTAGCGACGCTCCCAGGCGCGCAGGGTGACCGCGTTGACGCCGGTCACGCGGGCGACTTCGCGGATCGGCAGCCAGCCTTCGTCCAGCGCCTGCTGGTAGTCGGTGTCGGGCTCTTGGGTGTGAGTAGCGCTGGGCATGTTCATTCAAATCGCATTTCTGAGGCTGAGGTTTTCCGGGTGCGGCTGCAGGTAGACCTGTTGCGCGATGTACGGATCGGGATGATGACGCAGGTGATGCTTGAGCAGGGTCAGCGGGACCACCAGCGGCACGACGCCGAGGCGGTATTGGCCGATCACGTGCTGGACTTCCTGTTTGTCCTCGACGCTCAGGCTCTGTTTGAAATAGCCGCACAGGTGTTGCAGTACATTGCTGTGGGTCCCGCGGGTGGCGCATTGCTTGAGCGCCTTCATCAACAGACTGAAATAGCGCGGGCCAAGTTCTGCGGGGTCGCTCTGGCCCATGCTGCCCAGGAGTTTGCCCAGGGCCTTGTACTGCAGCGGGTTGTGGGCCATCAGCAGGTACTTGTAGCGCGCGTGGAAGTCGGTCAGGCCATGGCGGCTGAGACCCTGCTGCAGCAAATCCTGCCAGGCGGCGTAGGCAAACACTCGGGTCAGGAAGTTCTCGCGCAGCACCGGATCGTTGAGTCGGCCGTCTTCTTCCACCGGCAGGTCCGGGTGGCGGGCACAAAACGCCGCGGCATAGATACCCCGGCCACCACCGTCCTGCGGATTGCCGTTGGCGTGATAGACCTTGACCCGTTCCAGGCCGCAGGACGGGGATTTGTGCATGAAGATGTAACCGCACAGATCGGTCAATTCAGCGGCCATGCGTTGCCCGTAGTCGGCCAGCGGCTGAGTGACGTCGAGTTGTCGGTTGACGCTGCCGATGGCGCTCGGGTGCTGCGGATCGCCGACCAGGCGAATCGGCTCGCGGGGAATTCCCAGGCCAATGGCGACTTCGGGGCACACCGGGACAAACTCGAAATAATTGCTGAGGGTACGACTGCAGAGCTGGGATTCTTTATGCCCACCGTTGTAGCGCACCTCATCGCCCATCAGGCAGGCGCTGATGGCAATTTTCGGCTTGCGCGGGGATTCGCTCGACATCGGCAGACCTCGGATTAAAACCTGTACAAGCGCTGTTCGCTGTACAACATGTTTTGATCATAGGTCGAAAGGTGTACAAGTCAATTTTTTTGTATAGCTTTTATCGAGCGCCCCCGTAGCCGCCAAAGCCTAGCTACGGGAAGCGACTACTGCAGATGCTCGTGCAAGCGGCGGGCGGCTTCCTGGCCACTCAGCCAGGCGCCTTCGACCCGCCCTGACAGGCACCAGTCGCCGCACACATACAAGCCCAGGTCGGCATCGGCCAGTACGCCCCATTCGTGACTGCTGGCAGGGCGCGCATACAGCCAGCGGTGGGCCAGGCTGAAGGTCGGGGCGGGCATGGCGCTGTGCAACAGTTCGGCAAAGGCGCCGTGCAGTTGTTCGATCACCGCTTCCTTGGACAGGTCGATGTGTTGTCGGCTCCAACTGCTGGTGGCGTGCAGCACCCAAGTGTCCAGGCTGTTGTCGCGCCCCGGTTTGCTGCGGTTGCGGGCCAGCCAGTCGAGCGGGCTGTCCTGCACGAAGCAGCCTTCCATAGCGGTATCCAGCGGCGTATCGAATGCCAGGGCGACGGCCCAGGTCGGGTCCATTTTCACCCCGGCGGCGACCCCGGCCAGCTTCGGTGCGGCAGCCAGCAGGGCTGTGGCCTGAGGGGCGGGCGTGGCGATGACCACATGGCTGAAGGGGCCGTGGGTGAAGCCTTCGGCATCCTGCAGATGCCAGTGCTGTTCACCACGATAGACCTCGGTGATGCGGCAGGCGAAGTGCACTTCCAGGTCGCCAATCAGGGCGCGGGTAATGGCGCTCATGCGCGGCGTGCCGACCCAGCGGGTCTGCTCGTCTGGCGACGGGCTGAGCTGGCCGCCCTGAAAGTTGTAGAGCTGCGGTGTCCACTCGGCGACCCAGCCGTTGGCTTGCCAGCGCTGCACTTCAGTGACAAAGCGCCGGTCGCGGGCGGTGAAATACTGCGCCCCCATGTCGAGTGCGCCAGCGTCGCTGCGTTTGCTCGACATGCGCCCACCGCTGCCACGGCTTTTATCGAACAGTTGCACGACGTAGCCGGTCTCTTGCAGAGCCTGGGCGGCGGAGAGTCCGGCGATGCCGGTGCCGATAATTGCGATGGGTAGAGTCATAGGGGCCTCGTTTACCTTTCTCTACAGGCTACGCTTAGGGTTAAACCTGTACAATTATATTTTTTGGTATAACTTTCAGCGTTCTCGTTCTGACAGCTTGGCCTATTGTTAATCACAGAGCCCGCCCGATCCGAAACATCCCTGCTTATAAAAATAGACTAGTGATCGAGGTAAAACGCCACGCGAGGAACATGTCATGCACATATTGCTGACCGGCGGTACTGGATTGATAGGACGCCAGCTTTGCCGACTCTGGTTGAGTCAGGGCCACAGCCTGACGGTGTGGAGTCGCAAACCCGAAAAAGTGCCGGCCCTGTGTGGCGCCCAGGTGCGAGGCATCGCGCGTCTGGAAGAAATCGGGCAGGAGCCGGTGGATGTCTTGATCAATCTGGCGGGTGCGCCGATTGCCGATCGACTCTGGACCCATAGGCGCAAGGCGTTGCTCTGGAGCAGCCGGATCAGCCTGACCGAAACCCTGCTGGCCTGGCTGGAAAGCCTTGAGCAAAAACCCCACTTGCTGATTTCCGGGTCGGCGGTGGGATGGTACGGCGATGGCGGCGAGCGTGAGCTGACCGAGGATTCGCCACCGGTCAGCGAAGACTTCGCCAGCCAGCTGTGCATCGCCTGGGAAGAGACCGCACAACGCGCCGAGGCCCTGGGCCTGCGCGTAGTGCTGGTGCGGACCGGGCTGGTGCTGTCGGCCGAGGGCGGCTTTTTGTCGCGCCTGCGCCTGCCCTTCAAAGCGGGGCTGGGCGGGCCTATCGGCAATGGCCGGCAGTGGATGTCATGGATTCATATCGACGATCAAATCGCGCTGATTGATTTTCTTCTGCATCAGAATATGGCCAGCGGTCCTTATAATGCCTGCGCGCCAAAACCGGTGCGCAATCGCGAATTTGCCAAGACGCTGGCCGGTGTCCTGCACCGGCCGGCTTTCATGCCCCTGCCATCGTTCGTGTTGAAGGTCGGGCTCGGTGAGTTGTCGCTATTGCTGTTGGGCGGCCAGCGGGTGACCCCGATGCGGTTACTGGCGGCAGGCTTCACCTTTCGTTTCACTGATTTGCGTGCGGCTCTGGACGACCTGTCCAGCCGCCTTTGAAATAGGACGTTGCATGACCGATCACGCGTTGCTCCTGGTCAACCTGGGTTCACCCGCTTCCACACAGGTGGCGGACGTGCGCAGCTACCTCAATCAATTCCTGATGGACCCTTACGTCATTGACCTGCCGTGGCCGGTGCGGCGCCTGCTGGTGTCGTTGATCCTGATCAAGCGCCCGGAACAGTCGGCCCATGCCTACGCCTCGATCTGGTGGGACGAAGGCTCGCCGCTGGTGGTACTCAGCCGGCGCTTGCAGCAGGCCATGAAGGCGCAGTGGACCCAGGGACCGGTCGAACTGGCGATGCGCTACGGCGAGCCGTCGATCGAGACGGTGCTGACTCGACTGGCCGCCCAAGGCATCAAGAAAATCACCCTGGCGCCGCTGTATCCACAGTTTGCCGACAGCACCGTCACCACGGTAATCGAGGAAGCCAAGCGGGTAGTGCGCGAGAAAAAACTCGAGGTGCAGTTCGCGATTCTCCAGCCGTTCTACGACCAACCGGAATACCTCGACGCCCTGGTGGCCAGCGCCCGGCCTTATCTGGAACAGGATTACGATCACCTGCTGCTGAGTTTTCACGGCCTGCCGGAGCGGCACTTGAAGAAGCTCAATCCGGGTCATTGCTTTGAATGCAGTAACAGTGGCGATTGCTGCGCCGCAGCGCCAGCAGAGGTGCTTGCCACCTGTTATCGCGCCCAATGCCTGCGCACGGCGGCAGACTTTGCCAAACGCCTGGGCTTGCCGGATGGCAAGTGGTCGGTGTCGTTCCAGTCGCGCCTGGGGCGTGCCAAATGGATCGAACCCTACACCGAAGCGCGTCTCGACGAGTTGGCGAAAAGTGGGGTGAAGAAGATTCTGGTGATGTGCCCGGCGTTTGTCGCCGACTGCATCGAAACCCTGGAAGAGATCGGTGACCGTGGCCTGGAGCAGTTCCGCGAGGCGGGGGGCGAGGAGTTGGTACTGGTGCCGTGCCTCAACGATGAGCCGCAGTGGGCGCAGGCGTTGAACACCCTGTGTGAAAGGGCGCCAGTGGTTTTGTAGAAGGCCGAAAGCATCGCGGGCAAGCCATGTTCCTGTAGGAGCAAGGCTTGCCCGCGATAACGTTCTTTCAGGCAGTAAAGCCCTTAGAGCAGCGGCTCATCCGGCTGCTTGTTCTTCCAGCCGTCGTTGCCCGGCAACAGCAGGTTCAACCCGATCGCGACAATCGCGCACAGGGCGATGCCCTTGAGGCCGAAGTCGTCGGGGCCGGTGCCGGTGCCGATCAGCACACCGCCGATCCCAAACACCAGGGTGACCGAGACAATCACCAGGTTGCGCGCTTCGCCCAGGTCGATCTGGTGGCGGATCATGGTGTTCATGCCCACCGCGGCAATCGAGCCGAACAACAGGCACAGGATCCCGCCCATCACCGGTACTGGAATGCTTTGCAGCAGCGCACCGAACTTGCCGACAAACGCCAGGCTGATGGCGAAGATCGCCGCCCAGGTCATGATTTTCGGGTTGTAGTTCTTGGTCAGCATCACCGCGCCGGTGACTTCGGCGTAGGTGGTGTTGGGTGGGCCGCCGAGCATGCCGGCTGCCGTGGTAGCGATACCGTCGCCAAACAGGGTGCGATGCAGGCCCGGTTTTTTCAGGTAGTCGCGACCGGTCACGCTGCCGACGGCGATGACCCCGCCGATGTGTTCGATGGCCGGGGCCAGCGCCACCGGGACAATGAACAGGATCGCCTGCCAGTTGAACTCCGGTGCCGTGAAGTGCGGTAAGGCAAACCAAGGTGCGGCAGCGATCTTCGCGGTGTCGACGACACCAAAGTAGAACGCCATGCCAAAGCCCACCAGCACCCCGGAAATGATCGGCACCAGGCGGAAGATGCCTTTGCCGAACACGGCCACGATCAAGGTGGTCAGCAGCGCCGGCATCGAGATCATCATCGCCGTCTGGTAATGAATCAGCTCGCTGCCGTCACCGGCCTTGCCCATGGCCATGTTCGCGGCAATCGGCGCCATGGCCAGGCCGATCGAAATGATCACCGGGCCAATCACTACCGGAGGCAGTAGGCGGTCGATGAAACCGGTGCCCTTGATCTTCACGGCCAGGCCCAGGAAGGTGTAGACAAAACCTGCCGCCATCACGCCGCCCATGGTTGCCGCCAGGCCGAACTGGCCCTTGGCAAGAATGATCGGGGTGATGAAGGCAAAGCTCGAAGCCAGGAACACCGGCACTTGGCGCCCGGTAACGAGCTGGAACAGCAGAGTCCCCAGGCCCGCCGTGAACAGCGCGACGTTGGGGTCGAGGCCGGTAATCAGCGGCATCAACACCAGCGCGCCGAACGCCACGAACAGCATCTGGGCGCCCGACAGGACCTGGCGCCAGAGCGGGTCGTTGAACTCATCCTGCATGCTCACGCGTCCTTCTGCTTGGTGCCGAAGATCTTGTCGCCAGCATCGCCGAGGCCCGGAATGATGTAGCCGTGTTCATTGAGTTTTTCGTCAATCGAGGCGGTGTAGATAGTCACGTCCGGGTGAGCCTTCTCGACAGCCGCGATCCCTTCGGGGGCTGCGACCAGGACCATGGCGCAGATGTCCTTGCAGCCGGCTTTTTTCAGCAGGTCGATAGTGGCAACCATGGAGCTGCCGGTGGCGAGCATCGGGTCGATGATCATGGCCAGTCGTTCGTCGATTTCTGGAACCAGTTTTTCCAGGTAGGTGTGGGCTTCGAGGGTTTCCTCGTTGCGGGCCACGCCCACGGCGCTGACTTTGGCGCCCGGGATCAGGCTCAGGACACCTTCGAGCATGCCGATGCCGGCGCGCAGGATAGGGACCACGGTAATTTTCTTACCGGCAATTTTCTCGACCGATACGGTACCGCACCAGCCTTCGATGTCGTAGGTTTCCAGGGGCAGGTCCTTGGTTGCCTCGTAGGTCAACAGGGCACCGACTTCCTGAGCGAGCTCACGGAAATTCTTCGTGCTAATGTCGGCGCGGCGCATAAGGCCAAGTTTGTGTCGGATCAGCGGATGGCGGATCTCACGGATGGGCATAGGGAAAGGCTCCGGCGGCGGGCAAAAAAACCGGCCTAGATTAATCTATCCGGGGTTGTTGTCCTATAGACATTCAGAACGTTAGTCCAGAAACGCTTGATTCGACCGGTCGGGATGCGTACCTTTGCTCGCTTTTCCGAATCCGCCACCCCTTGGAGAGCACCATGTCCGCTGATCTCGAGCATATCCGTCAAATCATGCGAGAGGCTGACTGCCTGTACACCGAAGCTGAAGTCGAGGCGGCCATCGCCCGTGTCGGTGCGCTCATCAACGAACAGCTGGCTGACAGCAATCCCGTGGTGTTCTGCGTGATGAACGGCGGGCTGATCTTCTCTGGCAAGTTGCTCACCCATCTGCATTTCCCGCTGGAAGCGTCCTATCTGCACGCCACGCGCTATCGCAACGAAACCAGCGGCGGCGATCTGTTCTGGAAAGCCAAGCCGGAAGTTTCGTTCATCGACCGTGACGTGCTGATCATCGACGACATCCTCGACGAAGGGCACACCCTGGGCGCGATCATCGACTTCTGCAAACACGCCGGTGCCCGCAAAGTGCACACCGCGGTACTGATCGACAAGGACCACGACCGCAAGGCGCGTCCGGACCTGAAGGCCGATTTCGTCGGGCTGCCTTGCGTAGACCGTTACATCTTCGGCTACGGCATGGACTACAAAGGCTACTGGCGCAACGCCAACGGGATTTTTGCCGTTAAAGGTATGTAAGCCGGAACGCCCCGCAGCTTTCTCGATCAGGCACTCGTTGCTCAATGGGTCGAGAAGGCTGCACCACCGGACGCAGGCTGCGTCAGCTGCTACAGTGCTGGGCCCGATTCTGGAGCCCGTCATGAGCCTTTTGATCCGCAGTTGCGCCGTTCTGTTGCTGAGCCTCAGCCTGCCACTGGCGGCCGCGCCTGCGGTCATGCACGGGCAATTCCTGCCGCCCGACGACCTGACCCTGCGCGACACCTCGCCCGAGCAGCAGCAACTGTTACAGGTCACCGAGTATTCGGTGGTGGTGGGCAGCCAGCGCCAGTCCAATCAGCAGCCGATCCCGGTGACTTCGCCGGTGCTGATTCGCCTCAAGGGCAAGCCCCTGAACAAGGGGGCCACCATCAGCCAGGTGCTGGTGAATTTCGACGGCGAAAGCAAAAGCCTGAAAAAGCCGATCTACGACGCCAATGCCCGCACCCTCACCCTGTTTTACCCCATGGCTCAGTACCGGGTGGTGCTGGACCTGTTACGCAACGACACGGTCTATTGTCAGTTTCTCAGCTACGCCAATGGTCACATTTGGGCAGACCTGCACACGGGTGCAGTGAAGCGTGGTCGTTGAGGCATCGGGCAGGGCGGGGGTAAACTGCCTGCCCCGTGAAATGTCTGCGAGCTGGAGTCGGCAATGCGTAAAGATAAGAAACAAGTGATTGGTGACGAGATCGGCGATGAGCAGATCAAGTTGTTCCTCGATTTCGAACCGGTTGACGCGACTTCACCGTCCCAGCACAAGTTGATCAAGGCTTATCGCGGCCTGCGCATCGACGATTTCGAGCGTTTCCTGACGTTCTTTGTCGAAGCCGGCTACGACCTGGACGGCAAGGATGAGCATGGCCAGACCTTCGCCGAAGTGATCAAGGACCAGCGCAACAGCGCCGAGTACATCGAGCTGATCGAAAAAGCCCGCGGCTGAGCTTTTTCAAGGCCATAAAAAAACGCCCCGTTCTCATTGAGAGCGGGGCGTTTTTCATGGGCGAGGATCAAGCGAAGCTTGGAGTCTCGCTGCTGGCTTCCACCAGCTCCAGGGCGACGTTGTTCTGCGCGTTGATCTTGCGATACAGCGCAGCGTCGGTTTCCAGGATTTTTTCACGGGCCGGGAAAATTTCCGCGAGTTTGCCAGCCCATTCGCCCTTGGTTTTGCCCGGGAAGCATTTCTCGATCAGCTCGAGCATGATCGAAACGGTCACCGAAGCACCTGGCGAAGCGCCGAGCAGGGCGGCCAGCGATCCGTCCTTGGCTGCGACCAGTTCGGTGCCGAACTGCAGCACGCCGCCTTTTTTCGGGTCTTTCTTGATGATCTGCACCCGTTGGCCGGCCACTTCCAGGCGCCAGTCTTCGGCTTTCGCTTCAGGGTAGAAGCGACGCAGCGACTCCAGGCGTTGTTCCATGGATTGCATCACTTCGCTGACCAGGTATTTGGTCAGGTCCATGTTGTTCTTGGCCACGGCCAGCATCGGTCCGATGTTACCGGCACGTACCGACAGCGGCAGGTCCATGAAGGATCCGTGCTTGAGGAACTTGGTGGTGAAACCGGCGTATGGCCCGAACAACAGGGACGTCTTGCCATCGACCACACGGGTGTCCAGGTGCGGTACCGACATGGGCGGCGAACCTACCGCGGCCTGGCTGTAGACCTTGGCCTGGTGATGCTTGACCACTTCCGGGTTGTCGCAACGCAGCCACTGGCCACTGATCGGGAAACCGCCGAAACCTTTGCTTTCCTCGATGCCCGAGGCCTGCAGCAACGGCAAGGCCGCGCCGCCGGCGCCGAGGAACACGAACTTGGCGTCGACTTCACGGCTGTTGCCGCTGTTGACGTCCTTGATGCTGACGGTCCAGCCGTTGGCATTGCGCTTGAGGCCGGTCACGCGCTTGCAGTACTTGACCTGGGCATCGCCGGCGCTGGTCAGGTGCTTGAGCAGTTGATTGGTCAGGTTGCCGAAGTTGACGTCGGTGCCGTTGATCACGCGGGTCGCGGCGAGGGTCTCGCCAGCGTCACGCCCAGGCATCATCAAGGGCATCCACTCGGCCATCTTGGCCTTGTCTTCGGTGTATTCCATGTCGGCGAACGCATGGTGCTTCTTCAGCACGCTGAAGCGTTCCTTGAGGAACGACACGCCAGCGTCACCCTGCACGAAGCTCAGGTGCGGGACCGGGCTGATAAAGGATTTCGACGAGCCGAAGGTGCCTTTGCGGGTCAGATAGGACCAGAACTGCTTCGACACCTCGAACTGGGTGTTGATGTGCACGGCTTTCTTGATGTCGACGCTGCCGTCAGCGGCCTGTGGCGTGTAGTTCAGCTCACACAGGCCGGCGTGACCGGTACCGGCGTTGTTCCACGGGTTGGAACTCTCCGCGGCCCCGGAATCCATCAGCTCGACGACTTCCAGCTTGATCGCGGGGTCGAGCTCTTTGAGCAGTACAGCGAGGGTGGCACTCATGATGCCGGCCCCAACCAGTACTACGTCGACTGCTTCGTTATGCGCCATTTAACGCGTCTCCAAAATCTGCAGCACCAAATTGTCGGCATAGCTGCCAGGAGTTACGGGGCATGCTCTGTAGAGCCCCAGGTCACCCATGGCCAGGATCGCCATGTCCGAATCTTCGCAATTTATCGCAACTTCGACAGACGTTACCTACTGGCCTCAGGGTTCCCATGAACTCATTTCAGCGCGCGGCAGGCAATTCGACTTATGGTCGATACGTCCGTTTGTGCAACCAAATCCGTAGCGGACAGGCTTCAGGCTCCGGTATTCGAGGCGTATCCGGTCCTGTGTCGTTGGGCTGTTGTAGACGCTAATGGTGCATATTCAGACGCAAAACTATTCATTTGCTCGCCACACTCTTGTGAAGTTGTGAAAACCCGTTTTTTCACGCTCTTTTGAAGACGTGAACCTCAAAAAGGGCTATCTGCGCCTGGCACCGGACCCGCGTTAAAAACGGGCAAACAGCTCAGTGGCCGAGCGTCATGACAGCTCTGCAGATTCGCGAAAAGTGGTGGTTTGCAAGATAAACAGCAAGCTCGCCAGCTTCACTCGATCTGTGTGGGCGGCTCTCTGTGGGCGGTGCGGGGGTGCCAATACGCAGGTATCAGCGGTGCTGCGAGGCCCGATCAGGAGACGTCCTTATAATCGGGGGGAGATTGTAGCGAAGAAACGCAGGGAAATGGTCGTGTTTAATGACTTTTATTAGCCGTTCGGTCAGCCGGCCAGTGCCGAGTGCAACCTGAGGCGACGAATGCGTGGGCTCAGGCGGGCGCTGGCGGGCAGTGGCTGGTGCAACCAGTGGGGGCGAATCTCATTGATTTCGACCCAGCCATCGCCCATCGGAGGCATCTGGCAGTGCTTGAATGCCAGGCAGCGTTCGGCGCTGTCGAGTCGGGCGAAGTAACGATAGGTGCGGCGTGGAGCGAAAAGCGACCAGAGAAAATGCATGGCGATGCCCTCGTTCAGTGACAGCGTTGAAGTTAGCAGTGTGGCATGACACTCCCGTGACCGAGCAGTCGCGCGCGATGACATTGCACAAGTCTTCAGCCGGTGTTCAGGGTTGCTGGTTTGCAGCCGGTGCCGACCGCTATACTGCGCGTCTGTCTGTGCCTGATTCTGGAGAGAAACGCATGTTGCAACGCCTGTTGTTCGGTTTGATCACTGTGACCAGTTTGACCCTGGTTGGCTGCGCCCACAGCCCGCAACAACTCGCCCCGGAGCCGAAACTGACGACTCAGTTGGCACCGGTCGGGCGTGGCCAGCCGGTGGTGGTGAAGGTGGTGGACGGTCGTCCGTCGCCGACCCTGGGCACCCGTGGTGGTTTGTACCCTGAAACCAGCGCGATCACAGTGCAGAGCGCGCAGATCCTGCCCAAGCTGCAGGCCCAGGCCGAAGCGGCTGTGCGATTGCTGGGCTTCACCCCGACCGCCAATGCGCTGAATGCACCGCAGTTGACGGTGACCTTGGCGGAGCTGAAGTATCAGTCGCCCAAGGAAGGCATGTACGTGACCGAGGCCACCATTGGCGCGACCTTCCGCTCCGATGTGCAGAACGCCGGTCGCCGTTACAGCGGGCGTTACGGTGCCTCGCTGGACCAGCGCTTTGGCATGGCGCCGAACCAGGAGACCAACACCAAGCTGGTCAGCGATGTGTTGAGTGATGCGTTGACCCGCCTGTTCAAGGACCCGACTGTGGGGCAGATCCTGGCCGAGTAACGCTTTGTAGTGCGGTTACCAAACCCGGTGCCAGTCATGGCCCGGGTTTTTTAATGTCTGTGGGAGCCGCTCACGCTGCCTGCGAATAGAAATCCAGCACGCTCACTCCGGTCAGCAGATCGGTTTCCGGCAGGTCGGCATGCTGGTGTCCGCCCAGGGCGCAATACACCAGCCAGTGACGATCCTGGACATTGAAGGCCAGGCTGCCGACGAGGGCCTGTTGTTCGTCGGTTGGGGTGATGAGGTACAGGCGGTCCTGGTTTTCGGCGTGCAGCATGACAAGCTCCGTGTCGGTTTCGAGGGGCGACAGACTGGCGTATTTAGATGACGAAGCCGTGACGCAGAACATTAGTCAGGCAGATGTTTCGTTTTTTGTCGGAAAGCCCGGGCAGACAGTGCGGGTTTGGGTAGAATTCGCGCCGCGCATGCCCTGTTTCGATTGAGGTCCACGATGTCACTGCAACTCTGGTCGCTGTTTTCCGCTCATCCCGCCAAGCTGATCAACCTCCTCGCACTGCTGTTCGCCTGCCCGGGTGGTTGGCTGCTTCACTCGACCCGTCGCCGCGAGCAACAGGCGCGGGCCAGCCTGGCAGCCCAGGCCGGGCGTGCCAGTGCCGACAACCAGATGCATCTGGCGAGCATCGCCACCTTGCGCCTGAATCGCGTCTTCTATGCTTTTGGTTTTGCCTGCCTGGGCCTGGCGCTGCTGGTGTCGTGGATCAGCACCCGGGTCTGATGCACAGATAAAAAAACGGCGCTCAAGGCGTAATGCCGATCAGTTAAGCGACGCTGTCAATTGTAGGAGCGAGCTTGCTCGCGAAAAACGTCAACGATAACGCGTGTATTCAGTATAAACGCGGCGCCGTTGAGTTCTTCGCGAGCAAGCCGCAAGCGGGCACCCGCTCCTACAAAAGGGTTTAACTGATCGGCATTAGGCGCTCAAGGCGCCGTTTTTTATTGCCGGCAGAGCCCTACAGGGGGAGCCCGGCCTTGACCCGATACTGGTTACGCACAGGGGTGGCGTACTGCAGCACCAGGAACGGACGGTGCTCCTCGGGGCACGCCGCGAGGCGGTCTTGCCATTCTTGCCGGGCCTTGGCCAGTTCGTCGGCCGGGAACAGCTCGGCGGCACTCGGCACGCTCAATTGTGGGTCGGCGTCCTGCCACTGGGCGTAGGCCAGGTAGTGCACCGGGAACAGGCGGTAGCCACCGAGAATCTGCCGGTCCATCTCGATTGCCAATTGCTTGGTGTCTTCGAATCGCTCGCTGATCGGCGCGGCAAAGTTCACGTGGACCCGGCCCTTGTAGCCGGTAATGCCCTTGGCGATGCTGACGTCATCTTCGCCGGGCTCCTTGGTGTAGCTGCCGGTGGTGGCGCGGATGTACAGCTCGCGAGCCTTGGCCTGGTCGCACGGGTCGTACTCGTAGCTGATCGAGACCGGGGTCAGGTTCAGCGACAGGATCACCTCGGCAAACGGCTCGTCCTTGCGGCTCATGTGGAACATCTTGAGGATTGCCGATTCGGTACGGTCGTCACCGTCCTTGGCGCGGCCTTCGGCCTGGGCGATCCAGATCGATTGGCAATCGTTGCGAATCGAGTGGTTGATATACGCCGACAGCAATTGATAGGCCGCCATCTTCTCCCGTCGACCGCTGATGGAACGGTGCACGATGAAGCTCTTGTTCAGGCGCATCAGGTCGCTGACGAAGGGCTTTTGCAGCAGGTTGTCGCCAATCGCGATGCGCGGCGTGGGCAGGCCTGCGTGATAGATCGCGTAATTGACGAAGGCCGGGTCCATCACGATGTCGCGATGGTTGGCCAGGAACAGATAGGCACTGCCGGACTTGAATTGCTCGACACCGGTATAGGTCACGCCGTCGGTGGCGCGCTCGATGGTGTGGTCGACATAGAACTCGACTTTGTCCTGCAACGTGGCAACCGAGCTGACACCCGCGAACTCACGGCGCAGCCGATGAGCTATAAGGGGTTTGAGCATCCAGCCCAAGGCGCCGGCAAACCGCGGAAAGCGAAAGTGGGTGAGGATATCTAGAAACGCCTTGTCGCTCAGCAGCCGTGCCAGCACCGCTGGGACTTCGCTGTCGTCGTAAGGTCGGATGGCATCGAATTCGCCCATCATGCTCTCTTGTTAGAAACGGCTAGGGTAAGTAATGGATTGGATCAAATCCACACAGGGTACGGTCTGAAAAATCTGCTCAAACAAAAATAGCCCTGCAAATAGACCGGCGATTATACGCACAAGTCACTTGGGAGACCGCGATGCTGGAAACCGAGCACTATGAATGCCCTTATTGTGGTGAAGACGCCGAAGCGGTCCTGGATTTGTCCGGGGGCGACCAGACGTATGTCGAGGACTGCCCGGTGTGTTGTCGGCCGATAGTGTTCACGCTGCAGACCGATGGTCAGGAATGGATGCTCGAAGTTCACAGTGAAAACGAGTGAGGAGTGGCCTCTATGCAGCGCATCTACGAGCCGGAAAACCTGATGGAAGGTGAGTTGCTGCAAGGGATGCTGGCCAGCGAAGGGGTCGAGGCCCATCTGGTGGGGCGTGATCTGCTCGGGGCGGCGGGGGAGTTGCCGGTGTTCGGCCTGCTGGGCCTGGCGGTGGATAATGATCAGGCGCAATACGCCCGTGAGCTGATCGCCGCGTACAATGCGGCGTTGCCGATGCCCGGCGACGAACCGGATAGCTTCCCGGGCGTGCTGGTCTGTTAGGCTGACGTTCGTTTGATCAAGAGTCGTGTTGCCCCATGTGTGGACGTTTTGCCCTGTTTCGCTGGAACCCCGCGTTCGCGGCCTTGCCCGGTTTTCCGGCCGATCAGCAGGCGCAGTGGAATATTTCGCCGAATGCTTCGGTGCTGATCCTGCGTGCCGAAGCCGGTGAGCGCACGTTGGCGCGTGCCCGTTGGGGTTTGACGCCGCCCTGGCTGACTGACCTGTCGAAGACGCCGGCCCATGCCCGGGCGGAAACTGTCGCCGAACAGCCGATGTTTCGTGAGGCCTTCCGTCAGCGGCGCTGCCTGCTGCCGGCCAACGGTTTTTACGAATGGCGCGGCACCGCGCGCAAGCGCCCGTATTGGCTGACTCCGGGTGAGGGATCGTCGCTGTTTTTTGCGGCCATCTGGGAAGCCTATCCAGTGCAGGAACAACTGTGGTTGAGCACGGCGGTGATTACCCAACCGGCGGCCAGCCAACGGCGACCATTGATTCTCGACGCAGCCGGCCAGGAGGCCTGGCTTGACCCGCAGACTCCGCTGCATGCCCTGCAGGCACTGCTTGCCAGCGAGCCCGCGGCCCTGCGTGAGCGGGTCCTGGCGAACCTGGTCAATGACCCCAAGCTCAATGCCCCGGAGTGCCTGACCCCGGGTTGAGTCGCTGCGCCACGTTTCACTCGGTAAATGATGGGTTGCGCGTCTGTTACATCTGGCGCCGACTCCCGCCACCGCCTACGATACGCGCCATGTTTTCAGGGAGTGTATTCATGAACAAGAATTGGGTTGTGTGTGCGCTGGGCGTCAGTCTGTTGCTCAGTGGTTGTCAGTCGGTCAACACCACCAGCGGCGGGGCCGTGGGCGTAGAGCGCTCGCAGTGGATGTTCAGCATGCTGTCGACCGAGGAGGTCAACCAGATGTACGCCCAGTCTTACCAGAAGACCGTGGGCGAGGCGGGCAGCAAGGGCGTGCTGGACAGGACCAGCAGTGATGCCAAGCGAGTCCAGGCCATCGCCACTCGTCTGATCGCCCAGGCCCCGGTATTCCGTCCGGATTCGGCGCAGTGGAAGTGGGAAGTCAATCTGATCAAGAGTGATGAACTCAACGCCAACTGCGGTCCTGGCGGCAAGATCATTTTCTACACCGGGCTGATCGATACGCTGAAACTTAACGACGATGAAATCGCCGCGATCATGGGCCATGAAATCGCCCACGCCCTGCGCGAGCATGGCCGTGAAGCGATGTCCAAGGCCTATGGCATCGAAATGGCCAAGCAGGGCGCGGGTGCCTTGCTCGGTCTGGGCCAGGACACCCTGGCCCTGGCCGATACCGTGGCCAACTACGGCATGACCTTGCCCAACAGCCGGGCCAACGAAAACGAAGCCGACCTGATCGGCCTGGAGCTGGCGGCCCGTGCCGGCTACGACCCGAACGCCGCGATCACCTTGTGGAACAAGATGAGCAAACTGAACGAGGGCGCGCCGCCGGAGTTCATGAGTACGCACCCGGCCTCGGCCAGCCGGATTTCCTCGTTGCAGGCGGCGATTCCGAAAGTCATGCCGCTGTATCAGCAAGCCAAGAAGTCCTGAGGAGTGTGCGGCGCTTGTAGCGCCGCGCCATCCGCCTTAAACCCAGCCACTGCTCTGCATCGCCTTGTACACCGCGACGATCGCCAGGATCAGGAATGCCGATGCCGCCAGGCGTCGGATCAGGGTCAGGGGCAGTTTGTCTGCGGCAAAGTTACCCGCCAGCACCACCGGTACGTTGGCGATCAGCATGCCGACGGTGGTGCCGATGATCACCAGCCACAGTTCCGGGTATTGCGCTGCGAGCATCACCGTGGCGACCTGGGTCTTGTCCCCCATCTCCGCCAGGAAGAACGCGATCAGCGTGGTCAGGAACGGCCCGAACTTGCGGGCGGTGCTGGTCTCGTCGTCATCCATCTTGTCCGGCACCAGGGTCCACAGCGCGGTGGCGGCAAAGCTGGCGGCGAGAATCCAGTGCAGGGTCGCATCCGAGAAGAAGCTGCCGAACCAGGCACCCACGGCGCCAGCGGCGGCGTGGTTGGCCAGGGTCGCGGCGACGATGCCGGCGATGATCGGCCAGGGTTTGCGGAAGCGGGCGGCGAGAATAAGCGCGAGCAGTTGCGTCTTGTCGCCGATTTCGGCCAAGGCAACGATTGCGGTAGGAACGAGTAGTGAATCCAACATCAGGGTTTTCCTAAGGGGCGGGTCGACACGGCTATGACACGTACAGCCTTCCCGCCCCGGGTAAGGTGTGCGTGTCATAGGTCTTGTCAAACCCTGCGGTCCGTCTGTGCGGACGCTTGGGTCGCATACGCCATGGCCTGTTGACCAAGTATGTTGACGTATGCCGGACGAGCATGGCGCTCGTGGGAGACTACTCCCCTAGGACGGAGCGGATTCTGCCTAGGCAAAATCCATTCGGCAAGCCTTCTTTTTCATCCGGTGAGTTAACCGCGCTTGGCCCGGTAGATGCGGAAACCCTGTCCTTCGGCCTTGATCGAACACTGCCCCAGGTGCTCTTCGATCAGCGGCTGGTACTTCAGGAAACTGTTGGCTACCAGTCGTAGTTCGCCGCCAGTTTTCAGATGTTTAACCGCTTTTCGCAGCAAGTTTTCCGTGGCGAAGTAGTCTGTGTGGACACCTACATGGAACGGTGGATTGCTCAGGATCGCACTCAATCCCATGGGGGCAGCGTCGATGCCATCGCCGGTCAGGACCTCGGCTTCAAGACCATTGGCTGCCAGGGTCAGGCGGCTGCTGGCGGCGGCAAAGGCGTCGACGTCGAGCAGGGTCACGGTGTTGTGTGGGTAACGGCGCTTGACCGCCGCGCCCAGTACGCCGGCACCACAACCGAAGTCCAGCAGATGGCCGCTGGGCAGCTTGTCGAGATGCTCGAGCAGCAGGGCACTGCCGCGATCCAGTCGACCGTGGCTGAACACGCCCGGCAGGCTGATGACCGTCAACGGGCCTTCGGCCAGCGGCAACTCATACGTCTGTGCCAGGCTTTCCAGGGACTTGGCTTGAGGTGCATTGGCCACGGTCACTTGCCACAACTGGCAGTGCCGCGCGCTGTCGAGCTTGCGTGGTTTACCGAATGGGTTGAGCTGCTTGGCGGCGCCTTCGATGCCGCTGCGTTTTTCCCCCACCAGGTACAGTTCACAACCGGCCAGGCGCGAGGCGAGGGCGTTGAGGATGTAGTCGGTCAGGTCCTTGGACTTGGGCAGGAACAGCACCGCCGTTGCAAACTCACGCGTGGGCGCGTTCACCCCGAAATGGCTGCGCTCGGCAAAACGCGCGTCCAGGGCCGCCTGATCGCCGGCGTGCCAGCACCAGCCATGGGCGTCGGGCAACTTTCCCAGCAAGTCGTCGGCAGGCAAACCGGCCAGCAGCACGTTGCCTTGAAACAATTCAGCCTGTCGAAGCAGTACTTCACTGCGCGGATCCATACTCTGCTCCTTGAAAAAAAGTGCGGCAGTTTATCAACTGACGACCCGCAGCGGTGTACCGCTGAAAAAGCCCCGGGCATTTTCGCTCAACTGGCCGACGATCCGTTGGCGCGCTTCGCGGCTGCCCCAGGCGTTGTGCGGGGTGACGATCAGGCGCGGGATATCGCTGGCCAGCAGCGGATTGCCGGCGGTCGGCGGCTCGACGCTCAGCACATCGCTGGCTGCCCCTCCCAGGTGGCCACTGCGCAAGGCATAGGCCAACGCCTGTTCATCGATCAGGCCTCCACGCGCCGTGTTGACCACGAAAGCGCCGGGTTTGAGCAGCGCCAGTTCGCGGGCGCCGATGAAGTGGCGAGTGTGTTCGTTGAGCGGGCAGTGCAGGGTCAGGGCGTCGACCTGGGGCAGCAACTCATCCAGCGGCATCCGGTCGGCCCGGGCTGGGCGGCCGGGAAGCTGGCCCGAGACCACCCGCATGCCAAAGGCTTCGGCCAGTCGCGCCACCGCACCGCCCAGTTCGCCGTGGCCGAGCAAGCCGAGGGTTTTGCCCTGCAACTCGACAATCGGGTAGTCCAGCAGGCAGAACTGCTTGGCCTGCTGCCAGCGGCCTGCGTCGACGGCCTTGCGATAGTCACCCAGGCGGGTGGCCAGGTTGAGCAGCAACATGATCGTGTGCTGGGCCACCGACGGTGTGCCGTAGCCCTGGCAGTTGCACACGGTAATCCCTTGGGCGCGGGCGGCGGCGAGGTCGACGTTATTGGTACCGGTGGCGGTGATCAGGATCAGTTTCAGGTCCGGATTGGCGGCCATGGCACTGGCATCGATCATTATCTTGTTGGTGATCGCCACCGTGGCGCCTTGCAGGCGTTCGGCCACTTGTCCGGGTTCGGTCTGGGCGAACAGTTGCAGTTCGCTGAAGCAGTCGCGCAATGCACTGAGGTCGAGGTCGCCCAAGTCCAGTGATGGGTGATCAAGGAAAACGGCGCGGCGATTGTTCGTCATTAACTGTACCTTTTGCGCGTGAGTCTGAAGGCGTAATCTGCCGAGCCTACCAGATGAAATAAATAGTTACGCTTGCCCTCAAGGAGCTCCAATGTACTGGACAGAGTTTTTGACCGTTGCCCTGATTCACCTGCTGGCCGTCGCAAGTCCCGGTCCGGACTTTGCCGTGGTGGTGCGCGAGGCCGTGACCCACGGTCGGCGCGCGGGTACCTGGACGGCGTTGGGGGTAGGCAGCGCGATCTTCCTGCACGTGGGTTACTCGTTGCTGGGCATCGGCTTGATCGTGTCGCAGTCGATCGTGCTGTTCAACGCCCTGAAGTGGCTGGCGGCGGCCTACTTGCTGTACATCGGCTACAAGGCCCTGCGCGCGCAGCCGGCCAAGCCAGCCACTGAAGACCTGCACAAGGAAGCCGGCGTTCGTACGGCGCGCGGCGCCTTTACCTCGGGCTTCGTCACCAACGGCCTGAACCCCAAGGCCACGCTGTTCTTCCTGTCCCTGTTCACCGTGGTGATCAACCCGCATACGCCGCTGTCGATTCAGGCCGGCTATGGCATCTACCTGGCCGTGGCGACTGCCATCTGGTTCTGCCTGGTGGCGATGCTGTTCAGCCAGCAGCGAGTGCGCGCCGGTTTTGCCCGCATGGGGCACTGGTTCGACCGCATGATGGGGGTGGTGCTGATCGCCATCGGTGTGAAGCTGGCCTTTACCGAGATGCATTGATCGCGCTGAGCTGATTCAGCGCGCCGAGGTATTCCCGGGGGTTGTGCCCCAGCAACCGCCGGAACATCGCGCTGAAGGCTCGGGCACTGCCATAGCCCAATTGATCGGCAACGCTCTGCACGCTTTGCCCGGCGATCAGTCGCGGCAGGGCTTCCATCAGGCGCAGTTGCTGGCGCCAGGCGTTGAAGCTCATCTTCAACTGTTGCTGGAACAGTCGCGCCAGGGTGCGTGAACTGGCACCGACCTGTTGCGCCCAATCTTCCAGGGTATTGGGATGGTCGGGGGTTTGCAGCAGGGCCATGCAGATCCCTTGCAAGCGTCGGTCCTCGGGCATGGGGATGTGCAGCGGGAGGTTTTCCAGACCGGCAATTTCTTCGAGCATCAACTGTTGGATCAGCGGGTTCTTTGCATGGCGGGGGGCTTGCACCGCCTTCAGGATCAGCTCGCGCAGCAACGGGGTGACGGCCAGTACGCAGCATTGGCTGAGGTTGGCGGGCGACAGTTCGGGGTCAATGAACAGCGAGCGCATGCAGACCTTGCCCGACATGAAGATCTCGTGCTCGATCCACGGCGCAATCCACACCGCCCGTGTCGGCGGAATCACCCACGCACCTTGGGCCGTGACCACGCGCATGGTGCCGCACATGGCGTACAGCAATTGCGCCTCGCGATGGATATGTCGCTCCTGATGCGCGCCATCCGGGTAATCCCGCGGATGGGCGCTGACCGGGCCATGGTGGAAGTGGCTGATTAACATTGTCTGATTCGATGAGTTTGTTGTCAGGAATGCGTGTTATTGCCAACTTAGCATAACGCCACACCCTCAACGAATAGTGTGCCGCCATGCATCAACCCAGAAATGTCATCCGCTACATCAACGCCGCCCATGTGATCGACCACATGTTCATGCTGATTTTCCCCGCCGCCGTGCTGGGCATGACCGAGGTCTTCGGCCTGGACTACGCCGCCATGATTGGCCTGTCCCTGGGCGGGTTCATTGCCTTTGGTGCCTGCTCGCTGCCGGCGGGTTGGCTGGGCGACCACTGGAGCCGACGCCAGATGATGCTGGTGTTTTTCTTCGGGATTGGCGCCTCGGCGATTTTCACCGGCCTGAGCAGCTCCGCGCCGATGCTGGTCCTGGGGTTGACGCTGATCGGGGTGTTTGCTGCGATTTATCACCCGGTGGGCACTGCAATGCTGGTGGCCTACGCCCAGAACCGTGGCCGGGAAATTGGCATCAACGGCATGTGGGGCAATCTGGGGGTGGCGTTTTCGGCCTTGGTCACCGGTTTGCTGGTGGCGCAGTTTGGCTGGCGTTCGGCGTTTATCCTGCCGGGTGTCGCCGCCATCGCCCTGGGCATCGGCTTTGCCTTGCAGGTACGCGAGGAGCCGATTCCCGTGCGCGCCCATGCCCCTCTCAAGGGCGCCGCGGGCCAGCGGATCTCCATGGTCATGGTGTTCGGGGTACTGGCCCTGGCTACCGCCACGGGTGGCGTGGTGTTCAATGCCACGACCATGACCTATCCGAAGTTGTTCCAGGAACGCCTGCATGACCTGTTCGCCTCACCGCAAACCCTTGGGGTGGTGGTCAGCCTGGCTTACGCCTTTGGCGCGGTGGCGCAGTTGAGTATCGGTCGGGTGTTGCATCGCTTCAGCCTGAAATGGCCGTTCATGCTCCTCACCCTGTGCCAGGCCCCGCTGTTGTTGGCCATGGCTTATGTCGAGGGCTCGGCCGTCATAGTGCTGGGTGCCGCCTTCATGTTCGTGGTGTTCGGGCAGGTCACGGTGAATGACGCGATGGTCGCCAACTTCGTTGCGCCGCAATGGCAATCGCGGGTGTTCGCCTTGCGCTACTGCCTGTCCTTCGGTGCCAGCGCCACGGCCATCCCATTGATTGCCTTTGTCGAGCCCCGCCAGGGTTTTGTCGGGCTGTACCTGATCCTGGCCGGTTTTGCTGCTTTGACCTTCCTCTCGGCGCTGATATTCCCACGCACACCGGCCGAGGCAGCAGTAGGACAAGCGGCCTGACGGAGGGCGTCTTTTCCATAGCGGTGCTGGCTTAGAGCCAGCATTTGCCCTGTTCTCAAATCATTCCTTTGGCTGATTTAGCGCGCGTCCAGGCTGACTAAAGTGCAGTCTTTACGCCAAGACCGTGCAGTCAGATGAAAGGGATGCTTATGTTGCAGACTCGCGTTATTCCGCCAGCCGAAGGTGCTTATCGATACCCGCTGTTGATCAAGCGATTGCTGATGTCGGGCAGTCGGTATGAGAAAACCCGCGAGATTGTCTACCGCGACCAGTTGCGCTACAGCTATCCGACCCTGATCGAGCGCGTCGCGCGGCTGGCCAACGTGCTGACGGCGGCAGGGGTCAAGGCCGGTGATACCGTGGCGGTGATGGACTGGGACAGCCATCGTTACCTGGAATGCATGTTCGCCATCCCGATGATCGGCGCGGTGATCCACACCATCAACGTACGCCTGTCGCCTGAGCAGATCCTCTACACCATGAACCACGCCGAGGACCGCTTCGTGCTGGTCAACAGTGAGTTCGTCGGGTTGTACCAGGCCATCGCCGGGCACCTGACCACGGTGGAGAAAACCCTCCTGCTCACCGACTTGCCGCAAAAGACTGCCGAGCTGCCAAACCTGGTGGGTGAGTACGAGCAACTGCTGGCGGGGGCGAGCCCGCAGTACGATTTCGCCGACTTCGATGAGAACTCGGTAGCGACTACCTTCTACACCACTGGCACCACCGGCAACCCCAAGGGGGTGTACTTCACCCACCGGCAACTGGTGCTGCACACCATGGGCGTGTCGACGATCATGGGCAGCATCGACAGCGTGCGCCTGCTGGGGACCAACGATGTGTACATGCCCATCACCCCGATGTTCCACGTCCACGCCTGGGGCCTGCCTTATGTGGCCACCATGCTTGGCCTCAAGCAGGTCTACCCTGGCCGTTACGACCCGGAATACCTGGTGGAGCTGTGGCGCAAGGAAAAAGTCAGCTTCTCCCACTGCGTACCGACCATCCTGCAAATGCTGCTCAACTCCAAGGCGGCGCAAAGCACCGATTTTGCGGGCTGGAAAATCGTCATTGGCGGCAGCGCGCTGAACCGTGCGCTGTACGAAGCGGCCAAGGCCAAGGGGATTCAGCTCACTGCGGCCTACGGCATGTCGGAAACCGGGCCGCTGGTGTCCTGTGCCCACCTCAACGATGAGTTGATGGCCGGTACCGAGGACGAACGCACCACCTACCGGATCAAGGCCGGGGTGCCGGTGCCATTGGTGGATGCGGCAGTAATCGACGCCGAGGGTAACTTTCTGCCGGCCGATGGCGAGTCCCAGGGCGAGTTGGTACTGCGCGCACCGTGGCTCACCGAAGGTTATTTCAACGAGCCGCAGAAGGGCGCAGAACTCTGGGCCGGGGGCTGGCTGCATACCGGGGACGTCGCGACCCTGGACAGCATGGGAGTGATCGACATCCGCGACCGGATCAAGGACGTGATCAAGACCGGCGGCGAGTGGATCTCGTCCCTGGACCTCGAGGACTTGATCAGCCGGCACGTGGCGGTACGTGAAGTAGCAGTAGTGGGCATTCCCGATCCGCAGTGGGGAGAGCGCCCGTTTGCCTTGTTGGTGATCCGTGAGGGCCACGTGATTGGGGCCAAGGAACTCAAGGAGCACCTCAAGCCATTCGTCGAATTGGGCCACCTGAGCAAGTGGGCCATCCCGAGTCAGATCGCCCTTGTTACGGAAATTCCCAAGACCAGTGTCGGCAAGCTCGACAAGAAACGCATTCGCCTCGACATCACACAGTGGCAGGCCAACAACAGCACCTTCCTGTCGACGCTTTAAGTCTCCTGTGTCGTGCCCGAAAGGGCACGACACGCCCACCAAGCAAGCGCTTGGCTTGTTAATTCCGAATTTTCAGCCATCCTTGCCGTGCCGGCATCTGCCGGACTGGCAGAAGGACCGTTCCAGAGTGGTTGGGGGCTGCAAATCACACTTTAGAGGGATCAAGCAGTACAGCCTGCTGGATATAGTCCGTTCAAGGATTTTTAAGAGCGAGACGCACGCACGAACAGGGGCGATGCAACTTTGGATGACTTCGCGAGCGCATGGCTCACTGTCCTCCAGAGCGTTTTTAAAAGTGCTCACTGCCATAACAATAAAAGCACATGGAGTAGCGTCGATGACATCAGTAAACCAGTTCTGGCGCCGGGCGAAACTGCCCTTGGCGGTCAGTCTCGCCTCTACGCTCGCCGGGCCTGCATTCGGCGTCAGTTTCAACGTTGGTGAAATCGAAGGTCAATTCGACTCGTCCCTCTCGTTGGGCATGAGTGTGTCGACCCAATCGCCAAACAAGAACCTCATCGGCGTCAACAACGGTGGGCACGGTCTGTCCCAGACCTCCGATGACGGCCACTTGAACTTCAAGAGCGGGCAAGCGTTCTCGAAGATCTTCAAAGGCATTCATGACCTTGAACTGAAGTACGGTGACACCGGCGTGTTTGTCCGGGGCAAGTACTGGTATGACTTCGCGCTGCAGAACGAGGAGCTGGAATTCAAGGACGTCAGCAACGACAACCGCAAGGAAGGCGCCAAGTCCTCCGGCGGGCAGATCCTCGACGCCTTCGTCTACCACAACTACGCGATTGCCGATCAGCCGGGCTCCGTGCGTCTGGGCAAACAGGTGGTCAGTTGGGGTGAAAGTACCTTCATCGGCGGCGGCATCAACTCAATCAACCCGATCGATGTGTCCGCATTCCGTCGTCCGGGTGCCGAGATCAAGGAAGGCCTGATCCCGGTCAACATGTTCTACGTGTCCCAGAGCCTGACCGAAAACCTCTCGGCCGAGGCGTTCTATCAACTGGAATGGGACCAGACCGTTGTCGATAACTGCGGCACCTTCTTCTCCCAGCCGGACATCGTCGCCGACGGTTGCGACAACAACCTGCGCGTACTGAACAAGCGTTCGACCATTCCGGCCATCGCCCTGGGGCCATTGGCTGCGAACGGTGTCGACGTCAATGAGGAAGGTGTACTGGTGCGCCGCGGTCCGGACCGTGATGCACGGGACAGCGGCCAGTGGGGCGCGTCCTTCAAGTACATGTTCGATCCGCTGGACACCGAGTTCGGTGCCTATTTCATGAACTACCACAGCCGTGCGCCGATCTTCAGCGCCACGGGGGCCTCGCAGTCGGTCTACAACACCGCCGCGTCGTTGCCGGGGCCATTCGCTGCGCTCGGGCCACTGCTGGTGGCGGGCAACTCGCAGTACTTCGTCGAATACCCTGAAGACATTCGCCTCTACGGCCTGAGTTTCTCCACCACCTTGCCTACCGGCACGGCGTGGCAAGGTGAATTGAGCTACCGTCCGAATGCACCGGTACAACTCAACTCCACCGACATCCTGTTCGCCGGGGTTCGTCCATTGGGCGGCGCGCTGGCCAACGCTTCGCTGCTGTCGGCAGCACCGGGTTCCGACCTGCACGGCTATCGCCGCAAGGAAGTGACCCAGTTCCAGACCACCCTGACGCACTTCTTTGACCAGGTGATGGGCGCCAGCCGCTTGACCGTGGTCGGTGAAGTCGGCGTGACTCACGTCGGTGGGCTGGAAAGCACCTCCGATGTCCGTTACGGCCGTGACCCGGTCTATGGTCCGGGCGAACTGCCAGGTGCTTCCTGCGAATTCCTCAACGGCCGGACCATCGCCGGTGCCGGTCCAGGGACCGCCACCAACAACGCGACCCGCAATTGCAACGATGAAGGTTTCACCACGCCAACCTCCTGGGGCTACCGTGGTCGTGCGATCTGGGATTACAACGACGTATTCGCCGGGGTCAACCTCAAGCCGAACGTGGCCTGGTCCCATGACGTCAGCGGCTACTCGCCGGGTCCTGGCGGCAACTTCGAGGAAGGTCGCAAGGCCGTCAGTCTGGGTCTGGATGCCGAGTACCAGAACACCTACACCGCGAGCCTGGCCTACACCAACTTCTTCGACGGCAAGTACACCACCGTGGATGACCGTGACTTCGTCGCGCTCAGCGTCGGCGTGAACTTCTAAGCACTGCTTCTTCAGGACGAACAAGAAATGAAAATAACCAAGAATCTGGTGTACGTCGCAGGACTGGGGCTTTCGTTGCTGGCGACCGGCGTCATGGGCGCCGTTCCGGCAGCCGAAGCCGATAAGCTGGGCAAGAGCCTGACGCCGATGGGCGCGGAAATGACCGGCAATGCCGATGGCTCGATTCCGAGCTGGAAACCCCTGGCCAAGAATGCCGGCACGGTAGACAGCAAGGGCTTCCTGTCCAATCCCTATGCCAGCGAGCAACCGCTGTTCACCATCACCGCGCAGAACGTCGACAAGTACAAGGAAAAGCTGGCGCCGGGCCAATACGCGATGTTCAAGCGTTACCCGGAAACCTTCAAGATGCCGGTGTACACCTCTCACCGTGGCGCCACCGTGCCGCCTGAAGTGTTCGCGTCCATCAAGCGCAACGCCACCAACACCACCCTTGTATCGGGTGGCAACGGCCTGGAAAACTTCGAAACGGCCGTGCCGTTCCCAATCCCGAAAACCGGTGTGGAAGTGATCTGGAACCACATCACCCGCTACCGTGGTGGCAGCGTGACCCGCCTGGTCACCCAGGCCACGCCACAAGCCAACGGCTCCTACAGCCTGGTGTACTTCCAGGACCAGTTCGTGTTCCGCGACAAAATGAAGGACTACGACCCAAAAAACCCGGGCAACATCCTGTTCTACTTCAAGCAGAAAGTAACCGCGCCGGCGCGTCTGGCCGGTGGTGTGTTGCTGGTCCACGAGACCCTCGACCAGGTCAAGGAGCCGCGTTCGGCGTGGGTCTACAACGCCGGCCAGCGTCGTGTGCGCCGTGCCCCGCAAGTGTCCTATGATGGCCCGGGTACTGCAGCCGACGGCCTGCGGACCTCCGACAACCTGGACATGTTCAACGGTGCACCGGACCGCTACGACTGGAAGCTCGAAGGCAAGAAAGAGATGTACATCGCCTCCGACAGCTACAAGCTTGACGATCCGAAGCTCAAGTACTCCGACATCATCAAGGCCGGGCACATCAACCAGGACCTGGCCCGCTACGAGCTGCGCCGCGTGTGGCATGTGGTTGCGACCCTGAAGGAAGGCCAGCGTCACATCTACGCCAAGCGTGACTTCTACATCGACGAAGACACCTGGCAAGCTGCGGTCATCGACCACTACGACGGTCGTGGTCAACTGTGGCGCGTGGCCGAAGCCCATGCCGAGGACTACTACGACAAACAAGTGCCGTGGTATGCCCTGGAAACCCTCTACGACCTGCAGTCCGGCCGTTACCTGGCACTGGGCATGAAGAACGAAGAGAAACAGGCTTACGACTTCGGCTTCACCGCCACCACCAGCGATTTCACCCCGGCCGCACTGCGTCAGGAAGGTGTTCGCTAATACGCTGCACCAGAGGCCGCATCCTCGAAAAACGCCCCGACTGGTTCGGGGCGTTTTTTTTGCCTTGGATAAAGTGATCGACACCCACCGAATCGGCGACGGCGGCAGAGGGCGCTCAGACTTTTTGTAGCCATTTGTAGCAATTGCCTTCAAACCCTGGCGGTTTGCCGCTAGTCTGCGGACATCTGCAATGCCGACAACAGCACTTCAATAAGAGTTGGCTATGACTGACCTGTTCCGAATCCACAGCCCTCCTGGCCCGGCCGTGCCGATGCTGGAAGGGCGCTTTTACCGCCCCCCCTTGCCCGACGGCCACATTCTGCGGCCGCGGTTGTGCGAGCGGCTGAGTGCCGGTTTGACCGGGCGACTGCTGCTGGTCAGCGCCCCGGCCGGGTTTGGTAAAAGCTCACTGGCGGTGGAGTTCTGCCAGAGCCTGCCGGACCACTGGCAAAGCCTGTGGCTGGGACTCAGCCCGCGGGACAATGACCCGGGGCGTTTTCTCGAACGCCTGCTCGAAGGCCTGCAGCACTATTTCCCTCGGCTGGGCGCCCAGGCCCTGGGCCTGCTGAAAATGCGCCAGCGTCATCAACCGTTCGCCTTCGAAGAGTGGCTGGACGGGCTACTCGACGAATTGGCGGTCCAGCTCTCGCCCAGCGCCCCATTGTTGCTGGTGCTGGATGACTATCACCTGGCCCAGGGTCCGGTGCTGGACCGCTGCCTGCAGTTTTTCCTCAATCATCTGCCCGATGGCCTGCTGGTGCTGGTAACCAGTCGCCAGCGGCCAGACTGGCACCTGGCCCGTTTACGCCTGTCGCGGCAATTGCTCGAACTGCACGAGCAGGACCTGCGCCTGACGCACGACGAATCCCTGGCCCTACTCAACCGGCACAGCAGTTCGCTGCGTGGCGAGGCGCTGGAAAGCCTGATTGAGCGCAGCGAAGGCTGGGTGGCGGGGCTACGCTTCTGGTTGCTCGCGGCGTCGGAAGCCGGCAATGGCGCGACACTGCCACCGCCACTGCACGGTGGTGAAGGGCTGATCCGCGACTACCTGCTCGAAGAAGTCATCGATTGCCTGCCCGCCGAGGTCCAGGCCTTCCTCTACGACACCGCGCCCCAGGAGCGCTTTTGCAGCGAACTGTGCGACGCGGTGCGCGAAGCCCACGACAGTGCGCAAATCCTGCGTTACCTGCTGTCCCACCAGGTGTTCCTGGTCCCGCTCGACGAGCAGGGGCACTGGTTCCGCTATCACCACCTGTTTTCCGACCTGCTGCGCAGCCGCCCGACCGTCAACGCCATGGTGCCCGTCGCCAGCCTGCACCTGCGGGCGTGTCGCTGGTTCAATGCCCAGGGCCTGCTCGACGAAGCCGTGGAGCAGGCCTTGCGGGCCGGGCACTTGGATGTGGCGGCGAACCTGGTGCAAAACCTGTCCGAAGAACAACTGCTGGCCGAACAGAACGTCGGCATGTTGCTGCGCTGGAAAATGGACTTGCCCGACAGCCTGCTTGTCAGCACCCCACGGCTGATCGTGCTGTACAGCTGGGCTCTGGGCCTGGCCTGCCAGCTGGATGCTGCGCAAGAGTTGGCCAGCCACCTCAGCCGGTTCCTGCCGGCGCCTTCGGCCACTGCGCAAAAATCCATGTTGGCGCAATGGTTGGCCTTGAGCGGGATCATCGCCCGTGGCCGCGGCCAGCGCGACTTGACCTTGCTGTACTGCACTGAGGCCCTGCAAAGCCTGCCGCACAAACGCTATGGCCAGCGGCTGATGTGCCTGTCGACCCTGTCCAACCTGGCCATCGCCGACGCCGACCTGTGGCGTGCCCGAGAGCTGAACCGCGAATCCCTGGAACTGGCACAACGGGTCGGTAATCCCCTGTTCGAAGCGCTGGCCCATTACGACCGCGCCCGGGTGCTGCAGGCGCGAGGGGAAATCCTGCGTGCCCTGGACGAAGTCCACCAGGGCCAGCAACGCTTGCAGGGCCTGTCGCCGCAACGGCTGTATGCGGTGCGCGCGCGGCTGACCCTGTACGAAGGTTTCCTGCTGGTCCTGCGCCTGCAACCCGAACTCGGGCTCGCCCGCCTGCACGCCGGCCTGACGGAAGCACGGGCCTGCCGCGACATCAGCGTGCTGATCGGCCACAGTGTGATCGCCCGGCTGGAAGGCAGCAGGGGCGAGTTTGCCAAGGCGTTCGCCGAACTGGCCGAGGCCGAGCGGCTGATGCACATCTGGGACGTGCCGCCGATCTACTACCTGGCCATGCTGACCTTGGTCAAATGTGAACTGTGGCTGGCCCAGGGGCGTACCGACCTGGCCGGCGCCTGGCTGACACGCCTGGGCCAGACCTACAACGGCGAACAGGCCGCGGCGCCCCCCGAATTCCACCCGCAAATGCCCCTGCACATCGAGTTGCAGCAAGCCCTGCTGGAGTCGATGCAAAACCAGCCGATGCTGGCCGAAGGGCGTCTCAATGTCTTGTTCGAGCATGGGCAAAAGAGTGGGCGGCAGATGCTCAGCGTGATGGCGCTGATTCAGAAAGTCAGCCTGTTGCTGGGCCATGGGCGTGAGCCAGAAGCACGTCGGGCCATGGCCCAGGCGTTCGAGGCCGCCAGCGGTGGAGTGTTGCAGCCTTTTGATGGGTTATTGCGCGAGCGACCGGACTGGCTGCGTGAGCAACTGGCCCACTGTCCACCCACGCCTCTGCGCCAGAGCCTGATGGAACACTTGCCTCACGTCGCGATTCGCGAAAGCGTTGAGAGCCAACCTGGCGGCGAAACCCTCAGCGTTCGTGAGCAAGCGGTGCTGCAACTGATTGCCCGGGGCTGTTCGAACCAGGAAATCAGCGATCAGTTGTTCATCTCGTTGCACACGGTGAAAACCCACGCCAGCCACATCAACAGCAAGCTCGGCGTCGAGCGTCGCACCCAGGCCGTGGCCCGGGCGAAAGAACTGGGACTGTTGGCCTGACCAGGGCTCGTCACATCAGGCCGATCCCAGGGCCTTGGCCGTCAACTGCTCCCGGCAGTAATCGGCAAACAACTGCGCCGGCTTGGTCAATTGCCCGCGCTTGAGCCAGGCGGCCACCAACCCGGAACCGGTGACGTCTTCGACGATGTCCACGCACACCACCTTTTGCCCGTCGTAGGTGCATTGCGAATGTGGCCGGGTGACCAGGATCGAAAAACCGAAACCTTGGCCGACCATGCCACGCACCATCTCGATCGAGGGTGAGCTGAAGGCGATTCGTGGGGTCAGCCCCAGCTCATCGAACAGGCTGACGAAGTAGGTCCGGCTCGGCTGCACATCCAGCAGAATCATCGGCTCCAGACACAGGTCGCGCAGTGACACCTGGGCCTGCTGGGCGAAGCGGTGATCGGCCGGCAGCAGGGCATAAGGGCGTTGCGCCGGCATCAAGGGTTCGGTCTGGATGGTGCCATCCAGGTCGTGCTCATAGAGGATCGCCAGGTCAAAGGCGCCCGACGTCAGCCCCTGCACCAGCTCCTGCTGTTCGCCATCGCGGATGCGGATCTCCACCCCCGGGTACAGCGCCGAAAACCCGGCCATCAGTTGCGGCAGGTACAACGGTGCCACCGTCTCGAAGCAGCCGATGTCGATCTGCCCGGACACCACATCGTTGTCGGCCAGGGCGTTCTGCTCGAACTCCTTGGCCATGCGCAGCAGCTCCTGGGCCTTGCGATAGAAGCGTGCGCCGCTGGGGGTGAGGGAGACGCCCTGGGCGTGATGGCGGATCAGCAACTGCACCCCGAAGCTGTCTTCCAGGCCCTTGATGGCCGTGGAGATCGACGGCTGGGCGATGTACAGCTTGCGCGAGGCCTCGGCGACGCTGCCGCATTCCACGGTAGTGATGAAGTACTTCAGTTGACGCAGATTGTAGGCAGCCACGGCAAACCTCGGGGTGATGGGGCAGGTGTCGGTCTCGACCGCTGATCCCAAGCAATTTGCGCACCGCCCAGGTCCGCGTGGGCGACGATTGGGTCATGCCTGAACAATAACCACATGGCGCGCGCATGGGGGAAATCGCTGCCTAGTTTTTTCATCGCCTGCGAACACATTTTTACTATTTTTGCCCTGCGGGTACCTGGGCCACTATCGATCACCACAACGGAGAACTGGCGATGACCACCCCACGTGAAACCCGCGACTACCAGGCCGCCGACGCTGCACACCACATCCACGCGTTCGTCGATCAGAAAGCCCTCAACGACGAAGGGCCGCGCGTGATGGTGCGAGGCGAGCGCCTGCACCTGTGGGACAACGACGGGCGGCGCTACCTGGATGGCATGTCGGGGCTGTGGTGCACCAATCTGGGCTATGGGCGCAAGGACCTCGCCGCCGCGGCGACCCGGCAACTTGAGCAACTGCCGTACTACAACATGTTTTTCCACACCACTCACCCGCAGGTCATCGAGCTGTCGGAGCTGCTGTTCAGCCTGTTGCCGGGGCATTACAGCCACGCGATCTACACCAACTCCGGTTCCGAGGCCAACGAAGTGCTGATCCGCACCGTGCGCCGTTACTGGCAGGTGCTCGGCAAGCCCGAGAAGAAGGTGATGATCGGCCGCTGGAACGGTTATCACGGTTCGACCCTGGCGGCCACGGCGCTCGGCGGCATGAAGTTCATGCACGAGATGGGCGGCATGCTGCCGGACATCGCGCACATCGACGAGCCGTACTTTTTTGCCCATGAAGGTAACCTGACCCCGGCCGAATTTGGCCTGCGGGCGGCGCAACAACTGGAGGCCAAGATCCTCGAGCTGGGGGCCGACAAGGTTGCCGGATTCATCGCCGAACCCTTCCAGGGCGCGGGCGGGATGATCTTTCCACCAGAGAGTTACTGGCCGGAAATTCAGCGCATCTGCCGCCAGTACGACGTGTTGTTGTGTGCCGACGAAGTGATCGGTGGCTTCGGTCGCACCGGCGAATGGTTCGCCCATGAGCACTTCGGATTCGAACCCGATACCCTGTCCATCGCCAAGGGCCTGACCTCGGGTTACATCCCCATGGGCGGACTGATCCTGTCGAAGAAAATGGCTCAGGTGCTGGTGGAGCAGGGTGGGGTATTCGCCCACGGCCTGACCTATTCCGGGCACCCGGTGGCCGCCGCGGTGGCGATCGCCAATCTCAAGGCACTGCGCGACGAAGGAGTGGTCACTCGGGTCAAGGATGACATCGGGCCTTACCTGCAACAGTGCCTGCGCGAAGTGTTCGGCCAGCACCCGCTGGTGGGCGATATCCAGGGCGTGGGCATGGTCGCGGCCTTGCAACTGGCCGAGGATCGGGGCAGCCGTAAACGGTTTGTCAACGAGAATGACATCGCCTGGCGCTGCCGAACCCTGGGCTTTGAAGAGGGAGTGATCATCCGCTCCACCCTGGGGCGCATGATCATGGCCCCGGCGTTGATCGCCAGCCGCGAAGAGGTCGACGAACTGGTCGCCAAGACATTGCGGGCACTGGATCGCACGGCGCAGGAGTATGGCCGGCTCTAACCCTTTCTGAAGGCCTTGTCGCGGGCCCCTGTCCGCCTGGAAAATTCAAACGCAAGAAACGTAGTTCTTGCGTTTGAATCCTGGATTACCCTGAATACGTTCTTTGACAACACTCAACGACCGCACCTGAACAGTCGGATCCAGGAGTCACCCATGTCATACGTATTCAAACGGATGCCGTCACCGGTCGGCACCCTGACCCTGATCGCCAGCGGCGACAAACTCTGCGCGATCCTCTGGGAAAACGAACGCCTCAACCGCGTGCGCATCGGCCCGCTGCTGGAAGATATCCACAGCCCGCTGCTGCAGGAAACCGAACGCCAGTTGCAGCAGTACTTCGCCGGTGAGCGCGAGCACTTTGACCTGCAACTGGACTTTGTCGGCACCGAGTTCCAGCAAAAGGTCTGGCAGGCCCTGCTGACCATCCCCTTCGGCGAAACCCGCAGCTACAGCCAGATCGCCCAACAGATCGGCAGCCCCAAGGCCGTCCGCGCGGTGGGCGCCGCCAACGGCAAGAACCCGATCTCGATCGTCACCCCCTGCCACCGGGTAATTGGCGCATCAGGCAGCCTGACCGGGTTTGCCGGCGGCCTGGAAGCCAAGCAGTACCTGTTGGGGCTGGAGGGGAAGGAGACGTTGCAGTTGGCGTTTTGAGAGGGGGATTAGATACGAGGCCCTTCGGCTACGGTTGCCGACGCCGCCACTCATCGACCACATCGCCCAGGGTTGCAGGCGTTCCGCTGCGGATCCAGGCCATGAAGTCGCGGTCGAAGCGCAAGTCTGCGCCGCAGTGCTCGTGCATGAAGCGACGGACGTTCTGGGTGTTTTTGTAGTGTTTGTCGAGCGGGGTTGCGCTTGTCAGTAGGTCGCTGTGCCAGTTGAACGTCATGGGTATGTCCGTGTTGGGGCGGCAGTTCAGGCATTGGCGAATGCCAGGGCCGGGGGCGTTTTGTTACCGGCCTGCCATCGGCGATTGTCGCGGGCTGTGCCAGAATAGCCGATCCATTTTTTCCAGGAACATCCATGGACGCTGCCAAACCCGCGCTGATCCGCGAAACCTTCCCCGTCGGCCCTTTGCAGTGCAACTGCACGATCATTGGCGACCCGATCACCAAAAAGGCCATCGTCGTCGATCCGGGTGGCAATCATGAGTTGATCCTGGCACGCCTCGAAGCCCTGGGCCTAAAGGTGGTGAGCATCATTCATACCCATGCGCACCTGGATCATTTCCTGGCTTCGGGCCAGTTGAAGGAAAAAACCGGTGCTACCCTGCATTTGCACAAGGAGGATCAGTTCCTCTGGGACAACCTGGAGATGCAATGCCAGATGTTTCGCGTGCCCTATACCCCGGTGCCGTCTCCGGATCGCTGGCTGGATGATGATGAAGAGCTGGCGTGCGGCTGTGGTGTCGCGTTGCACACACCAGGTCACACACCGGGCTCCATGAGTTTCTGGTTTGCAGAGGCTAAGCTGCTGATAGCCGGTGACACCTTGTTTCGGCGTGGGGTAGGGCGCACGGATTTGTGGGGCGGTGACCAGGCGACTATCGTGCGCTCGATCAAGCAACGCCTGTACACCCTCGATGAAGAGGCGACGGTGGTTACCGGGCATGGTCCTGATACCCGCCTGGGTGACGAGATGCGTGAAAATCCGTTTGTCCGCACCTAGGACTGCCGGTGTTACAGGTCGCCACGGAATTTTTGCCGGTTGCCGTGTTCCAACGCCCGCAGGGGTCCATTGCTAACGTCCGCTGCACCACAGAATGTAAAAGTAGGAGCTCTCCATGTTCACCTCGCGTCGTTTGATTATTGTCGCAACTGCCGTGGCCTTGTTGTCGGGCTGTGCGTCCCCTAACCCTTATGACAACCAGGGTCAGGCCGACGGTGGCTCCACGGGCATGAGCAAAACCGCCAAGTACGGTGGCTTGGGAGCCCTGGCTGGCGCCTTGGCGGGTGCTGCCATCGACCACAACAACCGTGGCAAGGGGGCGCTGATCGGCGCCGCCGTGGTCGGTGCTTCCGCCGCCGGTTATGGCTACTACGCCGACCAGCAGGAAAAGAAACTGCGCGCCAGCATGGCCAACACCGGGGTTGAAGTGCAGCGCCAGGGCGATCAGATCAAGCTGATCATGCCGGGCAACATCACCTTCGCCACCGATTCGGCGAACATTGCCCCAAGTTTCTACCAGCCGCTCAACAACCTGGCCGGCTCGCTGAAAGAGTTCAACCAGAACCAGATCGAAATCGTTGGCTACACCGACAGCACCGGCAGCCGCCAGCACAACATGGACCTGTCCCAGCGTCGTGCGCAAAGCGTCGCGACCTACCTGACGTCCCAGGGCGTCAGCGGTGCCAACCTGTCGGCACGTGGTGCAGGCCCGGACAACCCGGTTGCCAGCAACGGCGACGTCAACGGTCGGGCGCAGAACCGCCGTGTCGAGGTCAACCTCAAGGCAATTCCTGGCCAGCAGTATGGCGGCCAGCAGCAAGGGCAAGTGCAGCAGTACCCATGAACATCTGACTGAACCCCAGGTGTCAGACAAGCCCGCCCGGTCCTGGTGACCGGGCGGGCTTTTTTATGGCCATTGACGGCCTCTCGTGGACAAGACGCACAGGCACAAAAAAGCCCCCGGGCAATCACTCATCCGGGGGCTTTTGATGATCGCCTGAAAGCGTATTACTTCTTCAGGCCGTAATGCTCATCGAGCATGCCCGGTGCGTTGGGCGTTTTTGGCGCGTAGTCGCGAGGTGGTTCCTGGTCGCGCGGTGGCGTCAGGCGTTCCCGTGGGGCCTGGGCGGCATCGGCGTGCAGCGCGGCCAGCAGGCGTTGGCGAGTTTGCTCGTCCAGGGCCAGGCGGTTGGCACCCTCGGCGAGGTGGTCTTGTACTTCCTGGTAGCTCTGGGTGAGTTTTTTCACCAGCGTTGCGGTGCTGTTGAAGTGGGTGACCACTTCATTCTGATAGCTGTCAAAACGTTCCTGAATGTCATCCAGCTGACGCTGCGTGCTGTTAGGCACGGCATTGGGCAGCAGACGCGCAACCAGGAATCCAATAGCGACACCGGCAACCAGGGCAAGAGTCGGCAACAACCAAACTAAGAGCGAGTGTTCCACGAGTCCTTCCTCTATAAACGGCTTTGCTTTACGTTAACGGCTCGGACCTGCGCTGTATACCGCGACGAGATCGCAATCATGCCAGGCGCAGACTTTTAGCTAGACGAGTCGACCCTTCGAGAGGTCACGGAGTTCCTTCCTTGCTTATGCGTGAAACCCCTGTAGAGATTGCTGGCCCGGTGGGTCAATTGGAAGCCTTGTACCTGGATTCCCCCGAACCACGTGGCCTGGCGCTGATCTGCCATCCCAATCCGGTGCAGGGCGGCACCATGCTCAATAAAGTGGTTTCGACCCTGCAGCGCACCGCGCGCGATGCCGGCTTTATTACTTTGCGATTCAACTACCGTGGCGTGGGTGCCAGTGCCGGCAGCCATGACATGGGCACTGGTGAAGTCGATGATGCCCAGGCGGCTGCCCAATGGCTACGGGCCCGGCACCCTGACTTGCCCCTGACCTTGCTCGGTTTTTCCTTCGGCGGTTTTGTCGCGGCCAGCCTCGGTGGGCGCCTGGAGGCCAAGGGCGAAACCCTGGCCCGGCTGTTCATGGTGGCACCGGCGGTGATGCGCCTGGGGGATCAGGACCCGTTGCCGCAGCACGGCGCCCTGACCCTGATCCAGCCGGAAACCGACGAAGTGATCGACCCGCAGCTGGTTTACGATTGGTCCGCGGCCCTTGATCGCCCCCATGAGCTGCTGAAAGTGGCAGAATGCGGACACTTTTTTCACGGCAAGCTGACCGATCTCAAGGATCTGCTGCTGCCGCGCCTTTCGAATTGATAGCAGTCTGATAAGCGATTACCCATGACTACTCGTACGCGCATCCTCACCGGCATCACCACCACCGGCACCCCGCACCTGGGCAACTACGCCGGGGCGATCCGCCCGGCGATCGTCGCCAGCCGCGACAGCAATGCCGATTCGTTCTATTTCCTGGCCGACTACCACGCCTTGATCAAGTGCGACGACCCGCTGCGTATCCAGCGCTCGCGCCTGGAAATCGCCGCGACCTGGCTGGCCGGTGGCCTGGATGTGGACCGGGTAACCTTCTACCGTCAGTCCGATATCCCGGAGATTCCTGAGCTGACCTGGCTGCTGACCTGCGTTGCGGCCAAGGGCCTGCTCAACCGTGCGCACGCCTACAAGGCGTCGGTGGACAAGAACCTGGAGACCGGCGAAGACCCGGACGCCGGCATCACCATGGGCCTGTACAGCTACCCGGTGCTGATGGCCGCGGACATCCTGATGTTCAACGCGCACAAGGTGCCGGTCGGCCGTGACCAGATCCAGCACGTGGAAATGGCCCGCGACATCGGCCAGCGCTTCAACCACCTGTTTGGCCAGGGCAAGGAGTTTTTCACCATGCCCGAGGCGCTGATCGAAGAAAGCGTCGCCACCTTGCCCGGCCTGGATGGGCGCAAGATGTCGAAAAGCTACGACAACACCATTCCGTTGTTCACCAGCGCCAAGGACATGAAGGACGCGATCTCGCGCATCGTCACCGACTCCCGCGCCCCGGGCGAAGCCAAGGACCCGGACAACTCGCACCTGTTCACCCTGTTCCAAGCGTTTGCCACTGCGGCCCAAGCCGCTGAGTTCCGCAGCGAACTGTTGCAGGGCCTGGGTTGGGGGGAAGCGAAAAATCGTCTGTTCCAGCTGCTCGACAGCGAACTGGGCGAGTCCCGCGAGCGTTATCACCAACTGATTGCGCGCCCATCGGACCTGGAAGACATCCTGCAGGTCGGTGCGAAAAAAGCCCGCGCCGTGGCCACCCCGTTCCTCAACGAACTGCGTGAGGCGGTCGGCCTGCGTTCTTTCGTCAATCAGACGCAAGTCGCTGCCAGCACCAAGAAAAAAGCCGCCAAGGCCGCGCGTTTTGTCAGCTTCCGTGAAGACGACGGCAGTTTCCGCTTCCGTCTGCTGGCGGCCGATGGCGAGCAACTGTTGCTGTCGCGCAACTTTGCCGATGGCAAAGCCGCAGGGCAGGTGACCAAGCAGCTGCAATCCGGCCAGGCGCTGGATGTGCGCAGCGACGACCTGGGTTTCAGCGTCTGGCTCGAAGGCGCGTGCGTCGGCGACAGCCCGGCCTTTGCCGACAGTGCAGCGCGGGACCTGGCCATCGACGCCCTGCGGGTCGCTCTGATGCCAGTCCAGGAATAATCAGCGGCGCGGCCCGACCAAGGGCCGATTGCCATTCTTTCGGGCCGTCGCTACAGTGACGGCCCGTTTTTGTTGCCTTGCTAACGAATTATGACGCCCCTAGAACGATATCAAGCTGATCTCAAACGTCCGGAGTTCTTCCATGACGCCGCCCAGGAAACTGCCGTGCGTCATTTGCAGCGCCTGTACGACGACCTGGTTGCAGCCTCGCAGAACAAGCCGGGCCTGCTCGGCAAGCTGTTCGGCAAGAAAGACCAGGCGCCGGTCAAGGGCCTGTACTTCTGGGGCGGCGTAGGTCGCGGCAAGACTTACCTGGTCGACACCTTCTATGAAGCGCTGCCGTTCAAGGAAAAGACCCGGACCCACTTCCACCGCTTCATGAAGCGCGTGCACGAAGAGATGAAGACCCTCGGTGGCGAGAAGAACCCGCTGACCATCATCGCCAAGCGTTTTTCCAACGAGGCGCGGGTCATCTGCTTCGATGAGTTCTTCGTTTCCGATATCACCGACGCGATGATCCTCGGCACCTTGATGGAAGAGTTGTTCAAGAACGGCGTGACCCTGGTCGCGACTTCCAACATTGTGCCGGATGGCCTGTACAAGGACGGTCTGCAACGTGCGCGGTTCCTGCCGGCGATTGCGCTGATCAAGCAGAACACCGACATCGTCAACGTCGACAGCGGCGTCGATTACCGTCTGCGTCACCTTGAGCAGGCAGAGCTGTTCCACTTCCCGCTCGACGAAGCGTCCCACGAGAGCCTGCGCAAAAGCTTCCGCGCACTGACACCGGAATGCACGGCCGCGGTCGAAAACGACGTGCTGATGATCGAGAACCGCGAGATTCGTGCCCTGCGTACGTGTGACGACGTGGCCTGGTTCGACTTCCGCGAACTGTGCGACGGCCCACGCAGCCAGAACGACTACATCGAACTGGGCAAGATCTTCCATGCCGTGCTGCTCAGTGGCGTGGAGCAGATGAGCGTTACCACCGACGACATCGCCCGACGTTTCATCAACATGGTCGACGAGTTCTACGACCGTAACGTGAAACTGATCATTTCTGCCGAAGTCGAGCTCAAAGACTTGTACACCGGCGGTCGCTTGAACTTCGAGTTCCAGCGCACCTTGAGTCGCCTGCTGGAGATGCAATCCCACGAGTTCCTGTCGCGGGCGCATAAGCCGTAAGGTGTTTCGGAATATAAAAAGGGCCTGCGATTGCAGGCCCTTTTTTGTCAGCGCAAATCCTCCGCCCACAGGTTTGTACATTGTTTTGAAGTCAAATATCTTCGTTGAGATACTGCGCAAGCTCGTGCTGCCGTTGGCAACCAAGCAGCAACCAAAGCAGAATTCTGGCTTTTCGCGGACATAGAAAACCCGCCATCGATGCCCCCTTGCGGATCAAGTCCATTTCACCACCGCCAAAACCGTAAGAGGCACGTGCGGTGGAGCCGGAGCCGGTTCGGGTCGCAATGATCACCGGGATTCGTTTGGCAATATGCTCAATCGTTGTCGCCCAGCGCTGCGAGATGTGGCCAGCGCCGAAACCGCCGATCACCAGCCCGTCGTAATCGAGTGCGAGAATATTTTCCAGTAGCAGGGTGTCGGCCGAAAGTGAGGCCTCAAGTAGTGCAACCTTCTGTGTGGTCCGTTGCGGCATCGGTAACACCGTGCGCGGCCCCGGCGGGCGCAGGTAGCGAACACGGTCTTCCAACAGTAGGCCCGCGGGCCCCACGACTGGAGAGGAAAACGCCTGCAATGCCAGCGAATCGGTTTTGCGTACGCTGCACGCTTGATGAATCTGTCCGTTCATTACGACCTGGACACCGCGCTGCCGGCTGTTCTGCGCCAAGGCAACGCGACATGCATCCAGTAGATTGGCCGGTCCATCGGCACCTGGCTGAGCTGCGGAACGCATGGCACCGGTCAGCACCAAGGGGGTGTCGTAGGGCCACAGGTAATCCAAAAACACCGCGGCTTCTTCGAGGGTGTCGGTGCCCTGGGTTATCACGACCCCAACGGCGCCCTGTTTGACCTGAAACTCAGCCCAGGACAATACGTTCAACAAAAACTCGAAATCCAGGGACGCACTGGGCAGCAGGCCGAGGGTCTCGACGGTGACTCCGGCCAGTGTCGTCAGTTCCGGTATGGAAGTCAGCAGGGCTTCGCCGCTGACGGTCGGGATGACGCCTTCACCGGCATTGCTCGCTTGCATGCTTACCGTGCCGCCAAGTGCCGCGATGGACAGTTTGGGCAGGTCCATGGGATACCTCGCTTGTTTGTAATGAAAAGTGGCTGTATCCGCTATTGAGGCCGCGATACAGCCGAATGGCTGGGGCATTAATCAGCGATCAGAAAACCGATCAGCGGCACGATCAGCAGTGTACTGATGGCCATCGACAGTACATTGGCGATGTAGGCATGCATGTCGGCCGGTAATCTCCTGGCAATCACACAGGCCAGCGGTGGTGCGAGCAATGCCCCCAGCAGTGCACTTGAGACGATTATCTGCCAGTTGCCGCCATAGGCCAGGATCGCCGCGGGCACCACTGAAACCAGCGGGATGTAAGTGGGATACCAGCCGCGCAACATCCATTGTCGACGCCAGATCAGCACGCCGATGGCCGAGGCTAATGCCTGCGCGCCAATGATGTGCAGCAACAGGCCTGATCCGTACGCGGGGCTTGAAGGGTTCAAGCTGTACGCCAGCAGTGCACCCAGTATCAGGCCAAGGCTGGCCAGCTCATTGCCGAAGAACGGTGCTTCGGAAAAGTCCGCCAGAATCCGGCGCAGGCTCCAGATAACGCCATAGTCGGGCGCGTTGGCGGGGGCTATGGAGGCGGGTGGCGTTTGCGACGACCTGGATTTCACCAGGTTCGGCCAATAGCGGCAGAGCAGAAACGCCAGGACGCTGGCAACCGCCATGCCCAGCACATTGCCAATCACTGCAGGCAAGGCCAGGGGTTGGCACACGTAGTTGACGATCAGCAGGCACATCGGTGTGACGAGTACGGCGCCCATGAGTGCGCCGTTGATCGTGACCTTCCAGCCCCCGCCAAACATCAGCACCATCGCCGCTGGCAGCGAGACGAATGCTACGAATGTGGGTTGCCAGGTTGTGGCTGTCACCGTCCAGCCCCACAGCAGATTGCTCAGCAGCAGCCCGAGCAACGAACTGGTGACCAGCCAGGGCCAAAGTCCCGTTCCATAGGAGATGGCAAACCCTTGCCAGGATTTCCCCGTTCGATTCGCCCAGTAAGCCAGATAAGCGCCCGCCAGCAGGCCGATCGAGGCGAACTCGTGCTTGTAGAAAGCCACCTCGCTGATGTCACCTAACACCCAACGCAACCAGGCACTCGGTTCGGGTAGCAGCGATACCATGTCGCCGTACCCGGGCCAATGCGCTCCCCAGAAAGTCCGGTTGCTGAAAGAAAGCCAGACGATCAGCAGTGTCGCGCCGATCATTAGCAGGGCGACGGCTGTATCAATCGGTGATTTGCGCGATGGTTGGTTTTTATCGGTTGTAACTTCCATGCGATAGGCCTCCTGATCAACGTGGGAGGCAAGGGTGTTGGGTGTAGCCGAGCATCTGATCGTAAAGATCGGCTCGACGATCGCGATGCAGATCGTTCAGGTTGTTCCAGATGGGCGCACTGCGGGAGCTGGTCAGGTCGACATCGGCAAACAGGATTTCCTGCCTGTCTGCCGAAGCCACGGCGCCAATCGGCCAGCCGTTGGTTCCGGCAATCAGCGAGCAACCCAGATAGCGTGCGCCGCGCTCCTCGCCGATCCGGCTGGCGGCAGCGATAAACACGTTGTTGACGTGAGCGGCGGTCATCGTCAGATAAGACGCCATGCACTTACCGGCATCGTCGAACAGCGGCGGCGGTGTCCAGACCCAGTTGTTCAGGCTGCAAATGATGTCTGCGCCTTGCTGGGCGAGGATCCGTGGCACCTCCGGGAACCAGATGTCCCAGCAGATCAATAGCCCGATGCGGCCGATCGGTGTGTCGAAAACCGGGAAACCCAGGTCGCCGGGGGTGAACCAGAGCTTCTCCAGATTCCACAAATGGGCTTTGCGGTATTTGCCGATAAAACCATCTGGTCCCACCAGAACGCCGGTGTTGAAGAGTCGCATGCCGTCGCGTTCGGCGAGACCGGCCACGAGGTAAACGTTGTGCTCGCGGGCGAAGTCGATCCAGCTCTGCACGCTTGGCCCGTCAGGAACCGCTTCGGCATGGGCGAAGGCATCCTGTCGATTGCTGAAGAAATAGCCGGTATTGGAAAGTTCGGGCAGAACGATGAGATTCGCACCGCCGTTTACCGCTTCAAGCGCCAATTCCAGGCTGAGACGCAGATTACCTACACATTTTTCGATGCCGACTTGTGGATCGAATTGCACGACTGCTACACGAACAGGGCTTGTTGGCTCATTCATTTCCGTCGTTCCTCTTTTTATTGTTTTTCAAGCTGTTAAATGGCGTGTGTATGAGAGAGGAATCAGGAATGGGGTGTAAGTCAGCTACTTCCGTTTAGGTCGTAGTCCTTGTCCGAAAATGGATCAGAGTGATGTTTGATGGCCCTGGGTAGTCGGCGCGAGAGGTAGAGCCATGTATTGCGTGCATGGCTCTGAAACGGGGGGGATCAGATTTTGATTTGGTAGTGCGGGTAGTCGCTCAAGGAAAATCCGCCATTGAACGTCGCGGCGGTTTTGTTGCAGATATGAATCACTGCATCGACAGCACCGCGAAAACATGGCTCCGTCCAACCGGCATCGACGGAAAATGACTCGCCGGACAAATACAAGCCTGAAACATGAGCAAAGTCCCGGTTGTACTTCATCAGGCTGACGGCATCGTAGTAGGTGCCCGGTCGGTAAAGCTTGGCACAGCCCAGAGCATTTTTATCAGTGATCCAGCGCTGAACCACGGCTTGCTCAATGCCGATGTAGGGAGAGATTTTTTCCTGGACGTTGGCAGAGTTCATGAGTATGCGATCCAGCTCTTCGGCGCATCTTGACACCAGCTCCTTATCGCTGAATGAGGCGAGTTTGGTTGCGTCATCTTCCCAGGTATAACTCAGCAGGATGCAGTCATAGCTGTAATTATCGTTGTAGCGGTAGGTATAGACATCGTGGATGAAACTGTCGGTTACGATGGCTTGCGGGATGTTTTTGTTTTTCGAGAGAAATGATTTTTTCAGCGGTGCAAACACTTTGCAGCTAGTTTCCCAGTGTGCGGTTTTGTAGGCGTTAATCGTCTCGAAAGGCAGCATCTCCCGGGTGAAATTTTCGAGCTTGATTCGAGTTTCAATCAGCCAGGAGGGTAGTGTCATGATGACCGAGTCAAAGTCATCAAATTGCTCCTGGATTTGCTCGGGTTGACTGTGTTTCCAGTTGTAATGAACGCGTATTTTTTGATTGGTCAGCTTTTCCAGTTTTGTAACGGATGAGTCGGTGAGAAGCCCATTGCTTCTTTCGAGGCAATGTTCGTAGATGGACTTTCCGGTTTCATCGGTTTTCACAAACAGCAGGCATTCGTCCAAAGCGGCGAGACCGATGTAGCGGGGCTTGTCAAAACTCTGCCCCATTGAGTCAAAAACGGCTTCGCTATTCAGGTAGGGCGAATCCAGTGGATCGCCGTTTGAGTCCACACGACCATGGATCAGTTGCAATTGGCTGCTGAAACCGAAAATCGCGGTACGCAGAGGGTAGAGGCAGCAGACGTCATAAAAAGCTCCCCAGCTACCGTCACCTATACCTATTGCGTAAAAAATTGCGGACTCTTGCGCAGACATTCCCATTCCGCCGAAATCCCCGGGTGAGCGGGCATCCCAAGCTTCCAGTGTTGGCATGCTGACCAGGTCGCGGAACGAGACACTCTCGTATTTTTCAACGATAGAAGCCCATATGGCTTCCCATTCCTGGCTCGCGTAGAGCTCAGCAACGTGGCGGGTCATGCGATCGGCAAAGGCTTTCCATTTGGAATAAACCTTTTGCAATTCATCGCCGGGAGGCGGTGTGACGCCGTCTTCGTTTTTCCATATCAACATTTGCGGCGCCGATCCGCCGCCCATGCTGCCCTCCCGGAGATAGATGCCTGTCGAGTTAACCCATTGGCTACCGGGGTTGGCGAAGTCTGAAAACGCCAATTCAAATTGATTGGCGTAGTAAGCCATCAGCGACCGACCTTCTGTCGGTGGCTCATCCGCCCGGTTGAAGAAGGGCATGCGCATGGCGCCCATTTCAAACGGTGTATGGCTTGCTGTCGAGTTTCGGCTGCCGGGAACGGTCAGATGCCTGCCGCCGATGCGCCTGGATTGTTCGATGAGAGTGATATGGGTAAAGCCGCAGCGATAGAGCTCTCTGGCGGCGGTCAGGCCTGTGACGCCGGCGCCGATGATGCAGATTTTATGTTGCGGGTCAGTTGCCCTGGCGATGCCGTTTTCCTGCTCTACCAGTGCACGATAGTCAAAGCACAAATCCGGCGGATTGGGAAAGCGAGCCGCCCATTTATTTTTAGCCGAGCGCTTTGTTCGGTCGGTCTCCTTGGCGATGTATGAAGGGTAGTTGTAGCTTGATCCGATAGTCATGTTTGATCTTCCCTGATGGTTTGCAGGGAAGATGTTGAAGTTTTTAAGGGGCTGCGTCTGTGGGTAGGGTTGGGTTCTCCGGCACTATGTATTCCGCTTTTTGCGTAGGAAAATGCACAGCGAAAGAACTGCGTGGCCGGCGCAAGATTCTGTGTGGAAGCGAGCAGGCTCGCTTCCACATTCGGTTGGTGTTCGGCTACGCCGCCTGCTGAAACTGCTGCCGATACTGGTTCGGCGACAGTTCGGTGTGCTGGCGGAACAGTCGGGCGAAGAAGCTCGCATCGTCGTAGCCGACTTCGTAGCTGATGGTCTTGATGCTCTTGCGGCTGCCGGACAGCAAGCCCTTGGCGGTTTCGATGCGCAGGCGTTGCAGGTAGTGCAGCGGCTTGTCGCCGGTGGCGGTCTGGAAGCGACGCATGAAGTTGCGGATGCTCATGCCGTGCTCGCGGGCGACGTCTTCGAAGCGGAACTTGTCGGCAAAATGCTCTTCGAGCCAGTGCTGGATCTGCAGGATGATTACGTCCTGGTGCAGCTTCTGTCCGCCGAAGCCGATGCGGCCGGGGGAATAGCTGCGTTGCACTTCATACAGGATGTCGCGGGCCACGGCCTGGGCCACATTGGCCCCGCAGAAGCGCTCGATCAGGTAAATGTAGAGGTCGCAGGCCGAGGTGGTGCCGCCGGCACAAAACAGGTTGTCGGCATCCGTGAGGTGCTTGTCCTTGTTGAGCTGGACCTTGGGGAAACGCTCTTCGAAAGTGTTGAAAAAGCGCCAGTAGGTGGTCGCTTCCTTGCCATCGAGCAAGCCGGCCTCGGCCAGCCAGAACACCCCGGTGGCTTCGCCGCAGAGCACTGCGCCCCGTGCATGCTGCTCACGCAGCCACGGCAACACCTGTGGATAACGCTGGCACAGCGTGTCGAAGTCGTCCCAGAACGCCGGGAGGATGATGATATCGGCATTTTCCAGGCCGCCGTCCACCGGCATCAGCACATCGCTGAAGCTGTTGACGGGTTTGCCGTCGGGGCTGACTACACGGGTTTCAAAGCCGGGGGTCAGGCCCTGGCCCTGTTGCTTGCCGTACCGCAGGCTGGCCAGGTGGAAAAAATCCTTGGCCTGCATGAGGGTGTAGGCAAACACCCGGTCGATCGCCAGGATGCTGACGCGCCGCAACGGCGCAGAAGATTGGATAGACATAATTCAATTTATTCTTATAGGGGAAAGTGGTCACCAAGCGGCTGGATCGTCTTATTTTTTGGCGGATGTGTCCAGTGTCCCGTTGCAGGTGGTGGGATTAGTCTCTGGCATACATTTTCGTTCAACAATAACGACAGGTGCCCCGATGATCCCTAGAACCTTGTTCAGCTCCGAGCACGAATTGTTTCGCGATAGCGTGCGCACCTTCCTCGAAAAAGAAGCCGTGCCGTTTCATGCTCAATGGGAAAAACAGGGCTACATCGACCGCAAGTTGTGGAACAAGGCGGGGGAGGCGGGGATGCTCTGCTCCCACCTGCCGGAGGAATACGGCGGCCTGGGGGCGGACTTTCTCTACAGTACGGTGGTGATCGAGGAAGTCGGGCGGCTGGGCTTGACCGGCATCGGCTTCTCCCTGCATTCGGACATCGTTGCGCCGTACATCCTGCATTACGGCAGTGAGGCCTTGAAACACAAATACCTGCCCAAGCTGGTTTCGGGCGAGATGGTCACGGCCATTGCCATGACCGAGCCGGGCGCGGGGTCCGACCTGCAAGGGGTGAAGACCACTGCAGTGCTGGATGGCGACGAATATGTGATCAACGGCTCGAAGACCTTTATCACCAACGGCTACCTGGCGGACCTGGTGATTGTCGTCGCCAAGACCGATCCCAAGGCCGGGGCCAAGGGCACCAGCCTGTTCCTGGTGGAAGCCGACACCCCGGGCTTTGCCAAGGGCAAGCGCCTGGAAAAGGTCGGCATGAAGGCCCAGGACACCTCGGAGCTGTTCTTCCAGGACGTCCGGGTGCCCAAGGAGAACCTGCTGGGGCAGGCCGGGATGGGCTTCGCCTATCTGATGCAGGAGTTGCCACAGGAGCGCCTGACGGTGGCAGTAGGCGGCCTGGCGTCGGCGGAGGCCGCCCTGCAGTGGACCCTGGATTACACCCGTGAGCGCAAGGCGTTCGGCAAGTCGATTGCGGACTTCCAGAACACCCGCTTCAAGCTGGCGGAAATGGCCACTGAGATCCAGATTGGCCGGGTGTTTGTCGACCGCTGCCTGGAACTGCACCTGCAAGGCAAGCTAGACGTGCCGACGGCGGCGATGGCCAAGTACTGGGGCACTGACCTGCAATGCAAGGTGCTCGACGAATGCGTGCAGTTGCATGGCGGCTACGGCTTCATGTGGGAATACCCGATCGCCCGGGCCTGGGCCGATGCGCGGGTGCAGCGGATTTATGCGGGGACCAACGAGATCATGAAGGAGATCATTGCCAGATCATTGTAGGAACAGCTCGCTCGCGATGGTCGTCAACGATAGCGTTGAAAGCCTGGCACCCAGCGGTGTGCTCAGGCTTTTCGCGAGTAAGCTCGCTCCTACACGTGGGGGTTATGGCGCCGGGTTCGGGTGATCCTTGTGGATCGCCTCGATCCCCGCCAGCACTTCATCCGACAGCTTCAGGTCGAAGCTGGCAATGTTGCTGTCCAGTTGTTCGATCGTGGTCGCCCCGATGATGTTGCTGGTGACGAACGGTTGCTGGGTGACGAAGGCCAGGGCCATTTGTGCCGGGTCCAGGCCGTGTTCACGGGCCAGCGCGACATAACGACTGCAGGCAGCTTCCGATTGCGGGTTGAAATAGCGACTGAAGCGACTGTAGAGGCTCAGGCGGCCTTTTGCCGGGCGCGCGCCACCTTCGTATTTGCCTGACAGGAAACCGAACGCCAGCGGCGAGTAGGCGAGCAGGCCGCATTGTTCGCGGATGGCGATTTCCGCCAGGCCCACTTCAAAGCTGCGGTTGAGCAGGTTGTAGGGGTTCTGGATGGTCACCGCACGCGGCCAGCCACGGGCTTCGGCCAGGGCGAGAAAACGCATGGTGCCCCATGGGGTTTCGTTGGATAGGCCGATGTGACGGATCTTGCCGGCCTTGACCTGTTCATCCAGGGCTTGGAGGGTAACCTCAAGCGGCGTCAGGTTGACTTCGCTCTTGTGCTTGTAGCCCAGTTGGCCAAAAAAGTTGGTGCTGCGCTCTGGCCAATGCAACTGGTAGAGGTCGATCCAGTCGGTTTGCAGACGCTTGAGGCTGGCGTCCAGGGCCTGGACGATGTGTTCGCGGTTGTGCTTGAGGTGACCGTCGCGAATATAGTCGATGGTGTTGCCGGGGCCGGCGATCTTGCTGGCCAGGATCCAGTCGGCTCGGTCGCCACGGCTCTTGAAGTAGTTGCCGATGTAGCGTTCGGTGCTGGCGTAGGTTTGCGCCTGAGGTGGGACCGGGTACATCTCGGCGGTGTCGATGAAGTTAATCCCGGCGCTCTTGGCTCGCTCGATCTGCGCGAAGGCCTCTGCCTCGCTGTTTTGCTCGCCCCAGGTCATGGTTCCGAGGCAGATGGCACTGACATTCAGGTCGGTGCGGCCTAGCTGGCGATAGTCCATCGGGTGCTCCCTTGGCAAAACAATCATAAAAGCAGGTTGAAAAATTTTTCGCAATCTGCATAATTGCGCACCTCTTTCTGCAGTGGAAGTGATGCGCCGCCGCCGAAGAATCTTGCCGTTGAACGGACGCGCCGACCCGAGCCCCCGATAGCGTCTGTACCCGGCTGCCTTTGACTTGTCAAAGTACGCACTATTCAGTAAGATCCGCCGTCTAATTTACAGGGCGGCCCCTGAGGCTATAAAGAATGAAAACTTTTACTGCTAAACCGGAAACAGTACAGCGCGACTGGTTTGTCGTCGACGCTGCAGGTCAGACCCTGGGTCGTCTGGCCACCGAAATCGCGAGCCGTCTGCGTGGCAAGCATAAAGCTGAGTACACTCCTCACGTTGACACCGGCGACTACATCGTCGTTATCAATGCCGAGCAGATTCGTGTAACCGGTGCTAAAACCACCGACAAAATCTACTACTCCCACTCCGGTTTCCCGGGCGGCATCAAGTCGATCAACTTCGAAAAGCTGATCGCTAAAGCCCCTGAGCGCGTGATCGAGACCGCGGTTAAAGGCATGCTGCCTAAGAACCCACTGGGTCGCGACATGTATCGTAAGCTGAAAGTCTATGCGGGCGCTGTTCACCCTCATACTGCTCAGCAGCCCCAAGAACTGAAGTTTTAACGGAATAGTTCATTATGTCGGCGACTCAAAATTACGGCACTGGCCGTCGCAAGACCGCAACCGCACGCGTTTTCCTGCGTCCGGGCACTGGTAACATCTCCATCAACAACCGTTCGCTGGAAAATTTCTTCGGTCGCGAAACTGCCCGCATGGTAGTTCGTCAGCCGCTGGAATTGACTGAGACTGTCGAGAAGTTCGACATCTACGTCACCGTGATCGGTGGTGGTGTAAGTGGTCAAGCTGGCGCAATCCGCCACGGTATCACTCGCGCTCTGATGGATTACGACGAAACTCTGCGCGGTGCACTGCGTAAAGCTGGCTTCGTAACCCGTGACGCGCGTGAAGTTGAACGTAAGAAAGTTGGTCTGCGTAAAGCGCGTAAGCGTCCGCAGTACTCGAAGCGTTAATTCGCTTTCGCGTTCAAAGCGCCCAGTCTCCTCGCGGAGCTGGGCGTTTTTTGTGGGCGATGATTTTTGGTGTGACAACTTGCCACATCCGCAGAAGCCCTATACTACAAGGCTTGGCGGTACCCATGGGTGGTAATTACCTTGTCAGAATTGGGGCTTTTCATTACCATTCTGCAAAATTTTTATAAGTTCAGATTTTTACTTAGTAGATGCCTGATTTAACAGGCCACAAAGCTGATGGGAGAGGACTGGATGAGCAATGACGGCGTGAATACAGGCCGGCGTCGCTTCTTGGTAGCAGCCACATCCGTGGTGGGTGCTGCAGGAGCGGTGGGGGCTGCGGTCCCGTTCGTGGGGTCGTGGTTTCCCAGTGCCAAGGCGAAAGCCGCAGGTGCACCGGTGAAAGTGAATGTCAGCAAAATCGAGCCAGGTCAGCAAATGATTGCCGAATGGCGCGGTCAGCCGGTATTCATCGTCCGCCGCACCCAGGAGATTCTGGGGAACCTGACGAAGATCGAGGGGGATCTCTCCGATCCGGACTCCAAGGCCTCGGTACAGCCGACCTATGTGGATCCCAAGACGCGTTCGATCAAGCCGGAAGTGCTGCTGCTGATCGGTATCTGCACGCACCTGGGCTGTTCACCGACCTTCCGTCCAGAAGTGGCGCCGGCCGACCTCGGTCCAAAATGGGTGGGCGGCTACTTCTGCCCTTGCCATGGCTCCCACTACGACCTGGCTGGCCGTGTCTTCAAATCGCAGCCTGCGCCTTTGAACCTGCCAGTTCCCCCGCATTCCTATGAGTCGGACGACATCATTGTCGTCGGCGTCGATACGGAGAACGCGTGATGAGCAAGTTCATGGATTGGGTTGATGCGCGCTTTCCTGCGACCAAGATGTGGGAAGACCATCTCAGCAAGTATTACGCTCCGAAGAACTTCAACTTCTTCTACTTCTTTGGCTCCCTGGCACTGCTGGTTCTGGTTAACCAGATCGTTACCGGTGTCTGGCTGACCATGAGCTACACCCCGTCGGCGGAAGAGGCGTTTGCCTCCGTCGAATACATCATGCGCGACGTCGAGTACGGCTCGATCCTGCGTCTGCTGCACTCCACCGGCGCTTCGGCGTTCTTCGTCGTGGTCTACCTGCACATGTTCCGTGGCTTGCTCTACGGTTCGTACCAGAAGCCGCGTGAGCTGGTGTGGGTGTTCGGCATGCTGATCTACCTGGCCCTGATGGCGGAAGCCTTCATGGGTTACCTGCTGCCGTGGGGCCAGATGTCCTACTGGGGTGCCCAGGTGATCATCTCGCTGTTCGGTGCGATTCCGGTCATCGGCGACGACCTGACCCAGTGGATCCGTGGTGACTACCTGATTTCCGGGATCACCCTGAACCGCTTCTTCGCCTTGCACGTGGTGGCCTTGCCGATCGTTATTCTTGGCCTGGTAGTGCTGCACGTCCTGGCGCTGCACGAAGTCGGTTCGAACAACCCGGACGGCGTCGACATCAAGAAATACAAAGACGAAAACGGCGTACCGCTGGACGGCATTGCCTTCCACCCGTACTACACCGTGAAAGATATCGTCGGCGTGGTGGTGTTCCTGTTCATCTTCTGCTCGATCGTGTTCTTCTTCCCGGAAATGGGCGGTTACTTCCTCGAGAAGCCGAACTTCGAAGTGGCGAACGCCTTCAAGACCCCAGAGCACATCGCTCCGGTCTGGTACTTCACCCCGTTCTACGCGATCTTGCGTGCCGTTCCCGACAAGCTCCTGGGCGTTATCGCCATGGGTGCCGCGATCGCCGTGCTGTTCGTCCTGCCATGGCTTGACCGTAGCCCGGTCAAATCCATGCGCTACAAGGGCTGGATGAGCAAGATCTGGCTCTGGGTGTTCTGCATTTCGTTCGTGATCCTGGGTGTGTTGGGTGTTCTGGCGCCAACGCCAGGTCGTACGCTGTTGTCGCAGGTATGTACCTTCCTGTACTTCGCCTACTTCATTCTGATGCCGTTCTACACCCGGCTCGAGAAGACAAAACCGGTTCCGGAAAGGGTGACTGGCTGATGAAAAAGCTATTTGCTGTACTGATTCTTGCTGCTTTGCCTGTGTTCTCGTTCGCATCCACCGCGGGCGGTCCTGAGCTGGAAAAGGTCGACATCGACGTCTCCGATAAAGCGGCAATGCAAGATGGCGCACGTACCTTCGCCAACTACTGCATGGGCTGCCACAGTGCCAAGTTCCAGCGCTATGAGCGCGTTGCCGACGATCTGGGGATTCCTCACGATCTGATGCTCAAGAACCTGGTGTTCACCGGCGCCAAGATCGGCGACCACATGAACATTGGCATGCAGCCGGCAGACGCCAAGGCCTGGTTCGGCGCTGCGCCGCCTGACCTGACCCTGGTAGCTCGGGTGCGTGGCACTGACTGGCTCTACGGCTACCTGAAGTCGTTCTACGAAGATCCGTCGCGTCCTTGGGGCGTGAACAACAAGGTGTTCCCGAACGTCGGCATGCCCAACGTGCTGGTCGGCCTGCAAGGTCGCCAGGTCGTAGGCTGCAAACAGGTGCAGATCGTCGAGGACGGCAAGAAGCAATATGATCCGCTGACCGGTACGCCGCTGACTCATGAAGCGTGCGATCAGTTGACCATCGTGCCGAAGTCCGGTGCCCTGACCGAAGAGCAGTTCGATGAGAAGGTCAAGAATCTGGTAACCTTCCTCGCTTACTCGGCTAACCCGGTTAAGCTGGAGCATCAGCGCATTGGTACCTACGTACTGTTGTACCTGGCGTTCTTCTTCGTATTCGCTTACTTGCTCAAGCGCGAATACTGGAAAGATGTGCATTGATCTAGCTTCAAGCATTTGCTGTTAATCGCGCGCGCCCAAGGGCGTCTCTGTAAACGTAACGAATCTGGTCATCCAGGCGTTACGGGAGACGCCCTCTGGGCGCGCTCGTTTTTCCGCTTTCAATAATTTCAACAAGCGAGGAGGACCGCCATGGGCGTGACCAACCGGTTGGCCTGTTACTCCGACCCCGCCGACCACTATTCCCACCGAGTGCGAATCGTACTGGCAGAGAAGGGTGTCAGCGCCGAGATCATCAGTGTGGAGGCGGGCCGTCAGCCGCCAAAGCTGATCGAAGTGAACCCTTACGGCAGCTTGCCCACCCTGGTCGATCGTGACCTGGCGTTGTGGGAGTCGACCGTGGTGATGGAATACCTGGATGAGCGTTATCCCCATCCACCTTTGCTGCCGGTTTATCCGGTGGCGCGGGCCAATAGCCGCCTGCTGATCCATCGCATCCAGCGTGACTGGTGTGGCCTGGTGGATCTGATCCTGGACTCACGGACCAAGGAGCCAGCACGCGTGCAGGCGCGCAAGGAACTGCGAGAGAGCCTCACGGGTGTCTCGCCGTTGTTCGCCGACAAGCCGTTTTTCCTCAGTGAGGAACAAAGTCTGGTGGATTGCTGCCTACTACCGATACTCTGGCGTTTGCCGATCCTGGGTATTGAACTGCCGCGGCCGGCCAAGCCGCTGCTTGATTATATGGAGCGCCAGTTTGCGCGTGAGGCATTCCAGGCGAGCCTGTCTGGTGTCGAACGCGATATGCGCTAAGGCTTAAGGAGCCGCTATGAACTCCAGTCGTCCTTATCTCGTCCGTGCGCTCTATGAGTGGATTGTCGATAACGATTGCACCCCGCACATGCTGGTCAACTCCGAGTTTCCTTCGGTGCAGGTGCCACAAGGTTTTGCCAGTGACGGACAGATTGTCCTGAACGTTTCGCCCGCTGCCGTGCGTCATCTGCACATGGATAACGATGCAGTGAGCTTTGAAGGTCGCTTCGGTGGTGTGCCGCACACCCTGTACGTGCCTATAGCTGCGATCCTGGGTATTTACGCTCGGGAGAATGGCCAGGGTATGGTGTTTGACTTGGAGTCGCCGGTAGAGGGCGAGGACGAGTTCGAGCCCGAAGATGATCTGCCGCCACCCGACAACGAGCCACCGCGCCCTAGCGGACGGCCAAGCTTGAAGGTGGTGAAGTAATAAAAAAGGCGATCCGAATGGATCGCCTTTTTTATTGCTGTAGGAGCCGAGCTTGCTCGCGATGGCATTTTCAAAGGCGCCATCGCAGCCGTGCTCCTGCAGGAGAGCGTGTCAGTCAATGTACTCAAACAGTTTCACGATCTTCTGCACCCCGGAAACGCCCTGCACCAGGTTGGTGGCCTGGGCCGCTTCCTGCTTGGTCAGTAAGCCCAGCAGGTAGACGATGCCGTTTTCAGTCACGACCTTGATGCGTGAGCCGGGAATGCTGGCGTCGGTGAGCATCTGGGTCTTGATCTTGGTGGTCAGCCAGGCGTCGTTGTTGCGTGCCAACAGTGACGAGGGTTGCATGACCTGCAGTTCGTTGTGCACCGTCTTGACCCGCTGCACAGCGGCAGCGGCCTGCTCGGCCTGGGCCTTGAGGTCGGCACGGGGCGTTTGCCCGGCCAGCAGCACCACGCCGTTGAAACTGGTGACGACGATGTGCGATTGGGTGTCCAGGTCCGGGTTGGCCTTGGCCACGTTCACGCCAACCTTGGTTTCGATCAACGAGTCGTCGATCTTGCTGCCGAAGGTGCGGGTGCCGCGGTCATCCTGAATGGGGCTTTCACGGCTGGCGTTCACCACCGAGGTGCATCCGCTGATGCCGAGGCACAGCGTCAGGGCCAGTAGGCCTAGGCGATTAGGGGTCATTCTTCACTCCCGAACAATTGGCTGTCGATCAAGTCGCAGAGGCAATGGATCGCCAGCAGGTGGACTTCCTGAATGCGTGCGGTGACGTTGGCCGGTACGCGAATCTCCACGTCTTCCGGCAATAGCAGCGACGCCATGCCGCCGCCATCGCGACCGGTCAATGCTACGACAATCATTTCGCGATCATGTGCGGCCTGGATCGCTTGAATTATGTTGGCCGAGTTGCCGCTGGTGGAAATCGCCAGCAGGACGTCTCCGGGTTGGCCCAGGGCGCGGATCTGCTTGGAGAAGATTTCGTTGTAGCTGTAGTCGTTGGCGATCGAGGTGATCGTCGAGCTGTCAGTGGTCAGGGCGATGGCCGGCAGGCTGGGGCGTTCGCGCTCGAAGCGGTTGAGCAGCTCGGAGGAAAAGTGCTGTGCGTCACCGGCCGAACCGCCGTTGCCACACGAGAGCATTTTGCCTTCGTTGAGCAGGGCGTTGACCATCACTTGGCTGGCTTGCTCGATGTGCGGTGCAAGTACGTCCATCGCCTGTTGCTTGGTATCGATACTGGCCTGAAAAAGCTGGCGAATTCGGGATTGCATGTCCATCTGTGTGACCTTAAGTGGCGCGGCCTGGTGGCACAGCAATGTGCGGCCCGCAAAGCAAAGAGCAAAAGTGTTGGGTGAAAATCGGTCCTGCCCGACAGCGGTCAGCTATCAAAGGCATTCCGTAGCCAGTTCAGATGCGCTGCAGTGCTGTCTATGGCAACCACATCAAAACGGCAGGGGGAGTCGGCCCAGCGTGACTCGCTCTGCAGGAAATACTGCGCGGCGAGTATCAGTTTTTGACGCTTGCGCGCATCGATACTGCCGAGCGCGCCACCCCATTGGGTGTTTTTTCTGTAGCGGACTTCGACGAATACTACTGTATCGCCGTCAAGCATGACCAGATCAAGCTCGCCGCGTTTACACAACCAGTTCTGCGCCAGCAGGCGCAGTCCCTGTTGCTGGAGATGCTGGAGCGCCTGGCTTTCAGCATCTCGACCGCTTTGCTGGCGTGACCTGTCGGGCATCAGCGCGGGGTGTCCGGCAGGCGTTGGACCTGGCCGTTGACGAATTGCGCCCAAGGCAGCTGGCGTTGAACCCGTTGCGTCGGGCTCATGCTCAGGTTGCCCGACTGGCCTTCGATGGTGCTGTCCGGCAGGGCCTTGAGTTGACCCAGGCGCGGGGCCAGGCGGTAGGCGTCGACGCCCATGGCGTACAGCCGACCCAGGCTGCTATTGGCTTGTGGCCATTGTGCAGTCACTTGCTGGCGCAGCGGGTCGCTGGTGTTGAGCAACCACGGGGTTTCGCAGAAGCGCACGCCGTTCATGTCGTTGTACTGGTTCTGGTCGCCACTGGCGCTGTACACGTGGGACGTGGCGTAGACCGGCACGTCACCCGCGTATTGGAAGTTCAGCGTGGGTTTGATCTGTTGCGCCTGTTGTGGGGTCGAGGCGAGGAAGATGAACTCGATGTCCTGGCGGCGCGACGGCTGTGCTGCGATCTGCGAGCCGACGGTGCTTTGCAGGCTCTTGGCGCGACCTTCGCTCTGGCGCAGTTGGAACAGGTCAGCGATCTGCTGGGCCAGCTGCACGGGTTGGTCTACACGTTCGACACCGATGATGCTGCCGCCATTGGCTTGCCAGTCCTGGCTGAAGGCCTTGAGGACGCGGTCGCCCCATTCGCCTTTAGGTACCAGTACCGCAGCGCGATGCAGGCCGTCGGCACGTGCGCGACGGGATACTTCGCGCGCCTCGTCCTCGGCCGCGAGGCCGAACTGGAACAGTTGGGCCGGGCCTTGCTCGCCTTCGCTGTAGTTCAGCGCCAGGGTGGTGATCGGCAGTTGAGGGCGCGCGTTGAGTTGCTTGACCAGGGGTTTTTCCAGCGGGCCGACTACCAGTTGCACGCCATCGGCTTGGGCCTTGCGATAGAAGTCGTCCAGCGAGGTCAGGCGCGAGCTGTCATAGAACTCGATGGCGGGTGGGTTCTGTCCGGCCTGTTGGGCCTGGTAGTGAGCAGCCATGAAACCTTCGCGCAGGGCCTTGGCCACCGAGGCCAGCGGGCCTTCCTGGGGCAGCAGCAGGGCGATCTTGCCGAGCGGCTGGCTGGCCAGTTGCTTGAGTTGGGTCAGTGGCAGTGGCAACTGCAGGGCGGCAGGGTGTTTCGGGTGCTGGGCTTTCCAGTTGTCGATGGCGGCCTGTTGCAGTTCCAGGGTGCCGGCGGTTTTTACCGCCACGGCCAGGCTCATCCAGCCGCCGAGCACGTCGTCGGTGATCGGTTGCAACTGGTCGGTGGGCAGCGAGGCAATCAGTGCCCAGATCGCCTCGTGGTTCTTGTTCGCGGCTTCGCCTTCGAGCATCGGCGCGATGGCAATTCGCTCGCGGGCGGCGGCCAGCGTCTGGCCGTCGGCTTCGAGGGCGCGGGCACGCACGGTGCCGGTGCGAACCTGTTGCTCGTCCGGCAATTCGCTCAGGCGCTGCAGGCTTGGGTGGCTCAGGGCGGTCAGTGCCGCCTTGGGCTGGTTGCGGGTCATCGCCAGTTCGGCGGCCAGGGTGCTGGCATAGACCTGTTGGCCCGGCTTGAGCGTTTCCAGCGGAACCTGTTGCAGGATTTGCGCGGACTGGCCGGCGTTACCCTGGCGATACGCCAGGTCGGCCGCGCTCAGGCGCAGCAGGGCAGCCTTTTCCGGATTGGTGCTGGTGGCAGCCTGTTCGAGCAGTTGCTCGATACTGGCATCGGCCGTCCGTGGAAGGTCGCCAAGGCTGGACGAGGGCGAGCTGGCGCAAGCCGCCAACAGGGCAGCGAGGCAGAGGGCAGTGAACAGCCGCAGGCAAGCGATCATGTAAGTGTTCCTGATACTCGATCAAATTAGCGTGGAATTGTACCCAAGCACTGGCCGGGGCGCGATGTTACTGGCGTGAATCGTGCAATTTAGGTCGTGTAAATGTTGCCGTGCTCACGAAAAGGTAGTGCGTCCTGATGACAGTGGTGCGCATCCAGCGGGCTTCTACGCGCTACAATGGCGCTTTTACCGATCATGAGGTGTGCGCTTTGACTGCTCCAGGTGCTTTGAATTCCGCTGCTGGCTCGCTTTATGTGGTGGCGACGCCCATCGGCAACCTGGATGACATCAGTGCCCGCGCGCTGAAGATCTTGCGTGAGGTGGCGTTGATCGCCGCCGAAGACACGCGCCACTCCCTGCGGTTGCTGCAACATTTCGGCATCGCTACGCCCCTGGCGGCTTGTCACGAACACAACGAACGCGACGAAGGCAGTCGCTTCATCACGCGGTTGCTGGCCGGTGACAATGTTGCGCTGATTTCCGATGCCGGCACGCCGCTGATTTCCGATCCGGGTTATCACTTGGTGCGCCAGGCACGCGCTGCCGGTATCAATGTAGTCCCGGTTCCCGGGGCGTGCGCGCTGATCGCCGCATTGTCGGCGGCGGGATTGCCGTCCGACCGGTTTATCTTCGAAGGTTTCCTGCCGGCCAAGGCCGTTGGCCGGCGCGCGCGCCTGGAGTCCATCAAGGAAGAGCCGCGGACCCTGATCTTCTATGAGGCGCCTCACCGGATCCTCGAATGCCTGCAGGACATGGAGCTGGTGTTCGGCCCCGAGCGGCCAGCCTTGTTGGCGCGCGAGCTGACCAAGACCTTCGAGACCCTTAAGGGTCTGCCCCTGGCCGAGCTGCGTGCGTTCGTCGAGGGCGACAGCAATCAGCAGCGTGGCGAGTGCGTGGTGCTGGTGGCGGGCTGGACCGCGCCAGAGACTGAGGAGGCGGTCAGCAGCGAGGCCATGCGCATCCTCAATCTGTTGCTCGAGGAGATGCCGCTCAAGCGTGCCGCAGCATTGGCGGCGCAAATTACCGGTGAGCGCAAGAATGTGCTCTATCAAGTGGCCCTGGAAAAACAGAAGGGCGAGTAAGAGCGGGGCCTGCAGAGCGGCAAAAGGCTTTTATTGCTTGTTCTTCGGGCGCTGTGCCGTTAACCTTCGCGGCGGAGAGTCGATTGGACAGTCGCTGCCCTCTATGAAAATTAGGGGGGGGAGGAAAGTCCGGGCTCCATAGGGCGAAGTGCCAGGTAATGCCTGGGAGGCGTGAGCCTACGGAAAGTGCCACAGAAAATAACCGCCTAAGCGCTTCGGTGCCGGTAAGGGTGAAAAGGTGCGGTAAGAGCGCACCGCACGACTGGCAACAGTTCGTGGCTAGGTAAACCCCACTTGGAGCAAGACCAAATAGGGTCCCAAGGCGTGGCCCGCGCTGGGACCGGGTAGGTTGCTAAAGGTGTCCAGTGATGGCCATCGTAGACGAATGACTGTTCAAGACAGAACCCGGCTTATAGATCGACTCTCCACCTTTTTTTCGCTTTTGTGCTTGAATCACCGGCACAGGGGCTTGGTATTATCGGTTCACCGCCCGCAGCATGTTGTGGGCACGTGTTACTTGATATCGATATGCCATCATCTCGTTTGACCCCCTTGTAGAGGCGCGCGTGTAGTAGCAATTACCCACCCTGCTGAATCAATAGCAGAAGCGCTTTCGTAATACCGAAAAAATCTTACTCTTAACAAATTACTTTAACTTCTGAACGTAGCCTCCTGCGCTGCTTCAAGTTATTGAGCTGAGTCATCCGCCAAATACTCGTAACCCCTTCTTTTGTACCGCTAAATCTCCGATCTGTAAGGGTTTTCCTTTACTGCGCGCCTTGACGGTGCGGTAGGCGCATTCCTATAGTGTGCGCAAGTGGCGGAAAGTGGCATGAAGTGGGTTTTTTGAGCGTAAAACGCTAGAATTTGGAGAAACGCTGACGTGTTTCGCGGAGCTAACGCTATCAGTCTCGATGCAAAAGGCCGTCTCGCTATGCCGAGCCGGTATCGTGACGAGTTGGTTTCGCGTAGTTCCGGGCAACTGATCGTGACCATTGATGCGGTTGATCCTTGTTTGTGTGTTTACCCCCTCGATGAGTGGGAGCTGATTGAAACCAAACTGCGCGCACTGCCTTCGCTTCGCGAAGAGAACCGTCGCCTGCAACGTTTGCTGATTGGTAATGCCGTCGACCTCGAACTCGACGGCAGTGGTCGTTTTCTGGTTCCGCCGCGTCTGCGTGAATATGCCAAGTTGGATAAGCGCGCGATGTTGGTAGGCCAACTGAACAAGTTCCAATTGTGGGACGAGGATGCCTGGGATGCAGTGTCTGCTGCTGACCTGGCTGCTATTCAACAACCGGGCGCTATGCCTGATGAACTGCGTGATTTGATCCTGTGACTATTGATAGCGGCTTTAACCACATCACCGTACTGCTTGACGAAGCCGTCGAGGCTCTCGCCGTACGCCCTGATGGTTGCTATCTCGATGGCACGTTCGGGCGCGGCGGCCACAGCCGCCTGATACTCAGCCAGCTCGGTTCTGATGGCCGGTTGCTGGGGTTTGACAAAGATCCTCAAGCGATTGCCACCGGGCAAACGCTAGCGGCCGAAGACGGCCGCTTTGTCGTTGTGCAGCGCAGCTTTGCCGAACTGGGTTCGGAAGTTGCCGAGCGCGGCCTGGCCGGCAAGGTCAGCGGTGTGCTGCTCGACCTGGGCGTGTCTTCGCCCCAGCTAGACGACCCTGAGCGTGGCTTCAGCTTCCTCAATGACGGCCCCCTGGACATGCGCATGGACCCGTCCCGCGGGATCAGTGCTGCCGAGTTCGTCAACACCGCGCCCGTCGAAGAAATCGCCCGGGTGTTCAAGGAATATGGCGAAGAACGTTTCTCCGGGCGCATGGCCCGTGCCGTGGCTGAGCGTCGCGACATCAAGCCGTTCGAGCGCACTGGTGACCTGGCAGAAGTGCTGAAAGTCGCCAACCCGGCGTGGGAAAAAGGTAAGAACCCAGCTACCCGTGCCTTCCAGGGCCTGCGAATTCACGTCAACAATGAACTGGGCGATCTCGAAGCCGGCCTCGAAGCAGCACTCGAGGCGCTGGAAATCGGCGGCCGCCTGGTAGTGATCAGCTTCCACTCGCTGGAAGATCGCATCGTCAAGCTGTTCATGCGCAAACTGGTCAAGGGTGAAACCGACAACCTGCCGCGCAACCTGCCGGTACGTTTCGAAGCCTTTGTGCCGAAAATCAAAGTCCATGGCAAAGCGCAGTTCGCCGGCGAAGCCGAACTCAAAGCCAACCCACGTTCCCGTAGCGCTGTCATGCGTGTCGCGGAGAAGCTGCGGTGAGCAAGCTTTTCGCCAAGCCTCTTCCAGGCGGCAGCTTTATCATGCTGCTGCTGTTTATCGGCGTGCTGGTTTCCGCGATCGCGGTGTCCTACAGCGCCCACTGGAATCGGCAATTGCTCAACTCGTTGTACGGCGAGTTGAGTGTGCGCGACAAGGCGCAGGCGGAGTGGGGGCGGTTGATTCTCGAGCAGAGCACCTGGACCGCTCATAGCCGTATTGAAGTGCTGGCCACCGAACAACTGAAGATGCGCATTCCCGGCGCGGCAGAAGTGCGGATGGTGGCGCCATGATGAAACTCGAGGGGGCACTCTTTCCGTGGCGGTTTCGCTTGGTCGTGGGCTTGCTCGGGATCATGGTGGCGGCGATTGCCTGGCGCATCATTGACTTGCAAGTGGTCGACCGTGCCTTCCTCAAGGGCCAGGGTGACGCGCGTAGCATGCGGCACATCCCGATTCCCGCGCACCGTGGCCTGATCACCGACCGTAACGGCGAGCCTTTGGCGGTCAGTACTCCGGTCACCACCCTGTGGGCCAACGCCAAGGAAATGCAGAGCGCCAAGGACCGCTGGCCGGCCCTGGCTGCCGCATTGGGCCAGGACCCGCGTGCGCTGACCGAGCGCCTGGAAGCCCAGGCCAATAAAGAATTCATCTACCTGGTGCGCGGCCTGACGCCGGAGCAAGGCCAGGTGGTGCTCGACCTGAAAGTGCCTGGCGTCTATGGCATCGAAGAGTTCCGGCGCTTCTACCCGGCCGGGGAAGTCACCGCCCACATGGTCGGCTTTACCGATATCGACGACCATGGCCGCGAAGGCGTGGAGCTGGCCTATGACGAATGGCTGGCCGGGGTCCCCGGTAAACGCCAGGTCATCAAGGACCGGCGCGGCAGACTGATCAAAGATGTCCAGGTCACCAAAAACGCCAAGGCCGGCAAGCCCTTGGCGTTGTCGATTGACCTGCGCCTGCAATACCTGGCCAACCGCGAACTGCGCAACGCGATCATCGAGAACGGTGCCAAGGCCGGCAGCCTGGTGATCATGGACGTCAAGTCCGGCGAGATCCTGGCCATGGTCAACCAGCCGACCTACAACCCGAACAACCGTCGCAACCTGCAGCCGGCGATGATGCGTAACCGCGCGATGATCGACGTGTTCGAGCCGGGCTCGACCATGAAGGCCATCTCCATGAGTGCCGCCCTGGAAACCGGGCGCTGGAAGCCGAGTGACCGGGTCGAGGTCTATCCGGGCACCCTGCAACTGGGCAAGTACACCATTCGTGACGTGTCCAAGAGCGAAGGCCCGGTGCTCGATCTGACCGGGATCCTGATCAACTCCAGTAACGTGGGCATGAGCAAGATCGCCTTCGATATTGGCGGCGAGACTATTTTTCGCCTGGCTCAGAAGATCGGCCTGGGCCAGGACACTGGCCTGGGCTTCCCGGGCGAGCGCGTCGGCAACCTGCCCAACTACCGCGAATGGCGCAAGGCCGAGACGGCCACGCTGTCGTACGGCTACGGTCTGTCGGTCACCGCGATCCAGCTGGTCCACGCGTTCTCGGCATTGGCCAACAACGGCCGTATCGCACCCCTGACCCTGGTCAAGACCGACAAGCTGCCGCAAACCACCCAGGTGATCCCGGAAGACGTCGCCAAGACCATGCAGGGCATGCTGCAGCAAGTGATCGAGGCGCCGCGCGGAGTATTCCGTGCGCAGGTTCCGGCCTATCACGTGGCCGGCAAGTCCGGTACTGCGCGTAAGACCTCCGCAGGTCTCAAGGGCTACGCCGTCAATTCCTACCGCTCGCTGTTTGCCGGTTTCGGCCCGATGAGCGACCCGCGTTTTGCCATCGTCGTGGTGATCGATGAACCGAGCAAGGCCGGCTACTTCGGTGGCCTGGTTTCGGCACCGGTGTTCAGCAAAGTGATGTCGGGCACCCTGCGCCTGATGAACATCTCGCCGGATAACCTGCCGCCGACCCAGCAAGCCAATGCCACCCCGGCGATCCCACTCAAAGCCAACGGAGGGCGCGGCTGATGTCTCTGAGCCTGAACAAGATTTTCGCCCATGCCGGCCGCGACCTGTTGATTCGCGAACTGGCCCTGGACAGCCGCAATGTGCGCGCCGGGGACCTGTTCCTCGCAGTGCCTGGCGGCAAGTTCGATGGCCGTGCGCATATCGCCGATGCCCTGCAACGCGGTGCGGCAGCCGTGGCCTATGAAGTCGAAGGGGCGACCGTCCTGCCGATTACCGATGTGCCGCTGATCCCGGTCAAAGGCCTGGCCGCGCAACTGTCGGACATCGCTGGACGCTTCTATGGTGACCCGAGCCGGCATCTGAACCTGGTCGGTGTCACCGGCACCAACGGCAAAACCAGTGTGACCCAGTTGGTTGCCCAGGCCCTCGATTTGCTCGGCCAGCACTGCGGCATCGTCGGCACCCTGGGCAGTGGCTTCTACGGCGCGCTGCAAAGCGGCCTGCACACCACACCCAACCCGATCGACATGCAAGCCACCCTGGCCGACCTGAAAAAGGCCGGTGCCAAGGCGGTGGCCATGGAAGTTTCTTCCCACGGCCTGGATCAGGGACGCGTCAGCGCGCTGGCCTTCGACGTGGCAGTGATGACCAACCTGTCCCGCGATCACCTGGACTATCACGGCACCATGCAGGCCTATGGTGAAGCCAAGGCCAAGTTGTTCGCCTGGAATGACCTGAAGTGCCGGGTGGTCAACCTCGACGACGAATTCGGTCGCCAACTGGCCGCCGACAAGGGCGAATCGCGCCTGATCACCTACAGCCTGGAAGACGCCAGCGCCTACCTGTATTGCCGCGAAGCGCAGTTCGACGACGAGGGTGTGCGTGCCACGCTGGTAACGCCTCAGGGCGAACACCATTTGCGCAGCGCCTTGCTCGGTCGTTTTAACCTGAGCAACGTGCTGGCCGCGGTCGGTGCCTTGCTCGGCCTGGACTATGCGCTGGACGAAATCCTCCGTGTGCTGCCCAAGCTCGAAGGCCCGGCCGGTCGCATGCAGCGCCTGGGTGGCGGCACCCAGCCATTGGTAGTGGTCGACTACGCCCATACCCCCGACGCCCTGGAAAAAGTCCTGCTGGCCCTGCGTCCCCACGCCAAGGGTCAGTTGTTGTGCCTGTTCGGCTGCGGCGGCGATCGCGATCGTGGCAAGCGTCCGCTGATGGCCGAAGTGGTCGAGCGCCTGGCCGATGGCGTGCTGGTGACCGATGACAACCCGCGCAGCGAAGACCCACTGCAGATTTTCGACGACATCCGCGCCGGTTTCAGCGCGGTAGATAACGTACGTTTTGTCGCCGGTCGTGGCCAGGCGATTGCCGAAATTGTTGCTGGCGCCAGCGCCGATGACGTGATCGTCCTGGCTGGCAAAGGTCATGAGGACTATCAGGAAATCAATGGCCAACGCCATGCCTTCTCTGACCTGGTGGAGGCCGATCGCGCCTTGACCGCCTGGGAGGTGAGCCATGCTTAAGGCCCTGCAATTGAGCGAAGTGGCGGGTCCATTGGGTGGCCGTCTGGTTACTACCGACAGCCGCTTCGAGGGCGTGAGCATCGACAGCCGGGCCATCGTGCCGGGCCAACTGTTCGTGGCCCTGGCCGGTCCGCGTTTCGACGGGCACGACTACCTCAACGAAGTGGCCGGCAAAGGTGCGGTCGCAGCCTTGGTCGAGCGTGCAGTGGCCAACGCCACCTTGCCGCAACTGCTGGTCAAGGACACTCGGCAGGCCCTGGGTCAACTGGGCGCCCTGAACCGTGCGGCCTTTACCAAGCCGGTCGCGGCAATCACCGGTTCCAGCGGCAAGACCACGGTCAAGGAAATGCTCGCGAGCATCCTGCGCACCCGCGGTCCGGTGCTGGCGACCCGTGGCAACCTGAACAACGACCTCGGCGTGCCCCTGACCCTGCTGGAACTGGCGGCCGAACACAGTGCTGCGGTGATCGAGCTGGGCGCCTCGCGCATCGGCGAGATCGCCTACACCGTGGCCATGACCAAGCCCCACGTAGCCGTGCTCAACAATGCCGGGACCGCCCACGTCGGTGAGTTCGGCGGGCCGGAAAAAATCGTCGAGGCCAAGGGCGAGATTCTCGAAGGGCTGGACGCCGATGGCGTCGCCGTACTGAACCTCGACGACAAGGCATTCGCCATCTGGAAGGCCCGCGCAGCCGGGCGCCAGGTGCTGACCTTCGCCCTGCACGACAGCCAGGCCGACTTCCATGCCAGTGACCTGGATCGCGACGCACGGGGCTGCCCGTCCTTCAAACTGCACAGTCCGCTGGGTGTCGAGCACGTCCAGTTGAATCTGCTGGGCACCCACAACGTGGCCAACGCCCTGGCGGCCGCCGCCGCTGCCCACGCCCTCGGGGTGTCGCTGTTCGGCATCGTCACCGGCCTGAACGCCGTGCAACCGGTCAAGGGACGCGCGGTGGCGCAACTGGCGAGCAATGGCATGCGGGTCATTGATGATTCTTACAACGCAAACCCCACCTCGATGTGCGCTGCGGTTGATATACTTGCCGGCTTTTCCGGCCGCACCGTCCTGGTGCTCGGAGATATCGGCGAGTTGGGCGAGTGGGCGGAGCAGGGGCACCGCGAAGTTGGCGCGTATGCCAGCGGCAAGGTTTCTGCACTTTACGCCGTAGGGCCGTTGATGGCGCATGCCGTCGCCGCCTTCGGTGAACAGGCCCGTCACTTTGCCACTCAGGCCGACCTGATTGCGGCGCTGGGCGCCGAACACGATTCAAACACCACTATTTTGATCAAGGGCTCGCGCAGCGCGGCGATGGAAAACATCGTTGCGGCTCTGTGCGGTTCGAGCGGGGAGAAACATTAATGCTGCTGCTGCTAGCGGAGTATCTGCAACAGTTCTACAAAGGCTTCGCGGTCTTCCAGTACCTGACCCTGCGCGGGATTCTGGGTGTACTGACCGCGCTGTCGCTGTCGCTGTGCTTCGGGCCGTGGATGATCCGCACCCTGCAGAATCGTCAGATTGGCCAATCGGTACGTAACGACGGACCGCAATCGCACCTGTCCAAATCCGGCACCCCGACCATGGGTGGCGCGCTGATCCTGTCCGCCATTGGCGTCAGCACCCTGCTGTGGGCCGACCTGACCAACCGTTATGTCTGGGTCGTGCTGCTGGTGACCCTGCTGTTCGGCGCCATCGGCTGGGTCGACGACTACCGCAAAGTCATCGAGAAGAACTCCCGTGGCTTGCCGAGCCGCTGGAAGTACTTCTGGCAGTCGGTGTTTGGCCTGGGCGCGGCGATCTTCCTTTATATGACGGCCGCCAGCCCGGTGGAAACCACCCTGATCCTGCCGATGCTCAAGGACTACAGCATTCCGCTGGGTGCCGGCTTCATCGTCCTGACCTACTTCGTGATCGTCGGCTCCAGCAACGCCGTCAACCTGACCGATGGCCTCGATGGCCTGGCGATCATGCCGACCGTGATGGTCGGCGGCGCCCTGGGGATCTTCTGCTACCTGTCGGGTAACGTGAAATTCGCCGAATACCTGTTGATCCCTTATGTCCCGGGCGCGGGTGAACTGATTGTGTTCTGCGGCGCGCTGATTGGTGCCGGCCTGGGCTTCCTGTGGTTCAACACCTACCCGGCGCAAGTGTTCATGGGCGACGTCGGCGCATTGGCGTTGGGCGCGGCCCTGGGCACCATCGCAGTGATCGTGCGCCAGGAAATCGTGCTGTTCATCATGGGCGGCGTGTTCGTGATGGAAACCCTGTCGGTGGTGATCCAGGTCGCGTCCTTCAAGCTGACCGGTCGCCGGGTGTTTCGCATGGCGCCGATCCACCACCACTTTGAACTCAAGGGCTGGCCCGAGCCACGCGTGATCGTCCGATTCTGGATCATCACCGTGATTCTCGTGCTGTTCGGCCTTGCCACCCTGAAGCTGAGGTAGAACGAGTGTCTCTGATCGCTTCTGACCACTTCCGCATCGTTGTCGGCCTCGGCAAGAGCGGCATGTCCCTGGTTCGCTTCCTGGCGAACCGGGGCGTGGCGTTCGCTGTGGCTGACACGCGGGACAATCCACCGGAGCTGGTCACGCTGCGCCGTGACTACCCGCACGTGGAAGTGCGTTGTGGCGAGCTGGATGTCGAGTTCCTGTGCCGTGCCGACGAGCTCTACGTGAGCCCCGGCCTGGCGCTGGCTACACCAGCCCTGCAGGCGGCGGCTGCCCGTGGCGTGAAACTGTCCGGTGACATCGAGCTGTTCGCGCGTAACGCGAAAGCGCCGATCGTCGCCATCAGCGGCTCCAACGCGAAAAGCACGGTGACCACCCTGGTCGGCGACATGGCGGCTGCGGCCGGCAAGCGTGTGGCCGTGGGCGGCAACCTCGGAACGCCGGCGCTCGACCTGCTGAGCGACGATGTCGAGCTGTACGTGATGGAGTTGTCCAGCTTCCAGCTCGAAACCACCGATCACCTGGGCGCTGAAGTGGCCACCGTGCTCAACGTCAGCGAAGACCACATGGACCGCTACAGCGGCCTGCCAGCCTATCACCTGGCCAAGCACCGGATCTTCCGCGGCGCGCGGCAAGTGGTGGTCAACCGCCAGGACGCCCTGAGCCGGCCGCTGATGGGCGAGGGCCTGCCGTGCTGGACCTTCGGCCTCGGCAAACCTGACTTCAAGGCCTTTGGCCTGCGTGAAGAGAACGGCGAGAAATACCTGGCCTTCGAATTCACCAACCTGATGCCGGTGCGCGAGCTGAAAATCCGTGGCGCCCACAACCAGTCCAACGCCCTCGCGGCCTTGGCGCTGGGGCACGCCGTCGGCCTGCCGTTCGACGCCATGCTCGCCACCCTGCGTACCTTCGCCGGCCTCGAGCACCGCTGCCAGTGGGTGCGTGACCTGGACGGCGTGAGCTACTACAACGACTCCAAGGCCACCAACGTCGGTGCCGCCCTGGCGGCGATCGAAGGCCTGGGCGCCGACATCGACGGCAAACTCGTGCTGATTGCCGGCGGCGATGGCAAGGGCGCCGAATTCAAGGACCTGCGTGATCCGGTCGCGGCGAATTGCCGTGCGGTGGTGTTGATGGGCCGTGACAGCGAACTGATCGGCCAGGCCATCGGCGACGGTGTACCGCAGATTCGCGTCAACTCGCTGCTCGAAGCGGTCGCACAATGCCGCGCCGTGGCCCAGCCCGGTGACGCCGTGCTGTTGTCGCCGGCCTGCGCCAGTTTCGACATGTTCAAGAACTACGAAGAGCGTGGGCACCTGTTCGCCCAGGCCGTGGAGGACTTGGCATGAACTTGAGAAACATCATCAAGCCTTACCCGTCGCCGATCATCACCGGACGCGGTATCGACCTCGACTTCCCGATGCTCGCCGGGTGCCTGGCGCTGATCGGCCTGGGGCTGGTGATGATTGCATCGGCCTCCACTGAAGTGGCAGCCGTGCAGTCGGGCAGCGCCCTGTATTACATGATTCGCCACCTGATCTACGTCCTGCTTGGCCTTGGGGCCTGCATCGTCACCATGATGATTCCGATCGCCACCTGGCAACGCCTGGGCTGGCTGATGCTGATTGGTGCGTTCGGCCTGCTGGTGATGGTGATCATCCCGGGGATCGGCCGCGAAGTGAACGGCTCGATGCGCTGGATCGGCTTCAGTTTCTTCAACGTCCAGCCTTCGGAAATCGCCAAGGTGTTCGTGGTGATCTACCTCGCCGGTTACCTGGTGCGCCGGCAAAAAGAAGTGCGTGAAAGCTGGATGGGCTTCTTCAAGCCGTTCATCGTGCTGCTGCCGATGGCGGGCCTGTTGCTGATGGAACCGGACTTCGGGGCCACCGTGGTGATGATGGGCGCGGCGGCAGCGATGCTGTTCCTTGGCGGGGTCGGGCTGTTCCGCTTCTCCCTGATGGTGGTCCTGGCCGTGGCGGCCGTGGTGCTGTTGATTCAGGTGCAGCCGTATCGAATGGCGCGTCTGACCAACTTTGCTGACCCATGGGCCGATCAGTTCGGCGCCGGTTACCAGCTGTCCCAGGCCCTGATCGCGTTTGGTCGCGGCGAGTGGCTGGGGGTTGGCCTGGGCAACAGCGTGCAGAAGCAGTTCTACCTGCCGGAAGCCCACACCGACTTCGTGTTCTCGGTCCTGGCCGAGGAGCTGGGTGCCATTGGCTCGCTGTTCACCGTCGCACTGTTCACCTTTGTCTGCATCCGCGGCATGTACATCGGTTATTGGGCCGAGAAGTCCAAGCAGTTCTTCGCCGCCTACATCGCCTACGGCTTGTCGTTCCTGTGGATTGGTCAGTTCCTGATCAACATCGGGGTGAACGTCGGCCTGCTGCCAACCAAGGGCCTGACCTTGCCGTTCCTCAGCTATGGCGGCAGCTCGCTGGTGATCTGCTGTGCGTGCCTGGGGCTGTTGCTGCGTATCGAGTGGGAGAGTCGGACCCACCTGGGCAGCGAAGAGATGGAGTTCAAGGAGAGTGATTTTGCCGAGGAGCCAACCCATGGGCGCTAACGTGCTGATCATGGCGGGCGGCACCGGTGGCCACGTGTTCCCGGCACTGGCCTGCGCCCGCGAGTTCCAGGCGCGCGGCTACACCGTGCACTGGCTCGGCACGCCCCGTGGCATCGAAAACGAGCTGGTACCCAATGCGGGCCTGCCGTTGCACCTGATCAACGTCAGTGGCCTGCGCGGCAAGAGCAAGTTGTCCCTGCTCAAGGCACCTTTTGTGCTGCTCAAGGCGGTGTTCCAGGCGCGGGCGATCATTCGTCAGCTGAAGCCGGTGTGTGTCCTTGGTTTTGGCGGGTATGTCACCGGCCCTGGTGGCGTAGCAGCCAGGTTGGCCGGCGTGCCGGTGATCGTTCACGAACAGAATGCCGTGGCCGGTACCGCCAATCGGTTGCTGGTGCCCTTGGCCGCGCGAGTCTGCGAAGCTTTCCCGGACACCTTTGCTGCCCGTGGCAGCCGGCGGACCACCGGTAACCCGGTGCGCGCCGAGTTGTTCCTCGATACGCCGCGCCCGGCCCTGGCCGGACGCCAGGCGCGTTTGCTGGTCCTGGGCGGAAGCCTGGGGGCAGAACCCTTGAACAAATTGCTGCCTGAAGCCCTGTCGCAGGTTCCCGTCGAACTGCGCCCGGAAGTGTTCCACCAGGCTGGCAAAAACCACGATGAAGTGACTGCCGAGCGCTACCGCGCTGCCGGTGTCGAGGCGCAAGTGCAGCCGTTCATCAAAGACATGGCCCAAGCCTACGGCTGGGCCGACCTGGTGGTCTGTCGCGCAGGTGCGCTGACTGTCAGTGAGCTGGCTGCTGCCGGTCTGCCCTCGATGCTGGTGCCTCTGCCCCACGCGATCGACGATCACCAGACCCGCAATGCCGATTATTTGGCTCGTGAAGGCGCTGCCTTCCTGATGCCGCAAAGAACGACCGGCGCCGCAGAACTGGCTGCGCGCCTGACCGAGGTCCTGATGCAACCACAACGACTCAACGACATGGCTGGCGCAGCTCGTCGCCTGGCCAAACCGAATGCCACCCGTAACGTGGTCGATATCTGCCTGGAGGTGGTTCATGGTTGAGAATCAGAAAGCCATGCCGCAGCCGGAAATGCGCCGTATCCGTCGTATCCACTTCGTCGGCATCGGCGGTGTGGGCATGTGCGGGATCGCCGAAGTGTTGCTGAACCTGGGCTATGAAGTGTCCGGTTCCGACCTCAAGGCTTCCCCCGTGACGGAGCGCCTGGAATCCTTTGGTGCACAGATTTTCCTCGGCCACCGCGCCGAGAACGCCGCGAATGCCGATGTACTGGTGGTCTCCAGTGCCGTGAACACCTCCAACCCGGAAGTGGCGACCGCGCTCGAGCGCCGTATCCCAGTGGTGCCGCGTGCTGAAATGCTGGCCGAGCTGATGCGCTATCGCCACGGCATCGCCGTCGCCGGTACCCATGGCAAAACCACCACCACCAGCCTGATCGCCTCGGTGTTCGCCGCCGGTGGCCTGGACCCGACCTTCGTCATCGGTGGCCGCCTGAATGCAGCAGGTACCAATGCCCAGCTCGGCACCAGCCGCTACCTGATCGCCGAAGCCGATGAAAGCGACGCCAGTTTCCTGCACCTGCAGCCGCTGGTGGCCGTGGTCACCAACATCGACGCCGACCACATGGCGACCTACGACGGCGACTTCAACAAGTTGAAGAAAACCTTCGTCGAGTTCCTGCACAACCTGCCGTTCTACGGTCTGGCGGTGGTGTGCCTGGACGATCCGGTGGTTCGCGAGATCCTGCCGCAGGTCAAGCGCCCAACCGTCACCTACGGTTTCAGCGAAGACGCCGACGTGCGCGCAATCAATGTTCGCCAGCAGGGCATGCAGACCTTCTTCACCGTGCTGCGCCCTGATCGCGAGCCGCTGGATGTGTCGGTGAACATGCCGGGCAACCACAACGTGCTCAACTCCCTGGCGACCATCTGTATCGCCACTGACGAAGGCGTCAGCGATGAAGCCATCGTCCAGGGCCTGTCGGGCTTCCAGGGTGTCGGCCGCCGCTTCCAGGTCTACGGCGAGCTGCCGGTCGAAGGCGGCAGCGTGATGCTGGTGGACGACTACGGCCACCATCCGACCGAAGTGGCCGCGGTGATCCAGGCTGTGCGTGGTGGCTGGCCGGAGCGTCGCCTGGTGATGGTCTACCAGCCGCACCGTTACAGCCGCACTCGTGACCTGTATGACGACTTCGTCAATGTATTGGCCGATGCCAACGTGCTGCTGCTGATGGAAGTCTATCCGGCCGGCGAAGAGCCGATCCCGGGCGCCGACAGCCGCAAGCTGTGCAACAGCATTCGCCAGCGCGGCCAGCTTGACCCGATCTACATCGAGCGTGGCGTCGACCTCGCGCCGCTGGTCAAGCCGTTGCTGCGTGCCGGTGACATCCTTCTGTGCCAGGGCGCCGGTGATATCGGTGGCCTTGCACCCAAATTGTTGAAAAGTTCGTTGTTCGCAGGCGCCGTTGCCGCGCCTAGCGAGGGGAAGTTGAAATGACTGCAGCCTACGCCAACCTGTTCTCGACTATCGCCCCGCAAGACTTCGGGCGTGTCGCCGTGCTGTTCGGTGGCAAGAGCGCCGAACGCGAAGTCTCGCTGAAATCCGGCAATGCGGTGCTCAGTGCCCTGCAGAGCGCCGGTGTGGATGCGTTCGGGATCGACGTCGGTGACGACTTCCTGCAGCGCCTGCTCGATGAAAAGATCGACCGTGCGTTCATCATTCTCCACGGTCGTGGCGGTGAAGACGGCAGCATGCAAGGCCTGCTCGAGTGCCTGGGCATTCCGTACACCGGCAGCGGCATCCTCGCTTCAGCCCTGGCCATGGACAAACTGCGCACCAAGCAGGTCTGGCACACCTTGGGTATTCCGACCCCGCGTCACGCCGTGCTGAGCAGCGAAGCAGATTGTATTTCGGCAGCGACGGAACTGGGCTTCCCTTTGATCGTCAAACCGGCGCATGAAGGTTCAAGTATCGGTATGGCCAAAGTGACATCAGCGTCTGAATTGACCGACGCCTGGAAAGCGGCCAGTACCTACGATTCGCAAGTGTTGGTCGAGCAATGGATTCAAGGTCCGGAGTTCACCATCGCCACGCTGCGCGACCAGGTGTTGCCGCCGATCGCCCTGGGTACGCCGCACACTTTCTACGACTACGACGCCAAGTACCTGGCTTCCGATACCCAGTACCGGATCCCGTGTGGCCTCGACAGTGCCAAGGAACAAGAACTCATGGACCTTACGGCGAAAGCCTGTGAGGCGCTGGGTATCGCCGGTTGGGGACGGGCTGACGTGATGCAGGACGCCGAAGGGCAGTTCTGGTTCCTCGAAGTCAACACCGCACCGGGCATGACCGATCACAGCCTGGTGCCGATGGCGGCCCGGGCAGCCGGCCTGGATTTCCAACAGTTGGTGTTGGCGATCCTGGCTGCAAGCATTGAGCCGCGAGGGTAAGTCCATGCAAGGCGCCCAGCTACGTCATCAGCCACCCGCTCCCGGCCGCAAGCCGGTACCGCGGGGTGCCAGCCGAATGGTGGCCAAAGAGCCGATGTCGGTGCGCCTGCCGAAAGCCAATTTTGGTTTTCTCAAAGCGGTGTTCTGGCCGGTGCTGCTGGTGGCGTTGGGGTTCGGTACCTATGAGGGTGCCCAGCGCCTGATGCCGTACGCGGACCGCCCGATCACCAAGATCAACGTGCAGGGCGACTTGAGCTACATCAGCCAGCAAGCGGTACAGCAGCGGATCGCCCCCTACGTGGCGGCGAGCTTCTTCACCATCGACCTGGCGAGCATGCGCACCGAGCTGGAACAGATGCCCTGGATTGCCCACGCCGAAGTGCGTCGCGTCTGGCCTGACCAGGTGGTGATTCGCCTGGAAGAACAACTGCCCGTGGCCCGTTGGGGTGACGAGGCCTTGCTGAATAACCAGGGCCAGGCGTTTACCCCGCGTGAACTGGCCAATTACGAACATTTGCCACAGTTGTTCGGCCCGCAGCGGGCCCAGCAGCAAGTGATGCAGCAGTATCAGGTGTTGAGCCAGATGCTTCGGCCACTGGGTTTCTCCATCGCCCGGCTGGAGTTGCGTGAACGCGGCAGTTGGTTCCTGACCACAGGTGCCGGCAGTGCGGGGCCGGGGATCGAGTTGTTGTTGGGCCGCGGCAACCTGGTGGAAAAGATGCGCCGCTTCTTTGCCATCTACGAAAAGACGCTTAAAGAACAGATTACGAACATTGCGCGCATCGACCTGCGTTATGCCAACGGCCTTGCCGTCGGCTGGCGGGAACCTGTAGCGCCCACGACGGCCCAACCCGCCGTCGCGAAGAATTGAGAAGAGGCAGGACCATGGCAAACGTGCAAAGCGGCAAAATGATCGTCGGTCTGGATATCGGTACCTCCAAGGTGGTGGCACTGGTAGGCGAGGTCGCGGCCGATGGCCAACTGGAAATCGTCGGGATCGGTACCCATCCTTCCCGCGGCCTGAAGAAGGGCGTGGTGGTGAACATCGAGTCCACCGTGCAGTCGATCCAGCGCGCCATCGAAGAAGCGCAACTGATGGCCGGTTGCCGGATCCACTCGGCGTTCGTCGGCGTGGCGGGTAATCACATCCGCAGCCTGAACTCCCACGGCATCGTCGCGATCCGTGATCGTGAAGTCAGCTCCGCCGACCTCGAGCGTGTGCTCGATGCTGCCCAGGCAGTGGCGATCCCGGCCGACCAGCGGGTCCTGCACACCTTGCCGCAGGACTACGTGATCGATAACCAGGAAGGCGTGCGCGAGCCGCTGGGCATGTCCGGCGTGCGCCTGGAAGCCAAGGTCCACGTGGTCACCTGCGCGGTCAATGCGGCACAGAACATTGAAAAATGCGTGCGCCGCTGCGGCCTGGAAATCGACGACATCATCCTCGAGCAACTGGCTTCGGCGTACTCGGTGCTGACCGATGACGAGAAAGAGCTGGGTGTGTGCCTGGTGGACATCGGCGGCGGTACCACCGACATCGCGATCTTCACCGAAGGCGCGATCCGCCATACCGCGGTGATCCCGATTGCCGGTGACCAGGTGACCAACGATATCGCCATGGCGTTGCGCACCCCGACCCAGTACGCCGAGGAAATCAAGATTCGCTACGCCTGCGCCCTGGCCAAGCTGGCTGGTGCCGGTGAAACCATCAAGGTGCCAAGCGTTGGTGACCGTCCGCCTCGCGAGCTGTCCCGCCAGGCCCTGGCCGAAGTGGTCGAGCCGCGTTACGACGAGCTGTTCACCTTGATCCAGGCTGAACTGCGTCGCAGCGGCTACGAAGACCTGATCCCGGCCGGCATCGTGCTGACCGGTGGCACGTCGAAGATGGAAGGCGCGGTGGAACTGGCCGAAGAGATTTTCCACATGCCAGTCCGCCTGGGCGTACCCCATGGCGTCAAGGGCCTGGACGATGTAGTACGCAACCCGATTTATTCAACCGGTGTTGGTTTGCTGATGTACGGCCTGCAAAAGCAGTCCGACGGCATTTCCTTCTCGGGGATCAGCAGCAGCCGCGATAGCTACAGCAACGAAGAGGCCAAGAGCCCGTTGCTCGACCGCATCAAGAGCTGGGTGCAAGGCAATTTCTAAAGATTTACCGCAACACCGTTACAAGCAGTAGGCGCAGTAGGCGAAAAAAACTAGAGAATTGAAGGAGAGGGAAAATGTTCGAACTCGTAGACAACATCCCCGCAAGCCCGGTCATTAAAGTCATCGGTGTTGGCGGAGGCGGCGGCAACGCTGTCAATCACATGGTCAAGAGCAACATTGAAGGCGTTGAGTTCATCTGCGCCAACACTGATGCCCAGGCGCTGAAAAGCATCAGCGCGCGGACCATCCTGCAACTGGGCACCAGCGTAACCAAAGGCCTGGGCGCCGGCGCGAATCCTGAAGTCGGTCGTCAGGCCGCCATGGAAGACCGTGAGCGCATCGCCGAAGTACTGGCGGGCACCAACATGGTGTTCATTACCACCGGCATGGGTGGTGGTACCGGTACCGGTGCTGCACCTGTAATCGCCGAAGTGGCCAAGGAAATGGGGATCCTCACCGTTGCGGTGGTGACCCGTCCGTTCCCGTTCGAAGGTCGCAAGCGTATGCAACTGGCCGACGAAGGTATTCGTCTGCTGTCCGAAAGCGTCGACTCGTTGATCACCATTCCCAACGAGAAGCTGCTGACCATCCTCGGCAAGGACGCCAGCCTGCTGTCGGCTTTCGCCAAGGCTGACGACGTGTTGGCCGGTGCCGTGCGCGGTATCTCCGACATCATCAAGCGTCCGGGCATGATCAACGTCGACTTCGCCGACGTGCGTACCGTGATGAGCGAAATGGGCATGGCGATGATGGGCACTGGCTGCGCCAGCGGTCCGAACCGTGCACGTGAAGCGACTGAAGCGGCCATCCGCAACCCGTTGCTCGAAGACGTCAACCTGCAAGGTGCGCGTGGCATCCTGGTGAACATCACCGCCGGTCCTGACCTGTCCCTGGGTGAGTACTCCGACGTGGGTAGCATCATCGAAGCCTTCGCTTCCGAACACGCGATGGTCAAGGTCGGTACCGTTATCGATCCAGACATGCGCGACGAACTGCACGTGACCGTTGTTGCTACCGGTCTGGGCGCGAAAATCGAGAAGCCGGTCAAGGTCATCGACAACACCGTCCACACTTCCATGACCAGCGCCCCGGCTCCTTCTGCCGCTGCCGCACGTCCGGAAATGCCGTCGGTGAACTACCGCGACCTGGACCGTCCAACCGTGATGCGCAACCAGGCTCAGGCCGGCGCAGCGGCGGCGGCAAAGCTCAATCCGCAAGACGATCTGGATTACCTGGACATCCCGGCATTCCTGCGTCGTCAGGCCGATTGATGAAATGTATCAGGCGTATTAAGTTGATTGGTGTTCAGCAAAGGTCTGGTCTGCTATTATCGCCAGCCTTTGTTGATACCAGTTCGCACTTTGCGCTGAAGCGGCCCATGCCATGATTAAACAACGCACCCTGAAGAATATTATCCGTGCCACAGGTGTCGGCCTGCACTCCGGGGAGAAGGTCTACCTGACCCTCAAGCCTGCACCTGTCGACACTGGCATTGTGTTTTGTCGTGCCGATCTCGACCCTGTGGTGCAGATTCCTGCTCGCGCAGAAAACGTTGGCGAAACCACTATGTCGACCACTTTGGTCAACGGTGACGTCAAAGTGGACACGGTGGAGCACTTGCTCTCGGCCATGGCTGGCCTGGGCATCGATAACGCCTACGTCGAGCTCTCCGCGTCCGAAGTGCCAATCATGGATGGTAGCGCTGGACCTTTTGTATTCCTGATTCAATCGGCTGGCCTGGAAGAACAGGATGCCGCCAAGAAGTTCATCCGTATCCTGCGTGAAGTGACAGTGGAAGATGGCGACAAGCGCGCCACTTTTGTCCCTTTCGAAGGTTTCAAGGTGAGCTTCGAGATCGATTTCGATCACCCGGTGTTTCGTGACCGCACCCAAAGTGCCAGCGTGGATTTTTCCAGCACTTCGTTCGTAAAAGAAGTCAGCCGCGCCCGGACCTTTGGTTTCATGAGTGATATCGAGTACCTGCGCAAGCACAACCTCGCACTCGGCGGTAGCGTTGAAAATGCCATCGTGGTCGATGCGGACGGTGTATTGAACGAAGACGGCCTTCGCTACGAAGACGAATTCGTCAAGCACAAGATCCTCGACGCCATTGGCGACCTCTACCTGCTGGGCAATAGCCTGATTGGTGAGTTCAAGGGCTTCAAGTCCGGCCACGCACTGAACAACCAGCTTCTGCGCAAATTGATTGAGCAGACAGATGCTTGGGAAGTCGTGACTTTTGAAGACGCCAGCACTGCTCCGATCTCTTACATGCGCCCAGTTGCGGCAGTGTAAGTAAAAACCTCTCTAGTTTTTAAAGGCTGCCTTCGGGTGGCCTTTTTTTATGCCTGGCGCAAATACCGGACCTACTCCTGCGCACTGACCACGCAGTTGCGTCCCCGGTGTTTGGCCTGGTACAGCGCCTTGTCAGCGGTATACATCAAGTTTTCCAGGCTCTGGTTCGGTTGTCCTGTGGAGGTACTGAGGCCGATGCTGACGGTCATGGGCGATTCGTCGGCGGCAAAGGGCGGTAGTCGTTCGACCGCCGCACGAATGTTTTCGGCGATGCGCAGTGCACCGGCGGTATCGGTTTCCGGCAGTACCGCGGCGAACTCTTCGCCGCCATAGCGTGCAGCGAGATCAGCCGGGCGGCGGATGTTTTCGCTGATGACCCTGGCCAGCACGCGCAACGCATCATCCCCTCCCTGATGACCATGCCGGTCATTGAAGGCTTTGAAGTGATCGGCGTCGATCATCAGCACCGACAGCGGTTTCCCCGAGCGATGGGCACGCGACCATTCGCGATTCAATACCGTATCCAGGGTGCGGCGGTTGGCCACTCCGGTGAGCGAATCAATGGCCGCCTGCTGGGCGAGTTCCTGCTCGGCGTGCTGGCGCAAACGCAGCTCGCGACACAGCAGTAGGGCCAGCCACATCAGGCCGATGCACAGCACACCGGTGGCGCCACTGATCACATAGGCGGTGCGTTTCCAGGTGGCGAAGACTTCGTCCATGGACAGCGCCACGATCACCGTCAATGGCAGATTGCCGACGCGCGAGAAGGTGTACAGGCGATTGCGGTGGTCCATGCTTGAGACACTGCTGAAACTGCCTGTGCCTTCGCGCATGATTCGAACCACATTGGGGCGGTTGCCGAAGCTCTTGCCGATGCTGTTGTCACGCAGCATGGGTTTTTGCGCGAGCAGAATACCGTCCTTGTCGAGCACATTGAGGGTGCTGTCGTTGCCGATGTTCAGGCTCTTGAACAACTCGTCGAAATACGCGAGACGCATGGACGCCACGGCCACGCCGAGAAACTCGCCGGAGGGTGAAGAGATGCGCCGGCTGAAACTGATGCGCCACTGCTCGCTGTCGGGGCACTCACAGCGGGGTTTGAAGGGACGGCTGATAAACATCCCGGTGTCATCGTTGAACGCATGAGCCAGGAAGTAATCACGGTCGGCGAAGTTCCCCGGCTTCGGGGTCACCAGGGAGGAGTCGGCGATCACGTTGCCATACTTGTCCAGCAACAGCAGGTCGCCTTTGAAACGTGCGGTGCTGGAGCGATCGAACAGCACCAGGTGACGGATCTGTGCCGACACCTGTTGCAGGTCGTCACGCTGGGCGGCGGCAATCAGGCCTTGCAGTGACAGGTCATAGAGTTCGACGTTGCGCAGCACATCCGCGTCGATCAACTGCACGATATTGGTCGCGCTCCGAGTCGCCGCCTGCATCGCGTTGGCGTGCTCGCGTATCAGCAGGAAAGTGACGATGGCGATGATGGCAATGACGGTCAGCGAACTGCCCAGAATCAGCATGAATTCGGGGCGGCGGGTGTTACCCGTCAAGTGGAGGTGCGTACGGCTTGCACTCATGGTTCTGATTTCTGCAGAGGGACATCATCAGCGTAGTTCCCGAACGGACCGGGCGGCATTGCAGATATCAGTTCGTTGATCGTTAGCTTGATTGCATATATAGATCCCAGGCGCAAAAAACGCCAGCCCCGCGATGAAGCATTATGTAGGAGCGAGCTTGCTCGCGATGGACGTGAACGAAAACGCACGAATGCCGTGAACACCCGGCACTCTGCGGTTCATCGCGAGCAGACGGAGGGCCGCCCGGCTCATTCCCATAGGTATGCGCAGGCGTGCCTTAGAAAACGTTCAGCGGGTAGTCGAGGATCACCCGGTACTCATCGGTGTCGTTGTCCAGTGCGCCATAGCCGTTGCCACCCCGGTTGGTTGCCCATTGCAGGCGCACGGCGAGATTTTTCGCCGTGCCGTCCTGGACCACGTACTGCAGGTCGAGATCGCGCTCCCAGTGTTTGGCGTGCTGGCCGTCCGCGTTGTACCAGGCGCCATAGCCGGGGCTGTGCGGATCGACTTTGCGCAAGTCGAGGGTGCCGCGCGAATAGGACAGGGCCGAGGTCAGGCCGGGCATGCCCACAGCGGCAAAATCATAGGCGTACTTGAGCTTCCACGAGCGCTCGTTGGGGCCGTTGAAGTCCGAGTATTGCTGCGAGTTGTCGAGGTAGACGCTGTCGCCCTGGGCGATGTAGTCAAACGGGGTATTACCGTTCACCCGCTGGTACGCCGCCGTGAGGCTGTGATTACCGACACCGAGGGTCAAATGCAGGCTGTAGGTGTTGTTGTCGATCGCCCCCAGCAGCGCTTCGCCGCTGTCCTGGGTGTGATAGTAGTGCAGGCCAGGGGTCAGGCTGACGTGCTCGTTCAGCGCGTAGCGGTAGTCGAGGTCGTAGTAGTACTGGTTCCACACGTCCTTGAGCTCGGAGGCGTACAGGCTGCTGCTAAGCCCTGGCACCGCGCTCCAGGCCACGCCGGCCCAGTTCAGGTGGCGGCTTTCGTCACCCTCGGCCAAGGTCCCGTAGGCAGTGCCGATGCGCTGGTGCCCGCTCTGGTTGTACGGCTTGGTGAAACTGGCCTGGCCACCTTCGAGCAGCCAGCCGTTGAAGCTGTGGTTGCTCAGGCTGACGCCGCGAAAGGTCTGCGGCAACATGCGGCTCATGCCGCCGGCGATCACCGGGTTATTGAGGAACAGGTCACCGGCCTTGAGCTCCGTGTCCATGGCGCGCATTTTCAGGGTCGCGCCGCTGGTGGAAAACGACCCCGGGGCTTTGCCGTTGCCATCGCCGGTCGGCAGGATGCTGGAGCCGTCGGTGCCGCCCCCGCCATCGAGTTTCAGCCCGAGCATGGCATTGGCGTCCAGGCCAAAACCCAGTGGACCCTGGGTGTAACCCGACTCGAATTGTCCGAGAAAACCCTGGCCCCACTCGATGTTGTCATCAGCCTGCTGCAGGCGATTGCGGTTCATGTAGTAGTTGCGGGCACTGAGGTTGAGGCTGGAACCCTCGACAAAACCTTCGTGCGGGGAGTTTTCGGTGGCCTGGGCGGCGGTGGGGATCGTTGCGGCGATTGCAATGAACAGAGGGCACAGTTTGACGGTGATACTCACGTGGGGTACAGCTCCTTGGCGCAATGACCTGTAGGGTCATTGTTTGAAAACCGGTGTTTCTTATTAAGAGGGACGCGTGCGGGCGGGGCGAAAACACAATAAAAAAAAGCCGCTGATAGCAGCGGCTTTTAAGACAACTTCACGTGGGAAAGAGCCGAGTAAAGTGTCGAGGGAAACTCGAAACGCTGATCAATCAGCTGTCTTTCTCAACCTGCGGCTGAGCCTGGACAGTCGCTGCTTGCGGGGCGTGCTCAGGGTTTTGCGCCTTGGCGGTCAGTTCGTTCTGGGCCTTGTCGAAGGCGGCTGCACGCGCGGCATTCTGCGCGATAAAGGCTGGCGACTCTTCGGCCATGGCCAATGGCGAGAGGAACAAGGACGACAAAACGAAAGCGCTGGCAATACCCATACTGTTGGACATCTGAAAAACCTTCTTGCTTGGCAAGTGCTGTTTGGTGCGGGCAAAGATAAGGGGCGCGGGTAAAAGGAAACAGAGCGGATTACAGAAAGGACTGTTGCGGGAACAGCAATAGTTGGTGCCGCGCCCAGCCTGCGGATGCCATTAGATCGGCAGGTAGATACCGAAGGTATTGACCCCTTTGTCACTGCGCACAAACACATCGCCGCCGTGCATCAGCGCAATTGCCTTGACGATGGCCAGCCCCAGGCCGTGGTTGGCGCCACTGTTGCTGCGCGAGGCGTCGACCCGGTAGAAACGCTCGAACAGGCGCGGCAGGTGTTCGCTGGCAATCGGCTCGCCGGGGTTGGTCACTCCAAGGCGAACCTGATGGTGTTCGGCGTCGATCCGCACCTCGATCACCTGTCCGGGTGCGGTGTGTTGTACCGCGTTGTTCAGCAGGTTGATCAAGGCCCGGCGCAGGTGGGCGATTTCAATCCGCACCTGGGCGTCACCGCTAACCCGGACCTGGACCTGGGCATCCTCGAGGATGAAGTCCAGGTAATCCAGGGTGGTCGCCACTTCATCGGCCAACGAGGTGCTGGTGAGTTTGGTGGCCTTGCTGCCCTGGTCGGCGCTGGCCAGGAACAGCATGTCGTTGATGATCGAGCGTAACCGCTCGAGCTCTTCCAGGTTCGATTGCAGCACTTCGAAGTAGTGTTCCGCCGAGCGTCCGCGCGTCAGGGCTACCTGGGTCTGGCCGATCAGGTTGGTCAGCGGTGAACGCAGTTCGTGAGCGACGTCGGCGTTGAACGATTCCAGGCGGGTATAGGCCTGTTCGACCCGCTCCAGGGTCGAGTTGAACGAGGTGACAAACTGATCGAGTTCCGGCGGCAAGGGCGACAGTTGCAAGCGCGCCGACAGCAGCGGTGGAGCCAGGCGTTGCGCTTCCTGGGACAGCCTGATCAGCGGCTTGAGGCCAATTCGCGCGACCCAGTAGCCCAGCGCCGATGCCAGCAGCACGCCGACGATTGCCAGGCTGATCAGGGCGATCAGCAGATGGTGCTGGGTGGCATGCACGGCCTGGGTGTCGATGCCGATCATGAAGCGCAGCGGCGGGCGCTGATCCTTGGCCGGGAACTGGCTGACCAGCACCTTCAGCGGGTAGGGCTGCTCCGGCAGCTGCAGGTCGCGCATGCCCAGCGGGCCCTCGGCGAAGGCCCGGATTTGGGGGGAGATATCGCCGTACTCGTAGTGGCGATCGCCACTGATGATCCAGAAGCTGATGCGCTTGTCTTCTTCACCCAGCAGCTTGAGTTTGTTATTGATCTTGACCCAATGTTCCGGCGTGCCGTAACGCCCCACCGTGGATTCGAGCACGCTGTAACGCGCATCCAGCTCCGCTTCCGGCAACAGGCCCAGGCCCTTGTCGACTTGTTGATACAAGGCCCAGCCGATCAACAGGAACACCAGCGCCGCCACCAGGGTAAACATGACGCTCAGGCGCAGGGCAATGGAATTACGGGGCACGTCGGCTCTCCAGTACATAACCCATGCCGCGGATGGTGTGCAGCAGCTTTTCCTCGAACGGGCCGTCGATCTTCGCCCGCAGGCGCTTGATCGCCACCTCGACCACGTTGGCATCGCTGTCGAAATTGATGTCCCAGACCATTTCCGCAATCGCGGTCTTGGACAGGATTTCCCCCTGGCGCCGGGCCAGCACACTGAGCAGGGAGAATTCCTTGGCAGTCAGGTCCAGGCGGATGCCAGCGCGGGTGGCCTTGCGGCTGAGCAGATCTATCCACAGGTCGGCCACGCTCACCTGCACCGGTTCATGCCCGCCACTACGGCGGGTCAAGGCCTGCAGGCGGGCCACCAGTTCGAGGAACGAGAAGGGCTTGCCCAGGTAATCGTCGGCACCCTCGCGCAGGCCGCGGATCCGGTCCTCGACCCGCTCGCGTGCGGTGAGCATGATCACCGGCGTCTGTTTGCGCGCCCGCAAGGCCCGCAGCACGCCGTAGCCATCCAGCCCCGGCAGCATCACGTCGAGGACAATCACCGCATAGTCGCTTTCCAGCGCCAGGTGCAAGCCTTCGATGCCATCGGGGGCGACGTCCACGGTGTAGCCTTGTTCCGTCAGGCCGCGATACAGGTAGTCCGCGGTTTTTTCTTCGTCTTCAACGATCAGGACACGCATGACCCGCCTCAGTGTGTAGTCGCCAGCGCAGGTGCTGGTGTAGGCCGATGAAACAGCCGTTCAAGCCACAAGTATATGACCGGCGTGGTAAACAGCGTCAGCGCCTGGCTCACCAGCAAGCCACCGACCACGGCAATCCCCAATGGCTGACGCAATTCGGCGCCGGGGCCGTGGCCCAGCATCAGCGGCAGGGCGCCCAGCAAGGCGGCGAGGGTGGTCATGATGATTGGCCGGAAGCGCGTGATACAGGCCTGGTAGATCGCGTCCTCGGGCGTAAGCCCACCCTTGCGCTGGGCGTCGAGGGCGAAGTCGATCATCAGGATGCCGTTTTTCTTGACGATGCCGATCAGCAACACCAGGCCGATCAGCGCCATGATCGAGAAGTCCTGGCCCAGCAGCCACAGCATGATAAGGGCGCCGAGGCCGGCTGAGGGCAGGGTCGAGATGATCGTCAACGGGTGCACGAAGCTCTCGTAGAGCACCCCGAGAATGATGTACACCGCCACCAGCGCCGCCAGGATCAGCCAAGGCTGGCTGGCCAGCGAGCTTTGGAATGCCTGGGCCGCGCCCTGGAAGTTGCCGTTGACCGAGGTCGGCATGCCGATTTCGGCTTTCGCCTGGTTGAGCAGGATCACCGCATCGCCCAAGGCCACACCAGGCGCCAGGTTGAACGACAGGTTGGCGGCGGGGAACATGCCGTCGTGGGCGATGGACAGCGGGCCGATGGTCGGTGCGTCGAAGCGGGCCAGCGCCGACAGCGGCACCATCTCGCCGCTCAGGGGCGAGCGCAGGTAGAAATACGCCAGGCTTTCGGCCTTGCCCCGTTGCCGGGTGTCCAGTTCGAGGATCACGTTGTACTGGTTGATCTGGGTCTGGAACTCGTTGACTTGGCGCTGGCCGAAGGCGTCGTAGAGTGCTTCGTCGACATCACTGGCGGTTAGCCCGAAACGCGCGGCCGCCGCTCGGTCGATGGTGATATGGGTGATGCTGCCGCCCAGTTGCAGGTCGTTGGAAATGTCGCGGAAAGCCGGAATGCCGCGCAGTTTTTCCGTCAGGCGTTGGGTCCACACGTTGAGGGTCGGGCCGTCGTTGCTCTTGAGTACGTACTGATACTGGGCCCGACTGGGGCCGGAACTGAGGTTGATGTCTTGCCCGGCCCGCAAGTACAGGACGATGCCGGGAACCGCCATCAGTTGCGGACGAATCCGGTCGATGAACTGGCTGGCCGAGACATCGCGCTCACCCCGTGGTTTCAGGGCGATCCAGAAGCGCCCGTTGGCGATGGTCTGGTTGTTGCCCGAAACCCCGACCGAGTGGGAAAACGCCTGCACGGCGGGGTCGGCGGCGACGATCTGCGCCATCGCCAGGTGCTTTTTCACCATGTCGCCATAGGAAATATCGGCAGCGGCTTCGGTGGTCCCAAGGACAAATCCAGTGTCCTGCACCGGGAAGAAACCCTTGGGGATAAACACGTAGCCCGCCACGGCCATGGCCAGGGTCAGGCCGAACACCCCCAGCATCACTTTCTGGTGCGCGAGGGCACGGCGCAGGCCGCGCTCATACAGGGCCAGCAGGCGCTCGCCGAAGCCCGGCCGGGCGTGGGCATTGTGCACCGGCGCGCGCATGAACAGGGCGGCCAGGGTTGGCGCCAGGGTCAGGGACACCACCACCGAAATCAGGATGGTCGAGGTGGCCGTCAAGGCAAACTCCTTGAACAGGCGCCCGACCACCCCGCCCATGAACAGCAACGGAATGAACGCGGCCACCAGCGAGAAGCTGATCGAGACCACGGTGAAGCCGATCTCGCTGGCGCCCTTGATCGCCGCCACGCGTTGGTCGTCGCCGGCCTCCAGGTGGCGGTGAATGTTCTCCACCACCACAATCGCATCGTCGACCACGAAGCCGACCGAAATCACGATCGCCACCAGGGTCAGGTTGTTGAGGCTGAAGCCCATCACATACATCAGGGCAAAACTGGCGATCAACGACACCGCGAGCACGCTGGAGACGATCAGCGTCGCCGACAGCTGGCGCAGGAACAGCGCCATCACGGCCACCACCAGCAACACCGCGATCAACAGCGTCAGTTCCACCTCTTGCAGCGAGGCGCGGATGGTCTGGGTACGGTCGATCAGCACCTTGACCTCGACCGACGCCGGCAGCATTGCCTGCAGGCTGGGCAGCGCGGCCTGGATGCGGTCGACGGTCTCGACGATATTGGCCCCCGGTTGGCGGAAAATCACCAGGTTGACCCCCGGCTGCGTGCCGGACCAGGCCTGCACGTAAGCGTCCTCCGCGCCGTTGACCACCCGGGCGACATCGCGCAGGTGCACCGGTGCGCCGTCTTTGTAGGAGACGATCAGTTCGCCGTATTCCTCGGGGTGGAACAGTTGGTCGTTGGTCGCCAGGGTGGAAATGCTTGACTCGCCGTACAGTGCGCCCTTGGCCAGGTTGAGGCTGGTCTGCTGGATGGCCAGGCGAATGTCGGCCAGGGTCAGGCCGATGGCGGCGAGCTTGTCGGCCGAGGCCTGGACCCGGATGGCCGGGCGCTGCTGGCCGGTGATGTTGACCTGGCCGACGCCGTCGACCTGGCTCAGTTGGCGCCCGAGCAGGGTTTCGGCGTAGTCGCTGAGTTCGGTGCCGGGCATTTGTGTCGAACTGACGCTGAGGATCAGCACCGGGCTGTCGGCCGGGTTGACCTTGCGCCAGGTTGGCAGGGTCGGCATGTCCTTGGGCAGTTTGCCCGCAGCGCTGTTGATCGCGGCCTGGACCTCCTGGGCGGCGGTGTCGATGCTCTTGTCGAGGGTGAACTGCAAGGTCAGGTTGGTCGAACCCAGGGCACTGCTGGAAGTCATCTGGGTCATGCCGGGGATGGCGCTGAATTGCACCTCCAGGGGCGTGGCCACCGACGAGGCCATGGTGTCCGGGCTGGCGCCGGGCAGCAGGGCGTTGACCTGGATGGTCGGGAACTCGGCTTCCGGCAGGGGCGCAATCGGCAATCGCGGGAAGGCGATCAGGCCCAGCAGCACCAAGGCGAAGGTCAACAGGACGGTGGCCACCGGGTGATCGATGCACCAGGCGCTGATCCCCCTGCGGGCCGTCATGGCTGCTGCTCCGAAACGGTGGCCTGGGTCAGTTCCGGTGGTTCGTCGAGGATCTGCACGCGGCTCCCCGGCTTGAGTCGCGACTGGCCATCGCTGACCAGGACGTCACCGGCCTGCACGCCCTTGATGATGTTCAGGTCGCTGTTCTGATAGACCATCTGCACCGGCACCGATTCGACCTTGCCATCCGTCACCCGGTACACAAAGTGCTGGTCCAGGCCGCGCTGGACCACCGTCGGCGGTACCACCAGGGCCGCCTTGTCCAGCGCGGTCTGGATCTTGATCGTCACCAGTTGCCCGGGCCAGAGCTTTTGCCCGGGGTTGTTGAATTCGGCCTTGGCGCGAATGGTGCCGGTGTTGGCGTTGATCTGGTTATCGATCAGCGTCAGGTGGCCTTCCCCGAGCAAGTTGCCGGTCTGGCCGTCGGTATCGGCTCCCAGATAGGCGTCGACCGCGGCTGCGGGCGTCGCGCCAATCAGGCCTTGCAAGGTCGGTAGCATCTGCTGTGGCAGGGAGAACTCGACGGCGATCGGGTCGATCTGGGTCACTGAGAACAACCCTTGAATATCGCTCATGCGCAGGAAGTTGCCCTCATCCACGGTGCGAATCCCGACCCGCCCGGTCACCGGTGAACGTATCTGGGTGTAGGAGAGTTGCACCTGCGCCGCGTCGATGGTGGCCTGGTTGCCCAGCAGGGTGGCTTTCAACTGATTGACCAGGGCCTGCTGCTGGTCGTAGGTCTGTTTCGACACCCCGTCATCGGCGCTCAGCAGCTTGTAGCGCTGCAGATTGACCAGGGCCACCTGCAACTGGGCCTGGCTTTCGCCCTGTTGCGCGCGGGCCTGATCGAGGCTGGCGCGGATCGAGCGATCGTCGATGGTGGCCAGTAGGTCGCCGGCTTTGACCCGTTGGCCTTCCTTGACCAGCAGGCGGGTGAGGATGCCGTCGATCTGCGGGCGAATGACCACGCTGTGCAACGACAGCACCGAGCCGATGCCGCTGACATATCGCGGTACATCGTGCTGCGCGACGCTGACCACACGCACCGGCACCGCCGTCGGCGCGGCGAGTTTGCTCGAAGCCGGCCGGAGCAGGGTCCAGGCCCCGGCGGCGACAAGCACGACGAGGGTAGCGACAAGCAGGAGCGTGGTTTTTTTGCTGGGCATCAGGTCAATCGCCGGGGCCGGTGGGTCGGATAGGTAGCCAGTATGCCTCCGTTATAGCCCCACGATCCGGTCAGCAGGGTGACGGCTAACTGACAGGGAGGACAGCTAGGCGCTTGAAGCTTGAAGCTTGCAGCTTGAAGCTGCTCTTCCCGCTATACTGCCGGCTTTTCGCGACCCATCATCCGGGCGCGACTCAACGCTACACCCGGAGCATTCATGACTTCCCCGACACAAGCGCCTGCGGCTGACGACCAGGCTGACCTGCCAGACAGCGTCGACTCCAGCGCCGACAGCGACAGCAACGCCGCGATCCCGGCCTTCAAGTTCCCGTTCAAGCCAGGTGAACTGGCTGCCGCCAAGGCTGGCAATCAGCCGTGGTACAAGAATGGCGCCAAGAATGGCCACACCAAGGTTCCGGGCGCCGCGCCGCCAGGTACCCGTCGCTCGATGGGCAAACGCTGATTTGCTGAGCTTGCGCAGTAGTCATCAGGCCACTGCCATTGCGGCCTAGGCCGCCTGCAACGAGATAAAGGCGTAATTCAGGGGTTGGGCCGTCGTCACCCGCGCTCCGGCGGCCTGCACCTGATCGGCCAGCGCTGCCCCCGACAGATGAAACTGCCATTGCCCGACCGCAGCCAATTGCGGTTCGGCCTGAATCTGGTCGATGGCGGCGGCAAACGCGGCCATATCCGGCAAATAGGCGGTAAAACCGTCGCCCTTGAGGGCTGCGGTGCAAATTCCCAGCTGTGTGCAAATCCCTTCCTTGGCTTGAATGTCGTCCCGATCGGCCTGGCGCGAATCTTCGATCAGGCTCGCCAGCGCCGGGTCGACCAATTGGCCGCCGACGATCAACTCAGGCCCCTGCTGCCATGACTCGGGCGGGCAGTCCTTGGCTCCCGGTGTCAGGGGGATGTGTGGGTTGATCTCCATCGGGTAGATCCGGCACACCAGCGGCCGACGTTCATAGATCCGGCACAGGTTGTCTTCGTCAAGATTCCGGCAGCGGCCCGCATTGAAGGCGGCGAAGGTAATCGTCACGTAGGCGTGGGTGTCACCGCTGGGCACCACCATTGAACGGCGGCGGGCGTGTTCGCGCTGCACGGCCGGCAGGCCCAGGCCGTTGTCCAGGAACCCTTCGACCAGCACGATCACCGCGCCGCCATCCGCTGCCCACATACGGGCTTCGGCGAGAGTCAGGGGCACATGGTGGTCATTGCAGCATTTGCCGCAGCCTACGCAGGAAAACGATGTGTTCATGGGGGCGTTCACAGTCCGAAAGCGTCAGCGCTGACAAAAAAACAGCGCCGGGGCCTGGTGCGAAGCAAGTTGTGCGCCATTCATTGACCCTGGGTGGCCGGGCGCACCGAGTCCCATTCTGTGACATAGGCGGTCTTGCTTTTCTTGTGGTAGAGGCACAGCTCCGTGCCCCGCTGTCCCGTCATGTGCTTTTGCGGGTACTGGCCCTCAAGCAGCAAGGCGCTGTAGCCGACGCGATCATCGAACAACGCGGCATTACCCACCGGCTTGGCGTGGCTCAACTGGCTGGCCTTGGTGCAACTGGCGAGTACCGCCTTGTCGTAGGCGGCCCAGGCGTCGGGGCTCGAGGCCTGGGCGTGGAGGGCGAGGCTGGTCAGGGCGATGAAGAGCAGGGCAGGGGATCGCATGGCAGGACTCCTGATGGGTAGGAGAGGGAGTATGCCTGATGCAGTTGTGGGGGGAGGCGGTGCTCAGTCTGGAACGGGTTCCCGGCGGACCAGGCGCATGCCGCAACTGTCATACAACTGCCGAGCCCGATGGTTGTCCTCCAGTACCTTCAAATCGACAAACCTTTCGCGACGCTGCTGGAAAACGCTGAAGGCATGCAGCAGCAACGCCCGTCCCAAGCCCTGCCCCCGGGCGCGGGGATGCACCACCAGGTGCTTGATGTAGGCGCTGGTCCAGCACTGGATCACGCCGACCAGGCCCTGGGCGTCGAAGGCGATGAAGCACAGTTGCGGATCGTATTCGGGGTCGCGCTCAAAACGTTCGCGCCAGGTAGCCAGGGCCGAGACCTGACCGCCGCCCTGGCGATAGCCGGCCTCTAGCAACTGATGCACCGCCTCGGCCATCGCCGGTTGGTAGCTGGTCAGGCTGATACCCGCCGGCCAGGCGCAGGGCGCGAGGGGGCCGGCCAGTTCGCGGCGCATTAACAGGCAGTAAGCCTGGACCACGGCTCAATGACCCTGCTGCGCCACCGCTTTGGCGGCGTCGATCAGGCATTGGGTCAGCTCCGGCGAGGAGAATTTGGTCAGCACCGCATTGGCCCCGGACAGTCGGGCTTTTTCACTGTTCATCGCGCTGTCCAGGGAGGTATGCAGCAGCACGTAGAGATGGGCAAAATCGGGGGTTTCGCGCAGGGTCCGGGTGAAGGCGTAGCCGTCCATTTCCGACATCTCGATGTCCGAGACAATCAGGTTGATCTGCTGCGCGGTGCCTTGCAGTTCCAGCAGGCAGTCGATGGCCTCCTTGGCGCTGCGGGCGGTGTGGCATAACAGCCCGAGGTGACGCAGGGTGTGTACCGACTGTTGCAGCGCCACCTGGCTGTCGTCGACCACCAGGATGCGCGCGTTGCCCAGCAACTCGGCATCTTCCATGCTCAACTCGGTGGGCGCCATTTGCACCGGCTCCGGGGCAATGCCGTGGATGACCTTCTCGATGTCCAGCACCTGCACCAGCGTGCCATCGACCGAGGTCACGCCGGTGATGTACGAACGTCCGCCGCCCGAGCCATACGGCGGCGGGCGAATGTCGGAGGTCAGGCAGTGCACGATCTTGCTCACCGCCTGTACGTGCAGGCCCTGTTTCGAGCGGCTGACGTCAGTGACGATCAGGCAGCCACCGTCCGGGTCCGCCAGGGGCCGCTCGCCGATGGCGCGGCTCAGGTCGATGACCGACAACGAGTTGCCGCGCAGGGTGGCGATGCCTTTGACGTGGGGGTGCGACTCCGGTAGCCGGGTCAGCGGCGGGCAGGGGATGATTTCACTGACTTTCAGCAGGTTGATCGCCATCAGCTTGCCACTGCGCAAGGTAAACAGCAGAAGCGAAAGTGAATCTGCGCGGGCTTTGGTGGAGGACATAAAAACCTTCTGTGGAAAAGGTGGCGGAGGATCGCGGGAGCGCCGACAACTATTGATAACGGGTTATCGACTTGTCGGCGGCAGGCTTTAGGGCCGGTACGACCTTTGTCGCCGCTGCCGAGCCCGCGAGGCTGCGTCAACGGCCGCAGGACGTTCATTCGGCTTGGCAATACCGTTGGGGGCGATCACTTCATGCCCAGCCGCTTGGCCATTCGCCCCAGGTTCGCCCGGTCCAGGCCCAGTTCGCGGGCGGCGCTGGCCCAGTTGTGCTGGTGGCGCTCCAGGCACGCGCTGATCAGTTGGCGCTGGTACTGCTCGGTGGCCTGGCGCAGGTCGCCGTTCATCTCCAATGCTGGCGCAGGTGCGGCGGGCGGAGGCACTGTGCTGATCTCAAGGGTGTCGTGGGGCAAGTCCAGGTCGATCGCACTGAGGCTGAGGATCTTCGGCCGCTCGCGGGAATTGCCCAGCGCCTTCAAGGCACTGCGACCGATCAGGTGTTCCAGTTCGCGGACATTGCCCGGCCAGCTGTAGGCCAGCAGCGCGGCCTGGGCATCGCTGGACAGGCGCAGGCTGTTGAGGCCCATGCGCGAGCGGTTCTGTTCGAGGAAATAGCCACTGAGCAGCAGCACATCGCGCCCGCGATCACGCAGGGCCGGCACCAGCAGTGGATACACGCTCAGGCGATGATAGAAGTCGGCGCGGTAGCGGCCACTGCGCACTTCTTCGGCGAGGTCGCGGTTGGTGGCGGCGATCAGGCGCACGTCGACCTGATGCTCCTTGTCCGATCCGAGGCGCTGCAGCTGGCCGCTTTGCAGGACGCGCAGCAACTTGGCCTGCACTGTCAGGGACAACTCGCCGACTTCGTCGAGAAACAGGGTGCCGCCATTGGCCAGTTCAAATTTGCCGCGGCGGTCACTGGTGGCACCGGTGAAGGCCCCGCGCACATGGCCGAACAGCTCGCTTTCCACCAGGGTATCGGGCAGGGCGGCGCAGTTGAGGCTGATGATCGGCTTGTGGGCCCGCGCTGATGCGGCGTGAATTGCCTGGGCCACCAGCTCCTTGCCGACCCCGGTTTCCCCGGTGATCAGCACCGTCAGGTCGCTGCCGCCCACCAGTTTGATCTCCTCCACCAGGCGCTTGTGCGCCTTGCTCTGGCCGATCATTTCGCGGTCCTGCTGGCCGCTGGCCTGGCGATAGACCTCGGCCCGCTGGTGCTCGTCTTCGACCCGATTGGCCAGCCGCTCAATGCGCTCGGCGGCGTTGACCGTGGCGGCTGCCAGGCTGGCGAAGGCCTGCAGGGCATCCAGTTCGATGGGTTCGAAGCGTTCCGGGTCCAGCGCATCCAGGGTCAGCAAGCCCCAGGGCCGTTCATCGATAAACAGTGGGCAGCCCATGCAGTCGTGGACCTCCAGGTGCTCGTCGAGGCCATCGACCAGGCCGTCATAAGGGTCCGGCAGCTCGCTGTCGGCGGCAAAGCGTGTCGGGCCAGGGCTGCTGAGCAGCGCCTCGAAGCGCGGGTGCTCGCTGACCTTGAAGCGCCGGCCCAGGGTGTCGGTACTCAAGCCGTCGACGGCCAGCGGCACCAGCCATTCGCCATCCAGGCGCAGCAGGGCGGCGGCATCGCAGGGCAGCAGGGCACGCATGGCTTCCAGCAGGCGCCGGTAGCGCTCGCCTTCGGGCAGTTCGCGGGACAGGTCAGAGACCAGCGGCAGCAGGGTGGTCAGCAGGGATTTTGCAGTCATATTGACTCCATGTAGTCGAGGTGACTATAAAACCCCAAGGGTCGTTATGACTACATATTAATCAAGTCATTGATCTATAACGATTTAGTTCTTGGCATGGAAACTGATATCCAAAGGGTAATCCATTAAAAGCAGTCGTTCAGGAGTTCATCCCCTTATGCTTAGCGCTCAAGACCGTGCCATCGTCAAATCCACTGTGCCACTGCTGGAAAGCGGTGGTGAAGCCCTGATCACCCACTTTTACCGCATGATGCTCAGCGAATACCCGCAGGTGCGCCCGCTGTTCAACCAGGCGCACCAGGCCAGCGGCGACCAGCCCCGGGCCCTGGCCAATGGCGTGCTGATGTACGCCCGGCACATCGACCAGCTCGACCAGTTGGGCGATCTGGTGGCGAAGATCATCAACAAGCATGTGGCCCTGCAGATTCTTCCCGAGCACTATCCGATTGTTGGCAGTTGCCTGTTGCGCGCCATCAGTGAAGTGCTCGGTGACGAGATCGCCACGCCCGAAGTGATGAATGCCTGGGGCGCGGCCTATGGCCAACTGGCTGAGATCCTGATCGGTGCCGAAGCCGCGATCTACGACCAGAAAGCCGAAGCTGTCGGCGGTTGGCGCGGGGCGCGCGAGTTCATCCTGGCCCAGCGGGTCGAGGAGAGCGCGGAAATCACCTCGTTCTACTTTGAACCCGCGGACAAGGGCCCGATCCTTGCCGCAGAGCCAGGCCAGTACATCGGCATGAAGCTGCTGCTGGACGGTGAAGAGATTCGTCGCAACTACTCGCTGTCGTCCCTGGGTACCGACGGCCAGTACCGCATCAGCGTCAAGCGCGAAGCCGGCGGCCGCGCTTCGAATTACCTGCATGACCAGTTCCAGGTCGGCGCCCGCATCGAGCTGTTCCCGCCTGCTGGCGACTTTACCCTGACGGCCAGCGACAAGCCGCTAGTGCTGATCAGCGGCGGGGTGGGCATCACCCCGACCCTGGCCATGCTCGAAGCGGCCCTGGCAACCGAGCGGCCGGTGCACTTTATCCATTGCGCGCGCAACGGCGGGGTGCATGCCTTCCGTGACTGGATCGACGCCCTGGCCGCGCGTCATCCGCAACTCAAGCGCTTCTACTGCTACGCCGAAGATGACGGGGTCAGCCCGGCGGCTGACCAGGTCGGGTTGCTGAGCCAGGAGCAGTTGGGCAACTGGTTGCCCGAGCAACGGGACCTGGATGCCTACTTCCTGGGGCCCAAGGGTTTCATGGCGGCGATCAAGCGTCACCTCAAGGCGTTGGGTGTGCCGGAGAGCCAGAGCCGTTACGAGTTCTTTGGGCCGGCTGCGGCGCTGGAGTAACGGCAAAGGGGCGATTTGGTCAGACCGAGTCGCCCCTATCGCGGGCAGGCTCGCTTCCACCAGTCTTTAGTCGAGGCAAGGTCAGTTGTGGGAGATTCTATGGTGTTGAGGGTCTGTGGGAGCTGCTGAAGGTTGTGATCTTTTGATCTTGGATTTGAGGTATATCCATTGCTGCGGTTGTGGCGGCTAATGGTTCCGCCCTTACGGCGGGTCACTTTGGCAAACGCCCCAAAGTAACCAAAGGTCTTTGCCCCAGGCGTTCGGCCCCTCGCTAAGGCTCGGGGTCCCTTCGCTACGGTATCCATCCGGGGGCATCGCCTCCGGTTTGCTTCGCAGCACCTCCTCTCGATGTATGCGGCTTCGCCGCACGGCGCTCCGCGCCTCCCCCCTGATGGACACCTTCGCTCAGCCTGCCGATGGGGCGGGTGGATCAAGAGCAAAAGCACGGCGACCTGCCGGTCGGCCTGAGTGGCAAGGGCAGGCGAGGCGGCCTACCGGCCGGCCTGCTTTCCTGCGTTGGAGTATCTTTGTGGGAGCGGGCTTGCCCGCGATGAGGCCGGCATAGCCAACATTTATGCCCCCTGACCCACCGCCATCCCGGGCAAGCGGAGCGCCGCCTGGCCTGGTCCCACAGATTCACTGTGCGAGCTTGCTCGCGATGGCGTCATGCGCGTCAACACAGACTCCAAGGGTTAATCCGCTGTTAATACCCCCCACCGTTAATTCCCAGCGAAAGGTCCGACACCACGCCACGTGCTGCATACGCACGCCTGGCGTGTAAACTGGCGGCCATAGCCTGATTTATGACGAAGGAAACGGGAATGAACGAGGATTCGATGCGCCTGGGCCGTGAGCGGCGCTTTCTGGTGTTGTTGGGCATCATCTGCCTGGCGCTGATCGGGGGCGCGCTGTACATGCAGATCGTGCTGGGCGAGGCCCCGTGCCCACTGTGCATCCTGCAGCGTTATGCATTGCTGCTGATCGCTCTCAGTGCGTTCGCCGGCGCGGCCATGCGCACCCGACGCAGCATCACGGTGTTCGAGACCCTGGTGGTGATCTTTGCCCTGGCGGGGGCGGGCACCGCGGCCCATCACGTCTACACCCAGTTCTATCCATCGGTGAGCTGCGGTATTGATGTCCTGCAGCCGATTGTCGATGGCTTGCCACTGGCGAAGATCTTCCCGCTGGGCTTCCAGGTCGACGGTTTCTGCTCCACGCCTTATCCGCCGATCCTCGGCCTGTCGCTGGCGCAGTGGGCCCTGGTGGCCTTCGTCCTGACCGTGGTCCTGGTGCCGCTGCTGGTTTCGCGCAACCGCAAACAGCTGAACTGAGGCCGACACCCTCAACCACCGTCGTTGCACAAAAAACGCCCTGGTCCTCGAAAGAGGCCGGGGCGTTTGACGTTTCAGCGCGCCAGTAAAAAGTTCGTGATGTGGGGCAATCGAGGGTGCGGCGAGTGTGCGACATGTTGTCACAGCTCAAGTGTCGCAACTCATTTCAAGCTTCGTATTTTGGCATGAAAAGATACAAAGATCTGCCCGGCACCGGTCTTGGCCAAAAGCCAGCAAGAATGCCGCGACAGGCAGTTTTAACAGGCTCCGGCGAATCGCCACAGGCCTTGTGAAAAGGGGGCTTTGGCGAGCATGGCGGACCGAGCTTGGGCCTGGAAGCTGTCTGAACTGCGCACAGTAGGCCTACAATTTTTGGGGTTCTTGTTGAGAATGAATCGCGATAAAATCGGCAATCTTTACAGGATTGGTTAATGATTGTTGCCGTATCCGATAAAAATTATTTCGAGATGAGACATGGTTTATAAAACGTTACATATCTACAATCGCCCGCACTGAAATTCCGGCACTGCTCACCCCTGAGCAGAGAAGGGTGGTCGAGGAGCGGTTCGATAGCTTCGTGCGACCCCAGGTGTCGGTGCCTTTCCAATTATCCGCACCAAATGGAATTGGTCTGTAACAAGGCCTTTGACCACGAATTCGAATAAGAACTCACCGCTGGCCCAGGATGTGTCAATCAGCGTTTAACGCGTGACGGGCAAGCCCTTATTCAATCCAAGAAAAATGCCAACCCTTGGCAGGGTGAAGTGTTGGCGATCGAAACCCAACTGCATTGCGCAAGCTGCTTTAGAGGTCGTGAGATGAGTAAAAACAGGTACCCCAGACTACTAGGCTTATTGCCGCTGCTCGGCACGCTGTTGCTGGGAGGCTGCAACATGACCTTGCTCGATCCCAAGGGCCAGGTCGGCCTGGACGAGCGAAACCTGATCATCACCGCAACGCTGCTGATGCTCCTGGTCGTGGTTCCGGTCATCGTCATGACCTTCCTGTTCGCCTGGAAGTACCGTGCGTCCAACACCAGCGCCACCTACACGCCCAAGTGGAACCACTCCACCAAGATCGAAATCGCAGTGTGGGCTGTCCCGGTTCTGATCATCATTGCCCTGGGTTACGTCACCTACAAATCGACCCACGCCCTGGACCCGTACCGTCCGCTGGAGTCCGACGTCAAGCCGGTGACCATCGAAGTGGTCGCGCTGGACTGGAAGTGGCTGTTCATCTACCCGGAACAAGGCATCGCCACGGTCAACAAGATCGTGTTCCCGGCGCACACGCCAATCAACTTCAAGGTGACCTCGGACGCCGTGATGAACTCGTTCTTCATCCCGGGCCTGGGCGGCCAGATCTACGCGATGGCGGGCATGCAGACCAAGCTGCACCTGATCGCCAACCAGAACGCTGAAATGGACGGTATCTCCGCCAACTACAGCGGCGCTGGTTTCACCGGTATGAAATTCAAGGCAATCGCCACCACCCAGGAAGAGTTCGACGCCTGGGTAAGCGAAGTCAAAAAGGCACCTAAACAGCTTGAACAAGCTGAATACGCAGCCCTTTCCAAGCAGAGCCAGAACAACCCAGTCGAGCTCTACTCCTCGGTTACGCCGAACCTGTTCCAGATCATCGTCGACAAGTACGAAGGGATGAAACCGGGTCCGAAGGTCAAGCACGAGAAGAAAGAGAAAGAAGTGGCCGCTACGGACATGGAATCGCATTCAGCTGCCGGGGCAGAGGAGTAAACGATGTTTGGTAAATTAAGTTGGGAAGCGGTCCCGTTCCACGAACCGATCGTGATGATTACCATCGCCATGATCGCGCTCGGTGGTCTGGCGCTGTTCGCTGCAATCACCTACTTCAAGAAGTGGACCTACCTGTGGACCGAGTGGTTGACCTCGGTCGACCACAAGAAAATTGGCGTGATGTACATCATCGTCGCCATGGTCATGCTGCTGCGCGGTTTTGCCGACGCCATCATGATGCGTACCCAGTTGGCCATGGCCACCGAGGGTTCGCCGGGCTACCTGCCTCCTGAACACTATGACCAGATCTTCACCGCTCACGGTGTGATCATGATCATCTTCATGGCGATGCCATTCTTCACCGGCCTGATGAACCTTGCAGTGCCGCTGCAGATCGGCGCGCGTGACGTTGCCTTCCCGTTCCTGAACTCCTTGAGCTTCTGGTTGCTGGTTTCCGGCGTGGTGCTGATCAACCTGTCCCTGGGCGTTGGCGAATTCGCCAAGACCGGTTGGGTTGCCTATCCGCCGCTGTCGGGCCTGCAATACAGTCCGGGCGTGGGGATGGATTACTACATCTGGGCGCTACAGCTATCCGGGCTAGGTACGACGCTGACGGGGGTCAACTTCCTGGCTACCGTGCTGAAAATGCGTACCCCGGGCATGAAGCTGATGGACATGCCGATCTTCACCTGGACCTGCACCTGGGCCAACGTCCTGATCGTCGCTTCGTTCCCGATCCTGACCGCTACCCTGGCACTGCTGACGCTTGACCGTTACATGGATTTCCACATTTTCACCAACGAACTTGGTGGCAATCCGATGATGTACGTCAACCTGTTCTGGGCCTGGGGTCACCCCGAGGTGTACATCCTGATTCTGCCGGCGTTCGGGATCTTCTCCGAAGTCATCTCGACCTTCACTGGCAAGAAACTGTTCGGCCACCACTCGATGATCTACGCTTCGGGCGCGATCTCGATCCTCGGTTTCATGGTCTGGCTGCACCACTTCTTCACCATGGGTTCGGGTGCCAGCGTCAACGCCTTCTTCGGCCTGGCGACGATGCTGATTTCGATCCCCACGGGTGTGAAGCTATTCAACTGGCTGTTCACCATCTACCAGGGCCGCCTGCGTTTCACCAGCCAAGTGCTGTGGACCCTGGGCTTCATGGTGACCTTCGCCATCGGCGGCATGACCGGCGTACTGCTGGCCATCCCGGGTGCTGACTTCGTCCTGCACAACAGCCTGTTCGTGATCGCGCACTTCCACAACGTGATCATCGGCGGCGCCGTGTTCGGCTACATCGCAGGTTTTGGCTTCTACTTCCCGAAAGCGTTCGGCTTCAAGCTGCACGAAGGCTGGGGCAAGGCTGCATTCTGGTTCTGGATCACCGGCTTCTTCGTCGCATTCATGCCGCTCTACGTCCTGGGCTTCATGGGCATGACCCGTCGCCTGAACGCCACCACCAACCCGGAATGGGTACCGTACCTGTACGTCGCCATGTTCGGCGCCGTGATGATCGCTGTCGGCATCGCCTGCCAGTTGATCCAGCTGTACGTCAGCGTGCGTGATCGCAACAAGCCAGAAAACATGTGCGAACACGGTGACCCGTGGAATGCCCACACCCTGGAATGGTCGACCTCCTCGCCACCACCGTTCTACAACTTCGCCGTACTGCCAAAAGCCGATGTGATCGATCCGTTCACCGAAGCCAAGGAAAACGGTACTGCGTACCAGGCGCCAAGCCGTTACGAACCGATCCACATGCCAAACAACACCGCCACCGGTGTGGTCATGGGCGCACTGTTGACAGTGTTCGGTTTCGCGATGATCTGGCACATCTGGTGGCTGGCCGCCTTCGGTCTGGTCGGCACCGTGGTGTACTTCGTGATCCACGCTGCGCGTGATGATCAGGGCTATATGGTGCCGGTCGACGTGATCGAGCGCATCGAAGCCGAGCAGCACAAGCGTCTGGTAGCGGCCGGGAAAGTTCCAGCCACCGCCACCCGTGTTGAAACCTCGTTGGAACAGGCTTAAACCATGTCGAACTTAGTGACCAATGCTGGACACACCCATGTCGATGGACATGGGCATGATGACCATCACCACGACTCGGGCGAGATGACCGTATACGGCTTCTGGCTCTACCTGATGACCGACTGCATCCTGTTTGCGTCGATCTTCGCGGTATACGCGGTACTGGTAAACAACGTCGCCGGTGGCCCGTCGGGCCACGACATCTTCGAACTGCCGTATGTACTGGGCGAAACCGCTCTGCTGCTGTTCAGTTCGATCACCTACGGCTTCGCCATGCTGGCGTTGTTCAAGGGCAAGAAGAGCCAGGTCCTGGGCTGGTTGGCCATGACCTTCATGTTCGGCGCCGGCTTTATCGCCATGGAGATCAACGAGTTCCACCTGCTGATCTCCGAAGGCTACGGCCCTAGCCGTTCCGGCTTCCTGTCCGGGTTCTTCACCCTGGTCGGTACCCACGGTCTGCACGTGACCAGCGGTCTGATCTGGATGGCGATCATGATGTACCAGGTGCAGAAAAACGGCCTGACGGCGACCAACAAGACCCGTCTGAGCTGCCTGAGCCTGTTCTGGCACTTCCTGGACGTCGTGTGGATCTGCGTATTCACCGTTGTTTATCTGATGGGGACTATGTAAATGGCTAACACATCACATTCCCACGACGACGCCGGTCACGGCAGCGTCAAGTCCTACGCCATCGGCTTCATCCTGTCGGTCATCCTGACGGTGATTCCTTTCGGCCTGGTGATGTACCCATCGCTGCCGAAGTCGATCACCTTGTGGATCGTCCTGGCATTCGCCGTGATCCAGGTGCTGGTGCACCTGGTGTACTTCCTCCACCTGGATCGTTCGCAGGCTCAGCGTAACAACGTGATCGCGTTTGTCTTCGCCGCACTGGTAATTGTCCTGCTGGTGGGTCTGTCGCTGTGGATCATGTTCAGCATCCACACCTTCATGATGGCGAAGTGAGGTAAGTCCGGATGTCCTTTAAGCACTTTATCCAAATCACCAAACCGGGGATCATTTTCGGTAACGTGCTTTCTGTGGCAGGCGGATTTTTCCTGGCCTCGAAGGGGCATGTCGATCTGGCCATTTTCCTGGCCGCGATGATCGGCACGTCCCTGGTGGTGGCCTCGGGTTGCGTGTTCAACAACTGCATCGACCGTGACATCGACCTGAAGATGGAGCGCACCAAGAACCGGGTGCTGGTGCAGGGCCTGATCTCCCTGAAACTGGCACTGGTCTACGCGACTGTCCTGGGTGTTGCTGGCGTGGCCCTGCTGTACAAGGTGGCCAACCCGTTGGCGGCGCTGTTCGCGGTGATCGGGTTTGTCATCTATGTCGGCTTCTACAGCCTGTATCTCAAGCGCAAGTCGGTACACGGCACGCTGGTGGGCAGTCTGTCGGGGGCGATGCCGCCGGTGATCGGTTATGTGGCCGTGAGCAACAGCTTCGACATGGCTGCGCTGACCCTGCTGGTGATGTTCAGCCTGTGGCAGATGCCGCATTCCTATGCGATCGCGATCTTCCGTTTCAACGACTACCTGGCGGCATCGATTCCGGTGTTGCCGGTCAAGCGTGGGATCGAGGTGGCGAAGCGGCATATCCTGCTCTACATCCTGGCGTTCCTGGTGGCGACCTTGATGCTGACCTTCAGTGGTTATGCGGGGATGAGTTATCTCGCGGTTGCGGCGGCCATGGGCATATACTGGTTGTATATGGCCTGGACCGGCTACAAGGCGGTGGATGACACGGTGTGGGCACGCAAGCTGTTTGTGTTCTCGATCTTCACCATCACTGCGTTGAGCGTGATGATGTCGTTGGATTTCAAGGTGCCGAGTGAGTTGTTGCTGACTTACGCGCCTTGAGGTTTGCCGCTGTAACTGGAGCCCCGCCTTTGTGAGAAGAGCGGGGCTTTTTGTTGGGGGGGCATATCCGTTGCTGTGGTGATGGCGGCTAATGGTTCCGCCCTTACGGCGGGTCACTTTTTTTACAAGCGCCTAAAAAAAGTAACCAAAAAAACGCTTGCCCCAGGCGTACGGCCCCTCGCTTAGGCTCGGGGTCCCTTCGCTACGGTATCCATCCGGGGGCATCGCCTCCGGTTTGCTTCGCTGCACCTCCTCTCGATGTATGCGGCTTCGCCGCACGGCGCTCCGCGCCTCCCCCCTGATGGACACCTTCGCTCAGCCTGCCGATGGGGCGGGCGGAGCAAGATCAAGAGCTGCAGGCGAGCTAACGCTCGGCCTGTTGAGTGGTCAGGGCGGGCGAGGCGGCCTACCGGCCGGCCTGCTTTTTCTGGCTGAAACATCTCTGTGGGATAACTCTGTGGGAGCGGGCTTGCCCGCGATGGCGATCTGCACCAAACCACAGATCCCGGCAATCCCCCCAATCCCCCATAGCAGCTGTCGAGCCCGCGAGGCTGCGTTCGAGGACCTGGTCCTCGCCGCTCTTGCGCTGCGTTTTCTCCGCCGATGCGCTCGCTCACCCCAGCAAAAAGCCCCGCCTTCAAACGAAGAGAGGGGCTTTTGGTTGGGCTGGTTTTGCTCGGCGATTACTGGGCTGCGATGCTGTAGCCGGCAAACGCGGTCTGCTGTTGCAGGGCGGTGATGATGGCTTTGCGGGTGGCCGGTTGTTCGGTGCCGCTGGCGTCGAGGAAGGTTTCGTTTTCCAGTTCCAGTTCGTCGCCTTCGCCGACGAAGGTGAAGCCGAGGAATTCATAGGCTTGGCGATCGACGCTGGGTTTCGAGCGTGGGGTGCGCAGGGGCAGGGTCACGGTGAGGCCGTCCTTGCTGATGCTGAACACTTCGACTTCTTTCTTCGCGCGGGCGGCCTTGCCCTTGCTGCCGCTTGGGTTGCTGATGGCCTGGTGGGTCTGGTTGAGGACTTTCAGGGCCAAGCCGTAGACCAGCTCCTGGAAGCTTGGGTCGTCCTTGAAGCTGGACAGGATGCGGCTGATCGGGAACTTGCTGCTCAGGTCTTCGAGGGCGGCGATGTCGGCGGCCTCGGCGTCCTTGAGCTGCTTGAGCTGGCCCATCAGTTCGTAGGCCTGGTCGTCGTCGAAGCGGTCGTGGGCTTGGCGGATGGCCGTGCGCAGCTCGCGAATCTGGTCGCTTTCCTTGGAAGTGTGGAAGGCGTCCAGGACCATCTCGCTGATGGTTTTGGCCTGGGGCACGTGTTGTGAAAGATTGATGGAGTTTTCGTATTCCGCTTTGGACGACAAGGTGACTACGGATTCAGCGGTGTTGGAATCTGGCATTGAAATTTCACTACTTCTTTAAACTTGAATTGAGGCGAGAAAGCACGACGGCCTTTTCAGGCCGCCTAATCTATTGGACCGGGGCGGTGTTGTCACGGGTGTTGAAGCCTTTGCGCTCGTTTGTCGACCAGGTGCTGGACCACCAGGCGTCCAATCAGCACCAATAGGGTCAGGCTGATCAGCAGCACCGAGATGGCGGCCACGCTTGGGTCGACGTTGTCGCGCAAGCCGCTCCAGATGCGCTTGGGCAAGGTGTCGACGTTGACGCTGGTGATGAACAGGGTCACCGCCACTTCTTCCCATGACAGGGCAAAGCCGAGCAGGGCGGTGGATGCCAAGCCCAGTTTGAGGTTCGGCAGGATCACCATGAAGGTGGTCTGCATCAGGCTGGCGCCGAGGTTGCGCGACGCCAGTTCAATCCGGCGGTCGATCTGGCTGAGGGCCACGAGCATGGTCACCACCCCGTACGGCACCACCATGATCACGTGGGCGATCACCACCCCGGTCAGGGTGTCGTAGCCCATGCCCGGGGCGAAGCGGCCGAGCTTGGTTTCCATGAAGTACAGCACCAGCGCCGAAATCACCGGCGGGATCGCCATGGGCAACAGCACCAGGCCGATCAGCGCGGTGGCCAGTTTCGAGCGCATGTACCAGATGCCGAGGCTGAAGCTGGCCGCCAGCAGGGTCGCGATGATGCTGGTGGCAAAGGCAATGGTCAGGCTCTGGCTGATGGCATGGAACCAGTCCGGGTTGCTCACCAGCGCCTCGTAATGGCGCAGCGACCAGTTGCCCTCGGGCATCGACAGGAAGCGCTTGCTGGTGAACGACACCGGTATCACCGTCAGCAGCGGGAACAGCATGAACGCCATGGCGGTCACGGCCAGCAGGCGGGTACTCAGGCTTGTACGATGGGTGTTCATAGATAACCTCAGCCTACCAGGCGGTTCACACGGGTCATTTTCAGCAGGACCCAGATCAATGCGCTGACCAACAACAGCAGCACCACGCTCAAGGCAGCCCCCAGGCCCCAGTTACTGGTCTGGAACATTTGCAGGAACACGTACTCGGCGATCATCACCGTCTGCCCGCCACCCAGCAGTACCGGGGTAATGAAGAAGCCCAGGCAGAACACGAAGACCATGATGAAGGCACCCAGCACTCCCGGCAGGGTCTGGGGCAGCAACACTTGCCAGAAGGTGCGCAGTGGCCCGGCGCCCAGGCCGCGGGAGGCCATGAGGATGCGCTGGTCCAGCTGGCGCATGCTTGACAGCAGCGGGAACACCGCATACGGAATCATCACGTGGAGCATGCCGATCACCACCCCGATTTCGTTGCGGCTCAGTTGCAGCGGTTGATCGATCAGGCCCATGCCCATCAGCCCATTGTTGAGCACTCCGTTGCTGCGCAGGGCGATCAACCAGCCAAACGCCCGCACCAGCACCGAGATCCAGAATGGGATGAAGATGCAGATCTCCACCACCCGCTGCCAGAACGGCGGGCTGAACACCCAGCAGTAAGCCAGCAGGTAACCGATCACCAGGGCCAGGACGCTGACGGTCAGGCACAGGCGCAGGGTGCGCCAGAGCATGTCGTGGATGGCCGGGTCGGTGGCGATGCGTTCGTACTGGTCCAGGCCCGGTGTCGGCAACGAGAAACTCCAGCCAACCACGCCGATAAACGGCAGCACGTAGAAGATCAGCAGCAACACCGGCAGCGGGAACAGCAGCAAGCTGCGTTCCAGCGCCGGCGAACTGAACCGCGGCTTGGGTTTGCTCAGGGTCAAGGTCATGGTCATGATCGATGGCTCACTTGGACAGCCGCGTGAGGTACTGCTCCAGGGCGTTGGAGTAGTTATCGGCGTACCACTGGGCGTTGAGCGCGATCTGTTTTTTCAGGTTCTCTTCTGACGCGCAGTTGGCTTGCAGTTGTTCGGCCGACATCAGCTTCTCGGTCGCGCTGTTGGACGGCCCGTTGCCCAGCAGTTCGAAGAGTTTGAGCTGGCCTTGCGGTTGCAGGGCATGCTGGATGAACTGCATCGCCGGCTGGCTGCCCGCCGGGTTGCCCGACAGCACGGCCCAACTGCTGGAGTTGATGAAGCCGTTGTCGAAGCTCCAACGCACGCGGCCTTCGGTGTCTTCGCTGAGCAGCTTGGCGCGGGTGTGCCAGATAGCGCCCACCGAGACTTCGCCATCGACCATCAGTTGCTGGCTTTCGGCGCCCGAGCTCCAGAACGACAGCACGTGGGGCTTGATCTCGTCGATCTTGTTCAGCGCGCGCACCACGTCCAGCGGGTAGAGCTGATCGGCCGGTACGCCGTCGGCCAGCAGCGCCGCTTCGAGCATGCCGTTCATCCACTTATAGAGGGTGCGTTTGCCAGGGAATTTCTTCACGTCCCAGAAATCGGCCCAGGTTTTCGGCCCGTTCTCACCGAACTTCTCGCTGTCCCAGGCCATCACGTAGCTGAACTGGTAGCTGGCGATCCCGTGGTCGGAGGCCAGTACCGGCGCCACCTGGTCACGCTTGATCACGTTGTAGTCCAGCGGCTGCAGGATCTTTTCCTTGCCCAGGACGATTGCGCTGTAGCTCTCGACGTCGACTACGTCCCAGCTGGGCTGACCGCTGGCCAGTTGCGAGCGGATCGCGCCCTCGGTGGGGCCGGCGCCGTCGATGCGCACCTGGATTCCGGTGTTCTTGGTGAAGGTGTCGGTCCAGGCCGAGCGGAAGGCGGTCAGTGCGTCGCCGCCCCAGTTGACCACCACCAGCGGCTTGTCGGCCGACCAACTGATACCGCTGCGCAGCGCCAGGGGCACTGCCGCCAACAGGCCCATGGCCTGGATGAAGGTGCGTCGGTTGATCTGCCCGCCACGGGCCTTTTCGATAAGCACTTCAATACAGTCGCGTTGATGATCCTGGCTCATGGGCAAGTCCTCAGATGGCGGGTGTCCGTTGGGACAAGGGCCTATTGTTGTCGTTAGGAGAGAGCTTTGTGACGCACGTAATTCAGGGGTCAGGCTTGCAGCAGGAAGCTTTGCTGGACCGGCCAGCTCAGCCACACCGGGGCGCCGCTGGGCATCAGGGCCCCCGGATGATTACCGGGAACCGAGAGGTTGATCGGCAGGGCGTCGCCCCCGACCGTCAGCGATAGGTGAGTGCTGGAACCCTGGTAGACCTTGTCGGTGAGTTGCGCCGGGATCACGTTGTAGCCGTCGCGGTTCGGGCGTTCGCTGTGCAGGTCCATGTGTTCGGGACGCACCGCCAGCACGCTCGGCTGTTTGCTCAGGGGCGCGGGGGCCTGGGCGTGCAGCAGGTTGTCGCCACAGCGGCCGCTGGCGGTCGGGCCGTTGCGGGTCAGGTCCAGCAGCGGGAACAGGTTCATCTTGCCAAGGAACTCGGCGACAAACCGGCTCTCGGGGCGGTTGTAGATGTTTTCCGGAGTGTCGACCTGGGTCAGCTTGCCGTGGTTGAAAATCGCGATGCGCGATGACAGTGCCAGGGCTTCGTTCTGGTCATGGGTGACGAACACGAAGCTGGTGCCGACCTGGCGGTGGATGCGTTGCAGTTCGGTCTGCAGCTGTTCGCGCAGGTTCTTGTCCAGTGCCGACAGGGGCTCGTCGAGCAGCAGCAGGTCCGGTTCGAACACCAGCGCCCGGGCAATCGCCACGCGCTGTTGCTGGCCGCCGGACATTTCGGCGGGCTTCTTGTGCATGTGCGCGCCGAGGCCGACCACTTCGAGAATGTGCTTGACCCGACGCTGGCGTTCTTCGGCGGCGACTTTGCGGATGCGCAGCGGGTAGGCCACGTTGTCCGCCACCGTCATGTGCGGGAACAGCGCATACCCCTGGAACACCATGCCGTAGTTACGTTTTTCCGCCGAGCGCTTGATGATGTCGACGCCCTGTTCCATCAATTTTCCGGACGTCGGGCTGAGGAAGCCCGCGAGGATCATCAGCAAGGTGGTCTTGCCCGAACCGGAAGGCCCCAGCAACGTCAGGAACTCGCCTTGGCGAACGTCCAGGTCGACGTTATCCAGCGCTGCGAAGCGACCGTAATACTGGCTGATACCTTGTGCGCTGAGCTGAATCGCTGAACCGCTGGACACGATGGAGTTCCTCTTTTTATTGCCCATAAGACGTACGAGGACGGATGCAAATCCGAAATGGGCTTTGGGTTTATTATTGTTAAAAGTATCGCTACATCAATGGAATTATTTTGTGGGTATTGGTTAGTAAAATTACTCAATTACCCGCTGACTCCGCCCTATGAAAGAGCGGAGTTTGCCGCCACGTCAGAGGGTGTCTTGCCAGGTCTGGTGCGAGGACTGCAACTGAGTCTTGACCCAACTGCTAAAGGCCTGGACCACCCGCCGCTCGGCTTTTTGCGGGTCGGTTGCCAGGTAGTAGCCGCGGTGCAGGTCGATGGTGATGTCGAACGGGCGCACCAACAGTCCCTTGGACAGCGCGTCGCCGCTGATCAGGTTGTCGCCGATGGCGATGCCCTGGCCGGCAATGCACGCCGACTGCGCGCAGTGGGCGTCGGAGAACAGGATTCCGCTCATGGCATTGACACCCGAGGCACCGGCGGCGGTCAGCCAGACGCGCCAGTCCGAGTAGTCGGTCATGTGCAGCAGCGGGTAGGCGCTGAGTTCCTGCGGGTTCTTCAGGCCGCTCAAGGCGTTGATCAGGCGCGGGCTGCACACCGGGAAAAAGCGTAGCGCGACGATTTCCTCGACGTGCATTTCTGGCCAGTCGCCAATGCCGTAGGCGATAAACAGGTCGACGTTGGTGTTGTGGGTGTCGTCCGGCGACTTGGGGGAGATCAGTTGCAACTGCACCTGCGGGTACTGGCGCAGGAACGCGCCAATGTGGTGGCACAGCCAGTAAGTGGCGAACCCCGGCGCGCAGCTGACACACAGCCGTCCCGAGACTTCCTGGTCGTCAACCGGCTGGCCGGCGTCGAGCAGGTTCAACAAAATCCCATGCACTTCGCGGGCATAACGCTCGCCCTGGTAGGTCAGGCCGATCCCGCGGCCGATGCGCTCGGTCAGGGCAAACCCCACGCACTCTTCCAGCTTGCTGATCTGGTGGCTGATGGCGCTGCGGGTCAGGTTCAGTTCGCGGGCGGCGACCGACACGCTGCCCAGCCGGGCCACCGCATCCAGAGCCCGCAGGGCTGTCATCGAAGGAAAGCGCATAAAGAATCCTGTCTTTAAGGGAGCTGAGTGTTGAATCGTATGGTGACGTAAATCGAACGATTAAGCCAAAAAAAATCGATTGTTGTATTGGTTGATTCAACAATACTAGTGCCATTCGTCAGGGTCACCGAAGCCAAACGTGCGCGGAAGACCCTTCACCCGCACTGAACTCGAAGGTGGCTTGCATGGCTGAGTCCGACAACTTTTCCTCTACCCATTCTGCGCAAGGGACCTATGCCGACCTGATCCTTGGCAACGGTCGCATCTATACCCAGAACCCTGCGCAGCCCTGGGCTGAGGCCGTGGCCATTCGCGGCGGCAAGTTGGTAGGGGTTGCCAGCCTGGCCGAGCTGCAAGGGTTCAAGGGCCCGAACACCCTGGTGCATGACCTGCAGGGCGCCTTCTGCATGCCGGGCCTGCACGACATGCACACCCACCCTGACCTGGCCCTGGCCCCGCGCTACAGCGACGACCTGGATGTCGGCATCGAAGACCCGACCCCGGAACAGCTGCGCGCGAGCATCCTGGCCTATGCCGAGGCCCACCCCGGCGACGGTTGGATCTACGGGCAGTACTGGGTGCGCTACACCTTCCGCGAAGCCGGCCTGACCCCGGGCCGGGCGTGGCTCGACAGCGTCATGCCGGATCGCCCGGTGGCCCTGCTCGATCGCATGTGGGGCACCATGATGGTCAACTCCAAGGCCCTGGAACTGGCGGGCATCGACCGCCACACCGCCGACCCGCGCAATGGCTACCTGGAGCGCGACGAGCTGAGCGGCGAACCCAACGGCCTGATGATCGACGGTGCCTACGCGATGATCCACGCCGCCATGCCGCCGACCCCGGTCAGCGTGCTGCGCCGCGCTTACCGTGATGGGGTGCATTTCCAGAGCTCGCGTGGCGTCACCGCGAGCAAATACGTACACGTCTGCGAGCAACGCCTGCAGGCGCTGAAAGAGCTGGACGACAGCGGCGAACTGACGGTGCGCATTGAAGCCGCCATCAGTTGGCAGGACGACATCTTCCCGGTGCGTCGCCGCTGGGAGCTGCTCAGTGGTGAGCGTCACTACTACCGCAGCGCGCGCCTGAGCGCCAACGCGGTGAAATTCCACTTCGACGGCACCGTGGAGCCGAAGTCCTCGTACCTGCTGACTCCCTGGCCAGAAGAGTCGAGCTGGCGCGGCAAGCTCAACCTGACCCCCGAGCACATCACCGACATGGTGGTGGACATGGACAGCCGCGGCATCCGCGTCATCGCCCACTGCACCGGTGACGGCGCTTCCGATGTGTTCCTCGATGCCGTCGCCGAGGCCCGGCGGCGCAACGGCTTCAGCGGTGTGCGCCACCAGTGCGCCCACAGCACCTTGCTGCACCCTGGCAACCTGCCGCGCTTCAAGGAACTCAACGTGATCGCCGAATTCTCCCCGGCGGCCTGGTACCCGACGCCATTCGCCAGCGGCGCACGTTCGGGCTACGGCCAGGAGCGGCTCAAGCGCATCTACGATTTCAAGGGCGTGCTCGAAGCCGGCGGCACTGCGGTGATGGGCACCGACTGGCCGGTGGCGTCCATCGACCCGTGGCTGGCGCTGGAAACCATGGTCACCCGGCAAAACCCGTGGAACGACGATCCGTCCTGCTTCGGCGATCCGATCAGCCTCGAGCAGGCGCTGAACGTGATCACCCTCAACGGTGCCGTAGCCATGGGCCTGGAGCAGTCGACCGGCAGCCTGGAAGTCGGCAAATCGGCGGACTTGATCGTCATCGATCGCGACCTGTTTGCCCAGCCGGCGCGTAATTACATCCACCAGACTCAGGTGCTGTTGACCTTCGTCGACGGGCAACTGGTCTATGACCGCAACGGCACACTGGCCGACGCCGGCCTCAAGGCCGTGTGGACAGGTGAACCACCGGTGCTGGAGGGCAAGGCCCAATGAACCCTCAACGCATCGCGGTGACCGTGGTCTCGGGGTTTCTCGGGGCCGGCAAGACCACCTTGCTCAACCGCATGGTGCGCCGCGCCGAAGGCAGTCGGTTGGCGGTGATCGTCAATGATTTTGGTGAACTGAACATCGATGCGGCGATCGTTTCCGAGGTCACCGATGCGGTGTACAGCCTGCAGAACGGGTGCATCTGCTGCACGGTGCAGGAAGACCTGCTGGCGCAGTTGAGCAGCCTTGCGCAATTGCAGCCACGGCTGGAGCGCATCGTCATCGAGTGCAGCGGGGTATCCGATCCACAGCGCATCGTGCAGACCCTGGCCTACCCGCAACTGCGCAGCCAGATGCAACTGGACATGGTGATCACCGTGGTCGATGCCACCGGTCATCTGCAGCTCGACGGCGAGTACGCCCGCCTGGCCCGGGCGCAAGTGGCGGCGGCCGACCTGCTGCTGTTGAACAAGACCGACCTGGTGGACGCCGTCCAACTGCAAGCCTTGCGCGACGCGCTGGGCCTGCGGACCCGGATCCACGAAAGCGTCCAGGCGCAGCTGCCCGACGCGCTGTGGCTGGATTCGGACCTGGACTTGCAGGCGCGCACGCTCAAACCCTTGACCCTGGTTGCCAGTGACGACCACGGCGAGATGTTCAGCAGCTTTCTCTGGCAGAGCCCAACGCCCTTGAACGTCGAGCGCCTGCGCGGCTGGTTGCAGGCGTTGCCCCGCGATGTGTTTCGGGTCAAGGGCCTGGTGCTGCTGGATCAGGGCACCAAGGCGCACTGGCTGCAACACGTCGGCACCCGTAGCCAGTTCCTTGCCGCCACCGACGAGGCCCAGGCCACGGGCTCGAGCCTGGTGTTCATCGGCCGCCGCGGCTTCAGCGGCTGGGACGCGCTGGTCGAGGACCTGGAGCAGTGCCAGTGATCAACCCGACCGAACAGCAATTGCGTGAGGAGTTGGCGGCCTGCTACCGCTTGATCGCGCACTTTCGCATGACCGACCTGATCTTCACTCACATCTCGGTGCGCCTGCCGGGGCCTGAACATCATTTCCTGATCAACCCTTATGGGTTGATGTTCGACGAAATCAGCGCCTCGAACCTGGTCAAGATCGGGCTCGACGGACGTGCGGTGGAGGACAGTCCCTACCCGGTCAATCCGGCCGGCTTCGTGATCCACAGCGCCCTGCACGCGGCCCGCGAGGACGCCCAGTGCGTGCTGCACACCCACACCCGGGCCGGCTGCGCGGTGGCGGCGCTGGCCTGCGGCTTGTTGCCGGTGAATCAGATGTCCATGGAGTTCTACGGCCGTGTTGCCTATCACGATTACGAAGGCATCGCCCTGGACCTGGCCGAGCAAGCGCGGCTGGTGGCGGACATGGGCGACAAGCCCGTGCTGATGCTGCGCAACCACGGTCTGTTGACTGTCGGCAGCAGCGTGGCCCAGGCGTTCCTGCGCATGTACTACCTGGAAAAGGCCTGCGACATTCAGTTGGCCGCCCAAGCCTGCGGTGACCTGGTGCTGCCTCCGGCAGCGGTCTGCGAACACACCGAACGCCAGTTCAACCAGCCGCAGCGCCCCTTGGCCGCAGGCGAACTGAGTGATCCGGACGCCCTGGACCTGGCCTGGAAAGCCCTGCTGCGTCTGCTCGACCGAGTGGCGCCCGGCTACCGCGACTGACTGCAGGTATCTGTGGGCACCACAAAACCATCGTGGGAGCGGGCTTGCCCGCGATGAGGCCGCCACATTCAACATCCATGGCGCCTGACACACCGCCATCGCGAGCAAGCTCGCTCCCACAGGGTTTGTGGCGTGTATGCGGGATCTGTGGGCACCCAGAGCCATTGTGGGATGGGGTCACATTCAATATCCATGGCGCCTGACACACCGCCATCGCGAGCTCGCTCCCACAGGGTTTGTGGCGTGTATGCGGGATCTGTGGGCAGCCAGAGCCATTGTGGGATGGGGTCACATTCAATATCCATGGCGCCTGACACACCACCATCGCGAGCAAGCTCGCTCCTACAGGGTTTGTGGCGTGTATGCGGGATCTGTGGGCACCACAAATCCATTGTGGGAGCGGGCTTGCCCGCGATGAGGCCGACACATTCAATATCCATGGCGCCTGACATACCGCCATCGCGAGCAAGCTCGCTCCTACAGGGTTTGTGGCGTGTATGCGGGATCTGTGGGCACCACAAATCCATTGTGGGAGCGGGCTTGCCCGCGATGAGGCCGGCACATTCAGTATCCATGGCGCCTGACATACCGCCATCGCGAGCAAGCTCGCTCCCACAGGATTTGTGGCGTGTATGCGGGATCTGTGGGCAGCCAGAGCCATTGTGGGAGCGGGCTTGCCCGCGATGAGGCCGACACATTCAATATCCATGGCGCCTGACATACCGCCATCGCGAGCAAGCTCGCTCCTACAGGGCTGGCGATGCAGTCGCCTCTGGTCCGTCAGGCCTGTCCCGGTGTATTGAGGTTCATCGAGCGCACTGCCAGGGCCGTGGCCGTTGCTTCGTCCACCGCCAGGGAGAAGCACAGGGTCGCGCCCTGGCCCGGGACATCCAGCAGTCGTACCTGGCGCCCATGCAGTTCGAGGATCCGCTGCACAATCCGCAAGCCCAAGCCACCATCGCGCCGTGCGCCGCCAATATTGAACGGACGCAGGAACAGTCCTTCGCGCAGTTCGGCGGCGATCCCCGGGCCGCTGTCGCTGACGGTGATTTCGACGAATTTGCCCTGAGGCTCCAGACGGATCTCGACCACCCCGCCGACTGGGGTATAGCGCAGGGCGTTGTCGAACAGGTTGGTCAGCACCCGTTCGATCAATCCGAGGTCGGCGCACACCCCCGACACGCTCGGCGCAAAACTGGCCTTGAGTTGCACATGCCGGGCCTCGGCGTTCAGCTCGAATTTCTGGAAAATGTCCTGTACCAGGTCGGTCAGGGAAAAACGCTCCAGCACCGGCTGGACAAAACCGTGCTCCAGGCGCACCAGTTCCAGCAGCGATTGCGCCAAGCCACCGACCTTGCGGCTCTGGTCCAGGGCGATGCCCAGGTAACGCCGGCGTTCGTCCGGGGTCAGGCTGGCGTCCTTGAGCGACAGGGTTTCCAGGTAGCCATGCAACGAAGCCAGAGGCGTGCGCAGGTCGTGGGAAATGTTCGCCACCAGCTCACGGCGCTCCTGGTCCTGGCGGGTCAGGGAGCGCCATTGTTCGCCCAGGCGGTTCTGCATCTGCCGGAACGCGGCAGCGAGTACGGCAATTTCGTCCTGGCTGGTGGGCGGCTCCACAGGGGCGGGCGCCGTGGTGGGGATGCCGTCGATGTCGAATCTCTTCACGCTGTCGGTCAGACGCCGCAGGGGCCGGGTGATCAGGGTGAACGCAGTCAGGCCGGCAATCAGGCACAGCAACGCCACCAGGCCAATCGACCATAGGGCGGTGTTCAGCGCCGCACTGGTGGCGCCGCGCGCGGCCAAGCGATCACGTTCTTCGCTGAGCAGCACCACATACAAATAACCGGCCTGCTGGCCGTTGACCTTGAGCGGCGCGGCGCTGAATACCTTGCGCCCGTCGAGGCTGCGCGGGTCGTCGCCGAGAATCGGCAGGGTCTCGTCGTTGAGCAAGCGCTGCAATGGCGCCAGGTCAACCTGTTCGCGGCGCAGATGGCCCTCGGGCGCGGCATCGCCGATCACCCGGCCCTGGTTGTCCAGCAGGTACACCTCGACACTCGGGTTGACCAGCATCAGTTGGCTGAACAGGCCACGCAGGGCTTCGGGTTTCAGGCCGTTGGCATCCATCAACTGAGTGTCGCGGGCGATGTGCTGCGCCAGGTCGCGGGACAAGCCTTGCACCACCTCCAGCTCGTGCATCTGGTTGGCGCGCACCTGCATCCACACCGAGCTGCCACTGCAGATCAGCAGGAGCAAGGCGAACACCAGCGACAGGCGTTGGCTCAGGGTCAGCCTCATGTCGGCTCCTGCGCGCTGGCGAATTTATAGCCGCGGCCCCAGACCGTGAGAATGCGCACCGGCTGCGCCGGATCGGCCTCGATCTTGGCGCGCAGGCGGTTGATGTGGGTATTGACCGTGTGTTCGTAGCCTTCGTGGCTGTAGCCCCATACCGCATTGAGCAGGTCCATGCGCGAGAACACTTTGCCCGGTTGGCGGGCAAAGAAATACAGCAGGTCGAACTCGCGTGGCGTCAGGTCCAGGCGTTTGCCGTGCAGTGTCACTTCGCGGGTGATCGGGTCGATGAATAGGCCGTCGCTGCTGAGGCTGCCGGCGTCCATCTTCAGATTGCGCGCCATGGCATCGACCCGGCGTAGCAGGGCCTTGACCCGGGCCACCAGCTCGAGCATGGAAAACGGCTTGGCGAGGTAGTCGTCGGCACCCAGTTCCAGGCCGAGGATGCGGTGCATTTCGCTGGAGCGCGCGCTGGTGATGATGATCGGCGTGTAGCGCGCCATGGCGCGGGCGCGGCGGCAGATTTCCAGGCCGTCGACACCGGGCAGCATCAGGTCGAGGACCAGCGCGTCCCAGTTGCCCTGTTCGAGCAGGCGCAAGCCCTGGTTGCCATCGGCGCTGTGCACCACCTCGAAGTGTTCGTCGCGCAGGTGCAGGCAGATCAGGTCGGCGATGTGGCTGTCGTCCTCGACCACCAGGACACGTTTAGGCTGGTCCATAAAGCTCCGATCCGGTTGCGTAGTGCGGCCATTGTGCGGCTTTTCCCGACGCTCAGTTATCACGAATTGTTTAACTGTGCGTGAGGATTTGGCGATCACCTCAAGCCTAGGCTGTGTTCCAGAAAACACAGTGAAGGAGAGGAACCATGTACTCACGGCGACAGTTTCTTCTGGCCGGCGGCGGGCTGGGTGTTGCGGCGCTGGTGGCCGGGGTCTTGACCCGGCGGGTGGCTCCCCCGGCGTTGATCGGTGCGGCGCAGGCGGCCGAGACTTTCGAAGTCAGCCACAGCGAGGCCCAATGGCGCGCCCTGCTGAGCCCCGAGCAGTACCACATCCTGCGGGAGGAGGGCACCGAACGCGCCTACAGCAGTGCACTGAACGACGAGCATCGGGACGGCACCTTTGCCTGCGCCGGCTGCGAGCTGGCGCTGTTTACCTCAAGCCGCAAGTTCGACAGCCACACCGGCTGGCCCAGTTTCTGGGCGCCGCTGCCCAACGCCGTGGCCTCCCGCCAGGACCGCAGTTTCGGCGTGTTGCGCGAAGAGGTGCATTGCCGGCGTTGTGGTGGGCACCTGGGCCATGTGTTCGACGACGGCCCAGCACCGACCGGACTGCGTTACTGCATGAACGGCCTGGCCATGACCTTTGCCGCCTGACCCCGGGCTTTTACCTCGGTCAGTGGCCGCACCGCCAGCCGCAAAATTTCCCCATCAGGAGTACCTACCATGAATCGCCGATTGACCTGGCGTCACACCTTGTTCGGCCTGGCGCTTGCCAGCGTGGTCGGGCAGTGCCTGGGCTTTTCCCTGGGCGCGAGCGAAGAAGCAGTCGTCCTGGCAGCGCCAGTGGTCGACGAAGTGCCGAACACTGCGAGCGAAACCGCGGTGTTCGCCGGTGGTTGTTTCTGGGGCGTGCAGGGGGTGTTCCAGCACGTCAAAGGGGTGACCAGTGCGGTGTCCGGCTACGCCGGGGGCTCGGCCGAAACAGCCCGCTACGAACGTGTCGGCGAGGGCGATACCGGTCACGCCGAAGCGGTACGAGTGACCTTCGACCCGGCCCAGGTCAGCTACGGCAGCTTGCTGCAGATCTATTTTTCGGTGGCCCATAACCCCACTGAGCTCAACCGCCAGGGGCCGGACCGTGGCACCCAGTATCGTTCGGCACTGTTCGTGGAGGATGCCCGGCAACAAAAGGTCGCCCAGGCCTACATCGCCCAGCTGGACGCGGCCCATGCCTTCAACGCACCGATTGTGACCAGCATCGAGCGCGACAGCGGTTTTTACCCGGCGGAGGATTACCATCAGGACTTTCTGACCGAGCACCCCAACCACCCCTACATCGTGATCAACGACCTGCCGAAAGTGGCACAGCTCAAACAGCTGTACCCGCAGCGGTATTCGGCGCAACCGGTGTTGGTGAAGGCCGGGAACTAGCGCGGCTCATCCGGAGATCACATTTTTGCCGACGATCTTCGAGCGGTACAACGCCTGGTCGGCGCGGGCCAGCAGGCCGGTCTTCTGTTCGTCGGCGAAGCGCTCGACCACGCCAAAGCTCATGGTCACCTGGTAGTCACCTACAGGGGCCAGGCTTTCCAGTTCAAACCGAATGGTTTCGGCCAGGACCTGGGCGGTGGTGACGGGGGTATTGGGCAGCAGCATGATGAACTCGTCGCCGCCCCAGCGGGCCAGGCAAGTCGCCTTCGCGCACGCAGCGCTTGATGGTTTCCACCACGTGCACCAATGCCGCATCACCCAGGGCATGGCCGTAATGGTCATTGATGACTTTGAAATCATCGATGTCCATGGCGATCAGCGACAGCGGCTGGCGAAATCGCTCGGCGCGTTCGCATTCCAGGGGCAGGGCGGTTTCCAGGCGGTAGCGGTTGGCGATGCCGGTGAGGCTGTCGCTCTCTGCCAGCTTGCGGTTCTCCTGCAACTGCACCTGCAACTGTTGATTGACTCGCGACAGCTCGCGGGTGCGTTCGTCGATGATCGCTTCCAGGGACTTGTTGCGTTGCTCCAGTTGCTCCACCAGGCGCTGCTTGTCTTCAATGCTGCGATGGGCGCCGATCATCCGCGCGACCGAGCCATCGGCGTTGCGCGCGACCACATAGCCGTGGTCTTCGATCCGGGTGTAGGAGCCGTCCTGCATGCGGCAGCGGTATTGCGCCAGGTAACGCGGCGAGCGCTGCTGTAGATGGTCATCGAACAGGTGCATCACCCGGGGGAAATCTTCCGGGTGGATCAGGTTTTCCCAGGTCAGCACACTGTTTTCCAGGCCGTGGGGGGCGTAGCCAAGCATTGCGTACCAGCCACGGTTGCGGTAGACGAAGCCGGTGTTGGCGTTCCAGTCCCAGATGCCATCGCTGGTCAGGTCGAGAATCGCCTGCAGCATGTCTTCATTGAGGTCCACCGGATGGACCTGTAATGGCTCGAATTCAGACGCATCCCCCATGATCGCTCTCCCTGCTGTGCTAATGCCGAAGTGGCCCCTGCGCCGCTGAGACTAGCCCAAGGTACAGTGCCGCTCCAGTGCCGGAAGTCGCCGCGCAGGTGTAGCCTTCTGAGGCTACATCTCGAAAAGTAGCCTCAGGAGGCTACAGTGCCAGGATCCGCGTCACCGCCAGCCCGATGGCGATACTCATGGTGAAACTCAACAAGGTGCCCAGCAGCACGTATTCGCTCAGTGAGCGGACCTTGGCCCCCTGGATTTCATTGAAGCGCAGGATGCTTTTGGCGGTGATCAGGAAACCCACGGCCTCCCATTGCTGCAACAGGACGAAGGTCAGGATCAACACCCGCTCCAGATTGCCAATCAGCGCACCGGCATTGGCCAGTGAGCCGAGCTTGTCGATTTCCCTGATCCACGGGGCGAGGGCGGCCCCGATCAAGCTGGAAGTGGGGCGCAACACCAGCAGGTAGGCCAGGGCGATCAACAGGTTTGGCGGGCTCACCAGTCCCCTCAACCAGGCGTGCCAGGGCAGCGCGGCACCCTCGATCACGGCCCAGACCCCGAGGATCGCCAGCACGCATAGTCCCTGCTCCAGGATAAAACGGCGCACCGGATGGGGCGCGGGCCGCGGTAGTAATCCATGCAGCGCCGCTCGCGCCACGGCCAGCGACAGCGCGATCAGTGCAGCCCAGGGAGCGGGTTGGCAGTCAGCGCCAGCGCGCTAAAGTAGCCCAGCCCGGCGACCGCGACATAGCCCGTCAGCGCCCGCGCTCGGTGCAAGCCGGTGGCAGCATCGCTGAACCAGCGTTTCCACGGCAGGGAGAAGTCGGCCAGCACATGGATCAGTAGCAGTATCAGCAACAGGGTGCTCGGCTCAGCCATGTTGCAACTCCTCGATCCACTGGTGGGTGCGTTCCAGGTAACGATCGAGCAATCGTGCTTGGGCCCGTTGCAACGCCTTGTTGACCGTGACCCGGGATTTGCCCAGGTAGTGGGCGGTACTCGATTGATCGCCCTGGCTGGTCAGGTGTACGCCGTAGGTCTGGGCCTCCACCTGGGTCCATTGCTCGATGATGGCGCCGACAAACTCGGTCACCAGCTCTGTGCGCTCGAGAAACTGCCCGTCGCTGCTGAAAACCCCCAGGGTCGATTTTTTCATGCTGTCCAGGCCTTGCCCGGAAAGCACAAAGACTTCGCCGTAGCCTTGGTCTGCTTGCGCCGTTCCGAGGCCGATGGCGAGCCGGGCGTCCCAACGCTCGCCTTTGGGACTGGCGGCAATCAGCCCGGCCCGCAAGGCCAGCGCACAGTCGAAGGCCAGCGCCGGTTGCCCGAGCACCAGTTGAAAGCCATCGCCACGGAAGGTTTCAGCGCTGGCGCCGTAGCGCTCGCTCAAGGTCGCCAGCACTGCTGCAAGCCCCTCGATGTACGCCAGGGTGTCGTGGGAGTGCTGGGAATGAATCAGATCGCCGGTCAGGACTGCCTTGATCGTCATGCAGGTGCCTAGAGGAAAGACGTAGTGCTTAAAAGTAGCCTTTAAAGGCTACATTTGCAAAAGTAGCCTTTGGAGGCTAATCCATAATGTGATTCGACTACGCGGCTGTCGTAGGAGCAAGGCTTGCCCGCGTGGCGGCCTCTGGGGTGTTGGATTAGGCGGAGTACATATCCATTTTTGCGGTAACGGCCTCCTATGGTTCCGCCTGACGGCGGCTCACTTTTGGAGGAGCGCAAAAGTAAGCAAAACGCTCATGCCCCACCACTTGGCACCTCGCTTGGGCTCGGTGTGCCCTCACTCCGGCTTGAATCCGTGGGCCGCCGCCACGCGCCATCCATGGCGCGGGGCGGCTAACCCGGCGTCCTGCCGGGTTACCCACGGATTCAAGCCTGCGTTCGGCCAGCGTGGTTAACGGGGCGCCCAGGATCAAAAGCCAGAGCCAGAGCCAGAGCCAGATCAAAAGATGGCTGACTTCGTCAGCGTCTTGGGAAGTAGAAGCTACACCGCGCATGCCCCAGTGATCAGGTCGGCTTTTAGGCCGCCTCGCTTTGTTTTTGATCCTGGGCGCCCGTTAACCACGCTGGCCGGAATCCGATATTGATTTGGGGGGTAAACCGGCAGGACGCCGGTTTAGCCGCACTGGGCCAGGGAGGGCCCATTGCGGCGGCCCCCCAAATCAATGTCGGAGTACGGGCATGCCGAGCCTAAGCGAGGCACCGAGTGGTGGGGTAAGAGCGTTTTGCTTACTTTTGCGCTGTTCAAAAGTGAGCCGCCGTCAGGCGGAACCATAGGAGGCCGTTACCGCAAAAATGGATATGTACTCGGCCTGATCCAACATCCCGGTCGCACCACAGTCGTGTAGATACCTATGCCGCGATGCCGCGATGCCTCGATGCCGCCCTGGAGATCGCGCTCGCGAGCAAGCTTTGCTCCTACGGTGATTTATGCGATTTGGGTGCGCCGGGCCCGGCACCTTGTTTGCCCCACATTTGCACTGCGAACTCGACAAAACAGCGCAGCTTCGGCAAGCGATAGCGGTCCGGTGCGTAGACCAGGTTCATCGGCCGGCGGGGCAGTTGATAGTCACGCAGCAGCGCCACCAGCTTGCCGTCTTGCAGGTCCTGCTGCACCAGCGCATCGGGCAGCATGACCACGCCCATGCCGGCGCGGGCGGCCTGGTGCAGGCCGGGTGCACTGTTGATCATCATCGGCCCGCTGACCGGCACCAGCACCTCGCCTTCGGGCCCGGTCAGTGGCCATCGTTTGCCCACCGCGCTCCAGTCATCGCCGACAGGGTAGGCGTAGGTCAGACAGGCGTGGTGGCTCAGTTCGGCCGGCGTGCGGGGTATTCCCCGGCGCTCCAGGTAGGACGGGGCGGCGCAGATGGTCAGGGTGAAGTCCATCAACGGCCGCGCGATCAGCCCCGATGGCTCGGGGGTGCCCAGGCGAATGGCGGCGTGGACGCTGTTGTCGATCAGGTCCACCACCTGCTGGCTCAGCACCACATCGACGCGGATTTGCGGGTATTGCTGCGTGAACAGGTGCATGGCTGGCGCCAGGCATTCGGAACCGAAGCTCGGTGGGGCGGCAATGCGCAGTATGCCCTCGGGTTCGTCCTGCACGGTTTCGGCGAGCCGTTCGCTGTCCTGCACCAGCCCCAGTACCTCCAGGCACCGCTCGTAGTAGGCCGCGCCAAACTCGGTCAGGCGCTGGCGGCGGGTGGTGCGGTTGATCAGGCTGACGCCCAGGCGTTGCTCGAGGGCGCGCAAGTGGTTGCCGACCATGGTGGTCGACAAGCTGCATTGGCGGGCGGCGGCGGTCATGCTGCCAGTCTCGACCACTTTGACGTACACCGTCATGGCCAGGAATAGGTCCATTATCAATTCCAGCTTCAAGATGATTGAAGTTTCAGGCTGTTTATCCAGCTCAGGTGGCTAACGATACTGCAAAAACACCGAACCCTGCTGGAGCACGCTGCCATGACCGCCACCCACCTGATGAGTACCTACCAACCCCTGGCCCTGAGTTTTGCCAAAGGCCTGGGGACCCGCCTGTGGGACCAGGCCGGTCGCGAGTACCTGGACGCGGTGGCGGGTGTGGCGGTGACCAACGTCGGCCACTCGCACCCACGGCTGGTCAGCGCCATCAGCGAACAGGCCGGCCTGTTGCTGCACACCTCCAACCTGTACAGCATCGACTGGCAGCAGCAACTGGCGCAAAAGCTCACCCAGCTGTCAGGCCTGGAGCGGGCGTTCTTCAGCAATTCCGGGGCCGAAGCCAATGAAACCGCGCTGAAGCTGGCGCGCCTGTACGGCTGGCAAAAAGGTATCGAGCAGCCCTTGGTGGTGGTCATGGAAAACGCCTTTCACGGCCGCACCCTCGGCACCCTGTCGGCCAGCGACGGCCCGGCGGTGCGCCTGGGCTTCGGCGCTTTGCCGGGGGACTTCCTGAAAGTACCGTTCGGCGACCTCGCCGCGCTGGATCAGGCGCACCAGGATCACGGGCAGCGCATCGTGGCCATCCTGATGGAGCCGATCCAGGGCGAGAGCGGCGTGCAACTGGCGCCGCCAGGCTATCTGAGCGCGGTGCGCGAGCGCTGCAACCGGCGCAATTGGCTACTGATGCTCGATGAGATCCAGACCGGCATCGGTCGTACCGGGCAATGGTTCGCCTTCCAGCACGAGGGCGTGGTGCCGGACGTCATGACGCTGGCCAAGGGCCTGGGCAACGGCGTGCCGATCGGCGCATGCCTGGCCCGGGGCAACGCTGCGCGGCTGTTCACCCCTGGCAGTCACGGCAGCACTTTTGGCGGCAACCCGCTGGCCTGCCGGGTGGGTTGCACGGTACTGGAGATCATCGAGGAACAAGGCTTGCTGGACAACGCCAGGCGCCAGGGCGAACGCCTGTTGGCACGGCTGCACGCCGAGCTCGATGGCCTGGCGAACGTGGTAGCGATTCGTGGCCAGGGCTTGATGATCGGGATCGAGCTGAGCCACTCGATCCGCGACCTGAGCCTGATCGCCGCCCGCGATCATGGCCTGCTGATCAACGTCACCCGGGGCAAGACCATCCGCCTGCTGCCGCCCCTGACCCTTGATGAGCGGGAAGTGGAGATGATTGTGCGTGGGGTGTATGGGGTCTTGAAGGCGTCATGAACACGCCGCGGCGCCTAGCGGTCGGACAGCTCGCACAGCGAGGGCGCGTCAATGATCTTGATGTATTTGCCCTGCGCCTGGATCAGGCCTTGCTGCTGCAGGAAGGTGAATGTGCGGCAGGTGGTCTCGGTGGCGATCCCCAGGTAGTTGGCGATTTCCTGGCGGGTCATGCTCAGGCGAAACTGATGGGCCGAGTAGCCATTGGCGTGAAAGCGCACTGAGAGATTGATCAGGAAAGCCGCCAGGCGCTCCTGGGCATTTTTCTTCGCCAGCAGGCGCATCATGTTCTGATCGTCGCGAATCTCGCGGCTCATGATGTGAATCAACTGGCGGCGCAGCTTGGGGATTTTCTCCAGCAGGTTCTCCAGTTGGTCGAAGGGGATTTCGCACACCGTGGTGGTTTCCTGGGCCTGGGCCGTTGAGGTGTAGGCGTTCAGGTCCATGGCGGAGAAGCCGATCAGTTCGCCCGGCAAATGAAAGCCGATGATGTGTTCTTCGCCGTTGCTGGTGAGGCTGGAGGTTTTCAGGGTGCCGGAACGAATCGCGTAGATGGAGGTAAAGGGGTCGCCCTGGTGGAACAGGTAGTCCCCTTTGCGCAACGGGCGTTCGCGTTTGATGATCTCGTTCAGCGCGCTGATGTCCTGGCTGTTGAGCGCCAGCGGCAGGCACAAGGCGGCTAACTTGCAGCTTTGACAATGCAGCGGTTCGGCGTGCTTGAGGGCGACAGAATTGAGCATGTTTTAGCCTTGAAAGAATCGTCGGGCGTCATCGAGGGGCACAGTCGCGCCTGGCGGGCGCCCGTTTACGCGCGCCCGTTGATCAGTGACGGTGGATTGGCTTTTATTCGGCCTACAGCAAGCGATAACGATTACGTCGCACGTCCTCGACCCGCAGTTGCACACGCTCTTTGGAGGTGCCGAGCATGATCAGAGTGTGGGCCGCCAGGGTCAGCGTCGACTCGAGTACTTCGGGGACGACTTCGGTGGCACCGGCCGTTTTCAACTCGAGGGTCTGGCTGTCGTCCTGGGTGCGCACGATGATTTCGATGGTGCTGTTGATCTGGCGCACGGCGTGGGTAATGGCCATTGCCGCATCCGGGTCATTCACCGCGATCACCACCAGGCGGGCGCGACTTATCCCCAGGGCGGTGAGCAGCTCCAGGCGCCGCGAATCACCATAGTGCACATGCGTGTGCTCGGCGCCGTGCTGGATCTGCGCCGGGTCGTCATCGACCGCGACAAACCGATAGTGCTCACCCTGCAACACACGGCCGATGGCCTGGCCGACGCGACCGTAGCCACAGATGATCACGTGCCCCTGCAGTTCCTGGCTTTGCTGGGCGATTTCATCCATGTTGACCGCATCGTTCGGCGCCCGGTGCAGGCGCTTGGCGATGGCCGGCGCGACCCGCAGCATCAGCGGGGTGACCACCATCGAGCAGAAGGTCGCAGTTAGCAACAGCCCGCTCAGCTCCTTGGACACCAGGTTGTTGGCTTGCATCTGTGTCATCAGGGCAAAGCAGAACTCGCCACCCTGGGCCAGGGCCAGGCCGCTGCGCCAGGCGGTTTCGCTGTTGCTGCCAGTGAACCGCAGGATCAGGGCGACCACCACACCCTTGGTCACCAGCAGCGCCAGGGTCAAGCCGACAATCAGCAAGCCGTGGCTCTGGAAGATTTTCAGGTCGATCAGCATGCCGATACTGACGAAAAACACCCCGAGCAAAATATCCCGGAACGGCCGGATGTCGGCCTCGATCTGATGGCGATAGCTGCTTTCACCCAGCAGCATGCCCGCCAGAAATGCCCCGAGTGCAGGTGACAGTCCCAGCAGATGGGTCAGCCAGGCCGTCAGCATCACAATCACCAGGGCCAGCAGCACGAACAGCTCGGCGGAGCGCGAGGCCGCGATCTCGTCGAACAGCTTGGGCAACAGCCAGCGGCTGATCAGGAACAGGCCGACAAACAGCACCACGGTCTTGCCCAGGGTAATCGGCAGGGCCCAATACCAGGCTTGTCCGGACGTCCCGGAAAACACCGGCACCATGGTCAGCAGCAGGACAGCGATCACGTCCTGGAACAGCAGCACGCCAATGGCGTTCTGGCCATGGGGGCTGAAGACCTCGCCCAGGCTGGTCAGCTCTTTGCTGACGATGGCCGTGGAGGACAGCGCCAGGCCGGCCCCCAACAGGACCGCGGCACTGGGCTGCACGCCCGCCATGTACAGGGCTCCACCTAACAGCACGCTGGAGACCAGCACCTGCAGGCTGCCCAGTCCGAATACCACTTTGCGCAGGGCGAGCATTTTCGACAGCGAAAACTCCAGGCCCAGGGAAAACAGCAGGAACACCACCCCCAGCTCCGCCAGGTAGGGCAGGCCTTCGGAGTCACTGACCCAACCCAATGCCTGTGGCCCGACCAGCAAGCCGACACACAGGTAGCCAAGGATCGGTGGCAGGTTCAAGCGCCGGAACAGCGCAATGACCACCAGCGATGCCGTAAGAATAATTAAAATATCTCTGAGCATGGGTCGTTCTCTGAGTGATTGCACAGCGTGTCGGGCAGATGGGTAGTCGCGGTGTGGCACAGAACATTCAAGGTGCAGCAAGGGTAGTCCAGCGCTGGCTGGAGCGCGAAGCCGGTGTGCGACGCAGGGCTGTTTACCGGCTGACGCGCCCCCGACCAGCAGGCCGCCGAGCGGGTTCTGGTGGTCTTGCATTAGGGGCGCGCCAGGCCTGGAGCGTCAATCGCGACAGGGGCCAAATAAGCATTATTGATAAACTGATAACCCTGTCGGCGCAGGCTATGGCGCTAGCGCAAAGGCCTTTCGCCCAGGGCTTCGACCAGTCGTAACAGATAGCCGTCGGGGTCCTGCACGATCAATTCACGCTGGCCGACCTCCACTTCACCCGAGCGATACCAGGCATCGGCAAAGGGCCGAAACAGCGGCCATTGCACAGCGGCCAGGCGGGCCAGGATCGGCTCGACGCGATCCACCGTCATCTGGAAATTGATCCCGCGGCCAAACGGCGCTTGCAGTGCGCCGGTGTGCCATTGCCCGTCGTCCTCGGCGCTGTACTGTTCGAGCATCACTTGCACGCCGTCGAAATCCAGGTAGGCAAAGCCTTCTTCGCGGCGTTGGTAGGCGATCTGAAAACCAATCAGGTCGGTCCAGAACGCCAGGCTCTGCTGGATGTCGCTGACCGTCAGTTCGGGGACCATCTTGTTCCGTGTGAGCATACGTATCCTTCGTAGACCTAGTGAGTACTGCGTTGGTGTGGGGCCGTGGTCAATCGACCGTCGGCGCCACCATCCGGGTTTTTTCTGCGCCATTGGCGTTGTGCTGGTAGATCGCTTGCGGCTGGCCCTGCTGATTGAAAAACACCTGGCCGATGCCCGCCGAATTCCACAGGCGTTCGCCGGCTTCTGCGTGCTCGGGCACATGGGGCACCACCTGCATGCGCCGGCGTTTGGTCAGCCAGTTCAGCGGCGAGCGCGGCGAGTACAGCCAGCGGTTGAGGCGGTCGAACCACTCCAGCAGGCTCGGCGGAAATTCATTCTTGATGCCGCTGCTGGTGATTTGCCAGATCCGTGGCCCGGCGGTGCGATGCCGGATCAGCACCTCGTAGACGAACGAGTAATGCACATCGCCGGAGAGGATCACGTAATTGCCGGGCGTGCGCGAGTGGCGAAAGATGTTGAGGATCACCTGCGCTGCGCCACGGTGGGCCATCCAGTTTTCCGCGTCCACCAGCAGCGGGTAGCCGCACCAACTGAAGACTTTCTGCACGGTTTCGATCAGCTTGACGCCGAACACCGGCGCCGGCGACACGATGATGGCGCAGGGGTGGTCGAGCAGTTCCTGCTGCAATTCGCTGAGGGCTTCCCAGTCCAGCAAGCCCGAGGGCTGCTTGAGGTTGAACTCACTGCGCCAGCGCCGGGTGCGGGTGTCGAGCACCACCAGTGCCGGGGTGGTCGGCAGCACGTAGTGCCATTGCTGGAATTTCAGCAGGTCGCCGATCAATTCATCCTGGGCGCTGTTGTCCAGGTAGCCGTCCTGGGGGTTGAGGCCGCGGGTTTTTTCCAGCAGCGCGGTGAAGGCATCCGGGTTGTTGCCCCAGCCCTGGCACAGCATGTAGGCGAGCAGCGCGTTGCCGATGATGCGCTTGGAGAACGGATGGCCGTAGGCGGTTTCCTCCCACTGGGCACTGAGGTTCCAGTCGTCGGTGATGTCGTGGTCGTCGAAGATCATCAGGCAGGGCAGGTGGGCGAACACCCGGGCGACATTGCCCAGCCCCTGCTTGAAGCCATCGATCCGGGTCTGTTCCAGGGCGTAGCGCTCGCGGCGCTCGGGTGTCAGCACCGGTGGCTGCGGGTCGATCAGGCTCCAGGCGGTCGGGCCCCAGACCAGCAGGTACATGGCCATGACTTCGGCGAAGGTCACCAGGTGATTGTCGGCGCTGCTGCTGGTGAAGATCGGCTTGCGCGCACCGCCGAAAAACCGTTCGCGCAGGCTGTCGTTACTTTCCAGTGCCGGCAGCAGGTCGGCGCGATGGTAGTAGCTGGCCGGGTGCTGGTAGAGCGCGGCGCTGTCTTGCACCACTGCGCCCTCCAGGTGTTCGCCGTATAGCCCCAGCCGTTCGATCAGAGCGTGGATGGCCCGCAACATCGGCCCTGCGACATCGTCGGCGTAGACCTGGTCGCCACTCATCATCAGCAGTGCCGGGCGCTGGCTCGGCTCGTGGGCCGTCGCCAGCAGCTGGTCGACGCAGAGCAAGCCGTCGTTGGCCGGATGATGGGGTTTGCGGCACGAGCCGTGGAGCAGTTGATCGATGCGGCTGCGCAGGACGAAGTTCGGCGATTGTGCCGGGTCATAGAGCAGGTGCGGGGCCCACTGGGCAATGCCGACCAGGCTGGCGTCGTCCTCGCGGATCAACAGGTCGTAGTCGATGCTGATGTCCTGGGGCAGGGCGCTGTCCAGGTGGATGTCGATCAGGTGGACAAAGGCATGGGTGCCGACCGGGATGACCTGGCAGCGCGTCGCATCGAGCACCAGGTCGCCCACAGGCGCCAGGCGCAAGGTCAGCGCCAGCTCCCGCGAGCCTACCAGCCACAGCACCAGGCGCGTCGGTTCCAGGCGCCGCAACAGCGGGCCGACCAGGACGGCGGGCAAGGGTGTGGAGGGGTTGGACTGCGGTGCTGGCGTGGACATCCGGGGCGAAGCTCCAGGGCAAAATAAGCCGGCGATGATAACCCAACTTGAAGGCGGCCCTTATCGGCGCAATTCAGTTCATTGCCTGGCGTGCCGGCAGCTCCTGGCCTTGCTCCACCGGCAGTGCTTCGCCCTGGGCGATGATCCAGCGCAGCAGGGCAGTCACCGAGACCCGGTGGCTGCGCTCGACCCACTCCACGCCTTCGGGGCGGTAGAGTTCGATGTAGCGGCTGAGGATCAATTCACGCTGGTCTTCCGACAACCGCAGGCTGGTCTCGCTGCAGTGCAGGCCGGTGTTGGCGCGTTTGACCAGGCGTTGCTCGAGCATCAGCGACGGGCTGTTACGTGGCATCGGTTGGAGCTTCTGTGCAGAGATCGTCGTGCAGCCCGGACGCGCCGCGTTTGCCGTTCTGGACAAAGTCCGCGCGTTTTTCGGCGCTGACGTCACGCAGCGCACTGTACGGGTCCGGCAGGGCTTGCAGGGCGTCGGTCAGCGGCAGCGCTTCGGCGCGCTTGTCGATGGTGCCACCGACACTGGCCACTGTCGTCAGGGTCTCGACGGTATCGCTATGGTCGCCGAACGGGTTGATGGACACTGCCAGTACCTTGCCTACGGCATCGCGACTGTTGGCGGTCCCGAGCACTGGGACTTCGACGATCGGCCCGTCCGGGATGCCCCAGACGCCGAAGGTCTGGCCGAAGTCCGAGCTGTGGCGCGGGATTTCCAGGGAGTCCGAGACATCGATCACCCCCAGCAGGCCGGCGGTGCTGTTGAGGGTGAAGCGCCCCAGGGTGTTGAGCGAGCGCTGGCCATTGCCTTGCAACAGGTCGTTGAGGAACACCGTCGGTTCGTTGAAGTTGGTCGTGAAGTTGTGCATGCCCAGCTGGAAGAATTCCGGCGTGTAGCCGTAACCCCGGGCGACCGGCGCGACGGCGTACTCGTCAATCACCTGGTTGAAGGCGAAGATCCCGCGGTTCACCGGCTCGGCCGGGTCATACAACGGGTAGCTGACTTGCGCGCAGGTCATCGGGTTATCGGTCGAGGTGCGACTGGAGCATCCGTACAGATAGGTCAAGCTCAACAGCAGTGCGGCATTGCGAAACAGTGCAGGGGAGCGCTTGAACAAAGGCATGGCGAACAGTCTTCGTAGAAAAGGAGCTTGATCCTGGCAGCTGCGCCTTGCACAAAGATGTCTGGTTTTTTACCGCTGCGTCGCTTTGTGACCAGGATGAAATAAATGACGCGGCGCGCCGAATGGTTTTAGATATCCGCACTATCAGTCGTTGAGTGATGCCCGCCGGTGAGCCATCTTTTGATCGTGGACGACGACCTTGAGGTCCTCGATCTGCTGAGTAAGTTTTTTGTCCAGCAAGGTTATGACGTGGCCGTGGCCACCGACGGCGTCGCGCTGTGGGCGGCTATCGAGCAGCAAATGCCGGACCTGATCATCCTCGACCTGATGATGCCCGGCGACAACGGCCTGACCCTGTGCCAGCGCCTGCGCCAGCAATACACCACGCCGGTGATCATGCTCACCGCCATGGGCGAGCTGAGTGATCGGGTGGTGGGCCTGGAAATGGGCGCCGACGACTACCTGAGCAAACCCTTCGACGCCCGCGAACTGCTGGCGCGGGTGCGCGCGGTGTTGCGTCGGGTGGGTGAAGTCCGGCCGTTGACCGGCCAGGTGCCGCATCCGCTGATCAAGTTCGCCGACTGGCAACTGGACCTCACGCGCCGCGAACTGCGCTCGCCGGACCAAGTCATGATCCCGTTGTCGGCCGGCGAGTTCGACCTGCTGCTGGTATTCGTCGAACACCCGCAGCGCATCCTCACCCGCGAACTGCTGCTGGACCTGGCCCGTGGGCGTACCCATGAAGCCTTCGACCGCAGCATCGATGTCCAGGTCAGCCGCTTGCGGCGCAAGCTGGAAATCGACAGCAAACGCCCGGAAATGATTCGCACCGTGCGCAACGGTGGTTACCTGTTCACCCCCAGCGTGACCCGTCAATGAAGGGCTGGCGGGCGGGCTGGTGCCTGCGCTCGCGGGACACCGTGACGCGCTGGATCGCCCTCACCACCATCCTGGCGATGCTCACGTCGCTGGGCTTCTACGCCCTGTTCACCCAGGTGGCCGGGGTGTGGGCCTATCCACCTTTGACCGAGACCGGGCTGCTGGAAAAACTTTCCTCCCTGAGCCGGGTCATTGCCGCTTCCGAGCCCGCGCAACGCCCGCAACTGGCTGCTGCCGCCAGTGACAGTAGCCTGGGAATCCGCTGGAGCCAAAGCCATGCGGCCCTGGGCCTGCCGGTAACCCCTGAGGCGGCCACCCGGGCCAACACGGCGAAGGCCCACCAACTGTTCAACAGCCAGCACCTGGAAGCCTATCAACCGACGGACTGGCCACAACAGGACGGCCAGTACGCCATGGCGATGCAACTGAGCGACGGTTCCTGGCTGATGTTCAGCATGCCTTCGCGCAGTTGGGGCCTGGAGCATTGGGCGCGCAACCTGATCGTGATCGCCCTGGTGTTGCTGTCCACTGGCCTGGTGGCGCTGATCGCTACCCGCCGCCTGGCCCGGCCGCTGCAGACCTTCGCCCAGGGCGCGCGACGCTTTGGCGTGGACTTCCGTGCGCCGCCGATCAAGCCGCTGGGGCCGCTGGAAATCCGCCAGGCGATCCTCGCGTTCAATGCGATGCAAGCCCAGTTGCAGCACTTCATCAAGGACCGCACGCAGATGCTGGCCGCCATCTCCCACGACCTGCGCGCACCACTGACCCGCATGCGCCTGCGCGGCGAGTTCATCGACGACCCGCAACTGCAGGCCAAGCTGTTCCGCGACGTTGATGAGATGCACGCCATGATCAACTCCAGCCTGGAATTCTTCCGCGACAACGCCCGTCTCGAAGAGGCCACGCCGTTCGATCTGGCCGAACTGCTGCAAACCCTGATCGACGACTACCGCGACCAGTCCATCGACATCCCCTTCAGCGGCCCACCGCGCCTGGCCTACCTCGGCCGGCCGCTGGGGCTCAAGCGGGTGATCACCAACCTGCTGGAAAACGCCCTCAAATACGCCAGCGAACCGGCCATTGAACTGCGCAGCCACGACGACCACGTGACCATCCGCGTCCTGGACCGCGGCCCGGGCATCCCCAAGGAAAGCCACGAACAGGTGTTCGTGCCTTTTTATCGCCTGGAAGGCTCGCGCAACAAAAGCACCGGCGGCGTCGGCCTCGGCCTCTCGGCTGCACGGGCGATCGTGCTGGAACATGGCGGCGAACTGACCGTGAGAAACCGCAAGGTCGGCGGGCTGGAGGCGCGGGTGGTGTTGCCGGTGTTGGAGGGGTAGGCAGAAGTCATGCCCCTTTGATGATTTTGACTGTTCGCACATTTTGCATACGCCCACCCAACCTGTGGGAGCGAGCCTGCTCGCGATAGCGGTGTGTCAGGCACAGTAGATGTTGAAGGCCCCACAATGATTTTTGCTGTTCGCAGATTTTGCGTACACCCACCCAAAAACGCGCTGCCGGGTTATTGGGCACTGGCCAAGGCTAGTCTCAAGTCGCGGACCACCGCCGCTTCGACCTCTCCATCCATACCCCCCTGCAGAAACGCCCCACAGCTCGCCGAATGTTCGCCATCCGTGGCCCGATAAACCGCCACCACACTGCCGGGCCCACCGCCGGTATGCCCACACAGGTGCAAGCCCCCCGAGATCGTGCCGCTCATGACTCCCAGGCCATAACCGGCAGACTCCCAGGGCCGGCCAGCTATTGGCCCGCCTAACTGACGTAGGGTCTGCATTTGGCTCAACAAATGATCCGGCAACAACTGCCCGGCCAGTAGCCGATCAAAGAAGGTCACGGCCTGCTGCAGCGGTCCGAGCAATAGGCCGTGATACACCCACGCCGGATCGTAGGCCGGGGACATGTCTTGCAGGTCGCCGGGCACTTTGGCGAGCCGTACCTGGACGATATCCAAAGGCGCCAGCGCCCGCTGGATCAGCGCCTCTTCCAGCGTCAGGCCGGTGGTACGCTCAATCAACCGGGCGATATACAGGTAGCCGACATTCGAATAGCCCCAGCCACTGCCCGGTGCATAACGCAGCCGGGCAGCGTCCAGGCGTTGCAGCATCTCCTCGGCCGGCCACGCGGTTTCATGCCGGGCAACGGCTGCGTGGTACTCCGCCAGTTCGCCGTAGTCCGCCAGCCCGGCCTCATGCCGCAGCAATTGGCGCAAGCTGAACGGACCTTCCGGTACCGGTTCGTCCAGCGCCACCAGGCCATCGCGCACCAGGGTCAGCGCCGTGGCCGCCAGCACGGTTTTACCGAAGCTCCACCAGGGCACGCTGACCGGCTCGGCGGCGGGGGCGAGGGGCAGACCGTTGTTTACCGTGCAGGACATCATCAAGGGTGTACTCATCCATGGGGACCTTTGTTTGTGTGAAGCGCCACAGCTCAATCAAGCCTGGCTATTTTGCGTGAAGTAGCGACTCGGCGCCTGCCCCAGCACCCGCCGGAAAACCCCGGTGAACGCACTCGGGCTGCTGTAGCCCAGATCGGTTGCCACCCGCGTCACGGCCTCGCCATTGCCCAGGCGTACCACGGCCATCAACAGGCACGCCTGCTGGCGCCATTCGACAAAGCTGATTCCGGTCTGCTCGCGAAACAGCCGGGTAAAGGTGCGGCGGCTCATGGCGACCTGGCGACACATGTCGTCGATCCCGATCGCCAATGACGGCTGCTCCAGCAGCTTGCTGCAGGCCTGGGCCAAGCGCGGCTCACTGGGCAGCGGCGCATTGAGCGACAGCGGCTGCATGTCGGCGATTTCGTGCAGCAGCAGGTTCATCAGGTGGCCGTCCCGCTGGTCCTCGGCATACAGTGCCGGCACGTCCATGGCGCGGATCAACAGTTGGCGCAGCAGCGCCGACACACCAAACACCTGGCAGTGCGCCGGCAGGCCGAGCCGTGTGGCGGCGATGGGGCGGATGTAGCTGTTGAGCATGGTCACCGGCCCGTGCATGTGCATTTCGTGGGGCACATGGGCCGGGACCCAGACGGCCCGTTGTGGGGGTACCACCCAGTTGCCCTGGTCGGTGAACACCGTGATCACCCCGCAGGCGGCGTAGGCGAATTGCCCGCGTTGATGGCTATGCCGAGCGAAGTGCAGGCCGTCGCAATAGTCGTTGGCAGTCACCACGGCGTCGCGGGGCGTGTGTTCGTAGGGATCGATATCAATGTCGCGCATGGCCCAAATCTACCGATCAATGACCTGATAGTGCAAGCGGGCCGTGGCGCTCATTGTCCATAGTGTTGGCCTCATTTTGTGGAATGGCCGAGCATGCAAAACAAACACCTGATCCTCGCCGTGTTGGTGACGGCGGTCTGGGGTCTGAACTTTCCGGTGACCAAGCTGGGCCTGGCGGCGATTGATCCGCTGTTGCTGACGGCCCTGCGCTTCACCCTGGCAGCGTTGCCCTGGGTGTTTTTTGTCCGCCGTCCACCGATCGCCCTGGGCTGGTTGGCGGCCTATGGCCTGATTTTTGGGGTGGCGATGTGGGCGTTGATCAACCTGGGCATCGAGCTTGGGGTGCCGCCCGGGACGGCGGCACTGTTGGTCCAGTTCAGTGCCTTTTTCACCCTGGGCTGGGGCGTGCTGCTGTTTCGCGAGCGCTTGCGTCTCGGCCAACTGGTGGGCGTGGGGCTGGCCGTGGTGGGCTTGCTGTGCATCATCGTCAACAGTCCCGGCCAGGCCACGACCCTGGGGTATGTGCTGTTGTTGGTCAGCGCATTCAGTTGGAGTGTCGGTAACGTCATTATCAAACAGTCGAAAGTGCGTGAGATGTTTGCCTTTGTGGTGTGGGCCAGCCTGTTTCCGCCGATTCCCTTGTTGTTCCTGACCTGGCTGGCCCATGGTTCGGCGCCTTTTACCGGGCTGGTCCGGCACTTCGAGTGGCTGGCGCTGTTTTCTCTGCTGTTCCAGGTCTACGCGGCGACTCACTTCTGTTACTGGGGCTGGAACCTGTTGCTGCGCGAGTATCCGGTGTCCCGGGTGGCGCCGCTGTCGTTGCTGATCCCGGTGTTCGGGGTTGCCGGCTCGGTGCTGATGCTGGGCCACCGAGTGGATATCAATGAAGGACTGTCGATCCTGTTGATACTGGCAGCGCTGGTGGCAGGGTTGATCCAGGGCCGCCGACCGCAGCCCAGGACAGCGGCGACCGTTGAACACAAATAATCAACAATTGACCTCGATTTTCCGAGGCCTGTGCCAAGCTGATGGGGTCCCCCAATGGGTCATCACCCCCAGGAAGCCCACACCATGACATCCACCCATTCAGCGCACGTGCGCCGTGAGTTCTACAAAGCCGTCGGCTTCTACTTTCGCGTCGTCTGGCCGATTTTCTCCATCCTGTTTTTGCTGATCGTGGTGTGCGGCCTGATCATCAGCCACCTGGAAGGCTGGGCGCCGTTGGACGGCATCTACTTCGGCTTCGTGACCGGCTTGACCATCGGTTATGGCGAGCTGGTACCCAAGCTGGGCGTCTCGCGGGTGCTGGCAATTCTGTTGGGGTTCAACGGCGTGCTGATGACCGCGATATTCGCGGCGATCAGCGTGCGGGCGATCGAAGTCGCAGTACGCGCGTCGGGCAAGGACGAGTAGGGCGCGCGAGGGCCCTCACTGAATGTCTTTCAGGTAGTCCCTGAGCGCCAGGAGCGGAACCTGCATCTGCTCCAGCGTCTGCGCCTGGCTGAACTCCGCGGCCAGGCGCTGCAGCTCACGGCCCATGGGTTTGTCCACCCCGCCCAGGGCCGCCAGCGCCAGGCCAACGCAGGTCGCCACTTTCAACTGGATCGCCGCCACATCACCACGGCGCACCAGCAACTGGAAAACCTCCCGCTGGTAGTCGTCCATGACCGGATCGTCACGCAGGATCGGGCTTTGACCTTCGCTCTCGTGAACCAGCTTGAGGGCGAAGAGGGCGACGGTTTCCAGGGGGCGGTCCATGGGGGTGGGTCCTTGTGCGGTGGTGTGGGTCACTTTTCTACGGGCGAAAAAAGACCTTGATAAACAAGGTCTCTTTTTAACTGGCTGGCCGATTATATCTCAGGGGTAGAGGATTGCAGCCAGCACGGCTCAGGCAATCAGCTCGACTTTACCGGTTGCCAGGCGATAGATGCCGCCGACGATTTTCAGATTGCCCTTGTCCAGTGCATCGCTCAACAGGGGAGTGGCCCTCTTCAGGCGCTCGACCGAGTCCTTGACGTTTTGCACGGTGGCGTTTTCCACCAATTCACCTGGTTGCTTGAGCACGCTTTCGATAGAGGGCTTGAGTGCGTCCGTCAGTTTCGGGATGTGCCCGGGGAACACCGTGTGATCCTTGACGGCTTTGATACCGGCCTCGATAGCGCCGCACCGCTCATGCCCCAAGACCAGGATCAGCGGTGCCCCCAGCACCGCAACACCGTATTCAAGACTCGCCAGACCTTCATCGGTAACGAAGTTGCCCGCCACTCGTATGGCGAACAGATCGCCGCGTGCGGTATCAAACGCGTACTCGGGTGCGATGCGCGAGTCGGAGCAACTGAGGACAGCCACGAAGGGATTCTGGCCGGAGACCAAGGCTTCACGCTCGTCCTTGAAATCGTGGGTTTCGGAGTTACCGCTGACGTAACGTTCATTGCCGGCCATCAGCCTTTTGAGTGCCTCATCCGGGCTGATGACGTTTTTCGGTTTGGGCGGTGCGGAGGTTGCTTCGGCTGCCTGCGCAAGCCTGCCGGGCAGAGCGCCGGCCAGCAGCAGGGCGCCAGCTCCCAATCCGGCCAGACGAAGAAAATGACGACGAGTGTTCACTTTTGAAACAGAGCCTGAATCGCATGATTCACACATGATTGTGTACTCAGTTCAATTCGGTGGGAATGACAGCTTCGGGGAGTGCCTGCAGGGACCTGCGGCACTGGAGTGAAGAAGTCTAGTCGGTCTGTGGGGTTACGGTTTGAGCATGAAGCCTGGTAGAGGCTGCGGATACTGCTCTATGCCCAGGGCTGCCCCTCAGTGTTTATGCCGATGATGGATATCAGGAAAGTGCGGGTGGCTATGGAGTATGGGGGCGTGTTTGTGCACATGGCTATGAGGCTCAGATGCATCCCACTCAAAGGCGTGTTCATGTTGATGGTGCTCGTCGTGAACGTGCTGATGGTCATGTGTCTGCGGATCGTGTTGATGTTCGTGTGAATGACTCTCGGTGAGGTGGATCCAGACTCCAATCCCCATCAGGCCCGCAGCAACCCAAAACTCCCATGACACGGCTTCGCCCAGAAACAGAATTGAAATAGCTGCTCCCAAGAAGGGAGCGGTAGAGAAATACGCGCTGGTCCGAGCTGTTCCCAGTCCCCGCAAAGCCAGTACAAAAAGCACCAGGCTCACGCCGTATCCCAGGAAACCGACGAGGAGGGTGGGGGCGAGCAGAGACCACTCGGGGAGATGCATGCCAAGCGCAACCCCCAGGGTGCAATTGACCACCCCGGCGACCAATCCCTTGATACCTGCAATGAACAAGGCGTCCGATGCTGAAACCTTCCGAGTAAGGTTGTTATCGACGGCCCAACAAAGACATGCGATTGCTACTGCAGCCGGGCCAACCCAGCCATTGCTCTGTGCTGAAGTTTGCGGCCAGCCCAGCATTACGCCGCCTGCCACTATCGCGATCATTCCAACGACGATCCGCCTATCAGCGTTCTCCTTGAAAACCATCCACGCAAGTAGTGCGGTCAACACGGCCTCAAGGTTCAGCAACAGCGAAGCGGTAGTGCCAGAGGTAAGGGTCAGTCCAAACATCAACGACACCGGCCCCAGCACCCCGCCGAAAACAATGGCGCCAATCAGCCACGGCCACTCGGATGCAGTTAAACCGACAGGCTGCCAGCCGCGATCACGGATTAACCGACTGATCGTCAAGCCCAAGCCGCTTCCCAGGTACAGCAACCCGGCGAGCAAGACTGCAGGGACGTCCAGTCCCAGAACCTTGGCAAGCGGTGTGCTGGCACCAAAGAGCGCGGCGGCACCCAAGGCGTAGAAAATGCTTCTGGTCATCATCCGATCCGTAGCGAGGGTATCGATGGCAAACACGATACTCGTCGCAATCGGATAGCGCATTGAATCGTGGCGCAGGCGCTGAAAAGCTGGCGGGGGCCCTGAGGGTTTCTCAAGAGCAACTGCGTTGGACTTCATATCAGTTTAATGAACAACATCGGACGGCTCGCAAACGCCGCAAAGATGACGATACAATGAGACACATTCTCATCAATGCCGTTTGCTTACCATGTCGAAGACGTCGCCCAATGAAGAGCTGATGACTGCGCTGACCCTTCACTACGATTCGCTGGTGGAGTACATCCGGCTTCGTTTCAACGGCAAACACTTTGCTCGTGATCTTGTTCACGACGTTTGTATCCAGATTCTCGAAAAGCCACCCCCGGAAAAAGTCGCACTGCCTTTGGCATTCCTGCGCAAGATGAGCTTCAACCGCGCCATCGACCGCATCCGCGCCGAGCGCACTCGCAGCCTGTATGTTCTGACGCACCAGTCACCGGAAGAGGGAATGGACAGTTGGGACGGTGCACGGGCAGTCGAATTCGAACAACACGTGCATGCCCTGCTGGCAATCATCGAGGCGCTGCCGGCGCGCCAGCGCCAGGTATTTTTGCTGCACCGTATCCATGGCATGCCGCAACGTGAAATTGCCGATGAGTTGGATATTTCCCTGAACATGGTCACCCAGCATTTTGGCCGTGCCATGGCCGCCATCATTCTGCGCTGGGAGCCTGCACGCCGGCTTGTGCGGCAACAGAAGCAGGTGAAAACATGAATCGGCCGGACACGCTCGACAAAAAACGCCGCCCCGACCTGGACGATCCGTTGCAACCGTTTGCCGAGGCTTTGCGCGAGCGCGTTCCGTCCAGGGAAGCCCTGCTGGCCGAAGGCAAGGCAATGACTGACAGCCGCCGTAAACGCAGGAATGCGGCTTGCGGCGGCCTCCTGGTCCTGGCTCTGAGCAGTGCCGTGTGGTTACTCGACCCCGCCTGGCACACCGAAGATGTTCAGGTCGCACTAGGCCAACGGCAACAGCTTGAATTAGCCGACGGTAGCCGCGTCGAGTTGAATTCCGGCAGTCACTTGATCATTGAGAAGCGCCTGCGCAGCCGCCAAATGGAATTACGTCACGGCGAAGCGCTGTTCACCGTCGTGCATGCCGACACACCCTTTATCGTGCGCAGCCAAGGCGTCAGTGTCCGGGACATCGGTACGGTATTTGATGTGCGCAGTGATGCTCGTGGCGTGGACGTGGCTGTAATCGAGGGTGCCGTTGAGGTCAGCAGCAATCGTTCTGCAGCCGTCAGACTGAACGGCGGCCAGCAACTGCGGGCGTCATCGAGCCACTTGGGCGACGTGCGGCCAGTCAATGTCGCGGCCCTCACCGCCTGGCGTCAGAACAAGTTGCGCTTTGACGGCACCCCTTTGAGCGAGGTGATCGCGGACCTTCAGCATTACCGTAGCAAACCGTTGCGGTTGGCAGATGCGCAGGTCGGCGAATTGCGCCTCTCCGGCGAATTTGACAGCAACTCGGTCGAAGCGCTGATCGGCCTGCTGCCATCGATCCTGCCAGTAAGCCTCGCGCGCGCGGCCGACGGCAGCATCACTTTCAGTAAAGCTCGCTGATAAAAATACCGTCCTTTAAACAAATGAGAATTATTTCCAGATCAGCCTCAACATCTGGCTCGGCCCATACGCCAATCCCATGAAGAACGCTTTTATCGACTGTTCGAATGGGGAAATCATGGGTAAGAACACGTCATCGCTTCGCCTGAGCTTGCTCGCGAGCGGCCTGATGCTGGCAGGCACCGTCAACGCACAAGGCGCTGTTTATTCGCTGGATATCCCGGCACAGGCGCTGGATAAATCACTGAACGCGCTGGCGGCGCAGACCGGGAGCCGAATACTGTTCGCCACTGACGTTGCCGAAGGTCGTCAGGCGAGCGCCCTGCATGCGCAACTGAGCGTTGAGCAAGCGCTGGAGCGTATCGTCGGTAACACCGGCCTGGTGGCGCAAAAAACCGCTGATGGCAGTTACCTGATTGCCGCTCCCTACCAGGGCGACGCCCTGGAACTGGGTGCTACCACCATTCAGGGCTCCGGTTTGGGCATCAATACCGAGGACACCCGCTCATACACCACGGGCGCCGTAAGCATCGGTAAAAGCGAGCGTCCCCTCAAGGATATTCCACAGAGCATTACAGTACTCACGGCCCAGCGCATCAAGGACCAGAACATCCAGACCCTGGATGACGTCTACAACGTCCTGCCCGGTGTGATCACCTACGGCTATATGGTGGGGGACAACCAGCCTTACGCCCGCGGTTACCAGATCGACAACTACCAGATCAACGGCATTCCGCTGCCCAACAGCAACAGCATTACCTCGCAGAACTGGGCTGACCTGGTGCCCTACGAACGCGTTGAATTCCTCAAGGGTTCAGCCGGCCTGTTCCAGGGTGCCGGTTCGCCGGGTGGTGCCATCAACCTGGTGCGCAAACGTGCATCAGCGGACTTCCACCTGGGCACCACTACATCCGCGGGGCGTTGGGACAACTATCAACAGCAAGTCGACGTCCAGGGTCCGCTTAACGAAGACAAGAGTGTTCGGGGCCGTTTGGTAACTTCCTACGGCGATCGTGGGTACTTCTATGACAACGCCAAGACCGAGCGGTCCTCGACCTATGGCGTCCTGGAGTTCGACCTGTCGCCACAAACCCTGATAAGCACCGGTTTTTCCTACCAGAACGTGAACAATCGTGGGGTGATGGACTTCGGCCTTCCAGCCTACAAGACCGGTGCGAACATTGACTGGAAACGTTCGACCAACCTGAGCTCGCCATCGGACTACAACGATGTGGAAACCACTCAGGTGTTCCTCGAAGCCAAGCACCAGCTCAACGACGATTGGCGGATGAGCCTGACCACCAACTACACCAAACTGAATCTGGACACCATTTACAGCAACACCGGCGGCCTGATTGATCCGCTGACCCATGGCGGTGGCTACAACTGGGCGGAAAGCCGTTCGGAAAACAACTATCAGTACAACACCGACGCGTACCTCAACGGGCACTTCGAACTGTTCGAACGCCGCCACGAAGTCATCCTCGGGGCCAACGCCACGCACGCCAAGCGCGACTCTGGTCGCTATGACACCCAGTGGTATGCGGAAACGGAAAACATTCCGAACATCCTCGAATTCATCCCGCCAGAATATGATCGCCTGGCCCGCTACCGCACCGTTAAGTCAACGCTCGACCAGCAGGGCGTCTATGGTTCCTTGCGGATGAACGTGCTTGATCCACTGGACGTCATCATCGGTGCCCGCGTCAGTTGGTGGGATTACAGCCAGGACCAGATCGCCGAGCCAAGCGGCGTCTCTAAACCCACCGGCCAGAAAACCAATGCCAAGGTCGTTCCCTTCTACGGGCTGGTGTATGAACTGACGCATCACTGGTCGGCGTATGCCAGCTACGCCGAAATCTTCTCCCCACAAACCGACTACATGACGTATGCCGGCAACACCTTAGCCCCACGCTCTGGAGAAACTTATGAGTTGGGCCTCAAAGGCGAGTTTTACGAGGGCGCTCTCAACACCTCGTTCGCGATCTACCAGACAAACTTCAATGGTCGGGCACAGATCGACCAGTCTTTTCCCTCGCCGTGCTTTAGCCCGTACACCACGCTTTGCTATATCGCCGGAGGCAAAGTCCGTTCAGAGGGGTTTGAAGCCGAAATCAACGGCCAGGTCATGACTGGGTTGCAACTCAGTGCCAGCTACACCTACACCCGCAGTCGCTACCTGGAAAATCCCGACGATGTCAGCCTGGAAGGTCGCAGTTTCCTGACCCAGATGCCCGCTCATGCGGCGCGGGTGTGGGCCAACTACACACTGCCTGACGAATTCGCCAAGTGGCAGGTAGGTGTCGGCACGCGTATTCAGAGTGGAACCTACATGCTGGGCAGCGGTGTGAAGCACGAAGGTTCGGGCTACGCCCTCTACAATGGCCGTATAGCCTACGACATCAGTAAAAACGTGAACCTGTCGATGAACATCGAAAACATCTTCGACCGTGTCTATTACGCTCAGACCGGGCCAGTAGAGTCGCAAAACTACTATGGTGCACCGCGAAACATGACCTTTACGCTGCGCACCAGTTTCTAGAATAGCGTCTCGCAAACTTCAACCGCGAGCCCGTGAAACTGTTGTTTCACGGGCTCTGCCTGCTTCAAGTAGCCAGCATCGCCGCGGCGGCCGCCACCATGATCGCCGCCGCGCCGCGGAACAGCCACTGCTGGGCTCTCCGGCTCGATAGCAGGTGCCGGACACGCACCGCGCTGACAATGAACGGTGCGCCAACGCCCAATAGAACGAGAATGGTCAATGGCACCAGCATCAGCCCCCACGTCTGTAGCGAGACTGTTTCAAGGTTGATCACGAGCGGCAACAACGCAAGATAGAAGCCTATGGTCTTGGGGTTGCCCAAGGTAATGGTCAGGCCTGATATCGCCGCCGACAGCAGTTCCTTTTTCTTCGCTGGGTGACCTATTTCAATAGCCTGATGGTTGGCGAACCAGAATTGCCAAGCCAGATAGCACAGGTACAGCGCAGCCGCCCAGCGCACCAATTGGAACAGTGCATCGAAGTGCGCGGCAATCATCGCCAGTCCAAAGATGGCAAATGACAAGTAAGTCAGGTCGCCGAGTATCAACCCAAACAGCAGGCAAAAGCCCGATAGGGTGCCACCGCTGACGCTCCGTGCTACCAGCGCGGCCATGCCCGGACCGGGAATGGCCGCTGCGATGCCCAGCGCTGCCGTATAGGTAAGTGCTTGTGATACGTTGAGCATATCGCTTTTCTCGGATTGTTTATTATTAGGTTGCTGGTTTCTTACATGCTCGGAAGTCAAGATGAAACGACTTCACTTCAGTCTTTCATCTACGCCATGGCTGCGTTCTAAAAAATACGGCATCTCAGCAGTTCATTTAAATAACGAAAGATTGCCCGTCAACTTGCTGATGCTTTTCTGTGGCCCAACCAAACCAAGGGCAACCAACTCTATACCTGAACTATCGGCCTCGCAGATGCGCGCCTCATATTCCTCATACGTCTTGCAGGATTGCGCCAGGGCGCTGAAGGGCATGCTATGAATTTCATTGTCCAGCAGCGCTTTCTTATGGAGTTCCTGCAAGTGATCACTGCTGGATCGCAAAATGGGCAAAGGTGCGTATATGACTCCAGGGTAATTAACCTCGTCACTGCTTTGCAGGTCAGGTCCAACCAGACCCTCTACCGAACGTCCTAGACTGACACCTATTACGCTTACCGCATTTACTGCATGTCCCAACCCCAGCGTGTTGTCGACGACAATTACACATTTGTGAACGGCAGCATCGAAATACATATACACCTCGATTCCATCTATGTTGATTTTATCAATGACGTCAGACCAAGGTCGCGATCACTTACCCAGAATCATTTTTCCGCATAATTACAGTCCGTCGTGGATGTATTTATCGATTTGTGCCTGGAGGCTGAGGGCCTGTAAATCCGATGTCAGATGCTGAAGAAATACTATCGCCTTTAGACGGGTAATTTTTTTCTACTTTGATCCGTGGGAGGATCGGTTCTGGTAGGATTTACCTATTTATTGCGGGAGGTGGGAATTTATGACCGATCAGATGCTCAGTCTGACAGATATTAAAATCCTTACAGCCTTGCAGCAGGATGGCAGGATCACCAACCAGACCCTGGCCGACCAGATCGGCATGTCGGCCTCGCCCTGCTGGCGCAGAGTTCGCCAGTTGGAAGAGCATCGTTATATTCAGGGCTACCGGGCGGTGTTGGACCGACGCAAGATCGGGTTAGGGGTGATGGTGTTTGTAAGGGTCAGAATCGACCATCACAGCGAAGCCGAGGCCCAGAAGTTCGAGCAGCAAGTGATGCAGCTGGAGGGTGTGGTGGCGTGCTACAGCATCGGTGGCGACGCGGACTTCCTGATGCAGGTAGTGGCGCGTGATCTCGACTCTTTTTCTGACTTTGCGATGTCGGTGGTCCGACAGCTGCCTGGCATCAAAGAGATGCAGAGTATGTTTGTGCTCAAGGAGATCAAGCCTTTCGTCTCGTTCCCGGTCAAGCGCTCCCCAGAAGCTTGAGGACAGCTATCCAGGCTTCGGTTAGTTATGCGGCAGCAACCGTTTACCCCCAGGTAACCTCAAAATCGGACTGCCCCTCGCGCTAAAACCGCGCCCGAACCAAGCTCAATCGGTGGCCTTGTCAACGGCCCAGCCCACCAGCACAAACGGCAACAGGGGGATCATGAGCACAGTGATCCATACGCCCTCGTAGGCATCGTCGATCTTATCGCCCACGCCTCGTTCAGATGGAGCCGTGACAGTGTTCTCGGACAGGCTCACGGCATAACGATGGGTTCCCGTCTGATCATACTGACGGACTCTGCACTGCGTAGTGTTTACGCTGATATAGCGGTCCCCCGGCACGAGCGTTCGACTTTCCGGCCCTAGTCCGCGAGTCGGTGTGTTGTGACTGGCAAAGAGCTGTTTCAACTGGGCAATCTGCGCCTCAAACTCAGCCGAGCGCTCAGTTTGACTGGCAAAAGCACGACTTTCCTTGCGGATAAGTTCCGGGCGGATCCGCCCATCAAGCAAGACCTCATAGAGATCGCCTTGCTCATCGATACGATTGAAAACCTGGGAGCCCATGCCGTTCTCGCCTCCGGGAGCGGAAAGCGCATTGAACTCATCGCTGGAAAGCGGCTGATTCAAGGTGTAGCCGTAGACCTGGGGTACTTTGAGCGGTTCCTTCACAGGTTTTGCGGCGCACCCGATCGAGGATGACGCGATAATCGAAAGGCTCAGCGCGGCACAGAGCATCCTGTTGCGTTTGAAGACGTCCAGGGCGATCACTCGCACTGACTCGGCGCCGATCTGTTGCAGGTGTCCGGCGACGGCGTCCATGCAGCTTTTTCCACTGGCGTCGTTGTCGGGCCACAACACTATGGAGCGCCCTTTAAGCGGGGTCAGATCGGTTTTGTGCCAGGAGTTCGAGCCGTTCGCCCAGCACATGGCCACGTGGGTGGGCAGCAGTTCCGACGCCGCATCGGCAGCCTTTTCGCCTTCGCACAGAATCACTGGTGCTTCTGCCCGTTGCGCCAGTTCATCCAGGCGCAGCAGAGGACGCGGATCCGGCAGACCCTGCCAACGCCATTGCTGCGTTTGACCGTCGGCACGCTTGCACCAGGTCAATGGGGCAAACACCTTGCGCGGTTTACCGTCTTCATCCGGGCCCAGGTCGAAGCGATAGAGCGCCATGACTGGCTGGCCCTGTGTGTCACGATAAATCCAGACTTTGGACGGTGCGCCGTGTTGTCGGTGTTTGGCTGGGCACTTGCTCATGGCCGCGGCCGGGATCGGCTGAATGGCGAGCCATTCCGGTGTTTTGCTTTTGCTGGGGCTGGGTTTCGACTGAGCCGCCCCGGCAGTAACCCGCAGCAGATCCGCCAGCTTGTTGCAGGCTTCGACGTCGGTGCCGCCCTCCAGATAGCGCACCAGGTCGATCAGGTCGCCGCCTTTGTCGCCTGTGGCAAAGTCCGCCCAGGTGCCTTTGCTCAGGTTGACCTTGAGAGAGCCGGCACGCTTGTCACTGCGAGTCGGATTGGGAGCTGTGTACTCCTTGCCGCCGTCCACGCGCTTGCCGTTGGGTAGCCAGTGGGAAAGGACATGATCGATGTCTTTCAGAGAAGCTGCTTTCACATCCGCAAAGCTGGGGCGTTTCGCTTTATTGGTCATGGCCAGCCTCCAATCGCAGGAGGGTGGTCGTCACATCATCGATCACTGCTTTGCCCATTTCACTGAGGTAGTGAGCGGCCATCGCGCACTGTTCGGTGTTATCGCCGTGGGTGGCCAGGAGCGTCATACGGTTTGCGCAGCTCAGCAGGTCGGAAGCGTATTCAAGTGCGTCGGATGCGGGGACGCCGGCACTGAGCCGAAACAACATCTGATGGGGGCTCCCGCATTGCGCGAAAGTGGTCGCGCCCTGGGTGGTGAAATTAGCGTGGAAACTCATTGCGCACCCCCGGCTTTGGCCCGAGGTGTCGAAGTCGCATCACCGTGCAGGGTTAGGGTTTTGATCAGACCCAGCGTGCCACGCACATCCCAAATAACGGATGCCAGGACGTGATTGGAAAGGCGCGGTTTATCGTCGTCGAAGTGGTCCTCGAGCAGGGTCAGTACGGAGTCTGCGCGATCAATTGCGCAGGTGATGGCATCGATGGGAATCCCGGCCTCTGCTTGCTGGCTGACGCAGAGTAGATCCTCGGGTAGTGCAAAGCCTGGGAACATGCTCATTGGGCACCCCCTGCTGCTTCCAGGGCGCGAGCTTTGGACATATGAGCGTTGTATCGAGAGAGGCGTGTAGCGAGGCTGGAGTTGGCGTGTAAAGCGGCGAGAGCCATTGCTCGATGAGCAGCGGCGCGAAACTTTGACGGATTGAGGGCGTGCATGGGGCGAAACTCCTATTGTTGAGGAGCTGCCACGGTTCGTCGCCAAACGAATTAAGGTGGCAGCTGTGCGCAGGTTGGCGAACCGGGACAATAGGAACCCGGCAGACCCGAGGGTCTCCCACGCACAGCCGCCATAAAACGGGGATGCGGGCACAAAAAAAGCGCCTGCAATCGTAATGGGGGCGCCTGTGCGCCTATTGTTGATCGGGTCGCCAAACCCGGTCGCTGATTTTGCAGCGACGACCAGAGAGTAACGCTCCGTTTTCGAAAGCGCAACCGTGTGGATCGCTTGCGGATTTTTCTGGTGCAGCATAAATTGTGTGGGCATGTAGATTTACCTCAACGCCTCCGGATTGCCCCCGGGGGCGTTTTCATTTCAGGCGTGGACTTCCCAGCGCAGGGAAAGCAGGGGCAGGAAGCCGCCGTCGAGCATTGAGAGGGCGTCTTCGTAGGCGTGTACTTGCTGGCCTTCGTCGACGATCACAGCGTTGTTTTTTTCGCTGTGAAAGGAGAGGGCGCACCAGGTGCCGTCAGCCCAACTGAGCACGCCAACAACACGACCTTGTTTTTCCTGCTGACTTCGGTAGTGCTCTAGCCGTTGCATAAGGCGTGGCGAAAAACCGATTCGACGCAAAATGGAGAAGGGGTGCATCAGGGCTTCGCTGGCAATCTTGCGGATCATGCGGCCACCTGATCACGAGCCTCGATGCGGCTACGTGCCCAGGCTTGGATCTCGGAAAGAACCCACGCCACTGGTGCTCCGCGTGCGGTGCTTGTGCTCAGTTTTACCGGGCGTGGAAAGCCGCTCTTTGGGCACTGCATCAGCTTGTAAATCGTCGGACGTGCCAGGCCAACGATAGCCATGACTTCGGAGATTCTGATCAAGGTCGTGGCGGGGTCGCGATGAGAGATATGGTGGATTGTTGAAGCGCGGGAGTTAGCCATAGTCGTGCCTATAAGGTGAAAGACAGGCACAGACTAAAAGGCGAAAAAAAAGCAAACATGGTTTGCTTTTCGTTGGCACACAGAAAATTTATCTAGGGAGAAATCTACCTTTTCGCAGATATTTTCTAACGGTCGGGGCAGATGCCTTGCCCTGCTCGACTAGCGCTTTGACTAGTTCGGTTTCCGAAATGTTGGGGTCGGCAGAGATTTGGCTCTTTGCCGCTTTGCTTATGTCCTCAAACAGCTTTTTGGTGTTCTCTTGTTTGATTGTGCCGGGCTTGGCGTTGGCCTTCCCCGCAGCTTTTCCTCTTTCCGACGCTTTTTCAGCAAATGCCTTATCCAGCGCTCCCCGCAGAAAGCTTGATGCGCTGAAGTCGTTGCGCGAAACGTCGGTGTAGTCCGCTTGCTGATAAAGCGAGGCCAACATCAAAATCTTGGAGGCCTCGCCATTCAAGACGGCAAACTCCTCTCGGGCGTCGATTTCAAAGTCGCTCTTTCGCTTTCGTTCTCTCTGCATGAGAAGGAGGTATTGTTTGGGATCAGTCTGTCGGAGCTGTTCCACCAGATCTAGGCCCAGGTCGTAGAGGGAGAGCTCTAGATCGAACAGCCAGTTCGCAAGGGTTTCAATCGCGCATACAGATTGAATGAGTGCATAAGCCGCTACGAGTTGTGTGTCACTTGCGGGGTGATTAATGCCAAGGAAGCGGCGAATAACTCTGGGCAGTGAGGTCGGTTCGGAAAAGCAGAAGTGCTCTCTAATGGGGTAGCGAAGGCGAAACATCGTCTTCGTCGCTGACTCAGCACTGTCTGCGTATCGGCCGTCCTCTAGCCAGAACGATGCTGCATTGTCGATACAGGTAAACGCGTCACGAAAGTGTTCGGAGAAATGGCTATACAGCGCCAACTGACGGACAGCCAGTTCGAGTTCATCAAGATCCCAAAGCAAACAGCCGACATCTGCTCCGGCGATCTCAAGCTCTAAATCCTCGATGCCAAGATTGCTATTCAATATGAGACCCCTCGCCCCGTACCAAGCGTGCGGCCCCAGCGAGGTGTATCTGGTAAAGCAGCTGCCAGCAGGGGGCTAGTGGTTCGATAACTGTTACACGTTTCAGCAGCGTTACACGGGGAATTGGCTGCGCTCGGATATGGTGTAACTCAAAATAATCTAATATTTTCAATTGGTTGAATGGTTCTGTTACACGAGTAACACCCGTTACACCGGTTTTAGAGGTGGGGTAGGTAAGTGATCTCATACTGCCTTTCCGAACTGGGCTTGCACTACATTGCTAGCTGCAAGTCCATCAAGATGATTGGCATACCACTGCATCATCGTTCCGCGCTGCTCAAGGTATTGAGCTTTGTTGTACACCCCTGAAATACCTTCCTCTTTGTGAGCCAACTGCGCCTCTACATGCTCTTTCGGCCAGCCATGTTCTCGAAGCAACGTGCTTGCGGTGTGCCGAGTACCGTGTCCAACCAGGCGGCCTTTGTAGCCGATGGTGGCGAAGACCTTGTTGATTGTGTTTTCGCTGATGGTTGGGTTCTTGGCTCCTACGCCGGGGAAAAGCCAGCGACTCCGCCCTGTGAGGCAGTGCAGATCCTTCAGGGCTGTAACAGCTTGGTAGGGAAGGGGGCATACAAAATCACGACGCATCTTCATCTTGGCAGCAGGCGTGGTCCAAATGGCTTTCTCAAGGTCGAACTCTTTCCATTCAGCCAGGCGGACCATGCCAGGGCGCGATGCTGTCCATAGACAGAGCCATGCAGCTGTGCGGGCCGTCAGTCTGCTCGGTGTGTTTTTAAGTGCGTGGAGAAATTCAGCCAGCTCAGGTTCCAGCAGGTGTGGATGTTGCTGAGTCTTGGGGGCTTGCGCTGCAATGTCACGAAGGCGGCTGCCTGGATCGTTTTCGGTAAGTCCTAAGCCGATAGCTCGGCCGAATATCTGGTTGATCCAGGTGCGGCACTTTTCTGCCACGTTGTGAGCGTCTCTGGCTTCGAGGGATGCCTGGAGGGATGCGCAGTCGGTACGGGTGATTTCGTCGAGGGGCTTATCTCCCAATGCCGGGAGTATGTCCTTGTCGAGGTAGGTGCGGATTTTGTTCAGGGTGGAGGGTGCGAGGCCCTTTTCTTCTTTGGCCTTGAGCCAGGCTTCAGCAGCAACTCGAAAGGTTCGAGTCTTGGCGGCGTCAATGGCTGCTTTGGCTGATCGTTTCTGTTCGAGAGGATCGGCACCACTGCTGACGATTTTGCGTAGGTCGGCCGCTTTGTCCCGGGCCAATGCGCCACTTACTTCCGGATAGCCCCCAAGCCCCATCCAAGCCCAATTGCCCGCCGGGCGTTTGTAGCGCAACTGCCAGGACTTGCCGCCATCAGGTTTGACCCTGAAGTAGAGGCCGCTTCCGTCCAGCTCACGGTATTCCTTTGATTCCGGCTCCAGCCCTGCAAGTGTCGTGTCTGCGAGAGGGCGGCGCTTGATATCTGCGCGCTTCATCCTTGTATCCCAAAGTTCGGTACTTTTCTCAGGATACAAGCAGGGATACAGGGATACAACGGATAAGGGGATACAGGGATAGACAGACAGGCACAAAAAAACCGGCCAAGTGGCCGGTTTCTCTGAGTCTGAAAGCCTGGTAGAGACTTTCAGATACTGCTATATGGTGCCCCGAGGGAGACTCGAACTCCCACTCCTTTCGAAAACGGATTTTGAATCCGCCGCGTCTACCAATTCCGCCATCAGGGCTCAATGGCGGCGAAGTATAGAGAGGAGATAACCGTCGGTCAATCAGGTACATGGAGAATTTTTGATATTTCCGCTAGACTTCCCGGCCCTGCTAGACGAACCCCATCATGCGCGTTGCTGACTTTACTTTCGAACTCCCTGATTCGCTGATCGCTCGCCACCCTTTGGCTGAGCGGCGCGGCAGTCGCCTGCTGACCCTGGATGGGCCTAGCGGCGCCCTGGCGCACCGTCAATTCACTGATTTGCTTGAGCATTTGCGCCCGGGCGACTTGATGGTGTTCAACAATACCCGGGTGATTCCGGCGCGGCTGTTTGGCCAGAAGGCTTCCGGCGGCAAGCTGGAAATTCTGGTGGAGCGGGTGCTCGACAGTCACCGCGTGCTGGCCCATGTGCGCTCCAGCAAGTCGCCCAAGCCTGGCTCGAAGATCCTCATCGACGGTGGGGGCGAGGCCGAGATGCTGGCGCGCCACGATGCGCTGTTCGAGCTGGGGTTTGCCGAGGAAGTGTTGCCGCTGCTCGACCGCGTCGGGCATATGCCGCTGCCTCCTTATATAGACCGTCCGGATGAAGACGCCGACCGCGAGCGCTACCAGACGGTGTACTCCGAGCGCTTGGGCGCAGTGGCGGCGCCGACGGCGGGGCTGCATTTCGATCAGCCGCTGCTGGAGGCGATTGCCGCCAAGGGCATCGAGACCGCGTTCGTGACCCTGCACGTGGGGGCTGGGACCTTTCAGCCGGTGCGTGTCGAGAAGCTCGAAGACCACCACATGCACAGCGAGTGGCTGGAAGTCGGCCAGGACGTGGTGGACGCAGTGGCGGCCTGTCGGACGCGCGGCGGGCGGGTGGTGGCCGTGGGGACCACCAGTGTGCGTTCGCTGGAAAGTGCAGCGCGCGATGGCGTGCTCAAGCCGTTCAGCGGCGACACCGATATCTTTATTTTCCCGGGCCGGCCGTTCCATGTGGTCGATGCCCTGGTCACCAACTTCCATTTGCCCGAATCCACGCTGTTGATGCTGGTTTCGGCGTTCGCCGGGTACCCCGAGACCATGGCCGCCTATCAGGCAGCCGTCGAGCATGGGTACCGCTTTTTCAGCTACGGTGATGCGATGTTCATCACCCGCAATCCCGCACCGCGCGGCCCAGAGGAAACAGCATGAGTCGCACCTGTCGTATGTCTTTCGAACTTTTGGCCACCGACGGCAAAGCCCGTCGCGGGCGCCTGACGTTCCCGCGTGGCACCGTCGAGACCCCGGCGTTCATGCCGGTGGGTACCTACGGCACGGTCAAGGGCATGTTGCCGCGGGATATCGTGGCCACGGGCGCCGAGATCATCCTGGGCAATACCTTCCACCTGTGGCTGCGTCCTGGCACTGAAGTGATCAAGAAGCACGGCGACCTGCATGATTTCATGCAGTGGAAAGGCCCGATCCTGACCGACTCCGGTGGTTTCCAGGTGTTCAGCCTGGGCGCCATGCGCAAGATCAAGGAGGAGGGCGTGACCTTCGCCTCGCCGGTGGACGGCGCCAAGGTGTTCATGGGTCCGGAAGAGTCGATGCAGGTCCAGCGTGACCTGGGCTCCGACATCGTGATGATTTTTGACGAATGCACGCCGTACCCGGCCGACGAAGACGTGGCGCGGATCTCCATGGAGCTGTCGCTGCGCTGGGCCCAGCGTTCGAAAAACGCCCATGGCGAGAACACCGCGGCGCTGTTCGGGATCGTCCAGGGCGGCATGCACCAGGACCTGCGCATGCGCTCCCTGGAAGGCCTCGACAAGATCGGTTTTGACGGCCTGGCCATTGGCGGCCTGTCGGTGGGCGAGCCCAAGCACGAGATGATCAAGGTGCTGGACTACCTCCCGGGCCAGATGCCGGCTGACAAACCTCGTTACCTTATGGGTGTTGGCAAGCCGGAAGACTTGGTTGAGGGTGTGCGCCGCGGGGTGGACATGTTCGATTGCGTGATGCCAACCCGTAATGCCCGCAATGGGCATCTGTTCATTGATACGGGTGTGCTGAAGATCCGTAACGCGTTCCATCGCCATGATGATTCGCCGCTCGATCCGACCTGCGATTGCTATACCTGCCAGAACTTCTCCCGCGCTTATCTGCATCATCTGGACAAGTGCGGCGAAATGCTGGGAAGCATGCTCAATACCATCCACAATTTGCGCCATTACCAAGTGCTTATGGCTGGTTTGCGCGAGGCTATTCAACAGGGTACATTGGCCGCCTTTGTCGATGCCTTCTATGCCAAGCGCGGGTTGCCTGTTCCGCCTTTGGACTGAGTTTTAAAACGTTTAAGACACTAATTCTGCAACTGGAGTGCTAAATGAGCTTTTTTATCTCGAATGCGATGGCAGACGCCGCTGCACCTGCTGCCGGCCCTGCTGGCACTGGCTTTGAGTGGATTTTCCTGGTCGGTTTCCTGGTCATCTTCTACCTGATGATCTGGCGTCCACAGGCCAAACGCGCCAAAGAGCAGAAGAACCTGCTGAGCAACTTGCAAAAAGGTGATGAAGTTGTGACCTCCGGCGGCATCGCCGGCAAGATCACCAAAGTAGCGGATGATTTCGTGGTTCTCGAAGTTTCTGACTCGGTAGAGCTGAAGTTCCAGAAAGGCGCCATCGCTGCCACGCTGCCAAAAGGCACGCTGAAAGCGATCTGAGTTTCATCTTCTACCAATCGACGGGGCGCGCAAGGCGCCCCGCGTCATAAGCGGGCGGCGTGATGCTGAACAAATACCCTCTGTGGAAATACGTACTGATCCTGGCGGTGCTGGCGATCGGTCTGGTTTATTCCGCTCCCAATCTTTACCCTGATGACCCGGCCATTCAGGTCAGCGGTGCAAGCACTGCGCTGCAGGTCAATCAGGCGGATCTGGATCGTGTGAGCAAAGCGCTCAACGAGTCTGGGATCACCGTCAAGGCGGCCACGCTGGCAGCCAACGGCAAGGGCGGCCTGATTCGCCTGACCAAGCAGGAAGACCAGCTTCCGGCCAAGGATGTCGTGCGCAAGGCCTTGGGTGATGACTATGTCGTTGCACTGAACCTGGCACAAACCACCCCGCAATGGCTGCGCAGCCTCGGCGCGCACCCGATGAAGCTGGGTCTGGACTTGTCCGGTGGTGTGCACTTCCTCCTGGAAGTGGACATGGACAAAGCCATCGACGCCCGCATGAAAGTCTACGAAGGCGACGTCAAGAGCCTGTTGCGCAAAGAGCGCCTGCGCTATCGCAGCCTGCCGCAACTCAACGGTGCCATCCAGCTGGGCTTCACTGATGAAGCTGCCCGCGAACAGGCCCGTGCACTGATCCGCAAGAGCTTCAGCGATTTCGACATTGTTCCCGCCGACCTCAATGGTCAGCCGGTACTGCGTCTGGCGATGACCCCGGCCAAGCTGGCGGAAATCCGTGAGTACTCCATCAAGCAGAACTTGACCACGGTACGTAACCGCGTCAACGAGCTGGGTGTTGCCGAGCCTATCGTTCAGCGTCAGGGTGCCAACCGCATCGTGGTTGAACTGCCAGGCGTGCAGGACACTGCCGAAGCCAAGCGAATCCTGGGCAAGACGGCCAACCTTGAGTTCCGTCTGGCAGCAGAGCCGGGCGCGTCAAAAGCCACTTCCGAGATGTTCGAATTCCGCGAGGGCAAGCGTCCTCCTGCGCAGATCGAGCGTGGCCTGATCATCACTGGCGACCAGGTAACTGACGCCAAGGCCGGTTTCGGCGAGCACGGCACCCCAGAGGTGAACATTCGCCTGGACGGTCATGGCGGCGAGCTGATGAACCGTGCGACCCGCTCCAACGTCGGTCGCAGCATGGCGGTGATCTTCATCGAGCAACGTCCGGTGACCACCTACGTCAAGCAGGTCGTCGACGGCGTCGAGAAAGACGTGGCGGTGCAAACCTTCAAGGAAGAGAAGAAGATCATCAGCCTGGCGACTATCCAGTCGCCGCTGGGCGCGCAGTTCCGCATCACTGGCCTGAACGGCCAGGGCGAATCCTCGGAGCTGGCGTTGCTGCTGCGCGCCGGTGGTCTGGCGGCCCCGATGTACTTCGCTGAAGAACGTACCATCGGTCCAAGCCTGGGTGCTGACAACATCACCAAGGGTATCGATGCGTCGCTGTGGGGCATGCTGTTCGTGTCGCTGTTCATCATGGCCATCTACCGCTTCTTCGGCTTGATCGCCACCGTGGCGCTGGGCGTGAACATGGTGTTGCTGCTGGCTCTGATGTCGCTGCTGGGTGCAACCCTGACCCTGCCAGGCATCGCCGGTATCGTCTTGACCATGGGTATGGCGGTCGACGCCAACGTACTGATCTTCTCGCGGATTCGTGAAGAGATCGCGGCGGGCATGACGGTGCAGCGGGCGATCAACGAAGGTTTCGGGCGCGCATTCACCGCGATTCTCGACGCCAACCTGACCACCTTGCTGGTGGGCGGGATTCTGTTTGCCATGGGCACAGGTCCGGTCAAGGGCTTCGCCGTGACCATGTCCCTCGGGGTTCTGACCTCGATGTTCACGGCCATCATGGTTACTCGTGCGATGGTCAACCTGATCTTCGGCGGTCGTGACTTCAAGAAGTTGTGGATTTAAGGGGCTGCCATGTTACGTACAATCAACTTCATGGGCGTTCGCAACGTAGCGTTCGGCGTCACATTGTTCCTCACGGTGCTGGCGTTGTTCAGTGTTGCCACCAAGGGCATGAACTATGGCCTGGACTTCACCGGCGGTACGCTGATCGAGCTGACCTATGAGCGTCCGGCCGATGTGACCAAGGTGCGTGAGCAACTGGTTACCTCGGGTTATCACGAGGCGGTGGTGCAGAGCTTTGGTGCGACCACCGACTTGCTGGTGCGCATGCCAGGCGAAGACCCACAACTGGGTCACCAGGTAGCCGAGGCCTTGCAGAAGGTCGGCGGCGACAACCCGGCCGTGGTCAAGCGCGTCGAGTTCGTCGGCCCGCAGGTAGGTGAAGAACTGCGCGACCAGGGCGGCCTCGGCATGCTCATGGCGCTGGGCGGCATCTTGATCTACCTGGCGTTCCGCTTTCAGTGGAAGTTTGCGGTCGGGGCCATCGTGTCGCTGATCCACGACGTGATCGTGACCATCGGTATCCTGTCGTTCTTCCAGATCACCTTCGACCTGACGGTGCTGGCGGCGGTACTGGCGATCATCGGTTACTCGCTCAACGACACCATCGTGGTATTCGACCGGGTGCGTGAGAACTTCCGCGTACTGCGCAAGGCGACGCTGATCGAGAACATCAACATCTCGACCACCCAGACCCTGCTGCGCACCATTGCCACCTCGGTTTCGACCCTGTTGGCGATCGCCGCGCTGTTGTTCTTCGGTGGCGACAACCTGTACGGCTTCTCCCTGGCCCTGCTGGTGGGGGTATTGGCGGGTACTTACTCGTCGATCTACATCGCCAACGTGGTGCTGATCTGGCTGAACCTGAGCAGTGAAGACCTGATCCCTACGGTCAACACCGATAAGGAAGTGGACGACCGTCCTTGAGACGTTTTCCCACTTGGTAGTACCCAAAAAGGCGCGAGTATTGAACTCGCGCCTTTTTTTGTGCTCCAAGGCTGGGAGAAGCGCGGGCATGTCCCGCATGTGATGGTCAGGAGGTTCATGTGAACAAGTCGTTGCTGGTTGGTGCGGTATTGGGTGCTGTCGGTGTGACTGCCGGGGGTGCTGTTGCCACCTACAGCCTGGTAAAAAGCGGCCCTGAGTATGCGCAAGTACTGGCCGTTGAACCGGTCAAGAAACAGATCAAGACTCCACGTGAAGTGTGCAAGGACGTGACCGTGACCCGTCAGGCGCCGGTCAAGGATCAACACCAGATCGCAGGTACCGTGGTCGGTGCGCTGGCCGGTGGCCTGTTGGGTAACCAGATCGGTGGCGGCACCGGCAAGAAGATCGCCACGGTCGCTGGTGCGGTAGGTGGCGGTTATGCCGGTAACAAGGTGCAGGAAGGCATGCAGGAGCGTGACACCTACACCACCACGCAGACCCGTTGCAACACGGTCAATGACATCAGCGACAAGGTCGTAGGCTACGACGTGCGTTATTCGCTTGATGGCAAGGAAGGCAAGGTGCGCATGGATCGCGATCCAGGCAACCAGATTCCGGTCAACAAGGAAGGTCAGTTGGTCCTGGGCCAGAACGAACCGGCTCAATAAAGGGTTCGGATTAAAAAAGAAGCACCCTGCGGGGTGCTTTTTTGTGCCCGCGATCCATGCACCGCCGCAATCCCCTGTAGGAGGGCAAATGGCAGGCATAAAAAAAGCACCCCGCAGGGTGCTTTCTCTGTCGCTGGAAGCTTAGCGTTTCAGCGAGGCTGGCAGGTGCGGCTGGATGGCCGTCAGGACTGCCTTGAAGCATTTGGTGTTGCCGGCAACGATGTGGCCTTTTTCGAGGAAGTCGTGACCGCCGGTGAAGTCGCTCACCAGGCCGCCTGCTTCCTGGATCAGCAGGGCGCCTGCAGCCATGTCCCACTCGGACAGGCCCGACTCCCAGAATGCGTCGAAACGGCCGGCGGCGACGTACGCCAGGTCCAGGCTTGCGGCGCCAGCGCGGCGGATGCCGGCAGTCTGGCCAACCAGGGCGCGGAACATGCCCAGGTAGTTGTCGAGGTTGTCCATCTGGTCGTCACGGAACGGGAAGCCAGTACCCAGCAGGGCGCCGTCCAGGCTGGTACGACCGCTGACGCGCAGGCGACGACCGTTCAGTTGGGCGCCACGGCCACGGCTGGCGGTGAATTCTTCCTGGCGAACCGGGTCCAGGACCACGGCGTGTTCCAGGCGACCACGGTATTTGCAGGCGATGCTGACGGCGAAGTGGGGGATGCCACGCAGGAAGTTGGTGGTGCCGTCCAGTGGGTCGATGATCCACAGGTACTCTTCGCCTTCGATACCGGTGCCGGCGTGCATGCCGGTCTCTTCGCCGAGGATCGAGTGGTTCGGGTAGGCTTTGCGCAGGGCGTCGACGATTTTCTGTTCGGCCGCGCGATCCACTTCGGACACGTAGTCCTTGGCGTCTTTTTCATCGACCTTGATGGTATCCAGGCGCTCGATGGAGCGGAAAATCAATTCACTGGCGCTGCGGGCGGCGCGCAGCGCGATATTCAGCATGGGCTGCATGGATGTGTCACCTAAGGTTGTTAAAGAAAGCCGAGCATTCTAGCAGAAAGTTTCTACAGGTGAACGACGACGTTTGCTTTCGTAGCTTAACTTTAGGATGAACTGTAAGATTTGCGACCAAATTCCCTGTCAGAGAGCGCCTCCCTTGCTGCAGAACATTCGTGTCGTCCTGGTCAATACCAGTCATCCGGGAAACATCGGTGGGGCTGCGCGTGCCATGAAGAACATGGGGCTGTCGCGCCTGGTGCTGGTGGAGCCGCGGCTGTTTCCCCATCACGAGGCCGATGCGCGGGCTTCGGGTGCCGGCGATATCCTGGAAAACGCACAAGTGGTCGCCACCCTGGAAGATGCGCTGGTGGGCTGTAACCTGGTGCTTGGTACCAGCGCGCGCGATCGTCGCATTCCCTGGCCGCTGCTCGATCCGCGCGAGTGCGGGACCAAGGTGGTCGAGGAAGCGGCGTCCGGTGCCGAGATTGCCTTGGTGTTTGGTCGTGAAGATTCCGGCCTGACCAATGAAGAGCTGCAGCGATGTCATTATCACGTGCACATTCCTTCGGACCCTGAGTTCAGCTCGCTGAACCTGGGGGCCGCGGTGCAGGTGTTGAGCTATGAGGTGCGCATGTCCTGGTTGGCCGCGCAAGGCCAGCCAAGCAAGGTCGAGAAGGAAGAAGTGGCGTCCACCAAGAGCGGTGAGCTGGCGACCATGGATGAGCTGGAGCGATTCTATGAGCACCTGGAGCAGACCCTGGTGGCCATCGAGTTTCTCGATCCGGAAAAACCGCGGCACTTGATGGCGCGCCTGCGCCGGCTGTACGGACGAAGCTCGGTCAGCCGGGCGGAGATGAATATTTTGCGTGGCATCCTCACGGAAACCCAGAAAGCGGCCCGTGGTGAGCTCCTTAAGCGGAAGGATTAATGATGTTCGAGCGTTTGCGTGAAGATATCCAGAGCGTTTTCCACCGAGACCCGGCGGCACGTAATGCATTCGAAGTGCTGACCTGCTACCCGGGCATGCACGCGATCTGGATTCATCGCCTGTCGGCGGCGCTGTGGGGCTGGGGCTGGAAATGGCTGGCGCGGTTGGTATCGAACTTCGGTCGCTGGTTGACCGGGATCGAGATTCACCCGGGTGCCAAGGTCGGCCGACGCTTCTTTATTGATCACGGTATGGGCATCGTCATTGGTGAAACCGCCGAGATCGGTGATGACGTGACGCTGTATCAGGGCGTGACCCTGGGCGGTACCAGCTGGAATAAAGGCAAGCGCCACCCGACGCTGGAAGATGGTGTGGTGGTGGGTGCCGGCGCCAAGGTGCTGGGGCCGTTCACCGTGGGGGCGGGCGCCAAGGTCGGCTCCAATGCGGTGGTGACCAAGGCGGTGCCGGCCGGTGCGACTGTGGTCGGGATTCCAGGGCGGATCATCGTCAAGTCCGACGACGAGCAGGAGGCCAAGCGCAAGGCCATGGCCGAGAAGATCGGATTTGATGCCTACGGTGTCGGCGAAGACATGCCTGACCCGGTGGCACGGGCCATTGGTCAGTTGCTCGACCACCTGCAGGCGGTGGATGGTCGTCTGGAAGGGATGTGCGGCGCGCTGAAAGACCTCGGCAGCCCTTACTGTGCCAAGGACCTGCCTGAGTTGCGCGAAGAAGATTTCGCCTGTGTGAAAGACAAGGATCAGACCCAGGCCAGCTAGACCGAGTCGCCCCCATCGCGGGCGAGCCCGCTCCCACAAGGTCTTCGGTGATACACAGCCTGTGTTAGCACCGAAAATCCCTGTGGGAGCGGGCTTGCCCGCGATGAAGGGTAGCGCGGTACTGCTGGCTGTAACCCGCACGGCTTTGCTATGATACGCGCGCTCTTTTGCAGGTAAACCTGACTAAAGTACTAGGTCTTATAGTTGACTTAAATACTCGGGAATTGCATACTCCTCCCCATCCCGAAACTCCGCGGTAATTGTCCATGCGACTGACTACAAAAGGCCGATACGCTGTCACCGCCATGCTTGACCTGGCGTTGCACGCGCAGCATGGGCCTGTGTCCCTGGCTGACATTTCCGAGCGCCAAGGCATTTCCCTGTCCTACCTCGAACAGCTTTTCGCCAAGTTGCGCCGCAGCAACCTGGTTTCCAGCGTTCGTGGTCCTGGCGGTGGCTACCAGCTGTCGCGTGACATGCAGGGGATCCAGGTTGCTCAGGTAATCGACGCGGTAAATGAATCGGTTGACGCTACCAAGTGCCAGGGTCTGGGTGATTGCCACGGCGGCGATACCTGTCTGACCCACCACTTGTGGTGTGATCTGAGCCTGCAAATCCACGAATTTCTCAGCGGTATCAGCTTGGCTGATCTTGTCACTCGCCGTGAGGTACAAGAAGTAGCCCAGCGTCAGGACCAGCGTCGTTGCAACAGCAAGTCGCCGCGCCTGGACAAGATTGAAGCGTCCGCCGTCGAATGACAGCCAAAGAGCTAGCGGCACGCCAGCCAGCCTGATTTAGGAGATAGTCCATGAAATTGCCGATTTACCTTGATTACTCTGCGACCACCCCGGTTGATCCGCGTGTCGCGCAAAAGATGAGTGAATGCCTGCTGGTCGACGGAAACTTCGGTAACCCGGCGTCCCGCTCCCACGTGTTCGGCTGGAAAGCCGAAGAATCGGTCGAGAACGCTCGTCGCCAGGTCGCCGACCTGGTCAACGCCGACCCGCGTGAAATCGTCTGGACCTCCGGTGCCACCGAGTCCGACAACCTGGCAATCAAGGGTGCGGCACATTTCTATGCCACCAAAGGCAAGCACCTGATCACCACCAAGATTGAGCACAAGGCTGTCCTCGACACCATGCGCCAACTGGAGCGTGAAGGTTTCGAAGTGACCTACCTCGAGCCGCGCACTGATGGCCTGGTGACTCCGGAAATGATCGAAGCTGCACTGCGTGACGACACCATCCTGGTTTCGGTCATGCATGTGAACAACGAAATCGGCACCATCAACGACATCGCCGCCATCGGTGAGTTGCTCCGTTCCAAGGGCATCCTGTTCCACGTCGACGCCGCACAGTCCACTGGCAAGGTCGAAATCGACCTGCAGAAGCTGAAAGTCGACATGATGTCGTTCTCCGCCCACAAGACCTACGGCCCTAAAGGCATCGGCGCACTGTACGTGAGCCGCAAGCCGCGTGTGCGCATCGAAGCGACCATGCACGGTGGCGGTCATGAGCGTGGCATGCGCTCCGGCACCCTGGCCACTCACCAGATCGTCGGCATGGGCGAAGCCTTCCGCGTAGCCAAGGAAGACATGGTTGCCGAGAACGTGCGCATCAAGGCCCTGAGCGACCGCTTCTACAAGCAGGTCGAGCATCTGGAAGAGCTGTACGTCAACGGCAGCCTGACCGCCCGCGTTCCGCACAACCTGAACCTGAGCTTCAACTACGTTGAAGGCGAATCGCTGATCATGGCGCTCAAGGACCTGGCGGTTTCCTCCGGTTCGGCCTGCACCTCGGCTTCGCTTGAGCCTTCGTACGTACTGCGCGCCCTGGGCCGCAACGACGAACTGGCACACAGCTCGATCCGCTTCACCTTCGGCCGCTTCACCACCGAAGAAGAAATCGATTACGCCGCGCAGAAAGTCTGCGAGGCCGTTACCAAGCTGCGCGCTCTGTCGCCGCTGTGGGACATGTACAAAGACGGCGTCGACATTTCGAAGATCGAGTGGGCGGCACACTGATATATAAGTCGCCGCACACGGGTCCTGTCTTGAAATTTCGGTTTGCAGGGCCCAAAGAGCGACTCTCTGATGAGTGAGGATTAAGAATCATGGCTTACAGCGAAAAGGTCATCGACCACTACGAGAACCCGCGCAACGTCGGCAAGATGGACGCGGAAGATCCTGATGTCGGCACCGGCATGGTCGGCGCCCCAGCGTGCGGCGACGTGATGCGCCTGCAGATCAAGGTCAACGAGCAAGGCATCATCGAAGACGCCAAGTTCAAGACCTACGGCTGCGGTTCCGCCATTGCTTCCAGCTCCCTGGCCACCGAGTGGATGAAGGGCAAGACCCTGGATGAAGCCGAGACCATCAAGAACACTCAGCTGGCTGAAGAACTGGCCCTGCCGCCAGTGAAAATCCACTGCTCGGTACTCGCTGAAGACGCCATCAAGGCTGCTGTTCGCGACTACAAGCAGAAAAAAGGCTTGATCTGACTTTCAGGTTTTGGCGACGAGTAAGGAGTCAACGATGGCTATCAGCATGACAGAAGCGGCTGCTCGACACGTGCGACGCTCCCTCGACGGGCGCGGCAAAGGTGAGGGGATTCGCCTGGGTGTTCGCACCACGGGCTGTTCCGGCCTTGCCTACGTGCTGGAGTTTGTCGACGAAGTGGTGGCAGAGGATCAGGTGTTCGAAAGTCACGGCGAGAAAGTGATCATCGACCCGAAAAGCCTGGCCTACCTGGACGGCACCGAACTCGATTTCGTCAAGGAAGGGTTGAACGAAGGCTTCAAGTTCAACAATCCCAACGTACGCGGTGAATGTGGCTGCGGCGAAAGCTTCAACATCTGAGGCTTGTCGTGGGTACTCCTTGTCATTTCGCTTTATTTGAGCTGCAACCGAGCTTCAACCTGGACCTCGACCAGTTGGCTACGCGCTACCGTGAGTTGGCGCGCGGCGTTCATCCGGACCGCTTTGCTGATGCTTCCGAGCGTGAGCAACGGCTGGCGCTAGAGCAATCCGCGAGCCTCAACGAGGCCTACCAGACGCTCAAGAATCCCCCCAAGCGCGCGCGTTACCTGCTCGCCATGGGTGGTGGTGAGTTGCCGCTGGAGGTCACGGTGCATGATCCGGAATTTCTTCTGCAGCAGATGCAATGGCGCGAAGAGCTCGAAGACCTGCAAGACAGTGCCGACCTGGCCGGGGTTGCGGTATTCAAGCGCCGCCTGAAGGTCGCCCAGGAAGAACTGAACCAAAGCTTCGCAGCTTGCTGGAACGATGCCGCGCAACGCGAACAGGCCGAACGCCTGATGCGGCGCATGCAGTTCCTCGACAAGCTCACCTACGAAGTGCGCCAGTTAGAAGAGCGCCTCGACGATTAACCCAGTGCCGCCTCGGTCGCACGCCTGATATACAGATAAGTCCTGATAACGATGGCCCTACTGCAGATCGCCGAACCCGGCCAAAGTCCTCAACCGCACCAGCGTCGTCTGGCTGTGGGGATCGACTTGGGCACTACCAATTCGCTGGTCGCTGCGTTGCGCAGTGGTCTTTCCGAGCCGCTGGCCGACGCTGACGGGCAGGTCATCCTGCCGTCTGCCGTGCGCTATCACGCAGATCGCGTCGAAGTGGGCGAGTCCGCCAGGCTGGCTGCTGCTACCGACCCGTTGAACACGGTGCTGTCGGTCAAGCGCTTGATGGGTCGTGGTATGTCCGACGTCAAGCAGCTGGGCGAGCAACTGCCGTACCGCTTTGTCGGTGGCGAGTCGCACATGCCGTTCATCGACACTGTTCAAGGGCCGAAAAGCCCGGTCGAAGTCTCCGCCGACATCCTCAAGGTCCTGCGTCAGCGCGCCGAAGCGGCGTTGGGTGGTGAGCTGGTGGGCGCCGTGATCACGGTTCCGGCCTACTTCGACGATGCCCAGCGTCAAGCCACCAAGGATGCGGCCAAGCTGGCCGGCCTGAACGTGCTGCGCTTGCTCAATGAGCCAACGGCTGCGGCGGTCGCCTACGGGCTGGACCAGCACGCCGAGGGCCTGGTCGCTATCTATGACCTGGGCGGCGGCACCTTCGATATTTCGATTCTGCGCCTGACCGGCGGTGTGTTTGAGGTCCTGGCTACCGGCGGCGACAGCGCCCTGGGTGGCGACGATTTTGACCACGCGATTGCGGGTTGGATCATCGAGAGCGCGGGCTTGTCCGCCGACCTCGATCCGGGCGCGCAGCGTCAACTGTTGCAAACCGCCTGCGCGGCCAAGGAAGCATTGACCAATGCCTCGTCGGTCGAAGTGGTCCATGGTGTCTGGAAAGCCGAGCTGACCCGTGAAGCCTTTGATGCGCTGATCGAGCCAATGGTCGCGCGCAGCCTCAAGGCCTGCCGTCGTGCCGTGCGTGACTCTGGCATCGAGCTGGACGAAGTGCACGCAGTGGTCATGGTCGGTGGTTCCACCCGCGTGCCGCGGGTGCGTGAGGCTGTCGCTGAGGCGTTTGGTCGCCAGCCGCTGACGGAAATCGATCCGGATCAAGTGGTGGCCATTGGTGCTGCGATCCAGGCCGATACCCTGGCGGGGAACAAGCGTGACGGTGGCGAACTGCTCCTGCTCGACGTGATTCCGTTGTCGCTGGGGCTGGAAACCATGGGCGGCCTGATGGAGAAGGTGATTCCACGCAACACCACGATCCCGGTGGCGCGCGCCCAGGACTTCACCACTTACAAAGACGGCCAGTCGGCCATGATGATTCACGTGCTGCAGGGCGAGCGTGAGCTAATCAGCGATTGCCGCTCCCTGGCGCGTTTTGAATTGCGCGGGATACCGGCCATGGTTGCCGGTGCGGCGAAGATTCGTGTGACCTTCCAGGTCGACGCCGACGGCCTGCTCAGCGTTTCGGCGCGCGAGCTGGGTTCGGGCGTCGAGGCGAGCATCCAGGTCAAGCCATCCTACGGCCTGACCGACGGCGAAATTGCCCGCATGCTCAAGGATTCGTTCCAACACGCCAATGACGACAAGGTCGCTCGCGTCCTGCGCGAGCAGCAAGTTGATGCCCAGCGCCTGGTCGAGGCGGTGCAGGGTGCCCTGGAGGCTGATGGTGAGCGCTTGCTCGACGCCGAAGAGCGCATGGTTATCGACCTGCAGGTGCAGGAACTGATCGAACTGATGAAAGGTACTGATGGTTACGCCATCGAGCAGCAGACCAAGCGTCTGTCGCAAGTGACCGACGCTTTTGCTGCCCGTCGCATGGATCAGACGGTGAAAGCCGCTCTGTCGGGGCGCAATCTGAATGAAATCGAGGATATCTGATGCCGCAGGTCATTTTTCTGCCACACGAGAAGTTCTGCCCGGACGGCATGGTTGTCGAGGCTGAGCCCGGCACCTCTATTCTCGAGCTGGCCCACGAACACCACATCGAGATGGAAAGCGCCTGCGGCGGCGTCTGTGCTTGCACTACGTGTCACTGCCTGATTCGTGAGGGTTTTGACTCGCTGGAAGAGGCCGACGAGCTGGAAGAGGACTATCTTGATCGGGCCTGGGGTCTGGAGCCTGTGTCCCGCCTGGCCTGTCAGGCTATAGTGGGTGAAGAAGACATCACCGTCGAAATCCCGAAATATTCGCTTAACCATGCGGCTGAAGCGCCGCACTGACTGGTAAGACTGTCATGAGCTACGGTTGGAATGATGTTCAACGCATTGCAGAAGAGTTGGCCGAGGCCAAGCCGGGCGTAGACCCGTTTTCTGTCAATTTCGTCGATCTGCAGCAATGGATCAAAGAGCTGCCGGATTTTGACAATACCTCTGGTCGTGTTGGCGAGAAGGTGTTGGAAGCGGTTCAGACGCTCTGGGCTGAAGAATTGGACTGATCGTCCCCGCAGGTTAGGCAATACCCAAGAACCCGCGTATAATTCGCGGGTTTAATTTTTCGCAAATTACCGTTTCTGGAGTTACACCATGGCTGTTCAACGTACTTTCTCCATCATCAAGCCTGACGCTGTTGCAAAAAACGTTATCGGCGAGATCACCACTCGTTTCGAAAAAGCTGGCCTGCGCGTTGTAGCTTCGAAACTCAAGCAACTGTCCAAAGCCGAAGCCGAAGGCTTCTACGCTGAGCACAGCGCTCGTGGTTTCTTCGGCGACCTGGTTGCTTTCATGATCTCCGGCCCGGTTGTTGTACAGGTTCTGGAAGGCGAAAACGCTATCGCTCTGAACCGTGAGCTGATGGGCGCTACCAACCCTAAAGAAGCTGCTGCCGGCACCATCCGCGCTGACTTCGCTGACTCCATCGACGCCAACGCTGTACACGGTTCGGACTCCGAAGCCGCTGCTGCTCGCGAAATCTCGTACTTCTTCGCAGCTACTGAAGTAACCACTCGCTAAGCATTGGCTTAAGAGTGAAGGTGAATCCATGACTACATCGACTGCTAAAACTAACCTGCTGGGTCTGACTCAGCTGGAAATGGAAAAATTCTTCGACTCAATCGGGGAGAAGCGTTTCCGTGCCGGTCAGGTAATGAAATGGATTCACCACTTTGGCGTCGACGATTTCGACGCCATGACGAACGTCAGCAAGGCCCTGCGCGACAAGCTCAAGGTCATTGCTGAGGTCCGTGGTCCCGAAGTGGTCAGCGAGGACATTTCCAGCGATGGCACCCGTAAGTGGGTGGTGCGCGTGGCGTCCGGCAGCTGCGTCGAGACCGTGTACATTCCCCAGGGCAAACGCGGCACTCTGTGCGTTTCGTCCCAGGCAGGCTGTGCCCTGGATTGCAGTTTCTGCTCCACCGGCAAGCAAGGCTTCAATAGCAACCTCACCGCCGCCGAAGTCATCGGCCAGGTGTGGATTGCCAATAAATCGTTTGGCAGCATCCCGGCGACCGCCGACCGTGCCATCACCAACGTGGTGATGATGGGCATGGGTGAGCCGCTGCTGAACTTCGACAACGTCATCGCCGCCATGCACCTGATGATGGACGACCTGGGCTACGGCATTTCCAAGCGCCGCGTGACCCTGTCGACCTCCGGTGTGGTGCCGATGATCGACGAGCTGTCCAAGCACATCGACGTATCCCTGGCGTTGTCGCTGCACGCACCCAATGACGCATTGCGTAACCAATTGGTGCCGATCAACAAGAAGTATCCACTTAAGATGCTCCTCGAGTCGTGCCAGCGCTACATGTCGTCCCTGGGCGAAAAACGTGTGCTGACCATCGAGTACACCTTGCTCAAAGACATCAATGACAAGGTCGAGCACGCGGTGGAAATGATCGAGTTGCTCAAGAACATCCCGTGCAAGATCAACCTGATCCCGTTCAACCCGTTCCCGCACTCCGGTTACGAACGGCCGAGCAACAACGCTATCCGGCGTTTCCAGGACCAACTGCACCACGCTGGCTTCAACGTCACGGTGCGCACCACCCGCGGCGAAGACATCGATGCCGCCTGTGGTCAATTGGTCGGGCAGGTGCTGGATCGCACCCGTCGTAGCGAACGTTACATTGCTGTGCGGGAATTGAACGCCGACAGCGATCTGGCGCAAGACGCTGCGAATCGTACCTAAGAGAGGATCTCTATGTCCCTGCGCGTTGCGCTGCTCCTGCTGTTGGCCAGCCTCTCGGCTGGCTGCGTCTCATCGGGTGATTTCGATCCAATGAAGACCAGCAAGGGCCGTGACGAGGCGCGAGGTGCCTATGTGCAACTGGGCATGGGCTACCTGCGCCAGGGCATGACCGAGCAGGCGAAAGTCCCGCTGCGCAAAGCCCTCGAGCTCGACAGCAGTGACGCCGATGCCAACGCCGCCCTGGGGCTGGTGTTCCAGGCAGAAATGGAACCGGAACTGGCCGAGCAGCACTTTCGCAAGGCCCTCGCGGCCCGCCCGGGCGATGCGCGTATCCTCAATAACTACGGCAGTTTTCTCTATGAAGAGAAACGCTACAAAGAAGCCTACGAGCGCTTTCAACAGGCCGCTGCCGATAGCCTTTATCCTGAACGTTCGCGGGTCTTCGAGAACCTCGGCATGACGGCCGCGATGCTCGGTCAGCGTGATCTGGCCCGGCAACAGCTGGAAAAAGCCCTGCGCCTGAACCGCCAGCAACCGCGGGCCTTGCTGGAAATGGCTGAGTTGTCCTTCGAAGACAGGCATTATGTGCCCTCGCGTGACTATTACGACCGTTTTAGCCTGCTCGCCGAGCAAAATGCACGTAGTCTATGGCTCGGCGTTCGGCTGGCCAGTGTGTTCGAAGATCGCGACAAGGCTGCCAGTCTGGGCCTGCAATTAAAACGACTCTATCCCGGTACGCCGGAATATCAGCAATACCTGTCGGAGCAATGATGAAAGCGGCGCATCCCGAAGTTGTAGCAGCGACTCGCGTAAACCCCGGAGAGACCTTGCGTCAGGGCCGCGAAAGCAATGGTTGGTCGTTGGCTGAAGTAGCGGTAAAGCTCAATCTCACCGTGATTTCCCTGGGTAACCTGGAAGCTGGCGCGTTCGACAAGTTGCCAGGGCATACCTTTGCCCGCGGCTATATCCGTACCTATGCCAAATTGCTCGGCATGGATCAGGCCGTCCTGGTTCAGCAATTCGACCAGCACACCGGCACCGACGCCCAGGGCAGCAACGTCCATAGCCTGGGACGTATCGAGGAGCCCAGCCGTATTTCCCATACCATCCTGCGCATTGTCAGCCTGCTGTTGCTGATTGCGGTCGTGGGCGGCGGTTTTGTCTGGTGGCAGGATCAAACCTCGCTGCGCACCAAGGACCTGATCGGCCTGAACCCCGAGCACGTCGAAGTCGAAGGCGCCGACGGCACTACCCAGATCCATCCGCTGGACGAGCCGGAAGACCAGGCCGTCGTCCAAGCCCAGACCGAAAGCACCACTCCACTGGCCTTGCCTGAAGGTGCCTCCGAGGCCCCAGCCGCGGAAACTGCCCAGGCCCCGGTGGCAACACCTACCGCGCCGGTAGTTGCGACGCCAGTTACCCCAGCCGCACCTGTAGCCCCGGTGGCTCCCGTGGCACCGGCTCCTTTGGTCAGCGCTCCGGTGGCGCCTGCCCCGGTGGCAACCGCGCCGGTGGCCGGCTCTGGCCAGGTCCGTATCCAGTACGTGTCCGACTGCTGGACGCAGGTCTCCGACGGCAACGGCAAAGTGCTGTTCAGCGGTCTGAAACGCAAGGGCGAGACCGTCGATGTCAGCGGCAAGCCACCCTTTGCTGTCCGCCTGGGCTTTGCCCGCGGCGCGCAAGTCAGCTACAACGGGCAAGCAGTCGATGTAGCTCCGTTCACCAGTGGCGAGACTGCTCGCCTGAAGTTGGGTCAATAAGTCATGCACGGCGAATCTCCAATCAAACGTCGCGAATCCCGCAAGATCTGGGTCGGTTCGGTACCGGTGGGCGGTGATGCGCCTATCGCTGTGCAGAGCATGACCAACAGCGACACCAACGATGTTGCTGCCACCGTGGCCCAGATCAACCGTCTGGAAGCCGCTGGCGTCGACATCGTGCGGGTTTCCGTCCCGGACATGGACGCTGCGCAAGCCTTCGGTCGGATCAAGCAGTTGGTGAAGGTGCCGCTGGTGGCCGACATTCACTTCGACTACAAGATCGCCTTGCGGGTCGCTGAACTGGGTGTCGATTGCCTGCGGATCAACCCGGGCAACATCGGTCGTGAAGATCGCGTGCGTGCGGTGGTCGATGCCGCCCGCGACCGTGGGATCCCGATCCGCATCGGGGTCAACGCCGGTTCCCTGGAAAAAGACCTGCAAAAGAAATACGGCGAGCCAACGCCAGCAGCGCTGGTGGAGTCGGCCTTGCGCCACGTCGAGCACCTTGAGCGCCTGAATTTCCAGGACTTCAAGGTCAGCGTGAAGGCCTCCGACGTGTTCATGGCCGTCGAAGCCTACCGCCTGCTGGCCAAGGAAATCGTCCAGCCGTTGCACCTGGGCATCACCGAGGCCGGTGGATTGCGTTCAGGCACAGTGAAATCCGCGGTGGGCCTCGGTATGCTGCTCGCCGAAGGGATTGGCGATACTATCCGCATCTCGCTGGCCGCTGATCCGGTCGAGGAAGTGAAAGTCGGCTACGACATCCTCAAGTCCCTGCACCTGCGTTCCCGTGGCATCAACTTCATCGCCTGCCCGAGCTGCTCGCGGCAGAACTTCGATGTGGTCAAGACCATGAACGAGCTGGAAGGGCGCCTCGAAGATCTGCTGGTGCCGCTGGATGTCGCGGTCATCGGCTGTGTGGTCAACGGTCCTGGCGAAGCCAAGGAGGCCCATATCGGCCTTACTGGCGGCACGCCGAACCTGATCTACATCGACGGCAAGCCGGCGCAGAAACTGACGAATGACAATCTGGTGGATGAGCTGGAACGGCTGATCCGCCAGAAAGCGGCCGAAAAGGTCGAAGCCGACGCAGCGCTGATCGCTCGCGGCTGATCAAACGAATTAAGGAATTTTTGTGAGCAAGTCTCTGCAAGCCATCCGTGGCATGAACGACATCCTGCCCGAACAGACCCCACTGTGGCGTCATTTCGAAGGCACTGTTTCGCGTCTGCTGGATAACTACGGTTACAAGCAGATCCGCATGCCGATCGTCGAGTTCACCGAGCTGTTCAAGCGCTCCATCGGTGAAGTGACCGATATCGTCGAAAAAGAGATGTACACCTTCGAGGACCGCAACGGCGATTCGCTGACCCTGCGTCCCGAGGGTACCGCAGCCTGCGTCCGGGCCGTGCTGGAGCACGGCATCACCGGCGGTGGCCAGGTGCAGAAACTCTGGTACATCGGCCCGATGTTCCGCCACGAGCGTCCACAGAAAGGCCGCTATCGCCAGTTCCACCAGATCGGTGTCGAAGTGTTCAACCTCGACGGTCCGGACATCGATGCCGAGCTGATCGTGCTGACCTGGCGCCTGTGGGGCGAGCTGGGGATCCGCGATGCGGTCAAGCTCGAGCTCAACAGCCTGGGCACCAGCGAGTCCCGTGGGCGTTACCGCGAGGCGCTGGTCGAGTACCTCTCGGCACGCCTGGACCAACTGGACGAAGACAGCCAGCGTCGCCTGAAGACCAACCCGCTGCGCGTGCTCGACACCAAGAACGCCGATACCCAGGCGGTACTGGTCGATGCACCGAAGATGGCCGACTACCTGGATGACGAGTCGCGCGCGCACTTCGAAGGCCTCAAGGCCCGTCTGGACGCCGCCGGCATTCCTTATGTGATCAACCCCAAGCTGGTGCGCGGGCTGGATTACTACAGCAAGACCGTATTCGAATGGGTCACCGACAAGCTCGGCGCCCAGGGCACCGTGTGCGCGGGCGGCCGTTACGATGGCCTGGTCGAGCAGATGGGCGGCAAACCGACCACCGGCGTGGGTTTCGCCATGGGCATCGAGCGCCTGGTGTTGCTGCTGGAAACCCTGGAGCAGATCCCGCAAGAGATTTCCCGGCAGGTCGACGTCTACCTGTGCGCCTTTGGCGAGGCTGCCGAACTGGCCGCCCTGACCCTGAGCGAGCGGGTGCGTGACCAGTTGCCCAACCTGCGCCTGCAAGTGAACGCCGGCGCTGGCAGCTTCAAAAGCCAGTTCAAGAAAGCCGACAAGAGCGGTGCGCTGTACGCACTGATCCTCGGTGACGACGAGATGGCCCAGCAAGTGGTAGGTTTCAAACCCCTGCGTGGCCAGGGCGAACAACAAAGCATTGCCTGGGACGCGCTCGCCGCTCACCTGGCCACCTGCGTCGTGCAGGGTTGAAGCTGTCAAACAGCCGATTTAGCGAATAAGGAGTATTGGGGTGTCGAGTACCGAAGATGAACAGCTGGCGGATTTGAAGGACTGGTGGACGCGCAACGGTAAACCCCTGGTCACTGGCGGCCTGTTGGCGCTGGTCATCGTGTTCGGCTGGCAGGCGTTCCAGAAGTATCAGAGCAACCAGTCGCAAGGCGCCTCGATGCTCTACCAGGAATTGCTGGAAACCACGCTGACCCCGGACGGCAAGCCTGACGCGGCCCGTGTCGCGGACCTCGCCAACAAGCTCAACAGCGAGTTCGGTGGTACTGCCTACGCGCAGTACGGTCGCCTGTTCGTGGCCAAGGTCGCGGTCGACAGCGGCAAGCTCGACGACGCTGCCAACGAACTCAAGGCCGTGGCTGACAAACCGGTCAACCCGACCCTGGGCGAAGTGGCGCGTCAGCGTCTGGCCCAGGTGCTGGCGGCGCAGAACAAGACCGACGAAGCCCTGAAGCTGCTCGAAGGCGACGCGGACAAGGCATTCCTGGCCACTCGCGAGGAACTCAAGGGTGACCTGCTGGTCCAGTTGGGTCGTACCGACGAAGCCCATGCGGCATACCAGAAAGCCAAGGCGGCGCTGTCGGATGAAGCAGCGGTCGGTGGCCTACAAATCAAGCTGGACGACCTGGCCAAAGGGGATGCGTGACGTGATTCGTTGGAAACATGCAGCATTGCTGGCTCTGGCCGTCCTGGCCGCGGGTTGCAGCAGCAACAGCAAAAAAGAACTGCCACCGGCCGAACTGGTCGACTTCAAGGAAGAAGTGGTCCTGCAAAAGCAGTGGAGTCGTTCGATCGGTGACGGTCAGGGCGAAACCTACAACATGCTGGTGCCGGCCATCGACGGCGATACCATCTATGCCGGTGACGTGAATGGCACGGTCATGGCGATGGATCGCGGCAACGGTGACGTCAAGTGGGAGAAAGACCTCGAGCTGCCGGTTTCCGGCGCCGTCGGCGTGGGTTACGGGCTGGTCATGGTCGGTACCCTCAAGGGTGAAGTCATTGCCCTGGATGCCATCAACGGTGAAGAGAAGTGGCGTGCCCGGGTCACCAGCGAAGTGCTGGCCCCGCCTGCCAACAACGGTGATGTGGTCGTGGTGCAAACCCAGGACGATCGCCTGATCGGTCTGGACGCCGCCACTGGCAACCAGCGTTGGTTGTACGACAGCACCCCGGCGGTCCTGACCCTGCGCGGTACCAGTGCGCCGATCGTGACCAACCGCCTGGCGCTGGCCGGTCTGTCGACCGGTAAAGTGGTGGCGCTGAACATCAACAACGGCGTGCCGATGTGGGAAACGCGTGTAGCGATCCCGCAGGGCCGTTCCGAGTTGGATCGTGTAGTCGACATCGACGGTGGCCTGCTGTTGTCCGGCGGTACCCTGTATGTCGCCAGTTACCAGGGTCGCGTTGCGGCACTGGACTTGGAGAGCGGTCGTCAGCTGTGGCAGCGTGATGCTTCCAGCTACGCCGGTGTCGCTCAAGGTTTCGGCAACGTTTATGTGAGTCTGTCTTCGGGTACCGTTGAAGGCGTCGACGAACGTTCCACCACAGCCTTGTGGAGCAACGATTCGCTGGCCCGTCGTCAACTGTCGGCCCCGGAAGTGTTCTCCAGCTACGTTGCAGTCGGTGACCTGGAAGGTTACCTGCACCTGTTGAGTCAGGTGGATGGCCGTTTCGTCGGCCGTGAACGCATCGACAGCGACGGCCTTCGTGCCCGTCCGCTGGTGGTGGGTGACACGATTTATGTGTATGGCAACAGCGGCAAACTGGAAGCGCTGACCATCAAGTAAGAACTATGCTGGACCTATAGGTAGGAGCGAGCTTGCTCGCGATGGACGTCAACGATAACGCGTGCAGTCTGGATAAACGCGGTGTGGTGACGTTCTTCGCGAGCAAGCTCGCTCCTACACGAGCACCAGCCGCTGCCTCGCAGCGGCTTTTGTATTTTCTGAAATAACGAAGTGGAGAGCCGCATGGTTCCCGTAATCGCCCTGGTGGGCCGACCGAACGTCGGCAAATCCACCATGTTCAACCGCCTGACCAAAAGCCGCGACGCTATTGTCGGCGACCTTTCCGGTCTGACCCGTGATCGCCAATACGGTGAGGCAAAGTGGCAAGGGCGCTCCTATATCCTGGTCGACACCGGTGGTATTTCCGGTGACGAACACGGCATGGACGAAAAGATGGCCGAGCAGTCGCTGCTGGCCATCGAAGAAGCCGATGTCGTTCTGTTCCTGGTAGACGCCAAGGCGGGCTTCACCGCCGCTGACCAGATGATTGCCGAGCACTTGCGCAAGCGCAACAAACGCTCCCTGCTGGTTGCCAACAAGATCGACAACATCGATCCGGAAATGGCCCGCGCTGAATTTGCCCCCCTGGGCATGGGCCACGCCATTGGCGTTGCCGGTGCACAAGGTCGCGGTGTCAACACCCTGCTGGAAGCCGCCCTCGCCGAATTCCCGCGTGACACCGAAGAAGAGGATCTGAACGCCAACGTCGCCGAAGGCGAAGAAGCGGTACGGATTCCTGGTCCAAGCGAAAAAGACGGCATCAAGATCGCTATCATCGGCCGGCCGAACGTCGGCAAGTCGACCCTGGTCAACCGCATGCTCGGTGAAGACCGGGTGATCGTCTATGACGAACCCGGCACCACTCGCGACAGCATCTATATCCCGTTCGAGCGTAACGACGAGAAGTACACGCTGATCGACACCGCGGGTGTGCGCAAGCGCGGCAAGATCAACGAGGAAGTCGAAAAGTTCTCGGTGGTCAAGACCCTGCAAGCGATCAAAGACGCCAACGTGGTGATCTTTGTGATGGACGCCCGTGAAGGTGTGGTCGACCACGACCTGAACCTGCTGGGCTTTGCCCTGGAAGCCGGTCGCGCCATCGTTATCGCACTGAACAAGTGGGACGGCATGACGTCCTCGGAACGCGACTTCGTGAAGATCGAGCTGGAGCGTCGGTTGTTCTTCGTCGACTTCGCCGACATCCACTTCATCTCGGCCTTGCACGGCACTGGCGTGGGCAACCTGTACCAGTCGGTACAGAACTCGTTCAAGTCGGCGATCACTCGCTGGCCGACCAACCGCCTGACCCAGATCCTCGAAGACGCCGTGGGCGAGCACGCGCCGCCGATGGTCAACAACCGCCGGATCAAGCTGCGCTATGCCCACTTGGGTGGTGCCAACCCGCCGCTGATCGTGATCCACGGTAACCAGGTCGAGAAGGTTCCGAATTCCTACGTGCGTTACCTGGAAAACACTTACCGCCGTGTGCTGAAGCTGGTCGGTACGCCGATCCGCATCGAGTTCAAGGGTGGCGAGAACCCGTATGAGGCGAAGAAGAACACGCTCACCGACCGCCAGGTCAACAAGAAGCGCCGTTTGATGTCGCACCACAAGAAAGCCGACAAGAAGCGCCGCGATAAAAAGTGAGCCGCTTCGATTGAGCCGCTGCAAGTGAACGCTTGCAGCTTGCTCAAGCCAGCAAAAAGGGTCCTCTTCAGGACCCTTTTTTGCATCTGCTGGGTTGAGGCTTGACCACTTGCCGCTTGTCGCTTGAAACTCATGGCTCACCAGCAGGGGCCCACTGATGATCACCAGCAAGCTGCCGAATGTCGGCATCACTATCTTCACCCAAATGTCCCAGCTCGCGGCTTCGAGCGGCGCGCTCAACCTGTCCCAGGGTTTCCCCGATTTCGATGGCCCGCAAGCCCTGCGCGATGCGCTGGGGTGGCATGTTGCCAATGGGCACAACCAGTATTGCCCCATGACCGGCCTGCCGGCATTGCGCCAACAGGTGGCGGCCAAGATCGCCCGCAGCTATGGGGTCAGCGTCGATGCCGAGGATGAGGTGACGATCACCCCGGGTGCCACCCAGGCGATCTTCTGCGCGATCCAGGCGGTGATCCACAGCGGTGACGAGGTCATCGTCTTTGACCCGGCCTATGACAGCTACGAGCCCTCGGTGGCCCTGGCAGGCGGGCGCTGCGTGCACGTGCAACTGGCGGCGAAGGATTTCTCGATCGACTTCCAGGCTCTGAAGGATGCGCTCAGCCCGCGCACGCGGATGATCATCCTCAACTCGCCGCACAACCCCAGTGGCGCGCTGATTTCCCGTGCCGAGCTGGAGCAACTGGCCGAGTTGATCCGTGACCGCGACATCTACCTGGTCAGCGACGAGGTCTATGAGCACCTCGTTTATGACGGCGTACCCCATGTCAGCGTGCTGGCCCATGAAGAGCTGTATCAACGCGCCTTTGTGGTCAGTTCGTTCGGCAAGACCTACCACGTCACCGGCTGGAAGACCGGCTACGTGGTGGCGCCACCGGCCCTCACGGCAGAGCTGCGCAAGGTGCACCAGTACGTCAGCTTCTGCGGCGTGACCCCGTTGCAGTACGCGCTGGCCGACTATATGGCGGCCCATCCGGAGCACGTCGAACAACTGCCGGCGTTCTATCAGGCCAAGCGTGACCTGTTCTGCGATCTGCTGCAGCCATCGCGATTCAGCTTTACCCGGGTCACCGGGACGTATTTCCAACTGGTCGATTACTCGCAGATCCGCCCGGACCTGAACGATGTCGACATGGCTGTCTGGATGACCCGTGAGCACGGTGTGGCGGCGATTCCGGTGTCAGTGTTCTACCAGAACCCACCGCAGGAACAGCGCCTGGTGCGCCTGTGTTTTGCCAAGCGAGAGGAGACGCTGCGTGAGGCGGCGGAAAAATTATGCGTGATCTGAGCAACCTGCCCAACCTCAACCTGGCGCTGATCCAGACCACCCTGGCCTGGCACGACCGCCAGGCCAATCTCGAGCACTTCGAACTGTTGCTGGAGCAGGCGCGCGGCGCGGACCTGATCATCCTGCCGGAGATGTTCACCACGGGTTTCTCCATGGAGTCGGCCACCCTCGCCGAAGCGGAAAACGGCCCGACCAGCAAATGGCTGCGGACCCAGGCGGCGAAGCTGGATGCGGTGATTACCGGCAGCATCATCGTCCAGGCCGCCGATGGCAGCCACCGCAACCGCCTGCTGTGGGCGCGACCCGATGGCGAAGTCTGGCATTACGACAAGCGTCACCTGTTCCGCATGGCGGGCGAACACAATCACTTCACGCCTGGCGAGCGCCAAGTGCAGTTCGAACTCAAGGGGTGGCGCATACGGCCGCTGATTTGCTACGACCTGCGCTTCCCGGTGTGGAGCCGCGATCCCCAGGACACTGACCTGCTGCTGTACACCGCCAACTGGCCGGGCGCGCGCCGCCAGCACTGGAATCGCCTGCTGCCGGCCCGGGCCATCGAGAACCTGTGTTACGTCGCCGCGGTGAACCGGGTGGGTACCGATGGCAAGGGCTTTGCCTATACCGGCGACAGCCAGGTGCTGGACTTCCAGGGCGAGACCCTGCTCAGCGCTGGCGAGGCGGACGGGGTGTTCCAGGTGGTGCTCGACGCGGCCGAACTGGCCGCCTACCGCACGCGGTTCCCGGCGAACCTGGATGCTGATACCTTCGAGTTCACCTGAATTTCGCATCGTCTGATCTGGCCTCATCGCGGGCAAGCCCGCTCCCACAATGGATTGCACACCCTCTACTAATGTGGGAGCGGGCCGGGCGGCGCTCCGCTTGCCCGCGATGAGGCCCTCAAGGGCAAACAAAAAGGCCCCGAAATTCGGGGCCTTTTGCATTGCAGCGTAGGCTTAAGCCGCTTTGGCCTGTGGCTGGCTCAGGGAGCGGTTCAGCGCGCTGAACAGGGCCTTGAAGCTGGCGGTGGTGATGTTTTCATCGATGCCCACGCCATGCACTGCGCGTTCGCCGTTGACTCGCAGTTCAATGTAGGCCGCGGCCTTGGCATTGGTCCCCGCGCCGATGGCGTGTTCGTTGTAGTCCATGATCTCCACCGGGATCGGCAAACCGGCCACCAGGGCTTCCAGGGCGCCATTGCCCTTGCCGCGCCAGTGCAGGTTGGTTTCGCCCTGGCCCTTGCTCGAGACTTCCACTTCCACGGCGCTGTGGCCGTTTTCTTCCTGCAGGCGATGGCTGACCAGCGCGTACGGGGTGTTGGCCTGCAAGTACTCGCTGTGCAGCAAGGCGTGGATCTGTTGTGCGGTCATCTCGAGGCCCAGGCGATCGGTCTCGCGTTGCACCACCTGGCTGAACTCGATCTGCATGCGGCGCGGCAAGTTGATGCCGTATTCCTGTTCCAGCAGGTAGGCAATCCCGCCTTTGCCGGACTGGCTGTTGACGCGGATCACCGCCTCGTAGCTGCGCCCGATGTCGGCCGGGTCGATCGGCAAGTACGGCACTTCCCACAGGGCGTCCGCCTGCTGCTGGGCGAAGCCCTTGCGGATGGCGTCCTGGTGGGAGCCGGAGAACGCGGTGTGCACCAGGTCGCCGACATAAGGGTGACGTGGGTGCACGGCAATCTGGTTGCACTCTTCGACGACTTTACGCACGCCGTCGATGTCGGAGAAGTCCAGCTCAGGGTTCACGCCCTGGGTGTAGAGGTTCAAGGCCACGGTGACCAGGTCGACGTTGCCGGTGCGCTCGCCGTTGCCGAACAGGCAGCCTTCGACACGGTCGGCGCCAGCCATCAGGCCCAGCTCGGTGGCAGCAACACCAGTGCCACGGTCGTTGTGGGTGTGCAGGCTGATGAGCACGCTGTCACGACGGTTGATGTGGCGGCCGAACCACTCGATCTGGTCGGCGTAGATGTTCGGCGTGGCGCACTCGACGGTCGCAGGCAGGTTGAGGATCATCTTGTGTTCCGGCGTCGGGTTCCAGACCTCGATCACCGCGTCACAGACTTCCTTGGCGAACTCCAGTTCAGTGGCGCTGAAGGTCTCCGGCGAGTATTCGAACGTCCACTCGGTCTCCGGCTGCTGCGCGGCGTACTTGACGAACAGCTTGGCGGCGCTGACCGCGATTTCCTTGATGCCGTCCTTGTCCTGGTTGAAGACGATCCGGCGGAAGGATGGGGAGGTGGCGTTGTAGAGGTGAACGATGGCCTTTTTCGCCCCGCGCAGGGATTCGAAGGTGCGGGCGATCAGGTCTTCACGACCCTGGGTCAACACCTGGATGGTGGTGTCGTCAGGGATGTGGCCGTCTTCGATCAAGGTCCGCACGAAGTCGAAATCGGTTTGCGAAGCGGCCGGGAAGGACGCTTCGATTTCCTTCACGCCCACCTGCACCAGGGTTTTCCAGAAGCGCAGCTTTTTCACCGCATCCATCGGCTCGATCAGCGACTGGTTGCCATCGCGCAAGTCGGAGCTGCACCAGATCGGCGCGGACGTGATGGTCTTCGACGGCCAGGTGCGATCTGGAATGTCGATGGTCGGGAACGCGCGGTATTTCGAAGACGGGTCTTTGAGCATGCTCATCTGGGAGTCCTTATTCTGTTGTTGGCCGAAAAGAGGCGGCCTGCCGGTGGATCACTGTTGCGTTGGATAAATCTAGGGGCGAGGCGCTGCGATTCAGCCTGGCAGTCGTGCGCTGACGAGGCACAGGCTGCGGTGCTGGCGAAGCTGAATGAGGGTGTGAGAGGTTTTCATGCTTTCAACCCTAACCGCGCCGGGAAAAGATGGCAAGCAGTCGAAAAACTTTGATAGGAATACTCGAAAAGTTACTTTTATCGAGATTTTATTGCGGGCTGCTTTGATAATTATCTGGATGTTTGCGTAGGGGTGGAGCAATGCGCAATTGAAGGCTGGCGATGAGGCCGCCAGCCTCGCCAATCCATCAGGGCTGGAATGCCCCAATGAAAATCGCCGGGTCAACCCGCGCATCGTTCAGGCTGATATTCCAGTGCATGTGCGGACCGGTCGCGCGGCCGGTGGCGCCGACCTTGCCGACCACGGCACCACGTGCCAGCGTCTGGCCGAGCTTCACGTCGATCTTCGACATGTGGCAGAACATGCTGATGAAGCCCTGGCCGTGGTCGACGAACACGGTATTGCCGTTGAAGAAGTAGTTACCGATCAGGATCACCTTGCCATTGGCCGGGGTCTTGATCGGGGTCCCGGCGGGTACGGCGAAGTCCAGGCCCGAGTGGGGATTGCGCTCTTCACCGTTGAAGAAACGGCGCACGCCGAACTTGCTCGACAGTGGCCCGTTGACCGGTTTGTCCAGCAGCAGGTTGCTCGGGGTATTGGGGCTGAAAGTGCGGTAAGCCTGGATCTGCACGGCCAGCTCGCTCTCGATGCGCTTGAGGTTGGCCGGGTTGGGGTTGACCTGTTGGGTGTTTTTCAGGGTGATGCGTTGTTCCGGGTATTTCTTGTTACCCACCGCGAAGCTCAAGTTGCGTCCCGCGCTGCTGATTTGTTGGGTACCTGGCTTGACGGTCAGGGGCACGCCGACAATCGCCAGCCAGTTGTTCTGTTCCTTGACCACCAGCACCGGCTTGCCCTGGTAGCTGGCTTTGGGCGCCTGCGCCGCAGAACCGAGGTCGACCACCGCCACACCACCCGGCACTGGCTTGTTCAGCAGGCGGGTGATGTAACTGTCGGCGTGGGCGTTGAAGGTCAGGCATAACAGCAGCAGCGGAGCAAAAAAACGCGGCATCGATCAATCCAGTAGAGAAAGGGTGACGGGTGTCAGGTGATTGTCTTCGACCCGGACCTGCAATTGGCCTTCGCCCAGCTTGGCTGTCAGGCGCTGGCCGGTATGGGTTTGTCCGGCGCTGCGGATCGCATTGCCACGTTCATCGAGCAAAATGCTGTAGCCACGGGCCAGTGTCGCGAGCGGGCTGACCACCTGCAGGGTCTGGACCTGACTTTGCAACTGCAGGCGCCGGGACTTGAGCCCTTCACGCATGGCCCGGGGCAAACGTTCGGCAAAACTATCCAGGCGCTGGCGCAGCAATGCCAGTTGCCGCCCCGGATGTTGCCCGGCGAGGCGGGTTTCCAGGCGGATCAAGCGTTCGCGGCGGGTGTTGAGGCTGCGCTCGAAGGCTCGACGCAGGCGCATGTCCAGATCATCGAGGCGTTGTGCTTGTTGGCGCAGGCGTTCACCCGGATGGCGCAGGCGGCGGGACATGCCTTCCAGGCGCAAGCGATCGCGCATCAGGCGGTCGCGTATGCGCATCACCAGGCGCCGATGCAGGCTTTCGACCCGGCGCAGCAGGTCGCTGGAGTCCGGTGCCAGCAGTTCGGCGGCGGCCGACGGCGTGGGCGCGCGGACGTCCGCCACGAAGTCGCTGATCGACACGTCGGTTTCATGCCCGACGGCGCTGACGATTGGCGTGACGCAGGCATCCACGGCACGGGCCACGGCTTCTTCGTTGAAGCACCAGAGGTCTTCCAGCGAGCCGCCGCCCCGGGCCAGGATCAAGGCGTCAAAACCCCTGGCGTCGGCCAGTTGCAGGGCGCGGACAATCTGCGCGGTGGCCTCGCGGCCTTGCACGGCGGTGGGGATCAAGGTCAGCGACACCTGGGGCGCACGGCGGCGAAACACGCTGATGATGTCGCGGATCACCGCGCCGGTGGGCGAACTGATAATGCCAATGCGCTGCGGATGGGCCGGCAGCGGCACTTTGCGCTCGGCGCTGAACAGGCCTTCGGCGCTGAGCTTTTCCTTCAGTGCATCGAATGCCAGGCGCAGTGCACCTTCGCCAGCGGGCTCGACAGTATCGAGAATCAGCTGGTAGTCGCCGCGTCCTTCAAACAGCGAGACCTTGCCCCGCACCTTGACGGCGAGGCCATCCTTGAGAGCCTGGCGCACCCGTGCGGCGTTCTGCCGGAACAGCGCGCAACGCACCTGGGCGCCGCTGTCCTTGAGGGTGAAATACACATGACCGGACGCCGGGCGGGCGAGGTTGGAGATTTCGCCTTCGACCCAGATGTTGCTGAACACGTCTTCGAGCAGCACCCGCGCGCGGCCGTTGAGTTGGCTGACGGTGAGGACTTCGCGGTCCAGGCCGAGTCTTGCAAAGGGATCTTTAATCATGGGGCGCATGATAAAGCCAATCTCCCGCGCAATGCACGATCCCCCTACGTCGGCCGGCTGATGTGTTCAACGAATTGCTCGACCAGCGCGCTGGGATCTTGCCGGCAGGCGAGGGCGACGCTGCTGTAGCAATCCGGGTCGGCCAAGGGCAGGAAGTGAATGTCCGGCGGCGCGATGTCCTGCATCGATTCGGGGAGCAGGGCAATGCCGAACCCGGCCTGGATCAATTGCAACTGGGTGGTTTTGCGCGACACCACCCGCGCGGCCTTGGGAAAGAAACCCTGGCGCATGCACAGCTCGGCGGACAGGTAACTCAAGCCGCCGCGTTGCGGGTGCGGAATGGAGATGAACGGCAACTCCCTCAGTTGCCCCAGCTCGATGCCTTGTTCGGGTGTATTGCGCGCCAATGCATGCCCAGGCGGCACCGCCAGCAGCAAGCGTTCGCGGTACAGCTCGATGATCTGCACCCCTTCGCGCTGGCGCAGCACGGGCAGGCGCAGCAGGCCAACGTCCAGGCGGCCCTCGGCGAGTTCCTGCAGTTGGGCCTCGGAGGACAGCTTGACGATGTCCATCGACACGTCCACCTGCTGCTCCAGGTAAGCGCTGATGCCGCGCAGCACCCGGCCACTCATGGGCACGGTGCTGGAGTGACTCAGGCGCAAGGTGCCGAGTTGGCCGTTGCCGACCTGCGTCGCCATCTCACTGGCCTTGAGCAGTTCACTGAGCAGGCTTGCGGCCCGAGGCAGGAAAGCCTGACCGGCGGCGGTGAGCCGTGGCTGACGCGCCGTGCGCTCGAATAGCGGGGTCTGCAGGCGGCTCTCCATGTCCTTGATCTGCCGGCTCAGGGCTGATTGGGCGATGAACAGGCGTTCGGCGGCGGCACTGAAGCTGCCGCACTCGGCGATTTCCACGAAGTAACGCAGTTGACGGGTCGAAAGCACAAGCCATGCCTTTTTGAGATGGGTTGAGGGTCGGGAAGATATTAGTCGCAATGCTCCACGCTGGCTAAAGTGATCAGCGCCAAATTAAGGAAAGCCCTGATGAACCTGATCGAGTTATTGCAGCAATGGCCATTCGGCGCCACGGACTGGCTGATCATCGCCCTGGCAATCAGCCTGGCCTATATCGTGTTTGGCATTGCCGGTTTTGGCACGGCCCTGGTGGCGGGGCCGATCCTGATCCTGTTCCTGCCGCTGTCGAAAATCGTGCCCTTGCTGGTCCTGCTGGATTTTGTCGCCGCGTTCGGCAACCTGCTGCCCTCGCGCCGTGATGTGGCCAGGCCGGAGTTGTTGCGCCTGCTGCCGTGCATGGCGCTGGGCTGCACCCTGGGGGTGATCTTCCTGCTGAACCTCAAGTCCGACTTGTTGTTGCTATTGATGGGCCTGTTCATCACGGCCTACGCCATGTACAGCCTATGGGTGAAGGTACGCCCGGCGCAGCTGGCCGCCGGTTGGGCGATTCCCATGGGCACGGTCGGTGGCTTGTTTGGCGCGTTGTTCGGCAGTGGCGGCTTTTTGTATGCGATTTATCTCAACAGCCGCCTGTCCAAGGACGCCGCCCGCGCCACGCAAAGTGCCTTGATCAGTTGCAGCACCCTGGTGCGCTTGAGCCTGTTCCTGATCGCCGGGGTCTACGCCGAGCTACCCTTGTTACTGTTGGCCCTGTGTCTGTTGCCGGCCATGGCGCTGGGATTGTGGATCGGCCGGCGCCTGGCCCTGAAGTTGTCTCGCGAGGCCTTCGTGCGGTTGGTGACCTGGCTGGTGCTGGCCAGCGGGATTGCCTTGCTGACCCGCTACTTCAGCACTTGACCTGAGTCTGTCAGGGATTAAGCTGCCGGCCTTTAGGGCGCCATCGCGGGCAAGCCCGCTCCCACATCAGACTCGATCACCTGTGGGAGCGGGCTTGCCCGCGATGGCGGCAGTAGCCATACAGCAGGACTCGTCATGAACTCGCAAAGCATCCTCGTCCCGAAAATCTCCACCCTGCCGGTGCACGAACCCCGGGCGCGGGCGATTGTGCGGTGGTTGGTGCGCAAGAACATCATCGAAGAACAACTCACAACCTGCGGGCGCACTGGCAATCGCATGGCCCACGCCATTGCCCCTGGCGCGCGCGACGTGGTGCTGCACCCGCAGGCGCTGCCGTTCGGTGAGCCGATCAACGGCCTGGAGATCGTCACCAAGCGTTGCATCTATACCCCCGCCAAAGGGTTTCTCGAGGAGGCCGGCTGCGCCGAGTGCCGCAAGGAAGTCGGCGAGGCGCTGTTCGACAGCCTGGAAGACTGGATGCCCGGGCGCACCGACAACTTCATCTGCCCCGAATGCGGGCATGAAGACGACATCAATGGCTTCCTGTTCTTGCAGGAGTGCGGGTTCTCCAACCTGGGCTTTATCTTCAACAACTGGGCCGAGGCCGGGTTCAAGCAGAGTTTTATCGACGAATTTGCCGAGTGGCTGGACTTGCCGGTCAGTTGGGTCAAGGTCGAGTTGTAGGCGACAACAACCCCCGTCGATCACCGCGTCGATAATAGACAGAGTTTTACATTGAACCTGAGGGGGTGTCTGACTATAATGTCGCGCTTCCAATTTCCCGCTCGGGAGCCCCCGCGATGCTGCGTATCAGCCAAGAAGCTCTGACCTTCGACGACATTCTTTTAGTGCCCGGTTATTCCGAAGTACTGCCTAATGAAGTCAGTTTGAAGACCCGCCTTACCCGTGGCATCGAGCTGAATATCCCACTGGTTTCCGCCGCCATGGACACCGTCACTGAAGCCCGTCTGGCAATCGCCATGGCTCAGGAAGGTGGCATCGGCATTATCCACAAGAACATGACCATCGAGCAGCAAGCTGCCGAAGTGCGCAAGGTCAAGCGTTACGAAGCCGGTGTGGTCAAGGACCCGATCACCATCGAGGCTGACGCCACCGTTCGCGAACTGCTCGAACTGACCGGCCTGCATAACATCTCCGGTGTTCCTGTGCTGCACGATGGCGACCTGGTCGGCATCGTAACCTCCCGCGACGTCCGTTTCGAAAACCGTATGGAAGCCACTGTCCGTGAAGTGATGACGCCTAAAGAGCGCCTGGTCACGGTCAAGGAAGGCGCCGACAAGAACGACGTGCGCGAACTGCTGCACAAGCACCGCATCGAGCGCGTGCTGATCGTCGACGACAAGTTTGCCCTCAAAGGCATGATGACCGTCAACGACATCGAAAAAGCCAAGGCTTACCCGCTGGCCAGCAAGGACGATCAAGGTCGTCTGCGTGTGGGCGCTGCCGTCGGTACCGGTAAAGACACCGGTGATCGCGTCGCAGCCCTGGTCAACGCCGGCGTTGACGTGGTGGTGGTCGACACTGCCCACGGTCACTCCAAAGGCGTGATCGACCGCGTGCGTTGGGTCAAGCAGAACTTCCCGCAAGTCCAGGTGATCGGCGGCAACATCGCCACCGGCGCTGCTGCCAAGGCCCTGGCCGAAGCGGGCGCGGATGCGGTCAAGGTCGGTATCGGCCCTGGCTCGATCTGCACCACCCGTATCGTCGCGGGTGTCGGCGTGCCGCAAATCAGCGCCATCGCCAACGTTGCCGCTGCCCTTGAAGGCACTGGCGTGCCGTTGATCGCCGATGGCGGCATCCGTTTCTCCGGTGACCTGTCCAAGGCCATCGTGGCCGGTGCGTCCTGCGTGATGATGGGCTCGATGTTCGCCGGTACTGAAGAAGCGCCAGGCGAGATCGAACTGTACCAGGGCCGTTCGTACAAGGCTTATCGCGGCATGGGTTCGCTGGGCGCCATGTCCCAGGCGCAAGGCTCCTCCGACCGTTACTTCCAGGACTCCTCGGCAGGCGCCGAGAAACTGGTTCCGGAAGGGATCGAGGGCCGTGTTCCTTACAAGGGCACCCTGAGCGCGATCATTCACCAACTGATGGGCGGCCTGCGTTCCTCGATGGGCTACACCGGCAGCGCCGACATCGAAGAAATGCGCACCAAGCCTGAGTTCGTGCGGATCACCGGTGCCGGCATGGCCGAATCCCACGTTCATGACGTGCAGATCACCAAAGAAGCGCCAAACTACCGCGTAGGTTGAGGCTTCAGGCAAATCATCAAGCAACCGGGGCTGTTTTATTCAGCCCCGAGTTGTTTCTGAATCAAGACTGTTTCTGAATTACTAAGACGAGACTGAATCATGGCCCTCGACATTCACGCTCACCGCATCCTGATCCTCGACTTCGGTTCCCAGTACACCCAACTGATCGCCCGCCGCGTGCGTGAGATCGGCGTGTACTGCGAACTGCACCCGTTCGACATGGACGATGAAGCGATTCGCGAGTTCGCTCCCAAAGGCGTCATCCTCGCCGGCGGCCCCGAGTCCGTGCACGTCGCCGACAGCCCGCGCTGCCCGCAAGCGGTGTTTGACCTGGGCGTGCCGGTCTTCGGTATCTGCTACGGCATGCAGACCATGGCTGAACAGCTGGGTGGCAAGGTCGAAGGTTCCGAGCTGCGTGAGTTCGGTTATGCCCGCGTTGACGTGGTCGGCAAGAGCCGCCTGCTCGACGGCATCGAAGACCACATCGACGCCGACGGCCTGTTCGGCCTCGACGTATGGATGAGCCACGGTGACAAGGTCACCAAGATGCCGGAAGACTTCCACATCCTGGCCAGCACCCCGAGCTGCCCGATCGCCGGCATGTTCAACGACGAACGCGGCTACTACGGCGTGCAGTTCCACCCGGAAGTGACCCACACCAAGCAGGGCGGGCGCATCCTGTCGCGCTTCATCCTCGACATCTGCGGTTGCGAAGCCCTGTGGACGCCGTCGAAGATCGCCGAAGACGCCATCGCCAACATCCGTGCCCAAGTAGGTACCGACAACGTGCTGCTGGGTCTGTCTGGCGGTGTCGACTCCTCGGTCGTTGCCGCGCTGTTGCACAAGGCCATCGGCGACCAGTTGACCTGCGTCTTCGTCGACAACGGCCTGCTGCGTCTGCACGAAGGCGAGCAAGTGATGGCCATGTTCGCCGAGAACATGGGCGTCAAGGTGATCCGTGCCAACGCCGAAGAGCAGTTCCTCAACAACCTGGCTGGCGAAAGCGACCCAGAGAAGAAACGCAAGATCATCGGCCGTACCTTCATCGACGTGTTTGATGCCCAGTCCAACAATCTGGACAACATCAAGTACCTGGCCCAGGGCACCATCTACCCGGACGTGATCGAGTCGGCTGGCGCCAAGAGCGGCAAGGCCCACGTGATCAAGTCGCACCACAACGTGGGTGGCCTGCCGGAAGAAATGAACCTCAAGCTGGTGGAACCCCTGCGCGAGCTGTTCAAGGACGAAGTCCGTCGTCTGGGTCTGGAACTGGGCCTGCCGTACGACATGGTCTATCGCCACCCGTTCCCGGGCCCGGGCCTGGGCGTGCGGATCCTCGGTGAAGTGAAGAAGGAATACGCTGACCTGCTGCGTCGTGCCGACCACATCTTCATCGAAGAACTGCGCAAGGCCGACTGGTACCACAAGGTCAGCCAGGCGTTCGTAGTGTTCCAGCCGGTGAAATCGGTTGGCGTGGTTGGCGATGGCCGTCGTTACGCCTGGGTCGTGGCCCTGCGTGCCGTGGAAACCATCGACTTCATGACCGCGCGTTGGGCACACCTGCCTTACGAACTGCTGGAAACCGTCAGCGGCCGCATCATCAATGAAATCGAAGGCATCTCCCGCGTCACCTACGACGTGTCGAGCAAGCCGCCGGCGACCATTGAGTGGGAATGATCCCGCGCAAGCCTTGATGGCTTGATTGCCGGTATCAAAAAAGGCCGTGTGGACCTGGTGTTCATACGGCCTTTTTGCGTTGTGGGGGGCGCTCGTCTGGTTTGCCTGCGTCCCGTGGTCACGTCCGGTTTGCTGTTTCTTTCACAATTGCGGGTGTATCGTATTCGCCTTTTGCGGGCCCTGGGCCTGCGGCAGATACGTGAGGTAGTTGAGTCCATGTCCTTTACCCGTCGACAAATACTCGGTGGTTTGGCCGGTCTGGCAGTAGTTGGCGTCGGGGCCGGTGGTGCATCGCGTTACTGGCTGGGGAAAGTGGCGGACGCCAATGCCGGGCATGACTACGAGCTGATTGCCGCGCCGCTGGACGTGGAGCTGGTGCCCGGGCACAAGACCCAGGCCTGGGCCTTTGGCCCTTCGGCGCCAGGGACCGAACTGCGGGTGCGCCAGGGCGAGTGGCTGCGGGTGCGTTTCATCAACCACCTGCCGGTGGCGACCACCATTCACTGGCACGGCATCCGCCTGCCTCTGGAGATGGATGGCGTGCCCTACGTCTCGCAACTTCCGGTGCTGCCGGGCGAGTATTTCGACTACAAGTTCCGCGTGCCGGATGCCGGCAGCTACTGGTACCACCCGCACGTCAGCAGCAGCGAGGAGCTGGGTCGCGGCCTGGTCGGGCCGTTGATTGTCGAGGAGCGCGAGCCCACCGGCTTCAAGTACGAACAAACCCTGAGCCTGAAAAACTGGCACATCGATGAACAAGGCAACTTTGTCGAGTTCAGCATCCCCCGGGAAGCGGCCCGTGGCGGTACAGCGGGGCGCCTGTCGACCATCAACGGCGTGCCGTTGCCCGTCATCGACTTGCCTGCCGGGCAGATCACTCGCGTGCGCCTGCTCAACCTCGATAACACCCTGACCTATCGCATCAACATTCCCGGGGTCGAGGCGCAGATCTACGCGCTGGATGGCAACCCGGTACAGCCGCGGCCGCTGGGCAAGGAGTACTGGCTCGGTCCGGGCATGCGCATCTGCCTGGCGATCAAGGCGCCGCCAGCGGGCACTGAGTTGTCCCTGCGTAACGGCCCGGTGCGCCTGGGCACCCTGCGTTCGGTGGCCAACACGGATGCACCGGGTGAGTGGCCACCGGCGCTGCCCGCCAACCCGGTTGCCGAGCCGGACATGGCCACTGCGCAGAAGCTCAACTTTAACTTCGAGTGGGTCGGTTCGGTCTCGGTCAATGTCGAAAACGGCAAGCCCCCCAGCCTGTGGCAGATCAACGGCCAGGCCTGGGACATCACCGACAAGACCTGCGCCGACCGACCGATTGCTACGCTCAAGCTAGGCCAAAGCTACATATTCGAATTGAAGAACATGACCCAGTACCAGCACCCGATCCACCTGCACGGCATGAGCTTCAAGGTCATTGCCTCGAACCGGCACAAGGTGATCCCGTACTTCACCGACACTTACCTGCTGGGCAAAAACGAGCGCGCGCAAGTGGCGCTGGTGGCGGATAACCCTGGGGTGTGGATGTTCCATTGCCATGTGATCGACCACATGGAAACCGGCCTGATGGCCGCGATCGAGGTGAAGTGATGCGCCAGATTCGCCCGAGCGCCATTATCGACCGCAGCCGTGACCAGCACTTTATGCGCGAAGCCCTGCTGCTGGCGGCCCAGGGAGCGGCCCTCGGCGAGGTGCCGGTGGGTGCGGTGCTGGTGCAGGACGGGGAGATCATCGGGCGCGGCTTCAACTGCCCGATCAGTGGCAGCGACCCCAGCGCCCACGCCGAAATGGTCGCGATCCGCGCTGCCGCCCAGGCCCTGAACAACTACCGCCTGCCCGGCAGCACGCTCTATGTGACGCTGGAGCCGTGCAGCATGTGCGCCGGGCTGATCGTCCACTCGCGCATCGCCCGGGTGGTGTACGGCGCATTGGAGCCCAAGGCCGGGATCGTGCAGAGCCAGGGGCAGTTTTTCACCCAGGGCTTTCTCAACCACCGGGTGCTGTACGAAGGCGGAGTCCTGGCCGAGGAGTGCGGGACGGTGTTAAGCGAGTTCTTCAAGGCCCGCAGAGCTAAATCTTCAGAATAACTACTAACCCTGTGGGAGCGGGCTTGCCCGCGATGAGGCCCTTTCAGTCAACGAAGATGTTGAATGTTAGACCGCTATCGCGGGCAAGCCCGCTCCCACAGGTTTTTTTGTGTCAGGAAGATCGGGTTACTTCCTGGCCACAATCACCGCGCGCATCGGCGCTGGCAGGCCTTCGATGGTCTTGCCGTGGTCATCCGGGTCGAGGAAGTCGCTCAGCGACTGATACTTCATCCACTCGGTGGCGCGTTGTTCCTCGATGCTGGTCACGCTGACATCCACGCAGCGCACGTCGCTGAACCCGGCGCGGCGCAGCCACAGCATCAATGCTGGAACCGAAGGCAGGAACCAGACGTTGCGCATCTGCGCGTAGCGGTCTTCCGGCACCAGTACCTGCTGCTCGTTGCCCTCGATCACCAGGGTTTCGAGCACCAGTTCCCCGCCCTTGACCAGGCAATCCTTGAGCGCCAGCAAATGCTCGATCGGCGAGCGGCGATGGTAGAACACGCCCATGGAGAACACCGTGTCGAAGCCTTCCAGGTTCGCTGGCAAGTCTTCGAACGGGAACGGCAGGTGCCAGGCATTGGGCTCGGACAGGTAGCGCTGCACGGCCTGGAACTGGCAGAAGAACAGCCAGTTGGGGTCGACGCCGATGACACTGTCGGCCCCGGCGCCGAGCATGCGCCACATGTAGTAGCCATTGCCGCAGCCGACATCGAGGATGCGTTTGCCCACAAGGTCCAGGTGCGGGGCGACCCGCGACCATTTCCAGTCCGAACGCCATTCGGTGTCGACGTGCACGCCGAACAGGTCGAACGGCCCTTTGCGCCATGGTGAAAGGCCCATCAGGGCCGTGCGCATTTGCGCGCGGGTTGCATCGTCGCAATCGGTGTCCAGCTTCAGGCCGTTGAGCAAATCGACTTCGCTTGGCTGGATCTTCGGCAGGGCGTCCAGCGCGCTTTGCCAGCGCTCCAGGTCACCGTGGCCCTTCTCCATTTTCACGTCGAGTTGCGCTTGCAGGGTGTTGGCCCAGTCGGCCAGCGGCGTGCCGGCCAGGCGGCGGGCGAGGGGAGACAGATCAATCATGGCAAGGCAATCAACGAGGCAAAGTTAAGACACTGGAACCACGGCACGACTTTCGAGAACCCGGCGGCCAGCAGGCGTTCGGTGTGTTCTTCGAGGCTGTCGGGCTTCATGACGTTTTCGATGGCGCTGCGTTTCTGGGCAATTTCCAGTTCGCTGTAGCCGTTGGCGCGCTTGAACGCGATGTGCAGGTCGCCGAGCAGCTGGTGCTCCTGGGCATCGGCAAAGCGCAGTTTTTCCGAGAGGATCAGCGCGCCGCCGGGCAACAACGACTGACGGATACGCCCGAGCAGGGCCAGGCGTTGTTCAGGGGCGATGAACTGCAGGGTAAAGTTCAGCGCCACCACCGAGGCCGGCTTGAATTCGAGGGCCAGGATGTCACCCTCGATCACCTCCACCGGCAGCAGTTCCTGGAACATCGAGTCCTGGCCGTTGAGGTATTCACGGCAGCGTTCGACCATGGCGGCGGAGTTATCCACCGCGATCACCCGGCAACCGTCCGTACGCACGTGCCGGCGCAGGGCCTGGGTCACCGCGCCGAGGGATGACCCCAGGTCGTACAGCACGCTGTCCGGCTGGGCAAACTGCGCCGCCAGCACACCGAGGTTTTCGACAATGGTCGGGTAACCCGGCACCGAGCGCTTGATCATGTCCGGGAACACTCGCACCACGTCCTCGTTAAAGGCGAAGTCGGGTACCTGGGCCAAAGGCTGGGCGAAAAGGCGATCGGGTTCTTTGCTCACGGCGGTTCCAGCGGCGGAATTGGAAAAGGCCGGCATTTTAGCCAAGTTGGCGCGCAGATGCGCGGCTTGTCTGATAAAGCGCCCTGGCAGGTATTGGCGTATCGCGAGCAGGCTCGCTCCCACAGGCTAAACACCGTACGTGTGGGAGCGAGCCTGCTCGCGATGAATTCAGCGCGTTCGTGTGTGGAACGCCGACGCGGCGATGCCCCATTGCCCCAGCCAGTAACTGAGGATGATCACATACGGCGCGGCCGCGAAGGGCATGGCAAAACGATCGATGCCGATCACGCTGTCGGAGAACACGAAGGCCAGGGCGCCGCCGGCAGCCAGCAGTGCCGAGCGTTTCGGCACGTCGGTGCCCAGGCGGGCCAGGGCGCGCCAGAGCATGGCGCTGATGGCCGTGCCATAGACGATCACCGGAATCAGCAACGGCCCCAGGCCATGGGCGATCAGGATCCCCAGCAGCAGTGCGCCGACCAGCAGCGCCAGGAGCAGGGGCCCAGGGGCCAGGCGCCGGCAATCGCTCAGATAGGCTTTGAGGTAGGCCAGGTGGGCCACCAGGAATGCGCCGAGGCCGAACACGAACAAGTCGCCGGGCCAGGCCAGCAGCACATCGCCCAGCAGGGAAAAGATCAGGCCCAGGCTGACCCAGCGCCGGTAGTCGCTGGGCGGTGCATCGTGCAACCAACCCAGCAGGGCCAGCACCGGCAGCGGCTTGACCAGCAGGCACAGCAGTTCGGCATGCACACTCACGCCGTAGAGGAACGTGACGGCTCCCATCAATGCCAGAATCAGCCAGCCCATGCTCAGTTCACCACGATTGCGCAGTCGAAAATCTCTACCGGCTCGACTTCCGGTGCCCACGGCTGCTGTGAAGTCAGGCGCAAGCGCCCGTTACCGCTGGTGAAGGCTTGGAAGCGCCAGGTCGATTGCCCCGCGCTGCCCACCAGGCCGCTGTTTTCCGGGTTGGTGTAGACCTCGGGGCTGATGGCCCGCAACACACCGCCGGCCGAATCCTGGATCGCCCAGCGATAACCCGTGGTCGGGTTGCTCGGCAAGGTCAGGATCAGGTTTTGCCCGTTGTGCAGTTGCACCGGGCATTGGCTCTGCTGCTCCACGGTCAGGTTCTGTTTCGGCTGCGAGGCGCAGGCCGTCAGCAAGGCAAGGCTCAAGGGCAATAGCAGGCGGGTGGGGGACATCAAGTCAGGCACTCCGAATTCGCGACGAACGGCGAGCATAACCGAAGATGAGACAAATTGTGACCGTCAGGCCCAGATAGGGTTGTCAGTGCCGCCGCCCGGCCCGCTCCCACAAGGATTGCAGTAACCCTGTGGGAGCGGGCTTGCCCGCGATGGCGTCAGTCCAGGCGTTACACAGACCTCAGAACAACACCTTGGCCACGTCGGCAAAACGCTTGGCAAAGTGCACGGTAATGCCCTCTTTCAGGTAGTCGGGCAACTCTTCGAAGCTGCCACGGTTGGGTTCCGGCAGGATCAGTTCGTGGATCTTCTGCCGGCGTGCGGCAATCACTTTTTCGCGCACCCCGCCAATCGGCAGCACGTGCCCGGTCAGCGTCAGTTCACCGGTCATGGCCACGCCTTTTTTCGGCGGCTGGTTGCGTGCCAGGGACAGCAGGGCGCTGGCCATGGTCACTCCGGCGCTAGGGCCGTCTTTTGGAGTCGCACCTTCCGGTACGTGCAAGTGCACGAAAGCTTCGTCGAAGAACTTCGGGTCACCGCCAAACGACTTCAGGTTGGAGCTGACGTAGCTGTAGGCGATTTCTGCCGATTCCTTCATCACGTCCCCCAGTTGCCCGGTGAGCTTGAAGCCACGGTTGAGGGTGTGGATGCGGGTGGCTTCGATCGGCAGGGTGGCGCCGCCCATGCTGGTCCAGGCCAGGCCCGTGATCACCCCGGTGCCCGACAGCACCTGTTCATTGCGGAACACCGGCATACCCAGGGAAGCCTCAAGGTCCTTGGGGCCGATCTTGATCACTTGCTGCGGATCGTCCATCAGCTTGACCACCGCCTTGCGCACCAGTTTGCCCAGTTGTTTCTCCAACTGGCGCACCCCGGCTTCGCGGGCATAGCCATCGATCAAGGCCTTGAGTGCACTGTCGCTGATGGACAGGCTGGTTTTCGCCACGCCGGCCTTGTCCAGTTGCTTGGGCCACAGGTGGCGCTTGGCAATGGCGACTTTTTCTTCGGTGATGTAGCCGGACAGGCGAATCACTTCCATGCGGTCGAGCAACGGCCCGGGGATTGAATCCAGGGTGTTGGCGGTGCACACGAACAACACTTTCGACAGGTCCAGGCGCAGGTCCAGGTAGTGGTCGAGGAATTCCACGTTCTGTTCCGGATCGAGGGTTTCCAACAGCGCCGAGGCTGGGTCGCCCTGGAAGCTCTGGCCCATCTTGTCGATCTCGTCGAGCATGATCACCGGGTTCATCACTTCGACATCTTTCAACGCCTGTACCAGCTTGCCCGGCAGGGCGCCGATGTAGGTGCGACGGTGGCCCTTGATCTCGGCTTCGTCACGCATGCCGCCGACGCTGAAACGATAGAACGGCCGCCCCAGGGATTCGGCGATGGACTTGCCGACACTGGTCTTGCCCACGCCCGGCGGGCCTACCAGCAACACGATGGAGCCGGCGATCTCGCCCTTGTAGGCGCCGACCGCGAGGAATTCGAGGATCCGGTCCTTGATGTCATCGAGGCCGGCATGGTGTTTGTCGAGCACCTTGCGTGCGTGCTTGAGGTCGAGCTTGTCTTTCCCGTACACGCCCCAGGGCACGGCCGTCGCCCACTCCAGGTAGTTGCGGGTCACGGCGTATTCGGGGGAGCCGGTCTCGAGGATCGACAGCTTGTTCATTTCCTCTTCGATGCGTTTTTGCGCCTGGGGCGGCAGGACCTTGCCCGTCAGGCGTTGCTCGAACTGCTCGACGTCGGCGCTGCGATCATCCTTGGTCAGGCCCAGCTCCTGCTGGATCACCTTGAGTTGTTCCTTGAGGAAAAACTCGCGTTGGTGTTCGCCGATCTTGCGGTTCACTTCCGCGGAGATTTCTTTCTGCAGGCGCGCGACTTCGACTTCCTTGCGCAGCATCGGCAGGACTTTTTCCATGCGCTTGAGCATGGGCACGCAGTCGAGCACTTCCTGCAATTCGTTACCGGTAGCCGAGGTCAGGGCGGCGGCGAAGTCGGTCAGCGGCGACGGGTCGTTGGGGCTGAAGCGGTTGAGGTAGTTCTTCAGCTCTTCGCTGTACAGCGGGTTGAGCGGTAGCAGTTCCTTGATCGCGTTGATCAGCGCCATGCCATAGGCCTTGACCTCGTCGGTCGGCTCGCTGGGCTGGTGCGGGTATTCGACTTCCACCAGGTACGGTGGGCGATGGTGCTTGAGCCAGGTGCGGATGCGCACACGGGTCAGGCCCTGGGCGACGAACTGCAGCTTGCCGTTTTCGCGGCTGGCGTGGTGGACCTTGACCAGGGTGCCGTATAGCGGCAGGGCGCTGGTGTCGAAATGCCGTGGGTCTTCCTGGGGGGTGTCCATGTAGAACAGCGCCAGCGAGTGGTGCTCGGACTTGGCGACCAGGTCCAGGGTCTCAGCCCAGGGTTCTTCGTTGACGATCACCGGCAGGACTTGGGCCGGGAAGAATGGCCGGTTGTGGATCGGGATGATGTAGACCTTGTCCGGCAGGTTCTGCCCGGGCAGGGCCAGGCCGGTGCCGGAGGAGGCGTGGTGTTCGGGGTGTTCGGCGTTTTCCGGGTCGGCGTATTCGCTGGGGTCTTCGGGGAATGCTTGCTGGTCGCTCATGGGGCACCTGCGCAATGGGGTATGGGAGTTAGATGGGGCAGGTGGCGGGTGGTTTCAATGGTGGGGGGTGTTTGTTTGGTAAGCGGGTTGTTACTTGGGGGGGGCAGATCCGTTGCTGCGTTGCACTTCCTGGCGATCTGCGCCACACCGTAGATATCGACATGACCCCCAATCCCCCGTAGCAGCTGCCGAGCCCGCGAGGCTGCGTTCGAGGACGCAGTCCTCGCCAGGCCTTGATGGCGATTCAGACGACTGCTGCGCAGCCGAACGAAGCCTCGCGGGTTGTGATGTGGGTAGGCACAAAAAAGGCGACTACCCTGCGGTAGTCGCCTTCTGGTTACGGCCGATGCAGCTTATTTCGGCAGTTTGTAGGCGATGACGTAATCGCCCATTTTGGTGCCCAGGGAGCCATGGCCGCCCACTACCAGCAGGACGTATTGCTGGCCGTCCTTGCCGGTGTAGGTCATTGGCGTGGCCTGGCCGCCGGCTGGCAGGCGGGATTTCCACAGTTCCTTGCCGGTGTTGACGTCATAGGCGCGCAGGTACTGGTCCAGGGTGCCGCTGAGGAAGCCGACGCCGCCGGCAGTGACGATCGAGCCGCCCATGCTTGGTACGCCGATCGGCAGGCCGATAGGCAGTGGCGAGCTGTCGCGGCTGGTGCCGTTCTTGCGTTTCCACACCACTTTGCTGGTGGTCAGGTCGATGCCAGCCACGTAGCCCCAGGCCGGAGCCTGGCAGGGTACGCCGAACGGCGACATGAACGGGTGCATGATCACCGCGTAAGGTGCGCCGGTGTTCGGTTGCACCCCGGCGGTTTCGCTCTCGCGCTTGCTGCCGGCCGCCACTTGGGCGCGGGGCACCATTTTCGAGACGAAGGCCATGTAGTTCGGGCTGGTGAACAGCATCTGGCGCACTGGATCGACCGACACGCCGCCCCAGTTGAACACACCTACGTTACCCGGGTAGATCAGGCTGCCCTGTTCCGACGGCGGGGTGTATTGGCCTTCGTAGCGCAGTTCCTTGAACTGGATGCGGCACAGCATCTGGTCGAACGGACTGGCGCCCCACATGGCTTTTTCGGTCAGTTCCGGGGCCAGCAGGTTGAGGTCCGAACGGGCCTGGGTCGGTGCGGTGCGATCGCCCGGGACCGCGCCTTGCGGCACAGGGATCTCACGAATCGGCACGATCGGCGTACCGTCGCGACGGTCCAGCACGTACAGGCTGCCCTGCTTCGTTGGCGCGATCAGTGCCGGCTTGATACCGTCGGCGGTTTTCATGTCCAGCAGGGTTGGCTGGCTGCCAACGTCCATGTCCCACAGGTCGTGGTGGGTGAACTGGTAGTTCCAGCGCACCTTGCCGGTGGCCAGGTCCAGGGCCACCAGGCCGGCGCTGTATTTCTCGGCGCCCGGGGTGCGGTCGGCGCCCCATTGGTCTGGAGTCTGGTTGCCCAGTGGCAGGTAGACCATGCCGAGTTTTTCATCGACGCTGGCCAGCGACCACATGTTCGCCGAGTTGCGGCTGTAGTGTTCGCCCGCCGGCAACGGCTCGGTGGCGTCCGGGTTGTTGCTGTCCCAGTTCCACACCAGGTGACCGTCGTGGACGTCGAAGGCGCGGATCACGCCGGACGGCTCGTTGGTCGACTCGTTGTCGGTAACGTGGCCGCCCATGATCACCAGGTCACGGGTGATGGCTGCTGGCGAGGTGGCGTAGTAGCCGCCCGGGGTGAACGGGCCGATACCGGTGGTCAGGTCGACCACGCCCTGGTTGCCGAAGCCTTCGCAGACTTTGCCGGTGTCGGCGTTCAGGGCAATCAGGCGGGCGTCGGCGGTCGGCAGGTACAGGCGGCGCGGGCAAGCCTGGGCCACGGCCTTGCCGGCGTCGGAGATCACGGTCGCAGAAGCGCCAGCGGCTGCGTAGGCGTTCTCGTCATAGTAGGAAACGCCACGGCAGGTCATGTGGGCGAAGCCCTTGAAGCCTACCGGGCTCTTGATCTGCGGGTCGACGCGCCAGATTTCCTTGCCGGTGTCCGGGTCCAGCGCCAACACCTTGCTGTGGGCGGTGCAGGCATAGAGCATGCCGTTGACCTTGAGCGGGGTGTTTTCGTTGGTCAGCTCCACCGGGTCGCCGGCGGTTGGCAGGTCGCCGGTGCGGATGCGCCAGGCTTCCTGCAACTGGCCGACGTTGTCCGGGGTGATCTGCTTGAGCGGCGAGTAGCGGTCACCGAACTCGGTGCGGCCATAGGCCTGCCAGTCGCCGTCAGGCATGGTCGGTGCGGTGTTGGTGGTGTCGGCACTGTCGCGCCCCAGCTCACCGAGCACTTCGCCCGGGTTGGTGAACTGGCTGCCCACCGCAGCGGCGCCGGCCAGGACCACGGCCACGCTCAAGGCGGCGGTGCCCAGCGGCGCAGGGCCCTGGCGCAGCAACGGACGGCGGAACCACGGCAGCAGCAGGACGATGCCGAGGGCGAACCACAGCGACAGCCGCGGCACCAGTTGCCACCAGTCCAGGCCAACTTCCCACAACGACCACGCAGTACTGGCCAGCAGCACCAGTGCATACAGGCCCAAGGCTGCACGACGGCCGGCCAGCAGCAGAATGCCGGTCAGCACCAGGCCGATACCGGCCAGCAGGTAGTACAACGAGCCGCCAAGCATGCTCAGCTTGATCCCCCCGGCCAACAAGGCCAGGCCCATTAGCAGCAGCAGGATGCCGAGCAGGCTCGGCATCAGGCGGCTTGGACTTGAAGCACCTTCAGTGCTCATAGTGCGATTCTCCGTGACGTTTTAAGTAGCCTTGCGCAAGTTCACTGTAGATGACGATCGTGCGCGGGCGTGGTTCAGATAAAAACGGTGATCCCTGTAGGAGCGAGCCTGCTCGCGATGGGCGTGAACGATGACGGTGGGTGCCTGACACCCCGCGTAGCTTTCGGATCCATCGCGAGCGGGCCGCAAGCGGGCACTCGCTCCTACAGGGTTTGTAGCTCGGGTCAGAACGACGACTGCACCTTGATGCCGCCAATCAGCGCGTCATCCACATCGTTCACGCCACCGGGATGGCGGATGTACTGCAGGTTCGGACGTACCGTCAGCCAGTTGGTCAGGTGCACGCCGTAATAGAGTTCGGCGCTGTATTCGGTGTCTTGCGGCGGCAGGTAGGCCGGGTTGTCGTAATCGAACATCGCGCGGGCCTGGTTGCTGGCCTCGGCATTCTTGCGATAGGCCGGGTTGACGTGGACGCGGGCCATGGCAAAGCCGATGTCATCCTTGGCGCGGGCATCGAACAGGCCTTTGTAGACCAGGCCGGCCTGCACGTAGTTGTCGATCGCGTTGGTCTTCTTGTCGTGCATCGTGCCGTTGGCGAACAGGCTCAGGCCGCGCGAGTTGTCACTGGCCACGCTGCTCACTTGCTGCTGGATACCCAGCCACACCCCATGTTTGCTCGACGAGCTGCGATAAGCCTCGCCGCTGAGGGCGGCGGGCTGGCCATTGCTGTCCTTGTAGACATCGCTGGCCTTGGCGCTGCTGTAGTAGTAACCGGCGCGGTATTCACCCGGCAGGCCATTGAATTTCGGGGTCCACACCAGTTCCACCGGGACCACGGTGCCCTGGGTGCCACTGCCGCTGAGCTTGAAGCCGTTGTCCTTGTCCAGGTTGGACGGGTTCTGCTCGTAGGCGCCGATTTGCGCGTAGACCTCCGGGCTCAGGTGGTACTTGACCCGCAGTGCCCACTGGCTGACCGGCCAGTTGTACCAGATGCCACCGGCCCAGTTGCCGACCTGGGAGCCGCAGAACGCCAGGTTCTGGAAGTCGCAGGGGAAGCTGTTGAAGTCCTCGCCTTCGCCGAACCGGCCGGCCTTGATATCGAGTTTCTGGTCGAGGAATTTCTGCTGGTACCACATTTGCGTCAGGCGTGTGGTCTGGCCCCGGCCCCAGACTTCCTGGGCCGAGGTGAAGCCGCCGACCCGTGGATCGTTGATCCGGTCGTTGCTGATATTGTTGCCGCTGCGCTTGGTGATGGTCAGTTGAAACTCGGCGTCGTCCCAGCCGAGGATCTTTTGCAGGTCCAGGTGGGTGCCCAGGCCGAACTGGTCGCTGTAGCGCGCAGTGCGATCGTGGTCGTAGCCGCCGTGCAGGTTGCTGCCCATTTCGCCGGTGTAGTCGAGCTTGAAGTCGTAGCCTTGTTGCGCGAGTTCAGTGCGGGTGCCGTTCCAGTCGCCGAGCATCCACGGCGATTGGCTATCGAACGCCGGGGCGGCCTGAACGCAGTTGGCAAGACCCAGGGCGGTGAAGCCGCCGATCAGGTTCAGGGTTTTACGGCGCGCAGCCGGTGTTGAGACAGCGCTGTCTCGGAAGATCTGCAAGTAAGGCATAAAGAAGAAATTCTGGGTCTTTTTCTAAGGGAGTGAGCTGCGCGGGTAAGAGCTGCGGCCGGCAGCGGAAGCGTTTCAGCTTAAGGGCGTAAGGATAATGATCTGTTACAAATAGAGAAAGGGCTTTTCTCGACATGCTTCCTTTCGGATTTGGTAACAGTCGTACGCGGCCGGTCAGGTGACCTACATTTACCCCAGAGCGCACAGAATCCTTCCACCCGCTGTCCCCCTCGGCTAAGGTGCGCGCCTTCCCATCCTGATTAGGTTCAAAGGCCCGGCATGACCGAACACACCACCGACCCGCTGCATGGCGTGACGCTTGAACAGATCCTCAATGCGCTGGTTCAACACTACGAATGGTCGGGGCTGGCCGAGCGTATCGACATTCGCTGCTTCAAGAGCGACCCGAGCATCAAGTCGAGCCTGACTTTCCTGCGCAAGACCCCCTGGGCCCGCGAGAAGGTCGAAAAGCTCTATGTGAAGCTGATGCGCACCAAACGCCCGCTCTAAGGAATGTCCATGGCTGTCGAGCTGACGCGAGGTTCGCCCGTCGAACGCCAGTGCATTCGCCTGGCTGCCGTACTCGGTTGGCTGGGCCTGAGCATCCAGCTGTACCTGGTGTTTTATGGACGCTGGAGTGTCGAGGCCAGTTTGCTCGGCGGCCTGGTGAGCTACTTCAGTTATTTCACGGTACTGACCAATACCCTGGTGGCCGCAGTGCTGACCAGTGCAGCCACGAGCCAGCAGTCTCGCGGACGGACGTTTCTGTTGCAGCCGTGGGTCAGCAGCGGCATCGCGGTCAGCATAAGCGTGGTCGGCCTGGCCTACAGCCTGTTGCTGCGCCACCTGTGGCACCCGCAGGGCTGGCAGTGGATTGCTGACGAATTGCTGCACGACGTGATGCCGCTGCTGTTCGTGCTCTATTGGTGGCGCTGTGTGCCCAAGGGCCACTTGCGCCTGGGGCATATCGGCCTGTGGGTGATCTACCCGCTGCTGTACTTTGCCTATGTCCTGCTGCGGGGGCGCTCGCTGGGGATTTACCCTTATCCCTTTGTCGATGTGGAAAAGCTCGGTTATCCCCAGGTGTTTCTCAACGCCTCGGGGATCCTGCTGGGGTTTGTCGTGGTGGCGTTGGTGGTGCTGGGGTTGGATCGGTGGCGCGCACGACGGGGATCACGTGTGTAGGCGCGAGCCTGCTCGCGAAAAAACTGAGCCCGCCGTGGGGAATCAGGGAGCGCGCGTTATCGTTGACGCCCATCGCGAGCAAGCTCGCTCCCACAGTGTGATGCGGGCTTGCTCGCGACGTTACTGTTCGTTGTCGTCGAGTTGCCAGTAGCCTACGGCTTTGACGAATTGCTGATCCAGGCCTTTGTCATCCAGCAGCACCCGGCGGATCTGGCGTGACGCCTTGGCTTCGGTGGCGATCCAGGCGTAGAGCTGGCCCTCGGGCAGGGCCAGTTGCTGCACCGTGGTTAGCAGGTGATCCTTGCCACCTTCACGCAAGACCCAGATCACCTCGACCTCGGCCGGGCTGTCGAGCACTTGCTGCTCGGCGCCATTCTCGATCTCCACCAGCACCAGTGCCCGGCGATTGGCGGCCAATCCTTCCAGGCGGCGAGCAATGGCGGGCAGGGCGGTTTCGTCGCCGATCAGCAGGTAACTGTCGAAGATATCCGGCACCACCATCGAGCCGCGCGGCCCGGCAATGTGCAGGAATTGGCCGGGTTGCGCCTGTGCCGCCCAGGTCGATGCAGGGCCGTCGCCGTGCAGGACGAAATCAATGTCCAGCTCCAGGGTGTCCAGGTCATAGCGGCGCGGGGTGTAGTCGCGCATCGCCGGCTTTGGCCCCTGATCGTTATTGGCCCCCAGTTCGAGTGTTTCCAGGACCGCCTGTTCCTCGGCATTTTGCGGGAACAGCAGTTTCACGTGGTCATCGGTGCCCAGGCTGATGAACCCGGCCAGTTCCGGCCCGCCAACGGTGATCCGGCGCATGCGCGGCGTCAGGTCGACTACCCGCAGTACCTGCAGGCGGCGGCGTTTGATTTCGTGCATGACGCGGTGGATGGTCTGGGTGATCACTTCAGTCATTACGCGTTCTCCTGAACCGATTGTGCTTGCGGGCCATCGACTATGGCCTTGGCGGTGTTGTTGAGCAGGTCGCGGACCCGCAGGATTTCTTCCGGGCTCCAGCGACCGTGGTGCATCTGCAGGGCATGGCGCAGGTTGTGCACTGCCTCGTGGATCTCGGCCGGGCGGTCGTGGCCGCGCAGCGAGCGCTTGCTGACTTCAATGCGCATCCGCACGCCGTCCAGGGCAATCGCCTGTTCGCCCAGTGACTGGCGTCCGGCGTCGGTGATGGCGTAGCGTTTTTTGCCGCCGTCGGCGTCGCCCAGGATCAGTTCGCTTTCTTCCAGGAAGGTCAGGGTCGGGTAAATCACCCCGGGGCTGGGGCTATAGGCGCCATCGAACATGCTTTCGATCTGGCGGATCAGGTCATAGCCGTGGCAGGGCTGTTCGGCGATCAACGCCAGCAACAGCAGCTTCAGGTCGCCAGGGGCAAATACCCGAGGCCCGCGGCCACCGCGTTCGCGGCCGGGACCCGGGCGTTTTTCGAAGCCGTCGCGGCCGTCGGAGTGTTCGCGGTGGGAATGATGGTCTCTCATTTTTGCTTTCTCTCGTCGTGTTTAGACATAACTTAAGATATATCTTTAAGAGAAAGCAAGCACCCCGGACCAACGGCGCAGGCTGCCTGCAACCCCTCTGATCGACACCCATGTGAATCTGCCAGGCTTGCCGTGTGCTCGCCTGGTGACGACTCGATCCTGCGCAGGCGGCAATTTCCTTATTGCACTAGCGGGTGTTTTTAGTGCTAACTCTCTAATTAACTAGTTTCCCCCTTTATTTATTAAGGCAGTGCTATTAGTCTTACGGAAGTTGCACTGCTGGTTCTCTCTGTATGGGATTTCCAGAGAATCTGTATGTGGTTTCAGTCTGACGGCTGTTGAGCTGAGTGTTTGATTTTTATTGTTTTTTCTTTCCGCTTGAATAGCACTCCAGCTACGCAAAGGAAGGAACTTGCCTGCTTACTTTTAAAAATAAATGTTCGATGATTTGCTGGCTTTGAAAGTTGAGACAAAACGCCATCTCGGCGTTTGACTGGTCACCAGTCAGTTGTCGCTTTTACTGCATCGACCCTTTTAAAAGACAGGTACTGAAGATGTTCAAGAAAATCGCGTTCGCTGCTCCCCTGGCTGTTCTGGCTCTGAGTTCTTCGATGGCGTTTGCCGCAGAAGAAATTCGTAGCTCAATCAACATCAGTGCCACCATTCCAAGCAAGGTTTTTCACGCTCAACCAGTGAATCCTGACTTCGGTAAAGATGAAACGATGGCCTACAATCTGGTCGACGGCACCTTGAGCCCGTTGCGTGCAGCTTATGACGTCCGGCACACCAACGGCTCGGTCAACGCTTATGTAGAAGGTGGTCCGCAACCTCTGTTCAATGGTGCCAACAACATCGCGCTGACCTACACCTTCAATGGCGTAACCTTGACCGGCGCGTCTGAAGAAGTGGTAGGCGATGCCGAGTCCAACGGGGGCATGCGGGCTGATCTGGTGATTGCCGCAGCCAAGCCAACAGCCACTCAGACAGGTCTTTATACGGCCAATCCGGTTGTGATTTTCGATGCAATTCCTCGCGTCACTCCGTAAGTACGGTTATGAAATAAGGTCTTTCCTTATTTGGTAATTCTTCCCGGTCGATGGGTAATCACTACCTGTCGATCGGGTTTTAACGCACTGATTTTCAGAGTATTTCGTTCATGTTCCCGATGACTCCCATCGCGACGGCGCTTGCCTTGCTTTTTTGCGCAAATGCACTGGCCGCGCCAGCGGAAAACCGCCATACCCCTCGAAGTTTGCTGGCACAGGCCAAGGGGCTGCCGACCGAGTTCGAAGAGCACTTCTTTGATGTGCCGTTGGCGGTGCGCGTGGAACTTGACCAGCAATTTCTCGGTGAGGCGATGGTGGTGCTAACCCGCGACGATCGTATCACCCTCGTTGACTTCGCCGATGTCGGCGACAGCACGATCAAGGCCAGTGAACGCGACACCTGGTCGAACTATCTGAAACAAGGGGTAGCGCTGGGCGGCTGCCAGGCCAAGTGCCCGGAGCAACTGTTGGCGGTGCACTACAGCCTTGAAAACTCGCTGGTGTCGATCCTCACGGAAAATGCCGAGCGAGACGACCAGGCGCAGCGTTACTACACACTGCCTGAAGGCGGCAGCACCGGGTTGATCGTGCGCAATCAACTGAACCTCAACGGTGGCCAGAATCAGGATCTGGGTGGGCGTTATGGTCTTGAGGCCAGTAGCAGCCTGGGCAACTGGACTCAGGCGATCAATATGCAATTGTCCCGACTGGGCGGCATGGACAACACGCTCTATCACTCGGTGAATGAGCTTTACACTCAGCGCGAACTGGAGGGCAGCTTCCTGCGCCTTGGCCTTTTCACACCCTCGTCCGAGGGGTTGACCCGACAGCCGCGTACCTTTGGCACCAGTCCGGACACTGCGCTAGGCGTCATGTACGGCAGCTCCGACAGTCTGGCCATCAATAATCTGAAACCGGCGGTCTATCCGATTTACGTCACCGCCAATCGCCAAGGCTCGGTGGAAATCTACCGTGATGGTTTGTTAATCAACACCCAGGCAGTGCCCGCCGGGTTGCAGACCCTCGATACCCGGCCGTTGCCGGGAGGGATCTATGAAGTGGAAGTACGCCTGATCGAAGACGGTCAGATTACCTCCAGCACCCAGGAACTGGTCTACAAGCCCAGCAATTGGCGCAATCACGACGAGCGCTGGCGCTACAACCTGTTCGCCGGTCGTGAATCCAAAGTGCTAAGCAACTGGGACGAGCAGGACGACGGCGACATGACCGCCGGTGCGGCGATCAACTACCTGTTGCATCCACGGGTCATCCTGGGCCTGAGCGGGCGACAGGTGGGTGACGCCTTGCAATACGGCACCTCGGTCGACTGGGCGGTCGTCAACAATGCCAGCCTCTATGCCAATGTCTACCAAACCGAGGACTACGGCACCGGCCTCGACGTGCAGGGGCTTTATTCCTACGGCAGCGGCAGCATTGTCGCCAGCCACAACCGCAGCTGGCTCGACACGACCCGGCTCTACGACACGTTGCCGGACGGTACGCGAGTGCGGCAGCGCAATGTGTTCGTCGGTCAGACCAGTAACTCCTCGCTGTCTGTCAATCATCGGCTGACCAGCAAAAGTTCGGTCAATGCCCGGGTGTCCCACAGCGAAGGCAACACCGAAGGCACGGGCGTTGATCTTGGCTGGACCCAACGCACCCAACTGTTTGGCAGCGATGCTAACTGGCGGTTGTCTCTGTTCGACCGGCCCGGCAGTTTCAGTTCGGGTGATGACAGGAATCGCGGCATCGACCTGAGCGTCAACATCGCCCTTGGCGGCCCGGGTGAGCAGATCTCCGGCAGTATCGGTACCCGTACTGCCCGCGAAGGTGGCCGGGATAACAACGCGTCGATCACCTATCGCAAAGACCTTCAGGATCACCTGTTGCAAAGTGTCTCGGCCACGGCCATTACCGATACCTACGGCGTCGGTTTGAATGCCATGGCGAACATGCAATCGGACCTGGTCAATGGAGACGGATTCATACAGCGCTCCTCTTTCAACAACGACCTCACCGGTGGCTTGAACCTGGACAGCACCGTGGCCGTCGGCGCGAGCAAGATGGTCATGACCAGCCAGTATCACCGCGACGGTGCTGGCATGATCATCGATGTGGAGTCGGACATCGAAGATATCGCGCTACGCGCCGATGATTTGAGCGGCGGCAGTGCGTTACTCAAGCCGGGGCGCAACTTTGTGCCGATCACCGCCTACAAAAGCAGTTCCGTGAGCTTCGATTTCGAGGGCAATCATGTGCCCGCGGCGAGTATCCAGCCGGCCCGTTCCAGCTATCACCTGAACGAGGGTGGCGTGGAGTACCGCAAGATCACTGTCAGCAAAACCGTCACCGTGCTCGGCCGCCTGGTCGACCCTCAGGGCAGGCCGCTCAAGGGCCATCACATCATCAACCACGCCAGTCGTGGCGTCAGCGAAGTCGATGGCTTTTTCTCCATGGAAATGAATGCAGGTTCACCCACGCTGGAAGTGCGTTCCGGTAATCAGTTGCTTTGCCAATTCCGTCTCGACCCGAACAACGCCCGACGTGAAAACGATGTGCTGATGATCGGTGATTTGCACTGTACGCCGGATACCTTGGCGGATATCACCGAAGCCGTGCAAAACGCCGGTTAATAAACACTGCTGACTATCTGGAATCGCAAAATGATGAATCTTTGGACAGCCTTTCAATTGCTCAGGACAAGGGCGATTTTGATTGGCTGCTGGTTATCTGTTTCGGCAATGAAGGCTGGAGCAATCGTCCTGCCGATTACGGCCACCTTCAATCCTGAGCCGGGCAACCCGCTGAAAAACGAATTCAAGAACACAACTCCCAATCAAGGGTTCTGTAGGGACTATCCGAACATCTGCAGGGCTCACAATATATTCAGTCTGCGCTCTCACGTGGGGGGTGTGCCACTTAATGGTCCTATTGAGGCCAATCACGCTGACATACGCGCGGGGGCAATGATCAAGACCCCTGCAGCCTGGCGCAACTTGTCAGTGAGGCACCGCGAAACTGGCGAAGAGGTCATGTTAGAAGTCCGTATTGCCGGGATGGGCGGTGTTTACGACCTGAGCCATAGCGTGATGGAACTCACAGGTACCACTGATTACAGGGTAGGGCATAGGGTGTTGTGGGGCAGCAATTGGGCAACTGCACCGAGTCCCTGTGTAAGTATCGGCCCCAATGCCTATTATGGTTATACCGGCTTCGCTTTTTTTTGGCTGACGCCTGAAGAACAGGTTTGTAGCAAACAGGCCAAATTCCCCATTCCAAGTTTAGGTTACCGCTACCTGGATTTCACCTATCAACTGCGTACGCCGGACCCGCTGAAAATGTCGACGGGGATCTACGAAGGTACGCAGGTATACACGATCATGCCTGGGGGCGATTTTGACCTTGGCGACATAGTCGCTCCCACGGATTCAATTATCCAACTCGATTTTACCCTGATCGTGGAACACGCCCTGAAGGTTGATGTTCCACCCGGAGGCAATCAAATCGAGTTGGTCCCCCAGGGAGGTTGGCAAGGCTGGTTGAACCAGGGACGTAAACCTGTCCGTTTGTTCCGTGATCAGACCTTCACTATCTCGACATCCAGCCGCTTCAAGATGCGGCTTGAATGCCAATACATCGTCGGCAACACCTGCGCGTTACGTGAGGCGAAATCTGCTGATCTTGTGCCATTGCAAATGGGCGTAAGCCTGCCCAACGGCCTGACAGATGCCTCAGGGCAATCAGTCAATCGTCTTCCCCTTCGACTCGATGGCAGTGGCACGGAGCTTTTTCAACCCGGTTTTTATCTCGATCGCAAGCCGGGAACCCTGCACTTTGAAATTGCCCGTGAACACGTCGAGTCGATGCTGAGTGAGGGCGTTAGAAAAACATACTCGGGTGATGTCACGGTGATCTGGGATTCGGAAGTTTAAACCCATGTCGGTGGATCCGATTCGGGGGGTTAATTTATTGAGGTGGTATGTCATGAAACGTCTGTTGGTACTCTTTGGTTTTTCTGTGTTTTCCCATGCAGCCCTGGCTGGGCCGCAAATCAATGTCGGAGTTGTTTACGACTATCTGGATGGCGATAAAAGTACTTACTTGAAACGTGTTTTCAACGGTGGTGACAGCACCGCTTTCGTCAAGATCAACATCCTCGAGATTATCTATGACGTCGATGGCAAGGCCCGGGAAATTCCACTGGAGAACCAGGCAGATGGCACTTCCCGCAATGGCTTGATGGCCAGCCCCGCACGCTTGATCGTGCCGGCCAACGGCATGCAGGGTTCGCGGTTGTTGTACATGGGGGAGCGTGAAAAAGAACGTTACTTCCGCGTGCGCTACGTGCCTGTGGTGCCGGAGAAGGAAGATGAGTTTGCTGTGTCCGTCGAAGAGCGTGAAGACTACAAAAAGAGCCTGTCGGCAGGGGTCAACGTACTGGCCGGGTATGGCACTGTATTTTTCGTACGTCCAAAAGATACTCGTTACGACAGTGTGATTGAGAACGACGTCAGCCAGTACCGAATCCGTAATAACGGCAACACCGTGGTGGTGATCGATGAGTTCAAGGACTGTTCAGTCAAGAATGAACAGGAATGCCAGCCCGCTACCAAGCACCACATTTTGGCCGGTCGAACATTCAAGTTCGATAAGCAGGCAGGCCGTGAATACCGTTTCACCATGGTTGAAGGATCCAAAGCCACGAAGCTGGACGTAAAGGGATAACGCTGAGCATTGGGCGGAAGTTGTGTTACGGCTTTCAGCCTTTTTAATTGCGTGCCGTGCAAACAGGTGATGACACATGTTTAAAAAATTAATGACCCTCATTTCGATGGTGACGCTGACGCTGGGCAGCGTTTATGCCTATGCACTCGTCGAGCGAGAAACCTTTGAAGTCTCAGTCACTATCCCGACCGCGGAATTCTATGTGTTGCCGGTTGATCCGGACTGGATTGGACGAGAACAGAAACTGAGTTGGGATTTGACTGCGCAGGAACTAAGTTCGCTGCGTAAACAATTCGATGTCAAAAACAGCAATGGCGAGATCACTGCACGATTAAGTGAAGAACCTTATTTGAGCAATGGCAGAGACGTAGACAATATTGCATTGGATGTTCAGTTCAACCGGGTAAAGCTCACGGTGCATGATGCACCGGTTATTTCGGAAACTGACGGAAAAACCGGTAAACGCGTGGAGCTGGTGATTGCGGCAGTCAAACCGGATGACGGTTACAAGCCCGGTGAGTACTACGGCAGTGTGCACATGATTTTCGAGGCCCTTGCTCCTTGATTTGTTAGGGGCAATAAGTGGCGGGTGTTTCCATTATGTTGGAGTTTCAGGTCAATTCATAATGAGATTATTTTTTTCGTCAAGAACAATAGCTGCGATCCCGCTTGCGGTAGGCTTGCTGGCGGGGTCGCATGTCCCATCTGTCGGCGCAGTGGTACAGGAAATAACCGCGAAGTTTGTGCCTGATCCGGCAAATCCCTTGGTCAACAAATTTGTAAACACTACGCCGCAAAGTGGTGTTTGCCCAAACTATGTTGCTGGCACTTGCGCGCGATTAGGTATTTTCAGTCTGCGGGTGCCTGGCTTGAATTTTCGCTCTACACAGCCCATTCCTGCCGGGCATACCGACCCTCGGCAGGGGGCGACCTTCAGTGTGCCGTCGAGCTGGCGCCCACTAGAGGTCGTGCACAGTCGCACAGGTGAGCGAGAAACTGTTGAGATGCGTGTCGCCGGAATTGGTGGAACCTGGAATATCGCGAGGCCACCGGGAGTTAGTGCCTGGGCGACGACGCCGGGAGGCCGTTGGCGCGTGCCATGGACACGCCCATCCGCCCCCTGTACGGGTCTCGATATAAACCTCGCCGGCGTCAATTTTGCTTTTTTCTTTTGGCTCTTTCCCGAGGGAGCGGGGGCCTGCAGCATATTGCCCTATATCGATATTCCCTGGTTCCAGCACAGCTCAGTCGAATACGTCTATGAACTCAAGACCCCCAACCCTCTGAGTATGTCGTCGGGGCAGTATCGAGGTTCATTGACCTACACTACAGGTCCTGGTGGTGACTTCGACATGGGTGATGTCATGCTGCCAAACGACACGGCAATCACCCTCGATTTCACCCTGGATGTCATGCATTCGCTGAAGGTAGACATCCCGCCGGGCGGCAACCGGATCGAGCTGATGCCCCAGGGCGGTTGGCAAGCCTGGTTGAATCAAGGGCGCAAGCCAACACGCTTGTTTCGCGATCAGACCTTCAACGTCTCGGCCTCGTCGCGTTTCAAGATGCAGCTGGAGTGCCAGTACGCCATTGGCAATACCTGCGCACTACGTGATACGGCATCGGCCGATCTTGTGCCCCTGAACACGAGCGTGACCTTGCCCAGCGGCCTGACAGATGCCTCGGGACTGCCGGTGCAGCATCGGCCCCTGCGACTCGACGGCAGTGGCACCGAGTTGTTTCAGCCGGGCTTTTATGTCGAACGCAAGCCTGGAACCCTGCACTTTGAAATCACCAGGGAATACGTCGAACAGATGTTGGAGTTGGGTGTTGGCAAAACCTATAGAGGGGATGTCACCGTGATCTGGGATTCGGAAATAGGTTAACGACCGCCCCTTCAAAGCGCCCCCACGCTTAACGTTTGGCCGTTGCCACAGTTGGCTGGCACATCGTGTGGGTGCCCGGTTGCAGGTAGGGCGTGAGGATCGGTGCCATGCCCTTGAGCACTTGCACCGGCAAGGCCGAGGTGAACTTGAAGCCTTGGGCGGAGGCTCCCGGCACGAAGGCGGTCAGGGTGCCGAAGTGATGATCGCCAATGTAGAACACGAAGGTCGCGGTGCGGTTGATCGCCTTGGAACTGAGAATGCGCCCGCCCGAACCGACGGCTTCGATGCGGTTGTCGCCGGTACCGGTCTTGCCGCCCATCGCCAGTGGCGTGCCATCGGCCAGTTTGAAGCTGCCAGCCACACGTTTTGCGGTACCGGCGTCGACCACCTGTGACAGTGCTTCACGCAGGGCCGTGGCCACTTCCACGGGCATGACCCGCTTGCCGGCGTCGGGGTCGTTGGTCAGGCGAGTCTCGTAGGGCGTGTCGGCGGCGAAGTGCAGGCTGTCGATGCGCAGGGTCGGCATGCGCACACCGTCGTTGAGGATGGTGCCGACCAGTTCCGCCAGGGCGGCAGGGCGGTCGCCGGAACTGCCGATGGCGGTGGCCAGCGACGGCACCAGGTGGTCGAAGGGGTAACCGACTTGTTGCCAGCGCTGGTGAATGTCGAGGAAGGCTTCGATCTCCAGCATGGTGCGGATGCGGCTGTCGCGGGCGCTCTTGTGCTTGCTCTTGAACAGCCAGCTGTAGACCTCCTGACGCTCGAACTGGCTGGCCTTGACGATCTGGCTGAACTTGGCGTCCGGGTTATTGAGCAGGTAGCCGATCAGCCACAGGTCCAGCGGGTGGACCTTGGCGATGAAACCCTGGTCGGGCAGGTCATAGGCGCCGGGGCCGTAGCTGGCGTAGAGGCGCTCCAGGCGCTCGTCGGTGAGCTTTTCCTTAGTCTTGAGGGTTTTCAGATGCGAGCGCACAAAGCTGTTGAAGCTCTCCTGGGAGGCCTCGGGCAGCAGGTAGCGGTGCACTGCTGCCAGGCGAATAGCGGTGGGGTGCATGCTGTCCAGGAAGGTGTCGAGACGCGCCTGGGTGTCCTTTTTCTGGTACTTCTTCCAGAACTTCAGCAGGAACGAAGTGCCTTCGCGGTCGGCGAACTGGGCCAGGTATTCCTGGCGTCGCGGGTTGACGTCATCCTTGAGCAACTGGCCGCTGTTGTCCGGCCCGGAATAGGTGGTGTAGCGCACCAGGTCGCGCATCAGGCGGATGAACGGCAGGTTGATCGACTCGCGCAGGGAATCGCGCAAGGTCGGCAGGCGGCCGTTGTCCTCTTTGCGAAAGTTGTGGAAGGTGTGCAGGCCACCGCCGGTAAAAAAGGCTTCGCCGGGGCTCGCCGAGTATTTGCGGTCCAGGGCAGCGCCGAGCATTTTCGCCAGGCTGCGGTCGGTGTTCTGGATCAGGTAGTCGACGGCCCAGCGGGTCAGCCGGTCCTGGTCGGCGACTTCGACTTTTTTCAGTTCGGCCGGGGTCTGGGCGACGTAACGATCGTGCAGCTGCGCGATGATTTGCAGGTAGGTGGTCAGCACCCGCAACTTGGCGGTGGAGCCCAGCTCCAGTTTGCTGCCTTCGTTGATGTCGAACGGTTGGTCGGTGCTGTCGGTTTGCACCCGCACGCGCGAGCCGTCTGGGGTCAGCTCGAGCAAGGTGAAGCTGTAGCGCACTTGCGCGGTGCTGGTGGCTGTCAGCAGGCGCTCGCCAAGCAGGCCGATTTCGGCGGCAAACACCGGGTCGGCGAGGCGCTTGAGGTAGTCGCTGGCTTGGGTCTGCAGGTCGCCCTGCAAGGTGCTGGTGGCGGACAGGTCGAGACGGTCCAGGTCATACAGCGGGCGGTTGAGCATGGAGGCCAGGCGACTGCGCGCGACGCTGATGCCTTTGTTGGTTTCAATCGGCTGGATGGTCGGTTGTTGCACCCAGTCACGGTAGGTGACCTTGCTGGCGAGTGCCGCGCTGGTCAATGCCGGGTCGAGCACGGCGTTCTGCGCCAGCAGGCGGATATGGCTGTCGGTGAGGTTCGCCAGGTCTGCCTGGCCCTTGGTCAGGTAATACGACGGCCGGCGCTGGGCAATCATCAATGACAACACTTGGCGCAAGGCCAGACCGCGTTGCGCCAGGCTTTGCGGATCGCTGGCGTCGCTGGCCAGGGCCTGGTTGACCTGGTTGAAGTCGGCGCCGTACCACACACGCAACCCCTCGGCCATGCCATGCACTTCGCCATGGCCGGGGACTGCCGACAGCGGCACGCTGTTGAGGTAGTCACGCACGATGTTCTGCCGGGCCTCGAGGGTTTGCGGGCCGTCCTGATAGGCACGCACGCTGGCGGAAATCATCTGGCGAATCTTCTCGCCACCTGAAACGGTCAGGCCGTCCGGCGAGTGGCGGTACTTCTCCAGTTGGGTGGCGAGGGTGCTGCCGCCGGCAGTCTGGCCGGGCAGGTGGAGCAACTTGGCCACCTGGGACCAGGCGGCCTTGGCGAAACGCGGCCAATCGACGGCAGGGTTGGCCTTGGGTTGCTTGGGGTCCAGCAGGTCACGGTTCTCGATGAACAGCAGGCTATGGGTGACCAGTGGCGGAATCGAGGCGAAGCTCGAATACAGCTGCTGTGGGTATTTGAATTGATAGAGCGCGGCGGTGGTGCAATCGGTGATCGACAGGCCGGCCTGGATTTTCTCGGCGTAGGGCACAAAAAAGCCGTTCTTGCTGTACTCGAGCAGCTTGGGTGAAAAGCGGGTTTGCGCGGCGATCACATAATCGCGCTTGAGCAGGCGTGGCAGAAAGTCCCCCAGCGCGCTGTAGCCCAAGCGTTTATCGAAAGGCCCGGCGCCCGGGTAGAAAATCGAATCGCTGGGCCCCGGGTGCATCGAGTAGCTCAAGGACGCCGCGAACCGGCTGAACTCCCGTGCCTGGAAACGCGAGGTCCGGACCTCTTTTTCAATGGCAAAGCCAAGCACGATCAGGATGATCACCAGCAATAGCCAGAACGAGCGCCAAGCATAGCGGCGACGGCTTTTTTTCGGTAAAGGCGCTTCTTCCACGCTGTCAGTTGGCACCACAGGTTTACTCGAATCGGTTTGCCACAAAGCGCCCATAGTCGACTGATCCATTCACGCAGATTGATCGGACTTGTCTGAAGCTTAGACGCTGGTGGCTCGGGGTGAAAAATTTGTATGAGCACAATCGCAGCGCGTGGTGCGTTGCGCCTACCGGTCGTCGGCGAACCTCTAGAAGAGGCGCTCTAGAGCCTTCAAACCGGTAAATACGGCCTAGGTAGGGGCATGACGTTGCACCATTGCTGTGCAATACTCCGCGCCGCTTCGCAGCTCAGTAAATGTGCGAAATGCAGGTGATACACCTCTGCAGATGGGGCTTTTGTCGAGAGTTCCTTCTGAATTTTGTCGTTTATAGAGTGAAAGTAACTGCGATAAGCTTTTTATACTGCGCGTCCCGCTGATCCTGCAGGTTTTGTCCTACAGGACGGATTCACCCACGAAGTGGATCCGGTTTCAGGAAGTGTCGGCCTATCGGTCGGTGCTTCGACACTCGGTGGTCATATCCAATAACAAGACGAGGTTGTACCCCTATGCCAGTCGGCAATCACCAGCACCACGGCGAGACCGCTCAAGGCGGCCCGCTCAAACGCGAACTCGGCGAACGGCATATTCGCTTGATGGCGCTCGGCGCCTGTATCGGTGTCGGTCTGTTCCTGGGTTCAGCCAAGGCCATCGAAATGGCCGGCCCGGCAATCATGCTGTCCTACATCATCGGCGGTCTGGCGATCCTGGTGATCATGCGCGCCCTCGGTGAGATGGCCGTGCACAACCCGGTGGCGGGCTCGTTCAGCCGCTACGCGCAAGACTACCTGGGCCCGTTGGCAGGTTTTCTCACCGGCTGGAACTACTGGTTCCTGTGGCTGGTGACCTGTGTTGCGGAAATTACCGCGGTGGCGGTGTACATGGGCGTCTGGTTCCCGGATGTGCCGCGCTGGATCTGGGCGCTGGCCGCACTGATCAGCATGGGCTCGATCAACTTGATCGCGGTCAAGGCATTCGGTGAGTTCGAGTTCTGGTTCGCCCTGATCAAGATCGTCACCATCATCGCGATGGTAGTCGGCGGCATCGGTGTGATTGCCTTCGGCTTCGGCAACGATGGCGTGGCCCTGGGTATTTCCAACCTGTGGACCCATGGCGGCTTCATGCCCAACGGCGTGCAAGGCGTGCTGATGTCCCTGCAGATGGTGATGTTCGCCTACCTGGGCGTAGAGATGATCGGCCTGACCGCCGGTGAAGCGAAGAACCCGCAGAAGACCATCCCCAATGCCATTGGCTCGGTGTTCTGGCGCATTCTGCTGTTCTACGTGGGTGCCTTGTTCGTGATCCTGTCGATCTACCCATGGAACGAAATCGGTACCCAGGGTAGCCCGTTCGTGATGACCTTCGAGCGTCTGGGCATCAAGACCGCCGCTGGCATCATCAACTTCGTGGTGATCACCGCAGCGCTGTCGTCCTGCAACGGCGGCATCTTCAGCACTGGGCGCATGCTCTACAGCCTGGCGCAGAACGGCCAGGCACCTGCCGGTTTCGCCACCACCTCGAGCAACGGCGTACCGCGTCGGGCATTGCTGCTGTCGATCTTCGTGCTGTTGCTGGGCGTGTTGCTGAACTACATGGTTCCGGAAAAAGTCTTCGTCTGGGTGACCGCGATCGCCACCTTCGGCGCCATCTGGACCTGGGTGATGATCCTCCTGGCGCAACTCAAGTTCCGCCGCGGCCTGAGCCTTTCCGAGCGTGCGGCCCTGAAGTACCGCATGTGGCTGTACCCGATCAGCTCCTACCTGGCGCTGGCGTTCCTGGTGCTGGTGGTCGGCCTGATGGCCTACTTCCCGGAAACCCGCATCGCCCTGTATGTCGGCCCGGCGTTCCTGGTGCTGCTGACCGTGCTGTTCTATGTGTTCAAGCTGCAACCGACCAATGCTACACAAGGTGCGGTCAGCCGGGCGTCTTGATGGCCTGATGCGCTGTACCAAAAAGCCCCGGTTGATTGACCGGGGCTTTTTATTTGTGCGCTGTTTGTTTATCCCGACTTCGGCAAGAACGCGTCCATCAGCAATACCTCGCACTCCCGGGCCTGGTACTGGTTGATCTGCGGCACCAGCCGGCGGAAGTGTTCGGATTGGCAATGGGCGTCCAGCGCAGCCTGGTTCGGCCATTGTTCGACGAAGACAAAATGCCCCGGGTCGTGTTGGTCGACGAACAGGTCGTAGGCGATGCAGTCGGGTTCCAGGCGGGTTTTCTCCACCAGTTCGGCGTACCACGGGCGCACGGTGTCGATGTGTTCGGGCTTGATGAAGTCCTGGGCAATCACTTTGAGCATGGGTTCTTCCTTGGGGTGCGCGGTATCAGGCCGCCACGTCATTGGCTTCGAAGCTGTCGGCCCGGGCCATTTGCCACATCCGCGAATAGAACTCGCCGCTGACTTCACCGGTCAGCAGTTCACCGGGCTTGAGGAACACGTGCAGTTGGGAGAACAGTTTGATCTCGGTGGCTGACATGCGCCGCACCAGGTGTTTGGCTGACAACTGCGAGGGGTGTTCGAGTCCGGCGGCGGCGAGCATTTCCGCCAGGGCCTTGAGGGTGCTGCGGTGGAAGTTGAACACCCGCTGGGCCTTGTCCGGGACCACCAGGGCGCGTTGACGCAAGGTGTCCTGGGTGGCGACGCCGGTCGGGCATTTATTGGTGTGGCACGACTGCGACTGGATACAGCCGATGGCGAACATGAAGCCGCGGGCCGAGTTGGCCCAGTCGGCACCGATGGCCAGTACGCTGGCGATATCGAACGCGCTGACGATCTTGCCGCTGGCGCCCAGCTTGATCTTGTCCCGCAGGTTCAGGCCCACCAGGGTGTTGTGTACGAACAGCAGGCCCTCGCGCATTGGCACGCCAATGTGGTCGGTGAACTCCACGGGCGCGGCACCGGTGCCACCTTCCTTGCCGTCGACCACGATGAAGTCCGGGAGGATTCCGGTTTCCAGCATGGCCTTGGCGATGCCCATGAATTCCCAGGGGTGACCCAGGCAGAACTTGAAGCCCACCGGTTTGCCGCCGGACAACTCACGCAATTGCTGGATGAAGTGCATCATTTCAATCGGCGTGGAAAACGCACTGTGGCGCGACGGCGAGACGCAGTCTTCGCCCATGGGTACGCCGCGGGTGTCGGCGATTTCCCGGGTCACCTTGTGCTTGGGCAGGATCCCGCCGTGGCCCGGCTTGGCGCCCTGGCTCATCTTGATTTCGATCATCCGCACTTGCGGGTTCTGGGCCTGGGTGGCGAAGCGTTCCGGGTCGAAGCGGCCATCGGTCGTGCGGCAGCCGAAGTAACCGCTGCCCAGTTCCCAGGTCAGGTCGCCGCCGTGTTCACGGTGATAGGGGCTGATGCTGCCTTCGCCCGTGTCGTGGGCGAAGTTGCCGAGTTTCGCGCCCTGGTTCAACGCCCGGATGGCGTTGGCGCTGAGGGAGCCAAAGCTCATGGCCGAGATGTTGAACACCGAGGCCGAGTAAGGCTGGCTGCACTGCGGGCCGCCGACGATCACCCGGAAACTGCTGGGGTCGGTCACCGGGGCCGGGCGCATCGAGTGGCCGATGAACTCGAACCCAGACTGGTAGACATCGATCAGGGTGCCGAAGGGTTTGTCGGCACTTTCATTCTTGGCGCGCGAATAGACCAGTGAGCGTTGGGCCCGGGAAAAGGGCAGGGCGTCGCTGTCGGATTCCAGCAGGTACTGGCGGATCTCCGGGCGGATGCCTTCCACCAGGTAGCGGATATTGCCCAGGATCGGGTAGTTGCGGCGCACCGCATGGGGGCTTTGCAGCAGGTCGAAGATGCCCAGCAGGCTCAGCAGGCCGGTGACGATGGCCAGCGGCCAGACCCACTCATGGTGCAGGAACGGCAGGCTGGCGAGGGTAAAGATCACACAGGCGGCAAAGAAGGCGTAGCGGCTCAGGAGTGACAGGCTCATACGGGTTCCTTGGGTTCGGACTCATCAAATTCGGCACGATTTTCTACAGGTCGGGATTTGCTTGTGCCTGCAAAAATATCGAAAACAGCTCGGACTGGGATTTGATCCCCAGCTTGCTGTAGATGTGTTTCTTATGGACTTTCACGGTTTCGGCAGAGATTTCCAGCTTACGGGCGATTTCCTTGCTGGAGCAACCGCTGAGCATCCAGCGCCCGACATCCAGTTCGCGGGCAGTCAGTTGCGCGCCCTTGATCTGTTGCAATGAAGCTTCCAGGCGGCTGCGCCAGTCAGTGTGCTGGGCCGGCGGCTCAGGTGTGGCTGGTACCTCGTTTTCATAGGGCAGGCGTTGGCGCAGCAGGCTCAGGACCCACGGCTGGATCAGCGACAGCAGGGCGATCTGTTCGCTGCTGAACCGTTGCTGGCTGCCCAGCGACAGGCACAGGGTGCGCTCGCCCTCGAGCTGGCAATTGAACTGGATTTCATCGGCCACCACGTTCAGGCGAAAGTAGCGCTGGTAGTACTCGGTCAGCTCGAAGTGCTCGGGCGCTACCTCGGACAGGCGATAGAGCCCAGTGCGCGCCTGCTCGCGGCTGGCGATGTAGAACGGGTCCAGCAGGAACAGACCCATCAGGTAATCCTGGAACAATGGGTCGGGGCTACCGTCTGCACTCGGGCATTCGCCGAACACCAGGGGCCGCTGGTCCCCGTCGAAGAGCACCACCACCCAACTGTCGAAGCTCAGGTACTGGTCCAGCAGGCGCACCAGTTGGGTCCAGAAGTTGGGTTTGTCGAGGGCATCGATCAACTGCCCGATGGAGCGGTGCCAGGCGATATCCTGCCGCGAGTGATTCATTCAGCGTTCCCGGTCGGCTCACGGCCTGAAGTTGCCGAACATACTGGCCCAGACAGGCGGCAGGGGCAATCCATGGAGGGTGACGCAGCCCCGGCGGCCGTGGGATCCTTGGTTTCTTTGAACCAAGGCCGCTGATTGTCCATGACCGATTCCGTTTGTGTTGAGCCCCGTATTATCCGCATTGCTGCCGCGCTGTTGATCGGTCCCGACGGCCGCACCCTGCTGGTCCGCAAGCGTGGCACCACTGCGTTCATGCAGCCGGGCGGCAAGATCGAAGCCCACGAACAACCGGTGCAGGCCCTGGCCCGCGAGCTGGAAGAAGAGTTGGGGTTGCGCATCGATACTGCCCAGGCCCGTTACCTGGGCCCGTTCTGCGCACCGGCGGCGAATGAGCCAGGGTTTGTGGTCGAGGCCGAAATCTTCCTGCTGCAGATCTACCAAACCGTGTGCCCGGCCGCCGAGATCGAGGAGGTGGTGTGGGTCGATCCGCTGGTTGAAGCGGATGTGGTGCTGGCGCCATTGACACGGGACCTGATCCTGCCGTTTTATCGTCGTTCACTGAAGGCTCCGGCCTGACCGATCACTGACAAGGACTGCCTGATGATTACTGCCCACGACCTGCTGATTTTTGCCGCGGCGTCCCTGCTCCTGGTACTGACCCCGGGGCCGAACATGATCTACCTGATCTCTCGCTCGATCTGCCAGGGGCGTAAGGCCGGAGTAATTTCGCTGGTGGGCGTGGTGGCGGGTTTTTTTGTGCACCTGTTCGCGGCGGCGGCTGGCTTGACGGCGGTGTTCCTGGCGGTGCCGATGGCCTATGAGGCGCTGAAGTGGGCAGGGGCCTTGTACTTGTTGTGGATGGCCTGGCAGGCGGTCAAGCCCGGCGCTCGCTCGCCGTTCGAGGCGCAGCAACTGGCACCGGACTCTTCGCGCAAACTGATGCTGATGGGTTTTCTCACCAGCGCGCTGAACCCGAAGATCGCGGTGTTCTATCTCTCGGTGTTTCCGCAGTTCATCAACCCTGAGCACGGCTCGATCTTCTTCCAGAGTATCGCCCTGGGCCTGACCCAGATCACCGTCAGCTTTACCGTCAATCTGCTGATCGCCCTGTTCGCCGCAGGCATCGCCAGTTGGTTCGTCAACAACCCGAGCTGGCTGGCGGTGCAGCGCTATTTCATGGGCTTCGTCCTGGCGGCCCTGGCCGTACGCCTGCTGTCTGAACCGAAAAGGATGGTATAGGGGCAGCGGCCTCTCACCGGACCACGCTGACCCCGTCCAGGGTGGAGAACGAGGTGTCCTTGGCGGTCAGCAGGAAGTCACGCATGTACGGCGCATCCAGCATGTCGGCGCGGATGCCGGCGTACAGCGTGGCGAACAGGCCTTTCTCCCCCAGCCGCTTGGCCTTCACATAACCCCGTGAGCTGTACTCATGCAGGGCCCAGTGGGGCATGCCGCAGACACCGCGACCGCTGGCGACCAATTGCATCATCATCACCGTCAGCTCCGAGGTCCGCACCTGGGCCGGCTCGATGTCGGCCGGCTCGAGGAAGCGGGTGAAGATGTCCAGCCGATCCCGTTCCACCGGGTAGGTGATCAGGGTTTCGCTGAGCAGGTCCTCGGGCACGATGTAGGGCTTGCTGGCCAGGCGATGCTGATTGGCTACGGCAAGCATCGCTTCATAGGTAAACAGCGGCACGTAGGTGATCCCGGCCAGCTCCAGCGGGTCGGAGGTCACCACCAGGTCGAGGTCGCCACGGGCCAGGGCCGGCAGCGGAGCGAAGGAAAAACCCGAGGCCAGGTCCAGTTCGACTTCCGGCCAGGCATCGCGGAACTGGTCGATGGTCGGCATCAACCATTGAAAGCAGCTGTGGCATTCGATCGCCATGTGCAGGCGTCCGGCCGTGCCGCCGGCCAGCCGGGCGATGTCGCGCTCGGCTCCGCGCAACAGCGGCAGGGTGGCGTCGGCCAGTTGCAGCAGGCGCAGGCCGGCACTGGTGAAACGCACCGGCTTGGTCTTGCGCACGAACAACGGCATGCCCATGCGCTCTTCCAGTTCCTTGAACTGGTGGGACAGGGCCGACTGGGTCAGGTGCAGGCGTTCGGCGGCGTCGACCAGGCTGTCGGCTTCACGCAGGGCGTGCAGGGTCTTCAGGTGACGGATTTCGAGCACCGTGGCCTCCATGAATAAATTTTGTGATGAACACGAAAAGGTTGAGTTTGTCTCATGATGGCCTGGCTGTCGACAATAGGCCCATCATTTATTCAGGAGTTAAACGCCATGGCCTTGGCCCACACCCTCGGTTTTCCCCGCATCGGCGCTGATCGCGAACTGAAAAAAGCCCTCGAAGCCTATTGGAAGGGCGACCTTGATCAAGCGGCCCTGCAAACGGTCGGCCGCGATCTACGCGCCAGGCACTGGCAGTTGCAGAAAGAGGCCGGGATCGACCTGCTGCCGGTGGGTGACTTTGCCTGGTACGACCAGGTCCTGAGCCATTCGCTGACCTTCGGGGTGATCCCCCAACGCTTCGACAGCACCCGTGATGAGCAGGGCCAACCGACCCTCGACAGCCTGTTCGCCATGGCCCGTGGTGCCACGGCCACCTGCTGCGGCGGTGAACATGCCCAGGCGCAATATGCCCAGGAATTGACCAAGTGGTTCGACACCAACTACCACTATCTGGTCCCGGAGTTCAGCGTCGACCAGCAGTTCAAGCTGAGCTGGGAACAACTGTTCGACGAAGTCGACGAAGCCCGCGCCCTCGGTCACAACGTCAAGCCGGTGATCATCGGTCCGCTGACCTACCTGTGGCTGGGCAAGGCCAAAGGCAACGACTTCGACAAGCTCGACCTGCTGGAACGCCTGCTGCCGGTGTACAACGAAATTCTCGGCCGCCTGGCTGCCCAGGGCGTGGAGTGGGTGCAGATCGATGAGCCGATCCTGACCCTCGATCTGCCACAGGCATGGAAGAGCGCCTTCGAACGGGCCTATCACATCCTCCAGTACTCGCCGCTGAAAAAGCTGGTGGCGACCTACTTCAGCGGCCTGCAAGACAACCTCGGGCTGGCGGTCGGCCTGCCGGTCCAGGGCCTGCACATCGATGCGGTACGTGCGCCCGACCAACTGCTGCACGTGCTCGATCGGCTGCCGACCTACAAGATTCTCTCGGTGGGCCTGGTCAACGGCCGCAACGTCTGGCGTTGTGAACTGGAGCCGGTCCTGGCGCAACTGCAAGTAGCCCAGGAGCGCTTTGGCGACAACCTGTGGGTCAGCAGTTCATGTTCGTTGCTGCACAGCCCGGTGGACCTGGAGCGCGAGGACCAGCTCGATCCTGAACTGAAAAGCTGGCTGGCTTTTGCCGTGCAGAAGTGTGGCGAGATTGCCGTGCTGCGTGACGCCCTGAACGATCCGCAGTCGCCCAAGGTGCAAGCCGCACTGGCGCAAAGTCGCGCGATCCAGGCCAGTCGCGTCCAGTCGCCACGGATTCACAAGGCCCAGGTGCAGGCCCGTGTCGACGCCATTCGCGACAGTGACAGCCAGCGCCAGTCGGGGTTTGCCCAGCGTATCGAGCAGCAACGCGCACGCTTGCAGTTGCCGGTCTTCCCGACCACCACCATCGGCTCGTTCCCCCAGACCGGGGCGATCCGCCTGGCCCGCCAGGCGTTCAAGCAGGGCAAGTTGTCGGCCAACGACTACACCGATGCCATGCACAGTGAAATCCGCCACGCCGTGCAGATCCAGGAACGCCTGGGGCTGGATGTGCTGGTGCACGGTGAGGCTGAGCGCAACGACATGGTCGAGTACTTTGCCGAGCAATTGGATGGCTACCTGTTCAGCCGTTTTGGCTGGGTGCAGAGCTACGGTTCGCGCTGTGTGAAACCGGCGATCATCTACGGCGACCTCAGTCGTCCGAAAGCCATGACCGTGGACTGGATCACCTACGCCCAGAGCCTGACCGACAAGGTCATGAAAGGCATGCTCACCGGTCCCGTGACCATGCTGATGTGGTCCTTCCCCCGGGAAGATGTGTCACGCAAAGTCCAGGCACAGCAGTTGGCGCTGGCCCTGCGCGATGAAGTGCTGGACCTCGAACGGGCCGGGATCAAGATTATCCAGATCGATGAAGCGGCGTTCCGCGAAGGCCTGCCCTTGCGCCAGGCGCAGTGGCAGGAGTACCTGGATTGGGCAGTGCAGGCGTTTCGCTTGAGTGCGTCTGGAGTGCGCGATGAAACCCAGATCCACACCCACATGTGCTACAGCGAGTTCAACGATGTGATCAAGTCGATTGCGGCGATGGACGCCGACGTGATCACCATCGAAACCTCGCGTTCGGACATGCAGTTGCTCGAAGCCTTCAAGGCCTTCGACTACCCGAACGATATCGGCCCGGGCGTGTACGACATCCACTCGCCGCGAGTGCCCGACACCCAGGAGATGGTCAAGTTGCTGAGCAAGGCGGTGCAGCGCATCCCGGCCGAACGCTTGTGGGTCAACCCGGACTGCGGCCTCAAGACCCGGGCCTGGCCGGAGACCGAAGCCGCGTTGGTCAACATGGTGGCGGCGGCTCGCCAGTTGCGCAGTCAGTTGGCTTGACGCATCGCCGGATGAGAGCGGGCGTAGTCAAGCAATTTGCCCAGTCCTTGCAGCAGTCGAGCGTAGCCTAGCCAGCTCGGCAGCTGCTACAGGTTGCTGTCAGCGCTTAACTGATCGTGGGATCACTGCGCCTGAGGCTCAGTTGTTCGGTGTAGATGCGCTGGCCGGCAATCTTCAGTTCTGTAGCCGGCGTTTTGAGGACTGCCTTGACATCCAACGTCTTGAATGGCTCCGCCGACCGCTCGGCGAGATTCATCAAACTGTCACGCAACTGTGGCAGCGCGCTTCAACAAAGTTCATCAGACTCGCGCTCTACTGGGGTTCTGCGTTTCGGTGTTTTTCATGCGTGTCTTGTGTTTATCCGCGGCCATCTTCCTGGCCGCGCTGTGTTTTGGCCCTGCGTCCTGGGCGGCGCCGCGCTGCGATGTCAACGTGGCGACCCAACATGCCGACCTGGCGCAAGTGAGCCTGGCCTACCAGAGCATCGGCCGCGCCTCGGATCCGGCGCTGCTGCTGGTGATGGGCCTGGGCGGGCAGTTGATCCACTGGCCGGACGAGGTGGTGGTGGCCCTCTGTGAGCAAGGTTTTCGGGTGATTCGCTACGACAATCGCGACGTCGGCCTGTCGACCTGGCGCCAGGCTCCTGCCAGCGCCAACCTGACCTTCGAGGCCTTGCGCTATAAGCTCGGCTTGCCGGTGTCGGCGCCTTATTCCCTGAGCGACATGGCGGACGATGGCCTGGGCTTGATGGACGCCCTGCACGTGGAGCAATTCCATGTGCTGGGGGCGAGCATGGGCGGGATGATCGCCCAGCACATGGCGGCCATGGCGCCGCAGCGGGTCGAGAGCCTGACGCTGATCATGAGCAGTTCCGGCGCGGCGGGCCTGCCGGCGCCCAACGCGGCGCTGGTGCAATTGCTCGCCCGGCGCAGTGCGCCGAACCGCGAAGTGGCCCTGGAGCAACAGGCCGATCTACTGGCCGCCCTGGGCAGTCCGCAGGTCACCGATGATCGCCAGGCGCTGCTGCAGCAGGCAGCGCAGTCCTATGACCGGGCGTTCAATCCAGAAGGGGTCAAGCGCCAGATCATGGCGATCCTCGCCGAGCCAAGCCGGGTGGCGTTGCTCAACCAGTTGCGGGTACCGACCCTGGTGGTGCACGGCACGGCCGATCCGTTGCTGCCGGTGATGCATGGCATTCACCTGGCAGCGCACATCCAGGGCAGCCAGCTCAAGCTGATTCCAGGGCTGGCCCATCGATTCCAGGAGGCATTCAAGGCGCCGTTGCTGGCGGCGGTATTGCCCTACCTGCAGCAGCACCGCGAAGACACCTCGCATTGGGCGCAAATCGAGCCAGTGCGGGGGATGAATCTGCTTTGAACGCTGCGCCGACTCAGGCGTGCAGGCGGACCCAGACGCTGACCAGCACGGTGGCGGCCATCAGCCAGGCCACGGCGGCCACCGCCAGCGAGGCTTCCAGGCGCAGCCGGTCGACCATCAGGTACAGGGTCGCCAGATACACGAAGTACGGAATGATCGACCACATGCCAAATACGATGGTGGTCTTCAGGTCGTCCAGCGAGCGGCCCTTGCCGACGATGTAGTGGGCAATCAGGGCGAAGGTCGGAAACAGCGGCACCAGGCCGGCGATGTAGTAGTTTTTGGTCTTGGCCAGGGCGGCGATTATCACCACCACCGCCGCGCCAAGGACCGCTTTCAACAATAGATCCACGACTGTTCTCGCTGGGTTAGTGGCTGAGGCCGTACTTCTTGACCTTGTCGAACAGCGTGGTCTTGGCCATGCCCAATTCCAGGCTGGCCTGGGTCAGGTTGCCGCCGCTGCGTTGCAAGGCATCGCTCAGCAGGTTGCGCTCGAAGGCTTCCACCGCCTCGGAAAACCCCAGGCCCTGGGCTGCGCCATTGGCGCCGGACTTCTTGAACGCCGGCAGGCCGAGGGCAAAGCGTTCGGCGACGTTGCGCAGTTCGCGCACGTTGCCCGGCCAGTCGTGGCTCATCAGGTGCGACAGGGTCTGGTTGTCCAGGTCCGGGACAGCGCGGTCGAAGCGCAGCGATGATTGCTGCAGGAAGTGCTCGAACAGTTGCAGGATGTCCTCGCGGCGTTCGCGCAGCGGCGGCAGTTCCAGGGTCACCACGTTGAGGCGGTAATACAGGTCGCTGCGGAACTGGCCGGCGCGGCCCAGTTCGTCGAGGTCGGACTTGGTGGCGGCAATCACCCGGCAATCGACCGCCACGCTCTGGTTCGAACCCAGGCGCTCCAGGGTGCGCTCCTGCAATACCCGCAGCAGTTTGATCTGCAGGGGCAACGGCATGCTTTCCACTTCGTCGAGGAACAAGGTGCCGCCGTTGGCATGTTCGATCTTGCCGATCCGCCGTTTGCCGGCGCCGGTAAAGGCGTTCGCCTCATGCCCGAAGATTTCGCTTTCAAACAGGTTTTCCGGCAGGCCACCGCAGTTCAGTGCGACAAAAGGCTGGGCCTGGCGGCGACTGAAGTCGTGCAGGCAACGGGCAACCAACTCTTTGCCGGTGCCGGTCTCGCCTTCGATCAGCACGTTGGCCGACGTGTCGGCGACGTTGGCGATCAGTTCGCGCAGGTGCTGCATGGCGGGCGAGCGCCCAATGATCCGGCCTTCCAGTGAGTCGCGTTCAGCCAGTTGCCGGCGCAAGGAGCTGACTTCGCGGGCCAGGCTGCGTTGCTCCAGGGCACGTCGGGCAACGTCCACCAGGCGCTCGGGGGAGAAGGGTTTCTCCATGAAGTCGTAGGCGCCTTTTTGCATGGCGTCGACAGCCATCGAAATGTCGCCGTGCCCGGTGATCAGCACCACCGGCAAGCTGCGATCGCGAGCCTTGAGCCGGCCCAGCAGCTCCATGCCATCGATGCCTGGCAGGCGGATGTCGCTGATGACGATCCCGGCAAAGTTGTCGCCCACCTGCGCCAGGGCTTCTTCAGCGCTGCCAACGCCAGTGCAGGGGATGTCTTCCAGGGCCAGGGCCTGCTGGCAACCGAGCAGGACATGGGGATCGTCTTCGACGATCAGCACACTAAGATCGTTGTTCATATCGGCTCGACGGGCAGGGGGCTTACCAAGGGTAAGCTGAGGACAAATGCGGTACCACCGCTGGCCGGGTGTTCGACACCCAGGCTGCCGCCGGTCGCGGCGGCCAGGCTTGCCGACAGGGTCAGGCCGAGGCCCAGGCCCTGTTCGCCAGGCTTGGTGGTAAAGAAGGGTTCGAACAAATGCTTGCGCGCCTCGGCGTCAATGCCGTGGCCGTTGTCGCGTACGTGCAGCCGGTACTTGCCGTCCACTGCCTCACCCTCGAGCCACAATTGGGGCGCAGCTTGCGCCTGCATGGCATCCAGGGCATTGCCGATCAGGTTGACCAGGATCTGCTCCAGGCGGGTCTGGTCGATCGACACTTGTTCGTCAGTGAACGCGCGGTGCAACTGCAGGCCGCTGTGTTCCAGGCGCGCGCCCAGCAGTTGCAGGGCCGCATCGACCGCTTTGCCCAGGCTGGCCTGGCCCTTGTCGTCGCCGCGCCGGGCAAAGGAGCGCAGGCTGGCCGTGATGCGGCCCATGCGATCGATCAGTTCATTGATGGTTTTCAGGTTGGCACTGGCGGTGTCCAGTTGGCCACGTTCGAGAAACCGTACGGTGTTGCCGGACAGGGTGCGCAACGCCGCCAGGGGCTGGTTCAGTTCATGGGCAATGCTGGTGGACATTTGGCCGATGGCCGCCAGTTTACCGGCCTGTACCAATTCATCCTGGGCATGGCGCAGGGTTTCCTCGGCCAGGCGTCGTTCGCGAATCTGGCCCTTGAGGCGTTCGTTGCTGGCGCGCAGGTCAGTGGTGCGTTCGGTAATCCGTCGCTCCAGTTGATTGTTGGCTTCCTGCAGGGCTTCCCGGGCCGCGAGGCGGGTGGCGATGACCTTGCGGCGCTCGTTCCAGGCGATCAGCAGGAACGCCACCAGGGCGAAGGCCACTGCCACCAGGATGCCCTGGTTGATCGCCTCGCGCCGTAGGTCCTGGAGCGGTGTCAGCAGGGTGAAGTTCCACGGTGTGTCGCTCAGGGGGCGGGTCTGCGACAGGTAGCTGATGGCCTCGTCGTCGGAGACCACTTCGGCGTTGGCCGGGAAGGTCAGTTTCTCCACGCCTTCGGCCAGGCGTTCGCGGGCCAGCGGCTCCAGCTCATTGAGCGGGAACCAGTAGTATTGCAGGCTGCGGGCCAGGCGCTCCTTGGTGTCGTCGCTCAGTGGACGCACGGCCTTGAGCCGTCGCGCCGGGTCGCTGGAGAGAATGATGATGCCGTTCTCATCGCTGACGAAGGCTTCCAGGCGGGCGCGCTGCCAGCGTTCTTCCAGGGCTTCCAGGCGCACCTTGACCACCGCGACGCCGATGATCTTGCCTTGCTCCTCGAGGCCGTGGGCCAGGTAGTAGCCGGGTTCGCCGTTGGTGCTGCCGATCCCGTAGAAGCGCCCGGGCTGGCCGCGTACTGCGTTCTGGAAATAGGCACGGAAGGACAGGTCTTCGCCCAGGTAGCTGTCGACGTCGCGCCAGTTGCTGGTGGCCAGGACTCGGCCGGTGGTGTCCATCACGTAGATGGCCCGACTGCGGCTGCGCCGGTTCAGGCCTTCAAGGTAATTATTGACCGCTTGCCGGTGTTCCGGCGACGGCTCGGCCAGCAACTGCGAAACACTCGATTCGAGTTCCAGCAGGCTAGGCAGGTAGGTGTATTTGCTGATCTCGCTTTCCACCGCACGGGCGTGCAGTTCCAGCTGGCGTTGACCGTTTTCGCCGAGGCTGCGAATGCCGTAGTGCTCACTGATCCAGAAGCCGAGCAGCCCTAATGCGAGCATCAGCAGGATGATCAGCGGCGGCAGGAACAGGTGGCGGATCAGACGAGGTTTCACGGCGAGTGATGGCGGTGCGGCGCGATAAAGAGTGGGGTCGCATTTCATCACAGATGCCTTGGGTCAACCACAACACAAATCTACAAATCCGCGCAGTCCCTGTGTAGGAGCGAGCTTGCTCGCGATGGAGTGTCAGTCAACAGTGATGTAGCTGACCCACCATCGCGAGCAAGCTCGCTCCTACACGGGGGCGAGGAGCGGTGTGCTGCTTAGTGCTGCAGGATCTTGTTCAGGAAGTGCTGTGTACGTTCGGCGCGAGCGTTGATGTCGCCGAAGAACTCTTCCTTAGGGCAGTCTTCGATGATCTTGCCGGCGTCCATGAAGATCACCCGGTCCGCCACTTTGCGGGCGAAGCCCATTTCGTGGGTCACGCACATCATGGTCATGCCTTCGTGGGCCAGTTGCACCATGACGTCCAGCACTTCGTTAACCATTTCCGGGTCCAGCGCCGAGGTCGGTTCGTCGAACAGCATGACGATCGGGTCCATGGCCAGTGCGCGGGCGATCGCCACACGCTGCTGCTGGCCACCGGAGAGCTGGCCCGGGTGCTTGTGGGCGTGGGCCGAGAGGCCGACGCGCTCGAGCAGTTGCAGGCCTTTCTTGGTGGCTTCTTCCTTGCTGCGGCCCAACACCTTGATCTGCGCGATGGTCAGGTTTTCGGTGATGGTCAGGTGCGGGAACAGTTCGAAGTGCTGGAACACCATGCCAACGCGCGAGCGCAGTTTCGGCAGGTTGGTCTTGGGGTCGGCAATCGAAGTGCCGTCGACCACGATGTCGCCTTTCTGGAACGGTTCCAGGGCATTGACGCACTTGATCAGGGTCGACTTGCCGGAGCCGGACGGCCCGCACACCACGATCACCTCACCTTTCTTGACGTCGGTGCTGCAATCAGTCAGCACCTGGAAGTCCCCATACCACTTGTTGATATTCTTGATAGAGATCATACGGCGAACCTTTTTTGCAGACGCTTGACCAGCTGCGAGGCGGCAAAGCTGATGATGAAGTACACGAGACCGGCGAATACCAGGAACTCATTGGAACGGCCAATGATGTCGCCACTGGCCCGCGAAGCGTTGAGGAAGTCCACCAGGCCGACGGTGTAGACCAGCGAGGTGTCCTGGAACAGGATGATGCTCTGCTGCAGCAGCAGTGGGGTCATCTTGCGGAATGCCTGGGGCAGGATGATCAAGCGCATCATCTGGCCATAGGACATGCCCAGGGCCTGGGCGGCGCCCATCTGGCCCTTGGGAATCGATTGCACACCGGCGCGCACGATTTCGCAGAAGTACGCTGCTTCGAACATCATGAAGGCCACGATGCAGGAGGCAAACGCGCCGATCGGGGTGTCTTCGCCGGTGATCCAGCGCAGCACGAACGGCACCGCCAGGTAGAACCAGGTGATCACCAGCAGCAGTGGGATCGAGCGGAAGTAGTTGACGTAGGCGCCGGCGAAGTTCGACAGCAGTTTGTTGTGGGACAACCGCATCAAGGCCAGGATGGTGCCGAGGACGAGGCCACCGACGACGCCCAGCGCCATCAGCTTGAGGGTCATCACCATGCCGTTCCACAAGCCGGGAATGGCCGGGATGATGCCACTGAAATCGAATTCCATTATTTACCCCCCACGGAGATCAGGCCGGGCACTGCGACTTTCTTCTCGACCACGCGCATCAGCAACATCAGGCTCATGTTCAGGGTGAAGTAGATCAGGGTCGCCAGGGTGAAGGCTTCGAACAGGTTGGCGGAGAACTCGGCGGTCTGCTTGGTCTGCGCGAGCAGCTCCATCAGGCCGATCAGCGAGGCCACGGACGAGTTCTTGAAGACGTTGAGGAATTCCGAGGTGAGCGGTGGAATGATGATGCGATAGGCCTGGGGCAGCAGCACGTTCCAGTAGATCTGCGGCAGCTTGAAGCCCATGGCGCGAGCAGCCGATTCCTGGCCGCGGGGCAGCGCCTGGATACCGGTGCGCACTTGTTCGCAGACCCGGGCGGCGGTGAACAGGCCCAGGCACACGACAACACTCAGGTAGGCCGAGGTGGTCGGGTTGAGGTCTTGTTTGTACCAGTCCTGCAGGTCTTGTGGCAGCAGGTCGGGCACCAGGAAGTACCAGATGAACAGCTGAACCAGCAGCGGCACGTTACGGAACAGTTCTACGTAGCAGGTCGCGATGCCTGACACGATGCGGTTCGGTACGGTGCGCATTACGCCCAGTACCGAGCCCAGCAGCAATGCAATGATCCAGGCCACGATGGCGATAGCGATGGTCCAGCCCAGCCCGGAAATGAACCAGTCGAGATAGGTCTCGCTGCCCACGCCGGTGGACTTGAAGAACACGCCCCAATCCCAGTTGTAATTCATTAGGGTCTCCCCTCGGATTCAATCGATGTTCAAGCACCTGCCTGGGGGAACTCCGTTCCCACCCGACGTTGACGGTCGGGCACACGCGGTCGGCTCGACAACCACCGGTTCGAGTGTTTCCAAAAATGCCAGCAGGTAGTGACAACCTCCCGAAAGGGCATTGGCCCTCTCAGGAGGTAAGACTAGTCAGAAATCAGGATTTCTTGTCGTCAGCCGCTTTGTCGGTCGGATTGGCGATCAGCGCCTTGAGCTCGTCGCTCATCGGGAAGTTCAGGTTCAGGCCTTTAGGCGGGATTGGCGCCTGGAACCAGGTGTCGTAGATCTTGTTGATCTTGCCCGAAGCGTAGGTGGCCTTGATGGCATCATCGACCGCTTTCTTGAACGGCTCGTCGCCTTTGCGCACCATGCAGCCATAGATTTCATAGGACTGTGGCGTGCCAGTCACTTCCCAGTCGGAAGCTTTCTTGGCCTTGGCCGCTTCACCGGCCAGCAGGGCGTCGTCCATCATGAAGGCAACGGCGCGGCCCGATTCCAGCATCTGGAAGGATTCGCCGTGGTCCTTGGCGGAGATCACGTTCATGCCCATCTGCTTGTCGGCGTTCATCGACTTGAGGATGCGCTCGGACGTGGTGCCAGCGGTGGTCACGACGTTCTTGCCTTTAAGATCGTCGAAATCCTTGTACTTGGAGTCCTTCTTGGACAGCAGGCGAGTACCGATTTCGAAGATGCCGACCGAGAAGTCAACTTGTTGCTGACGCTCGACGTTATTGGTGGTGGAACCGCACTCGAGGTCAACGGTGCCGTTCTGCACCAGCGGAATACGGGTTTGCGAGGTGACCAGGTTGTATTTGACTTGCAGGTTCGGCAGGTCCAGGTCTTTTTTCAGGGCTTCGACGACTTGCATCTGGATGTCGTGGGAGTAGCCGACTGGTTTGCCAGAAGCGTCTGCAATGTAGGAAAACGGAATGGAAGCGTCGCGATGGCCCAGGGTGATGGTGCCGGACTCTTTGATCTTCTTCAGGGTGCCGGTGAGCTCGGCGGCGAAAACTGGCGTGCTGATCAGAGCGGCAGCGATGGCTGCGCCCAGGATATGGGGAACGATACGCATCAAATTTTCCTCGACATTGTTTTTTTTATGGAGCCAGTTCTTCGGCTCTCTAGTACTGCTGAACGCCTGGGGAGCTCCTGAAGTGTTGGCATCTCAGGCGTTCGTCCAAGAGTGTAGAGCATGAGTCGTGCCAGGCCAGGGTTAAATGCCTAAATTGTTGATTTATAAGGATATTAAATATTTGTGGCGGAACTTGTCCCTACGCCTGATCCGGTTAACCGAATTGACTGCCGGGTCGCGTTCGGAAAACCGAATGAATTTTTCGCGGCTTCAACGCAATGTAGAAAATAAAAAGCCCCTGAATCGCGGAATCCAGGGGCTTTTTATGTATTGGCTGTCGATCAGGCCGCTTCGATCTTGCTGCGGTTGATTTCGAGCTTGTGCAGGTACTGCTGCACGTTTGCCTGTTCGTCGGCCGTGGTGAACAGGCCCAGCTTGGTGCGCCGCCAGAGAATATCGTGGGCGGTGGTGGCCCATTCCTGCTGGCACAGGTAATCGACTTCACGGCTGTAGAGCCCGCCACCCAGATGCTCGCCCATGTCGTTCAAGCCCTGTACGCCTTCGAGCATGCGCCAGGTGCGGCTGCCGTAAGTGGTGGCCCAGCGGCGGGCGATTTCCGTGGGGACCCAGTCGAACTTGTCGCGAATCAAGGCGCTCAGGGCCTGCGGGGTGCTCATGTCTTCGCCGCCAGGCAGGGTTGCCTGGGCAGTCCAGCTCGGCTTCATCTGCTTGAAATAGGGCGCCAACTGGGCCATGGCCGACTCGGCCAGCTTGCGGTAGGTGGTCAGCTTGCCGCCGAACACTGAGAGCAGGGGCGCCTCTTCACCGCTGCCGGACAGGGCCAGGGTGTAGTCGCGGGTCACGGCCGATGGGTTGTCGGATTCGTCGTTGCACAACGGGCGCACGCCGGAATAGGTGTGCAGGATGTCGTCACGGCTGACCTGTTGCTTGAAGTGCGCATTGACTACCTGGATCAGGTAATCGGTTTCGCCCTCGGTGATCGCCACTTTGGCCGGGTCACCGGTGTACTCGCGGTCCGTGGTGCCAATCAGGGTGAAGTGATTGAGGTACGGAATGGTGAACACGATGCGCTGATCTTCGTTTTGCAGGATGTGCGCGTGCTCACCTTCGTACAGCTTGGGCACGATCAGGTGGCTGCCCTGGATCAGGCGAATACCGTAGGGCGATTCCATCTTCAGGTCATCGCGAATGAACTTGGCAACCCAGGGGCCGGCCGCGTTCACCAGCGCCTTGGCGCGGATCGAGAACAGGCTGCCATCGGCACGCTCCAGGTGCAGGTGCCACAGGCCCTTGCTGCGTCGGGCGCTGACGCAGCGGGTCTGGGTATGCACGTGGGCGCCTTTTTCACGGGCAGCCATGGCATTGAGAACCACCAGGCGAGCGTCGTCGACCCAGCAGTCGGAGTACTCGAAGCCCTTGCTGATTTCGCTTTTCAAGGCGCTGTCGGCACCGAACTTCAGGCTTCTGGAACCGGCGAGCTTTTCCCGCTTGCCCAGGTTGTCGTAGAGGAACAGGCCGGCGCGAATCATCCATGCCGGGCGCAGGTGCGGGCGGTGCGGCAGGACAAAGCGCATCTGCTTGACGATATGCGGGGCCTTGGCCAGCAGCACTTCGCGTTCGGCCAGGGCTTCGCGCACCAGGCGGAATTCATAGTGTTCCAGGTAGCGCAGGCCGCCGTGGATCAGCTTGCTGCTGGCGGACGAGGTGTGGCTGGCCAGGTCGTCCTTTTCGCAAAGGAACACCGAAAGCCCACGGCCGGCAGCATCCGCCGCAATCCCGACGCCATTGATCCCGCCACCAATCACGGCGACGTCATAGATCTCGGCAAGTGGGGGTGTCGGCAAGGTGGAAGTGGGCATCGGCAGGCCTCGGGCATTTTTGGCTTTATGTATTGGAATACGAACATTAATGTTCATTTGCGAAAATGGTAGCCCATAAAGTCGCCCACAGCCAGTCCGCTTCGATTGAAAAAACTCATCGAAGGGGCAGAAAAGGAAGAATTTCGAACATTTATGCGGGTGGGGCATGAGCAGGCGCTATCGCGAGCAGGCTCGCTCCCACAAGGGTTGCGCTGCTCGCGATGGCGTCTGGACGGACGCTGAAGAGGTGAGGCGGTTAAACGACTTCCAGGCGAATCTTGTTCTGGCTCAGCAGCTGGGCGAGGGCGGGCACGGGCTCCTGATCAGTCACCAGGCAATCGATCAGGGTGATCGGTCCCAGGCGAATCATGGCGTTGCGTCCGAACTTGCTGGAGTCAGCCGCGAGGATCACTTGCCGGGCATTGGCGATGATTGCCTGGGATACCCGCACTTCCTGGTAATCAAAGTCCAGCAGGCTGCCGTCTTCGTCGATGCCACTGATGCCCACGAGGGCATAGTCGACCTTGAACTGGTTGATGAAATCGACACTGGCCTGGCCGACAACCCCGCCGTCGCGGCGCACGGTGCCGCCGGTGAGCAGCACGTCGAAATCATCCTTGGCACTGAGCATCGAGGCCACGTGCAGGTTGTTGGTGATGATTTTCAGGTGGTTGTGGTTGAGCAGCGCCCGGGCGATGGACTCGGTAGTGGTACCGATATTGATGAACAACGAGGCGTGGTCGGGAATTTGCCGGGCGATGGCTTCACCGATGCGCTGCTTTTCGTCGCGCATCTGGTCGGCACGCATGGCGTACGCAGTGTTTTCCACGCTGGAATCATAGGCTGCGCCGCCATGGTAGCGGCGCAACAGGTTGTCTTCGGCCAGCTGATTGATATCGCGGCGAATGGTCTGCGGAGTAACAACGAACAACTGGGCCATTTCCTCGATGCTGACGTAGCCGCGTTCGCGGACCAGTTCGAGGATTTGCTGCTGACGGGGAGGCAGATTCATGGGGCGTCCTTTGGGCTGCCGTGCAAAATTTGCCCATGATGCCGCATCGATCCCCTCCCGACCAGTTAGATGCCGAACACTGTTCGGCCCTTGGCTTATTCCTCGCCTTCGTGCGGCTCCCAGTCACGGGTGCGGCTGACGGCTTTTTTCCAGCCAGCGTAGAGTTTTTCCTTGGCGCTTTCTTCCAGTTGCGGGTCGAATTCGCGCTCGATCACCGCCTTGCCGCGCAGTTCGTCCAGGCTGGCCCAGAAGCCGCAGGCCAGGCCTGCCAGATAGGCAGCGCCGAGTGCCGTGGTCTCGCGCATTTGCGGGCGCTCGACCTGGGTGCCGAGGATGTCGGCCTGGAACTGCATGAGGAAGTTGTTCGCCACCGCACCGCCGTCCACGCGCAAGGCCTTGAGGCGTTCGCCGGAATCCTGTTGCATGGCGTCGAGCACGTCGCGGGTCTGGTAGGCAATCGACTCCAGGGCTGCGCGAATGATGTGGTCGACCCGTACGCCGCGAGTCAAGCCGAACAGGGCGCCGCGGGCATAGGGGTCCCAGTACGGCGCGCCGAGGCCGGTGAAGGCGGGCACCAGGTACACACCGTTGCTGTCCTTGACCTTGTTGGCGAAGTACTCAGTGTCGTGGGCGTCGTTGATGATCTTCAGTTCGTCGCGCAGCCACTGCACGGTGGAGCCGCCGTTGAACACTGCGCCCTCGAGGGCATAGGCCACCTCACCGCGCGGACCGCAGGCGATGGTGGTGAGCATGCCATGGCTGGATTTGACTGCCTTGCTGCCGGTATTCATCAGCAGGAAGCAGCCGGTGCCGTAGGTGTTTTTCGCCTGGCCGGGCTCCACGCACATCTGGCCGAACAAGGCCGCTTGCTGGTCGCCGGCGATACCGCCGATGGCAATGCCGCTCTTGGTGTGGCCATAAATTTCCGACGAGGACTTCACCTGCGGCAGCATCTCGCGGGGGATGTCCAGCAGCTCGAGCATCTTCGCGTCCCACTCCAGGGTGTGGATGTTGAAGAGCATGGTGCGCGAGGCGTTGGTGTAGTCGGTGACGTGGGTCTTGCCGCCGGTAAATTTCCAGATCAACCAGCTGTCGACTGTGCCGAACAGCAACTCGCCGTTGCGTGCACGCTCCCGGCTGCCTTCGACGTTGTCGAGGATCCACTTCAGCTTGGTGCCGGAAAAGTACGGGTCGGTGACCAGGCCGGTGGTGTCGCTGATGTATTGCTCGTGGCCGTCGCGCTTGAGCTGCTGGCAGATCTCGGTGCTGCGCCGGCATTGCCAGACAATGGCGTTGTAGATCGGCCGGCCGCTGGTCTTGTCCCAGACCACGGTGGTTTCGCGCTGGTTGGTGATGCCGATGGCGGCCACCTGGTCGTGATGCAGGCCTGCTTGTGCCAGGGCCTCGACCATCACCGCGCTCTGGGTGGCGAAGATCTCCATCGGGTCATGTTCGACCCAGCCGGCTTGTGGGTAATGCTGGGCGAATTCGCGTTGAGCGGTGCAGACCACGTTGGCGTCGCGGTCGAAAATGATCGCGCGCGAGCTGGTCGTACCCTGATCAAGGGCAATGATGTAGTTCTTATTCTGTGTGTCGGTCATGTCGATTGCCTTGGACGAAATAAGGGAGTGGATCGGGGCGCGTGATCAATGGTGGGCAGGATCACGCGCCGCCGCTATCAGGAAATTCGGGTTTTGCCATCCATCGCCGGTTCTGCCTTTGTTGTAGCAGGTACGGCGCCGGGCAGGTGACGGGCAATCAGCCCGCGATAGGCCGCAGCACCGAGGCAGGCACCGACAATCGGAGCAAAAATCGGAATCAGGAAATAGGGAATATCCCGGCCGCCAGTGAAGGAAATTTCACCCCAGCCAGCGAAGAAAGTCATCAGTTTAGGACCGAAATCCCGTGCCGGGTTCATCGCGAAGCCGGTCAGCGGCCCCATCGAGCTGCCGATCACGGCGATCAGCAGGCCAATCAGCAGCGGTGCCAGCGGACCCTTGGGCAGGCCGTTGTTATCGTCGGTCAGGGACATGATCACGCCCATCAGGATCGCGGTGATGATCATCTCGACCAGGAACGCCTGACCGGTAGACAGCGCCGGGTTGGGGAAGGTAGAGAATACCGACGCCAACTCCAGGCTGGCCTGGCTGCCGCGAACCATTTGCTGGGTTTGTTCGAAATCGAAGAACAGGTTGCTGTAAAGCGTGTAAACCAACAACGCGCCACAGAAGGCGCCCGCCACCTGGGACAAGATGTAGAAGGGCAGTTTGCGCTTTTCAAAATCGGTGAAAATGCTTAGGGCGATGCTGACGGCCGGGTTCAGGTGGGCACCGGAAACGCCCGCAGTCAGGTAGATAGCCATACTGACGCCGACGCCCCAGATGATGCTGATTTCCCACAGGCCAAAGCTGGCGCCCGCGACTTTGAGGGCGGCGACGCAGCCAGTGCCAAAAAAGATCAGCAGTGCAGTCCCCAGGAACTCGGCCATGCATTGGCTCGAGAGCGGTGGTTGTTGTAAAGCAGTGGTCATGAAAACCTCGTTTTTTGTTGTTGTCGGGCGCTCGTCCCACAGGAGATCGGGCGCGATTTTCACCAAGGCAGGATCCCCATCCTGGTCTCGGCTTACTGCTGGGTGCTGCGTAGGATTATTCGCATGGTATTCGGAAACGAAAAAATATAGACAAGAAACGCTGATGTCAAAGGTCGAAAGTGAATCATCAGTCACAAATCAACTATTGTTCGGGTGAATGATCGCGTCTTGAGGGGGGTGGCAACGTTGCAGATTTACCTGGCCGGCAGCGCCGACGACTGGATAGCGGGGCGGTCTTGGAGCCTTTTGCTGCGTGATGACCTAGAATCCGGCGCAGCATTTGTTGTTCTTTCGTTGGCTTGGAGCTGCCATGACCCCCGCATTGGATCTGCTGAAAAAAGTTCGTGCCGAACATCGTGTACACAGTTATGAACATGATCCCAAGGCCGCTTCATACGGGTTGGAGGCGGCGGAAAAGCTTGGGTTGCAGCCGGCCCAGGTGTTCAAGACCTTGCTTGCGGCCAGTGAGAAAGCCGAGTTGCTGGTCGCTGTGGTGCCGGTCGTCGGAAGTCTGGACTTGAAGGCGCTGGCCCATGCGGCAGGGGTCAAGAAAGTCGAGATGGCCGACCCCGCTGCCGCGCAGCGGGCAACCGGGTACTTATTGGGGGGAATTAGCCCGTTGGGGCAGAAGAAGCGGCTGCGTACCTTTATCGATAGCAGTGCCCAAGCTTTTGCGACTATTTATGTCAGTGCCGGTCGACGGGGGCTGGAAGTCGAATTGGCCCCTGCGGTGCTGGCCGAGCATACCCAGGCCAGGTTCGCTGACATCGGCCGGGCTTGACCCGTTCGCTGTATGGTGAAAATCCACTGGCTCTGTCACTGGTGAGCCAGCCACCGCTGCTGCATGCTCGCGCTCGCCTACACAAAAGGAGAGTAGTCATGGAGTTAGCGTTTCATCAGGTCGATGCCTTCAGCGACCGTCCGTTCAGTGGCAACCCGGCGATGGTCTACCGGCTCGAGGCTTGGCTCAGTGATGAACTGATGCAAAACATCGCCGCCGAGCACAACCTCGCCGAGACCGCGTTTGTGGTGCGTGAGGCCCAGGGTTGGCATATCCGTTGGTTCACCCCGACCACGGAAGTGCCGTTGTGCGGCCACGCGACCCTGGCCAGCGCCCATGTGTTGTTCGACCAGTATGAGGAACCGTCGCAAAGCCTGGATTTCATCAGTAAATCCGGGCCGTTGCGCGTGACCCGCGAAGGCGGGCAGCTATGGCTGGATTTCCCGATGATCGCACCGCGTGCGGTGGCGGCCAATCCGCTGATAGCCGCAGCGCTGGGGGTGCAGCCCATCGAGGTGCTGGGTTCCAATGAGTTGTTTGTGGTGCTCGAATCGGAGCAGGCCGTGCGCGATTGCCAGCCCGACATGGTGGCCCTGGCGAAGTTGCCCTGGCTGGGGGCAATCGTCACCGCGCGCGGCACGCAGCATGATTTTGTCTCGCGCTATTTTGCCCCGGCCATCGGCATCAACGAAGACCCGGTCACCGGTTCGACCCATTGCCTGCTGATCCCTTACTGGGCGCAGCAACTGGATAAAACCAGTCTGACGGCCTATCAGTGTTCGGCGCGGGGCGGGGAGTTGTTCTGTCGCCTGGAAGGCGATCGAGTGAAGATTGGCGGGACTGCGACGTTGGTGGCCAGCGGGACGTTGCTGCTGGGCTGACACTGACGTCGCTGCCTGACTGGATGTGTAGGAGCGTGGATCAACTGGCGGTGCTGTACCGGCGGACTCCGGATTCGACGGCCGGTATCTGTGCCGCGGTGCTGCCGGATGCCTGGAACAGCACCAGGTGTTCGGCGGCCACGCGAATGCCGACATCGGCACCCACCAGGTGGTCGGCGTGGCTCGGGAAGATCGATTCCAGCTGGCTGCCGGTGGGCAGTTGCAGGCGGTACAACGTCGAGGCGCCAAGGAAGGTCTTGCCGATGATCCGCGCTTTCAGCGGGCTATCCGGGGCGTAGACGATATCGTCGGGACGCAGCAGCACGTCCACGGCGCCGCCGGTCGGCCAGGTATAGGCGCGGTTGCCACGCAGCTCGCCAAGTTCGGTCTGCACCGACTCGGGGGTCTGCAACTGGCCACGAATGAAGTAACCCTGGCCGATGAAGCTCGCGACGAAAGGTGTCAGCGGCTCGTGGTACAGGTTGTAGGGCGTGTCCCACTGCTCCAGCCGACCTTCCTTGAACACCCCGACCTGATCGCTGACCGCGAAGGCTTCTTCCTGGTCGTGGGTCACCAGAATCGCACTGGTGCCACGGCTCTTGAGGATGTCGCGGACTTCGTGGCTGAGCTTGCGGCGCAATTCGCCATCGAGGTTGGAGAAGGGTTCATCGAGCAGCAGCAGTTGCGGCTCCGGGGCCAGTGCGCGAGCCAGGGCCACCCGTTGTTGCTGGCCGCCGGAAAGCTCGTGGGGGAAGCGCTTGCCGAGGTTCTTCAGGTTCACCAGTTCGAGCATCTCGGCGGTGACCCGGTCTTTGTGCGGGTGCTTGCGAATGCCGAAGGCGATGTTGTCAGCCACGCTCAGGTGCGGGAACAGTGCGTAGTCCTGGAACACCATGCCGATCCGGCGTTTCTCCGGGGCGAGGGTGAAACCGGCACTGGAGATGGTTTCTCCCGCCAGCTGAATTTCCCCTTCGTGGACCGGTTCAAAACCGGCGATGGCCCGCAGGGTGGTGGTCTTGCCACAACCGGAGGAGCCAAGCAGGCAGCCGATATCGCCAGCATTGAGGTGCAGGTTGAGGTTCTGGACAACGCGCTGGTCCTGGTAGCCGCAGGCCAGGTTGCGCAGGTTCAGCAGTAATGTATGACTCATGCGTGGTGGTACGCCGGGGGAACGAGGAATTCGAGCAAGGCCTTTTGCGCGTGCAGGCGGTTTTCTGCCTGGTCCCAGGCCACCGAGCGGCCGTCGTCGAGCAGGTCGAGGCTGATTTCTTCGCCGCGGTGGGCAGGCAGGCAGTGCATGAACAGGACATCCTCGGCCGCCAGGTCGAGCAGGGCGCGGTTGACCTGGTAGGGCGCAAACAGTTTGAGGCGCTTGGCGGTTTCTTCTTCCTGGCCCATGGAGGTCCAGACATCGGTGCTCACCAGGTGTGCGCCACGCACGGCATCCTTGGGGTCGCGGACGATGGTCACGCGATCGCCGGCTGCCGCCACGAATTGCGGGTTGGGCTCGTAGCCCTCGGGGCAGGCGATGCGCAACTGGAAGTCGAACTGGATGGCCGCTTCTATATAGCTGTTGCACATGTTGTTGCCGTCGCCGATCCAGGCCACGGTCTTGCCCTGGATCGAACCGCGATGCTCAAGGAAGGTTTGCATGTCGGCCAGCAACTGGCACGGGTGCAGGTCATCGGACAGGCCGTTGATCACGGGCACGCGGGAGTTGGCGGCGAATTCGGTCAGGGTGCTGTGGGCAAAGGTGCGGATCATCACGGCGTCGAGCATGCGCGACATGACGATGGCGCAGTCGCCAATCGGTTCGCCACGGCCCAGTTGGGTGTCGCGCGGCGAGAGGAAGATGGCCTGGCCGCCGAGCTGGATCATGCCGGCTTCGAACGACAGGCGAGTGCGGGTCGAGGACTTCTCGAAGATCATCCCCAGGACGCGGTTTTTCAACGGCTCGAACAGTACGCCGCGGTTACGCAGGTCTTTGAGCTCAATGCCTCGACGGATCACGCTGACCAGCTCTTCGGGCGTGCAATCCATCAGGGAGAGAAAGTGCCTTGCGCTCATCATTGACTACCTTTTGCAACGGACCGCAGATACTCAAGGCCTTGTTTAATTAAAAAAACGGGCGAGACCTGCGGCGTAAGCCGCACGGGGCGACGAAATAGGGGAAGGCGCAATATTGACATTAAATGTCGCGCCTTACCAATAGGCTACGGTGTTTAGGGGATTTCAGAGGGGCTACGGGGTGACCGCAGTAGCGCTTTTGAAGCCTGTTTCCTGACAGCAGCAAGCCCTTTGTACACTGCCCCCGCGCGCCTTGGCAATCGAGCGCAGCGCACAGGCGGGCGTACCAGGCGGTTTTTGCCCTGCCGGTCGCCAACTGGCGGGGTGCTATCGGCAGGCCTGATGGCCGCCGATTCACAAGACGAACGTCGCTGGTGCAGTGGTCGGACTCGGCCCATAGTTTTACTCCCGCAACCGCGCTCTGGTTGCCCCGAATAAAACAGAGACTGGCCATGACCAAGACTCTTAACCACCGTGCGTGCCACCTGTGTGAAGCCATCTGCGGCTTGACCATCGAAACCACCGCCAGCGACAACGCGGGCCTGCAGATCACTTCGATCAAGGGGGACCCGCTGGATAGCTTCAGTCGCGGTCATATCTGCCCCAAGGCGGTGGCGTTGCAAGATATCCAGAACGATCCCGATCGCCTGCGCCAGCCCATGCAACGCGTCGGCAACGAGTGGCAGGCGATTGGTTGGGACGAGGCCTTTGTGCTGGTCGCCGAGCGCCTGGCGACGATCCAGGAGCGTCATGGGCAGAACGCGGTGGCGGTGTATCAGGGCAACCCCAGCGTGCATAACTACGGGCTGATGACCCACAGCAATTATTTTCTTGGGTTACTGAAGAGCCGCAATCGCTTCTCCGCGACGTCCGTCGATCAGTTGCCCCATCACCTGACCAGCCACTTGATGTATGGCCATGGGTTGCTGCTGCCGATTCCAGACATCGATCACACCGATTTCATGCTGATCCTGGGCGCTAATCCACTGGCGTCCAACGGCAGCATCATGACCGTGCCGGATGTGGAGAAACGCTTGAAGGCGATCCAGGCGCGTGGCGGCAAAGTGGTGGTGGTCGACCCGCGGCGCAGCGAGACGGCGGCGATGGCCGACCAGCATGTATTTGTTCGGCCTGGGGGTGATGCGGCGTTGCTGTTTGGCGTGCTCAATACCTTGTTCAGCGAAGGCCTGAGTCGCGACAGTCATTTGCCGGTGGATGGGCTGGATCAGGTGCGCCAGGCAATTGCTCCATTCGATGCCGAGGCCATGAGCCCGTTGTGTGCCGTGCCGGTCGAGCAGATCCGCCAATTGGCGCGCGATTTTGCCGCCGCGCCGACGGCGGTCTGTTATGGGCGCATGGGGGTTTCGACCCAGGCCTTTGGCACCTTGTGTCATTGGCTGGTGCAGTTGATCAACCTGGTCACCGGCAACCTGGACCGGGTCGGCGGGGCACTGTGCACTGAACCGGCGGTTGACCTGGTGGCGTCGACCTCGGGCGGGCATTTCAATCTGTGGCAAAGCCGGGTCTCCGGGCGGCCGGAATACGCGGGTGAGTTGCCGGTATCGGCCCTGGCCGAAGAAATGCTCACGGGCGGCGAGGGGCAGATTCGCGCACTGATCACGGTTGCAGGCAATCCGGTGTTGTCGACGCCCAATGGCCGGCAACTGGAGCAGGCGCTGGACGGCCTGGAGTTCATGGTCAGCGTCGACCTGTACATCAACGAAACCACGCGTTACGCCGACCTGATCCTGCCTTCGACCTCGGCGTTGGAAAACGATCACTACGACACCACGTTCAATATGTTCGCGGTGCGCAATGTCAGCCGCTTCAACCGGGCGATCCTGCCCAAGCCCGAGGGCGCGCTGCATGATTGGGAAATCTTCGTCGGCCTGGCCAAGGCCTTTGCGGCCAGGACCGGCAAGGAACTCAAGCCTACGCTGCCACCGGCACAGATGATCGACTTTGCCTTGCGTGCCGGTCGCTACGGTGACGCCTCCGAGCACAAGCTGTCGGTGACCAGCCTGTTCGATCATCCCCATGGCGTCGACCTGGGGGCGCTGAAGGCCAACCTGGGGCCGCGCCTGAAAACGCCCAACCAGCACGTGCAAGCGGCGCCAGCGGCGATACTCGCGGACCTGCAGCGCTTTGCCGCCCTGCAAGCGCCGGCGGCGGATGAGTTGTTGATGATTGGCCGACGCCATGTGCGCAGCAACAATTCGTGGATGCACAACTACCACCGCCTGGTGAAAGGCAAGCCGCGTCATCAGTTGTTGATGCACCCGGACGACCTCGCTCAGCGCGGGCTCAGCGACGGCCAGCGGGTGCGGGTCAGTTCGCGGGTCGGCGAGATCGAAGTCGAGGTGCTCGGCAGTCCCGAGATGATGCGGGGCGTGGTCAGCCTGCCCCACGGCTGGGGCCATGCCCGGCCTGGAGTGCAGATGGGCATCGCCACGGCGCAACCGGGGTCCAGCGCCAACGACCTGACAGATGAGCGTCAGCTTGATGAGTTGTCGGGAAACGCAGCGCTCAATGGTGTGCCGGTGACGGTGGCAGCGGCCTAGGTATGTCTGTCGGGGAGACCGAGCATCGCGTCGGTCTTTCCGTTACAATGCGCCACCGTGCCGACAACTGAGTCGGAAAAGTTCAGCCGAGGTGCTCCATGGATATCATCGAAACTATTAAAGAGCAGATTGCCAACAACACCATTCTGCTTTACATGAAAGGCTCGCCGAATGCCCCACAATGTGGCTTCTCCGCGAAAGCCGCGCAGGCCGTCATGGGCTGTGGTGAGAAGTTCGCTTACGTGGACATCCTGCAGAACCCGGAAATCCGCGCCAACCTGCCAAAGTACGCCAACTGGCCAACCTTCCCACAGCTGTGGGTCGGTGGTGAATTGGTTGGCGGTAGCGACATCATGACCGAAATGGCCGCTGACGGTTCGCTGCAGTCGACCATCAAGGCTGCTGTGGAAAAGGCTGCTGCTGGCAAGACCGAAGCCTAAGTGGTGTAGGCGCTGGTTTGCCAGCGAACCCTCGCAGCAGATCAAAAAAAGCCCCGCCTCTCTATAAGAGGGCGGGGCTTTTTAATGGGTGGTAACTTTGCGTTATTCACCCATCTGCGATTGCAGATAGTTCTCGATTCCAACTTTATCGATCAGGCCCAGTTGGGTTTCCAGCCAGTCGATATGTTCTTCCTCGGACTCGAGAATGTCTTCGAGCAGTTCACGGCTGCCGAAGTCGCCAACGGTCTCGCAGTGGGCGATGGCGGTTTTCAGGTCGGCGTGACCGGTACGCTCGATGCGCAGGTCGCACTCGAGCATTTCCTTGGTGTGCTCGCCGATGTGCAGCTTGCCCAGGTCCTGGACGTTCGGCAGGCCTTCGAGAAACAGGATGCGCTTGATCAGCTTGTCCGCGTGTTTCATCTCGTCGATGGATTCTTTGTACTCGTGCTTGCCCAGCTTGTTCAGGCCCCAATCTTCATACATGCGGGCATGCAGGAAGTACTGATTGATTGCGACCAGCTCATTGGCAAGGATCTTGTTGAGATGCTGGATGACTGTTACGTCGCCTTTCATGATGGGGGTCCTGTCCTTAAGTGCGGTATATAAGGCCGAGTTTGAGCCTGCAACTTCTTAGTGTCAAACCTAAGTTATTGAATAATATATGAAAATTAATCGGAATAAGAATGTTTGTGTTCCGCATCCTGACGCTAAGCGATTGAATTACAGACATAAAAAAACCGGACACTAAGTCCGGTTCTCTGAAATTGGTTACTTATGCGGCGGAAAATTCTACGGGAAAGGGAATCGCCGCCTGGCTCATCTGCAAGTCGGCAAGGGTTTCGCGAACCACCTGCTTGGCAAGGCAGGCGCATTTGCCGCATTGGCTAGCAACGCCGGTGGCTTCACGCACCTCACGGTAGCTACAGCAACCTTCGTAGATTGCATCGCGGATCTTGCCGTCGGTGACGCCAGTGCAGAGGCAGACATACATAGAGTGAGAACCCATCGCTGGTTATGGCTCAATTGCGATGGATCTTAATGTTAACGAGAATGATTGTCAAAGTGGTTTCCGTGCCTGTTGTGATCGATCGTCACTTGCCTGACGAACGGCTACATGGCGACAGGTCAAAAACGCAGTGTATGATGGTCGGTCTTTGCGAACGGTAGCCGTTTCACGAAGCTGTCGTTTACCGGCGGCAGACTGGATCGCTACCTTTCTTCACGCACTACACCAGGAGATATCCAATGAGCGTACTCGTAGGCAAACAAGCCCCTGACTTCACCGTACCGGCCGTACTCGGCAATGGCGAAATCGTCGACAGCTTCACCCTGTCCTCGGCCATCAAAGGCAAATACGGCCTGGTGTTCTTCTACCCGTTGGACTTCACCTTCGTTTGCCCGTCCGAGCTGATCGCTCTGGACCACCGCATGGCTGACTTCAAGGCGCGTAACGTGGAAGTGATCGCGGTGTCGATCGACTCGCACTTCACCCACAACGCCTGGCGCAACACCCCAATCAATGCCGGCGGCATCGGTCAGGTCCAGTACATCATGGCTGCTGACATGAAGCACGACATCGCCAAGGCGTACGACGTTGAATCCGACGGCGGCGTAGCTTTCCGTGGCGCGTTCCTGATCGACGACAAAGGTGTTGTCCGCTCGCAGATCGTCAACGACCTGCCACTGGGCCGTAACATGGAAGAGCTGATCCGTCTGGTCGACGCGCTGCAATTCCACGAAGAGCACGGCGAAGTTTGCCCGGCTAACTGGAAAAAAGGCGACAAAGGTATGACTGCTTCGCCAGAAGGCGTTGCTGCTTACCTGTCCGAGAACGCTGGCAAGCTGTAAGCCACGCGCCTCAGGCACAAAAAAACCGGCCCAAGTGGCCGGTTTTTTTGTGGGTTGAGAAAAACCTGCGACCGATCAGTCGTTGAAGTCTTCCCAGCCGCCCATTTGTTTCCAGCGGTTGACGATGCCGCAGAACAGATCAGCGGTCTTCTCGGTGTCGTAGCGAGCCGAGTGGGCCTCGCGACCGTCGAAGTCGATGTCTGCTGCCTGGCAGGCCTTGGCCAGCACGGTTTGGCCGTAGGCCAGGCCCGCCAGTGTCGCGGTGTCGAAGCTGGAGAACGGGTGGAACGGGTTGCGCTTCATGTCCAGGCGCGCCACGGCGGCATTGAGGAAGCCCAGGTCGAAACTGCTGTTGTGACCGACCAGGATTGCCCGTTTGCAGCCATTGGCTTTCAACGCCTTGCGCACGCCGCGGAAGATATCGGTCAGGGCCGTCTCTTCACTCACGGCCATGCGCAGCGGATGATCGAGCTTGATGCCGGTGAACTCCAGCGCCGCAGCTTCGATGTTGGCGCCTTCGAACGGCTCTACACGGAAGAAGTAGGTGTGGTCCGGGAACACAAAACCCTTTTCGTCCATGGCGATGGTCGTCGCGGCAATTTCCAGCAGGGCGTCAGTGGCACAGTTGAAACCACCGGTTTCAACGTCAACGACGACTGGCAGATATCCCCGAAACCTGGCTGCCATCGGGTGACGTGAGCCGCCACCACCTTGACCTTCCTGTTCGTCGTCGTAATGGTCTTCACTCACGCGTGTTCCTCCAGCAGGCGCCAGCGCAGTTTTTCACCGGCGCGCAGCGGGATGACAGTCAGCTCGCCGAAGGGCAGGCTGGTTGGGGCGGTCCATTCTTCGCGGACCAGGGTAATGCGATCGGTGTTCGCTGGCAGGCCGTAGAAACGCGGGCCGTTGAGGCTGGCGAAGGCTTCGAGCTTGTCCAGCGCGTTACGCTGTTCAAACGCCTCGGCGTACAGCTCGATCGCGGCATAGGCGGTGTAGCAGCCGGCACAGCCACAGGCGGCTTCCTTGGCGTGCTGGGCATGGGGAGCCGAGTCGGTACCGAGGAAGAACTTTTCACTGCCACTGGTAGCGGCATCCAGCAGGGCGACCTGGTGGGTGTTGCGCTTGAGGATCGGCAGGCAGTAGAAGTGCGGGCGAATCCCGCCAACCAGCATGTGATTGCGGTTGTACAGCAAGTGGTGCGCGGTGATGGTGGCGCCGACGTTGGCCGAGGCCTCGTTGACGAACTGCACGGCATCGCCGGTGGTGATGTGTTCGAACACCACCTTGAGCGTTGGAAAACGCTCGACGAGCCGACGCATGTGCTCGTCGATGAAGATTTTCTCGCGATCGAAGACGTCGACGTCGCCGCGGGTGATTTCACCGTGGATCAGCAAGGGCATCCCGACTTCGGCCATGGCCTCGATCGCTGGGAAGATCTTGTCGATGCTGGTGACACCGGAGTCCGAGTTGGTCGTTGCACCGGCCGGATACAGCTTGGCGGCGTGCACGAAACCGCTGGCCTTGGCGGTGCGGATTTCGTCCGCGGTGGTGCGGTCGGTCAGGTAGAGCACCATCAGCGGCTCAAAGCGGCTGCCGGCCGGGCGCGCAGCGAGAATGCGCTGGCGGTAGGCGTCGGCTTCAGCGGCATTGCGCACCGGTGGTACCAGGTTGGGCATGATGATGGCGCGACCAAAGGTGCGCGCGACATCCGCGACAGTATTGGGCAACGCAGCACCATCGCGAAGATGAATATGCCAGTCGTCGGGACGCAGCAGGGTCAGGCGGTCGGACATTGGGGATTCCAGGCGGGTCAAACTCATGGGAATGCTACCGGAAAAGACTCTTGCAGGCACTCGCTATCAAGTTTTGTCGGACGTAACCGATATCACCAAGGTATGCCGTAAACATGTGTGTCGGTCTTTTTGTTGCAGAAGTCAGTGGAGCCTCCCGTGCGCCAGCGTTATCTAGCCTTGCTCAGTGTGTTCGCCAGCCTTCCTGCCATGGCACTCACTTTCCAGACGCGCCTGGAGAGCACTGAGTGGAAGGTCGAGGGCGACAAGTTCGAATGCCGCCTGAGCCAACCGATCACCGATTTTGGTGCGGGCGAGTTCGTGCGGCGGGCGGGCGAGCAGGCCACCTTTCGGTTGAAAGCCTATAACCCGATGCTCAGTGGTGGCTCGGCGACCTTGCTGGCGGCGGCGGCACCCTGGCAGCCAGGGCGCGCGGACATCAACCTGGGCTCGGTCAGGTTGGGCAGTGGCGAGGTGCTGTTCAACAGTTCGCAGGCGCAGGCCGGTCGCCTGATCGGTGGTTTGATGGAGGGCCGCAGTCCGTTGATCCGGCATTCGGCGCCTGACGGTCGAGTGTCGGAAGTGCGCCTGCTACCGGTCAGTTTCAGCAAGGCCTATGCCGATTACCAGGGCTGCGTAGCCAAATTGCTACCGATGAACTACGAGCAGGTGAAGCAGGCGGCGGTAGGTTTTCCAGGGGGCGGAATCGAACTGGATGCACAGGCGAAAAGCCGCTTGCAGGCCATGCTGAGCTTCATGAAGGCCGATCCGACGGTCAATCATATTCAAATTGACGGCCATTCCGATAACAGCGGCAATCGCCTGACCAACCGTGACCTGTCGCGACGCAGGGCGCTGGCCGTGATGGATTACCTCAAGGCCAACGGCATCCAGGAATCACAGGTGACCCTGCGCTTTCACGGCGAACGGTATCCAGTGGCACCCAACAGCAGTGCCGCCAACCGGGCGAAAAACCGTCGGGTCAGCGTGCAGCTCGAACGACTCGAACCTGCGGCCGATCCTGCCCCTCAAGTCAGCTCTGCGGGTGGCGCGGCAGCGACCTCCTGAACCCGTCGAAATCGTCGCCCGCTCGACATAATCTGTCGCTTCGTCGTCATAAGCTGTCGCGCCTCTGTAATTTATCCGCTCGCAGCGTTAGACTTATCGGCTTTCCGTAGAACCCCGTGGAGTGATGGCATGGCGGACGTAAACAAGGTCGTTCTGGCGTATTCCGGCGGCCTGGACACTTCGGTGATCCTCAAGTGGCTGCAGGATACTTATAACTGTGAAGTGGTGACATTCACCGCTGACCTGGGTCAAGGCGAAGAGGTCGAACCGGCTCGCGCCAAGGCACAAGCCATGGGCGTCAAAGAAATCTACATCGACGATCTGCGCGAAGAATTCGTGCGTGATTTCGTGTTCCCGATGTTCCGTGCCAACACCGTATACGAAGGCGAGTACCTGCTGGGTACTTCCATCGCACGTCCGTTGATCGCCAAACGCCTCATCGAAATCGCCAATGAAACCGGTGCTGACGCCATTTCCCACGGTGCCACCGGCAAAGGCAACGACCAGGTTCGTTTTGAGCTGGGTGCCTATGCCCTCAAGCCAGGGGTAAAAGTCATTGCTCCATGGCGTGAGTGGGACCTGCTGTCCCGCGAGAAGCTGATGGACTACGCCGAGAAGCACGCGATCCCGATCGAGCGCCATGGCAAGAAGAAATCCCCGTACTCGATGGATGCCAACCTGCTGCACATCTCCTATGAAGGCGGCGTGCTGGAAGATACCTGGACCGAGCACGAAGAAGACATGTGGAAATGGACCGTCTCCCCGGAGAACGCTCCAGATAAACCGCAGTACCTGGAACTGACCTACCGCAACGGCGACATCGTTGCATTGGACGGCGTCGAAATGACCCCGGCCACCGTGCTGGCGACCCTCAACCGTATTGGTGGCGAACACGGTATCGGTCGTCTCGACATCGTCGAGAACCGTTACGTGGGCATGAAGTCCCGTGGCTGCTACGAAACCCCAGGCGGCACCATCATGCTACGCGCCCACCGGGCGATCGAATCGATCACCCTGGACCGTGAAGTGGCTCACCTCAAAGACGAGCTGATGCCCAAGTATGCCAGCCTGATCTACACCGGCTACTGGTGGAGCCCTGAGCGTCTGATGCTGCAACAGATGATCGACGCTTCCCAGGTGCACGTGAACGGCGTGGTTCGCCTGAAACTGTACAAGGGCAACGTGATCGTTACCGGTCGCAAGTCCGACGAGTCGTTGTTCGACGCCAACATCGCCACCTTCGAAGAAGATGGCGGCGCTTACAACCAGGCGGATGCTGCTGGCTTCATCAAGCTCAACGCCCTGCGTATGCGTATTGCTGCCAACAAGGGCCGCAAGTTGTTCTGATGCTGTTGCGCTGATCAACCGTTGTGCGCCTGCTTGAAGCGGGGGCACAACGGTCGCGATCTATTCTGTGGGCCTCGATGGCCAAGCGTTAATCTGTCATCCGGGCAGTAGCGCCGTTATCCGCAATACCGCCAGCTTCCCCCTCCCTTTGTTCCTGCCTCGATGAAAAACCATCTTGCCGGTCTGTCACTGCATCAAGACGGGAATCAGTCTTGCGAACGACAGTCACTGCCTGCGTGCTCACGTTATAGAACAGGCACACGGAATCCTGAGCATTGAGTGCTTTTACATCAGACTTCTTCAACTTTTCATTGATCACTGGCTCCGACTCCTGACAAGTCAGCAGCATTGTCAGTCTCGGTTGGCTTGGCCGGGGTTGGTCGAGTTTCTCCATCAACTGACAGGTGTCCTTTTTCTTGCGGATCCACCGGGCATCGACGATACGTATGTATTGCACCGAAGCGGGCATGGATAACTGCTGTTGAGGGCGCAGGTGGGTGTAGAAGGTGATGCCAGGTGGCGGGTCCTGCGTGCTGGGAAGCAAGTAGTCGGGCTTGGTTTTGACCGCCCCAGGGCTCTTGCGCGGGTCTGGGCGTGCGGGGTTGACCTTGCTTGCTTGGGCCGTGGCAGAAGCGGATTTTTTCTCGCCTCGGGTGGCGTCATCGATCACCTTCAAAAACTGCTTGCTCTTCTGGAAGTCCGAAGGTGCATACAGGGATTTGTAGTTGAAGTTGAGGGTGATGAAAAATAGGAATAGCAGGTAGAAGGGGAAACTGATTAAAAACCATATATATACTTCCCGGTTCTCATCATCGAGGAAGGGCAATGACACCGCGGCGGAAGTTTCGGACAGTGCTGCGAAGATCGCAATGATTGTCATGGGGTTGGCGATTTTTTTCTGAAGTACGTTCATTCTGGCTACTCGCTTGATATTTGAATGAGCTTTGATGGCAATGTTAAGGGGCAACCAGCCTGCGTGGTGCCATAATATCTTTGAAGGGACACTTGTTACGATAAAACTTAATTGGTTTCTCGGTTGTCAGGGTTGTTTCTAGATATTTTTTTGGGTGTTGGTTAGTTTGAGTGTTACCTGGCTTTTATGTGGGGTGGCGGAGTTCCGTTCAAGATTAAAGGTTCTTCAAGTGCTGTTCGCTAGGCTCGACTCATTGTTGTTGGGGTGAGGTTTAGCGAAGGAAGACGCAGTTGCATCCTAAATCTTAGTTTGATCTTCACACCTTGTCATGGGCGAAAATTCGTTATTGGTGCAGGGGGGATGGGGGTCTTAAACTTTAAGCGACATTGTTTTTTGTGATTTCCTGTGGGAATAATCCTTGATGTTTGTAGGGATTGTCTCTCGCAGGGGGGGCTTGCCTTGGGCGGGATCCCCAGGTCGAAACGACTAGGCTATTGTGCTGACTCTAAAAATTCGAACAGCGAAAATTGGACTTGCCCATGAATAAAGTGCTGATCGTGGATGATCACCCCGTCATTCGACTTGCTGTACGCATGCTAATGGAGCGTCATGGCTACGAAGTTATTGCTGAAACGGACAATGGCGTGGATGCATTACAACTTGCCCGTGAACACATGCCGGATATCGTCATACTGGATATAGGCATTCCCAAGCTGGATGGTCTGGAAGTCATTGCGCGTTTGAATTCGATGAGCTTTTCCGTGAAAGTGTTAGTCCTGACTTCACAGACGCCCGGGCATTTTTCGATGCGCTGCATGCAGGCGGGGGCAATTGGATATGTCTGCAAACAGCAGGAGCTCACCGAGCTACTCAGCGCTATCAAGGCAGTATTGTCTGGGTACAGCTATTTTCCGAACCAGGCATTGCACTCGGTCCGCTCGTCGCTGGGTAATACCAGTGAGTCGGATATGGTAGAGCGCTTGTCCGGAAGAGAGATGATGGTGTTGCAACAATTGGCCCGGGGCAAGACCAACAAGGAAATAGCCGATGGCATGTTTCTCAGTAATAAAACCGTCAGTACTTACAAGACTCGGCTTCTGCTCAAGCTGAACGCTCGCTCGCTTGTCGATCTGATTGAACTGGCCCAGCGAAATGGACTGGTCTGAGGTGCGAGGGTACAAGACGGCTAGCCCGACACTTCGCCACCGAAGTACTTTTTGGGGCACGGATCGCTAAATGACAAAAGCCTCCACGGAGGGAGGCTTTCAGCGGTCAGAGGTCAAAGTCGTAATCGGCCAACTGCTTTTGCAGACGTCGCTCCTCCAGGAGATTATCGATGGTGCGGCGCTTGTTCAGGTTGGTCTTGGCGACCTCCACCATAGGTTCTGCATCATCGCTCTCAACAGGGGCGAAGTCGTCTTCTACGTCCAGTTGTTCTTTGCCAGTACTCATCAGGTTAACTCCAGGCTAAGAGAGCCATTGGCGCCCCTTATATCGACAATCTCCTGGCGGGTAAAAAAGATTTTTTCAATCGATAAATCAATAAAACCAATAGCGCCTCAATCGTCGGAGGTTTTTTGCTTGAATTCGCACAGGTCTTCGATCCTGCAACTGCCACACCGGGGCTTACGCGCCAGGCACACATAGCGGCCATGCAAGATCAGCCAGTGGTGGGAGTCGAGGAGAAATTGCTTGGGCACAAACTTCATCAGCTTGTGTTCGACTTCGACGACATTCTTCCCGGGGGCAATACCGGTTCGGTTACTGACCCGGAAAATATGGGTGTCGACGGCCATGGTCAACTGTCGGAACGCCGTGTTCAGCACCACATTTGCAGTCTTTCTGCCGACTCCTGGCAGTGCCTCAAGCTCTTCCCGGGTTTGCGGCACCTCACCGCCATGCAGCTCCACCAGCATGCGGCAGGTCTCGATGACATTCTTCGCCTTGCTGTTGTACAGCCCGATAGTCTTGATGTACTCGGACAAGCCCTCGACGCCGAGCGCATGAATCGCCGCCGGGGTGTTGGCTACCGGGAACAGCTTGGCCGTGGCTTTATTGACGCCGACATCGGTAGATTGCGCAGAGAGGATCACCGCGATCAACAGTTCGAAGGGCGATGAATAGGCCAGCTCGGTTTTCGGTTCTGGATTGTCTTCGTGGAACCTGCGGAAAATTTCCAGGCGTTTTGCGGCATTCATGGGCAGAGCAATTCCTTGCAGGCGTTCAGGGTGTCGGGGAGCGGCCGAGCCAGGCTTGCCTGGCTGCCAGCAGCAATCCCAACAGGATAAACCCACCGGGGGCGAGGATGGCCAGTCGTACGCTGCCGTCGGCAGCCAGCCATGGCAAATGCCAACTGATCGAGCCGTGCCCCAGCACTTCGCGCAGCAAGCCCAGGCCAATCATCAGGCTGACGAACAGGGCACACAAACGCAATCGGTCAAGCAGGCGGGTCTCGGTGAAAAAACCGTTGCACTCCAGCACCACGCATTGCAGGGCGATCAAGCCGATGTAGAGGCCCAAGTGCTGATGCAGCTCAAGCGCCCAGGCCTGAGTCGCCAGCGCGGCCAGGCTAGTCAAGGTGGCGGCTAGCAGCACCCCGGCAGGCAGATGCAACGACTCGCTGAGCCAGGCTCGCAACAGACGCATTTTCAGCCCATAGACAGCGATCACCAGCACGCACAGCAGCGCCAGGCTCAAGGCCGTCAGCAACGTGTCACTGGCGCCGATCAGAGGCGCCAGCATCAAGGAGTTCTGGAGGGTCGAGGTCTTGTTCATGGCGCGCTGCCGAGCAGTTGTGGTTGGTGTTCATCGAAATAGCGCAAGGCATCGTGGGTCGCACTGATCACCGCACGGGAGGTGATGGTCGCACCGGCCAGTTGATCGAACTGGCCCTGGTCCTTTTTCAGCGCCCAGCCGCTGTCGCCCGGCTCACTCCGCGACTTGCCGATAAAACCCGCCAGCCAAGGGTTGGGGTGTGTGGCGATCATGGCTCCCAGCCCCGGGGTTTCCCCTTGCTTGAGGGTTTTGACGCCCAGCAGCCTGCCCTGGCTATCGATCACCAGCAGCAGGTCGATGGGGCCTTCATAGCCGGTGACCCGACTCAGCAAAATGATCGCCGCAGGCTTGCCATTGAGGTTCGCCCGGTAGCCACCCAGCAGTGTGCTGTTGGCCAGGACCACGCCCTTGATCGCCAGTGGCTGGTCCAGCGGCTGATTGTCGTAGCTATCCGCCGGCAGCATGTCCAGCAGGTTGCGGCTCTCGATCAACCGCTGTTGCGCGCCAATCCGCGGCGCTAAGAGCTGTTGCACCAGGTAAGTGGCGCCAGCACACAGGACGGCGATGATCACCAGGCTCAGGACGCTGAGGCTGCGTTTCATGATGCCGGCTCCGGTTGCGCTGCACAGAGGCGCTCTAGGGCCGGCACGCAGAGGTTCATCAGCAGCACTGCAAACGCCACTCCGTCGGGGTATCCGCCCCAGGTTCGGATAAGGTAGGTCAACAGGCCCACGCCGACACCGAACAGCAGGCGTGCCTTGGGACTCTTGGCCCCGGACACCGGTTCGGTGACGATAAAAAACGCGCCGAGCATGGTGGCACCGCTCAACAGGTGAAACAGTGGCGAACCGTGGGAGTCGGACCCCGAGCCGTTCCAGCACAACAGGCTGATGACGAACAGGCTGCCGAGCATCCCCACCGGGGCGTGCCAACTGAACACCCGTTGCTGCAAGAGAAAGGCGCCGCCGGCGAGAAATGCCAGGCTCACCCATTCAATCCCCTTGCCACCCAGTTGCCCAAATGCCGGGTTGGCGGCGAACAGTTCGTCGATGGTCAGGCTTTTATTGATTCGCAGGCTGTCCAGCGCGGTGGCCTGGGCCCAGGCGTCCGGTTGCGCAGCTGCGCTGAAGCCGAAAATCTGCTGCAGGCCACCCTGCAGACTCAGTCCGTGGCTGGGCCAGTGGGTCATCTGTTGCGGGAAACACACCAGCACCAGGGCAAAGCCGAGCATGGCCGGGTTGAACGGGTTTCTACCCACGCCGCCATACAGGTGTTTGCCGAGCAGCATCGCCCCGGCCGCCGCGCTCACCGTCAACCACCAGGGGCAGTAGGCGGGCAGTGCCAGAGCCAGCAAGGTGGCGCTGACCAGGGCGCTGCCGTCACTCAGGGCCGGCTTGAGCGGGTAACCGCGCAGGCGCAGCACCGCGGCTTCCACTGCCAGTGCACTGGTACACGCCAGCAGCAGATTGAACAGCACGCCCCAGCCGCTAAACCACAGCAACAGCAGGATGCCCGGCACGGTGGCCAACAGCACACGCTGCATCGCCTGTTGCAGGCGATCGTCGACGGGTTCAAGGGGCGACATAGTCGCTCACCTGGCGCTCGGCCTCCTCGAGCCTGGCGCGTGCCTGGCTCAAGAGCTCTGCCGGTGTCTGGGCCTGTCGCTGCAGTTTGCTCACCTCGGCGCGGGCATAGGCCAGTTCAGTCTTGAGTTGTCGCAGCTGACTGTCGATCGGGCGTTTTTCCCGGCGCAGTAATTGCGGTGGCGGTTTGTCGCTGGCGTCCTCGGCGGCGTGCAAGGCGTGTTCGGCCTGTTCCAGCGCGGCGCTCAGGGCCGCCAGTTGCTCGGCAGGCGCAGCGTTGCCCTGGGCTTTCCTCAGTTCGGCGCGGCGCATCGCCAAGTGGATTTTCGCCCGCTTGAGTTCAGCGTCATTGGCTGGTGCGGGTGGTTGCGGAGGATTGGCCTTGGCGCTGCTTTCGAGCTTCGCCAAGGCGTGTTCGGCGGCTTCGAACTGCTGTTGCAGCACCACCAGTTGAGCTTGTTGCTCGCTGGTCGGCGGATGGCCGAAGGCTTTCAGGGATTTGTGCAGTTGCGCGCGGCTCATCGCCACATCGATCTTGGCTTTTTTCAGGGCCGCATCGGCCGCTGCGGCTTTTTGCGCTTGCACGCGGGCGATGGCGTCCTGCACCGGATTGGCACCAGTGGCTGCCGGCTGTGCGGCTTTGGCTGCGCGTGCCGCGCGCTCGGCCAGCCTCTGCTGTTCTTCGCGCTCCAGCCGGGCGTTGCGTTGTTCGAAGCGCCGGCGGGCATGCTCGCGTTTGACGCTGCGCGCTTGAAATTGCTCGGGAGTGAACGCCAGGCCGCCAACGATCGGCAGTACCTGGGCCGAGGGCAGGGGGTGCATTTCGATGCAGTCCACCGGACAGGGGGCTACACACAAGTCACAGCCGGTGCATTCGTCGATGATCACGGTGTGCATCAGCTTGGCTGCGCCGACAATCGCGTCGATCGGGCAGGCCTGGATGCACTTGGTGCAGCCGATGCATTCGGCTTCCCGGATATAGGCAACCTGTGGCGGCGCCGAGCCCCGGCTGTGGTCCAGTTGCATGACCGGCAGCTTCAGCAGTTCGGCGAGTGCGGCGATGGTCTCGTCACCGCCTGGCGGGCACTTGTTGATCGCCTCGCCGCTGGCAATGCCTTGGGCATAGGGCTTGCACCCGGGGTGACCACACTTGCCGCATTGGGTCTGGGGCAGGAGGGCGTCGATGCGTTGAATCAGACTCATGTTTTGATCAGTCCACTGAATCCGAGAAATGCCACGGCGATCAATCCGGCGCTGATCAGGTCGATCGGCAAGCCACGAAAGGCCATCGGCACATCGTTATTGAGGGTGCGCTGGCGCAGGTCGCTGAACAGGCCCAAGACCAGCCAGAAGCCCAATCCGGCGCCCAGACTCAGGGCCAGGTGCCGGGTCAGGCCCTGGTCGCTATGCATGCTCATCAAGCTCAAGCCCAGCACGCCGGCGTTGCCGAGCAGCAACGGCCAGAGTCCGGCAAATGGCAATTGCGGCAAGGCCCGCGTCAGCCCCCGCAGCAGCAGTGAAATGGGCAGCACACTCAAGGGCAACAACAGCAGCAGGTACAGGGCAGTCAGGCCCAGCGGCACCAGCAGCCAATGATAAGCGGCATAACCCAGGATGCCGTTGAGCAGCATCAGGCAGGTGGTGCTGATGCCCAGGGCGTGGACCTGGCGCCGTTCTGCCTGGGGGGCGCGAGCGGCTTGCAGCAAGGGATCGACGCCCAGCGGCCACTGCAACAGAAAGTTGTTGATCAGGGCAGTGCTGATGAGTGTAAGCAGAAGGTCGGTCATGGCGTGCCGGGTCGAGGGAAAGGCCTGTACATGAAGATTAGGCAGTATCCGGCGGGGCAGATATGAAAATCCCACCGTCGCGGCGTTGCGTGACGGTGGGATCGGTCCAGCCAGGCGGATTACTTGATGCGCTGCCCCGGCTTGGCGCCGCTGTCCGGGCTCAACAGGTAGATCTCTGCGCCGCCAGGACCGGCTGCCATGACCATGCCTTCGGAGATACCGAAGCGCATTTTACGTGGCTTGAGGTTGGCGATCATCATGGTCAGGCGACCTTCGAGCTTGGCCGGGTCCGGGTAGGCACTCTTGATGCCCGAGAACACGTTGCGTTGCTCATCACCGATGTCCAGGGTCAGGCGCAACAATTTGTCCGCACCTTCCACAGCTTCGGCCTTGAGGATCAGGGCGACACGCAGGTCGACGGCGGCAAAGGCGTCGAACTCGATCTCGGCCGACAGTGGGTCCTTGGCCAGCTCACCGTTGCCTTGTGGGGCCGCGGTGCCGGTGTCGGTCTGGCTGGCCGCGAGGTCTTCTTTCGAAGCGTCGGTCATGGCCTGGACCTTGACCGGGTCGATCCGGGTCATCAGCGGCTTGAACTCGTTCAACTGATGGTTGGCGAGCAAGGTCGTGTGGTCGTTCCAGGTCAGCGGCGCGACGTTGAGGAACGCCTCGGCGTCGGCGGCCAGCAACGGCAGCACTGGCTTGAGGAAGATCACCAGTTGACGGAACAGGTTGACGCCGGTGGCGCAGATCGCCTGGACTTCTTCCTGCTTGCCTTCCTGTTTGTTCAGCGACCACGGCGCCTTGTCGGCGATCCAGGCGTTGGCGCGGTCGGCCAAGCCCATGATTTCGCGCATGGCGCGGGCGAAGTCGCGGACTTCATAGGCGTCGGCGATGCTCGGTGCAGCGGCCAGGAAGGCCTCGGTCAGCTCCGGCGCGGCGTTGCTGTCGACCAGCACGCCGGCATTGCCTTTGTGGATGAAACCGGCGCAGCGACTGGCAATGTTGACGACCTTGCCCACCAGGTCCGAATTGACCTTCTGCACGAAGTCTTCCAGGTTCAGGTCCAGGTCGTCGACACCACGGCCCAGCTTGGAAGCGTAGTAGTAACGCAGGTATTCCGGCGACAGGTGGTCCAGGTAGGTGCGGGCCTTGATGAAGGTGCCGCGCGATTTCGACATTTTCTGGCCGTTGACGGTCAGGTAGCCGTGCACGTTGATCCCGGTCGGCTTGCGGTAGCCCGCGCCCTCGAGCATGGCTGGCCAGAACAGGGCGTGGAAATTGACAATGTCCTTGCCGATGAAATGGTACAGCTCGGCGGTGGAGTCCTTGGCCCAGTACGCGTCGAAGTCCAGCTCGGGACGACGGGCACACAGGTTCTTGAAGCTCGCCATGTAGCCGATGGGGGCATCCAGCCAGACGTAGAAGTACTTGCCTGGCTCGTCTGGGATCTCGAAGCCGAAGTACGGCGCATCGCGGGAGATGTCCCACTGTTGCAGGCCGACATCCAGCCATTCGGCGATCTTGTTCGCTACAGCGTCCTGCAGGGTGCCGCTGCGGGTCCAGGTCTGGAGCATCTGCTGGAAGTCCGGCAGCTTGAAGAAGAAGTGCTGGGAATCCTTGAGCACCGGGGTGGCACCAGAGATCGCCGACTTCGGATTCTTCAGGTCGGTGGGCGCATAGGTGGCGCCGCATTTTTCGCAGTTGTCGCCGTACTGGTCTTCGGTGCCGCATTTCGGGCAGGTGCCCTTGATGAAGCGATCGGCCAGGAACATTTGCTTTTGCGGGTCGAAATACTGGGTGATCGAACGCGTGGCAATGTGCCCGGCGTCACGCAGCTTGAGGTAGATCTGGCTCGACAGCTCACGGTTTTCTTCGGCGTGAGTGGAGTGGAAATTGTCGAAGTCCACCAGGAACTCGGCAAAGTCGGCGCTGTGTTCGGCCTGGACGTTGGCGATCAGTTGTTCCGGGGTGATCCCCTCTTTTTCTGCCCGCAGCATGATGGCCGAACCGTGGGCGTCGTCCGCGCAGACGTAAGTGCATTGATTGCCGCGATGCTTCTGGAAGCGCACCCACATATCGGTCTGGATGTACTCAAGCATATGGCCAAGGTGGATTGAACCATTGGCATAGGGCAGGGCGCTGGTGACGAGGATCTTGCGTGGCTCGGACATGGGGCTCGGCTACTTGATGAAACGGAGGTCGGCCACTATAAAGCGCTGGCGCAGAATTTTCACCCCGTGTGGTTGTTTCCTCCGATGATTGAATAAGGGGGGCCGCGAAAAGATCAGAACAGGTAGGATAGTCGCCTGTTTTTCCAGACTTGTTATCGGAGTTGCCCATGAGCGCCGTCAATCGCGCAGCGGTGGAAGCCGTCCTTCGCCAGTACACCGACCCTTACCTGAACCAGGATCCGATCAGCGCCGGTTGCCTGCGCGGCATCGATATCCAGGGTGATCGCGTCAGCGTCCAGCTGGAACTGGGTTACGCCGCCGGCCTGTTCAAGAACGGCTGGGCACAGATGCTGCAGATGGCGATCGAAGGCCTGGACGGCGTGACGTCGGCCAAGGTCGAGATCACCACGCGGATTGCCGCGCACAAGGCCCAGGCACAGATTCCGGGCCTGGCCAACGTCAAGAACGTGGTGGCGGTGGCGTCCGGCAAGGGCGGGGTGGGCAAGTCCACCACGGCCGCGAACCTGGCCCTGGCCCTGGCCCGTGAAGGCGCCCGGGTGGGCATTCTCGATGCCGATATCTACGGCCCGAGCCAAGGCATCATGTTCGGTATCGCCGAGGGCACCCGGCCCAAGGTCAAGGACCAGAAATGGTTCGTGCCGATCGAGTCCCATGGGGTCGAGGTGATGTCCATGGCGTTCCTCACCGATGACAACACGCCGATGGTCTGGCGCGGACCGATGGTCTCCGGTGCCCTGTTGCAATTGGTCACCCAGACCGCCTGGGGTGACCTGGACTACCTGGTGATCGACATGCCGCCAGGCACCGGTGACATTCAACTGACCCTGGCGCAGAAAGTCCCGGTGGCGGGCGCGGTGATTGTCACCACCCCCCAGGACCTGGCACTGCTGGATGCGCGCAAAGGTGTCGAGATGTTCCGCAAGGTCAACATCCCGGTGCTGGGCGTGGTGGAAAACATGGCCGTGCACATCTGCTCCAACTGCGGTCATGCCGAGCATCTGTTCGGTGAGGGCGGTGGCGAGAAGCTCGCCAGCCAGTACGGCGTCGAACTGTTGGCGTCGTTGCCATTGTCGATGGTGATTCGCGAGCAGGCTGACGGTGGCAAACCAACCGTGATCGCCGAGCCGGACAGCCAGATCGCCATGGTTTACCAGGAACTGGCACGTCACGTTGGCGCACGGATTGTATTGCAGGAAGCTTTGACGCCGGCGATGCCGAATATCAGCGTCAGCGACGACTAATAAGCTGAAATACGAATCCCTGTAGGAGCGAGCCTGCTCGCGATGGTGTATCAGTCGACACCGCGGTGCCTGACACACCTTCGCGAGCAGGCTCGCTCCTACAGTTGTTCTTTGTCGCGTCTTAGATCCGCAACCCGCCATCCATCTCCAGAATCCGCCCGGTGTAGTAGTCGTTCTCGAAGATGTAGGCCGCCGAATGGGCGATCTCTTCGGGCTTGCCCATGCGCTTGAGCGGAATCCCTGCGGTCATTTTTTCCAGGGCTTCGGGCTTCATGCCCAGGGTCATTTCGGTTTCGATGAACCCCGGGGCGATGCCCGCGACACGGATGCCGTAGCGCGCCAACTCCCGCGCCCAGGTCACGGTGGCCGCGGCGACACCGGCCTTGGCGGCGGAGTAGTTGGTTTGGCCAACGTTGCCGGCGCGGGAAATCGACGAAATGTTGATGATCGCGCCGGATGATTTGAGCTCGATCATCTTCGCCGCTACCTCGCGGGTGCACAGGAACACGCCCGTCAGGTTGATGTCGATCACTGCCTGCCATTGGGCCAGGCTCATTTTGCTCATCTCGCCGTCCTTGACCTTGACCAGCAGGCCGTCACGCAGGATCCCGGCATTGTTGATCAAGCCATGGATCGCGCCGAAGTCTTCGGCCACCTGGCTCACCATGTGGCACACCTGCTCTTCATTGGCGACGTTGCACAGGTAGGCGCGGGCTTGGACACCGGCCGCCTGGCACGCGGCGACTGCCTGCTCGAGCTTGTCCTGGTTGAGGTCGACCAGGGCCAGTTTCGCGCCCTTGGCGGCGAAATACTCGGCCATGGAGCGGCCTAAACCCTGGCAACCGCCAGTGATAATGATTACTTTGTCAGTGAGTTGCATTCGCATGCCCCAGTTGCAGGTCGAAGTGGTTTCCTCGTAGAGGGCCTCCCGATCTGCGCCTGACGTGGCTAGGCTGCACATGAGAATTGCCCCCCGATGGCATCGCTGGAACTTTCTCCAGGAGCCTGTCCGTTTTTTCGACGGATTCTATATAAGGAGTCATAAATTGAGCGTTGAAGCTGCCAAGCATGCCCGAGAATTGCTGCTCAAGGAATACCGTGGAGTGCTCTCGACCCTCTCCAAGGCGATGCCCGGTTTCCCGTTCGGCTCAGTGGTTCCTTACTGCCTGGACGAGCAGGGCCGGCCGCTGATCCTGATCAGCCGGATCGCCCAGCACACCCACAACCTGCAAAAAGACCCGAAATGCTCGCTGCTGGTGGGGGAGCGTGAGGCCGAGGACGTCCAGGCCGTTGGTCGCTTGACCTACCTCGCCGAGGCGCAAAAGCTCGAAGACCCGGCAGCGATCGAAGCAGCGGCGGGACGCTACTATCGTTATTTTCCGGACTCGGCCAATTACCACCAGGCCCATGACTTCGACTTCTGGGTGCTCAACCCGGTGCGTCATCGCTACATCGGCGGTTTTGGCGCGATTCACTGGGTCGACCAGTTGACCCTGGCCAACCCCTTCGCCGGCAAGGCCGAAGTGAGCATGGTCGAGCACATGAACGCCGATCACGCCAAGGCCATCGCCCATTACGTGGAACTGGCCGGCTTGCCGAAGACCGCACCGGCAGAACTGGCGGGCATCGATACCGAAGGCATGCACCTGCGCATTGGCCAGGCGCTGTACTGGCTGCCGTTCCCGCAGGTCTGCAATACGCCGACACAAGTACGCGAAGCCTTGGTTTTACTGGCTCACGCCGAGCATTGGCCAACAAATGCAGTCAGCGAGGCTTGAAATCACGAAACGGCGACGTCATCTAAGGCTTACTTGCAAGGCATTCTTGCGTTGAGGAACCATTTGATGCGCCCTTTCTTATTGCTCTTTCTGCTGTTTCCGGTGCTGGAGCTGTTCGTATTCGTCAAGGTCAGCGCTGCTATCGGGTTTTTCCCGGCACTGTTGTTGATTATTCTCGGCTCGATGCTCGGCGTGTTCGTGCTGCGTATCGCCGGCCTGGCGACCGCATTGCGGGCCCGTGAAAGCCTGAACCGGGGCGAGTTGCCCGCGCAGACCATGATCGAAGGCCTGATGCTGGCCCTGGGTGGCGGTCTGTTGATCGTGCCGGGTTTTGTCAGCAGCGTGCTGGGCCTGATCATGATGCTGCCGCTGACCCGTCGCCTGCTGGCCAATAAAATGCGCCAGCGCGCCGAAGAGCAGGCGATTCGCCAGCGTGCTTTCGCCGACGACCTGCAACCGCGTGGCGGCCCGGTTCCGCGTGAGCCTCTGGGCCGCGAGCCGAACGTGATCGAAGGCGAGTTCGAACACCGCGACTCCAAGTAACTGCAACATCGACACGGCACCTGCGGGTGCCGTGTGCGTTTCGGTGGCCACTGAAGTAAAAAATTTCGCTGTGCTGCCCTTGTAATAAGCTTGCGCGCCCTTATGTAACGGTCACCGCAAGGTTTCTGGTGATGCTCACCAGACAGACTTCCGCGACTCGCTCGACGAGTCGCAACCGGCACCGCCGGAAATTAACCCCGCCGGGACTACACCGGCCGCTGAAACTACAATTAGGAGAGATCGACAATGAAGCTTCGTCCTCTGCATGACCGCGTCGTCATCCGTCGCAGCGAAGAAGAAAAGAAAACCGCTGGCGGTATCGTTCTGCCAGGTTCGGCTGCTGAAAAAGCCAACAGCGGCGAGATCCTCGCTGTGGGTACCGGCCGCGTGCTGGACAACGGTGAAGTGCGTGCGCTGGCCGTGAAAGTGGGTGACAAGGTTGTGTTCGGCCCGTACTCGGGCAGCAACACCGTGAAAGTCGACGGCGAAGACCTGTTGGTAATGGCTGAGAACGAGATTCTCGCTGTTATCGAAGGCTAAGACCCCTCGTTCATTTTCCCGCGACTACTCAAGTATTTAAGGAATATCGATCATGGCTGCTAAAGAAGTTAAATTCGGCGATTCCGCCCGTAAGAAAATGCTCGCCGGTGTTAACGTCCTGGCTGACGCAGTAAAAGCGACCCTGGGCCCTAAAGGCCGTAACGTGATCATCGAGAAGAGCTTCGGCGCTCCGACCATCACCAAGGACGGCGTTTCCGTTGCCAAAGAAATCGAGCTGAAAGATCGCTTCGAAAACATGGGCGCGCAGCTGGTCAAAGACGTTGCCTCCCGTGCCAACGATGACGCAGGCGACGGCACCACCACCGCTACCGTTCTGGCTCAATCGATCGTCAACGAAGGCCTGAAAGCCGTCGCTGCCGGCATGAACCCGATGGACCTCAAGCGCGGTATCGACAAAGCGACCATCGCGATCGTCAAAGAGCTGAAGTCCCTGTCCAAGCCTTGCGCTGACACCAAGGCCATCGCTCAGGTCGGCACCATCTCGGCCAACTCCGACAGCTCCATCGGCGACATCATTGCCGAAGCCATGGAAAAAGTCGGCAAAGAAGGCGTGATCACCGTTGAAGAAGGCTCGGGCCTGGAAAACGAACTGTCGGTTGTTGAAGGCATGCAGTTCGACCGTGGCTACCTGTCCCCGTACTTCGTCAACAAGCCAGAGACCATGACTGCCGAGCTGGACGGTCCGCTGATCCTGCTGGTCGACAAAAAGATCTCGAACATCCGCGAAATGCTGCCAGTCCTGGAAGCCGTTGCCAAAGCCGGCCGTCCACTGCTGATCGTGGCTGAAGACGTTGAAGGCGAAGCCCTGGCGACTCTGGTTGTGAACAACATGCGTGGCATCGTTAAAGTCGCAGCCGTCAAGGCTCCAGGCTTCGGCGACCGTCGCAAGGCCATGCTGCAGGACATCGCCGTCCTGACCGGCGGTACCGTTATCTCCGAAGAGATCGGTCTGAGCCTGGAAAGCACTACCCTGGAACACCTGGGTAATGCCAAGCGCGTGATCCTGTCCAAAGAAAACACCACCGTGATCGACGGCGCTGGCGTTGAGGCTGACATCCAGGCTCGCGTTCTGCAGATCCGCCAGCAAGTGGCTGACACTTCGTCCGACTACGACCGTGAAAAACTGCAAGAGCGCCTGGCCAAGCTGTCCGGCGGCGTTGCAGTGATCAAGGTTGGCGCTGGCTCCGAAGTTGAAATGAAAGAGAAGAAAGCCCGCGTTGAAGACGCCCTGCACGCTACCCGTGCAGCCGTTGAAGAAGGCGTGGTACCTGGCGGTGGCGTGGCACTGGTTCGCGCCCTGCAAGCCATCAGCGAACTGAAAGGCGACAACGCCGATCAGGACGTCGGTATCGCTCTGCTGCGTCGCGCTGTTGAAGCACCACTGCGCCAGATCGTTGCCAACTCCGGTGACGAGCCAAGCGTAGTAGTCGACAAGGTCAAGCAAGGCTCGGGTAACTTCGGTTACAACGCAGCGACCGGCGAATACGGCGACATGATCGAAATGGGTATCCTGGACCCGGCCAAAGTGACTCGTTCGGCTCTGCAAGCGGCTTCGTCGATTGCCAGCCTGATGATCACCACCGAAGCCATGATCGCTGAGATCAAGGAAGACGCACCAGCTGGCGGCGGCATGCCAGACATGGGCGGTATGGGCGGCATGGGCGGCATGATGTAAGCCAGCCTTACCCCGTACGAGCTACACCTGTAAAAAACCCCGCCTGCGCAAGCCGGCGGGGTTTTTTATTGGCCCTCTTATCAGGCGTTGACGCCCTGGGCCTTGCCGGCCGGCTCGACCTTGCTCGCCGGTCGATACAGCACGTAGTAATACGCGCCCAGGCAAATCAGCCAGCAAAACACCGCCGTCCATACGTTGTGCGAGAAAAAGTGTGCGCCCTGCATCATGCGGCTGACGGAAAACACCGTGCCCAGCCCAAACGCAAAGAGAAAGGCCGCGCGGGCCAGTTTCGGGCGCCGGTCGCGCAACACGAAAAACAGCGCAAACAAGGCAAACCCGGTGGCTGCATGACCGCCGGGCCAGCAACGTCCCGGTTTGTCAGTGGCTGGGCGCGGGCTGAGCAGTTCGCTGTAGGTTTCCTTGCCACCGAACTCCTTCAGGCTCCACGGGCACTGTACGGCGGTCACGGCCTTGACCGGCGTGACAAACGCCGTGGCCAGGCCCAGCGACAGCACCAGGCAGCCCAGTTCGCGCTTGAACGGCTTGAGCCGGGCGACGAAGAACGAACCGGCAAACCCGATCACCGCCAGCACCGAGAAAGCGATGACCACTTGCTTGGCCCGGTCATGCAGGATGTTTTCCAGGAAGTAGCTGTGGCGACCGATAAACCCTCCGCCATCGGGGTCGTAGAACAACTGGGCCAGGCTCATGTCCAGGGACGTCAGTTCAAGCAGCAGCAGAGTAATCGCGGTGATGGCGGGAATGCCCAGGTACAACCACAGGTTAAGTGGACGCGAAGCGGGACGAGCGATAGTTGATGACATCAAGGATCCAGACCATTGGAGTCGCCCCGGCTCTTCCTCCCGGGGCGGATCGATTTAGCGCTCGCTGACTTGAGTCGTGCCCTCCTTGGGCGCTTTCCAGCCGAGCAACTGTTGTTTAAAGCCATAACTGGCCGTTTGGTAATAGGTGATGGCACGGGCAATCAGCGGATCGCTGGTAGTGGCCGGGGATTCGATGCTTTCGGTCAGCGCCTGGTCATGCCGGCGTAACCCTTGGCGTGGACTGAGGATGGCCAGGTTTTGACCGTCGAACAGTCCCAGATGCTGGTAGTTGCCCACCACCACTCGTGGCGGCAGGTCATTGGGCTGCAACAGGTTACGGCCGAAGAACGTCGACTGATAGTCCAGGTTGAGCAACCCCAGCAAGGTCGGGGCCAGGTCGATCTGGCTTGCCAGTTGCGCGGTTTCCCGGGGTTCGATCAGCTTCGGGGCATAAATGAACAGCGGGATCTGGTAGTTGCTGATTGGCAAGTCCTCCTTGCCTGCACTGCCGGCGGTGTGGTCGGCGACAAACACGAAGATCGTATTGTCGAACCACGGTTTAACGCGCGCCTGCGCGAGGAACTGGCCAATGGCGTAGTCGGTGTATTTCACCGCGCCGTCGCGACCGTTACCGGAAGGAATGTCGATTCGACCGTCGGGATAGGTATAGGGGCGATGGTTGGAGGTGGTCATCAATTGCAGCAGGAATGGCTGCTGTTTGGCGTAGTCGGCGTCGGCGAGTTTGAGCGTCTGCTTGTACAAATCCTCATCGGCCATGCCCCAGGCGTTCTTGAAGTGGATCTCGTCTTCTGGAACGCTGCTCTGGTCGACTACCCGATAACCATTGCCACTGAAAAATGCATTCATGTTGTCGAAATAACCGCGGCCGCCGTAGACGAACACGCTGTCGTAACCCACTGCGCTCAACTGCTGGCCGAGGCTGGCGAAGCCGCTCTCACGGCCGATGCGCTTGACGATCGAGCGGCCAGGTGTCGGCGGGATCGCCAGGGTGATCGCCTCCAGGCCGCGGTCGGTACGGGTCCCGGTGGCGTAGAAATTGTTGAAGTACAGGCTCTGCTTGCGCAAGGCGTCAAGGTTGGGCGTCAGGTTGCGCTCGTCACCGTTGCTGCCCATGTACTTGGCACTCAAGCTTTCGATAGTCACCAGCACAATGTTGGGGTGACGGGTGATGCCGGGGTTGTCGATCATCCGCCGGATGTCTTGCGGGTCCTGGCCGATGAAATGGGCGTTGGGTTCGCTCAATTCCGCGCGCACCTGGTTGGCCACTTCGGCAGGGGGCAGGGTGCTGTAGAACTGCTGATAGTCCAGGTCGTTATTACGGAAAGCAGCGAAGAACTGATAGGGGCCGTTGCTCGCCAGTTCGTTCTGGTAGGCATTGCCACCTTGCGCGCGCGGACTGCCCTGGTTGAGCACTTGATGGCTCAGGCCAGTGGCTACCAGCAGGGCGAAGACGGACGCCAATCGACCACGTGCTGTCGGCAGCGGGGCGTCTAGGGCAGCGGTGAGCGCTTTGTGGCTCGCCACACTGAAGATCACGGCCAACAGTGCCAGGACGCCGAGCAAGGTGCCGATCGGATAGGACTCCAGCAGGTTGTTCAGAACCTCATCGGAATACACCAGGTAATCGACGGCGATAAAGTTGAACCGCACCCCGAACTCGTCCCAGAACAGCCATTCGGCCACGGCGGTGAACAGCATGGCGAACAGGCTGACGCTCAGTAGCCCTTGCAGGAACCAACGGTGTCCGCGCCGCCGCCAAAGTGCAGGAGGACAGAGCAACAGGTAGAGGCCCAGGGGCAGTGCAGCGTAGGCCAGGAAACCCAGGTCGTAGAGCAGGCCAAGGCCGAACACGGAAACAACGCCGCTGCCGGCCTCATCCAGGTGGGTGAGCAGCAGTACTGCACGGGTCAGTACAAAAATCGTCAGCCAGAGACCGGTTACCAGCAGCAAAAAGCGCATGGGGGCAGTCTTGAGAAAGTCCATTAACGTGTATTCCTTGTTTAGATATCGGCAAAGTGTGAGTGGATCACTGTCGTGAAGCCGTGAACCGATAGTGAAAAACTCGTTAAGCCCCTTTGTCCGTTTATTGCCAGGTTTTGCCGCTAGCCCTGAATCCCGCTTGGCCTTAAGCTGCGCGAGCCAAGACGGCCGTTACTGTGTACGGAGCAAATACCCATGCGAATTCTATTGGTTGAAGACAACCGCGATATCCTTGCCAACCTGGCGGATTACCTGGGGCTCAAAGGCTATACCGTGGATTGTGCGCAGGACGGCTTGTCGGGTCTGCACCTGGCGGCCACCGAGCATTACGACCTGATCGTGCTCGACATCATGCTGCCCGGCATCGACGGCTACACCCTGTGCAAGCGCCTGCGCGAAGATGCCCGGCGTGATACTCCGGTGATCATGCTCACCGCCCGTGACCAATTGGATGACCGGCTGCAGGGCTTCAAGTCCGGCGCCGACGACTACCTGATCAAACCCTTTGCCCTGTCTGAACTGGCCGCGCGCATCGAAGCGGTGATGCGCCGCACCCAGGGCGGGGGGCGGCGTGCCTTGCAGGTCGGCGACCTCAGTTATGACCTGGACACGCTCGAAGTTACCCGCGAAGGGCGCCTGCTGAAACTCAACCCGGTCGGCCTCAAGCTGCTGGCGGTACTGATGCAGAAGAGCCCCCATGTGCTGCGCCGCGAAATTCTCGAAGAAGCCTTGTGGGGCGATGATTGCCCGGACAGCGACAGCCTGCGCAGTCATGTCCACCAGTTGCGCCAGGTGATCGACAAACCCTTTGCCAAGCCGTTGCTGCAGACCGTGCATGGTGTCGGTTATCGCTTGGCCGAGGGACGTGATGGAGTTTAGACAGAGCCTTGCCCAGCGGATCATCATCGCCTTTGCGCTGATGAGTGCGCTGGTGGCGGGGGCATTTGCCATGGGCATCGTGGCCACCGTGCACCTGGTCGAAGAAAAACTGATTTCCGCCGGCCTCGGAGGCGACCTCCAGCGTTTGCTGTTGATGGACAACATGTCCGAGTGGAGCCACCGGCCGGAGCCCGACCAGTTGTTCTATTTCAGTGGCGGCCCGGGTGACTTCGAATTACCCAAGGACTTGCGCCACTTGGATGCGGGTTTCCACGAAGTGTTTCGCGAGCATTTGTCGTACCACGCGATGGTGGAAATCGTCGACGGCCGGCATTACGTGCTGCTGCAGGACCAGAGCGATTTCGAGGAACGCGAGCGCGTGCTGTTTGCCGTGGTGCTGGTCGGCTTCGTATTGAGCCTGGCGCTGGCGGTGTTCCTCGGCTGGGTCCTGGCGCGCAAGGTGATGGCGCCGGTGGTGCGCCTGGCCCGTCAGGTCCGGCACCGCGATCAACTGCTTGGCCTGGCCCCACCCCTGGCCCCGGACTATGCCGCCGATGAAGTCGGCGAGTTGGCAGTGGCCTTCGATGCCACCTTGGGCCGGCTGCGTAAGGCATTGAACCGCGAGCGATTGTTTACCAGCGACGTCAGCCATGAGCTGCGCACACCTTTGATGGTCCTCGCCAGTTCCTGCGAACTGCTGCTGGAAAACCCCGGTATCGACCAGCGCGGTCGCGCCCAGGTCGAGCGCATTGCACGTGCCTGCGAGGAGATGCGCGAGCTGGTCCAGACCTTCCTGATGCTCGCCCGGGCCCAGCATGAAGCAGCAGGCATGTCGCCGCAGGTGACCTTGCAGCAGGTGGCCGAGGATCTGCTCGGCTTGTGGCGCGAGCCTATTGAAGCCAAGGGCCTGCAATTGATCCATGAACCCGGCCAGCCGCTGCCGATGCGCTACAACGCGACTTTGCTGCACGCAGTCATGGGTAACCTGTTGCGTAATGCGCTGCACTACACCGACAGCGGTTTTATCCGCCTGACCCTGCTGCCCAACGGGTTCCTGGTGGAGGACAGCGGGGTGGGCATTCCCGAGGAAAAACGCGAGGCGATGTTCGAGCCCTTTGTCCGTGGCACGGAAAATCGCGGCGAAGGCCTGGGACTGGGCCTGTCGCTGGTACAGCGAATTTGTGAAAACCAGGGCTGGAGCGTCAGCCTCACTACCCGAGAGCCGAGCGGTTGCCGGTTCCAGGTCGAACTGTGCCGGATGAGCGACTGAGGCCCTGCGGCGGCGGGGTCTGTAGGCTTTTTCTTACGTTGGCGTGGGTGCATACTGAAATCGAAGGTGTAAAATTCTGTAATACTTAAGGGCTTTTCCTAACGAAATTTTCACAACTGGATGACCTGAAACTCACACCCTGCTCCCTAAGGTGGCTGTCATCAGTTCTGGAGACATTGATGATGGACGACCCGATCAAACTCGAATTTTCCGAGAAGTACGACGACGAACACGCCCAGCGTTATCTGCGCAAGCACAAGGACGGTCTTGGCCGTCAACTGTCGCACAAGCGTGATTTGCAACTGGCGCGCACCGCACTCAAGCGTGTCGGTGAGCCGGGCCTGGTCCTTGACCTGCCCTGCGGTGCTGGTCGTTTCTGGCCGATGCTGGCGGAAAAATCCAATCGGGTGATCATTGGTGCCGACAACTCTGCCTCGATGGTCAAGATCGCCACCCAAGCCCAACCGGCCAATGTGGTGGAACGGGTACGACCTTTGCAGACCTCTGCATTCGACATCGCACTGCCCGACAATTCCGTAGACAGCATTTTCTGCATGCGTTTGCTTCACCACATCGGCGAGGCCGAGCATCGCCTGGCTATCTTGCGCGAATTCCAGCGGGTCACCCGTGACAGCGTCATCCTGTCGTTGTGGGTCGACGGCAATTTCAAGGCCTGGAAACGTAAGCGTGCTGAAAAAGAACGTGCGCAGGAGGGTTACCAGAACCGCTTTGTGTTACCGGCCGCTACGGTAGAAGCCGAATTTGAGCAAGCCGGTTTCCGTGTTCAGGAACATTTGGACTTCATTCCGCTCTACGCCATGTGGCGCGTTTATATTTTGCGAAAGAGGTAACAGCATGGCAGTTCAACAGGTTTCGGATGCGCAGGACGCGCCTGAAGATCGCTTTGATTACTTCTGGAGCCAGCGTGGCGAATGGGTAGAAGAACCCAACGTCCGGCGTGGCGGGGAAAGTGGCGTCCAACGTATCCATGCACCTAATGGCCAACTGCTGTATGCCAAGCGCCAGACCGGGCATATCTACCGTAGCTGGTTGCACCCTTTCGGGCGCCCAACTGTGCTGCGCGAGCTGGATGCGCTGACGGGGCTGCACAAACTTAACGTGCGGGTACCGCAGATCGTCTTCTGTGGTGCGCAGCGCGATCCGGTGCATCAGTGGCGAGCGCTGCTGGTGACTCAGTCACTGGACGGCTTTGTCGAGATCGAAGACTGGTACGCCAGCGGCGGTCGCGAGCGTCACGGCGAGGCTTTCCATGAGCAGGTCCTGCAGGACCTTGCGCAGAACCTGGCGCGCATGCACAAGGGGCGTTGGCAACACAGCTGCTTGTACATCAAGCACATTTTTGTCCGGGTGACCGGTGAGGGGGCAACGGCCAAGGCCGAGATCGCCCTGCTGGATCTGGAGAAGTGCCGACAGCGTCTGTTGAGCACCCAGGCGGCGGCTCACGACATGAAGCAATTGCGTCGCCACTCGTCGTGGAACGCGGCAGATTGGGACAAACTCGTCTATTTTTATAAGACGGCGTTTGGCAGCGCTATCAAAGGTTTATAGCGATGAAACTAGAAATTGCTCGAGGTTTGTTTCTAATAGGAGCCTTGGCAGTTGCTTCATTGGCGGTGGCCGCTTGGGAGCAGCCCCGCACGCAGGTCCTCAGTGCTGCGCATGGTGACGCGCATTGTCCATTGCCACGGGTGGCGAAAGCCACCGCGGCAGTCCATCCCGATAATGATCTGCTGTTGTTCATGTTCGGCATGGCCCAGGGAATGAGACCGCAAAGTTGAAAACGATGAAGCCCAAATAAAAGGCCTCGCAATTGCGAGGCCTTTTTTATGCGTGTCTGATTCCCGATCACGCGGGTTCGGATGCCTTGTCGGGTTTAGCCAGCAGGGTGTAGACGCAGGGCAGCACGAACAGGGTGAACAGGGTGCCGATGGACATCCCGGTGGCAATCACCATGCCGATATCAAACCGGCTGACGGCCCCTGCACCTGTTGCAATGATCAACGGCAGCATGCCGAACACCATGGCCGCGGTGGTCATCAGTACCGGACGCAGGCGGATGGCGGCGGCTTCCTCGACCGCCTCGCGTGGTGACAGGCCCTTGTCCTTGCGCAATTGGTTGGCAAATTCGACGATCAGGATCCCGTGCTTGCTGATCAGTCCGATCAGGGTCACCAGCCCCACCTGGGTATAGATGTTCATGCTCGACCAGCCCAGGAACAGCGGGATCAACGCGCCGCAAATCGACAGCGGCACGGTCACCAGGATCACCAGCGGATCGCGGAAGCTCTCGAACTGTGCAGCCAGCACCAGGAAAATGATCGCCAGCGCCAGGGCAAAGGTTACCCACAATGCGCTGCCTTCCTGCACGAACTGGCGGGAGGCGCCGGCGTAATCGAACGCATAGCCCGGCGGCGCTTCTTCCAGGGCGATCTGGTGCACGGTTTCAATCGCCTCGCCCATGCTGACCACCGGGAAGCCCGAGAGGATCGCCGAGTTCAGTTGCTGGAACTGGTTCAGTTGCCGCGGACGGGCCCGGTCCTTGACCGTGATCAGGGTCGACAGGGCAAGCAGTTCGCCCTGGGCATTCTTCACGTAATAGTTGTTCAGCCAGTCCGGGTTATCGCGATAGGCCCGCTCCACTTGGGCGATCACCTTGTAGCTGCGACCTTCGATGGTGAACCGGTTGATTTCAGCCTCGGCCAGCAAGGTCGCCAAGGTCGTGCCCAGGTCGAGCATGGACACGCCCATCTGTGCGGCCTTGGCGCGGTCGATGTCGACCACCACCTCCGGCTTGTCGAAGGCCAGGTCGATATCGACGAAGGCGAACTTGCCGGACTCCAGCGCGCGTTTTTTCACCCGGTCGACCACCGCCAGCAGCGACTCGTAGTCATTGGCGGTGTTGATCACGAACTGGAAGGGCAAGCCTTCCCCGGTGCCAGGCAGCGAGGGCAGGTTAAAACCGAAGATCTGCAGCCCGGGGATGCGTGACAGCTTGCTCTGGACCTCCGGCAGGATCTCCATCTGGGTCCGACTGCGCTCGTTCCATGGCTTGAGCAGGAAGCCGCCGATCCCCGATTGCACGCCGTTGAAGCCGTTGATCTGGAAGGAGGAGTAGTACTCGGGGAACTCTTTGAAAATGGTGATGAATTCGTCGGTATAGGAATTCAGATACTCGAGGTTGGTTGGCTGCGGGGCATTGGCCATCATGAAAATGATGCCCTGGTCTTCGTCCGGCGCCAGTTCCGACTTGCTGAACTTGAGCAACACCGGAATCAGGCACAGCACGATCACCGCGAACACCAGCACCACCGGCCGGGTGTTGAGGGTGCCGTGCAACATGCTCTGGTAACGCCGCTTGAGCCTGTCGAACAACTGGTCGAGGCGGTGGGCCAGCCCGGACGGGTTCGGGTCGTGGCGCAGGAGCAGGGCGCACATCATGGGCGACAGGGTCAGGGCGACGATGCCGGAGATCACCACGGCGCCCGCCAGGGTCAGGGCGAACTCCTTGAACAGCGCCCCGGTCAGACCCGTCAGGAAACCGATCGGCGCATACACGGCGGCCAGGGTGATGGTCATCGAGACCACCGGCATGGCGATTTCCCGCGCGCCTTCGAGCGCAGCGTCCAGCGGAGTCTTGCCTTCCTCGATATGGCGGTGGATGTTCTCCACCACGACGATGGCGTCATCCACCACCAGGCCGATGGCCAGCACCATGGCCAGCAGGGTCAGCAGGTTGATCGAGTAGCCCATCAGTTGCATGAAGAACATCACGCCGATCATCGACAGCGGAATGGTCACCACCGGGATCACCACCGAACGCAAGGCACCGAGGAACAGGAACACCACGACAATCACGATCAGCACGGCTTCGAACAGGGTTTTCACCACCTCGTCGATCGAAGCCTGGATAAACAGCGTGGCGTCGTAGGCGATTTCCGCCTTGAGGTTGGGCGGTAGCTGAGACTCCAGCTCCGGCATCAGCTTGCGCACTTCCTTGATCACGTCCAGCGGGTTGGCCCCGGGTGTTGGCTTGATCCCGATGTACACCGAGGGCGTACCGCCGAACGAACTGATGGTGTCGTAGTTCTCCGCGCCCATTTCCACGCGGGCCACGTCGCTGAGCAGCACCCGGCTGTCGCCATCGACTTTCAGCGGGATCTGGCCGAAGGCTTCGGCGGTTTTCAGTTCGGTGTTGGCGTTGACGCTGGTGACCACGTACTCGCCCTTGACCTCACCGGCGGCCGACAGAAAGTTGTACTGGCGCACCGCGCTGGTCACGTCGCTGGCGCTCAGGCCAAAACCGGCAAGCTTGACCGGGTCCAGCCACAGGCGCATGGCAAAGACCTGGTTGCCGAGGATCTCGGCTTCAGCCATGCCGGGCAGGGTCGCGAGCTTGGGCTGGATCACACGCGACAGGTAGTCGGTGATCTGCGGGTTATTCAACTCCTTGCTGAAGAAGCTGATGTACATCAGCACCGAGGCGTCCGCCGCCTCCTTGCTCAGCACCGGGTCTTCGGCGTCTTGAGGCAGCTTGTTCTTGACCTCGTTGGCCTTGGCCAGCAACTCGGTGAACAACCGGTCGCTGTTGGAGCCGATGCGCGCGTAGATCGAGATCACCGAGAAGTTCTGGCGGCTGACCGAGGTCATGTAGTCGATGCCTTCGGCACTGGCCAGGCTCTGTTGCAGGGGCTGGGTGATGTAGCCCTGGATGGTCTCGGCGTTGGCCCCGGGGTACGCGGTGGTGACCGTGATCAGCGCGTTCTCCATCTGGGGATACTGGCGCAGCGGCAGCTTGCTCCAGGCCTGGAAGCCCAGCAGCACGATCAACAGGCTGACCACGGTAGCGAGCACCGGGCGACGGATGAACGGGTCGGTAAAAGCCATGGGGATTCCTTGATCAGTCAGCGCGTGGCTGGCTGTTCTGTTCGGCCGGCAGGTTTTTGTCCGGGCTGATGACGATGTGCATGCCGTTTTCGAGTTTGATCTGCCCGGCGCTGATGACCTGCTCGCCGTCCTTCACGCCTTTGTTGATCAGAACCAGGCCATCCCGGCGTTCGCCGGTTTCGATGAACCGCCGTTCGGCGACCAGCACTGGCTGGTCCTTGTCGTCTTTTTCGAGATTGCCCTCGGCGTCCTTTTTCTGCGCGACGACGTACAGCGAGTTGCCATACAGGGTGTAGGTCACTGCACTTTCCGGGACCACGATTTTTGCCTCTGGGTCCGGCATCAGCACCTGCAGGCTGGCGAACATGCCCGGTAGCAACTTGCCGTCGGGGTTGGCCAGGGTGGCGCGCACCAATACGTTACGGGTGCTGTTCTCGACCTTGGGGTTGATGGCGCTGATGGTGCCGGGGAAGGTCTGTCCGGTGTAGGCGGAGACGCCAACGTTGACCGGCTGGCCCTTGGCGATCTTCGGCAGCACCTGTTCCGGTACGTAGAAGTCCACATACAGGCTGCTGAGGTCTTGCAGGGTGGCGATCACCGTGCCGCTGGCGAGATAGTCGCCGACGTCGACCTGGCGAATGCCGATGGTGCCGCTGAAGGGCGCGACAATGTGCTTTTTCGCCAGCGAGGCCTTGAGTTGATTGACCGTGGCCTTGTTCTTGGCCAGTTGCGCGCTGAGGCGGTCGAACTCACCCTTGGAAATAGCGCTGCTGCCCACCAGTTGGCTGCCGCGGCCGTAGTCCAGTTGCGCCAGGCCGAGGTCGGCCTTGGCGGTCTCCAGCAGGGCGCTTTCGACGGCGCTGTCGAGCTGGATGAGCGGCTGCCCGACCTTGACCTGTTGCCCGGACTGGAACTGCACGTCGGTAACGGTACCGGCGACCTCCAGGCTCAGGTCGACCCCCTGCAGCGCCTTGAGGGTGCCCACGGTGGGCAGGCGAACCTGCCAGGGACGTTCGCTGGCGCTGGCCACGGCGACGCTCTCCGGCGGCTTTGGCGCAGCGAAGGTCTGGATCATCTGATAGATGGAGAAGGCCTTGTAGCCCCCCAGCATCAGCACGATCAACAGCACAACCCCCAACATGATCAGCATGCGGCGACGCAGCATATTCCACTTCCTTGGAAAAAAATCAGGCGAGACAGGCGGCACATTACTCCCTGTGTGCCTGTGATTCCATATGTGTCGGGTCAGCCCTGACCGCTGTAGGCATCAGACCAAATGCAAATGGTTGTCCCAGAGCCCTGCCGGCAATTCCAGGGGCTGGGCCATCAGCGGTGCCTTGCGGCAATCATAAAAACGGCAACGACCCTGGCCCGAGGTCACGACAAAACCATCGGCTACCGCGCCGACCCCGGCGCAATCGGGCAGCGGGGCATCAAGCTGCACTTCGCCGCTGTCCAGGTCCCAGATGAAAAAGCGGTTGCCCCGTGGCGCGGTCAACGCCACCAGGCGCAGTTCACTGTGGACCGCGACACTGGCGGTGTAGTGCCCCATGGCTTGCAACTGGTGCTCATCGACCGGGAAGGCGACGAAGGGCTGGCCGGGACGCTTGATGGCCAGCAGCTCGGACGACTCGTGGGCGGCGCCCATGAATTGCTGGCCAGTGACGATGGTGCCATCGCTGGCGATGCCCATATGCCGCACGCTGTTCATCTGCTGGGCCAGGGTTTCCTTGCTCAGCAGGGTGCCGTCGCGCTGCATCAGCACCAGGCTGGGTGCCATGGCGTCGAGGTTCATTTCGACCCGGCTTTCGGCCTCGGTGCGAATCCCGCCGTTGGCCACCACCAGGGTTTCACCGTCGGGCATCCAGGAGACCTGGTGCGGGCCGATGCCGTGAGTGGAAATCTCGCCGCTGTGCACCAGGCGCTCGCCCTCGAAACGGTACACCCCGAGCAGGCCGCGGCCCGGGTCGGTGGTGTCGTTTTCGGTGGCGTACAGCCACTCGCCATCCTTGTGGATGACCGCGTGGCCGTAGAAGTGCCGGTTCGCTTGCGAAACCACGGTTTGCAGCAACCTGCCGTCGCGCAGGTCCACCAGGTAGCTTTCGGTCCCCGGTCGCCGGGCGACGAACAGGGCGATCGGCAGCTCGGGGTGATTGATGATGTCGTGGCAGCGCTGGCCGACTTCGGTGGCGAACACTCGAGTGCCGTCCAGCCGATAGCCGACGGCGTAGTGCTTGCCGTCGCTGTCATCGCGGGCTGAAAGCAGCAAAGGGCCGTGGTCCGTTTGCTTGAACAGCTTCCAGCCGCCCAGCGTCACCGCGCCCAGCAACAAACTGCCGAAAGTCAGAGCCTGGCGTCGCAGCATGGAGCTAACCCTCATCAGTCACCGTCGTTGGCGTTGAAGCCCAGTTGGATGCCCAGCGCCTTGGCCAGTTCGCCTTCGTGCAGGCGATGGACGACGTTGAGGCTGTCGTAGAGATCGTTGAGTTGCTGGCGGCCGGCATCGTCACCGAGCATTTCGGTCAGCGAACTCTGGTTGCTGTCGAACAGCTTCAGCGACGCGGCATAGGCGGCGTCGATCTTGTCTGCCAACGGCTTTTGCTCGGCGGGCAACAGGCCACGCAGGCCTTTGTTGTCGACACCAACCCAGACGGTTTGCGCGGCGCTGAGGCTGGCCCGCAGGCTAGGCAGCGACGACTGGCTACGCCAGGCATCAGCCTGGAACGGTTGGGGAATGCCCTTGGTCTGGCGGCCCATTGGCGTGCCGAGTTTTTTCTTCAGGGTATCCAGCGCAGTCACTTGGGCGCGCAGCAGGTCGGCGATGGCTTCGTGGGAGTCCGCGTACCGCTGGTTGGGGAACTTGGTCATCTGCGCCAGCATGCCGTCGGTGCTGTTCCAGCTGGCGAGAATTTCTTCGGCCAGCAGTTTCTGCCGTTCGCCAATGGCGGTCAGCAGCGGGCAGTAGCGGGCTTTCTGCGCAGCGTCGGCAACGTTGCTCTTGGCGTCGAACAGAATGTACTCATAGGCCGACAGGCCCTGGACCACCACGCTGGATTTAGCCAGTGCCGCGGCATCGATCTGCGGCTGGGCGCTAAGCAATTGCTCGACCTGGCGTCCGACCAGGTTCTTCTTGTCCGGCCAGAACTGGATCTGCCAGGAGCGGTTGCCCTCGGCCAGCGGACCGACCAGCAACGGCTGCAGTTCGGCCCAGGCTTTTTGGGCGTGGAGGAAGTCGGCGCGGGCGGTGGCCAGGTCAGACTTGCCTTCGCAGTAGGACAGGGCGCTGACCGCCAGTTGGCGATCGGCGTCGACCCAACGGCTGTAGGTCGGCAGGATCACTTGCTTGGCGATGGCTGCCGAAGTAACCGCTTGTGGGTCCTGGGGCGCGCAGGCGCCGAGGGCGAGGGCGGCAAGGCTGGTGAACAACAACTTGGGACGAAACATGTCGGGCTCCCTATGTGTATGGGGCAAAGCAAATGGGATAGGCGTTCAAAGCGAATTCAAAAAGGCCAGCAGCGACGCGCGCTGCTCGGCACTGAAAGCTAAAACCTGTTGCTGCGCCGCTGAAGCCTCTCCACCGTGCCAGAGTACGGCTTCGAGCAGGTTGCGGGCGCGGCCGTCATGCAGGAACTGGGTGTGGCCGCTGACCGTCTGCGTCAGGCCAATGCCCCACAGTGGCGGGGTGCGCCAGTCGCGACCGGAGGCCTGGAACTCGGTACGGTTATCCGCCAGGCCTTCACCCATGTCATGCAGCAGCAGATCGCTGTAGGGGCGAATCACTTGATTGGCCAACTCGGGTTCGGCGGCAGTGGCGGCGGTGGTGAATTTGGGTGTGTGGCACGACTGGCAGCCGGCCTGGAAAAACAGGTTCTTGCCGGCCAGCACCTGGGCATCGTTGACGTCGCGGCGGGCCGGTACGCCGAGGTTGCGGCTGTAGAACAGCACCAGGCGCAGGATGTTGTCGCTGACTTCCGGCTCGCCATCGGGGCCATTGCCGTTGGGCGCGTGCAAGCAGTCGGTCTGGGTTGCGGTGCAGTCATCGAAAGGCCTGAGGCTGGTGGTCAGGCCCATATCACCAGAAAACGCGTGAATATTTTGTTGATTGAGATTCGGTTGCCCGGCTTTCCAGCCAAAACGCCCCAGCACGGTTTTTTGCTGCGCGTCGTCCCAGACCAGGTTCGGCCGGCCCTTGATGCCGTCACGGTTGTTGTCCTGCGGGTCGGCGTTGGCCAGGATCGCCGCATCGGGGATGGCTTCCAGCAGGCCAAGGCCGATCATCGGCGGGGCCACTCGCGCGGAAAACCGTGTGTCCGGGTGCATCGGGCCGTAGCCCAGTTGGCTGATCTGCAGGCTGGGTTTGCGCAGTTCGACGGTGCTGCCGTCCTTGAATTGCACAACCACCGGGGTGTATTCGACCCGGACCTTGCCTTCCGGTGTGACACCGGGGACCGCCATGTCCTGGAACTGCCCACCGTAGACCGGCTCGGGGACTACTCCGACCTGCTCGATCAGCTTGGCGTAGGCCGGCGCATCGGGAATCGACAGGCGCACCAGCATCGAGACCGAGTTCTCGGCATCCGGCGCCGGAGGGTGGCCACGACCGTCCTTGATGTGGCAATTCTGGCAGCCGTTGGTATTGAACAGCGGGCCCAGGCCGTCACGGGCGGTGGTCGTCGAGGGGGCGGTGACCCACGGGCTGCGGAAAAAGCTGTTGCCGACACTGAAATCCAGCCGCCTTGTCGGCGAGAGATTGGCCGACGGCAGGGAAAACGCGTTCTGGTCGCTCTTGCGCACGGTTGCCGCGCCCCCGGAGCGGGCTTCACCGGGTTCTGCCTCGGTAAACCGCGGGGCGTCATCGCAGGCACTCAGGCCCAGGGCCAGTAGCAGTGCAGACAAGCGAAGAGGCAGCGAGGGCATCGGGTATCCAGAAAGTCGAGCAAAACAGGGCGCAAAGTCTAACAGGGCAGGGGAATTTGAATAAGAGGAATTATCGTTTGGTTGATTCGTCACGGCGGGTCGACAGGGTGGCGCCCATAAAAAAGGCGACCCTAAGGTCGCCTTTCTATTTTGCCGGGGTTGATCAGAACTCGTGATCAGCGTTATCCGGGTTCAGGTCGCTGATACCCAGCTTGCCAGCAGCCTGCTCGATCGAACCGGTCTGCTTGACCAGGGCGGCGATGGCGTCGCGCACGATCTGGTTGCCTGCGGTGTTGCCAGCGGCGATCAACTGGTCGTAGTGCTCACCCTTGTTGGCGTGATCGACCATGACCTGCAGCTTGGCTTCGGTTGCAGCCAGGTCCGCCTTGAGGGCGGTATCGGCAGCCGGGTCGGCCTTGGCCACCAGCGACGACAGGCTGGCGCCGGTCATCTTGGTGCCGTCGGTACGGGTGTATTCGCCCAGGTACACGTTACGCACGCCCTTGGCGTCGTAGAAGTGCGAGTTGTGGGTGTTGTCGCTGAAGCAGTCCTGCTCGTCTTCAGGCGAGTTGGCTTCCAGGGACACTTTCATCCGCTCGCCGGCCAGTTCGCCCAGCGAGAGGCTGCCCATGCCGAACAGCATTTTGCGCAGGCCGGTCTCGCCTGGCTCGGCTTCCAGGGTGGCGCGGTAGTTGTCGGCCACGTTCGGCTTCCAGTTACCGACCATTTCTTCCAGGTCGCTGACCAGCAGTTGGGTCACGGCCTTGAGGTAGGCGCGACGGCGATCGTTGTGGCCGCCGGTAGCGCCGGTGCCTTCCAGGTAGTCCGAGGCTGGACGGTTGCCAGCGCCTGGGCCGGTGCCGTTCAGGTCCTGGCCCCAGAGCAGGAACTCGATGGCGTGGTAGCCCGTGGCGACGTTCGCCTCGGAACCGCCGAGCTCGTTCAGGCTGGCGAGTTTTTCCGCGGTGATGTCTTTCACGTCAACTTTGTCTTCACCCACCTGGACTTCGGTGTTGGCGATGATGTTGGCGCTGGCACCCGGGTTACCCAGGGCGTGCTCGTAGCTCTTGTCGACGTAGTCGATCAGGCCTTCGTCCAGGGGCCAGGCGTTAACCTGACCTTCCCAGTCGTCGATGATGGTGTTGCCGAAGCGGAACACTTCGCTCTGCAGGTAAGGCACACGAGCGGCAACCCAGGCAGCCTTGGCGGCCTTCAGTGTTTCGTCGTTCGGCTTGGCGAGGAAGGCGTCGATCGCGGTTTGCAGGTTTTTCGCGGTGGATTCGGCATCGCTGAAGACGGCGAAGACGATATCGGCGTAATGCGCGACTACGGCCTTGGCAGCGGCTTCGTCGACTTTGCCTGTGGCAGCCGGAGCAGCAGGTGCTGCGGTGCTGGCGGCTGGAGTAGGCGCTTGAGGAGCAGCAGCCTTGTCTTTACCTTCGCCGCAACCGGCGAGGGAAATAGCGATGGCCAGCAAACTGGCGGTAGCCAGAGGCATACGAATCATGGCGAACATCCTGCTTCGGTAGATGAGGGGCAAGCGCGGTGGACGCGCAAAACTGCGACATAATGCAAATCTTTCGCATTATGTGTAAAGGGTTGTACCTGGAAATATTTCTTATTCATCGACGCGGGCTCGACCGCTGCTACACGCTGCTACAGCGGGCTCAAGACGTTGCTGCGTTGCGCCTGTTTCAGGTACGCACTCAATTCCCGGGCCGGCAGCGGCTTGCTGTAGAAGTAACCCTGACCTTCGTGGCAGCCCTCAGAGATGATGTAGGCCTCTTGCTCAGCGGTCTCCACCCCCTCGGCAATCACCTGCATGCCCAGGCTTTTACCCAACTGGATGATCGCGCGCACGATGGTGGCATCGTCATCGTCGTCCAGCAGGTCCTGGACGAAGCTCTTGTCGATCTTGATCTTGTCCAGCGGCAGGCTTTTCAGGTAGCTGAGGGAGGAGTAGCCGGTGCCGAAGTCGTCGATGGCGATCAAGGCGCCGGAGCGGCGCAGGCTGAGCAGGTGCTGGGCGGCGGTGCTGATGTCTTCCATCAGGCCGGTCTCGGTCACTTCCAGCTCCAGGCTGCGCGGCGGCAGGCGGTACATCTGCAGCAGGTTGTTGACCACCCGTGGCAGCTCGGCGTGGTGCAGTTGCACGGTGGAGAGGTTGACCGCCATGCGCAGGTCGCTGAAGCCCTGGTCGTGCCAGTCGCGCAACTGGCGACAGGCCTGGTCCAGGACCCACTCGCCGATGGCGATGATGCTGCCGTTCTGTTCTGCCAGTGGGATGAACAGGTCTGGCGGAACCAGTCCGTGCTCCGGATGCTGCCAGCGAATCAGCGCCTCGACCCCTACCACCCGGTGATCGCGATAGCTGATCTGCGGTTGATAGACCAGGAACAGCTGTTCGCGACGCAGGGCCTCGCGCAGGTCCTTTTCCAGTTCGCGGCGCCGGCGCATTTCGCTGTCGACGCTGGCAATGTAGAACTGGTAGCGGTTGCGCGAGCGGGTCTTGGCCAGGGTCATGGTCTGCTCGGCTTTCTGCAACAGCTTTTCGGTGCTGTCGCCGTCCTCCGGGAACAGGGTGATGCCGATGGTGGCGCGCAGGCGGATCTCCTGATGATCGAGGGCAAACGGCTCTTCCAGGTCATCAAGAATGCTTTGCGCCAGTTCGGCGGCTTCATAGGGTTGCTCGATATCAGCCTGCACCAGGGCGAACTGGTCGCCACCCAGGCGGGCTAGCGCGCCGAGGCGACCGCTGTGGGCGCGCAGGCGGTCGGCCAGGGCCAGCAACAGTTGGTCACCGGTCTGGTAGCTGAATTGCTCGTTGATGCCCTTGAAGTCGTCCAGGCCAACGCAGATCACCGCGACCCGGCGTTGCAAGCGCCCGGCATCCACCAGGATCTTGTCCAGTTGCTGCTGCAACTGCTGGCGGTTGGGCAGGCCGGTAAGAAAGTCGTACTGGGCCATGCGCAGCAGGCTGTTCTCCGCTTCATGGCGCAGATGGGTATTGCGCTCGATGGATTCGAGCAACTGGTTGGCAGTGTTGATCCACAGCCCCAGTTCGTTTTTCTCGTGGCCTTTGAGCTGGGGGATCTTGTGTTCGCTGGGGCGGTCGGGGTTGATGGTGGTCAGGTGCTCGATGATCCGCGACAGCGGCTTGGTCAGCAGCCAGTGATAGACCAGGTACAGCACCAGCCCCATGGCCAATGCCCGCAATACGCCGGAAATGAAGATGATCACCGAGCTGACAATAAATCCCTGGCCATAGGTGGCGGTGTCGAGGGTAATGCTCAGGTCGCCGTAGTACTCACTGTAGGGACCGCGACCCACCAACTGGGTGGTGAAGGTGCGCTCCTTGCCCAGGATCAGGTCGGTCAGCCAACGACTGTCGGAGTGCTGCAACTCACGGCTTTTTTCCGCCAGCATGGTTTCATTGGGATGGCCGATGGAGGCCATGCGCACGGCATCATCCTGGAACAGCCCTTCGATCACCTGCATGCCCATTTCCCGGTCCAGGCTGTAGACGGCCTGGGTCGATGGGTCGCGAAACATGTCGAGGATGCGTTCGGCATCGTTGGCCACCGCCTGGCGCGTCTTGTAGGCATCAAAGACTATCTGTGCGCAGCTCAAGACCACACCCACGATCAATGCCGACAACAGCACAACCCGGAGCAACTTCACCGACAAGCTGTTTTTGAGTTCCAGCTTCAAAGGGTAATTCCTTGTTCCGTGCGGGTAACGTCAAGATGCCATGAGTATTGGCAATCCCGTGATGGCAGTCAAAGGGACAATCGAGCCAGGTGGATGTTGTCCGCCGGCCTGGCCGCATAACCTTGGGTAAGCGGTTATTGAAGCCCATTTGTATTGTGTCGGTACGCACCTCCTGCAACTTGAGGGGCAGGGGAGAATATTTGTATTTGCTAGATGGTAGCCGCCTGCGGCGCTGGAGCAAGGGCAGCGGTGTTTTCTGGGGGCATGGGCCAGCCACAGGCATAAAAAAACCCGGCAATGCCGGGTTTTTTCACAGCAAGCGGACTCAAGCGGTGAAGGTTTTGCCTTCGAACTGCTCAGCCACGAACTTCCAGTTGACCAGGTTCCAGAACGCTTCCACATACTTTGGACGCACGTTGCGGTAGTCGATGTAGTAGGCGTGTTCCCAGACGTCGCAGGTCAACAGCGGGGTGTCGCCGTTAGTCAGCGGGTTGCCGGCGCCGATGGTGCTGGCCAGGGCCAGGGAACCGTCAGCCTTTTTCACCAGCCAGCCCCAGCCGGAACCGAAGGTACCGATGGAGGTTTTGCTGAACTCTTCCTTGAACTTGTCGAACGAACCGAAAGCAGCGTTGATGGCTTCAGCCAGCGCGCCGGTTGGTTGACCGCCGGCGTTTGGCGCCAGGCAGTTCCAGTAGAAAGTGTGGTTCCACACTTGAGCGGCGTTGTTGAAGATGCCACCCGAAGAAGACTTGACGATTTCTTCCAGAGTCTTGCCTTCGAACTCGGTGCCTGGCACCAGGTTGTTCAGGTTCACGACGTAGGTGTTGTGGTGCTTGTCGTGGTGAAACTCCAGCGTTTCCTTGGAAATGTGCGGCTGCAGTGCATCGTGTGCGTAAGGCAGTGGCGGCAATTCGAAAGCCATGGTGATTCTCCTAATCAGGTCAGTTGCGGTGAGCGCAAGGCCGATCACGGGCGGCCAGACTAGCGCCGGGGAGTTTGTACTCTTTGCGGCGCAGGTGTCGGATCATAGCACCGGGGGTGCGGCATAACCACGCAACAACTGTGTGGGATAGAGGTTCCAGAGCCTTTTGCGATATTCAACTGGCGACAATTAATTGAAAGGCCACCGCGAACATCATCACCGCCACCAGCAAGTCGAGAATCCGCCAGGTGCTGGGGCGAGCCAGCCAGGGAGCGAGCCAGGCCGCGCCGAGGGCCAGGGTGAAGAACCACAGCAACGAAGCACTGGCCGCGCCGACCACATAGGCCCCAGGCTCGGTCTGTTGGGCGCCGAGCGAGCCGATCAGCAACACCGTATCGAGGTAGACGTGGGGGTTGAGCAGGGTCACCGCCAGTGCGCTGAGCAGCACTGCGCGCAACGAGCGCACAGTCTGGTCCTCACCTTGTTGCAGGCTCTGTTTCGAACAGGCCCGACGCAGCGCCAGGCTGCCGTACCAGATCAGGAACGCCGCGCCGCCCCAGCGCGCGATGGCCAGCAGGGTCGGGTTCTGCGCGAGCACGGTGGCCAGGCCAAACACCCCGGCCGCCACCAGCAGCGCGTCGCAGACCACACACAGTGCGGCCACCGGCAGATGATGTTCACGGCGCAGGCTTTGCGCCAGGACAAAGGCGTTTTGCGTGCCGATCGCCATGATCAGGCCGAACGCCACCAACAGGCCGTTTACATAGCTTTGCCACATGAGCCTTACTCCGCGTTCGCCGCCAGTTGCGTCAGTACGGTCATGGCGCGTTCTGCATCGCCCTGGCCGACAAACAGATGGTCGTGGTAGTAGCCGGCAATCACGTTGCAACTGATACCGGCCTGGCCCAGGGCTGTGGCGAAGGCGGCGGTGAGGCCGACAGCTTCCAGGGCCGAGTGCACGTTGAGGGTGATCCAGGCCGCCACGTAGTCGAAGGCCAGCCCACATTTCAGGGCGCTGGAGCGTTCGAGGATCACCGTCAGGCCTTCCTGTTCACGAAAGCTGCCGATGATTTCGCAACCAACTGGCAGTTGCCCGTCGGCAATCGTGCAGAACACGTATTCGCCGTCGTTCAGGTGCGGGCTCATGCTGCGCAGCAAGGTGTTGAGTGAGGTTTCGCCAGCCATGTCGCTGATCCTTGGGCAAGAGTGGATGCTGGCTATTCTCCTGTTCCAAGCTGTATAAGAAAAACCAATATTGCTGATCGCTCATTAGGAAAACTGATGTTCGACTATAAGTTGTTATCCGCCCTGGCTGCCGTGGTTGAGCAAGCCGGCTTCGAGCGTGCGGCGCAGGTGCTGGGACTCTCGCAGTCGGCGATTTCCCAGCGGATCAAGCTGCTCGAAGCGCGGGTCGGCCAGCCAGTGTTGGTGCGGGCCACGCCACCGGCACCGACCGAGATCGGCCGGCGTCTGCTCAACCATGTCCAGCAGGTGCGCCTGCTTGAGCGCGACCTGCAAAGCCTGGTGCCGGCGCTGGATGAAGCCGGCCTGCCCGAGCGCCTGCGCATCGCCCTCAATGCCGACAGCCTGGCGACTTGGTGGGCGGGGGCGGTGGGGGATTTTTGTGCAGAACAGCATTTGCTGTTGGATCTGGTAGTAGAGGACCAGACCGTCGGCCTCAAGCGCATGCGTGCCGGAGAAGTGGCGGCCTGCCTGTGTGCCAGTGAGCGCCCGGTGGCCGGTGCGCGTAGTGTCTTGCTGGGCGCCATGCGTTATCGGGCCCTGGCCAGTCCGGCCTTTATAAGCCGGCATTTCCCGCATGGGGTGCAAGCCGAACAACTGGCTCGCACCCCGGCACTGGTGTTTGGTCCTGACGATTTCCTGCAGCATCGCTACCTGGCGTCCCTGGGCGTCGAGGGCGGTTTTGAGCATCATTTGTGCCCGTCTTCCGAAGGTTTCATTCGCCTGACCGAAGCGGGCCTGGGTTGGGGCCTGGTGCCGGAATTGCAGGTGCGCGAACAACTTGAGCGCGGTGTGCTGGTGGAGTTGTTGGCAGATAAACCGATCGATGTGCCGCTGTACTGGCATCATTGGCGCAATGGTGGCCAACTGCTCGGCTTACTCACCGAGCATCTGGTGCGTTTATCCAGCCAATGGTTGGTGCCGTTGGAGCAGCGGTAAGCGTCAAGCAGCAAGCGATAAGTGAAGAGCTTGCGTACCGTTTTTAACTTGCAGCTTGTGGCTTGAAGCTTGGAACTGCATCTGTAGGAGCAATACATGAAAATTCTGGTCACCGGCGCAAGCGGCTTCATTGGCGGGCGCTTTGCGCGGTTCGCCCTGGAGCAGGGCCTGGACGTGCGGGTCAACGGTCGCCGGGCCGAGAGCGTCGAGCATCTGGTGCGCCGCGGTGCCCAGTTCGTCCAGGGCGACCTGACCGATGGGCAACTGGTGCGCGACCTGTGCGTGGACGTCGATGCCGTGGTGCATTGCGCCGGTGCGGTAGGGGTGTGGGGGCGCTATCAGGATTTCCATCAGGGCAACGTGCTGGTCACCGAAAACGTGGTCGAGGCCTGCCTCAAGCAAAACGTCCGGCGCCTGGTGCACCTGTCCTCGCCGTCGGTCTACTTCGATGGCCGCGACCACCTGGGTCTGACCGAAGAGCAAGTGCCCAAGCGGTTCAAGCATCCCTACGCGGCAACCAAGTACCTGGCCGAGCAGAAGGTCTTCGGCGCCCAGGAGTTCGGGCTCGAAGTGCTGGCCCTGCGCCCGCGCTTTGTCACCGGCGCCGGTGACATGAGCATCTTCCCGCGACTGCTGAAAATGCAGCGCAAGGGGCGCCTGGCGATTGTCGGCAATGGCTTGAACAAGGTCGACTTCACCAGCGTGCAGAACCTCAATGAGGCCATGCTCAGCTGTCTGCTGGCCAGCGGTTCGGCGCTGGGCAAGGTGTATAACATCAGCAATGGTGCCCCCGTGCCGGTGTGGGACGTGGTCAACTATGTGATGCGCCAGATGGAAGTCCCGCAGGTCACGCGGTACCGTTCCTACGGCCTGGCCTACAGCGTTGCGGCGCTGAACGAGGGCTTTTGCAAACTCTGGCCGGGGCGCCCCGAGCCGACCCTGTCGCGCCTGGGGATGCAGGTGATGAACAAAAATTTCACCCTGGACATCAGCCGCGCCCGGCATTATCTGGACTACGACCCGAAAGTCAGCCTGTGGGCGGCGCTGGATGAATTCTGTGGCTGGTGGAAGGCCCAGGACATCGGCGGACACCCCCGGCACTGAACCGAGTGACGGGTTCGGGGTCGATCAATGCGCCGAGTTCAAGGTTTATACTCGGCGCATTTAGCCATTTCTGTGGTTCCAAAAGGTTGACTCATGTCCATGCGTAACGATGCCAACGACGACTTCGATAATGTGCCGAGCCTGCGTGCCGACAGCTTCGATCACGATGACTTCCACGCCGCCGGCCCCACCCGCGTGCAGGCGCGCAGCGTCCCTGCGGTCCAGGTCAAGGGGCCAAGCACCGGCCCGTTGTGGGCGTTGGTGGGCGCGCTGTTCTTTGCGTTCATTGGCCTGGCCTGGTGGAGCTTCCAGCAGATCTCCCTGATGGAGCAGCAGTTGGTGGCCACCCAGGAAAGCTTCGCGCGCATCAGTGAGGAAGCGGCCGGGCGCTTGCAGGACATTTCCGGCAAGGTCGTCGCCAGCCAGACCAACGTCAGTAGCGACAGTGAAGCACTCAAGTTGCAAATCAAACAGCTGGAGAGCCAGTTGCTGGAGCAAAGTCAACAACAGCAGGGCGTGGTGGGGCAGGCGACTGACCTGGACAAACGCCTGGCACAGATCGCGGCGCAAAGCGCCGAGCAGCGTACCCTCAATAGCCAGTTGCAAAGCGAACTCAAGACCCTGGGCGCCGAGGTGACCACCCTCAAGAGCACGCCGGCCGATACCAGCAAGGTCGAGGCTGAGCTTAAAAGCCTCAGTGCCGAGATCGCCGCATTGAAGAAGCAGGGTAATCCGAGCGCGGCCATCGACCGTCTGGAGCAGGAGCTGCTGGTGATCAAGAGCGAGCAGGACAATCGCCCGACGACCCCGCAAGGCGGCGCTACAGTGGCCGAGTTCGATGCTTTCCGTGGCCAGGTCACACGCAACATCACCACCTTGCAGACCCAGATCCGCAATTTGCAGCAGCAGATCAGCACTCGCCCTTGATCGGGTCGGCTGGGTTTTGCTGAATATTCGTACATAGCCTCAAGCCGTCTACGCTCTTGAAACATCAACAAGAACGAGGGACGCGCAATGAGGTTTCTGCAAAAAGCCGTGCTGCTCGGCGGGTTACTGCTGTTGTGCCTGGGGCAGGTGCAGGCGGCGGCCAAGGTCGCCGATGAGGACAAGGCCGCGCTGGCCTTGCTGGAAAAGGCCCTGGCCTATTACCACGACCACGGGGACAAGGCGTTTGCCGCCTTCAGTCGCCAGGGTGAGTTTGTCGACAAGGACAAATACGTCTTTGTGCTCGACACCAAGGGCACGATGCTCGCCAGTGGCGGGCCGTCCTCGGCATTGATCGGGCGCGATGTGTCCGAAGTGCTCGGCCCTGATCTGCAGAAAGCCTTCAAGAACGCCTTGCTGGTGCCTGAGGGCAACGGCATCCAGACCGCCGAGTATCGCTGGCAGAACTGGGCTGACGGCAAGGTCGAGCGCAAACGTGTGTACTACCAGCGCATCGGCCAGCGGATTCTTGCGGTCGGTTACTACCTGCCACGGGCGTCCGCCGAGCAGGCCAAGGCCCTGCTCGACAAAGCGGCGGCCGACCTGGCCAAGGATGAACAGGCCACGCTCAAATCGATCAATTCCCTACAGGGCGGTTTCCTGCAGGACGACCTGTATGTGTTCGTGGTCAATCTCGACAATCAACGTTACCTGGCCCACGGCACCAACCTGCGCTTGATCAATACCGACTTCGGCAAGATCAAGGATCCGGAGGGCAAACCGGTGGGCGAGCCGATCCTGGCGCTGATGGCTACGCAGGATCAGGGCGAGTACCAATACCGTTGGAAAAACCCGGTTACCGGCAAGGTGGAGAACAAGCACGCCTACTTGAAAAAAGTCGGCAACCGGCTGGTGGCGGTGGGGTATTACAGTCCTTGACCCTACTTGGCGTTGTGTTCGCGGCCGCGCAGCAGTTGGTTGGGCATCGCGATGGCGGCCGCCAGTCCTAGCAGCGACACCGCCGCACTGACCATCAGCAAATGCCGGAAGGTCAGCAGCAATTCGGCGCGCAGGGCGTGCTGCGCGTCGCCCGGGGCGGCGTTCAAACCGTCGAGCAGGACGTTGCCGGAACTGCCTTCGCTCACCAGCGATGTGCCTGCCAGGTGGGCGAAGCTGGAATCCTGCAATAGCGCCAGCAACAGGGCCGACATCAATGCCACGCCCACCGCGCCGCCGAGCGAGCGGAACAGGTTGGTGGTGCTGGTGGCGACGCCGATGTCCCGTTGCTCCACCGAATTTTGCGTGCCCACCAGCGAGGTCGGAAACTGCATGCCGGCGGCGATCCCGCTGAGCAGCATGAACAGGCTGCTGAGGAGCATCGCTTGCGGCGGACTGTAGGCCATGCCGAGGATTGCGATCGGGGTCAGCAGCGCGCCCGTGAGGATCATCGGTTTGTAGCGTCCGGTCACCGAGGTCCGGCGCCCGGCGTAGTAGGCCCCCATCGGCAAGCCCATGGCCAGCGGCAACAGGTGCAGCGCGGCGCTGTCGGCACCGGCGCCGGTGACGCTCTGAAAGCGCAGCGGCATCAGCACGATCAGGGAGATCGCCTGGAAACTGGTGAAGAAAATCGTGCACCAGCACAGCAGTGCATTGCGGTTGGCAAACAGGTGCATCGGCAGCAGCGGTTCGCGGGCACGGCGCTCGTGCCAGACGAACAGCGCCAGGGTCAGTACCGCGCCAGCCAGCAGCCCCAGCACCTCGGCACTGCGCCAGGCGTGACCCTGGCCAACCTGGGTGATGCCGAGCAGCAGGGCGGTCAGGCCGATGATCATCAGTAGCGTGCCGAGGTAGTCGATCAGCGGTTTGCGTTGCGGCACCGGCAAGCCCACCAGTGTGCGGTTGGCCACCAGCCAGGCGCCCAGGCCCAGGGGCAGGTTGATCAGGAATACCCAGCGCCAGGACAGGTACTCGGTCATGTAGCCGCCGAGCACCGGCCCGGCGACGCTGGCCACCGCGTACATGCTGCTGAAGTAGCCCTGGTACCGGCCGCGTTCGCGCGGTGGCACGATGTCGCCGATGATCGCCTGGCTGACCGAAATCATCCCGCCGGCACCGATGCCCTGGATGATCCGCGCCAGGACCAGTTGCTCCATGCTCTGTGCCAGGCCGCACAGCAACGAGGCCAGGGTGAACAGGCCCATGCCGAACAGCATCAGCTTGCGCCGACCGTAGAGGTCGCCGAGCTTGCCGTAGATCGGCACCGCCACCGTCATCGCCACCATGTAGCCGGAAATCACCCAGGCCAGCAGGCTGACGTCCTTGAACTGGGCGGAAATGGCCGGCATCGACACGGCAACGATGGTCTGGTCCAGCGCGCCGAGGAAGATCGCCAGCATCAGGGCGATCAGTACGCTGCGAATGGCCGGCTTGGGGGATTCAGGCTGATTCATGGTGGTCACGGGCAAACCCTGCGGGGGATGCCGCAGTGTAAGTCGGTAGCAGGCTATTCGATAGCCTCGTAAGAAAGCTGCTGGACGTTCTCCACCAAGCCGTTGCGCGTGGTTTGCAGGTCGTTATGGCTCAAAAGCGTCACTCGGACCGGCCGGCGGGTGGTTTTTATCGATCCAGCGCTTGCATTTTTCCTTGGTGAGTCGGTCAATTAAGGAAGAACGCTGAGCCAAAACCTGTACATTTCGCCAATCGGGGCGATTATCGCCCGTTACGCTGAGGCCTGGACTGACGTTATGAACAAGCCTGCCCTTCCTGCGATTCCGCTATTCAAACTCTATGGTGAAAGTCTGGACTGGCCGACACCGGACTTGCTGCATTGCGAAACGATCTCCCAGCGCAGCCGCGAACACCAATGGAAAATCAAACCCCACCACCATGCCGATTTATGTCAGTTGCTGTTTGTATTCAAAGGCCAGGCAGAACTCGAAATCGAAGGCCAACTGACCCGGCTTGACGAGCCTGGCATCCAGATCCTGCCGGCGCTGTCGATCCACGGTTTTCGCTTCAGTGAGGATGTCGAGGGTTTCATCCTGACCCTGGCGGCCCCGCTGGTGGTTCATCTGCAAGCTCAACTGGGTCATTCGATCAACGCCCTGGCCCAAGCTGAAAGTTACCTGGCGGGCGCTCAGGCCGAGTACCTCAATAGCCTGTTCGGCGCCTTGCAGGCGGAGTACAACGGCCATCAACCGGCGCGCGAGATGCTCATGCATGCTTTGGTCAGCGTGATTCTGGTCTGGGTCAGTCGCCAGGTGATCCAGCGCCGTAGCACCCACCAGCGCCCGCAGCGCGCCCGGGAATACCTCAACGGCTTCATTCAATTGGTGGAAGAGAATTATCGCCAGCACGTCAAGGTCGAGGATTTGGCCCGCCGCCTGGGAATTTCCGTATCCCACCTCAACGGCACGTGCCGTGAGCTGGCGGGGCAGCCGGCATTGCAGATCATGCACGAGCGCCAGTTGCTCGAGGCCAAGCGCATGCTGACCTACACCAGCATGACGATTTACGAGATGTCCGATCTGCTGGGCTTTTCCGACCCGACCAATTTCACCCGGCTGTTCCGCCGCCGTGTCGGCATCTCGCCCAAGGCCTTTCGTGATCGCTTGAAGAGCGATCAAGAGGGCGCGCGGTCTACCTGAGTGCGTTCAGGGTCGCGTTGTGTGGAATGCACTGGTCAACGCCACAACTGGCCGCGACCCTGGGTTGCTGCCTGGCCTGTTCGACACGGTAGGCGGCGGTGCCATATAGCGCCAATGTGGCGGTGCAGGTAATGAAGATCGCGAAATACCGTCTGGTTTTAATGTTCATGGCATCGACCTCTGAACGAATACCCGGGGGTACTACTATCAGCATAGGTCAGTTGTGCCTGGACGCCATGAATGCTGCCTGCGTTTGTAGGCGGACATTCAGGCGATTCATGGTGCAAAGTCTTTAAAGCCCCTTATCCCATTCCGGCTCTTGTGCAAATCTCGCCACCAGGAAGTCCAGCATGCTGCGCAATGCCGCCGGCATGTGCTTGCGTGATGCATACACCGCGTACATGTTGAGCTGCCGTGGCTCGGCGTGAGGCAGCAGGCGCACCAGTTCGCCGCGGTGAATGTGCACATGGGCCTGGTAGCTGGGCAGCATGGCTATCCCGGCGCCGGCCATGGCGGCGCGCAGCAGGGTGCTGGCCTCGTTGGCGCTGATGTTGCCCTGCACCGGCACCGAGACTTGTTCACCCGCCTGCTCGAAGTGCCACAGGCTCTTGCCGAAGTAGGAGTGAGTCAGGCAATTGTGCAGGCTCAGGTCTTCGACCCGCTGCGGCGCCGGGTGTTCGAGCAGGTACGCCGGGGAGGCGCAGATCAGCGAGCGGCAGACAGTCAGGCGCCGGGCGATCAGGTTCGGGTCCAGGTCGTTGCTGGTGCGAATCGCCAGGTCGATGCGTTCATCCACCAGGTTCACCGTGCGGTCGAGCATTTGCAGGTCGATGCTGACCCCGGGGAAGCGCTTGACGTAGACGGCCATGGCATCGGCCAGTTGCGCCTGGCCGAACGAAGTACTGACGCTGATGCGCAGCAGGCCGCGTGGGGCGTCATCCGGCTCGCTGACGGCGGCTTGCATGTCGCTCGACAGGTCGAGCATCTGCCGGCAGCGGGGCAGGATCTCGTTGCCGGCGGCGGTCAGGCTCAGCTTGCGAGTGGTGCGGTGCATCAGCCGGGCGCCGACCCAGTCTTCCAGTTCCGCCAGGTAACGCGACACCACCGGGCGGGAGAGGTCCAGATGATCGGCGGCGGCCGACTGGCTGCCGAGGTCGACCACGCTGACGAACACGCGCATTGCTTGAAGACGATCCATGATTTGCCCGCTTTCAGAAACAAACTATGTTCAAGCATCGCATTTTTTGTAGCGAGTAAGGCAACTAAGCTCTGTCCCATCGCCAAACCCGGCCCACGGAACACGGAGCAGCACCATGATCGGTTTCAGCACCTTCAAACGCCTTTTACTGGCCACCGCCACCCTCGGTTTTGCGGCGCATGCGGCGGCCGCCAGCCCGGCATTGACCCTGGATGTATATAACCCGGGCACTGCTGCCACCTTCCCGGTGAGCTCGGTGCTGGTCAGCGGCGAAAAAGAGGCGATTCTGGTGGATGCCCAGTTCGGCAAGTCCCAGGCCCAGCAGGTGGTGGAGAAGATTCGCGCCAGCGGCAAACAGCTGACTACCATCTACATCAGCCACGGCGACCCGGATTACTACTTCGGCCTGGACACCCTGACGACGGCGTTCCCCAACGCCAAAGTACTGGCCTCGCAACCGACGGTGGATCACATCAAGGCCACGGTTGAAGGCAAACTGAAGTTCTGGGGCCCCCAAATGGGCGCTGACGTGCCGGCTAAAACCATCATCCCCGGCGTGCTTAAGGGCCATAGCCTGAGCCTGGAAGGCCAGACCCTGGACATCGTGGGCCTGGACGGCAAGCAGCCGGATCGCAGCTTCGTGTGGATCCCGTCGATCAAGGCGGTGGTCGGCGGGGTGGTGGTCGCGGAAAACATCCACGTCTGGATGGCGGACACCCAGACCGCGCAGTCCCATGCCGACTGGTTGAGCACCCTGGACCGCATCGTCAAACTGCAGCCGCAGACGCTGGTTCCCGGTCACTACCTGGGTGACAGCAGCCGCTCGCTGGCCGCCGTGCATTTCACCACCGAGTACATCAAGGCCTTTGATCAAGAAACCGCCAAGGCCAAGGACTCCACCGCGCTGATCGCTGCGATGCTCAAGCGCTACCCGAACCTGGGCGAGGAAAGCTCCCTGGAGCTGAGCGCCAAAGTCGCCAAGGGCGAGATGCAGTGGTAACTCGTCACCCGGTCATTAGCCAACCGCAATCACTGGAGCACTGTTCATGAGCAAGATCGCACTCATTGGCGCCACCGGCCGTGCCGGTAGCCAACTGCTGGAAGAAGCCCTGCGTCGTGGTCACAGCGTCACCGCCATCGCCCGCGACACCTCGAAGCTCAGCCCGCGTCCGGGTGTGGTGAGCAAGAACGTGGACGTTCTCGATGCAGCCGCCTTGCAAGCGGCGGTGGCCGGGCATGACCTGGTGATCAGCGCCGCACATTTTGCGACCATCCCGGCCAGCGCCGTGATCGGCCCGGTGCAGGCGGCCGGGGTCAAGCGCCTGCTGGTGGTGGGCGGTGCCGGTTCGTTGTTGTTGCCAGATGGCAGCCGGGTCATCGACGCCCCGGACTTCCCGGCCGAGTACAAGGCCGAGGCCAGCGCCGGCGCGCAATTTCTCGAGGCCCTGCGCCAGGAGCAGCAACTGGACTGGTCCTTCCTTTCACCTTCGGCGTTGTTTGTCGAAGGCGAACGCACCGGCAGTTTCCGTCTTGGCCGGGATCAACTGCTGGTGAGTGCCGAGGGCAAGAGCTGGATCAGCTTCGCCGACTACGCCATCGCGCTGCTGGATGAGATCGAGCAACCCGCGCATTCGCGCCAGCGCTTCACTGTCGGCTACTGAGGAGGGAGCTGGAACCCGCTTCCACAAGGCCAGGTGCTCGCAGATTGTGCATACAGCCATCAAACTTGTGGGAGCGAGCCTGCTCGCGATAGCGGTGTGTCAGGTACCATCGATGTTGGCTGTGCCGGCCCCATCGCGAGCAGACGGAGGGGGAACAACGGCGCTCCGGCAGCTCAACGGGCCTGCGCCTGCAGCACCAGCCACTCCATCAATTCGCGCAACTGCGGTGATGGCCCGGGTTTCTGCGGGAACACCAGATAGTACGCCAGCCCCGTGCGCACCTTCAGCGCGAAGGGCATGACCAGCCGTCCGGCACTCAGGTCATCGCCAATCAACGACCAGTCACCAATCGCCACCCCGGTGCCTTGAGAGGCCACCGACATCGCCAGGTCGAGGGTCTCGAAGTGCTGGCCCTTGCCCACGGTGCTGAGGTTGACGTCCGCCGCTTTCAGCCAGGCTTTCCAGTCCCGTTGATCCCGCGTGGGGTGCAACAGCAAGTGCCGGTCGAGGTCTGCCGGGCTGTGCAGCGGCACCGGGCCATCGAGCAGCGGCTGGGAGCAGACGGGCGTCAGTTGTTCATCGAACAGGCGCAGCGACGCCAGCGCGCTGTCCGGTGGTGCGCCGTACATCACGGCGGCGTCGAACTGTTCGCGGTGAAAATCCACCCCGTGATGCACCGTGGTGGTCAGCTCCACCGGCACGTCCGGACGCTCCTTCTGCCATTGCAGCAAACGTGGCAGTAGCCAGCGCATCACGCAGGTCGGGGCCTTGAGCTGCAGGGTTTCGCGGTGCGCGCCGACCTGTTCCACCGCCTCGTCGATCAAACCGAACACCTGCTGGATGCGCGGCAACCATTCCTGGCCTTCGACCGTCAGGCTCAAGCCGCGTGCCTGGCGGTGGAACAGTGCGTACCCCAGGTGTTCTTCCAGCCCGGCGATCTGCCGGCTCACCGCGCCCTGGGTGATGTGCAACTGCTCGGCCGCCCGGGTGAAGTTGCAGCACTGGGCAGTGATCAGAAACGTGTGCAGGGCGGGGAGGGGAGGAAGTCGTTTCATGGGACGCCAAGGCATGAGGTGAGGACATGGCGAGTATGACTTTTTATCGATTGTTGCGGCTACCCGCAGACCGTTCCAATAACGCCATGACTGAGCCCCGTCGTGCAGCAACCAATGTCGCGCGGGGTCAGCGTCTCAACGAACAAGAAGGGCAAAGACATGGCGACGTGCGGTGAAGTATTGGTCAAGTTACTCGAAGGCTACGGGGTCGAGCAGGTATTCGGCATTCCCGGGGTCCACACCGTTGAGCTGTATCGCGGGCTGGCCCGTTCGAGCATCAACCACGTCACGCCGCGCCACGAACAGGGCGCCGGGTTCATGGCCGACGGCTATGCCCGCACCAGCGGCAAACCCGGGGTGTGCTTCATCATCACCGGTCCCGGCATGACCAATATCACCACCGCCATGGGCCAGGCCTATGCCGACTCGATCCCGATGCTGGTGATCTCCAGCGTGCAGTCGCGCAGCCAGTTGGGCGGCGGTCGCGGCAAGCTGCACGAACTGCCGAACCAGGGTGCCCTGGTGGCAGGGGTGGCGGCGTTTTCCCATACGCTGATGTCGGCCGCCGAGCTGCCGGGCGTGCTGGCCCGGGCCTTCGCCCTGTTCCAGGCCGGGCGTCCGCGTCCGGTGCACATCGAGATTCCCCTCGATGTGCTGGTGGAAGACGCCGACGCGTTGCTCGACAGCCAGCCGGTGAATATTACCCGCGCTGGCGCCGCGCCGTCGGCCGTGGCACAGATGAGTGAACTGCTGGCAAACGCCCAGCGTCCGCTGATTCTCGCCGGTGGCGGTTCGATCGATGCCGCCGTCGAACTGACCCGCCTGGCCGAGCTGCTGGACGCGCCGGTGGCCCTGACCATCAATGCCAAAGGCATGCTGCCCGCAGAGCACCCCTTGCTGATCGGCTCGACCCAATCCCTGGTGGCGACCCGCGCCCTGGTAGCGGACGCCGATGTGGTGCTGGCGATCGGCACCGAACTGGCGGAAACCGATTACGACGTGACCTTTGCCGGCGGCTTCGAAATTCCCGGGACGCTGCTGCGGGTCGACATCGACCCGGACCAGACCGTGCGCAACTACCCGCCGAAAGTCGCGCTGGTGGCGGATGCGCAATATGCCGCCCAAGCCCTGCTCGATGGCGTGGCCAAACATGCCCTGGCCGAGCGCCGTAGCGATTGGGGCCAGGCTCGCGCGGCCAGCCTGCGGGCTGAACTGGCAAGTACCTGGGACGCAACGACCCTGGCCCAGACCTTGTTCCTGCAAACCGTGCAGGAGGTCTTGCCAGAGGCGGTGTTCGTCGGCGATTCGACCCAACCGGTGTACAGCGGCAACCTGACATTCAATCCGCAGCGTCCGCGTCGCTGGTTCAACTCGTCCACCGGTTACGGCACCCTTGGTTACGCTTTGCCGGCGGCCATCGGCGCCTGGCTCGGCGGTGGCCAGGCGCGCGACACCCGGCCACCGGTGGTGTGCCTGATCGGTGACGGCGGCCTGCAGTTCACCTTGCCGGAACTGGCCAGTGCCGTGGAAGCGCGCACGCCGGTGATTGTCCTGCTGTGGAATAACCAGGGCTACGAAGAGATCAAGAAGTACATGGTCAACCGCGCCATCGAACCGGTGGGCGTCGACATCTATACCCCGGATTTCATCACCGTGGCCAAGGGCCTGGGCTGTGCGGCCCAGACCATCAATGGGCTGGATGAACTACGAGCGGCGCTGCGGGCCGCGGTGGATCGCCAGGGCCCGAGCCTGATTGAAATCGACCAGAACCAATGGCAGAAGGCGGTGTTGGCATGAGCTTCCCGATCACCCAGGACGGTTTGTACATCGATGGCCAATGGTCGGCGGGCAGCGAACACCTGCGGGTCATCAACCCGGCGACCGAAGCCCTGTTGACCACGGTCAACGGCGGCGACGAAACGGCGGTGGATCGCGCACTGAGTGCCGCCACCGCGGCCTTTGCCCAATGGTCGAACACCTCGGGCGCCGAGCGCGGAGCGATCCTGCGCCGCATTGCCTCGGGCGTGCAGGCAGGCCGTGAACGGCTGATGTACCTGCAGTCGAGCAACAACGGCAAACCGCTGTTTGAAGCCGGGATCGACGTCGATGACGTGATCGCCACCTTCGAGTACTACGCCGGCCTGGCAGAGGCGCTGGACGCCAGTCAGGACCGCCCGCTGGAGCTGCCGAGCGAGGCGTTTGCCGCCCGCGTGCGCCGGGAGCCCTGCGGCGTGGTCGGGCTGATCGTGCCGTGGAATTTCCCCATGGTCACCACCGCCTGGAAACTCGCACCGGCCCTGGCCGCCGGTTGCTGCGTGGTGCTCAAGCCCTCCGAGGTCACTCCGCTGCCAGAGCTGGAACTGGCGGCGATCATCGCCCAGAGCGGCTTGCCCAACGGCGTGTTCAATCTGGTCTGCGGCACAGGCCTGGCGGTGGGGGCACCGCTGTCGGGCGATCCGCGGGTGGCGAAGATTTCCTTCACCGGCAGCAACGCGGTGGGCGTCCAGGTCATGCAACGGGCGGCTGAAACCATCAAGGGGGTGAGCCTGGAACTGGGCGGTAAATCGTCGTTGCTGGTGATGGCCGACGCCGACCTCGACCTGGCGGTGGAGCTGGCCAGTGGCGGCGGATTCTTCAACGCCGGGCAGATGTGCTCCGCCACCAGCCGGGTGCTGGTGGCGGATGCACTGGCGGATGAGTTCCTGCAACGCCTGAAGAGTCGTGCCGAGTCGATCCGCGTGGCTGAGCCGTTCGACCCCGAGGTGGAGATGGGCGCGCTGGTCAACCAGGCGCAATACCAGCGAGTGCTGGGCCATATCGATCGCGGCCTGAGCGCCGGTGCGCGGCTGGTGTGTGGTGGCGGGCGTCCGGCGGACCTGCCCCGCGGGTATTTTTTGCAGCCGACGGTCTTCACCGACGTGCCCCTGGACAGTGCGCTGTGGTGCGAGGAGATCTTTGGGCCGGTGCTTTGTGTGCGCCGTTTTGCCAGTGAGCAGGAAGCCATCGCGCTGGCCAACGACAGTCAGTTCGGCCTGGTGGCCAGTGTCGTCAGCGGCGATGCGAGCGCTGCGCAGCGGGTCGCCGACGCGCTGCAGGCGGGGCTGGTGTGGATCAACGCGCCGCAAGTGATCTTCCCGCAGGCCGCCTGGGGTGGCTACAAGCAGAGCAGTCTCGGTCGCGAGTTGGGGCCGTGGGGGTTGCAGGCATTCCAGGAAATAAAACACGTGATTCGCGCCGTCTGACTGCCCGAAAACGGGCCCTGCATGCCTCGTCACGAGGCATGCGTGCGGGACATGGCACCAATGATTTTTTTTCGATTGTTGCGCTCAGGGCGTGACCTCAGGATGAACCCGCCGACATCGCCAAAGCCCTTGTAGCACAGGGGTTGGCAGCGATCGAACAGCGCGGTCGCAAGGGATGCAGCCACCTCAAATCAACAACAATAGAGGGAGTCCTTCATGGGCGAGCATGATCTGAACAGAAGACAATTCATCAAGACCGTTGGGGTCGCCTCGGTGGCGGCCGCCGCCATGAGCATGCCGTTCATCCGCGCCAACGCCAGTGATACGCGCTTTCAAGGCAAGACCTTGCGTCTATTGACCTGGTCCGATGACACCGGCCTTGCGGCACTGCGCAACATCGCCGCGACCTTCGAGGCCAAGACCGGCGCCAAGGTCATCGCCGACCGCACCGGCAGCACTTCGGAAATGGTCGCCAAGCTCAAGGCCGGTGGTGATCGCCCGCAGTACGACATCATCACCCTGGCCGGAGTCGGTGCCGAAGGCCTGGCCGCCGCCGGCCTGCTGGAAAAACCCGACCTCAACCGGATTCCCAACCTGCTCGATGTGCCGGAGAAATACCGTACTGGCGCCAACGGCCACGGCATTGGTTACCTGCTGTGGTGCAACAGCCTGGTCTACAGCACCCGCACCCTGAGCGAAGCGCCAACCAGCTACGCCGCGTTGTGGGATGCGGAGCTGGCGCCGAATATCTTCCTGCCGCCGCCGAACTGGACCGAGGCCATGGACCTGATCATCATCGCCGCGAAACTGGCCGGCGGTGATGAGCACAACATCGAGCCGGGCTTCAAGAAGCTCGCCGAGCTCAAGGACCGGGTAGTGACCCTGGGGGAAAATCCCAACCAGATCGCCGAGCTGTTCCGCACCGGTTCCCTGGACATGGGTGGGCTGTACGCCCCGGCGTTTTTCCCCAAGCAGATCCGCGATCCGGCCTACGGCCTGGGCGCCACTTTTGGCATGAAGGAAGGTTTCTATACCGACCTGATGCTGTCGGTGATGCCGAAGAACCGTCCCGGCGACACCGACCTGGCCTACGCCTTCATCGACCACTCTTTGGACCCGCTGGTCCAGGGCAAGATGGCCGAAGACATCTTCAACGGCCCGGTCAACGCCAAGGCCATCATCTCTGCCGAGGCCCGCAAGAGCCCATTCATCCTGACGCCGGAGCAGATTGCCGAGAAGGCGATCATGCACGACAACGCCTTCCTGGCGAGCGTGCATGACCAATGGATTCGTCGTTACACGGAAATCTTTTCTTCCTGATCTGAATCGCGGGGAGGTTCTTCGAACCTCATCGCTGGCAAGCCAGCTCCTACAAGAATCATGCACGACCTGTGGGAGCTGGCTTGCCAGCGATCGAGTGCGCAGTACTCGCCATGCCCCGATCTTCCATTGACGAGATCATTGCTATGGAACACCAACCCCTGACCCACCCGGTCGGCGCAGCTGTCGTGCGCCGCAACCGGGGTGTATCGCCGACGGCGCGTGCCTGGTTTTTTCTCTCGCCCTCGATGCTGTTCCTCGGCGTGCTGATCATCGCCAGCCTGCTGGTGCTGCGCATGAGCGTGGGCACCAAAGGTGCGGAGTGGAGCGGTTTCAGCCTGGCCAGTTACGCCCAGTTGCTGGAACCCTATTACCTCAAGTCCTTGCTGCTGACCCTGCGCCTGGCGCTGATCAGCGCGGTGATCGCCGTGGTGCTGGCGATCCCGGTGGCCTACACCATGTCGCGCCTGACTTCGCCTTTGCTACGGCGGGTGTTCCTGGCGGCGGTGCTGTTGCCGTTGCTGGTCAACCTGCTGCTGCAAAGCTATGGCTGGCTGGTGATTCTCGGCCCAGGCGGAATGCTCAACCAGGCCTTGATGGGCCTGGGGCTGATCAAGCGGCCGATCATGCTGCTGTACAACCAGAACGGCGTGTTGATGGGCCTGGTGCAAACCGCGTTCCCCCTGGCCGTGCTGCCGATCGCCAGCGCCATGCGTGGGGTTGCCCGGACCTATGAAGAAGCCGCGGCGACCCTTGGTGCCAGTCGCCTGCAGGTGTTTCGCCAGGTGGTGCTGCCCATGAGCCTGCCCGGCATCATTACAGGTGCGACCCTGGTGTTTGCCTACAACGCCAGCAGCTTCGTGGTGCCCTTGCTGCTCGGTGGCCGCCGCGTACCGATGCTGGCGGTGATGGTGCACGACCAGATCGCCCCGCTGATGAACTGGCCCGCAGCGTCTGCCGCCGGCGTGGTGTTGATTGTCACCACGCTGGCGATCATGACTCTTTCTGAATACATCACCGGCCGTCGCCGGCGCATGCTGGAGGCTTCGTTATGAGTCGTTTGTTCAAGCCACGCCAGGCGCTGTTGCCGGGCGACACCGGCAAGCTGGCAGGAGTGTTGTCCGGTTGCATCCTGCTGCTGGCGGTGTTGCCAATCCTGACCATGATCGTCATGTCGTTCAGTGGCGCGTCGAACCTCGACTTCCCGCCCAGCAGCTACAGCCTGCAATGGTACAAGGCCGCCTGGCACACCTTTGTCTCGCCGGATGCCAGCGATGTGCTGAGCCTGGGCAAGGCCATGACCACCAGCTTGATGGTGGCGTGCCTGACCATGGTGTTCGCTACCTTGATCGCAGTGCCCGCGGCCTATGCCCTGACCCGTTGCGAGTTCCGCGGCAAGGCGGTGGCCCTGCAACTGATGTCGTTGCCGCTGGTGTTCCCGATGGTGGTACTGGGCTTGGCCTTGCTGCTGGTATTCGACAGCCTGCCGTTCCAGATGACCACCTCGCGGTTGGTGATTGCCCACGTGATCCTGGCCTTGCCCTTCGTGGTGAAGAACTGCACGGCGGCAATGCTGTCGATCGGCAGTGAAGTCGAAGAGGCGGCGCAGATGCTCGGCGCCTCGCCGACCCGGGCGATTGTCGATGTGGTGGTGCCGATGATGAAGTCGGGGATCCTGGCCGGGATGCTGCTGGCGTTCATCGTCTCGTTCAACGAGTTCACGGTGACCTACTTCCTCTACACCATCGATGTCATGACCGTGCCGATCTGGATGTACAGCCGCACGGTGTCATCGCTGGACCCCACCGTTTTTTCGTTTGCCGTGCTGATCGTGCTGATCGACTTCGTCCTGATCTGGGCGTTGGAGAAGCTGGTGGGCGAAGGCGGCGTTTCCTTCTGATTGCTTGAGGTGATTCACATGACTGGTCTGATTCTGGAAAACGTCGAGAAACACTACGGCTCGGCCTGCGCGGTAAGGGACGTCAACCTGCATTTGCCCGAGGGCAAGCTGGTGTGTTTTCTCGGCCCCTCGGGCTGTGGCAAAACCACCTTGCTGCGGATGATCGCCGGCCTGGAAACCCTCAGTGGCGGCGAAATTCGCCTGGACGGCGAGGACATCGGCAACACCCCGGCGCACCTGCGCAATTTCGGCATGGTGTTCCAGTCGCTGGCACTGTTCCCGCACATGACCGTGGGCGAGAACATCGCCTACCCCCTGAAGCTGCGCGGCGTGGGCAAGGCCGAGCAGCAGGCGCGGGTGGTGGAGTTGTTGGAACTGATCCAGCTGCAAGCGATGATCGATCGCCCGGTCGCCAAGCTCTCTGGTGGCCAGCGCCAGCGGGTGGCGATTGCCCGGGCAATTGCCGCGCACCCGAAAATCCTCCTGCTCGATGAGCCGCTGTCTGCCCTGGACGCCAAGCTGCGGGAGTCGATGCAGGTGGAAATCCGCCAACTGCAACAGCGCCTGAACATCACCACCATCATGGTCACCCATGACCAGCGCGAAGCCATGACCATGGCTGACATCGTGGTAGTGCTGGGTGAGCACCGGATCCAGCAGGTCGGCACGCCGATCGAGATCTACCGGCACCCGGCCAACGCGTTCGTGGCGGACTTCATCGGCTCCGGCAACATCTTCCCGGCAACCGCGCTGGGCAACGGCAGGGTCAGCTTGCCGGGCGGCGACGCGCTGGCGGTGCCGATCTGCAGCAGTATCGTGGTCGGCGAGAAGCTCAAGATGCTGGTGCGCCCCGAAGACCTGCAACTGTCCCATCCCCAGGCAACAGCGGGTAATCGCCTGTTGGGCAAGGTGACGTTCGTGCGAGATATCGGCGCGACCATCGAAACCACGGTGGAGTGCTCCGGGGTCTCGCTGACGGCCTTGAGTACACCGTGCCAGGGCATTGGGTTGAGCATCGGCAACCCGGTGTCGGTGACCATTCCATCCGAGGCTTGCCGCGTATTGGGTGCCTGACTGGCCGCTCGCTCCTCAGTGGGAGCGAGCCTGCTCGCGATGGGGCCATCAGGTCTGATCAGACAGACAGTCGCAACCGCGCCAGGTCCCGCAGCGGCGGTGCGCCAAACAGCCGGCTATATTCGCGGCTGAACTGCGAGGGGCTTTCATAGCCCACGCGATATCCCGCCGCCGAGGCGTCGAGGCCTTCGGCCAACATCAGGCGCCGCGCCTCCTGCAAGCGCAGTTGCTTCTGGTACTGCAACGGACTCATGGCGGTCATTGCCTTGAACCGGTGGTGCAGGGTCGAGACGCTCAGGTTCACCTCGCGGGCCAGGTCATCGATACGCAATGGTTGCTCGAAGTTGCCGTTGAGCCATTTGATCGCCTGGCTGATGCGATGGCTCTGGCTGTTGGCGATGGCAATTTCGTACAGCCGGTGGCCTTGGGGGCTGCGCAGCAGACGGTAGAGAATCTCCCGGCGGATCAGTGGCGCGAGCATGGCGATGTCTTTGGGAGTGTCCAGCAAACGCGCCAGGCGCAGCACCGCGTCGAGCATCGGTTGATCCAGCTGTTCGACATACAGGCCCCGCCCGGTAGGGCGGGCAGGTACGCCAAGGGGGCCGGCATCGGCAATCAACGCGGTGATTTCCGTCGGGTCGATGTCCAGGCGCAAGGCCAGGATCGGCACTTGGGGCGAGACATCCACCACCCGTCCGCTAAGGGGCATCGAGACCGAGACCACCAGGTAGTTGAGCGGGTCGTAGTTGAACAGTTCGTCGGCCAGCCTGACCTCTTTGCGCCCTTGGGCCATGATGCACAGCGCTGGCTGCGCGAGCACCGGGGCAAAGTCGTGGGACTGGCTGTGGCGTGACAACACCAGCGCGTTGATGGCAGTGGTGTAGCTGCCGTCCTCCTGGGTGTTACGCCGGATGATGGCCGCCAGTTCCGCGCGCTGGTGCTCCAGGCTGGCGTCAAGTGGCGTGTGGTTGGAATCCACAGGTGACATGGCGAACATCCTCGGTAAGGCTGATGGGATGGGCATAGCTTAAGTTTGTGCAAGTCTTGGGGATAGGCCGATCCTGCGCAAAACTTGCCTGATCCTGCGGTGGTGGTAGATACCGCCTGCAGAACCGCAGCAAAGGGCTGCGATCGTTGCTTGAAACACTCTTGTCATCTTCATCGGGTAGATGCGCTGGACACAGCGGTGCGCCGGCGGTCGGCGCAGGATTGTGCAACAAGCCGGCAGGAATCGACTAACCAGTCTTGAGCCTGGCGCTTATTCTCTGGTCCTGTCGCAGCTTCTCTCAGGCTGCCGATTGTCTACATCCAGGGAGCGATGAACATGTCCATGCAAATACCCGTCAGCCATATGGCGTTGGTCCGGGCCCAGGCAGGCCGCTCGATGGAGTTGGGCGCGCGTTTGAGTTGCCTGATCGAGCCTACGCGCCAGGCCAGTGGCAACCTGCATTTTGCCCTGCAGCACTCGTTGTGCGACCCCCAGCTGTGGCTGGTGTCCGGCTCCTGGGTCGACCAGCCGGCCATGACCGCCTATTTCAGCAGCCCGGCCATGGCCGTTTTCGGCGAGTTGGTCCAGGAGTTGGTAGTTCATAGCCTGGACTTCCACACCTTCAGCGATGTCGGCGCCGACCAGGCACGCGCCGGGCATCCGTCCTGCGATGCGCTGGCCATGCAGCAGTTGGCCGGCTGAAGGTTTAGAATGGCCGACTTTCCATTGGCCAGGATCCGCAACATGGCACGTAAAGAGTTTGCACAGTTCGAAGCCGTTTCTGCCGCCGTGCGCGGTGACGAAGGTTACACCGCGGCCATCGCCGTCAAGGCCCTCGGTGGGGCGGGCGCCCCGCGTTTCAACAAGGTACTGATCGACCAGACGTTCAACACCGCCCTGGAGGCCGACCTGGCTGCCGAGCAGCAACTGGCTCGATTGGCCGACGTCGGTGAGGACGGTGAACTCATCTGGTAAAGCAATACCTCAAGCCTTGGTCGCCCCCGGGCGGTGCATCTTGAACAGGGCCTCGGGCCCCAACTGGAAGTAATCCGCCGGACCGCCGCCGCGCAGAATCGGTTCTGCCGCGGCGGTGTCGTACACCCCATCCTTGAGCAGCCACTTGGCGATATGCACGGCGACCACTTCGCCGAGGATCAGCCAGCTCGGCACCAATTGCTGGTCTGCACGCTGCAACTGAATGATCTGGGTCACCTTGCACTCGAAGGACACCGGGCTTTGCGCGACGCGCGGCACCTGGATGATTTTTGAGGCGACGGGGGTGAGCCCCGCCAGTTCAAATTCGTTGACGTCGGCGGGGACCATTGCGCAGCTCTGGTTCATCTGCTCGGCCAGCGGGCGGGTGGCCAGGTTCCAGGCGAACTCGCCGGTCTGTTCGATATTGTTCAGGCTGTCTTTGCGTCCGACGCTGGCGAACCCGATGATCGGCGGGATGTAGTTGAACGCATTGAAAAAACTGTAGGGCGCCAGATTCAAGCGGCCTTGGCCGTCCTGCGAGGAAATCCAGCCAATAGGCCGTGGGCCGACGATGGCATTGAACGGGTCGTGGGGCAGGCCGTGGCCCTGGGCAGGTTCGTAGAAGTGGATATCGTCGGGCATGGGCGGATTCCGTCAAGGTGAGGCGCAATAGTGCAGGGCGATTGCCGGTATTGCCAGTGTGCCGGGGCGAGCAAAAAGCACAAAGCCCGACGTGAGCCGGGCTTTGTGGGGGGGCATTCACGGCTTAGCTGATGGAGGCAGAACCGGTGCGATCGTAGCCATCTTCGGCAACGGTCTGGCCTTGCGGGGTGCGCTCGTAGCCATCTGCAGCCAAGGTAGCAGCGCCGGTGCGGTCGTATCCATCAGCGGCGACTGCCGAGCCGGTACGGTCAAAGCCATCGGCGGCGAAGGTGTTGGCAGCCAGTACGGAGAGGGTCAAGGCGAGGATCAGTTGGGTTTTCATGGTCTGTGCTCCAGGTTCGTTGACGTTTTGGGCGTGCGGTATGGAGTTCATACTACTCGCTCAAAACTGATCTAAAAGCGCAAAAATTAGCCTTTAGTGATCGGTTAATTCGATGTGTTTGCCGTCACTGACAGATTGCAGTGCGGCTTCCCCCAAGGGGGCCGAATGCCATGGACGGACGAGACGTCGTTCAGGATTCAGATGACAGCAGAGTGTCGTAGGGGAATTAACGGATCATTAATCGGGAGGGGAGGTACGAGGATAGGTCTGTAGGAACCGCCGCGGGCTGCGGCAGTTCCTACGGGGTGTGGATCAGTCAGTTTCGATCCGCGAGTGTTTGCGGGTGTCTTTCATGGTCACGTATACCAACAGGGACACAGCAATACACGCGGTGACGTACCAGTAGTAACCGGTTTCCATGCCGATGCTCTTGAACCACAGGGCGATGTATTCAGCGGTGCCGCCGAAGATCGAGACGGTCAGGGCATACGGCAGGCCCACGCCCAGGGCACGGATTTCGGTCGGGAACAGTTCAGCCTTGACCACCGCGTTGATGGAGGTGTAGCCGCTGACGATGATCAGCGCCGCCATGATCAGGAAGAACGCGCCCCACCAGGTCTGGATGGTGTGCAGGGTCGTCAGGATCGGCACGGTGAACAGGGTGCCCAATACGCCGAAGGCGATCAGGATCGGGCGCCGGCCGATTTTATCCGACAGGCCGCCGACGAGAGGTTGCAAGCACATGAACAGGAACAGGGTCGCCGCCGAAATGGTGGTGGAGTCGCTGATGCTCATGCCAACCGTGTTCACCAGGTACTTCTGCATGTAGGTGGTGTAGGTGTAGAACGCCAGGGTGCCGCCCATGGTCAGGCCGACTACAGTCAGCAGTTCCTTGGGGTGGCGCATCAAGGTGCGCATCGCGCTTTCCTTGGACTTCTTTTTCTTGGTGAACGACTCGGTTTCTTCCATGCCACGACGCAGGTACAGCGCGACCACGGCACACAGCGCACCGATGGCGAACGGGATACGCCAGCCCCAGGCATACAGCTCTTCGGTGGTCAGCACTTGTTGCAGCACGATCAACACCGCCAGGGCGATGAGTTGGCCGGAAATCAGCGTCACATACTGGAAGCTGGAGTAGAAGCCGCGACGTTCCTTGGTGGCCATCTCGCTAAGGTAGGTGGCGGAAGTGCCGTATTCGCCACCCACCGACAGGCCTTGCAGCAAGCGCGCGAACACCAGCAGGATCGGCGCACCGATGCCGATGACTTCGTAACTTGGACTCAGGGCGATCAGCAGTGAGCCGAAGCACATCAGGTATACCGAAGCCATCAGGGCCTTTTTGCGTCCGACTTTGTCGGCATACAGCCCCATCAGCCAGCCACCGATCGGACGCATCAGGAAGCCTACGGCGAAGATTGCGGCGGTATTGAGCAGTTGGGCGGTGGTGTCGCCATGGGGGAAGAAGGTTTTGGCGAAGTACAGCGAGAATGCGGCGTAGACGTACCAGTCATACCACTCGACCATGTTGCCGACAGAGCCGCTGAAAATTGATTTGATGCGACTGGCCGAGGTTCTTTCTTTGGCAGGCGAAGCCGCCGACCCGAGAGGCAGGGGTTGTGAGTTATCCATGACGGATCCTTCAATTAATTGTTTTTGTGGAGCGCGCAAAAACGCAGCCTGCAGGGGCTATAGCAGGAGCCGTGCCAGGTTGTGCAGGGCCGTTCTAGAGGGGTTTTGTCGGGTAAGTGAGCGGAAATCCGCTCATGCGCCAGATTCGCTGAGCGGAAATCCGCCGAGTATTCAGCCCAGGAACATTTCGCGGGTCAGGCCGTGGCGCTGGAGTTTTTCATTGAAGGTGCGGCGTGGCAGTTGCAACTCTTCGAGCACTGCCTTGATATCGCCCTTGTGCCGAGTCAGGGCGGCGCGCAGGCACTGCGCTTCAAATGCTTCCTGTTGGGCTGCCAGCGACTGGCCGGGTTCGATGGCGTCCGGTTCGGGATCATCGAGGCCCAGCACCTGGCGCTCGGCAACGTTGGCCAGTTCGCGCACGTTACCCGGCCAGTCATGGCTGAGCAGGCGACTCAACTGCGGACCGCTCAGGGGCGCGACGCTGCGGCCCAGGCGTTGCGCCGCCGCACGGCTGAAGTGGGCGTAGAGCAAGGGAATGTCTTCGCGCCGCTCACGCAGCGCCGGCAAACGCAACTGGGCCACGTTGAGCCGATAGGCCAGGTCTTCGCGAAAACGCCCGGCCCGGGCTTCATCCAGCAGGTCGGGTTTGGTCGCGGCGATGATCCGCAAGTCGACATCGATGCTCTGGTTGGCCCCCAGGCGCTCGAGCTTCTGTTCCTGCAGCACGCGCAATAACTTGACCTGCTGGGCCAGCGGCATGCTTTCGATTTCATCGAGAAACAGGGTGCCGCCGTCGGCATATTCCAGCTTGCCGATACGCTTGCCCTGGGCGCCGGTGAAAGCGCCGTGTTCGTGCCCGAACAGTTCGGCCTCGAACAGTTGCTCGGGGATCGCCGCGCAGTTCAGGGCGACGAAGGGCTTGGCGGCGCGCGGGCCGAAATCGTGCAGGCAGCGAGCAACCAGCTCCTTGCCGCTGCCGGTTTCACCGCGAATTACTACGTTGACCGGCAGGCCTGCCAAGTCCAGGACTTGCCGGCGCAGGGTCTGCAGGCCCGGGGACACGCCCAGCAGGCTGGCCTCCAATTTGCTGCGGTGGTCGGCCTGTTCGTGCAGGGCACGGTTTTCCAGGACCAGCCGGCGCTTGTCGAGTGCCCGGCGCAGGCTGTTGAGCAAGGTCTCGGGGCTGAAGGGTTTTTCCAGGAAATCGTAGGCGCCATCGCGCATGGCATCGACCGCCATCGGTACATCGCCGTGGCCGGTCAACAGGATCACCGGCAGTTCGGCATCCCGTTGTTGCAGGGAGGCCAGCAATTCCAGGCCGCTGATCCCCGGCATGCGCACATCGCTGAGAATCACCCCGGGGAAATTCACCGGCAACTGCGCCAGGCAGTCCTCGGCACGGCTGAACAGCTGGACCTGGAATCCCGAGAGACTCAGCCATTGCTCGACGGCGTCGCGAATGCTGCGTTCGTCATCGACCACTATTACCGAGTTCAACATCAGATCTGTGCCTCCAGGTCGACGGGCAGGGTCACGGTGAAGCGCGCACCGTCGCCGTGGTTCTCGGCCGTCAGGCGACCGCCGAGCTCATGAATGATCGCAAAGGATACGGCCAGCCCGAGTCCCAGGCCATCGCCCACAGGCTTGGTGGTGAAAAACGGGTCGAAAACATTGGGCAGGTCCTGCGCAAGAATCCCGCCACCGCTGTCGGTGACGCTCAGGCGCCACAGCTGTTGGTCGGCTTCAAGACTGATGCGCAGCCGCTTGAGTGACTTGTCGCGCATGGCATCCAGGGCATTGCGCAGAAGATTGATCAGCACCTGTTCCAGGCGAATGGCGTCCCCACGAACCCGCGCCGGGCGGACCAGGTCCACAGTGAAGTTGATCTGTTCATCGCGCAGGCGGACTTCCAGCAGGTGCAGGGCCTGGTCGACCACCGCCGCCAGGTCCAGTGGCTCGCGCAAGCCGCTGGGGCTCTTGCGGGCGAAGGTCTTCAGGTGGCCAGTGAGGGCCGCCATTCGGGTGAGCATGTCATCCAGCGGTTTGAGTGCCTTGTAGGCATCATCGACGCGGCCGTGGTCCAGCAGCAGTCTCAGCGTGGCAAGCTGCATGCGCTGGGTGGTGAGCGGCTGGTTGATCTCGTGGGCCAGGGCCGCTGACATCTGCCCCAGGGCGGCGAGTTTGGCTGACTGCACCAGGCCGTCCTGAGCCGTGCGCAACTCTCGGGTGCGTTCCTCCACCAGGCGTTCCAGTTCCTCGCGGCTGCGCTGGCGCAGCTTGGCGATACGCCAGCGCTGGCTGAGGAACAGCAGCACAAACACCAGCGTCAGCCACACGCCGGCTGCGGCCAGTGCGGCGTTGCGCAAATCCTCGAAGGCCACCTGCGGGCGCCGCAACAGGTGCAGTGTCCAGCCTTCGGCACTCAGGGGCAGTGACTCCCAGAGGTACTCGGCCGATCCGTCGGGACCCTCGACCCGCGCCAGGTAACTGTTGTCGTCGAAGCGTCGAAGCTGTTCGTGGGGTAGGGGCACCAGCGTTTGCTTGTCGTACTGACGAGTAGCTTCGAGCTCGGCGAGGTCGGTCGGCGACAGGGTTTCAAGGAGGCGATAGCGCCAGCCCGGCTGGTTGGCAATGAACACAATGCCGCGGGCGTCGCTGACCAGCAGGGTGTCAGTGCCCTGGCGCCATTCGCGCTCCAGTTCCGGAAACTCCAGCTTGACTACCATGGCGCCAAGAAACTCTTGGTTGTCGCCCAACACGGCACTGGACAGGAAGTAGCCGGGAATGCCGCTGGTCACGCCTACCGCATAAAAGCGTCCGGTGCCCTGGCTGCGGGTCTGGCTGAAGTAGGGGCGGAAGCCGTAGTTGTGGCCGACATAACTGCTGGGCAGGCGCCAGTTGCTGGCCGCGACGGCCAGTCCGTTGCGGTCCAGCAGTTCGAGGGTGGACGACTGGGCCGCGCCGTTGATTTTCTCCAGCTTGTGGTTCAGCGAGTCCTGCTGTTGCGGGCTTACCGGGCCTGCCAGCGCCGAGCGCAATTGCGGGTCCAGTGCCAGCACGGCGGGCAGGGCGCGGTAACGTTCAATCAGCGTATGCAGGGACGTGGCGTACAAGGCTAATTGCTGGTTGGCGCGTTGAGCGTCGTCCTCCAGGGCCTGGCGCTCGGCGTGGCGCACGGCGGCGGCGCTGACCAGGACTGTGCCGGCCACGATCAGCAGTACATAGAGCATCAGGCGCAGGGAACGATAAATAGGTGGCATGCGATGGGCACAGACTACGGGGTCGGGGGCGCACGATAGCATGCAGCGCGGCGACGGCGCAGAGTCCGCGCAGTGCGCAGGGACCATAAAAAAGCCGCGCTGTTCTGACAAACAGCGCGGCTTTTCCTGACTGGGGTGTGGGTGCTTACTGCACTTCTACCGCCAGGCTGTCACTGATCTTCTTCTGCCAGATGGCAGGACCGGTGATGTGGACCGACTCGCCGTTGCTGTCGACTGCAACAGTCACTGGCATGTCCTTGACGTCGAACTCGTAGATCGCTTCCATGCCCAGTTCGGCGAAAGCGACTACGCGGGATTTCTTGATGGCTTGCGCCACCAGGTAAGCCGCACCGCCGACTGCCATCAGGTAGACGGCCTTGTGGTCCTTGATCGCTTCGATGGCGGTCGGACCGCGCTCGGATTTGCCGATCATGCCCAACAGGCCGGTCTGCTCGAGGATCTGGCGGGTGAACTTGTCCATCCGCGTCGCGGTGGTCGGGCCTGCCGGGCCAACCACTTCTTCGCGCACCGGATCAACCGGGCCGACGTAGTAGATGAAGCGACCCTTGAGGTCTACCGGCAGGGTTTCGCCCTTGTTCAGCATCTCGACCATGCGCTTGTGCGCGGCGTCGCGACCGGTGAGCATCTTGCCGTTGAGCAGCACGGTTTCGCCCGGCTTCCAGCTTTGCACGTCTTCCGGGGTCAGGGTGTCGAGGTTGACGCGACGGGCCGACGGACCGGCTTCCCAGACGATTTCCGGGTAGGCGTCCAGCGATGGCGCTTCCAGCGAAGCCGGGCCGGAACCGTCGAGCACGAAGTGCGCGTGACGGGTGGCGGCGCAGTTCGGGATCATGCACACCGGCAGGGACGCGGCGTGGGTCGGGTAATCCATGATCTTCACGTCGAGCACGGTGGTCAGGCCACCAAGGCCCTGGGCGCCGATGCCCAGTTGGTTGACCTTCTCGAACAGCTCCAGGCGCATTTCTTCGATACGGTTCTGCGGGCCGCGAGCCTTGAGCTCGTGGATGTCGATGGATTCCATCAACACTTCCTTGGCCATTACCGCGGCTTTCTCAGCGGTGCCGCCGATGCCGATGCCGAGCATGCCCGGTGGGCACCAGCCGGCGCCCATGGTTGGAACGGTCTTGAGCACCCAGTCGACGATCGAGTCGGACGGGTTGAGCATGGCCATTTTCGACTTGTTCTCGGAACCGCCGCCCTTGGCTGCCACGTCGACTTCCACGGTGTTACCCGGGACGATCGAGTAGTGGATCACGGCCGGGGTGTTGTCCTTGGTGTTTTTGCGAGCACCTGCCGGGTCGGCGAGGATGGACGCACGCAGGACGTTTTCCGGCAGGTTGTAGGCGCGACGCACGCCCTCGTTGATCATGTCGTCCAGGCCCATGGTCGCGCCATCCCAGCGCACGTCCATGCCCACGCGGACAAACACGGTGACGATACCGGTGTCCTGGCAGATCGGGCGGTGGCCGGTGGCGCACATGCGCGAGTTGATCAGGATCTGTGCGATCGAATCGCGGGCCGCTGGCGATTCTTCGCGCAGGTAGGCCTCGTGCATCGCCTGGATGAAGTCCACGGGGTGGTAATAAGAAATGAACTGCAGGGCGTCAGCAACGCTCTGAATCAGGTCGTCTTGCTTGATCACGGTCATGAGTCGCGCTCCTCTAAAGGACGGGAACATTTAATAAAGGTGCTTGCAGTGGGGTGCATCGGTCGGCTGCAAACACCTTTCAGGGCACGCCGGGGTTGCTGGCGCGACGCTAAAAAGGCGCGGCAGTATAGCGCGCCTCGCCGCCGGGCACACCCGCCGGCAGTCAAACCAAGGTCGCATAACAATGATGACGCGACCCGAGGCAGCCCGACAAAAATTGGATGGTCATTTTCGAGCAGCAACACTAAAGTGATCCAAGGCCTTTAGGGTAGGACACTCTTATCAGCCCCCCTTTGCACGGTGAGTCAACGATTGACCCATAACGCGATCCAGAATCTATTGCTCAAGCGCTTTATTCTGGCGACGGGCACCTATGTGCTGGCGTTATTGCTGCTATGGCTGGCGATCCTCAGTGGGCACTTCCAGGGCTCGGTGCGCAGTGCGCTAGTTGCCACCGCGTTGGTGATGCTCTGTCAGTCGTTGCTGTTCGCGATCTTCTTCAGTGGGCGCAACCTGCGGTTCCCCGATCCCAGCCTGACCGAAGTCCAGGTGCTGCTGGGCATTGGTTGGCAAACCTGGCTGATCGCCCATCTGGACGCTGCTCGTGGCGCCTTCCTGATCTTTTACGTACTGATTCTGATGTTCGGCCTGTTTCACCTGCCGCGCCGAGCGTTTGTGCGCTGTGCGGCCCTGGTGTTCTTCAGCTTTGCCTGCCTCAACCTGTGGGAAGGCTACCATTTCGAACTGGCCGACCCGACTCTGGCGGCCTTGCAGGTCTGTGTGCTGTTTATTGTGTTGGTCTGGCTGGCGTTGTATGCCAGCTATGTGCAAGCTTCGCGCCTGCGCATGCGCCAGCGCCGGTTTGCCCTGCAGGCGCATCAGGACACGCTGCGCGGGATGATGCGTCAGCTCGAGGATCTGGTGGCCACCGATGAGTTGACCGGTTTGTTCAATCGTCGGCATTTCCTGCGCTTGGCCACCCGTGAATTGCAAAACATGGAAGCCTCGGTGGAGCATGGCCTGGCGCTGATCGACCTGGACCACTTCAAACGTATCAACGACCTGCATGGCCATGCCGCCGGCGACCAGGTCCTGCAGGCATTTGCCGGCGTCGCCACGGCCTGTTTGCGCGAGGGCGATGTACTGGCCCGGTATGGCGGTGAGGAGTTTGTGTTGTTGTTACCTGATTGCAATCCCGAGCGCTTGACCTCCTGTTGTGAACGGTTGCGCCTGGCGTTCACCGAAGTGCAGTTGATCGGCCTGTCTGTGCCGGATCTTAGCCTGTCTGCGGGGATGACCCTGCTGGCCGTCGGCGATGACCTCGACGACGCCTTGCAACGTGCCGACCAGGCGCTTTACCGGGCCAAGCGCGATGGCCGTAATCGCTGTGCGGCGGCCTGGGAAAACATCGATGCCTGAAGTGACTGTCGGTGAGCGTCAATGGACGGTAGCGGCGGGCAGCAACCTGCTTGATGCCTTGAATCAGCAGGGTTTGCAGGTGCCTTACAGTTGCCGGGCGGGCAGTTGCCACGCGTGCCTGGTGCAGTGCCTGCGCGGTGAGGTCGGCGACCGTCGCCCGGACGCTCTGAGTGCCGGGCAGCGCCAGCAGGGCTGGCGCCTGGCCTGTCAGTGCGAGGTGCTGGATGACCTGCAGGTGGCGGTGTTCGATCCGCTGCGTGACGGCGCCCCCGCCGTGGTCGAGGCGCTGGACTGGTTGAGTCCCTGTGTGTTGCGCCTGCGTTTGTTGGCCGAGCGCCCGCTGCGCTATCAGGCCGGTCAACACTTGGTGCTGTGGGCCGGCCACGTGGCGCGTCCGTACTCCCTGGCCAGCCTGCCGCAGGAAGACCGATTCCTCGAGTTTCACCTCGACTGCCGACTGCCCGGTGCCTTCAGCGATGCCGCCCGGGCGCTGAAGATCGGTGATTCGATCCGCCTCGGTGAACTGCGCGGCGGGGCCTTGCACTACGACCCTGACTGGCAAACCCGTCCGCTGTGGCTGCTGGCCGCAGGCACGGGGCTGGCGCCTCTGTTCGGGGTGTTGCGTGAAGCGCTGCGCCAGGATCATCAAGGGCCTATCCGGGTGATTCACCTGGCCCATGATGGGGCAGAGCATTACCTGGCCAAACCCCTGGCGGCACTGGCAGCCAACCGCGCCAACCTGAGTGTCGAGCTGTGGACAGCGGCCGAGCTGTCAGCGGCTTTGGCGCAATTGCGCCTTGTTTCCCGGCAAACCCTGGCCTTACTCTGCGGGAGCCCTGAGAGTGTCGACGCCTTTGCCCGGCGCTTGTACCTGGCAGGGCTGCCACGTAATCAACTGCTGGCCGATGTGTTCCTGCCGCGTGGTTGAGCTGACTTTCTTTGCATGAGATTGACCATGACCGATGCCATTTTGCTGGAACGCGAAGGCGGGCTGCTGACGTTGCGCCTGAATCGCCCGGACAAGAAAAACGCCCTGACCCGCGCCATGTACAGCCAATTGGGCGCAGCCCTGCAACAGGCGGATACCGACCCTGAGATCAATGCGGTGCTGATCACTGGCAGCCTGCAGTGCTTTACCGCCGGCAATGATATCGCCGACTTTCTCCAGGAGCCGCCGAGTGATCTCGACAGCCCGGTGTTCCAGTTCATGCGCAGCCTGCTGGAGTGCCGCAAGCCGGTGGTCGCCGCCGTTGCCGGAGCCGCAGTAGGCATCGGCACCACGCTGCTGCTGCATTGCGATCTGGTGTACGTCAGCGCCGATGCCAAGTTGCGCATGCCATTCGTCAACCTGGGTCTGTGTCCGGAGTTCGGCTCCAGCCTGATCCTGCCGCGACTGCTCGGCCAGGCCAAAGCGGCCGAATTGTTGCTGCTGGGCGAAGCGTTTACCGGCGAGCAGGCCGCCGCCTGGGGCATTGCCAGCCAGGCATTGCCGAGCGCGGAAGCGACCTTCGCCAAGGCGCGGGAGATGGCGCTGCGCTTCGATCAACTACCGCCGCAAGCTGTGCGCATCAGCAAGCAACTGATGACGGCCCCGGACCGCGAACTGCTGCGCAGGGTGGTCGAGGAGGAGGGCAAGTTGTTCGTCCAACGACTGCGCTCGCCGGAAGCGTTGGCGGCGTTGTCGGGGTTTCTCAAGCGGTCGTGAATGTTGGGTGGTCGCGCGAGCCCCATCGTGGCATAGGTATCTACACAACGTTGTAGCGGCCTGTGGCGAGGAAGCTTGCTCCCGTGGCTGCCTCTGGGGGGTTGGATTAGGCGGAGTACATATCCATTTCTTCGGTAACGGCCTCTTATGGTTCCGCCTGACGGCGGCTCACTTTTGAACAGCCGGAATGCCGGCCCAGGCAAAAGTAAGCAAAACGCTCTTGCCCCACCACTTGGCACCTCGCTTGGGCTCGGTGTGCCCTCACTCCGGCTTGAATCCGTGGGCCGCCGCCACGCGCCATCCATGGCGCGGGGCGGCTAACCCGGCGTCCTGCCGGGTTACCCACGGATTCAAGCCTGCGTTCGGCCAGCGTGCTTAACGGGGCGCCCCAGGATCAAAAGCCAAAGCCAAAGCCAGATCAAAAGATTGCTGACTTCGTCAGCGTATTAGGAAGTAGAAGCTACACCGCGCATGCTTTAGCGATCAGGTCGGCTCTAAGGCCGCCTCGCTTTGTTTTTGATCCTGGGCGCCCCGTTAACCACGCTGGCCGTACTTCGATATTGATTTGGGGGTAAACCGGCAGGACGCCGGTTTAGCCGCACTGGGCCAGGGAGGGCCCATTGCGGCGGCCCCCAAATCAATGTCGGAGTACGGGCATGCCGAGCCTAAGCGAGGCACCGAGTGGTGGGCAAGAGCGTTTTGCTTACTTTTGCGCTCCTCAAAAGTGAGCCGCCGTCAGGCGGAACCATAGGAGGCCGTTACCGAAGAAATGGATATGTACTAGGTCTAATCCAACACCCCAGAGGCCCACAGGTGCAACGTCGCACCACAGTTGTGTAGATACCTATGCCCATCGTGGGCAAGCCCACTCCCACAGGGTTCTGTGTTGACCTGGAATCACTGGATCGCAAAGCAAAAAGCCCCGCCATTCACATGGCGGGGCTTTGGTTTTTCAGCGCTTGGTCAATCAGACCATCTTGTCGCCAACGTGCAGGATTTTCATGCCGTTGGTGCCGCCGATGGTGTGGTAGCTGTCGCCCTTGGTCAGGATGACCCAGTCGCCTTTCTCGACCACGCCGCGAGCCAGCAGCTCGTCGATGGCCGCCTGGCTGACTTGCTCAGGTGGCAGGGATGCCGGGTCGAACGGGACGGTGTAGACGCCACGGAACATCGCCGCGCGGGCCTGGGTTTCACGATGCGGGGAGAACGCGTAGATCGGCACCGAGGAGCGAATGCGCGACATGATCAACGGCGTGTAGCCACTTTCGGTGAGGGCGATGATCGCCTTGACGCCCGGGAAGTGGTTGGCGGTGTACATGGCGGCCAGGGCGATGCTCTGGTCGCAGCTTTCGAAGACCTTGCCGATGCGGTGGCTGGAGGTCTTGCTGGTCGGGTGCTTTTCCGCGCCGACGCAGATACGCGCCATCGCCTGCACAGCTTCCAGTGGGTACAGGCCGGCAGCACTTTCCGCCGAGAGCATCACGGCGTCGGTGTAGTCGAGCACGGCGTTGGCCACGTCGGACACTTCGGCGCGGGTCGGCATCGGGTTCTGGATCATCGACTCCATCATCTGGGTCGCAACGATCACCGCTTTGTTGTGGCGGCGTGCGTGCAGGATGATCTTCTTCTGGATACCCACCAGCTCGGCGTCGCCGATTTCCACGCCGAGGTCGCCACGGGCAACCATCACTGCGTCGGAAGCCTTGATCAGGCCATCGAGGGTTTCGTCGTCGGCCACGGCTTCGGCACGCTCGATCTTGGCCACCAGCCAGGCGGTGCCGCCGGCTTCGTCGCGCAATTGACGGGCGTATTCCATGTCGGCGGCGTCACGCGGGAAGGACACGGCGAGGTAGTCGACCTGCATTTCGGCGGCGAGCTTGATGTCAGCCTTGTCTTTTTCAGTCAGGGCCGGAGCGGTCAGGCCGCCACCACGACGGTTGATGCCCTTGTGGTCCGACAGCGGGCCGCCGATGGTCACGGTGCAATGCAGTTCGGTGGCGCTGGCGGTATCAACACGCATGACCACGCGGCCGTCGTCGAGCAGCAACTCGTCGCCAACGCCGCAGTCCTTGACCAGGTCCGGGTAGTCGATGCCGACCACTTGCTGGTTGCCTTCGGTCAGAGGATGGCTGGTGGAGAAGGTGAATTGATCACCGATCTTCAGCTCGATCTTCTTGTTGGCGAATTTGGCGATACGGATTTTCGGGCCTTGCAGGTCGCCCAGCAGGGCGACGAAGCGCCCGTGCTTGGCCGCGAGGTCACGGACCAGCTTGGCGCGAGCCTTGTGCTCGTCGGGCGTGCCGTGGGAGAAATTCAGGCGGGCAACGTCCAGGCCAGCGAGAATCAGCTGTTCGAGAACTTCCGGCGAGTTACTGGCCGGGCCAAGGGTAGCGACGATTTTGGTACGACGGACGGACATGCAAAGACTCCTGAGTTCAAGCGCTGAGTGAGGCTACTATGCTGGGAAGTTGTAGTCATTGTTCGTTTGCACTACTTATTGGATTCTTTATTGAACACGCCGCACTGAAGATTTTTGCCGCCGGGTCGATACAAAGCCCAAGACAGGAGAACTCTCATGCGATTCGTGCTTTTAGCTGCCCTGGCCCTGAGTGTCGTGGGCTGTACCCGTTGGTCGATGGACCATCATCTGAACACCGCCTACCGTGCCTACGACGCCGGCAACTGCGAGCGGGTGATGCTCGAACTGTCCCAGGTCGATCGCAAGAGCCGGGCGCGGCGCTACATCCAGCCTGAAGTGTCGATGTTGCGTGGCCAGTGCCTGGAGCGGCAGAAGCTCTATGTCGATGCCGCCCAGACCTACCAGTTCATCATGGCGCAGTACCCGAACAATGAGTACGCCTACCGTGCCCGCGCGCGCCTGGAAACCTTGCAGTCGCTGGGCTGGTACCCGCCGCGCAGCGCCAGAAGCATTCCCGCGGCATTGTAATGTCGGGTCTCATTTAACCACTGGCCGTGTTTCAGCCTTGAGCTAGTCTCTAGTGAGACGTTTCAGCGGGTCGACCCTGGACGTCGTTGATACCTGAGAACGGCAGAAGTAGCGCGAGCGCAACGCGGGGGCGTTCGCACCGTAATCGGGGACAGCGAGCTCGCTCTGCCGGCTCGTTGCGAAGCAGTAGTGCGACCCTGCTCAAGGGCCTTGGCAAAGCGATACTCAGTATGTTCACAGAACGCCGGATCGAGCGGCACCAGTTGCCGTATTTTCTCAAAGTCTTCAACCGTATCACCGACAAACCCATTGGCTACATCGGCAATGTCTCGGAAGACGGGCTGATGCTGATCAGTCAGTTGCCGCTGATGTTGGGGGCGGTCTTTGACTTGCGCCTGAAGATCCCCGACGGCGATGGAGCCTGTCAGGTCATCGACCTGCGGGCCTGTTGCCTGTGGTGCCATGAAGACGCCACGCCCCATCATTACGACGCCGGGTTCGCCCTGCAGAATCCCCCGCCTGAATACGGCCAGATGGTCAGCGCGTTGCAGCGCTATTTCAGTTTTTATCCGGTCTCGGCATCGGCCTAGCCCCGGCCCCAGGCAGGGGCAGCGCTAAAGCACGCCAGCTTTCTTCCAACTCAGGTAACGGGTGACCAGTTCGGTGCCCAGCTCACCGGGGCGGGTGTCCAGCACCGGCACGCCATGGGCGCTCAAGCGTTCATGCTGATCGGCCCGGGCGTTCAGGTAGTCCACTGTGCCGCAGTAGGCCAGGGCTTCGGGCAGGGTTTGCACCGGGACCTGGCGTAGCCGGTCGAGGACTTCCTCGCGCAGGCTCGCCACCAGCACCCGGTGCTGTCGGCCCAGGCGCTGGACCGCGCCGAGCAGGGTTTCGTCGGCTTCATCGCGCAGGTTAGTGACCAGCACCACCAGTGCCCGGCGCTGCTGGCGGGCGAGCAGTTGGCTGGCGGCGGCCTGGTAGTCAGCAGGGCGCTGGCTGCTGTCCAGGTCATAGAGGTTATTGAGCAGCACGTTCAATTGACCGTTGCCCTTACTCGGGGGCAGGTATCGCGCCTGCTCGGTGGCGAACGTCATCAGGCCGACCGCGTCGCCCTGGCGCAGGGCGATGTAGCTGAGCAGCAGGCACGCATTGAGGGCGTGATCGAAGTGCGACAACTCGCCGTCCTGACTACGCATCGAGCGACCGCAGTCGAGCATGAAGATGATCTGCTGGTCCCGTTCGTCCTGGTACTCCCGGGCAATCGGTGTGCGTTGTCGGGCCGTGGCTTTCCAGTCGATCTGGCGCAGGCTATCGCCTTCGCGAAACTCGCGCAGTTGATGAAACTCCAGTCCCAGCCCGCGCCGCTGGCGCTGGCGTACGCCCAGTTGGCTGAGCCAGTTGTCGACCGCCAGCAGTTGTGCGCCATACAGGTGGGCGAAATCCGGATAGACCCGGGTGCTGTCCTGCAACGTCAGGTACCTGCGGGCCGACCAAAGCCCCAAGGGCCCCGGCAGGTTGATTTCGCAACGCTCGAAACTGAAGTGCCCACGGCGCAAGGGGCGCAGTCGGTAGCTGAGTAGGTGAGTCTGGCCGGGATGCAGTTCGACCGTCTGGGGTAATCCCTCGAAGTCCAGGCCATCGGGGACATGATCGAACAGCTGCACGCTCAGGGGCTGTATGTAATCATGTTGCAGGCTGATCTGCACTTCGCTCCAGCGCCCCAGTGCCAGGCTGCCGGGCAGTTGCCGTTGCGCCCTGGGGGAGGGCCGGCGAATCAGGCGCGCAGCGTCGAGCAGGGCCAGCAGCAACAAAGCCAGCAACAATCCCCAGTTAATCGCCAGCAAGCTAGGTGCCACGTCGACGCCCAGGGCCCGGCAGGCGCCCAGCACGATGCTCAGCCCCAACAGGGTGGCGAGCCAGGCCAGCAGCAGACGGGTCGGCTTCATGGTCAAGGCTTCCCAGGGACGATCATTGTCATGGTGCTATTCACAATCTGGGTGCCGGAACCTGGTCAAGCATTAGCTTGAGCACCTGGTCGACGTCCAGCCCTTCGATGTCCAACTCCGGTGCAATCCGCACGCGGTGGCGCAGCACCGCCAGCGCGCAGCCCTTGATGTCATCCGGGATGACGAACTCACCGCCGCGCAGCAGTGCCCGCGCCCGGGCCACCCGCACCAGCGCGATGGAGGCTCGAGGACCGGCGCCCAGAATCAGCCCCGGCCAACTGCGGGTGGTGCGGGCCAGGCGTACGGCATAGTCCAGTACCTGCTCGTCCAGCGGCAGGTCGCTGGCAATCCGCTGCAGGGCGAGGATGTCCTTGGCTTGCAGCAAAGTGCGCAGCGGCTGCACGTCGAGCATGTCGGCGCGGGTCGAGCGACTGACCTGGCGCACCATGTCCAACTCCTGCTCGGCATCGGGGTAGTCCATGCGCACCTTGAGCATGAACCGATCGAGCTCGGCTTCCGGTAGCGGGTAGGTGCCTTCCTGTTCGATGGGGTTTTGCGTGGCCAGGACCATGAACGGCTGGGCGATCGGCAAGGCGCGACCTTCCAGTGTCACCTGGCGTTCCTGCATGGCTTCGAGCAAGGCGGCCTGGGTCTTGGCCGGGGCGCGGTTGATCTCGTCGGCCAGCAACAGGTTGGTGAACAGTGGGCCCTTGCGCAACTTGAACTGCTCGGTCTGCAGGTCGTAGACGGCATGCCCGGTGACGTCGCTGGGCATCAGGTCGGGGGTGAATTGAATCCGCGCGAAGTCGCCGCCAAAGCAGCGGGCCAGGGCGCGCACCAGCAAGGTCTTGCCCAGGCCAGGCACACCCTCGAGCAGCACATGGCCCCCGGCAATCAAGGCGCTCAACACATCGTCGATCACGCTTTCCTGGCCGATCACGGCCTTTCTCAATTCGACACGCAGGGCTTGCGCCAGTTGGCTGGCGCGTTGCCGTTGTTGCGCTGCGCGGGGTTGGCTAGGCGGTTCGAAGGCTTCACTCATAAGGCATTCCTGAGGGTTTGCAGGTGGGCGACCTGGCGGCTGAATTCGCTGCTGGACAGTCGTCGTTTCGCCAAGGGAGCGAGCAACTGGCCAATGGTGTCGGCCGGGTGGCCGGTCAAGCGTGCGATGACCTGCCATTGTTCGGCAGTTTCCAGCTGTTCCAGGCCCGGGTGCCGCTGCCGGGCGCGGCGTTGCACATCGTGTTGCAGGCCTTGCAGAAGGCTGTGTTGCCCGGCGTTGCGCAGCAGGAAGTCAGCACTGGCGCCCACGTGCTCCTGCAACTGCCGGCGAGCCTTGGTCGCTGGGGCGATTAATGGGCCCTGGCGCCAGCCGACGTGCCAGCACCACAGGCCAAGCAATGCAGCGAGGGCCACCAGCGCCTGGGGGAAATACCGCAGCAACAGGGTCAGCAGGTGGTCGTGGGCAATGTCGAACAGCAGGGTGACTTCGGTGTCGGCGTTCAGGTACCAGAGCAGCCAGGCGTTGTCATAGTGGCCGATGTTGGGGTTTTTCCACAGGTCGGCATCGGTGATCACCGTGATCAGGCCTTCGCCGTAGGGCAGTTGCATCATGTGCGTGGCCAGGGCGCTGTTGGCCCAGGCCTGGGCCAGGTTGTGCGGGTCTTCGAGGTGGAACTGCGGATCGAAGCTGGCATAGGCCGGCGCTTGTTCGTCTTCCAGGTAAAGCTTGGTCAGGGTGGGATAGGGGTCTGTCGTAGCCTCGGGCGGTGGCTCCTTGAGGTCCTTGCTCATGGATTGCTGCACCTGGACCCGGTCCAGCAGCAGGTCGGCGCTTTTGCCGGCCTTGGCGTCCCACAGGGCCTCGGCAACCAGCAGCAGGCGGCCGCCGGCGTGGGCCCAGGCCAGCACTTGCTCGACCTGCGCCGGGGTCATGTCGACACGCTCCCCCAGGAGCAACAGGCTGTGTTGCCGGGAGGGCAGCGGGGGCAGGGTCTCGAGGCTATTGGCGTGGCTGACGCGCAGCCCTTGCTGGCGCAAAAAGTGCTCGGCGGCCAGGTACGGGTTGGCCTGGGCTTCGGGGGAGGGGCCGTGGTCGATGGTTTCTGCATAGGGCGTGGCCTGTAGGAACAGGTAGACCGCGACCGCCGCTAGCAGCCCGGCCAGCAGTGTGCCGAGAACCATCTGCAGCCGGTTCATTGACCCACTCCGTGGCCGAACAGCGCGCGCCAACCTGCGCAGAGTTGTGTTTGCAGGGCGAGTGGCGGGACGCGGTGACCGTAGGCGATATTTTGCCAATGCACGGTGAGGGTGCTGCTGAAGGCATGCAGTTGCGGCTGCTGCAGACGCTGGACATGGTCCAGCACCTGGCCTTCGGTGTCGGCACTGGTCAACGGCAACGCGTAGTCGTGCAGCAAGCGCACCAGCAGCGCCCGATACAGCAAGCCGAGGGCCTCACGAGGCTGGCTCGCCCAGAGCCGCTCGACCTCGGCGGCGACGTCGTCCGGCAGGGAGTCACGGCCTAGGTCGAGGCCGAACAGTTGCGCCGGCAGCGGGCGCTGGGGGCTGAGTTGTGGTGCCGGGCGGCGGCTGACGAAGGTCTGCAGCCACTCGCGGTAGCGCCAGGCCAGTAACACCAGCAGGCCGATGACCGTCGTCCACAACAGGACTTCGATGATGGACGCCAGGCTGGCCAAGCGCGGGGTGTCGAACAACTCGAGCAACGCCTTGAGCCAGCCGGGTGCCTGGCCCGCCTGGGGTCGTTCGGGCTCGGCGTCACCCAGGCGATAGCGGGTCAGGGTCTCGGTGTTCTTGAACGGCGGGGCGTCGAGTATGGCATTGATGGCGCTGCTGGCAGCCTGGCTGTTGAGGGGTTGCTGGAGCAGGCGCGGGCTGGCGGGCGCAGCGCTCGATTCGGCGGCCAGCAGCGGTTGCCCGGCAGGCCCTACCAGCAGCAGGCCGAGCATCAGCACGCTGGCGACCACCGCGCTCAGGCGTTGGCGCAGGCGCCGGAATACCAGCTCGATGTCCCAGGCTTCCAGCGTGGTGCGCCGGTTCAGGTACAGGCTGAAACCACAGGCCACATACACCGGTTCCCAGACGATCAGGATCAGCACGTACAGCGCGTTACTCAGGTGCTCAAGCCACAGCCAGTCCTGAGCGCTGCTGGCGATCATGGTTTGCCAATCCCAATCCAGTTCGATCTGCCCAGGCAGGAACAGGTAGAGCAGGCTGATGATGCCGATCCACAGCACGCTTTCCAGCAGCATCCCAATGAGTGTCAGCCAGCGCGCTGCCCCGGCGTCGCGTTGCTGCAACACCGCCAGGCGCTGCTGGCGCGCCACGCCGCCCAGTCCCTCTAGCTGCAGCACCGGCAAGGTGAAGCTGCGGCTCAGGCTCAGGCGTCGCCAGGTCAGGCTGGCGAGCAACTGTGGCTTGAGCAGGCGTGGCCATTGGCGCAAGGCCTGCTGCACGCTGGGCGCCTGGCCGAACAACGCGCTGGAAAGGATGTACAACGGCAGGCGCTCGAACGCCGGCTTCAGCCACCAGAACAGCCCCAGGGCGAGTGCGGGGGATTCCCACAGCAGCACGCTGAGCAGGACAAACACTGGCACGGTGACCAGCGCCCAACTGCTCATCAGCACCCGGCGATGACGCTGGCTCAGCAGGATCCCCAGGTCAATGGCTTCCCAGGTGGTGCGTGGGCGAATCACGACGCTGGCGTCATTCAGGCGCATGGCGACCCCGTCCCGCACCGAACAGGTAGAGCCCCACCAGTAACCACAGGGCCGCCCCTACCAGGTATTTGCTCAGCGGCGCCGGCCCGGTGCGTGCCGACCAATAGGCCTCGATGAACGCAGCAATCAGCAGGAACAGCATCACCCCGCAAATCATCAGCACGCTCTTGCGCGCGGCCAGGCGCAGGGCTTCACCTCGGGGTAGCCGCCCGGGGGCGATCAGCGCCCAGCCCAGTTGCAAGCCAGCCGCACCGGCCAGGGCGATGGCGCTGAGTTCAAAGGCACCGTGGCCGACGACGAACGACCAGAAGTTTTCGCCGTAGCCGATGCGCGTCAGGTGGCCGGCAATGGCCCCGATCAGCAGCCCGTTGAACATCAGGAAAAACACACTGCCCAGGCCAAACAGCAGGCCGCTGGCGAAGGTCTGAAAGGCTATGCCGATGTTGTGCATGATGTAGTAGCCGAACATCACCCAGTTATCGCTGGCGGCGCGCTCGGTGTCGCGGCCCAGGTGTCCGGCGGCCGGGTCGTACATACCTTGCATCTGCGCGACCTGATCGCCCGGCATGATGCTGTAGACCAGGTCGGGAAACAGGTACACCAACAAGGCGGTGCCCAGCAGCGAGCCGAAAAACAACAAGCCGGCCGCCAGCACGAACGGCCATTGCTCACGCACCAGGCGCGGAAAGCCGGCCAGGACAAAGGCTAGCAACTGGGCGCCGAGGTGGCTGCGATGGCGGTACAACTGCTGGTGTCCGCGCAGCACGAGGTGCTGCAAGGGGTCGACCAGGTAACTGCTGTAGCCGCGCTCCTGCGCCAGCGCCAGGTGTTGGCACAGGCGCCGATAGTCCCTGGGGAATGCGCGGGCCTCCTCGGCGCTGGCCTTGCCGCGCTCCAGTAGATCGAGGCGGTGGGCGAACTGCTGCCAGTAGGCTTGATGGCGGATTTCGAACTGGCTTTGCTTCATGTCGGCCCCAACAAGCCACGGGCGATGCCATTGAGCTCGGCGACTGCCTGCGTCGGCGCGACCAGCAGCGGCTCGGCGAGCAGCGTCGCCAGTTCAGTGACCCGTGCGCTGGAAAGCTGCGCCTGGCGTTCGGCAAAACCCAGCACTGCGCGTTGCTCATTCAGGCTCAAGGTAAAAGGCGCGCGCAGGGGCTGGGCGGCTGGCAACTGCGGGCGGTGTACCGGCTGTTCGCGATAGATCACCAGGGTGCCGGCGGCCATGTCGCCCAGGCGCTTGAAGGTCGGATGCTGCAGGCAACTAATGGCGCCGAGGGCGTAGCCCAGGGGCAGCATGTCGACGAACCGCAGTAGGTTGCGGATCAGCGAGGCCGACCAGCCGACCGGGGTACCGTCGTCCTGCACCACGCGCAATCCCAGCAGTTGTTTTCCGGGCGAACGGCCTTGGTTGAGGACTTCGAACAGCACCATGTACCACCAACTGACGACAAACAGCAGCAGCGAGCCCAGCCCCATGCCCAGCTTGCCGAGAAACCCCAGGCCGAGGAACAGCAGGCCCAGTATCAAGGCGCGCAGCCCAAGGTCGATGGCAAATGCCAGGGCGCGGGGCGGCAATCCGGCCGGGCGCAGTGGCAAGTCGATGCCTTCGGGCGTTTCGACCTGGTACCGCGTATCCAGAGGCGGGGGCAGCGGTGCTTTCCTTGGCAGTGCTGAGGTAGGGATCATGGGCAGCCTGGTGATGGAGCCAGTTCGGGACGTTACCTGGGGTCGATGCTAGCAGCCTTCGCCAGCGCAAACGACCTGTGTCTGGGCGATCCTGACTTTGCCACGTAACGTTCTAAAGCAAGATAGCTGGCCGGCGCAGCGCTTGAGCGCCTAGACTTCGTCGGTCTCAAGTTCAGGAACAGCCCGTGACCTCTATCTTCTGGTACGACTACGAAACCACCGGGATCACCCCGCGCTGCGACCGCCCGCTGCAAGTGGCCGGGATCCGCACCGACTTCGAACTCAACGAGATCGATGCGCCGGTCAATCTCTACTGTCAGCCCAGCGACGACATCCTGCCGCATCCGGCCGCCTGCGCGATCACCGGGATCACCCCGAGTCGCCTGGCCGAGCAAGGTTTGAGCGAGGCGGATTTCATGACCCGGGTGCATGCCCAACTGGCAGCCCCGGGGACCTGCGGCGCCGGTTACAACACCTTGCGTTTCGACGATGAAATGACGCGCTACAGCTTGTACCGCAATTTTTTCGACCCCTATGCTCGCGAATGGCAGGGCGGTAACAGCCGCTGGGACCTGATCGACGTGGTGCGTGCGGCCTATGCATTACGCCCGGACGGCATCGTCTGGCCGCAGGAAGAAGGGCGTGTCACGCTCAAGCTCGAACGCCTGACGGCCGCCAACGGCCTGGACCATGGCCAGGCCCACGAAGCCTTGTCCGATGTGCGCGCCACCATTGCCCTGGCGCGGCTGATTCGTGACCGGCAGCCCAAGCTCTATGACTGGCTGTTCAAGTTGCGCAGCAAACAAAAAGTCATGGACCAGATTCGCCTGCTGCAACCGATGGTGCATATCTCCGGGCGCTTTTCTGCCGAGCGCAGTTATGTGGGCGTCGTCCTGCCGCTGGCCTGGCATCCGCGCAATCGTAATGCACTGATTGTCTGCGACCTGCACCTGGACCCCGAGGGCCTGCTGGCAGATGACGTCGAAACCCTGCGTCAGCGCCTGTACACCCGCCATGCGGATTTGCCCGAGGGGGCGCTTGCGGTGCCGCTCAAACTGATTCACATCAACCGCTGCCCGGTAGTGGCGCCGTTGTCGGTATTGCGGGCCGAGGATCAGCAACGACTGCAATTGGACATGGCGCTGTATCAGGCGCGGGCGCTGCGGCTAAGTGACGCACAGGAACTTTGGCGAGATAAAGTTCCAGCCATTTATGCCCTGGACGACTTCACCCCCAGCGATGACCCTGAGCAACAGTTGTACGATGGTTTCATTGGTGACCGTGACCGACGTTTATGCGAGCAAGTGAGAGCGGCCGACCCACAGCAATTAGCGCAAGAACAATGGCCGTTCGATGATGAACGTTTACCGGAATTATTATTTCGATATCGCGCGCGCAACTTCCCCGAGACCTTGAATGAACAGGAGCAAGAACGTTGGAAATTATTTTGCCAGCAGCGTTTGAGCGATGCTCGATGGGGAGCGCCCAATACCGTGCAGGCATTTGATCAAGCCTGCGAGCAATGGTCGCAGAATGCCGCGGGCGGAACGCTTGAGGTTCTGCAGGAATGGCGCGAGTACGTGGCGCTATTGCGCAAACGTTTGGATATTTGAAATGCCCTGATGAAATGTGTTGAATAACATGGATAAAAAAACGCCAGCGAAAGCTGGCGTTTTTTTGTTCGCAAGTGAACCTGCGAGACGGGTCGCGGCTTAGCCCAGCAGGGTTGCCCAGCCTTCAACCACGTCGCCGCCCCACTTGGCTTTCCACTCTTTCAGAGTCTTGTGGTTGCCACCTTTGGTTTCGATGACTTCGCCGTTGTGCGGGTTCTTGTATTGTTTAACCTTGCGTGCACGCTTGGTGCCGGTAGTTTTCACTGCGCCGCGTGGGGCTTTAACTTTAGATTCCGGATCCAGCAGGGCGATGATATCGCGCAGGGATTTGGAGTATTCGCCCATCAGGGTGCGCAGTTTGCCTTCGAATTCCAGCTCGGTTTGCAGTTTGTCGTCTTGGGACAGGTTCTTCAAACGGGCTTGCAGCTCTTTGATAGCTTCTTCGGTGGCGCGGTATTCGTTGATCAGGGACATGAGGACTACCTTATGTTAGGCACAGGATGCAGGGGACAGTGGCGCAATAATAGTCAGGGTGTTTCATCAAGTAAACATATAAGCGAACTTTTATTTGATTTGATTAGAGTCAATGGCAGACAAATACACTGACAGTTAAAACATCAGCGGTAATGATCACAGTTATTCACAAAGACCTTCTTGCGTATTCTCACAAGGCGTCCTGCGCCAGCATGCAGTGCTGCCAATCGGTCGACGACGGCCTGCTTGCGCAGGCGGCAGATGGGGCAATTGCTGATCAATACTGCAGTTTTTCTGCGCAATCGCTAGAATGGCGGCCTTTGCGAAGTTCTGGAGTTTTCCCCCTATGCGCACTTTTCGGCTAGTGATTGCTTGCCCGGACGGCGTCGGCATCGTTGCTAAGGTCAGTAACTTTCTGGCGTCACACAATGGCTGGATCACTGAAGCGAGCCATCACTCGGACAATCTCAGTGGCTGGTTCTTCATGCGTCACGAAATTCGGGCCGACTCCTTGCCGTTTGGTCTGGAGGCCTTTCGTGAGGCATTTGCCCCGATCGCCGAAGAGTTCTCGATGAACTGGCGTATCACCGACACCGCGCAGAAAAAACGCGTGGTGTTGATGGCCAGCCGTGAATCCCACTGCCTGGCCGACCTGCTGCACCGCTGGCACAGCGACGAGCTGGACTGCGAAATTTCCTGTGTGATCTCCAACCACAACGACCTGCGCAGCATGGTCGAGTGGCACGGCATTCCTTACTACCATGTGCCGGTGGATCCGCAGAACAAAGAGCCGGCGTTTGCCGAAGTGTCGCGCCTGGTCAAACAGCACGATGCTGAAGTGGTGGTGCTGGCGCGCTACATGCAAATCCTGCCGCCTGAGCTGTGCAGCGAGTACGCGCACAAGGTGATCAACATCCACCACAGCTTCCTGCCGTCGTTCGTGGGGGCCAAGCCTTACCACCAGGCGTCGATGCGTGGTGTGAAGCTGATTGGCGCCACTTGCCACTACGTCACCGAAGAGCTGGACGCCGGTCCGATCATCGAGCAGGACGTGGTGCGCGTCAGCCACAGCGATAGCATCGAAGACATGGTGCGTTTCGGCCGTGACGTCGAGAAGATGGTGTTGGCCCGCGGCCTGCGCTATCACCTGGAAGACCGCGTGCTGGTGCATGGCAACAAGACCGTGGTGTTCTGATTCGCCGCCGACAGGCACGAGGGCCTCAAGCGTTGTACGCTTGAGGCCCTTTTTTATTGAAGGTGCGGACCATGAGCGATCCACTGGACAAGGCCACCTCCACAGCCCCCGCCACCCTGGGTGAAGGCTGCCTGAGCCGTTACGACCCCGATGACTTGAGTAGCGAGGACGGCACCGAGTTTCCCGGTGCGGCCGAGTTGTGGCAGCAGTTACAGGACCAGCCGGAACCTGAAGGCAAGTCCTGACAGATCCTGCCAGCGCATTCAGATACGGAAGCTGCCCACCAGTTGCTTGAGGCGCGCCGCCTGTTGTTCCAGGTCGGAGCAGGCCCGCAAGGTCGACTGCAGGTTTTCCACGCCTTCCTGATTGAGGGTGTTGATCTCGGTGATGTCCACGTTGATCGACTCCACCACGGCAGTCTGTTCCTCGGTGGCCGTGGCCACCGACTGGTTCATGCCGTCAATCTCGCCAATGCGCAGGGTCACGCTATTCAGGCGCTCCCCGGCGAGGTTGGCGATCTCCACGCTGTCCTGGCTATGGCGCTGGCTGTCGCCCATGGTGCTGACCGACTCGCGGGCGCCGACCTGCAGCTCCTCGATCATGGTCTGCACCTGTTGCGCCGACTCCTGGGTGCGGTGCGCCAGGTTGCGCACCTCATCGGCCACCACTGCAAAACCGCGTCCGGCCTCACCGGCCCGTGCGGCCTCGATCGCCGCGTTGAGCGCCAGCAGGTTGGTTTGCTGGGAGATGCTGGTGATCACTTCGAGAATCTGCCCGATGTTCACGGTCTTGCTGTTGAGCGACTCGATGTTGCTGCTGGAAGCGCTGAGCATGCTCGACAGTTGATTCATCGCGGCGATGCTGCGATCGACCACTTGCTGGCCATCCTCGGCCAGGCTGCGGGCATCGCTGGCCTGGTGCGATGCTTGCGCGGCGTTGCGCGCGATTTCCTGGGTGGCGGCGCCCAACTGGTTGATGGCGGCCGCGACGCTGTTGGTGCGGCTCGATTGTTCATCGCTGTTGAGCATCGACGAGTTCGAGGCGCTGACCACCCGCAAGGCCACTTCGTTGACCTGCTCGGTGGCTGACGAGACTTCGCGGATCGAGCCGTGGATGCGCTCGACGAAGCGGTTGAACGCAACGCCCAGGGTGCCGAATTCATCATGGTTCTGGATGGTCAGGCGGCGGGTCAGGTCGCCCTCACCGTCGGCGATGTCCTGCATGGCGCGGGTCATGACGTGCAATGGCTGGATCAACAAGCGGATCAGCATGCCGAGCAGGGCGATGATCACGGTCACGGCAATCACCGTGGCGACGATTGCCGAAGTGCGGAACTCGCTGAGCATCGCGAAGGCGGTGTCCTTGTCCACGGACAGGCCGATGTACCAGTTGACCGATGGCAGGCCCTTGATCTGGCTGAAGGTGAAAATGCGCGTCTTGCCGTCCACCTCGACTTCGCTGAAGTCGCTGCCGATGCGCGGGGTGCTGTGCGGATAAGCCTCGCTGAGGGACTTCATCACCAGGGATTTGTCCGGGTGCACCAGGATCTTGCCGTCGGCGTTGACCAGGAAGGCATAACCCATGCCGTCGAAGTCCACGGCCTTGAGGTTGTCGATCAGGGTCTGCAGGCTCAGGTCGCCGCCCACCACCCCGACATTGCTGCCGGCTTTTTTCGAGGCGCTGGCAATGGAAATAATGGTCTGGCCGGTGGCCGCATCGACATAGGGTTCGGTCAGCGTGGCGCTGGCGCTGTTCTGCGCGCCGGTGTACCAGGGCCGTCCACGCGGGTCGAAGCCGTCGGGCATTTTCACATCGGGACGGATGGTGAAGCTGCCACCGGCATTGCCCAGGTAGGAGGCCATGAAGGTCGAAGTCAGGGCTTTTTGTTCCAGCAGCTCGGCGACGTGCGGATCATCGGCATTGATGGCGATGTTCTGCGCCAGGTTATCGATCAGAAGAATGCGCCCGGACAGCCAGGTCTGAATGTTGCTCGCGGTGACATCCCCCATTTCATTGAGGTAGCTGTCGAGGTCCTGGCGAATTGCATTGCGCTGCAGATAATCGTTGTACAGCGTAAATGTGGCGAACGCGGCAATGACGATAAGGGCGGCGGCAAGCAGGATTTTGTGGCTGAAGCGCAGATTGTTGTTCATGGCTTGTGGTGTCCGCTAATGTCTTATTGTGTGGGGCGTGTTGCGACAAAAAAGCGCGCACGATAGGCGCTGTGGCACATAAGCTGATATTTCCGTGGATCCTTAGGGAATTATCTGACCTGATATTCAGTCTGGTCTCTCGCTTATCTCTATCGGCTGTGTAGGACCAAAGCTTAATCATGGGTGACAAAATGCCTGATTCATTAAAACTCGTTATTGGTGCCGACCTTCAGGGCCAGCCGATTGCCCAGGCCATGCGCCTGGCCAACCGCCACGGATTGGTGGCGGGTGCCACCGGGACCGGGAAGACCGTCACCCTGCAACGCCTGGCCGAGGCGTTCAGTGATGCCGGGGTCGCGGTGTTTGCCGCTGACATCAAGGGCGACCTCTGCGGGCTGGGGGCGGCGGGTAATCCCCAGGGTAAGGTGGCCGAGCGGATTGCCGGCATGCCATGGCTCAACTACCAGCCGGCGGCCTATCCAGTGACGTTGTGGGATATCCACGGGCAGTCTGGTCATCCGTTGCGTACAACCTTGAGTGAAATGGGCCCGTTGTTGCTCGGCAGCCTGCTGGAACTGACGGACAGCCAGCAGTCGGCGCTGTATGCCGCCTTCAAGGTGGCCGATCGCGAGGGGTTGTTGCTGCTCGACCTCAAGGACCTCAAGGCTCTGCTTAACCACCTCAAGGACAACCCTGAGCTGCTCGGCGATGACGCCGCTCTGATGACCACCGGCTCCAGCCAGGCGCTGTTGCGGCGCCTGGCCACCCTGGAGCAGCAGGGCGCCGAGGCGCTGTTCGGCGAGCCGGCGTTGCAACTGCAGGACATCCTCGCCCCGGCCAGCGATGGTCGCGGGCGCATCCATCTGCTGGATGCCAGCCGCCTGGTGCATGAGGCGCCGAAGGTCTATGCGACCTTCCTGCTGTGGTTGCTGGCCGAACTGTTCGAGCAACTGCCGGAGCGCGGCGACGCCGAGAAACCGTTGCTGGCGTTGTTTTTCGATGAGGCGCACTTGCTCTTCGCCGGTACGCCCAAGGCCCTGCAGGAGCGCTTGGAGCAGGTGGTGCGGTTGATCCGTTCCAAGGGCGTGGGGGTGTATTTCGTCACCCAGTCGCCGGGCGACTTGCCGGATGACGTGCTGGCCCAGCTGGGTTTGCGCATCCAGCATGGGTTGCGGGCATTTACCGCCAAGGAGCAGAAATCCCTGAAGGCGGTGGCGGACGGCTTCCGCCCCAACCCGGCGTTCAGCGCCCTGCAAGTGCTGACCGACCTGGGGATTGGCGAGGCATTGGTCGGGACCCTGCAAGAGAAGGGCACGCCGGAGATGGTCCAGCGGGTGCTGGTGGCGCCGCCGCAATCGCGTATCGGACCATTGAGCGAAGCTGAACGTGCCGCGCTGATTGCCAGCTCACCGTTGGTCGGGCGTTACGACAAGCCGATCGACCGCGAGTCGGCCTATGAAGTGCTGGTGGGGCGCAAGGGCCTGGCGCCGGAGGCCGAGGCCGTGCCGGACAAGCCGGCGGCAGAGGGGCCGAGCTTCACTGAGCAGGCCGGCGAGTTTCTCGGCACCGCCGCCGGGCAAGCGCTGAAGTCGGCGATGCGCCAGGCGGCTAACCAGTTGGGCCGGCAGTTGGTGCGCGGGTTGATGGGATCGTTACTGGGGGGCAGCAAGCGCCGCTGAAGGTGTTTGTCGGAGCGCGCCGGACGGCGCTCCGCTTGCTCGGGAGGGCATTTGCCGTGTCACCACAAAGGTGGCGGGGTTGGCGCTGTCGCTAGCCTGCTCCCACCTTCATAAATGAATCGCTCAGGCCTTGGGCTTGGCGTGTGCCGCCAGGCGCTCCAGGGCTGCTCGCAGATTGGGATCGGTAATCCCGTCGGCCGTGGCCTGGATGGTGGCCGCCGCGTCGCTGGAGAGGTCCATGGTGTGGCCGGCCGCTCCTTGCTGCACGGTGGGCGGTTGAACCTTGAACAGAATCCGCGTCAGGCTGGCGAACTCGTCGAAGGCCTGCAATTGACGTTGCAGGCGTTTTTGCTGGTAGCGCAAGCGGGTGGCCCAGTGTCCGTCGGTGACGATCAACAGCAGGCTGCCTTCGCGCCAGGAGGCGACGTGGCAATGTTCGCGGGCGGCCGGCTGTAATTGGCTTTCGAGCAAGCGCTGCAAATGACCGAGGCGTTGTGCGTGGCCAAATATGGCTTTTAACGGTTTGGCTTCGCGTAGCAGAACGGCGGGTGCTCTGGCCGTAAGAGGGCGAAATGCCATGATCAGACACCTGAAGTAACAGAGCCGCCATGGTAGCAGAAAGCGCCGGATCCGCCCGAGCCATTGCTTTGTTACCGCTTTACTCATTAAATCAATGAGTAACTTCTGCTGCAAATGGCTTGAAGTTCAGTAAAAAGCCCTTATTTTAAGTGAGCCCCGTCACAACGCTGTGCCAGCATCGTGGAATAACGCCACTTTCCTCACCATCGTTTCCGGGTAGAATGCTCGTTCGCATGCGGCCATGAGGGCTGCTCGGGCGACTCACGGGGCCGCCCTCCATCCCTTTAGTGTGGAAGATCCTGCCGATATGTTTGCGCCTTTGTTAAAGAAACTTTTTGGAAGCAAGAATGAGCGTGAAGTCAAACGCATGCTCAAGACGGTGCAACTCGTCAATGCCTTCGAAGAGCGAATGGTGGCCCTTTCGGACGATCAATTGCGTGCCAAGACAGACGAGTTCAAGGCCCGCTTCGCCAAAGGGGAGACCCTCGACAAGCTGCTGCCAGAGGCCTTTGCGGTAGCCCGCGAAGCCGGCAAGCGCGTCATGGGCATGCGCCACTTCGACGTCCAGTTGATCGGCGGCATGACCTTGCACGAAGGCATGATTGCCGAAATGCGTACCGGTGAAGGCAAGACCCTGGTGGCGACACTGGGCGTTTACCTCAACGCACTGTCCGGCAAAGGCGTGCACGTGGTCACGGTGAACGACTACCTGGCCCGCCGCGATGCCAACTGGATGCGTCCGCTCTATGAATTCCTCGGCCTGACGGTCGGCGTGGTCACGCCGTTCCAGCCGCCGGAAGAAAAGCGCGCGGCCTACGCCTGCGACATCACCTACGGCACCAACAACGAATTCGGTTTCGACTACCTGCGCGACAACATGGCGTTCAGCATGGAAGAAAAATTCCAGCGCGAACTCAATTTTGCCGTGATCGACGAAGTCGACTCGATCCTCATCGACGAAGCCCGTACCCCACTGATCATTTCCGGTCAGGCCGAAGACAGCTCCAAGCTCTACATCGAGATCAACAAGCTGATCCCGCAACTGGAGCTGCATGTCGAGGAAGTGGAAGGCGTCGTCACCAAGGCCGGTCACTACAGCGTCGACGAGAAGACCCGCCAGGTCGAACTCAACGAAGCCGGTCACCAATACATCGAAGAAGTGCTGACCCGCATCGGCCTGCTGGCTGAGGGCGAGAGCCTGTACTCGGCGCACAACCTGGGCCTGTTGACCCACGTGTATGCCGGCCTGCGCGCGCACAAGCTGTTCCACCGCAACATCGAATACATCGTGCAGGATGGCCAGGTAGTCCTGGTCGACGAACACACCGGCCGTACCATGCCGGGCCGTCGTTTGTCCGAAGGCCTGCACCAGGCCATCGAGGCCAAGGAAAACCTGAACATCCAGGCCGAGAGCCAGACCCTGGCATCGACCACCTTCCAGAACTACTTCCGTCTGTACAACAAACTGTCCGGCATGACCGGTACAGCCGACACCGAAGCGTTCGAATTCCATCAGATCTATGGCCTGCAGGTCATGGTCATCCCGCCGAACAAGCCGCTGGCGCGTAAAGACTACAACGACCTGGTGTTCCTCACCGCGGACGAGAAGTACGCCGCCATCGTCACCGACATCAAGGAAAGTATGGCTGCGGGGCGCCCGGTTCTGGTGGGCACCGCGACCATCGAAACTTCCGAGCACATGTCGCGCCTGCTCGATAAGGAAGGCATCGAGCACAAGGTCCTGAACGCCAAGTTCCACGAAAAGGAAGCCGAGATCATTGCCCAGGCCGGTCGCCCAGGCGCGCTGACCATTGCCACCAACATGGCCGGTCGTGGTACCGACATCCTGTTGGGCGGTAACTGGGAAGTGGAAGTGGCTTCCCTGGAAAACCCGACGCCGGAACAGATCGCCCAGATCAAGGCCGACTGGCAGAAGCGTCACCAGCAAGTGCTCGAGTCGGGCGGCCTGCAGGTGATTGCCTCGGAACGTCACGAATCGCGCCGTATCGACAACCAGTTGCGTGGTCGTGCCGGTCGTCAGGGTGATGCCGGCTCCAGCCGCTTCTACCTGTCGCTGGAAGACAGCCTGATGCGTATTTTTGCCTCTGACCGGGTGAAAAACTTCATGAAGGCCCTGGGCATGCAGCCTGGCGAAGCGATCGAGCACCGCATGGTGACCAACGCCATCGAAAAGGCCCAGCGCAAGGTTGAAGGTCGTAACTTCGACATCCGCAAGCAATTGCTGGAGTTCGACGACGTCAACAACGAACAGCGTAAAGTGATCTATCACATGCGTAACACGTTGCTGGCCGCCGACAACATCGGTGAGACCATCGCCGACTTCCGCCAGGACGTACTCAACGCCACCGTTTCGGCGCACATTCCTCCGCAGTCGCTGCCTGAGCAGTGGGACGTTGCCGGTCTGGAAGCGGAACTGGAAAGCGGTTTCGGGGTGAAGCTGCCGATCCAGCAATGGCTCGACGAAGACGATCACCTGTACGAAGAGACCCTGCGCGAGAAGCTGATGCAGGAGCTGATCGCCGCCTACAACGAAAAAGAAGACCAGGCGGGCGCCGAAGCCCTGCGTACCTTCGAGAAGCAAATCGTGTTGCGCGTGCTGGACGACCTGTGGAAAGACCACCTGTCGACCATGGACCACCTGCGTCACGGTATCCACCTGCGTGGCTACGCCCAGAAGAACCCGAAGCAGGAATACAAGCGCGAGTCGTTCACGCTGTTCTCCGAGCTGCTGGATTCGATCAAGCGCGACTCGATCCGGGTCCTGTCCCACGTTCAGGTACGCCGCGAAGATCCGATCGAAGAAGAGCAACGCCTGCGCCAGGAAGCCGAGGCGCTGGCCGCCCGCATGCAGTTCCTGCACGACGAAGCGCCTGGCCTGGAGCAACCGGAGCTGTTGGGTGAAGAGGTCGATGTGGCCCTCGCCACCGCGCCGGTACGCAACGAGCAGAAGCTGGGCCGCAACGAGCTGTGCTACTGCGGTTCGGGCAAGAAGTTCAAGCATTGCCACGGGCAGATCCAGTAAAACCCGTCGTCAACGCTGAAATACCCGCGCCGCGACCGGCATCAGCCGTCGCGGCGTTTTACCATTCGAAGCACCAACGCCGCGCGCCGAAAAGCGTGGCGATCCGGGTGCAGACATTATCTAGTGAGGAGCGCATTCATGGCTGTTGGTCTTGGTCCTTTGCCTACGTTGCACCCGGTTGCCGGTTTTGAACTCGGTATCGCTTCGGCTGGCATCAAGCGCCCTGGGCGCAAGGATGTCGTGGTCATGCGCTGTGTCGAAGGCTCGACCGTCGCTGGGGTGTTCACCTTGAACGCCTTCTGCGCCGCACCGGTGATCCTGGCCAAGCAACGGGTCCAGGGCGCGGTGCGTTACCTGCTGACCAACACCGGCAACGCCAACGCTGGCACCGGTGAGCCGGGCCTGGCGGCCGCCGAGCGGACCTGCGCCAAACTGGCCCAACTGACCGGCGTCGACGCGAGCCAAGTGCTGCCGTACTCCACTGGGGTGATCGGCGAACCGCTGCCGGTGGAGAAAATCGAAGGCGCGTTGCAGGCGGCCCTCGATGACCTGTCGCAAAACAACTGGGAAGCCGCGGCCACCGGGATCATGACCACTGACACCCTGCCCAAGGGCGCCAGCCGGCAGTTCCAGCACGACGGCGTGACCATCACCGTAACCGGCATCAGCAAAGGCGCGGGGATGATTCGTCCGAACATGGCGACCATGCTGGGCTACATCGCCACCGACGCCAAGGTGTCCCGCGAAGTGCTGCAGAACCTGCTGCTGGACGGCGCGAACAAGTCGTTCAACCGCATCACCATCGATGGCGATACCTCGACCAACGACTGCTGCATGCTGATCGCTACCGGCCAGGCGGCCCTGCCGGAAATCACCGAGGCCAGCGGTCCGTTGTTCGCGGCGCTCAAGCAAGCGGTGTTCGAGGTGTGCATGGACGTGGCGCAGGCCATCGTGCGTGACGGCGAAGGGGCGACCAAGTTCGTCACCGTGGAAGTCAACGGCGGTGGCAATCACCAGGAATGCCTGGACGTCGGCTACACCGTGGCGCACTCGCCGCTGATCAAGACCGCGCTGTTCGCCTCCGACCCGAACTGGGGCCGGATCCTCGCCGCCGTCGGCCGTGCCGGCGTGCCGAACCTGGACGTGAGCAAGATCGACGTGTTCCTTGGCGAGGTGTGCATCGCCAGCCGTGGCGCACGCGCAGCCAGCTACACCGAAGCCCAGGGCTCGGCGGTGATGCAGCGTGAGGAAATCACCATTCGCATCGAACTGGGCCGTGGTGACTGCAGCGAAACCATCTGGACCACCGACCTGTCCCACGAGTACGTGAAGATCAACGCCGAATACCGCACCTGACGCACTCCGGGCAGGCCTTGCTCCTCCTATAGGAGCAAGGCCTGCCACTTGTCCCCTCAGCCAAAGGTCCCCGAACATGAGCTACCACCTGATCATCGGCGACAAACTGCATTCCTCCTGGTCCCTGCGCGGTGCCCTGGCACTGGATCTCGCTGGCGCGACCTACACCGAAGAACTGATCAAACTCAACCAGCCCGATACCCGCGAGCGGTTGCTCAAGCATTCGCCGACGGCCAAGGTGCCTCTGCTCAAGACCGAGCACGGGACCATTGCCGATTCGCTGGCGATTGCCGAGTACCTGGTCGAGCGTTTCCCGGACGTGGGGCTCTGGCCCAAGGACATCGCTGCTCGCGCCCAGGCGCGTTCGGCGTGTGCACAGATGCACAGCGGCTTTTTTGCCATGCGCGGCAACATGCCGTTTGACCTGAGCCGTGACGCGCCACTGACGCCGATGCCGGCCGAGGTGCAGGCAGAGATCCAGCGGATGCTGGCGCTGTGGGCCGAGTGCCGCGCCGCCGCCACTGAAGCCGGGCCGTTCCTGTTCGGCACGGTCAGCCTGGCCGATGCGTTTTTTGCCCCGATTGCCGTGCGTTTGCGCACCTATCGGGTCGAACTGCCGGCGGCCGACGCGGCCTATGTCGAGACGATTTACCAATGGCCAGCCTTCAAGGCCTGGCAGCAAGCCGGCCTGGAGGAAGTAGCGCGGTGAAACGAGTCCATGTAGCCGCAGCGGTGATCCGCGATGCCAGCGGCAAGATCCTGATCGCGCGTCGCGCCGATAGCCAGCACCAGGGCGGTCTTTGGGAGTTTCCCGGGGGCAAGGTCGAGGAGGGCGAGTCGGTTCAGGCCGCGCTCGCCCGCGAATTGCAGGAGGAGCTGGGTATCGGCGTCACGGCCGCACGGCCGTTGATCAAGGTCCAGCATGATTATCCGGATAAGCAGGTGCTGCTGGACGTCTGGGAGGTGTCGGCCTTCAACGGCGAACCCCACGGTGCCGAAGGCCAGCCATTGGCCTGGGTCACTGCACGGGAGCTGGGCGACTACGAATTTCCCGCGGCCAACCAGCCGATCGTTGCGGCGGCGCGCTTGCCCGCTGAATATCTGATTACCCCAGAGGACCTGGAAACCCCGGCCCTGCTGCGCGGAATCCAGAAAGCCATCGCCGGCGGCATCAAGCTGATCCAGCTGCGGGCCCCCAACGGTTACGACCCCAAGTACCGCGATCTGGCGGTGGATGCGGTCGGCTTGTGCGCTGGCAAGGCACAATTGATGCTCAAGGGGCCGTTCGAGTGGTTGGGGGATTTCCCCTCGGCCGGTTGGCACATCACGGCGGCACAACTGCGCAAGTACGCCAGTGCCGGGCGTCCGCTGCCGGCTTCGCGCTGGTTGGCGGCGTCCTGTCATAACGCCGAGGAGTTGAGCCTGGCCGAGCAGATGGGCGTGGACTTTGTCACCCTGTCGCCGGTACAACCGACCCAGACTCATCCTGACGCTGTGCCATTGGGCTGGGAGCAGGCTTCGCAGTTGATCGCCGGTTTCAGCAAGCCGGTGTTCCTGCTGGGCGGGGTCGGTCCTGAAGAGCGGCAGAAGGCCTGGGACGCAGGGGCCCAGGGTGTCGCAGGGATTCGGGCGTTCTGGCCTGGGGCCTGATGGGGTGTTGCGGGCCTCTTCGCCGGCAAGCCGCTCCTATTGTGGGAGCGGGCTTGCCCGCGATGACGGCCTTGAATACGCGGCTAGTCTAGGGGGCTAAGCCTCAGGTTTAGCCGCCGCCTGCCACAGAATCTCGCTGACCCCCTGGCGCTTGGCAATCAGGCGTGCCGCCACGAATAGCAGATCCGACAAACGATTGATGTAGGCCAGGCCCACCCCGGCCAACGGCTCGATTGCATTCAACTGTTGGCAACGGCGTTCGGCACTGCGGGCCAGGCTGCGGCAGACGTGGGCCTGGGCGATCAGCGCCGAGCCACCTGGCAAAATGAAATTCTCCAGTGGCCCCAGTTCCTCGTTCCAGCTATCGATGGCCGACTCCAGGCGTTCGACTTCCGCCCCATTCAGTGCCTGGTACACCGGCATCGCCAGTTCGCCACCGAGGTCGAACAGGCGATGCTGGCACGGCTCCAGGACTTCGCTGACTTGCCTCAGGCCAGGATAGACCTCGCTCTGCTCCGCCAGTGCCGCCAGCAGCAGGCCGAGCTGGCTGTTGAGGGTGTCGACTTCGCCGATGGCTTCGACGCGCGGATGGTCCTTGGGCACGCGGCGACCGTCGCCCAGCCCGGTTTCGCCGGCGTCGCCGGTGCGGGTGTAAATCTTCGACAGGCGAAAGCCCATGCTTAGCGCTCCAGTTGTTTGAGTTCGTGAGAGGCGAGGGGGGAGCCGGCCAGGGGTAGGCGCAAAGTGAAGCAGGTGCCTTGGCCCAGGGTCGACTGCACTTCCATCTGGCCTTTGTGGTTGTTGGTGATGATGAAGTACGACACCGAAAGCCCCAGGCCTGTGCCCTGGCCGATTTCCTTGGTGGTGAAGAAGGGTTCGAAGGTGCGTTTGCGCACGTTTTCGCTCATGCCGATACCGTTGTCTTCGACCTGGATCTCGGCCCAGGGCGGGTTCAGGCGGGTGCGCAGGATGATGCGCCCGGGTTCGCTGTCGTCTTCGCGCAGGTGAATCGCCTGGGCTGCGTTTTTCAGCAGGTTGAGCAGCACTTGTTCCAGCTCGTTGGCGGTGCCGGGCACCGGCCCCAGTTGCGGGTCGAACTGGCGAATGATGGCCTGGCCCTTGAAGTCGAAGCCAATGGCCAGGTCGAAGTCGTTGCCGGCAATCTCCACGGCCTGGTCGATCAGGGCCGGCAGGTCGCAAGGGGCCATCTGCCGGTTGCTGCGGCGGCTGAAGCTGAGCATATGGGTGACGATCTTCGCGGCGCGGGCTCCGGCCTGCTGGATGCCATCCAGCAGTTGTGGGACTTCCCGGCTTTGCAGGTACTGATTGACGTTATCCAGTTCGACACCAACCTGCTCGGCGGTCTCGAGGTTTCTTGGCAACTCGTTCGACAGGCGCCGGCGGATGTTTTGCACGTTGTGCAGGATGGCGCCCAGGGGGTTGTTGATTTCGTGGGCCATACCCGCCGCCAGGCCGCCGACCGAAAGCATCTTCTCCGACTGCACCATCATTTCTTCCAGGGACAGGCGCTGGGTGATGTCGTCGATCCGAATCACCACGCCGCGCCCAGCCCCACCCATCAGCGGATAGAAGGTCAGGGCGTAGTGCTTGGCTTCATCGTCCTTGACCCAGGTGACCCGTTCGATCTTGACCACGCTGTGCTGCTCGACGGTTTCCTTGAGCTGCGGCAGGAACGGCTTGAGCGGCTCAAAGGCGAGGAAGATCGGCTGGTTCAGCGCTTCGTCCAGGCGGGTCCCGGAAAGCGCGCTGGCCTCCTGGTTCCACTGGGTCACGTAAAGTTGCTCATCGAGGGCGATCAACGCCGAGGGCATGGAATCGATGATGCTGTTGAGGTAGTTCTGGAACCCGGTGAGCTTCTTCTCGATCTTGCTGCGTACCTGGACTTCCAGCTCCAGCTTGCGGTTGGTGTGCCGGGTTTCCTCGGCGAGGCCCTGGGCCTGGTCGTAGGCGGCCTGGGAGTCGTCGCGGGCGCGCTTGAGTTGTTGTTCACGGGCTTCGATGCGCGAAAGCATGGTGTTGAAGGCTTCGGCGAGGCTGCCGATTTCATCGAGGTTGCCCCGGGAGGCACGCAGTGCGTAGTTCTCCTCGCGGGTGACCTGGCGCGACAGCTCTTCGAGTTGATGGATTGGCTGGGTAATCAGGCGTTTGATCTGCTGGGCGATCAGCAGCCACAGCAGCACGCTGAAAATCAGGATCCCCAGGCTGGCGGTGAACGTGCCCGTGTAGAACGCCACCGGCAATTCGCTACTGGCCACCAGCAGCAAATGACCGGGCTCCTGACCCGGGCGCAGCAGGGTGATCACTTGATTGCTGCGAAACTCGGTGGCTTGCCAGCCTTCGATATGGCGATAGCGCTTGGGCAGCTCAAGGGGGTCGCCCCGTTGCACCTGGGCCAACAGTCGACCCTGGGCGTCGTACAGCGCGGCGGCGCGCAACGGCGTATAGCTGTTGAGTTCGTTGAGCAGTTTTTCCCCATCCGCGGGCGAGTTCAGGGCCTGGCTGGCGATCGACGGGTTGGCGACCAACCGGCCGATGGTCTGCAGGGCTTGTGGCGCCATGCTTTCCTGGGAGATCCAATAGGCGGCGCTGATAAAGGTCAGGTTGGCCACCAGCAGGACGGTGATCAACAGCACCAACAGGGCAGCCAGCAGTTTCTGGCCGACCGGTAGGTTTTCAAGGCGCTGGCGCAAGGGCATCGGGGTCGTCGCTGAAGTAGAACAGGAGGCCAGCGTAGCCGCTGCTCAGTCGCTGGGCAATCCGCGTGTGCGCAGGTGGGTCATCAGGCGCTGCTGCAGCTGGTTGAGGTGTGGCAGCACCAGTTGGTGGCGTGTGGCGACCTCGCAGGCGTGGCCCAGCAGGTAGCTGATTTCGGTGCGGCGCTGGTTGGCCACGTCCTGGTACATGGACGAGTAGTTGGCTGCGGTGGCCAGGATCACCCGTTCGACTTCCTGCTGCAGGTCTTGCGCCGCCGCGGGCTGGCCACAGCGTTCGAGCAGCTGGGCAAGTTCGCTGCACAGGGTGGCGACTTCGCACTGGTGCTGCTGCAGGCCGCCATTGCGGCAATCGTGGAGCACCGTCAACGGATTGATCGCACAGTTGAGCGCCAGTTTGCGCCACAGCCGGGTCAGGATGTCCACGCTCCAGGCATGGGGGATGCCGGCGGCATCAAGGTCGTCGAGCCAGATCGGTGCCACTGGGTGGCTGCTATCGCCGAGCCAGGTGTAGCCATGGCCGGCGAACACCACCCGCCAATCGCCATCACGAAACGCGCCTTCGGTACTTGAGGCAAAAATACAGCGCGCCTGGGGCACCCGTGCGGCGACGGCGTCCTGGCTGCCGAGGCCGTTCTGCAGCAGGATCAACTCGGCGTCAGGGGTCAGGCGATGGGCCAGTTGCGCGACGGCGGCCTCGGCGTCGTAGGCCTTGCAAGCCACCAGCAGGCGCTCGATCGGCGCGTCGTTGTCGAGGGTTTCGGCCGGCACCGGATAACGCTGGGCCTGGCCCTGTTCCACCAGGGTCAGGCCGCCGGCCGCCTGATATGCCTGCAAGCGTGCCCTATCGCGCACGATCAACCGCACCGGCAGGCCGGCGCGCGCCAGGCGAGTGGCCCACAGGGTGCCGAGGCTGCCTGCTCCGAGGATATGCCAGGTGGTCGACATCAGTTTTGTGCTCTGATTGGCAGGTGCATGTGCGGCTCGCAGATTCGAATGGGCAAGACCCGTTATAATCAGCGCGGATTTTAACCGCAAGCCAGGCGTGCACCTGAGTTATTGTGCGCGGCCATTTTTTATTGGAGAGATTACATGCCGTCGTTCGACGTGGTATCCGAACTGGACAAACACGAAGTCACCAACGCGGTCGAAAACGCCGTCAAGGAACTCGACCGTCGTTATGACCTGAAAGGCAAAGGCAGCTTCGAGTTCAAGGAAAAGGACCTGACCGTCAACCTGACCGCCGAGGCCGACTTCCAGCTCGAGGCGATGATCGAGATCCTCAAGCTGGCACTGGTCAAGCGCAAGATCGACGTACAGTGCCTTGAGGTCAAGGACGCCTACGCCTCTGGCAAGCTGGTGAAGCAGGAAGCCGTCCTCAAGGAAGGCATCGACAAAGAGCTGGCGAAGAAGATCGTGGCTCACGTCAAGGACGCCAAGCTCAAGGTCCAGGCTGCCATCCAGGGCGAGCAGGTACGCATCACCGGCAAGAAGCGTGATGACCTGCAAGATGCGATCGCCGCATTGCGCGCCAAGGAATTCGGCATGCCGCTGCAGTTCAACAACTTCCGCGACTGATCAGTCATCGGGGAACCTCTCGGCGTAATTGACGTCCGAGGCCCAAGCAACAGCAGAAATGATTGAGCCCTGAACGGTTCGATCTTTCTGCTGCTTGGTTTTTAAGTGCCGGGTAGCCGGGAATCAGGAGAGAAAGATGGATTTGAATGCTGAAGTGGACAACCTGGTCAAGGCTTCCCAGGCCTGGATCCCGATGATCATGGAATACGGCAGCCGGGTGCTGCTGGCGGTCCTTACCCTGGCCATTGGCTGGTGGTTGATCAACAAGCTGACCCACAAGGTCGGCAAACTGCTGGCGCTGCGCAATGCCGACCTGGCTTTGCAGGGGTTTATCAGCAGCCTGGCGAACATCGTCCTCAAGGTACTGCTGGTCGTCAGTGTCGCGTCGATGATCGGTGTCGAGACCACCTCCTTTGTCGCTGCCATCGGTGCCGCAGGCCTGGCCATTGGCCTGGCGTTGCAAGGCAGCCTGGCGAACTTCGCCGGTGGGGTGCTGATTCTGCTGTTCCGCCCGTTCCGTATCGGCGACTTCATTGAAGCCCAGGGCACGGCGGGTACTGTCGACAGCATCCAGATCTTCCACACGATCATCCGTACTGGCGACAACAAGACAGTCATCGTGCCTAACGGCGTGCTGTCCAACGGCATCATCACCAACACCAACCGTCAGTTGACTCGCAAAGTCGTGTTCGATGTGGGCGTGGACTACGAAGCGGACCTGCAGAAGGCGCGTGCCGTACTGCTGGAACTGGCCAAGGACGCGCGGGTACTGGCCGATCCTGAGCCGGTGGCCGTGGTTTCGGTCCTGGGTGACAGCTCGATCACATTATCGCTGCGAGTCTGGGTGAAGACCGCAGACTACTGGGATGTGATGTTCCACTTTAATGAACACTCCCGTGATCGCTTGAAAGCGGCGGGTATTGATATTCCGTTTCCACAACGCGTGATTCGAGTAGTTCAAGAAACTGCGTAAAGTAAAAGCTCTACAGCTTGGCTTGCTGGTCAGGCAGTGAGTTAGAACCCAAGGGGCGATAAACCCCTTGGGTTTTTTTATATCGGTAGTTTGCAAATAGAGTGGCTGCTTACTATTAGCTTGCTACTCAATTGCTCTTGATGAATGTTCGCTCTTGTCATCAAGTTGCAATAAAAAAGCCCCCCACCTTTTCAGGTGAGGGGCTTTTATTTGAGCCAGGCTCAAGACGCTAGGCAATAACCACTGATTACAAAATGTTCAGAGGGTATTCAGCGATGATACGCACGTCGTTGTTGTCGGCGGTGTATTCAGCGTTGTAAGCGTTGTTTGCACGGTAGATTGCGCTACGCAGACGCAGGGACAGATCCTTGGCCGGACCTTCCTGGAACACATACTTCGTTTCGAAGTTGAATTCGTGTTCCTTACCTTCGGAACCGCCAGCGGTATCGATGTTGTTACCGTAGACATAACGGGACATGAAGCTCAGGCCAGGCACGCCGTAGGTGGCCATGTTCAGGTCATAACGAGCCTGGTACGACTTCTCGTCCTTGCCGATGAAGTCGGAGATCTGGATGGAGTTGGCTACGAAGATCGTGCCGTTACCATCAACGCCGTACAGGTAGTTGGTGTCACCGGAGGACTGCTGGTAGCCCAGGGTGAATTTGTGCGCGCCCAGGCTGTAGGCAGCTGCCAAGCTCCACAGTTTGTTGTCCAGAGGGCCGTACAGCGCTGCGCCCTGGTCTTTGGTCTTGTAGGCGTTCAGGTCGAAGTTCAGCGACTGATCGTCATTGATCGGCAGGGTGTAGTTGGCGTTGATGTATTGCTTCTTGAAGTAGTCGTCTACGTCGGAAGCAGCAAAGCCGGCTACGAAGTTATCGGTGAACTGGTAGGTAGCACCACCGATGTTGGCGCTGGTCAGGCCAGGAGTGTGTGCACCGTTGATGCTGTCCTTGCCCATGCCAGTCTGCGAGCTCAGCGCAGTCAAGCGACCCAGGTTGACTTCCAGGCCCTTGATTTCTTTACTGGTGATGATGGTGCCTTCAGCAACTTCTGGCAGCAGGCGGCTGTCGTCAGTCGAGAAAACCGGGCTGGCAACGAATTGACGGCCGTATTTCAGAGTGGTGTCGGAGAGACGGAACTTGATTGCCGCGCCGCTTTTCGATTGGGTATCTTCCGGGTTGCCATCGCTGTCGCGGGCAAACAGACCGTTACCAGCACGACCTGCACCGCCATCAAGCTTGGCAGTACCCATTACCATGGCGTCCAGACCTACGCCGATGGTGCCTTGAGTGAAGCCGGACTCGTAGGTAATCAGTTCGCTGATACCGGTGTCCTGACGATAGCCGCTCTTGTAGCCGCCACCTGGCTTGGCAATGTTGCCAGCACCGTTACGGAAGTCGCGGTTCATGTACTCGATACGAGTCTTGGCTTTCAGACTTTGGTCTTCAATAAAGCCTTTGGCTTCGTCCTGGGAGGACGCGATTGCGAACTGCGAGGTGCCTGCTGAAACAGCCAGTGCGATCATGCTCCACTTCATCACGCGCATCGTGATTTGCTCCTTTGGTTTTTTTGAAGAGTTCTGCCGTCCCACCTGTTTTTTTATCTGGGCGGCTCTTTCTTTTTGTGTCGGCGCAAACTTATATCACGCCGACAATGTTGGCGATACTTGCGCTTTCAACCTTTCAGCTTCTTTACGGCCCTGTCGCAATATGCGCGTTGGAGGTCGTATTTTTGCAAAATCTGTGCATTCGGACTGACAACTTCAGCGTTGTTTTACAAGGCTTGTACGTCAGAAAAAGTGTCCTTGTCTTGCACTTGAATCTCCGTGGGCTTCCGTGCCGCTATTGTTATGGGTCTAAAGGGTTCCACTTCCAGCGGACGCCTTATAGACGATGTGGGAATGAATGCAACAAGCGTGCACAAATCGGCTTTTTGCCTGCGTTTTTTTCTGAAACGCCCGTTTTAACTCACAAAACCGAATAAACACGGGGTCTTCGAGACCGTTTTGTTTGCGCTTGACTCCGTAGCTCATCTGGTGTTGCACCATGACTGTGCATGGGTGAGAACCCAAAATGTTACCGGTTCACCCTTTGGGGTGTGTAAACGGCGGATGCTCGGAGAAATCAGCTTAGACGTGGATGGAATTTTTGCCGGTTTTTTTTCGGCATTTGCATGGGCTTCACACTTTTGCCGAGGTTGGCCCGGGTCCAGGAGGGGGGGGCGCTGTTGGGGCTGCACGGCGGTAGTTCCTTCATGGTGCGTGCAGATGGCAAATGTCCTGTGCTGGGGCGTTTACCGGGTAGGGAGCCCCACGGCGTCTGGTTTTACGCGTGTGGCGCTGATTTTTCGCCGTGAACCGTATCGGGTTCGCGGGTATGCTGCGCATGTATGGCCGGCGCAGCAGCCTCGAGGGCTGGCGCCAGGCCCCAATCATCGACTATGCAGGAGTGCCCGCGGTGTTTGCTTTGGATTCACGACTTGAACAAGACACCCTGACCATTGGGGATTTCCCGCTCAGCCGCTTGCTGTTGTCCAATGACTCGAATTATCCCTGGTTCATCCTGGTTCCGCGCCGTGCGGATATCAGTGAGTTGTTTCAGTTAGAGGCGGCCGATCAACAGCAGTTGTGGCGGGAAACAACACTGTTGGCCGAAACACTCAAGGATTCGTTCGACGCCGACAAGTTGAATGTGGCGACCTTGGGTAATGTGGTCAGTCAGTTGCACATGCATGTCATCGTGCGTAAACGTGAGGACGCTGCCTGGCCGGCTCCGGTCTGGGGCAAGCACCCGGCACGCCCCTATACCGCCGAGCAAGTGGCGGCGATTCGTGAGCGGCTGCGTCTGGTGTTGAGCGATGGTTTCATGTTTCTGGAGGGTTGAGTCATGAGCCTGGAAGAGCGCGTTATGGACCTGGAAAGTCGCCTGGCGTTTCAGGATGACGCCATCGAGGCGATGAATGATGTGTTGGTGACCCAGCAGCGGGTTGTCGAGCGACTGCAGTTGCAGATGAGCGCGCTGCTCAAGCGTCAGGAAGAAATGGCCGGCCAGTTCGAGACGTTCGAAGAGGACGCGCCGCCGCCGCACTATTGAGTGTCAGTGGCCAATACCGATTGGCAGGCAATAAAAAACCGCGAGCAGCTGGGCTGTATCGCGGTTTTTTTTTCGAGCGGGTAACGAGGTCGGGATCAGCGACGCGGCAGGGCCGCGATCACGTCTTCCGCTTGCAGGCCTTTATCCCGGTTCATCACCGAGAACTCCACGCGCTGGCCTTCGACCAAGACGCGGTGACCCTCGCCACGAATGGCGCGAAAGTGCACAAAAATATCATCCCCGGAGTCGCGGGAAATGAAACCGAAACCCTTGGAGGTGTTGAACCACTTCACGGTGCCGGTATCCCGGTTGGTCATGTCGTAGTTCTGATGAGTCGCGGCAGCGGGTGAAGACTTGTAGAAGCTGGTGCCCAGATGCAGCAGGACTGCGACCAATGCAACGATCAGGCTGAACAGCACCGCGGGGTGACCGCCGATTTCCGGCATCGGTGCCAGCAGGGTCAGGGTTTGCAGGACAACGGCAAGCACCAGTAAGGCGCTGACCAGGTTTTGCAGTTGATGGCGAGGACCTTTGTTCCAGTACGGGATCACCGGAGCGAGGGTCAGGTTGAGCAGACCGAAGAACGCCAGGTACAGCGCGTCAGGTTGTTGCAGGTAAGGTACGGCTTCGGTTCGCAAGCTAGGAATGAAGGACAACAGCAAAGCTGCTGCGCCCGTTAGCAGGTGGACGATTTTCAACATTTTAATTGACTCACGTTAAGACGGATCGCAAGGAAGAGCTGATTGAGTACGGTTCGCTTCTGAACAATGGGAGGCGGTGGACACGCACCCGGTATCAGCCTATGCACAGCACGCGGGGAAATAGCGGCAGTGACACGGCGTCTATTTAACAGCAAAGACCGTACCTTCTCAAATCAGCGCGGAGGGCGCGTGCTCCGGGGTGGCCGGCGATTTGCACGAGGGCGTCGGGCGGTGGTGGCCGAAGGCTTGTTTTAGACGCTTCAAGCCGTATTTACGGACGTCGATCGGTCATCACCGGCGCGACCGGCACAGAGCCGGGACTCTTGCTACAGTGAGGGCGCACCTGTGCAACGGACTTCATCACCGACAAGGGGAACAGCATGGCAATTGATATTGGTATCAGCGAGACGGATCGCAAGTCCATCGTCGATGGGCTTTCGCGCTTGCTGTCGGACACGTATGTGCTCTATCTGAAAACCCATAACTTCCACTGGAATGTCACAGGGCCGATGTTTCGTACCCTGCATTTGATGTTCGAAGAACAATACAACGAGTTGGCCCTGGCCGTGGACCTGATTGCCGAGCGTATTCGTGCATTGGGTTTTCCGGCCCCTGGCGCCTATTCAATCTACGCGCGACTTTCTTCCATTAAAGAAGAGGAGGGGGTGCCCAGCGCCGAAGAGATGATCCAGCAACTTGTCCAGGGGCAGGAAGCGGTCACCCGTACAGCACGCGGGATATTCCCGCTGCTGGAAAAAGTCAGCGACGAACCCACCGCAGATCTGCTCACGCAACGCATGCAAGTTCATGAGAAAACTGCCTGGATGCTGCGCTCGCTGTTGGACGGCCAGTAGTCCCTGCCTGGCTGATGGTGTCGGCTTGTCGGCACCATCAGCGTGGGGTGTCGTGCCCGGACCTATGAAAGCTCCCGGGTGTTGATGGCGCGTTTCCCAGGCTCTTGCGGGACTCTTCCTGCGCCATCTTTCCGTTTCGTTGTTGCACGTAGGGGAGTGTTAATAGTCTTGTTGCTGCTGTCGGCTTGTCCTACATCAGTGGTTATAAAGGCATATGGAAATATGTTTTTGCTTACGTTTTTATAGCGACACGGAGCGTTGTTATAAATGGAATGGCAAAGGAGTGTCAGTTATATGATTGGAATCTTAGCGTCAGAAGCCGATGAAGTTGCTAGGCCTCAGGATATAAAGATTGATCCCTTCGTTCGTGAGTTTGACATGGGCCTGGCACAGCCGCAGGCCAGGTCGGTGCGCTTGAATGGGTTCGCCACCTGCCTGCGGCTGGAGCAGGTCTACTGGAATATCCTGGGCAGTATTGCGAGGAATAATTGCTGTTCGGTCAACGCCTTGCTGTCCCGGGTTGATCGCGAAGTACATCTGCGTCATGGCGGGGTGAAGAACTTCAGTGGCCTGGTCCGGGTGATGTGTGTAGTGCACAGCTTGAACCAGGGTGCTGTGGGCGTTGAATGACGCAGGGGTGTCGGGGCAGGACGGCCGGCACGCCCAAGTGCCGGCCGTCCATCTGCCCCGGATGCGGTCCCTGTGCAGCGTTACGGCTGCACAGGCTCGATTTAATCGATATAATCCCGCTCTTTGCCGCCAAACCCATTGTTTGCGCGGGATGAACCTGATCGCCGAGACAACCCCATGCCGATGTACGACTATCAATGTGCTTCCTGTGGTCATCAGTTGGAAGCCATTCAGAAGATCAGCGCAGCACCGTTGGTCGACTGCCCTGCCTGCCAGGCACCCGAACTGAAAAAAATGTTGTCGATGCCGGGCTTCCGCCTGAGCGGTACCGGTTGGTACGAAACCGACTTCAAGACCGGGTCGAAGAAGAATCTGGCCGGTGGCGACAAAGCTGACTAAGTTGAACGACACACCGAGCTCTTGCATTATCTGGCACTTCATTCAAGTGCGGCGGTGCAGCAAGACCTCCCATCGAATTTCGAATTACGAGAAGTGAAACCACTACCATGATGCGCAGCCATTATTGCGGCCAACTGAACGAAAGCCTGGAAGGTCAGGAAATTACCCTTTGCGGATGGGTCCATCGTCGTCGTGACCACGGCGGGGTGATTTTCCTCGATATCCGTGATCGTGATGGTCTGGCCCAAGTGGTATTCGATCCGGATCGCGCCGAGAGCTTCGCCGCCGCCGATCGCGTGCGCAGCGAATACGTGGTCAAGATCACCGGCAAGGTACGCCTGCGTCCGGCCGGTGCCACCAACGCCAACATGGCCTCGGGCATGATCGAAGTCCTGGGTTACGAGCTTGAAGTGCTGAACGAAGCGGAAACCCCGCCGTTCCCACTCAACGAGTTCTCCGACGTCGGCGAAGAAACCCGCCTGCGTTATCGCTTCCTCGACCTGCGTCGCCCGGAAATGCTCGAGAAGCTGCGTCTGCGTTCGCGCATGACCACCAGCATTCGTCGTTTCCTCGACGAGAACGGCTTCCTCGACGTCGAGACGCCGATCCTGACCCGCGCGACGCCAGAGGGCGCTCGTGACTATCTGGTCCCGAGCCGTACCCACGCCGGTTCGTTCTTTGCGTTGCCGCAATCGCCACAGCTGTTCAAGCAACTGCTGATGGTCGCTGGCTTCGACCGCTACTACCAGATCGCCAAGTGCTTCCGTGACGAAGACCTGCGCGCTGACCGCCAGCCGGAATTCACCCAGATCGACATCGAAACCAGTTTCCTCGATGAAAACGAGATCATGGGCATCACCGAAAAAATGATCCGCAACCTGTTCAAGGAAGTGCTGGATCTGGAATTCGGTGAATTCCCGCACATGACCTTCGAAGAAGCCATGCGCCGTTACGGTTCCGACAAGCCGGACCTGCGTAACCCGCTGGAACTGGTAGACGTTGCCGACCAGCTTAAAGAAGTCGATTTCAAAGTCTTCAGCGGCCCGGCCAACGATCCGAAATGCCGGATTGCCGCACTGCGCGTTCCTGGTGCAGCGAGCATGCCGCGCAAACAGATCGACGACTACACCAAGTTCGTCGGCATCTACGGTGCCAAGGGCCTGGCGTACATCAAGGTCAACGAGCGCGCCAAGGGCGTCGAAGGCCTGCAGTCGCCTATCGTCAAGAACATTCCTGAAGCTAACCTCAATGTGATCCTCGATCGCGTTGGCGCAGTTGACGGCGACATCGTGTTCTTCGGTGCCGACAAGGCCAAGATCGTCAGCGAAGCCCTGGGTGCGCTGCGGATCAAGGTTGGTAACGACCTGGACCTGCTGACCTGCAAGTGGGCACCGATGTGGGTTGTCGACTTCCCGATGTTCGAAGAGAACGACGACGGCAGCTTCACCGCCTTGCACCACCCGTTCACCGCACCGAAGTGCACGCCGCAAGAGCTGGAAGCCAACCCGGCGACCGCGCTGTCGCGTGCCTACGACATGGTGCTCAACGGCACCGAGCTGGGTGGCGGTTCGATCCGTATCCACCGCAAGGAAATGCAGCAATCGGTATTCCGCCTGCTGGGTATCAGCGAAGAGGAACAGGAAGAGAAATTCGGCTTCCTGCTGGACGCCCTGAAGTACGGCGCACCGCCCCACGGCGGCCTGGCCTTTGGCCTGGACCGTTTGGTGATGCTGATGACCGGCGCCCAGTCTATCCGTGAAGTGATCGCGTTCCCGAAAACCCAGAGCGCGGCATGCGTGATGACCCAGGCCCCGGGCCTGGTGGATGCCAAGGCTCTGCGCGAGCTGCACATCCGTTTGCGCGAGCAGCCAAAGGCTGAGTAAGGCTGGCCACCCTGGCGTATCCGTGGATACGCCAGGGGTCAGATCCAGCGTGTATTGCCCGCTCGCCTTCCAGGGTGTGCGGGCATTGTTTTAAAGAGAATTCGGAGCGAGTTATGGCGGGTCATTCCAAGTGGGCGAACATCAAGCACCGCAAAGAACGTCAGGATGCCAAGAAAGGCAAGATTTTCACCAAGTGGATTCGTGAGCTGACAGTCGCGGCCCGTCAGGGCGGCGGCGATCCTGGCTCCAACCCACGGCTGCGACTGGCCCTGGACAAGGCCCTGGGCGCGAACATGAGCCGTGACATCATCGATCGCGCCGTGGCCCGTGGGGCTGGCGCTGCCGACACCGATGACATGGTCGAACTGAGCTACGAAGGTTATGGCCCCGGTGGCGTGGCGGTGATGGTCGAGTGCATGACCGATAACCGCAACCGCACGGCGGCGGCGGTTCGACACGCCTTCAGCAAGTGTGGCGGCAACCTGGGCACGGATGGCTCGGTGGCTTACCTGTTCGAACGCAAGGGGCAGATCTCCTTTGCCCCGGGTATCGACGAAGACGCCTTGATGGAAGCCGCGATGGAGGCTGATGCCGACGACGTGGTGACCAACGAAGACGGTTCAATCGACGTATTCACCTCGTTCGCCGGTTTTTATGCCGTGCGCAACGCCCTGGAAGCGGCGGGCTTCAAGGCCGATGATGCGGAAATCGTGATGCTGCCAACCACCAGTGCCGAACTGGACCTGGAAGGCGCCGAGAAGGTGCTCAAGCTGATCGACATGCTCGAAGACCTGGATGACGTGCAGAACGTCTATTCCAATGCGGACATCCCCGAGTCGGTGGCCCAACAGCTCGGCTGAAGGGCGACGCAGATCTAGTGTGGGAGTCGGGCTTGCCCGCGATGACGTCGGCAGGCTCGACATTGATGTTGAATGTTCTACCGCTATCGCGGGCAAGCCCGGCTCCCACAGGGTTCTCGGTAGGGCTACAAAATGTGCATCCGGCACAACCTGCTCTATGCTGGCCTCACTCTCTTAACCCGCAGGCGTTATGACATTAATTCTTGGTATCGACCCCGGTTCACGCATTACCGGTTATGGCGTGGTGCGCGATACCGGTCGGGGCTGCGTGTATGTGGCGTCGGGTTGTATTCGCACCGGCAGCGGTGAGTTACATGAACGGTTGCAAATTGTTTATCGCGGCGTGCGTGAGGTGATCCAGACCTACGGTCCTGTGACCATGGGCATCGAGAAGGTCTTCATGGCCCGCAACGCCGACTCCGCGCTGAAGCTCGGCCAGGCCCGTGGCGCGGCGATTGTCGCGGGGGCCGAAGAGAGCCTGGAGATCGCCGAATACACCGCTACCCAGGTCAAACAGGCGGTCACCGGTACCGGTGCAGCCAACAAGGAGCAGGTGCAGATGATGGTCATGCATATGCTCAAGCTCACCAGCAAACCGCAAATCGATGCCTCGGACGCCCTGGCCATTGCCATTTGCCATGCCCATACCCGCTCCAGCCTGTTGCCCCATGGGCTGGGGACGGCGCGCAGTCGTGGCGGTCGCCTGCGCCTGTGATCTGATAGCATCCACCCACGAGATTTTATTGGTTGAGCGATTTGCGCCTGGACTGTCGGCGACCTCGCTCACTTTGCTCTTCGAGCGCCTGATCTGGCTAACGCTTAAGGATTTGAAACGTGATTGGACGTTTGCGCGGCACCTTGGCTGAGAAACAGCCGCCGCACCTGATACTGGATGTCAACGGCCTGGGCTATGAGCTGGAAGTGCCGATGACCACCCTCTATCGACTGCCGTCGATCGGAGAGCCGATAACCCTGCACACCCATTTGGTGGTGCGCGAAGATGCCCAGTTGCTTTATGGTTTCATCGGCAAGCGTGATCGGGACTTTTTCCGCGAGTTGATCCGCCTCAATGGGGTCGGTCCGAAACTGGCGCTGGCGTTGATGTCGAGCCTTGAAGTCGATGAGCTGGTGCGTTGCGTGCAGGCCCAGGACACTTCGGCGCTGACCAAGGTGCCGGGTGTCGGCAAAAAGACCGCCGAGCGCTTGCTGGTGGAACTCAAGGACCGCTTCAAGGCCTGGGAAGCCGTGCCGAGCATGTTTGCCCTGGTGCCGAACCAGCCTGATAGCCCGGCGCAACCGGTGGCTTCGGCGGAGAATGACGCGGTCAGCGCGCTAATCTCCCTGGGCTACAAGCCGCAGGAAGCCAGCAAGGCGATTTCCGCGATCAAGGAGAAAGGCTTGAGCAGTGAAGACCTGATTCGTCGTGCCCTGAAGGGAATGATCTAAGTGATTGAAGCTGATCGTCTGATTACCGCCACCGGTGGCCCGCGTGACCGCGAAGAAGTCCAGGATCGGGCCATTCGTCCGGTCAGCCTGGCCGAATACATTGGCCAGCCGACCGTTCGCGAGCAGATGGAGCTGTTCATCCAGGCGGCGCGCGGGCGCAACGAATCCCTGGACCACACGCTGATCTTCGGTCCGCCGGGCCTCGGTAAAACCACGCTGGCCAACATCATCGCCCAGGAAATGGGCGTGTCGATCAAAAGCACCTCGGGCCCGGTCCTGGAGCGCCCCGGCGACCTGGCGGCACTGCTGACCAACCTCGAACCCCATGACGTGCTGTTCATCGATGAAATCCATCGCCTGTCGCCGATTGTCGAGGAAGTGCTGTACCCGGCCATGGAGGACTTCCAGCTCGATATCATGATCGGCGAAGGCCCGGCGGCACGCTCCATCAAGCTCGACCTGCCGCCGTTCACTCTGGTGGGGGCGACCACCCGCGCCGGCATGCTGACCAACCCGCTGCGCGACCGCTTCGGCATCGTCCAGCGCCTGGAGTTCTACAGCACCGCCGACCTGGCGACGATCGTCAGTCGTTCGGCCGGTATCCTCGGACTGCCGCTGGACCCTGAAGGGGCGTTCGAAATCGCCCGCCGGGCCCGCGGCACGCCACGTATCGCCAACCGACTGCTGCGGCGGGTGCGGGATTTCGCCGAAGTCCGGGCCAAGGGCCACATCACCAAGCCGATCGCCGACCTGGCGCTCAACCTGCTGGACGTCGATGAGCGTGGTTTCGATCACCAGGACCGGCGTTTGCTGCTGACCATGATCGAGAAGTTCGATGGCGGCCCGGTGGGGGTCGACAGTCTGGCTGCGGCCATCAGTGAAGAGCGGCACACCATTGAAGACGTACTGGAGCCGTACCTGATCCAGCAGGGCTACATCATGCGCACTCCCCGTGGGCGGGTAGTGACCCGGCATGCTTATTTGCACTTTGGCCTGAACATTCCGACGCGCATGGGTGAAATGCCCGCAGTAGACGCATTTCTGGATGCAGTGGACGATTAATGACGGTCTGCGCCGATTTATTCGGGTTTTGTGTGGTCCTAGGTGGCTGGCGAACCCTTGTTTGGCAGCAAAGGCGCAGAAGAATGAAAAACAGTTGCCTGGCTGGATTGGCAACCTGAGGAGTAAGCACTAGAGTATGCGCGCGCAAAACGGGCTAGAGTCGTTCGCACATCGTTGTCGCGTTTATTACGAGGACACCGATGCTGGCGGCATCGTGTATTACGTTAATTACCTCAAGTTTATGGAACGGGCTCGGACCGAGCGGCTACGTGAGTTGGGCTTTGCCCAGTCACAGCTGGCAGGCGAGGACCTGTTGTTTGTCGTGCATTCCAGCGAAGCGCGCTACCACGCGCCGGCGCGACTGGACGACGAGCTTGTGGTAAGTGCTGAAGTAATCGAATTGAACCGTGTCAGCCTGCGCTTCAAGCAGCAGGTCAGGCGAGCCGCGGATAATGCACTGCTCTGCGAAGGGCAGTTTTTGGTGGCCTGTGTGCGCACCCATAGTTTGAAACCCCGGGCCATTCCCGAAGCTCTACGTGCGGCCTTTGCCGACGTGAGCGGCGCGGGTACACACTCAAAGCAGGAGATAAAGCGTGGAAGCTAACGTCGTCGACCATTCCTCCATGTGGAGCCTGGTTAGCAATGCCAGTATCGTGGTGCAACTGGTAATGCTGACCCTGGTAGCCGCATCGGTGACCTCATGGATCATGATCTTTCAGCGCAGCAACCTGCTGCGTGCCGGTCGACGTGCCCTGGAGAGCTTCGAGGAGCGCTTCTGGTCGGGTATCGACCTGTCCAAGCTGTACCGTCAGGCGGGCAGCAACCCTGATCCGGATTCGGGCGTCGAGCAGATCTTCCGTGCCGGCTTCAAGGAGTTCTCCCGTCTGCGCCAGCAACCGGGTGTGGATCCGGAAGCAGTCATGGAGGGCGTTGCCCGTGCCATGCGCGTGGCTATTTCCCGCGAAGAAGAGAAGCTCGAGCAGAGCCTGCCATTCCTCGCCACCGTTGGTTCGGTCAGCCCGTACATCGGCCTGTTCGGTACCGTCTGGGGCATCATGAACTCCTTCCGCGGCCTGGCCACTGCCCAGCAAGCGACCTTGGCCACCGTGGCCCCGGGTATCGCCGAGGCACTGATCGCCACCGCCATCGGCCTGTTCGCCGCCATTCCGGCCGTCATTGCGTACAACCGCTTTGCCGCGCGCAGCGAAACCCTGATCAGCCGCTACTACACCTTCGCCGATGAATTCCAGGCGATCCTGCACCGTAAAGTGCACACCAGCGAAGAATAAGCAGGTATTTCCCAATGGCTTTAATCGCTCGAGCTCGCAAAAAGCGCAAGCCGGTCGCCGAGATGAACGTAGTACCTTACATCGACGTGATGCTGGTACTGCTGGTCATCTTCATGGTGACCGCGCCGATGCTCAATCAGGGCGTGAAAGTTGATTTGCCCAAGGTTTCCAGCGAAGCCTTGCCGCAAGACAACAACACCCAGGTCCTGACCATTTCGATCAAGGCTGACAAGACCTACTACTGGAACCTTGGCAGCGAAGTCGACACCGAGAAGCAGCAGGACCGGGCAATGACCCTGCCGCAGATGACTGATGCGGTGACCAAGATCATTCGCGCCGGCAACGAAGGTGGCAAGCACACCCAAGTGTTCATTCGTGGCGACAAGACCGTCGACTACGGCGCCGTCATGGGCGCGATGGGTGGGTTGCAGAAAGCCGGAGTCGGTAACGTTGGCTTGATTACCGAGGCGCCCTGATGCAGCAACAGCGAGAGCCAACAGCCTCGGAAAGCTACTTCTGGCCTAGTGTCTGGGCAATTGGCTTGCACGTGCTGGTGTTCGGCATGCTGTTCGTCAGCTTTGCCTTTACCCCGGAGCTGCCGCCGGCCAAACCGATTGTCCAGGCGACCCTGTACCAGTTGAAATCGAAAAGTCAGGCGACCACCCAGACCAATCAGAAGATTGCGGGTGAAGCGAAGAAATCCGCTGCGCGCCAGACCGAAGTCGAACAGATGGAGCAGAAGAAGGTCGAGCAGGAAGCGGTGAAGGCTGCGGAACAAAAGAAAGAAGAGGCGGCTCAAAAGGCCGAGGAAGCCAAGAAGGCCGACGAGTCGAAGAAAGCCGAAGAAGCGAAAAAGGCTGATGAAGCCAAGAAAGCCGATGAAGCAAAGAAGACCGCCGAAGCCAAGAAGGCAGAAGAGAAACAATTGGCTGATATAGCCAAGAAGAAAGCCGAAGAAGAAGCCAAGAAGAAAGCTGAAGAAGAGGCCAAGAAAGCGGCCGCTGAAGAAGCGAAGAAGAAAGTAGTCGAAGACGCGAAGAAAAAAGCCGCGGACGACGCCAAGAAGAAAGCTGAAGCGGACGAGGCGAAGAAGAAAGTCGCCGATGATGCGAAGAAGAAAGCTGCTGCCGATGCTGCGAAGAAAAAATCGCAGGAAGCGGCACGTAAATCCGCCGAAGAGAAAAAGGCTCAGGCCCTGGCAGATTTGCTTTCCGACACGCCGCAGCGTCAGCAAGCCTTGGCCGATGAACGAGGCGATGAAGTCGCGGGTAGTTTCGACGACCTGATTCGTGCACGTGCAGCGGAAGGCTGGGCGCGTCCTCCTTCGGCACGCAAGAACATGACGGTCGTGCTGCAAATTGGCATGTTGCCCGATGGTACGGTGACTTCGGTCACGGTAGCCAAGTCCAGTGGCGATGGTCCGTTCGACAGCTCGGCTGTAGCAGCGGTCAAGAACATTGGACGTTTGACAGAAATGCAGGGAATGAAGCCGAGCGATTTCGCTCCCTATCGTTCATTCAAGATGACATTCACACCTGAGGATCTAGCCTTGTGAGAAACCTTCTTCGAGGAATGCTTGTCGTTATTTGCTGCATGGCAGGGATAGCGGCGGCGGATGAAAAGAACATTCTGGTCACCAGCGGCAGTGATCGGGCGACCCCGATCGCGGTAGTGCCGTTCGGCTGGCAGGGCGGCAGCGTGCTGCCGGACGACATGGCGGAAATCATTGGTAACGATTTGCGCAACTCGGGTTACTACTCGCCGATTCCCAAGCAGAACATGATCAGCCAGCCGACCCAGGCCAGCGAAGTCATCTACCGCGACTGGAAGGCCCTGGGCGCCCAGTACATCATGGTCGGCAGCATTGTTCCGGCCGGCGGTCGCCTGCAGGTGCAGTACGCCCTGTTCAACGTCAACACCGAGCAGCAAGTGCTGACCGGCAGCGTTTCCGGCGGCGTTGACCAGTTGCGCGACATGGCGCACTACATTTCGGACCAGTCCTTTGAGAAGCTGGTGGGCATCAAGGGCGCGTTCTCGACCCGTCTGCTGTACGTGACGGCCGAGCGTTTCTCCGAGAAGAACACTCGCTACACCCTGCAACGCTCGGACTATGACGGTGCGCGTGCAGTGACCCTGCTACAGTCCCGCGAGCCGATCCTGTCGCCGCGTTTTGCCCCCGATGGCAAGCGTATCGCCTATGTCTCCTTCGAGCAGAAGCGTCCGCGGATCTTCATGCAGAACATCGACACTGGTCGTCGTGAGCAGATCACCAACTTCGAAGGCCTCAACGGTGCTCCAGCCTGGTCGCCGGATGGTTCGCGCCTGGCGTTCGTACTGTCCAAGGACGGTAACCCGGACATCTACGTGATGAACCTGGGGTCGCGCCAGATCACCCGCGTGACTGCAGGGCCTGGCATCAACACCGAACCGTTCTGGGGCAAGGATGGCTCGACCATCTACTTCACCTCCGACCGTGGCGGCAAGCCGCAGATCTACAAGACCAGCGCCAGTGGCGGCGGTGCCGAGCGCGTAACCTTTATCGGCAACTACAACGCCAACCCGAAATTGTCGGCCGACGAAAAGACTCTGGTGATGATCCATCGCCAGCAAGGTTTCACCAATTTCAAGGTGGCGGCCCAGGATTTGCAGCGCGGTAGTGTAAAAATCCTAACTGATAGCACTCTGGACGAGTCGCCTACTGTTGCGCCCAACGGCACCATGGTAATCTACGCCACCCGCCAGCAGGGCCGGGGAGTCTTGATGCTCGTGTCCATCAATGGACGCGTAAGGCTCCCGCTTCCTACCGCACAAGGCGAAGTCAGAGAACCTTCCTGGTCCCCTTACCTGAACTGACGCGGCGCTATACGTTGTACTTAACACATTGGGGTTCATTAGGAGTTTCACGATGGAAATGCTGAAGTTTGGTAAGTTTGCTGCGCTGGCCCTGGCCATGGCTGTAGCTGTAGGTTGCTCGTCCAAAGGCGGCGACAACGCCGGTGAAGGCGCTGTTGATCCAAACGCTGGTTACGGCGCTAACACTGGTGCTGTTGACGGCTCCCTGAGCGAAGAAGCTGCTCTGCGCGCAATCACCACCTTCTACTTCGAATACGACAGCTCGGACCTGAAGCCAGAAGCCATGCGCGCTCTGGACGTTCACGCCAAAGACCTGAAAGCAAACGGCGCTCGCGTTGTTCTGGAAGGCAACACCGACGAACGTGGTACTCGTGAGTACAACATGGCACTGGGCGAGCGTCGTGCGAAAGCCGTTCAACGCTACCTGGTACTGCAAGGTGTTTCCCCAGCTCAGCTGGAACTGGTTTCCTACGGCGAAGAGCGTCCAGTTGCTACCGGCAACGACGAGCAGTCCTGGGCTCAAAACCGTCGCGTCGAACTGCGTAAGTAATTCGTCATGCGAACGTGCCGTCGTGCTGTAACTGTCCTGGCTCTCAGCCTCGCGCCATTGCTGGCGTGGGCTGCGGTTCCTGTGGTCGATAATGATTCCGGTTATAACAATAGCGGGAGCAGTTATCCGCCTGCGGGTTACGGTACGAACGGCGCCTATGCCGGGGGAGGGGTTTCGGCCCCTGTCTCGGCACAGGGCGAGCTGTTCAACCAACTGCAACAGATGCAGGAACAGATCGCGCGCCAACAAGGCGTGATTGAAGTTTTGCAAAATGATGTTTCGCGCATGAAGCAAGAATCCCTGGAGCGATACCAGGATCTTGACCGGCGCATAGGATCGGGCGGTGCACCCGCTGCGGCTCCTGAAAATTCTCCAGCCGGTGGCAATAGCGCCGTCGGTGCTGCTGCAGGTGCGGGCGCTGCGGCGCAAGCCCCTGCCGCCAGCAGCGAACCGGGTGATCCAGCGAAGGAAAAGCTCTACTACGATGCTGCCTTCGACCTGATCAAGGCCAAGGACTTCGACAAGGCCAGCCTGGCTTTTGCCGCGTTCCTGCGCAAATACCCGAACAGCCAGTACGCGGGCAATGCCCAATACTGGCTGGGTGAAGTGAACCTGGCCAAAGGTGATCTGCAAGGCGCCGGCCAGGCTTTCGCCAAGGTTTCGCAGCTGTATCCCAAGCACAACAAGGTGCCGGACTCGCTGTACAAGCTGGCCGATGTCGAGCGTCGCCTGGGGCACGCCGACAAGGTCAAGGGCATTTTGCAGCAGGTGGTCAGCCAGTATCCTGGCACCTCCGCCGCGCAGCTGGCCCAGCGTGATCTGCAGCGCATGTAAGGCAGTTTGACCCGTGTTTCAAGAAACCCGCGCTTGTCGCGGGTTTTTTCGTTAGAATTCACGCCCTTTTTAGCAACACCGCTTTTTGGGATCTGCGCGTTGGCGGGGTTCCATCAAGTGCCTGACGGAGGCGGACAGCCTGTTTAGCTGTTACGCCCGTGGCGACTATGCAAGATACATTGAGAATTACCGAAGTTTTTTACTCGTTGCAGGGTGAAACGCGCACTGCCGGGCTGCCCACTGTTTTTGTGCGCCTGACCGGTTGCCCGTTGCGTTGCCAGTACTGCGACAGTGCCTACGCCTTTACCGGCGGAACAGTGCGACCACTCGACGAGATCCTCGAGCAGGTGGCCGGTTTCCGCCCGCGTTATGTCTGTGTGACCGGCGGCGAGCCGCTGGCCCAACCTAACGCCATCCCTCTACTCAAGCAGTTGTGTGACGCCGGTTACGAAGTGTCGCTGGAAACCAGTGGTTCCATCGACATCTCGGCGGTAGATTCGCGGGTCAGCCGCGTGGTCGACCTGAAGACCCCGGGCTCGAAGGAAGCACACCGTAACCGCTACGAGAATATCGAGCTGCTGACGTCCAACGACCAGGTCAAGTTCGTGATCTGTTCCCGCGAGGACTACGACTGGGCTGTCTCCAAGCTGATCCAGTACGGTCTTGACCGGCGGGCCGGTGAAGTCCTGTTCTCACCGAGCCATCACGATCTCAATGCACGTGACCTGGCGGACTGGGTAGTTGCCGACAACCTGCCAGTGCGCTTGCAATTGCAACTGCACAAATATCTTTGGAACGACGAGCCGGGGCGCTGACATGACTGAACAACTGAATACTGTAGAAAAGCGTGCGGTCATCCTGCTGTCCGGAGGCCTGGACTCGGCGACCGTGGTGGCCATGGCCCGTGCCGAAGGCTACAGCTGCTACACCATGAGTTTTGACTACGGCCAGCGCTCCCAGGCCGAATTGCACGCCGCTGCGCGGGTGGCCCGGGACCTGGGGGTGGTCGAGCACAAAGTGATCGGCCTGAACCTGAACGGCATCGGCGGCTCGGCCCTGACCGACAGCAGCATCGATGTGCCAGAGACCCCGGGTGAAGGCATCCCCGTGACGTATGTGCCGGCTCGCAACACGGTGTTCCTGTCCCTGGCCCTGGGCTGGGCCGAAGTGCTGGGCGCGCGGGACATCTTCATTGGGGTCAACGCCGTGGACTATTCGGGTTACCCGGATTGCCGTCCGGAGTTCGTCGAGGCTTTCGAGCGCATGGCCAACCTGGCGACCAAGGCCGGGGTCGAGGGCAATGGCTTCCGCATCCAGGCTCCGCTGCAAAACCTCAGCAAGGCGCAAATCGTCGAGGCTGGCGTCAAGCTGGGGGTCGACTATGCGCTGACCGTTTCCTGCTATCAGGCGGACGATCAAGGCCGTGCCTGCGCCAAGTGCGACAGCTGCCGCCTGCGTGCTGAAGGCTTCGCAGCAGCCGGAATCAGCGACCCAACCAACTATTTTTGATTTATTTTCACTTAGGTGTTGAATAGTCCTTAAAAATCAGTATTATACGCACCACAACGAAGCGGGTCGTTAGCTCAGTTGGTAGAGCAGTTGGCTTTTAACCAATTGGTCGTAGGTTCGAATCCCACACGACCCACCATATTTGGCGGTTTAGAAAATCCGGAAGGCCCACGCAAGTGAGGATTTCCGGGTTTTTTTTTGCCTGCGATTCCTGTCTCGGGCAATCGCAATGCTTGCACCGCGCGCCTGGGTGCAGAATGATCTTTTGCATCTCGGGGATATTCTGTAGCCTTGCGCAGCTTCAACGCTGTCCGTGCCTGATGAATACTCACTCTCCCGGCGGTACCCTGATCGGTCCGGAGCCGGGTGTATACTCGACTTTCGCGCGAAAGCGCCCGCAGGTCTTGCGATCATGACGCAAATTTCCGAACGCCTTCTGGTTCAAGCCCACCTCGACGCCAAGCAGCCCAAGCCGCTGACCGCCGCAGAGGAGGCCCATTACCGCGCCGCCATCGCCGCCGAGCTCAAGGCTCAGGACGCGGTGCTGGTTGCTCACTTCTATTGCGACCCGATCATTCAGGCGTTGGCCGAAGAAACCGGCGGCTGTGTTTCCGATTCCCTGGAAATGGCCCGGTTCGGCAATGCGCACCCGGCCAAGACCGTGGTGGTAGCCGGCGTGAAGTTCATGGGGGAGACCGCGAAGATCCTCAACCCGGAAAAACGCGTGCTGATGCCGACCCTGGAAGCGACCTGCTCGCTGGACCTGGGTTGCCCGGTCGACGAGTTTTCGGCGTTCTGCGACCAGCACCCGGAACGCACCGTGGTGGTGTATGCCAACACCTCGGCGGCGGTCAAGGCGCGGGCGGACTGGGTGGTGACCTCCAGTTGTGCACTGGAGATTGTAGAAAGCCTGATGGACAACGGCGAGACGATCATCTGGGGCCCGGACAAGCACTTGGGTACCTACATCCAGCGCAAGACCGGCGCCGACATGCTGCTCTGGGACGGTGCCTGCATCGTCCATGAAGAGTTCAAGGCCAAGCAGCTCGAAGACATGAAGGCGCTGTACCCGGACGCTGCGATCCTGGTGCACCCGGAATCGCCGACGGCGGTGATCGAGTTGGCCGACGCGGTGGGTTCCACCAGCCAGTTGATCGCAGCAGCACAGAGCCTGCCGCACAAGACGCTGATCGTGGCCACCGATCGCGGGATTTTCTACAAGATGCAGCAGCTGTGCCCGGACAAGGTGTTTATCGAAGCCCCTACGGCCGGCAACGGCGCGGCCTGCCGCAGTTGCGCGCATTGCCCCTGGATGGCGATGAACACCCTGGAGCGCACGCTACAGTGCCTGCGTGAGGGTTCGGGGGAGATCTTCGTCGAGCCGGCGCTGATCCCACAGGCGATTCGCCCGTTGAAGCGCATGCTCGACTTCACGGCGGCTGCGCGGATGAAGCTCGCCGGCAACGCCTGAGGTCTGTCAGCTAGGCACACACAACCTGTGGGAGCGAGCAAGCTCGCTCCCACAGTGGTTTTCGTACGGCTGAATTACTTGGTTTTCTTCGGGACTCGAACCAACTGGCTATTGGAGTACATGTCGTGCCAGCTGCGCTGCTGTTTGTCGAACAGTGTCCAGAAGAAGCCCAGGCCGGCGCACAGCAGTGACGCAATCGATACCACGAAGCGCAGTAAGGCCTGCCACAGGCTGATGGCCGAACCGTCGGCGTTCTGCACGCGGATGCACCACACCTGCATGCCCAGGGTTTGGCCGGAGTAGGTCCAGAACTTGGCAAAAAAACCGAACAGCACAAACAGCAATACGGTGGAGAGCAAGGGGTCGCCATCCAGTGCGCCGGCATCGGTCAACGCACGCATCCGCTCCTCGCCGATGATTGCCATCTGCACCATCTTGTAGAGGCCGCCGGTGACGATCATCAGGGCAGTGCACAACAGGAAATCGTAGAACATCGCTGCCAGGCGACGCCCCAGGCCGGCGACGGGGAATTCACCCTGGGGGCTTAGCAGGCGTTTCGACATGGAGTGGCTCTCGATTGAAAAAAGAAGCCATTTTACGGGTTTGCGCGCACAAAAAAGCCCCTGATGTCAGCATCAGGGGCTTTTTCGTTACAGAAGATTAGGCTTCTGCTTGAACTTCGTCAGCCTGCATGCCTTTTTGGCCCTGCACCGCAACGAAGGTCACTTTCTGGCCTTCTTTCAGGCTCTTGAAACCGTTGCCCTGGATGGCACGGAAATGCACGAACAGATCCGGGCCGCTTTCTGGAGTGATAAAACCAAAACCTTTTTCGTCGTTAAACCACTTGACGGTGCCGCTCTGACGTTGGGACATTTCTTATTTCCTTTGACGCAAAAAATTGATGACAGCCTCTTTCTCATGAAAGAGTACTGGGGCTGGTTGCAGGAAAGAAGAAGACGTAGAACGGGTGTAGCAAACTTGTTGGCTACTGCCCAGGTCACGATTCCAAGCGACCCATGCAAACACAGTGGACAAACTCTACGCCAACTACGGCAGAAAAAACAAGCCCCCCTGCAAGCCTTGTATAGCTAGGCCTGTGGCGGTTTTTGGGCTTTCCTATGGTGCTTATTCGATAGACTCGTTCAATTGTTTTCGATTGTTATAAGGTAAGTTCAAAATCGAAGCTTAGAGTCAAAAAACTGCACTATTTTATGGCAGTTGCGTTACAGATTAGTGCACTGTTACGCAACTGCGTTACTTATCGAAACAGTCAATCAACCACGATAGTAGCGTTGTGGAACGAATGGCATTTTGCTTACAAGCAATGGCACCTGTTTGCCGCGTACGATCGCCCAGACCTGGGTATCGAGTGCCAGGTAGGCGCTGTCCAGGTAGCCCATCGCCAATGGACCGCCGAGGGAAGGGCCGAAACCACCGCTGCAGACGCCGCCGATGATTTCGCCGGCGGCGTTGACGATTTCTGCGCCCTCACGCACCGGAGTGCGTTCCTGGGGTAGCAGGCCGACACGTTTGCGGCTGACACCGTTTTGTTGCTGGGCGAAGATCGTTTCGGCTCCGGGGAATCCACCGGCACGCGCGCCATCGGCACGGCGTGGCTTGGAGATGGCCCACAGCAGGCTGGCTTCGATCGGGGTGGTGGCGCTGTTCATGTCATGGCCATACAGGCACAGGCCGGCTTCCAGGCGCAGCGAGTCACGCGCGCCGAGGCCGATGGCGGCCACTTCCGGCTCGGCCAGCAGGGCGCGGGCCAGGGTCTGGGCATTGGCGGCGGGCACGGAGATCTCGAAACCGTCTTCGCCGGTGTAGCCCGAGCGACTGACAAAGCACTCGACCCCCAGCAGGGACACGCGGGTGAACTGCATAAAGGTCATCTGCGCCACCTGCGGCGCCAGGCGGGCGAGCACGGTCACCGCTGCCGGGCCTTGCAGGGCGAGCAGGGCGCGTTCCTCGAACAGCGGCTCGATCTGGCACTGATCGCCCAGATGCTGGCGCAGGTGAGCCAGGTCCTGGTCCTTGCAGGCCGCATTGACCACCAGGAACAGTTCGTCGTTGCCCAGGTTGGCGACCATCAGGTCGTCGAGGATGCCGCCTTGCTCGTTGGTGAACATGGCGTAGCGCTGCATGCCCACCGGCAGGTCGATGATGTCCACCGGCACCAGGGTTTCCAGGGCCTTGGCCGCATTGGCGCCGGTCAGGCGGATCTGCCCCATGTGCGAGACATCGAACAGCCCGGCCTGCTCACGGCAGTGCAGGTGTTCTTTCATCACGCCCAATGGGTACTGCACCGGCATGTCGTAGCCGGCGAACGGCACCATGCGCGCGCCCAATTCGATGTGCAGTGCGTGCAGCGGGGTTTTCGACAGGGTTTCGGTGGACATATTCAGCTCCTGAAAAAGTCAGCGGATGCGGGGGAGCACGCATCAGCATTCGATAATGTTGACGGCCAAACCGCCACGGGCGGTTTCCTTGTATTTGCTTTTCATGTCGGCACCGGTCTGGCGCATGGTGCGGATCACCTTGTCGAGGGAGACGAAGTGCTGACCGTCGCCACGCAAGGCCATGCGCACCGCGTTGATGGCCTTGACCGAGCCCATGGCGTTACGCTCGATGCATGGCACCTGGACCAGGCCACCAATGGGGTCGCAGGTCAGGCCAAGGTTGTGTTCCATGCCGATCTCGGCGGCGTTTTCGACTTGCTGGACACTGCCGCCCAGTACTTCGCACAGAGCCCCGGCAGCCATCGAGCAGGCCACGCCGACTTCACCCTGGCAGCCGACTTCGGCCCCGGAGATCGAGGCGTTTTCCTTGTACAGGATGCCGATGGCCGCGGCGGTGAGCAGAAAGCGCACCACACCGTCTTCGCTGGCACCTGGAATGAAGCGCATGTAGTAATGCAGGACGGCCGGGACGATACCGGCCGCGCCGTTGGTGGGGGCCGTGACCACGCGCCCGCCGTTGGCGTTTTCTTCGTTGACCGCCAGGGCATACAGGTTGACCCAGTCCAGCACCGACAGCGGGTCGCGCAGTGACGACTCCGGGTTCTTGCACAGTTGCCGGTGCCAGGCCGCCGCACGGCGCTTGACCTTGAGCCCGCCCGGCAGGATGCCTTCGTTGCGACAACCGGCATCGACGCAGTCCTGCATCACTTGCCAGATCTTCAGCAGCCCGGCGCGGGTTTCAGCCTCGGGGCGCCAGGCGCTTTCGTTGGTGAGCATGACCTGGCTGATCGACAAACCGTAGGTGGTGCAATGCCCGAGCAAGTCCTTGGCGCTTTTGAACGGGAAGGTCAGTGGCGTGGCGTCCTCGACGATCCGGTCAGCGCCGGCGGCGTCTTCGTCGACCACAAAACCGCCACCGACCGAGTAGTACTCGCGGCTGCGGATTTGCAGGCCGGCGGTATCGAAGGCGCGAAAGATCATGCCGTTGGGGTGATAGGCCAGTGGCTTGCGAATCATCGCCAGGTGCAGCTTTTCATTGAAGTCGATCGGGTGCTCGCCGAGCAGGTTCAAGCGCCCGCTGCTGCGAATGTCGTGCAGGCGCGCAGCGATGTTCTCGGTGTTTACGGTGTCCGGGTGTTCGCCTTCCAGGCCGAGCAACACTGCCTTGTCACTACCGTGGCCCTTGCCGGTGGCGCCGAGTGAGCCATACAGCTCGACCTTGACGCAGGTGGTGACCGCCAGCAGGTTGTCCCGCCGCAGACCTTCGACAAACCGCGCAGCGGCACGCATCGGGCCGACGGTGTGGGAGCTGGAAGGGCCGATACCAATCTTGAACAGGTCGAACACACTTAACGACATGGTTGTTCTCCGGTTTCTTGTTATGAGGGGCGGCACAGATTCTGAGAACTGGCACTGATCCATGTGGGAGCGAGCTTGCTCGCGATAGCGGTCGTTCAGTCGACATCCGGCGAATGTCAGTCCGTCATCGCGAGCAAGCTCTCTCCCACAGGGTTTTGTGATGTCCTTTAGAAGTGGGGCGAGTAAACCCGCCCCCTCATTGGGTTAAGCGTAGCTTTCGATCGACGGGCAGGCGCAGATCAGGTTGCGGTCGCCAAACACGTTGTCGACCCGGCCAACCGGTGGCCAGTACTTGCCTTCGATCAACGACGCCACTGGGTACACCGCCTGTTCACGGCTGTAGGGGTGAGTCCACTCGCCGACGATTTCCGCTGCGGTGTGCGGGGCGTTTTTCAGCGGGTTGTCGTCCTTGTCCAGGGTGCCGTTTTCCACCGCGCGAATTTCTTCGCGGATGCGGATCATGGCGTCGCAGAAGCGGTCCAGTTCTTCCTTGGATTCACTTTCGGTCGGCTCGATCATCAGCGTGCCGGCCACCGGGAACGACATGGTTGGGGCGTGGAAACCGAAGTCGATCAGGCGCTTGGCGACGTCATCGACGCTGATGCCGCTGCTGTCTTTCAGCGGGCGCAGGTCGAGGATGCATTCGTGGGCCACCAGGCCGTTGCTGCCGGTGTACAGCACTGGGTAGTGCTCTTCCAGGCGGCGGGAGATGTAGTTGGCATTGAGGATCGCCAACTGCGAAGCACGCTTGAGGCCGGCGCCGCCCATCATGCGAATGTACATCCAGGTGATCGGCAGAATGCTGGCGCTGCCGAACGGTGCGGCGCAGACCGCGCCTTCCTTGCGTTCCATGGCGGCGTGGCCGGGCAGGAACGGGGTCAGGTGCGACTTGACGCCGATCGGGCCGACGCCCGGACCGCCACCGCCGTGGGGGATGCAGAAGGTCTTGTGCAGGTTCAGGTGGGACACGTCGCCACCGAACTTGCCCGGGGCGCAGAGGCCGACCATGGCGTTCATGTTGGCGCCGTCGATGTACACCTGGCCGCCGTTGTCATGAATGATCCCGCAGATTTCGCGGATGCCTTCCTCGAACACGCCGTGGGTGGACGGGTAGGTGATCATCAAGGCCGCCAAGTGCTCGCGGTGTTCGATGGCCTTGGCGCGCAGGTCTTCGATGTCGACGTTGCCGCGGGCATCGCAGGCGGTCACGACCACACGCATGCCGGCCATGTTGGCGGTGGCCGGGTTGGTGCCGTGGGCGGAGGAGGGGATCAGGCAGATGTCGCGGCGATCATCGCCACGGCTCTGGTGGTAGGCGCGGATCGCCAGCAGGCCGGCGTACTCGCCCTGGGAGCCGGCGTTCGGTTGCAGGGAGATCGCATCGTAACCGGTGGCGGCGCAGAGCATCGCCTCCAGCTCATCGGTCAGTTGCTGGTAGCCGGCACTTTGCTCGGCCGGGGCGAACGGGTGCAGTGCGCCGAACTCGGCCCAGGTCACCGGGATCATTTCGCTGGCGGCGTTGAGTTTCATGGTGCACGAACCCAGCGGGATCATGGTGCGGTCGAGTGCCAGGTCCTTGTCGGCCAGCTTGCGCAGGTAGCGCATCAGCTCGGTTTCCGAGTGGTAACGGTTGAACACCGGGTGGCTGAGGATTGGCGATTGACGAACCAGGGCGGCCGGGATGGTGCTTTGCACGGCGGCGGCGAGGGCAGCGAAGTCCGGTAGGGTCTTGCCGTCGGCCAGCAATGCCCAGAGGTTTTCCACGTCGGCTTGCGAGGTGGTTTCGTCGAGGGACAGGCCCAGGCGCTCGGCGTCGATCACCCGCAGGTTGATCCGCTGCGCCCGCGCCTTGTCGTGCAGTTGGGCGGTGTTGGCGCCGGTGTTGAGGGTCAGGGTGTCGAAGAAATGCGCTTGTTCGACAACCAGGCCCAGGGCGTTCAAGCCCTTGGCCAGGATCGCGCTCAGGTGATGAATACGCTGGGCGATCTGGGTCAGGCCCTGCGGGCCGTGGTACACGGCGTACATGCTGGCGATGTTGGCCAGCAGTACTTGGGCGGTGCAGATGTTGCTGGTGGCTTTCTCGCGGCGGATATGTTGCTCGCGGGTCTGCATCGCCAGGCGCAGGGCCGGCTTGCCGAAGCGGTCGACCGAGACACCGACCAGACGGCCCGGCATGTCGCGCTTGAACGCATCTTTAGTGGAGAAGTACGCCGCGTGCGGGCCACCGAAGCCCAGCGGTACACCAAAGCGCTGCGCGCTGCCGATGGCGACGTCGGCACCAAACTCGCCCGGCGGAGTCAGCAGAGTCAGAGCCAGCAGGTCGGCCGCTACGGCGACCAGGGCATTGGCGGCGTGGAAGCGCTCGGTCAGCTCGCGGTAGTCGAACAGGTCGCCGTTGCTGGCCGGGTATTGCAGCAGCGCGCCGAAGAAGGGCGTCACGTCGCTCAGTTCACGTTCGTCGCCCACCACTACGTCGATCCCCAGCGGCTCGGCACGGGTGCGCAGCACGTCGAGGGTTTGCGGGTGGCAATGCACGGAGGCGAAGAAGGCGTGGCTGCCTTTGTTCTTGCTCAGGCGCTTGCAGAAGGTCATGGCCTCGGCAGCGGCGGTTGCTTCGTCGAGCAGCGAGGCGTTGGCGATCGGCAGGCCGGAGAGGTCGCTGATCAGGGTCTGGAAGTTCAGCAGGGCTTCCAGGCGACCCTGGGAGATTTCTGGCTGGTACGGGGTGTAGGCGGTGTACCAGGCCGGGTTTTCCAGGAGGTTGCGCAGGATCGGCGATGGCGTGTGGCAGTTGTAGTAGCCCTGGCCGATGTAGGTCTTGAACAGTTGGTTCTTGCCGGCGATGGACTTGATCAAGGCCAGGGCATCGGCTTCACTCAGGCCGTCTTCCAGGCCAAGCACGCTGGTGCCCTTGATGCTGTCGGGAATGACGCTGGCGCTCAGGGCTTCCAGGGAGTCGAAGCCCAGGCTATTGAGCATGGCTTGCTCGTCGCCGGCGCGCGGGCCGATGTGGCGGGCGATGAATTCGTTGGCAGTGGTCAGGCTTGCTTGAGTCATGTCAGCGCTCCTCAGGCTTGCGCGTTGGCTTTGATCAGACGCTCGTAGGCGTCTTGATCCAGCAGTTTGGCGACAGCCGATGCATCGGTTGGCTGGAAGCGGAAGAACCAGCCTTCGCCCAGCGGATCTTCATTGACCAGTTCAGGGCTGCTGTCCAGCGCCGGGTTCACTTCCAGCACTTCACCGTCCAGCGGCATGTACACGCCGCTTGCGGCTTTTACCGATTCCACGGTGGCGGCTTCAGCGCCTTTGTCGTAGGACTGCAGCTCAGGCAGTTGTACGAAAACCACGTCGCCCAGAGCATTCTGGGCGAAGGCGGTGATGCCGACTGTAACGCTGCCGTCAGCTTCGGTACGCAGCCATTCGTGATCTTCAGTAAAACGCAACTCGCTCATGGAAACTCCTCAGGGGCCAGACAGGTCTGGTGGACGCGATGGAATGCTCGGGCATAGCCCTGCTTTATGGAGGGTTACCTAGCAAAATCGCGGCCAGTATTTTTTATTTGTTACTAATCAATAGGTTACGGATTATTGCGAGAAGGGGAACAAGCGCAGCTGTAGCGATATCGCTACAGTCTGACACGAGGAAAAAAGCCCATGAGGATCAAAGCCTTGCACAATGCTGGCGGAAAGCCTGTGTAGCGATATCGTTCCGCTGTAGCGCTTTCAGTACAGGTGGAGGTCGCTTTTGCGGTAGGTGATCTATGGGGGCAATGGTTGCCATCGATGACACGCCAAGCTTGATTCAACGCGGTGTCCTTGCGTCCATCGCGGGCAAGCCCGCTCCCACCCTGGTGGGTGTATGCAGGGGTTCAATCACTGTGGGGGTGGGCTTGCCCGCGATGAGCATAGGTATAAGACCGAGTACATATCCATTCTTGCGGTAACGGCCTCCTATGGTTCCGCCTGACGGCGGCTCACTTTTGAACAGCGCAAAAGTAAGCAAAACGCTCTTACCCCACCACTCGGCACCTCGCTTAGGCTCGGTGTTCCCTCACTCCGGCTTGAATCCGTGGGCCGCCGCCACGCGCCATCCCTGGCGCGGGGCGGCTAACCCGGCGTCCTGCCGGGTTACCCACGGCTTCAAGCCTGCGTTCGGCCAGCGTGGTTAACGGGGCGCCCAGGATCAAGAGCCAGAGCCAGAGCCAGAGCCAAAGCGAAAGCAAAAGCCAGATCAAAAGATGGCTGACTTCGTCAGCGTCTTAGGAAGTAGAAGCTACACCGCACATGCCCCAGCGATCAGGTCGGCTTTCAGGCCGCCTCGTTTTGTTTTTGATCCTGGGCGCCCCGTTAACCACGCTGGCCGGAGTCCGATATTGATTTGGGGGGTAAACCGGCAGGACGCCGGTTTAGCCGCACTGGGCCAGGGAGGGCCCATTGCGGCGGCCCCCAAATCAATGTCGGAGTACGGGCATGCCGAGCCTAAGCGAGGCACCGAGTGGTGGGGTATGTACGCGTTTTGCTTACTTTTGCGCTGTTCAAAAGTGAGCCGCCGTCAGGCGGAACCATAGGAGGCCGTTACCGCAAAAATGGATATGCACGCGGTCTAATCCAACATCCCTGACGGCCCACAGGTGCAACGTCGCACCACAGTTGTGTAGATACCTATGCCGCGATGAGGCAGTCCAACATTTGCGGCAGTTCACATAAGGAGTTGTATTCAGGCCTTGCCGGGAATCCCGTACTTGCGCAGCCGATGGGCGATGGCGGTGTGGGAGGTCTGCAGGCGGCTGGCCAGTTGGCGGGTCGAGGGATAGTTGACGTAGAGCTTTTCCAGCAGGCATTTCTCGAAGCTTTCCATGGCCTGCTCCAGGCTGTCGACCTCGCTGTCGCTCTGGCGCGCCACCGAGGTGCCGGCGATGTCCAGGTCGCCGATGTCCACCAGGCTGCTTTCGCAAATGGCCGCGGCGCGGAAGATCACGTTCTGCAACTGGCGCACATTCCCTGGCCAACGATTGCCGAGCAGGGCCGGGTAGGTGCCGGGCGCCAGGCGGCAGACCGGACGCTGGATCTGCGCACAGGCCTGCTGCATGAAGTAGCGAGCCAGCAGCAGAATGTCCTGGCCGCGCTCGCGCAATGGCGGGACTTCGACGTTGAGCACATTGAGGCGGTAGAACAGGTCTTCGCGAAAGGTCCCCTCGCTGACCATCTTCTCCAGGTCGCGGTGGGTCGCGCTGAGGATCCGCACGTTGACCTTGACCTCACGGTCCCCGCCCACCCGGCGAAAGCTGCCATCGTTGAGAAACCGCAGGAGCTTGGCCTGCAGATACGGCGACATCTCGCCAATCTCGTCGAGAAACACCGTGCCCTGGTTGGCCAGTTCCATCAGCCCCGGCTTACCACCGCGCTGGGCGCCGGTAAAGGCACCGGGGGCGTAGCCGAACAGTTCGCTTTCGGCGAGGTTTTCCGGCAAGGCCGCACAGTTCAACGCCAGGAACGGCGCACTGTGGCGGGCGCTGATGGCATGGCAGGCGCGGGCCACCAGTTCCTTGCCGGTGCCGGTTTCACCCTGGATCAACAGTGGCGCGTCGAGGGCGGCTACCCGCTGCGCACGGGCCTTGAGTGTGCGGATCGCCGGCGACTCGCCGAGCAAGGCATCAAAACCTTCGGCGTGATCGTGATGCAGTGCCGAGAGCTGTTCGCCGATCCGGTTGGGTGGATACAGGGTCAGCAGGGCGCCAGCGTCGGTGATCGGCGTGGCGCCCAGCAACAAGGTCTGGCCGTTGACCGTGATTTCCCGCAGCGGCAAGCGAAACCCGTGCTCCAGCAAGGTTTCCAGCAGGGCTGGGTCGGCAAACAGTTCGGCGACGTTTTCCCCGGCCGGTTCGCGGCCGTACAGGGCGATCAACGCCGGGTTGGCCAACAGAATGGTGCCGGCACTGTCGAGGGCCAGCACCGGGTCGGTCATGGCGGCCAGCAGGGCATCCAGTTGCAGGTGGCGGCGTTGTCCGGGAAGGATGTCGACCACGGTCACCGCTTGCACACCACGTACGCTGAACAAGGCATCGCGCAGTTCTTCGAGCACTTGCGGGCTCAAGGTCGGGGCGTCGATGTAGACGTTCGGCGGGACCATTTCCACCGCATCCAGGTTGAGGTTGCGCCCACCGAGCAAGGCCAGGACTTCCTGGGTGATGCCGACGCGGTCGATGAAACTGACGTGGATACGCATGGGGCGTTTGTTGGTTCTGAGGTGCGGAGGGGGGCAAGTATGCCTTGGGGCGGGCGAATGGTGAAAGCCTGCTCGCGATAGCGCTGTGTCAGTCGACAGCGCGCCATCGCGAGCGGGATGGGATTACTCGAAGTGTTCGATATTCACCGGGTCGCCGGATTTCATGTTCAGTTGCACCCGGATGTCTTCAAACATCAGGTCGTAATGCTTGTGCACCGAGCCGATCTGGCTGTGGGTCTTTGGAATGCCGTACTTCTCGGCGATCTTCGTCACGTTGTTGGCAAAGTTGTAGGCCTCCTCCTTGGGCAGGAAGAACGTCTCGCTCATGTCCTTGCCCTGAATGTTGCCATGCATGGTGAACTGGATGCCCTTGTCGCCCTTGGGGCTCTTGCTGACTTCGTAGTCGAGGTGCACGTTGTAGCTGACATCATCCGGGGTCAGTGCATGACGCTCGATGTGCAAATGACCTGGCTCAAACTTTGCCATAGACGTCTCTCCTTACAGGTAAGTAATGCCAGGTTTGGACGTGCTGATTCGGGTGCCGGCCTTGCCCTGGACGATCGCTTCGATGTCCGAGAGTGAACCGATCACCGCGACTTTTCCAGTGTTGCGCGCGAAGTCGCAGGCGGCCTGGACTTTCGGCCCCATGGAGCCAGCGGCGAAGCCGAGTTTTTCCATTTCGTCGGGGTGCGCCTGGGCGATGGCTTTCTGGGTTGGCTTGCCGAAGTCGATGAACGCCGCGCTGACGTCGGTGGCAATCACCAGCAAGTCACCTTCCAGCTGTTCGGCCAGCAGCGCCGAGCACAGGTCCTTGTCGATCACCGCTTCGATGCCCTTGAGCTTGTGGTTCTCGTCGTACATGGTCGGGATCCCGCCACCCCCGGCGCAGATCACGATGCTGCCCTTTTCCAGCAACCACTTGATCGGGCGGATTTCGAAAATACGCTTGGGTTTCGGGCTGGCCACCACGCGGCGGAACTTGTCGCCATCGGGGGCGATTGCCCAGCCTTTTTCCGCCGCCAGCGCTTGGGCTTCAGCCTTGCTGTAGACCGGGCCGATCGGCTTGGTCGGGTTCTTGAACGCCGGGTCGTTGGCGTCGACTTCAACCTGGGTCAACAGGGTTGCGAACGGCACCTCGAAGTCCAGCAGATTGCCCAGTTCCTGTTCGATGATGTAGCCGATCATGCCTTCGGTTTCAGCACCGAGCACGTCCAGCGGGTAGGGAGAAACGGAGGTGTAGGCGGCTGCCTGCAGCGACAGCAGGCCGACTTGCGGGCCATTGCCGTGAGCGATCACCAGTTGATTGCCGGGGTGGATCTTGGCGATCTGTTCGGTGGCGATCCGGATGTTGGCGCGTTGATTGTCTGCCGTCATGGGTTCACCACGACGTAGGAGGGCGTTACCGCCCAGAGCAACGACGATACGCATAATGCAGTCCTTCTTCGAAGAGATATAAGCCGGTACGCGGTCCCCTGCAGGAGCGAGCTTGCTCGCGATAGCATCACCAAGGTCTGTCAGAAGCACCGGGGTGCTGCCATCGCAGGCAAGCCAGCTCCCACATTGACTGTGTCCAGTCAGTGGGAGCCGAGTGAGCTGTTACAGATCAGCCAGGGTCGATACCAGGATCGCCTTGATCGTGTGCATGCGGTTTTCCGCTTGCTCGAAGGCGATGCAGGCTGGCGACTCGAACACGTCATCGGTCACTTCGATGCCATTGGCCAGGTGCGGATACTGCTCGGCAATCTGCTTGCCGATCTTGGTATCGCTGTTGTGGAAGGCTGGCAGGCAGTGCATGAACTTGGTGCGTGGGTTGCCGGTGGCTTTCATCAGCTCGGCGTTGACCTGGTACGGCAGCAGTTGCTGGATCCGTTCGGCCCAGGCTTCGACAGGCTCGCCCATCGATACCCAGACGTCGGTGTGGATGAAGTCCACGCCCTTGACCGCGGCTTTCGGGTCTTCGGTCAGGGTGATGCGGGCGCCACTTTCTTCCGCGTATTTTTTGCAGCGAGCCACCAGGTCGTCGAGAGGCCACAGGGCTTTGGGTGCGCAGATGCGTACGTCCATGCCGAGCTTGGCGCCGACCAGCAGCAGCGAGTTGCCCATGTTGTTGCGCGCGTCGCCCAGGTAGGCGTAGCTGATCTCGTGGATCGGCTTGTCGGCGTGTTCACGCATGGTCAGCACGTCGGCGATCATCTGGGTCGGGTGGTATTCATCGGTCAGGCCGTTGAACACCGGTACGCCGGCGAACTTCGCCAGTTCTTCGACGATTTCCTGCTTGAAGCCACGGTATTCGATGGCGTCGTACATGCGCCCCAGTACGCGGGCGGTGTCCTTCATGCTTTCTTTGTGGCCGATCTGCGAGGAGTTCGGGTCGATGTAGGTGACGTTGGCGCCCTGGTCATAAGCGGCCACTTCGAACGCGCAGCGGGTGCGGGTCGAGGTTTTTTCGAAGATCAGCGCGATGTTGTTGCCTTTGAGGTGCTGCTGCTCGGTACCGGTGTACTTGGCGCGTTTGAGGTCGCGGGACAGGTCGAGCAGATAACGCAATTCGCGAGGGGTGTGGTGTTCCAGGCTCAGCAGATTGCGGTTATGAATGTTAAAAGCCATTTTGGATCTCCTTGGGTTTCGGTTATCCCCCTGGCCGCACTCGATAAGTGTCGGCCAGGGTTTATAGGTTAGTAGTCGATAGGGTCGCGGATGATCGGGCAGGTCATGCAGTGGCCGCCGCCACGGCCGCGACCGAGCTCGCCGGCGCTGATGGTGATGACCTCGATCCCGGCCTTGCGCAGCAGGGTGTTGGTGTAGGTGTTGCGGTCGTAGCCGATGACCACGCCTGGCTCCACGGCGACCACGTTGTTGCCGTCGTCCCACTGCTCGCGTTCGGCGGCGAAGCTGTTGCCGCCGGTTTCCACCACGCGCAACGCCTTGAGGTTGAGGGCCTTGGCCACGGTGTCGAGGAAACTGGTTTCCTCGCGGCGGATGTCGATGCCGCCCTGTTTGCTTTCGTCAGGTCGCAGGGTGAAGGCAACGATCTGGTTCACCACTTCCGGGAAGACCGTGACCAGGTCGCGGTCGCAGAAGCTGAACACGGTGTCCAGGTGCATGGCTGCGCGGGACTTCGGCAGGCCGGCAACGATCACTTTCTCGACGGCTTTGTTCTTGAACAGGTTCAGTGCCAGTTGGCCGATGGCCTGGCGGGACGAGCGCTCGCCCATGCCGATCAGGACCACACCGTTGCCGATCGGCATGACGTCGCCGCCTTCAAGGGTGGAGCTGCCGTGATCCAGGTCCGGGTCGCCGTACCAGATCTCGAAGTCGGCGTTGGTGAACTGAGGGTGGAACTTGTAGATGGCGGTGGTCAGCAGGGTTTCCTGGCGACGGGCCGGCCAGTACATCGGGTTCAGCGTCACGCCACCGTAGATCCAGCAGGTGGTGTCGCGGGTGAACTGGGTGTTGGGCAGCGGTGGCAGGATGAAGCTGGTGTGGCCGAGGAAGTCGCGGAACATCTGGATGGTCTTGCCACCGAAGCTGTCCGGCAGATCATCGGCGGACACGCCACCGATCAGGTACTCGGCGATGTGCCGTGGCTCCAGGCTGCGCAGCCAGGATTTCACTTCGTTGATCAGGCCCAGGCCTACCGAGTCGGCGGTGACCTTGCGTTCCAGGATCCAGTCCAGCGCTTCGGGGATGGCAACGATGTCGGTCAGCAGGTTGTGCATCTCCAGCACGTCGATCCCGCGTTCGCGCATCTTGGTAACGAAGTCGAAATGGTCACGCTTGGCTTGGGCAACCCACAGCACATCATCGAAAAGCAGTTCGTCACAGTTGTTCGGGGTCAGCCGCTGGTGGGCCAGGCCGGGGGAGCAAACCATGACTTTGCGCAGTTTGCCGGCTTCGGAATGTACGCCGTACTTAACTTTTTCCGTGGTCATTACAGTGATCCTCCAGATGACAATACAAACTTGAGTGTTACAGGGTCAGGAAGCCGTCGTAGAGCCCATAGGCCGCTACCAGCGCACCTATGACTACCGCGGCGAAAATCAGCTTCTCGACGTTGGTGAAAATCGGTTTGCCCAACTCGCGCTTGGCCTTGGCGAACAGGATCACGCCAGGGGCATAGAGCAGGGCAGAGAGCAGCAGGTACTTCAGGCCGCCGGCGTAAATCAGCCAGACCGCATAGATCAGGGCTACGGCGCCGATGAACAGGTCTTTCTTGCGTTCGGCCAGGGCGTTCTCGTAAGTCTCGCCGCGCACTGCCAACAGCAGGGCGTAGGCCGCCGACCAGAGGTAAGGCACCAGGATCATCGAGGTGGCGAGGTAGATCAGCGACAGGTAGGTACTGGCCGAGAACAGGGTGATGATCAGGAAGATCTGCACCATGGCGTTGGTCAGCCACAGGGCGTTGACCGGTACGTGGTTCTCGTTTTCCTTGCGCAGGAACTCCGGCATGGTGTGGTCTTTGGCGGCGGCGAACATGATCTCCGCACACAGCAGGACCCACGACAGCAGGGCGCCCAGCAGGGAGATGATCAAGCCAACACTGATCAGCACCGCACCCCAGTGACCCACCACGTGCTCAAGCACGGCGGCCATCGACGGGTTCTGCAGCTTGGCCAGTTCCGGTTGAGTCATGATCCCCAGCGACAGGACGTTCACCAGCACCAGGAACAGCAGCACGGTAATGAAGCCGATCACCGTGGCTTTACCCACGTCCGAGCGTTTTTCCGCACGGGAGGAGAAGATGCTCGCGCCCTCGATACCGATGAACACCCAGACGGTGACCAGCATCATGTTGCGCACCTGGTCCATCACGCTGCCCAGGTCCGGGTTCTTGATCCCCCAGATATCGGCAGTGAAGATGTCCAGTTTGAAGGCGAAAATGGCGATCAGGACAAACAGCAGCAGCGGTACAACCTTGGCCACCGTGGTCACCAGGTTGATGAACGCTGCTTCCTTGATCCCGCGCAGGACCAGGAAGTGCACCGCCCACAACAGCACAGACGCACCGATGACGGCGGCGACGGTGTTGCCTTCGCCGAAAATCGGGAAGAAGTAACCCAGGGTGCTGAACAGCAAAACGAAGTAACCGACGTTCCCCAACCAGGCACTGATCCAGTAGCCCCAGGCCGAGGAGAAACCCATGTAGTCGCCGAAACCGGCCTTGGCATAGGCGTAGACCCCGCCATCCAGATTCGGCTTGCGATTGGCCAGGGTCTGGAAGACAAAGGCCAGGGTCAACATACCGACAGCGGTGATAGCCCAGCCGATCAAAACAGCGCCGACATCGGCACTGGCGGCCATGTTCTGGGGCAAGGAAAAGATCCCGCCGCCAATCATGGAGCCGACCACAAGCGCGACCAGGGCACCTAGTCGTAGTTTTCCGGGAGATTCTGACATTGCATGACTCCAATGCAGGAGAAGTGAGTTCGCAGAGTAAATCCGCTGACGTTTCAAACAGCTGACTTAGATCAGTTCATTGCCACATTCCATTGTTGATGAATGACTTTCGTCGGTTTGTTAACGCGCTGAAAGGCCTCTCCTAGAGGCTTCCAGGTGAAACTAAAGGGAATGTATCGTATTGCAGCAAGGTATGAAGCTAGTTGGTTTTTCAGAATGTGCAAATTTTTACCGGCGGTTCTCAGTACAGAATGGATTTATCGGAAATGCTTCACAAAACTGGCAAAATCCCCCGGCGGCATAGATGAGACAGTTCTAAGCGAAGTCTGATTTTTATCCTTTACTGATAAACGTGTGGCTGCGCTGGATATTTAATTGAGTGAACACTTGTTATGGTTCGCAAACATGACAAAACGTCGATTTGAGAGGTAACGATGTCGCAACCGGCGCAAAAGCTCCGACTCAGTGCCTTGATCGCCTTGGTGGTCGGCTCGATGATTGGCGGCGGGATCTTTTCCTTGCCGCAGAACATGGCCGCCCGCGCCGATGCCGGGGCCGTGTTGATCGGCTGGGCCATCACCGCCGTGGGCATGCTGACCCTGGCCTTTGTGTTCCAGACCCTGGCCAACCGCAAGCCTGAACTGGACTCGGGGGTGTACGCCTATGCCAAGGCCGGGTTTGGCGACTACATGGGGTTCTCCTCGGCCTGGGGCTACTGGATCAGTGCCTGGCTGGGCAACGTTGGCTATTTCGTGCTGCTGTTCAGCACCCTGGGTTACTTCTTTCCGGTGTTTGGCCAGGGCAATACGCCGATTGCCATCGGCTGCGCCTCGGTGCTGCTGTGGGCGGTGCATTTCCTGGTGATGCGCGGGATCAAGGAGGCGGCGTTCATCAACCAGGTGACCACGGTGGCCAAGATCGTGCCGCTGGTGATGTTCATCGTGATTGCCGCCGTGGCGTTCAAGGCTGACATCTTTACCCGGGATATCTGGGGTCGCAGCAACCCGAACTTCGGCAGCGTGATGGACCAGGTGCGCAACATGATGCTGGTCACGGTATTCGTGTTTATCGGCATCGAAGGTGCAAGTGTGTATTCGGCCCGCGCGGAAAAACGCTCCGACGTGGGCCGGGCCACCGTCATCGGCTTTATCGGGGTGCTGGCGCTGTTGGTGCTGGTGAACGTGCTGTCACTGGGGATCATGAGTCAGCCGGAGCTGGCCAACCTGCAGAACCCTTCACTGGCGGCGGTGCTGGAGCACATTGTCGGGCCGTGGGGCGCTTTGCTGATCAGCGTCGGCCTGGCCATTTCGTTGCTTGGGGCATTGCTGTCGTGGGCGCTGCTGTGCGCCGAAATCCTGTTTGCCACGGCCCGGGACAAGACCATGCCGGCGTTCCTGAAAAAGGAAAACGCCAACCATGTACCGGTCAACGCGCTGTGGCTGACCAACGCGATGATCCAGCTGTTTCTGCTGATCACCCTGTTTTCTGCTGGTACCTACACCAGCCTGATCTACCTCGCCTCGTCGATGATCCTGGTGCCTTACTTGTGGTCGGCGGCTTACGCGGTGCTGTTGAGCGGGCGCGGTGAAACCTATGAAAACGCCTCGGGCGAGCGCACCAAGGATTTGCTGATTGGCGCGATCGCCCTGGTTTATGCGGTCTGGCTGCTGTATGCCGGTGGGGTCAAGTACCTGCTGCTGTCGGCGCTGCTGTATGCACCGGGGGTGATTCTGTTCGCCAAGGCCAAGCATGAGCAGGGCCAGCCGTTGTTCACCCATATCGAAAAAGGCATTTTCGCCTGCGTGGTTGTCGGTGCGTTGGTGGCGGCCTATGGCTTGTACAGCGGCGTGCTGAGTTTGTGAGGCTGACGCTCGACTATCAGGGGGCCTACGATTGGCCGGCGATGCTCGACTTCCTGGCGGCGCGGGCCATCGATGGGCTCGAGGTGGTTCGCTCCGGGTCGTACGCCCGCAGCTTCTGCCTGCACGGTTTGCAGGGCACGTTTGTCATCAGCCAGGCGCCGGGTCACGGCCTGGCGGTAGAGCTGGCCTATGCCGATTCGGCGGCGTTGCCGCAGATCGTGGCGCGCTTGCGGCGGATGTTCGACCTGGATGCAGACTTGCCGGCCATCCACCGGCACCTGGCCACAGACCCGCTGCTGGCGCCGTTGATTGCCCGGAGCCCGGGCTTGCGTGTGCCGGGCACCTGGGACGGCCTGGAGTTGGCGATGCGGGCGGTGCTGGGGCAGCAGATCAGTGTGGCGGCGGCGATCAGGCTGGCGGGTAAGCTGGTGGCGCAATACGGCGCGCCGCTGGTGGGGTCCGAGCCGTGGTTGCCGGGCCTGAGGCAGGTGTTTCCCGAGGCGCAGGTGTTGGCTTCGGCGGATCTGGCCACGCTGGGCATGCCCCGCAGCCGTGGGCGCACTTTGTCGGGTGTGGCCCAGGCGTTGCTGGAGAACCCTGGGCTGTTCGAGGCGCGCGAGCACCTGCCGGCGTCCGTGGCGCCGTTGCTGGCGTTATGGGGCGTGGGTGACTGGACGGCCCAGTACATTGCCTTGCGCCAGATGCGCGAGGCGGACGCGTTCCCGCCGGGGGATGTGGGGCTGCTCAAGGCGCTGGCCGCCCTCGAAGGCCAGCCAGTCAGCGCCCAGTACCTGTTGGCCCGGGCAGAAAGCTGGCGACCATACCGGGGTTATGCGGCGCAAGTGTTGTGGACGTCCTTGAGTCGGGGGGATTGAGGTGTAGCAAAGACCGGCTTCGCCGGATTGTGTGGGAGCGGGCTTGCCCGCGATGGACGTCAACGATAACGCGCAGATTCAGGATCAACGCAGCGCTCTTGAGACCATCGCGGGCAAGCCCGCTCCCACAGGATTTTTGGCTGCCAGCAGATTTTGCGGGCACCATCGCTGCCTGTTCACCACCGTGCCCGATGGGCGCCCAGTTCCCCGGCCGGCAGTGACCACTGCAGGGGCGTGCCGCTGATGGTTAGTGGCACCTGCAGTCGATTGGCCGGTCCCCAGGTTGTTTGTTCCAGCACGAGTCCCTGATCGCTGGGCTCTTCGGCACGTAGCGCCGGTTGTGGTGTGGCGGGCTGTTGCAGCAGCAGCTTCGCCGTGCGCGCCAATGACAGGCGGGCGGATCCGCCGCAGCCGCTGCCCAGGCGCTCGGTCAACAGCTTGAGACAGCTGGCCGCCATCAGGTACCCGGTGGCGTGGTCCAGGGCCTGCACCGGCAAGGGCGTCGGTTGGTCGCTGTGCTGCCAGGCCATGCCGGCTTCGGCGATGCCGGTGCTCATCTGCACCAGACTGTCGAAGCCCCGGCGATTCTGCCAGGGACCGCTCCAGCCATAGGCATTGAGGCTGACGTCGATCAGCCCCGGGGCCAGCGCCTGGCGTGCACGGGTGCCGTAGCCGAGGTTTTCCAGGGCGTCGGCGCGGTAGCCGTGGAGCAGGATGTCGGCGTCCTTGAGCAGGGCTTCAAACACCTGGCGGTCGCTGCGTTGGTGCAGGTCAAGGTGGGCGCAGCGTTTGCCCAGGGTCATTTCCGCGACCACGCCCGGCTCGTGCCAGTGGGGTGGGTCGATGCGCAGCACATCGGCGCCCAGGCCGGCGAGAAAACGACTGGCTGCGGGGCCGGCAAGGACCCGGGTCAGGTCCAGCACCCTGAGCCCCGCCAGCGGCCTCGCGACTGATCCCGACCAGGCCTGCCGGCGTTGATCCTCAAGGGGCGCCAAGTGCACCAGCGGCTCGGCATTGACCGCCAGCCCCTGGGGATGGACCTGCCATTGCTGCCAGGAGCGCATGACCGCCGCGCAGCCCCCGGCGTCGACCACCGCCTGTTCCAGATCCTCCTTGGCCCACGGCGCAACCTTGGCGGCCATCGCGCTGCGGTCGCTGCAGGCACCCAGTACTTTTTCGGCGGCGCGTCGATGATGGGCAGCATTGGTGTGCAAGCGGATCCAGCCATCGCCCGTGGCATAGTCACCGGCGAGCGGATCCCACATCGGCGGCACCTTCCAGCCCAGCGGGCGCAAGGAGGTGGCGAACCAGAAGGAGGCAAGTCGGCGATCAACTTCGAGGGTCGGTAAACGGCCGGTCTGTTGCTGCAGCAGTTCGCTGAGGGCCTGGCCGGCCACCGCAATGCTGGCGCTGGCCAGCTCGGTGACGACAAACGCCGAGGGCAGGGCGCCCTCGGCGGTGAACCGGATGGCAGTTTTCTGCAAGCCCAATGCGGCTTGCAGGGCAGTCAGCAAAGTGGTCATCGAGAGCCCTCCGAAAGAGGGCTCGAGCATAGAACAAAAGCGCTGTGGTGGAGGGCCTAAACCCGGAACTGGTCCATCAGTTTCATCTGGTGGGTGGCCAGGGAGTTGAGCTGGCTACTGATCTGCGCCGATTCGGTGGCTTGCTCGGTCAGGGTCTCGGTGACCGTGCGGATCGCCGAAACGTTGCGGTTGACCTCTTCGGCCACGGCGCTCTGCTGCTCGGCGGCACTGGCGATCTGCAGGTTCATGTCGCTGATCACCGTGACTGCCTCGCTGATCTTGCCCAGGGCCTGCACCGCTTGCTGGATCTGCCCGGCGTTGTTGTGCGCCTGGGTCTGGCTCGAATGCATGGTGGCGACCACGCCGCGGGTGCCGGTCTGGATCCGCTCGATCACCAGGCGGATCTCCTCGACCGAATCCTGGGTACGCTTGGCCAGGTTGCGCACTTCATCGGCGACCACCGCAAAGCCGCGTCCGCTTTCGCCGGCGCGAGCCGCCTCGATCGCGGCGTTGAGGGCCAGCAGGTTGGTCTGTTCGGCGATGCTACGGATCACTTCCAGCACCGAGCCGATCTGCTCGCTGTTGACGGCCAACGCTTCGACTTCGGTCACTGCCTTGCTGACTTCTTCGGCCAGTTGATTGATGTCGCGGGTGCTGCGTTCGATGATCGACATCCCGTCCCGGGCCGACTGGTCCGCGCCCCTGGCGGCGCTGGCGGCATTCGAGGCGCTGTTGGCGACGTCATGGGCGGTGGCGCTCATTTCGTTGGAGGCGGTGGCGACCTGGTCGATTTCGCGGAACTGCACCTGCATGCCTTCGCTGGTCTGGCGGGCGATTGCCGAGGACTGGTCGGCGGTGCCCCGGGCGTCGGTGATGCTTTGCTTGATCTGTGCGATGGTCGGCTGCAGTTTGTCGAGGAAGCGGTTGAACCAGCTCACCAGCTCGCCCAACTCGTCTTGCTTGCTGTAGTTCAGGCGCTGGGTCAGGTCGCCGTCGCCGCTGGCAATCGCCTTGAGCATGGTCGCCACGCTGTTGATTGGCCGGGTCACGCCGGAGGCAGTCAACCACATCAGCAGCAGGCCCAGCAGGCCGGCGCCGATGGCCACGGCCAGAGTCTTGTAGGTGCCAAGGTCCTGCGCCTCATCGAGCACCGTTTGCAGTTTCAGCGAGTCGGCCAGCAGCACGTGCCGGGGCAGGTCGATCACTACCCCCCAAGGCTTGGTGTCGGCAATCGGGCTGACCGGCAGCACCGCGCGGATCAGGTCGCCGTGCTGGAGAATTTTCGCGGTGTTGGCGTTGATCAGTTGCAGCACTTCCTTGCCATCGTTGCCCAGGGCCTCGACCAGGTTTTTCCCCAGTTTGCTGGCGTCGACGCTGTAGCCGGCCAGCGCACCGCTGCCAGACACGATCAGCATGTGCCCGGCACCGTTGAACAAGTCCCGCTGGGAGCTGAGGGCGGCGGCTTGCAGGGCGTCGAGGGAAATGTCGATACCGACCACGCCGATGGCCTTGCCATTGACCAGCAACGGCACGGAAATACTGGTCATCAGCATTTCCTTGCCGGCGACGGTGTCGGCATAGGGGTCGAGCAGGCAGGTACGCTTGCTGTCGCGGGGGCAGGTGTACCAGCTGTTGTACGGGGTGCCACTGAGATTGAGGGTGGTCTTGGTCATGTCCTCTTCGGTCATGATGGTGTTTTCCCCGGTCCCTGCGGCACGGCTCCAGTAACTGGCGAATCGCCCGGCTTCGTTGGACAGGCGAGCGGCGTCGTCGACGAAGCCCTGGTCCTGGCCGTCCAGGCCATTGGGTTCGAATGCCAGCCAGATTCCCAGGACCCCGGTGTTGCGCTCGAAAGCGCTTTTCAGGCTCTGGTTCAACTCCTCGCGCAGCGCGCCGGGATCCAGGGCGCGCTTGCCGGCCAGACGACGCAGATCAGCGATCTGGTCTGCCAGGGCGGTCACTACCAGCAGGCTTTCGCCGAAGGTCTTCTGCACCCGCACCGCCTGCTCGGCAGCCTTGGCCTGCAGCAGGTTCTCGACGGAGGCCGTGAGCATCCGGGTGCTGGAGGCGCTGACCAGTTGATCGTTCTGATTGGTCTGGTAGATGTTCATGCCGACGATCAGGCCCACCACGCCCAACAGGCACAGTCCGGACAACAGCACGATTTTCAGGCGGATGGAAAGAGAGTCGAACATGGGGCGATCTCGCGAAGGGATGACTGGTGGGCTGAGGGTCATGAGCGACCCGCTCGCCAAATCCATTCAGCGCCATGTGTGACACATCGGCTTACAAGAGCTGGGCATGAGCGACAGCCGACGAACGGTCGCTGGCGCGGCAGGGACTGGATGTCAGGAGGCTTGAGGCAGGGACTCCGGGCGCGACCAGATCCACAGGTTGCCCAGGCTCATGCCGGCGATGGCGAGGTAGATCGGCCAGCCGTGGTCGAGCATCACCAGCATCAAGCCGGCACACAGCAGCATGCTCGCGGTGGCGCTGATCTTGGCCCGACGCGCGACAATCTTGCCGTTGCGCCAGTTTTTCAGGATCGGCCCGAACAGCCGATGGTTTTCCAGCCAGGCACTCAGGCGCGGCGAACTCTTGGTCGCCGCCCAGGCGGCCAACAGGATGAATTCGGTGGTCGGCAACCCCGGCACGACAATGGCGATCAGGCCAATGCCCAGGCTGACGTAGGCCAGCAGGCCGAAGAGGATGCGCGCGAGTTTGGAGGAAGCGAGGCGAGACATGGATTATTCAGAGGTTGACCGCGAGGTTGGATCGCAAGGCTACAGGTTTGCCCTGCCCAACTGTAGGAGCCGAGCTTGCTCGCGATAACGGTGTATCAGGCGACATCTATGGTGAATGTCAGTCCGTCATCGCGAGCAAGCTCGGCTCCTACAGGAGGGCAGGGGTTCAATCAGGCCAGTTCAGGTTCGGTGGCGTAAGCCTGTTCCAGCAATACGGTGAAGCGGTTGAAGGCGTCGATGGCGCCTTTATCGACTGCGGCTTCTTCTTCGGCGCTGAATACCAGGCCGTCGAGGGTCCTGACGAAGTTTTTCCAGCCTTCGGCGCGACCACCGGCCGGCTCGCCCAGGTGGCGGGCACCGAAGGTTTCGCTCAGGCCCAGGCCTACGGCACGCTTGATCAGGAACGCGGCACCGAGTTTCGAACCTTCGGAAACGAACAGCCAGCCCAGGGCTTCAGCCTTGCTCGGCTGTTGCACGGCGCCTGCCACCGGAGCCGGGACCTGGGTGTCGAGGTCAGCCAGGTCGGCCTTGGCGGCTTCGGCGCGGCAGCGCTCTGCCAGGTCGGGGACGATGGCGATCAGTTCGGGATCGTTGTACAGCGACACCAGTTCCGACTGAAACAGGTACTGGGCCACCACAAAACGGGCGAAGTTGGCCTGGGTTTCAAACGGCGCATGGGCCTTGACCAGGGCGTCGAGCTTGGCATGGGGCTCGTGGGTGATCTGGTTCAGGCGTTGGGAACGCAGGCTCGGGCGTTGAGTAGGATCGGCAGCGGTCATGAAGAAGTCCTTGAGAATGAGATGCGCTTGGTAACTAGACGAACCAGCAGGCGCAGCACAGTAAAAAATCCTCGCTGCGCCTGGGAAAAAGGCGCAACGAGATTTCCATTAGCGGGTAACGATCAGATATCCCAGATCAGGTTGATCGCGAAGTTGCGGCCTGGCTCGGTCAGGCGATCGAGGTTGGCCGGGCTGAGCACGGCGGCCTCGCCGACGCTGTCGTAACCGCGCACGTTGTCCCACTGCCAGTATTTCTTGTCCGCCAGGTTGTACACGCCGGCGCTGAGGGTCACGTCGTCGCTGACCTTGTAGAAACCGGCCAGGTCGAGCACGCCATAGCCTGGGGTCTTGAACTGGCTGCTGACGCCGTCCGGCGACTTGAAGCTGCTGTCGTCCACCAGGTTTTTCTTCTGCACCAGGGTCCAGCTGAGCAAGGCGCCGTAGCTGTCCTGGTCATAGCCCAGGCCGAACACGCCGGTCAGCGGGTTGATCGAGTTGAGTGGCTCGCCAGTGTCATTGTTGCGACCGTGGGCGTAGGCGATCGAGCCCTTGGTGTAGAGGCCCTGTGGTGCGCCGAAGGTATCGAGGTTCAGGCGACCCTTGAGCTCCACGCCCTTGATGGTGGCGTGCTTGATGTTGTTGCTCTGGAACGTCAGCTCGTTGTAGCCGGGGGTCACGGCGTCTTCGTTGATGAAGTCGCGGTACTTGTTATAGAACACCACCATGTCGAAGTTGCCCGCCTCGAAGTTGCCGCGCAGGCCAGTCTCGTAGGTTTTGCTTTTTTCCGGTTCCAGGTCCGGGTTCGGCGCCACGCTGTAGCCCGGGTTGACGTTTTCGAAACGACCGTACAAGGCCTTGGCGGTCGGCGTGCGGAAACCTTCGCCGTACTGGCCGAACCAGGTGTAGTTGTCGTCCAGGGCGTAGGTCAGGCCGAACTTGGGCGAGAGCCGATGCCAGGTCTTGTTCTCGTCGCTGACCGTACCCAGGCCATCAGGCGCTACGGTGTTGAGGAACTCCTGGGTGACATGGGGCTTGAGCTTGGTGTAGTCGTAGCGCAGACCCGGGATGAAGGTCCAGTCGTTCCAGGTGATCTGGTCCTGGGCGAACAGGCTGTAGGTGTCGATGGTCGGGTCCGGGAAGTCGCTGGATTTTTTCAGCACATCGCTGGGGCTGATGGCGCCCACGGCGCTGCAACCACGACCTACCGCCAGGCAGGTGCCGCTGCCGGTGCGCGAGCCGGTGACTTTCTGGTGTTTGATGGTGGTGCCGTAGGTCAGCACATGGCCGGTCTCGCCGATGGCGAATGCCTTGTCCAGTTGTGCGTCGAACACCCACTGCTTTTCCTCGTAGAGGGTTTCGCGCGAGCGCATCACGTTGCGGCTGAACGGGAAGTAGTTTTCCAGGGTGGATTGGCCAGTCTTGGCGATCTGGTAGTTCAGGCTCCACTTCAGGTTGTCCACCAGCAGGGCATCGACGGCGAAGTGGTTTTCCAGGCCGAAACGTTCGCGGCTGACGGTCTCTTCACCGGTGCGCGAGCGGTACATGCCCATAGGTTGGCCATTGTTGAACGGGCCGCCGACGGCGCTTTGCAGGTCGGCGTCGCGGTGGTCCTTGTACTTCTCGTAGGTCAGGCCCAGGCGGGCGTCTTCGGCGTAGTTCCAGCCCGCCTTGGCCAGCACGTTAGTGGTGCGCACGTCTTCCGGGTTGGCCGCGGTGCGATCCAGGCCGGTGCCGTTGTTTTGGCCGTAGGATTCGGTTTCGTGACCGCCGCGCTGGCTGAAGTGCAGCAAGCCATCGAACTGATCGGCGCGTCCGGCGACGGTGGCGGATTTCAGCCAGCTGTCATCGGCGGAGCTGTAACCGGTTTTCAGGCGGGCGCCGACGTCCTGGCCGGGCTTGATGATGTCTTCCGGGTCAAGGGTGAAGTAGCTCACCGCGCCGCCGATGGCGTTGCTGCCGTACAGCACCGAGGCCGGGCCGCGGAGGATTTCCACGCGCTTGACGATTTCCGGGTCAACGTAGTTGCGTTGGGTCTTGGCATACGGGCCGTTGAAGAAGCCGTTGGGAATCTCGACGCCATCGACCTGGGTCAGGATCCGGTCGCCGTCGATGCCGCGAATGTTGTAGCCGCTGATGCCGCCCCGGGTGCCGGTACCGCCGACCGATACGCCTGGCTCATAGCGCACCAGGTCCTTGATGGTGTTGACGTTGTTGCGATCCAGCTCTTCGCGGGTGTGCACGGTCACGGTGCTGGGCACGCTGTCGACGCTCTGCTCCTGGCGCGTGGCGCTGATGGTCATCTGCTGCAGTGCGAGGGCGCCGCCGGCGGTGCGTTTTTCCAGCGCGATGTTGTTGCTGCCCAGCTTGCGATAGCTCAGGTTGGTCCCCACCAACAGGCGATCCAGGGCTTTTTCCGGGCTCAGTGCGCCGTGCACGCCTGGCGAGGCCACGCCTTCTGCCAGTTCTGCCGGCAAGCCGACCTGCCATCCGGTGACGGCGGTGAACTCGTTGAGCGCCGAGACCAGTGGCTGCTGGGCAATGGCGAAGCTGTAGTCGCCCATCTGGCGGCTTGGCTGTTGGGCCGGGGTGGCGGCCATCACAGGCGCAGCCTGGGTGCCGGCCAGCAGCATGGCGGCGGTCAGCAAGGACAGCGTGCAGTTGTGCACGCGGGCGGATGGTGAAGAGGACTGGCGGGTAAGGCGAGAGGACATCGATAGCGCTCCGTGTCGCACGAATCTTATAGGTGCAGATTGGCATCAAGGATGCGAATCAATTGCATTGGCTATAACGAGACGTACGGCGAATGACTATCGAGTAAAAATAATTCTCATTCAGTTCAAAATCACCAGCGCCGGGAACTCCTGGAGCTTGGCGGAGGTGATGTGAGCCAGCGACCGGACCACGTCCAGCGGCTGGTCGAGGCGGTAGTTACCGGTGACCGAAACGTTGGCCAACTGTTCGTTGTTGTTGATGATCCAGCCCGGGTAGTAGCGGCGCAACTCGGCCAGGACCTGGTTCAGCGGGCAGTTTTCGAACACCAGGCGGCCCTGGACCCACGCCAGGTCTGTCGCCGGATCGAGGCGGGCCGGTTGATCGAAACCATTGGGTCCGATACGGATACTTTCGCCTGCGCTCAAGCGCACCCGTGCATCGCTGTGGGCGCTGCGCAGGTCGACATCGCCGCGCTGCACCCGCACCTGGGCGACGCCGTCCAGGTAACGCACGGCGAAGGAGGTATCGCGCACGCTGGCGGTGACCGGCCCGGCATCGATTTCCAGGGGCAGGCCACGATTGGCGGCTACCTCGAAATAGGCTTCGCCCTGGAACAGGCGAGCCACGCGTTGTTGATCATTGATGGTGCTGGAGAAGGCCGAGTTGGTGTTGAGCAGGACTTTCGAGCCGTCCTCCAGTTGCAGGCGCTGGCGCTCGCCGACCACGGTCAGGTGATCGGCCTGCAGGCGCATGGGCAGGTTGCTGAAACTGAACAGGCCGAGCAGCAGCACTGCCGCGCTGGCCAGGGGTTTCCAGTGTGGGCGCAAGCGCCCGAGCACGCTGACCTTGCGCTTGGCGCTGTCCAGGGTCTGTGCGCACTGTGCCACTTGCGGGCCGTCCCAGACGGCCTGGGCCATGGCGAAGGCTTCGGCGTTGTGTGGGTCGGCGGCGAGCCAGGCGTGAAATTCACGGCTTTGCTCCTCGCTCGGACTGTCCAGCACGATCAGCCAGTCCAGGGCTTGATCCATCGCCCTGGTGCTGGCTGAATCCCGCGCCGGGGTTGGCGGGTGGGAGTGGTGGCTGTCCGTCACGGGTGTTCCTCGGCCACGTCTGCGCGCGGCTGGTTTTGGATAAGAGTGCTACAAACCTCGGCTAAGGGTAACAAAGCCGACGCCCTGACGCAGGTGTGCAAAACAATGGACCGAGCGACTCAACGGCCGTTGAGACGATCGGCGACACCGACACAGATCGCCATGATCAGCTTCAGGTCCTTTTGCACGGTGCTGAGGGACACGCTGAGTTTCTCGGCGATCTCCAGGTAGCTGTGGCCATGCAGACGGCTGAGGATGAAAATCTGTTGTTGGCGTGGGGTCAGTTGGTTGAGGCTGATGTTCAAGCGTTCGAGCATCTGTTCGGCATGGGCGGCGTCCTCGGCACTGCTCAGCGGGGCGGCAACGTTCTGCACCACCTCCAGCGGTACGTCCTCGAGCATCGTGCGCGCCTGGATACGGCGGGCGCGCAGGTGGTCCAGCGCCAGGTTGCGGGCAGTTTGAAAGACGAAGGGTTCCAGGTGGTCGATGGCCCGCTCACTCAACGCCCGGGTCACGCGCAGGTAGGTTTCCTGCAACAGGTCCTCGGCGGTGCTGTGGTTATTGACCATCCGCTCCAATGTGCGCAGCAGCGAGACGCGCTGAGCGAGGAAGACGTGGTTGAAGTGCGCTTGACTCACAGTAGGACCTGATCGATTTCAAGCGAATGATAATGCTTATCATCTATGTCAAAGGTCAAGCGCTTCTTTCTGTAGGAATTATCGGCGACCTTGTAGGTAGGCTGGGTAATCAGGGATCCGGTGGGCGTGTGGCTGATCCAGCAGCGGGCTGCTGAGCAGGTAGTCGGCGCTGCATTCGTTGCAGGCCACTGGAATGTTCCAGACCGCGGCCACCCGCAGCAGCGCCTTGATGTCCGGGTCGTGGGGTTGTGGTTCGAAGGGGTCCCAGAAGAACACCAGCAGGTCCACGCGTTGCTCGGCGATTTGTGCCCCGAGCTGCTGATCGCCACCCAGTGGGCCGCTGATCATGCTTTCCACTGGCAGGTCCAGGCGTTGGCTGAGCAACAGGCCGGTGGTGCCGGTGGCGACGAGTTGGTGTTGGGCGAGCTTGTGCTTCTGGCGCTCGGCCCAGTCGAGCAGGAACACCTTGCAGTGGTCATGGGCGACCAGGGCGATACGCTTGCGCGCCGCCATGGTTTTTTCGGTGAAGGTGATGCCGATCATCGGTGGGCTCCAACAAAACCAGAGGGGAGCTGCCGGTGGCAGCTCCCGCATTGCTTATTCGGCGTTGCACAGCGCCAGGCAGTTATCCAGCATGCGGTTGGAGAACCCCCACTCGTTGTCGTACCAGGCCAGCACCTTGAGCAGCTTGCCGCTGACTTTGGTGTGGTTGGCGTCGAAGATCGACGACAGCGGGTTGTGGTTGAAGTCGCTGGAAACCAGGGGCAGGGTGTTGTAGCCGAGGATTTTCGAGTGCTGGCTGGCTTCGCGCAGCAGCGCGTTGACCTCATCGGCCGTGGCGTCGCGCTTGAGCTGCACCGTCAGGTCCACCAGGGAGACGTTGATCACCGGCACGCGCACGGCCATGCCGGTCAGCTTGCCGGCCAGTTCCGGCAGCACCAGGCCTACCGCTTCCGCGGCGCCGGTCTTGCTCGGGATCATGTTCTGGGTAGCCGAACGGGCGCGGTACGGGTCGCTGTGGTAGACGTCCGTCAGGTTCTGGTCGTTGGTGTAGGCATGGATGGTGGTCATCAGGCCACTCTCGATGCCCAGTTCGCGGTGCAGTACCTGGGCCACCGGGGCCAGGCAGTTGGTGGTGCACGAGGCGTTGGAGATGATCTGGTGTGACTGGCGCAGGATGTCGTGGTTGACCCCGTAGACCACGGTGGCATCCGCGCCCTTGGCCGGTGCCGAGATGATCACTTTGCGCGCGCCGGCGCTAATATGCGCGGCGGCTTTGGCCCGGTCGGTGAACAGACCGGTGCATTCGAACACTACGTCGATCTTTTCTGCAGCCCATGGCAGTTCGGCCGGGTTGCGAATGGCGCTGACCGCAATGCGGTCGCCGTTGACCGTCAGGCTCTCCTGGTCGTGTTCCACCTGGGCATCAAACGTGCCGTGCACGGTGTCGTACTTGAGCAGGTGGGCGTTCATCGAACTGTCGCCCAGATCGTTGATGGCGACGATCTGCAAATCCTGACGGTAGCCTTGGGTATACAGTGCCCGCAGGACGTTGCGGCCGATACGGCCAAAACCATTGATTGCGATTCGAAGAGTCATTTGAACAGCGCCGCCGTCGTTTTGTTGTTGGAATTACAAGATTATTCGCATAAAAATAGAAAACAAGCCTTTTTAGTGGCAATATTTTGTTCTATCTACAACGAGTGACCTGAATCAACTGGTCCGATTGGTCAAGAAAACCGTCAAACGCTGCCCGCGTGGACGCCTCTTGATCAGCATAGACACGAACAGGTCGCCATATCCGTTAGCCTGGAGTTCTACACATGCATCCCCGCGTACTTGAGGTCACCGAACGGCTTATCACCCGTAGCCGCGCTACCCGTGAGGCTTACCTTGCATTGATTCGCGGCGCCGCCAGTGATGGCCCGATGCGCGGCAAGCTGCAATGTGCCAACTTCGCCCACGGTGTGGCCGGATGTGGCACCGAAGACAAGCAAAGCCTGCGGATGATGAACGCGGCCAACGTGGCAATTGTTTCGTCATATAACGACATGCTCTCGGCGCACCAGCCCTACGAGACCTACCCGGAACAGATCAAGCAGGCGCTGCGCGAGATCGGCTCGGTTGGCCAGTTCGCCGGTGGTGTCCCGGCAATGTGTGACGGCGTGACCCAGGGCGAGCCGGGCATGGAGCTGGGGATTGCCAGCCGTGAAGTGATCGCCCTGTCGACCGCCGTGGCGCTGTCGCACAACATGTTCGATGCGGCGATGATGCTGGGCATCTGCGACAAGATCGTCCCGGGCCTGATGATGGGCTCGCTGCGTTTTGGTCATCTGCCGACCATCTTCGTCCCGGGCGGCCCGATGGTCTCGGGGATTTCCAACAAGGAAAAAGCCGACGTTCGCCAGCGTTACGCCGAAGGCAAGGCCAGCCGCGAAGAGCTGCTGGAGTCGGAAATGAAGTCCTACCACAGCCCTGGCACGTGCACCTTCTACGGCACTGCCAATACCAACCAGTTGCTGATGGAAGTCATGGGCCTGCACCTGCCGGGTGCTTCGTTCGTCAACCCGAACACCCCGTTGCGTGATGCCCTGACCCGCGAGGCGGCGTTCCAGATCACGCGCCTGACCAAGCAGAGCGGCAACTTCATGCCGATCGGCGAAATCGTCGACGAACGCTCGCTGGTCAACTCGATCGTGGCCCTGCACGCCACCGGCGGCTCGACCAACCACACCCTGCACATGCCGGCGATTGCCATGGCGGCAGGCATCCAACTGACCTGGCAGGACATGGCCGACCTCTCCGAGGTGGTGCCGACCCTGAGCCACGTCTACCCGAACGGCAAGGCCGACATCAACCACTTCCAGGCGGCTGGCGGCATGTCGTTCCTGATTCGTGAACTGCTGGCGGCCGGCCTGCTGCATGAAAACGTCAACACCGTGGCCGGCCACGGCCTGAGCCGCTACACCCAGGAGCCGTTCCTCGAGGACGGTCAGTTGGTATGGCGCGAAGGCCCGAGCGAAAGCCTCGATGAAAACATCCTGCGGCCGGTGGCCCGGGCGTTCTCGGCCGAAGGCGGCCTGCGGGTGATGGAAGGCAACCTGGGGCGCGGTGTGATGAAAGTCTCGGCGGTAGCCCCGGAACATCAGGTGGTCGAGGCTCCGGCCATGGTGTTCCAGGATCAGCAGGACCTGGCCGATGCGTTCAAGGCTGGCCTGTTGGAGAAGGATTTTGTTGCCGTGATGCGCTTCCAGGGCCCGCGTTCCAATGGCATGCCGGAACTGCACAAGATGACCCCGTTCCTTGGCGTGCTGCAGGATCGCGGCTTCAAAGTGGCACTGGTCACGGACGGGCGGATGTCCGGCGCGTCGGGGAAAATCCCGGCGGCCATTCACGTCAGCCCTGAAGCTTTTGTCGGTGGCGCTTTGGCCCGCGTGCAAGAGGGCGATATCATCCGCGTCGATGGCGTCAAAGGCACTTTGCAAGTGCTGGTGGACGCCGCTGAATTTGACGCGCGTACCCCGGCCACTGGTCTGCTGGATAACGGCATTGGTTGCGGGCGCGAACTGTTCGGTTTCATGCGCATGGCCTTCAGCTCGGCAGAGCAGGGCGCCAGCGCCTTTACCTCTGCCCTGGAGACCCTTAAGTGAAACTAGCGCTGGTCGGTGACATTGGCGGTACCAATGCACGTTTTGCCTTGTGGAAAGACCAGCAACTGGAGTCGGTCCAGGTGCTGGCGACAGCCGACTTTGCCTGTCCGCAAGATGCCATTGGTGCCTATCTCCAGGGTCTGGGCCTGGCGCCCGGAGCGATCGGTGCGGTCTGCCTGTCGGTGGCCGGCCCGGTCAGTGGCGATGAGTTTCGTTTCACCAACAACCACTGGCGCCTGAGTCGCAAGGCGTTCTGCCAGGCCTTGCAACTGGAGCAACTGTTGCTGGTGAATGATTTCTCGGCCATGGCCCTGGGCATGACGCGCCTGCAGCCGGGGGAGTTTCGCCTGGTCTGCGCCGGCACCCCCGAGCCGCTGCGCCCGGCGGTGGTGATCGGCCCGGGCACGGGCCTGGGTGTCGGCACCTTGCTCGATCAGGGGCAGGGGCGTTGGGCGGCCCTGCCGGGTGAGGGCGGGCATGTCGACCTGCCGTTGAGCAGCGTGCGGGAAACCCAGTTGTGGCAGCACCTGCATAACGAAATTGGCCATGTCAGCGCAGAAAGCGTGCTCAGCGGCGGTGGTTTGCCACGGCTGTACCGGGCGATCTGCGCGGTGGACGGGCACGCGCCAACACTCGACACCCCGCAAGCCATCACCGCCGCTGGCCTGGCCGGCGACCCGATTGCCCGCGAAGTACTTGAGCAGTTCAGCTGCTGGCTGGGTCGGGTGGCGGGCAACAACGTGCTGACCACCGGTGCCCGTGGCGGGGTCTACATTGTCGGTGGGGTGATCCCGCGGTTTGCCGATTTTTTCCTGGAAAGTGGCTTCGCCCGTTGCTTTGCCGACAAGGGCTGCATGAGCGATTACTTCAAGGGCATACCGGTGTGGCTGGTGACAGCCCCGTATTCCGGCCTGGTGGGCGCGGGTGTGGCGCTCGAGCAAGCATAATCCGCCCCCTTCATAACAATAAGGAAACCGCCCGTGAGCTCAGTCAACAAGTCGATTTTGTTGGTCGATGACGATCAGGAAATACGCGAGTTGCTGGACACGTACCTCAGTCGTGCCGGCTTTCAAGTGCGTACCACGCCTGATGGCGCGGGGTTTCGCCAGGCGCTGAACGACGCGCCTTGCGACCTGGTGATCCTCGACGTGATGCTGCCCGACGAAGACGGCTTCAGCCTGTGTCGCTGGGTGCGCCAGCACCCACGCCAGGCCCATGTGCCAATCATCATGCTCACCGCCAGTTCCGACGAGGCCGACCGGGTCATCGGCCTGGAACTGGGCGCCGACGACTACCTGGGCAAACCCTTCAGTCCCCGTGAATTGCAGGCACGGATCAAGGCCCTGCTGCGCCGGGCCCAGTTCGGCCAGGAGCGTTCGGGCGGCGAAGTGCTGGCTTTCGACGAGTGGCGGCTGGACATGGTCAGCCACCGGCTGTTTCACACCGACGGCGAGGAGGTGATTCTCTCCGGCGCCGATTTTGCCTTGCTGAAATTGTTCCTCGATAACCCCCAGGCCATCCTCGACCGCGACACCATCGGCAACGCCACCCGGGGCCGCGACCTGATGCCCCTGGACCGAATTGTCGACATGGCAGTCAGCCGCTTGCGCCAGCGCCTGCGCGACACCGAAAAGCCGCCACGGCTGATCCGTACCGTGCGCGGCAGCGGTTATCAACTGGCGGCCAGCGTGGTCGCCAGCAATGGTCACTGAGTTTTTCGCCCGGCTGCTGCGCAAGGTCCCGGTGCCGCGCTCGCTGCTGGGGCGGATGCTGCTGCTGACGTTGCTGGCGGTATTGTTCGCCCAGGCCCTGTCGAGCGTGATCTGGGTCTCGCAGTTGCGCGCCACCCAGCTCGAAGGGTTGGTGACCGCCGCCCGCAGCCTGGCCCATTCAATGAACGCCAGCGTCAGTTACTTCCGCTCGTTGCCGGTGGCCTATCGGCCGCTGGTGCTGGACCAATTACGCAGCATGGGCGGCACCCGATTTGTGGTCACCCTCAACGACAAGCCCCTGGATATGCAACTGCTGCCCGCCACCCCGCGCAAGCAGGCGGTGCTGGCCGCGGTGGACGAGGTGCTGCGCACGTCGCTGGGGGCCGACACCGATATTTCCGTGCAGTTTGTCAGCCCGGATGATCTGCGGATCTTCAATGGCGGCTTGAAGCTCGATGAATTGCCGCGCTCCTGGGCGCACTACGCGCTGACGCTGGAGCCGGTCAACCCGCCGGTGCTGGTGACCCAGATCAAACTGGCCAAGGGCGAGTGGCTGTACATCGCCTCCCTGTTGCCCGAGCCCTACACCAGCCTTGAAGAACAGGGCCTGCCGTCGCAGCAGGTGTGGTTCATCGTCCTCACCAGCGGCTTCCTGCTGCTGTTCATCGGGCTGCTGGTGCACTGGCAAAGCCGGCCGCTCAAGCGCCTGGCGCGGGCAGCGCGGGACATGTCCCTGGGCGCCGACGTGCTGCCGGTGGCCGAGGGCGGCGGCAGCGAAGTGGTCGAAGTGGGCCGTGCATTCAATGCGATGCGCGAACGCATCAGCCGCTACCTGACCGAGCGCAGCCAGTTGTTCAGCGCGATTTCCCATGACCTGCGCACGCCGATCACGCGCTTGCGGCTGCGGGTCGAACTGCTGGACGACGAGCAGTTGCAGGCCAAGTTCGGGCGCGACCTGGACGAGCTGGAGCTGCTGGTCAAGGGCGCGCTGCAATGCGTCAAGGACACCGACATTCACGAGAACATCGAGCCGGTGGACCTCAATCACGTGCTCGAATGCCTGGTCGAACCTTACCTGGCGCCCAACGGCAACGGCCGCGTGACCCAGCAGGGGCGGGCGCTCACGGCGTATCCGGGCAAACCGCTGGCGCTCAAGCGCTGCATCGGCAACCTGATCGACAATGCGCTGAAGTACGGACAGACCGCCCACCTGCACATCGATGACGATGACAGCGCGTTTATCCTGCATGTCGACGACGAGGGCCCGGGTGTGCCGGAGCAGCGCCTGGAGCAAGTGTTCGAGCCACACTTTCGCCTGGCCGGGAAGCAGCAGGGGTATGGCCTGGGGTTGGGGATTGCGCGCAACATCGCCCATAGCCATGGCGGCGAAGTGAGTTTGCAGAATTTGCGCGAGGGTGGGTTGCGGGTGACGCTGCAGTTGCCGCGCAGTGTGGATTAATCAGGGCCCGCGTAATCGTTGATCGCGGGCAAGCCCGCTCCCACAGGGACGGATGGTGGATTTCCTGTGGGAGCGGGCTTGCCTGCGATGGCACCCAAAGCCAATGTCACAGCCTGGTGACATAACTCGGCGCCTTCGTTACCTGGCCGTCACGACCTGTTGTTTAGACTGCTGGCAGTCAGAACAACAAAAAAAGGTCCACCATGCACTCACCTGCCCACCAACAATGGCTGGCCGCCGAGGGCTTGCGCCTGTTGGCGTTCGCCAAGGCTTCCAGGCTGCCCACAGGTTTCGGCAATCTCGACCAGCGCGGCCACCTACCGCCGGACGCGCAAGCTGAAACCATGAACACCGCGCGCATGACCCACAGCTTCGCCCTGGCCCATATCCAAGGCTTGCCAGGGTTTGCCGAGCTGGTGGATCACGGTATCCAGGCCCTCACTGGGCCGCTGCGTGACGCCGAACACGGCGGCTGGTTCGCCTCGCCCGAGCACCGCGACGGCAATACCGGTAAAGCCGCTTACTTGCATGCGTTCGTGGCATTGGCCGCGAGTTCCGCGCGGGTCGCTCGGCGCCCTGGTGCCCAGGCGTTGCTTGACGATGCGATCGAGATCATCGACCGGCATTTCTGGTGTGAGGAGGAGGGCGCGATGCGCGAGTCGTTCAATCGCGACTGGAGCGTCGAGGAAGCCTATCGCGGCGCGAACAGCAACATGCACGCCACCGAGGCCTTTCTCGCCCTGGCCGACGTCACCCAGGACAGCCGCTGGCTGAACCGCGCCTTGCGCATTGCCGAGCGACTGATCCACGGCCACGGCGCCGCCAATCAGTACCTGGTGATCGAGCATTTCGACCGTCAGTGGCAGCCGCTGCACGCGTACAACCAAGCCAACCCGGCCGATGGTTTTCGTCCGTTTGGCACCACCCCGGGCCACGGGTTTGAATGGGCGCGGCTGCTGTTGCACCTGGAGGCGGCGCGGGTCCAGGCCGGCATGCTCACCCCCGGCTGGCTGCTGCGCGATGCGCAGCAGCTGTTCGCCAACAACTGCCAGCACGCCTGGCAGGTCGATGGTGCGCCGGGCATGGTCTACACCCTCGACTGGGACCGTCGCCCAGTGGTGCGTCAGCGTTTGCATTGGGTGCACTGCGAAGCGAGCGCGGCGGCCAGTGCCTTGCTCCAGCGCACCGGCGAGGGCCAATACGAAACCTGGTATCGGCGGCTTTGGGAGTACAGCGAGCAGTACCTGATCGACCTCGTCCATGGCAGTTGGCACCATGAACTGGACGCCGACAATCGCCCGAGTGCGCAGATCTGGGGTGGCAAGCCGGACCTCTATCACGCCTGGCAGGCGGTGCTGATTCCGCGGCTGCCGTTGGCCCCGAGCATGGCTACGGCGTTGGCGCAGGGCTCTGGGTCACGGGTTATGTAACCATGCGGTGACATTTCGCCGTCGCTTCGTTACCTGCGGCGGATCCCAGCCTGTTTAAACTCGTTTGCAGCGCAAGCACCAGACTTGCATGCATAACAACAAGAAAGGTACTTCAGATGAATGCGATTTCTCGCCTCGCCACCGTCATTTCCCTCGCCTCCATGTTCCCCCTCAGCGCCCTGGCCGCCGACCCCAAAGGTTCCGTGGAGGTTGTGCACTGGTGGACCTCGGGTGGTGAAAAAGCAGCGGTCGACGTACTCAAGGCCCAGGTTGAAAAAGACGGCTTTACCTGGAAGGACGGTGCGGTGGCAGGCGGCGGTGGCGCAACGGCCATGACCGTACTCAAGAGCCGCGCCGTGGCCGGCAACCCACCGGGCGTGGCCCAGATCAAGGGCCCGGATATCCAGGAGTGGGGCAGCACCGGCCTGCTCAGCACCGACGCGCTGACCGAGGTAGCCAAGGCGGAAAACTGGGACGGCCTGCTGTCGAAAAAAGTCTCTGACACCGTCAAATACGAAGGTGACTACGTCGCAGTACCGGTGAACATCCACCGCGTCAACTGGCTGTGGATCAACCCAGAAGTGTTCAAGAAAGCCGGGATCGACAAGGCCCCGACCACCCTCGAAGAATTCTACGTCGCTGCCGACAAGCTCAAGGCGGCCGGCTTCATTGCCCTGGCCCACGGCGGCCAGCCTTGGCAGGACAGCACCGTGTTCGAAGACGTGGTGCTCTCGGTCATGGGCGCTGAAGGCTACAAGAAAGCCCTGGTCGACCTGGACCAGAAAACCCTCTCCGGCCCCGAGATGGTCAAGTCCTTCACAGTGCTGAAAAAACTCATCGGCTACATGGACCCCAACCGCGCGGGCCGTGACTGGAACATCGCTGCCGCCGACGTGATCAACGGCAAGGCCGGCATGCAGATGATGGGTGACTGGGCCAAGAGCGAGTGGACCGCGGCGAACAAAGTCGCCGGCAAGGATTACCAGTGCGTGCCGTTCCCAGGCACTGAAAACGCCTTCACCTACAACATCGACTCCCTGGCGGTGTTCAAGTTGAAAGCCGATCGCAAGGGTGACATCGCCGCGCAGCAGGACCTGGCCAAGGTCGCGCTGGGCAAGGACTTCCAGAAGGTCTTCAGCATCAACAAGGGCTCGATCCCGGTGCGCACCGACATGCTCAACGACATGAGCGCGCTGGGCTTCGACTCCTGCGCCCAGGCCTCGGCCAAGGACTTCCTGGCGGACGACAAGTCCGGCGGCCTGCAACCGAGCATGGCCCACAACATGGCCACTTCGCTGGCGGTGCAGGGGGCGATCTTCGACGTCGTCACCAACTTCATGAACGACAAGGACGCCGACCCGGCCAAGGCCAGCGCCCAGTTGGCCTCGGCGGTCAAAGCCGCGCAGTAATCCTGGACCCTGAGTAACCCTGTGGGAGCGGGCTTGCCCGCGATAGCTGACTGACATTCAACAGCAGTGTCGACTGTTGCATCGCTATCGCGGGCAAGCCCGCTCCCACAAGGGTTCTCCTCGACTCCGACTCTTACTCCTTTCACTTGGATAATCCCGATGAGCTCTGTGGCGGTTTTCAGCAAAGCCTCACCGTTCGATGCACTGCAGCGCTGGCTGCCCAAACTGGTTTTGGCGCCCAGCATGCTGATCGTTCTGGTCGGCTTCTACGGTTACATCATCTGGACATTCGTTCTGTCCTTCACCAATTCCAGCTTCATGCCGAGCTACAAGTGGGTCGGCCTGCAGCAATACACCCGCCTGCTGGACAACGACCGCTGGTGGGTGGCGAGCAAGAACCTCGCGCTGTTCGGCGGCCTGTTCATCGGCATCAGCCTGGTGCTGGGGGTGTTCCTCGCGGTGCTGCTGGACCAGCGCATTCGCAAGGAAGGCTTCATCCGCACCATCTACCTGTACCCGATGGCGCTGTCGATGATCGTCACCGGTACCGCCTGGAAGTGGCTGCTAAACCCGGGCCTGGGCCTGGACAAGATGCTGCGTGACTGGGGCTGGGAAGGCTTTCGCCTGGACTGGCTGGTGGATCAGGACCGCGTGGTGTACTGCCTGGTGATCGCCGCCGTGTGGCAAGCCTCGGGTTTTGTCATGGCGATGTTCCTCGCCGGTCTGCGCGGGGTCGACCAGTCGATCATCCGCGCCGCCCAAGTCGATGGTGCAAGCCTGCCGACCATCTACCTGAAGATCGTCCTGCCGAGCCTGCGCCCGGTGTTTTTCAGCGCCTTCATGATCCTCGCGCACATCGCGATCAAGAGCTTCGACCTGGTCGCGGCCATGACCGCGGGCGGCCCGGGGTACTCCTCCGACCTGCCGGCGATGTTCATGTACTCCTTCACTTTCAGCCGTGGCCAGATGGGCATCGGTTCCGCCAGCGCAATGATGATGCTCGGCGCGATCCTGGCGATCCTGGTGCCGTACCTGTACTCCGAACTGCGGGGCAAACGCCATGAATAACTCGCTTGCCACCCCGCGCCTGAGCGTCAGCCGGATCGCCATCTACGCGACCCTGCTGCTGGCCGCAGCGGTGTACCTGATTCCGTTGGTGGTGATGTTGTTGACCAGCTTCAAGTCGCCGGAAGACATCCGTACCGGCAACCTGCTGAGCTGGCCGCAAGTGATCGACGGCATCGGCTGGCTCAAGGCCTGGGACAGCGTAGGAGGGTACTTCTGGAACTCGGTGAAAATCACCGTGCCGGCGGTACTGATCTCGACCTTTATTGGCGCGATGAACGGCTACGTGCTGTCGATGTGGCGCTTCCGTGGCTCGCAGCTGTTCTTCGGCCTGCTGCTGTTCGGCTGCTTCCTGCCGTTCCAGACCGTGCTGCTGCCAGCCTCGTTCACCATCGGCAAGCTCGGCCTGGCCAACACCACCACCGGGCTGGTGCTGGTGCACATCGTCTACGGGCTGGCGTTCACCACGCTGTTCTTCCGTAACTACTACGTGAGCATTCCCGATGCCCTGGTCAAGGCGGCACGCCTGGACGGCGCGGGCTTCTTCACGATTTTCTGGAAGATCCTGCTGCCGATGTCGATCCCGATCGTGATGGTCTGCCTGATCTGGCAGTTCACCCAGATCTGGAATGACTTCCTGTTTGGCGTGGTCTTCGCCAGTGGCGACGCGCAACCGATCACCGTGGCCTTGAACAACCTGGTCAACACCAGCACCGGGGCCAAGGAATACAACGTTGATATGGCGGCGGCGATGATCGCCGGGTTGCCGACACTGCTGGTCTACATATTCGCTGGCAAGTATTTCCTGCGTGGGCTGACGTCCGGCGCGGTCAAGGGGTAGAACATGGCAACTCTCGAATTACGCAACGTCAACAAGACCTATGGCGCCGGCTTGCCGGACACCTTGAAAAACATCGAGCTGAAGATCGACGACGGTGAGTTCCTGATCCTGGTCGGCCCGTCCGGGTGCGGCAAGTCGACCCTGATGAACTGTATTGCCGGCCTTGAGAACATCAGCGGCGGGGCGATCCTGGTGGACGACGCCGACATCAGCGGCATGAGCCCCAAGGACCGAGACATCGCCATGGTGTTCCAGTCCTACGCGCTGTACCCGACCATGAGCGTGCGCGACAACATCGCCTTCGGCCTGAAGATTCGCAAAATGCCGACCGCCGAAATCGATGAAGAAGTGGCGCGGGTGTCCAAGCTGCTGCAGATCGAACACCTGCTCGGGCGCAAGCCGGGCCAGCTTTCCGGCGGCCAGCAACAGCGCGTGGCGATGGGCCGGGCGTTGGCGCGGCGGCCGAAGATCTATCTGTTCGACGAACCGCTGTCCAACCTCGACGCCAAGCTGCGGGTCGAGATGCGTACCGAAATGAAGCTGATGCACCAGCGCCTGAAAACCACCACGGTCTACGTCACCCACGACCAGATCGAAGCCATGACCCTGGGGGACAAGGTGGCGGTGATGAAGGACGGGATCATCCAGCAGTTCGGCACGCCGAAGCAGATCTACAACGACCCGGCCAACCTGTTCGTCGCGAGCTTCATTGGTTCGCCGCCGATGAACTTCATCCCCCTGCGCCTGCAGCGCAAGGACGGCCGCCTGCTGGCCCTGCTCGACAGTGGCCAGGCGCGCGTCGAGCTGCCATTGAGCATGCAGGACGCTGGCCTCGAGGATCGCGAAGTGATCCTCGGCATGCGTCCTGAGCAGATTGTGCTGGCGTCTGGCGAAACCAACGGCTTGCCGACGATCCGGGCCGAGGTCCAGGTCACCGAGCCGACCGGGCCGGACACGCTGGTGTTCGTCAACCTGAATCAAACCAAGGTCTGCTGCCGCCTGGCGCCGGATGTGGCTCCCGCCGTGGGCGAGACCCTGACCCTGCAATTCGATCCGGCCAAGGTGCTGCTGTTCGATGCCAAGACCGGTGAGCGCCTGGGGACGGCGGGTTTGCCAAGGATTGAGGCACACAGCGCCAACGTGACCCAATTCAAAGGCCGCTGAAACACAAGACTGTCGTGAACCATGGCGTGCACCGCCTGAACAAACGCGGTGCAGTTGAGACCATCGCGACGTACAAGTGAATTCAAGCCGCAAGCGGGCGCTCGCTCCCACAGGGGATGCCAGTTAATAACAATAAAACGAGGAAGTAGGGATGAAGATCAAGAACAACGCTCAACTCATCTGCCAGCTGTCGGCGGTCGCAGCAATGTGCCTGGCAGCCAACGCGCATGCCGCTGACGCGTTCAGCGCTGACTCCAAGTGGATGACCGGCGATTGGGGCGGCGAGCGTACCCGGCTGATCGAGCAAGGCATCGACATCAAGGCCGACTACGTGGGTGAAGTCGGTGGCAACCTCAACGGTGGCTACAACGACGACAAGACCGCGCGCTATGCCGACCAGTTTGGCCTCGGCGTGGCGCTGGACCTGCAGAAACTCTGGGGCTGGGACAACACCCAGGCCAAGATCCAGCTGACCAACCGCAATGGCGAAAACATCTCCAACGACCGTATCGGCGACCCGCGCGCGGGCACCTTGAGTTCCTCCCAGGAAGTCTACGGTCGCGGCCATATGGTGCGTCTGACCCAGTTGTGGATCCAGCATCAGTTCCTCGACAACAAGCTCGACGTCAAGGCCGGTTACTTCGGCGAGGGCGAGGACTTCAATACCTTCCCGTGCGAGTTCCAGAACCTGGCGTTCTGTGGTTCCCAGGTGGGTAACTGGGCCACCAACATCTGGTACAACTGGCCGGTCAGCCAGGCGGCGATCCGCGTGAAGTACAACATCACGCCAGAGTTCTTCGCGCAGATCGGTGCCTACAACCAGAACCCGTCGCAACTGGAGCACGGCAACGGCTTCAAGCTCAGCGGCAGCGGCACCCAGGGCACCGTGTTGCCGGTCGAATTGGTCTGGTCGCCGAAGGTCAACAACCTGCCGGGTGAATACCGTGTGGGCTACTACAAGAGCACGGCTGCAGCCAATGACGTGCGCGAGGACGACAACGGCCAGGATGCCGCAACCAGCGGTGACAGCTACCGCGAGCACAGCAGCAAGCACGGTTACTGGTTCGTCGCCCAGCAGCAACTGACCAGCCACAACGGCGACGCTTCCCGCGGCTTGAACATCGCGGCCAACGCGACCTTCCACGACAAGGACACCAACGTCGTCGACAACTATCAGTCGCTGATGTTCGTGTACAAGGGCCCGTTCGATGCACGGCCAAAAGATGACGTCGGCATCGGCTTCGCCCGTATCCACGTCAACGAAGACGTGAAGAAAAACGCCGAGCTGGTCAACGCGGCCAATGGCGTCAGCGACTATGCCGATCCGCTGTTCTCGCCATTGCGGACCACCGAGTACAACTACGAGATCAACTACGGTTTCCACGTCACCAACTGGCTGACGGTGCGTCCTAACCTGCAATACGTCACCCACCCGGGCGGTGTCGATGAAGTCGACAACGCGCTGGTGGCCGGCCTGAAAATTCAGTCGGTGTTCTAACGCGGTTGCGATAAGCTCTTCTCCATGTGCGCATTTTTGCGGACAGCCCAGGCTGTCCGCTTTTTTTTGGGGTCGCGCGCCCTCTGGTTACCGCTGATTTTCAGGACCGTGGCACATGCAAGAGCATCCGCTACAACGTTTCTTCAAATCCTTGCGCGAACGTCCGGTGTTTGCGTGGGAGCGCTATCAGAAGCGCGATGTGTTGGTGATCGATCATCCGCTGTGCCAGGCGGTGTTCAGTCGCCAGGGCGCGCAGTTGCTGCATTTCCAGCCCTCGGGGCACAAGCCCTGGTTGTGGTGTGCGGCGAAGTGGCCACAGGTCGGCGCCATCCGTGGCGGCGTGCCGGTGTGCTGGCCGTGGTATGGCCGCCACCCAAGCGAAAACGCCTGGCCGTCCCATGGTTGGGCGCGGCTGATCGACTGGAAGCTGATCGACAGCAGCAGCGATGCCGACGGCGTACGCCTGCACTGGCAGTTGCAGCTGTGTGACTGGCAAGTGGACCTGCACGCGCACCTGGGCGAGCGCATGGAATTGCGCCTGAGCACTGAGCACCAGGACAGCCTGCCGTGCCAGTTGAGCCATGCTTTGCACGCTTACTGGCGTATTGGTGACGTCGGTGAGGTAGCGCTGTCTGGGCTCGATGGCGCCCAGGGTTATGACCAGCTCAAGCGGGAAAATTGCCAGCAGCAGGGCGAGTTGCGGGTCGAGGGCGGCTGTCAGCGGGTGTTCCAGCACGAGGGAGAACTGCAGCTCAAGGACCACGCCTGGCAGCGCCAGTTGTGCATCGACACCGGTGCCAGCGCTGATACGGTGGTCTGGCATCCCGGCTCACGGCCGTTGCTGGGGGTGAGCTGGAACGAGATTTCCGAATTTGTCTGTGTCGAAGCCGCCAGTGGTGGCACCGACAGCTTGTGCCTGGCGCCGGGGGAGCGGGCGCATTTGAGCCTGCAGGCGCGGGCGGTGGCTTAGTTTAAGATATTGCGGTGTCTGGACTGGCCCCTTCGCGGGCAAGCCCGCTCCCACAGTGTCCACGTCGAGCACAAAACCTGCGGCTGCCATTGAACCTGTGGGAGCGGGCTTGCCCGCGATGAGGTCTGAGCGGGCAATGAAGCTGTTGGATCAGTTGAACTCGTCACCTACCGGATAGCGGCTGGCGTTCAAGCTTTCTTTGATCTTGCGCAAATGTGGCTGGAAGTCGACGCCGCGGCGCAGGGTCATGCCGGTGGCGAGGACGTCGAGCACGGTCAGTTGAATGATCCGCGAGGTCATCGGCATGTAGATGTCGGTGTCTTCCGGCAACGGGATGTTCAGGCTCAAGGTGCTGGCCTTGGCCAGTGGCGAGCCCTCGGCGGTCAGGCCGAGGACCGAAGCGCCATTTTCCCGAGCGATGCGCGCCACTTCCACCAGTTCACGGGTGCGTCCGGTGTAGGAAATGATCACGAACAACTCGCCGGTGTGGGCCACTGAGGCAATCATCCGCTGCATCAGTACGTCGGCATGGGCGGTGACCGCCAGGTTGAAGCGGAAGAACTTGTGCTGGGCGTCCAGGGCCACAGGGGCGGAAGCACCGAGGCCGAAGAAGTGGATCTGCCGGGCCTGGATCAACAGGTCGACGGCGCGGCTGATCAGGTTCGGGTCCAGTGCCTGGCAGGCGCTGTCGAGGGAGGCGATGGCGCTGCCGAAGATTTTCTGGGTGTAGGCTTCGGGATTGTCATCGGCCTCCACCGCGCGGCTGACGTAGGCCGCGCCGCTGGCCAGGCTCTGCGCCAGTTGCAGCTTGAGCTCCGGGTAGCCGCTGACCCCGAATGAACGGCAGAAACGGTTGACCGTCGGCTCACTGACCGAGGCGGCCTGGGCGAGGGCGGCGATGCTGAAGCGAGTGGCCTGCTGTGGGTTGAGCAGGATCACTTCGGCGACCTTGCGCTCGGCCTTGTTCAGGTCGGCAAGGCGATTCTGGATCTGTTCCAGTAAGTTCCGCACGCGGTCCATATGAAATTCCTTGGTTCAGCTCTGCAAAGAGGGGGCTTGGCTATGCCAATTGAGACTTTGATCGGGCCCATAACGGTGGCCTATCCTACTGATGGCCCCGACTGACCACCACTCGGAATCTGTATTTTGGAAAAATGTTGTGGTTATTACTACATTTTTCCTTGAGTGATGCCTTGAAAAAAGGTATTTGTAGCTTAACTTGATAAAAGAACAAACATCATGCCTTCGATTACGGTTGAACCGTGCACCTTTGCCTTGTTCGGCGCCCTCGGCGATCTGGCCCTGCGCAAGCTGTTTCCTGCCTTGTATCAACTTGATGGCGCGGGCCTGCTGCATGAGGACACGCGCATTATCGCACTGGCCCGTGAAGCGGGCACGGAGCAGGAGCACCTGGCTTTCATCGCCCGGGAACTGCGGCGCTATGTAGAGGCCAAGGAGCTTGACGAAGCCGTGGTCGAGCGCTTCCTGGCACGCCTGACGTACCTGCACGTCGACTTCCTCAAGGCGGACGACTATGTCGCCCTGGCCGAACTGGCGGGCACCGCGCAGCGGATGATTGCCTACTTCGCTACCCCGGCGGCGGTGTACGGCGCTATCTGCGAGAACCTGGCGCAAGTGGGCCTGACGGAAAACACCCGGGTGGTGCTGGAAAAGCCCATCGGTTCGGACCTGGAGTCCTCGCGCAAGGTCAACGATGCCGTGGCGCGGTACTTCCCGGAAAACCGTACCTATCGCATCGACCACTACCTGGGCAAAGAGACGGTACAGAACCTGATCGCCCTGCGTTTCGCCAACAGCCTGTTCGAAACCCAGTGGAACCAGAACTACATTTCCCACGTGGAAATCACGGTCGCCGAGAAAGTCGGGATCGAAGGTCGCTGGGGCTACTTCGACAAGGCCGGCCAACTGCGCGACATGATCCAGAATCACCTGTTGCAGCTGCTCTGCCTGATCGCCATGGACCCGCCGGCCGACCTGTCCGCCGACAGCATCCGTGACGAGAAGGTCAAGGTGCTCAAGGCGCTGGCGCCGATCAGCCCGGAAGGCCTGACTACCCAGGTGGTGCGCGGCCAGTACATCGCGGGCTACAGCGCGGGCAAGCCGGTGCCGGGTTACCTGGAAGAAGAGAACTCCAACACCCAGAGCGATACCGAAACCTTCGTTGCGCTGCGGGCCGATATTCGTAACTGGCGTTGGGCCGGCGTGCCGTTCTACCTGCGTACCGGCAAGCGTATGCCGGACAAACTGTCGCAGATCGTCATTCACTTCAAGGAACCGTCGCACTACATCTTCGCCCCCGAGCAGCGCTTGCAGATCAGCAACAAGCTGATCATCCGCCTGCAGCCGGACGAAGGTATTTCCTTGCGCGTGATGACCAAGGAACAAGGTCTGGACAAGGGCATGCAGCTACGCAGCGGACCGCTGCAGCTGAATTTTTCCGATACCTATCGCAGTGCGCGGATTCCCGATGCCTACGAGCGGTTGTTGCTGGAAGTGATGCGCGGCAATCAGAACCTGTTTGTCCGTAAAGATGAAATCGAAGCCGCGTGGAAGTGGTGCGACCAGTTGATCGCCGGATGGAAAAAATCCGGAGATGCCCCCAAGCCTTACGCGGCGGGGTCCTGGGGGCCGATGAGCTCCATTGCACTGATCACGCGGGACGGGAGGTCGTGGTATGGCGATATCTGAATTAAAACTGCCCGAGGGCGTCAGCGCCCATGCATTCAAAAGCCCGGTGCTGCTGGCCGAGAGCCTGGCGCTGGCAGTGGCCCGGCAACTGGGCGACGCCATCGAAGCCCGGGGCACGGCGACCCTGGTGGTCTCCGGTGGGCGCAGTCCGGTGGCGTTTTTCCAGCATCTGGCCAAGCAGAAACTCGACTGGGCCAACGTCGTGGTCAGCCTGGCTGACGAACGCTGGGTGCCGGTCGAACACGCCGACAGCAATGCCGGCCTGCTCAAGCGTTATCTGCTGCAGGGGCCGGCCGCCAAGGCGCAGTTCCTCAGCCTGTACAGCGCCAGCGCGAACCTTGAGCAAGCCGCCGAACAGGCCGACCGCCTGCTCGCCGAGCTGCCGAAGATTGATGTACTGGTGCTGGGCATGGGTGACGACGGGCATACCGCTTCGTTGTTCCCCAACAGTCCGCACCTGGCCGAGGCCCTGCAGGTCGACGGCACGCGCCGGTGCTGGCCGATGCTGGCGCCGACCGTACCTCATCAGCGCCTGACCATGAGTCGTGCGTTGCTGGCGTCGGCGCAGGTCACGGTTCTTTCGATTTCCGGTCAGTCCAAGCTGGCCACCCTGAGTGACGCACTGGCCGGTGACGATGTCGCCGCAATGCCGATTCGTGCCTTTCTGCAACCTACGTTAGAGATTTACTGGTGCCCATGAGCCAAGGATCAGCCGCTATGAAAAACCCATCCCCGACCGTTTCCATGGCGGACAAAGTTGCCCTGATCGACAGCCTCTGCGCCAAGGCGCGGATCCTGCCGGTGATTACCATTGCCCGCGAGCAGGATGTCCTGCCTCTGGCTGACGCCCTGGCGGCCGGTGGTCTGACCGCCCTGGAAGTGACCTTGCGTTCGCAGTTCGGCCTCAAGGCGATCCAGATCCTGCGTGAGCAGCGTCCGGAGCTGGTCACCGGTGCCGGCACGGTGCTGGATCGCACCACGCTGGCTGCCGCTGAAGCTGCGGGTTCGCAGTTTATCGTCACTCCGGGGATTACCCGTGAGCTGCTGGAAGCCAGCGTGGCCAGCTCGATCCCGTTGTTGCCGGGGATCAGCAATGCCTCGGGGATCATGGAGGGTTATGCCTTGGGTTATCGGCGCTTCAAGTTGTTCCCGGCCGAGGTCAGCGGCGGTGTCGCGGCCATCAAGGCCCTGGGCGGTCCGTTCGGTGAAGTGAAGTTCTGCCCGACGGGTGGGGTGGGTCCGGGGAACATCAAGAGCTACATGGCGTTGAAGAACGTGATGTGTGTGGGCGGGAGCTGGATGCTGGATCCGGAGTGGATCAAGAACGGTGACTGGGCGCGTATTCAAGAGTGTACGGCTGAGGCGCTGGCTCTGTTGGATTGATGGTTTTTGCAGGATCGTTGTAGTTGTTCTGTGTTTTACGGCTATTTGGCGCACTTGGTCGGTGCGCCTTTTTTTTTGTTCTCGTTGGCGTCTCAGCTCAATTCGATCAACGCCTGTGCCAGCAGCCGCATGTCCCGTGCGGTGCTGGTCAGGCCCGGGGTGATGCGGATGCACGGGCCGCAGGCCGAGCCGCTGCGGGCCACGGTGAATAGGTTGTAGTCCTTGAGCAGGCGCTCGACCATCGGTTGCTGATCCGCCTGGTGGGTAAACCGTACGGAGCTGATCGCGCAGTACAGGCGCGGGTCATCCGGGGTCATGACTTCAATCCCCGGTACCTTGCGCACGGCGCTGACCCACAGGTTGCGCAGGTAGTTGAGGCGCGCGCCTTTGGCTGCGGCGCCGCCCATGGCTCGATGCTCTTCGAACACCAGGGGCAGGGTCAGCAGGGCTGGAATGTTCGGGGTGCTGTAGGGCGTGCGGCAGCGGATGTCGCTCGTGGGGAAATGGAACTCGCCCATGTCCGGATCGATCGCGCCCAGGCGCTGCGGCGCGATGTAGATGAACCCCAGGGTCAACGGGCCGCCGATCCATTTGTGCAGGTTGTAGCCGGCAAACTCGATGCCCAGTTCATCCAGGTCGAACTCGATCTGGCCGAGAGCGTGGGCGCCGTCGAGGATTACGTCGATCCCGTGTTCTCGGGCAGCGCTGGCAATGGCCTGGACCGGCAGCACCAGGCCGGTGCGGTGGGTGACGTGAGTCAGGGCCATTAGCTTGAGACGCGGATATTGCTCGAATGCCGCGCGATAGCTCGCCAACAGGGTCTCGAAACTCGCCGGGTGGTCATGCTGGATTTCAATCACTTCCACGCCACGATGGCGGGCCAGCCAGCGCATCGCACTTTTTACCGTGTCGTATTCCAGGTCGCAGAGCAGTACCTGGTCGCCCGGTTGCAGGCCGTTGTAATTGCGAATCAGCGCTTGCAACCCATCGGACGCGCAGCGGGTGAAGGCGACCGCCTCGGCGGGTACCCGCAGCAAGTCGGCCAGATGCTCGCGCACGGTCACGCTCTCGAACTGTTCGAAGCGCTGGCGCACATGCACCGAGTTACTGCGGTTGATCAGTTCGATATTGCGCTGGTACTCGTCGATCACCGTACGCGACATACGGCCGAAATAGCCGTTTTCCAAGTTGATCGGACCAGGCTGGACATCGTAGCGATCAGCGAAGGTTTGCCAGAAAGCTTCATCACGGGCGCGTAGCGTGTTATCGGGCATGGGGCGACTCGGTGCGGGTTCAGTGGCTCAGTGACGAGGTTTGGGTTTGCCGTGTTTGGCCCGCAATGGGTCCAGCAGATCGGACAACCCGTTGTGGTCGATTTCCTGCATCAATGCCAGCAGGCCGCCGAGTTCACCGTGGGGGAAACCCTCGCGGGCGAACCAGTTGAGGTAGGGGCCAGGCAGGTCGGCGATGATGCGTCCCTTGTATTTGCCAAAGGGCATTTCGCGGGTGATCAGTAATTCGAGCTTTTCAGGGTTCATCGGTCAGCGGTCCTGGTTCAGACACTTTGGAAAATACAGGCATTCTGCATGCAGGCCAATTGACAGATCATGCAAATAGCGTGGATACAGATTCCATCTAAAATACTAAGTCATTGAAAAATAACGGAAATTTATCAATTCAAAAGCTGGCACACGAGCTGCAACTCCTTATGCAACTCTCTCAACCCGCAAGGAATTGAAAAATGACCGACATTAATAAAGAAGCGATTTCAGTCCTCAACGACTTGATCGAGACCAGCAAGGACGGCCAGGAAGGGTTCAAGACCTGCGCCGAAGACATCAAGCATCCTGAACTCAAGGCGCTGTTTGTCAAACGTTCTACCGACTGCGCCACCGCCGCCGCGGAACTGCAGAGCACCGTGCGTTCGATGGGTGGCGATCCGGAAACCTCCACCAGTGTAAGCGGCGACCTGCACCGTCGCTGGGTCGACCTCAAGTCGCTGGTGACCGGCAAGGACGAGGAGGCGGTACTTAACGAAGCCGAGCGCGGCGAAGATCATGCCCTGAAGGCTTACAAAGAAGCGCTGGAGAAAATCAACAAACACAACCTGGTGAACATTCGTGACCTGGTTGAACGTCAGTACCACGGCGTGCAACGCAATCACGATCAGGTCAAAGCCCTGCGCAACCAGGCGCGTGCTCGCTCGTAAGCTTGTAGCTGTGTAAAAACGCCGCTCGTCCAGCCATGGACGGCGGCGTTTTTTTTGGCCCAGCCACTGCAATCAGGTTGGATTAAATCCGGTCCACAGCCAGACGACTTTTTCACCTTCAATCCGTGGCATCGCAGTGGCGTAGTCGAGCCAGTGTCATGGGCAGTCGGACGGGGCTGTCATGGATGTAAGGTTGTTTTAAGAAGTGGCGATGTACAGGTAGGCGCGGGCTAGCGGTTGGCCTGGATTAATCTCATGGACATAAAAAATCCGCAGGCCTTATCGGGCTGCGGATTTTTCTTGGCTGCGCGGATCTATCAACGCGGACCGCATTGCGCTCAGGCGGACACCTTTGTGGGTGTCAGGGCCTGGTGCGAGGGCGAATCAGCCGATGCTGATTGCGGGCAGGGTTGGCAGGGTCACGGTCTGCTGCTTGCGCGGGGCGAGGATCTCGGCTTCGCCATCGACCACCAGTTCATCACGCTGGTTGAACACGCGAGTGGCGATGCGTACGCGGAACTTTGGCAGTTTTTCGAGGATTTCCAGGCGCACGGTCAGGGTGTCGCCGATCTTCACCGGCTTCTGGAAACTCATTTGTTGACCGAGGTAGATGGTGCCCGGCCCAGGTAGTTCGCAGGCGACTGCGGCGCTGATCAGCGCACCGCTGAACATGCCGTGGGCGATACGTTCCTTGAACATGCTGGCGGCCGCGAATTCAGGGTCCAGGTGCACCGGGTTGTGGTCGCCGGACATCGCCGCGAACAGCTGGATATCGCGCTCTTCCACGGTCTTGCTGTAGCTGGCGGTCTGGCCGACTTCGAGGGCTTCGTACGGCGTGTTGGTAACCTGGGTCATGTGTCTTGGATCCTGTGACGAGTTAAGTGAAAAAAACCGAAGGTCATTCGGTCCTGGCGGGACGGCGATGGCTCAAGGCCCCGGCCAGCCAGGTGAGCAGGTCCGCAGTCACTTCATCGCGGTTGCTCTCATTGAACAGTTCGTGCCGGGCTTGGGGGTAGATCTTCAGCTCCAGTCCCTGGCTGCCGGCGCGGCGTAGCGCCTCGGCCAAAGAGGTGAGACGCTTGCCCTCACTCACCGGATCACATTCACCGCCGATCACCAGCAACGGCAGGCCCGGATCGATCTGGGCGAGATTGGACGCTTTGCTGATCTGCTGCAAGCCGCCCAGCATGTCGATCCACAGCTGATTGCTGCAGCGAAAGCCGCAGAGCGGGTCGCGGACGTACTTGTCGACTTCGTCGGGATCGCGGCTGAGCCAGTCGAACGCGGTGCGATTGGGCTTGAACGCCTTGTTGAATGAACCGAACGATAACCACTCCAGCAACGCACTGCGCCCGGTAGGGCCCTGGCGCCAGCGTTCGAAACGGGCGATCAGGCGCGCTGCGCGGTACAGCGCCACCGGCTGGAAATTCGAACCGCTGAGGACCGCGCCATGCAGGCTGGCGCTGTGGTGCAGCAGGTACGCCTGGGCGATGTAGCTGCCCATGCTGTGGCCCAGCAGCACGATGGGCACGCCCGGATGCTGTTGGCCGATGTGCTGGTTGAGGCTGGCCAGGTCACCCACCACTTTGCACCAGCCGTCGACGTCGGCGTAGTGCCCCAGGACTCCGTTGTTGGCAGTCTGGCCGTGTCCGCGCTGGTCCAGGGCATAGACGCCGTACCCCTGGTTACACAATTGTTCGGCCAGGCGTGCGTAGCGTGCGCTATGTTCCGCCATTCCATGGGACACCAGGATCACCGCCTTGAGCGTACCCTCCGGCAACCATTGGTTGACGAACAGTTGGCTGTGGTCGTTCGCGGTCAACCAGAACGTATCGTGGATCATGGCGATTCCTTTGCGCGGGGTCGCAGCATTGTATAGCGCAACAACCCGGGGACGGGTAATGCGCAAAGCCCGCGGCAGCAAGATTCACGCGATCAATGACGCCGGTGCTGATATTTGCCTGATTCGCCATAACTGCTAGTGTCCCAGAAGCTCCGCTCAGGCGGCCCGGATTGGCTCAGGTATAGAGGACAATAATAATGCAAGCTGATTTCTGGAATGATAAACGCCCGGCCGGCGTACCCATCGATATCGACCTGGGTGCCTACAAGTCGGTGATCGAGGTGTTCGAACGTTCCTGCAAGAAATTCGCTGATCGTCCCGCGTTCAGCAACATGGGCGTGACCCTGACCTACGCTGACCTCGAACGCTACAGCGCGGCGTTCGCCGGCTTCCTGCAAAGCCAGACTGACCTGGTGCCCGGCGATCGCATCGCGGTGCAGATGCCCAACGTCCTGCATTACCCGATTGCCGTGTTTGGTGCCATGCGCGCCGGCCTGATCGTGGTCAACACCAACCCGCTGTACACCGCGCGCGAGATGCGCCACCAGTTCAAGGACTCCGGTGCCCGGGCGCTGGTGTACCTGAACATGTTCGGGCAGAAAGTCCAGGAGGTGCTGCCCGACACCGAGATCCAGTACCTGATCGAAGCGAAGATGGGTGACCTGATGCCTACCGCCAAGGGCTGGCTGGTCAATACCCTGGTGGACAAGGTCAAGAAGATGGTCCCGGCCTACAATCTGCCCCAGGCGATCTCCTTCAAAAGTGCCTTGCGCATGGGCCGTGGGCAGAGCATCAAGCCGCTCCAGGTCGGTCTCGATGACGTCGCCGTGCTGCAATACACCGGCGGCACCACGGGTCTGGCCAAGGGCGCGATGCTGACCCACGGCAACCTGGTCGCCAACATGCAGCAGGCCCGTGCCTGCCTGGGCCAGTTCGGTCGCGACGGACAACCGCTGTTGCGCGAAGGCCAGGAAGTGATGATCGCGCCGCTGCCGCTGTACCACATCTATGCCTTCACGGCGAACTGCATGTGCATGATGGTGACTGGCAACCATAACGTGCTGATCACCAACCCTCGGGACATCGCCGGCTTTATCAAGGAACTGAAGAACTGGCGCTTCTCGGCCTTGCTTGGGCTCAACACCCTGTTCGTCGCGTTGATGGATCACCCGGACTTCAAGACCCTGGATTTCTCCAGCCTGAAGCTGACCAACTCCGGCGGCACGGCACTCGTCAAGGCCACCGCCGAGCGCTGGGAAAAGCTCACCGGTTGCCGGATTACTGAAGGCTACGGCCTGACCGAGACGTCGCCGGTGGCCTGCACCAACCCCTATGGCGACCTGTCGCGCATCGGCACCGTGGGCATGCCGGTACCGGGCACCACGCTGAAGGTGATCAACGACGATGGTGTCGAGCAAGCCATGGGCGAGCGCGGCGAGTTGTGCATCAAGGGCCCGCAGATCATGAAGGGCTACTGGCAGAAACCCGAGGCCACCGAGGAGGTGCTGGATGCCGAGGGTTGGTTCAAGTCGGGTGACATTGCGGTGATCGATCCGGATGGTTTTGTGCGCATCGTCGATCGCAAGAAAGACATGATCATCGTCTCGGGTTTCAACGTGTACCCCAACGAGATCGAAGACGTGGTCATGGCCCACCCCAACGTTGCCAATTGCGCGGTAATCGGTGTGCCGGACGAGCGTTCCGGGGAAGCGGTGAAGCTGTTCGTGGTGGCGCGTGAAGCCGGGGTCAGCCTGGAAGAGCTCAAGGCCTACTGCAAAGAGAACTTCACCGCCTACAAGGTGCCCAAGCACATCGTGCTGCGAGATTCGTTGCCGATGACCCCCGTGGGCAAGATCCTGCGGCGGGAGTTGCGCGATATCGCGTAATGAATTGTTAGCGATGCAGCAGCAAGAAGGGGCGCTCGAGTTGGAGCGCCCCTTTTTTTGTCCCAGTAAAAGCGCGCGGAGCCCTGTAGAACGGGGCTTTCACGGCATATAGAATTTTTACTCTAAAAATGACCATTGATTGGTCTTGAGTCATTATCGTGACCGTAGAGCCTTCGTTTGGCTCTAGTAGGCCCTTGGCAAAGCTGCTACTCTCGGCGCGCTTTGTGACTTCTCGGCCTTGAGTAAAAGCCAGATTCACCAAAAAACACACACCAATAATAATCGCATCAAATGCGGTGAAGAATTCGCGTTGCTGAGGAGTGGGCTTCCATGATCGAAGACTTTTGGAAGGATAAGTACCCAGCTGGGATTGCTGCCGACATCAATCCAGACGAGTATCCGAATATTCAGGCAGTGTTGAAGCAATCCTGCCAACGCTTCGCCAACAAACCGGCTTTTAGCAACCTCGGCAAGACACTCACCTACGGTGAGCTGTACGAACTGTCCGGGGCATTTGCCGCTTATCTGCAACAGCATACCGATTTGCAGCCCGGTGATCGAATCGCCGTACAGTTGCCTAACCTGTTGCAATACCCGATCGCCGTGTTTGGTGCCATCCGCGCCGGCTTGATCGTGGTCAACACCAACCCGCTGTACACCGCGCGGGAAATGGAACACCAGTTCAACGATTCCGGGGCCAAGGCCCTGGTCTGCCTGGCGAACATGGCGCACCTGGCCGAGGCCGTGGTACCCAAGACCGGCGTCAAGCATGTGATCGTCACCGAAGTGGCGGACCTGCTGCCGCCACTCAAGCGCCTGTTGATCAACAGCGTGATCAAGTACGTGAAGAAGATGGTGCCGGCGTTCAACCTGCCCAAGGCCATCAAGTTCAATGACGTGCTGAGCAAAGGCCAGGGGCAACCCATGACCGAGGCCAACCCGGCCAGCAGCGACGTCGCCGTACTGCAATACACCGGCGGCACCACCGGCGTGGCCAAGGGCGCAATGCTGACCCACCGCAACCTGGTGGCGAACATGTTGCAGTGCAAGGCGTTGATGGGCTCGAACCTGCACGAAGGCTGCGAGATCCTGATTACCCCGCTGCCGCTGTACCACATCTATGCCTTCACCTTTCATTGCATGGCAATGATGCTGATCGGCAACCACAACATCCTGATCAGCAACCCGCGCGACTTGCCGGCGATGGTCAAGGAACTGTCGAAGTGGAAGTTCAGCGGGTTTGTCGGCTTGAACACTTTGTTTGTCGCGCTGTGCAACAACGAAGCCTTCCGCAAGTTGGACTTCTCGGCGCTCAAGGTCACCCTGTCCGGTGGCATGGCCTTGCAACTGGCCGCCGCCGAACGCTGGAAAGAAGTCACCGGCTGCCCGATCTGCGAAGGCTACGGCATGACCGAGACCAGCCCGGTGGCCACGGTCAACCCGATCCAGAACATCCAGATCGGCACCATCGGGATTCCGGTCCCTTCGACCCTGTGCAAGGTTATCAACGATGAAGGCGTCGAGCAGCCGCTGGGCGAAATCGGCGAACTTTGCGTGAAGGGGCCGCAGGTGATGAAGGGCTACTGGCAGCGCCAGGACGCCACCGATGAAATGCTCGACAGCGAAGGCTGGTTGAAGACCGGTGACATCGCGCTGATCCAGCCGGACGGCTACATGCGCATTGTCGATCGCAAGAAAGACATGATTCTGGTCTCCGGTTTCAACGTCTACCCCAACGAACTGGAAGACGTACTGGCGACTCTGCCAGGCGTCCTGCAGTGCGCAGCCATCGGCGTGCCGGACGACAAGTCGGGCGAGGCGATCAAGATTTTCATCGTTGCCAAACCTGGCGTGACCCTGACCAAGGAACAGGTGATGACGCACATGCGTGCCAACGTCACGGGTTACAAGGTGCCCAAGGCTGTCGAGTTCCGCGATGCGCTGCCGACCACCAACGTCGGCAAGATCCTGCGTCGCGAACTGCGGGACGAAGAGCTGAAGAAGCTCGGTTTGAAGAAGGTCAGCGCCTGACCCATAAAAAACCCCGCCGATGCGGGGTTTTTTGTGGGTGGAACGTTACTGCTGGAACTGCGCGAAATTCACATTGGTGCCGGCCGGACGCATGTCCTGCAGGTACGAGTCCTTGTCGGCACTCAGCTCCAGGCTCAGCGCAGCCTTGCGCTTGCCTTCGTTGCGCACCACCAGGCCTTCGAGTTTTTCCCGCAGGAACACGGTTGGCACTTTCAAGTGCAGCAACTGGTCGGTGTCCGGGGTGTGCATCAGCAGGTGAATCCACTCGTACTGACCCACGGCCAGGCGGGCCACCGGGATATCGAACCACCAGATGTTGCGGTTGCGGTTCAGTTCAGTGAAGTGGCAGTTGTTGACGCCAAGCACGGCACCACCCAGTTCCTGGTTTCTGCGGGCAATGGCCTGCTTTTTATCGAGTTTCATAACGTTCCTACGGGATTGGACGTTCAGCGCCAAGGCCTGAATACGTTGCGCATTCTCCCGGCAAAGCCCACAAACATAAAGCCCAACCTGCATCTGGCGATGAAATGACGCAGTGAAAATAAATGAAACTCCGCCTGACGCCCGCCGGTCAACCTCTACGTAACGACACTGACCTTTGAATGTTCACAGGAGCAAGACCATGAGCAGCACTGGCGATAAAGCGAAAGGTTTGGCCAACGAAGCGATCGGCAACATCAAGCAGGGTGTCGGTAAAGCCACCGATAATCCCAAGCTGCAGACCGAAGGCAAGATCCAGGAAAAGAAAGGTGAGGCCCAGCAAGCGCTCGGCGACGCCAAGGACGCAGTCAAGAAAACAGTCGACAAGGCCTGATAGCCGCAAGGCAGGGCGACGGCCATCCGCGGGTGGCCGTTTTTTTGTCGACTATGGTTAAGCAACGCGTGGAAATTGTTTCAAGGTCGCCAAACAGGTTACCTTGTTGTAGAAAACGGCCCCTGAGTCGCCCCCGACTACAACCTGATTGCGGCGAAAGGAGACGCTATGATTTTCCCGGATTTGAAAGGCTTGCCCCTGCATCGCGTGATGATGCGCACGGTCACCGAGTTCGTCGACGACGAGATGTCGACCTATGCCTCGGCGCTGGCCTATCAGATGCTGTTCTCGCTGTTTCCTTTCATCCTGTTCCTGATCGCCCTGATCGGGTTCCTGCACTTGCCGGACTTCTTCTCCTGGCTGCGCCTGCAATCGGAACTGGTGTTGCCGCCCCAGGCCCTGGAGCAAGTGAACCCGGTGATTGACCAGTTGCAGCAATCCAAAGGCGGGTTGCTCTCGGTGGGTATCGTCATCGCCCTGTGGACCGCCTCGGCCGGTGTGCGGCTGATGATGAGCGCGATGAATGCCGCCTACGACGTGGTCGAAGGACGGCCGATCTGGAAGCGCTTCCCGCTGTCGATTTTCTACACCGTCGGTATCGCCGGCATGCTGCTGGTGGCCGCAGCCTTGATGGTGCTTGGCCCGCAGGTGATGGAATGGATCGCATCGCAGATTGGCATGCAGGAATTCATCGTCACGGTCTGGACCATTCTGCGCTGGCCGGTGATCGTGATTCTGCTGATGATCGCGGTGGCCTTGATCTACTACGTGATGCCCGACGTAAAGCAGGAGTTTCGCTTCATCACCCCAGGTTCGGTGCTGGCGGTGGTGGTGTGGATCATCGCTTCCCTGGGCTTTGGTTTCTACGTGAAAACCTTCGCCAACTACAACGCCATGTATGGCAGTATCGGCGCGATCATCGTGCTGTTGCTGTACTTCTATATCTCCGCTGCGGTGCTGTTACTGGGGGCGGAGATGAATGCGGTGATCGAACACATGTCGAGCGAAGGCAAGGACCCTGGCGAAAAGGTTCCGGGCGAGCACGACCACGCACATAAACACCACGTTTCGGGACTGGGACGGGACCACTCGCTCAAACCGACCACTGACGAAGCCTGACCATGATCCGTGAAATTCTCAAAATGGGCGATCCGCGCCTGCTGCGTATTGCCCCGCCGGTTCCGGCGCAGATGTTCGACAGCCCTGAGTTGTGGCAGTTGATCGACGACATGTTCCAGACCATGGAAAGCGTCGGCGGGGTCGGCCTGGCCGCGCCGCAGATTGGCGTCGACCTGCAACTGGTGATCTTCGGCTTTGAACACAGCGAGCGATACCCCGACGCGGAAGCCGTGCCGCAGACCATCCTGATCAACCCGCTGATCACCCCGCTGGAGCCCACCCTGGAGGAGGGCTTCGAAGGTTGCCTGTCAGTGCCCGGGTTACGGGGTGCGGTGCAGCGCTACCAGCACATTCGTTATGAGGGCGTCGATCCCAAGGGCGAGCCGATCGTGCGTATGGCCTCGGGGTTTCATGCCCGCGTGGTGCAACACGAATGTGATCACCTGATCGGCCGTCTGTACCCGTCGCGGATCAGCGACTTTGCCAAGTTCGGCTTTACCGAGGTGATGTTCCCCGAACTCGACCCAGCGGCGGACGACTGATCCCGATCAGTTACGCCCCATGGCAATCATCGGCTTGCTGCGGCTGTAGCGCAGCAGGCGCTCGGCCAACGCATAGGGCAGTTGCGGGCCGGCGCTGAAGCCGTTGCCCTGATAGAACTCACGCAGGTCCGGGTGGCACAACAGCCACACCGGCTGGGTGACCGTTGCCAGCGCCTCGGCCATCAATGCCGCTGCCACGCCCTGGCCGCGACAGGCCGGAGCAACCAGCAGGCCCGTCAGCCACAACCCTTCGGCCATGGGTCGCAGACACAGGCCGGCGACTATCTCATCACGTTTACCGACCCACAATTGTGCATCCCGTACCGCTTTCATCGATGACTGATGACGGCGGTAGAACTTGTTCATCAAGGGCCACAGCGCGTCATCTAGCTGTGTGTACTGGGTGTGGGGCATGAAAGAGGCCATCGGTGCGCAAAGCCGTGGATTATAAAAGAACGGGCGCTCTGCGATAGGTGTATACCTGAACTCACATCCTGTATGAGTGGAGTAAGTATCATGGCCAAAGGCATGGATTCAAAAAAAGCCGCGAAGAAAAAACCGGCAAAAAGCGCCGATGAAAAACGCGCAGACAAGAAAGCCAAGAAGGTCGGCATATTCGGCCACTAGTCAGACCCATCTCGACGGAGCCCGGCAAGCGGGCTCCGTGTTCAGTTCCAAGCCAACAACCCCTCGCTGCCGGATTTTCCTGCGCTGATGTACTGACGCCGGGCGGTCTGACTTCGCCTGCATTTTAATCCTGGCGTCTGGCAGGTGCTGAACCGATTTTGTCCTCGATGGTGGCTTATTAATGGCCTTGCATCCATGCCGAGCCTGTCTATGCTCAGCACTGATCTTCCTGATCAGGATGTCCGGGCCAGAACGTTGCCCCCACGGACTCTCCGATTACCCATCATTTATCACCTTATCTGTCCTTGCGCTGGAGGAAGGCGTGTACCTGTTCCATGGAACGTTGTGGTGGATCCGTTGAAAGACCGAAGTACTTTCATCAATCAAAAGACCGCGCTTAGGGTGATATGACCATGTTTAACCTACATCACAAGTCTGACCTGCTCGAAATCCAACGCTTCAGTTGTGCTTTGAGCGAGGCCAACGCCAAGCTGGCGGCGGTCAGTCGCTCGATGGCGATGATCGAGTTCGACCCTGCCGGGGTGATCCTCGATGCCAATGAAAACTTCTGCAAGGCAATGGGTTACTCCCTCGAAGAAATACGCGGCAAGCACCATCGGATCTTTTGCGAGGGCGATTACGCCAAGAGCGAGCAATACCAACGCTTCTGGCGTGAACTGGAGCGTGGCGAACCCAACAGCGGGACGTTCCAGCGCCTGGACAGGCATGGGCGGGAGGTTTGGCTCGAAGCCAGCTACATGCCGGTGATCGGTGCCGACCGGCAGGTGCACAGCGTGATCAAGGTGGCCACGGATATCACCGCCCGAATCATCAGGGAACATGAGAACCAGGCACTGGTGAATGCCTTGGGCCGGGCGATGGCGGTGATCGAGTTCTCCCCCGACGGCAAAGTCATCAGTGCTAACGATAACTTCCTGCAGACCATGCATTACTCCGCGGGCGAAGTGATGGGCCAGCACCACAGCCTGTTCTGTCACCGTGCGGAAAGCGAGTCGTCGGCCTACAAGGCATTCTGGGCCTCGCTCAACCGTGGCGAATATCACTCACACCGCTTCGAGCGGGTCGACAAGTTCGGGCGCATCGTGTTTCTGGAAGCCTCCTACAACCCGATCTTCGACGCCAAGGGCCGGCTGTACAAGGTGGTCAAGTTTGCCAGCGACATCACCCAGCAGGTGACCACCCTGCAATCTGCTGCTGAAGCCGCGCATTCGACCTCGGTGCAAAACGACGCCTGTGCCCAGAAGGGCTCGCAGGTGGTGCAGCAGACGGTGCAGATCATCGAGCAGATCTCCCAGGACTTGAACGAGGCTGCGCTGAGCATCGATGCGGTCAGCAAGCAGTCAGACATCATCGGCACCATCGTGCAGACCATTCGCGGCATCGCCGACCAGACCAACCTGCTAGCCCTCAACGCCGCTATCGAAGCCGCGCGGGCCGGGGAGCATGGACGCGGATTTGCCGTGGTGGCCGACGAAGTGCGCAGCCTGGCGGCGCGCACCAGCAAGGCGACCCTGGAAATTGTCGACGTGGTGCGCAAGAACCACGACCTCTCGTTGAGTGCGGTGTCGAGCATGCAATCGAGCTTGAGCCGTACCGGGTTGGGGGTGGAGTTGGCCAACGAGGCCGGCGAGGTGATCCTGGAGATCCAGCAGGGCTCACGGCATGTGGTGGATGCCATCAGCCAGTTCAATGAGACCCTGCAGTTGCACTGACGGGTGAGGGGGGCGAAGGCTGCGCAAGTGTTCGCCAGCCTTGTCCGCACCTCTGGCTTCAGGCTGGGTCGGGCAGTGCCGAGGTTGGCAAACCAAAGGTGCGGTCGAACAGCCAGTTGAAGGCAAAGGTGTAGCAGGGGATGAAGATGATCAGCGCCAGGTCCAGCAGGAAGGCCTGCACCAGGCTGATGTGCATCCACCAGGCAATTAACGGGATCAGGAATACGATCAACGTCAGTTGAAAACCGACGGCGTGGGCGATCCGCCGTTTGACGGTGCGGGTACGTGATACCTGGCGGCTTTCCCAGCGCTCGAACAGCGAGGTGTAGATGAAATTCCAGCTCACCGCGATGCTGGTGATGATCACCGCCAGCGGCCCGGTGCTGCCTGGCGAAGTGCCGGACAGCAAGGCCAGGCCGAGGGCGGAGAAGGTCATGCCGATCACCTCGTAGAGTGAAACGTAGACCAGTTTGCGTTTGACGCCTTGCATGGATTTGCCTCTTTTTCAGTGCTTGATGGCCAGTGGGGCTGGCGCAGGCGGCGAAAGATAGCTTCAATGCAGGTGACAGAAAAAGTCAGTAGCTTTCAGTTTTATTGATAGGTTGATTTAGTGAATTTCAACAGCGACAGCATCGAACTGTTTCTCGCCGTGATTGAGCGCGGCTCTTTTTCCGCGGCCGCCCGGGCCCTGGGCAGGGTCCCTTCGGCGGTGAGCATGGGCATTGCCAATCTGGAGGCAGAGCTCGGTTATCCATTGTTCGACCGCAGCCACCGCGAACCCCAACCCACCGCCATGGCCAATTCGCTGGTGCCCCACGCACGGCTGATTGCCGGGCAGCTCAAGCAATTGCAGGTGCACGCGGTGCAGTTGTCGCTGGGGCTGGAAAGCAAGCTGTCGATTGGCGTGGTCGCGGACATCGATCGGCGCCGCTTGCTGGCGGCGATCAAGGTGCTTGCCGAGCGCCATCCGTTGCTCGACATCGAAGTGCTGACGGCGCCGCAGGATGACGTGCTGGCGATGCTGCACAGCGGGCGTGTCAGCTTGTGCCTGGCGTTTGCCGGACTGAGCATGAATGTGCTGGAGCGCTTTCAATTCGTCGGCAGCGAACGCATGATCGCCACGCTGGCGGCGGACAGTCCGTTGCTGCAGGGACAGGATCTGTTTCTCGAGGACCTGGTGCACGTGCGGCAGATTTTCGTCGCCAGCCGCGATCTGCCGATCAGCGAGACCCGGCCGCTGGTGGCCGAATCCTGCTGGCGCACCGACAACCTGGAAACGGCACTGGAGATGGTCGAGGCGGGGTTGGGCTGGGGCAATTTCCCGCTGTCGGTGGTGCAGGCACGCCTGGATTCAGGGCGCTTGAAACGGCTGAATTTCCGCAATATCGAAAACGGCCTGGTGCTGCCGGTGCATGCGGTATGGCTCAAGAGCCAGCCGCTGCAAAAGGGCGCATTGGCCCTGGTCGATCTCCTCACCCAGACGGTGTAGGCGCCAGTCTCAGCTGCTTTCGCGAATCTTCAGCTCAAACCCCATGTCTTCCACCGGCCGCGCCACCTTGTTGCCCGCCATCAACGTCAGCATCTGTTCCGCCGCGCGCCGGCCAATGGCTTCGCGGGGGGTATAGATGCTGCTCAGGCGCGGCACCATGTGCTCGGACATCGGCAAGTCGTTGAAACCGAGAATCGCCACCTGCTGGGGAATCTGGATGCCATGGCGCAGGGCCTCAAGCAATGCGCCCTGGGCCAGGTCGTCGTTGCCGAAAAAGATCCCGTCGACATCCGGCTGGGCCGCCAGCAGTTGCAGGAACAACTCGCCGCCCAGGCCCACGGATGACGCGCGCGGGGTCAGTACTTCCAGGTCCGGGTCGTAGCGACCGGCCTTCTGCAAGGCCCGGCGGAACCCTTCACCGCGCAGCAAGGTGCGCTGATCCAGCTGCGCGCCGATGTACGCCAGGCGCTTGCGGCCGCGGGACAACAAGTGCTCGGCCGCCGTTTCGCCGGCGCTGAGTTGGGAAAAACCGACGCAGTTCACCCCGGCAGCGTGGTCCAGTTCCATCATGTACACGCAGGGGATGTTGCTGGCCTCGATCATCCGTCGCGAACTTTCGGTGCGATCAAAACCGGTCAGCAGCAAACCGCGTGGCTGATAGGCCATGTAGTTGCGCAGCAGGTTTTCTTCTTCGTCACGGGAGTAGTGGAAGTTGCCGATCAGCACTTCGAAGCCTTTGGGCCGCAGTACCTGGTGAATGGCTTCCAGGGTTTCGATGAACAGCAGGTTCGACAGTGAGGGCACCAGCACCACCACCGAATGGCTCTGGGCCGAGGCCAGCGCACGCGCGGCCGGGTTGACCACATAATTGAGTTCGAGGGCGGCCTGCTGGACCTTTTCCACCAGTTCGGTGGCCACCGTACTGACCCCACGCAGGGCGCGGGAAGCGGTGATCGGGCTGACCCCCGCCAGGCGAGCAACTTCATTGAGGGTAGGGCGGCCAGTGGTGCGGGGATTTTTATCGTTTTTAGTGGAGGTCATCGGGCGGCTTGCCAAACAAAATTCAAGGCACTAAGGTAGCGCTGTCTCGATGCGTCTGCAAATGAATGAGCGGGGGTTGCCTGATCCCTACAATTTGGCGTTGAGCAAGAACGTGCTGCAACCCATAAAAATGACAAGAAGACGTCGACGATGGCTGCGTTTGCACTAGAGTCTCAATGAGCAAAGGTAGCGCTGTCTTCGCGCTGAGGTGTTACATGAGTCAACCAATCTCCGCCCTGGTCATCATGGGCGTGGCCGGCTGCGGCAAGTCCAGCGTCAGCGAGGCCTTGTGCCAGCTCAGCGGCGCGACCGGCATCGAAGGCGATAGCTTTCACCCTGCGGCCAACATCGAAAAGATGAGCGCCGGTATTCCCCTGAACGACGACGACCGTGCCGGCTGGCTCGACAGCCTGTGCGCCGAATTGCGTCGCGTCGACGCCACGGGCCAGCGCCCGGTGCTGACCTGTTCGGCGCTCAAGCTCAGCTATCGCGAGCGCTTGCGTAGCGCCTTGCCGGGCCTGGGCTTCGTGTTCCTGGAACTGACCCGGGAAGTGGCCGCGGATCGGGTGTCCCATCGTCCGGGCCACTTCATGCCGTCGACCCTGATCGACAGCCAGTTCGCCACGCTCGAGTCCCCGGTCGGCGAAGCGCTGACCCTGGCGCTGGATGCTTCGACCCACAGCGTCGAGCAATTGGCCGCGCAAGCCCACCATTGGTGGCTTGGGCATGGCCTGAAGCTCGCCGTATGAGTTTTGTTTTTAAAGGTAGCGCTGTCCTGATGGCTTTCGAATTACCCGCTTTAATAACAACAACAACCAGGAGTCACCCCTAATGTTCGGCATGTCCCACGACTCGTTCCTGCTGCTTGATGCAGTGGTCACGGTGATCGGCTTGATTGTCCTGATCACCAAGTTCAAGTTCCACCCCTTCATTGCGCTGATCATCGCCGCGGCGTTCCTCGGCCTGACATCGGGCATGCCGATCGGCACCATCATCAAGGCGTTCCAGGACGGCTTTGGCGGGGTACTGGGGTTTGTCGGCATCATCCTGGCGCTGGGGACCATGCTCGGCAAAATGATGGCCGAATCGGGCGGGGCCGACCAGATCGCCCAGACCCTGATCCGCTCGTTCGGTAAAGAGCGGGTGCAGTGGGCGATGATGTTTGCCGCGTTCCTGGTGGGCATTCCGCTGTTCTTCGAAATCGGCTTCGTGCTGCTGATCCCGCTGGTGTTCATCGTGGCCCGGCGCACGGGCGTGTCGATCATCAAGATCGGTATCCCGCTGCTGGCCGGCCTGTCGGCGGTGCACGGGCTGGTGCCGCCACACCCGGGGCCGTTGCTGGCCATTGGGGTATTTGGCGCCGACATCGGTAAAACCATTCTGTACGGCCTGATCGTGGCTCTGCCGACGGCGATCATTGCCGGTCCGATCTACGGTACGTTCATTGCCAAGTACATCCCCGGTCACCCTAACCAGGAACTGGTGGATCAACTGGCCCGCGAACCGGATTCGGCCAGCCTGCCAAGCTTCAGCATCACCCTGTTCACCGTGCTGTTGCCGGTGTTCCTGATGCTGCTCAAGACCTTCGCTGACGTCGCGCTGCCGGACGGCAACTTCTTCCGCACCTGGATGGACATGATCGGTCACCCGATCTCGGCGCTGCTGCTGGCGTTGCTGCTGTCGCTGTACACCTTCGGCCATCGCCAGGGCATCGACTCCAAGCGCATCCTCAAGCTGCTGGATGCCAGCCTCGCACCAACCGCCGCGATCATTCTGATCATCGGTGCCGGTGGTGGCTTCAAGCAGATGCTGGTGACCAGCGGTGTGGGTGATGTGATCGGGCATATGGCCGTAAGCGCCCAGATTTCACCGATCCTGCTGGCATGGCTGGTGGCGGCAGTGATTCGTATCGCGACCGGTTCGGCGACTGTCGCAACCATTACCGGTGCGGGCATCGTGGTGCCAGTGGTGGGGATGATTCCAGGGGTCAACCGTGAGCTGCTGGTGCTGGCCACCGGTGCCGGCTCGCTGATCCTGTCCCACGTCAACGACGCGGGCTTCTGGCTGGTCAAGCAGTACTTCAACATGACCGTGGCGGAAACCTTCAAGACCTGGACCGCGATGGAAACCATCCTGTCCATCGTCGCGCTGGGCTTTATCCTGCTGTTGTCGTTGTTCGTCTAAGCGTTTCGCAGCCACAAAAAAACCGCAGCGATGCGGTTTTTTTGTGGCTGATCGTCTTACTTAGTGACTAACCCATCCGCGCGGAACATCCCGCGAATCCCCCGCACCGCCTGGCGAATCCGGTCCTGGTTCTCGATCAGGGCGAAGCGCACGTGGTCGTCGCCGTACTCACCAAAACCCACCCCGGGCGATACACAGACCTTGGCCTCGGCCAGCAGCTTCTTGGCGAATTCCAGCGAACCCAGGTGGGCATAGGCTTCGGGGATCTTCGCCCAGACGTACATCGAAGCTTTCGGGTTCTCGACCATCCAGCCCAGTTCATGCAGGCCCTTGACCAGCACGTTGCGGCGTTGCCGGTATTGCTCGGCGATGTCCTTGACGCACTGCTGGTCGCCTTCCAGTGCCGCGATAGCGGCGACTTGCAGCGGGGTGAAGGTGCCGTAGTCGTGGTAGCTCTTGATCCGCGCCAGGGCGTTGACCAGTTCCGGGTTGCCGACCATGAAGCCGATGCGCCAGCCCGCCATGTTGTAGCTCTTGGACAGGGTGAAGAACTCCACGGCAATGTCCTTGGCGCCTGGTACCTGCATGATCGACGGGGCTTTCCAACCGTCGTAGACGATGTCGGCGTAGGCCAGGTCGTGCACGACGAGGACGTCGTACTGCTTGGCGAGGGCGATTACCCGTTCGAAGAAATCCAGCTCCACGCACTGCGCGGTAGGGTTGGACGGGAACCCGAGGATCATCATCTTCGGTTTCGGGATCGAGCCACGAATGGCCCGCTCCAGCTCTGCGAAGAAGTCCACGCCCGGAATCAGCGGCACCGAACGCACCTGGGCACCGGCAATCACGGCACCGTAGATGTGGATCGGGTAGCTCGGGTTGGGCACCAGTACCGTGTCGCCCTGGTCGAGGGTGGCGAGCATCAGGTGCGCCAGGCCTTCCTTGGAACCGATGGTGACGATGGCTTCGTTTTCCGGGTCGATGTCGACCTCGTAGCGATCCTTGTACCAGCGGGAAATAGCCCGGCGCAGGCGGGGAATGCCTTTGGAGGTGGAGTAGCCGTGGGTGTCTTCGCGCTGGGCGACGGTAACCAGTTTGTCGACGATGTGGGGCGGGGTCGGGCCGTCGGGGTTGCCCATGCTCAAGTCGATGATGTCTTCGCCACGACGACGGGCGGCCATCTTCAGCTCGGCAGTGATATTGAATACGTAAGGGGGGAGTCGATCTATGCGCGCAAAGCGGCGCGGCGAACCTTGGTCTGCCATTGTTGCCTCTGATAACGTGAGCGCCCGGAACCGTCCGAGCGACGCCGACCACTGCGGTGGTCTGGGCGCACGATAAGGGCGCCGATGGCCGCTTGTCCAGAGGCATCCAGCAACTTTTTTCCCCGGCACTGACAGCAACAGGATAAAAAAATGGAGTTTTCCAGCGGCTTTTTACTGAGCCTTTCGCTGTGCCTGGATATCGGCGTGGCCAACATTGCAATGATCACCCTGGCCATGCAGCGCGGCTATTTCCAAGGGTTTGCCCTGGGCCTGGGCACCTGTGTCGGCGACCTGGTCTACGCGGTGCTGGCGCTGGCCGGCATGACCGTTCTGCTGCAGTACTCGGCGGTGCGCTGGGTGCTGTGGGTCGGCGGTTCGGTGCTGTTGCTGTACTTCGCGGCGAAGATGATCTACTCGGCGATCCACCACAGCGCCGCCCTGGCGCAGACAGCAGAGGTCAGTGGCGGCTCCCATCGTCGGGAGTTCTTTCGCGGGATTTTCCTGGCGATGTCCTCGCCCAGTGCCATTCTCTGGTTCGCCGCGGTGGGCGGGACCCTGATTGCCCGCGCAGGCGGCAGCAGCCTGGCCAGTGCCGGGTTGTTCCTGGCCGGGTTCTTTTGCGCCGGAATTCTCTGGTGCCTGGCCTTGTGCCTGGCTGCGACCCAGGGCGGCAAGTTGCTGGGCGATAAACTGATGCGCTATAGCTACCTGGCATCTGCAGCGATCTTCTGCTATTTCGCGGTCTACGTGATCCTATCGGGTTACCAGGAGTTTATCGGCGCGGCTGGCGTGGCAGAACTTCCTGGGCTTTGACTGGGGGAATTCGGTTTCGCTTCTATACTCCCAGCCGAACCCAATTTTCAGTGGCAGGAGGTGATTCGTGGATCAGCCAAAACAGCAGGTGGCGGCGCAGCCGCGCTTCGAAACGGGGCATTTTATGCTGATCGCCGGACTGGGCGGACGATTTGCCGTGGACGCCACCGAGGGCATTCCCAAGCTCTGGGAGCGTTTTATTCCGCACATCGGCAAGGTGCCGGGGCAAACGGGCGACTTGACCTATGGCGTGTGTTGCAACCCGGATGGCAAGGGTGGTTTCGAGTACGTCGCCGGGGTCGAAATCAGCAAGCTCGACGACCTGCCCGAGACCTATCGCTGGGTGGAAATCCAGCCCCAGCAGTATGCAGTGTTCACCCATCAAGGTGGCCTGGACAGCCTGGCGCAAACCTTTGAGTACATCTGGAAAAGCTGGCTGCCGGCCTCAGGCCGCGAGGCTGCGGATGCACCCGAGTTCGAGCGTTACAGCGCCGACTTTGACCCGCAAACCGGGCAGGGCGTGCTGGAGATCTGGGTACCCCTCAAAGCCGCTTGAGCCACGCGAGAACGGGGCGCAGGATCGATATGCGCGGCGGATTGAATTATGCTTGCGCCCCCTTTTTTCGCTGACTGGACCCCCGCCATGAACGCTCCCACGACTGTCATTCGCCAGGTCACGCCGGCTGATCTGGACCGCTGTTTCGCCATCGAAACCGAGGCCTACGAGGGCGATGAAGCGGCCACCCGGGAGAAAATCGCCACCCGCATCGAGACCTGGCCGCAGGGTTTTATCGTGGCCGAGGTCGAGGGTGTCGTCGCAGGCTTCATCAATTCCGGCGCCGCCTACCAGGTGGAAATGGCCGACGAAGCCTTCAAGGAAATGATCGGCCATGACCCCGACGGTCCACAGGTGGTGATCATGTCGGTGGTGGTGCACCCGGACTTCCAGGGGCTGGGCCTGGCCAAGCAGTTGATGAGCGCGTTTATCGCGCACATGCGCGAGCTGGGCAAGATCCGCATCAACCTGATGTGCCGCGAGCAGCACGTTGGCCTGTATGCCGGGTTCGGTTTTGCCTACCTCAAGGAGTCAGCCTCGGAGCATGGCGGGTTGGCCTGGCACGAGATGGCGCTGGACCTGTAGGCACCGTCGCCCGCTCAGTGATGCACAGCACGTGTGGTTGATTCAGAAGGCCAGGGCCATGCGCCGCTCATAGCCGATCCGGCCTTTGTAGGCGTCGCCGCTGTCGATCCAGCCCTGCTTGAGATAAAGCCCCAGCGCCGCCTCATTGTGGGTATCCACGGACAATTCCAGGCCATTGATCTCGGGCCAGGCCTGCCGCGCAACCTCGGGCAGGGCTTGTAGGCAGGCCTTGCCGTAGCCCTGGCCCTGGCAGCGACGGTCGACCTGCAAGGCATGCAGGGTGGCGGTGTCCTGGCTGGCCCAGGCCGGCAGGAAGGGCGGGCGCTTGAGCAGCAGGAAGGCCACGGGGATGTCGTCGGCGACCAGCGCAAAACCGCGGATTGCATCGCCTGCGGCTGCGCTCAGCGAGTGCAGTGCGCCATGAATATCGCCGGCGAATGACTTCTGCAACGGATCGATCTCGATGCATTCCACCTGTTGGCGTTGCAGCGCCGAAAGCTGTTGGTAGGGCACGAGGTGCGTGGCCATTGGCGGGATCCCTGCGGCGAAAAACTGAGGCTCGGATTTTAGCCAGTTTGGCGCACTCGCAATTATTTTTTTTGGCCTGTCGATTTGCCTTTGCACCAGTCGACTAAGAGTGTCTTCACAGTAAACACTCGGAGTTGCGTCATGAATGCGTTAACCGAAAACACTGAGATCCAGACCCTGATCGAACGCTACCGACAAGCGATAGTCGCCAAGGACCTTGAGGCGCTGATGGGCTTTTATGCCGACGACATCGTCTCGTTTGATGCGGTCAAGGCCCTGCAATTCAAGGGCAAGGCGGCTTACCGCGCACACTGGGAGGAGTGCCTGAACTATTGCCCGGGACCGCACCTGTTCGAGTTCGCACAACTGCAGGTGGCGCAAGGCCAGGACCTGGCTTTCGCCCACTGGCTGGTGCACTGCGGCGGGGCGGATGAGCAGGGTCAGGTCAAGGGCAGTTGGATGCGTGCCACCGCCGGCTATCAGCGGATCGGCGGGCAATGGCGAATCGTCCACGAGCATTGGTCGGCGCCCTTCGACATGGCCAGTGGCGCGGCGTTGTTCGAACTGCAGCCCTGATCGTCGGGTTTTTTACCCAACCTGCAATCTGCAGCCATAGTTGATCAGCCTGATGTGGGAGAGCCTGATGAAATATCTATGCCTGGTCTACAGCGACGAGCGTGTGCTGCACAGTTCACCTGACAGCCCCGAAGACGCTGAGTGTATGGCGTATGCCGAATCGGTCCAGGGCAGTGGGCGGATGCTCGCCGCCGAGGCCTTGCAGCCAGTGCAAAGCGCCACCACGGTGCGCCTGCGGGGCGGCAAGCTGTCGATCACCGACGGTCCGTTCGCCGAAACCAAGGAGCAATTGGCCGGTTTCTACCTGATCGAGGCCAAGGACCTCAATGAGGCGATCCAGGTGGCCGGGAAGATTCCGGCGGCCCGGGTCGGCAGCGTGGAAGTGCGTCCGGTACGCCAGCTGAATCCCTGATCACCCCCCTAAGAACAATAATCAAGCAGGAGTCTATGTATGAGCATCCCTCACGCTGGCGCTGAGCCAGCAGCCTTCGAGTTGTCCATCAGCCGCCTGATCGATGCGCCGCGCAGCAAGGTGTTCCGTGCCTGGACGGAGCCGCAGTGGCTCGCCCAATGGTGGGGGCCGCACGGCATGACCACGCCGGAGTGCGAAATGGACCTGTGGGTCGGCGGCCGGTTTCGCACCCTGATGCGCGCACCCGATGGTAGCGAGTACCCCACCAGCGGGGTGTTCCTGGAGATTCATGCGCCGCAGCGGCTGGTGTTCACCGATGCCTATGCGCCCGGCTGGATTCCTTCGGGCAAACCGTTCATGACCGCTGAAGTGACCTTTGACGACGTCGACGGCAAGACCCTCTACACCGCACGCGCCATGCACTGGAGCGAGGCCGATCGGCAGGCCCACGAGGGCATGGGTTTTCATGACGGTTGGGGCCAGAGCCTCGACCGGCTGGAGGCCCTGGTGACCAGCGGCATGCCGGACTGATGCCGGACGAGGCGGTCAAGGCGCTGGTCGAGACGGTCTACCGTAACGACTCGCGGCGCATCCTCGCCACCCTGATTCGTTTGCTGGGGGATTTCGACCTGGCCGAAGAGGCCCTGCAGGAAGCCTTCTTCGTCGCGGTCGAACGCTGGCAGCGGGACGGGGTGCCGGACAATCCGCGGGCCTGGCTGGTGTCCACCGGGCGCTTCAAAGCCATCGACGGCCTGCGTCGGCGAGCCCGGTTTGCCGCGTCCCAGGCGCAATTGGTGGCGCAACTCGAAGAACTCGAGGAGGCGCAATGGAGTGTCGAGGACGTGCAAGACGATCGCTTGCGCTTGATCTTCACCTGTTGTCACCCGGCACTGGCCGCCGATGCGCAAGTGCCGCTGACGCTGCGTGAAGTCTGCGACCTGACCACCGAAGAAATTGCCCGCGCCTTTCTCGCCGCGCCGGCCACCATTGCCCAGCGAATCGTGCGGGCCAAGGCCAAGATTCGCGACGCCAAAATCCCCTATCAAGTGCCGTCCCTGGCTGAGTTGCCCGAGCGCCTGGACAGCGTTCTGCGGGTGATTTACCTGGTGTTCAACGAAGGTTACTCGGCCTCGGTGGGCAGTGAACTGACCCGCGAAGACCTGACACGCGAGGCGATTCGCCTGGGGCGCCTGCTTCTGGAGTTGCTGCCGGAGCCGGAGGTGATGGGGTTGCTGGCCCTGATGCTGCTCAACGAGTCGCGGCGCCCGGCGCGCACTTCGGCCAGCGGAGAGTTGATCGTGCTCGATGAACAGGACCGTTCGCTGTGGGACACGCAGATGATCGCCGAGGGCTGTGCCTTGATCGAGCATGCGCTGGGCCGGGGGGAGATCGGCCCGTATTGCCTGCAGGCGGCGATCTCGGCGGTGCATGCCGAGGCACCCACCGCCGGGGACACGGATTGGGCGCAGATCGTCGGTTTGTACGACGTCTTGCTGCAGGCGCTGCCTTCGCCGGTGATTGAACTCAATCGGGCCGCTGCGCTATCCCGGCGTGACGGGCCCTTGGCGGGGTTGACCCTGGTCGATGGGATTTTGCAGCGTGGCGAGTTGCTCGATTACCACCTGGCGCATTCGGCGCGTGCCGAGTTCTGTCGGCAATTGGGTCGCGTTGCGGAGGCGAGGGCGGCCTATCAGCGTGCCCTGGAACTGACCCAGCAAGTGCCGGAACGCCGCTTCATCGAGCGGCGCCTGGCCGAGTTGGCGCGCACCTGAGGCGGGCGTCACTCGAGCATCCTGTCCAGCAACCAGCGGCCTGCCGGACCCGGCGGGTGCAAGCGTGACCAGAGCGCATCCACCGAGACCGGTCGGGGCCAGCCGCGAACCTTGAGTTCCTGTAGGGTGCCGGCGCCAAAACGCTCGACCAGCCAGCGCGGCAGGGGTGCCCAACCGAACCCACCCTGGGCCATTTCCAGCAGCATCAGGTAACTGGGGGCCGACCAGACCCGCCCCTGGGCCCGGACCTCATACGGATTGATGATGGTCGCCAGGCGCAATTCGCGGTGTTGTTGCAGGGTTTGCCGATCGATTTTCTGCAGGCTCGCCAACGGGTGTGTGGGCGCGACGAACAGGGCGATCTCGGTGTGCTCATCGACGGTGGCGCTGTCCAGGTCCGGCGGGTAGCGCTCCTGCATTTCGGCGAACGCCAAGTGCGCGCGCCCGCGTTGCACCAAGGCGATCAAGTCGTCGCATTCGGCGATCAGGCATTCCAGCTCGAGGTCCGGATAACGCTGTTCGAAAGCCTGCAAGGCGGCTTCGAAGCGATCCGATTGGTAGGTGTCGGAAAGCGCGATGGTGAGCTTCGGTTCAACCCCCAGGGACAATTGCGCGGCGCTCATTTCCAGGCGGCTGGTGGCGGCGAGGATGTCCTCGGCGCGTTGCAACAACACATGCCCGGCCAAGGTCAGGGCGGGCTTGCGGCTGCTGCGGTCGAACAGTGTCAGGTCGAGGTCGATTTCCAGGCTGGCCACCGCCGCGCTGATGGTCGACTGGCTCTTGCCCAGCTTGCGCGCCGCCGCGGAAAACGAGCCTTGGGTGGCTGCCTGGACGAATGCCAGCAGGACTTCATGTGAGGCCATGAACTATCGCCTTGATCGATGGTTAATGGTTATGAAGTATCGGTGCTGTGCCGGATGATGGCAACACATTCACCCACCGGAGCCGGCTCATGAGTCCTCATAAATCCCTCACTGAACATGTGTTGCAAGCCATCGGCTTTGAACTGTTGGCGGTCATGCTGTGTACGCCTTTGCTGGCGTGGCTGATGGACAAGCCGCTGGTCGACATGGGCGTCGCGACCATTGCCATCGGCCTGATTGCCCTGGCCTGGAACGTGTTGTTCAACGGACTGTTCGACCGCTTGCTCAAGCGTCTGGCGCTGGTGCCCAGTGCCGCGACCCGGGTGTTGCATGCCTTACTGTTCGAGGGCGGCCTGGTGGCAATCAGTGTGCCGCTGATTGCCTGGTGGCTGAACGTCAGCCTGCTGCAGGCGCTGATTCTCGACATCGGGGTGCTGCTGTTTTTCCTGCCGTACACCTATGTCTACCACTGGGTTTATGACGTGCTGCGGGAGCGGATGTTGCTGGCACGGGCAGTGCGGTGATTGACCTGATCTTGCAAGTGCGTCCCAACTCAGCGTCTGCTCGACAGTTGTTGCGGGGCCAGGAACGCATCGTGGAAGTAATCCCGGAACGCCTGCATCGCCGGGGTAAATTCCCGCTCGCGGTGCCAGGCCAGGCCCACGCTCATGGGGGTCACTGGATCGGTGATGGTGAGGGTCTCGATGCGCTTGCCCTCCAGTGACCAGGGGCGGTGCACCAGGTCCGAGAGGATCGCCACGCCGCTGCCATTGGCGACCATGCTGCGCACCGCTTCCACGGAGCTGGTGCGCACCCGCACTTTCGGTTGCTGGTGGGCGTGTTCCCAGTAGCGCATTGCCGCCTGCTCGGCCTCGTCGACGGTCAGCAGGATGTAGGGCTCCTGGGCCACATCAGCCAGGCTGACAGCCGAGCGCTCGCACAGGGGGTGATGGCTGGGCAGCCACAGGCGCCGCTCGGAGTTGAACAGGATTTCCGAGACGATATCGGGGTGCGTGAGGTTCGCGGTCAGCACCACCGCCATGTCGAAACGTCCCTCCAGCAAGCCTTGTTCGATGGCCTGGCGCTCCTGTTCGTGGACTTCGATGGCGACATCCGGGTGCCAGTGTTCCAGGCGTTGCAGATGGTGGGGCAGGAAGTAGCCGATGACCGTGTAGCTGGCTGCCAGGCGCAGCCGGCCGCTGGCACGCACATCCGGCAGCGGGCTGTTGAGGGCATCATCGACGCTGCGCAGAATCACGTAGGCGCGGTTGAGAAAGTGCCGGCCGGCATCGGTCAGGCTCATGCCCTGGGCCGAGCGCTGGAACAGCAGGGTGCCGAGCATGCCCTCCAGCTCCTTGATCGCGGTGGTCACCGCTGACTGGGAGATGTTCAAGTGAATCGCCGCTTGGGAAATCTGCCCGATCTCGGCGGTGGCGACGAAATAGCGGACCTGGCGCAGGGTCAGTGACATTGAGACTCCGATCGAACAGGTATCTGTTTTTCAGAAGATACCCTATCTGTTAATAGATCTTCCCAAGGGGGGTGAGCGGAATTTAACGTGGCCTGCATGAAGTCACAAGCGTCAGGAGCACGTGTCATGCAGGCAGTAGATTTCAATTCGGACATGGGTGAAGGCTTCGGCCCATGGACCATCGGCGATGGTGTCGACACTGAGCTGATGGGGTTCATCAGTTCGGCCAATATCGCCACCGGTTTCCATGCCGGCGACCCCGGCACCATGCGCCGCACCGTCGAACAGGCCAAGCGCCTCGGCGTGGCCATCGGCGCACACCCGGGGTTCCGCGACCTGGTAGGTTTCGGTCGCCGGCACATCAATGCACCGGCCCAGGAACTGGTCGACGACATGCTCTATCAACTCGGCGCCCTGCGCGAACTGGCGCGAGTCCAGGGCGTGGCCCTGCAACACATCAAGCCCCACGGCGCGTTGTACATGCACCTGGCGCGGGACGAGGAAGCGGCTCGGTTGCTGGTGGAAAACCTGCAGCGCCTGGAGCCCGACCTGCTGCTGTATTGCATGCCCGGCTCAGTCATCTGGCGCGTCGCGACAGAACTCGGCCAGCCGGTGATTCGCGAGTTCTACGCCGACCGCGAGTACGACCTCAGCGGCTCCATTGTCTTTACCCGCAATGTGCGCGCCCACGATCCGGACCAGGTCGCCGCGCGGGTGCTGCGTGCCTGCCAGGAAGGCCTGGTGCGCACGGTCGAGGGCCAGGACCTGGCGATCGACTTCGACTCAATTTGTCTGCACAGCGATACGCCGGGTGCCCTGGCGTTGGTCGAGGCGACACGCAAGGCGCTGGACGCAGCCGGGATCACGGTGCGCGCCCCTCGCTGAAGCTGGGTTTGGTACCGGGCGCTACAGACGTCCGGGCTGCCCATCGATGAATTTTTTGCCTGCCTTTCTACAACTATTCCAAAAGGAACAGACATGGCCGAACACACAGTTATCACCCCACTCCCAGGGACCTTCTATCGCAAAGCCACGCCGGAGTCGGCGAACTTCGTCGAGGTCGGTGCGCAGGTCAGCGCCGACACGGTGATTGGCCTGATCGAGGTCATGAAGCAGTTCTCCGAACTGACCGCCGGGACGGCCGGTCGCCTGAGTGCATTCCTGATAGAAGACGGCGATCCGGTGGAACCGGGTCAGGTCGTCGCAACACTCGACGACGAGTGAGGGCACGATCATGACCCAAGGCATCACGAAACTGCTGGTCGCCAACCGTGGCGAAATCGCCGTGCGGATTATCCGCGCCGCCCAGGAACTGGGAATTCCCACCGTTGCCGCGTGCAGTGAGGCAGACCTCGATTCCCAGGCCGCGCGTTTGGCCGACGAAGTGCACCTGCTCGGCCCGGCCCGTGCCGACAAAAGCTACCTGAATGTCGAGGCCCTGCTGGGCGCCTTGAAGGCCACTGGGGCCAACGCGGTGCACCCAGGCTATGGGTTTCTCTCGGAGAACGCCGACTTCGCCGAAGCGGTCCAGGCCGCCGGGGCAATTTTTGTCGGGCCCAGCCCGCAAACGATCCGCCGTATGGGCGACAAGGCCGAGGCGCGACGCACCGCACAAGCGGCTGGCGTGCCGGTGGTACCGGGTTCACCTGGTGAGTTGTTTGACGTCGAGGCCGCCCTCGCGGCAGCCGAGCTGGTGGGTTTCCCCCTGCTGATCAAAGCCTCGGCCGGTGGAGGTGGACGGGGTATTCGCCTGGCGGAGAGTCCCGCGCAACTGCGTGAAGAGTTCCCCCGTTCCCAGCGCGAAGCCCAGGCGGCCTTTGGCAATGGCGCGGTGTACCTGGAGCGTTTCATCAGCCGTGCCCGGCACATTGAAGTGCAGGTGCTGGGCGACGGTAAACACGCGGTGCACCTGTTCGAGCGCGAGTGTTCGCTGCAACGGCGGCGGCAGAAGATCTTCGAGGAAGCGCCGTCGCCGGCCCTCGATCAGCAACAGCGCGAAACCCTCTGTGCCAGCGCCGTACGCTTGACCGAGTCCCTCGGCTATCAAGGCGCCGGGACCCTGGAGTACCTGTATGACGACGCCAGCGGCGAGTTCTTCTTCATCGAGATGAACACGCGGATTCAGGTCGAGCACCCGGTCAGCGAGCTGATCACCGGCATCGACCTGGTTCAGGCGATGTTGCGAATCGCCGGCGGCGAGCCATTGGGTTTGCGCCAGAGTGATATCCGACTCAATGGCGCGGCCCTGCAAATGCGCCTGAATGCCGAAGACCCGGCGCGGGACTTCTTCCCCAGCCCAGGCCTGGTCGAAGAGTTGTCGTGGCCGCAAGGTCCGGGCGTGCGGGTCGACAGCCATCTGTATCAAGGCTATCGGGTGCCGCCGTATTATGATTCGCTGCTGGCCAAGCTGATTGTCCACGGTTGCGACCGTGCCCAAGCGTTGGCCCGGGCGCGGGTTGCCGTGGCCCAGACCCGCTTGAGCGGCATGGCGACGACCCTGGGGTTGCATGCCGAGCTGCTGGAGCAACCCTGGCTGCACGACGCCGACTTCCACACCGGCACCCTGGAAACCTGGCTGGCCGCGCGCCGCAGTGGAGGTGCAGCATGAACAAGCCGATCCGCTACAGCTTTGGCGCCGATGAACATCTGTTCGCCGAAGTCAGTGACAGCATGTCCCTGGAAGCATTCTTCAAGGGCATGGCCGTGACCCGTGCGGTCGAGCGCCTGGCCCTGGATGGCGTGCTGGATGTGTGCCTGGCCAACGCCTCGTTCCAGATCCGCTTCGATCCGGACCGCATCGCGCCCCATGACCTGCTCGAAGCGGTCAAGGGCGCAGAGGCCGAAGCGATTGCCGAACGCACCCTGCACACGCGGATCATCGAGATTCCGGTGCTCTACAACGACCCCTGGACCCACGAGACCCTGATGCGTTTTCGCGACCGGCATCAGGACCCGAGTGCCACGGACCTGGAGTACGCGGCGCGAATCAATGGCTTGGCGGACGTCGATGCGTTCATTGCCGCCCACAGTGGTGCGCCCTGGTTCGTCTCGATGGTCGGCTTTGTCGCCGGCCTGCCGTTCATGTTCCAGATGGTCGAGCGCGAGCGCCAGTTGCAGGTGCCCAAGTACCTGCGGCCGCGCACCGACACGCCGAAGCTGACCCTGGGCCACGGCGGCTGCTTCGGCTGTATCTACTCGGTGCGTGGCGCCGGTGGTTATCAGATGTTTGGCGTGACGCCGGCACCGATCTACGATCCGCAGCAGAACCTGGCGTACCTGAAAGAGCACATGGTGTTCTTCCGCCCCGGCGACATCGTGCAGTTCAAACCCATGGACCGCGCGGCCTATGACCAGGCCGTGGCCGAAGTGGATGCGGGGCGCTTCGACCTGCGGATTCGACCGGTGGAGTTTTCCCTGGACGCGTTCCTCGCCGACCCCGTTGGTTATCCCAAGTCGTTGCAGGAGGTGCTGGCATGATCAAGGTACTCAAACCCGGTCTTGCCACCTCGGTACAGGACCTGGGCCGCGAAGGTTTTTACCACCTGGGGATTCCGCCCTCCGGTGCGCTCGACCAATACGCCTTGAGCGCCGCCAACCAGTTGGTCGGCAACCCAGCCGGGGCGGCGGCGCTGGAGTGCACGCTGCTGGGGCCGGAGCTGGAGTTTGCCGAAGACGCGTTGGTGGCGGTGTGCGGTGCGCACATGACACCACGGGTCGATGGCGTGGAAATGCATGCCGACACCGCGTTCACGGTCAAGGCCGGCCAAGTGCTGCGTTTTGATTTCCCCAAGGCCGGTGCCCGCGCGTACTTGGCGGTGGCCGGTGGCATTGATGTGCCGCTGGTGTTGGGCAGTCGCTCAACCTATGCGTTGGGAGCGCTGGGCGGGTTCCAGGGTCGCCGCTTGGTGGCCGGTGACGAGTTGCCGGTGGGTGTTGCCAGTGGCAAGAGCCGTGCGGGGGCCAGTCTGCCCATGGCCTTGCGGCAGTCGCTGGGGGGCGAAATCAGCTTGCGGGTGGTGCCGGGCCTGTACTACGAGCGCTTGAGCGAAGCAGCGGCCAGCAGCTTTTTCGCTGAACCCTGGACGGTCGGCTCGGAGGCGGACCGCATCGGCTATCGCTTCAAGGGTGGCAGCGCCTTGAGTTTCCAACCCCGGGAGCAGCCGTTCGGGGCCGGCTCCGATCCGTCGAACATCGTCGACAGTTGTTACCCGATCGGCTCGATCCAGGTTCCGGCCGGGCTCGAACCGATCGTGCTGCACCGCGATGCGGTGTCCGGTGGTGGCTACGCGATGATTGGTACGGTGATCAGTGCCGACCTCGACCTGATCGGCCAGATGCAGCCCAACCAGAAGGCGCGGTTTGTCGCGGTGACCCTGGAGCAGGCGCTGGAAGCACGACGTTCCTACAAGAAAAAACTCAGCTGCCTGAGCAAGCTGTTCCCTTCCTGATTCTGCCCGCCGCATCGCGCGGGCCATGCCAAACGGTACGCCAACGCCGCACTTCGGTGCGGTGACGGCTGCCCGCGCTTCAACCTTTGACTGGTTCTGGAGTTCACGCATATGGCTGCTTTATCGCAATCGAGTCAAACCGGGCAGGACCCGGCCAACCACCCAGTCCCCGCTGGCGCACGCATGGGCCGACTGTCCCTGACCATGGCCTGGTGGGCCGTGTGCAGCGCCATGTTCTACATCGTGGTCGGCGCGTCGCTGGCTTTATCCTATGGCACCCGCAATGCGCTGATCGGCATGCTCCTGTCGGTGCTCAGCTACGGGCTGATCAACAGTGTGCTCAGTCGGTTTGCGATTCGCAGCGGCCTGTCCGTGGCGCTGTTTTCGCGGTTGTTGTTTGGCAGCACCGGTGCCTGCCTGGCGACGCTGATCTTCTTTTCTACGGCGATCTACTACGCGGTGTTCGAGGGTTCGGTGATCGCCGTGGCGCTCAACCACTTGTACCCGGAACTGGTCTACCCGCTGGCCGCCTTGCTGGTGGTGCTGTACAGCGTGCCGATGATCCTGGGGAGCGTGCAGCACTGGCTGGACAAGCTCAATGGCGTGTTGTTGCCGATCTATCTCGGCGGTCTGCTGGTGGCGGTGGGCTTGTCCATCAGTCGCTACGGTTACCAGCCGCAGTGGCTGGATTTCGGGCCGGCCAATCCCAGTGCGTTTGGCTGGTGGGATTGCTTCGTCGCGTACATGGGCGTCTGGGTGTTGATGCTGTTCACCTTCGACTATGCCCGCTTCGGCAAGCCCGAGGATCAGACGTACCACGGCCGTTGGAACTTCGGCATGCCGTTCTACGCGGTGACTTTTTTGCTCAATGGCGCGGCGGGAATTTACCTGGTCAGCAGCATTCCCCATGAGGGCGCGTTGAACGAAGTCTCGGTGGTAATGGCAATCCTGCAACTGATGGGGCTGTGGGGCTTGTTGTTTGTCTGGGCCACGCAGACCCGGATCAACACCGCCAACTACTACCTGGCGACGCTGAACATGCAGGCGTTTTTCGGCCGGTTCGGTGTACGGGGTTCGTACCTGGTGTGGGCGCTGGCGGTGGGGGTGATCGTCTACGCCCTGATGCTGGCCGATGTGTTTGCCTACCTGCTGAAGGCTCTGGCCTATCAAGGGATTTTTGTGGTGGCCTGGGTCGGCGTGGCGCTGGCGCAGATCCTCTATGGGCGCAGTGATGTGGCGTCGCTGGCGCGTGTCTCGGCCTACAACCCGGCAGGTTTGGTGGCGTGGTTTGGCGGCACGGCGCTGGGGCTGATGCTGATGTTTGCCGGTCCGGGGCTGAGCAGCTTCTCCGCGCCGTTGACCGGGGTGCTGGCGTTCGGGCTGCAGTTCGCACTCTCGCGCAGGCAAGCGGCAACCGTGGTGACCCCAACCTTGTAGCAGCTGTCGAGCCCGCGAGGCTGAATTAACGGCCGCAGTGCACAGACGGCGTCAGTAATCCCCACGCTTGCGAAACGCCCAGCGTCCGGCAATCACGGTAAAGCTGGCGACCAGCGCCACCAACACCCAGAACCCGTGCGGGTCGCCAGACAGCGGTACGCCGCCGACGTTCATGCCGAAGAAGCCGGCAATGATATTGATCGGCAGGGCCAGTACGGTGACCACGGTCAGGGTGAACAGGGTGCGGTTGCTCTGTTCGTTGAGGTTGGCGGCGATTTCCTCCTGCAGCAGCTTGATCCGCTCGCCCAGGGCCGTGAGGTCATTGATGATCAGCGCAAATTCTTCGGTGGATTTGCGCAGCTCCTTGACGTCGTCCTTCTGCAACCACTGCGGCGGACGGTTGAGCAGGCGCAGCAGGGAACCGGGTTCCAGCGCCAGCAGGCGTTGCAGGCGCACCAGCACGCGACGGTTGGCACCGAGTTCGGCGCGGTTAGTGGACAGTCGCGAGGACAGCAACTGGTCCTCGACCTGATCCACGCTGAGGCTGGTCTTGCGCACGATCTGGGTCAGCACCTCGCCCTGGTCGCGCAGCAGATGCACCAGCAACTCCAGGGGTGAGCGAAAGCACTCACCGGCCTTGACCGAGGAGCGCAGTTTGTCCACCGAGTGCAGCGGTTGCAGGCGTGCGCTGATGATCAGCCGACTGCGGGCGCAGACCCACAGAGTCGAGACATCCGATGACACCAGGTTGCTGAGGTTGAACACCACATCGTTGACCACCGCCAGCAAGGCCGAGTCGACGTGCTCGATGCGGGTCGAGCGCGAGCCCTCATGCAGGGCTTCGAAGAATTCTTCGGGTAACGCCAGGTGCGCTTTCATCCAGCGCTCGCAGGCCGCGTGGGCCAGGTTCAGGTGCAGCCAGAGAAACTCATCGGCACTGTCGGGCTGTTGCAGGCGCTGCAGGGCCTGGGCCGAGGTGATTTCCCGAGCGGGTTCGCCGGGGCGAAAGCTGAACCCGTAGAGCAGGCCAAAAAGATCGGCGTCGCGGTGGCGTTGGTCGATGCTGTGGTTCATGGCGTCTCCGGCCGCCATGCAATTCACAGCGGCGCTTGAGCGGCATCATGGCAAGCCAATCTGACCGTTTCGTGACGCTTTGACGAACGGCGGCAGAGGCTCTAAACCGCTGGTCAGCGCGATTCAAGAAATCCTCGTCAGGGCCGATGACGGCTAGGCTGGTCTGCGCACTTCGGTGTCCGCCTTATTCCTGTCATGAGATATCACTCGATGTTTTTGCAAAAATCCCTGAGAGCCAAAATCCTCGCGTTGCTGAGCGGTAGCCTGTTGGCGATGTTGTTGATCGCCCTGGCCAGCTTTCACTTCCTCTCCGCCGGAGTGCAGAGTTACCGCAACCTGATCGAAGGTCCCCTGCATACCTCGCAGTTGATCGACGAGGCCAACCTGCAATTCAAGGTGCAGGTCCAGGAGTGGAAAAACGTGCTGTTGCGCGGCAAGCAACCGGCTGAAGGGGACAAGTACTGGGCGCAGTTCCAGGCGCGCCAGGGCGACGTGCAGAACATCCTTGGCGAACTGGTGCGCCAACCCGGGCTCGAGCCCGCGCTGAAGGCGCGCATCGATAGTCTGCGCGAGGCCCATCGAGTCCTGGGTGGCGCCTACCAGCAAGGTCGCGCGGCGTATCTGGCGGCGGGTGCCGATCCAGCCGCCGGCGACAATGCGGTCAAGGGGGTGGACCGTGCCACCAGCGAGCAGATGAGCGAGTTGGTCAGTGAGTTGCGCCAGCGCGGCAACCAGCAATCACTGCAGATCAGCGCCAGTGCCGAGCGCACCGTGCTGCTGGGGATGGTGGTGATGCTGGTCTCGGCGCTGCTGATCGGGCTGTTCAGCCTGTGGCTGGTCAATCGTCATCTGGTGGAGCCGATCCGCCAATTGATCGACTATGTTGCCCAGTTGAGCCAGGGCCGATTCAGCGCCCGGGTTGCCAGTGATCGACAGGATGAGCTGGGTCGCCTGGCGGTCGCCGCCAACACCCTGCGCGATTTTCTCGCTGAAACCTTTGCCCGCCTGCAGCGCAGTGCCACGGACCTGGACAGCGCCAGCGGCGAACTCAATTCCATCGCCGGGCTGATGTCCCAGGGCACCAACGAGCAGTTCAGCCGCACCGATCAGGTGGCGACCGCGATGAACGAAATGTCCGCCACCGCCCAGGAGGTTGCGCGCCATGCCGCCGCTGCCGCGCGCGCGGCGGATGATGCGGACCAGTCGGCCCAGCAGGGGGAGCTGGTGATGCAGAGCACCATTGATTCGATCACCCAGATGCGCGGGGAAATTGCCAACACCGCCACCGTGATCCGCCGCCTGGAAACCGACAGCGGGCGTATCGGCAAGGTCCTGGAAGTGATCCGCGGGATTGCCGAACAGACCAATCTGCTGGCGCTCAACGCGGCCATCGAAGCGGCGCGCGCCGGTGAAGCCGGGCGCGGTTTTGCCGTGGTCGCCGATGAAGTACGCAGCCTGGCCCAACGCACGGCGGCCTCGATCATCGAGATCAACCAGATCATCCAGAGCGTGCAGACCGGTGCCGTGGACGCGGCGCTGGCGATTGAAAGCGGTCAGTCGCGCAGCAACGAGAGCGTCGAGCAGGTGACCCAGGCCGGGCTGATGCTGGAGCGCATCACCGAGTCGGTGGAAGCGATTCGCGACATGAACCGCCAGATCGCCACCGCAGCCGAGGAGCAGACCTCGGTGGCCGAGGATATTTCACGCAACCTGACCGAGATCACCAGCATCGCCAGCACCAACCTGGACAACGTGCAGCGCACTGAAGCGGCGAGCAATAACCTGCACGGTTTGTCTGGCCAACTCAATGCAGTGACGGCGCGCCTGAGTGCCTGAGGCGTTGGCCGCTCAGTGCTGGGCAGTGAGCGGCAGGCTGAAGGTGAACAGGGTGCCGTCCTGTTCAGAGGAGGTCACCTGGAGGTCACCGGCATGGGAGCGGGCGATCTGGCTGGCAATGTACAAGCCCAGGCCGAGGCCGGCCTGGGGCGCTCCGCTGGCCGGTCTGGAGTAGGGCTGGAACAACTGGGGCAGGACTGATTCGGCAATCTGGCCCTGGTTTTTTACCCGGAGCACAAAACGCCCCTGTTCGATCTGTGCGCTGACTTCAATGGTGCCATCGGCGGCGCCATGGACGACCGCGTTGGCGACCAGGTTGGAGAGCAGTTGTGCGACTCTTTCGCGGTCACAGTGAATGGCTGTCAGCTCGCCAAAACGGGCGACGATCTGGCGCTGCGGATGGACGCAACGCACTTCGCGGATCACCTGCTGCAGGGTTTGTTCGAGGTCCGGGCAGGCGGCGATCACCACCGGAATCCCGCCACCCATGCGCCCACGGGCAAAGTCGAGGATGTCCTCGACCAGTTGCGAGGCCCGGCGTCCGCTGTCGAGGATGTGTTGGAGCAGGGTGTCGGTGGTCGGGTTGGGATGTTTGTGCAACACGCGTTCGGCAGCCATGGTGATGGCAAACAGCGGGTTGCGCAGGTCATGGCCGAGCACGGCGATGAACTGTTCACGCAACTCGGCCGAGTGGCGTTCCTCGCGTAGCTGGGCCTCGGTTTGCTGCAGGTTCTCTTCGGCCTCGATCTGCAACGACAGCAGGCGCGCAAAAGATTCCACGGTGCTCTGGATGGTGCTGGACCTGAGCTCGGCGGGATTGGGGTCGAGTGCGCAAATGGTGCCGAAGAAACGTCCATCGGTGCGGAACACCGGCACCGAGATGTAACTTTCGAACTGGTACAGCCTGGGGGTGTGGTGCTGGCAATACAGGGGATCGTCACTGGCCTTGTCGATCACCACCGGCAGATGGCTGGCGCGAACCTGGTGGCAGAGGGTGCTGGCAATGTCCAGTTCGCCGCCCACCAACAGGCCGAAATCCAGCTGGTCGAGCACCGCACAGGCGGTCCAGGAGGTTCCGGTGACCCGCGCCACCGCCGCGAAACGCAGGCCCGTCATGTCTCGAATGACCTGGAGCATGGCGGGCACTGCACTGATGCGACCGATGGTCGCGATATCGGCTGCCACTGTTGGGCTCATGGGCCAAGGGTCTCTGCAAAGGGAGGCTGGTCGGAGTCTAGCCAACCAGCGTACGCCTTGTGCAGTTTTGAGGTGTGGCTATTTCGTCCACGTAAAAAAGCCGCACATCCCAAAGGTTGTGCGGCTTTTTTGCAGCGTGTTTTTACTTGTCTTGCACGTTGCTCAGGACTGCGCCGGTCTTGGCGTCGAGCTTGACGTCCCACTCGACATTCTTGGTATCACGGATTTCCACTTCGTAGACATAGGCGCCGGTGGTGGCGTTATGGTCCAGCTCGGTGTCGGTGATGTTGGCCGCGGTGGTGCCTGGGTGTTGGGCGAGGGCCGCCTGGTTGAGCTTTTCAAAGTCCATGACGGTGCCGGCCTTGAGCAGCCCCGGGATCTGGTCCGGGCGCACGTCAGCCATGGCGAAACCGGCGGTCAGGGTCAGGGCAGCGGCGGTGAACAGGGTGGTCAACTTTTTCATGGGGTCATTCCTTGGTTGAGCTGTTTAAGTGGGATCAGGTTAACCGGCGCAACTTAATTGATCCTTAATCCACGCCGGCCGCGCTTTGCGCCATTTGTTCAATCCTCGCATATCAAAGCGTTTCATGCTGGACCCACGTCAAGGGAGGTTCATATGAAACGCTGGTTTACAACGCTGTATGCCCCGGTTTTCCTGGGTGGATTCCTCGCTCTCGGTATCGCTGTAGTCGGTGTCGCAGGCCGTTCGCCCGGGTGGCTGCTGGTGATTTTTCTCTGTGCCCTGCTGGTGTCGTTCCTGGCCGAACGGGCGCTGCCGTATGAACCGCAGTGGAACCGCAACCAGGGTGATGGCTGGCGCGATGTGGCCCATGCACTGGTCAACGAAGCCTGCAATGGGCTGGCGTTGCTGATTTTACCGGGGCTGGTGGCGCTGTTGTCGTTCGAGGGCCTGTGGCCCGGCAGTTGGCCGCTGTGGGGGCAGTTGCTGCTGGCGATCGGGATTGCCGATGCGGGCGTCAGCCTGACCCACTACGTCAGTCACCACGTGCCCTGGATGTGGCGGTTGCATGCGGTGCATCACAGTGTCCAGCGGCTCTATGGCTTCAACGGCTTGATGAAACATCCGCTGCACCAGATGCTCGAGGCGGCGGTGGGGTTTTTGCCCTTGATCGTGCTGGGTATTCCGCTGGACGTGGCCTTGCTGCTGGCGTTCGCCATCAGTCTGCAGTTGCTGTTGCAGCACTCCAACGTCGACATGACCCCGGGAGTGTTGTCCCAGGTGTTCGCCTGGGCGCCGGTCCACCGCCTGCACCATATGAAGTACGGTGCAGCGGGCAATGTGAATTTCGGTCTGTTTTTCAATCTGTGGGACCGTTTGCTGGGCACCGCCCTGCACGCCAGCGCGTATTCGATCAGGCAGGGTGAATTGGGGATTGGCAATCGGGCGGATTATCCCCAGGGGTATGTCGAGCAACTGCTGGAGCCGTTCAAGCCCGAGCAATTCACTGACGAGCCGCAGGTGCCAGAGGCGTTGCGTCGCTAACGGCTCAGTCGAGCAGGCGGATATCCAGGCCGTGCAAGCCCTGGCTGGCGGTCACCCCGAAGATTTTCTTCAGGCTGCGCGACAGGTGCGCGGCGTCGGCGAACCCCGCATCATGGGCGGCCACTGTGAGATTGCTGCCAGACAGCATCAGCGCCATGGCCAGGCGCAGACGGCGCCAGAGCACCAGGCGCCGAACGGGTAGGCCAACCTGGCGGGCGAACAGCCGCTCCAGTTGGCTCAGGGATACATGGGCCTGCGCGGCCAGGGACGCCGCCGAGACCTTGCCTGCCAGCAAGCCATCCAGGGCCTGCAGGGCACGGCCGATGCGTGGGTCGTTGAAAGGGCGCCGTGGGCACTGCAGCACAGCCTGGGCAATGGCCGGCAAGGACGGCTCGACGTCGGCCAGGCAGTCTTGCAGGGCCTGGGCCTCGAACATCAAGGGCTCGGCGTAGATACACACGACGTTGTCCGAGCCGTGCATGATGGCGTGCGTGCGCAGTGATTCGATAAACAGTCGGTCGGTGACCTGGGGGGTACCCTCCAGGCTGACCTGCAGCGGTTGGCCGCCAGCGATGATCAACTGATGGGCGTAGTGCGCATGGGGCGCGGTGCGCCCCAATCTGCCGTGGACCAGGCCATAGTCGCGGCCCAGCCACAATTGGCCTTTCCACTCGTGCTGGTTGCTCACTCAGTAGCCGTTGCGTTCAAGCAACTGGGCCACGCTGCCGGTTGCCGGGCGCTGGTAGTACTTGAGCAGTTCGCTGGCGCGGTTGGTGAAGATGCCGTCGACTCCAGCGTCCATCACTTTCTGGAAGTCGACGTCTTCGTCGATGGTGTAGACGTGCACCAGCAGGCCTTGGTCGTGGGTGTACTGGTTCATCCAGGGCTGTACGAGGTTGGCATAACTCTGGTCACCGAGGTGCGTCAGGGTCGCGGACGGGCCCGTGCCGATTGCGCCCTGGGCCTTGGCGTAGTCGACCCATTGCTCGAAGGCGGCGTTGTCCTTGGGTTGCTGCCTGGCATAGAAGGTGGCCTTGTCCTTGTCCCCGGACTCGGCGAACTTGACCTTGGACTTGGGCTCGATGCTGCCCTCGGCGACCCACAGCAGCAGGATCTTCGGCACCTGCGGCATTTCCTGGTGCAGCATCTGCAGGCTGTTCTTGTCGAAGGTCTGCAGCACGACCTTGCCTTTGCCCTGGCCCACACCCAGCGCGCTCTTGGCCAGCTTGGAGCCAGCAGGGCTGAGCCAGCCGCGGTCTTGCAGCTTGTCCTTGAGGTCGCGTTCGATCCCCGGGAATTGCTGGGGCTCCTTGGTCTCGATGTACAAGCCGGGTTTGTGCAGCGGGTTGCCTTGGGCGATGTCGATGACTTCGTCCAGAGTCAGGATTTTCAGGCCTGCATACGCAGGGCGGGCGCGGTCCGGGTAGGCGCTGTTGAACCAGCTGCCAGCATCGAGGGTTTTCAGCTCGGCGAGGGTGAAGGCGTTGGCCGGGCTGTCCTTGCGATCAGGGAATTTTCTGGCAACGTCGGTGGTGCGTTGCAGGTCGTCGTCGTGCAGGGCGAACAACACGCCGTCCTTGCTGCGTTGCAGGTCCAGTTCCAGGTAGTCGGCCCCCAGGTCGCGCGCCAGTTTGTAAGCGGCGGCGGTGGATTCCGGGGCATCGAAGGAGGCGCCGCGGTGGGCGATCACGGCCGGGTGCGGGATGCCGTTGGCGGTGGCCAGCGCGTTCGGACCGGGTTGGCTGAGAGCCTGTGCCTGGCCGACGCCGAGCATCAGGCTCAGCAGCAGGGCGCTGTGGGTGAAGTTGACAGGCATGGTCGAGGTCCTTTCGTCAGTCGTTTTGCAAAGGACTACCTTTTAACAACTGAGCGACAGTTGTGCTATCGCAGCACCGACATAAACCCCGCTCCAGACGCTTTTTCCGCGCTTTTGTGCGCGACTTTGCAGTATTCTTGGCCCCGGCAGTTTCCCCGGCAGAGGGAAACCCGGATGCTTGCCCTGCGTGTAAACCATTGATCAGCGGTCCATTGGGACCTTTCGTGAGGTTTATCATGCGCATCACTTCGCAACTCATCTGCCAGGCCGCCGACCAACTCCACGGCTTTGTCGGCCTCAACCGCAAGACCGGCCAGTACATCGTGCGCTTCAGCGAAGACTCGTTCGGCATGGACGTCGCCGATGACGGCATCATCCCCACCAGCGAGTTCGTCTGGGCCCCAGGCCCGGATCAGGCCATGACCCTCAAGCGCCCATTGATCCAGCTGTTGCTGGATCAGAACATCGACGACCGAATCAACATCAGCGAGCCTCTGCGGGTATACATGCGCCGCGCCGATGTGCCGGAGATTTCGGCGCTGCGCCAGCGGGTACCGGCTTAGGTTGCGAAGGCATACGAGCGCTCGACCTTGCACACCCGGGTGTGAAACGCCTGATACCAGGTGGCGCGGCCTTGCTCGCGGACGGCGCTGTGTTCGGCGTGGCGCTTCCAGGCGAGGATCGCCGCTTCGTCGCTCCAGTAGGAAACCGTGATGCCCAGGCCATCCTCACCACGTGCTGATTCCACGCCGAGAAACCCCGGTTGCTCGCGGGCCAGCTCGACCATGCGCTGGGCCGCCTGGTCGTAGCCGTGATCGCCTGCCGTGCGCAGCGAGGTAAAGATCACCGCGTAATAGGGGGCGGCTGGGGTGCTGGCGATCATCGCGGATTCCTCGCGCAGGCCTCGACAAAGGCGTTGACCAAGGGCGGTAACCGGCCCTTGAGCGCAGCCCGTTCGGGTTGAAACAGGCTGGCAACGAAGAACGGATGGCCCTGCAATTCGATGGCCCGCAGATCACCTCCAGAGTCATGGCCCGTGGCGCGCAGGCCGTGGCTCTGCAGGGCGTCGACGAACTCGGGGTTGATCCCGTAGCGGCAGCGGTAGCCTTCGCTGATGTGCTGGCTGGCGTAGGCCGCGGCAATCAGCGAGCCCTCGCGCAACTGAATGCTGTCGACGGCCTCGACCAAGGCGCAGGCCAGGGGCGTGATCACGGCGCGCGTGGCTTCGGGCGAGGTTTCGCCATGCTCGGCATCGGTCCAGCCCAGGACATGGCGGGCGAACTCCAGCACCGCGTGTTGAAATCCACCGCAGGTGCCAAGGAACGGCCGCTGCGCTTGCCGGGCAAACTGAATCGCCCGCAACGCGCCGTCGGTGTTGCGGTAAGGGCTGGCGGGCACGCACCAGAAGCCGTCGAAGTCGCTGAAGCGGGTCTGGCTGTCGATCCGCTCGGTGGCCAGCCACTGCGACTGTACGTCCCGCCCCAAGTGTTGGGCGGCCAGGTTCAGGGCCAGGGGAATGGCCTGGTGGGCGGTGACCTGCGGATCGTAGTCGCCGATCAGGGCAATGCGCAGGTGGGCTGGATTGGACATGGCGTCTCCAAGACTTGTCGGTGGTTGGGGGGCACTATAGATTGGCGTTCACGCAATCAATATTGGCGTTTACCCAAGTGATCAATGCAGCTACGCACTATCAACTGGACTACCCCGACCTGGTGCTGGTCCTGGCGTTGGTCCGCGGCGGTTCGCTGGCCCGAGCCGCCGCGTTGCTCAAGGTTGACGTCTCGACGGTGTTTCGTGCGGTCCGGCGCCTGGAAGCCGGCTTGGGCCAGGCGCTGTTCGAGAAAAGCCGTGCCGGCTACCTGCCCACCAGCCTCGCGCAAACCCTGGCCGAGCAGGCCGAACGTGCCGAACAGGCGCTGGATGCGGCGCGGGTCGGGGTGGAGCAAGGCGGTGAAGTCATCAGCGGCACGGTGCGCCTGACTTGCACCGACTCGGTCCTGCACGCCTTGTTGTTGCCAGCCCTGGCGCAGTTCATGCCGGGCTATCCGGCGTTGACCCTGGAGCTGAGCACCTCCAACGACTTTGCCAACCTCAGCCGCCGCGATGCCGACATTGCCCTGCGCCTGACCCGGGCGCCACCGGAGCATCTGGTGGGCCGACGCCTGGCGACCGTGTCCTATCGGGTGTGCGCCAGCGTGAATTACCTGCAGTCGGTCGATCCGGGCGACCTCGCACGCTTGAGCTGGATCGCGCCGGATGACTTCCTCCCAGACCATCCCACCGTCACCTGGCGACGCCAGCAACTACCGGGCGTGCAGCCGAGCTATCGCTGCAACAGCATGCTCGCGGTGACTGAGTTGGTGCGGGCGGGGTTGGGGGTCGCGGCCTTGCCGGACTTTCTGATCGATCCAGGCCAGGGGCTGCGCCCGCTGACCGAACCCTTGATGGGCTACGACACCAGCCTGTGGTTGCTGACCCGTCCGGACTGCCGCGCGCTGCGCTCGGTAGTGACCCTGTTCGATGAGCTGGCGCGGGCCATTCGTTTGCCCGCCTAGGGTGGCGTCAGGCTTGGGGTGGTTGCTGGCCCAGGACGTGCTGATGCACCTGTGAGGTGAGGTTTTCAATGCGCTCGGTCAGGGTCTTGGTCATTTCTGTGAGTCGGGTGTTCTGTTCCAGCAGTTCCAGCAATTGGGCGGCATTCTGCGCCGCTTGCGCCTGGCGTTCGGCATTGGCCACGGCCAGCGCTTCTCGGTGTTGCGCGTCGGCATCGGACTGGGCCTTGTCGCGCGCGGCCTGACGGGTTTGCGCCAGCAGGATCAAAGGCGCGGCGTAGGCCGCCTGCAGGCTGAATGCCAGGTTGAGCAGGATGAATGGGTAGACATCGAAGGTGGTCACCCCGGTAACGTTGAGGACGATCCAGGCGGCGACGATCAGGGTCTGGGCACCGAGAAAGGTCGGTGTGCCGAAAAAGCGCGCAAAGGCCTCGGCTTTCAAGGCGAAGGTGTCGTTACCGAAGGTCGCGGCCAGATGCGCGTGGGGACGGTGAAAACGCAGGTGGTCGACGGGTGCTGCGGGGGATGTCGGCGTTTTGGTTGGGTTCATGAGGGTCTCTGCAAGGCCGGGGGGACTGAGGTTCACTATAACCCCCACGGCGCTGCACTCATGCCGGATCTGTGGTGCTGGCGTGGGCGCTGCTGGTTCTGTTGCGACCATTGCTCTTGGCACTGTACAGCGCCTTGTCGGCAGCCTCGAGCCACTGCCCGGCCTCGCTGAAATGCGCCTGATAGGTGGCCAGGCCAATGCTCAGGCTGACCTTCAACTGCGCGATGGCAGGGTGGCGATAGTCGGCGAAGACCAGGCGTAGACGCTCCATCACCTCGATGGCCTGGTCCTGGGGCAAGCTCGGCAGAATCACACAGAATTCATCACCGCCGTAGCGTCCCGCCAGGTCGTTTTGCCGCAGGTTGTGCTTGAGTTCGGCGCTGAGTTGGCGCAATACGCTGTCGCCGACAATATGCCCGTAGGTGTCATTGATGGCCTTGAAGTGATCGATGTCGATCAGGCCAATGGTGGCCTGAACTTGTTGTCGTTGGCACTCGTGGAAGCTGTCTTGCAGCAGGTCTTTCCAGGCGCCGTGATTGAGCAGGCCGGTCAGGCTGTCTGTGCGGCTCAAGGCACTCAGGGCGCGTTTGTGCTCGGACAACTTGATCGTCAGTCGATAGCAGACCATGCCTACCGCAAGCGGGTAGAGGGTCAGCATCGGCAGGCAGGCATACACCTGGAGCTGGCTGACTTGCGCTGAGAAGCCGGACCCCAGCAGCGCCCATGAAATGCCGATGCCCAGCAGTTGGGCGAGGCTGCCCTGGACCAACAGGCGCACCCCACCGGCGGCCACATTGTTCATGGCCATCATCGAGAGGATGGTCACGGTGGCCAGCGGGTTGAAGTGCATGGTCGCGGCCCAGAAACCGCCCAGCAACGAGTCAATCAGCAGGTTGCGACGTTCCGCCTGGTAGGGGAACGCGGAGCGGGTCGCCAGTTGATAGGCCAGGTGCGCCCAGCACACGGCATTGAAGCCCAGCAGTACCCAGACCCAGGTGGGCACTCCCAAGGGATAAAGCGCCGCAGCGACACTGATGCAGCCAATGCCCAGGCCAATAATCCGCGGTTTATAGATACGTTTGGCAAATGACAGGCCTTTGCCACGTTGATTTTGCATAGCTCACTGCGCTCATGTCGCCCTGAAACACTTTGTGGTGTTTTACCCTGGGCTGCGATCCATCGAAGAAACAGGTCAATAGTGTCATTTATTGCAGATGCGATCATCAGCCAGATGATGGCCAGGTGCACGCCCCCGGCACTTGCCCGCGACATGACAGCGTAGTTCAGGGTAGCTGGCGCGGCGGATCAGCGCTGATAACAGGCCAGGAACATGTCCAGCGCCGACTCGATGACAGTGCTCTGCATCTCGGCGGACAGGACTGGCTGGTTCATGGAGATCTGTGGCCAGAAGGCGAAAGCCTTGAGCATCCCATGCAACTGCTGGGCGGCGAAGTCGGGATCGACCGGCTTGAGTGTGCCATCAGCCTGTGCCGCACGAATCCAGGCGGTCAGGGCTTCCTCGCGTTCGCCGATGCGCAGGACAATGTCCTGGGCACGCTCGGGTGAGTGGATAGTGGCGGCGATAGCCACTCGAGCCAGGTCGAGGAAGCTGTTGTCTGCCAACAGCGCCAGCTTGCCGTGCAGTAGCTGCCCGAGTTGCTCACGCAGCGGTTGTCCGGGACTGTAGACGCTGTCTTCCTGGGCGCAAATGTTGGTCCACAAACGCTGGAGAATTTCGCCGAACAACTCTTCCTTGCTGGCAAAGTGGTTGTACACGGTGCGCTTGGATACCCCCGCTGTCGCCGCAATCTTGTCCATGCTGGTGATATCGAAACCGTTGCTACGGAATTCGCTGATCGCCGCCTGGACAATGGCTTCGCGTTTACGGTCGGTCAGGCGCTGGGGAGCTGTCATAAATACGCTTCGGCAGAGTGGGTGAGCACTTACACTCAGCAGTTTACTTATTCCAGGGTTTGTTGCAATCTTGAAACTACACCGTGCAGTGTAGTTGCGCGGTTAAAATTAGAGTTTGCGGCTGACGCGTGCGTGCATTGGCCCTTTATTGTCCGAAAAAGAAAATCACCGGCTACAGCGGTTTTTCTGGAGTCATTTGAACATGGCCACTTTCTCTTACCAGGCGGACAGCGCCACAGAACTGAAAACCTCCCGCCAGGAGCAGGGCCGCTACCGCAACCCTACAGCGGTACGCCAACCTGGCTTGCGCAAGACTGTGCAAATCTTCTGGGACATGTTGTTCAACAAGCCGCGTAACACCCGGCCAGTCGGAGCGATTCCGGTGCAAGGCCTGACCCGCGAGCAGTTGCACAGCGCGCCCAACCACAGCGTGTTCCGGCTAGGCCACTCCACTGTCCTGCTGAAGTTGCGCGATAAGTTCTGGCTCACCGACCCGGTCTTCGCCGAGCGTGCTTCCCCGGTTCAGTGGGCCGGACCCAAGCGCTTTCATCAGCCGCCGATCAGTCTTGATCAGTTGCCTGAAATCGAAGCAGTAATCCTGTCCCACGATCACTACGATCATCTCGACCATCAGACCGTCATCAAGCTGGCAGACAAGACCCGCCACTTCATCACACCGTTGGGCGTAGGTGATACCTTGATCAAGTGGGGTGTCGATGCCAACAAGGTGCGTCAACTCGACTGGTGGGAAGGCACGCAGATCGACGGGATTCACTTCATCGCCACACCGTCCCAGCATTTTTCCGGTCGTGGCCTGTTCGATGGCAACAGTACCCTCTGGGCTTCATGGGTGATCATCGACGGCGACAAGCGCATCTTCTTCAGCGGTGACACCGGCTATTTCGACGGCTTCAAGGCGATCGGTGAACAGTTCGGACCCTTCGACCTGACGCTGATGGAAACTGGCGCCTACAACGTCGACTGGCCACTGGTCCACATGCAACCGGAACAAACCCTGCAAGCCCACTTCGACCTCAAGGGGCGTTGGCTGTTGCCGATTCACAACGGCACCTTCGATTTGTCGATGCACGCCTGGCACGAACCTTTCGACCGTATCCTGGCCCTGGCCTGGGAACACAATGTGTCCATCACCACCCCACAAATGGGTGAAGCCTTCAACCTCAACCAGCCGCAACACGGGCAGGCTTGGTGGCTTGAGGTTGAAGAGCAGGGTGAGCAGGCAGTTGCCAATGGCTAGGGCTGGCAATACTTGAGTTGATCACTCGATCATCGCGAAATCCGCTCGCCCCACCGGATCCGGTGCCGATCCCCTGACGCTCATGCCCCGACCTGGGGAAAAACCGGGAAAGAACACCAGGCCCTCGGCCTCCAGCCTGTAGGCCAGGGCCAGGCGGGTGACGTCGAGCACTTCGGCGCCGGCTTCGAACCGCGCTATCGCTTCTACGCTGACCCCGGACTCGCGGGACAATTGCTCCAGTGACCAACCCAGCATCGCACGGGCCTGGGCGCTGTGTTTGGGGGTGAACTGGAACAGGGCGATACGTTCCAGGGTGATTTTCATCGCAATAGAGGCCATGGGCTTTCTCCGGGCTCGAGAGTGGCAAATCAATTAGCACTGTGTTTTTGTACAGTTGTTTTGCGCCCGGATCAAACTCATTTTTTTGATTGATGCGATATCGTGCGGTCGAGGCAGGCGCTAGACGCTTGTGCCGGTATTCGATGAATTGAGCGTCACGCCACGATTACTTGGCGTGCAACTGCGGCGCTTGCCGAATGATGAAGTGATCCAGATTCTCGATGTTGGCACTGAACACCCCGAACGTCTGCTCGGGGTTTTTCTTGCTTGGCACCTGCTTCAACTCCGGCGTCACGCCGTAGAAAAAGCAATACAGCTCCTGCTCGCTCTCGATGGCGTGCTTGATCTCCTCGAGGAACGCCTGGCGCTTGCGGTAGCTGTCGATCAGCTTCTTGCCCAGGTACAGGGTCACCGAGTAGGGCTTCTTCTCGAGCCAGGCCTTTTTCTCGAAGTCGATGCGAAAGCTCTGGGTGTAGTCCTTGATCTCCTTGATCCTGCCCCAGTAAATCAGGCCCTTGTTGTCCTGCAGGTATTCGATCTTCTTGAAGAACGAGGCGTAGGACGCCGTGTGCTCGCCAATCTTCAGCGGCATGCGCTTGAGCAGGTCCTTGTTCTCGAAATTGGAAACGAAACACTCCACCGGATGGGCAAACACGCTGGTCTTGTCTGGCGTTGACTCTGCTATCGGGTGCTCGCCCTGGCTGATGTACGGAGTCGCTGGCATCTGATCCTGCACCCTGTCGGCAGTCTCCTCGGTGCTAACGGGCATGCGCACATACTGACGCCGGGTCAGCAACAGTTCTGACGGGAAATGCTCCTCAATCCCGTCATCCGTTTCCACTCCCTCGGTATTCGACGTCTTCAGGCTGACATACGGACAACCCTCCACATGCCGGGTGCTGGGCACATTCTTGAAATGTGGCGTGCGGATGTAGTTCACGCTCTTGGCATTGATCGTCCCCAGCACATTGGTGGTTCCAAAGGCCAAGCGGCAGGCATCGTTGGGGCACTGGAAGTGTTCCTTCGCAGAGTCGAACGCCATCGTCTCGTCAAAATTCAGGTCCCGCACGTCATAGATCGACAGCTTGGCGTCGAGGCTGATGCAGTAGGCGAGGTCGAATTTCATGGCGGCGCGAGTCCTGGAGGGGAGAGGTATTAATAGCGGGATGCGCTGATGGTTTTCAACCCTGGCACAGCGATGTAGGAGCAAGGCTTGCCCGCGGTTGCCGTTATCAGTGGAGCAACCAGTAAAGGCTCACAAAAAAGCCCTGGAGGCATTACGCATCCAGGGCTCTTTAAGATCATCGACTCAGCAGTGATGAGCGTCAGGAATCAATCCCAGCTCAATGCCCCGCCAGTCTGATATTCAATAACCCGAGTCTCGAAGAAGTTCTTCTCTTTCTTCAAGTCCATGATCTCGCTCATCCATGGGAATGGGTTGGTGGTGCCTGGGTACTCTTCCTTCAAACCGATCTGCGACAGGCGACGGTTGGCGATGAACTTGAGGTAGTCCTCCATCATCGCCGCGTTCATGCCCAGTACGCCGCGCGGCATGGTGTCGCGTGCGTATTCGATTTCCAGTTGGGTGCCCTGCAGGATCATCTGGCTGGCTTCTTCCTTCATCTCGGCATCCCACAGGTGCGGGTTTTCGATCTTGATCTGGTTGATCACGTCGATGCCAAAGTTCAGGTGCATGGATTCGTCGCGCAGGATGTACTGGAACTGCTCGGCGACGCCGGTCATTTTGTTGCGCCGACCCATGGAGAGGATCTGGGTGAAGCCGCAGTAGAAGAAGATGCCTTCCAGAACGCAGTAGTAGGCGATCAGGTTACGCAGCAACTCTTTGTCGGTTTCGACGGTACCGGTTTCGAACTTCGGATCGGAGATCGAACGGGTGTATTTCAGGCCCCAGGTGGCTTTTTTCGCGACCGATGGGATCTCGTGGTACATGTTGAAGATCTCGCCTTCATCCATGGCCAGCGATTCGATGCAGTACTGGTAGGCGTGAGTGTGGATCGCCTCTTCGAACGCCTGGCGCAGGATGTACTGGCGGCATTCCGGGTTGGTGATCAGGCGGTACACGGCCAGAACCAGGTTGTTGGCAACCAGGGAGTCGGCGGTGGAGAAGAAGCCCAGGTTGCGCATCACGATGCGGCGCTCGTCGTCGGTCAGGCCTTCCGGGTTTTTCCAGAGGGCGATGTCGGCGGTCATGTTGACTTCTTGCGGCATCCAGTGGTTTGCGCAACCGTCCAGGTACTTCTGCCAGGCCCAGTCGTATTTGAATGGGACGAGTTGGTTGAGGTCGGCGCGGCAGTTGATCATGCGCTTCTCGTCGACCGCAACGCGGGCAGAGGCGCCTTCGAGTTCGGCCAGGCCTTCGGCGACGTCGAGTTTGTCGAGGGCAGCCTTGGCGCGAACGATCGCGGCCGAGTCGCTGGCGGTCACGGCGCGCGCTTCCAGCGCAGCAGCACCACCGGCGCTGTCGAGGCGGTCCATGTTGGCTTCTGTTGCGTGGCCAGCATTGGCGCCTTTGGCGACAACTTCGCCGTCTTCTTTATCGAATTCGTCCCAGCTCAGCATGACGTGTCGTCTCCTGCGTGAGGGCCAGTTGCCCGTGTGAAAACTCTGAAGGTCGGTTATTCACACGGCCTGGTGGCCGCGGTGGATCTAAAGGAATCGTTTGTTGCAGCGGTACGCAGGCAAAAAACAGAAATGTCTACGGGTGTCCTGAAGTCGCTGAAGGGCGGAGTCGACATGGTCAGCATCCGGCGATGGCTTCAGCACGGCTTTCACCCTCATGTAAGGAGGTGTTGCAGGCCCGATTTACCGGCGCATTATAGGTGTTTTTTACGGCTTGTGGTGCGACGAAGTAGCCCAGTTAGTGGCCATGAGGCCTGCTTTTTCGGACAGAGCGAGAGTTTATGGGGCTTTGGCCGGCATAGATTTTTTTTGCCGGGTATCGGTAAATTTTTGCCAACTGCAGCCAGCTGTCCCGCCAGCTCCACGCAAAGCCCGCCGGGGCGGGCGTGCGGCTCAATAAAACATCGTGCGCGAGTCTTCCAGTTCGGCACAGGGGATGGGCTTGTTCGGGTTGATTCCCAACCGTTTGAAGGCGGGCAGGCTGCTGATGTCGATCTGGGCCAGCGGGTGGTGGCTGCCCAGATGGGCATGCACGGTCGCCACTTGCACCAGGTCGACGTAGTCGACAGCCTCGGGCTGACGCTTGAAGTCCAGGTATTGCCCCGGCAGGTGGACCAGCATTTCCGGAAACTCCCAGACCTGCAGCAGCTTGTCGCCAAGCAGCGGGTGGATGCGCTCGATCACATGGTTGAGGCTGACCGGGTCCGAGAGCAGCTCATAGTGGTCTTGGGCGTAGGTCAGGATTGGCAGCACGCCGATCTGGTGTACCAGGCCACCCAGCGCCGCCTGGTCGGGCTTGAGCTGAGTGTGGCTACGGCACAACGAGTAGCTGATGCCGGCGATCTCCTGGCTCTTGCGCCAGACGTCGCGCATTTTCTGGCCGACCACATCGGAGCGGGCATGGAAGATCTGCTCGATGACCAGGCCGATGGCCAGGTTGCTGCTGTAGTTGATGCCCAGTCGGGTAATGGCCGTGTACAGGTCGGTGACTTCCTGGGCGCCGCGCAGCAGGGGGCTGTTGACCACTTTGATCAGGCGCGCCGACAGGGCGGTGTCGCGGCCGATGACTTTACTCAGGGTGGTGACGCTGATATCCGGGTCTTCGGCGGCCCGACGAATCTGCAGGGCCACTTCCGGTAACGTTGGCAGAACCAGGTCATCATTATCGATGGCCTCAACCAAATCCTGTTGGACCTTTTCCGCCAGCTTGCTCATTTCGTTTCTCTAGGTGTTGCGACAAAGTACTGCGGATTAACGCTGGATCTCGCGATCGCGATCCAGTTGGTAAGGCAGTTCGAGCAGGTGCAGGGTCGGGCCTTCGAGCGCGCCCAGGTGCAGGTTGGCACCTTCGGCCGCTTCGGCTTGCAGCACTGCCAGCAGTTCGATGCCCTGTTCGGCGTGTGCGGCGAGGACCACTTCGCCAATGGAGCTGCCGTGGGTTGGCGCGAACAAGGCGGTGCCTGGCTCGGGCAAGTCGCTGGCGTCTAGTTGCAGGCGATACAGGCGGCGCTTGAGTTTGCCCAGGTATTGCATGCGTGCGACGATTTCCTGGCCGGTGTAGCAGCCTTTCTTGAAGCTCACGCCGCCTACCGCCTGCAGGTTGAGCATCTGCGGAATGAACAGCTCGCGAGTGGCGGGCATCACCTGGCCAATGCCGGCGCGGATCTGGCCCAGCAACCAATCATTGAGGCTGCCTTGCGCGAGGGTGCTCGAGAGTTGTGTCGCCAGGCTCTGTGCCTGTGCGGCCGGGGCCCAGAGTTCAGTGCGGCCAGGGGAGACCCGAATGGCGATCAGGCCGGCGTGGCGGGCGACCGAGTCGGTGTCTGGCGGCAGGTCGAGCCCCAGTGCCGTCAGTGCGGTATCGGCCTCGACTAGGCCAAAACGAACCCAGGCGGCGCTTTCATCAGTGAGTTTGGACTTGGAGAACACGGCGTACTTTTTCAGGTCGGCCAGTTGCGGCTCCAGCAACTCGCTGGCCATCGCCAGCAACACCCCGTCACCCTCCAGCAGGATGCGGAAGCTCGACTGCATGCGGCCCTTTTGGGTGCAGCGGGCGCCGAGGCTCGCCTGGGTATCGCTCAGGTAGTTGAGGTTGCAGGTCAATTGGCCCTGAAGAAACTTGCTGGCATCGCTGCCGCGGACGGCGAGCACGCCTTCATGGGACAAGGTGCAGAAAAAAGCGGAATCAGCCATGGGTCATCGCAGGGTAAAAGGTCTGGAGGACATCATAAGGGGGTGCTCTGGAAATGGGTAGTTTACAAAAGCCTGGAGGCGCCCGACCAAAGCCGACTGTTCGACCGGGATCGGGGCTGTATACTTGCGCTCTATTTGAGGAGCGCTCCATGGTCGAAGATGTTGAACTCAATCGCCTCTATTGGCACAGCCGCCGCGGCATGCTTGAACTTGACGTGTTGCTGGTGCCCTTTGTCAAAGAGGTTTATGCGCACCTGAACCAGGTCGATCGCGACTGCTACGTCAGGTTGCTCGAATGCGAAGATCAGGACATGTTCGGCTGGTTCATGGAGCGTTCCGAATCGGAAGATCCCGAGCTGCAACGTATGGTCCGGATGATCCTGGATCGTGTCCAGCCCAAGTAGTTTCGAATGCCGCTGGCAGGCCTCACGGCAACTGCTGGCGGCCTATCTCCTGGCCCAGCTGTTCGCGCTGGGCTCGCTGTTTCTACTCGATGTTGCCCTGTGGGCCCGCCTGGCGGGTGTCTTGCTGTGCCTGGCGCACGGCGCCTGGGTGCTGCCGCGGCAGATTCTCCTGACTCATCCCACAGCCTTCAGTGGCTTGCGCCGCGATGCCGATGGCTGGCAGTTGTGGAGCCGGGCCGGTGGCTGGCAGGCCGTGCAATTGCGCCCTGATAGCCTGGCCTTGCCGTTGATCGTGGTGCTGCGCTTTCGCCTGAGTGGCGAGCGCTGGGTGCGTTCGATCTGTGTGCCGCGCGATGCCCTGGCGCCGGATGTTCACCGGCGCCTGCGGGTACGGCTCAAGTTCAGTCGGCGTAGGTGGGCGGCACCAGGATAGTGTCCAGCGCTTGCGGCAACAGGTCCGGGTAGTCGAGGGTGTAATGCAGGCCACGGCTTTCCTTGCGCTCCATGGCTGACTGGATCATCAGTTCGGCCACCTGGGCCAGGTTGCGCAACTCGATCAGGTCGCGGCTGACTTTATAGTTGCTGTAGAACTCGTCGATCTCGTCCAGCAGCAGGCGCACGCGGTGCTGGGCGCGCTGCAGGCGCTTGTTGGTGCGCACGATGCCGACGTAGTCCCACATGAACCGCCGCAGTTCATCCCAGTTGTGGGCGATGATCACGTCTTCGTCGGAGTCGGTAACCTGGCTGGCGTCCCAGACAGGCAGGGCGCAGGGGATCGACACCTGGGGCAGTTGCGCAAGAATGTCCGCAGCTGCCGAGCGGGCATAGACGAAGCATTCCAGCAGCGAGTTGCTGGCCATGCGGTTGGCGCCGTGCAAGCCGGTGAAGCTGGTTTCGCCGATGGCATAGAGGCCGGGGACGTCGGTGCGCCCCTGCTGGTCGACCATCACGCCGCCACAGGTGTAGTGCGCCGCCGGGACGACCGGGATCGGCTGGCGAGTTATGTCGATGGAAAACTCCAGGCAGCGCTCATAGACCGTCGGGAAGTGACTCTTGATGAAGGCTTCGGGCTTGTGGCTGATGTCCAGGTAGACGCAGTCGATCCCCAGGCGTTTCATTTCGTGGTCGATGGCCCGGGCCACGATATCCCGTGGTGCCAGCTCGGCCCGTGGGTCGAAGCGCTGCATGAAACGCTCGCCGTTGGGCAGCTTGAGGTGCGCTCCCTCGCCGCGCAGGGCTTCGGTGATCAGGAAACTCTTGGCTTGCGGGTGGTACAGGCAGGTCGGGTGGAACTGGTTGAACTCCAGGTTGGCCACCCGACAACCCGAGCGCCAGGCCATGGCGATGCCGTCGCCACAAGCGCCATCGGGGTTGCTGGTATAGAGGTAGACCTTGGCCGCGCCACCGGAGGCGAGGATCACGAACCGCGCGCCGTAGGTGTCGACCTGGCCGGTGCCGCGATTGAGCACATAGGCACCAAGGCAGCGATCGCCCTCCAGGCCGAGGCGTTTTTCGGTGATCAGGTCAACGGCGACCCGTTGCTCCAGCAGTTCGATGTTCGGGCGTAGCCGCGCTTGCGCCAGCAAGGTGTTGAAGATTGCGGCGCCGGTGGCATCGGCGGCGTGAATGATACGCCGATGGCTATGACCACCCTCACGGGTCAGGTGGAACTCAAAACCGCCGTCTTCGGTGCCCGACTGTTCGTCGCGGGTGAAGGGCACGCCTTGGTCGATCAGCCACTGTATGGCTTCGCGGCTGTGCTCTACCGTGAACCGCACCGCGTCTTCGTGACACAGGCCACCGCCGGCGTTGAGGGTGTCGTCGACATGAGATTCAACGGTATCGGTATCGTCCAGCACGGCAGCGACACCGCCCTGGGCCCAGTAGGTCGAGCCGTTGGCGAGGTTGCCTTTGCTCAATACCGCAATGCGCAAATGATCAGGCAACGTCAGTGCCAGACTCAGACCGGCAGCGCCGCTGCCAATCACCAGAACATCGTGTTGAAACTGTTGGCTCATTTCAGGATTCCGCTCAAAGCGACCCGGGACGGGGTTGGCGCAAGACACCTGAATCGGCGAGTCGAGACAGCCACACAGCGCACTAGTATATAGAGGGGTGGATCGGCACAATAGCCGAGCCTTCGTGGCAATGTGAAACTACTGTGACGGAAAAGACGGATGCCTATGTCGGGTGTTTTACCTCGTGAGGAGGCGAAATGCTCAAGTTTTCGGCGACAAACCCCGCTTTTTCGCTTCGTGGTTGCACATTGTTGGTTTCACCCGGCTATAAAGATTGGGAACTTTTGCCAAGGCCCTAAACTCAATAGAAGGTTGCCTGAAACGAGGGACGACGTCGGTTTCACGCAGGATCTGTGTTCCGGTCAATGCGTATGGATTCGACAACAAGATTATTCGCGCAGCCGGCCAAGCCGGTGCTGCGTTTTTCGTGTGTGCCAAATCAGCGCGCGCAGGAAACTTGCTTGGAGGGGGAGAACTTTTGCGAAAAGCCCGAGTCTATGTTTGCAAGCCTGAACGATTAGCCATGCAAGCCTCCTCCGAGTTTATCGAGGAGTGTTCATGCTAACCCAGGAAGAGGATCAGCAGCTGGTCGAACGCGTTCAGCGCGGCGACAAGCGTGCTTTCGATCTGCTAGTGCTGAAATACCAGCACAAAATTCTCGGGTTGATCGTGCGTTTTGTGCACGACACCCATGAAGCCCAGGATGTTGCGCAAGAGGCCTTTATCAAGGCTTACCGTGCACTGGGGAATTTTCGCGGGGACAGCGCGTTTTATACGTGGCTTTACCGCATTGCCATCAACACGGCGAAGAACTATCTGGTTTCACGCGGCCGCCGGCCGCCGGATAGCGATGTTAGCTCTGAAGATGCGGAGTTCTACGACGGCGATCACGGCCTCAAGGATCTCGAGTCACCAGAGCGTGCATTGCTGAGGGATGAGATCGAAGGCACCGTCCATCGAACCATTCAGCAACTGCCAGAAGATTTACGTACCGCTCTAACTTTACGTGAGTTTGATGGTCTGAGTTACGAGGACATTGCGAGCGTCATGCAATGTCCGGTGGGTACCGTGCGCTCCCGGATCTTCCGCGCTCGGGAGGCCATCGATAAAGCCCTGCAACCACTGTTGCAGGAAAACTAAAGACAGCGGCGACAGCCAAGAGAGGAACGCCATGAGTCGGGAAGCCCTGCAGGAATCGCTGTCCGCAGTGATGGATAACGAAGCGGACGAACTGGAATTGCGTCGGGTGTTGAATGCCTTCGACGATGTTGAAACCCGCGAAACCTGGGCGCGTTACCAGATTGCCCGGGCAGTGATGCACAAGGACTTGCTGATCCCCCGTCTGGACCTGGCTTCGGCCGTCTCGCAAGCGCTGGCTGATGAAGCCGTGCCAGCGAAAGTCAGCCGTGGACCGTGGCGTAGCTTGGGTCGCCTGGCCGTTGCAGCATCCGTGACTGTTGCGGTGCTGGCAGGTGTGCGTCTGTACAACCAGGATGAGATCGCCGGCGTCGAATTGGCCCAGCAATCCACTCAACCGGGTCTGACCGTTCCTCAAGTCAAGGGCCCAGCCGTTTTGGCAGGCTACAATGAGAGTTCGCAAGCCACAGGCCCGATGGCCAATGGTGTCTTGCAAGGTCAGCCAGGCTGGCACGATCAGCGTCTGCCGGGTTATCTGCGTCAACATGCTCAACAAGCTGCACTCAAAGGTACTGAAAGTGCCCTGCCTTATGCTCGTGCAGCGAGCCAGGAAACCCGTTAAGGAGGATCATGCGCGCCATACCTCTACTTACGCTTTTGCTCAGTGGCTGGTTCGTTGTTCCAGCCCATGCCGATGAGGCTCAAGACTGGTTGAACCGTCTGAGCCAGGCCGAGCAGCAGCAGAGCTTTCAAGGCACTTTCATTTACGAGCGTAACGGTAGTTTTTCTACCCACAACATCTGGCATCGTGTCCAGGATGGCAAAGTCCGCGAGCGTTTACTGCAGCTCGACGGCTCGGCCCAGGAAGTCGTACGCATTGATGGACGTACTCAATGCGTGAGCGGCAGCCTGGTGGCAGGGCTGGAGGACACCCCCGACGCGTCCGCTCGAGCACTTGACCCACAAAAGCTGAAGAATTGGTACGACCTTGCCGTCATCGGCAAGTCGCGCGTGGCCGGGCGCGCGGCGGTGATTGTTTCGCTGACGCCCCGTGACCAGCATCGTTACGGTTTTGAATTGCACCTGGATCGGGAAACCGGTCTGCCGCTCAAATCCTTGCTACTCAATGAAAAAGGCCAGTTGCTGGAGCGCTTCCAGTTTACCCGCCTGGACACCGCCGACGTGCCGGGCGACCAGGACCTGCAGGCCAGTGACGAGTGCAAGACCGTGGCGCTGGACAGTAACAAGGCCACGGCCGCGAAGACCGCCCAGGCCTGGCACTCCGATTGGTTACCGCCGGGCTTCGAGTTGACCAGCAGCAGCGCCCACAAGGATCCGCAGACCAAGGCTCAGGTTAGTAGCCTGATGTATGACGACGGCCTGGCGCGTTTCTCGGTGTTCCTCGAGCCGCTCAATGGCGAAGTAGTCACTGATACTCGAACCCAGCTTGGGCCCACCGTTGCCGTTTCACGGCGCTTGACCACCCCCGATGGTGAGATGATGGTGACCGTGGTGGGGGAAATTCCGATCGGTACCGCTGAACGGATCGCGCTGTCCATGCGCACCGCTCCATCGACGTCCAAGCAGTAAGTCGACCCAGTGCCGCTCATCGAACGACGGGTTGGTTGTGGAAAAGGTCAGTCATGGCTGGTTCCACAATCGAGATGTCGAAATGTTTGGTGAGCATTTCAGTTTGCAAAACTTCTTAAAATTTTCTATAGGTCAGAGCCCCTCGGCTCTGGCCTTGTATAGTTGTTCCCGGAACAAAAGTACCGATGGCGGTTGCCTGGTGTTTCTTGTTCCCTATCGCTTAACCATGCTCGTCGTAACGGGAGCCGTATGTCGATACCACGTTTAAAATCCTACCTGACTATTTTTGCCACCGTCTTGGTGCTGGGTCAGACCGTTGCTGCCCAGGCAGCCGAACTGCCGGACTTCACCCAACTGGTCGAGCAAGCCTCGCCAGCCGTGGTGAACATCAGTACCACGCAAAAATTGCCCGACCGCAAAGTGTCTAACCAGCAGATGCCTGACCTGGAAGGCTTGCCACCGATGCTGCGCGAGTTCTTCGAGCGCGGTATGCCGCCACAGCAGCGTTCCCCTGGCGGTGGCCGCCAGCGTGAAGCGCAATCCCTGGGGTCGGGCTTCATCATTTCCTCGGACGGCTACATCCTGACCAATAACCATGTGATCGCCGATGCCGACGAAATTCTCGTGCGCCTGGCTGATCGCAGTGAACTCAAGGCCAAGTTGATCGGCACCGACCCGCGTTCCGACGTGGCGCTGCTGAAAATCGAAGGCAAGGACCTGCCGGTGCTGAAACTGGGTAAATCCCAGGACCTCAAGGCCGGGCAATGGGTAGTCGCCATCGGTTCGCCGTTCGGCTTTGACCATACTGTGACCCAAGGCATCGTCAGCGCGATCGGCCGTAGCCTGCCGAACGAGAACTACGTACCGTTCATCCAGACCGACGTGCCGATCAACCCGGGCAACTCCGGTGGCCCGCTGTTCAACCTGGCGGGCGAAGTGGTGGGGATCAACTCCCAGATCTACACCCGTTCCGGTGGTTTCATGGGCGTCTCGTTCGCTATTCCAATCGATGTGGCAATGGATGTCTCCAACCAGCTCAAAAGCGGTGGCAAAGTCAGCCGTGGCTGGTTGGGTGTGGTGATCCAGGAAGTGAACAAGGATCTTGCCGAGTCCTTCGGCCTGGACAAGCCGGCCGGCGCGCTGGTGGCCCAGATCCAGGACGACGGTCCGGCAGCCAAGGGTGGTTTGCAGGTGGGTGACGTGATCTTGAGCATGAACGATCAGCCGATCGTCATGTCGGCAGACCTGCCGCACCTGGTGGGCGCACTCAAGGCCGGCGCCAAGGCAAACCTTGAAGTGATTCGCGACGGCAAGCGCAAAAACGTCGAGTTGACGGTTGGCGCGATTCCGGAAGAAGGCAAGGAGCTCGATGCACTGGCCAAAAACGGTGTCGAGCGCAGCAGTAATCGTCTGGGCGTGGCCGTGATTGAGCTCAGCGACGAGCAGAAGAAGGCGTTCGACCTCAAGGGCGGCGTGGTGATCAAGGAGGTCCAGGACGGTCCTGCTTCATTGATCGGCCTGCAGCCAGGCGATGTGATCACGCATCTGAACAATCAGGCGATCGTATCGGCCAAGGAGTTCACGGAGATCGCCAAGGCACTGCCGAAGAATCGTTCGGTGTCGATGCGGGTCCTGCGCCAGGGGCGCGCGAGCTTCATTACCTTCAAGCTGGCTGAATAACCCGGTTACTCGCTAAAAAAAACCGCCTCGATTGAGGCGGTTTTTTTTGGTCGGGAGAATGTACCTCCAACCAGCAACGAGTCGACCATTGCCCGCGATGCACTCAGCAACAATACGATATTCGCTGGCAGTCAGCGTCCGCAGGGGCTGTTCGCGGGCAAGCCTTGCTCCTACGGATGGGCAGGCAAAAGAAAACCCCCGGCAAGTCCGGAGGACCTGGCGGGGGTTTTGGGTAAGCGCCGGGTGGCGCCTACGGGCTCAGCTTATTGGCAAGCTTCGCAATCCGGCTCGTCGATGGCGCAAGCCTTCGGCACTGGTGCAGGACCTGCTGGAGCTGCCAGGACCGAGTCGTCACCGTGGTTGCCGCCGCTGGAAACAGCGTTCAGCTTGCCGGTGTTGATGGTCGACTTCTCGGTGCTGGTCGCGGCCAGGGCACGGAGGTAGTAAGTGGTTTTCAGACCACGGTACCAGGCCATGCGGTAGGTCACGTCGAGCTTCTTGCCCGATGCGCCAGCGATGTACAGGTTCAGCGATTGGGCCTGGTCGATCCACTTCTGACGACGGCTGGCCGCGTCAACGATCCACTTGGTGTCCACTTCGAAGGCTGTCGCGTAGAGCTCTTTGAGTTCTTGCGGGATGCGCTCGATCTGTTGCACCGAACCGTCGTAGTACTTCAGGTCGTTGATCATGACCGAGTCCCACAGGCCACGAGCCTTGAGGTCGCGAACCAGGTACGGGTTGATCACGGTGAATTCGCCCGACAGGTTCGATTTCACATAGAGGTTCTGGTAGGTCGGTTCGATCGACTGCGATACGCCAGTGATGTTGGCGATGGTCGCGGTCGGTGCGATGGCCATGATGTTGGAGTTACGAATGCCTTTCTGTACACGGGCACGTACCGGTGCCCAGTCCAGGGATTCGTTCAGGTCAACGTCGATGTACTTCTGGCCACGGGCTTCGATCAGGATCTGTTGCGAGTCCAGTGGCAGGATGCCTTTGGACCACAGCGAACCCTGGAACGTCTCGTAGGCGCCACGCTCGTCGGCCAGGTCGCAGGAGGCCTGGATCGCGTAGTAGCTGACCGCTTCCATGGACTTGTCGGCGAACTCGACCGCAGCATCAGAACCGTAAGGAATGTGCTGCAGGTACAACGCATCCTGGAAGCCCATGATGCCGAGGCCAACCGGACGGTGCTTGAAGTTGGAGTTCTGCGCCTGTGGCACCGAGTAGTAGTTGATGTCGATAACGTTATCGAGCATGCGTACGGCGGTGTTCACGGTGCGTTCCAGCTTGGCGGTGTCCAGCTTGCCGTTGACGATGTGGTTCGGCAGGTTGATCGAGCCCAGGTTGCAAACGGCGATCTCGTCCTTGTTGGTGTTCAAGGTGATCTCGGTGCACAGGTTCGAGCTATGGACCACGCCTACGTGCTGCTGCGGGCTACGCAGGTTGCACGGGTCTTTGAAGGTCAGCCATGGGTGGCCGGTTTCAAACAGCATGGAGAGCATTTTGCGCCACAGGTCTTTGGCCTGGATGGTCTTGAACAGCTTGATCTTGCCCGGGTACTGGGACAGGGCTTCGTAGTACTCGTAGCGCTCTTCGAAGGCCTTGCCGGTCAGGTCGTGCAGGTCTGGCACTTCGGACGGCGAGAACAGGGTCCACGGGCCGTCATCGAAGACGCGCTTCATGAACAGGTCAGGGATCCAGTTGGCGGTGTTCATGTCGTGGGTACGACGACGGTCATCACCGGTGTTCTTGCGCAGCTCGATGAACTCTTCGATGTCCATGTGCCAGGTTTCCAGGTAGGCGCACACAGCGCCTTTGCGCTTGCCACCCTGGTTGACGGCTACGGCGGTGTCGTTCACTACCTTGAGGAACGGAACCACGCCTTGGGACTTGCCGTTGGTGCCCTTGATGTACGAACCCAGGGCACGTACCGGAGTCCAGTCGTTGCCCAGGCCGCCGGCGAATTTCGACAGCATGGCGTTGTCGTGGATCGCGTGGTAGATGCCCGACAGGTCATCCGGCACGGTGGTCAGGTAGCAGCTCGAGAGCTGTGGACGCAGGGTGCCGGCGTTGAACAGGGTCGGGGTCGACGACATGTAGTCGAAGGACGACAGCAGGTTGTAGAACTCGATCGCACGGTCTTCTTTGTGCTTCTCTTCGATCGCCAGGCCCATGGCCACGCGCATGAAGAAGATCTGCGGCAGTTCGAAACGCACGCCATCCTTGTGGATGAAGTAACGGTCGTACAGGGTTTGCAGGCCCAGGTAGGTGAACTGCTGGTCGCGCTCGTGATTGATCGCCTTGCCGAGTTTTTCCAGGTCGAAGGTAGCCAGGATCGGGTTCAGCAATTCGAATTCGATACCCTTGGCGATGTAGGCCGGCAGTGCCTTGGCGTACAGGTCGACCATTTCGTGGTGGGTCGCGCTTTCGGCGACGCCGAGGAAGCCCAGGCCTTCGGCACGCAGGGTGTCCATCAGCAGGCGGGCGGTGACGAACGAGTAGTTCGGCTCACGCTCGACCAGGGTCCGCGCGGTCATCACCAGGGCGGTGTTGACGTCGGTCAGGGCTACGCCGTCGTACAGGTTTTTCAGGGTTTCGCGCTGGATCAGGTCGCCGTCGACCTCTTCCAGGCCTTCGCAGGCCTCGGTCACGATGGTGTTCAGGCGGCCCATGTCCAGTGGCGCGAAAGTGCCATCGGCGCGGGTGATACGGATCGAAGGGTGCGCCTGCACCGCGTCTTCGGCCGGGGCGCGGACTGCGCGCTCCTTGGAGCGGGCGTCACGGTAGATCACGTAGTCGCGAGCCACTTTCTGCTCGCCAGCACGCATCAGGGCCAGTTCGACCTGGTCCTGGATTTCTTCGATATGGATGGTGCCGCCCGATGGCATGCGACGCTTGAAGGTCGCGGTGACCTGCTCGGTCAGGCGCGCAACGGTGTCGTGGATTCGCGACGAGGCGGCAGCGGTGCCGCCTTCAACTGCGAGAAACGCTTTGGTGATGGCGACGGTGATCTTGTCATCGGTGTAAGGAACGACAGTGCCGTTACGCTTGATCACGCGCAGTTGGCCTGGCGCAGTGGCGGACAGATCGGAATTCGAATCTGCGCCCTGCGGCAAGGTGCCCTGCGGGTTCTCGCGAGTTGTGTCGGTTTGCATGGGTGTCTCCACATTCTCTATGTTTGTTTGGGCACCATGAAGGTGCCCACCGTTCCGTCCTGAAGCACTACAACCGGCAAGCGCCGGGCATAACAACTTCGGGACAGTAGGAAGGGGCCGTCGGGCGCCGCTTCCATGCCGAAGCCTTTGGTTTCAAGCCAGGGGCTGGAAACCGAATTCCGTTGGGGTGACAGTAAACGACTGCAACACCCGTACCGTTTTTGCCGTTTTGGGCGGAAAAACAGTTGCCATCCGCGGGAGCGGTTTGGGCTTCTGAAAAAGAGTTTGGTTCAACCAAAAACATGCAAGAAAAGCACTTGAGTTTCTTGTCTGATTTGTGTTTGGTTTTTGCCTCAAAACCCTATATGTAGGGTTTTTCTGAGCGCGAGCTACAAGATAATGCGTTTTGGGGGGTGATTGCAACGTACTACCTGTGGATAAAGCTGTGCGTAAAATGTGTATGAAACAGCCAATCGTCGTGTAGGCCGCGACCCTGCTGGGGTCGACCGTTTGTCACTGTTTATTACCCAGAAAAATAGCCTGGGGGGATTTTTGCGGGCGCGAACCCTATCACAAAAAATCCCGGTTACCGAGCGCATTTGCCAGCTTGTGTTCTCAAGGGTGGGCGTTGCTACAATCGGGCGCTGTGTAAGCAGTCTTATCCACTTCAAAGATGACAAAAAGATGAGTGGAGCCTTCCTTAATAGTGTTCTGGCAAGCAGAGGTCACCCGTGAAGCAAGAAGCCTGGCAGGTATTGATTGTCGAGGACGACCAGCGCCTGGCTGAGTTGACTCGTGAGTACCTGGAAAGCAATGGATTGCAGGTAACCATCGAAGGCAACGGCGCATTGGCGGCGGCGCGGATCATTGCCGAGCAGCCGGACCTGGTGATCCTTGACCTGATGCTGCCCGGCGAAGACGGGTTGACCATCTGCCGCAAGGTTCGCGACCACTACGATGGGCCGATCCTGATGCTCACGGCGCGCACCGACGACATGGATCAGATCCAGGGCCTGGACATGGGCGCCGATGACTACGTGTGCAAGCCGGTGCGTCCGCGGCTGCTGCTGGCGCGCATCCAGGCCTTGCTGCGGCGCAGCGAGGCGCCCGAACCGGCCGCGCCGCAAAAGCTGCGGCGCCTGCAGTTCGGCCCGCTGGTGGTCGACAACGCCCTGCGCGAAGCCTGGCTGCATGACCAGGGCATCGAATTGACCAGTGCCGAATTCGACCTGCTCTGGCTGCTGGTGGCCAATGCCGGGCGAATTTTGTCCCGCGAGGAAATTTTCACCGCGTTGCGCGGCATCGGCTATGACGGCCAGGATCGCTCCATCGATGTGCGCATTTCACGCATCCGCCCGAAAATCGGCGATGACCCGGACCACCCGCGCCTGATCAAGACCATCCGCAGCAAGGGCTACCTGTTCGTTCCCGAAGCCTGCGTAGACCAGCCACTGTGAACTCGATCTTCCTGCGCATCTACGGCGGCATGTGTGCGGCGCTGATTCTGGTGGCCGCCCTCGGGGTCCTGGCCTTGCACCTGCTCAACGAAGTGCGCAGCGAGCAATACCGCGAGCGCCTGGCCCACGGTACGTTTTCCCTGATGGCCGACAACCTGCAGCCGATGAACCTCACCGAGCGCCGTCGTGCGCTGCTGGTGTGGGAGCGCTTGCTGGGTATTCCCCTCAACCTGCAGACCTTCAGCCAGACCGGCCTCGATCTGGGCGAACGCACCCGGGTATTGCGTGGCCAGGCGCTGGTGGAACAGACGGGGCCTCATGCGGCAAAGGTCTACCGGCTGGTCAGCGAGCAGGAGCAGTTGGTGCTGACGGGGGAAGTGCAGCAGATCAGCGAGCAACTGGCACGGGCGACTATTTATCTGTTGGCTGATGAACTGGTGCGCTACCCGGTGGCCGAACAACCGAAGCGCCTGGAGGCCTTGAAAAAAGACAAGGGGTTTGGCTTCGAGCTGCAACTGGTCACGGTGGACCAGGCGGACATGGACGAAGACCAGAGCCGCCGGGTGTCCGAGGGCGACACCGTGATGGCGCTGGGCAAGGAGGGCGATTCGATCCGGGTGTTTGCCGGGATGGTGGGCACGCCATGGGTGCTGGAAATCGGCCCCCTGTACCAGATGAATCCGTATCCGCCGCAGTGGCTGGTGTTGATTGCGGCCCTGGGGCTGAGCTTGATCGGCCTGATCGTCTACCTGCTGGTACGTCAACTGGAGCGGCGCCTCAGTGGCCTGGAGTCGGCCGCCACGCGCATCGCCAAGGGCAGCCTGGAAACCCGCGTGCCGACCCGGGGCGCGGACTCGGTAGGGCGGCTGGCGGCAGCGTTCAACGGCATGGCCGAGCACTTGCAGCAATTGCTGGCGATCCAGCGCGAACTGGTGCGTGCGGTGTCCCATGAGTTGCGTACGCCGGTGGCGCGCTTGCGGTTTGGCCTGGAGATGATCAGCATGGCGTCCACCGCGCAAGCGCGGGACAAGTACCTCGAAGGCATGGACCACGACATCCAGGACCTCGATGGCCTGGTGGACGAGATGCTCACCTATGCACGGCTGGAGCAGGGTTCGCCGGCGCTGGTTTTTCAGCGGGTCGACCTCGATGCCCTGGTCAATCAGGTGATCAGCGAACTGGCACCACTACGCGCCGAGGTCCGGGTGCAGCGCGGGTTGTGCCTGTCGGCAGCCGACTGCGACGGCGCCTGGGTCGAGGCCGAGCCGCGTTACCTGCACCGGGCGTTGCAGAACCTGGTGGGCAATGCCATGCGCCATGCCCAGGGGCAGGTCTCGATCAGCTATCAGGTCGGGCAGCAGCGCTGCCGGGTGGATGTCGAGGACGACGGCCCGGGAGTGCCGGAAAGTGCCTGGGAAAAAATCTTCACACCCTTTCTGCGCCTGGACGACAGCCGCACCCGAGCCTCGGGGGGCCACGGTCTGGGGTTGTCCATCGTGCGTCGGATCGTGCACTGGCATGGCGGGCGCGCGTTGATCAGCCAGAGCAAGAACCTGGGCGGGGCGTGTTTCAGCCTGAGCTGGCCGCGCAACCAGGAAAAGCCCGAGCGCTGACCTGTCTAATCAGGCCCGGATACTCACCAGGCTCAACAATTGCCCCGCTTTTACCGCGAACTGCGCATCCAGCTCGGTGCCATTGCGCCATTCACCGGACAAGTCCGTCAGCAGGCGCAGGCGCACCTGCCCGCGGTCGGTCCATTCCAGCACTTCGGCATGCTCGAAGTAGAAGCGTTTCTGGACGATGGGGTACAGGGCCTTGAACAGGCTTTCCTTGACCGAGAACGTCAGGGTCACCCACAAGGCCAGTTGTTCGCGCCGGCCGGCCGTCATCCGCTTGAGCTCCGCCGGGGTGAGAATCTCACCGGCCAGACGTTCGGCGCGCTCGGTGGTGAGCAGGTTTTCCAGGTCCATGCCCAGGCCGCGCCAGTCGGTGTTTTGCGCAACGATGGCGGCGGCGTGCCCAGTGCTGTGGGTAATCGAGCCGCAGATGCCGGGCGGCCAGACCGGCGCCCGGTCTTCGCCAATTGCCGGACTGCAGTCCAGGCCCTGCAATTTTTGCAGTGCAGCACGTGCACACAGTCGCCCCGCAAGAAACTCGGCCTGACGCTTGGCCACCGAGCGCTGGATGCTCGGTGGCGGCTCGATCTGGCTGCGACGGAAATCGTCGAGCGCCAGTAATGAGGGATCGAAGCGTGTGCTGAGCAGGACTGTGCCAGGCAGCGAATCAGGCAACGGCCATTGGTCGTCGAGCGGCGTGCAGCAGGCGGGCAGGGAGGGGAGCGGATTCATCGCGGCATTTTGCCGATTAGTCGCGTGGCTGGGTAGTGCTGAGGAGTGTCGAGCTCGTTCAGCCAGGGTTCAGCGTGTGTTCAGGGGGAGTTCAGTGGGGGGTAGTTAACCTGAGCGCATCACCTAAAAACACATTGCGAACGAGGAAGCTCAACATGACCCACTTCAAAAAGCTCATTCTGGCCATGACTGTCCTGGGCGCCAGCGCCGTGGTTCACGCCGCTGACGACAACTTCGCCAGCCTGACCCTGGGGCAGACCAGCGACAAGGTGAAAAAATCCAGCCTGTTGAACAGCAACCTCGATCACCCGAATGCCAATGGCGTGATTGGCAAGGACACCACCTGGGGTCTGCGTCTCGGTCAGCAGAACAATGACCGTCGTTACTACGCCACCTACGACAACGTTTCCGGCAGCCACAACGGCATCAAGCTGCGCCAGGAAAACCTCCTCGGCAGTTACGACCTGTTCCTGCCCGTGACCAGCAGCACCAAGCTGTTCGGTGGCGCTAGCGCCGGCCTGACCAAACTCACCCAGGATTCGCCGGGCTACAGCCGCGACAGCGACATTGGTTATGCCCTGGGCGTGCAAGGCGGTGTCCTGCAACAGGTTTCCAAGAACGCCTCGGTGGAATTGGGGTACCGTTACCTGCGCAGCAATGCCAGCACTGAAATGAGTACCCAAGGCACCAAGCAGGGCTCGTTGAGCCTGGACAGCAGCGCCCAGACCTATCTGTCCGCCAACTACGCTTTCTAATCAGCGGGCAAGCAGGACCTGCGCCGGATCCGCCCTAGAGGTGATCCGGCGCAGGCATGTCGGTAAGCTGGGTGCATGGCACCCGTGGAGTGGTTGATTTGCCTGGGAGAGCGTTATGAAATTACTGGTCGTCGAAGACGAGGCGCTATTGCGCCATCATCTGCATACCCGCCTGACTGAAAATGGCCATGTGGTCGAGTCCGTGGCCAACGCCGAAGAGGCGTTGTACCAGTCCGGTCAATACAACCATGACCTGGCAGTGATCGACCTCGGCCTGCCGGGCATGGGGGGGCTGGACCTGATTCGCCAGTTGCGATCGCAAGGCAAGACCTTCCCGATCCTGATCCTCACCGCACGCGGCAACTGGCAGGACAAGGTCGAAGGCCTGGCCGCTGGTGCCGATGATTACGTGGTCAAGCCATTCCAGTTCGAAGAGCTGGATGCGCGTCTGAATGCCTTGCTGCGCCGCTCCAGCGGTTTTACCCAGTCGACGATAATCGCCGGCCCGCTGTTGCTTGACCTCAACCGCAAGCAGGCCAGCCTAGACGAGCAACCGTTGGCCCTGACAGCCTATGAATACCGGATCCTCGAGTACCTGATGCGCCATCATCAGCAAGTGGTCGCCAAGGACCGCCTGATGGAGCAGCTCTACCCGGATGACGACGAGCGCGATCCGAACGTGATTGAAGTGCTGGTCGGGCGTTTGCGGCGCAAGCTTGAAGCGCCGGCCGGGTTCAAGCCGATCGAGACCGTGCGAGGCCTGGGCTACCTGTTCAACGAGCGCTGCCAGTGATTCGTTCCCTTCGCCTGCGCCTGATGCTGGCGGCCACCACCTTGGCGGTGCTGTTCATGCTGGCGCTGTTGCCGGCCATGCAGGGCGCCTTCAGCCTGGCGCTGGAAGACTCGATCGAACAGCGCCTGGCCTCGGACGTCACCACGCTGATTTCTGCGGCACGGATCGAGAACAAACAGTTGATGATGCCTTCGCAGTTGCCGGACGAGCGCTTCAATCTCGCCGACAGTCGCCTGCTGGGCTACATCTACGATCGCGAAGGGCAACTGGTCTGGCGCTCGCGGGCGACCCAGGACGAACACATCAATTACAAGCCGCGTTATGACGGGCGCGGCAATGAGTTTGCGCGTATTCGTGAGGCCGACGGCCAGGAGTTCTTCGTCTATGACGTCGAAGTCAAGCTGCTGGGCGGCAAAAGTGCGGCATTCAGTATCGTTGCGCTGCAGCCGGTGCGCGAGTACCAGCAGACACTCGAAGGCCTGCGGGAAAATCTCTACCTGGGTTTTGGCGCAGCCTTGCTGGTGTTGCTGGCGCTGCTGTGGATCGGCCTGACCTGGGGCCTGCGCGCGTTGCGGCGCTTGAGCCAGGAGCTCGACCAGATTGAAAGCGGTGACCTGGAAAGCCTCAGTGAAGAACACCCGCGCGAACTGTTGCGCCTGACCGGCTCGCTGAACCGCTTGCTGCGCAGCGAGCGCGAACAACGCAGCCGCTACCGCGACTCGCTGGACGATCTGGCCCACAGTCTGAAAACCCCCCTGGCAGTCCTGCAAGGCGTCAGCGAGGACATGGCCCAGCGTCCCGAAGAGCGCGAGCAGGCGTGGGTCCTGCAAACGCAGATCGAGCGCATGAGCCAGCAGATCAGCTACCAGTTGCAGCGTGCCAGCCTGCGCAAAAGCGGGCTGGTGCGGCACCAGGTGCAGTTACAGCCAGTACTCAAGAGCCTGTGCGACACCCTGGACAAGGTCTATCGCGACAAACGGGTGCGTACCAGCTTCGACTTGCCGCAGTCCTGCTATGTGCCGATCGAGCAGGGTGCCTTGCTGGAAATGCTCGGCAACCTGTTGGAAAACGCCTACCGCCTATGCCTCGGCGAAGTGCGGATCAGCCTGCGTCAGACCCGTGCCAGCATCGAAGTCTGCGTTGAAGACGACGGGCCGGGTGTACCAGAGGATCAACGGGCGCGGATCCTCCAGCGTGGCGAACGCCTGGACCGCCAGCATCCGGGGCAGGGCATTGGCCTGGCTGTGGTCAAGGACATCATCGAAAGCTACGGCGCCCAACTAACCCTTGGCGATTCGACCCTGGGTGGGGCGGCCTTCCGGATTCATTTCCCGCTGGCGTGAAGCCGCGCTTCAACTGTCCTGGGCGCGATAGGCGCCCGGGGTCAGGCCGGTCCATTTCTTGAACGCCCGGTGAAACGCCGAGGGTTCGGAAAAGCCCAATTGCCAGGCGATCTGTTGCAACGACAGGTCGGCGCGACGCAGATGATAGATCGCGATGTCGCGGCGCAACTGATCCTTCAATTCCTGAAAACTCGAACCCTCTTCGCGCAAGTGCCGACGCAGGGTTTGCGGGCTGATGTGCAGGTGCGCCGCCACGGCTTCCAGGTCGGGCCAGCGACTGCTGTCGCGGCTGAGCAGGCGGCGCAACTGACTGCTCAGGCTGTCGCCGTCATCCGGGCGTGACAGCAGGTCGGCCGGTGAGCGTTCCAGAAAGTGCTTGAGGGTTCGTTCGTCCTGCAACAGCGGCATGCCCAGGTAGCGACTGTGAAACAGCAGGCTGGTGCGCTGGGCGCCGAACTCGAGTGGGCAAGGGAACAGCAGGTCGTATTCGGCGCCATGTCCGGGTTTCGGGTAACTGAAACTGGCCTGCTCGAGGGCGATGCGCTGGCCGATCAACCAACTGCCAAGGCGATGCCAGATCACCAGCAGGCTTTCGCTGAGAAAGTGATCGGGGTCGCGCAGCTGCGAATCATCCAGGCTCAAGCGCACCCATTGCTCTTCCCGGGTCAGGGTCAGGCCTGGCGAGTCGGCAAACAGGCTGTAAAACAACAGGCCGCGCCCCAAGGCTTTCTCCAGCGTGCTGCAGTGAATCAGGGCGTGGCACATCATGGCGAAAGTCCCGCGCTTGCTGGGACTGCGGGCCAAGCCCAGGTACTCGTCATCCAGCGCCAGCCACAGGCCTTGCAACAGGGCGCTGAACTGCTCAGGCGCGATCCGGGCGCGGGGCTCGTCGAGCAATTCGGCGCTGATCCCGAGCTGGTGCAACAGCTCTGCATAGTCATAGCCCATCCGCCGGGCGCCACCGGTGGCGGCGCGGGCGAAATGACTGGCGATGGTGCGTTCGCGCATGGGGAGTGGGGTCCGGCCATTGAGTGGCGGATCTTAGCCAGCCCTCCCGGATGGAACAAGGCGGATTTCCGCCAAATTGCAGGGCTCGATTCGGGCATTGGGCGGGAATCCGCCAAGTGGCTCCTGCGCGCCGCACCATGGAAAGTGCTGCAGCCCTTGTGGCAAGCGGCTTGTGAGGGATTTGGCAAAGGTGGCACGAGCTCTGCAATAAGGCCAAGAGGTCTGCCAGCGCGCAGCTCGCCACAACAAATCCCTCCAGTGCAGGAGGGTTCGCACTTTAGGCGTCGTTTGCATCAGATGGATGATGACAACGCGGTGCTCTTGAGGAACTTTGCAATGACGACTCGTCAGCCACTGTACAAATCCCTGTATTTCCAGGTAATCGTTGCCATCGTTATCGGCATCTTGCTCGGTCACTTCTATCCGCAGACCGGGGTGGCGCTCAAGCCACTGGGTGACGGGTTCATCAAACTGATCAAGATGGTCATTGCACCCATCATCTTCTGCACCGTAGTCAGCGGTATCGCGGGCATGCAGAACATGAAGTCGGTGGGCAAAACCGGCGGCTACGCGCTGCTCTACTTCGAAATCGTTTCCACCATCGCCCTGCTGATCGGCCTGGTCGTGGTCAACGTGGTGCAACCGGGCGCCGGCATGCACATCGATGTGACCACCCTCGACGCCTCCAAAGTCGCGGCCTATGTCACGGCCGGCAAGGACCAGAGCATCGTCGGCTTCATTCTCAACGTGATCCCGAACACCATTGTCGGCGCCTTCGCCAACGGTGACATCCTGCAGGTCCTGATGTTCTCGGTGATCTTCGGTTTCGCCCTGCACCGCCTGGGTGCCTACGGCAAGCCGGTGCTGGACTTCATCGATCGTTTTGCCCACGTGATGTTCAACATCATCAACATGATCATGAAACTGGCGCCAATCGGTGCGCTGGGTGCCATGGCCTTCACCATCGGTGCCTACGGCGTCGGTTCGCTGGTGCAACTGGGCCAGTTGATGATCTGCTTCTACATCACCTGCGTGCTGTTCGTGGTGCTGGTACTGGGTGCGATCTGCCGTGCTCACGGCTTCAGCGTACTGAAACTGATCCGCTACATCCGTGAAGAGCTGTTGATCGTACTGGGTACTTCCTCGTCCGAATCGGCGCTGCCACGCATGCTGATCAAAATGGAACGCCTGGGCGCACAGAAATCGGTGGTAGGCCTGGTGATTCCAACGGGCTACTCGTTCAACCTGGACGGTACTTCGATCTACCTGACCATGGCGGCCGTGTTCATCGCCCAGGCGACTGACACCCACATGGACATCACTCACCAGATCACCTTGCTGCTGGTGCTGTTGTTGTCTTCCAAAGGTGCTGCAGGCGTGACCGGTAGCGGCTTCATCGTCTTGGCTGCAACCCTCTCGGCTGTAGGCCACCTGCCGGTCGCCGGCTTGGCGCTGATCCTCGGTATCGACCGCTTCATGTCCGAAGCGCGGGCGCTGACCAACCTGGTGGGTAACGCTGTTGCGACCCTGGTGGTGGCCAAGTGGGTCAAGGAGCTGGACGAAGACAAGCTGCAAGTCGAGCTGGCGTCCGGTGGTCGTGGTATCTCCGATGATCGTGAAATGGATGACCTGGGTGTGGCCGAAGGCCCGGCCCCGACTTCCTTGAAGTAACTCACGCACGTCAATGAAAAACCCGCTACGGCGGGTTTTTTGTTGCCTGCGGTGCGGGAGCCAAACCTGCTCGCGGCAGCGCCCTGAGCGCAAAGGTCACCCGTCCTGACGGTTAAGGTGATTGCCGTCAGGCGGACGGCTGCCTAGTCTGCAGGTATCGCTCAAGGAGATGGCTTATGCAGGGTCCACTGGCATCACTCAAGGTTCTGGATTTCTCGACACTGTTGCCGGGGCCCTTCGCCTCGCTGTTGCTGGCGGACATGGGGGCCGAGGTGCTGCGCATCGAATCGCCAACCCGCATGGACCTGCTGCGGGTGCTACCGCCCCATGACCAGGGCATCTCGGCCAGCCACGCCTACCTCAACCGCAACAAGCGCAGCCTGGCGTTGGACCTCAAGCAACCCGCGGCGCTGGAGGTGGTCAAGCAACTGCTGCAGGACCACGACATCTTGCTGGAGCAATTTCGCCCCGGGGTAATGGAACGGCTGGGGCTGGGGTATGAGGCGCTGAGGGCGATCAACCCGCGACTGATCTACGTGTCGATCACCGGCTACGGCCAGACCGGCCCCTACAAGGACCGCGCCGGGCACGACCTCAACTACCTGGCGCTGGCTGGCCTGGCCAGCTACACCGGGCGTGCCGACAGCGGGCCGTTACCGCTGGGGTTCCAGGCGGCGGACATCGCCGGTGGTTCGCTGCACGGGGTGATCGGCCTGTTGGCCGCGGTGATTGCCCGTCAGCAGAGCGGGCAGGGCCAGCACCTGGATGTGAGCATGACTGACTGCGCATTCAGCCTGAACGCGATGGCCGGGGCGGGGTACCTGGCGTGTGGCGTGGAGCCGGGGTGCGAGGAGCAGATGCTCAACGGTGGCAGTTTCTACGACTACTACCGCAGCCGGGATGGACGCTGGATGTCGGTGGGCAGTCTGGAGCCCAACTTCATGCAGCAATTGTGCACCGCCCTCGGTCGTCCCGAGTTGGCGGCCCAGGGGCTGTCGCCCAAACCAGAGCAGCAACAGGCTTTGAAGCAAGCCTTGCAGATCGAATTCGAAAAGCGCGACTTCAGCGACCTGTGTGCGCTGTTTGCCGACGTCGATGCCTGTGTCGAGCCGGTACTCAGCGTGGCCGAAGCGGTGGCCCATCCCCAGCTCAAGGCACGGGAGCTGGTGACCCAGGTACCACGCGGCGATGGCAGCAGCCAGGCACAAATGGCTTGCCCGTTGAAGTTCTCCGAGGGTTTGCCGCAACCACGCAATATCGGTGCGACGCTGGGGGCGCACACCAACCAGGTGTTGCACGAGTTGGGTTACAGCGAGCAACGGATCGACGATTTGCGGCGGACCAAGGTCATTCTCTAGAGGTGACGCAGGTTCGCAGCGAGCCTGCTCGCGATAGGGCCAGGGAAGGCTCTGCCTATCCCACTATTCGACCCGCGACTCCCCGGTAAACACCAATGTCTGCCGACAACGCCGACACAGGTAACGCCGGCCCTGGCGTACCAGACTATGGCGCTGGGCCGAAAACGGGAAGTCGCTGTTGGCGCACGGGCAGCGGTAGATGTAGCGGGTCACGCTGCGGCGTTTAATAGCGTAGGTATGGCAACGATCGGGCGGTAGTTCATAGACGCCGCGCATGATCAGTTGCCATTCCTCACCGTGGGGTGCAATGCGCTCGCCAAACAACTGGTGTGCGATCAGGTGCGCGACTTCGTGGGCCACGGTCTGCTTGAGGAAATCTTCACTGTTCTCGCGGTACAACTGCGGATTGAAGCGCAGCAGGTTTTCGTGCAGGTGTGCCACGCCGGCCTTCTGCCCGCGCAACTTGAGGCTGACCACCGGGCGCTTGAAAGGGCGTTTGAAAAAGGATTCGGCTTGTTGGAAACAGTCTTCGACGCGGGTATTGAGTTGCTCGGGCATGCTTAACGGATCTCCAGAGGCCACAAGTATGCTGCAAACCCAGGCCATTGCGAATCGCCTGGCTGCCGAATGGTCGTGGTCCCAGCAAAAGGCCGCCTTGCGGCGGCCGGTATTGGCAGATCCTCGTTTGTTTCATGGGCGGCGTCCCTTGCTCGCTCCAGCGGCTTGCGTTGAATGCTGGTTTAGTTGGTATAGACCGGGCCGACGCCCAGGCCCCAGACAATGACGGTGAAGGCCATGATCGCCACCAACACCACCAGCCCTACGGCAAGCACTGAACTTGAGAAGAGAAACCCTTCGTCCGTTGGAATGTTCATGAAGGTCGGCAAGCCGACATACAACAGGTAGACCGTGTAGCAGATAGCCGCGGTGCCGACGATCATGCCCAGCCACATATGTGGATACAGCGCGGCCAGGCCGCCGATGAACAACGGCGTGGCGGTGTATGTGGCAAAGGCGACACAGCGCGCCAGGCTCGGTGTAGCGTCATAGGTGCGGGCCATCCAGTGAATGAACGCGCCCATGACCGCGACCCCGCCCAGCATCGCCAGGTACGACATGATGGTCATCCAGAGCGCGCTTTCCATGGTCAGCATGACGGGCGCCCGACTGCCGATGACCCAGCCCACCTGGGTCGTGCCGATAAACGCGGAAATTGCCGGAATCGCCGCCAGGATCAGCGTGTGGGTGAGGTACATGTGGCTGATGCTTTCCTCTTGGTCGCCACGGATTTCTTTCCATTCTTGATCTGGGTGGGTGAAAAGCCCCACGACGTGATGGATCATAGTCAGTCACTCCTACGTGATTGCTGTCGCCCCCCAACGGAGCGCCTACGGGCCAGTGGCCAAGTCGGTAAAGGTCTTCAGGTATGCGACCTTATGTCGCAGTATAGAAAGGACTGGAACACGCAGGAGCAGGGGCTTTAGAGCAAATCGCGCTGTAAACCCCGGGCTTAATCGCTGTGCTGCATGACAGCAGCCCTGCTGGTTAGTCGATAACCGTAGAAGACGCAGGGCACTTCGCCCGCCCCGGGTTTTTGCGTAAAATGCCGGCCTTTCGTCACACCTCGCGGATTTCAAGCGCCATGGGCACTCTTACGGTCAACCAGAACAAACTGCAGAAACGTCTACGCCGCCAGGCCGGGGAGGCCGTTGCCGACTTCAACATGATCGAGGATGGCGACAAGGTCATGGTCTGCCTGTCCGGAGGCAAGGACAGCTACACCATGCTCGACGTGCTGCTGCACCTGCAGAAGGTGGCGCCGATCAAGTTCGAGATCGTCGCGGTGAACATGGACCAGAAGCAGCCGGGTTTCCCTGAGCATGTGTTGCCCGCCTACCTCAAGGAACTGGGGGTGGAGTACCACATCGTCGAAAAGGACACCTATTCGGTGGTCAAGGAGCTGATCCCGGAGGGCAAGACCACGTGCTCGCTGTGCTCGCGCCTGCGTCGCGGTACGCTCTATACCTTTGCCGACGAAATCGGTGCGACCAAGATGGCCCTGGGTCACCATCGCGATGACATCGTCGAGACTTTTTTCCTCAATATGTTCTTCAACGGTTCGCTCAAGGCCATGCCGCCGAAACTGCGCGCCGATGACGGGCGCAACGTGGTGATTCGCCCGCTGGCCTACTGCAACGAGAAGGACATCCAGGCCTACTCCGACTTCAAGCAGTTCCCGATCATTCCGTGCAACCTCTGTGGCTCCCAGGAAAACCTGCAGCGCCAGGTGGTCAAGGACATGCTTCAGGACTGGGAGCGCAAGACCCCGGGCCGCAGCGATAGCATCTTCCGCAGCCTGCAGAATGTGATCCCGTCGCAACTGGCGGACCGTAACCTGTTTGACTTCACCAGCCTGAAAATCGACGAAAGCGCGGCATCGCGTTTCGTCAATGTGGTCAATCTCTGACCGGATCACTGGTTGGGCATGACGGCGCTCGCGGGCGCCGTTTTTATTTGTTTGCAAAGGAGAGGGCATGCGCGATTACAAGTGGCTGCACGAATACTGTCTGAACCGCTTTGGTTCGGCAGCCGAACTGGAAGCCCATCTGCCAGTCCCCAAGACCCCGGCACAATTGCGCAAGATCAGTGATGATCGCTACCTGTCGACCATGGCCCTACGGGTCTTCCGCGCAGGCCTCAAGCACAGCCTGGTGGACGCCAAGTGGCCGGCATTCGAGGAGGTGTTCTTCAAGTTCGATCCGCAAAAAGTGGTGTTGATGGGCGCCGAACACCTGGAGCGCCTGATGCAGGACGCGCGGATCATCCGCCACCTGGGCAAGCTCAAGAGTGTGCCGCGCAACGCCCAGTTCATCCTCGATGTAGCCAAGGACAAAGGCAGCTTCGGCGAGTTGATCGCCCAATGGCCGGTGACCGACATCGTCGGCCTGTGGAAATACCTGGCCAAGCACGGGCATCAGATGGGCGGCTTGTCGGCGCCACGGTTTTTGCGCATGGTTGGCAAGGACACCTTTGTGCCCAGCTATGACGTGGTCGCGGCGTTGAATGCCCAGCAGATCATCGACAAGGTGCCCACCAGCCTGCGTGACCTGGCGACTGTGCAGGACGCCTTCAACCAGTGGCACGCTGAAAGTGGCCGGCCGATGTGCCAGATCTCGATGATGCTGGCCTTTACCGTCAATCATTGAGCCAGTCGCTCCAATCGCGGGCAAGCAGAGCGCCACCCGGCAGCTCCCACATGAAGTTCGCTCACCTGGGGGCCGGCCAGGATGTTGGATTAGACCGCGTACATATCCATTTCTTCGGTAACGGCCACCTATGGTTCCGCTTTTACAGCGGCTCACTTTTGGAGGAGCCCAAAAGTAAGCAAAAGGCTCTTGCCCACCACTCGGCACCTCGCTTAAGCTCGGTGTGCCCTCACTCCGGCTTGAATCCGTGGGCCGCCGCCACGCGCCATCCATGGCGCGGGGCGGCTAACCCGGCGTCCTGCCGGGTTACCCACGGATTCAAGCCTGCGTTCGGCCAGCGTGGTTAACGGGGCGCCCCAGGATCAAAAGCCAAAGCCAAAGCCAGATCAAAAGATTGCTGACTTCGTCAGCGTCTTAGGAAGTAGAAGCTACACCGCGCATGCTCCAACGATCAGGTCGGCTCTAAGGCCGCCTCGCTTTGTTTTTGATCCTGGGCGCCCGTTAACCACGCTGGCCGGAGTCCGATATTGATTTGGGGGGTAAACCGGCAGGACGCCGGTTTAGCCGCACTGGGCCAGGGAGGGCCCATTGCGGCGGCCCCCAAATCAATGTCGGAGTACGGGCATGCCGAGCCTAAGCGAGGCACCGAGTGGTGGGGCAAGAGCGTTTTGCTTACTTTTGCGCTCTCAAAAGTGAGCCGCTGTCAGAGCGGAACCATAAGTGGCCGTTTCCGAAGAAATGGATATGTACTCGGTCTAATCCAACACCCCAGAGGCCCACAGGTGCAACGTCGCACCACAGTTATGTAGATACCTATGCCGCGATGAGGCCCTGTCAGGCGGCGCAGGTTTCGCCTTCTCCCGCCAACTTGCGGTTGAGCTGGAAGCGCCAGCGCACATACAGCAAAGCCGAGCAGAACAGCGCCAGGCTGGCGCCCATTTCCAGCAGGCCGAACACCTGGCGATTGGGGTCGAACGCGGCAATCGCGCCCTTGATGAAGTACAGGTTCACCACAAAGCACATCCATGAGTGTCCGCGCGCACTGCCGCTGATCATCCCCGGCGCCAGCAACAGCAAGGGCACCAGCTCGATCAGCAGGATCACCCAGGGTCGTGCGCCGTGCAGGTCGGCAAACACCAGGTAGTAGGCGCAGAGCAGGCCGACCAGGGCGAAGAAGCACAGCAGGCTGGCGGTGCGGCTGATCCGCACGCGTGGCTCCAGCCACTCGATGGCCGGCAGGATCTTGGGCTTTTTAGCCACGGTGGTTCTCCATTGGCTGGGCGCTGGCAAGTTGCTGTGCAGTTTTCGCCAGGCGCAGGCCCAGGGCCCGGCACAGCGCCACTTCATGTTCGTTCAAGCCGCTCTTGCCGTCGGCCCCGGCGTGATGGCTGGCGCCATAGGGCGTGCCGCCGCCACGGGTTTCCAGCAGGGCCGACTCGCTGTAGGGCAGGCCGGTGATCAGCATGCCGTGATGCAGCAAGGGCAGCATCATCGACAACAGGGTGGTTTCCTGGCCGCCATGCAGGCTGGCAGTCGAGGTGAACACCCCGGCTGGCTTGCCCACCAGGGCGCCGGTCAGCCACAGGTTACTGGTACCGTCAAGAAAGTACTTGAGCGGTGCCGCCATGTTGCCGAAGCGAGTCGGGCTGCCGAGGGCCAGGCCCGAGCAGTGTTTCAGGTCGTCGAGGCTGGCGTACAGCGGGCCTTCGTCAGGGATATCCGGCGACACGGCTTCGCATTCGCTGGAAATCGCCGGCACGGTGCGCAGACGCGCTTCCATGCCGGACTGTTCGACGCCGCGGGCGATCTGCCGGGCCATTTCATTGGTCGAGCCATTGCGGCTGTAGTACAGGACCAGGATGTACGGCGCGCTCACGGCAGGATCTCCAGTACTTTTTCTGGCGGCCGGCCGATCACGGCCTGGTCGCCGACTTCGAGGATCGGGCGTTCCATCAGCTTGGGGTGGGCGGCGATGGCGGCGATCAGTTGTGCTTCGCTGAGGTTCCCATCGGCCAGGTTCAGGCTCTTGTATTCGTCTTCACCGGTGCGCAGCAATTGCCGGGCGCTGATGCCCAGTTTGCCCAGCAGGCCGTGCAACTGCTCGGCATTGAGCGGGGTTTCCAGGTAGCGCACCACGGTCGGCGTCAGGCCGCGGGCCTCCAGCAGTTCCAGCGCACCGCGGGATTTCGAGCAGCGCGGGTTGTGATAAAGCGTCAGATCGGTCATGAGCGGGTCGCATCTTGCGTAAGGTGGCGGCTATTCTACCTGTGCGGCGAGCAGTCCAGAACCTTCAGGGGCAATGGGTCGCAGCGCAATTTATTTATCGAGTAAGGATCAGCCCCATGACAAGGCGATTGAGCGCGGCATTGGCACTTTTCACCACCCTGCTGCTGGCAGGCTGTGGTTACGACTACGGCACCGATCAGTTGGGCCAGAAGGTGGCCTCGGAGCGCCTGGACGGTAAATGGTTGGTGCTCAACTACTGGGCTGAGTGGTGTGGCCCCTGCCGGACCGAGATCCCTGAGCTCAACGCCCTGGCCGAACAGCTCAAGAGTCAGAAGATCAATGTCTTCGGGGTCAACTTCGACAACGTGCAGGGCGAGGAACTCAAGAGCGCCAGCAACAAACTGGGCATCGACTTTACCGTCCTGGCCCAGGATCCGGCCGAACGTTTTGAGTTGCCGCGCAGCGAAGCGCTGCCGGTGACCTACATCATCGACGACAAGGGCAAGGTGCGTGAGCAGATGATGGGTGAGCAGACGGCGGCGGGGGTGATCGCCAAGTTGCAAGCGTTGCAAGCGAAGAACTGAAGCGGCGCTTGGTGTCACTTGATCGTTCCCACGGGGCGTGGGAACGATCATCGGCCGATCAGCCTTCTTCCGGCCACCAGCGCAGGGGTTTGCCGGTGGCGGGCCAGAAGCGTACTTGCTCGATGGGCGAGATGTCCCAGCGTTGCACGGTTTCCAGCGCCTGCAGGAAGCGTCTTTCCTGCTCCATCAAGGCCGGTGCACACAGCTTGCGGGTGCTGCCTACTTTGCCGAAGCTCAGTTGGTTGCCGTCCAGGGTGTAGGGAGCGAACCAATGGTTGCAGCCACCGTTGCCGTAGGCCCGGCCGTCTTCACCCAGGGTGATGGTCAGGTGGCTGCTGTCGATCAGCGGACGCTCACCAATCCATTCCAGGATGTAGCTGCGCTCCTGTTGCAGTTTCATCGGCTCGGCCGCGCACCCCAACAAGCCCACAGCCGCCATCCCGGCCAGCACTAGGTGTTTCATCACGCGGGCTCCTGGCATTTCGGGCACAGGTGCTTCTCGCCAGCGGTGGTCCAGCCCAGTTCGGCGATCCGCGCGGTGGCGGCCGGCTTTTCGGCCTTGATACCGTGTGAGGTGTCGACCGCGAACTCGAACTTGAGCTCCTTGGCGCAGTTGTCGCAGTTGACCTGCCAGCTGTGGATCGCCAACTCCCCGAACACCGGACCGCTGGCCATGGCAACCCACTGGCCCATCGGCTTGAGCAGGTGACGCACATTCTCGACGGTCAGGCGCATGGACAAGTCCTTGCTGCCCTTGAGGGTGACCAGCAACACGTCGTCGGCGCGAATCGAGCCACCGTTGCCGGTGACTTGATAACGCCCCGGCGCGAGGGTGCGGCATTCGATCAGGGTGTGTTGCGGGTTCATCAGGCTATAGCGGAAATCGTGTTCGACCATGGGTCCTCCAAATATGGCCGATATGCTAGCACGCGAAACCCTCGCCCATGGCCCGTGGATGTGACCTTCGATCAGCCAATCTCAGCCTTCGACGCGGTTTTGCGGGGTACCTGCGGCCCACTCGGTAATGTTCTGCAACGTAGTCGCGGCAATGGCCGCCAGGGCCTCGCGGGTGAGGAACGCCTGGTGGGCGGTGATGATCACATTGGGAAAGGTCAGCAATCGCGCCAGGACATCGTCCTGCAAGGGCAAGTCGGAGCGGTCCTCGAAGAACAGTTGGGCTTCTTCTTCATACACATCCAGCCCCAGGTAGCCCAACTGTCCGCTTTTCAGGGCTTCGATCAGCGCCGGGGTGTCCACCAGGGCGCCGCGTCCGGTGTTGATCAACATGGCCCCGGGTTGCAGGTGCGCCAGTGACTGGCTGTTGATCAGGTGCTTGCTGTCGGCGGTCAGCGGGCAGTGCAGGCTGATGATTTGCGCCTCGGCGAGCAATTCAGCCAGGGGCAGGTAGCGTGCGCCGAGAGCTTGCACTTCAGGGTTGGGGTAGGGGTCATAGGCCAGCAACTGGCAGCCGAAGCCAGCCATGATTTTGGCGAACGTAGCGCCAATCTGCCCGGTGCCGACGACTCCCACTGTCTTGCCGTACAGGTCAAAGCCGGTCAACCCGTGCAGGGTGAAGTCGCCTTCGCGAGTGCGGTTGTAGGCGCGGTGCAGGCGCCGGTTGAGCGCCAGGATCAGCGCCACCGCATGTTCGGCCACCGCATGGGGCGAGTAGGCTGGCACGCGGACCACGCTGAGGCCCAGGCGCTTGGCGGCCGCCAGGTCGACGTGGTTGTAGCCGGCCGAGCGCAGGGCGATCAAGCGGGTGCCGCCAGCCGCCAGGTGCTCCAGCACCGGCGCGCTGAGGTCGTCATTGATAAAGGCGCAGACCACCTCGAACCGCTCGGCCAGGGCCACGGTGTCCAGGCTCAGGCGTGCCGCCTGGAAGTGCAGCTCGATACTGGCGTTGGCCGGTGCGGCGAGAAAGCTGTCGCGGTCGTAGGTCTGGCTGCTGAAGAGAATGGTGCGCATGCGGTCCTCCTGGAATCGACGGGCAAAAGGTTGAGTTTAATCCCTCGAGCGCCCGGCGCCATTGCCCTGGATCAGGCGCTGATCCGGGCTTGCAGGGCCAGGCGGTTGATCGCGCGTTCCAGTTCTTCCAGCGCGGCATGGGCCTTGGGGTCTTGCTGCTTGAGCAGGGTTTCACTGCGTTGGCAGGCCGCGCGCAGCTGCGGTACCCCGCAATAACGCGTGGCGCCGTGCAAGCGGTGGACCCGCTCGATCAAGGCATTGTGGTCATGGCTCTGGCGGGCCACGCGAATCGCCTCGCGGTCAGCCTCCAAAGACGCCAGCAGCATTGCCAGCATGTCGGCGGCCAGGTCGGCCTTGCCGGCGGCCAGGCGCAGGCCTTCATCCGGGTCGAGTACCAGCAGGTCGCTGGTGCTGCCATAGGTGTCGGCGCGCTCCGGCGCATGATTGCGCAGCGCCAGTCCCGTCCACTTCAATACCACCTGCGCCAGTTGGCGCTCACTGATGGGCTTGGTCAGGTAATCGTCCATGCCGCTTTGCAGCAGCGCGCGTTTTTCGTTGGCCATGGCGTGCGCCGTGAGGGCGACGATCGGCAGCGGCGTGCAATGCCGTTCACTTTCCCACTGGCGAATGGTTTCGGTGCTCTGGCGCCCGTCCATGCCGGGCATCTGTACATCCATCAGCACCAGGTCGAAGGTTTCGGTCTGCACGGCCTTGATCGCCGCGTAACCACTTTCCACCGCCAGGACCTTGGCCCCCATGTCTTCGAGCAGGGTTTGCACCAGCAACAGGTTGGCCGGGTTGTCGTCCACACAGAGCACTTTGGGTGGACGGCTGGACAGCGGCTCGCCAGGTTCACTGCGCACCTGGCGTGGGGTGACCAGGTCGGACAAAGCCCGGCGCAACTTGCGGGTGCAGGCCGGCTTGGCCTGCAACTGGCTATGGGGGTTGGGCACCGAGAGGTGGAACAGCGTCTGTTCGGTGGTCGGGCACAGCACCAGCACCTTGCAGCCCAGGTGCTCGAGGTCCCAGATGTGCTGGTTGAGCCGCTCCGGAGGCATGTCGTTGGAGGTGATGCCCAGGACCGCCAGGTCGATCGCCTGCTCGGTCTGATGAGCAATGGTGACGCCGTTGGCCAGGCTTTCCAGGGTGTTGAACGGGGTGACTTCCAGGCCGCAGTCCTGCAATTGGTGCTGCAAGGCCTGGCGCGCCAGTTCGTGGTTTTCCAGGACTGCGACGCGACGTCCCAACAGTGGCGGGGCCGGTAGGTCCTCGATGTCGTCGCGAGTCTTGGGCAGGCTTAGGCTGATCCAGAATTCCGAGCCTTCGCCTGGGGTGCTGTCGACCCCGATCTCGCCACCCATCTGTTCGATCAGCCGCTTCGAGATCACCAGCCCCAGCCCCGTGCCGCCGGGCTGTCGGGACAAGGAGTTGTCGGCCTGGCTGAAGGCCTGGAACAGGGCTCGGACATCCTGGTTGGACAGGCCGATGCCGGTGTCCTGAATGCTGATGCGCAGTTGCACGCTGTCTTCGAACTCGTCTTCCAGCATGGCGCGGGCAACGATGGTGCCTTCGCGGGTGAACTTGATGGCGTTGCTCACCAGGTTGGTCAGGATCTGCTTGAGGCGCAGCGGATCCCCCACCAGCGACAGCGGCGTGTCGCGGTATACCAGGCTCACCAGTTCCAGCTGCTTGGCGTGAGCGGCGGGGGCGAGGATGGTCAGGGTGTCCTGCAGCAGGTCGCGCAGGTTGAACGGAATACTGTCGAGCACCAGCTTGCCGGCCTCGATTTTCGAGAAGTCGAGAATCTCGTTGATGATCCCCAACAGGCTGTCGGCGGACTTTTCGATGGTCCCCAGGTAATCCAGCTGGCGCGGCGTAAGTTCGCTCTTTTGCAGCAGGTGGGTAAAGCCGAGGATGCCGTTGAGCGGGGTGCGAATCTCGTGGCTCATGTTGGCGAGGAATTCGGATTTGATCCGGCTCGCTTCCAGGGCTTCCTTGCGCGCCAGGTCCAGCTCGATGTTCTGGATCTCGATGGTCTCCAGGTTCTGGCGCACGTCTTCGGTGGCCTGGTCGATGCTGTGCTGCAATTCTTCCTGGGCATTTTGCAGGGTGCTGGCCATGCGGTTGATGCCCGAGGCCAGTTCATCCAGTTCCTGGCTGCCCAGCGGGGGCAGGCGGGTTTCCAGGTGGCCGTCCTTGAGCTGGGCCACGGCCTGCTTGATGCTGTTGAGCGGGTTGTTGATGGTGCGGCCCATGCGCAGGGCGAGCAGGGCGGTGCAGATCAGCCCGCCGACGATCAGCAGCAGGCTGGCGAACAGGCTGCGATAACCGCGCAGCAACATACCGTTGTGGGATAGCTCCAGTTCGACCCAGCCCAGCAGGCGATCGGCTTCATCGGGGATCACTTCGCCGGCCAGGTTGCGGTGCTTGCCGAACACCGGCAGCAGGTAGCGGGTGGCATCGCTGCCGGAGCGGCGCAGCAGGTGCGAGTTGTCGCCGGTCGGTGCCGGGTTGAGCATCAAGGGGCCGGCGTGCGCCACAGGGCTGCGGTCAGGGGCGAGGAACGACACAGCGCGCACGTCCTGTTGTTCCAGCGACTGGGTGGCGATGCGTTCCAGCAACTCTTCGTTCTGATGGCCCATTGCTGGCGCCACCAGCGGTGCCAGTTGTTCGGCGATCATTTCTCCGCGCTTGAGCAGTTGGGTCTGCAGGTCGGACTGCTGCATCCAGGTGAAATAACCACCCAGGACCAGGGCCATCAGGCTGGTCGGCAGCAAGGTCAGCAGGAGCACGCGACCTTTGATCCCCATTTTCTTCAGCACGCCACTCTCCTGCTCTTACGTCGTTCATCGATCATCGATGCGCCTATCTGGCACGCAATACCTGCGCAGTGTAGCGATTTGCAGGCAGGCAATCTCGGCAAATTGCCCGGCACCGCCGACAGCTGCGTGACGTCGGGCAGCCGCGCGGGTTGCTCATGGCCGGGCAATCTTGAATAATCACTGATTGAGAATTACTTGCAGAAGCTAATGACTCCCGTACCTGTTGGCTTTCCCCGGATCCTGGCGATTGAAGACGACCTTGTGCTCGGCGCTTATGTGCATGAGCACCTGGGACGTTGTGGTTTCCAGGTCACCTGGTGCCAGAACGGCAAGGAAGGGCTGGCGCTGGCCCGTGCCCAGGCCTTCGATGTGGTGTTGATGGACATCCTGTTGCCCGGCATGGATGGCCTGGCGGTACTGACCGACCTGCGTACCAGTGACTCGACGCCCGTGCTGCTGATGTCCGCGCTGGGCGCGGAAGCGGATCGCATCAGCGGTTTTCGCCTGGGCGCCGACGACTACCTGCCCAAGCCGTTCAGCATGGCCGAATTGCGCGTGCGCATTGAAGCCATCCTGCGGCGGGTGGCCCTGGACCGCCGCCACGTGCCACCGACACTCAACACTGAAGCCCACAGCCTGCGGTTCGACGACGAACTGTGCGATGTGCATTTTGGCCAGCAGTGGGCTGGCCTGACCCGCAGTGAGTACCGGCTGCTGGAAACCCTCAACCGCAATGGCGACGAAGTCCTGAGCAAGGCCTTCCTTTACCAGCATGTATTGCAACGCGGCTACGCACCCCACGACCGCAGCCTGGACATGCACATCAGCCAGATCCGGCGCAAGCTCAAGGCCATCGGCTACAGCGAGCGCGAAGTGCGCACCGTGTGGGGCAAAGGTTACGTCTTGAGCGCCATCGATGAAGTGGTCTGACCTCCCCGGCAAACATTCGCTGTTCTGGAAACTGGCGTGCCTACTGGTTGCCTTCTGCCTGCTGATGATCTGGCTGAGCTGGTCCTGGGGCCGCTACATGGAAAAGCAGAACCAGTTTCTGTCCCACGAGGCCCGGGCTACCCTCTTGGGCTACGCCGCAGAGGCCGAGCAGGCCTGGCAGCAGGGCCAGCGCGCCGGCGTTGATGCCTGGCTGCAGGGCATGGCTCAGCGTGAGAAAGGCTGGGTGGGAGTCATCAGTAATGAGCTGCAATCCTTGAGCAGCCATGAACTCACCGCTCCGGAAATCCAGCGTTTGACGTTTTTGCGTGACATGGAGTGGCCGATCCACGCCAAGCGCCTGCCCGGGCTGCGTATTCCCTTTCCCCAGGACTCGAGCGTCGGCAGCCTGGTGCTCGAATTGCCCAAGCGCTTCATGCCTGGGCGCTACCAAGTGTTCTGGCGGGTGATCACCAACGGGGTGATTCCCGGGCTGTTCACCCTGCTCCTGTGCGTGGGGCTGTACCGCTTGCTGGTGGTACCGCTGAACAATCTGCGCGAGCAGGCCAACGCCTGGCGGGCGGACCAGTTGAGCGTGCGCCTGTCGAGCCAGACCACCAATCGCAAGGATGAGCTGGGTGAACTGGGGCGCGCCTTCGATCACATGTCCGAACGGCTGCAAAGCACGGTGGCGCTGCAACAGCAGTTGCTGCGTGACCTGTCCCATGAACTGCGCACCCCGCTGAGTCGCCTGCGAGTGGCCAGCGAAAGCGAACAGGACCTGGCGCAACTGCGGGACCGCATCGGCCGTGAAGTCGATGGCATGCAGCGCCTGGTCGAAGACACCCTGCAACTGGCCTGGCTCGATACCGAGCGTGCGCCCCTGCCGGACGAGGCAATCCAGGTGCAGGCGCTGTGGGAAATGCTCACGGAAAACGCCTGCTACGAAAGTGCCTGGCCCAGTACCCAACTGCAATGCGCGGTCGACGCCGAGTGTTGGGTGCGCGGCAACCTCAACACCTTGGCCCAGGCCCTGGAAAACATTCTGCGCAACGCCATCCGGCATTCCCCCGAGGGCGCCTGCGTTCGCCTCGACGGTCGCCGTGACGGCGAGTTCTGGCACCTTTGGCTGGAGGATCAGGGCGGTGGGGTGGCGGAGGCCGACCTGGAACGGATCTTCCTGCCCTTCACCCGCCTCGACGGCTCGCGCCCGGGCAATGGCGGTTTCGGGCTGGGCTTGAGCATTGCCAGGAATGCCGTGCAACGCCAGGGCGGGCAGTTGTGGGCGCAGAACACCGGAGGGGGATTGTGCCTGCACCTGCGCCTGCTGGCTCATCCCTCTGCCGTCTGATCGGGCGCTCGACAGCGTAATAGCTGCTTATAGCTATCAGCCATAAGCACCGTACTTTGCGTGATATGGCCCGCGCACGTTTGCCGGTATGATGGGCGCCCCCGCAGTCTGGATTGCGAATACGCCATGACCTTGCAGTACCCAACTATCGCCGATTGCGTCGGCAACACCCCGCTGGTCCGTTTGCAGCGCCTGCCTGGCGAGACCAGCAACACCCTGCTGCTCAAGCTTGAGGGCAATAACCCGGCGGGTTCGGTCAAGGACCGTCCGGCGTTGTCGATGATCACCCGTGCCGAGTTGCGTGGGCAGATCCATGCCGGCGACACTCTGATCGAGGCGACCTCCGGCAACACCGGGATCGCCCTGGCCATGGCGGCGGCGATCAAGGGTTACAAGATGATCCTGATCATGCCCGACAACTCCAGCGCCGAGCGCAAGGCCGCCATGACGGCCTACGGTGCCGAGCTGATCCTGGTCAGCCAGGAGGAGGGCATGGAAGGCGCCCGCGATCTGGCCCAGCGCATGGAGGCCGAGGGCCGTGGCAAGGTGCTGGACCAGTTCGCCAACGGTGACAACCCCGAGGCGCACTACACCACCACCGGCCCGGAGATCTGGCGCCAGACCCAGGGCACCATTACCCACTTTGTCAGTTCCATGGGCACTACCGGGACCATCATGGGCGTTTCGCGCTACTTGAAAGAGCAGAGCGCCAGCGTGCAGATCGTCGGCCTGCAGCCGATGGAAGGCTCGGCGATCCCGGGCATCCGCCGCTGGCCCCAGGAATACCTGCCGAAGATCTACCAGGCCGAGCGCGTCGACCGGATCGTCGACATGGCCCAGGGCGAAGCTGAAGACGTGACCCGTCGACTGGCCCGCGAGGAAGGCATCTTCTGTGGCGTTTCCTCGGGTGGCGCGGTGGCGGCGATGCTGCGGCTGTCCCGGGAAGTTGAAAACGCGGTGATCGTCGCGATCATCTGCGACCGGGGCGACCGTTACTTGTCGACCGGCATTTTCGATGCGCCCAACTGATGGCCAAGCAACCGAGAGGCCTGCGTTTCCAGCCCACGGGCGGCAGCAAGGCCCCGCAAATCCCGACCGGTAAAAAGCAGCGCTTGAGCATCGAGCGCCTGGCCAATGACGGTCGTGGCATCGCGTTTTTCGAAGGACGCACCTGGTTCGTCATCGGCGCCCTGGCGGGCGAGGAGGTCGAGGCGCGGGTCCTTGGCGCCCATGGCAAAGTGGTCGAGGCCCGTACCGAACGAGTATTTGTCGCCAATGACCTGCGCCGTCCTGCCCCCTGTGTCCATGCCGGGCGCTGCGGTGGCTGCAGCGTGCAGCATCTGCCCCATAACGAACAACTGGCCCTGAAACAGCGCATGCTCGCCGAGCAGTTGTCGAAGGTGGCCGGGGTCGAGCCCGAAGAGTGGGCTGCGCCGCTGAGCGGGGCGGAATTTGCCTATCGACGTCGCGCCCGAGTGGCAGTGCGCTGGGACATCAAGGCGAAGAAGCTGGAAGTCGGATTCCGTGCCGCGGGTAGCCAGGACATCGTAGGCATCGATGATTGCCCGGTGCTGGTACAGCCCTTGCAACCGATCATGAGTCGTTTGCCCGAGATGCTTCGGCGCTTGAGCAAACCGCAGTCCCTGGGGCATGTCGAGTTGTTCGCCGGTTCTTCGCTGGCCGTGTTGTTGCGGCACATGGCACCGCTGTCCGACGCCGACCTGAACATACTCAAGGAATTCTGCGCCTTCCATCAAGCCCAGTTGTGGCTGCATGGCGAAGGTGAACCACAACCGGTGGATGCCGGCCAGGCGCTGGGCTATCGACTGGAACGCTGGAACCTGGAGCTGGCGTATCGGCCGGGGGACTTTGTCCAGGTCAATGCCGCGGTCAACGAGGCGATGGTGGCCCAGGCCCTGGACTGGCTGCAACCGACGGCTGAGGAACGCGTGCTGGATCTGTTCTGCGGCCTGGGCAACTTTGCCTTGCCGCTGGCCCAGCAGGTGCGCGAAGTGGTGGCTGTGGAAGGCGTGCAGACCATGGTCGAGCGCGCTGCTGCCAATGCCGCTAGCAACAATCTGCATAACGCCAGGTTTTTTCAGGCCGATTTATCCCAGCCTTTGGCTGATGCCAAATGGGCCGAGGAACGCTTTTGTGCGGTACTCTTGGACCCACCGCGTGATGGTGCTTTCGAGGTGGTGCGCACACTCGCCTCGCTCGGCGCCAAGCGCCTGGTATACGTGTCGTGCAACCCGGCAACGCTGGCGCGCGACACGGTTGAATTGATCAAGCAGGGCTACCGGTTAAAACGTGCCGGGATCCTCGATATGTTTCCTCAGACGGCACATGTCGAGGCCATGGCGTTATTTGAAGCGAGCTAGGATGCTCGTCTGGTCCGACTGGGCCGCCCATGCCGCACTCGCAGCAGCCCAGCGAGGGCGCATGGGCAACGAAGGTCAGCGATTTGACGCATTGAATCTGCGTCGTAGGGAAGGTAAGCAAGATGGTACAGGTGAGAGCACACCAGCCGATCAACACCGACGGCAGTATCAATCTCGAGGCTTGGCTCGATCATGCGGTCAGTGTCGATCCAGCACTGGATCGCGAAGCCTTGAAGGAAGCCTGCGAGTTCGCTCGCCAGGCCGAGCAGCAAGACAATGCGGCGAAGAACCTGTGGTCCGAAGGCACCTCGAGTTTTCGTACCGGGCTTGAGATCGCGGAAATTCTCGCCGACCTCAAGCTCGACCAGGACTCCCTGGTCGCGGCGATTCTTTACCGTGGCGTGCGCGAAGGCCAGATCCAACTGCCCAACGTCAGCCAGCGCTTTGGCCCGGTGGTCGGCAAGCTGATCGACGGCGTGCTGCGCATGGCGGCCATCAGCGCCAGCCTGAGCCCGCGCCAGTCCATGGTGCTGGGCACCCAGGGCCAGGTGGAAAACCTGCGCAAGATGCTGGTGGCCATGGTCGACGACGTCCGTGTGGCCCTGATCAAGCTCGCCGAGCGCACCTGCGCGATCCGCGCGGTGAAAACCGCCGACGACGAAAAGCGCAACCGGGTCGCCCGGGAAGTTTTTGATATCTACGCGCCGCTGGCCCATCGCCTGGGGATCGGTCATATCAAGTGGGAGCTGGAGGACTTGTCCTTCCGTTACCTGGAACCGGACCAGTACAAGCAGATTGCCAAGTTGCTGCATGAGCGGCGCCTCGACCGCGAGCGCTTCATCAGTGACGTGATGAACCAGTTGCAGAGCGAGTTGCAGGCCACCGGTGTCGATGCCGACATCAGCGGCCGAGCCAAGCACATCTATTCGATCTGGCGCAAAATGCAGCGCAAGGGTCTGGAGTTTAGCCAGATCTACGACGTGCGCGCGGTGCGCGTGCTGGTGCCGGAAATGCGCGACTGCTATACCGCGCTGGGCATCGTCCACACGCTGTGGCGGCACATTCCCAAGGAATTCGACGACTACATCGCCAACCCCAAGGAGAACGGCTACCGCTCGTTGCACACGGCGGTGATCGGTCCCGAGGGCAAGGTGCTGGAAGTGCAGATCCGCACCCACGCCATGCACGAAGAAGCCGAGTTGGGGGTCTGTGCGCACTGGAAGTACAAAGGCACCGACGTCAAGTCCGGCTCCAACCACTACGAAGAGAAAATCTCCTGGTTGCGCCAGGTGCTCGAGTGGCACGAGGAGCTGGGGGACATCGGTGGCCTGGCCGAACAGTTGCGGGTCGATATCGAGCCGGACCGGGTGTACATCTTCACCCCCGACGGCCATGCCATCGACCTGCCCAAGGGCGCGACGCCGCTGGACTTTGCCTACCGCGTGCACACCGAGATCGGCCACAACTGCCGTGGCGCAAAGATCAACGGGCGTATCGTGCCGCTCAACTACAGCCTGCAAACCGGTGAACAGGTCGAGATCATCACCAGCAAGCACGGCACCCCGAGCCGTGACTGGCTGAACCCGAACCTGGGCTACATCACCACCTCGCGGGCCCGGGCCAAGATTGTCCACTGGTTCAAGTTGCAGGCGCGCGATCAGAACGTCGCGGCGGGCAAGACCTTGCTCGAGCGCGAGCTCAATCGCCTCGGCCTGCCGCAGGTGGATTTCGAGAAGCTGGCCGACAAGGCCAACATGAAAACCGCCGAGGACATGTTCGCAGCCCTGGGCGCGGGCGATCTGCGCCTGGCCCAACTGGTCAACCTGGCGCAGCAACTGGTGGAGCCGGAACGCGGCAACGAACAGTTGGAGCTGATCCCGCGCAAGGCCACCGGCTACAAGCCCGGCAAGCGCGGCGACATCCAGATCCAGGGCGTGGGCAACCTGATGACGCAGATGGCCGGCTGCTGCCAGCCGCTGCCAGGCGACGCGATCGTCGGCTACATCACCCAGGGCCGCGGTGTCAGCATTCACCGCCAGGACTGTGCCTCGGTGTTGCAACTGGGCGGGCGCGAACCCGAGCGGATCATCCAGGTCAGCTGGGGCCCGGTGCCGGTGCTCACCTATCCGGTGGACATCATCATCCGTGCCTACGACCGCTCCGGTCTGCTGCGTGACGTCTCGCAAGTGCTGCTCAACGAGCGGATCAACGTGCTGGCGGTCAACACCCGCTCGAACAAGGAGGACAACACTGCGTTGATGTCCCTGACCATCGAGATTCCGGGGCTGGACGCTTTGGGGCGGCTGCTGGGGCGAATTTCCCAGTTGCCAAACATCATTGAGACCCGGCGTAATCGTACGCCATAAGACGCAAGAGCTTTATTGTAGGAGCGGGCCCGCTGGCGGCTTGCTCGCGAAGGATTTGAGGGCGACGCATTTATTCAGATGACGCGCGTCATCGTTAACGTCCATCGCGAGCAGGCTCGCTCCTACAGTAAGCGGGCAGAGGCCGTTTTGATGTATTCACTTGAAGACCTGCTGCACCTCATGGCCCGTCTGCGCGACCCGCAGTACGGCTGCCCGTGGGATATCAAGCAAACGTACAAGAGCATCGTCCCGCACACCCTGGAGGAAGCCTACGAAGTAGCTGACGCCATCGAGCGCGGGGACTTCGATCACTTGCAGGGTGAATTGGGCGACTTGCTGTTCCAGGTGGTGTACTACAGCCAGTTGGCCCGAGAGGAGGGGCGTTTCGAGTTTGCCGGCGTCATCGACAGCATCACCCGCAAGTTGATCCGCCGTCATCCCCACGTGTTTCCCACTGGCGACCTGTACGCACCGCTGGATGTCCCGCGCCTCGACGAGGAGCAGGTCAAGCAGCGTTGGGAGCAGATCAAGGCGCAAGAACGGGCCGAGAAGTCCCAGGCACCCGAGCAGTTGTCCTTGCTCGACGATGTGCCCAGTGCGCTGCCGGCGCTGTCGCGTTCGGCCAAGTTGCAAAAGCGCGCCGGGCAGGTAGGGTTCGATTGGCCGCATGCGTTGCCGGTGCTCGACAAGGTGCGTGAAGAGCTCGATGAAGTGCTTGAGGCCATGGCCGATAACGACAAGGCGGCGATCAGTGACGAGGTCGGCGACCTGTTGTTTTCCGTGGTCAATCTGGCGCGGCACCTCAAGGTCGACCCGGAAACCGCGCTGCGCGGGGCCAATGCCAAGTTTGAGCGACGTTTCCGATTTATCGAACAGGCATTGCGCGACACGCACCAACCCATAGAAAATTGCACCCTCGAAGAGTTGGACGCCTTGTGGGGCGAAGCCAAACGTCAGGAAAAGAATTTGCCCAGCTGCGGTTGAGCAGTTGCCTAAGTGAGTAAGCACATGAGCATTTCCCTTCGCGACCAGTTGCTCAAAGCAGGGCTGGTCAATCAAAAGCAGGCCAAGCAGGTCGGTAAAGAAAAGCAGAAGCAACAACGCCTGGCCCACAAAGGCCAGATCGAGCTCGACGACAGCCAGCAGCGCCTGGCCCAGGAAGCCATGGCCGAGAAGGTCAAGCGCGACCAGGAGCTCAACCGCCAGCAGCAGGAGAAAGCCGAGCAGAAGGCCCGTGCCGCACAGATCAAGCAACTGATCGAAGTCTCGCGCCTGCCCAAGCTCACCACCGAGGACTACTACAACTTCGTTGACGACAAGAAGGTCAAGCGCCTGTCGGTCAACACCCTGATGCGCAACAAACTCAGCAGCGGCTCGCTGGCCATCGTCCACCATGGCGGCGGCTACGAAGTGATCCCACGTGAGGCTGCGCTGAAGATCCAGGAGCGCGATCCACAGCGCATCGTGCAGATGAACGTGCAGACCGAAGAGGTCGATGCCGAGGACGATCCGTATGCGGCCTATCAGATTCCTGATGATCTGATGTGGTAATACGACATGGGTAGTTGGCGACAACTACACACGCGTTAGTACTTCAGGCGGTCAAACATGTTGAGCCCGAAAGAGTGTATCGCTACGCTCTTTCGGGCTCTTCTGTTATACGGCGGTTAATATTTATTTATGTCTGGCTTCAGGTCGGTGTAATACCGATCCTGCGGTTGATCTTTTAATGGCCCAACGGCAAGGAGAGTATTTGATCTATTAATGATTCTGAGGTGCTTAATGTTTGTGACTATTGCGTCTTTGCAACAACCCACCTTTCATTCGGAATTCTCCTGGGCGCGTAAACCGGGCCAGAGCATCGTCAGTTATGTCACCCAGGAACTCGATCGGCGAGTTCAATTCGTCAGTGACAGGCTGAACCTGAGTGCCGAACTGACCATCAATGATTACGTCGACAGTCAGTGCCTGTTCTTCACCTTGCCCGAGTTCTTCTGGAACGTACCCTGGGCCAGTGCGGGCACCGAGGAGGAGCTGCTGCAGCTGAGCAGTTGTTACCTGGAGCAACTGCCGGGGAGTATCGCGCAGCTCATCAAGTGGCTGCCGCTCAACGACTATGGCAGGGTCGTCCTGATGGCCGGCACCTGTGCCAGCTTGATCAAGGTCGAGGATCCTCAAGGTGAGTATTTTGAAGTGGTCAACTCAGTGTTGCTGGCGAGTAACTTCAAGTTTCTGGGCGACGGCTTCCCGGAGCTATCGATGTGGCCAAAGCGCCATGTTTCCGGTATCGACTTTGGCAGGAATGTCGGCAGTGATGAGTGTTATTGGTACTTTCAGCTTTCCGATAACTTGAAAGTCAAAGTGCGCAAACTCAGTTCGGCGCTGTCCGAGCACAATACGGCGCAGGGTTATGGTCCGATGTTGTTTAACTCGATGATCGAACTGTGCCCTTTTAGTATCAATGTGTGCCTGGACTACGCGCAGCTCGAAGAGGGCGAGCGAGATGAAGAGACGGAGCAGATCGAGGCGAAAATTGATTTTCTGATCGCCTGTGGCATGCCGTTTGATCAAAACCGACCGTACCCGCCGAGTGTGCAGTTTGCGGTCAGGAACGATGGCATGGGCGAGGGGCATTGTCAGTTCGCTAAAGTCAGTTGCGGCCGGATCAGCCACGAACTGCAGGCTATGAAAGTCGAGGAGACGTTGCACTTTGTGCAACTGGAACTGAGCTGAGTCTGCAGCCGCCAGCCTCGGCGCTTGGCTGGGTTGGCGGCTGCAGTTTTCAAAGGTCAGCGCGTAGCGGTTTCGCGTTGCTGCTCCAGGGTTTCCAATTCGATGCGATAGCTGTGGGCGTCGCTTTCGGAATGAAACATTCCCACCAGCAAGTCTTGTTGATGCACATCCCAGATGCGGATACCGGCGGCTACCCCTTCGTGGGACATGTGTGAATCGTCGCGTTCTGTCACTTTAACTGTCATCTGCTAGCTCCAATCCTGATTGATCTGCAGCAAGGCGTGTGCAGGCCTTTGTTATATGTTTTGATAGCTTGCTAAGTAAATCAGCAGAATCGGTAACGGTCTGTTGCAGGAATTGAGAAAATCCTGCAGCCCGTGCAGGGCGTGACATTCGGTCGCAGGCTGGAAAGTTTCATGACAGAAGTTTCATGAGCCGAAGGGCTTCGCGGGCCGGTGACGGCGAATCTACAGGCGAAAAAAAGCCCCGCTTTCGCGAGGCTTTTGGGTGTTTCCAGGCTTAGCTGCCTTTGACCGACTTGCCGTTGACGGTGCCGTCCAGGAGCATGATGTTGTACTCCTTGCCGTCGGTTTCGACCTGTTGCAGGCGAACCAGCAGGTAGTCCCAGTCCTTGGCGAACCACATCACGGTGATGCGTTTGCTTTGTGTCGGGTCGCGTACGCGCTCCACCTTGATCGCGTCGATCTGGCCGGCCTTGGTGTCGACTTTCTCGGAGCCCAGGACGCGGAAGTCGTAGGTATCGACTTCGCCGTCATCGACCACTTGGTAGCTCATGCTTTTCTTGCCGGCGGCGACATCGTGCTGCAGGGCGAGCTGATAGGTGGATTTGTCGACCATGCCGCGGTTCAGCGGGATCTTGACCGCGTCACCGCGATCAGTGCCGGTGACCATCTTGGTGGTCCAGTCGAAATCCAGATCAGCCTTCTTGGCCTTGCCCAGGCCGCCACGCTCGAAGTGATACGACTGCGGCAGCAGGGTGTCCTTGTCGAGTGTCAGGGTGCTTTCTTCGGTCAGGCTGGCAATCATCATGGAGGCCTTGAAGCTGAGCTTCCAGACACCATTGGCTTGTTTGGCCAGGCTGCGTTCGGCAGTGCCGCTCATCGGCAGCTGTTTCCAGTCGGCGGTGTAGCTGGCGGAGAACGGTTGAAGGTCTGCAGCCTGCGCGAGTGGCAGGGCGAACAGAGCGCAAGCGAAGAGCAGGGCGCGACGCATAAAATCTCCTAGTTACGAATCAAGTGACCGCTGGCCTCGAGCAACTGGCCATCCAGTAAAGCACCTTCTTCGCCAAGGCTCAGGCGGCCCTCGGCAAACCAGCGAACAGCCAACGGATAAATCTGGTGTTCGCGTACGTGTACGCGTTGCGCCAGACTTTGCGGCGAATCATGCAACTCTACCGGTATTACTGCCTGTACGACCAGTGGGCCGCCGTCGAGTTCCTCGGTAACGAAGTGCACGCTGCATCCGTGTTCAGTGTCGCCGGCCTCCAACGCTCGCTGATGAGTGTGTAACCCTTTGTATTTGGGTAGCAGCGAAGGGTGGATATTGAGCAGGCGGCTCTGATAGTGGCGCACGAAATCAGCGCTGAGAATGCGCATGAAACCGGCCAGTACCACCAGCTTGGGCTGGAATTCATCGATCAGTTCGATCAAGGCGGCATCGAAGGCCTCGCGGCCTTCGAAAGCCTTGTGATCCAGGGCGCGGGTGTCGATACCCGCGTCCCTGGCGCGCTGAAGGCCGTAGGCATCGGCGCGGTTCGAGATCACGGCGCGGATGCGGACAGGGTTGTCCGCATGCTGTGCGTCGTCGATCAAGGCCTGCAAGTTACTGCCGGTGCCGGACAACAGCACCACCACATCACAGGTCTTGGACATCAATGAGCCTTGAGGTTCTTCAGTTCAACCTGAGCCGCGCCTTCGGCAGCGGTGGAGATCTGACCGATGACCCAAGGCTGCTCGCCGGCTTCACGCAGCACGTTCAGCGCGGTTTCAACGTGCTCTTGAGCGACGCAGATGACCATGCCCACGCCGCAGTTCAGCACGCGGTGCATTTCGTTTTCGTCGACGTTGCCTTGCTCTTGCAGCCAGTCGAACACGGCAGGACGGGTCCAGCTCGCAACGTCAACCACGGCTTGTGCGCCTTTTGGCAGGACGCGTGGGATGTTGTCCAGCAGGCCACCACCGGTGATGTGGGCCATGGCTTTTACAGCGCCGGTGTCCTTGATCAGCTTGAGCAACGGCTTGACGTAGATGCGGGTCGGCGCCATCAGCAGGTCGGTCAGCGGCTTGCCATCGAGTTCGATGTTCTCGATGTCGGCACCGGATACTTCGATGATCTTGCGGATCAGCGAGTAGCCATTGGAGTGCGGGCCGGACGAAGGCAGGGCGAGCAGGGCGTCGCCGGCGGCCACTTTCGAGCCGTCGATGATCTCGGCTTTCTCGACCACACCGACGCAGAAGCCGGCCAGGTCGTAGTCTTCGCCTTCGTACATGCCAGGCATTTCAGCGGTTTCGCCGCCAACCAGGGAGCAGCCGGACAGTTCGCAGCCAGCGCCGATGCCAGTGACCACCTGGGTGGCGGTTTCGACGTTGAGCTTGCCGGTGGCGTAGTAGTCCAGGAAGAACAGCGGTTCGGCGCCGCACACCACCAGGTCGTTAACGCACATGGCCACCAGGTCGATGCCGATGCTGTCGTGCTTGTTCAGGTTCAGTGCCAGGCGCAGCTTGGTGCCAACACCGTCGGTGCCGGAAACCAGTACAGGCTGCTTGTAGCCGGCCGGGATTTCGCAGAGGGCGCCGAAACCGCCCAGGCCGCCCATGACTTCCGGGCGCGCAGTGCGCTTGGCGACGCTCTTGATGCGTTCGACCAATGCTTCACCGGCGTCGATGTCTACACCGGCGTCCTTGTAGCTCAGGGAGGGTTGCTTGCTCATGATCCAGGCCTTTAGGGGGGATTCAGGGGTAACGACCGAGTCTGGCGGGAAGGCTGAAAGCGTCCTGGCGGGAGTGCCGCGCAAAACATTTCAGATCACCCGGCCATTGCCGGTCTGCGAAGGCGCGCGATTTTATCAGGCTTGAGGGGCAGCGGCCATCCTCGGGCCGACGGGCAGGGGCATATCGGCAAAAAAAAGCAAAAAATGCCGGCGTTGGAGATCTCGTGTGTCGCTGTATAAGGTAGAGCTGTTTACCGTCTATGGTTATGACGGAGTAAAAACTTCCAGCGATCGCGTGAATGTTTTGCTGGGGCGCGTGGTCACAGCCCTGTTCAAATTGATTCATGCGGTGCGTTCCAGCCGCTTTCTGTCGTCGGGAATCTTCCATGCGTCTGTGTAAATTGTTGTTTGCCGGTGTGTTGTCAGTGCTCAGCCTGGCCAGCCAGGCCCAAACCGTCAAAGGTCTCTATCAGGTGCGCGAACCGGTCAGCAACCAGACCCCGCAAGAGCGCGACCAGGCCACCCAGCGTGCGCTCGACACCCTGGTGTTGCGCCTTACCGGAGATGCCAAGGCCTTGCAAAGCCCCGGCCTGGCCGCCTTGCGCAAGGACCCGCAACAAATCATCAGCCAGTACGGCTACGATGCCGGGCCGCCGGAAAGCCTGCAGGTCGAATTCGATCCGGCGAGCACCGATCGCGCGTTGCGCCAGGCCGGGCTGGCGGTGTGGGGCGCCAATCGGCCGTCGATCCTCGGTTGGTGGCTCAACGACTCCAGTGAAGGCTCGAGCCTGGTGGGCGACGGCCAGTCCAGTGCAGAGCCCTTGCGCCGTGCGGCCCAGCATCGTGGGTTACCCTTGCGCCTGCCGCTGGCCGACCTGAGCGAGCAACTGGTCGCCACCGCACCCAATCTGCAAGGTAATGATGCCACTGCGCTGCGCAGCGCCTCCGAGCGTTATGGTGCCGATGGCCTGCTGGCGGTACATGCGCGTGAGGATGGCGGTGCATGGCAGGCCAAATGGCATCTGTGGCTGGGAGACCAGCGTGAGCAGGGCAGCGTGCAGGGGGCGGATAGCGCGGAGGTTGCCGACGCGGTGTTGCTGGCAGTGAGTGAGCGCCTGGCGCCGCGCTTTGCCTCCAAGCCGGGGGCGTCCGGCGAGCAGGTGCTTGAAGTGCAGGGCATGAACCTTGAACGTTATGCTGCGCTGGGGCGCTTGCTGGAGCCCTTTGGTGCCCGTTTGCAGCGGGTGGTGGGTGACCGGATCGTGTATCGGGTCAATGGCAGCAGCGAGCAACTGCGTGCGCAGTTGAGCCTGGCCAAGTTGCAGGAGGTGCCCGTAGCGGCGCCTGCGCCACTGGCCCCGGGCGCCGAGGGTACGCCTGCGGCAGTGGCGGCAGCACCCAAGGCGCAATTGAGTTTTCGCTGGTAGTTTTTCTTTTCCTATATAGAAGCAGGAGTGGTACATGGCCGATTCGCGGCGTTGGGTTTGGCTGGGTGGGGTCGTCCTGCTGTGTCTGTTCATTTATCTGTTGCACCCGATCCTCACGCCGTTCCTGGTGGCGCTGGGGCTGGCGTACCTGTTCGATCCGATGGTCGACCGTCTGGAAAAGTACGGTCTGTCGCGGACCTGGGGCGTGGTGGCGGTGTTTGCCGTGTTCACCTTGATCGTCATGGCCTTGTTGCTGGTGCTGGTGCCGATGCTGGCCAAGCAGTTGTTCAGCCTGTACGAACTGGCTCCGCAGATGCTCGACTGGCTGCAGCACACCGCGATGCCATGGGTGCAGGCCAAGTTGGGGCTGGCGGACGGGTTCTGGAAGTTCGACAAGGTCAAGGCTGCCATCAGTGAGCACATGGGGCAGACCACCGACATCGTCGGGGTGGTGCTGAGCCAGGCCACGGCGTCCAGCCTGGCGCTGATCGGGTTGCTGGCCAACCTGGTGTTGATCCCGGTGGTGAGCTTTTACCTGCTGCGCGATTGGGATGTGATGATGGCCAAGATCCGCAGCCTGCTGCCGCGTGATCGTGAGGCGCGGCTGGTGTCGCTGGCCGGCGAATGCCATGAGGTGCTGGGCGCCTTCGTGCGCGGGCAGTTGCTGGTGATGCTGGCGTTGGGGGTGATCTACGCGGCGGGCCTGATGCTGGTCGGCCTGCAGTTGGGGTTGTTGATCGGCCTGATTGCCGGTCTGGCGGCCATCGTGCCCTACATGGGCTTTGTGATCGGGATTGGCGCGGCGTTGATTGCCGGACTGTTCCAGTTTGGTGGCGACCCGTACCCGATGATCGGGATTGTCGCGGTGTTCATGGTTGGCCAGGCCCTGGAAGGCATGGTGCTGACGCCATTGCTGGTGGGTGACCGGATTGGCCTGCACCCGGTGGCGGTGATCTTCGCGATCCTGGCCGGTGGCGAGTTGTTCGGCTTTACCGGGATCCTGCTGGCGTTACCGGTGGCGGCGGTGATCATGGTGCTGGTGCGTCACGTGCAAGATTTGTACAAGGATTCGGGAATGTACAGTGGGGCCCAGGGGCCCGAGGCGTGAGTGCCTCTGGCCCGATACTGGCAAGTTAACGCAAACCTTTGATTTTGCTTATGGTCTGTTGCATTGTGCGGCTGGCTTCACGGGTATAAACTTTGCAAACTTTACACAGAGGCCACTAACGGTTCCTTTGGAACTGTTCAGTCAGCATGAAACCGATTCAGCTGCCCCTAGGTGTGCGTCTGCGTGATGACGCCACCTTTATCAATTACTACCCTGGCGCCAACGCCGCTGCACTCGGCTATGTCGAACGCCTGTGCGAAGCCGACGCCGGCTGGACCGAAAGCCTGATCTATCTGTGGGGCAAGGACGGCGTGGGGCGTACGCACTTGTTGCAGGCGGCGTGCCTGCGCTTCGAGCAGTTGGGCGAGCCGGCGGTGTACCTGCCGTTGGCCGAATTGCTGGACCGGGGTATCGAGATCCTCGACAACCTCGAGCAGTACGAGCTGGTGTGCCTGGATGACCTGCAGGCGGTTGCCGGGCGAGCAGACTGGGAAGAGGCGCTGTTCCACCTGTTCAATCGGCTGCGCGACAGTGGTCGGCGCTTGCTGATCGCAGCGTCGACTTCGCCGCGGGAGTTGCCGGTCAAGCTGGCCGACCTCAAGTCCCGTTTGACCCTGGCGTTGATTTTCCAGATGCGTCCGCTGTCCGATGAGGACAAACTGCGCGCCCTGCAACTGCGTGCCTCGCGCCGCGGTCTGCACCTGACCGACGAGGTCGGGCATTTTATCCTGACTCGTGGTACCCGCAGCATGAGTGCCCTGTTCGAGCTGCTTGAGCGCCTCGATCAGGCGTCCCTGCAGGCTCAGCGCAAGCTGACCATTCCCTTCCTCAAAGAAACCCTGGGCTGGTAAAACCGCGGCCTGTAGCGCGTTTCGGCAAATTTCAGGCGTCAGAAAACCCGCAGGCGAACGGCGTTCGTCATGCGTGCAGATTTATAATGGGCTTAAGCGCTTAGATGGCGGGGCGAAACTGCAAAGTCACATTTAAATCGATTGAATTTGCAAATGAGGGTGATAGAAGGCATAGTCTCGGCTTCTTTACACAATTCAGCCACGGTCGTGCCCATGCTAAAGCGCTTCGCACCCCTCGTGCCTCTCGCACTCGTCACCCTGTTGTTTGGTTGCGCTGCACACTCCCCAGTGTCCCAGCAAGAGCCCCAGCAACAGGTCAAGAACTCTGTTACCGCGCAGTCTTCCGCTGTTTATCAGGAAGAACTGGCAACCGAAAAAGAGCTGGCCGCGTTTGCGGGCCGCAAGCCTTACCAGATGCCGGTCCTGGCCGACAGCATCCTCGAACGTGGCATGTCCCTGATCGGTACCCGTTACCGTTTCGGTGGTACCTCTGAAGCCGGTTTCGATTGCAGCGGCTTCATCGGCTACCTGTTTCGCGAAGAAGCGGGCATGAACCTGCCACGCTCCACCCGCGAAATGATCAACGTTGATGCGCCACTGGTTTCGCGCAGCAAGCTGGAACCGGGCGACCTGCTGTTCTTCGCCACCAATGGTCGTCGCGGGCGTGTCAGCCACGCCGGGATCTACCTCGGTGACAACCAGTTCATCCACTCCAGCAGTAGCCGCAGCGGCGGTGTCCGGGTCGATAGCCTGGGCGACAGCTACTGGAGCAAGACCTTCATCGAAGCCAAGCGCGCCCTCGCCATGGCTCCGACCACGGTCACTGCCCGCAAGTAAGCGGGCAGGCTGGCAACGGCGCTCCAGGCGAGCGCCGGCCAGCGCAAAGACCATCTTCCCGGCAATACCCCTTCTTTTTGTAGTGCAAACTTAAAGTCTTACTTGAAGTTTGGCGCGTAGCCGCTAGAATCCTGATCTATTGTTGATCAACTAACCGCGTAAGCCCTGCTTACGCGGTTTTGTTTTCAGCCTCCCGGCAGTGACAGCCGCAGCCAGATCAGGATGTTCGGTAATGACGATGTCGGCCCGCCTTGCACTCATGTTCTGCGTCGCGCTGCTCAGCGCCTGCGCCAGTCGCACGCCGCCACCGGCCAAGGTGGTCCGCGCACCGATTTTTGCCCCTACCCAGAATTTCTCCCCGGCTGCCGAAGACGTGCTGTTTCGCGCCTTGGGCCTGGTGGGCACACCCTATCGCTGGGGCGGTAATACTCCGGATTCGGGATTTGATTGCAGTGGCTTGATTGGCTATGTCTACCGGGATGCAGCGGGTATTTCCCTGCCGCGCACCACCGGTGAAATGATCGGCATGCAGGCCCCGAGCGTCGGCAAAGAGGCCCTGCAGACTGGCGATGTGATCTTCTTCGCCACCAACGGCGGCTCACGGGTCAGTCACGCTGGCATCTACGTCGGCGAAGGACGCTTCGTGCACGCGCCGGCTACCGGTGGTACGGTCAAGCTCGACAGCTTGTCCAAAGCCTATTGGCAAAAAGCCTACCTGAGCGCCAAGCGCGTACTGCAACCCGAGCACCTGGCGCACAATCCCTAGTTCACAACGGGTTGGCAGAGGTGGTAATGACCGCGCGTACGCTCAATCTCGACGATGCCCTCTATCAGTACCTGCTCGACGTCTCGCTGCGCGAAACGCCGCTGCAACGTCGTCTGCGTGACGAAACCCAGGCGCTGCCCATGGCACGTTGGCAGGTAGCGCCGGAGCAGGGCCAGTTCCTCGCGTTGCTGGTCAAGCTCAGCGGTGCGCGCCGGGTGATTGAAGTGGGGACGTTCACCGGTTACAGCGCCCTGTGCATGGCCGCGGCCCTGCCGGACGACGGGCAACTGATCTGCTGCGACATCATTGGTGACTACAACGCCACAGCGCGGCGCTACTGGCAGGAAGCCGGCCTCAGCGAGCGCATCGAACTGCGCCTGGCGCCGGCGTTGCAGACCCTGGAGCAGATCGAGCAGCAAGGGCAGGGCGGCGCTTTCGACTTGATTTTCATCGATGCCGACAAGGCCAACTATCCGGCCTACCTGGAAAGCGCCCTGCGTTTGTTGCGCAGCGGCGGCCTAGCGGTGTTCGACAACACCCTGTGGAGTGGCCGGGTCCTGGAGCGCCAACCCGAGAGTGCCGATACCCGCGCCATCCAGGCACTCAACCTGGCCTTGAAGGATGATCCGCGGGTCGACCTGTCGTTATTGCCCCTGGGGGATGGCCTGACGCTGTGCCGCAAACGCTAGGCGCTGCGGTCATTGGCGGGCGGATACCCGCCACACCTTGTTGCCCACATCGTCGGCCACCAGCAAGTTACCCTGCCGATCGATCACCACTCCCACCGGCCGCCCCATGGCCTCTTCGTCCTGGTTGAGGAAGCCGCTGAGCACATCCAGCGGTTCCCCGCTTGGCTTGCCGGCACTGAAGGGTACGAAGATCACTTTGTAACCGCTGTGCGGTTTGCGGTTCCACGAGCCGTGCTGGCCGATAAACGCGCCTTCGGTAAACGGGGCTGGCAACGTGCTGCCTTCGGCGAAGGCTAGGCCCAGGGAGGCTGTGTGTGGGCCCACTGCGTAGTCCGGGGCGATGGCCTTGGCCACCTGATCCGGATCTTGCGGGCTGACGCGGACATCGACGTGTTGGCCGTAGTAGCTGAACGGCCAGCCATAGAAGCCGCCATCCTTGACCGACGTAATGTAGTCCGGCACCAGGTCGCTGCCGATCTCGTCTCGCTCATTGACCGCCGTCCACAGTTTGCCCGAGCTCGGTTCCCAGGCCATGCCGTTGGGATTGCGCAGGCCGGAGGCGAAAATCCGCTGATTGCCGGTGGCACGATCCACCTCCCAGATAGCGGCGCGGCCCTGTTCCTGCTCCAGGCCGTTTTCCCCGACATTGCTGTTGGAGCCCACCGTGACATACAACTTGCTGCCGTCCTGGCTGGCAATGACGTTTTTGGTCCAGTGGTGATTCAGCGTGCCACCGGGCAGGTCGATGACTTTCATGGGTTTGGTGGTGATTGAGGTTTGTCCCTCGACATAGTTGAAGCGCAGCAAACGATCGGTGTCGGCGACGTACAGGTCGTTGCCGACCAAGGTCATGCCAAACGGCGAATTGAGGTTTTCGATAAAACTGCTGCGGGTTTCGGCCACGCCATCGTGGTTGCTGTCGCGCAGCAGGGTGATGCGGTTGGCGCTGGGCACCGCGGCCCCAGCGCGGTCCATGACCTTGCCCATGACCCAGCCACGGATGCCCTTGCCATCTTCAGGCTTGGCTGGCGCATTGGTTTCTGCGACCAGTACATCGCCGTTGGGCAGCACGTAGAGCCAGCGCGGATGCTCCAATCCTTCGGCAAAGGCGACTACCTGGGTGCCGGGCGCTGCGGTCGGCTTGGCGCCATTGGCCCAGCCGACAGCGGGCGCGATGTTGACCGTCGGTATCAGGGTTTTGTTGGGTTCAGGCAGCTTGGGCGAAGGCCCGGTGCCATCCTCGACCCTGAGGCTCGAGGATTCTCCACAGGCGACCAGGCCTGCGGCCAGGGCGATGACACCAACGAGGCGGGACGTGGACATGCGGCTCTCCCTTTGAATGCACTGCTTAAGCCATAGAGGCGTCAGCATGACCTTAGGTTCAATTCGTCAGGTGGCGCTTTGCATTCTTGCTGCCGATTAGCCCGGCTTTAATTGACGCTCCACCCCCAACCCACTAACCTTCGCGACTTGTTTCAGGTGCTCGGTGACCCCAGGGTCGATCGAGTGAAACAGGGAAGCCGGTGAGCGCGCGTTCTATGACAGAACGGGTGACGATCCCGGCGCTGCCCCCGCAACGGTAAATGAGTGAAAACGACGCTTTGAGCCACTGTATCGGTGTCCGATATGGGAAGGCGCGTCGTCCGGCCAGCGCGCCACTCATGAGCCCGGAGACCGGCCTGATCCATCCAGCGGCATCACGGTGGGCGATGCCAGGCTTCTTGCCGTCTATTTCTATGCCTGCCCGCCGTTATCCAGCCTCAACGGAGAGCTCCCCCATGACTGATTCCCCTGATCGTGACGAACGCCATCTGGCGCGCATGCAGCGCAAAAAAGCCGTGATCGATGAGCGTATTGCCAACTCACCCAACGAATGTGGCCTGCTGCTGGTGCTGACCGGCAACGGCAAAGGCAAGAGCAGTTCGGCGTTCGGCATGCTCGCCCGCGCCATGGGCCATGGCATGCAGTGCGGTGTGGTGCAGTTCATCAAGGGCCGCAACAGCACGGGCGAGGAGCTGTTCTTCCGGCGCTTCCCGGAGCAGGTGCGGTTTCATGTGATGGGCGAAGGGTTCACCTGGGAAACCCAGGACCGCCAGCGTGATATCGCCGCTGCCGAGGCCGCCTGGCAGGTGTCCCGCGAACTGCTGCGCGACCCGGCCATCGGCCTGGTGGTGCTCGATGAGCTGAACATCGCCCTCAAGCATGGCTACCTCGATCTCGATCAGGTGCTCAGCGACCTGCAAGCCCGCCCGCCGATGCAACACGTGGTGGTTACCGGCCGCGCGGCCAAAGAGCAAATGATCGAACTGGCTGACACCGTCACCGAAATGGGCGTGATCAAGCATGCGTTCCAGGCCGGGATCAAGGCGCAAAAAGGCGTCGAGCTGTGAGCCTCTTTTCATGACCAGCAGTCGTTTTTGCCCGGCGGTACTGATCGCCGCGCCAGCCTCCGGGCAGGGTAAGACCACCGTCACCGCGGCCCTGGCCCGTTTGCACCGCAATCAGGGGCGCAAGGTCCGGGTGTTCAAGTGCGGCCCGGATTTTCTCGACCCGATGATTCTCGAACGTGCCAGTGGCCAGCCGGTGTATCAGTTGGACATGTGGATGGTCGGCGAGCAGGAAAGTCGCCGGCTGTTGTGGGAAGCCGCGGCCGAGGCTGACCTGATCCTGATCGAAGGGGTCATGGGCCTGTTCGACGGTACCCCGTCCAGTGCTGACCTGGCGCGCCACTTCGGCGTGCCGGTGCTGGGGGTGATCGACGGCACCGCCATGGCCCAGACCTTTGGTGCACTGGCGTTGGGCCTGGCGCGTTATCAGCCGGACCTGCCATTTGCCGGCGTGCTGGCCAATCGGGTGGGCACCCTGCGCCACGCTCAGTTACTCGAAGGCAGCCTTACCGAAGGCTTGCGTTGGTATGGCGCATTGTCCCGGGAAACCGGGATTGAATTGCCGAGCCGGCACCTGGGCCTGGTACAAGCCAGTGAGCTGAACGACCTCGACCTGCGCCTCGATGCAGCCGCCGAGGCCTTGGGTAGCAGTTGCCAGGTGGCCTTGCCGCCCGCAGTGGAATTTGCCGCGCCCGAGGTGATCCCAGTCGAGCCTTTGCTGGCCGGTGTGCGGATCGCCGTGGCCCGGGATGAAGCCTTTGCTTTCACCTATGGCGCGAGCCTGGACTTATTGCGTGCGATGGGCGCCGAGCTGCGGTTCTTCTCGCCGATCCGCGACAGCCAGTTGCCAGAGGCAGATAGCCTGTACCTGCCTGGTGGCTACCCGGAATTGCACCATGTGGCCTTGTCAGGCAACACCGCGATGCTCGATGCCATTCGTGGCCATCACGCCGCCGGCAAGCCGCTGCTCGCCGAATGCGGCGGCATGCTGTATCTGCTGGATTCCCTGACCGACGTGGAAGGCACGCGGGCCGAACTGGTGGGTTTGCTCAAAGGCGATGCGACGATGCAAAAACGTCTGGCGGCGCTGGCGCTGCAGGCGGTCGAGCTGCCGGAAGGCGCGTTGCGTGGGCACACCTATCACCATTCCCTGACCAGCACCGAGCTTGAGCCGATTGCGCGTGGACTGAGCCCGAACGGCGGGCGAGGAGCGGAGGCGGTTTATCGTGAGGGGCGGATGACGGCTTCTTATGTGCACTTTTATTTTCCGTCCAATCCCAGCGCTGTAGCCGCGTTGTTTGCGCCAGACCCGGTGGTAGCGAGCTTGCTCGCGAAGAGGCCATGAGCAATAACGCATTCTGCGAAGTCGAACGCGCAGCGGTTTACCGCGCCATCGCCGAGCGCCGTGACATGCGCCACTTCAGCGGTGGCACGGTGGAGCCTGAGCTGCTGCGTCGTTTGCTTGAAGCTGCGCATCAGGCGCCCAGTGTTGGCCTGATGCAGCCATGGCGCTTCATTCGCATCAGCGACCGGACCTTGCGCGGGCAGCTCCAGGCGCTGGTGGAGGAGGAGCGCATCCGCACCGCCGAAGCCCTCGGCGAGCGCAGCGATGAGTTCATGAAACTCAAGGTCGAAGGCATCAATGACTGCGCCGAAGTGCTGGTTGCCGCGTTGATGGACGATCGCGAACGGCATATTTTCGGCCGCCGTACCTTGCCGGAAATGGACATGGCGTCGTTGTCCTGTGCAATCCAGAACCTCTGGCTGGCCTCCCGTGCCGAAGGTCTGGGCATGGGCTGGGTTTCGCTGTTCGAGCCCCAGGCACTGGCCGATCTGTTGCAACTGCCGGCCGGAGCCAAGCCCGTGGCGATTCTCTGCCTGGGCCCGGTCAAGGCCTTTTACCCGGCGCCGATGCTGGCCCTTGAAGGCTGGGCGCACGTGCGTCCGCTGCATGAACTGCTGTACGAAAATGTCTGGGGAGTGAATCAATGAGTGTGGCGTTGTTGAGTGTCGCTGCCGTTGCGCTGGATGCGCTGCTGGGCGAACCCAAGCGCTGGCATCCGCTGGTGGCGTTCGGTCGATTTGCCGGGCGCATCGAGCAGCGTTTCAATTCTGCCGGGCGTGGCTGGCGCAGTCATGGAGTCACCGCGTGGGTGCTGGCCGTGGTGCCGCTGACCCTGCTGGCCACGGCGTTGTCCTGGCTACCCTACCTCGGTTGGATCGTCGAGATCCTGGCCCTGTATTGCGCCCTGGGCTTGCGCAGCCTGGGCGAACACGTCGAGCCGGTGGCCCAGGCGCTGCGCAGCGATGACCTGGACGAAGCGCGCACCCGTGTCAGTTACCTGGTCAGCCGCCAGACCAGTGAGCTGGACGCCACTGAAGTGGCTCGCGCGGCCACCGAGTCGGTCCTGGAAAATGGCAGCGACGCGGTGTTTGCCGCGCTGTTCTGGTTTGCCGTGGCCGGGGCGCCCGGGGTGGTGCTGTATCGCCTGAGCAATACCCTGGATGCCATGTGGGGCTATCGCAACGAACGTTTCGAGCGCTTCGGCTGGGCGGCGGCGAAAATCGACGACGTGCTCAACTACATTCCCGCACGCCTGGTGGCCCTGACCTACGCTGTGCTCGGCAAGACCCGGCTGGCCCTCAAGTGCTGGCGCACCCAGGGACCGACCTGGGACAGCCCGAATGCCGGCCCGGTGATGGCTGCCGGGGCTGGGGCGCTGGGCGTCGAGCTGGGCGGGGCGGCGATCTATCATGGCGAGCTGCACCAGCGTCCACCCTTGGGCGAAGGCGTGCCGGCGGACGCCAGCTCCATCGACCGTGGCTGGCAGTTGGTCCAGCGCGGGGTATGGTTATGGCTGTTGATCCTCTGTGTGGGGGCTGAGTTTTATGCTTGAACACGGTGGTCGCCTGCGCAAGGCGGCGTTGCACTATGGGATTGCCGAAGCCGACTGGCTCGACCTCTCCAGCGGGCTGGCGCCCTGGCCGTGGGACATCCCGCCGATTCCCGCCAGGGCCTGGGCCCGCTTGCCGGAAACCGAGGACGGCCTGGAGCAGGCCGCCCGGCAATACTATGGCGCGACTCAGTTGCTGCCGGTCGCCGGTTCGCAGATGGCCATCCAGTTGCTGCCGCGTTTGCGGCGGGCCGGCAAGGTCGGCGTACTGTCGCCTTGTTACGCCGAACACGCCGAAGCCTGGCGGCGTAACGGTTACATCGTGCGCGAGGTGTTGGAGCAGGAGGTGGAATTTTTCATCGACAACCTCGACGTGCTGGTGGTGGTCAATCCCAACAATCCCACGGGCCTTAGCCTGACCCCGGAGCGCCTGCTCGACTGGCATGCCCGCTTGGCGCAGAGAGGCGGCTGGCTGGTGGTGGACGAAGCGTTCATGGACAACACCCCGCACCTGAGCCTGGCGTCTTTCGCCCATCAGGTCGGGCTGATCGTGTTGCGCTCCTTCGGCAAGTTCTTCGGCCTGGCTGGGGTGCGCTTGGGGTTTGTCCTGGCCGAACGGCGGCTGCTCAATCTGCTCGCTGAGCAGGTGGGCCCCTGGGCGGTTGCCGGGCCGACGCGGGTGCTGGGGCAGGCCTGCCTGCTCGACAGCGAAGGTCATCGCCGGCAACGCCAGCGTAGCGAAGAGGCGAGCGAACGCCTGGTCGAACTGCTGGAGCGCCATGGTTTCAAGCCTCAGGGCGGCTGCGCGCTGTTCCAGTGGTTGAGCACCGAACGGGCCGAGCACTTGTATGAATTCATGGCGCGCCAGGGCATTTTGCTGCGCCTGTTCAGCCACAACAGCAGCCTGCGCTTCGGCCTGCCAGCCGACGAAACCGACTGGTTGCGCCTGGAGCGGGCCTTTGTCGCCTACGCCAAGGAAACCCCATGCCAACGTTGATGGTTCAAGGCACCACGTCCGATGCCGGCAAAAGCACTCTGGTCACGGCGCTCTGTCGTTGGGCGACGCGCCAGGGAGTGCCGGTGGTGCCGTTCAAGCCGCAGAACATGGCACTCAACAGCGCTGTCACCGCCGACGGTGGCGAAATCGGTCGGGCCCAGGCGGTACAGGCCCAGGCCGCGAACCTCGAACCCCACACCGACATGAACCCGGTGCTGCTCAAGCCCAACAGCGATACCGGTGCCCAGGTGATCATTCACGGGCGCGCGGTGACCAGCATGAATGCCGTCGCCTACCACGACTACAAGGCCATCGCCATGCAGGCGGTGCTCGCCTCGCACCAACGCCTGAGCGCGGCCTATCCGCTGGTGATGGTGGAAGGGGCGGGCTCGCCGGCCGAGATCAACCTGCGGGCCGGCGACATCGCCAACATGGGGTTTGCCGAGGCTGTCGATTGCCCGGTGGTATTGATTGCCGACATCAATCGTGGTGGCGTCTTCGCCCATCTGGTGGGCACCCTGGAGTTGCTCTCGGCCAGTGAGCAGGCGCGGGTCAAGGGCTTCATCATCAACCGTTTTCGCGGTGACATCGCCTTGCTGCAGCCGGGCCTGGACTGGCTGGAGGCGCGGACCGGCAAGCCGGTGATCGGAGTCTTGCCGTATGTCATGGACCTGCACCTGGAGGCCGAGGACGGCATCGACCAGCGCCAGGCCGACAAGGCCGAACAGGTACTCAAGGTGGTGGTGCCGGTATTGCCGCGCATCAGCAACCACACCGACTTCGATCCGCTGCGCCTGCACCCCCAGGTCGACCTGCAATTCGTCGGGCCGGGCCAGGCGATACCGCCTGCTGACCTGATCATCCTGCCGGGCTCCAAGAGCGTGCGCAGCGACCTTACGTACCTGCGCGCCAATGGCTGGGACACCGCCATCGCCCGTCACCTGCGCTACGGCGGCAAGCTGCTGGGCATCTGCGGTGGCCTGCAAATGCTCGGCACGCAGTTGCATGATCCGCTGGGCCTGGAAGGGGCCGCGGGCTCCAGTGCCGGGCTCGGCTTGCTGGCCTTCGACACGGTGCTTGAGGCCGAGAAGCAACTGCGCAATGTGCGTGGTCGCCTGGTCTTGGAAAACGCCGAGGTCAGTGGTTATGAAATTCATGCCGGGGTCACCCGCGGCGTGGCGCTGGAGCAGCCTGCTGTATTGCTCGACGATGGCCGCAGCGATGGCGCCCAGAGTGCCGATGGACAAGTCCTCGGGACTTACCTGCACGGCTTGTTCGAGTCCCCGGCGGCGTGCAGTGCACTGTTGCGCTGGGCCGGGCTTGCGGATGTGCAGGCAGTCGATTATCACGGCTTGCGCGAGCGCGATATCGAGCGCCTGGCGGACCTGGTGGAGAAGCATCTGGATACCGGGTTGTTGCGTGAGCTCTGTGGTTTGTAGGTTGACCGGCCTGGCCTCTTCGCGGGCAAGCCCGCTCCTACACAGAGCTGCCGACCCTGATACCGCTCATAGAAGGTAAAGACCATGCTGCAATTGATCCTCGGCGGTGCCCGTTCCGGCAAAAGCCGCCTGGCTGAAAAGCTCGCCGCCGACAGCTCCCTGGCGGTGACCTACATTGCCACCAGCCAGCCGCTGGACGGCGAAATGAATGCCCGGGTCGCCCATCACCGGGCACGCCGCCCGGCCGAGTGGGGCTTGATCGAGGAACCCCTGGCGCTGGCTCGGGTACTGCGCGAAACCGCCAGTGCCGAGCGTTGCCTGCTGGTGGATTGCCTGACCCTGTGGCTGACCAACCTGCTGATGCTCGACAACCCCGAGCGTCTGGCCCAGGAGCGTGAAGCCCTGCTGGACTGCCTGGCGTCGTTGCCGGGAGAGGTGATTCTGGTCAGCAACGAAACCGGAATGGGGGTCGTGCCACTGGGCGAATTGACTCGCCGTTATGTCGATGAAGCCGGTTGGTTGCATCAAGCCCTGGCTGAGCGCTGTCAGCGTGTCGTATTGACCGTCGCCGGCCTGCCCCTGACTTTGAAAGGTACTGCGTTATGACTCAATCCTGGTGGCTGAACCCGTGCAAGGCCGTTGATCGCCAAGCCCTGCAAGATGCAGAGCAGTTGCAGCAGCAACTGACCAAGCCGGCCGGTTCGCTGGGGCAGCTGGAAACGCTGGCGGTGCAGTTGGCGGGGTTGCAAGGCCGGCTCAAGCCGAGCGTGAACCAGTTGTGGATCGGGATTTTTGCCGGTGACCACGGGGTGGTGGCCGAAGGTGTCTCGGCCTTTCCCCAGGAAGTCACCGGGCAGATGTTGCGCAACTTCGTCAACGGCGGCGCGGCCATCAGCGTGCTGGCGCGCCAACTGCAAGCCCGGCTGGAGGTGGTCGACCTCGGCACCGTGACCCCCTCGCTGAATCTGCCGGGGGTGCGCCACCTGCACCTGGGCCCTGGCACCGCCAACTTCGCCCGTGGCCCGGCGATGACTCCGGCCCAAGGCGCACAAGCCTTGCAAGCCGGGCGCGACACGGTGTTGCGAGCCCTGGCCGAAGGCGCGGAGCTGTTCATCGGCGGCGAGATGGGCATTGGCAATACCACCGCGGCCAGTGCCTTGGCCTGTGCCTTGCTGGATTGCCCGGTGGCCCACCTCACCGGCCCGGGCACCGGCTTGGACACGGCGGGCGTCAGCCACAAGACCCAGGTCATCGAACGCGCCCTGGCCTTGCACGCGGCGCAGCGAGGTGATCCGTTGCAAACCCTGTTCAACCTCGGCGGCTTTGAAATCGCCGCGCTGGTCGGCGCTTACCTGGCCTGTGCCCAAGAGGGGCTGGCGGTGCTGGTGGACGGCTTTATCTGCAGCGTTGCGGCCCTGATTGCCGTGCGCCTCAATCCTGCGTGTCGCGAGTGGCTGCTGTTCGGCCATCGCGGGGCGGAGCCGGGTCACCGGCATGTCCTGCAAGCGTTGAACGCGCAACCGCTGCTCGAACTCGGCTTGCGCCTGGGCGAGGGCAGTGGTGCGGCGCTGGCGGTGCCCTTGTTGCGCCTGGCCTGCGACCTGCACGGGCAGATGGCGACCTTTGCCGAGGCGGCGGTTGCCGATCGCCCGGCATGACCTTGCACCTGGACCTGCTACGCCACGGTGAAACCGAACTGGGCGGCGGCCTGCGCGGCAGTCTGGATGACGCGCTGACGCCACTGGGTTGGCAGCAGATGCGCGACGCCGTCGTAGGCGCTGGCCCCTGGGACCGCCTGGTGAGTTCGCCCCTGCAACGCTGTGCGCGGTTTGCCGAGGAACTGGGCGCGCAACTGGGCCTGCCGGTAAGCCTGGAGCAGGACCTGCAAGAGCTGCATTTTGGCGCCTGGGAGGGGTGCAGCGCGGCGGCGTTGATGGAGACTGACGCTGATGCCCTTGGCCGTTTCTGGTCGGACCCTTATGGTTTTACCCCGCCCGAGGGCGAGCCAGTCAGCGACTTTTCGGCGCGGGTGTTGGCGGCGGTGCAGCGCTTGCACCAGGCCTATGCCGGTGAGCGGGTGTTGCTGGTCAGTCATGGCGGTGTCATGCGCCTGCTACTGGCGCGCGCGCGCGGGCTGCCTCGCGAGCAGTTGCTGAACGTCGAAGTCGGCCACGGCGGGCTGTTTTTCCTGCGGGTCGAGGCTGACGCCATGCTTCGGGAAGAGGCGTAGACATGTTGCCAATGTGGATCGCCCTGCAATTTCTCAGCAGCCTGCCGATTCGCCTGCCGGGCATGCCGTCACCTCAGGAGCTGGGGCGCTCATTGCTGTTTTATCCGCTGGTGGGCCTGTTGTTTGGTGGGCTGTTGTGGGGCCTGAACGGACTATTGGGGGGCGCGCCGGCGCTGTTGCACGCGGCCATCCTGCTGACGGTCTGGGTGGTGCTCAGTGGCGGCTTGCACCTGGACGGCCTGGCCGACAGTGCTGATGCCTGGCTCGGTGGTTTTGGTGACCGCGAACGCACCCTGACCATCATGAAAGACCCACGCAGCGGACCGATTGCCGTGGTCACCCTGGTGCTGGTGCTGCTACTCAAGTTCGCCGCCTTGCTGGCACTGATCGAACAGCAGGCCACGGTCGCGCTGATCCTCGCGCCACTGCTCGGGCGCACGGCCTTGCTCGGCTTGTTCCTGACGACGCCTTATGTGCGGGCGGGGGGGCTGGGGCAGGCATTGGCTGACCACTTGCCACGCCAGGCCGGCCGGCGGGTGCTGCTGCTCAGTGCGCTGGCCTGTGTACTGATCGCGGGCTGGGGTGGAGTGATTGCGCTGGTGGTGGCGGTCGGGGTGTTCGCCGGCGTGCGTCATTTGATGATGCGCCGCCTTGGCGGGACAACCGGGGATACGGCGGGGGCGTTGCTGGAATTGCTGGAAGTGGCGGTGCTGATGGCTTTGGCGCTGGTTTGAGGGGAGGCGAAAATCGTAAGCAAAGCTTGCATAAAGTTAAACGCGGGTATATACACGCACCATGCTAGCCTCTCAGTGTTTATGCACCAACCTGCGTCGCGCCGCCCGTGGCGTCAGCAGGCATTACGACGGCGCCCTCGACGGCTTCGGGATCAACGTTGCCCAGTATTCTTTGCTGTGCAATCTGCAGCGCCTGGATCAGCCGAGTATTTCCACCCTGGCCGAGGCCATGGGGCTGGATCGCAGTACTCTGGGGCGTAACCTGCGGGTGTTGGAGGGTGAGGGGCTGGTGCGGATGGTCGAGGGTGAAGACCAGCGCAACCGCATCGTGCAATTGACCGAGGCCGGGCGTGAGCGCCTGGCGGCGGCCTTGCCGGCCTGGGAGGCGGCGCAACAACGTTTGATCGATCGGTTGGGCGCCGAGAAGCGCGCAACATTGCTGGCCTTGCTGGACGAACTCGCATGAAGCGGGTTTTTTCGAGTTTAAGCGGGTATATACCCGCGATTGGAGAATAACAATGACATCGATGTGGCGTACCAGCGGTTGGATTTTACTTGGGAGTGCGCTGATTCTGGCGTTGTCCCTCGGCGTGCGGCATGGCTTCGGCCTGTTCCTGCCGCCGATGAGTGAGCAGTTCGGCTGGGGGCGCGAAGTGTTCGCCTTCGCCATCGCCTTGCAGAATCTGATCTGGGGCCTGGCGCAGCCCTTTACCGGCGCGCTGGCCGATCGCTTCGGCGCGGCGAAAGTGGTGCTGGTGGGAGGTGTCTTGTATGCGGTGGGCCTGGTGTTCATGGGGCTGTCCGACTCGCCCCTGTCACTGTCGTTGAGCGCCGGCCTGTTGATTGGTATCGGCCTGTCCGGGACGTCGTTTTCGGTGATTCTCGGCGTGGTTGGGCGGGCCTTGCCGGCGGAGAAACGCAGCATGGGCATGGGGGTCGCCAGTGCTGCCGGCTCCTTCGGCCAGTTTGCTATGTTGCCCGGCACCCTGGGCCTGATCGGCTGGCTCGGCTGGTCCAGCGCGCTGCTGGTGCTGGGCGTGCTGGTGGCGCTGATTGTGCCGCTGGTGAGCATGCTCAAGGACAAGCCGCTGCCGGTGCTGGGCCATGAGCAGACGCTGAAGGAGGCCCTGCGCGAGGCCTGTTCGCACTCCGGCTTCTGGCTGCTGGCGTTCGGCTTTTTTGTCTGTGGTTTCCAGGTGGTGTTCATCGGTGTGCACTTGCCGGCCTACCTGGTGGATCAGCATCTTCCGGCCACCGTCGGCACCACGGTGCTGGCCTTGATTGGCCTGTTCAATATCTTCGGCACCTACACCGCCGGTTGGCTCGGCGGGCGCATGTCCAAGCCGCGCCTGCTGACCGGCCTGTACCTGCTGCGCGCGGTGGTGATCGGGCTGTTTCTGTGGATGCCGGTCACCCAGACCAGCGCCTACCTGTTCGGCATGGCCATGGGCTTCCTCTGGCTGTCGACGGTGCCTTTGACCAACGGTACGGTGGCGACCCTGTTCGGTGTGCGAAATCTCTCTATGCTGGGAGGTATCGTCTTCCTCTTTCACCAATTGGGCTCGTTCCTCGGTGGCTGGTTGGGCGGGGTGGTGTATGACCGAACAGGAAACTACGACTTGATCTGGCAAGTGGCGATTCTCCTCAGCCTGTTGGCGGCTGCCTTGAACTGGCCTGTGCGTGAGCGTCCGGTGGCGCGCCTGCAAGCCCAGGCGAGCGCGGCATGAGGTGGATCGCCTTGAGGCTGGTGGCGACGGCGGTTGTCGCGCTGCTGCTGGCGCTGGCCTGGTGGGGCTGGCATCAGGGCGGCCTGGCCATGATGCAGCTGGGACTGGGAGCTTGCTAAATAGCCACTTGCCATCATTCGTGCAGGGCGAGTAACGTCGCCCTCTGACGATTTCTCGAGGACACCCGATATGCTGATGCGCTGGCTAGCTGTTCCCGCCCTGCTGTTGCTGGTCGCAGGTCCGACGTTGGCCGCTGAGTGCCCGGCACTGCTGTCGGGCTCACTGCCCAAGCTGCATGCCAAGGAATCCATTGAGCTGTGCAAGCGTTTTGCCGGCAAACCGCTGGTGGTGGTCAATACCGCCAGTTTCTGTGGTTTCGCTCCGCAGTTCAAAGGCCTTGAGGCGTTGTACCAGCGCTACAAGGAGCAGGGGCTGGAAGTGCTTGGCGTGCCGTCCAATGATTTCAAGCAGGAGTCCGGGGATGGCGCGGAGACGGCCAAGGTCTGCTACGTCAACTATGGCGTGACCTTCACCATGACCGAGCCGCAGAAAGTTCGCGGTGCCAGCGCCATCCATCTGTTCAAGGTGCTTGCCGAGCAAAGCAGTTCGCCGAAGTGGAATTTCTACAAGTACGTGGTGGACCGCCAGGGCAAGGTGATTGCCAACTTCTCCAGCCTGACCAAACCCGAAAGCCCGGAATTCATCGCGGCGGTGGAGCAGGCCCTGGCCTCGAAACCCTGAATGCCAGCCATTAAAAAGCCCCGCCTCTGAACCAGAGAGCGGGGCTTTTTGCTGTTCAGCAAGCGCGCCATTCAGGCGCGCCGTGAATCAGAAGCGGTAGGTCGCGCCCACACCAAAGCCGTTTGCCCAGTTTTCATACTTGGCGTTGTAGCTCTGGCCACGATCGTTCTGATTGTTGACCTTGACGGCTTCTTCCTTGAGGTAGGAGTAGGCCATGTCGATGGTCAGGTCTTCAGTTGGGCTCCAGCCGGCGCCCAGGCTGAAGATGGTACGGTCGCCAGTCGGGATGCGTGGGGAGCGATCGACGTTGTTGGTCGGGGCCTGGTCAAACGACAGGCCGGTACGCAGTACCCACTGTTTGTTCAGCTTGTACGAAGCACCGACGGCGTGCGCCCAGGTGTCATGCCAGTTCTGCTCTTCGGTGATTTCACCGAACTGCGAGCCCAGCACGCCAGGTACACCCTTGTTCTCTACGGTGATTTCTTTCAGGCGGCTCCAGCGGGTCCAGGTGCTGCCTGCGTACAGGGTCCACTGGTCGTCCAGAGCGTGGGTCACCGAGAAGTCCGCGGACTCAGGGGTGGTCAGGTCCAGGGACGCGTCGTACTTCTGGTCCTTGCTCTGGCCAGCCAGCGGCAGCAGGCCGTAGTTGACCTTGGTGTTGCCTTCGAGCTTGTACTTCACTTTCGAGTGGTAGGTCAGGCCGACGCGGGTGCTGTCGGTCAACTGGGCCAGGATCCCGATGTTGTAGCCCAGGGCGGTATCGTCGCCCTTGATGCGCACGTGGCCATCGGGAGCAGCCTGGGTAATCGACAGGTCGGATTCCAGCTTGCCTTCGATACGGTTGATGGTCGGACCAAAACCGATGGAGACCTTGTCATTGAATGCGTAGGAAACAGTTGGCTGCAGGGTCACGACTTTAACGTCGCTCTTGCTGCCGAAGTATTTGCCGGCAAAACCGTTCTCGTAGTCGGTGACCAGGCCAAATGGCGCGTACATGCCAACGCCGACGGCCCATTGGTCATCGATCGGCTTGACGTAGTAGCCCATGGGAACGGCAATGAACGGAACCATGTCGCCCTGATTGGTGCCATTGTTAGGGCTGGAACTGGCATTGCTGATGTCAGTGTGGGCATCGAGCATGGCGACCCCGCCAGTGACTTGTTCGCGCTTGAGGCGCGCCATGCCGGCAGGGTTACCGAAAACTGTGCTTGCATCATCGGCGACAGAAGAACGCCCGGCGAAACCAGTACCCATCCCACTGATGCTTTGTTCGTTGATGGCAAAGCCAGCTGCGAAGATCTGGGTGGATGCCAAGGTAACGGCGAGGCTAAGGGTGGTTTTGAGCATGACTTTTTTCATTATTAGAACTCCGGGTGATCACCGGGGCGAAAATTACCAACATTTTCGACTCAGCGCTATAGCCGGTAATGCGTGAGATAGAGCGTTTTGTAGGACAATCCGACCATAATCGCGGGATTTTCCCCGATCTTGCAAATTGCCCGGTCAGCAGGCGACCTGATTCATCGGTGAAACACAGTCGCGCCATGCACAAGTGAAGTCGCGCAGGCGTCCTTGGGGTTGGAAGGTCTGGCGCCAGATTCGGGCCATTCCCAACAGGTCGTCGGGTTCGGGCAGCGGGGTGTTTTGCTCTTCGATCAGCAGCCAGGCAATGGCCGTGGCATAACGCAGATTGACCGTCAGTTCCAGGTGCGGGCCACTGAGAAAGGCATGCTGGCTGGCGAGGCCGCGCACCAGGCTGGCACGTTCCGGATCCAGGGCCAGGTAGTCATCCCACAGGGCCTGGTGGCGAAGCTCGGCAATCCGGTACAGGCCGTGGCCACGGCGGTCATGCAGGGCGGAGCCGAGGGCTGACTGGCTGGCGGCAACACCCAGCAGCAGGGATTCGGCAGTCGTGCTATGTCGTCCCAGGTAAATCAGGGTAGGACGGATCACAAAACGGCACAGTTCGCTGGCAGCGATACCCATAAGGCCCTCGAAACGTTAAGTGAGCGGCGATACCTGAATGGGGGGGCTTGGCAGCGGTAGGTCGACTCAGGCTCGCCGGAAGCGGATCATGCCGCTTGAGTTGAAGTGTAGTGTCATATTCTTGCTGTAAAGGACTGTTTTTAAAATATTTCCAGCTCGCAGTTATAACCGTTATATCGGTTGGTGCTTAAGCCAGGGTGGGGCGATGGGAAATATCAGGCAATAAAAAGCCCCGCATTTTCAGCGGGGCTCTTGTGGTGTTCAGCCTTTCTCGCGTCTCAGGCAACCAGTGCCTGGCGAGTACGCTCGATCACGGCCTGCAGCGGCTCGGCGCTGGAGTACTGGTCGGGATACAGGCGTTCGCTGTGACGAGCGATCCCGTGTTCGTTGACCAGCGTGAAGCTGAAGCAGCCTTTGCGAGCGGCCATGATCAGGCAGTTCATTGGGGCAAAAGCGTTGGTTAGGGTGCGAATGGCATCCTGAGTATGGATTTGAGTCGACATAATTATTGGTGTTCCTGCAAATGACACGGAATCTGATCCGTGCAGCGTTAAAACGTTCCAGTAACGTCGATCACCATTGATCGAACGAAGAACCCGACTGGAACAAAGCAGCCAGTTGAAGCGCTATTAAATGTGCGCGCTTGGGCCGGCAGGTAGGTACTTAGGAGGGCAGGCAACACATCAAGGGCAAAGGTTCTGGGCCCGGGGTGAAGATCCTGATCAATTTGCAGGTTGGTTCGGTCAGAGTAAGTGAGCTTCGCAACACCCTTTGCATTCGATTCAAAGGCTGTGTTGTCGCAAGCGTTACCTGGAAACCATCGAGGTGGTCGATCCCGTGATGTCGGTAGAAGCTTCTCTTTAGGGAAGGTATACCGCGGGAGGTGTTCGACCAGAATTGACTTTCAGCTTGGTACTAACGCTGCGGATACTAACGGATTGAAATGCTTAAGGGAAGTGTGTTAGGCAAAAAACATTTGCTTACGTTTGCTGGGTTGTTACCTCTGCTTGGCAAAACGCACGCAAAAAGTGCGGTGATATAACCAGTGCACAGGTACTTGTGCACAATAGCCGGGCAGGGTGTCACCCCGCCGACATTTCCCCACTGGGTACAGTGGGTGCCTGTAGTGAAAATTTAAGTCAATGAAAAACATCGCTTTTTTTTATTGGTGAAAAAATCGTCAGTTTGAGCGGGAGCCCCATTCCACAGGGCTTCTGGCGAGTTCGGGGCGGGTTGTCCACTGAGTTATCCACAGCTTCTGTGGATTGTCCCGAGCGCTTGCTCTAGGACGGGCGTGCTGGGTTTTTTTCGGCTTTACCCGTACGAAAAAAGGAGTAAAGTGGCGCGCCTTCCGATCTGTCCCACAGTGCTTTATGAAGTTTCGCTCAGTATCAACGTCTGTTACCTCCCCACCCTCAGGTGTTACCGCCCCCAAGCGCATGTCAATGCGAGTGGCCGAGTGGCTGCTTGACAGTCCCCGCCTGGGCGATAACCCCAACGTCAAACATTTTGCCGGGCGTTTGCTCAAGGCACCTGCCCGTGAAGGGGTGGTGGCCGCGCAAAGTCGCCTGGGTCAATTGATGTGCCGCGAATGTGGCAATGCCCGCGACCGCCGCATTGGCCAGGACCTGCTGCGCCAGGCTGCACGTGCCGGTGACCGGCGGGCCCTGCGCGAGCTCGGGCAGATCGAAGACTGAGCTGTCCAAGCCTGGGCGGCTTGGTTAACCTTCGGGCTTTAATTCTTCGGCAGGAGTCGTCATGGCTATGGACTTGACCAGTGTGTTGCTCGGTCTGGCGGGCGCTGGGTTGCCGTTGTTGTTTCTGGCGTGGCAACTGCAGCGGCGCTTGAGCCTGGCACAGGCCGACCGGGCGCTGCTGGAAGAGCGCCTGGGTACCGCCCAGTTGGCCCAGGACGGCCTGAGCGCGCAACTGGACGCCTGCCGCGATGAAATCAGCGACCTGGGACAAGCCAACGCCAGCAAGCAAGCCGAACTGGCGGCTGTGCGCCGGGAAGTCGAACTGCTGCAGATAGAGCGCGACAACGCCCGTGACGCGGCCCATGCCTGGAACCTCGAGCGCAACAGCAAAGAGACCGAGCTGCGGCGCCTGGACGCCCAGGCCGCTTCGCTGAAGGCCGAATTGCGTGAGCAACAGGACAGCCATCAGCAACGCCTCCACGACCTGCAAGGTTCGCGCGATGAGCTGCGCGCGCAGTTCGCCGAGTTGGCGGGGAAGATCTTCGATGAGCGCGAGCAGCGCTTTGCCGAGACCAGCCAGCAGCGCCTGGGCCAGTTGCTCGACCCGCTGAAGGAGCGCATTCAATCCTTCGAAAAACGCGTCGAGGAAAGTTATCAGGCCGAGGCGCGCGAACGTTTCTCCCTGGGCAAGGAACTGGAGCGCCTGCAACAACTGAACCTGCGCCTGAGTGACGAGGCCACCAATCTCACCCGAGCCCTCAAGGGCCAGAAAACCCAGGGCAACTGGGGCGAGTTGATTCTGGAGCGGGTGCTGGAGCATGCGGGCCTGGAGAAGGGTCGCGAGTACCAGACCCAGGTCAATCTCAAGGGCCCGGATGGCGAGCGTTTCCAGCCGGACGTGTTGATCTACCTGCCGGGCGACAGGCAAGTGGTGGTCGACTCCAAGGTCAGCCTCACGGCCTATCAACAGTACGTGGCTGCCGAGGATGCGGCGCTGGGCCAGGCGGCTCTCAAGCAGCATGTGCAATCCTTGCGCAACCACGTCAAAGGCTTGTCCGACAAGGATTACAAACGCCTGGAAGGCCTGCACAGCCTCGACTTCGTGTTGTTGTTCGTGCCCATCGAAGCAGCGTTTTCGGCAGCGCTGCAGGCCGAGCCGAACCTGTTTCAGGAGGCCTTCGATCGGCATATCGTGATCGTCAGCCCGACCACCTTGCTGGCGACCCTGCGGGTGATCGACAGCCTGTGGAAGCAGGAGCGCCAGAGCCAGAACGCCCGGGAAATCGCCGAGCGTGCGGGCTGGCTGTACGACAAGTTCGTATTGTTCATCCAGGACCTGGACGAAGTCGGCAATCGCCTGCAGCAGTTGGATAAAGCCTACAGCGCAGCCCGCAACAAGCTGACCGAGGGCCGTGGCAACCTGGTCAGCCGCAGCGAGCAGCTCAAGCTGCTCGGCGCACGGGCCAGCAAGAGCCTGCCAGCGGACTTGCTGGAGCGGGCGATGACCGATGTTGATGGCTTGGCTGAATTGCCCGAGTAACGCTAGTCGTCCCCGGCGCTGTCGGTCGCAGCCTCGCGTTGCTCGACAGCTGCTACGGGTTCGTCGCCCGGGTGATGGTCAAAGCGGCAAATGCCGACTCAACAAGGCTCGCAAGGCCGCCGGTTTCACTGGTTTGGCCAGGTAATCCAGCCCCGCGGCATGCACTTGGGCGACCATCTCGGGGCGGCCGTCGGCGCTGATCACCACGCCTGGCACCGGCTCACCCAGGCGGGTGCGCAGCCAGGCCATCAATTGAGTCCCGGTTTCGCCGTCATCGAGGTGGTAGTCCACCAGTGCCAGTTGCGGGCGCATGCCGTCGTTGAGCAGGTTCGCGCATTCCTCGCGGTTACGCGCGGTGTACACCTGGCAGCCCCAGCGCGTGAGCAGGCTATTCATGCCGATCAGGATGCTGTCTTCGTTATCCACGCACAGCACCTGCGCGCCCGTGGGCAGGCGGCCGTTGAGCTCGGCGACTTTGCCGGGCGCGCTGGCCTGGGCGCGGGCCAGCGGCACGCTGACGCTGAACACGCTGCCTTTGCCCGGCCATGAGCGTACTTGCAGTTGATGGCCGAGTACCCGGCACAAGCCGTCGGCAATCGCCAGGCCCAGGCCCAGGCCTTTCTCGGCGCGGGTCTGGTGGCTGTCCAGGCGCTTGAACTCTTCGAAGATCACCTGGCGCTTGTCTTCCGGGATCCCCGGGCCACGGTCCCAGACTTCCAGGCACAGTTGGTCGCCCTTGCGGCGCACCCCCAGCAGCACCGGGCCCTTGGCGTAGCGGAAGGCATTGGTGAGGAAATTTTGCAGCACCCGGCGCAGCAGTTTGCTGTCGCTGTCGACCCGCAGGCGGCTGCCGCGCAAGCGGAATTTCAAGCCTTGCTCGCGGGCCAGGGCCTTGAATTCAGCGCCCAGGGTGTCGAACAGTTCGTTGAGCACGAAGGGTTGGCGATCCGGGTTGATCTTGCCGTTTTCCAGGCGCGAGATGTCCAGCAGATCGCTGATCAGGTCTTCGGCCGAGCGCAGCGAACTGTCCAGGTGATGCACCAGTTGCTGGGTTTCCGGGCTCAGGTCTTCGTCGCGGTGGGACAGGGCGGCGGAGAACAGGCGCGCGGCATTCAAAGGCTGCATCAAGTCATGGCTTACCGCCGCGAGGAAACGGGTCTTCGACTGGTTGGCTGACTCGGCTGTGCCCTTGGCTTCGGTCAGGGCGACGTTCAGTTGCGACAGTTCGTGGGTCCGCTCGGTGACGCGGCGCTCCAGGCCTTCGTTGGCCTCGGTCAGCGCCTGTTCGGCTTCGCGGAATGCGGTGATGTCGGTGAAACTCATGACAAAACCACCGCCCGGCATCGGGTTGCCGATCAACTCGATCACCCGGCCGTTGGGGAACAGTCGCTCGGAGGTGTGGGCGCGACCCTGGCGCATCCAGTGCAGGCGGCGGGCCACGTGCACTTCCGCTTCGCCGGGGCCACACAGGCCGCGCTCGGCATTGTGGCGAATGATGTCGGCAATCGGCCGGCCGACGCTGATCAAGCCGTCGGGATAGTTGAACAGTTCCAGGTAGCGGCGGTTCCAGGCCACCAGCTTGAGCGACTGGTCGACCACGCTGATGCCCTGGGTGATGTTTTCGATCGCGCCTTGCAGCAGTGCGCGGTTGAACTGCAGCACTTCCGAGGCTTCGTCGGCGATGCGGACCACGTCTTCGAGCTGCATTTCCCGGCCTTCAATCGCGGCTTTCACCACGGCGCGGGTCGATGAAGCCCCCAGGACACCGGCGAGCAACCGCTCGGTGTGGGCGATCCATTCACCGTCGGCATTCTGGTTCGGGTTGAAGCCTTTGCCCTGGCGATAGGCGAAGCGGATGAAGCTCTGCCGCGCCCGCTCTTCGCCGACGAAGCGGGCCGCCAGTTGCAGCAGGTCGTCGATCTGCACCGCGAGCAGCGAGCGACCACTGGGCCGCGCGCTGATCTCCTGGCCGATGAAGCGCCCGGCTTGCCAGTGTTCCGAGACCCGGGTGCGGGACAGCACCGAGACCCAGGCAAACAGGGTGAAGTTACCCGCCAGTGACAGCACCACACCCTGGGTCAGCGGGGTGATCGGCAGGTTCAGCGGGTTGCTGTGCAGCCAGCCGAGACCGGGGAAGGTGCTCAGCGACCAGCCCATGCTGTGGGCGGCAATCGGCAGGATCAGCGTGTAGAACCACAGGAAGGTGCCCGCGGCGAGGCCGGCGAATACGCCGCGGCGGTTGGCCTGTTTCCAGTACAGCGCGCCAAGCATCGCGGGGGCCAGTTGGGTGACCGCGGCAAAGGCGATCTGGCCGATGGTGGCCAGGCTGGCGGTCGAGCCGAGCAGGCGATAGGCGACATAGGCCAGCAGCAGAATCACCACGATGCTCACGCGGCGGACCGAGAGCATCCAGTGGCGGAACACTTCGAACGGGCGCTCGGCGTTTTTGCGCCGCAGCAGCCACGGCAGCAGCATGTCGTTGGAAACCATGGTCGACAGCGCGACACTGGCGACGATCACCATGCCGGTGGCGGCCGAGGCACCGCCGATGAATGCCAGCAGCGCCAGGGCCGGATGAGCCTGGGCCAATGGCAGGCTGATGACGAAAGAGTCTGGCAGCACGGAGCTGGGCAGCAGCATTTGCCCGGCCAGGGCAATCGGCACCACGAACAGCGCGGCCAGCGCCAGGTAGGCGGGGAATACCCATTTCGCCAGGCGCAGGTCCTGGGGTTCGATGTTCTCCACCACCGTGACGTGAAACTGCCGGGGCAGGCAGATGATCGCCATCATCGCCACACCGGTCTGCACCACCATCGACGGCCAGTTGATGGTTTCCTTCCAGTATTGCTCCAGGCGGGGGGCGAGCATGGCCTGGTCGAACAGGTCATCGAAACCGTCGTACAGGCCGTAGGTGACAAATGCGCCGACGGCAAGAAAAGCGAACAGCTTGACCAGCGACTCAAAGGCAATCGCCAGGACCATGCCCCGGTGGTGCTCGGTGGCATCCAGGTTGCGGGTGCCAAAGACGATGGTGAACAGCGCCAGGATCAACGACACGATCAGCGCCGTGTCCTGGGCGCGGGTGCCCATGGCGTCGGCACCGGCGCCGATCAGCAGGTTGACTCCCAGGACGATACCTTTGAGCTGCAAGGCAATGTAAGGCAACACGCCGACCAGGCAGATCAGCGCCACCACCACCGCCAGCGACTGGGATTTGCCGTAGCGGGCGGCGATGAAGTCGGCAATCGAGGTGATGTTCTCCTGCTTGCTGATCATCACCATCTTTTGCAGGACCCAAGGCGCGAACACCAGCAACAGGATCGGCCCCAGGTAAATCGGCAGGAACGACCAGAGCTGTTCGGCGGCCTGGCCCACCGCACCAAAGAAGGTCCAGCTGGTGCAATAGACGGCCAGCGACAGGCTGTACACCCAGGCGCGCATGCGCGGCGGCAGCGGCGTGCTGCGGCGGTCGCCATAAAAGGCGATGGCGAACATGATGGCCATATAGGCCAGGGCGACGGCGGCGATCAGCCCGCTGGACAACGACATGGAAACTCCTGGCAAAAGACCCCCGGGACTGCAGTCCGGTCGAACAGTCTCGCACGATGTTCAGGCGGCGTCAGTGTCGACCAAGGTCTCAGCGTGGCGGGGTGTCGCAGGGCGATCTTGAGCGAGCCGAGCCTGAGCGGGGCATTTGCGTTAGCCTTGGCCATCAATCAGTACTGACCCCAAGGATTGCCCCCACCCATGAAGATCATCCGCAGCAAAGCGTTTACCGGCGAGCGTGCCTGGGCGGCGCTGGATATCGCCAACATGAATGGCATCACCACCCGCCTGCACTGGACGGATCAGCCATACAAATGGCACGTCAACGATGGCCAGGAAGTGTTTGTAGTGCTCGATGGACAGGTGCAGATGCGCTACCGCGAGAACGGTGTCGAGCAAGCCGTCGTGCTGGAGGTCGGGGACATTTTCTACGCCGCGGTGGGGACCGAGCACGTGGCGCATCCACAAGGCCCGGCGCGGGTGCTGGTGATCGAATCCGAGGGCAGTGTGTAGAGCGCATATCTGCAAAATAGATAACAGTTAGAGATATTACCCGTTATATAGATATTCGATCTGCTTCTATCATGGGCTCTACCTCATCAGGGGACAGGAGCTCAGCATGCAATGCGCCAATAGCAGCAAAATTCTCAACCGGCCCTTGAGCCAGTTACAGCACCCGCGCGAAGTGATTCGCCAGTTCACGCCCAACTGGTTCGCCGCCACCATGGGCACCGGGGTGCTGGCATTGGCCTTGGCCCAGTTGCCGCTGGCGATCCCCGGGCTGCGGGTGTTCGCCGAAGGCCTGTGGCTGTTCAACATTGGTCTGTTTCTGTTGTTCAGCGTGCTGTATGCCGCGCGCTGGGTGTTGTTCTTCGATGAGGCGCGGAGGATTTTCGCCCACTCCACGGTGTCGATGTTTTTCGGCACCATTCCCATGGGCCTGGCCACCATCATTAATGGTTTCCTGGTGTTTGGCGTGCCGCGGTGGGGGCAGGATGTGGTCCAGGTGGCCGAGGTCCTGTGGTGGCTGGACGTCGCCATGTCGCTGGCCTGCGGCGTGCTGATCCCGTACATGATGTTCACGCGGCAGGAGCACAGCATCGACCAGATGACCGCGGTGTGGTTGTTGCCGGTGGTGGCGGCGGAAGTGGCTGCAGCCAGCGGGGGCCTGCTGGCCCCGCACCTGGCGGACGCCCATGGGCAACTGGTGATGCTCTGCACCAGCTACGTGCTGTGGGCGTTCTCGTTGCCAGTGGCGTTCAGCATCCTGACCATCCTGTTGTTGCGTATGGCCTTGCACAAGTTGCCCCACGAGAACATGGCGGCGTCGAGTTGGCTGGCGCTGGGGCCGATTGGCACCGGAGCGCTGGGCATGTTGCTGCTGGGCGGTGACGGACCGGCGATCTTCGCGGCTAATGGCCTGCCGGGAGTCGGTGAAGTGGCGGCGGGGCTGGGGCTGATCGGCGGCATCACCCTGTGGGGTTTTGGCCTGTGGTGGATGCTGATGGCGGTGCTGATTACCCTGCGCTACTTGCGCGACGGCATTCCCTTCAACCTCGGTTGGTGGGGCTTTACCTTCCCCCTGGGCGTTTATTCGCTGGCCACCTTGAAGCTGGCCAGCACCCTGGGCCTGGCCTTCTTCAGCCTGTTCGGTTCGGTGCTGGTGGTGCTGCTGGCGAGCCTGTGGCTGATCGTCGCCAAACGTACGGTGCAGGGAGCATGGCGCGGTGAGTTGTTTGTCTCGCCGTGCATCGCCGGATTGAAGAAATAGTCTTAAGGTTGTGGCCTGGATCGCTGAGCGACATTCCAATAAGAGCATCCAAGCCACTCAGGGACATGGAAGATGAGTCAACCTTCGCAGTTCACCTTGCTTCGCAAGCGGCGCTTCCTACCGTTTTTTCTTACGCAATCGCTCGGGGCGTTCAACGACAACATCTTCAAGCAGTCGTTGATCCTCGCCATTCTGTACAAGCTGGCCATTGAGGGCGACCGCTCGATCTGGGTCAACCTGTGCGCGTTGCTGTTTATCCTGCCGTTCTTTCTGTTTTCGGCGCTGGCCGGACAGTTCGGGGAAAAGTTCGCCAAGGACGCGTTGATCCGTCTGATCAAGCTGGGGGAAATCGCCATTATGGCGGTAGGCGCGGTCGGCTTCATGTTCAATCACCTATGGCTGATGCTGCTGGCGTTGTTTGCCATGGGCACTCACTCGGCGTTGTTCGGTCCGGTGAAGTATTCGATTTTGCCCCAGGCGCTGCGCGAAGAAGAATTGGTCGGCGGTAATGGTCTGGTGGAAATGGGCACCTTCCTGGCGATCCTCGCCGGGACCATCGGTGCCGGGATCATGATGTCCTCCAGTCACTACGCGCCCATTGTCTCCACGGCGATCATCGCCATCGCAGTGCTCGGTTACCTGGCCAGTCGTGGCATTCCCCGCGCAGCCGCCTCCACGCCTGGGCTGCGGCTGAACTGGAATATCGTCAGTGAGTCCTGGGCCACCTTGCGCCTGGGCCTGGGGCAGACACCAGCGGTGTCGCGCTCGATTGTCGGCAACTCATGGTTCTGGTTCGTCGGAGCGATTTACCTGACGCAGATCCCGGCATACGCCAAGGAGTGGATGCACGGCGACGAAACCGTGGTGACCCTGATCCTCACGGTGTTTTCGGTGGGGATTGCCCTGGGCTCGATGCTCTGCGAGAAACTCTCCGGGCGTAAAGTCGAGATCGGCCTGGTGCCCTTTGGCTCCTTCGGCCTGACGGTGTTTGGCCTGCTGCTGTGGTGGCACTCGGGCGGTATCCCGGACAGCGTCGAAGGCCATGGCTGGCTCGAAGTGCTCGGCTTTGGCCATACCTGGCTGGTGCTCCTGGACATCCTCGGGCTGGGGGTGTTTGGTGGTTTCTACATCGTGCCGCTGTATGCATTGATCCAGTCGCGCACCGCCGAACACGAGCGGGCGCGGGTGATAGCTGCCAACAACATCCTCAATGCGCTGTTCATGGTGGTGTCGGCGATTGTCACCATTGTCTTGCTGAGCCTGGCCAAGTTGACGATTCCCCAGTTGTTCCTGGTGGTGTCGCTGCTCAATATCGGGGTCAACACCTACATCTTCCGCATTGTCCCCGAGTTCAGCATGCGCTTCATGATCTGGCTGCTCAGCCATTCCATGTACCGCGTCCAGCACCGGAACCTGGAGCTGATTCCCGATGAGGGTGCGGCGCTTTTGGTGTGCAATCACGTATCGTTTGTCGACGCTTTGCTGATTGGCGGCGCGGTGCGTCGGCCGATTCGCTTCGTGATGTACTACAAGATCTACAACCTGCCGGTATTGAACTTCATCTTCCGCACTGCCGGGACGATTCCCATCGCCGGGCGCCAGGAAGACATCCAGATCTACGAAAGGGCCTTCAGCCGCATCGCCCAGTATCTGAAGGACGGCGAACTGGTGTGCATCTTCCCGGAAGGCAAGCTGACCGCTGACGGTGAGATCGATGAGTTCAAGGGCGGGCTGACGCGGATTCTCGAACAGACTCCGGTGCCGGTGATTCCCTTGGCCCTGCAAGGGTTGTGGGGCAGCTTTTTCAGCCGCGACCCAAACAAGGGTTTTTTCCATCGGCTATGGTCGCGGGTGACCCTGGTGGCAGGCCCGCCGGTAGCCGCCGAGGCGGCAGCGCCGGCGCAGTTGCAGGCACGGGTCAGCGAGTTGCGGGGGACGGTGCGCTAGGAAGTGCACAGATAAAAAACGCCCGCGTAATGCGGGCGTTTTTTATTCAGTTGATCAGGCCGCGCTGATTTTCAGCCCGACCAGTCCGGCAATGATCAGCGCAACGCTGGCCAGGCGGAACAGCGCCATGGATTCACCAAACAGGATGATCCCGGCGATGACTGTGCCCACTGCGCCTACACCCGTCCAGATCGCGTAGGCGGTGCCCAGCGGCAACTCCTTCATCGCCAGCCCGAGCAAGCCGAGACTGATGGCCATGGCGACGATTGTCAGGGCGGTGGGCAGGGGGCGGCTGAAGCCGTCGGTGTATTTCAGGCCAACGGCCCAGCCGACTTCAAACAGACCGGCGAAAAACAGAATGATCCAGGACATGCAAACCTCCATCGATTGACGGGGCCGTCCCCAGATTAATGACTCGATCGAGCCGCGAGGTCGTCCTCGCGTTGCGCAGTATAGTGCCCATCATTAGTCCGGGGATCAAGCTCCCACGTCAGTCAGCCGCTTGTTGTGCCGCCAGTTCCCGGTCCTGTTTCTCACTCATGCGTCGGAAGTAGGTCGAGAGCAGGGCGCCGGAAATATTGTGCCAGACGCTGAACAGGGCGCTGGGCACCGCCGCCAGCGGCGAGAAGTGCGCGCTGGCCAGTGCCGCCCCGAGCCCCGAGTTCTGCATGCCGACTTCCAGGGCGAGGGATTTGCGTTGTGCCAGGGGCAGGTTGAACACTCGTCCGGTGAAGTAGCCCAGGAGGAAGCCGAAGCTGTTGTGCAGCATCACCACCGCCATGATCAACAGGCCGGACTCGGCGATTTTGGCTTGGCTGGCGGCAACCACCGCGGCCACGATGATCACGATACTCACCACCGAGACCAGCGGCAGTACTTCGACCGCGTGGCGCACCCGGTTGCCCAGCAGGCGCTGCGCGACCACACCCAGCACGATAGGCAGCAGTACCACCTGCAGGATCGACCAGAACAGCTCCATAAAGGAAACCGGCAGCCAGGCCGAAGCCAGCAGCCAGATCAAGGCTGGCGTCAGCAATGGGGCGAGCAGGGTGGTGACTGCGGCAATCGCCACGGACAGCGCCAGGTCGCCGCGTGCCAGCCAGGTCATCACGTTCGACGAAGTGCCACTTGGGCAGCAACCCACCAGAATCACCCCGACGGCAATTTCCGGGGGCAGGTGGAACACCTGGCACAGCACCCATGCCACGCCGGGCATGATCACAAAGTGCGCGACCACACCCAACGCCACGCGCCACGGATGACGTGCGACTTCGGCGAAGTCTTCGAGTTTGAGGGTCAGGCCCATGCCGAACATCACCAGCCCCAGCAGCGGCACGATGAAGCTTTTCAGGTCGATGAACCAAGACGGTTGCAGGAATGCCACGACCGCAAAAATCAGTACCCAGTAAGCAAAGGTGTTGCCGACAAAACGACTCAGTGCTGCCAATGCGCGCATGACCTGTTCCTTATTATTAGTTACACCATACAAACACTTGTAGGAGCGAGCTTGCTCGCGATGGTGTATCAGACATCACTCATTTACCTGACACACCATCGCGAGCAAGCTCGCTCCTACAAGAGAGATCGCCAGGCTTTAGATGCCCTGCGGAATCTCTTCGCCGCCCAGCGCTTCCACCAGTGCCGGGAGGAATTCGCCGAAGGTCAGCATCATCAGGGTGAAGCTGGCGTCCAGTTGGCCCAGGGCTTCGTCGCCACCGTCCTGTTCCGCCTGGTCTTGCAGCAGGTCTTCGAACTTCAGGCGCTTGACCACCATCTTGTCGTCGAGGACAAACGACAGTTTGTCTTGCCAGGCCAGGGACAGCTGGGTCACCACTTTACCGGTGCTCAGGTGCAGCTGGATTTCTTCGCTGGTCAGGTCCTGGCGTTTGCAGCGCACGATGCCGCCGTCTTCGTGGGTGTCGCGCAGTTCGCACTCGTCCAGCACAAAGAAGTCGTCCGCGGCTTTCTGGGTAGTGACCCATTCGGTCATGGTTGCGGTCGGCGACATTTTCACTGTCAGCGGACGCACCGGCAGGGTGCCGATCACTTCACGCAGGGTCGACAGCAGGTCTTCGGCACGTTTCGGGCTGGCCGAGTTGACGAGGATCAGGCCCTGCTTCGGCGCGATGGCAGCGAAGGTCGACGAGCGGCGGATAAAGGCGCGCGGCAGGAACGCCTGGATGATTTCATCCTTGAGCTGGTCGCGTTCCTTCTTATAGACCTTGCGCATTTGCTCGGCTTCGATCTCTTCGACCTTTTCCTTGAGCGCGTCACGCACGACGCTGCCTGGCAGGATGCGCTCTTCCTTGCGTGCGCTGATCAGCAGGAAGTCACCGCTGACATGCACCAATGGTGCATCTTCGCCTTTGCCGAACGGCGCGACGAAACCGTAGGTGGTCAACTCCTGGCTTGCACATGGACGCGCCAGCTTGGTGGCCAGTGCAGTTTCCAACGCCTCGGCATCAACAGGCAGATCTTGGGTCAGGCGATAGATAAGCAGGTTTTTGAACCACATGGGGTGAGTCTCTCCTTTATACAAAGGGGGGCATTATTCTCCGCGCAGCTCAATAGGCCAACCCTTCGCTAAGCCTTTGGAAGGCCTGAAAAAATTATTTAAAAAAGTGCTTGCCAGAGGTGGGGTCGCTCCGTAGAATGCGCGCCACACCGAAGCGAAGGGTGATTAGCTCAGCTGGGAGAGCGTCTGCCTTACAAGCAGAATGTCGGCGGTTCGATCCCGTCATCACCCACCATTCGTTTTCAGTGTTATGCGCAGCGGTAGTTCAGTCGGTTAGAATACCGGCCTGTCACGCCGGGGGTCGCGGGTTCGAGTCCCGTCCGCTGCGCCATATTCGGTAACCTGGATCGCTGAACGCCAGGTCACCACGGAAAAGCCCGCTTAGGCGGGTTTTTTTCTGTCCGAAGTTCCTGCAGGAAGCATGTTTCACCGGTTTTTAGATTTATTTGAAAAATACTTCAATTAAATCAACACTTTATAAAAATCTGTGGCATAATGTGTCCCGCAACGAAGGTAAAGGGTGATTAGCTCAGCTGGGAGAGCGTCTGCCTTACAAGCAGAATGTCGGCGGTTCGATCCCGTCATCACCCACCATTTACTTTCAACGCTTAGCGCAGCGGTAGTTCAGTCGGTTAGAATACCGGCCTGTCACGCCGGGGGTCGCGGGTTCGAGTCCCGTCCGCTGCGCCATATTCGGTAACCTGGACCACTGAACGCCAGGTCACCACAGAAAGCCCGCCTAGTGCGGGATTTTTGCTGTCTGGGATTTGGCAAACTTCCCTTCGCCCCTCCTCGCAACACCTTGGCCGTCCGCGTCAAACCTCTTTGTCGCCAGCCATTCGGACTGCGCCTGATACATGTCAACGACCACACCGGCCAATTCCTATAGAAAGTACCTGGGACCTGCACATCGCGGTTGCCGTTTGCTGAACCTATAAAAACGAAGTGGTGCCTGGCCAACGGGAAAACCCGACGCAGGCGCCATAAGGGGTGTTTCAATGGATCTGAATTTGCCGCGACTGGCCGTGTTGGTTTCGTCGTTATTGTTTGTGCACCACCTCAACGCCAGTGAGCCGCCGTCGGCAGCGGCCACAGAGGCTGACCCGTTGATCGCCCAAGGCAAGTACGTGGCCCAGCTGGGCGACTGTATTGCCTGCCACACCGCCAAGGACGGTGCGGTGATGGCCGGCGGCCTGGAACTGACAACGCCCATGGGCACCCTGTATTCCAGCAACATCACCCCCGATCCAGAAACGGGCATTGGCCGCTACACCTTCGAACAGTTTGACCGTGCCATGCGCCAGGGCGTGACGCCAGCGGGCGACAACCTGTACCCGGCGATGCCGTACCCGTCCTACGCCAAGATGAGCGAAACAGATATGCGGGCCCTGTATGCCTACCTGCTGCAGGGGGTCAGCCCGGTCAAGCAGGCCAATCTGCAGGCAGACATGAGCTGGCCGTTCAACCAGCGCTGGGGGCTGTGGTTCTGGAACAAGGTGTTCGTCGATGACGCTCCCTTCGCTGCGGACCCGGCCAAGGACCCACAGGTGAACCGTGGCGCCTACCTGGTGCAGGGCTTGGGTCACTGCGGCGCTTGCCATACCCCACGGGGTATCGCCTTCCAGGAAAAGGCCATGAGTGATGCCGGTGCCAGTGGCAAGCATTACCTGGCCGGGGAGACCGTCGAGCATTGGCGCGCACTCAGCTTGCGTAACCTGTGGACGGTGGAAGACACCGTGCAGTTGCTCAAGACCGGGCAGAACCGATTTGCCACGGTGTCCGGCAACATGGCGGAGGTGATCCATCACAGCACCCAGCATTTTACCGATGATGACCTGAACGCCATCGCGACCTACCTCAAGTCGCTGCCAGCCGGCCCGGATGACCTGCCGCCACCGTCCTTGCCACTGGCCCCGGCGGCGGCTCCGGCGACGCTGTTCAGCAGCCGTGGTGGCCTGGGCTACACGCAGTTCTGTGCCGACTGCCACCGTGCGGATGGCGGTGGTGTACCGGCGATGTTCCCGCCGCTGGCGGGCAACCCAAGCGTGGCCTCGGCCGATCCGACCTCGTTGCTGCACATCACCCTGACGGGCTGGAAAACCGCCGAGACCCAGACCCACCCACGGGTCTACACCATGCCCGGATTCGCCCGGCTGGCCGATGACGAGATCGCCGAAATCCTCAGCTTCGTGCGCACCAGTTGGGGCAATAGCGGCTCAGTGATCAGCGCTGCCCAGGTCAAGCAGCTGCGTGGCCAGCTCAAGCCGGTGGACGGGCCTGTCACCTTCGAAACCCCACGCCTGGCCGATATGCTAGTGGCGCCCAATGCGCCACAGGTAGTGCGGGGCATGCGCCTGCACCTGCAGACCAAGGCCCTGTTGCCGGACAACGTCGGTAACGCCTTGAACTGCACCAGTTGCCACCTGAATGCGGGCACTGTTGCCGATGGTTCGCCGTTTGTCGGGGTCTCGGCGTTCTTCCCGGGCTATGCACCGCGTGTGGGACGGGAAATCACCCTGGCCGAGCGCATCAATGGTTGCTTCCGCCGTTCGATGGACGGCAAGCCGCTGCCCGTCGAGTCGGCGGACATGCAGGCGATGATTGCCTACTTCGACTGGATGAAGCGCAACACCCAGCCCGGGGATAAAGTGGCCGGGCGCGGCGTCGGCAAGATCGATCCGGCGATCAAGCCTGACCGCGCCAACGGTGAGCGGGTCTACGCCAAGCAATGCGCGGTGTGCCATGGCACTGAGGGCGAAGGCTTGAAGAGCGCCAAGGGCGAGTGGGTATTCCCGCCGCTGTGGGGCGAGGAGTCGTTCAACATTGGCGCCGGCATGGCGCGCACCTATACCGCGGCGGCGTTCGTCAAACGCAACATGCCGATCGGCTTTCACGAACAATTCCCGCTGGGGCAGGGCGGGCTGTCCGATCAGGAGGCGGTAGACGTCGCCGAGTACTTCTCCCATCAACCGCGGCCGGACTTCCCGGACAAGCACAAGGACTGGCCAAAAGGTGGCAAACCACAGGATGCCCGGTACTGAGCCTTGATCGCCGCACGCCCGTCGTCTGACGGGCGTGCGGCCTGGCCTTACTGTTCGGCGTTGCGCGCGTGCCGGTAGTCGCTGACCGCTTCGTACACGGCTTTGCGCAATCGATTGATCCCACCGATGGGGCGATGCGCCTCCAGCCCGAACCAGGGATTGAACGACTGATTGTCACATTGCAGGTTCAGCGCCGGGGTGTCGAAGTCCTGGGCGGGAATCCGGATGCGCGCCACGGTTTCGAACGGCGCGTCGCTTTCCTGCCATTCAATGCTGGTGTCTTCGATCGGCATGTATGCGCCCGGATCCTGACGTTGGATCTGCAGGACAAAGCAGGCCGCGACCCGGTCCGTCGACAGCTGCTGGTTCAGCGCACTGCGCAGGAAGTTCGGCAAGGCCTGGTTCTGCGCCGGCAGGGTGTAGCTCGGGCAACTGCCTGGGTCTGGAGCCACGCGAAACTTTGCGTTGGCGTTGCCAAACTTGTAGGGCGAGACGGAAAAATAGGTGCTCTGGGTGGGGCTCGTCGGTGCCGGCGCCAGCGTCGCCAAGGCGATGAACAGGTGGCGCACCTGCCAGCTGCGCGGGTCCCAGCCGGGAAAGAATGCGAGGACCTTTTTGCCGTCGGCCTGGGCCGCGACGTTCTGCCGGTACTCGGCAACGTCACTGACGAAAAAGTTCGGGTGGTTGAACATGACGAAGTCCTGTTCGCCACGGCCTTGACGGTCCTTGAGTAACTGCGTGCCGGGTACGTCGAGTAACTTCAGGGCCATGCCCCGGGCATCGCGCATGCTGTCGAACTGCGGGTAGGCATTGCCGTTGGATAGACGCAGGGTCGCTTGCCAGGTCTTGCCGGCTTCGCTGAATACGCCCTGGCGCAGTTCCGGGGCCAGGTCGGTCAATACCTGGACCTCGGCCTGCAAGCAGCCGTGCGCCTTGGCGTGGGCGTCACGCAGGTAACGGGTGTTGTCGCGGTGCTGGTCGACGATGCGCACGGCAGTCTGGATCACCTCCTGGGTCATCGCGGCTTCGCCGGCCGGTATCTGCTCCTGGGCGGACACCGGCCCGCTGTGCTGCCAGGCCCACCATGCGCTGGCCAGGGCCCAGCCGAGCAGGCCGAGTCCGAGCAACCACAGCAGGCATTTACCCAACAACGCCGCGAGGCGCAGCCATAGGCTCATCAACATGTAAAACTCCTTCCTGACTGTCTGCGGCTCATGGCAATTGCGCCTCCAATGGGCCGCCCAGCACCTTCAGGTACTCCAGCAGTGCCCAGCGTTCTTGAGGTAGCAACAGGCGCCCGATGACCCCGTTACCCCGTTCGCCAGCGCGAAACTCGTGGCCGCTGTTGTGGTTGCCGGTAACCCGCGTATCGAACACAAACCCGTTGTCGAAGGCTTCGGTGCGATAACCCAGGTGTTTGGGGTCGTACTCGAAGGTGCCTTTATAGAAGATGCTCGCGCGTTCACTTTGCGGTGACAGCAGTTGGTAGAGGCTCGGCACCGAACCGTTATGCAGGAAGGGCGCCGTGGCCCAGACACCGGCCAGCGGCCGGGCCTTGTAGGCCACGCGCTCGCGCACGCCGATCGGCAGGGCAAAACCATCCATGTCCGGCCGCTCCTCAGGGGTGACGTTGGCCTCGCGGTAGGCGCGGTTCTCGACGAAGGCGGTGACGTAGGCCAGGCCCTTGGCGACTGACAACTGGCTCAGGTCCAGCGGCTCGGTGGGCGTGGGTTGCAGCTTGACGTCGAGGTCGGCCAGTTCCGCCGGGTCCCATTGCAGTGGGGTGACGTCGAAGCGGTGCTGCGCGATGTTGTTGGCGCTGGCGGGGTCCGTGCCGATCACTGCCACCGGCAGCATTTTCAACTGCTGCTCGGGGCGGCCGTTGGCCTGGATCACCTTGGGCACGTGGCAACCGGCGCAGTTCTCGGCGAACAGCGCGCGGCCCTGGGCAGCCAGGGGCTTGTCGACGGTGCCCAGCAGCGCTTCGGGCCAGGCCGGCGGCTTGAGGCGCTTGAGGGTTTCTTCGATCAGGTGCAGGTCACGTACGCGCACGCTGGAGGGGTAGCGCGCATCGCCCTTGAGCGGTTGACCGTTGGCGTCGAAGAAACTCAGGGTGGCGCCCACCCCCAGGGCTTCGCCGACGTTGCGCGCCATGGGCTGCTGCGCCGAGCCGTTCCACTGTACCCAGTCGAAGGTCCAGATATCCCACAGTTGTGGGTAGTCCACTGGGGCGTTGGCGACCCGATAATTGTCCGAGGAAATGGCGTCGCCAAAGGTGGCATTGGCGATACGGCCGAAGGCGTCGGTGCGCCCGGGGCCTTCCTCGGTGGGGTAGAGATCGCGATGGGTGTCGTTCCAGGCCACGCGCAGGAAGGTGTCCAGCGAAGCCTTGAAGTCCTTGCGCAGTTGTCCGTGCTCGGCGTCGTAATCCTGTCCCAGCACATTGCGGGCGAAACGTTCGAATTTCCACGGGTTGTAATAGGTCGAGGCAAGGCTGGCCACCAGTGCCTGGCCGAAGCTGCCGCCGCGTAACGTGGGGACGCTGGAGGGCAGCACGTGCTGCGCCGTACCGCCATCGATGCGCAGGGCCTGGCCCTGGTAGCGCAGCTCGCCGGTGTGGCAGGCGGCGCAGGTAATATCCAGATACTCTTCTTTGCTGCCAGGATTCTGGTGCCTGGCGAAGCCCACCGGCAGATTGCCCGGATTACTGGAGGTGGCCGTTTGCGTCGGGTCCACCAAAAAGCCGAAGCGCGCCAGGTACTGCGGCGCGGCAAAGCGTTGCTCGGAAAACGGCAGCTCAAGGGCCTTGAACCAGTCGTACCGCAAGCCCTTTACCTGGGTGCCCTGGGGGGTGAAGTAATAGGTCTGGCGATCGGCCGCGCTCCACTGGTCGAGGTAGTTCACCTGGGTCACAGGCGTATAAACCGGCAGTTTGGGGTTGGCCACGTAATACAGCACAACGGCCAACGCGACCCCCAACAGGGTCAGAATCAGCAGTAAAAAACGGAGCAGCAGGCGCACGATAAACATCCTTGTAGATTGATCGGGGTGTTATGCCTGAGCTGAAGTTTGGCAGCAAGAGGCCATTACGCCATAGGCTGTGGGAACAGGCTGCGTCTGCCCTCGGCTGAAGCTGACAGAAACTTCACCCTATTCCTGGGTAAAACGCGTTAAAAGACCTGAACTTATCGGAGCTTTCCTGCTCTCATGCCGGTAGCCATTGGTCGTGGCGGCCTGATAAGCTCGCGGCTTTATTCGATTGCCCTTTAGGCGCATGAACAAGGAAATAGCATGAAACAGCATCGGTTGGCGGCGGCGGTGGCCCTGGTTAGCCTGGTACTTGCGGGTTGTGACTCGCAGACCAGCGTAGAGCTGAAAACCCCGGCGCAAAAAGCTTCCTACGGTATCGGCCTGAACATGGGCAAGAGCCTGGCTCAGGAAGGCATGGATGACCTGGACTCCAAAGCCGTAGCCCAAGGCATCGAAGATGCTGTCGGCAAGAAAGAACAGAAGCTCAAGGATGAAGAGTTGGTCGAAGCCTTCGCTGCGCTGCAAAAGCGCGCTGAAGAGCGTATGGCCAAGATGAGCGAAGAGTCGGCCGCAGCCGGCAAGAAATTCCTCGAAGACAACGCCAAGAAAGCCGGTGTGACCACCACGGCTTCCGGTCTGCAGTACGAAGTCGTGAAGAAGGCCGACGGCGCTCAGCCTAAGCCTACCGACGTAGTGACTGTGCACTACACTGGCACCCTGACCAACGGCACTGTGTTTGACAGCTCGGTCGAGCGTGGCAGCCCAATCGATCTGCCGGTCAGCGGCGTGATCCCGGGTTGGGTCGAAGGCCTGCAACTGATGCACGTAGGCGAGAAGTACAAGCTGTACATTCCTAGCGAACTGGCCTACGGCGCTCAAAGCCCTAGCCCGGCAATCCCGGCCAACTCGGTGCTGGTGTTCGACCTGGAACTGCTGGCGATCAAAGATCCAGCCAAGCAAGACGACGCCAAGTAAGCTGCGTCGGATTGAAAAACAACGCCCCGTTTATCCGGGGCGTTGTTGTATCTGGCGGTCGGTGGGGGAAAATCCAGTAGAACCGACACCGGTTGTAGCAGTCATAGCATTGAAGGCGCCGCCGTTAGCCGCACCAGGCCGCCAAGTCAATGAAATGTTGGGGTTTTTTTATGTGAGTAAAAAACGCCCGATCTGACTCGAGCCCTTGTAAGACGGGGCTTTGAGGCCTGAAAAGCGGCTCTGTTCACAAGGTTATCCACAATTTGTGTGGATAACATTTCAGTGGAGGCATGATGAAAACACCCTGGAATTTCGCTCGGTTCCTGCCCCTGGCCGGTCGCTTGATCAGTCGTGGCCGTTTGCCGACTCTGCTCTTCGCAGTGGCCAGCAAGGGCGCCACTCAGGGTTTCCGGCTGGGCAAGCTCAAGGACGACCTGCGCTTGCTGCAGGCGTTGTGCCTGGCGTACTGGCGTGGCGAGTACCGGGCCATCAGTCCCAAGGCCCTGGTATCGGTGGTGGCCGGCCTGATGTACTTCCTCAGTCCCTTGGATGCCGTTCCAGATTTCATCCCGATGTTCGGCATGCTCGACGATATCGCCGTACTGGCATGGCTGATGAAAACCCTGGATGACGAGTTGACTGCCTTTCGCCTCTGGCGCAACCGCCAGCACCCGGAAAAACTGGTGAACGTCGAGTGCCTGCCCGATTCGCCGGAGCAGTTGTTGCTTCAACACCCGAAAAAAACCTGAATCGAATCAGATCTATCCAGAGATTGATACGCCCCAGCGACCTTAGCGACTGTTAGGATTACACTTCAATGGAAAAGTGCCGACTCGCTAAGTGTTGTTGTCCTACGGGGTAGTCATGGATATTCAGATAATCACACGTGATGGTGAACCCGAGTACGCGGTGTTGCCATGGGCGCAGTATCAAGCATTATTAAAAGCGGCAGGCGTCAAGGAGCAACCACCGCGTGCAGCCACAGTCCCGCACGCGGCCACCTCGAACCCGGTTCTTCCGGGCCTCGATCAACTGCGTCATCTACGCGAAGAACAGGGCATTGCCATTGATGCGTTGGCCCGCACCGTAGGCATCAGCCCTTCCTACCTGGCCTTGATCGAAAGTGGCGAGCGCCAGCCCGACGCCGCGATTCGTCGCAGCCTGGCCTGGGAGTTGAAGGTGCAGGGTTGGAGGGATGAATCGTGAGCGTACGGATCAGTCGTCAACATTGGGACGGTTTGCTCGGTGAACTGGATCAGGCGCGCCGCCAGCGCCACCTGCTGACCTATCGTGCGCTGCTGGAGCGGTTGCAGTTGCCGAGCCCGGCGATGCAAACCCTGACGGCCGCCCTCGAGCACCTGGCGGCGTTGGACGCTCGGGCTGAGCAGCCGCTGCGCAGCTCGCTGGTGATCAGCCAGGGCGCGAGCCGGTTGCCGCGCACGGGGTTCTTCGAGTGTGTGGAGCGCCTGGGACGCTTCTCCGGGCCGTCCGACGGCGTAGCTGCAGCGTCCTGGCATGCTTCGGAAGTGGTTCGGGTGTTTGAGTACGAATACCCTGAATCTGCGGAGGCCTGAGTGTTGCTACGACTCAAGGCACATGTCAGCTACTGGCTGGCTCGTCGGTTGTTTCACTGGTCCTGGTTTGTCCGTCAGCCGCGGGGCTGGGCCTGGCTGGAAGGGCAGTTTGCGCGCATGGCCAACTTGGGTGATGTGGGCGCGCAGAGCTTCTATGGTCACATCCTGACGTTTCGCGGGGTCGGTCTTGGGGCTCGCGAGGAGGGTGTGCGTTTGTTGCGCCTGGCGGCGTTGGCGGGCGATGGCAAGGCGGCCTATCAGGTGGGTGTGATCAGTCTGGCGGGGACGCCGAGCAAGGCTCCGGATCCGCTGGAGGCGGCTCGCTGGTGGGGGTTGGCGGAAAAGGCCGGGCATCCGTTGGCTGCGATCAAGTTGCGGGAGTTGGCTGCGCGGGCTGGTTGATCTGGGTGTAGATCCGCTCCTGCGGTTATGGCGGCTTAGGGTTGGGTCCCCTTGTGGGAGCGGGCTCGCCCGCGATGGCGATCTCCGACAAACCACAAATCTGGCGAATACCCCCAATCCCCTGCAGCAGCTGCCGAGCCCCCCAGGGTCTGTATACGACCTGATGCAACAAAAAACTCGCGGCCAAAAAAAACCGGGCAAGCCCGGTCTTTTCTGGTCAGCGTGTTGCTTGGGTGGCCATTACTTCTTGTTGCTGGCGACCGCGGTGTTGAGTTTCAGGTAGTCCAGCAGGATCCGCCCGGTTTCGCTGAGGTAGGCGTCGTCTTCCGGCTTGGTCTTGTCTGGCTCGGCCGCGATGGCGTCCTCGTCTTCTTTTTTCAGTTCCTTGAGCGGCTCTTCGCCTTTGGCTTTGCGGCGAATGTTTTCCATCGTCAGCTGTTGGGCTTCGATATCGGCATGTTGCGCGCGGCGTTCGGCTTCGTTGAGGCTGACGGTTTTTTCCGCCATCAGCTTCTGGGCCAGGGCCAGTTTGTCGCGGATGAAGACAAACTCGGCATCCTTGGCGGTGCGCTCGTCATGCTCGGACTTGAGCTGGGCGAGGAAGGGTTTGAACGGGTCGACGGCCGGTTTGATCGCCGGGCGGATGGTGTCCCACGGCATGGCTTCCGGCAGTGCGCTTTCGCCGATTTCCTTGGTGTCGATGATCGACGGGTAATCGATGTCCGGCAGTACGCCCTGGTGTTGGGTGCTCTGCCCGGAAACCCGGTAGAACTTGGCCAGGGTCAGTTTCAGTTCGCCATGATTAAGCGGCTGAATGGTCTGTACCGTGCCCTTGCCGAAGGTCTGGCCGCCGATGATCAGTGCGCGGTGGTAGTCCTGCATGGCGCCGGCAAAAATCTCCGAAGCCGAGGCTGACAGGCGGTTGACCAGCAAGGCCATCGGGCCTTTGTAGAACGCCCCCGGGTTTTCGTCTTCGAGTACATCGACCCGGCCATCGGCGTTGCGCACCAGGACGGTCGGGCCCTTGTCGATGAACAGGCTGGTCAGTTCGGTGGCTTCCTGCAGGGAGCCGCCGCCGTTGTTGCGCAGGTCGATGACCACGCCGTCGACTTTTTCCTTTTGCAGTTCGGTCAGCAGTTTCTTGACGTCGCGGGTGGTGCTCTTGTAGTCCGGATCACCGGCACGGAACGCCTTGAAGTCGAGGTAGAAGGCCGGGATCTCGATTACGCCGAGTTTGTAGTCCTTGCCATCCTGCTTGAGGTTGAGCACGGATTTTTTCACCGCCTGGTCTTCAAGCTTCACCGCTTCGCGGGTGATCGGCACGATCTTGCTGGTCTGGTCGTTGGGCGCATTGCTGGCCGGAATCACTTCCAGGCGGACCACGGTGCCTTTCGGCCCACGGATCAGCTTGACCACTTCGTCCAGGCGCCAGCCGACCACGTCGACCATTTCCTTGTTGCCCTGGGCGACACCGATGATCTTGTCCGCCGGCGCGACCAGTTTGGTCTTGTCGGCTGGACCTGCAGGCACCAGGCGCACGACCTTGACCTGGTCGTTGTCGCTCTGCAACACGGCGCCGATGCCCTCGAGGGACAGGCTCATGTTGATGTCGAAGTTTTCCGCGTTATCCGGTGACAGATAGTTGGTATGCGGATCGTAGGACATGGCGAAGGTGTTGATGTACGCCTGGAAGATGTCCTCGGCGCGGGTCTGGTCCAGGCGCGACAATTGGTTCTTGTAGCGCTTGGTCAGGGTTTCCTGGATCTGCTTGGAGTCCTTGCCGGCAATTTTCATGCGCAGCACTTCGTCCTTGACGCGTTTGCGCCACAGGTCGTCGAGCTCGGCATTGGATTTGAGCCACGGGGCGTCCTTGCGATCGATCAGCAAGGTTTCCTTGGCGTTGAAGTCGATCTTGTCCACGCCTTTGTTGAGTTCTGTCAGGGCGAACTGCAGACGCGATTTGACCCGGTCCAGGTAGCGCTTGTAGATGGTGAACCCGGGGTTCAGGTCGCCACTCTTGAGGAAGTCGTCAAACTGGGTTTTCCATTTGTCGAATTCGCCAATGTCGCTGGCCATGAAGTAGCTGCGCGATGGATCCAGCAGCTTGAGGTAGCTGTCGTAGATGATCACCGAGCGCGCATCATCGAGGGGCGGCTTGCTGTAGTGGTGGCGCTTGAGCAGCTCGACGACGTTCAGGCTGGCGATCACCTCGTCACGGTCGGGCTGAAGCTTGTCCCAGCTATTGGCTGCGAATGTATCGGGCGCGAGCGATAAGCTGCCCAGGCCGATGAGGAGAGCGAGTGCGGTGCTGGGGAACAAATGCTTCATGCCGATTCGACGCGGGGACAATTGATAACGCATATTAGGCCGTCTTTGAAGTCGCCGGTTCCACAAGGACCGGTCGCATAATGCAAAAAGCCCGGCGCTATAGCATCGGGCTCAGTCCAGACTCACTATGGAGGCACTGTGAAGGCATTGCAAGGCGTTGAGGGACATGTGGAGTGGGTTGAAGAGCCGGCTCCGGTCTGTGATGTGGGGCAAGTTCGCATCCGTGTTGCGGCCGCGGGGTTGAACCGGGCCGATCTGCTGCAGCGAGCGGGGCTCTATCCTGCGCCTGCGGGTGCCAGCCAGGTGCTGGGGCTGGAGTGCTCGGGGGTCATCAGCGAGGTGGGCCCGGGCTCGACCTGGCAGATCGGTGACCGGGTGTGCGCGCTGCTGGCCGGGGGCGGGATGGCCGAGGAGGTGGTGGTCGATGGTCGCCACGTCCTGCCGGTACCTGAGGGCTTGTCGTTGGTAGAAGCGGCGGCGCTTCCGGAGGTGTACAGCACTGCCTGGCTGAATCTGTTTCAACTGGCTGCGCTCAAGCCCGGGGAAAAAGTCTTGCTGCATGCCGGCGCCAGTGGCGTAGGGTCGGCGGCCATCCAGCTGTGCAAGGCGTTTGGCAACCCGTGCTGGGTCAGTGTCGGCTCGGCCGATCGGTTGGCCTATTGCGAAGCGCTGGGTGCCCAGGGCGGGGTGGTGCGCACCGATGGTCTGGAGGGATTGAGCGATCTGGGACCGTTCGATGTGATCCTCGACCCGGTCGGCGCCAACTACGCGGCGTTGAACCTGAAGGTGTTGGCTCGGGACGGACGCTGGGTGTTGATTGGCCTGATGGGCGGCCGTGATGCCAAGCTCGACCTGGCGCAAGTGCTGGCCAAGCGGATCCAGCTGTTGGGTTCGACCCTGCGCAGCCGCGACGAGCAGTTCAAGGCCGATCTGTTCAGCGATCTCAGCCAGCACGTCTGGCCATTGTTCGCCGAAGGCCGCTTGAGCCCGCAACTGGCCAAGACCTTCCCGATCAAGGATGCCGAGGCGGCGTTTGCCGAACTGGCGACCAATCAGGTGTCGGGCAAGCTGGTGTTGGTGATTGACGAGAGCCTGACCTGACGACATTGCACTGAAACGGTGGGAGCGAGCGCCCGCTCCCACACAGGTATTCGATTACTTCCAGTGGTGAATCGGCCAGCCGGCCTGTTGTGCATGCTCGCGCAGCACTGGGTCCGGGTTGACCACGTGGGGGAAGTCGACCTTGAGCAGCAAGGGCAGGTCGTTGCGGGAGTCGGAATAGAAACTCGCGCCCTCGAGATTTTCTTCTTCGGCGTCCAGCCATTCCAGCAGGCGGGTGATTTTGCCTTCGCGGTAGGTCAGGGTGCCGACGGTATGGCCGCTGTAGAAACCGTTGACCAGCTCCAGTTCGATACCCAGCACCTCATCGATGCCCAGGCGCTCGGCGATGGGCTTGACCAGGTGGGTGCCCGAGGCGGAAATCACCAGGATCCGGTCGCCGGCCTTGCGGTGGGCGGCGATGGTCTTGGTGGCATCGCTGAAAATGATCGGCTCGATAAAGTCTTCGACCCAGGGCCCTACAAGGTGCTCGACCTCTTGCGGGGTACGGCCGATCAAGGGTTCCAGGCTGAAGGCCATGAACTCTTCCATGGCCAGCTTGCCGTGGCTGTAGGCGTCCATCAGTTCGTTGTTGCGGCGCATGAACGACTCGCCGTCGACCCAGCCCAGGCGGGCCATCTGCTCACTCCAGAGGGTGGCGCAGTCACCGTGGATCAGGGTTTCGTCCAGATCAAAAATTGCCAGGGCCATCAGTGCTCTCTCTTCAGCTCATTCGTTGACATCATCAGGCGACCTCACACAGGGCGCTCGGATCAATGGACAGTGCCAGGCGTTGACCGTCGGCATGCAAGTCAGCCGCCGAACGGTTCAGTACATCCACCACCAACTCCACGCCGCGTGACTCGACCCGATAGCGAATCACGTTGCCCAGCAGGCTGTGGCTGCGGATCAGGGTATCGGGTTCGCCCGTGCGGCTCAGCACGATGGCCTCCGGGCGAATCGCGATGCGGCTGTTGATGGGACGTTGCAGCAGTTTACTGGCACTGGCGGCATCAAGCAGGTTGTAGTTGCCGATGAATCCGGCGGCAAACACATCCACTGGCGCAGTGTAGAGGGTCTCTGCGTCGCCACTTTGTACGATTTTCCCCTGGTTCATGAGGAATATTCGATCAGACATGGTCAGGGCCTCCTCCTGATCGTGAGTGACGAAAATAGTCGTCAGCCCCAGCTCACGCTGGATCTGGCGGATCTGTTCGCGCAGGTGCTTGCGAATCCGCGCATCCAGTGCCGACAGCGGCTCATCGAGCAGCAGCAGGCGTGGACGGGTGACCAGGGAGCGGGCCAGGGCCACGCGCTGGCATTGGCCGCCGGACAACTGGTGCGGATAACGCGCGGCAAAGTCAGTCAGCTCCACCAGTTGCAGTACTTCCTGTACGCGCTTGTGGCTGTCGTCGGCATTGACCTTTTGCATGCGCAAGCCGAAGGCGACGTTCTGTTCCACGGTCATGTTGGGGAACAGCGCATAGCTCTGGAACACCATGCCGATCCCACGTTTTTGTGGACTCAGGGGCACCAGGTCCTGGCCCTCGAGCAGGATCTTGCCGCCATCCACCGCGGTCAGCCCGGCAATGCAGCGCAGCAGGGTGGACTTGCCGCAACCCGAAGGGCCGAGCAGGGTGACGAACTCGCCCTTGTGGATTTCGCAGTTGATGTCGCTGAACACCGTGGTGCCGGAGTAGTTTTTTTGCAGGTGTTGGACGCTGACATAGCTCATTGGCTTTTGTCCTTGTTCAAGATATTGGCAGCCCAGGTCAGAACCAGCACAAAGAGGAAGTAGGAGATCACCAGCGCGCTGGTGAAGTGGCCACTGCTGTTACGCATGTTGTTGAGGTACACCTGCAGGGTTTCGTAGCGGGTGCCGACCAGGATGTTGGCGAATACAAACTCGCCAAACAGGAACGAGAACGACAGCAGCAACGCCACCATCAGGCCCTTGCGCAGGTTCGGCAGCACCACCAGGAACGCCGCCTGGAAGGTGCTGGCGCCGAGCAACTGGGCGGCGTCCATCAGGTCGCGCAGGTTGATTGCCTGCAGGTTGTTGGTGATTGCCCGGTACATGAACGGCAGCGCCACGGTGAAGTAGCAGCCCACCAGGATCCAGGGCGTACCGACCATGGCGAACGGTCCGGAACCGTAGAGCTGCAACAGGCCCACCGAGGACACCACCGGCGGCACCGCGAACGGCAGCAGGATCAGGATGTTCATCAGCGCATCGAGTTTCGGGAAGTGGTAGTGCACCACGAACAGCAGCGGCAGGATCAGCACCACCGACAGGATCAGCGCCCCGACGCAGACCAGCAGCGACTGGCCGAAGGCGTTGAGAAAACGCGGGTCGCTCCACAGTTGCAGGTACCACTTGAAGGTAAAGCCCGAGGGCAGGATGGTCGCCGACCAACTGCTGGAAATCGAGTAGATCAGAGTGCCAACCAGCGGCAGTAACAAGATGGCAAACAGCAGGTAGACCACCACGCGGTGATAAAGGGCCGCAGAGCCGGGTTCAGCGCGAGACATGGTAGCTCCTCTTCAACAGTAACTGATGGACCACGGTCACCACGGTCATCAAGGCCACCAGCACCACGGCCAGGGCACTGGCCAGATTCGGGTCCAGGGAAATGTCACCTGAAACCATCGCCGCGATGCGGATCGGCAACACGTTGAAGTTGCCGGTGGTCAGGGCGTACACCGTGGCGTAGGCGCCCAGGGCATTGGCCAGCAGGATCACGAAAGTGCCGAGCAGGGCTGGAGTCAGCACTGGCAGGCCAATGTGGCGCCAGTACTGCCAGCCGTTGGCCCCCAGCAACTCGGCGGATTCGCGCCAGTCTTCGCGCAGGGCGTCGAACGCCGGGTACAACAGCAGTACGCCCAGGGGAATCTGGAAGTAGGTATAGAGGATGATCAGCCCGGTTTTTGAGTACAGGTTGAAGTCATCGATGATCCCGGCCTGCTTGAGCATGATGGTGATGCTGCCGTTGAAGCCCAGCAGGATGATGAAGGCGAAGGCCAGGGGCACGCCGGAAAAGTTACTTGTCATGTTGGCGAAAGCGTTGACGAAGTTGCGCAACCTGGAGTCGACCCGACGCAGCGAGTAGGCGCCGAGGATGGCGATGACAATGCCGAACAGGCTGGAGTAGAAACTGATTTCCAGACTGTGCTGGATCGCTTGCAGGTAGAACCTGGAGCTGAAGATCTTGTTGAAGTTGGCCAGGCCCCAGCCGAACTCTTCCGATTGCAGGCTGTTGATCAGCACCCAGCACAGCGGGGCGATCTGGAACACGAAAAAGAAGATTGCAAAGGGCACCAGGCACAACGCTGCCAGCCATTTGCCGCGTGTGATGGCATTCACTTGAGCAACTCCCGGCATACAGGTTTGTCGTGGGGTATGCCGAGTAACTGGCACACCGTGCCGCACAGTTCGAGCTGCTTGGGAGCGGCATCGGGGTCGAGGCTGAAGGCATCGCCAATCACAAACAGCGGGACCTCCCGTTCCTCGGCCAGCAGACCATTGTGGGAGCGGTCGTTGTTCATGCCGTGGTCGGCGGTCACCAGCACCTGGTAACCGGCGTCGAGCCAGCCTTGCAGGTAGTCGGCCAGGATGATGTCGGCCGAGCGGGCACTGTTGCGGTACTGCGGGGTGTCGAGGCCGTGCTTGTGCCCGGCGTCGTCGATGTTCATCGGGTGCACCAGCAGAAAGTGCGGGGCATGTTGCAGGCGCAGGTGCTCGGCGTCGGCGAACAGGTGCGAATCCGGGTAATGGTCGGACCAATAGAAGTGGCCGTACTGGATCGGCAGTTCGGGCTCGGCGGTGTGGCGATCCCGGGCTGCGACGAAAGGGCTGCGGTTGTACAGCTCGCTGACCCAGTGATAGGCCGCGGCGGCGGTGGTCAGGCCGGCGTCACGGGCATAGTGATAAATGCTGCGCTGGTTGGACAGGCGCGCGACGTTGTTGTGGACGATGCCGCTGTCGATGGGCGTGACCCCGGTCAGGATCGTTTCGTAGAGCGGGCGCGATAGCGCAGGAAGCTCGCAGGTGAGTTTGTACAGGGCAGCTTTTTGCGCCTGTACATAGGCCTGCAAATGCCCCATGGCATGCCGCGCGACTTCGTAGTTGAGACCGTCGAGAACGACAAGGATGACGTTGTGACTCATGGCACTGAAACTCCGTACATCGGTAACTCGAAACATCGTAATTCGTTGTAGGAGCGAGCCTGCTCACGAGAACGGCCTGACACCCGAGAAGGTCTTCGAATGTCAGGTCGCCATCGCGAGCAGGCTCGCTCCTACGGGGGTTATTTCATTTCGACGATGACTTCTTCGTTCCACTTCTGTGGCAAGGCCTTGGAGGTTTTTTCCCAGGCGTCGGCGTCCTTGATCGGGGTCACGCCTTTGTACTGCTCGTTCGGCAGCAGCTTGGCCTGGATCTCGGCGGGCAGGGTCAGGTGTTCGGCGCGGATTGGCCGGGCGTTGCCTTTGGCCAGGTTGATCTGGCCCGCATCGCTGAAGATGTACTCACGGGTCAGCTTGGCGGCGTTGGGGTTCTTCGCGTATTTGTTGATGATCGTGGTGTAGCCGGAAATCACCGAGCCATCGGACGGGATCAGCACGGTGTAGTCATCCGGGTTAGCCATCTTGGCCTTGTAGCTCAAGCCGTTGAAGTCCCAGACCACGCCAACCTCGACCTCGCCTTTCTCCATGGTGGCAATGGTCGGGTTGGCCATCGACAGGCGACCCTGCTTGGCGATTTCGGCAAACAACAGCAGTGCTGGTTGCAGGTTCTTCTCGTCGCCGCCGTTGGCCAGGGCCGCTGCCAGTACACCGTTGGCAGCCTGGGCGGCGGTGCTCACGTCACCGATGGAAACCTTGTATTTGCCGGTCTTGAGGTCGGCCCACTTGGTCGGTGCAGGGGAGCCGTGCAGCAGCTTCTTGTTGACGATAAAGGCGATGGTGCCGGTGTAGGCCAGGGCCCAGTTGCCATCTTTATCCTTGGCCCAGGCCGGTACCTGGTCCCAGGTCGAAGGCTTGTAGGGTTGCACCACGCCTTGCTTGACCGCGATCGGGCCGAAGGCCGCTCCGACGTCGCCGATGTCGGCGCTGGCGTTGTCTTTTTCCGCGGCAAACTTGGCGATTTCCTGCGCCGAGCTCATGTCGGTATCGATGTGCTTGAGGCCGTAGGTCTTGGCCAGGTCTTCCCAGGTGCCTTTCCAGTTGGCCCAGTCATCGGGCATGCCGACACTGTTGACCGCGCCTTCCGCTCGCGCAGCGGCTTCCAGGGTTTTCAGATCGGTATCAGCAGCCATGGCGGCGGTGCACATGGCAATGGTCGAGCCTAACAGGGATGCCAGGAAAAGCTGTTTCATCGAAAGCTCCTTTGGGCGTATTCAACGCTGCGTTTTTATCGAACGTTTGCGGTTGGGTTGGTCTAGGTCAGCAATACCTGAGCCAATTTAGGTGGGCTGGATGACACTTTGATGTCGGCGGCCCCAGCCCAGGGCTTTTTTTCGCTTGCTAGGGGTGACAACGAGATAAGCGTAGACCATCGGGAGGAGGCCGGTTTACCGGGACTTGGCCGCACAATTGCAGTGCTTAGATGCTGCCGTTGGGCGGCTTTGTCATCGATCAGTCATATGTTGTGCCTAGGCTTGCACTAGCTTAGAGGAGGCGTTTTTTGGCGCACTCCGGCCCCGAAACAGTGCTGGTCTAGTCCAGAAAGGTAACCTTGATGCGTGAAGAGGCAACCCGCGCGGTGACAGCCATTGGCCAAGTCCTGCAAGAGCAGATCGACCACGGTCTGCTGGCGCCTGCCAGCAAGCTGCCGGCCGAGCGCAAGCTCAGTGAGCTGTTCGGCACCACACGCATTACCGTGCGTGAAGCGCTGTTGCAACTGGAGGCCCAAGGCCAGATTTATCGGGAGGAGCGCCGTGGCTGGTTCGTCTCGCCACCCCGGCTGGCTTACAACCTGATGCAGCGCAGTCACTTTCACGCCATGGTCAGTGCCCAGGGGCGGGAGCCGTCGACCGAGGTTATCTCGGCGCGTCTGCAGCCGGCGTCGGCAGCCGTGTGTGCCTGGCTGCAGCTGCCGGCGCTGTCGAGTGTGATCCAGATCTGCCGCGCTCGGCGTATTGATGGGCGACTGGTGCTGTATGTGGAGCACTACCTGAACCCGCAGTATTTCCCGGGGATTCTGCAGCTGGATCTGAATCAGTCGATTACCGAGTTGTATGCCCGGCATTACGATTTGCACTATGGGCGGGTGCGCTTCGAGATCGTGCCGACCTCACTGCCGGTGGATGCGGCGGCGGCCTTGCGGGTGTCGCTGGGCAGCCCGGGGTTGCGCATCGCCCGGGTCAACTACGATCAGCATCAGCGGCTGATCGATTGTGACCTGGAGTTCTGGCGGCATGATGCGATTCATGTCGGGGTGGATGTGGTCTAGCTGCCGCCACAATGTTGAATGTTCCGTTTCCATTGCGGTATCGGTATCTACATAACTGTGGTGCGACGTTGCATTTGTGGGCCTCTGGGGTGTTGGATCAGGCCGAGTACATATCCATTTCTTCGGTAACGGCCTCCTATGGTTCCGCCTGACGGCGGCTCACTTTTGAACAGCGCAAAAGTAAGCAAAACGCTCTTACCCCACCACTCGGTGCCTCGCTTAGGCTCGGCATGCCCGTACTCCGACATTGATTTGGGGGGCCGCCGCAATGGGCCATCCCTGGCCCAGTGCGGCTAAACCGGCGTCCTGCCGGTTTACCCCCAAATCAATATCGGATTCCGGCCAGCGTGGTTAACGGGGCGCCCAGGATCAAAAACAAAGCGAGGCGGCCTAAAAGCCGACCTGATCGCTAGGGCATGCGCGGTGTGGCTTCTACTTCCTCAGACGCTGACGAAGTCAGCAATCTTTTGATCTGGCTCTGGCTCTGGCTCTGGCTCTTTTTGGCTCTGGCTTTTGATCCTGGGCGCCCCGTTAACCACGCTGGCCGAACGCAGGCTTGAAGCCGTGGGTAACCCGGCAGGACGCCGGGTTAGCCGCCCCGCGCCATGGATGGCGCGTGGCGGCGGCCCACGGATTCAAGCCTGCGTGAGGGCACACCGAGCCTAAGCGAGGTGCCGAGTGGTGGGGCAAGAGCCTTTTGCTTACTTTTGGGCTCCTCCAAAAGTGAGCCGCTGTAAAAGCGGAACCATAGGAGGCCGTTACCGCAGAAATGGATATGTACTCGGCCGAATCCAACACCTCCGGTAGGCCCACAGGCCGCCACAAAGCTGTGTAGATACCTACGCCCATCGCGGGCTAGCGGCATGTCAGGCACCATCAATCCTTCTCGGTCCCCCCTCCCGGGGTAATCACCTGGACGCTCATGCGTGGCGTCGCCAGGTCCAGGCCGGCCTCGTCCATATGGCGCTTGAGCGACAGGTTGAACGCCCGTGACACTTCCCACTGCTTGATTGGTGCGGTCTTGAACCGGGCGCGCAGGATCGCACTACCAGACTCGAAACTCTCGACGCCCTGGATCTCCAGCGGCGACCAGATGTTACGGCGTTGCAGCGGATCGTTACGGATCTTCTGGCCGACGTCGCGCATCAGTTTGATCGCTTCGTCGATTTCCATGTTGTAGGGCACCGCCACGCGGAAGATGGCGTAGCCGAACTCGCGCGAGTAGTTCTTGATGCTTTTGATTTCGCTGAACGGGATGGTGTGGACGATGCCGTCGATGTCCCGCAGGCGTACGGTGCGGATGGTCAGGCCTTCGACAGTGCCCAGGTGGCCGCCGACGTCGACGTAGTCGTCGATGGCCAGGGAGTCCTCGATGATGATGAACAGCCCGGTGATCAGGTCGGCCACCAGCGACTGCGCACCAAAACCAATGGCCAGGCCGATGACACCGGCACCGGCGAGCAGCGGGGTGACGTTCATGCCCATGTTGGCCAGGGCGACGATCAGCGCGATGATGAAAATCGCCACGAACAGCACGTTGCGAATCAGCGGCATCATGGTCTGCGCGCGGGCATTGGCCAGGCCTTTGCGCGAGCGGGTGAGGGCGTGGTGCACGGCGGTGTCGCTGAGGATCCAGATCAACCAGGCGAAAATCAGGGTGCCGGCCAGGCTGAACAATTTGACGCTGACGTCATGGCCTTCGCCTTCGGTGAAGCGGATCAACGACATGCCCCAGACCCGCAGGCCCAGTTCGATGAACACCAGCCAGATCGCCAGGTGCACCAGGGTGTAGCAGAAGCTCTTGAGGCGTTCGGAGTACAGCGCGTGGCGCTTGGCCCCGCGTTGCGGTTTGAGGGAATGCCGGCGAACCAGGCCGTTGATGACCATGCACACCACCAGCAGCACGGTGCAGATCAGCGCCTGGCGCAGGGCGGTGCTGGTGTCGCCTGCCGAGACGAAGGTGGCAAACAGCGAGATACCCACCAGTACCAGGGCTGGCAGGTACCAGAAGGTACCGAGGATCTCGATCGTGTCGCTGAGGGCGCGGCGGGTCAGGCGTCGCGACAGCGGCTGGTTGCGGATCAGGTGCGCGATGGGACGGCGGAAACGCAGGATGAACAGGCCGGTAGACAGGGCGGCCAGTACATTGGCGACGGTGGCGGTGGCGTGGGCCAGGTGAATCCCCAGGCTGGCCACCAGCCTTGGGTCGTTCAAGGCTTCGCCGAATGCGGCAAAGCTGCCGATCAGCCACAGCGGGCGGAAGGCCTGGTGCCGCAGGATGTACAACGCGCGGTGGCGGTGCGGACCATCGAGCAGGGAAAAGGCAATCACGCAGACTGCCGAGAAGCAGGTCCCCACGACCAGTGCATAGGCCAGCACCATCGCCAGGTACTTGCCCAGGGAGGGCGGCAGGGCGTAGCTCATGTAGACGGTGATCACCAGGGCGATCAGCCAGGGCCCGAGCTTGCGCAGGGCGAAGCGCACCAGGTCCCAGGTCCGGGGATGTTGTGGCAGCTCTTCGGTCAGGCCGAAGCGCATGCGCAAGCGGTGGCTGAGCCAGATCAGGGCCGCGGCGAGCAGGCTCCAGAGCATCAGCACCACGGCAAAGCCAAAGATGATCGGCAGCCACTCGCTGGCCGGCAGCATCAGGCTGCTGAATTCTTCCTTGGCCTGGTCAAATTCGGCGCTCCAGCGGGTGATCGGGCTGTCGGCGCCGGTGAGTTGTTTTTCCAGGCTCGACAGGGTGCCGCCGATCAGGCCCAGCACGCCTTCTTCCGCGGGTGGCTGGGCCTTTTTCGTGGCGTCGCGCAGTTTTTTCAGGTCGGCCAGCAGCTTGGCCCGTTGCTGGTCGTTTTCCAGCGACTTGATCACTTCGTCCAGCGATTGCCCCAAGGGCTCGCTCGCCTGCGGCTGGGTTTTGCTGGAGCTGCCGAGCAGGCTCGGCAAGCCGACCGCCTGGGCCGACGCCATGGGCAGCAACAGCAGCAGGCAAATGAACAACGTGGACGGCAGGGCGAACAGGCGAGCAAACACTAGGCGGTCAACCTCAACAGGTGCAGGTTGACCGAGTGTACGAGCGGGGCAAAGCCAATGCGAGCGTGGCGGGTGCTTTTATTCGTTGAGCTTGGCGAGGATCTTGATGACCACGGTGGCGAGAATCACCAGCATGCCGATCCACATCGAGAACACGCCGGCGTTCTTGTCGCGAAAGTTGAAGCCGATGGCCAGCAGGATCATCCCCGACAGGATCGGAATGAGCATGGAGTTGAACAAAGACATCGAGATCATGGCGACAGCCTTAGAAAGGTACAGGTTTAAGTTTAGGTGGCTTTTGCGTCAACGGGCGTGATGAATGTCAACGCCAGGGCAATTCGCGGCGAGGGCACCAGCACCCTCGCCGTGACGGGTCATGGCAATTCGCGGCAGGCGTAGAACGCGCTCAGCACTTTGACCAGGTGCACCAGGTCGTGGCTGCCGCACAGTTCGCGGATCGAGTGCATGGCGAACGTCGGCAGGCCGATGTCCACGGTTCGCACGCCCAGGTGGCTGGCGGTGATCGGGCCGATGGTCGAGCCGCAACCCATGTCACTGCGCACCACGAAGCTCTGCACGGGTACTTCTTCGGCCATGCACAGGTGGCGGAAGAAACCGGCGGTTTCACTGTTGGTGGCGTAGCGCTGGTTGCTGTTGACCTTGATCACCGGGCCGGCATTGAGTTTCGGGCCATGGTTGGCGTCGTGCTTGTCGGCGTAGTTGGGGTGCACGCCGTGGGCATTGTCGGCCGAGATCAACAGGGATTTCTGGATGGTGCGCACGAACTCCTCACCTTCGGGCAGCAGGCGGCGCAGGGTCTGCTCCAGCATCGGGCCGTCGGCACCGCAGGCCGAGCAGGAGCCGACTTCTTCGTGGTCGTTGGCGACAAACACGCAGGTCTCGTCAGTCTCGGCGCTCAGCAGCGCTTGCAGGCCGGCGTAGCACGACAGCAGGTTGTCCAGGCGCGCACCGGCAATGAAATCGCCGTGCAGGCCAATCACCGCAGCACTTTGGGTGTCGTAGAAGCTCAACTCGTAGTCCAGCACCACGTCGGCGTTGAGGCCGTGTTCCAGGGCCAACTGGTTAGTGAGCACGGCGCGGAAATCGACGCGCTCGTCACCGGCAAATTGCGCGAGGATCGGCGGCAGTTCGGTCTGCGCGTTGATCGCCCAGCCCAGGTTGGCCTCACGGTTGAGGTGAATGGCCAGGTTGGGAATGGTGGCGATCGGCGCCTTGAAGTCGATCAACTGGCTTTCGACCTTGCCGTCGCGGCGGAAGGTCACGCGTCCGGCCAGCGACAGGTCGCGGTCGAACCAGGGGGCAAGCAGCGCGCCGCCATAGACTTCGACGCCCAGTTGCCAGAACCCCTGGCGTTGCAGTTCAGGTTGCGGTTTGACCCGCAGGCACGGGCTATCGGTATGGGCGCCGACCATGCGAATGCCGTCGTACAGCGGCGAGTTGCGGCCCAGCTTGATGGCCACGATCGAGGAGTCGTTACGGGTTACGTAGTAACGACCGTTGGCTTCGGTAGTCCAGGACTCGCGCTCGTCAAGGCGCTGATAGCCCGCCGCTTCCAGGCGCTGAACCAGGCTGGCAGTGGCATGAAAGGGGGTAGGGGAGGCCTTGAGGAAGTCGATCAGGCCTTGGTTCAACTCTTCGCGCATAAGTAGCTCCAGACAGCAGTGCCGCGAGTTTAACGTATTGGCCACACGCATTGGGCAAGTGCGTGTGGCGCACGGCAATCGACTCGCGACACGGGATCAATGTGCCAAACGCTTGCGCAGGTAGGCAATGATGGTTTGTTCGTCCGCCGATTTTGCCGGCTTGGGCAGGTGTTTCGGCCAGCGTCCCTGGTCGGGGCCGAAGAACTTCTTCCGCGTGCCTTCGTCCCAACGCAGAATCTCCCGCGAAGCCGACTCCCACCATTCATGACGACACACTTCGTAGTACGGGTGCTCGGGGGCGGCACTGCCATAGAGCAACGCACGGCCGACCTTTTTCACCGCACCACGCTTGTTGCGCAGCTTCCACTTGATGCGCAGGCGCTGCCACGGCGAGGGGATCGGTTTGCAGCGGGGCACCTCGGTGCACAGCGTGGGCAGTTCGGCGCGGAAGCGTTCGCCATGCAGGCTGAAGAAGTGCTTTTGCATGGCATGGAAAAAGCCCTTCTCGGCGAAGTAGTGGTAGATGTAGCGGTTGGCTTCATGCACCGGCTTGTCGCGCATGGCGAAGGACAGGGCGATCTGTTCGATGGTGTGGATATCGAACCCATCGCGGGTCCACTCGTCGATCAGCTCGATGCTGCGTTCAAGCAAGGGGCTATCGCCGTCGGTGACGCCACACAGGCCACTGTTGTACAGCTTGAAACCGTTGTCAGGCGTGACCCCGTGGGCTTGCAGGCAAGTGCCCAGCTTGAGGTAGTCCGCACGTTCGCATACGGTGCGCCAATCGTACTCGAAGCGATCCATCACGTACTGGCCGGGGCCAATGTGCTCGAACACCCGCAGGGGGGTGTCGAGGAACAGCGTGTCGGTGTCGACGAACAGGGTCTTGTGCGCCAGGGTCAGGCCGTAGGCAATGGCGCAGGCCTTGCGCCGGTGGTGATAGCCGTTGCTGCCCTGCCAGGCGGTCATGATCTCATCGCTCAGGGCGATGGTTTCGACCGGCCAGCCGGCGTAGTCCTGCGGGCGATCGGTGAGGACGCGGATGCACAGCGGCTCGGCCTTTTTCAGTTGGGCCAGCGCCGTGAGGATGCTGAACTTGGCTTCGCGCCGGTACACGTCCTTGTCGCCGTAGACCAGATAGAGCAACTGCTGCGGCGCTTTCTCAAGGGGCGTCGACGGTTGTGGGGAGTCAGGCGTCATCGGTCCAGGCGTCCTTCAGGTTTCGACGGGTTGCTTGAAAGGGCTTCAAGGCGCTCAAAAGGGTGCCGGGCACTCAAAGCGCAGGCGTTCACCACTTTGCGGGTGGGTAAAGCTCAGCATGCTGGCGTGCAGGCACAGCCGAGGATACGCCGCCAGGGCTTGGGGGTGGGCGTACAGCCCGTCGCCCAACAGCGGATGGCCGATGGAGAGCATGTGCACGCGCAATTGGTGCGAGCGACCGGTAATCGGCGTCAGCTCCACCCGGCACCAGTCACCACAGCGCTCCAGCACGCGCCAAAAGGTCAGCGCATGTTTGCCGAACTCGTGGTCGACCACGTGGCGTGGTTTGGTCGGTGGGTCGTAGCGCAGCGGCAGATCGATACTGCCGCTGTCCAGCTCCGGTTGGCCCCAGCACAGCGCCGTGTAGGCTTTTTCGGTTTCACGGTCGTGAAATTGCCGAGACAGTTCGCGATGGGTATCCGGGTCGCGGGCCAGCAGGATGATCCCCGAGGTTTCCCAGTCCAGGCGATGGACGATACGGGCTTCCGGGTAGCCGTTTTCCTGCAGGCGAGTAATCAGGCAGTCCTTGTTGTCGTCGGCGCGGCCAGGCACCGAGAGCAGCAGGGTAGGCTTGTTCACCACCAGGACGGCGGCGTCCTGGTGGAGGATGTGGATATTGGACAACGGCATTAAAACAGCCTCGTAACAAACGCCAACGGCGACTCAGGCCCCTCCAGCAAACCTGGGGGACCTGAGCCGCCGTGGCTCCAGCCGGATCGACTCAGCGATCTGGCAGGGTGATATTGAGTTCCAGAATCGAGCAGCTGCCCTGGTTTTCCAGTGCAACATGCACGTCGTCGGACCCGATATTGACGTACTTGCGGATCACCTCGACCAGTTCCTTTTGCAAGGCTGGCAGGTAGTCAGGGGTGCTGCGCTGGCCGCGTTCATGCGCCACGATGATCTGCAGACGCTCTTTCGCTACCGACGCGGTGCTGGTTTTTTTGCTGGCGCGAAAGAAGTCAAAAAGATTCATTATCTACCTCCAAAAAGGCGCTCGAAGAATCCCTTCTTCTCAACATCAAGGAACCGGTGTTCCACGGTTTTGCCCAACAGACGATCGACGGCATCGCTGTACGCCTTACCGGCGTCGCTCTGGTCGTCGAGAATCACTGGCACGCCTTGGTTGGAAGCCTTGAGTACGGCTTGCGACTCTGGAATCACGCCAAGCAGGGTGACGGCCAGAATCTCCTTGACGTCTTCGACGCCAAGCATTTCGCCGTTGCTGACGCGCTCAGGGTTGTAGCGAGTCAACAGCAGGTGTTCCTTGATCGGGTCTTCGCCGTTTTCGGCGCGTCGCGATTTGCTGGCCAGCAGGCCCAGCATGCGGTCCGAGTCACGTACCGAGGACACTTCCGGGTTGGTCACGACAATCGCTTCATCAGCGAAGTACATGGCCAGGTGGGCGCCTTTCTCGATGCCCGCCGGGGAGTCGCAGACCACGAATTCGAAATCTTCCTTGAGTGCCATCAGCACCTTTTCCACGCCTTCGACGGTCAGCGCGTCTTTGTCGCGGGTCTGACTGGCTGCCAGGACGTAGAGGTTCTCAAGGCGCTTGTCCTTGATCAGGGCCTGCTGCAGGTTGGCTTCGCCATTGACCACATTGACGAAGTCATACACTACGCGACGCTCGCAACCCATGATCAGGTCGAGGTTACGCAGGCCGACGTCGAAGTCGACGATGACTGTTTTGTGACCACGCAGAGCGAGGCCGGTACCGATAGCGGCGCTGGTGGTGGTCTTACCCACACCACCCTTGCCGGATGTAACCACGAGAATCTTGGCCAAGGTGTTTCACCCCTAAGGAAAAAGGACTTTTAGCCCCGAAAAACATCTCTTGAAAACTACTGCAGTCGGACAGCCTTGGCTGGAATCGGGCCTGGGGCAGGGTTTACCTCCGGTAAACACCGCTCTACGCCATTTTCCTACTTCGTTTGAGCCGTTTTCACTACGTTTTAGAGATGCTTGGAAAATGCGGCAGTATCCGTTAAAGCCGAATGATGTTCAACACGTCGCCCGACAGGCTGACTTGTACGCCGGCCCCCCAGAGCGGGTCGCGACGAAGATCTTCGGAAACCTTGTAATGACCGGCGATGGACAGCAGTTCAGCGCTCATTTGCTGGCAGAAAATCCGTGCTTTGGTGTCGCCTTTGACCCCGGCCAGCGCACGACCGCGCATCGGCCCGTATACATGGATGTTGCCATCGGCCAGAAGTTCCGCCCCCGGACTGACCGAGGACACCACCACCAGGTCGCTGCCCTGGGCGTAGATCTGCTGGCCGCCACGTACTGGCGAAGTGATGATGCGCGTCGGCTTGATGCTCGGCTCCGGTGGTTTTTCCGGTTTTTTGCGCACTTCCCCTTCCAGCGGTTCAAGGGCGCGCTCGCGGGCCCCCGACGGTGGCAACACCGGCAGGTCGACGGCGATGGCCGCGGCAATGTCCTCGATACGGCTGGCGCGGATGGCCAGGGTGCGCAGGCCATGGTGGCGGCACACGCGCATCAGGGCCGGCAGGTCCACCGAGCCTTCACTGGCCGGTAGCTTGTCCAGGGCCAGCACCAGCGGGGCGTTGCTGAAGAAATTAGGTGCCAGAGCTACCTTTGCAGCCAGCTGCCGGTCGAGGATTTCCAGGTCATTGCGGGCCAGCTCCAGCACCGTAATGGCGAGCATGCTGCCCTTCAACTGGAACACGGGATCTTGGTCTAGCAGTTCGGTTTGGCTCATGGTTGGCATACAACGGCTTGTCACTAAAAGTGCCGAGACTTATAACGAGAACGCCCGCAGCCCGCAAGCAGGGTCGAACCGATGTAGAATGCGCGACCTTGTTGTCCGTCCGGAATCGTTAATGGATCGCCCGCAATTTCGAGCTGCATTTCTTTCGCCACGTTTTTGGCCGCTATGGTGCGGTCTAGGGCTGCTGTGGCTGGTTGTCCAGTTGCCGTATTCGTGGCTGTTGCGCATTGGTCGTGTGCTGGGGGCCGGCATGTATCGGGTCGCCAGCGACCGTCGGCGCATCGCCAAACGTAACCTTGAGCTGTGTTTTCCCGAGAAAACTCCCGACGAACGCAAACGTCTGCTCAAGGAAAACTTCGCCTCCACCGGCATTGCCTTCTTTGAAATGGCCATGAGTTGGTGGTGGCCACGCGAGCGCCTGGCGCGCCTGTCCCATATCGAAGGCCTGGAGCATCTCAAGCAGGCCCAGCGCGATGGCCAGGGCGTGATCCTGATGGCCTTGCACTTCACCACCCTGGAAGTCGGCGCGGCGCTGCTAGGCCAGCAACATACCATCGATGGCATGTACCGCGAGCACAAGAACCCGCTATTCGATTTCATCCAGCGTCGTGGCCGCGAGCGGCATAACCTCGACTCCCTGGCGATCGAGCGCGAGGACGTGCGTGGCATGTTCAAGCTGCTGCGCGCAGGCCGGGCGATCTGGTATGCACCGGACCAGGACTACGGCGCCAAGCAAAGTATCTTTGTGCCGTTGTTTGGCATTCTCGCGGCCACGGTGCCGGCCACCAGCAAGTTTGCCAAGCTGGGCAAGGCGCTGGTGGTGCCGTTCACCCAGGAACGCCTGGCCGATGGCAGCGGTTACCGCCTGGTGATCCACCCGCCGTTCAGCGATTTCCCGGGGGCCAGCGACGAAGCCGACTGCATCCGCATCAACCAGTGGATCGAAAGCGCCGTCAGCGCCTGCCCCGAGCAGTACCTGTGGGCGCACCGGCGCTTCAAGAGCCGGCCGCCGGGCGAGCCGAAACTCTACGACAAGCGTGGTTGAGCCCGCGACGGCCTACCGTCAATAACCAGCACCAGGGAGTGTGGCGATGAGTTCGGCTGAACCGGTGACAGGCTTGATTCTTTCCGGCGGCGGGGCTCGGGCGGCGTACCAGGTAGGCGTATTGGCGGCCATCGCGCAACTGTTGCCGGCCGGCGCGGCCAATCCGTTCCCGGTAATCGTCGGCACCTCGGCTGGGGCAGTCAATGCGGTCAGCCTGGCCGCCGGGGCCATGGACTTCACGGCCGCCATCGAACGCCTGACCGCGTTCTGGCAGGGCTTTCGCAGCCATCAGGTGCTGCGCAGCGACTGGCCCGGTGTGATTAGCCAGGCCAGTCGTTTTGTCACCCACAGTCTGCTGGGGATCGGCGCCAAGGTGCCGGTGGCGCTGCTCAACAGCTCGCCCTTGAGTGATCTGCTCCACACCAGGCTGGACCTGTCGGGGATCGATCAGGCCATCGCGCAAAAACAACTGCACGCTGTGGCCGTCACCGCCTTTGGCTATGAATCCGGACAGGCGGTAACCTTTTATCAGGGCGGTCGCAGCATCGACCCCTGGCTGCGGCACCGGCGCATCGGCGTGCCGACCCGGTTGAGCGTCGAGCACCTGCTGGCCAGTTCGGCCATTCCCCTGTTGTTTGCACCCGTGAAAATCGGCAATGAGTACTTCGGCGACGGCGCGGTACGCCAGTCGGCGCCGATCAGCCCGGCGTTGCACCTGGGGGCGAGCCGGGTGCTGGTAGTGGGTGTCAGTGGCAACCCGCGCGGCGTCGATCCCGACACCTCCCTGCGCACCTACACCGGCCAGCAGCCGTCCTTGGCGCAGATCGGCGGGCACATGCTCAACAGCACCTTCATTGACAGCCTGGAAAGCGACATCGAGTTGTTGCAACGCCTGAACCAGTTCAGCCACTTGCTGCCCGATGGCACGCCAACCCGCGCCCTGGGTGTGGCACCGGTAGAGGTGTTGGTGATTGCGCCGAGCCAGCCGATCGACGAGATCGCCGCACGGCACCGCCAGGAATTGCCGGCGGCACTGCGCCTGTTCCTGCGCGGCCCGGGGGCAACCAAGACTAGCGGGGCAGGGGTGTTGAGTTACCTGCTGTTCGAGGCGGGATACTGCAGCGAGCTGATCGAACTCGGCCGGCGCGATGCCTTGGCCAAGCGGGAGGAGTTGTGTCGGTTTCTTGGGGTGCGGGAGCCGGTGATTCCGGCCTGACAGGCATCGCCCTTCACCCGCCTACGATGCGCGTTGGCGGGTGAAGGGTGATGCCGGTTGGTCAGTCCAAACTCAGAAGTGCACCTTGACCAGGAAGCTGGTCACGCTCTGATCGGTCTTGAAGCCCTGGCTGTCTTCAATCCCGTACTTGTTTTTCCAGTAGTCGTACTCGACACCGACGTACAACTGCTTCTCGCCCAGATTCAAGGCCTTGCCCAGGTCGTATTTGACCTGTGGGTTGAAGTGCAGGTTGGCGTGGTATTCGCCTTTGCTGTTGACGTCGTTGTCGACCACCCAGTCCATGAAACCGTCGATCAGCACATCGGAGCCGCCGACAGGGATGGTGTAGGACCACACAGGGGTGATCTGCCAGACATCGTCACCCGGACGGTCGCCTTCAGTGTGGCGGTTGTAGAAGTTCAGCTGGAAGTAGTCGAAGCCTGGAATGGCCAGGTCGAAGCCCGGACCGATCAGGTAGGACTCGGTGTCGTCTTCGCCAAACTCGTAGGTCATGGCCAGCAGCACGTCCTTGATTGGGCCAAACTCGAACTTCTGGTCGAAGATCTTGTTGAATGACAGGCGCGGCTGGAGCTCACCGTAGTGGGTGTTCTCACCGGCGAAGGCATCTTCTTTGCCGTTGTAGAAGATCTTGTCGATAAAGAAGAAGTTGTCGCCGTACTTCCAGGCGTCGGCGTGCTCGAAGGTCACGGTCTGCTGGATGCGCGGGTTGACTTGAAAGTCTTTGCCGTAGAGATAGGTCAGGCTGTTGTTCTGCCACTGCAGCAGATCGCCGGCCATGGCCTGGCCCCCTGCCAGCAAGGATCCGGCGAGCATCAGGCTAGTGCACGTACGTTTCATTCGGTTGCTCCCAAAGTAGGTGTTCCACGTTTTTTTTGACGGCGCTCTGGTGTGGCGCCTTTTTTCAGTGCTGCAAAAACCATCCAATCGGTCAGCTTTACAGCTCTTAGCAAGAGCTGGGCCAAGGCATTTAAAAAGGCAAAAAACGCCTGGTCGGCTGTTCGAAAACAGTCGATCAAGCGTCCATTGGGCTTTTGTCTGTCTAGCCTCGTGACCGTCCAGGGCCGGGATAAGTTGGCTTTCTGGTCAGGAATTAAATCCGGGCTTTTTTTTATACCGGATTCAGACGGCCGCGGAGAATACTGGCTCCCGCGCCACGGCTCAAGCGCCCCGCAACAGCGCACCGGTATCAAACCTGGGGCACCGTTGCGGGCCATTCTAGAAGTGCACCTTGATCAGCAGGCTGGCGGTGTTCTGGTTGGTGTCCAGATTGGCGTTGTCCTCGATGCCGTACTTGTTTTTCCAGTAGCTGTATTCGGCCCCGACGTAGATCTGTTTGGCCGGGCCATTGAGGGCCTTGCCCAGGTCGTACTTGATCTGCGGGTTGAGGTGCAGGTTGGCGTGATAGGTGCCGCGTGAGTTCTGGTCGTTGTCCACGACCCAGTCGAGGTAGCCGTCGATCAGCACGTCGGAGCGGCCGGCGGGAATGGTGTAGGACCAGGTCGGGGTGATCTGCCAGACCCCATCACCTGGGCGCGGCCCTTCGGTCTGGCGTCGGTAGAAGTTCAGGGTCACGTAGTTGAACCCGGGCACCGCCAGGTCGAAGCCGGGGCCAATCAGGTAGGCTTCGCTTTCGCCTTCGCCGTACTCATAGGTCATGGCCAGCAATACGTCCTTGATCGGACCTAATTGCAGTTTCTGGTCGAAGATCTTGCCTGCCGACAGGCGTGGGCTGAACTCGCCGTAAAAGCTGTGGGGGCCTTTGTTGGGGTCTTCCTTGCCGTTGTAGAAGATCTTGTCGACGAACAGAAAGGTGTCGCCGTACTTCCAGCGGTCAGCGTGCTCGAAGGTCACGGTCTGCTGGATCGATGGGTTGATCGCGAAATTCTTGCCGTACAGGTAGCTCAGGCTGTTGGTTTGCCACAGCAGCAGGTCGCCGGCCATGGCCTGGCTCGCGGCCAACAGGCTGGTGCCCAACAGTAGGCTTGTGTGTGTACGAATCATCTGTTGCTCCCTTTTTGTTTTTATTTTTGCTCTTGCAGGCAGCCGCCAACCCTGTAGGCGCTGGCAGCCAGCGCCTACAGGGGATGTTGCGTTTGCATCAGTGCGGGTGAGCGGCGCAATCGTTGATGGCAGCCCGTTCGCTGCCACCCAGGATGTTGAACAACAGGTTCAGCGTCAGCGCGCTGAGGGTGGCCATGGCAATGCCGCTGTGGGTGATCGGGCTCATCCACAGCGGCAGGTGGGCGAAGAATTCCGGCCGGACCACCGGGATCAGGCCCATGCCGATACTCACCGCGACCAGCAATTGATTGCGCCGGTCGGCGATGTCGGCTTCCTGGAGGATCTTGATCCCGGTGGCCGCGACCATGCCGAACATGGCGATGGCCGCGCCGCCCAGCACTGCCGGCGGGATCGAGGCCACCAGGAACGCGGCCTTGGGCAGCAGGCTCAGGAGGATCAGCAACCCCCCAGCAACGATGGTGACGGAGCGGCAACGCACGCCAGTCATCTGCACCAGGCCAATGTTCTGGGCAAACGAGGAGTGGGTGAAGGTGTTGAGGAAGCCGGCGAAGAACGAGGCGCCGGCATCACACAGCAAGCCGCGACGTAGCATGCGCGGGCAGACTTCCTGGCCGGTGATCTTGCCCAGCGCCAGGAACATCCCGGTGGACTCGACGAAGATGATCACCACCACCAGGCACATCGACAGGATTGGCGCCAATTCAAACTTGGGCATGCCGAAGTGCAGCGGCGTGACGATCTGCAGCCAGGGCGCCTGGGTCATGCCGCTGAGGTCGACCATGCCCAAAAGGCCACAGAGGATGTAGCCCAGGGTCATGCCGATCAGCACCGAAATGTTGACCCAGAACCCGCGCATGAAGCGGTGTACCAACAAGATGGTGCCCAGCACCAGGGCGGCGATGCTGAGGTAGATGGGGGAACCGAATTGTGCGGCGGAACTGCCGCCGCCTGCCCAGTTCACCGCGACGGGGAACAGTGACAAACCGATCGAAGTGATGACGGTACCGGTCACCAAAGGCGGGAAGAAACGCACCACCTTGGACATGAACGGTGCGATCAGCATGCCGAAGAACCCTGCGGCAATGGTCGCGCCGAAGATGCCTTGCAGGCCGATGCCGGGCATGCCGGCCATGGCCACCATGCTGCCGACAGCCGCGAAGCTGGCGCCCATCATCACCGGCATGCGAATGCCCATGGGGCCGATGCCCATTGACTGGACGATGGTGGCGATCCCGGCGACCAGCAGGTCGGCATTGATCAGAAAGGCGATTTCTTCACGACTCAGGCCAGCGGCCTGTCCGATGATCAACGGCACGGCGATGGCGCCGCCGTACATCAACAGAACGTGTTGCAGACCTACCAGGATCAGTTGCAACAACGGCAGGCGCGCGATAGCGGGTGCGTCGGGGATGCGCGCTTCGGATGACACGGACATGCAACACCTCGGATCTTTTTATTCTTGTGATTTTGTGCAGCAGGGAGGACCGCGATGCGGCCAATCGCTGGCAAGCCAGCTCCCACAGGATTCAGGTGATCCTTGTGGGAGCTGGCTTGCCAGCGATGCTTTTCGCTACTTAATTGGTCTGGGCTCCCTGCACGATCCAGGCGCCGATCAGGTCACGTTCCTGCTGGGTCATCTGGGTGATGTTGCCCAGTGGCATGATCTGCGTGGTGACTGCCTGGGCTTGAATGCGCGGGGCGTTCTGGCGGATCTGCTCGGGGGTGTCGAACATCACGCCGCCCGGGGCGGCACTGAACAGCGGGCTGGTGGGCTTGGCCGAGTGACAGACCGCGCAGCGTTCCTGGATCACACTGTGCACCTTGTCAAAGCCAGGACCGGTATTGGCTGCCTGGGCCGGGGCTGCAGGAGCAGCGGCTGGCGTGGCCTCAGCCGGTTTCGCACCACCGCCGACGGCGGTTTCCGGCAGCGGCTGGTACTGGATCTGCGCGGGGGCCTTGGCCACTTCCGGGCTGGTCATCGGCGCGGGGCCGGTAACGTACGCCAGGCTGATCATGCCTACGGCCGCGACTGGCAGGGTCCAGGCGAACTTGTGGCTGTCGTGGCGGGTGTTGAAGTAGTGACGCACCAACACCGCCAGTACCGCGATCCCGGCCAGGATCAACCAGTTGTACTGGCTGCCGTAGGTGCTCGGGAAGTGGTTGCTGATCATGATGAACAGCACAGGCAAGGTGAAGTAGTTGTTGTGTCGCGAACGCAGCAGGCCCTTGGCCGGCAGGGCCGGGTCCGGGGTGCGGTTCTCGGCGATCGCCGCCACCAGTGCCCGTTGTGCCGGCATGATGATGCGGAACACGTTACCGACCATGATGGTGCCGATGATGGCGCCCACGTGCAGGTAAGCACCCCGGCCGCTGAACACTTTGCTGAAGCCGTAGGCCGCGCCGATGATCAGGACGAACAGGATGAAACCCAGCAGGGCAGGGCGTTTGCCCAGGGCCGAGTCGCACAGGAAGGAGTAGATGAACCAGCCGGCGAACAGCGAACCGATGCCCAGCAGAACCCCTTCAGGGCCGCTCAGGCTGCTGCCAGGTGCCAACAGGTACAGGGTCGGGTTGGAGTAGAACACCACGCACAGCAGCGCGATCCCCGACAACCAAGTGAAGTAGGCCTCCCACTTGAACCAGTGCAGGTTGTCCGGCATGGTCGGTGGAGCCAGTTTGTATTTCTCCAGGTGGTAGATCCCGCCACCGTGAATCGCCCAGAGATCGCCCGCCAGACCGTTCTTCGGGTTGACCCGATTGAGGTTGTTTTCCAGCCAGACAAAATAGAACGACGCGCCGATCCAGGCGACGCCAGTGATCATGTGAACCCAGCGCACGCTCAGGTTCAGCCATTCGAACAGATGTGCTTCCACAGTCTTTACCTCTCGCCTGTCACTCTGTCGTCGAGTGATCAGACCTTCTCTTATTGGTGGGGGGCAAGGATCAAGCGTTGATCCTCTTTGAAAAAATGCTCATCGCAGTTATTGCCTGTGCCACTGCGATCAACCACCAGGAAGTCATCCCGCTTTTCGATCGTCAGCACCGGGTGGTGCCAGACGCCGCGATGGTAATTAATGCCCTGCCTGCCGTTGGTGACGAAGGCGCGGACCAAGCCTGATACAGGTTCATCGCCAACGGGCGCGACCACGATCAGAAAGGGGTTGCCGAGCAGCGGAATGAAAGCCTGGCTGCCCAACGGGTGACGCTCCAGCATGCAAACGGTCAGCGGCATGTCCTGCGCGTCGGCGCGGAAAATGCTGATGATCGCGTTGTCTTCTGGCTTGGCGGTTTCCACCGTCGCCAGTTTATGGAAGCGCATGGTCGAACCGTTGTTGATCATGAAGTGATCGCTGCCGTCGGTTTCGATCACGTCACCGAAAGGGGCGAAGGCTTCTTTGGTCAGCGGTTCAATCGTCAATGTGCGCATGCTGTTCTTCTTATCCGGATTCTGTGTTGTTGGTTCTTTCGTCATCGCTGGCAAGCCAGCTCCCACAGGTTGTGTGTACACCATCATTCCTTGTGGGAGCGGGCTTGCCCGCGATTAGGGGCGACGCTTACTTAGCTACCTTGCCGAGAACACGCAGGCGGCTCACACCGCCGTCCGGGAATACGTTCAGGCGGATGTGGGTGATCGGACCCAGCGCCTTGATCTGCTCGGCGAAGGTGTGTTCGGCGTGCATTTCCAGTTTCTGTGCCGGCAACAGTTCGCGCCAGAACAACGACTGGGTTTCGATCTGGCTGTCGGTACCGCCCTTGACGAATGCGCCCTGGATCGAGCAAGTGTCCGGGTAGTTGCCCTTGAAGTGCAGGGTGTCGACGACAATTTTCTCGATCTCGCCCGGGTGACCCAGGGCGACGATCACCCAGTCATTGCCAGGTGTGCGACGACGGGCAGTTTCCCAGCCATCGCCCATGTTGATCCCGCGGCCTGGGTTGAGGATGTTGCTCATGCGGCCGAAGTGTTCATCGGAGCAGGCCAGGGCACGACCGCCATTCAAGGCAGCAGCCAGGTCAACCTGCTCGTTGTCGCCAACGGCCGACCAGTCGCGGAACGGAATGCCGTACACACGCAGACGGGCCACGCCACCATCAGGGTAGATGTTGAAACGCAGGTGGCTGAACGACTGGTCGTTGTTGATTTCGTGGAAATGGTGGCTATTGCCCTGCAGCTCGACAGCCGACAGGACTTCGGTCCATTGGGTGTTTGCGTCCGGCTCACCGGATGTCAGGAAGCAGGCTTCCAGGGAGGCCGATGGCGGGAAGTTGCCGGTGAAGAATGAAGTGTCGATGTCCACACCCTTGATCGAACCCGGTACACCCAGGCGGATCACCGCGCTGTCGTAGCCTTCGAAGCGCTTGCGGCGCGACTCCCAGCCGTCCATCCACTTGCCGTTGTCATCGAAAACGCCCTCCTTCCATACGGCCGGGGTCGGCTGGAACAGACGGTTGGCGTCGGCAAACCAGTCATCGGTGACCGAGATGATCTTGGTGCCCAGGCGGGCGTCGGCCAGGTTGACGAACTTCTCGAAAGGTACGGCGTAAGCTTTCATTCTTCTTGTCTGCCTTAAATAGAGTGGCTGGGGATGGTCGTTTAGAGGGTCAGTAATCGGAACAACGCGATCTTGTTGATCTCTGCCAACGCGCACTTGAACTCGGTCTCGACCGGGTTGTGGATGCGTGTTTCGAACGCTGCGAGGATCTGATGCCGGTTGCTACCTTTTACCGCCATGATGAAGGGAAACTTGAACTTGGCTTTGTAGGCGTCGTTCAGCTCGGTGAAGCGAGAAAACTCTTCGGCCGTGCATTGGTGAATACCGGCGCCGGCTTGTTCATTGGTGCTGGCTTCGGTCAGTTGGCCCTGGACGGCAGCTTTGCCGGCCAGGTCCGGGTGAGCGTTGATCAGCGCAAGCTGGCTTGCGTGATCGGCGCTCAACAGGATGTCGCTCATGCGCTGGTGCAGGGTTTCGATCTCGTCGATCGAAGCGTCCTGGCCCAGGTCGAAGGCCTTTTCGGCCACCCATGGCGAATGTTCGTAGATATCGGCGAAAGCGCTGACGAAGGCGTCACGGCTCAGGCTCGAGGGTTTCAGCGTTTGAAAGGTGGTCATTTCGACGCCCCTTGGTACGGGTGGGTTTGTTGCCAGTGGCGAGCGATGTCGACGCGGCGGCTGAACCACACCTGTTCATGACTTTTAGCGTATTCGATAAAGCGCTTGAGCGAAGCCAGGCGCGCCGGACGACCGATCAGGCGACAGTGCAGGCCGATAGACAGCATCTTCGGCGCCTCGGCGCCTTCGGCGTAGAGCACGTCAAACGCATCCTTGAGGTATTCGAAGAAGTCGTCGCCCTTGTTGAAACCCTGGACCTGGGTGAAACGCATGTCGTTGGTGTCCAGGGTGTAGGGGATCACCAGGTGCGGCTTGCCGGTCGGGTTGTTCGGTTCCCAGTAGGGCAGGTCGTCGTCGTAGGTGTCGCAGTCGTAGAGGAAACCGCCTTCTTCCATCACCAGTCGCCGGGTGTTCGGGCCGGTGCGGCCGGTGTACCAGCCCAATGGGCGCTCGCCGGTGATTTCAGTGAGGATGCGGATGGCTTCGAGCATGTGCTCGCGCTCTTGCGCTTCGTCCATGTACTGGTAGTCGATCCAGCGATAGCCGTGGCTGCAGATCTCGTGGCCGGCCTCGACCATCGCGCGGATCACGTCCGGGTGGCGCTGGGCGGCCATGGCCACGGCGAAGACGGTCAGCGGAATGTCGAATTCCTTGAACAGCTTGAGAATCCGCCAGACGCCGACACGGCTGCCATACTCGTACAAGGACTCCATGCTCATGTTGCGCTCGCCCTGCAGCGGCTGCGCCGAGACCATTTCCGAAAGGAAGGCTTCCGATTCTTTGTCGCCGTGCAGGATGTTGCGCTCGCCGCCTTCTTCGTAGTTGAGCACGAAGGACAAAGCGATGCGGGCATTGCCCGGCCAGTGTGGGTGGGGAGGGTTACTGCCGTAACCGATCAGGTCGCGTGGGTAGTCAGCGCTCACTGCAGTCTTCCTTCTTATTCGAGTTTGCTTATTCGCGATAAGGGGTGGTGTGGCGGCCTGATGGTGAGATGACAGGCTGGCGTCACAGCGATGGAGTGATTGTATACAACTTTATGTGCGCTTTGTAAGCCTGATTTTTTCCATTTTTCATCAACTGTCATCTTCCAGTGCTACTGCAAGAAACCTGCCTAACTGGTCAGCTTATGGATGAGAGGTCGTGATTGGCTGTGGTTTTGCGGATAAACGAGGCGAGGCGGGCAGGCCAGGAAGCTTGGGATAAAAAGTCATTATTATTGTGTACAATTTTTATTGAAAGTGTCTTAATCAGCTGCTCGCCGCAACTTTTCGTGCTCCGAAAGGGTGCGGTCTCCTTTTCAACTGACTTCGGGAGGCGCGAGGCCTGACTGCCGTACACGCGGGCAGGCGCGCAGAATCAATGGGACGTTTGACTACACACGTTTTGGATGCAGCACACGGTTGCCCGGGCAGCTCGATCAAGGTCGAGTTGTACCGCGTTGAGGGTTCGCAGCTGGAATTGGTCGCCAGCGCACTGACCAACAGCGATGGCCGTTGTGATGCGCCCTTGTTGCAAGGCGATGACTACCGGTCGGGGGTCTATCAGCTGCAGTTTCATGCCGGCGACTACTACCGCGCCCGCGGTGTCCAGCTGCCGGAGCCGGCGTTCCTGGATGTGGTGGTACTGCGTTTCGGCATCTCGGCCGAGCAGGATCACTACCATGTACCGTTGCTGATTTCGCCTTATAGCTATTCGACCTACAGAGGAAGCTAGATCCCCCAAGAATCTGCGCAAAAAGCTTCTTTGGTCCTTCGCCCGCTCACACTGCGGGCTTTTTTTCGTCCCGGGAAAAGTGTGGCGCCTGTATGGACGCCATCGCGGGCAAGCCCTGCTCCTACGGTTTTGCAGGGTGATGCAGATCCTGTAGGAGCAAGGCTTGCCCGCGATGCTTTTAGCGGCTCAACAGGGACGCTGCGCCCGCGCCACTGAACAAGCCGGCGCTGATCCGGTTGAACCAGCTTTGCCCCTTGCCGCTGCGCAGGTAGCGCGCGGCACCATGGGCGCCAAGGCCGTAGGCCAGCTTGCAGCACAGGTCGAGCAGGGTCCAGGTGACGATCATGATCAGCAACTGCGGCAGGAACGGCTGCTGTGCGCTGAGGAACTGGGGCAGGAAGGCGGCGAAGAACAGGATGTCCTTGGGATTGCTCGCCCCCAGGACAAAGGCGCGCCCGAACAGTGCGCGAAAGCGCGGCACAGCGGCCGCCTGGGGCACTTCGGTGGCGTGGGCCGGTTGCCGGGACTGCTGCCAGCTCTGCCAGGCGAGGTAGAACAAATACAGGGCGCCGACAATCTTCAACGCGCTGAACAGTTGCTCCGAGGCCAGCAGCAACGCGCCAAGGCCCAGGGCCGAGGCGCTCAGCAGGCAGATCGAGGCAAACACCCCGCCGAGAAACGCCGGGTAAGAGCGGCGCAAACCGTAGTTCAGGCTGTTGCTGATCATCAATAACGACAAGGGGCCCGGGATCAGGATCACGACCAGGGCGGCGCTGCTGAACAGCAGCCAGGTTTCCAGACTCATCACTTTCCTCCATATGTGCAAAAGCCCCACCCGACGGGGTGAGGCTGGGTCACGCTTGAAACGCTTACAAGAAAATGAACTTGGCGATAAAGATCGCGCAAAGAACCCACAGGCTTACGGATATTTCCTTGTACTTGCCAGTACCGGCCTTCAGGGCCACGTACGTGATAAAGCCCAGCGCGATACCGTCGGCGACCGAAAAGGTCAGGGGCATCATGATCGCGGTGACGATCGCCGGAATGCTGTCGGTGGCTTCGTCCCACTCGATGTGAGCCATGCCGCCCATCATCAGCATCGCCACATAAATCAATGCACCGGCGGTGGCATACGCCGGAATCATGCCCGCCAGCGGTGCGAAGAACATTGCGGCAATAAATAGCACGCCGACGGTCACCGCGGTAAGACCAGTGCGACCACCCGCAGCCACACCCGCGGCACTTTCCACATAGCTGGTTACTGGAGGCACGCCGACCACCGCACCAAACACGCTGGAGGCACTGTCGGCCTTCATGGCGCGGGAGAGGTTTTCGATCTTGCCGTCCTTACCCACCAGGTTGGCCCGTTGCGCGACACCCATCAGGGTCCCGGCGGTGTCGAACATGTGCACGAAGAGGAACGCCAGCACCACGCTGATCATGCTGACGTTGAACACGCCAGCGACGTTCATCGCCATCCAGGTCGGCGCCAGGCTCGGCGGAGCGGACATGATGCCCTCGTAGTGCACCAGGCCCAGGCCCCAACCGGCCAGGGTCACGGTGATGATACTGATGAGGATGGCGCCGAAGACCCGGTGATAGCTGAGGATGGCGATCATCAGGAAGCAGATGGCGGCCAGCAGCGGGCCTGGCTCGCGCAGGGAACCGAGCTTGATCAGGGTAGCCGGGCTGTCGACCACGATGCCGGCGGTCTTCAGGCCAATCAGCCCGAGGAACAGGCCGACACCGGCTCCCATGGCATAACGCAGGCTCACCGGAATGCTATTGAGCAGCCATTCGCGGATCCGCGAGAAGGTCAGGATCATGAACAACACACCGGAGACGAACACCGCGCCCAGTGCGGTTTCCCAGTTGTAGCCCATGGTCCCGACCACGGTGTAGGTAAAGAACGCGTTCAAGCCCATGCCCGGCGCCAGGCCCACTGGCCAGTTGGCGTACAGCCCCATCAACAGGCAACCCAGCGCTGCGGCGATGCAGGTGGCGACAAAGGCCGCACCGTGATCGATGCCGGCATCGGCCATGATGTTCGGGTTGACGAAGATGATGTAGGCCATGGTGATGAAGGTGGTCAGGCCGGCGATCAGCTCGGTCTTCACCGTGGTGCCATGCACGCTGAGTTTAAACAGGCGCTCCAGCCAGCCGGTACGTACGGGGGGCGAGAGATCCAGCGTCGGTGCTTCGGATTTGCGGCTTTCCACAGCGAGTACTCCTCAAGAGTTTTATTGTTATTTCCAGAGCCGGACACAGAGGTGGGCAGCGGCTCTTTGAGGCACTTGCGAATTTGTTGACCGCTTGGTCAGGAACTCGCACGAAGCGAATTATGCTTTTGTATACAAATAAAGCAAATAATGTTTTCGATTTTGTCGACGAAAAATCTGGCGATAGGGATATATCGCCAGTGGATCCAGACTGAGGGCTCAGTCTGCGAGCGCTTGGGTTTGCCCCAGGGCCTTGTTTACCGCCAGCCAGCCATCCACCGCCGCTTCACCCGCCTCGGCAAACACGCGCTCGAGCAGCTTCACCTGTTCACGGCGCAGCGCGGCTTCGAAGCGCACACCTTCGGTCGTCAGTTGCAGCAGGCGCTTACGTTTGTCGTCCACGGCCGCCACGCTGTCCACCAGGTGCATTTCCAGCAATTGGCGCAAGGGCATGTTCAGTGCCTGTTTGCTGACGCCCAGTAGCGCGAGCAATTCCTTGACGCTCAAGCTCGGGTAGCGGGCGATGAAAAACACGATGCGCTGGTGCACCCGGCTGAGGCCTCGGCGTTCGAGCATTTCGTCGGCTTTGGCAGTGAAGGCCTGGTAGCCGAAAAAAAACGCTTCCATGGCGGCTTGCTGGGTGCTTTGGGATTTAAGGTCAAGCATATTGACGTATCTGTCCGGGCTGGCGTAATTTCGGTCAACCAGTTTGACTTAATTTCCTTGGCCTTTGCTACCGGTGACTCCCATGGCTTTTTCCGAACGTGTTGCGCGCCTCAAGAGTTCCTTGATCCGTGAAATCCTCGCCGCGGCCCAGCGCCCGGAAGTGATGTCGTTTGCCGGCGGCCTGCCGGCCGAAGCCATGCTGCCAAAGGTGCAGTGGGCCGATATGCCGGTGGCCATGGGCCAATACGGCATGAGTGAAGGCGAGCCGGCGCTGCGTGAAGCGTTGGCGGCAGAGGCGCGTGCCCTCGGCGTACCCTGTGAGGCGAGCCAGGTGTTGGTGGTCAGCGGCTCACAACAGACCCTCGACCTGGCGGCCAAGCTGTACATCGACCAAGGCACGCAGATCCTGCTCGAGGCGCCGACCTACTTGGCCGCGCTGCAAATCTTCCAGCTGTTCGGTGCCGATTGCCTGAGCGTGCCGCTGGAGGCCGACGGCCCCGACCTGGTGAAGCTGCGGGCGCGCCTGGAGCAACATCGGCCGGCGTTCATCTACCTGATCCCGACCTTCCAGAACCCCTCTGCGGTGCGCTACAGCGAGGCCAAGCGCGATGGCGTGGCGGCGTTGCTCGACGAATTCGGCGTGACCCTGATCGAGGATGAGCCGTACCGCGAGCTGACATTCGATGGCGCCAGCGCCACGCCGATTGTCAGCCGCTTGCAGCGGGCCAGTTGGATCTACACCGGCACCGTGTCCAAGACCTTGTTGCCGGGCTTGCGTGTCGGCTACCTGATTGCCAGCCCGGACCTGTTCCCGCATCTGCTACGGCTCAAGCAGTCGGCGGACCTGCACACCAACCGTGTTGGTCAATGGCAGGCCTTGCAATGGATCGGCACCGAGCGCCTGCGTGATCACCTGGGCGAATTAAGGGATTTCTACCGAGTTCGGCGCGATGGATTCCAGGCGGCGCTGCAGCGGCATTTCAGCGAGCTGGCGGATTGGGAGCTGCCGCAGGGTGGTCTGTTTTTCTGGCTGACTCTCAAGCAGCCGCTCGACACCCGAACCTTGCTCAAGGCTGCACTGGCCAATGATGTGGCGTTCATGCCGGGGGAACCGTTCTTTCCCGAGCCGGATTGCAACCTGGGTCACCTGCGGTTGAATTTCAGCCACATTGACCCGGCGCGCCTGGATGAAGGGCTCAAGCGATTAGCGGCGGTGGTGCGCGAGGGACAGGCGCGGCAGGCGGCGTAAGGGGAAGCTAGACAAGCATAAACCGGCCAATGGGCCGGTTTATGCTTGTCTGGGGTTTGTGTTTCTAGCGCCCAACGATCAGGCCGCTGCGAAACGCTGGTCCAGGTAATCGATGATTACCTTGGACTCATACATCCAGGTGGTCTGGCCGTTCTCTTCGATGCGCAGGCACGGCACTTTGATCTTGCCGCCTTGCTCCAGCAGGGTCTGGCGGTCCTGCTCGTTGTTCTTGGCATCGCGCAGGGCCACCGGCACGTTCAGGCGACGCAGGGTGCGGCGGGTTTTCACGCAGAACGGGCAGGCGTGGAACTGGTACAGGGTCAGGCCCTTGGCGGCGGCTTCGACCTGGGCCTGGGCGGCGGCAGGGCGCTGCTTTTTACCAGGACGGGTGATGAAGTCGATGAAGATGATCAACTGGCCGAGGCCGACACGAAGCGCTTTGACGAACACGATGTAAGCCTCACGGGGCAAATGGGAATGGCGCGCAGCTTACCTGATTTTTCACGGACGAAAAAAAACCGGCGATGAACGCCGGTTTTCCGGGTGCCGCGTGTTACTTGATCAGGCTGAGAAACTCGCTGCGGGTGGCCGCATTTTCGCGGAACTCACCCAGCATCACCGAAGTGATCATCGACGAATTCTGTTTCTCCACACCGCGCATCATCATGCACATGTGCTTGGCCTCGATCACCACTGCAACGCCCAGGGCGCCGGTGACTTGCTGCACCGCATCGGCGATCTGGCGACTGAGGTTTTCCTGGATCTGCAGGCGGCGGGCGTACATATCGACGATCCGCGCGACTTTCGACAGGCCCAGTACCTTGCCACTCGGAATGTAGGCGACGTGCGCCTTGCCGATGAAAGGCAGCAGGTGGTGTTCGCACAACGAGTAAAGCTCGATGTCCTTGACCAGTACCATTTCGCTGTTGTCGGAGCTGAACAAGGCACCGTTGGTGACTTCTTCAAGTGTCTGTTCATAACCGCGGCAAAGGTACTGCATGGCTTTGGCGGCACGCTTTGGCGTGTCGAGCAGGCCCTCGCGGGACACGTCCTCGCCCAGTTGGCCGAGAATCGCGGTGTAATTCTGTTCCAGGGACATGAAACTACCTGTGGGATTTTACGCAAAGGGCAAGGGTACGGTGGCGGACACGGCGCTGCAAGCGTGACGCGTCAGCTTTACTCGTCGCGGCCTTCCATCATGGTTCGTTTGAGCATCACATACACCGCACCGGCGCCGCCGTGCTTGGCCTGGCAGGAGGTAAAGCCCAGGACCTGTGAATGCTGGCGCAGCCAGGTGTTGACGTGGCTTTTGATCATCGGGCGCTTGCCGTCCAGGCGCACGGCCTTGCCGTGGGTCACGCGCACGCAGCGGATTTCGAATTTTGTCGCTTCGGCGAGAAATGCCCAGAGCGTCTCGCGGGCCTTTTCCACGTTCATGCCGTGCAGGTCGAGGCTGCCTTCGAACGGGATCTGCCCGATCTTGAGCTTGCGCATCTGGCTTTCCTGGACCCCGTCACGTGCCCACATCAACTCGTCTTCCGGACCGACATCGATCACGAATTGGTCGGACAGGCCGTCCACAGCCGCCACGTCGGTACGAATGGTCGCTGCCTGGCGCAGCTTGGCAATTTGCGCGCGGTCAGCCTTGGGCTTGCCGGTTTCGGCGCGGTCGTGCTTGATCGGTTTGACGCCTTGGATCGCACTTTTGAACAGGGAAAAATCGTCGTCTTGCATGTCAGCCTCCGCGAAGGGCGGCCAGTTTACCCAAGTCGAGGTGAATCGGGCGCGGCAAAACGCGTCGCGCGCGACTCAGTCATGCTTTTTCATCAAATGCGGGGCCATGTTCAGCTCGCGAGGTTGACGCATGCGGCGGCGACAGCGACGCCAGAACGCGACACCCAGGTAGAGCAGCAACAGGCCAATCGCCAGAATGATCGCCGAGCCCAGCGGGCTGGCGTTCAGTTCACCCAGTGCGGGCGGACGACCAAGCAGGCTGGCAGCACCGGCCATTGCCAGCAGCACACCGAGGGTGGCGAGCAGGGCGGCGAATGCAGCGCCGAAACGATAACGCCAGTTGCGTTGCCCTTTGGGGCGCAAGCGGCGAGCGTCAAATCCATCGGATATCTTCATTCCGACCTTCCTCAATGGGTATCGGCCCTTCGACCGGGAGTTGACCGGGTTGTTCCTGAGGCTAAGGCAAATAGAGGAAATGAGAGTCTTTTGCGGATGAGCGGCGATGATCGCCGCTCATCCGCGGGCGATCAGATCAGGTCCCGGGTCTGGGCGAGGGTGGCGAAGTTGTCAGCCATGATCGCCATTTCGGTCTGCTGGACGTGCTCGGCAGTCAGTACGCCACCCTTGTAGGGCAGGTCCCGGGTGGCGCAGGCGTCTTCGACCAGGGTGCAGCGAAAGCCCAGGTTCTTGGCCGCACGCACGGTGGTACTGACGCTGGAGTGACTCATGAAGCCGCAGACGATCAGGTCCAGTGAGCCAAGGTCCTGCAGGCGTTTTTCCAGGGGCGTGCCGTGGAACGCGCTGGGCAGCAACTTGCCGATGAGGGTTTCGTCGCTCAGGGGTTCGAGGCCGGGAATGAACTCACCGCGCTCGCCCTGGGGGTCGAACAGGCCGCCGACGGTGCCCAGGTGATGCACATGGACAATCGGTCGTCCCGCGGCCCGGGCCGCTGCGAGCAGTTGCTGGATGTTGGCCACGGCCTCTGCCATGCCGGTCAGGGCCAGCGGGCCGCTGAGGTATTCTTTTTGTGCATCGATGATCACCAGTGTCGCGTGGGCCAGATTGGCTGGCGCGTAACCACGACCGCTGAGTTGAAACATCGTCTTTGGAACGGACATTCTGGGGCTCCTTCGAGTGGGGCTTTTGCGACATTGTCCTCTGGCTGAGCGCTTCTGTGAATCGCTACCATCGTAGGCACCGTCGTTGCTGGGCTGCAGCCTCTCAAGAGCTGACCGGATGTTCAACCAAAAGCTGAAAAACCGGATAAATCCTACATTTGCCCAGGGGTTTTTTCATTGATCGTCGGGGCAGGTTTAGGCTGTTAGAATCCCCGGTCGTTTTTTCAGGAGTTTACCCCGTGATCACTTCCCGTCTGCGCACTTTGCGCGACCATATTCGTTGGGCTGTCAGCCGTTTTCATGGGGAGGATCTGTTTTTCGGCCATGGGACCGACAACGCCTGGGATGAAGCCCGTCAACTGGTGCTGGGAGCGTTGCACCTGCCTTGGGAAATCGCCGACAGCTACCTGGACTGCGCGCTCGAAGACGACGAACTGGTCAACCTGCAGCGGTTGCTCAAGCGCCGTATCGAAGACCGCATTCCCACTGCCTACCTGCTGGGCGAGGCCTGGTTCTGCGGCATGTCGTTCATTGTCGATGAGCGCGTGTTGATCCCGCGTTCACCGATTGGCGAGCTGATCGAAAAACGCTTCGCTCCCTGGCTGGACAGCGAGCCGGCGCGCATTCTCGACCTGTGCACCGGTTCCGGTTGCATCGGCATCGCCTGTGCCTATGAGTTCCAGGACGCTGAAGTGGTGCTGGCGGACTTGTCGTTCGAAGCCCTTGAGGTGGCCAACCAGAATATCGAGCGCCATGGCGTCGATGAGCGGGTGTACACGGTCCAGGGCGACGGATTCGACGGTTTGCCTGGCCAGCGTTTCGACCTGATCGTGTCCAATCCACCGTACGTGGATGCCGAAGACTTTGCCGATATGCCGGACGAGTTCCAGCACGAGCCCGAGCTGGGCCTGGCCTGTGGCGAAGACGGTCTGAACCTGGTGCGGCGCATGCTCGCGCAGGCGGCCGATCACCTGAACGAGAAAGGCTTGCTGATTGTCGAGGTGGGCAACAGCCAGGTACACGTCGAGGCGCTGTACCCGGAAGTCGATTTCGCCTGGCTGGAGTTCGAACGCGGCGGCCACGGCGTGTTCATGCTCAGCGCCGAGCAATGCCGTGAACACCAGGCACTGTTTGCATCACGGGCCTGATCCATCCTTCGCGAGCAAGCTCGCTCCCACGGGTTGTTACGAATCCTTGTAGGAGCGAGCTTGCTCGCGAAGATCGAAAGCGCCACGCGGTTATTCAGGTAATTCGCGTCAGCGTTGACGTCCTTCGCGAGCAGGCCGCAAGCGGGCGCCGCAAGCGGGCGCTCGCTCCTACAGACGTTGGCGGTGGTCAGCGGTGTGTGGCGATCCAGATCAGCAAACCGGCCTGGAACACTGAAAACGCCACCAGGCAGGTAATGGTGAAGCGCAAGCCGGTTTCTTCGCGTTTGAATTTGCTGACGGTTTCTTCCTGCTTTTGCAGTTTGACTTCCTGTTCGGCCAGGTTCTGCTCGGCTTGCTGCAACATCTGCGCGGCTTCGAGGATTTCCACGAACTGCAGCTTCTCGGTGTTCCAGTCGCCCAGCAGGTCACCGACCTTGCCGGCCTTGACGCTGCCTTTCAAATGCTGGGCGTCGGCGTAGACCACGTCAAAACCGTGCACCCGCAAAAAATGGTCGCGGCGCAGGCGCGTGTCTTCGACCAAGGCATCCTTGTTGCTCAGGTCCATCGCATCAAAGCTGTAGCTCGCCCACTTTTTCTTCGCCCAGGTAATGCCTTGGGCCGCGAGAAAACGCCCGATGCCGCGGTTCATTGGTTCTATCTGCACACCGCTGTCGGGGCCGAAGTGCACGCGCCGCTGTTCGTGGTCGACCCAGATGTCCAGGTGGTTCTGCTCCTTGCGCACCCGCTGGCCCGGCAACGTGATGCTCATGCGCAACAGGCTGCGCTCCTTGTTGTTGCGCTCGGCATAGCCGAACTCGACAAAGCGCAACGGCCGGCCCCCGGTGCTGCGATCGGTTTTCAGCGGCGCCAGGCGCAGCATCCGCCGGTGCTCGGCCGCAACGTCCGCCCACGGCTGTTCCGCCGCTTCGGGGGCCGTTGTGTCGGGCGTGGTGTCGGGTGATTTGTGGGTATCAGTCATAACGGCGAGATCCTGTCCAAGCGCTGCTTGTCGACAGACAATGGGCTGTCGACACTGGCTTATCGGCCGAATTGCGCAGGACTGGAGGGTAAAACCGGGCTAACTTCGAGCAATTGCATCAATAAAGCCGAGGATCCGGGTGCCGAGTTCTGCCGCCAGTGGCAGTTGCGGATCCTTGTAGGACGCCACCTGGCGCTTGATGTCGTTGGGCACGATGCGCATCACGTGGTTCATGCCCTCGATCACCACCAACTGGGCGTCGGGCTTGGCAGCCTTGAGCATTTGCGCATCCCCGACACCGACCTGCATGTCATTGCTGCCCTGGACGATCAGCGCGGGCATGTGCAGGCGGGCGAATGCGGCGGCCGGGTCCTGGCGGAACAGGCTGATCAAGTAGGGTTGCACGCTGGGGCGAAAGATCACTTGCAGCGCCGGCGGCACATTGCTGTCCACCTGGCCGGCCTTGAGGTTGTCCAGCAGTTCATTGCTGCGCAGCAGCAACTGGGGCGGCAGGCGGTGGCTCAACTGTTGGCGCAACACCTGATCCACCGGTCGTGCGCTGCCGGACAGGGAAATCAGGCCGGCGGCGTCCACCTGGGGAGCGGCAAGGGTGGCTACCAGTGCCCCTTCACTGTGCCCCAATAGAATCAGCGGCCCCAGGCGCGGGTCACTTTTGAGTTGCTTGCCCCAGGCCACGGCGTCGGCCACGTAGGCCTCCAGGCTCAGGTTGCGCTCGTCCGGGGTGGCCGCCAGGCTCGCCGCCACGCCGCGCTTGTCGTAGCGCACGCTGGCGATATTGTGTTTGGCCAGCACCCAGGCCAGGCGCTTGAGGCTATCGTTGTTGCCGCCTTCTGGGTTATTGCCGTTGCGGTCGGTGGGGCCCGAGCCGGAAATGATCAGGACCACCGGCACCGGGGCGTCGGACTTGGGCAGCAGCATCGAGCCAAACAGCTCGCCGCTACCGGTATCCAGGCTGACCGGGCGTTGCAGGACCGTGGCCTGCGCGATATTGCACAGCAGGCCGGTAATCAGGGTAAGGCTCAAGGCTATAACTCGCAGCATCATCACGCCATCATTCACAAGGTGTCGGTTGGACTCGCAGACACCCATAAGGTTCGAGGATGAACTACTGGGTGAGCCTGCGTATACTGGCGCGCACTTAGTTCAGCGATTTCACGGAGCGCCCTGCATGTCCGGCAATACCTACGGCAAGCTGTTCACTGTCACCACCGCGGGCGAAAGCCATGGTCCGGCGTTGGTCGCCATTGTCGACGGCTGCCCGCCGGGTCTTGAGTTGTCCCTGGACGACCTGCAGCGCGATCTCGACCGACGCAAGCCAGGCACCAGCCGCCACACCACCCAGCGCCAGGAAGCCGACGAGGTGGAAATCCTCTCCGGCGTGTTCGAAGGCCGGACCACTGGCTGTGCCATTGGCCTGCTGATCCGCAACACCGACCAGAAGTCCAAGGACTATTCGGCGATCAAGGATCTGTTCCGCCCGGCCCACGCCGACTACACCTACCACCACAAATACGGCGAACGCGATTACCGTGGCGGCGGTCGCAGTTCTGCGCGCGAAACTGCCATGCGCGTGGCGGCCGGGGCGATTGCGAAAAAGTACCTGGCGACCCAGGGCATCGTGATTCGCGGCTATATGAGCCAGTTGGGCCCGATCGAAATCCCGTTCAAGAGCTGGGACTCGGTGGAGCAAAATGCGTTTTTCAGCGCCGACCCGGACAAGGTGCCGGAACTTGAGGCCTACATGGATCAACTGCGCCGCGACCAGGACTCGGTCGGCGCCAAGATCACCGTGGTCGCCGAAGGCGTGAAGCCAGGCCTGGGTGAGCCGATCTTCGACCGCCTCGATGCCGAACTGGCCCATGCGCTGATGAGCATCAACGCGGTCAAGGGCGTGGAAATCGGCGCCGGGTTCGCCAGCGTCGCCCAGCGCGGTACCGAACACCGCGACGAGATGACTCCACAAGGTTTCCTCAGCAACAACGCCGGCGGCATCCTCGGTGGCATTTCTTCCGGCCAGCCGATCGTTGCCCACCTGGCGCTCAAGCCAACGTCGAGCATCACCACCCCGGGCCGCTCGATCGATGTCCATGGCAACCCGGTGGACGTGATCACCAAGGGCCGTCACGACCCCTGCGTCGGCATCCGCGCCACGCCGATTGCCGAAGCGATGATGGCCATTGTGTTGATGGACCACCTGCTGCGCCATCGCGGGCAAAACGCCGACGTGCGTGTCAGCACCCCGGTGTTGGGCCAGCTGTGAAGCCGGGCCCTGACGTCGCCGCGGTCTGATGGCCGTGGCGGTGCTCCCGTACTGGCGGCTTTCCAGCTTTTATCTGTTTTATTTCGCCTTGCTCGGTTCGACAGCGCCTTTTTTGGCGCTGTACTTCGATCACCTGGGGTTTTCGCCTGCGCGTATCGGCGAGCTGGTAGCGATCCCGATGCTGATGCGCTGCATCGCGCCCAATATCTGGGGCTGGCTGGGTGACTACACTGGCCGGCGCCTGGCCATTGTGCGTTTTGGCGCGGTCTGTACGCTGCTGACGTTCTGCCTGATCTTCGTCAGCAAGAGTTACGCCTGGCTGGCAATGGTCATGGCCCTGCACGCGTTTTTCTGGCACGCGGTGCTACCGCAGTTCGAAGTGATCACCCTCGCGCACCTGCAAGGCCAGGCTTCGCGCTACAGCCAGATCCGCCTGTGGGGTTCGATCGGCTTCATTATCGCGGTGGTTGCACTGGGGCGGCTGTTCGAATGGTTGAGCCTGGACATCTACCCGGTAACCCTGGTGGTGATCATGGCAGGGATCATCATCAGCAGCCTGTGGGTGCCCAACGCCCAGCCTGCGCCCGGCAACCGCCTGGCAGGGGAGGGCTTCGTCAAGCAGTTGCGCAATCCGGGGGTCCTGGCATTTTATGCCTGCGTGGGCCTGATGCAGCTCAGCCACGGGCCGTACTACACCTTCCTGACCCTGCACCTGGAGCGCCTGGGCTACAGCCGTGGAGTGATCGGCATGCTCTGGGCCGTGGGAGTGGTCGCCGAAGTCCTGATGTTCCTGTTCATGAGCCGGATCCTGGCGCGGTTTTCAGTGCGCCGAGTGCTGCTGGCCAGTTTCCTGCTGGCCGCCTTGCGCTGGCTGCTGCTGGGGTCGTTCGCCGAGTTTCTCTGGGTGCTGTTGTTTGCGCAGGTCCTGCACGCGGCCACCTTTGGCAGCTTTCACGCCGCAGCCATTCATTTTGTCCAACGCAGTTTCGGCCCGCGCCAGCAGGGGCAGGGCCAGGCGCTCTACGCGGCGCTGGCCGGCACCGGTGGTGCGCTGGGGGCTTTGTACGCCGGCTACAGCTGGAATGCCCTGGGCGCCACCTTCACCTTTAGTATTGCAAGCCTCGCCGCGCTGGCTGCAGCCGTTATCATTGCCACACGCATGCAAGAGGAGTTGCCGAAATGAGCAGCCTGTCGGTTTACCACGTTTCAAGCCCGGACCTGCCGAACAAGGTCCTGACCCACTTCGACGACATCAGCGCGACCCTGGCCGAACAGGGTGTCAGATTCGACCGTTGGCAGGCGGCGGCAAAGCTTCAGCCGGGCGCCAGCGATGAAGAGCTGGTGTCCGCCTATCAGGGGCCGATCGACCAACTGATGACCGAGCGTGGTTACCATGGGGTGCAGGTCATCAGTGTCAGCAGCGAGCAGCAACAACCCGCCGAACCGCCTGCCGAGCTCCTCGAAGAGCAGCATTTTGACGAGGACCTGGTACGGTTGTTTGTTGCCGGACGTGCCCAGTTCAATTTGCACATCGGCGATTATGTGTACGCCGTACTCTGCGAGAAAAACGACCTGATCCTGCTGCCTGCCGGTACTCGGCACTGGTTCGACAAGGGTGAGCGACCGCACTTCGTGGCCATCGGCCTGTTCACTGCTGTGGAGCCGCTGCCCCGCATCACCCCAGGTGACTTCGCCGGGCACTTCCCGCGGCTGGAAGATTAAACTGCCGACCGGATACGCGACAGGCGATTAAACGCTGGCGCAGTGCGTCATCCGGGCTTTCCTTGTGCTGTGCGTAGGACGTTGCCTATTGCTGAGTCAGTGAAGACTGATTCAGCGTTCATGCGCTTGTTTAATCCGCCCTCTATGTAACTCTTTCTTTCTGACACTCAACCACTGGCCCGGACGATCACCGTTCGAGTTCAGGCATGGACGATCACCAGGAGAAAGGTAATGGACAGCGCAACGGGTGACGCCGGGCCGGAGGTCAAGCCAGTCAAGCGCCGACGCCCGGATCGGGCAGGCAAGCCGCTGAGCGAGAAGGAACTGGAGATCCTGCACTGGGCCAAGCGCGGCAAGACCGTTTGGGAAATCAGTGTGATTCGCTCGATCTCCCAGGCCACGGTGAAATTTCACCTGGCCAATATCTACGCCAAGCTGCAGGTCAGCAACCGTGCTCAAGCGGTGGGGGAGGCGGCCAGACGCGGTATGTTGCGCTGAAAAAAGGGCCACCTGACTGTGTGTCAGGTGGCCCAGGGAAATCTGCTAGCAACCCGCTTCGATTACATCGAGTGATAGGTCGGCAGGGCAAAGCGCTGTTGGCTCTGCAGCATGGAAATTTGCGGCAATTCACTGGCCTGTTCCGCCAGGTCGCGACGAATAGCGCTGATCACCCAGGACAGTTGATCGCCAGCATGCAGTTGGGCGTAGGAAATCGAGCGCTTGAAGACTTTGCCTTCACTGCTGCGCAAGGTCAGCAGAATGCCGCCATCCGGGCGTGCCTGGGTGGTGACGTCGAAGTTGGAGAACAGCGAAGTGAATTTTTCTTGGATCAGGCTCATGTCTATCAGCTCCGTGTGCACATGAATGGCAAGCATGGAGGGGTAGTTGCAGTGATTGTGCCAGTATCGTTATCTAAAAAAATCCTTATAAATCAATGATATACGAAAAAGTGAATTTTTCGGATTCGTGCATTCTGCATGAATGGCCATCGTGCATCCTGCATTTTGCGAGATTGCACGGCCGTTTGCGGGCCCACCTGGCGGCAGTGGCAGTGGGCGAGGGCCGGATACAAAACATTTCAAAAACCGCGTGTACAGCGACAGAACCCCTGGCGTACTTTTTTGCCGTTAAGCAGAGGTTTTCCGTTGTGTCTCATACAGGGATGAAGTTGCCCGAACACCTCGATTGCATGTTCGCCCGACAATAACAATACAGGCCCGCCGCAGAGGGCCGAACGGGAGCAACCATGAGCAGCACGCACCACGACACTATTACCTGGAGCATGATGCTCCGTAAGTTGCCGTCGATCGTCAAAGCCCTGCCCCGGGTGGTCAAGGGCCTCAAGGTGGCCAATGTCAAACAGCCGGACCAGCCTTGTGGCCTGGCGTTCACCTTCGAACAGGCGACAGTTCGTAACCCTGATGGCCCCGCCTTGCTACACGGCAGCGTGTCGCTGACTTATGCACAGGTCAACCAGTGGGCCAACCGTATCGCTCATCACCTGTTGGCCCAGGGCATCGGCAAGGGCGACGTGGTCGGGGTGTTCATCGAGAACCGTCCTGAACTGCTGGTCACGGTGCTGGCGGTGGCCAAGGTCGGCGCCGTCAGCGCCATGCTCAATACTTCGCAAACCCACCAGGCGCTGCTGCACAGTGTCAACCTGGTCAAGCCGGCGGCCATTGTTGTCGGTGGAGAGTTGGTCCAGGCCTATTCGGCGATTCGCCAGCAGGTCGCCATCGATGACTGCCGCACCTGGTGGGTGGCTGACCAGGATTGCTCTCGGCATCACGGCGAGGCACCAGAGGGCTTGCGCAACCTGATGGCCGAGAGTGCCGATTGCGCAAGCGACAACCCGCCCAGCAGCCAGCAGGTGTTTCTCGATGACCCGTGCTTCTACATCTATACCTCCGGCACCACCGGGTTACCCAAGGCCGGGGTCTTCAAGCACGGTCGCTGGATGCGCAGCAGCGCCAGCTTCGGCATGATCGCCCTGGATATGAGCCCGGACGATGTCGTCTATTGCACCTTGCCGCTGTACCACGCGACGGGCCTGTGCGTGTGCTGGGGCTCAGCCATCTGCGGCGCCTCGGGTTTCGCCATTCGGCGCAAGTTCAGCGCCAGCCAGTTCTGGAACGATGTGCGTAAGTACCAGGCTACAACCATCGGTTACGTGGGTGAGTTGTGCCGCTACCTGATCGACCAGACGCCGGCCACTAACGACCGGGATCACGCAGTCGTGAAGATGATTGGCAACGGCTTGCGCCCCGGCGTGTGGAGCGAGTTCAAGGGGCGTTTTGCGGTCAATCACATCTGTGAACTGTATGCCGCCAGTGACGGCAACATAGGTTTCAGCAACATCCTCAACTTCGATAACACCATCGGTTTTTCGCTGATGTCCTGGGAGTTGGTGGAGTACGCCCACGACAGCGGTGCGCCGCTACGCAACAGCAACGGCTTCATGCAGAAAGTCGGCAAGGGCCGGCAAGGCCTGTTGCTGGCGAAGATCGACGACAAGGCTCCGCTTGACGGCTATACCGACCCGCAAAAGACCGAAAAAGTGGTGCTGCACGATGTGTTCGAGAAGGGCGACCGTTATTTCAATACCGGTGACTTGCTGCGCAACATCGGTTTTGGTCACGCGCAGTTCGTCGACCGGTTGGGCGACACCTATCGCTGGAAGGGCGAGAACGTGTCCACCACCGAAGTCGAGAACATCCTCTTGCAACACCCGCATATTGCCGAGGCGGTGGCCTATGGCGTGGAGATCAGCAACACCAACGGGCGTGCCGGCATGGCGGCGATCACCCCGGCCGAATCCCTGGCGACCCTGGATTTCAGTGAACTGCTGAGGTTCGCCCGCGAGCAGATGCCGGCCTATGCGGTGCCGTTGTTCCTGCGGGTCAAAGTCAAGATGGAAACCACTGGCACCTTCAAGTACCAGAAGACCCGACTCAAGGACGAAGCCTTCGACCCCGGCAAAACCGGCGACGATCCGATCTATGCCTGGCTGCCCGGTTCAGACACTTACGTGCAGATCACCGAACAGGTACTGGCGGATATCCATGGCGGCAAGTTCCGTTATTGATTGTGGCTATGGTGGCATGAGAGAAAAAAGGGGTGACAGGGGGCAGGCCGCTTGCGGACACTAGCGGCCTATCGATTGACCGAATGTGGAGTCACCCATGTCAGACCAACCCCGCCAGATGACCCCGGAAGAAGCCGCCGAGTTTGCCGAGCAGGTTTTCAACAAGGCCCGTGAAGGCGATGCGGCGATGCTCGCGGCGCTGTTGAGCAAGGGTTTGCCGCCGAACCTGCGCAATCACAAGGGCGACACCCTGTTGATGCTGGCGGCTTACCACGGGCATGTCGATGCGGTGAAAGTGCTGCTGGAGCACAAGGCCGACCCGCAGATTCGCAACGACAACGGCCAGAGTCCGATTGCCGGGGCGGCGTTCAAGGGTGACCTGGCGGTGGTGGCGGCACTGGTCGATGGCGGGGCGGAGATCGAAGGTTCGTCCTTCGATGGCCGGACCGCGTTGATGATGGCCGCAATGTTCAACCGCACAGCCATCGTCGACTACTTGATTGGCAAGGGCGCAGATCCCAAGGCCAAGGACGCCAACGGCATCACCGCGCTGGACGCGGCCAAGACCATGGGCGCGGTGGATACCACGGCGCAATTGGAGAAGATCCTCGGCTGATAGCCGGGTGGGCCGCAAGCTTCGCTGAATAATTACCGCCAAATACGCTATCCTTCGCGGCCGAAAATCTCCCTCGCTACAGGATCTGCCATGAAAGCCGCACTCATCGAACTCATCAGTAAAATCAGCTCCGGCTGCATGAGCGACGCGCAAATCGTGCAGATCGCCGATGAGGCGGCGCAGGCGTACGCCGACCCGGAGGCGTTCCTGGCGGCCAATCCGGACATCAACTACGACGACACTTTCCCGATTGCATTGGGCGAGTGGGTGGTAGTTGGCAGCCTGCCGGACACCGTGCTGTTCCAGGCTGACACCTATATGGACCTGTTCGAGCAGATCGTTGCGTCGTTCGGCCCCGGTGTGGCGTTCAACATCAAGCCCAAGCAACTGGCCAAGACCGAGGCGCTGACCGCGCTCAACCGGATCCAGATCCAGATGGGCAGCATGAACCCGGAAAACGGCGGTTACACGCTGCTCAACTTCAGCCAGTTGCTCGACGACGAAATCCAGCTCGTGCTGGTGTATGGCAACGACGTGGCACGGGTGCTGGAGTTGTGTGCCGAAGTCGGGATCAATGCGGCGCCGTCCCTGGAAGCGCTCAAGGTAGCCGTACACGTTTAACTCACGGCAATAAAAGGGAACCCTCCCGGGAGCCGGCTATCCTAAGGGGGGAATGCCTTCTATTGGGAGCGACACCATGGGTTCTACCTTTAATGGCCTGGTTGGCCTGATTATCCTGGCGCTGGATATCTGGGCGATCATCAACGTGCTCAAGAGCGGCGCGCAAACCGGGATGAAAATCGTCTGGATACTGCTGATCCTCTTGTTGCCGGTACTGGGCCTGATCATCTGGGCCATCGCTGGGCCGAGGGGCAACGTGCGCCTATAGCCCCCATCAACAACCGTAGCAGCTGTCGGGCAGCGCGAGGCTGCGTCAACGGCCGCAGGACGTTCATCCGGATTGGCAAGATAGCCGGGGGTCGCTGCGCAACCCAACGCAGCCTTCGGTAGCTGCTACAGGACCAGGTTAGCTCGCAGCCTTTTTTGTGTTTCCAGATATGCGTTGCACGAAATTTTCACAACCGCTCCAAGACAATTCGCCCGCTTGTTTTTCATCCCCGGTTTTCGCCCCGCCAGTGCTTGCGAGTAATAAATGGCAATGCCGTGGGTGATCGTGCAACATTTGTGCTCCGCGCAAGGTCCCGGCCATTTCCCCCAAGTCATGGCAATAAGAAAGCCTGGGCGCCGCTACTTCTTTGTAACTTCAACTTCCAATGGGTCCTAAAACGACATGGCAAACACGGACGCCCTGAATCAGCAGCGAGCCTCGAATCGCTTGCTGCAACCGACCGTCAAATCCCATCTGGCGTACACGCTACTCTGCGCCCTGGTCATGATGGTGATGCTCTCCCTGCTGCGCCTGGCGTTGCTGGTGTACAACCGGGAGATGATTCTTGACACACCGGCTTCGACTTTCCTCGAAGCTTTCGCCAACGGCCTGCGTTTCGACCTGCGTCTGGTGATCTACCTCAGCATCCCGCTGTTGCTGTCGCTGTTCAGCGTCCGGGCGATGGCCGCCCGTGGCCTGTTCCGGTTCTGGCTGACGGTAGTGTCGAGCATCGCGCTGTTCCTTGGCCTGATGGAGATGGACTTCTACCGTGAGTTCCACCAGCGCCTCAACGGCCTGGTCTTCCAGTACGTGAAGGAAGACCCGAAGACCGTGATGAGCATGCTCTGGTACGGGTTCCCGGTGGTGCGCTACCTGCTGGCCTGGGTGGTCGGCACTTGGTTGCTGAGCCTGGCGTTCAAGGGCGCTGACCGCGCTACCCGGCCGCGTGGCCCGTTCAGTGGCGGCAATGTCGGCACCCGTCAAGTGGCGCCGTGGTACACCCGCGTTGCCGTGTTCATGGTGTGCCTGCTGATCTGCGTAGCGGCCGCCCGTGGCACCCTGCGTCAAGGCCCGCCGATGCGCTGGGGTGACGTGTACACCACCGACTCGAACTTCGCCAACCAGTTGGGCCTCAACGGCACCCTGCAACTGGTGGCCGCGGCGAAAAGCCGAATGTCCGAAGACCGCGACAACATCTGGAAAGCCACCCTGCCGCAGCCTGAGGCGCAGCAGATCGTGCGCGACATGCTGGTCATGCCGGACGAGAAGCTGGTGGATGCCGACAGCGCCGCCGTGCGCCGGGATTTCCTGCCGCCTGCCGACAAGACCCTGCCGATCAAGAACGTCGTCGTGATCCTGATGGAAAGCATGGCCGGTCACTCGGTCGGAGCGCTGGGCGCGCCGGGCAACATCACCCCGTACCTGGACAAACTGTCCAAGGAAGGCCTGCTGTTCGACCGTTTCTTCTCCAACGGCACCCACACCCACCAGGGCATGTTCGCCACCATGGCGTGCTTCCCTAACCTGCCAGGCTTTGAATACCTGATGCAGACCCCGGAAGGCAGCCACAAGCTGTCCGGCCTGCCGCAGTTGCTCAGTGCACGCAAGTTCGACGACGTTTACGTCTACAACGGTGACTTTGCCTGGGATAACCAGTCGGGTTTCTTCAGCAATCAGGGCATGACCAACTTTGTCGGCCGCAACGACTTCGTCAACCCGGTGTTCTCCGACCCGACCTGGGGCGTGTCCGACCAGGACATGTTCGACCGTGGCCTGGTAGAGCTCAAGGCGCGTGAAAACGGCAAGCCGTTCTATGCCTTGCTGCAAACCCTGTCCAACCACACCCCATACGCGTTGCCGACTCCTTTGCCGGTGGAGCCGGTCACCGGTCGTGGCAGCCTCAACGAACACTTGACCGCCATGCGCTACTCCGACTGGGCACTGGGGCAGTTCTTCGAGAAGGCCCGCAAGGAGCCGTACTTCAAGGAAACCCTGTTTGTCATCGTTGGCGACCATGGGTTTGGCAACGAACGGCAGATCACCGAAATGGACCTGGGCCGCTTCAACGTGCCGATGCTGATGATCGCGCCGGGTATCCAGGAAAAGTTCGGTACCCTGGATCACACCGTGGGGACTCAGGTCGACATCGTGCCGACCATCATGGGCCGCCTGGGCGGCGAAACGCGTCACCAGTGCTGGGGGCGTGACCTGCTCAACCTGCCGCAGGGCGACACCGGCTTTGGCGTGATCAAGCCTTCGGGTAGCGAGCAGACTACGGCGATCATCACCCAGGACCAGATCCTGGTGCTGCCGAAGGAAAAGGACATGGCGCCGAAGATGTACCAGTACCAACTGGGCGCCAATCCACGTGCCGAGATCATCCCGGACGCACCGCGTACCGCTGAGATGAAACAGAAACTGGAAGCCTTCCTGCAGACAGCAACCAAAAGCCTGATCGATAACACCGCTGGTGTGGTCGACGGCACGCCGGACTAAGGCCTGGCGTAATACAAAAAAGAGGCCCGTTCGGGCCTCTTTTTTTGCCTGCAGTTTTTGTCTTAGATCCTGCCGAGCAACAGCAATACCAGCAGCACCACGACCACCACGCCGATCACCCCGGATGGCCCATAGCCCCAACTTCTGGAGTGGGGGAACACCGGCAGACCACCGATCAACAGCAGAATCAGGATAACCAGAAGAATCGTGCCCATGTCGAATTCCTTATTGGAGAGTCATTGAACGTCGCATTGGTTGAATAACAGGCCCGACTGCAATAAATCCGAGCGGCTTAATATTTCCGACTGTGGCCGGCGCGAGAAAATTCAAAGTTTCTTTACTGCTATTTGCTTGCCGGTTTATTTCGTTTATCAACCACCGCGAGGGGGCTGCGCTGTGGTTCGGTTTGCCTGGGGCATTCAGCGCTTTGATGGTCATGGGTGTAGGAAATTCCTTCGCTACACTGCGAGCATCTTTCCCAGAACAACAAGGCAACTTCCTATGCAAAATCGCATGATGATCACTGGCGCCGGGTCCGGCCTGGGTCGCGAAATCGCTCTGCGCTGGGCTCGTGAAGGTTGGCAGTTGGCCTTGTCGGACGTCAGCGAGCCCGGTCTGCAGGAAACCCTCAAGCTGGTCCGCGAGGCCGGCGGTGATGGCTTTGTGCAGCGCTGTGATGTGCGCGACTACAGCCAGTTGACGGCCTTTGCCCAGGCCTGTGAGGTCAAGTTCGGCGGCATCGACGTGATCGTCAACAACGCTGGGGTCGCCTCAGGTGGCTTCTTCAGCGAGCTGTCGCTGGAAGACTGGGACTGGCAGATCGCAATCAACCTGATGGGCGTGGTCAAGGGCTGCAAGGCCTTCCTGCCGCTGCTGGAGCAAAGCAAGGGCAAGATCATCAACATCGCTTCGATGGCGGCACTGATGCAGGGGCCGGCCATGAGCAACTACAACGTGGCCAAGGCCGGCGTGGTGGCGCTGTCCGAGAGCCTGTTGATCGAGTTGGCGCAACAGGAGATCGGCGTGCACGTGGTCTGCCCGTCGTTCTTCCAGACCAACCTGCTCGACTCGTTCCGCGGCCCGACCCCGGCCATGAAGGCCCAGGTCGGCAAGTTGCTGGAGAGCTCGCCAATTACCGCCAGCGATATCGCCGACTACATCTACCAGCACGTCGCGGCTGGCGAGTTCATGATCCTGCCCCATGAACAGGGGCGCATGGCCTGGGCACTGAAGCAGAAAAACCCGCAATTGCTGTACAACGAAATGACCGTCATGGCCGACAAGATGCGCGCCAAGGCCCGGCAAAACGCTAGCTGAACTTGCGACTCAGAGGCGCGATGGTTAGGGTTGCCGCATTCTGGCAACCCTGACGAGATGTGCCCATGCTCAACTACCTGTGGTTCTTCCTCGCGGCGCTGTTTGAAATCGCCGGTTGCTACGCCTTCTGGATGTGGCTGCGCCAGGGCAAAAGCGCCTGGTGGATGGTCCCGGCGCTGCTCAGCCTGACGCTGTTTGCCCTGCTGTTGACCAAGGTCGAGGCGACCTACGCCGGGCGAGCCTATGCCGCTTATGGCGGGATCTACATCGTTGCCTCGATCGCCTGGCTGGGGCTGGTCGAGCGGGTGCGCCCGTTGAGTTCGGACTGGTTGGGGGTAGCCCTGTGCGTGCTGGGGGCGAGCATTATTCTGTTTGGCCCACGCTTCACGTCGACCTGAGTCATTTGGCGGGTATTGCAGGGGATGTCTGTAGGGTAATTCGATCTGGCGTGTAGGAATGGGCTATTTTCCTGGCGCTGTCTTGAAGCTCCGGAGTTCGCCGGCCATCTTCAGGGCTCGGTAACCTCAAGGACTAGAGCCATGCTTGTACTCAGCCGCGTTGTCGGTGAATTGATCTCTATTGGCGACACCATCACCGTGCGTGTTCTCGACGTCAGCGGTGGCAACGTGCGGTTCGGCGTCGAAGCCCCGCGGCACGTCAATGTCCACCGTTGTGAAGTCTACGAACGCATCCAGGCCAAGCGTGCCCGGGAAATGCGCGACTAAGGCTCAGTCGAACAGGTGCTTGGGCACATCGTGCTTGAGCATCAACTGGCACTGCTCGCTCTCGGGGTCGAAGACAATCAGGGCCTGGCCTTTGCTCAGGGCATTGCGCACCCGCAGCACCCGAGTCTGCAGCGGTGTGTCGTCGCCGTTGTCGGTGCCGTCGCGGGTGACAAAGTCTTCGATCAGGCGGGTCAGGGTGTCGACTTCAAGTTGGTCGTGGGGAATCAGCATGGCTACCTCGGTCATCAACGCGCCGATCCTACGGCGCTTCGCGCAGCAGGACCAGTGCAAAGTGACCCCGGTCCTAGGACGAACGTTGCCCTACCAGGCTGTCCACCGAGGGCACGCGGGTATCGCTTTCCATCTGTGCATCGTGTTCCAGTTGATGGCTGAAGCGATCCAGTGAGCCTTTGGCCGGCTGGGCGTCGCTGGCAAATACTGGCGGGCTGAGGATGTAGGCACCCAGCAAGCGGCTCAAGGCGGCGAGGCTGTCGATATGGGTGCGCTCGTAGCCGTGGGTGGCGTCGCAACCGAATGCCAGCAGGGCGGTGCGGATGTCATGGCCGGCGGTGACCGCCGAGTGGGCGTCGCTGAAGTAATAGCGGAACAGATCGCGGCGCACCGGCAATTCATGTTCGCTGGCCAGCCGCAACAGGTGGCGCGAGAGGTGGTAGTCATAGGGCCCGCCGGAATCCTGCATCGCCACACTGACCGCGTGCTCGCTGGAGTGCTGGCCCGGGGCGACCGGCGCGATGTCGATGCCGACAAACTCACTGACATCCCAGGGCAATGCCGCCGCCGCGCCACTGCCGGTTTCCTCGGTGATGGTGAACAGCGGATGACAGTCGATCATCAAGGGTTCGCCGCTGTCGACAATGGCTTTGAGCGCGGCCAGCAGGGCGGCCACGCCGGCCTTGTCGTCCAGGTGCCGGGCACTGATGTGGCCGCTCTCGGTGAATTCCGGCAGGGGATCGAAGGCGACAAAGTCGCCGATGCTCACGCCCAGCGAATCGCAATCGGCCCGGGTGGCGCAATAGGCATCCAGGCGCAGTTCGACGTGGTCCCAACTCACCGGCAGTTCGTCGACCGCGGTGTTGAACGCATGCCCCGAGGCCATCAACGGCAGCACGCTGCCCCGTATCACGCCGTTGTCGGTAAACAGGCTGACGCGGCTGCCTTCGGCAAAACGGCTGGACCAGCAGCCCACCGGGGCGAGGGTCAGGCGACCGTTGTCCTTTACCGCGCGCACGCTGGCGCCGATGGTGTCGAGGTGCGCGGAGACGGCGCGATCGGGGCTGTTTTTCTGGCCCTTGAGCGTGGCGCGAATGGTGCCACGGCGGGTCAGCTCAAAGGGGATGCCCAGTTCTTCAAGACGCTCGGCGACGTAGCGCACGATGGTGTCGGTGAAACCGGTCGGGCTGGGAATGGCGAGCATCTCCAGGAGGACTTTCTGCAGGTAGGCGAGATCGGGTTCGGGAATTTTACGGGTCATGGGAATTCCTTGAATTGACTTGAGTCGCGAGCGGCGAGCGGCAAGCGGCAAGCCTCAAGAGCTAACGCGCTCAGGCGTGACTCGCCGCTCGCAGCTGTCAGCTATGCGGAAACAACAGATCCACAAACCGCTCGGCCACCGGTTGTGGTTCGTGATTGGCCAGGCCGGCACGTTCATTGGCTTCGATGAACACGTAGTCCGGCTGATCGGCGGCCGGCACCATCAGGTCCAGGCCTACCACCGGAATATCCAGTGCCCGCGCCGCGCGCACGGCGGCATCGACCAGGGTGGGATGCAGCATCTCGGTGACATCTTCCAGGGTGCCGCCGGTGTGCAGGTTGGCTGTACGCCGCACACACAGGCGCTCACCCGCGGGCAGGATGCTGCTGTAGCTAAAGCCGGCGGCCTGCAGCGTGCGCTCGGTTTCGTGGTCCAGGGGGATTTTGCTTTCGCCGTCGGTGGCGGCCTGGCGTCGGCGGCTCTGGGCCTGGATCAAGGCGTCGATCGTATGCTGGCCATCGCCGATGATCTGCGCCGGGCGGCGGATGGCGGCCGCCACCACCTCGAAGCCGATCACCAGAATGCGCAGGTCGAGGCCTTGGTGGAAACTTTCCAACAACACCCGGGAGTCGAAGCGGCGGGCGTCGTCGATGGCCTGTTGCAGCTCGTCGATGCTCTGCAAGTCCACCGCCACCCCTTGACCCTGTTCACCGTCCAGGGGTTTGACCACCACCCGGCGGTGTTCGTCGAGAAACGCCAGGTTGTCGTCGGCGTTGCCCGCCAGTTGCTGGGCCGGCAGATTCAGCCCGGCGGCCTTGAGCACCTTGTGGGTCAGACTCTTGTCCTGGCACAGGCTCATGCTGATGGCACTGGTCAGGTCGCTGAGGGATTCCCGGCAACGCACCCGACGCCCGCCATGGCTGAGGGTGAACATGCCGGCCTGGGCATCGTCGACTTGCACATCGATGCCGCGCCGGTGGGCTTCATCGACGATGATCCGCGCGTAGGGATTGAAATCGGCCTGGGGCCCCGGGCCGAGAAACAGCGACTGGTTGATGCCATTCTTGCGCTTGATGGCGAAGGTCGTCAGCGTGCGAAACCCCAGCTTGGTGTAGAGCTGCTTGGCCTGACGGTTGTCGTGCAAAACCGAGAGATCGAGGTAGCTCAGGCCACGGCTCATGAAGTGTTCGATCAGGTGGCGTACCAGCACTTCGCCAACCCCGGGCCGCGTGCACTGCGGGTCGACCGCCAGGCACCACAGGCTGCTGCCGTGTTCGGGGTCGGCGAAGGCCTTGTCATGGTTGAGGCCCATGACGCTGCCGATCACCGCGCCGCTGTCTTCATCTTCGGCCAGCCAGTAGACCGGGCCACCGTGATGCCGGGGCGTCAGGCGCTGCGGGTCGATGGGCAGCATGGAACGGGCCTGGTACAACTGGTTGATGGCGTGCCAGTCGGCGTCGCTCTGCGCCCGGCGAATACGGAAGCCGCGAAAGACCCGGGTTGCCTGGCGGTAGTCGCTGAACCACAGGCGCAGGGTGTCGGAGGGGTCGAGAAACAGCTGCGCCGGCTCCAGGCCCAACACTTGCTGGGGCGCGGCCACGTACAGGGCAATGTCGCGCTCACCCGGTTCTTCATGGGCCAGCTCCCGGGCCAGGCTCGCCGCGTCGGGGAAGGTATGGCCGATCAGCAACCGGCCCCAGCCGCAATGCACGGCAATCGGCTCGCCCGCGTCGCTGCCGTCTTCGGCGAAACGCGCTTGCAGGCGTTCATAGGACGGTGCCTGGCCGCGCAGCAAGCGCTGGTTCAGCGCTGTGGCGTGAGGTTTCATCAGTCAGATTCCTTGTTCGCTGAGCCATAGGTTCAGCGCTGCCAGTTGCCACAGTTTGGAGCCGCGCAACGGGGTCAACTGGCCTTGCGGGTCGGTGAGCAGGCGGTCGAGCATGGCCGGCTTGAACAGGCCGCGGTCCTGGCTTGGATCCAGCAGCAGTTCGCGCACCCAGTCCAGCGTCGCACCTTGCAGATGCTTGAGGCCGGGAACGGGGAAATAACCCTTCTTGCGGTCGATCACCTCGCTGGGGATCACCAGGCGCGCAGCTTCCTTGAGCACCTGCTTGCCGCCGTCCGGCAGTTTGAATTTGCCCGGTACCCGCGCTGACAATTCCACCAGGCGGTAGTCGAGAAACGGCGTACGCGCCTCCAGGCCCCAGGCCATGGTCATGTTATCCACACGCTTGACCGGGTCGTCGACCAGCATCACCGTACTGTCCAGGCGCAACGCTTTATCCACAGGTGCGGCGGCGCCGGGCTGGGCGAAATGTGCCCGCACGAAGTCGCCGGCGGCGTCATGCTCGGTCAGCCATTGCGGTTGCACGGTGGCGGCGTAGTCGTCGTAGCTGCGGTCGAAGAAGGCCTCGCGATAGGCCGCATAGGGGTCGCTGGCGCCATCGACCTGCGGGTACCAGTGGTAGCCGGCAAACAGTTCATCCGCACCCTGGCCGCTTTGCACCACTTTGCAGTGCTTGGCCACTTCCCGGGACAGCAAGTAGAAGGCGATGCAGTCGTGGCTGACCATCGGCTCGCTCATCGCGCGGAACGCGGCGGGCAACTGCTCGATGATTTCCTTCTCGTCGATGCGCAGTTGGTGATGACGGGTGCCATAGTGCTTGGCGATCAGGTCCGAGTATTGGAACTCGTCACCCCGTTCGCCGCCCGCGTCCTGAAAACCGATGGAGAAGGTCGACAGGTCTTGCACACCGACTTCGCGCAGCAGCCCCACCAGCAGGCTGGAGTCGACGCCGCCGGACAGCAGCACGCCGACATCCACCGCCGCGCGCTGACGAATCGCCACCGCGTCACGGGTACTCTGCAGCACCCGGTCACGCCAGTCTTCCAGGGTCAGGTCGAGTTCGTCGGCGCGGGGTCCGTAGGGCAGCGTCCACCAGGTTTGCTGTTCGGTGCTGCCGTCAGCCTCGATACGCATCCAGGTCGCCGGCGGCAGTTTTTCGATGCCTGCCAGTAAGGTGCGGGGCGCCGGGACCACAGCGTGGAAGTTCAGGTAGTGGTTGAGCGCCACCGGGTCGAGGATCGGGTTGATGTCGCCGCCCTTGAGCAGGGCAGGCAAAGTCGAGGCGAAGCGCAGGCGCTGGCCGGTGCGCGACAGGTACAAGGGTTTCACGCCGAGGCGGTCACGGGCGATGAACAGGCGTTGGCTGTCGCGCTCCCAGATGGCGAAGGCAAACATGCCGTTGAGCCGGGGCAGCAGGTCTGCGCCCCAGGCGTGATAGCCCTTGAGCAACACTTCGGTGTCACCGCCGGAATAGAAGGCGTAACCGAGGCTTTCCAGCTCGGCGCGCAATTCGGGGAAGTTGTAGATCGCGCCGTTGAAGGCCAGGGACAGGCCCAGTTGACTGTCGACCATCGGCTGCGCCGAGCCGTCCGACAGGTCCATGATTTTCAGCCGTCGATGGCCCAGGGCGATCGGTCCCTGGCTGTGAAAACCCCAGGCGTCGGGGCCACGAGGCGCCAGGTGATGGGTGATTCGCTCAATGGCGGCCAGGTCGGCCGGTTGATGATCAAAACGTAACTCGCCAGCTAATCCGCACATGTACCGTAAACCCTTTGTATTTCGGCATGCATGTCACTACTGGTGATTTTCACGTACCGTTTTTGTACCACTTTCAATTTTGTCCAGCTTCTCAAGCTCTGCCCAATCACTCGGCGAGCTGATCCACTTGGCGTACGTCGAAAGCAGAACCTGAACGCTGTGCCCAAGCTGTGCGGCAATGAAAGCTGGGTTCATGCCGGACATCAAACACATCGTTGCGTACGTGTGGCGCGTGTCATACATCCTGCGATGCCGAATTCCTAACTTTCGCAGCGCGCTCAACCAGTAGCGTTTTGGGCCAGTCTCGGATCGGATAAACAGTTCCGACCTGTCACCCGATCCTTCCGGCGCGAACACATAATCAGAACGCGCCGCCGTAAGTGGCCTGGCTTTTTCGAGCGCCTTAATCGCGCGATCGTTCAATAAAACTTCGCGAGAGGTCTTTGTTTTAGTTCGCTCCTGGATCTTTCCGTAGATACGAATACGACAAATACGAGCGGTTTTCTTGCGCATATCAACCTCCGCCCAGCGCAGAGCCATCGCCTCTCCTGGGCGCATTCCGGTGTAGAACGAGAACTCAAAAAAGGAGGCGTAGATCTGTTGTAAACCGCTCGTCAGTTCGTACAGTTTGGAAATCATCAGGTCGGCTTCGGGGCGCGTGAAGGGATCGAGATCTCGCTTTGGAACGCGGGTTGCCGGAATAGATGCAGCAGGGTTTCGGGTAATGAGCTCGTCGCGCACAGCCTGGGTGAAGATCGTAGTCACCAGCCGAATGGCGTTCTTTCGGCGAACTGGTGACGTCCATTGAATGTCGTTGACGATCTTGCGCATGATCACCGGCGTGACCTTGTCCATCGGCTTATCGGCCAAGTAGGGCATCCTTGGTCACCAGCTTGAGGTTGGCCAAGTCAGTGTTACGTCTGTTTCCATCTAGAGGAGATACGTAGCAGCCATCAGGTATAGGGCCGTTTGCCTGTTCCCAAAATCGGCAAAGCAATGGCAAGACTTTCAGAGAGCAGGGCGGGCAGCCGCAATGCGCTCGCCTTCCTCGATATGCTGGCCTGGAGAGGGTACTGTCACCTCGCCGGCCACGGCCATGGATGGCTACGACGTGATCGTCACCGGCATCGACCGGAAGCCTGAGGTGTTCAAGGACTTCACCGATCACCCCTTTGCCCGGGGCTGCAAGTCCAAGGTCATCAACAGCAAGGGGCTGACCTCGAACGCCTCCGGCCGCTATCAGCAGATGCTCAAGGACTGGCCGCATTACCGGGCGCTGCTCAAGCTGCCGGACTTCAGCCCGATCAGCCAGGACCTGCTGGCCCTGCAGCACGTCCGCGAATGTCGGGCGCTGCCGGACGTGCATGCCGGTCGGATCGAAACCGCTATCAAGAAGTGCCGGAAAATCTGAGCCAGCCTGCCCGAGGCTGGCTATGGCCAGCGTGAACACCGCCTCGAGGACTTGATTAAGCAGTTCCGCCTGGCGGGCGGGGCGCTGTCATGAGCGTGCCGGGGTTGAAGGTGGTGCTGGTCGGGGAGCTAGTGATGGTACTGCTGGCGATTGGAGCAACCTGGAAGGTTCAGGACTGGCGCTACGGTAAGCAACTGGCAGAGCAGGCCGACCTACATCAGAACGATTTGACCGCCATCAACAACGCGGCCTCAGCCCAGATGAGCACGAATCAGGAAAACCGCCTTGCGCTCGAGCAGCGGTTGTCAGCTAACGATCAAGCCCACTATAAGGAAATGAGCGATGCTCAGACCAAACAGGCTCGCCTGCGTGATCGTCTTGCCACTGCTGATCTCCGGCTGTCAGTCCTCCTTGCTGAGGATTCAGCCGGTAGCTGGTCAGTGCCTACCACCGCCGGCGCCGTCGGCATGGTTCATGGAGGGGCGCGAGCCCGACTTGAACCAGCGCATGCTCAACGAATTATCGGCATTACCAATGCCGGCGACCAAGGATTGATCGCTCTGGCGGCTTGTCAGGCCTATGTCAAAGCCGTGACAGCAACAAAGTGAAAAAGAGCGACCGGGAAGAATGCGTCAACATCCACCCCGGTCGCCGCCCCTGCAGATGGTCCCTGAAAGTCCAGCAGAGGCTCTTGCTCCGTGCACAAAGCACGGATCGATTGATACGCTCTGAGATGATCGGCGGCTCTTTACTCTTTCAACTAAAACATTGAAGTTACTTAGGCTGAATACGTCAAAGTCTCTTCGCTCGCCCTATCAATTCTGATTCTAGGAACCTCTGGAGTTCCTGTGCCGAATCTAAAACCAAGGCTTGAGGATGCTTCTTGCAATAGGCGTATATATAACTCTCACGCTGACCTCTGTTCAAGGTGTTTTCTACCAAATCCACCCACTCAGGCGCATCCTGGTTTTGAGCATTCAAGTATCCTTCAGCCCATGTGGTAGCATGATCCAGGGCCGAATTGCCAGAAGGCAAGCTCCGCGTTACGTCCGCACATGAAACACCCCCGAACGAAATAGCCCGTGCCGAATGCTCGGCAATAGCTTGTTGCGACGCCTCCAAACTAAAAAACATCGCAAGAGTAAGAAAAGACCTCAAAGAATCACCGGCGGAGGGTTAATGTTTACGGGCATATTTTGGTAGTAGCAAATCCACCCACCTCCACGTGGTTCACTAGTAGGAGCATTATTGCAAGTATAGATCATTGCGGAAGAAACCCCAGCAAACGATAGCGACGGCAGCATAAATACTAATGCAGCCAGAGTAAGCTTAGCTTTTGTCATTCGATTATACTCAGAGTTCTTCATCAAGTGGGATGTATGGCTGGGCTAATATCGATGCTTTAGCCGACTTGGCCATAGTCGACTTCGATGATGCTTCGGCCTTTACTTCAGGCGATGACTTAATAGCCTCCAAGACTATTTTCAGATTTTCTGTTGGCGCCGACTTCACTGCTTGTTGAGCCAAACCTTCAGCACCGACAGAGTCCCCGGTCACCATCTTTAACTGACTCTTTGCCATAAGTATTTCTGATTCAATCACTGGGCGAAGACCAGGCTTCTCCCACTTATAAGAATCATTAACTGTTTGGGCAGTATTCAGCGATCTTTCTGCAGCATCAAAATCCCCTTTGATTGTTTCAACTTGTCCAAGCTGCGTATACAGGGATGGGGATGGTGTGTCGCTGAGATCAATGGCAGTGCGCAGGCTCCTCTCAGCCTTCTCCAAAAAATCACTGCGGCTGCGTGCTGCGAAACTTTGCTTGACGGCTACTTGTACATATGCCAGAGCCAACTTGCTATGAATCTCTGGAATTCTTGTTTTTTTTGCCCCGCCCGCAAGTGCTGCTTCCAAATGCTTGGCTGCATCTTCGTAGTTTCCAAGCCTGATATTGCTGGTTGCTAAAAACTCCAACGCATCCGAATCAAAATCCCCTTTCGGATAACTTCTCTCCAAGTAAGCAACAGCTTCTGCATCTCGGCGAAGCTCAGACAAACAACCAGCCTTAGTTAATACATGCGACTTCCAATCCCCAGACTGCCTAGAAGGCTCTCCTAGCTTCGCAAGTCGTGGAAGGGCCCGACTGCATGATTGAAACCATCCATTGGCCTGGATCTCCTGAGAGATTTCCTTAACTGAGTCAGCGAAAGCTATGCTATGAGCAGAGGCTATCGCTACTAACAACGCACTACGTACAAAAGCTACCATTGTCTTGCCTTCCTTTGCTTTACCACACGGTTGATCTGTCAATGAGCATCAAACTTACTGCCCTACGGGTCCGTCTTCTCTCGGTCGTACAGATGAGAATGATGCGCATTACGATATCACGTTTGCAAGCCGTGTTAAACGTCTGTGTGGACTGTTTCCATGAGGAGTTTGGCGCAGCGGGATAGCACTAGTTGATCAGTTGCCTCAAACGTGTCAGTGCGAGATCCTGGAGGCCACTCCAGGCGCCCGCGTCTAGGTACTCAATGCCCCCGGATATGCTAGTCAACAGGAATCTTAGTTGGGGGCCAGCGGATGCAAACGGTTGGTCATCGGACCATGGCGTAGAGTCTGCGGTAATCCGCCATATCCAGACTCATTCTGGGGTCAAAAGCACTGCCAGCGTTATTTTGATGAACTCTTCATTCCGGTCGATCGTGTCCAGGGCGCCGCGGAGGTTATCGGCGACGTCTGCCGAGCCGCGAGCCTCCACCTAGTTCGATAGCTCCATGATGGCGGCCTCGAGGGCGAGTTGGTTCTCGTTGAGCTTGTAGGGCAGGGAAGGGAATAGGTCAGAATTTGGCATCGCGAATCCTCGTTTATGAGCTCAGCAGAAGCACTGCGCTTCACGAAGATTTTAACGGTCGGCAGGGCGCCTGGTAAGGGGAGTGAGCTTAGAAGTGGCCAGATGCTATCCAATCGAATACATTCAGCCTTACCACGAACATGCCACAACATGGAAGCTGAAATGAAATTGAGAATTGATAAGGTGCCACGGGCACGGTGATGCAAGTGAAGAGCGAGTGCTGTTAACCGTACTCGAAGACTGTAACTTGAATAGCTATATGGTATCTGATGCGACATATACCGAAGATGGGAAAATATCCAACAAGCATCGCCACTCTAAATGGTTTGTCAATAAATTGGTGAGCAAGGGAGAGCGGGTTGCTCTGCACACCAAGGTCGGGCAGGACAAGGAGCGAAAAAATGGAGATGTTCTTTGGCATCACATTTACTGGAACTTTAAAACCCCTATCTGGAACGACGATGGCGATGCAGCTGTTTTGGTAGAGATCTCCAATTGGAAGACAACTAAAGCCCGGTAATTCTCGTACCACTTTTTATACCAATCATGCGTTTTTCAGGGGGATTTTAGGGGGTTGAATACCCCCTGAAGCCCTTTAAAACCCCCGGACCAAAAACGCCAGCTAATCCGCACATAAATTCCTTACCGGTTTTTCCGTTGGGGAGGGTCAATCTCGAACCCGCCGGAAGTGGCGGGTACTCAGAAACTGACCTGCTGCGGTGCTGTGAGTTTTAGATCGATCGGTTATAAGCAGAGGTTACCGGACTGGCCTCAGGCTTTGCCGCGAATCAACTGGCGCAAGGCAAATCGATTCGGGTGGCAGGCTTCAGCCACGCTGCGGGGCAGGGGCAGCGGTTCATTGTCCAGCCAGGCTGCGAGCAGCTCGCCAGACAGCGGAGCGGTGATCAACCCCCGGGAACCATGGCCGCTATTGACGTACAAGCCTTCGAGCCAAGGGCACGGGTGGTCCGGTACTTGCCGGGCGTCCTTGGCCAGTGCGCCATAGGCCTGGGTGAAGGCTTGGCTGTCGGCCAGCGGACCGACAATCGGCAGGTAGTCGGGGCTGGTACAGCGGAAGGCTGCGCGTCCCTGGAGTTGCTCCGGGTCCAGTTCGGATATGTGCAGGCGCTCGACCAGGTCGGGGGAGATGTCCTTGAGCATGTCCAGGTTGCCCAGGTGTTCGGCGGTGGTCGGCGTGAGGTCGTCGCTCTTGAAGTCGAAGCTGGCGCCCAGGGTGTGTTCACCCAGGCGCGCCGGGGCGACGTAACCTTCGGCGCACACGACGGTGCCGAGGCTCTGGCTCTGTGGGGTTTGCGCTAGACGAGTGATTTGCCCGCGAATCCGCTTGAGCGGCAAGTCGGCACTTTGCGCAAACTGTTTGATCTGCGCCGCGCCAGCCAGGATCACCACCGGCGCGCTGGCCAGCAGGGTCTCGCCATCCCAGGCTTGCCAGAGCTGGTCGACCTTGCGCAGTTGCAGTACTTCGCGGTGGGCCAGCAGTTGCACCTGGGGGTGGGCCGCTTGCCAGCGGCACAACGCAGGCGGGTGCACCCAGCCGCCTTCGGGGTAAAACAACCCGCCGTGTTCCAGGGCGATGCCGGCGATGGCCTGTGCCTGGAGGCGATCCAGCGGCTGCAGCAGATCGCTGGCAAACGCCGCCGCCAGCTTGGCCTGGCGCTCGGCTTCCTTGGCATCGAATGCCAGTTGCAGAACCCCGCAATCATCCCAGTCGTGGCCGCGGTGCAAGTGTTCGAGCAGACGTCGGGTATGACCGAAGCCGCTGACGATCATTTGCGAGAGGGCGGTGCCGTGGGCCGACAACTTCAGGTACAGCACCCCTTGCGGGTTGCCGGAGGCTTCCTGGGCGAGGTCGGCGTGGCGCTCCAGCAGGCTGACCTGCCAGCCACGTGCGGCGAGGCTGGCGGCACTCGCGCAGCCGGCCAGGCCGGCACCGATCACCAGCGCATGGCGTTCGCCCAGGTGCTGCGGCGGCCGGGCAAACCAGGGTTTGACGGCTGCCGGTGCTGGCGTCTCTGCGGGCCAGGCGATGAACGCCCCGCGCAGGATCTCCCATTTGTGGCCGATGCCCGGCGTGCGGCGCATCTTGAAGCCGGCGGCGTTGAGCAAACGACGCACCCAGCCGGTGCTGGTGAAGGTGCTGATGGTCGAGCCGGGAGCGGCCAGGCGCGCCAGTTCGGCGAACAGTTCGGCGGTCCACATCTCGGGATTTTTCGCCGGGGCAAAGCCGTCGAGAAACCAGGCGTCGATCTGCGCGTCCAGTTGTGGCAACTGCTCCAGGGCGTCGCCAATCAGCAGTGTCAGCGTGACGCGGCCATGGTCCAGTACCAGGCGCTGGAAACCCTGGTGGATGGCGACGTACTGCGCCAGCAAGGGCTCGGCGAAGGCCTTGAGTTCCGGCCACAGGGCCAGGGCTCGCTGCAGATCGGCAGGGCTCAGCGGGTATTTTTCAACGCTGATGAAATGCAGGCGCGCACCCGCCACTGCCTGCTGTTCAAACAGTTGCCAGGCACACAGGAAGTTCAGCCCGGTACCGAAGCCGGTCTCGCCAATCACCAGTTTTTCGCCGGCACTCAGGGCGGCAAAACGTTCGCTCAGGCGGTTTTGTTCGATGAATACATAGCGGGTTTCTTCCAGGCCCGATTGGTCGGAGAAATACACGTCATCGAACACCCGCGAGCGCGGGCGGCCTTGGTCGTCCCAGTCGAGCTGGGCGTGGGGCAATACAGGGTTCATGGCGGGCTCAGCATTGGCAAGGCCGCCATTCTAGCGGATCAGGGCAACGGCAACTGATCTATGGCAGCTCGGCGCGTATTACCCGCACAAACCGCCGGTCAATCCGCTAGGCTTGGGCCATCTTGGATGGGAGCCACTCATGTTCGAATCTGCCGAAATCGGTCACGCGATCGATAAAGAAACCTATGAGGCCGAAGTACCGGCGCTGCGTGAAGCCTTGCTCGAAGCCCAGTTCGAGTTGCAGCAGCAGGACCGCTTTCCGGTGATCGTGCTGATCAACGGTATCGAAGGCGCCGGCAAGGGCGAGACGGTCAAATTGCTCAACGAGTGGATGGACCCGCGGCTGATCGAAGTGCGCACCTTCGACCAGCAGACCGATGAAGAACTGGCGCGGCCACCGGCCTGGCGCTATTGGCGGATGCTTCCGGCCAAGGGCCGTATGGGGGTGTTCTTCGGCAATTGGTACAGCCAGATGCTGCAAGGTCGGGTTCACGGCTTGTTCAAGGACGCGGTGCTGGACCAGGCAATCAACGGTGCGGAACGCCTGGAGAAAATGCTCTGCAACGAAGGCGCACTGATCTTCAAGTTCTGGTTTCACCTGTCCAAGCAGCAAATGAAGGCCCGCCTCAAATCGCTGCAGGACGACCCACTGCACAGCTGGCGCATCAGCCCGTTGGACTGGCAGCAGTCCCAGACCTACGACAAGTTCGTGAAGTACGGCGAGCGGGTGATCCGCCGCACCAGCCGCGATTACGCGCCATGGCACATTATCGAAGGCGTCGACCCGCACTATCGTAGCCTGGCGGTAGGCAAGATCCTGCTCGCCGGCCTGCAGGCCGCCCTCAAGCGGCCCAACCTCAAGCCGGATAAGGTCAGCGCCGCGCCACTGACCACCAGCGTGGACCAGCGCGGGCTGCTGGATGCCCTGGACATGAGCCAGCACCTGGGCAAGAAAGACTATGAAGAGCAGTTGATTACCGAGCAGGCACGGCTGGCCGGCTTGCTGCGGGACAAGCGCATGCGCAAGCACGCATTGGTCGCGGTGTTCGAGGGCAATGATGCGGCAGGCAAGGGCGGGGCGATCCGTCGGGTGGCCGCGGCGCTCGATCCGCGGCAGTACAGCATCGTGCCGATTGCCGCGCCGACCGAGGAAGAGCGTGCGCAACCTTACCTGTGGCGCTTCTGGCGGCACGTTCCGGCGCGGGGTAAGTTCACCATCTTTGACCGTTCCTGGTATGGCCGGGTGTTGGTGGAACGTATCGAAGGCTTCTGTACGCCGGCCGACTGGATGCGCGCCTATGGCGAGATCAACGACTTCGAAGAGCAACTCGATGCCTCCAATGTAATCGTCGTGAAGTTCTGGTTGGCCATCGATAAACAGACCCAGCTGGAGCGTTTCCAGGAGCGCGAACAGATCCCCTTTAAGCGCTTCAAGATCACCGAGGACGATTGGCGTAACCGCGAAAAATGGGACGACTACCGTGGCGCCGTGGGCGATATGGTCGACCGCACCAGCACCGAGGTCGCGCCCTGGACCCTGGTGGAGGCCAACGACAAGCGCTGGGCCCGGGTCAAGGTGCTGCGCACCATCAACCGGGCGCTGGAAGCGGCGTTCGAGAAATCCGACAAGCACGACAAGAAACACAAGTAGGGGTAGGTCTCTGGCAAGTCGTAAGCGTCGTGTCAGGCTCCATTCATGTTGGCTGCGCCGACCTCATCGCGGGCAAGCCCGCTCCCACGGTAATTGTGGGTGCATGCAAATTTTGCAAGCAAGCATGAAACCTGTGGGAGCGGGCTTGCCCGCGATAACGGTGTGTCAGGCTCCATTCATGTTGGCTGTGCCGGCCTCATCGCGGGCAAGCCCGCTCCCACGGTAATTGTGGGTGCATGCAAATTTTGCAAGCAAGCATGAAGCCTGTGGTAGCGGGCTTGCCCGCGATAGCGGTGTGTCAGGCTCCATTCATGTTGGCTGTGCCGGCCTCATCGCGGGCAAGCCCGCTCCCACGGTAATTGTGGGTGCATGCAAATTTTGCAAGCAAGCATGAAGCCTGTGGGAGCGGGCTTGCCCGCGATAGCGGTGTGTCAGGTTGCATTCATGTTGGCTGTGCCGGCCTCATCGCGGGCAAGCCCGCTCCCACGGTAATTGTGGGTGCATGCAAATTTTGCAAGCAAGCATGAAACCTGTGGGGCGGGCTTGCCCGCGATAACGGTGTGTCAGGCTCCATTCATGTTGGCTGTGCCGGCCTCATCGCGGGCAAGCCCGCTCCCACGGTAATTGTGGGTGCATGCAAATTTTGCAAGCAAGCATGAAACCTGTGGGAGCGGGCTTGCCCGCGATAACGGTGTGTCAGGCTCGGCCCATTCATGTTGGCTGCGCCGACCTCATCGCGGGCGAGCCCGCTCCCACGGTAGTTGTGGGTGCATGCAAATTTTGCAAGCAAGCATGAAACCTGTGGGAGCGGGCTTGCCCGCGATAACGGTGTGTCAGGCTCCATTCATGTTGGCTGTGCCGGCCTCATCGCGGGCAAGCCCGCTCCCACGGTAATTGTGGGTGCATGCAAATTTTGCAAGCAAGCATGAAACCTGTGGGAGCGGGCTTGCCCGCGATAACGGTGTGTCAGGCTCCATTCATGTTGGCTGCGCCGACCTCATCGCGGGCGAGCCCGCTCCCACGGTAGTTGTGGGTGCATGCAAATTTTGCAAGCAAGCATGAAACCTGTGGGAGCGGGCTTGCCCGCGATAACGGTGTGTCAGGTTGCATCCATGCTGGCTGTGCCGGCCTCATCGCGGGCGAGCCCGCTCCCACGGTAGTTGTGGGTGCATGCAAATTTTGCAAGCAAGCATGAAACCTGTGGGAGCGGGCTTGCCCGCGATAACGGTGTGTCAGGCTCCATTCATGTTGGCTGCGCCGACCTCATCGCGGGCAAGCCCGCTCCCACGGTAATTGTGGGTGCATGCAAATTTTGCAAGCAAGCATGAAACCTGTGGGAGCGGGCTTGCCCGCGATAACGGTGTGTCAGGTTGCATCCATGTTGGCTGCGCCGACCTCATCGCGGGCAAGCCCGCTCCCACGGTAGTTGTGGGTGCATGCAAATTTTGCAAGCAAGCATGAAACCTGTGGGAGCGGGCTTGCCCGCGATAGCGGTGTGTCAGGTTGCATTCATGTTGGCTGCGCCGATCTCGAGCGAGCACCATGGGTTTGCATACGCGGGATGAATGATTGTCGCGGTCGGCGGGGTGGTGGATCTATTCTCGATTCAATCCCCTGAACGACAACAACAATGAGGTATGCCATGCGTGAAGTAGTGATCGTCGATAGCGTGCGAACCGGCCTGGCCAAGTCTTTCCGTGGCAAGTTCAACCAGACTCGCCCGGATGACATGGCGGCCCATTGCGTCAACGCACTGCTGCAACGAAATGCTATCGACCCGGCCAGCGTCGAGGATTGCATCGTCGGCGCCGGTTCCAACGAAGGTGCCCAGGGCTTCAATATCGGGCGTAACGTGGCCGTGCTCTCGCGCCTGGGCACTGGCACCAGCGGCATGACCCTCAACCGCTTCTGCTCCTCCGGCCTGCAGGCGATTGCCATTGCGGCGAACCAGATCGCTTCGGGTTGCAGCGACATCATTGTCGCCGGTGGTGTCGAGTCCATCAGCCTGACCATGAAAAGCGTCAACACCGACAACCTGATCAACCCGTTGCTCAAGGAGCAGGTGCCGGGTATCTACTTCCCCATGGGCCAGACCGCGGAAATCGTTGCCCGTCGTTATCAGGTCAGCCGCGAAGAGCAGGACCGCTACGCCCTGCAAAGCCAGTTGCGCACTGCCCAGGCGCAGGCCGGCGGATTGTTCGACGATGAAATCGTGCCGATGGCGGTGAAGTACAAGGTCGAGGACAAGCACAGCGGCGAGGTGCAGATCCTCGAGGGCATTGTCGATCGTGATGACTGCAACCGTCCCGACACCACCTACGAAAGCCTGGCCGGATTGAAACCAGTGTTCGCCGAGGACGGCTCGGTGACGGCCGGTAACTCGTCGCAACTGTCCGACGGTGCTTCGATGACCCTGGTGATGAGCCTGGAAAAAGCCCTGCAACTGGGCCTTAAACCCAAGGCGTTCTTCCGTGGTTTTACGGTGGCCGGTTGTGAGCCGGATGAAATGGGTATCGGCCCGGTGTTCTCGGTGCCCAAGCTGCTCAAGGCCAAAGGTCTGCAAGTCGCTGATATAGATCTGTGGGAACTGAACGAAGCCTTTGCCTCGCAATGCCTGTACAGCCGTAACCGCCTGGAAATCGACAACGAAAAGTACAACGTCAACGGCGGCTCGATCTCCATCGGCCATCCGTTCGGCATGACTGGCTCACGCCAGGTCGGGCACCTGGTGCGCGAACTGCAGCGCCGCAACCTGCGCTACGGCATCGTGACCATGTGCGTGGGCGGTGGCATGGGCGCCAGCGGGTTGTTCGAAGCGGTGCGTTGAACCGAGCGACCCATACAGTCTTATTAGCGGCTAGTGCGCAACTGTCCCTGTGTGATGCCGGCGTGGAAGCCTAGAATGGGCTTTTCTCGCCGTCTTGCTCTGGGGTTTGCATGCACATTTCGTCCGGTCGCTGGGTCTATGGTCTGTTCCTGGCCCTGCTGACCGCTTTTTTATGGGGCATCCTGCCGATCAAGCTCAAGCAGGTGCTGCTGGTGATGGACCCGGTCACGGTGACCTGGTTTCGCCTGCTGGTTTCCGGCGGGTGCCTGTTTGCCTACCTGGCCGCCACCCGGCGCCTGCCAAGCCGCAAGGCCCTAGGCCCCAAAGGCGGCTGGCTGGTGCTGATGGCTGTGCTCGGGCTGGTGGGGAACTACGTGCTGTACCTCATGGGCCTGAATCTATTGAGCCCCGGCACTGCGCAACTGGTGGTGCAGGTGGGCCCGATCCTGTTGCTGATCGGCAGTGTGTTGATATTCAAGGAGCGTTTCAGCCTGGGGCAGGGGATTGGCCTGCTGGTGCTGATGCTCGGCTTCGGGCTGTTTTTCAATCAACGCCTGAGCGAGTTGCTGACGTCCTTGAGTGACTACACCGCCGGGGTGCTCCTGATTTTGTTGGCTTCCACCGTGTGGACCTTCTATGCGCTGGGGCAAAAACAATTGCTGACAGTGTGGAATTCGCTACAGGTGATGATGGTGATCTACCTGTTTTGCGCCCTGTTGCTCACGCCGTGGGTGCATCCACTGGAGGCGCTGCAGTTGAGCCCGCTGCAAGGCTGGTTGCTACTGGCGTGCTGCCTCAATACCCTGGTTGCCTATGGCGCGTTTGCCGAGGCGCTGGCCCATTGGGAAGCCTCACGGGTCAGTGCAACGCTGGCGATCACCCCGTTGGTGACTTTTGCGGCAGTGGCGTTGGCGGCCTGGTTATGGCCGGAGTATGTACAGGCCGAGCAGATCAATGGCCTGGCGTATGGCGGCGCGTTGCTGGTGGTACTGGGTTCGGCGCTGGTGGCATTGGGGCCGTCGCTGATTGCCGGGCTCAGGGCACGGCGGATGCGGGCGGCGGTGACGCGGATCAGTTGAAAAATTGCGGCGTACTTTAGAGCATCGCGAGCAGGCTCGCTCACACAGGGATTGTGTATAACCTGCGCAAGCGTGCCAACTGGCGGATTCAGCCCTGCTTGCCTGCCTCCAGCATGTTTTCCGGGCGCACCCAGGCATCGAACTGCTCGTCTGTCAGGTAGCCCAACTGCAACGCCGCGTCACGCAGGGTTAACCCCTCGCTGTAGGCTTTCTTGGCGATTTCCGCCGACTTGTCATAACCGATGTGCGGGTTCAGCGCGGTCACCAGCATCAAGCCTCGTTCCAGGTGAGCGGCCATTTGCCCGGCATCCGGTTCCAGGCCGGCGATGCAGTGCAACTGGAAGTTGCTGCAGCCGTCGGCGAGCAAGCGGATCGATTGCAACAGGTTGTGGATGATCACGGGCTTGAACACGTTCAACTGCAGGTGACCTTGGCTTGCGGCGAAGCCGATCGCCACGTCGTTCCCTAGCACCTGGCAGGCCAGCATCGACAGGGCTTCGCACTGGGTCGGGTTGACCTTGCCGGGCATGATCGAACTGCCTGGTTCGTTGGCCGGCAGCCTGACCTCGGCGAAACCGGCGCGCGGCCCGGAGCCGAGCAGGCGCAAGTCGTTGGCGAGTTTCATCAGGGTCACGGCGAGGGTTTTCAGGGCGCCGGACAGGGTGGTCAGCGGCTCATGACCGGCCAGCGCGGCGAACTTGTTCGGTGCGGTGACAAACGGCAGGCCGGAGAGGGCGGCGAGCTCCGCGGCAATCGCTTCGCCAAAGCCATGGGGCGAGTTGAGCCCGGTACCGACGGCGGTCCCGCCCTGGGCCAGCTCGCAGACGGCCGGCAAGGCGCTGCGGATGGCTCGCTCGGCGTAGTCGAGCTGGGCGATGAAGGCGGACATCTCCTGGCCGAAGGTGATCGGCGTGGCGTCCATCAGATGGGTGCGCCCGGTCTTCACCAGCTTCATGTGGCGCGCCGCCAGCTCGGCGAGACCGCCGGACAGTTCGTTGATCGACGGCAGCAGTTGCTGTTGCACGGCCTGCACCGTGGCGATGTGCATGGCCGTGGGGAAACAGTCGTTGGAGCTCTGCGAGCGATTGACGTGGTCGTTCGGGTGCACCGGCGCCTTGCCGCCACGCGGGTTGCCGGCCAGTTCGTTGGCACGCCCGGCAATCACCTCGTTGACGTTCATGTTGCTCTGGGTGCCGCTGCCGGTTTGCCAGACCACCAGGGGGAACTGCTCATCATGCTCGCCGTCGAGCACTTCGTCGGCAGCCTGTTCGATCAGCCGGGCAATATCGGCCGGCAGGTCACCATTACGATCATTGACCCGGGCCGCCGCTTTCTTGATCAGCGCCAGGGCGTGCAGCACCGCCAGTGGCATGCGTTCGCTACCAATCGCGAAATTGATCAGCGAGCGTTGGGTCTGCGCGCCCCAGTAGGCGTCATCCGGGACTTCAACCTGGCCAAGGCTGTCGGTTTCAATACGGCTCATGGGTCACATTCCTTCAGGGTTGATAGCGAAGTTTAGGTGCTGAATGTCGCTGGGGGTTCCATCAGTCGATTTTTCTACCGTTCGGTTGCTGCAAATCAGGCCCGGCAAGGGGGAGGGGTTGAGCGCACGCGTTTTTTAGGCGCAGAATGGCTCCCCTTGGGGTTTTACCTCGCCAGCTAGAAAAGGAAACTCGATGACCCGTCTTCGTGCCATCTGTACCGCGGTTGCCCTGGTCTGCGCCAGCGGCCAGGCCTTCGCCGATACCGCCAGCCACAATGCCAGCGCCGAGGCTTTCCTGACCCTGGCGCATGCCGACAAGCTGGGTACCCCGGTGTACATGCAGGTGCAGCAGATGTTTGCCCAGCGCTTTGCCCAGACCAAGGCCCCGGAGTCGAAAAAAGCCCTGCTGGAAACCTACCAGGCCAAGGCCAACGCCGCGCTGGACCAGGCCATTGGCTGGAACAAGCTCAAGCCGGACATGGTCAAGCTGTACACCAGCAACTTCAGCGAATCAGAACTCAAGGACCTGGTCGCGTTCTACCAGTCGCCCCTGGGCAAAAAAGTCCTGGAAAAAATGCCTCAGCTGACTCAGCAGTCGGCGCAGATGACCCAGGCCAAACTGGAAAGCGCGGTACCGGTGGTCAACAAGCTGCTGGCCGACATGACCAACGAACTTGATCCAAAAGCCGCGGCAGCCGCCAAGAAAAAGCCCTGACCGGAGCCCGTGATGACCATGCAACATCGTATTGAGACGACGCTGAACGCGTTGCTACCCGTGCACCTGGATGTGCTGGACGAAAGCCACATGCACAGTCGCGGGTTGCAGACCCACTTCAAGGCGGTAGTGGTCAGCGAACAGTTCGCCGGGCTCAACAGCGTCAAACGCCACCAGAAGGTCTACGCCACGCTGGGCGACCTGATGGGTGAGTTTCACGCGTTGGCGCTGCACACCTATACCCCCGAGGAATGGGCCAAGACGGGCGCCGCGCCTGCCTCGCCGACTTGTGCCGGCGGCAGCAAGCACTGATCGCCTACAGGCCAGCTGATTTTTGTTAGACTACGCAGCGCGCCGCTTATGCCGGCGCGTTTTTTTTCGCATCCGGTTCACCCTTTACGAGGGTAGCCACCTGGAGAAATACCCATGACACAACAGATTGTCGTGGCGGCACTGTATAAGTTCGTCACCCTGGAAGATTACGTTGCACTGCGCGAGCCCCTGCTGCAGGCGATGGTCGACAACGGCATCAAAGGCACCCTGCTGATTGCCGAGGAAGGCATCAACGGCACGGTTTCCGGTAGCCGCGAAGGCATCGACGGCCTGATGGCCTGGCTCAAGAACGACCCGCGCATGGACGATATCGACCACAAGGAATCGTACTGCGACGATCAGCCGTTCTATCGCACCAAGGTCAAGCTCAAGAAAGAAATCGTGACCCTGGGCGTCGAAGGCGTCGACCCGAACAAGAAAGTCGGCACCTATGTCGAGCCGCAGGACTGGAACGCCTTGATCAGCGACCCGCAAGTGCTGTTGATCGATACCCGTAATGACTACGAGGTCTCGATTGGCACCTTTGAAGGGGCGATCGACCCGAAGACCACCAGTTTTCGCGAATTTCCCGACTACATCAAAGCCAACTTCGATCCGGCCAAGCACAAGAAGGTCGCGATGTTCTGCACCGGCGGCATTCGCTGCGAGAAGGCTTCGAGCTATATGCTCAGCCAGGGCTTCGATGAGGTCTTCCACCTCAAGGGCGGAATCCTCAAGTACCTCGAAGAGGTGCCGCAGGAAGAAACCAAATGGCAGGGCGACTGTTTTGTATTCGATAACCGGGTCACCGTTCGCCACGACTTGAGCGAAGGCGACTACGATCAATGTCATGCCTGTCGCACCCCCGTCAGCGTAGAAGACCGCGCATCCGAGCATTTTGTGGCTGGCATCAGTTGCCCTCATTGCTGGGATAAGCTGAGCGAGAAAACCCGTCGCAGCGCAATCGACCGGCAAAAGCAGATCGAATTGGCCAAGGCGCGCAACCAGCCGCACCCGATTGGTTACAACTACAAGCAATCCAGCACCGAGGCCTGAACCATGACCGCGCGCCTGCTCTATGTAATGGACCCGATGTGTTCCTGGTGCTGGGGGTTCGCTCCGGTGGCCGAGGCATTGGCCTTGCAGGCGCAGGCCGCCGGCGTGGACGTGCACCTGGTGGTCGGTGGTTTGCGCACGGGCAGTGGCGCGGCGCTGGAGCCGACTACCCGACGCTACATTCTTGAACACTGGCAGGCCGTCAACGACGCCACTGGCCAACCATTCAAGCTCGACGGTGCGCTGCCCGAAGGTTTTGTCTACGACACTGAGCCCGCCTGCCGCGCGCTGGTCACGGCCCGCAGCCTGGCACCGGATTGCGCCTGGCAGTTGCTCAAGCTGATCCAGCAGGCTTTTTATGCACAGGGGCGCGATGTGACCCACGCCAGCGTGCTGGTGGAGTTGGCCGAGCAAGCGGGCTTGCCGCGAATCGAATTCGCCGCAGCCTTCGACCGTGCCGACCAGCACGCCGCCACGGCGGCGGATTTCACCTGGGTCCAGGACCTGGGGATTGCCGGCTTCCCGACCTTGTTGGCCGAGCGTAACGGTCAACTGGCCTTGTTGACCAATGGCTACCAACCACTTAGCGAGCTGTCCCCGTTGCTCGGCCGCTGGCTGGAGCGTGCCGCCTGTGTATGACCAGCCTGACGCTGGACAGCCACCGGAGCGAGTCGATCGGCTGAGTTGGGCACACATCCGTCGCCTGGCACTGCGGCATAAAAAAGCCTTGTGGATCGCCAACGGTGTCGCCGTCCTGGCGACCTTGTGCAGCGTGCCGATTCCCTTGCTGCTGCCGTTGCTGGTGGATGAGGTGTTGCTGGGCAATGGTGATGCGGCGCTGAAGGTGATGAACCACGCGCTGCCCCAGGCCTGGCAAAGCGCCGCCGGTTATATCGGCCTGATGCTGCTGATCACCCTGACCCTGCGGTGTGCGGCATTGTTGTTCAACGTGGTGCAGGCTCGGCTGTTTGCCGGTTTGGCCAAAGACATTGTGTATCGCATTCGCCTGCGGCTGATCGAGCGCCTCAAGTGCATTTCCCTGGGCGAGTACGAAAGCCTGGGCAGCGGCACGGTCACCACCCACCTGGTCACCGACCTGGACACGGTCGACAAGTTTGTCGGCGAGACTCTCAGTCGGTTCCTCGTGGCCATGCTCACGCTGGTGGGCACGGCGGCGATCCTGGTCTGGATGCACTGGCAGCTGGCACTGCTGATTCTGCTGTTCAACCCACTGGTGATCTACGCCACGGTGCAGTTGGGCAAGCGGGTCAAGCACCTGAAGAAGCTGGAGAACGACAGCACCTCGCGGTTCACCCAGGCGCTGACCGAGACCCTGGACGCGATTCAGGAAATCCGTGCCGGCAACCGCCAGGGCTTTTTCCTCGGTCGTCTTGGCGCCCGCGCCCGGGACGTGCGCAACTATGCGGTCAACTCGCAGTGGAAAACCGATGCGTCGAGCCGCGCCAGTGGCTTGCTGTTCCAGTTCGGCATCGACATCTTTCGTGCCGCAGCGATGCTCACCGTGTTGTTCTCCGACCTGTCCATCGGGCAGATGTTGGCGGTGTTCAGCTACCTGTGGTTCATGATCGGTCCGGTCGAACAACTGCTGAATCTGCAATACGCCTATTACGCCGCCGGCGGTGCCTTGACGCGGATCAATGAGCTGTTGTCGCGCGCTGACGAGCCGCAGTACCCGGGAGGGATCGATCCGTTCAAGGGGCGCGAGACAGTCGGTATCGAAGTGCAAGGCCTGAGTTTCAGCTATGGCGACGAGCCGGTGCTGGACCAGATGAACTTGTCCATTGCGCCCGGAGAAAAAGTCGCCATCGTCGGGGCCAGTGGTGGCGGTAAAAGCACCTTGGTGCAATTGCTCCTGGGGCTTTATACCCCCCAGGGCGGCGAAATCCGTTTTGGCGGTGTCACCCAGCACGACATTGGTCTGGAAACCATCCGCGAGCATGTCGCGGTGGTGCTGCAGCACCCGGCGCTGTTCAACGACAGTATTCGGGCCAACCTGACCATGGGCCGTGAGCGCAGTGACGAAGCCTGCTGGCAGGCCCTGCAGATCGCCCAACTCGATGCCACGGTCAAGGGCTTGCCCCAGGGGCTGGACAGTATTGTCGGGCGTTCCGGTGTGCGCTTGTCCGGTGGTCAGCGCCAACGCCTGGCGATTGCCCGGATGGTGCTCGCCGAACCCAAGGTGGTGATTCTCGACGAAGCCACCTCGGCGCTCGATGCCGCCACCGAGTACAACCTGCACCTGGCGCTGGCGCGGTTTCTCAGTGGGCGGACCACCTTGATCATTGCCCACCGCCTCTCGGCGGTGAAGCAGGCCGACCGGGTGTTGGTGTTCGATAGCGGGCAAGTTGCCGAGGATGGCGACCATCAGCAACTGATCGCGGAGGGTGGTTTGTACGCCAAGCTGTACGGTCATTTGCAACAGCACTGAAGGCGGCCGGCACTTACTTCCAGGCCACTTCCAATGCATTGGGGTTGCCGTCAACAGCAAACTGCTTCATCACGTATGAGCATTAAAAATGTCGCGGCTTGCCGGGAGTGAGATCGCCTCCTAGGCTAGCTGTAACGATTTCGGCTGCACGTCGATCAAGCAGCGTTAACGCAAGGGACCTCATGAAGCAAAAAAGGACGCTCGGGACACCTCGGCTGCTGGGCATCGTCTGGCCGTTTATTGCCGTCGTCCTATTTCAGGCCCTGCTCGGTGGTGTCAGCCTCTATACGCTGTCGGCGGTTCGCGGCTATGTGGCCGGCGAGAGCCTGTGGTCCAAGAGCCAGAAAGACGCGATCTACTACCTCAATCTCTATGCTGACAACCGCGACGAATCTATCTTTCGAAAATACCAGCAGGCCATGACGGTGCCGGAGGGTGGCCATGAACTGCGGGTTGCACTGGACCGCGAGCCGCCGGACCTGGAGGCGGCCCGACTAGGCATTCTCAAGGGGGGTAATCACCCGGACGACGTACCGAGCCTGATCTGGCTGTACTTGAATTTTCGCCATTTCAGCTATCTGCAAATCGCTATCGATCGTTGGATTGAGGGTGATGCGTATCTGGTCCAGCTGGACACTGTTGCCCGGGACATGCACGAGCGCATCAGCCGCAACCAGGCCACCGAAGCGGACATGGCGCGGTGGAAAGCGCGGATATTTGCCATCAATGAAGGTGTAACCCCCGCCGCCAAGGCCTTCAGCGATGCGCTGGGCGAGGGCTCGCGGGTGATTTTGCGCTGGTTGCTGTACACCAACCTGGCAACCGCGCTCGGTCTGATTGTCCTGGCCTTGCTGCGGACCCACAAACTGCTCGCGCAGCGCCACGCTTTTGCCGATGCCTTGCAGCTGGAAAAAGAGCGCGCGCAAATTACCTTGCAGTCGATTGGTGACGCCGTGATCACCACCGATGTCGAGGGCGCCATTGCTTACATGAACCCGGCGGCCGAAGCACTGACCCACTGGAAGGCTGGACAGGCCGTCGGCCTGCCGCTGGCGGAGTTGTTCAATCTGCTGGATGAGAACGCCCAGGCCGACGGCTTCACCCTGATCGAGCACATTCTCAGCGGTCAGCTCAGTGGCAGCAGCGAACACGCCAAGCTGATCCAGCGTCTGGACGGCAGTACGGTATCGGTGACCCTGGTCGGCTCGCCGATTCACACGGCCGGCAAGGTCAGTGGCACGGTGCTGGTGTTGCATGACATGACCCAGGAGCGGCAATACATCGCCAACCTTTCCTGGCAGGCGACCCACGACGCTTTGACCGGCCTGGCCAACCGCCGCGAATTCGAATTTCGCCTGGAGCAGGCGCTGCATAACCTGACACGCCAACCTGGGCGACATGCACTGATGTTCCTCGACCTCGATCAATTCAAGCTGGTCAATGACACCTGTGGACATGCTGCCGGCGATGAGTTGCTGCGACACATCTGTGCCTTGCTGCAGTCGGGCTTGCGCGAGGGTGACACCCTGGCTCGGCTGGGGGGGGACGAGTTCGGCATTCTCCTGGAGAACTGCTCGCCGGAGTCCTCGGAGAAAATCGCCGAGACCCTGCGCCAGACCGTGCAAAACCTGCATTTTGTCTGGAAAGGCCGGCCATTCGTGACCACTGTCAGTATCGGCCTGGTGCACGTCGCGCAGAATCCGGCGACCCTGGAAGCCTTGCTGCGGGCCGCGGACATGGCGTGCTACATGGCCAAGGAGAAGGGCCGTAACCGCGTCCAGCTGTACCATGTCGACGATTCCGAGTTGTCGCTGCGCTTTGGCGAAATGGCTTGGGTGCAGCGCTTGCACATGGCCCTTGAAGAAAATCGCTTCTGTTTGTACTCCCAGGAAATCGCCACCTTGGGGCACGTCGATACAGGCGGTGGGCATGTCGAAATTCTTCTACGACTGCATGACGAAGCCGGGCGAATGATATTGCCCAGTTCTTTTATTCCCGCCGCCGAACGTTATGGCTTGATGACTTCCCTGGATCGCTGGGTGGTCGAGAATGTATTCAAGATAATTGCCCAGTGTATGGCCCGACAACATGAAGGGCCGATGGCGATGTGTGCGATTAATCTGTCAGGCATTACTATTGGTGATGATGAATTTTTAATCTTCTTGCGTCAGCAGTTTGTTATTCACGGTATTCCGCCTGAAATGATTTGTTTTGAAATTACTGAAACCAGTGCAATTTCAAATTTATCCAGTGCAATTAAATTTATTAATGAACTCAAAGGCTTGGGTTGCTACTTTTCTCTAGATGATTTTTGTGCCGGAATGTCATCGTTCGCGTATCTGAAACACTTACCTGTAGACTTTCTAAAGATCGACGGAAGTTTCGTCAGGGATATGCTGGACGACCCGATTAACCGCGCAATGGTCGAAGTGATCAACCACATTGGTCATGTCATGGGTAAGCGCACGATTGCCGAATTTGTTGAAACCCCGCAGATCGAGCAGGCCTTGCTGGAAATCGGCGTGGATTATGCGCAGGGTTACAACATTGAACGTCCGCAGTTGTTTACCACTGACAGCCTGCTCTGTCGGCCGAGTCGACCTCGGCCATTGTTGTTCAAGGCGCCCGGTACGTTCCGTTGAAGTTGTCTGTCGATCCCTAACCATCACAATCAAAAGGAGTGCGACAGTGATCGATACATTCAACAGAACCGGCCCGCTTATGGAAGCTGCTAGTTATCCTGCCTGGGCTCAGCAATTGATTCAGGCGTGCAGCGAGAGCAAGCGTCGGGTTGTCGAACATGAACTTTACCTGCGTATGCGCGACAACCAACTCAGCGCCAGGACCATGCGCCAATACTTGATTGGTGGCTGGCCGGTGGTGGAACAATTTGCGCTGTATATGGCGCAGAACCTGACCAAGACCCGCTTTGCCCGGCACCCGGGCGAACACATGGCACGCCGCTGGTTGATGCGCAATATCCGGGTAGAACTCAATCATGCCGACTATTGGCTGCATTGGAGTCGTGCCCATGGCGTGAGTCTGGAAGATTTGCAGGCGCAACAAGTGGCGCCGGAGCTGCATGCGCTGAGTCATTGGTGCTGGCATACCAGTTCGTCCGACTCGTTGATCGTGGCCATCGCCGCCACCAACTATGCGATCGAGGGAGCGACGGGGGAGTGGGCGGCGCTGGTCTGTTCCAATGGGATCTATGCGGCGTCATTTGCCGATGAGGAACGCAAACGCGCCATGAAGTGGCTGAAAATGCACGCGCAGTACGACGATGCTCATCCTTGGGAGGCGCTGGAGATCATCTGCACGCTCGCCGGCCAAAACCCCAGCAAGGCGCTGCAGGAAGAGCTGCGCCTAGCCGTGTGCAAAAGCTACGACTATATGTACCTGTTCCTGGAGCGCTGCCTGCAACTGGAGTACGTCCACAAGCCCAGCGTAGTCCGTGGGCGAATGGCGATGGCGGAAGGCTGACGGCGCGGCTCCTGCAGCAGCTGGCGCAGCCTGCGTTGGGTTGCGCGGCGACCCCTGACATTCTCAAGCAGGGTGTCGGGGGATTATCCCGCCATCGCCAGGCGATTACGCCCCTCGCGCTTGGCCACGTACAGCGCACTGTCAGCGCGGCGCAGCAGGCTTTCGGCCGATTCTGCGGGGAGCAGGGTCGAGCAGCCGAGGCTGACGGTCAGCTCGATCAGCTTGCCCTCAACCCGATAATCCTCCACCTGTGCGCTGTATCGCAGGCGTTCGCCGACCATGGCCGCAGCTTCGCGGGTGGTATTGGACAGCAGGATCAAAAACTCCTCGCCACCGAAACGAAACACCATGTCGACGTTGCGCAGTTGGTTCTTGATCGACGTGGCGACGGCCTTGAGCACCTGGTCGCCAGCAGCGTGGCCGTGGCCGTCATTGACGCGCTTGAAGTGGTCGATATCCAGCATCAGCAGGGACAAAGGCTGCTGGTGACGTCGGGCCATGTGGATTTCCCGTTCCAGGGTCTGATCCATGGCGATACGGTTACCGGTACCGGTCAGGGGGTCACGCAGTGCGCTTTGAGTCGCCGCTCGATACAGCAGGGCGTTGCGCATCGGGAACAACAAGGGCACCAGCAGGGCTTCGAGGTTGGCCTGCTCCTGCTCGCTGAAGCGTTGATTGCGCCGGAACACCAGTTCACCCAGGTGTTCACCCTGATGGCTGAGGCTGTAGCTCACCGAGTGATGGCCGCGCTGGCCGAGCTCCAGGCGCAACTCGCTGGACTCGTGCCGATAGTGCAGGGCGTCCAGTGGAACCAGGCGCTGAACTTCGCGAAAAAACAGGCCGAGGATGCGTTGCGGTTCCAGGCTGGTTTGCAATTGCAGGCCCATTTGCTGGCGCAACTGGCTCAGGCTCGCAGGGCGTTCCACAAGGGGCGGGATCTGGCCAAAACCCAGGCGTTGCAATTTGGCGCTATCAAAATCAATTGCGTGGGTCTGGGTTGGAGATTTCATATGGCGTGCGCCCCCAAGCAGGAATGCTGTCTGACAAGCTGGGTTACAGCGTGTTTGGTGCAGATTTAGAGCGAAATGCGTGCCATCGGTTCATTTTCTGGAAAAGCCGATTGCAATCAGATGCTTGGGGCACCCAGCGGGGTATGCCTGCGAGCAATATGACGGTTGTTTGACTAAGCATAGCAGAATAGTGGCACCGCCTGGCTCATGCCGCGGCGGGAAGCCGTCGCGACATGCTGGGGCGAGCTTACTGGGCGTCGAACGCCTGGCCGTTGATGCCGCTGCTATCCGGCCCCATGAGGTACAGGTAGACCGGCATGATCTCTTCCGGGGTCGGGTTGTTGTTCGGGTTTTCCCCGGGGTAGGCCTGGGCACGCATGCTGGTGCGGGTGGCGCCCGGGTTGATGCTGTTGGAGCGGATCGGTGCGACGGTGTCGACTTCATCGGCCAGGGTCTGCATCAAGCCCTCGGTGGCGAACTTCGATACGCCATAAGCACCCCAGTAGGCACGGCCCTTGCGACCCACGCTGCTGGACGTGAAGATCACCGAGGCGTCCTTGGACAGCTTGAGCAGGGGCAGCAGGGTGCTGGTGAGCATGAACATGGCGTTGACGTTGACTTGCATCACGCGCATGAAGTTTTCGCCGGACAGTTGCTCGATCGGCGTGCGTGGACCAATGATCGAGGCGTTGTGCAGCAGGCCGTCAAGGTGCCCGAACTCAGTCTCGATCATTGCCGCCAACTCGTCGTACTGGTGCGGCAGAGCGGTTTCCAGGTTGAACGGGATCACCGCCGGTTGAGGGTGGCCCGCAGCTTCGATTTCGTCGTAGACCTGGGTCAGGTTGGCTTCGGTCTTGCCCAGCAACAGCACGGTGGCGCCGTGAGCTGCGTAGGTTTTCGCGGCGGCTGCACCGATCCCGCGGCCGGCACCGGTGACCAGGATGACCCGGTCCTTGAGCAATTCAGGACGAGCGGAGTAATCAAACATAAAAAACCTCTACAAAAATTCTTCAGGTCAGGCGCAATCCCAGCGGGGGCGCCGGTGCGGCTATCGCCAGCAGGCGCGCTCCCACAGATGTGGTGCGTTGACTGCTTAGCAGCTGCACAACGCGCTATCGAGCACCTTGCGCAACTCCAGCGGATGATCCACCACCACGTCCGCACCCCAGTGCCGCGGGTTGTCGTCTGGGTGAATGTAGCCGTAGGTGACCGCGGCGGTGCGGGTGCCGGCATCGCGTCCGGACTCGATGTCGCGCAGGTCGTCGCCGACGAACAGGACGCTGGCCGGGTCGAGGTCGAGCATCTTGCACGCGAGGATCAGCGGTTCCGGGTCTGGCTTGCTGTTCTTTACGTGATCCGGGCAGATCAGTAGGGCCGAGCGCTCGGCCAGCCCCAGTTGTTGCATGATCGGCTCGGCAAAACGCAGCGGCTTGTTGGTCACTACGCCCCAGATCAGATTGGCCTTCTCGATGTCGGCCAGCAGTTCAGCCATACCGTCGAACAGTTTGCTGTGGACCGCGCAGCCCTTGAGGTAGCGCTCGAGGAACTCCAGGCGTAGTTCCTCGAAGCCTGGCGCCTGCGGGTCCAGCATGAAGGTCGCGGCGACCATGGCCTTGGCCCCGCCGGAAATCTCGTCGCGGATGCGTTTGTCCGGGATCGCTGGCAGCCCGCGCTCGGCGAGCATGTCCTGGCAGATGGCGATGAAGTCCGGCGCGGTGTCGAGCAGGGTGCCGTCCATGTCGAAGAGAACTGCTCTGATTGCCATGGGCTTACTCCTCGCGCAGGGTCTGGATCATGTAGTTGACGTCAACGTCGCTGGCCAGCTTGTAGTGCTTGGTCAGCGGGTTGTAGGTCAGGCCGATGATGTCCTTGACGGTCAGGCCGGCTGCACGGCTCCAGGCGCCCAGTTCGGAAGGGCGGATGAATTTCTTGAAGTCGTGGGTGCCGCGTGGCAGCAGCTTCATGATGTATTCCGCGCCGACGATGGCGAACAGGTAGGCCTTCGGGTTGCGGTTGATGGTGGAGAAGAACACCTGGCCGCCGGGCTTGACCATACGGAAGCAGGCGCGGATCACCGACGAGGGGTCGGGCACGTGCTCGAGCATTTCCAGGCAGGTGACCACGTCGAACTGCTCGGGCATTTCTTCGGCCAGGGCTTCGGCGGTGATCTGCCGGTATTCCACGCTCACGCCCGACTCCAGTTGATGCAACTGGGCAACTGCCAGGGGCGCTTCGCCCATGTCGATGCCCATCACGGTGGCGCCGCGCTGTGCCATGGATTCGCTGAGGATGCCGCCGCCACAGCCGACGTCCAGGACCTTCTTGCCCGCCAGTTTGACGCGTTCGTCAATCCAGTTGACGCGCAGTGGGTTGATGTCGTGGAGGGGCTTGAACTCGCTTTCGCGATCCCACCAGCGATGGGCCAGGGCCTCGAATTTGGCGATTTCAGCGTGGTCGACGTTGCTCATGGGTAATCCTCTGAATCTGAAATATTCTGCTGTCAGCCTTGAGGTTCAGCTCAAGGGGTCGTTCTATTCGGTGTGGCCGCTGATGCGTTGGCCCCAGGCGTTGGCCGTGGCGCACAGCTGTTGTTCATCGAGGCGCGTCAGGCGCCGGTCGTCGAGCAATTGCTTGCCGCCGACCCAAAGGTGTTTCACGCAGTCCCGGCCGGTGGCATAGATCAGTTGCGAGACTGGGTCGTAGACCGGTTGCTGGGCCAGGCCGGACAGGTCGAAGGCCACGAGGTCGGCAAGCTTGCCGACTTCCAGCGAGCCAGTCTGCTGTTCCAGGCCCAGGGCACGGGCGCCGTTGAGGGTCGCCATGCGCAGGGCGCGATGGGCGTCCAGGGCGCTGGCGGATCCGGCAACGGCTTTGGCCAGCAGGGCGGCGGTACGGGTTTCGCCCAGCAGGTCCAGGTCGTTGTTGCTGGCGGCGCCATCGGTGCCGATCGCCACATTGACCCCGGCTTGCCACAAGCGCTCCACCGGGCAGAAGCCGCTGGCCAGTTTCAGGTTCGATTCCGGGCAATGAATCACGCTGCTGTTGCTTTCTACCAGCAATACCAGGTCGTCTTCGCTGATCTGGGTCATGTGCACCGCCTGGAAGCGTGGCCCCAGCAGGCCCAGGCGTGCCAGGCGGGCCAATGGCCGCTCACCGTGCTTTTCCAGCGCCTGGTGCACCTCGATCGCGGTTTCGTGGACGTGCATGTGAATGGCGGCGTCCAGTTCCTCGGCGATCACCCGGACTTTCTCCAGGTTTTCATCGCCAACGGTGTAGGGTGCATGGGGGCCGAAGGCGATTTTGAGGCGTGGATGGTGCTTGAGGTCGCCGAACAGTTCGATGCCCTGGCGGATCGCCTCATCGGCACTGCTGGCGCCGGGAATCGGGAAGTCGAGGATCGGAATTGCGATCTGTGCCCGTATGCCGCTGTTATGGACACGCTCACTGGCAACTTTGGGGAAGAAGTACATGTCCGAGAAGCAGGTGATGCCACCTTTGATCTGTTCGGCGATGGCCAGGTCGGTGCCGTCGCGTACAAAGGCCTCATCAACCCACTTGGCCTCGGCCGGCCAGATGTGCTGTTCGAGCCAGGTCATCAGCGGCAAGTCGTCGGCCAGGCCGCGGAACAGGGTCATTGCCGCATGCCCATGGGCGTTGATCAGCCCGGGGCTGAGCAGCATGCCTGGCAACTCCCGGACCTCATGGGCCGCGAGTTTGAGTGCAGCGCTGCGCGGACCGATGAAGGCAATTCGCCCGTCGCGGATCCCCAGGCCATGCTCCTTGAGCACCACGCCCGCCGGCTCGACAGGCACCAGCCAGGTCGGCAGCAAGAGGAGGTCGAGAGCGGCAACGGGGGTCGGCATCGAGGATTCGGTCCAGTGCTTTTGTAAAGGATGGCGAAGTATACCCGAGCGTCTTCGCGGGGGGATCGCTATAATCGACGGCTTTTGTTCATGAGTACGGGGTGAGGGATGCGCGATCGACTGTTGGCTGCTGAGAAGGTGAAGGCCATCGATTGGCGAGACGGCACCCTGTACCTGCTGGATCAGCGCCTGCTGCCGTTCGAGGAGCGCTGGATCGCCCATACCAGCGCGGCGCAGGTGGCGGAGGCCATTCGTGCGATGGTGGTCCGTGGCGCCCCGGCAATCGGCATTAGCGCCGCCTATGGCATGGTGCTGGCCGCGCGTGCCCGAATCGCCGCGGGTGGCGACTGGCAGGCGGCGCTGGAAGAGGATTTTGCCCTGCTGGCCGAGTCCCGCCCGACCGCAGCCAACTTGTCCTGGGCCCTGGGGCGCATGCGCGAACGCCTGGCGCGGCTCAAGGCCCACGCCCAGCCCTTGGCCGCGCTCGAGGCCGAAGCCCTGGCGATCCAAGAAAGTGATCGTGAGGCCAACCTGACCATCGCCCAGTTGGGCGTCGACCTGATTCGCAAGCACCAAGGCAACGCGCAGACCATCCTCACCCATGGCAATGCCGGTGCGCTGGCCACGGGCGGCTTCGGTACGGCGCTGGGGGTGATTCGCGGGGCGTTCCTGGAAGGCATGGTCGAGCGGGTCTATGTCGACGAAACCCGGCCCTGGCTGCAAGGCTCGCGCCTTACCACTTGGGAGCTGGCCAACGAAGGCATTCCGGTGACTGTCAATGCCGATGCGGCTGCCGCCCATATCATGAAGACCAAGGGCATTACCTGGGTGGTCGTCGGCGCTGATCGGATCGCCGCCAATGGCGATGTGGCCAGCCAGATCGGCACCTACCAGTTGGCAGTCAACGCCATGCACCACGGCGTGCGCTTCATGGTGGTGGCGTCGAGCTCGACCATCGACATGGACCTGGCCAGCGGCGAGGACATCGTCCTTGAAGAGCGCGACGCCGGTGAGTTGCTCGAAGTGGGCGGCAAGCGGATTGGTGAGGGGGTCGAGGCTTTTAATCCGGTGTTCGACGTCACGCCGGCGGACTTGATCGATGCCATCATCACCGAAAAAGGCCTGGTCGAGCGGCCGGATACCGCAAAGATGGCGCAGTTGATGTGCCGCAAGCGCCTGCATTGATCAGCTCAGGTGTCTGAGCGATTGTCGTCGCGAGCAGGTTCATTCCCACAGGTTTTGCGCCCACCACATGCTCTGCAGGAGCTGGCTTGCCAGCGAAGGGGCAGGTCAAGTCAATAAATTAACCACAATCTAGTCTCGAATCAGCCTCTAAGCTTCTCTCGTCCCCCTCAAGCCTGTCATCGGTCAACTAACTATGCTCCATGCGCATCAGGGGGATAGGTGCGTGGCGGCTCTTGTGATAACATCCGGCGGTTTCCAAGGTCGCCCCGCGGGGTAACCTTTACTGCGCAGATCCATGGCATAACTCGTTGATTTGTCGTAAGTCGGTGCATGGCACTCAGCCTGCAGCGGCGAGCTTCGTTCGTCCCATCTGGATGTGACGAAGTTTCACCAGAAAAAGGAATCAGGCTTCTCATGGGCGAACTGGCCAAAGAAATCCTCCCGGTCAATATCGAAGACGAGCTGAAGCAGTCCTACCTCGACTACGCAATGAGCGTAATTGTCGGGCGGGCACTGCCTGATGCGCGCGATGGCTTGAAGCCCGTGCATCGGCGTGTGCTGTTCGCTATGAGCGAGCTGGGTAACGACTTCAACAAGCCGTACAAGAAATCTGCCCGTGTTGTCGGTGACGTGATCGGTAAGTATCACCCCCACGGTGATACCGCGGTGTACGACACCATCGTTCGGATGGCGCAGCCATTCTCGCTGCGTTACCTGCTGGTCGACGGCCAGGGCAACTTCGGTTCGGTCGACGGCGACAACGCCGCTGCGATGCGATACACCGAAGTGCGCATGACCAAGCTGGCGCACGAGCTGCTGGCTGACCTGCACAAGGAAACCGTGGACTGGGTGCCGAACTACGACGGCACCGAAATGATCCCGGCGGTCATGCCGACCCGTATTCCCAACCTGCTGGTCAACGGCTCCAGCGGTATCGCCGTGGGCATGGCGACCAACATTCCGCCGCACAACCTCGGTGAAGTCATCGACGGTTGCCTGGCGCTCATCGACAATCCCGAGCTGACTGTCGACGAGTTGATGCAATACATCCCGGGTCCGGACTTCCCGACCGCGGCGATCATCAACGGTCGCGCCGGCATCATCGAAGCCTACCGTACCGGCCGCGGGCGCATTTACATGCGTGCCCGCTCGACGATCGAAGACATCGACAAGGTCGGTGGTCGCCAGCAGATCGTCATCACCGAACTGCCTTACCAGTTGAACAAGGCGCGTCTGATCGAGAAGATCGCCGAGCTGGTCAAAGAGAAGAAGCTGGAAGGCATCACCGAGCTGCGCGACGAGTCCGACAAGGATGGTATGCGCGTCGTGATCGAATTGCGTCGCGGCGAAGTGCCAGAGGTGATTCTCAACAACCTCTACGCCCAGACTCAGCTGCAAGCAGTGTTCGGTATCAACATCGTTGCGCTGATCGATGGCCGTCCGCGGATCCTCAATCTCAAGGATCTGCTGGAAGCCTTCGTGCGTCACCGTCGCGAAGTCGTGACCCGTCGTACCGTGTTCGAGCTGCGTAAAGCTCGCGAGCGTGGCCACATCCTGGAAGGCCAGGCCGTTGCCCTGTCGAACATCGACCCGGTCATCGCCCTGATCAAGGCCTCGCCAACGCCGTCGGAAGCCAAGGAAGCGCTGATCAGCACTGCCTGGGAATCCTCCGCCGTGGTGGCGATGGTCGAGCGCGCCGGTGCCGACTCTTGCCGTCCAGAGACCCTGGACCCGCAATACGGCCTGCGCGAAGGCAAGTACTTCCTGTCGCCGGAACAGGCGCAAGCCATTCTGGAGCTGCGTCTGCACCGCCTGACTGGCCTGGAGCACGAAAAGCTGCTGGCCGAGTATCAAGAGATCCTCAACCAGATCGGCGAGCTGATCCGCATCCTCAACAGCGCCACGCGCCTGATGGAAGTGATCCGCGAAGAGCTGGAAGTGATCCGCGCCGAGTACGGCGATGTGCGCCGCACCGAAATCCTCGATGCCCGTCTCGACTTGACCCTGGGTGACATGATCCCGGAAGAAGAGCGCGTCGTGACCATTTCCCACGGTGGCTACGCCAAGACCCAGCCATTGGCTGCGTACCAGGCCCAGCGTCGTGGCGGTAAAGGCAAGTCGGCGACTGGCGTCAAGGATGAGGACTACATCGCTCACCTGCTGGTTGCCAACAGCCACACCACGCTGCTGCTGTTCTCCAGCAAGGGCAAGGTGTACTGGCTGAAAACCTACGAGATTCCGGAAGCTTCCCGCGCTGCCCGTGGGCGTCCGCTGGTCAACCTGCTGCCGCTGGACAGTGATGAGTACATCACGACCATGCTGCCGGTCGAGGAATACACCGAAGGTCACTTCATCTTCATGGCGACCGCCAAAGGCACCGTGAAGAAGACCCCGCTGGAATCCTTCAGTCGTCAACGCAGCGTCGGCCTGATCGCGCTGGAGCTGGACGAAGGCGACGTATTGATCAGCGCAGCCATCACCGATGGCGAGCGTGAAGTCATGCTGTTCTCCGACGGCGGCAAGGTCACTCGCTTCAAGGAATCCGATGTACGTGCCATGGGCCGTACTGCACGTGGTGTGCGCGGCATGCGCCTGCCGGAAGGGCAGAAGCTGATTTCCATGCTGATCCCGGAAGAAGGCAGCCAGATCCTCACCGCTTCGGCGCGTGGTTATGGCAAGCGTACCGCCATCGGCGAGTTCCCGGAGTACAAGCGTGGCGGCCAGGGCGTGATCGCCATGGTCAGCAACGACCGCAACGGCCGTCTGGTAGGTGCCGTTCAGGTGCTCGACGGTGAGGAGATCATGCTGATTTCCGACCAGGGCACTCTGGTGCGTACCCGTGTCGACGAAGTCTCGAGCCTGGGTCGTAACACCCAGGGCGTGACCCTGATCAAGCTGGCCAGCGACGAAACGCTGGTAGGCCTGGAGCGGGTCCAGGAGCCGTCGGAAGTCGAAGGTGACGAGCTGGAAGGTGAAGAGGGTGCGGTATTCGACGGCGAGGTCGTGATCGACGACGTGGTTGACGATCAGCAACTCGATGCCGCCGCTGACGAAGAACCGCAAGAGTAAGCGGACAAACAGGGGGCGGATGAAAATTCGCCCCCTTGTTGTTTGTCCCTATGGAAAATTGATGACCCTGTAGGAGCGAGCTCGCTCGCGATGGACGTTAACGATGACGCGGGTTTCCTGATTAAGCGCGGCGTCCTCAGGTTTTTCGCGAGCAAGCTCGCTCCTACAGTTGATCGCTGCTCAGCCATGTGAGTGGCGATCGCCCCCTATAAATGTGTGATACCACCAAATCAGAGCGAGATTGGATGTGAGCAAGAGAGCCTATAACTTCTGTGCCGGTCCGGCGGCACTTCCCGAAGCTGTCCTGCAACGTGCCCAGGGTGAACTCCTGGATTGGCACGGCAAGGGCCTCTCCGTCATGGAAATGAGCCATCGCAGTGATGAGTTCGTGTCCATTGCCACCAAGGCCGAGCAGGATCTGCGTGATCTGCTGAATATCCCTTCGAACTACAAAGTACTGTTTCTGCAAGGCGGCGCGAGCCAGCAATTTGCCCAGATTCCGCTGAACCTGTTGCCGGAAAACGGCACTGCCGACTATATCGACACCGGTATCTGGTCGCAGAAAGCCATCGAAGAAGCTTCCCGTTACGGCCACGTCAACGTTGCCGCAACCGCCAAGCCCTACGACTATTTTGCAATTCCCGGACAGAACGAGTGGCAGTTGTCGCAGGACGCCGCCTACGTGCACTACGCGCCGAACGAAACCATCGGCGGCCTGGAATTTGGCTGGGTGCCGGAAACCGGTGATGTGCCGCTGGTCGCCGACATGTCCTCGGACATTTTGTCGCGCCCGATCGATGTTTCGCGCTTTGGCATGATCTACGCCGGCGCCCAGAAAAACATCGGGCCGAGCGGTATCGTGGTCAACATCGTGCGCGAAGACCTGCTGGGTCGTGCCCGCTCGTTGTGCCCGACCATGCTCGACTACAAGGTCGCGGCCGACAATGGCTCGATGTACAACACCCCGCCAACCCTGGCCTGGTACCTGTCCGGCCTGGTGTTCGAGTGGCTGAAGGATCAAGGTGGCGTGGAAGCTATCGGTAAGCTCAACGAGGCCAAGCAGCGCACTCTGTATGACTTCATTGATGCCAGCGGCCTGTACAGCAACCCGATCAACAAGACTGATCGCTCGTGGATGAACGTGCCGTTCCGCCTGGCCGACGATCGCCTGGACAAGCCATTTTTGGCCGGTGCCGAGGAGCGGGGTCTGCTGAACCTCAAGGGTCACCGTTCGGTAGGCGGTATGCGCGCCTCCATCTATAACGCCGTCGACATCGTTGCGGTCAACGCACTGGTTTCGTACATGGCAGAGTTCGAGAAGGAACACGGCTAATGTCTGAGCAAGAACTCAAGGCACTGCGCCTGCGCATTGATTCACTGGACGAAAAGGTCCTGGAGCTGATCAGTGAGCGTGCCCGCTGCGCCCAGGAAGTCGCGCGAGTAAAGATGGCCTCGCTGGCCGAAGGCGAAGTGCCGGTGTTCTATCGTCCTGAGCGTGAAGCTCAGGTGCTCAAGCGCGTGATGGAGCGTAACCAGGGGCCGCTGGGCAACGAAGAGATGGCGCGGTTGTTCCGTGAAATCATGTCCTCGTGCCTGGCGCTCGAGCAGCCGCTGAAAGTGGCTTACCTGGGGCCTGAAGGCACCTTCACCCAGGCAGCCGCCATGAAGCACTTTGGTCACGCGGTGATCAGCAAGCCGATGGCGGCGATCGATGAAGTGTTCCGTGAAGTGGCTGCCGGCGCGGTGAATTTTGGCGTGGTGCCTGTGGAAAACTCCACGGAAGGCGCCGTCAACCACACCCTCGACAGCTTCCTTGAGCACGACATGGTCATCTGTGGCGAAGTCGAGCTGCGGATTCACCACCACTTGCTGGTGGGTGAAAACACCAAGACTGACAGCATCAGCCGCATCTACTCCCACGCCCAGTCCCTGGCCCAGTGCCGCAAGTGGCTGGATGCGCATTACCCGAATGTCGAGCGCGTGGCGGTCTCCAGCAACGCCGAGGCAGCCAAGCGGGTCAAGGGTGAGTGGAATTCGGCGGCAATCGCTGGCGACATGGCGGCTGGCCTGTACGGCCTGACTCGCCTGGCCGAGAAGATCGAAGATCGTCCGGACAACTCCACGCGCTTCCTGATGATCGGTAGCCAGGAAGTGCCGCCGACCGGCGACGACAAAACCTCGATCATCGTCTCGATGAGCAACAAGCCGGGTGCGCTGCACGAACTGCTCGTGCCTTTCCACGACAACGGCATCGACCTGACTCGCATCGAGACTCGTCCGTCGCGCAGTGGCAAGTGGACCTACGTGTTCTTCATCGACTTTGTCGGCCACCACCGCGATCCGCTGGTCAAGGGTGTGCTGGAGAAAATCAGTCAGGAAGCAGTGGCACTTAAAGTGTTGGGTTCCTACCCCAAAGCAGTTCTCTAAGGGCGTTAACAATGAGTGGCGACTTCCTCGCTCTGGCACAGCCGGGCGTGCAACAACTTTCGCCTTACGTTCCGGGCAAGCCCGTGGACGAACTGGCTCGCGAGCTGGATATCGATCCGGCCAGCATCGTTAAACTGGCCAGCAACGAAAACCCGCTGGGTGCCAGTCCCAAGGCCTTGGCGGCGATTCGCGAAGAGCTGGCCGAGCTGACCCGGTATCCGGATGGCAATGGCTTTGCGCTCAAGACCCTGCTGGCAGAACAGTGCCGCGTCGAGCTGAGCCAAGTGACGTTGGGCAACGGCTCCAACGACATTCTTGAGCTGGTGGCGCGTGCCTATCTTGCACCCGGCTTGAACGCGGTGTTCAGTGAGCACGCCTTTGCGGTCTATCCGATCGTCACCCAGGCCGTTGGTGCTGATGCGCGGGTAATCCCGGCCAAGGACTGGGGGCACGACTTGCCGGCCATGTTGGCGGCGATCGACGCCAACACCCGAGTAGTGTTCATTGCCAACCCGAACAACCCGACCGGAACCTGGTTCAGTGCCGAGGCACTGGATGAGTTCCTGCAGGATGTGCCTGCCTCGGTGCTGGTGGTGCTGGACGAGGCGTACATCGAGTACGCCGAGGGCAGTGAACTGCCCGATGGCCTGGATTTTCTTGCTGCGTATCCGAACTTGCTGGTATCGCGCACCTTCTCCAAGGCCTATGGCTTGGCGGCGCTGCGCGTCGGTTATGGTTTGTCGACGGCGGTGGTGGCTGACGTGCTGAATCGCGTGCGCCAGCCCTTCAACGTCAACAGCCTGGCACTGGCAGCCGCCTGTGCCGCGTTGCAGGACGATGAATACCTGGCTGAAAGCCGACGCCTGAATGAGGCTGGCATGCAGCAGTTGGAAGCCGGGTTCCGTGAGCTGGGGCTGGGCTGGATCCCGTCCCGGGGCAACTTCATCTGTGTTGATCTGGGGTGCAGTGCTGCGCCGATCTTCCAGGGCTTGCTGCGTGAAGGTGTGATTGTGCGTCCGGTGGCCAACTACGGCATGCCGAACCACCTGCGCATCACCGTCGGCCTGCCGGCGGAAAACAGTCGTTTCCTCGAGGCGCTGAGCAAGGTTCTGGCTCGTGGTTGATGTCAGTGCCGTGCAACCTGCTGTGCCGGTGATCGGCCGCCTGGTGGTGGTCGGCCTGGGGCTGATCGGCGGTTCGTTTGCCAAGGGCTTGCGCGAAAGCGGCATTTGCCGTGAGGTGGTGGGGGTCGATCTCGATCTGCAATCACGCAAGCTTGCCGTAGAACTGGGCGTGGTCGACCGCTGTGAAGATGACCTGGCGGCCGCCTGTGTCGGTGCGGACGTCATTCAGTTGGCGGTGCCGATCCTGGCCATGGAGAAACTCCTGGCGTTGCTCGCGGGCATGGACCTGGGCGCAGCGATCCTGACGGATGTCGGCAGTGCCAAGGGCAATGTGGTACGCGCGGCAACCCAGGCGTTCGGCGGCATGCCGCCACGCTTCGTGCCGGGGCACCCGATTGCCGGTTCCGAGCAGAGCGGGGTTGAGGCCTCCAATGCCCAGTTGTTCCGCCGGCACAAGGTGATCCTTACGCCGCTTGAGCAAACCGATCCGGCTGCGCTGGCGGTGGTTGATGCGTTGTGGCGCGAACTGGGTGCCGATGTCGAGCACATGCAGGTCGAGCGCCACGATGAAGTGCTGGCCGCAACCAGCCATCTGCCGCACCTGTTGGCGTTCGGTCTGGTCGACTCTTTGGCCAAGCGCAATGAAAATCTTGAGATCTTCCGTTACGCTGCGGGCGGCTTCCGCGATTTCACAAGAATCGCCGGTAGCGACCCGGTGATGTGGCACGACATCTTTCTCGCTAACCGGGAAGCGGTGCTGCGCACACTCGATACATTTCGCAGCGACCTCGACGCCTTGCGCGACGCGGTCGATGCAGGGGACGGGCACCAATTGTTGGGCGTATTCACTCGCGCCCGGGTTGCCCGCGAGCATTTCAGTAAAATCCTGGCCCGCCGGGCCTATGTGGACGCTATGAACTCCAACGACCTGATTTTCCTGGCACAACCTGGTGGCCGCCTGACTGGGCGGATTCGTGTACCGGGCGATAAATCGATTTCCCACCGTTCGATCATGCTCGGTTCCCTGGCTGAGGGTGTCACCGAAGTCGAAGGCTTCCTCGAGGGCGAAGATGCCCTGGCGACCCTGCAGGCCTTCCGCGACATGGGGGTGGTCATCGAAGGGCCGCACCATGGTCGTGTGACCATTCACGGTGTGGGCCTGCATGGCTTGAAACCGGCGCCTGGCCCGATCTACCTGGGTAACTCCGGCACTTCGATGCGCCTGCTGTCTGGCCTTCTGGCTGCGCAGAGCTTCGATAGCACCCTGACGGGCGACGCCTCGTTGTCCAAGCGCCCGATGAATCGCGTGGCCAATCCGCTGCGGGAAATGGGTGCGGTGATCGAAACCGCCGCTGAAGGCCGTCCGCCGATGATCATTCGTGGTGGCCATGCCCTCAAGGGCCTGACCTACACCATGCCGATGGCCAGCGCCCAGGTTAAGTCCTGCCTGCTGTTGGCCGGCCTGTACGCCGAAGGCCAGACCACGGTCACCGAGCCTGCGCCAACGCGTGACCATACCGAGCGCATGCTGCGTGGCTTCGGCTATCCGGTAACTGTCGAGGGCGCAACCGCTTCGGTCGAGTCCGGCCACAAGCTGACGGCCACTCACATCGAAGTGCCGGGCGATATCTCCTCGTCGGCGTTTTTCCTGGTCGCCGCTTCGATTGCCGAAGGTTCCGAGCTGGTGCTGGAGCACGTCGGCATCAACCCGACCCGCACCGGGGTGATCGATATCCTGCGTCTCATGGGGGCCGACATTACCTTGGAGAACCAACGCGAAGTCGGCGGTGAGCCGGTGGCTGACCTGCGTGTGCGTGCGGCTCAACTCAAGGGCATCGAGATTCCCGAGGAGCTGGTGCCGCTGGCCATCGACGAGTTCCCGGTATTGTTCGTGGCGGCAGCTTGTGCGCAAGGCCGGACTATCCTGCGTGGTGCCGAAGAGCTGCGGGTCAAGGAATCTGACCGGATCCAGGTCATGGCCGACGGTCTGCTGGCGCTGGGCGTCAAGTGTGAGCCGACGCCGGATGGGATTATCATTGACGGCGGCCAGATCGGTGGTGGCGAAGTCCACGGTCATGGTGATCATCGGATTGCGATGGCCTTCAGTGTGGCGTCGCTGCGTGCCAATGCGCCGATCCGCATCCATGATTGCGCCAACGTCGCCACCTCCTTCCCGAATTTCCTCGCGTTGTGCGCGCAGGTCGGTATCCGCGTTGCCCAAGAGGCTCAGTCGTGAACAACATTGCTCCAGTTATCACCATCGACGGGCCAAGTGGTTCGGGTAAAGGCACTATTGCCGGCATGCTCGCCAGGCGCCTGAACTGGAATCTGCTGGATTCCGGTGCGTTGTACCGTTTGCTGGCGTTCGCTGCGCGCAACCACGGGGTCGACCTGACCAACGAGGAATTGCTGAAGAAACTTGCCGCTCATCTGGATGTGCAGTTCATCGCGGCGACCGACGGTCAGTTGCAGCGCATCATCCTTGAAGGGGATGAGGTCAGCGACGCGATCCGCACCGAAGCTGCTGGTGCGGGCGCCTCCCAGGTAGCTGCGCTGCCGGCTGTGCGTGAAGCGCTGCTGCAGCGCCAGCGGGCTTTCCAGGAAGCCCCGGGGCTGGTGGCTGACGGTCGTGACATGGGTACGGTGGTCTTTCCCGATGCACCCTTGAAGATTTTTCTGACCGCCAGCGCCGAGGAACGGGCGCGCCGCCGATATTTGCAGTTGAAGGGCAAGGGCGAGGATGTTAGTCTGTCGAGTCTGCTAGATGAGATCCGTGTGCGCGATGAGCGCGACACCCAGCGAGCGGTAGCCCCGCTCAAGCCGGCGGTCGACGCGATTCAGCTGGATTCCACGGAGTTGTCCATCGATCAGGTGCTGGAACGCATCATGAGCGAAATCGCCCTCCGCGATATCGCCGGGTGACCAAGAAGGCCGTAGGGGACCAGTCATAGTCCTGCGGTGCTTCTTTTAATTGAAACTAACCCACACCGTCTGGGGTGTGGAGATGGGCGTATTCTTCGCCCTTATCAACAGGAATTAAAATGAGCGAAAGCTTTGCGGAACTCTTTGAAGAAAGCCTAAAAACCCTGAACCTTCAGGCAGGCTCCATCATCACCGGTGTTATCGTTGATATCGATTACCAAGCTCGCTGGGTAACCGTTCACGCTGGCCTGAAGTCTGAAGCACTCATCCCGCTTGAGCAGTTCTACAACGACGCTGGCGAACTGAACATCAACGTCGGTGACGAAGTTCACGTTGCTCTGGACTCGGTTGAAGACGGCTTTGGCGAAACCAAGCTGTCCCGTGAAAAAGCCAAGCGCGCTGAATGCTGGATTGTTCTGGAAGCAGCCTTCGCAGCCGAAGAAGTGGTCAAGGGCGTTATCAACGGTAAGGTTAAAGGCGGCTTCACTGTCGACGTTAACGGCATCCGTGCGTTCCTGCCAGGTTCTCTGGTTGACGTCCGTCCTGTGCGCGACACCACGCACCTGGAAGGCAAAGAGCTGGAATTCAAGGTCATCAAGCTTGACCAGAAACGCAACAACGTTGTCGTTTCCCGTCGTAGCGTCCTCGAAGCCGAGAACTCCGCTGAGCGTGAAGCTCTGCTGGAATCCCTGCAGGAAGGCCAACAAGTCAAAGGTATCGTCAAGAACCTCACCGATTACGGCGCATTCGTCGATCTGGGTGGCGTCGATGGCCTGCTGCACATTACCGACATGGCTTGGAAGCGTATCAAGCATCCATCGGAAATCGTCAACGTTGGCGACGAGATCGATGTCAAGGTTCTGAAGTACGATCGCGAGCGCAATCGTGTTTCCCTGGGCCTCAAGCAACTGGGCGAAGATCCATGGGTTGCTATCAAAGCCCGTTACCCAGAAAGCACTCGCGTTACCGCGCGTGTAACCAACCTGACCGACTACGGCTGCTTCGCTGAGCTGGAAGAAGGCGTTGAAGGTCTGGTACACGTTTCCGAAATGGACTGGACCAACAAGAACATCCACCCTTCGAAAGTCGTACAAGTCGGCGACGAAGTGGAAGTTATGGTTCTGGACATCGACGAAGAGCGTCGTCGTATCTCCCTGGGCATCAAGCAGTGCAAATCTAACCCATGGGAAGATTTCTCTGGCCAGTTCAACAAGGGCGATAAAATCTCCGGCACCATCAAGTCGATCACCGATTTCGGTATCTTCATTGGTCTGGACGGCGGCATCGACGGCCTGGTTCACCTGTCCGACATCTCCTGGAACGAAGTGGGCGAAGAAGCTGTTCGTCGCTTCAAGAAAGGCGACGAGCTGGACACCGTTATCCTGTCGGTTGACCCAGAGCGCGAGCGTATCTCCCTGGGTATCAAGCAACTGGAAAGCGATCCGTTCTCCGAGTACGTTCAAGAGAACGACAAAGGCGCAATCGTTAAAGGCATCGTGAAAGAAGTTGACGCTAAAGGCGCCATCATCACTTTGGCTGACGACATCGAAGCGACTCTGAAAGCCTCCGAAATCAGCCGTGACCGCGTTGAAGACGCGCGTAACGTTCTGAAAGAAGGCGAAGAAGTAGAAGCCAAGATCATCAGCGTTGACCGCAAGAGCCGCGTAATCCAGCTCTCCATCAAGTCGAAAGACGATGCTGAAGAGAAAGAAGCAATCCAGAGCCTGCGCGACAAGCCAGCTACCTCTGACATTGCTGCTGGTCCTACCACTCTGGGCGACCTGTTGCGTGCACAGATGGAAAAACAGAACTAAGTTCTGTCAGACCATAAAAAGGGCGACTTCGGTCGCCCTTTTTTGTGCCTGGAATTTGAGTTTGCGACGATTGATGGGTGTGTCGGTTATCGGTGAAACAAACCCCGGGCAGTGCGGTCTGGTTCTTTGTGCAGAGCATTTCACTATTTGGGCTAGGCTTAGCCTGAAGCAAACAGCGGTCGGGCAAATCGTCCAGTCTAAGGAAGCGAATGAACAGGTTCTTCGTCGTGCTTGTTGTGCTGGTTCTGGCAGGCTGTACCACTAACGTGAAGTCCCATGCGGTGCGCGGGGTGAGCGGGATCGAGATCGATTGTTCGGGGCTTGGGTCGGGTTGGGAGAGGTGCTACAAGCGCGCAGACAAGGAATGCAAGGCGCAGGGGTATAAGGTCGTTGCCAGGTCCAGTGATATCAAGGAGGAGGATCAGGACTATCCGTTTGGTTGGAATCCGGCGGGTTACCTTACGCGCACTATGCTGGTCATTTGTAGGTAATCGTGTGGTGAATTTGTATGGTGAGTCTGGGTTTGATGTCTGAAAAAACTCGATTGATCGGTGAGGTCGTGGTCGTGCAGATAAGTCAATGCTTGGGCTGTTCAAATTCCTTCTGGCATGCTAAAACCTTTGAAGCGCTGATCTAGCTGCTTGAAAAAGAAGGGAAAAATATGACGAAGTCGGAGTTGATCGAACGAATTGTCACCCATCAAGGGCTGCTTTCATCCAAGGATGTAGAGCTGGCCATCAAGACTATGCTTGAACAAATGTCCCAATGCCTGGCCACCGGTGATCGCATCGAGATCCGTGGTTTTGGCAGTTTCTCCCTGCACTACCGCGCACCTCGTGTAGGACGCAACCCGAAGACCGGGCAATCGGTTAGCCTGGATGGAAAATTTGTTCCCCATTTCAAACCGGGCAAAGAGCTTCGGGATCGGGTGAATGAAGAAGAGGAGGAGGGGCTTTGACAGACTGCGCAACTCAAGGAATCACTTATGCGTAGCGTGAAGCGTGTACTGCTTGGCGTTTTTGTCCTGTTGCTGGCGCTGGCGATACTGCTGTTTGTGCTGGAAAATCAGCAGTCGGTATCTTTGCTGTTTCTTGGCTGGGCGGGGCCGCAAATCCCACTGTCGGTGGTTGTGGTACTGACGCTCCTGGTGGGGATGGTGATAGGGCCTGTATTGGGGTGGTTCCTGGGTCGTACTTCCAGGGGGGCGCGAAAGCGGGTGCTGTCCTAGCGGAGCACCTTTGGCATGCCCCTGGCTTTGGCTGCAGGGTGCCCATATCCATTAGTGAGTCGTGATTGAGCGGTAAATTGCAGCAATCGTCCGCAAATGATTGGGCCTCACATCGGTCGGACTGAACCTGACAAAAAACGACTGATGCATTCATGGATTAGACGGCCGTCCGGTAGCGACGCTGTCTGCAACTCAAGGGTATGCTTTCGCGTGAAAATTCTAGTAACCGGCGGTGCAGGATTTATCGGTTCGGCGGTCATTCGCCATATCATTTCCAACACGAATGACGCGGTCGTTAATGTCGATAAGCTCACGTATGCGGGCAACCTTGAGTCTTTGGCTGAAGTCAGCCAAAACGCCCGTTATCTATTCGAGCACGTCGATATTTGTGATCGCGAGCAGATCGATCGTGTCCTGCGTGAACAGCAACCAGATGCCATCATGCACCTGGCCGCGGAATCCCACGTCGATCGTTCGATCAGCGGCCCATCCGAATTTATCCAGACCAACATCATTGGCACCTACACGCTGCTTGAAGCCGCGCGTCACTACTGGGCAGCGCTGGACGATGGTCGCAAGGCGAGTTTCCGATTTCACCATATTTCGACTGACGAAGTTTATGGTGACCTCGAAGGCCCGCAAGACCTCTTCACCGAAACCACGTCCTATCAGCCAAGCTCGCCGTACTCGGCCAGCAAGGCCAGCTCTGATCATCTGGTTCGTGCCTGGGCGCGTACCTATGGCCTGCCTACCCTGGTCACCAACTGCTCGAACAACTACGGGCCGTGCCACTTTCCCGAGAAACTGATTCCGCTGATCATTCTCAATGCGCTGGAAGGCAAGGTATTGCCGGTGTATGGCAAAGGTAACCAGGTGCGTGACTGGCTCTATGTCGAGGACCATGCGCGGGCGCTGTATAAAGTCGTGACCGAAGGTGTCATTGGCGAAACCTACAACATCGGTGGCCATAACGAAAAACAAAATATCGAGGTCGTACGCACCCTGTGCGCACTACTCGATGAGCTGCGTCCGGATTCTCCTCATTGCCCGCACGCCAGCCTGATCACTTACGTTCAGGATCGCCCGGGTCACGATCAGCGCTACGCGATCGATGCCAGCAAAATCCAGCGTGAGCTAGGTTGGACGCCGCAAGAGTCTTTTGAAACCGGCATCCGCAAGACCGTCGAATGGTATCTAACCCACACTGAGTGGGTGGATCACGTGAAGAGCGGAAGCTACCAGCAGTGGATCGACCAGAACTACGCGGATCGGTCGAGCAAGGCATGAAAATCCTCCTGCTGGGGAAAAATGGCCAGGTAGGCTGGGAACTGCAGCGCTCTCTTGCACCCCTTGGCGAGTTGATTGCGCTGGATCGTCATGCCTCCGATGGCTTGAGCGGCGACCTGTCCGACCTCGAGGCCTTGCGCGCGACAATCCGCCGGGTCAAGCCCAACGTCATTGTCAACGCTGCTGCTTATACAGCTGTTGATAAGGCCGAATCCGAGACCGAACTGGCTGATCGTGTGAATGGTCAGGCGAGTCAGGTCATGGCGGTGGAAGCCAAAGCTCTCGATGCCTGGCTTATTCATTACTCGACCGACTATGTCTTCAGCGGGCAGGGCCTGGTTCCATGGACGGAGGTAGATGCAGTCGCCCCCGTCAATCACTACGGCGCCAGTAAGTTGCTCGGTGAGCAGGCGATTATTGAGTCCGGATGCAAGTACCTGATCTTTCGCACCAGTTGGGTCTATGGGGCTCGCGGCAATAACTTCGCCAAGACGATGCTGCGACTGGCCAGGGAGCGCGAGACCTTGAGCATCATCGGTGATCAGATTGGGGCTCCTACGGGGGCAGAGCTTATCGCAGACATCACCGCGCTGGCTGTTCAGAAAGTCATGCACAACCCCGAGCTTGCGGGCCTTTATCACTTGGCTGCTGGTGGTGAAGTGTCCTGGCACGGCTATGCTAGTCATGTGATCGATTTCGCCCGCAGCCAGGGTGAACAACTGGCAGTGACGGCAGTCAATCCGATCGATACCACGGCCTATCCAACACCTGCACGCCGCCCGCTGAATTCGCGTCTGAATACGCAAAAGCTGCGCGACAGTTTTTCACTGTGCTTACCGGATTGGCAAACTGGTGTAACCCGAATGCTTAGGGAAGTCCTGAATAAATGACCACGACAAATCGTAAAGGCATCATCCTCGCAGGCGGCTCAGGCACTCGACTTCACCCGTTGACGCTCGGCGTGTCCAAGCAGATGCTGCCGATCTATGACAAGCCGATGATCTTCTACCCGCTATCGGTACTGATGCTTGCGGGTATGCGTGAAGTTCTGATCATTTCCACGCCTGAAGACCTGCCGAGTTTTCGTAAGCTTCTTGGTGACGGTAGTCTTTATGGCATCAAGCTAAGCTATGCCGAACAGCCGAGCCCGGATGGCCTTGCCCAGGCATTCATTATTGGCGAAGAGTTTATCGGCAACGACCCATGCTGTCTGATCCTGGGTGACAACATTTTTTACGGTCAGCACTTTTCCGATAATCTGCGCGCGGCGAGCGCCCAGCAACACGGTGCTACGGTTTTTGGTTATCACGTTTCCGATCCGGAGCGTTTTGGTGTAGTTGAGTTTGACGCATCGGGGCGAGCGCTTAGTATTGAGGAAAAACCGCTCAAGCCCAAATCAAACTACGCGGTTACAGGGTTATATTTTTACGATAACCAGGTTGTCGAGATTGCCAAGGGCATCAAGCCCTCCGAGCGGGGCGAGCTGGAAATCACGGATGTAACTCGCGCCTATCTTGAGCAGAATACCCTGAACGTCGAAATGCTCGGTCGCGGTTTCGCCTGGCTCGACACCGGCACGCACGAGTCTTTACTGGAAGCCAGTCACTTCGTGCGCACGATCGAACAGCGTCAGGGACTGAAAGTAGCTTGTCTGGAGGAGATCGCTTACAACAATGGCTGGATCACCCCAGAGCAATTGAGTGCTCAGGCACAGCGTCTCAAGAAGACTGGCTATGGTCAGTATCTGCAGAGGCTGCTGGACTAGTGTTTTTACTGACCTGTGAGCGTCCTTTTTCCAATTTGAAGTGTTCAACCAATGCAAGCAGGATCGGCATGCCAGTAAAGTATCCACGGGTAGCAGTTTTGCTGGCTGCGTACAACGGAATGCGGTGGATTGAAGAGCAAGTTTCCTCGATCTTAAATCAGTCATCTGTAGATGTTACCGTCTATATAAGTGTTGATCCTTCGACAGACGGCACCGAGGGGTGGTGTGCCAGTCTCGTCGTTGAGCGCAGCAACGTAGTTTTGTTGCCTACTGCCGGCCATTTCGGTGGCGCAGCACGTAATTTCTTCCGTCTCATCCGTGATGTCGACTTTGAAGGTTATGACTTCATCGCGTTCTCTGATCAGGATGACATTTGGCACTCAGATAAGCTCGCGCGGGCCACTCAGGCTTTACTGACAAGCGAATACGACGCCTATTCAAGTAATGTAACGGCTTTCTGGCCGGACGGGAAAACACATTTGTTGGACAAGGCGCAGCCACAGGTTACCTGGGATTTTTTATTTGAGGCTGCTGGGCCCGGTTGCACCTATGTATTGAGTAAGAGATTGGCAGACCCGCTGAAGGACTCCATGCTTTGCAATTGGCAAGCATTACAGGACGTTGGCTTGCATGATTGGTATTGCTACGCTTTCGCTCGCAGTCACCATTACAAATGGTTCATCGACCCTGTTCCATCCATGCACTATCGTCAGCACGATAGCAATCAAGTGGGGGCTAATACTGGACTAACACCTCTAATTGCCCGATATAAAACCATTCATAATGGCCAGTGGTTTTCTCAAGTGCAATTGATCGCCTCGTTGGTTGGCCAGAACAGAGATCCATTTGTCGGTGCCTGGTTGGAATTAGGGCGCAGCCAGTTATTGAAGCTTTCCTTAAGCGCCTGGAAATGCCGGCGAAGATTCCGCGATAAAGTATTCTTCTTTTTTATTTGCTGTGCCATCGCGGTGATGGGGAATAGAGCTAAATGAAAGGTCCAGAGGTTTTGGTAACGGGAGCAAGCGGGTTTGTTGGTGAAGCTTTGGTTTTCAGGCTTCTATTCGATAAAAAATTCACGCCTGTCGCCGCCGTACGGGGCGTTACACAACTACTTGGTTTGTGCCGGGTAGTCCCGTTCGACTTGAACGACAAAACTGCGTTGCCTGCCCTGAATGACGTCCAAGTAGTAATTCATGCCGCGGCTCGAGTGCATGTAATGAAGGAAGCGTCAACGGATTCCCTTTCTGAATTTCGTAAAGTTAATGTGGAGGGAACCGCTAGACTGGCCCAGAAAGCTGCCGATTCGGGGGTGAAGCGGTTTATTTTTATCAGTTCAATCAAGGTTAATGGCGAAAAAACTGCACCAAGGACATCTTTTAAAGCTGACGACCTTCCAGCACCTGTAGATCCGTATGGAATCTCGAAACAAGAAGCTGAAGAAGCGTTGAGGGAAATTGGCCAGAATACAGGGATGGAGATTGTTATCATCAGGCCACCGCTCGTGTATGGCCCGGGTGTGAAAGCGAATTTTTTAAGCATGATGAACTGGCTGTGCCGAAATGTACCCCTGCCATTAGGGGCTATCAATAATCAACGCAGTCTGGTGGCGCTTGAAAATCTTGTGGATCTCGTTGTGACCTGTATCGATCATCCCGCGGCGGCGAATAATGTATTCCTGGTTAGTGATGGTGAGGACTTGTCGACAACGTTGCTGCTTCGGCGCCTGGCTCACGCCTTGGGCTCAAAATCATGGTTACTACCGGTGCCGGCATTGATATTGACTTTAAGTGCTGCACTCATAGGTAAAAAGGCGATTGTTCAGCGTTTGTGCAACTCATTGCAGGTTGATATTAGCAAGACATGTGATGTTTTGAACTGGCGTCCCCCGGTAAGCGTGGACAATGCATTACGCAAAACTGCTGACTATTATCTGGATAAGCTAACGAAATGAATTTTTGGTGGTTGCTAACTGCGGTGTTCGCTAGTTCCTGGTTATTGACCTTTGTCCTGCGCCGTTATGCCTTGGCCCGAAGTTTGATGGATATACCTAGCGAGCGCAGTTCCCATACGGTGCCTACGCCTCGCGGAGGAGGGGTCGCTATTGTGTTGGCATTTGCAGGAGCGCTGCCGGTGTTAGTCACTATGGGCCTGCTGGGCATACCTTTGCTGACTGGGCTGCTGGGCTCTGGAATTCTAGTGGCGATTATTGGCTTCGCCGATGATCATGGTCATATTGCTGCTAGATGGCGCCTATTGGGGCATTTCATAGCAGCCGGCTGGGCACTGTTCTGGTTCAACGGACTCGCGCCTATCTCATTTTTTGGTACGGCAATTGACTTGGGTTGGTTCGGTATTGTTCTCGCACTGATTTACCTTGTGTGGATGCTGAACCTCTACAACTTTATGGACGGGATTGATGGCTTGGCCAGCGCCGAAGCCATATGCGTATGCCTGGGGGCATGTGTACTGTATTGGCTTGGTGGCTACGCCAACCTGATATGGGTTCCATTCGTTTTGGCGGGAGCGGTGGCAGGGTTTCTATGCTGGAATTTTCCTCCTGCACGTATTTTTATGGGAGATGCGGGGAGTGGGTTTCTAGGCTTCACTCTCGGTGGTTTGGCGCTTCATGCGGCCTGGACAGCACCTGAGTTGCTTTGGAGTTGGTTGATTCTGCTCGGTGTTTTTATAGTGGATGCGACCTGGACGTTGCTGCGACGTTTAATGCGTGGAGACAACGTTTCTCAGGCGCATCGCAGCCACGCCTATCAGTATGCATCTCGTCACTTTAAGAGCCATCGAGTTGTAACGGTCGGGGTTGTTGTTATTAATCTTGTCTGGTTGCTGCCCATTTCGATTTTTGTTGGGGTGGGACTGATCAATGAAATGCTGGGGATGTTACTTGCGTACACTCCGCTGGCCTTTATAGTCTGCTTATTCAACGCTGGAGCGCTTGAGGAAAAGCCTGATTCTTGAGCCGCAGTGAGAGTGACTGTTTGCTGTATCAAACTAACAATCTCATCCTTGGTGGGAGAGATTGTTAGTTGGTTACTGTTGGCAAACTTAAGCACTATCTTTTGCGGGACTTCATCCGATAGCGTTTGACCGCGTTGGCCAATGTGAAGAGAGCAATAAGTACGGCCTTGTGCACCGGGCCAATTCCATTGAGATGCTTGATTCCAGAGGTCCATTGAACTCGGCGGATATAGTCCATCACCTGTCTGCGCGCCGTGCCACTAAATGGTGAAAGAAAGATTGTGGATAGTGCCGGGGCTTGATTCTTCTGAAAAATATCGCCGAAGCCAAAAACATCATGCTGAGGGGTTTGGATAAAGATCTTTGCCAAGTCGGGATTCGGATTGACACTGAGTTTTTTCCAGACATGCACAGCCGACGCATGCAGTTCTGCAGCGCCCACCACGTAACGCTCCAGATACGGTCCCCATACTTGAGCCGCCAGTGCGACACCTTCCTGAAAGTGAACGGAAAATTCACTGTGGGAACTATTCTCCTCGGCACAGACGTTGCGATGTGCAGTAACCTTGCCTTGCGATCGCACGTATTTCTCCGCGCTACCCAAGTTTGAAGTGCACAGCATTTCAAGTACGGCAAACGCTTCAAACAACTGCCCTGTATCTGCATCAGCCCTTTCATCAGCACCATAGGCACATTTTGAAACGTTCGACGTCTGAGGATTTAACATCTTACGCAGGCCGAGGTACATCCCGTGAAAGTGTGTAGCAGGCTTTATCCGCGCAAGATTATCCTGGATCGTTCCGCGCCAGCCAATATCAACCAGGCCAACTTTGTCGCTCTGCGAAATACCTTTTTCTGTAAGGTATTCATTCAAAAGCTCACGTTGTTCCAGTATTTTTTCGTTGACGGCAGCCGTGAATTCCGGGGCCCGAATCAACTTGCTTAATGACTCGTTTGCCTCGGGGCGTTCAATAACATCCGTGGACTTTAACCCAACCTCAGATAATAGATTAGAAAAGTTGGAGTATTCCAGGCCAAGGGTGGAAAACAGTCCGGAAACTTTTTGTGAGCGGTTCAAGCGCCAAATACGATTGAACTCATCCTTCGAGATATCTTCCATTGAGGCGACGAACGTAGAAAGCCGGCTGACTTCAAGCTCCGCATAAGCTGGCAACTGATGCCCAAAAAGCGTCTGATCTGGGAATATAATTTCGTATATGCGGCGAAAGAACTCGCCTTCTCGGGTAAGAAAGAATACTTGATCCAGACGCTGAGCGATTGCCTGTTCGGCGATCCACAAGGCGAAGCCCACGAACAGTGGAGCGGCTTCCACCCCGAAACGAAAAGCTGTCGATTCGGTCTTTTGCCGCGCAAGTATAGATGGCGCCATTGCTTGGATACTGAGCTGGCGAAGATGTTGGAACAGCGCTTCACGCGAAACAAACAGGCTCTCTCGCTCTTTCCTGTCGGCATGGGATTTTTCCGGCACGAATGAAATGCCGGTAACACCCAGTTGCGCCGGAGACTCCACATCCGACCAAGGGTGATCGCCTACATGCACATGTTCGTGAGGGGTGATCCCGAAGACCTCGTGTACATGCTTGAACAGCGTTCCTGAGCGTTTATTCAAGCCCACGTCGCACGAGCTCACGCCATCCTCGAAGAGATGACTGAGGCCCTTCTGCTCGAGCAAGTGTTTGAGCATGTCAGAGCTCATGTAGAAATCGGAAAGGAATATTGTTCTTTCGGCAGAGTGCAGCTTGAGAAACTCTTCGATATCCGGGTCCTGAAAAGTATGCCGCACTTCTACTGAAAGCTCATAGTCGGCAAAGCGCTGAGGCAGGCTCTCATCGGAGGAAGAGAGCAGTATTGTCTTCAGCCATTCTTTGAGCACATGAACGATTTCGTACTCTTCGTCCTTGTTTGCTTCTCGAGCCTCTCGCGCAAGACGGGCCTCGGTCTCTACCCGTGCTCGATAGATATCCCAGTAACCCGTATAGGGTGGTTTGAAGTGTCCAAGCAGCTCGAAATAGACATGAGCGGCAGTCGCCAGCTTGATGCATTCAGGGTGGCAATCTCTTCTAAGCAAGGTGTCCCAGACATCAACTGTCTTGATTTTGTAGATCATCGTACTTCTCGCCCACCAAAAATCACTTCACCTACCGCTTCCAGTTGTTTGATCCGAAGCTTCAGCGACTCGGGGAGTCTGGCGGAAAGCGCGCTGAGTTTATGGCGGCGAACGACCCAGCGATTTGTATTGAGACGCTGTTTTTCTTGAGCTGAGTACTCGTTGAATGCTTTTACCGTCAACTCTGTAAAAATAGACTTTTCCATGAGCGGACCTTCCAAACACTTCTCTACCCATTCGCAGAAAAGAGCCGAAGAGTCACGCCAGGAGGGCCAGTTGTCGGCCGTTTGGCGTGCCCCTTCTTGAAGCCGTGAAAGCTCCGTGCGATCGCTTATGAGTTTTTTTAGGACGTTGACGACACTGTCAGTGTCTCCAGTGGGGATCACGACCGCATTGTCTCCGTTGACGATGTACTCGTCATGTCCGGAAACATCAAAGACTACGGCGGTGCCGCCGCAGTGAAATAGCTCAAGCGGTGGGCCGAACATCCCTTCGACCGTACTGAGTTTGATCAAAATATCGCAAGAGCGATAAATTTCGGCAGTCTTGACCATTGGTACCCGAGAAAACACCCGCGAAACCCCGGGAAGCCACTTGATGGGAGACCCCGTCAGCACCCAGATGTCTTTTGCACCGGCTTCTCTGGCTAATCGAACACCCAAGGCCGTGTTCTTGAATGAAACACCAAAATGCCCTTCTACCAGGATCCTGGGTTGCGCATCAGTAGGGCGGGGTGCGCTGGCTACGCCCTGTGTTGAGTACACATCCTTGCGAATACCGTTGCGTACCAGAGCAGTATCCCGATTGAAATCGTCCTTCAGATATTGTTGGATCCACGTAGCTTCAGTCACGTATTCGATGGGGAAGCGGTAGGTAGCGTCCACCAAAGCCCGCAAGGGTATTTCCGATTCAGGATAAAATCTGGACTCGATCGATTGTACGAAGTACGCATACCTCCTGGCGTCGAAATTGCCAAGCTCAAAAGCGGTTTTCCACCATGTGGCGATGACCAGGTCGAAAGATTCTTGTTTGGCCTCTTCGATAGGCAGGCAACGAAGCTTGGGCGCTTCGTCATGCCAGGAAAGTGTCGCTGCCGAAAAAGGCTCCTGAACTGCCAGCGTTACGTCATATCCATGTCTGCGCAAGTAGCTGGCATGCTGAATGATGACGTAAGTGCCACCGCTGATAGCCATCGAGCCTACGAGAAAGCAAATTTTTCTATCGTTCAATTTATGACTACTTCTGAAAATAGCGGATTAGTCCATACAAGTTGGCTATTGGGCGGCCCACCCGCTCATCGAGCTTCTTCCATGGCCAGAACCCAAGCAATCCTCGTCCGTTGCGCCTCAGGACGGTGAACATGAACTTCAACCTAGCAGAAAAGCTTGGGACCTTGTGTACGCCAGTAAAGAAAGAGCGCTCAAATACACCGTAGTTTTCAACATGAAATACTGAAGAAAACCAGTCGATCTCGGGCTGTGAAGGCTGGAAGACCAGGCGTGCATGGCTGCGAGCGATTTGCCCAAGACGTAGTGACTTAACATCTGCTTGCTGTGTCATGGCGTCCAGCAGTTGGTCAAAGCGAGCGAAGAGGTAGCGCTGAACAGGAAACACCAGAGCCTCCACCATCTCTTGCTCATGGTACGTGTCATGGACGGCAAGGGCCTTGCCATCTGTGTCAATTAGGTAGCTGGCCACGGAGCCGTGATCTGCTGCCAGGAGTATTTCGAACAGAGCACGATTTTCATTGAATACATGAAAGCGCGGTGTACGGCCCGCAATGGAGGAAAATAGAAGACCGTGCTTGAGGTTTGCCGCCCCTGCTGCTCCTGGTGCTATAAGCCCGATGTAGTAGCCGGTGACTGATTTGATTGGCGATGCCGGTCCCTTGCACAACAGCGCATAAAGGTTGTCCTGGATCGTGCCCTTCCAGCCGACGTCTACGACCACAAGATTTTCGGGAACATCACCTTCCGAGAGCACAGAAATATATTGTTCAAAAGCCTTCTGACGACTCAGCCGTTGCTCGTCATATATTTCTATGAATCGTGGTAACGCCTTCAGGCGGTAGAAGAGTTCGCTCTCGGGAAAATCCTCTTGCCTTTGATTCAATTGTTCGTTCGTCAGCCCCAGCAAGGCTGACAGCTCCACGCAGAACTCATCCAGCCCAAGACTCGATAGAAACTCCAGTAGCGACATGCACCGATATTGCCTGAAAAGCGTTTCGAACCGTTCTTCACTCAACGTATTCAGAGAAGGCAGCAGCGTTGACCTGCGAGAAACCTCGAGGTAACGGCTCTGAATCGGAACTCCCACGCGAACGCAATATCGATCGAACATTTGCTTGAGCGGTTGCCCCTCTCTGGAGAGAAAGAACACCTGCTTGACACCGTTGCCGATGAGCGTGCGATGCAGTTCGCTCACCCAATACAGAAGCGTGTCTGCCATCTCTCCGAAAAGTTCGAACGAGTTAGAGCTTCCTTCAACGCCAGTTTTTCTGATGCCACTCGTCGCCGATGGAGTTTTTTTCACTGCATGTATTCCGTTTGATGGGGGCGATGTCGATTGACGTTTTGAGGTATGTTGATAGCAGGTAGGACAGGTAGATCCGATAGACCGCGATACTCGGATATCCGTGCTAACTGTAAGCTCAAAGCGTTTTGCATGCCGAAGGCTGTTTCGAGCCAGCGGCATGCTCAATTCTCATGTACGGCTGTCGATGGCTGTAAGGCTTTCAAAGTACTGACCAAACTTTTCAGCTTTTATCGACCAGTTCCAGTCCTTGATTCTTTCAATATTTTCAGTTGAAAGCCGAGTCAGTAGTGCCGGCTCCTCGACAAGCTTACGGATACTCACCTTGAGTGCTTCAATTGTTCTTTCTGGCAAGATAAATGCTTTTTGCAACTCACCGAAAGCCTGCGGCACGATACCAACATCAGTACTGATAACCGGTACTCCGCAGGCCATCGCTTCTAGAACAGGATTAGGCGTACCCTCAATTTTCGACGTACAGACATAGACATCGATCTTTGTGTAGTAGTTCGGCATCTGATCATGGGGAATGAATTGATCCTGGCGGTCAGCAAACAGGCTCTTTACAGCGAAACCTTCTTGCTGAAGCTGTTCAATTGCTGGCTTGAGTATCGTATTCACGCCTTTGAAGTCTTCGAGCTCAGCTGCCCACTTACTGTTTCCTACCCAGCCGACAACCAGTTCCCGCTGACCGACTTCTTGAAAGCGCTCTATATTCATGGGCATGAACTTGCTCAGGTCGACACCATCTTCAATTACGCAGGTGGGTTCGGGGTAGCCATTCACTTCGGAATAAATGCGCTCTAATTTTTCAGAGCCCACCGTGTAGCCGGCGACTACTTCGGTAAAAATATGCGCGCGCCCACTGAGCTCCTCTTCTTTCAGAAGCAGATGGTCATAAATACTTGTACTGAGCTTTTTAGTGGCAATGAAACGCTGATGGAACAGTTCATATGGCATGCCTAGGCTTTCAGCGTAGCTCCTGTAGTAAGGAGTACCAATGAGCGTCAGATGTTCCCTCCAGAAGAAGTGAACGATGTCGCAGTCTTCGGTCATCATGAATACTTTGTTGACGTTATCGATGATATCCATCGGTATTACAACAAAATCAAACCGGTCACTCAAATAACGTTCCAGTTGTCGGGAAATATTTCCAAATGCCCAGTTATCCGTATCAATGATCAGGGCTATTTTTGTTTTTTTGTGTTCTGCCGGAACGGTCTTCGCAGGAGCGGAAATGTGATCCGCTTCATTATTGAGCCCCAGTTCATCATGCCGTGACTGCAGCCAATGGTCTACCGCGTCACCCCATATCTTGAAACCGTGTTTTGCTTCAAGATGCATCGCCGACTTGTGAAGGACACCACGAGAAAAACGTTCTTTTTCATAGTCGCGATCAGCGTCCGAATCAGGCATTGGGTGGTCATGCACCAGAGCGCAAACCGATGCGCAGCCGACTTTGTAGCCCTGCTGGAATAGGCGTACCGAAAAATCGATATCCTCGAAACCAACAAACATTGCCTCGTCATAACTACCGACGCGAACGAACGTGTCTTTGTTAACGACGCAAGCACCACCAAATAGAAAGGTCCCTAGGAACGGCTGACTGATAATGTCTTGTATTTTTGTCTGTAGGGAAGCGCTGCCCGCACCAATATGAAGTTCGCCGTCTTCATAGGACACATAAACGTGACCACCCCTGGCGAAAATTGTTTGACCATCTGGATCCAGTAAGGGGAGGCTCATGAAATGGCAGCCAAGAACCGCTAGATCATGCTGGATCTGTTTCAGCGGATTCATCGTGAAGTAGATATCATTATCCAGACACATCAACCATTCCGTCGTGACGTGCGGAATGGTTCTATTGCGGCCGCCTGATACACCGAAATTTTGCCCGAGTTCAACAATACGAGTGCGGAAGGTCAGTGTTTTACATGCTTCGCGTATCTGCTCGATTTCTTCCGCTGAAGAGCCGTTGTCTATGATTAGCGCTTCACCGGCGAAGTGTGGTATGAACTCCTCGATGGACTTGAGCAATTTGATCGAGAGCGACGAACGGTTCATTGAAAGGAAAGAAATCGTTAAGTTTTCACCGCTGCTGCCGATATTCGGTCCTGTCTCCTGCCATGCATCGGTTGCCAGAAGAGCGTGCGCATTGTCGTAAACGTAGAGCCCGCGCGAAAGCCCCGGGATGATATCCAACCCTAGAACTTTCATTTATTTGGGTTCCTGCGAACAATTTTTACGGCTTTTTTCATGAGCGCTCGAACCGGACGAGGAATCAGTCCTCCCAAACGCAGATATCGGTAATAACCGACTCGCATCTGATCACGCTCAGCAGTTACTTTAGCCACTTCGGCCTGAAGTCCGTGCACTACTTCACTCAACGCGTGCTGGGCAGAGTTGAATGCATGCAGTCGTTCTTTTACTAGTTCGTTTTCCGTCAGCGTTGCCTGATAGTTAAGTCGTGTTTTTCTCAAGTCCGCCTTCAATACATCAGCTTCCATTTGAAGGGTCGTTAAAGCCTGGTTGAGCGCTTCCAGCTTCAATCGTTCATCCCCAAGCAGTGTCGCCGCCTTCTTCCGTTCGTCGACGAGCAGTGCACCGTCCATTGCCTGTACCATGCGCGCATAAGCGTCCATATTTACCGGGAAAACAGCGGCGCCATTAGTGATTTCAGAAGCATTCCAGATGCCAAAGTAATAGCTGCAGTTCTCAGGGTTGAATTCCCGCTTCTCGCCGCCGTTTACCAGGTATGCACCTTGGACTGAATTGAATTTCATCCAGCTATCGGGGACAGTTTCATAGTCTCGTTCGATATCTAGCGACGTTGAGCCGAATCCGAAGACCGCGGTTCCTATGCTCCAATTGACGTTGTCTCCCAGCACGCTGCTTGCGAGCTCCTGAAACTCTTCGAATCGGTATTTGCGCAAGTGGTACGGGTTGCTTTGATGCTCTTCCGGAAAGTACCAGTAGTCATTTGGACAACTGATGATAATGATCGCATCTTTTTTTGCAATGCGTTTCAGAGAATGTAAGTAGGCTACCGGGTCTTCAATGTGTTCGATGGTTTCACATGAAACGATAACGTCAAAGTGTTCGGCCGGAAACCTGCCTTCGATGGTTGTAGCGTCCGCCGCAATAAACTCAATTCCAGGACCGCCAAATGAATGAGTGGCACGATTCACTGCGTCAGTGAATACATCTACGCCGACTACTTCTTCAGCCCCAGCCTGTTTTAAAAGGTAGCTTCCATAACCCTCGCCGCAGGCGATATCCAGGACTCGCTTATTTTTAACAAAGGGCGTGGCAACCGAGTATCTCGCGAAATGGATTGACGCTTCTATGTTCGCTCTCTCTGGAGCAGAGTTGATATCTAACCGTTCCATTTGTGGCCTATTCAAATACTGTTGAGTTCGGTTGCTTGAAAATTCCACTGTCGCGGAAGGCTTAACATGCCAACCGCCTTGAAATTATCTTCAACACGGAACGAGCACGCATTTTTTGCTTCTGCGTAAGTTATGAATCCAACATTGTCGTTAATTGCTACCCGCCACTTGTATTGACCGCTCAACAGAGGGAGATCTGCAAAGTCAATCGATACGGTTCCTGCGCTTGAGGACCGGTAGGCTGGAATTTTATCCATCAATGTGGTGGCGCCACATAGATATAGTTCATCATGTCTATATAAGTTGAAGACGAAACTGATTTCTTCCGGCGGTGCATCCACCAGCGCGATAAAATCAAAATTCACACGTACGGATTGTCCGGTTGTCACTGTATCCAGGGGCGTGCCTTCGGTGTCAGTCAGGCGGACATCCGTAATTCTAAACAGTTGATCTGCTGACTCGCTGCTACTCAGAGTTGTTTTAGGGGCGACGCTTTTTGGCTTGCTCGCACCTGACTCGGCAGGGTCTGAATCGACGTGACTTTCGACAGTCGCTGTTGCTTGCGTGGCAGTGAATGCAGCTGGAGTATTTTGAGCAACCTGAGCCTCCATTTCGATCATGTATTGATCGATGACTCTAGGCGCAGGACCGAACATGATCTGTTGGCCTTCTTTGAGGTACAGCGCTCTTTCGCACACTGACTTAACTTGATATTGGTCATGGGACACAAAAAGGATGGTGCAGCCACGATCACGTATTTCGTAAAATTTCGAAAGGCAACGTCGTTGGAATGCAGCATCGCCGACAGCAAGAATTTCATCTACGATCAATATTTCGGGTTCAACGTGAACAGATACCGAGAATGCAAGTCTGGCAAACATACCACTTGAGTAGTGTTTTACAGGGCTGTCGATAAACTGCCCAATGTCAGCAAAACCGGCAATTTTATCAAATCGATTATCAATTTCTTCTTTTGACAATCCAAGAATCGAGGCGCTCAGGTAAACGTTCTCGCGGCCAGTAAACTCTGGGTTGAAACCTGAACCGAGCTCAAGCAAGGCTGATAAGCGACCTTGACGCTCTACGTGGCCATGGGAAGGCGTCAGGGTTCCGCAGATAATCTGCAACAGCGTGGACTTACCGGAGCCGTTGCGCCCCACAATGCCAACGGTCTCGCCCTTCTTTACATCAAAGTTGATATCCCGCAGCGCCCAGAACTCGTCGCTGGGATTGGCAGCGCTTTTCCAGAGAATTTGTTTCAGTCTGTCTTGAGGTTTTTCATAAAGATGGTAAACCTTCGAGACGCCTGTAACTGAAATTGCCAGGTCATTAGAGGACATCAGCAAACCCCTTTCTTGTTTTCTGGAACCAGATATAACCTAGCCATGCAATGAATACTGCGCAAAGTGTGTAAATTGCCAGTCCCTGAAAGTCCGGGAGTTTGCCCCATATCATCACTTCCCGAGCTTGCTCAATGATGAAGGTCAGCGGGTTGATCATTAACCACGGGCGTACCGCTTCAGGTAATGAGGTGACGGGGTAGAAAACGGGAGAAAGAAACATTAATACGGTGGTGAAAAGCCCAATCGTTTGAGCTACGTCGCGCAAATACACGCCCAGCGAAGCGAGGAACCAGGCAGCTCCCAGTGAAAGTATTACAAGTGGTAATATTACCAGCGGTATGAATACAGCGGTCCACTGAATGAAACCATTGAAAATCAGGAACGCAACCAGTAGCACTGCGAGGCTAATCGTGGCATGAAATAATGCGACGCATATACTGATGGCAGGTAGAACTTCAATGGGAAATACAACTTTTTTTACATAGTTTGCATTGTCAAGTATCAGCTTCGGAGAGCGATTAAGAATTTCTGCAAGCAGTCCATGAACAATCATGCCTACGAACAATATTACAGCGAAGTCTGTCTTGCTATCGGTTCCTCCTGTCCCCCAGCGTGATTTGAACACGACGGCGAAAAAAAATGTGTATACCAATAGCATCAGGACTGGATTGAAAAAAGACCAGGCGAGGCCGAGCACCGATCCACGATAACGCCCGACTACTTCGCGTTTTGTCATTTGGAGGATGAGTTGGCGGTTGCGCCACAAACACGAAATCAGGGTGAATGGGGAAGTTGAATGTCTGCTGTGTGGATTGATCGGCGTAGCCTTTTGCATCGATACACTCACTTGTTGAATCCTTTGGGGGGGCTTGCTCTGCCTGCGTCAATAATCCGCGTGCATAGTTTCAGTGCAGAGCCAGTTGCCGGTATAGCAAACCACCTCACCATCCCAGCGAGGGCTGGTATAGAGCTAAAACCGTGCGGTTGGCGGGGGGCGTAGGTAGTAAATGATTCGAGCGGATCCGTCAAAAAGCTTTTGTCAATGCTAGCGTAGGGTGTGGTTGGAACCTTGGATAAGGTTTGCTTTTTCTGAATAGATACCTCCGTAGGTTGTTTCGGAGGCGATAACGCACGGGTGATACTTTCTAGGCAATACATCGTACTGACGTTAATCCGTACTGTGTTGAATTGGCTCACCAGCGGATCTCCAGATCTGCTCTCCAAAGCACCTTCGGCGGTTGTTTTTCTTGGTTGAACCATAATAGGCATTCGCCCCTTGGGAGCGATGGAATCCTAAACGTAAGGGAGCAATTGTAGCACCCTCGAATTAAGTCGTATAACCCCCCTAAATGATTCGTAACCATTGATGATTCCTGAGTTCAGCCGAGGCTTGATCCGTGCTTCTGAGGCCCGATTTCTCTAGGGAGCCAGCCCCTCGTGCGCCCGGTGCAGTAGTGAAAAAAACTATCCCTCCTCCATGGCGAGCGGCTCGCGAAAATCCGTGGACGACCTCGAAGCTCTGGCCGGGTTGGATAGCCAGAATGGCCGCGTTCGACTTGGTGTTTTTCACTTTTCTCGATGACCTTTGCCACTGAGCCGAAGGTCGATTATTTCGAAGGGCAGAGTACGCTATTACGCCAGCATTTTTTGGCCGTAAGTCGGAGCGCGTCGATGAATTTGCGACACCGTAAGTCGCGCTCTTCGGCAAAATACAATGTTCGCTAATGCCTGTTGCTGAGCGGCTTGAGGGTGAGGTGCTCACGCCAAGCCTGGTGAGACGCAAGCGCAAGCCATTCCGCCAGACCTGCCGCTCGTCGAGGTCATCCGCGAGCTGTCAAGGCATGGCTCGACCTGCGATTACCGCGAGCATGGCGTCTGACAGGCTCGGGATGTAGACGTGTGAGCGGTTTTGTGATCACCTGCTAGGTTAGTTGGAGGCGGGATCAATTTTGTTCGCAACCTTTGTCGTTGAGCGTACTGGCGGCGTACATAATCGTTTGCGACCCTCCATCGCTGGGCAATCTCTATCGTCAGGTTTACGGTGATGGGTTGGGATGTTTATGTACAATGCTGTATCAGATCCAGTAATGAGGGGCGGACTTGGCAGGTCAAGTGTTCATGGACAAATTTAGAGTTTTTTTGCTGGGACTGCCTCGTAGGCAAAAAAGACTGTTACAGGTAGCCACTGATACGGTCTTGGTTTGGTTTGCTCTATGGCTGGCCTTCATTGTTCGTCTGGGCATTGATGGCATGTACAATCCCCTGAAGGTCCATTTCTGGCTCTTCGTGTGCGCCCCCATTTTAGCCATCCCCCTTTTCGTCCGTTTTGGTATGTACCGCGCGGTCATGCGCTATTTTGGCAACGATGCGTTGATCGCCATCATCAAGGCCGTCAGCCTGTCATCACTGCTCCTTGCGGTCGTGGTCTATTGGTACAGTAACCATGAAGCCGTGGTGCCTCGTTCCATTATCTTCAACTACTGGTGGTTGAGCCTCGTCATCATTGGTGGGCTGCGTCTTTGCATGCGCCAATATTTTATGGGGGATTGGTTTACCGCTGCTCAACACGTACCGTTCACCAATCGCGACGATGGTCTGACCAAAGTGGCCATTTATGGAGCCGGTGATGCCGGCAATCAACTCGTTGCTGCGTTGCGTATGGGGCGGGTTATGCGGCCTGTCGCTTTTATCGACGATGATACAAGTATTACGGATCGCTCGATTGCAGGCTTACAGGTTTACAAGCCCAAGCATATTCAGCAGATGATCGATGTGACGGGGGCTGAAGAGATTCTTCTGGCTCTACCATCGTCTACTCGAGCGCGACGTCGAGAGATTCTCAATCTCCTGGAAGGCTTTCCGCTTCACGTTCGCAGTGTGCCGAATTTCACTGATCTCGCCAGTGGCAGGGTGACGGTCGATGACATTCAGGAGGTTGATATTGCGGATTTGCTGGGGCGCGATTCGGTTCCGGCGCAAGCTGATCTGCTGGCGCGCTGTATCAAGGGTAAGACGGTCATGGTGACGGGGGCCGGTGGTTCGATTGGCTCGGAACTGTGTCGGCAGATCTTTTCCATCGGTCCGACCACGCTTTTGTTGTTCGAACATAGTGAGTTCAATCTTTACAGCATCTTGTTTGAGCTAGAGCAGCGTATTGCCCGCGAGTCGCTGTCTGTCCGGTTATTGCCTATTCTCGGTTCCATTCGTCATCCCCATAAGCTTCTTGATGTAATGAAGACTTGGAATGTAGACACGGTCTACCATGCAGCCGCGTACAAGCACGTTCCTATGGTTGAGCATAATATCGCCGAAGGCGTGCTGAACAATGTGATTGGGACACTCAATACCGCCCAGGCTGCATTGCAGGCAGGTGTTGCTAACTTTGTACTGATCTCCACTGACAAGGCGGTACGTCCGACTAATGTGATGGGTAGCACCAAGCGCCTGGCTGAGTTGACCCTTCAGGCGCTGAGTCGCGAGGTTGCGCCGGTGTTGTTCGGCGATAAGGCCAACGTATCGCGGGTAAATAAAACCCGATTTACAATGGTCCGGTTTGGCAATGTGCTGGGGTCTTCTGGTTCAGTCATACCCCTATTCCATAAGCAGATCAAGTCAGGCGGGCCGTTGACGGTCACCCATCCGAAAATAACCCGTTATTTCATGACCATCCCCGAGGCGGCCCAACTGGTAATTCAGGCCGGCTCCATGGGGCAGGGCGGTGACGTGTTTGTGCTGGACATGGGCGAGCCAGTGAAGATTGTCGAGTTGGCGGAGAAGATGATTCATTTATCGGGTTTGAGAGTTAGATCGGAGAAAAATATTCACGGTGATATCTCAATCGAGTTCACCGGTCTTCGCCCGGGCGAAAAACTGTACGAAGAGTTACTGATTGGTGACAATGTGGCAGCTACTCAGCATCCAATGATCATGAGTGCCAATGAAGATCATCTGTCCTGGGATGTGCTCAAGGCTAGGCTAACGGAACTACTTGCTGCGGTTGAGCAGGATGACTATTCCCGGGTTCGTCAGTTACTGCGTGATACAGTCAGTGGCTACACACCGGATGGTGATATCGTCGACTGGATTTATCAGCAACGTCGCCTCGATCCCTGATTCCCGTATGTGCAACTATACCGTTGGAAACGGCGGGTTGTTTGCCAGGAGGGTTGTTGAGGAGTAATTAAAGTTATTGTTTTAGTTAGGTGAGCGCGAACGGGATGGTCATCCAACAATGGCCGGAACTAAAAAATACCCAACATTGAAGCATGCTGGGTATTTTCGTTATTGTCTGAATGTGAAGCGATGTGTTTGATCAAAGCAGAACTTTTTGTCTTTCTCTTCCGACCGTCAGTAAACTTGCATACAAGATGCAAGGTCTTTCCGCCCATTGCCCCTTTATCGAGAATATGATAGGAGGTGGGCGGTTGATTTGAACACCTCAGAGTTTTCACGTTATTAGGCGTCAAGGTTTTCAAGAGTTCAAAAAAACTCTTTACCCAGCAACCGTGCCAGCCCCACCTTCATAGGTGTCTGTTCGGGGAGCTGAAATCTTTCAAGCAGCCGCTGGTTGTTAGCCCGCGAGTGGCGAATATCTCCAGAGCGCGCGGGGCCATAACTCACTGGTGGCAGTCCTCCTAGTACCTCGGACAATGTTTCCAGCATTTGCTTGAGTGTGGTGGCTTGATTCATTCCGACGTTGATTGCGCCCACTTCGACCTGCGGTGCTTCGATGGCCTGCACCAATACTTTTACCAAGTCTTCGACATAAACAAAGTCTCGGGTTTGTTCGCCGTCGCCGAAGACGGTAATCGGCAGACCTTTCTGTGCCCGTTCGCTGAAGATGCTAATCACCCCCGAGTACGGTGAAGAGGGGTCCTGGCGAGGGCCGAAGATGTTGAAAAAACGGAACATGACTGGCTCAAGGGCGTGCTGGCGGCGGTAGAAGTCGAAGTAATACTCGCTCGCTAGCTTGTCCGAGGCATAGGGTGTTAATGGCGCCTTAGGCGTCTCCTCGTCGATAGCTTGGCCTTCTCCATTGTTACCATATACCGCGGCACTCGAGGCAAATACCACGCGTTTGACGTCTGCCAGGCGCATGGCTTCGCAGACGTTCAAGCTACCGATGAAATTGCTCTGGTGTGTGCGTACTGGATCATCCACTGAGGCTTGGACTGAAGCTACCGCGGCTAAATGCACAACCGCCCGACAACCGATCATGACCTGTGCAACCAAGGCAGCGTTGGCGACATCGCCTTCGACGAATTCGACGAGAGGGTTTTCTTGCGGCAAGTTGCTGCGCTTTCCGGTGGACAAGTCATCGAGAACGCGCACTGCATAGCCCTTGGCCAGCAAAGCATCGGTCAGATGGGAGCCAATAAAACCGGCTCCGCCGGTGATTAAAATAGGGGCATTAGCCATGATGGTAAACCTATCAAATGATGTCGGGGTTTTGTGCCGTGAGCACAGCGGGTGCCCTGAGATGCGCAGTTTTGCAGGCGAAGCCAGATACAAAGGCTCTTGGGTGGTGTGGGGCGGTAGTATTTTCTAATGCACAGCCAATGTAAGTGTCCCATAACGACGCTACGCAATCGAGTTGTGTTTGTGCTCGGGTAGTCGTCGTACGTTTGTTTTCCCAGGTTCAGGTGGATGGGTACCAGCGCTATGCTGACGCGCGGGTAGAGTTGAGTTTCACTCGCTTTGTACCTTTAAAAATGTTTGCAGCAGTGCGTACGGTTTGGCACTGCCCGAGGTCGCTTTGATTTGAGTGTCTCTGCTGGGCTGAGACACTCAAATCAGCGGGGGGCATCAAAATTAAGTCTACCGGTTTGCTCCCAGGAAAAAACGCAACGAAGAGTTGCGACAACATTGTGGCGACTCAGCCCCATTGAGCATGACCATCTACCCTGGGATGTGTTTAAGGTTTGATGGACGGAGTTGCTGACTACTGCGGATCAAGACGATTACGCCCGAGTTCGTCAGTTGCTGCGCGAAACCGTCAGCGGCTATACCCCGGACGGGGAAATCGTCGATTGGATCTACCAGCAACGCCGCCTTGAGCCCTGATGCTACATACTCTGCAACGCACACATTTTTGACAGACGCCCAGCATGACCTAGGTTTGGGAGGCAGCTTTGGAAAAGCTGCTTCTCTCTCAACGAAGTCATGGAGCGTCACTTATGCGTACAGGCTACTTCCACTCTCTGGTTTTCGCCCTGTTGACCAGTCTCTCAGCTGCAGCCATCGCTGCTCCCGCCCCTAAACTCGAAACGGTTCCAGCGCCTGCAACGATGCCAGTGGCGTCTTCTGAGATGGCGGCCAAGATAGATCTGAACAAAGCCGATGTGGCTACTTTGCAGCGTGACCTCTCCGGAATCGGCGAAGCCAAAGCCAAGGCTATTGTTGCGTACCGTGACAGCAATGGTTCGTTCACCTCAGTGGATGAATTGTTGGAGGTCAAGGGCATCGGCAAGATGCTCCTGGACAAGAACCGTGACCGGCTGGAAGTGAACTGATACCCGAGCGCCCGCACTGAGGCCGGTCATTGACCGGCCTTTTTTGTCTGTGTAATTGAACACTGGCAGGTAAAGGGAACGCTCCGGAATCGACGGTAGTGCCATTCCGGCAGAGATGGTCATGGAAGCAGGGGAGATGGTTGACGCTGCCTTGTCGGGTTTCGACCAAGGGGAATTGATCTGCATTCCTTCGCTACCTGATGCCGCAGACTGGGATGGGTTTGTTACCGCGCGTCACGCATTGGCGCCGAACCTGTCGAGAAACGTCGCCGCCGCACGTTACAAGTAGGGCAGGTTTAGTCCGCCAGCTTGTTCAGATGCTCGCGCGTGACGTCGAGAATTCGCTGGGCCAACTCCGGGCTTTCGACGCTGCGCGACAGCAGGAGTGCCCCGACCAGGGTCGACATGACGATCAGGCTCTGGTCGGCCGCATCCTCACTGCCCAGGGCGTGCTCAACCTGCTGCAGGCGTGCATTGAGCACGACATCGCTGGTGGGGCTGGCTTGGCCGCGCAATCCCAGTTCAGACGACATGGTGGGCAGCGGGCAGCCCTCATGGGGAGAGGTCTTGTGCCACTCGGACAAGTAGGTGTCGATAAAGGCCTGGAGGGGGCGCTCTTGGGCAAACAGCGCTGCACAACGCTCACTGACTTCTTCACCCGCGGCTTGCAGGGCCTTTTCGACCAGTTCGTCCTTGGATTTGAAGTGTGAGTAGAAACCGCCATGGGTCAGGCCCAGGGCCTTCATCAGGGGTTGCAGGCCAGTGGCAGCGATTCCGTCGCGGCGAAAGCGTGCGGCTGCTTCCTTGATGATGCGCTGATGAGTCTGGGCTTTATGGTCCTGCGAGTAGCGCATCGTTAATCTCCACGGCAATGCGCCATATTAACCAAGCTAAATGGAATGGTGACTGTACTTCTATTTCGAAAAAGCATGCAGATGCGTCCACATTCAGTTCATAGCTGGCACGAATAGTGATTACTCATTCCCAGAAGATTGTTCAACAATCCGCAGGTGATGAGTATGAGTGATGGACTGTCCCTGGCTGACCACATCACATTGGAGCTGCGCGCCGATATCATTGGCGGGCGCTTACTGCCGGGCAAGGCGTTGATCGAGGCGGACCTGGTGCTGGCTTACAACGCCTCGCGCAACACTATTCGCGAAGCCCTGCACCGCCTGGGGCAGGAAGGCCTGACGCGCTACGTACGGCACAAAGGGGTGATGGTTCGCCAGCCCGGCGCCGATCAGGTGCGCGACCTGTTCCAGGTGCGACGTACCCTTGAGTTGCAGGGGATCGCCGCCAGCCGTCCGCTGCGCGAGCAGCAATCGAACTCCATGCACGAGGCCATCGAGGCCGCGCAGTTGGCCCGTGATCGGGAGGACTGGCGAGCCGTCGGTACCCACAGCCTGCATTTTCACCAACTGATTGTCGGGTTGCTGGGCAGCTCGTTGCTCGACGAGTTCTTCACCAACGTCGTCGCGCAATTGCGCCTGGTGTTCAGCGCGGCGCCTGATGAATCCAGGTTCCAGGCACCGTGGCTGGCGCGTGATCGACTGATTTACCAGCGCCTGATCGCGAACGACCGTCCGGCCGCCCTCGAAACCCTGAGCACTTACCTTGACGACTCCGAGCAGCAACTGCTCGAGGTATTCAACCCTGGCTCGCGCCACTGATCGAGGAATCACGCCATGTACAAAGACTATCCCGCGGCCTACCAGGTCAGTAAGGGTTCGGCATTGCAGGTCGATACCGCGTTTTACCAGCGAATTCGCGACACCCCGGATGGCCGCACGCTGATCGAGCAGTTCGAGGTGCCCATTCGTACCGGTCGCGCCTGGCATGTGCCCGCCGGTCATGTGTTTCGGGTAACCACGCCGGTGGGGCCGCAAGTGGGGGATTTTAACGTCTGGAATGCCAACGATCCGCGCGAGCGCTTATGGGCGGCCCGGACCCGGCAGTTGCAGGGTGCCCATGTCAGCACCCATGACCGGCTCTGGTCAAACCTGCCATTTCTCAGGCCACTGGTGACCATCACCGACGATAGCCTGGCCGACTACGGGATTGACGAACACGGCGGCCGCCTGCACGACTTGTTGGGCACGCGCTGCGATCCCTACGTGAACAAGATGCTCACCGGCGAAGACTTTCACCATCACTGTCATTCCAACCTGACCCGTGCGGTGTTGCCCCATGGCTTGACCGAGTTCGACGTGCATGACGTGCTGAACATCTTCCAGTGCACAGGACTGAACCACGACGACCTGTATTTCATGAAGGCCTGTCCCGCGCGCAAAGGCGACTACCTGGAGTTTTTTGCCGAGATCGATCTGTTGTGCGCGCTGTCAACGTGCCCGGGCGGGGATTTGTCGCTGGCGATGTGGGGGCCGGATGCCCAGGACCCGTTGAGTGTTTGCCGGCCACTGGGGGTGGAAATCTATCGGCTGGACGATGACTTGCTGCAAGGCTGGAGTCAGCCTGAACGGGCTGCGTACAAAGGCTTGCACGGGCTGCAGATTGCCAAGGCGGATTGGCAGGAGTAGGGCGGGTGCCGGCCGGGACGCATAATTACAAAATCCCGGCCGGCGCCAGGGTCAACGATCCTGAGCGTCCTTGGCATCCATTTCCGCGTTACGTTCAGCCACGCGTTTACGTTGCTCATCGGTCAACTCGACCTTGTTCGCGGTGTCGCGCAACATCATCAGACCACCGACGATCGATCCGATCGCAACCACCAGAATCAACCAGGCATACCAGGGCATAGGGCTCTCCTTAAGGGCAGGCATCGAGGCGAACGGTTTCGCGTCAATGTCGTGCATATCCACTTTGAGTCACAACGATTCTCCGTGGTTCCATTCTAGGCCTGTTGCGCCAGGATCACCTGATCAACATCGGTTCAGCGCAGCGAGCGGGTTTCAATCGAATACCTGGGCGTCCTTGAACCAAGCGCCTGCCTGATCCTTGGCGGAGAGTTGCGGGGCATCTGCCAGTTGCCAGTCGATCGCCAGGTCCGGGTCGTCCCAACGAATACTGCGCTCGGCCGAAGGGGTGTAGTAGTCGGTGGTCTTGTAGAGAAACTCGGCGAACTCACTCAGCACCACAAAACCGTGGGCGAACCCTTCCGGGACCCACAGTTGGCGATGGTTCTCGGCGGACAAGCGTACCGCGACCCATTTGCCGAAGTGTGGCGAGCTGCGGCGAATATCCACGGCAACGTCCAGTACTTCGCCCGCCGTCACACGCACCAGCTTGCCCTGGGTGTTTTCCAGTTGGTAATGCAGGCCGCGCAACACGCCTTTTTGCGAGCGTGAGTGGTTGTCTTGAACGAACTGGGTGTCCAGGCCTGTCGCCTGGGCAAAAGCCTTCGCGTTGAAACTCTCGTAAAAGAACCCACGTTCGTCACCGAAGACCTTCGGTTCGATAATCAGAACACCCGGCAGATCGGTGTTGACTACATTCATCATGTTCTCCAGCAATAGACGGCGATGGTTGGCATTCTCGCCCGAAGTCGCGGTCATGTGCGAGGGCAAATGCGCAAGGTCCCTCGCTTGACTTGCGATAAAGCCGGCAGCCCTCCCGCCAATCGAGGCCAGACCCCGGCTCAAGCGCACTCTTTACGGTTTTTTTACGTCCCGCCAACCCCCCTGATCTCGTTCCTTTACGCCCTCCTTGCCGACAATCACTGCACACGCGGCAACACGCCGTAACTCGGAGAAATTCAATGAACATTCTGGACGGGGTGTCCCTGCTGCTGGCGGTGGGACTGTTCATTTATCTATTGGTCGCGTTGTTGCGCGCGGACCGGAGCTAGGAGCGGCTATGCACAGTTATGACTATTGGCTGATCCTGGCCTTTTTCGCCCTGGTGCTGATTCCCGCACCGTTCCTGGGACGCTTCTACTACAAGGTCATGGAAGGTCAACGCACCTGGTTGTCGCCGATCCTCGGGCCAGTGGAGCGTGGCTGTTATCGCGTAGCCGGGGTTGATCCGCACAGCGAGCAGAGCTGGCAGAAGTACACCCTGGCCTTGCTGGCGTTCAACCTCGCGGGCTTTTTGCTGTTGTTCGCGATCCTGCTGTTGCAGAACTACCTGCCGCTCAATCCGCAGAATCTGCCGGGGCAGGAATGGACCCAGGCATTCAATACCGCCGTCAGCTTCATGACCAACACCAACTGGCAGTCCTACAGTGGTGAAGCGACCCTCAGTTACCTGAGCCAGATGATCGGCCTGACCGTGCAGAACTTTGTCAGCGCCGCCACCGGCCTGGCTGTGCTGGTTGCGCTGTGCCGTGGTATCAGCCGCAAATCGGCGCAAACCCTGGGCAACTTCTGGGTCGACATGACCCGCGCCACGCTCTACGGCTTGCTGCCGCTGTGTTTGCTGCTGGCGCTGTTTCTGGTCTGGCAGGGCGTGCCGCAAAGCTTCGCGCAGTATGTGAATGCGCTGACGATGCAAGGTGTCGATCAGGTGATTCCACTGGGCCCGGCCGCCAGCCAGATCGCGATCAAGCAACTGGGCACCAACGGCGGTGGCTTCTTTGGTGTCAACTCGGCGCACCCCTTCGAAAACCCGAGCGCCTGGAGCAACCTGTTCGAAGTCAGCTCCATCATTCTGATCCCGGTGGCCTTGGTGTTCACCTTCGGCCATTACGTCAAGGACCTGCGCCAGAGCCGGGCGATCATCGCCTGCATGCTCGCGCTGTTCCTGATTGGCGGCAGCGTGTCGCTGTGGGCCGAGCAGCAGCCTAACCCAACCCTGAACAACGCCGCCGTAGAACAAACCGCGCCGCTGGAAGGTAAAGAAGCACGCTTTGGCACCACCGCGACCGTACTTTGGTCTGTGACCACCACCGCAGCCTCCAACGGGTCGGTCAACGGTATGCACGACAGCCTCAACCCGTTGAGCGGCATGATTGCAATGATCAACATGATGGTCGGCGAGGTGATCTTCGGCGGCGTCGGTGCCGGCCTCTACGGCATGTTGCTCAACGTGCTGATCGCGGTGTTCCTCGCCGGGCTGATGATCGGGCGCACCCCGGAGTACCTGGGCAAAAAGCTGCAAGCCAAGGAAGTCCAGTTGCTGGTGGTGACCTTGCTGGTAATGCCGGTTGGCGTACTGGTGCTCGGTGCTCTTGCGACGAGTCTGTCAGGCCCTGCGGCCACCATCAGCAACCCCGGCCCCCACGGTTTCAGCCAGTTGCTCTACGCCTACACCTCGGCCAGCGCCAACAACGGTTCGGCCTTCGCCGGCCTGGGTGCCAACACGCCGTTTCACAACCTGATGCTGGGCCTCGGCATGTTGATCGGACGCTTCGGCTACATCCTGCCAGTGCTGGCACTGGCCGGCAGCCTGGCGCAGAAAAAGGCCGCACCGATTGGCCAGAACAGCTTCCCGACCCATGGTCCGCTGTTCGTCACCCTGTTGACCGTAACCATATTGCTGGTGGGTGGCCTGACGTTCCTGCCGAGCCTGGCGCTGGGCCCTATTGCTGAACACTTGAGCCTGGGCTTCTGAGCCACTTTATAGGAGCTGGATGATGAATATGCCCGCAACCAAACCCGTGGCCGCCAAGGCCCCGGAGCAACCGAAAACCGCGATCTCGGCCCTGTGGCGGCCGGCGCTGGTGCAAGCCTTCGTCAAGCTCGACCCGCGCCAGCTCAAGCGCTCGCCGGTGATGCTGGTGGTCGAACTCACGGCGATCCTCACCACCGTCTTGTGCTTCATCCCGGACACCGCGGTGCCGACCTTTGTCGCCGCGCAAATTGCCTTGTGGCTGTGGTTCACCGTGCTGTTCGCCAACTTTGCCGAAGCCCTGGCCGAAGGTCGGGGCAAGGCCCGCGCCGACAGCCTCAAGGCCGGCAGTGAAGGCCTGAGCGCGCGTCGCAAGAAGGCCGATGGCAGCTTTCAGGTAGTGCCCGCCGCCAGCCTGCGCAAAGGCGATGTGGTGCGCGTCGAAGCCGGGGAAATGATCCCGGGGGACGGTGAGGTGATCGAAGGCATCGCCGCGGTCAACGAGGCGGCGATTACCGGCGAGTCCGCCCCGGTGATCCGTGAATCCGGGGGGGATCGCTCGGCGGTCACCGGCAACACCCGGCTGGTGTCAGACTGGCTGCTGGTGCGCATCACCGCCAACCCGGGTGAGTCGACCCTGGACCGGATGATCGCCCTGGTCGAAGGTGCCAAGCGCCAGAAAACCCCGAACGAAGTGGCGCTGGATATCCTGCTGATCGGCCTGACCATGATTTTCCTGGTGGTGGTCGTGACCTTGCAGCCCTTCGCCCACTTCGCCAATGGCAACCTGCCGCTGGTGTTCCTGGTGGCGCTGCTGGTGACGCTGATTCCCACCACCATCGGTGGCTTGCTGTCGGCCATCGGGATTGCCGGCATGGACCGCCTGGTGCGGCTCAACGTGATCGCCAAGTCCGGCCGTGCCGTGGAAGCGGCGGGTGACGTGCACGTGCTGTTGCTGGACAAGACCGGCACCATCACCTTCGGCAACCGGCGTTGCGCGGCCATCTATGCGGCACCCGGGATCAGCGCCAAGGAACTGGCCGAAGGCGCGTTGTTCGCCTCGTTGGCGGACGACACGGCCGAAGGGAAGTCGATCGTCGAGTACCTGCGCGGACTTTATCCACAGCCTGAACCCGCCGCCGAAGCAGTGACCGGCGTGCCATTCAGCGCCGAAACCCGGTTGTCCGGGGTCGATTATCAAGGACGCGTCTATCGCAAGGGCGCGGTTGATTCACTGCTGGCCTTTGTCGGTCAGAGCCGTGCCGACCTGCTGCCGCCGATGGCGCGGGAAATCGACAAGATCGCGCAGAGCGGCGGCACGCCGTTGCTGGTGTGCGCCGAGGGTCGGTTGCTGGGCGCGATCCACCTCAAGGACGTGGTCAAGCCGGGGATCCGCGAGCGTTTTGCCGAGCTGCGCAAGCTGGGGATCCGCACTGTCATGGTGACCGGCGATAACCCGCTGACCGCGGCGGCGATTGCTGCGGAGGCAGGCGTCGATGATGTGCTGGCCGAAGCTACGCCCGAGAAAAAGCTGGCGCGCATCCGTCAGGAACAGAACGACGGCCGCCTGGTGGCCATGTGTGGTGACGGCGCCAACGACGCCCCGGCGCTGGCCCAGGCGGACGTCGGCATGGCCATGAACGACGGCACCCAGGCCGCACGTGAAGCGGCGAACATGGTCGACCTCGATAGCGACCCGACCAAGCTGCTGGATGTGGTGCAGATCGGCAAGGAGTTGCTGGTGACGCGTGGGGCGCTGACCACTTTTTCCATCGCCAACGACGTGGCCAAGTATTTCGCCATCCTGCCGGCACTGTTCGCGGCGATTTATCCACAGCTTGGGGTGCTCAACATCATGCACCTGAGCAGCCCGCAGAGCGCGATCCTCTCGGCCATTGTGTTCAACGCCCTGATCATCGTCGCGCTGATTCCGTTGGCGTTGCGTGGCGTGCGAGTACAGGCCGCCAGCGCCGCTCACCTGCTGCGCCGCAACCTGCTGATCTACGGCGTGGGCGGGCTGGTGGTGCCGTTTGCGGGCATCAAGTTGATCGACCTGCTGCTGACTGCCTTGCATCTGGTGTAACGGAGCTGCGCCACGCCTGGGGCGTGGCGTTTTAACTGAATTGAGGGGTGTGACATGTCCACAATGATTCGTCCGGCCTTGAGCCTGCTAGTTCTGATGACCCTGATTACCGGCGTCGCTTATCCACTGCTCGTGACCGGCGTGGCCCAGGTCGCCTTCCCGGCCCAGGCCAATGGCAGCCTGGTGCGTGATGCCGATGGCAAGGTGCGCGGCTCGTCGTTGATTGCCCAGGATTTCGTCGGTGATGCCTGGTTCCATCCACGGCCTTCGGCGGGGGCCTTTGCCACCGTTTCCAGCAGCGCCAGCAACCTGGCGCCGAGCAATCCGGCGCTGGCCACGCGGGTCATCGATGAGGCCAACAAACTGTTGGTCCCAGGCCAAGGCCCGGTGCCATTGGCGCTGGTGACCACTTCCGGCAGCGGCCTCGATCCGCACTTGCCTCCGGCCGCGATTGCCTATCAACTGGCGCGGGTTGCTGCGGCGCGAAATGTGCCGGTGGCGACGTTGCGCCAATTGCTCAACGCGCATATCGAACAGCCGCTGGTAGGTCCGCCGGTGGTCAATGTGCTGCAATTGAACCGGGCGCTGGAACAGTTGCCGTTGTAGGCGCTGGCGGACCCGAGCGACACCACCCAACCACCTGAATGAAGAGCCTCCCATGAGCGACTCCGGCCGCGCCGATGCACTGCTAGCCGATCTGCCCCACGATGGCCGTGGCCGGCTCAAGGTCTTTCTCGGCGCGGCGCCCGGCGTCGGCAAGACCTACGCCATGCTGCAGGCCGCTCACAGCCAGTTGCGCCAGGGCGTGAAGGTCATGGCCGGGGTGGTGGAAACCCACGGCCGCGCGGAGACCGAGGCCTTGCTCGGTGGGTTGGTGCAACAGCCGTTGCTGCGTTCGGAATACCGTGGGGTGATGCTCGAGGAAATGGACCTCGACGGCCTGCTCAAGGCCCGGCCAAAACTGGTGCTGGTGGACGAACTGGCCCACAGCAATGCCCCCGGCAGTCGCCACGCCAAACGCTGGCAGGACATCCAGGAGCTGCTGGCGGCCGGTATCGATGTCTACACCACGGTCAACGTCCAGCACCTGGAAAGCCTCAATGACCAGGTGCGCGGTATCACCGGCGTACAGGTGCGCGAGACCCTGCCCGACTGGGTGCTGCAGGAAGCCTACGAGCTGTTGCTGATCGACTTGCCGCCCCGTGAGCTGCTTGAGCGCCTGCGTGACGGCAAGGTCTATGTGCCCGAGCAGGCGCGGGCGGCGATCGATGCGTTCTTCACCCAGACCAACCTCACCGCATTGCGCGAGTTGGCGATGCAAACCGCCGCGGCCCAGGTCGACGACGACCTCAGCCGTGGCTACCGGCAGTTGGGCCAGGCCGCGCCGGCCGTGCGGGGACGCTTGTTGGTGGGGGTCGACGGCGATGCCCAGGCCGAACGCCTGGTGCGCCACGCCAGTCGAGTTGCCCAGCGCCGGCATCTGCCCTGGAGTCTGGTGCATGTGGACAACGGCAGCGTCGGCGATGAGCAGTCGCGCTTGCGCCTGCAAAGCGCCCAGCAACTGGCCGAGCGGTTGGGCGGTGAAGTGGTGTTGCTGCGTGCCGGCGAGGTGGCCAAGACCTTGATCCAGCACGCAGCCGAGCGGCGCGCCAGCCTGGTGCTGGTCGGCCAGTCCCGTGCGCGTTGGCGCCGGCGGCTGTTCGGCGGTGGCCTGGCTTCGCGCCTGTTGCGTAATGCCCGAGGCCTGGAAATCAACGTGCTGGACAGCGATGAGCAACAGCACCTGCCGCGCCAGCGTTCGCCCCAGGCCCTGGTCTGGTTCGACTACGCCCTGGCACCGCTGGCCACGCTGTTGGCCAGCGGCCTGGCGTGGGCAGTATCGAGCCTGCTGCCACTGCCGAACATCTCCTTGGTATTTCTCGCCGCGGTGCTGCTGGTGGCAGTGCGCAGTAGCCTGGGGCCGGCGCTGGTGTGCGCCGCGCTGTCGTTCCTGACCTACGATTTCCTGTTTATCCCGCCCAACTTCTCGTTTGCCATTCAGCGCGAAGAGGACGTCCTGACTTTGCTGTTTTTCCTGCTCATGGCGGCGCTCACCGGCAACCTCGCCGCGCGTCAGCGTCGGCAATTGCAGGCCCTGCGTGATACCCAGGAAGAGACGAGCGAGCTCCTCGACCTGTCGCGCAAGCTTACGGCCGCCACCGACCGTCAGGCCGTGGTCAGTGCGGCGGCGCAACACCTGGTGGGCTGGAATGATCTGCAGTTGTGCCTGCTCAATCGTGACGGCCAGGGCGGCTGGAAGGTCGAAACCGGCGGGCCGTTGCAGTTTTCTGAAGCCGAGCGTGCGGCTGCCGAGTGGGCCTGGCAGCATGACCAGCCGGCGGGGAAGGGCACCGGAACCCTGCCGTTCGGTCGTTGGTGGTGGTGGCCGTTGTCGGTCGACGACGGTCCGCTGGGCCTGCTCGGCGTGTGCCCGCGCGAAGGCGAGCCACTCAGTGGGCAACGGCGGCGCTTGCTGACGGCGCTGAGCCAGCCCCTGGCCCAAGCCCTGGCCCGCGCCCAATTGGCCGAAGACCTGGAGGCGGCGCGCCTGCACGGTGAAACCGAACAACTGCGCAGCGCCTTGCTGGCGTCGGTGTCCCACGACCTGCGCACGCCACTGACGTCCATGCGCGGCAGCATCGACAGCTTGCTGGCGCTGGGCGAGGCGATCCCGTTGGAGGATCGTCGCGAACTGCTGGAAGGCACGCGTGATGAAGCCGAGCGGTTGGACCGCTACATCCAGAATCTGCTGGACATGACCCGGCTTGGCCATGGCGCGCTGAAGCTCGCGCGCGACTGGGTGTCGCCCGCCGACATCGTTGGCAGCGCGCTCAATCGCTTGCGCGCGGTGCTGGCGCCGTTGCAGGTCAGCGTCGAGGTGCCGGCCGAGCTGCCACTGCTGTTCGTGCACGCGGCGCTGATCGAGCAGGCGCTGGTCAATGTGCTGGAAAACGCCGCACGATTTTCCCCGGCCCAAGGCCATCTGCAACTGAGTGCGGGGGCGACGGACAGCGAGCTGTATTTCTCGGTGAGTGACGAGGGCCCGGGTATCCCCGAAGAGGAGCGGGCGAAGATCTTCGACATGTTCTATACCGCTGCCCGTGGGGATCGGGGCGGGCAGGGCACGGGGCTGGGCCTGGCGATCTGTCAGGGCATGGTTGGTGCCCACGGCGGGCGCATCAGCGTCGCTGACGGTCTCAACGGCCGTGGCACCTGCATCACCCTGCACCTGCCGTTGCAGGCACAACCGGGGTTGGAAAGTGAAGCCTGAGGCGGGCTGCGCTACTCTGTCGCCAGTTCTTTATGTTGAATGGAAACCATGAGCCAGACCACGACCATCCTGGTCATCGACGATGAGCCGCAGATCCGCAAGTTCCTGCGCATCAGCCTGGTCTCCCAGGGCTACAAAGTGCTCGAAGCCGGCACGGGCACCGAAGGCCTGGCCCAGGCTGCGCTGAACAAACCGGATTTGCTGGTGCTCGACCTCGGCCTGCCGGACATGGATGGCCAGCAGGTCCTGCGCGAATTTCGCGAGTGGTCGAAGGTGCCGGTGCTGGTGTTGTCGGTGCGCGCCAGCGAGGGGCAGAAAGTCGAGGCCCTGGACGGTGGCGCCAATGATTACGTGACCAAGCCGTTCGGTATCCAGGAATTCCTCGCCCGTATCCGAGCCCTGTTGCGCCAGGCGCCCGCCGGCCAGGCGCCGGAAGCAGCGCTGAGCATTGGCCCGCTGACGGTGGACCTGGCGTACCGCCGGGTCCTGCTCGACGGTGCCGAAGTGGCGCTGACCCGCAAGGAGTACGCGGTGCTGGCGCAACTGGCACGCCACGCCGGGCGGGTCATCACCCAGCAGCAACTGCTCAAGGACATCTGGGGCCCGACCCATGTCGAGGACAGTCACTACCTGCGGATCGTGGTGGGGCACTTGCGCCAGAAACTGGCGGACGACCCGACCCGACCACGGTTCATCCTGACCGAGGCGGGTGTGGGGTATCGGTTGTTGAGCGACGCTTGAACCGTGTCCGGTCAGCGGATACTCAATCGCGCTCACTCTCGTAGCGGTCCAGGGTGTCGCGGGCAATCTCGCGGCCCAGGGCGATCAGTTCCGGGGCCTTGTAGAACTCGAAGAAGCGGCAGACGCGCTTTGGCACGTTGATCAGGATGTCCGGTGGATAACCGGCAATCTTGTACTGCGCCAGGGAGGTTTGCATGACCTCGAAACTCTGGTTGATCAGGTCGAGCAGGGAGGCAGGGCCGACGTTGTCGATGATGAACGAGCCGGTCGCCGACTTGGGTGCCCCTTCGGTTTCGGGGGCGGCTGCGGGCTGCTGCGCTTCGGGTTCGGCACCTTCGAGCCAGGGGTTGATCTCGGCGGCTTCGCTGCGCAACGCTTCCTGCTCCAGCAGGAGCAATTGTTCGGCCTGCTTGCGGCGGAACGGCAGGTGCGAGCCGAGGGAGTTGATCAGGCTGTCGAAGCGGCTTTTGAACGCGGCGGGGCGTTGGATCACCGGCAACTGATAGTGCTTCTGGTTGGTGGAGTTGAGGTTGACCGCGATGATCAGGTCGCAGTGGCTGGAGACCACGGGGACGATCGGCAGCGGGTTGAGCAAGCCACCGTCCACCAGCATGCGATTGCCCTGCATCACCGGGGTGAACAGGCTCGGAATGGCCGCCGAGGCACGCATGGCCTGGTGCAGACAACCTTCCTGAAACCAGATTTCCTGCTGGTTGGTCAGGTCGGTAGCCACGGCCGTGTAGGGAATGCGCAGCTCTTCGATATTGATCTCACCGACGATCTTGCGGATCTGCCCGAAGACTTTTTCGCCGCGTATGGCCCCCAGGCGAAAACTCACGTCTACCAGGCGCAACACATCGAGGTAATCCAGGCTTTCGATCCAGTCACGGTATTCGTTGAGTTTGCCCGCGGCGTAGATACCACCCACCACTGCTCCCATGGAGCAACCGGCGATGCAGGAGATGTCGTAGCCTCGTCGTTCAATTTCCTCGATGACCCCGATATGGGCATAGCCCCGGGCGCCACCGGAGCCGAGCACCAGCGCGACACGCTTCTTCATGTACTTGATCCTTCGCCAAACAGGTTTTAACAATGCACCCTTTCAGGGGCGTGCTTCAATCACACAGACACAAGCAGTCGTTTTTTCGACACTGGATGACGGCGCATGGGTATTCTCGCCGACGCTATAGTTTCCAGCGATGGGCTAAGGCACTTTTACCCGCGTTGACCGTCTTACCCTGCACGATTGTATTTCTACCTTGAGGTGTCATTGATGAAAGCATGGATCTGTCTGCCATTGATTGCGTTGGTCCTGGCCGGTTGCGCGGGCAAGACGGCTTACCGCGATAGCTGCGCTAGCCAACTGGATTCCGCATGGAAAGAACTGGACCTGGCCAAGGCCGAAGGATTTGCCGGCACCGTGAGTTACTCCAAGGCCCTGTCGCTGTTGACCGGGGCCAAGACCCAGCAACAATTCGAAGCCTTCGAAGGCTGCGCCAACAAGGCCGAGAAGGCACGCTTCTATATCCGTGAATCCCGCGCCGGTCGATAAGCCATCCATGACCTGGCGCAATACCGGCGGCCGCTATTGCGCCTAGCGTAGACTTGTGAGGATGACTGGGTTGACTGGGGAGAACGGGATGTCTGCGTTGGTGGATCGATTGGTGGCTCAAGTGTTGGGCCTGCATGTGCGTTTGCTGGCTTGCCAGGCACGCTTGAGTGCCAACACCGACCCGGAGGCATTGCATGACTTGCGCACCACCGTGCGCCGGTTGCGCAGCTTGTTGCGGCCCTTGCGTGGCTTACCCGGCGTCGAGCAACTGGAAGCGTCTGCGGCGGGCGTAGGCACCTTGACCACCCCGTTGCGTGACCGCGAAGTGTTGGCGGCCTATCTACTCGACCACGGGCAAGCCACTGCGGCCGAGCGACGCATGCGGCAGATGGCCCAAGCCTATCCGGCGGTGGCCGACAGTCCCCAGTTGGCGCAGTTATTGATGGTCCTCGATGCCTTTCCACGGTTCTTGCGCGCCTCCCAGCGCCAAGGGCTGCTCAAGCGCCTGCGTGCACGCATCGAGAAGCGCCTGGCCAAGCAGTGGCATAGCCTGGACACAACTCTGCACGATCCGGCCCATGACCGTCACCGCCTGCGCTTGTTGATCAAGCGCGTGCGCTACGCCATCGAAGCCTACCCGGAGCTGGATCGTTTACCCAAGGCCGCCATGCCACGGCTCAAGGCGGCGCAGGCTGCGTTGGGTGACTGGCACGATTGCTGGCAATGGCTGGCCAGGGCCGAGCACGAATCCGATCTGTTGCCCTGCGTAGCGGTCTGGCAACAGACCATGAGCAAGGCCGAGGCGCGTGCCGATCAAGTGCTCGACAAGCTCAGCGCCGCCTGCTTCAAGTCCTGAATCCAGCGCCGGTGTTTTTGTAGCCGCTGGCGAAGGCTGCGTTGGGTTGCGTCGCGACCCCTGCGGTATTGCCAACTCGAATGAACGTCCTGCGGCCGTTGATGGGCGGCCTATCTGTCCGGCACTTTGGCCGGAATAGGTGCTGTATAGAGCGCTTGGGCTGGTTAAGATCCTGCTGTCCTTTTCCCTGTCTTGAGGTTGCCATGCGCTTTAGCGAATTACTCGACGCCGTGCGCCGTTCCCCTGATGAGCTGGTCATTCCGGCGCAATGGGCGCAGGGTCGCGCCAGTTTTGGTGGGCTGGTCGCCGCCTTGCAGTACGAAGCCATGCGTGCCAAGGTTCCGGCAGAGCGCCCGGTGCGCTCGCTGGCGATCACCTTTGTCGGCCCGGCGGAGCCCGGTGTGCCGATCCGTTTCGAAGTCGAGGCACTGCGCGAAGGCAAGGCGGTCAGCCAGGTACTCGGTCGAGCGGTGCAGAACGGTCAGGTGGTGACACTGGTCCAGGGCAGCTTCGGCGCCTCGCGGGCTTCCGAGGTCGAGGTGCTGGCCGCGCCAGCGCCAACGATGAAACATTGGGACGAGTGCCAGGAGCTGCCTTATATCAAGGGCGTGACGCCAGAGTTCATGCGTCACCTGGCGATGCGTTGGAGCATCGGCGGCTTGCCCTTCACCGGTAACAAGTCGCGCGACATGGGCGGCTGGGTGCGTTTGCGCGACGAAGCCAATGCCGAGACGGTGAGCGAAGCGCACATCCTGGCGCTGGTGGATGCCTGGCCCCCGGCCTTGCTACCGCACCTGAACAAGCCAGCGGCCGGCAGTACCCTGACCTGGACCATCGAGTTCGTGCAACCATTGCTGGCCCTGAGCACCCTGGACTGGTGCAAGTACCATGTGCAGATCGAACACGCCCGTGACGGCTACGGCCATGCCGCTGCCGCCTTGTGGAGCCCCGAGGGCCAATTGATTGCCCTGAGCCGCCAGACGGTGACGATCTTCGCCTGACTTCAGCGGCGGTGACGTTCGCGCCAGGCGCGCCACCAGCCGCCGCTCAAGACATAACGCGGGAAGGTCAGGAACTGCTCGACCAGCAGCCGCGAGACGGCATCCTTGCGATCAGTAAAGGGTTCGGCCGCTTGGGCTTCCAGGCTGTGACCGTGGCGCTGCAAGCCCAACGCGGCCAGCAAGCCGATGATGCCAATGGCGATATTGGCCAGGCTCAGGCTGAACACTCCGGAGACAATCAGCAAAAAGCCCAGGATGAACAGCGGCACGGCAATCAGGTGCAGCACCAGGTTGGTCGGGTGCTGGTGATTATTCGGGTACGCCCGCCATTGCCAGGCGGGAAGGTTGGGGTGACGTTTGCCCATGAAGGTACTCCTCGATCCGTGTACAACACATGATTGAAGAATAGGTCGGGTCCTGGCACGCGGCGAATCAAGGTTGGCTATCGAGGTGATAGTCGCTGCGTGATAGTGCCTAAAGCTTGAGTTGGCCGATCGCCTGGTTCAGTTCGCCGGCCAGTTTCGCCAGCTCATCGCTGGTGGTGGCCGAGTCCAGGGTCTGTGCCACAGTGTTCTCGGTGACGTCGCGGATGCTCACCACCGCTCGATTCATCTCTTCTGCCACCTGGCTTTGCTGCTGGGCGGCGACGGCTATCTGCGTGTTGCTTTCACGCATCTGCGCCACGGCGCTGGTGATTTTGGCCAGGGCACTGCCCGCCTCCTGCGCCTGCTGCACGCAGTCGTCGGCCTTGAAGGAGCTCTCCTGCATGAAGTCCACGGCATCGCGAGTGCCCGCTTGCAGGGCCGAGACCATGCGCGTGATTTCATCGGTCGAGGCCTGGACCCGCTTGGCCAGGTTGCGCACTTCATCGGCGACCACGGCAAACCCTCGGCCCATCTCACCGGCGCGGGCCGCTTCGATGGCGGCATTGAGGGCGAGCAGGTTGGTTTGCTCGGCGATGCTGTGGATCACCCCGACCACGCCGTTGATCTTCTGGCTGTCTTCGGCCAGGCGCTGGATCATCCCGGCGGTCTGCTGCACACCGGTGGACAGCCCGGCGATGGAGTGTTGCACGCGACTGACCACCTCCTGGCCGCTGCCTGCCAGGTCGTCGGCGGTTTGCGACAGGTCCCGCGTTGCGCCGGCGTGCTGGGCGATGTGGTAGACCGTGGCGGACATCTGATTGATCGCGGTGGCCGCCTGATCGGTTTCACTTTGCTGGCCGAGCATGCCCTGGCGCACGTCACTCATGCTGTTGGCCAGGCGCGCCGCCCCGACATCCAGTTGCTGCGCGGTCTGGGCCACGGTATTGACCACGCGTTGGTAGCCGGCCTGCATGGCATTGAACGCACTGGCCATCTGGCCCACTTCATCGGCGCAGGACAGCGGCACACGGGCCGATAGGTCACCGGTTTTCTCGACATGCAGCATCACATCCTTGAGGGTGTTGAGCTGGCTGAGCAGAAAGCGGATCAACAATTGCGAGGCGCCAAGCATCGCCAGCATCAGGATCAACACCGCTGCCGCGTAGTTGACGAAGCGTTCGGCAAATACCTGGGTCAGGCTCGGGCCATAGGCCAGGACGGCAGTGCGTTCGCCATTGGCCCGGGACAGGACCTCGGCACCGATCAGCAGGTGGTTGCCGAACAACGGCATGGCATTGATCGAGACCCAGCCGTTGGCGTTGTTCAATTGCGGTAACGGCCGCTCGTCGAGCGTGGGAGTTTGCCCTGGCCTGAAGCTCAGCAGCGCGTCGTTGGCGGGCAACGGCTGGGCAGCGGGCCAGGCACGCAGCAATTGCGCTTGAGCGCCAGCCGCCTGCCGGGCAGCCTCGCTGCGCGCCTGTTGTTCCAGTTGCACGGCATACAGCACCAGCAGCAGGGTGGTCACGAAGGCGACGGCATTGACCGCCCAGAACTTGTATTTCAGCGAGATATTGCTAAGCCAGGCACCCATGGAGGTCTTCTCTGATAGCGGAAACAACATTGGCAAGGTGCCATCATTGTGCCGCTATCGAGGAGGTCCGGTGTTGATGTGGGTCAAGTCGTAGTGGGGCAGGGGTCTGCCGATGCTATCGCTGGCCGGCCTTGCTCCTACGGATTGGCGGTAAATGCGACGCTCGGCAAGCCGAAAAACGCCCGGGCACAGGCAGTGCTGTGGGCCGCCAGGTCTTCCAGGCTCTCGCCCCGATGCAGGGCCACTTCGCGTAGTACTTCGGGCAAGTAGGCCGGTTCGTTGCGCCCGTTTTTCGGTTTTGGCCGCAGGCTGCGAGGCAGCAGATAGGGCGCATCGCTCTCGAGCATCAGGCGGCCGCGGGCAATCTCGCGCACCAGCGGGTGCAGATGGGTACCGCGGCGCTCGTCACAGATCCAGCCGGTAATGCCAATGTGCAAGTCCAGGTCGAGGTAACTGAACAGCGCCTTTTTTTCCCCGGTGAAGCAGTGCACCACGGCGGCCGGCAACTGGTCGCGGAAGTCGCGCAGGATCTCCAGCAAGCGCTGGCTGGCGTCTCGCTCATGGAGGAACACTGGCAACTGCAACTCGACCGCCAGGGCCAGGTGTTCTTCCAGGACCTTTTCCTGCTGTGGGCGCGGTGAGAAGTCGCGATTGAAATCCAGCCCGCATTCGCCGACAGCCCGCACGTTCGGCTCTTTCAGCAAACTGTGCAGGCGCCGCGCGCTGTCGGCATTCCAGTCGCTGGCCGAGTGTGGGTGAATACCGGCGGTACAGAACAGGCGCTCGCCGCTTTCATCCAGTTGTTGGCACAGTTCCAGGGCCTGTTCGCTGCCCTCCACGCTAGTGCCGGTCAGCACCAGTTGGCAGACTCCTGCGGCATAGGCGCGGTCCAGCACCGCCTGGTGTTTGTCGGCGAAACTGGGGTTGGTCAGGTTGACGCCGATATCGATGAGTTGCATGGTGCTACCCTGGGGATGCGGCCGGAAAGCATACCAGAGCTCAAGATTTATAAGAAAAGCCAAGAACTACAATGAGTTAACGCTGTCTTTTGATGCCGAAGGAGCACTTCGACTGATTTTATCAGGCTCGCAGCCCGCTCTTTCGCTCGTTGCCAGCGCTCCAGGCGCTCTGTTTCTGTCGACCTGCTGCGCCTCTTGTTGTGCGGCGGGACAGTATTCTTTCCGGAGAACGGATGACGCGACTCCCGGTTTTATTCCTGCTGTGCCTGTCGCTGCTCGTGCCTTTGCCGGCACTGGCGCGCTTGGCCGGGCCCGTGGAGGCCGTGCAGACGGGCAAGGTCCGCGACCTGGCGCAAATCCGCAGCAGTCGGGTGCTGCGGGTCCTGGTCAATCAGAGCCGCAACAGCTCCGCGCAAGTCCAGGGCCAGAACATCGGCATGGAATACCATCGCCTGCGCGCTTTCGAGCAATACCTCAATGGCCATGCCCGCGATGGCCAGGAAATTTCCCTGAAGATCATTCCCAAGGCCAAGGACCAATTGCTCGGTGCGCTGCAACGCGGCGAAGGCGACCTGGTGGCCCCGGGCGAACTGCTTGACGCCCAGGCAGTGCGGGCGGTCAGCGCCAGCGAGCCGATTGTCAGCAACGTGCCGTTATTGCTGGTAGGGATCAAGGGTGAGCGGCGCTACACCCGGCTTGAACAGCTGTCGGGCAAAACCCTGGCGCTGCCCACCGGCAGTGCCGCCGGGGAGGCGATCAACCAGATCAACCAGAAACTCGCGCTGCACAAGTTGCCGCCGGTGAGGATCGAATGGGTAGACCCCAGCCTCGCCGTGGAGGATGTGCTGGAAATGGTCCAGGGCGGGATTTTTCACCTGACCATTGTCGAGCAACCCATTGCCGAGCGCTGGGGCAAGATCCTGCCCAAATTGCGTTTCGACCGGCAGGTGCTGATCAGCGAGCCGGGGGAAGAGTTCTGGTTCGTGCATCGTGATGCCTCGATGCTGCGGGCCAGCATTGACCGTTTTCTCACCACCTACAAAGCCCCCTCCGACCAGGATGTGGCGTTCCTGCGGATTTATCGGCGCCTGTACCAGGTACGCAACCCGCTGGCCCGCAACGACCGGCAACGCCTTGAGAAAGTGCGCACCGTGCTGCAGAAACATGCCAGCGAACAAGGCCTGGACTGGCTGAACCTGGCGGCCCTGGCGTTCAAGGAATCGTCGCTGGAGCCTAGCGCTCGAAGCGGCAGCGGGCCGACCGGATTGATGCAGATCACGCCCTCGGCGGCGCAGCGGGTCGGGGTCAATAACATTCAGTCCCTGGACAGCAATGTGCAGGCCGGTGCGCGATACCTGGCGCTGATCCGGCGCAAGTTTTTCGCCAGCCCCAAGCTCAATGAGCGCGAGCGCATGGCGTTCATTCTCGCCGCCTACAACATCGGCCCGGAGCGGGTCCAGGGGATGCGTGCCGAGGCGCGGCGCCGTGGGCTGAACCCTAACCAGTGGTTCTTCCAGGTCGAGCGCATTGCCATGGAGCAGGTAGGGATGGGTCCTGTCAGCTATGTTAACAGTGTGAACAAGTACTACTTGGCCTATGACCGGGAGCGGGAGGCGCTGGAGGCCCCGGGGCAAAAAGTTGTCAGTCGCAAATGATCGACTAAACTGATTGTTAATCTGAGTTTTTTGCGCTTTTAACATAAGGTTTACCGATTAATATAGCGGCCAACCAACACACACACTCACTATGGATGACAGAGCATGAGCACACTGATCAACAAGGTACTTTTCACCCGCGCCGGCTACGGCCTGACGGTCTTGCGGATCTGCGTCGGCGTGATCTTCGCCGCCCACGGTGCGCAGAAACTGTTCGGCATGTTTGGCGGCTATGGCCTTGCGGGGACCGCGCAGTACATGGAAAGCCTGGGCCTGGCACCGGGGCAGTTGATGGCGATCCTGGCTGGCGGTACCGAGTTCTTCGGCGGTCTGGCGCTGATCATCGGCTTGCTGGTGCGTCCGGCCGCCCTGGGCCTGACCTTCCTCTCGCTGGTAGCGATTTTTTCGGTGCACATCAGCAACGGCCTGTTCATGGCCAACAACGGCTATGAGTTTGCCCTGGCATTGCTCGGCGGTAGCATCGCGGTCTTGTGCGAAGGTGCTGGCAAGCTGTCGGTGGATCGCGCCATCGCCGGTTGAGTGCTCTGGCTCACGACTAAGGCCCGCATACGCGGGCCTTTTTGTTGCTGCGGATTCTTGACACTGTCCCGTCAGCTTCTCTAGGATGCTGCCATGCGCCGATTTAAACAGCTACTTGCGGGGCGCCAGGTGACTCATTCAGTTGCCGATAGAAGCCTGGACCAGGCTTTGAAGTACCGCTAAAGCGCTGGTTCGGTGTTGCCTCTCACCTGCCATGCAGATTTTTGAGGCTGAGACACGACAAGATGAATGCACTGCACCCCTCTCTACGCCCCGCGCCGATCACGGCTCACCTGACCCAACGCAACCCGAAAATCCTCCTGGGCGGTAATCACCAGCCGACGCTGCTGCGTTATCTGGATGGCTGGCCGCGTCGCAACGGTGGTCCGGCAGCGTTCCTGATCCAGTTTGTCGAAGACGGTGAGTCGTTGGCACGTTTTGCCAGTGACAGCTTTGACTTGGCCGTTATCCAGTCCCCCAGCGCCGAAGAAGCGGGTGAAATGATCAGGCAACTGACCCGTGTCGCCCGCCAGGGGCTGATCGCCCGACGCTAGCCTTCAGGGGTAGTCGATGGCCGTGATGTACACGAACTGCTCGCCGTCCGGGGTTTGTACCCGTACCTCGGCATCCAGCGCTTTACCGATCAAGGCCCGCGCCAGCGGTGAGTCGATGCTGATCAGGCCTTGCTTGAGGTCCAGTTCATCCGGGCCGACGATGCGGTAGCGCGACGTTTTGCCCTGTTCATCCTCGATGGTCACCCAGGCGCCGAAGTAGACCTTGTTCGGGTCGCTGGGCTTTTCGCTGACCACCTTGAGCGCCTCCAGGCGCTTGGTGAGAAACCTTACCCGGCTGTCGATCTCGCGCAGCATTTTTTTGCCATAGGTGTACTCGGCGTTTTCCGAGCGGTCGCCCTGGGCGGCGGCTTCGCTGACGGACTGGGTCACCTGGGGGCGGCGCACGTGCCAGAGTTCGTGGAACTCGGCACGCATCCGCGCCTCGCCCTCGGGAGTGATGAGGGCGGTGCCGGCAGGACGGGGAGGGCGATAGCGGCTCATGACAATGTCTTGTGCTGGGAAAGCATCGAGTCTATCAACCCTCGCGCAGGACTGTCAGTGGGCTGGCGTTCAATGCCCGGCGCGTACCAAAGACCCCGGCACCGCCCACCAGCAATGCACCGATCACCGGCAGCAACAGCAGCCACGGGTGGGGATGCCAAGCCAGGTCGAAGGCGTAGCGGTACAACACCAGGCTCACCAGTTCGCAACCAATGGCCGCCAGCAGGCCGCTGACCGCACCCAGCAAGCCGAACTCGATCCGCCGGGCCTTGACCAGCAGTTGCCGTTCGGCCCCCAGCGCACGCAGCAACGCCCCTTGGCGAATGCGTTCATCGAGGGTCGCCTGCAATCCGGAAAACAGCACGGCCATACCCGCCGCCAGGACGAACAACAGCACGTACTCGACCGCCAGGGTGACCTGGCCCAGGATGCTGCGTAGCTGTGCCAACAGGGCCTCGACTTGCAAGATGGTCACCGCCGGAAAGGCGCGCGACAGGTCGATGATCTGTTGGTCGTGACCGGCGGCCAGGTAGAAACTGGTCAGGTAGGTCGCGGGCAGATCCTGCAGGGTGCCGGGCTGGAAGATCATGAAGAAGTTTGGCTGGAAGTTGTCCCAGTTGATGTCGCGCAGGCTGGTGACCCGGGCTTCGCGGTTGACCCCGCCAACGGTGAACACCATGTGGTCACCGAGCTTGAGCTTCAGGCTCTCGGCAACCTTACCCTCGACCGAGACCCCGGGGATGTCGTCGGACGGCTGGGCTGACCACCAATTGCCGGCGGTAATGCTGTTGCCCGCCGGTAGTTGCGCCGCCCAGGTCAGGCTGAGGTCGCGCTGGATCGCCCGATCACCCTGGGAGTCCTTGCTGACAATCGCCTGCACCGGCTCACCATTGATGCTTATCAGGCGTCCTGGCACCACCGGGTACAGCGGCGCGGATTGGGCAGAGAGTTCGATCAGGCGATCGGTAAATGCCTGTTTGTCGGCCGGCAGGATGTTCAGGGCGAAATAGTTTGGCGCATTTTTGGGTAGCTGGTTCTGCCAGGTGTCGAGCAACTCGCCACGCAGCAGGGCGATCAACGCCATCGACAACAGGATCAGGCCAAAAGCCAGGGACTGCCCGGCTGCCGCCAGTGGATGACGCAGCAATTGCCCCAGGCCCAGGCGCCAGGGCAGGGATGCCCGGGCCAGCAGGCGGCGCAGGCTCTTGAGCACCAGCAGCAACAAGCCGCCGAGCACCAGCGCGGCCAGTACGCCCCCCCCGAGCAGGGCGAAGGTCAGCACCAGGTCCAGGCTCAGGCGCCACATGATCAGGCCAAGCGCGCCCAGGGCGGCGCCATAGACCATCCAGGTGCTTGACGGGATGGGCAGCATGTCGCGTCGCAACACCCGCAGGGGTGGCACTCGGCCGAGGGCGGCGAGCGGTGGCAGGGCAAAGCCGGCCAGCGCTACCAGCCCGGTGCCGATCCCGGCAATGGCCGGTAGCAGGCCGCCGGGCGGTACGTCGGTGGGCAGCAAGTCGCCGAGCAGGGCGAACAACCCCAGTTGGGCGAACCAGCCGATGAGGGCGCCGCTGATACTGGCGAGCAACCCCAGCACAGTCAGTTGCAGGCTGAACAGCACCAGGGTTTCCCGACGGGACAACCCCAGGCAGCGCAACAAGGCACTGGCGTCGAAACGGCGGGTGGCAAAGCGGGTTGCCGACAGCGCCACCGCGACCCCGGACAGCAGCACCGCCACCAGGCTCGCCATGTTCAGGTAGCGTTCGGCCTTGCCCAGCGCGCCACCGATCTGTCGATTGCCGTCGCGGGCATCCTGCAGGCGCTGGTTCGCCGCCAGGCCGGGCTGGAGTCGCTCGCGGTAGGTGGCCAGGGCGGTGGCGTCGCCGCGCCAGAGTTCGCGGTAGCTGACCCGGCTGCCGGGTTGCACCACGCCGGTGGCCGTCAGGTCGGCGAGGTTGATCATCACCCGCGGCGTGAGGCTGTAGAAGTTGCCGGCGCGGTCCGGCTCGTAGGTCAGGACGCGGCTCAGGCGCAGGGTCTTCATGCCGACGTCGATGTTGTCACCGATCTTCAGGTCCAGCGCGGTCAGCAGCCGTGCCTCGACCCAGGCTTCACCCGGTTGCGGGCTGCCGCCGGCTTCTTCCGGGGCAAACGGCGCGGGCGCGCTTTTCAGCTGGCCGCGCAGCGGGTAGACCCCGTCGGCGGCCTTGATGCTCGACAGCTGGATGCCCTGGTCGGTGGCGATGACACTGGAAAACTCCACCACCTGGGCGTGTTGCAGGCCCAGGTCCTTGCCGCTCTGGATCTGCTCGGGACGGGCGGGCGAGCTGCCTTCGAGCAGCAGGTCGGCACCGAGGAATTCGGTGGCGCGCAACAGCATTGCGCCATTCAGGCGCGCGCCGAAATAGCCGATGGAGGTGCTGGCGGCCACGGCCACCAGCAAGGCGAAGAACAGCACCCGCAGTTCGCCGGCACGGGCATCGCGCAGCAATTGACGAATGGCCAGGCTGAACAGGCGCAACAGCGGCAAGCGTGCCATCAAGGCTCCAGGGGGGCGACCAACAGGCCGGCTTCAAGACGGATCAGGCGGTGGCAGCGATGTGCCAGGCGCTCATCGTGGGTGACCAGCACCAGGGTGGTGCCGCTTTCCTTGTTCAGTTCGAACAGCAGGTCGCTGATGTGCTCGCCGGTATGAGTATCGAGGTTGCCGGTGGGTTCATCGGCAAACAGCACATCGGGTTCGGCGGCAAATGCCCGGGCGATCGCCACGCGCTGTTGCTCACCACCGGAAAGCTGGCGCGGCGAATGACTCAGGCGCTTGCCCAGGCCGACCCGGCGCAGCAGTTCAGTGGCACGTTCGCGGGCATCCTTGCGACCATCGAGTTCCAGCGGCAGCATCACGTTTTCCAGGGCGTTGAGGCTGTCCAGCAATTGGAACGACTGGAACACGAACCCCACATGCTCGGCGCGGATGCGTGCACGCTGGTCTTCATCCAGTTGGCTCAAGGCCTGGCCGGCCAGGGTGACTTCGCCGCTGCTGGGCAGGTCGAGGCCGGCGAGCAGGCCGAGCAGGGTGGACTTGCCGGAACCGGAACTGCCGACGATGGCCAGGCTGTCGCCCTTGTTCAGTTCCAGGCTGAGTTGGTGCAGGATGGTCAGTTCACCTTCCGCGCTGGGAACCACTTTGCTAAGGTTCCGCGCAGTGAGAATGTTTGCGCCCATGGAGAGTCCGATGCGTGTGTGGTTTTTGAGTGCTGGCCTGGCCTTGATGTGCATGGCCCAGAACGCAGCGGCGGGTACTGTCCTGATCGTTGGCGATAGTATCAGCGCGGCTTTCGGCCTGGATACCCGGCAGGGGTGGGTATCGCTGCTGGAGCAGCGGCTCAAGGACGAAGGTTTCACCACTACGGTGGTCAACGCGTCCATCAGTGGCGACACCAGTGCAGGTGGCCAGGCGCGGCTGCCAGCGCTGCTTGCAGCCCATAAGCCGGCGCTGGTGGTGCTGGAGCTGGGGGGCAATGACGGCCTGCGCGGACAGCTGCCCACGCAATTGCAACAAAATCTTGCCTCGATGATCGACCAGTCCCGGGGCAGTGGCGCCAAGGTGCTGTTGCTGGGCATGCAGTTGCCGCCTAATTATGGTGTGCGCTATACCCAGGCCTTTGCCCAGGTCTACAGCAATCTGGCGACGGAAAAAAAGGTCGCGCTGGTGCCGTTTTTTCTCGAGGGAATTGGCGGCAAGCCCGAGCTGATGCAGGCCGATGGCATTCACCCGGCCGGCGCGGCACAGGGCAAGTTGCTGGAAAATGTCTGGCCAACGCTAAAACCCCTGCTTTGATGCTTTTCTAGCGGCAGGCTTTCGGCTAATGTGGCGCCCCCCTGATCTGGAGCCCCCGATGCCGCGTCCTGCCTGGTCCCTGTTTGCCTACCAACTGATCGAGCCTGACGAGCAGTTGGATCTGTTCGCCTGCCAGGAAGTCCGGGTGCATCTGGTGACGCGTCAACTGGAGTTGGGCGGCTCGGCCGACCGTACCCTGTGCGGTACGTTGCTGCCGGCGCAACCGCGCTGGTCCAGCGTCGATCGCCGGGTATTCCAGGACCAGCGTCTGTGCTCGTTGTGCCGAGCAATCCTGGAGTCACAGAAGCGCGGTACTTCGCCGATCTGGCCGGAGTTGCGTTTCGAGTTGTAACCTGCGGCGCGGCGACCGTCGCCCGGTTCCCCGAATCCGCAGACTGCGGTGTACAATCGCGGTTTTACCCCCTCTGTCGATCATGCAAAGGATTTTCCGGATGTTGTCGCGCTTTCCTGCCGTCGCCCGCTGCCTGTCTCTTGCCGCCCTGTGCGTGGCCGGTCCCGTTGCAGCGTTGGAGCTGCCCTTGCCGCCGCCGGGCGAAGATATCGTCGGCCAGGTGCAAGTGATCAAGGCCAAGTACGAAGATACCTTCGCCGATCTGGGCACCACCTATGACCTGGGTTATTCGGAAATGGTCGCGGCCAACCCGGGTGTCGATCCCTGGCTGCCGGGCGCGGGCACCGAGATCATCCTGCCAACGCGTTTCATCCTGCCTCCGGGCCCGCGTGAAGGCATCGTGATCAACCTGGCCGAGTACCGCCTGTACTACTTCCCTAAAGGCCGCAACGTGGTCTACACCTTCCCCCTGGGGATCGGCCGGGAAGGCTGGGGTTCGCCGATTGCCCACACCAGCATCGTCGCCAAGACCCCCAACCCGACCTGGACCCCTCCCGCGTCGATCAAGGCTGAGCACGCCGCCGATGGCGACCCGTTGCCGAATGTCGTGCCGGCCGGTCCGGACAACCCGCTGGGACCTTTCAAGTTCACCCTGGGCACGCCGGGTTACCTGATCCATGGTTCGAACAAGAAGTTCGGCATCGGCATGCGCACCAGCCACGGCTGCTTCCGCATGTTCAACAACAACGTGCTGGAGATGGCCAGCATGGTGCCGGTGGGTACCTCGGTGCGCATCCTCAACGACCCGTACAAGTTCGGCATGAGCGGCGGCAAGGTCTATCTGGAGGCGCATACGCCAATCGATGACAAGGGCAACCCGTCGGTGGTCGACAAGCACACCGCAGTGATCAACGCCATGCTCAAGCGTGAGGACATCACCAGCAACATGCGCATGAACTGGGACGTGGTGCGTGACGTGGTCGCGGCCGAAGATGGCCTGCCGGTGGAAATCGCAGTGCCGGGCACGGGTACCCCGCTGGTGTCGAGCACGCCGCTAGAACTGCAGTAAGCGCTCCACAAGACCCGCCGGGACGTCAGCCCCGGCGGGTTTTTTATGGCCGGCAGAAACTGCGGGCAATAAAAAAGCCGACCCAAAAAATGGGTCGGCTTGATAACAATCCCGAAGGACTATTACTTGCGGCTAGCTTTTTCCAGCATGCGCAGAGCACGCTCGTTAGCTTCGTCAGCAGTCTGTTGTGCTTTTTGAGCAGCAGCCAGAGCTTCATCAGCTTTACGGTAAGCTTCGTCTGCACGAGCTTGGGAGCGAGCTGCTGCGTCTTCAGTAGCAGTCAGACGTGCTTCGGTTTCTTTCGATACGCTGCTGCAACCGGTAGCCAGAACTGCGGCCAGAGCCAGAGCAGAGAATTTCAGAACGTTGTTCATCGTGTTCCCCTTCAAGGACTTTCTATTAATTAGCTGTCACCCCAGAGTGAGGAAACAGCCGGCGTACATACTACCCATTACTTTTAGTAAGTAAACTGACGTATAGCAAGAAGCAAAAAAAATTGTAGGCGCTGATTCTTTTTCGAGCAACTTTTAATCGCGCTGTATAAAAAGTATGCAACCGCGAAGCCCGTACTGAGCGCGCTGCTTGAAAGCCAGTGGCACCCTGATGGCTGTTTCGCAGTATCGCCTAAAGTCCCTTTATATTGATTCGTCTACACTTATGTTGAGGAATTGTGCGTCGTTTCACGTCACTTTTGCATGTTGGCGGTGACTTTAACTACCGGCGCACGTCTTAAGTCTCAATATCCGGCAATGTTCAGGTGATCGGCCGCTCCAGAGCGTCGGTCGAACCGCCTCGACGTGACCCATGCCGAACCCACGCCCGCGACATCGTGACGAGCGCGCCTTGAGCATTTGTGCCTTTGGTGCCTACTATTTGATACGTGCCAGGTTGCGTGGGATCAGGACGGGTTTTTCTCGGTGTCCGACAGGCACGGGGTGGCGTAGAGGTTCCTTCGCCGGAAAAACATCGGTAAGGTAGGGGTCAGTCAAAGACCCGCGAGGAGTAGTGATGAGCGAGGCGTTGTCCATCCACCATGACCAGGCTGGTCATCAATTCGAGACCAATGTGGACGGTCATCGTGCCTACCTGACCTATATGGACCTGGGTAAGCAGACCCTGGATATCTATCGCACGTTCGTACCCAACGCGCTGCGTGGCCGTGGTATTGCCGCCGCGTTGACCGAGCAGGCGCTCGAGTACGCGGAGCAGATGGGTTACACCGTCATCCCCTCGTGCTCCTACGTGGAGCGCTACATGGAACGTCATCAGCGGCATGCCGCCAAGCTCTGATCAGGGTTACCAATAAAAACGCCGGGCTAAGCCCGGCGTTTTTGTGTGCGCTGGATGCGGGTCAGGTGCGCTCGCGTTTAGGCAGCACATCCTTGAGCTTGGCATGCATGCTGCGCAAGGTGGTTTCGGTCGCAGACCAGTCGATGCAGGCGTCGGTGATCGACACGCCGTATTGCAGGTCGGCCAGGTCTTTGGGAATCGCCTGGCAACCCCAGTTCAAATGGCTTTCGACCATCAGGCCGATGATCGACTGGTTGCCTTCCAGAATCTGGTTGGCAACGTTCTCCATCACCAGCGGTTGCAGGGCCGGATCCTTGTTGGAGTTGGCGTGGCTGCAGTCGACCATGATGTTTGGCTTGATTTTGGCCTTGTTCAGCGCCTGCTCGCACAACGCCACACTGACCGAATCGTAGTTTGGCTTGCCGTTGCCACCGCGCAGGACCACGTGACCGTAGGCATTGCCCTTGGTGGTGACGATCGATACGCCACCTTCCTGGTTGATCCCCAGGAAGCGGTGTGGGCTGGAAACCGACTGCAGGGCGTTGATGGCAACGGTCAGGCCGCCGTCGGTGCCATTCTTGAAGCCAACCGCCGAGGACAGGCCGGAGGCCATTTCCCGGTGGGTCTGGGATTCGGTGGTGCGCGCGCCGATTGCCGACCAACTGATCAGGTCCTGCAGGTACTGCGGGGAGATCGGGTCAAGGGCTTCGGTCGCGGTCGGCAGGCCCATCTCGGCCAGGTCCAGCAGCAACTGGCGACCAATGTGCAGGCCATCCTGGATCTTGAAGGAGTCGTCCAGGTACGGATCGTTGATCAGGCCTTTCCAGCCGACGGTGGTACGTGGCTTCTCGAAATAGACCCGCATGACCAGATACAGGGTGTCGGACACTTCTGCGGCGAGGACCTTGAGGCGCTCGGCGTATTCGTGTGCGGCCTTGAGGTCGTGGATCGAGCAGGGCCCGATTACGACGAACAGGCGGTGGTCGGTGCCATCCAGGATATTGCGAATCACTTCGCGGCCCTTGGTCACGGTCTGCAGGGCAGCGGCGCTCAGGGGGATATCACGCTTGAGCTGGTCAGGAGTGATCAGCGTCTCGTTGGAGGCGACGTTTAGGTCATTGATCGGTAAATCAGCCATCGTGTTACTCGTCAGGTCACGGGTGCCGGCCGCCAGCGATCCCCGCGCGGCGGAGCACAGCATGATTTAAGCGCAGCGGGGAGCCGAACCTTAGCGCGTTAGGCGGTGGCTCGACAATGGGCAGACGCGGGTTTAATCCAGCGCTGGCGTGGCAAAAGCCTGGCGAACGGTCTCGTGGGAGTACTCGCCGGCATGTTGATCGACCCATTGCAGGGCCAGTGCCTGGACGCCTTGTGGTTCGCGCTGCTGGTCTTGCTGGCGGCAATAACGTTCGATCTGGCAGACCTGCTCGCCCATTCGCGCCTTGAACAGGGTCTGTTCGTCGATGAAGGCGATGCCCACCAGGTAACCACGCTTGCGCCGAAGGCACCAGGCCACGTAGCCCAGGTAGCAGACATGTTCGCTGAGGGTCGGCATGCGTACTTCCAGTGCCGTACCCTTGCGCCAGGCGCGGTGGTAATTGCAAGCCACGCCGCCGAGACTGATAGTGTGCAGCTCTTGCCGAGAAATACACTGGTGCTTGCGCAACGTTAACTCGACGGGCACATCGTCAGGATGAGGAATAAAACGCCCCATGAACGCGGACTCCAAGTGTCGGTCATTCGACAGTGTTTCCCCCAGTATAGTGGTCGAATGCGAGCTGACCGATTTCGACGCCGACCAACGGCTGTTGGCGATGAGTGGTGTCTCGCTGGTGATTTTCACCAGTGTCGGCTGCTCCAGTTGCCGTTGGGCGCGAGTCCAGTTACCCGCCCTCGGCCTCGCGGTCGATCGGCTGTGCTGGATCGACGCCGGCAACAACGGCGGAGCCGTGGCGCGTTATCAGGTCTTTCATTTGCCGGCGCTGTTTGTGGTGCGCGACGGTGAGTTTTTTGGCGCAGTCCAGGCGCGCCTCACCCGCACTGAACTGAACGCGGCGGTGGGGCTGGCGCTGAGTCGGGAACCAGAGGAATTGCCATGACAGCAACAGCAGGACAATCGCCGAGAATCGGCATTATCGGCACCGGGGCGATTGGTGGATTTTACGGCGTGATGCTGGCGCGGGCCGGATTTGACGTGCATTTTCTACTGCGCAGCGAATTTTGCGCGGTGGCCGAGCGTGGCCTGCAAGTGCACAGCGCGCCGTTCGGCGCCCTGACCTTGAACCCGGTCCAGGCCTACAACACCGCTGAAGACATGCCCCCTTGCGATTGGCTGCTGGTGGGTGCCAAGACCACCAGTAACAGCGAGCTGGCGCCGGCGATCATCCAGGCTGCGGCGGCGGGCGCCAAGGTCCTGCTGCTGCAGAACGGCCTGGATGTCGAGGACAGCTTGCGCGAGCTGTTGCCCGACTCGCTGCACCTGCTCGGTGGCCTGTGTTTCATCTGTGTGCACCGCGCAGGCCCAGGCATCATCGAACACCAGGCGCTGGGCGCCGTGCATGTGGGTTATCACAGTGGCCCGGTGATGGCCGATGCGGCGGCACGCCAGCAGATCGTCGAGCAAGGCGCTGGGCTGTTTCGTACCGCTGGTCTCGATTCCCAGGCCATGGCCAATCTGCAGCAGGCGCGTTGGCAAAAACTGGTCTGGAATGTTCCTTACAACGGTTTGTCGGTGCTGCTCGGGGCGAGTACCAGCCCCTTGATGGCCGATCAATACAGTCGCGAACTGATCCAGGCGCTGATGGCGGAAGTGGTGCAGGGCGCACAAGCCTGTGGGCACAGCATGCCAGCGGGTTATGCCGAGCATCTGTTCAAGGTCACCGAAAAAATGCCCGACTACTGGCCGAGCATGTATCACGACTTCCAGCAGCAGCGGCCGCTGGAGTTGGCTGCGATCTACGCCCAGCCCTTGGCTTCGGCCCGGGCAGCGGGTTGCCCGATGCCGAAGATCGAAGCCCTGTATCAGGCCCTGTGTTTTATTGATGGGCGTAATCGCTGAAGTTTCAGTCCGGGGGGACACATGGCAAAAGGCATCGACGACAAACTGGTCCTGGCGATTTCCTCGCGAGCGCTGTTCGACCTCAGCGACAGCCATAAGGTGTACCTGGCCAGTGGCGTCGAGGCGTACCGGCAGTACCAGATCGAACATGAAGACGAGATCCTCGAGCCGGGCGATGCCTTTCCCCTGGTGCAGAAACTGTTGAACCTCAATGCGCACCTGGGCAAGGCTCGGGTCGAAGTGGTGCTGGTATCGCGCAACAGCGCTGACACCGGCTTACGGGTGTTCAATTCGATCCACCATTACGGCCTGGCAATTTCCCGGGCGGCGTTTGTCGGTGGCCGCAGTCCCTATCCGTACCTCAAGGCATTTGGCTGCGACCTGTTTCTCTCCACTCACGCTGAAGATGTGCGCAGCGCACTGGACGCCGGCTTTGCCGCCGCGACCATTCTGTCGGGAGGTGCCAGCCGTGCGGCCAGCGAAGAGTTGCGCATCGCCTTCGATGGCGATGCGGTGCTGTTTTCCGATGAGTCGGAGCGGGTCTATCAGGCCGGCGGTCTTGAAGCGTTCCAGGCCAGTGAGCGGCAGGCCGCGCGTGAGCCGCTGCGCGGCGGTCCGTTCAAGGGCTTCCTGGCCGCACTCAATGCCTTGCAGCGCGAGTTCCCCGAAGACCAATGCCCGATCCGCACCGCCTTGGTCACGGCACGTTCGGCGCCGGCCCATGAGCGGGTGATTCGCACGCTGCGCGAGTGGGATATCCGCCTCGACGAATCACTGTTTCTCGGGGGGCTGACCAAGTCGGCATTTCTTGAGGCGTTTGCCGCCGATGTGTTTTTCGACGACCAGGCCGGCCACTGTGAACTGGCCCGCGAGGTCGTGGCCACCGGGCACGTGCCCCACGGTATCAGCAACGAACTGAAGGTTTAGGTCGCCCGTTCAGCACCTTGCACGGCACGTCGAACTGCGCGCAGCACTGCTAAGCTGAAGCAATCTCCGCCATTCAGGCACTCGAGGAGGTCACATGATTCGTTCGATGCTGTATGCCACTGACCTCGGCCTTTACGCTCCTTTTGTGATGCAACACGCACTGGCATTGGCCCGAACGTTCAAGGCCGAGCTGTATGTAGTGCACGCGGTTGAACCGATGGGGTTGTTCGCTGAATCGGTGTTGCAGAGCTACCTCGACGAACAGGCGCTGAACGAGTTTCACAGCCAGGGCCTGAGTACGGTAATGGCCAATATCGAACAGCGGGTGCTCGACAGTTTTCGCGAGGAGTTGGGGGAGGGGCAGCAGGACCTGGAGCTGATTCAGTCGGTCAGGGTGTTCCAGGGCGATCCGTCGCAGGTGATTCTCGAACAGGCTCAGAAACTCTCGGTGGATTTGTTGATCCTAGGAAGTCACAGCCATGGCAGCGGTGGGGAAACCCCTTTGGGGCGCACAGCCGCACGGGTGTTGCAGTTGTCGCAAGTGCCGGTTTACCTGGTGCCCCTGTCACAGCGCCGGCGGCACGGGGATATTTGAGGCGAGAATGCTGGCCTTTTGATGAAAAAGTTCTAGATTTATTCTTCAAACCATTAATATAGTTATATACCGTCGCTGATGCCCGTGGCGTCTATCTGCTTTGAGGGATTCATATGAAGCTTCAACAATTGCGCTACATCTGGGAAGTGGCGCACCACGACCTCAACGTTTCGGCTACTGCCCAAAGCCTGTACACCTCGCAGCCGGGCATCAGCAAGCAGATCCGCCTGCTGGAGGACGAGTTGGGCGTCGAGGTTTTTGCACGCAGCGGCAAACACTTGACCCGCGTCACTCCGGCCGGTGAGCGCATCATCACCACCGCCGGCGAAATCCTGCGCAAGGTCGAGAGCATCAAGCAGATCGCCCAGGAGTTCTCCAACGAGAAGAAAGGCACCCTGTCGATTGCCACCACACACACCCAGGCACGTTATGCATTGCCGCCGGTGATCAGCAATTTTATCAAGCAATACCCCGACGTTGCCCTGCACATGCACCAGGGGTCGCCGATGCAGATCGCCGAAATGGCCGCCGATGGCACCGTGGATTTCGCGATTGCCACCGAGGCCCTGGAGTTGTTCGGCGACCTGGTAATGATGCCGTGCTACCGCTGGAACCGTTGTGTGGTGGTACCCCAGGGTCACCCGCTGACCAAGCTGCCGAAGCTGACCCTCGAAGCCCTGGCCGAATACCCGATCGTGACCTACGTCTTCGGTTTTACCGGCCGTTCGAAGCTCGACGAAGCCTTCAGCCACCGCGGCTTGACGCCGAAAGTGGTGTTCACCGCCGCTGACGCCGACGTGATCAAGACCTATGTGCGCCTCGGCCTGGGCGTCGGGATCGTAGCCAAGATGGCGGTCGATACCAAGCTCGATAATGACCTGGTAGTACTCGATGCCAGCGAGCTGTTCGAGTCTAGCGTGACCAAGATCGGTTTCCGTCGCGGTACTTTCCTGCGTGGCTTCATGTGCGACTTCATCGAGAAGTTCGCCCCACACCTGACGCGCGAAGTCATGGCCAAGGCCATCCAGTGCCACAACAAGCAGGAACTCGAAGAACTGTTCGACGGCGTTGAACTACCGGTTCACTGAGTCCCTCAGACGACCTCGGTGACAGTGAACTGTTGCCGAGTGCCCGCCACCACGATCTCCACCTCATCGCCCTCCAATTTGCCCAAGAGGCTGTTGCCCAGTGGCGAGCGCGGGGTGATGACGGTAATCAACTGTCCCACCAGATAGACCTTCAATCCCGCCGCATCCGGCGCCAGGAACAGCCATTGCTGGCGCCCCTGGTCGTCTTCCAGGCCCAGCAGGCTGCCGATCTGGATGCCCCGCTGCGCGTCATACGCAGCCACGGGCATGTTCTGGCACCGCGTCAGCGCCTGGCGAATTTCCTCGACGCGCTTGGCCTGGCCGGCCGCCAGGTAAGAGGCTTCGAGCCCCAGGGTGTCGTACTTGTTCTCGGCGATGTTTTCTTCGTGGGTTGCGGTTTCGTAGGCGGTTTGCGCCGCTCGCTGGGCGACGTCGAAATCGACCGCCAGCTTTTCCAGAAGCAACTGGTGTACGTTCTGTTTATTCATGATCAATTGCAGAACTGCAGCACGTTGCTGCGGCTTTTGTCGCTGGGGATAGTGCGGTCTTGTTGCAACCAGAACTGGCAGGTGGGGTTTGTCTGATTGCGCGGGTCATTGCGCGCTTGCTCCAGGACTTCCTGCCGCGCCTGTTGGTTGAGGATGGACTTGTACTGCTCAAACATCTGGTTGTCCGCTGCTGGTTGTGCCGCCACCGGCGCGGCTTGGGTGGCCGGGCGCACCACGTCCGCCAGCGGCGCCAACTGTGTCGCAGGCAAAAGCCTGGACAGCAGCCAGGCGGTCAGGGCAATGGCGACGAACCCCAGCCACAGGCCCAGGGCGATGCAGCCGATCAATTGCAGCGGGTTGAGAGTGATCGACACTGTGCGGCGAGCGGGTGGACGGTACGGCATCGTTGCCTCCTGGCGGGGGAAATGGGCAAGCGTGGATTGTCGCATGAAGATTAATCGCCGTCGGCCCTTCTGCGCGCAACGATTTATGCGGACAATCAAAGTCTTTGCCCCACGGAGCCCGGCATGAAAGTCGACTGGGATATTTTCTGTACGGTCGTCGACAACTACGGCGACATCGGCGTGACCTGGCGCCTGGCCCGCCAACTGGTGGCCGAGCATCCCTGCGCGGTGCGCTTGTGGGTCGATGACCTGCGGGCATTCGAGCGCCTGTGTCCGGAGCTCGATGTCAATGCGCGCCAGCAATGGCAGCAGGGCGTGGACGTGCGTCACTGGTCGGCGGACTGGCAAGCGACGGACGCTGCCGATGTGGTGGTTGCGGCCTTCGCCTGTCAGTTACCGCATGCCTACATGGAGGCGATGGCAGCCCGCGAGCACACTCCGCTGTGGCTGAACCTCGACTATTTGAGTGCCGAAGACTGGATCGTTGGCTGCCACGGCCTGCCCTCGGTGAAGTTCCAGCATGTGCAGAAATACTTTTTTTTCCCGGGGTTCCAGCCGGGCACGGGCGGTCTGCTGCGCGAACGCGAGTTGCTGGCACGGCGCGAGCAGTTTCAAGCCAACCCGGTTGCGCAGCGTGAGTTCCTGCAAGGCCTGGGGGTAGAGCGCGCCGCGGGAGCGCGCCTGATATCCCTGTTTGCCTACGAGAACGCCGGGCTGGCCGATTGGCTGGACGTGATGGCGAACGCTGCACAGGCCACCCATCTGCTGGTGCCGCAGGGGCGAGTCCTCGGGGATGTGGCACGCTGGCTGGGGCAGCCGGGACTGGCAGTCGGCGCCGTGCAGCAACGGGGAGCCCTGACCGTGCAGGTGTTGCCGTTTGTGCGCCAGGACCAGTACGACCTGCTGCTGTGGTGCTGCGATTTCAACGCGGTGCGTGGCGAGGACTCGTTCGTCCGTGCGCAATGGGCCGCTCGTCCGATGCTGTGGCATATCTACCAGCAGGAGGAAGAGGCCCACCTGGATAAGCTCGAAGCCTTTTTGACCCTCTATACCAAAACCCTGTCACCCGCCGCACGCGCGGCGCTAGAGGGGTTGTGGCGGGCCTGGAATAACGGCGAGGGCATGGCCCCGGCCTGGATCAGCGCCGAGGCGCACTGGCCGGAGCTGCAAAATCACGCCCGCTCATGGTGTCTGGAACAGTCGTTGCAGGTCGATCTTGCCTCAGCGCTGGTGCAGTTTTACCTAAATTGGATATGATACGCGGCCTAGATTTTTGTAAATCCCATCCAAATTCGGATATTCGCAATGAAAACTGGTAAAGAACTGAAACCCGGTACGGTGATCCGTCTCGAAAACGACCCTTGGCTGGTTCAGAAAGCTGAATTCACCAAGTCCGGTCGTAACAGCGCGATCATGAAGACCAAGCTGAAAAACCTGCTGACCGGTTACAAGACCGAGATCGTTTACAGCGCCGACGACAAACTGGACGACGTGATCCTCGACCGCAAAGAAGCGACCCTGTCCTTCATCAGCGGCGACACCTACACGTTCATGGACACCACTGACTACACCATGTACGAGCTGAACGCCGAAGACATCGAAAGCGTTCTGCCATTCGTTGAAGAAGGCATGACCGACGTCTGCGAAGCCGTGTTCTTCGAAGACCGTCTGGTATCCGTAGAGCTGCCGACCACTATCGTGCGTCAGGTTGACTACACCGAAGGTTCCGCTCGCGGTGACACTTCCGGCAAGGTGATGAAGCCTGCCAAACTGAAGAACGGTACCGAGCTGTCGGTTGCTGACTTCATCGAAATCGGCGACATGATCGAGATCGATACCCGCGAAGGCGGTTCTTACAAAGGCCGTGCTAAATAAGCGCAGTCCTTGTAGGCAAAAAACCCGACCTTGTGTCGGGTTTTTTTTTGCCTTGCGCCAGATGATTGTCCGCTAGAGCCGGCTGAAGTCACGCTGCAGGGCCAGGTCCCATGGCGGGATTGGGCTGAAGCGGCTCTTGAGGTATTCCAGCAACAGCCGTGTGCGGGAACTGGCCTGCTGCTCCAGGCGCAGGGCATAGATGCCGGTGTTCTCCGGCTTGGGCAAGCCCGCGTCGCAAAACAACGGCAGCAACTCACCGCGCAGCAGGTATTCGCTGCACAACCAGGTCGGCAGGTGCGCGATACCCAGGCCGGCGAGGGCGCCGTAGAGCAGCGCTTCGGCATTGTTGGCGCTCAGGCGGATGCGTTGCGGGCGATGCAAGTGCTGTTGGCCGTTGTGCTCGAAGCGCCAGGCGAAGGGCGGCGCCAGGCCATCCCAATCGAGGCCGTCATGAGTGCTCAACTCCTCGGGCCGCTGGGGTACGCCGCGCCGCTTGAGGTACGCGGGGCTGGCGCAGGCAATGCGCACCATGCTCGCCAGGGGTGTGGCCACCATGCGGGTGTCGGCCATTTGCCCGGCGCGCAGCACCAGGTCGACCTTGCCCAGATTCAAGCCCTGCATGTCGACGAAGCTGTCGATCAAATGCAATTGCACGTCGAGCCCCGGATAGACCTGTAGAAAGTCGGCAATCACCGGTGCCAGATGGCGTCGACCGAAGGCCGCAGGCGCATCGACCCGAATCAGGCCCTCCGGCGCGTTGCTCAGGGAAGCGGCTTCGGCCCGGGCCAGGCGCAATTCACTGACTATCCGTCGGGCTCGTTCGGCAAACGCCAACCCCGCGGGCGTGGCGCGAACGGCATGGGTGGTGCGCACGAACAGCTGGCTGCCCAAGGCATGCTCCAGGCTGTCGATACGCCTGGCGACGGCCGAGGGGGTCAGTGGAGGGCGGCGGGCGGCCGCGGAAAAACTGCCGGTTTCCACTACGTCGAGGAATAACCCCAGTTGGTCGGTGAGCGCGTTGGGATTCATCAGGATCGGCCTATGCGGATTTGGCACAGCCATTGTGCGTTGCTGTGCGTTTCCCCGCTAGAAGCTACTGCGTAGGATGCACAGCCTGGTGTGCGGAGAAATGAATTGTGATTGAGTTGGCGATGTATCTGGTACTGGGCGCTGCCCTGGGGACTGTCGGCGGATTGTTCGGAATCGGCGGCGGATTGATCGCGATCCCGGTGCTGGGCGTATTGTTCGGCCTGGATCAGCAGATTGCCCAGGGCACGGCGCTGGTGATGGTGGTGCCCAATGTGATGCTGGCGCTCTGGCGTTACCACCAGCGCAATCGCATCGAGTTGCGGCACGCCCTGCCGCTTGCGTCGATGGGTTTTTGTTTCGCCTGGCTTGGCTCGATCTGGGCGGTGGGGATTGATGCCCAGGTCATGCGCATCGGTTTTGTGGCCTTTCTGGTGGCGCTGTCGAGCTACAACCTGCTGCGCATGTTCATGGCGACCGCCAAGCCCAGCGCGCAGATGCGCTATCCATGGCCCTGGCTGGGCGTCCTGGGAGCAGCCTCGGGGGCCATGGGCGGGTTGTTCGGTGTGGGCGGGGCCGTGGTGGCGACGCCGGTGCTCACCAGTCTGTTCGGCACCACTCAAGTGGTGGCCCAGGGCCTGTCGCTGGCGCTGGCCTTGCCCAGCACCGGCGTGACCCTGGTCACCTATGCGCTGCATCAGCAGGTGAACTGGAGCATTGCGCTGCCCATGGCGGCGGGCGGGTTGTTGAGCATCAGTTGGGGAGTGAAGATCGCCCACGCCATGCCGGAGCGCTTGCTGCGCGGGTTGTTCTGCGCCTTCCTGGTGCTGTGTGCGGTGATGCTCGCCTTTAAAGTTTGAAGCCTTCGACAATGTGCTCGGCCAGACACTCGGTGATGGGCGAGGGGTTATGCAGGTTGCGCAGCAGCATGATGCTGGCCTCGGGCAACTGCGGCAGACCTTCCGCCTCGCCGAGGATGCGCATGTCCTGGGTGATCAGGCTTTCCAGTTGGGCGGTTACGGCCAGCCCGGCACTGACCACCGCCATGATCGCCGACAGACTTGAGCTGTTATAGGCGATGCGGTACTCGCGCTCGCTGGCGTCCAGCGCGTTACAGGCCCAGCGCCGGCAAAAACAGTCACTGTTGAACATTGCCAGCGGCAGCGGCACTTGCTCGTTGGGGTTGAAGCACAGCGCCTGGGCCCAGACAAAACGTTCCTTGCGCAGCAGTTGGCCGATCTCGTTGCCAGGTTCGCGGGTGACGATCGACAGGTCCAGGTCCTGGCGTTGCAGCAACTGCTCGGAGGAGTCGCAATGCACTTCGATCTGGATCAACGGATAGGCCTGGGCGAAGCGCGACAGGATGCCCGGCAGGAAGCGCATGACATAGTCGTCGGGCGTGCCGATCTTGACCATGCCGACCATGTGCGGTTCTCGCAGGGTATTGAACACTTCACTGTGCAGCTTGAGGATCCGCCGGGCGTAACCCAGCAACACCTGACCCTCGGCAGTCAGCTTCACCTGGCGGCCGTCGCGCTGGAACAGTTGGCGTTGCAGCACGTCCTCTTCTAGACGCTTCATCTGCATGCTAACCGCCGATTGCGTGCGGTTGACCAACTCGCCAGCGCGGGTGAAACCGCCCTGGTCGGCAATGGCGACGAACGTGCGCAGGACTTCGGTATCAATGCTGGGGTAGGCGCTCAACTCATCAATCTCCGAGATGTGTTGCATAAGAAACATTCGTTGGATTGATCTTAGTCCTGGCGCGAGACTTGAGCCATCCACAACGGAGGGCAAGACGATGAAAGGTCAAAAAGGTTATGTGCAGTTAAACCATTTCTCACTCCATGGCTTCTCCCATCATCTACTGGAAAAACTCGTGCGCTGGTTTCAGTTGCATCGTGAGCGCTCAGTGCTGGCCAGCCTCAGCGATGACGCGCTGAAAGACATTGGTCTGAGTCGGGCCGACATCCAGCAGGAAACGGAGCGGCATTTCTGGGAAGACCCAATGGGCAAGGGCAAGTAAGCGGCCAGGTCGATTGAAATCTTCTGTCACTCCCCCGTGGTCCGGTACAAACGCCCGGGCCATGGGGCTGTATCGAGCTGGAAACAGGTGGTCACCGACATTCACTGGTTGGTTTACCGAACCGGTAGCAGACTTCGACCTCACTTTTTGGGAGCACTGTCATGGAACGACGGTACACGGTAGTGAGGGTAGGGCGCGGCGCCATGGAAGCAACGCTGGACAGGTCGGTCCGGCATTTGTCCAGGGCGCTCGCGAAACTGGGGCGGTGGCACCAGTTGAGTAAGGACCGTGCCGAGCTGGCACGGATGAGCGATGACCGGTTGCGGGACATCGGCCTGAGTCGGGCGGATGTGGTCAGGGAGTCTGCGCGCCCGTTCTGGGATGATCCGCTGAAGCGTTGAGCCTGCCATTGGCGTTTGGTGAGCCTGGTATTAAGGTGGAGGAAACCTTCACCAAGGATGGTTACATGACCGGCTCCCTGTGTTTTTCCCTCAAGCAAGCCAGGCGCCTGGCACTGACGGCCCAAGGTTTCTCTGGGCGTCAGTCGCCAGCACCGGTCAAGTCGAGCCAGCTCAATCGGTTGATCGAACGTCTGGGTGTGCTGCAGATCGATTCGGTCAACGCGCTAGTGCGCTCGCATTACCTGCCCTTGTTCTCGCGCCTTGGAGACTACTCCTCCGAGCTACTTGATCAGGCCGCCTGGGCCCAAGGGCGGCGGCGCACCTTGTTCGAATACTGGGGGCATGAGGCCTCATTGTTGCCGTTGTCGATGTATCCGTTGCTGCGCTGGCGAATGCAACGGGCCGCGCAAGGCGAGGGCATCTATCAGCAATTGGCGCGTTTCGGGCGGGAACAGCAGGACACCATCCGCCGGGTCCTGGCCTCGGTCGAGGAGCTCGGTGCGTTGGGGGCTGGGAGTTTGTCGACACGCCAGGAGCGAGCAGGGCCCTGGTGGGACTGGAGTGCGGAAAAACACGCGTTGGAGTGGTTGTTCGCTGCCGGAGAGGTTACGGTGGCGGGGCGGCGCGGTTTTGAGCGGCTCTACGATCTGCCGGAACGGGTGATTCCCGCGTCCGTGCTCAGTGTTGCTCTGCCAAGCGAGGCAGATGCGCAACGAGGACTGCTCCTGCACGCCGCCGCTGCACTGGGTGTGGCGACTGAGAAGGACTTGCGCGACTATTTTCGCCTGGAGCTGGCGCAGTGTCGCAGCGCGTTGGCGGAACTGGTGGAGGATGGCGCGTTGCACGCCTGCGAAGTGCAGGGCTGGAAGCAACGGGCGTACTGTTTGCCCGAGCCGAAAGTCCCACGCCGGGTCAGTGCCAGTGCCTTACTCTCGCCCTTTGATTCGTTGATCTGGGAACGCAGCCGGACCGAGCGCCTGTTCGACTTCCGATACCGCCTGGAAATCTATACGCCACCCGCCAAGCGGGTGTATGGCTATTACGTGTTGCCGTTTCTGCACCACGAGCGGATCGCTGCGCGGGTCGATCTGCGGGCTGAGCGGGCGTTGGGGCGGCTGGCGGTGCACGCGGTGCACGAAGAGCAACCGGGTCTCGATGAGGCGGGCATGCAGGCGTTGGCGGACAATTTGCGCAAGATGGCCAACTGGTTGGGCCTGGCGCAGATTCAACTCAATTGCCCCCGCGCCAGTGCGGCGCGGTTGCGGGTGGCGTTGGCCGGGGGGTAGCCCGCCTTAGCGGCGAACCTGCTTCAGGGTTTCAGCGATCAGGAACGCCAGCTCCAGCGACTGATCGGCATTCATCCGTGGATCGCAGTGGGTATGGTAGCGGTCCGACAAGCCGTCCTCGGTGATCGGACGTGCGCCGCCAATGCACTCGGTGACGTTCTGACCGGTCATCTCGATGTGAATACCACCAGCGTAAGTGCCTTCGGCCTGGTGAACCTGGAAGAACTGCTTCACCTCACCGAGGATCTGCGCGAAATCCCGTGTCTTGTAGCCGCTGCTGGCCTTGATGGTATTGCCGTGCATCGGGTCGCTGCTCCAGAGCACCTTTTTGCCTTCACGTTCCACGGCACGAATCAGCTGCGGCAGGTGATCGCCGACCTTGTTCGCGCCCATGCGGGCAATCAGGTTCAGGCGGCCTGGGTCGTTTTCCGGGTTGAGCACGTCGATCAGACGAATCAGCTCATCGGTGTTCATGGTCGGGCCGACCTTGACCCCGATCGGGTTGTTGACCCCGCGCAGGAACTCGACGTGAGCGCCGTCGAGCTGGCGAGTGCGGTCGCCGATCCACAACATGTGGGCGGAGCAGTCGTAATAGTCGTTGGTCAGGCTGTCGCGCCGCACGAAAGCTTCTTCGTAATTGAGCAGCAGGGCTTCGTGGGCGGTGAAGAAGCTGGTCTCGCGCAATTGTGGCGACGAGTCCATACCGCAGGCGCGCATGAAGGCCAGGGTTTCATCGATACGGTTGGCCAGGTGGCTGTACTTTTCCGCCAGCGCCGAGTTGGCGATGAAGTCCAGGTTCCACTTGTGCACTTGGTGCAGGTCGGCAAAACCGCCCTGGGCGAAGGCGCGCAACAGGTTCAGGGTGGCTGTGGACTGATGGTATGACTGCAGCAGGCGGTCCGGGTCCGGTACCCGGCTTTTTTCGTCGAAACCGATGCCGTTGACGATGTCACCCCGATAGGCCGGCAGGGTCACGCCATCGATGGTTTCGTCGTTGGCCGAGCGCGGCTTGGCGAACTGCCCTGCCATCCGGCCGACCTTGACCACCGGACAGCCGGCGGCAAAGGTCATGACGATGGCCATTTGCAGCAGCACTTTGAAGGTGTCGCGAATCTTCGCCGCCGAAAACTCGGCAAAGCTCTCCGCGCAATCGCCGCCTTGCAACAGAAACGCACGCCCTTCGGTGACCTCGGCAAACTGACGGCGCAACTCCCGGGCCTCACCGGCAAACACCAGGGGCGGATAACTGGCCAGGCTTTGCTCGACGGCATGCAGGTGCGCCGCGTCCGGGTAGTGGGGTTGTTGCTGGATCGGCAAGGCGCGCCAGCTGTCAGGGCTCCAGGGTTGGCTCATCACGGTCTCTAGTGTTTACGCACGGGGCCTCATGTTATCAGCAATTAGTACGTGACCTGCTGGCGATGCTTGGCCGACAATCGCGCCTTTGCCGCCTAACGCGGAACGAATGATAACGTTGTCTGGTGACTGGCCGGGCAGCGACCAGGAGACGAAATGACTGAGGAGCGCGTCGAGCATCTGCTCGCCGAAGTGCACGATGAGTTCGGCATGATCCGGGTGCTGGAAGTGGCGGATTACCGCTTCCTCGAATTTGGCGACGCCATCGAGCAGAGCTGCGTGTTCACCGCCGACCCGAGCTGGCTGGAGTATGACTACACTCGCGCCATGCTGATTGGCGCGCTGTGCCACGAGCAGCCGGACAGCGCGCTGTTCCTTGGGCTGGGTGCCGGTACCTTGACCCAGGCCTGCCTGAAGTTCCTGCCGCTGGAAGACGTAGAAGCCATTGAACTGCGCCCGGACGTACCGCGCCTGGCCATCGAGTACCTGGGCCTGGACGATGACCCGCGTCTGTACATCCGTATCGGCGATGCGCTCGATCTGCTGGAAACCGCCGAGCCTGCAGATTTGATCTTCGTCGACCTCTACACCGATGTCGGACCGGGTGTCGGGCATCTGGCGTGGAATTTCCTGGAGAACTGCCAGAAACGCCTGAATCCGGGCGGTTGGCTGGTGATCAACCAATGGGCGACCGATGATGGCAAGCCATTGGGTGCGGCATTGCTGCGCGGGCTTTATCACCGCCATTACTGGGAGCTGCCGGTGAAGGAGGGCAATGTGATCCTGATCGTGCCAGCGGAGCTCGACCAGGAGCTGGACATGCACGGGTTGAGCGCCCGCGCCGAAGCCCTGGCCCCGCGCCTGGGTTACTCGTTGCAGAACCTGATCAAGGCCATTCGCCCAGCCACCTGATGGAGCGCCAGGGGGTTAACATCCTTTGAATATGGCCGGGCGTTTCTCGATCAGCGACCTCACGCCTTCCTTGGCGTCCTCGCTGTTCAACAGCTCCTTGGCCAACGCCGGCAAACTCGCTGCCGCCGCGGCTTCACCTTCGAGGTGGGCCTGGCGCGCCGACTGTAATGTCGCCTGAACCCCCAGCGGTGCCTGTCGAGCGATGCGTTCAGCCAGTTCAATGGCGCGTGGCAACAGGTCCTCGCTGGCCATGACCTCCTGCACCAGTCCCAGGCGCAACGCTTCGTGGGCGTCGAACTCGTCACCGGTCAACAACCAGCGCATGGCATTGCCCCAGCCCGACAGTCGAGGCAGGCGCAAGGTGGCGCCGCCGAAAGGAAAGATCCCGCGCTGGACTTCCATCTGCGCAAAGCGGGTGTTGCTGGCGCACAGGTTGATGTCCGCCGCCAGCATCAACTCGATACCGATGGTCAGGCAATACCCGTGGGCGGCTACAATCACCGGCTTGCTGACCCTGGGTCCGACGAATACTCCCCACGGATCGCAGCCGCCGGTCGGAACCTGCCAACCCTTGGCCAGTGCGCCGCTGGCACTCACCAGATCGAGGCCGGCGGTAAAGTGCTCGCCATGGGCAAACACCACGGCAACCCGAGCCTCTGAGTCGGCCTCGAACTCGCCATAGGCCAGGCTCAAGGCGTTCAGCAGGTCGAGGTCGAATGCGTTGCGCTTGGCGACCCGATCCAGCCCGATCAACAGCACATGCCCCTGTCGTTCTCGGCTGACACGACTCTTGTCCGGTTGATTCATGGAGTAAATCCTCGGAGGGAAAGGAGGCATCGGACCAAAGGTCCCGGCCCGCAAGATGAACCGTTTAAGCGCCATGACCAGCAGGGCCGGGCCTTTGAAAAATAGACTGTCGCGCGAATATCCGCAAAAGCTGTGACAGTCCTGCGTTCACAGGCTTTTTTCGATAAAAAAAGCTCCCTTTTTCAGCTAATTCCGGTATAGTGCGCGCCGGCCTTTAGCCGGGCCGCGTTTAGGTAGAGCAATTCCCCGAAGTCAGCTTCGGCTGCACGTCCGCACTGCGGACTCTTCCTTGACGATTCTTTTCATTCATTCGTTTTCGCAAATCCCCGCCGACAAAGCTGCCAGGGCGACTCTTGAGTCTCAACACGGCACGCGCAGCTTTGGAGCATGGGTCTTTGCGGATGCACTTAGAGGCAGACCCATGACCCAGGAAACCGGCGGCTTCGCCGCTTTTAATCTTAATCCGAATATTCTGGCAGCCGTCATCGCGACCGGCTACGAAGAGCCTTCGGCTATTCAGCAGCAATCGATCCCGATCATCATGGCCGGCCAAGACATGATTGGCCAGGCGCAAACCGGTACCGGTAAAACCGCCGCGTTCGCCCTGCCTATCCTGCACTGCATCGATCCTGCCAAGCGCGAGCCGCAAGCCCTGATCCTGGCGCCAACCCGAGAGTTGGCGCTGCAAGTTGCAACTGCTTTTGAAACCTACGCCAAGCAAATGCCAGGCGTAACTGTTGTGGCTGTCTACGGCGGCGCGCCGATGGGCCCACAATTGAAAGCAATCCGTAATGGCGCACAGATTGTTGTCGCCACCCCGGGCCGTCTGTGCGACCACCTGCGTCGCGACGAGAAAGTCCTGTCGACCGTGAACCACCTGGTTCTCGACGAAGCTGACGAAATGCTCAAGCTGGGCTTCATGGATGACCTGGAAGTTATCTTCAAGGCATTGCCAGCTACCCGTCAGACCGTATTGTTCTCGGCTACCTTGCCGCAGTCGATCCGTGCCATTGCCGAACGCCACCTGCGCGATCCGCAACACGTGAAGATCCAGACCAAGACCCAGACCGTTACCGCGATCGAACAGGCTCACCTGTTGGTTCACGCTGACCAGAAGACCTCGGCTGTATTGAGCCTGCTGGAAGTGGAAGATTTCGACGCCCTGATCATGTTCGTGCGCACCAAGCAAGCGACCCTGGACCTGGCCAGCGCGCTGGAAGCCAAAGGCTACAAAGCCGCTGCGCTGAACGGCGACATTGCCCAGAACCAACGTGAGCGCGTGATCGACTCCCTCAAGGATGGCCGTCTGGACATCGTTGTGGCGACCGACGTTGCTGCTCGTGGCCTGGACGTTCCGCGCATCACTCACGTGTTCAACGTTGACATGCCGTACGATCCGGAATCCTACGTTCACCGTATCGGCCGTACCGGCCGTGCGGGTCGCGAAGGTCGTGCACTGCTGCTGGTGACTCCTCGTGAGCGCCGCATGCTGCAAGTGATCGAGCGTGTAACCGGGCAGAAAGTTGCTGAAGTTCGCCTGCCGGACGCCCAGGCAGTTCTCGATGCGCGCATCAAGAAACTGACCAACAGCCTGGCGCCGCTGGTTGCCGATGCCGAATCGACCCACGGTGATCTGCTTGATCGCCTGACCGCCGACATCGGTTGCAGCCCACGTGCCCTGGCCGCAGCCCTGCTGCGCAAGGCTACCAACGGTCAAGCGCTGACCCTGGCCGCGATCGAGAAGGAGCGTCCACTGGTGCCGAACAATGCACCACGTGGCGACCGTCCAGAGCGTACTGGTGATCGTCCGGACCGTGGTGATCGTGAGCGTCGTGCACCGATCCCGCTGGCCGAAGGTCGTGCTCGTTGCCGTACCGCGCTGGGTGCGCGTGACGGTATCGCTGCCAAGAACCTGTTGGGCGCCATCCTTAACGAGGGTGGCCTGGCTCGCGAAGCAATCGGTCGCATCCAGGTGCGTGACAGCTTCTCGCTGGTAGAGCTGCCGGAAGATGGTCTGGAGAAACTGCTGACCAAGCTGAAGGATACTCGTGTTGCCGGTAAGCAGCTGAAACTGCGTCGCTACCGCGAAGATTAATCCGCCCTTGGGCTGATTGATCTACGATAAAAAATCCCCGACTGGTTCGGGGATTTTTTTTGCCTGCTGTTTGCTTTCCAGGTTCAGTGGTCAGCCAAAACGATAGATGTCCATGCCCAGTGCGCCCAGGGTAAAACCTGTGTGCGCCACGCTGAACTCGCCGCCGGCACCGCGGGCAAAATACAGCGGCAGCAAGTGCTCGTCACTCGGGTGACTGCGCACCGCGTTGGGCGCCTGTTGGCGGTAATCATGCAGCGCCGCTTCATCGTCGGCCGCCAGCTTGTCGATCATCCAGTCACGGAACTCACGGGCCCAGGGTTCGATGCTCTCCGGGCCGGCATGCCAGTCCAACTCTCGCAGGTTGTGGGTGATGCTGCCGGAGCCGATCAACAGCACGCCTTGTTGGCGCAGGCTGGCCAGCGCATGACCAATCCGAGTCTGCAGTGCCGGGCCGGCGTGGCTTGGCAGTGACACCTGCACCACGGGGATGTCGGCCTGCGGATACATCAGCGACAACGGCACCCAGACCCCATGATCGAACGGGCGTTGACCGTCCAGTTGTGCCGGCAGGCCGTCAGTCTTGAGCAGTTCGGCGACCTGTGCCGCCAACTCTGGCTGGCCGGGTGCGGGGTATTGCACGGCGAAGAGGGCGGCAGGAAAGCCACCAAAGTCGTGCCAGGTTTCTGGCTGGGTGCCGCTACTGACCCGCAGGTCCCGACTTTCCCAGTGCGCGGAGACAATCACGATGGCCTTGGGGGTTGGCAGCTCGCTGGCCAGGCGCGCCAGTGCCGGCCCGCTGGCGCCTGGTTCCAGTGCCAGCATCGGTGAGCCGTGGGAGATAAACAGGCTGGGGAACATGGAGGAGGTCCTGAGCGGTAAGATGACTGCATCTTCAGTCAGATCATTGATCTAAATCTAATATAAGTTTTAGAGCCTATTGATCGAATTTTCAGGGTGATTTATGCAGCCGGAGTTTTGGCACAAGAAGTGGGCTTCGAACCAGATCGGTTTTCACCTGCCGCAAGTCAATCCGTATTTGCAGCGGCACTGGCCGGAGCTGGCGATCCCTGCGCGGGCACGTGTGCTAGTCCCGTTGTGTGGCAAGAGCCTGGACCTGCTGTGGCTGGCGGGGCAGGGGCACCAGGTGCTCGGGATCGAACTTTCGCAAACGGCTGTCGAAGACTTTTTCAGCGAGCAGCAGTTAGCGCCAGAGGTAAGTGATGCGGGCGCATTCAAGGTCTATCGTGCTGGGGCCATTGAGCTGTGGTGCGGTGATTTTTTTGCGCTGACGGCACGCGATGTGGCTGATTGTGCTGCGCTGTACGATCGCGCGGCACTGATCGCCTTGCCGCCACCAATGCGCGAGCGTTATGGCGCGCATCTGCAGCAGATCTTGCCGGCCGAGTTGCGGGGGTTGCTGATTACTCTGGATTACGATCAGGCGCAGTTGCCAGGACCACCGTTTGCTGTGGAGGATGATGAGGTGCAGCGGTCTTGGGGATGCTTCTGGCGCCTGCACATGCTGCAGGAGCAGGATGTGCTGGGTGAGAGCTGGAAGTTTCTGCAGGCCGGGGTGACACGGCTTGTGGAGCGGGTGTACCGGATTTCCGCCCGTTAGTCCGCAGTGCCTATGCCTGTCTCATCGCGTGTAGGCAGCAACTCCCCACTCAAGACAAACAAAAAAGGCCCGCATCGCTGCGTAATGCTGTTCACTTAAGCGGAGCAGCCTCACGGTCCACTGGGAACCGGGTCTTTGAAATCTTCACCGTCCTTGGCCTCGAAGGCCTGGGGCGGTGATCCAGAAACAATCCCCCGATACCTGCCCTCAGTTCCGCCAAGCGTCTCCCTGTCGCTGAAACTGGATTGGCTGCTGCCATCACGATCAATTGCACGGCGATGTACTGGCAGGCCGGTTTGAAACGGATGTCCGAAGGCGCTCGACCAAACGCCACCGCCGCTTGGCTCGCTTCCCGGCGAATCACGTTGTAAGCCAGCAACAGCCCCCACACTTCCTGATAGATCAGCTCGATTTTTTTGCTGCGCAAGGTCATTGCGTTCTGTTGCATTGAACTCTTGATGTCCCTGAAACCCAACTCGATCTCCCAACGCTCCTGATAAAGTTTGGCAACAGCCTTAGTGGTGTAGGTCTTGGCCGGCAAGGACGTCATCACGGTCTTCACTTTGCCTTGAATTTCATAGCTGACTTCGCGTACCTCCCAGTGCGAGGGAAGAGTCGGATTTCGCTTTCTGGCCTGTGGCGAGACTTTCATACGCACCAAACGGTCGCGCTGGTTGTAGCGGGCCACTTCCTCGCAGACCAGTCCCTTTTTTGCCGGGATCAACCAATGACGGCTGGTGCCCGTTCTACTTAGGCTCAACAGCAGCTCCGCGCCCCAGAACCCTTTGTCGAACAGCGTCACCGAGTGGTCGGGAATATGCTGCAAAAACTCGTCGGCCAGGCGCATTTCACTGCGTCGGTAAGGGCTCAATTGTGCATCTAGGATCACGTGCGAACGCACATTCATTAGCGCCACCAGGCGCAGCATCGGAAACGGTGTCTGGCGATCGCTGGGGGTGTTTCCCGACCCGAAGTGATCTCGAAGCTCGGGCGTATCCGGGGTGCGAAAAAGCGCACCGTCCACCGCGAAAACCTGCAAATTATGCCAGGCATCATCGTCATAGCGCTCTGCGCCCCAATGGTTGCCGGTCTTGCGGAACAACCACTCAACAGGATCGGCGCCGAGCCGTTTACGAGCTTCGGTTACACCACTGCGCGCCAGCAAATGGTCAGAGGCCAGGCCTTGGGCGCAGATGTTCAAACGCCTGGCCACCTCGTGAACCGGCTCGTCACGAAATAACGCCATGCCAAGCACTAGCCACAGCACTTGATCAGCGGGCAGGCGCCGCCGGCGAATGGTCGCCTGACTGGAGAGGTCGAGCGCAGACGCTACCCACTCGATGGGAATGTTTTGGGTGAAGGTGCTCAGGTCGCAGAAGTTAAAAAGGTCGTCGAGGTCGAGCAGGTCCTGTTGAACAGACATAAAAAATCCGATGCCAGAGGTCTGGCATCGGATTTTCTAGGAAGCCCGGCGTGAGCTCAAATGCTTAAGTGAACAGCATTACGCATCGCTGCGGGCCTTTTTTGTTGTTACGCCAGACGGATCAACCGCGACGACGCAGTGCGTCGATACGCTCTTCCAGCGGCGGGTGGCTCATGAACATGCGAGCGAACCCTTGCTTGAGGCCACCGTTGATGCCGAAGGCATTCAGGGTGTCCGGCATGTGCACCGGCAGGCCTTGCTCCGAGCGCAGGCGCTGCAGGGCGCCGATCATGGCACTGGTACCGGCCAGGCGGGCACCGGCTTCGTCCGCACGGAACTCACGTTTGCGCGAAAACCACATGACGATCGAGCTGGCCAGGAAGCCCAGGACCAATTCAGCGAAGATGGTCGCGATGTAGTAGGCGATGCCTTGGCCTTCTTCGTTCTTGAAGATCACCTTGTCGACAAAGTTGCCGATGATCCGCGCAAAGAACATCACGAAGGTGTTCACCACGCCCTGGACCAGCGCCAGAGTGACCATGTCACCGTTGGCCACGTGGCCGATCTCGTGGGCCAGGACCGCTTTCACTTCGTCCGGCGAGAAACGTTCGAGCAAGCCCTGGCTGACTGCGACCAGTGCATCGTTCTTGTTCCAACCGGTGGCAAACGCGTTGGCCTCGTAAGCCGGGAAAATACCGACTTCGGGCATCTTGATCCCGGCTTCGCGGGACAGTTGCTCAACGGTTTGCAGCAACCATTGTTCATGGCGAGTGCGCGGCTGGCTGATGATTTGGGTGCTGGTGCTCATCTTCGCCATCCACTTGGAGATGAACAGCGAGAACAGGGAACCGGCGAAACCAAAGACCGCACAGAAAATCAGCAGCTGATTGAGGTTGAGATCAACCCCGTTGGCCGCCATGAACCCGTTGAAGCCGAAAAGGCTCAGGGTGATGCTGGCAATCAGCACGACCGCCAGGTTAGTGGCCAAAAACAGCAGGATGCGCATCATGGTTGTAGAAATCTCCTCATGCTAAAGATGTAGCTTACTGCGGGGTATATAAGGTGCTGCACCGGGCTATTCAACCGGGTGACTATTTCAAACTGTGTCCTACAGCCAGATTCCACTAGGTTGCAGGACATTTCTGGTATTGCTTCAAGCAATATTGGGCCAGTTTTTTCCTGCGCAACGCCCGTGATTGTTGGCTTGCAGCCACAAGCGAGCGAGCGCCAGCACACAAGGGGCAGAGAGTAGTCGAAAGGCGGGGGGATATGTTGCTGAATCAATCACCGAGGACGGGTTGCTACCCGCCTCGGCGACAGGTCATTTACTGGCGATAGGATTTCAGGAAGTTACCGATCCGGCCGATGGCCATGTCCAGGTCGTCGAGGCGGGGCAGGGTCACGACACGGAAATGGTCGGGCCACGGCCAGTTGAATGCCGTGCCTTGCACCACCAGCAGTTTTTCCGAGAGCAGCAGGTCGAGCACGAATTTTTCGTCATTGTGGATCGGGCAGATTTTCGGATCGATCCGCGGGAAGGCGTACAGCGCGCCCATCGGCTTCACGCAACTGACTCCGGGAATGTCATTGAGCAGTTCCCAGGTGCGGTTGCGTTGTTCCAGCAACCGGCCCTGTGGCAGCACCAGGTCGTTGATGCTCTGGTAGCCACCCAGTGCCGTCTGGATCGCATGCTGGCTCGGCACGTTGGCACACAGGCGCATGTTGGCCAGCATGTCGATGCCTTCGATGTAGCTCTGGGCGTGTTGCTTGGGCCCGGAGATGGCGATCCAGCCGGAACGGAAACCCGCCACCCGGTAGGACTTGGACAGACCGTTGAAGGTCAGGCACAGCAGGTCCGGGGCCAGTGAGGCGGTGCAGATATGCACAGCATCGTCGTAGAGGATCTTGTCGTAGATCTCGTCGGAGAACACCACCAGGTTGTGCTGGCGCGCCAGTTCGAGCATGCCCAGCAGGACTTCGCGCGAGTACACCGCGCCGGTCGGGTTGTTCGGGTTGATGATCACCAGGGCTTTGGTGTTGGGGGTGATCTTGGCCTTGATGTCTGCCAGGTCAGGGAACCAGTCAGCTTGTTCGTCGCACAGGTAATGCACCGGGTTGCCGCCGGCCAGGCTTACCGCAGCCGTCCACAGCGGGTAATCGGGCGCCGGTACCAGTACTTCGTCGCCGTTGTTGAGCAAGGCCTGCATCGACATCACGATCAGCTCGGAAACGCCGTTGCCCAGGTAGATGTCCTCGATACCGACACCTTCGACCTGCTTCTGCTGGTAGTACTGCATGACGGCCTTGCGTGCGCTGAACAGGCCTTTGGAGTCGCTGTAGCCCTGGGCGGTCGGCAGGTTGCGGATGACGTCCTGGAGGATTTCATCAGGCGCTTCGAAACCAAAGGGCGCCGGGTTGCCGATGTTCAGCTTGAGGATGCGATGGCCTTCCTCTTCCAGGCGTTTGGCGTGCTTGAGCACCGGGCCGCGAATGTCATAACAGACGTTGGCGAGCTTGTTCGATTTGCTGACCTGCATGGCGATGTGTTCCCGAAAATGAACGATCCAGACGTTGTATGAACTACCGTACTGGGAATCCTGCGTTCTCACACGAGCCCGGCGCCTCGGAGCGGTGCACCAAAATCCGTTTGAATGCGTGTAACGCGGCTGCCAGACTGGCGTTTGACGAGGCGCAATCATACGTGCCGCCCGATCCGTGGAAAAGGTACAGATCGGGCTTTTTCAGTTGCTGAGGTAGGACAATGGAAAAGATCCAGAAAACCCTGGAAGAATGGCGGGCCATGCTCGATCCAGAGCAGTACAACGTGTGCCGTCTCAAGGGCACCGAGCGACCGTTCTCGGGCAAGTACAACGCGACGAAGACCGCGGGTGTCTATCATTGCATCTGCTGCAACGAGCCGCTGTTCGACTCCCGGGCAAAGTTCGATTCCGGCTGCGGCTGGCCAAGTTTCTACGAGCCGATCGGCGCGAGCGCGATGGTTGAGATCCGCGATGTCAGCCACGGCATGATCCGCACCGAAGTGGTCTGCGCCAAATGTGAGGCGCACCTGGGGCATGTGTTCCCGGATGGCCCACCGCCTACCGGCCTGCGTTACTGCATCAACTCCGTGTGCCTGGACCTGGTGCCGCGCGACTGAGGCAGGTTCTGGCTGGCTGGCGAAGGTCTGGTGCAGGCAGCCAACCCCGTTAGCCAGCCGGTACTCCCGGTCGGTTTTCGGCCAATTAAGTTGCGTACAATTCAATTGCTCGCTATGTTTATTGTATCTGCCTATTATTCGGAGCCCGTCCCATGACCGACAACCTGCTCGACATCCCGTGTACCACGATCAAAGGGGAACAAAAGACCCTTGCCGATTACGCCGGCAAGGCGGTGCTGGTGGTCAACACAGCCAGCAAATGTGGCTTTACCCCGCAGTACAAGGGACTGGAAGCGTTGTGGCAGACCTACAAGGATCAAGGCCTGGTGGTGCTCGGTTTTCCTTGCAATCAGTTCGGCAAGCAGGAGCCGGGCAACGAGGGGGCAATCTCAGAGTTCTGCGAACTGAATTTCGGTGTCAGCTTTCCGCTGTTCAAAAAGATCGACGTCAATGGCAGCGACGCCCATCCGCTGTTTATCCAGTTGAAGAAGCGCGCTCCCGGTGTGTTGGGGTCCCAGGGCATCAAATGGAACTTCACCAAATTCCTGATCGGTCAGGACGGTAAGCTGGTCAAGCGTTTTGCCCCCGCGACCAAGCCGCAAGACCTGACGCGCGAGATTGAAGCACTGCTCAAATGAATGATCTGTCCGTTGATTCTCTGGCACTGGATGACCAGCTCTGTTTCAAGCTGTACGCGGCCTCCAGGGCGGTGATCCGGGGCTACAAGCCCTTGCTCGAGCCCCTGGGCCTGACCTATCCGCAGTACCTGGTGATGCTGGTGTTATGGGAGTGGCAGCAGCAGCCGCCCGAGCAACCCACGGTCAAGGCGTTGGGCGAACGCCTGGCGCTGGATTCCGGAACCCTGACGCCCTTGCTCAAGCGCCTGGAGCAGATGCAGTTCGTCCAGCGCCAGCGCTCGGCCCGGGACGAGCGCGAAGTGCACCTGAGCTTGTCGCCAGCCGGTGTTGCCCTGCGTGAACAGGTGGGGCCGCTGAAGTCCCGATTATTGTGCGACAGCGGCTTCGACCTGCAGCAACTGACGCAATTGCGCGCGGGCCTCGATCAGTTGCTGGAGCAGATCAAGGGGCTTTCCTGAGCGGTATCCACAGGTCCAGCAGCGCGGCCAGTTCTTCGCGGCGAAAGGGCTTGGCCAGGTAATCGTTCATCCCGGCCGCGCGACAGCGCTCCCGTTCCTCGGGCATGGCATTGGCGGTCAAGGCGACGATCGGCAGGTCCGGCCAACGACCGCTGCGCCGGATGTGCCGGCTGGCTTCATAACCGTCCATGACCGGCATGTTGCAGTCCATCAGCACCAGGTCAAAGTGGCCGAGTTCCAGTTGGTCGAGCGCCTCGGCGCCGTGGGACACCACAATCACGTCGCTGCCCAGTTTGCTCAGCATGCCTTTGGCCACCAGCTGATTGACCGGGTTGTCTTCCACCAACAGGATTCGCCCCCGGCGTGGAGGTGACGGCGAGTGATCGGGCGTTGGGCTATCCCCAACGTTTTCCATGTTCAAGGCGCGACGCAAGGTCTGGTACAGCGCATTGCGCGCCAGTGGACGGGCCTGTTGCTGCAGAGGAGCAAGGGCGGCGCTTTCTTCGCTGGGCATGAAGTTGCCGTAGGCGGTCACCAGCAAGATCGGTGCGGCGAACCTCGAGCGCAATTCGAACAGGCAGGGTGGGCAGTCAGTAATCAGTACATCGGGGTCCAGGTCGTGCAGTGAGTCATCGAGGCTGCGCTGTTGGTAATCCAGGCCCCATCCAGGCAACAGGCTGCGCAACAGCTCGGCCAGGCCACTGCTGGCCGACGTGATGGCCACGACCTTGCCGTACAGGCGAGCCGGCGGTGTGGCGCGAGTGTGCGCTGGCAGTGGCAGGTCGGCGCAGAACTGGCTGCCAAAACCCGACTCCGAACTGATGCTCAGTCGGCCCTGCATGGCGTTGCACAGGTTGAAGGTCAGGGCCAGCCCCAGCCCGGTGCCGCCGAACTGCCGGGTAATGCCGGCGCCAGCCTGGGTAAAGGGTTGGAAGATCTTGACCTGGGCATCCTGGGCGATGCCGATACCGGTGTCGCAGACTTCGACCCTGACGCCATCCTCCCGTGTACAGAGGCGCACATCGACCCGGCCGAAACGAGTGAATTTGAGGGCGTTGGATAGCAGGTTACTGACGATTTGCCGAACCCGTGTCGGGTCGCCAATCACCTGGGCGGGAAACTGCGGATCGATCAGGCAGGTCAGCTCGACGCTGGGTGCAGCGTTCTGCGAGAGCAGGTTGGCGGTGTCTTCGATCAATGAGCCGAGGTCGAAGGGAATGTGTTCGAGTTCCAGTTGGCCGGCATCGAATTTCGACAGGTCGAGAATATCGTTGAGCAGTTCTACCAGCACTTTGCCGGAGTCGTGGGCAATCGCCAGTTGCTGGCGCTGCTCGGCATTCAACGGGCTGTCGAGGGACAAGGCGATCATGCCCAGCAGGCCGTTGAGGGGCGTGCGGATTTCATGGCTCATGTTGGCCAGGAACACCGAGCGCGCCTGCGCCATGTCCAAGGCTGTCTGGCGCGCGATCTGCAGTTCCTCGTTGGAGGCCGTCAGGCGCCGATTGATCGCTTTCAGCTCGGCGGTGCGCGACGAAACGATGGACTCCAGTTGCCCGAGGTAGTCAGTCAGGCGATTTTCGGCGGCGCGCCGCTGCTGGATTTCCGTGGTCATGCTTTCGAACTGCTGGTTGGCCACCCTGACCAGCACCCCGATTTCATCGTTCTGATGGTGCACCGGGCATTCCAGCGGTGGTTGCTCGGCGATGCGCGGGTCACGCTCGCTCAGCTCGCGAATGACCCGTACCAGCGGCTTGGTCAGCATCACATAAAATAATGCCAGGAGAATGCCGCTGAGGATCAGGCTGCGGGCGAAACCGTTGAGCAGAGTGACTTCGGCCCGACGCAAGAAACGGCTGCCGAAGGCGTAGGTATCGACTTCCAGTGCCAGGGTGCCGAGGGATTCATCGGGCAGATGTTCGAGGAACAACCGCTCCTTGAACTGGCGATCGGCACCAAACAGGAAGTCGCTGATCACTCGGTAGGTACTGGCCGAAGGGGCACGTTTGACATTGGCCAGCACGGTATTGTTATTGTCGGTCAGTTGCGCGCCAATCACTGCAGGTGAGCGCAACAGGCCAAGCGTCAACTCCTGAGCCAGTTCGGCGTCTATGTTGTAGGCGATCCGGGAGGCGGGACTGTGGCTGATTTCCAGCAGCGACAATATTTCCCGGTTGATGGAAGCATCTTCGCTGGCATAATCGATGCCTATCTGCAGCAGACTCAGCAGCATACCCAGGACAAAACCGACCAGCACGGTGAGCTTGGCTTGCTTGTAGGACAGGCGGTTGGTGAACTTGATATCCATTGGGTGCGCAGCCACTTTCGTTTCCCTTCTGGGCCAAGCATAGCTGATCGTTACCGGGTTTTGCCGACGCGTGCAGCGCTCTGGCTCGCGACCCGGGACGGTGTCTGGCGCCAGGAGCGGGTTGGTCTGCCCATCATTACTGTGAACTGCCTTGAGGAGAAGACGTGGACTCTCGATTGAATGCCTTTCTTGAACGCGCTGATGCGGTTCTGGCTCGTATCGAGCCGCTGCTGCCAGCGCCACGCAGTGCCATCGACTGGACACAATGCCTGGCTGCCCGCTGGCAGCGTGAGGGACGCAGCGGTTTTCTGCTGCCACTTGAGGTCAGCCTGGATATGCGCCTGAGCGACCTGATCGGGGTCGACAAGCAACTGGAACAGTTGGGCCGCAATACGCGCCAGTTCCTCGATGGCATGCCCGCCAACCATGCCCTGCTCTGGGGCTCGCGAGGGACGGGCAAGTCTTCGCTGGTGCGCGCGCTGTTGGCCGAGCATGCCAAGGGCGGGCTGCGCTTGATCGAGATCGAGCGAGATCACCTGGCGGACTTGCCGCGGGTGGTCGAGCAGGTTGCCAAGCTGCCGCAACGCTTCGTGCTGTTTTGTGACGACCTGTCCTTCGAGGCGGGCGAGGGCGACTACCGGGTGCTCAAGAGTGTGCTCGACGGCTCGCTGGAGCAGGCCCCGGACAATGTCCTGTTGTATGCCACCTCCAACCGGCGTCACCTGGTGCCGGAAAAGGAGAGCGATAACGAGAACTGGAAAAGGGTCGACGGTGAGCTGCACCCCAGTGAGGCGGTGGAGGACAAGATCGCGCTGTCGGATCGTTTTGGCCTGTGGCTGTCGTTCTACCCGTTTACCCAGGAGCACTTCCTCAACGTGGTCGAACACTGGGTCGGCGAGTTGGCCACCAAGGCCGGCCTGGCCTGGCAACGGGATGAAGAGCTGGAAATCCTCGCGGTGCGCTGGGCTACTGGCCGTGGTAACCGCAACGGGCGATGCGCCTATCAGTTCGCCCGCTATTGGGTCGGGCTCAAACTGTTGGAGCAGCAGGCATGATCGATTTGCAAAACAGCGGCGCGGGCCTGGAGGGTTATGGCCTGCTGTGCGCACAGCTGGAGTCGTTGCTGGCCGATGAGCGAGATTTTATTGCCAACGCCGCGCAGTTCTCGGCGTTCCTGTTCCATCAGCTCGAAGACCTGAACTGGGCCGGGTTCTACCTGAATCGCAATGAAGAGTTGGTGCTCGGGCCGTTCCAGGGCCAGATAGCCTGCGTGCGGATCCCCTTTGGTCGCGGTGTTTGTGGCGCTGCGGCGGCCACGCTGACGACTCAGCGGGTAGAGGATGTGCATGCGTTCGCCGGGCATATTGCCTGTGACAGTGCCTCGAACAGTGAGTTGGTGGTGCCACTGGTCAAGGACGGTCGGCTGATCGGCGTGCTGGACCTGGATAGCCCGTCACTGGCGCGCTTCAGCGTCGCTGACCAGGCCGGTATCGAGCAACTGGCCGCGATCTTCCTGCGCCTGACCGACTGCTGATCAGCTAACCAGGCCTGCTTTGGCGAGCAGGCTTTGTCGGTCCACGGCATCGATTTGTACCGGGTCGAGGTATCTGTCGGCGTACTGCTGATAGATCTGTTCCTCGATAAACAGGGCAAACAGCTGCGGGTCGATATGGGCATCACGGCACATGAACGCCATGATGCCGAGTGCCTCACTGAGGGTCTTGGCCTTCTTGTAGGGGCGGTCTGCGGCAGTCAGCGCTTCGAAAATATCGGCAATCGCCATCATCCGCGCCGGCAGGCTCATCTGTTCCCGTGTGAGTCGTCTCGGATAGCCGGTGCCGTCCATTTTTTCGTGATGCCCGGCGGCAATTTCCATGACGTTGCTCAAGTGCCCGGGGAAGGGCAGGTGGCTAAGCATCAGGATCGTCTGCACCATGTGATGGTTGATGATGTAGCGCTCCTCGCAGGTCAGCGTGCCGCGGGTGATGCTCAGGTTGTACAGCTCGCCACGGTTGTATTTGTGCGGCGGAACGTCGAGTTTGAAGCCCCAGGGATTGTCCGCGGGCATTAGCTCGGCACTGTTGCGTTCGAACAGGTGTTCGGGCTTATCCGCCAGCAGCGGCTCGCTGACCGGCAGCACGGGAGTCGGGGTGCGAGCCTGGCGGCGGTTCTCCTCCCAGGACAGGCCCAGCCGGTCATCCAGCGTGCGGGTCCAGGTGCGTTGGGCAATATTGTGCAACCGTTGCAGGTCGCCTTCGGCCATGGCCTCGCCCCCCAGGTTACTGCGGGCGACAAAGGCAAAGTCGTCGTCGAGGGCGGCGAGGCTGGCGTCGCGCGTTGCAGCCAGTGTCTGCCCGTCGCCGCCTTGGGCGAGCCCTTGCCAGTAGTCGATCCAGGCATCGCGCTTGAGTACTTCGAAGCGGGTGCGGATTTCATGCAGGCGATCGGTGAGGGTCTCAAGCTTGGTGGCTTTGTCGACCACGTATTCAGGTGTGGTGACTTTTCCACAGTCGTGCAACCAGGCGGCAATGTGCAGCGCTTCCCATTCATCGTCGGTGGGGTTGTAGCGTTCGAATTCCGGGGCCCGGCTGGCGGCGGCGGCCTGGGCGAGCATCAGGGTCAGGGCGGGTACCCGCTGGCAGTGGCCGCCGGTATAGGGACTCTTGGCATCGATCGCTCCTGCCAACAACTGAATGAAGGCGTCCAGCAGCTGTTTTTGCTTGTGCTGCAGGCGCTGGCTTTCGATGCTCACGGCCGCAGCGCCGGAGACCGCCTGGATGAAGGCGATCCGGTCAGGGCGCAGCTTTTCGAGGTCCGCTTGCGCACCGCTGTCGGCCAGCAACAGGATCAGCACGCCGACGGTTTCGTTATGGCGATTGTGCAGGCGAATGCCGACCAGGTGCACGCTGGGGCACTGCAGCGCCAGCATTACACTTTGCAGGTCGCCTGCCTGCTCGAATCCCAGAGTCGTCACCAGGGCGTTCTGGCTCGCCAGTGGGTGCAGCCAGGCAGGGGCCTGCGTGTCGTCAGGATCATGACTCTTGACGTTGAATGCCGAAAGGTCGCGCGATTCACCCTCGATGAACAAGCCATGGGGCTGGAGGCGGTTGCCTTCATTTTCCCGCAGGTATATCAGTCCCGCCTGGGCCTGGCCTATCTTCACGGTTTCCGCCAGGACTCGAAGCAGCAGCGGCTCGAAGCGGGTTTCCGCCGATAGGCTGTCGGTGATTTCAAAGAAGCTGGCCAGGGTCGCTTTCATGCGCGCCATGGAGACGCTGAGTTGGTCGACTTCCAACACCGGCGAGCGGCGTGCAACCGGGTAGTTGAAATCAAAACTGCGAATCGCGTCGGCTTCCTGCACCAGTGCCCGTAATGGCTTGACCAGGATACGCGAGGTCAGCCAGCCCAGTGGCACACACAGTAACAAGATGGCCAGGGTCAGTAGGGCGCCCTGCCAGCGCATTCGATAGGCATCGACCAGCAACTCCTCTTCGGGAACCATCACTGCCAGGTTCAGTCCCCGCGGGCCACCTTCCTGGATGCTGCTGCGAGCAAAGATCCATTGGCGGTTGCCGACCTCCAGGCGATTGCCACTGGCCGGGTGCATAAACAGGGCTGCCAGGGCCGGGCTCAAGTCCTTGACCTTGGCCAGGTGGGCCTTTTGATCATCGATGATCAGCTTGCTACTGTCGGGGTAGGCGACGGCATTGCCGTCGCCATCGAACAGCACGACTTCGGTGCCGGGTGTTACCTGGTGCTTGGCCAGGGTGGCGGACAGCTGGGCCAGGGTCAGGTCGGCACCCACCACGGCATTGGGGCCGCTGTGGCGGGCGAGCGTCGTGCCGATGTTGTGGGTCGAAAAGAAGATGTAGGGTTCAGTGGTGATCTGCTCTTCGCTGCTGTTGGCCCGGTCGAACCAGGCCCGGGTGCGAGGGTCATAGGCCTCCTGCGGATTATCCAGGCGCCCGATCTGGTTGAGTGTCGCGTCATAGAACAGTGATTGTGAGCGGGTTTGCCCGGTGAGGCTGTCACGATCGATGCTCCAGACCTGAAAGGCGGCTGCATCAGGTGCCTGCAGGGTTTTTTTCAGGGCATCGCTGCGTAATGGGCGGACCATGAAAAAATCGCCATCGGCATAACCGACATATAGCGATGCCAGCTCGGTATTGTCCCTGAGGGATTGGCTGAAGGGTTTGAGCAGGGGCAGCCGGTGCGCCAGGTCCGTTCCCTGGATCGCGGCGCTTTCTGCCAACAGGCTGAGCAATCGTCGAATGGGCTGGTAGGTGGATTGCAGGTCCCTGCGCACGTCCTGGTCTATGCGTTCGAACAGCTTCTCACTGCTGGAGAGGATGATCTCGGTGGTTTGTCGATAATTGAAAATACCCAGCACAACGCCCGTGAACAGCAGCAACAGGGTGAACATCACGCTGATATGCACGTGCAGCGGCAATCGGCGTTTGTCCGGGCGCGGTGGGCTGGGCATTGCAGGCTCTCCATAGTCGATACGCACGGCTCAGCCAACAAGCATAGTTAATGGCACAACGGTCTGCTGTGAATCCTTGAGGCTGTCCGAGCGCCAGGGCCAGCAGGGTTCAAACTGTGGCCCGGGAGATGTCAGGTCGAAGATTGAGCAATCTCTCGTTGCAGTGCCTGCTCCAGTTCCAGCATGGCCTGCTGTATCGCCTCGGTGCAGGTCGCCAGTCTGGCCTCGGTGAACGCTTCGTGGCACATCCGCTCAAGTGCTTCACAGCTGTCCATCAGTCTGGTGGCCTGGACGATGCGGGCCGCGCCTTTGATTTTGTGGGCGATATCGATGAATCCCTCGTGCCCGCTGGCCGGCGACAAGTCGAGCAGTTCTTGGCGATCGAGGCGGTTGCTGTTGAGCAACTCGGTGAGCAGGCGCTGCACCAGTACGGCGAGACGAATGACGGGGTGATCGTCGACAATAAAAACGGTGTTCATAATCAAGTCCCATACGTGCGCAAATAAAGCGAGCACCTTAGCTCAGATAGCAGTAGCGACGTATGAACCGAGGGGGGCAGGAGTGCAATATAGGACGAGTCCTACATAAGAGAAGGCTAGGGATTACGCAGTAGGAAGGAATGTCAGGAGGAAGTCTGCTGTCGAAAGCCTATGTTTAAACTTGTAAGTTGTAACGGGAAGGACGCTTGTAATTGGGTGGGAGACTCAGGGGGGCCAGTAGTGACGATGCTCAGCGATTACGCTGCTCTGACATCAGCAGGTTTATAAGCTCGGTTTTTTTCAGCGGCTTTGCCAGATAACCGAGTAAGGGTAGTCGATGTTCATCAGCGGCTTTTTTCAAAGTGTTTAATTCCAGGCTGTCAAGGCTGCTCAGGAGAATGGCTTGTTGTATTAGTCCCTGCAGGCTCGCAATGCCAATCAGTTCCAGGCCGGGAAGATCTGGAAGGCATTGGTCGCAGAGTAGCAGTTCGAAAGGTTGATGTGCCAGATTCATCTTTTGTAGTGCATTGTCGGCAGTGTCGGCGGTAGTGACTTGGGTAAAGCCGTAACTGTTAAGCAAGCAAAGTGTTGCCCTGAGTTGAAAGGGGTGGTCTTCAACCAGCAGGATGCGTAAGTTGTAAGTTAACATTTGGCTTTCCTGGAAGAGAGATTGGCCTTGGGAGTGTCGGCGTTAGCTTTAATAGGAGAGGGATTATCTTTTTTCTGTTGCTGGATATCTACCGCTGTATTGATTTTTGATCATAGTGTTCAGCATAGAAGCGAAGTTGTATGTGTACCGATACTCTCGTCGTCATTCAATTCGACGCTAACTGTAGGATGATTCCTGGGAGGCGCCGAGGACTGTAATCACCCGTCGCGGCCCAAAGAGGTGGCGCGACGGGTGCATGGGTCACGGTCACGGTCGGCTGGAGCGTCCGGTCATCTCCATGGCCATTTCGCTGGCATAGCTGTCGGTCATGCCGGCTATGAAGTCGATCATGCGTAGAAACGAGGCATGTAGCGGACCGTGTGGATCGGGTGCGTTATTACCTAGCAGATCGAGAATGCGACGGTTCTTGAATGAGGCCGTACCGCCGCCGTGTTGCTCCAGCGCCGCGCCACAGAAGCCGTTCAAGAGTATTTCCAGCGTGGTGTAGGCGCCGATTTCATGCAGGGTCTTGCGTTTATCCTGGAAGATTTTCTTGCGGGCCATGTCCTTGGCATTCAATACGCAACGTTTGGCCGGGCCATGCATGTGCTCTACCAGGTCACCTTGCAGCGTGCCCGCCAGCAGGGCGTCCTGTTGCTCGACGAAGGCCCGTGCCGCGGCGTTGGTCAGGTGTTCAATGGCCTTGCCGCGCAAAATCGCCAGCTTGCGCCGGCGTGAGTCAGAGGGGCCAAGCTGGCGGTAGGTTTCCGGCAGGTCATCGCCCACCAGTCCGAGCAACAGCGATTCGACCTCGGCATATTCCAGCAGCTCCATTTCCAGGCCGTCCTCCAGGTCGATCAAGGCGTAGCAGATGTCATCCGCAGCCTCCATCAGGTAGACCAGGGGATGGCGGGCCCAGCGTTGTTCCTCCAGTTGCGGCAGGCCGAGCTTCTGGGCGATCTGTTCGAGCAGGGGCAGTTCGCTCTGATAGCAGCCGAACTTGTGTTTCTTGTAGCCCAGTGAGTCGGCGTGTCGTGCGGTCCAGGGGTACTTGAGGTAGGTGCCAAGGGTGGCGTAGGTCAGTCGGGTGCCGCCATCGAACTGGTGATACTCCAGTTGAGTCAGCACTCGGAAGCCTTGCGCATTGCCCTCGAAGTTGAGGAAGTCGTTACGTTCCACTTCACTCATTGCATCCAGCCAGCCTTTGTTCGCGGCTTGCTGGAACCAGTAGCGAATGGCGTCTTCGCCGGAGTGGCCAAAGGGTGGATTGCCAATGTCATGAGCCAGACAGGCCGATTGCACCACCATCCCCAAGTCACTGGGCTCGCACCAGTCGGGTAGGGCACTGCGAATGGTTTCACCGACGCGCATGCCCAGCGAACGCCCCACGCAGCTGACTTCCAGCGAATGGGTCAGGCGCGTGTGGATGTGATCGTTGCTGTGAACCGGGTGGACCTGGGTCTTGCGGCCCAGGCGACGGAAAGCCCCGGAGAAAATCACCCGGTCATGATCCTTGTGGAAAGGGCTGCGGCCAAGTTCTTCCGGACTGTGCACAGGTTTGCCGAGGCGTTCACGGTTAAGCAGGGTCTGCCAATCCAAGGCTGATCTCTCCGTCAGGGAACTGATGCGCTAGCTTCCCGGTTCAAGCGCCAGGCTGCAAGCCCGACCGAAGCTCTCGGGCAAGAGGTTCGGTCGGGCTGACAATGATGTGTCGATCAGTCCTTGCGTGAGCTGCCCTGTAGCACCATACGAATCAGTGGCAGCAGCGTAGTGCCCAATTGGACTAGGCGGGTGGCACTGCGTATGCCGCCGCCCTTGGCGCCCTTGCCCGTCAGAAATCCGAGCAGGGTGACTGCAGCCACGCCCCACAGCGGGGCATGCTTGATGCCCAGGCCGTCTTGGAAGCTCTGGCCCATGCCGCGTACACGCTGCAGCGGCTGCAACAATTGTTGCGACTCGTGACGGATTTCCTGGCGATGCATTTCCATGCGCAGGCGCAGCAGGGCCTTGCGCATTTCCTTGCGGGTACTGTTCTTGGGGATTTCAGGCAGGTTCATGGCAGCAGGCGCTCCCGGTCATTGGCCAGCTCTTCGAGGGTCGCGTGGAATGGCGAGGACTCATCGAAAATTGCCGCTTTCAGGCGCATCCCGCAAAACAGCGCGGCGGCCGCATAGAACACGCACAGGCCAATGATCGCGGTCAGGCGGTAAGTGTCCCAGAGCAGAATCATCACCAGTGCCGAAATGCCCACCAGCAACAGCAGGGCGAACACCAGGGCCAGGCCGGCAAACAGCAACAGGCTGACTGTTCGGGCTTTCTGTTCCTGCAATTCGATGCCGAACAGCTCTACGTGGCTGTGCAGCAATCCCAGAAAAGCGGCGCCCAGGCGTCGCGGCGAGGAGCCAGTACCAGTCTCGGACGAGCCGGATTCACCGATAGCCATATCAGCGCCGTGTCGCCAGCAGGCCGATCAGGAAGCCGACACCGGCGGCGATCCCTACGGACTGCCAAGGGTTGGCCTGGACGTAGTCTTCGGTGGCCGTCACGGCGGCCTTGCCGCGTTCGGTCAGGGAGTCCTGGGTCAATTGCAGGGTTTCACGGGCACGCAACAGGCTCTGATGAATCTGGTCACGCAATTCGTCGGCTTGATCGCCAGCCAGGGTCGCGGTGTGCTCGAGCAAACGTTCGGTGTCGCTGACCAGAGTCTGAAAATCATCCATCAGGATTTCTTGAGCAGTCTTTGCTGTTTTGCTGGCCATGGTGATCTCCATAAGTGGCGTGTCAAAGGTTCGAGTATGGGCCTTGCACTAAGGTTCAGTGCAAATGACTGGTACAGCTTTTGCTATGTCCTGGTGCGCCGGGCGCTTCGATTGTCCTGAAACGGGCATGCCTGGCGAAAACCTTAACTCAAATAATAGAAACTCGCGGCAACATCGAAGCAATGATTGATCGCGTTGAAGTCTTTGCGCCAAAACGGTTCACCGTCAAACCGGGTTGAGACCAGGGAAAGTATCAACTTGGTGCGCGCACAGGCTCGACGAACTGCTTTGGTGCTATTTGCGGTTTGAAGGTCTGCCAATCCCATGGAAAATGTGCAAAGTGCAGTGGCCACCCTGGTCCATAGCTCCAATACCCTGTTCATCCTGATTGGCGCGGTGATGGTCCTGGCCATGCATGCCGGTTTTGCCTTTCTTGAAGTGGGTACGGTTCGCCAAAAGAATCAGGTCAATGCCCTGTCGAAGATCCTCAGCGACTTTGCGGTCTCGACACTGGCCTACTTCTTTATAGGCTACTGGATTTCCTACGGGGTCAATTTCCTGCAACCGGCCGCCGTGCTCAGCGCCGATCACGGGTATGGCCTGGTGAAGTTTTTCTTCCTGCTGACCTTTGCCGCCGCCATTCCAGCGATTATTTCGGGAGGGATCGCCGAGCGGGCGCGCTTCGTTCCGCAACTGTGCGCGACGGCGTTGATCGTGGCGTTTATCTACCCATTTTTCGAAGGCATGGTCTGGAACGGCAATCTTGGCCTGCAGGCCTGGTTGCTGGAACAGTTTGGCGCCAGCTTCCATGACTTCGCGGGCTCCGTGGTGGTGCATGCCATGGGCGGCTGGCTGGCCCTGGCGGCAGTGCTGCTGCTTGGGCCACGTAACGGGCGATACCGCGAGGGGCGACTGGTGGCGTTTGCGCCGTCGAGCATTCCGTTTCTGGCCCTTGGCTCGTGGATACTGATCGTTGGCTGGTTCGGCTTTAACGTCATGAGTGCACAAACGCTGCAAGGGGTCAGTGGCCTGGTAGCGGTCAACTCGTTGATGGCGATGGTCGGCGGCACCATGGCGGCCCTGATCGTCGGACGTAACGACCCAGGGTTCCTGCACAACGGTCCCTTGGCCGGGCTGGTGGCCATCTGTGCCGGCTCCGACCTGATGCACCCGGTCGGTGCGTTGGTCACGGGGGCCATTGCCGGCGCCCTGTTTGTCTGGTGTTTTATCGCAGCGCAAAACCAATGGAAGATCGACGACGTACTCGGTGTCTGGCCACTGCATGGCCTATGCGGGGCCTGGGGCGGCATCGCCTGTGGGATTTTCGGCCAGACAGCATTGGGCGGCCTGGGTGGCGTCAGCCTGATCAGTCAATTGATCGGCACCGCGTTGGGCATTGTTATCGCGCTACTGGGCGGACTGTTGGTATACGGAGTGATCAAGCGCGTGTACGGACTGCGCCTGAGCCAGGAAGAGGAGTACTACGGCGCTGACCTGTCGATCCACAAGATCGGCGCGGTCAGTCAGGACTGATGGCGGGGGGGCCGTGCTCGACGGTTATTGGTGGCCAGCCTAGAATGAACACCCATTCTTTCGCGGTCCGTCTGTCATGCCCCCTGAATGCCAGTTGTTCGGCACCCTTGCCTGCCACCTATGTGAACTCGCCGAAGCGGAACTGATGCCGCTGGTCGAGCACGGCCTGTTAGTAGAGCTGGTGGACATCGCCGATAGCCAGCAACTGTTCGACGCCTATGGCCTGCGGATCCCGGTGCTGCGCCGGGTCGATACCGGCGCGGAACTGGGCTGGCCCTTCGACGCCGAACAAGTCGTCGCCTTCCTGCGCTGATTCCTGGAGCCAGTTCAGCACCATGCACTCCGTTTGTCGTGTCCCACGCGACATGCATTGGCACCCATCCGGATATTCGGTTACTGTATGTGCATACAGTTATCCGGGAGGCCGCCATGTCCCTCACCTTGCTCGCCAGTACCCAGCGCCTGCACTTGCCCGATGCCGATGAGCTGAGCCTCAGCGCCGTGCATTGTGCCGCCGAAGTTCGAGGCCAGAACTTCTCCCTCGACCGAATTGTCGGCCTGGGCGCGCCCCAGGTACGTGCGGTGCTGGTGGAAGACGACAGCTTGCTGGGCTTTGGTATTTATCCAGGTGACCGCCTGATCGTCGATCGTTCGATCAGACCGGTTCAGGATCAGTACGTGGTGGCTCACCTCGATGGCGACAACGAATATTGCGTGCGCTTGCTGGCGGCCGACCCCAAGGGCGGGCTGCTGCTCAAGGCTGCCCGGCCCTCGGTGGCCTCGGTTGCTTTCGACGATCTCGACCCGGCCCCGATCTGGGGCGTGGTGCTCTGGGTGGTCAGCTATGTGGGACGTGGCTGAGGGCGGTCCAGCAAGCATCTGCATAAAGCGTCAGGCATCAGCGGGCGCATACGAAACAGGAGTGATACAGCATGGTCAATGTCGAACAGTTGAAAGCCAGCGTGAACCGGATGTCGGCCGACGTGGTGCGTGAGGCGGTTCTGGAGTTGCGGCTCGATGGCCTGGTGACGGAAGGGAAGACCCCATTCAACAAATTGCACTTCAATACCTGCTTTGCGGAAATCGAAGCCTTGTTCCAGCGCGCCGGGTATCACCGGCAACTGGATGTGGTGGGTTATCAGGGTTTGCTCTACGCGCTTTATGATCCCGGGCGCTGGGAAGCGGTGGAGGTATTGCGCTGGTTGAAAGAGTTCACCGAGGCTGCGGCCTTGCGCGAATCAATGGCCACCTGTGGGGCCTGAACCACGGCGGCACGGAATCTTCCCTAGGTGGGCTCCAGCTGTTGCTGGATAATGCTCGTCTGCATTAACCGCAAGAGCCTGTGTATGTCCACTTCATCATTTTCCGCCGCCCAGAGCCAGGCCAGCACGCTGTACCTGCCACCGGGTTCCTGGGTCACCGTGCTTGACTGCCTGTGCGAACACTTCAGTGCCATTGGGCGCGAACAGTGGCTGGACCGGATCGCCCGTGGTCGCGTCCTCGATGCCCAGGGCCAGGCGATTACCCTGGACCTGGCCTACAAGGAAGGCTTGCGGATCCATTACTTTCGCGAAGTGCCGGACGAAAAGGTCATCCCGGTTCTGGAAACGATCCTGTATGCCGACGAGCACCTGATCGTGGCGGACAAACCGCATTTTCTACCAGTGACGCCAGCGGGTGAATATGTCGAGCAGACCCTGCTGCGCCGCTTGATTCGCCGCCTGGACAATCCCCATCTGGTGCCGTTGCATCGCATCGATCGGCACACCGCCGGGCTGGTGCTGTTTTCCGCCAATCCGCAAAGCCGTTCGGCGTATCAGTCGCTGTTTCCAACCCGCAAGATCGACAAATACTACGAAGCCATTGCCCAGGCGTTGCCCCAGCTGGCATTTCCCTTGGTCCACAAAAGCCGGCTGGTGGATGGCGAACCCTTCTTTCGCATGCAGGAAGGCCCGGGGGTGAGTAACACCGAAACGGCGGTGCAGGTCCTGGAAAAGAATGGCGACCTCTGGCGGTACGGCTTGTCCCCGGTGACCGGGAAGAAGCACCAGTTACGGGTGCACATGACTGCGCTAGGGGCGAGCATCTGCAATGACCCGTTCTATCCGCAGGTACTGAAGGATGTCGAGGACGACTACGCCAATCCGCTGAAGCTGTTGGCCAGGGGGTTGCGCTTCAGCGATCCGCTGAGCGGTGTAGAGCGGGTTTTCGAAAGCCGGATCAGACTGGCCTGGTGAGTCTTCGCCATAGGTATTGCACAACAGGTTTTTCCGTCTCCCAGATACGACAACGCCCGCGCAGGGCGGGCATTGTCGTGCAGCCGTAGAGGCCGAGGGTTACAGCTCTTTAACGGTGCGAACCTGATCCTTGTTGATGCGGGTCTGCTTGCCGTCCAGTTGTTCGAACTCGTAGAAGCCCGACTCGGAATCGAATCTAGGGCTATCGACAGACTGGATTTCGCGACCGTCATTCAAGGTGATGACTGCAGGCGAGGAGCAACCAGCAAGGGTGGCCAGGCCCAGAGCAAGCATGAAAGTGGCGAGGGTCCGTTGAGTCATGAGATGTCTCCGCAAATGAATTCTTTTAAGTACTGGACTTGAGACGTGTGACACGCCGGCAAGTTCCTTGGCGCCGTCATTCTGACACGCTGGCGTGCAGGCTTAACAGCTCGGGCGTATTGAGGTTGGCCAGGCGCTGATCATGGTCCGGGCACTGCATGGCCAAAGCACCCAGATTACGCATGATACGCCCAGGACTGCGCTCACCGGTATTCCAGGCGCTTTCAAACGCCTGCGCAAGCGCTACCGGGATCACGCATAACAACGGTTGCCAATGTTCACCCTGGCGCAGCATCAAGGGGGTGGCCGGGTGCTGGCTGGCGGCTGCACGCATGTCGTGCACAAGCTGGGCATCAATGCGCGGCACATCGCACGGTAGCACCAGCAGATGGGCGTGCCGTGCCGCCGCCAGGCCCGCGCGAATGCCGGCCAACGGTCCAGGGAAGTCGGCAATCTCGTCGTGCACCAGTTGGTCGGCGTAGGCCGCGTACCGGTGCCGATTGCGGTTGCAGGAGATGATCAGGTCATCGGTCAAGCCACGTGTCAGACGGTGCAGGTGGCTGATCAAAGGCTCGCCCTGCCACTCGAGCAAACCCTTGTCCTGGCCGCCCATGCGCTGGCCGCGTCCGCCTGCCAGGAGCAGGATCGAGCAGGGTGGTAGCTGAACATTCAAGGGCATGGCGCTACTCCATCGGGGCGGCAAAAAAACAGGGCGCTGTGATATAACACCGGGCTGTTTCTCCTACAACTGGACGAGCCTATGAAAGCCAAGGCTGATGTACCTTTCGCCCCGCTGAACATCGCGGTGCTGACTGTCAGCGACACTCGCACACTGGACACCGATACCTCGGGACAGGTCTTTGTCGACCGTCTGGGCGCTGCCGGCCATCACCTCGCTGCACGGGTGCTGCTTAAAGATGACTTGTACAAAATACGTGCGCAAGTAGCCACCTGGATTGCCGACGACGTGGTGCAAGTGGTGCTGATTACCGGCGGGACTGGCTTCACCGGACGCGACAGCACCCCGGAAGCCGTCAGTTGCCTGCTGGACAAGCAGGTCGATGGCTTCGGCGAGTTGTTTCGCCAGATATCGGTGGCGGACATCGGCACCTCGACGGTGCAGTCCCGCGCGCTGGCCGGCCTGGCCAATGGCACCCTGGTGTGCTGCCTGCCGGGCTCCACCAATGCGGTACGCACTGGCTGGGATGGAATTCTGGCCGAGCAGTTGGATGTCCGTCACCGGCCGTGCAACTTTGTCGCCCATTTGAAGCAGGCGGCACCTTGTGAATCCCGTGGGTAAGCCTGGCAAGACCGGCAGCTTGATGCCAGTCGAAGTAGCATTGGTGCGCCTGCTGGAGATGGCCGAGGCTGCGCCGATTGTCGAGTTTGAGCACCTGCCGTTGGCGGCCGCTGAAGGCCGGGTGCTGGCCGAGGATCTGCTCTCGAGCCTCGATCTGCCGCCGTGGCCCAACAGTGCCATGGACGGCTACGCCGTGCGCGTCGCCGACTGGACAGGCGAACCATTGCTCGTCAGCCAGAAGATCTTTGCCGGGATGGCTCCCGAGCCAATGGCTCCAGGTACCTGTGCGCGGATCTTTACCGGTGCCCCGGTGCCGGCCGGTGCGGACTGCGTTGAAATGCAGGAAAACACCGAGGTCCTGGCCGATCAGCGGGTGCGCTTCAGCGAGCCATTGCACGTCGGGCAGAACATTCGCCCGCAAGGGCAGGAGACCACCGTGGGCGAACGGGTGCTGAACGCCGGTACTCGCCTGGGACCGATCGAACTTGGCCTGGCCGCATCATTGGGCAATGCCGAGCTGCGGGTGGTCCGCAAAGTGCGGGTCGCCGTGCTGTCGACAGGGGATGAGTTGGTGGAGCCGGGGCAGGTACTCGGGCCTGGGCAGATCTACAACAGCAATCGGGTGCTGCTGTGCAGTTGGTTGCAGCGCCTGGGGTGTGAGGTGCTGGATGCGGGCATCTTGCCGGACAACCTGCAGGCCACCCGCGAGCGTCTTGCGCAACTGGGCAGCGTCGACCTGATCCTCTCCACTGGCGGGGTGTCAGTCGGCGAAGCGGATTTCCTTGGTATTGCGCTGCGCGAGGCGGGTGAATTGGCGTTATGGAAGCTGGCGATCAAACCCGGCAAACCCCTGACGTTTGGGCACTTTCAAGGTGTGCCGGTGATTGGCTTGCCGGGCAATCCGGCGTCGACCCTGGTGACCTTCGCCTTACTGGCGCGGCCCTATCTGTTACGACGCCAGGGCGTCACGGAGGTGACCCCGCTGCAGTTCCAGGTCCCGGCAGGGTTTGCCTGGCCCAAGGCCGGTAACCGTCGCGAATACCTGCGTGGACGCCTGGAGCAGGGGCGGGCAGTTGTCTATCGCAACCAGAGCTCCGGAGTGTTACGCAGTGCCGCGTGGGCCGAAGGGCTGGTCGAGGTGCTGGAGGAGCGCACCCTGGTCGAAGGTGATTGGGTGAACTTCATTCCATTGAGTGAAGTGCTTGGCTGATTCGCGCCAGGCCCGTGCTGCAGCCCGGGTCTGGCGCATGCTTAGTTGAGTAGTGTCAGCAGTTGATCGAAGCGGCTGTTGGCAATCCAGCTGGCGAGACCGATGATCACGATGAGGATGCCGGTCGAGTAGGCAACCCTGTACCTGATAGCTTGCAACTCGTCCCGGGCCTGGTAAAGGTTCTTGTGCAGTGACTTGAGATGGGCCTCCAGTTCTGCGATACGAGGTTCCATGTCGCTTCCTTCGGCTGGTATGGACGTGCAACGGGTTGCCGAGTCTGGGTCGCCCTTGGGGGTTGTCGGTGCAGGTTTTTTTGTTGTGAAGCGGGTCAGGGTCTGGAGGGCGGTGCCATTCATAAGTATTCACTTCCTTGTGTATTACCGATCTGTTCCTGAGATGCCTGGACACAAGGTGTTCCAATATCAATTCAGCGTCAATTAGGCCGATTCGTCACAGGCTGTAAGAAAAAACTCGAAACTTATCGCGGTCGTTGGCTCTTTCAGTCGCGTGTGTGGTCAACATTTGCCAGAGGCCTTAGATCAACCGGGGAGATGACGATGAGTGAGCGCAAGGCGCTGTTGATTTTGCACGGTAAGCAGGCACTCAACGAAGAGGTCCGTTCGGCGGTCGAGGAAAAGCGCGAACAAGGCTGGGAACTGGCGGTGCGCCTGACATGGGAAGCCGGGGACGCCCAGCGTCTGGTGCAAGAGGCACTGGCTGCCGGCTTTACCCGATTGATTGCCGGAGGTGGCGACGGTACCTTGCGCGACATCGCTGAAGCGCTGGCGGCGCAGACTGATCAAGCTAGCCTGGTGCTGCTGCCGTTGGGTACAGCCAATGACTTTGCGCGCGCAGCAGGGGTTTCCCTGGTACCGCGAGAGGCGCTCGCGTTGCTCGACGTGCCGGCGCAACCGATCGACCTGGGGGAAGTGGGCGGTCAGGTATTTCTCAACATGGCGACCGGCGGATTTGGCAGCCAGGTGACGGCGAACACCTCTGAAGACCTGAAGAAGATGCTGGGCGGGGCGGCTTACCTGTTCACCGGACTGTCGCGCTTCAGCGAGTTGCATGCCGCCTACGGCGAGTTGCAAGGTCCCGATTTTCACTGGCATGGGCAGTTACTGGCACTGGGGATCGGCAATGGCCGGCAGGCCGGTGGCGGGCATGAGTTATGTCCGCAGGCGCTGGTCAATGACGGCCTGCTGGATGTCAGCATCCTCCCGGCACCGCAGGATGTCGTGGGCACGCTCAAGGATTTGTTGGCGGACGGTTGGGGCATCGACAACATGTTTGTCCGCGCGCGCCTGCCATGGGTCGAGATCAAGGTCTCGGAGGGGCTCTATATAAATCTTGATGGCGAGCCACTGGAAGGCGAGAGCCTGCGCTTTTCGGTGCGTCCTGGCGCATTGCGCGTGCATCTACCCGCGGACTCGCCTTTGCTCAAGGCGTGAACCGGGTCAGTCGTCGAGGCTGATGATGCGCTCGCGCACGGCAAACAGCACCAGCCCCGCCACCTCGTAGATCTGCAGGCGCTTCATGATCTGCGAGCGGTGGGTTTCCACGGTCTTGATACTCAGCCCCAGGCCGCAGGCAATCTCGCGAGTGGATTTGCCGCGTACGATCAGCCGCAGGATCTCCAGTTGCCGCGCGGTGAGGTTATGGCTATCAACCGTGGGAACCTGAGGGTTGTGGGCCCGTGCCAGCGCCTGGTCGATCACGGTGTGGGCGATGGCAGGGCTCAGGTAGCGTTCGTTGTTGCGCAGGGCTTCAAGGGCGTGCGCGAGCTCCGTGGCCGTGGTGTCCTTGAGCAGGTAGCCATGAGCCCCGGACTCCAGGGCGCGCATGACCAGCGTCGGGTCGGTATGCATCGACAGGATCAGCACCTTGCTCTGCGGATGGACCGCCTTGAGCCTTTGCAGTGCGTCCAATCCGCCGACCTGCTTCATCGAGAGGTCGAGGACAATGATGTCCGGGTTCAAGGTCTCGACCATCTCCAGCACCTGGGCCCCATCGTCTGCCTCACCAATCACCGCATAGCCGGGAATATCCAGGACCAGCGCACGCACGCCAGCCCTGATCAGCGAGTGGTCATCTACCAGTAGCAAATTGCAAGTCAATGGGGAACCTTATGGGTGGCGGCTCGTTCGAGTGTGCGGGGTGCCCAGGGGAAAAGGGCGTCGATCCGTGTCCCCTTGCCCGGGTCACTTCTGACGTCCAGCTTGCCGCCCAACTGCTCGACCCGTTCCGACATGCCCGCCATGCCACGTTGTCCTTCACGGCCAGGAAACGCGGCAGGACAAAAGCCCACGCCATCGTCACTGATCAACAGTGCCAGCCCCTCCGGGGTACGTTGCAAACGGACCAGCAGATTCTCGGCCTGGGCGTGGCGCAGCACATTGGTGATGGCTTCCTGGGTAACGCGAAACGCCGCGACCGCCATTTCTTCTGGAATGCCTGCCAGTTGCTGCTGGCATTCCAGGCTCCAGTGCAGGCTGTTGTTGGCCAGCGTCTTGAGCAGATGGGCGCGTAAACTGGCTTCCAGGCCCAGGCTCGACAGTTGCCGTGGATTGAGCACGGCGCAGATGTCGTGCACCTTGGCCAAGGTGTCTTCCAGGGTTTCGCCGAGCAGGTTGCAGTGGCTGTGCAGTTCTGCTGGCAGGCGGCGCTTGAGCCATTCGTTTTGCAGTTTTGCTGCGGTAAGCAATTGGCCGATGTCGTCGTGCAACTCCCGGCTGAGTCGATGACGCTCGCTTTCCTGGACCTGCAGCAAGCGGTCCGCCAGCTCGTGGGGCTGAAACTTGATGGCGCTGCGCAAGCGCAGGTATTGGCGCAATACGCCGATTGCCGCCGCCAGGCTCAACACCAGCAAGGCCAATGGCACCGGGCTGGACAGGGAATAGGCCAGCAGGCAACCGATGGCAGTGCAAAGGCAAAGCAGCAGGGTCAGGCGTTGTGCTGCCTGTCGGGAGGGGCGCCAGTTCATGACTGATTTGAGGCTGGCGTGCATGGCGCAGGGAACCCATGAATGTTCGCTGTGGGCTGGCCGGTCAGGGTGATTGACTGGAGCGGGCGGCTGCAAAGCAGAGCAGTCTGAGGGGCAAGGTAGAGCCTTGCACTTCCCGCCGCCAAGGGCCGGGATTCAGAGTGTCATTTCTGTAGCGTCAATTAATTGGTGCGCATGTTACCACCTAAGGTGCGGTTGGTCGCGCTTGCGCACATCGCCCCGGCACGGTCTTGATGACGAGCTTTACGCCCGCCTGGTGGCCATGTTTGCGCAGGCCAGGCCGCTGGTCGGCCCGGCGAACGGAAAGGCCGCACAGTCGATTTGCGCCACGAATGCCTCAAGCAAAAACGCCTGCTCGGTGTTGTCGAGGCGCAGATCACCGGTATGTCGATCGACCAGTTCCAGTTGCCAGGCGATCAGCGTCAAACACTCCTTTAAAGCACCAAGTGCCTGGTCATGCAGATCGACTTGCCCTCGTACCTGGCTGAGTACGGCGTGAAGGGAGCGGGCAAATGTACAGATGGCGCCCAGGGCCAGGACGTCCGCGCGATTGGCCAGGGTCAGCAGAGCGCCAAGCAGGCAGTGGATGGCGTCCGGGTCGTTTTTGATCAATTGCAGGTGCGCCAGGCACTCCTCCGATTTTGCCAGCAGCATTTCGGCTTCAATCAGGAATTCAGGCAGTCGAGGGTTCCAGTTATTCCGTTCGATCAACATGCTTTTCTCCACGACTTCAAGTCAGGTAGGGCAATCGGGCGTCTGGTGAACGGGGCTAAGTTACTGTCTGCAATTGCACAAAGTCTGTAGGACGGTTCCGGTTTTTCCGGCAGGTCCCTACCAGTTACCCATAGGGCTACGGCGTTGGTGGCAGGGGTAGCACAACGAACGACGGCGACACGGCGTCGTGAGGCTCTCGCTGAATGTTTTGAAGGGGGGTAAAGAGGGCCTGGCGGTGGCTCCGCGATCAACAACAAAAGCCTGACTCCATTCATGCAATGAGAATGGCGTCACATTAATGGCTATTGGATATCACGAATATCAGGCGAGTCCCGATTGCATCTAGGGGTTTCCCTGATGCGCTACACGCAAGGCTGATGGGGGCTGTTCGTGGAGCACGTTACCCGGGGGAGATTCATTCAGTAGAGCATGATGCCAATATGACATCAATTTTTTTACGCGGCCCGTCTCTCCAGGGTCAAGAAGTGCAGGCCGCCGCCGATACCTTGCCTGAGTGAATTCATCGGTAAACCCAGGAGTCATAATGGCCGGCATTCTCGACACGGTAGATCAACGCACCCAACTGGTGGGTGAGAACCGCCTGGAAATCCTGATGTTCCGCCTGGCCGGTCGGCAGTTGTTCGCGATCAACGTCTTCAAGGTGCAAGAAGTCCTGCAATTGCCCAAGCTGACGCTGATGCCCCATCGTCATCCATTTGTCTGTGGTGTGGTCAATCTGCGTGGCCAGACCCTGCCGGTGATCGACTTGTCCCAGGCCATTGGCATGCGCCCGCTGGTGCCGGGCCCCAACAGCACGATTATCGTCACCGAGTACAACCGTTCGGTTCAGGCGTTCCTGGTCGGCGGTGTGGACCGCATCGTCAACATGAACTGGGAAGCCATTCTGCCTCCGCCGACTAGCGCAGGTCGCCAGCATTACCTGACCGCCATCAGCAAAGTCGATGAACAGTTGGTGGAAATCATCGACGTCGAAAAAGTCCTCGCCGAGATCGTGCCCTACAGCACCAAGGTCTCGCGCGAGAAACTCGAGGACCCAGTACTCGAGCGTGCCCGCCATCGTGAAGTGTTGCTGGTGGACGACTCCAACGTGGCGCTGGCGCAGATGCGCGATACCCTCAGCCAGTTGGGGGTGAAAATGCACATTGCCAGCGACGGCCTGAAAGCCTTGAAATTGCTCAAGAGCTGGGCAGACAGTGGGGTGGAGATGACCGAGAAGCTGCTGATGGTCTTCACCGACGCGGAAATGCCGGAAATGGACGGCTACCGCCTGACTACCGAGATCCGCAACGATCCGCGTTTGCGGGGGCTGTACGTGGTGCTGCACACCTCGCTATCCGGCAGTTTCAACGAATCGATGGTGAAGAAGGTCGGTTGCGACAACTTCCTTTCCAAGTTCCAGCCCGACAAACTGGTCGATGTGGTGCGCCAGCGGTTGATGCTCGATGAAGTCCCAGCCTGATGAGTGGTAAGGGCGGGCGAGGCGGCCTGCCGACCTGCTAGCGATGGGGCCAGTCCATTCAACATCGATGGTGCCTGACACACCGTTATCGCGGGCAAGCCGCAAGCGGGCGCCCGCTCCCACAGGTTGAGTGGGTGTACCCAGAATCTGCGAACACCCAGAACCACTGTGGGAGCGGGCTTGCCCGCGATGGGGCCGGTCCATTCAACATCGATGGCCCCCGACACACCGCTATCGCGGCAAGCCTTGCTCCCACAGGTTTGCTGGCGGTACACAATACTTGCGGGTAGGCAGATTTACTGTGGGCCGGGCGGCGCTCCGTCTACTCGCGTTGCCAGCCCCACAAAATCCGCACCTGCAAGGCGTTGGAGCCCCCCCGGCCTTTGATTCGGCGATCAAGCTCGTATAGGGTGGCGTTTTTGCCCATCAGGGAGCTGGCCATGTTGCGTCTGAGCGCGCTGTACCGTTATCCACTCAAGTCCGCCAAGGGTGAAGTCCTGCAACAGGCGCACCTGGACACGCTGGGGCTGGTCGGTGACCGTCGCTGGATGCTGGTGGACGAGGCCAGTGGGCGGTTTCTGACGCAGCGGGCGGTTGCGGCGATGAGTCAATTGTCGGCCCTGTGGAATGCCACGGGTGGCCTGACACTGGCGGCGCCTGGGCATTCGCCGATTGAGGTGGCCTTGCCGGTGGACGACGCCGAACTGCGTGGCGTGACCATCTGGCGCGACACCTTGCGGGTGCCTGATGCCGGTGACGCCGCGGCTGCCTGGGTCAGCGCGTTTATCGGAAAGCCCACGCGCCTGGTGCAAGTACCCGAGGTGTTGGCCCGGACCACCCAGGCAGGCTATGGCAAGGATGACGATAAAGTCGCCTTCGCCGATGGTTTCCCCCTGCTGTTGATTGGCCAGGCTTCGCTCGATGACCTGGTGCAACGGGTCGGTCGGCCGCTGGAGATGCTCAGGTTCCGGCCCAACCTGGTGATCGAAGGCAGCCAAGCGTTTGCCGAGGACGGTTGGAAGCGGATTCGTATTGGCGATGTCGAGTTCCGTGTGGTCAAGCCATGCTCGCGCTGCATCCTGACCACCATCGACCCGCAGACCGGTGAGCGCAGTGCCGACCGCGAGCCGTTGGCAACCCTGCAGCAGTATCGCGCGCAAGCCGATGGTGCGATGTTTGGGCAGAATCTGGTCAACGACGCCAATGGGCGGCTGGAAGTTGGCATGCCGGTGACGATTCTCGAGTAATCCCGTGGGTGCAAAACGAAAAATGCCCGTGTCGCAGGACACGGGCATTTTTGTTGTAGCGCAATAACGCTTAGCCGCGGTATTCGCACAGGTAGGCGCTGTCGACCGCCACTTTGAGTTGGAACTTGCTGTTGGCCGGAACATTGAACTGGCTGCCGGCGGCGAAGGTTTGCCAATCGTCGCTGTCCGGCAGTTTGACGGTCAGGGCGCCGGAGACCACGTGCATGATTTCGCGCTGGCTAGTACCAAACTCGTATTCGCCCGCTGCCATGACGCCGATGGTGGCCGGACCTTCGGCAGTGCCGAAAGCAATCGACTTGACGGTGCCGTCGAAGTACTCGTTGACTTTGAACATGGGCGATTCCTCGAAAAGGGCTAAAAAGGCCGGCCAGTATGCACAAGGCCTTTTCGCCCGTCACCTGTTGCACTCAAGGAGTGGCGGGCAGGGTCAACGGTAATAAACGGGCGGTATTGCGCGCATCCTCGAGCGCCCGATGCTGTTGCCCGCTGAACTGCAGGCCGGCCAGTTGCAGGGCCGCATTGAGGCCCAGTGGCCGCTCCAGTCGGCGGGCCTTGGCAAAGCGCTGCTTGAGATTCATGTGCGGCACCCGGCTCAGGGCGCTGTCGAGTTGCAGGCGCTGCCATTCCTGGAGCAACTGTTTGCGATCGTAGTCGCCCCAACTGGCCCAGCCCTCCAGGCGACTGTGATGCTGGCCGAGCCAGCGTTCGAACTGCAGCCAGACGTCTGCCAGCGGTTGGGCCGCGTCGATGTTGGCCTGGGTGATATGGGTCAGTTCCCGACAAAAGGGGGTCAACAAGGGCCGTCGCAACGGCCGGACGAAGCGCTGGAAGTGATCCAGCTCGCGGCCCTGGCGATTGACCAGGGTGGCACCGATTTCAATGATTTCCATCTCTTCGATAGGCCAGCCGCCATCATCAGTTGTCGCTTCAAGATCAATTACCAGCCAATGAGGCATCGCAGCTTTCCCGGTATCCGCGTACTGATGAGGCTGAGCGTAGCCAACCGCGGCGGTTCCGCCTAGGGGCTTATTCAACCTCCAACAGAATCTGACGATTTTTCACCTGGTCGCCCCGGCTGACCTGCAAGCGTTTGATCACGCCGTCGATGCCGGCTTTGAGCGGGTGTTCCATCTTCATTGCCTCCAGTACCAGGAGCAATTGGCCCTTGCTGACCTGTGCGCCTTCGCTGACCAACACATCGACGATCGCCCCGTCCATCGGCGCTTTCAGGGTCCCACAACTGGCGGCGGCCTGGCCACGCACCGGTGCCAGCGTCTGGTCTTGCAGCACCAGGGCGCCAGGACGGGTGCCCAGCCAGAGCTGGTCGTGGGCCAAGGCATAGGCACAACGCCGGCGGATACCATCGAGCTCCAGATAGGCTGAGTGCGGGCTGATCTCCAGCAACTTCAGGTGCAGTGTTTGCGCGGCCACCTCAATGCGCAACTGACCTTCGGCCAGCACCGTTATCTGCGCAGGCCAACGGGCATCCTGCAGGCCGATCTGCAGTTGCAGCGGGGCACTGGCATTGTTGCGCCAGCCCGTGAGCCCTGCGCCGTGCACCTGGGCGGACTGCTGGTAGAACAAGGCCGCGGCGATTGCCAGTTCTTCGGCGCTGGGGGTGTGGGGGTGCAGGCTTGGGTGAGCGCTGAAATGCTCGGGGATAAAGCCGGTACTGAACGCGCCATCGATGAACTGCGGATGGTCCAGCAGGGCGGCGAGCAAGCGCTGATTGGTCTGCACCCCCAGCAGGACCGTGTCTTCGACTGCCCGCAACAGTTTGCGCCGCGCCTCTTCGCGAGTAGCGCCGTAAGCGATGATTTTTCCCAGCATGGGGTCGTAGAACGGGCTGACTTGTTGCCCTTCGAGCAGGCCATGGTCAATGCGCACCCCTTCTTGCAGCGCCGGCAACCAGTGATGGACGCGCCCGGTCTGCGGCATGAACGCCTGCGCCGGGTCTTCGGCATACAGGCGCACCTCCATGGCGTGGCCCTTGAGTTCGACCTGTTCCTGGCGCAACGGCAGGGGTAATCCAGCGGCGACCTGCAGTTGCCAAGCCACCAGGTCGAGACCGGTGATCAGTTCGGTGACCGGATGCTCGACCTGCAACCGGGTGTTCATTTCGAGGAAGTTAAAGTGCCCCCGGCTATCGAGCAAGAACTCCACGGTGCCGGCACCGACATAATTGACCGCGCGCGCCGCCTTCAATGCGGCTTCGCCCATGGCCTGGCGCAGCTGTGGGGTCATCACCGGGCAAGGCGCCTCTTCGATGACTTTCTGATGGCGGCGCTGGATGGAGCAGTCACGCTCGCCGAGATAGATCAGGTGGCCGTGTTGATCGCCGAACAACTGGATTTCAACGTGGCGCGGAGCGATCAGCGCCTGCTCCAGAATCAGCTCGGCACTGCCAAAGGCATTCAGGGCTTCGGAGCGCGCGGTGCGCAGTTGCGCCACTAGCTGGTCGGCCTCGTGCACCAGGCGCATGCCGCGTCCACCACCACCGGCGCTGGCCTTGATCATCAAGGGATAGCCGATGCGCTCGGCTTCGCGCGCCAGGGTCTGATCGTCCTGCTCTGCGCCCTGGTAGCCGGCGATGCACGGCACGCCTGCAGCGAGCATGGCGATCTTCGACAGGCGTTTGCTGCCCATCAGTTCGATGGCCTCGGGGCTTGGGCCGATAAAGGTCAGCCCGGCGTCGGCGCAGGCTTGGGCGAACGGCGCGTTTTCCGAGAGGAAACCGTAGCCGGGATGGATCGCGTCGGCCCCGCTGCGCCGTGCTGCGTCGAGAATCGCCTGGGCATTGAGGTAGGACTGGGCCACCGCAGCAGGGCCGATGTGCACAGCTTCGTCGGCCAGTTGCACATGCAGGGCGTCGGCATCCGCATCGCTGAAGACGGCCACGGTGCGATAGCCCAGGGCCTGGGCGGTGCGCTGGATGCGGCAGGCAATTTCACCGCGGTTGGCGATGAGAATTTTGCGCAGGGTCGGCATGGTCGGGTTCCCATTGGTGAGTGCGGAGTCGGTAAGGGCCTGCTTGCGATGTTGTCAGGGCGCCCAACCTGGTTTGCGTTTCTGGACAAACGCCAGGGTGCCCTCGACGCCTTCTGCGCCCGTCACTGCAGCGCTGAACCACTCGGCGGCCTGGTCGAGCAATGGCCCCAACGGTTGTTCGGTGCTGGCCAGCAGCAGGGCCTTGGTCGCGGCATTGGCCTCTGGAGCGCAGCACAGGACGTGCTCGAGTACCGCGTCCAGGCGTTCGGCCAAGGCTTGCGCATCCTGCTCGACAAAATGCACCAGTCCCAGGCGCCGTGCCTCGTGCCCGTCAAAACGCGCCGCCGTCAGGGCCAGGCGCCGGGCCTGGGTCAGGCCGATGCGCCGGACCACAAAGGGCGCGATCTGCGCCGGCAACAGCCCCAGGCTAGTTTCCGGCAGGCCGAATTGCGCCTTGTGGTCGGCCAGGGCAATGTCGCTGACACAGGCCAGGCCCAGGCCGCCGCCGAGTACTGCGCCCTGCAACACACAGATCAGTACTTGAGGCGCGTGCTGGGCTTCTTCCAGCAACGCGCCGAAGGCCCGGTTCAGTTCCCGGTAAGCGTCTGCGCCCTGGGCTCGGGCGTTGGCCATGTCTTTCAAGTCGCCGCCGGCACAGAAATGCCCGCCGGCACCGCCCAAGACCAGTGCGCGTACCTGCCGGTCATCGCGGACCGCCGCCAGCACCGCACGTAACTCGGCCACCATCTGCAGGCTCATGGCGTTGCGGCAATCGGCGCGGTTCAGGGTGATGTGCAGCACGCCACTGTGCAGTTCCAGCAAGAGGGTCTGGCAATCGGGCAGGGTGCTCATTTTTTCTTCCCGGGCAGGGTACCCATCAGCTTGCAGATAATCCCCAGCATGATTTCGTCGGCACCGCCGCCGATCGACACCAGGCGCACGTCGCGGTAGGCGCGGGCCACCGGGTTGTCCCACATGAAGCCCATGCCGCCCCAGTACTGCAGGCAACTGTCGCTGACTTCCCGGCCCAGGCGACCGGCCTTGAGCTTGGCCATGGACGCCAGGCGGGTGACGTCCTGGCCTTTGACGTACTGCTCGGTGGCTTGATAGACCAACGCCCGCAGGCACTCGATCTCGGTGGACAGTTCGGCCAGGCGGAAGTGGATGACCTGGTTGTCGATCAGGGCATTGCCGAAGGTCTTGCGTTCCTTGCAGTACTCGATGGTGCTGTCGATGCAGTACTCCAGGCCCTTGATCATGTTGGCCGCGCCGAACAGGCGTTCTTCCTGGAACTGCAGCATCTGCATCATGAACCCGGCCCCTTCGTGGCCGATGCGGTAGCGTTGCGGCACGCGCACGTCATCGAAGAATACCTGAGCAGTTTCCGAGCTGCGCATGCCTAGTTTGTCCAGGTGCGAGCCGAGGCTGACGCCAGGCGTGTTCATCGGCACCATGATCAGCGACTTGTTGATGTGCGCCTTGTCGTCGGAGGTGTTGGCCAGCAGGCAGATGAAATCGGCACTCGGTGCGTTGGTGATCCACATCTTGCTGCCGTTGATCACGTAGTCGTCGCCGTCCTTGCGCGCGGTGGTCTTCAACCCGGCGACATCGGACCCGGCGCCGACTTCCGAGACGCCAATGCAGCCGACCTGTTCGCCGCTGATGGCCGGACGCAGGAACTCCTCGCGCAGTTCAACGGAGCCGAAGCGCGCCAGCGCCGGGGTGCACATGTCGGTCTGCACGCCGATGGACATGGGGATCCCGCCGCAGTGAATGGTGCCGAACTCTTCGGCCGCGACTATCGAATAGCTGTAGTCCAGCCCCATGCCGCCGAATTTTTCCGGTTTGCTGATACCCAGCAGGCCGAGTTCGCCGGCCTGGCGAAAAATCTCGTGGATCGGGAAGCGCCCGGCCTTCTCCCACTCATCGACGTAGGGGTTGATCTGGCTGTCGACAAACTGGCGCACGGTACGGCGCAGGGCTTCGTGTTCCTGGGTAAAGATCATTGTTGTTGTTCTCCTTTGGCCGGACTAGAACCGGGCGACACCAAAACTGTTGGGTTGCAGCTGACGAACCTCGGCCTCCTGGCAAATATCCAGCAGGTAGCCCAGCAACGTGCGGCTGTCCCGTGGATCGATCAGCCCGTCATCCCACAGATTGGCACTGGCGTAGAGGGCGGTGGACTGGCTGTCGAGTTTCTGTGCGGTGACCTGCTCCAGCATGTCGAGCATCTTCGGGTCCGGGACCAGGCCATCCTTGAGCTGCCTGGCCTCGGTGACAATACGCAGCACCTTGCCGGCCTGGGCGCCGCCCATTACCGCAGTGCGGCTGTTGGGCCAGGCGAAGATGAACCGCGGATCGAGTCCCCGGCCGCACATCGCGTAGTTGCCGGCACCGTAGGAGCCGCCGACCACCAGCGTCAGCTTCGGCACCCGGGCATTGGCCACGGCCTGAATCAGCTTGGAGCCATGCTTGATCACCCCTTGCTGTTCCGACTCGGTGCCGACCATGAAGCCGGTGGTGTTGTGGAAAAACAGCAGCGGAGTCTGGCTCTGGTCACACAGCTGGATGAACTGCGCCGCCTTGCTCGCGCCTTGCGGGGTGATCGGGCCGTTGTTGCCGATAAAACCACAAGGCCGGCCCTGGATTTTCAGATGACCACACAGGGTCTGCTGGTCGAACTCGCCCTTGAACTCGAGGAAGCGCGAACCGTCGGCGATACGCGCGATGATTTCGCGCACGTCGTAGGGTTTTTTCGGATCGGCGGGAATCAGCCCCAGCAGATCCTCGATGGGGTACAGCGGCTCATCGAAGTCGGTGCGGACGGGCAGTGGCAGGCGGGTATTCCACGGCAACAGGCTGACGATCTCGCGCACCAGACGCAGCCCGTCAGCATCGTTCTCGGCCAGGTACTCGGCGGTGCCGGCGGTCTGCGCGTGCATTTCGGCGCCGCCCAGGGCTTCATCGGTGGCGATTTCCCCGGTGGCAGCCTTGAGCAGCGGAGGGCCGGCGAGAAACAGCTTGGCTTTGCCGCGCACCACCACCACGTAGTCCGAAAGCCCGGGCTGATAGGCGCCACCGGCGGTGGCCGAGCCGTGCACCACGGTAATCTGTGGCAGCCCCATGGCCGACATCCGCGCCTGGTTGGCAAAGCTGCGCGCGCCTTCGACAAAAATCTCTGCGGCGTAGTTGAGGTTGGCGCCGCCGCTTTCGGCGAGGGTGATCACCGGCAGTTTGTTTTCCATGGCGATCTGCTGCAGGCGCAGGGATTTTTTCAGGCCGCTGGGGGAAATGGTCCCGCCCTTGATCGCGCTGTTGTTGGCCACCACCAGTACCCGCACCCCGGACACATAACCAATCCCGGCGATCAAGCCGCCGCCTGCCTGGCTACCGTCTTTGTCGTCGTGCAATTTATAGCCGGCCAGGCTCGCCAGTTCGAGAAACGGCGCGCCGGGGTCCAGTAGCAGATTCAAGCGTTCACGCGGCAGCAGTTGTCCGCGCCGGTCGAATTTCGCCTTGGCCTCGGCGGCCTTGGCCAGCAGATTACGTTCCAGTTGGCGGACCTGCTCGATGCTGGCCAGCATCGCTTCGCGGTTCTGCGCGAACTGCGGGCTGTGGGGGTCGAGTTGGGATTCGATCATTGGCATCGCTTAGTCCTCGTCCTTGAGTACATCGGGCAGGAAGGCGCGGTGAAAGCCATTGAAGGACTCGCTGTGCTGGGCCTTGTGCAATGGCCACGCCCGACTGCCGAGACTGGCTGCACCGTCGATGCGCAAGGTGCTGCCGCTGACAAAGGCGGCCGCAGGACTCAGCAGGAACACGATGGCGGCGCTGACTTCCGATTCGCTGCCGATGCGCTTGAGCGGCACATGTTCGCGCAGGGTCGGGATCACCGCCTTGAACGCGCCTTCATAGGTGTCCATGCCGCTGGACGCAATCCAGCCGGGGGCCACGGCATTGACCCGGACCCCGGCGTAGCCCCATTCGAAGGCGGCGGTCTTGGTGAAGTTGTCCATGCCCGAGCGTGCAGCCCCCGAGTGGCCCATGCCCGGCATGCCGCCCCACATGTCGGCGAGCATGTTGACGATGGCGCCCCCGGTCTTGCACATGGACTGGTTGAACACCTCCCGGGCCATCAGGAAACCGCCCACCAGGTTAGTGCGCATCACCGTCTCGAAGCCTTTCTGGGTGATCGACGCCAGTGGCGCAGGGTATTGGCCGCCGGCGTTGTTGACCAGGCCATGAATCGGGCCGTGGGTCTTGAGCAGTTCGCTGACCAGTTGCTTGACCGCTTCCTCCTCACGAATGTCGCAAGCTTGCCAACTGGCCTGGCCACCGTCGGCGGCAATTTCGGCGGCGACCTGCTGCAGTTTTTCCGCCTTGCGCCCCACCAACAGCACGTGGGCGCCAAGGGCTGCCAGCTCGTGGGCGGTGCAGCGGCCAATGCCACTGCCGCCACCGGTGACAATGATGTTTTGACCGGCAAACAGCTCGGGTTTGAAGATCGAATCAAAAGCCACGGCGACAGCCCTCTAGTTGACTTGGTCAGCGATGCTTTGCGGCACCGGAATCTGGATTTCCAGCAGTTGCTGGGCGAATGCCTTGCCTTGTGGATCGATCCGCAGGCTGGCCACGCCACCACCGCCAAGGGCATTTTCCAGGAGGAAATTGAGGCTGTGGCTGCCTGGCAGGTACCAGCGCTCGACGCGCCCCAGGAGCGGGTCGAGCACGTGGCTCATCCAGTCGACGACCACCTCGGGAGTCAGTGCTTCGGCGATCCACGGCAGGTATTCGGGGGCGCGGGCCATGACCCCGATGTTGCTGTGATTGCCCTTGTCACCGGAGCGCGCGACCGCCAGTTTCACCAGTGCCACGCTGGCATCGGCACGGCCTTGGGGTTTGGGGGCAATAAAGGGCAAGGGCAGGTCAGCGCTGTCGAGGTGATCGAGGGCGGGCAGGGTGCAAGGGTGGCGCTGGCCTTGCAGGTCGATCTGCAGGGTGCAGGCGTTTTTGTCGATTAGGAACGAGAACAGGCGGATCAGCGGGTAGACCGTAGGACGGCCGCCGACAATGCCGGTCAGGCCCGGCGCCATGCCGGTGGCAGCCTGGGCGATTTCCCGGGAGAACAGGATCAGTGCCTGTTTGTTCGGATGCCGTACCGCGAGCTTGATCACCACTTCGCGGCTGTCCTGGCGTTGCCCGTGGGGGCCATAGGTGGCCTCGCTGCCGAGCAGTTCGATGTGCACTTCGCTATAGGGTGCCCAACCGCGCTGACTGAACATTTGCCCGGTCTTGTTGATGATCGCCTCGCTCACCCGGCGCGCCTTGGCCACGGCGTCGATCCCGGCAATCAAGCAACTGGCGGTGCAACGGAAACCATCCGGGTAGGTGGCGCTGACCTTGTACTGCGCCGGTGCCGGAAAGCCTTTGGCGCCGTGGACCTGGACCCGGTTCGGGCCCTGCTGCTGGAGTTTGACCTGGCTGAAATCGCAGATTACGTCCGGCAGCAGGTAAGCCCGTGGATTGCCGATTTCGTAGAGCAATTGTTCGCCCACACTCAAGGGCGTGACCAAACCACCGGAGCCTGCGGGTTTGCTGACAATGAACTGGCCGTCGGCGCTGACCTCGACCACGGGGAAACCGATGTGCTCGTAGTCCGGCACCTGCTGCCAATCGGTGAAGTTGCCGCCGGTGCACTGTGCGCCGCACTCGATGATGTGCCCGGCCAGAGCCGCCTGGGCCAGGCGGTCGTAGTCGTGCCACGCCCAGCCGAACTCATGCACCAGCGCTGCGCTGACCACCGCGCTGTCCACGACTCGCCCGGTGATGACAATGTCCGCTCCCAGGCGCAGGGCTTCGACAATGCCGGGAGCGCCAAGGTAGGCGTTGGTCGATACGCACACGGGCGGCAGGGGCGCTGCGCTGAACATCTCGCGCACGCCACTGGCGGCCAGTTGCTTGAACTGCGGTTGCAGGTCATCGCCCAGCAGGACGGCGATCTTCAGGGGCACGCCGGCCTGGTCGCAGGCGTGCTGCAAGGCGGCGGCACAGGCCAGTGGATTGACCCCGCCGGCGTTGCTGATCACCCGAATGCGCTGTTCGGCGATCTGTCCGAGCAACGGACTGAGGACCTCGACGAAGTCGCTGGCGTAGCCGGCCTGGGGATCCTTCATGCGCGCCCCGGCCAGCAATGACATAGTGATTTCTGCCAGGTAGTCGAAGACCAGATAGTCCAGGGCGGCGCCTTCCACCAGTTGAGCGGCAGCGGTCGAGGTATCCCCCCAAAAGGCACTGGCACATCCGATACGAACCGTCTTGTTCATGGCAAGCCTCCGACAGAAGTGTTTCGAGACTACCAAGCAAGCGCTTGGTTTGTAAATCCCGGGCAGGACTTTTACCCGAGCGCTTGCTTGGTTTCCTTCGACGGCTTAAATTGCCCGCGCCAGCCACGGCATTTGTGGTGTGTGCGTTGGGTTCGAGCGACTGTAGGAGAGAATGGGTGGACGAGCAAAAAGCTCTGCTGGTAATGCGCGAGTTGGTCGACAACGGGCAACTGACCGATCCGGACAGCGCTCGCGGCAAACTGCTGCAGATGGCGGCCCACCTGTTTCGCAACAAGGGCTATGAACGCACCACGGTGCGCGACCTGGCCAGTGCGGTAGGGATTCAGTCCGGCAGCATTTTTCATCACTTCAAGAGCAAGGACGAAATCCTGCGCGCGGTGATGGAGGAAACCATTCGCTACAACACCGCGTTGATGCGCGCCGCCCTGGCGCAATCAACCAGCGTGCGCGAGCGAGTCCTGGCGCTGATCCGCTGCGAGTTGCAGTCGATCATGGGCGGCAGCGGCGAGGCGATGGCGGTGCTGGTCTATGAATGGCGCTCGTTGTCCGAAGGCGGGCAGGCCCAGGTGCTGGCGCTGCGCGACATTTACGAGCAGATCTGGCTGCAGGTACTGGGAGAAGCCAAGGACGCGGGGCTGATTCGCGGGGACCTGTTCATCACCCGTCGTTTCCTCACCGGTGCATTGTCCTGGACCACCACCTGGTTTCGCCCCGATGGCAGCATGAACCTCGATCAGTTGGCCGATGAGGCGTTGATTCTGGTGCTGACGCAAGCATGACGATTTGGGCAAAACGCATTAAATAGCCACCATCGCGTTGTCTTAGTGGGCGAAACCGCCTAGCTTAATCCAGGTGGGTCTATTTTCAGGGGTGGTGTTGGTTGATGTATTCGCCAGTTCGGATGGCTTCGCGGATGTTGTTGATGGCGCTAGGTGCGCTGTCGGTAGCGCCGAGTTCGGCCGCACAACTGGTGCGCATCGGCGCGGCGCATTTCCCGCCTTACACCATTCGCCCGGAAACCGGCGCCGATACCGGTCTTCTCGCGCAATTGATCGTCGCCCTCAACCAGTTGCAGGGCGACTATCAATTTGTCCAGGTGCCCACCTCCATTCCGCGCCGCTTCGGTGATTTCAAGCAGGGCCGGATCGACGTGGCTATCTTCGAGAATCCCCAGTGGGGCTGGAAGGATGTCCCGCACACCGCCGTCGACATGGGCCTGGAGGATGCGGAGGTGTTTGTCTCGCAACTGCTCCCTGAGCGCGCGCAAAGCTATTTTTCCGACCTGCAGGACAAACGCCTCGCGCTGTTCAATGGCTATCACTATGCCTTTGCCGACTTCAATTCCGACACTCGCTATCTCGCCAGCCGCTACAACGTGACGCTGACGTATTCCCACGACAGCAACCTGCTGATGGTGCTGCGCGGTCGTGCCGACATCGCCCTGGTTACCCGCTCGTTCTTGAGTGACTACGTGTTGCGCAACGAACAGGTCGCCTCCCACTTGCTGGTGTCCGAGCGGGTTGATCAGGTCTATCACCATTACGCCCTGATCCGTCCGCAGGCGCCGCTCAGTGGCGAAGCGTTCGGCAAGATGTTGCAGGGCCTGCGGGATAACGGCCAGATGCTGAAGATTTTTCAGCCTTACAAGATTGCGCTCGTCGCTGTGCCCCAGGGCTGAAATCAACTCATCACTCTGCGAGGCCGGGGGGGAGGGATTGGTCAGCGGCGGGCGAAGGTATCGCTGAGGGTGTCCGAGACCTTGCGACAGTGCACCAGCGCATCGCGGATCATGAAGTTCACCAGGGTCGGCGAGACCTCCAGTTCCTTGGCGATGTCTTTTTGTGGCACGCCGTGCAGGCGATACATCTCGAAGGCGTAGCGGGTCCGGCTGGGCAATTCGCCAAGGGCATCGGCGATGTTTTCCAGGACGCGGAAGTTGATGTGCGAGGTTTCCGGTGAAGCACCCTGGATGACCACATTCAAGCCTTCTTCTTCACTGCCCGAGTACTTCTGCTCCAGGGCCTGTTTGCGGTAGTGATCGATCGCCAGGTTGCGCACGATCTGAAACAGGTAGCTGAGCTGGGCCTTGAACGAAGAGGTGATCTGGGGCGCCGATTGCAAGCGGAAGAAAGCGTCTTGCACCACGTCTTCGGCACGCGACCGGCAACCCGTAATGCGCGCCGCAGTCTTCACCAGCATCAGCCGGTTGTCGACGAACGCCTGGAGTAAGGATGAGTCGCAGCTGTCTGTGGAAACGGATTGCGCCATGGAAGTCACCTCGCTGCAAAAAGTTAGTGGGACGACCAGCGCTTCGGATCCGTCCAACGCATTGAGCGACAAGCTAGGCTAGATGATAATAATTGTCAATTGAGAGGAAGAATTAATTCCGTTTGTCTTTCGCCGACAAGCTCACGCTGACACGCTTTGGGTTGCGGCGCTGGCTCCCCCGCCAGAATCAATTCGTTCGTTGCTCCATCCGTTCGTATGGGGCAATTGCGCCTTGGTTTACCAAGTTTTGCGCGGTCGGATGGGCCACTGCTGTTGATCGCGGTTTGTTTGGGCTCGTGGTTTCTGTTGTCGGGGGCTCTGAAATATCTACTGTTAAGGCTTGAATTGACGGAGGTACCCGGGCGGAACAGTCTTTGCGGGGATTTTTTCAACAGAGCCTACGCAGGAGATACAGGATGCCCTTCGTTACTATTGATGGTGAGCCCCTTTACTATGTTGATCAGGGCACAGGCCCTGCCGTGCTCCTGGCTGGAAGCTACTTGTGGGACCATGCCATGTGGGCGCCGCAGATTGCCGCGTTGTCCTCACACTATCGGGTGATTGCCCTGGATTTGTGGGGGCACGGGGAGTCCGGGACGCTGCCGCAGGGAACCGCTTCACTCAATGACCTGGCGCGCCAGGCACTGGCGTTACTCGATCACCTGGGCATTGAGCGTGTCGCACTGGTGGGTCTTTCAGTGGGCGGAATGTGGGGAGCGCGCCTGGCCCTGTCGCACCCGCAACGCATAAGCGCCCTGGTACTGATGGACACGTACCTGGGGGCTGAGCCCGAAGCCACTCGGCAATACTATTTCTCACTGCTCAAGCAGATTGAGGAGGCGGGTGCAATTACACCGCAGATCCTCGATATCGTGGTGCCAATCTTCTTCCGGCCGGGAATCGACCCGCAATCAGCGTTGTATCGACAGTTGCGCGACTCATTGGCCGCGCTGCCAGCCGAACGGCTGCGCAGAAGCATCGTGCCGCTGGGGCGTATCACCTTCGGTCGCGAAGACATGCTGACGCGGCTGAATCAATTGAACCCGGATACGACGCTGTTGATGTGCGGTGAGCAGGACACGCCAAGGCCGCCTTCAGAAACCATGGAAATGGCCGAGTTGATCGGTTGCCCTTACCAACTGGTGCCCGAGGCGGGGCACATCTGCAATCTGGAAAACCCACAATTCGTCACCGAGGCGTTGTTGGCATTCCTGGCCAATCGTTGACGGTCCTACGTTGAAGATAATCCAGGCTCATTGCTGGCAAGCGGAGCTTGCCAGCGAAAAGGCTGCCGAGTCTTGCAATGTCGTTGAGAGCGGTGGGTTATTTCGGCCCGAGTATCGCGGCCAGTTTTGCCGGCGACGGCGCGCCTTGTTGCTGTTGCAGTTCGCCCTTGGCGTCCAGGTAGAAAATCGCCGGGGTGGCGGACAGTTCGAGTTCGTCCATCAACTGCAAGTTGGCGTCGAGCTTGGCTTGCACGTCTGCCGGGATGGTTTTCAGCGCCTTGAGGGTGCTTTGTTTGCCGGCCTTCTCGTGGGCGTCCAAGGCCTTGCTTGGGTCTTTGCTGGCCAGCAGGGCGGCGGATTTGCCCGGGCTGTCTTCACGGATGATGCCGACCATGATGTGTCGCAACTGCACCTTGCCGGACTTCACCCAAGGCCGTGCCTGCTCCCAGAACAGCGTGCAGTAAGGGCAGTTGGGATCGCTGAACAGGTACACCACGCGCGGTGCATCCTGGTTGCCGTCCTGAATCCAGTGGCTGGTCTCGAACTTGGCCCATACCTCCTTGGCCATCGGTGCATACACCAGTTTTTGCAGCGGCTCGGCGCTCAGGTCCTTGCCTTCGGCGTCATACAAATTGCCCAGCAATACGTGTTTGCCATCGGGTGTCAGGTACAAGGCCATGCCGCGGTTCTGGTATTGCGCGGCATACCCGCGCAGGCCGTCGGGCGCATCGAAGCTGCCAATGATTTTTGCACCCTTGGCTTCCATCTGTTTGATCGCGGCGGGCAGTTCTTCGGCCTGCACCGACGGCAGGTGCAACAGGGCAGCGCCCAGGGTCAGCGTCAGCAGGTGGCGGAGGCGGGGCATGGCAGTTTCCTTACAGAGGTGGCGGGTGCTGTGGCAGGGGTGGAGGGCTCGAAGGCTTCCAGGGCGTGGGCCAGGCTCGCATTGGACAGTTCGCCCAGGTGGCTGCTCAGCAGGCGTCCGTCCGGGCTATAGAACAGCGTGGTCGGCAGGGCCATCGAACCCACGGCCTGGCCCAGGCGGCCGCCGCGGTCGAACAGCATGTTGCTCAGGCTCAGGCCTTGGGTCTCGAGAAAGGTAGCGACGCTTTGCATGCTTTCGCCCTGGTTGACGAACAGGAACGTCAGGTCGGGGCGTTGTTGCTGGGCGTTTTCCAGCACCGGCATTTCCCGGCGGCAGGGTGGGCACCAGGTGGCCCACAGATTGATTACCAGTGGGCCGCCCTGGTAGTCGGTCAGTTGCAGGGTTTCCCCGGCGGCGTTGCGCAGGGTGATATCCGGCAGGCGCGTGCCTTGTTCGTAGATGCTCAGCGACAGGCTTGCCAGCAGCCAGAACGCCAGGCCGCTGGCGACGCCGAAACCCATCGGGCGTCGGAGCCCGGGTCGCCGCCAGCCGCGATACAAGGCGGCCAGCAACAGCACGATCACCCCCGGCCAGGCGAGGAAGCCGCCGTCGCGCAGGTCGATGATCTGCCAGGGATCGTTGCGGTAGTGGGGCCAGTACCACGCGACAAAAGCCAGGCGCGCCGCCAGCATGCCGAGCATGAACAGGCCGAACAGCACCGACTCGGGGTTATCTCCGCCACGCTTGGCCACCCGCCAGCCGACAAAGGTCGCCAGTGCCAGGGCACTGATCAGCAGCAGGTGATTGAGAGCGATGGCGAAGGTACCGAGGGTGAAGGTCAGCATCAGCGCGCGTCCCGGGTAATGTCCCAGCGCTGCAGGAAACCGGCGGCATCCACTTCGCCGGTAATGCGCTGGCTGCGACGCTCGGCACCGTCGGCACCAATCCACAACAGGCTGGGTGGCCCCGGAACCTTGTAGCGAGCGAGCAGTTCGCGGCTGCCAGGGTTGTCGGCGGTCACGTCCAGGCGCAGCAGACGCACTTCCTTGAGGGCCTCCATGACCTGGGGTTTGCCGAATACCTGTTTCTCCATGATCTTGCAGGACACGCACCAGTCGGCATAGTAGTCCAGCAGCACCCATTGACCCTGGGCGCGGGCATCGTCGAGCTGGCGTTGCAACTCGGCGGGCTCCTTGACGGTGATGAAGGCATCGTGGGCGGTCGGCGCGGCGATCGCGCTGGAGCTCGGCGCGCGATACACCTGCAACGGATTGAACAAGTCGTCGCTGCCACCGGCGGCCCCGATCAGCAGCAGGCTACCCCACAACCCGGACAACAGGGCCAGGCCGCCGAACAGGTGGGTGGCGCGACCAAAACCTTCGGTCTGGCGCCAGGCGCTGTAGGCGATGACCAGCAACAGCCCACCCCACAACCCGACCCACAGCACCGGGTCCAACACTGGGCGCACCATCACCAGCGCGGTACCCAGGAACAGGAAGCCGAAAACCCCCTTGAGCAGGTTCATCCAGGCGCCGGGCTTGGGCAGGAATCGATTGCCAACGGTCACCAGCAGCAGCAGCGGCAAACCGATGCCCAGGCCCATGCTGAACAGGATCAGCCCGCCGTGCAGGGCATTGCCGCTCTGGGCGATGTACAGCAGGGCGCCGGCCAGCGGTGCGGTCATGCACGGCCCCACCAGCAAGCCGGACAGCGCACCGAGGATGCCCGCGCCGACCAGGCTGCCGCCACCTTGTTTGCGACTGGCGTTCTCCAGGCGATCACGCAGGGCGGCCGGCAGTTGCAGTTCGAAGAAGCCGAACATTGGCAACGACAGCAGCACGAAGATCACGGCAAAACTGCCGAGCAGCCAGGCGTTCTGCAACAGGGCCTGCAAATTGGCACCCAGCAGGGCGGCCAGTACCCCCAGCGCGGCATATACCAGCGCCATGCTCACCACGTAGCTGCCGGCCAGGGCAAAGCCGCGCTTGGCGCTGGCTCCGCTGCCAACCACCAGGCCGGCGAGAATCGGCAGCATCGGCAACGAGCAAGGGGCGAAAGCCAGGAGCAGGCCCAGGCCGAAGAACACCAGCAGGCTCCAACCCAGGGCGTGTTGTTGCAGGCCGCTGGCCAGGGCCTGGTCCGGCGCCTCACTGGCGTTGGCTTGCGCCGCGCCGCCACCGAGGTCGACCACCTGGGTCTGTGGTGGGTAACACAGGCCGGCATCGGCACAGCCCTGGAAGCCGACCTTGATCTGGCCGGTGGCGCCGGCCGGGATCTTCAGTTCCAGCCCTTGGCGGTAGACCTGCTGGTCGCCAAAGAACTCGTCGCTGTGGGCCTCGCCCTCAGGCAATGCCGGCTTGTGGGCCTCGGCCAGGCCGTTGAAGCTCATGCGCTTCTGGTACAGGTAGTAACCGTCGGCTATCTGCCAGAACAGTTGGGTTTCGCCCGACTCAAGACGCTCGGAGGTAAAAACGAAAGCTTTGCCGACGGGCAGGAAATCGGGTTTGGTCTCGAACGGGTTCGACGCGGCCTGGGCCAGGCTGGCAAAAAAAACCAGGAACAGTAAAAACAGACGACGCATGAGCAAGCCTTATACCGGTGCAATTTGGATGCACCATGAGGGGTGACGATTAACCGATGATTAACCGCGTTATCCTTGTGGCAACGGCGGGCGGTGCATAATGTCCGCTTAATCCGTCGCCTTCTTAATCAACATTTTTCTACAGGTCTCACCATGCACGTACTTGTCTGTGAAGATGATGAGCTGATTGCCAGCGGCATTGTAGCCGGCCTGACCGCTCAGGGCCTGACCGTCGAGCATGTGGCCACGGCATCGGCGGCCCGGGCCATGCTCAAGGTTGCCGAGTTCGATGTGATGGTGCTCGACCTTGGGTTGCCGGACGAAGACGGCCTGAAACTGCTGCAGCAGTTGCGCCACCAGGGCCTGGAGATTCCGGTGCTGATCCTGACTGCCCGGGACTCGGTCACCGACCGCGTCGACGGCCTGCAAGCCGGTGCCGATGACTACCTGCTCAAACCCTTCGACCTGCGCGAACTGGCCGCGCGCCTGCACACCCTGCTGCGCCGGGTTGCGGGGCGCAGCGTCAACCTGATCGAGCATGGCGCCCTGAGCTATGACCCCAGCAGCCGGGAAACCCTGTTGGCCGGCCAGCCGGTGGACCTCTCGCGTCGCGAGCAAGCGCTGTTGCAAGCGCTGCTACATAACCGCGGCCGGGTGCTGTCGACCGAGCAACTGAAGGACAGCGTGTACGGTTTCAACGACGAGTTGGAGAGCAACGCGCTGAACGTACATATCCACCATTTGCGCAGCAAACTCGGCAAAGGCATCGTTGAAACCGTGCGCGGCCTCGGCTATCGCCTGGGGCCGGCGGATGGGGCAGGGCCAAGCAAGTGATGAGTCTGCGCCTGCGCCTGAGCCTGACCCTCGGCGCCGCATTTGCACTGATCTGGGCCCTGGCCGCGGCCTGGATGCTCAGCGACCTGCGCAACCAGATGATGTTTTCCCTCGACCAGCGTCTGGTGGCGTCGGCGCGCATGGTGGCCGGGTTGCTGGAGCAGTTGCCGAGCCTGCCGAGCAAGGGCGAGGGCACCCATTTCAGTGCCGAACAACTGAACGTGCCCGGGGGTATGGCCTGCCAGGTCAGCTCGTTGCGCGGCGAAATTCTGGCCCGCAGCCACAATCATCCCGAACAAGCGCTGGAAGCCGAGAAGATGGGCTTCCACGACCAGATGATCGACGGCGCTCCGTGGCGCAGCTTCACCCTGGCTCGGGGCGATGTGCGGATCACCACGGCGGATCGGCAGATCGAGCGCGAGGCCCTGAACATGTCGATTCTGCTGGCGGCCTCGGTGCCGGTGGCGGTGGCGCTGCTCGGCTGCCTGTGCCTGTTGTGGCTGGGGATCGGCCAGGGGCTGGCACCGCTCAACCGTCTGCGCGAAGCCTTGATGCGGCGCAATGCCGACTCGCTGGAACCCTTGCAATTGCAGGCATTTCCCAGTGAATTGAAGCCGTTGTTGGAAACCCAGAACCAACTGTTCCAGCGTATCGGCAAGGCCATCGAACGCGAACGGCGCCTGACCGGCGATGCCGCCCATGAGCTGCGCAGTCCACTGACGGCGATCAAGACCCATCTGCAAGTGGCGCGCATGACCGAGGGCGCGGCCCGCGACCAATCCCTGGCCCGTGCGGAGGAGGGGGCCGATCGTCTGCATCGGACCCTCGAGCAGTTGTTGCTGTTGGCACGGGTCGAGGGCAGCCTGTCGTTCGACGACGGCGTGCAGTGCAATGCCGAGCAGGTCGCCCGCCTGGCCATCCAGGACGCGTCCAGCGGTGATCGCCGGCGGATCCAGTTGCATGTGCCGCCGGGTTGTTCCCAGGCACCGCTGCAGATGCCCGCGGTATTGGCGATTGCCGCCTTGCGTAACCTGCTGGACAACGCGCTGCGGCATACACCCGATGACGGACCGGTGGAGCTGAGCCTGGAAACCACTGCTAATCGAGTGCGCTTCCAGGTCCGTGACCATGGTCCGGGAATTGCCGACGATGACCTGCAGCACCTGACCCAGCGCTTCTGGCGCAACGGCGGGAGCACCGGTTGTGGCCTGGGGTTGGCGATTGTCCAGGCAATTGTCCAGCGCTGCGAATGTGTCCTGCATTTCGACAGCCGTCCTGATGGCTTGCGCGTCGAGCTGACCATGCCGCTCCAGGCCTGACCCCAGGCCCGCAGGAGCAAGGCGTGCCCGCGAAGCAATTGATGCCCCCCGAGCCCGTTGATTCTTCGGTTCAACGGGCTTTTTCGTGTTTGCGCTTCAGGCGCCGTGCTTGATGGCCTGCAAGGTGTAACTCAGCGGCAGGCGCCAAGGTGCCTGCTTGAGGTGGTACTCACCTTGTTCATCGCGGCTCATCTGCCCTGGCAGGGCGTCCCAGGGGATACTCTGATGCTCGACCAATCCGCTAATGGCCAGTCCGTGGTTCAGCAGTGCGCTGATGATCTCCCCCAGGCCGTGGTTCCACTCATGGGTCAGTGTGGCCTTGAGTGAAACGTCGGTATCGACGTAGGTGCTGTCGTCATCCCACACCAGCGGAGTCTCGCGCTCGAAGTAGGGTCGTTCGATGGACAACAGGTCCGCACGGCTTTCATTCAGTGACCAGAGCACTGGATGCCCTTCGCGAATGAACAGCCGGCCACCGGGCTTGAGCAAGCCACTGACAGTGCGCGCCCAGGCGTCGATGCTCGGCAGCCAGCATAAAGCGCCGATGCCGGTGTAGACCAGATCGAAGGAGGCCGCGGGCAATACGGAGCAGGCGTTGTAGACATCCGCTTCGACATAGTCGATCCGCGTGTTACAGCGCTGGGCCAGGGAGCGCGCCTGGACCAGGGCCGCGGGGGAAAAATCCAGCCCGCTCATCTGCGCGCCCAGACGGGCCAGCGACAGGGTATCGGTGCCGATGTGGCACTGCAGGTGCACCCCGCGCAGCCCGCGGATGTTGCCCAGCAATGGCAGGTCGAAGCGCACCACCTGCGACAGATGATCGGCGGCCTCGACGAAGGCCTGGGTCGCGTAGTCCCTGGAGGCCGCATGGAGCGGGGCGCGCTCGTCCCAGTTGGCCTTGTTCAGCGAGATATAGTCACTCATGGTGAAGACCCCATCCTGGTCGGTCCTGATTATGTGCAGGGCAGACTAGCATCGGCTGGGACGGGGTTTCTTGAGGGATTTTGTAAGCGCGGGCACCGGGGCCCGCGCAATCAGGCGGGGCGCTTCAGGACTTCTGCAGCAGGGCGTTGAGTACTTGTTCGATGTTGCCGGACAGTTCGGCCACCGGGTCCACCCCCTCGGTACTCAGGACCAGCAGTTGGCTGCCAGCGGCAGTTATGGCGGCCTGCAGGGCGGCCGACGGCTGGCGATGATGCAGCACCAGTGCCACGTCGTTGTCCTTGAGCGTGGTACTCAGTTGTTGCAGGGCGTCGGCCGTCCACTCGTTATCGGCGCGGGCATCGACACCTACCGGCTCCAGATTGAGGCCACTGATCAGGTAAGCGAAGTGATCGCTGAGGCTGAACACGCTGAGGTTGTCTGCCTCGGCCAGTTTCGCTTCGCTGTCGGCGCTGAGCTTGAGCAGGCGCTGCTTGAGCGCAGCCAGGTTGGCCTCGATCTGCGGTTTGGCTTCTGGCACCAGGCGCACCAGGTCGGCGGCGATTACGTCAGCCATGCGCCCCATGTTGTTGGTGGCCATCCACGGTTGGCTGTTCAGCCCGTCGCTGGTGCCCGGCTGGAGCGCCACGCCAGGCAGCGCGCCATCGACCGGGCGCGCCGCGTCGATTTCAATGATACGGATATTGCTGCGTCGGGCGTTGGGGTACAGCGGGTCATCCGCCCAGATCGAGCGCAGGCCGATCACAGCATCGGCGTCCATGGACAATTTGTGCAGCGCGGGTGCGCCGCGACCCGTGAAGTAGGCGGCCTGGCGCGAGCCGGGGAGGTTGGCCGCAGCCGCCCGTTCCAGGATGATCTCGCTGCCTTCGACCAGGCTGTTGGCCAGTCCATAGGTGATGGGTAACGAGGCCAGCACCCGCACTTTGTGGGCCGAGGTGGCCGCATGCAGCACGGTGTTGCCGACGCCGTTATTGGCTACCAGGCGCATCGGTTCGAAGCGGTCGGTGGCGAAGGTGTTGCTGGTGGCCAGGCCGCACAGGGCGATGGCCAAAGTCAGCTGACGCATGGAGAAAGCCATTTATCCAATATTCCCTTTGAGGCTGGGCACCACACCGCGCGCAATGGCGGCGAGGGCGAAGGCGATACCGGCCACCAGAATGATTGCCGCACCGGACGGAATCGGCAGGTCGAAGACAATCGGCGCGAGAATCCCGCACAGGGTGCTGATGGTGGCGATGAGCACCGAGCACCAGAAAAAGCCCTTGAGCGATTGGCTCAACAGGCGCGCCGCAGCGGCTGGAATAACCAGCAGGGCGCCCACCAGAATTGCGCCGATGACTTTTACTGCCGCCACGGTGATCAGCGTCACCAGGATCACGAACAGGTAGTCGAGGGTTTTCACCGCCACCCCGCGTACGGCCGCCAGTTGTGGGTTGAAGCTGGCCAGCATGATGCGGTTGTACAGTGGCAGGCTCAGGCCCATCACCAGCGTGCCGACGATGGCCAGCACCAGCAGGTCGTTACCGTTGACCGTCAGCACCGAACCGAACAGCACGTTCTCCAGAATGTGCACGTTGATCTTGCCGGCGAGAATCAGCAGCAGGCTCGCGCCCATGGCCAGCGACACTGAGAGAAACACCCCGATCAGGGTGTCCGGTGCCAGGCCGGTGCGGTTGCGCAGGTAGTTGAGCAGTATGCCGAACAACAGGCAGTAGCCGAACAGGCTGCCATAGGGGCCGGTGTAGGGTTCGCCGAGCAGGATGCCGATGGCCACGCCGGTCAGCGCCGCATGGCCGACGGCTTCGGAGAAAAACGCAAAGCGCTTGACCACCACCAGGGTGCCCAGGCCGCCCAGTACCGGGCCGATCAGCAGGCCCGCGAGCAGGGCGTTGACCACAAACCCGTAGGCCAGCGCTTCGGGCAGATAGCCGGAAGATGCCCAGCCCTGGATCATCAAACGAAAGGCTTCGTAACTCATCACGCAGCGCTCCCGCTCGTCCGTGGGTGGGTGGAAAACAGGCTCAGCAAACGCTCCGGGGTCAGGGCCTGTTTGGGTGTGGCATCGAATAGCACCCGGCGATTGAGGCCGGTGACGCGGTCGGCCAGGCGGCCGACGGCTTCCAGGTCGTGCTCGATCCACAGCACGCTGATCCCGGATTGACGCCAGTCTTCCAGCAAACGTTCGAACACCTGGATACCGGCTTCATCGAGGGCCGACATCGGCTCATCGAGCACCAGCAACTGGGGCGCCGGGATCAAGCCCTGCGCCAGCAGAACGCGCTGGCGTTCACCGCCGGATAGCGCGCCCATGCGGCGCTTGCGCTTGTCCTGCATGCCGACCCGTTCCAGGGCTTCGCCGATGGCCACGCTGTAATGCCGGCTGATACCCAGAAACGCCGGACGCCGCTGGCACATCGCGGCCATGAAATCGTCGACGGTCATCGGCAACCCGCGGTCGAACTCCAGGGCCTGTGGCACATAACCGATGGTCCCGGGCTCACCCGGCCATTGCAGGCTCAAGCGGCCCTGGTGGGGCATTTGCCCAAGCAGGGTCTTGATCAGAGAACTCTTGCCACCGCCGTTGGGGCCCACCAACGCATGCACGTTGCCGGGTTGGACCTGGAAGCTGACCTGGTCGAGGATGGTCGTGCGGCCAAGGGTCAGGCTGACGTCGGCGAACTCGATGGCGGGTCCGGCCAGTGGCGTGGTGAGGGTTTGCTGGATGGTCATGCCCCGGCCTCCTGGATCGCTCGGACCACGGTGTCGAGGTTGCCGGTCATTTCCTTTTCATATTTCTCGGCGCTGTATTCACCGTAGGAAATGTGCGACAGCGGGTAGAGTTTTACCCCCGACTCACGCTGGATGGTGTCGACATAGGCGGAGGGGAAATCCATCTCCGAGAAGATCACCTTGACGTCCAGTTCGCGCAGTTGGTCGATGGTTTTTTTCAGTTGGCTCGGGCTCGGCTCAATCCCGTGGGCCGGCTCGACCACGGCTGTCACTTCCAGGCCGAATTCGCGCAACAGGTAGTCGTAGGCCGCGTGGACCGTGGCCACCCGCAGGTCGGCATTGGGCGCCTTGGTCAGTTTGGCCAGGGCGTCGGCCCGCATCTGCCGCAGGCGTTTGCCGTAGGCGCGGGCGTTCTGGGTGTAGGTCTTGGCGTTGGCGGGGTCAAGCTTGCCCAGTTCCCGGGCAATGTTGTTGACCTGGGCAATGGAGGCGCTGATGGACAGGAAAGTGTGCGGGTTCACCACCTTGCCTGCGCCCCGCGCGGCAATCCCGGTGGCCGCCAGCAGCGGCACGTTTTCGTTGGCCTCGATCACCTTGACGTTGGGGGTTTCGCTGGCGGCGATCATGCGGTCGGCGAAGTCGTCGTGGCCGACTCCGTTGAGCACGATTACGTCCAGGCCGGCGATGCGCTTGATGTCCTCGGCACGAGGCTCATAGGCATGGGGATTGAAGCCGGCCGGAATCAACGGCACGACTTCGGCCTTGTCGCCGACGATATTGGCCACGTAGCTGTAGTACGGATGCAAGGTGATGCCGATGCGCAGGCGCTTGGCCTCTTCGGCGCTGGCCAGGGGCATGACCACCAGGGCCAGCAGGCCTGCCAGCAGCAGGCGGGCACGGTACAGAAAACGATGGTGCGCAGATGAACTAGGCATGAGCAAACGGTCTTCTCTGGGGTAAATACGCAAATCAGTGACGATGCTGGCGAGTGACACCGGCGTCGAATTGGGCGACGACCTGCTGCCAACCCGCACTGATCAGCGCGGCATCGGCCAGATCGGCAGGGGCCTGGAGGCTGGCGCTGCGGTTGAGCCAGATATCCGGTTCGGTGTTGCCGTGCGCATTCAGGCGCATCAGGAAGGAACCGGCGACACTTGGTGCCTGGCTCTGCCCGAAGTACGCGCCACTGCCCAGCAACTGCCAGGCGTGAGCGCCACGGCTGACGGAGCTGGCGTCTTGGGCGAAAGGCGCAAAACCCTCGTCGGCCAGGACTTGCGGGGTCGGCAGGGCTTGCTGCTCTTCACGCAGCAGGTGGATTTCATCGAGGGTCACCCGCAGGTCGGCATAAATGCCTTGCTCCGAGGCGCCGAGATCGCGCCGCGCATCCAGTTGATGGGTTTGCACGCTGCTGACCACCTCGGGCTCGCCACGCCAGAGCACCACGGAGCCGGCAACCGCGAGAATCGCCAGGCACAGCAACAGTACGTAGAGGGTTTCATGGCCGGCACCGGCCGGGCGGACGAGCTGTGTGGTGGGCGTACTCATGGGGCCTCGATATCCGCTTGGTCGATCTCGACCACGTGGCCTGGGCCGGCGTCGAACAAGACATAGAACTCGGATCCGGGCTTCTTGAAGGTCAGGGTCGAGTCGGCGCCGAGTTTGCCCGGCACCAGGATGGTTTCGTCATAGCCGATCACATCCAGGGTCACGCCAGGTGCGCCACTGCCATCGGAGAAGCCGCCGGTGCATTGGATCTGCTCGGCGTCGATGGCCTTGCATTCGCACATCGGGTTGTGGGCCAGCGCCTGGGCACTGAAGCCCGCGCCGAGGGCCAGGGCCAGCGCACTGCCAAGCAGGCGCAAAGGGGTCAAGCTGCGGGCAACGGTCATGGTTTGCCTCCTTGTTTGTTCAGCCAGGCGATAGTGGCCGGGGATGCTTGGGCAAGCGGCACGGCCGCCTGATGCATGCTGCCGTCCCAGCCTTCCATGGTGATCCAGATTTCGGCGTCGGTTTTGCTCTTCTCGGGGATCGGCAAGGTCGCGCCCATGCGATAGGGGGCGCCGAAGAAAATCACCCCGGCGGCGCGCAGGCTGCGGGGTTTGCCAATGCGCAGGTAAGTCGCCTTGACCTGGCCGATGCAGGATTGGCACAGCGCCGCGTTAAAGCTCTTCATGTAGCCGGCCGGGCCTGACAGTTGCGGCTCCTGATTGCGCAGTTCGGCCAGGCGCAGGCTCCAGGGGCCGACCTGGATTTCACCGACTTCCCGCTCACCCAGGCCGCTGTCGCCGCGAAACAGCGCGACGTCGGCGAAGTACTTGGGCATGAACCCCAGTGGAATCAGGAGCAGCAGGATGTTGATGTGAAAGCGCCATTTACGCCAGAACACGCTCAGGCGCGAAGGAGTGACTGCGGTGATGGCTTTGCTCACAGGTTACCCTCCGGCGAGTTGTCGTTCATGGCTGCCACTGGCTGTTCGACCTTGGCCGGGCGGGGCGTCTTGTTGCTGCGCTTCAGCGCGTGGGCGGTGGCCAGGGCGGTGCGTTTGGTCCAGATCAGCAAGCCGCTGAGCACCATCATGCTGAGGACCAGGCCGAAGAAGAACCAGATCAGCTTTATCCACAGGCCGCCGAAGTCACCGGTGTGCAACGGGCGCATGGATTCGGTGACGAACTCCAGGCCGGTGCGGTCCGAGAGCAGCCGCGAGGCATCGATGTCGCCGTTGTAGGGGTTGATCGTGGCGGTCTGGAACATCAGTGGATACCAGCCACGGCCACCGATGTTGAGGTGGCTGTAGGCGTTGCTCGGCAGGCTGACGAAGCTCACTTCCAAACCGGGGATTTTCTCCTGGGCGATCAGGATGGCGTTGTCCAGGTCGAGCATTTTCGGCGGGGAGCCATCAGCCGACAGGGGCACGCTTTCGCGGGCGACCACCGGGACTACCGGCTCGCTGGAGATGGAAATTTGGTTGTCGAACAACAGGGCTTGGATCAGGAACCAGATGCCGGTGATGGAAATCACCGCGATGAACCAGATCGACCAGATGCCGCTCAGGCGATGGAAGTCGCCCCAGAAGATCCGCGCTCCGTGGTTGAACCGCAGGGTGGGCTTGAAGAAACCCTTCCAGAACTTCTTGTACACCACCAGGCCAGTGATCAATGACACCAGCAGTGGAATGCCGAGGAACGACACCAGGTACCAGCCCCAGCTGAAACCGTTGGTAAAGGGCACCAGCCACCAGCCATGCAGTGCACGGGTAAAGGCCTGGAAGTTGAAGTCCGGGCTGATTCCTTGAATCACGCCACTGTAGGGGTTCACATAGACCTCGACCGAGCGCCCGTCCGGGTAGCTCACCTGGGCTGACAGGGCGAAGTGCGATTCATCCGGGCGGCTGATGGATTCGACGATGGTGAGTGGTTCGGCCTGCTTGATTGCGGCAATGACCTGGTCATAGCTCAACAGTTCGGCGTCGTCGGATGGTTGGCCGGCACGTATGTCCGGATTGGCCAGCCAGACGATCTCCTGGCTGACTACCGCCAGGGTGCCGGTGACGCAGACGATCAGTACAAAGAACCAGATGGGCAATGCCAGCCAGCTGTGCACCAGAAACCACAGTTTGGAACGGGACTTCTTCGACATGAATGAGGGTCTTGATTCGATGAGAGGAGCGGTGTGGATGCACCGTGATTCCCGAAAAAGCCGGCCGTAGCTTTTGCCTACGCGACCTGCTGCATCTATTTAAGACGAATGAGAATCAAAAATCCCGAAAAACAATATGAAAGCAAATGTTTCCAAGACGCATTCATGGCTGCAGGCGGAGCAATCGTTGGCCCTGGCTTGTCAGCAAAAACAATCGCCAGCGCCCCGAAAACAAGCACTCAGGCTGAAGATTGTGGTTCGCGGGCAAGCCAGTTCCTATAGGGGCTGGGGATTATTGCTGATTGAACATGTCCTTGGCGCGCTGTTCGATCTGCTCCTGAGTCAGGTCTTCCTTGCGGGTGGCCAGAAACCACAAATGGCCGTAGGGGTCTTTCAGGGTGCCCGAACGGTCGCCGTAGAACTGGTCCTTGACCTCGGACACCACGATGCCACCGGCGTTGATTGCCTGGGCGTAGCTTTGATCCACATCCTGGACATACAGATGCAGGCCGACTGAGGGCGAGGTGTCGGGATTGCTCAAGGGGCCTTGGTCGCACGGCGTGCCAAGCATGATCGGGCAGTCGCCGATACGCAGTTCGGCATGGCCGATGCTGCCGTCGGGCATCGACAGGCGCATGACCTCAGTGGCGCCAAAGGCTTTTTTGTAGAACTCGATGGCTTCGGCAGCTTTGTAGATTCCCAGGTAAGGCGTGATGCTGTGATAACCCTCCGGGATGGGTTTAACGCTCATGACGGTTCTCCAGGGTGGGTGGGGGATGGCGCACTGTTTCTCGCCGATTTGCGGTCGAGTAACTATAGGCCAGCCCTGATGCCGCCACGGATCGGCCGACGGGTTGCTGCATGGCCAGCAAGTGGCTATCAATCAGGGGCTATCAATGACCCGGTACCAGCAACTGCGCGCCGGCGCCTTGCTCACCCAGCACATCCCCGTAGTTGCGCAGCGGGCAGGCCTCCATCGACAAGCAACCGCAACCGATACAGCCATTGAGTTTGTCGCGCAGCAGGCTCAGTTGACGGATCCGTTCATCAAGGTCATTGCTCCATTTTTCCGACAGCAGTTTCCAGTCTGCCGCCGTCGGCGCGCGATGGTCAGGCAGGGACTTGAGGGCCGCACCGATTTCCGCCAGGGGAATGCCCAGGCGTTGGGCCACTTTGATCAACGCCACCCGGCGCAGCACTTCCCGTGGGTAACGACGCTGGTTGCCCGGGTTGCGGTTGCTGTGGATCAGCCCCTTGGACTCATAGAAGTGCAGGGCGGTAACCGCCACGCCACTGCGCTGCGCCAGTTGCCCGACACTCAACTCTTTGTACAGGTGTTCCTTGCTGATCATTTCAATTGCCACTTGACCTTGACTTAACTAGAGGTTTTATCCTGCCAACCTTCAATTCGCAAGATGCGACTTACGTGCCAGGGGGAATCCTCATGCAATCGATAGAGAACAATCGCAGTTTTACCCAACTGATCGAATTCGAGATCGAGCCCCACCAACAACATGGCCTGGTGTCGGCGTTATCCGCCCAGACCGAGCGACTGGCCCAGCACCACAGCGGCTTTCTCAGCGCCAGTGTGCAGGCCAGCGATGACGGACGGCGAGTGCTCAATTACCTGCAGTGGCAAACCCGTGAGGCAGGCGAGGCGGCGTTTCGCAGTTTCGAAAGCGGTGAGCAGGATTTCTGGCAGTTGATCCGCACCCATCAGGCCAAGGGTGTGACCTTCGGCTCGTTCCAGGTTCTGCGCAGCATTGAGCGCAGCCCGGACAATGCCTTGCAATGCAGCCTGGTGGGCTAGGACGCGTTAACGCGCAAAAAACTCGATAAGGACTATCGAGCGCGATGATTTTTCTCGAGAAAGGCTGGGGCGTAGCCTGTGTCCATTGCTTCAGGACAGCTCTCAGGAACCGCCCCCATGAATCATTTGCCCAGCGCCACATTGTTGTTGATCGCCTCGCTGCTTGCCGGTTGCGCCACTCACCCGGCCCCGGAACTGCGGCCTTATTCGGCCGAGGAAAGCCGCGAACTGGCATTGGAAGCGCTGAGTCGTCGTGGCTTGTCGTTTGATGAATACCAGGCGAAAAAGGCCCAGTTGCTACCCCAGCCAAGCAAAGCCAGCGGATTTGACCCACAGGCCGAGATGAACGCCGAGCGCTCCCCACAACTGCACGGCCGGGCGAGTTGAGCGACTGTACTGCTTGAAGTTTTTGCTAACTGTGCGTGCCCGCCGTGTGGACGCTGCGATAGGGTCGAGTCCTGACTGACCTGATGGAATCGCACCATGACCCTCTCCCTGGATGTACTGCTCGGCTTTGCTCTGTTTGCCCTGGTGACTTCGATCACGCCCGGGCCGAACAACACCATGTTGCTGGCCTCCGGGGTCAATTTCGGCTTTAACCGTACCATCCCGCACATGCTGGGGATTACCTGCGGCTTTTTTGTCCTGGTGCTGGCCGTGGGGTTTGGCCTGGGAGCGGTATTTCAAACCTATCCGCTGCTTTATAACGTGCTGCGTTTTGTCGGCGCAGCCTACTTGCTGTACCTGGCGTGGAAGATTGCCCACGCAGGGCCGGTCTCGGACAGCGAAGAGGGGCGCGGCCAGCCCATCAGCTACCTGGGCGCGGCGGCCTTCCAGTGGGTCAATCCCAAGGCCTGGATCATGGCAATTGGTGCCATCAGTACCTATACACCGCTGCAGGGCTACTTCACCAATGTGATTGTGATCGCGGCCGTGTTTGCCCTGATCAACCTGCCCAGCGTTGGTGTCTGGGTGGTCTGTGGCTCGCTGTTGCGCAATGTCCTGCGGGACCGGCGCTGGCTGCGCCTGTTCAACTGGGGCATGGCATTGTTGCTGGTGGCTTCGCTGTACCCCATGTTGCAGCAGAGCTTTGGCTGACTGGTGCTTCAACCCGGTGGCAGATGCCTGTTAAGCTCAACTTCAGGAGCGTTCCTACGCACTTTTAATGAAGTTGTCCTTCTTTAACTGCATCCGATCAGGTATTGCTGGAACTCCTGCCGTCATGCGCCATCGCAAGCGAGCGCCGCAAGCCGGCGCCGCAAGCGGGCACCGCGCAGTGAGTGCATCCGCCGCACCTGATCCCGGAACCTGCTCTGCGAGCCTTTTTTATGAATACACGTCCTTTATATTTTGATTACGCCGCCACCACGCCGGTGGATGAGCGGGTCATCCAGGTGATGGTCGATTGTCTGGGCTTCAACGGCAACTTCGGCAACCCAGCCTCCAGCTCCCATGCCTTTGGCCAGCAGGCCCGCTGTTCGGTCGAACTGGCGCGTCAGCAAGTCGCCGACCTGGTGGGCGCGCAGGCATCCCAGATCGTCTGGACCTCCGGCGCCACAGAATCCAACAACCTGGCCCTCAAGGGGGTGGCCCAGGCCCGCCAACAGCCGGGCGGGCACATCATCACCAGCCAGATTGAACACAAGGCGATCCTCGATACGGCCAGGCAATTGCAGGATGCCGGGGTCGATGTGACTTATCTGCTGCCCGACGCCGATGGCCTGATCACCGCGCAAGCGGTCAGCGCGGCGCTGCGCGAAGACACCTTCCTGGTGTCGCTGATGCTGGTCAACAACGAGTTGGGCACCGTCAACGACATCCCGGCCATCGGCCAGCGCGTGCGCGAACACGGGGCCTTGTTCCACGTCGATGCCGCCCAGGGCGCGGGCAAGGTGACGATTGACCTTGCGCGGTGGCCGGTCGACCTGATGTCGTTTTCCGCCCACAAGATCTACGGCCCCAAGGGCATCGGCGCGCTCTACGTCGGCCCGCGGGCCGAGCAGCGCCTGCAGGCGCAGATCCATGGTGGCGGACACGAAGGCGGCTTACGCTCCGGCACCCTGGCGACTCATCAGATCGCGGGCATGGGTGCTGCCTTTGCATTGGCGGCCGAACATTTTGCCGAGGAGGCCGGGATCATCTCGCAGTTGCGCGAGCGCTTGCTGGAGCAACTCGGTGGCATCGCGGGCCTGCGGCTCAATGGCAGTCCGAGCCAGCGTATTCCCCACACCCTGAGCCTGACCTTCCACGAAGGCGAGTTCAATGCCCAGGCGTTGAGCGCTTCGATAGCGTTCTCCGCGACCTCGGCCTGCAATTCCGCTAGCAACGCTCCCTCCCATGTGCTCCTGGCCCTGGGCCACGATGCCCGGGCGGCGGGGCGCACGATTCGCTTGAGCCTTGGGCGCTTCACCCGAGAGCAGGATATCGATCAGGCCGCCCAGTTGATCAAGGCGGCAACCGCCAGTGCACCGGCGTTCTGGGCGACCGCCCAACCCTGATGCGCCGACCATAAGTCAGCGCCCTATAACAATATTGAAGTGGTTAGCAGGAGACATGATGAGTACGCAGCCTTTGACCCAGGGAACGGTCCCCCAGCGCCTGGCGCGCACCCGCGAGCTGATGAGCCGGGAGGGTATTCACGCGTTGCTGGTGCCGTCGGCCGATCCCCATCTGTCGGAGTACCTGCCGGGTTACTGGCAAGGGCGGCAGTGGCTGTCGGGCTTTCATGGATCGGTCGGGACCCTGATCGTCACCCAGGACTTTGCCGGCATCTGGGCCGACAGCCGTTACTGGGAACAGGCGGGCAAGGAACTCAAGGGCAGCGGTATCGAGTTGGTGAAACTGCAACCGGGCCAGCCGGGACCTCTGGAGTGGCTGGCCGAGCAAACGCCGGAAGGCTGCGTGGTAGCGGTGGATGGCGCGGTTATGGCCGTTGCCTCGGCGCGTACCCTGGGTAGCAAGCTGGAAGAGCGCGGGGCACGCCTGCGCACCGATCTCGACCTGTTGAGCGAAGTCTGGAGCGATCGCCCGAGCTTGCCGGACCAACCGATTTATCAGCACTTGCCACCCCAGGCGACCGTCAGCCGTGGCGACAAGCTCGCAACATTGCGCGAAACCCTGCTCGCCCGCGGTGCCGATTGGCACTTCATCGCCACCCTCGACGACATTGCCTGGCTGTTCAACCTGCGTGGCGCCGATGTGTCGTTCAACCCGGTATTCGTGTCCTTTGCGCTGATCAGCCAGCAGCAGGCAACCTTGTTTGTGGCCTTGAGCAAGGTCGATGCGCCACTGCGGGCGATCATCGAGCAGGACGGCGTGACGCTGCGCGATTACAGCGAAGTGGCTGCGGCCTTGGCGGCCATTCCGGGTGGCAGCAGCCTGCAGATCGACCCGGCGCGGGTCACAGCCGGCCTGCTGGGCAACCTGCACAGCGGCGTGAAGCTGGTGGAGGGTTTGAACCCGACCACCCTGGCCAAGTCGCAGAAAAGCCTGGCCGATGCCGAGCACATTCGCCAGGCCATGGAGCAGGACGGCGCAGCTCTCTGCGAGTTCTTCACCTGGCTCGACAGCGCGCTGGGGCGCGAGCGTATTACTGAGCTGACCATTGACGAACACCTGACCGCGGCCCGGACCCGACGCCCGGGTTATGTCTCGCTGAGCTTCAACACCATTGCCGCCTACAACGCCAACGGTGCCATGCCGCATTATCACGCGACCGAAGAAGAGCATGCGGTGATTGAAGGCGACGGCCTGCTGCTGATCGATTCCGGCGGCCAGTATCTGGGCGGCACCACCGACATTACTCGGATGGTCCCGGTCGGCACGCCGACTGCCGAGCAGAAACGCGACTGCACCCGAGTCCTCAAGGGCGTGATCGCCCTGTCCCGTGCGCAGTTTCCGCGGGGCATTCTCTCGCCGCTGCTCGACGCCATTGCGCGGGCGCCGATCTGGGCCGAAAGCGTGGATTACGGTCATGGCACCGGGCATGGCGTCGGGTACTTCCTCAATGTGCACGAAGGCCCGCAGGTGATTGCCTATCAGGCGGCGGCCGCGCCACAGACCGCGATGCAGCCGGGGATGATTACCTCCATCGAGCCTGGCACTTATCGTCCGGGGCGCTGGGGGGTACGTATCGAGAACCTGGTGTTGAACCGCGAGGCGGGCAGCAGCGAATTTGGTCAGTTCCTCAAGTTCGAAACCCTGACCCTGTGTCCGATCGACACCCGCTGCCTGGAAACCTCCTTGCTGACCGAGGATGAGCGCGAGTGGTTCAACGGCTATCACGCCGAAGTGCGCCGGCGCCTGAGCCCGTTGCTCGAAGGGCCAGCGCTTGAGTGGTTGCTCACGCGCACTGCTGCCATTTGACTACAGAGTGCGCCTCAGCCCTTGCGGCTGCGGCGCGCTGCGTCAGCTCAATGCTTCGCGGACAAAGTCCAGGCGATCCTGACCGAAGAACAACTGGTCACCGACAAACAGGCTCGGCGCGCCAAACACTCCCCGCTCAATCGCTTGCTCGGTCTTCTCCTTGAGCGCGGCCTTGACCTCATCGTCGACGGTCAACGCCAGTACCTCCTGCGGGTCGAAGCCGTGCTCGCTGAGGACTGTGGCAACGGTCGCCGGGTCGTTGAGATTGCGCCCATCGACCCAGAGCGCCCGAAACAGGCAGTCGATAAAGTCGAGGAAACGTTCGGGATGGCGCACTTGCATACCGGTAACAGCGCGCATCAGCAACAGGGTGTTGATCGGGAAATGCGGATTGAGCGAAAACTCGACGCCGTAGCGTCTGGCGTAGCGATCCAGGTCTAGGAACATGTAGCGCCCCTTGGCTGCAATGGTTGCGGGTGACGCGTTGCCAGTCGCCTTGAATACCCCGCCGAGCAACATCGGTTGGTAAATCAGTTGGCTGCCGGTCTGTTCACAGATGCCTGGCAGTTGGGTGTAGGCCAGGTAAGTGGCCGGGCTGCCCAGGTCAAAGAAAAACTCCACGCACTTGCTCATGTTCGATGCACTCTGATTATTGTTGGGAGGCAGTGCTTACCAGCGTTCGCTCCAGGGCCGCAGGTCCAGCTCGAAGGTCCACGCATCGCGCGGCTGGTTGTGCAGGAACCAGTAGTTCTCGGCAATGTGCTCAGGGTCGAGAATCCCGTCTTCGGCCTTGAGTGCGTATTTTTCCGGGAAGCTGTCGCGAATAAAGTCGGTATCGATGGCGCCATCGACCACCACATGCGCGACGTGGATGTTCAGCGGCCCCAGTTCCCGGGCCATGCTTTGTGCCAGGGCACGAATGCCATGCTTGGCCCCGGCGAATGCAGCAAAACCTGCGGCGCCGCGCAGGCCGGCAGTGGCCCCGGTAAACAGAATCGTGCCGCGTTGGCGGGTGACCATGCGCTTGGCCACTTCGCGGGCATTGAGAAACCCCGAGAAACAGGCCATCTCCCAGATCTTGAAATATTTGCGCGCGGTTTCTTCGAGGATGCTGCAGGGGACATTGGCGCCGATGTTGAAGACCAGCGCTTCAATGGGGCCGATCTGACTCTCGATCTGCTCGACCAGCGCAATGACTTCTTCTTCCTTGCGCGCATCACAGGCAAAGCCGTGGGCTTGGCCACCATTGGCATTGATCGCGTCAACCAGCGGCTGCAGCTTATCGGCGCTGCGCCGAGTGACGCAGGCGATAAATCCTTCTTCGGCAAAACGTTTGGCAATGGCTCCGCCAGTGGCGTCGCCGGCACCGACAACCAGCACGACTTTGTTGTTATGGGTAGCTGTGGTCATAGTCATCGCTCTTTGGTAAACGGTCGTTAACTAAACGAACGTTATGCTACGATCAGCGCGACGTCAAGACGATGCAATTTTGGGAGCAGCGATGCGTTACTCAGCCAGTCACAAGCTGGAAACCCGGCAGAAACTGCTGGAAAGCAGCTCGGTGTCCGCCAAGCAGGAGGGGTTTGCCACCGTGGGAGTGGATGGCTTGATGAAAGCCATTGGTCTCAGTGGCGGTGCGTTCTACAGTCACTTCTCGTCGAAAGACCAACTCTTTGCCTCTATCGTCGAGCGTGAATTACGCCAGAGTCTTGAGCGCTTGAGTGGCGACGGTGAATTAAGTCGCGTCAGGCTGGAGCGTTGCCTCAAGCACTACTTGAGCATGGCCCATGTCGAACAGCCAGGCGTCGGGTGCGCACTGCCAGCATTGGGCGCCGAAATTGCCCGTGCCGACACTGCGGTGCGCCAGCAGGCCGAACACTGGATCTGCCGGTTGCACGAGAACTGGGCAGCCATTCTGCAGAGTGACAGCCTGGCGTGGGCGATTCTGTCGCAATGTGTCGGGGCATTGGTGGTGGCGCGAATGCTGGTGAGCCCACAGATCCAGAGCAGCGTGTTGTCATCGAACTACGAAGAAATCACACGCCAGATAGGCGCTCGCTGAACCGCGAGCGCCGATGCTGTTACTTGCAGATGATAATCATGCTGCGGCTGGTATAGCCGGCAGGGTTGAGGCCGAAGGGATAGTCCCCCGAGTCTTCAACGCTGTCCCCGGACTTGGCGATGACTCTGTAGCCCTTTGGTCCACACGCCTTGACGGCGGTCGCCGTGCATTGGTCCCACGAAGAGGAAAGGCCGGAGCAATTGATATGCAGGCCTTTCTTCCCGCGCTTGACTTCGGTTTTAGAGGTTGCGGCGCATCCTGCGATGGCAAGTACTGCTATAAATACCAAAAATCGTTTCATTCCTTTCCCTATTGCGGTCTCGGGTCTGGCAACCGAGCCTGACAGCCTACGCTTTTGCATTACGGGGTGTAAGTTCTCTATCCGAACTGTCCATGTCAAATGCCGGATAGCGACTAAACATGGCCTAATTGAAAGAGAAATACCAGACCTTTGTAGGAATGTTTCTCAATCAGTCGCCACCATAGGTTTGGCTTCACGGCCCATGGTCAAAGTAGCACCCACCGAAGCCAGGATGATGCAACTGATGGCCATCCACTGGGCCACTGACAGGTACTCATTGAGGAACAGCAGGCCGGACATGGCTGCAATGGCAGGCTCGACGCTCATCAGGGTGCCAAAGGTGCGCGCTGGCATTCGGGTCAGGGCGATCATTTCCAGGGTGTAGGGCAGGGCCGTGGACAATACTGCGACGCCCAGTGCGACGGGGATCAGCGATGGCGTGAATAAGGCAGCGCCGGCGTGGGCAACACCGAAGGGTGTGACGAAGATAGCGGCGATCATCACGCCCAGGGCGGCTGTCTGCACGCCATTGTCGGCGCCGGCTTTCTGCCCGAAGAGTATGTACAGCGCCCAGCAGACGCCCGCTGCCAGTGCATAACCGGCCCCCATGAGGTCAATGCTCGCGCTGGCCGCATCAGTGGGGACCAGCAGTAGCAAGCCGACGATGGCCAGGCCAATCCACAGGAAGTCGATGGCCTTGCGTGACGCGTAGATTGCTACGGCCAGGGGGCCGGTGAACTCCAGTGCCACGGCAATGCCCAGTGGAACGGTTTGCAGCGACATATAGAAGAGCAGGTTCATGCCACCCAACGCCACGCCGTAGACCGCTACGGTCTGCAGTGAGCGGGCGGTAAGCTTGGCCTTCCAGGGGCGCAACAGGAGGATCATGATCACGCTGGCGAAAATCAGGCGCAGGGTTGTGGTGCCTTGAGCGCCGACCACCGGGAACATGCTCTTGGCCAGGGAGGCGCCGGACTGAATCGACGCCATGGCTATTAATAGCAGGCCAACCGGGAACAGGGTCGAGGTCAGGCTGCGGGATTGCTCATTCATTGCGGGGCGTCTTCCAGGGTAAAAGTCAGGTATGTGTTGCATCATGCGTAACTAAGATCAGTTGAGCAATATACTGCGCATTTTTTATCTCGGTTGTGGGGTTGCCTGCCGATTTTCCGTGGAGTGCAGGCTTTTGATAGAAAAACCAAATTAGCAGTTGACGGCAGATTCTATATGTCTATAATTCGCCCCACTTCCGGCGCAGTCGAAACGGAAAACTCCTTGGTAAACAATGAGTTACGCAGTTTTCGGCAGCGGGTTGCTTCAGTTCATCGAAGCACGAAGGGAGTTGAAAAAGAGGTGTTGACAGCAGCGTGTAACGCTGTAGAATTCGCCTCCCGCTACCGAGTGATCGGAAGCGCAAGTGGTTGAAGTTGTTGAAGAAATCTTCAAAAACTTCTGAAAATACCACTTGACAGCAAATGAGGCTGCTGTAGAATGCGCGCCTCGGTTGAGGCGAAAGATCTTAACCAACCGCTCTTTAACAACTGAATCAAGCAATTCGTGTGGGTGCTTGTGCTGTCAGACTGATAGTCAAAAAGATTATCAGCATCACAAGTTACTCCGCGAGAAATCAAAGATGTAACCAACGATTGCTGAGCCAAGTTTAGGGTTTCTTAAAAACCCAAAGATGTTTGAACTGAAGAGTTTGATCATGGCTCAGATTGAACGCTGGCGGCAGGCCTAACACATGCAAGTCGAGCGGTAGAGAGAAGCTTGCTTCTCTTGAGAGCGGCGGACGGGTGAGTAATGCCTAGGAATCTGCCTGGTAGTGGGGGATAACGCTCGGAAACGGACGCTAATACCGCATACGTCCTACGGGAGAAAGCAGGGGACCTTCGGGCCTTGCGCTATCAGATGAGCCTAGGTCGGATTAGCTAGTTGGTGGGGTAATGGCTCACCAAGGCGACGATCCGTAACTGGTCTGAGAGGATGATCAGTCACACTGGAACTGAGACACGGTCCAGACTCCTACGGGAGGCAGCAGTGGGGAATATTGGACAATGGGCGAAAGCCTGATCCAGCCATGCCGCGTGTGTGAAGAAGGTCTTCGGATTGTAAAGCACTTTAAGTTGGGAGGAAGGGCAGTAACCTAATACGTTGCTGTCTTGACGTTACCGACAGAATAAGCACCGGCTAACTCTGTGCCAGCAGCCGCGGTAATACAGAGGGTGCAAGCGTTAATCGGAATTACTGGGCGTAAAGCGCGCGTAGGTGGTTTGTTAAGTTGGATGTGAAATCCCCGGGCTCAACCTGGGAACTGCATTCAAAACTGACAAGCTAGAGTATGGTAGAGGGTGGTGGAATTTCCTGTGTAGCGGTGAAATGCGTAGATATAGGAAGGAACACCAGTGGCGAAGGCGACCACCTGGACTGATACTGACACTGAGGTGCGAAAGCGTGGGGAGCAAACAGGATTAGATACCCTGGTAGTCCACGCCGTAAACGATGTCAACTAGCCGTTGGGAGCCTTGAGCTCTTAGTGGCGCAGCTAACGCATTAAGTTGACCGCCTGGGGAGTACGGCCGCAAGGTTAAAACTCAAATGAATTGACGGGGGCCCGCACAAGCGGTGGAGCATGTGGTTTAATTCGAAGCAACGCGAAGAACCTTACCAGGCCTTGACATCCAATGAACTTTCTAGAGATAGATTGGTGCCTTCGGGAACATTGAGACAGGTGCTGCATGGCTGTCGTCAGCTCGTGTCGTGAGATGTTGGGTTAAGTCCCGTAACGAGCGCAACCCTTGTCCTTAGTTACCAGCACGTAATGGTGGGCACTCTAAGGAGACTGCCGGTGACAAACCGGAGGAAGGTGGGGATGACGTCAAGTCATCATGGCCCTTACGGCCTGGGCTACACACGTGCTACAATGGTCGGTACAGAGGGTTGCCAAGCCGCGAGGTGGAGCTAATCCCACAAAACCGATCGTAGTCCGGATCGCAGTCTGCAACTCGACTGCGTGAAGTCGGAATCGCTAGTAATCGCGAATCAGAATGTCGCGGTGAATACGTTCCCGGGCCTTGTACACACCGCCCGTCACACCATGGGAGTGGGTTGCACCAGAAGTAGCTAGTCTAACCTTCGGGAGGACGGTTACCACGGTGTGATTCATGACTGGGGTGAAGTCGTAACAAGGTAGCCGTAGGGGAACCTGCGGCTGGATCACCTCCTTAATCGACGACATCAGCTGCTGCATAAGCTCCCACACGAATTGCTTGATTCATTGAAGAAGACGAGAAACAGCCCTGAGGCATAGGGTTGTTGTTTGTCGTAAAGCTTAGAAATGAGCATTCCATCGAGGCGATGGTGAATGTTGATTTCTGATCTTTAAGATTAGATCGTTCTTTAAAAATTTGGGTATGTGATAGAAAGATAGACTGGACGTTACTTTCACTGGTAACGGATCAGGCTAAGGTAAAATTTGTGAGTTGCTCTATGAGCAAGTGCGAATTTTCGGCGAATGTCGTCTTCATAGTATAACCAGATTGCTTGGGGTTATATGGTCAAGTGAAGAAGCGCATACGGTGGATGCCTTGGCAGTCAGAGGCGATGAAAGACGTGGTAGCCTGCGAAAAGCTTCGGGGAGTCGGCAAACAGACTTTGATCCGGAGATGTCTGAATGGGGGAACCCAGCCATCATAAGATGGTTATCTTAAGCTGAATACATAGGCTTAAGAGGCGAACCAGGGGAACTGAAACATCTAAGTACCCTGAGGAAAAGAAATCAACCGAGATTCCCTTAGTAGTGGCGAGCGAACGGGGACTAGCCCTTAAGTGGCTTTGAGATTAGCGGAACGTTCTGGAAAGTACGGCCATAGTGGGTGATAGCCCTGTACGCGAAAATCTCTTAGTCATGAAATCGAGTAGGACGGAGCACGAGAAACTTTGTCTGAATATGGGGGGACCATCCTCCAAGGCTAAATACTACTGACTGACCGATAGTGAACTAGTACCGTGAGGGAAAGGCGAAAAGAACCCCGGAGAGGGGAGTGAAATAGATCCTGAAACCGTATGCGTACAAGCAGTGGGAGCCCACTTTGTTGGGTGACTGCGTACCTTTTGTATAATGGGTCAGCGACTTATTTTCAGTGGCGAGCTTAACCGAATAGGGGAGGCGTAGCGAAAGCGAGTCTTAATAGGGCGTCTAGTCGCTGGGAATAGACCCGAAACCGGGCGATCTATCCATGGGCAGGTTGAAGGTTGGGTAACACTAACTGGAGGACCGAACCGACTACCGTTGAAAAGTTAGCGGATGACCTGTGGATCGGAGTGAAAGGCTAATCAAGCTCGGAGATAGCTGGTTCTCCTCGAAAGCTATTTAGGTAGCGCCTCATGTATCACTGTAGGGGGTAGAGCACTGTTTCGGCTAGGGGGTCATCCCGACTTACCAAACCGATGCAAACTCCGAATACCTACAAGTGCCGAGCATGGGAGACACACGGCGGGTGCTAACGTCCGTCGTGAAAAGGGAAACAACCCAGACCGTCAGCTAAGGTCCCAAAGTTATGGTTAAGTGGGAAACGATGTGGGAAGGCTTAGACAGCTAGGAGGTTGGCTTAGAAGCAGCCACCCTTTAAAGAAAGCGTAATAGCTCACTAGTCGAGTCGGCCTGCGCGGAAGATGTAACGGGGCTCAAACCATACACCGAAGCTACGGGTATCACTTAGGTGATGCGGTAGAGGAGCGTTCTGTAAGCCTGTGAAGGTGAGTTGAGAAGCTTGCTGGAGGTATCAGAAGTGCGAATGCTGACATGAGTAACGACAATGGGTGTGAAAAACACCCACGCCGAAAGACCAAGGTTTCCTGCGCAACGTTAATCGACGCAGGGTTAGTCGGTCCCTAAGGCGAGGCTGAAAAGCGTAGTCGATGGAAAACAGGTTAATATTCCTGTACTTCTGGTTATTGCGATGGAGGGACGGAGAAGGCTAGGCCAGCTTGGCGTTGGTTGTCCAAGTTTAAGGTGGTAGGCTGGAATCTTAGGTAAATCCGGGATTCTAAGGCCGAGAGCTGATGACGAGTGTTCTTTTAGAACACGAAGTGGTTGATGCCATGCTTCCAAGAAAAGCTTCTAAGCTTCAGGTAACCAGGAACCGTACCCCAAACCGACACAGGTGGTTGGGTAGAGAATACCAAGGCGCTTGAGAGAACTCGGGTGAAGGAACTAGGCAAAATGGCACCGTAACTTCGGGAGAAGGTGCGCCGGTGAGGGTGAAGGACTTGCTCCGTAAGCCCACGCCGGTCGAAGATACCAGGCCGCTGCGACTGTTTATTAAAAACACAGCACTCTGCAAACACGAAAGTGGACGTATAGGGTGTGACGCCTGCCCGGTGCCGGAAGGTTAATTGATGGGGTTAGCTAACGCGAAGCTCTTGATCGAAGCCCCGGTAAACGGCGGCCGTAACTATAACGGTCCTAAGGTAGCGAAATTCCTTGTCGGGTAAGTTCCGACCTGCACGAATGGCGTAACGATGGCGGCGCTGTCTCCACCCGAGACTCAGTGAAATTGAAATCGCTGTGAAGATGCAGTGTATCCGCGGCTAGACGGAAAGACCCCGTGAACCTTTACTATAGCTTTGCACTGGACTTTGAATTTGCTTGTGTAGGATAGGTGGGAGGCTTTGAAGCGTGGACGCCAGTCTGCGTGGAGCCAACCTTGAAATACCACCCTGGCAACTTTGAGGTTCTAACTCAGGTCCGTTATCCGGATCGAGGACAGTGTATGGTGGGTAGTTTGACTGGGGCGGTCTCCTCCTAAAGAGTAACGGAGGAGTACGAAGGTGCGCTCAGACCGGTCGGAAATCGGTCGTAGAGTATAAAGGCAAAAGCGCGCTTGACTGCGAGACAGACACGTCGAGCAGGTACGAAAGTAGGTCTTAGTGATCCGGTGGTTCTGTATGGAAGGGCCATCGCTCAACGGATAAAAGGTACTCCGGGGATAACAGGCTGATACCGCCCAAGAGTTCATATCGACGGCGGTGTTTGGCACCTCGATGTCGGCTCATCACATCCTGGGGCTGAAGCCGGTCCCAAGGGTATGGCTGTTCGCCATTTAAAGTGGTACGCGAGCTGGGTTTAGAACGTCGTGAGACAGTTCGGTCCCTATCTGCCGTGGACGTTTGAGATTTGAGAGGGGCTGCTCCTAGTACGAGAGGACCGGAGTGGACGAACCTCTGGTGTTCCGGTTGTCACGCCAGTGGCATTGCCGGGTAGCTATGTTCGGAATAGATAACCGCTGAAAGCATCTAAGCGGGAAACTAGCCTCAAGATGAGATCTCACTGGGACCTTGAGTCCCCTGAAGGGCCGTCGAAGACTACGACGTTGATAGGTTGGGTGTGTAAGCGCTGTGAGGCGTTGAGCTAACCAATACTAATTGCCCGTGAGGCTTGACCATATAACACCCAAGCAATTTGACTACTTCGAAAGAAGCATCAGATTGCGGTGTGTGAAGACGAAACGAACCGAAAGTTCGAATCTGCTCAAAGCAACGCACAACACCGAAAGCTATCACATACCCAATTTGCTGAAGCGAGGCTATCTGGCCACGACTCAGTACCCGAATTTCTTGACGACCATAGAGCATTGGAACCACCTGATCCCATCCCGAACTCAGCAGTGAAACGATGCATCGCCGATGGTAGTGTGGGGTTTCCCCATGTGAGAGTAGGTCATCGTCAAGATTAAATTCCGAAACCCCTATCTGCGTATGCAGGTAGGGGTTTTGTTTTTGTCCGCGAGAAAGTCCGGCGCCAACCTGACATATCTTTCATGTTCCAGGGCCGCCATTGGGTGGATTAACCCTGAAGTGGACCCAGGGTTTTGTTAAGGTGCAGCTCGTTTTTCAAGGGACTGATGACACGCCCAGGGACCGGCGGTTAATCCAGTCAAAGAGTTGCCGTAGAAATGCCTGAACCCATCCCCATCAAGGACCACGAGAAAGAAACCCGCCTGGTCAACAAACGGCTAATGGCCTGCGCGCTGCTCGTGGCGGCCATCACTTGCGCCCTGGTGGTGCGCTTGTACATCCTGCAGGTCGTCGAATTTGACTACCACTCGACCATCTCCGAAAACAATCGGGTGCACGTGCTGCCCATCACCCCAACGCGTGGCCTGATCTACGACCGCAATGGGGTGCTGCTGGCCGATAACCGGCCCAGCTACAACCTCACCCTCACCCGTGAGCGCGCTACCGATGTGAAAGGCGAACTGGATACCCTCATCAGTTTGCTGCACCTGCCTGGCGAAGACCGTGCGCTGTTCGACAAGGCGCTGAAACAGATGCGCCATCCTTTTGTCCCCGTCACCCTGTTCTACGAGTTGAGCGAAGAGCAAATCGCCATCCTCGCCGTCAATCAGTTCCGCTTGCCCGGCATCGATGTCGAACCGCAGTTTGTGCGCAACTATCCGCTGGGCGCGCACTTTGCCCACTCCATCGGTTATGTCGGGCGGATCAACGAGAAAGAATCCAAGACCCTGGACTCGGTGGAATACCGCGGCACCCAGTCGGTCGGCAAGACCGGCATCGAGAAATTCTACGAGTCCGAGCTGCACGGTCACGTTGGTTACGAAGAGGTCGAGACCAACGCCCAGGGGCGCGTGCTGCGGGTGCTCAAGCACACCGACCCGATTCCCGGGAAGAACATCGTCCTCAGCCTCGACGTCAAACTGCAAGAGGCTGCGGAAGCCGCACTGGGTGACCGGCGCGGTTCGGTGGTCGCTCTCGACCCGGCCACCGGCGAGGTGCTGGCCATGGTCAGCAAGCCGAGTTTCGACCCCAACCTGTTTGTCACCGGCATTAGTTTCAAGCAATACGCCGCGCTGCACGACTCCATCGACCGCCCGTTATTCAACCGCGTGCTGCGCGGCCTGTATGCGCCGGGCTCGACCATCAAGCCAGAGGTGGCGATTGCTGGCCTGGATGCCGGGGTGGTGACGCCACAGACTCGGGTCTTCGATCCGGGCTACTACCAATTGCCCGACTTCGACCACAAATACCGCAACTGGAACCACAGTGGTGACGGCTGGGTCGACATGGACGCGGCGATCATGCGTTCCAACGACACCTACTTCTACGACCTGGCGCATAAGCTGGGCATCGACCGCCTGCACGACTACATGGCCATGTTCGGCCTCGGCGAAAAAGTTTCGCTGGACATGTTCGAAGAGTCAGCCGGTCTGATGCCATCACCCGCCTGGAAACGTGCTACGCGCCGCCAGGCCTGGTTCCCGGGGGAGACGGTGATCCTCGGTATCGGCCAGGGCTACATGCAGGTCACCCCGCTGCAGCTCGCCCAGGCCACGGCGCTGATCGCCAACAAGGGCGTGTGGAACCGTCCGCACCTGGCCAGGAGCGTCGATGGCATTGCGCCAGTGGACGAACATCCAATGCCCAACATCCTGTTGAAAGACCCGCGCGACTGGGAGCAGGTCAACCACGGCATGCAGATGGTCATGCACGATGCGCGCGGCATTGCCCGGGCGGCAGCGGCGGGTGCCCAGTACCGCATCGCCGGCAAGAGCGGTACCGCCCAGGTGGTAGCGATCAAGCAGGGCGAACGTTACAACCGGGCGAAGACCCGGGAGCGCAACCGCGACAACGCCTTGTTCGTCGGTTTTGCCCCGGCCGAACATCCGAAGATCGTGATCGCGGTGATGATCGAAAACGGCGAGGCCGGCGGTCGTGTCGCAGGTCCCGTGGTGCGCCAGATCATGGACGCCTGGCTGCTGGACAACGACGGCCACCTGAAACCGCAATACGCCAGCCCGAGCAAGGCTCATGGCGACCCTCAGGTATGAAGTTGGCCTGCGTGGCACTTGCCAGTTGCTTGACGTTAACGTAAACATAGAAGGCGACGCCGATTGTCCATGGCGCAGGTTTTGCTTGAGGAAAGTGTTGCCCGAGTCAGCGGGCAAACTTCCCTTTACTGCCATCTGAACCGGGTGTAGACATTTGCCCATGACTCGCGTGCTTCGTCGCGAGTATGCACATGGCCCGGCGAGGTACTGGGCGGACCGATCCGGAGCGCTTGATGAGCCTTATAAAAACAACAACCGCAAAGCTGCCACACGAAGCCCGGCTCGCCCGGGAGAAACTGCACCTTGAAGGCGAAGTCCCCGATGGCGTGTTACGCGCCGAAATCGATGCTTCATGGCGACGCAGCCTCAGCCACGGTGTGCACTTCAATGGCAAGCATGAACTGGCGCTGGAATCGAGCGCGAGCCTGGACCTGCTGTTGGCCAGCAATCGGCTGCTGATCGACGCGGCCCTGCCAGCCATCGATTACCTGGCCGAACGCCAGGGCAAGGAAGGGCTGATTATCCTCGCCAACTCCGATGCCACCATCCTCGCGGTCGAAGGCCGCGCCGATCGCCTCAAGGGCAGCGGTTTGCAGGACATCACCCTCGGCGCCTGCTGGAGCGAAGCCGTTCGTGGCACCAACGCGCTGGGTACCGCCCTGGTAGAAGCACGACCGACGCTGATCGATTGCGGCGAACACTACCTCGATCGCCTGAGCGATTTCTCCTGCACCTCCGTGCCCATTCGTTGCCCCCACGGTGACATCCTCGGCGTACTCGACCTGACCCGCGAAGGTCCGCTGGGCCGCGCCCACGACAGCAGCGCGCTGCTGGCCATGGCCGTCAGCCAGATCGAAAGCCGGGTGTTCAACGCCAGTTATCCGGACGAAATCGTCCTGGCTTTCCACAGTCGCCGGCAATACCTCGAATCCCCCTGGCAAGGCTTGCTGGCCGTGAGCCTGGGCGGGCAGATCCTCGCAGTCAGCGGCCAGGCCTGCCAGTTGCTGCACGCCGAGCGTTCGGCGCTGGTCGGGCGACGCTGCGAAGAGTTTCTTGGGGTCGACGGCTTGCAACTGCTGGCGCGTCTGCAGCAGGGCGGTGTCGGCAGCCTGCAAACGGCCAAGGGCGAGTTCTTCTACAAAACCCTGCGCGCCCCCCAGCGTTCGATCAACCTCAGCACGCCCGCGCGCAGCAGCGCAAAACCGCTCAAGGCGCCAGTGGAGCTCGAAGCCCTGGCCGGCAACAATCCGCGTTATGCCCGCGCCTTGCGCATGGCCCGCCAGGGCCTGGCCAATCAATTGCCAGTGTTGCTGCTGGGAGAGACCGGCACCGGCAAGGAAGTCATCGCCCGCGCCCTGCACCTGGCCGGCGCCCGTTGTGACAAACCTTTCGTCGCGGTGAATTGCGCGGCGATCCCCGAAGGCCTGATCGAGTCGGAACTGTTCGGCTACCGCGAAGGCGCATTCACCGGTTCGCGGCGTGGCGGCATGGTCGGGCGCCTGCAGCAGGCCCATGGCGGCACCCTGTTTCTCGATGAAATCGGCGACATGCCCCTGGCCTTGCAGGCACGTCTGTTGCGCGTGCTGCAGGATCGCAAGGTGGCGCCGCTGGGTGCCGGTGAAGAGCAGGACATCGACGTCGCGCTGATCTGCGCCACCCACCGCGACCTCAAGCGCCTGGTGGAAGACAAACATTTTCGCGAGGACCTGTTTTACCGGGTCAACGGCATCAGCGTGATGCTCCCGGCCTTGCGTGAGCGCGAGGACTTCAGTGCTTTGCTCGCCCGCCTGCTGGTCAAGCTGGAGGCCCCGGCGGTAGTCCTGCATGACGACTTGAACCGCTTGCTCGGTGGCTACCATTGGCCAGGTAACATCCGCCAACTGGAAATGGTCCTGCGCACCGCGTTGGCCATGCGCGAGCCGGGGGACAGCGTACTGACCCTGGATCACCTGCCCGACAGCATGCTCGACGAACTGAACGCCAGCGAACGCCCGCAGGCGGGCAGCATCCGCGAGAACGAACTGGAACTGATTCGTCAGTCCCTGGACAGCCACCAGGGTAATGTCTCGGCCGCCGCCGACGCCTTGGGCATCAGTCGCGCGACCCTGTACCGCAAGCTTAAACAGTTGCGCAGCTGATGCGGCGCTGGATTGTCAGGCTGGTCGACAGCCCCAACCCCCAGGCACTAGACGCCGCGCTGGCCTGGCTCTACAGCTTCGTGCGGCCGCACCGGTTGGCGATCGGCGGGTTGTTGGGGTTGTCGATGTGCGCCTCGCTGCTGGTCCTGGTGCAGCCCTGGCTCACCAAGCTGCTGATCGACGACGGCTTGCTGGCCCGGGACTTTTCCATGCTGGTGCTGATTGCCGCGCTGATGATTGGCGCGGGATTGCTTGGCACGGCACTGTCGGGGATCAACCGTTACCTGCACACCCGACTCTCGGGGCGGATTCTATTTTCCCTGCGTGACGACCTGTACCGGCACCTGCAAACCCTGTCGCCGGGATTCTACGGGCAACGGCGGATCGGCGACCTGATGTCGCGCCTGGATGGCGACGTGGCCGAGATCCAGCGCTTTGCCGTGGACTCGCTGTTCTCGGCGGTATCCAGCGTGATCGGCCTGGTCTGCGCGGTGGCCATGCTGCTGACCCTGTCGTGGAAACTGTCGTTGCTCGCGTTGATCCTGATTCCCCTCGACGTGCTCTGGTTGCGCTGGATGCGGCGCAAGGTCGAACGGGATGTGCGGCAGTTGCGCGAGCGCTCGGCGGACATGTCCTCGTTCATGGTCGAGACCCTGCCGGTGATGAAATTCATCCAGTCCGCCGGCCAGCAACAGCGCGAAGCGCGACGCCTGGAATCCCTGGGCCATGGTTACATGAGCCAGTTGCTGCGCCTGCAAATCACCGAGTTCTTCACCCAGGCGGTGCCGGGCACCCTGACCTCCTTATCACGCGCCTGTGCCTTTCTGATCGGTGGCTACTGGGTGGTGCAGGGCACTTGGCAGTTGGGGGCATTGATCGCCTTTTCCACCTACCTGGGCATGGCCGTCGGGCCAGTCCAGAGCTTGTTGGGCTTGTACGTGGCGATCCAGCGCATGACCGTCAGCCTCGGCCGGGTGATGGAGCTGCGGGGCGAAACGCCGAGCGTGCTGAGCCCGCTCACGCCACAACCGATGCCGACCTGCGGTGAACTGCGTTTCGACAACGTGCACTTCAGCCACCCCGGCCGCCCGAGCACCTTGCGCGGTATCCAGGCACGCATTCCCTACGGCTTGAAGGTTGCCTTGAGCGGTGGCTCCGGCGTCGGCAAGTCGACCCTGATCGACCTGCTGCAACGTCATCACGATCCGCAGTCCGGTCGGGTACTGCTGGGGGAGGTCGATCTGCGGGAGCTGGACCTGTTCCAATTGCGCCGGCGGATTGCCGTGGTCAGCCAGGACATCGTGTTGTTTCGCGGCAGCCTGGCCGACAACCTGGCCTACGCGGTGCCGGACGCCAGCCGCCAGGCGATTGCTGAAGTGGCGCGGCTGGCGCAACTCCAGAGCCTGATCGAGTCGTTGCCCGAAGGCCTCGACAGCCCATTGGGCGAGCGCGGCCAGCAGCTCTCGGGTGGGCAGAAACAGCGGATCGCGATTGCCCGCGCCTTGTTGCAGGACCCCTTGATCCTGGTGCTGGACGAAGCCACCTCGGCGGTGGATGAAACCACCGAGCGCGAGGTTATCGAAGCCATCGACCGACTGTTTGCCGGGCGCACGCGGATCCTGATCAGCCACCGTCCCTCGACCCTGGCCGATGCCGATTTACGCTTTGAATTGCTCGACGGCCTACTCATTGCAAAAACGGTGCTGCATGAAGCCTGAACTGCTGGTCGGTTTGGTCGACAGCGGCCACTCGGCGGCGCAGCAGCCGCTGGTGGTTGCGCGAAGACGTTTCTCCCTGCAGGACGATGGGCTGGCCGAAGGCGCGCTGTGTGACGATCCGCTGGGCCATGGCAGCGCGGTGCTCGAGGCCATCGGCCGGCGCGCGCCCGCAGCGCGGTTTTGTGTGGCCCAGGTGTTTGACCAGCGCGGGGTCACCAGCGCCTTGCAGATCGCCACCGCGATCGACTGGCTGGTGGCGCAGGACGTTCGTCTGATCAATCTGAGCCTCGGCCTGCGTCAGGATCGCAGCCTGTTGCGCCAAGCCTGCGCCGCGGCGCAGGCCCGCGGCGTGTTGCTTTGCGCCTCCAGCCCGGCGCAAGGCGAGGGGGTGTTTCCAGCCAATTATCCACAGGTGCTGCGGGGCACTGGCGATGCCCGTTGTGCCGAGTCGCAATGGTCGTGGCTCAACAGTGCCCAGGCGGATTTCGCCGCGTGCGTGCAGGGCACCCACCCAGGACAGTCGGGTGCCAGCCTCGGTTGTGCGGCGTTGAGTGGGCACATCGCAGCATTCTTGCTGGCCCAGCCCCAGGCCAGCAATGAGCAGGTCATCCAGTGGCTACAGGACAACGCCCACTATCGTGGCCCTGAACGGCGTATTGGCCCATGAACACGTTGCTGATCCTCGGTGCCGGGCCGGCCGGTGCGGCTACTGCGCTGGGCCTGCGCCGGCTGGGTTACCCAGTGACGCTGGTCAGCGAATGGCGACGCTTTGCGGCACTCGAAGGGGTTTCCCTGCGGGTGCTGGAAGCCTTGCGTGGCGCCGGGCTGGAACAGGCGCTGGCGCAGGGGGCACTGGCGTCCCAGCGACAGGTGTCGTGGAACGGTCAGCAGCATGCGCAGAATATCGAGTACCTGCTGGACCGCCCGAGCTTTGACCGCGGCTTGCGTGAGGACCTGCGCCGAGCGGGCGTCGAGGTCATCGAAGGCCGGGTGCTGAACGTTCAGTCGAGCGCATCGGGACATAGGATCGAGGTCCAGGGGCGTGAGCCGCTACTGGCGGATTTCCTCATCGAGGCTCGGGGGCGCCGGTCCCCGGCGCTCGGCAAAGGCCTGCGCGGACCGGAAACTGTCAGCCTGCTCAATCGCTGGCAGGGCACGCCGGGCAGTACCGCCAGTGCGGTGGAAAGCCTGGAGCAGGGTTGGGCATGGATGGCCCGGCGCGCTGACGGTCAGTGTTATTGGCAATGGACGGTGGACGTGGCCAGCGCCACATTGCCGGCCAAGGCACTGTTGCTCGACTACTGTCGCCAGCGGCGCGAGGCTTCGGCACTGGCCAGGGCATTCTTTGCCGATGCAGCGCAACTCGACGTGCAGCTGCATGCCCGCAGCAGCACCGCCATATTGTCCTCGCAGGTGTGTGGCGACAACTGGATCCGGGTCGGTGATGCGGCGATGGCCGTGGACCCGCTGTCGGGCAACGGTATTTTCCAGTCCCTGTCATCGGCCCTGCAGGCCCCGGTGGTGATCAACACCCTGCTGCGCAAACCCGAGCGGGCGGCGCTGGCCCAGGGATTTCACCGGATGCGGGTGGAACAATTGTTCCTGCGGTTTGCACGGATCGGCCGGGACTTTTATGCCGATGAACAGCGCTGGCCGCAACAGCCGTTCTGGCAGGCTCGCCGGCAGTGGCCAGACAGCCAAGTGGCACACGCCGAAGCAGACTTTGCCGCGCTGCGGATTGAGCGGGCACCGGTGCTCAAGGACGGCTTTGTCGATGAGGCCGAGGTGGTGATCACCGCAGACCAGCCATTGGGGATCTGGCATGTGCACGGAGTGGAGCTGGCGCCGTTGCTGCGGCGGTTGCGTAGTCAGCCCGCCGCAGAGGCGCTGGCAGGGCTGACGGCAGAACAGGGAACGTTGGTCAGGCGCTGGTTGTTGACGCAAGGCTACCAGCCCTGAAATGGGTGCTGACTGGGCGGGTCTATTCGCCAGCAAGCTCGCTCCCACAAGGGGGATCGATCACACATCCCTTGTGGGAGCTTGCTCGCGATAGCGCTACAGCTTGATCAACACCGACTTCAATTCGGTGTAATGCTCGATCGCCGCATACCCCATTTCCCGACCCACACCGGACATCTTGTAGCCACCAAAGGGCAGAGCCGGGTCGAGGGCGCTATGGCAGTTGACCCAGACTGAGCCGGACTTGATCCGCGGAATCATCCGGTGCACCGCCGCCAGGTCGTTGGACCAGATGCTCGCCCCCAGCCCATAAGGACTGTCATTGGCCATGCGCAAAACCTCGGCTTCGTCATCGAACGGAATCGCCACCAGCACTGGCCCGAAAATTTCCTCCTGGACCAGCGAGTGCTGTTGGTCGACGTCGACAATCACCGTTGGCTTGACGAAAAACCCAGGTCCGAACTGTTCCCCGCCACAGGCAATGGTCGCGCCGCTTTCCCGGCCCATGTCGATGTAGTTGCTGACGCGTTGCTGTTGCCGCGCGGAGATCAACGGGCCCATCTCGACACTCGGGTCCAGGCCATTGCCCAGCTTCATCGCATTGGCAATGCCGGCGATGTCAGCCACTACATTGTCGAAATGCTTACGCTGCACATAAAGCCTGGAACCGGCGCAGCAGACCTGGCCCTGGTTGAAGAAAATCGCGCTGGCAGCACCCGCTGCGGCACTCGCCAGGTCGGCGTCGGCCATGACAATGGTCGGTGATTTGCCACCCAGTTCCAGGGTCACGCGGGTCATGGTGTCCATGGCGATCTTGCCGATCTGTATGCCCACCGCGGTGGATCCGGTGAAGGTCAGCTTGTCCACCAGCGGGTTGTGGGTCAGGGCGGAGCCTGCGGTGATGCCGGTGCCGGTGACCACGTTGAACACCCCGCTGGGGTAGCCGGCTTCGAGTACCAGTTCTGCCAGCTTGAGTGCGCTCAGCGGGGTTTCGTCCGCGGGCTTCAACACCACGGTGCAGCCGGTGGCCAGGGCTGGACCGAGTTTCCAGCAGGCCAGCAGCAGCGGGAAGTTCCAGGCGACAATGGCGCCAACCACGCCCACCGCTTCCCGCCGGATGAAACTGTGGAACTGCTCATCAGGCATCAAAGGCAGCGAGACTTCGACGCTGGAGCCTTCGATCTTGGTGGCCCAGCCGGCCATGTAGCGCAGGAAGTCGATGGACAATTGCACGTCCATGACCTGGGCCACCGCGGCACTCTTGCCGTTGTTCAGGCATTCAAGTTGCGCCAACACCTGCGCGTCGCGCTCCATCAGGTCGGCGAGCTTCCACAGCAGGTTCTGCCGCTCGCGCGGGCGGGTGCGGGTCCAGGCCGAATCATCAAACGCCTGGCGGGCAGCGAGCACCGCCCGATCGACGTCGTCCGGGGTGGCCTTGGGCACGACGCACAGGACCTCGCCGGTGGCTGGGTTGTGCAAGGGCATGGTCTGGCCGTCGGCGGCCTCGACCCATTCGGCGCCGATCAGCATGCGCGGGGCGCGCTGGATGAACGCCGAAACGGCGGGAAGCGGAGTGGGGAGCGACATGATGGAGCCTCGTCTTATTCGTGTGCCGAGGCTGATCGCAACCCTTGTGCCAGTTTGCCCGGGGCCTGTATTCAGAGGCTCTTGCGGCGAAAGAGCTGGGCTTTAGCGAGTGCTGATGTCGCAGATTGCGACAATTTTTGAGACGCACCGCTGAGACGGGCGGCGCTTCGCCTGACAAAACTGATCGTCCCTCAGGTTCATCGCGGGCAAGTCTTGCTCCTACACCGGTAGTCCGCTCTCATCGTCCCGCCATGCGATCAATCACCGCCCACAACTGCGGGTCGTTGAAGTCTTCGATCACCATGTGCGCCCCTGCGGCCAGCAGCGTTTCGCGGCGCTGGCTGGTCACCAGGCCCACGGTAAAGATCCCGGCCTTTACCGCTGCCGTCAGGCCGGGGATCGAGTCCTCGAATGCCAGGCTCACCTCGGCGCTGGCCTGCAAGCGCTCCAGGCCGGTCAGGTAGGGCAGGGGGTCGGGCTTGGCGCGGGGCAGTTCTTCGGCAACCACTACATGCTCGAAGCGCTCGCGCAGAGCCAATGCCTGCAACATGTGCTCGGCATTCGCTCGTGGTGCATTGGTCACTACCGCCACGCCGATGGACTGCTCCTGGGCAAAATCCAGTAAGCGTACCAGCCCGGCAATCGGCGTCAGGTGCGCTGACAACTGGCGAAAGCGCTGCTCCTTGCGATCAGCAAAGGCTTCGTGCTCGGCCACCGAGCGTTCGGGGAACAGGTAGCGGCACATGGCGGCATTGGCCTGGCCGCTGACATGAGCTTCGAACTCGGCTTTGGTAAACATCCGGCCGTCCTCCTCCAGCAACAACTGTTGCATCGCCTGCAAGTGCAGCGCGTCGGTGTCGGTGAGGGTGCCGTCGAGGTCGAAGAGCAAAGCATTGAGCATGGCGCAGTTCCCGTAGCTGAAGCGGTTAAGCGGATAGCTGGTCATCCTATACGAGGAACACTCACCTATGCTCGTCTCAGCCTGCAACAGTTGTCGCGAAATTAAACGCCGGGCACCTCAGTGGTTGCCGGAATTACCCGGGTGTTTACCAGCAAAGCATTGATTCAATGAACTATTCATAAGCTGGCACGCTCCGTGTATTGGTCCTTGGTAGACGTTTCTCTTGCCTTCGTCAGCGGCATGTTCGCTGGCGGTAGAAACCATAAAAACGACCGTTCAAAAAAATAAGAAAGCACCGTGCGAGGTTCGACGTTGATGAAGAGAAAACTCCGATCAGGCATGAGCGCCAGTCTCCTGGCGCTTGCCGCGTGTGCCGCCCTGCATGCTCCGCAAAGCATGGCCGCGCGTGACGCCCAGACCATCCTCAAGGAGACCTGCCAGGGCTGTCATACCCCTGAAGCCGAGAACGCCTTGAGCCGTATCAGCCACCAACGCAAGACTCCGGAGGGCTGGCTGATGAGCATCGCGCGCATGCAGGTCATGCACGGCCTGCAGATCAGCGATGACGACCGCCGGACCCTGGTCAAATACCTGGCCGATACCCAGGGCCTGGCGCCGAGCGAGACCGATGGCGTGCGTTATGCCCTGGAACGGCGGCTCAACACCGTCGAGCAATTCGACGAGCAGACCAGCCAGATGTGCGGCCGCTGCCACTCCGGTGCGCGGGTTGCCCTGCAGCGTCGCCCGGCCGAGGAGTGGGAGCGCCTGGTGAACTTCCACCTCGGTCAATGGCCGTCGCTGGAATACCAGGCGCTGTCTCGCGACCGCGACTGGTTCGACCTGGCCCGCAAGGAGATGGTGCCGCTGTTGGCCAAGCGCTATCCACTGGATAACCCGGCCTGGAAAACCTGGCAGCAAACTGCGCCCAAGGCCCAGGCGCTGGTGGGCGACTGGAGCTTCAGCGGGCACCTGCCGGGCAAGGGGGAGTTGGCCGGGATCATGCGCGTCAGCGCCGACGGCGACGATACCTTCAAGGTCAGCGTCAAGGGTCAATACGCCGACGGCACAGCCTTCAACGGCGACGGCAGCGCGATCCTCTACAGCGGCTACGAATGGCGCGGCAACGTGACGGTCGATGGCGTAGTGATGCGCCAGGTGTTCGCCGCCAAAGACAGCGAACTGCAAGGCCGGATGTTCGAGGCCGAGCACGATGAACGTGGGCTCGACTTCCTCGCCGCCAAACAGGGCAGCAGCCGTTTGCTGGCAGTGCAGCCGGGCTACCTGAAGGCCGGCAGCGAAGCCGAAGTGACCCTGATCGGCAGCGGCCTGCAAGGCCAGCCGGACTTCGGTAAAGGCGTCGAGGTGCTCCAAGTCATCAGCCAGAGCCCCGAGCAGATCAAGGTCCGCCTCAAGGCCGCCGCCGATGCCCAGCCGGGCGTGCGTGCCGTGACCTTGGGCAGCTTGCAAGGCCCGAGCCTGTCGGTCTACCAGCAGATTGCCGAGGTCAAGGTGGTGCCTGAATTCTCGGTGGCCCGGATCGGTGATGGCGGGGGTGCGACGCCCAAGGTCCAGGGGCGTTTCGACGCCGAAGCCTGGGGCAAGGGCGCGGACGGCAAGCTCTATCGCATTGGCATAGTCCCGGCGCAGTGGAAAGTCGAAGCCTTCGACGACCGCGCCAGGGAAGACGAAGACGTCAAGTTTGCCGGCACCATGCAGGCGGACAGTGGCGTATTCACCCCGGGCGATGCCGGCCCGAATCCGGCACGCAAGATGTCCACCAACAATGCCGGCAACCTCAAGGTGATTGCCGCGGTCGACGACGCAGGAAAATCCCTGACCGGCGAAGGCCACATGATTGTCACCGTGCAACGCTGGAACAACCCACCCATTCCGTGAGGCCGCTGAACCCGCAGTTTTCAGAGACTTTTTTGGAATGAACGCAGGCCCCGCCAAAGGGGTTTGCACAGGAGGTTTGCCATGGGCGCTATCTTGAATCTGGTCGAACGCAACCTGCACGAAGTGCAGGTGGATGCCGACCGCATGCTGTTTCACATTCCCAGCAGTTCGCTGTTCGCCAGCGATGCCCTGACCGGCAGCATCATCGATGCCCTGCGCGGTCACGGCTGTTCCAGCGCCGAGTTGATCCAGCGCCTGGCCAGCCAGTTCGGTGGCGAGGAAATCCACGAAACCCTGCGCGAGCTGATGGCCCTCGAACTGGTCAGCGACGGCTCGCCGCTGACCCCGGACATCGCCGCCAAACGGGTCGAGCGCACCGCCATCAACACCGTGGTGCTCAACGTCAACACCGGCTGCAACCTGAGCTGCACCTACTGCTACAAGGAAGACCTCGACAAGCCCTCGGCCGGCAAGAAGATGGAGGTCGAGACCGCCATCGCCTCGGTGGAAATGCTCCTGCGCGAATCCCCCGATGAAGAGCGGTTTACCGTGGTGTTCTTCGGCGGCGAACCACTGAGCAACCGCAAGCTGATCGAGTACATGGTCGACTATTGTGAAAAGCGCTTTGCCGAGGCGGGCAAGTTCGTCGAATTCGTCATGACCACCAACGCCACGCTGCTCACCGAGGACACGGTGGACTACCTCAACGCCCACCGCTTTGGCTTGTCGGTGAGCATCGACGGGCCGAAGACCGTGCACGACCGCAACCGCATCACCGTGGGCGGGCAGGGCACCTATGACGTGGTGCGGCGCAAGGCCGAGATGTTGTTGTCGCGCTACAACAGTCGCCCGGTCGGAGCCCGCGTGACCCTGACCACCGGCGTCACCGACGTTGAAACCATCTGGGATCACCTGTTCAACGAACTGGGTTTTGCCGAAGTCGGCTTTGCCCCGGTGACCTCCGGCGATATCAGCACCTTCAACCTGTCCAGCGACGAATTGATCGAAGTCTTCGCCAGTATGAAACGGCTCGGTCGGCGCTACCTGGAGGCCGCGCTGGAACACCGCAACATCGGTTTCTCCAACCTGCACCAGTTGATCACCGACATCCACGAGGGCCACAAGAAAGCCCTGCCGTGTGGCGCCGGGCTGAAGATGCTGGCGGTCGACCACAAGGGCGAACTCAACCTGTGCCACCGCTTCACCGGTTCGTCATTGCCGACGTTTGGCAACGTCCACAGCGGGGTCAAGCAGGTGGAGTTGAACGACTTCCTGTCCCAGCGCCTGGACCGCAGCAACACCGGCTGCGAGGACTGCCAGATCCGCAACCTGTGCTCCGGCGGCTGCTACCACGAAAGCTACGCCCGTTACGGCGACCCGACGCACCCGACCTATCACTACTGCGAACTGATGCGTGACTGGGTCGACTTCGGCATCGAGGTCTACACCCGGATCATGGCTCACAACCCTGCGTTCATCAGCAGTTACATCACTCCGCGCAAGGCTCACTGATATGAAACATCTCAAGCCCATCAATAACAAAGCGTTGAAGCTGGATCAGGCCGCGGATGAAAACCGCATCGAAGAAGTGGTGGCCATGAGTTCGGTCGCCGGGTGCGCCTCGACCACCGACCCGGGTTGGGAAATCGATGCCTTTGGCGGCGTGTCGTCGTTGTGCCAACCGATGGAGGCCGACCTCTATGGCTGCTCGGACCCGTGCTGGTGGCCGGCCCAGGTGCCCGACATGATGAGCACCTACCCGGACTGGAACAAGGATGCCCAGGCCTCCAACGACAACTGGCGCAACCTCGGCACTGTCTTCCCCAAAGACAAGTAATCGGACAAGAAGAAGGATTCCAGCATGCTTCGTACCAAAGCCTGCGGCCTGGCCGCTTTCGCCTTCCTGGGCAGTTATTCGCTCAGTGTTCTGGCCGATGAAAACCTGGCGCTCAACGCCGGTCACGAATACATGGTGACCACCAATTACCCCAACAACCTGCACGTCATCGACCTGCAGACCGACACTCTGTACAAGTCCTGCAAGCTGCCCGATGCCTTCGGCCCCGGGACCATCCAGCTGTCGCCGGATCGCAAGACCGCCTACGTGCTCAACAACCACTATGCGGATGTCTATGGCATCGAGCTGGACAGCTGCAAGCAGGTATTCCACGCCAGCATCACCCAGCAATCGGGGGAGAAGGCCCGCTCGATGTTTGCCTTTACCGTCAGCCACGACGGCAAGGAGCTCTACACCATCGCCAACCCGACGCGGATGCTCAACGACCGTTACGAAGTGCAGGCGCCCCGCCTGGATGTCTACGCCACCGACGCCGGTGCCAGCGCCAAGCCGGTGCGCAGTTTCCCGGCGCCTCGCCAGTTGACCATCATGCAGAGTGGCGACGACGGCACCCTGTATGTGGCCGGTGCGGATGTCTACAAGGTCAATGTGCAGACCGGCAAGTTCGACGTGCTGATCCCCAGCCGACACTGGAAACGCCCCAACTACAGCGCGCCGGACGTGCTCTACGTGTGGAACCAGCAGACCTATCGCCATGACTTCTCGCTGCTCTACACCGCAGCGAAATTCAAGGACAAGAAACAGGACCCGGCCACCGCCGAGTACCTCTACGGCCTGTTCAGCGTCGACCTGAAGACCGGCAAGACCGAGACCACCGACTTCGGCCCGCTGACCGAAATCTACTTCAGTGGCATGCGCTCGCCCAAGGACCCCAACCTGATGTTCGGCGTGCTCAATCGCCTGGCCAAGTACGACATCAAGCAGAAGAAGCTGATTCAGGCGGCGACCCTGGACCACTCCTACTACTGCATTTCCTTCAACAAGGCTGGCAGCAAGATCTACCTGGCCGGGACCTTCAACGACGTGGCGATCTTCGACCCCGAGACCATGCAGCAGATCGGCAACATCAAGCTGCCGGGCGGCGACATGGCGATCACCACGGCGCAGGTCTTTACCCGGTAAACGGGCTCATGCTCTTGACGTGAAACATCAGTGGCCCTTTAAACCCCGGCAGGCGGTTTTTAAAGGGCCACTGGTGGCCTGGGCCCATCCAGCGATCAGGAACGCACCGGGCAACTGAGGTCGCCTTCCTGGCAGTCGAGGTAGCCCTTGAGTGTCTCGGCGCGTTTTTGCGTCAGGTCCGCCAGGCATTGGTTGTGAATCAGCGGGTAAACGCTACCGCCTTCGACCCCAGACGCAGCAAAGGTGCACTCGGCATCACGGAACGCCAACCACGCGCGTTGCGCCGTCAGCAGGCTTTTTTTACCTTGCGGGTTGTCCTTCAGGTGGCCATTGATCTGTTGGTACAGCGTGTTGAGCCGGGCGTCGGCCTGTTTGTATTGCCTGGCCGCGCACTCATTCAGCGTGCTCTGGTTGCTGGCGTTGGCGCAGTCATCGGCCTGGACGCCAGTGGCAGCCAATAGCGGCAGGAGGCTTAGAAGAAAAACGGTACGCATGGGAAAACTCGCTGGCGCTAAAAAGTTGGGTGAGTGTAGATCAGAGGCCAAATCTTCAGCGTCCGGTGTCATCCGGTGGCTGCCATTGTGCGCACTCGACCACGCCTTGATGGGCCAGCCACGGCACATCGTGGGAGGTCCAGATATGGGCCTGGGGTTTCTGGCCCGGCTCGTCATCAAGGGTCGCGACCCGCACGATCACATGGGGTTGGGCCGGGCGCTCGGCCATCAGGTGACTGCCGCAGCGCGAGCAGAAATGCCGCAGCTTGCCGGGCGAGGACTCGAAGCAGGACAGCAGCTCAAGACCCCGGGTCCAGCGAAAATGCTCACGCATGACCCCCGCAGTCGAGGCGAATGGCGCCGCATGGGCCTTGCGGCAGGTATGGCAGTGACAATGGCTGATCGGCATGTCGAGGCTGTCGACTGCATAGGCGATGGCCTGGCACAGGCAACTGCCGTGGAGTGTGGGCATGGGGTATTCCTTTACGGGACTGACGAGCGGTAGAAAGCTGACGTTACCACTGTTGGCCGGGGCCTGTCGGGGCTCGGAACGATGGACGTTACTGCGAGTCGGATCTGTTGAATGCAACGGCAAGATTGCTCGTTCGGTCGTCCGCGCCTAGTGTTCATCACAGGAGGTGCTCAATGCACACATCAGATCGCATCGAAAGAAAGATCCTGCTCAAGGCCCCGCGCTCGACCGTCTGGCGCGTGATTGCCAATGCCGAAGCCTTTGGCCAGTGGTTTGGCGTGGCCCTGGAGGGCAAGCGTTTCGTCGCCGGCGCGCGGACCCAGGGGCAGATTACCTACCCAGGCTATGAGCACATGGTGTGGGATGTCGAAGTCATGCGGGTCGAGCCGGAGCGGGTGTTCGCCTTCCGCTGGCACCCCTATGCCGTGGACCCAGGCACCGACTATTCTGGCGAGCCGACGACCCTGGTGCAGTTCGAACTCGAGGACATGGACGCTGGCACCTTGTTGCACGTGGTCGAGTCGGGGTTTGATAAGATCCCGGCAGAGCGTCGTCTCAAGGCCTTTCGCATGAACAGTCGCGGCTGGGACGAGCAAATGAACAATATCGAGACCTACCTCGCCACCCCTTGAACCCCCGCTGAGCCTTGAATTACCCCGCATGTTTGAACCCTACCTAAGCCAATGGCAGTTGCTCCCCGCAGGGGAGCCCATCATCACCCTGGGCAGCCGCCTGCTCCCGGTGCGTTACCAGGGGACGCCGGCGATGTTGAAAATCGCCCTCGATGACGAAGAAAAGTTCGGCAACCTGTTGATGAGCTGGTGGGCGGGAGAGGGTGCTGCCCGGGTCTACGCCCATGACGGTGCGGCGCTATTGCTGGAGCGGGCCGAAGGCCGGCGTTCGCTGCTGCACATGGCTATGCACGGGGCGGACGACCAGGCCAGCCGGATCATTTGTGACGCCGTGGCGCGCCTGCATGCACCCCGTTCGGCACCGCTGCCGCCATTGGTCGACATGCGGCAATGGTTTCGCTCCTTGGCCCCGGCGGCGCGCCGCCATGGCGGGCGGTTGCGCCAGTGCCTGGCCTGCGCAGAGTACCTGCTGGCCACGCCCCAGGAAGTCGTCGTGCTGCACGGCGATGTGCACCACAGCAACATCCTCGATTTCGGCCTGCGGGGCTGGCTGGCGATAGACCCGAAGCGGGTGACCGGCGAACGCACCTACGACTACGCCAACCTGATCTGCAACCCGGACCTGCCGAGCGCCGCCGACCCGCTACGTTTTACCCGGCAAGTGGCGCTGGTCGCGGCGCAGGCAGGGCTGGAACGGCGGCGGTTACTGCAGTGGGTCCTGGCGTTTGCCGGCCTGTCCGCCGCCTGGTTCCTGGAGGATCACGACGTGCTCGCGGCCGACAAGCAACTGCAGGTGGCAGATCTCGCATTGTTGGCCTTGGAAGTTGGACAACCCGAGGGTGGTTGACCTTCGTTCTTATGGCGAATGTCTTACACGTGTTACTGGCTATGTCGTCTATTACGCATTGGATCCGAAGCGTAATCTTCACCCATCGACTGAGCACAGGATGTACTCAGGGTCATGGATGATCGGCCATATGCAAGGAACGCAGCGACAGGATGTCGTCATGGTCTTGAAACCCGCTTCGGCGGGTTTTTTTATGGGTGCGATAAAGTGCCGGTCCACCCTTCACTCGCTCAATCTGGCTGCCGCCCGCTGGGTGATCAGCGTGCGCTGGGCGAGCGAGTCGGCGGCCAGTTGCCTGGCCCGTTGCAGTACGGCCTCGGGCGCGGTCTGCGGTTCGCCCGAGGCAAAGGGCGGGGCGGGTGCGTACTCGAGCTGCAACTGCACCAGTTGCGCGACGTCATCGCCATACAGTTCAGCCGCCAGGGTCAGGGCAAAGTCGATCCCGGCGGTGATCCCGCCACCGGTCAACAGGTTTCCGTCGCGCACCACCCGCTCCTGCACCGCAATCGCCCCCTGCAGGCCAAGCAACGAGTGATAGGCCCAGTGGGTAGTCGCACGTTTGCCCTTGAGCAGGCCGGCGGCACCCAGCACCAGGGCACCGGTGCACACTGAGGTCAGGTAGCGCACCTTGGTTGCCTGGGCCTGGATGAACGCCAGCGTCTGCGCATCTTCCATCAACGGCCCGACACCGCTGCCACCGGGGATGCACAACACATCCAGGTCCGGGCAGTCGGCGAAACGGCGGGTCGGCTGCAGCACCAGGCCGGTGCTGGCCGTCACCGGCGCGAGGTCTTTCCAGATCAGGTGCACCTGCACGTCCGGCAACGACGCCAGCACATCGTAGGGCCCCGTCAGGTCCAGTTGCTGCACTTGTGGGAACAACAGAAAACCGATCTGCAACGGCATGGCGCTCTCTCCTGGGTTGGTAAATTCGTCCCCGGCAGGGGTGGACGACTTGACTCTAGGCTTCTAGTCTTTGGCGTACACGCCAATCAGCCCTCGAATTACGCCAATGTTCACCACTCCACCGAAACCCATTCATGTGCTGGCCTTCGCCAAGGTGCAACTGCTGGACGTCACCGGGCCGCTGCAGGTCTTTGCCTCGGCCAATGATGTTGCGGCCCAGCGCGGGATGCCGACACCCTATGCGCCCCAGGTGATCAGCCCGGGTGGTGGGGCGGTGCTGTCTTCGGCCGGTCTGGCCTTGCTCGCCGAACCCTTGCCGGATACAGCCTCCGACACCCTGATCATCGCCGGTGGCTGGGGGGTGTATGCGGCGGCCCAGGACCTCGCGCTGGTGGAGTGGGTGCGCCAGCAGGCGAGGGTTTCGCGGCGGGTGGCTTCGGTCTGCACCGGGGCTTTTCTGCTGGCGGCCAGCGGCTGGCTCGATGGGCGGCGAGTGGCGACCCACTGGACCCGTTGCGAGCAACTGGCCCGGCAACACCCGCGCCTGCAGGTCGAGCCCGACCCAATCTTCATCAACGATGGCCCGGTCTGGACCTCGGCCGGGGTGACAGCCGGTATCGATCTGTCATTGGCGTTGGTGGAGGCCGACCTGGGGCGCGCGATGGCCCTGGAAGTCGCCCGGCAACTGGTGGTGTTCCTCAAGCGCCCAGGGGGCCAGGCACAGTTCAGCGTGACCCTGGACCTGCAACAGCAGGGCAATCGCTTCGACGACCTGCACGCCTGGATCGCCGACAACCTCAGCCTCGACCTCGGCATCCCGGCACTGGCGCTGCAAGCGGGCATGAGTGAACGTAGCTTTATCCGCCACTACCGCGCCGACACTGGGCAGACCCCAGCACGTGCCATTGAGAGGATCCGGGTGGAAACTGCGCGCCGGCTGTTGAGTGATTCTGCGCTGCCGATCAAACGCATCGCGGTGCAGTGTGGGTTCGGCAGTGAGGAGACGTTGCGGCGTGGTTTTCTGCGGGTCATGGGGGTTGTGCCGCAGGTGTATCGGGAGCGGTTTTCGCGGGTGTTTTGATCTTGGGGTGCGCGCCCTAAACCCTCACGGCTGCCAGTACCCGTCATCCCCACTCAATTTGCGGTCAAGAAAACACGCTGCGCTGATCAGCGCCAGGTGGGTCAGGGCCTGTGGGGTATTACCCAGGTGGCGGGCGTGGCTGTCGAACTCTTCGGCGTATAGCCCCAGTGGGTTGGCGTAGCGCAGCAGTTGTTCGAACTCCAGGTGGGCCTTGTCCAACTGGCCGGCGCGGGCCAGGCATTCGACGTACCAGAACGAGCACGCGGCAAACGCGCCTTCGGTGCCGCTGAGGCCGTCGATCTGGCTGTCGTCGTTGTGGTAGCGATAGACCATGCCGTCGCGCACCAGGGATTTCTGGATCGCTTGCAGGGTCGACAGCCAGCGCGGGTCCTTGGCGCTGACAAAACGCACCAGCGGCATCAACAGCATCGAGCCATCCAGGGCCGTGCCGCCGAGGTGCTGCACGAAGTGCCCGCGCTCGGCGTTCCAGAAGTTGTCCCAGATGTCGGCGTAGATTGCCTGGCGGGTCTGGTCCCAGCGGGCAAACGGCGCCGGCAGCGAGCGTTTCGAGGCCAGGCGGATTGCCCGGTCCAGTGCGACCCAGCACATCAGTCGCGAATGCAGGAAGTGGTGCTGCTCGCCGCGCATTTCCCAGATGCCGACATCCTCGCTCTGCCAGGTGTCGCAGACCTGATCGACCACTTCCACCGTGTGTTTCCAGCCCTCATGGGAGATCGCCTCGCCGTACTTGTTGACCAGGTACACCGCGTCCATCAGTTCGCCGAAGATATCCAGTTGCACCTGATCGTAGGCCTGGTTGCCGATGCGCACCGGCCGCGCGTTGCCGTGGCCGCTCAGGTGGCTGAGTTCGCTCTCTGGCAGTTCCTGGCGACCATCGATGCCATACAGAATATTCAGCCGGGTCGGCTGGCCCTGACAGTCACTGACCCGCCCGCGCAACCAACGCATGTAGGCATTGGCTTCCTCGACAAAACCCAGGCGCATGAAGGCGTAGACGGTGAACGAGGCGTCGCGGATCCAGGTGTAGCGGTAGTCCCAGTTGCGGATGCCGCCCGGGGTCTCCGGCAGGCCGAAGGTGGCGGCGGCGAGGATCGCGCCGTGCTTGCGTGAGGTCAGTAACTTCAGTGCCAGCGCCGAGCGGTTGACCATCTCCCGCCAGCGTCCGCGGTAGGTGGATTTGCCGATCCAGTCGCGCCAGAACTTCACGGTCCGCTGCAGGCACAGGTCAGTGTTGTCGGCCTGCCAGCGCGGGTCATCGAGGGCGCCGAGGACGAACTCGGCGCTCTGCTCCTGCTGCAACTCGAAGCGGGCGCTGGCGGCGTTGTCTACTAGCTGCAGGGGCTGGCTGGCGCGCAGGCGCAGACTTGGCTGTTGCGGGGCTTCGAAGCAGATGTCCGGCCCGTCCTCCCGTGCCGTGGTGGCGGCGCGCGCGTAGTCGTGGCGCACCGCGCAATGCAGGTCGAAGGTGGCGCTGCCGCTGACCATGCGCACCCGGCGAATCAGCAACGGCAGGTCATCTTCACTGTCGCCGATGACCAGCAGGTCGGTGATTTCCACCACCGCCCGGGCGCTCAGCCAGCGGGTTTGCAGCACGTTGGTGTCAGGCAGGTAGATCTGTTCGCGGCGCGCGTCCGGCAGGTCGGGGGCCAGCTGAAAAATCCCCGCCTTGGGGGTGTCCAGCAACGAACAGAAGATCGACGGGCTGTCGAACTCCGGCCAGCAGAAGAAATCCACGCTGCCCTTGTCGTTGACCAGCGCGGCACTGCGCAGGTCGCCAATGATGCCGTGGGCGTCGATCGCGCTTTGGCGTTCGTCACGATGATCAGCCATGTCCAGTCAGCCTCGCACAAAGAGCGTATTCAGCAGACTGACGCAAAGGCGGGGGAGTTCAGGTTCAGATCGGTTTATTTGCGTTGGGGTCGCCGCTGCGCTCGTCGTTCATCCCTGATAGCGCCCGCTGCGTTGGTGCCACTCGCGACTGCCGGCGACCCAGGCTTTGACCCCGCCGAGAAATCGCTCGAGTTCCCAACTGGCCCCTGGCAACACCCGCTGTTCGGCCGCCTCGTAGGCATACACGACGTCGTCATGGATCTTCGCCGCCAGGCCCATGGCGTCGGCTAGCGAGCAGTGCTGCTGGGCGGCCAACAGCCGCGGCAGGTTGAAGTCCTCCTGCTCGGTGAGGCTTTCCTTGTGGGCGGAATAGAGGTCGTTGGCCAGGATGGTGGCACTGGCCGCGAGTGTGGTGACCCGGCGCACCAAGGGCGCGGAGTAGAGATTGGCCGGCAGTTCATAACCGCCGATGACGTCGATCAGCGACATGCACGGCAGGAAGCTGTTGACCTGGCGGTGGGCCAAGTACTCCCAGACTCGGGGTGGTTGTTTGGTCATGCGCCACGAGGCTTCCGCCCCCATGGTCACGAACATGGCGATGATCTCGTGTCGGACCCTGGCCACTTGCGCCGGCGTGGCGAACCCCGCTACACGCGCCATGTAGGCACGTAACCCCTTGAGCACGGGGTCGGCATTCAGGGCCTGGTGCAGATCGGGCGCAAACTCATAGCTCAGGTGCGCAGGCTCCAGGGCAGCCAATGCCAGGGACAGGCGTGCGCCCACCAACTCCGGCACCGATCCACACTGCTCGTCATCGCAGTAGTAGTCATCCACCGCGAACAGCGCGGCGATGCACTGCGCTGAAAGCAAGAGGCGCTCGGGTGCGTCGGTGTCCGGATGGCACAGCATGGCGAAGCGACCGAACTGCGCGCCACGCAATTTCGGCATCTGCCCGGCGAAAATGCCGACTTGCTCGACCCAGGGGATCAGCAATGTGTCGACCTGCTGCCCGAGCGGCTCGTTTATCCGTACCGGTTCGGGGCAGTGCAGGGGCGGTATCACCCAGGGAAGATCAAGGGAATGGCTCATGGCGTTCTACCTCACCGGCAGCTTTCGCTGTTCGCTGCTCAGCACTGGCGCTGGGCGAGTTCCTTCCAGCGTCGCAATCCGCCGGGGCCAACCTGCTGAAAGATCCGCACGAACCAGACGCTGAACATTTCTGGGCTGGCTGCGATGAGGCGATCCAGGTCGGCGAGTTTCTGCCAGCGCCAGGCGTGGGCCTCCTCGGGGTTGGCAAGGGGCGCGCAGCGGCTGATACCGGCGAATACATGGTCGTACTCGTGTTCGATCAGTTGATTCGACACCGGCTCGTGGTAGAGCAGGGTGGTGACCGGCGTGAGCCGGCAGCGCAGGCCCATTTCCTCGTGCAGCCGGCGCCTGGCCGCCGCACGTGTACGCTCCCCGGGCCGCGGGTGTCCGCAGCAGGTATTGGTCCACAGCCCCTGGGAGTGGTACTTGCCCAAGGCTCGTTGCTGCAACAGCAGGCGGCCGTTGCTATCGAAAATGAACACCGAGAAGGCCCGGTGCAGCAGGCCTTGCTGGTGGGCGTAGAGTTTGCCTGCCGAGCCGATCTCGCGGTCTTGCAGATCAACCAGAATCAGCGATTCTTCCATTGCCTGGCTCCACGTGACCGGTTTCGCTCGTACTGTGGCGCAAAGTTTCGATCCTGCCTACTGTCAGAACTGTCAGGTCCGCGGTGCTAACAGCAAGCCGCGCAACATCAGCTCCAGAGCTGCCAACGCTTCGTCCAGGCGTTCGGCGGGAGCTTGATCGCGGGCGATCCACAGGGCGGCGTGGACCAGGCTGCCGTTGATCAGGCGTGCCAGGGCCTGGGGTGGGGCGGCAGCGATGGTCTGCCGCTCCATCAACTGTTCGAGCAGGCGGGTGAGGGTGGCGATGCAGTCCATTTGCAGCGACAGTGTCAGGTCGCCCAGCACGGCCGGGGCATCGAGCAGCATGATGCGCTGGATCTCGGTTTCCTGGGCCATCTGCAGGTACGCGGTGCAGCGCTGGCAGAAGCCGCTCCAGGGGTCGCTGGCAACGGCTGAGATGGCGTCGAGCCGGGCGTCCATTTCGCCGTCGATCTGCGCGACTACCGCCGCCAGCAGGCCTTTCTTGTCGCCAAAATGGTGATACAACGCGCCACGCGTCAAGCCAACGTCGGCGGTCAAGTCGTCCATTGAGGTGGCGCCATAGCCCAGGGTGGCGAAGGCGTGGCGGGCGCTGCTGATCAATTTGGCGCGGGTCTGCTCGATCATTTCGGCGCGTGGTCGCTGGCCCATGGTGTCCCTCACGGTTTTTTCGGTTTGACATACGGTGCGTATGTTTGCATGATTTTGTACATACGCGGCGTATGTATTTTTACCACGTCGACGCTTTATGGCAAGTTGCATGCCCCAAAAGAGGATGGAACCCGATGGCAAACCCCTATTCGGCCTTGTTCAAGGCACCCGGCAGCCGGGCCTTTGTGCTGGCCGGGATGATTGCGCGCATGCCGATTTCCATGACCGGCATCGGCCTGATCACCATGTTGTCGCAGCTGCACGGCGGTTATGCATTGGCCGGTGCCGTGGCCGCGACCTTTGCCTTGGCCACGGCGGTGTGTGCTCCCCAGGTGTCGCGCCTGGTCGACCGTTACGGTCAGGGCCGGGTGTTGCCCATCGCCGCGTTGCTTGGCGGTGGTGCGCTGTTGCTGCTGTTGCTCTGTACCCGCTTGCAGGCGCCGCACTGGACCCTGTTTGTATTCGCCGCGTTGGCCGGTTGCATGCCGAGCATGTCGGCGATGGTGCGGGCGCGCTGGACCGAGATCTACCGCGGCAAGCCTCAATTGCAGACCGCCTACGCCCTGGAGTCGGTGCTGGACGAGGTCTGTTTTATCGTCGGCCCGCCGCTCTCGGTGGGGCTGTGCGTGGTGGCCTTTCCCGAGGCCGGACCGCTGGCGGCACTGCTGGCGTTGGCCATCGGGGTCAGTGCGTTTGTCCTGCAGCGCAGCACCGAGCATGGCGTGCATCCCCATGACCAGGCGCAACCCGGCTCGGCCATTGCCTCGGTGCACGTGCGTTGGTTGATCCTGCTGATGGTCGCCCTGGGCACTATCGTCGGCGTGGTTGACGTGGTCAGCGTGGCCTTCGCCCAACAGCAAGGGCAGCCGGCGGCGGCGAGCATCGTGCTCTCGGTGTATGCCATCGGCTCCTGCCTGGCGGGCCTGGCATTTGGTGCGCTGAAAACCGAGGTGCCGCTGCCGCGCCTGTTCCTCTATGGCGGGGTGGCGACGGCGCTGACCACGCTGCCGTTGCTGCTGGCGAGCAACATTGTCGGGCTGGCACTGACGGTATTCATCGCCGGGCTGTTTTTTGCCCCGACCCTGATTGTCGCCATGGCCCTGGTCGAACGCATCGTGCCGCCGGCCAAGCTCACCGAGGGCCTGACCTGGCTGGTGACCGGCCTGAGCATCGGCGTGGCCATCGGCGCCGCCGGTTCCGGCTGGCTGGTGGACGCCTTTGGTGCACGCAGTGGATTCTGGCTGGCGATTGTCGCGGGGGCGGTGGTGCTGGGGGCGGCAGTCCAGAGCTATCGTCGCTTGCCTGCGTGATCAGGACTGCTTGGCCTGCATGGCTCCCATAACAAAAACGCCGCTGGCCCATTCCTGGGGCAGCGGCGTTTGCGGTTGCCGGTTTAAAAGTTGTAGGTCATGTCCGCCGTGACGGTGCGACCTTCGCCGTAGTAACAGTCCAGCGTGCTGTTGCAGGCGGCGACGTATTTCTTGTCTTCGATGTTTTCCAGGTTCAGTTTGACCTTCACGCCTTTGACCCGCAGGGGGGATTTTTCCAGGTCGTAGGAGAGCATGCCGTCGTACACGGTGTAGGACGGAATCTGGAATGAATCCTCCTCGTAGTCAGAGCCGTAGCTGCTGCGCACGTAACGCACGCCCAGGCCAGCGCCGAGACCGGCGAGGGCGCTGTGGTCGAAGCTGTAGTCAACCCATGCCGAAGCGGTCAGCGGCGGGTTCATGGCTATGGTGCGACCCTCGCGACCATCGTTGGTGCTCTGCCACTTGATCTGGTTGCGCGACACCGAACCCAACACGCGCAGGTTCTGGGTGACGTTGACCTTGCCTTCCAGCTCCACGCCGCGCGAGCGCACCGCGCCGCTCTGGATACTGAAGCCTGGGTTGTCGAGGTCGTTGGTCAGCATATTCTCCTGGTCGATCTGGTACACCGACAACTGGATGAAGCCGTCGATCGCGGTCGGCTCGTACTTGACGCCCACTTCATACTGCTTGCCTTCGGTTGGCTTGAAGGCTTTTTCATTCATGTCCACGCCGGTTTGCGGCAGGAACGATTCGGCGTAGCTGACGTAGGGCGTCAGGCCGTTCTCGAACAGGTAGCCAAAGCCGGCCCGGCCGGTGAACTTCTCATCCGTGGACTTGGTGTCAGCCATGGTGCTGCCTGGCTGGGTGTTTTCGGTGGTGGCGTAGTCATAACGCCCACCGAGGGTCAGGAACCACTTGTCCCACCGCATCTGGTCCTGCACGTACAGGCCGGTCTGCTTGACGGTGTTGTCCCAGCGGTACGGTTGGCTGAAGGTGAACTCGCTGCCATAGACCGGGTTGAACAGGTCGATGGCCGGGCCGTTGCGGTCGTACAGGCCGAGGAACTTGGTGTTGAAGTGGTAGTAGTCCACGCCCAGCAGTACGGTGTGGTCGAGCTCACTGGTCTTGAACTTGGCCTGGGCGGTGCTATCGATGCCGTAGACCTTGTTGGTCTGCGACCAGTCCACGCCGAAGCGTTTCTGGTAGCGGTTGTCGGCAACGCCGGTGGCCGGGTTGGGAATGTAGGAGTAGCCGTGCAGCGGCGCGACGTACTGGTCATCCACGTAGGCGTAGCTGGTGCGTTGCTTGAGGGTCCAGATGTCGTTGAGTTCGTAGGCCGCGTCATAGCCGACCACAAATTGCTCGCGGTCGTATTTGTTCAGGCCTGGCTCACCGAGGAACAGGTCGCGGCTGATCTTGCCATTGGGGCTCTTGAACACCGTGCCTTCTGCCGGCAGGCCCTGGGCTTCCGGGGTGTCGCGGTCTTTCTGGTACTGGGCGAACAGGGTCACGCTGGTGCGCTCGTTCGGCAGCCAGGTCAGGCTCGGCGCCAGCAGCATGCGGTTGGTGTCGGCGTAGTCGATGTTCGAGTTAGCGTCGCTGGCCAGGCCGGTCAGGCGATAGAGCAACTCGCCCTGGTCGTCGATCGGGCCGGCGAAGTCGAAGGCGCCGTACTTGCGGTCGTAACTGCCGGTGCCCAGGACCACTTCATGCAGCGGCGTGGCGGTCGGGCGCTTGCCCACCAGGTTGACGATCCCGCCTGGCTGGTTTTGTCCGTAGAGCACCGAGGCCGGCCCCTTGAGCACTTCGATGCGCTCCAGGGTGTAGGGGTCAATCTGCAGCGAGCCGCCGGTACTGCCGCCGCCGTAGGGCAGGTGCAGGCCGTCGAGGTACACCGGGGTCGGGGTGAAACCGCGGGAGGTCGGCTCGTCGAAAATCCCCACGCGGTCGGAGAAACCGCCGCCGGTCACGCCCGCGGTATAGCGCAGCGCTTCGGTGACGGTCTGCGCGCCACGGGATTTGACTTCGTCGGCGGTGACCACGTTGATGGTCTGCGGGATTTCATTCAGCGGTGTATCGGTTTTGGTCCCGGTGCCGCTGCGCTTGGCCACAATCCCGGCAACCGGCCCCCATGCCGATTCCTGGGTCGCAGAAATGTTGGTCGGGTCCAGGTCCAACGAGTTCGCGCTGCTGCGGGTGCGCAGGGTCAAGGTATTGTCCTGGACGCTGTAGTTGATGCCGGTGCCTTGCAGCAACTGGGCGATTGCCGCGTTGGAATCCAGGCTGCCCTTGATCGCGGTGCTGCGCAGGCCGGCGACATCGTCCGGGCTGTACAGCACTTGCAGGTTGGTCTGGCGACCGAATTCCTGCAGCGCGCTACCCAGTGGCTGGGCCTGGATGTTGACCTCGACCACCTGCGCCTGGGCCTGGCCGATCAGCGGCGCGGTCAGTGCCAGGGCGCACAGGGTCGGTAGCCGTGGACGAAACGAATGGCGGATCAGCAGGGCCTTGGCCAGTGGGTGGAGTCCGTGTGGTGCGGGCATTATTCTTTTACTCTTCAATGCGTTGACTGAGAATTATTTGTACCTTCTGTTAGTAAGACGCGAGCCCTTGGAAAAACCGGAAAGGCTTGATGAGGTTTTTTACGAAATTTTCACAATCAGGTCGGTGATGCAGACGCGCAGCCCTGCCGTGTCATCACCAATTGCCCCCCAGCGCCTTGTACAAGCCAATGCTGGCCTGCAACCGCGCCAGGCGCAGTTGCACGTTCAAGTCCTGGGCGGCGAACAGGGTGCGTTGGGTTTCCAGCACGCTGAGCAAATCCTCGGCACCGGCCTGGTAGCGGCTCTGGGCGATGTCGAAGGCGGTCTGGGCCTGGGCCAGTTCCTCGCCTTGCCATTGGCGTTGCTCATCGAGGCCGCGGATGCTGGTGAGGGCTTTTTCGACGTCGGCAAAGCCATTGATGATCGCCCCGCGATAACTTTCCAGCAGCTCTTGCTGGCGCGCGGTGGCGCGGTCGCGTTCGGCGCTCAGGCGGCCATTGTTGAAGATCGGCGCCACCAGCCCGGCCGTGAGGTTGTAGAACGGACTGCGCAACAGGTCGCCGAAGGTGTCGGCACCCGAGCCGATATTGGCGCTCAGGGTGACGCTGGGCAGCAGCGCTGCACGGGCCACGGTGACATCGGCCTGGGCGGCGGCCAGTTGCGCTTCGGCGCGGGCGATGTCGGGGCGGCGGCTGAGCAGGTCGCTGGGTACCCCGCTGGCGATACTCGGCCAGCTCATTTGGGCGAAGCTCAGGTGGCTGCGCGGCAGCGCTTGCACCGGGCGACCGAGCAGGGCCGCGAGGGTGATCCGGGCTTCTGCGGCCTGCTGTTGCACCAGCGGTAATTGCCGCTGTTGGGCCGCGACCAGGCTCTTTTGCTGGGCCAGCTCCAGGGCTGTGGCCGACCCCGAATCGTAGCGGGTCTGCACCAGTTTCAACACGCTTTGCGCGTTGCCCAGGTTCAACTCGGCGATGCGGCTTTGCTCGGCCAGCGACAGGCTTTGGCTGTAACTGTTGGCCACGCTGCTGAGCAGAGTCAGCTCGACGGTTGCCTGATCGAACTCGCTGGCGCGCACCCCTTGCAGCGCGCTGTCACGGGCGGCGTGCCGGGCGCCCCAGAAGTCGATCTCGTAGCTGGCGCTGAGGCTGGCGTCAAAGTAGTCCACCGCCTGGTTACTGCTGTCGGCGTCCAGCTGGCTGTAGCCATTGCCGCGCAGCAGCTTCTGGCGGTTGGCATTCAATCCGGCCTTGACCTCCGGCAGCAACGGGCCACCGGCGATCACCGCCGTCGCCTGCGCCTGGCGCACCCGTGCCACGGCGGCTGCCAGGTCATGGCTGCCGAGCTGCGCTTCGGCGATCAGGCTCTCGAGCTCCGGGCTGCCGAACGTGGCCCACCATTGCTGGCGGCTTTTCTCGGGCTTGGTGCTGACGGGCGATTGCCAGGCGGGCGGCGCGCTGATGCCGCTGTCCGGGCGCTCGGCGGGGGTCCCGCAGGCACTGAGCAGCAGGCAGGCGCAGAGCAGACTCAAAGGCGGCTTCATAGGTCGATCATTCACTGGTTAGGGCCGTGACCGGGTCGAGCCGGGCAGCTTTACGGGCCGGCATGAAGCCGAAGATTACGCCGGTGACCAGGGCGCAGCCGAAGGCGCCGAGGACCGCGAACAGGGAGAACGCCACGGCCACTTCACTGAGGATCAGCACGCCGCCCACCAGCAAGGCCAGGGCGATCCCGGCAATGCCGCCAACCACCGAGAGCATCACCGCTTCCGTCAGGAACTGGCGCAGGATGTCCCGTTGCCGGGCGCCGGTGGCCATGCGGATGCCGATCTCGCGGGTGCGTTCGCGCACGGTCATGAGCATGATGTTCATCACCCCGATACCGCCCACCAGCAGGGAAATCGCGGCAATCGAGCCGAGCATCAGCGACAGGGTATTCTGCGTGCGCGCCTCGGCCTGGATCATCGCTGCGTTGTTGGTCAGCTCGTAGTCCTTCTTGCCGTTGTGCAGCTTGCGCATCAACTGGTCGATGGCCTGTTCGGCTTCCTTGACCTTGCGCGCGTCGGCGGCAGCAATGGCGATGTACTCCGGCTCGTACGTGCCGAACAGGCGCACGCTGGCCGCGGAGTAGGGGATGGCGATGCGGTCGTCGCTGTCCTGATCGCCGGAGCTGGCGCCTTTTTCCGCCAGCACACCGACCACCTGGAAGGGCACGTTCTCGATCAGGATGTACTGGCCGATCGGGTCGGCGACGTCCTTGAGCAGTTTGTCGCGGACCTTCTTGCCGATCACCGCCACCGCCGCGGCATTGCGCTCGTCGGCCTCGGTGAAGTAGCTGCCCTCGACCACCGGCCAGTTGAAGATCGCCGGGAAGTTGGTGTCGTTGCCGCCGACGTAACTCAGGTGGTCGGCGTTGCCAAAGCGCACTCCAGCCTCGGCGCCATTGACCGGCATGATGCGCTTGACCTGCGGCAGGCGGGCCAGGGCCGCGACGTCGCTGAGGGTAACTACCCCTGGGGGCGTGCGCGGGTTTGGCGACGAGCCGCTGAGGTAAATGATGTTCGAGCCAAAGGCACCCATCTGCGCCATCACCTGGCGCTTGCTGCCTTCGCCCACCGCCAGCATCACCACCACCGAAGCCACGCCGATGATGATCCCGAGCAGGGTCAGGGCGGTGCGAAAGCGGTTGATCCACATCACGCGCCAGGCCGCGTGCACCGCATCCAGCAGTTCGCCTTTCCAGGCGCCGCTGGCTGCGCTGCCCTGGCTCAGGCGTTGGCGCAGGTCGACGGCCTGCAGGGCGCCGGGGTTGGCCGAATGCTGGACCTGCGGGTTGTCGGCGGCACTGTCGCTGATGATCAGCCCGTCGCGGATTTCGATAACGCGCTTGGCCCGGGCCGCGACTTCGCGGTCGTGGGTAATCAGGATCACCACGTGACCCTGGCTCGCCAGTTCATCGAGCAGGGTCATCACCTCGGCGCCACTCTGGCTGTCGAGGGCGCCGGTGGGTTCATCGGCGAGGATGATATGGCCGCCGTTCATCAACGCGCGGGCAATCGACACCCGCTGTTGCTGGCCGCCGGAGAGCTGGTGGGGACGGTTGCCGGTGCGCTCCGCCAGCCCCAGCCGGGCGAGCAGGGCGGCCGCGCGGGCATGCCGTTCGGCGGCCGGGGTGCCGGCGTAGATCGCCGGCATCTCGACGTTTTCCTGGGCCGAGCCCGAGGGAATCAGGTGGTAGCCCTGGAACACAAAACCGAAGGCTTCACGGCGCAGCCAGGCCAGTTCGTCGCTGTCCAGTTGCGCGACGTTTTCCCCGGCAAACCGGTACTCTCCGGCGCTCGGGCGATCGAGGCATCCGAGGATGTTCATCAACGTCGACTTGCCGGAACCGGAGGCGCCGACAATCGCCACGAACTCGCCGGCATGGATCGACAGGTCGATGCCGCGCAGCACGTGGACTTCGGGGGCGTCACCGCCGCCGTAGGATTTGCGGATGTGTTTGAGGTCGATCAGCGGCGTTTGCATTCAACCCTCGTTGCCGTCGACCGGACCGATCAGCAGGTGATCGCCCTCATTCACGCCATCGAGGATCTGCACCTGCAAGCGGTCGCTGAGGCCGGTGCTGACTTCCCGAGCTTCAATGCTGCCGTTCTTGGCGACCACCCGCACACTCTGGCTGCCGGCCCTGGCGCCGTTCTGCAGGGCCGAAACCGGGGCGGTGAGCACGTCTTTCGCCGCACCGGCGACAAAAAACACCTGGGTGGTCATCTCCGCCATCAGCGCGTTGTCGGCGTTGTCGACGTCGAGCAATACGGTGTACAGCACCACCCGCGCGCTGCCGCTTTTACCGCTGCTGGACGGGCTGCCACCACCGCTGCCCTGGCCACTCTGGTCCAAGGGCTTGGGCGGCACCGGGAGAATCTGCCGCACCGTGCTTTGCCAGCGTCGCGCACCGCCTGCGAGGGTCGTGAAGTAAGCCTGCATACCAGGTTTGACGTGGCCGATATCAGCCTCCGAGACCTCGGCCCAGACGGTCATCGGCGACAGTTTGGCGATACGCAGGATCAACGGCGTCTGCTGCTGCGCGTTGAGGGTCTGGCCGGTTCGGGCATCCAGCGCCACTACCGTACCGGCCATCGGTGCGTAAATCCGTGTGTAGCCCAACTCGGCCTGATCGCTGCGCAGGCTGGCTTCGGCCTGGCGGATCTGGGCCTGGAACATCTGGATGCGAGCCTCGGTGGCGCGCAGTTCGGCGTGGGCGGTCTGCACATCCTCTTCACGGGTGGCGCCGCCGGCGGCGAGGTTCTGCTGGCGCTGGTATTTCTGCCGGGCCAGGTCGTGCTGGGCGCGTTGTTCCTGCAGTTGGGCCTTGAGGTTGTCGATGGAGAAGCGCCCGGCATCGAGCTTGGCGTTCTGGGTCGCGGGGTCGATTTCCACCAGCAGTTGACCTTCCTTGACCACATCCCCGACTTCGACGTGGATGTTCTTGATCTGTCCCGAGGCCTGGGCGCCGACGTCGACATAGCGCCGTGGCTGCAAGGTGCCAAGGGCGGTGACGCTACTCTCGATGTCGCCGCGGCTGACCTGCACCGTGGCGAACTGATCCCGGCCGGGGGCGTTGAGCTGCCAGGCAGCCAGGGCAATAACCGGGATCAGGCAAAGGCCTGAAAGCAAGGCACGGCGGGTCTTTCGCGGGTGTTTCATGCAGGGTTCCGATCAATGGAAATCGTCCCCTGCCGGTTGGCGCAAACAGCGCGACCACAGCCAGGCCCTGCCAGAAATCCCGGCAGTTACGGGGAACTGTCCTTAATACGATGAATTGACGGGCAAATTTAGGCGCTGACACAAAGGGTTACAGCTGCCCGTCGGGATTATTTACCGCGCAATCGACGCAGTGCTTTAAATCTATATGAGAATTACTATAAATTACACGCCGCAGATTTGCCATCATCGTGCCGCCATCGTTTTCCTCAGGCGTTGGCCAGGTTCAAGGACAGGTACCGTTCATCAAAGCGGTCGGGAGTCACGTTGGAAAACTACTATCGCGAGCTGGTGCGTTTCCTCAACGCCAAGCTGGGCAACCGCCAGGTGGCCGAAGATGCGGTGCATGACGCCTACGTGAGGGTGCTGGAACGCGCCAGTGACACGCCGATCGAACAGCCGCGCGCCTTCCTCTATCGCACTGCCCTGAACCTGGTGATCGATGGTCATCGGCGCAATGTTGCGCGCGCGGCCGAACCGCTGGAAGTGCTCGACAGCGAAGAACGCTTTCATAGCCCGTCGCCGCAGAACAGTCTCGCGCAAGCGCAGCGCATGGAGCTGTTGCAGCGCGCCCTGGCTGAACTGCCGCCGCTGTGCCGCGAGAGTTTCCTGTTGCGCAAGCTCGAAGGCATGTCCCACCCCGAGATTGCCGAGCACCTGGGCATTTCCCGCAGCCTGGTGGAGAAGCACATCGTCAATGCCATGAAACATTGCCGCTTGCGCATGCGCCAATGGGATGCGGTTTGAGCGGTTGTCGCTCGCTGCAGGCTACAACCACCCCGAGCGTTTAAAGCTGCCCCACAGCGCGACGCAACCCACGCTGATAAACCCCAGCACCGCGAAATAGCCGTAGTGCCAGGTCAGCTCCGGCATGTTCTGGAAGTTCATCCCGTAGATCCCCGCCACCGCCGTCGGAAACGCCAGGATCGCCGCCCAGGCAGCGAACTTGCGTTGCACCACGCTTTGCCGTGACGCCTCCAGCAGCACCCCGATCTCGATGGTCTGGCTGGCAATGTCGCGCAGGGTGGTGAGGTCCTCCATCTGCCGAGTGACATGAATCTGCACGTCCCGAAAGTAGGGGCGCATGTTCTTGTCGATAAACGGGAACTTGAGCTTCTGCAGCTCTTCGCTGATCTCCACCATGGGCGCGGCGTAGCGACGCAGGCGCAACACGTCGCGACGCAGGCCATGCAGGTTCTGGATATCCCGCTCGTTCAGGGCGCTGTTCAGCACGTTGTGTTCCAGCGCATCGATTTCGCCGTGAATCGCTTCGCCCACCGGCTGGTAGTTTTCAATCACGAAGTCGAGCAGGGCATACAGCACGAAGTCTTCGCCATGCTCCAGCAGCAGCGGGCGCGCCTCGCAGCGCTGGCGCACATGAGCATAGGAGGCCGAGTGGCCGTTGCGGCAAGTGATGATGTAGCCCGTGCCGGCAAAGATGTGAGTCTCGATGAACTCCAGCACGCCGTTCTCGCGCACTGGTGAGTAGGTCACGATGAACAGCGCGTCACCGAAGGTCTCGAGCTTGGGCCGGCTATGTTTTTCCAGGGCGTCTTCGATGGCCAGTTCGTGCAGGTTGAACTGGCGTTGCAGGTTGGCCAGCTCCAGCGCACTCGGCTCTTCGAGGCCGATCCAGACGAAGTGGCCGGGTTTTGCCGCCCAGGCCGCGCCTTCATCCAGGGTGATATTGGTGACTTTCTTGCCGGCGCTGTAGACCGCGGCCGCAACGACTCTACCCATAATTCCGATTCACTTCTTCTTCGCCGATGGCAGTGACAAGCAGGGTGCAGCTTAGCCTGCTTGTGGAGGTCGGGGCGAGGGTAAACCGGAGCGCGGGCTCGGCGCTCAGGCGGCTTGCAGTTGGTGGTCCATGGCCTCGATGCATTCACGCATCTGCTCGCGGCACTGCGCGATCAGTTGCGGCATGTCATCCAGGGTCAGGCCAGCGGTAGGGATCGGCGGCAGCGAGCGGATCAGGATCTGGCCGCTGTTCCAGCGATTGAGGCGCATGTGGTTGATGTAGTTGCTGACGCACACCTGCACGATCGGCACGCCGGCGGCAATCGCCATCTGGAACGCGCCCTTCTTGAACGGAAGCAACTCCTTGCCCAGGTTGCGCGTGCCCTCGGGGAACACCCAGATCGAGGTATCTTTGTGCTGCAAGGTGTGGGTGGTGGTGAGCATCGACTGGCGGGCCTTGTGAGCATTGCCGCGGTCGATCAGCACATTGCCGGCCAGCCAGAACAGTTGCCCGAACAGCGGCACCCATTTCAGGCTCTTCTTGCCGATGCACACGGTGCGGTGGGGCACCACGTTGCCGAGCACAAACAAGTCGTAGTTGGACTGGTGGTTGGCAATCACCACGCAGCTTTGCTTTTTGTGGGTCAGCGAGTCGACGTCGGTCTTGACCCGCAGGCGCAGGATGCACATCGCTGGCCAGGCATAGAGGCGGGCGCACAATCGGCTGTTATCCGGATTGAACGGCCGGCACAGCCCAAGCAACACACCCAGCACACCCGCCAAAACAAAATGCAGGCCCATCAACAACATACGAAACAGATACAGCATCTACAGGCCCACCGGAGCAAAAGGTGGCGCAGTGTACGGATGTGCACTGTTTTCGGCAATTGCCGCTATATAGGTAGGAGATGGCCGATGTTTAAGCGCATGTTTCCAACATCTGCTGATGGATGCGGGCTAGAGCGTTTAAGCGCTTTTCGGTTGCCGATGTAGGAAAAACCCCAATGCTTGGCGACAACGCCGAACATTGTAGGAGCGAGCGCGCTCGCGATGGACGTAAACGATGACGCGTGAAACCTGGAAAAACGCGTTGTTTTTTAGTCCATCGCGAGCAAGTGCAAGGCCTGACGTTAAACCAGGTGAGCCTGGTCCTGGACGATTGCGCTGTCCAGCGCATCCAGCAAGCCCTTGCGAACCTTGAGCTTGGTGTTCTTGTGGGCAGTCATGTTGATCTTCTTCAACTGACGGGCCGCCGCCAGTGCAGCACTTTGCAGTTCCTCGGCCGCTACCACCTTGTCGAGGAAGCCGGCATCCACCGCGCCTTGCGGGTCGAACATCTCGCCATTGATCACCGAACGGTGGAACGCCGACTTGCGCAGGCGATCACGGGCCAGCTCGATACCGGCGTGGTGCATGGTCATGCCGATCTGCACTTCATTCAGGCCAATGCTGAACGGCCCCTCGACCCCGATCCGGTAGTCAGCCGACAACAGAATGAACGCGCCCTTGGCCACCGCATGCCCAGGGCACGCAACGATCACCGGGAACGGGTGGGCCAGCAGGCGGCGGGCGAGGGTAGAACCGGCAGTCACCAGGCTCACGGCTTCCTTGGGACCCGCCGTCATCACCTTCAGGTCATAACCGCCGGAGAGAATGCCCGGCTGGCCAGTGATGATCACCACCGCCCGATCCGTCACGGCCTGGTCCAGCGCAGCATTAAACGCGGCGATCACGTCCGGGGAGATGGCATTGACCTTGCCATTGCTCAAGGTCAGGGTCGCGATACCGTCTTCGAGGTGGTAGGAAATCAACTCACTCATGACGCTATTCCTTGTATTGAAGTGCAGCAGACGTTACCCATGGCCGTCGGCCAGGTAAAGCGCCATGACTGACCGGCCAGTCAGCCAAACCGGCTGCATCCGGCATGGCCAGCCACGGCCACCCGGCATTCCCCTCTATATAGAGGCACGGCCCTGGCCGGAGAATGGCCGGTTTGCCCTACCCACAAAACCGCGTGCCCGAACAAATCTCTTAAGCGCATGAAAATTCTGAAAAAAATGTTTGCCATCAGAAAAGCTTTCGACTACATTAGCGCGCCTCGACAGACAGAACTTGTTTGAAGAGATACGGTGAAGTGTCCGAGTGGCTTAAGGAGCACGCCTGGAAAGTGTGTATACAGGAAACTGTATCGAGAGTTCGAATCTCTCCTTCACCGCCACATTCTGAAAAGCCCCGCAAATCAATGGTTTGCGGGGCTTTTTAATTTCTGATTGTACTACTCAGTTGTACTACTCCCCGTCCCTCCTCATCTCGCTACGCGCTTAACCCCTTCGCTGTTCGGTTTTATCTCCTCTCTGTGCATTTTTTCCATGACTGCCCGTTAGTCCGATTGTGAGTTTTTGGCTGTCTGGCATCAATCCTCAGAGCCCGATACCATCGTGCCATTACACGCCATCCAGCCGTCTAGCCATGCAGGGGCAGCACGTATGACCGCACCGATTCCACCCACGAAAAAAGAGTTCTGTACCGCCTTTCCCTTGTATGAGGAATTCACCTTTGCTGAGGAGGATGATGAAGCAGGCTGGAACATATTCTTCTCTAGAGAGCCAATCGACACCTACTGCCCCGGATGTAATGCACACAGCATTTTCCATCTGCATATCACTGGGGACATCCCTCGTGATCACGACGCATGGGTGGGGAGTAGGCGTTTAGCCGTCGTGCTGAAGTGCTCTAGGGATGCGGCCCATAAATTGTTTTTCCTGTTCAACATTGAGGACAGGACGGTGCAGAAAATCGGACAGTACCCGTCTCTTGCGGACCTTAATACCTACGATGTGCGTCAGTACTCTGCTGTGCTATGTAAAGAGGACTTCAGAGAATTCACCAAAGCTATCGGCTTGGCTGCACACGGTGTAGGGGTAGGCTCATTTGTCTATCTGAGGCGAATCTTTGAAAACCTTGTAGATGCTGCTTACCTGATCGCGAAAACCGATAGCGGCTGGGATGATGATGCTTATCAAAACGGGCGAATGGCAGAGCGGATACAACTGCTGGAGGGGCACCTTCCTGAGTTTCTTGTTGAAAATCGTTCGATGTACAAGATTCTTAGTCAAGGCATACACGAGCTGACAGAGAATGAGTGTCTAGCGGCGTTCCCAGTCGTAAAAATGGGGATTGAGCTGGTCCTAGATGAAAAGCTAGCCGCAGCGGCAAAGCGGCAAAAACTAGAGCAGGCAAAGAAGGCCATTCACGGATTAGTCAGCAAAGCTGGAACTGAGGCCCGTTCTAGCACTGGACCCTTAGATTGCTGATCATTTCTGTTTAAGCATTTCATCCTCCCCCGGTGCGGGGTAGGGGCATTGAGTTTTGCCCCTAAATTCTCTGTCAGGATAGGAGATGCTAGTACTTGTTATAGTCAAGCATAACTACTAAGGGGCGCGCAATGAAAGTAGGGTTGGCGGTGGTTGCACTGGCGGGGATGCTGGGGAGTGGGGCTGCTATGGCAGAAGGCGGGGATGGGAATGAATTAATTAAGCAGTGTGCGGATGGTGTAAAGGCTACGAATGGGGCCACGCTTAACTCCTACTCTGATGCGTCTTTCTGTCTGGGAATAACACAGGGCGTGCGGCACACCATGAGGCTTGTTAATGAGAAACTTCCGCCGCAATACCAAACCTGTTTCCCCAGCGGCATCACGAATGGGCAAGGAATGCGTATTGTACTCAAGTATCTTCAAGATCACCCGGACAGGCTGCACGAACGGGATAGTGACCTAGTTTATCTCGCATACAAGACTGCTTACCCTTGCAAATAGACATTCAGACTGAAAAACGATTGATGAAATGATATTTTTTGCAGGGTTTGAATTAGACTTGGCTCAATAATAGTAGAAGCTAAGGGGGGGCGTATCGGGCTGGGCGTGTTCTATATTTAATAAGCTATGGAAAATGATGGAGAGAGGTTTATGGATATCTCGTTAGTAGCTGATGTGGTTTGGCTGGTTTCAATTCCTATAGTAGCGCTGCTCATTAAGTTTTATCTTCCCGGCTACATCAAGGAGAAAGGGAGGAATCTCGCGACGAAAGAAGATATAGCTGATATCACTGACCAAATTGAACAGGTAAAGGCTGAGTATTCAAAGCAGTTGGAGCTCTACAAGTCAGAGATATGGAAGTCCCAGCAAAACTATTTACTGCTACAAGAGATAGCAAAGCTCAAAGTTGAAACTTTCAAGAAAGCTGTAGTGGATGTCGCAAAGTTGATCAACCTGATTGGCATACACCAACTTCACGCGTCTAATCGTGAAATGGCTCGTGCAGCGGCGGAAATGGCACATGCCAAAGGGAATGAGAAAGTTCACAAGGGGCACTGGGATATCTATCTTGACTATCAAGCGAAGGCAGCAACAACCTATTCCACTTTCAGAGAGGTGATTGTTGAATTGGGTTCCACATATGCTTTGTTTTCGATCTATTTCGACTCCGTGTTGACAGGCTCTTTATATAAGGTCATTGAAATGGGCCATGAGGCAATCGCGCTTAAAATGCCTCCCGCTGAATTTCGCTCACGAATGGAGGATGAGTATAGTAAACATCTGAACTTACAGTTAGCCCATGATAATGTTGGACAATATTACGACTCGCTTTGCGATACAAAGCCCATAACGTCAGAGTCCAATCGGCTCTTCCAGTTCATGAAGGATCACATTAATCTGGAAGGCGTTAGAAAAGAGTAGCCAAAAAATGTGCACTAAAATGTTTGGGAACCCCCCCCCATCCCGCCCGCCCGCCCGCCCGCCCTCCGCGACGTGGACTAAAGCCACTAACGAAAAAACACCATCAAACCAACGCTACTCTCAACCCGGTACGTCTGTATACCCTGATAGTAGAACGTGGTTTTGGGTGGTGTTTTCATGCAGTAACAATCGTTTTTGTTTGATGCACTCAATAGGCGCATCGTTAAATACCTAACGATATTTCCATAATATAAAATAGCTTACTAAAATGTCATTTAATTATTGACATCTATTGACAAATCCTATCTAAGTGTATTAAAATGGAAACTTACAAGAGAGAACAATCTTCACACTTCCGTTAATAGTTTTTCCGGTAGCCTGAACGATAGTCACCATTTCAGTCATTTCGGTGATACCTGTTAGTGAGTCACCCTCTAGTCTTCACTAACAACCTGTTCTCTCGCCTAACATAATAGATGGCCAACCTTCTCAGTTGGCCATTTTTTTATTGGCCAGAATAACATCTGCCACATATTTGAAACGATTATTAACCAATGCCTTGGAGGTATCTGAACGCATGTCAAAAGTAAAAAGCTGTACAGTTTGTGGGAAATCAATTGCCAATCGGCGCTGTGATGCAAAAACCTGTAGCAATTCATGCAGAACAAGTTTGTGGAGGTTGTCAAATGCTGGCCCTGTATCAATCAAAGTGCTGGTTAGCAAACTTCAATACAACCACTTAAAATCTGATGCTGACGATATTGGTGTTCTAATCAATCAGTTGATTATTGCACGATCAATCAAGCCATTTAATAAAATCGGAGGTTCCGTATGACAATGTCACTCGATGATCACGCGAGCGATCCAAACAACAATTATTACTGGAGCTGTCTAAGGAAGGTATCCATTAACGCTCGTACTACTGCGAATCTGAATGAGATTATGCCTCTCATTAATCAAAACAACTAAGGTCATGCCGTAAATTTGGTGGTTGGCGCCTACCTTGAGATTTTGAAGTCATCCCTCGCAAAGAAGGTACGCTCACAATGATCTATCTGACCAGTTCCTCACTGGTACGGTGGTAGCCAAAGCCTACCTTGTCGTTTTTGCACGTCTGGAAGCCTTGTAAATCTAGGGTGGAAAGGGTGATTTCAGCGCTATCTCAGGCTAGCTTCAATCAACAGCATGTAGCTGTTTTAACCGAGTGAATTCCCTGTCGCTTAGACAGAAAACAATAACTAAACGAGAGAATGGATATGAGTATCAATATTGACCATATTATGAGATCAGTTGCTCGTGCTACTGAGAAAAAAGCAAAGCAAAAAAATGTGCAACATGAAGTGCAGGCAAGGCAGTATGCAGGTGTACAACAAGTACAGAAGTTTGATAGTGATAATGTCATTATCAAGCCAAGCACTGTCAAACTAAGTGAAGAACAAGTGCTTGAACGGTATCGCACAACTATCTTGAACTTGGCCTTGGCGTACTTAGCCAAGCGAAAGGTTGAGTGACTTATTCAAGAAAGTTATTAAAGCAATAAACAAGCAGGCAACTACGCCTATAGATAAAGACTATCACGAGGAATAAATAAAATGACCAATACTATTAAGATAAAAGGAAGCGTCCCCAAGTTTGATCAAAGTGAGTTGGAGCGCCGTCAAGAGTCCTATAAGCAGATGTACCTCAATACCCGTGAATGTAAAACAATCACTAGGGCCGAATTGCCCTATCAGTTCATACAGACTGTAATCAAGATGACTGACGATGGTTATGTTCTCGATGAGAAACTACCCATCCGAATGGAGAGTCTTAATTACTCTGCCTACATGACCAAACCTCAACACGTTCAAGATGCTGATCTTGCACTGATGATTGGCAAAGTCAAAGAAGATTACATTGCTGAGCTTGAGCGTGAACGTCAGCGGTTTAAAGAGCTTTTGAAAGCACAATTGATCGAACGAGATGAAATCAAAGAAGCCGAGAAGATCGCATCAGCTAAAGCCAAGCGACTCGCTCAAATTGAAGACGAAGTTAACAATACCTTCGCCGATCTAGTGATACCGAGCTGACGATAGCTGTAAGACTCTATAATCCATTGTGAGCGCTTTCTTGATGAAGTTAATCCATCCATAGCCCGCGCAGCCTATGTGGCTGCGCGGGTTTTTTGTTGTCTTGAGTAAAGGAATGGAGCAAGCCAGTGAGCCACCACCAAAGATAGGGGTAGCATTTGCCGCACTAATAAAACATAATCTACCCTCGAAACCATGCTGAAAACCATTGCGCTACCCTCAGCCCCAGCCAGATAGGGCGGGTATTTGACGGCATAACGGTGGCTGATTTTGTTTGGCGGGTTGGCAAGGAAGTATAGGAGGAGAATAGGGTAGTGATCGATCCACATCGAGAGGAGAACAAAGTTTGAGTGAGAGCAGTGAGGACAAAACAAAAAGAAGGTTTCTAGCTGTCCTCAAAGGCAACAGTTGGAATTACCAATATTCCGTATTCTATGACAAGCCGGAATTGTCAGTGAACATGCTGTCAGACATGGCAAAATTTAAACAGAGACTGAGCCGACTCTACCCTGATCAACCTTTCTTGATCAGGCTACAAGAACTCAGGAAAGGTATAGTTCGTCAGGTGTTTCTCTCGATCATCACCACCGCCAAAGTGGAGAATTTAAGAGAGATTGCGAACAAGATGTTTCCTACGGTTATGAATGTTAAGAGCAGAGCGCTGACCGCTGAAAAGCTGGACCAGATTGCTGCCTCAATCGACAAGCAGGCACCGCACAATCTCAATCGTTTTTTCAACAAAGAAAATGTACATCGGTGGTCAGTGTTGAATACACCGGCATTAATTATCACGGAATGAAAACAGGGGTGAGAACACGGACACCACACCCCAATCCTTTGTATCATCACCCTTACAGACGTGATTCTACATAGGGTTCACTGGTTCTAGTATTAAGCGCACTCGTTTCCTCTCCAATTCCCGCACACACCAAATCAATTGGATTGAAATCTAGAGGAAAACACGTCAGATATGGCGCTGGGTGATATTCATCACAAACGCCGTACAAATGTCGGCACACAGTTGACCTGGAGCGTTCGCACTACGCCGACTGACATGGCTAGCTGACGCCGGATGATCACTCATCACAATCCTGCTGTGCTAACCGCTATACACCTATCAACGCAGCTATAGGATGACGGTAGCAATACCATTACAGCTGCCCATGCAGTGAGCTACGATCTTTTCATCACCTTCAAGGATGAACACCCCATGACCGACAACAACCCCGCCAGCATCGCCACAGCTGACGCTCTGACACTCCTATTGCACAACCAGCATGCATTGAGTGCAGCCATTGAAGAGATCACCAAGTGGCTTTCTGAAAATGGTGTAGTCAGCGTTGCTACTAACGCACAGGTGGCAATGCAAACCTTGGATGCAAACGCTCAAAGCATCACCGATGCAATCAATCGACTACGCCAATCGTAGGCATCATCAAACGACCGTTAAACGATACCTTCCAGACAGACGGTATTTGGTATCACATAAATAGGCTTTCTTGATTATTGATCCCTTGGTACACTGATACCACCTTAAGTGATACTAGTGGAGTCACCCATCATGTCCCGCACCTTCCTGTATTGCCGTGTCAGCACCTCAACCCAGTTCACAGAAAACCAAGTGCAGGAAGTAAAGTCTGCTGGCTTCGACGTACAGGCCAGCCGGGTAGTGGAGGAGACTATCTCAGGCAGCATCCCTACTAGTGAGCGTGCAGGCTTCCAAAAGCTGTTAGATCGCATGGAAGCGGGAGACGTGCTGATCGTGACCAAGCTTGACCGCCTAGGTCGTAACGCAATGGACGTACGCCAGACAGTTGAGATGTTGGCAGGTCGTGGCATCCGAGTTCACTGCCTCGCCCTTGGTGGCGTAGACCTGACCAGTGCAGCGGGCAAAATGACAATGCAGGTTCTAGGTGCCGTTGCCGAGTTTGAACGTGACCTACTGATCGAACGTACTCAGGCAGGATTGCAACGTGCCAAGAGCGAGGGCAAGAAGCTGGGGCGTCCAGAAGCGACAGACACCACAACAGCAGTGCAGCGGCTGAAAGCAAAGGATATGACACAGGCCGAAGTGGCTGCTGACTTAAAGATTGGTATTGCCACAGTGAAACGGCACTGGAACAAAGCCTGATCTGATTTCTCTCCACAATTAGAGGCGCTAATCTACAGGCTGTGGGTTAGCCCTACTTCATCGCTACAACGCCTAATTCAGCAGCACAGCCGCAGCAAACAGCCAAATCAATCGACCTTTGGCTAGCTGATCTGGTGTGCCAGGGATTTGTACAAAGTTTGACGCACCAGCCGACCTATAAACGGTAGGGGTTAGACGCAGGCGATGTCCCTCAGACGGATTTCCCTAGATCAAAATACTGACTCGGTTTGAAATCGGGATTGCCTGTAGCGGGGTTTTTGGGTTTTGGTGGGAACGAAGTGGTGCTATCACTTTAGGTGGGATTGCACCACGGCCACGCATTAGGAACTTGCCAGTCTACTTTTCCGCCACTGGGGAAGCAGGGGGGCCAGCATCGTAAATCGATAATGGGAATTGCACGTTGGTACCCACGACAACCGCGACATGGATTTCTTTCCAAGTCGTTTTACTGTACTGCCGGCTGGTCCATTCACCTAAGACCTCACGTCCATCAAGTACAACTACCTTGTCTCTGTCCTTGAACTCTTTCGCAATCGCCTTGCTGACGAGGAGCTTAACTGAATCGTCGTTACCAACCTCCAGCTTTAGGATGCTCAGTTTTCCATTCGTCTCCTTGTCGTCCCAGTCGTAGAAGTATTCAACGGTTTCGTAATCATCAGCATTTGCTACTGTCATGCGTCCTCTCCTTGGTTCTGTGCTGGTTGAAAATCCAAAGGAAGGTATCACACTGCCGACATACGGAATCGACCTGAAGCCGAGATCCCATCACCTCAGTCTATGGTTTTATCGTCAATTGGTAGCTCTGTTTTCAAGGATGGGAGTTTGGAGATTGCTACCAGCTTCTGTGCCGCGCTCGCACCTTTCGAGTATACGTCGTGGGTGACAGAGCCCGTTTCGTGTCCAACCAGCTCTTTTGCCAAGGCGTCTGGTACGTCAGCTCTGATCAGCTCAGTAACTACGGTATGGCGGAAACTATGAAAGACGTGGAGCTTGCTGAAGCCTGCTGCTGTACGCAGTCTGCCAAACGCCTTGGATATCGCGTGTGAGCGTTTGCCATAGTGATCGTGTGAGCTTGTGGGGATGAGAAAGGTATCGGTGCTGTCCTTGCTCAGTCGATCAATGGTGAGCGACAGGCTTGGATGAATCGGCACTACACGCTTGCTCGCCTTGCTCTTGCTCTTCGGAAAGTCGAAGCACCGGATGCCGTCAACGGTGATCACATTGGCTTTGTTCAATCGACATAATTCTTCGATCCTGGCCCCGGTGTACCAGCCCAATGCGATGAGGTCTGCGAGCGGTTTATCCCCGTTATTGAGCGCGGCTTGATGCAGCTTGGCGGTATCAGCACACGTATAGATCTCCCTGTCTTTGCCTGCTGTCTCAGAGCCGCCGCCCTGTGGCAGTTCGTGCCCTACGAACGGGTTAACTTTGTCTTTGTATTCTTCACGCCAAGCCGCGTCATATTTCATCGCCCACTTCCAAAACGCAGTACCAGCCATGAGGTACTGGCCTAAAGTAGCTGGTGCACGATCCAGCGATTTCAGCCATTCGTCTACGGTATCGAAGTTAAGTGGCAGTCCCTCTTTCTTGAGGAATTCTGACAGCCGCTCCATCTTGCCCACTTGCTGATCGACGTGTTTTGCAGCACCACCACGACTCTCCCTAAACTCTCGATAGGTTTTCAGGCGAGCGGGGGTGATGGGTGACTTCGGCTTGTGAATGGTTGGGTCTAGCGCTATCGCCTTCGCTTCTGCGACCTCAGTTGGGCTCAGGCCATAGTACGATGTGGCCACAAGTGTCATGAGTTCTCGCATCACCCCGGCAAAATGTTGCACTCGCTCTATTTCACTAGGAAACACTGTTGCATGACTTTTCTTGAGAATATCGACTGCGCCCGGCACTCCAAAAGCCTCCAACTGATTTGCCGTCTCGTACATTTCCTCCTTGAGCTCAACAATCTGTTGCTTATTAGTAGCAAGCTCCTCTGGCGTAAGCACGGTAGTGTTTGGGGCTCTTTTCGCTACCGACATAAAGTTGGCGGCAGTAGTCGCGTCGTGTTCATTGCTCCATCCTGCTAACACGGGGCGCCAGTTCTCTTTGCGAATTTGTGCCTCTGCTCTGGCTGCTGCAAATTCCGCCTTCCACTGGGTGAGGTAGGGTAGACGAGCATCCATTGCTTCCTTGCGGAGCCCCGTCTTCAATGACTGAATCCGCACTTTGCAGCCAATGGCTTTCTGTACGTCGGCAGGGACGGCCAACCTGACATACCACATGGATTCGCCTTTCTTTTGAATCAAGTTGTCTGCCATTGGAGCGCCGTGAGGGGGGGAGTGGTACGGTGGATTGTACTACTCAATTGTACTACTATGCACGCTGCAAGCCCCGTAGTAGTGGGTTTGTTGGTCGAAAGGACTGTTAAATTAGAATCTCTCCTTCACCGCCACATTTATACGAAAAAGCCCTGATCATTCAGGGCTTTTTCGTTTCTGCGTTTCCGATAAAAATCCCAGCCCATACTTTAGCCCATACCCTGGATAGCTCAGTCGATAGAACAGGGGAGTGAAAATTCCCGCGCCAGCGGATCAGCTCTGAGACTTGGTAGGTGCCTTCTCAGTTAGAGTCTTTCCAGTGGCCGCCGGCTACGCATTGCTCGGAAACTATGATCTGCAGCCGATGCAGTGCAAGTCGCCAGCCCCTATAGGTCACTGCGGGCAGTTGCAATGATCGAGTCCACCGCCTGTTGGGCAATCGGTGACAGCGTGCGCCCGGCCTGACACACCATGGCGTTTCTGATGGTCAACAGGTCTGCTGGCCAGCCAGGGTGGATGAATGGCATCAGGTCCACCAGCAAGCCATCACCAAGGTCCTGCTTGAGCCAGGAGCGCCAGGTCAAGAGCAGCGAGTCGCTGGTCAATGTGGTTTCGCGCAACAGGTTCAGGTCATTGGAGCTCAAGGTCCAGGGCAGTAGCGTTCCGGGTGTCAGGTCAAACAGGGCATACAGCGACGCCTCGCTTGACGGTACGACGCCGCTCCAGGGGAATTGCAGAATCTGCTCCCGCGAAATCGGCCGGTCCTGTTGCGCAAGGGGGTGGTCGCGGCGGCAAAAAATCGATGCCGGTTGCGGCGGCAGGTGGGTGATGGAGAAGCGTGGATCGAATTCCTGGTCGGCCCGGAGTGTGGCCACGACAAACTCCAGCTGGTCGGTTTCCAGTTGATGGGACAGATGCTCCCAGAAGTTGACCTGAACATTGAGCACCAGCCGTGGGATGCTTTTACGCAGCTTGACCAGCACGTCCGTGGTGTTGAGATTGGCGGCCATCGGCGTCACGCCAAAGCGCAATTCGCCGCCCTCGGTTCCAGCCAGGTCATTGGCCTGGGCCATCATTTTCTTTGCACAACTGAGCAATTCATGGGCGCGTCCGATCAGTTGTTTTCCGGCTTCGGTCAGCGTCACAGAACGCGTGTCGCGGTCGAACAGCCGCACGCCCAGATCAGCCTCCAGTGATTGAATACTGCGACTGAACGCGGTCTGTGACAGATGGGCCCTAGCCGCGGCACGGGAAAAATGCAGCTCCTCGCTCAGATAGACCAGATGGCGAACCCGCTTCAAATCAATTGAGTCGTCCACTGCATTAATCATCCTTCATATTTGCATTGGACAGCTTTAACACGCTCCCAGAAGATTCTCCAGCGCCAACATCGCCCGGCAGGCCACGTGCACTGCCTTCAATAATAAAAACGTTGGGGAAGAAGTTCTGTGGCAAATCACTTTCAGTTTGATCGAGTGCGGCCCTGTGCATTGACCGCCGTCCTCGCGCTCGGCGCCAGCGTCCAGGCTCAGGCCATCTCCTTCAATGTCGGAGAAATCGAGGGGCAGTTCGACTCCTCGTTGTCGATTGGCAGCAGTTGGGCACTACGCAATGCAGACCCGGCGTATGTAGGCACCTGGAACGGCGGGCACGCTTCGAGCCAGAGTGCCGATGACGGGCGCATGAATTTTCGCAAAGGCGAGACCTTTTCGAAGATCTTCAAGGGCGTGCATGATTTGCAATTGAGCTACGGCGATACAGGCGTTTTCGTGCGAGGCAAGTACTGGTATGACTTCGAGCTCAAGGACGAAAGCCGCCGCTACTTGCCCATCAGCGACAGCAACCGCAAAGAGGCTGCCAAGTCATCGGGGGCGCAAATCCTCGATGCGTTCATCTATCACAACTATTTCATCGACGGCCAACCCGGCAATGCGCGGGTGGGCAAGCAGGTGGTCAGTTGGGGGGAGAGTACATTCATTGGTAACGGGATCAATGTGATCAACCCCACCGATGTCGCCGCTTTCCGTCGTCCGGGGGCCGAGATCAAGGAAGGATTGATTCCCGTGAACATGCTGTTTTTATCCCAGGGCTTGACCGACAGTGTGTCCGCCGAGGTGTTCTACCAGTTGGAGTGGGACCAGACGGTCCTCGATAACTGCGGCACGTTTTTCGGCTCGGACGTGATGGCCGATGGGTGCAGCACGCGCATGGGGTTTGCGCCGCCGTGGGATCCCAGCGGTCAGTACCACTTCACCCGGGGAGCCGATCGTGATGCGCGTGACAGCGGCCAGTTCGGGGTGGCGCTGCGCTGGCAGGCCGAGGCATTGAACAATACCGAATTCGGCCTGTACGCCATGAATTATCACAGCCGCGCACCCTTTGTCGGCGGCCGGGTAGGGGACAGCCCGTTTGCCGTCAAACCCGGGACCCAGGCGTCGAGCGCTGAATACTTCATCGAGTACCCCGAGGACATCCGCCTCTACGGCCTGAGCTTCTCCACCACCCTGGGCGCCACCGCCGTCTCCGGTGAACTGAGCTATCGCCCCAACATGCCGTTGTCCCTCAACGGCAGCGATGTGACGATTTCCGCCCTGGCCGGCTCGATGGCAGCGGACCTGGGCAGCCCGATTTTCGCCAGCGGTTTTGCGCGGCCAGTACCCGGTGAAGATTTCCACGGCTATGTGCGCAAGCCCGTGAGCCAGGCGCAGGTGACGTTCACCCAGTTTGTCGACCAGGTGTGGGCTGCCGAGCGCCTGACGCTGATTTCCGAAGTTGGCTACAACCACCTCAGTGATCTGCACAGCAGCGCGCTGCGTTTCGGTCGCGACAGCATCTACGGTAACGGCGAACTACCAGATAACCGCAATTGCCCGACCATGGCCAACCCGGTCAACCCGCAGAATTGCAATGGCAAAGGCTTCTACACCGCCAACTCCTGGGGGTACCGGGCGCGCGCCATCCTGGACTATCAGAACGTGTTTGCCGGGGTGAATCTCAAGCCCGGTTTGTCCTGGTCCCATGACGTGGAAGGTTATGGCCCCAACTTCAACGAAGGCAGCAAGGCTGTCAGCCTCGGCCTGGATGCGGATCTGAAAAATACCTATACCGCGAGCTTGTCTTACACCGATTTTTTTGGCGGCGATTACAACACCGCGACCGATCGCGACTTCGTAGCCCTGAGCGTGGGCGTGAGTTTCTGAACCTGCCATCCGATAACAAGAAAGGACTGAGCCCGATGAATTTTTCGACACCCGTTATATATGGCGGCACCTTGGCGCTGCTGCTTTGCACTTCGGCGATGGCAGCGGTTTCGCCTGAAGAGGCTGCCCGCCTGGGCACCACCTTGACACCGCTGGGAGCGGAGAAAGCTGGTAACGCCAATGGCTCGATCCCGGCCTGGACGGGTGGGCTGCCCAAGAACGCGGGCGCGATTGACAGCGCCGGGTTCCTGGCCGATCCGTTTGCCAATGAGCGAGTGCTGTTCACCATCACTGGGCAAAACGTCGAGCAGTACCACGACCGCCTGTCCCCGGGGCAAGTGGCGATGTTCAAGCGTTACCCCGACTACACGATGAATGTCTACCCTACGCACCGCAGCGCCAATGTGCCGCCAGCGATTGTCGAGGCCGCGCGCAAAAACGCCCTGAATACCCGATTGGTCGCGGGCGGGAACGGCCTTGAGAACTTTACCAAGGCATTCCCGTTCCCGATTCCCAAGAGCGGCCTGGAAGTGATCTGGAACCACATCGCCCGTTACCGAGGCGACAGCATGAAGCGCCAGATGGTGCAGATCGTTCCGGATGTACGGGGTGCGGGCACACCGGTGACCTTTGATCATCAGTACGTGCTGCGCGAAAGCCTGGCCGATTACGACCCGGCCAAGTCGAGCAATGTGCTGTTCTATAACAAGCAGACCATCACCGCGCCGGCCCGCCTGGCCGGGAATGTCGAACTGGTCCACGAAACCCTCGACCAGGTCAAGGAGCCCCGCCAGGCCTGGCTTTACAACGCAGGTCAACGCCGTGTACGGCGCGCGCCACAGGTGGCCTATGACGGCCCTGCCGGCAGTACCGATGGCCAACGGGTGGTCGACAATTACGACATGTTCAATGGCGCGCCGGATCGCTACGACTGGCAATTGGTCGGCAAGCAGGAGTTGTTCATTCCCTACAACAGCTACAAGCTCGACTCGCCCAAGCTCAAGTACGCTGATATCACCAAGGCCGGTCATATCGACCAGGGCCTGGCGCGCTATGAGTTGCACCGGGTCTGGCATGTTGTCGCGACCTTGAAGCCGGGCCAGCGGCATGTCTATGCCAAGCGTGACTTCTACATCGATGAGGACTCCTGGCAAGCCGCCGTGATTGATCACTACGACGGTCGCAATACCTTATGGCGCGTGGCCGAAGCTCACCAGCAGTCCTACTACAACCATCAGGTGCCGTTCTACACCGCCGAAACCCTGAATGACATGATCAGCGGGCGGTACCTGGTGCTCGGCCTGAAGAACGAAGAGAAGCGCAACTATCAGTTTGACGTGAAGGCGCTGGAAGGCGAGTTCACCCCCAATGCCCTGCGTCAGTCCGGGGTGCGCTAAACCATGAAAACGACCTCGGTTCCTTCATCGACATTTGACTACGCCGCACCCGTTACGGCGGCGCCACGCGCCAAGACGCGCCGCGTGGTAGTGGCCTCGTCCCTGGGCAACGGCCTGGAAATGTACGACTTCACGGTCTACAGCTTTTTTGCGGTGATTATCGGCAAACTGTTTTTCCCGGCTGACTCAGCGCTGGCGTCGTTGATGATGTCGTTGGTGACCTTCGCCCTCGGCTTTTTGATCCGGCCCCTGGGCGCGGTGTTGATCGGCCGGTTCGCCGACCGTTATGGGCGCAAGCAGGCGTTGTCCCTGACCATCGCCTTGATGACCGTGGGCACCGGCATTATCGCCTTCACCCCGACCTATTCGAGCATCGGCATCTTTGCCACCGGGCTGCTGGTCTTTGGCCGCCTGCTCCAGGGTTTTTCCGCCGGTGGCGAGGTTGGCGCGGCCTCAGCGTTCCTGATGGAGTCCGGGCGTACCGACAATCGTTGCTTCATGGTCTGCTGGCAGGGCGCAAGCCAAGGCGCTGCCGCGCTGCTGGGCGCGCTGTCGGGGCTGGTGCTGACCACGCTGTTGTCGGAGGAGGCGTTGCACAGCTGGGGCTGGCGTGTGCCGTTCATTATCGGTTTGCTGATCGGCCCGGTGGGCTGGTACATCCGTCGACACCTGGATGAAACCCACGAAAACATCGACAAACCGGCGCCAATTCGCGACTTCGTGCGCAATCACGCGCGCACCCTGGGATTGGGCATCCTGCTGATGGCCAGCTCCACGGTGAGCTCGTACATGGTGGTGTTCTACATGCCCACCTACCTGACTCGCACGCTGCATTACCCCAGCAGCTTCGCCTTTGGCCTGGTGGCTTTTGCCTGCGTGTTGCTAGCCGTGGTGCCGCCTTTCGCCTCGCGTTTCGCCGATCGCATGCCCCGGCGCAAGCCCTTGCTGTATTGGCTGTGCGGTCTGCAAGCGGTGCTGACCTACCCCGCATTTGTAATGCTCGACCAGCAAAGCACGCTGCTGTGCCTGGTGGCGGTCTCGTTGCTGATTCTGCCGATGGCCATCAGCGGTGGAGCGGGGCTGGCATTGCTGATGGAAGCCTTTTCCCGCGATGACCGGGTGACGGGGCTGTCGATCATCTACAGCTTTGGCGTCACGTTGTTCGGCGGTTTTTCACCGCTGATCGTGACGTGGTTGATTGCCCTGACCGGCAGCCCACTGGTACCGGCCTGGTACTTGTGTGTGGCGATCGTTTTGAGTGGCGCGGCACTGCGTTTCTACCCTGAGCACCCAGGGCGCCCCTGATTTTTCTGACCTTAACCCAAGAATAAGGAATCCACCGTGAGCTACAGCCCTCTATACACGCGCCTGCAAGACAGTGCCGAGCGTTTTGTCACGATCCGCCGCAACATCCACGCCGAGCCTGAGCTTGGGCAAAACACCCGGGAAACGGCGGCCCTGGTCATTGGCTTGCTCGAAGGTTGGGGCTATGAAGTGCATACCGGCATCGGCGGTTGTGGTGTGGTCGGCGTGCTGCGGCGCGGCAGCGGCTCGAAAACCCTGGGGTTGCGGGCCGATATGGATGCGCTGCCAATCATTGAGAAAAACGGTTTGCCCTGGGCCAGCCGTCGCGAAGGATTGATGCATGCCTGTGGTCACGATGGGCACACCGCAACCTTGCTCGCCGCAGCTGAGCAACTGGCATTGCATGCTGAATTTGACGGTACGGTGAACCTGATTTTCCAGCCGGATGAAGAGGGCCTGACTGGCGCCAAAGCCATGATGGAAGATGGTCTGTTCCGGCGCTTTCCCTGCGATGCGGTATATGCCTTTCACAATATGCCGGGGTTCCCGGTGGGCCACGCGATCATCAAGAGTGGCGGGGTCATGGCCTCGTCCGAGCGGGTCTGCATCACCCTCACTGGGCGTGGTGGACACGGGGCGATGCCGGAACGCAGCATTGATCCGATCCCGGCATTGGCGAGCATCATTACCGCGCTGCAAACCGTGGTGTCGCGCAATATCGGGGTCAACGATTCGGCGGTAATCAGTATTGGCAAGGTGCATGCAGGGACCGCGGTCAACATCATCCCGGAAACGGCCATGCTGGAGTTAAGCGTGCGCACCCTCGACCCGCAGGTGCGGGAGTTCGTCGAACAAAGAATCCGTGGGATTGTCCAGGGGCAGGCCGCGTCATTTGGCGTGACGGCCCGTATCGACTATCAGCTGTTGGCGCCAGTGCTGGTCAATACTCCCGCCGAGACCCAGCACATGCTGGAGGCGGCCAAGCGGGCGCTAGGCACCGCCCATGTCATGGAGCACGTGTCCTTGAAGGCCATGGGCAGCGAAGATTTTGCCTGGATGCTGCAGGAAGTACCGGGGTGCTATTTCGGCTTGGGCAATGGCATTGGCGAGTTCAACGGTTGCTCGGTGCATAACGATCACTACGACTTCAATGACGAGTTGATCCCCCTTGGAGCAGCCTGTTGGGTGGCGCTGGTGGAAGACTACCTGCGCTGAAATCACGCCCCTACAGGGAATAACCCTATCACCAGGATTTAGTCATGACCCAACATACCGCCATTGCGCAGATGAGCGCCGTCGAGCTGCTCGAGCATTTCCGCGCCAAACGGCTGTCGCCGGTGGAAGTCACCGAGGATGCATTGGCCCGTATCGAGCGTTTCAACCCGCAGCTCAATGCGTATTGTTATACCGACCCGCAAGGTGCGCTGTACACCGCCCGCGCGGCTGAGCAGCGCTGGTTCAAGGGCCAGCCTTGCGGTGCGCTGGACGGCTTGCCAACCTCGATCAAGGAACTGACAGCGACCCGCGGCATGCCGACCCGTAAAGCGTCGCGGGTGATTCCCGCGGATGGGCCGTGGGACGTCGACGCGCCGATCACCACGTTCTTGCGCGACGCGGGCGCGGTGATCCTGGGCAAGACCACCAGCCCGGAGTTCGGCTGGAAAGGCGTGACGGATAGCCCGCTCTACGGGATTACCCGCAACCCCTGGGACACGCGCATGACCTCTGGTGGGTCATCCGGCGGCGCAGCCGTGGCGGCCTCGCTCAACCTGGGCGTACTGCATCAGGGCAGTGATGCCGGCGGCTCGATCCGCATCCCCGCCGGTTTCACTGGGACGTTCGGCTTCAAGCCGACCTTTGGCTACATTCCCCAGTGGCCGGCCAGCGCGACCACCCTGGTGTCCCATCTGGGGCCGATGACGCGCACGGTGGACGATGCCGTGCTGTTTCTGCAAACCGTCGCCCGGCCTGATCCCAGGGATGGGTTGCTGGGGGCGCCACGGCATACCCCATGGCTGGCGGAAAGCACCGACCTGCGCGGGCTGCGCATCGCCTACAGTGCGAACTTTGGCTATGTGGAGGTTGATCCTCGCGTGGCCCGGGTCGTGGCGCAGGCGGTTGAGCGATTGGCGCAGTTGGGCGCGCATATCGAGGCGATTGACCCAGGCTTCACTAACCCGCTGGAACTGTTCAAAACGGTGGTCTATGCCGGGGCCGCGGGGTTGGCGGGGCAATTGAGCGATGAGCAAAAAAGCTTGCTCGATCCGGGCCTGCTGCGCTTTACCGAGCAATGCCAACATACGACCCTGGCGCAATTCACCGCTGCCCAGGAAGCACGGGCTGTGCTGGTAGCGCACATGAACAACTTCCACAGTCGTTATGACGTGCTGGTGTGCCCGATGCTGCCGATCACCGCCTTCGAGGCAGGGCACGATGTACCGCCTGGCTCTGGGCTGGACGACTGGATGAAGTGGTCGCCCTTCAGTTATCCCTTCAACCTCACCCAGCAACCGGCGGCCTCGTTGCCCTGCGGTTTTTCGAACGAGGGTTTGCCGATTGGCTTGCAAGTGGTGGGTGCAAGATTTGCCGATGACCAGGTACTGCGGGTGTGTCGCGCCTATGAACAGGCTTTTCCCACGACCCATCCTTTGGCCCCTATAGTAAAAACCTGAAAATCGCGCCTGCGAACCGTTGTCCAAGCAAGGACCCCAAGACCATGACTGCATCTGTTTCCCTCGCCCGGTTGAGTGATATCGAAGCCCTTGAGCAGCAGTACCCGTTGGCGGAGCGGGATCTACCCGCCAGTACCTATGAGTTGCTACGGCGTTCGGCCGAGCGTTTTGCCGATCTACCAGCCTTGTGTTTCCTGCCGACGGGCAGCATCGAGGACCAGCCCTGGCGCATCAGTTACGCAGAGCTGTTCGCCAAGGTCACGCAAACCGCCAATGCCTTGCACCGTCTGGGGTTGCGTACGGGTCAGGCAGTATCCTTCCTGTTGCCCAACCTGCCGCATACCCACTTTGTGATTTGGGGCGGTGAGGCCGCGGGGATCGTCAATGCCATCAACCCGTTGCTGGAACCTGAGCACATTGCCGAGCTGATACGCGCTTCCAACACCTCGGTGCTGGTTACGCTGGCACCGTTCCCCGGGACCGACCTGTGGCAGAAGGTGGCCGCACTGGCCGACCTGTTGCCGCAGATGCCTACTGTCGTGACGGTCGATCTCGCCAACCTGCTGGCGGAACCGCAACGCAGTGCCGTGAAGGCTCAACGACCAACGATGCCAGCAGGCGTACTGGATTTCGATGAACTGCTCGCCGCCGCCCCGGCCGATTATCTGGAGAGCGGGCGGGTTATCCAGCCTGACGACATCGCATCCTACTTCCACACAGGCGGCACCACCGGCACGCCGAAGCTGGCGCCCCACAGCCATTTCAACGAAGTTGCGATGGCCGAGATCATTGGCCTGCACGGGCGATATGTGCCGGACGATGTGCTGCTGTGCGGTTTGCCGCTGTTTCACGTCAATGGGGTAATGGTCACCGGGCTTGCGGCCTTTCATCAGGGCGCCCAGGTCTTGCTCCCCGGTCCCCAGGGCTACCGCAACCCGACCTTGATCAAGGACTTCTGGACGCTGGTGGAGCGCTACCGGGTCAGCAGTTTCAGCGGCGTGCCCACCATCTATGCGGCACTGCTGCAGATTCCCAACGAGGGTATTGACGTCTCCACCCTGCGCTTTGCGCTCTGCGGTGCGGCGCCCATGCCGGTGGAGCTGATCCGCCAGTTTGAAGCCCGCACCGGGCTGCGCATCATTGAGGGGTATGGCTTGACCGAAGGCACCTGCGCCACCGCCTGCAACCCCTACGAGGGCGAGCGTCGGCCCGGCTCGATCGGTCTGCGCCTGCCCTATTGCGAGGTCAAGATCGCGGTGCTCGACAGCGATGGCAACTACTCGCGGGATGCCGCTATGGATGAGCCTGGCACCCTGTGCCTGCGCGGGCCGACGGTGTTCAAGGGGTATCTGCAGAAGGACAAGAACGCAGGCATCTGGCTCGATGGTGACTGGTTCAACACCGGCGACCTGGGGCGGATCGATGCCGATGGCTACATCTGGCTCACCGGTCGCAGCAAGGACCTGATTATTCGTGGCGGTCACAACATTGACCCGCAGATGATCGAAGAGGCGATGCATCGCCATCCAGCCGTGGCGCTGGCAGCGGCGGTGGGCAAGCCCGATATCAAGGCCGGAGAGCTGCCGGTGGTGTACATCCAACTCAAGGCCGGCGAACAGGCCAGCGAAGCCCAGTTGATGGAACACGCCATGCAGCACATTCACGAGCGCGCTGCGGTGCCCAAGGATATCTGGCTGGTGGAGCAAATCCCGTTGACTGCCGTGGGCAAGACATTCAAGCCCGCCTTGCGCCTGGATGCGATCCGGCGAGTGTTCGAGCAGGAGGTGTGGCAGGTCGCGGCGCCAAGCCGGGTCGAAGCCCACAGTGACGAGCGCCACGGGCAGCGCGTGGATATTTATGTGCCGCAGCTTAGCGCTGTACAAAGCGAGCAATTGAAACAGCGCCTGAGCGGTTATGCCGTGCGTTATGTGTTGCATGACACTCGCGACAACCAGCCAGAGGGTGGGGGCACAATAGACTGAGCTGGTTTCCAGAGACCAAGAGCCCCCTTAATCGCGCATATACCCCCCATCCACATCCATGATCTCCCCAGTAACAAAACTCGCCGCATCCGATGCCAGGAAGCACACGGCGGCGGCGATGTCGCGGGGGGTTCCGGCGCGTCCCAGTGGCATGTCTGCCAGTACTTTGGCCCGTGCTTCGGTGCTCAGGGTGCTGGTCATGTCGGTTTCGGTCAGGGCGGGGGAGACGGCGTTGGCGGTGATGTTGAAGGGGCCGGCCTCGCGGGCCAGGCCCTTGGTCAGGGCGATTACGCCGCCTTTGGCGGCGGCATAACAACTGTTGCCCAGCAGGCCGCCGCCGCGTTTGCCGGCGACGGAGGCGATGTTGATGATGCGTCCGCAGCGGCGGGCCATCATGCCGGGGAGCACGGCTTTGGCGCAGTAGAAAACGCTGTTGAGGTCGATTGCCATGACGCGTTTCCATTCTGCCGCGCTGACTTCTAGCAGGGGCAAGGTCGAGACGATGCCGGCATTGTTGACCAGGATGTCGATGCTGCCCAACGCCAGGCCCACCTGGCTGACCATTGCCTGCACCTGTTGCTCATCGGCAACGTCGACGCCCAGGCCGATGGCCTCAATGCCCAATTCACCGAGCTGGGCGGCGGCCCGTTCTGCGGCGTCGTGGTCGAGGTCGCAGATGGCGACCCGCGCGCCGCATTGGCCCAGGGCCACGGCGATGGCATAGCCGATGCCGCGTGCGGCGCCGGTCACCAGTGCGTTACGGCCCTTGAGAGAAAAACTGATCGGCGCAAAATTGGCTGAGGCATTCATTATTGTTATTCCTTGATCTGGACGCAGGTCGGCCTTCCCGATACACGGGAAGTGGCCGGCTTTTCGATGGACAGCAGGGGGTAAACCGTCAGGAAGGGGCGAAGCTGCCCAGCGCCAACTGGTTCTTCAGCGGCGCGATGTCCAGCCGCCGCAGGACGCGATACAGCGAGGGTCGGCAGATGCCTAGCGCGCGAGCCGCCGCGGTCATGTTCCAGCGGCAGTCGATGAGCACGCCGAGGACGTCCTCGCGCTCACCCACTGGGGCGGCGGTGGGCCTGCTCGGGCGAATCGGCGTGACGTTCTGCACCAGGGCGCGGACCGGCAGCCCAGGCTGACCACCGGCTTGGGCGAGGAAATCAGCGGGCAGGTCACACCGCTGGATGCGCGCGCCTTCCTTGACCGCGCAGGCGTAGCGGATAACCGCGCGCATCTGCCGCAGGTTGCCGGGCCACGCATGGCCGAGCAGGAGGGGCCAGACATCGGCACTGATCACCTGGCGTGGGTCGCAACCGGGCAATTCGTTGGCGACCATGCTGCACACCAGTTCGGCCCGATCAGTGCGCTCACGCAGGGGCGGCAGTTGCACCACGCCGGTAGCAATGCGATAGAACAGGTCTTCGCGAAAGCGGCCGTTTTCCACCAGGTCGGACAGTGATTGGTGGGTCGCGCAGATCAAGGCGAAGTTCACCGGCACGCTGCGTTCGGCACCCAGCGGGGTGATCTCGCGTTCGGCGATGACCCGCAGTAGGCGGGTCTGCTGTTCGAAGGGCATGTCGCCGATTTCATCGAGAAACAAGGTGCCGCCGTCGGCCTGGGCCACTTTGCCTTTCTTGCCGCCGGGCAGGGCACCGGAGAAAGCACCGCGGGCATAGCCGAACAGTTCGCTTTCGATCAGGGTTTCGGGGATTGAGGCGCAGTTGAGGGCGACCAGTTGCGCGGCGTGGCGCTGACTGTGCGCGTGCAGTGCACGGGCGAGGACCTCTTTGCCAGTCCCGGTCTCGCCCTGGATCAGCACCGCGATGCCGCGCTCCATGAGCCGCAGTGCACGGCGAAAGGCCTGGCGCACGTAGGGGTCGGAGTCGTGGGCAATATCGCATTCAGGGTAGGCGGAAGTTGTGTGGGCTCGGGTAAACGAAGGGTTTTCGTGTACAGAAGGCATCAGCGTCACCTTTTATTATTGTATAGCTCGTGACTATGTCGACTCACCGCACTTGTGATGCAGCCGTCGATATGGCGTTGAATGACAATAACGAGGCACACTTATATTTTCCAATCCATAATAAATCATCTATTGATACCTTTGAGAGCATCATGATTGAGCTCCGCCATCTGCAATATTTCCGCACCCTGGCAGAAACCCTGCACTTCGGTCGTGCCGCCGAACGCCTGCATATCTCGCAGCCGCCGCTGTCACGGCAGATCGCCTTGCTGGAAGACGAACTGGGGGTCAGGCTGTTTGATCGTTCCCGGCGACGGGTAGAACTCACCGAAGCCGGCCAGCGTTTTTACCTGGACACCGGTACGGTGTTTGCCGCGTTCGAGCAGGCCAAGCGCAATGCCTTGGCCGCAGCGCGGGGGGCGGCGGGCGAGTTGTCGGTGGGGTTCATGATGTCGACGGCCTACAGCGTTACGCCGGCGATTACCCGGCGCTACGCTGCGCAGTTTCCCCAGGTCAGCCTGAAACTCACCGAGACCTTGCCCCTGGACCTGGCCCAGGACATCAGCAGCGGCAACAAGGACGTGGCGATCATGTACCGCCCGCAGGACTGCTCCGGGCTGGAAACCGTGACCCTGTTTCGCGAAGAAATGACCGTGGTCCTGCCGCCGGGCCATCGGCTCCTCGAGCAGGCGCTGATCGACCCACGGGAGCTGGCCGGAGAAACCTTCATCATCGTGCCCCGACGGATCGCTCCCGCCTTGCACGACATGATCTTCAACTACTGCCTGCAGCACGGTGTCACCCCGAACATCGGGCTGGAAATCAACATGCAGCAAACCATCGTCAACCTGGTGGGCGAAGGCTTGGGAATCGCGATCGTGCCGCGCTCGATGTGCAACATGCGCCTGGCCACCACCACCTTCAAACCGTTGCGCGATGCCCCGGTCATCGAGGTAGTCGCGGTGTGGAAGGCCGACAATCACAACCCCTGCATCGCCACCTTCATCGACAGCGCAGAGCACGCTTGCCTGCAAGTGACTCGCGAGGCGCAAGCGGGGTGAGCTGCGGACAAATCGGCTGGCCCAGACGATACAACTGAAGCGACACCTGTCTCCCCAAGTGTCTCCCACCCCTGTCCAGGCGACAGCTGCCTGGGCCTGACCACTATCGCGCAAAGCCCCGCGCCATAAGGCCTGCGCTGGCCTTGCCAAGCCTTGGCACCGCTCTTGCTATCGCCCTTGCAAACACCATTCATGCAAGGAACCCCTTATGCGATCGCCCGTTATCACAGGCTGGTATCACTCCCCATTCGGTAAGTTCGACCAACTCGATCCCGAGATGATGATGGCCGAGGCCGCCGTTGGCGCATTGGCGCATGCCGACATCGCGCCGCAGCAGATCGACTCCATCCACATTGGCCACTTCAATGCCGGCTTTGTGTATCAGGACTTTCCCTCGTCCCTGTTGGCCAACCACATTGAGGCACTGCGCTTCACGCCTTCGGTTCGGCTGGAGAATGCCTGTGCCACCGGCTCCGCTGCGATCCACTCGGCGCTGCAAGCCGTCCTCAGTGGCCAAAGCCAACACGCACTGGTGGTGGGCTTCGAGAAGATGAATACCCTGCCCACCGCCGAGGTGGGCAAGATCCTGCTCAAGTGCTGCTACGCCAAGGAAGAAGCCGACATCGAGGGCGGCTTTGCCGGGGTGTTCGGCAACATCGCCCACAGCTACTTCGAGCGTTACGGCGACCAGTCCGATGCGCTGGCGATGATTGCGGCCAAGAACCACGCCAACGGCGTGCTCAACCCGTACGCCCACATGCGACGGGATTTCGGTTATGAGTTCTGCCGTCAGCCATCGGAAAAAAACCCGTTCGTGGCCGGGCCACTGAAACGCACTGACTGCTCGTTGATCACTGATGGCGCGGCCGCCCTGGTGATCAGCCGCGAGGACCTGATAGGTGAGCGCCGCCATGCCGTGCGCTTCCGTGCCGCGGTGCAAGTCAACGACTACATGCCGCTGTCCAAACGCGACCCCACCTACTTCGAAGGCGCCGCCCGCGCCTGGCAACAGGCCCTGCAGCGGGCCGAGTTGAGCCTGGCCGACCTGTCGCTGGTCGAGACCCACGACTGCTTCACCATCGCCGAGTTGCTGGAGTACGAAGCCATGGGCCTGGCCGAGCGGGGTCAAGGTGCGCGCGTCATCGCCGAGGGCATCAGCCGCAAGGACGGGCGCCTGCCGATCAACCCCTCGGGCGGCCTCAAGTCCAAGGGCCATCCCATCGGTGCCACCGGCGTGTCGATGCACGTGATGGCGGCCATGCAGCTCTGCGGCCAGGCCGGCGACATGCAGTTGCCCAAGGCCGATCGCGCCGGCGTCTTCAACATGGGCGGCGCGGCTGTGACCAACTACGTGAGCATCCTGGAGCGCGCGCAATGATGGGCATCGACAACGTGATGAATCTGGGGGAAATGCTCAACCAGGTCGCGCGTCGCTATCCGGATGCACCGGGTTTCATTCGTGACGGTCGTGAGCATTCCTGGCAAGAAATTTCCCGGCGGGTCGACAGTGTTGCTGCGGCCTTGCGCGCACGCGGCCTGGGTAAAGGCGACAAGCTGCTGGTGCATTCGCGCAACAACCTGCCGCTGTTCGAAAGTGCCTGGGTCGCGTTCCGCCTTGGCGCCGTGTGGGTGCCGACCAACGTGCGGATCACCCCGGCGGAAGCGGCCTACCTGGGCAGTTCCAGCGGCGCGGTAGCGATGCTGTATGACGAAGGCCTGGAGCATTATGTCGACGCCGTGCGTGCGGCATCGCCGAGCCTGCAACAGGTGATCGCCATCGGTCAGCCGCGTGCCGGCGAACTGGGCTACGAGCAATTGCTGGAGGAGGGCAGCGCGCTGCAGGCCAGCTTCCGTGCGGCCGAAGTGAAGTACCACGACCCGCTGTGGTTCTTCTACACCTCGGGCACCACTGGCCATCCCAAGGCCGGCGTGCTGACCCACGGCCAGATGGCGTTTGTCATCACCAACCATATCGCCGACCTGATGCCGGGCCTGAATCAGCATTCGCGTTCGCTGGTCCTGGCCCCGCTGTCCCACGGCGCGGGCATCCATGCGTTGGTCAACGTCGCTCGGGGCGCTGCCTGCATCCTGCCGGCCAGCGACAAACTGGACTGCGACGAAGCCTGGCGCCTGGTGCAGGAATACCGCGTGGACAACCTGTTCACCGTGCCGACCATCGTCAAGATGCTCACCGAAAGCGAGGCCGTCGACCGCTACGACCACAGCAGCCTGCGCCACCTGATCTACGCGGGCGCGCCGATGTATCGCGCCGACCAGCGCCATGCCCTGGACAAGTTGGGCAAGGTCCTGGTGCAGTACTACGGCCTGGGTGAAGTGACGGGCAACATCACCGTGCTGCCTGCCGATTGTCACGACAACGAGGACTCGCCGAATGCCAAGGTCGGGAGCTGCGGTTACCCGCGCACCGGCATGCAAGTAGCGATTCTCGATGACGCCGGCAACGAACTGGACACGGGAGTCGACGGTGAAATCTGCGTGCGCGGACCGGCGGTGTTCAGCGGCTACTACAACAACCCCCAGGCCAACGAGAGCTGTTTCAAGTTCGGCTGGTTCCACACCGGCGACCTCGGTCATGTGGATGAACACGGCTATCTGTTCATCACCGGGCGGGCTTCGGATATGTACATTTCCGGTGGTTCCAACGTGTACCCGCGGGAGATCGAAGAGGCCCTGCTCAGCCATCCGGCGGTGACCGAAGCTGCCGTACTGGGCATGCCCGACGTGAAGTGGGGCGAGTCCGGCTATGCCGTGATCGTCACCACCGGCGAGGTCAGCGACGAACAACTGCTGGCCCATCTGGAGCCGCGAATCGCCCGCTATAAATGGCCCAAACGTTTTGTCCGCTGGGAGGAAATGCCCAAGTCGGGCTACGGCAAGATCGTCAAGAAGCAGATCCGCGCGTTGCTCGAAGAACGCCAGGAGGTGGCCTGATGACGCCGCATTTCGCTGAGCGTGCCGGAGTACGCACGTTTATTCACGAGGGGCCGTCCCTGGCACCGCGACTGCTGGACCTGGAAGTACCGTGCTGCGAAGAGCTGCGCATCGTCCTGCCCCTGGCGAGCAACGTCGCGGCAGGCGTGCTCAAGGCGCTTGAAGGTCGGCGTTACGGCAGCGCCGTGGGGCGCATCTTGTGTGGCGGTGCCGCACACCTGAGCTATCACCGGATGATCGTCACCGACCAGCCCGAGCGTCCGTATGACTACGGCCAGCCGGTGGTCCTGGACGGCTACATCACCTTTATCAGCGGCGCCATCACCGTGGGGCGCGACGCCCGGGGCGCGCCGTTGTTGCATTGCCATGCCGGTTTCCTGGACCGCGATGGCGAGCAGCACGGCGGGCATCTGGTGCTGGACAAACTGATTGTCGGCAGCGAGCCACTGACGATTCGCCTGTGCCTGTTCGACCAGGTTGCCTACCAGGTACAGCCTGACGCAGAAACCCATTTCAACCTGCTGCATCCTGTCCGCAAGGAGCTGTCATGAGCGTTGCCGTAACCGAAGAATCGCTGGTCCAGGACGGCCGCCTGGGCCGTCTGGTGATCGCCCGCCTCAAGCCCAACGAAGACCTTATCGACAGCGCCGAGGCCCTGTGCAAGGAGCACGGCATTGATTTGGCGGTGGTTCGCGGTGGCTTGGGCAGTCTGATTGACGGGCAACTCAGCTACCTGGGTCGCGAGGGCATGATCCAGATCCATGTTCCAGGCCCAGGGGTGGAAATCCTTAGCGTCAGCGGCGAAATCCTCAGCGGTGCAAGTCGCCTGCAGGCGGTGGTTGCCGATGCCGATGGCAAGCTGTACGCCGGCCGCCTGGAACGCGGCAAAAACCTCACCTTCATCACGGTCGAGCTGACGCTGCAAGAGTGGCTGCCCGACTGACGCTTTCACCCGCCATAGCCATAACAAGAAAGTCGAAGCCAGGTGCCGCGGGCTCTTTCATGCCCCGCGCCCCGGATTGTCGACCGCACCCATTAGGAGAAACAAAAATGACAATAAATCCTTTCGTTCGCCTGTCTTTGCTCGCCACCAGCGGGGCGCTCCTGTCACCCCTGGCCCACGCTGACTTCATCAAGGACGGCAAGGCCACCCTGGGGTTTCGCAACTACTACTTCAACAACGACTACCGTGATCGCGCCGGTCCCGCCGGGCAAAGCAAGACCGCCGAATGGGCGCAGGGCTTCTTTCTCGATTACAAGTCCGGCTTCACCGACGGCACCGTCGGCTTTGGTGTCGACGCGCTGGGTTTGCAGGGGGTGCGCCTGGATGGCGGTAAAGGCAATCACCGTGGCAGCTCGATGATTCCGGATGAGAGCGATGGCAGCGCCGTGGACGATTGGAGCCGACTGGGCCTGACCGGCAAGGTGCGTTTTTCCCAGACCGAGGCCCGCTACGGGACCCTGCAGCCGAAGTTGCCGATCCTGGTGGCGAACGATGGTCGCGTGCTGCCGCAAACCTTCGAGGGCGGTATGATCACCTCCAAGGAAGTGGACAACCTGACCCTGCTCGGTGGTCGCCTGGAACACGCGACCGGCCGCGGTTCGACCAACAGTTCGGGGCTCGCGGTTGCCGGTGGCACCCAGCAAAGCAATGAGTTCCTGTTTGCCGGCGCCGACTACAAGCTGAGCAAACAACTGACCCTGCAATACTACGCAGCCCAGTTGGAAGACTACTACGTGCAGCATTTCGGCGGCCTGGTGCATGTGCTGCCTTTGGGTGAAGGCCAGTCGCTGACCACCGACCTGCGTTACTTCAAGACCGACGCCGATGGCCGCAACGACACTGCCTCGGGTCGGGCTGCCGGGTACCGGGTCAGTGGCCTGGGGGACACCCCTGGCAAAATCGACAACGACACCTGGAGCGCGATGTTCACCTACGCCCTGGGTGGTAACTCCTTCCTGCTCGGTTACCAGAACGTCTCCGACAGCGGCAATTTTGTCCAGGCCAACCAGGGCAATACCAACGAAGGTGCGGCCGGCAGCAGCATCTACCTGTTCACCGACCGCCTGATCACCAGCTTCACCCGGGCCGGCGAGCGCACGGCTTTCGGTCAATACGGCTACAACTTCGCCTCCTTGGGTGTGCCAGGGCTGGTGGCGTCGGTCACCTACCTCAAGGGCACCCATATCCGCATGGCGAGCGGGTCCGACGAGAAAGAGTGGGAGCGTGACCTGGCGCTGGATTACGTGGTGCAGAGCGGCACCTTCAAGGGCGTCGGGTTCAGCTGGCGTAACGGCACGATGCGCAGCGGTGTGCCCAGCGAGTATTCCCAGGACCAGAACCGCGTGTCGGTCAATTACACCCTGGCGTTGTTCTGATCCCGTGGGGGTCGCTTGAACAGGGCCCCTTGTCCGTTGGCGGCAGGGTTGGCGGCCCTGCAGATGCATAGGTATCTACACAACTGTAGCGGCCTGTGGGGTGTTGGATTAGGCGGAGTACATATCCATTTCTTCGGTAACGGCCTCCTATGGTTCCGCCTGACGGCGGCTCACTTTTGAACAGCGCAAAAGTAAGCAAAACGCTCTTGCCCCACCACTCGGCACCTCGCTTAGGCTCGGTGTGCCCTCACTCCGGCTTGAATCCGTGGGCCGCCGCCACGCGCCATCCCTGGCGCGGGGCGGCTAACCCGGCGTCCTGCCGGGTTACCCACGGCTTCAAGCCTGCGTTCGGCCAGCGTGGTTAACGGGGCGCCCAGGATCAAGAGCCAGAGCCAGAGCCAAAGCGAAAGCAAAAGCCAGATCAAAAGATGGCTGACTTCGTCAGCGTCTTAGGAAGTAGAAGCTACACCGCGCATGCCCCAACGATCAGGTCGGCTTTTAGGCCGCCTCGCTTTGCTTTTTGATCCTGGGCGCCCCGTTAACCACGCTGGCCGTACTTCGATATTGATTTGGGGGGTAAACCGGCAGGACGCCGGTTTAGCCGCACTGGGCCAGGGAGGGCCCATTGCGGCGGCCCCCCAAATCAATGTCGGAGTACGGGCATGCCGAGCCTGAGCGAGGCACCGAGTGGTGGGGTATGAGCGTTTTGCTTACTTTTGCGCTGTTCAAAAGTGAGCCGCCGTCAGGCGGAACCCATATCAGCCGTTACCGCAAGAATGGATATGTACTCCGCCTAATCCAACACCCCAGAGGCCGCCACGCGAGCAAGCGCCCTCGCCACAGGCCGCTACAACGTTGTGTAGATTCCTATGCTGCAGATGTGCAGGACAGGTGTCACTTGCCATGCCGGATACAGCGACAGTTGCCGGAGACACCTGTTACATCCACCGTCGCGCCAGATGCCCTGCAAGAAATAAATGCATTCCTGCAGGCGCTGTTTTTCCTTGTGAAAACAGCTGGTTGAGTAGCAGCCTGGGTTGCCGCCAGGAGGACTGCGCCATTCGTGGCACCCCAATTGCTATAGCTTGCTTAGCCAGTCGCCGGCATAACGGCCATTGATCCATAAAAACAATAAAGTCAGGAGAACCAAATGAGCGACTTTTCGCGCCGCAACTTTCTCAAAACGGCCACCCTTGCTTCTGCCGCCGTTGCCGCCGCCGGGCTCGGTCTGTACAGCGGCAAGAGCCAGGCTGCCGAGTTCAAGCTGAAGTTTGCCAACAACATGCCCATCAGCCACTCCATGAATGTGCGGGCGCGGGAAATGGCCAAGGCGATTCGTGAAGAAACCAACGGCGCGGTGCAGATCCAGATCTTCCCCAGCAGCCAGTTGGGCAGCGACACCGATACCCTGGCCCAAGTGCGCTCGGGTGCCGTCGACATGTTTGCCCTGTCGCCGGTGATCCTGGGCACGATGGTGCCTTCAGTGCAGATCAGCGCCGTCGGGTTCGCCTTCAAGGATTATGAGCAAGTATGGAGTGCGATGGACGATGACCTCGGCGCTCATGTGCGGGCCGAGATCGCCAAGACCGAGACCCTGTTTGCGTTCGACAAAATCTGGGATAACGGTTTTCGGGTGACCACCACCAGTACCCGCCCGATTGCCACCCCCGACGACCTCAAGGGCATGAAGCTGCGCGTGCCGCCGAGCCCCATCATCATGTCGATCTTCCGCGCCTTTGAAGCGGCGCCGACCAGCATCAACTTTTCCGAAGTGTACTCGGCACTGCAGACCCGCATCGTCGAGGGCCAGGAAAACCCGCTGACCCTGGTGGCCTCGGCGAAACTCTACGAAGTGCAGAAGTACTGCTCCCTGACCAACCATGTCTGGGATGGCTTCTGGATGCTGGGTAACAGCGCCTCCTTCAAGCGCTTGCCCGCGGACGTGCAGGCCGTGGTCAGCAAACACATCAATACCGCCGTGCTCGCGCAGCGCGATGACCTGGCCAAGCTGCAGGGCACTATCCGCGATACGCTCAAGCAGCAAGGCCTGGAGTTGGTGGCGGCGCCACCGGAACCGTTCCGCGAGCGCCTGCAAAGCGCCAATTATTATGGCGACTGGCACGACAAGTTCGGCGACGCCGCCTGGTCCATCCTCGAGAAATATGCCGGGAAACTGGCATGATGGTCGCGCCAGCGGCAGTGGCCCCCACGTCTACCATGCGCCTGCCGGCCCGGGCGCTTGTCTGTCTGAATACATGGACCATGCGGGCAGTCGGGTTGATCACCGTCGCGTTGATGGTGATCGAAACCTGCGTGCTGCTGGCGGGAGTGATTTACCGCTACCTGCTCCACAGTCCGCTGATCTGGTCCGATGAGCTGGCGTCTTCGCTGTTTATCTGGATGGCCATGTTTGGTGCGGTGCTGGCGCTGGACCGCGGCGAACATATGCGCATGTCGGCGCTGGTGAACAAGCTGCCGCAAGCCTGGCGCGGCTTCTGCGAGACGCTGTCGGCGCTGGTGGTGTGCCTGTTCGTGGTGATGATCATCGCCCCGGCCATGCAGCACTCCCATGAGCAGATGTCGATCACCACCCCGGCGCTGGGCATTCCCGATGGCCTGCGCGCAGCGGCCTTGCCGGTCGGTGCGGTGTTGATGCTGCTGGCTGCCGTGTCGCGCATGGCGCGGTTTTCCACGGTGCGCCAGTTCATGGCCGGGATTGCCGTGGTGGCGCTCGTGGCCTCGGTGTTGTGGATCAGCCAGCCGTTGCTGGTGGACCTGGGCAACTACAACCTGATTATCTTTTTCCTGGTGCTGCTGGGGGCCTGTGTCTTCGGCGGGATTCCCATCGCGTTCGCCTTCGGCACCGCGACCATGGCCTACCTGGCGCTGGCCACCCATGCCCCGTTGTCGATTGTGGTCAGTCGCATGGACGAAGGCATGTCGCACATGGTGCTGCTGGCGGTGCCACTGTTCGTGATGCTGGGCGTGTTGCTGCAACTGTCCGGCATGGCGCGCACGCTGATCGACTTCATGGCCTCGTTGCTCGGTCATGTGCGCGGTGGCCTGCAGTATGTGTTGCTGGGGGCGATGTTCCTGGTCTCGGGGATTTCCGGTTCCAAGGTCGCCGACATGGCGGCCGTGGCACCGGCCCTGTTTCCTGAAATGAAAAAACGCGGTTCCGAGCCCGAAGAACTGGCCGCGCTGCTGGCGGCGACCGGGGCGATGACCGAGACCATTCCGCCAAGCCTGGTGTTGATCACCATCGGCGCGGTGTGCAGCGTCTCGATTACCGCGCTGTTCATCGGTGGGCTGATGCCGGCGGTGGTGGCCACCGTGGTGATCGCGCTGGTGTGCTGGTGGCGTTCACGCAAGGAAGCCATGCCCAATGTCCAGCGTGCGCCGCTGTCGGTGGTCGCGCGCACGTTCATGATCGCCGTGCCGGCGCTGGCCCTGCCGGTGCTGATCCGCGTGGCAGTGCTGGAAGGCGCGGCCACCGCGACCGAGGTCTCCACCATCGGTGTGGCGTATGTGGTGATGGTCGGGCTGGTGATGCACCTGTTCATGCGCCACATCGAGTTCAAGAAGGTCTACCCGATGATGCTCGAAGCGGCGGCACTCTCCGGCGCCATCCTGCTGATCATCGGCATGGCATCGGCCATGGCCTGGGCACTGACCCAGTCGGGCTTCTCGGCATCGCTGGTGGACCTGATCAGTGAAATCCCGGGCGGAGCCATCGGCTTCATGATCGTCACCATCGTCACTTTCGTGATCCTGGGCAGCGTGCTCGAAGGCATCCCGGCGATCGTGCTGTTCGGGCCACTGATGTTCCCGCTGGCCGAGATGCTTTCGATTCACCCGGTGCATTACGCCATGGTGGTGATCCTGGCCATGGGTATCGGTCTGTTCGCACCACCCCTGGGGGTTGGTTTCTACGCCGCCTGCGCGATCAGCAAGGTTTCCTCCGACCTGGTCATCCGGCGTGTCTGGGGCTACCTCGCGGCATTGATCCTGGCGTTGATTATCGTCGCCTGTTTCCCATGGATTTCCATCGGTTTCCTTTAAGAGAGCACTTGTCATGAGCCAATCAGCCAAACAACAACTGCCAGGCGCCGCGGAGCTTGGGCGCGTGGCCCTGGTGACCGGGGCCGCCATGGGGATCGGTGCCGCCATCGCCGAACGCCTGGGGCACGACGGGCATACCGTGGTGGTCGCCGACATCAACCTGGCGGCGGCACAAGAAATGGTCGCCGGACTGGATGCCCAAGGCATAACGGCGATGGCCCTGGTCATCGACGTCGGTGACGCGCAGTCCATAGCCGCGGCATTTGCCTTGCTGCAAGAGCGCTTCGGGCGCTGTGATGTGCTGGTCAACAATGCCGGGGTGGCCAAGACTCAGGCGTTCCTGGAGTGCGACCTCAGCGACTGGCAGCGGGTCCTGAACATTAACCTGACCGGTTCGCTGCTCTGCGGCCAACACGCGGCGCGGCTGATGCAGGCCAATGGCTGGGGGCGGATCATCAACGTCGCCTCGATCAGCGGTCTGCGCGCCAGCTTGGGTCGCACGGCCTACGGCACGTCCAAGGCCGCGCTCATCGGGCTGACCCGGCAGATGGCCGTCGAGCTTGCCGAGTACGGGATTACCGTCAACGGCATTGCCCCTGGCCCGGTGGATACCCCGCTGACGCAGAGGCTGCACTCGGCCGCGACGCGCGATTCCTATGCCCGCGCCGTACCGATGCGCCGCTATGGCACTCCGGCGGAAATGGCTGGGGCGGTGGCCTTCCTGGCATCCGATGATTCGTCGTACATCAGCGGCCATGTGATTCCGGTGGACGGCGGTTTCATGGCATCGGGCATTCTGGAGATCTGAAGGGGCGCGGTGGACAGGAGCGCGCCTGGGTCCTTATGCTGCCGGGTTCATACAAAAACAAACAAAAAATTATGAACCCCAACGCTCCAACCTCTGTGCTGTGGCACTGGCTCGCGCGTCCGCGGCGCAGTCTGGTGGCGCGCTACACCCTGCTTTCCGTGGTGGTCATGAGCATCGCCCTGATTGCCCTGGCGATTTTCTACGAGCAACTGGCCAAGGATTTGCTCAACCGCTTGACCGGTGAGCGGCTCGATGCCCAGGCGCTGTCCACGGCCAACCGTCTGTCATCGTTTCTCGATGACCGCTTCTACCAGCTGTCGGCGTTGTCCAACCACCCGAACATGCCGGACTTCATCACCGACCAGTCGCGTCCCAGCAGCGATGTCGATTCACTGCTCAAGCTCGAGGGTGACCTGCCGTTCCTGTACGGCGTGCTGTTCTTCGATGAGCACGAGCAGTTGCTCAATGTGCTGCCCGGCCAAGCGGCCTCGGGTGAACCCTACTGGACCAATTCGCAGTGGTCGGTCGCCGGCTTGCCGAGCACCCGCGTCGGTGATGTCGAGGTGATCGGGCCGTTGCTGCCCAAGGCCGGGCGTTCCGGTGGATTTTTGATTCGCAAGCTGATTCGCAGCGGACGCACCGATCATGGGGCGAGTATCGCCTTGCACCTGCGCCTGGCGTCGTTGACCGAACTGCTGGTCAGCGCCGGTATGAGTGGAGTGGTCGCACCGTTGTTGCGGGTGCCGGGCGGGGTGTTCATCGATCCCACCGGGCGCGTGGTTCCGGCTCCCACGCAGTGGCGCGAGGGGCCGCAGATACTGCCGGGTTGGCAACTGGTATTCAGCGTCCAGCCGGGGGCGATCCTCGAACCCTTGAACGATGCTCGCCAGTGGTTGTACTGGGTGGCCGCAAGTTTCATCGGGTTTATCCTCATCGTGTTTTTCACCCTGTCGCGGCAACTGCGCGCACGGGTCAGTACCCTGTTGCAAGGGGCTCACCAACTGTCGATGGGCGACCTCGGTTATCGCCTGGCGGAGCAGCCGCACAACGACGAAATCGGGCATGTCGCCAGGGCCTTCAATGTGATGGCCGAGCGTTTGGCGGCTGTGATGGAAAACACCGTGCGCAGTGAAAACCTGGCGGTGTTGGGTACGTTCGCCACCGGCGTTGCCCATGAGGTGCGTAACCCCCTGGCAACCATGAAGACCACCGTGCAAGCGCTGCTGCGGCGTGAACAGGAGCCGGAGCGGCGGATGCTGTTGAGCGATCTCGGTCAGGAAATCGATCGGCTGTCCCACGTCACCAGCGACCTCCTGGAGTACGGCCGGCCACACCCGGCCCAGCCCCAGGCAGTGGACGTGGCGCAGTTGTTCGAGCGCATCGCACGGCAGGTAGCGGCGGATAGCCAGGCGCACAATATCGAGCTGCGCTGTTGGACCGAACCCGGGTTGCAGCTGTACGTCGACCCGGAGCAAGCCCAGCAAGTGCTGCTCAATCTGTGCCTGAACGCGGTACAGGCCAGTCCCGATGACCAGGTGGTGCACCTGCGCGGCGAAGCCTCGGGCGAGCGCGTTTGCATCAGCGTGCTGGACCGTGGTTGCGGGATATCCGAGGCCGACCTGCAACAGATTCGCCAACCCTTTTTCACCTCCAAAGCCCGGGGCACCGGGCTGGGCTTGAGCATTTGCCAACAACTGCTGGAGGCCAACGCCGCCCGCATGGAAATCGTCAGTACGCTGGGGGAGGGCACGCAGGTCACGCTTGATTTCCCTGGCCTCAGTGCACGCGCTAAGTGAGCCGTTGATGTCTGAAATTCACGTTTTGATCGTTGATGATGAAGAGGCGCTGGTGCGCTCTCTGAGCTATGCCTTGCGTGCGGAGGGCATGCGCATCAGCACGGCCGGCAGTGGCGAGGCGGCGCTGGAGCGGGTCAAGGGCGGGCCCGCCGACATCGATATGGTCCTGCTCGACCTCGGCCTGCCGGGCATCGATGGCCTGGCCACGCTCGACGGCCTGCGCGCGCTGCAGCCCGGGTTGCCGGTGATCATGATCTCTGCGCACGGCGATACGCGTGCGGCGGTGCAGGCGGTGAAAGGCGGGGCGACCGACTACCTGACCAAACCCTTCGAACTGGATGACCTGTTGGCGACCATCGCCAGCACCCTGGCCACACCCGGGCCCGTGGCCGAGTCGGATGGCAAGCAGATGGACGCCGGCCTGCACGGCCAGAGCCCGGCGATGTGCACCCTGAGTGCGGCGGTGCAGCGCATCGCCCGCAGTTCGGCGACGCGCATCCTGCTGTTGGGCGAGTCCGGTACAGGCAAGACATTGGTGGCGCAGGCGCTGCATGCCCATAGCTCGCGGGTGGCCCACGCCTTTATCGAGGTCAACTGCGCCGCCTTGCCGGAGCAGTTGATCGAGGCCGAGCTGTTTGGCTCGGAGAAGGGCGCCTACACCGGTGCCCATCAAAAGCGTGTGGGGCTGGTCAGCCAGGCCGATGGCGGGACGCTGTTTCTCGATGAAATCGGCGAGTTGCCCCTGGCGTTGCAAGCCAAGCTCCTGCACTTCCTGGAGAACGGCAGTTACCGTGCGGTGGGGGCCAATCGCGCCAGCAACGCCGACGTACGGGTGGTGGCGGCGACCAATCGCGACCTGGCGGAAGATGTGCGCCTGGGGCGGTTTCGCGAGGACCTGTTTTATCGGCTGAACGTGATCACCGTGGACATCCCGGCCCTGCGCGAGCGCGGCGATGATGTGCTGCTGCTGGCCGAGTATTTTGCCCGACGCCAGGCCCTGGAGGAGGGCGTCGAGGCGATCCGGTTCGAGGCAGATTGTCTGGCGGCGCTGCGTGCCCATCGCTGGCCGGGCAATGTTCGCGAGCTGAAGAACCTCATCGAGCGCCTGACCATCCTGTCCCCGGGCCGGGCGATCAGCGCGGCGTTGTTGCCGGCACCGATGCACGGCCCCGAACTGGCGAGCGAGGCCCAGGCGCTGGGCGATCAGCTGGAGCGCGCCGAGCGCGAGCTGGTGACCGATGCCCTCAGCCGGACCGCCGGGCACAAGGGCCTGGCCGCGCACCTGCTGGGGATCTCCCGGCATGCGCTCAAGCGTCGCTTGCAACGCCTGGGCATCGAGCGCTAACCGCTCAACCTTGCGCGGGGGATGAGCGCTAACCGCTCAACATCCCCGCCACCACCACACCCACAAGGGTTTGGCTGGTTCGCTTTGCCCATCCTTGAGACCTTCCCCAACGCCTCTGGCACAGCCCTTGCTCTAGCAACCCGGCTGTCCAACAAGAGGCGTTATCAACGCCCAACAGGAATTCATTGTATGTCCCTGCCCCGTCATTGGTTTCAGGTTGCCCTGGCCTTCAGCAGTGTGCTCGTGAGCGTTGCCGCCTGTGCCCAGGTTGGCCGGCTGGAGTTGGGTGTGGCCGCCGGTCAGGCCGACCTGACCATGGGCTGCCTGTACCCGATGACCGAGCGCGCCGCGATCTACGGCCAGGACAGCATCGTCGGCATCCAGGTGGCGCTGGACGAACTGCATGCCCGGCGTGAGGCGGGCGAGTTGCTGCCGCGCCTGCGGGTGATCGTCGATGACGACCAGTCGAAGGCGTCCTACGGCGTCAGCCTGGCCAAGAGTTTTATCCACAAGGACGGCGTGCAGGTGTTGTGCGGCATGGTGTCTTCGGGGGTGGCGCTGGCGGTCAGCGAGCTGGCCTACCAGGAGCGGGTGCTGATGATCGGCACCGACCATGCGTCCTCGCGCATGACCCTGGAAAACGGCCATCCGTATTATTTTCGCGTGACCAACGACACCTGGACCTCGATGGCGGCCGGTGCCCGTTACCTGCAAGCGCTGCAGATAACCACGGGGTGGAAGCGCCTGGCGTTCATCGGCCCGGACTACGAGTACGGCCACGTCTCCCGTGATGACCTGCATGAAGCCTTCAGCCAGTTGGGCGTGCAATTCGAAGATGTCACCGAGCTGTGGCCACGGCTGTACGAGCCGGACTATTCGGCGTACATCGCCGCCCTCGAGCAGGCCAAGCCCGACATCATTGTCTCGGCCCTGTGGGGCGGCGACCTGCACGCCTTCATCAAGCAGGCAGCCGGTACCCGGTTGTTCGAAACCTCGCGCCTGGCCAACTTCGACACGGGTGGCAACTACGACTTCCTGGAGTCACTGGGAGCCAAGGCGCCGCCGGGGTTGATTCTCTCGGCCCGTCACCACAACAACTGGCCGGCCACCGAGCGCAACCACTCCTTTGTCGAGCGCTTTCGTGCCCTGAGCGGGCGATACCCGACCTACGCCGCCCAGGGCGCTTACACCGGCGTGATGGTGCTGGCCAAGGCCTATGAGAAAGCCGCCGGGGCCACCGACAGCCAGGCGTTGATCAAGGCGTTGGAGGGGCTGGAGATTGCCCTGCCGGAAGACCCGGACGGTTTCGCTTCACGGATTGACCCGATCACCCACCAGATCCAGCAAACCCAGGCGGTTGGCACTCCTGTGGCCAATTCCGATTTTCCTCCGGCGCAACTGATGCTGGGGGACTGGTCGGTGTATTCGGCGCAGGAGCTGCAGCTCGATAACGCCACGCTGGCGCGGCGACTGGCCGCACGTAAACGCAGTACCGAGGGCCAGGCACCTTAGGCCGTTCATTCATCCACCGAGACATCAGCCCATGTACAACTATAAAAAAACCATGATCAAACACCCCCTGGCCCTGGCCATCGCTGCCACGGGCCTGGCCCTGTCCTTGACCACCAGCGTCCAGGCAGCCGAGAACGGCAAGTTCCGCATCGGTATCGTGACCTTCCTCTCGGGCCCTGCCGCCGGCCCGTTCGGCGAACCCTCGGCGAATGCCGCCAAGGTGCTGGTGGAAGGGCTGAACGAGGGCAAGCTGCCCGCGCCCTACAACACCATTGGCATCAACGGTGCCGAGATCGAAGTGGTGATCATCGATGAGGCCGGTGGTGCGGCCAAGCAGGTGGAAGAGTTCCGTAACCTGGTGCAGCGCCAGAAGGTCGATGCGGTGGTGGGCTACATCTCGTCCGGCGACTGCCTGGCCATTGCCCCGGTGGCCGAAGAGCTGGGCGCGATGACGGTGTTCTACGATTGCGGCACTTCGCAGTTGTTCAATGAAGACAAGACCCCGCAGTTCGTGTTCCGCACCAGCCTCGATGCGGCCGTGGACAACATCGGCGCGGCGCGTTACCTGGCCAAGGTCCGCCCGGACGCGCAGAAGGTCGCCGGGATCCAGCAGAACTACGCCTGGGGCCAGGACAGCTGGAACGACTTCACCCACTCCATGGAGCAGTTGATGCCCAAGGCCAAGGTGGTCGAGTCGCAAATGCCCAAGGTGTTCCAGGGCCAGTATGGCGCCGAGATTTCCGCCTTGTCGGTCAAGCGCCCGGACATCATCCACTCCAGCTTCTGGGGTGGCGACATGGAGGCCCTGGTACTGCAGGCCAACGCCCGTGGCCTGCTGGAGGATGCAACCGCCGTGCTGACGTGCGGCGAGTCGGCGATCGACCGCTACAAGGACCAGGCACCCAACGGCATGATCATCGGCGGCCGTGGGCCATTCGGTGCGTTTGCCCCGGATAACGAGCTCAACCGCTGGTTCAAGGGCAGCTACCAGGCGGCCTACAAGACCGACCCGACGTACCCGGCGAGCAAGATGGCCCAGGCGATTCTCGGCCTCAAGCACGCGGCGGAGAACGCCAAGGTCGAGTCGGGCAAGGTCCCGGCACCGCTGGAGATCGCCAAGGCCTTCAAGGGCGCGACCTTCGAGTCGGTCTCGGGCCCGGTGCAAATGGCCCGGGCTGGTGGTCACCAGGCGATGCAAGGCATTGCCTACGGCGAGTACCAGTACGACGCGGCGAACAAGAAGGGCGGCGTGCAGAACGTCATCGCCTTCAACGGTGAGTGCGTGACCCCGCCGGACGGTACCACCGCGCTGGAATGGATCAAGGCCGGCTTCCCGGGTGCCCAGTGCAACTGAGCCGCGCCGCGTGATTGATCCTCTGTGGCGGGCCTGCGGGCGCCGCCACCTCTTTGCCAAGGTAGGACCCCTATGATGAGTCTTTTTGCGGTGCTGATTGACGGCACCATCTATGCCTCGTGGCTGTTCCTGGTAGCCGCCGGGCTTACGGTGATCTACGGGGTGATGCGCATCCTGAACATGGCCCATGGCAGCTTCTACGCCATCGGCGCCTATACCGCCGCGTCGCTGGTGGGCTGGTATTTCAACAACGGTATCGGGCCGGTGTGGGCGGGGTATCTGTTGATGCTCGGCTGTGCGCTGGTGGCCGGTCTGATCGTCGGGCTGATCATCGAGCGCGGGTTGTTGCGCTTCATGTACGGCCGCGACGAAGTGCTGATGGTGATCATCACCTACGCCTTGCTGCTGGTCCTCGAAGACAGCATGAAGATGGTCTGGGGGGTGAATCCTTACTTCGCCTATCAGCCGTATGCCGAGATGGGCCGCAGCGCCCTGGCGGGGCTCAAGGTGTCCAACTACGACCTGATGCTGGTCGGCGTGTCGGTGGTGCTGGGCCTGTGCCTGTGGCTGTGGCTGGAGCGCACCCACCAGGGCAAGGTGCTGCGCGCGGTGATCCATGACCGGGAAGTGGCGATGGCCATGGGCGTCAACGTGCGCCGCATGTTCACCCTGGTGTTCGTGCTGGGCACCATGCTCGGCACGCTGGCGGGTGCCCTGACGGCGCCGGCGATTTCCGTGGTGCCGGGCATGGGCGTGGAAATCATCGTGCTGGCCTTTGCCGTGGTCGTGGTCGGTGGCATGGGCAGCATCGAAGGGGCCGCTGTTGGTGCCTTGCTGGTGGGCCTGAGCCGCGCCGCCGCCGTGCACTACGCCCCGGAATTCGAACTCTTTGTGATCTACGGCGTGATGGCGCTGGTGCTTGCGGTGCGTCCGCAGGGCCTGTTCGGCCGCGTGCTGGCGAGGAAAATCTGATATGCGCCTCAATAGAACCGAACTGATACTGCTCGGCGTCGCGCTGCTGCTGGCCGCCGGCGGCTTGATTGCGCCGCAATGGCTGGTGTTCCTGCTGACGATGGCCCTGGCCAAGTCGATGGTGGTGCAGGGCGTGGTGATGCAGATGCGCGCGGGCCTGGTAACCTTCGGCCAGGGCTTGTACTTCTGCGTCGGCGGTTATGCCGTGGGCATGAGCGGGCACTTCCTGGAGATCTCCGACCTGGCCTTGCTGCTGGTGATCGGGGTGGGCGCGGCCGTGTTGCTGGCAATGCTGCTGGGCCTGTTGATGACCCGCTACCGAGAGATCTTTTTCGCCATGTTGTCGTTGGCGTTCTCGATGATCCTGTACGGCGTGCTGGTCAAGAGCTCGGCCCTGGGCAGCACCGACGGCTTCAACGTCAAGGCCTGGAGCCTGTTCGGCTGGAGCCCGGCCCAGGGCCAGGCGCCGCTCGCGCTGTTCATCATCATCGTCGGCGTCTGCGCGGTGCTGGCGGTGTTGCTGCACCGCTACAGCCGCAGCAGTGCCGGGATGATGTGCGAAGCGATTCGCGAAAACGAAGTGCGCGTCGAGTACCTCGGCCAATCTCCCCGCTGGGTGCTGTACATGAACTACGTCGCGGCGGCTGCGGTGTCGGCCCTGGGCGGCGGCTTCATGGCGCTGTCGGCCGGGCACATCGACCCGGAAATGGCGTACTGGATCACCTCTGGCGAGTTCGTGTTCATTGCCTTGCTCGGCGGTACCGCCCACGTCGCGGCGCCCTTCATTGCGGCGATTGTGTTTGCGGTGGTGCGCACCTATGCCATCGAGCTGGTGCCCCATAGCTGGCAAATGATTCTGGGCTTCACCTTGCTGGCGATCATCGTGTTCCTGCCCAAGGGGTTGTGGAGCCTGTTTACCGGACAAGCGCGGAGGGCCAAGGCATGAGCTGCATTCTCGAAACTCAAGGACTGTGCAAGGCATTTGGTGCGGTCACCGCGGCCAAGGACGTCAACGTGCGCATTCGGCCGGGCGAAGTGGTCGGCGTCATCGGTTCCAACGGCGCCGGCAAGACCACTTTTATCAACATGGTCACCGGCTACCTGAAACCCAGCAGTGGCCAGGTCCTGTTCAATGGCCAGTCGATCATCGGCCGCACGCCCCGGGCGATTACCCGCCTGGGCATGGCCCGCTCGTTCCAGGTCGCCCAGCTGTTCCCCCAGTTGAGCGTGATGGACAACCTGCTGATCGCCGTGGCGGCGGCACAGAACCCGTTTCCCTCGCTGCTGGCGCCGATGCGCACGGCGGCGCGGGTGGCGTTGGCCGACGCGATGCTTGCGCAGTTCGACATCGCCCGCTGGCGCGATACCCAGGTCACCGCCGTGCCGCAGGGTGTGCGCAAGCTGATCGATATCGCCATGGCGCTGATTGGCGAGCCGCAGATGCTGCTGCTCGACGAACCCACCAGTGGGGTCAGTGCCGAGGAGAAAACCGCGCTGATGGACACGGTGATGCGGGTGGTCGCCGAGCGCCGGGTGACGGTGTTGTTTGTCGAGCACGACATGGACGTGGTGCGTCGTTACGTCTCGCGCATCCTCGCCTTCTACAGCGGTGAAGTACTGGCCGACGGGGTGCCGGAACAGGTGCTGGCCAATCCCCGGGTGCAGGAATTTGTCACCGGTAGCCAGAAAGTTCACCTGAGGGCCGCGCTATGAGTCTTGAGATTCGCAACCTGAGTGTGTCGATCGAAGGGGTGCCGATCCTGCACCAGGTGTCGCTGACCGTGGGCGCCGGGCAGATGGTGGGGTTGATCGGCCATAACGGCGCCGGCAAGACCACGCTGATCCGCGCCATCATGGGGTTGCTGGACGCCGACGCGGGTGACATGTCCTTTGCCGGGCAGGACCTGCGCACCCTGCCCAGCTTCAAGCGGGCGGCGGCGGGTATCAGCTATTTGCCGGAGGATCGGCGGTTGATCCCGGCGTTGACGGTCGAGGAGAACATCCTGCTGCCGGTCTGGGCCAATCACTTGGCCGACAGTCAGCGCCGCCTGGAATGGGTGTACAGCCTGATCCCGGAGATCGCCCAGTTCCGCGACCGCAAGGCCATGCAACTGTCGGGCGGCCAGCAAAAACTGGTGGCGCTGGCCCGGGCGCTGATGCCCGGCAACAAGCTGCTGTTGCTCGACGAACCCTTCGAGGGCGTGGCGCCCGTGCTGTCGAGGCGCTTGAGCGAGGTGATCGCCAAGCTCGGGCAGGAAGGTTTGTGCGTGCTGATCAGCGAGTCCGATGACACTCATTCTGCTGACCTGGTCGATGCGTTGTTTCGCATCGAGCGCGGCAGCGTGACAGTAGGGTAGGGAGCACCATGTCGACATTTACCTTTGAAACCACCCCACGGGTGATCTGTGAAATTGACGGCGCCTTGCGCCTGGGCCAGTTGTGTCGCGAGCTCAAAGCCGAGCGGGTACTGCTGGTCAGTGACCCAGGCCTGCTGCGCGCCGGCTTGCTCGATGCACCGCTGGCGGCGATGCGCGAGCAGGGCGTGCAGGTCACGCTGTACAGCGATGTGCAGGCGGATCCGCCAGTGGCCGCGGTGCTGGATGCGGTGGAAGTGGCGCGCGGTTGCAGCGCCCAGGCGGTCATCGGGTTGGGCGGCGGCAGCTCCCTGGACACCGCCAAGCTGGTGGCGCTGCTGTGTAGTCACGAGCAGTCGCTGGAGTCGATCTACGGCAACAACCTGGCCAAGGGGCCACGTTTGCCGTTGATCCAGGTGCCGACCACCGCGGGCACCGGGTCCGAGGTCACGGCCGTGGCAATCGTCACTACCCCCAGCCATGAAAAGAAGGGCGTGGTCAGTCCGCTGTTGTATCCGGACATCGCCTTGCTGGATGCGCGCTTGACCGTCGGCCTGCCGGCGGCGATCAGCGCCATGACCGGGGTCGATGCGATGGTCCATGCCATCGAGGCCTATACCAGCGTGCACAAGAAAAACGTGTTGTCCGATGGCCTGGCGGTGCAGGCCCTGCGTTTGCTGGCGGGCAACCTGGATCGGGTACTGGCCGAGCCGGGTGACCTGGCGGCGCGTTCGGACATGCTCCTGGGTTCGATGCTGGCCGGCATGGCGTTCGCCAATGCGCCAGTGGCGGCGGTGCATGCGCTGGCCTATCCACTGGGTGGGCAATTCCACGTGCCCCATGGCTTGAGCAATGCCCTGGTGTTGGTGCCCGTGCTGAATTTCAACCGTTCGGCGGCCGAGCCGCTGTACGCGCAACTGGCCTCGGCGGTACTGCCGCAGCAGCGCTTTGCCAATGCGGCCGAGGCGTGCGAGGGGTTCATCGATTTCATCACCCGCCTGGTGGCGCGCATGCCGTTCGCCCAGCGTTTGCATGAGGTGGGCGTCACGTCCCAGGACCTGTCCCGGCTGACCGAGGACGCGCTGAAGGTCGAGCGCTTGCTGATCAACAACCCGCGTCCGCTCAACCGCGACGATATTCACGCCATCTACGCCTCGGTGCTGTAGGGCGAAGGAGTGATTCATGAGTTACGAATTCAGAAGCGTACCGCGCATCTTGTGTGAAGCCGGTGCGCTGCAACAGGTCGGGCACGTGCTCAGCGGATTGGGCGCACAACGGGTGATGCTGGTGTGCGACCCAGGCATTGTCAGCCTGGGTTTTGCCGCCAGTGCGCAACAGGCCTTGCACGCTGCTGGCTGCGAGGTGACGGTGTTCGATCAGGTGGTGCCCGATCCTTCGGCCAGTGTGGTCAAGCAGGCCGCAGCCCAGGCGCGCGCGTTCAAGGTCGATGGGGTGCTGGGGTTGGGGGGCGGCAGTTCCCTGGATGCGGCGAAACTGGTGGCCTTGCTGGTCAATAGCGAGCAGTCCCTGGAAGCCATGTACGGCACCGATAAAGCGCTGGGGCAACGGGTGCCGCTGGTGTTGATGCCAACCACCGCCGGCACGGGTTCGGAGGTGACCTGGGTCTCGGTAATCACTGATGAGCAGCAGTGCAAGCAGGTGGTGTACTCGCCGCAATTGCTGCCCGACGTGGCGGTGCTCGACCCCGAGCTGACCCTCGGCCTGCCGCCCAAGGTCACTGCCGCCACCGGCCTGGATGCCATGGTGCATGCCATCGAGGCCTACACCAGCCGCACGCGCAAGAACCCAATTGCCGACAGCCTGGCCACCGCCGCCTTGGCTTTGCTGGGACGCAATCTGCCCAAGGTGCTGGCCGATGGTCGGGACGTCGCGGCACGCACGGCGATGCTGCAAGGTTCACTGATGGCGGGCATGGCATTCGTCAACGCGTCGGTGGCGGCGATCCATGCCCTGGCCTATCCGTTGGGGGCGCGCTTCCATATTCCCCATGGCCACGCCAACGCCCTTGTCATGGCACCGATCATTCGCTTCAACCTCGCCCAGGCGCAGCGCCAATATGCTGAACTGGCAGCCTATCTGCTGCCGGACCAGCTGTTTGCCGATGAGGCCACGGCGGCCGAGGCGTTTGTCCTGGCCATTGAGGCGCTGGTGCGCGACAGCGGCCTGGAGACGCGTTTGTCGAAGCTGCAGGTCGACGAACAGGCCATCCCGTCGATGGCCACGGAAGTGGTGGTAGGCATTCGCCGCTTGATCGACAGCAATCCACGGGACATGACGGAGCAGGATGTAGCGGCCATCTATCGCGGGATTTTCTAAGCAGGAGCGTTGGCCTGGCGCTGAGTGTGAATCCATTCGGCCCAGGCCCTGCAACCCGGGTGGTGGTTCTGGCCTGATGCCGGGTGGGCTGGCTGAGCACTCAATGTGAAGCTACATTTTCCTCTTTGAGTGCAAGGAACAATCATGCGGATATGGATGGCAGCGCTGGGGTGTGTGGTGTTGGCGGGGTGTTCGTTACCGGCCTCGCTGGTGCCGGGGGAGCCGAACCTGAGCAAGGAGACTGCCAAGCCGCCCAAGGAATACGCCGCGTGTGTGTTGCCAGCCTGGCAGCGCGAGGTGCCCAAGGCTACCCAGACCCAGATCTCCAACGGCTGGCGGATCAACGCGCCCAGCATCATTACCGCCGATGAGATCGTCGATATCGTCAAGTACAAGGATGGCAGCAAGGTCTCGTTGTACCAGGGACCGCCGTGGGCCAAGTCGGCGGCCTTGCGCAAGGCGGTGCGCGATTGCCTGTAGCTCATGGGCTGGCTTGGGTTTCACAGACGAAATAATTGCTCTGGCGGTTTTTCGCGGTGAGGTCCTTGGTCAATTGTCTGGCCGCCGCGACGCACTGTTGATAGGCATCGGGCTGCACCCAATGTTCAACGGCAATCACCTGGCAGTCGCTGCGCGAAGCGTCGGTGCACAGGTACAGCAGTAAAAAGACCGTCATACACTCTCCCGCACGCTCGCTGGCAGAATCTGTGCCGCCAGTACCCAGTATGTACGTCTCCATGACTTAGGCCAGCCTCGCGGCCGCCATTAGTCCATCAAGGAAGTTTTCATGATCACCACCACTACCCATTCCATCGAAGGTCGGCAGATTGCGGCGTACCTGGACATCGTCAGCGCCGAGTCCGTGCAGGGCATCAATGTGGTGCGGGATATATTTGCCGGCATGCGCGATTTTTTCGGCGGGCGTTCCCAGACCCTCGAGAAAGCCCTGCGTGAAGCCCGTGCCCAGGCCACTGACGAGCTCAAGGAGCGCGCCCGCAGCCTGCAGGCGGATGCGGTGGTGGGGGTCAACTTTGAAATCAGCATGCCCTCCGGCAAGGGCAGCATGCTGGTGGTCTTTGTGACCGGTACCGCGGTCAAGCTCAAGTAACCCGACTTGGGCCATTCGTCGGCTGATGGCTTTTTGAATGGGTGGTCCGGGTATGACCGGTTAGTCTGGAATCTCTTGAGGGTCTGTGCTTTTCAGGCAAACGCTTGTTTGTCGGTACCGACCTGTAGGGAGGGACGCAGAGATGAGCAATCCGTACATCGAAGATGATGGCGCTGAGTACCCGATCAACAACTGTGTGCACTGCGGGCAGACAGATTACGTCTCGGGGTTTGGCCAAGCGCCGAGCAAACCGGGCCAGGTCCGTGCGTCCACAGTGAGCAGGACTTCCAGTAAACCGTTCATGCCCAGGGTCACCGTGCCATTGCGCAAGTGATCGAAAACCCGACAGACCCCGCCGATGTGCGTAATGCTGTTCACTTAAGCATTTGAGCTCACGCCGGGCTTCCTAGAAAATCCGATGCCAGACCTCTGGCATCGGATTTTTTATGTCTGTTCAACAGGACCTGCTCGACCTCGACGACCTTTTTAACTTCTGCGACCTGAGCACCTTCACCCAAAACATTCCCATCGAGTGGGTAGCGTCTGCGCTCGACCTCTCCAGTCAGGCGACCATTCGCCGGCGGCGCCTGCCCGCTGATCAAGTGCTGTGGCTAGTGCTTGGCATGGCGTTATTTCGTGACGAGCCGGTTCACGAGGTGGCCAGGCGTTTGAACATCTGCGCCCAAGGCCTGGCCTCTGACCATTTGCTGGCGCGCAGTGGTGTAACCGAAGCTCGTAAACGGCTCGGCGCCGATCCTGTTGAGTGGTTGTTCCGCAAGACCGGCAACCATTGGGGCGCAGAGCGCTATGACGATGATGCCTGGCATAATTTGCAGGTTTTCGCGGTGGACGGTGCGCTTTTTCGCACCCCGGATACGCCCGAGCTTCGAGATCACTTCGGGTCGGGAAACACCCCCAGCGATCGCCAGACACCGTTTCCGATGCTGCGCCTGGTGGCGCTAATGAATGTGCGTTCGCACGTGATCCTAGATGCACAATTGAGCCCTTACCGACGCAGTGAAATGCGCCTGGCCGACGAGTTTTTGCAGCATATTCCCGACCACTCGGTGACGCTGTTCGACAAAGGGTTCTGGGGCGCGGAGCTGCTGTTGAGCCTAAGTAGAACGGGCACCAGCCGTCATTGGTTGATCCCGGCAAAAAAGGGACTGGTCTGCGAGGAAGTGGCCCGCTACAACCAGCGCGACCGTTTGGTGCGTATGAAAGTCTCGCCACAGGCCAGAAAGCGAAATCCGACTCTTCCCTCGCACTGGGAGGTACGCGAAGTCAGCTATGAAATTCAAGGCAAAGTGAAGACCGTGATGACGTCCTTGCCGGCCAAGACCTACACCACTAAGGCTGTTGCCAAACTTTATCAGGAGCGTTGGGAGATCGAGTTGGGTTTCAGGGACATCAAGAGTTCAATGCAACAGAACGCAATGACCTTGCGCAGCAAAAAAATCGAGCTGATCTATCAGGAAGTGTGGGGGCTGTTGCTGGCTTACAACGTGATTCGCCGGGAAGCGAGCCAAGCGGCGGTGGCGTTTGGTCGAGCGCCTTCGGACATCCGTTTCAAACCGGCCTGCCAGTACATCGCCGTGCAATTGATCGTGATGGCAGCAGCCAATCCAGTTTCAGCGACAGGGAGACGCTTGGCGGAACTGAGGGCAGGTATCGGGGGATTGTTTCTGGATCACCGCCCCAGGCCTTCGAGGCCAAGGACGGTGAAGATTTCAAAGACCCGGTTCCCAGTGGACCGTGAGGCTGCTCCGCTTAAGTGAACAGCATTACGCCGATGTGCGGGGTTTTTTGTGCCTGCGGTTTGGCGGGAGGAGGGGTGATATGCAGGTGTGTCATATTTTGTATCAATGTAACCAGGAGTGGTTGGGGTGTTTCACGTTTCTTTCACAAGCCAAAACGTAGGCTCAGCTCATCCGTTAAAAGCAAGTCTTGTCAGCCCGTTCCCCAGCGGGCTTTTTTTTGCCCGCGATAAAACTCTTCGGCTAATTGCTGTCCAACCCACGCGCACAGCAAGGTTGGCGGCGTCCTCGTCTGGACACCCCCCTTCAGTAGCAGCCCATTTCTACGATTCAATACTCTGTTTGAGGTTCATGTCATGCGTTTAACTCTGCCTGCTCTGGTTCTGGGGCTTCTGGTCGCTCAAGGTGCAATGGCTTCCGGTGATGGCACCGCGGCGTTGGGTGGCGGCCTGGGTGGCGCGTTGGGCAACGTGGTGGGTCAGAAGCTCGGTGGCAGCACCGGCGCGACCATTGGCGCGGGTGTAGCCGGCGCTGCCGGTGGTGCTGCGGGCGCCCACAAGGGTAATCGCACCAAGGCCGCCATTGGCGGTGGTGTCGGCGCGGCCGGTGGTTCGGTCATCGGGCGTTCGCTGGGCGGCAAGAATGGTGCGACCATCGGCGCCGGCCTGGGCGGTGCCGCCGGTGGCGCGGTGGGTAACAGCATGGGCAAGAAGGGTCACTGATCCTTCGCTGCGATGTACCGGTAGGAGCGGGCGCCGGCTTGCGGCTTGCTCGCGTTGAACGCAACGCGTTTATTCAGGCAGCATGGGTAAGCGTTGACGTCCATCGCGAGCAAGCTCGCTCCTACAGTCAATCTGGCTGTCCGCACATTTTGCGTACGGCCGCCACAAAACCAAGATCAAACGAACGCAGCCCTAGGCAGTTCCCACAGCCGGGGTTCACAGCTCCAGTTGATCGGCGCGGATGCCGAATGCCGTGGCGATCTTTTCCCGGGTGGCGCGGCGTGGTTTGTTGACCGCCTCCTGTTGGGCAAACGCCGGCTGGGAAATGCCCAGGCGCCTGGCCACCTCTTCCTGGGTCAGGTTCAGGTGCTCGCGCCACGCGCGGATCGGGGTGGCCCCGTCGACAATGCGGCTGACCACCGAATGTGGAATCAGCTCGGCAGTGCCAGTTTGGCTGATGTACTGCTGATAGGGGATGACCACAAAGGCCGGCTCGCCGTCCGGGCCCTTGATGATTTGAATCTCAGTAGGTGCGTTCATCGCGTATTTTCCGTTGCTGGTCACTGTGTATCCGCAGCAGTTGCTTGACGGCTTTGCGGGTCCAGTAGATTTCGTTCATGAGAGTCTAATAAGTCTTTCATAAGTTAATCAACAGTTATCTTATAAAATAATAAGTTAACGTCTCACGCTTTCCCTGCGCTCGAGATTCACCCTAGGCCCTGCTGTCGATGTTGCGACTGGCAAATGGTTGCCCCATGTAAACCAGGCTCGTTATGCTGCTGAACCCTTTCTTCGACCGTTGCGCGGTCGATCAGGGCCATGGCCGTACCTGAGCCGTTCCTGGAATGTTGTGTTGATAACGGATCAGATGCGATGAGTGCACAGCTGGAGTTGGGCCCGATCAAGGCCGTGATTTTTGATATGGATGGTCTGTTGCTGGATACCGAGGGCATTTACACCGAGGTCACGCAGATCATCGCGCAACGCTACGGCCGTACGTTCGACTGGAGCATCAAGCAGAACATCATTGGCCGTGGCGCCGCCGACCTGGCGCGTTATTTGGTGCAGGCGCTAGAGTTGCCCATCAGTGCCGAGGAGTTCCTGCGGATTCGCGAACCCTTGATGCAGGAACGTTTTCCTCTTGCGCTGGCGATGCCAGGGGCCCGGGAGTTGGTTGAGCACTTGCAGGCCAACAACATTCCGATTGCCGTGGGCACCAGTTCTTCGAGTCAGTCCTTCGCGCAGAAAACCACCTTGCACCGTGACTGGTTCGCGCTGTTCGACACCATCGTCACCGCCGACGACCCTGAAGTCGGTGCCGCCAAGCCGGCCCCGGATATCTTCCTCACCGCCGCGCGCCGCCTGGGCGTAGCGCCTGAGGATTGCCTGGTGTTCGAGGATTCGCCATTTGGCGTCACTGCGGCGAAAGCGGCGGGGATGACTGCAGTGGCGGTGCCGGACGCGGCCATGGCTGACGAAAAGTATGCCCATGCCGACAGCATCTTGCGTTCGTTGAGGGCTTTTTCGCTGCAGGCCTATGGCTTGCCGGCACTTGAAACAGCCTGACCAGTGATCCAGGCACAACAAGACGCCGAGTAACCTGTGCAGGGTTACCCGGCGTTTTGTTGTACCTGTAAAGGCCTCAGGCGCCAAAACCACCGTCGATGGTCAAGCTGGCCCCGGTGATATAGCCAGCCTCAGGACCGGCCAGGTAGGCGACGAAGCTGGCGATTTCGGCGGCGGTGCCATACCGGCCCACAGCCATCAGCGGGATCAGGCTTTCGGCGAACTCGCCGTGGGCCGGGTTCATGTCGGTGTCGACCGGGCCGGGTTGCACGTTGTTGATGGTGATGCCCCGTGGACCCAGGTCGCGGGCCAGGCCCTTGGTCAGGCCGACCAGTGCGGCCTTGCTCATGGCGTAGGGGCCACCACCGGCGAAGGGCATGCGGTCGGCGTTGGTGCTGCCGATGTTGATAATGCGACCGCCGGCGCCCATGTGCCGTGCGGCTTCCTGGCTGGCGATGAACACGCTGCGCACATTGATAGCCAGCGTCTGGTCGAAGTCTTCGAGTTTGAAATCCTCCAACGCAGCAATGGCCAGCACGCCCGCGTTGTTGACCAGGATGTCCAGCCGCCCAAAGGTTTGCACGGTGCTATTGACCGCCTGGCGGATGGCCACGGCATCGGCGCTGTCGGCCTGGATCGCCAGGGCTTTGCCACCTGTGGCAATGATGCTGTCCTGCAGCTCCTTTGCCTTGGCGGTGGAGCTGACGTAGGTAAAGGCAACGGCGGCGCCTTCAGCGGCCAGGCGCTGGACGATGGCCGCGCCGATACCGCGGGAGCCGCCCTGGATCAGCGCTACTTTGCCGCTGAGAGGTTGAGTGGTCATGTCGATCTCCAAAGTCCCGAGGCGAAGTGTCCCGGTTGATGGAGCCTAGTATTGATTTCCCATTACCCCCTGAGTAGACCCTGATTGCGATAGTCTGTGTAAACCAAAAGTTTATAGTGGCGATCATGGAAACCTTCAGCAGTATCGAATGCTTCGTCCGTAGCGCCGAGGTCGGCAGCTTTGCCGAGGCTGCACGACGCTTGAGCCTGACCCCGGCGGCGGTGGGCAAGAGTGTCGCCAAACTGGAGGCGCGCCTGGGGGTGCGGCTGTTTCAGCGCAGCACCCGACGCCTGACGCTGACCGAGGCCGGTCAGTTGTTTCTCGGCGAGGTCAGCGCCAGCCTGCATACGATCCAGAATGCGGTGGCCAACCTGGCCAGCGCCGAAGGGCGTCCGGCCGGGACCCTCAAGGTCAGTATGGGCACGGTGTTCGGCCGGTTGTACATCGTGCCGTTGCTGGGGGAGTTCCTGGGGCGCTATCCGGCGATCAACCCGGACTGGCATTTCGATAACCGCCAGGTCGACCTGATCGGCCAGGGCTTCGACGCGGCGATTGGCGGCGGCTTCGAGCTGCCCCAGGGGGTGGTCGCCCGTCGACTGACCCCGGCCCACCGGGTGCTGGTGGCGTCCCCGGAGTACCTGGCACGCCAACCGCCGGTGCTCGAACCGGATGATCTGCGCCACCACGACGGCATCCTGATTCGCTCGCCGCAGACCGGTCGCGTACGTTCCTGGCAATTGACCAGTCGCCAGCAGCAACACAGCCCGCTGAACCTCAAGGTGCGGATGACCCTCAGTGACTCGGAAGCGGCCTGTGCCACGGCGACCCAGGGTCTGGGCATTGCGCTGGTGAGCATGCCGTTTGCGCTGGGTTATCTACAGGCGGGAACGTTGCAGCGGGTGTTGCCGGACTGGTACGTCGATGACGGCAACATTTCCATCTACTACGCCGAGCACAAGCTGCTACCGGGCAAGACCCGGGTGTTTGTCGATTTCATCATCGAGCAGTTTGCGCAGCAGCAGTGGGCTGTGCGATTCAGTGCGGTCTGAATCGCGCGGCGTGATGGTCGCGAGCAAGCTGTGCTCTCGCCAGGATCAGGCTTTCTTGATGATGTTGCCGGCGTGCAGGCCGCATTCTTTCTGGGTGGCCTCTTCCCACCACCAGCGACCTTCGCGCTCGTGCTGGTTCGGCAGCACCGGGCGGGTGCAGGGTTCGCAGCCGATGCTGATGAAGCCGCGCTCGTGCAGGCTGTTGTAGGGCAGCTCCAGCATACGGATGTAGCCCCAGATCTCTTCGCTGCTCATTTGCGCCAGCGGGTTGAATTTGTACAGCGGGCGCTCGGCGGTGGAGAACGCGCTGTCGATTTCCAGCACGGCCACCTGGCTGCGGGTTCCCGGGCTCTGGTCGCGGCGTTGGCCGGTGGCCCAGGCGCGCACGCTGGAGAGCTTGCGGCGCAGCGGTTCGATCTTGCGGATGCCGCAGCATTCGCCGTGACCGTCCTTGTAGAAGCTGAACAGGCCTTTTTCCTTGACGAAAGGTTCCAGCTTGCTGTGGTCCGGCGACACCAGTTCGATCTGGATGTTGTAGTGCTCGCGGACCTGATCGATGAAACGATAGGTCTCCGGGTGCAGGCGCCCGGTGTCGAGGCTGAAGACCTTGACGTTTTTATTGAGCTTCCAGGCCATGTCCACCAGCACCACATCCTCGGCGCCGCTGAAGGAGATCCACAGGTCGTCCCCGAACTCGGCAAAGGCCAGTTTGAGAATGTCCTGGGCGGATTTGTTGGCATAGGTCGCGGCGAGTTCAGCGACGTCGAACGATGGGCTCATCAGGGCGGTTTCCTACAGGTCTGTGGCGCTAAGCGCTCTATATGCAGGCGATGTTAGCAAAAACCCAGGCCCGCTGGCGCGCTTGTCTGCGTTGCGCAGCGAGTTGCGACTCGCTAGAGTTCGGCAGTCCTTTTGCTCGCTCAACTCAATAATCAGTACAAATGGGAGTGTGTTGTGGAAATTGCCTGTCTCGACCTGGAAGGTGTCCTGGTCCCGGAAATCTGGATCGCCTTTGCCGAAAAAACCGGGATTGAATCCCTCAGGGCAACCACCCGGGATATTCCCGACTACGACGTGCTGATGCAGCAGCGCCTGCGCATCCTCGACGAGCACGGCCTGAAGCTGGCCGATATCCAGGAAGTGATCGGCACCCTCAAGCCGCTGGAGGGCGCCATCGAGTTCGTCAATTGGCTGCGTGAGCGCTTCCAGGTGGTGATCCTGTCCGACACTTTCTACGAGTTTTCCCAGCCGCTGATGCGTCAACTGGGCTTCCCGACCTTGCTCTGCCATCGCCTGGTCACCGACGAGACCGGTCGGGTCACCGGTTATCAGTTGCGCCAGAAAGACCCCAAGCGCCAGTCGGTCCTGGCCTTCAAGAGCCTGTACTACCGGGTGATCGCTGCCGGTGATTCGTACAACGACACCACCATGCTGGGCGAGGCCGATGCCGGGATTCTGTTCCATGCACCGGACAATGTGATCCGTGAGTTCCCGCAGTTTCCGGCGGTGCACACGTTTGCCGAGTTGAAGCAGGAATTTCTCAAGGCTTCGAACCGGGAGTTGAGCCTGTAACCGTCCTTGAGGACGCTATCGCGAGCAGGCTCGCTCCCACAATGGAATGTGCTCCCTGTGGGAACGAGCCTGCTCGCGATGTTTTTATAGGTTCTGCAGGGTTTCGAGCAGCACCCTCACCTTGGTGATCGACTCCTGATACTCGGCCTGCCACTGCGAGTCGGCGACGATTCCGCCGCCGCCCCAGCAGCAGACTTGGGCGTCCTTGACCAGCAGGCTGCGGATGGCGATCGAGCTGTCCATTTGCCCGCGCACGTCCAGGTACAACAACGAGCCGCAGTACAAGCCGCGACGGGTGGGTTCCAGTTCGTCGATGATCTGCATCGCGCGGATTTTCGGCGCGCCGGTGATCGAACCGCCAGGAAAACTGCCGGCGATCAGGTCCAGGGCGTCCTTGTCGGCTGCCAGCTCGCCGGTGACGCTGCTCACCAGGTGGTGCACGTTGGGGTAGCTTTCCAGGCTGAACAATTCCGGTACGCGCACCGAGCCGATGCGGCAGGTGCGGCCCAGGTCGTTGCGCAACAAGTCGACGATCATCAGGTTTTCCGCGCGATCCTTGGGGCTGGCCAGCAGTTCAGCGGCATTGGCCGCGTCTTCGGCGGCATCGCGTCCGCGTGGGCGGGTGCCTTTGATCGGGCGGGTCTCCACCTGGCGCTGGCTGACTTTGACGAAACGCTCGGGTGACAGACTGAGTACTGCACCGCCGTCGGGCAGGCTCTGAAAACCCGAGAACGGCGTCGGGCACGCTGCCCGCAGTGCGCAATAAGCGGTCCAGGCGTCGCCCTGGCACTGCGCGCGGAACCGTTGGGCAAAGTTGACCTGATAGCAGTCACCGGCCTGGATGTAGTGCTGGATGCGCTCGAATGCCTGCCGATAATCCTCAGGACTGAGGTCGGGCCGCATCGGTCCCTCGAGGCTGAAAGTCGCGCTGCTCGCTGCGGCCGGCTGGCTGAACACCTCGCGCAGGCGCTGGCGCTCGGCCGCGCTGACGTGGGGGTGAAACACCAGTTGGCTGGTGCCCAGCAGGTGGTCGCTGATCAGCGCCCAGGCATACAGGCCGAAGCGCGCATCGGGCAGTTGCAGGTCGTCTTGCGCCTGGTGGGGCAGGGCCTCCAGGTGCCGGCCGAAATCGTAGCTGAGGTAGCCGATCAGGCCGCCGGCGAATGGCAGTTCGAAAGGCGCCGGGATGGTCGCTTCGCCCAATTGGCCGAGAGTGCTGCGCAAGCGTTGCAGGAAGCCTGCGCCGCTTTCATCCGGCGCGACCGCCAGCGTCGCCAGCGGCCAGGCGCTGAGCAGGTCATACCGCCCGCGCTCGGCGGTCGGCCGGCCACTGTCGAGCAGCACGCTGCCGGGAGCATGACGGATCGCCGCGAAATACTCGGCGGGGTTGGCGTGGTAGGGCAGCGGGTATACGGAACAGGTCGACATGAGCGGGGTAGATCAGCCATTGAGGCGGGGTGGCGATTGTAGTCCTCTGTAGGAAATGCTCCTAGAGGGGATTGGCCATCAACAGCAGGCTGGCTCCCCCACGGACCCAGTGTGGGAGCCAGCCTGCTGGCGACAGGTGCAGCGGTTTCGGCGATCAGCCCTCGACCGCAGGAATATGCCCGAACCGGTCCTGGACAAACCGCACGCGCTCTTCCACGGTTTCGCTGATGCCCTGGGTCTTGAGCTCTTCCAGGCGCGCTTCCACCGCGTGGGTGCGCAACGTCAGCCCGCAGTCGTTGGCAATCTGGATGTTTAGCCCTGGACGCGCGTTGAGTTCGAGGATCAGCGGGCCTTTTTCCTGGTCCAGCACCATGTCGACGCCGATGTAGCCCAGGCCGCACAGTTCATAACAACCGGCGGCAAGCTTCATGAAACCGTCCCAGTAGGGCAGTTGCACGCCGTCCACCGCGTTGGTGGTGTCCGGGTGTTTGGTGATGATGTTGTTCAGCCAGGTACCGCGCAACGTCAGGCCGGTAGCCAGGTCGACACCAACGCCGATGGCGCCCTGGTGCAGGTTGGCCTTGCCGCCGGACTGACGGGTCGGCAAGCGCAGCATGGCCATCACCGGGTAGCCCATCAGCACGATGATGCGGATGTCCGGCACGCCCTCATAGCTGATGCTCTTGAAGATCTGGTCGGGTATCACCCGGTACTCGATCAGTGCGCGGTCGCGGTGGCCGCCCAGGGAGTACAGGCCGGTGAGGATGCTGGAAATCTGGTGCTCGATTTCCTCATGGCTGATGATCTTCCCGGAGACGGTCCGATAGCGCCCTTCGAAACGGTCGGCGATCACCAGGATGCCGTCACCGCCGGCACCTTGTGCCGGCTTGATGACGAAGTCGCTGTGGCCGTCGATGATCTCGCCGAGCTTGTCGATTTCCTTCTCGGTGGAGATCACCCCGTACATCTGCGGCACGTGGATACCGGCCTTGATTGCCCGTTCCTTGGTGATGATCTTGTCATCGACGATCGGGTACAGGCTGCGCTTGTTGTACTTGAGCACGTAGTCGGCGTTACGCCGGTTGATGCCCATGATGCCCCGCGCCTCCAGGGCCTTCCAGGTCTTCCAGAAACCGAACATTACGAGTCAGCCTTGAGGAAGGCTTTGAAACGCACCAGCTCGGTCAGGCGGTAGCCGCGATAACGCCCCATGGCCAGCATGAAGCCCACCAGGATCAGCAGGATCGCCGGGAAGGTGAAGACGAAGTACACCAGCTCAGGCACGCTCATGATCAGGTGCGCCAGGGAGGCGGCGAACAGGGTGCCGATCGCTACTTTCATGGCATGGCCACCGCCACGTTCTTCCCAGGTAATCGACAGGCGTTCGATGGTCATGGTCAGGATCACCATCGGGAACAGCGCCACCGACAGGCCGCGTTCCAGGCCCAGCTTGTGGCTGAACAGGCTGATGGCGGCAATCAGCACCACCACGAACGTCAACACCACCGACAATCGCGGCAGCATCTGCAGTTTCAGGTGCTCAAGGTAGGAGCGTAGTGACAGGCCCAGGGCGGTAATCACGGTAAACAGCACGATCCCGAAGCCCAACTGGGTCTCGCGAAAGGCCAGGGCGATCAGCACCGGGGTGAAGGTGCCCAGGGTCTGCAGGCCGATCAGGTTACGCAGGATCAGGATCACCAGCACGCCGATCGGGATCATGACCATGATCATGAAGGTTTGTTGGGTTTGCAGGGGCAAGCCGTACAACGAGTACTCGAGGAAGTTGGCGTCGGTGTTCTCGTCGGTCAGCTTGGCCAGGCGAATGGCGTTCATTTCGCTGTTGTTCAGGCTGAAGGTCACGGTGGCTTTCTTGCCGCCATCGACGGTGATCAGGTTGTCATCGCCGGTCCACCACAGCAGGCGGTCGCTTGGCAGGCCCTGCTCGCCAGTCTCGGGGTTGAAGTACAGCCAGTCGGTACCGTTGAAGCTGCGCAGCCAGAGTTCCGGGGTCTGGGGCTGGTCGGCCACCAGGCGAATGGTGTGGACCTTTTCCACCGGCACGTGGGCGATGGACAGCAGCAGCTCGACGATCTTGGCCTTGTGCGCCGGCGCCGGGTCGCCCGCCAGGAGCATCTTGGCGTTGTCGTCGTTGCTGTTGTTGACCCGCTTGATCGCTTCGCTGATGAAGGTCTCGACGTCGGCCGAGTGCTGGCGGATCGGCGCGAGCAGGGCTTCGGCGGCGATCTTCTCCGGACCTTCGATGGCGATGCTGTCGCGGAAGGTCGGGCCCTTGATCTTGGGTTTATCGGCGGTGTAGCGCTTGGTCAGCACCAGGCGGTAGTACAGGGTCTGGTTGCCCTTGGCGCGGCGTGCCGACCAGGTGACCTTGCGGTTGCCGTCGACGCGGTTGACCGCCACCCCATAGTTGTTGGAGATGAAGCTTTCATTGAGGCTGACATAGTCGCGGCTCAAGGGCGGCACGAACATCTGGATCTTTACCGGGTCCTTGGCGCTGGCGACAAACTCGACCTTGGCGTCGATGTTCCACAGGTCGTCGGTGGCGTCTTCGGTCACCGGGATGCCCAGCACGAAAATCTGATAGGCCGTAACTGAAATGCCCAGCACCACCAGGATGGCGATCAGCAGTTTCAGATGAAGGGTAAGAGCGCGCATGGGTATTACTCTGCGGTGTGAACGTCGGTGGCGCAGGCGGGTTTGCCAGCAGCGTATTTAAGGCTAGGGTCGACCAGTGCATCAAAGCGTTTCAGGGCTTCGGAGCCGATCAAGAGCGGGTATTGGAATGCACTTCGGTCGGTCAAGTTCACTTCTATGCTGCGCAAAGCCGATCCCATGCAGATATCCAGCTCGATTACCGGACGTGCGGTGTACTTCTTGCCCTCTTCGGGATCGTAGTCGCCGGCGCGCCGCTTGATCTTGCTGACCCGGGCCAGCGGGCGTTCGATCGGGTGCGAGTGGGCGGCGTCGATAGCCAGGTAGAAGCGCACCCAGGACTCGCCGTTGCGTTTGAAACGCTTGATATCGCGGGCACTGAGGGAGGCGGTCTTGGCCCCGGTGTCGAGTTTGGCCGCGACTTCCAGGTCGATGCCTGACAGCTGGGCGTATTCGTTGAGGCCGTACACGGTCTTTTCACCCGCGTAGCCAAGGCTCGGCAGGCAGGACAGGCAGAGCAATAAAGGGAGGTGCTTGAGTCTCATAAATCCTGGCGCGTTGCTGTCCATTCTTCAGTTCAAGGTGACTGGCATTGCTGCACAAGCGCCTCGTGTGCCTGCCATAAAAAGATGACAGGCAAATGCGGGCGGCATTCTAGCACGGTGGTTTTCTGGTGCCAGCGCCGAGGTGGTCCTTCGATTTCGATTTATCCAAAGGATTTATTAGACGATTGTCGACAATCACTCTATTTCCTTTGACTGGCAGGCAGGTATTGGCTAGTTTATGGCGCATTGACTCACAAGGTGTCGACAATATGCTGGATCAACTCGATCCCCCGGTGCTGGCCTCGGACGATTCGGAAACCCTTTCCGAGAACGTCTTTCGCCGCATCCAGGCGGCCATCGTCAAAGGTGACATCGCCCCGGGCAGCAAAATCTCCGAGCCAGAGCTGGCGCGCACCTACGGCATCAGCCGCGGGCCGCTGCGCGAGGCCATCCACCGTCTCGAAGGCCAGCGCCTGCTGGTGCGCGTACCGCACGTCGGGGCCCGAGTGGTATCGCTGAGCCACGCCGAACTGATTGAACTCTATGAAATCCGCGAGTCGCTGGAAGGCATGGCCTGTCGCCTGGCCGCCGAGCGCATGAGCAGCGAAGACATCGACGAGCTGCGCCGGGTCCTGGAGACCCACGAGCGCGACGAGGCGTTCCAGGCAGGCGTGGGCTACTACCAGCAGGAAGGTGACTTCGATTTCCACTACCGGATCATCCAGGGCAGCGGCAACCGCACGCTGACCCAAATGCTTTGCGGCGAGTTGTATCAACTGGTGCGCATGTACCGCATCCAGTTTTCCGCCACTCCCAATCGGCCACGCCAGGCGTTTGCCGAACACCACCGAATTCTCGATGCCATCGCCGACCGTGACGGTGAATTGGCCGAGTTGTTGATGCGTCGCCACATCGGCGCTTCAAAACGCAACATCGCCCGTCACTATCAGGACGGCGCCCACCAGACAGTCACTCCACGAGGTGAGTCATGAGTTCCAACAAGAGCACACCAGGCCAGCGTTTCCGTGATGCGGTTGCCAGCGAGCAGCCGTTGCAAGTGGTCGGCGCGATCAACGCCAACCACGCGCTGCTGGCCAAGCGCGCCGGTTTCAAGGCTATTTATCTGTCCGGTGGCGGGGTGGCTGCCGGCTCCCTCGGCGTGCCGGACCTGGGCATTACCGGGCTGGATGACGTGTTGACCGACGTCCGCCGGATCACCGACGTCTGCGACCTGCCGTTGCTGGTGGACGTCGACACCGGTTTTGGTTCCTCGGCCTTCAACGTCGCCCGCACCGTCAAGTCGATGATCAAGTTCGGCGCGGCGGCGATCCACATCGAGGACCAGGTCGGTGCCAAGCGTTGCGGCCACCGTCCTAATAAAGAAATCGTGACCCAGCAGGAAATGGTCGACCGCATCAAGGCGGCCGTGGATGCGCGCACCGATGACAGCTTCGTGATCATGGCCCGCACCGACGCCCTGGCAGTCGAAGGCCTGGAGTCGGCCCTGGATCGTGCCGCCGCCTGCATCGAAGCCGGTGCCGACATGGTGTTCCCGGAAGCCATCACCGAGCTGGAGATGTACAAGTTGTTCGCCAGCCGCGTGAAAGCGCCGATCCTGGCCAACATCACCGAGTTCGGCGCCACGCCGCTGTACACCACCGAGCAACTGAGGGCGGCCGACGTGTCGCTGGTGCTGTACCCGCTGTCGGCGTTCCGCGCCATGAACAAGGCCGCCGAGAACGTCTACACCGCGATCCGTCGCGATGGCACGCAGCAGAACGTCATCGACACCATGCAGACGCGCATGGAGCTTTACGATCGCATCGACTACCACACCTTCGAGCAGAAGCTCGATGCGCTGTTCGCGGCAAAGAAATAAGGCAAACCCTGTAGCAGCTGCCGAGCCCGCGAGGCAACGTTCGAGTCCGCAGGACTCGCCAGCTGCTACACATATACGTTGTTAATCAGAAAGAACTTGCCGATTCCCTAAAAAATTCAAGATTGGAGACAGCAATGGCCGAAGCAAAAGTATTGAGTGGCGCCGGGCTCCGTGGTCAGGTTGCCGGGCAAACCGCACTGTCCACCGTTGGCCAGGAAGGTGCAGGCCTGACTTACCGTGGCTACGACGTGCGCGAACTGGCGGCGGATGCGCAGTTCGAGGAAGTGGCCTACCTGCTGCTGTACGGCGAGCTGCCGAGCCAGGCGCAACTGGACGCCTATGTGGCCAAGCTGAGCAAGCTGCGCGACCTGCCGCAAGCCTTGAAAGAAGTCCTCGAACGCATTCCGGCCGACGCCCATCCGATGGATGTGATGCGTACCGGCTGCTCGTTCCTCGGTAACCTGGAGGCCGAGCACAGCTTCAGCGAGCAGCACGACAAGACCGACCGCCTGCTGGCCGCCTTCCCGGCGATCATGTGCTACTGGTATCGCTTCAGCCACGACGGCAAGCGCATTAATTGCGTCAGCGACGAGCCGTCCATCGGTGGTCACTTCCTGCACCTGCTGCACGATGAGAAGCCGAGCGAGTTGCACGTCAAGGTAATGAACGTGTCGCTGATCCTCTACGCCGAGCACGAGTTCAATGCGTCGACCTTCACCGCGCGGGTTTGCGCTTCGACCCTGTCGGACCTGTTCTCCTGCATCACTGCCGCGATCGGTTCGCTGCGTGGCCCGCTGCACGGTGGCGCCAACGAGGCGGCGATGGAAATGATCCAGCGCTTCTCCTCGCCTGAAGAGGCGATCAAGGGCACCCTGGGCATGCTCGAGCGCAAGGACAAGATCATGGGCTTCGGCCACGCGATCTATAAAGACAACGATCCGCGCAATGAAGTGATCAAGGGCTGGTCGAAAAAACTCGCCGACGAAGTCGGTGACACTGTGCTGTTCCCGGTCTCCGAAGCCATCGACAAGACCATGTGGGAGCAGAAGAAACTGTTCCCCAACGCCGACTTCTACCATGCCTCGGCGTACCACTTCATGGGCATCCCGACCAAGCTGTTCACCCCGATCTTCGTCTGCTCGCGCCTGACCGGCTGGGCGGCACACGTGTTCGAACAGCGCGCAAACAACCGCATCATCCGCCCGAGCGCCGAGTACACCGGCGTCGAACAGCGCAAGTTCGTGCCAATCGAACAACGCTGATCTGGAGGGCGCTGACGCAGGGATCTGAACATTATGCAGATCCCTGTGGGAGCGGGCTTGCCCGCGATGACAGGGTCACATTCGACATAAATGTCAGATGATCCACCGCAATCGCGGGCAAGCCCGCTCCCACAGTGGATTGCATTGATCTCAGCCCTGCTGCCAGTCGCCCCCTTTGAAACTACCGTGACCGAGTCCTGACGATGAACACTGAATTTCGCAAATCGCTTCCCGGCAGCCATCTGGATTACTTCGACGTTCGCGCGGCGGTCGATGCGATCCAGGCGGGCGCCTATGCCACCCTGCCGTACACCTCCCGCGTGCTGGCGGAAAACCTGGTGCGGCGCTGTGATCCGGCGACGCTGACCGACTCGCTCAAGCAATTGATCGAACGCAAGCGCGACCTCGACTTCCCATGGTTCCCGGCGCGCGTGGTGTGCCACGACATTCTCGGCCAGACCGCCCTGGTGGACCTGGCGGGCCTGCGTGACGCGATTGCCCTGCAAGGTGGCGATCCGGCGCAGGTCAACCCGGTGGTACCGACCCAGTTGATCGTCGACCACTCCCTGGCCGTCGAGCGCGGTGGTTTTGATCCCGAGGCGTTCGAGAAGAACCGCGCCATCGAGGACCGCCGCAACGAGGACCGTTTCCACTTCATCAACTGGACTAAAAAAGCCTTCAAGAACGTCGACGTGATCCCGCCGGGCAACGGCATCATGCACCAGATCAACCTGGAGAAAATGTCTCCGGTGATCCAGGTGCGTGACGGCGTGGCGTTCCCCGATACCTGCGTCGGCACTGACAGCCACACCCCGCACGTCGATGCCCTGGGCGTGATCGCCATCGGTGTCGGTGGCCTGGAAGCCGAAAGCGTGATGCTCGGCCGTGCCTCCTGGATGCGCCTGCCGGAAAGCGTCGGCGTCGAACTGACTGGCAAGCTGCAACCAGGCATCACCGCCACCGACATGGTGCTGGCGTTGACCGAATACCTGCGCCAGCAAAAAGTCGTCGGTGCCTGGCTGGAATTCTTCGGTGAGGGTGCATCGCGCCTGACCCTGGGCGACCGTGCAACCATTTCCAACATGGCCCCGGAATACGGCGCCACCGCGGCGATGTTCTACATCGACCAGCAGACCATCGATTACCTGAAACTCACCGGCCGCGAAGACGAGCAGGTGCGTTTGGTCGAGCAGTACGCCAAGCAGACCGGCCTGTGGGCCGACAGCCTGGCGGGCGCGCAGTACGAGCGCAGCCTGAGCTTCGATCTGTCTTCGGTGGTGCGCAACATGGCCGGCCCGAGCAACCCGCACGCCCGTGTCGCGACCTCGGACCTGGCGGCCAAGGGTATCTCCGGGCAATGGGATGACGTGCCAGGGCAAATGCCTGACGGCGCGGTGATCATCGCGGCCATCACCAGTTGCACCAACACCAGCAACCCACGCAACGTGATTGCCGCCGGCCTGCTGGCGCGCAACGCCAACAAGCTGGGCCTGACCCGCAAGCCGTGGGTCAAGTCGTCCCTGGCGCCGGGTTCGAAGACCGTGGCCCTGTACCTGGACGAGGCCGGCCTGACCGATGAGCTGGAACAGCTGGGTTTTGGCGTCGTGGCGTTTGCCTGCACCACGTGCAACGGCATGTCGGGTGCACTGGACCCGGTGATCCAGCAAGAGATCATCGACCGCGACCTGTACGCCACCGCCGTGTTGTCGGGTAACCGCAACTTCGACGGACGGATTCACCCGTACGCCAAGCAAGCGTTCCTTGCGTCGCCGCCACTGGTGGTCGCTTACGCCATTGCCGGGACCATCCGTTTCGACATCGAAAAAGACGTGTTGGGCGTGGTCGATGGCCAGGAAATCCGTCTGAAAGACATCTGGCCAAGCGACGAAGAAATCGACGCGGTGGTCAAGGCCTCGGTCAAGCCGGAGCAGTTCCGCCAGGTGTACATCCCGATGTTCGCCATCCACGAAGACACCGGCCCGAAAGTCACGCCGCTCTACGACTGGCGCGAGCAGAGCACCTACATCCGCCGTCCGCCGTACTGGGAAGGCGCGTTGGCCGGGGCACGTCCACTCAAGGGCATGCGCCCGCTGGCCGTGCTGCCGGACAACATCACCACCGATCACTTGTCGCCGTCCAACGCGATCATGCTCGACAGCGCCGCCGGCGAATACCTGGCGAAAATGGGCCTGCCGGAGGAAGACTTCAACTCCTACGCAACCCACCGCGGTGACCACCTGACCGCGCAACGCGCGACCTTCGCCAACCCGAAACTGTTCAACGAAATGGTCCAGGAAAACGGCAAGGTCAAGCAGGGTTCGCTGGCGCGGGTCGAGCCGGAAGGCCAGGTCATGCGCATGTGGGAAGCGATCGAAACCTACATGGAGCGCAAGCAGCCGCTGATCATCATCGCCGGTGCCGACTACGGCCAGGGCTCGTCCCGCGACTGGGCGGCCAAGGGCGTGCGCCTGGCGGGTGTGGAGGCTATCGCGGCCGAAGGCTTCGAGCGTATCCACCGCACCAACCTGGTCGGCATGGGCGTGTTGCCCCTGGAGTTCAAGCCGGGCACCGACCGCAAGACCCTGGGTATCGACGGTACCGAAACCTACGACGTGGTGGGCGATCGCACCCCGCGTGCAACCCTGACCCTGGTCATCACTCGCAAGAATGGCGAGCAGGTCGAGGTGCCGGTGACCTGCCGCCTGGATACCGCTGAAGAGGTGTCGATCTACGAGGCGGGCGGCGTGCTGCAGCGCTTTGCCCAGGACTTCCTCGAATCGGCTGTCGCCGTTTAACACGACGTGCCGCGCGGGGCGTCAGTCCCGCGCCGGCCCATTAAGGACCATCATGGCTCACGCACCTCAGATCAAGATTCCCGCCACCTACATGCGTGGTGGCACCAGCAAAGGCGTGTTCTTCAGTCTTCAAGATTTGCCCGAGTCGGCGCAGGTTCCTGGCCCGGCGCGCGACGCGCTGTTGCTGCGCGTGATTGGCAGCCCGGACCCTTACGAAAAGCAGATCGACGGCATGGGCGCCGCGACCTCGAGCACCAGCAAGACGGTGATCCTGTCCAAGAGCCTCAAGGCCGATCACGATGTGGATTACCTGTTTGGCCAGGTCTCCATCGACAAGCCGTTTGTCGACTGGAGCGGTAACTGCGGCAACCTGTCGGCAGCGGTCGGTTCGTTCGCCGTCAGCAGTGGCCTGGTCGATCCTGACCGGGTGCCGGACAACGGCGTGGCCGTGGTGCGCATCTGGCAGGCCAACATCGGCAAGACCATCATCGCCCATGTGCCGATTACCCAGGGTGCGGTGCAGGAAACCGGTGATTTCGAACTCGACGGCGTGACCTTCCCGGCCGCTGAAGTGCAGTTGGAATTCATCAGCCCGGCGGCCGAGGAAGAGGGTGCTGGCGGTTCGATGTTCCCCACCGGCAACCTGGTGGATGAACTGCACGTGCCGGGTGTTGGCACCTTGCAGGTGACCATGATCAATGCGGGCATCCCGACGATCTTTGTCAATGCCGAGGATATCGGTTACACCGGCCGCGAATTGCAGGGCGAGATCAACGGCGATCCCAAGGCATTGGCCATGTTCGAGACGATCCGTGCTCACGGCGCCTTGCGCATGGGTTTGATTGCCAATCTCGACGAAGCGGCCAAGCGCCAACACACCCCGAAGGTAGCGTTCGTCGCGCGGCCCAGCGATTACCTGTCTTCCAGCGGCAAACCCGTGGCGGCGGGCGATGTCGACCTGCTGGTGCGGGCGCTGTCCATGGGCAAGCTGCACCACGCAATGATGGGCACCGCAGCAGTGGCCATCGGCACGGCGGCGGCCATCACCGGCACCCTGGTCAATCTGGCGGCCGGCGGCATCGAGCGCAACGCGGTACGTTTCGGCCACCCATCCGGCACCTTGCGGGTCGGCGCTGAAGCCAACCTGGTGGACGGCGAATGGACCGTGACCAAAGCCATCATGAGCCGCAGCGCGCGAGTGCTGATGGAAGGCTGGGTGCGGGTCCCTGGGGATTCGTTCTAGCCTTGAAACATAGCCCTTTGTGGGAGCGAGCGGGCGCTTGCGGCTTGCTCGCGATGGAGGTTAACGATGACGCGTATCGTCTGATTAAACGCGTTGTTCTTGAGTTCATCGCGAGCAAGCTCGCTCCTACAGGGGGAATATCATAAGAATAGGTTGTCCGTGTTAGCCCTGAACCGAGGTCCCATTTACGAACCACTGCCCGAGTGAATCGAACATGAGCGCCAACGTTGACTTAAACGACCGTCCTGACTATGACCAGGTCCTGCAGGACATCGCCGACTACGTCCTGAACTACCGGATCGAGTCCCGGGAGGCCCTGGACACCGCCCGCAACTGCCTGCTCGATACCCTCGGCTGCGGCCTGCTGGCCCTGCGTTTTCCCGAATGCACCAAACACCTTGGGCCGATGGTCGAAGGCACGATCGTGCCCTTTGGCGCCCGGGTGCCAGGCACGAGTTTTCGCCTGGACCCGGTCAAGGCGGCCTGGGACATCGGCTGCATCGTCCGCTGGCTCGACTACAACGACACCTGGCTGGCTGCGGAATGGGGTCATCCCTCGGATAACCTCGGGGCGATCCTGGCGCTGGCCGATCACCTGTCGCAAAAGCGTCTGGCCAATGGCGACTCGCTGCTGACCATGCGCGCGGTGCTCGACGCGATGATCATGGCCCACGAGATTCAAGGGGTGATTGCCCTGGAGAACTCCTTCAACCGGGTCGGCCTGGACCACGTGCTGCTGGTCAAGGTCGCCTCGACCGCCGTCAGCGCCAAACTCCTCGGCGCCAGCCGCGAGCAATTGCTGGCGGCGCTATCCCACGCCTTTGTCGACGGCCAGGCCTTGCGCACCTACCGGCATGCGCCGAACGCCGGCTCACGCAAATCCTGGGCCGCGGGTGATGCGTCCAGTCGCGGGGTGCGCCTGGCAGACATTGCCCTGCGCGGGGAAATGGGCATTCCGGGTGCGCTGACTGCCACGCAATGGGGGTTCTACGACGTACTGTTCAGCCACACCAACAAGGACCTGGCGCTCAAGCCTGCGGATCAGCGCGCCTTCAGTTTTTCCCAGCCCTACGCCAGCTACGTGATGGAAAACGTGCTGTTCAAGATCAGCTTCCCGGCCGAGTTCCATGCGCAGACCGCCTGCGAGGCGGCGGTGACCCTGCATCCGCAGGTGCGTAATCGCCTGCACGAGATCGACCGGATTGTCATCACCACCCACGAATCAGCGATCCGCATCATCTCCAAGGTCGGGCAACTGGCCAACGCCGCCGACCGCGACCACTGCATCCAGTACATGACCGCCGTACCGCTGGCGTTCGGTAACCTGGTGGCCGAGCAGTACGAGGATCAGTTCCACGCCGCGCACCCGATCATCGATGTCCTGCGCGAGAAGATGGTCATAGTCGAGGATCCACGTTTCACCCGCGAGTACCTGGAGGCCGACAAACGTTCGATCGCCAATGCCCTGCAGGTGTTTTTCAAGGACGGTTCGAGTACCGAACAAGTGCTGGTGGAGTACCCGATCGGCCATCGCCGCCGGCGCGCCGAGGGCATTCCGTTACTCGAGGACAAGTTCAAGGCCAACCTCGCCACCCGCTTCACTGCCCAGCGCTCGGCGCAGATCTTTGCCCTGTGCAAGGATCAGGCAGCCCTTGAAGCGACTCCGGTGAACCGCTTCATGGATCTCTTCGTGATCTGACCGCTAACCCTGTCCCGCTGAATGCCGTGGCTGGCTGTTACCTGGCCAGCCACTTCTCCACGGGCAATTTGGTGATCGCAAACCCCATCAGCAGCACCGCCGAGTAGCCGATCAATTCCCGCGAAATCACCTGTCCCTCGTACCAGGCGCCAATCATCACCGCGAACACCGGGAAAATGATGAACACGAAAGACAGGATGATCGGGCTCAAGCGCTTGAGCAGGATGAAATACACGATGAACCCGCCCACCGACGCCACTAGTCCCAGATAGAGCAGGGCACCCCACGAACGCGCGCTGATGGCCGCGAATGCCGGGGTCTCGACCGCCAGTCCCGTAACAAACAGCAGCAGCCCGGCGATACCGATTGGCAAGGTGTTGTAGGTGATGACGCTGATGGCGCTCCCGTGTTTCTTGGTCACTACATAACACAGCGCATGCAGGATGGCCGCCGTGAGAATCGCCAGTACGCCGAACAGTTCGGCGTGGTCCAGGTGCAAGCCCTGGCTGCGGATGATCATGAACAGGCTGGCAAACCCGATGGCGATGCCGAGCACCTGGGAGGCGTAGATTTTTTCCCGCAGGAACAGCGCCGAGAACACCAGGATAAACACCGGCATGCAGCTGAACAGGAGTGCCGTGAGCCCTGACGAAACGTGCATCTCGCCATAATTGAGCAAGTAATACGGCAGGCTGAAATACGTCAGCGTAACGAACAGAAAGAACCAGCGACTGCCCTTGGGGAACAGCAAGGGTTCGCGGCGCCACGCGGCAAAACTCAGGAACAGCGGGAAGGCGATCAGAAAACGCAGGCCGGCAGCGGTCAGCGGCGGCACGCTTTCGACGGCGATCTTGATCCCCAGCCAGGTCGTGCCCCAGCTCAGGCAGACAATCAGAAACAGCACGCTGGTGATCAATCCAGCCAGCCAGCGGCGGGGGTGTCTTTGCGGGGTATCGACGGCGATGGCGGTGGGCATGCTCGGACACCTTGGTGTGATGGGAATTGACCGGGTCATGGAAAAGGTCTATCCCTGATTGAACCTGTTTTCAGCACGCTATTCGGGGTGGTAATGGCTGTCAAAGTAAGTATTGCCATGGTGTCAATCCTGCGGGATGCCCTCAGCCATGGAACCGGCATGAAGTACCAGCGCCTCAGCGACGGGGTAGAGCAGGGCATGGCTGACGGCGTGCTTGCGCCTGGCTGCAAATTGCCGCCCCATCGCCTGCTGGCGGACAGCCTCGGGGTAACGGTGGGCACGGTCAGTCGCGCCTATGCCGAGCTTGAGCGCCTGGGCAAGGTGGTCGCCCGGGTCGGTGACGGTACTTATGTCCGTGAGCAGGGCATGGAGCGCCCGCGTGATGGTGGGTTCCGCAATGTCAGCGAGCAACCACCGCCGTGCCTGGACATGAGCCGCAACCAGCCGATTCCCGGACGCCAGGCGTTGTGCCTGAGCCAGGGGCTGCAGGCCCTGGCGAGTGATCCCCAGGCCATGCAGCGGATCAGCGGCTACACCGCGGACGCCGGCCTGCCGGAGTATCGGGCGGCGGGCGCGCGGTGGCTCGGGCACGGCGAATTTGTCGCCAGAGCTGAGCAGGTGATTTGCGTCAACGGCGGCCAGCACGGTTTGCTGTGTGCCTTGATGGCGCTGCTCAAGGCCGGCGATACGCTGGTCACCGAGCAGTTGACCTACCCAGGCTTGATCAGCGTGGCGCGCAATCTGGGGATCAAGCTGATTGGCCTGGCCATGGACGCCGAGGGGTTGCTGCCAGCGGCTCTGGACGAGGTCTGTCGCCAACACCGGGTGACGGCGCTGTACTGCACGCCGACCCTGCAAAATCCGACGGCCGCGGTAATGTCCACCGCGCGTCGTGAGGCCCTGGTGGAGGTCTGCCGGGGGCACAATCTGTTGATCATCGAGGATCAGGCCCACGCTGTGCTGGTCCAGGAGCGGCCGTTACCCCTGAGCCATTTTGCTCCGGAGCGTACGGTGCTGATCGCCAGCCTGAGCAAGGCGGTGTCGGCGGGCTTGCGGGTCGGCTACCTGTATGCGCCCCAGGCCTTGGTCAGCCGTTTGTCGGCAGCGGTGCGCGCTTCGTGCTGGATGGCCACGCCCCTGGCCCTGGAGTTGGCCACGCAGTGGATCGAAAGCGGTGTCGCCCGGCAGTTGCTGGAACAGCAAATTATCGAAATCAGCCGGCGCAAAGCGCTGGTCGAGGGCGTGTTGCAGGGCTTGCAGTACCGCACGCACGCACAGAGCCCGCATTTCTGGATCGACGTGCCCGAGCCGTGGCGCGCGTCCCAGGTCGAATCTGAGCTCAAGCGCAGCGGCTACCTGATTGCCACCGCCGAAGCGTTTGCGGTGGGGCATGGGGCCGTGCCGCAGGCGATCCGGGTCAGCGTGTGCAATTCGGTGGGGGATGATCGGTTGTTGCGCGAGGGGGTCGAGGCGGTGGTGTCGGCATTGCGGGAGGTCGGGTAGTCGGTCCGCGCGGGCAAGCCAGGCTCCTGCGAAGAGCCCGGCGCGCCTGCGCTGGCGACTCGGCTGGCTACTTGAAGCGGCGCTCGACGCCTTTTTCCACGAGGATCTTGGCGGAAATCTCTTCCACGGAAAAATGCGTGGAGTTGATGTTCGGGATGTTCTCGCGGCGGAACAGGTTTTCCACTTCACGCACCTCGAACTCGCACTGGGCGTAGCTCGAGTACCGGCTGTTGGGCTTGCGCTCGTTGCGGATGGCGGTGAGGCGGTCCGGGTCGATGGTCAGGCCGAACAGCTTGTGCTGGTGGGCGCGCAGGGCGGCCGGCAGTTGCAGGCGCTCCATGTCGTCCTCGGTCAGCGGGTAGTTGGCTGCGCGGATGCCGAACTGCATGGCCATGTACAGGCAGGTCGGGGTCTTGCCGCACCGCGACACGCCCACCAGGATCAGGTCGGCCTTGTCGTAATAGTGGGTGCGCGCGCCGTCGTCGTTGTCCAGGGCGAAGTTCACCGCCTCGATACGCTCCATGTAATTGGAGTTGTGGCCAATGGAATGCGACTTGCCGACCGAATAGGACGAGTGCTCGCTCAGTTCCAGCTCCAGCGGGGCGAGGAAGGTCGAAAAAATGTCGATCATGAAACCATTGGACGTGGCGAGAATCTCACGAATGTCCTGGTTGACGATCGTGTCGAAGATGATTGGACGAAAGCCGTCCTTTTCGGCGGCCGTGTTGATTTGTTGTACCATGGCCCGCGCTTTATCGACGCTGTCGATGTACGGCCGGGTGAATTTGCCGAAGGTAATGTTTTCGAACTGCGCCAACAGGCTTTGACCCAGGGTTTCGGCCGTAATGCCCGTGCCATCGGAGATAAAGAAAGCAGATCGTTTCATTTGCGCCTTGGGCCTTAAGCTGGTGACGATTCTTGGATATGATAGGCGCGATTTGGCGGCCCGGATTGGCCGGCATTCTCACTTATTTTCCAGGTCCAGGCCATATAGCTGGCAAATGCTCCCTTGAGCGGCCAGTACCCTGAGCTTTTCCAACACAGTTAGTGGAGAGATCACCTTGGTAGAGTACGTAGTTTCCCTCGATAAGCTCGGCGTCCATGATGTAGAGCATGTGGGGGGCAAGAACGCATCCCTGGGCGAGATGATCAGTAACCTTGCAGGTGCCGGTGTGTCGGTCCCGGGTGGCTTTGCCACGACAGCTCAGGCTTATCGTGATTTTCTCGAATTAAGTGGTTTGAACGACCAGATCCACGCCGCGCTGGATGCGCTGGACGTGGATGACGTGAACGCGCTGGCCCGTACTGGCGCGCAGATTCGTCAATGGATCATGGAAGCCGAGTTCCCGGAGAAGCTCAACGCCGAGATTCGCACCGCGTTCGCCACCCTGTCGGCCGGTAACCCGGACATGGCCGTGGCCGTGCGCTCTTCGGCCACCGCCGAAGACTTGCCGGACGCCTCGTTCGCCGGCCAGCAGGAAACCTTCCTGAACATTCGTGGCGTCGAGAACGTCATTCGTGCGGCCAAGGAAGTGTTCGCTTCCCTGTTCAACGACCGTGCCATTTCCTACCGCGTCCACCAGGGCTTCGACCACAAGCTGGTGGCCCTGTCGGCCGGTGTGCAGCGCATGGTGCGTTCGGAAACCGGCACCGCCGGCGTGATGTTCACCCTCGATACCGAGTCGGGCTTCCGTGACGTGGTGTTCATCACCGGCGCCTACGGCCTGGGTGAAACCGTGGTCCAGGGCGCAGTCAACCCGGATGAATTCTACGTCCACAAGGGCACGCTGGCCGCGGGTCGCCCGGCGATCCTGCGCCGCAACCTGGGCAGCAAAGCAATCAAGATGATCTACGGTGACGAGGCCAAGGCCGGTCGTTCGGTCAAGACCGTCGACGTCGACAAGGCCGAGCGCGCGCGTTTCTGCCTGTCCGACGCGGAAGTCAGCGAGCTGGCCAAGCAAGCGATGATCATCGAGAAGCACTACAAGTGCCCGATGGACATTGAGTGGGCCAAGGACGGTGACGACGGCAAGCTGTACATCGTGCAGGCCCGTCCGGAAACCGTGAAGAGCCGCACTTCGGCCAACGTCATGGAACGCTATCTGTTGAAAGAAACCGGCACCGTGCTGGTGGAAGGCCGTGCCATCGGCCAGCGCATTGGCGCCGGCAAGGTCCGCATCATCAAGGACGTGTCCGAGATGGACAAGGTCCAGCCGGGCGACGTGCTGGTTTCCGACATGACCGACCCGGATTGGGAACCGGTCATGAAGCGCGCCAGCGCCATCGTCACCAACCGTGGCGGCCGTACCTGTCACGCGGCGATCATCGCCCGTGAGCTGGGGATCCCGGCGGTAGTGGGCTGCGGTAACGCTACCCAGCTGTTGAAAGATGGCCAGGGCGTGACCGTTTCCTGCGCTGAAGGCGACACCGGTTTCATCTTCGAAGGCGAACTGGGCTTCGACGTCAAGAAAAACTCCGTGGACGCCATGCCGGACCTGCCGTTCAAGATCATGATGAACGTCGGCAACCCGGACCGCGCCTTCGACTTCGCGCAGTTGCCGAACGCCGGTGTGGGCCTGGCCCGCCTGGAGTTCATCATCAACCGTATGATCGGCGTGCACCCCAAGGCGCTGTTGAACTACGACGGCCTGCCTGCGGAAATCAAGGAAAGCGTCGACAAGCGTATCGCTGGCTACGACGATCCGGTCGGTTTCTACGTTGAGAAGCTGGTCGAGGGCATCAGCACCCTGGCTGCCGCGTTCTGGCCGAAAAAAGTCATCGTGCGCCTGTCGGACTTCAAGTCCAACGAATACGCCAACCTGATCGGCGGCAAGCTCTACGAGCCGGAAGAAGAGAACCCGATGCTGGGCTTCCGCGGTGCCTCGCGTTACATCAGCGAAGCCTTCCGTGACTGCTTCGAGCTCGAGTGCCGCGCCCTCAAGCGTGTGCGCAACGAGATGGGCCTGACCAACGTCGAAATCATGGTGCCGTTCGTGCGGACCCTGGGCGAAGCCAGCCAGGTCGTCGATCTGTTGGCCGAGAATGGCCTGGCCCGTGGCGACAACGGCCTGCGCGTGATCATGATGTGCGAACTGCCATCGAACGCGATCCTGGCTGAAGAGTTCCTGGAATTTTTCGACGGGTTCTCCATCGGCTCCAACGACCTGACTCAGTTGACCCTGGGCCTGGACCGTGACTCCGGGATCATCGCGCACCTGTTCGATGAGCGTAATCCGGCGGTCAAGAAGCTGCTGGCCAATGCCATTGCCGCCTGCAACAAGGCCGGCAAGTACATCGGCATCTGCGGCCAGGGCCCGTCCGATCACCCGGACTTGGCCAAGTGGCTGATGGAGCAGGGCATCGAAAGCGTTTCGTTGAACCCCGATTCCGTACTGGAAACCTGGTTCTTCCTGGCTGAGGGTCAAGCTTCGGCTTGATGGTGTGAACAGGTCGCTCGCTCGCGATGGTCGTCAAGGCGCGTTGCCCTGGCGTCCATCCCTGTAGGAGCGAGCTTGCTCGCGATGGTCGCTAACGATAACGCGCACATGCTGGACAAACGCGTTGTCCCGACGTCCATCGCGAGCAAGCCGCAAGCGGGCGCTCGCTCCTACAGGAATAAGAGCGAGCGACCTGTTTTTGAGATTCAAGTAGGGCGGGCTCCTCCGGATGCCGCCCTTTTTTGTGCAAGAGCATTATGCAAAGCAGCAGTAACCTGTTTCCTGTCGCCTTGCTCAGCGCCGAACGTCGCGGCGATCTGAGTGAGGACGTCTATCGCCTGAAACCGGGCAACAGCCCGGACGGCACCGTTGAGCTGGCAGTGACCCGCCTGGGCATGGCCGATGAACCCGCCATGCGCGGGGTTCCGGTGATTTTGCTGCACGGCAGTTTTTCCAACCGGCGTTTCTGGTTTTCCCCCAAGGGCTTGGGTTTGGGGGCGTACCTGGCACGCGCCGGTTTTGATGTGTGGATTGCGGAAATGCGCGGGCACGGCCTGTCGCAGCGCAATCAGCACTACCGCAAGAACCGCGTGGCCGACTATGCCCGCTACGACCTACCGGCCATCGCCGCGTTCGTCCGCGAACAGAGTGGGCAGGCTCCGCACTGGATCGGCCATTCATTGGGCGGCATCACCCTGGCCGCTGCGCTCGGTGGCCACTACCTGGAAGCGGCCGACGTCGCCAGCGCCGCATTTTTCGGCACGCAAGTGAGTCGCACCTACTGGCCGCTGAAAATTCCCCCGGTGGAATGGAGCGGACGTTTCATCCTCAAGCGTTTTGCCCAACTATCGGGGTCTCGCCTCAAGCGTGGCCCGGAGGACGAACCGATTGGCCTGGCTCTGGAAAGCATGCGCTGGTTCGGTCTGTTCGGACGTTTTGGCGATGCCGACAAGGACTGGTGGGCGGGCTTGGCCGAAGTGCAGGTGCCGGTCCTGGCCGTCAGCGCCAGCAACGATCACCAGGACCCCGACTGGGCGTGCCGCAAACTGTTCGAGCAAATGGGCTCGACGCACAAGCAATACATTTGCCTGGGCCGCGCCCAGGGCTTTGCCGATGACTTCGGGCATGTGCAAATGCTGGTCAGCAAAGCCGCGCAAGTCGAAGTCTGGCCATTGGTCCAGCGTTGGCTGACAGACCCGCAGGCACCCGTGCAGGCGCAGGCGCTCGCCACGGTCGGCGCAGACTGACGTGAACGCTCTATCAAGGGCGTTTCGTTCCTGTCCGCTTACGGCTAAGATATGACGCATTGAGCTTTTCTGGTCACTTTACGTGGCGATGCTGGTGGCGGTGTTCGCGGTAAAACGGCTTTAAACCGCAACCATCAGCGCTCGTTTCCTTTAAGGTGACATCCTCGATTGTCTTCCTCTTTACAGGAGTTTCTCGATGAATCATTACCTCACTCCCGACCTGTGCGATGCCTATCCGGAACTGGTACAGGTCCTGGAGCCGATGTTCAGCAATTTTGGCGGCCGTGATTCCTTCGGCGGTGAAATCGTGACCATCAAGTGCTTCGAAGACAACTCGCGGGTCAAGGAGCATGCCGAGCTCCCGGGGAACGGCAAGGTACTGGTAGTCGATGGCGGCGGTTCGCTGCGCTGCGCGCTGCTGGGCGACATGATTGCCGAGAGAGCGGCCAAGAACGGCTGGGAAGGCCTGGTGATCTACGGCTGCATCCGCGATGTCGACGTCATTGCACAGACCGACCTGGGGGTGCAGGCCCTTGCCAGTCATCCGCAGAAGTCCAACCGTCGTGGTCTTGGCGAGATCAATGTACCGGTGACCTTTGCCGGTGTGACGTTCCGTCCGGGCGAATACATTTATGCGGACAACAACGGCGTGATCATCTCGCCCAGCCCGTTGCAAATGCCTGAATAAACGGCGACCAGATAGGGGTGAGGATGTTCGAGGAAGAAAACGCGCAGTGGGGGCTGGTCCATGCCCTGGTGCTGGATGGAAAAGGCGGTGCGCGTTCGATTGCCCGGACTGAACTGGATGACCTGCAACTGCAACCCCACGAAAGCCTCTGGCTGCACTGGGATCGCAGTCACCCGCAAACCCAGACCTGGCTGCGTAAATCCAGCGGCCTGAGTGAGTTCAGTTGCGACCTGCTGCTGGAGGAGAACACCCGGCCGCGCTTGCTGGCGCTGCCGGACTCCGAATTGCTGCTGTTTTTGCGCGGGGTCAACCTCAACCCTGGTGCCGAGCCGGAAGATATGGTCTCGGTGCGTATCTTCGCCTCGGCCCAACGGGTCATTTCCCTGCGCTTGCGCCCACTGCGCGCCACCGACGAATTGTTGGTGCAGTTGGCCGAGGGCAAGGGGCCGCGGACGGCTTCCGAACTGATCCTGTATATGGCCCAGTACCTCACTCACAAGGTCCAGGACCTGGTGGGCGATCTCTCGGAAGTGGTCGATGTCGAAGAAGAAAAACTGGATGCCGACGAACGGTATACCCCCGAGCACGGCTCCATTTTGCAGATCCGTCGGCGTGCCGCCGGGCTCAAGCGTTTTCTGGCGCCGCAGCGGGATATTTTCGGGCAACTGACGCGGATCAAACTGCCCTGGTTTGTCGAGGATGACGGCGATTACTGGAACGAATTGAACAACAGTCTGACGCGTTATCTGGAAGAGCTGGAATTGACCCGCGAGCGGGTGGGGCTGGTGCTGGAGGCCGAAGACCGGCGTCTGAGCGTGAAAATGAGTCGCACCATGTATCGCTTCGGGATCATCACCGGGATCTTTTTGCCGATGAGTTTTCTGACCGGTCTGCTGGGCATCAACGTCGGTGGCATTCCGTTCTCCGAGAGCCCCTATGGCTTCCTGGTTGCCTGCCTGTTGATGGTCTCGGTGGCGTTGGGGCAGTGGTGGTTGTTCCGGCGTTTGCGCTGGGTATGAAGGAGCGTCATGTGACCCGGGGAATTTTGATCGCGTCTTTCACAGATATCACGAGAGGTGCGTATGCACGATCCGTTTGAACAGTCTTTGCGTGACATGCTCCAGGCATCCCCGTCCACCCGCGACGATGATGCGTGCCTGGGTCGTGTACTGAAAACCGCCAACCGCCAGGTGGGTGCCGGTGATCTGTTCAGTCTGCTGGGCCGCTGGGTGCCGGCACTGATGATTGCCCTGAATAACGGATCGGCCCATGTCTCGCCGGTTTCCCGTCGTAAACCTACCGCAAGCACTGCTGATAAGGCTGATTGAATATGGAACTTGATCTCTGGACTCAGAGCCTCGTCACGGCAATGACTGCGTTGTGGACCAAGGTAGCGAACTTCATTCCCAATCTGTTTGGCGCCCTGGTCGTGCTGCTGCTGGGTTTTGTCGTGGCCAAGTTGCTGGACACCCTGCTGTCGAAATTGTTGGCCAAGCTGGGCCTGGATCGCTTGATGGGCGGTACCGGTTTGACCAAGTTGATGTCTCGGGCGGGTCTGCAGGTTCCGATCTCGACCCTGATCGGAAAAATCGTCTACTGGTTCGTTTTACTTATTTTTCTGGTTTCTGCTGCAGAATCCCTTGGCTTGGAGCGAGTTTCGGCTACGCTCGATATGCTTGCGTTGTATTTGCCGAAAGTATTCGGTGCCGCGTTGGTGTTGCTGGTAGGGGTATTGCTGGCGCAACTGGCCAATGGCTTGGTGCGCGGCGCTGCAGAAGGGGTCGGTCTGGACTATGCTGCGGGCCTGGGGCGAATCGCCCAGGGCCTGGTGATCATCATCAGTATTTCGGTGGCGATCAGTCAGCTCGAAGTCAAAACCGACTTGCTGAACCATGTGATCGTGATAGTTTTGATAACCGTTGGTCTGGCAGTCGCCTTGGCCATGGGATTGGGTAGCCGGGAAATCGCCGGCCAGATTCTTGCGGGAATCTATGTGCGTGAGTTGTATCAGGTTGGGCAACAAGTGCGTGTTGGTGAGGTCGAAGGCCAGATCGAAGAGATCGGCACGGTTAAAACTACATTGCTGACCGACGAGGGTGAGCTAGTATCACTCTCCAATCGGATCCTCCTGGAACAGCATGTTAGTAGCCGCTAACCCGGCAAACCCTGCTAATGTATGCCGCCGCGAAATGCCCGATACCCTTGGGCCGCGGCGGACATTGACCTGACTGTCGGCCCGACTTGTTTTGAATAAACCCCAATCGCTATCCACGCGCTACGACCCCCGCGAGCTCTCTGATGAGGAGTTGGTCGCGCGCTCGCACACCGAGCTGTTTCACGTAACGCGGGCTTACGAAGAGCTGATGCGGCGTTACCAGAGAACGTTATTTAACGTCTGTGCACGATATCTTGGGAACGATCGCGACGCGGACGATGTCTGTCAGGAAGTGATGTTGAAGGTGCTGTACGGTCTGAAGAACTTCGAAGGTAAATCCAAGTTCAAGACATGGCTATATAGCATCACGTACAACGAATGCATCACACAGTATCGAAAGGAACGGCGTAAGCGTCGCTTGATGGACGCTTTGAGTCTGGACCCCCTCGAGGAAGCGTCGGAAGAAAAGACGCCGAAACCTGAGGAGAAGGGTGGACTTGATCGCTGGTTGGTGCATGTGAACCCGATTGACCGGGAAATTCTGGTGCTACGATTTGTCGCAGAGCTGGAATTTCAGGAGATCGCAGACATCATGCATATGGGCTTGAGTGCAACAAAAATGCGGTACAAACGCGCTCTAGATAAATTGCGTGAGAAATTTGCAGGCATTGCTGAAACTTAGTTCGGCGCAAATATCTCTTACGTGTAGGCAAGTTCTGATAGACTTGCCGCCGAGTTGTCCCCCGGTTTGTGGGACTGCTTTACAATCACCAGATGGGGATTTAACGGATGAAACTGAAAAACACCTTGGGCTTGGCCATTGGTTCTCTTATTGCCGCTACTTCTTTCGGCGTTCTGGCACAAGGCCAAGGCGCAGTTGAAGGCGAGCTGTTCTACAAGAAGCAGTACAACGATAGCGTCAAGCACATCGAAGACGGCTTCAACCCAGGCGCTCGTATCGGTTACTTCCTGACCGACGACGTTTCGATCGATCTGAACTACGATCAGACTCACCACACCCGTTCGAACGACGGTACTGGCAACCAGAAGATCAAAGGTGACACCGGCTCCCTGCTGGGTACCTACCACTTCGGTCAGGCTGGCGTAGATTCCCTGCGTCCGTACGTTTCCGGTGGTTTCGGTCACCAGAGCCGCACCAGCGTTGCAGCTGACGGTCACAGCGGTCGCGATCAGTCGACTCTGGCTATCGTTGGTACCGGCGTTAAGTACTACTTCACCGACAACCTGTTCGCTCGTGCCGGCGTTGAAGCTGACTACGCAATGGACAACGGTAAGTGGGACTACTCCGCCCTGGTTGGTCTGGGTGTGAACTTCGGCGGCAACGCCGGCGCAGTAGCTCCAGCTCCAGTTCCGGCACCGGCTCCAGAGCCAGAGCCAGAAGCTCCAGTTGCTGAAGTGGTACGCGTTGAGCTGGACGTCAAGTTTGACTTCGACAAATCTGTTGTTAAGCCAAACAGCTACGCTGACGTGCAGAACCTGGCTGACTTCATGAAGCAGTACCCACAGACCACCACCGTGGTTGAAGGTCACACTGACTCCGTAGGTCCAGACGCTTACAACCAGAAGCTGTCCCAGCGTCGTGCTGACGCTGTTAAGCAAGTTCTGGTCAAAGACGGCATCGACGCTGGCCGCGTTAGCTCCGTTGGTTACGGCGAATCCCGCCCAGTTGCTGACAACGCAACTGACGCTGGCCGTGCTGTTAACCGTCGCGTAGAAGCGCAGGTTGAAGCTCAAGCTAAGTAATTAGCTCGCAGCTCGCGAAAAGCCCGGCTTAGGCCGGGCTTTTCTTTGCCTGCGATTTACTGCCAGGGGTTACAACGCTGCGCTGGACGGCCATGGCAACTGTGTCACGGACGCCGGCAGGCTCTGATCCAGGGCTGCAGAGGCGGCCACGGCACCTATCACCAGGATCGCTGGGCTTTTTAACTGGAAGCTGTAGGCATCTTCTTGCATGGCTGTCAGATTGCTCCGGCATTCGCGTTGGTTCGGCATTGAAGCGTTTTCAATCATTGCCACTGGCGTATCCACTGCCATCCCGCCGTCCAGCAACTGCTGGCGAATTTCCCCGAGTTTTGCCACACCCATGTAGATCACCAGGGTGGTCCCGCCCTGGGCCAGGGCGCGCCAATTGAGCTCGCTGTCGTCCTGGGTATGGGCTGTCACCAGGGTCACCCCCCGCGCAACGCCGCGCAGGGTCAAGGAAATATCGCACTGTGTGGCCCCCGCCAGGCCGGCGGTGATGCCATTGACCAGTTCGACCTCGATCTGCCGTTCGCGCAACCACTGTGCTTCTTCACCACCCCGGCCAAATATGCACGGGTCGCCCCCCTTGAGCCGCACCAGGCACTTGCCTTGGCGGGCATAACGCAGCATCAGCCGATGGATAAATGCTTGTGGGGTCGAGCGGCAGCCACCGCGTTTACCCACGGCAATGACCCGCGCCTGGGGGCAATGTTGCAGCACAGCTGGGTTGACCAGGTCGTCGATCAACACCACTTGTGCTTCGCTCAATGCCCGTACCGCCTTGAGGGTCAGCAATTCAGGGTCACCCGGGCCTGCACCCACCAACCAGACTTTTGCGCTCATGTTGCATTCCTCACGAGGTGATTGCGGCTGGCCGCACTTGGGCGGCCAGCAGACGCTTGATTTCCGGGACACAGGAACCGCATTGCGTGCCGCAACCCAGTTGTTGTTTCAGGCCTTGCAGGTCCAGGCCACTGCGAATGCCCGCGCACACTGCGCTGTGGCTGACGTTCTTGCAGTTGCACAGGGTTTTCTGCGCGCCAGAGTCGGCACCGGCAGCGCCCGGCGGAGCGCTCAGGGGGGCCAGGAGCCAGGGCCGCAGTTGCGCATCGACACGACCTTCCAGCCACAGGCTCTGCAACCAGTGCCGGGCCAGCGTTTCCCCGGCCAGGCGGATCGCGGTGATGCGCCCCTGTTCGATACGCACGCGCTTGCCAATGGCGCGACGCGGATCGTCGTAGGCCAATACCGGGCCATGGTCCAAACCAAGGTGCAGGTCGATCTCCTGCAATCGTTGCGGGGCCGGCGCCTGGGCGCAGGCGGCGCGTATCAGCAGTGCCGGCCGCTCACGCCCGGCAAGGCTGAGGCTGACGTAGGCAAAGTCCTCGCATAGCGGACGCAGCGCCTCGAAGTGCTGTTGAACATTGCCCTCGACCAGGGCGAAGAACTGCCACGGCAACTCAACGGCTTCAATCCGTACGCCGCTGTGTTTCAGCTCGGGCTGTTTGGACAGCGGGTCGAACGCCGGCTGGGTCAGCACGTTCACGCCGCCCTTGAGGAAGCGGTCGCCCCAGTGCATGGGTAGAAAGGCCTGCCCCGGGCGGACCGAGTCATCACTGGCGAGCTCGACGATCACGCTGCCGCGGCGACTCTTGAGGTTGACCAGGTCGCCGGCATTCAAGTGTTGGCGCTGCAGTTCATCCGGGTGCAGGCTCAGGAGCGCTTCGCTGACATGGCCAAACAGCTGCGCCGCGGTGCCGGTGCGGCTCATGCCGTGCCATTGATCGCGCAGGCGTCCGGTGATCAGGGTCAGGGGAAAGTGCGCGTCGCGTTGTTCCTTGGCCGCGCAAAACGGCTCGGCGATAAACTGCGCCCGCCCGCTGGCCGTGGGAAATATCCCGTCCACGTACAGGCGCGGCGTACCGCGGGTGGCGCCTTGTGGGAAGGGCCATTGCTGCGGACCCAGGCGGTCGAGCAAGGCGTGGCTGATGCCCGACAGGTCCAGGTCGCGTCCGCAGGTCAGCTGTTTGAATTCATCGAACAGTTGCCCAGGGTGATTGAAGGCAAACAGGCTGGCCTGACCCGGGCGCAGGTATTTCTCCAGGCGTTGGGCGAAATCCACGGTGATGGCCCAGTCCGGGCGGGCTTCGCCGGGTGGGGCAATGGCCCGGCGAACGTGGGAAATCCGCCGCTCGGAGTTGGTCACCGTGCCTTCCTTTTCCCCCCAACTGGCGGCTGGCAGCAGCAAGTCGGCGAAGGGCGCGGTTTCGGTGGTGCTAAAGGCTTCCTGCAACACTACGAACGGGCACGCCTGCAAGGCCGCGCGCACGTTCTGTTGGTCGGGCAGGGACTGCGCCGGGTTGGTGCAGGCGATCCATAGCGCTTTGATTGTGCCGTTGTTGACCTGCTCGAACAGTTCGATGGCGCTCAGCCCGGGAGTTTCCGGCAGTGTGGGCACGCCCCAATAGGCGGCTACCTCGGCGCGATGCCCGGCATTGCTGGCCTCGCGATGGCCTGGCAACAGATTGGCCAGGCTGCCGGTTTCTCGCCCGCCCATGGCATTCGGCTGACCGGTAAGGGAGAAGGGGCCTGCGCCTGGGCGGCCGATTTGTCCGGTGGCCAGGTGCAGGTTGATCAGTGCGCTGTTCTTCGCGCTGCCGGCAGTGGACTGGTTCAAGCCCATGCACCACAGCGACAGAAAGCTCGGCGAGGTGCCGACCCATTGCGCGCACTGCTGCAACTGCGCGACGCTGATGCCGCACAGTTGCGCCACCATGGGGGGCGTGTAGTCGCGCACCAGGTTCTTCAGTTCGGCCAGGCCCTCGGTGTGGGCCTGGATAAAGTCGCGGTCGATCCAGTCTTCCCACAGCAGCAGGTGCAAGATTCCGTGGAACAGCGCGACATCGGTGCCCGGCAGAATCGCCAGGTGCAGGTCAGCCAGGTCGCAGGTGTCGGTGCGCCGAGGGTCGATGACAATCACCTTCATCTGTGGCCGACGGGCCCTGGCTTGCTCAAGGCGGCGAAACAGTACCGGATGGGCGTAGGCCATGTTACTGCCGACGATCATCACGCAATCACTCAGTTCCAGGTCTTCGTAGCTGCAGGGCGGTGCATCGGCGCCCAGGCTGCGCTTGTAGCCCACCACCGCCGACGACATGCACAGCCGCGAATTGCTGTCGATGTTGTTGGTGCCCACCAACGCCCGCGCCAGCTTGTTGAAGGCGTAGTAGTCCTCGGTCAGCAGTTGCCCGGAGATGTAGAACGCCACGCTGTCCGGGCCGTGCTCGGCGATGGTTTGGGCAAACACGCTGGCGGCGTGGTCCAGGGCGCTGTCCCAGTCGCTGCGGGCGCGGGCCAGGCCCTTGCCCAGGCGCAACTGCGGGTACAGCGCGCGGGCCGCCAGGTCGCCGGTCAGGTGCAGGGTCGAGCCCTTGCTGCACAGTTTGCCGTAGTTGGCCGGGTGCGTCGGGTCGCCGTTGACGCCGAGGATCTGCTCGCCGTCATGCTCGATCAGGACGCCGCAGCCCACCCCGCAATAGCAGCAGGTCGAGGCAGTCGTCTGGCGCTTCATCATGACGCTTCCTGCAGTGTCAGGTCCTGGTCGCCGGCAGCGGTCAGCGCTGGTTCGCCAAACATCAGGTGATCGCGGATCGCGGCAATGCCCTGCTGTTCGCGGATCTGCTGGAAATACCAGCCGCCATCGGCGGTATCGCCGTACAGGCAGGCGCCGACCAGCACGTCATCCTTGATCACCAGTTTTTTGTAGATCCCGTCGATTGGGTCGCGCAGGGTGATGGTCTCGGTGCCTTCGCCGCCCATGAAGTCGCCAGCGGAGAACAGGTCGATGCCGGTGACTTTCAGCTTGGTCGAGGTCACCGAGCCTTTGTAGGTGGCAAAGCCCAGCTGTGCCAGGTGGTTGGCGCAGACCTTGGCCTGCTCGAACAACGGCGCCACCAGGCCATAGGCAATGCCGCGATGGCTGGCGCATTCGCCGATGGCGTAGATGCGCGGGTCATAGGTCTGCAGGGTGTCGTTGACCAGGATGCCGCGGTTGCAGGGCAGGCCGGCTTGCTCTGCGAGCTCGCTGGCCGGGCGGATCCCGGCGGCCATCACCACCAGGTCGGCGGGGATGATGTCACCGTTCTTGAACTGCACTGAGCCGACCCGACCGTTGCCGGCGTCGAGCAGGGCCTGGGTCTGCTCACCCAGGCGAAAGTGCAGGCCACGCTGTTCCAGGGCGGCTTGCAGCAACTGGCCGCTGGTTTTGTCCAATTGCCGTTCCAGCAGCCACTCGCCGATGTGCACGACGGTAACGCGCATGCCGCGAAGCATCAGGCCGTTGGCCGCTTCCAGGCCCAGCAGGCCGCCGCCGATGACCACGGCGTGACGGTGGGTCCGGGCGGTGTCGATCATGGTCTGAGTGTCGGCGATGTCACGGTAGCCAATCACCCCCTGCAGGGTGTTGCCCGGGATCGGCAGCATGAAGGGCGTCGAGCCGGTGGCGATCAACAGGCGGTCGTATTCGGCGCTGCTGCCGTCGGCAGCGATCACCCGGCGCTTGATCCGGTCGATCTCCACCACTTTGCGGTTGAGCAGCAAGGTGATGTTGTGGTCCTGGTACCAGGTGAGGTCGTTGAGCTCGATATCTTCGAAGGTCTGTTCACCTGCGAGCACCGGGGAGAGCAGGATGCGGTTGTAGTTGGTGTGGGGTTCGGCGCCGAAAACCGTGATGTCATACAGGTCGCTGCTCAGCTTGAGCAGTTCTTCGAGCGTGCGGATCCCGGCCATCCCGTTGCCGATCATCACCAGTTTCAATTTTTTCATCGGGTTCTCCGCAAGCTCAGGCCAGTGTCATCGGGTCGATAGGACTGGCTCGGTGTATTTCGCGCAAACAAAAAAAGGCGTCCCGCTAGTGGCCTAGCGAGGACGCCTTTGTCCTGGTCCCGTTCTCTCGGGCAGCGCACCCTTCGTCGTTGAAGGCTGGGCTTTATGTGTGGTGAAAGGGCTAATGCAGTGGTTGTGCCAAGTGGCGTAGGCCGCCGCTTTATCGGGCCCATCGCGGTGTTCGGGCGCTGCCGGCGGGGTTTTCTGCACCGATTGAAGGCGCGGCGCACAGCAATGGCGCGACGCTCCTGGGTTTGCGCGGCCCAGGGTTAGTGGCGAACAAGGGAAAACAGCAGCACCAGGTTGATCATCAGCAACACCAACGCCAGGGCCCGCCAGACTTTCACCGGCTCGCGCTCCAGCAGCGGCCTGGGTCGTACGCTCAAGCTGCCGCGCTCGCCGTGTTCGAGAATCAGCAGCCATTGCTCGGCGGTTTCGTAGCGCTGGGCGGGGTCGGCATCTACCCCGCGCTCCAGGCTCTGCCCCAGCCAGTCCGGCAGGTCCGGGCGGTAGCGCTGAGCATTCACCGGCTGGCCGAAGCGCGGACGCTGGAAGGCTTCGATTTCGCCGTAGGGAAAATGCCCGGTGGCCAGGTAATACAGGGTCACGCCGACGGCATACAGGTCTTGTTGCGCAGACGGCGCCTCACCGTTGAAGGCTTCCGGGGCGATGTAGCTCGGGGTGCCGGGCAGCGCGTTGGCCTGGTCTTCGGACAAGCCCGGGCAGTACGCCAGGCCAAAATCCAGCAGGCGCAACTCACCGTCTTCACTGAGCAGCAGGTTTTCCGGCTTGATGTCGCGGTGCAGAATCTGCCGCCGATGCAACAGGCCCACCGCGCGCAACAGGCGCTCTGCCAGTGCCTGCCATTGCGCCAGCGGCAGGGGACCGTTCTGGGCGAAGGCCTGGGCAAGGGTCTGCCCCGGGTATTCGCGCATCAGGTAATACAGGTGCTGACGCTGGGTAGCCGGATGGACCTCGGGAAAACTGCGCCCGGCGACGCGCTTGAGAAACCACTCCTCCGACAGCAGGGCCTGGGCGGCCTGGCTGTCGTCGCTCAACTGCGCCGGCAAGGTTTTCAGCAGCCATGGTTGCTGCTGGTTGTCGTGGACCCGATAGATCAGTGACTGTTGGCTTTGCCCCAGCAGCTTCTCGACCTGCCAGCCTTCGAAGCGCTGGCCGGGCTTGAGGGGAGGCGGCAAGGGCCATTGCTGCAGGTGGATCAGCGCGTCGCCGATGCTCGCCTCGCCGAGGGCGTCGACCCGCACCAACAGCGCGCTGGCATTGTCCTGGCTGCCGGCCAGGTGCGCGGCATTGACCAGGGTCTGTGCCGCGCTGTGCAGGTCCGGTTGATCGCGCAGAATCGCGGCAATCGTGGTGTCGCCCAAGGTTGCCCAGACGCCATCGCTAAGCAGCACGAAGCACTCGCCGGCGCGCAACTCGCCATCGAGAAAATCCAGCACCAGGTGTTGGTCCAGGCCCAGGGCGCGTTTGAGCACATGCTGCATGCCCGGTTGCTCCCAGACGTGGTCCTCGCTGATGCGTTGCAATTGCTCGGCGTGCCAGCGATACACCCGGCAATCGCCGACGTGGGCCAGGGTGAAGCGTTGTCCGCGCAGCACCAGCGCGCTGACGGTGGTGAGCAGCGGCAAGCCGCCACCGTTGGCCTGCAGCCAGCGGTTTTGCGCCAGTAGCAGGCGGTCCAGGGACTGCGCCACGCCCCAGGTCTGCGGGGTGGCGTAGTAGTCCAGCGCCAGCGCCTGCAAGGTGGTACGTGCCGCCAGACCGCCATCGGCGCATTGGCTGACGCCATCGGCGATGGCGAACAGACACCCCTTGCTCGCGGCCAGTTCTGCGGCGGGAGTGACCAGGCGCAGGGCGTCCTGGTTTTCCTCGCGCGGGCCGATGGCGCTGGCTTCGGCAAAGCTCAATTGCAGGCTCATCGACGCCTCAGACCCGCGCGGCGGTCACGGCTGCCGAACCCCAGGTGGTTCTCCAGCGGCGCTTGACCCCGTGCAGGCCGAACCACGCCAGGACGCCCAGGCTGGCGAACAGCCACAAGGCCAGTTGATAACTGCCGGTGCTCTGCTTGATCGCCCCCATGCCGGCGGCGAGGGCAAACCCGCCGATACCGCCCGCCATGCCGATCAACCCGGTCATCACGCCGATTTCCCGGCGAAAACGCTGGGGCACCAACTGGAACACCGCGCCATTACCGGCGCCAAGGCCAAGCATGGTGCAGACGAACAGCGCCAGTGCCGCGTACGAGCCGGGCAGGTTGAAGCCGACGGCGGCAATGCACACGATCGCGACGCCGTACATCAGCAGCAGGGTGCGGATCCCGCCGAAGCGATCGGCCAGGGCGCCACCCAGTGGGCGCATCAGGCTGCCGCCAAACACGCAGGCGGCGGTGTAGTAGCCGGCAGTCACCGGGCTCAGGCCGTACTGGTCGTTGAAGTAGCCGGGCAGGGCACTGGCCAGGCCGATGAAACCGCCAAAGGTCACGCAGTAGAAGAACATGAACCACCAGCTGTCGCGATCACCGAGGGCCTTGAAGTAGTCGCTCATGGATTTGGCCTTGGGCCGTTGCGGCGCGTTTTTCGCCAGCCAGGCGAAGACGATCAAGGTCAGGATCAGCGGGATCAGGGCGAAACCGAATACGTTGCTCCAGCCAAACGCGGCTGCCAGCACCGGCGCGATCAGCGCGGCGAGCACGGTGCCCGAGTTGCCCGCACCGGCAATGCCCATGGCTTTGCCCTGGTGCTGCGGCGGGTACCACTGCGAGGCCAGGGGCAGGGCGACGGCAAACGAAGCCCCGGCCATGCCCAGGAACACCCCTAGCAGCAGGGCTTGTTCGTAGCTGTGGATGCCCAGCTTCCAGGCGCCAAACAGCGCGCAGATGACGATGACCTGGCCGATCAGGCCGGCGGTCTTGGGCGACAGGCGGTCTGCGAGCAGGCCCATGACAAAACGCAGCAAGGCCCCGGCGAGGATCGGCGTGGCCACCACCAGCCCGCGCTGTTGGGTGGTCAGGTGCAGGTCGGCGGCAATTTGCACCGCCAGGGGGCCCAACAGGTACCAGACCATGAAGCTCAGGTCGAAATACAGGAATGCCGAGAACAGGGTCGGGGTATGACCGGATTTCCAGAAGCTTGAATTCATCGCGCACCTCAGCGGTTAAGAGTCTCGAAGGAAGTCGTGAGCTTGGCGGTGGCGCGCCGCGACGGCCGCACCACCGGCCCCGGGCTGTGGGGCCAAAACGAAAAAACGCCGCAACCCGCTGCGCTTGCGCGAAAGGGGTGTGCGACGTCGTTGTCGTAGGTGGGGCAACCGCCGTTGGTTACCTGTACCGATTACTTAGCGATATCTGTGCCAACAAGTACGAGCGAGGTAAACCACTGTAGGGGCGGGTGCCCGCTTGCGGCTTGCTCGCGATGGTCGTCAACGATGACGCGCCAAGCCTGATTCAGCGCGGCGTCCTTACGTCCTTCGCGAGCAAGCTCGCTCCTACAGGTTTTGGTGGGTGCATGGGGGATCTGCGAGCGAGGTAAGCCACTGTAGGGGCGGGTGCCCGCTTGCGGTGCCCGCTTGCGGCCTGCTCGCGATGGTCGTCAACGATGATGCGCCAAGCCTGACTCAGCGCGCGTTCATTCCAGCAGTTCACTCATGGCAATGATCTGCTCGGCCACCTGGATCAGTTTCTGCTGGCGGCTCATGGCCTGGCGGCGCATCAGGGTGTAGGCCTGTTCTTCGTTGCAGGCCTTCATTTTCATCAGTAGACCCTTGGCCAATTCGATGCGCTTGCGCTCGGCCAGTTGCTGGTCACGGGCAAACAGTTGGGCGCGCAGGGCCTGGTCGCTTTCAAAGCGCGCCATGGCCACATCCAGGATCGGCTGCAGGCGGGCGGCATGGATGCCTTCGACGATGTAGGCACTGACGCCGGACTTGATCGCCTGGCGCATCACGCCGGGGTCATGTTCGTCGGTGAACATCACGATGGGCCGTGGCTGGTCGCGGCTGACCAGCACCACTTGTTCCAGCACATCGCGGCTGGGTGACTCGGTATCGATCAGGATCACGTCCGGGCGCACCGTTTCGACGCGCGCGGGCAGGTCGATGGTCAGGCCGGATTCGTCGATCACCTCAAACCCGGCTTCAGTCAGGGCGGACTTCAGGCGCCCGACTTTTTTGGCGGTGTCGTTGATCAGCAGGATTCGCAACATGCTCATGCTCTCCTGTCAGGGCTGGGCGCGCAGGGTGGGGGCGTCGGTCATGGCGTGCAGGCTGAAACTGCGGGCATAGGCCGCCGGGTCCGCACCGTCCCAGATCTTGCCGTCGATCAGTTGGCTGCTGCGCATCTCATGGCTGTCCGCGGTCATGCCCAGGGCCCCGGCCGCGTCGCGGTACAGGCCCAGTTGCTGGACCTGGCGTGCCACGCCCAGGTAATCCGGATCGTCGCGCAGCAAGCCCCAGCGGCGGAATTGGGTCATGAACCACATGCCGTCGCTCAAGTAGGGCATGTTCACCTCGCCATGGCCGTGAAAACGCAACGGGTGCGGGTCCTGCCAGCGATTGCCGAGCCCGTCGGCGTAATCGCCCAGCAAGCGCGGTGCAATGTTGTCCACCGGGGTGTCGAGGTAGTCGGCGGCGCTGAGCAACTGTGCGGTGCTGCGGCGGTTTTCCGGGCTTTGTTCGATGAACCGGCTGGCTTCCAGGATCGCCATCACCAGCGCCCGGGCGGTATTGGGGTATTGCTCGACGAAGGCGCGAGTGCAGCCGAGGACTTTTTCCGGGTGGTCAGGCCAGATGGCCTGGCTCGTCGCCAGGGTAAAGCCGAGGTTCTGTTGCACCGCACTGGCGCTCCAGGGTTCGCCTACGCAAAACCCGTCGATCCGCCCGGCCTGCAGATGCGCGACCATCTGCGGCGGTGGCACCACCACGCTGGTGACATCCTGCAGCGGATGAATACCCTGGCTGGCCAGCCAGTAATACAACCACATGGCGTGGGTGCCGGTGGGGAAGGTCTGGGCGAAGGTGAGTTTTGGGCGAGTTTGGTGCACGTGCCGATCCAGCGCCTCAGGACTGGTCACGCCCAGGCTTTGCAGGCCGTGGGAAAGGTTGATGCTCTGCCCGTTCTGATTCAGCCCCATGAGTACGGCCATGTCGGTGGCGGCCACGCCGCCGATGCCCAGGTGTACCGCGTACACCAGGCCATAGAGGCTATGAGCGGCGTCCAGCTCTCCGCTGACCAGCTTGTCCCGCAGGTTGGCCCAGGACGATTGGCGCTTGAGGTTCAAGGTCAGGCCATAAGGCTGGGCAAAGCCCTGGGTGGCGGCAACGACCACCGAGGCGCAATCGCTCAGGGCCATGAAGCCCAGGTTGATCGAGGTCTTTTCCGGCGCGTCGCTGCCGTTGACCCAGGCCAGCGGGCCGACTGATGGTTCGTTCATCGAGAGTGCACCTTGCAAAAAAAAGCGTCGCCCCGGGCCCCTGTGCAAGCCAAGTCGGATGACGACGCCATGGTCTTTCGACTCATCCCGGCGCTGGCATGAGTATGGATAAGGTTCACGGTGCAAGGCATATGCCATTGCCGAGGGATTTGTACATGTACCTCGCCTGCGACCCCGATGCCCGGCTATAATCGCCGCCTTATTTCGCCGCCGACCGAGTCAAGCCCGCCCATGTATACCCTGGCCCGCCAACTGCTGTTCAAACTCTCCCCGGAAACCTCCCACGATCTGTCCCTGGACTTGATCGGCGCGGGCGGACGCCTGGGCCTGAACGGCTTGCTGTGCAAGGCACCGGCCCATGTGCCGGTGAATGTCATGGGCCTGGACTTCCCCAACCCGGTCGGCCTGGCTGCAGGCCTGGACAAGAACGGCGCGGCCATCGACGGTTTTGCCCAACTCGGTTTTGGTTTTGTCGAAATCGGCACGATCACCCCGCGCCCGCAACCGGGTAATCCAAAACCACGGATTTTCCGCTTGCCGCAAGCCGAAGCGATCATCAACCGCATGGGGTTCAACAACCTCGGCGTCGATCATTTGCTGGCCCGGGTCGCGGCGGCCAAGTACAAGGGCGTGCTGGGGATCAACATCGGCAAGAATTTCGATACCCCGGTCGAGCGTGCGGTCGACGATTACCTGATCTGCCTGGACAAGGTCTACGCCCACGCCAGCTATGTCACGGTCAACGTCAGCTCCCCCAATACCCCGGGGCTGCGCAGCCTGCAGTTTGGTGATTCGCTCAAGCAACTGCTCGCCGACCTGGCCACGCGCCGCGCCGAGTTGGCCCTGCGACACGGCAAGCATGTACCCCTGGCGATCAAGATCGCCCCGGACATGACGGACGAAGAAACCGCGCAGGTGGCGCAGGCGCTGATCGAGACCGGCATGGACGCGGTCATCGCCACCAACACCACCCTGAGCCGCGTGGGCGTCGAAGGCATGGAACACGGTGACGAGATGGGCGGCTTGTCGGGCGCTCCGGTGCGCGAGAAGAGCACCCACACGGTCAAGGTGCTGGCGGCGGAACTGGCTGGGCGCTTGCCGATCATCGCCGCGGGCGGGATTACCGAAGGACGGCACGCGGCTGAGAAAATCGCCGCGGGTGCCAGCCTGGTGCAGATCTACTCGGGCTTCATCTACAAGGGCCCGGCGCTGATCCGTGAATCGGTCGACGCCATCGCTGCTTTGCGCTAATACCGCGCCGAACGCAGGCTGTGCCAGTTGCAGAGCAATAAAAAAGGGCCCCTCAAGGGGGCCCCTGGGCCGAAGCCCGCCGTCCGGAGAGGACGTGCATGGTTAAGTCGTTACGTAATCAAGTTGTCGTGTCGGAGTGTGTGCCCTGTTTAGCCGACGGCGTGAAGTTCGTTGAGTCTATGGATTCCCGCAGTGCCGGTCATACCGTCCCAGTTGTCGCCGCGTCCTTCTCGCCAGCCGTTAATCCAGGCTTGGCGTACCGACGGTAGAGTAAATGGGCAAAGCTCACGGGATTTGCCACCAACGCCATATTGATATCCGCGCAAAAATGCTCTTTCCAACGGATCACGCTTAAGTCTTCTCATAGGGTGTTTCCCTCACTTGTTGACTGTATGTGTCGCGTCGACCTCTATCGAGGTCAGGCAGAAAACGCTCTGCCAATGGCGGCTCGCTGCCGGCGTGGCGAGCCAAGGTGTTGACGTCATTGCGGCGTCAACCTGTGTTGAGTTCTAACCAATGCGTCACATCGAGGGAATGATCGTTTTGTCATAAGGACGTAACGATAAAGATGTTAAGGCCATAAGAAACATCGAGGGTTTTGCCGGGTGGTTGGCCAAACCCCGCTATGATCAGGCTCTCAAAGAATGATGAGGCTAATGCTTCCAGCCTCATGTCCAACCGATGCACTCAGTTACTATTCGACGAAGGGTCGAGTTATGACATTTTGTTGCATCGAATTTTTTATCTGCCCGGGCATCTAAGCTCATTCCAGCCGGTTGGCTGGAATAGCCGCCAGGGTGGGACGGCACACCTTCGTGCCACGCGAGCGCTCTTTTAGAAAAGCGCTTGATTGAAAACCGAGCGGTCAATGCGTTGCCCGTTCACTTATTGCTAAAGGCCCTGGAATTCCCATGTCGGATCGTTACGAACTTTTCCTCACTTGCCCAAAAGGCCTTGAAGGCCTGCTCATCGAGGAAGCCGTCGGGCTTGGCCTTGAGGAAGCGCGCGAGCACACCTCGGCTGTGCGCGGCATGGCCACCATGGAAACCGCTTATCGCCTGTGCCTGTGGTCGCGCCTGGCAAACCGCGTGCTGTTTGTCCTCAAGCGCTTCCCGATGAAGGACGCCGAAGACCTCTACCACGGCGTGCTGGATATCGAGTGGCAAGACCACATGCTGGCGGATGGCACCCTGGCGGTGGAATTCAGCGGCCACGGTTCTGGCATCGACAATACCCACTTCGGCGCCCTGAAGGTCAAGGATGCGATTGTCGACAAACTGCGCACGCCAACGGGCGAACGTCCGTCGATCGACAAGCTCAACCCGGACCTGCGCATTCACCTGCGCCTGGACCGTGGCGAAGCGATCCTGTCCCTGGACCTGTCCGGGCACAGCCTGCACCAGCGCGGCTATCGCCTGCAGCAAGGTGCCGCCCCGCTGAAGGAAAACCTCGCGGCGGCGATCCTGATCCGTTCCGGCTGGCCACGCATTGCAGCCGAGGGCGGCGCCCTCGCTGACCCGATGTGCGGTGTCGGTACCTTCCTGGTCGAGGCGGCGATGATTGCCGCTGACATGGCACCCAACCTGCGTCGTGAGCAATGGGGCTTCACTGCCTGGCTCGGCCACGTGCCGGCGCTGTGGAAAAAACTCCATGAAGAAGCCAGCGCACGTGCCGCTGCCGGCCTGGCCAAGCCACCGCTGTGGATCCGCGGTTACGAAGCCGATCCGCGCCTGATCCAGCCAGGTCGCAACAACGTCGAGCGTGCGGGCCTGAGCGAGTGGATCAAGATCTACCAGGGCGAAGTGGCCACCTTCGAGCCGCGCCCGGACCAGAACCAGAAAGGCCTGGTGATCTGCAACCCTCCGTACGGCGAGCGCCTGGGCGACGAGGCGAGCCTGCTCTACCTCTACCAGAACCTCGGCGAGCGCCTGCGCCAGGCCTGCTTGAACTGGGAGGCGGCGGTGTTCACCGGCGCGCCTGACCTGGGCAAGCGCATGGGCATTCGCAGCCACAAGCAATATGCCTTCTGGAACGGCGCCTTGCCGTGCAAGCTGCTGCTGATCAAAGTGCTGCCCGACCAGTTCGTCACCGGCGAGCGCCGGACACCCGAGCAGCGTCAGGCCGAGCGGGAACAGGCGATCTACGATCAGGCACCGGTCGAGCCGCAAGAGCGCCAATACAACAAGAATGGCAATCCGATCAAACCCGCCCCGGCCCCGGCACCCGTGGTCGAGCAGGCGCGCCTGAGCGAGGGTGGGCAGATGTTTGCCAACCGTCTGCAGAAGAACCTCAAGGCCCTGGGCAAGTGGGTCAAGCGCGAAGGGATCGACTGCTACCGCGTGTACGATGCCGACATGCCTGAGTACTCGATGGCCATCGACCTGTACCACGACTGGGTGCATGTGCAGGAATACGCTGCACCGAAGTCGATCGACCCGGAAAAAGCCTCGGCGCGGATGTTCGATGCCCTGGCTGCCATTCCCCAGGCCTTGAACATCGACAAGAGCCGTGTGGTGGTCAAGCGTCGCGAGCGCCAGAGCGGGACCAAGCAGTACGAGCGCCAGAGTGCCCAGGGCAAATTTGTCGAAGTCAATGAAGGCGGGGTCAAACTGCTGGTCAACCTGACCGACTACCTCGACACCGGGCTGTTTCTCGATCACCGTCCAATGCGCATGCGCATCCAGAAAGAGGCGGCCGGCAAACGTTTCCTCAACCTGTACTGCTACACCGCGACCGCCAGCGTGCATGCGGCCAAGGGTGGCGCGCGCAGCACCACCAGCGTCGACCTGTCCAAGACCTACCTGGACTGGGCGCGCCGCAACCTGTCGCTCAACGGTTTCTCCGACAAGAACCGCCTGGAGCAGGGCGATGTCATGGCCTGGCTGGAAGCCAACCGTGATGAGTTCGACATGATCTTCATCGATCCGCCGACCTTCTCCAACTCCAAGCGCATGGAAGGCATTTTCGACGTCCAGCGTGACCACGTGCAGTTGCTCGACCTGGCCATGGCGCGCCTGGCGCCGGGCGGGGTGTTGTACTTCTCCAACAACTTCCGCAAGTTCCAGCTCGAAGACAACCTCACGGCGCGCTATGCCGTCGAGGAAATCACCGCGCAAACCATCGACCCGGACTTTGCCCGTAACGGCAAGATCCACCGCGCCTGGAAAATCATGGCGCGCTAAGGTTCGACGGGTCCCATAGAGCCTTGATGCGTCTCGGCTCTATGGGTGTTCGGCTGGCAAAGCTAATGGCGAATAGCTATAACTTCAGACAAGGCCCAGGTGACGCCGAAGCTCGCTGGCGTTTGAGTTTTGCTTATGCCGTTGCATGCCGCACGACCAAAAATCCTGGGCTTCATCAATGAAGATGTCTCGGCCTGGCTGGTAGCACTGCTGGCGTTGTTGGCCGGTGGCGTGCTCACGGGCCTGCTCGCCTGGACGGCCCTCAATGCCCACCAGCAACAGGTGGCGCAGCGTTTTCAGTTGCTGGCCAGTGAACGCAAGAGCCGGATCGCCGAGCGTTTCGCCGATCAGGAACAGCGCCTCGATAGCCTGCGACGTTTTTTCCTCAACTCCACTGCGGTTTCCCGCGAAGAGTTCGACGGCTACACCCATCCCTTGTTGCAACGCACCCTGGCCTATGGCTGGGCGCCGTTGATCGCCGGCGACCAGCGCGTGGCCTTCGAGCGCGAGGTACGACAGCAAGGCCTCGACGATTTTTCCATTCTCGACCTCGATCCTGCGGGCGGCACGCACGTGGCCCAGTGGCGCGCCCAGTACGCTCCGCTGTTGTACAAGCAGACTTCAGGCATCCAGGGCGCACCCCTGGGCGTGGACTTGCTGGCCCAGCCCGCACGCCAGGCAACCCTGGACAAGGCCCGCGAGCTGGGGGTGATGGTGGTGTCGCAACCGCTGCAGTTGCCAGGTGTCGCCGCCGAGTTCGCCAGCGGTGTGTTGCTGGCAGCGCCCGTCCTGCGCCAGGCCGCAACTGCCGATGGCAGTCCTGCGCTGCGCGGGTATGTGCTGGCGGTGCTCAGTATCGGGCAGTTGGTGGCCGACGGGTTTACCCAGCAGAACCAGGACAACCTGGTGGTGGAGATCGCGGGGCGCAGCCTCGACCAGCAACCAGAGCGGCTTTACCAATCGGCCAACGCGCCGGCGCACCAGCCGCTGTACGAGCGTTCGCTCTTGCGCCTGGGGGATCGCATCTACGATCTGGAGATCCGCACCAGCGCCGCCTTCGAGCAAGCCAACCGTTCGGCCATCACCAGTCTGGTGATCATGGGCGGGTTGTTGAGCCTGCTGCTCAGCGCCTTGCTCTATATCCTGGTCAGCCAGCGCCAGCGCGCCTTGTCCCTGGTGGAGCAGCGCACCCGGGAACTGCGGGACCGCGAGCAGGAATTGCGCGCAGCCCACGCGCAATTGCGCGGAGTGCTCGATGCCGCGACCGAGGTGGCGGTGATTGTCACCGACTTGCGTGGCGTGATCACCACCTTCAACGCCGGTGCCGAACACATGCTCGGTTATCCCGGCAGCGAGGTGCTGGGGCATGCCACCCTGGAAAGCCTGCATCTGCCCCGGGAACTGGAAGAGCGGGCGGCCGAGTTGAGCCTGCGCTATGGCAAGCCGGTGCCGGCGTGCCAGGCGATGCTGGTGCCGGACGCCAAGGAACTCGCACGTGAGCCCCGGGAGTGGACGCTGGTGCGCCGCGATGGCAGCCATCTGCTGGTGAACATGCTCGCCACCGCAGTGCTCGATGACCTGGGGTTGTGGGTCGGGCACCTGGCGATCTGCATTGACATCACCGAGCGCAAGCGTGTGCACGAAGCCCTGGCGGCACGCGACCTGTTGCTGAAAAAACTCAGCGCCCACGTACCGGGTGGCATCTATCAATTCAAGATGGCGGCGGACGGGCGCTTCAGTGTGATCTACGCCAGCGACGGCATTCGCGATATCTACGAGCTCGATCCGCAGGCGTTGCTGGAGAACGCCGAGGTGATTTTCGAGCGTATCCATCCGCTGGATGTGAGTCGGGTTCGGGCCTCGATCCGTACTTCCTCGCAACGGCTGAGCCCCTGGCGGGAAGAGTACCGGGTGCTGCTGCCAGTGCGTGGCCTGCGCTGGGTCAGGGGCGAAGCCACGCCGGAAGAATTGCCCGGTGGTGGGGTGCTGTGGCATGGCTACATCTCGGACGTTTCCGACATGAAGCGAGTCGAGGAGGAGTTGCGGGCCCTGTCGGTGACCGATGCCCTGACCGGGATCCACAACCGGCGCTACTTTCAGGAGCGCCTGACCCTGGAAATGGCCCGGGTGTCGCGGGGCAATGGTGAATTGGCGGTGATCATGCTGGACATCGATCACTTCAAGCGAATCAACGACCGCTACGGCCATGCCGCGGGCGACCGGGTGTTGCAGGCGGTGTGCCAGCGGATTGCCCACCGTCTGCGCTGTACCGATGTGTTCTGTCGCCTGGGGGGCGAGGAGTTCATGGTGCTGTGCCCGGACACCGACGGCCAGCATGCGTATCACTTGGCGGTCGAACTCTGGCAAAGCCTGCGCACCACACCCATCGACGGCCTGGGCACGGTGACCGGCAGTTTTGGGATTGCCAGTTGGCGCCCGGGGGAGGGCGCCGATGCCTTGCTGCTGCGCGCAGACTCGGGGGTGTATGCGGCCAAGCAGGCGGGCCGGGATCGGGTGGTCGAGGAGTTGCCGTAGTTGTCGACGGCTGCGCACCCTGCGGCGCGCAGCCTTGACTCGTGGCCTAGAGGACCGACGCGGTGGCTGCCAGTTTTGGCTGGCGATACAGGTCCAGCAACACTTGATCGAGTACCGACGAAGCACCAAAGGGCGCCTTGTCGTTGAGGATCGCGACCACGGCCCAGGTGTTGCCATTGTTGTCGCGGCTGAAGCCGGCAATCGCCCGGACGGTGTTCAGGGTGCCCGTCTTGACGTGGGCTTCACCGCGCATCGCCGTGGTTTTCAGGCGTTTGCGCATGGTGCCGTCCATGCCGGCAATTGGCATCGAGCTGACGAATTCGGCCGAGTACGGGCTTCTCCAGGCGGCCTGCAGCATGCTTGCCATCTCACGGGCGCTGACGCGCTCGGCACGGGACAGGCCGGAACCGTTCTCCATCACCAGATGCGGCGCAGTGATGCCTTTTTTCGCCAGCCACTGGCGTACGACCCGTTGGGCAGCCATGGCGTCGTCGCTGTCGGCGCCAGTGCGGAATTTCGCGCCCAGGCTGAGGAACAATTGCTGGGCCATGGTGTTGTTACTGTATTTGTTGATGTCGCGGATGATCTCCGCCAGGTCCGGAGAGAATGCCCGGGCCAGGACCTTGGCGTCCTTGGGCACCGCGCCTTGGCGATCCTTGCCCTGGATGCTGCCGCCCAGTTCCTGCCAGATCGCCCGTACGGCGCCGGCGGTGTAGGTGGCGTGGTCGAGTAGCGAAAGGTAGGTCTGCGAGCTGCAGCCGTCGCCCAGTTGGCCGGCCACGGTCACGGTGACGCTGCCGTCGGCCTGGGTTACCGGGTTGTAGCGCACGCCGCCGGCGCACTGTTTGGAGTTGACGGCCTTGACCTGGTTTTCGATGCGGATGCTGGCAATCGGCGGTTCGACCGATACCAGGACCCGGCCCGAATCATTACGGGCCACGAAGCGCAGGGCCTTGAGGTTGACCATGGCCGCGTCGGGCTTGACCAGGAACGGCTTGTTGTCGTCATTGCCGTCATCGTTGAACTGCGGCAATTGCGGTTGATTGAAGAAGCTGCGGTCCAGCACCAGGTCGCCGGTGACTTGCTGCACGCCATTGGCCCGCAGGTCGCGCATCAGCAACCAGAGTTTTTCCATGTTCAGTTTCGGGTCGCCACCGCCCTTGAGGTACAGGTTGCCGCGCAGGATGCCGCCGCTAAGGGTGCCGTCGGTGTAGAACTCGGTTTTCCACTGGTGGTTGGGGCCGAGCATTTCCAGGGCCGCGTAGGTCGTCACCAGTTTCATGGTGGACGCCGGGTTGACCGAGACGTCGGCGTTGAACACGGTCGGGGTGCCCGGGCCGTTCAGGGGGATCATCACCAGCGACAACGCACTGTCGGGCAGCTTGCTGGCCTTGAGGGCTTTTTCGACGTTGGGGGTGAGGGCGGTATTGACGGGTGCAGCAGAAACGGTAAAGGCCAGGGGGATAAGCAGGCCGGCCAGCAACAATGGACGCAAAGATCTGATCATATGAAATAAAACCCTACAGCCGAGGGGAAAAAAGATGAGGGCATGAAGATAAATTCCCTCAGTGGTCACGAAATTGTCGGCATTATGCCCAAGGTATAGCGCTTTGTGCCGCAAGCAGGTGACCTAATCGGCTATTTTTTTTAGCGGAACCAAGGCGGGCGCCCAGAGAGTTACTTATGAGGATCGTTCCCCATGCTTGATCACGGACAGTGAGGGGGCTGAATAGGGGAGAGATTTCGGGGCAGGGAGGACTCAAATCGACGATAAGGGTTCTTTTCTTGAACCAGAATCAAAAAGGGCCATCACGATGGATGGCCCTTTGAACATCAAGCTACCGGATTGATCGGCTTTTCCGGGTACCAGACGTCCAGCAACGGGCTGACGGTGACTTCAGTCAGTTCGCTGCGGCCTTTGAGCCAGGCTTCTACAGCAGCACGCTGCTCTTCGGAAACCGAGCCACGCTTCTGCAGGCAAACCAGACCGTAGTCGTCGCCGCCAACATAGCCCAGGCCGTTGGCTTCCATCGCTTCTTTCAAAAACGCGTCGAGGAATGCATCGATTGCCTCGTCAGCCAAATCTTCCTTGAAGTCCAGGTTCAGCTCGAAGCCCAATTCCTGGAACTCGTCTACACAGAGCTTTTTACGCAGACGCTGGGAGCGGTTAGTGGCCATGAAACAATCCTCTTGAGTAATAACGCCGCGCATCTTATCAGCTACGCGGCACCTCTGCCTGATTGAGTGAGGCGCTGGCCACGCGAAGCAGTTGCTCCCTCGCATTTTAGCTCCGCCATTTTCGAGGATGGCCGGTTGCTGGTGGCGCAGATGTTCATGGTCACCAGCACCAAGACCGCGTTGGCGAGGGCTTTCGAGATGAGTTATGGAGCGCAACTCAATTCGGTCCTGATTCTGTGCGTGCATTCGATTTAGCTCCCGCAAGGAATGCCGGGGGGAGAATACTCGATTCTGCGGTTTGTACTGTCCGCGGACTCACCTATCAACGTTGTCGATCGAAGTATCTGCGCCGATAGCGGCATTCCCACGTACCGCGAAAAAAACTGTCTGGAGTCTGGGCGGGAAACGATCCAAGGGATTTAGAGATGAGTGTAGATAATAAAAATCGTTTGGGAACAATGACATCTGTCTCGGAGGTTCGTAGCGTGCGCGAGCCTTCAATCGCTGCAGCACTTACCTATCTTTTAACAAAGTGCTTAATCAGCATCCTGGTCTGCATCGAAAGGCGTTAATTGCCCTGTCTGAATCGCCCCGCATTACCAGATACAGCTATTTACCGGTATTGGCTGAAAGTATCAAAGTTGCTGCCGATTAGTATGTCGCAAGCACGAGAGCATTCCAGCACCGATACAGAAGTCTGTGCCCGGACAATGAGCAGCCTGTAAGCCTCAGCCTCGTTGGCGGCTTGTCTCAGCCCTGCAGCGATGCGCATCAACTCGACAGCCGAGCATTTCACGTCGCAGGCGAGCCCTTGAAGGGTTGACGAAAGGGCGGCGCCATAAAAATAGCATCGAGCGTCATATTTTAGTCGTCATTAATATGGCGATAAACTTGCAGCGCTTAAACGGTTTATCTGCCGTAAATATATTGTCGTCATAAAGCTGACAACTAACTTTGTCTTATTATTCAACTCCCTTGCTGCCGTTGTTTTGGCGCCATTAAGTCAAAATCATTATTTGTGGTTTATTTTTAATTGCACTATTGCTTTGCGTTGTCCAAGTGCTCACCATGTGTCCGGCTTGGAGCTACGGACCAAGGGTTTCGTAGCTTTGGGAATGCTGTACTCACTGTTCTATCGTCTGTCTTGTGCTTGCTAGTGCCGTTGTTTGTTATGACGGCAAGTGGCTTTCGCGTGGGTTTTCGCAAGGGATATTGAAGTTTCTAAAGTTGATTTATATAGGGCGCTGCCAATAGCTGCCGCCCTACTGGTTACAGGTCGTGGATTCAAGTTGCCTGTAAGTGGATATGGGAATGTTATAGGGACATTCCATGACCTTAAGTTGCAAGGAGCGTTCGTAGCATGCGAATCAGCATATTTGGTCTGGGTTACGTCGGCGCGGTATGTGCCGGATGCTTGTCGGCAAGAGGGCATCAGATCATCGGGGTCGATGTTCAGGCTCTCAAGATCGATATGATCAACAGTGGCAAATCGCCCATTGTCGAGCCGGGTCTGGGCGAGTTGCTGCAGCAAGGGGTCGCCAGCGGCATGCTGCGTGGCACCCTGGATGTTCGCGAGGCCGTCCTCGAAACCGATATTTCCTTCCTCGCACCGCCGACGCCGAGCAAGCGCAACGGCGACCTCGATGTGTCCTACATCGAAGAGGTGTGCCGGCAGATCGGCCAGGTTCTACCGCTCAAGACCACCCGTCACACGGTAGTGGTACGCAGCACGGTGCTACCGGGCACTCTGCGCAATGTGGTGATTCCGACCCTGGAACAGTATTCCGGGCTCAAGGCCGGCGTCGACTTCGGCGTGGCGGTGAACCCCGAGTTTCTGCGCGAGAGCACCGCGATCAAGGACTACGACTTTCCGGCGATGACGGTGATCGGCGAGCTGGACAGCACCTCTGGCGACCTGCTGGAAGAGATCTACCGCGAGCTGGATGCGCCGGTCATCCGCAAGACCATCGAAATCGCGGAGATGATCAAGTACACCTGCAACGTCTGGCACGCGGCCAAGGTCACCTTCGCCAACGAGATCGGCAACATCGCCAAGGCGGTCGGCGTCGACGGCCGCGAGGTGATGGAGGTGATCTGCCAGGATCGCAAGCTCAACCTGTCCAGTTACTACATGCGCCCGGGCTTCGCCTTCGGCGGCTCCTGCCTGCCCAAGGATGTGCGCGCGTTGAGCTACCGCGCCGGTCAGTTGGACGTCGAGTCGCCGCTGATCGAGTCGCTGATGCGCAGCAACTCCGCGCAGGTGCGCAAAGCTTTCGACATCATCGCCAGTTACGACAAGCGCAAGGTCGCGCTGCTGGGGCTGTCCTTCAAGGCCGGTACCGACGACCTGCGTGAAAGCCCGCTGGTGGAGCTGGCCGAGATGCTCATCGGCAAGGGCTTCGACCTCAGCATCTACGACAGCAACGTCGAGTATGCCCGTGTTCACGGCGCCAACCGCGACTACATCGAGTCGAAGATTCCCCATGTTTCGTCGTTGCTGCGATCCAATTTCGACGAAGTGGTCGCCAATGCCGACGTGATCGTCCTGGGCAACGGCGATGAAGCCTTCGCGCCCCTGGTAGAACGGGCTTTCGCCGACAAGAAGGTCTTCGACCTGGTGGGGTTTATGCGCCAGTCCAGCGGTGGCGGGTTAGAGGGTATCTGCTGGTAGAGCCATTGCAGTGATGCTCGTGGGGCGCCCTGACAACAAGCACGGCGCTCCTGTTGCCATATTGTTGATAAGTCATACAGGTCCGAGACATGGATGTTTTTCAGAGTCGCCTGCGCACCGCCGCAGGGTGGTTACTGCTGGTAATCACGCTCATGGGGATGGCAATGCTGCTGCCGCGCAGCACATTCGACCCGGAGTCCGTCGATTTCATTCTTCTGCTGGGTGTTATTGGCATCTGGCGTTATTCCATGGGCGCCGTGCATTTCGTGCGGGGGATGATCTTCCTCTATCTGGTGTTCCCCTGGTATCGGCGCAAAATGCGACAGCTGGGTGAGCAAGCGGCCCCGTCCCACGTGTTCCTGTTGGTCACCAGCTTTCGCATCGAGGCGCTGACCACCGCTCAGGTCTACCAATCGGTGATCCGCGAGGCCATCGCCTGCGGCTACCCGACCACCGTGGTGTGTTCCATCGTCGAGCGTTCGGACGAGCTGTTGATCGAGAGCCTGTGGCGGCAGATGAACCCACCGCAGCGGGTCAGTCTGGACTTCGTGCGCATCGCCGGAACCGGCAAGCGCGATGGCCTGGCCCACGGTTTTCGCGCCATTTCCCGGCACCTGCCTGACGACGATTCGGTGGTGGCGGTGATCGATGGCGATACCGTACTGGAGCAGGGCGTAGTGAAGAAAACCGTGCCCTGGTTCAAGCTTTTCCCCAATGTCGGTGGCCTGACCACCAACGAGTTCTGCGAAGTGCGCGGCAGCTACATCATGAGCGAGTGGCACAAGCTGCGCTTCGCCCAGCGCCACCTCAACATGTGCTCCATGGCGCTCTCCAAGCGTGTGTTGACCATGACCGGGCGCATGTCGGTATTCCGCACCAGCGTGGTGACCAATCCCGGCTTCATCGCTGACGTCGAGACAGATCACCTGGAACACTGGCGCCTCGGACGCTTCCGCTTCCTCACTGGCGACGACAAGTCCAGTTGGTACAGCCTGATGCGCCTGGGCTACGACACTTTCTATGTGCCGGACGCGTCCATCAACACCGTTGAGCACCCGCCGGAAAAAAGCTTCATCAAGGCCAGTCGCAAGCTGATGTTCCGCTGGTACGGCAACAACCTGCGGCAGAACTCCCGCGCCCTGGGCCTTGGCCCGAATCGTTTGGGCTGGTTCACCTGCCTGGTGCTGGCCGACCAGCGCGTATCCATGTGGACCAGCCTGCTGGGGCCCACCGTGGCGATCATCGCCAGCCTCAAGTACGGCTTCGCCTTCCTGATGGTGTACCTGCTGTGGATCGGCCTCACTCGCCTGGCGCTGACGCTGCTGCTGCTGGCCTCCGGGCACAAGGTGGGGCCGGCCTATCCGCTGATCCTCTATTACAACCAGATCATGGGCGCGCTGGTGAAGGTGTACGTCTTCTTCCGCCTCGACCGGCAGTCCTGGACCCGCCAGGACACCAAGCTTAATCGCGACCTGGCGAGCTTTTCGCGCTGGTTCAACACCTGGTCTTCGCGCGCTATGACCTTCTCCGCGGGCAGCGTCTTTCTTGCCCTGCTGATGTTCGTGGTGTGATCGGCGAAAAGGACCCAAATACCTTGAAGCCAGGTTCAACTTACTAATTTGAAAGGAAAAAATTATGAGTGCAGTGATCAGCCCGGTGGGCAACGCCAATATGGTGCATGAGTCCGAGGCGCAGCGTCAGCATGCGCGCCTGAAGCTGCCGGCGAAGATCCGGTTCCAAGGCCAGCAGGGGGGCGTCCAGGAAGTCGAACTGATAGACCTGTCCGCTGGCGGTTTCAGCTTCGAGCAGGGCAGCCAGTCGGTCGTCGAGGGCAAGCTCTATCGCGGCAAGCTGATGTTCAAGGTGGAGGGCATCGGCTTCGCCATGGATGTCGAGTTCCAGGTGCGTTCCATCATCGGCGGCAAGCGCGTTGGCTGTGAATTTCACAACCTGCGTCCACGCGAGATGTCGGCGCTGCGCTACATCATCAGCTCCTTCATCGGCGGCGAGCTGGTGAATGTCGGTGGCCTGATCAGCATTCTCCAGCGCGAGAACTTCACCAAGGCCCGTGGCGGCAAGGGCAATGAAAGGCTCAGCCTGCTCGGCCGCCTGCGCGCCATGGGTTTAACCCTGGTGATGCTGCTCGTTGGCCTGGGCGCCTTCGCCTATGTGCTGTACCAGTTCTACGACATCTACTTCGTCACTCACGCTGACTCGGCCCAGGTCAGCGTGCCCGGCACGCAGGTCGCGATGCCGCGCGAAGGGACTGTGCAAAGCCTGGTCACCGTTGGTAGCACGGTCAGCAAGGGGGCACCGGTGGCGACCTTTACGGCGAACATGCTGGATGCCCTGAAGGGCGCCCTGCCGGAATCGGAGATGACCCCGGACAACCTGGAGCGCCTGTTCAACAAACGCTTCCAGGGCACCCTGACCAGCCCTTGTGACTGCAAAGTGGTCAGCCAACTGGTGGGTGATGGCCAGGTGGCACCCAAGGGCACTCCGGTGTTCATGCTGGCGCCGGTGGACAGCGTCGCGACCGTCGAAGCACGCTTCCCTTACCGCGCTTTCAACAAGCTGCAACCAGGCACTCCGTTGACCTTCCTGGTGGGTGGCGAAACCACTGAACGCAGCGGCCGGATCACCAGCATCGCCCTGCAGGACGGCGGCCTGGCTTCGGACATCCGCGTACACATCCAGCCAGACGAGCCGCTTGCCAGCGATCTGGCCAAGCGTCCGGTGGACGTGCGCATTCGCCCGTTGAACGGCGTCTTCGCCAATAACAGCCTGAACAGCCTGGTGTTCGAAAAATGAAGAGCACCGGACTAGCATGCGGGCTGCTGAGCTCGCTCAGCCTCGGTCTGCTGGCCGGTTGCGTGGCGTTGCCCGACCTGCAGTTGGCCAAGACGGCCAAGGGCAGTGGTGACCTCGCGACCGCGGAACAGAATTACCGCGTCCTCGCCAGCGAAGGTTACGTCGAGGCCCAGATCGGTCTCGCCGACCTGCTGATACGCAGTCCTTTGATCGAGCAGCGGATGCAGGGCGAGACGCTGTACCGCCAGGCCCTCGATCGCTCTCCGGCGGCGCCAGCGCGGCTGGGTAAATGGCTGGCGAGCAAGCCGCAGGCGAGTCCTGCGGAGCGCCGGGAGGCCGAGCAGCTGCTGCGCCAGAGCCTGGCGGCCGGCGACAACAGCGCATTGCTGCCACTGGTGCAGCTGCAACTGCAGGATCCGCAAAAGCTTGCCAGTGGCGAGCTGGAACGCGAGCTGGAGCAATGGCAGGCGCAAGGCATCAGCGAAGCCCGGCTCGGCAAGGTGCTCCTGTACCGTGTGCGCGGCAACTACGAGCAGAAGCTGGACGAGATCGAAGCAATCTGTGAGGGCTGGCTGGACCAGGCCAGCGAATGCTATGTCGAACTGGCCGAGATCTTCCAGCGGCGTGGCAACAAAGACCGCCAGCAGCAGTTGCTGGCGCGGCTGGACTCGGCCTACCAGGCCGGCCTGGTGTCGCCTGAACGTGTGATGAGCGTTGCCAAGGTCCTGGCCGACAGCAGCCTGGGCGAAGCTGATCCAAAGGCTGCCCAGGTGCTCTACACGCGTATTGCGCCGGCCTACCCGGATGCCTGGTGCGGTTTGGCCGAACTGGTCCTGCGCTTCCCCGACCTGGGGGATGGGGCCGTACTCACCGGATACCTGAACAAGGGTATCGAGGCGGGTTCCAGCCGCGCGGCACTGATGCTCGGGCAGCTGTACCTCAAGGGCCAAGTCGTACCGGCCGATCCGCGGGCGGCGGAGCAGTACCTACTGCAGGCCGCGCCCGGCCACCTCAAAGCGCACCTGCTGCTGGGCCGGTTGTACCGGGATGGCGCGCTGGGCGACATCGAGCCGGAAAAGGCGCTGGAGCATCTGCTGATTGCCGCCCGTGCGGGCGACCCAAGCGCCAACATCGCGCTGGCCCAGCTGTTTGGCGAGGGCAAGGGCGTGCGGATCAACGCCGTCTACAGCTACACCTTCGCCACGCTCGCGTCGCGTCAGGGCGTGGCCCAGGGGCAGATCCTGATGGAGCGCCTGGCGCCGAGGCTGCAGGCGCAGGACTACCAGCAGGTGGAGAGCCTGCTGGCCCGTGAAATCGAGGCTCGCGGTGGCCAGCAGGTCACCGCCAGGAATCAAGCTGATCAAGCGCAGGAAGTGCTATGACTTCGAAATACCGTCCAGTCACCACGCTGGCCTGCATGGCCGGATTGCTGGCCAGCTCCGTCGTCCTTGGGGCGCAGCCGCAACCCGGCTTGTCTTATGGCGCCAATCTCAAACTCACCGCGCAGTCGATCGATGACCTCGATCTGGGTACCCGCGACGGTGGCGACTTCAATGGCGTCGGTCTCAGCGTGCGGCCCTGGGTCTACAACCGTCAGGGCGACTGGAGCGCCTTCGCGCTCGGCGAGGCGTTCCTCGCCACCGACACCATCGAGTCGGACACCAGCGAATCCGACACCTTCGACCCCAACGACGCCCGCGAGCGAGAGGACCAGTTCCTCGCCATGCACGAGTTCTGGGTCGACTATGGCGGTCTGAGCGCTTATCCGGGAGAGTCCTTGCGACTCGGTCGGCAGAAGATCCGCAGTGCCGACGGCCTGTGGTGGGACAGCAATATCGAAGCCTTGCGCTGGAATTTCGAGACAACCCTGCTCAGTGCCCACGTCGGCATTGCCGAACGTTTCAGTGACTACCGCACGGACCTGGATGAACTGGCGCCCGAGGACGAGGATCGCCTGCACCTGCTCGCCGACCTGTCCTGGCAGTGGCAGCCGGGTCACTGGGCCGGAGTGAAGCTCCATCACAGCGATGATGGCGGCAACCTGCCGGGGGTGGGTGAGTCGGTGGACCAGATGAGCAAGACCACGACCGGCGACCTCACCTGGTTGGGGGCTGAACTCAATGGCGATTTCTACAACGAGCGCAGCAACCTGCCGCTCAATTACTGGGTCGCCGCCACGTGGCTGACCGGTAATGTCGACACCTTGCGCACCAACACCGTCAACGGCCGGCGCCAGGCCAACGGCCAGGTCAGCCAGGATGTCGATGCCTGGGCGGTCGACCTTGGCCTGCGCTGGAACATCGACCAGAACTGGCGCGTCGGTACCACCTACATGCGTGCCAGCGGCGGCTCCGACGGCGACGACTCCGAGCAGTTCCAACAGACCGGGCTGGAGAGCAACCGCTCCAAATTCACCGGCACCGGCAGTGCCATCAACCGCTTCGGCGAAGCCTATCGCGGTGAGATGAACAACCTGCAGGCGGCCAGCGTGTTCAGTGGCTGGCAGTTGGCCGAGGACTACGACGCCAGCCTGGTTTACCACCGCTTCTGGCGGGTGGATGACCAGGCCGACAGCAGCAGCGGCCTGAAGGCCCAGTTGGTGCCTGGCGAGAAGGATATCGGGCAAGAAGTCGACCTGGTGGTGACGCGCTACCTGAACCGTGGGCAGATACCGGCCGGGATGGAGTGGCTGAGGGCATCCTCCGCGCTGGTCCGCTTCCGGGGCGGGCTCTTCTTTCCGGGCGATGCCTTCGGCAAAGGCACGGATTCGAGTATGCACCGCGCATTCGTTGATTTTGTCTGGCGCTACTGAATGCCGCCTGCCGAGCTGACCATGGAGTTGGACGCTATGTATTTACACACAAGAAACAGGCACCGCTGGGTCGCCGGCATGGTCCTCGCGGCTAGCCTCGCGTGGGCGCTCGTGGCACCGGCCGGGGAAGACGCCGCACCCGCTTACCAGGTCTCGAGCATTCCCGTCGAGTCGCTGCTGATCGAGCCGCCGAAGCTGCCCGATCTGTCGCCCTATACGGCCGAGGCGGCCAATGCCCGGATCGTTCGCAAGCCCGCTGGCAACGTGGTGCTCAAGCGCATGATCGGCCCGAACCAATTGGTGGAGTTCACCGGTGGCGACGAGCGTCTGCGTGAGTGGGTCAAGCGCCAGGGTGAAATGCCCCAGGCGATTTTCATCGAGGGTGGTTATGTCACGCTGAAGGATCTCGCCCGCAGCCTGCCGAAGAAGTATTTCGAGGAAACCGAGCCGGGTATCTACATCGCTCGCCTGCCGATCGTCGTCAGCCAGGGCGCGACCCTGCACGTTGGTGCCGAAACCCGCGACTTGCGCCTATCCAGCGAGCGCGGCGCGTTCCTGATCAACGACGGCAAGCTGTTCATCATGTACACCCGCCTTACCGCCTGGAGCGAGACGGAAAACCAGCAGGACTGGTTCAAGAAGAAGGGCAAGTTCCGCCCCTTCCTCAACGCTTGGGGCGGTACCGAGACCTACATCGTCAACTCGGTGGTATCGAGTCTTGGCTACACCGCGAGCAAGTCCTACGGCGTATCCATCTCCCAGTACAGCCCGGCGATGCATCCGACCATGCAGCGCGACCATCCCAGCGGCTGGCTGATTGACTCGATGTTCGACGACATGTGGTACGGCTTCTACTGCTACGAAGCCTATGACGTGGTACTCAAGGGCAATACCTACCGCAACAACCTGGTCTACGGTATCGACCCGCACGACCGCTCGCGACGCTTGATCATCGCCGAGAACACCGCCTATGGCACCCGCGAGAAGCACGGCATCATCGTCTCCCGCGAGGTGAACGACAGCTGGATCTTCAACAACCGCTCCTACGAGAACACCCTCTCCGGGATCGTGGTCGACCGCTCCAGCGTCAATAACGTGCTGGCCAACAACGAGGTTTATCGCAACGGCTCCGATGGCATCACCATCTACGAGAGCGGCGACAACCTGTTGTGGGGCAACCGGGCGTTCAACAACGCGCGGCACGGCATTCGTGTGCGCAACAGCGCCAATGTCGGGCTCTATGAAAACCTCGCAGTGGCCAACGGCCTGCTCGGCATCTACGGGCACGTCAAAGACCTCGTCGGCACACCCCGCGACCTGATACTCGACCCCTTCGACATGAACCTCTCCATGACCGTGGTTGGCGGTCGCCTGATCGGTAACCAGTCGGGCGCCATCTCCGTCGTGTCGCCGCAAAGCGTGAAGCTCTACGGTGTGGAAATGCTGATGCCGACCCAGCCCAGTGGCATCGGCATATTCGGTGCGCTTGCCAAGGAGCAGAGCCGAATCATCGACCTGCTGGTGCGACAGAAGCAGGCCGTGCTGGTCCTGCCGCTCGACAAGTTGGCGCAACTTCAAGTGAGTGACAAACAATGAAACGGAGTTCAATGGGCCGCTTAGCCCAAGGGTGGCTGGCGTGCGCCTCGGTTGCGACGCTCTTCACCAGTTCCCTGAGCCTGGCCGCCGAGGCGCCCGTCTACGAGATCGAGCGCTGCTGCCAGATCTGCCCGCAGGCGCTGCAAGACAGCAGCTACACCGGTGATCTGGGCGATTTCAGCCGACTGGCGCAGGGGCAGGAAGATTGGCTGTTTCGCAGCAAGATCGACTTGATGACCAACATCGGCACCACGCCCGAAGGTTTCAAGTTGCTGGAAGATCTGCGTGATGCATTGAAAGCCAGGGGCGTGGAACTGGTGATGGTCTACCTGCCACCGCGGGGCCTGCTCGTCACTGAAATGCTCAACCCGCAGGAGCGCAGCAGCTTCAATGCCGAACTGTCGCGCAGCAATTACCTGGCGACCATCGAGCGCCTGCGCAGCCTGGGTATTCGCGTGCCGGATCTCACCGCACTGCTGGACCTGCCGGCCGACGTGCGCAGCAAATTTTTCTTCAAACGCGATAACCACTGGACGCCGCAAGGCGCTGAGTTGACCGCGCAATTGCTGGCCGCCGAGCTCAGGAAGTCGAAGGTCTTCGAGGGGATTGCGCGCAAGGAATTTGCCACGCGCATCGAGGGCAGCCTGTACAAGGCGGGCTCTCTCAACCAGGCATTCGGCAAAATCTGTGGCAGCGGGTACGCCAATGAATATTTCACCCGCGCCGTGACCGAGCCCAAAGAAGAGAGCACCGAGCTGTTTGGTGATACCGAGCGGCCCGACGTGGTGCTGGTCGGCACCAGTTTCAGTTCCGCACAGTACAACTTCGACGGCTTCCTCAAACAGTACGCCAACGTCGACGTGGATAACCGCTCGGTGACAGGCGGGGGCTTCCACAGTGCCATGCTGCAGTACCTCGGCACCCAGGACTTCCAGGACAAACCGCCCAAGGTACTGATCTGGGAGGTCAACAGCTATTACGACCTGGCCATGGCGACGTTCTATCGCCAGGCCATGCCCCTGCTGGATAACGGTTGCCGGAATGTAACGGCGCAAATAGACCAGAAGCTGACCCTGCGGCCAGGCAAGAACGAGGTGCTGGTCAACACTGGGGTCAAGCCGATCCGCAGTGAGGACGCCGTCGTCGAGATCCAGTTCAGCAAGCCCGAGATCAGCGATTTGCGCAGTACCGTCTGGTACATGAGCGGCTCGAGGGAAAACCTGTTGATCAGCCGGTCGCGGGAAGTCGAGTCGAACGGCCGCTTTGTTTTCCGCTTGCGTGAGGACGCCGAGTGGGCGGGGCAGACGCTGCTCTCCCTGGAAATCGATATGCCGGCAGACATGCCCCCGGGGCTGCAGGTCGAGGCGAAGATCTGCCGCAGGGCGGACAAACCCGCAAGCGTGATGCAAGCCAAGGCCGATTGACCTGATTGAGCCATGCGCCGGGCTGCACCTGGCGCATGGACTCCTTAGGGCAACGACGATAATTCAAAAGGAGATTGAGAGCGTGGTTTTTTCTTCCAACGTGTTCCTGTTCCTGTTCCTGCCGATTTTCCTCGGCTTGTACTACCTGGTCGGAACGCGCTATCGAAACCTGCTGTTGCTGGTCGCTAGCTACATCTTCTATGCCTGGTGGCGCATCGACTTCCTGGTCCTGTTCGCTGTCGTGACAGTGTTCAACTACTGGATTGGCCTGCGCATCGGCGCGGCCGGAGTGCGCACGAAAACTGCGCAGAAATGGCTGCTCCTCGGCGTGGTGGTGGACCTCGGCGTACTCGGCTATTTCAAGTACGCCAATTTCGGCGTCGACAGCCTCAACGCCATCATCACCTCGTTCGGCATGGAGCCCTTTGTGCTCACGCACATCCTGCTGCCGATCGGGATCTCTTTCTACATCTTCGAGTCCATCAGCTACATCATCGACGTCTACCGCGGCGACACCCCAGCCACCCATAACCTGGTGGACTTCGCCGCCTTTGTGGCGATCTTCCCGCACCTGATTGCCGGCCCGGTACTGCGTTTTCGCGACCTGGTGGACCAGTTCAACCACCGTACCCATACGGTGGACAAGTTCGCCGAGGGCTGTACGCGCTTCATGCAAGGCTTCATCAAGAAGGTCTTCATCGCAGACAGCATCGCGCCCATCGCCGACCATTGCTTCGCGCTTTCCGACCCCACCACTGGCGACGCCTGGCTGGGTGCGCTGGCCTATACCGCGCAACTGTATTTCGACTTTTCCGGCTACAGCGACATGGCCATCGGCCTGGGCCTGATGATGGGCTTCCGCTTCATGGAAAACTTCAAGCAGCCGTACATCAGCCAATCCATTACCGAGTTCTGGCGACGCTGGCACATCAGCCTTTCCACCTGGCTGCGCGACTACCTGTACATCAGCCTGGGCGGCAACCGCGGAACCGCTTTCCAGACCTACCGTAACCTGTTCCTGACCATGCTGTTGGGCGGTCTGTGGCATGGCGCCAACTTCACCTACATCCTCTGGGGCGCCTGGCACGGCGTCTGGTTGGCCATTGAGCGTTTCTGGGGCGTGAACGCCGCGCCACGGGTGCTCAACCCGCTGAAGTGGGCCTTCACCTTCATGCTGGTGGTGATCGGCTGGGTGATTTTCCGCGCCGAGAACCTCGACGTGGCCTGGCGCATGTACGTTGCCATGTTCAGCTTCGCCGACTGGCGGCTCTCCGAGCTCAACCACGCTCAGCTCACCAGCCTGCAGATCGCCACCCTGGTGCTGGCTTATGTCGTGCTGGCCATCTTCGGCATCCGTCAGTTCTACGCCCAGCCGCTGGCCGGTGGAGCCAAGGACCGCGCCAGCGAAGACCACGGCATGATGATCAACGCTAACGGCGCAGCCGCCGTGGCGCGCCTGCGGATAGGCGCCGTGGCCTTCCACGCTGCCGTGCTCCTGCTGTTCGCCGTCTCGGTGCTGAAGCTCTCGGCGCAAAGCTTTTCGCCCTTCCTGTACTTTCAGTTCTGAGGGGAACCGACTATGAACAGAACCCTGAACCTGCTCTACAGCGTGCTCTTCTGCAGCCTGCTGCTGGCGCTCTGCCTGTGGTCCCTGCGCGCGGTATTCGGCTTCTCCGCAGCCAGTGAAACCAGTGTGCTGGACGGCAAACTGGCGCTGGCCTTCGAGAAGCACTACGACGCCCAGTTCCCGGTCAAGCAACTGGGCACCAATCTCTGGGCGCTGGCGGACTACACGCTTTTCGGCGAAGGCCGCCAGGGCGTGGTCATCGGCCAGGACGGCTGGCTGTTCTCGGACGAGGAGTTCAAGCCGGCGAGCAAACCCGATCAGTTGCAGGACAATTGGCGGTTGGTGAACGCCGTACGGGCCGAGTTCGAGCGTCGTGGGGTGACGCTGGTGCTGGCGCTCCTGCCAGCCAAGGCTCGACTCTATCCGGAGCATCTGGATGACGAGCGACCCGTGCTGACTCAGCAGAGCCTGTACCCGAAGGTCCTCGACATGATGCGCCAAGCCGGGTTGAGCGGGCCGGATCTGTTGCCTGCGCTGCAGCAGGCGAAGGCGCAGGAGCCAGTGTTCCTGCGTACCGACAGCCACTGGACCCCCTTCGGCGCAGAGGTCGCGGCCAGGAGTCTGGCCGAGCATCTGGCGCGGCAGGGTATCTGGCAGCGTGGCGACCAGACCTTCGTCACCGAGGCTGTCGCCAGCCGGGAGCACAAAGGCGACCTGTTGAGCTTCCTGCCCCTGGAGCCGTACTTCGCCGACCTGCAACTACCGGCCGAGCACCTGCGCCCGCGTCTGACCCGGGCCGCCGAGGGACAGGAGGCGAGCGCCGAGGATCAGTTGTTCGTCGACGCCTTGCCATCGATCGCGCTGGTCGGGACCAGCTACAGCGCCAACCCGGACTGGAACTTCGCCGGTGCGCTGAAACAGGCCCTGGGCAGCGACCTGCTCAATTACGCCGAGGAGGGCAAGGGCCCACTGGTGCCCATGCTGAACCTGCTGCAGCAGGGGGATAAAGAGCTCGCCGGGCTGCGCCTGGTGATCTGGGAGTTCCCCGAGCGCTATCTGATGCTACCCAGCGATCTGTCCGGATTCGACGCGGCCTGGCTCGCCCGGCTGCACAACGGCGAGGAGCCGGTCAGCCGCGCGCTGCACACCGCCACCTCGACCTCCACTGAGCCCGTCCTGCAATTCTAGGAGTACCTGTATGCCCCTTTTTTCCTCGATGTCCTACACCCTGCGCTTGGGCAGCCTGCTGCTGGGCCTGTCCGCCCCGTGGGTGATGGCTGACGAAGCGGCGCTCTACGGTCCGGCGGCACCGCATGGCTCGGCTTTCGTACGCGGCTTCAACGCCGCTAACAGCAGTTTTGACGCCAACCTCGGCCCTGTCCGCATCAATGACCTGGGCGCCAAAAGCAGCAGCGATTTCGCCTTCCTGCCGGCCGGTAAATACACCGTCAGCGCAGATAGCAAGAGCCTGGCGGTGAAGCTCGACGCCGAGCGCTATTACACACTGGTGCAGATGCCGGATGGGGCGCTGGAGCTGGTGGAGGAGCCGCCGTTCAAGAATCGCCAGAAGTCCCTGCTGCGCCTGCAGAATCTATCCGACACCGCCCTGTCGATTAAAACCGCCGACGGTCGTACCGAGGTCATCCGCCCGGTCTCGGCTAACGCCCGTGGCGAGCGCGAGATCAACCCGGTCAAGGTGCGCCTGACGCTGTTCGCTGGCGACCGCAAGATTCGTGACCTCGACCCGCTGGTGCTGGAGCGTGGTGAGGTGGTCAGCCTGTTCGTCACCGGTTCCGCCGACAAGTTGTCTCCGGCCTGGGTCAAGCGTCCGGTTGCGACCAACTGAGGAATGGCTATGAAACCCTGGCAGATCTGTTCGCGGATGGCGCTCACCGGCCTGGCCCTGTTGCTGGCCGGCGGCTGCAGCAAGCCCCTGGAACGCAACGCCGGCGCCAGCCTCGTGCCGCCCAGCGGCTACTACCTGGCCGCTCCGTCCCCCAAGGACAAGGTGGCGGCCTGTCCCGAGGTACCCGCGCCCTATTCGGGCGACCTGCTGTTCCCGAGCAAGTACGAAGGTTCGGACTCGGCCAGGGACAAGCTCAACCCGCAGGCCGCCGCGCGCTACAAGCGGCTGACCGGCGATGTGCGTACGCTGGAAAGCGGGGTGAGCAAGCTGGTCGGCAAGTATCTGGAGGATGGCCGTCAGGAATACGCCGACTGCGCCCTGACCTGGTTGAGCACATGGGCCGAAGCCGACGCGCTGCTCAGCCGAACCTACAACCACACCGGCAAGTCGGTGCGCAAATGGGCGCTGGGCAGCCTGTCTTCCGCCTATCTACGGCTGCAGTTCTCCCGCTCAGAACCCTTGCGTGGACATGAGGCCGAAACTCGCGCCATCGAACAGTGGTTCGCCCAGCTCGCCGACCAGGTGGTGCACGATTGGAACGAGCAACCGCGTGAGCGGCGCAACAACCACCAGTACTGGGCTGCCTGGGCGGTGATGGCAAGCGCCGTGGTGCTCGACCGCCAGGACCTGTTCGACTGGGCGGTCGAGCAGTACCGCCATGGTATGGAGCAGGTCGACGCCGAAGGCTACCTGCCGCTGGAGCTGTCCCGGCAGACCCGGGCGCTTGCCTACCACAACTACAGCCTGGGGCCGCTGGTAATGATCGCGGCATTCGCCGAGGCCAACGGGCTGGATCTGCGTGGCGACAACGGTGGTGCCCTGCAGCGGCTCGCCCAGCGGGTCGAAAGTGGTGTGCACAACCCGCGCCTTTTCGAGGCCCGGTCCGGCTACCCGCAGGAACTGCAGGATATGCAGGAGGACGGCAAGTTCGCCTGGCTGGAGCCCTACTGCGCACTTTATCGCTGCTCGGCCGAGACCGATTCGTGGCGGCGCTCTCTGGAGCCGCTGGAAACCTATCGGCTAGGAGGGGATATCACCCAGTTGTTCAACCCTTGATCGCATCGATGCATTCACTCTCCCGGTAGTCCGAGGCAGGGCCTCGGCGGGGACAAGTATTAATTTGAAATGGAACTTTAATGAGGCTTCTCCCATGATTCCGGTAATTCTTTCTGGTGGTAGTGGTTCGCGCTTGTGGCCCCTTTCGCGCAAGCAGTATCCAAAGCAGTTCCTCGCCCTGACCGGCGAGCATTCGCTGTTCCAGCAGACCCTGCAGCGCCTGGACTTCGAAGGTATGCAGAGCCCGCTGATCGTGTGCAACCTTGAGCACCGCTTTATCGTCAACGAGCAACTGGAGCGGATCGGCGTCGAGGGGCACTCGACACTGCTCGAACCCTTCGGCCGCAATACCGCGCCGGCCGTGGCTATGGCCGCCTTGCAACTGCTGGCCGAGGGCCGCGACGAACTGATGCTGGTGCTGCCCGCTGACCATGTGATCGAGGACCAAGCGGCGCTGCGCGAGGCACTGGAAGTGGCGCGCGCGGTGGCCGAGGAAGGGGAGATGGTGTTGTTCGGCATCCCGGTCGAGCGTCCCGAGACCGGCTTCGGCTACATCAAGGCGACCCGTGCAGGTGACGCCGGCGGGATGCATCCCGGCGTCTACCGGGTCAGCCACTTCGTCGAGAAGCCCAATGCAGAACTGGCCCGCGAGCTCGTCCGCACGGGTGGCTATTACTGGAACAGCGGCATGTTCCTGTTCCGTGCCAGCCGTTATCTGGACGAGTTGCTCAAGCATGCGCCGGGCATCTACGACGCTTGTGCGCTGGCCCTGGAACGCAGCCACCGCACCGGCAATGTCATAACCATCGATAGCGGCACCTTCGAGTGCTGCCCGGACAACTCCATCGACTACGCGGTGATGGAGAAGACCACCCGCGCTTGCGTGGTGCCGCTCGCCGCCGGCTGGAGCGACGTGGGCAACTGGTCCTCTCTGTCGGACGTGCATGAGAAGGACGAGGCCGGCAACGTGCTCAAGGGCGATGTGATGATCCACGACAGCCGCAATAGCTTCGTCCACAGCAGCAGCAAGCTGGTGGCCTTGGTCGGTGTGGACGATCTGGTGGTAGTGGAAACCAAGGATGCGGTGATGATTACCCACAAGAACTCGGTTCAGGACGTCAAAGCACTGGTCAACAGCCTGGATCTGAAGGGCCGCTCGGAAACCCAGAGCCATTGTGCGGTCAATCGACCTTGGGGCTGCTACGACTCGGTGGATAACGGTACTCGCCATCAGGTCAAGCGCATCACCGTGAAGCCCGGCGCGCAGCTGTCGCTGCAGAAGCACCACCACCGCGCCGAGCACTGGATCGTGGTATCCGGCATCGCCCAGGTGACGTGTGACGATAAGGTCTTCCTGCTGGCCGAAAACCAGTCCACCTACATCCCGATCGCCTCGGTGCACCGCCTGGCCAACCCCGGGAAAATCCCGCTGGAGATTATCGAGGTGCAGTCCGGCAGCTACCTCGGTGAGGACGACATCGAGCGCCTGGAGGATGTCTATGGGCGGACTGGCGAGGCGCTGCCGGCACCCAAGCTGGTGGTCGGCGTTTGAGCCAAAGCACCCGGGTCAGCCGGTGGATCCCTGCACGCCGACCCCTTGGCTGATTACCGATGCACGTCAGGTGCTGCTCAAAGCAGCGCTTGAACGTTGCTTGGCATAGCGCAGTGCTATCACCTGGCGCATAATCAGGGCATGTCCGGGTGTGCTATCCCCGTTTCAGTTTTATACATCGATAACAGGGACGTTTACCGTTGTTAAAAAAGAAAATAGTGTCCGCTTTGATCTTGGTTGGTGCGTCGGTCTTTACAGTATTCAATTTTTTCAGTCTGTTTTTTTCTGGATATTAGCCATCCATTCGGCGATCAGGACGACTGATCGGCGAGCGCGAACTTATGTGCGGTGGTTGTGGCTGAGCAGTCGTTAATGGCTGATCCTGGAAGACTTGGAACTTGATGATTTAAGGAATTCAATTGCTTGTCAGCGTTAAATATGGAGTTGAAAAGTCAGTATGGATACCGAGCACGCTGTACAAGTTATCGCTATCGCCAGCGGTAAGGGCGGTGTAGGCAAAACTACTGTGGCGGTGAATCTATCATTGGCGCTGGCGGAGCTTGGGCGCCGCGTCGTTTTGCTGGATTCAAACCTTGAGTTCCCGAATGTCGACGTCCAATTGGGGCTTGTGCCACGGTATACGCTTGTCGATCTGATCGAGGGCCGCTGTGAATTATCCGATACCTTGATGGACGGGCCGGGAGGAGTGCGCGTAGTTGCATCTGGTTCAGGTGTACCGAGTATGGTGCGCCTGTCGCGGGCTCAGCATTCAGGCCTGATACAGGCATTCAGCGAGATAGCGGACAGCCTGGACGTGCTGGTGATCGACACCGCCACGGGTATTGGCGAACCGGTAGTCAGCTTCATTCGAGCTGCCCATGAAGTCTTGGTGATTGTATGCGATGAGCCGGCGTCCATCTCCGGGGCTTACGCGTTGATCAAAGTACTTAATCATGAGCACGGAATGAAGCGCTTCAGGGTGTTGGCCAACATGGAGATCAACCCTCTGGAAGGGCAGAATTTGTTTGCCAAGCTTATTAAACTCACGGACCACTTCCTGGATGTTTTCCTGGAGTATGCGGGAGCAATTCCTTACGACGAATATGTACGTAATGCGGCGCAGACACGGCGGGCGGTTTACGAGAGACATCCGCGATGCAAATGCAGCAAAGCCTTTCAGGAGGTAGCGCTCAAGGCTGACGCGTGGCCATTGCTGGGCGCTCCAAGAGGGCATGTAGAGTTTTTTGTCGAGCGACTTGTTAGCCACTCAAAAAGGTAATAACGCTCTGCTGCTTCGTGTGAATTTTTTTATTGCATTGGGTCAGAGTGTTTATACAGTTTTTATTCCCTGGAGCTACATGAATAAGTTGAAAAAAACGGCGACCCTCGGGTCGCCGTTTTTTTATCTATCAGGCTTTGCGCCAATTCAGAATCATCAGCGTCACCACCCCCGCGACAATCCCCCAGAACGCCGAGCCAATGGAAAACAGCGTCAGCCCCGATGCCGTGACCATGAAGGTGATCAGCGCCGCTTCACGCTCCCGGGTTTCACTCATGGCAATGCTCAGGCCATTGATGATGGAACCGAACAGCGCCAGTGCGGCAATCGACAGCACCAACTCCTTGGGCAAGGCCGCGAACAGCGCCGCCAACGTTGCCCCGAAGACCCCGGCAATGCCGTAGAAAATCCCGCACCAGACCGCCGCGGTGTAGCGCTTGTTGCGATCTTCATGGGCGTGCGGCCCGGTGCAGATTGCTGCGCTGATGGCCGCCAGGTTGATCCCGTGGGAGCCGAACGGCGCCAGTAGCAGCGAGGCAACGCCAGTGGCGGTGATGAGCGGCGAGGCCGGCACGTCATAGCCATCGGCGCGCAGCACCGCGATGCCGGGCATGTTCTGCGAGGTCATGGCCACCACAAACAGCGGGATGCCGATGCTGATGGTCGCGGCGAGGGAAAAGTGCGGTGTGGTCCATACCGGCGTCGCTACTTCGAGGTGGAAGCCGCTGAAGTCCAGCAGGCCCATGAACCCCGACAAGGCCGTGCCGATCAACAGCGCCGCCAGCACCGCGTAGCGCGGCGACAGGCGCTTGACCACCAGGTAGGTGAAAAACATCCCCAGGACCAGGCCGGTACGGTGTTGGGCAGCGACGAAGATCTCGCTGCCGATCTTGAACAGGATCCCGGCCAGCAAGGCTGCGGCCAGCGACGCCGGAATGCGTTTCACCAGGCGTTCGAAGCTGCCGGTCATGCCGCAGATCGTTACCAGCACCGCGCAGGTGATGTAGGCCCCAATCGCTTCGCCGTAGCTGACCCCCGACAGGCTGGTGATCAGCAGCGCAGCGCCCGGCGTCGACCAGGCAATGGTAATGGGGGTGCGATAACGCAGGGACAGGCCGATGGAGCACACCGCCATGCCGATCGAGATGGCCCAGATCCACGAGGAAATCTGCCCGCTGGTCAGGCCGGCGGCCTGTCCGGCCTGGAACATCAGCACCAGGGAGCTGGTATAGCCGGTCATCATTGCGATGAACCCGGCGACAATGGCCGAGGGTGAGGTATCGGCCAGCGGGCGGAGCTGGGTGCGGGTGGCGTCGTTCATGACAGCGCTGTTCCTTGTGTCTTGTAGGCCGCGAGTGAAGCGGGCAGGCGTTTTGCGGGTTCAAGCCTAAACTCAAACGTAACTGATCGTTGCAATACAGCCGGGGGCGTATATGGCCGTACAGTCGTGTTGCCACCTGCAGTTGTGTACAATATGCCGTGTTTTTTACGCGATACTTGCCAGCGACCCACTGTGACGTATTACAGTCACGGTCTCTTCGCCGCAGTTCTCCCGACTCGAGTGCCCATGAACGAACAGTTGCAGCCCCTCAAGAAACAACCGCGAGCAGGCAAAGCCGGCCGCAGCGGAACCCAGGACGATATTGTCTATGCGCATATCTTCGAGGCCATCCTCGAACAGCGCCTGGCGCCCGGTACCAAATTGAGCGAAGAGGCGCTGGGAGAGATTTTCGGGGTCAGCCGCACCATCATTCGCCGCGCCCTGTCGCGCCTGGCCCACGAAGGCGTGGTGCTGTTGCGCCCGAATCGTGGCGCCGTGGTTGCCAGCCCGAGTGTCGACGAAGCGCGCCAGGTGTTCATGGCCCGACGTCTGGTGGAGCGGGCGATTACTGAACTTGCGGTCGAACACGCCAGCGCCGAAGAGCTGAGCGAGTTGCGCCAGATGGTCAACGACGAGCGCGACAGCTTTTCCCGCGGTGACCGCGGTGCGGGTATCCGCCTTTCCGGGGAGTTTCACCTGAAGCTGGCCGAGGCAGCGAAAAACGCGCCATTGATCAGCTTCCAACGCAGCCTGGTGTCGCAGACTTCGTTGATCATTGCCCAGTACGAAAGTGGTAACCGCTCGCACTGCTCCTATGACGAACACACCCAGTTGATCGATGCCATCGAAGCCCGCGACGCGACGCTGGCGGTGAACCTGATGATGCATCACATGGATCACATCGACAGCAAGCTCAACCTCGACGAAGAAAGCGCCTCGGACGACCTGCACGCGGTGTTCTCCCATCTGCTGCAGACCAAGAAGCCAGGGCGCTCACCCGCCAAGCTCTGATCCGAAATTGTGTCGCGCCAATCGCGGGCAAGCCCGCTCCCACAAGGTCTGTGGTGTACTGGAATTTTGTAATCACCGAAGATCACTGTGGGAGCGGCCCGCGATAGCAATCTGACAGACAAGAAAAATCCCCCAGGCTGCAAAGCGCAGGGGGATTTTTTATGCCTGTGGAAACCTAGCGCTGATGCACCAGATTACCCGCTGCATAAGTCTGCAGCACCGTCCGGTCATCCCCCAGGGTCATCAGCACAAACAGGGTTTCGGCGATGTTGTTCGCCTGTTGCAGGCGGTAGCTGAGCAGCGGTGTGGCGTGATAATCGAGCACCAGGAAGTCGGCGTCGGTGCCCGGTTGCAGGGTCCCGATCCGGTCTTCCAGGCGTAGCGCGCGGGCGCCGCCGAGGGTCGCCAGGTACAGCGACTTGAACGGACTCAGGCGTGCGCCTTGCAGTTGCATGACTTTGTAGGCTTCGTTGAGGGTGTGCAGCAGCGAGAAGCTGGTGCCAGCGCCCACATCGGTACCGAGACCGACGAGGAGGTTGTGTTTCTCGGCCATCGGCAGGTTGAACAGGCCGCTGCCGAGGAAGAAGTTGGAAGTCGGGCAGAACGCCACCGCCGAGCCGGTCTCGGCCAGCCGTGCACATTCGTCGTCACACAGGTGCACGCCATGGGCGAACACCGAGCGCTCACCCAGCAACTGGTAATGGTCGTACACATCCAGGTAGCCCTTGCGCTCCGGGAACAGCTCCTTGACCCATTCGATCTCCTGCAGGTTTTCGCTGATGTGGGTCTGCATGTACAGGTCGGGGTACTCGCTGAGCAACTGGCCGGCGAGGGTCAGTTGCTCCGGGGTGCTGGTCGGCGCAAAGCGTGGGGTCACTGCGTAGTGCAGACGGCCCTTGCCGTGCCAGCGCTCGATCAGCACCTTGCTTTGCTCGTAGCTGGATTCAGCGGTGTCGGTCAGGTAGTCCGGCGCGTTGCGGTCCATCATCACCTTGCCGGCGATCATCCGTAGGTCGAGTTTTTGCGCCTGCTCGAAGAACGAGTCCACCGATTGCGGGTGCACGCTGCCGAACACCAGGGCAGTGGTGGTGCCGTTGCGCAGCAGTTCCTTGATGAAGATCCCGGCGACTTCTTCGGCGTGGGCCTTGTCGGCGAACTGGCTTTCGCAAGGGAAGGTGTAGGTGTTGAGCCAGTCCAGCAATTGTTCGCCATACGCACCGACCATGCCGGTTTGCGGCAGGTGGATGTGGGTGTCGATGAAGCCAGGGGTAATCAAGGCGTCTTTGTGGTGGACCACTTCAATGTCCGCCGGCAGGCTGGCCAGCAGCTCGCTGGCATGGCCGAGGGCGCTGATCCGGCCGTTTTCGGTGACCAGCAAGCCATCTTCGAAATACTGGTAAGAGGCTTCAATGCCGACCACGGCAGGGTCGGCGATGCTGTGCAGGATGGCGGCGCGGTAGGCTTTGCGAGTCGAAGGCATGGGGGTTCTCAGTTCGTGGCTTGACTGCGGCGTGAGGCGGGCAGCAGTTTGGCAATGGGTTCGGCGCGAGCGGTGCCCTGGCCGAAATTCGCGTTATAGGTGGCGATGATTTCGCCGGCGATGGAGATGGCAATTTCCACAGGCAACTTGCCTTTGACTTCGCCGATGCCCATCGGGCAACGCATGCGTTGCACGGTGCTGGTGTCGAATCCGCGATCGCGCAGGCGGTGTTCGAACTTCACGCGCTTGGTCTTCGAACCGATCAGGCCGAAATAGGCGAAGTCGTTGCGCTTGAGGATGGCGGCCGTGAGCTCCAGGTCGAGCTGGTGATTGTGGGTCATGACGATGCAGTAGCTGCCCGCCGGCAGGTCGTCGATTTCGTCCACCGGGTCTTCGCTGACGATTTTACGCACGCCATGGGGAATGTGTTGCGGGAACTCGGCATCCCGCGAGTCGATCCAGCGCACCCGGCAGGGCAGGCTGGCGAGCAGGGGCACCAGGGCGCGGCCGACATGACCGGCGCCAAATACGGCGATCTGTGCCTGCACCTGGCCCATGGGTTCGAACAACAGCACGGTGGCGCCGCCACAGCACTGCCCGAGGCTAGCGCCGAGGCTGAAGCGCTCCAGGTGGGTGTCCTGCTTGCCGCTGGACAGCATCTGCCGGGCGATCTGCATCGCCTTGTATTCCAGATGCCCGCCACCGATGGTGTCGTAGGTGTGCGTGGCGCTGATGACCATTTTCGAGCCAGCGTTGCGCGGCGTCGAGCCGAGCTCTTCGATGATGGTCACCAGGACGCAGGCTTCGCCCTGGGATTGCAGGTCGGCGAGGGCGTCGATCCAGTTGTACATGTTCACCTCGACATCTGTGTGTCTGTTAGTCCGCTATCGCGAGCAAGCTCGCTCCCACATTGGATTTGTACCGGTCCATCAGTCAGCACATGACCCTGTGGGAGCGGGCTTGCCCGCGAAGGGCGCGACGCGGTCTCAAAGCGGAGCCAACTCAGACTCAGTTTCGACTGGCTTCACCGCCTTCAACTGGCGCATCTGTTCACAGCCCCACAACACCCGCTCCGGGGTCGCCGGGGCGTCGATCTTTGGTTGATGCCGGTAGTCGCCCAGGCTCGCCACCGCGTCCTTGATCGCACACCAGGCGGCGATGCCGAGCATGAACGGCGGCTCGCCGACGGCCTTGGAGTGGAACACCGTGTCTTCCGGGTTCTTGCGGTTTTCCACCAGCTTGACCCGCAGGTCCAGCGGCATGTCGGCCACCGCCGGGATCTTGTAGCTGGCCGGGCCGTTGGTCATCAGCTTGCCCTTGTTGTTCCACACCAGCTCTTCCATGGTCAGCCAGCCCATGCCCTGGATGAAACCGCCTTCGACCTGGCCGATGTCGATGGCCGGGTTCAGCGAGGCGCCGACATCATGCAGGATGTCGGTGCGCAGCATTTTGTACTCGCCGGTCAGGGTGTCGATGAGCACTTCGCAGCAGGCCGCACCGAAGGCAAAGTAGTAGAACGGACGGCCGCGGGCCTGGCTGCGGTCGTAGAAGATTTTCGGAGTCTTGTAGAAGCCGGTGCTGGACAGCGAGACCTGGGCGAAATACGCCTGCTGGATCAGCGCTTCGAAGGTCAGGATGTGATCCCGAACCCGCACGTGGCCGTTGTGGAACTCCACGTCGGCTTCACTGACTTCATACTTGCGTGCGGCGAACTCCACGAGGCGCTGCTTGATGATTTCTGCGGCATTCTGCGCCGCCTTGCCATTGAGGTCGGCACCGCTGGAGGCTGCGGTCGGCGAGGTGTTCGGCACCTTGTCGGTGTTGGTCGCGGTGATTTGTACGCGATCGATTTCCACCTGGAACACTTCGGCCACCACCTGCGCGACCTTGATGTTCAGGCCCTGGCCCATCTCGGTGCCGCCATGGTTGAGGTGGATGCTGCCGTCGGTGTAGACGTGGATCAGTGCGCCCGCCTGGTTGAGGAAGCTGGCAGTGAAGGAAATGCCGAATTTCACCGGGGTCAGCGCCAGGCCCTTTTTCAGGATCGGGCTGTTGGCGTTGTAGCGGCGGATCGCTTCGCGACGCTCGGCGTACTGGCTGCTTTCTTCCAGTTCCGCGGTCATTTCCTCGAGCATGTTGTGCTCGACGGTCTGGTAGTAGTGGGTGACGTTGCGCTCGGTCTTGCCGTAGTAGTTGGCCTTGCGCACGGCCAGCGGGTCGAGCCCCAGGTGACGGGCAATGGCGTCCATCACTTCTTCGATGGCGACCATGCCCTGAGGGCCGCCGAAACCACGGTAGGCGGTGTTCGAGGCGGTGTTGGTCTTGCAGCGGTGACCATTGATGGTCGCATCGCCCAGGTAGTACGAGTTGTCGGAGTGGAACATCGCCCGGTCGACGATGGAGGCCGACAGGTCCGGCGAGCAACCGCAGTTGCCCGCCAGGTCGAGGGCGATACCGTGCAGGCGCCCGCTGTTGTCGAAGCCGACGTCGTACTCGACGTAGAACGGGTGGCGCTTGCCGGTCATCAGCATGTCTTCGACCCGCGGCAGGCGCATCTTGGTCGGTTGGCCCGTCAGGTGGGCGATCACCGCGCACAGGCACGCCGGGCTGGCGGCCTGGGTTTCCTTGCCGCCGAAACCGCCGCCCATGCGGCGCATGTCGACCACGATCTTGTTCATCGACACGTCGAGGACTTCGGCCACCAGCTTCTGCACTTCGGTGGGGTTCTGGGTCGAGCAGTAGACGATCATGCCGCCATCTTCCGTCGGCATCACCGAGGAAATCTGGGTTTCCAGGTAGAAGTGCTCCTGGCCGCCGATGTGCAGCGTGCCCTGGATGCGATGCTCGGCGGTGGCCAGCGCAGTGGCCGAGTCGCCGCGCTGGTGGGTGTGGCTGTCGAGTACGAAGTGGCGTTTGCGCAGGGCTTCGACCACGTCCAGCACCGGTTCCAGGTCTTCGTATTCGATGATCGCGGCCATGGCGGCCTTGCGCGCGGTTTCCAGGTCTTTCGCCGCGACGGCGAGCACCGGTTGACCGACGAATTGCACGTCATCGATCGCCAGCAGCGGATCGCCCGGCAACAGCGGTCCGATGTCTTTGAGGCCCGGCACGTCTGCATGGGTAATGGCAATGCGCACGCCTTCGAAGGCGTAGCAGGGCTGGGTGTCGATGCTGATGATTTTTGCGTGGGCGCGGTCCGACAGGCGTGCATAGACGTGCAACTGGTTAGGAAACTCCAGCCGGTCATCGATGTACTGGGCTTCACCGGACACGTGTTTGGCGGCGCTGTCGTGCTTGACGCTACGGCCGACCCCGGTGGTCAGGTCCTTGGCGAACAGTTCAGTCAGTTCGGCCTGGGTCTTCTCTACGGCGTGATGATTAGACATAAGCGGTCACCCGGGTCTCGATGTGCGGTGTTTGCAGCTCGATGAAATACTTGCGCAGCAGGTTCTGCGCGCTGAGCAGGCGGTATTCCTTGCTGGCGCGAAAGTCCGAGAGCGGGGTGAAATCTTCGGCCAGGGCCGCGCACGCGGCTTCGACGGTGGCATGGTTCCAGGTTGAACCGAGCAGTGCCGCTTCGCAGCTTTTGGCTCGTTTCGGGGTGGCGGCCATACCGCCGAAGGCGACGCGGGCGTCAGCGATCACGCCGTTGTCGATGCGCAGGTTAAAGGCGGCGCAGACCGCGGAAATATCATCGTCCAGGCGCTTGGACACTTTATAGGCGCGGAACTGCTGCACGGCACTGGCGCGCGGCACAATGATCTTCTCGATGAACTCGCTTTCCTGGCGCGCGGTGACCCGGTAATCGATGAAGTAGTCTTCCAGGGCCAGGGTGCGGCGGGTGTTGCCTTTGCACAGCACGATCTGTGCGCCCAGGGCGATCAGCAGCGGTGGCGAGTCGCCGATGGGCGAGGCATTGCCGATGTTGCCACCCAGGGTGCCCTGGTTGCGGATCTGCAGCGAGGCGAAGCGTTGCAGCAGTTCGCCGAAGTCCGGGTATTGGGCCTTGAGGGCCTCGTAGCAGTCGGAGAGGGCGGTGGCCGCGCCGATTTCCAGGCGATCGGCAAAGTGTTCGATGCGCTTCATTTCGGCGACATTTCCGACGTAGATCATCACTGGCAGGGTGCGGTGGAACTGGGTGACTTCCAGCGCCAGGTCAGTGCCGCCGGCCAACAGCCGGGCTTGCGGATAGGCGTCATAGAGGTCGGCCAGGTCAGCCACGGTCAACGGCACCAGGCAACGTTTGTCGCCGCAGTTGAGTTCACCGATGTCGGTGGGGGCGATGGCCTTCAGGCGGGCGATGGTCTCGGCTTCACGGGCATCGAACTGGTCGGGCTGTTTGCCGCAGCAGGACTGTTCGGCGGCTTCGAGAATCGGCCGGTAGCCGGTGCAGCGGCAGAGGTTGCCGGCGAGGGCTTCATGGGCCTTGTGGGCGTCGGGTTGGTCGCTGTTTTTCTGCAGGGCGAACAACGACATGACAAACCCCGGCGTGCAGAAGCCGCACTGCGAGCCGTGGCATTCGACCATGGCCTTCTGCACGCTGTGCAGTTGGCCCTGATGCTTGAGGTCTTCGACGCTGATCAACTGTTTGCCATGCAGCGAGGAGACAAACGTCAGGCACGAGTTGAGGCTGCGATAGCGAATATGTTCGCGGCCGGCGTCATCACTTTGCAGTTCACCGACCACCACAGTGCACGCGCCACAGTCACCGCTGGCGCAACCTTCTTTGGTGCCGGACTTGCCCAAGTGCTCGCGCAGGTAGTTGAGCACAGTCAGGTTGGGGTCCAGGGCGTGCTCGCTACGGAGTTCCTGGTTGAGTAAAAACTGGATCACGGAAGGCCTCGCAGACTCATTATTGTTGTTAACCGTTATGACCTGAATTTATCAGGTCTGACTTTTCGGTCAATGGTTTTCTGACTTAAAGGTCAGGAAATTACCTTTTGTCGATCAGCAACCTCATGCTTTGAGTATTGACCCTCTGGGCCCAGCTCGCTTTTTGCTTGAATCGTGCCAATTTCCACTGGCCGGGCCCTGCATCATCCACTACCAAGTGCGCTACACTGCGCCGCTTGTACAGATCGAAGAGTTTGAAGGAAAACCATGACGTTCAAGGCGCCGGACAGCCTCGCCGAGCAAATTGCTCAACACCTCGCCGAACGCATCATTCGCGGCGAAATGAAGCCAGGAGAGCGCATCCAGGAACAGAAGGTCACGCTGGCGCTCAATGTCAGCCGCGGTTCGGTCCGTGAAGCCTTGCTGATCCTCGAACGACGCCACCTGATCGCGATCCTGCCGCGACGCGGCGCCCATGTCACCGAGCTCACCGCGCACAAGGTGCAGAGCCTGTGCACCCTGATGAGCGAGCTGTACATCCTGCTGGGCAACGCCGTGGCCAATGGCTGGCGCGTCCAGGCCGACATGGCGCCCTTCGTGCAGATCCAGCAGCGCCTGAACGCCAGCTACGAACGCCAGGACATCCGCACCTTCGTCGACGACAGCTTCAATGTGATGCGCGCCGCGTACCCGTTCGCCAATAACCCCTACCTGCAGGAGACTGTCGAGAACCTGCAGCCGGCCATGAGTCGCGCGTATTTCCTGGCCCTGGAACAACGCAAGGCGGAAATGAGCGAGTTCCTCGAACTGTTCGAACGCCTGCTCGCCGCCGTGCTCGCCCGTGACCTGCCACAGATCCGCATCGTGCTCTCGGCCTACGCCCAGCGCAGTTGCGACCTGGTGCTGTCTGCCTTGCCGGCGGCCTGAGCGTGCGGCTCAAGTGCATCAAACTGGCGGGGTTCAAATCCTTCGTCGACCCGACCACGGTGAACTTCCCCAGTAACATGGCGGCGGTGGTCGGGCCCAATGGCTGCGGCAAGTCGAACATCATCGACGCCGTACGTTGGGTGATGGGCGAGAGCTCGGCGAAGAACCTGCGTGGCGAGTCGATGACCGACGTCATCTTCAATGGCTCCACCAGCCGCAAGCCGGTGAGCCAGGCCAGCATCGAACTGGTGTTCGACAACTCCGACGGTACCTTGCTCGGTGAATACGCCGCCTATGCGGAGATTTCGATTCGCCGCAAAGTCACCCGCGACAGCCAGACCACCTATTACCTCAACGGCACCAAGTGCCGGCGCCGCGACATCACCGACATTTTCCTCGGCACTGGCCTGGGTCCGCGCAGTTACTCGATCATCGAACAGGGGATGATCTCCAAGCTGATCGAGTCCAAGCCCGAAGACCTGCGCAACTTCATCGAGGAAGCGGCGGGGATCTCCAAATACAAGGAGCGTCGGCGTGAGACGGAAAACCGGATCCGCCGCACCCACGAAAACCTTGAGCGCCTGACCGACCTGCGCGAAGAGCTGACGCGTCAGCTCGAACGCTTGCACCGCCAGGCCGAGTCCGCCAAGAAGTATCAGGAATACAAGGCCGAAGAGCGTCAGCTCAAGGCCCAGCTGTCGGCGCTGCGTTGGCAGGCCTTGAACGAGCAGGTCGGCCAGCGTGAAGCGATCATCGGTAATCAGGAAGTCAGTTTCGAAGCCCTGGTGGCCGAGCAGCGCAATGCCGATGCGAGCATCGAACGCTTGCGTGACGGGCACCACGATCTCTCCGAACGCTTCAATCTGGTGCAGGGGCGCTTTTATTCGGTTGGCGGCGACATCGCCCGGGTCGAGCAGAGTATTCAGCACGGCCAGCAACGCTTGCGCCAACTGCAGGACGATCTCAAGGAAGCCGAGCGCGCGCGCCTGGAAACCGAATCCCACCTGGGCCATGACCGCACGCTGCTGCTGACCCTGGGCGAAGAGCTGGACATGCTGACCCCGGAGCAGGAAATCACCAGCGCCGCCGCCGAGGAAGCCGCGGCCGCGCTGGAAGAATCCGAAACCACCATGCATGGCTGGCAGGAGCAGTGGGACGCTTTCAACCTCAGTTCGGCCGAGCCCCGGCGCCAGGCCGAGGTGCAGCAGTCGCGCATTCAGCAGCTGGAAACCAGCGTCGAGCGCTTGGCCGAGCGCCAACGCCGCCTGGCCGAGGAGCGCGACCTGCTCGCGGCGGACCCGGAGGACGCGGCAATCATGGAGCTGGGCGAGCAACTCGCCGCCAGCGAAGCAACCCTCGAGGACTTGCAGGCCAGCGAGCAGGCCCAGGTCGAGCGCCTTGAACAGTTGCGCCAGGAGCTACAGCAGGCCTTGCACAATCAGCAGCAGGCCCAGGGCGACCTGCAACGACTCAATGGTCGCCTGGCGTCGCTGGAAGCCTTGCAGCAAGCCGCGCTCGACCCGGGTACCGGCACGGCGCAATGGTTGCGTGAGCAAGAACTGGCCGAGCGCCCGCGCCTGGCCGAGGGCCTGAGCGTGCAGGCGGGCTGGGAGCTGGCGGTGGAAACTGTGCTTGGCGCCGACTTGCAGGCAGTGCTGGTGGATGATTTTGCCGGCCTCGACCTGGCTGGGTTTGCCCAGGGCGATTTGCGCCTGCTCAGCCCGGGCATCGACGGTGTGCGGGTGGCAGGCAGCTTGCTGGACAAGGTCGAGGCGCAGATCGACCTGTCGCCGTGGCTGGGCCAGGTCAAGCCGGTGGAAACCCTTGAGCAGGGCTTGGCCTTGCGCGGCCAGTTGGCGGCCGGCGAAAGCCTGATCAGCCGCGACGGCTATTGGATCGGCCGGCACTTTTTGCGCGTGCGTCGCGCCAGCGAAGCCGAAAGCGGGGTGTTGGCCCGTGGCCAGGAAATCCAGGCCCTGGGCCTGGAGCGCGAGGAGCGTGAAGCCACGGTCGAACAGCTTGAAACCACCCTGCAGAACCTGCGCGCCCAGCAGCGGCAACAGGAAAACGGCCGCGAACACCTGCGCCGCCTGCTGCAGGACGAAGCGCGCCAGCAGGGCGAACTGAAGGCGCAATTGTCCGCGGGCAAGGCCAAGGCCGAGCAGTTGACCTTGCGCCGTACCCGGCTCGACGAAGAGTTGGTGGAGCTGGGCGAGCAGCGCGAGCTCGAACATGAACAGATCGGCGAGTCGCGCCTGCAATTGCAGGGCGCCCTCGACAGCATGGCCCTGGACACCGAGCAGCGCGAGTTGCTGTTGGCCCAGCGCGACAGCCTGCGCGAGCGCCTCGACCGGGTGCGCCAGGAAGCCCGGCAGCACAAGGATCATGCGCACCAGTTGGCGGTGCGCCTGGGTTCACTCAAGGCGCAACACGATTCCACCCGCCAGGCCCTGGAACGCCTGGAGCTGCAGTCCGAGCGCCTGACCGAAAAGCGTGAACAGCTGAGCCTCAACCTGGAGGAGGGTGAGGCGCCGCTGGAAGAATTGCGGCTCAAGCTCGAAGAGCTGCTCGACAAGCGCATGAGTGTCGATGAAGAACTGCGCACCGCCCAGGTCGCGCTGGAGGAGGCCGACCGTGAACTGCGCGAGGCCGAGAAGCGGCGCACCCAGGCGGAACAGCAGTCGCAGTTGATCCGCAGCCAGCTCGAGCAGCAGCGCATGGAATGGCAGGCCCTGACCGTGCGCCGCAAAACCCTGCAGGAACAATTGCTCGAAGACGGCTATGACCTGCACGGCGTGCTCGCGACCCTGGTGGCCGAGGCGAACGAGAACGACGCCGAAGAAGAACTTGAGCGCATCGCCGCACGGATTCAGCGCCTGGGGGCGATCAACCTGGCGGCCATCGACGAATATCAGCAACAGTCCGAGCGTAAACACTATCTCGACGCCCAGGACGCCGACCTAGTGGAAGCCCTCGATACCCTGGAAAACGTCATTCGCAAGATCGACAAGGAAACCCGCAATCGCTTCAAGGACACCTTTGATCAGATCAACGGTGGTTTGCAGGCCTTGTTTCCAAAAGTTTTCGGTGGCGGCAGCGCTTATTTGGAACTGACGGGCGAAGATCTACTCGATACAGGGGTGACAATCATGGCGCGTCCACCCGGGAAGAAGAACAGCACCATCCATTTGCTCTCCGGCGGCGAAAAAGCCCTGACTGCATTGGCCCTGGTATTTGCCATCTTCAAACTCAATCCTGCGCCGTTCTGTATGCTCGATGAAGTTGACGCCCCGCTGGATGACGCTAACGTTGGACGCTACGCAAGACTGGTCAAAGAGATGTCGCAGACGGTGCAGTTCATCTATATCACCCACAACAAGATCGCCATGGAAATGGCCGACCAGTTGATGGGGGTGACGATGCACGAGCCCGGTTGTTCGCGTCTGGTGGCTGTGGATGTCGAGGAGGCGATGGCGATGGTGGACGCCTGACGTCCTGGGTTTAAGCCATATGTTTATGGGAAGTAAGGATTTTTACCGGTACGGATTACTGGCCAATCGACATATTCGCTGAAGCCACTGTGACAGACGGTGTAAAGTTACCTTTGGTCGTGCTAGTTTAATGTCAATTTATCGTGTACGTGGGCAAAACGCCTGTCAGAACATAGAGTTGGCGCCACGTTTTAAAGCGGTTTACAGCTTGTAAACCCCTTATTTTTCAGCATTTTTTATAGAGGCACGGGATTACATGGAAATCGGTCTGCGCGAGTGGCTGATCGTCATCGGCATCATAGTCATTGCCGGTATTCTTTTTGATGGCTGGCGGCGCATGCGCGGCGGCAAGGGCAAACTCAAGTTTCGCCTGGACCGCAGCCTGTCCAATCTGCCGGACGAGGACAGCGGTGCCGAACTGCTGGGCCCGCCGCGGGTGCTCGATAACCACAAAGAGCCGCAACTGGACGAGCACGACCTGCCGTCGGTCAGCATGCCTGCCCGTGAGCCCCGCGAGTCGGGCTCCAAGCGTGGCAAGCGTGGCCACGGCGAGCCGGCGCAAGGCGACTTGAACCTTAATCTGGACCTGGACGGCGGCCCGAGCTTCAGCAGCCGTGACGGCGATTTCCCGGATGAAACCAAGGCCTCGAGCGGGGCGGCGAGCAAGGACCAACCACAAGCCGAAGAAGTGCTGGTGATCAGCGTGATCTGCCGTGATGCCGGTGGCTTCAAGGGCCCGGCGCTGTTGCAGAACATTCTCGAAAGTGGCCTGCGTTTCGGCGAGATGGATATTTTCCACCGCCACGAAAGCATGGCGGGCAACGGCGAAGTCCTGTTCTCCATGGCTAACGCGGTCAAGCCGGGTATTTTTGACCTGGACGACATCGACCACTTCAGCACCCCGGCGGTCAGCTTCTTCCTTGGCCTGCCGGGTCCGCGTCATCCGAAGCAGGCGTTCGATGTGATGGTCGCCGCTGCACGCAAGTTGTCCCAGGAGCTCAATGGCGAGCTCAAGGACGATCAGCGCAGCGTCCTGACGGCACAGACCATCGAACACTACCGTCAGCGCATCGTCGAATTCGAGCGTCGCGCCCTGACCCAGAAGCGCTGAAATTGGCAATGTGTGGGATACCTCCCGCACCTTGCAGGCGCTGAGCCAGCTCAGCGCCTGCAGTGAATTTGTCCGCATCAACAGATTGAGCAGCCTCGGCTGCTCTTTTGCTTTATGAGAGAACACCCATGAACGCCGCCGAAAAACGCATTCTAGAGCTTCGCGCTGAACTGGATCTGCACAACTACCGCTACCACGTGCTGGACGAGCCGAGCATTCCGGACGCCGAGTACGATCGGTTGTTCCATGAGCTCAAGGCGCTGGAGGCGGCCAACCCGCAACTGATCAGCAGCGACTCGCCGACCCAGCGCGTGGGCAGTGCGGCGCTCTCGGCATTTACCCAGGTGCGTCACGAAGTGCCGATGCTGAGCCTGGGCAACGCCTTCGAAGAAACCGATATGCGCGAGTTCGATCGCCGGGTCACCGAAGGCCTGGACTTGCCGGTCGGCGATCTGTTTGGCGGCGGCGCCGAAGTTGAATACAGCTGCGAGCCCAAGCTCGATGGCCTGGCGGTCAGCCTGCTGTATCAGGATGGCCTGCTGGTACGCGGCGCTACCCGCGGCGACGGCACCACGGGGGAAGACATCAGCGTCAATGTGCGCACGGTGCGCAATATTCCCCTCAAGCTGCAGGGCAGCGGCTGGCCAGCGACCCTGGAAGTGCGCGGCGAAGTCTATATGTCCAAGGCCGGTTTCGAGCGCCTGAATGCCACGCAACTGGAAGTGGGCGGCAAGACCTTCGCCAACCCGCGCAATGCCGCCGCCGGCAGCTTGCGCCAGTTGGATTCGAAAATCACCGCCAGCCGGCCGCTGGAGTTCTGCTGCTACGGCATCGGCCAGGTGTCGGCGGACATTGCCGACACGCATATCGGCAATCTGCAGCAACTCAAGGCCTGGGGCATGCCGGTCAGTCGTGAACTGAAACTGGCCAAGGGCATCGGCGAATGCCTGGACTACTACCGCGATATCGGTGAGCGGCGCAATGCACTGCCTTACGAGATCGATGGCGTGGTGTTCAAGGTCAACAGCATCGCCGCGCAGCGTGAGCTGGGCTTCCGTGCCCGTGAGCCGCGCTGGGCGATTGCCCATAAATTCCCGGCCATGGAAGAACTCACCGAACTGCTCGACGTGGAATTCCAGGTCGGCCGCACTGGCGCGGTGACGCCGGTGGCGCGCCTCAAGCCGGTGAAAGTGGCGGGTGTGACGGTGTCCAATGCGACGCTGCACAACATGGACGAAGTGGCGCGCCTGGGCCTGATGATCGGCGATACGGTGATCATTCGCCGGGCCGGTGATGTGATCCCGCAGGTGGTCCAGGTGGTCGCCGAGCGGCGCCCGGCCGATGCTCGGCCCGTGCAGATTCCCGAGAGTTGCCCGGTCTGTGGCTCCCACGTCGAGCGCACGCAGTTGATCAAGCGCAGCAAGGGGCGCGAAACCGTCAGCGAGGGCGCGGTGTACCGCTGCGTCGGACGCTTGGCCTGTGGGGCGCAGCTCAAGCAGGCGATCATCCATTTCGTTTCGCGACGGGCCATGGACATTGAAGGCCTGGGCGAAAAAAGCGTCGAGCAGTTGGTCGATGAAGGCCTGGTCAGCTCGCCGGCGGACCTGTATGGGCTGACGTTCGAGCAGATCGTCGACCTGGAAGGTTTTGCCGAGCTGTCGAGCAAGAACCTGCTGGCGGCCATTGCCGACAGCAAGCGCCAGAGCCTGGCGCGGTTTATCTATGCGCTGGGCATTCCGGATGTCGGCGAAGAGACCGCCAAGGTCCTGGCGCGCTCGCTGGGCTCGCTGGAGCGCGTGCAGCAGGCATTGCCGCAAGTGCTGACGTACTTGCCGGATGTCGGTCTGGAGGTCGCTCACGAGATCCACAGCTTCTTCACCGACAGCCACAACCAGCAGGTGATCAAGCAGCTATTGGCGCATGGCCTGGAGATTCAGGACCAGGGCGAGTTGGGCGCCGAGTTCGCGGCGAGCACCACCCTCGGTGGCCTGCTCGACAAGTTGCACATTCCTTCGGTCGGTCCGGGCGGGGCGCAGAAGCTGGCCGACAAGTTCGGTTCGCTGCAGGCGGTGATCGACGCGGACTGGCTGGATATGCGCCAGGCACTGCCGGAGAAGCAGGCCAACGCGGTGCGCGAGTTTTTTGCGATCGAGGACAATCGCCAGCAAGCCCTGGCGGCCGAACAGCAGTTGCGTGACTTCGGCATGCATTGGCAGAGCGAGAAGAAGGTCGTCGAAGGCTTGCCGCTGGCCGGGCAGACCTGGGTGCTCACCGGTTCCCTGGAGCTGATGAGTCGCGATGTTGCCAAGGATAAGCTGGAAAGCCTGGGCGCCAAGGTTGCGGGCTCGGTGTCGGCCAAGACGTTCTGTGTGGTGGCGGGGCCGGGCGCCGGCTCGAAACTGGTCAAGGCCAATGAGCTAGGGCTCAAGGTGTTGGATGAAGAGGCATTCGTCGGGTTCTTGGCTGGGCACGGTATTGCTGTGTGATCCCCTTCGCGGGCGAGTTGCTGTGGGAGTGGGCGCCCGCTTGCGGCTTGCCCGCGATTACGTGCTTGGCGACACCCGAATGCTCGGAGGGAACGATAGTCGCTGCGCCAGGATCTAGACTTGGCCAGCCCCCAGGAAGAGATCGCCATGTACCGTTTCTTCGAGCAACTCAGTGCGCGGATCGCTACGCCCTTCATCGGCGACAGTTCACGCAACAGCAAGGTCTGGCCGTGTCGGTGCGGGCAGTCGCTGTTTTTTCGCAACAGCCAGTGCCTGGCCTGTTCCGCAGCCCTGGGCTACCAACCTGAGCAAAGCCGCTTGTCTTCGCTGCAGCCCGGCCCGCAGCCGGACACCTGGCAGTTGGACGCCGACCCTGGGGCTGGGCTGTTCCGTCGCTGCGCCAACCTCGATACCCCGGCAGCCTGCAACTGGCTGCTGCCGGCCGATGATCCGCAGTTGCACTGCATTGCCTGCCGCCTGAACCGGACCATTCCCGACCTGTCCATCGCGCAGAATCACGAACACTGGCGCAAGGTGGAGATCGCCAAGCGCCGGCTGGTCGCGCAATTGCTCGACCTCGGGTTACAGGTTATCGACCGGTCCATCGACGAAGAGCGCGGACTGGCCTTCGACTTTGTCAGCATCGATCTCGAAGGCAAGTCGCCGATGACCGGGCACGCCAGCGGCCTGGTCACCCTGGATATCCGCGAGGCTGACGACGCGCACCGCGAACGGGTGCGGGTGCAGATGGGCGAGCCCTACCGCACCCTGTTGGGGCACTTGCGGCATGAGGTCGGACATTATTACTGGGATCGCCTGATAGCCAACGGTCCGTGGCTCGAGGGCTTTCGTCAGGTATTCGGCGATGAGCGCACCAGTTATGCCGAGGCGCTGGAGCGGCATTATCAGCAGGGCGCCCCGGCGGATTGGCAGCAAAGCCACGTCAGTGCCTATGCCACCATGCACCCCTGGGAAGACTGGGCGGAAACCTGGGCTCATTACCTGCACATGATGGATGCGGTGGACACGGCGCTGGGTTTGGGCATGAGCGCTCGGCAGATGGACTTCGACTACCCGGCATTTCCTTGCAGTGTGCTCTATGACCCGCAGCACCCTGGTGGCGCGGCGTTCCTGTCGTTCGTCAATGCCTGGATCGAACTGGCAGGCATGCTCAACGAACTGTCGCGCAGCATGGGCCAGCCGGACTTCTACCCCTTCGTCCTGCCGCCAGCGGTCATCGGCAAACTGCATTTCATTCACCTGGTGATCCAGCAAGAGGGCGGCCGCGCCGACCGGGCAGTGCAGAGCCTGTAGCCCGCGTTACAGGGGTACGCGCAATTTCCGTAGCAGCTGCCGAGCCCGCGAGGCTGCGTTCGGCCGCGCAGCGGCCGCCATGCGCTGAATCAGGTCCGTCAAGTGAGCAGGGGCGACGATGGCTAAGCCGCCGAACGCAGGCTGCGCCAGCGGATACACGTCCTAATCTTGCGGGGTTATCGCATGTCATTGAAGCGGCTCATTTTTTTTAATCCGCGGGAACGGTTGTAACTTCGTCTCAGATAGGTACAATGGCGCGGCTCGCCGACTGGTGAGTGTCGTTATGGTGACCCCATCGGTCCCCCCGCAACGATTACCCGTGAACCTGGTCAGATCCGGAAGGAAGCAGCCACAGCGGGAACATTGTGTGCCGGGGTGTGGCTGGTGGGGTTACCACCTTAACGCCTTGCTACAGCCTTGCTGGCAATCGCCAGTCCATCCGCGCTGTCAGCTTCTTCTCCTGAATCCTGCTGTTTGTTGCCCTCCGAGCGTTTCTCGGTCCAGGGTGTTTTCTGCTGTCTGCCCCCAGCGTCGTCGCTAACAGGTGCCGGGCTTTTTTGCGGGCGCGTGAACGACACAGCAGAGGCAGCGAAAAACGTTGCCTCTGCTGTTGGTTGTATGTGGCGCTAAGGCTTGGACAAGGCGTGATCAACCGCTGCGATCAGCTTTCCCAGATCCTTTGGGGGGGCTTTGTGTACGACACCAAACAGATAGGCTCGCTGTTCGTCTTCGTCGCCAAAGTCGGCGAAAAACACTTTGAGCTTCACTCCCAGTGCGCTGGCAAGCATGAACAGGGCTTCAACGCTGGGGGTATAGGTGCCGGTTTCGAAGCGGCTGATGGTTTTAGGGTCAAAACCGGTTCTTTCGCCGAGTTCAGCCTGAGTTAGCCCCGCTACCTTGCGATAACGTTTGATGGCTGGACCCAAACTTGAAATGTGCATCGCTCAATTCCCATTTAGAATCAAGAACTTAACGACAGATTTTGACATTGCACAACTGCATGATTCATCACCTTGCTTTCATATATGTGATGTATTTCGTAGAATTGGCGCTTGATACGAGCATTGGGTGGCTAAAGATCCGCAGTTGGGGCGATGTGAAACAGCCATCATTGTGCAGGTTTCCTCTGTACGGGAAGCGGCAAAAATGAACCAGATGGCTGGTTGAGTGTCGACCGTGCGGATTTTTGTCTGACTGGTTAGAAGCCTTTAAGGCTAGTTGGTCTTCGCCCGTTCGGGGGCCATCACCTGCTGTTCATGGAGTGTTAATGTGCATCTGAATATGCCAGCCCGCACGATTAAAAGGACTTTGCCTGCGCTGCCTCCCCGGCGGCGACCTGCCGAGCCATTCTGCTACGCCCCCCATACCTCTTCCAAGCGTTGCGCGCTGGTCGAGCGGTACTACCGCTAGCCACCACAGGCCGAACTCATGGACGAGAAATACCGCAGGGCGGTGGATGCAGCCGCCCTGTTTTCCGAAACCGACCTCAATGGTCGAATCACTTACGTCAACGACCAGTTCTGCGCGGTCTCCGGATACCGCCGGGAAGAGTTGCTGGGTGTTGATCACCGGCTGCTCAATTCCGGCCTGCACCCCGACGAGTTTTTCGCCACGCTGTGGCGCACTATCGCCCAGGGCAACGTCTGGAAGGGTGAGCTGTGCAATCGAGCCCGGGACGGCAGCCTGTATTGGGTCGAAAGTACCCTGCTGCCGGTGCTGGACAAGGCGACCGGGCGGGCGCACCGCTACGTGTCGATTGGCTTTAATACCAGCGAGCAGCGCCAGTTGCTGCATTCGCTGCAATGGCGGGTCGGGCATGACGTGTTGACCGGCTTGCCCAACCGGGCGTTCCTCTCCGACTTGCTGGACCAAGCCCTGGACTGTTCGCGCATCGAGGAGGTACCGCTGGCGGTGTGCATGCTCGACCTGGACGGTTTCAAGGCGGTCAACGACGGCTATGGCCACGCCAGTGGCGACCTGCTGCTGGTGGAAGTGGCCAAGCGCCTGCGCAGTATCGTACGTGGCGAGGATGTAGTGGCACGCCTGGCCGGGGACGAGTTTGTGCTGATCCTGCGCTATGTGCATGACGTCGCGGAGCTGCGTGCGGCGTTGAACCGGGTGTTGGGGGTGATCTCGGCGGCCTATTCAATCCAGGGCAAGGACATCCACGTCTACGCCAGTATCGGCGTGACCCTGTTCCCCCAGGACAACGAAGATGCCGAGACCTTGTTGCGGCATGCCGACCAGGCCATGTACGTGGCCAAGCAGAGCGGGCGCAACCGTTTTCACCTGTTTGATGTGGTACGCGACCGGGAGGTCAGGGCGACGCACCAGACCGTCGCCCGCGTGCGCCAGGCCTTGCTGGACAACGAGCTGTGCCTGCACTTCCAGCCCAAGGTGAATATGCGTGGCGGTGTTGTGGTCGGTTTCGAAGCCTTGTTGCGCTGGGAACACCCGGAGAAGGGCGTGGTGCCGCCCAGGGAGTTTTTGCCGCTGGTGGAAGAAACCGACCTGATCGTCGACATTGGCGAGTGGGTCATTGATCAGGTGCTGGCGCAGTTGTCACGGTGGCAGGCGGTCGGGCAGCAGTGGCCGGTCAGCGTCAACATCGCGGCCCGGCATTTCCAGCGCACGGACTTCTTCGACCGGCTCAAGCAGGTGCTGGAGCGTCACGCCCGGGTCGCCCCCCATCTGCTGGACCTGGAGATTGTCGAGTCGATGGCGATCGAAAACATCCAGCATGTCACCACCTGCCTGCAGGCCTGCCAGGCGCTGGGGGTGAGGTTCTCGCTGGGGGATTTCGGTACCGGGTATTCGTCCCTCAGTTACCTCAAGCGCCTCAACACGCAAACCATCAAGATCGATAAATCCTTTGTCCGCGATATCTTGCATGATCGCGACGACCTGGCCCTGACCACCGCAGTGATCGGCCTGGCCAGGGCGTTTGGTCGAGAGGTGATCGCCGAGGGAGTGCAAAGCCTGGAGCATGGCCAACTATTGCTGAGCCTGGGGTGCGAAGTGGCCCAGGGATATTTCATTGCCCGGCCGATGCCGGCCAGCGAGGTGCCGGGCTGGGTCGCCGATTTTGTCGCGCCCAGCCAGTGGCAGGCGCTGGATGAGGCCATCTGAGCCTAGGGTGACGGTTCTTGAGAGCCGGTATACAGGCGGATGATGTCATCGATCTCGCCGGACATCTTCATGCGCAGCAGGGTCCGCAGAATGCGCTGCACCGGCAGGTCCGGATCGTTGCGCACGTAGCAGCCGACGTGCAGCTCCTGCAGGACCGCGACGGCGCGCAATTGCCGCTCCGGCAATAGACGTTGATTGAACCAGTCCAGGGTCCACTGGTTGCTGACCCCATACTCATTGCGCCCGGCCAGCAGCTTTTGCAGGACCTGGTCCTGGTTGCGGGCGTCGTCGCGCTTGAGTTGCCCGCTATCGAACAGCGGCTGCAGGGTAGGGTAGTGGTAGCTCAACACCGTGCCGATGGTTTGTGGTGCGAGGTCGGCCGGGACTACCCCGGCATGGTGGTGCTGGTTGCTGATCAGCAGGTCGCGCTGGAACCACAGGGGAATGCTCCAGATGTAGTCGCCGGACTGGTTGGGTAGCCAGGATTGCGCGGCGTAGCAGCGGACGTCGATTTCCCCGTGCTCCATGGCGTTTTGCACGCGCGCGCGCGCCAGGACATGGAATTCGGCGGGCAAACCGACCTGGGTCGCCAGGCTCAGCATCACGTCATGCAGAATGCCCTGGGTCGGGCGACCGTGCTCGATTTGCACCATGGGCATGGCCCAGCTGTCGGTGATCGCGAAGCGTAAAGGGCTGGGCGCGGCAAGAGTGCTGGCGCTGACCAATAACAATGCCCCCAAGGCTGACCGCATAAACACTCCAGCAAATACCGCCCGACGCCGATTAAAACGTCCCCCGAACACCAGCTTAGCCAGATTAGCCGAGCACACCGGATGCAATTTTGCCCTTGCTCCGCTAGCATTACCCGCTTCCGCTTCCCAGTCGCGACGGTTTTCGATGAGTTATCAGGTTCTTGCACGTAAATGGCGTCCGCGCTCGTTCCGCGAAATGGTCGGCCAGACCCATGTGCTCAAGGCTCTGATCAATGCCTTGGACAGCCAGCGGCTGCACCACGCCTATTTGTTTACCGGCACTCGCGGGGTGGGCAAGACCACCATCGCGCGGATCATCGCCAAATGCCTGAACTGTGAAACAGGTATTACGTCGACGCCGTGTGGCACCTGTTCGGTGTGCCGCGAGATCGACGAAGGGCGCTTTGTCGACCTGATCGAGATCGACGCCGCGAGCCGGACCAAGGTCGAGGACACCCGCGAACTGCTGGACAACGTGCAGTACGCGCCGAGCCGTGGGCGCTTCAAGGTCTACCTGATCGACGAAGTGCACATGCTCTCCAGTCATTCCTTCAATGCGCTGTTGAAAACCCTCGAAGAGCCGCCGCCCTACGTCAAGTTCATCCTGGCGACCACTGACCCGCAGAAACTTCCAGCAACGATTTTGTCTCGATGCCTGCAGTTCTCCCTGAAAAACATGACGCCGGAGCGCGTGGTCGAGCATTTGACCCACGTCCTGGGTGTGGAGAACGTGCCGTTCGAAGACGACGCCCTGTGGTTGCTCGGGCGCGCCGCCGACGGTTCGATGCGCGATGCCATGAGCCTGACCGACCAGGCCATTGCTTTCGGTGAAGGCAAGGTCATGGCGGCGGACGTGCGGGCTATGCTCGGCACGCTCGACCATGGGCAGGTCTACGATGTCCTGCACGCGCTGATCGAAGGCGACGCCAAGGCGTTGCTCGAAGGTGTCCGGCACCTGGCCGAGCAAGGCCCGGACTGGAATGGCGTGCTCTCGGAAATCCTCAATGTGCTGCACCGCGTGGCGATTGCCCAGGCATTGCCGGACGGTGTCGACAACGGACAGGGCGACCGCGACCGGGTGTTGGCGCTGGCCCAGGCCCTGCCGGCCGAGGATGTGCAGTTCTATTACCAGATGGGGCTGATCGGTCGACGCGATTTGCCGCTGGCCCCCGATCCGCGGGGCGGCTTTGAAATGGTCCTGCTGCGGATGCTGGCTTTCCGCCCGGCAGACACCGCCGATGCGCCGAGGCAGCCGCTAAAGCCAGTGGGGATCAGCCAGGCCACAGTTGATTCCGCTCACTCAGTGGCTGGCGCGGTACCTGTTGCGCCGGTCGTGGCCGCTGCGCCGCCGGTTGCCGCGCCTGCACCAACCCCAGTGCCTGTTGCGCCTGTTGCGCCGGTGGTCGAGCCGGAGCCTGTGGTGCATGTGGCGCCTGAGCCGGCGGCCGCTGTCGAGGAGGTCGTCGATCTGCCCTGGAACGACCCGGTAGAGCCGGCGGCTGCGCTGCAACCGGCGGTCGAGCCGGTGCTCGAGACCGTCGCCGAACAGCCAGACCTGACACCGATGCCCGTACCGGTGCCCGACAGCGTGGTGCTGGATGCGCCGGAATGGGCCGCCGCGCCGATTCCCGAGCCTTCAGTGGCCCAGGTGGATGCCGCCACCCCAGGTATGGACCTGGATGACGAGCCGCCGCTGGACGAGGATTACATTGAGCCGGACATGGACTCGGCGTACAGCTACCTCGATGAGCTCGCCAGCGAGCACACCGCCGAGCCTGCGCCGGCACCGGAACCCGAGCCTGCGGCGATGCCAGCCACCGGCCTGGCGCTACAGTGGCTGGAACTGTTCCCGAAACTGCCGATTTCCGGCATGACCGGCAGCATCGCCGCCAACTGCACGCTGATCGCCGTGGAGGGCGACCAGTGGCTGTTGCACCTGGACCCGGCCCACAGCGCGCTGTTCAACGCCACCCAGCAACGGCGGCTCAACGATGCCCTGAACCAGTTGCTGCAGCGCACCCTGACAATCAGCATCGAGCTGATCAAGCCGGAGCAGGAAACCCCGGCCCAGGCATCGTCCCGGCGCCGCGCCAACCGTCAGCGCGAGGCCGAGGATTCGATCCACGGCGATCCGTTCATCCAGCAGATGATGCAACAGTTCGGCGCAGTGATCCGTAACGATACTATTGAACCTGTCGAGGCTCTGGTCAGCCAGGGCTAACAAACTGAAGGTGCTCGGCCCACTGGTCCGGGCGCCGTTTTGATCCACGTACTTTTGAGGTGATTCCCATGATGAAAGGTGGCATGGCCGGCCTGATGAAGCAGGCGCAGCAGATGCAGGAAAAAATGGCCAAGATGCAGGAAGAACTGGCCAACGCCGAAGTCACCGGTAAAGCCGGTGGCGATATGGTCACCGTGGTCATGACCGGTCGTCACGACGTCAAGCGCGTGACCATCGACCCAAGCCTGGTAGAAGGCCTGAGCGAAGATGACAAAGAGATGCTCGAGGCGGTGTTCGCGGCTGCGGTGAACGACGCCGTGCGCAAGATCGAGGCCAACAGCCAGGACAAGATGTCCGGCATGACCGCCGGCATGCAACTGCCACCGGGCATGAAACTGCCATTCTGATTCGCCTTCAGGCGGCAGATGAGTTACAAAAATGCCAGGCATAGCGCTTGGCATTTTTGTTTCTGGCTGACAGATATGTGTGGCTGACATGCCGCCATCGCGGGCAAGCCCGCTCCCACAGGATTCGCGGCGCTCGCAAAACCTGTGGGAGCGAGCTTGCTCGCGATGAAGTCACCCCGATGCAACTGAATAAACATCGAACGCCATACCGCCACAAAGGTCTGCTCCCTATATCACTGAACCTCAACGATCACAGGAGACGCTGCCATGTCCGACGCCATGACCCTCAACCAACGCATTGTCCTAGCTTCTCGCCCGGCGGGTGCGCCAACGCCGGAAAACTTCCGCATGGAACGGGTGGCGCTGCCCGATCTGGCCGAAGGCCAGGTGCTGCTCAAGACGCTGTACCTGTCGCTTGATCCCTACATGCGCGGGCGCATGAGCGACGCACCGTCCTACGCCGCCCCAGTGGCCATCGGCGAGGTCATGACCGGTGGCGCTGTCAGCCGGGTCGAGCGCTCGCTGAACCCGAAATTCCACGAAGGTGACCTGGTCGTCGGTGCCACCGGCTGGCAGAGCCACAGCATCAGCGACGGTCGGGCCCTGATCCCGGTGCCGTCCGGCTTGCCCAGTCCGTCCATGGCCCTGGGCGTGCTCGGCATGCCGGGCATGACCGCCTACATGGGGCTGATGGACATCGGCCAGCCCAAGGAAGGGGAGACCCTGGTCGTGGCGGCTGCGTCCGGGGCCGTGGGCTCGGTGGTGGGCCAGGTGGCGCGGATCAAGGGCCTGAAGGTGGTCGGCGTCGCCGGCGGCGCGGATAAATGCCGCTACGTGGTCGATGAGCTGGGTTTTGACGCGTGCATCGATCACAAGAGCGCGGACTTTGCCGAGCAACTGGCGCAGGCGTGCGGTGCTGGTATCGACATCTACTTCGAAAACGTTGGCGGCAAGGTGTTCGACGCGGTCCTGCCGTTGCTCAATCCCAAGGCGCGGGTCCCGGTGTGCGGCTTGATTGCCCAATACAACGCGCACGAGGCGCCACCGGGCCCGGACCGCATGCCGCTGCTGCAGCGCACGTTGCTGACCAAGCGGGTGCGGATGCAGGGGTTTATCGTGTTCGACGACTATGGTGATCGCCACTCCGAGTTTGCCAAGGCCATGGCGCCCTGGGTACGCGAAGGCAAGGTGAAGTTCCGCGAGGACGTGGTCGAAGGCCTGGAGCAGGCGCCCGAGGCCTTTATTGGCCTGCTGGAGGGGCGCAACTTCGGCAAGCTGGTGGTGCGGGTGGCCAAGGACTGACCGACCGATGAGCATTTGACGCTGGCCAGAGGCGCGGGTATAAACCGCGTCTCGTTGTTTTGTCGGACCTTTGCCCATGAGCTTCAGCCCTTTGATTCGCCAACTGATCGACGCCCTGCGCACCTTGCCTGGGGTCGGCCAGAAAACTGCCCAGCGCATGGCGTTGCAACTGCTCGAACGCGACCGCAGCGGTGGCTCGCGGTTGGCGCTGGCCTTGAGCCAGGCAATGGAAGGGGTCGGTCATTGCCGTCTGTGCCGTACCCTGACCGAAGAAGAACTGTGCCCGCAGTGCTCCGACACCCGCCGCGACGACAGCCTGCTGTGCGTGGTGGAGGGGCCGATGGACGTGTATGCCGTGGAGCAGACCGGTTTTCGCGGTCGCTACTTCGTGCTCAAGGGCCATTTGTCGCCACTCGACGGCCTGGGGCCGGAAGCCATTGGCATTCCGCAATTGCTGGCACGGATCGAAGACGCCGGTACCTTCAGCGAAATCATCCTCGCCACCAACCCGACCGTGGAAGGTGAAGCCACCGCTCACTACATCGCCCAGTTGCTCGCCAACAAGGGCTTGATCACCTCGCGTATCGCCCACGGCGTACCGTTGGGGGGCGAGTTGGAACTGGTGGATGGCGGCACACTGGCGCATTCGTTCGCCGGGCGTAAGCCGATCGCGTTGTAATCCAGCATCTGGTTTGATGCCTTCGCGGACAAGCCTTGCTCCTACGGGCATAAATCTGTTGAAAACCAAGCAAGCGCTCGGTTAACTTCGCTGAACCTTCAGTGGAGTTCGCCGATGCCTGCCTTCCAGGAATACTTCGATCCCAGCCATGAATTGGTCCGCGATAGCGTAAGACGTTTCGTCGAACGCGAGATCATCCCGGACATCGATCAGTGGGAGGAGGCCGAGGGCTTTCCTCGCGAGCTCTACCTCAAGGCCGGCGCGGCGGGCATCCTGGGCATCGGTTACCCCGAAGCGCTGGGTGGTAGCCACGAGGGTGACCTGTTCGCCAAGATCGCCGCCAGCGAAGAGCTGATGCGCTGTGGCTCCGGCGGGCTGGTGGCCGGGCTGGGATCGCTGGACATCGGACTGCCGCCGATCGTCAAGTGGGCGCGGCCCGAGGTGCGTGAGCGGGTGGTGCCGCAGGTGCTCAGCGGCGCAAAGATCAGCGCGCTGGCGGTCACCGAGCCTAGCGGCGGCTCCGACGTGGCCAACCTGCAGACCCGTGCTGTGCGCGACGGCGATCACTACCGGGTCAATGGCAGCAAGACCTTCATCACCAGCGGGGTGCGCGCGGACTTTTATACGGTGGCGGTGCGCACCGGTGACACCGGGTTCGGCGGCATCAGCTTGTTGCTGATCGAGCGCGACACCCCAGGGTTCAGCGTTGGGCGCCAATTGAAGAAAATGGGTTGGTGGGCGTCGGACACCGCCGAGTTGTTTTTCGACGATTGCACAGTGCCCGTCGGGAACCTGATCGGCGCCGAGAACATGGGCTTTGCCTGCATCATGGGCAACTTCCAGAGTGAGCGCCTGGCCCTGGCCCTCATGGCCAACATGACCGCGCAACTGGCACTGGAAGAAAGCCTGAAGTGGGCCCGCCAGCGCGAAGCGTTCGGCAAGCCCATTGGCAAGTTCCAGGTGCTCAAGCATCGCCTGGCGGAAATGGCCACGGCGCTGGAGGTGTCCCGGGAGTTCACCTATCGCCAGGCGGCAAAAATGGCTGCCGGGCAAAGTGTGATCAAGGAAATCTCCATGGCCAAGAACTTCGCCACCGACACCGCGGATCGCATCACCCACGACGCGGTGCAGATCCTCGGCGGGCTGGGCTACATGCGCGACAGCCTGGTGGAGCGGCTGTACCGCGACAACCGGATCCTGTCCATTGGCGGCGGCACGCGGGAAGTGATGAACGAGATAATCAGCAAGCAGATGGGGCTGTAGATTGCGCTGTGGCGGCTTGCCCGCGATGATCTCAGCACCGACACCGGCTACTGTTCGGACAAGGCAAACTGCGTCAGGCAGAACGTCGGGATGCCCATGTCTTCCAGGCGCTGCGAGCCGCCCAGTTCCGGCAGGTCGATGATCGCTGCCGCTTCGAAAATTTTCGCGCCCATGCGCCGGACCAGATTGGCCGCGGCAATCAGGGTGCCGCCGGTGGCGATCAGGTCATCGAACATCAGTACTGAGTCGCCTTCGCACAGGCTGTCGGCGTGGACTTCGAGGAAGGCTTCGCCGTACTCGGTCTGGTAACCCTCGGCCAGTACGTCGGCCGGCAGCTTGCCTTGCTTGCGAAACAGCACCAGTGGTTTGTTCAGTTGATAGGCCAGCACCGAGCCGATCAGGAAACCACGGGCATCCATTGCACCGATGTGGGTGAAATCGGCTTCGACATAACGATGGGCAAAGCTGTCCATCACCAGGCGCAGGGCCTTGGGCGACTGGAACAAGGGAGTGATATCGCGAAAGATCACGCCAGGCTTGGGAAAGTCGATCACGGGGCGGATCAGGGATTTGATGTCGAAGGAGTCGATGAGCATCGTCGAGATGTCCTGGCAGGCTGCAAATGCAGCAGTATAACGGCGGCCGAGCAGGTTCGCTCGGCCGCCCGTGCCTCCTCAGCCTTCGACAGAGCCGCCGGCCAGCGCGCACAGTTGGATCGGGTCGAGGATGTGTACTTCCTTGCCCTCGGCGGCGATCAACTGGTTTTGCTGGAAGCGGGTGAACACCCGGGACACGGTTTCCACCGCCAGCCCCAGGTAGTTGCCGATTTCGTTGCGCGACATGCTCAGGCGGAACTGGTTGGCCGAGAACCCGCGTGCGCGGAAACGCGCCGAGAGGTTGACCAGGAAGGTGGCGATTCGCTCGTCCGCGGTCTTTTTCGACAGCAGCAGCATCATTTGCTGGTCGTCGCGAATCTCGCGGCTCATCACCCGCATCAACTGACGGCGCAATTGCGGCAGTTGCAGGGCCAGTTCATCGAGACGCTCGAAAGGGATTTCGCACACTGAAGTGGTTTCCAGCGCCTGGGCGGACACCGGGTGAGACTCGGTGTCCATGCCCGACAGGCCGACCAGTTCGCTCGGCAAGTGGAAGCCGGTGATCTGTTCTTCACCGCCGTCGCTGAGGCTGAAAGTCTTCAGGGCGCCGGAGCGCACGGCAAATACCGAATCGAATCGGTCACCCTGACGGAACAGGAACTCGCCCTTTTTCAGCGGACGGCCGCGTTTTACGATGTCGTCCAGCGCATCCATGTCTTCCAGATTCAGCGATAGTGGAAGGCAGAGGGGGGCCAGGCTGCAATCCTTGCAGTGAGCCTGGCTGTGAGCGCGCAGTTTAACTGGCTCGGACATTTCTTAGATCCTTGTGGGAAAAACACACATAAGACGTAAGGGTACCCCACGGGAGGACCCGGAGGCCAGACTGCGGCAACATGGCGCAGTCTATTTGTCCGTAGCCTGGGTCAAATTACTCGCGAAAAACGCTGGCGGTTCTGCTGTTCCAGGTATGCGTCGAACACCATGCACACCGATCGCACCAGCAGGCGCCCGGCCGGCAGGATCAGGATTTTCTCGCTATCGAGTTCAATCAGGCCATCAGTGGCCATGGCCTGCAACTGCGGCCAGAGCTCGCCGAAGTAGCCACGAAAGTCGAGGTTGAACTGCTGTTCGATGGTTGCGAACTGCAGATGGAAATTGCAGATCAACTGCTGGATCACCGCTCGCCGGATCCGGTCGTCCTGGGTGCAGACCAGGCCACGGCTGGTGCCCAGTTGGGAGCTGGCCAGGGCATTCTGGTATTCGTTGAGATCGCTGCTGTTCTGGCAGTACAGGTCGCCGATCTGGCTGATGGCCGAAACCCCCAGGCCAATCAGGTCGCAATGTCCGTGGGTGGTATAGCCCTGGAAGTTGCGCTGCAGGGTGGTCTCTTCCTGGGCAATGGCCAGTTCATCGTCCGGCAGGGCGAAGTGGTCCATGCCGATGTAGCGATAACCGGCGGCGGTCAATTGCTCGATGGTGCGCTGCAGCATCTGCAGTTTTTCCGCCGGAGCGGGCAGGTCGCTGCTGTTGATCCGCCGCTGCGGCATGAAGCGCTCGGGCAAGTGGGCGTAGTTGAACACCGAGAGCCGGTCCGGCTGCAGGCTGATGACTTCCTCGACGGTGCGAGCGAAGTTTTCCGCGGTCTGCTTGGGCAGGCCGTAGATCAGGTCGATATTGATCGAGCGAAATTGCAGAGTGCGCGCCGCATCGATCACCGCACGGGTCTCTTCCAGGCTCTGCAGGCGATTGACCGCCCGCTGCACTGCCGGATCGAGGTCTTGCAGGCCGATGCTGACCCGGTTGAAGCCCAGTTCGCGCAGCAGGCCCATGGTCGACCAGTCGGCCTCGCGTGGGTCGATCTCGATACCGTAGTCGCCGGAGTCATCGTCCAGCAGGTTGAAATGCTTGCGCAGTTGCGCCATCAACTGGCGCAACTCGTCGTGGCTGAGGAAGGTCGGGGTGCCGCCACCAAAATGCAATTGCTCGACTTTCTGCTGCGGGTCCAAGTGGCAGGCCACCAGCTGGATTTCCTGCTCCAGGCGTTGCAGGTACGGCAGCGCACGGCCACGGTCCTTGGTGATGACCTTGTTGCAGGCGCAGTAGTAGCAAATGTTCGCGCAGAACGGCACATGCACGTACAGCGACAACGGTCGCTGGGCCTTGCGACTCTCGCGTAGGGCGTGGAACAGGTCGAAGGAGCCGACCTGGCTGTGGAATTGCACCGCGGTCGGGTAGGAGGTGTAGCGAGGTCCCGCCAGGTCGTAACGGCGGATCAGATCTGTGTCCCAACGAATGGCGTCGAGCATGCGGGCATTCCCCGGATAGGCTGGCAGTGACAGCGAGTCTAGGGGGTTGCCAACGTGGGCATGTTGACTTGTATCAAGGGGCGCGGCGGGCGCCGTGCTCAGTGCCCCATCAACCAATGCTGATGCGGCCCCGGCAGGGTCCAGATGCCGAACAGGATCACCAGCAGGCCACCCGCCATGCGCACGCTACGCTTGCGCAGCAGGGCGGTGACTCGTTCGGCGGCCAGCCCGGTGGCCAGCAGCACCGGCCAGGTGCCGAGGCCAAAGGCGAGCATCAGCAGCGCACTGTCCAGCGCATTGCCCTGGCTGGCGGACCACAGCAGGGTGCTGTACACCAGCCCGCAAGGCAGCCAACCCCACAGCGCACCCAGCAGCAAGGCGCGCGGCAGGCTCGAGACTGGCAGCAAACGGTTGGCCACTGGCTGGATATAACGCCACAGGCCACGGCCCAGGCCTTCGATGCGGGTCAGGCCGCTCCACCAGCCCGCCAGGTACAGGCCCATGGCGATCAACAGCAGGCCGGCGAGGATGCGCATGAACATCGCCGCCGGGCTGTTGGCCACTGCCCATCCCGCCAGGCCGATCAGCAGGCCGGCGGTGGCGTAGCTGAGAATCCGCCCGAGGTTGTACGCCAGCAGCAGGCGAAAACGCCGACTGCGTTGTTCCTTGGGGATCGCCAGGGTCAGCGCGCCCATCAGCCCGCCACACATGCCCAGGCAGTGGCCGCCACCGAGCAGCCCGAGGATCAGTGCCGAGACCAGCAGGGGTGCCAGTTCAAGCATGGGGTGGGGTCTTGTCGGTCGGCTTGGCCGGATCCGTCGGGTGGCCGTCGGCTTCGTTGATCGCTGCCTGGTGGTTAGGGTCCTGGTCGTCGAACAGGATGCTGTGGGCCGGTCCGTCGAGGTCGTCGTACTGACCGCTGTCGACCGCCCAGAAGAAAATGTAGATAGCGATGGCGACGATCAGCAGTGCCGCCGGGATCATCACGTAGAGAGCTGGCATCGGGACTCCATGCGCGCGCGGCTCAGGCCGGCAGCGCGGGGGTGTGTGGCGGGGTGCTTGCGGGCGCGCTCGGCAGGCGAGTCAGGCGCAGGGCATTGAGCACCACGGTCAACGAACTGATGGACATGCCGACCGCGGCCCACACCGGAGTGATCCAGCCGAGGGCCGCGAAGGGCAACATGAGGCCATTGTACAGCCCGGCCCACAGCAGGTTCTCGATGATTACCCGACGGGTCCGGCGAGCCAGGCTGAAGGCTTGCACCAGGGCGTCCAGGCGGTTGGACAGCAACACCGCATCGGCGCTGGTTTTCGCCAGGTCAGTGGCCGAGCCCATGGCCACGCTGATGTCGGCGGCGGCCAGCACCGGCACATCATTGACCCCATCGCCGAGCATCAACACCTTGCGGCCTTGCTGTTGCAGTTGCTTGAGCACTTGCAGCTTGTCGTCCGGGCGCAAACCGCCCCGGGCTTCATCGATGCCCAGCTCGGCGGCCACGCTGGCGACCATTGGCGAACTGTCGCCGGACAGCAGCAGCGTACGCCAGCCCCGGGCCTTGCAGGCGGCGAGCAGGGCGGGGGCGTCACTGCGCAGGCGGTCGTCGAGGACCAGCCAGGCCAGTGCGCCGCTGCTGTCACCCAGCAGCAGCCACTGCCCGGCTTCCTCAGGCATGGCCGGCACCGCACAGCCGCTGAGCGCGCAGACGAAGGCCGGTTGGCCAATGCGCAGGCGCTGCTCGCCGACTCGCCCTTCGAGGCCCAGGCCTGGGCTGCTGAGGACTTCTTCGGCGGCCAGCGGGGCGCGGCCGAATGCGCGGGCAATCGGGTGTTCGGAACGGTTTTCCAGGGCGGCGGCGAGGGCCAGGCACTGGTCGCTGTCGAGGCTGGCCAGGGGCCGGATCGAGCGTAAGGCCAGGCGTCCTTCGGTGAGGGTGCCGGTCTTGTCGAAAATCACCGTGTCGATCTGGTTCAGGCCTTCGAGCACATGCCCACGGGTCAGCAACAGGCCGAGTTTGTGCAGGGTGCCGGTGGCGGCAGTCAGGGCGGTGGGCGTGGCCAGTGACAAGGCGCACGGGCAGGTAGCCACCAGCATCGCCAGGACGATCCAGAACGCCCGGGACGCATCCAGTTGCCACCACAGCAGGCCGATCACCGCGGCGGCCACCAGTGACAGCAGGAGGAACCATTGCGCGGCTTTGTCGGCGATCTCCGCCAGCCGCGGTTTTTCCGCCTGGGCCCGCTCCAGCAAGCGGACGATGGCCGACAGGCGCGTGTCCTGGCCGAGGGCCTGGACCTCGACGGTCAGCGCGCCTTCGACATTCAGCGTGCCCGCGGTGACCGCATCGCCACGCGTGCGGGCCTGGGGCAGGTATTCGCCGGTCAGCAGCGACTCATCGACGCTCGACTGGCCGTCGAGAATCCGCCCGTCCGCCGGCAGGATCGCGCCGGGGTGCACCAGCACCTGGTCGCCCAGGCGCAACTCGCTGAGCAGGATCCGTTCGCTTTGGCCATCGGTGCTCAGGCGCAGGCAGGAGGCCGGTAGCAGGTTCACCAGCTGCGCGGTGGCCGCGGCCGTGCGCTCCCGGGCCCGGCGCTCCAGATAACGCCCGGCCAGCAGGAACAGGGCGAACATGCCGACCGCGTCGAAATACAGCTCGCCGGTGCCGGTGATCGAGGTCCAGATGCCCGCCAGGTAGGCGCCGCCAATGGCCAGCGAGACCGATACGTCCATGGTCAGGTGGCGGGTGCGCAGGTCGCGCATCGCCCCTTTGAAGAACGGCGCGCAGCTGTAGAACACAATCGGCGTGGTCAGGAACAGCGCGACCCAGCGCAAGATGGTGTGCAGTTCGGGGCTGAGGTCGATGTTGAATTCCGGCCATGTCGCCATGGTCGCCATCATCGCCTGGAACCACAGCAGGCCGGCTACACCCAGTTGGCGCAGGGCCAGGCGGTTTTCGCTGGCCAGTTGTTCGCTGGCGCGGTCGGCCTGGTAGGGGTGGGCGGCATAGCCAATGTGGCGTAATTCGCTGAGCACCTGACTCAACGGCAACTGGCTATCGACCCAGCGCACGTGCAGGCGATGGTTCGACAGGTTCAGCCGCGCCTCGGCCACGGCAGGCAGGCCGCGCAGGTGTTTTTCGATCAACCAGCCACAGGCGGCGCAACTGATGCCTTCCATCAGTAGCGTGGTTTCGGCCAGGTCGCCGTCGTGGCGGACGAAGGGTTGCTGCACGTCGGCGCGGTCGTACAGTGCCAGTTCGTCGACCAGTTGCACCGGCAAGGCTTCGGGGTTGGCCGAGGCTTCGCTACGGTGACTGTAGTAATGCTCCAGGCCACCGGCGACTATCGCTTCGGCCACCGCCTGGCATCCTGGGCAGCAGAGCTCGCGGGTTTCGCCGAGGATCACGGCAGTAAACCGGCTGCCAGACGGGACGGGCAGGGCGCAGTGGTAGCAGGGGGTCGGGGTGGTGGTCATGGGGTAATCACTAGTACCGCTGGATCTCTATCGTCGGATAGGGCCGCTTCGCGGGCAAACCCGCTCCCACAGGGATCGTTGGCGAGCTCACGACCGCTGATCAACTGTGGGAGCGGGCTTGCCCGCGAATGCGCGAAGCGCAGTTTTTAGTTCTTCAGGTCTTCGGCGCCTTGCAGTGGTTCGTCACCCAACAGCAGGTCCTTGTCGTGGCTGACCTGTTCTTCTTCGAACATGCGCCAGATGTGATCGTCCTGGCTGCCGAGCAATTCGACAAAGCGGCGGCCTTCGACCTTGTCGGTCACCTGGCCGATGTAGCGGCCTGGTTCGGTTTCGCTGCGAGTCAGGGTGATCTTGCGGTCTTTCTCTGGCTGGGTCGGCGAGATCAGGTTCAGCTCCAGGGTCTTGGGCTGGCTGTTGCCGGTCAGGTGCAGGTCGACTTCGCCGGTGACCCCATCCAGGTGCACGCTGGCGCGCAGCAGCAGGGTCTGGGCCAGCAGCTCACGGTCCAGGGAGCGGTTGATGCCTTTGCCAGCCTCGTAGTAATTGTCGTTGACCAGGTTGTCCGGGTTGTTCACCGCGATGGTCACCATCGACAGGGTCAGCGTCACCGAACAGGCCAGGATCGCGATGATGATCCAGGGCCAGAGGTGCTTGTACCAAGGGCTGGTGGCATTTGCTGCAGGCATGATGACTTCTCTCAACGAATTTGTGGGCCGATGAATCGGCTCTTGGCTTCAATGTGGACGCTGTCGTCGTCGGCATCCTTGAGGATGAATTTCACCTCGTTGGTGCTCGACGGCAGTTGCTCCGGTGCACTCGACAACTCGACCGGCATGCTGAAAATTTCCCCGGCGGCGACCTTGATCTCACGCTTGCCTTGCAGCTTGAGGTCTGGCAGGCCAGCGGCTTCCAGCAGGTAGGTATGGTCGCGCTGGTCCTTGTTCATGACTTTGAGGCTGTAGACGTTCTCGATCCGCCCTTCGGCGTTCTCGCGGTACAGCACGCGGTCCTTGCTGACGTCGAAACCCACCAGTGGGCGCATGAAGAAAGCGGTCACCAGGAGGCTGATCATTGCCAGCAACACCAGCGCATAGCCGATCAGGCGCGGTCGCAGTTTATGGGTTTTCTGGCCGGACAGGTTGTGCTCGGTGGTGTAGCTGATCAGGCCGCGGGGGTAGTCCATCTTGTCCATGATGCTGTCGCAGGCGTCGATGCACGCGGCACAGCCGATGCACTCGATCTGCAGGCCGTCGCGGATGTCGATGCCGGTCGGGCAGACCTGTACGCACATGGTGCAATCGATGCAGTCACCCAGGCCCTGGGCCTTGTAGTCCACGCCTTTTTTGCGCGGGCCACGGGCTTCGCCGCGGCGCGGGTCGTAGGAGACGATCAGGGTGTCCTTGTCGAACATCACGCTCTGGAAACGTGCATACGGGCACATGTAGATGCACACCTGCTCGCGCAACCAGCCGGCGTTGCCGTAGGTGGCGAGGGTGAAGAAGCCGACCCAGAAGTACGACCAGCCATCCGCCTGGCCGGTGAAGAAGTCGATGACCAGCTCACGAATCGGCGAGAAATAGCCGACGAAGGTCATGCCGGTGACGAAACCGATCAACAGCCACAGGCTGTGTTTGCTGAACTTGCGCAGGAACTTGTTGGCGCTCATTGGCGCCTTGTCGAGCTTGATGCGCTGGTTGCGGTCGCCTTCGGTGACCTTCTCGCACCACATGTAAATCCACGTCCAGACGCTCTGCGGGCAGGTATAGCCGCACCAGACGCGTCCGGCGTAGACGGTAATGAAGAACAGCCCGAAGGCGGCAATGATCAGCAGGCCCGAGAGCAGGATGAAGTCCTGCGGCCAGAAGGTGGCGCCGAAAATGAAGAATTTGCGTTCAGGCAGGTTCCACCACACGGCCTGGTGGCCGCCCCAGTTGAGCCACACCGTACCGAAATACAGCAGGAACAGCCCGGCACCGCCCATCATCCGCAGATTGCGGAACAGGCCGGTGAAGGCGCGGGTGTAGATTTTTTCTCTTGAGGCGTAAAGGTCGACGCTGTTGTTCGCGTTCTTGGCAGGTGGTGTAACGTCGTGTACCGGAATCTGATTGCTCATCATTGCATCCCACGGCAGTGGAAAAATGCCTCGGTCAGTACGTGCCGACCGCGGTCAAAAAGGCTGTTGCAGTGGCGCAATGATACGCCTGAAGCTCTAGCGCAAGGGTGCGACCTTTGGTCGCGTTGGGGAAAGTGAAAGGATGGTGTAGCAAATGTAACAAAACATGATGCAGGTCAATTGACTCTAGCCGATTCCCCTTTTTCCTTGGCTGCCTGCACATGATTTGGCTCGGGGAGGGGTGTGCGGCGGGTTGGCGCAGCACACCGGTTACCTGTGTAGTTCACTCTGATGATGCGCTGGCGTCAAGGAAGGTTACCGCCTCCGAGAGAATCCAGCCCACCGGTACCGCGTTTTTTATCAGCGGCGCTTTCAATGTCCGCGGAGCGTACTCGGCGCTTTTGGGTATCGGTTTTGTTAGTCTTAGTCGCTCCCTTTGGAGGACGAATCTCGCAATTGATCGTTTGTTCGGTGTTGTTGGGTTCGTTATCCGTGGTGTTGTTTTTACTCATGTCATAACTTCCTTGTTTGTTGGCCCACTGTTTTGTCAGCTTTGATCGTAGTGGCTGGAATATGATTATTTAGCCATTGATCAAGCTGAGTGAGAAGTTATCAGTTGGCGCGAACCTGATCTATTGCTTGTTGATTTCAAGGCGTGAAATTTGTAGTGCATGATGTTTGTAAAAGCGCTCCCCAGCCTATGATAGGTGCTTCTGGTCCGCAGCAGCCTTGGGGGAACGTTCGCCGATGGCAATAGTGTGGATGCCGTTATTGATTACCGGAGTTGTTGTCTTTAATCAGGGTGGTGAAAGTTTTTATATTGAATTGGTGTTCGAGGGTGAATGGGGGGGCGTGATGTGCGGCCCGGGTAATACCGTTGCTTGAAACAGTCGTTAACCAGATCGATGAAGTTGTCCGCGTATTCAACTAACCGGGAAATGCAAACGGCCCCGCCAATTCTCATTGGCGGGGCCGTTTCTTGTTACTTCAAGCGTTTGCCTTACTTGGCGTCCGCTGCCTTCTCGCCGTGCGACAGGCTGTAGACATAAGCGGCTAGCAGGTGAACCTTGTCGTTACCCTGCATTTGCTCTTGCGCAGGCATCTGGCCCTGACGGCCGTAACGGATGGTCTGCTGCAGTTGAGCAAAGCTCGAGCCGTAGATGAACGCGCCCGGGTGAGTCAGGTCAGGTGCACCCATTGCTGGCGTGCCTTTGCCCGCTGGGCCGTGGCAGGCCACGCAGTTGGCGGCGAACAGCTTCTGGCCAGCAACCGGGTCGGCTTTGCTGCCTTCTGGCAGTTTACGGCCATCGAGGTTGGTCAGGACAAATGCCGCAACGTCGCTGACGCCTTGTTCACCGATCACTTCAGCCCAGGCCGGCATCACGGCGTGACGACCGCCGAGGATGGTGGCCTTGATTTCTGCTGGCGAACCGCCCCAGCGCCAGTCGGCGTCGGTCAGGTTCGGGAAGCCATAAGCGCCCTTGGCGTCGGAGCCGTGGCAAACCGAGCAGTTGGAGGCGAACAGGCGGCCACCCATCTTCAGGGCTTGTGGGTCCTTGGCGACCTCTTCGATCGGCATGGCTGCGAACTTGGCGAAGATCGGACCGAACTTGGCGTCCGACTTGGCCATTTCCTTTTCCCACTCGTGAACGCCGGTCCAGCCGGACTGGCCGTTGGCGAACGGGGTCTGCTTCTCGTTATCGAGGTAGCTGTAACCCGGCAGCAGGCCTTTCCAGTTGCCCAGGCCCGGGTACAGCACCAGATAACCCAGGGCGAAGACGATGGTGCCGACGAACAGCATGAACCACCATTTCGGCAGCGGGTTGTCGTACTCCTCGATCCCGTCGAAGGAGTGGCCAACCGTCTCATCTGTCTGCTCGCTGCGCTGGCCCTTGCGGGTCGACAGCAGCAGCCAGGTCAGGGCGAAGATGGTACCCAGACTGAGGACTGTGACGTACAGACTCCAGAACGTAGTCATTCTTTGTTACTCCTAGAAGCTTGCTCGACGTGCTTGATGGCTTCGGGATCATCCGCGAAAGGCAGCAAGGTCGCGTCTTCAAACTCGGACTTGCGCTTGGGGCTGAACACCCACAAGGCCAGACCGATAAAGGCAACCATCACGACAACGGTGCCCAGGCCACGAATCATCCCGATATCCATCTAAATCACCGTTTGCTTTTGATGATGGTGCCCAGGCCTTGCAGATAGGCCACCAGCGCGTCCATTTCGGTTTTGCCCTTCACAGCATCCTTGGCACCGGCGATGTCTTCGTCGGTGTAAGGGACGCCGAGCGTACGCAAGACTTCCATTTTCTTCGCGGTGTCCTTGCCGTCGAGCTTGTTTTCCACGAGGAACGGGTAGGCCGGCATTTTCGACTCGGGCACCACGTTGCGCGGGTTGTACAAGTGCGCACGCTGCCAGTCATCGGAGTAACGACCGCCGACGCGGGCCAGGTCCGGACCGGTACGCTTGGAACCCCACAGGAACGGGTGGTCCCAGACGCTTTCACCGGCTACCGAGTAGTGGCCATAACGTTCGGTTTCAGCGCGGAACGGACGGATCATCTGCGAGTGGCAGCCGACACAACCGTTGGCGATGTAGACGTCGCGGCCTTCCAGTTCAAGGGCGGTACGTGGCTTCATGCCTTCGACCGGCTTGTTGGTGACATCCTGGAAAAACAGCGGGACGATCTGGGTCAGGCCGCCGATGCTGACGGCGATGACCATGAAGAAGGCCAGCAGGCCAATATTCTTCTCGACTGCTTCATGCTTCATCAGTGAGCTCCAACTACAGCAATCTGTTCGGCGGCTTTGGCTTCTGCCGGGTTCGAGGCGCGTACGGTACGGAATACGTTGTAGGCCATGAACAGCATGCCGGAGGCGAAGAATGCACCGCCCAGGGCACGAACGATAAAGCCCGGGTGGCTGGCTTGCAGCGCTTCAACGAACGAGTAGGTCAGGGTGCCGTCGTCGTTGATTGCACGCCACATCAGGCCCTGGGTGATGCCGTTGACCCACATCGAAGCGATGTAGAGCACGGTACCGATGGTCGCGAGCCAGAAGTGGGTGTTGATCAGGCCAGTGCTGTGCATCTGCGCACGACCGAACAGTTTCGGGATCATGTGGTAGATCGCGCCGATCGAGATCATCGCTACCCAGCCCAAGGCACCGGCGTGTACGTGGCCGATGGTCCAGTCGGTGTAGTGCGACAGCGAGTTGACGGTCTTGATGGCCATCATCGGGCCTTCGAAGGTCGACATGCCGTAGAACGCCAGGGAGACCACCAGGAAGCGCAGGATCGGGTCGGTGCGCAGCTTATGCCAGGCGCCCGACAGGGTCATCATGCCGTTGATCATGCCGCCCCAGCTTGGAGCCAGCAGGATGATCGACATCGCCATGCCCAGGGACTGAGCCCAGTCCGGCAGTGCGGTGTAGTGCAGGTGGTGCGGACCGGCCCAGATGTACAGGGTGATCAGGGCCCAGAAGTGCACGATCGACAGGCGATACGAGTAGATCGGACGCTCGGCCTGCTTCGGCACGAAGTAGTACATCATCCCCAGGAAGCCGGTGGTCAGGAAGAAACCTACCGCGTTGTGGCCGTACCACCACTGGATCATGGCGTCGGTCGCACCGGCGTAGGCCGAGTAGGACTTGAAGAAACTGACCGGCAGGGAGGCGTGGTTGACGATGTGCAGCATCGCCGTCACAACGATGAAGGCACCGTAGAACCAGTTACCGACGTAGATGTGCTTGGTCTTGCGCTTGGTGATGGTGCCGAAGAACACCAGACCGTAGGTGACCCAGACGATAGCCAGCAGGATAGCCAGAGGCCATTCCAGTTCCGCGTATTCCTTGGTGGTGGTGTAACCCAGCGGCAAGGTAACAATCGCGCCGACGATCACCGCTTGCCAACCCCAGAAGGTGAAGGCCGCGAGGCTGTCGGAAATCAGTCGCGTTTGGCAGGTTCGCTGCACGACGTAATAAGAAGTGGCAAACAATGCACAACCACCGAAGGCGAAGATCACCAGGTTGGTGTGCAGTGGGCGCAGGCGTCCAAAGCTCGTCCACGGCAGACCGAAGTTCAACTCCGGCCAGACCAGTTGCGAGGCGATGAAGACACCGAGCCCCATGCCAAGGATCCCCCAGACCACCGTCATGATGGCGAACTGGCGGACTACCTTATAGTTATAAGCAGTCGGACTGATTGCTGTGCTCATTCTAAGGTTCCACGGTTTGGGTGTTTTATTAGGGATAAAAATCGGCCGCAAGTATGGAGAAAGCGGGGGGTCATTGCAACGCGCCATGACCTGCGTCAATGCTTTCAAAAGCTGATTCTGCGGCCTTTCCATGCGCCGCGTAGGGACAAATTTGCCCAGGGGGAAAATGTCCCGGCAGGGGAAAAGGGCGAGGGGGTCGGGTCAGTTGTAACGGGGTGTGTTCAAACGAGGCGTGCAGGTGACAGACGGCAACTTGGACGACAGCCGGTGTCTACCGGCCTTTGCGGCCTGTCATCGAACCGAATCGTCGAACCCATCCTTTACGGTTGACCTGTGACCGGCCTTTGCCAGTCCGCTTGGCAGCAAGCTTAGACGTGAATCTGCCGGACGCAAAGGCAGACCTTTTTGGGGTGCGACAATGCGTCGCAAAGAGGTAGGGAACTGCCGCACCAGGAAGGTGCGACAGTAATGCGGTTGCGAGTTATTCGCTTTTGCCCTCTGCCTGCAGCGGCTGAGCGCTGGCACCGTGGGAGAGGCTGTAGACGTACGCTGCCAGCAATTGCACTTTGTCATTGCCGAGCAGTTCGTTCTGCGCCGGCATGTGACCCTGGCGACCATGGCGAATGGTCTGCTGCAACTGGGCCAGGCTAGTGCCGTAGATGAACGCCGCCGGGTGCGTCAGGTTTGGCGCGCCCATCAGTTCCATGCCCTGGCCATTGGCGCCGTGACAGGCTACGCAGGTGGTGCTGTACGCTTGCTGTCCGGCGACCAGGTCGGCACCGCTGTCCTCTGGCAACGGCAGGCCGGCGAGTTCGTGGCGCACATAGGCGGCAACGTTTTTCACCCCGGCATCGCCCAGGACTTCACCCCAGGCCGGCATCGCCGCCATCCGCCCACCCATGATGGTGGTCTTGATCGCCTCCGCGCTACCGCCCCAGCGCCAGTCGCTGTCCGCCAGGTTGGGGAAGCCGAAGGCACCCTTGGCATCCGAGCCGTGGCACACCGAGCAGTTGGAGGCGAACAGGCGTCCGCCCATCTTCAGTGCTTGTGGGTCCTTGGCTACTTCTTCCACGGGCATGGCTGCAAATTTGGCGAAGATCGGCCCGAACTTGGCGTCGGCCTTGGCCATTTCCTTGTCCCATTCCTTGGTCTGGGTCCAGCCGTCCTGATAGCCCGGCAGGATGCCTTTCCAGTTACCCAGGCCCGGGTAGAGGATCAGGTAGCCCACGGCAAACACCAGGGTCCCGGCGAACAGCAGGAACCACCACTGGGGCAGCGGGTTGTCATATTCCTCGATGCCGTCGAAGGCATGGCCCATGGTCTGGTCGACACTGCCCTTGGTCTCACCCTTGCGGGTGCCGACCAGCAGCCAGGTCAGGCCGATCAGGCTGCCGATGGTCAGTACGCAGATCCACGTACTCCAGAAGGTGGTCATGGCCGGGTACTCCTTGTTGCGGGTTCTTGAGTGCTGGCGTCTTCGGCCAGGGGTTCATCGGCAAACGGCAGCAGGCGGGCTTCGGCGAATTGCGCGCTGCGCTTGCTGTTGAACACCCACAGGGTCAGGCCGATAAAGGCCACGAACACCACGACGGTGCCCAGGCCGCGGATCATTCCAGTGCTGATTACGCTCAATATTTCATAGGGCATGGCTCACCTCTTGCTCTTGATCGCAGTGCCGAGCACTTGCAGGTAGGAGACCAGGGCGTCCATCTCGGTCTTGCCCTTGAGCGTGGCGACTGACCCGGCGATGTCCTCGTCGGTGTAGGGCACGCCCAGGGTGCGCATGACCTTGAGCTTGGTTTCGGTATTGCTGCTGTCCACGGCCTGGGTAACCAGCCATGGATAGGCCGGCATTTTCGATTCCGGTACCACGTTGCGCGGGTTGTACAGGTGGGCGCGGTGCCAGTCATCGGAGTAACGACCGCCGACCCGTGCCAGGTCCGGGCCGGTACGCTTGGAACCCCATAGGAACGGGTGGTCCCACACGCTTTCACCGGCTACCGAGTAGTGGCCATAACGTTCGGTCTCGGCGCGGAACGGCCGGATCATCTGCGAGTGGCACTGCACGCAGCCTTCGCGGATGTAGATGTCTCGACCTTCCAGTTGCAGTGCGGTGTAGGGCTTCATGCCTTCGACCGGCTTGTTGGTGACGTCCTGGAAGAACAGCGGGACGATCTGCGTCAGACCGCCGATGCTCACCGCAAAGACCATCAGCAATAGCAGCAGGCCGACGTTTTTTTCAATCGTTTCGTGTTTCATGGTGGACTCCTCAGGCCATCTGCGCCGCGGCGGCGACTTCGGCTGGTTGGGCCTCACGCACGGTGCGCCAGGTGTTGTAGGCCATCAGGAACATGCCGCTCAGGAAGATCGCCCCGCCAACCAGGCGTACGACGAAGCCTGGGTGGCTGGCCACCAGGGTTTCCACGAAGGAGTAGGTCAGGGTCCCGTCTTCGTTGACGGCACGCCACATCAGGCCCTGGGCAATGCCGTTGACCCACATCGAGGCGATGTAGAGCACGGTGCCGATGGTGGCGAGCCAGAAGTGCGCGTTGATCAGGCCGACGCTGTGCATCTGCGTACGACCGAAGATTTTCGGGATCATGTGGTACAGCGCGCCGATGGAGATCATCGCTACCCAGCCGAGGGCGCCGGCGTGTACGTGGCCGATGGTCCAGTCGGTGTAGTGGGAGAGGGCGTTGACGGTCTTGATCGCCATCATCGGGCCTTCGAAGGTCGACATGCCGTAGAACGCCAGGGACACCACCAGGAAGCGCAGGATCGGGTCGCTGCGCAGCTTATGCCAGGCGCCCGAGAGGGTCATCATGCCGTTGATCATCCCGCCCCAGCTCGGCGCCAGCAGAATCAGCGACATCACCATGCCCAGCGACTGAGCCCAGTCCGGCAGCGCGGTGTAGTGCAGGTGGTGCGGGCCGGCCCAGATGTACAGGGTGATCAGGGCCCAGAAGTGCACGATCGACAGGCGATAGGAGTACACAGGGCGCTCGGCCTGCTTCGGCACGAAGTAGTACATCATCCCCAGGAAACCGGCAGTGAGGAAGAAGCCTACGGCGTTGTGGCCGTACCACCACTGGACCATGGCATCGGTCGCACCGGCATACACTGAGTAGGACTTGGTCAGGCTGACCGGCAGCTCCAGGTTGTTGACGATGTGCAGGATGGCCACGGTGATGATGAACGCGCCGAAGAACCAGTTGCCGACGTAGATGTGCTTGGTCTTGCGCTTCATCAGCGTGCCGAAGAACACGATGGCGTAGGCGACCCAGACGATGGTGATCAGGATGTCGATCGGCCATTCCAGCTCGGCGTATTCCTTGGAGCTGGTGTAGCCCAGCGGCAGGGTGATGGCTGCCAGCAGGATCACCAGTTGCCAGCCCCAGAAGGTGAACGCGGCGATTTTTGGCGCGAACAATTGCGTCTGGCAAGTGCGTTGGACCGAGTAGAACGAGGCGGCAAACAGCGCGCAGCCACCAAAGGCGAAGATCACCGCGTTGGTGTGCAGCGGGCGCAGGCGACCGAAGCTGGTCCACGGCAAATTGAAGTTCAGTTCGGGCCAGACCAATTGAGCCGCGAGAAAAACCCCGAGCCCCATGCCGACGATGCCCCATACCACCGTCATAATGGCGAATTGGCGGACCACCTTGTAGTTATAGGCGGTACTTAAAGAAGTGTTCATGGTTCCCCATCCACGGTTCAGCCGAAGTGAAGGCGTCTGCGCAAGGCACGAACGCTCCCTTCGCCTGGAGTTATAGGCAGATTAAAAGCGAGGCAAGCATGGACAAAGAGCACAGGGCCAGTATTGACGGGGATCAATGGGCGCAGTGTGTGCGGGATCATGGATGGTTGTGGAATGCCGCCGCCGCACCGGCTAGGGCAACGCTGATTCTTGCCCATGGGGCGGGTGCGCCGATGGACAGCGCATGGATGGCCGACATGGCTGGACGCCTTGCGGCCCGTGGGGTCAATGTGCTGCGTTTCGAGTTTCCCTACATGGCCCAGCGACGCCTGGACGGCGGTCGGCGGCCGCCCAATCCGGCGCCGAAGCTGCTCGAGTGCTGGCGAGAGGTGTATGCCCTGGTGCGACGTCATGTCGCTGGGCCCCTGGCCATTGGTGGCAAGTCCATGGGCGGGCGGATGGCCAGTTTGCTGGCGGATGAGTTGGGGGTGGATGCGTTGGTGTGCCTGGGGTATCCGTTTTACCCCGTGGGTAAGCCGCAGAAACCGCGAGTGGAGCATTTGGCCGGATTAAAGACCCGGGCCTTGATTATCCAGGGTGAGCGGGATGGGTTGGGTAATCGGGATACGGTGGAGGGTTATGACTTGGCGCCTTGCATCGAGTTGATGTGGCTGGTGGCAGCGGATCATGACTTGAAGCCGCTGAAGGCTTCTGGGGTTAGTCATGAGCAGCATTTGGCTGCTGCGGCTCAGAGAATTGCGGCATTTTTGTAGTGGTCGATTGAGTGTGATGGCTACAGGGGGTGGTGGGCATATCCGTTGCTGCGGTGATGGCTACTTAGGGTTCCGCCCTTACGGCGGGTCACTTGGAAAAGCGGAACGCCGCCCGGCCCCAAGTAACCAAGGGCTCTGTCCCCTGACGTACGGCCCCTCGCTACGGTGCCTGCCGATGGGGCAGGTAGATCAAGATCAAAAGCCAGAGCACGGCGACCTGCCGGTCGGCCTGAGTGGTAAGGGCGGGCGAGGCGGCCTACCGGCCTGCCTGCTTTTCTGGTCGGAGTATTTCTGTGGGAGCGGGCTTGCCCGCGATGGACGTCAACGATTACGCGAAAATCCAGGACGAGCGCGGTGTGCTCGAGACCATCGCGGGCAAGCCCGCTCCCACAAGCATCCGGGATAAACCTGGCAATCGGCAGGAGCAAATACGGACGCCGCAAAAGCTCGGCAAGCCTTGCTCCTACGGTCCTCGGGGTGCCGCATGCCATATGGACACAAAGGACTCTGTGGGAGCGAGCTTGCTCGCGATAGGGCCAGCACAGCCAGCATTCATGGCCCCTGACACACCGCCATCCGGGGCAAGCCCGTTCCCCCAGGGTCATGCGATCAATCGCAATCAGCGGTTGAAGCGCTCCACCAGTGAATACTGGGTATTTGCGGTCCGGGTCAGTTCTTCGCTGAGGAGGGCCGAGTTCTGCGCCTGTTCCGAGGTCTGGTCGGCCAGTTCGGAAATGTTGCTGATGTTGCGGCTGATCTCTTCGGCCACCGCGCTCTGCTCCTCGGTGGCGGCGGCGATTTGAGTGGTCATGTCGGTGATATTGGCCACCGCTTCGCTGATGCCCACTAGGGCCTGGTCTGCCTCAAGGACCCGCGCCACGCCTTCTTCGGCCTGGCGATGGCCGGCTTCCATGGTTTGCACGGCGGTGCTGGCGGTTTGCTGCAGCTTGGCGATCAGGCTGTGGATCTGCCCGGTCGACTCGCTGGTGCGTTGTGCCAGTTGGCGGACTTCGTCGGCCACCACCGCAAAACCCCGGCCCATTTCGCCGGCGCGGGCGGCTTCGATGGCGGCGTTGAGGGCCAGCAGGTTGGTCTGGTCGGCAATGCCTTTGATCACATCGACCACACCACCGATTTCGTCGCTGTCCTTGGCCAGTTGGGTCACCGTCAGGCCGGTTTCCCCGACTACTACCGACAGGCGCTGGATGGCGTCGCGGGTTTCCCCGGCGATATCGCGACCACGCCCGGTCAGGCGGTTGGCTTCCTGGGTCGCGTCTGCGGTGCGCTGGACGTGGCTGGCCACTTCCTGGGTGGTGGCGGCCATCTGGTTGACGGCGGTGGCCACCTGCTCGGTTTCCACGCGCTGACGTTCCAGGCCAGTGGAGCTGTTATGCGCCAGTTGGTCAGATTGACGTGCCTGCTCCGTCAGGTGCTCGGCGGTGTCCTGCAGGCGGGTCAGGCAGGTTTTCAAGCGGGCTTCCTGGCTGAGGATCGACATCTCCAGGCGCGCCTGGGCGCCACGGCTGTCGGTGTACATCTGGGCGATCAGCGGGTCGGAGGTGGTCTGCTCGGCGAGGCGCAACAGGCGCTTGAGACCGCGTTGTTGCCAGCTCAGCCCCAGCAGGCCCAGCGGCACCGAAAGGCCGGCAGCGAGGGCAAAGCCCCATTGCGAATTGAGGGTGGCGCCGATCATGAAGCTCAACTGGCTGACCAGGATGAATGGCAGCCAGTCCTGCAGCACGGGCAGCCATTTGTCACGCTGGGGAACGGCGGACTTGCCCTGGTTGATGCGCTGGTACAGGGTCTCGGCGCGGCGGATCTGCTCGGCGGTGGGCTTGACCCGAACTGACTCGTAGCCGATCACCTGGTTGCCGTCGAATACCGGGGTCACGTAGGCGTTGACCCAGTAATGGTCACCGTTCTGGCAGCGATTCTTGACAATGCCCATCCATGGCAGGCCTTGTTTTAATGTGCCCCACATATGCGCGAAGACCGCCGACGGGACGTCGGGGTGACGGACCAGATTGTGCGGCGCACGGATCAGTTCTTCACGGGAGAACCCACTGATCTCGACAAAAGCGTCGTTGCAGTAGTTGATCACGCCTTTGGCATCGGTGGTGGAAATCAACCGTTGCTGAGCCGGGAAGGTCCGTTCGCGTTGAGTGATGGGCTGGTTATTACGCATGGCTTTTTCAATCCGCAAGGCTTTGACAGGGTTTCGGCCAGCCCGCTGGATTATTGAAATTTTTTTTCAAGAAATCGGCGCTGCGTCGCAAAACGACTGGTGCGTCATTTGCCGTCAGATAAACCCTTGCGGGTTGAGGCAGGCGTTTTTGGCCCTGCCAATCATGTACTCGCGCGGCTGAAAAGGCAGCGCGAGTACCCACCGAAAAGCGCTCGGGGCTGCCCTTATGAGGCAATCAACTGGCGCAACACGTAGTGCAGGATCCCCCCGGCCTTGAAGTACTCCACTTCATTGAGGGTGTCGATCCGGCACAGCACTTCGACTTTCTCGCGGCTGCCGTCCTCGCGGGTGATGATCAGGGGCAGGTTCATCCGTGGCGTCAGTTCCACGCCGCTGAGCCCCTGGATGCTCAGGGTTTCCTTGCCGGTCAGGTTCAGGCTCTTGCGGTTCTGGTCGAGCTTGAACTGCAGCGGCAGGACGCCCATGCCCACCAGGTTGGAGCGGTGAATTCGTTCGAAGCTTTCGGCGATCACCGCCTTGACCCCCAGCAGGTTGGTGCCCTTGGCCGCCCAGTCGCGGCTGGAGCCGGTGCCGTATTCCTGCCCCGCGATCACCACCAGCGGCGTGCCGGCGGCCTGGTAGCGCATGGCCGCGTCATAGATCGCCATTTTCTCGCCAGTGGGGATATACAGGGTGTTGCCGCCTTCTTCGCCGCCGAGCATTTCATTGCGGATGCGAATGTTGGCGAAGGTTCCGCGCATCATTACTTCATGGTTGCCGCGCCGTGAGCCGTAGGAGTTGAAGTCCCGTGGCTCGACCCCTTGCTCGCGCAGGTAGCGGCCGGCCGGGCTGTCGGCCTTGATGTTGCCGGCGGGGGAGATGTGGTCGGTGGTCACCGAGTCGCCGAGCAGCGCCAGTACCCGGGCGTGGCTGATGTCCTCGACCACTGGCGGAGGGCCGTCGATGTGGTCGAAGAACGGTGGGTGCTGGATGTAGGTGGAGTCTGGCTGCCAGACGTAGGTAGCCGCTTGCGGCACCTCGATGGCTTGCCACTGCTCGTCGCCGGCGAACACTTCGGCGTACTCCTTGTGGAACATCGCGGTGTTGACCTGGTTGACCGCTTCGGCGATCTCTTGCGTGCTAGGCCAGATGTCGCGCAGGTACACCGGGTTACCGTCCTTGTCGTCGCCCAGTGACTCGCGGCTGATATCGATGCGCACCGTGCCGGCCAATGCATAGGCCACCACCAGCGGTGGCGAGGCGAGCCAGTTGGTTTTCACCAGGGGGTGGACCCGGCCTTCGAAGTTGCGGTTGCCCGACAGCACCGAAGCGACGGTGAGGTCGGAGCCCTGGATGGCTTTTTCGATCGGCTCCGGCAAGGGGCCGGAGTTGCCGATGCAGGTGGTGCAGCCGTAACCCACCAGGGCAAAGCCCAGTTGATCGAGGTATTGGGTCAGGCCGGCGGCCTTGTAGTAGTCGGTCACGACCTTGGAGCCGGGCGCCAGGGAGCTCTTGACCCAGGGTTTGCGCTGCAGGCCTTTTTCCACGGCTTTTTTTGCTACCAGCCCGGCGGCCATCATCACGCTGGGATTTGAGGTGTTGGTGCAGGAGGTGATGGCGGCTATCACTACCGCGCCGTTTTTCAGGCGATAGGTCTGACCCTCGTATTGGTAGTCCGCCTCGCCGACCAGGTCGGCATTGCCTACGGCCACACCGCCACCGCCTTCACTTTCCAGGCGGCCTTCTTCCTTACTGGTGGGTTTGACCTGCAGGCCGAGGAAATCGCTGAAGGCTTGGGCCACATTGGGCAACGAGACCCGGTCTTGCGGGCGTTTTGGTCCGGCGAGACTGGCTTCGACGCTGCCCATGTCCAGCGCCAGGCTGTCACTGAACAGCGGTTCCTGGCCGGGCAGGCGCCACAGGCCCTGGGCTTTGCTGTAGGCCTCCACCAGTTTGACCACCGCAGTCGGACGGCCGGACAGGCTCAGGTAGTCCAGCGTTACCTGGTCCACCGGGAAGAAGCCGCAGGTCGCGCCGTATTCCGGCGCCATGTTGGCGATGGTGGCTCGGTCGGCCAGGGGCAGTTCGGCCAGGCCGTCGCCGTAGAGCTCGACGAATTTGCCCACCACGCCTTTTTTGCGCAGCATCTGGGTCACGGTCAGCACCAGGTCGGTGGCGGTGATGCCCTCCTTGAGCTTGCCCGTGAGCTTGAAGCCAATCACCTCCGGAATCAGCATCGACACCGGTTGGCCGAGCATCGCCGCTTCGGCCTCGATCCCGCCGACACCCCAGCCCAGTACTCCGAGGCCGTTGATCATGGTGGTGTGGGAGTCGGTGCCCACCAGGGTGTCGGGGAAGGCATAGGTACGGCCGTCCTCGTCCTTGGTCCACACCGTGCGTGCGAGGTATTCGAGGTTCACCTGGTGACAGATGCCGGTGCCCGGCGGTACCACGCTGAAGTTGTCGAAGGCGCTCTGGCCCCAGCGCAAGAAGGCATAACGTTCGCCATTGCGCTGCATTTCGATGTCGACGTTCTCTTCGAATGCGCTGCTGCTGGCAAATTTGTCGACCATCACTGAGTGGTCGATCACCAGGTCCACCGGCGACAGCGGATTGATCCGCTGTGGGTCGCCGCCGGCCTTGGCCATGGCGGCACGCATGGCGGCCAGGTCGACCACCGCCGGCACTCCGGTAAAGTCTTGCATCAATACCCGCGCCGGGCGGTACTGGATTTCCCGGTCGCTGCGCCGCTCCTTGAGCCAGCCGGCGAGGGCCTTGAGATCGGCGCCGGTGACGGTTTTCCCATCCTCCCAGCGCAGCAGGTTTTCCAGCAGTACCTTGAGCGACATCGGCAGCTGGTCGAGGTTGCCCAGGGCTTTGGCAGCCGTCGGCAAGCTGAAGTAGTGATAGGTCTTGTCGTCGACTTGCAGGGTGCTAAGGGTTTTCAGGCTATCGAGGGACGGCATTGAAATGACTCCTTTGGGTCCGCACGGCTACGGACTGACGGGACGGACAGAGCATTAAACCTAGCTCTGTTTTAAGTAGCTGGCTAATTACTGGACTCTATGGGCGGGTCCAGGGTTCCGAAGTCAGTTATCATGCGCCGGTTTTCGTGACAGGCTTTGCTACAGGGCAAGTTTGCGCGCACTTGCCCAGGAGATTTAATGAACATCCTCTTTATGCATTGCCGGCCGGGCTTCGAAGGTGAAGTCTGCTCGGAGATCGCCGAACATGCCGCGCGTTTGAACGTGGCCGGCTACGCCAAGGCGAAAACCGCCAGCGCCTGCGCCGAGTTCGTCTGCACCGAGGAAGACGGCGCCGAGCGCTTGATGCGCGGCCAGCGTTTTGCCCAGTTGATCTTCCCGCGGCAATGGGCACGCGGGATCTTCATCGACCTGCCGGAAACCGATCGCATCAGTGTGATCCTCGCCCACCTGGCGCAGTTCCCGGTGTGCGGCAGCCTGTGGCTGGAAATGGTCGATACCAATGACGGCAAGGAGCTGTCGAACTTCTGCAAGAAATTCGAAGGCCATTTGCGCAAGGCCCTCATCGCGGCTGGCAAGTTGGTGGAAGACCCGCTCAAGCCACGTTTGCTGCTGACCTTCAAAAGTGGGCGCGAAGTGTTCATGGGGCTGGCTGAAGCCAACAACTCGGCGATGTGGCCGATGGGTATTCCGCGCCTGAAGTTTCCCCGCGAAGCGCCAAGCCGCTCGACCCTGAAACTGGAAGAGGCCTGGCACCACTTCATCCCGCGCGATCAGTGGGATGAGCGCTTGCACAGCGACATGACCGGTGTCGACCTGGGTGCCGCACCGGGTGGCTGGACCTGGCAACTGGTCAATCGGGGCATGCTGGTGACGGCCATCGACAACGGGCCGATGGCGCAAAGCCTGATGGATACCGGGCTGGTACAGCATTTGATGGCCGACGGCTTCACCTTCAAGCCCAAGCAGCCGGTGGACTGGATGGTCTGCGACATCGTCGAGAAACCGGCGCGTAACGCGGCGATGCTGGAAGAGTGGATCGGTGACGGGCATTGCCGCGAAGCGGTGGTCAACCTCAAGCTGCCGATGAAGCAGCGTTATGCCGAAGTGAAGCGCCTGCTCGAGCGCATCGCGGAAGGTTTCAAGGCCCGCGGGATCCGGGTCGACATCGGCTGCAAGCAGCTGTATCACGACCGCGAGGAAGTAACCTGCCATTTGCGTCGCCATGATGTGAAGAAAACCAGGTCCCGTTGAGTGGGGCCCGTCGCGAGCGTGGGCGCTGGCACAGTAATGGTGTTATGCCATAGCTGACGGGGGCCCCGGCTTTGCGCGACAATGCCGGCCTGTTTCAGGAGTCAGACATGAGTGAATTGATCCATACGCCGGTTGACGGCACCCTTGACGCCACCGGCCTGAACTGTCCGGAACCGGTGATGATGCTCCACCAACACATTCGCGACCTGGTCCCGGGCGGCCTGCTCAAGGTGATCGCCACGGACCCCTCGACCCGTCGCGACATTCCCAAGTTCTGCGTGTTTCTCGACCATGAGCTGGTCGGTCAACATGAGGATGGCGGCACCTACCTGTACTGGATTCGCAAGAAGTCCGGTTGATCGGCGTTTGGGGCAGCCACAAGTACGCGTTTGCGTTGACGTCCATCGCGAGCAAGCCGCAAGCGGGCACCCGCTCCTACACGGCCGGGGTGCGCTGGTGAATACGAATCCGCTTGCGGGCACTGCGCACCAGGCGGATCGACAGCATCAGCGCTGCGCAGCTCAGGCCGGCGATCAGTCCTTCCCATAACCCGCTCGGGCCGCTGGCGGGGCCGAACCAGTCGGTCAGTCCCAGTACGTAACCCACCGGCAGGCCGATGCCCCAATAGGCGAACAGGGTCAGGATCATCGTCACCCGGGTGTCCTGATAGCCTCGTAGCGCACCGGCGCAGATCACCTGGATCGCGTCGGAGAACTGGTACAGCGCGGCATACACGATCAGCATCGAGGCGATCTGGATCACGCTCTGGTCAGGGGTGTAGATCGAGGCGATGGGTTCGCGCAGCAGCAGGATCAGGCTCGCCGAGAATGCCGCGAACACCAGAGCTGCACCCAGCCCGACCTTCGCCGCGAAACGCGCCTGGTAGGGATTGCCGGCACCCAGTGCCTGGCCGACCCGAACCGTGACCGCCATGCCCAGCGAGTAGGGAATCATGAACAGCAGCGAGCTGATGTTCAGCGCGATCTGGTGCCCGGCCACCACGGTCGAGCCGAGGCTGCCGATCAGCAGGGCGATGACCGCGAAGATGCTCGATTCGGCGAATACCGCGATGCCGATCGGCAGGCCGATGCCGATCAGGCGCTTGATCACTGCCCACTGCGGCCAATCGATCCGCACCAGCACCCGGGTGCGGGCATAGAAGGGCGCCCAGCGGGTCCAGCCGGCCATGCTCAAGGCCATGAACCACATCACGATGCCACTGGCCCAGCCGCAGCCAACGCCGCCCATGGCCGGCAGGCCGAAGTGGCCGTAGATCAGCGCATAGTTGAGCGGGATGTTGAGCAGCAGGCCGCTCAGGCCGATGGCCATGCTCGGGCGGGTGCGACCCATGCCGTCGCTGTAGCAGCGCAGTACGTAGTAGAAGGCGATGCCCGGAAAACCGAAGGCGATGCCCTGCAGGTAGCCCATGCTCGGGTCGATCAGCAGCGGGTCGACTTTCATCCAGTGCAGGATCGGCTCGGCGCTGAGCAACAGGCCGCTGCCCAGCAATCCGACGACCAGCGCCAGCCACAGGGCCTGGCGGGTCAGTGGGCCGATCTGCTCGAATTGTCCGGCGCCAAAACGCTGGGCGACCTTGGGCGTGGTGGCCAGCAGGACGCCGGTCATCAACAGGTACACCGGAATCCAGATCGAGTTGCCCAGGGCCACTGCCGCCAGGTCCCGTGGGCTGACCCGGCCGGCCATCACTGCATCGACAAACCCCATGGCGGTAGTGGCCAGTTGCGCGACCATGATCGGCAGGGCCAGGCCGAGCAGGCCTTTGAGCTCCAGGCGAACCGGGGTTGTGCGGGGCGGGGCAGTAGCGGCGGTGCTGTCAGTCACGGAGTTCACAGGCGAAGCGTCCAAAGGGTTTTGATGCGCAAGGCGGCGCATTCTACGCCCTGACGCAGCAGTCAGGAAAACTCCAGTGTTGCGGATTTGTAATCGCCGCCTCTGGCGGGAGCTGAGCTACACTGCCGGTCCGCCAAAGGAGCCTGCCATGCTGATTGTTGCTGACGAAAATATTCCGCTGCTCGATGCCTTCTTCGAAGGTTTCGGCGAAATCCGCCGCGTGCCGGGCCGCTCCATTGATCGCGCCACTGTCGAGCAGGCCGATGTTCTGCTGGTGCGCTCGGTGACCAACGTCAGTCGCGATCTGCTGCAAGGCAGCAAGGTGCGGTTTGTCGGCACCTGCACCATTGGCACCGATCACCTGGACCTCGATTACTTTGCCGAGGCCAATATCGGTTGGTCCAGCGCCCCGGGCTGCAATGCCCGTGGGGTGGTCGACTATGTGCTGGGTAGCTTGCTGACCCTCGCCGAGATCGAAGGCGTAGCACTGGCCGAGCGCACCTATGGGGTGGTCGGGGCTGGCGAAGTGGGTGGGCGGCTGGTCAAGGTGCTGCAAGGCCTGGGCTGGAAGGTGCTGGTCTGCGACCCACCGCGCCAGGCAAGCGAGGGAGGCGATTACGCCAGCCTTGAGCAAGTCATCGCGCAATGCGACGTGATCAGCCTGCACACTCCTTTGACCTCGTCCGGCGAGCAATCGACCCGGCACCTGTTTGATCGCCAGCGCCTGGAGCAACTCAAGCCGGGTGCCTGGCTGATCAATGCCAGTCGCGGCCCGGTGGTGGACAACCAGGCACTGCGTGAAGTGCTGCTGGAGCGCGAAGACCTGCAAGCGGTACTGGACGTCTGGGAAGGCGAGCCGAGTGTCGATATCGCCCTCGCCGAACTGTGCGTGATTGCCACCCCGCATATCGCCGGCTACAGCCTCGATGGCAAACAGCGAGGCACTGCGCAGATCTATCAGGCGTTGTGCCAGTTCCTTGGCCAGCCTGCGACTGTGTCGCTGGACCAACTGCTACCTGCCCCCTGGCTGGCGCAGGTCAGCCTGAGCGCCAGCAGTGATCCGGCCTGGGCCTTGGCGATGCTCTGCCGTGGGGTGTACGACCCGCGTCGCGACGATGCGGATTTTCGTCGCAGCCTGGTGGTCAGCGGCGCTGAGCAGCGCACGGCATTTGACCTGTTGCGCAAGCACTACCCGCAGCGCCGTGAGATTGACGGGCTGCGCGTGCAGATCGAGGGTCAGGCGCCTGAGTTGCGACAGATCGTGGCAGCCTTGGGTGCGCAGGCGGTATAGCGTAATCGCGGCGATAAAAAACCCGGCCTAGGCGGGCCGGGTTCGAAGACATCAGGCTATATGTCACTTTTGTTCGGCAGGCTTGACCAATCGCTGTTCCAGCTCGCGGCATGCGCTCTGGATCATGTCTTCAGTGATCGGTACTTCGCGGCCTTGGGCGTCAATAATGGCGCACCCTAGAGACTGGTGCGGCTGCGTGCGGATCACTTGAATCTTGTCATCGCTGCTGTGTTGCAAGGACATGGCCTGTCTCCTCATCAGGTTGTGCGCTTACTCTAGATCCGCCAGGTGACCACGCTGTGACAGCTCTACACAGGCCGATCAGGCGGTATCTCCACTCCACCAGAAATACTCTTCAACTTCCAGCCGGACTTTAGACCGATAGCATCTAGGCTCTATTGTTACAGGTCATATTCAATCCGACTGATTACGATTTACCCAAGTTCCCTTGAATTGACCGGTGTACGCTGGCCCGCGTTAATTCTTTCAGTCGGCCCTTTTGGATGATCCTGATGCTGTCAGCCCGCCACCGTCGCGCGATTCGTTTGTCCCTGCGTTTTATTGCGCCCTATCGCTGGCAGGCGTTAGGTGCCTTGCTGGCGCTGATCGTCACTGCCGGCATTACCCTGTCCATGGGGCAGGGCATTCGGTTGTTGGTGGACCAGGGTTTCATGACCCAGTCGCCGCACCTGCTCAACCAGAGCATCGGCCTGTTCCTGCTGCTGGTGGTGGGTCTGGCGATCGGCACCTTCACCCGCTTTTACCTGGTGTCGTGGATTGGCGAGCGCTGCGTGGCGGACATCCGTCGGCAGGTGTTCAACCACCTGATCTACCTGCATCCCGGGTTTTACGAGGACAACCGCAGTTCCGAGATCCAGTCGCGCCTGACCGCCGACACCACCTTGCTGCAATCGGTGATCGGTTCGTCGCTGTCGCTGTTCTTGCGCAATGCCTTGATGGTGATCGGCGGCATCGTGCTGCTGTTCATCACCAACCCCAAGTTGACCAGCATTGTGGTGGTGGCGCTGCCGCTGGTGCTGGCACCGATCCTGATTTTCGGCCGGCGCGTACGCAGCCTGTCGCGCCTGAGCCAGGACCGGATAGCCGATGTCGGCAGCTATGTCGCTGAGACCCTGGGCCAGATCAAGACTGTCCAGGCCTACAACCATCAGGCCCAGGACGAGCAGCGTTTCGCGGCCACGGTGGAGCAGGCGTTCGACACCGCGCGCAAACGCATTCTGCAGCGTGCCTGGCTGATCACGTTGGTGATCATCCTGGTGCTCGGCGCAGTCGGGGTCATGCTCTGGGTGGGTGGCATGGACGTGATCGCCGGTCGCATCAGCGCTGGGGAACTGGCGGCGTTCGTGTTCTACAGCCTGATCGTCGGCGGTGCCTTTGGCACCCTGAGCGAGGTGATTGGCGAATTGCAGCGGGCTGCCGGTGCGGCCGAGCGGATTGCCGAGTTGCTGCGTTCGGAAAACATCATCCAGCCGCCACCCAGTGGCCAGGTGACCTTGCCCGAGCGAGTACGCGGCGAGTTGCAACTGCAGGAGGTGCGCTTTAGCTACCCGTCGCGCCCGCAAAGCTACGCTGTCGACGGTTTGAGTCTGCGGATCAACGCCGGCGAAACCCTGGCGCTGGTCGGGCCTTCGGGGGCGGGCAAGTCGACGGTGTATGACCTGCTGCTGCGCTTCTACGACCCGCTGCAGGGGCAGATCCTGCTGGATGGCGTCGACCTGACCCGGCTCGACCCGCAGGATCTGCGGCGCTGCTTCGCCCTGGTCTCACAAAACCCAGCGCTGTTTTTTGGCAGCATTGAAGAGAACATTCGTTATGGCAAACCCGAGGCAACCCTGGCACAGGTCCAGGAGGCCGCGCGGATTGCCTACGCCCACGACTTTATCGAGCAGATGCCCGCCGGCTACCAGACCCACCTGGGTGATGGCGGGTTGGGGCTTTCCGGTGGTCAGCGGCAACGCCTGGCCATCGCCCGCGCCTTGCTGGTGGACGCACCGATCCTGTTGCTGGACGAGGCCACCAGCGCCCTCGATGCGCAGAGCGAACACTTGATCCAGCAAGCCCTGCCCAGCCTGATGAAAAACCGCACCACGCTGGTCATCGCCCATCGCCTGGCCACGGTGAAAAACGCCGACCGGATCGCCGTGATGGACCAAGGCAAGCTGGTGGCGGTGGGCACCCATCAGCAACTGATCGGCAGCAACGCGTTGTACGCGCGGCTGGCAGCGTTGCAGTTCAGTGATGGGCATGAGGTGTCATGAATGAAGGCTGCTGAATGCATCCGCCTTCGGGCATTATGTCGGGCTCAAGGAAATACCTGGATCCGCCAATGAGCCGCTATCAACCCACGTTGACCCTGAACACCAGAATTCTGACGCTGATCGCTGAAATCAGCGAGCAGATCGGTCAGCTTTCGGCAGTGGACGAAGCTCGGCAAACCCCTCAACTGCGTCGCGGGAACCGGATCCGTACTATTCAGGCTTCGTTGGCCATCGAAAACAATTCCCTCAGCCTCGCGCAAGTGACGGCGGTGCTGGCGGGGCAGCGAGTGCTGGGGTTACCCAGGGAGATTCAGGAGGTGCGCAACGCGTTTGCGGCCTATGAGTCCATGCCGCAGTGGCGTGCCAGCAGTCGGACCGATCTGCTGTCGGCGCACCAGTTGTTGATGCAGGGCTTGATCGACGACTGTGGTCGGTTCCGCCGCGAGGGAGTCGGTATTTACCGAGGCGAGCAACTGGTTCATATGGCTCCACCACCAAGTCGTGTGGCAACCCTGATCGATGACTTGCTGGCCTGGCTGGATGCCAGCGATTGGCATCCGCTGATCCTCAGCTGTGTCTTTCACTACGAATTCGAATTCATTCATCCCTTCGCTGACGGCAATGGACGCATGGGGCGGCTGTGGCAGACCCTGATTCTCAGTCAGTGGCGGCCGGTGCTGGCCTATCTGCCGGTCGAGGCGGTCATTCGCGAGCAACAGGATGCTTATTACGCGGCCTTGTCCGCCGCCGATCGGATGGCCGAATCGACACCTTTTGTCGAGTTCATGTTGCAGTCTTTGAGCCTGGCCTTGGCCGAGGCCGTCCTGAACGACCCAGTAACCGACCCAGTAACCGATCCAGTAACCGACCCAGTCACCGACCAAGTGGCCAGGCTGTTGGGCGTGCTGGCGGGGGCAGGAGCGCTGAAGATCAGTGAACTGATGGCTGAGGTTGGATTGACGCATAAAGCGACATTCCGGGCTAACTACCTCAAGCCCGCATTGATGGCAGGTTTGATCGAGATGACTCAGCCGGACTCGCCCAACAACCCTGCTCAAAGGTATCGCCTGACTGAGCTTGGCGAGAGGGTCGCGGCACGCTCTGGTCCTGTTACGCGAGGTAGGTGAGGCACGTTTATCGAAGTACAAAAAAATGCCCGCATCCAATGATGCGGGCATTTTTTGTTTCAGCCGGGAAGGTTACTGATCGTCAAAATAGCGCTCATGCCAATCCACCAGCGGCTGGGGTGAGTTGAGCTTCTGCCCGTAGATCACCGAATAAGACAGCACGTTCTGCACATACTGGCGGGTTTCGTCGAACGGGATGCTTTCTACCCAGACGTCGAAGCTCAGGTGATCGGCGCCACGCAGCCATTGGCGCACGCGGCCGGGGCCGGCGTTGTAGGCGGCAGAAGCGAGTACCCGGTTGCCGTTGAACTGGCTGTGGACCTGGCTCAGGTACGCGGCGCCGAGCTGGATGTTGGTGTCCGGATTCAGCACTTGCTGGGGCGAGGCCAGGGGGATGTTGAACTTGCGCGCGGTTTCCTTGGCGGTACCGGGCATCAACTGCATCAGGCCGCTGGCGCCGACGCCGGAGCGGGCGTCATCCATGAAGGCGCTTTCCTGGCGGGTAATGGCGAACACCCAGCTGGAGTGCAGGCCACGCACCTTGGCTTCGCGGACCAGGGTGTTGCGGTGGGCCATCGGGAAACGGATGTCCAGGTCGTCCCAGTACTGCGCCTGGCTGATGGTGCGGATGGCCGGGAAGTACCATTTCAAGTCGTAGGCCAGCTTGGCCTGGGCGACCATTTCGTCGCGGTTGAAGTGGCGACTGACGTGGTACCACTCGCGGCGGCCGTCGACGATCTGCCCGCGGGCATGGAATTCCAGGGCGCGGCGCACGCCGGGGGTGTTGCGCACTTTATTGATCAAAGCCTGGCTCATCACCAGGGGCTTGTTGTTCAGCGAGTACGCAGACTGCGAGCGGTCGGCGGCGAGGAAGCCGTAGAAGTCCCGCTCACGGGCGAGGTTGCGGTACAGGGTCTGCGCTTCCGGGTTCTGCGGTTGTGCCAGTTCCAGGCTGCGGGCCTGCCAGTAGCGCCAGCGATTGGTGGTGGCCAGGTCTTGCGGCAGGCGCCGGGTCAGCTGATAGGCGTCGTCCCAGCGGGCCAGGCGCAACAGCAGGCGCAGGCGCCATTCGGACACGGTGTTGTCGCGCAGTTCTGGGTCGTATTTGGTCATCACGTCCAGGGCGCGGCTGTCGAAGCGGCGGGCCAGGGTCAGGCCGATCTCGCGGGCAATCGCGACTTTTTCATCGCGGGAAAAATGCATGCTGGCGGCATAACCATCGAGCAGGGCCATGGCCTTTTCCGGGTCCTGGCGGGCCAGGCGACGCAGGCCCAGGCTGACCACATCGGCCATGGGCTCATCCGCCGGGGTGAAGCGCGATGGCTGGTTCAGCAGTTCGGGTTTCTGCGCCACGTCCACCAGTAGGCGGCCGCGGGGTGCCAAGGTGGTCATGCTGCTGACCAGGCTGTTGGCCAGCGCGTAGTTACGCGCCTGGGCGGCCAGCTTGGCGCGTTCCCAGCGTTTCTGTTCGGTGAGTTGGCCTTGGGCCGCCCACATGCCGAACAGGGCGTCGCATGCGGCCGGCTGGGATTTGCCGGTCAACCAGAGTTTTTCGGTGTTGGCGTAGCCTTCAGCCTTGAGGTTGTGGCTGATCTGGTACTGCGCGTTGAGACAGTCCAGCTCGGTGAAGTTGAGCTTGGGGTCGTAGTATTTCTGGAAGGTCGCCCAGTCCCCGCGATCGGCCAGCCAGCGCAACCAGCGCAGCTTCATCCAGTTGGCCTGGGGCAGGTCGCCGTGTTCGGCGAGGAATTTCTCGATTTCGGCGTTGCTCGCGCTTTTCAGGCGGGCGGTCAGCTCGTCATACGCCAGGTAGGGCTCCAGCGGGTAGTCGGCGAGGGCCTGGCTGTAGCGAAAGTACGGGCCAGTGTCACCCTTGGCCAGGGCGCGCTTGGCTTCATCGTAATACTGGCGTTGGGTGGACAGGTCCACTGCCTGGGCGGATTGAACGGCTGTGGCAGAAAGAAGCAGACAGGATAAAAAGCTGAAGAGGCGACTGCGCATGAGACATCCGGGCAGAGAAATCATGACAAGTGCCAGCAGGTGCCAGCACTGATTATCTGTAGCTTAGCCTTTTGCCAGCAACGGGTGAAAGCTTTGCCGGCCCGCCGGCACAAGTTCGCAACAATTAATGTGCAGAGTGCTCCTTCAGTGAAAATGCCAGCCTTCTGACGCCTCAAGTCAGGTAGAATGCGCGCCCAGTTTTTGGAGAAGCTCATGACCCTGCTCAAATTCAGCGATGTGTCCCTTGCTTTCGGCTCTATGCCGTTGTTGGACAAGGTGTCCTGGCAGATCGCCCGTGGTGAGCGGGTGTGCATCATCGGCCGCAACGGCACAGGCAAGTCCAGCATGATGAAGCTGGTCAAGGGCGATCAGAAGCCCGATGACGGCTCCGTCTGGCGCGCACCTGGCCTCAAGATCGGCGAATTGCCGCAAGAATTGCCGGTGGCCGACGAGCGGACCGTGTTCGACGTGGTCGCCGAAGGTCTGGACGGTGTTGGCGAACTGCTCGCGCAGTACCATCACCTGAGCCAGAACATCGTTACCGATGCCGACCTGGACAAGCTGATGCACGTCCAGCACGACCTCGAAGCCCGTGACGGCTGGCGCTTGCAGCAATTGGTCGACAGCACCCTGAGCCGTCTGCAATTGCCTGCCGACAAGACCCTCGCCGAATTGTCCGGCGGCTGGCGTCGTCGCGTCCTGCTGGCGCAGGCCCTGGTTTCCGAGCCGGACCTGCTGCTGCTCGACGAACCAACCAACCACCTGGACATCGGTGCGATTGCCTGGCTTGAAGAAGCCCTGAAGGATTTCCAGGGCGCCGTGCTGTTCATCACGCACGACCGTTCATTCCTGCAGAACCTTGCCACCCGCATCCTCGAACTGGATCGCGGCGGGCTGATCGACTGGAACGGCGACTACGCCAGCTTCCTGGTGCACAAGGAAGCCACGCTGGCGGCCGAAGAGACCGCCAACGCGCTGTTCGACAAAAAACTGGCCCAGGAAGAAGTCTGGATCCGCCAGGGCATCAAGGCCCGTCGCACCCGTAACGAAGGCCGCGTGCGTGCCCTCAAGGCCCTGCGTGTTGAGCGCAGCGAGCGTCGTGAGCGTACCGGCAAGGCGAACATCCAGCTGGACACCGCTGACAAATCCGGCAAGCAGGTGATGGTCCTCGAGAACGTGAGTTTTGCTCACCCGGGTGGCCCGTTCCTGATCAAGGATTTCTCGATGGTCCTGACGCGCGGCGACCGTATCGGCCTGCTCGGCGCCAACGGTACCGGCAAGACCACCTTGCTCAAGCTGATGCTCAACGGTCTGCAACCGACCAGCGGCAAAGTGGAAGAGGGTACGCGCATCGACGTGGCTTACTTCGACCAGTTGCGCCACCAGTTGGACCTGGAAAAGACGGTGATCGACAACGTCGCCGAAGGTCGCGATTTCATCGATATCGACGGTCAGAGCCGCCACGTGCTGAGCTACCTCGGCGACTTCCTGTTCAGCCCGCAGCGTGCCCGCACGCCGGTCAAGGCGCTGTCCGGGGGCGAGCGTGCCCGTCTGTTGCTGGCCAAGTTGTTCAGCAAGCCAGCCAACCTGCTGGTGCTCGACGAACCGACCAACGACCTGGACGTGGAAACCCTCGAACTGCTGGAAGAGGTCCTGCTGACCTTCAACGGCACCGTGCTGATGGTCAGTCACGACCGGGCATTCCTCGACAACGTGGTGACCAGCACTCTGGTCTTCGAAGGCGAAGGCAAGGTGCGTGAATATGTTGGCGGATACCAGGACTGGCTGCGCCAGGGTGGCTCGCCACGTCTGCTGGGCGTGACCGAGAGCAAATCCGGCAAGGCTGACCTGAACTCGGCCGTGGTCGCTGCGGCGCCTGCGCCAGCGGCAGCGGTGGAAGCTCCAGCGGCCAAGAAGAAGCTCAGCTACAAGTTGCAGCGTGAGCTCGAAGCCCTGCCGGGGCAGATCGAAGCCATGGAACAGCAGATTGCGGCAGTTGAAGCGCAAATGGCCGACGCCAGTTTCTATCAGCGTCCCGCTGCCGAGACAGCGGCCGTGATTGCCCAGCTGGAGCAGTTGCAGGCTGAGCTGGAAGTCATGGTCGAGCGTTGGGCCGAGCTGGATGCCTGAGTGATCCTGCGATAAAAAAGCCCGGCGCTCAGTGATGAGTGCCGGGCTTTTTGTATGCAGCAGGATCGAAACGATCCTCTGTAGGGGCGGGCGCCCGCTTGCGGCTTGCTCGCGAAGGACGTAAGGACGCCGCGCTGAATCAGGCTTGACGCGTCATCGTTGACGACCATCGCGAGCAAGCTCGCTCCTACAGGGGGCGTGTCAGCTTTTGACCAGGCGTACCGCCAGCACATCGCACGGCGCGCCGTGCAGTACGTCGTTGGCGGTGGAACCCAGTAGCAATGCCAGGCCGTGGCGACCATGGCTGCCAACCACGATCAGGTCGCACGCCTGTTCCTTGGCGAAATGGTGGATTTCCTGGCGCGGCTGGCCGTAGGTCAGGTGGCTGCAGTCCTTGGTCAGTTCCGGATACTTGAGGATCAGGCGCTCGAGGCGTTCCTTGGCCTGGTCGAACTGTTGTTGTTGCAGTTGCGACAGGTCCATCGGCACGTCACCACCAAAGGCCATGGCCATTGGTTCGACGATGTGCACCAGGGACAGTTTGGCGCTGTTGCCCACTGCCAGCTCGCGAGCGCGGTGAATCACCGGATCGCACTCTTCGGTTAGATCGACGGCGACCAGAATATGGTGGTAGGGCATGGGGTGCACCTCCTGAGGATTGCGATAAGGGTAAGTATGGCTGGTTTCAAGCGTATTGGTTTCGACAGAGATCAATGCGCCCATCAAGAATCGGGAGTACAGATATGACGGTCTGGATAGTGGTGTCAATCCTTGCGGTAATGCTCAGCCCCCTGGCATGGCTCGCGCCGTCGCGTCGCCAGGGCGGCAGGATGGCTTTGCGCATGGAGGCGCGACGCATCGGCCTGGCCATGCAACTGGCGCCGCAGGAGTGGCCGCACTGGCTGCAACCGGAGCCCCCTAGCCCGTGCGCGCAGTACCATCGGCCGCGCCGGGGCACTCGGCCGGCGTGCTGGAGCTACTGGCAGAAAACTCCTGGGCAGTGGGTCAATCAGTGGCAGGAGCCCTGCGAGGATCCGGCCTTGCTGATTCATTTCGAAAAGTTGCCAGGCAACGTGTACAAGGTCGAGGCGGACAAGCAGATGATCACCTTGTATTGGGGTGAGAAGGGCGAATCCCAGGTACTGCAGCAGATCGATGCCACCCTCAAGGCGCTTGCTTGAGCGCAGGGCGTTTAATGATCGGCAATAAAAAGCCCGACAATCAGCATCGGGCTGGAGTTGGCCAGGCAGGCCGGAAATTTTCTGTCGTACTGATCCTGCGCTCGGTTTCCCTCCCGGCGCGCTGATTTTTCCTCTATCGCCCCTGCCAGCGTAGCTGCTAAAGCAACGCCTGCCGCAGATTAGGGCGACGATTCTAAATATTGATTCTATGAATGACAGTACATGCAGCCGCGTGTTGCTGGTCTTCGTGGTACGGAAATGACCGCAAAGTCGCGTTTAAACCAACGTTTTGGGCGATTGACAATTGTCGGAAATTCCGTGAAGGTGGCGTACCCAAATCAAACGGGCGTATGAATTGAGCGTTTGTATGTCAGAACGCTCCTACAGAATCCCGACTATCGCGTTGGCGGGTGTGCCTGGTGGAATGGCGTTAGCATCGACAGTAGCGTCCATGCCCAGCCAGGACATCAGCGTCCGACGTGTACTGTTCAGCTTCCATATCGTGGAGATCAGTTGATGATTTACGAAGGTAAAGCCATCACGGTTAAGGCTCTTGAAAGTGGCATCGTCGAACTGAAGTTCGACCTCAAGGGTGAGTCCGTCAACAAGTTCAACCGTCTAACCCTGAACGAACTGCGTCAGGCCGTGGACGCCATCAAGGCAGATGCGTCGGTCAAGGGCGTGATCGTCAGCAGCGGTAAAGACGTGTTCATCGTCGGCGCCGACATCACTGAGTTCGTCGACAACTTCAAGCTGCCGGATGCCGAGCTGGTTGCTGGCAACCTCGAAGCCAACAAGATTTTCAGCGATTTCGAAGACCTCAACGTGCCAACCGTCGCCGCGATCAATGGCATCGCGCTGGGTGGCGGCCTGGAAATGTGCCTGGCGGCGGATTACCGCGTCATGTCCACCAAGGCCAAGATCGGTCTGCCGGAAGTCAAGCTGGGCATCTACCCGGGCTTCGGCGGTACCGTGCGTCTGCCGCGCATCATCGGTGCCGACAACGCCATCGAGTGGATTGCCGCCGGCAAGGAAAACCGTCCTGAAGACGCACTGAAAGTCGGTGCGGTGGATGCGGTGGTTGAAGCCGACAAACTGCAGGAAGCTGCGCTGGAACTGATCAAGCGCGCCATTTCCGGCGAGTTCGACTACAAGGCCAAGCGTCAGCCGAAGCTGGAAAAGCTCAAGCTCAACGCCATTGAGCAAATGATGGCGTTCGAAACCGCCAAGGGTTTTGTCGCCGGTCAAGCGGGCCCGAACTACCCGGCGCCGGTTGAAGCGATCAAGACCATCCAGAAGGCCGCGAACTTCGGTCGCGACAAGGCCCTGGAAATCGAAGCTGCCGGTTTCGTCAAACTGGCCAAGACCTCTGCTGCGCAGAGCTTGATCGGTCTGTTCCTGAACGATCAGGAGCTGAAGAAAAAGGCCAAGGCCTACGACGAAATCGCCAAGGACGTGAAGCAGGCTGCCGTATTGGGCGCCGGTATCATGGGCGGCGGTATCGCGTATCAGTCGGCGTCCAAAGGCACGCCGATCCTGATGAAAGACATCAATGAGCACGGTATCGAGCAGGGCCTGGCAGAAGCCGCCAAGCTGCTGGTGGGCCGCGTTGATAAAGGTCGCATGACCGCCGCGAAAATGGCTGAAGTGCTCAACGGCATTCGTCCTACCTTGTCCTACGGCGACTTCGGTCACGTCGACCTGGTGGTTGAAGCCGTGGTCGAGAACCCGAAGGTCAAGCAAGCCGTGCTGGCTGAAGTCGAAGATCAGGTCAAAGAGGACACCATCCTCGCGTCCAACACCTCGACCATTTCCATCAGCCTGCTGGCCAAGGCCCTCAAGCGTCCGGAAAACTTCGTCGGCATGCACTTCTTCAACCCGGTGCACATGATGCCGCTGGTGGAAGTGATTCGTGGCGAGAAGTCCAGCGAGCTGGCGGTGGCCACCACCGTTGCCTACGCCAAGAAAATGGGCAAGAACCCGATCGTGGTCAACGACTGCCCGGGCTTCTTGGTCAACCGCGTGCTGTTCCCGTACTTCGGCGGCTTCGCCAAGCTGGTCAGCGCCGGTGTGGACTTCGTGCGCATCGACAAGATCATGGAAAAATTCGGCTGGCCGATGGGCCCGGCGTACCTGATGGACGTGGTCGGCATCGACACCGGTCACCACGGTCGTGACGTGATGGCTGAAGGCTTCCCGGACCGCATGAAAGACGACCGTCGTTCGGCCGTTGACGTGCTCTACGAAGCCAAGCGCCTGGGCCAGAAGAACGGCAAGGGCTTCTACGCCTACGAGACCGACAAGCGTGGCAAGCAGAAGAAAGTGGCCGACCCGTCGGTACTGGAAGTGCTCAAGCCAATCGTTTACGAGCAGCGCGAAGTCACTGACGAAGACATCATCAACTGGATGATGATCCCGCTGTGCCTGGAAACCGTGCGTTGCCTGGAAGACGGCATTGTCGAGACTGCTGCCGAAGCCGACATGGGTCTGGTCTACGGTATTGGTTTCCCTCCATTCCGTGGCGGCGCACTGCGCTACATCGATTCGCTCGGTGTTGCCGAGTTCGTTGCCCTGGCTGACCAGTACGCTGATTTGGGCGCGCTGTACCACCCGACCGCAAAACTGCGTGAGATGGCCAAGACTGGCCAGCGGTTCTTCGGTTAAGCGTCCAACTTTTGAGCGAGAGTGAAATTTTATGAGCTTGAATCCTAGAGACGTCGTGATTGTCGACTTCGGTCGTACTCCGATGGGCCGCTCCAAGGGCGGCATGCACCGCAACACCCGCGCTGAAGACATGTCGGCGCACCTGATCAGCAAACTGCTGGAACGCAACGTCAAGGTCGATCCGAGCGAAGTCGAGGACGTGATCTGGGGCTGCGTCAACCAGACCCTGGAGCAGGGCTGGAACATCGCCCGCATGGCGTCCCTGATGACGCAGATCCCGCACACCGCTGCCGGCCAGACCGTCAGCCGCCTGTGTGGCTCGTCGATGAGTGCGCTGCACACTGCCGCGCAAGCAATCATGACCGGCAACGGTGACGTATTTGTCGTCGGCGGCGTCGAGCATATGGGTCACGTGAGCATGATGCACGGTGTCGATCCGAACCCGCACATGTCGCTGTACGCGGCGAAAGCCTCGGGCATGATGGGCCTGACCGCGGAAATGCTCGGCAAGATGCACGGCATTACCCGTGAGCAGCAGGATGCCTTCGGCGTGCGCTCCCACCAACTCGCCCACAAGGCGACCGTGGAAGGCAAGTTCAAGGACGAAATCATCCCGATGCAGGGCTACGACGAGAACGGTTTCCTGAAACTGTTCGACTACGACGAAACCATTCGTCCGGAAACCACCCTGGAAAGCCTGGCGGCTCTGAAGCCAGCGTTCAATCCAAAGGGCGGCACCGTGACCGCCGGTACTTCGTCGCAGATCACCGATGGTGCTTCGTGCATGATCGTGATGTCGGCGCAGCGTGCCCAGGACCTGGGTATCCAGCCAATGGCGGTGATCCGTTCGATGGCAGTGGCGGGTGTGGATCCGGCGATCATGGGCTATGGTCCAGTACCGGCGACACAAAAAGCACTGAAGCGCGCGGGTCTGAGCATCTCCGACATCGACTTCTTCGAACTCAACGAAGCTTTCGCTGCACAGGCCCTGCCGGTGCTGAAAGATTTGAAAGTGCTCGACAAGATGAACGAGAAGGTTAACCTGCACGGCGGCGCGATCGCCCTGGGTCACCCATTCGGTTGTTCCGGTGCGCGTATCTCCGGCACCCTGCTCAATGTCATGAAGCAGAATGGCGGCACCTTCGGTGTATCGACCATGTGCATTGGCCTCGGCCAGGGCATTGCCACCGTCTTCGAACGCGTTTAAGCGTTGCGTTGACGGAAGCCGGGGCCAAGTGCCCCGGTTTTTGTTTTTCTGAAGATTTTTTTGTTTTTTATTTCGACGTATTTGAACGAGGCCCAGAGCATGCCGATCCAACCCGGGCTCTACCAGCATTACAAAGGTCCGCAGTACCGTGTTTTCAACGTTGCACGGCACTCCGAAACCGAAGAAGAAGTGGTCTTCTACCAAGCCCTGTATGGCGATTACGGCTTTTGGGTGCGCCCTTTGAGCATGTTCCTGGAGTCGGTCGAAGTTGACGGCGAGCAGGTCCCGCGCTTTGCTTTGGTGCAGGCCGAACCCAGCCTTTTTTCCCGGCCATAAGCGCAAGTCGCGCAGAACCCTGCGCTTGACCTCACCTTGTTGCCACTATATATAGCGGTGCCGCGTCAGGCGCCAATCGCCTTTCACTTCTCGAATTCAGGAATTTTCTGATCCATGGGCAAATCGCTGGTCATTGTGGAATCCCCGGCTAAGGCCAAGACCATCAACAAGTATCTGGGCAACCAATACGTGGTGAAGTCGAGTATCGGCCATATCCGAGACCTGCCCACCAGCGGTTCGGCTAGCGCCAGCAAAGAGCCAGCCGCCAAGCGCGGCAAGGCCGCTGCTGGTGAAGTGCCGGCGCTGTCGCCTAAGGAAAAAGCGCGCAAGCAACTGGTTGCGCGCATGGGTGTCGATCCGGACCACGGCTGGAAAGCCAAGTACGAGATCCTCCCGGGCAAGGAAAAGGTCATCGAAGAACTGCGTCGGCTCGCCAAGGACGCCGACACCATCTATCTCGCAACGGACTTGGACCGCGAAGGGGAAGCCATTGCCTGGCACCTGCGCGAAGCCATCGGTGGGGATGACAGCCGCTACAAGCGCGTGGTGTTCAACGAAATCACCAAGAAGGCGATCCAGGAAGCCTTCTCCCAGCCAGGCGAGCTGGATATCGACCGGGTCAACGCCCAGCAAGCACGGCGCTTCCTCGACCGCGTAGTGGGCTACATGGTCTCGCCGCTGCTGTGGTCGAAGATCGCCCGTGGCCTGTCGGCCGGCCGTGTCCAGTCGGTTGCCGTGAAGCTGGTGGTGGAGCGTGAGCGCGAGATTCGTGCGTTCAACCCCGAAGAGTACTGGGAAGTCCACGCTGACCTCGGCACCGCCAAGGGCGCCAACGTGCGTTTTGAAGTGGCCCGTGAAAACGGTGAAGCCTTCAAGCCGCTCAACGAAGCCCAGGCCATGGCGGCCCTGGAAAAGCTCAAGTCGTCCAGCTACACCATTGCCAAGCGTGAAGACAAGCCGACCAGCAGCAAGCCGTCGGCCCCGTTCATCACCTCCACCCTGCAGCAGGCCGCCAGTAACCGCCTGGGCTTCGGTGTGAAGAAAACCATGATGATGGCCCAGCGTCTGTACGAAGCCGGCTACATCACTTATATGCGTACCGACTCGACCAACCTCTCGGCCGATGCCGTGGCGATGGCGCGCACTTATATCGAAGGCGAGTTCGGCGGCAAGTACCTGCCGGAAACCCCGAATGTCTACAGCAGCAAGGAAGGCGCCCAGGAGGCTCACGAAGCGATTCGTCCTTCCGACGTGAATACCGATCCAAGCAAGCTGTCGGGCATGGAACGTGATGCTGAGCGTCTCTACGAGCTGATCTGGCGCCAATTCGTCGCCTGCCAGATGCTGCCGGCCAAATACCTGTCGACCACCGTCAGCGTCGCTGCCAGTGGCTTCGAGCTGCGTGCCAAGGGCCGTATCCTGAAGTTCGACGGCTATACCCGCGTGATGCCGCAAATGGCCAAGCCGGGCGACGATGATGTGCTGCCGGACATGGCCCAGGGCGATGTGCTGAAGCTGATCAAGCTTGATCCCAGCCAGCACTTCACCAAGCCGCCGGCGCGCTACTCGGAAGCGAGCCTGGTCAAGGAAATGGAAAAACGCGGTATCGGTCGTCCGTCGACCTATGCGGCAATCATTTCGACCATCCAGGACCGTGGCTACGTCGCGCTGCACAACCGTCGTTTCTATTCGGAAAAAATGGGTGACATCGTCACCGAGCGTCTGTCCGAGAGCTTCTCCAACCTCATGGACTACGGCTTTACCGCCGGCATGGAAGAGAACCTCGATGACGTCGCCCAGGGCGAGCGTGACTGGAAAAGCGTGCTGGACGAGTTCTACGGCGACTTCAAGAAGAAGCTCGAAGTGGCCGAGAGTCCGGAGCACGGCATGCGGGCCAACCAGCCGGTAATGACCGATATCCCGTGCGTGACCTGCGGTCGCCCGATGCAGATCCGTACCGCGTCGACCGGCGTGTTCCTCGGATGCTCGGGCTACAGCCTGCCGCCGAAAGAACGCTGCAAGGCCACCGTCAACCTGGTGCCGGGCGATGAAATCGCCGCGGACGACGAGGGCGAGTCGGAGTCCCTGGTGCTGCGTGGCAAGCACCGTTGCCCGATCTGCAGCACCGCGATGGATGCTTACCTGCTGGATGAGAAGCGCAAGCTGCACATCTGCGGGAACAACCCCGATTGCGATGGCTACGAGATCGAGCAGGGCAGCTACCGGATCAAGGGCTACGAAGGCCCGAGCCTGGAATGCGATAAGTGTGGCAGCGAAATGCAGCTCAAGACCGGCCGTTTCGGCAAGTTCTTCGGTTGCACCAACGCCACCTGCAAGAACACCCGCAAACTGCTGAAAAGCGGTGACGCGGCGCCGCCGAAGATGGACCCGGTGAAGATGCCCGAGCTCAAGTGCGAGAAGGTCAACGACACCTACATCCTGCGCGACGGTGCTTCCGGCCTGTTCCTGGCGGCCAGCCAGTTCCCGAAAAACCGCGAGACCCGTGCCCCGCTGGTGATCGAGATCGTGCCCCACAAGGACGAGATCGATCCCAAGTACCACTTCCTCTGTGAAGCGCCGAAGAAGGATCCGGATGGCCTGCCAGCCGTGATTCGCTACAGCCGCAAGACCAAGGAGCAGTACGTGCAGACTGAAGTCGAGGGCAAGCCAACCGGTTGGAAGGCCTTCTACGACGGCGGCAAATGGGTGGTTGAAGACAAGCGCGTAGCCAAGTAAGCCGGCAGCGCGTTACAAGCAGGCCGCATGCCTACCCTCGGGTGAGCATGCGGCCTTTGTTTTGGGCTTGCGGATGCCTTGTCTGATCCGTGACACTGTCAGGCCAGCATTACGCGTCCTATTTCGTTGTGGAGACTGCCGTCATGGCCTTTGAGCTCTATACCCGCACCAACCAGAAAATCTACTTCGCCGGCTTGTCGCTAGAGGCCCTGGCCCGAGCGGAAGACGGGAGGGCGATGAACTCCCCGGCGCTGATCCAGGCCGGGCGCGAGTCAGCGCTGTTTCACTTGTACGGCGCGTTGCTGGGGCTGTGCCATGAGATCGCCGGGTTCTACCGCCTGCCGCAGGCCAATGCACCTCGGGCGGAGCTCTTGCTGACCCCTGAGGTGCTCGAGACCCTGGCCATCCCAGAGCTGGCGGAAATGGTCGAGCTGGCCCGCAATCGTGAAACCTGGCTGGCCAAGCTGTTGGCGGCCCACACCGCGCTTTTTCAGCCGCCTCGTGCACCGCACAAGCCCAAGGGCGACGTGACGCAACCGCTAATCGTGGCGGTGAGTCTCGATGAGGAGCCTGAAGAGGAGCTGAGCAGGGAAGAACTGGAAAGCTGGCGCCAGAACCTCAAGAGCCTGGCACTGCGTTTCCGTGAAGGCTTGAACGAGTGCTGAAACATCCGGCAGGAAGCTGAGCAGCAAGGGTCAGGGATGATCTCAAACAAGGGTTTCGGTTACATGCTGTCGGTCAATATCCTGAGCGAAGCATCACCGATGCCTATATAATCCCCGCCTTTCGTGGAGAACAGACCTTTATGCCAACGTCCTTTCTAGAAATTGTCGAACTGCCAGACGGCCGAATTGAACTGCGCAGGGCTGAGGACGAGGGTTCCCTGGTGACGCTGGACTTCTCGGAAGATGCCAAGGCGTTCCTGCAAGGCCAGCACGTTGAAGTCGCCAAGGCGATGTTGAGCGTGGGTGTGCAGATGGCTGGGCGCCTGGTTGAAGGCGATTTTGAAAAGGAAGAGGGGCCGCGGATTCTGCATTGATTCCGTCTGTCGGCTTTTTTCGTAAGTATCCTTACAGATCTTCGTTACAGATTGGCTTCTCTGCCCTGGAGAAGCCCTGCGTCTAACGCGTGCGCCCTGGCTGCTACTTAGCCCAATCGAATATTCAGACTTTGTGCATCGCCGATACGTGCGGCGCCGATCAACTGTTGCCGCGCGCTGCTGTTCAGCGGGTTCAGCCAGCTGACAACGGTGTGGCTGCGGCCCAGGCGCAGGGCTTCGCAGGCCAGTTGCTGGGCGCTTTGCGTGCCGCGTGGGTGGAGCAGGAGAATGCGCTCGCGGTTCAGGCCTGCATCGCGCAGCCAGGCTTGGGTCAGGCTGGCTGGAGGGGCGATAAGGGTCAGCCAGCGGGCGTCCTGGTCCTGGCTCAACTCCCTGAGGATCGGCGCCAGGAGGCTCAGGCAGTTCCCGGCCGCACCACGTAGAGACAGCTCGCTGAATGCTTCAGGTTCGGCGCTCCAGGGCGCCTCGACCACGTCTTTGAGGATCGGCGCCAGTGGCTGGGCCATGAACGCTTCGAACAACGGCAGTTGGGCGGGCTGTGGTGTGTGTGGGAACTGCATAACGCCTCCTTTATCGGCGAATGACGCCGACACTCAAGCCTTCGATCACCAGGTCCTGATCTTTCAGGTTCACTTCGATCGGGGCGAACTCGGGGTTTTCGGCCATCAGCCAGACCTTGCTGCCATCACGCTTGAAGCGTTTGACGGTGACTTCATCGCCAATGCGTGCGACGACAATCTGGCCGTTGCGGGCCTCGCGAGTGGTGTGGACGGCCAGCAGGTCGCCGTCGAGTATCCCGACGTCCTTCATGCTCATGCCGTGTACGCGCAACAGGTAGTCGGCGCGCGGATGAAAGAAGGCCGGGTTGATGTTGCAGGACTCTTCGATGTGCTGCTGGGCGAGGATTGGTGCACCGGCGGCGACCCGGCCAATGATCGGCAGGGTGGATTCGTCGGCCTTGGCCTCGAAACCAGGAATACGAATGCCGCGCGATGCGCCGGGGGTCATTTCGATAGCGCCCTTGCGGGCCAGGGCCTTGAGATGTTCTTCCGCCGCATTGGGCGATTTGAAGCCGAGTTCCAAGGCGATTTCCGCGCGGGTTGGCGGATAACCGTTGTCTTCGAGGCAACGTTTGATAAAAGCCAGAATCTCAGCTTGGCGTGGCGTCAGTTTTAGCATCTCGATCGCTCTGTCTTTTTATACAGTGACTGGGATTATATACAGTGGAATGATCTTGGCAATCCTCCTTTTTGCGGTGACCGCCGGACGGTCGGCCGGCAGTTCGCTGCTGCCGGTGTTGTAGGACTGGCTACAGCCAGCAGCTTGTATGGTTAAATAGCTGACTGAGCATTCCCAAAACGGACGGGCAGACTTGACAATACACAGGCTGAAACGTATGTTTCAAACAAGTGTTTGTCAGGCGGAGTAGCCATGGCCCAGTCGGAAACCGTAGAACGCATTCTCGATGCTGCCGAGCAGTTGTTCGCGGAAAAAGGTTTTGCCGAAACTTCATTGCGGTTGATCACCAGCAAGGCCGGGGTCAACCTGGCTGCGGTGAACTATCATTTCGGCTCCAAGAAGGCCTTGATCCAGGCAGTCTTCTCGCGTTTTCTCGGGCCGTTCTGCACCAGCCTCGATCGTGAGCTGGAGCGGCGTTCCGCCAAGCCGGACAACAAGCCGAGCCTGGAAGAACTGCTGGAAATCCTCGTCGAACAAGCCCTGGTGGTCCAGCCACGCAGCGGCAATGACCTGTCGATCTTCATGCGCTTGCTCGGCCTGGCCTTCAGCCAGAGCCAGGGGCACTTGCGGCGTTACCTGGAAGATATGTACGGCAAGGTGTTCCGCCGCTACATGACGCTGGTCAACGAAGCCGCCCCGCGTATTCCGCCTATCGAGCTGTTCTGGCGGGTGCACTTCATGCTGGGGGCCGCGGCGTTCAGCATGTCCGGGATCAAGGCCCTGCGTGCGATCGCCGAGACCGATTTCGGCGTCAATACCTCGATCGAACAGGTGATGCGCCTGATGGTGCCGTTCCTGGCCGCAGGTATGCGCGCCGAAACCGGCGTCACCGACGCCAGCATGGCTGCCGCGCAACTGCGCCCACGCAGCAAGTCGGTACCGGCCGCCGCCAAGGTTTAGCCGCGTATGGCTGGGCGCGGCAGCGGACATCCGCTAAGCTAGCCGCCCATGCCGACTGCCGTTTCAACCCTGTCCCCTGTTTCCCCGACCGCGCTCATTTTGCCGGGCATCGCCTGTGGCGCCGAAGCTGCGTGGCTGCGTTGGGCTCGGGACTTTCAAGACGCGCCGCGCGCGCATTTCCAGATCAAGGAATTTTTATGACTGCTGGCCTGCAAGGCTCGTTGATGGTAGACGTCGCCGGTACCTGGCTGACGGCTGAAGATCGCCAACTGTTGCGTCAGCCCGAGGTGGGTGGCCTGATCATTTTTGCTCGCAATATCGAGCATCCACGCCAGGTGCGCGAGTTGAGCGCGTCGATCCGCGCCGTGCGTCCCGACCTATTGCTGGCAGTGGACCAGGAGGGTGGTCGGGTGCAGCGTCTGCGCCAGGGTTTTGTTCGGCTACCAGCGATGCGGGCGATTGCCGATAACCCGAACGCCGAGTACCTGGCCGAGCAGTGTGGCTGGATCATGGCTACCGAAGTGCTGGCCGTGGGCCTGGACCTGAGCTTTGCCCCGGTGCTGGACCTGGACTATCAGCGCAGTGCGGTGGTCGGCACGCGCTCCTTCGAGGGTGATCCCGAGCGCGCGGCGTTGCTCGCCGGCGCGTTCATGCGTGGCATGAACCAGGCTGGCATGGCCGCCACCGGCAAGCACTTCCCGGGACATGGCTGGGCCGAGGCGGATTCCCACGTGGCGATCCCTAATGATGAGCGCAGCCTGGAGCAGATCCGCGCCCACGACCTGGTGCCGTTCGCCCGTTTGAGCAAACAGCTGGCGGCGGTGATGCCGGCCCACGTCATTTACCCGCAGGTCGATTCGCAACCCGCAGGTTTCTCGCGGCGCTGGCTGCAAGACATTCTGCGTGGCGAGTTGCAGTTTGATGGGGTGATTTTCAGTGACGACCTGTCAATGGCTGGAGCCCACGTGGTGGGAGATGCCGCCAGTCGCATCGAGGCGGCGCTGACTGCCGGTTGCGACATGGGTCTGGTGTGCAATGACCGGGCAGCAGCCGAGCTGGCACTGACCGCGGCGCAACGCTTGAAGGTCAAGCCGTCTGCGCGTATCGCGCGGATGCGCGGCCAGGCGTTCGCCAGCACCGACTATCGCCAGGACCCGCGCTGGTTGGCGGCGTTGGGTGCGCTCAGGGATGCGCAGTTGATCGATTGAGGGCTTGGTTGCGCTTACCGAGTTGAACCCATCGCGGGCACCCGCTTGCGGCTTGCTCGCGATGGCGATCTGTCAGGCTCTGCTAGACCTTCGACTTGTCCGGCAGCGGCGCAAACAGGGCGTCAATGTCGTCGCTCTGCAGCTTCCAGTCACCCGTGGTGCGGCCGTCCAGCACGCCGGCGGCGAGGTCGGATTTTTCCTTTTGCAGATGCTGGATTTTCTCCTCGACCGTGCCGCGGGCGATCATCTTGTAGACGAACACGGGTTTCTCCTGGCCGATCCGGTACGCGCGGTCCGTGGCCTGGTTCTCGGTAGCCGGGTTCCACCATGGGTCGTAGTGAATCACGGTGTCGGCTTCGGTCAGGTTCAGGCCCACGCCACCAGCCTTGAGGCTAATCAGAAAGATCTGATGCTTGCCGCTCTGAAAATCCTTCACCGGGCTGCGCCGATCCCGAGTCTGCCCGGTCAGCAGCGCGTAGGCGATACCGCGTTTTTCCAACTCCTGCTCGATCAGCGAGAGCATTGAGGTGAACTGGGAAAACAGTAGGATCTTGCGCCCCTCCTCGAACAGCTCCTCAAGCATCTCCATCAGGCTGTCCAGCTTGCCCGAAGTGCTGCCGCGGGTGGGTAGGGCGGCGTCATTGACCAGGCGTAGATCGCAGCACACCTGGCGCAACTTGAGCAGCGCCTCGAGAATGATGATCTGGCTGCGGGCCACGCCTTTGCGGGTGATTTCGTCGCGGACTTTCTTGTCCATCGCCAGGCGCATGGTTTCATAAACGTCGCGCTGGGCCTCGTTGAGGTCGACCCAGTGGATGATTTCGGTTTTTGGCGGCAGCTCGGTGGCCACCTGTTCCTTGGTGCGACGCAGCAGGAAGGGTTTGATCCGGCCATTGAGGTGCTGCAGGCGGACGTCGCTGGCGCGCTTTTCAATTGGCACGCGGTAGTCGCGGTTGAAGCTTTTGACATCCCCCAGCCAACCGGGCAGCAGGAAGTGGAACAGTGACCACAGTTCGCCCAGGTGGTTTTCCAGGGGCGTACCACTGAGGCACAGGCGCTGCCGGGCAGTCAGCTCGCGAGCCGCTTGCGCCGCCTTGCTGGTGGGGTTCTTGATGTATTGCGCTTCGTCGAGCACCAGGATGTGCAGGGGTTGCTGGGCCAGGCGCTCGACATCCTTGGGCAGCAGCGCATAAGTGGTGAGGATCAGGTCGTAGTCGGCCAGGTGATCGAAGTGTTTTTTGCGCGCGGCGCCATACAGTGCCAGGACCTTGAGCTGGGGCGCGAAGTGCGCGGCTTCGTCGAGCCAGTTGGGAATCAGGCTGGTGGGCATCACCACCATGCACGGCCGGTCGAGGCGCCCGGCGTTTTTCTCGGTCAGTACGTGGGCCAGGGTCTGCAGGGTTTTGCCCAGCCCCATGTCGTCCGCCAGGATCCCGCCGACTTCCAGTTCCCGCAGCGATTGCATCCAGCTCAGGCCTTCCAGCTGATAGGGGCGCAGCGTCGCGTTGAGACCGACCGGGGGCTCGGCGCTGTAGTCCTTGATGTCTCGCAGGCGCTGGGCGAAGGAGCGGATGTGCTCGCCGCCTTCCCATAGCAGTGGCAGGTCTTCCAGTGGATTGAGGCGCGTGGCGTCGGCGCTGCTCAAGCGCAGGCTGGTTTCGCCGGGTTCTTGCAGATAGAACTCGCCCAGGGTCGCCAGTACCGGCTTCAAGCGGCCGAACGGCAGGGCCACTTGGAGCGGGCCCTGCTCGGAGTTGGGGCGGTGGGGAATGTTCACCAGGATCAGTTCGTCGTCACGGCGCCGGGCCAGGCGTTCCGGGTTGAGGATTTCGGTATGCGAGCGCATCAGGTTCAGCAGGATCGGCAGCAGGCTCAGGCGCTCGCCGTTGACGATGATCCCTAGCTCGAGGTCGAACCAGTCGCGCTCCGGCGCCTCATCGACCGTGGCGTACCAGTCGTCGACGGTGGTCAGGTCGAAACCGAAGTCCTCGTCGATCTCCAGCTCCCAGCCCTGGCTGCGCAGCTTGGGCAGCTCATTGAGGGTGAAGGTCAGCCAGGCGCTGTCATTGACCATCTCATAGAGTTCGCCGGCACTTTCCGGCAGGGCCTTGCTTTGCCGGGTCGCGACCTTGAAGCCGAGGATACGCAACTGCTCGCGGTAGAGCTTTTCCACTTCCGGCTGGCGTTTGATGCGCAGGGTCTGGTGTTCCTGGCGGATCAGCACGTCGTTGTTTTTCTGCCCGCTGACGTACTCGTCCAGGTAGCTGAATGAGAGTGCCGCGCGGTGCTGGATGTAGCGCTGCATCTTGCCATTGCGTGGCTCGAAGGCGCTGAACTCGACGCTGGCCAGCCACAGGCGTGGCAGTGGTTGCACATTGTCCAGCACCTGCTGTGGCAACGGCGCGGGCGCGCGGTTCTCCAATACGGCCTGGAGTTTTTCCAGGAGCAGGGCGTCCTTGGCGGCGGCCGGGTACTCCAGGGTGTCCTGGACTTTGAGCAGCACCGCGGCGCAGTGCTTGCAGTTGACCCGTACCGGGCAACTGCAGGTGGCTTCCACCAGCAGCAAGGTGCTTTTGGCTGATTCGCGCAGGGTGATGGTCTGGCGGTAGACATTGCCGCCAGAGCCTTCGCAACTGGCGGTGAGGGTGCTGTCGCCGGCTTCGACGATCCTGACGCGGTTCTCCAGGGCGTAGCGACGGCCGCGCTCCAGGCTCTGTTCCTTGAATCGACTGACCCAGGAAGGGGCCAGGGGTTTGCTCAGGCTCGGGGACATAGGGACTTCAATCAGTCCGGTACGACATCAGGCGCTTGTTGCGGGGCCGGTGCCGTCAGCGAGGTGATCTTGATCAGCAGGCCCAGGTGGCCGTTGTCGAGAAAGTTCAGTTGGCCATTTTTGGTGTGGCTTTCCTGTTGCAGGCGTTCGCTGGCGCTGACCAGTCCATCGCTGCTGAACTGATTGACCCAGAAGCTGGCGTTGACGTCGGTAAACCGACCCAGCTTGAGATCCAGCGTGCCCTCGATCGGGAAGTGCCCGTATTGCTCTTCGCCGTCGCTGATCGCCACTTTGCTCGAGGTCTCGCCGAGGTTCTGCTGCCAGGTTTTATGCAGCAGCACGCTGTAGTCGGCACTGGTGCCGAGTTTTTCCACTTCGGCGTTGAGGGCCGGAGTGCGTAGGCTGTCGGCGCTGATCGACTGTGCCCCGGCGGCCCAGTCCTCCGGCGCGGCGCGGCTGGCCACGGCGGGTACGGCGTTCTGGCGCACCAGGATCATTTCTACCTGGTACAGGCTGTCGGCAAATGCCGTCGGGGCGACCAGCGTGAGCAACAGGGTCAGTGAGCGAAACAGGCGCATGTGGCGTCCTTCAAGCAGTTTTCGGGATGAGGCGCTCTAGCAGCGCCTCTACGGTGTTGAAGCGCTCTTCCGGGCGCTCCATCGGCACCTGGAACTTGAACATCGTGGCGCCTTCGAATTTGTATCGTTTGGGCTGGCTCTGGATCAGCTTGATCAGGGTCAGCGGGTCGACCGGCGTTTGCGAGTCGAACTCGATACGGCCACCCTGGGGGCCGCCATCGATCTTCTTGATCCCCAGTTGTTCGGCCTGCAGTTTCAGCGCGGTGATGCGCACCAGGTTCTTGGTCGGCTCCGGGAGCAGGCCGAAGCGGTCGATCATCTCCACTTGCAGGTCCTTGAGGCCTTCCTCGTCGGTAGCCGAGGCAATACGTTTGTACAGGATCAGGCGCGCGTGCACGTCCGGCAGGTAGTCCTCGGGGATCAGGGCCGGTACCCGCAGGTTGACCTCCGGACCGCCACCCAAGGGCTGGTCGAGGTTCGGTTGCTCGCCCTTGCGGATCGACTTCACGGCCCGTTCGAGCATTTCCATGTACAGGGTGAAGCCGACGGCCTGGATCTGCCCGCTCTGGCCGTCGCCCAGCAGTTCGCCGGCGCCACGGATTTCCAGGTCGTTGGTGGCCAGCACAAAACCGGCGCCGAGGTCCTGGGTATTGGCGATGGCTTCCAGGCGTTTTTCCGCGTCCGTGGTGATTTGCTGGCGCGGCGGTGTCAGCAGGTAGGCGTAAGCCTGGTGGTGACTACGTCCGACGCGGCCGCGTAATTGGTGCAACTGCGCCAGGCCGAACTTGTCGGCCCGCTCGATGATGATGGTGTTGGCGCTCGGCACGTCGATGCCGGTCTCGATGATGGTCGAGGCAATCAGCACGTTGAAGCGCTTGTGGTAGAAGTCGCTCATCACCTGTTCGAGTTCGCGTTCACGCATCTGCCCGTGGCCGATGCCGATCCGTGCTTCCGGCACCAGTTCGGCGAGGTCGGCGGCGCATTTCTCGATGGTCTTGACATCGTTGTGCAGGTAGTAGACCTGGCCGCCGCGCAGCAGCTCGCGGAGCAAGGCTTCTTTGACCGTGCTCTTGTTCTGCTCCATGACGAAGGTGCGTACCGACAGGCGTCGCGCCGGTGGCGTGGCGATGATCGACAGGTCGCGCATGCCCGACACTGCCATGTTCAGCGTGCGCGGAATCGGCGTGGCGGTCAGGGTCAGGATGTCGACTTCGCTGCGCAGGGCCTTGAGTTGTTCTTTCTGCCGTACGCCAAAGCGGTGCTCTTCGTCGATGATCACCAGCCCGAGGTTTTTGATCTTGACGTCGTCCTGCAGCAGCTTGTGGGTGCCGATGACGATGTCGATCTTGCCCTCGGCCAGGTCGGCCACTGCGGCATTGACCTCCTTGGTCGACTTGAAACGGCTCATCACCTCAACGGTCACCGGCCAGTCGGCGAAGCGATCGCGAAAGCTGTTGTAGTGCTGCTGGGCGAGGAGGGTGGTCGGCACCAGGATCGCCACCTGGCGACCGCCGTGCACGGCGATGAAGGCGGCGCGCATCGCCACTTCGGTCTTGCCGAAACCGACATCGCCGCAGACCAGGCGATCCATCGGCTTGGGGGCGAGCATGTCGGCGCGCACGGCGTCGATGGTGGTTTGCTGGTCCGGGGTTTCTTCGAACGGGAAGCCGGCGCTGAAGGTTGCGTAGTCGGCTTTCGGGTCGGCGAACGCATAACCTTCGCGGGCGGCGCGACGGGCATAGATGTCGAGCAGCTCGGCGGCGACGTCGCGCACCTGTTCGGCGGCTTTGCGCTTGGCTTTCTGCCAGGTTTCGGAGCCCAGGCGATGCAACGGGGCCAGGGCGTCGTCGCTGCCGGTGTAGCGGGCGATCAGGTGCAGGTTGGCCACCGGCACATACAACTTGGCGCCCTCGGCGTATTCAAGGGTAAGGAATTCGGCGGCCTGGTTTTCGATCTCCAGGGTTGCCAGGCCCAGGTAGCGGCCGACCCCATGGTCGATGTGCACCACCGGCGCGCCTTCACGCAGCTCGGTGAGGTTCTTGATCACCGCGTCGTTGTTGCCGTCGGCGCGTTTCTCCCGGCGCCGACGCTGCATCACGCGCTGACCGAACAGCGGGCTTTCGGCAATCAGGGCCAGGGCCGGGTCGTCCAGTAACAGGCCTTCGTCGAGTGGGGCGATGGTGATCGCCAAGCGTTCTTTGCCAACGACGAAGTCCGGCCAGCTGTCGACGGTTTTCGGCCGCAGCTTCAGGCGTTCCAGCAACTCCAGCAGCACCTCGCGGCGCCCCGCCGATTCAGCGGTGAACAGCACGCGGCCGGGGAACTGGTCGAGGAAGCCGGCCAGGGCTTCCAGTGGCTGGTTGGCTTTGGCTTCGATCGCCAGGTTAGGCAGCGCCTGGGCCGGGAAGCGCTCGCGGCCGACCCCGGTTTCGACATCCTGTTGGCTGGCCACCACGCGCGGCCAGTTTTTCAGGCGAGCAAAACAGTCTTCCACCGGCAGGAACAGTTCGGCAGGCGGCAATAAAGGTCGCGCAGGATCGACGCGGCGCTCTTCGTAGCGATTGCGCACGTCGTTCCAGAAATTCTCCGCAGCCTGTTCGATGCCCGGCAGGGAGAACACCTGGGTGTCCTGCGGCAGGTAGTCGAACAGGGTCGAGGTTTCGTCGAAGAACAGCGGCAGGTAGTACTCGATACCGGCCGGGGTGATCCCGCTGCTCAGGTCCTGGAAGATCGGGCAGCGCCGGAAGTCGACATCGAAGCGTTCACGAAAGCGGGCCTTGAAGCGCGTGACTGCATCTTTCTGCAGCGGAAACTCGCGGGCCGGCAGCAACTTGACCGATTCGACCTTGTCGATGGAGCGCTGGTTTTCCGGATCGAAGGTGCGCAGGGTCTCGATTTCGTCATCGAACAGATCGATGCGATAGGGCAGTTTGCTGCCCATCGGGAACAGGTCGATGAGCGAGCCGCGCACAGTGAATTCGCCATGTTCGTACACGGTGTCGACGTATCGATAGCCGGTGGCTTCCAGGCGGGTGCGCATTTGCTCGACGTCGAGCTTCTGGCCGATATCCAGCACCAGGCTGCTGCCCAGCAGGAACTTGGTCGGCGCCAGGCGATGCAGGGCGGTGGTGATCGGCACCACCAGCACGCCATGGCTCAGCTCGGGCAGGCGATAGAGGCTGGCGATGCGCTGGGAAATGATGTCCTGGTGCGGGGAAAACAGATCGTAGGGCAGGGTTTCCCAGTCAGGGAAATGCAGCACCGGCAAATCGGGGGCGAAGAAACTCAGCTCCTGTTCCAGCCTCTCAGCGCTTTGGCTGTCGGCGGTCAGTAGCAGGGTAAAGCGCTTGGCAGCGCTGGCGGCCTCGGCAATGGCCAGGCTCAGGGCGGCACCGGGCAGATTGCCCCAGTGCTGTTTACCTGCCGCGGCAGGGAGAAGCGGTAGACGCAGAACGGGCACGGAAGGTTGAGCTCCAAGCGTTGCGACAAAGTCGGTAATTGTAACGGTCCCGGGTGCCGCCTGTCAGTTTCAGACTGTGTCTATTACACAGGTTGGGCGAAATGTAGTGGTAATCACAAAATCCAGCGCTTTTTTAGTGATTATGTAGTGACAAAAGGAGCGAGTGTTACGGAGGGTTACAGACAAGACAGCGCTGTCTATGAAAAATGGGGTGTGCTGCAGGCCACGGTTTTACTGGGCTTCAGCGGGGTCGATGTTTTTTCAGGGGAAAATTGTTACTGTCTGCACGACAAGCGCGCATTGCTACGGGAGGGAGTCGGCGGCATAATGTAGCCCCTTTTTTCTGCCCCTACATGTGGAAGGTTACCGTGACTCAGAAGCCCGACCAGTGTCTTGGTGAATGGATCGACCGTGAAGCACTCGCAGAAGCGATGATTCCGCTGATCGGCCAGCTCTACCGCAATAACAACGTGGTGAGCTCGATCTATGGCCGCAGTCTGATCAACCAGTCTGTCATCGCGATTCTCAAAGCTCACCGCTTTGCTCGCCACCGTTCTTCCGACGACAGCGAACTCTCCGTCCACGAAACATTCCCACTGCTTAAAGCCATGAGCGAGCTCAAGCTCGGCGCGGCTTCGGTAGACCTGGGCAAGTTGGCGTTCAAATTCCGCAACGAAGGCAATGGCCGCAGCGCCGAGCAGTTCGTACGTGAAGAAATGGCTGACGTGGTTGGCCAGCAAAACGCTTCGGCCCGCAAAGGCACCGACGTTGTCCTGTACGGCTTCGGTCGCATCGGCCGTCTGCTGGCCCGCATCCTGATCGAAAAAACCGGTGGTGGCGACGGCCTGCGTCTGCGCGCCATCGTGGTGCGCAAAGGCGCCGAAAACGATCTGGTGAAACGCGCCAGCCTGCTGCGTCGCGATTCGGTCCATGGTTCGTTCAACGGCACCATTACCATCGACGAAGAAAACAACACCATCACCGCCAACGGTAACCTGATCCAGGTTATCTACGCCAAGAACCCAACTGAGGTGGACTACACCCAGTACGGCATCAAAGACGCGCTGCTGGTGGACAACACCGGTGTATGGCGTGACGCCGATGGCTTGGGTCAGCACTTGGCGTGCCCGGGTATCGACCGCGTGGTCCTGACCGCGCCGGGCAAAGGCAAGCTGAAGAACATCGTTCACGGCATCAACCACGGTGAAATCACCGCTGACGACAAGATCGTGTCCGCCGCTTCCTGCACCACCAACGCCATCGTGCCGGTGCTCAAGGCAGTGAACGACAAGTTCGGCATCATCAACGGTCACGTTGAAACCGTTCACTCGTACACCAACGACCAGAACCTGATCGACAACTTCCACAAAGGCGATCGCCGTGGTCGTAGCGCTGCGTTGAACATGGTTATCACCGAGACCGGTGCTGCTACCGCCGCTGCCAAGGCCCTGCCTGAGCTGGCTGGCAAGCTGACCGGCAACGCGATCCGTGTACCGACGCCAAACGTGTCGATGGCCATTCTCAACCTGAACCTTGAGAAAGCCGCTACCCGTGAAGAGATGAACGAGTACCTGCGCTACATGGCGCTGCACTCCGATCTGCACAAGCAGATCGACTACGTCAACTCGCAGGAAGTGGTGTCCACTGACTTCGTTGGCTCGCGCCACGCCGGTGTGGTCGACGCTGAAGCCACCATCACCCAAGACAACCGCGTTGTGCTGTACGTTTGGTACGACAACGAATTTGGTTACAGCTGCCAGGTAGTTCGCGTGATGGAAGACATGGCCGGGGTCAACCCGCCAGCATTCCCGCGCTAAGCCTTAGCTGCAGATAAAAACGCCCCGACAGTGTCGTAATGCTGTTCACTTAAGCGGAGCAGCCTCACGGTCCACTGGGAACCGGGTCTTTGAAATCTTCACCGTCCTTGGCCTCGAAGGCCTGGGGCGGTGATCCAGAAACAATCCCCCGATACCTGCCCTCAGTTCCGCCAAGCGTCTCCCTGTCGCTGAAACTGGATTGGCTGCTGCCATCACGATCAATTGCACGGCGATGTACTGGCAGGCCGGTTTGAAACGGATGTCCGAAGGCGCTCGACCAAACGCCACCGCCGCTTGGCTCGCTTCCCGGCGAATCACGTTGTAAGCCAGCAACAGCCCCCACACTTCCTGATAGATCAGCTCGATTTTTTTGCTGCGCAAGGTCATTGCGTTCTGTTGCATTGAACTCTTGATGTCCCTGAAACCCAACTCGATCTCCCAACGCTCCTGATAAAGTTTGGCAACAGCCTTAGTGGTGTAGGTCTTGGCCGGCAAGGACGTCATCACGGTCTTCACTTTGCCTTGAATTTCATAGCTGACTTCGCGTACCTCCCAGTGCGAGGGAAGAGTCGGATTTCGCTTTCTGGCCTGTGGCGAGACTTTCATACGCACCAAACGGTCGCGCTGGTTGTAGCGGGCCACTTCCTCGCAGACCAGTCCCTTTTTTGCCGGGATCAACCAATGACGGCTGGTGCCCGTTCTACTTAGGCTCAACAGCAGCTCCGCGCCCCAGAACCCTTTGTCGAACAGCGTCACCGAGTGGTCGGGAATATGCTGCAAAAACTCGTCGGCCAGGCGCATTTCACTGCGTCGGTAAGGGCTCAATTGTGCATCTAGGATCACGTGCGAACGCACATTCATTAGCGCCACCAGGCGCAGCATCGGAAACGGTGTCTGGCGATCGCTGGGGGTGTTTCCCGACCCGAAGTGATCTCGAAGCTCGGGCGTATCCGGGGTGCGAAAAAGCGCACCGTCCACCGCGAAAACCTGCAAATTATGCCAGGCATCATCGTCATAGCGCTCTGCGCCCCAATGGTTGCCGGTCTTGCGGAACAACCACTCAACAGGATCGGCGCCGAGCCGTTTACGAGCTTCGGTTACACCACTGCGCGCCAGCAAATGGTCAGAGGCCAGGCCTTGGGCGCAGATGTTCAAACGCCTGGCCACCTCGTGAACCGGCTCGTCACGAAATAACGCCATGCCAAGCACTAGCCACAGCACTTGATCAGCGGGCAGGCGCCGCCGGCGAATGGTCGCCTGACTGGAGAGGTCGAGCGCAGACGCTACCCACTCGATGGGAATGTTTTGGGTGAAGGTGCTCAGGTCGCAGAAGTTAAAAAGGTCGTCGAGGTCGAGCAGGTCCTGTTGAACAGACATAAAAAATCCGATGCCAGAGGTCTGGCATCGGATTTTCTAGGAAGCCCGGCGTGAGCTCAAATGCTTAAGTGAACAGCATTACGACAGTGTCGGGGCGTTTTTGTTTGTGCGTGAGAGGCAAAATGCTAGGTTGGGCGACTTCCGCCCCCGACAGAATACTGAGGACGATTTTGATGCGCCTGATCCGACTGCCCTGTACCGCCTTGCTTGCACTGGCCTGCGCCGCTTCTTTCGCGCCGCTCACCGTGGCGAGTACCGAGCGCCCGGTCTTCGTCGGTGTGGTGCAAGAGGCTGCACAAACGCTGATGCAGCAGTACAACATTCCCGGGCTGGCTATTGGGCTGTCCGTAGACGGCCAGCAGCGCTTCTACAATTTTGGCGTGGCTTCCAGGGACACGCAGCGCAAGGTCGGCAGCGATACGTTGTTCGAGATCGGTTCGATCAGCAAGACCTTCACCGCCACCCTGGCGACCTACGCACAAGTCAATGGCCAGCTCTCGCTCGCCGACCACCCGGGCAAGTACCTGCCACAACTGGCCGGCAGCCCGTTCGATCAGGTGTCGCTGTTGAACCTGGCGACCCATACCGCAGGCGGCTTCCCGTTGCAGGTGCCGGATCAGGTGCAGGACCACCAACAGTTGCTGGAGTACTTCAAGACCTGGCAGCCGTCCTATGCGCCAGGTGCCCAGCGCACCTATGCCAATCCGAGTATTGGCGCGTTGGGCATGATTACCGCCATCAGCATGAACGTGCCTTACGCCCAGGCGCTGGAGGGTCAATTGTTTCCCGGGCTGGGCATGACCAACAGCTACATCAACGTACCGCCGGGCAAGCAGGCGCTCTACGCCCAGGGCTACAACAAGCAGGACGCGCCAGTCCGCTTGAGCTCCGGGGTGCTGGGTGATGAAGCCTATGGGGTGAAAACCTCTTCTGGCGATCTGCTGCGGTTTGTCGAAGCCAACCTTGGCGTAACCAAGGTCGCGGCAAACTTGCGCACTGCATTGCTGGAAACCCACAAGGGCTACTTCCAGGTGGGCGCCATGACCCAGGACCTGATCTGGGAGCAGTACGACTATCCCGTAGCCCTCCAGACGCTGATCGAGGGTAATGGCGACAAGATGATCTACGACAGTCACGTCGTTAGCGCAATCAACCCGCCCCAGCCACCCAAGGCAGCTGCCTGGATCAACAAGACGGGATCGACGGGCGGGTTCTCGGCTTATGTGGCCTTTGTACCCGAGAAGAGGCTGGGCATTGTGGTGCTGGCGAACAAGAGTTATCCCAATGAAGCGCGAGTGCGCTTGGCGTATCGGATCTTCAGTGAGCTGGAGCGCTGAAGAAGATACGGCAGGGCGCCTTTGCTGTAGGGGCAAGGCTTGCCCGCGATGCCCTCAGCGTCGAATGCCATCGCGAGCGAGCTCGCTCCTACAAGGTAGGGCGTGATTGCGGGAGTTGTGCACATGTTGGGTAGGCAATGGAGGGGCTCGGTCGGATTGCTGCTATTGATCGCGGCCCTGGCCGGCTGCGGCAGCGGCGACTCCCAGGAAAAATTTGGCGGGCCGACCATGGGTAGCAGTTATTCGATCCAGTACGTTCGCCATGCGGGCCTGCCCGGGCCGGCGCAGGTGCGCCAGCAGGTCGAGGCGATATTGACCGAGGTCGACCAACAACTGTCGACCTATCGCAGCGACTCCGACATCGAGCGCTTCAACGCGTTGCCGGCCAATAGCTGTCAGCCGATGCCGGCGGCAGTCCTGCAACTGGTCCAGGTCGGAGAGCAGCTTTCCCGCGCCAGCGAGGGGGCCTACGACCTGACGGTTGGGCCGCTGATGAACCTCTGGGGCTTCGGCCCGCAGGCGCGCACCGTGCAGGTCCCCAGTGAGCAAGCGCTGGCGCAGGTACGGCAGCGGGTCGGCTACCAGCACTTGCGGATCGACGCAGGGCAACTGTGCAAGGACGCCGCGGTGGAGGTCGACTTCGACAGTATTGCTGCCGGCTACACCGTCGACCGGATAGCCGCCGCGTTGGGCAGCCTGGGCATCAGCAGCTATCTCGTCGAAGTCACCGGTGAGCTCAAGGCCGCCGGCATAAAGCTCGACGGCAACCCCTGGAAGATAGCCCTGGAAGAACCCCGTGACGACCAGCAGGTGGTGGAACGGATACTGGCGCTGGATGGTTATGGGGTCTCGACCTCGGGCGACTACCGCAACTATTTCGAGCGGGGTGGGCGGCGCTATTCCCACACCTTCGACGCCCGCAGCGGGGCGCCAGTGCTGCATGACCTGGCAGCGGTTACGGTGGTTGCTCCGCAAGCGCTGATGGCCGATGGCTGGTCGACCCTGTTGTTGATCCTCGGGCCGGAGCAGGGCCTTGCATACGCAGAAAAACACGCGATTGCGGCTTTTTTTGTGATGCGCACCGAGCGCGGTTTCGTCACACGTAGCAGTCAGGCGTTTATCCGCCTGAGCGGGGAAAAACCCCAATGAATCGGGCGCCGATCCCAAGCGCGGCTGGCGTTGTAGTGCAGGCAAAACTAGCCTACGACGCGACCAAGGGTTAATGTGCGCGGCGTTGACGCTTCTATAGACTGTTCCTGGGTTTTCGACTGACCCCAAATTGTTCCTTCATGCCGCATCGCCGGCATGATTTAGCCGCAGGTGCCAACGGGGCGCCGCGGCCTGTTCTGAGGAGTACGCATGGCTGTCTACAACTACGACGTGGTGGTGCTGGGTTCCGGCCCGGCAGGAGAAGGCGCGGCAATGAATGCCGCCAAGGCAGGGCGCAAGGTGGCGATGGTTGATAGTCGTCGCCAGGTCGGCGGCAACTGCACTCACCTGGGCACCATCCCGTCCAAGGCGTTGCGGCACTCGGTCCGGCAGATCATGCAGTTCAACACCAACCCGATGTTCCGGGCCATTGGTGAGCCGCGCTGGTTCTCGTTCCCGGACGTGCTGAAAAGCGCCGAGAAGGTCATCTCCAAGCAGGTTGCCTCGCGCACCGGCTACTACGCGCGCAATCGGATTGACGTGTTCTTCGGCACCGGCAGCTTTGCTGACGAGCAAACCATCGAAGTGGTCTGCGCCAACGGCGTGGTCGAAAAACTGGTGGCCAAGCACATCATCATCGCCACCGGCTCGCGTCCGTATCGCCCGGCTGATATCGATTTCCACCACCCGCGTATCTACGATAGCGACACCATCCTCAGCCTCGGCCACACCCCGCGTAAACTGATTGTCTACGGCGCCGGCGTGATCGGTTGTGAGTACGCCTCGATCTTCAGTGGCCTGGGTGTGCTGGTGGAGCTGGTGGATAACCGTGGCCAGTTGCTGAGCTTCCTCGACTCGGAAATCTCCCAGGCCCTGAGCTACCACTTCAGCAACAACAACATCACCGTGCGCCACAACGAAGATTACGATCACGTTGAAGGCGTGGACAACGGGGTGATCCTGCACCTCAAGTCCGGCAAGAAGATCAAGGCCGATGCCTTGCTCTGGTGCAACGGGCGGACCGGTAACACCGATCAGTTGGGTCTGGAAAACATCGGGGTCAAGGTCAACAGCCGTGGCCAGATCGAAGTCGACGAGAACTACCGCACCTGCGTCCAGAACATCTATGGCGCCGGCGATGTGATCGGCTGGCCGAGCCTGGCCAGTGCCGCCCATGACCAGGGTCGTTCGGCCGCTGGCAGCATTGTCGACAACGGCAGCTGGCGTTTCGTCAACGACGTACCGACCGGGATCTACACCATTCCGGAGATCAGCTCGATCGGCAAGAACGAGCAGGAGCTGACCCAGGCCAAGGTGCCTTACGAAGTCGGCAAGGCGTTCTTCAAGAGCATGGCGCGGGCGCAGATCGCCGGCGAGCCACAAGGCATGCTGAAGATCCTGTTCCATCGCGAGACGCTGCAAGTGCTGGGCGTGCACTGCTTCGGTTATCAAGCGTCGGAGATCGTGCATATCGGCCAGGCGATCATGAACCAGCCGGGCGAATTGAACACCTTGAAGTACTTCGTCAACACCACGTTCAACTACCCGACCATGGCCGAAGCCTATCGGGTAGCTGCATACGATGGCCTCAACCGGCTTTTTTGAGCGGCTCCGGCCGGTGGCCTGAGCCGGCCGGGGAGACCGATTTCAGCAATTCTCGAGGGTGGCAGTGGCCAAACCGGGAAAGTCTGTAATCAGGCTGTCAACGCCGAAATCAGCGAGCCTGCGCATCAGCGCGGGCTCGTTGACGGTCCACACCGACACATGCAGGCCCTGACGCTGCGCCTTCTCCAGGCGTTCCGGCGTACACAGGGTCCAGTTCAGCGCCAGAATCTCACAGCCATAGCTTTGCGCGACCTTCAGCGGGTCGAGCCAGGCGTATTCGGCTACCAGCCCCCGAGACACATCCGGCACCAGGTCCAGGGCCGCCTTGAGCACTTCCCGCGAGCTTGAGGTGATGGTGACTTTGTCCAGCATGCCAAAACGCTGGGCCATTTCGCGAATCGCCAACACGGTGGTGGCGGCGCGGGTGCGTGAAGCGCTTTTGACTTCCAGTTGCCAGTGGTCGAAGTCGCACTGTTCGAACAGTTGCTCCAGGGTCGGGATCGGGCAGGGCTTGATCCAGCCCGGTCCGCCCTTGCGCGCGTCGTAGGTCACCAGGTCCGCCGCCTTGTGCTCGACGACCTTGCCGCGGCGGTCGGTGGTGCGCTTGAGCGTCGAGTCATGGATCACCATCAACTCGTTGTCCATGGACAGGTGCAGGTCCAGTTCGCAGCGACGCACGCCATGCTTGAGGCATTGCTGGAAGCTGCTCAGGGTGTTTTCCGGTGCTTCGCCTTTAGCGCCGCGGTGGCCGTAGATGAGGGTCACGGTGGTTCCTTAATTAGTTGCCGGATTCGGTGATTTCGCGCGCCAGGCGGCGTTCTTGGGCCTGTCTTTGCAGGATATAGCGTGCCAGCAGTTGGCGCTGGGCATCGCTCAAGTGTTGGAATTCGGTGCCGACGTCAAAACCGCCGTCCTTGGCATCGCAATGAGTGACTCGGGCGCGGACCAGCAGGCCCAGGGCCTGGGGCATCAGCACCAGTTTGATCGATAGGTGGCTGCCGGGGGCGAGCGGGGTGGCATGCTGGAAGTCGATGCCGCCTTCGGAAAGGATCACCGGTTGCGGTTCGCCGATCTGGCCGAGCACCGTCAACGCGACTACCTGGCTGAGCAGGTCGATACGTTTGTTGAGTACTTTCAGGTAGGCCGCGGTATTGCGATCGCGCTCGCTGATCTGGCGCAGCAGGTGCTGGGATTCGAATTCACTCAGGTGCAGTTCACTGAGCAGATTGAACAGTGGCGAAGCATCCTGCAACACTTCCTCCGCAGTGGCGGCAGGGCCTGTCAGGGTCTGAATTTCCAGTGCGATCCTGTCCTCGATACGGTAGTATTCGCGGCGATCTTCTTCATCTAATGTCGACATGGCGAACCCATGGTAGCGGCGGTGGTCTGAGTGTAAAGCTGGTTATCGACCCCCGCCACAAGGACGTTCCTTTTCCCTCCGAACAAGCCCCGACATGTTCAGACCTCTCTTCGTATTTATCGGTACGCGTTATACCCGTGCCAAGCGACGCAATCATTTTGTGTCGTTCATTTCCCTGACTTCGATGATCGGACTCGCCTTGGGCGTGGTCGTGATGATCGTGGTGCTGTCGGTAATGAATGGCTTCGATCATGAGATGCGCACCCGCGTGCTGGGCATGGTGCCCCACGCGACCATCGAGTCCGGTGAGCCGATCAGCGACTGGCCGAGCCTGGCCGCCAAGGTCAAGCAGAACCCACAGGTGGTGGCCGTCGCGCCCTTTACCCAGATGCAGGGGTTGCTGACCAACAATGGCCAGGTCTCCAAGGTATTGCTCAATGGCATCGACCCGGCGCTGGAGCGCCAGGTCTCGATCATTGATAACTTCATGCAACAGGGCCAGCTCGATGCCCTGGCACCCGGCAGCTTTGGCATTGTCATCGGCGACAAGGCGGCGGCCAAGCTCGGGGTAGGCCTCGGCGACAAGCTGACCTTCGTCGCGCCGGAAGTCACCGTGACCCCGGCCGGGATGTTCCCGCGCATGAAGCGTTTTACCGTGGTCGGCATCTTCCATGTCGGCGCTGGTGAGATCGACGGCTACCTGGGTGTCACCAACCAGCAGGACCTGTCGAAACTGCATCGCTGGAAGCCGGACCAGATCCAGGGCCTGCGGCTGAAATTCGACGACCTGTTCCAGGCCCCGCGCGCGGCCTGGAACATCGCCCAACAATTAGGCGATGACCGTTTCTACGCCCGTGACTGGACCCGCACCCACGGCAACCTGTACCAGGCCATCCGTATGGAAAAAGCCATGATCGGCCTGTTGCTGCTGCTGATCGTCGCGGTGGCAGCGTTCAACATCATTTCCACCCTGGTGATGGTGGTCAACGACAAGAAAGGCGACATCGCGATCCTGCGCACCCTGGGTGCTACGCCGGGCACCATCATGGCGATCTTCATGGTCCAGGGCACGGTGATCGGGGTGGTCGGCACGGCCATCGGCGCGCTGGTGGGGATGTTTGCCGCACTGAATGTGAGCGCGGCGATCTCCGCCCTCGAAGGCCTGATCGGGCACAAGTTTCTCAACGCCGATGTGTACTTCATCGACTACCTGCCGTCGCAGTTGCAGGCCCAGGATGTGTTGATGGTCTGCGGCGCGGCGTTGGTCCTGAGTTTCCTCGCCACCCTGTATCCAGCCTGGCGTGCCGCGCGCACCCAGCCGGCGGAGGCGCTACGTTATGAGTGAGTTGGGCATGAGCGAAAAAGCAATCTTGAGTTGCCGCAACCTGGGCAAATCCTACGAGGAAGGCCCGGAGTCGGTGGAAGTGCTGGCCGGTCTGCAGTTGGAGTTGCACCCGGGTGAGCGCGTGGCGATCGTCGGCACTTCGGGATCGGGCAAGAGTACCTTGCTCAACCTGCTGGGCGGGCTCGATACGCCGACCCAGGGCAGCGTCTGGCTGGCCGGCGAAGAGCTGTCGGCACTCAATGAAAAGAACCGTGGCTTGCTGCGCAATCGTTCGTTGGGCTTCGTTTATCAGTTCCATCACCTGTTGCCTGAGTTCACCGCCCTGGAAAACGTCTGCATGCCGTTGTTGATCGGCAAGACCGCGATCCCCGAGGCCCGCCAGCGCGCGACCGCCTTGCTGGAGCGGGTCGGCCTAGGGCATCGCCTGGAGCACAAGCCGGCCGAACTGTCCGGTGGCGAGCGCCAGCGCGTGGCCATCGCCCGTGCGCTGGTGAACAACCCAGGGCTGGTGATGCTCGACGAGCCAACCGGCAACCTCGACTCCCATACCGCGCAAGGTATCCAGGACCTGATGCTGGAACTCAGCACCTCGATGCGCACGGCGTTCCTGGTGGTGACCCACGACATGAACCTGGCACGGCAGATGGATCGCGTTCTGCACTTGCAGGAAGGTCGCTTGACGCCCATCTGATGCTTTGCAACCCGGTGCCTGAACAGGCGCCGGGTCTTTTATTTTTATACGGTGCCCCAGCGAATGTTCAGACCGTTATCGATCTTTATCGGCATGCGCTATACCCGCGCCAAGCGCCGCAATCGCTTTGTTTCGTTTATCTCGATGACCTCGATGATCGGCCTCGCCCTGGGCGTGTTGGCGATGATCGTGGTGCTGTCGGTGATGAACGGCTTCCAGCGCGAAATGAGCTCGCGCATCCTTGGCATGGTGCCTCACGCGACCATCGTCGGCGTCAAGCCGATCGACGACTGGGCGCCGGTGGCTGCCGCCGCGCTGAAAAATCCGGCAGTGACCGCCGCGGTGCCCTTCACCGAGATGGAAGGCATGCTCTCCTACAAGGGTTCGATGCAGCCGATCCAGATCAGCGGCATCGACCCGGCCCAGGAAGGCAAGGTGTCGATTGTCACCCAGCACATCGTGCAAGGGCGCCTGGATGACTTGAAGCCAGGTGAGTTCGGGGTGGTGGTCGGCGAAATCACCGCGCGGCGTTTTCGCTTGAATGTCGGCGACAAGCTCACCCTGATCGTGCCGGAAATCAGCAGCGCGCCGGGGGGCATCACCCCGCGTATGCAGCGCCTGAACGTGGTGGGGGTGTTCAAGGTCGGTGCTGAGCTCGATGGTTCGATGGCCCTGATCCATGTCGCCGACGCTGCGCAAATGCAGCGCTGGGCGCCCAACCAGGTGCAAAGCGTGCGCCTGGCGGTGAAGGACCTGTACGCCGCGCCTCAGGTGTCGGCGGCGATTGCTGGCAGCCTGGGGGCTGGATACAAGGCCGATGACTGGACTCACACCCAGGGCAGCCTGTTCAGTGCCATGAAAATGGAAAAAACCATGATCGGCCTGTTGCTGCTGATGATCGTCGCGGTGGCGGCGTTCAACATCATCGCGACCCTGATCATGGTGGTGAACGACAAGGGTGCCGACATCGCGATCCTGCGTACCATTGGCGCTACGCCACGGCAGATCATGGCGATCTTCATGGTTCAGGGTACGGTGATCGGTATCGTCGGCACCCTGATTGGCGGTGTGCTTGGCGTGATCGCGGCGCTGAATGTCAGTGCGCTGGTGGGCTGGGTGGAGCGCGTCAGCGGCCAGCACATCTTCAGTTCCGACGTGTACTTCGTCAGCAACCTGCCGTCGGAGTTGCAGGGCGCCGATGTGCTGTTGATCTGCTCGGCCGGGTTTATCCTGAGCTTCCTGGCCACCGTCTACCCGGCCTGGCGCGCCGCGAAGATCGAACCAGCGCACGCCTTGCGTTATTCCTGACTACGATCCGTGGGGTGCCACAGCCCCTGGGTTTACCGAAGACATTGTAGGGGCGAGCGCCCGCTTGCGGCTTGCTCGCGATGGACGTCAACGATAACGCTCAGCCTCAGGATGAGCGCGGTGGCCTCTCTCCCACAGGTTGCCTGCGCTGGCTCAATTGCCTTTGGGCAGTTCGATCACAAAGCGCGTCCAGCCCTGGGCCGATTCGCAACGAATGGTCCCGCCATGGGCGCGGATGATTGACTGGGTAATCGCCAGGCCCAATCCCGCATGTTCACTGCTGCCTTCACGGCGCGCCGGATCGGCCCGATAAAAACGGTCGAACAGGCGCGGTAACAAGGCGGGGGGAATGCCTTCGCCGGTGTTGGCGATACTCAGGTGTAAACCCTGCGCCGAGTCCACTATCTGCACCTGAACCTCACCCTGCGCTGGAGTAAAACGCAGGGCGTTGTCCAGCAGGTTGGACAGGGCCCGGCGCAGCATGCTGCGGTCGCCGCTGATGGCGGCTTCGCCCTGGCGGGTCAGGCGGATTTGCGCGTCTTCAGCCAGGGGCGCATAAAACTCCAGCAGCGCATCCGCCTCTTGCGCCAGTTGCAGCGGCTCACGCCGAGGCATCAATAAACCGTGGTCAGCCTTGGCCAGATAGAGCATGTCGTTGACCAGTTGCGCCATCCATTGCAGTTCCTCGAGGTTGCTGTGCAAGGCTTCGCGGTAGTCCTCAAGGTCCCGAGGACGGGTCAAGGTAACCTGGGTGTGGGTCAGCAGGTTCGACAGCGGCGTGCGCAGTTCGTGGGCGATGTCGGCGGAAAACGCCGACAGCCGCTGGAATGAATCGTCGAGGCGTCCGAGCATGGCGTTGAATGCGTGGGCCAGTTCGGCCAACTCGGCCGGCATCTGCGCGTGTGACAGGCGTTGGGTCAGGGAGCTGGCGGACACCCCGGCGGCCACTTCGCTCATGCGCCGTAACGGGCGCAAGCCACTGCGCGCCGCCCAGGCCCCGAGCAAGGCCGTGGCCAGCGCCGAGAGCCCGACCGTCAGCCAGATCAAATGCTGCATGCGCTGCAAAAAGTGCTGATGGTGGGTGATGTCGAGCACCAGGGTCAGTTGCGCCCCATCGGTTCTGCCTGGCTCCAGTGGCGCGCTGTAGACCCGATAGGCGGTGCCGGCGCTGTGCAGGCTAGACAGGCCGGGCAGGGTGGGCAGGTCGCCAGGCAAACTGGGCGCGCTGTCGAACCACACGTGGCCATCGGCACCGCGTACGCGCAGTGCGAGGTCAGTCTGATGGCTCATTTCTTCCTGCAGGCGGGCTTTGCGCTGGACGAACAGCGCTGGGTCGTCGGCGCCTTGCAGGGCGCTGCGCAGGGCCACCAGCTTGCCGTCCAGCAGTTGTTGGTCCAGCTCAATGAAGTGGGTCTCGCTGGCGCGACTGAACAACACGCCGGCAATCAGCGAGACCACCGCGGTGCACGCCGCAAACAGCAACGCCAGGCGACTGCTCAAAGACAGGCGGGGCATCAGCTTGGACGCTCTTCAAGCACATACCCCATGCCGCGTACGGTATGAATCAGTTTGTTGGGGAAGTCATCGTCGATTTTCAGGCGCAAACGGCGGATCGCCACTTCGATGACATTGGTGTCGCTGTCAAAATTCATGTCCCAGACCTGGGAGGCGATCAACGATTTGGGCAGCACTTCGCCCTGGCGGCGCAGGAGCATTTCCAGCAGGGCGAACTCCTTCGCGGTCAGGTCCAGCCGCTGCCCGCTGCGTTCGACCCGGCGGCGGATCAGGTCCAGGCGCAGATCCGCCAGTTGCAGGCTGGTTTCCTGCGGGGCCGCATTGCCACGGCGCAACAGGCTGCGCACCCGGGCCAGCAGTTCGGAAAAGGCGAAGGGCTTGACCAGGTAATCATCGGCCCCCAGTTCCAGGCCATGCACCCGGTCCTGCACCGCATCCCGGGCTGTCAGGAACAGCACCGGCACGTCCAGGCCGGCGGCGCGCACCGCTTGCAGGATCTGCCAGCCGTCGCGGCCAGGGAGCATCACATCGAGAATCAGCAGCCCATAATCCCCGCTCAACGCCAGTTGCTGGCCCGTGATGCCGTCGGCCACCAGTTCAGCGTTGAACCCGGCCTCGGTCAGGCCTTGGCGCAGGTAGTGGCCGGTTTTCGGTTGGTCTTCGACGATCAGCAGTTTCATGGGCGACTCAGGGTGGATGGGACACAAGCGTTATACCGTGGCGGGCGCGCAGCCAGCTCAACCTGACAAAGTTGTAATCTACTCGTCAGCTACCTGGCAGCGGCACACCCTTAGAGTTTCCCACAAGCTGAACCTTATCTTGTTGGAGTGTGATCATGTATTTCGCTAAATCCTGGGTGCTGGCCGGCTGCTTGTTGGCATTGAGTTCTCCGCTACTGGCCGCACCGGCGCAGTCCTACGCCTTTGGTGCGCCTGCCCCGGCGGCCAAGGCGACGCGCACGGTGGAAATTGTCATGGGCGATATGACGTTCAATCCCAAGGCCCTGCAGATCAAGGCCGGTGAGACCGTGCGTTTTGTGTTGATCAATAAAGGCCAATTGCTCCACGAATTCAACCTGGGCGACGTGGCGATGCACAGCCAGCACCAGGCCGAAATGCTCAAGATGCAGCAAAGCGGCCAGCTCACCCCGACCGCAATGAAAGCGCCGGCGATGGATCACGCGGCCATGGGCCACGGCTCGATGGCGGGCATGGACCATGGGGCGATGCAGCACGATGACCCCAACAGCGTGCTGGTGGAGCCGGGCAAAACCGCCGAATTGACCTGGACCTTCAAGCAGGCCAGCAACCTGGAGTTCGCCTGCAACATCCCGGGTCACTATCAGGCGGGCATGGTCGGCAAACTGACGGTCAGTCAGTAAGCACTCAAAGGCGGGAGCAAAGGCTGGTAGAATCGGCTGATTCTTCAGTCAGGTTTCCGCCATGCATCCCGCAGCCGAACACTCGCCGCTGGGCAAATCCAGCGAATACATCGCCACGTACACGCCGTCTTTGTTGTTCCCGATCCCGCGCACCGCCAAATGGGCCGAGTTGGGGCTGACGGCCGACACCTTGCCGTACAAGGGCGTGGACTTCTGGAACTGCTTCGAACTGTCCTGGCTGCTGCCGTCGGGCAAGCCGGTGGTGGCCATCGGTGAGTTCAGCATCCCGGCGGACTCGCCGAACATCATTGAATCGAAGTCGTTCAAGCTGTACCTGAACTCACTGAACCAGACTCCATTCGCTGACACCCAGACCCTGCAAGCTACCCTGGGCAAGGATCTCTCGGCGGCAGCGGGCAAGCCCGTGGGCGTGCGCATTCGTAGCTTGAACGAAGTGCAGGCTGAGGGTGTGGTGGCCCTGCCGGGTGTGTGCATCGACGACCTCGACATCAGCGTCAGCAACTACGAGCACCCGCGTCCGGAGCTGCTGCGTTGTGATGAGTCGCGCGTCGTCGAGGAGAGCGTGCACAGCCATTTGCTCAAATCCAACTGCCCGGTCACCAGCCAGCCGGACTGGGGCAGCGTGGCGGTGGAGTACCGTGGCGCGGCGCTGGATCACGCCAGCCTGTTGGCGTATCTGGTCAGCTTCCGCCAGCACTCGGACTTTCACGAACAGTGCGTGGAGCGGATCTTCCTCGACTTGCAGCGCTTACTGAAGCCGGAAAAACTCACCGTCTACGCCCGTTATGTGCGCCGTGGCGGGCTGGACATCAACCCGTACCGCAGCACCGAAGAAGTGCAGTTGCCCAACCATCGCCTGGTTCGCCAGTAAGCGCGGGCAGCGCGAAATTCCGGGATTTTTTGCCGATCAGGAAACGAAAAAGCCCCGCTGTCGCCAGCGGGGCTTTTTGGTATTCGTGTGGATCAGATCCCGATGTTGCCCAGGGTCTGCACAATGTTGCGCAAGGTGGCGGCCAGCGCCGGGTGGTCGAGTTCGAAGCGTTCCACGGCCAGGTTGACGCCATCGGCCAGGCTGCTGTCGTTAGTGGCGGTTTCCAGTTGCAGCTGTGCTTCGATCTGCGTCATCAGGTCCAGCAGGTGGTCACGTTCTTCCTGCGAGAGCGGCGGGTTCTGCTCCAGTTGCTCGCGCAGGGTATTGAGCTGTTCTTGCAGTTCGCGGGCAGGCATGGCTACTTTCCTTTTATCTATAGGCACTGGCATAGACCGCAGCAGTGATCCAAAGGTCTACGTCTGACCTGTAGATTAATCCACTGGCGAGCGAAGTGCATGATCTTGATCAAGAATGATCGATCAGGGTTTCTCGCCCTTGCGCCGGCGCAGGCCGATATCCGATAGGCAGGTGTCGAGATCGCCGAGGTGATCGATCACCGAATGCACCCCCAGGCCAAACAATTGCAAGGTCGCTTTACCGCGCATGAGTTCGCGCTCCTGTCGGCTCAGGGCTTGCCATTCCTTGGGTGCCAGGCCACAGAGCGAGCCACAGGACGCCAGGCCAATGGTCCACAGCCCGGCATTGAGGCCCGATTGCAGCAAGCGCGGCTCGCCGCTGACCAGTACGCAACCGTCCAGGCGATGGATGTTCAGCGCCATCAACGATGACCAGCAGGCATCGGGAGCGGGCCATGGGCGGACGCTCAGGGGCCGCGGGCCGGCGCTGATCCAGTCGGGTAGCTCGGTCGCCAGTGACTGGCTCTGGCTGGCAGGTAACTCATCCAGCCAGGCGCAGGGAATGCCTTGCAGCCGCAACGACAGCAAGGCTTGCTCGGCGCCAGGGGTGAGTTGGCCATGTGGGGCACGGCCGCTGCCGTAGAGTCGGGTTTGCGCGCCGAAATCCACCAGGCAGCCACTCAGGCCAAAAAGCACGGCGGTGGGTTGGGGGAGGGCTTGGGGGTGTACCTGAGGTTGGGGCATTTCAACATCCCTGAAATAATCAGAGAGGGTAGGCCTGCCTCGTGACAGTTAAGTGACATTCTCTTGACCGGCTGGGGAAACATGCAAGGTGTCGTAGGGCGTTTCCCTGAAAGCCGGTATCCGTCTTATACTAGCCAGCTTACCGTGCGGGTTTCGCGATCCGCGCCAGTACAATCCAAGGAGTTTCTGCTATGCGCTGGAGCAATTGCCTGGCTCGACTAAGTCTATTTGCCGGCGTCCTGTTGGTTCCGTTCGCTGCCCAGGCGGCCACCGAAGAAGATCCCTGGGAAAGCATCAACCGCCCGATCTACACCTTCAACGACGTGCTGGACACCTACGCCCTCAAGCCTCTGGCCCAGGGCTATCAGTTCGTCACGCCGCAGTTCCTCGAAGACGGCATTCACAACATGTTTCGCAACATCGGTGACGTCGGCAACCTGGCCAACGACATCCTGCAGGTCAAGCCCCATGCGGCGGGCGTCGACACTGCACGCTTGTTGATGAACACCACCCTGGGCCTGGCCGGGTTCTTCGATGTGGGCACCAAGATGGGCCTGCACCGCAATGACGAAGACTTCGGCCAGACGCTTGGCTACTGGGGCATGCCCAGCGGCCCTTACGTGATGCTGCCGTTCCTCGGCCCGAGCACCCTGCGTGACGCGCCGTCCAAGTACGTCGACAGCTATGCCGAACCCTACCGCTACATGCACGACATTCCAGCGCGCAACATGGCGCTCGGCATAGATGTGATCGATACCCGTGCCAGCCTGTTGTCGGCCGAGAAGCTGATCAATGGCGACAAGTACGTCTTCATCCGCAACGCCTACTTGCAGAACCGCGAATTCAAGGTCAAGGATGGCCAGGTTGAAGACGACTTCTGAGTCGGCGCTTCAATAACAGGAAGGCGGCCCACGGGCCGCCTTCTTCGTTTTATAGCTGGCGTTCCAACCTTGCATTTTGTTGCAAATTTTGCGGTTCTTATAACTCCCGGTGATTTGCAGGGTAAAGACGCCTGATGACCATCGGCGTGAGCTTGAAACGCCTCGCGGATGGGAGTACCGTCTGCGCCTTAGAAGGGCACCTCTGATGAACATGTGTGTCGGGCAAATGCTCGAAAGCAGTGCAGCAGAGAGGCTAGAAAGCGAATCCAGTAGTGTGTGCCGGGCTAATCACCCCGCCAGCTACGCCAACCTAATTCTGGCGCCGTTTGCCCACATGCAAAAAACCAGTGCCACGCTGCTGATAATCGATGACGACGAAGTAGTGCGCGCGAGTCTCGCGGCCTATTTGGAAGACAGTGGGTTCAGCGTCCTGCAGGCCAGCAATGGACTGCAAGGGCTAGCGGTATTCGAGCAAAGCCACCCCGATCTCGTGATCTGCGATCTGCGCATGCCGCAGATGGGCGGGCTCGAACTCATTCGCCAGGTGACTGACCTGTCGCCGCAAACGCCGGTGATCGTGGTGTCCGGTGCCGGCGTGATGAACGACGCGGTCGAAGCCTTGCGCCTGGGCGCGGCAGACTACCTGATCAAGCCGCTGGAAGACCTGGCCGTGCTCGAGCACTCCGTGCGCCGGGCCCTGGATCGCGCGCGCCTGCTCCTGGAGAACCAGCGTTACCGGACCAAGCTTGAAACCGCCAACCGTGAGCTCGAAGCCAGCCTGAACCTGCTGCAGGAAGACCAGAACGCCGGTCGCCAGGTGCAGATGAACATGTTGCCGGTGAGCCCCTGGGCCATCGACGAGTTCAAGTTCGCCCACCAGATCATCCCGTCGTTGTACCTGTCGGGTGATTTTGTCGACTATTTTCGGGTCGACGAACGCCGAGTCGCGTTCTACCTGGCGGATGTTTCCGGGCATGGCGCGTCTTCGGCCTTCGTCACCGTGCTGCTCAAGTTCATGACCACGCGCCTGCTGTTCGAATCCAAGCGCAACGGCACCTTGCCGGAATTCACCCCTTCAGAGGTGCTCGGCCATATCAACCGGGGCCTGATCAGCTGTAAGCTGGGCAAACATGTCACGATGGTCGGTGGAGTCATCGACGAGGAGACCGGTTTGTTGACCTATAGCATCGGCGGACACCTGCCGTTGCCAGTGTTGTACACGCCAGACAGTGTGGGATACCTCGAAGGCCGCGGTCTGCCGGTAGGCTTGTTCAATGAAGCCACCTACGAAGACCACGTCATCGAACTGCCACCGGTGTTCAGCCTGACGCTGATGTCCGATGGCATTCTGGACCTTTTGCCAGAACCGACACTCAAAGAAAAAGAGGCCGCCTTACCGCAACGGGTAAGATCGGCGGGCGGCAGCCTGGATGGTCTGCGGCAGGTTTTTGGATTGGCCACGCTAGGGGAGATGCCGGATGATATCGCCCTGTTAGTGTTGAGCAGGAATCTTCAATGAGTACCGGTAGAATCCAGTTCGCCGAGCAGGATGGCACCTTTGTCCTGAAGTTCGTCGGTGAGGTTCGCCTGACCCTGTGTTCGGCGTTGGATGCGACTATCGAGCGGATCTTCACCGCGTTGAATTTCAACGCGATCGTGATCGACCTGACCGAAGCCCGCAGCATCGACAGCACCACCCTGGGCCTGTTGGCCAAGCTGTCGATCATGTCGCGGCAAAAGGTCGGCCTGCTGCCGACCGTCGTCACCACCCACGAAGACATCACCCGACTGTTGGAATCCATGGGTTTCGAGCAGGTGTTCAACATCGTTGACCGCCCGGTGCCGTGCCCGGAGTGCCTGACCGACCTGCCTGACCAGGACCAGTCCGAAGAGGTGGTGCGGATCAAGGTGCTGGAAGCGCACAAGATCCTCATGGGGCTCAACGATTCCAACCGCGAAGCGTTCCATGACCTGGTAAACGCCCTCGAGCGGCACTGATAGCCCCTGCAATCCCTCGTAGGCGCTGGCGAAGGCAAAACACTGCGTCAAACCAGGCACACAAAAAAGGGCGGACCCAGCAGGGTTCGCCCTTTTTGCATTGAGCTGTAACCTTACAACTTGGCCTGCAGCAACGCCTCCAGCTTCTCCTGGTCGCGGGCAAACTGCCGAATGCCTTCGGCCAGTTTCTCGGTGGCCATCGCATCCTCGTTGGATGCCCAGCGGAACTGTGCTTCGTTCAGGCTCTGGCGTGCTTCACCGGCATGCCCTGGCGCCAGCTGGCGCTCCAGCTTGCCGGTGTCGGCCGCCAGCTTCTCGATCAGGTCGGGGCTGATGGTCAGGCGATCGCAGCCCGCCAGTTGCTCGATCTGATTGAGGTTGCGGAAGCTCGCGCCCATGACCACGGTCTTGTAGTCATTGGCTTTGTAGTAGTTGTAGATGCGCGTCACCGACTGCACGCCGGGATCATCGGCGCCGCTGTAGTCGGTACCGTTGGCCTTCTTGTACCAGTCGTAGATGCGCCCTACGAACGGCGAAATCAGGAACACCCCGGCTTCGGCGCAGGCCACTGCCTGGGCGAAGGAGAACAGCAGGGTCAGATTGGTCTGGATGCCTTCGCGCTCCAGTTGTTCGGCGGCGCGGATGCCTTCCCAGGTGGAGGCGATCTTGATCAGCACACGGTCACGGCCAATGCCGGCCTTGTCGTAGAGTTCGATCAGGCGGTGCGCACGCTTGAGCATGGCATCGGTATCGAACGACAGGCGCGCATCCACTTCAGTGGAAATGCGCCCCGGAATCACTTTCAGGATCTCCTGGCCCACTGCGACCCCAAAACGGTCACTGGCCAGGCCCACGTCGCCCTTGCAGTCGGTAACGCTGGCGTTGAGCAGTTCGGCATAGGCAGGAATGGCCGCAGCCTTGAGCAGCAGCGAGGGGTTGGTGGTAGCGTCCACTGGTTTGACGCGAGCGATTGCTTCGAAATCGCCAGTATCGGCCACGACAGTGGTGAATCGTTTAAGTTGTTCCAGCTTGGAAGTCATGGGTGTGCTCTATCCTGTGGGTCTGTTGACATTACCCGAGCGCTGGCAGCCACTCAAGGGCACAAATGCGTAACAACGGCCTGGGCGGCAACATCTGCAAAACAGATGTTTGAAAGGCCCGGCGCTATCCGCTAACTACGATGGCAAAACCGCCCACAGGTTCAATCGCGGCGACGGCTAGCGGCCTTCCAGCAACGCAGCCGCCTGATCGAGTAGGGCCAGTGGGTCCTTGGCCTTATGAATGTCCACCGACAGCAACTGGCGAAACTTGCGCGCCCCAGGAAAGCCTGTGCCGAGCCCCAGGACATGCCGGGTGATGTGGTGCATCGCGCCGCCAGCCTCAAGGTGTGCGGCAATGTACGGACGCAACTGCGCCAGCGCCTCGGCCCGGCTGATCACCGGCGCGGTGCTGCCAAACAACTGCTGATCCACCTCTGCCAGTACATAAGGATTGTGATACGCCTCACGGCCCAACATTACCCCGTCAAAGGTCGCCAAATGCTCATGGCAGGCCTCCAGCGTCTTGATCCCGCCGTTGAGAATGATCTCCAGCTCCGGGAAGTCCGCCTTCAGCTGCGCCGCCACGTCATAGCGCAGTGGCGGAATATCGCGGTTCTCCTTGGGCGACAAACCTTCAAGAATCGCAATGCGCGCATGCACGGTAAAGCTGGTGCAGCCGGCATCGCGCACCGTACCGACGAAATCACACAGCTGCGCGTAACTGTCGCGTCCATTGATCCCGATCCGATGCTTGACCGTAACCGGAATCGACACCGCATCGCGCATCGCCTTCACGCAATCAGCCACCAACTGCGGATGCCCCATCAGGCACGCACCAATCATATTGTTCTGCACCCGATCACTCGGGCAGCCGACATTGAGGTTCACCTCGTCATACCCATGCTCCTGCGCCATCCGCGCACAGGCCGCCAGATCCAGCGCAGCACTGCCGCCCAACTGCAACGCCAGCGGATGCTCAGCCTCGTTGTGCCGCAGAAAACGCTCGTGATCACCGTTGAGCAGCGCACCGGTGGTGACCATTTCGGTGTAAAGCAGGGCGTGTTTGGAGAGCAGGCGCAGGAAGAACCGGCAGTGGCGGTCGGTCCAATCCATCATGGGGGCAACGCTAAAGCGCCGAGACAGTGCGGGGCTTGATTCTGCTGGGCTAAAGCTCTGTTTTTGAATCATTTTACTCAACGTGTTTTCGGCATGTTTGGGGGCGTTTTCAGGCGTTTTTTAGGTCTCGGTGGTACGATGTACCACTCAAAAACTGACGCGTACCACTTTCAATATGGCGACTATCAGGGCAAGAAAACTGGCAGATGGGACTGTGAGCTACACGGCTCAGATCCGCATCAAGCGCGACGGAGTGCAAGTCTACCAAGAGAGCCAGACCTTCGCCCGAAAACAGGCCGCCCAGGCTTGGTCGCGTAAGCGCGAGTCGGAGCTGGATGAACCTGGTGCGATCGAGCGGGCGAGCCGCAAAGGCACCACGCTCAAAGAGATGACCGATCGCTACCTGGTCGAAGTAGAGAAAGCCCGGCCGCTGGGCAAGACCAAGCGCGCAACACTCAACGCTATCGGTGAGACGTACCTGGGCGAGTTGACCGACACGGACATCAATACTCAGTGCCTGGTCGATTTCGCACTTTGGCGGATGTCCCTGGAGGGTGGTGGGGTTCAGCCGCAAACCGCCGGTAATGACCTGGCCCACCTCGGAGCTGTTCTAGCAATTGCCAAAGACGCATGGGGTTACCAGGTCGATCCGCTTGCCATGGGCGGCGCACGGCGTGTGCTACGCAAGCTCGGCTACAACCTGAAAAGCCGGGAGCGTGACCGCCGGCCGACTTTGGACGAGTTAGGGAAGGTGCTGACGCACTACCAGGCCATGCAGGCGAGGCGCCCGACTGTCACCAATATGCTGAAGGTGGTGGGCTTTGCTCTGTTCTCCACGCGCCGGCTGGATGAAATAACCCGTATCCGCTGGGCAGACGTTGATGAACCCGGTCAGCGGGTGCTGGTGCGCGACATGAAAAACCCCGGGCAGAAGATCGGCAACGATGTTTGGTGTTACCTGCCGGACGAGGCGTGGCAGATTCTCCAAACAATGCCGAAGGCTGGCGACGACATATTCCCCTACAGCCCTGAATCTATCTCCACGTCCTGGGCGAAAGCCTGCAAGTTCCTGGCAATCGCAGATTTGCACTTCCACGACCTTCGCCATGAGGGGGTCAGCCGCCTGTTCGAAATGGATTGGGACATCCCGCGTGTGGCGAGTGTTTCCGGGCATAGGGACTGGAATTCGATGCGGCGATACACCCACCTGTGTGGTAAGGGTGACCGACGCGGCTCAAAATGAAGAAGACATCAATGACCTGCGGACGGCGCTGAAGAACGCCAAGGGCCCGGGGAATTTTCGCAACCTATTCGTGTACGCACCAAACGGAAAAAAGGAGGGGATTCAGCTGATTCCGGTCAGTGAGGTGGCCGCGAAAGACGAATTCAACTCGATCAAGGATAAGACTCTTGAGGATGTCCTGGCCGCGTTGCGGGTTTACCCCCAACTGATGGGCATTGTGCCGAAGAACGCCGGGGGCTTTGGCTCTCCGCAAGAGGCCGCCACCGTGTGGTCAACCCTGGAACTCGAACCCATTCAGACCCGCCTGGCCCTGTTGAATGACTGGGTTGGTGAGGAAGTGGTTCGGTTCAAAACTTTTGAAGTAATTTAGGAGGAATGATTCGTTTACTAGCTATTCCTGTATCTTGGAATAGCTAGAAATCTTCAATTTAGCTTTGGTTATTGATAATGTTTATTGAGCGAATGCCGGCCTGAGTCAACTTCCAAACAAAACCTTCTTTCTTTCCATCAGTGCTCTCGCGCTCAAGTTCAGTTTTAACCATGTGAGCAAGTGGAAGTCCAAATGCCTCCGCGATAGGGAGAAAGGACTCGAAGGTTTGAATATACACCCTTGCTTGATTGGTCAATGAGTCATCAACCCCGTTAGATCTGATGAACCTAAAGGTTTCTGGGTGATTGCCAGGTGGGGAAATGCAATCACTCGTCAAGCAAACCGGTATGCCGTTGGAGTTGATGTGGTGAATAAAGTAGTCTATGTCAAGGAATGGTATTGTGCGCCAAACATTTAGGAGTTTTATTTTTATGTAAAACTCTAGCGGCCATCCAGCTTTATCTTGCAATGCGCGCTGGGATTCCACTACGCCCATTAATAGGTTGAATACAAGATTTAAATTGATGACAGTTGCCGATTCAATTTTCGATTGATCTAATATATCCTTGAATTCTTTTGCGAGCTCGTGTCCATAAAGCCCATGATAAATCTGGTCTGGTTCGCCGCTGTTCCAGTGGAGTGGAATTAAAACGTCACTTTCTAAATCTTTTGATATATTCCATGTTAACTGTGCTTTCGTTGGGTCGCTATTGCTGCTTTGGCGAGCTACCACGCCATCAGCACTCGAATAGACCGTCTCAAATGGTAACGTAGAGGTGCGACCCTCACTTCCATTGAGAGCCTCACGCACACTATCCGTATTTAATGAGAAATCCGTTCTTGGCATTTTCCAAGGATTGGGTGTAATCATTATCCGCAAATAAGGTGCTTCTGACTCCGACTTCGAAAATTCTGGGTCTTTTTTGATCCACTGCTTATAACGATCTACCGTTTCCTTCGCTCGTTGAAACATTTTTTCTATCATGTGCCTATCAGTCTCTGGCACCGGCTCAGAGCCATCCGATATGCGCCTGTAAATTAGCCCTTGATTGTGGATGTGAGGTGCTTCGATGCTTTGAGGGGCCGCTACGCAGATTATCGCATGTGATTCGCTCAAACCTATTTCTGTGCAAGGTCCAAATATTGCGCGAGCCTCATAATGACAAGCTGGACTCATTAAGTTTGCAACTGCTTGCCTGATCTTTTGTAGCGCACCATCTACTTCTGTTTTTTCAATTCCTGGAAACTCACCTGCAACGGAATTTTCTTTGGATTCTTCTTTTATTCCATAAAAAACCCAGCCGCCATAGCTGTTTGCTAGGGCTGATACGGATTTGGCTATAGACTTTGCGTTAGGGACTTCTTGCTTGTATTCAATGTACCAGCCTTCTGCGACCATTTTTAAGGCTGCGAGATCTTGTGCGTTTAGGTCATGGAGGCTTTTAGTAAATGGGTTGAAGCTGTTCATTGTTTGCCTGCCCGAAATCTGATGTATTGATGTGTGAATTCACGTCAGTAAATTTCTAGCAATGATTGCCATGTCCAAAGCTTAGGTCAACTGGTACAGGAAGAGATTCAAACACCCAGCATTTGATACCGCAGCGCTTTAGCTCGTTGTGAACCGTTTGACTATGGTCAACGTATTTTGGCGACGAACTGTTCTCCAGAGCGTTGGTTATTGCTGAGTCTAGTTTGATGGTAATGCCATGTGCCTCGAATTGCGCTGCAAGCTCGTCAATGCGAATCGCAAGCAAGGTGGACTTTTTCGCGTGGTTATACCGCACCCCCTTTCCATCCAGGTGTCTCAGTGCAGCCCAGAAGTCGGCAAGAATATCCTTCTCGAGAGGGTCAGCGATTTCGATGTTGTCTAGATCGGGGACGCTGAGGCCCAGCTTTGCCGAAAGCTGGGTGATCTCTTCCTGGATGGTGGCGCGAATCACGTGGTTGCGGGAGCGCTGCAGTTCCTTGAACAGGGCAATGCGGTGGCGAGATAGTGCAATCTGCTGGGTAACGTTAGGTGACCCTGACCCTGCTTGGGCTGCGGTGCCTGTAGTCCAGTAATTCCAAAGGACGTCGTCGCACTCCTCTTGGTAGCGAATGATTTTGTCGCGCAGTTCGGGCTTCACTTTGTTGGGGTTGATCGAGAAGAGCCAGGCTGGGAGCTTGCGAAGGGGGAGGCAGGTCATTCGGTACTGCTTGCCATCAGCACCAGTTGTTTCGATTTCCGAAACGACTGCTCCGAACTTCTCAGCAGTCTTGACGAACTGGGCGGACCAAACGAGTCCCATATTGCTCACCAGCGGTTTCATGACCACAAACGGTTTCTTGTCCTGGTCGACCAAGACCAAGGTGTCCTCATAGAACTGGACAGGCATCAGTTGTCCCTGCATTCAACACTTCCTTTTGTAAACTGCATGTTCGTCAATGAACCGAACGACAACCGATAAAAAACCCAGTTAAACATAGCATTTGCAGGGTTTCACGGCAACCGAGAGCAGCTGTTCGGGCCAATAAACACGGGGGAGTTCGCCTGCTTCGACTGGCGTCCTGCGTGTCGTTGCGGGTTAGGGGAGTTAGCGTGCTACATCGGGGCAATGGCGTGCTTCATCACCCGGCGCGCGCCGTCATCCCCCCACCACGCCTGCGGGCTAAATAGGGCGCTTTTTCTGCACGCCCTGCAGGTGCTGCGGCGTGGGCCTGGCTGGGCTCGCTCTGGCATCGACAGGAGTGAAAAAGCCTGCGAATCCCTGCGAGGGTAGGCTGTTTTGAGGGCGTGGCTGGAGCGAAGTCTCAGGGCAATTCTGAGAGGTGGCTCGGGGAAAGGGTTAGTTTTTGAAAATGGGGGGATGGCTGCTTTGCAGGCCCTGTGTTTGTTGGGCTTGGGCGCTAACTTTGGAGGGTTAGTTATGGTTAGGTTTGAGGTTATTAAGTTATAAGGTGCTGATTTATAAGGATTTTATTTAGTTGATTTTAAACGGTTATAAAGGTTAGGAAATTACCTCCCATAACCCTAAAGCTAACCTATGGCATCGAGCTCAGAGTCGCGCATTACAAGGCTTTCAGGGCGATTAGAAAAAAACTAACCTTCCTAACTTCTTTCCCGTGGGTCAACATGAAAAGCCGAAAGCACCTAGGGGTAGGCGCTGGCAAAGGTCCATCAGATGTTATGCATGCACGCTGCACCGCGCACGCTGTGCCGCTTAATGAGCTGGCGTTGGGTTGCCTGGATCGATTGTCGATGATCACGGCCGAAGACCCGCACCCATTTTCCGGCAAGGACCTCAACGAATCGATTCACACCAACTCACTGTCGCGTGCGGTTACCAAGCTTTACTCCAGACACAAGAAAGAGTTCGCGGGACCTTTCACACTGAGGGACATTCGGAGAACGTGTAAAACTTTGATGGGGGTCGCTGGAATCAGTAAAGAAATTCGGGACCGGATTCAGGGGCATGCATTTTCTGATGTGTCATCCAAGCATTATGACCGTTATGACTATTTCAAAGAAAAGCAGGCAGCTTTGCAGGTTTGGGCTGCCTGGCTAGAGGCTGAAGCTAAGGTCGTAAGGTAGGCGGCGAGTGTCTTGCGGGCTGAATCAAGATAAAGCAAACTGCCATCATCGAAGCTCGGTCAATTCATTGCCAAAGCGCGGATGGAAGAAGACACCACGTTGAGGGACGGAAAAGATATGTTGTTAGGGAAAAGCTGCAAAAAAAAAGACAACGTAAAAACCAGCAACACAATAAAACTCGGAACACTATTTGAGTATCGAGAGTCAGAAAACCAAGCAATTTCCGACAAAAAGGAGGGCAGCCTAGATTTTAATTTTTTCTTTGACGGAGAGGTAACTGTCAGTCAGCGAGTGTTTAACACTTTCGCCGGAGGTTTGATGCAAATTGGCCCCACAGGGGGATACAGATTTCCAGGGCGCGGCAATGCTCACTTCGAAAGTTTTAATATCGTGGAGCATGGCTTTGATACTATCACCCTTCAGGACTCTAAAGGCGTAATTAATCGAGAGGCTCTGAATAGCTTTATATTCTGTATGTCTCACGTTAGAGAAACAACTGAATGCCATGGCATGTTCGAAGGCTATGATGATTACTGGTACACCCATGATGGCAATATTGATCATGTTGGCAAAATTCTTGAAAAGCTTTTACTAAAACAAATCCAAGAGAACCAAAAGAACGGGAGCCACGTCATCCCAAAAGAGATAGATGCAAGTGAAATTGAAATCACTACTCTAGGGGGGAAGGTCATATATATGGATCGTGACTTACACTTCACGAATGAAACGATTCATGACCTCAGTGAGGTAATTGGTAGATTGCACAATATGTCATTCATCAAGCCATCGGTGCCTTTTCAAAAAGAAAAGGAGTACCGATTTCAATTTATCATTACCCACAATGGCTACATGATCGAGCCTCTCAAGAAGTGTATTATTCTGCACAATTGTGAAGAGCTACTTCCCTTTGTAATATAACTTGGCATTATTACTCTGCAGCGCCTAATTGCTGCAGCGCCGCTTTCAAGTCATCGCTACAAATGTTCATGACCACACCGAAGCCATCCTTGGCAGCCGCGATGACAAGCGCCTTGTCCGACATGCCTCTGAGTTATGCGGCGGATTTCAGCTGCCAATGCATAGGATCCGCCTGCCAGCATGCAATTTCGGATGCTCTCCAGCCTATACGACCAGGTGATATACGAACCTGAGCTGGGAACCGTTTAGCTTTCACCTCGCGCCAAAGTGTCGCATGTGAAAGGGAAGTGACCCTTAACACCTCTGCCTCCCTGAGATATCTGTCTAGCCCATCCATTATTCATTCCCCGCGGTGCGTCGTGCGAGGCCCTCGGCCTGGCGCTGCTTGCTACGTGGTTGCCATGTGCCCGCGACTAGTTGCACTTATCGCAGATCGTAACCAAATCGAGGGGCGGCATTTGCCCTCGTCGTATTCGTACTGTTCGGCGTAAGGCGGTCATGGGTTGACCTCTGTTCTTTCCACTTTAATTAAGCGGCGCGTTGATCAGGTATCGAGTTTGCACGTGCTGAGCAGCTTGATCGGAGCCATTTTCAACCTAAGACGTACTTAATGAATGAAGGTAAGACAGTAGACTCTCAGAGTGGTAATACGGGGGGATCGCAAGCTTGCGAAACCCCCATTAGGCACTATTCAAATTTCGCAGAAGGGGAGAAGTTCAAGCTGAAAGGAGTGGTTGGCTGGGACTGCCTGCAAGATTTCTGCATGTGGGTAGAGTCGCCTAATAGTCAGCGACAAGGCAGTTCTCTGATCAGGCGGCATGCGGCAGCCAAATATTGCACCCGTAAGTTCTTTGGCGCCAAACTCTGAATCTTCATAAGGGGCAAACTTATTGCGCCCGTCCCCTGCGAAAATTCTCCACTCATTCTCATGCTTCCATGCGTCTGATTTTGAGTAAATCAGCGAGTGGATTCGTTTGTTAGTATCGAAAGTAATCAATCCAGCCAAGAAGTCCGAAAGCTCGCTCTCTTCGAATAGCATCGGAATGTCAGGCATGTACGACATTTGCCTCGCCAATTTATATGGGCTACCTGCCCCAGGCTCATCTTGAAATCGTAAAACCACCCCTCTATTGCTATCGGCATAATACGCCCACATGAGTTGATTAGTAGGGGAGTCTGTTAAGCACAAGATTTTGGTAGTTGAAAGATGCTGTCTTGTATCTTGGTACGCTTGATGGATGTTCTTATCAAGCTCTGCAAACGCTTTTTTGATGCCTTCTTCCATTTTTTTCATGAAATGTTTTTTTGGCATTCCCCGAAGAAGTGGCCTCCAGATATTCATTGCTTCTGACATTTTGCTATCTTCACGGATGGTGAGTTCACCGGTAAAGATCTTCCATAGTTTGTCTAGTGTCTGATGGCGCACTTTGTCACGGTCGAAGTCAATGCGAAGGTCGAATTGGATATCGTAGGGGTCATTCAAAGTGGCTGGAGTGCTCCAGCGAAGCGTTTGGTTTTCAAGCACAATATTTGCGGTGCTATGAGTCATGTACTTATAAAAAGCTTCAGGCATTGTCATGCGCTCTAATGGGCTGATGGGCATGATGCCATCATTTGTCGTCCGACGAGTCAATGAGTACAGGCGAGAGCTATTAGAAGTTGAGCCGGCCTTCACGGGCCTGGTCATGGCAATCCTACGATCTCCTACGGACTGGCCAGTGAATGGTACAGAAATGGTACGAAAGAGAGTAAGGGCTGCTGTAACCCCTTATCATTGAGGGGCTTGGTGTTAGTAGTTCCAATCCATCATCGGCGCCACGGAGAACCGGCGAGAGAGAGCTGGAGCGATAGTTGATGCAGTTGAATGAGGCATGGGTATCTGAATCAGGAGGGTGAGGCGGGGGACGAGTTTATCAGGAATGGGGGAGGGGATGGGGTTGCGTCGAGGCGCCCGGACGAGGCTCGTGGCGCCTGACACCATTTAACTGGCTACTGCGGGTGCCGGCAGATTATCCAGGGCGTTGCGGGCTTGGTAGTGGTCCTTGGAGCCGAACCAGGTGAGCAGGCCTGTCACCCCGAAGAAGGTGAAAAGCCCTGAGGCTTGGTAGCCCGATACGTACATGGCGATGGCTGGGAAAAACAGCACCAGCACACAGAACACCACAACCACGCCGGAGTTGACCATGGCGTAATACAGTGGGTTCTTGGACACTTCGCCATTGCTTTCCTGGACGGCATACACAGTGTGCTTGCCAAGCGATTTAACGCAGGAAAGGCGCACGGTGTTGCCTGGTTTGATCATGCTGTCCAGATAGTTCTGGCAGCGGATGTGCCTGATTCGTTTGCCGCCGATCTTGATGTACTCGTAATCGGTGACGGTGCCGTTTCTGATCACGCCGTTACCGGTTTCTTCGATTAAACCTTCAAATTCCGCTACTGCCATTTTGCACCTAAGTGTTCAGTCAATAATTTGATGCTGCTAATTGCTGCTGCGTGCACATGCCGGCTGCATTAAGCAAGGCCGCCGGCATGCTGGCAGCGGCCAGGGGCTTTACGTTTTTCAACGGAGTTTCCCGGCGTACAATCTGCAGAAGGAATGATGGCGTATTGCCTCATTCTCGCGGGCACACTAACCACTAGTGCTTGAAAAATCACTCATTATTTTTTGACTGAAGGCTCTGGGACGATGGTTTCGGCGTGTTTTTCAGGTGTGGGTCGCAAGCGCTGGGTAGTGCGTGTTGGGTTCGTCTGGATTGAAGGCCAACTTTTTCGGCAAGAGGATTCAGGCGAAGATTTCTGACGGAAAAAGCCGAAGGCGACCGCTATGGTCACCCTCGGTGAATCTGGTTTGCGCTCTTAAACCCAGCGCCGAAACAACACGCTGGCATTCACCCCACCAAACCCGAAGCCGTTGGACAGTGCGTATTCCATCGGCATGTGCCGGGCCTCACCCTGAACCAGGTCCAGGCCTTCGGCTGCGCTATCTGGAGTGTGCAAGTTGAGCGTTGCCGGGGCTACCTGATCACGCAGAGCTAGAATGGCGAAGATCGCTTCGAAACAGGTGGCCAGTGGCGGATTTGGTGACGCGTGGGTGCCGAACGCCGTGTTGATCGCTGCCAGTTCATATTGTTTTTATCCTGTGAAAGTAAAAATAGGCGCTGAATTAATCTAGTAGTTGGTCAATCCCGAGTGCGATGATATGTACTGCTGGCCTGAATTTGAGTCAGGAAATCTAAGCGTGGATAAGCTAAATGGCTCGATTGCTAGGTGCAATCGGCAGGCGTTGCAAGGGTCTGTGGAATGAGTATTTCGATATGACGGGAATAGGGGGTATAAGTATGCGAAGTTTCTTTGTAATAGTATTGGTCGCATTTTTTGGCTTTCTGGGTGGAGAGTTTTTTTACTCATCTGCGGATGTGCGCCACATTGATGTCGTGGACAACGAAAAGTTGCGTTTTATTTCAGGGGGTGAGTATAAGCAGGTCGATACTGGTGGTGGCGGAAATAAAGTACATTCGCATGATTTTAAGATGCGGCCGCGATCTTCCGATGCTGGTGGGGCCGGATATCGATTGACTCCAGCTGAAAAAAAATACGGAGACTTGTTTGGTTGGCGGAGTCTAAATTCAGTGTTCTATTTTGGCGACGAATTCGGGGAGAGGTATTCGTGGGTGACTAACTCGGTGGGGGGGCATAGCGACTCCCGCGGTACGACCAGCAAAATTGACGCTGGAACAACGCAGTTCCCTCGAGTAGAGGTCCGAAGTATAAGTAGGCATTACTTATTTTGTGGTCAGGATGGGAGTGGGCTTCCGCTAATTAGAGATAGCTATCTGAATAAGGATTTGAGTAAGAGTTCAATTGAACTTGGTGTTGGTGGGGGACGTGTCTCGTCGAAAATAAACAGTCGTGCACAAGGCGGTGAGTTGCCCAGCTATTATGTTAATCCATTCAGCGTATCTGGATGGGGAAGCTCTAGTATGGCGCGGATGGCGACTCTGCTGTCGGATATGGTAGAGGGGCTTGAGCCGCGTGCCGCGTATTACAATGGAGGCAAGGGTGGTGAGCATTCCACCCATATTGCTGGTCGTATCGGTTCCATCCCATTTCAACTCACGGTCGCTGGTGGGGAAATCCCCGCAAGTGGGGGAGTTTTGGTCGTAGGCAGCAATGTCAAGCCTAGTGAATCGCTAAAACCCTTTACAGGCTGGCTAAATGGTGTTTATGGGGAGGTGTCCTCTACTCGTTCAGAATTGGTTTTTACTCGTGTCAAATCTGGCGTCGCAGTACCGTCGGGTGGTGAATTCCCCTTTTTGCCTGAAGTCGGTCCACAGCATCGCGGAGATATTGTTTTTTTGTGGATGGGGAAGAATGATATAAATACATATACCCCTCAACAAATTATCGAGCGGACGGACGTTTCGTTTGATTGGTTGACACCCTTCATCGGGCGCGGTTTAGTTCTTGGGCACTTCCACAACTCAGACTGGCGTCCTGAAAGTTCGCAGTCGCAGACTGTAGACATGATTAATGCAGCTTACAAGGCTCGATACGGCGAACTTTACGTTGATGTACAGAGCTATCTAATGTCAGGGCAGATTTGGACAGATACCGGAATTACGCCAACGGTCAGAGATTTAAAGCAACAATCACTTGGGCAAAAGCCCGTGTCTTTGTCTGTTGATAAAATGCATATGAATGACGCAGCGTACTTGGCGATTACCAGAAAAATTCAAGAGCGAATTCTAAGGCTCGGTTGGTACTAGGTTTGTTTTGTATGCTTGTGACAATCTATTGGCGTATGGCTGTGCCAAATCATTCAATGTTTGTATCTGATATGTCTAGTAGGTGTATGTTCGAAATCTGCCGTGGGGAACTTTTTAAGGTTTTTCATGGTTTATAATTCTGGTATTGTGTTGCGGTGAAGGGCGTAAAGATTTAGGCGGTCGGCGCCAATTCTTCGTTTTTGTTTCGTGAGTTGGAAGCGCATTGGTGAGGTGTGGTCTAATGAGATTACACGAGTTTGTTGCTGTCAAATTTCCGAGACGTGCGGTGTCGAAATGCAATCTTTTAGCCTCAGGTTGGTAGCAGGGAATGGCGGCCTGCTGTATTCCCCGACAAGATCACTAAGTGGTTCAGTTCGGTCAAAACAAGTCACGGCGTAGCGCCAGTAGTGACGAAACAAAGGAGTCTCTGGTAGGTTGAAAATACGTGGCGCACTGCGCTGCTGATTTTCGGAATAGCACTTCGAAGCGCATGTCAGAGAATATGGCGCCAGGTACGCACGCACCTGTGTGACCGGACTTAGCTAGGAGTTTTTGTATACTTTGAGTCTTGGTTCCATGCCTAGGATCTTTGTGTTGAGCTAGTGCCCTGTCAGTCAGGGAATAGGGTTGGTGATGTATGCTTAGGTGTGGCGTGGAGTTTGTACTTCCGTATTGTAGTTTGTTGTATTGTAGGTGTTTGTGTGGGTTTCCGATCGCTAGGGGTTCCGTTGGATGTATTAATGCAGTTGTGCTTAATGGTCTTTGGTTTGGCGAGAATATTGGTTGCGGTTTTCTGAAATTTATTGTGAGGTAGTGCTAAGTTAGAAAGGTGATAAGGCGGCTAGGTGGGGTTGTGCGTTACTTTTCATTTTGAATGAAGCTCTCCCCCTCGGCCTTTCGCTAGTGAGGTGGGTTTCTATATCATGGGGTTTCGGTTTGGAAGCGTTCTTTTCTAATGCATGGGTTTGTTGTGTAAAGCTATAGGCTTGAGGTGAGAAGTTGTACGTGCAAAATATTAGGCCTATCAGTTTTGCGTGTTCTTGATGTTTGATGTATAATCGAAGAATAAGTTATTCGTGTGATTAAAAGGGCAAAGCTTAGGGGGAAGGATGATATTTGAGAAAGACGGAAGAAGTGATGGGGAATGGAGTGAGCTTCTTTTGGGGAAGGGGATTCAATATGAGAATAGTTTCATTAGGAAGGGTCAGAAGCTTCAGGGTGCGTTACCCGTTAGTATAATTGATACTAAAATTCTAAATTCCTCAAGTGTTGGTAGGTATTCGGTAGTTCGCGGTGGGCGCATATCTGCAATAATTGGTGACTACTGTTCTATTGCGCCGGATGTGATGATGGGTGAGGGGAATCATCCTACGCCTTGGCTTGGGACGAGCGGGATTTTTTATCAGAAAAATAAATACGGTTTTTTTTCTGAGTCGCGTAATTTTCCAACCCAACCTTGGAGTGATAATAAAAACTCTCCGGTGATTCGACACGATGTTTGGATCGGGGCGGGCGTAAAAATTATGAGAGGGGTTACGATTGGTATCGGGGCTGTCGTTGCGGCAAACTCTATTGTAACTAAAGATGTGCCCCCCTATGCCATTGTTGGCGGTGCACCGGCGAAAATCATAAAATATCGATTTGATAGTGAATTGATAGAGGCGCTTATAAAAAGTAGGTGGTGGGTGTTTGATCTTTCGGTTATAAAAAAAATCGATTTCACTGATCCCGTAAAGGCGCTTCAGCAATTGTCTGAGATGGTGCACAAACCTATCGCGATAAGAAATAAGTTCGTCTTGTCGAATGTGGCTCTGGAGTTATTTGATTGATAATAATGACGGCTCGCAAGGTCTGGTTTTAGGCAAATCTTAGTTTTTTTGATTTTGTTGGTTGAGCTAGTCTAATGACTCTGGACACCTCAGTGGGGGAAGCTATATCCATTGAGGATCAACTATGACCAAGAAATACAGAAAGTTCGATGCCGCCTTTAAGCTTGATGTTTGCAAGCTCATCGTCGATCAAGGTCAGAGTGTGAACTCGGTCTGCCTTGATATGAACCTGAGCGATACGGCAGTGCGCCGCTGGGTTGAGCAATACAAGGCCGAGCTATTGGGTGGCCCGGGAATTGGCAAGCCGTTGACCAGCGAGCAACAGCGTATTCGCAAGTTAGAACAGCAAATTTTCGAGCTGAAAATGGACAATGAGATTCTAAAAAACTACGGCCTTCTTTGCCCGCGAATTGAAGTGACCCACCAGATGGTTCACCAATTACAACGCAACGCCCACCCGGTGGCTCCTGTCTGTCGGTGCTGCGGATCAGTCGCTCCGGGCTTTATGAGGTCCAACAGCGTCGCTTGAAACCGGAGCCCGCCTGTCCGGCAGCGGCCAGGATCAAGTCAATCTTTGAAGCGTCAGAGCGTTGCTATGGTAGGCGTCGCGTGCTGGGAGAATTACGCAAAGAAGGACTGTCCATTGGTCGTTTCAAGGTGCGCCGTCTCATTAAGCAACAGTAAGCGCTCCATAAATCCCACATTCAAAGCGTTTCGCTGATCCCGGATGCTGTGCTCCCGATTCCCTCAGGAGTTAGCATCGCCATGATGCGACCCGATGCCAAAGTCGAAAAAGTGTATTTGTACCCCAAGCCGGTCGACTTCCGAAAATCCATCGACGACTTGGCTGCGCTGGCCGAGCTGGATATTAAAGTCGCAGTATCTGACCCCGTGCTTTTCGTTTTCCTCAACTAGCCCCGCAACCGAGTGAAGATTTTATATTGGGAGCGCGACGACTTCTGCCTTTGGCTCAAGCGCCTCGAGTCCGAACGATTCAAAACATTGCCTGACGCCACCGACGAGGCGATCGTTCTGACCGTCCAGAGACTTAACTGGATGCTCGATGGCTTTGACCTCTGGCGCAACCGCTCTCACCAAGTTTTGACGCCGAAATTCGTAGCCTGATTGGGTATAATTCAGGGCATGAATTCCATGTCTGAAGGCCTTTCAGATGATCCCGTTCTGCTCAAGTAAATGCTTGGGTAGGTGCTCGACGAGCGTCAATTGGATAAGGGAAAGATTGTTCGGCTAGAAGAGTAGAATGCCCTCCTGCTTCAGCGTCTGTTCGGGCGTAAGTCCGAGCAAACAGCTGATGCGGCAACGCCGCAACTGGCCCTCTTCAATGAAATAGAAAGCGTCGTCGAGCCTGCGGATGAAGCATCAGATGAAGAGGTCGTTTCCCCGACCAAGCGCCGCGGCAAACGCAAGCCACTGTCCGCCGATCTGCCGCGCATCAAGATCATCCACGAACTTCCCGGGCATGAACTGACGTGCGTCTGCGGCTGCCGCAAACACACGATAGGCGAAGAAGTCAGCGAGCAGCTTGAAATCGTGCTCGTGCAGATCCGTGTTATCAGACACGTTCGGAAAGTTTACGGTTGCCGCGACTGCGAGATGGCGCCGGTCACTGCTGACAAGCCGGCTCAACTGATTGAAAAAAGCATGGCCAGCCTATGTGTTCTGGCGATGCTGTTGACCACCAAGTACGTCGATGGGCTGCCGCTTCACCGTTTCGAAAAAGTATTAGGCCGCCATGGCGTCGATATCCCGCGCCAGACGTTGGCACGCTGGGTTATCCAGTGTGGTGAACACTTCCAGCCACTGCTGAATTTAATGCGCGATAGCCTATTGGGCAGCCGTGTTATCCACTGCGATGAAAGGCGCGTGCAGGTGTTGAAAGAGCCTGACCGGTAGCCAAGTAGCCAGTCTTGGATGTGGGTGCAAACGAGCGGGCCGCCCGGCCGACCGACCGGTGATCCTTTTTGGCTACTCCACCAGCCGCGCACAGGAGGTGCCAACACGCATGCTCGATGGCTATTGTGGCTACGTGATGACCGATGATTACGCCGGTTATAACGCGTTGGGTGCGCAGGCCGGAGTCGAACGTTTGGGCTGCTGGGCGCACGCAAGGCGCAAGTTTATTGAGGCGCAAAAAGTGCAGCCGAAAAGGCAAGACAGGGCGTGTGGATATCGCATTGAACTTGATCAAGAAGCTTTCTGGTGTCGAGCGTGATCTGAAGGATCCGGGCGACGACGATCGTAAAACCGGCCGTCATGATCGGAGCCTGTCAGTGCTCGCTCAACTAAAAAGCTGGATGGAAAAGACGCAGCCACAAGTTACGACTCAGAATGCCTTGGGCAGGGCGATCGGCTATTTGCCGATCTACAACAACTCCGCCGAGCGTGCGATCAGGCCCTTCGTCATCGGAAGAAAGAACTGGTTGTTTAGCGGCACACCCAAAGGAGCGGCTGCCAGTGCTCAGCTTTACAGCTTGGTTGAGACTGCCAAAGCCAGCGGTCAATAGCCCTATGCGTGGCTGCGCCACGCATTAGAACGGCTGCCACTGGAGACCTCGGTTGAATATTACGAAGCGCTCTTGCCGTGGAACTATTCGCTGCTGCCGCCTAGCTAGACGCGTTACCCGTCTTGAAGTCGGCGGGTTTATGGAGCGCTTACGATCAATCAATCCTGGGTCGCGGACATTACTTATATCCGCACGCGCAGCGGCTGGGTGTACTTGGCAGCGGTCATGGATCTGTTCTCGCGCAAGATCGTGGGCTGGGCCATGCCCCCCCCCCATATGCGGGCCGAACTGGTGATCAGCGCCATGCAGTTGGCCATTGCTCAACGGCAGCCAGAGCCGGGTTTGATCGTCCATTCGGATCGGGGCAGTCAGTACGCATGAGCGGCCTATCAGACCTTGCTGACGCGCAACGGGATGCGTTGCAGTATTAGCCGCAAGGGTAACTGCTGGGACAACGCAGTGATGGAGCGCTTCTTCCTGAACCTGAAAATGGAGCGCACTTGGAGGAAGGATTACGCCAACCAAGGTGAAGCGATAAAGGACATCACGGACTACATCGTGCGGTTCTACAACGAGGGGCGATTGCACTCGACGCTGGGCTATTTACCGCCCAATCAATATGAGCGACAAGCAGCCTGACAATCGCCGATTAAGGTGTCCGGAAAAAGTTGACCACAACAGGGTGCAAGTGCTGGCTAGCAGGTGGAGAGGGCATCTGGAGTGATGGCCAGCCTTTACAGTAAGGTAGGCAAAAGGTCTTGGCGGATTCACCGAGGGCGGCAGCTATGGTCGCCCTCGGTGAATCCGGTTTGCGCTCTTAAACCCAGCGCCGAAACAACACGCTGGCATTCACCCCACCAAACCCGAAGCCGTTGGACAGTGCGTATTCCATCGGCATGTGCCGAGCCTCACCCTGAACCAGGTCCAGGCCTTCGGCTGCGCTATCTGGAGTGTGCAAGTTGAGCGTTGCCGGGGCTACCTGATCACGCAGGGCCAGGATGGCGAAGATCGCCTCGATGCCGCCTGCAGCGCCCAACAGGTGGCCAGTGGCGGATTTGGTGGCGCTGATCGCCAGGCCGCTGTGGGTGCCGAACACCGTCTTGATCGCCGCCAGTTCACCTTTGTCGCCGACCGGGGTCGAGGTAGCGTGGGCGTTCAAGTGCTGGACCTGGGAGGCTTGTATGCCGGCCTGGCGCAGGGCTTGCTGCATGGCTCGGCGGGCGCCGTCTCCGTCTTCCGGGCCAGCGGTCATGTGGTAGGCATCGGCGCTGGTGCCGTAGCCCACCAGTTCGGCGATTGGTTTGGCGCCACGAGCCAGGGCGTGTTCCAGTTCTTCGATCACCAGCAGGCCGGCGCCTTCGCCCATGACAAAACCGTCGCGCGCCGTATCGAAGGGGCGAGAGGCCTGTTCAGGTGTTTCGTTGTGATCGCTTGATAGTGCTCGTGCCGCAGCAAAGCCGGCCAGGCTGACCCGGTGAATGGCCGCTTCGGCCCCGCCACAAACAGCAACGTCCACTTCGCCTGCGCGAATCATGCGTGCGGCGTCGCCAATGGCCTGAACCCCAGCGGCGCACGCCGTTACCGGGGCGCCCAGCGGTCCCTTGAACCCATGTTGAATGGAGATGTGGCCGGCGGCCATGTTGCTAAGGAAGGAAGGGATGGTGAATGGCGACAGGCGTCGCGGACCCTTGCTATCCGTGGTGCGTACGGCCTCGGCGATCGCCGGAAAGCCACCCACGCCCGAGGCGATGATAGTTGCCGTGCGCTCCTGTTGCTCCGCGGTCTGTGGCGCCCAACCGGCTTGTGCCAGGGCTTCATGGGCGGCGGCCAGGGCAAACAGAATGAAGCGATCCATTTTGCGCTGTTCTTTCGCCGCCAACAGTTGGTCGGGGTCGAAGCCGGCTTCAGGGTCCTGCGTCCGGTCGGGAACCTGGCCGCCGATGCTGATCGACAGGTCACCAATCAGCGATTCCGGGAGGCGACGAATACCGGATTGGCCCGCCAGCAGGCGTTGCCAAACCGGTTCGACTCCGCAGCCTAGCGGGGTCAATGCGCCCATGCCTGTGACAACAATGCGTTTGCTCATGACAGTCCAGCTCCTTCAGCTTTGTCGGGGATAGTGATGTGTGGACGTAACTATCATCATGAAAGTAACATGCCCGTACGAAAAATGTCCGAGCGCATCACCCGAGGATCCGCCATGCAACGCAAAACCCTGGCCCACGCCGAATGCCCGATCGCCCGCAGCCTGGAAAGGGTGGGTGAGTGGTGGAGTATCTTGATCATGCGTGACGCCTTGCACGGGTTGCGCCGATTCGACGAGTTTTCCCGCAGCCTGGACATTGCGCCGAACATGCTCACCCGGCGCCTGAATTCGTTGGTCGAGGATGGGTTGTTGGAGCGGCGCGCCTACAGTGAGCGGCCTTTACGTTATGAATATGTGCCAACCGCTAAGGGCGAGGACTTTCGTGTGGTGCTGATGGCTTTTGTGGCATGGGGTAATTCGCACTATGCGCCGGAAGGACAGAGCGTGCAGATTGTCGAGCGTGAGACTGGTAGGCCGGTGCAGCCGATGATGGCGGATATAGCTGATGGGCACCTGGTGCCTTTGGCGCAATGCACGGTGCAGGCGGGGCCGGCGGCAAGCGCCGGCATGCGTCACCGGATGGGTAATATGGCGGCTTCAGAGTTAAATTGAGTCTTCAGCCTGGTTATTCTGTTGGAGAGTGGTAGACATGCAATCTAATTACTGCACTCTTCATAGCTGTTATTGATTATCCGGTTGCCCATGGTTGCAGCGCCGGTGAGTCGTGCTTTCATCGTTGTTGGTTCGGTGACCCAGTTGCTGGTGGTGTCTGCTCGGTTGTTGGTAATTGTATTGTTGTTGCCCTCAACTCTTATGTAGGCTTTATTTTTACAGAATACGTTGTTTTCAATGGTATTGTGGTCTGCGTAATCTTGGTAATACTTTCCCGTTGGGTCAAGTGGTTTGTCCCCGCAGTCACTTTTTTGTAAGTTTACGCTCTGGCGTGATGCTACCCATATTCCGACTTTTTCGTTGGTGAAGATATTGTTTTTTATTGTATTGTCATTGCTGGCTTGCCATCTAATGACTGACTTCCCTGTGCTGTATTTCTCGCCGCAATTTTTATAGAGATATATGCCTCCGGCCAAGTTACTGATGAATTTGTTGCCTTCGATCAGGTTTCCGGCAGAAGAGTCAATGGCCAAGCCCTCTCGCTGGCCACTATTTGGGGCGTTCGACTCGCCATTGTCTTTGATGAGGTTGTTAAGTATGTTGTTGTTCCGAGAGCTTTGCTCTAAGTAAATTCCAACTCCCTTGGATCTCAGTATAGTGGAGTTTTTTAAGGTCGAATTTGTTACGTAGCTGTGAAAGAAGATTCCAACACCGCCAGTGTCCTCTACATTTACATTGTCGAGGGTTATTTGGGTTGGGCTGATCTGATAGTTTTTTATTTGATTGTCGGTGCGTTTGTAGTCTGGAATTCCTGAGGTAATTAATATGCCTTGTGATTTAAAATTTTTTACGATACAGTTTTTTACGGTGACATTGCTCAATGGGTTGCCTTGGCTGGTTATTAGTATTCCTATTTTTTTAGTGAGCTGACCATCTAGGGTTGCGCCATTGCAATCTATGTTGGTGTTTGAGTTGTTGATAGTGATGGTCTGATTGTATGTGCAGTTTTGGTCAAGTGTTAAGTTTCCGCTCAGCTTTCCACTATTTGGAAGTTTGCATATTTGGCTTTCCTGTGCTGTTGATGGAAAGCACCATGCGATTATTGTTGCTGTAATTGCGGCCCTTGATAATTCTAATTTATAAGATGTTGATGTTTTCATGTGCTTGCCTCAGGTATCCGTATATGCGTCATGCAGTGATCGGTTATACGACTGATGGTTTTCAGGTAAATTCACTAATGAGAGAAGATACTGGTGCTGCCTATGGTAGGTGCGTTACAGGAAGGTCCAGCCCGCTTAAAGCCCCAACCCCTCCTCAACAATCCACATCAGATTCTCCTCACTCCACGCCACCGCAGCCATGGCAGCCTGCCCCAACGGCGGAACCTTCTGCAGGTGCCATTGCGACTCGCCGTGTTCGTCCGTGCTACGCAGGATGCGGTAATTTTTACTGGTTAGATGAATCTCGATCAGCCCCTCGGCTTTGGGGCTGAAGCGGGCGATCGGGTCGAAGGTAATGGTTCGATCAAGGGCTTCGAGCAGTAGTTGATCGACGGCGTAGTTGTACGTAGCGCCGCTTGGGTGACGCTCGTACACATGGGTGGAATTGCGGCGGATGCCGAGACCGGCTTCGCTCAAGGGGGCCAGCCAGGTTTCAATCTGCAGGTACAGGTCGTTGACCTGGGTCGGCCAATGATCGATTGCGGTATCGGTGCTGATTTCTGTCTCATCGGAGCCTTGCAGGCGCTGCTTCAGTTTTGCGGCCAGTTCATCTGCCTTTGTCATGTCGATTGCCTCCCGTAGTGTCTTTTGAATAGTAGCCAAATCTTGTGGCAGGCGGGGCGTGGGCTGGGGAGGCAAAAGCGTGGGCGTCAGCGGGGAGCTGGCCTATCGACAGTATATAGCCCGGCCTCTTGCGGGCTTTTGCTGATGTGAACCGATTCGAACATTTAATCCAGCAACCGTCGCTTAGGGTTTTCCCTGGCCGTCGAGACCGCGTATTATTCCCACAAATATGTCTGAAGATTTCCTGTGTGTAACCGTCAGGTCATCAGCCTTGCGCCCCAGCGTGCTATGCAAGGCAACCTCCAGATAAAAAAGATTCTCCTCAGGTGACGTTTAGCGACTTGCCAAAAAATATATCGGCCAGGCATGCGGCTGTCCGCAGGATGGGACGGTGTCCGGTAGCGTTTTAAAGGAATGGGTTTTGACAAAGCGTAGACAGGTAGCAATTGTTGGTTGTTCTTTTCGTTTCCCCGGTTCCACAACCAGCAGTTTCTGGCAGAACCTGATGACGGGGCAGGACCTGGTGACCCAGGTCGATGCCTCGCGCTGGGACCATGCCGAGTTCCTGCACCCGGACAAGGCCAATCCTGCCACCAGCTACACCTTCGCCGCCGGGTCGTTGGGCGACATCAGTGCGTTTGACGCGGGTTTCTTTAATATTTCGCCGCGTGAAGCAGCCGTGATGGACCCCCAGCAGCGGATGTTGCTGGAGATGTGCTGGGAAACCTTCGAGAACGCCGGCGTCAAGCCGTCGAGCCTGCGTGGCAGCAACTGCGGGGTGTACCTGGGCATTGCTGGCGTCGAGCAGGCCTATCGCCTGGTCGAAGACCTGGCCTCGATCGATGCGGCCACTGCCACCGGCAATACCATGAGCATTGCCGCCAACCGCCTGTCCTTCTTCTATGACCTGCGCGGGCCGAGCATGGCCATCGATACCGCCTGCTCGTCGTCGCTGGTGGCCTTCCACCAGGCCTGCCAGGCGATCATCAGTGGTGATATCGACCAGGCAGTGACGGGCGGTATCAGCCTGCACATGCACCCCTTCGGCTTCATGATTTTCGCCAAGGCCTCGATGCTCTCGCGCACTGGGCGTTGCCAGGCGTTCGATGAGCGCGGCGACGGTTATGCGCGTTCCGAGGGCGGTGGTCTGTTCCTGCTCAAGGATTACGATCAGGCCCTGGCCGATGGCAACCCGATTCTGGCGGTGGTCGCCGCCAGTGCGGTCAACACCGATGGTCGCAAGTCGAGCCTGACCCTGCCGAGTGCCGATGCACAGGCGGCGCTGCTCAAACGCACCTATGCCAAGGCGGGGATCGATCCGTCGCAGCTCGACTACCTGGAAGCCCATGGCACTGGCACGGCTGTCGGTGATCCGATCGAGACCCGCGCCATCGGCGAGGCCCTGGGCCAGGCCCGGAAGGCCGGCAACCCGTTGCCGATCGGTTCGATCAAAAGCAACCTCGGTCACCTCGAGGCAGCCTCCGGCGTTGCCGGCCTGATGAAGGCCCTCAACTGCCTGATCGAGCGAGAAGTGCCGGCCACCATCGGCATTGAAGAACTCAACCCGAATATCCCGTTTGCCGACCTGAACTTGCAGGTAGTCACCGAAAGCCGTGCGCTGAAAGCTGAAGGGCAACTGACTGTCGGCATCAACTCGTTCGGTTTTGGTGGCGCCAACGCGCACGTGATCCTGCAAAGTGCCGAGCCGCTGCCGGCGTCCACCACGGCGGGCAACACCCGGCGTGTGCCGCTGCTGCTCAGCGCCAAGGATGCCGAAGGCCTGCGCGCCACAGCCGAGGGCTTTGCCGAGTACCTGGCCGCCCACCCGCAGGGCAATTATTATGATGTCGCCTACCAGGCCATGTTCCGGCGCGATGCCCATCCCCATCGTTTGCTGTTGATCGCTGCCGACCCGGCCGAGGCTGCTCAGGCGCTGGCCGACTATGCCCAGGACCCGAGCCTCAGCGAGCTGAGCTCGGTGCTTGAGGTGGGCCAGGCGCTGGACAAAGCCCAGGGCCCGGTGTTCGTGTACTCCGGCAATGGGTCGCAATGGCAAGGCATGGGCCGGGCGATGCTCGGCCAGCCGGTGTTCGAAACCGCGGTGGCTGAAGTCGATGCGCTGTTCCAGCCGCTGGCCGGCTATTCGTTGCGCGCCGAACTGCTGGGCGAAAACGGTGAGGGGCGTTATGCGCGCACCGAGATCGCCCAGCCGGCCTTGTTCGCCCTGCAAGTGGCGGTCACGCGCGCACTGGCAGCCCAGGGTTTCCATCCGGCAGCGGTGATCGGGCACAGCGTGGGTGAAGTCGCCGCGGCCTGGGCCAGTGGCGCGCTGAGCCTGGAAGACGCGACCCAGGTTATTTTCCATCGCAGCCGTTTGCAGGGAACGACCCGCGGCACCGGGAAAATGGCTGCCGTTGGTCTCAGTGGCGAGGCCACGGCGATGTTGCTGGTGGAACTGGGGCTGGACGATCGGGTGGTCCTGGCCGGCGAAAACAGTGCGCGAGGCGCTACGGTGGCCGGCCCTGTCGATGCCCTCAGCGAACTCGAACAGGCCCTGACCGAACGCCAGGTGTTTGTCCGCCTGTTGGACCTGGACTACGCCTTCCACTCCCCGGCGATGAACCCGATCGAGCAGCAAGTAATTGCCGATCTGGCGCACATCCGTCCACGCAGTGCGCAGATTCCGTTCTATTCCACGGTGGTCGGCGGCGAGCTCGATGGTCAACGTCTGGACAGCCGTTATTGGTGGCAGAACATTCGCTTCCCGGTGCTGTTCCAGGGGGCGATGGACGAGTTGGTGGGGCAGGGCTTCAACCTGTTCGTCGAGGTGGGTCCGCACCCGATCCTGCGCTCTTACGTCAGCGATGCCCTGACCCAGCGCGAGCTGCCCGGTCAGGTAGTCGCCACCTTGTTGCGCAAGGACGACAGTCCGGCACTACTTGAGCGTTGCGTAGCGCGGTTGTTGATTGCCGGTGCGCAGCCGGAATGGCAGCAACAATTCCCGGTGGCCGGCAACAACTTGCGCCTGCCCAACTACGCCTGGCAGCGCGAACGTTTTCAATTGCCGGTCAGCGCCGAGTCGTTCGGCGTGCTGGCGCGCGAACGTGTGCACCCCTTGCTCGGCTACCCGCTGGCCGATCGTGCCTTGACTTGGGAAAACCGACTCGACACGCAGCTGTTCCCGACCCTGGCTGACCACAAGGTCGGTGAAGCGGTGCTGTTCCCCGGCGCCGGTTTCACCGAGCTGGCGCTGGCGGTGGCCTTGCTGCACCAGCCGGGCGAGTTTGTCGACATCGAAGAGCTGGAGATCCACAACCCGCTGTTGCTCGGCAACGAAGGCAGCAAGAAGATCCGCGTCAACATCGAGGAAGCCGACGGCGCCTTGCGGATCACCTCGCGCAGCCTGGCCCAACGTGAAGAGTGGGTCCAGCACGTGGTCGCGCGTCTGCCCGGCGAAGCCCGTGGCGTCTTGCTTGGCACGCGTGCACCGGCGCTGCCACAGCGCCCGGCGGATTTCACTGGCGAACAGCATTTGGCGCTGACCCGTGCGGTGGGCCTGAACTATGGCCCGGCCTATCAGGCCGTGGCCGCGGTGTGGGTCGAACCGGCCCACATCCTCGCGCAACTGAGCGTTCCCGAGGCCATCAGCCAGGAGCTGGCGACCCTGCACCTGCATCCGGCGTTGCTCGACGGCGCATTCCAGTTGATCACCGAATTGCTGGTCGGCCAGCCGGGCAGCAACAAGGGCCTGGCGTTCATCCCGGTCAAGCTCGGGCGCATCGCGTTTGCCAAGGCCGGCGGCGTGCCGTGCCTGGCCCAAGTGCGCCAGCTCAAGCGTACCGAGCATTCGTTGCTGGTGGATTTCACCCTGTACGACGCGACCGGCGCAGCGGTGCTGTTCATCAAGGACGCACGTTTCCGTGGCGTGCGCCTGCAACGTGACCGCTCCCATGACATCAAGCGCCTGGCCCACGTTGGTCTCGCCGCGCCAGGTCAGGCGGTGCCCGTGCTGCGCGCAGCCAGCAGCGCCACGCCGTTGGTAGAACACCTGCAGGGCCTGGCCGATGAGCCGGTGCAGCAGCGTTATCTGAATGAAGTCGAGCCGTTGCTCGATGCCCTGTGCGCGAGTTTTGTGCAGGACTTGATCGAGCAGGCCGGCGGCCGCTTGAGCGCCGAACAGGTTGCGCTGTGGTCGCAACAGGACGGTGTGCCAAGCAATTACCTGGCGACCTTGCTGCGTCAGGGCCTGGAAGACGGCAGCTTGAATTGCGATGCCGACGGCAACTGGTGTGTCGCCGATGTGGGCGAGCGTCCGCCTTCCGAGGCCATTTGGCAGGAACTGTTCCAGAGCTATCCGGAGCACTTCCAGATCATCCATTCGGTAGGCCGGATCGGTCGCCACCTGCTGTCCCTGCTCGACGCTCGCCAAACCCTGGAGCAGTTGCTGCCACGGGAAACCAGTGGCGCCAATCTGTCGCGCCTGGTGCTGGGTGCCGCAGGTCAGCAGCGTCTGCTCGCCGGCCTGCGCGAAACCCTGGCCCAGCGTCTCGCCGCGTTGCCGGCCGGGCAACGCCTGCGGGTGCTGGAGTTTGGTTTTGGCGGGCCATCTTTCGCCGAATCGCTGTACGCCGGGATCGATTTTGATCGCGTCGACTACAGCTACTGCGTAGCGGAACCAGAACTGGTGCAGATGCTCGGCGATGATTGCCCGGCACTGCAGGTCATCGATTTTGCACAACTGAGCAGCGTCGCAGGTTACGACTGGGTGCTGTTGCCGACCGATCTGGCGGCCCTGGACACCATTGGCGAAGCGCTGCGCCAGGCAGCCAGTCACCTCAACCCGCACGGGCAGTTGGCCGTGCTGGCGCAACACCCGTCGCGCTGGGCCGACTTCGTGTTTGGTGCCCAGGCCGACTGGTGGCTGACAGGCCCTGAGCAGGCGTTGTCGCGTCAACAGCGGCCACAGTTCTGGCTGCATGAGTTGCAGCGTCACGGCCTGAGCGTCAGCCACACCCTGGAAGCACTGCCGGGCAATGCCTGCGGCAGCTATCTGCTGCTGGCCGCTCATGGCGTGAATGCAGCGGCCGCTTTGCCGGAAGTCACCGTGCAACGCTGGGCGTTGCTGGCCGAATCCGGGCAGGCGGCTGCCGAGCAACTGGCCCAGGCCCTGCGTGAGCAAGGCCAGCAGGTCAGCCTGTTGCAGCCCGGTGATGCGCAATCCCTGGCGCAGCAACTCGCCGCGCTGGATCAAGCGCCAGAGCACGTGTTGCACCTGGCCGGTTTTGACAGCAGCCAAGGGCTCGATGGCCAGGGCGCGCGCTGCATGCTGGCGGCGGCGCTGGTCCAGGCCTGCGAGTCGCTGAGTATCGCGCCACAGTGCTGGCTGCTGACCCGTGGCGCGGCCGGTCACCTGTACGCTGCCGACCAAGACAGCGATGTCGATGCGATTGCCGATGCGGCGTTCTGGGGCTTCGGCCGAACCCTGGCGAACGAGTCCGCCGGTTGCCGGATCCGTCTGCTCGACCTGGCTTTCGCCGCGCCTGTCGCCAGCCTGATCCCAGCCTTGTTGCACGCCGACGCCGAGACCGAAGTGGCGATCAGCGCCGCCGGCCAGCGTTATGTGCCGCGCTTGCGCGTCCTGCACGAACAAAACGGTGCCAGCGCTGACGGCAACACGCGCATCAGCCTGGGCTTCGACCTGCCGGGGCAATTGCGCAACCTGCGCTGGGAAGCCCGTGAGCTGACCGCGCCGGCGGCGGACGAGCTGGACATCGAAGTACGCGCCACCGGCCTGAACTTCCGTGACGTGATGTTTGCCCTCGGCCTGCTGTCCGACGAGGCCATCGAAAATGGCTTCTCCGGTCCGACCATGGGCTTTGAATTTTCCGGTGTGGTCCACGGCAAAGGGTCTGCCGTGTTCGGCGACTTCGCCCCGGGCGATCGCGTGGTGGGTTTTGGCCCGCGCAGTTTCGCCAACCGCCTGGTGACCAACGCCAACGCGGTGGCTCGGATCCCTGAAGGCATGTCCTTCGAGGCTGCGGCGACCATTCCAAGTACCTTCTTCACCGTGTACTACGCGCTGCATCATCTGGCGCGCCTGGAGCCGGGCGAGAAGGTGCTGATCCACGGCGCCGCTGGTGGCGTCGGGATTGCCGCGATCCAGATCGCCAAGTGGTGTGGTGCCGAGATCTATGCCACCGCCGGCAGCGACGAGAAGCGCGACTTCCTGCGTCTGCTGGGCGTCGACAAGGTCTTTGATTCGCGCTCCCTGGCTTATGCCGACGAAGTGCTGGCCCTGACCGATGGGCGTGGCGTCGACGTGGTGCTCAACTCCCTGGCTGGCGAAGCGATCAACCGCAACTTCCAGGTGCTCAAGCCGTTCGGCCGCTTCCTTGAACTGGGCAAGCGCGACTTCTACCAGAACACCCGGATCGGCCTGCGTCCGTTCCGCAACAACATCAGCTACTTCGGTATCGACGCCGACCAGTTGATGAGTGAGCGTCCAGACCTGACCCGACGCCTGTTCGGGCAAATGATGGAGCTGTTCGAGCAGGGCATCCTGCACCCGCTGCCGTTCCGCGAGTTCGACGCCAACCACGTGACCGAGGCCTTCCGCTACATGCAGCAGGCGCGGCAGATCGGCAAGATCGTGGTGACCTATGGCAACCCGATCGAACGCCTGGTGGAAACCCGCGAACAGCCGGTGCAGTCGTTGCAACTCAGTGCCGAGGCGACCTACCTGGTCACGGGCGGCCTGGGCGGCTTCGGCCTGCGCACCGCGCAGTGGCTGGTGGACAAGGGCGCGCGGCACCTGGTGCTGCTCGGTCGTCGTGGCCCGGCCAGTGTCGAGGCGCAGCCGTGCCTGGCGGCCTGGCAAGCGCAGGGCATCGACGTGCAGGCGCTGGCTTGCGACATCACCGATGTGATGCAAGTGCGCGGCGTGTTCGAACGCATTGCCGCCAGCCCGTATCCATTGCGTGGCCTGGTGCATGCAGCGACAGTGATCGACGACAGTCTGATTCGCAACCTGGATGCCGAACAACTGCAGCGCGTGCTGGAGCCCAAGGCCAAGGGTGCGCAATACCTGCATGAGCTGACCCGCGAGTTGCCGTTGGACTTCTTCGTGATGTTCTCCTCGGCCACCACGCTGTTCGGCAACCCGGGCCAGGCCAACTACGTGGCCGCCAACTATTGGCTCGAAGCGTTGGCTCGGCATCGCCGAGGTCACGGCCTGGCCGCCACCGCGGTGCTCTGGGGTGCGATCGACGACGTTGGCTTCCTGGCACGCAACGAGCAAATCAAGGACGCACTGCAAAGCCGCATGGGTGGCGCCGCGCTGCGCGCCGAAGTGGCGCTGGCGCACCTGGAGCAGATGCTGCTCAAGGGTGACGACGGGATCGGCGTACTGGAGCTGGAATGGAAAGCCCTGTCGCGCTTCCTGCCGAGCGCTGCGACCCCGCGCTTCGTCGAACTGGTCCGCGCCCATGGCGGTGACCAGGACGATGAGAACGACGCCGAGGACATCCAGCGCATGCTCGCCGAGCTTGATGACGAGCAACTGCTGGAGCGTTTCGTCGAACTGCTCAAGCACGAAGTCTGCGAGATTCTGCGCTTGCCGGCCGCGCGCCTGGATACCCAGCGTCCGCTGCAGGAGCTGGGCCTGGACTCGCTGATGAGTGTCGAGTTGGTGGTGGCGCTGGAAGAACGCTTCGGCATTCGCCTGCCAGTGATGGAACTCAGCGAGAGTTCCAGCATCGATAAGCTCAGCGTGCGCATCCTTGACCTGCTGCGTGGTGAAGCGGGGGCCAATGAAACTGCGGCGCCTGCAGCCCTGGCGGAAAACGTATTGGCCCGCCACGGCAGTGAATTGAGCCGCGAGCAAATGGCCGAGCTGAACGCTGAACTGGCTGACAGCGCTGCGGCACCTAACCGTCTGATTGAGTGATGTTTGATTGAGTGATAGTGCGATGACTGCAAAAACGCCCACCGGCCTGAGTGTCGGAATCAAGCAACGGTTGATCCAGCAAGCGCTGGAGCGCCGTCGCAGCGAGGCGGGCGACGCGGCCGGCGGTGCCACCCTGGAGCAGGCGCAACAGGCGGCGCTGAAAGTGCCTGAAGCGTTTTATCGTTTCGACCAGCACCCCGGTTATCAGCAGTTGCGTGTGATGCAGCAGGGTGCGGCGCGCCTGGGTCTGAGCAGCCCGTTCTTTCGTTTGCACGAAGGCCTGGCGGGCGCCGAGACCCGCATTGGTGCCCGCGAATACGTCAACTTCGCCAGCTACAACTACCTCGGCTACTCCGGTCACCCGGCGGTGGCCGAAGCGGCCAAGGCCGCCATCGACCGTTACGGCACCTCGGTCTCGGCCAGCCGGCTGGTGTCCGGTGATCGTCCGCTGCACCGCGAGCTGGAGCGTGAGCTGGCCAATCTGTATGAGGTCGACGACGCCATTGTGTTCGTCAGCGGCCATGCCACCAACGTCACTACCATCGGCCATCTGTTCGGCCCCCGTGACCTGGTGCTGCACGACGAGCTGATCCACAACAGTGTCCTGCAAGGCATCCAGTTGTCCGGTGCGCGACGCCTGAGCTTCGCCCACAACGACTGGCAGGCCCTGGACCGGATCCTCGGTGAGCAGCGTCAGCACTTCGAGCGGGTGCTGGTGGTGGTCGAAGGCATCTACAGCATGGACGGCGACTACCCGGACCTGCCGCGCTTCGTCGAACTCAAGCGCAAGCACAAAATCTTCCTGATGGTCGATGAGGCGCATTCGCTGGGCGTGATGGGGGCGACCGGCAAAGGTATTCGCGAGCACTTCGACCTGGCCGGTGATGACGTCGATATCTGGATGGGCACGCTGAGCAAGACCCTCGCCAGTTGCGGTGGCTATATTGCCGGCAGCACGGCGCTGGTCGAGCACCTGAAGTTCCTCGCCCCGGGTTTCCTCTACAGCGTCGGCATGCCGCCTTCGGTGACGGCCTCGGCACTGGCGGCGTTGCGTTGCCTGGCCAACGACGGTGAGCGGGTGCGGACGGTGCAGGCGCGAGGTGAGTTGTTCCTGCGCCTGGCCAAGGCCGCCGGCCTGAACACCGCCACCAGCAGCGGCCTGGCCGTGATCCCGGTGATCACCGGCAGTTCATTCAAGGCCGGACGGCTGTCCAGCGCCTTGTTCGACCGCGGCATCAATGCCCAGCCGATCCTCTACCCGGCAGTTCCCGAGCACGTCGCACGGGTGCGCTTCTTTGTCTCGTGTGAGCACACGGAAGAGCAAATCATCCAGACCGTGGCCATAGTTGCCGAAGAGTTGGCCAAGATTGGTTGAGCCCAGGCGGCTCACCGCCATCGCGGGCAAGCCCGCTCCCACAGGTCTGGTGGGTGTATGCAAAATTTTCGAACGCCCAGAACCACTGTGGGAGCGGGCTCATTCAACATTGATGGTGGCTGACATACCGCCATCGCGGGCAAGCCCGCTCCCACAGGTCTGGTGGGTGTATGCAAAATTTTCGAACACCCAGAACCACTGTGGGAGCGGGCTTGCCCGCGATGAGGCCAGCACAGTCAACATCGATGCTGCCTGACACACCGCCATCGCGGGCAAGCCCGCTCCCACAGGTCTGGTGGGTGTATGCAAAATTTTCGAACACCCAGAACCACTGTGGGAGCGGGCTTGCCCGCGAAGAGGCCAGCACAGTCAACATCGATGCTGCCTGACATACCGCCATCGCGGGCAAGCCCGCTCCCACAGGTCTGGTGGGTGTAAGCAAAATTTGCGAACACCCAGAACCACTGTGGGAGCGGGCTTGCCCGCGATGAGGCCGGCTCATTCAACATTGATGGTGGCTGACATACCGCCATCGCGGGCAAGCCCGCTCCCACAGGTCTGGTGGGTGTATGCAAAATTTTCGAACGCCCAGAACCACTGTGGGAGCGGGCTTGCCCGCGATGAGGCCAGCACAGTCAACATCGATGCTGCCTGACACACCGCCATCGCGGGCAAGCCCGCTCCCACAGGTCTGGTGGGTGTAAGCAAAATTTGCGAACACCCAGAACCACTGTGGGAGCGGGCTTGCCCGCGATGGGGCCGGCTCATTCAACATTGATGGTGGCTGACATACCGCCATCGCGGGCAAGCCCGCTCCCACAGGTCTGGTGGGTGTAAGCAAAATTTGCGAACACCCAGAACCACTGTGGGAGCGGGCTTGCCCGCGATGAGGCCAGCACAGTCAACATCGATGCTGCCTGACACCACCCGCCATCGCGGGCAAGCCCGCTCCCACAGGTCTGGTGGGTGTAAGCAAAATTTGCGAACACCCAGAACCACTGGGGAGCGAGCTTGCTCGCGATGAGGCCGGCTCATTCAACATTGATGGTGGCTGACACACCGCCATCGCGGGCAAGCCCGCTCCCACAGGTCTGGTGGGTGTAAGCAAAATTTGCGAACACCCAGAACCACTGTGGGAGCGGGCTTGCCCGCGATGAGGCCAGCACAGTCAACATCGATGTTGCCTGACACCGCCATCGCGGGCAAGCCCGCTCCCACAGGTCTGGTGGGTGTATGCAAAATTTTCGAACACCCAGAACCACTGTGGGAGCGGGCTTGCCCGCGATGAGGCCAGCACAGTCAACATCGATGCTGCCTGACACACCGCCATCGCGGGCAAGCCCGCTCCCACAGGTCTGGTGGGTGTAAGCAAAATTTGCGAACACCCAGAACCACTGTGGGAGCGGGCTTGCCCGCGATGAGGCCGGCTCATTCAACATTGATGGTGGCTGACATACCGCCATCGCGGGCAAGCCCGCTCCCACAGGTCTGGTGGGTGTAAGCAAAATTTGCGAACACCCAGAACCACTGTGGGAGCGGGCTTGCCCGCGATGAGGCCGGCTCATTCAACATTGATGGTGGCTGACATACCGCCATCGCGGGCAAGCCCGCTCCCACAGGTCTGGTGGGTGTATGCAAAATTTTCGAACGCCCAGAACCACTGTGGGAGCGAGCTTGCTCGCGATGAGGCCGGCTCATTCAACATTGATGGTGGCTGACATACCGCCATCGCGGGCAAGCCCGCTCCCACAGGTCTGGTGGGTGTAAGCAAAATTTGCGAACACCCAGAACCACTGTAGGAGCGAGCGCCCGCTTGCGGCTTGCTCGCGATGGTCTGGAGAGCGCCGCGGGCAAGCCTTGCAAGCCGCTGTCTCAGATGTACGGCTTTTCGTAGGCGTTGAGTTGTTCGATGAAGCGCCAGTGGCTGCGTTTGTCGAAGCCCATCATGCGCTTGAGGCGGATGTCCCAGCGCATGTGGTGGTTGGCGATCCAGGGCAGGGCGAACAGGTGGGCGCCGCGCCAGGGGATGAATGGGTTGCGGCGCAGGCTGGCGTAGATTTCCACGCGATGGCTAGGGCGCAAGCTCGGGCAGCGGGCGTGGAAGCCCGAGGTGTCGGCCACCACCAGGGTGTTGGCCGGGACCGAGAAACGTCGAGGTGCCGGCAAACCCAGTTCCGCAAGTTCGTGCTCATGAATACGGAACGAGCCCTCGCGGTGCATCTGCTCGTGGGAGCGTGCCGCACCGAGGCTTTGGCGATACTCCCAGGCCAGACGCTCCGGCGTCAGCCGGTGGGAGCCAGGTACGTAACTGAACGGCCCTTGATCGTCGGCCACGTCATCGAGAAACAGCCAGGCCTTGGCCGTTGGGTGGAAGGTGTCGGCGTGCAGGCGGGTTTGCGGGTCCTGCTCGGCGTTCACGCCATCGATCACGATCGACTGCAATTGATAGGTGATCCCGCCGGTGTTCGACGAGGCATACGCAATCAGGTCGCGCACGCTACGGTCGGCGACAAAGGCGGCGCTGGCCGGGTTTTTCGCCAGCACGTCCTGGTCGAGGCTGACCCGCCGGGTCACCGCCTTGCCTTGGCGCATTTCCCAGCCAGTACTGCGCAGGTCGCCCAGTTCGGCGCGCAAGGCCGCAAACTGCTCGGCGGGCAGGGCGTTCTCGCGCACGAAAAACCCCTGCTCCTCGAAACTCTCCAGTTCTGCGCTGTCCAGCCGTGGTGCCAGGGCCCGGCGCCGCATCGCGGCCATGCCCATGGCCAGTTGTCGGCGCTGTACGTGCAAGCCCAGGGCGTTGAGCCGGGCGCTGCCCAGTACCGGGTTGTTCTCGAACGATTTGGCATGGGTCAGCAATTGCAGGCAATGCCAGGGGAGTGCCGCATAGCGGCCGAGATCCTTGAGTGATGCAGGCATGGTCTAATCCTTGAGTGGGACCGCTGCACGGTCGCAGCCGAGCATGGTCCGGGTGTAGTTGCGCAGCGGCAGCAGACGCGCAGGGAGCGTCAGGCGCGGCGGCCTCGGGGTCGACAGGCATGTCAGGGCATGCCAGGCATCGCAGGGCAAAGCTTGCTGGAGGTCGGCATAGCGCGCATAGCGCAACAGGGCGCCGGCTACCAACTGATCCAGGGTCAGGCGCCGGGTGCGGCGCGGCAAAGGTTGCTGGTCACGGGTCAGGCCCCAACCAGCATAAAACGGGGTGCCGTAGGTGACTACCGTGAGGCCACGCAGTAACGCTTCGAAACCGGCGGTGGAACTGAGGGTGTGCACTTCATCGACCTGCCCATACAGACGGGCGATATCGATCCCCGGCAGCACCTGGTCTGCCAGGCCCAGCAGGCGATCGGCCGACACCGCGCCATGGCGCTTGCCGGCTTCGACATCCGGGTGCGGTTTGTAGACGATCCAGGCATCGGGAGCGTTGCGGCGGACCTGTTTCAGCAGCTCGAAATTGTCCTGCAAGGTGCCGCCACTGCAGCGCAGCGAGGCATCGTCCTCCACTTGGCCGGGCACCAGGATCCGGCGCTGGCCGGCACGCGCGCCGACCTGAGCGGCCAGGTCACTCTTGAGGTTGAACTTGCTGGCCCCCAGGGTCACGATCCGCTCGCGCAGACGCGCCGCCTCGGCCAGCGTGGCCGCATCGAACTCGCCGTGCTCGAGCAGCGACTCCAGGTCGTTGCTGGCGCTGGCATCGAAGTGCATGCCGCTGCGGTCGAGCACCAGTGACAGGGCGGGTGCATTCAGTGCGCCGAGCCCGTTGGAGCGTAGAAAACCGTCTTCAATCCGCCACAGAGCGACCCCATGGCTGTTGGCACGAGCCTTGAGATCGGCTGGCTCACGCGCCGCCCAGACCAGCAGCTTGCCGCCTTTGGCCGCGACTTCCGCGACCAGCGCCGGGCGGTCTTCGGCGAACTCCAGGCGGCCCCAGCGGCTGCTGAAAAAGCGTCGGACGTTGTGCTGTTTGTGACGCTTGACCCCCAATACCGTGAAGTCCCCGGCAAACTCGCTGTCCCGGGCCTTCTGGCGCGCCAGTTGATGGGCCACGGTCAGGGCGTCGGTGGGCTGGCTGGTCAACGGGTCGACGTAGCGGCAGTAGCGCACATAGGCCGCGGCCACCAGTTGCACCAAGTCCGGTTGCGCCTGACGCCGGGCAATCGGCATGCGGTCGTCAGTCAGGCCCCAGCCAGCATAGAACGGCAGGCCGAAGCAGGTCACCGGCACACCCTGGATCAAGGCTTCCAATCCTGCCTGGCTGGTGCCGATGTAGACCCGCCGGGCACGCCGAGCCAACGAGGCCCAGGACACCGGGCGCGCTTCCAGAGTGACGCCACGCTCGGTGGCGGCAGCCAACAGGCAGCTGGGTTTTTGGCCGCCGACGCAATCCGGATGAATGCGCACGCGCACCTCGGCGTCGGGGTTTTCCGCGATGGCTGCGTCGAGCATGCGCACATAGTCGGCCTCGCACAAACCGCCACCGGGGATCGAATAGTCGCCGGCAGTCTGGTCCACCACCAACACCAATGGACGCTCGCGGCCCAAGGGGTCATTGGGGTCGAGGTCCGGGGCATTGTTGTATTTGCCGATGCCGCTGCTGCGCATCAGGGCGATCAACTGGCGCGCGCTGTCCAGTTCGCCCGCGGTCAGGCTGGCGGGGTCCTGGAGGATGTTTTCCAGCAGCGAAGGGCGGTCGGCCAGGTAGTGGATGCCCACCGGGTCGACCACCAGCGACATCGGCGTGTCGCCCTCGATGCCCAGCGATGAGGAGCGCAGGAAGCCGTCCTCGATGGCGATGTAGGGCAGGCCCCAGCGCTTGCACAGCACTCGCGCCTGGGCCGAGGAGTCCTTGTAGCCGATCCCGGCAATCGCCTTCAGGCCTTTGGGCGCGTGCCGCCCACGGCGCCACAACCAGAAGGGCGAGCCTTCTGGGCCGAGAAATTGTGGTAGGTGCAGGACGTTCCAGGCCACCCACTGCTGCATGATGCCGACCCAGCCTGGGCCTTCCACTAGCGGCGTGAGATTGATCGGTGGCGATTCGAGGCCGTTCAATGGATTGCCTCCAGGCGCCGCTGCATGCAGCGCACCGGCGGCCAGGGCACCCAGCGCTTGCGCAGCAGGCGGAAACCGTTATGCAGGTAGAGCGCGCGGGCTCGATCGTTGTCCAGCGGCACTTCCAGGAACACCTCCTGAAAACCACTGGCCGCCGCCTGTTGGCAGCAGGCCTGGACCAGCGCCGAGCCGACGCCGTGGTTACGTGCCGTCTTGCTCACGCGCAGGCCGTACAACAGGAATGGATAGCGCCACTCGCGCAGTTCGCTCAAGCAGAATCCGCCAAACCGCAGCCAGCCCATCAGCCAGCCGAACTCACGGACAAAGGGTTGCGGGCGCAGTGCGAAGGGGCCGCGCTGGTGATGCTTGAACGCGACATAGCCGACGGCGATACCGTCTTCAAAGGCCAGCAGCACGCGGTCCCAGTGAATGCTGGGGCCGAGCAGCCGCTCGCGGCAGGCGTTGTCACCGATCAGGAATGCCAGGGAGCCGCGCCCGCCCGTGACCAGGCGCGCCAGTTGCGGATCCGCCAGCGCCTCAGGTGTCAGGTCGCTGCCCAGTACAATCTTGGCCACGACCTCAGAGCACCTGCGCTGCAGCTGTCGGCGTGCGCGCTGGATGGGCGCAGGCGAGCAGTTGGCTGGACAGCGCCTCGACGCGGATCGGACAGGGGCTGGCACCGGGCTGGTGACGGTTGGACCAGATCAGGTAGTCGGTGTCGCCCACTGGCGCGCCTACTGCCTGGTAGACGTTGGGCAGGATCGGCACGTGGTCGCCGAAGAAACACAGCAACGCCTCGCGCGGCTGTTCGAGCAAGGTGGTGCGCAGTTGCCCGAGCATGCGGTCGGCGTTGCTGATGTGCCGCAGGTAGGGCGCGAGGTCGTCCATGCCGGTCAGCAGCGGACGGTCGAACCAGTTCGGCAGTTCGCTGGCGTCGACGGTTTCCAGGTGCAGCGGTCCGTGGTTTTCCATGGTCACTGCGTGGATGAACAGGGGCTGGGTACGAGTCGGGTCATCGAGCAGTTCACGGATCTTCTCCGCCACCGCGCAATCGCCAATGAACGGCCCGGCCTTTTGCGAATCGTTGAAGGCGCGCACATCGATGAATTCGTCGAAACCCAGGGCGGGCAGCACTTGGTTGCGGCCATAGAAACTGCCGTCGTAGGGGTGTACGCAGATGGTGCGATAGCCCTGCGCCTTGAGGTGTGCTGCGATACTCGGCAAGCCCTGACGGGCGAGCACCCGGTACGGATTGAAGCGGTGTACACCGAGGCGGTCGCCGGGAATGCCGGTCAGGTAGGCAAATTCGGTGCGCACGGTATTGGCGCCCCAGGCGGCCACTTGCAGCTTGCCCCGCGCCAGTGCTTGCGCGGCAAGGCGGTCGTATTCGCTGAGCACCTGGGTTTTCACTCCGGGCCACAGGTCGCGTACGTCAAAAAAAGATTCACTCTGCACCGATACCAGGTCGGGCAGGGTGGCCGCTGGTGTGTGCGAGGGGGCTTTGCTGAATGGCGAACCCAGGGTGGTTGGATCGACTGTGACACGGGCGGCCCAGAAGTAACCCCATAGGCTGCCTGCCAGGCCCCAGCGCTGCACATCGGCTTCGGCGTCGAAGGTCGGTGTAGTGCGGCGGCGGTGGCCGAGACGCAACAGGAGCAAGCCGGCCAGGCCAAGCCACAGTGCGCTGCTGCGGCCCCCGGCAACTTCGGGCTCGAAGGTCAATCCGGCCCACAGGTACACCAGGAAACCGACCGCCAGCAGCGCCGCCTTGCCGAAACCGAAGAACGGCAGGTACAGCCGCGGGAAGCGCACGGCATCGCTGAAATACTCGAAGTCAGCGCACACGAACGGCTCGCGCAGGGAGTGGTATTTGGCGTTGCTGACCATCACGATCAGCAGCCACAGCAGCAGCACGTTGATTGCGCTGAACAGCGGGCGAGCGGTCAGTGCGTAGAGCACGGCCAGGCACACGCACCACAAGCCGGCGTGCAACCACCAGTTGTTCAGCGGGCGGCGCAGGTTCGGGCGCGGGACCAGCAAGCGTTCGATGAGCACGGTGAGGAGCAGGCCGATAACCGCAGCCTGGAGGATGGACAATTCACTCACTGTAATTCAGACCACGCAGGATGAACGAAGAAAGGCGCTGGGGAATCACCCCCAGCAACCAGGTGCCGAGGTTCAGCGGAAACGGGAAGCTGATGCGCCCCTGATTGGCGGCCAGGCCGCGCTTGATGCGTCGCGCGGCTTTTTCGGCGGTCCACAGGAACGGTTTGGGGCCGGGCATCTCGAAGCACATTTTCGATTCGACATAACCCGGCAGGATCACGTTGATCTTCACCCCTTCCGGCGCCAGCCAATCGCGGATCGCCTCGCCGTAGACCCGAATCGCCGCCTTGCTGGCGCTGTAGGTCGGAGTGACCGGCAAGCCGCGCCAGCCGGCCAGTGAGCTGAACAGGGCGATCTGCCCATTGCTGCGCGCACGCATGGCCGGCAACGCTGCCTCCACGGTGGCCAGGGCGGCCATTACGTTGACTTCCAACAGGGCACGGCTGTCGTCCCAGCACTCGGCCTCGCCGTTGCTGCCAACGGCAGTGTTGAGGCCAGCACCGACCAGCACCAGGTCTGGCTGCTCGGCCTCGCTGACCCGCCGGACCATGGCACGCAAGGCGTCCAGATCCCGTACGTCGAGGGCTTCGAGCAATACTCGGGCACCGAGGGCGCGGCATTCGCTGGCCATCTCCTCAAGGCGGTCCATGCGCCGGCCTTGCAGGATCAAAGTCACGCCCGGCGCGGCGTAGGCAGGTGCCAGGGCGCCGCCGATGCCGCCCGTGGCGCCGGTGATGAGGATGCAGCGGGGTGCAGACGGGTGCGTCATAGGAAGTTTTCGATTCTCGAAGTTTTAGCCAGCAACACGTCCAGGCAGTTGTTCACCGCCATGTCGATCCCGCAGCCGGTGTAGAAGCCGCCATTGATCTGGGTGGTGTGGATCACGCTATTGCGAAAATCCCGGAACAGCGCCATGTCCGGCGCTTCGCGATGTCGCCAGAAGTCGTCGAGGCTGCCCTGTTGGGTCAGCCCCGGCATGGCGTAGATCGGGTTGGCGAGGGTGTAGGTCGGGCGTTTGTGCAGCAGTGCCGAGGCGCCAGCGGTGCTGTTGACCGTGATCATCCCGGCGATGTGTGATAGCAGCGTCGGCATGTGCCCGCTCTGCAGGAAGTCGACCCGGTCGGCTACGCCATACTGCTTGGCCAGCGCCTGGGTAATGCGGTGATAGTTCACCAGGCCCGGGGTCAGCGGATGGTTTTTCACCAGCAAGCGGGCCTCGCCTGGGGCAAAGGCAGCGAACGAAGCAATGACATGGTCGATGACTTCGAACATGTTGGCGAACGCCGAGTGATCCTTGATTTGCGCATCACTGTCCAGTTGCAGCGGCAGCAAAAAGGTCGGGTGGCGTTCACGCGCCACTTCGGTCACCAGCGCGTCGTCACGTCGGCCGGCGAACAGCAGGCGCACGCCCTGGCGAATGAAACCGGCGTACTCCTTGGCGGCATTGAAGGGCGCGTGGGTGCGGTAATGCGGGAAGCACAGTTTGTTCAGTGCGCCGCCGCAGTGGTAGGCCACATCGTGTGCGGCGCGGGAGACGAACGACAATTTGAACGGGTTGCCATTGTCATAACGCGGTACGTGCTTGCCGACTTCACGGTACCAATCCGGGTCCCGGGGCAGCAGGGAGTTGTTGTTGACTCCGTCGCGCTCAAGGGTGATCCAGTAGGGCCGGAAGTAGCCTTCTTCGAACACGTGCACACGAATGCCCAGGCGGCGAGCCAGGGCGATGGCCGGGCGATGTACCGGGCGGCAGTCGCCAAACAGTACCAGGTCGGTGATGTCCAGGTCGCGAAACCGTTGGCTATAGAACGCCTCGAGCTCTTCTGGGCGCGCCGAAAAACCATGGCGCGAGCCGGCGCTATACAGCACATCACCGACGTTGAAATTGATGCTGTGCACCCGCTGGTCGATCGCCCGCAAGGCCTTCGCCAGTCGCGCGAAGAACGGCGAGCTGACGCCCTGCAGGAACAAGAAGCTGTTGTGTGGCTGAGGCGGAAGAGGGCGATCGGGCGCCCGCGCCTTCAGCTTCTCAGGCGACTGATGCCCAATAAACTGCTCAAGCGCTGTTTCAATTCCTGCCATCTGGATGGTGCTCCTGGCTGCGGTAAAGCATGCCAATTCTGTAATTCGTAAAGAGTCTGTTCTGCAGTGGTAAAGCGGTTGGTGATGCGGCTGACATAGGTGGGGTAGAGCAGCAAGGTGCCGGCCACCAGTTCGTCGAGGTCCAAGCGGCGCATGCGCCTGGCCTGTACTTCGGGTTGCAGGTCCTGATCTTGGGTCAACCCCCAGCCGGCATAGAACGGCTGGCCGTAGGTGGTCACCGGTACGCCGCGCAGCAAGGCTTCGAAGCCCGATTGCGAGGTCAGGACGTGAACTTCGTCGACCAACTCCAGCAATTGTTGCAACGGTGTATCGCCGATCACTTCGTCGCACCAGTTGACGGTCTGCGCCTCGTCGTCGCCTCGGGCGCGGGTGCCAGCCAGTACTTCGGGGTGCGGCTTGTAGAGCACCCAGGCACCGGGGTTCTGCTCGCGTACCGCCTGCAATAATTGCAGGTTGCTGCGGATGCGGTTTGCTCCAAAACGGATAGACGCATCGCCCTCAACCTGGCCGGTTACCAGGATCACTCGTTGTGCCGCGGTGGGGCGTTGCCAGGCGTTGCCAGGCAAGTTGTATTTGGTCAGCCCGGCGTGGCAGATGGCTTCGCGCAGGGCTCGCGCCCGGGCTACCAGCGCTGGGTCAAAGGACTTATTGAGCAAGATGTGTTCCAGGCGCGAGGTGCGCGTGGCGTCGTAATAGATGCCCAGGTCATCGACGACCCACGACAGCGGGCGGGCCTTGCCGGCGCCGAGGCCGACCGAGCGCAGGAATCCGTCCTCTACCCGGCTGACCAATTGCGCATGTCGCGTCAGGTCGCTGTCATGCTTACAGCCCCAGGACACCACTGGGAGAGCGGCGTCCAATGGTTGTGCGGGGTTGACGAACTGAATGGCACAACCATTGAAGAACAGCTTAACCAGTGGCTCTTTCCAGCGACTGAAGCCCAGCATCTGCACGGACTCCGGCAGCGCACTGCGCTGGCGACGCTGCAGCCCGAGCCAATTCATCAGCACTTCTGGTGTACAGGGCTGACCGGTTTCGGGGCTGACATAGCGCGGATAACGCACCAGGCTGGCGTGTATCAACTGCGCAAGGCTGGCGGGTTGGCGCCGTGACGGTGCAGGCAGACGATCCTCGGTCAGCCCCCAGCCGGCGTAGAACGGCATGCCCCAGGTGTGCACGGGGACATTCCACAGCAGGGCATCGAAGCCCAGCTGCGAAGTCATCACATACACCGCGCGCATGTGTGGCAGCAGTTCGGCGGGATGGACATTCTGTACCAACACCTGCACTCGCGGGTGGTTGGCCAGGGCTGCGAGGTCGAAATGCCCGCGCTTGCGCCCGGCGATCACATCCGGGTGGACCTTGAGCACAATGGTGCTGGCGGGGTAGCGCGCCAGGGCGGCTTCGAGCATGGCGCTGAAATCGGCCGCAGTGGCCCCTTGCAGGGACGCATCGGCGAAAGTCTGGTCGGCCACCAGTACGCAATCGGCTGGCAGTTCGGGGTGGGTGATACGCGCGTCGTTGTATTTTGACACTCGCTGCTGTTGCCACAGCTGTTGCAGCGCGAGGGCTCGCTCGGTCTGGGCGCCACTCAGTGGTTCGGCGATAAGTTGCTCGAGTCGTGAAGGCGCGTTGGCATCGTAGTAGACGCCCATGTCGTCGACAACCAGGGAGAGTGGTGGCTCATCGGCACCCAGGCCCACCGAACGAATGAAGCCATCTTCCAACGTCAGGATCGGCAAGTTCGCTTGTGCGGCGTGGGAAATAGCCTTCAATGCACTGGGTTTACGGCCCCAGGCCATGACACAGTCGACCTGGTTAATGTCGCCCACGCTCCCGTTATGCAGCGCGTAATCGGGCAGCAACGAGGGCAGCGTGACGATGCGTTGGGCACCCTTGGAGAGGACCAACAAACGCGGGCGTGGAGAAACGTCATCCATAAACGTGAAGCGCAGATCCATTCGAGTGTGTGCCGTGGAGGTGTTAACGCTGGAGGTTTCCACCGTTAACAAATATCGCGAGGATGTTAATACAATTTAATAATTGGAGAACGGTCTTTCGGACGAATACGTAGTAAAGATCAACAAAATCATTGATGACAGTGTGCCATCATTTTCTCCGCGGCGTTAGAGCAAGCTGAGTAAGTAATCATATTTCTGCCGAAGCAGGGGCATGCGTTCCTTGTCCTGGTACTCGGCGATAGTCTCCGGGCGCAGGCAATGGAAGAGTGCATTAAGCAGGAACATGTAGTGCAGATTACGCAGCGCATCGTCGGTATCGAACTCTGCCGGTAATGCTTTGCGATAAGTCTCGATGAACTGCTTTTGTGCGGTAAGAAACAATGTCATGTCCTTACGCCGGAACAAGCTCCCCAGGTAGGCTCCGCCATCGAAACCCACGCGCCCGACCTTGACCTCGCTCCAGTCGATCAATTGCAGTTTTGCGCCATCGACGAACAAGTTTTTACGCAGATAGTCCATGTGACTGATGCAGCGTGGGCTACGACGTGCGGCTCGACCAAGGCGGGCCAACTCGGGCTCGAAAGCCTTGAATGAATCGGCCAGGCCGGCGAAGCGCTCATCGCTCTGCGCCAGGCGTTCGAGCTCGGGCAGGCAGCGGGCGAAGTTGAAGCGCGGGCGCAGCAGGAACCACGGGCGGTAGAAGTCCATGCTCCAGTACAGGGGCGCCTGATGCACTGGACGAGAATCGAGAAAGCGGTGACTGAGGCTTTCCAGTTCAGCGATGCCCAGCGCCAGTTGGGGAGCGATCGCGTGCATGCGCGGCGGTTTGCCAATGACGAAGTCAGTGAAGATCAAGCTTTCCCACGGGGTTTCGATTACCCCCAGGCAGGCCGGGTACTGAAAATGTTCGCTGCCCTCGAGCATCTCCCCGGTGCGATAGAAGCGCGCTTCCTGACTGCCAATAAAAGCCACTTTGCGAATGGACTTTTCCACCAGATCCAAGGTCTGACCATTGCTTGGATCCACCAGGCGATGATGGCGCACGTAATTGACGAAGGAGGCGTTGGAGTCCAGGTCCTGACTGCTAATGGAAAGTGGCTCATTGCCCCAGTGGGGCAGCAAGGCGCGTAAGTGCTGTTGCAGGGTGCCTTGTTGCCAACGGTAGATGATTCTGCGGCCTTGCAGGGGGTGTAGATCCAGATTCATGACTTCAACTTAGGCAAGTGCCGTATGTCCGATTTGTAGCGGTTTTGGTAACAATATGCTGCGTGATACAGATCACTGATTCAACGAAAAGTTTACTAAAAACGCCGCTGCCGTGGCTCGAGGCGGCATTAAACCGGTTAAAATCCTCTGCGTGCAGGATTGGGACTTTGCTAAATGTTGCAAAGACCTTAAAATTCGCCGCTTAACACTACGTTGTTTTCAGGGACGAAAGTCAAACATGAATCACCTCGCTATCGCTAAAGAAGCCCTTATCGCCCAGGCGCAGGCCGTCACTCAGATGGCCGCTCGCCTGGATGGTGAGTTCCAGAATGCCGTCGAGCTGATCTTCGGTTGCAAAGGTCGTGCTGTGGTCTGTGGCATGGGCAAATCCGGCCTGATCGGGCAAAAAATGGTTGCCACCTTCGCCTCCACCGGCACCCCGAGCTTCTTCCTGCATCCAGCCGAAGCCTTCCACGGCGACCTGGGCATGCTCAAGCCGATCGACGTGCTGATCCTGATCAGCTACAGCGGCGAAACCGAAGAAGTGATCAAGCTGATCCCTAGCCTGAAGTCCTTCGGCAACAAAATCATCGCGATGACCGGCAACGGTAAATCGACGTTGGCCAAGCACGCCGATATCTGGCTGGATATCTCCGTCGAGCGCGAAGTGTGCCCGAACAACCTGGCGCCGACCACCTCGACCCTGGCGACCATGGCCATGGGTGACGCCCTGGCAGTGGCCTTGATCGAGGCCCTGCAATTCAAACCGATGGACTTCGCACGCTACCACCCGGGCGGCAGCCTGGGACGTAAACTGCTGACCCGCGTCAGCGACGTGATGCACACACCGGCACCGATCGTGACGCCGGCCACCAGTTTCCACGACTGCCTGATGGTCATGACCCAAAGCCGCATGGGCCTGACGGTTGTGATGGACGACGGTGTTCTGGTCGGCATCGTTACCGACGGCGACTTGCGTCGTGCGCTGCTGGAAGACGAAGGGGTAATCCACACCACCGTCGCTCACTTCATGACCCCCAAGCCGCACACCATCAAGGATGATTCGCAGCTGGCCGAGGCCGAAGCCTACATGCTTGATAACAAGATCCGTGCCCTGGCTGTGACCAACCACGAAAACGCGGTGGTTGGCGTGGTCGAAATCTTCGACTGATCGTATTGCAGGTGCAAAGTTCGGGGTCGAGACGACCCTGAGCTGCCATGTTCGGTAGCAAAAAAAACGGTAGGAGCTAGTGGCTCCTACCGTTTTTTCGTTTCAGTCAGCGAAGGCGACCAACAGATCGCCCGCGCCAGCTAGTCCATCCACTACTGCGCCATCTTCGCCATCACCTGCGCATAACCTGCCGCAGTGCCGAGTACGGCCTCCTTGCCCTGGGCAAACAGAATCGCGTCCGCGACTTCACGGAACGCGCCGGTACCGCCTGCTGCGTTCAGCGTGTGGGTGGCCGCGGCTTTCACGTACACCGGCGCGTCAGCCACTGCGAAGGACAGGGCGCAGGCCGCAAAGGCCGGCAGGTCGATGCAGTCGTCGCCGATGCACGCAGTGTGCGCTGCGCTGACGCCGGCCTCGGCCATCAGTTGATTGCAGGCGGCCTGCTTGTCCTTGACGCCGAACTGGCAGAGGGTGATGCCCAGGTCAGCCACGCGCTTGCGCAGCGTCGCCGAGTCGCGGCCGGACAGCACCGCCACCCGTACGCCGTTCTCTTCGAGCAGGCGCATGCCCATGCCATCACGCACATGGAAGCGCTTCAGGCATTCACCCGTGGCGTCGTAATAGATGCCACCATCGGTCAGTACGCCATCGACATCGGTGATCACCAGGCGCACGTCGTTCAGGGTCGGCTGTGGCGCAGGCGCCTGGCCGCTCATGATTGCCCGCACTTGCTCCAGGCACTCCGGTGTATCGACCCCCGGACCGGTCGGTTCAACCAGATACGCACGAATGCAGTAACCAGCCGCCATCAGTCGCAGTTGTTCGAGTTTCTCGGCGTGCTCGAGCATCGGTTGCGGCAAGCCGCTGTAGTCGGCCAGCACTTCGCGACGATAGCCATACACACCTACGTGCTTGAGGTAGTGCGCAACTTCGCCATCCCGTGGGTAGGGGATCGGTGAGCGGCTGAAATACAGGGCGTTGCCGTTGTTGGCCAACACCACTTTCACGGTGTTGGGGTTGCCGGCTTCGTGCGCATCGATCGGGTGGCACAGGGTGCCGACCTTCACCTGCGCATCGGCGAGCATGCCGGCCGCGAGGGCTTCGATGTCGGCTGGACGCACCAGCGGTTCATCACCCTGCAGGTTGATGTAGATGTCCGCGTCGACCTGGGCCATGACTTCTGCCAGGCGGTCGGTGCCGGACGGATGGTCCGGCGAGGTCATTACACATACACCGCCGAAAGCCCGCACCGCTTGCGCGACGCGCTCATCGTCGGTGGCTACTACCACTACCTGGGCATTGCCCACTTGCAGGGCGCGTTCGTAAACGTGCTGCACCATCGGCTTGCCGGCAATGTCGGCCAGCGGTTTGCCCGGCAGGCGTGTCGAGCCATAGCGGGCCGGAATGACGATCGCGACCCGTTGTTCTGTACTTGCCATGTTCACAATCCTTGCGTCAAGAACCGCTGTTTCAGGCAATGTTCAGCGGGGCGAACGATTTGATCAGGTCATCCAGGGCCTTGATCTGTGCCAGGAACGGCTCAAGTTGGTCCAGCGGCAGGGCGCTAGGGCCGTCGCACTTGGCCTGGTCCGGATTTGGGTGAGCTTCCAGGAACAGACCGGCCAGGCCAACGCCCATGCCAGCACGAGCCAGTTCGACCACTTGATCACGACGACCGCCGGATGCCGCGCCCGATGGATCGCGTTGCTGCAGTGCGTGGGTCACGTCGAAAATGATCGGCAAGTCATCGCAGGTGCGCTTCATCACGCCAAAACCGAGCATGTCTACCACCAGGTTGTCATAACCCAGGCAGGTGCCGCGATCGCACAGGATCAACTGGTCGTTACCGGCTTCCTTGAACTTGTGCACGATGTTCTGCATCTGCGACGGGCTCAGGAACTGCGGCTTCTTGATGTTCACCGGCTTGCCGGTCTTGGCCAGGGCCACTACCAGGTCAGTCTGGCGTGCCAGGAACGCAGGCAGTTGTAGCACATCGGCGACTTCGGCAACCGGAGCGCACTGATAGATCTCGTGGACGTCGGTGATCACCGGTACGCCGAATTCAGCCTTGACCTTTTCGAAAATGCGCAGGCCTTCTTCCATGCCTGGGCCACGATAGGAGTGGATCGAGGAGCGGTTGGCCTTGTCGAAGCTGGCCTTGAATACGTAAGGGATGCCCAGCTTCTCGGTGACGCGCACGTATTCGGCGCAAGCGGTCAGGGCCAGGTCCAGGGATTCAAGGACGTTGATGCCGCCGAACAGGACGAAGGGGACGTTGTTGGAGCATTCGATGGTTGGGGTGATTTTGATCATGATCGTATTCGCATTAAATGATGATTATAGCAGTCAGCAATTGACTGAGTTGTTCTGAAAATTAATACTAGCTGTAGCCTATGCGTGCTGGCCGGCAAGATAATTGACGAGCTCGAGGTAGGTTTTTTTATTGGCAAAGAGTTGCTTTGCTTTGTTTTGGTTGGCTACCCGCATTCCGAAGCATTTTTTTGGGTTGAATTCGTATTTTGAGATAAATTCAATGATGTCTTCAGGCTTTTCAACAATAGTTGAAGGAAACTCGGTGCCCAAGCATTCTTGACCAAGTTTGTTCGTGACCAAGTGCTTGCCCGCAAATACAGCTTCAACGCTTTTAAAGTTAAGGCCGCCCTGCACCAGTACTGGGTTAAGGGAAACATCGATGTTGTTATAAAATTCACCGATATTGTTTACGAAGCCTAGCGGTACGATATTGGTGTCAAGAAAGATCTTCGGCAGGATTTCTGCAGATTTGCAAATAGAACCCGCTATGAAAAGCTTGCTGTCTGGCGAGTACTGTTTGATCGCTGGCCACCAAATGTCTAGGATATGGACTAGGGATTTTACGTTGGCAGACATTTGGCCGCCGATAAAACCGAAGAACAGAGGTTTTCCGTGGGGGCGGGATTTGACCTGCGAAAGCGCATAATCAAACCCAGAAGAAGCACGAATAACATTGGTGTTGGCGGATTTCTTGAGGGCTTTATTTAGAATGTCTTCATCTGATACTGATATCGCAAGCACCGAGTCACATTTTTTCAGTTCGTCGAGTTCGCATTTCTTTTCAGCTAAGCTATTGAAGAAAATACGTTCCTTTCGATTCAAAATGTCGTCGTTTCTGGTGAACTGAACATCATGGGTGTCGCAAATGACTTTAAAGTTTTCGCTGTCATGAATGATGTATTCAAGTGCGCCCATCATCCACGCATACGAGACGATAACTGACTCATATTTGTTTGCAAGATGGAGCGAGTTCACCCAGCGTTTGCACGACTCGGTTGGACGAGTATTCAAACGCTCTGAGAATAGTTCGGGAAGCTCTTTTGATTTTCCAAGGAAAGTGCGCGCCTTGGACTCAAGGTAGCGCTTTGTATTTACGGTGGTGCTATGTTTTTTCTTATTGTTTTTATAGATGTAAACGTTGTTGCAAATCGTTTTCAGTGCTGTTTGGTATTCGCTTTGTTTAACGTTTTTTGGGGTGGTGATCAAAACGTCGACCAGAATGCCATTCTTGCCGAGGTTGACCAGTAAATTGAATACGCGCTGGTGTGACCCTAATGTCAATGGCAGGATGCAGCCAGGAAATACGAGCAGAGTAGAGGCTTTTCTGTTGGGATTTAGTCGGTATCTTCTGAGGCATCCATCGCTGCGGATGTGCCAAACGTTTCCTAGGCTATTAGAAAAAAAGCTGTTGAGCATTTTCTCGTCGATAGAGAATTCATCTGAGCCAATTAGTATCAAGTCTTGAGCGCTGCAGCAGAAATCCAAAAAGTATTGAATATCCTTGGTTTCTTTTAAGTTTGGGTGTGCTATTGTTTTTTTTAGATTTAGCCCAATATAGTTGTTGTCTTTGTTTTCAGTTAGCAACTCAGTAACTGTTGTGTGCTGAGCAGCGTTGATGGTGTCAATAAAAATAGCGATATTTTTCATGAGTGTGTTCTCTGGTTACCGTACTTCATTGCCGTAAATGTCGATAGTCTTGTTGAACTTGTAGTCAGATGTTTCTGAGTTGCTTTCGTTGACTATTTTTATAGAGTATCGGTCTTTATTGGGTTTTCTTGAAGTTGAGAACTCATATCGCTTGGCATTTATATGTTTCTTCGCTATTTCAGTCAGCCAGTTTTTGGTGATGGGGGCTTTGTTGTTTCTATATGTCAAGTCAAGCGTTGCTGTGAGCGGGAATGCTAAGTGCACCTCAGCTGTCTCGACTTGCAATGTTTCCAGTCTTGACTCTTGCAATTCATTCGCAGGGGGGGCAAGGTTTGGATTGATTGAAAGCTGTTTACTTACCACTGATTTGTTGTAGGGGCCATTCGGCAGCAGTAAATTTGATTTTATCAGTAGGCCTAAGTAATTTATCAGCCTTTGGTGGTTTATAGCGCTGGATAGTTTTTTGTTGTCTAGTGCGTTTGTCAATCCGGCAGAGGAATAGATTGACTGTCCCAAGGAGATGACTTGCTTCCCTTTAATCAGTGCCTCAAGGCCCACGGTGCTGTTGATAGTGACGACCAAGTCCGACCAGTCCAGCCAATGATCGAGGCTTTTCTCACTGGATACTTTGACATTGTCAAAGCGGGGGATGTTAATGAGTGTTTCAGCGGTCTCTTCTGGGTGTGGACGAATAAGGAAGGTGCTGTGAGTGGTGTTCAATGCGGAGTAGATATCTAAGAAAGTCTCGCGCATTGATCGGTACTTGCAATACAGGATAATGTTGGTATCCAGTTGAACCTGCAGTGGGAAAAAAATGTTGAGATTTTTCTTGGGCTCGGTCTTTTCAATAGTCTGAGAGTCGATATTAAACAGCTGCTTGACAAATGTTGTTTCCTCGCTCGAAAGCAAGTAGTTGTCGACTGAGGTGGGGGTCAACTGATTTAGCGACGAGGCACCATTCACGCCCAGACGATCAATAAAGAGCGATCCCTTAAGAAGTCCGCGCTCAAGGAATGCGCACTCTATTTTTCGATGCTCACAGACAAGCCTCAGGATATTGGCAACATATCCTGTGAACCCGTTCCAGATGATTATTTTTCCTGGGTTCTGGGTTGAGATGATGTGCGAAAGAGTCTTGTGGATTCTATGGATATCTCGGATGGTTTTTACGCGCTGTCCGGGCCAGCCCACGATGGGGCGTCTTCTCGCTTCTGCAACCATTACATCATTATATTTAATTCCGTCCTCGAGAAAGGAGTCGATTGTGATTTCTTTTGCTGGAGCGTCTTGGGAAGCGTGCGCTTCGAGAGAAATGGTACTGATTCCATTATTCTCGAAGTAGCGTCCCTTTAAATTAGAGTATAGAAGTATTGTTGGTGAATGCCCGGCCTCTTTGAGTTCAAGGGCCAGTGTCATTATTCTGTTTTGGTTCTCTAAGTGGTCGCCGCATTGAATAAGTATGTTCATATCTGCACTTTGATTTGCGGTGCTCCCCTCGTCTCAAAGTCGGGGAGCAAGGCTTGCTACTAGTTCACACAAGGTTTTTTGTGCGCGGTTACTCGAGGATTATGCGGATTCGCGCTTGGACTCAACGCTACGGCCGTAGCGGTCCTCAAATCGGACAATGTCGTCCTCGCCCAGGTATCCACCAGATTGAACTTCAATCATTTCCAGAGGGATTTTCCCGGGGTTCTCAAGTGCATGTACTACCCCAACTGGAATGTACGTCGACTGGTTTTCAGTGAGCAGTATCTGCTTATCGCCAATCGACACTTTTGCTGTACCAGTCACAACAATCCAATGTTCTGCACGGTGATGGTGCATCTGGACCGAGAGTTTCTGTCCTGGGGAAACAGTGATGCGCTTCACCTGGTAACGAGGTCCATTATCAATGGAGTCATAGGCGCCCCAGGGACGATATACCTTGCGATGGTTGGTCGCTTCAGTGCGAGCGCTCTGCTTGATGCGATCAACCAGGAGCTTGACGTCTTGTGACTTGTCTTTGGCGGCGACCATCACAGCGTCTGCGGTTTCTACTACGATCACGTCATCTAGGCCTAGTACTGACACCATACGATGTTCGGCGTGAACATAGGCATTACTGGTGGATTCAAGCATGACGTCGCCACGAGTGGCATTACCTTGCGCGTCTTTGTCAGCGATTTCCCAGACTGCCGACCACGAGCCCACGTCGTTCCAGCCTGCATCCAGAGGCACCACCGAGACCTGATCGGAGCGCTCCATCACGGCATAGTCGATCGAGATGTTTTCAGCGGCCGCGAAGCTCAGCATGTCGAGGCGGGTGAAATCCATGTCTTCTTTGGCGTTACTCAGTGCGGCTTCTACTGCTGCCAGTACCTGAGGGGCGTGTTCACGCAATTGGGCTAGCATGCTCGACGCCTGGAACAGGAACATGCCGCTGTTCCAGTAGTAGCGACCGTCGGCCACGTACTGCTCCGCGGTAGCACGGTCAGGTTTTTCGACAAACGCTTGAACTGCCTGAATCTGGTTAGACTTATCAGCGACGCGGATGTAGCCGTAGCCAGTTTCTGCTTTGTTTGGCACGATCCCAAAGGTCACGATTCGGCCATTGCGGGCTGCCGGAGCACCTTTTTCGAAGGCTTCGCGCAGCGCGACCAGGTCGTCGAAGACGTGGTCGGCAGGCAGTACCAGCAGCAATTCATCCTTGCCGGTTGCCAGTGCTTTCACAACTGCGGCAGCGATAGCGGGCGCAGTGTTGCGACCAATGGGTTCAAGCAGAATCGCTTGTGGATTGATATTTAGCGCGCGGCACTGTTCGGCAACCAGGAAGCGATGATCTTCATTGCTAACCACAATGGGTGTCAGTGGACCATCTTGAATGCCTGCTAGGCGAGACAAAGTCGATTGGAACAACGACTGGTCGCCGTGCAGAGTCAGAAATTGCTTCGGGTGCATAGCACGAGAAAGTGGCCAAAGCCGAGAGCCGGAGCCGCCAGAAAGAATTACTGGGATCATGTAATTTCCCTATCGCTGATCAAATTGAAAGAATTACTTGTATGCGCCTGTGGCGCGGCCCAACAGCATGGTCTGCACGACTGGCGAGATAACTTTTTGCCATTCGTAGATCGCTGCGTTGGTCACGTAAATGGTGTCGTCGGGTTTCATCATGATCTGGCGGGCGTAGAAAACGGCCGCAGGATCACGCATGTCCAGACGTAGGACCGTGGGTTTAGGATTGGTTCCCTCACCCATGCGAAATACAAACACACCTTCCGGGTTGGCATTCGCTTCTCTCAGGCCGCCGACGCTACCCAGTGCATCCAGCAAGCTGGTGTTTTGCGCTGGCAGGTCCTTGAGTCCGGGTTCGCCGACCGCGCCCATGGCAACGAAGCGTTGGCGGGCACGGTCCAGAACAACTTCCGAATTTGGTCGCAGCACCATATTGTTGCCGGCCAGTACATCTTCGTAGTTGAACTGCTGGACTTGGCTGCCGGTGCGCACGGTGACGTTTGCCAGGTGTGGTTCCATGACCGGGCCACCGGCCTGGTTAACTGCGTCCAGCAAGGTCAAGGGGCCCTGCAAGGTGCTGAACCGACCTGGGGATTTGACGGCACCGGCTACCAGTACCGAGCCGGAGAGGTCGCCCACCAGTTCGACATGGGTCTGCACGTCGGTGGTTACACCCTTGAGTTGCTTGCGGATCATATCCTCAACCTGATTGAGGGTCATGCCGGCAACGAACTGACGACCCACGTAAGGCAGCGAGATCATGCCCTGGTCGTCTATGCGGGTCTTCAGTTGAGTTCCGCCGCTGGAGAGCGGGGCAAACAGTGCCGAGCCTTCCGGAGCGTTATCGGTGATCAGTACGTTCAGGATGTCTCCCGCCATCAGGCGTGCGGAGGGTGCGACCGGCTTGGCAATGGAGGCTTGCGCTGGACGCACCGCGCCACGCATATATGGCCCGATGGTGTTAGCGTTGATCTCGACCAGGTTGTACGACTCGTTCTTGGTTTCAATATCGCCCTTGTACGGGCCAGCGCCCGACAATGTGCCGCCGCATCCGGCCAGGCCCAGTGTAGCCAGGGTCAATGCTGCCAGTTTCAGTTTGAACTTTGGTGGGACAGCCAGGGATTTAATCACGATGATCCTCGATCGAAGCCAGGATGAAGCGGGTGATGCCGTAAAGCATGAGGAGAGCAAGCAAGATGGTTGCCAGGTTATATAAGCGCTCCGGGTACAGGGCGAGTTGTGGTGTGTTCGGGCTGACTACTGTTACCAGGGTGCGGATCTTTTTGCTCGCCTCGATCCGGGCGTTGTCGAGTGCGGCTACCGCAGTCTTGTAGCTTTCTTCGGCTATACCGGCGTCCAGGGTCAGTTGCTGGAAGCGCGACGCGACAACGTTCAACTGCGAGCCGTTGGGCGAGGAGACCAGCAGGCGTTTTTCCTTGGTCAGTTGCTGGGTAATGGCGTTGACCTTTTGCTTTTGTTGTTTCACCTGGGGAGAGTCAGGACGAAGCTTGTATTGCATCTCGGTGAGTACGGCTTGCTCTTTGGTGTACTGGCCTTCCAGGTCGGCTATGATGGTTGCACGATTTTGTGCAGTGTTGCCGCCATCCAGTACTTTGTTGACGTTCTGGAAATCGATCAACTCGGTTTTGCGCTCCGCATAGTTAACGCGCGCAGTCGCCAGTTCACCTTTGGCGAAGTTCATCTGCTCACGGGCGATGCTGTGACTGACTTCGTTGACGAAGTGTTCGCTGGCCTCAAGGATGGTGCGCAGCATCTGTTCCGACAGTTCAGGGTTGAAGGCTTGCACTTCGACCCGCAGCAGACCGGTGGTTTCATCGTAGTGGGCTGAAACCATACGCTGGTAGTACTTGAGTAGTTCTTCTCGTTTCGAATTTCTATCCAGCAAGAAGAATATGTCACTGCGTTGGGCTGCATACTGCTCGACCCAGTGCAGGCGATCTTCTAGTAGCTGCATCATATCGATGGACACGATGTACTCACGAAGATAGAGCGTTTCCTCTCGAGAGGCAGGATTGGTCCCGGTCAGCAGGGTTGCAAGTCCTGGCACGGCTGCACCTGGATTGGCGCCGTCCTGGCGGACTACCACTTGGGCGGAGCTGACATAGCGGTCAGTGGCGAACACTCCGTAGTAGATAGCTGCCAAGGCGAGTGGCAGAATGACCAAGCCGATTGCCATGCGCCAGCCCTTGAGTTTGCCCGTGTTGCTCATATGTGATGCATCCTTGAAGTGGAGCCGTGCTGCGATAGATATAAGAAAAGACATGTTTAGGTGTTATAGGCCTTGATGCCTTCGGTGACGTCTTCGTAGATCTGTAGCTCGCCATCACGTACCAATAGGACGATATCGCAGAGCTTTTTGACTTCCGTCATCGAGTGGGTGACCAGCACGACTTTAGATTTTTGAAGTTTTTCCCGGAATACTTGAGCGCACTTTCGTTTAAATTGGGCGTCACCAACTGACATCACCTCGTCGATCAAGTAGTAATCGAAATCAAAGGACATGCTCAAGCCAAACGCCAAGCGTGACCGCATGCCGGAGGAGTAGGTCTTGATGGGTTCATCGATCCAGTCTCCGATTTCGGCGAACTCCTGAACATAACGAACCTTTTCGCGCATTGCTTCACCTTCGGCTCCGTAGACTCGGCAGACGAATTTAACGTTGTCGCGGCCAGTCATGCTGCCCTGAAAGCCTCCAGCCAATCCAACGGGCCATGAAATGCTTCGATCGGTGATGATGGAGCCAGAGTCTGGTATGTCGGCACCTCCTAGCAAGCGCATTAGGGTTGACTTCCCTGCGCCGTTGCGACCAATGAGGCCAATGTTCTTGTCTGGAGGAATTGATAGCGATAGATTGCGGAAGATGTACCGACGCCCTTTCGGAGTCAGGTAGGATTTAGTTACGTTCTTAAGTTCGAACACGTTGGTCAGTACTCATCCGTTTTTCGTGGAAATAAGGTGCAACCGACGAGCGCGATAACTACCTAGTGCAATAAACAACAAAATTACTGTGAATGTGATCACATACTGTTCTGATATGCCATCTACCGGTGTGTAATGAGGTAGTACTTCTGCCCGGATTAGTTCGACGATATGCAGGAACGGGTTCAGAAGTAATAAAGGCATCATGCCCTGGGGAAGGTAGGAGGCAGGAACCAGAACTCCAGATATGAAGTAAAGTGGGAAAAAGGCCATTCGAATCACGACCTTCAAGCTGGGGAGGGCGTGTGTAATCAATGCCAGCAGCATTCCTAGGCCAAAAGCAAACAGCAGGCCAAGAGCAAGAGTGGTTACCCATTGTAAAGGACTGTGTACCGACATATCAAAGCCGTACCAGGCAAAGGCGAGTACCAAGATCGCATATACCGTAGCGCTTATGCAGGTTTCAACCAGCACTCTGGCGATGTATGTGTCTAGCGGTTTAATCTGCTTATATGCAAATAGAGAGCGATTTTCTCTTAGGCTATCCATCAATCTGAGGGAAGTATTCCGATACAGCAAAAAAGGTGCCATCCCCACCAGCACGAATACTGGATACTCAACTCCCGAAAATGTACGGCCGCGAATCAAAGAGAACAGCAAAGTGAAGACGAGTAGATGGCAGATCGGCTCAATCAAGGTCCACACGGCCCCCATGCGGCGGTCACCAAAGCGGGCGCGCGCCTCACGTAAAATCAAGGCAAAGATCACCGATTTTTGAATCTGGAAGGAGGTGCGAGGCTTCAAGTTATTTACCGAACAGCAAAGCAGCACGCCTTGGCGTGCCGGTGAATTCATTTCGGAAAGAGCCTGTGCACCTCCCGTTGTTTGGGAGGGGGCGGGTGGCTTCCGTGCTCGTTAGGGCGTGAGATTAATCGCTGTGTGGTATTAGCGTCAAGGGAGAAGCATTCTTAATGCTGATCGGAGGGGGCTATTTTCGAGCAGAGAGGTGTTAAGTCGGGAATTGTACAGCAGAGGGTGATATGTATAGCCTCTCAAAAATGACAGAGTGAAGTGCAGTTTCTAAATGGCTGCGAGCGACATCATTACGCCATCATCTGATGATGGCTTTGATATTCATGGTCGGGCTGTGGGGGGTGTATACAGTGTGTTAAAAAATCGTCCATATGATTCCCCTCAGGAAATTCTCTAAGTCGTGTTGGTGCTATCTGGCTTTTTGGGTGAGCTTGATTTTAGCTGGATCAATTAATTGCTTGAGTGCGAGTTGGGTTTGGTGGGTTGTTTTCAGGTTTCGGCTATTGAGTAGTCTGAGTGTGATGGTTTTAGAGGCGGCATGCTGTTTTATTGATTTTTACGCTCTATTAGCGTTGTTGGTCTAACGTTGGTTTTTATGGTTAAGCAGTGGGTCGCTTGCTAGTAGTCTGTCGATATATTTTATGTGTGGGTAATATGGTCTTCAGGCGATTTGCTTGGGATTACAAAAAATACTTTTTGTGTTTGCGTGTGTCTGGCGGCAACCGGATGGCATCCGGAAGCAGCCTGCGCAGTTATTTTGTTGTGAGGCTGGCTCGCTCGGTTTTTTCGGGTGGGGGGGTGTCGGATTGGCGGTAGTCCTCTTGGGCAGCACTCCACCAATGTTGGAACTGGGGGTCCATGCTGTCGTCGTTAAAATAAACTTTCTCAGCTTGCCTTCTGTCCCATACTACTCCTGTGCGTATGAGCTTTCCTGGAGTGCCGGCGACGATGCAGGACGGTGGATATTCGTTGTTCTGTAGAAACGAAGATGCGCCAACGATTGAATTTCTGCCTATTTTCGTTCCCTTGCTTATCAGTGCTGATTGTCCAACCCAAACGTGGTCGTTGATTGATACGTTTCCAGCGGGGTTGAGTCTCTCGCCGGTTTCGACACTATAGATTCCGTGAGCGTCGGTTGTTCGGATCTGGACATTATATGAAAGCATACAATCTCTTCCGACTGTAACCTCTCTTCCATTATCCGCTAGTATATAAGCTCCCTCAATGCTGGTATCCTTGCCGATACGAACTTTCCCGCCATTCTTTATCAGTACTCTCAAGTCTCCAATTCGACGTGGGTCGATGTCAAAAACTCCATGGTTACCCGTAATTGTGATGTCGAGTTTGTTAATATTCCTTAAGTTTGAGATATTAACGATGTTGTGATCTCCCTCAATTAGTATTGATACACTGCCTTTACTTTCCTTAGGAGTGTTGATGGTGTTTTGTAGCCCTTTGTCGTTGATACTTACTGGCATGTCCGGGGAGCTCTATTGAAAACACAATCATCAAGTTATGACAGTCGCATGATCGCTTGCGTGGCGACTGCCGTTCTTCGTGAATATTCTCTCACCACCAAGGGCGCTTAGCTAGTTCAGCGTCATGCTCGATGTCAGATGCTGCGCAGATTTGCTTAGGTAGGATTGGTACTCAACGGGCTGCCATCTGGCTCAGTGCTTTCGCCTACCGAGCCATATTTGGTGTTAAGACTTGGGCTTTCCGAGGGCCGATAGAGCAGAGCGAGTAGAGGGGGGGGGAGATTACCCCTGACCCTTTGTTGTCTGGAGGGGGGTATTGTTCGGTCCGCTGGGTATCTGTTTGTGTGTTCTTTACGCTCCGAATGCCGATCCGCTAGATCCGGCCGATCATTCAGCAGCGTGAGTCTCGCCAACTCTTCCATCACATCTACCGCTCGGTTATGGCGCGCCGAGGAGTCCGTGCGGTTGTGCTCGTCGAACTCGAAGAAGGCTTTTGGCACGGAGCACTGGCTGGGGATGGTGAACATGCGCATCCAGTGGCTCAGTCCCCGCAGTTGGTTGACGGTGTTGAAGGGCTGCTAGCCGCTTGAGACTTACATCACTGGGGCGGGGCTTGGGTCCGGCGGATGGCGTCGAAGGCCAGGGGCATCCAGGCTCCGGGTCAAAGACGGGCGATGCGTTCGAGTTCGGTTTGTAGGGCGGCGGCGTCGAGTTGGGCGAAGGGCAGTTGGAAGAATGCGCGGCAACGGGTTTCGATGATGGCCAACGTGGCGTTGAATGCGCCATTGATCTGGGCTTCGCTGCCGCTGATCTCGGAGGGGTCTTCGAGGCCCCAATGGGCCTTGAGTGCGGGGCCGAAGTACACGGGGCAGGTTTCCCCGGCGGCTTTGTCACAGACGGTGATGACAATGTCCGGCGGGCTGTCGGCGAAGGCCTCGTTGCCTTTGCTGTGCAGTCCTGCGGTGGCGATACCGGCCGCCTGCAAGGTGCTCAGGCTGCGGGGCAGAACCTGGCCCTTGGGGAAGCTGCCGGCGCTCACTGCCGTGAAACCTGTGGGGGCGAGGTGGTTGAACAGCGCTTCGGACAGGATGCTGCGACAGCTGTTGGCTGTGCACATGAACAGGACTTTCATCGATTTCTCCGTGGTGCGTAGGCCAGAGTCGTGACTGGTCATACATATGGATTATCGAATATACGAATTATCGAATATTAGGTAAAGCGCGGGAGTGATTTTTATCGATGCGGCGCCGGCGGCTTAAACGAAAAGGGCGACCGTTGTGGGCCGCCCGTTCTAGTGCATCGCTCGGGAGTCGTTAGAGCTCCAGCCCTTGCTCGATCACCGCGAGAAAGTTCAGCTCATCCAGTGCCACCGGAGTGGGGCGTGGTTGTCCGGTGCGGGCCACGGGCTGGATTTGCCATACGGGCTCGGCCATGTCGTTCTCGGTGCGGCGGATGTACAGCGCCTGGCCTTTGCCGCGAATGTCGACCTGGCCTGTGCCACCGATGACGAAACGGGCAATAGGGTCCAGGGTTATGGTGTTGTGGTTGCCTTCGATCTGCAGCTTGTCGATGGCGTAGTTGAAGGTCTCGCCGGATGGCAGGCTCTCGAACACGCGGGTCGGTACCCGGCGGATGTTGAGGCCGGCGTGGGTCAGCGGCTCGAGCCAGGTTTCCAGTTGGTGGTACATGTCATAGACCTGGCTTGGCCAGTGTTCAATGGCCAGGTCGGCGCGGGCCTCGGCGTCCACACGGGTTTTTTGTTTTTGCTTCAGTTTCGTGGCGAGTTCGTCTGCCTTGCTCATTCCGATTCCCTATCGTGCGTTCAGAGTGGTCTGCGCTTTCAAGGTACTGCACTTGACCGAGTGATTGCCAGTCGCCGGCACCACCCTGGTGCGGGTTAGACAAGAATGTCTTCTGCTGATGCGCGGCCAGCCGTCACAATAGGCCCATTGGATGTTTGGTTTTCAGGTGCGTGAATGAAAAAACTGTCTGTATGGGTCCTGTTTGCTGTGCTGGCGATTGGCAGTGTGATCCTGAGCAATACACCGCAATCCTCGCGCAACAAACAACAGAACGAGTCGGCGTCGGGGGTGTTCGACTATTACCTGCTGGCATTGTCCTGGTCGCCGACCTTTTGTCTGACGCGCCCGGAAAATGCCCAGTGTTCGGGCAAGGGCTACGGGTTTGTGTTGCACGGTCTGTGGCCGCAATACGCCAAGGGCGGCTGGCCGCAGTCCTGCGTGCCGAATGCGCGGTTGTCGGCGGCCGAGCGGGCGCGGGGGCTGACGCTGTTTGTCACGCCGGCCTTGCTCAAGCATGAGTGGGCCAAGCACGGTACCTGCAGCGGGCTGGGTGCCATGGGCTACCTGGCGGCTGCGGACAAGGCGCTCGGCGCGGTGAAGATTCCCGAGCCGCTGCAGCCTTTGAGCAAAGAGGTGTATTTCTCTGCCCAGGACATCACGCAGATGTTTCGCCGCAGCAACCCTGGGATACCGGCTGACGGTATTGCGGTGATCTGTCGCGGCCCGGAGTTGTCGGAGGTGCGGGTGTGCATGGCCAAGGACCTGTCGTTCCAGGCGTGCGGCAAGGGAGTGAAAAACCAGTGTCGCTCGGGTGATATCCGAGTGCCGCCGATGCGTTGAGGGGCTGGATGCGTTTTTGTAGCAGCCGAACGCAGCCTCGCTACGCTCGACAGCTGCTACAAGTGGTCCGCAGTCGTTACAGGTGCACAACTGCTCGACACGAGCGCTTTTATAGGGGCAAGCCCAGGGCGGCCAGGTCTTTGCGCAGTTGCCCGGCGTTGCTGAACTGCAGTGCATTGAAGCCTTCGCGGCGGGCGCCTTCGATGTTGGGGGTATCAGCGTCTCGTGTGTCGGGTGGTGGGCGATGGCTTCGTCGATGGCTTCCTGCCATGAGCGTCCGGCGTCCTGGCGTTCGTTCCAGTCGGTACTGCAGACCTCGGACAGAAAGGTCTCCATGCCGTGCTCGTCAGCGCCAAACAGCTTGCGGTAGAGGTTTCTCGGGTTCCAGCGAATCAGCACATTGCCCAGGTCGAAGACCACGGTGTCGATGGCGGACGGATGGTCCTGATGGTTCATGCGTTCCTCCATGGATAGCCGATAAGAATGAAGGTCCCAGCCTAGCAGAACACATGGGGGCTGCCGGTATAGGTGTTATCGCGCTGCCGTGGTTTGCCCCTCGTCACCGCCGTAGGCTAAGCTTTGTCGATCAAGGGATCCGGGCGTCTGCTCGCGTTTTACCCTTCAAGGATGATGCATTTGCCAACCCCCATTCACGATTCCCGCGATACGCTCGGCGGCCCATTGAAGCGTTTACCCCTGCGCAAGGCGGCGGTGATCTTTATTGCGGCGGTGTGCCTGAGCCTGTGTGGCCTGCTGTACCTGCAGCTCGAACAATCCCGGCATCACGACTTGTCCCAGGCGCAAATTGCGTCAGTGAACCTCACGCGGGCGATGGCGCAACAGGCCGAGGATACCTTTCTGGCCGCCGATCTGGTGGTGACCAGCCTGGTCGACTGGATTCAGGCCGACGGTTTTGGCGTGGCGTCGAGCCCGCGCCTGCAGCGCACCTTTGCCCGTCGGGTGCAGGCCCTGGAACAGTTGCATGGACTGTTTCTGTTCGATCGCCAAGGGCAGTGGGTGGTGACCTCCTTTGGTGAGTTGCCGACCCGGCAGGGCATCGCCGATCGTGAGTATTTCCGGTTCCATCAACAGAACGCTTCGTTGCAGGCGCATATCGGTCCGGCGATCCGCAGTCGGCAGAATGGTGAGTGGATCATCCCGTTGTCGCGACGGGTGAATGACCACAATGGTCAATTCCAGGGCGTGCTGATGGCGGGCATCCGCATGGAGTATTTCGACCGGTTTTTCAAAAGTTTCAGCCTCGACGACCACGCCTTGATGTTTCTGGCCCTGGCGGATGGCACTTTATTGGCCCGGCGGCCAGGTGCGGAGTTGCGCATTGGTGAGTCGCTGGCCCAGGGGGCGATCTTCAAGGACTACTTGCCGAATGCACCCTCGGGCACTGCGATGATTCGCTCGAAGGTGGACGGCGAGCTGCGGCTGTACGGCTACCAGCAGCTGGACGCGTATCCGCTAGTGGTAGCGGCGGCTACTCCTGAGGCGGTGGTGCTGCGCGGTTGGTATGCCAATGCGGTGCAGTCCAGTGTCATCGTGGCCCTGGTGGTGCTCGGCGTGAGTCTGTTCGGTTGGGTGTTCGTGCTGCAGGTGCGCAACGGTGAGCGCATCGAGGCAGACCTGCGTGCGGCCCAGGAGCGTCTGGAAGTGATCGCCACCCATGACAGCCTGACCGGCCTGGCGAATCGACGGTTGTTCGAGCGGGCGCTGCAGATCGAGTTTGCCCGGGGGCTGCGCCAGCAACGTCCGCTAAGCCTGATCATGCTCGATGTTGATTACTTCAAGCGCTTCAACGACAACTACGGCCACGTCGCCGGCGACCAATGCCTGGCGCAGGTGGCTGGCGTGATCAAGGGGTGCTGCCAACGCCCGTCCGACCTGGTGGTGCGCTACGGCGGGGAAGAGTTTGCGGTGCTGTTGCCGGATACCGATATCCAGGGTGCCGTCGCCATTGCCGAGCAGATTCGGCACAGCGTCCAGGGCGCCAACATTCTCCACAGCGGCGCGCCTTCGGGGCAGTTGACCGTCAGTCTTGGCTGCCATGCGATTGTGCCCAGGGAGGGCGACAGCATCGAGAGGCTCATCGAGTGCGCGGATGCGGCGTTGTACCAGGCCAAGAACTTCGGCAGGAATCGCACGCAGGTGGCCTCCATGGAGGGGCGTCCGAGCGATGCCCCTAGTCGGCGCTGAACGCCTTGCGTAGCCGTGCGATGGTCTGCTCGGTGGACAGCCCGGGAGCCGGCGGCGGATCCGGGCGTTCACAGAACTCGCGCCAGACAAACAGCGTCAGCTCTGCGCCATCGGTAAGGGTTTGCGGGGTGGGCGCGCCAAAACCCTGCAGGAGCCGATAGCGCGAGTCCTGCCAGAACAGCTTTTCCACCCAGTCGAACACCGGGATGAAGTGAAAGTGGATGGGCTGGTCGGGGGTATGGCCGTAGCGGCCGATATACAGGCGTTTTGGCTGCAACTGGCTCTGCATCACCTGTTGGGTGTGCGCCATTAACACCCCGAGTTCAGCCAGCGCCTCGGCGGGCAGCTCGTGGAGCGCATTGACGTTGGCCCTGGCCCCGAGCATCAGATAGCCCGGCAGGTGCGAGTTGATCCGGTGATTGACGATCCAGTGGGCGGTTTGATGGACGATCAGCTGTGGGTCGATGTGCATGGTCGGGCGTCACCTTTTCTTCACCGGGCCGATGAGGGTAATCAATTGTCGTTGCCTGTGGCGGCTATCGTATAACGTTTGCCCATCGGCACGGCACTCGACCGCTCCAGGTCCGGTGCGCCTTCATGTCCAAGGAATCGCTCATGACCGCGACTGCGCTCGAACACATCGACCTGTACCTTCAGCGTCTTGGTTTTGCCACGCCACCCAAGCCCACCCTGGAAGCCTTGGGTGAACTGCAGCTAAGGCACACCAGCACCTTTGTTTTCGAAAATCTCTCGCCCCTGGCCGGATTGCCGGTACCCCTCGACCTGCCATCGATCCAGCGCAAAGTGCTGCATGAGGGCCGTGGCGGTTACTGCTACGAGCTCAACAATCTATACATGACCCTGCTGGAGCGCCTGGGGTACCAGGTGCGCGGTATCACCGGGCGCGTGGTGATGAACGCGCCACAGGACGCCTGGGCGGCCCGTACCCATCGCCTGACTCTGGTGACCCTCAATGGCCTGCGCTACATCACCGATGTCGGCTTTGGCGGCATGGTGCCGACGGCGCCGCTGCTGCTCGATACCGAACAGGAGCAGGCCACGCCCCATGAGCCGTATCGCATCCTCCGCGAAGACGAAAGCTACACCCTGCACGCCAAGGTCGCTGGCGAGTGGCGGGCAATGTATGTCTTCGACCTGCAGCGTCAGGGCGATATCGATTATGAGATCGGCAACTGGTACGTCTCGACTCACCCGCAATCACCGTTCTTGCAGCGGCTGATGGTGGCGCGGACCGGGGAGGGCGTGCGCCGCACCCTGAACAACGGCAGCTATGCCGTGCATCGCCTGGGCAGCCCCAGCGAGCGGCGCGAGATCAATGATGTGCAGGAACTGATCGAGTTGCTGCGCAGTGAGTTCTCACTCCAGGTGCCCGAGCATCCGGCACTGCGGGCGACCCTGGCAGGATTGATCGCCATTGAGCAATAAGTAGCGACTTCGCAAAAAAAGATGATCAGTTGATCAGCTTTTTTTCGACCGACGGTAAAGCCCGGAAAGTGCAGGCTAGACGGTTCGAAGCGGGCTTGGGTGGATGCTTGTCCATTATGTGACTGATAAGTTGTATACAACTCTATGGACATTTGTCTTGGGTGTTGAATACAGTGTGCGCATAACAAAAACCCAGGGAACCCCCCACGATGAAAACGCCCTCTGTTTCACACCAACGGCCCGAGGATGAAAACCTCGGGGTCGGCGCGAATATGGCTTACGGCCTGCAACACGTTCTGACCATGTATGGCGGTATCGTTGCGGTACCACTGATCATCGGCCAGGCGGCCGGGCTTTCTCCGGCAGACATTGGTCTGTTGATCGCGGCATCGTTGTTTGCAGGGGGGTTGGCAACGCTGCTGCAAACCTTGGGTCTGCCGTTTTTCGGTTGTCAGTTGCCGCTGGTGCAGGGTGTGTCGTTCTCCGGCGTCGCGACCATGGTGGCGATTGTCAGCAGTGGTGGGGAGGGCGGCTTCCAGTCGATTTTGGGGGCGGTGATTGCCGCCTCGTTGATCGGCTTATTGATCACTCCGGTGTTCTCGCGGATCACCAAGTTCTTCCCGCCGCTGGTGACCGGTATCGTGATCACCACCATCGGCCTGACGCTAATGCCGGTGGCTGCGCGCTGGGCCATGGGTGGCAACAGTCATGCCGAAGACTTCGGCAGCATGGCCAACATCGGCCTGGCGGCCGTGACCCTGATGCTGGTATTGCTGCTGAGCAAGATCGGCAGCGCCACCATCTCCCGCCTGTCGATCCTGCTGGCCATGGTCATCGGTACCCTGATCGCGGTATTCCTCGGCATGGCTGACTTCTCCAGCGTCAGCGAAGGGCCGATGTTCGGCTTCCCGACACCGTTCCACTTCGGTATGCCGACTTTCCACTTCGCCGCGATCCTATCGATGTGCATTGTGGTCATGGTGACCCTGGTCGAGACCTCCGCGGACATCCTCGCGGTCGGTGAGATCATCGACACCAAGGTCGACTCCAAGCGTCTGGGCAACGGCCTGCGGGCTGACATGCTGTCGAGCATGATCGCGCCGATTTTCGGCTCCTTCACCCAGAGCGCCTTCGCCCAGAACGTCGGGCTGGTGGCGGTGACCGGGATCAAGAGCCGTTACGTGGTGGCCACCGGCGGGCTGTTCCTGGTGATCCTCGGGCTGCTGCCGTTCATGGGCCGGGTGATTGCCGCAGTACCGACCTCGGTACTTGGTGGAGCCGGTATCGTGCTGTTCGGCACTGTGGCCGCCAGCGGCATTCGTACCCTGTCCAAGGTCGATTACCGCAACAACGTCAACCTGATCATCGTCGCCACCTCGATCGGCTTCGGCATGATCCCGATCGCCGCGCCGAGCTTCTACGATCACTTCCCAAGCTGGTTCGCCACCATCTTCCATTCCGGCATCAGTTCGTCGGCGATCATGGCGATCCTGTTGAACCTGGCGTTCAACCACTTCACCACCGGCAACTCGGACCAGCAATCGGTATTCGCTGCGGGCACCGAGCGCACCTTGCGCTTCCAGGACCTGGCTGCGCTGCGTGAAGGCGACTACTTCAGTGATGGCAAGTTGCATGACTGCGACGGTAATGAAGTGCCGGTGATAGTCGAGGACCACGGTCACGGCACGCCGGAACATCGACCTGCGCAACTGAAGAGTAGCGAGCACGTCTGATCACAGTCACTGGTGAAAAAGAGGCCGACCTGTTGTTTAGACAGGTCGGCCTTTTTTGTTGTAGTGAGTTGCGGTGTTGTGGGTCCATGCGACGGACGTTAAGTGTTGGGTACTTCCTACGATAGAAGCTGAATGTTGCGACTTAGTTATTTTTCAGGTTGGGTTACTGTCGTCATTCGAATTTTAATAGTCACAAAGTTTTTGATGTGTGTTTTTGAATGACTGGATTGCTTAACGAATGGAAGTGAAAATCATGGAAGATGTGGGCGGTTTTAATGGGGCTGATCGCTCCTGTGCGGGTGATCAAGCGCTAAAGATGGGTGGCGGCGCTGGCGGCGCTGGCGGCGCTGGCGGGCGACGGTTGATCGTGACGTCGGACCAGCTTTTGCAAATAAAACTTTATGTGGAGAAGGGTAAGTATCTTCCGACGGATCGTCAGGGGATCGAAGTCGCACTCGGTGGGGTTATTGAGCATCCGGATTTTCATTGGATGGAGATTCAGGAACTGCATACAAAGATCAAGGTCCATGCTGGAAAGTGGCTGCCAATTGAAAGCAGTTTGCTTCTGGTTGGAGGTAATTTAGGCTCGTTTGCAAAAACACAGGGCAAATTTTCCGCAGACCTTGTGCAGCAAATCGACGCAATGCCGATCAGTGAGCGGGTCAAGAACTACGGTCCCATCGCAGTGGATGAAACGCCCTTTATCCCGTTTGATCAGCTTGATCGGGCGGTGTACGAAGAGCTGGGGGGGATGTTTCAAGACCTCAAGGAGAGTGTCAATCTGAGTCGCGCGCCTACGGTCGAATTGAAAGAGTCCATTGAGCTTTTTCAACGGGAGCTGAGCGAGCAGTTAGTGCCCTCGGTCAAGCTTAAAATAAACAAGCTTAATACCATCGACTTTGCGGTGGACCTGATCCGGTTTCGCGAATCTCTCGAGGATATCGAACGTGATATCGCTCAAGCAGAAAAAGAAATCAGAACGTTTGCGATCCCCAATGTGCTGAAGAGTTTGAATCCTATTGCTGTTCTGCTGGAATTTATCCTGGTCGGGCCGGAGGAAGCGCTGATGGGGCGGGGCGGTGTCGAGGCGATGCAAAAGTTGCGAACGTTCGAGAAAAAGCGGCGCAGTCTTATCGCGATGATTGATGGCCAGGAAAAGTTGCCGGGTTTAATACTGTCTCACAGTAACTCATTGGACAATATTTACGGTTTCATGCGGGCGGCGTCCGCCGCCGCAGAAGCCTTGGTAATGGTGTGGGATTCTGTATTGGCAGAAATAGAAAAGTCTGCGAGCGAGCTTTCGCTGATCAAGGAGGGCGTGAGCTTGATACGTTTCAAGCAAAGTTTCAGCCGCGGCATTGAGCCGTGGGAGAACATCAAAGAACTGGCGGAGTCGCTGTTGCACTCTCTAAACAAAGCCATTGAAGACTTCAATAAGCGGCAGTCCGCAGGTTAACCGAGGGAAGGTGTATGAACGGGATAGACAGGATGTCCACTCAAGCGCAGCGCCAGCCAGATTACGCGCTGATGAAGCAAAGCAAATACTCAATCAACAGGGCTGTTGCGGAGGTTTCCCTGGGGTTTGCCGAATATCTGCAGGCCAGGCTTGGACGCCTGAATGCAGCACTCAATGACGCGCATTCAAGTATTTTGCAATCGACGGTCGCCATGATGCCGTTGTTGAGAAATGCTAGTTTTTTAAGCTTGAACGCTGAACTCGATCGGCTGGAGAGCGCTCACGAACTGGATGCGCAGGCGCGGCAGCGGGCCAAGGAAGAGTTGCGGGAGGACTATATAAGCAGTGTCAATGCCGACATGCAGCGTGTCCGCGGTTTTTGGCTTGGAATGACTGCGGCGATCAATCAAGTCCACGACATTGAGGTTTTGCCCACTGACGAGGCGGACAGCTCGACTTCGGTCAACCTGGAAAATGGCATTCGATTGGCTCTGCAGGATCTGGACAAGCGACTTGTCGAGCTGGGTGAGCAGCGCAAGGAAATTGACGACTGGATCAAGGTGATCGATGACAAGAACCTGTTCGATTACCTGTTGCCCTGGGTTGCGACTGATGAAGAGTTGGATGGGCTTGATTTAAGCGCCCCGCAAGTTGAAATGGTAAAGCGTGGCGTGCGTCTGTTCAGGAAGTTGGTCGAGCATGCGTCGCAATACATCCGCTACACCGACATGGTGAAGCTCAGGAATGACCTGAGGGTCAAGCACCAGCATTACCAGGATCAAAAAGACCAGTTGACCAAGTTGTTGGCCGATTCAATCAAGCAGACACTAGCTTTGAGTCGGGTCGGTCGGCTTGATGCGGTACGGCTCGATTACGTGCGGGAGGCCCAGTTGCTGGCTGGACAGATCGGTGGTTTTGTCACCGCGTTTGATCTGCCGCCGCACACCGGCCTTGAGAGTTTGCGTGCGATTACGGCGCAAGGTGTCGACTTGCACAAAACCCTCGAACCTATCGCTTCGGCATGGCGCACTCGGTAAACCTGCCCGCTGGGTTTTTCTCTCGGCCACAAAAAAGCCCCTGATCTTTCGATTCAGGGGCTTTTTGATCTTGCTGTCTGGCTCCACGACCTGGACTCGAACCAGGGACCCAGTGATTAACAGTCACTTGCTCTACCAACTGAGCTATCGCGGAATTCGCCGTATGTTACTGATTAAAAAGAACAAGTCAACAAAAAATTGTATCTGTGGCGGCTTTTCCGGTGAGTGGTATCGATTTGTTGCGGGGCGGGCAGTCGACAGCCATTGGCGGTTACCAGAAGTGCGGTAGAGGACTACCATGCGTTCCCGGGCGTGGTTTCACGCGCTGCCGGCCATTCGTCCACAAGGTAGGCGTCATGACTCAACAACCGCAGTTCTCCGCAATCCTGGCGTACGGGGTGCTTGCATGAGCATTGCCCAGATCAGCCTGCCCAAAGGCGTGGGTGCGCCGGCCGAAAAACTGTTCGAAGCGATCACCCAGGCGGGCACCGCTGAGGAGCTCAACCGTGCCGGGGGCAAGGCCGAAGGGTTTGTGCTGGGGCTGGAAAGCGCCAAGGCGATCAAGAGCCAGGTGGCCGAGGCTTTGTATGTGGCTTATGACGATGCTGCCAGCCAGCGTTCGAGCCAACTGGCCGGCTGAAGCGTCAGCCGCCGAAGGTGACGGTGCCGAGCATGAACTTGGCATACAGCGAAGTGGCGGCCAGTTGCACCAGCCACAGGGCCAGGCCGCCGAGAAACACGCCGCTTGCCACTTGCAGCACCAGGCTGTTGCCACGCTTGGTGGTGGGGCGAGGGGTGAAGTGATCGAGGTCGTCATCGCGGTCGGCGCGTAAATTGTCGTTTTTCATCTCGGCTCTCAAAAAAATCGGGGTTTTGCTGGGGCTGTGGCAGAGAACTTTGCGAGCAGGCGGAGCGCCGCTCGGGTTGCTGCCGCAGTGAAGCTCTCTAGAGTCTAGAGTGTGGGTCGTTGGCATTGGACATTATCTGCTCGTGTCCAGCCCTGAAGTAGGGTTACACCCATTTCAGCCTCAAAACGCCCGATGCACCGCATGGGTGTTTAGTATTTCGGCGGCAGATGAGAGCGCTTGTTGTTATAGATTGGCACCGACTCGCCGATCATTCGCAAGGCTTCTGCCGCATCATTCGGTCTATGTAAGAGAAACTCAGTTTTCAGAATTCCGTTCACACGCTCAGAGAAAGCAAATTGATTGCAGTCGTGCCCATTGGTCATTGAGCATCTGACACCGTGCTTGGTGCGCAACCCCTGATAGAACTCGGAGTAGTATTGGACGGCTTCAACCGTTCGTCGTAGCACTGGGTTGTTGAACATATTTTAGATACTCATTCAGTGTTTCGGCGGATGTTGTCCAACAGAGTGTTTTTCGGGGCCTCGTGTGGGCTAGGGCTTGGATCTCTTGAGCGCTCCAACGACTCAAGTCGGTACATTTCGGGAAATACTGGCGTAGAAGACCGTTAGTGTTCTCGTTCTTGCCGCGTTGCCATAGATTATGAGCGGGTGCTGAAGAAGACCTTCACCCGGATTCGATAGTCAACCAAGTGTGATCCCATCACTCCTTCCCGCGATCCCAGGTTAAAAAACTCCACAGTTCGACGGGAAGAACAGTCCCCGTCTTCGTCAATGCGTTTGCCATGCTAACTGTCTCATAACCGTTAAGTTCGGGGCCGTTCTTAGTTCGAGGAATTAGCCCGTAACCTTATTTGCGAGATAGATGGACGAGCACGGTAAATTGAGTTAAGCGCTCGGTCGGCGTTCCAACAGCAGAGCGGTTTAGGCCGATGATCAGGTTGCCCTCCAAATGCCTTGGAGCAACACGGCCTCTTAACACAGCAGGGCGGCTGGAATTGATGACATCCTCGCGACGTGTGCCCACGCTTTGGCCTGCACCCTGGCTCTAGGCACGCACAATGCTCTCCCCGTGCGCAGACAGCTAATTGGTTCGCGCTTGAAACTCCCTCGGCCCTGAATATAGGCTGTTTGATATATGGCTTCGTGAGAGATGCGCATGGATTCATCGTTCGGGAAATCGATCTGTAACCGGTTGGTAATCTGTTCGGGCGACCGGCCACTGACACATTTACGGTTACTGAGATTTGGTTTATTTCGGCTTTTGAAGGGGGGGGCTAGGTCCGGTAATCTCCAAGCCATAAGCATCGTAAACCTTGCCCTTCAGTGGGGCTTGCACGTAGCGATGCAGTCGCGGATTAGTCACCATTTTCGCTAGCTTCAGCCTCTTGGGAACCAGTTCTACCTTCCGTTGCGTGACTGAAGCTCAATACTCAAGCCGACCGCAACGAGTAGCAACAATACGTGTGGGCTCCCGCGAAACTGTCGATGGGCTTGGTTCAGGGCGACAGGCAGTCTCGCGCACGCCAACACTTCGCACTCGAAGCAGCCCAATATTTTCTGGCTCTGCGAACGATAAGTAATATTCTGATACTTACTTGAGCTGTTTTGTTACCTATGTGGGTGAGTCATGCCCTAAGCTGATTGATCAGCGCGTATGTTCGTGATCTCCCGACATCAAGAGCGTGATGGCTTTTTAATATCCTTTTTCCCGTTCGATGCGTGTAATTCGAGCCTCAGCTCCTGGATTTTCTGCTGTTCCGGTGTCAGTGCTTTACTCTGTGGGGTGATGCCTCGGCGTTCCTGCTGAACTAGGTCAACCCAACGGCGAAGGGCCGACTCACCGACACCGAGTTAATAGCTGGCTTCGATGAGGCTGCAGTTTTGCTTAAGCAAGAGGTCAGCAGACCTCGCGTTTGAATTTAGCAGAAAAGGAGCAGCGTTGTTTGGTCATCTTACACCTCGATCTGGTGAGCGCTCTCGCCTAAATGGGTGTCTGATTTCATTAGGCTACTACATAACGCTCAAGATAGTGGCTGGAGGGTCATGATATAGTCAAAAGCTTAAAGGGGTCGCTTTGGAGATATTAGGGTGGGGCATGAAAAACGAAGACTTGCATCAGCGTGAGAAACCAGTTGGGATGGGTCGGGGAAGGCTGGAAGTCGAGCTTCCGTGCGTTGTCGATAAGATTAGTTTTCGCGGAACCTTGAACAGGTTTGGCGCGTTCAGCTACGGTAACGTTGGAGTGGTTCTATATGATGCGGATGTTGGTCGCTATTGCTCAATAGCTCATGAAGTTATGGTTGGACCTACTGAGCATCCTGTTAATTGGATGTCGTCTCACTGCTTTGTTTTTAATGATCGTGGGACCCTTGGTCACTCTTCTGATTTTCTAGATATTGTGTCGAATAATAGTTTTGCGGCGAATCAATCCAGAACTACCATAGGTAATGATGTTTGGATTGGATATCGCGCTTTCATCCGTCGCGGAATAGTTGTTGGTGATGGTGCGATAGTCGCTGCAAATGCAACTGTCGTAAAAGACGTGGAACCATATACGATTGTCGGAGGCACTCCTGCAAAGGTGATCCGCAAAAGATTTGACGAGGTGACCATAAAGCGCTTGCAGGCTTTGCAGTGGTGGGGTTATTCGCTGGGCAAGCAAGTTTTAGGGGCGGTTGATTATTCCGACGTATCGAAATCTCTTGATGTAATAGAGCGGGCTATTGAAGAGGAGCGTCTGAAGACGCTTGAGCCGAAGTGTGTGGTTTTTGTTAATGGGGCACTCGCTTAGTAGGTAATGTTTTCGGGCTCGGTATGCGTCAGGGGGAATCCAGAAACAGGCAAACTTTCGCGAAAAGTAGAATGGGCTCACAGGACGCGAAAGTTTGCTGTTTCTTTGGTTGTTATTGGATTCGTGATTTAAGACTGTCTAGCAGTACATCTAGGATGATGAAGTGATCCTCCCACCGCGGTGGGGAATAGCTTTTCAGTGCCTTCACTGCGTCGTCATGAGTATTTTTACTTGAATCGCAGAAATCAAGGATTGTTCTCTGCCAAGTAATGGCGTCGAGAGGATTAATGAAGGTGGCCAATGCCGAACTGGCTTCGTGGAAAACAGGTATGTCAGAGCAAATGACTGGGATTCCCATCGCCTGGGTCTCAATCAGTGGCATGCCCCAGCCTTCGCTAAAGGATGGGAATAGCATTGCTTTTGCTCCACGAATGATCCGTTTCAATCCTGCGTCACTGAGATCGCTGAGCTCAACTACATACGGTTTTATGGCCTCACACTGGTCTATAAAATTGAAAACATTCTGATTTTCCCAACCTCGTTTTCCAACAATGACCAGCTTTGGAGGCGTGAAGCCCCGCAAAATCCAGTCCCTCCAAATTTGAAGCAGGAAAAGATGATTTTTGCGTGGTTCAATAGTGCCGATGTACGTGAAGTAACTTTGTTGATCCAGTGTCTCAAATGCGGGGGAAAATTCTTCCGCAGGGTTCTCGAAGAAGCTTTCTTCAACCCCAATGTAGGCAACCTCGCATTCTGGCAATCGGAGCGCTTGGTTTTTACACCACGACAGGAAGGATGTTTTAGTCGCTTCGGAGTTGACAATAACCATATCTGCACAGAATGAGACGGTATCCATTCTTTTTGTATGATCGCTGTACCCGCTTGCGCGTACGTACTCAGGAAAATCTATCGGGATCAAGTCATGGATGTAAAAGGCGAACTTCAAGCCAAGCTTCATTTTGAGGGTAAAGAAGCCATCCTTGTTTGATATTCCGTGATGGGACGTGTTTAAGTATACGGTATTTCCGCGCGGATAAGAGTTGATCAGTCGCGCCAAGGGCCTGCTGCAGTACTTTAAAATTTCATCATCAATTTCACGACGATCGCTGGGCGATGACAGGTTGGCATCTTTCAGTTGTTCGGATTTTTGGGCTCTATGTATCGGAAGAAGACTTGAGTACGACTCTATTAAGCTCTTCGAGCTTAATGGTAGCAAGGTTCTGGTAATAAGCTCGATGAAGTCGTTGTATGAAAATTCCGGCAACTCACTGAGCGACTGCTCTGAATTTTCATTTCCAATAAACGATAACGTTTCAAACTTTAATGGGTTGAAGAATAGATCCTCCAGCTTCTCTGCAAAAACTTTCGTGCAGCGATCTACGATAATGGAGCCTGGCTTTGTGGTGAATGCGTAGTCGAATGCACCGTCCGAGGTGTTATTTTGTGAATTGTTGATGAGTACCGTGGTGGAAGTTGGATTCGCATCTTTGTAGGCGTTCAATTGATTTGATACGTTAGCAAGCTTCTCCTGTAGTATAAACAGGGATTTGTTTGCTTGGGGGAGTTTTAAGAGTGAAGATCCGCCGTGCCGAGTATTCTTTTCCGACAATTCGATCTGCAGTTGGGACAGGTGTTCGGCGTCCAGCATAAACTGCGTATTGCAGAGAGCATTCTCTGCTAGTCGAAGGTAGCTCTCATTATTTAACGTTAGGAGGTCATAGCCTACGGCAGAAATTCCAGAATCTTTGAACCAGTCTTTGGCTTCTTTGGTGAGGTGCCTTGAGGACACCAGTGTTAATACGTTTTTCTTAGGCTTAAGTAGACTTGATCTCTCTGTCAGCCAGATGCTGGGGGCGAAAGTAATCTTGACTGAGGTCAGTCGCGCTGAAATAGAGGCGTGCTTATCTGGTGGGCAGGCGACGATAATAAGCTCGCTTGCCACTTGATCGTTTTGAGCGACCAGTAGGGGGGATGCAATTTCTGTCATTTGATTGGCCGCTTATTTATTCTAAGGCATCAACTGGAATTGAAGGGGAAGTTTCCTTCTGACCATGATTCCATCGGTTCGCGATAGTTTTAATGAACTCTCTGCTTGATGTGTCGTCTAGCAGAACCAATCGAACGCCGTCCTGCCTGACAAATGCCACGTCTTTATCTTCAGCGTTAAATAGTTCGAGCGCATACCTTAAATCCACACGGTCGATGCCAGTTGGTGTCTCGGCATTCCTGCGAGCAATTAACCGTGTGAGGTCGTATACAACCAATTGATTCATGACTACCGTCCCCACTTCTGGTTGATCATGAACTTCATCGCGTCAGATGGAAGCGGGACGCCTGGGTTAAGTTGTTCCTCTGAGCCAGTGAATAGGTAGCGCCAAAATGCGGGAGTGAGCGAGATTCCCGAGACGGGTAGATAGGTTGTGCTACGTTCACTAGGCGGAACGTCAGATGGTTTGACTCCCTGCGGAGATGGCGTCTTGCTCAGGCGCAATGTGGTTTTCCCAAAAAGCTCCGCTTCGATCAGGGAGCCGGAAGAAATAGAGCAGAATGTGATGTTTTTATCAATGACGAATAAGTCGTAAATATTGACATCCAAGATGTGTATGTTGTGCGATTTCAACTCTGCTTCAAAGGGTTGCCTGTTTTTGAAGTGAGGGTGGAACTTATAGTAAACTTTTGGGAAGTAGGATTTTAGTTCGATCAGTGTGGCAAGGACTTCCTTCGGGCTAATCAATTTCTTGCCGTCAATCAAAGAAGAATCTACGTCAATTTGCCCTAGAAATATTGCGGAACCTGGTGAAACGGTTACATTTCTGAAGACGCGTGCGCTGCGTCCGAGGGACAGGCGTGCATGCGATACAATATCCTCGTGAGGGATTGTCATGGCAGCGATACGCTCTTGGAATTCTGGAACGTTGGTGCGCATCCCGAATACATAATCAGGCAAGAAGCGAATTGCGTGAAGTGTCAAGTCGATGTAGTGGATTGAGGCCTTGTTTAACGCATTTATCAGCAGTGGAGAAAGTTCAAAGCCGAAAAATAGATGGTTTTTATAAGGCTTCAAGATTTCCGCAATATAATTTGCTTCGTCTTCATTTGAATGGTATGCAGATGCCCAGCCAGAGCTGTCAAACGGGAGCTGGAAGTCGGAGTAGAATTTAAACCGATTGAGCGGGTCGCTGGGTTCTGTGCCGGTCAAGGCCGTGACTTGACATTTAAGTATTTCTGAAAAAGTGTTACCGAGCAAAGAGGAAAGCCAATCGCTATGAATTGCCTGCGGGTTCTCATATTTTTTATCTGACCGATCATCAACTTTCAAAACATCTGTTGTGAAAACTACACCGTCGTACAGTTTTTCCGTGGACATCAACAAACTCCGTGTGTGCATATTAATTGCAAGTGTTACCAGGTGAGATCAGAAAATTGACAGTCGATCTGAAATTGGGTGGCTTTCACTCTGCTGATAATGGCGCGTGCGCCTTCTCAATTTTACCTGTAACGGGCGGGCAATTGGAAGTGAGGGGGGAGCTGTAGTGCGTCACTCACGAATATTCCTTTCCTTTTGATCCAGAACCATTTTTAGGCTACGGATTTCGGAGCGCTGTTCGGTGGTCTCTGTCGTGGTCAACCAATCCCGGGCACGACATTAAGATTTTTCTTGGCCTGGGCCCACCGTTGAATTGATGGGGTCGAATCCAGTAATACCTACGCATCAAACATGGCTGATATCCTCTTGGGCCGTTTTGTAGCCCGTGGCCTGTATCCATTTGGTTCTCAAGCTGGGTAACGCGCTCCATCGGCGCATTTATGCTTCTATGTCAACAATATCGGGCAGAATCGGTTAAATCCGCCAGGATCAAAGGGGATCACTCCCTGACAGTGTAGCGCTTTAAACGGCGCTGGATTTCTTAGGAGGATAAGCTTTGGGCACTCCGCCGGGCGACGTAGCTTTGGGTTTTGGAGTCGCCGCGCATGCCCACCATCGCAATGCCCCCTCCGTGCGGAGACAGCTATCTAGTTCACGCTTGAAAGCCCCTCGTCCCTGAATGTAGGGTGCCTGATATATGGCTTCGTGAGAGATGCGCATGGATTCATCGTCCGGAAAATCGACCTGTAACCGGTTGGTAAACTGTTCGGGTGAGCAGCCACTGACCCATTTACGGTCACTGAAGTGTGGTTTATTTCGGCCTTTGAAGGGGGCTTCTCGAGGCCCCCGAGATCTCAAGGTCGTCAGCACCGTTAACCTTGCCCTCCCAGGCGGTCTCGTACGTAGTGATACAGTCGCGAGTTAGTCACCATTTTCGCTAGCTTCGGCCTCTTGGCAGCCAGTTCTACTTTCCGTTGCGCGACTGCAGCTCAATACTCAAACCGGCCGTAACGACCTACAACACTACGTGTCAGCTCCCGTGAAAGTGTCGATGGACTTCGTCCAGAGTGATTGGCAATCTCGCGTAAGCCAAAACTTTGCGCGCGAAGCAGCTCAATGTCTTCGAGCTCTGCGAGCGATAGGTACCGTTCTGATACGTGCTTCGACAGGAGTAATGGCATCCCGCCCCGATGATGGAAGCAGCGTGTCCCTATCGATGTTGATAGGCCAATGACTGGTGCTGCCTTTTCGCGGTGATGCCGGTCACGATCTGCATCCAAAAAAAGCCACTTGATCTCAACATGAAGTGACGGCGGGCCTGTAGTGCACATCGCTCCAGGCCCTGTCAATTTTTGCGTCCATCTTGTTAGTCGTCCCATAAACACCTCTATCAAGGTGTTGCGACGACCAGTTTAGTGGACCCCTTATCTGATTGAGGAGCCAGGTATTATTCAGTTGTTCGCTACTTGAGCGCTTTTCTGAATGCCTAAATCGCAGATTCGGTATGCAAGCTCAAGCTCTCGTGGACATGATGACCCACGATTTTTCGAGAAGAGGTATCCGTAACTAAGCTCAGATAGGCCACGCCTGTTTGAGTAGGTAAGTTGGTGATGTCGGCTACCGATACTAGTTCTGGCGCCGTAGCGACTACCTGTACTGGCTCTTCTTTAAGCAATTTGGGATGCGGAGCAACCAATGAAGGCTATCTGTCGTTTTGTGATGGTCCCGTTTGCGGGGAACTAGCTCGCACCGATCTCGCAGAATATCGAATCGACAGTCTCGGCCAACCTTTACAGACATCTTGAGCTCACCGTGTATGAGATTGTGTCGAGAACGAAAAGGGGAAGCCAAGTGCAAGCTGTGTGAAAACGCGGCTCACCAACGCCATTAGCTTTTGTGCTCGTAGCACCTTGATCGCTCTTTTCAGATTGTAGGCCTGCAACACCAGTGCCATTTCGGCTCTGGCGCCTTTCAGCTGTCGTAGCAAGAACCGGCCATTGCCGAATAGCCATTGAAGTCCGTACGATCGAAAAGCTTAGTGCCTCCACCTTGATTGTTAACCGAACCATTAGGGGTACAGAAACCGTGATGCCGGCATCTTCACAGGCCTGAAATTGCTCGCCATTAGAGTAACCAGCATCGGCATTCATGTTGAGTTGCGGCTGCTGTAATTTAGCATTAGCGGCTTTTGCCATTGGCTCAAGCTGTTGCCGGTCTGCGCCGTCCTGAGTTACCTAGCGGTGCAAAATAAGGCAATGCTCAGCATCTACAGCACTTTGGATGTTGTACGTCACGAACTTGTCGGAAGGTGGCCGCATTTTCTAGGCTTCGGGCTCGCCCACAATCTGTTGAGCCAGGCCTTGAGCTCCCGTCAACCCTTAGCAGGTCTGGATATTGGCCTTTTTACCTGCAACACACGAAGCGCCGCCTCCTGGTATTTGAGTTTTTTCGGCGTCATGTGCTTGCGATTAGACACTACCGACTGAATCTTGCTGCCGTCGATAGCTACCAACTGGCCGGCAATCATACCGGCGTGTCGGCAAACTGAACGAAGACACGGCATGTTGCGGTAAACGCGGCACTATTGTCGCGGCGAAAATCAGTGATGGTTTTAAAGTCCGGCGCCAGTCGGTCCAGCAGCCGCATGACTTCGACATTACGCTGACACTCGGCCTCGAGCCGACGCAATGAGCGAATGCACTGGAAATAACCATACAGGTTGAGTTTGAGCAGATCTGCGGGATCGTACTAAGGGCGCCCTGTAGCCTTGGGCCTGGCTTTGTCGAAGCCCAGTTGGCTCAAGGTGCAGAAGGGAAATACAGGCCTCGATCACCCGAACCAGATGGTCGTCGGGGATAAGTTCGTCCAACGGGAGTGGGCCAGCGCACTCTTGCAGCGGTTTTCACCTTGGGCATAGCGCATAAGAAAAATGCCTGTATCTTGCGATACGGGCATTTTCTTTAACCGGCCGGCAGATTGCTAGGTTTTCACACAGTCTGCAAGTGGCTCCCCCTTTTTATTCTGCGCGTGGCTTAGATCACCGCAACGATGGCCTTGGTCACTACGTCGATGTTGTTCTGGTTCAGCGCGGCCACGCAGATGCGGCCGGTGTCCAGGGCGTAGATGCCGAACTCGTTGCGCAGGCGGGTCACTTGTTCAACGGTCAGGCCGGAGTAGGAGAACATCCCGCACTGGCGGCCAACAAAGCTGAAATCGTGATCCGGGGCATGCTGTGCCAGCAGGTCGACCATCTGGGTGCGCATGCCACGAATGCGCAGGCGCATCTCGGCCAGTTCCTGCTCCCACTGGGCGCGCAGTTCCGGGCTGTTGAGCACGGCGGCAACCACTGCCGCGCCATGGGTTGGCGGGTTGGAGTAGTTGGTGCGGATCACACGCTTGACTTGCGACAGCACGCGCGCGCTTTCTTCTTTCGATTCGCTGACGATCGACAGTGCGCCGACGCGCTCGCCGTACAACGAGAACGATTTGGAGAACGAGCTGGAAACGAAGAAGTTCAGCCCCGACTCGGCGAACAAGCGCACGGCAGCGGCGTCTTCGTCGATACCGTCGCCAAAGCCCTGGTAGGCCATGTCGAGAAACGGCACGAGGTTTTTCGCCTTGACCACTTCCAGGACGTTTTTCCAGTCCGCTGGGCTCAGGTCAACGCCAGTCGGGTTGTGGCAGCAGGCGTGCAGCACCACGATCGAGTTGGCAGGCAGGGCGTTGAGGTCTTCCAGCAGGCCGACGCGGTTGACGTCATGGGTGGCGGCGTCGTAGTAGCGGTAGTTCTGCACTGGGAAGCCAGCGGTTTCGAACAGCGCACGGTGGTTTTCCCAGCTCGGGTCGCTGATGGCGACTACGGCGTCCGGCAGCAGTTGCTTGAGGAAGTCGGCACCGATTTTCAGTGCGCCAGTACCGCCCACGGACTGGGTAGTGACTACGCGGCCAGCGGCCAGCAGCGGCGAATCAGCGCCAAACAGCAGCTTTTGCACGGCCTGGTCGTAGGCAGCGATGCCGTCGATCGGCAGGTAGCCGCGGGAAGCGTGTTGAGCGGCGCGAGTTGTCTCGGCTTCGACTACGGCGCGCAGGAGTGGAATTCGCCCCTCCTCGTTGCAGTAAACACCGACCCCCAGGTTGACCTTGTTGGTTCGGGTGTCAGCGTTGAATGCTTCGTTGAGGCCCAGGATTGGATCGCGTGGTGCCATTTCGACAGCGGAGAACAGGCTCATTATTGCGGCGGCTCTGAATGGAATATGGAGGGACGTGTAGCGCTCCAGCCGAATGCACTAGAGCGGTGCACAAACGGGGAGCTAGTATAGAGGCCATCACCGGGCAGGGCGACAGGCGTTTGACCTTTTCCGGCAAGTTTTTCGGTTTATTTGCCAACCGTTAGTCTTATTGTCATGACGGTCTATTACGGGGCATGTAGGACGATTACCTTGAAACTACAGGTATTCGCCACCACATCAACGGTTATCATGATTTTTCCCCGCGACATCCGTCGTCAGCGTTGTTTATCGTGGCTGCCTGGCCCTCCCGCTCAGGCAGGCACCCGCGCCGCGCAAAACCAGAGGTAGGTATGTCCGAATTCCAGCTAGTCACCCGCTTCGAGCCTGCCGGCGATCAGCCGGAAGCCATCCGCCTGATGGTCGAGGGCATCGAGGCCGGGCTCGCGCACCAGACGCTGCTCGGTGTGACAGGCTCCGGCAAGACCTTCAGTATCGCCAACGTGATCGCCCAGGTGCAGCGTCCGACCCTGGTGCTGGCGCCGAACAAGACCCTGGCCGCGCAGTTGTATGGCGAATTCAAGGCGTTTTTCCCGAACAACGCGGTCGAGTACTTCGTTTCCTACTACGACTACTACCAGCCGGAAGCGTACGTGCCGTCGTCCGATACCTTCATTGAGAAGGACGCCTCGATCAACGACCACATCGAGCAGATGCGCCTGTCGGCGACCAAGGCGCTGCTCGAGCGCAAGGACGCGATTATCGTCACCACGGTGTCGTGCATCTACGGCCTGGGCAGTCCGGAAACCTATCTGAAGATGGTCTTGCACATCGATCGTGGCGACAAGCTCGATCAGCGTGCCCTGGTCCGCCGCCTGGCCGACCTGCAGTACACCCGCAATGACATGGATTTCGCCCGCGCCACGTTTCGCGTGCGCGGCGACGTGATCGATGTGTACCCGGCGGAATCGGACCTGGAAGCGATCCGCATCGAGCTGTTCGATGATGAGGTCGAAAGCCTCTCGGCCTTCGATCCGCTGACCGGGGAGGTGATCCGCAAGCTGCCGCGCTTCACCTTCTACCCCAAGAGCCACTACGTGACGCCCCGCGAAACCCTGCTCGGTGCCATCGAGGGGATCAAGGTCGAGTTGCAGGAGCGCCTCGACTACCTGCGTTCCAACAACAAGCTGGTGGAAGCCCAGCGCCTGGAGCAACGCACCCGGTTTGACCTGGAGATGATCCTCGAGCTGGGCTACTGCAACGGCATTGAAAACTACTCGCGCTACCTGTCCGGCCGGGATTCTGGCCAGGCGCCGCCGACCTTGTTCGACTATCTACCGGCCGATGCCTTGCTGGTGATCGACGAATCCCACGTCAGCGTGCCGCAGGTCGGGGCGATGTATAAGGGCGACCGTTCGCGCAAGGAGACCCTGGTGGAGTACGGGTTCCGCCTGCCGTCGGCGCTGGATAACCGGCCGATGCGCTTCGACGAGTTCGAAAACATCAGCCCGCAGACGATTTTTGTCTCGGCCACCCCGGGCAACTACGAAGCCGAACATGCCGGGCGCGTGGTCGAGCAATTGGTGCGTCCGACCGGCCTGGTGGACCCGCAGATCGAAATCCGCCCGGCGCTGACCCAGGTCGACGACTTGCTGTCGGAGATCACCAAGCGGGTGGCGCTGGAGGAGCGGGTGCTGGTCACCACGCTGACCAAACGCATGTCCGAAGATCTCACCGACTACCTGGCGGACCACGGCGTGCGCGTGCGTTACCTGCACTCGGACATCGACACCGTGGAGCGGGTGGAGATCATCCGCGACTTGCGCCTCGGCACCTTCGACGTGCTGGTGGGGATCAACCTGTTGCGTGAAGGCCTGGACATGCCGGAAGTATCGCTGGTGGCGATTCTCGATGCCGACAAGGAAGGCTTCCTGCGTTCCGAGCGTTCGCTGATCCAGACCATCGGCCGCGCCGCGCGTAACCTCAACGGCCGGGCGATTCTGTATGCCGACCGCATCACGGGTTCGATGGAGCGGGCGATCGGCGAGACCGAGCGTCGTCGCGACAAGCAGATCGCCTTCAACCTCGCCAACGGCATCACCCCCAAAGGGGTGTTCAAGGATGTCGCCGACATCATGGAAGGCGCCACCGTGCCGGGTTCGCGCAGCAAGAAGCGCAAGGGCATGGCCAAGGCGGCCGAGGAAAGCGCCAAGTACGAAAACGAACTGCGCTCGCCGAGCGAGATCACCAAGCGCATTCGCCAGCTGGAAGAGAAGATGTACCAGCTCGCCCGCGACCTGGAATTCGAAGCCGCGGCCCAGACCCGCGACGAAATCGCCAAGATGCGCGAGCGGTTGTTGGCGGTCTGATCCTCGGCGCCTGGCAGGGCCACATCGCGGGCAAGCCCGCTCCCACAGGGTCCTTCAATCACTGTGGGAGCGGGCTTGCCCGCGATGAGGCCCGCCAGTGCGCTACAAGTTCACCTAGTGCGCCTCACCCGCCTTGAGCCCCGCCGGCAATGCCTTGGTCAGCAAAATCGCCAACATGCTCACCCCCAGCGCAATCCCGACAAAATGAAAGGCGTCGTTGTACGCCATGATCGATGCCTGCTGGTGGGCGATCTCACTGAGCTTGCCCAGCGCGGCCGCCTCGCTGCCAAAACGGTCGGTGAGGCTGGCCAGGCGTTCGGCCACTTGCGGATTGGTCGGCACGATGGCCTCGCGCAGGTAATCGAAGTAGGTCTTGGTCCGGGCATCCAGCAGAGTGGCGAGCAGGGCAATGCCGATGGCGCCACCGAGGTTGCGCAGGATGTTGAACAGGCTCGACGCCGAGCCGGCATCCTGGGGCAGGATGTAGGCGGTGGCGATCAGCGAGATGGTGACCATGATCAGCGGCTGCCCCAGCGCGCGGATGATCTGGATCTGATTGAACTGCGGCCCGGCAAAGTCCGGGTTGAGCACCCCCGAAGAAAAACTCGCCAGGCCGAACAGGCCAAATCCCAGGGTGCACAGCCACTTCGGCGAGATGTACTGCATCAGCTTGGGCACCAGCGGAATCAGGAACAACTGGGGCACGCCCATCCACATGATCACTTCGCCGATCTGCAGCGCGTTGTAGTTCTGGATCTGCGCCAGATACAGCGGCAACAGGTAGATCGAGCCATACAGCCCCACCCCCATGCCCAGGCTGGAGATACTCGACAGGCCGAAGTTGCGGTTGCGCAGGATGCCCAGGTTGATCAGCGGATTGGGCTTGGACACCTGGACGATGACAAAGGTGATCAGGCTGACCAGGGCAATACTGCCCAGGGTCACGATCAGGCTCGACTCCAGCCAGTCCTTGCGATGGCCTTCCTCGAGGAATACCTGCAGGCAGCCCAGGCCGACACCCAAGGTGAGGATGCCGGTGTAGTCGGTGCTCTTGAGCAGTTCCCAGTGCGCTTCTTTCTTCTCCAGGCCATACATCAGACCGGCAATCATGATCAGGCCGGGCGGGATGTTGATGTAGAAGATGTACTCCCAGCCCCAGTTTTCCGTGAGCCAGCCACCCAGGGTCGGGCCGATGGAGGGGGCGAAGGTGGCGGTCATGGCGAACATGGCCATGCCTTTGGCGCGGTGGTGTTCGGGCAGCTTGATCAGGGTCAGGGTGAACGCCAGGGGGATCAGCGCGCCGCCGGTGAAGCCCTGTAAGGCGCGGAACACGATCATGCTTTCCAGGCTCCAGGCCATGGAGCAGAGCAGGGAGGCGAACAGGAAACCGGCCGAGACCCAGACCGCCAGGCGGCGTGCCGAGAGCAACTGCACCAGCCAGGCGGTGAGGGGGATCATGATGATTTCCGCCACCAGGTAGGAGGTGGAAATCCACGAGCCCTCCTCAAGCGTCGCCGACAGCGCGCCCTGGATGTCCTTGAGCGAGGAGTTGGTGATCTGGATGTCGAGTACCGCCATGAAGGCGCCGAGCATCACGCTCATCACCGCAATCCAGTCCCGCCGGGTCGGTTCGCCGACCGGGCGGATCAGTTGATCACCGGCCATCGACAGGGTCTTTGATGTTCACTTTGGCGGTGACTGACATCCCGGGGCGGATCTTGCCGTGCAGCGGGTTATCCGCGGCAAACGTCAGCTTCACTGGAATCCGTTGCACCACCTTGGTGAAGTTGCCGGTGGCATTGTCTGGCGGCAGCAGGCTGAACTGGGCGCCGGAGGCGGCGAACAGGCTGTCGACCCGAGCTTCGATCGGGGTGTCGCCGTAGGCATCAAAAATCAGCTCGGCCTTTTGCCCGGGCTGCATGTGGCCGATCTGGGTTTCCTTGAAGTTGGCCTGAATCCAGATGTCCTGGTCCGGGACGATCGACAGCAGGTACGCGCCGGCTTGCACCACCTGGCCGTTGCGCGCCGCGCGCTGGCCAACCAGGCCGCTGATCGGCGAGTGGATCTCGCTGCGGGTCAGGTTCAGCTCGGCCTGGGCCAGGTCGGCCTGGGCGTTGGCGATCTGCGCGTCGAGGCGCTTGATTTCGGCGCTCAGGGCGTTGACCTGCTGGCGCTGTGCCTGGGCGTCGGCCTGGGCCTTGGTGACTTGTGAGCGGGCGATATGGTTTTCCGCCGACAGGGTGGTGACCCGTTCTTCCGAGACATAGCCGGGTTTGCGCAGCGTTTCGGCGCGGGACAGGTCTATTTGCGAGCGCCCCAGGCTGGCCTGGCTGGAGGCGACCTGGGCTTCGCTGGAGGCGATCAGGCTGGCTTGCTGGGTCAGTTTGCTCTGGGCCTGCAGGCGCTCGGCCTGGCGGGTGGCGAGGGCGGCGGCAGCGCGGTCGACGGCAAGGCGGAAGTCTTCACCTTCGAGACGGATCAGCAACTGGCCTTTTTCCACGTGCTGGTTGTCATGCACCAGCACCTCGTCGATGCGTGCGCTCAACTGGCTGGAAACGCGGGTGATTTCACCCTGCACATAGGCGTTATCGGTGCTTTCGTAAAACCGTCCCTTGAAGAACCATTCGGCGAAAAATCCGCCGGCGACCAGCAGGACGATAAACAGGAAGATAAACAGGCGACGCTTGAGTTGGGCAGGCATGGGCAGCTTGTAGTCGATAAAGTGTAAGGAAATTTAACAGCTGGTGAATCTGGCACATAGCCGACAGGTGGTAAATGCCACTAAATGATAATCAGGCATTTGCCGCTGTTAGCGCCTTTTGTAGCCTCAATCTTGGCTTATATGCCCTGCTCACTGGAGCCGGGCGGGTGTCGCCTGTTACCATTCGCCCTTTGTTTCATCTCCGCTTTTCATCATCTTTCGAGACACGCCATGACCACCGTCCGCACTCGCATCGCGCCATCGCCTACCGGCGATCCCCATGTCGGCACCGCTTACATCGCTTTGTTCAACTACTGCTTTGCCAAGCAGCATGGCGGTGAGTTCATCCTGCGCATTGAAGACACCGACCAGTTGCGCTCGACCCGCGAGTCCGAACAGCAGATTTTCGATGCCTTGCGCTGGCTGGGCATCGACTGGGCCGAAGGCCCGGATGTCGGCGGCCCGCACGGCCCGTACCGGCAGAGCGAGCGTGGCGAGATCTACCAGAAGTACTGCCAGCAGCTCGTGGAGATGGGCCACGCGTTCCCGTGCTTCTGCACCGCCGAGGAGCTGGACCAGATGCGCGCCGAGCAAATGGCTCGCGGCGAGACCCCGCGCTACGACGGTCGTGCCCTGCTGCTGTCCAAGGAAGAAGTGGCGCGCCGCCTGGCCGCTGGCGAACCTCACGTGATCCGCATGAAGGTGCCGACCGAAGGCGTCTGCGTGGTGCCGGACATGCTGCGTGGCGACGTCGAGATCCCGTGGGATCGCATGGACATGCAAGTGCTGATGAAGACCGACGGCCTGCCGACCTACTTCCTGGCCAACGTGGTCGATGACCACCTGATGGGCATCACCCACGTCCTGCGCGGCGAAGAGTGGCTGCCATCGGCGCCCAAACTGATCCTGCTGTACGAATACTTCGGTTGGGAACAGCCGGAGCTGTGCTACATGCCGCTGTTGCGCAACCCGGACAAGAGCAAGCTGTCCAAGCGCAAGAACCCGACCTCGGTGACCTTCTACGAGCGCATGGGCTTCATGCCGGAAGCGATGCTCAACTACCTGGGGCGCATGGGCTGGTCGATGCCGGACGAGCGCGAGAAGTTCTCCCTGCAAGAGATGGTCGACAACTTCGACCTCAAGCGCGTGTCCCTCGGTGGGCCGATCTTCGACATCGAGAAGCTGTCCTGGCTCAACGGCCAGTGGCTGCGTGACCTGCCGGTGGAAGAGTTCGCCAGCCGCCTGCAGACGTGGGCGCTGAACCCTGAGTACATGATGAAGATCGCCCCCCACGTGCAGGGCCGGGTGGAAACCTTCAGCCAGGTGGCACCGCTCGCCGGGTTCTTCTTCGCCGGTGGCGTCAACCCGGATGCCAAGCTGTTCGAATCCAAGAAGCTCTCGGGCGACCAGGTGCGCCAGTTGATGCAGTTGATCCTGTGGAAGCTGGAGAGCCTGCGTCAGTGGCAGAAGGACAACATCACCGCGACGATTCAGGCGGTGGTCGAATCCCTCGAGCTGAAACTGCGCGATGCCATGCCGTTGATGTTCGCCGCGATTACCGGCCAGGCGAGCTCGGTGTCGGTGCTCGACGCCATGGAAATCCTCGGCCCGGACCTGACCCGTTTCCGCCTGCGCCAGGCCATCGACCTGCTCGGTGGCGTGTCGAAGAAAGAAAACAAGGAGTGGGAAAAGCTGTTGGCCGCAATTGCCTGATTCCTTGTAGCAGCTCCTGGCAGGCCCTTGGCCTGTGCCAAACCCCCGGATTTCCGGGGGGAGGGCGGTAAGTGATTGTTATGTCGGCAAAAAATTTTAATTTTTTTGAAAAATAAGTTTGACAGGCATTCGATACGCCCTTAAGATTCGCCCCGTCCTCAGCGATGACATCAGCGATGAGGGGCTATAGCTCAGCTGGGAGAGCGCTTGCATGGCATGCAAGAGGTCGACGGTTCGATCCCGTCTAGCTCCACCAATTTACACTTCAAGGTCTGGCCACACCGGCCTTGAAGCGATCAACACTCAGCGTTGATCAGTTGTATAGAAGGTTTGTGTCCCCTTCGTCTAGTGGCCTAGGACACCGCCCTTTCACGGCGGTAACAGGGGTTCGAGTCCCCTAGGGGACGCCAGTTTTACAGAAGTGATGTTGCAAGATGTCACTCCGCCGCGAGGCGAAAAATCCGGGGCTTTAGCTCAGCTGGGAGAGCGCCTGCATGGCATGCAGGAGGTCAGCGGTTCGATCCCGCTAAGCTCCACCAATTTTACACTTCAAGGTCTGGCCACACCGGCCTTGAAGAGATCAGTACTCAGCGCTGATCAGTGTATAGAAGGGTTTGCGTCCCCTTCGTCTAGTGGCCTAGGACACCGCCCTTTCACGGCGGTAACAGGGGTTCGAGTCCCCTAGGGGACGCCACGATTACCCGCTCTGCGGGATTTTATAAGGGTCATTCAATTATTGAATGGCCCTTTTGTTTGTCTGGCGTTTGGCCAATTCCCCCATACCCTCTCTGCTCTTCTGACCAACGGTCAAATCCAGCCCTTGCGTAAATTTATTATGAGAATAATATTTCCATCGTAATATTCGGAGGCAACGATGAACGACAAAAAAGCTCAAACCCGTGAACGCATTCTCCAGGCCGCCAGCTCTGCGCTGATTCAACGTGGCCCGGCGGAACCGAGCGTGGGCGAAGTGATGGGGGCGGCCGGCCTGACCGTCGGCGGCTTCTATGCGCACTTCGAAAGCAAGGACGCAATGATGCTGGAAGCCTTCACCCAGTTGCTCGGCCAGCGTCGGGCGTTGATCGCCGACATGGATGCCGAGCTGACCGGGGAAGAGCGCCGGGCGTTGGTCGCGGCGTTCTACCTGTCGCGCAAACACCGCGACTCCACCGAAAACGCCTGCCCGATTCCGGCGTCGGTGGGCGAGTTGGGCCGCCTGCCGGATGACTTTCGGGTGGCCTTGAACGAGCACGTCGAGCTGATGGTCGCGCAGTTGGCCAGCAGCCCGGAAGACGCCGACAAGGTCCTCGCGGACCTGGCGCTGATGGTGGGAGGCCTGGCCCTGGCGCGGGCGCTGGGAGCCGGTGAGTTGTCTGATCGATTGCTGCGTGCCGCCAAGTCGGCGGTGCTGTGACCTGAAGCGTTGGCCTTTGGAGATGAGCGATGAACACCTTGAGTTGGGTTCGCGGCGTTAACGGCACGTTGGGCTGGGTGGCGCCGAAGTTGATTGCGAACAAGATGCGTCAGGTGTTCATGACGCCGCGTGAATTGCCACCCCGTGACTGGGAGATGCCGCTGCTGGCCAGTGCCGAGCGCATTACCTTGCGCTTTGGGCTCTCGGCCTTGCGCTGGGGCCAGGGCCCGGCAGTGTTGCTGATGCACGGTTGGGAAGGGCGGCCGACCCAGTTCGCCAGCCTGATCACCGCCCTGGTGGACGCCGGTTATACGGTGATTGCCCTGGACGGTCCTGCCCACGGTCGTTCGCCGGGACGCGAGGCCAACGTCGTACTGTTTGCCCGCGCCATGCTCGAAGCGGCGGCCGAGTTGCCGCCGCTGCAAGGGGTGGTCGGCCACTCCATGGGCGGCGCCAGTGCAATGCTTGCGGTGCAGTTGGGGCTGCGTACACAGACCCTGGTGAGCATCGCGGCACCGGCGCGGATTCTTGGCGTGCTGCGTGGTTTTGCCCGCTACTTCGGTTTGCCACCGCGGGCGCGCTCGGCGTTTATCCGCAAGGTCGAGCAGGATGTCGGCATTCAGGCTTCAAGGCTCGATGTCGCCCACTATCAATTGGATATGCCCGGATTGATTGTGCATGCCGAGGACGACACCTTTGTCCCGGTGAGCGAGTCGCAGCTGATCCACGAAGCCTGGTTCGACAGTCGCCTGCTGCGCCTGGAGGAGGGCGGTCACCAACGGGTGCTGGCCGACCCGCGAGTGATCGAAGGGGTGCTGGGATTGCTCGCGGGTAGCAGCCTGCAGGCGCGGCAATCGGCCTGATCATCCGTTACACTGCTCCCGGTCGAATAAGCGGACCGGGAGTGAGGCATGGGCTGGGATCGGGCAACACCCTTTGTGATTGACCTGCAGGTGGCCGCGGAGGACATCGACGGGCTGGGACACGCCAATAACGCGGTGTACGTCACCTGGCTCGAGCGCTGCGCCTGGCGCCACTCACAGCGCCTGGGGCTGGACCTGGTGGAGTATCGGCGGCTGGACCGGGCCATGGCCGTGGTGCGCCACGAGATCGATTACCTGGCAGCGGCCTATGAAGGTGATGAGTTGCAGTTGGCGACCTGGATCGTCGACTGGGACCAGCGCCTGAAAATGACCCGGCATTTCCAGTTGGTTCGCCCCAGTGACAACGCGACCCTGCTGCGCGCGCAAACTACCTTTGTCTGTATCGAGCTGTCTACGGGTAGACCGAAGCGTATGCCGAGTGAGTTTATCGAGGGGTATGGCCCGGCGTTGCAGGTAGGTGTGTGAACCGGCAACGAGGCATTTAAGAGACAGCGAGTCACTAGACTGTGAAATGCAAACGGCACCGGAAGGTGCCGTTTGCATTCAGTGCTCTGAAACCATGATGTGAGTATCAGCCAACTACCTTGAGGAGCTCCATGCTGAGCAAGACCACGGCAAAGCCGGCGATTGAATAGGCAAGCATCCGATTGGGAATAGTCACCAGTCGTCGCAGGGATAAAGGAAAGCAAGCGATCTCGTCGATTGCGTAGGGATCACTTTTCGACAAGAAATCTTCGCTCAACAGAAGCATGGTCGAAATGTGTGATAAGCGAGAATAGCGGCCAAGCATGCTGTTTCCCATAACGCGACGGTTGCGAGCGACGAAGTAGGACTCCTTTAGATGATCTTCAAGTTCATCTAGTTTGAAGGTGCTGATGGATATCCGCACGAGCACGGCCATCACGGCGACGACAAAACACGCGATCAATGTGGCGATGGAGATTAGTGTCAGGTCGTTTGCCGGTCTGGATAGGGTTGTCAGTAGCCATTCGATACTGAACAGAAGCACGAGTAGTCCTGCGCCAAGCAGAGCCATTCGCATGATGCGCCCAGGTATCTGCGCCCATTTCTTCAGATGATCCGGAAGAATTTCTGCTTCCATGAATGCGTAGGGGTCCATCGTTTGGATAAGTGTAAATCGACCCGTAAGTGACCCTATCAGCTTCACTCGTTTCATCCGACCTAGAGTTCCATTTCCGACTATTTTTCTATTGATATCCACCAGATGCGAGGCAATGAAGTGATCCTCCATCTGGCCGAGCCTAAAGTAGGCAGCAGCCAACACAATTGCCTCGCTGGTGAAAACCAATAGTAATACCACCGCCCATGCGGCGAGGTAGAGAAGGTCAGGATGGGTGGTGATCACATACGCTCCGTAACGTTGTGATAGAGCATGCTCCGTTAAACAATCAAGCGACTCTGACGATCAGTCTTCAGTTTTGATGTCGTTTTCGTCTGATCTATGTGTAAGGAAAATCTGATTCACGGCGTTCAAGTTGAAATCAACTAAGCTTGGCGGGCGTTTGATTGGTGCTCTGATGCGAGACCCCAAACGCAAAAACGGCACCCAAAGGTGCCGTTTCTGTTCGTACTGCGATTCGCTTGAGCGATCAGCCCGCCAGGCCGGCTTGCTGGACCAGGGTCAGCAGCGGTTGCGGGTAGACGCCCAGGAAGAACGCCAGGGCGGCGATGGCCAGCAGCATCACGCCACCAGCCTTTTGCTCCCAGTGCAGCTGAGCGTCGACACGGCGCAGGTTAGGCTCGATCAGGAACAGGGTAACCATCACGCGCAGGTAATAGAACACGCCGATGGCGCTACCCAGCACCAGCGAGCCGACCAGCCACCATTGGTGCGCTTCGACACCAGTGGCAATGATGTAGAACTTGCCGATGAAGCCTGCGGTCAGCGGGATGCCGGCCAGGGACAGCATCATCACGGTCAGCACGGCGGTCAGGTACGGACGGCGCCAGAACAGGCCGCGATACTCGTACAGGGCGTCGGCGTCACGGCCTTTGTACGGCGAGGACATCAGGGTGATCACGCCGAACGCGCCGAGGCTGGTGATCACGTAGGTGACCAGGTACACGCCGATGGCTTCCAGCGCCAGGCCCTTGCTCGCCACCAGGGCGATCAGCAGGTAGCCGAAGTGGGCAATGGAGGAGTAGCTCAGCAGACGCTTGAGGTTGCTCTGGGTCAGTGCCAACAGGTTACCGAACAGGATCGAGGCAATCGCGATCACGGTCAGGACGTTGCTCAGCACGGCGGTGTTGGCGGCTGGGGAGATCTGGAACAGACGCACCATGACCGCAAACACTGCCACTTTCGAGGCAGTCGCCAGGAACGCGGCGACAGGGGCCGGAGCACCTTCGTACACGTCCGGCGTCCACAAGTGGAAAGGCACCAGGGACAATTTGAACGCCAGGCCCACCAGCATCATTGCCATGCCCAGTTGCGCCAGCGGGCTGGCCGCGCCGCTGGCGGCCAGGGCGTGACCGATACCGCTGAAGCTCAGGCTGCCAGCATCGGCATAGAGCAGCGCCATGCCGAACAACAGGAACGCGGAACCGGCGGCCGACAGCACCATGTACTTGATGCCGGCTTCCAGCGAGCGCTTGTTGAAGAAGGCATACGCCACCAGACCGTAGACCGGTACCGAGAGCAGCTCCAGGCCGATGAACAAGCCGGCCAGGTGTTGCGCGCTGACCAGCACGATACCGCCGGCCGCAGCCAGCAGGATCAGCAGGTACAGCTCTTCGCGGTTGCCCGGGTAGCCAGTGCCGCCTTCGCCGAGGTAGGCGTGGGCGAGGGTGACGCAGGCCAGGGTCGCCACGAGGATCAGTGCGATGTACAGCAGCGCGAAGTTGTCGACCAGCATCAGCGGGGTGACGACCAGCGGCGCGACCTTGAGTGCCGGCAGGATAGACAGCAAGGCCAGGTTAAGACCCGCCACCGAGAGCAGGAACGTCTGTGAGTGGTTGCGGCGCCATGCGATAGCCAGCATCACCACAATCACGGTGAGGCTGGTGATCAACAGTGGCGCTAGCGCGATAAAGTGTTGAATCGTGAATTCCATAGCGCTCTTACCGGGCCGAAGCGAGTTGAGTGAAGGCGGTACCGAGCCATTGCTGCACACCATGCATCGTCGCAGCAGAGGTATCGAGGAACGGTTGCGGGTAGACGCCGAGGTAGATCAGCAGTACCGCAAGGCCGAGCACCATGATCAGTTCGCGAGCATCCATGCCGTGCAGCACCGCGTCCGACTTGGACGGGCCGAAGTAGGCACGGTGGATCATGATCAGCGAGTAGACCGAACCGAACACCAGGCCGGAGGTGGCAATCGCGGTGATCCATGGCGCACTGGCGAAGGTGCCGATCAGGATCAGGAACTCACCGACGAAGTTGCCGGTACCCGGAAGGCCCAGGGAGGCGGCTGCGAAGAACAGGCTGATGGCCGGCAGGTAGGCGATCTTCGACCACAGGCCACCCATTTCACGCATGTCGCGGGTGTGGGTACGCTCGTACAACTGGCCGCTGAGGATAAACAGTGCCGCCGCGGACAGGCCGTGGGCAAGCATCTGGATCACCGCGCCTTGCAGGGCCAACTGGCTGCCGGAGTAGATACCGATCAGCACGAAGCCCATGTGCGAAACGCTGGAGAACGCGATCAGGCGCTTGATGTCGGTCTGGGCAAATGCCAGGAACGCACCGTAGAAGATCCCGACCAGGCCTAGGGCCATGGCGATCGGCGCGAACTCGGCCGAGGCGTTCGGGAACAGCGGCAGGGCGAAACGCAGTAGGCCGTAGGCCGCGGTTTTCAGCAAGATACCGGCGAGGTCGACGGAACCTGCGGTCGGTGCCTGGGCGTGAGCGTCAGGCAGCCAGGAGTGGAACGGCACCACGGGCAGCTTGACCGCGAAGGCGATGAAGAAGCCGAGCATCAGGATGTACTCGGTGGTCATCGACATCTTGGTTTTCAACAGGTCGGCGTAGTTGAACGTAATCACGCCCGTGCTGTTGAAGTTGACCAGGACCAGACCGAGGATCGCCACCAGCATGATCAGGCCGGAAGCCTGAGTGAAGATGAAGAACTTGGTCGCCGCGTAGATCCGGGTTTTCTTGCCGTCCGAAGAACTGTGACCCCAGAGCGCGATGAGGAAGTACATCGGCACCAGCATCATTTCCCAGAAGAAGAAGAACATGAACAGGTCGAGGGCGAGGAACACGCCGACAACGCCGCCCAGGATCCACATCAGGTTCAGGTGGAAGAAACCCACGTGACGCTGAATCTCTTTCCAGGAGCAGAGTACCGAGAGGATACCCAGCAGGCCGGTCAGCAGGATCATCAACAGTGACAGGCCGTCGAGGGCCAGGTGCACGTTGATGCCAAAACGCTCGATCCAGACATGCTTGAACTCAAGCGCCCAGGTCGGATCGGCACCAGGTGCCGGAGCAAATGAATAGTCACCATGGGCCCACAGCCAGAGGCCGAGGGCGAGTTCCAGGGTCATGGTCAACAGCGCAATCCAGCGAGGGAGGGTGGCGCCGAAGCGCTCACCCATCCAGCACAGCAGGCCGCCGATGAAGGGGATCAGGATTAGCCAAGGCAGAATCATGACGGGCTCGTTTCCTTTCGCAAATTCGCAAGGTTCATATCAGACCGCTACCAGCACGATGGCGCCGATTACCAGCACGGCACCAGCAGCCATCGAGGCGGCGTACCAACGCAGTTGACCCGTCTCGGTGCGGCTCAGGGAGTTGTGACCCCCTTTGGCCAGACGCGGGATCAAACCGATGGTTTGGTCGAACGGGTCTTTGCGCAGCAGATGGCTGATCGCCAGGTACGGCTTGACGAACAGCTTGTCGTAGATCCAGTCGAAGCCCCAGGCGGCGAACCACCAGGCCGAGAGCAGACGGCCGATGCCGCTGTTGGCGATGGCCGTGACAAACCGACGCTTGCCCAGGAACAGCAGGGCGGCCAGCAGGATACCGGACAGGGCGATGGCGCCCGAGGCGATTTCCAGGCTGTGCTTGGCTTCGCCACCGGCATGCCCGACGCTTTGCGGCAGCACACCGTGCAGCGGCGGCACGATCATCGCGCCAATGGCGGTCGACAGTACGATCAGCACCGACAGTGGCAGCCAGTGGGCAATGCCGTGGCCGGCGTGGGCTTCGGTCTTCGCTTCACCGTGGAACGCGATGAAGATCAGGCGGAAGGTGTACAGCGAGGTCATGAATGCACCCACCAGGCCTGCGTACAGCAGGGCGTGGTTGCCGCTGGCAAAGGCTTCCCAGAGGATTTCGTCTTTCGAGTAGAAACCTGCGGTAACCAGTGGCAGGGCCGCGAGGGCCGCGCCGCCAACGATGAAGCTGGCGTACGCCAGTGGCAGCTTTCTCCACAGGCCGCCCATCTTGAAGATGTTCTGCTCGTGGTGGCAGGCCACGATCACCGCACCGGATGCGAGGAACAGCAGCGCCTTGAAGAAGGCGTGGGTCATCAGGTGGAAGATCGCGCCATCCCAGGCACCGACGCCCAGGGCGAGGAACATGTAGCCGATCTGGCTCATGGTCGAGTAGGCGAGGATACGCTTGATGTCGGTCTGCACCAGGGCGGCGAAACCCGCCAGCACCAGGGTCACACCGCCGACGATGCCGACCAGTTGCAGGATGTCCGGTGCCAGGGCAAACAGACCGTGGGTACGGGCAATCAGGTAGACACCGGCGGTCACCATGGTCGCGGCGTGGATCAGTGCCGAAACCGGGGTTGGGCCGGCCATTGCATCCGCCAACCAGGTTTGCAGCGGCAACTGAGCCGATTTACCGACCGCGCCACCCAGCAGCATCAGGGTCGCCAACACGATCCAGAAGTCGCCAGCCTGGAATTTCTGCGGTGCCAGCACCAGCAGTTCCTGGATGTTCAGCGTGCCCACCTGTTGGAACAGGATGAACAGGCCGATGGCCATGAACACGTCGCCGATCCGGGTGACGATGAACGCCTTGAGTGCTGCGTTACCGTTGTTGCGGTTGCTGTAGTAGAAACCGATCAACAGGTAGGAGCACAGGCCCACGCCTTCCCAGCCGAAGTACAGGAACAGCAGGTTATCGCCCAGCACCAGGAACAGCATGCTGGCGATAAACAGGTTGGTGTAGGCGAAGAAACGCGAGTAGCCGGCTTCACCGCGCATGTACCAGGACGCGAACAGGTGGATCAGGAAGCCCACGCCCACGACTACGCCAAGCATGGTGACCGACAGGCCATCCAGGTACAGGGCGAAGTTGGGGGTGAAACCTTCCACCGCCATCCACTGCCACAACACCTGGGTGTAGTGGCCGCCTTCAGGCGGTGCGACGTTGAACTGCCAGATCACGTAGGCAGTGACGATCGCCGAGAGGCCGATGGAGCCGACACCGATCAGCGCCGCGAGGTTTTCCGAGATGCGTCCGCGGGAGAACGACAGCAGCAGGAACCCGATCAGGGGGAATACGAAAGTCAGGAAGAGTAGGTTCATCCGCGCATCTCACTGGCAGCGTCGATATCGAGCGTGTGGAAGCGGCGATACAGTTGCAGCAGGATCGCCAGGCCGATACTGGCCTCGGCGGCTGCCAGGCTGATCACCAGGATGAACATGACTTGTCCATCCGGCTGGCCCCAACGTGCACCGGCAACGATGAATGCCAGGGCAGCGGCGTTCATCATCACTTCCAGGCTCATCAACACGAAAAGAATGTTGCGGCGGACCATCAGGCCGACCAGGCCGAGGCAGAACAGGATGCCGGCGACAGCCAGTCCATGCTCTAAAGGGATAGCAGGCATGAATTACTCCTTCGCCTCGTTGCGGCCCAAATGGAACGCCGTGACGGCTGCAGCGAGCAGCAGCATCGAGGCGAGTTCGACCACCAGCAGGTAAGGACCGAACAGGCTGATGCCCACGGCCTTGGCGTCCACGGTGGTAAGACCAATGGCAGCGCCGCTGGAGTGGCTGAACAGTACGTACAGCAGTTCAGCCAACAGCAGCGCAGCGAGCACGACCGGGCCCAGCCAGATACCGGGCTTGAGCCAGACGCGTTCCTGCTGAACCGCGGCCGGGCCCAGGTTCAGCATCATCACCACGAACACGAACAGCACCATGATGGCGCCAGCGTAGGCAATCACTTCCAGGACCCCGGCAAATGGCGCACCGAGGCTGAAGAAGGTCATCGCCACGGCGATCAGCGAAATAATCAGGTAGAGCAGGGCGTGCACAGGGTTGGTGTTGGTGATCACACGAAGCGTGGACACCACCGCGATACCCGATGCGAAATAGAAAGCGAATTCCATCTTTCTTCCTTAAGGCAGCAAGCTCTTCACGTTGATCGGCTCGGCTTCATTTTGCGCGGAGCCTTTTGGCTTACCGGCAATGGCCATACCTGCAACACGATAGAAGTTGTAGTCAGGGTTTTTACCGGGACCGGAGATCAGCAGATCTTCTTTCTCGTAAACCAGGTCCTGACGCTTGAACTCGGCCATTTCGAAATCCGGCGTGAGCTGGATCGCGGTGGTCGGGCAGGCTTCTTCGCACAGGCCGCAGAAAATGCAGCGCGAGAAGTTGATACGGAAGAAGTCCGGGTACCAGCGACCGTCTTCGGTTTCAGCTTTCTGCAGCGAGATGCAGCCGACCGGGCAGGCCACGGCGCACAGGTTGCAGGCTACACAACGCTCTTCACCATCGGGGTCGCGGGTCAGGACGATACGGCCACGGTAGCGAGGCGGCAGGTACACCGCCTCTTCCGGGTATTGCAGGGTGTCGCGCTTGCGAAAGCCATGGCCGAAAACCATGATCAGGCTGCGCAACTGGGTACCAGTACCCTTAACGATGTCGCCAATATATTTGAACATGGGTCAAATCCTCACTGAACCGCGCCCGCAGGCGTGTTCAACAACACAACCGCAGCGGTCACCAGCAAATTGATCAGGGTCAGCGGCAGGCAGAATTTCCAGCTGAAATCCATCACTTGGTCATAACGCGGGCGCGGAATCGAAGCGCGCAGCAGGATGAACAGCATGATGAAGAACGCGGTCTTCAATGCGAACCAGAAGAAAGCCAGTTGCGGCAGGATGCCGAACGGACCGTGCCAGCCACCGAAGAACAGGGTGACCAGCAGCGCCGAAATCAGGATGATGCCGATGTACTCGCCGACGAAGAACATGCCCCACTTCATGCCGGCATATTCGATGTGGTAACCGTCGGCCAGTTCCTGTTCTGCTTCCGGCTGGTCGAACGGGTGACGGTGAGTCACGGCGACGCCAGCAACGAAGAAGGTACAGAAACCGAAGAACTGCGGAATGATGAACCACAGGTTCTGCGCCTGGTACTCGACGATGTCACGCATGTTGAACGAGCCGACCTGAACCACGATGCCCATGAGCGCAAGGCCCATGAACACTTCGTAGGACACGGTCTGGGCCGAGGCACGCAAGGCACCCAGCAGGGCGAACTTGTTGTTGCTCGACCAGCCGGCGAACAGCACCGCGTAGACCGAAAGGCCGGCCATGGCGAAGAAGAACAGCAGGCCGATGTTCAGGTCCGCCACACCCCAGGTCGGGGTGATCGGGATGATCGCGAAGGCGATCAGCAAGGCGCTCATGGCCACGACCGGTGCCAGGGTGAAAATCACCTTGTCGGCAAACGGCGGGGTCCAGTCTTCCTTGAAGAACATCTTGAGCATGTCGGCGGCGATCTGGAACATGCCGAACGGGCCAACGCGGTTCGGACCATAACGGTCCTGCCACCAGCCCAGCAGGCGACGTTCGACGAAGCTGAGCAGGGCACCTGCAACCACCACGGCCAGCATCACCACCAGGGCCTTGACGACCGCGATGATGGTGTCGATCACTTCAGGGGTGAACCAGGTCATTGCGCTGCCTCCTGCAGACCGTCAACGGAAAAGCCTGCGATCGCTGGTGGAATGCCAGCCAGGCCGGCAGGCAAGGCCACCAGGCCAGCACCCAGCTGCTCATTGATGCGCAGTGGCAGACGCAGGGTCTGGCCGGCCACGTTCAGGCTCAGCAGGGCGCCATCGTTGACCCCCAGGCGATCGGCTTCGGACTTGGCCAGCGCCACGTAGGCCGCGGGAATGCGTTCTTGTACCGGGGCGGCCTTGGAAGAGTTCTCTTCGCTGCCGAGCAGGTGGAAGAACGGCACGACCTGCCAGGTACCCTGGGCCGGGTTGAAGGCGCGAGGCACATTGGCGAACCAGTTCAGCGCATCACCCGTGCTTTCGATCAGGCGGGTGCCTGGGTCGCCAGCGCGGATGTGACCACCGACTTCGTCCTGGAACTTGTTCCAGGCTTGCGGCGAGTTCCAGCCCGGGGACCAGGCGAATGGCACTTGCTGACGCGGCTCGACCGAACCCGAGTAACCTTCCATGGAGAAGGCGAACGCGGTGTCGTTGTCTTGCGGGGTGCGCGGCTCGTGCACGCTGATGTCGGCGCGCATGGCGGTCCGGCCGGAGTAACGCAGCGGCTCACGGGCGAGTTTCATGCCCTTGATGCGGAACGCGGCGGACGGGGCGGCATCGACGATGCGTGCCAGTTGCGGCGTGCTGGAAGCGACGGCAGCGGTCACATGGTCGAGCTGGGTCCAGTCGATTGGCTGGTTCAGCAGGGTGGCGCGCAGGGCGTGCAGCCAGCGCCAGCCTTCGTGGACCAGGATGCTGGCGTCCATGTACTTCGGATCGAACACCTGGAAGAAGCGTTGGGCGCGACCTTCCTGGCTGACCAGGGTGCCATCGCCTTCGGCGAAGCTGGCAGCTGGCAGGACCAGGTGCGCGCGATCACTGGTGGCGGTCTTCTGATGGTCAGCGACGATCACTACTTTCGCGGCGCTCAGCGCTGCATCGACCTTGGCCTTGGTGGTGCGGGTGTACAGGTCGTTTTCCAGCACGACGATGGCGTCGGCCTGGCCGTCGATGACTGCTTGCAGGGCTGCATCGACCGATTCGCCACCGAGCATGGCCAGGCCGAGGCTGTTGGCCTCTGGCACGATCAGGCTGATGGAGCCGTTCTTCTCGCGCAGCTTCAGCGCCTTGGCGATGTTCGCGGCAGCTTCGATCAGCGCCTTGGAACCCAACGAGGTACCGGCAATGATCAATGGACGCTTGGCCGCGAGCAGGGCGTCGGCGATGCGCTTGGCCAGTTCGAGGGCTTCGCTGTCCAGGCCTTCAACGGCTGGAGCGCTGGCGTCGAGGGCGTGAGCCACGGCAAAACCGATGCGGGCCAGGTCGTCGGGCGCGGCGTGTACGCACTCTTCGGCGATGTCGTCGAGCTTGGTCTCAGCGATGCTGGCGATAAACAGCGGGTTCAGCGCGTGCTGGCCGATGTTCTTCACGGCGGCGTCGAGCCAAGGCTGGACGCGCATGGCGTCGGCCATGTCTTCAGCCTTGCCCTTGACCGATTGACGCAGGGACAGCGCCATGCGGGCGGCGGTCTGGGTCAGGTCTTCACCGAGGACGAAGATCGCGTCGTGGTCTTCGATGTCACGCATGTTCGGCACTGGCAGCGGGCTGTCGTTCAGCACTTGCAGGACCAGGCGAATACGCTCCAGCTCAGCGGCTTCGATACCGCTGTAGAAGTGCTCGGCGCCGACCAGCTCGCGCAACGCGTAGTTGCTTTCGAGGCTGGCCCGCGGCGAACCGATACCGACGATGTTGCGACCGCGCAGCAGGTCGGCGGCTTTATCCAGCGCTTCGTCGAGGCTCAGCTTGGCACCATTGGCCAGCAGAGGCTGACGCGGGCGGTCTTCGCGGTTGACGTAGCCATAACCGAAACGGCCACGGTCGCACAGGAAGTACTGGTTCACCGAACCGTTGAAACGGTTCTCGATGCGCCGCAGTTCGCCGTAGCGCTCACCTGGGGAGATGTTGCAACCGCTGGAGCAGCCATGGCAGATGCTCGGCGAGAACTGCATGTCCCACTTGCGGTTGTAGCGCTCGGAGTGAGTCTTGTCGGTGAACACACCGGTCGGGCAGACCTCGGTGAGGTTGCCGGAGAACTCGCTTTCCAGGGTGCCGTCTTCAACGCGACCGAAGTACACGTTGTCGTGGGCGCCGAACACGCCCAGGTCGGTGCCGCCGGCGTAGTCTTTATAGAAGCGCACGCAGCGGTAGCAGGCGATGCAGCGGTTCATCTCGTGGGAAATGAACGGGCCCAGTTGCTGGTTCTGGTGGGTACGCTTGGTGAAGCGGTAACGGCGCTCGTTGTGGCCGGTCATTACCGTCATGTCTTGCAGGTGGCAGTGACCGCCTTCCTCACAGACCGGGCAGTCGTGAGGGTGGTTGGTCATCAGCCATTCAACAACGCTGGCGCGAAAGGCCTTGGACTCTTCATCGTCGATGGAGATCCAGGTGCCATCGGTGGCAGGGGTCATGCAGGACATGACGATACGACCGCGGGTGTCGTTCTCGTCGGTGTACTGCTTGACCGCGCACTGGCGGCAAGCGCCAACGCTGCCAAGGGCGGGGTGCCAGCAGAAGTAAGGAATATCGAGGCCTAGCGACAGACATGCCTGTAACAGGTTGTCTGCCCCGTCGACTTCGAGCGCTTTGCCGTCTACGTGGATAGTGGCCATGGTTCAAAGTTCTTCGTTGGCCCGGTGTCAGCGGGCGTGGCTAATGGAATCTTGTCATTCGCGTGAGTCAAAACAGCCGCGGGCGGCGTCATCACACGAGAAGGCGAAGGGCACGGACCCTTCGCCTTGTTAAGCGTTACGCGCCGATTACGATCGGCCTTGCCAGGGGCGGGACGGCGGCGCTGATAGGCGCGATGCCGGCTTCGAACTCTGGACGGAAGTATTTGATAGCGCTGCCCAATGGCTCCACGGCACCCGGTGCGTGAGCACAGAAGGTCTTGCCTGGGCCGAGGAAGCCGACCAGACCCAGCAGGGTCTCGATGTCACCGGGCTGGCCTTCGCCTTTCTCGATGGCCATCAGCAGCTTGACGCTCCATGGCAAGCCATCGCGGCAAGGGGTGCAGAAACCGCACGACTCACGGGCGAAGAACTGTTCCATGTTGCGCAGCAGGGACACCATGTTGACGCTGTCGTCCACCGCCATGGCCAGGCCGGTACCCATACGGGTGCCCACCTTGGCGATGCCGCCGGCGTACATTTGTGCGTCCAGGTGTTCCGGCAGCAAGAAGCCGGTACCGGCGCCGCCTGGCTGCCAGGCCTTGAGCTTGAAGCCATCGCGCATGCCGCCAGCGTAGTCTTCGAACAGTTCGCGGCCGGTAACGCCGAATGGCAGCTCCCACAGGCCCGGGTTCTTGACCTTGCCGGAGAAGCCCATGAGCTTGGTGCCCATGTCTTCGCTGCCTTCGCGGGACAACGATTTGTACCAGTCCACGCCGTCGGCAATGATCGCCGGCACGTTGCACAGGGTTTCAACGTTGTTCACGCAGGTCGGCTTGCCCCACACGCCTACGGCGGCAGGGAAGGGTGGCTTGGAGCGCGGGTTGGCGCGACGGCCTTCGAGGGAGTTGATCAGTGCGGTTTCTTCACCGCAGATGTAACGCCCGGCGCCGGTGTGGACGAACAGCTCGAAATCAAAACCCGAACCCAGGATGTTTTTACCCAGCAGGCCAGCGGCCTTGGCTTCTTCCACGGCACGGTTGAGGTGCTTGGCGGCGGTGGTGTATTCGCCACGCAGGAAGATGTAGCCACGGTAGGTTTTCAGCGCGCGGGCGCTGATCAGCATGCCTTCGATCAGCAGATGGGGCAGTTGCTCCATCAGCATGCGGTCTTTCCAGGTGTTGGGCTCCATTTCATCCGCGTTGCACAGCAGGTAGCGGATGTTGATGGATTCGTCTTTGGGCATCAGGCCCCACTTCACACCCGTGGGGAAGCCCGCGCCACCGCGACCCTTGAGGCCGGCGTCTTTCACGGTCTGGACGATGTCGTCCTGGGCCATGTCAGCGAAGGCCTTGCGTGCCGCGGCGTAACCGTTCTTGGCCTGGTACTCGTCGAGCCATACGGCCTCGCCGTCGTCACGCAGGCGCCAGGTCAGCGGATGGGTCTCTGCCGAGCGTTTGATGCGGTTGGCCGGGCCGAAGGAAGTCAGGGTCATACGTAGCCCTCCAACAGTTTGGCAACGCCAGCAGGCTGTACGTCACCGAAAGTGTCGTCGTCGATCATCAACGCCGGCGCCTTGTCGCAGTTGCCGAGGCAGCAGACAGGCAGCAGGGTGAAACGACCGTCGGCAGTGGTCTGGCCGAGGCCGATCCCCAGTTTGCTCTGGATTTCACTGACCACCGACTCATGGCCGCCGATGTAGCAGACCATGCTGTCGCAGACGCGAATGATGTGGCGGCCCACTGGCTGGCGGAAGATCTGGCTGTAGAACGTCGCCACGCCTTCAACGTCGCTGGCCGGGATGCCGAGGATCTCGCCGATGGCGTACAGGGCGCCATCGGGCACCCAGCCACGTTCCTTCTGGACGATCTTCAGGGCTTCGATCGACGCCGCGCGCGGGTCTTCGTAGTGATGCAACTCGTGCTCGATGGCCGAGCGCTCGGTTTCACTCAGGGTGAAACGGTCTGTCTGGATAAGCGTGCTGTTCATGCTTAGCGGTCCACGTCGGCCATAACGAAGTCGATACTACCCAGGTACGCAATCAAGTCCGCGACCATGCTGCCTTTGATCACCGAAGGGATCTGCTGCAGGTGCGGGAAGCTTGGAGTACGAATCCGGGTGCGGTAGCTCATGGTGCCGCCGTCGCTCGTCAGGTAGTAACTGTTGATGCCCTTGGTCGCTTCGATCATCTGGAAGGATTCGTTGGCCGGCATCACCGGGCCCCACGAAACTTGCAGGAAGTGCGTGATCAGGGTCTCGATGTGCTGCAGCGTGCGCTCTTTAGGCGGCGGCGTGGTCAGCGGGTGATCCGCCTTGTACGGGCCTTCCGGCATGTTGCGCATGCACTGGTCGATGATCTTGATGCTCTGGCGCATTTCTTCGACGCGCACCATGCAGCGGTCGTAGGCATCGCCATTGGCTGCCAGCGGGACTTCGAACTCGAAGTTCTCGTAGCCCGAGTACGGGCGCGCCTTGCGCAGGTCGAAATCGCAACCGGTGGAACGCAGGCCGGCACCGGTGACGCCCCATTCCAGGGCCTCTTTGGTGTTGTAGGCAGCGACGCCGATGGTCCGACCCTTGAGGATGCTGTTCTGCAGGGCGGCCTTGGTGTACTCGTCGAGGCGCTTTGGCAGCCATTCAACGAAGTCCTTGACCAGTTTTTCCCAGCCGCGTGGCAGGTCGTGGGCGACACCGCCGATGCGGTACCAGGCCGGGTGCAGGCGAAAGCCGGTAATGGCTTCGATCACCGTGTACGCCTTCTGGCGGTCGGTGAAGGTAAAGAACACCGGGGTCATGGCGCCGACGTCCTGGATGTAGGTACCCAGGAACAGCAGGTGGCTGGTGATCCGGAAGAACTCGGCCATCATGATGCGGATGACGTCGACCTTCTCGGGCACCTTGATGCCGGCCAGCTTCTCGACCGAGAGCACGTACGGCAGGTTGTTCATCACGCCGCCGAGGTAGTCGATACGGTCGGTGTACGGGATGAAGCTGTGCCAGGACTGACGCTCGGCCATTTTCTCGGCACCACGGTGGTGGTAGCCGATGTCCGGTACGCAGTCGACGATCTCTTCGCCGTCCAGCTGCAGGATGATGCGGAACGCACCGTGAGCCGAAGGGTGGTTGGGACCCAGGTTGAGGAACATGTAGTCCTCATTCGCCCCGGAACGTTTCATGCCCCAGTCTTCAGGCTTGAAGCGCGCGGCTTCTTCCTCAAGCTGTTGCTTGGCCAGGGTCAGGCTGAACGGGTCGAACTCGGTGGCACGGGCCGGGAAGTCCTTGCGCAGCGGGTGACCTTCCCAGGTCGGCGGCATCATGATGCGCGACAGGTGCGGGTGACCTTTGAAGTCGATGCCGTACATGTCCCAGACTTCACGTTCGTACCAGTTGGCGTTAGGCCAGATGCTGGTGACGGACGGCACGCTGAGGTCGCTCTCGGACAAAGCGACCTTGATCATTACGTCACTATTACGTTCGATCGACATCAGGTGGTAGAACACGGTGAAGTCGACGCCGCCAGGCAGCCCTTGACGCTTGGTGCGCAGACGCTCGTCCACGCCATGCAGGTCATAGAGCATGACGTACGGCTTGGGCAGGTTGCGCAGGAAGGTCAGGACTTCGACGAGTTTGGCACGGGCAACCCAAAGCACCGGCATGCCGGTGCGGGTAGGCTGGGCAGTGAATGCCTCAGGGCCAAAGCGGTTGTTCAGTTCGACGACCACATCCTGGTCGTCTGCCTTGTAAGGCGGGATGTACAGAGCACTGCCTGTAGTCATGGTTATTTATCGCTTTCGGTCAACGTAAAGAATGAAGCCAGTTTTCGGTTTCTTTGCAGGAACAGATCTGGATCAGACTTCGTCGGGGCTGCGCAGGTTGGTGACTGCGATTCGCTGTTCGCGGCGCTGTTCCTTTTGCGAAGGCATCTCGGCGCGGTACACGCCTTGATCGCCGACGACCCAGGAAAGCGGGCGACGCTCTTGGCCAATCGACTCCTGCAGCAGCATCAGGCCTTGCAGGAAAGCTTCAGGGCGGGGCGGGCAGCCAGGCACGTAGACGTCCACGGGCAGGAACTTGTCCACTCCCTGAACCACGGAGTAGATGTCGTACATGCCACCGGAGTTGGCGCACGAGCCCATGGAGATTACCCACTTCGGCTCGAGCATTTGCTCGTAGAGACGCTGAATGATCGGCGCCATCTTGATGAAGCAGGTACCGGCGATAACCATGAAATCCGCCTGGCGCGGCGATGCCCGGATAACCTCGGCGCCAAAGCGCGCGATGTCGTGGGGCGCCGTGAAGGCAGTGGTCATTTCCACGTAGCAGCACGAAAGGCCGAAGTTGTACGGCCACAGGGAGTTCTTACGTCCCCAGTTGACCGCGCCGTTCAGCACGTCTTCGAGCTTGCCCATGTAGATGTTTTTGTGGACTTGATCTTCTAACGGATCGGAAACGGTTTCCCGCTCGCCGATCGGGTACTGCTCGTTAGGAGCATCCGGGTCGATCCTGGTGAGATTGTATTGCATTGCCAAAGCCTCATTGTTTCAGCTTCGCCTGCCGCTTACGACGAGCTTCCGGAGCCCAGTCAAGGGCGCCCACTCGAAATAGGTAGACAAGACCTGCCAACAGAATTGCTATGAAAACGAGAGCTTCGACGAATCCGGTCCAGCCGCTTTCGCGGACGGACACAGACCATGCAAAGAGAAAGAGGGCTTCGATATCGAAGATCACGAACAACATCGCGACCAGATAGAATTTGGCTGAGAGCCGCAAGCGGGCGCCACCTGTAGGTAGCATGCCGGACTCGAACGGTTCGTTTTTGCTGCGGCCCCAGGCTTTTGACCCGAGGAGGCTGGAGACGCCGAGCATGAAGGCACAAAGGCCGCCGACACCCAGAAGGAAAATGGCAAAGCCCCAGTTGTGGGCCATGAGTCCTGTCGCTTCGGGCATGCTGGTAATCCTTAACAGAGAGCAAGGGTCTCTGAGCTTGATAAAGAAATAAAGCAGTGACGATATGTCGCAGCGCAATCAATCGCGGTGATTTTATGGCTAAACACCGTGCAAGTAAAATTCCTATAGCGAAATTATTTATAGGAATAAGGACATAGCGCACCTGCGAGGCCCTGCAGCCCGTGCGGTACGGGCATTAGCCGGGGTTTTGTTAATTATGTTTTGTGGCTGTTGCAATGAATATAGTTCGAGCTGAATGATAATCAATATTATTTGTAGCGGTTTTTAAACTATTCCACGGCCGGGTAAGCGCAAAGTTAAGGTTACTTGCCTGCTACAGCAAGTTGCCCGGGGGCAGGTTTTAACCGTTTTGACCATTACCGACACCGCTCTGGATCAATGTTTTGCTTCATGCGTCCTGTGGGAGGGGCGCGCACGGTGTTCGTGGGATCCCACGCAAAAAAAACGCCCCGAACCAGTCGGGGCGTCAGATTTTCGGCATTGCAGTTAGCTTTCTACCAGGTCTGCGATGGCCGTGTGCTCAAGGCGAAGTCGATCAGTGGAACTGCTCTTCTTCGGTGGAGCCGGTCAGTGCGGTCACCGAGGACGAGCCGCCCTGGATCACGGTGGTCATGTCGTCGAAGTAGCCAGTGCCCACTTCCTGCTGGTGCGCCACGAAGGTGTAGCCTTTGGCAGCGTCAGCGAATTCCTGCTCTTGCAGCTTCACGTAGGCAGTCATGTCGTTGCGGGCGTAGTCGTGCGCCAGGTTGAACATGCTGTGCCACATGTTGTGAATGCCAGCCAGGGTGATGAACTGGTGCTTGTAGCCCATGGCGGACAGTTCGCGCTGGAACTTGGCGATGGTCGCGTCGTCCAGGTTCTTCTTCCAGTTGAAGGAAGGCGAGCAGTTGTACGACAGCAGTTGGTCCGGGTATTCCTTCTTGATCGCTTCAGCGAAGCGACGAGCTTCGTCCAGGTCCGGCTTGGCGGTTTCGCACCAGATCAGGTCGGCGTACGGAGCGTAAGCCAGGCCGCGAGCGATGGCCTGGTCCAGGCCGGCGCGCACTTTGTAGAAGCCTTCCTGGGTGCGTTCGCCAGTCACGAATGGCTGGTCGTACGGGTCGCAGTCGGAAGTCAGCAGGTCAGCGGCGTTAGCGTCGGTACGGGCCAGGATGATGGTCGGAGTACCGGCGACGTCAGCTGCCAGACGAGCAGCGGTCAGCTTCTGTACTGCTTCCTGGGTAGGAACCAGTACCTTGCCGCCCATGTGCCCGCATTTTTTCACGGAAGCCAGTTGGTCTTCGAAGTGAACGCCGGCAGCGCCTGCCTCGATCATGCTCTTCATCAGCTCGTAGGCGTTCAGGACACCGCCGAAACCGGCTTCAGCGTCAGCCACGATGGGTGCGAAGTAGTCGATGTAGCCTTCGTCGCCCGGGCCTTTGCCGGCTTTCCACTGGATCTGGTCAGCACGACGGAACGAGTTGTTGATGCGCTTGACCACGGTCGGTACCGAGTCAACCGGGTACAGCGACTGGTCTGGGTACATCGATTCGGCGGAGTTGTTGTCCGCGGCCACTTGCCAGCCAGACAGGTAGATCGCCTGGATACCGGCTTTGACTTGTTGTACAGCCTGGCCGCCGGTCAGGGCGCCCATGCAGTTGACGAAATCTTTCTCAGGGCGGAAGGACGGCTTGGCGCCCTGGGTCACCAGGTTCCACAGCTTCTCGGCGCCCAGTTTTGCAAAGGTGTGCTCAGGTTGAACCGAGCCGCGCAGGCGGACGACGTCAGCAGCGGAGTAAGCGCGTGTCACGCCTTTCCAGCGTGGGTTTTCAGCCCAGTCTTTTTCGAGGGCTGCAATTTGCTGTTCGCGTGTCAGTGCCATGGAGATAAACCTCGTCGCATAGGTCTTGGTGGAAAATTCCGTTTGCCGGGTACGCGTGTCAAAAGGCGTAACAGGCTGCTCGCTGACCAGAAGCTTGGCCGGTCAAGGCGGGTTTGGCGGGGGTGGCGACGGGATGAACGATGGGCTCGAGGATGGAGGCTGAGCAGGTAAGGGCGAGCTGTCGGGCGCATTCGGGCGTCGTGGGCCTGGTGCGAACATCAGTGGTGTGCCGGGTTACCTATTTACGCTTCCGTCCCTCGGGACAACTTCGTTCCAGTCGGCAACCTCGTCAAACACACCTTGTGGGCGGTACAGACACGAAACGGCTCGCAGGGTGGTTGCAAGCAACGCTTCGAAGGCCCTTGCCAGGGCCTCTGATTAGCGGGAGCGAGGCCATCATGCCTTTGCTTTTTTGCCTCGTCAAACGTTTTGTAGTGCTTTTTTTCAAGCACTACATCTTTGGTCTAATACGACTAATCAGTCAGTTTTCGGTGAGTTAGTCCAAGGTATCGACTTTCACCCGCAAGCTCAGGTCATCCCGGCCCTGGGTCCCATAGGTACGGGTCATGCCCTGTTTATCGGCCTGGGTCTGGCGGTTGATCCCGGCCAGGGTGATCCATTGGCCCAGGCGGCCGCTGACACTTGTGTCGGTGCTTTGCACATTCACTACATCGGGACGTTCCTGGCTCATGCGGTCACGGTTGGTGCTGATGGCCAGGTGCACGGTTTCGCCGGTGACGCTGGCGGTCACGTAAAAACCCTGGGTGACATTGCGGTATTCGGTCTGGCTTTGCAGGCGGCCGTAAGTGTCGGTCCCGGTGCTGGTGAGCGGGACGCTCTGGCCGGTCTGGATCAGTGCCGGCACGCCTTCGCTGGCCTGGATCTGCTGGATGCCGCCTTCGCGACTGGCGGTGCTGTAGCTGATTATCTGCGTCTGCTGGTCGCTGCTGTCCTGCTGGTTGTTCTGGTTGGTGTCGACGGTGATCAGCAGGCGTTTTGGCGCGGTGTCGAGCTGGCTGAGCAGGGCCTTAAGTTCGTCGATCCTGGCGGGATCTGCGTTGACAATCAGTTGATTGCCATAGGCGCTGACGGTGCCGTCCTTGCCGATGAAATTCTGCGCCACGGGGAGCAGGTCGGCGCTGGTGCGGTGGTTGAGCGGCACCACTTCGGTCGCCGCCATGGCCGCAAAGCTGCAGCCGAGCAGCAGGGTGGTGAGCAGGGCGCGTAGGGACATATCCGTTATCTCCGCATTCAAGTGTCTTGATAGTGCCAGTTTGTCGGCCTGCGGTGGAGCAAGTTGAATCGTAGACAGCAAAACGCCCCGGCATCGTTGGATGGCGGGGCGTTCTGGGTGGTTCTGATAGTGCTATCGCGGGCAAGCGGAGCGCCGCCCGGCCCGCTCCCACAAGGTCATGGGCAAGCCCTGTGGGAGCGGGCTTGCCCGCGATGGCCGCAACCCGGTTTCAAGCCGAGTCACGCACCATGTCGACATGAGGAATCCCGGCTTCGAGGAACTCTTCACTGACAATCTTGAAACCCAGGCGCTCATAGAACGCTGTGGCCTGCACCTGGGCGCTGAGCATCTGCTGCTTGAGCCCGCGCTCCTCGGCTTCGCCGATCACCGCTTGCATCAAGGCGTCGCCGACTTTCAGGCCGCGCCAGTCCTTGAGTACCGAGACCCGGCCGATGTGGCCGTCGGACAGCAGGCGGGCAGTACCAATTGGAAAGTCGCCTTCAAATGCAAGGAAGTGCACGGCGCTTGCGTCGTCGGCATCCCATTCCAGCTCGGGTGGAACCGATTGCTCGGCGATGAATACCGCTTCACGAATGCGCCGGATCTCGGCGTTATCCTTTTGCCAGTCTGCGACACGTACGCGAATCTTATTCATCGGCAAACCCCAGGCTACCTTGCTTGACCAGTTCGCACAGCAGGCCGCGGCCGTCTTCGTCGCTCAGCCATTGGCCGAGGTTGTCGACATGCAGCGCGTCGGCGGCGCAAATCATTTTCAGCAGTTCGCGCAGTTTGCCCGGCAGGTAACGGCTCTGGCCGCTGGCAAACAGCAGCAGGTCGTCGTCGACTTCGGACCAGGCCAGGCGCGCGCTCGGGTTGCGAATCAGCACCGCGCCTTGTTCCAGGGCGCCAAGGAAGTCGTCCTCGGTCACGTCTTCCGGTCCTGCAACCAACTCAGGGTAGCGCGGCTCGGTCATGAACTGGCCGAACCAGGTCAGCAGCAGGCGCTCGTCGCTCATGTGCTCGGCCAGCAGGCCTTTCAAGCGGTCGAGTGCGTCGTGCTGGATCTGGTGCGGGTCGGCAGCCGGTTGTGCGTCGGCGTCGGTGTAGCGTTCTTCGTCCGGCAGGAACTGGCTGAGGAAGTCAGTGAAGTGGGTCAGCACTTCAGCGGCGCTCGGTGCGCGGAAACCTACCGAGTAGGTCAGGCAGTCATCCACGGCGACGCCGCAGTGGGCCAGGCGTGGCGGCAGGTAAAGCATGTCGCCCGGCTCCAGGACCCACTCGTCGGTGGCTTCGAAGTCGGCCAGGATGCGCAGGTCGGCGTGTTGCAGCAGCGGGCTCTCGGAGTCGCACATCTGGCCGATTTTCCAGTTGCGCTGGCCATGGCCTTGCAGCAGGAACACATCGTAATTGTCGAAGTGCGGGCCAACACTGCCACCTGGGGCGGCGAAGCTGATCATCACGTCGTCGATGCGCCAGCTCGGCAGGAAGCGGAAGTTTTCCAGCAGTTCGCTGACTTCCGGCACGAACTGGTCGACAGCCTGCACCAGCAGGGTCCAGTCACGCTCCGGCAGCTTGCTGAATTCGTCTTCGGCGAACGGGCCGCGACGCAATTCCCAAGGGCGCTCGCCGTGCTCGATGACCAGGCGTGATTCGACTTCTTCTTCCAGGGCCAGGCCGGCCAGTTCGTCGGCGTCGATCGGGCTTTCGAAGTCAGGGATTGCCTGGCGGATCAGCAGCGGTTTTTTCTGCCAGTAGTCGCGCAGGAACTCGCGTGCAGTGATGCCGCCCAGAAGTTGCAGAGGAATATCAGGATTCATGTGTAACCTATTGAAAAAAAGCACTTTTCAGGCGGGAATAAAAACGCCCGGCGCTGCCGGGCGTCTCAAACGGGTCAAGCGGTCGATCAGATGCGTCGAGCTTGCTCGACTGCGTTACCGATGTAGTTGGCCGGGGTGAGCAGTTTCAGCTCGGCCTTTGCCTCGGCAGGCATGTCCAGTGCATCGATGAAAGTCTGCAGCGCTTCAGGGCTGATGCCCTTGCCGCGGGTCAATTCTTTGAGCTTTTCGTACGGGTTTTCGATGTTGTAGCGGCGCATCACGGTCTGGATCGGCTCGGCCAGCACTTCCCAGCAGGCGTCCAGGTCAGCGGCGATTTTCTGCGCGTTGAGCTCCAGCTTGCTGATGCCTTTGAGGCTGGCTTCGTACGCGATCACGCTGTGGGCAAAACCCACGCCGAGGTTGCGCAGTACGGTGGAGTCGGTCAGGTCGCGCTGCCAGCGGGAAATCGGCAGTTTGCTCGCCAGGTGCTGGAACAGTGCGTTGGCGATACCCAGGTTGCCTTCGGAGTTTTCGAAGTCGATCGGGTTGACCTTGTGCGGCATGGTCGAGGAACCGATTTCGCCAGCGATGGTGCGCTGCTTGAAATAACCCAGGGAGATGTAGCCCCAGATGTCACGGTCGAAGTCGATCAGGATGGTGTTGAAACGCGCGATCGCGTCGAACAGCTCGGCGATGTAGTCGTGCGGCTCGATCTGCGTGGTGTACGGGTTGAAACCCAGGCCCAGTTCGTCTTCGATGAAGGCGCGGGCGTTGGCTTCCCAGTCAATCTGCGGGTAAGCCGACAGGTGGGCGTTGTAGTTGCCTACGGCGCCGTTGATCTTGCCCAGCAGTGGCACGGCAGCGACCTGGGCGATCTGGCGCTCCAGGCGGTACACCACGTTCGCCAGCTCTTTGCCCAGGGTGGTCGGCGAAGCCGGTTGCCCGTGGGTGCGCGACAGCATCGGCACGTCGGCGAAGCGGATCGCCAGTTCACGGATGGCTTCGGCGGTCTGACGCATCAGCGGCAGCATCACGTCATCACGGCCTTCGCGCAGCATCAGCGCGTGGGACAGGTTGTTGATGTCCTCGCTGGTGCAGGCAAAGTGGATGAACTCACTGACGTTGGCCAGTTCCGGCAGCTTGGCCGCTTGCTCTTTGAGCAAGTATTCGATGGCCTTGACGTCGTGGTTGGTGGTGCGCTCGATCTCTTTGACGCGCTCGGCGTGCTCCAGCGAGAAGTTCTCGGCCAGTTCGTTGAGAGCGGCGTTGGCTTGCGCGGAGAAGGCTGGCACTTCAGGGATGGCAGCGTGGGCGGCCAGGCGTTGAAGCCAGCGCACTTCCACCAGGACGCGAGCACGGATCAGGCCGTATTCGCTGAAAATTGGCCGCAGGGCCTGGGTTTTGCCGGCGTAGCGGCCGTCAACAGGGGAAACCGCAGTGAGCGAAGAGAGCTGCATGGGGTGTTCTCGGACAGTCGGGCAACGAAATGGGGCGCGTATCATACATGAAAAAATCCGCCGGTCCGTTGCCAACTGACCAGCGTATTACGCCTAACACGGTGTACATGACCCTTGATGCGACTTATTCGTTGCGCATCAATGGGTAAAGTTCTTTGAGCAATTTGCGACGGCTGATCACCAACTGCCAGCGGTGCCCACCCAGTTGCCGCCACAGGCGTGCCGAGCGGATGCCGGCCAGCAGCAGGGCGCGGATTTTCGAGGCATTGCTGGGTTGCTGCAGGTTGCGCATGTCGCCGTGCACCTGGATGCGCTGGCGCAAGGTGCTCAGGGTGTCCTGGTACAGGGCGCCACAGCCGGCAATCACGTTCTCGTGCGCCGGGCCGAAGTGTTCAACCTGGGACTGGATCTGGGGCAGGCGCTTACCGATTTCCGCGAGCATGTCCTCACGCTTGGCCAGTTGCCGCTCAAGACCGAGCATCGACAGGGCGTAGCGCAGTGGTTCGCGCTGCAGGGTGCTGGGGTCGCGCTCCAGGGCGCCGATCAGCGCGCGATAGCCTTCGCGCAGGTTGAGGTCGTCGCCGCCGTAGACTTCCAGGGTGTCCTTGGGGTCGCGGATCAGCAGGCTGCCGAGCATGCAGGTCAGGCCGGCTTCGCTGACCTGGCCGGTCTTGGCGATCTTGTCCACCAGCACAGCGGCCAGGAAGACACCGCCCAGCGCGGTCAATTGCTCCTGAGTGGGGCTCATGCCTTGCTGCTCCAGGGCTCTGCGACTTCGATGACACCGCCACCGAGGCAGATCTCACCGTCGTAGAACACCACGGACTGGCCGGGCGTGACCGCGCGTTGCGGTTCATCGAAGGTGGCGCGATAGCCGGTCGCCGTTTGTTCCAGGGTGCAGAGCTGGTCGCCCTGGCGATAGCGGACCTTGGCGGTCAGGCGGCGCGGCTGGCTCAGGTCGACCGGGTTGACCCAGTAGATCTCGGAGGCGAGCAGGGCGCCGGAGAACAGCCATGGGTGGTTGTTGCCCTGGCCCACGATCAGCTCGTTGTGCTCCAGGTCCTTGACCAGCACGTACCAGGGCTCGTCGCCGGCGTCTTTCAAGCCGCCGATGCCCAGGCCCTGGCGTTGGCCGATGGTGTGGTACATCAGGCCATGGTGGCGACCGATCACTTCACCTTCGGTGGTCTTGATTTCGCCTGGCTGGGCCGGCAGGTATTGCTTGAGGAAGTCGCTGAAACGACGCTCACCGATAAAGCAGATGCCGGTCGAGTCTTTCTTCTTGGCCGTGGCCAGGTCGTGTTTCTCGGCAATCGCGCGGACTTCCGGCTTTTCCAGTTCGCCGACCGGAAACAGGGTCTTGGCGATCTGTTCACCGCCGACTGCGTGCAGGAAATAGCTCTGGTCCTTGTTCGGGTCCAGGCCCTTGAGCAGTTCGGTGCGGCCATCAATGTCGCGGCGGCGCACGTAGTGACCGGTGGCGATCAGGTCGGCGCCGAGCATCATGGCGTAATCGAGGAACGCCTTGAACTTGATTTCACGGTTGCACAGGATGTCCGGGTTTGGCGTACGTCCGGCCTTGTATTCGGCCAGGAAGTGCTCGAACACGTTGTCCCAGTACTCGGCGGCGAAGTTGGCGGTGTGCAGCTTGATGCCGATCTTGTCGCACACGGCCTGGGCGTCGGCCAGGTCATCCATGGCGGTGCAGTAGTCCGTACCGTCGTCCTCTTCCCAGTTCTTCATGAACAGGCCTTCCACCTGGTAACCCTGCTCGATCAGCAGTAGGGCGGAAACGGAAGAGTCCACGCCGCCGGACATGCCGACAATGACGCGCTTCGATTGGGTGTCAGAAGGGGCTGGATCACGCATGGGAATTTAATGAGTGTCTTGAAAAAGGACGCGATTCTAACAGGCTGGCGCCCGCAAGGCTAAAGAGAAGGACGGATCAGTTCGAGACTGAAGCAATTTCCCTGCAGATAATCGTCGATGCAACGGATGATCAGCTCGCTGCGCCAGTTGTCGCGCTGGGCCAGCAACTCGTCCCGGGTCAGCCACTTGGCGCCGACGATACCGTCGTCCAGTGGGTAATCGGGGTGGTGTTTGATCGCTTTGGCGATGAAGCAGACCCGTTGGTAAGTCACGCCGTTGCTGGGGGCGGTGTACAGGTAAATGCCGACCACGCCGGTCGGTTCAACGTCCCAGCCGGTCTCTTCGAGGGTTTCGCGCACGGCGGCTTCGGTCAAGGTCTCATCCGGATCCAGATGGCCGGCGGGCTGGTTGAGTACGTTGCGACCAGCCTTGTGCTCTTCAACCATCAGAAAGCGGCCGTTGTCCTCGACGATGGTGGCAACGGTGATGTGGGGTAGCCAGGTCATGAAGTGTCCTCGGTTGTGAGCAATGAAACCCTGTGGGAGCTGGCTTGCCAGCGATAGCAATGGGGCAGTCACCATCAATGTTGAATGATAAGCCGCCATCGCTGGCAAGCCAGCTCCCACAGGGTTCTGTGTCGATCAATAAAAGTCATAAACACAAACCCCGGCACATGGCCGGGGTTTGTGGTGTTCCCTTACAACCTTACACCAGCGCAGCAATCGCCGCGTTGAAGGTGTTGCTCGGGCGCATGGCCTGGCTGATCAGCTCGGCATTGGCGTGATAGTAACCGCCGATGTCCACTGGCTTGCCCTGGACGGCGTTGAGCTCGGCAACGATGGTTGCCTCGTTCTCGGTCAGGGTGCTGGCCAGTTGGCTGAACTGCGCCTGCAGTGCAGTGTCTTCGCTCTGGGCGGCCAGGGCTTGTGCCCAGTACAGCGCCAGGTAGAAGTGGCTGCCGCGGTTGTCGATGTTGCCGACTTTGCGCGATGGCGACTTGTTGTTGTCGAGGAACTGGCCAGTAGCCTGGTCCAGGGTCTTGGCCAGCACCAACGCTTTAGGGTTGTTGTAGGTCACGCCCAGGTGTTCCAGGGAGGCGGCCAGGGCCAGGAACTCGCCCAGCGAATCCCAACGCAGGAAGTTTTCTTCCAGCAGTTGTTGCACGTGCTTGGGTGCCGAACCGCCAGCGCCGGTTTCGAACAGGCCGCCACCGTTCATCAGCGGCACGATCGACAGCATCTTGGCGCTGGTGCCCAGTTCCATGATCGGGAACAGGTCAGTCAGGTAGTCGCGCAACACGTTGCCGGTCACCGAGATGGTGTCCTTGCCTTCGCGGGTGCGCTGCAGGGTGAACTTCATGGCGTCGACCGGTGCCATGATCTGGATATCCAGGCCGGCGGTGTCGTGGTCCTTCAGGTAAGCCTGGACCTTCTCGATCACCACGCCATCGTGGGCGCGCATTGGGTCCAGCCAGAAAATCGCTGGGGTGGCGCTGGCGCGAGCGCGGTTGACGGCCAGCTTGACCCAATCCTGGATCGGCGCGTCCTTGGTCTGGCACATGCGGAAGATGTCGCCGGCCTCAACCGGTTGCTCCAGCAGGGTGCGGCCAGCGCTGTCGGAAACACGAACCACACCGTCAGCCTTGATTTGGAAGGTCTTGTCGTGGGAACCGTATTCTTCGGCTTTTTTCGCCATCAGGCCAACGTTTGGCACGCTGCCCATGGTGGTTGGGTCGAAGGCGCCATTGACCTTGCAGTCTTCGATCACGGCCTGGTAGATGGTGGCGTAGCAGCGATCCGGGATCACGGCCTTGGTGTCGTGCAGTTGGCCGTCGGTGCCCCACATTTTGCCGGAGTCACGGATCATGGCCGGCATCGATGCGTCGACGATCACGTCGCTTGGCACGTGCAGGTTGGTGATGCCTTTGTCGGAGTTGACCATCGCCAGGGAAGGGCGAGCGGCGTAGACCGCCTGGATGTCAGCTTCGATCTGCGCTTGCTGGTCGGCCGGCAGGGCCTTGATGCGAGCGTACAGGTCGCCGATACCGTTGTTCAGGTTAAAGCCGATCTGTGCCAGCACGTCTGCGTGCTTGGCCAGGGCGTCTTTATAGAACTCGGCAACGATCTGGCCGAACATGATCGGGTCGGAGACCTTCATCATGGTGGCTTTGAGGTGGACCGACAGCAGTACACCCTTGGCCTTGGCGTCTTCGATCTCGGCGGCGATGAAGCTGCGCAGGGCGTTTTTGCTCATGACTGCGCAATCGAGGATCTCACCGGCTTGCACGGTGGTCTTGGCCTTCAGGACGGTGGCGGTGCCGTCCTGGGCGATCAGTTCGATTTTCACGGCGTCAGCGGCGTCGATCAGGGCGGCCTTTTCGCTGCCGTAGAAATCGCCGGTGCTCATGTGCGCAATGTGGGACTTGGAGTCCTTGGCCCATGCGCCCATTTTGTGCGGGTGCTTGCGTGCGTAGTTCTTGACCGACAGCGGTGCGCGACGGTCGGAGTTGCCTTCACGCAGAACCGGGTTTACCGCGCTGCCCTTGATCTTGTCGTAACGAGCCTTGGCGTCTTTGTCGGCATCGCTGGTCACGGTTTCCGGGTAGTCCGGCAGTGCATAGCCCTGGGCTTGCAACTCTTTGATCGCGGCCTGCAGTTGCGGTACCGAAGCACTGATGTTCGGCAGCTTGATGATGTTGGCTTCAGGCGTAACGGCCAGGGCGCCCAGTTCGGCGAGGTGGTCGGCTACGGCTTTGTCACCCAGTTGCTCGGGGAAGCTTGCCAGGATGCGCCCTGCAAGGGAGATATCGCGGGTTTCCACGGCAATATCGGCGGAAGCAGTAAAGGCTTCTACGATCGGGAGCAGGGAATAGGTGGCGAGGGCGGGAGCTTCGTCGGTGAAGGTGTAGATGATCTTCGAGCGGGTGGGCATATTCGGATTAACTCTCTTCTTTGCTAAAAGCGTGCGCGGAAATTCGAGGGGCGCCGGGTAAGCGCGTTCGTTCAAAGTCATCCATGAGCCGAATGTCGAGATTTCGTCGCGGTGATGTTGGGTGCATCAGTCGAGCGTCAAGCGCTCGGGTTGCGGTAACAACCCGGCTTTTCGGGCCGAAACTCTTGTAGTAGAGGGCTTGGCCGTCGTGACTCTGTGGTCAGCGGCGGCATTATACATAGGTAGCTGGCAAAACGCCGATGGTTCATACACCTCCGGTCTCGTCCATTGGTCTAAAGGTCGCACCCGGTGCTGCGGCGTAGAGTCGCTCCATGTGCTTGAGTTTGGCAGTTTCCCCTTTGCTTTCAGGCTTGTAGGCCGCGAACTGGTTAGCTTGGCGGCAGATGAGTGGAACATGAGGTTCCCGTGCAGATTCAACTGGGGTACGCTCGAACGCAGCCAGATGTTCAATCCACACAACGGAGTTCAGCATGGGATACAAGAAGATTCAGGTTCCAGCAGTCGGCGACAAAATCACCGTCAATGCAGACCATTCTCTCAATGTTCCTAACAACCCGATCATCCCTTTCATTGAAGGTGATGGTATTGGTGTTGATATCAGCCCGGTCATGATCAAGGTTGTCGATGCTGCTGTTAAGAAGGCTTACGGCGGCGAACGCAAGATTTCCTGGATGGAAGTGTATGCCGGGGAAAAAGCGACTCAGGTTTACGATCAGGACACCTGGCTGCCTCAGGAAACCCTGGACGCAGTCAAGGATTACGTGGTTTCCATCAAGGGCCCGCTGACCACCCCGGTCGGTGGCGGTATCCGTTCGTTGAACGTGGCCCTGCGTCAGCAACTCGACCTTTACGTCTGCCTGCGCCCGGTGCGCTGGTTCGAAGGTGTACCAAGCCCGGTGAAGAAACCAGGCGACGTCGACATGACCATCTTCCGTGAGAACTCGGAAGACATCTATGCCGGTATCGAGTGGAAAGCCGGCTCGCCGGAAGCGACCAAGGTCATCAAGTTCCTGAAAGAGGAAATGGGTGTCACCAAGATCCGTTTCGACGAAAACTGCGGCATCGGCGTCAAGCCGGTTTCCCTGGAAGGCACCAAGCGTCTGGCGCGCAAAGCCCTGCAATATGTGGTCGACAATGATCGCGACTCGCTGACCATCGTCCACAAAGGCAACATCATGAAGTTCACCGAAGGTGCCTTCAAGGAATGGGCCTACGAAGTGGCGGCCGAAGAGTTCGGCGCGACCCTGCTCGACGGCGGTCCGTGGATGCAGTTCAAGAACCCGAAAACCGGCAAGAACGTCATCGTCAAGGATGCTATCGCCGATGCCATGCTCCAGCAGATCCTGCTGCGCCCGGCGGAATACGACGTGATCGCGACCCTGAACCTGAACGGCGACTACCTGTCCGACGCCCTGGCGGCTGAAGTCGGCGGTATCGGTATCGCGCCAGGTGCCAACCTGTCCGACACCGTGGCGATGTTCGAAGCCACCCACGGCACTGCGCCGAAGTACGCCGGCAAGGACCAGGTCAACCCGGGCTCGCTGATCCTGTCCGCGGAAATGATGCTGCGCCACATGGGCTGGACCGAAGCGGCCGACCTGATCATCAAGGGCACCAATGGCGCCATCTCGGCCAAGACCGTGACCTATGACTTCGAACGCCTGATGGAAGGCGCCAAGCTGCTGTCTTCTTCGGCGTTTGGCGATGCCCTGATCTCGCACATGTGAGCTGAGCGGCATTAAACAAAAACCGGCCGGCTCAAGTGATTGAGCCGGCCGGTTTTTTTATGCAAAGCCTGCGGTCGGTGAGGGTCTCAGGCGGTAACGGAGTGTTCTTGCGGGGTGGTGTCGATTGCGCTGGCGTCAATGGCGGCACCGATGTTCACGGCGTGCAGGCCCTTGGGGCCCTGGATGATCTCGAAGACCACCGCCTGGCCGGCCTTCAAGGTTTTGTATCCCTCCATCTGGATCGCCGAGTAGTGGGCGAACAGATCGTCCGTTTTGCCGTCTTCATTGATGAAACCGTAACCCTTGGCATTGTTGAACCACTTGACCTTGCCATTGATCTTGACGCCTGACATACCCAACTCCCTCTGCAACAGACTCCATCACTGGAGTATCATCCAGTTGATCCTGCTCAAATCCTGCAAATAGGGTTTGACGGCACGGACCTTTTTTACCCACTGTGGGCTCTATTGGTTGTAACACTGATTTGCCGATAGTCAAGGCGACCGGACAGTCAGAGTTGAAAAGCTCTGGGACCGCCCCCACCACTGTATTCAGCTCAACAGACGAACCTTTCTTTCCATGCATGCAATCAGCCAGATTCGACTAACATTCAATCAGGATCGCCCGGATTCACACGACGACGATTCCGCAGGCATTGCTGTACAGGAGGCAAAGCCTGCTTTACAGGCGCCGCCGATGTACAAGGTGGTTTTGTTCAATGATGACTACACACCGATGGATTTCGTCGTCGAAGTGCTCGAGGTGTTTTTTAACCTGAATCGTGAGCTGGCGACCAAGGTAATGCTGGCCGTCCACACAGAAGGACGGGCAGTATGCGGATTGTTTACCCGTGACATCGCCGAGACCAAGGCCATGCAGGTCAACCAGTACGCCAGGGAAAGCCAGCATCCGCTACTCTGTGAAATCGAGAAGGACGGTTAACGCCGACCACTTGGGTATGAGGTGAAGCTATGTTAAACCGCGAGCTCGAAGTCACCCTCAATCTCGCCTTCAAGGAGGCGCGTTCGAAACGTCATGAGTTCATGACCGTCGAACACCTCCTGTTGGCACTATTGGATAATGAGGCAGCCGCCACCGTTTTGCGTGCCTGCGGCGCAAACCTCGACAAACTCAAGCACGACCTGCAGGAGTTCATCGACTCCACCACGCCTTTGATTCCCGTCCATGACGAGGATCGTGAAACCCAGCCAACCCTGGGCTTCCAGCGTGTACTGCAACGTGCTGTCTTCCATGTGCAGAGCTCGGGCAAGCGTGAAGTGACCGGCGCCAACGTGCTGGTCGCGATCTTCAGTGAGCAAGAGAGTCAGGCGGTGTTCCTGCTGAAACAGCAGAGCGTTGCCCGCATTGATGTCGTCAACTACATCGCCCACGGCATTTCCAAAGTGCCGGGGCATGGCGATCACTCTGAAGGTGAGCAAGATATGCAGGACGAGGAAGGTGGTGAATCTTCTTCTTCAAGCAATCCGCTGGACGCTTATGCCAGCAACCTCAACGAACTGGCACGCCAGGGTCGTATCGACCCGCTGGTCGGGCGTGAAATGGAAGTTGAGCGAGTGGCGCAGATTCTCGCGCGCCGGCGCAAGAACAACCCGTTGCTGGTGGGCGAGGCAGGCGTGGGTAAAACCGCGATTGCCGAAGGCCTGGCCAAGCGCATTGTCGACAACCAGGTGCCTGATCTGTTGGCCAATGCCGTGGTCTACTCCCTGGATCTCGGTGCGCTGCTGGCAGGTACCAAGTACCGTGGCGATTTCGAGAAGCGCTTCAAGGCGCTGCTCAATGAGCTGAAAAAACGTCCGCAGGCCATTCTGTTCATCGACGAAATCCACACCATCATTGGTGCGGGTGCCGCCTCTGGCGGCGTCATGGACGCTTCGAACCTGCTCAAGCCGCTGCTGTCGTCGGGTGATATCCGCTGCATCGGTTCGACCACGTTCCAGGAATTTCGTGGGATCTTCGAAAAAGACCGCGCCCTGGCACGACGTTTCCAGAAGGTCGATGTGTCGGAGCCTTCGGTGGAAGACACCATTGGCATCCTGCGTGGCCTCAAGGGTCGTTTCGAGGCGCATCACAACATCGAATACAGTGATGAGGCCTTGCGCGCCGCTGCCGAACTGGCCTCGCGCTACATCAACGACCGGCACATGCCGGACAAGGCCATCGACGTGATCGACGAGGCGGGCGCCTACCAGCGTCTGCAGCCGGTCGAGAAACGCGTGAAACGCATCGAGGTGCCTCAGGTCGAGGACATCGTGGCGAAAATCGCGCGGATTCCGCCTAAGCATGTCACCAGTTCCGACAAGGAGCTGCTGCGCAACCTTGAGCGTGACCTCAAGCTGACGGTATTTGGCCAGGATGCCGCGATCGACTCGCTGTCGACTGCGATCAAACTGTCCCGTGCCGGTCTCAAGTCGCCGGACAAGCCAGTGGGCTCATTCCTGTTCGCCGGTCCGACCGGTGTCGGCAAGACCGAGGCGGCTCGCCAACTGGCGAAGGCGCTGGGGATCGAGCTGGTGCGGTTCGACATGTCCGAGTACATGGAGCGTCACACCGTATCGCGCCTGATCGGTGCGCCGCCGGGGTACGTCGGGTTCGACCAGGGCGGTCTGTTGACCGAAGCCATCACCAAGCAGCCGCATTGCGTGTTGTTGCTCGATGAGATCGAGAAGGCGCATCCGGAAGTCTTCAACCTGCTGCTGCAGGTCATGGACCACGGTACGCTGACCGATAACAACGGGCGCAAGGCGGACTTCCGCAACGTGATCGTGATCATGACGACCAACGCCGGCGCCGAAACCGCGGCCCGTGCTTCGATCGGCTTCACCCATCAGGACCACTCGTCCGATGCGATGGAAGTGATCAAGAAGAGCTTCACGCCGGAGTTCCGTAACCGTCTGGACACCATTATCCAGTTTGGTCGCCTCAGTCATGAGGTCATCAAAAGTGTGGTGGACAAGTTCCTTACCGAGCTTCAAGCGCAGTTGGAAGACAAGCGCGTGCAGCTGGAAGTGACCGATGCCGCACGCAGCTGGCTGGCGGCGGGTGGCTACGATTCGGCAATGGGCGCTCGTCCAATGGCCCGTTTGATCCAGGACAAGATCAAGCGTCCGCTGGCGGAGGAGATCCTGTTTGGCGAGTTGGCCGATCATGGTGGCGTGGTGCATATCGATATCAAGGACGGCGAGCTGACCTTCGATTTCGAGACCACGGCGGAAATGGCCTGACGGTTGGTTGTGTTAGAGCAGAAGGCGCCGGGAGGCGCCTTTTTGCTGTGTGGGGTTTGGGGGTTTGGGGGCATATCCGTTGCTGCGGTAACGGCGGCTTAGGGTTTCGCCCTTACGGCGAGGCACTTTTGTCAAACGACACAAAAGTACCCAAAAAGTCTTGCCCCAGCGTTCGGCCCCTCGCCAAGGCTCGGGGTCCCTTCGCTACGGTGCCCATCAGGGGGCATCGCCTACGGTTTGCTTCGCTGCGCCTCCTCTCGATGCATGCGGCTTCGCCGCACGGCGCTACGCGCCTCCCCCTGATGGACACCTTCGCTCAGCCTGCCGAAGGGGCAGGTGGATCAAGATCAAAAGCAAGAGCACGGCGACCTGACAGTCGGCCTGAGTGGTAAAGGCGGGCGAGGCGGCCTACCGGCCGGCCTGTTTTTCCTGGCGTACGACTCTCCCTTGTAGGAGCGAGCTTGCTCGCGATGGCAATCCGCGCCACACCGTTGGCATTGGCATTGGCATTGGCATTGGCGTTTGCTTTGCTTTGCTTTGCTTTGCTTTGCTTTGCTTTGCTTTGCTTTGGCTCTTGATCTTTCGCCCCTTCGGCAGGCCGAGCGAAGGTGTCCATCAGGGGGATAGGCGCGTAGCGCCGTGCGGCGAAGCCGCACACATCGAGAGGAGGTGCAGCGAAGCAAACCGTAGGCGATGCCCCCTGATGGACGCCGTAGCGAGGGAACACTGAGCCTTAGCGAAGTGCCGTACGCCGGGGCGAAGCCTTTTGCTTACTTTTCGGCGTTTGGAAAAGTGAGTCGCTGTAAGAGCGAAACCGCCGGCGGCCGTAACCGCAGAAACGGATATACACGCAACCCAGCCCGCAAAAGCGCAACCGCCGGCGGCCGTAACCGCAGAAACGGATATACACGCAACCCAGCCCGCAAAAGCGCAACCGCCGGCGGCCGTAACCGCAGAAACAGATATATACGCAACCCAGCCCGCAAAAGTGAACCCGCCGGCGGCCGTAACCGCAGAAACGGATATATACGCAACCCAGCCCGCAAAAGCGAAACCGCCGGCAGCCGTAACCGCAGAAACGGATATGCACTCAATCTACACAAACAACAGACAAACAAAAACGCCCGGCATAAACCGGGCGTTTTGTATTGACTTGATTAGCGAGCGCGGTAAGTGATGCGCCCTTTGCTCAAGTCATAGGGCGTCAGCTCGACGCGCACTTTGTCACCGGTAAGAATACGAATGTAGTTCTTGCGCATCTTGCCGGAAATATGCGCGGTTACGACGTGCCCATTTTCCAACTCCACACGAAACATGGTGTTGGGCAGGGTGTCGACGACAGTGCCTTCCATTTCGAAGCTGTCTTCTTTCGACATGCAGTAAAGCCCTCGGTGTCCAATGAATGGCCCGGTGCAACTGCGCCAGGCAAAAGCGGCGTGCATTGTGCCCGAAAAATGGGGTTTAAGCCAAGGGCTTTAGGGTTGACCCTAGTTCAGAACCACCCAGCGCTGGTTAATCAGCAGCTCTATGGGGCGATATTGGGTCTTGTAGTTCATTTTTTTGCAGTTCTTGATCCAGTACCCCAGGTACACCGCATCCAGCCCCAGGCGGCTGGCCTCGCCGATTTGCCAGAGGATCGCGTAGCGTCCCAGGCTGCGGCGCTCTTCTGCGGGCTCGTAGAAGGTGTAGACCGCGGATAAACCATTGGGCAGCAGGTCGGTCACGGCGATGGCCAGCAGCCGGCCTTCCAGGCGGAACTCGTAGAATCGGGAAAAGGGCAGGTCGCGCACCAGGAAGGTGGAAAACTGATCGCGACTGGGCGGATACATGTCGCCATCGGCATGCCGCTGTTCGATGTAGCGCTGGTAAAGGTCGAAATATTCTTCGCTGAAGCCTGGTTTGGCCGGGCGTACCTGCAAGTCGGCGTTGCGCTTGAAAATGCGTTTCTGCTGCCGATTGGGGGTAAATTGCGCCACGGGGATGCGGGCAGGCACGCACGCATTGCAGTTCTGGCAATGGGGCCGGTACAGGTGATCGCCGCTGCGCCGAAAACCCATTTCCGACAGGTCTGCGTAGACATGCACATCCATGGGCTGGCTAGGGTCGAGGAACAGCGTGGTCGCCTGCTCCTCTGGCAGATAGCTGCAAGAATGGGGCTGAGTGGCATAAAACTTGAGACGCGCCAACTCGGTCATGGATCAACCCTCGGGGGTAAGCCGTTCAATTAAGTGTAAGCCACAGGCGTCAAAGTCGCCTGATAAACCCATGTGGCGCGGTTGGGCTGATCGAGGTGGCGGGCCAGATAATCGGCGAACTCCCGGCGCGCAATCGAGCGGGCGCCCAGGCTGTGCAGGTGGTCGGTGGGCATCTGGCAGTCGATGAGGACAAAACCGGCCTCCCGCAGGTGCTGCACCAGGCTGGCAAAGCCAACCTTGGAGGCGTTGTCGGCGCGGCTGAACATCGACTCGCCGAAAAACAACTGGCCCATGGCTAGGCCGTACAGGCCGCCCACCAGCACGTCCTGGTCCCAGACTTCCACGCTGTGGGCGTGGCCACGGGCGTGTAGCTCTCGGTAGGCGTCCTGCATGGCGTTGGTGATCCAGGTGCCGTCGGCATAGTCCCGGGGCGCTGCGCAGGCGCTGATCACGGCGGCGAAGTCCTGGTCGAACGTCACCCGGTAGCGTTGCTGGCGCAGCAGTTTGCCGAGGCTGCGCGAGATATGCAGTTCGTCGGGAAACAACACCGTGCGCGGATCGGGAGACCACCACAGGATCGGCTGGCCTTCGGAAAACCAGGGGAAGCAGCCGTGGCGATAGGCTTGGACCAGGCGATCGGCAGACAGGTCGCCACCGGCGGCGAGCAAGCCGTTGGGCTCGCGCAGGGCTTTTTCCAGTGGTGGGAAATTCAGGGAGTCGCGTTGTAACCAGGTCAGCATGGTATCCAGCTTGCAGTAGGGGAGGGCAGCGGCAGCGCCGGGCTGCCGCTCATCATCCGGGTCAGTTGTCGTCGAGGTATTTTTCAGCGTCCAGCGCCGCCATGCAACCCGCGCCGGCAGAAGTCACTGCCTGGCGGTACACATGGTCGGCTACGTCGCCTGCGGCAAACACCCCGGCAATCGCGGTGGCGGTGGCATTGCCCTCACTGCCGCCCTGGATCCGCAAGTAGCCATCATGCATCGGTAACTGGCCCTGGAACAGCTCGGTATTGGGTTTGTGGCCAATAGCAATGAAGACCCCGGCCAGGGGCAGCTCACGGGTTTGCCCGCTCAGGCTGTCCCGCAGGCGGGCGCCGGTCACGCCGCTGGCATCGCCGAGGACTTCGTCCAGGTTCTGGTTCCAGTGCAGGCGGATATTGCCGTTGGCGGCTTTTTCGAACAATTTGTCCTGGAGGATTTTTTCCGAGCGCAACTTGTCGCGACGGTGAATCAGGTGCACTTCCCGGGCAATGTTGGACAGATACAAAGCCTCCTCGACCGCGGTATTGCCGCCACCCACGACGGCGACCACTTGGTTGCGATAGAAGAACCCGTCGCAGGTCGCGCAGGCCGAGACCCCCTTGCCGGCAAAGGCCTCTTCCGACGGCAGTCCCAGGTACTGCGCCGAGGCGCCAGTGGCGATGATCAAGGCATCGCAGGTGTAGGTGGCGCTGTCGCCAATCAGCTGGAACGGGCGTTGCTGCAACTTGGCGGTATGGATGTGGTCGTAGACGATCTGTGTGTCAAAACGCTCGGCGTGTTTTTGCATGCGTTCCATGAGTGCCGGGCCGGTCAGGCCTTCGACGTCGCCGGGCCAGTTGTCGACTTCGACCGTAGTGGTGAGCTGGCCACCAGCCTGCATGCCGGTGATGACCACGGGTTTGAGGTTGGCGCGGGCGGCATAAACGGCGGCGCTGTAACCGGCAGGACCGGAACCCAGAATGATCAGGCGTGAATGCTTCGCATCGCTCATAAAAACACCTCATAAGCCTTTGTCACAAAAGACAATGCATGCTCAAATTGAATCGCGTGCCAGAGACTTCTGGCTATGCTGTAGCCATGGACTTGAAGCATGGCATCGGCCGTACAAACCCGTACAATGCAAGGCTGTAACAATGCCTTGCGGAAAAAAGCACCGCGTGTCGTGTTTATAAAAACCCAAGCGCAGTGTTAAAAGTAGTCCCAGTTGCGCCTCTACACTTTTTTACCTGCCTGGATTGGGCAGTTTTTTATAGTCATTCAACAGATGGACGCGCCCCTGGCGCAGGAAAAGTAGCGTTTTGAAGAAATCCACCGCAGCACCTAAACCAGTCGTTCCGCTTTGGCGTCAACACCTGCACTACCGACTCAAGGAAGGTGCGTTGATCGCCATCGGGGCCTTGTGCCTGTTCCTGATGATGGCCTTGCTGACCTATGGCAAGGACGATCCGGGCTGGAGCCACAACAGCAAGATCGACGACGTGCAGAACTTCGGCGGTCCGGCGGGCTCCTACAGCGCCGACATCCTGTTCATGGTGCTGGGGTATTTCGCCTATATCTTTCCGCTGTTGCTGGCGATCAAGACCTATCAGATCTTCCGCCAGCGTCACGATCCGTGGGAGTGGAGCGGCTGGCTGTTCTCCTGGCGCCTGATTGGCCTGGTGTTCCTGGTGTTGTCGGGCGCAGCCCTGGCCCACATCCATTTCCATGCCCCCACCGGCTTGCCGGCCGGCGCCGGTGGTGCGCTGGGCGAAAGCCTGGGTGAGTTGGCCAAGAATGCGCTGAACATCCAGGGCAGCACCCTGATGTTCATTGCGCTGTTCCTGTTCGGCCTGACCGTGTTTACCGACCTGTCGTGGTTCAAGGTGATGGACCTCACCGGCAAGATCACCCTCGACCTGTTCGAACTGTTCCAGGGTGCCGCCAATCGCTGGTGGGCCGCGCGTACCGAGCGCAAGCAACTGGTCGCGCAATTGCGTGAAGTGGATGATCGGGTGCATAGCGTCGTCGCACCGACCGTGACCGACAAACGCGAGCAGGCCAAGGTCAAGGAACGCTTGATCGAGCGCGAGCAGGCCCTGAGCAAGCACATGTCCGAACGCGAGAAACAGGTCCCGCCGGTGATCGCCCCGGCGCCACCGAAACCCGCCGCCCCAAGCAAGCGCGTGGAGAAAGAGAAGCAGGCGCCGTTGTTCGTCGACGGCGCCGTGGAAGGCACCTTGCCGCCGATCTCTATTCTCGACCCGGCGGAAAAGAAACAACTCAACTATTCGCCTGAGTCGCTGGCGGCGGTCGGGCATCTGCTGGAAATCAAACTCAAGGAGTTCGGGGTCGAGGTCTCGGTGGACTCGATTCACCCGGGTCCGGTGATTACCCGCTACGAAATCCAGCCGGCGGCGGGGGTCAAGGTCAGCCGTATTTCCAACCTGGCGAAAGACCTCGCGCGCTCGTTGGCAGTGACCAGTGTGCGGGTGGTGGAAGTGATCCCGGGCAAGACCACGGTCGGTATCGAGATTCCCAACGAAGACCGGCAGATCGTGCGCTTCTCCGAAGTGCTGTCGACCCCGGAATACGACAACTTCAAGTCGCCGGTGACCCTGGCCCTGGGCCACGACATCGGCGGCAAGCCGATCATCACCGACCTGGCCAAAATGCCGCACCTGCTGGTGGCCGGTACCACCGGTTCCGGTAAGTCGGTGGGGGTCAACGCAATGATCCTGTCGATCCTGTTCAAGTCCGGCCCGGAAGACGCCAAGCTGATCATGATCGACCCGAAAATGCTTGAATTGTCGATCTACGAAGGCATTCCGCACCTGCTCTGCCCGGTGGTCACCGACATGAAGGACGCCGCCAACGCCCTGCGCTGGAGCGTCGCCGAGATGGAGCGACGCTACAAGCTGATGGCCAAGATGGGGGTGCGTAACCTGTCCGGTTTCAACCAGAAGGTGCGCGAGGCGCAAGAAGCTGGCACGCCGTTGACCGACCCACTGTACAACCGCGAAAGCATTCACGACGAAGCGCCGCTGCTGACCAAGCTGCCGACCATCGTCGTGGTCGTCGACGAATTCGCCGACATGATGATGATCGTCGGCAAAAAGGTTGAAGAACTCATTGCCCGTATCGCGCAGAAAGCCCGTGCGGCCGGTATCCACCTGATTCTCGCGACCCAGCGTCCATCGGTGGACGTGATCACCGGTCTGATCAAGGCCAACATCCCGACGCGCATGGCGTTCCAGGTGTCGAGCAAGATCGACTCGCGGACCATCATCGACCAGGGCGGCGCCGAGCAACTGCTGGGCCACGGTGACATGCTCTACATGCCACCTGGCACCAGCCTGCCAATCCGGGTGCACGGTGCGTTCGTTTCCGATGACGAGGTTCACCGCGTGGTGGAGGCCTGGAAGTTGCGCGGCGCTCCGGAATACAACGACGACATCCTCGCCGGTGTCGAAGAAGCCGGCAGCGGCTTTGAAAATGGCGGCGGCGGTGGTGACGATGACGCCGAAACCGATGCGCTCTACGACGAAGCCGTGCAGTTCGTGCTTGAAAGCCGCCGCGCGTCCATCTCGGCGGTGCAGCGCAAGCTCAAGATCGGCTACAACCGCGCGGCGCGCATGATCGAAGCCATGGAAATGGCCGGGGTCGTGACCTCCATGAATACCAACGGCTCGCGTGAAGTCCTGGCCCCTGGCCCGGTGCGCGACTGATCAGTGCCGCGTGACCTCACGCGGCGCGTCATTCAAACGAATCTCTATGAGGACTCCCATGCGTCTTATCCGCATGTTGCTGTTGCCGGTACTGGCTTTCACCACCCTCTCGGCCCATGCCGATGACAAGGACGTGGCGCGTCTGACTCAACTGCTGGAAAAGTCCCAGACCCTGAGTGCGCGTTTCTCCCAGCTGACCCTCGACGGCAGCGGTACCCAGTTGCAGGAAACCACCGGCCAGATGTCGCTGCAGCGCCCGGGCCTGTTCTACTGGCACACCGATGCGCCGCAGGAACAGTTGATGGTTTCCGATGGCAAGAAGGTCTCCCTGTGGGACCCGGACCTGGAGCAGGTCACCATCAAGACCCTCGACCAGCGCCTGACCCAGACCCCGGCGCTGCTGCTCTCCGGTGATGTGTCGAAGATCAGCCAGAGTTTTGACATCAGTGCCAAGGAAGCCGGCGGCGTGATCGATTTCACCCTCAAGCCGAAAACCAAGGACACCCTGTTCGACAACCTGCGCCTGTCGTTCCGTAATGGCCTGGTCAACGACATGCAACTGATCGACAGCGTCGGCCAGCGCACCAATATCCTGTTCACCGGTGTAAAAGCCAACGAGCCGATCCCGGCATCTAAGTTCAAGTTCGACATCCCCAAGGGTGCCGATGTGATCCAGGAATAACCAGCCGCAAAACGCCTGTGGGAGCGGGCTTGCCCGCGATGGCGCCGGTACATCCAGCATTGATGTGACTGATGCGCCGCTTTCGCGGGCGAGCCCGCTCCCACAGGGATTGTGTTGTCAAGCACATCGACGTCAGGCCCCAGTGAGGTTTCAAACGTAGTCATGGATCTGTTTCGAAGTGCCCCGATCGCTCAGCCACTGGCCGCTCGCTTGCGCGCGGCGAACCTGGATGAGTACGTCGGCCAGGAACACCTGCTGGCCCGCGGCAAGCCCTTGCGCGAGGCGCTGGAGCAGGGTGCCCTGCATTCGATGATCTTCTGGGGACCGCCGGGTGTGGGCAAGACCACCCTGGCGCGTTTGCTCGCGGAAGTTTCGGATGCGCACTTCGAAACGGTTTCGGCGGTGCTGGCCGGGGTCAAGGAGATCCGCCAGGCAGTGGAAGTGGCCAAGCAGCAGGCTGGGCAATACGGCCGCCGCACCATCTTGTTCGTCGACGAAGTGCATCGCTTCAACAAGTCCCAACAGGATGCGTTCCTGCCCTATGTCGAGGACGGCACGCTGATTTTCATCGGCGCGACCACGGAAAACCCTTCGTTCGAACTCAATAACGCTTTGCTGTCGCGGGCACGCGTGTACGTGCTTAAAAGCCTCGACGAGACGGCCCTGCGCAAGCTGGTGCAGCGCGCGCTGACCGAAGAGCGGGGCCTGGGCAAGCGCAACCTGAGCCTCAGCGACGAAGGCTTCCAGATGCTGCTGTCGGCCGCCGACGGCGATGGTCGGCGTCTGCTCAACCTGCTGGAAAACGCCTCGGACCTGGCTGAAGACAACAGCGAAATCGGCACCGATCTCCTGCAAAGCTTGCTCGGTGACACTCGTCGTCGTTTCGACAAGGGCGGTGAAGCCTTCTACGACCAGATTTCCGCTTTACACAAATCGGTGCGTGGCTCCAACCCCGACGGCGCGCTGTACTGGTTCGCGCGCATGATCGACGGCGGTTGCGACCCGCTGTACCTGGCCCGGCGCGTGGTGCGCATGGCCAGCGAAGACATCGGCAATGCCGACCCGCGCGCCCTCAGCCTGTGCCTGGCGGCGTGGGAAGTGCAGGAGCGCCTGGGCAGCCCCGAAGGCGAACTGGCGGTGGCCCAGGCCATCACCTACCTGGCTTGCGCACCGAAAAGCAACGCGGTGTACATGGGCTTCAAGACTGCCCTGCGTGCCGCTGCCGAGCACGGTTCGCTGGAAGTGCCCCTGCACCTGCGCAATGCGCCGACCAAGCTGATGAAGCAATTGGGCTATGGTGACGAATACCGCTACGCCCACGACGAACCGGATGCTTATGCCGCCGGGGAAGACTATTTCCCGGAAGAGCTCGAGCCGATCCCGTTCTATCAACCGGTGCCCCGTGGCCTGGAGTTGAAAATCGGCGAGAAGCTCAATCACTTGGCAAAACTCGACCGTTTAAGCCCTAGGCAGCGGAGAAAATAGTGCTTGCACTGATTGTTGCGGTTTCCGTCGGCGGGGTGGCCGGCACGTTATTGCGCTTTGCCACCGGCAACTGGATCAACGCCAATTGGCCGCGGCACTTCTATAGCGCGACGCTGGCCGTTAATATCGTGGGCTGTCTGCTGATTGGCATTTTGTACGGCCTGTTTTTGACTCGCCCGGAAGTACCCCTGGAGGTGCGCGCCGGGTTGATGGTTGGCTTTCTTGGCGGCCTGACGACTTTTTCATCCTTTTCACTGGATACGGTGCGCTTGCTGGAAAGCGGGCAAGTGCCGCTGGCCCTGGGCTACGCGGCCATCAGCGTATTCGGCGGGCTGCTCGCGACCTGGGCTGGCCTGTCCCTGACCAAACTTTGATAAACGAGAGACCGACATGCTCGATTCCAAACTGTTACGTAGCAACCTTCAGGACGTAGCGGACCGCCTGGCATCCCGTGGTTTTGTGCTGGATGTTGCGCGCATCGAAGCGCTGGAAGAACAGCGCAAGACCGTCCAGACCCGCACCGAAGCACTGCAGGCTGAACGTAACGCGCGCTCCAAATCCATCGGTCAGGCCAAACAGCGCGGCGAAGACATCGCACCGTTGATGGCCGACGTCGAGCGCATGGCCAACGAACTGGGGGCCGGCAAGGTCGAGCTGGACGCGATCCAGACCGAGCTGGATGGCATCCTGCTGGGCCTGCCGAACCTGCCGCATGAGTCGGTGCCGGTAGGCGCGGACGAAGACGGCAACGTTGAAGTACGTCGCTGGGGCACCCCGGCCACCTTCGATTTCGAGGTCAAGGACCACGTCGCCCTGGGCGAGAAGTTCGGCTGGCTCGACTTTGAAACCGCCGCCAAGCTGTCCGGTGCCCGTTTTGCCCTGCTGCGCGGGCCGATTGCCCGTCTGCACCGCGCCCTGGCGCAGTTCATGGTCAACCTGCATACCACCGAACACGGTTACGAAGAGGCCTACACCCCTTATCTGGTGCAAGCGCCGGCCCTGCAAGGCACTGGCCAACTGCCGAAATTCGAGGAAGACCTGTTCAAGATCAGCCGCGAAGGCGAGGCCGATCTGTACCTGATCCCGACTGCCGAAGTGTCGCTGACCAACATCGTCGCCGGCGAAATCGTCGATGCCAAGCTGCTGCCGATCAAGTTCGTCGCGCACACCCCGTGCTTTCGCAGTGAAGCCGGTGCCTCGGGTCGTGATACCCGCGGGATGATTCGCCAGCACCAGTTCGACAAGGTTGAAATGGTCCAGATCGTCGAGCCGTCGACCTCGATGGAAGCCCTCGAAGGCCTCACCGCCAACGCCGAGAAGGTCCTGCAATTGCTGGAACTGCCTTACCGCACCCTGGCGCTGTGCACCGGCGACATGGGCTTCAGCGCCGTCAAGACTTATGACCTGGAAGTGTGGATTCCGAGCCAGGACAAATACCGCGAGATTTCCTCGTGCTCCAACTGCGGTGATTTCCAGGCCCGACGCATGCAAGCGCGTTTCCGTAACCCGGAAACCGGCAAGCCTGAGCTGGTGCACACCTTGAACGGTTCTGGCCTGGCAGTCGGTCGGACCCTGGTGGCGGTGCTCGAAAACTACCAGCAGGCTGACGGTTCGATCCGCGTGCCAGACGTGCTGAAACCCTACATGGGTGGCCTTGAGGTCATCGGCTAAATGAAATATCTGCCACTGTTTCACAACCTGCGCGGTAGCCGTGTGCTGGTGGTCGGTGGAGGGGAGATTGCCTTGCGCAAATCCCGCCTGCTGGCCGATGCCGGTGCGCTGCTGCGGGTCGTTGCACCCGAGATCGAAGTCCAGCTGCGTGAGCTGGTGCAAAACAGTGGCGGCGAACTGCTGGTGCGCGGCTATCAGGAATCGGACCTGGATGGATGCGGGCTGATCATTGCCGCTACCGATGACGAAACCTTGAACGCGCAAGTCTCCGCCGATGCCCATCGGCGTTGCCTGCCGGTCAATGTGGTGGACGCGCCTGCCCTGTGCAGCGTGATCTTCCCAGCGATTGTCGACCGTTCGCCGCTGATCATTGCGGTGTCCAGCGGCGGTGATGCACCGGTGCTGGCGCGGCTGATCCGGGCCAAGATCGAAACCTGGATTCCGTCGACCTACGGCCAGTTGGCGGGCTTGGCGGCGCGTTTCCGTGACCAGGTCAAAGGCCTGTTCCCGGACGTGCAGCAACGCCGTGGCTTCTGGGAAGACGTGTTCCAGGGACCGATCGCCGATCGGCAACTGGCCGGGCAGGGCGCCGAGGCCGAACGCTTGCTGCAAGCCAAGCTGGCGGGTGAAGCCAGCGTGACTACCGGCGAGGTGTATCTGGTGGGCGCGGGCCCGGGTGATCCGGACCTGTTGACCTTCCGCGCCCTGCGTCTGATGCAACAAGCAGACGTGGTGCTGTACGACCGCCTGGTGGCGCCAGCGATTCTCGAACTCTGTCGGCGCGACGCCGAGCGTGTCTACGTCGGCAAGCGTCGCGCCGATCACGCAGTGCCCCAGGACCAGATCAACCAGCAACTGGTGGACCTGGCTCGGCAAGGCAAGCGTGTGGTGCGACTCAAGGGTGGCGATCCGTTCATCTTTGGGCGCGGCGGCGAAGAAATCGAAGAGCTGGCGGCCCAGGGCATCCCGTTCCAGGTGGTGCCGGGAATTACCGCTGCCAGCGGTTGCGCAGCCTACGCCGGGATTCCCTTGACCCACCGTGATTACGCGCAATCCGTGCGGTTTGTCACCGGTCACCTGAAGGACGGCACCAGCGACCTGCCGTGGAGCGACCTGGTCGCACCGGCCCAGACCCTGGTGTTCTACATGGGCCTGGTGGGCTTGCCGATCATCTGCGAGCAGTTGATCAAGCACGGCCGGGGCGCGGACACGCCAGCGGCGTTGATCCAGCAGGGCACTACCGCTAACCAGCGAGTCTTCACCGGCACCCTGGCCGACCTGCCACGCCTGGTGGCGGAGCATGAAGTGCATGCGCCGACCCTGGTGATCGTGGGAGAGGTGGTGCAACTGCGTGAGAAACTGGCATGGTTTGAAGGGGCGCAGGCGCAGGTCTGAAGTCCGCGTTGCCAATATCGCGGGCATCCGCGCCCACAGATGACTTGTGCTGGACACAAATCCCCTGTGGGAGCGGGCTTGCCCGCGATGGGCATAGCTATCTACACAACGTTTTAGCGGTCTCTGGGCCGGGCGGGGTGTTGGATTAGACCGAGTACATATCCATTTCTTCGGTAACGGCCTCCTATGGTTCCGCTTTTACAGCGGCTCACTTTTGGAGGAGCCCAAAAGTAAGCAAAAGGCTCTTGCCCCACCACTCGGCACCTCGCTTGGGCTCGGTGTGCCCTCACTCCGGCTTGAATCCGTGGGCCGCCGCCACGCGCCATCCATGGCGCGGGGCGGCTAACCCGGCGTCCTGCCGGGTTACCCACGGCTTCAAGCCTGCGTTCGGCCAGCGTGGTTAACGGGGCGCCCAGGATCAAAAAGCCAGAGCCAGAGCCAGAGCCAGAGCCAGATCAAAAGATTGCTGACTTCGTCAGCGTCTTAGGAAGTAGAAGCCACACCGCGCAGGCCCTAGCGATCAGGTCGGCTCTAAGGCCGCCTCGCTTTGTTTTTGATCCTGGGCGCCCGGGGGGTATGAGCGTTTTGCTTACTTTTGCGCTGTTCAAAAGTGAGCCGCTGTAAAAGCGGAACCCATATCAGCCATTATCGCAAGAATGGATATGTACTCCGCCTAATCCAACCCCCCAGAGGCCGCTACAACGTTGTGTAGATACCTATACCGAGATAGGGCCTTCAAAAGCCCCGCAACATCAGGCCTTACGCCAAACCCCCTGGCCACTCAAGCGCTGCCGATCATGGGCCGCGTTGAAATCCTGTTGCGGTCCTTTTGGTACCACCCCCGTCGGATTGATGGTCTTGTGGCTGGCGTAGTAGTGATTCTTGATGTGGGTAAAGTCCACCGTCTCGGCAATCCCCGGCCATTGATACAGTTCGTGTAGCCAGTTCGACAGGTTCGGGTAATCGGCTATCCGACGCAGGTTGCACTTGAAGTGGCCGTGATACACCGCATCGAACCGGATCATCGTAGTGAACAAGCGCACATCCGCTTCAGTCAGGTACTCCCCCGCCAGATAGCGGTTTGCGCCCAAGACACGCTCCAGGTGATCGAGCTCGGCAAACACCTCATCAAACGCCTCTGCATATGCCTGTTGCGAGGTGGCAAACCCTGCGCGATACACGCCATTGTTCACGGCCGGATAGATCCGCTCATTCAGCGCATCGATCTCGCCGTGCAGCGGTGCCGGGTAGAAGTCCAGGTCATTGCCGGTCAAGTCATCGAACGCGCTGTTGAACATGCGGATGATCTCGGCCGATTCATTGCTGACGATGCGTTTGAGCTTTTTGTCCCACAGTAGCGGCACGGTGACGCGGCCGGTGTAGTCGGGCGTGTCGGCTGTATAGCGCTGGTGCATGAAGTCGAAGTGATCGAGTTTGTCGCCGGTTGATCCGAGCGCAGTGTCGAAGGTCCAGCCGTTTTCCAGCATCAGCCAACTGACCACCGAAACGTCGATCAGGCCTTCCAGGCCTTTGAGTTTGCGCAAGATCAGCGTGCGATGTGCCCACGGACAGGCGAGCGAAACGTAAAGGTGATAACGCCCGGCTTCAGCGCTAAAGCCACCTTCGCCGCTGGGGCCGGGCTGGCCGTCAGCCGTGACCCAGTTGCGGCGTTTCGCCTGTTCGCGCTGGAACGCGCCGTCTTTGCTGCTTTCGTACCACTGGTCCTGCCAGTGGCCATCAACGAGTAAACCCATGATCAAGACTCCGCAAACCAATAATCGTTGGAGCCGAGTCTATTCCGATGAGTTCGAACAAAAAGCGCAAAGATCGGGCGCCAATGATCGGTTAAATCGATTTGTCGCGAGCAGCCCAGTATTTTTCGGCGGTTTCAAATGCTTGCTCACGGGGCTGGCCAAGACCGCGCAGGGCCAGGGCCATGGTCGAAATCAGGGCCATTTGCGGATAGCTGTCGACTACATCGCCGCGCCACACCGCTTTCAGATGCTCGATATCCAGCGAGGCCGGCTTGACGTGACGTTGCGCCGACAGCTGTGGCCATTCTTCGTCCCAGCTCTCGCCGCCGGCAGTGCCGTACAGATGGCTGTCGGCATCCGGGTTGATCTCGATTTCACCGCCATCGCCCTTGACCACAATCGCCGTGTCACCGAGCAAGCCGCTGGCATCGCGATGCACAGCCTGATAGCCCGGATGGAAAATGCTTTGCAGGCCGCAGCGCGCGCCCAGGGGGTTAAGGATCCGCGCCAGCGAATGAATCGGTGAGCGCAGGCCGAGCGTGTTGCGCAGGTCGATCATCTTCTGCAGTTGCGGCGCCCAGTCCATCAGCGGCATGAACGCCAGGCCAGCGTTGTCCAGTGCCGTACCGACTTGCTGCCAGTTGCGGCACAACGCAATGTTCAATTCGCCGAGCAGTTGCTCGCTGTACAGGCGCCCGGCAGTGTGCGCGCCACCGCCATGCATGAAGATGCGCACGCCGTTCTGGGCCAGGCACTTGGCTGCCAGCAGGTACCACGGCAGGTGCCGCTTCTTGCCGGCGTAGGTCGGCCAGTCGAGATCGACCGCCAAGGGCGGGGCGTGCAGGCGCTCGCGCAGGGCTTCGGTGAAGCCCGCCAGTTCTTGCGGGCTCTCTTCCTTGTGCCGCAACAGCATGAGGAAGGCGCCGAGCTGGGTGTCCTCGACCTTGTCGTCGAGCAGCATGCCCATGGCTTCGCGGGCTTCCTCGCGGGTCAGGTTGCGCGCGCCGCGCTTGCCTTTGCCGAGGATGCGCACGAAGGGGGCAAACGGGTGTTCGGCGGGCGTTTCGGTAAGCAGTGGAGCGAAATCGGTCATAGACAATTCGTCGGTTTGGGCAGGCCCGCCAGCTTGGCGGCGAGTTTGGCGGGAGTGCCTTTGAACAGGCGGTTCAGGTGCAGGCTGTTGCCCTTGTCCGGCCCCAGCTTGAGCGCGGTGTACTTGATCAGCGGGCGGGTTGCCGGCGACAGCTGGAACTCCTGATAGAAGCCGCGCAGCAGCTCGAGGATTTCCCAGTGTTCGGCGCTCAGTTGCAGCTCTTCGGTGGCCGCCAGCGCGTCGGCGACTTGCGCCGACCAGTCCGCCAGGTCGAGCAGATAGCCGTCTTTGTCCAGTTCGATCTGGCGTGTACCCACGGTCAGCGTGTTCATAACCAGCTGTTGACCTTGTCGTAGGTTATCGACAGTTCGACGAAGGCCGGGTAGTCAAGGGACTTGATCCACTGCGGCACCGGCAAGCCTCGAGCCTGGACGTCTTCTTCCAGGACAAACAGCTGCAGGCTGTCAGCCCGTTGCTGTAACTGATTGCACGGTGTGGTGCCGGGTTGTAGGGCATAGACCGCGTCCCCTGTGAGCAGCAGGCCATCGTTGCCGCCGAGCAAGCGCAGGCAACTGTCCAGCCGGTTGTCGGAGAAGGGTGAATGAGACAACACATGCAAAGTCGACATCAGAGGGTAATAACCTGGTCATAGCGGTCAATAACGGCCGAGATTTGCCCGGCGGCCAATAGCTGCAGTTCATCGAGGCTCAAGTCCTGCGCCTGCAAGCCACGTGCGTGGGCACTGTCGGCGCAGACGTAGAGGTCTTCGACACCGAACAGGCCAAGGGCTTGCAGGTTGGCACTGAGGTCTTTCTGCTGGACCGCCTTGGCATTCTGCTGGCTGGCCAGCTGGAACACGCCATCATCGAGAAACAGCAGGCCGATGGGCAGGTCGAAGGCGCCGCCGGCCAGCACGATGTCCAGTGCTTCACGGGCACCGGGGCCGGACCAGGGGGCCTGGCGGCTGATAATCAACAGGGATTTAGGCACGGCTCACGGCCCTCCAAAGCATATCAGGCGATCGGCGTCCTGCACCGCGTCGTGCAGTTGACCGAGGCCGGACAATTGCCATGGCGCATCGACATCGATCGCGCTGCGCTGATAGCGCTTGGCCTCGGTCTCGTCCAGCACACCGCGTCTCAGGGCTGCGGCGATGCACACCACGCCGTCGAGCTGGTGCGCACTGACGAAGGTGCGCCACTGCAGGGCGACGTCCTGCTCATCCTGCGGGGTGACGACGCTGCTCGAAGCGTTGTAGACGCCGTCCTGATAGAAAAACAGCCGCACAATCTGGTGCCCGCCGGCCAGCGCAGCCTGGGCGAACAGCAGGGCGCGGCGCGAGGAGGGCGCGTGAGGGGCAGAAAACAGCGCGATGGCGAACTTCATGGCGAACTCTGACGATAAATCTGCGGCCATGATAATGCTTTATCGGCGGTGCGGCGAAGGGCGATTCAGCGTGGCATGTAGCCCAGTTGCCAGCGGCGCGGAATCTTCAGCGAGACAATGCCCAGCACGGCCGCCAACAAGCCGCTGGCGTACAGCGCTTGCAGGCCGAACCGTTGCTCCAGGATCGCCCCCAGCACGGCACCGGCAAACATCCCGGCCCAGGGGATCAACTGCACGCGCCAGCCCGTGCGCCGCTCGCCCAGCATCCAGCGCCCCAGGCCACGGCCGAAGCGTGACAGGGCGCCGGTAACGTAAGTCAGGCCAATCGGCAGGCCGTTGACCTGCTCCACGGCGGCATTGAGCATGCCCATGGCCAGAATGGCCGCCAGCAATGCCGGGAATTGCGTTTCGAATGGCCAGGCCGCAGCGGCGCACAGCAGGGCGGCGATACTCAGCATCAAGGGCAGGGCGCGGCGCCGACCGATGCGACTGACGATCACGCCCAAGGCGTTGCCGACGATAAACATCAGCACCAGCACTGACAGGTGCAGGGTCAGTTGCCAGTCACTGGCGCTGATCGCCACCGCCAGGCGGGTGGTGTTGCCGCTCATGAAGGAAACAAAGTCGCCGGTGGCCATGAAACCGATGGCGTCGGTCATGCCTGCCAGGACCGACAGGCTCGCCACCAGGCACAGGCCGACCCGGCCGCGCCATTTCTGCACGTGCAACAGCCCGCTGGTGGGGGCGCGATGGGGTGGGGAAGGCAGCATCGGCTAACGCTCGAGGCCGTGCAGTTCGCAGTACTCCTGCCAGTCCATGCCGGCCATCTGCGCCACCTCCTTGTGCACTTCCAGCCGTTGGGCGGCGAAGTCCTCGGGGGTAGCGGCGGTCAACTGCAAGGTCAGTTCCCAGGCAAACAGGCCCAGGCGCTCGGCCTCGGCTTCGTAGGCTTGGTGCAGGTGTTCGCTGCGAAACTGCTCCATGCTCTCGCCTTTGGCCTGGGCGGCCAGTGGATTGAGGTGGTCCAGTTCTTCGCGCAGTGCCGGATGGGCATTGAGAAAACGTTGCAGCGCCAGTTCGTGTTGCGATTCGATCGAGGCCATGAATCATCCTGGTCAAAATGAAAGTATGCGCGCGGTACCGGGCCGGGCCTTGATCCGGGTCAGGAAGTCTTCTTGCGGTTGGCCTTGGCCTCGGCTGCCAGGCACTCGAGGGCAAATTGTTCGGTGTAGGTCATCTGGATCGGCGTGGTCTCGCCCTTTACCGTGCGTTCGCCGTCGAGAATGTAGCGGATGCGTTTGTCGGTCACGCCAATGCGCTTGGCAATCCAGGAGGGGGTCTGGCCGATCTGGCTGATCAGTTTGTCGGCGTAGTCGGTGGACGGTTTGTACAGCTCGGCGTTCGGGGTCATTGGCTTTCCAGAAAGAGTACGTGGCGCAGGGCGCCCATAATGGCGCGACAGGGTGCGTGAATAACCGTGGCCTGTCGCGCCTTATCTCGAAGTAAAGCAGAGCCTTTGCACTTCGAGACGGCGGTGTGGAGTGATAGAGTCGCCGTTTTACCCATTTAAGGAAGCACGATGCGTATTTGTCTGGTGGCACTGGCGGGGCTGTTACTGGCCGGGTGTGCGGGATCGACGATGAACCAGGCCCGCACCCAGAGCCCCTACAAGACGCTCGCTTCGAACAAGGCTGATCTGGTGGTTGCCCAGTGTGTGCAGTTTGCCTGGCAGGATGAGGCGGTGTTTGGGATGGATGCCAGCGGTTACCTGGAGCCGGGGGACGGTGGTGGGTTTACTGTTTATACCCGGTCGGCTGAGTCGTTTATCGATGTGCAGGGCGGGGTGTTGAAGTATTACGTGGTGCAAGATAGCTGGGTTGCCACGCGTCGGTTGGCGGCTTTGGCGACCTGCTTGTAGGGGGTTATCCATAGATGTGGCAGCGAGCTTGCTTGCGATGGGGCCGGCACATTCAACAGCGATGGTGCCTGAGCCACTGCTATCGCGAGCAAGCTCGCTCCTACAGCTGAGGCAAGGCAGCCACCGGGAAGTCGAACGCGGCCAGTTGGAATCCCTGGTCGTCCACCTGCAATGCCCAGCCTTGACGGTCCCAGTCACCCAGCACAATGCGCTTGGCTGCCAGGTCGCCAATTTGCAGCTTGTGGATGGCGGGACGGTGCGTGTGGCCGTGGATCAGGGTTTTTACCCCGTATTGCTGCATGATCCGCGGGATTTCCTCGGGGGTCACGTCGACGATGTCGTTGGCCTTCATGCGGGTCTGCGCGCGGCTTTCGCTTCGCAACTTGCGCGCCAGCGCGTGGCGGGTGCGCAGGGGCAGGTGGCGCAGGATGAACAGCGTCAGCGGGTTGCGCAGGTAGCGTCGTAGTTTCATGTAGCCGATGTCGCGGGTACACAGGCTGTCGCCGTGCATCAGCAGCACCGGTTCACCGGCGAGTTGCACCACACTCGGGTCTTTTAGCAGGGTACAGCCGGCTGCTTTGCAGAAGGCCTTGCCCAACAGGAAGTCGCGATTGCCGTGCATCAGAAAGATAGCCGTGCCGCTGTCGCTCAAGTTGCGCAGGGCTTGGCAGATGGAGCGTTGGAAGGGGCTCATGGCGTCGTCGCCGATCCAGGCCTCGAAAAAGTCGCCCAGTATGTACAGCGCACTGGCCGTGCGGGCACGGGTGGCGAGCAAATCCAGAAACGCCCGGGTGATGTCCGGGCGTTCCTCTTCCAGATGTAAGTCTGAAATCAGCAGTATCACTCAATGATCTCGGCTTTCTCGATGATCACGTCTTCTGCTGGAACGTCCTGGTGGCCGGACTTCATGGTGGTGGAAACACCCTTGATCTTGTCGACAACGTCAGTGCCGGCAGTCACTTTGGCGAACACCGCGTAGCCCCAGCCCTGCACGTTCTTGCCGCTGTGGTTGAGGAAGCTGTTGTCCGCCACGTTGATGAAGAACTGCGCGGAAGCCGAATGCGGCTCCATGGTGCGAGCCATGGCCACGGTGTACTTGTCGTTGGAAAGACCGTTGTCCGCTTCGTTCTGGATGCTTGGACGCTTGTCTTTCTTTTCCTTCATGCCTGGCTCGAAACCGCCGCCCTGGATCATGAAGTTGCCGATTACACGGTGGAACACGGTGTTGGTGTAGTGACCGGCCTTAACGTACTCGATGAAGTTGGCCACGGTGATCGGGGCTTTCTCGGCGTTCAGGTCCAGGACGATGTCGCCGTGGTTGGTGGTCAGTTTGACTTGAGTCATGATCGCTACTCTTTAAGGAATTCGTGGGTTTCGGGGCAGCACGGCCCCCAACCGGTTTGGCCAGCGTCGGCCAAGGTGCGCAGTTTAGCGTGCCGGGCGCGAATTTCGAGGCTGTTTTTTCATCTGGGTTCGATTAAAAGCAGCAGTTTTCCGGCCTGCTCTGTCAGGCACTTGACCGCATCGGCTATGATAGCGGCTTTGTTTTGTTCGGCCTGCATGTAGGCCACGCACTTGTACGCCCAAGGATCCTATGAGCAAGCCCACTGTCGACCCTGCCTCGAATTCCAAGAACGGCCCAGCCGTGCCGGTCAACTTCCTGCGCCCGATCATCCAGGCGGACCTGGACTCGGGTAAGCACACGCAGATCGTCACCCGTTTTCCGCCAGAGCCCAATGGTTACCTGCACATCGGTCACGCCAAGTCGATCTGTGTGAACTTCGGCCTGGCCCAGGAATTCGGTGGCTTCACGCACCTGCGTTTCGACGACACCAACCCGGCCAAGGAAGACCAGGAATACATCGATGCCATCGAAAGCGACGTCAAGTGGCTGGGTTTCCAGTGGTCCGGTGAAGTGCGCTATGCCTCGCAGTATTTCGACCAGTTGCACGACTGGGCGGTCGAGCTGATCAAGGCGGGCAAGGCCTATGTCGACGACCTGACCCCTGAGCAGGCGAAGGAATACCGCGGCAGCCTGACCGAGCCGGGCAAGAACAGCCCGTTCCGTGAGCGCAGCGTGGAAGAAAACCTCGACCTGTTCGCCCGCATGAAAGCCGGTGAGTTCCAGGACGGCGCACGGGTGCTGCGGGCCAAGATCGACATGGCCTCGCCGAACATGAACCTGCGCGACCCGATCATGTACCGCATCCGTCACGCCCACCACCACCAGACCGGTGACAAGTGGTGCATCTACCCCAACTATGACTTCACCCACGGTCAGTCGGATGCCATCGAAGGCATCACCCACTCGATCTGCACCCTGGAGTTCGAAAGCCATCGTCCGCTGTACGAGTGGTTCCTGGACGCGCTGCCGGTGCCGGCCAAGCCGCGCCAGTACGAATTCAGCCGCCTGAACCTGAACTACACCATCACCAGCAAGCGCAAGCTCAAGCAACTGGTCGATGAAAAGCACGTACATGGCTGGGATGACCCGCGTATGTCGACGCTGTCGGGCTTCCGTCGTCGCGGCTACACCCCGGCGTCGATCCGCAACTTCTGCGACATGGTTGGCACCAACCGTTCCGATGGCGTGGTCGACTTCGGCATGCTGGAATTCAGCATCCGTCAGGATCTCGACGCGAACGCTCCGCGCGCCATGTGCGTGTTGCGTCCGTTGAAGGTGGTGATCACCAACTACCCGCAAGACCAGGTCGAAAACCTCGAACTGCCGCGTCATCCGCAGAAAGAAGAGCTGGGCGTGCGCAAGCTGCCGTTCGCCCGGGAAATCTACATCGATCGCGACGACTTCATCGAAGAGCCGCCAAAAGGCTACAAGCGCCTGGAGCCGGGCGGTGAAGTGCGCCTGCGTGGCAGCTACGTGATCCGCGCCGACGAAGCGATCAAGGATGCCGACGGCAATATCGTCGAGCTGCGCTGCTCCTACGATCCAGACACCCTGGGCAAGAACCCTGAAGGCCGCAAGGTCAAGGGTGTGGTGCATTGGGTGCCGGCGGCTGCCAGCATCGAGTGCGAAGTGCGCCTGTACGATCGCCTGTTCCGCTCGGCCAACCCTGAGAAGGCCGAAGACAGCGCCAGTTTCCTGGACAACATCAACCCTGACTCACTGCAAGTCCTCACCGGTTGTCGTGCCGAGCCTTCGCTGGGCGATGCACAGCCGGAAGACCGTTTCCAGTTCGAGCGCGAAGGTTACTTCTGCGCGGATATCAAGGACTCGAAACCGGGCGCTCCGGTATTCAACCGTACCGTGACCCTGCGCGACTCCTGGGGTCAGTGATTCAGTCAAGGAACTAACGTGCTAACGATCTACAACACGCTCACCAAGAGCAAAGAAGTCTTCAAGCCGCTCGATGGCAACAAGGTGCGCATGTACGTGTGCGGCATGACCGTGTACGACTACTGCCACCTCGGCCACGGCCGCAGCATGGTCGCGTTCGACCTGGTGACCCGCTGGTTGCGGTTCAGCGGGTACGACCTGACCTACGTGCGCAACATCACCGACATCGACGACAAGATCATCAATCGGGCCAATGAGAACGGCGAGTCGTTCGAAGCCTTGACCGAGCGCATGATCGCGGCGATGCACGAAGACGAAGCGCGCCTGAACATCCAGAAGCCGGACATGGAGCCGCGCGCCACGGATCACATTCCGGGCATGCACGCGATGATCCAGACCCTGATCGACAAGGGTTACGCCTACGCCCCGGGCAATGGCGACGTGTACTACCGCGTCGGCAAGTTCATGGGCTACGGCAAGCTGTCGCGCAAGAAGATCGAAGACCTGCGCATCGGTGCGCGGATCGAAGTCGACGAAGCCAAGGACGATCCCCTGGATTTCGTTCTGTGGAAGGGCGTCAAGCCGGGCGAGCCGAGCTGGGAGTCGCCGTGGGGCGCCGGGCGTCCGGGCTGGCACATCGAGTGCTCGGTGATGTCCACCTGCTGCCTGGGCGAGACCTTCGACATTCATGGCGGCGGCAGCGACCTGGAGTTCCCGCACCACGAGAACGAAATCGCCCAGAGCGAAGCGGCCACCGGCAAGACCTACGCCAACGCGTGGATGCATTGCGGGATGATTCGCATCAATGGCGAGAAGATGTCCAAGTCCTTGAACAACTTCTTCACCATCCGCGATGTGCTGGAAAAGTACCACCCGGAAGTCGTGCGTTACCTGCTGGTGTCGAGCCACTACCGCAGCGCCATCAACTACTCGGAAGACAACCTCAAGGACGCCAAGGGCGCCCTGGAGCGTTTCTACCACGCGTTGAAAGGCCTGCCGAAGGTGGCGCCGGCCGGTGGCGAAGCCTTTGTCGAGCGGTTCACCCAGGTGATGAACGACGACTTCGGCACGCCGGAAGCCTGCGCGGTGCTGTTCGAGATGGTGCGCGAGATCAACCGCCTGCGTGAGAGCGATCTCGATGCGGCGGCCGGTCTGGCAGCGCGTTTGAAAGAACTGGCCAGTGTGCTGGGTGTGCTGCAGCTCGAAGCCGACGACTTCCTGCAGGCTGGCGCCGAAGGGCGGGTGGATGCGGCTGCAGTCGATGGCTTGATCGCCGCGCGCCTGGCGGCTCGTGCCGCTAAAGACTGGGCCGAATCCGACCGCATCCGCGACCAGCTCACCGCCATGGGCGTGGTGCTGGAAGACGGCAAGGGTGGCACGACCTGGCGTCTGGCTGACTGAGTGGTGTCATCGCTGCAAAACCAAACCCGCCTAGTGCGGGTTTTGTTTTGACCGGCATCGCAAGGCATTGATTCGGCAGATCATCCGTGAGGCTAAGGGCTGACCGCTGATCGTTATCTGCGGGTTTTTTCCCACTCAGTGGGAATCCGGTTTCAGTTAATGGAAAACTCGGTGCACCATGCCCGCAAGAGCATGAGGCCGATATGAACTACAACACGCCCACTGATCGCTTGCTGCAAATCCTCGTCACCCTGGGGCAATCCGGCGAGGCGATCTCCGCCAAAGAACTGTCCGAGCAACTGGCACAGCCGCTCAGCAGCACTTATCGCCATCTCAAGACCCTGCTGCGCTGGGGGCTTGCCGAAGAGAACGGTCAGGGTCGCTATTTGCCGGGGCCAACTTGTTTGCAACTGGCCAAGAAATTCGACCGCGAAGCCGTGCTGGTGACCCTCGCCAAGCCGGAACTCAAGCGCCTGGCCGAGCAAAGCCAGGAAAGCGTGGCGTTAATGGTGCCCAGCAATGGCCAGGCGATTTGCATCGAACTGGTCGACAGCCCGCAACCGCTGCGTTGCTGCTACCAAAAAGGGCTGGCCCAGCCGCTGTTGGTCGGTGCGTCGGCGAGAGTGCTGTTGGCCTATATGGATGAGGCGCAAAGCCTGTCGGCTCTTTTGGCGCAAGGCGTCGAAAGCGAGGACGTCGCCACGTACCAACGCAGTTTTGCCGATATCCGCGCTGCCGGTTATGCCGTGAGTGTGAGTGAAATCGACGACGGCATTTGGGGTATCAGTGCGCCGTTGCTCGACAGCCGAAATCGCCTGCACGGCGCCATCAGCCTCATGGCTCCTGCCTTCCGGGCGCACACCTGCAGTGAACGCCTGATCCGCTGGACCCAGGACGTGGCCCTGCGCCTGAGCGCCCGGCTCGACTGAATTTGACTGGAGTTTCAAGCATGACTGCTGTTTCTGACATACCCCTGTGGACAGGTCGTATCGACGCTGGCGAAGGGCAGGCTGCGCTGCGCTGGCATCAATGGGTCAAGCCCTTCTGCGAGGGTCAGTCTGCGGGTGCAGCACTGATTGGACTGGCCTGTGATGAAGGCGTCAAACGTAATCAAGGACGCACCGGCGCCCGTCTTGGCCCGTCAGCACTGCGCAAGGCGCTGGCCAACCTGGCGTGGCACGGCCGTGCGCCGCTGTATGACGCGGGCGATGTGAGCTGCACCGACAGCAACCTCGAAGGCGCGCAGCAGATTTACGCTCACCACGTCAGCTATATGCTCAACCAGGGGCATTTGCCGTTGGGGTTGGGTGGCGGCCATGAAATCGCCTTTGCCAGCTTTAGCGGCCTGGCCGATCACCTGCGCCAGGCCACCCCGCATGCGCGGATCGGCGTTCTCAACTTTGATGCCCACTTTGATCTGCGCCATGGTGAACAAAGCAGTTCGGGTACCCCTTTTCGCCAGATAGCCGAGTACTGCCAGCGTGCGCAGATGCCGTTCACCTATTGCTGCCTGGGTGTCAGCCAGATGAACAACACCCAGGCGCTGTTTGAGCAGGCGCAGCGACTGAATGTGCGTTACCGCCTCGACCGGCAAATGAACAGCTGGGACATACCCGCCTGCGAAGCGCTGATCGATGAGTTCTTGCAAGACGTCGATCACCTCTACATGACCATCTGCCTTGATGTCCTGCCCGCCAGCCAGGCGCCCGGTGTCAGTGCGCCGTCTGCCCATGGCGTGGACATGCAGATCGTCGAGCACCTGATACGTCATGCCAAGGCCAGCGGCAAATTGCGCATGGCCGACATCGCCGAACTCAACCCCGGCCTGGATATCGACAATCGAACCGCCCGCATTGGCGCGCGTCTGCTCGCCAGCCTGATCGATTAAGTTTTTCCGTAAATCCCTGAAACCGCTTGTTGAATCATAAGAAAAAGAGAAATTCGCCATGCTGACATTCGAACTGGATGCGCTGAGCACCCTCGCTCTCGCTTTGCTCCTGCTGGGCCTGGGTGCCCAACTGAAAAAACGTAGCTACTGGCTGCGTCACCTGTGTGTTCCTGCACCGGTGATTGGTGGTTTTGGTTTTGCCTTGGTGATCTGGCTGTTACGTGATCAGCAACTGCTCAACCTGACCCTCGACACCAGCCTGCAAACCCCGCTGATGGTGGCGTTTTTCACCACTGTCGGTTTGGGTGGTAGCCTGGGTTTGCTGCGCAAGGGCGGCAAATTGCTGTTTATCTACCTGGGTGCGTGCTGGGGCCTGGCGCTGGTGCAAAACGTGGTGGGTGTCAGTGTCGCCAAGCTGCTGGGCATCGACCCGTTGCTGGGGATCATGGCCGGCGCGGTGTCACTGGAAGGCGGTTTTGGCGCGGCGGCAGCTTTCGGGCCGATTGCTGAAAACCTCGGTGCGGTCGGTGCGACCACTGCAGCGCTGGCAGCTGCAACCTTTGGCATGGTGGCAGGCGGCTTGTTGGGTAGCCCGCTGGCGCGCTGGTTGATCGAGCGCAACAAACTCGTAGTCAAGGCCGAAGCCGTTGGCAGCCTCAAGGCGTTCGAAGAAGTGGTCCACACCCCGCAGCCCGCGCTGGATGCTGCCACCTTGTTGCGCTTGTTGACCTGCATTGTGGTGATCATGGTGCTTGGGTTCTGGCTGGGCTCCAGCTTGCAACAGCATCTGGGTATCGTGTTGCCGAGCTATGTGGGCGCCATGTTCGTCGCGATCATCCTGCGCAACCTCAATGACCGTGCTCAGGTTATCGAGATGCCCGACCATGCCGTCAGCACTATCGGCGATGTGTGCCTGGGCATGTTCCTGACCATGGCAATGATGAGTCTGAAGTTTTGGGAGCTGGAAAAGCTTGGCTTGCCGCTGCTGGTGATCCTGGTGGTGCAGGTGGTGATCATGATTCTGCTGTGCGTGTTCGTCCTGTTCCGCCTGTTTGGCCGCAACTACGACGCGGCAGTCTTGTGCGCAGGCTTCATGGGGCACGGGCTGGGCGCGACGCCCAACGCAGTGGCCAACATGGGCGCCATTTGTGACCATTACAAAGTGTTCTCGTACAAAGCCTTCATCATCGTGCCGCTGTGCGGTGCCGTGCTGATCGACATTGTGGCTATCCCGATGATCACCTGGTTTATCAACGCATACAGTTGAGAATCACCTGGTTGCTTCATTGCTAAATCGCGCCGAAGCCAGCTTCCCCAAGTTGGCTTCGGCGCATGCAAAATCCGCGAGCACCCCAGAACCACTGTGCGAGCTTGCTCGCGATTGACCGCACTGCGGTCAGCTCTCGCACTGGCGCAACCTTTTATAGAGGGTATTGCGACTAACCCCCAACCGCCGTGCCAAATGCGAAATATTCCCCCCAACTGCCTGCAACTGCCGATTCAAATCCTCGGTATCATTCAAGTCCACCGCCAAAGTCTCGGGCGTCTCAAGCGGTTCCATCTCCAGGTCGACAAAAAAATCATCCGGTAAATGCTCCGGCCGCACCGGTTGGTCTTCGGCCATGGCCAGGGCCACCTGGATCACGCTGCTGACCTGGCGCAGATTGCCAGGCCATGGATGGCGTTCGAACAGGGCCAGTACCTCCGGGCTCAAGCCGGCCCACTGGAGCGCCTCGCGGTGCTGTTCCCAGAGACACTTGAACAGCGCCTGCTTATCGCTGCGCTCGCGCAGCGGTGGCAGTTCCAGAGTCAGGCCGCCGATGCGGTAATACAGGTCCTCGCGAAAGCGCCCCAGTTGCACCTGCTCGCGCAATGAACGGTTGGTGGCCGAGATGATGCGGATATCCACCGCGAACAGTTCACTGCTGCCCACCGGTTGCACGCAACGCTCCTGCAGCACTCGCAGCAGCCGGGCCTGGGTCGGCAGTGGCATGTCGCCGATTTCGTCGAGAAACAGGGTGCCTTTGTCGGCCTTGCGGATCAGGCCGATGCTGCCTTTCTGATTGGCGCCAGTGAAGGCACCTTTTTCATAGCCAAACAGCTCGGATTCCACCAGTTCGGCGGGGATCGCCGCGCAGTTGACGGCGATAAATGCCTGTTTGCTGCGTGAGCTCGCCTGGTGCAGGGCCTTGACGAAGACTTCCTTGCCCACCCCGGTTTCGCCGTGAATCAACAGGGGAATGTCTTTTTCCAACAGACGCTCGGCCTGGCGCACGGCCTTTTCCACGCGACTGTCACCAAAGTGCAGGGTGCCGAGGCTGATGGGCTGTGGCGCGGGGAGGGGGGCTTGGGCAAACACCCGGGCCTGCACCGGGCGCTGCAACGGCCGCTTGAGCAGGCAATGGAAACGATTGCGCCCGGCCGCCTGCAGGGCGAAGGGCAGACCGTCGGGCTGGTTGAGCAACTCCAGCAACGAGACCTTGAACAGACTGTCGATGCTGACCCGCGACAAGCTGATGCCCAGCAGATTGTCCGCGCGCCGATTGGCCGAGAGCACCTGACCGCTTTCATCAAAAATCAGCAGGCCGGCCCATTGGCTGTCGAGGTTGTTCAGCCCGGTGTTGAACACCAACTGGAAGTGTTCACCCTTGAACAGATTGAGGATCAGCCGGTTTTCCACGGTCTGGCTCATCATCTTGACCATGCCCAGGGTGTGGTCCGGGGGCAGGTAGCTGTCGCTGGATACATCGAGCACGGCGATCAGCCGCCGCTCGGCATCGAAAATCGGTGCGGCGGAGCCGGTCATGAAGCGGTTGGCCTTGAGAAAGTGCTCATCGTGGGCGATATGCACGGCCTGTTCGCAGGCCAGGGCGGTACCGATGGCGTTGGTGCCGCTGGATTGCTCACGCCAACTGGCACCGGCGTTGAAGCCACGGCTCAGGCACGGCTCGATAAAACGCTGGGTACCCCATGAGGTCAGCACTTGGCCCTGGTTGTCGGCCAGCATGATCAGGCAGTTGGAGTTGCTCAGGATGTTCTCATAGTAGGGCAGCACTTCCTGGTGGGTGGTCTGCACCAGGGAGTGCTGGCTTTCCAGCAGACGTGCGATGCCGGCGGCGGGGAGTTGGTCGAAGGCCGGGGGGCTTTGATGATCGAGCCCGAACGCGCGGCAGCGCGACCAGGAGTTCTGGATGATGGCATCGTGAGGCAAGGGCGAGGCAGGCGCGGACATGGCGGGCAGTCCCTGGGCGAGCATTTATTGTTTTTGTTATGGGCAAACACGATCGCTGCAGCTGTCGAGTCTACGCTGCGGCGTAGTCGGTTAAGTGTTGTTCACAATTGTTCAAAGTCAACTCGGCAACTGTTCAATTGTCCTGCCAATGTTGTTCATTTCTGTTCAGCGGCGAACCCGCCAGAATCCTCCTTTTGGTGAAATCCAAGGCAGATCAAGCGCTTGGAATTTCTGGCACGAATGTCGCTCTGTCACCTCGGTCGCTTGACTCCAATAAGAAAAAGGCCGAGCCATGTCATTAACGCTGGAGCACGTCAGCCGCACCGTCGAGGGCCAAGTCTGGATCGATGATGCCAACCTGCACTTCGAGCCCGGGTCGTTCAACGTCCTGCTGGGCCGCACGCTGTCGGGCAAGACCAGCCTGATGCGCTTGATGGCCGGTCTCGACAAGCCTGACAGCGGGCGTCTCCTGATGAACGGGGTCGATGTCACCCAGCGCCCGGTGCGTCTGCGCAACGTGTCGATGGTCTATCAACAGTTCATCAACTACCCGACCATGACCGTGTTCGAGAACATCGCCTCGCCCTTGCGCCAAGCCGGGATCTCGGCCGAGCTGATCCAGAGCAAGGTGCACGAGACCGCGCAGATGCTGCGCATCGACAAGTTCCTCAAGCGTTATCCGCTGGAACTGTCGGGCGGCCAGCAGCAGCGCACCGCCATGGCCCGGGCGCTGGTCAAGGATGCCGAACTGATCCTGTTCGACGAGCCCCTGGTCAACCTCGACTACAAGCTGCGCGAAGAGCTGCGCCAGGAAATGCGCGAGTTGTTCCAGGCGCGCCATACCATTGCCATCTACGCCACCACCGAACCCAACGAGGCGCTGGCCCTGGGCGGCACCACCACGATCCTGCACGAGGGGCGGGTGATCCAGAGTGGCAAGACTGCCGAGGTCTATCATCAGCCGCAGACCGTGTTGGCCGCCGAACTGTTCTCCGAGCCACCGATCAACCTGATGCCGGGGCGCATCGTCGGCAACGAAGTCAGCTTCGCCAATTTTGTGCACTTCCCGCTGAACGTCGACTTGCGCCCGGTGGGTGAGGGCGAGTTCCGCTTTGGCGTGCGCCCCAGCCATATCTCCCTGGTACCGAGCAACGACGACGACCTGGAACTGGCGGTGACCGTCGAAGTGGCGGAAATCAGCGGTTCGGAAACTTTCCTGCATGTGCGCAACGAACACTTCCTGCTGGTGCTGCACTTGCCCGGGGTGCACGAGTACGACGTCGATGCGCCGATCCGCATCTACATCCCGACCCACAAACTGTTTGTCTTCGACGGCCAGGGACGCTTGCTACAGGCGCCCGGCCGACGTGTCGCGAGGGTTGCCTGATGGCCGAAATTCACTTGCACAACCTCGCCCACAGCTACATCCGCACCCCGGCGGGGCCTGAAGACTACGCGATCCGCGAGATGAACCATGTCTGGGAACAGGGCGGGGCCTACGCCTTGCTCGGGCCTTCCGGATGCGGCAAGTCGACCTTGCTCAACATCATTTCCGGCCTGCTCAGCCCTTCCGAAGGCCAGGTGCTGTTCGACAACAAGGTGGTCAACCAACTGACCCCGGAGAAGCGCAACATCGCTCAGGTTTTCCAGTTTCCGGTGGTCTACGACACCATGACGGTGTTCGACAACCTGGCTTTTCCCCTGCGCAACCAAGGCATGGCCGAGGCCCGGGTACACAGTAAGGTCCAGGAAATCGCCGAGGTCCTCGACCTGCAGGCGCTGCTGGGGAAAAAGGCGCGCAACCTCAGCGCCGATGAAAAACAGAAAGTCTCCATGGGCCGCGGGCTGGTGCGTGACGATGTGTCGGCGATCCTGTTCGACGAGCCGCTGACGGTGATCGACCCGCACCTTAAGTGGAAGCTGCGGCGCAAGCTCAAGCAGATCCACGAGCAATTCAACATCACCATGGTCTACGTCACACACGATCAACTCGAGGCCTCGACTTTCGCCGACAAGATCGCGGTGATGTACGGCGGGCAGATCGTCCAGTTCGGTACCCCGCGCGAGCTGTTCGAGCGGCCGAGCCATACCTTCGTCGGTTATTTCATCGGCAGCCCGGGGATGAACCTGATCGAGGTCAGCCCACGTCCCGGCGGCGTGGGTTTCGCTGACATCGACTTGCCGCTTTCCGAAGGTCTGCAGCAGCGCATCGCCGAGGCCGCCGGCAAATCGCTGAAGGTTGGCATCCGCCCGGAGTTCGTGCATGTCTGGGACGAGCCCTTCGATGAGGCAATGCAAGCGACGGTGGTGCATGTCGAGGACCTGGGCACCTACAAGATCATGACCCTGAACCTGGGCGGCGTGCCGCTCAAAGTGCGCCTGGCCGAAGACAAGCCGGTGCCCCAGGGCACCGCCTATATCAGCTTTCCGGCGCAGTGGCTGATGGTCTACGCCGATGACTATCTGCTACCCATGCACGCCAGCAACGAGGGGCAGCCATGAACAAGGTGCAGAACAACAAGGCGTGGTGGCTGGTGCTGCCGGTGTTCCTGCTGGTGGCGTTCAGTGCGGTGATCCCGATGATGACCGTGGTCAACTATTCGGTGCAGGACATCTTCGACCAGTCCAGCCGCTACTTCGTCGGGGCCGACTGGTACAAACAGGTGCTGCTGGACCCACGGCTGCACGACTCGCTGCTGCGCCAGTTCATCTATTCCGCCTGTGTGCTGCTGATCGAGATCCCGCTGGGCATCGGCATCGCCCTGACCATGCCGACCAAGGGCCGCTGGTCGTCGCTGGTGCTGATCATCCTGGCAATCCCGCTGCTGATTCCATGGAACGTGGTCGGCACCATCTGGCAGATTTTCGGCCGCGCCGACATCGGCCTGCTGGGCTCGACCCTCAACGCCATGGGCATCAGCTACAACTACGCGGCCAACACCATGGATGCCTGGGTCACGGTGTTGGTGATGGATGTCTGGCACTGGACCTCGCTGGTGGCCCTGTTGTGTTTCTCCGGTCTGCGTGCAATCCCGGATGTCTACTACCAGGCCGCCCGGATCGACCGGGCATCGAGTTGGGCGGTGTTTCGCCACATCCAGTTGCCCAAGCTCAAGAGTGTGCTGCTGATCGCGGTGATGCTGCGTTTCATGGACAGCTTCATGATCTACACCGAGCCGTTCGTGCTCACCGGTGGTGGGCCGGGCAACGCCACCACCTTCCTCAGCCAGACCCTGACCCAAATGGCGATCGGCCAGTTTGACCTGGGGCCGGCGGCGGCCTTCTCGCTGGTGTACTTCCTGATCATCCTGCTGGTGTCCTGGCTGTTCTACACCGCCATGACCCACTCCGACGCCAACCGCTGAGGCCCGACATGAGCAAGACCAAGCTGCTGCCTCTGTTGCTCTACATCCTGTTCCTGCTGGTGCCGATCTACTGGTTGCTGAACATGTCGTTCAAGAGCAACACGGAAATCCTCGGTGGCCTGACCCTGTTTCCCCAGGACTTCACCCTGGCCAACTACAAAGTGATCTTCACCGACCCGAGCTGGTACACCGGCTACCTCAACTCGTTGTACTACGTGAGCCTGAACACGGTGATTTCCCTGAGCGTGGCGCTGCCAGCGGCCTACGCGTTCTCCCGTTATCGCTTCCTCGGCGACAAGCACTTGTTCTTCTGGCTGCTGACCAACCGCATGGCGCCGCCAGCGGTGTTCCTGTTGCCGTTCTTCCAGCTGTATTCGTCGATCGGCCTGTTCGATACCCACATCGCGGTGGCCCTGGCCCACTGCCTGTTCAACGTGCCGCTGGCAGTGTGGATCCTCGAAGGGTTCATGTCCGGAGTGCCGAAGGAAATCGACGAAACCGCCTACATCGACGGCTACAGTTTCCCCAAGTTCTTCGTCAAGATTTTCATCCCGCTGATCGGCTCGGGCATCGGTGTGACGGCGTTCTTCTGCTTCATGTTTTCCTGGGTCGAGCTGCTGCTGGCGCGCACCCTGACCTCGGTCAATGCCAAGCCGATCGCCGCGGTGATGACCCGCACCGTGTCGGCCTCGGGGATCGATTGGGGGGTGTTGGCGGCGGCCGGGGTGCTGACGATCCTGCCGGGCATGCTGGTGATCTGGTTCGTACGCAACCATGTGGCCAAGGGCTTTGCCCTGGGACGAGTGTGAGGAGCTGATGATGGAGTGGATGAACTGGACCCAGCCGACCGCGCTGTTCTTCGGCGCCATCGCCTTGCTGCTGGTGGGCATGACCACCTGGGAACTGCGTTCGCCGAGCATCGCCCGGCGCGGCTTTTTACCGATCAGCACCACCCGTGGTGATCGGCTGTTTATCGGTCTTCTCGGCAGCGCCTACCTGCATTTGCTGGTGATTGGTGCTACCGGCTGGAGCATCTGGGTGGCCACCGGCCTGTCCCTGGTGTGGCTGTTGGTCGTGATGCGTTGGGGCTAGCCGACACCCGGCAATCGTGCTCCGAAACCTAATACAGGAGGTCTCTATGTTCGAGAAAAACAATAAGCTGCGACATAGCATTTCAGTGGCAGCCATGCTGGCACTCAGCGGGTTGAGCGTTGCAGCCTGGGCCGATGCCTATGAAGACGCCGCGAAAAAATGGATTGGCAGCGAATTCAAACCCTCGACTCTCACGGCCGAGCAACAGCTGGAAGAGCTGAAGTGGTTCATCAAGGCCGCCGAGCCGTTTCGTGGAATGAAGATCAACGTGGTCTCGGAAACCATCGCCACCCACGAATACGAGTCCAAGGTGCTGGCCAAGGCCTTCAACGAAATCACCGGGATCAAGCTGACCCACGACTTGTTGCAAGAAGGCGACGTGGTGGAAAAACTGCAGACCCAGATGCAGTCGGACAAAAACATCTATGACGGTTGGGTCAACGACTCGGACCTGATCGGTACGCACTTTCGCTATGGCAAAACCGAATCAATCACCGACCTGATGGCCAATGAAGGCAAGGACTACACCTCGCCGACCCTCGATCTCAAGGACTTCATCGGTCTTTCCTTCACCACCGCCCCAGACGGCAAGATCTACCAACTGCCCGACCAGCAATTCGCCAACCTCTACTGGTTTCGCGCCGACTGGTTCGAGCGGGCGGACCTGAAGGCCAAGTTCAAGGAAAAGTACGGCTACGAGCTGGGCGTGCCGGTGAACTGGTCGGCCTATGAGGACATCGCCAAGTTCTTCACCGAAGACGTCAAGGAAATCGACGGCAAGCGGGTGTATGGGCACATGGACTACGGCAAGAAAGACCCGTCCCTGGGCTGGCGGTTCACCGATGCCTGGTTCTCCATGGCCGGTGGGGGCGACAAGGGCCTGCCCAATGGCTTGCCGGTGGATGAGTGGGGCATTCGCGTCGAGGATTGCCACCCGGTCGGCTCCAGCGTGACCCGTGGTGGCGATACCAACGGCCCGGCGGCGGTGTTCGCGACACAGAAATATGTCGACTGGATGAAGGCCTACGCGCCACCGGAAGCGGCCGGCATGACCTTCTCCGAATCCGGGCCGGTGCCCTCCCAGGGCAATATCGCCCAGCAGATCTTCTGGTACACCGCCTTTACGGCTGACATGACCAAGCCAGGGTTGGCGGTGATGAACGCCGACGGCACGCCGAAATGGCGGATGGCGCCATCGCCGCGCGGACCGTATTGGGAGGAGGGCATGAAGCTGGGCTATCAGGACGTGGGGTCCTGGACGTTCATGAAGTCGACGCCGGAGAAACAGAAACTGGCGGCCTGGCTCTATGCCCAGTTCGTCACTTCAAAAACCGTGTCGCTGAAAAAGACCATCGTCGGCCTGACGCCGATTCGTGAGTCGGACATCAACTCCCAGGCCATGACCGACCTGGCACCCAAGCTCGGTGGCCTGGTGGAGTTCTACCGCAGCCCGGCCCGCGTGCAATGGACCCCGACCGGGACCAACGTGCCGGACTACCCGCGCTTGGCCCAGCTGTGGTGGAGCCACATTGCCGAAGCCGCCAGTGGCGAGAAAACCCCGCAACAGGCCCTCGACGGCCTGGCCAAGGACCAGGACGCCATCATGGCCCGCCTCGAACGCTCCAAGGTCCAACCGGTTTGCGGCCCGAAAATGAACCCGGAACGCGACGCGCAATACTGGTTCGACCAGCCGGGCGCACCGAAACCGAAACTGGCCAACGAGAAACCCAAGGGCGAGACCGTGAGTTATGCCGAACTGCTGAAGTCGTGGGAGGCGGCGCGTAAGTAATTTGGCTTGATAAACGAACGGCGCCGCAACGGTGCCGTTTTTTTGTGCGCCAGGATAGCGCTTCCACTCGGAAGTGAAAAACACCTGCGCGCTGGGTAAAGGGGCGCACTGTAAATCCAGAAGCGTTTACGCAGACGGTAGTTTTATTGGCCATTGCAAGGTAATTGATGAGGGCGATGTTAAGTCTGAGTGTCGGCGCGACAATATCGTGGGCATTCTGGGTTCACAGTGAACGGACATGTGGGTATGCCGTATTGATGTAATAGCTGTTGCGTAACATCTCGTTGCGGATTGTTTTATGGTATTTGCCATTTTTGAAGTGGAGCGCAATGCCATCATCTACTGCATAGGCAGGGTGAATGTTTTTTGAACGCACTAACTCGACGAAGGATGCATGTCGTTCGGCCTCTGAGCTGAAGTGCGGACATAGTGCTCCGGAGAGTAACCCTAGGCCGTTGATCAGTGCGTATTCTCCTCCAGAGTCCGAGTGTCCGTAGTCGAACCAACAAATTGCTCCGGCGCTGACACCACAGAGAATTTTACCGTTTACCCACGCTTTTCTCAGACAGTCGGTTACACCGAATTCCCGCCAAATGGCGAGCATTGCTCTCGTGTTGCCACCAGCGACGTAGATAATGTCAGCTTGGTCTATCAATGATGAAATATGTGCTGCGTGCGTGAACGGCGGTATGAAAAATGTCAGTTGAATGACAATGCAGCCTGAACTTTCATATTTGTTAAAGAACTCGCGGGCCTTGATCGGATCGTCACCATTGGCTGTTGAAATAAAAAGAATCGTAGGGTTGGCTTTTTCTGATAGTGATCGTATGTATTCATCAATAGGCGCCATGTACTTTCGTTCTTCAGGTGATTCGCCTCCGATGACAATAATGTCTCTATTGGTTTTTGTCATGTTGTCTATCCTGTATGTGAAGTTTTATGTGTATTTATGTTGTTTCAGGTGTTGGAGGTGGCTCCGTAAGTTTGCGTTTTTGGTGGGTTAAAGTTGGCTTGATGTGGTGATGTTGTTTTCTGTTTTAAGGTGCGTGGTCGATGAAATTCAGTTGTTTTGCTTTCGTGAGTCATTAGTCTTGGATGGTTTTCTATGATGTCTCGTTCTGTGTTTTTAAGGTGGATACGTTGAGGTTTTGATTTGTTCATAATGCAAGTTTGACTATTCACGATTGTCGAGAGTTTGTTGAGTCGGCTTTATCCTGTGTTATCGCTCTACTTTCCTCTTGTTGTGAGGGATGAGTCCTACAATGTGTTTGGTCGATTCGGCTTTTTAGGCCTGCAGCGTAAGCACGCCACAATGCTTGATTTAGACTCCCCCTCCAGGTGACTTCTGATGCTGTACATCATTTTCTTTTCTAGAAAATTATCCAGTTCGCGAACCGAGGCGTAACTGCCGTCACGCATGTTCATCCACTAACTGGGCGTCGGAGTAAATGCATATGAAAGTGCTTTTACTTTGCCAGCCCGACTTTCTTTGCGGCGTGTCGACGGTTTAACTCGGCTTTTTCGTCGAAACGACGCGAAACCGTCCACCGGTACGGCATGCCCTGATCGGCGAAACCGGCTAAACTGCCGCACGATTTTTGTTGAGTGTTTTCCATGCAAATTGCCTTGGCGCCCATGGAGGGGTTGGTCGACAACATCCTGCGGGACGTGCTGACCCGGGTTGGCGGTATCGATTGGTGCGTGACCGAGTTCATCCGGATCAACGATCAACTGCTCACGCCTGCCTATTTCCACAAGTTCGGTCCTGAATTGCTCACCGGTGCCAAGACCGCTGCCGGCGTGCCGCTGCGTGTGCAATTGCTCGGTTCCGATCCGGTGTGCCTGGCGGAAAACGCGGCGCTGGCCTGTGAGCTGGGCTCGCAGGTGATCGACCTGAACTTCGGTTGCCCGGCCAAGACCGTCAACAAGTCCCGTGGCGGTGCGGTATTGCTCAAGGAGCCTGAGCTGCTCAATCAGATCGTCGAGCATGTGCGGCGTGCGGTTCCGGCGCACATTCCGGTGACCGCCAAGATGCGCCTGGGTTTCGATAGCCCGGACGGTTCGCTGGTGTGTGCCACCGCACTGGCCGAAGGCGGCGCCGAGCATATCGTGGTGCACGCGCGGACCAAGATGGATGGCTACAAGCCGCCGGCGCATTGGGAGTGGATCCCGCGGGTGCAGGAGGTGGTCAAGGTGCCGGTGTTCGCCAATGGCGATATCTGGAGCGTCGACGACTGGCGCCGCTGCCGCGAGATCAGTGGAGTGGAAGACATCATGCTGGGTCGCGGCCTGGTGTCGCGCCCGGACCTGGCGCGACAGATCGCTGCCGCGCGGGCGGGTGAAGAGGTGGTGGAGATGACCTGGGCCGAGCTGTTGCCGTTGATCCAGGAATTCTGGCTGCAGGCCAAGGCGCAGATGACCGCGCGCCAATCGCCGGGTCGCTTGAAGCAATGGCTGGCGATGTTGACCCGCAATTATCCCGAGGCGGTGGAGCTGTTTACCCTCATGCGCCGGGAGACGGAACTGGACCAGGTCTCGCGTTTGCTGGGTTTGCAGGTCGCGGAGGCGGCCTGAAAAAAACTGCAGAAAACCTCTTGAAATGCAATCAGCGGTCCCTATCTAAGGGTTACGCGATGCCGAATTCGGGTCGCGGAGACAAAAAACCTTGCTGATTGTTTTCAGGAGATTTGAACCATGAGTACCGCATTTTCCCTGGCTCCACTGTTCCGTTCTTCGGTAGGTTTCGATCGTTTCAACGATCTGTTCGAGTCTGCGCTGCGCAATGAGCCCGGCAGCAGCTACCCACCCTACAACGTTGAAAAACACGGTGACGACCAGTACCGCATCGTCGTGGCGGCAGCCGGCTTCCAGGAAGAAGACCTGGAACTGCAAGTCGAAAAAGGCGTGTTGACCATCAGTGGCGGCAAACGCGACAGCAACGACAGCGTGACCTTCCTGCACCAGGGCATCGCCCAGCGCGCTTTCAAACTGTCGTTCCGCCTGGCCGATCACATCGAAATCAAGGCCGCGGACCTGCGCAATGGCCTGTTGAGTATCGACCTGCTGCGCATCGTGCCGGAAGAGGCGAAAGCCAAACGCATCCCGATCAACGGCGAGCAAAAACCAGCACTGCAGCACTGAGTCACCGCAATGAAGAAGGGCGCCGATGGCGCCCTTTTTTATCGGCTGTCTGTAGGAGCCGCCGGACTCACGTCCATCCAAACCGCACCAGGTGAAAGAAGATCGGCGCGGCGAAACACACCGAGTCCAGGCGGTCGAGCATGCCGCCGTGGCCTTCGATCATGTGCCCCCAGTCCTTGACGCCACGGTCGCGCTTGATCGCCGACATCACGATGCCACCGGCAAACCCCAGCAAGTTGATCAGCAGGGCGATCAGGAACGACTGCCAGGCATTGAACGGGGTAATCCAGCACAACGCGGCCCCGATCACGGAAGCCAGGAGGATACCGCCGATAAAACCTTCGACGGTCTTGGACGGCGACAGGTTGGGCGCGATCTTGTGTTTGCCAAACAGTTTGCCGCAGACGTACTGCAACACGTCCGACATCTGCACCACGATCACCAGGTAGGCGATCAGCAGCAGGTTGCGGCCCTCGTAACCAGCAATGTCCAGGGTCAGCAGGGCGGGTACGTGGGACACGCAGAACACCGCAATCATCAGCCCCCATTGGACCTTGGAGGCGCGCTCGAGAAAGTGCGTGCTGTCCCCGCCCAATGACGCGAGGATCGGCAGCAACAGGAATACGTAGACCGGAATGAAGATCGAGAACAGCCCGTACCAGTCGAAATAAATCAGCAGGTACTGCAGCGGCAGCGCCAGGTAGAAGGCCGCCACCAGGGCCGGGTAGTCGCTGCGCCGGGTCGGGGTGAGGGTCATGAACTCGCGCAGGGCGTAGAAGGATACGGCGTAGAACAGCAGGATGACCGCGCTGGTGCCGAGCCAGAAAGCGATGCCGATCACCGCCACCATCACCCACCAGGCGTTGATCCGCGCGTTGAGATTATCGATCACCGGGTCCGGTGTACCGCGCTTGCGTAGCTTGAGGATCCAGCCGATCAGCGAGGCGAGCAGCAGGAAAGCACCAATCCCGCCAAACAGCATCAGGGTTTGTCTGTCCATGTCAGGCCGGCTCCTCAGCCAGGTCCAGCAGCGCTGCACGGCTGCGCTGGAGAAACTGTTCTTTGCTTTCATCAATATCGAGGGTCAGCGCCGCGCCAAAACGGGTGGTGCATAGCAAGGGCAGCGGCAGGAACCGGCCCTTGGGCATGACGCGGTTGAGGTTGGCGATCCACACCGGCACCAGCTCGACCTCGGGGTGTGCTTTGGCCAAGTGATAGATCCCGCTTTTGAACGGCAGCAGGCCGTCCGCGAGGTTACGTGTGCCCTCGGGGAAGATGATCAGTGAGTCGCCGTTGGCCAAGGCCTCGAGCATCGGCAGCAAGGGGTTGTCAGTTGGTTCCTTGCGCTCACGGTCGACCAGCACGCCATTGAACACGCGATTGATGATGTAGCGGCGCAGCGGGGTGGTTTGCCAGTAATCGGCGCCCGCCACCGGCCGGGTCATTTTGCGCAGGGCCGGGGGCAGCGAGGCCCAGAGCAGCACGAAGTCACCATGGCTGCTGTGGTTGGCGAAGTAGATGCGCTGCACCGCTTGCGGCGCGCAACCGAGCCACAGGCTACGGGCGCCGGTAATGGTGCGTGCCGCGGAGGTGATGAGGGTGGCGACCAAGGGTTCGAGCATGAAAGTTCCTTATTCAGCGAAGGCCAGCCAGGGGCCGGCCAGGATGAAGCCCAGTGTCAGCAGCACCTGCACCGCCACCAGCAGGGCCTGGCGCCGAAGCAGGTTGAGGGCGCCGCCGGTACGTTCGCTCCACAGGCGACCACCCCGCGCGGCAGGTTGCAGGCCGAGGGCGGCGAGGGCGTGATCCAGGGCCTCGGTACGCAGGGGCAGGGGTTGATTGCCGTCGGCTATGCGCTGGAACAGTTCCGCGTCGAGCGCGACCCGCACGGCCCAGTATTTTTGCAGCACGCCCAGTACCAGCAGGGCGGCACTGCACAGCACCGCCCAGACACCGGGGCTGGCCAACAGATACTGGCTCAAGCCCAGCAAGGCGCCGACCAGCGCGAGTCCGGTGGACAGTTGATCCAGGGAGGCCCCGCGGCGCAGCAGGCTGGCGGTCGTGTGCAGTTCCATGTCAGTGGTCATGGGCAGGCTCCGTGCTCAAGCACAAGGGTGTCAGGGCGACTCGGTGGGCCTGGCGCAGGACGATGCCCGGGCGGGCTCGTTGCAGTTGCAGGAGCGCTTGATCGAGGTTGGCAGCCCTGCCGCTGCGCAACAGCCAGGCGGCCACCGCAGTGGCACTGCGTGAATAACCGAGGGCGCAACAGACCAGCAGCGGACCGTGCTGGCGCAGGTCTTCGATGGCCTGCGCGGCTTCCAGGCATTGCGCGGTGGTGGGGGCGGTCAGGTCGAGCACGGGCAGCGAGCGGTAGGCCAGGTTTGCCGGGTCCAGCGACAACTCGGCACACAGGTCGAGCACCGCCTTGAACGGGCTGTCCTGCAGTTCCCGGTGGGTCGGCATCCGCCCCAGCCACACGCCATCGAGCACCAGGTCGGGCTGCGGATGGTGGCGCGTCCACCCGCGTGAGTTGAGCCAGGCCGCGGCCAGGTAGGGCGCCAACAACCAGCGTGCGGCCCAGCTCAGGCGCCCGTCGGCGCGCTTTTGAAAACCATTGGCGTCCAGCACCGCGTAATTCAGCGCGACCAACAGCAAGGCCAGCGCCGGCCAGAGCAACCACAACCCGCCGCCACCGATGCGCCAGGCCAGGAGACTCAAGACCCCGGCACCTGCCAGGTAGCACAGGCTGAGTTTCCAGCGTTGGCTGTCGCGGGCCAGCCGGGCACTGCACAGCGGACTCGGGCGATCCAGCGGCCACAGCCAGACACACAGCCAGCCGAGCAAGGCGCCCGTGGGCAAATCGATGAAGTGATGCTGGTAGGTGGTCAGCACCGACACCCCGATCAGGCCAAACCAGGCATGCATCAACCCGCGCCAGAGGCCCGATAGATGTCGCTGGTAGCAGGTCCATAACACCACCAGCAGGGCAATGTGCAGGGAGGGAGCCTGATTGAACGGTTTGTCGAAGCCGGCCAGGACCTCGAACAGCCAGCCGAAAACCCCATCGAGTTCGGGCCGTTCGAAGGTGAAGCGTAATGGCCACAGCAGAAAACAACTGACCGCGATCAATTGCGCGGTCAGCAGGCGCAACGCATGGCGCTTGAGCTCCTGGCGAGTGTCGGGTAGCAGCAACGACAGGCCATACAGTAGGTCGATCGACCAATAGGGCACGATGGTCCACGCCCAGAACGGCATGTGGTTTTCCCAACCAAATACCAGGCTGCCGACTTCGGCGCGCTGGGTGGTGGCCCAGGTGGCAAAGCCGTAGGTGGCAAAAAACAACGGTGCCAACACCAGCAGCCAGAGCACCGCGGGCTTCAACAAGCCGGGTTCACGCTGCCCGGTGATGGCGTTGCTCATGCCTGCACGCGCTGGGCCAGGGCGACGCTGAAGATGCCCCACTCATCGACCCGCTGGGTGATTTTGCGAAAACCTGCGGCTTCGACCAACTGGTCCATTTCTGCCTGGCTGCGGCGGCGCATGACCCAGGCCTGGCCTTCGCGGTGGCTGGTCAGGGCGCGGGCAATCAGTTCCAGTTGCGGGTGCCAGGGTTGGCCGGTGTAGACCAGGTATCCGCCGACGGGCACCGCGTCCGCCAGGCCCGCGAGAGAGCTGCCGACCCTCTGGTTGTCGGCGAACAGTTCATACAGGCCGGACACCACGGCGAGGGTCGGTTGCGGGTCGAGGGCCGCCAGGTCGGCGCGGTCGAAGGCATCGGCCTTGATGAAACGGGCGATGTTTTCCAGGCCCTTCTCGCGGATCAACGCACTGCCGTCGCGCACGTTGATGTCGCTGTAGTCACGCAACAGTATTGATTCGGGCAGCGGGGTAACCCCCTGCAAGGCTTCGAGAATGTAGCGTCCGTGACCGGCGGCGATGTCGACGATCCGCACCGTGCTGCCTTGCTCGCGCAACCGGGCGATCGCCAGGCGCAGCAGTTCCTCGACATGCAGTTTGCGCTGGCGAATGCCGCGCCAGCCGATCGAGTCCAGGTAGTTGCGGTCGATCATCCGCCCGATCGCAGAGGTGCCAGTGGGGGTGTTGCGGTAGACGTAGTCCAGGGTGCTGCCGGAGTCGAAACCGGTGTCGAAACCCAGCTTGACCCCGCTCGACAGTCGACTGCCCAGGCGCATGCTGGCGCGGGTCATGCGCCAGTAGCGGTCGCGCAGGGAGTTGTGCGGCAAGGGCGCGGCCAGGGCTTCCGATTCGGCGCACGTCAGGCCCAGGCGGTCGGCGGCCAGCAGCGAAGGGCGTGCGAGCGGTTGCTGGAAGTTCTGCACAATGAAGCGTCGGGCACTGGCGACGGCAATAGCGCGACGCTTTTCGCCGAGGGTGTCGTGGAAGAAGCCCGGCAGGATATGTTTTTCCTTGTGCAGGCTGCCCAGGCGCTCGAAGAACTGCTCCTGCGGATGGCGATGCACCACGAAGTCGGCACCAGAGATCAGGAGCTGGGTGGGCACCTGAATCGCCTGGGCATCGGCCACCACTCGCTCGGCGGCGTCATACAGGCCGAGCAGTACATTCACCGAAATGGCTTTGGTGATCAGCGGGTCGCTGTCGTAGGAGGCCACCCGTTCTGGGTCATGGCTGAGAAAGCGTGCCTTGACGTAGCTGTTGACGAAGAAGTTACCGCGAAACCGCCGCATCAGGGCCAGCCCCTGGCGGGCGAAGGGTACGTAGAGCTTTACTTTGAACGCCGGCGACGCCAGCACCAGTGCGCGGATGCGTGGGGCGTAGTCGTGGACCCAGGTGGCGACTATCACCGCGCCAACGCTCTGGGCAATCACGGCCATGTCCGACTCGGCGATCTGGTAGGTCGCCTGCAGGTGATCGCAGAACGTCTGCACGTCACGCACGCTGGTGGCGAAGCTCGGGCTGTCGCCGCGTTCGCCCGGGGACAGCCCATGGCCGCGTGAGTCCCAGGCAAAAAAATCCACTTCAGGCAGGTCCAGTTCGTCTGCCAGATGGGCGATGCGCGCGGAATGTTCATGGCCGCGGTGGAACAGCAGCACGGCTTTGCGCGGTTCGCCGGGGGCCGGGGTGCCTGGCCAGTAGCGATAGAACAGTTGCACACCGTCGTGGGTGGTGAATGTCTGGTGCTGGGCTTGGCGCATGACAGCTTCCTTAGACTGAAGGGGCGTTTTCCTGGACTTCCTTGAGACCCTGGCGGACCCGGTTGAACAGGGTGTAGGCCAGCAGGACCGCGATCAGCGCGAACACCCCGTTGATCCACGGGGTGCTGGCCCAACCCAGGGCGATAGCCATGGCCAGGAGCCCCAGCACCAACGCCCGGTCGCTCTTGCCCATCGGCCCGTCATAACGCCGCGAAGCACCGATCATCGGGCCCAATACGCCGCTGTATTCGCTGAACACCGCAAGCAGGGTGACCAGCATTACCAGCAGCAGGCTGACGTCGGCGATCAGGGCGAAGGGCAGGATCAGTGCACAGTCGGCGACCACGTCGCACAGCTCATTGAGATAGGCCCCCAGCGGTGATTGCTGGTTGAACTCGCGGGCGAGCATGCCGTCGATGGCGTTGAGGGCCATGCGCAGCAGCATCCACAGGGGAATCAGGGCGAACATCCAGGCGTGCTGGGCAAACGCGCTGATCGCGACCCCCACCAACACCGAACCGAGGCCTGCCAGCAGGGTGATCTGATTGGCCGTGGTGCCGTTGGCGAACAAGCGCCGGACCAGCGGTCGCAAGCAGTTCTGAAACGCAGGTTTGAGCTGATAGATGCTGGGCACGGCAAGGAGTCTCGGCGAGGGAGCGTGCGGCAAGGCAATGCCGGGAAATATGAGGTGTGAGTGTAGATGGCTTCTGGCTTCTAGCCGCGCGGGACAAGCTAACCGGTGAATGCCGAGGTGAGAATAGGAAAGGTCCCGAACAAAAGTAGGCCCCATCCTGTTTCTATTGGCTCAGTGGCGGGCTGGCGGGCGCAAGCCCATCACCGGTTACTGCAGCAACAACTGAAACTCCTCCACCGGCAACGGCCGGCTATGCAGGTAGCCCTGGTACAAGTGACAGCCCAGGCCCTGCAAAAACTCAAGCTGTTCCGGGGTTTCCACGCCCTCGGCGATGACTTCCAGTCCCAGGCTGCGGGCCATGGCGACGATGGCGCGGATGATTTCGGCGTCGTTGGGGTCGCTGGTAGCGTCGCGGATGAACGACTGGTCGATTTTCAAGGTGTCCACCGGCAGGCGCTTGAGGTAGGTCAGCGATGAGTAGCCGGTGCCGAAGTCGTCCATGGCAAAGCTGACGCCGAGTTTTTTCAGGCGGCGCATTTTGTTGATGGTGTCCTCCAGGTTCTGGATCACGATGCCTTCGGTGATTTCCAGTTTCAGCAGCGAGCAGGGCAGGCCGTGGCTGCTGAGGCTGCGCTCGATGCGCTCGACGAAATCGGCCTGGCGGAACTGTCGCGGGCTGATGTTCACGCACAGGCTGAAGTTCAGCGGATCGACCTTGCCCCTGGCGATCAGTTGCTTGAAGGCCTGGCAGGCTTCATCGAGGATCCAGGTGCCGACTTCGAGGATCAGACCGCTGTCTTCCAGTACCTTGATGAACTCGTTGGGCGACTGGGCGCCCAATTGCGGGTGGTTCCAGCGCACCAGCGCTTCGGCGCCGACGATGCGCTCGCCGCGGGCATCGACCTGGGGTTGGTAGTGCACCCGGAACTCACCCCGTGACAGGGCCAGGCGCAGGTCGGTTTCCATGCGCAAGCGCTCGCTGGCGGCCTTCTGCATGGTGTTGTGGTACATCTGCGTGGTGTTGCGCCCCGAGTCCTTGGCCCGATACAGGGCAATATCCGCGCGCTTGAGCAGGTCGGTCGGGGTGGAGCCGTGGTCGGGAATCAAGGCCACGCCGATACTGGGGGTGACCTGCAGGCGGTGACCGTCGAGGAACATCGGCTCCGACAGCAGCTCGCGCAGGGTGTCGGCCAGGTCCCGCACCTGATCGCTGACTTCATTGCGCGAGCCTTCCAGGCCACTGAGCAGGACCACGAACTCGTCACCGCCCAGGCGGGCCACGGTGTCTTCCATGCGTACGCTGGCTTCCAGGCGCGCGGTGATGATCTTCAGCACCGTATCGCCCACCGGGTGGCCCAGGGAGTCATTGATGTGCTTGAAGTGGTCGAGGTCGAGGAACAGCAGCGCGCCGCGCAGGTTGTGGCGCTTGAGCAGGGCGATCTGCTGGCTCAGGCGGTCCATCAGGAGGGCGCGGTTGGGCAGGTTGGTCAGGGAGTCGTGGTAGGCCAGGTGACGGATCTGCGCCTCGGCATTCTTCAGCAGGCTGACGTCCCGCGCGGTCAGTAGCAGGCAGTCGGTTTCATTGAGGGTGATCGGTTCCACCGAAACCTCGACGGTGAGCAACTGCCCGCTCTTGTTGCGCCCGAGCATTTCCAGGTGGTGCACCCGGCCCTTGAGTTGCAGCTCCGCCAGCAGCATCGAGCGCTGCTTTTCTTCGGCCCAGATTCCGACCTGGTACACGGTTTTGCCGACCACTTCCTCGGCACGGTAGCCGGTCAGACGGCAGAAGCCGTCGTTGACCTCCAGGTAACGCCCAGTGTCGCGTTCAGTGATGGTGATGGCGTCGGGGCTGGAGTGAAACGCCTTGGCGAATTTCTCCTCACTGGCCTTGAGCGCGGCCTCCGAGCGCTGTTGCTGGGTTATGTCGCGCAGGGTGGTGACGATGCACGGTTGTTCGCCGACGCTGATCTGCCGGCTGGAAATCACGCAGGTCAGGGACTGGCCGTCCTTGTGCTGGACCATGATCGCGACATTGTTCAGGCCCTGTTCGCGGATCACCTGTTCGATCCGCCGCAGGCTTTGCGCCGAGGCGTCCCACAGGCCGATGTCGTCGGCGCTGCGGCCGATCACGTCGGCGGCGGTCCAGCCGAAGGTCTGGGTGAAGCTGTTGTTGATTTCGATGAACTGGCCGCTGTCCTGGCGGGTCACGCAGATCGGGTCCGGGCTGACCTGGAACAGAGTGGCGAACTTCTCTTCGGAAGCCACCAGGCGCTGCTCGCGCTCCACCTGGTCGGTGATGTCGAGCAAAGTCCCGGCCATGCGCAAGGGCTGGCCGTCTTCGTCGCGGTACAGGCGCGCGCGGCTTTCCAGGTAGCGTGAGGTGCCATCGGCCAACTGCACCCGGTAAGTCAGTTGATAGTTGCCGGCCGGACCTTCACGCAGGCTGCGGTAGGCGTCGCGCATGCTGTCGCGCTCTTCGCCGGGAACCCCTTCGAAAAACTCCTCGAAGGATTCATGAAACGGGATCGGTTCCAGCCCGTGCAGTTGGGCGGCCCGTGCCGAGCCATAGAGCATGCCGCTGGGGATGTGCCAGTCCCAGGTGCCCAGTTGGGCGGAATCCAGGGCCAGGTCCAGGCGCTCCTGGCTGTCCTTGAGCGCGTCTTCGGCGATTTTGCGTTCGGTGGTGTCGAGAAAGGTGCTCAGCAGGTAGGGCTGGCCTTCGAGTTCGACCTTCTGCGCGCTGAGGATGCCGTCATGGATCTGCCCATTGCTGGCGCGGAACTGCACTTCCATGCTTACCAGCTCGCCCTTGGCCTTGGTCGCCTTGACCAGCTTGGCCCGCTGCTCGGGGTGCACCCACAACCCCAGCTCCAGGGTGGTACGACCAATGGCGTCCTGTACCGGCCAGCCGAACAGGCTTTCGAAATACTGGTTGGCCTCGGTGATCAGGCCGTCTTCCTGGCGAGTCAGCAAGACCATGTTGGGGCACAGGTGAAACAGCGTGGCGAAGCGTTTTTCCGAGCTGCTCAGGGCCTGTTCGCGCTGGCGCTGATGGGTTATCTCGCGGATCACCCCGATCATCCGTGGCCGGCCCTGTTTGTCCGGCAGCAGGCTACCGCTGATTTCCAGCCAGTGCAGGCTGCCATCCGGCCAGCGGATGCGGTGGTGCATCACTTGTTCCAGGGGCGCGCCGGCGATCACCGCATTGAACGCACGCAAGGTCTTGGGCCGGTCCTCGGCGGGCAGCAGGTCGAGGTATTCAAGGTCGGCCGGCAAGGGTTTGCGGGGGTCGAAGCCGAACAATGCCTGGGTGCCCCGCGACCAACTGATCAGCCCGCGCTCGATGTCCCAATACCAGGCACCCAGGCGCGCGCCGTTGAGCGCCGCCAGCAACTGCGGAGCGCTTTCCCAACTTTGCTCCGAAGTGTGGGGGTCAAGCGCCTGGATACGCGGCATCAATGGCGTATGGGGACGAGGGCGGTCAACAGATTTGGGCATTGGCAGCAGGCCTTGGGCTGAATGGGGCGTTAGGCACGGGTTTTGCGGCTCTATAGGAGTAGCACAAGTTAGCCATCAGTCCCTGGCAAATCGATCTGTGCGTCCAGCAAAGCCATGAAGGCCCGCGCGGCATTCGACAACGTCCTTTCGGTGTGCACGATATAGCCTAGCTGGCGAGTGAGTTGTATGCCCGGCAATGGGATGCGCGCCACCTGGTCGTCGAGCATGGTGCGCGGCAGGACGCTCCAGGCCAGGCCGATAGACACCATCATCTTGATGGTTTCCAGGTAATTGGTGCTCATGGCGATGTTCGGCGTCAGTCCCTGGGCCTCGAACAGGCGCTGGACGATGTGATGGGTGAAGGTGTTGCCGCCGGGGAAGACCGCCGGGTGCAGGGCGATGTCGGCCAGGCTGACCGCGCCATTGCTGATCAGCGAATGCTCGGGGGCCACCACGAAATCCAGCGGGTCGTCCCAGACCGGGGTGGCCTTGACCAGGGTGTGGGGTTCCGGGGCCAGGGTAATCACTGCCAGTTCAGCGCGGCCGTGAAGAATTTCCTCATAGGCCACTTCCGAGTCGAGGAACTGGATGTCCAGCGCCACCTCGGGGTATTGGCGGGTGAACGCCCTTAATAAGGGTGGCAAGCGATGCAGGCCGATGTGGTGGCTGGTGGCCAGGGTCAGGCGACCGGTGACCTCGCCGGTCAGGTTGGTCAGGGCGCGGCGGGTGTCATCCAGCACGTTGAGGATCTGGTAGGCCCGCGGCAGCAGGGCGCGCCCGGCTTCGGTCAGGCCCACTTCGCGACCCAGGCGATCAAACAGGCGCACCTTGAGCTGTTGCTCCAGGCCGGCGATGCGTTTGCTGATGGCCGGCTGGGTCAGGTGCAGGCGTTCACCGGCCCCGGAGAAGCTGCCGGTCTCGGCAATGGCAATAAAAGCATTGAGGTTGGCCAGGTCCATGTTCGTATTCCAGTTGGTTATCCAAAGCATAAAAAATATGAATTTGAGTTATTTAATGTAACCCCATAGGATCGACCTCACAAGCCAAGGGGTTATTGAGTCGCTCAAGGCCCAGGGCATAGAAACAAGCTGATGAGGAAACGTCTGATGGCCGGCAAAACGCTCTACGACAAGCTCTGGGATTCGCATTTGGTCAAGCAGCGCGACGATGGTTCGGCGCTGATCTATATCGATCGTCACATCATTCACGAAGTGACCTCGCCGCAAGCCTTTGAAGGCCTGCGTCTGGCCGGGCGCAAGCCGTGGCGCATCGATGCCAACATCGCGACCCCGGACCACAACGTACCGACCACCCCGGAGCGCAAGGGCGGCATCGAGGCGATTGTCGACCAGGTCTCGCGTTTGCAGGTTCAGACCCTCGACGACAACTGTGACGAATACGGCATCGTCGAATTCAAGATGAACGACGTGCGCCAGGGCATCGTCCACGTCATCGGCCCGGAGCAGGGCGCCACCTTGCCGGGCATGACCGTGGTCTGCGGCGACTCCCATACCTCGACCCACGGCGCCTTTGGGGCCCTGGCCCACGGCATCGGCACCTCCGAGGTCGAGCACGTGCTCGCCACCCAGTGCCTGGTGGCCAAGAAAATGAAGAACATGCTGGTGTCCGTCGAAGGCACCTTGCCGTTTGGCGTGACTGCCAAGGACATCGTGCTCGCCGTGATCGGCAAGATCGGCACCGCCGGCGGTAATGGCCATGCGATCGAATTCGCCGGTAGCGCGATTCGTGACCTGTCCGTTGAGGGCCGCATGACCATCTGCAACATGTCCATCGAAGCCGGCGCTCGCGTAGGTCTGGTGGCAGCGGACGAAAAAACCGTGGCGTACGTCAAGGGCCGTCCATTCGCCCCGAAAGGCGCGGAATGGGATTTGGCGGTCGAAGCGTGGAAAGACCTGGTGTCGGACGCCGATGCCAAGTTCGACACCGTCGTTGAACTCGACGCGACCCAGATCAAGCCACAAGTCAGCTGGGGCACCTCGCCTGAGATGGTACTGGCGGTTGATCAGAACGTGCCGGATCCGGCCAAGGAAATGGACCTGGTCAAACGCGATTCCATCGTCCGCGCCTTGAAGTACATGGGTTTGACCGCCAACCAGGCGATCACCGACATTCAGTTGGACCGCGTGTTCATTGGCTCCTGCACCAACTCGCGGATCGAAGACTTGCGCGCGGCAGCCGTGATCGCCAAGGGCCGCAAGGTGGCCTCGACCATCAAGCAAGCCATCGTGGTCCCGGGTTCGGGGCTGGTGAAGGCCCAGGCGGAATCGGAAGGCCTGGACAAGATTTTCCTCGAGGCCGGTTTCGAATGGCGTGAGCCAGGCTGCTCGATGTGCCTGGCGATGAACCCGGACCGTTTGGAAAGTGGCGAGCATTGCGCGTCCACTTCCAACCGCAACTTCGAAGGCCGTCAGGGCGCCGGTGGTCGTACTCACCTGGTAAGCCCGGCGATGGCCGCCGCGGCCGCTGTCAACGGCCGTTTCATTGACGTCCGCGAATTGATCTGAAGGAGCGCAGCATGAAAGCTTTTACCCAGCACACTGGTCTTGTCGCGCCTCTGGATCGTGCCAACGTGGACACCGACCAGATCATTCCCAAGCAATTCTTGAAGTCGATCAAGCGCACCGGTTTTGGTCCGAACCTGTTCGACGAGTGGCGCTACCTCGATGTCGGGCAGCCGTACCAGGACAACTCCAAGCGTCCGCTGAACAAGGACTTCGTGCTCAACGCCGAACGTTACCAGGGCGCCAGCGTGTTGCTGGCCCGTGAGAACTTCGGTTGCGGCTCGAGCCGCGAGCATGCGCCGTGGGCCCTGGAGGAGTACGGCTTTCGCAGCATCATCGCGCCGAGCTACGCCGATATCTTCTTCAACAACAGCTTCAAGAACGGCTTGTTGCCGATCATCTTGAGCGACGCTGAAGTCGACGAACTGTTCCAGCAGGTGGAAAGCACGCCGGGCTATCAGTTACAGGTCGACCTGCAGGCCCAGACCGTGACCCGTCCCGACGGCAAGGTGCTGAACTTCGAGATCGACGCCTTTCGCAAGCACTGCCTGCTCAATGGCCTGGATGACATCGGCCTGACCTTGCAGGACCACGAGGCGATTGCCACGTTTGAGGCCAAGCACCGGGCGAGCCAGCCGTGGTTGTTTCGTGACGCGTGATTGAACCGAGATTCAGGTAGGTAGTGTCGCCCTGATCGCGGGCAAGCCAGATCAGACACCACAAGGCTAACCGCCTAAAAGGAAGTCCCCATGACCAGCACCACCCAGCACACCCAAGTCGTACAAAAGCAATTCGGTGAACAGGCTGCGGCCTACCTGAGCAGTGCCGTGCACGCCCAGGGCACTGAGTTCGCGCTGCTCCAGGGCGAAGTGGCAGGGCGCGGTGATGCGCGGGTACTGGACCTGGGCTGCGGCGCCGGGCATGTGAGTTTTCATGTGGCGGCGCTGGTCAAGGAAGTGGTGGCCTACGACCTGTCGCAGCAGATGCTCGATGTGGTCGCCGGTGCTGCGGTTGAGCGTGGCTTGAGCAACGTATCGACCGTCCTGGGCGCCGCCGAGCGGTTGCCGTTCGCCGATGCTGAATTCGACTTCGTCTTCAGCCGGTATTCGGCGCACCATTGGAGCGATCTCGGCCTGGCCCTGCGCGAAGTGCGGCGGGTTTTGAAGCCGGGCGGGGTGGCGGCGTTCATTGATGTCTTGTCGCCGGGTAGCCCGTTGTTCGACACTTACCTGCAGAGCGTCGAAGTGCTGCGCGACACCAGCCATGTGCGCGATTATTCCGCCGGCGAGTGGTTGCGTCAGGTCAGTGAGGCGGGGTTGTTTGCCCGAAGCACCAGCCGTCAGCGGTTGCGCCTGGAGTACAGCTCCTGGGTCGAGCGCATGCGCACCCCTGAAGTGATGCGCGGGGCGATCCGCGAGCTGCAGCAGGCAATGGGTAGCGAAGTGCGCGAGTATTTCCAGATCGAAGCCGACGGTTCGTTCAGCACCGACGTGCTGGTGTTGATAGCCGAACGCTAGAATTTTTCCGGGCGTGCCTCGTATGGCGCGCCGACTGATGACATGAGGAACCCATGAGCAAGCAGATTCTGATTCTCCCAGGCGACGGTATTGGTCCGGAAATCATGGCCGAGGCGGTCAAGGTGCTGGAGCTGGCCAGCGACAAGTTCGCCCTGGGCCTGGAACTGAGCCACGACGTGATCGGCGGCGCGGCCATCGACAAGCACGGCGTACCGCTGGCGGACGAAACCCTGGAGCGTGCGCGCGCGGCCGACGCGGTACTGCTGGGCGCCGTGGGCGGCCCGAAATGGGACACCATCGAGCGTGACATCCGCCCTGAGCGCGGCCTGCTGAAAATCCGTGCGCAACTGGGCCTGTTCGGTAACCTGCGTCCGGCGATCCTTTACCCGCAACTGGCCGAGGCTTCCAGCCTGAAGCCGGAAATCGTTGCCGGCCTGGACATCCTGATCGTTCGCGAACTGACCGGCGGCATCTACTTCGGCGCGCCACGCGGCACCCGCACCCTGGAAAACGGCGAGCGCCAGTCCTACGACACCCTGCCGTACAGCGAAAGCGAAATCCGCCGGATTGCCCGTGTCGGTTTTGACATGGCCATGGTCCGTGGCAAGAAGCTGTGCTCGGTGGACAAGGCCAACGTGCTGGCGTCCAGCCAACTGTGGCGTGAAGTGGTCGAGCAGGTGGCCAAGGATTACCCTGAGGTCGAGCTGAGCCACATGTATGTCGACAACGCCGCCATGCAACTGGTGCGTGCACCCAAGCAGTTCGACGTGATCGTTACCGACAACATGTTCGGCGACATCCTGTCCGACCAGGCCTCGATGCTCACCGGCTCCATCGGCATGCTGCCGTCGGCGTCCCTGGACACCCACAACAAGGGCATGTACGAGCCTTGCCACGGCTCGGCGCCGGACATCGCAGGCCTTGGCATTGCCAACCCGCTGGCGACCATTTTGTCGGTGTCGATGATGCTGCGCTACAGCTTCAACCAGCAAGCGGCGGCCGATGCCATCGAGCAGGCGGTCAGCCTGGTCCTGGACCAGGGCTTGCGCACTGGCGACATCTGGTCGACCGGTTGCACCAAAGTCGGAACGCAGGAAATGGGCGACGCAGTAGTCGCGGCGCTGCGGAATCTGTAATCTCTCGGGCCCCGCTTGTTGCTGATGCCGGCAAGCGAGCCCACTTTTTGTAAAAGGTGTAGTTGCGATGAAACGTGTAGGTCTGATCGGTTGGCGCGGTATGGTCGGTTCCGTGCTCATGCAGCGGATGCTGGAAGAGCAGGATTTCGATCTCATTGAGCCGGTGTTTTTCACCACTTCCAATGTCGGTGGCCAAGGCCCGTCCGTGGGCAAGGATATTGCTCCGCTCAAAGACGCTTACAGCATTGAAGAGCTCAAGACCCTCGACGTGATTCTGACCTGCCAGGGTGGCGACTACACCAGCGAAGTCTTCCCCAAGCTGCGTGAAGCCGGTTGGCAGGGCTACTGGATCGATGCCGCTTCCAGCCTGCGCATGCAGGATGACGCGGTCATCGTGCTGGATCCGGTCAACCGCAAGGTCATCGACCAGCAGCTGGATGCGGGCACCAAGAACTACATCGGCGGCAACTGCACCGTCAGCCTGATGCTGATGGGCCTGGGTGGCCTGTTCGAAGCCGGTCTGGTGGAGTGGATGAGCGCCATGACCTACCAGGCGGCCTCTGGTGCCGGTGCGCAGAACATGCGTGAGCTGATCAAGCAGATGGGCGCGACCCACGCCGCGGTTGCCGATGAACTGGCCAACCCGGCCAGCGCCATCCTCGACATCGACCGCCGTGTGGCCGAAGCCATGCGCAGCGACGCCTATCCGACCGAGAACTTCGGTGTACCACTGGCCGGCAGCCTGATCCCGTGGATCGACAAGGAACTGCCGAACGGCCAGAGCCGTGAAGAGTGGAAGGCCCAGGCCGAGACCAACAAGATCCTCGGTCGCTTCAAGAGCCCGATCCCGGTGGACGGTATCTGCGTGCGGATCGGCGCCATGCGCTGCCACAGCCAGGCGCTGACCATCAAGCTGAACAAAGACGTGCCGATCGCCGATATCGAAGGCTTGATCAGCCAGCACAACCCATGGGTCAAGCTGGTGCCGAACAACCGCGACAGCAGCATGCAGGAGCTGAGCCCGACCAAGGTCACCGGCACCCTGAATGTACCGGTTGGCCGTCTGCGCAAGCTCAACATGGGCACCCAGTACCTGGGCGCGTTCACCGTCGGTGACCAGTTGCTGTGGGGCGCGGCCGAACCGCTGCGGCGCATGCTGCGGATCCTGCTGGAACGTTGATCGGTTGAAGTTGTGAAAGAACCCGTGCCTTGCGAGAGGCGCGGGTTTTTTTTTGCCGACCGAAAGTCCGTCATCGCGGGCATGCGTTGAACCCTGTGGGAGCGGGCTTGCCCGCGATGGAGTCGATACAGACACTGCATAATTGCCTGTGCGCCACCCACCCGGTAAAGTGCCGCTCCCCCCGTTTCGCCTGAGGTAGAACCATGAGCCAGTCCTTTGATATCGCCGTTGTCGGCGCCACCGGTACTGTCGGCGAAACCCTCGTCCAGATTCTCGAAGAACGCGACTTCCCGATCGCTAACCTGCACCTGCTCGCCAGCAGCGAATCGGCCGGGCATTCGGTACCGTTTCGTGGCAAGAACGTGCGGGTGCGGGAGGTCGATGAGTTTGATTTCAGCAAAGTCCAGCTGGTGTTCTTCGCCGCAGGCCCAGCGGTCACCTTGAGCTTTGCCCCGCGTGCGACGGCCGCCGGCTGCTCGCTGATCGATCTGTCAGGAGCCTTGCCGGCCGAGCAGGCGCCCCAGGTGGTGCCGGAGGCCAATGCCCAAGTGCTGGCCAGCCTGAAAAAACCGTTCCAGGTCAGCAGCCCGAGCGCCTCGGCCACCACCCTGGCAGTGGTACTCGCGCCGTTGCGCGAACTGCTGGATGTGCAGCACGTGACCCTGACCGCCAGCCTGGCTGTGTCCACCCAGGGCCGCGAGGCGGTGACCGAGTTGGCCCGGCAGACCGCCGAGCTGTTGAATGTGCGTCCATTGGAGCCGCGCTTTTTTGATCGGCAGATGGCATTCAACCTGCTGGCCCAGGTCGGCACGCCGGATGCTCAAGGCCACACCCTGCTGGAAAAACGCCTGGTCCACGAACTGCGTGCGGTCCTCGGACAGCCTGCATTGAAAATTTCCGTAACCTGCGTTCAAGCCCCGGTGTTTTTTGGCGATAGCTTTAGCGTGACCCTGGCGTCGGCCAAGCCGGTTGACCTGGCGGCGGTGAACGCTGCACTGGAGGTTGCCGAGGGTGTCGAGCTGGTGGAGGCGGGCGATTACCCGACTCCAGTCGGCGATGCGGTTGGCCAGGACGTGGTCTACGTCGGTCGGGTTCGCAGCGGGGTCGACGACCCGACGGAACTTAATTTGTGGCTGACGTCAGATAACGTGCGCAAAGGCGCAGCGCTCAACGCGGTGCAAGTGGCCGAGTTGTTGATAAAAGCCCTTGTGTAAAAGATACTTGGCAACAATTTTCAGAATGATTCTAGCTGAGCGCTATGCTTGCAAGCGGAGCGCCTGCGGGGGCTCCCTGGCGTGTCAGTGAAATAATCGCGTACAGCCTCATCCGAGGCCTGTGCGCAATGCCTTGTGGCAGCGACAAACAACACCTTCTCGCTGGCCGAGGAATGTTCAAACAAAGGATGAGGCTATGGTTCAAGTTCGCAAACTGGTGTTAGCAATAGCGGCCGCCTCGGCGCTGTCCTCCGGTATGGCGCATGCCCTTGGGCTCGGGGAACTGACCCTGAAGTCGACCCTGAACCAACCGTTGGTGGCCGAGATCGAGTTGCTCGATGTCAAGGACCTGACGGTGGCCGAAGTGGTGCCGAGCCTGGCCTCAGCCGATGACTTCGCCAAGGCCGGCGTGGATCGCCAGGCGTTCCTCAATGACCTGACCTTTACCCCGGTGCTCAATGCCAATGGCAAGAGCATTCTGCGGGTGACCTCCAGCCAGCCATTGTCCGAACCCATGGTCAAGTTCCTGGTCCAGGTGATGTGGCCCAACGGCCGCCTGCTGCGCGACTACAGCGTGCTGCTCGACCCGTCCAAGTTTTCGCCGCAAACGGCCGAGGCTGCCGGGCAAGCCGCGCCGGCGATCAATGCACCAGTCACCGGGGCGACAGCACAACACACCACCGTGGCCCGCGACACCCTCTGGGAAATCGCCGCCAAGGCACGCAACGGCGGTTCGATCCAGCAGACCATGCTGGCGATCCAGGCGTTGAACCCCGATGCATTCATCGATGGCAACATCAACCGCTTGAAGGCCGGGCAGGTCCTGCGCCTGCCGGATGCCACGCAAATCACCCAGTTGCCGCAGACCCAGGCCATTGCCGAAGTGGCTGCGCAGAACAAGGCCTGGCGCCAGGGCCGTCGGTATGTGCCACGGACCCAGGCCCAGCAACTGGATGCCACCGGTCGTGCACCTGACGCTGCCGCGGCGCAGGGTGCGGCCCGCGACAGCTTGAGCCTGGTCTCGGCCGAGTCGGGCAAAAACACCGGTAAAGGCGCGGTCGGCGACAGCAAGGGCATCAGTAACAAACTGGCGGTGACCCAGGAAAGCCTGGACACCACCCGGCGCGACAATGCCGAGCTGAAAAGCCGCGTGGCCGACCTGCAAAGCCAGATGGACAAGCTGCAACGCTTGATCGAACTGAAGAACAATCAACTGGCCAAGTTGCAGGCTGAAGGCGGCGCGACGCCTGAAGCGGCTGCGTCCGAGACGCTGCCTGCGGAGTCCGTACCGGACACTGCGCCTGCAGCGACTGACGCTGTACCGACTGCCACCCCTGGCGAAACACCTGCCAAGGCGACACCTGAGCAAACCTACAACGAACTGCTGACCAGCCCGCTGTTGATGGGGCTGATCGGGGGTGGCGCGATTGTCCTGGCGTTGCTGCTGTTGCTGCTGGCCCGCCGGCGCAAGGCGCAGCAGGAAGCCGAGAAGCATGTGCGCATGGCGCGTGCGTTGGCCGAGGAATCGGATTTCAACGAAGACCAGGATCTGCCGGAGAGCAGTTTCGAAGGCCTCGAAGAACCAGCCCCGACTGCCAAGTTGGCCACCGCGCCGACGCCAGCGCCGGTCGTTGCGGCAGTTGTTACCCCGGTGGTAATGACCACGCCGATTGCCGCGCCATTGGTGGCGCCGGCCGGCGAGCGGGCGGACGACGTGCTGGGCCATGCCCAGGCCCATATCGATGAGGGGCGCCTGAACCAGGCCGCCAGCCTGCTCGAGGAAGGCATCAAGCAAGAGCCACAACGCAGCGAGCTGCGCCTCAAGCTGATGGAAGTCCACGGTATGCAGGGCGATCGCGATGCGTTCGTGGTGCAGGAACGCCAGTTGGTTGCCAATGGCAAGAACTTTGCACAAGTCGAAGAGCTCAAGAGCCGCTTCCCGGCCATGGCTGCGGTCGCTGCAGTCGGTGGTATCGCTGCCGCGGCGGTAGCGGCCGAGCTGGATGCGCAATACGTCAAGGACCTGCTGCTGGACGAGCCGCAAGAACCTGCGCCGAGCGCTGAAGAACCGGCGCTGGACGATGATTTCGACAGTGCCTTTGATCTCGACCTGGACGCACCACAGGCCGCCCCGCCAGTAGAGCCGGCTGCAGCAGTGACGGCGCTGGAAGATGACTTCGACAGCGCCTTTGATCTCGACCTGGATCAGCCCGAGGAGCCGGTTGCGGCACCAGTTGCGCCAGCAGAAGTTGCGCTGGATGACGACCTCGATGCTGCCTTCGATCTCAGTCTGGATGAACTGGAGGCGGTGTCGCCGGCCGTGGTCGCGACCGAACCGGTTGCCGACCTGGAAGACTTCCCGCTGGACGACGATCTGAGTTTCGAGTCGCCGGCTGAGGCGCCGCAAAGCCCGGCCGACCTGGCGGATTTCGACCTGGACCTGGCTGGCGATGTACCGGAGTCGGTCCTGGCTGAGGACGCCGCGGTCCTGGGTCTGGACGATGAGCCCCAGGACCTGGCCGTCAGCGAGGAGCCGGCGGTAGCCGAAGTGACGCCTGACGACCTGGAGTTGCCGGCGGATTTCGACCTGTCCCTGGCCGATGAGATGGATGCACCCGCCACATCGGATGATTTCATCACCGACCTGGATGATGTTCACGCTGAGCTGGACCGTTTTGCCGAGGATCTCGAACATCCGCCTATCGGCGAGCCGAGCTTCACCGCCGAAGACGCAGCGCTGGCGATGGACAACGACGAACCGGAGTTCGACTTCCTGTCGGGCACCGATGAAGTCGCTACCAAGCTGGACCTGGCCCAGGCCTACATCGACATGGGCGACAAGGACGGCGCGCGGGATATTCTCGGTGAGGTCCTCAGCGAGGGCAACGACGGACAGAAAGGCGAAGCCAAGGAGATGCTTGCTCGTCTGGTGTGATTGAGTAGCTCTGGAAGCGGTAAACCTGTGGGCATATCCGTTGGTGGGGGCGGGGCGGCTTATGGTTCCGCCTGACGGCGGCTCACTTTTGAACAGCGCAAAAGTAAGCAAAACGCTCTTACCCCACCACTTGGCACCTCGCTTGGGCTCGGTGTGCCCTCACTCCGGCTTGAATCCGTGGGCCGCCGCCACGCGCCATCCATGGCGCGGGGCGGCTAACCCGGCGTCCTGCCGGGTTACCCACGGCTTCAAGCCTGCGTTCGGCCAGCGTGGTTAACGGGGCGCCCAGGATCAAAAGCCAAAGCCAAAGCCAAAGCCAAAGCCAGGCCAGAGCCAGAGCCAGATCAAAAGATTGCTGACTTCGTCAGCGTCTTAGGAAGTAGAAGCTACACCGCGCATGCTTTAGCGATCAGGTCGGCTTTTAGGCCGCCTCGCTTTGTTTTTGATCCTGGGCGCCCCGTTAACCACGCTGGCCGTACTTCGATATTGATTTGGGGGGTAAACCGGCAGGACGCCGGTTTAGCCGCACTGGGCCAGGGAGGGCCCATTGCGGCGGCCCCCAAATCAATGTCGGAGTACGGGCATGCCGAGCCTAAGCGAGGCACCAAGTGGTGGGGTTGAGCGTTTTGCTTACTTTTGCGCTGTTCAAAAGTGAGCCGCCGTCAGGCGGAACCATAGGAGGCCATTACCGAAGAAATGGATATGTACTCGGCCTGATCCAGCATCCGCCCGACCAGGTCCCACAGTTTCACTGTGAGCAAGCGCAAAACAAAAAACAGCGCGAACATGGCATCCCCGGCGCACACCCTTATAATGCCCGCCTTAGCGTAAATCAGCAGGCTGTCACCCCTTGGCAAATATAGATAACCCGGCCGCCGAAATGGCGGCCGACGGCTTTTTCCGGATCGCGTTGGGCGTCGAATACAAAGGCTCGCGCTACCGCGGCTGGCAGCGCCAGGCCTCCGGCGTGGCCACCGTGCAACAAGCCCTCGAGACGGCCTTGTCGAAAGTCGCCGATTCGCCGGTGTCCCTGCATTGCGCGGGGCGCACCGATGCCGGTGTGCACGCCTGTGGCCAGGTGGTGCATTTCGACACCCAGGTGGAGCGTTCGCTGAAGGCCTGGGTCATGGGCGCCAACATCAACTTGCCCCACGACATCAGCGTCAGTTGGGCCAAGGTCATGCCGGCGGATTTCCATGCGCGCTTCAAGGCCATTGCCCGACGTTATCGTTATGTCATCTACAACGACCAGATCCGCCCGGCCCACCTCAACGAGGAAGTGACCTGGAACCATCGGCCGCTGGATGAGCAACGCATGGCCGAAGCTGCGCAGCATTTGCTCGGTACGCACGATTTCAGCGCGTTTCGCGCGGGGCAGTGCCAGGCCAAGTCGCCGGTCAAGCAGATCCATCACCTGCGCGTGACCCGGCACGGCAAAATGATCGTGCTGGACATTCGCGCCAGTGCCTTCCTGCATCACATGGTGCGTAACATTGCCGGGGTGCTGATGACCATCGGTACCGGCGAGCGTCCGGTGGAGTGGGCCAAGGAGGTGCTGGAGAGCCGGATTCGCCGCACCGGCGGGGTCACGGCCCATCCCTTCGGGCTGTACCTGGTGCAGGTCGAGTACCGTGATGAATTCCCGCTGCCAGAGCGTTACATCGGGCCGCATTTCCTCACCGGCTTCTCGGAACTTGACGGCTGACGCCCGCCAATGCATTTGCTACCATCCGGGACTTTCCCGGATTTGCCCTGAGGTTCCCCCGACATGCCAGCCGTTCGCAGCAAAATTTGTGGGATTACCCGCATTGAAGACGCGCTGGCGGCGGTCGAGGCCGGGGCCGATGCCATCGGGTTGGTGTTCTACGCCAAGAGCCCGCGGGCGGTCACGGTCCAGCAGGCGCGGGCGATTATCGCCGCGCTGCCGCCGTTCGTGACCACCGTGGGTTTGTTCGTCAACGCCAGTCGCTGCGAGCTCGGCGAGATCCTCGATGCCGTGCCGCTGGACCTGTTGCAGTTCCATGGTGATGAAACCCTGGCCGATTGCGAAGGCTGGCACCGGCCCTATATCAAGGCCCTGCGGGTCAAGGCCGGGGACGATATCGCCGCTGCCTGTGATGCCTACCCGAGTGCCAGTGGGATCTTGCTCGATACCTATGTCGAAGGAGTGCCCGGTGGAACCGGCGAGGCCTTCGACTGGTCATTGATACCGCCGGGTTTGCGCAAGCCGATTATCCTGGCCGGCGGCCTGACCCCGGACAACGTGGCGCAGGCCATTGCCCGGGTCCGGCCGTACGCGGTGGACGTCAGTGGTGGGGTAGAGCAGGGCAAGGGCATCAAGGATCACACAAGGATTCACGCATTTATGCAGGCCGTACGCAGCAGCACCGCGACGATGTGACGGCTGGCAGTCTGCCGCCGTCCACTGCATGGTACAAAACATGCGCTGCACACAGCAGGCAGGCGTCGCCTTCGGGCGGGCCAGAACCGAAGTGGCAACCCCAAGCGCGGGTTGTCTGGATGGCTGAGGATGGAGTGCGTTGCAGGCAGGTCACGGCCTAGTGCTGACCGCCGTAGCGTACCGATCATCGCCGCACACATGAATTTAGCTCAAGGGCATACACGGGGCTGCGAACCAGAGCGTTCGGGCCGCCGGTACTGGAGAAAGAAAGCATGAGCAACTGGTTAGTAGACAAACTGATCCCTTCGATCATGCGTTCCGAGGTGAAAAAAAGCTCGGTGCCTGAAGGTCTGTGGCACAAGTGCCCATCCTGCGAGGCGGTGCTGTACCGTCCGGAACTGGAAAAGACCCTGGATGTTTGCCCCAAGTGCAATCACCACATGCGCATTGGCGCCCGTGCACGGATCGACATCTTCCTCGACGCTGAAGGCCGTGCCGAATTGGGCGCCGAACTGGAGCCGGTTGACCGTCTGAAATTCCGCGACGGCAAGAAGTACAAGGACCGCCTGACTGCTGCCCAGAAGCAGACCGGTGAAAAAGACGCCCTGATCTCCATGAGCGGTACCCTGTTGGGCATGCCGGTGGTGGTGTCGGCGTTCGAATTCTCCTTCATGGGCGGTTCCATGGGCGCGATCGTCGGCGAGCGCTTCGTGCGTGCGGCCAACTATGCGCTGGAGCACCGTTGCCCGATGATCTGCTTCGCCGCTTCCGGTGGCGCGCGGATGCAGGAAGCCCTGATCTCGTTGATGCAAATGGCCAAGACCTCGGCGGTCCTGGCGCGTCTGCGTGAAGAAGGCATTCCGTTCATCTCGGTACTGACCGACCCGGTCTACGGCGGCGTTTCCGCCAGCCTGGCGATGCTGGGCGACGTGATCGTCGGCGAACCCAAGGCCCTGATCGGCTTCGCCGGTCCGCGCGTGATCGAGCAGACCGTACGTGAAAAACTGCCAGAAGGCTTCCAGCGCAGCGAGTTCCTGCTGGAGCACGGCGCCATCGATATGATCATTGCCCGTTCCGAGCTGCGTCCACGCCTGGGTAACCTGCTGGCGCAACTGATGGGCCTGCCGACGCCTGAGTTCGTCGCCGCACCTATCGAGCCAATCGTGGTTCCGCCGGTGCCTGCCAACCTATGACCCAACGTACCCTTGGCGAATGGCTCGCCTACCTTGAGCAGTTGCATCCGTCCGCCATCGACATGGGGCTTGCGCGCTCGCAAGAGGTAGCGTCCCGGATGGGGCTGGGCAAGCCGGCGCCTCGGGTGATCACGGTCACCGGCACCAACGGCAAGGGTTCTACCTGTGCGTTCGTGGCTTCCTTGCTGCGCGCGCAGGGCCTGAAGGTGGGTGTCTACAATTCTCCGCATCTGCTGCATTACAACGAGCGGGTGCAGGTCAATGGCGTGTTGGCCACTGACGAACAGCTGTGCGAGGCCTTCACTGCGGTGGAGGCGGGCCGTGGCGAAATCTCCCTGACCTACTTCGAAATGGGCACCCTGGCGGCGTTCTGGCTGTTCCAGCGCGCAGGTCTGGATGCGGTGGTTCTGGAAGTTGGTCTTGGCGGGCGCCTGGACACGGTCAACCTGGTGGATGCAGATATCGCGCTGGTCACCAGTATCGGTGTCGATCATGCCGACTACCTGGGCAATACCCGGGAATCGGTGGCCTTCGAGAAGGCCGGGATTTTCCGCCACGGTGCCCCGGCGCTGTGTGGCGACCTCAATCCACCACAACCCCTGCTGGACAAGGCGCGCGAGCTGGCCTGCGGATTTTTCCTGCGGGGTAGGGATTTTGACCTGGGCCTGACGGACCAGCACTGGCAGTGGCGCGGTGTCGACGGCCAGGGGCGTACGCTAGAGCTGCGGGATCTGCCATTGCTCGACCTGCCGATGGAAAACGCGGCACTGGCGCTGCAGGCCTACGCCTTGCTGGACCTGCCTTGGATGCCTTTGCAGATTGCCGCGGCATTGCAGGCGACTCGCGTGGTCGGGCGCCTGGATCGGCGTCAGTTCAACTGGCAGGGCAAGCGCCTGAACCTGATGCTGGACGTCGGGCACAATCCGCACGCGGCCGAGTACCTGGCGCAGCGCCTGGCCCGGCGGCCGGTGGTGGGTCGGCGCCTGGCGGTCTTCGGATTACTGGCCGACAAGGATCTTGATGGAGTTGTCGGTGAATTGAGTGCTAGTGTCCAGCACTGGGCTGTCGCCCCGCTGGATTCTGCGCGCGCCCGCCCGGTTGCGGATATACAGGCCGCGTTGCAGAACCTTGGCGCGTCCGTGACCTCCTATGCAAGCGTGGCCGAGGCCCTGGAAGGGCAGAGCGCGCAGGCAACGGCAGACGACGAGATTCTGCTGTTCGGATCATTTTATTGTGTCGCCGAGGCCCTTGAATGGCTCGCTCGGCACTCCACGGAGGAAGCTGCAGATGGCTTTGCTGGATAACGCGTACAAGCAGCGGATGGTCGGTGCACTGGTGCTGGTGGCCCTGGCGGTGATTTTCCTGCCGATGATGTTCTCCCGTGAGGATGAACAGCGCCAGGTGGTGGTCCAGGCTCCGGCCGCACCACAGGCGCCGGCCATGCCTCAGGTCCAGGTCGAGCCGGTGGTGGTTCCCGAGCCACAAGCGCTGCCGCAGGAGCCTGTGCCCAGCGATGCCGAAATTGCCATGGAGCAGGCACCGGCCGCGAGCACGCCAACTGTCGCCCCGAGCGCACCGATCGTCGCGGCGCCGGTGGTGGCCAAGCCAGTTACTCCGCCGCCAGCACCCAAGCCAGTACCTGCTCCGGCTGTGCCCGCCAGCAAGCCTGACACCACCCAGAGTCGGGTCGATGCCAATGGCCTGTCGGTCAGCTGGTCGGTGCAACTGGCCAGCCTGGCCAATCGTGAAAGCGCCGAAAGCCTGCAGAAAACCCTGCGTAGCCAGGGCTACAACGCCTATATCCGCACCGCGGATGGCAAGAATCGGGTGTTCGTCGGGCCGCTGATCGAGCGCGCCGAAGCCGACCGTCTGCGTGACCTGCTGAACCGCAAACAGAACCTCAAGGGTTTTGTGGTGCGTTTCCAGCCTGAGCGCGGCTGAAACGATCGTCCCTATTTGAAATGCACTGAAAATCGCAGCTTACCGATAGCCATGGGCTCTGCTAAAATGCGCCGCCTTATCCGTCTGTAGGCTGTACTGTGCCATTTACCTGGGTTGACTGGGCGATCGTTGCAATCATCGCCATCTCCGCTTTGATCAGTCTGAGCCGCGGCTTCGTAAAAGAAGCATTATCGCTGGTGACCTGGATCATCGCAGGAGCCGTTGCCTGGATGTTTGGTGGCTCATTGTCCGAGTACCTCGCCGGATACATCGAAACACCTTCGGCCCGCGTGATCGCCGGCTGCGCCATCTTGTTTGTGGCCACCCTCGTGGTGGGTGCAATGATCAATTATCTTATCGGCGAACTGGTTCGCGTCACCGGCCTCTCCGGGACCGATCGATTCCTCGGCATGGCCTTCGGTGCGGCGCGTGGCGCCTTGCTGGTGGTCACCGCAGTCGGGCTGTTGAGCCTGGGCCCGGTACAGCAGGATTCATGGTGGCAGGAGTCGCGGCTCGTGCCACAATTTCTATTGGTTGCAGACTGGTCCAAAAACCTCATATTGGGGTGGAGCAGTCAGTGGCTGGCCAGCGGTATCAGCGTACCCGCTGACATACCGTTCAAGGAGCATCTCTTGCCGACGGCGAAAACGCCGCAGTGAGTCGTGTTCAGTTCAGTTTCATTAAGTAGGGGTTGCGTCGCATGTGTGGCATCGTCGGTATCGTCGGTAAGTCGAACGTCAATCAGGCGCTGTATGACGCGCTAACCGTCCTCCAGCACCGCGGCCAGGACGCTGCCGGGATTGTGACCAGCCACGACGGCCGGTTATTTCTGCGCAAGGACAATGGTCTGGTACGTGACGTGTTTCATCAGCGTCACATGCAGCGCCTCGTCGGCCACATGGGCATTGGCCATGTGCGTTATCCGACTGCCGGTAGCTCGACCTCGGCCGAAGCTCAACCGTTTTACGTCAACTCGCCATATGGCATCACCCTGGCGCACAACGGCAACCTGACCAACGTTGAACAGTTGGCCAAGGAGATCTACGAGTCTGATCTGCGTCACGTCAATACCAACTCCGACTCGGAAGTGCTGCTCAACGTGTTCGCTCACGAACTGGCCCAGCGCGGCAAGTTGCAGCCAACCGAAGAAGACGTGTTCGCCGCCGTCACCGACGTGCACAACCGTTGCATTGGTGGCTACGCGGTCGTGGCGATGATCACCGGCTACGGCATCGTCGGCTTCCGCGACCCGCACGGCATCCGTCCGATCGTCTTCGGCCAGCGTCACACCGACGAAGGCGTCGAGTACATGATCGCCTCCGAGAGCGTGTCCCTGGACGTGCTGGGCTTTACCCTGATCCGCGACCTGGCGCCGGGCGAAGCGGTCTACATCACGGAAGAGGGCAAGCTGCACACCCGTCAGTGCGCGACCAACCCGTCCCTGACCCCGTGCATCTTCGAACACGTGTACCTGGCGCGTCCGGACTCGATCATCGACGGCGTGTCGGTGTACAAGGCTCGCCTGCGCATGGGTGAGAAGCTGGCCGAGAAGATCCTGCGCGAGCGTCCCGAGCACGACATCGACGTGGTCATCCCGATTCCGGACACCAGCCGCACCGCGGCCCTGGAATTGGCGAACCACCTGGGCGTGAAGTTCCGCGAAGGTTTCGTGAAAAACCGCTACATCGGCCGGACCTTCATCATGCCGGGCCAGGCAGCGCGGAAAAAATCCGTACGCCAGAAGCTCAACGCCATCGAGCTGGAGTTCCGCGGCAAGAACGTGATGCTGGTGGACGACTCGATCGTGCGCGGCACCACCTGCAAGCAGATCATCCAGATGGCCCGTGAAGCTGGCGCCAAGAACGTCTACTTCTGCTCCGCGGCACCGGCCGTGCGTTACCCGAACGTCTACGGCATCGACATGCCAAGCGCTCACGAACTGATCGCGCACAATCGTTCGACCCAGGACGTGGCCGACCTGATCGGTGCTGACTGGCTGATCTATCAGGACCTGCCTGACTTGATCGAAGCGGTCGGCGGCGGCAAGATCAAGATCGAAAAGTTCGATTGCGCAGTGTTCGACGGCAAGTACGTCACCGGCGACGTCGACGAGGCTTACCTGAACAAGATCGAGCAGGCGCGTAACGACGCCTCCAAGGTCAAGACCCAGGCAGTCAGTGCGATCATCGATCTGTACAACAACTGAGTTTCTACCGGCCCTGAGGGGCCGGTTTTGTATCTACTACAGGCTCTTCATGACAAGAGCAGGGCAAGGAGTGACAGCATGAGTCAGGATTGGGATGCCGGTCGGCTGGACAGCGACCTCGATGGCGTAGCGTTCGATACCCTGGCCGTACGTGCCGGCCAGCACCGCACGCCGGAGGGCGAACACGGTGATCCGATGTTCTTCACCTCCAGCTATGTGTTCCGTACCGCGGCCGATGCTGCGGCGCGCTTTGCTGGCGAAGTGCCGGGCAACGTCTACTCGCGCTACACCAACCCCACTGTGCGGGCGTTCGAGGAGCGCATTGCCGCCCTCGAAGGCGCTGAGCAGGCGGTGGCCACGGCCACTGGCATGGCGGCAATTCTTGCGGTGGTGATGAGCCTGTGCAGTGCTGGCGATCATGTGCTGGTGTCGCGCAGTGTGTTTGGTTCGACCATCAGCCTGTTTGAGAAGTACTTCAAGCGCTTTGGCATCGAAGTCGACTACGTACCCCTGGCGGACCTGTCCGGCTGGAACGCGGCGATCAAGGCCAACACCAAGCTGCTGTTCGTCGAGTCGCCGTCCAATCCGTTGGCCGAACTGGTGGACATCAGCGCATTGTCCGAAGTCGCGCACGCCAAGGGCGCGATGCTGGTAGTCGACAACTGCTTCTGCACGCCTGCCTTGCAGCAACCGCTCAAGCTCGGTGCGGACGTCGTGGTGCACTCGGCCACCAAGTTCATCGACGGCCAGGGCCGGTGCATGGGCGGCGTGGTGGCTGGGCGCAGCGAGCAGATGAAGGAAATCGTCGGCTTCCTGCGTACAGCCGGGCCGACCCTGAGCCCGTTCAACGCCTGGATCTTCCTCAAGGGCCTGGAAACCTTGAGCCTGCGCATGAAGGCGCACTGCGCCAACGCCCAGCAACTGGCCGAATGGCTGGAGCAGCAGGACGGCATCGAGAAAGTGCATTACGCCGGCCTCAAGAGCCACCCGCAGCACGAGTTGGCCCAGCGCCAGCAGAAGGGCTTTGGCGCGGTCGTGAGCTTCGAGGTCAAGGGCGGCAAAGAAGGCGCTTGGCGCTTCATCGATGCCACCCGGCTGATCTCGATCACCGCCAACCTGGGTGACAGCAAGACCACCATTACCCACCCAAGCACCACCTCCCACGGGCGCCTGGCGCCACAGGAGCGCGAGGCGGCGGGTATTCGTGACAGCCTGATCCGGATTGCCGTCGGCCTCGAAGATGTGGTCGACCTGCAAGCGGACCTGGCGCGCGGGCTGGCTGCCTTGTGATCGAGATCGCAACGCCTGCCAGCGGCAGCAATGGCCGGGTTGCCCTGGTCACAGGTGCTGCCCGCGGCATCGGTCTGGGGATTGCCGCCTGGTTGATCAGCGAAGGCTGGCAGGTGGTGCTGACCGATCTCGACCGTGAGCGTGGTTCCAAGGTTGCCAAGGCGTTGGGTGAGCATGCCTGGTTCATCACCATGGACGTTGCCGATGAGCAGCAAGTGACCCAGGGCGTTGCCGAAGTACTGGGGCAGTTTGGGCGCCTGGATGCCCTGGTGTGCAACGCGGCGGTTGCCGACCCGCGCAATATCACCCTGGAAAGCCTCGACCTGGCCTACTGGAATCGGGTGTTGGCGGTCAACCTCAGTGGGCCCATGTTGTTGGCCAAGCACTGTGCGCCGTATCTGCGGGCTCACAACGGTGCCATCGTCAACCTGGCCTCGACCCGGGCCGGGCAGTCGGAACCTGACACCGAGGCCTACGCGGCGAGCAAGGGCGGCTTGCTGGCCTTGACCCACGCCCTGGCCATCAGCCTTGGCCCGGAAGTCCGGGTCAATGCGGTCAGCCCTGGCTGGATCGATGCCCGCGACCCGTCGGCGCGACGTGCCGAACCATTGAGTGATGCCGATCATGCCCAGCATCCGGCGGGCAGGGTAGGTACGGTCGAAGATGTCGCGGCGATGGTCGCGTGGCTGCTGTCGCGCAATGCCGGGTTTGTCACCGGCCAGGAGTTCGTGGTCGACGGCGGCATGACCAAGAAGATGATCTACGAGCAGTGAAGGGCAGCGACAAGTAAAAGCCGGTCGCAGGCGTCACTGCCTGCGCACCACTGCTTTGACTTGGAGCGTGCCGCTTGTGGCTTTCAGCTGTTTTTGAAAAAAACTTCAATCAGGGTATTGACTTAGCTTCGGTATCTGCGTAAATTTCGCGGCCTCGGAGAAGCAAACGGGTGATTAGCTCAGCTGGGAGAGCGTCTGCCTTACAAGCAGAATGTCGGCGGTTCGATCCCGTCATCACCCACCACTTCTTGAGAGTCTTGCGAAAGCAAGATGGAAGCTGAAAAGCCTCCACCGACGCGCAGCGGTAGTTCAGTCGGTTAGAATACCGGCCTGTCACGCCGGGGGTCGCGGGTTCGAGTCCCGTCCGCTGCGCCATATTTTCCAGATCGGGTTTACCCGGTTTGAGATTGCAAAGCCTCGAAGCTTTACAGTCAGACGAATTAACTGGACGCAAGTCCACAGCGATACGCAGCGGTAGTTCAGTCGGTTAGAATACCGGCCTGTCACGCCGGGGGTCGCGGGTTCGAGTCCCGTCCGCTGCGCCATATCTGCTCCAGGGCCCACTGAACGCCTTGGTGCTACGAAGCAAAACATTGGTCATGCCGATGTCTGTTTCGAGTCGATAGCAAAGACCCTGGTCGAAAGACCGGGGTTTTTTGTTTCTGCGATTCACAAAAAACCTGCGCGGCTCACGCTTCGCAGGTTTTTTGCTTTTCGCCTGGCGCGACAGACGCGCAAGCCAGCGTTGCCCTCAATATAGCGAAGCCGTGGCTTTGTTCTATCCTGAAATTTGAAACCCATCTCAGGAGGAGAGTGCCATGGCCGCTGACAAACAACACGATCAATACCGCGATAACGACGACGAAGAAGATCAGGACGAAGCCAGCCCTGAAGAAAACCCGCCACCACAGACCTGGAAACACCCCGATGACGGCAAAAGCCTCTCGGACCTGGACCAGGAATGGCCGTTGAAACCCTGACCCTGCCCGTACCGGTCATGCCTGGTGGCGTGATCGGTACGACCCCGGTGCGCATTCGAACCAGCGCAGGCAGGCGCGGTTGAAACTTTGCACATCGCTGTAGCCGAGCTGGTCGGAAATCTCCACCAGCTCCAACGGCGAGTGTTGCAGCAGGTCTTCGGCGCGATAGCGGCGGTACTCGTCCAGCAACTCGGAAAAACTCCAGCCCAGGGCTTTCAGGCGCCGGGCGGCGGTGCGTTCGAGCAGGTGCTGGGAGGTGCAGAAGTCTTGCCAGTGGGCGCCGGGCAAGTCGCGGATCAGGTGGTCGCTGACCAGTTCGAGCAAGGTCGGCTCGCTGTTGCGCCGAGTCTGCTCCAGCAGTTCGACCAGTGTCTCCTCCAGTTGATGATTGCCCGGGGTCAGCGCCTGCATGAACACCTGGGGTTCGAGGTGGATCACGTTGTGTGCCTGGCGCCACTGCACCGGAGCACGGAAGGCCTGCTCGTGAGCCGAGGGGCTGGCCGGAGCCGGGTGCACCAGGCCCACCCCCAGGATCGGGTCTTGCCCCAGCCCGCTCGCCAGCACCTTGCGGCGTAGCATGCTGCAGATGCTGATGAGGATGTAGTCAGTCATCGCGGCGGTGGCGCGCAGGCTGCCGCAGTCCAGTAAGTGCAGTTGCACCGAGTCTTCACTGCGCACCACCCGGGCCTGGAAATGGCCGTTGAAAAACGGGAAGAAACGCACGAAGTACGCGCAGGCGCTGTCCAGCGATGCGGCCACATCAAACAGGTAGGTCAGGCCGTTGGTCGAGGTGGACACGAAGCGCCGCCCGGCCGCCAGCCCCAGCAGCGGGTCGGCGGTCGTGGCCTGGGCAAAGGCCCAGAAGCGCCGGGACAGAAACAGCGGGATCCGCGTAAACGGGGTGCGCAGTTCAAACAGCGTACGGCGAAACAAGGCCTCGATCTGTTCGCGCGCCACTCCCCGGGCCAGCAGTTCTTCGATGGCCGGCAGCAGGCTGGGGGCGTAGAACGCGTTGGCTATCGGCTGATCGCTTTTTGTCATTTAGGGCTCACAGCATGTTCCGGTTCACTGGTTAGGCTGCCCGACGTTAAGCGATTTGCCGGAGCAAGACCATGCTTGATTTACGCCAGCTCGACCTCAACCTGCTGCTCGCCTTCGATGCCATCTACCAGCAACGCAGCGTCACCCGCGCTGCCGAAGTCATGAGCCTGTCGCAACCGGCGATGAGCAACGCGCTGCGCCGCCTGCGTGACCTGTGTGGCGACCCGCTGTTCATCAAGAGCCGCCTGGGGGTGACGCCGACCCTGGTGGCACACCGCCTGGCCGATTACGTGCGCGCCGCGCTGGAGTGCCTGCGCGATGGCTTGCGGATGATCCCGGCCGCGCGGCAAAGCGATCCGCTGCTGCGCATCAGTTGCCTGGACTGCCTGCAGCCGGTGTTGCTCGAAGCCTTGCTCCAGGCCCCGCATGCCGATTGGCAGGTGCGGTATTTCCAGCCGCGACGCCGGGACGCCCTGCAGGAACTGGCAGCGGGCAAACTGGACATCCTGATCGATCTCGACCAACCCCTGGCGGGCCTGGCCGGCTTGCACAAGCAGGTGCTGCCGGTCGATCACTATGTGTTCGCCTATGGCGAGGCGCTGCGAGAGCCGCCGCGCACCCTGCAGGCTTACCTGGCGCAACCGCAGATCCAGGTCTCCAGCCGGCGCGACGGGCTGAGCCCGGTGGATCTGCACCTGGGCCTGAAAAGCCTGCGGCGCAACATCGCCGTAAGCACCCAGAGCACCCTGGCGGCGAAGTTGATCGCCGACCGCCAGCCGTTCGGCCTGAGCCTGCCGAGCCGGGTCGCCACGGCCCTGGGTATGCAGCAGGCGCCGTTGCCCCTGGACGAACCGGTAGCGTTGCAATTGGCGCTGTACATCGAGTCGCGATATCGCTTCGAGCGCAGCCGGGAGGAGGCGATGCACTGCCTGCTCAACGCCCTGGGCGCACCTCGAGCTCCGCTGGCCGTGGCACGCCGGGCGTGAGGCGCGTTGTCAGAACGCGTAGGGAATGGTGACCTTGGCCCACAGCATCTGGCCTTCTGGACGGTTTTCCACGTCGAATTCCTTGGCCCAGCGCAACTCGGCGCTCGCGTACTTGAGAAAGGTCAGATACATCGCCGGACCAATGGCGAACACCTCGCCACGCACCCCGTCGTTGACGTCCTGGCCGTTGAACTGCACGGTCTTGCCGTATTGTTTATCGTCGGTGGTCTGCTTGAGGTAATAACCGTTGAGGCCGAGGTTGAGGTTGTCGGTCACTTTGTAGCTGGCGGAATAGTCGAAGTGGAAAATCTGCCCTGAGCGGTAATCGGTGTCGTGGTTCTCTTCGTTGAAGCTGTAGGTAGTCTTGAGTGACAGCTCGGTCCGCTCGGTCGGCAACCAGGTGAAGGAAAACAGCGGTTTGTAGGTGTAGAAGTTGTTGCTGGTGTTGGCCAGTCGCGTAGCGTCGTATTCGCCGGTAGGAATGGTGATCTCCAGCGCCGCACCCAAGGTCAGGTTTTTCCCCATGTCCCACAAAATGATCGGGGCTACGGTGGTGTCGCCCATGCTTTCGCGGTCATCCTCCAGGCCGAAGGCCTGCACGCGCTGCTTGATCCAGGGCTGGGCTGCGTAGAAACCCAGGCGGCCACCGGCGATTCGCAGCGGGGTCAAGTAGTCCAGGCGCGGAATCACTGCTTCGGAGGTGATCTCGACCCCCGGCACCTTGCCACCCAGGGAGCTGATATTGAGCTTCCTGGCCTTGTAGAAGTTGTAGTAGAGGTTGAACGCAACCATGTTGTCCGGAAGGCTGTTGACGTCCAATGGCAGCATGAAGAAGCCATCGGTGCCCGGGCCGATGTTGTCGACACCGGATTCGGTGGCCTGTGCCGACAGGCACACACTCGACAGCAGGGCCAGGCTTATCGCCAGGCGCAGGGGAGGGGAGACACGGGTCGGATTCATTTTTTTAACTCTTATTATTGTCTGGGGGCGCATCGCCGGCCTTGATGCTGGCCGCAACATAGAAATAAGCCCTCAGCGCCCGACAGGGCAGGGTATTGGCGGACACAGAGGGGACTTCTGCGGCCAGCCTGTGGCCTGCCATGGCGCCTGGCCGGCGAGGTTGGTTGCGGGTTGGCGGTCAGGCGGCCAGGCGTGCTAACGTTCTGCGACATAATCGGTTACAAAAATAACAATTGAACCTGACCGGAAGCCAGTCGCCATGCCCATCAAAGTCATCGATCCCCACTACGAACTGGCGCTGGTGTCACCGTTCCTGCTGCAGACCCTGGCCGAAGTGGCCAGTGCCAACGGCATCGACCCCCACAACCTGTGCCGTGGCCTGGGGTTTTCCCTCGAGGACCTGCAAGACCCGGCACAACGTATTTCCTACCGCCAGGCCGTGGCGATGATCCAGCGCGCACTCAAGGTCATCCCCAACCAGGGGCTCGGGCTGTGGGTGGGCAACCAGAACGTGCTGGGCACCCTGGGGTTGCTGGGGCATGTGTTGTCGCTGTGCAAGACCCTGCGTGACGCATTCGAGCTGGGTATGCGCCACCAGCACACCTCGGGCGGGATCGTGGTCTCCAGCGTCCGCGAAGTGGCCGCCCAGGTGTTTGTCGACGCCGAGTGTCGCCTGCCGTTCGCCGACGTGCAGATGTTCGCCGTGGAAGAGTTCTTTGCCAGCCTGCTGGTCTACGGCCGAGCGCTGGTGGGTGCCGATTTCAGCTGTGTGCGGGTCGAGTTCGTCCACGCAGCCCCCGATTACCTGGCCGAATATCACCGCCTGCTGGGCACGGATGTGCGCTTTGGCTGCCTGCACAACCGCCTGGTGCTGGAAGCCCGCTGGCTCGACGTGTGCCTGCCCAACCACCATTCCCTGGCGCTGCGCCAGGCGGTCAAGCTGCTGGAGCTGGAAGGGGCCGAGGTGCACCAGAAGCTCGACCTGATTCAAGCAGTGGAGCGGGCCATCTCCCGCGACCTGACCCAGGGCAGCCACATCGAGAAAATCGCTGGCGACCTGAACATGAGCGGCCGCACCCTGCGCCGTCGCCTGACCGAACATGCCCTGACCTTCGAGGCCCTGCTGGAGCAAGTACGCCAGGCGCGCACCATGAGCCTGTTGGCCAACCCCGAGATGTCCATCGAGCGCATCACCGAAGAAGTCGGCTACAGCGATGTGCGCAGTTTCCGGCGTGCCTTCAAGCGCTGGACCGGGCAGAGCCCGAGTGCGTACCGAGGTGAGGCGCAGGCACAATAACCCTTGCCCTCACACAAACCCCCGCGTGGCGGGTAGAATTCCTGCCTTTCTAAAGGAGTTCTCATGAGTTACTACCAGCCGGGTATCCTCGCCACCCCCGTCCCGCCTCAGGCGCGGCATCTGTTTTTTGCGCTGCAGGCCGTTGAGGCATTGCCGGCGGCGCTCGACCAACTGATGCAGTGGGTTGACGGGAAGACGGCGGTGGTTGGGTTTGGCAAGTCGCTGGTCAACGCCCTGGAGGCCAAGGTGCCTGGGCTGCGGCCGTTCCCGGCGATGATCGGCGTGGGCGTCGACAACCCGTCGACCCAGCACGCGCTGTGGCTCTGGCTGCACGGTGAAGACCGCGGCGAACTGCTCAACCGCAGCCGCGCCATCGAGGCGGCGCTGGCCCCGGCCCTGCGCCTGGTGCAGATGAACGAAACCTTCCGCCACATGACCGGCCACGACCTGACCGGCTACGAAGACGGCACCGAAAACCCCCACGATGATGCCGCCGTGGCGGCCGCACTGGTGGCTGAGGGCGAGGATGGCCAGGTGGGTGGCAGTTTTGCCGCGATCCAGCAGTGGCAGCATGACCTCAGCGGCTTCAATGCATTGGCGTCCCATGAGCAGGACAACATCATGGGCCGGCGTAAAAGCGATAACGAAGAGCTCGACGACGCGCCGATTTCCGCCCACGTCAAACGCACCGCCCAGGAAAGCTTCACCCCAGAGGCGTTCATCGTCCGTCGCTCGATGCCGTGGATCGAAGGCGAGCGTGCCGGCCTGATGTTCCTGGCCTTCGGTCATTCATTCAATGCCTTCGAAGCCCAGTTGCGCCGCATGAGTGGCCTGGAAGACGGGATCGCCGATGGCCTGTACCGCATGAGCCGGCCGATCACCGGTGGTTACTACTGGTGCCCACCCCTCAAGGATGGCCGCCTCGACCTGCGTGCGCTGCATATCGGCTGACGGGCATTCACCGTCGATAGCTGCGATCTTTTGATCCTGGGTTTGTGGGTATATCCGGTGCTGCGGTTATGGCGGGTCATGCAGCTGCAGGCGGGCTCGGCCTGTTGAGTGGTAAGGGCGGGCTTGCCCGCGATAGGCATAGGTATCTACACAGCTGTGGTGCGACCAGGATGTTGGATTAGACCGAGTACATATCCATTCTTGCGGTAACGGCCTCCTATGGTTCCGCCTGACGGCGGCTCACTTTTGAACAGCGCAAAAGTAAGCAAAACGCTCTTACCCCACCACTCGGTGCCTCGCTTAGGCTCGGCATGCCCGTACTCCGACATTGATTTGGGGGGCCGCCGCAATGGGCCCTCCCTGGCCCAGTGCGGCTAAACCGGCGTCCTGCCGGTTTACCCCCAAATCAATATCGAAGTACGGCCAGCGTGGTTAACGGGGCGCCCAGGATCAAAAACAAAGCGAGGCGGCCTTAGAGCCGACCTGATCGCTAGGGCATGCGCGGTGTGGCTTCTACTTCCTAAGACGCTGACGAAGTCAGCAATCTTTTGATCTGGCTCTGGCTCTGGCTCTGGCTCTGGCTTTTGATCCTGGGCGCCCCGTTAACCACGCTGGCCGAACGCAGGCTTGAAGCCGTGGGTACGGATTCAAGCCGGAGTGAGGGAACACCGAGCCCAAGCGAGGTGCCGAGTGGTGGGGCAAGAGCCTTTTGCTTACTTTTGGGCTCCTCCAAAAGTGAGCCGCTGTAAAAGCGGAACCATAGGTGGCCATTACCGCAAAAATGGATATGTACTCGGTCTAATCCAACACCCCAGAGGCCGCTACAAAGTTGTGTAGATACCTATGCCGCGATGAGGCCAGTCCATTCAACATCGATAGCGCCTGACACACCACCATCGCGAGCAAGCTCGTCCCTACACAAGTTGGGCGGGCGCACCTGCAAGAACCCAAAACCACTGTAGCTATGGGTAACCCCTCGGCAGATGGCTCTTGTAAGAAATATTCGAGAGGAGTACAAATGTACTCCATGAATACTTTAACGCCTCGCCGTGCCGCCATCCTGACCTTTATCCGCGACCGTATCGCGCAACAGGGCCAATCCCCGAGCCTCGCTGAAATCAGCGAGGCCTTTGGTTTTGCCTCGCGCAGCGTGGCGCGCAAGCACGTGTTGGCGCTGACCGAGGGCGGGTTCATCGAGGTCAACCCGCATCAGGCCCGGGGCATTCGCCTGCTCAACCAGCCGCGGCGCCCCGAGTTGCTGGACATCCCGGTGCTCGGGCGGGTAGCCGCTGGTGCGCCGATGGGGGTCGATGCCGAGGTGCACAGCCGGCTGTGGCTGGACCCGGCACTGTTCTTGCGGACCCCGGACTACCTGCTGCGGGTCCAGGGCGACTCGATGATCGGCGATGGCATCCTCGACGGCGACCTGGTGGGCGTGCGCCGTAGTGCGGAGGTGCAGAACGGCCAGATTGTGGTCGCCCGGCTCGAAGGCGAAGTCACCATCAAGCGCTTTGAACGGGCCGGGGACAGCGTGCGCTTGCTGCCGCGCAACCCGGCCTACAGCCCCATTGTGGTCAGCGCCGATCAGGACCTGGCAATCGAAGGGGTGTTCTGCGGCCTGGTGAGGCAAGGCTGATGGGTGCCGTCGTTGCGCTGGACACCCTGTTCCATCGCGGCCAGGTCTGGAAAGGCCGGCCTGCGCCCGCCGACGTCAGCCGCCAACCCACCGGGCATGCTGCGCTGGACGCGGCATTGCCCAGCGGCGGTTGGCCGGAAGCGGCACTCAGCGAGATATTGATTGCCGGGCAGGGCGTCGGTGAGTTGCAGCTGGTGTGGCCGGCCCTGGCCCGGCTGACCGCGGACGGTGAGCGGGTGGTGCTGGTGGCGCCGCCCTGCGTGCCCTATCCCCAGGCGTGGCAGAACGCCGGGATCGACCTGCGCCAGTTGTCGGTCATCCAGGCCAGTGACCGCGAGGCCCTGTGGGCGGCGGAACAATGCCTGCGCTCGGGCAGTTGCGGCGCAGTACTGTGCTGGCCGAAACAGGCCGATGACCGTGCCTTGCGGCGTTTGCAGGTGGCTGCCGAAACCGGCCAGACCCTGGCCTTCGCTTATCGCTCGATCAAGGACGCGATCAACCCTTCGCCGGCAGCCCTGCGCATCGCTATCGATGCGCGGCCCGCCCAGTTGCGGGTGCTCAAGTGCCGCGGCGGGCTGGCCCGTACGGCGCCCATTGCCTTCGCCCCGGGGCATTGAGGTTGCTATGCGCTGGGTCTGTATCCTGTTCCCGCAACTGGCGCTGGACGCGGTCTTGCGTCAGCGCAGCGACCCCGACGAGCCGCTGGCGCTGCTGAGCGGCCCGGCACAACGCCGGGTGTTGCAGGCGGTGAATGAGTCGGCGCGGGCCCTGGGCTTGCGGGCCGGGCAGTCGATGACGGCCGCCCAGGCCCTGAGCAAGGCTTTTGCCTGCGCCGACTATGACCAGGCGGGAGTGGAACACTGGCAGCAGTTTCTCGCGGCCTGGGCCTACCGCTTCAGTTCCCAGGTCAGCGTGCATTTCCCACGTACCGTACTGTTTGAAATCGAGTCGAGCCTGGCGCTGTTCGGGCCCTGGCCGCAGTTCGAGGCCCGCTTGCGTGCCGAGCTGACGGCCCTGGGGTTTCGCCATCGCCTGGTGGCGGCGCCCAATCCCTTGGCCGCGCGGATCCTGGCCAACGCCTACGACGGCCTGGCGGTGTCGGACTCCCAGGCCCTGGGGCCGTTGCTTGGGCAGATGCCGGTCGAGCGCATCGGCCTGGCGCCGACGGTCGCCAACGCCCTGTCACGCATGGGCCTGCGCACCTTGGGCCAGGTCCAGGCGCTGCCCCGGCAAACCCTGGCCCGGCGGTTTGAGGCAGCGGTGCTCAAGCACCTCGATACCCTGCTGGGCGACCGACCGCTGGCCTTGGCCTTCTACCTGCCGCCGGACCGCTTCGACGTACGCATCGAACTGAATTTTGATGTGCAATCGCACCAGGCCCTGCTGTTTCCGTTGCGCCGGCTGACCGCTGACCTGGCGGCGTTTCTCTGTGGTCGTGACAGTGGCGTGCAGCGGTTCGACCTGTACCTGGAGCACGCCGGCCTGCCTGATACCCTGATCAAGGTCGGGCTGCTGAGTGCCGAGCGCGACCCGGGCATGCTGTTCGAGCTGGCCCGGGGGCGCCTGGAACAGGTACAGGTCGAGGCTCCGGTACGTGGGTTTCGCCTGTCGGCGCAGGACTTGCCGAGCTTTGTACCGCAGCGCCGCGAGCTGTTCGACGAACGCCCGCAGCAATCCTTGCCCTGGGAGCAGTTGCGCGAGCGCCTGCGCGCCCGCCTGGGCGACGATGCCGTGCAGGGCCTGGGATTCCAGGCCGACCACCGCCCCGAGTGTGCCTGGCAACCCCATGCCCAGAGCCAGCCTGCCACGCTGCTGTCGCGGGCGCAGCGCCCGGGCTGGTTGCTGACCGAGCCGCAGGCGGTACAGGAAGGCGCGGCACGGATTCTCATGGGGCCGGAACGCATCGAGTCCGGCTGGTGGGATGGCGCCGATGTGCGCCGCGACTATTACCTGATCCAGACTCGTGCCGGGCAACAGGGCTGGGCCTATCGCGGGGTGGGCGAGGGTGGGCCGCTGTGGCTGCAGGGCTGGTTTGCATGAGCGGCGGGTATGCCGAGCTGCACTGCCTGTCGAACTTCAGTTTCCAGCGCGGTGCCTCCAGTGCCGGGGAACTGTTCGAACGGGCCAGGCGCCAGGGCTACCAGGCCCTGGCGATCACCGACGAATGCACCCTGGCCGGCATCGTTCGCGCCTGGCAAGCGGCCAGGGTGCAGGGGTTGCCGCTGATCATCGGCAGTGAAATGCGCATCGAGAACGGCCCGAAGCTGGTGCTGCTGGTGGAGAACATCGAGGGTTATCAGGCCCTGTGCCGGCTGATCACCCAGGCCCGGCGGCGTGCGGAAAAAGGCCAGTACCGGGTCCTGCGCGAAGACTTTGCCGAGCCCCTGCCCGGGCTGTTGGTCTTGTGGCTGCCGGACCCGGACGATGCGCCGGGCGAGGGCGCCTGGTTAAAAGGGCTGTTTGGCGCGCGGTTGTGGCTGGCGGTGGAGTTGCATTGCGGGCAGAACGATGCCCAGCGCCTGGCCGATCTGCAGGCCCTGGCGGCACAGTTGCAGATCCGTGCCGTGGCCAGCGGTGATGTGCACATGCATGCCCGTGGTCGCCGGGCGCTGCAGGACTGCATGACCGCGATTGCCCTGCACGTGCCGGTGGCCGCCGCCGGGCAGCGCCTGCACCCCAATGGCGAGCGGCATCTGCGCAGTCTTGAGGCGCTGGGTGAGCTGTATCCGCGCGCGCTGCTCGACGAAACCCTGGAGATTGCCCAACGCTGCCGTTTCGATCTCACTCAGTTGCGCTATCAATACCCTCGTGAGCTGGTGCCTGAAGGGCAGACGCCGACCTCCTGGCTGCGCCACTTGACCGCGCAGGGCCTGGCCCGGCGCTGGCCGCAAGGCCCGGACAGCAAGGTGCAGGCGCTGATCGACAAGGAACTGCAACTGATTGCCGAGCTGGGCTACGAGAGCTATTTCCTCACCGTCGAGGACATCGTCAGCTTCGCCCGGCGCCAGCGCATCCTGTGCCAGGGTCGAGGCTCGGCGGCCAACTCGGCGGTGTGTTTTGCCCTGGGCATTACCGAAATCGATCCGAGCCGGATGAACATGCTGTTCGAGCGGTTCCTGTCCCGCGAGCGCAACGAGCCGCCGGATATCGACGTCGATTTTGAGCACGAGCGCCGTGAGGAGGTCCTGCAATACGTGTTCCAGCGCTATGGTCGGCGCCGGGCGGCGCTGACGGCAGTGGTCAGCACTTACCACGCGGCCGGGGCGATCCGCGATGTGGCCAAGGTCCTTGGTTTACCGCCCGACCAGATCAACGCCCTGGCCGACTGCTGCGGCCACTGGAGTGACGACGCGCCGGGGCTTGCGCGTTTGCGTGAAAGTGGCTTTGACCCTGACACCCCGCTGCTGCGCCGGGTGTTGAGCCTGACCCGGCAACTGATCGGCTTCCCTCGGCACCTGTCCCAGCATCCGGGTGGCTTCGTGATTTCCGAGCAGCCGCTGGACAGCCTGGTGCCGGTGGAAAACGCGGCCATGGCCGAGCGCACGATCATCCAGTGGGACAAGGACGACCTGGACATGGTCGGCTTGCTCAAGGTCGACATCCTGGCCCTGGGCATGCTCAGCGCCATTCGCCGCTGTTTCGACCTGCTGCGCTACCACCGCGGGTTGGACCTGAGCCTGGCGAATATCCCGGCCGAAGACCCGCCGACCTACGAGATGATCTGCCGCGCCGACACCATCGGCGTGTTCCAGATCGAGTCCCGGGCGCAGATGTCGATGCTGCCCCGGCTGCAGCCTCGCACCTTCTATGACCTGGTGATCGAAGTGGCGATCGTCCGTCCCGGGCCGATCCAGGGCGGGATGGTGCACCCCTATCTGCGGCGGCGGAACAAGGAGGAGCCAGAAACCTATCCCAGCGTGGCGCTCGAAGCGGTGCTCAAGCGCACCCTGGGGGTGCCGTTGTTCCAGGAGCAGGTCATGCAGATCGCCATCGTGGCGGCCGACTACAGCCCCGGCGAGGCGGATCAACTGCGCCGCGCCATGGCCGCCTGGAAACGTCACGGTGGCCTCGACTCGCACCAGGTGCGCCTGCGCGAAGGCATGCTGAAAAACGGCTATTCAGAGGCGTTTGCCGCGCAGATCTTCGAGCAGATCAAGGGGTTTGGCAGCTACGGTTTCCCCGAGTCCCACGCCGCCAGTTTTGCCCTGCTGACCTACGCCAGTTGCTGGCTCAAATGCCATGAGCCGGCGGCGTTTGCCTGTGCCTTGATCAACAGCTGGCCGATGGGTTTCTACAGTCCCGACCAGATCCTCCAGGACGCGCGCCGGCATCAACTGCAGATCCGCCCGGTGGACATCAGTGCCAGTGCCTGGGATTGCAGCCTGGAACCGATTGCCCAGCAGCAGCCGGCGATCCGCCTGGGCTTGCGCATGATCAAGGGGTTTCGCGAGGAGGACGCCCGGCGTATCGAGGCGGCGCGCCTGTGCCGGGCCTTCGTCGATGTGGCCGACCTTGGCCAGCGCGCCGGGCTCGATGCCCGGGCCCATGCGTTGCTGGCCGATGCCGGCGCCTTGCGTCCGCTCGCCGGCAATCGTCACCGGGCGCGTTGGGAGGTGGCGGGGGTGCAGCAACAACTGGGACTGTTCGCCGGCTTGCCGAGCCAGGACGAACCGCCGGTGAGCCTGCCAGCCCCTACCGTCAGTGAAGACCTGCACGCCGACTACCACAGCGTCGGCACCACGCTCGGCCCTCATCCGCTGGCACTGTTGCGCGAGCAGTTGCGGGCCCGGCGTTGCCGCAGCTCACGGCAGTTGCTGGAGGTCGAACACGGGCGCAACGTCAGCGTCGCCGGCCTGGTCACCGGCCGCCAGCGTCCGGGCACCGCCAGTGGCGTGACCTTCGTCACCCTGGAAGACGAGTTTGGCAACATCAACGTGGTGGTCTGGCGCGACCTCGCCGAGCGCCAGCGCAAGGCCCTGGTCGGTGCGCAATTGCTCCAGGTCGACGGGCGCTGGGAAAAGGTCGGCGAAGTGCGCCACCTGATCGCCGGCCGCCTGAGCGACCTGAGTCCGCTGCTGAATGGCATCAGCGTGCACAGTCGGGATTTTCATTGAGTCAGCCGTTGGCGAAATTGCGCAACAGTCGCGCGGTTTCCACTGGACGTTCCAGCATGGGTAAGTGGTTGCAGCCGTCCAGGGTCACCAACTGCCGGGCCTGATGGGGCGGCAGGCGGTTTTCCAGGGTCTGCAGGGCAGAGATATCGATCACTCGATCCTCGCGGCAGCCGACGCCGAGCACCGGTATGTTGAGCCGGCCCAGGCGCGGGTCCAATGCCCGCCATTGGGAAGGCGGGCGGATTTGCTCCAGGGTCGATTCGATGAAGGCGCGCTGGGCGCGGTTGAGACTGATGGCGTCTGCCACCTGCTGGTCGGACATCGGCAGTGGATCGAGGTAGACCAGGCGCGCGGTGCGTTCGACACCGGCACGGTCATCGTAGATAAACGGGTTGTCACCGGCATTCAGGGCACGGATGAAGTCGTTTTCGACAAAGCTCAATCCCAAGGATCCGATCAGCGCCAGTCGGGCTACCCGCTGTGGCCGCTCGACGGCATGCACTCCGGTTATGGCGCCGCCCATGGAATGACCGACCAGGGTGAGCTGTTGGAGATCAAGCGCCTGGATAAACCCATCAAGGCGCGTCGCCTGGGCTTCAATGTCATAGTTCTGGCCCGGGAGGCGCGTCGATTGACCCCAGCCAGGAAGGTCGGGAATGATCAGGTGAAAGTCTGTGCCGAGGTCTGCGGCGAGGCGGGCCCAAACGTCCTTGCCGGAAGCAAACCCATGGACGAGCAGCAGGCTCGGGCCGTTTTTCTCGCCCTCGTAATAGGCCCAGGTCGTGTCACCGACCTGAATCGCACGGGACTGCAGGGCGGTGCCTGGGGGCGGCAAACCATCGGCACGGGCCGTGGCCAGGCAAGGCAGCAGGGCCAGCGCAAGGCTGAGCAAATGGGCCAGCAGTCGGTTGCGGGATTTATCGCGACGGGTGAAGCGCGGGTCAACGTCCATGTCATTACAGTCCTGTAGGCGGGGTGGGTGGGCTCATGCCCTGCAGGATCGATTTGAAGAGGAGTGCGGCGTCGCGGCAATGCTGGCAACCGGGAAAAACTGCCAGTTGAAGTTTCCGCTTGCTGCTGAGCGTGGCGTAGCTCGGCCCGCACATCGCGGGCTGACAAGCGCCGCGAGTTGGACAACAATGAAACCATCAGCGCCGGCCGCGCTCCAAGCTTTGAGCGCGGGCCCACCTGCGTCGGTCCGTTGTTCCACCTTTGCGCTGTGCGCACAGAGTCCATCGATGCAGTTTCTAACGCAGAGTCATGGTTGTAGCGGGTGGAGCGGCGAAATGGCCGAACGCATTCGCGCGTTCGACTGGAGCGTCACCGAACTGGGCAGCTACGATACCTGGTCGCGCAGCCTGCGCAGTTCGGTGCAGTTGCTGCTGGCCTCACCGGTGCCGCTGGTGATGCTTTGGGGACGCCCCGGCTACATGATCTACAACGATGCCTATTCGGTGTTTGCCGGCGGGCGTCATCCCTATCTGCTCGGCTCGCCTGTGGAACTGGGTTGGCCGGAGGTCGCCGAATTCAACCGTAACGTGGTCGACACCTGCCTGGCTGGTGGCACCCTTTCATACCGCAACAAAGAGCTGGAGCTGTTGCGTAACGGCCAGCCCGAAGCCGTGTTCATGGACCTCTACTACAGCCCGGTGGCCGATGATGACGGCGTGCCGGCCGGGGTCCTCGCGATTGTCGTGGAAACCACCGCCCACATGACCTCTGAACGCCTGCGCGAACAGGCCGAAGCAGCCTATCGTGCCGACAACGAACGGGTACGCCTGGCGCTCAATGCCGGGGCCTTGCTGGGGTCGTTTGTCTGGGACATTCGGGCCAATCTGCTGTCCGGGGATGAGCGGTTTGCGCGGACTTTTTCCTATCCGTGCGAGCAGTCGCTGGAGCTGATGTCACCCGAGTTCGCCGCGACCAGAATCCATCCCGATGACTTGCCAGAGGTTAATCAGCTGGTGGAGCAAGCCCTGGAAAATGGTGGCCCGTTCAATGCTGAATACCGTATCCGGCGGGCGGATGACAGCTATTGCTGGGTGCTGGCCAGTGGTTGCTGCGAGTTCGATGAACAAGCTCAACCCCTGCGTTTTCCCGGGGTGCTGATTGATATCCACGAGCGCAAGACTGCCGAAGAGAACCTGCTCAAGTTCACCCGCAACCTGGAGCAGCGGGTCGCCGATGAGGTGGAAGGGCGCCTGGCCGCTGAGGAGCAATTGCGCCAATCGCAGAAACTCGAAGCCATTGGTGGATTGACCGGCGGCGTTGCCCATGACTTCAATAATCTGTTGCAGGTGATCGCCGGCAACCTGCACCTGTTGGCCCGCCATGAAGCCGATAACGCCAACGTGCAGCGCCGGGTCGGTGCCGCCCTGGCAGCCGTCGAGCGCGGTGCCATGCTGTCCTCGCAACTGCTCGCCTTTGCCCGCCGCCAGCCCTTGTCGCCGGCGGTCTACAACCCTCGGCAAATCTACCAGCGCCTGGGGGAATTGCTGCAGCGTGCGCTGGGCGAAACCATTCAGATCGATGTGCAACTGCCCGACGACCCCTGGTGCATTTCGGTCGACCGCAACCAGCTGGAAAACGCCTTGCTCAACCTGGCGATCAATGCCCGTGACGCGATGCATGGCGAAGGCACGATTGTGATCAGTGGCAAAAACGTCGTGCTCGATCGCTTCGTGTGCGTCGGCAAGGGCATCAGCGCTGGCGACTATGTGCGCCTGTCGGTGATCGACCCCGGCGAGGGCATGGATGCGGCGACCCTCAAGCAGGCGTTCGAGCCGTTCTTTACCACCAAGGCCGACGGCCAGGGCACCGGCCTGGGCCTGAGCATGGTGTTCGGTTTCGTCAAACAGAGCGGTGGGCATATCGAGATGACCAGCGAGGTCGGCGGCGGCACGTGCGTGCACATGTATTTTCCTCGCAGTGAACGCGCCCAGAGCCGTGAGATGCCATCGCGAAGTGTGCCAGGCACAGGCGGCAACGAGACGATCCTGGTGGTGGAGGACAACGAGGAAGTACGTGGTACCGCCGCCGAATTTCTCCAGGCCTCGGGCTACCAGGTGTTGCTCGCGGGCAATGGCGACAGTGCCATGCAGTTGTTGCTGGACGGGGCGACGGTGGACCTGATTTTTACCGACGTGGTGATGCCCGGGCTGATCAAGAGTTCCGACCTGGCCGCCTGGGCCAAGGTCCAGGTGCCTGCAGTGGCGGTGCTGTTCACCTCGGGCCATACCCGCGACATCATTTCCGACAATCATCAGCTTAGCCCCGACACCTACTTGCTGAGCAAGCCCTATGGTCCGGATGCGCTGTTGAGCATGATCCGCAGTGTCCTGGGGGAGAGCGGCCGCGGGTGAGGGGCGACGAACGGACACCGCTGGTCCGATTGACGGTCGACAGCGACCCTCAGGCAAGGCCATGCTGATAACTGGTGAACACAGGACAAGTGTTCGCCACCGATCAACAAACGGAGGTGTTCCATGCCGGTGAAACATGACCTGTATCAGGACTTGAGCTATTCAAAGGAAGACATTCAGAAAAAGCGTGCCAATGATCCCCACCTGCACGCGCTGCTGGATAAATACTCGGATATCGACACCCAGGTACTGAAGGCGGAAGCCGCTGCCCAGGCCGACGACGAGGTGAGGAAGCTCAAGGCCAAACGCCTTACGATCAAAGACGAAATCTCCAAAAGCTTGAACGGTGCCTCCAAGGCTTGACCACTCGGCGGGGGCGCAGCGTCGCCCCCGTGATTTACTCAAGGCAGTGCTGACAACGCCTTGGCCAAAGGCAGTCGTACCATATGACTGGACTTCAGCGAACCGAAATACAGCCAGTCGCCATACTCGCGGACCGTGGTGATGGGTGAGTAGTTGCCACTGCTGGCATCCTGCAGGTTACTGATCACCTTGCCGTCCAGATCCAACCCCAGGGCAAACGCTCGGCGCTCTACCGGCTTGGGCAGGAGCATCATCGCCCTGACGATCATCTTGCGCACGAACGGATACCCGGCCAACCCATCGAGCAGGCTGTTGCGCGGTGCGTACAACGCCACCCAGAAACGCTCCTGGCCGTTGAAGCTGAGGTTGTCCGGTAAGCCCGGCAGGTTGTCGACGAACACTTCGCGGGTGCGTGCCTTGGGGCCGCTCAGCCAGTAGCGGGTGATGCGATAGGCACCGGTTTCGTTGACCAGCACGTAGCTGTCATTGGGCCCCAGCGCCACGCCATTGGCGAACTCCAGGCGGTCCAGCAACTGCTCGGTCTTGCCACTCTGGAAGTCATAGCGCAGCAGACGCCCGTCACCCCCGTGCTCGATGATCGCCTCGCCATCATGGCCGTAGCCCCACCGGCTGGACGCATCGCTGAAATAGGCGTAGTGCCCGGTCCGGTCGATGACCACATCATCGGTAAAGCCCAGGGGCACGCCGCCGGCCTCGGTGCTCAGGGCGATCAACTGGCCTTGGGTATCGAGGGCCAGCAGGCCCTTGATGGCGTCGGCGATGATCAGCCGGCCATCCGGATGCCGGGCCAGGCCCAGGGGGCGGCCGCCGGTGTCGGTCAGCACCTTGAGGATCTTGCCGTCCAGGCTGCTGCGGATCACCCGGCCGTCATGCAGGCCGCTGATCAGGAAGCCGTCTTCCAGCAGCAGGGCTTCGGGCCCCGGGAGGTTGGCCGAGCCGACGTGCTCCACGTCCCTGAGCCGTTGGTTTTCGGCAAACACCCCCGAGACCAGGGACGGGGCCGGTGGCGGCGTCCAAGCCACGGGTTGCACCTGGGTCGGCGCCAGCAGCAGGAACAGCCCGACCAGCACCACGACTACCAACAGCAAACCACTGAGGCTGACGCGCCGGCGCGCGCCGCTCATCAAGCGACGGCTCCGGCGGGCTTGCCCAGCGTGCCCAGCGCGCGGTCGCGCAGGGCCAGCAGCGACACCGCTGACTCGCGGTCGATCCGCCGCTTGAGCAGCAATTGATTGGCCAGGCGCATCCACAGACCGCTGAAGCGGTACTCCAGGGTACGCACAAAACGGCTGCCGTCGCCCTCGCTGCTGCATTCATAGGTCAGCAGCAATTCCAAGCCATGATCGCCCTGGGCCCGGGCGCTCCAGCGGCGCCCCGGCAGGTATTCGTTGACCTCCCAACTCAGGTGCCCGGCACGACCACCGGCGTGGATGTCCTCTTCAAAACGTGCCCCGGCATGCAGCGGTCCTTGCGGCCCCTCGACCCGCAGCGAGGAGGGGTGCCACTCCGGCCAGCGGGTGGCGCTGCTGGCGTAGGCGAGCACGGCAATCGGCTCGCGGGCAATGTCGATCTGGTGCTGCAGGCGGGTCATGGGCGTTCTGCTCCAAGGCAGGTGGGCGTGGTTGGGGTGGTCTTCCCAGTACAGCGTGCCAAACAGGTAGTCCATCAGTGGCAACACGATGTTGAAGTTGCGCGCCTGCATCAGCTCGCGCCGATGGTGCAGTTCATGCAGGTGGCGCATCTGGCGGATCCACGGCAGGCGGGTGAGGGGATTGCTCGGCGGCAGGTGTTCGCAGGCATGAAACACTTCGTAGGTCAGGTAGCCGAGGATCATGCAGCCGGCGAACAGTCCAGCAACGTTGCCATTGAACTGCGCCAGCAACCACCAGGCGGGCAAGGTGACCAGCAGGCAATGCACCACGATCAGCCAGGCCGGAAACAGAATCACCCGCCAGTCGCGCGCGGTGTCGTAGGCCATTTGGCCGGGGGCGAAAAAACTGTGGTGATCGCCGGCATGACGGGCATAAAACAGGCGGGCAAAGGCATGCTTGTGATGGCCCAGGTGCCGGTGCACGGTATAGACCACCAGGTTGAACAGCAGCAGGCTCAGCGGCACCGCCAGCCATTCGAGCGGCTCCACCTGATCCAGCGTGCCCCAGAACAGGCTGATCGCCGTGATCCCGAACACCAGCACAAACCCTGCGTGTAGCCACGGATTGTAGAAGCGGTGGATCTCGGCGCGATATCGGTTGCGAAACGCCTGCGTGGTTTGCCTCACCCTGATCACCTGTTGTCGTTGTTATTGACAGAAGATTAGTCGCGGGCAAATTATCCGGCCAATGGATCTGCGTAATAGCGCTTGATCCAGGTGCTGAATGTCTTCAGAGCAGCGGGTCCCAGCGCTGTGACCAGTCGCTTTCCCGCTGGACCAGTTGGCGCAGTAGCTCGAACGCCTGCTGCAGTACCTGGGAATCACGATCGCGCGAATACACCAGGAACGTCGGGTAGCTGAATTCCGGCGCCTTGGGCACCCGCTCCAGCACCCCGCTGTCCAGATAGGACTGCACCACCCGGGTCCGGAAGTAACCGGCGCCACCGTTCTGCAGAATGTACTGCAACGCCAGCGGCCCGAGGTTGAAACTCAGCACGGCCTTGGCCTTGTCCGGCAGCGCAGAGTCGTGCTGACGGCGAAAGTCGCTGCCCCAGTCGATGTACACATAGGGTTCGGGTTGCGAGGGCAGTCGTACCAGGATCAGCTTTTCCTCGAGCAGTTGCTCGACCTGCAGCCGCGGCCAGTATTCGGGTTGAAACACCAGGGCGGCGTCCAGCACGCCCATTTCCAACTGCCGCAGCAGAGCTTCGCCGTTGCCGATTTCCGTGCGCAGGGCGTAGGCCGGAATGTTGGCGCGAATGTCCCGGGCCCAACTGAGCATCAACGGATTGCACAGGCTGACCTCGCCACCGATGTGCAGCACATTGCGGTAGCCGTCCGGCAGGGGCAAGTCGCGACGGGCCGCTTCCCAGGTCTGCACCAGCTGATTGGCATACACCACAAAGGCCTCACCGTCGGCCGTCAGGCGGGCGCCGGCACGGTTGCGCACGAACAGGGTGGCGGCCAGTTGGCTCTCGAGTTTTTGTACCCGCGCGGTGATCGCGGTCTGGGTGACGTGGAGTTTTTCCGCGGCCGCGGCCAGGCTGCCGCAACGCACGATTTCCAGGAAGGTACGGGCGAGATCGATGTCCATGGGCCGGTCGCTGACGTAAAGGGCCCAGCAGTGTAGAGCAAGCGGGCGCTGAAGGCCCGTCGGGGGCCTGAAACGACGAATCCCGCCTTGGCGGCGGGATTCGTCTGCAGCTTGGCCGGGCCTCCACAGGGGAGGCCGCTGGCTTAGGCCGGGAACAGCTCGGACAGTTTCATCGCCAGCATCATGTCGCCTTCAGCGCGCAGTTTGCCGCCCATGAACGCTTGCATGCCATCGGTTTCACCGCTGACGATGCCTTGCAGGGTTTCGCTGTCCATGACCAGGGTCACTTGGGCGTCCGGGTTCTCGCCTTCTTTCAGTTCGCAGGTGCTGTCTTTGACAACCAGCGAGAAGTTTTTGTCTTCGTCGATACGGAAACCGAACACCAGGTCCAGGCCGGCAGCGGCGGCTGGGTTGAACTTGGCTTGCATTGCTTGTACGGCGTCAGCTACGGAGGTCATGGTTCGATCCTTTTATGGGGTGTTACAGCAAGGGTCACAGTAATCCGGGGTTCATCGGAAAGTGATGAGTTCCGGTGCCTTCAACAGTTGCAGGTGGGCATGACTGTTGAAAGAAGCCAGGGCCACCTCGCGACCACGGAACTTCAAGTGGTTGAGCGAGGTGTTGACGATTTGCCAGTTCAGCTCGAAAGCCTGTTTGGCTGGCATCAGCGTAATCAGGTGGAGCAGGGCGGTAATGGTGCCGCCGGAGGTGAACACGGCGATCTTCTGGGTGTTGTCGGCCTGTTCCAGTATGCGTTGCAGGCCGGCCTGCACCCGTTCGACAAACCCGAGCCAGCTTTCCAGGCCGGGTGGGTCGTAGGTGCCGGCCAGCCAGCGCTCGATGATCAGGGCGAAGATGCGCTGGAACTCGCCGCGGTTGTGCGCCGCGTTGCGCAGGATGTGCAGGGCCTCGGGTTCTTCGGGCAGCAGGTCCGGGAGCAGCGCACGGATCACCGCGTCGGCGTCGAACTCATTGAAGGCCGAGTCGGTCTCCAGGGTCGGCACCGGCAGGCCAACGGCGGCGAACTGCGCCAGCGCGCTGGTGGCGGTGTGTTGCTGGCGGCGCAGGTCGCCGGCCAGGCAGCGATCGAAGCTCAGCCCCAGCTCAGCCAGGTGGCTGCCGAGGATTTCTGCCTGGCGCACCCCGGTCGGCGACAACACGTCGTAGTCGTCTGCACCGAAGGAGGCCTGGCCATGTCGAATCAAGTAGATGCTGCCCACGTCCGCGTCATCCCGGTACGTTGAAGGTTTTGCGAGGTTATGAGGATGCCGGTGAGCTGTCAATGAAAAAACATACGCTTGTTTGAAATGCTCGTTGGAGGCCCCTCGCATCAGGTTTCACGGCTGGCCGCAACGCGGTCGCATGGGTATGCTGGAGCTATCCGCGCCCGCGTATCGAGCGGCGCACCGTCGTTAAGGAGTCCATGTGGAGTTTTTTGCCGAGTACGCAAGTTTTCTGGCTAAAACCGTTACCCTGGTGATCGCCATCCTGGTGGTCCTGGCAAGCTTTGCCGCGCTGCGCAGCAAGGGCCGGCGTAAATCAGCGGGCCAGTTGCAGGTCAGCAAACTCAACGATTTCTACAAGGGGCTGCGCGAGCGCCTGGAGCAGACCTTGCTCGACAAGGACCAGCTCAAGGCCCTGCGCAAATCCGAAGCCAAGTCCGAGAAGAAGCACAAGAAAAAGCCTGAGGCCAAGCCACGGGTGTTCGTCCTCGACTTCGACGGCGACATCAAGGCCTCGGCCACTGAGAGCCTGCGCCACGAAATCACCGCGCTGCTGTCCCTGGCCACGCCCAAGGACGAAGTGGTCCTGCGCCTGGAAAGCGGCGGCGGCATGGTGCACAGCTACGGGCTGGCCTCCTCGCAACTGGCGCGGATTCGCCAGGCCGGCGTGCCACTGACCGTGTGCATCGACAAGGTTGCCGCCAGCGGCGGCTACATGATGGCGTGCATCGGCGAGAAGATCATCAGCGCGCCCTTTGCCATCCTCGGCTCGATCGGCGTGGTGGCGCAGTTGCCCAACGTCAATCGGTTGCTGAAAAAACACGACATCGACTTTGAAGTGCTGACCGCTGGCGAATACAAACGCACCCTGACGGTGTTTGGTGAAAACACCGAGAAGGGCCGGGAGAAGTTCCAGGAAGACCTGGATGTGACCCATGAACTGTTCAAGAACTTCGTCGCCCGTTATCGCCCGCAACTGGCCATCGATGAAGTGGCCACCGGGGAAGTCTGGCTGGGTATCGCCGCGCTGGACAAACAACTGGTGGATGAACTCAAGACCAGCGACGAGTACCTGGCCGAACGCGCCAAGGGTGCCGAGTTGTTCCACCTGCACTATGCCGAGCGCAAGAGTTTGCAGGAGCGGGTCGGGTTGGCTGCCAGTGGTTCGGTGGATCGCCTGTTGTTGACCTGGTGGAGCCGTTTGACGCAACAACGGTTCTGGTGACCCCTCGCGGTCGATCAGCGTTCGCTTTTGGAAGGAATAGCGGCGGTCAAGCATGAACATGCCGGGCTGAGTGAGTTGTTCTTGTAATGTGGCAGGGAACCGAGGCTGTGGAGACCTTGCCCGTTCGACAGTGTCCATCTCGCCCGGTACCTGCTTGAAGCCATTGGACTCCAGGGCTTCAAGCAGATCTTCGAGGCTCCTGAAATGAACACGGTCAATCTACGGCCAGTCCTCGTGCTCAATATAGACAGCCGTGTTCTCGGTCTTGATTGGGGGTATAGGCAATGTTGCCATCGGCACCACACTACACAATGGCAATGTAATTAAGCGTATCCACTGCAGGTGCATTTTTCCGACTTGTACCATTGGCGTTTCGTGAGGTGCTGACGAGCTTTCCTGCGATGGGCAAGTGCTGAGTCCATTTAGGCTGACGCTTCTTCAACCAGCCGCAAAGGAATTGCACAATGATCGAGTCTCAAGAGCCCGAAGCCTCAGACACACACGGTGTCCCAATCACTCCCATGCGCGATGAGTTAAAGGCAGCGGTTGAAAAGGCTTTACCCCTGTCGCCGGAGCAGTTCGCCGGCCAACTCATTCAAACGAAATGGGGAGCAGACATTGCACCCCTGACCACGCAGTTGGTCACGCTCAACTACAACTATCACGGCCATCCTGCACAAAACGGGGTTCAGCAGGGTCGGGTAGCGAACGCCCAAAGCCTGGCTCAGGCGTTACTCTGCAACTACCAAACAGTGGGTGACGGGCGTTTCGGGGAAACCGCGTTCGGCTTGTACACGCCTCCCGATATCGGCCCGCAAGTACGGTTGGTCGACCATGTCGATGAGTTTGCCTATGTGGGTAATGGCAACCATGACACCTACGAAGGCATCTATCGCCACACGGAGCCGCAAACCTATGGTCCCTTGACGCAGCTAAGGCTGCGACCCGCCGATTTCAAGAAGTGGGTATGGGAACTGGAGCTCAAGGACCAATACCGTGAGTATGTGGAGCGGGCCTGGCCCTCGGATGAGGTGATCGTTGCGCCTGGCGCCTGTGCACTGAGGACGTCGGTCAAGGCGGCCTTTGTCATGGCCGCATACCTGCAACGGCAGGAAAACACCCTCACACGGCAGGGGTTCGAACTGGCCTTGCGGGCCGCGGGTTTGGCGCCGGATCAACCGTGGCAGCAACTGGCGATCGAGCCGTTGCAGGCACTCATGCACGTCCCCAGCCCGGTCGAAGTCGCACGATTGGTACTTTATCGTTACACCGCCAGCGATATCTGGAGTTTCCGCCACCGTTCCAGCCCCAGGATCATTCTGTACATCCCGGGCAACTCCTCACCGATCCATGACTTCGTCGATGCCAGGGCCTTGCACCGCTGGATCGTGGAGCAGGGCCAGGATGGGGAGCGAAAGCGGGCGCTGGCGGCTCACTTTGCCGAGGACGACCGCCATGACGGTACCTTTCATGCCGGTGTGTTGACCGCACTGGATGGCATGGCGATATACCCGCGCCAACACCATCTGAAACAGGGCCACGGATTCTTCAACGACGACGGGTACTGGGACCCGGCCGAGTATGTTCATCTTGAAGTGGTGTCTCCAGGCACCGATCCTTTCGCACAGCTAGTCCTGAGCATGAAGCAGGCGGCGAATGCCAGCATTGAAACCATTCGCGATGATGCGCAAGTCAATCGGGATAACCTGAGTGCGGTGGTCGAACCCATTGTGCAATGGATCAACAGGTTCGGACCTTTGGCCCTGTTTGTGCCGGGGGGTGAGGGCTTGTTGGTGTTGGCCGGGATTATCGATGCCGGGTATGGGCTGGACCAGGCAATGAATGGCAAGCAGCCGGATGATTCATCCGCGGGCGTGACCCGCGTGGTGTTTGGTTTGCTCAATGCGCTGCCGCTGCTGGGTGCGGGTGCGGCACTCAAGGGCGAGGGGGCCGTGGAGACGCTGCCAGGGCCGGTGGCCCGGCCTGCGGAGACCCCGGGAGAACCTGTCATCAGGCCCGAGATGCCCGAGGTACAGCCTGTGGAAGCCACACCGTCAGGCACTACCACGCGCCTGGCGTTGATACGCGGTATCGGCGCGCCGGTGGCGTCATTCAGCGATGAGGTACTGCACCAGATCGGCAATGTCAGCGCGGTCGACGACGATATGCTGCGGTTGATGCAGGCGGGGCGCCGTCCGCCGACGCCGCTGTTGGCTGATACCATCAGCCGTTTCAGGATCGATCAGGATCTTCAGCGCGAAACCCTGCAGGCGATCCCCGGGGAACAGGCCGCCACTGCCCTGGCGATGCGCTTTCAGGCGCGATATGACAGCTTCCAGCACTCTGACAATGAATGGGTGAAGCTGTTTCAACGTCAGTACCCGGGCTTGCCTAAAGGCGCCATAGAACAACTGCTCGACCGGTCAGGCGTGGATATTCAGGCGCCGCCGACAGTGGCCGAAAGCCGGCGCCTGCTCCGGCGGCTGGATGGCAAGGCCAGCCAGTATCGGCAACACGTGCGGCTCAATCGTGCCTATGAAGGGCTTTACCTTCAATCCATTCAAAACCCGGAGACTGACGCACTGGCGCTGCACTCTCTGCAAGCGTTGCCCGGATGGCCGAAGTCGCTGCGTATCGAGGTGCACGAGGGGTCAGCGGCGGGACGCCTCCTGGATCAGGTCGGGCCGTTCGCGTCCCATGAATGCAGGTACCTGATCAAAGTGGCTCGCCGATATAGCGGGCACGATGCGCAGGGTGTCTATCGGCCGGACGCCCACGATGTCTATCAGGCTGTTCTCGACCTGCTGTCAGAGTCCGAACGTGATGCGTTGCAGCTGCAACCGCTGGATGCCGCGCGCGGCCTGAGGCGGAAAATCAGCGAGCGGACACTGCCGCGTTCCGAACTCATCACCGGGCTTTCGCGAATGGACTCCGGGCTGCTTTTCGAGGCGCCAGGGCTGCGAGGCGGAGGTTATCCGGCGACCTCGCAGGGGGCGGCGTTGACTCGGGATATCGAGATCGTTCACGTCAGGTCGATTTACACCGGTTTTACTCCGGCGCAGGCCGCTGAGTTTCTGCAGAACCTGGGCGCCGGGGCGATGGAGCAACTGGCACGGCTGGAAATACAACTGAGCCAACTCGATCTCGATTTACGCCAATGGGTCGACCAGGTCTTGCAGGAAGTCGACGAAATGGCTATCGATTTTCTGGTCGAGGGCGAAGAGGCGGCGCAGGGGATGGATGCGGCCCAGATTGAGGAGGAGAACCTGGAGCGTGTCGAAGAGGTGCTTTACCTTGAGCAAGAGGCGCGGATTGAGCTGGTGTCCGACTTGATGAGCTTCTGGCAAAAACGCGGGCATGTCGACACTCATGTCTATTCGGGGGCGCAACTGCTGGGCTACAAACTGGACCTGGACTTCGAGTACTTCCATTCACTGCCCTTTCTGACGGCAAAATTCAATGACGTCGTCGAGTTGTCCATGAAAGGTTTCCAGCTGGCGCGACCAGAGGGGCTGGAAGGTTTCCTGGGGTGCTTTCCCAATCTGCGCACCTTGAACATGGAGAGCGTCGACCTGCGACAGGTCAATCCCCACGGTGTAGTTGAGGTGCGCTTGCCGCCTGCGATTACTCGCATGCCCCACCTCACCACACTGAACCTCAAGTCGACCTGGCTGGAACTGACCGAACTATCGGCGGGGCAGTTGTCTCAGCTGGTGCGTTTGCAGGTGCTGGACTTGAGCGATAATCCGCTGGGCGTCCCGCCGCTGGTGTTTGGCATGACGGATTTACGCAGGTTGAGCCTCGGCGGTACCGGCATTACCCATTGTCCCGTTGGTATTCCTGAACAACCCTCCATGGAATTGCTGGACCTCAGTAACAACCGGATTTCCCGGTTTCCCCCTGCCGTCCTGGTCCAGGCCGTGGCCAGGGACCGGGTCCGCCTGTGGGGCAATCCACTGACGGACGAGGACAGCCTGCGGCGCATCATTACCCATCGAGAACACACCGGCCTGAATCTTTGGTTGAGCGCCCCCGACCTGAGTGTCACGCAACCGGCGGTGTGGTTGCAGCGCCTGCCTGAGGCCCATGTCGAGCTGAAGCGTTTGCTATGGCAGCGGCTGGTCGCCAAGCCCCGGGGAGCGCGTTTTTTGCGAACGATAGAGGGCCTGAGCCGCACCGCTGATTTTCGGGTGGCCTATTCAGTGATCCAGGCGAGAGTCTGGCATTTGTTGAGTGAGGCCGATGCCTCGGAGGAGTTGTGGGGGGTGTTGAGCAGGGATGTCGCGCTGTCGACGCTGGATGCCGAGAACCCCTTCGCCAGTTTCACGCGGCTGGAGAACAAGGTCAGGTTGTACAGGGACTGGGTCCACACCGGCAGGCCGATTCCGATCGAGGATCTGTTGGGAGGCTGATGACGACAGCAAGCCTTGAACCCCGGGCGGGGTTCAAGGCCTTGGCCCGTTAGCGGCGACGGAACAGCGGCAGCGGTTCGTCAGTGGCGGCCTGGTAGGTCACCGAGAAGTCCTTGAGGCTTTCCAGCGCTTCGTACGGGTCTTTGTCGGCACGCAAGGCGTAGGCGTCAAACCCGCAGCGGCGCAGGTAGAACAACTGGTCGCGCAGGATGTCGCCAATCGCCCGCAGCTCGCCTTTGAAGCCGTAGCGGTCGCGCAGCAAACGGGCGTTGGAGTAGTTGCGGCCGTCGGTGAACGCCGGGAAATTGAGGGCGATGACCTGGAATTTATCCACGTCGTCACCGATTTCCTCGGCTTCTTCATCGGCGTCCAGCCACACGCCCAGGCCGCCATCACGGGCCAGGAGCATGCGCCCGTGTTCGCGCCACAGTTGCAACGGCACGATGTAGTCGTCGCAGTTGCTGATCTCATCGATGTTGAAATCCTTGGGCAGCAAGTGCCAGGTTTCGTCGATGACCTCGTTGTTCTTAATGATTCGCTGCATAGACGCGTTCCTTGAAGAGGTCGATGCCGATACGTTGATAGGTGTCGATGAAGCGCTCGTCTTCGGTACGTTGTTCCACGTACACATCGATCAGCTTCGAGATCACGTCCGGCATGGCGTCCTGGGCGAAGGACGGGCCGAGGATCTTGCCCAGGCTGGCGTCGCGGCTGGCGCTGCCACCCAGGGACACCTGGTAGAACTCTTCACCTTTCTTGTCCACCCCGAGGATGCCGATGTGGCCGACGTGGTGGTGACCACAGGCGTTCATGCAGCCGGAGATGTTCAGGTCCAGTTCACCGATGTCGAACAGGTAGTCCAGGTCATCGAAGCGACGCTGGATCGATTCGGCAATCGGGATCGACTTGGCATTGGCCAGGGAGCAGAAGTCACCCCCCGGGCAGCAGATGATGTCAGTCAGCAGGCCGATGTTCGGCGTGGCAAAACCTTGCTCGCGCAACTCGCCCCACAGGGTGAACAATTGGCTCTGCTCGACGTCGGCGAGAATGATGTTCTGCTCGTGGGAGGTGCGCAGTTGACCAAAGCTGAAGCGATCGGCCAGGTCGGCCACTGCGTCCAGCTGTTTGTCGGTCAGGTCGCCCGGGGCAACGCCGGTAGGCTTGAGCGACAGGGTCACGGCAACATAACCCGGCTTCTTGTGGGCCAGGGTGTTGCGGGTGCGCCAGCGAGCGAAGCCTGGGTGTTGCTGGTCGAGTTCGGCCAGTTCGGCGCTCTGGTTGTCCAGGGCCTTGTAGTCCGGGTCGACGAAATGCTTGGCGACACGCTGCACTTCGGCTTCGGTCAGGGTGGTCTGGCCACCGCGCAGGTGCTCCATTTCCGCGTCGACTTTCTGGGCGAAGACTTCCGGCGTCAGGGCCTTGACCAGGATCTTGATCCGCGCCTTGTACTTGTTGTCGCGACGGCCATAGCGGTTGTACACACGCAGGATGGCGTCGAGGTAGCTCAACAGGTCTTGCCACGGCAGGAATTCATTGATGAACGCACCCACCACTGGCGTACGCCCGAGGCCGCCGCCAACCAGCACGCGGAAACCCAGTTCGCCTGCGGCGTTGTGCACCGGCTCCAGGCCAATGTCATGGACTTCGATGGCGGCGCGGTCGGAAGTCGAACCGTTGATCGCAATCTTGAACTTGCGCGGCAGGTAGGCGAATTCCGGGTGGAAGGTGGTCCACTGGCGGACGATCTCGCACCACGGGCGCGGATCGATCAACTCGTCGGAGGCCACGCCGGCAAACTGGTCGGTGGTGACGTTGCGCAGGCAGTTGCCGCTGGTCTGGATGGCGTGCATCTGCACGGTGGCCAGCTCAGCCAGGATGTCTGGAATGTCTTCCAGTGCCGGCCAGTTGAACTGCACGTTCTGCCGGGTACTGATGTGGGCATAACCCTTATCGTAGTCGCGAGCGATCTTGGCCATCATTCGCGTCTGCCGCGAAGTCAGTTGGCCATAAGGCACGGCAACCCGCAGCATCGGGGCGAAGCGCTGGATATAAAGGCCATTTTGCAGGCGCAGGGGGCGGAATTCTTCTTCGCTCAGCTCGCCTGCCAGATAGCGTCGGGTCTGATCACGGAACTGCTTGACGCGGTCCTCGATGATCCGCTGATCGTACTCGTCGTATACGTACATATAAGTCCTGTTCTCAGGCTTGGGCCCCTCGAAAATCGCGGCGTTTCTCGCTCGCTGAGTTCCGAAAATGCCTTGGCAATTCTGCGCGCACGGCCGCGCACTCCCCACGGAGCCGGGGCAAGATACCAGTTTGCGTTTATGCGCAAAAGTGATGTTTGAGTATATGGAAAGAACCAAATCGACTAATGAGACTGATTATTGTCTTACCCTTATTTGTCGTATGGGCAATCCTCGACTTAACTGTGATCGAGTCTTCATGCAATCACCGATAAAACCGACAAGAGGCGATGCAATGAGCAATCCGACCAAAGCAGGCAAAAGCGATAGCAGCGTCGATGCGTGGGCGATTCTGTTCCTGATCATCCTGGTAGTGGGCACTGCCGTGTACTGGGTCAGCCATCAGTAAACCCGCGTGGCCGGGCCCTGATCCGCTGATTGTCGGACGACACGTTAATTAACCGCAATGTGCCAGCCAGTGGCCGGCTATAATGCGCGGCTAATTTTCGGGGCTCGGTTGTTTAATGTTCAGGTTCGTGTGGGGGATTTTACTGACGCTTTGCGCGGTCTTCGGACCCGGCGCGCAAGCGGCGTCGGTGGTATTCCTCAATCCGGGAACTACCATGGAAGTGTTCTGGGTCAGCTACAGCCAATTCATGCAGGCGGCCGCTCGCGACCTGGGCATGGACCTGCAGGTCCGTTATTCCGAGCGCGTGGCGCAATCCACCATCGAGCAGGCACGCGAAGTGCTGCTGGGGCCCAACCGCCCGGATTACCTGGTGTTCGTCAACGAACAGTATGTCGCCCCAGAAATCCTGCGCCTGTCCCAGGGTAGCGGGGTCAAGCTGTTCATGGTCAACAATGCCCTGACCGCCGACCAACTGGCGTTGCTCGGTGACGCGCGGGAAAAATACCCCGACTGGCTCGGTAGCCTGGTGCCCAACGACGAGGAGGGCGGCTACCTGATGCTCAAGGAACTGATCCGCCAGCATCCGCCCGTCGCCCCCGGCCAGAAGCTGGAGTTGCTGGCGTTTTCCGGGCTGAAGATCACCCCGTCCGCGCAGTTGCGCGAGAAAGGCATGCAACGTGCGCTGCGTGAGCATCCCGAGGTGCAATTGCGACAGATGGTCTATGGCGCCTGGAAGCGCGAGCGCGCCCATGAGCAGGCGGCACAACTGTTCAAGCGTTACCCCGGGGTGTCGCTGGTCTGGGCCGCCAATGACGAGATGGCCTTCGGCGCCATGCAGGCTTACGAGGAGGTCGGTGGGCAACCGGGCAAGGGCGTCTTGTTCAGCGCGGTGAATACCTCGCCGGCGGCGTTGCAGGCGTTGCTGGACGGGCGCTTGAGCGTGTTGGTAGGCGGCCATTTCAGCCTCGGCGGCTGGGCCCTGGTGCAGTTGCATGACTATGACCAGGGCGTGGCCGTCGAACAGTACGGCGGGCGCGACCGGCAAATACCGCTGTTGCAACTGATCGACCGCAACCAGGCCCGGCGCATGCTGGCGCTGCGCGACAGCCAGGGCTACGGAGTGAATTTCCGCAGCCTGTCGGCCAAGGGCCGTCCAACCAGTTACCGCTATCCGTTCAGCCTGCAGACCCTGATGCGCTGAGCCGCTCGCTAGACCCCGGCCAGATGCACCACCAACTTGACGATGGCAAACAGGGTCAGGGCAAACACCGCCGTGAATATGATCCCCAGCAGCACAAAATGACTCGGCTTGCCGTGGGTAAAGTCGCGGGCGCGGTTCTTCCCGCTTTGTACGCCAAAGGCCGCCGCCATCACGCTGTGGAGCATCTGCCAGAAGCTGGGGGGCTTGTTGTCGATTGGATCGTCCATAAATCCCTCGTCACCGGTGGGTGTCAGCCAAGCATAGTCAAACTTCCCGAGGGCGGGGCACCCATTGCCCCGCCCTCGCGAGGGCGGAAGGGGCCTCAGAACTGTTCGGCGCTGAGGTCGAACAACGGCTGGCTGCCAGCACGAATCGCTTGCTCCAGGCCCAACACCCGTGGCAGCAGGCGCTGCATGTAGAACTTGGCGGTGGCCAGTTTTGCGCCGTAGAACCCGGGGTCGTCCTGCAGCTTGTGTTTCGCCACCTGGGCCATGCGTGCCCAGAGCCAGGCGTAGGCGACATAGCCGAACAGGTGCAGGTACTCCACCGAGGCCGCGCCGATTTCGTTGCGATTGTTCGCGGCCTGGTCTTCCAGCCAGTCGCTGAGGTCTTCCAGGCGTTGCACCGCCTCGATCAATTGCGTGCGGTAGGGCGCATCCGGTTGTTGGGCGAACTGGTGGATTTCCCCGGTGAACAGGCGCAACGTCACGCCGCCGTCAGCCAGCACCTTGCGCCCCAGCAGGTCCAGGGCCTGGATGCCATTGGTGCCTTCGTAGATCTGCGCGATGCGCACGTCTCGCACCAGTTGCTCCTGGCCCCACTCCCGGATGTAGCCATGGCCGCCGAACACTTGCTGGCCGTGGATGCAGCTTTCCAGGCCGGTGTCGGTGAAGAACGCCTTGGCCACTGGCGTCAGCAGGGCCACCAGGGCCTGGGCGCGGTCCTGCTCGGCAGGGTCGGGGGAGAACTTCGCCAGGTCCAGCTGTTGCCCGACGTAACTGGCGAACGCCCGGCCGCCCTCGGTCATGGCCTTGATGCTCAGCAGCATGCGCCGCACATCGGGGTGGACGATGATCGGATCGGCGACCTGCGCCGGAGCACTGGCCCCGTTGGCTGCCCGACCCTGCAGGCGGTCACGGGCGTAGGCCACGGCGTTCTGGTACGAGGCTGCGGCGCAGCCGATGCCCTGGATGCCGACGGACAGGCGCTCGTAGTTCATCATGGTGAACATCGCCGCCAACCCCTTGTTGGCTTCGCCCACCAGCCAGGCGCTGGCGCCGTCGAAGTTGATCACGCAGGTGGCCGAGGCCTTGATACCCATCTTGTGTTCGATCGAACCACAGCTCACCGCGTTGGCCGCGCCGAGGGAACCGTCCGGGTTGACCAGCACCTTGGGCACCACAAACAGCGAGAGACCCTTGGGACCGGGCGGCGCATCCGGCAGCTTGGCCAGGACCAAGTGGATGATATTTTCGGTCAGGTCCTGGTCGCCTCCGGTGATGAAGATCTTGCTGCCGCTGATCCGATAGCTGCCATCGGCCTGGGGTTCGGCGCGGCTGCGGACAATCCCCAGGTCGGTGCCGGCATGGGCTTCGGTCAGGCACATGGAGCCGGCCCAGCGGCCTTCATACATGGGCGGCAGGTAGAGGCGTTTGAGGGCGTCGCTGGCGTGGGCGTCCAGGGCCAGGCAGGCTCCGGAACTCAGGGCGCTGTACAGGGCGAAGCTTGAGTTGGCAGCGTAGAGCATTTCCTCGAACTGCACGGCGAGCATCTTGGGCATGCCCATGCCGCCGAAGTCGGGATTGCCGGACAGGCCGACCCAGCCGCCTTCGATGTAGGTGGCATAGGCCTGCTGGAAACCCTCGGGAGTGCTGACCAGGCCGTCGTGCCACTGGGCACCCTGTTCGTCGCCACTGCGATTCAGTGGGGCGATCAGTTGGCTGGTGACTTTGGCGGCCTCCTCGAGAATGGCATCGGCGGTGGCGGCGTCGACCGTCTCGGCCAAAGCCGGCAGGCGCGCCCACAAGGCCTGGGCGTCGAACACTTCATGCAGGACAAAGCGCATGTCGCGCAACGGGGCGTTGAATTCGGGCATTACGTGAACCTCAATGGGACTGTGGGCACGGCGAGGTCTACACCCCGCCGCCGGACGGTTGGACCACACGCCTGGTTTACAGGGCCTGGGCCCGCTCGCGCAGGAGGTACTTCTGGATCTTGCCGGTGGAGGTCTTCGGCACCAGGGTGAAGACCACACTGCGCGGCACCTTGAAACCGGCCAGGTGGTCGCGGCAGAAAGCGATGATGTCGGCCTCGCTGACGTCCTGGTGATCGGCCTTCAGGGTGATAAAGGCGCAGGGGGTTTCTCCCCACTTCTCATCGGGACGGGCGACCACCGCCGCTTCCAGCACGCCGGGGTGGCGATACAACACACCTTCGAGTTCGATGGTGGAAATGTTCTCGCCGCCGGAAATGATGATGTCCTTGAGCCGGTCCTTGATCTCGATGTAGCCGTCGGGATGACACACCGCCAGGTCGCCAGTGTGGAACCAGCCGCCCGCGAACGCCTCGGCGGTGGCGGTAGGGTTCTTCAGGTAGCCCTTCATCACGGTGTTGCCGCGCATGAAGACTTCGCCGATGGTCTGGCCGTCGCGCGGAGTGGGCGCCAGGGTCCGCGAGTCGCCGACCATCACGCCCTCCAGCGTCGGGTAACGCACCCCCTGGCGGGACTTGATCTGGGCCCGTTCATCCAGGGCCAGTTCGTCCCATTCGGCGTGCCAGGCGCACAGCGTCACCGGGCCATAGGTTTCGGTCAGGCCATAGACATGGGTGACCTTGATGCCCATTTCTTCCACGGCGCCAATCACCTTGGCCGGCGGTGCGGCACCCGCGACCATGGCGTTGACCGGGTGATCGATGGCCGCCTTCGCCGACTCTGGCATGTTGACCAACGCGTTGAGCACGATGGGCGCGCCGCACAGGTGCGTGACCTGGTGCTCGCGGATCAGGTTGAGGATGCGCTGCGGATCGACCCGGCGCAGGAACACGTGCACGCCGGCCAGTGCGGTGATGGTCCAGGGATAGCACCAACCGTTGCAATGGAACATCGGCAGGGTCCAGAGGTACACCGGGTGGTTGCCGATGGACCAGGTCATCTGGTTGCCCAGGGAGTTCAGGTAAGCCCCGCGGTGGTGGTACACCACGCCCTTGGGATTGCCGGTGGTGCCGGAGGTGTAGTTCAGCGAAATGGCCTGCCATTCGTCCGCTGGCCACTGCCAGGCAAAGTCCGGGTCGCCTTCGGCCAGCAGCGCTTCATAGTCCAGCTCGCTGACAGCCTCGCCTTCGCCGTACTCCGGATCGTTGACATCGATCACCAGCGGCGGGTGATCGAGCATCCCCAGCGCCGCGTGGATCACCCCGTGGAATTCACGGTCGGTGATCAGTACACGGGCTTCGCCATGCTGGAGCATGAAGGCGATGGCTTCGGCATCCAGGCGCACGTTGAGCGGGTTGAGCACGGCGCCAATCATCGGCACGCCGAAATGCACTTCGAGCATCTCGGGAATGTTCGGCAGCATCACCGCCACCGTATCGCCCTGGCCTATTCCGCGCCCGGCCAGAGCCGAAGCCAGGCAGCGGCAACGATCGTAGGTCTGCTTCCAGGTACGGCGCAGCGAGCCGTGGATCACAGCGGGGTAGTGGGGGTAGATGCTGGCAGTGCGCTCAATGAAACTCAGGGGCGACAAGGCGATGTGATTGACCGGGACAGGGCTGAGCCCTTGTTCATAAATCGACATGACGGATTCTCGGTGGCTGATTGTTAGCTCTACGGACGACCCTGGGCGCGGTGGCCGGGATCGTCTCTTGGGTCCGGTAGACTTTATATAACATTCGTCGATCTATATGGAAGTTAAACCTAAGCACTATAGTAGATGTACTATATTTGTTTCATCCAAAGCCATGGCCGGTATATGCTGGGCGCCCCGGATGAAGTAGACCTGCAATGACCCACGTTCCCGTTCGATTGCACAGCTGGTTGCGCCTGCAGCGCGAAGGCGTGCCCCTGGCAACGCGGGCCGACGCCTTGTGCCGTGCATTGCAGGACTGCCCCGAAGTGCGCCGGGCGTTTTATTTGCGCTGGCAACCGCAGGCGCGCCTTTATAGCCATGCCGGTGCTGCCCGGCATTTTCCGCCGGGGCAGGGCGATCCGGCGCTGGCCAGCGATCAGCGATTGCTCGATCAACTGCAGCAAGTGGGGCGCCTGGACCTGGCCCAGGTGCGCCAGCTCGATTGCTGGCTGGCCGGACGCCTGCGCCGGGCCGCCATTCGCCATGGCCAGGTGTTCGAGCTGGCTTTGCAGGCAGGGCAGCCGGGGCTGTTGCTGATTGAAGTGTGCGAGGGTATCAGCCTCGATTGGCTGGGCTGGGTCCATGACCTGTTGACGACCCTGCTGCACAGCGCCAATGGCACGCTGCGCGCGTCACCGCTGTTGGGTCACGATCCGCAACCGAGCCTGCTGCTCGATGCCCAGGGCCGGACGCTGGAATGCAACGCCGCGCTGTTGGCCTTGCTCGGGGACAAGCCGCTGGCTGAGGTGCCGGGTTTGTTACCAGTCAATCATCGCGAACTGGTGCGCGCTTGCCTGGAGCAGCAGCGCGCCATCGACGGGGTCGAGGCCCAGTGCCAGGCACAGATCCTGATCTGGACTTTTATCCCCGACCCACAGGATGAGCGGGTGCTCGCCCGTTGTCGCGACGCCACCACCCAGGTGCTGGCCGCACGCGAAGCGGCCACGGCCCGTCGGCTTTATCGCTTGATCATCGAGAACACCACCGACCTGATTTCCCGGCACACCCCGGACGGGCGCTTTCTCGACGCCTCGCCGGCGTCCTGGACCCTGTTGGGCTACTGGCCGGAGCAATTGCGTGGGCGCCTGGCCCGCAGCCTGTTCCATGAACATGACCTGCACAGCCTGGTGCAGCGGGCGCGGGATGCGCTGGAGCAAGACGGTTATCACACCATGACTTACCGCATCCGCCACTGTGACGGCCATTACCTGTGGTTCGAAACCGCGAGCCGGGCGATCCGTGAAACCTACACCGGGGCGGTGGTCGAGGTGGTCAGCGTGTCCCGGGACATCACCGCCCGGGTCCAGGCCGAGGAGAACAAGCGGCGCCTGGCCGAGGTGGTCGAGGTCAATACCGATCCGGTGTTGTTCATCGACCCGCAGGGCCAGGTGACCTACCTCAATCCGGCGGCCCGGCGCTTGCTCGGGATCGCCGACGGACAACCGTTGCCGGAGCTGGCCGCGCTGTTTGCCAGTGACGACCTGGCGCGATTGCAGCGTGACGGCTGGAGCAGCGCTGAGCGCGATGGCGTGTGGAGCGGCGACGCGCGCCTGCAACCCTTGGCTGGCGCCAGTTCGGTGCCAGTGTCGCTGGTGCTGCTGGCCCACCGTTCGGCCGGGGGCGAGCGTTACTACTCGCTGGTGGCGCGGGACATGACCGAACGGGAATTGCGCGAAGCCCAGCAGCGTCGCCATCAGGACGAACTGGCGCACACTGCGCGGGTGGTGACGCTGGGCGAACTGGCCTCCGGGATTGCCCACGAGATCAATCAACCGCTGGCGGCGGTGGTCAATTATGCCAATGCCAGCCAGCGCTATTTGCAGAGCCTGGAGAGCAATCCGCAGGCCGCGGAAAAAGTCGCCCAGGGCCTGCAACGCATCACCCATCACGCGACCCACGCCTCGCAGGTGATCAGCCGCCTGCGGGCATTCCTGCGCAAGGGTCAGCGGCGCATGCAGGCCCTGGATTTTGCCGAGGTGGCCCGTGGCGCCGTGCGTTTGTGCGCCTGGGAAGCGAGCAATTGGCAAGTGACAATCGAGGATCGCCTGCCGGATAATCTGCCGCCCGTGTATGCCGACCGGGTGTTGCTCGAACAGGTGTTGCTCAATCTGTTGCGCAATGCCATCGATGCCAACCGCGAGCGCCATCCCGGCCAGCCTTCGCTGATCCTGATGGCGGCGCAGCAGGGTAGCGTGGGCAACGTCGAGATCACGGTGCATGACCAGGGGCCGGGTGTCAGCGAGTCGCAACTGGCGCAGATGTTCACTCCGTTCTACACCAGCAAGGCCGACGGGCTGGGCCTCGGCCTGTCCATGAGTCGCAGCATCATCGAAGGTTTTGGTGGCGAGCTTGAGGCTCGGCGCCAGGCCGTCGGCTTGCTGATGAGCTGCCGCTTGCCGCTGGCCGGCCCAACCAGACAACCTCAGGAATAACGTAATGGCGGGTGCGACAGAACACGTGGTGTATGTGGTCGACGATGACCAGGGCATGCTCGACTCAACGGTCTGGCTGCTCGAATCGGTGGGGCTCAAGGCCTTGCCGTTTACCAGTGGGGTCGAGTTTCTCAATGCCTGCGATGCCAGCCTCGATGCCTGCGTCTTGCTTGATGTGCGCATGCCCGGCATGGGTGGCTTGAACGTGCAGGAGGAAATGCGCCAGCGCGAGCTGAACCTGCCGATCATTTTTGTCAGCGGCCACGCCGATGTGCCGATTGTGGTGCGCGCTTTCAAGGCCGGGGCCCATGACTTCATCGAAAAGCCCTACAACGAGCAGTTGCTGCTGGACAGTGTGCAACAGGCGCTGAGCAATGGCGCCGCGGGCCGCTCCGGCAACCAGGGGCACCAGGCCTTGCAGGCGCGCCTGCAGGCGTTGACCCCACGGGAGCGCGATGTGTTGTTGCCGTTGGTACAGGGTTACACCACCCGAGAGATTGCCGAGCAATTGGGGGTGAGTGCCAAGACTGTCGACTTGTATCGTTCGCGGGTGATGAAGCGGATGTTGGCGCAGACTTTGCCGGATTTGGTGGGGATGGCTATTGCTGCGGGGTTGGTTGATCCGCTGCGGTTGCGGTGATTTTTTTTGGGGGGGAGGGTGGGTACATATCCGTTGCTGCGGTAACGGCGGCTTAGGGTTTCGCCCTTACGGCGAGGCACTTTTGTCAGACGACACAAAAGTACCCAAAAAGTCTTGCCCCAGCGTTCGGCCCCTCGCTAAGGCTCGGGGTCCCTTCGCTACTGTGCCCATCAGGGGGCATCGCCTACGGTTTGCTTCGCTGCACCTTCGCTCAGCCTGCCGAAGGGGCAGGTGGATCAAGATCAAAAGCAAGAGCACGGCGACCTGCCAGTCGGCCTGAGTGGTAAGAGCGGGCGAGGCGGCCTACCGGCCGACCTGTTTGCCCTGGTGTCGCGTTCCCTTGTGGGAGCGGGCTTGCCCGCGATGGCGATCTGCGCCACACCGCATTTCTCGACAATACCCCAATCCCCCGTAGCAGCTGCCGAGCCCGCGAGGCTGCGTTCGAGGACGTAGTCCTCGCCGCCTTTCAATCCTGCCGACGGTGCAGGGGGATCAAGATCAAAAGTCGCCGCACGGCGATCTGCTTGTCGGCCGGGTGGGTTATACCATCGCGCCTTCCAGTTCCAGCAAGCGTCGATCCACCCGCACAATCGCATCGACCATGGCCAGGGCCGCCGGGGTCAGGGAGTGTCCGGCGCGGCTGACGATACCGTAATGCAGCTGCAGTCCCGGGTCGTCTGTGGGGATGTCGGTGAAGCTCAGCAGGCTGATTTCGCCCTTGAGCACCAACTCGCTCAAGGCTTCCATGGTGGCGAGGCCCACGGCGTCGGAGCGCATTACTACGCGGCGGATCGCGTCGAACTGGGCACACTCCACGCGGGTCTCGAAGTCGGCTTCGCCCTGCACGTCGGCGAGGATTTTGCGGATCATCGGCGGGATCCGCGTGCCCACCACCGGGTAGTCGAGCAGGGCCCGCAGTGCCAGCGGCCGGCCGTGGCTCAAGGGGTGTCCGGCGCGGCAGAAGAACCGCCCGCGACGGGGTCGCAGTAACTGCACCTGGTACTGCGGATCGCCGGTGAAGTAGCGCGAATCGGCGACCAGGAATTCGATCTGCTGCTCCTTGAGCCAGCCCGCCAGTTGTTCCCAGTCACCCTGGTGAAAGCGGGTACGGATGGCCGGGTGGGCGCTGATGAATTCGGCCAGGGCTTCGGGCACCAGCAATTGCGCTGGGTAGGGCCCACAGCCGAAATGCAGCTCACCGCCGGTCAGGCCGTTGTATTGCATCAACTCGTTGTGCAGCGCCTGGCTGCCCGCCAGCAGGCGTCGGGCATGCTGCAGCACCAGTTGGCCCTGGCCGGTCAGGCGAAACTCGCGGCTGCTGCGCTCCACCAGCGCGCAATCGAGGTCGCGCTCCAGGGTCTGGATGCTGCGACTGAAGGCCGGTTGGCTGAGGTTGATCGCCTCGGCCGCCCGCACAAAACTGCGGTAATCGGCCAGGGCCACCAGGTGGCGAAGCTGACGGAGGTCCACTATGCGTCTCCTGCATTCGTTGGATGCTTTTAATGCATTTGATCGATAGCATACGGGCTGGCATAAGTACAACCCTCTTTTGCCTGCAGCGCTCGCTCATGCCTGATCAAACGTTCGCCTCCAGTGCCTTCACCCGCACCATCCTCAGTCATGCCCGCCAGGTCGGCCTGTGTGAGCAAGTCTTGTTGCAGCGTGCCGGTATCAGCCTGTCCTGGCTCGACGACCAGCATCAGCACATCCCGGCGCACCTGGTGGAGCAGTTGTGGCGTGAATGCGAGAACGCCGGCGTTGGGCGCCACTTCGGCTGTGACCTGGTCAATGGCATGGCCACCAGTTGCCTGCAAGGCATGAACATCCTGCTGGACTCGGCCGCCACCTTGCGCGCCAGCCTGCGCTGTTTTACCGACTATCTGCCGCGGGTCACCAACCATGTCTTGGCCGAGCTCGAGGAAAGCACCGACGAGGCCCGTCTGCACCTGCGCCCGGCCCGGCAGATGCCGCATTTTTTTGGCCTTGATGCTGCCACCTTGAGCCTGGTGCGCAACATTTCGCGGCGAGTTGGCCTGGCACCGGCCCAGTTGTTCAGCCGCGTGCGCCTGGCACCCGGGCAGGCGGCTGGCGAATGGCTGGATGGGCAGGGGGTCAGCACCGAGGTGGCCGAGCATCCATGTTTGATCCTGCCAAGGCTCAGCCTGGAACTGCCCGTGCTCAGCGCCCATCCCTTTTTGCACCAGAGCATGCTGCGCCACTGGCAAGCGGCGGCGCCCAACGAGACCCGCACTGACAGCCTGGAGTTGGCGCGGCACTGGTTGACCGCTGGCGACCAGCCGATCGAGCGGATTGCCGAGCGCCTGGGTTATCGCCAGCCGAGCAATTTCATCCGCGCCTTCCGCAAGCAGTTCGGTATCACCCCCAAGCAGTTTCGCCTTGGGCACTTCCAGGGTTGCGCTGACCCGGCCTAAAAAGCCGGATGATCATTTTTTGTCGCGCCACGCTTGCGCCTGTTGTTGGATTGTTGGGCATTTTGACCGGGCTGAGTACATCTGACCGGAGCCTAATAATGATAAAAACATGCTCGGCTAACGCCTGCGTCGCGCCACGACGCAAAAGGCTTGGCCACACCCGACCGCAACCGCTAGCCCTGGCCATCCTGGCGGCCATGGTCGCACCTGCCCAGGCGACCACCTTCGAGTTCAACGAAGACTGGAGCCTGTCGACCAAGACCACCCTGTCCCTGGGCAGCAGTTGGTCGACGCAAAATCCCGACAAAAGCATGATGACCCGGGCCAATGCCCTGCAGGCGCAGCATGTGCAGGCCAATGGCAGCAGCGTCAGTGCCGACGACAACCGGCTGAACTTCGAGAAGGGCGACCAGATCTCGCAGATCTTCAAGGGCCTGACCGATTTCAGCCTTGACGGGCAGGGGCAGGGGGCCTTTCTGCGGTTCAAGTACTGGTACGACGAGGCCTACGAAAACGGCGAAGGACGCTTCAAGCAGTTCGACGATTCGGGCTGGGACGACTTGTCCAAGTTCAAGGGTTTCAAGACCCTGGACGCCTATCTGTGGAAGGACTTCGTGGTCGCTGACCGCCCGCTCAACGTCAAGGTCGGCAACCAGGTGTTGTCCTGGGGTGAGTCGCTGCTGATCCAGAACGGCATCAACGTGATCAACCCGCTGGACGTCTCGGCGTTCAACCGTCCCGGGGTGGAGATCAAGGAAGGCCAGTTGCCGGTGGAGATGCTCTCCTTCAGCCTCGGCCTGACCGACACCCTGAACCTGGAAGGTTTCTACCAGTACAACTGGCGACCCAGCGTGCTCGACGGCTGCGGCACGTTTTTCGCCAGCAGCGACGCGATCCAGAAGGGCTGCGGACCGCTGTACCTGAGCCAGGTACAGACCGATCAGCAAATGCAGAGTGCCGGGCTCTACGCCACCTCCCGTGGCAACGAATCGCCGTCCGATAACGGCCAGTTCGGCTTTGCCCTGCGCAACATGATCCCGGCGCTGAACGACGCGGAAGCGGCGATCTACTTCATCAACTATCACTCGCGCCTGCCGTACTTCACCCTCGACGCGCGGGATGTCACCCAGCCCGGGACGTTCCCCGGCGGCATCCAGAACCCCAGCTATGCGGCGGCGTTCCCCGAGGACATTCGCCTGTACGGTTTCAGCCTCAATGGCGTCGAGCCGAATTCGGGCATCTCCCTGGCCGGCGAAATCAGCTACCGGCCGAACATGCCGCTGGCGATCAACGCCCCGGACATCAACGTTGCGGTGATTTCCGGGCCGGGCGGCAGCTCCTGGGTCGACCTGCCGAGCGGGTTTGATAACACCCATGGCGACCGCTACGACGGCTGGGTGCGCAAGGGCGTGTGGCAGATGACCGGTTCGGCGACCCAGGCCTACGACAACATCCTCGGTGCCACGCGCCTGAGCCTGTTCGGCGAGGCCGGGGTGGTGCACATCGAGGACCTGGGTGACGAGCGCCTGGGACGCAACGCCGCCTTTGGCCGCAGCAGCCCGAAAAATGGCGCGCAGTGCAATTCCGTGGCCTCGGGTGTGACCAACCAATATTGCACCGACAAGGGCTTCGCCACCGACTGGTCCTGGGGTTATCGCCTGCGTGCCAGCCTGGAATACAGCGACGTGTTCCCGGGGGTCAACCTGATCCCGGCGGTCAACTGGCGCCATGACGTCTCGGGTTATTCCTATGACCCCCAAGGCCCGTTCCAGGAAGGCCAGCAAGCGCTGGGCCTGAGCCTGACCGCCAACTACCTCAACGACTACAGCGTGGAGCTGGCCTACAACAGCTTCTTCGGCTCGAACGACTACAGCACCCTGGACGATCGCGATTTTGCCTCGGTCAGCTTCAAGGTCGACTTCTAAGGAGTATCAGTGATGCGTATGCAACTTTGTGTGCTGGCCCTGGCCTGCGCGGCGAGCCTGGCGCAGGCCAAAGGCAGTGATCCGGCGGCCCTGGGCAAGACCCTGACGCCGATGGGGTCGGAAATGGCCGCCAACGCCGACGGCAGTATTCCAGCCTGGACCGGGGGGCTGGCGGGCAACGCCGGCACGGTCGACGCCAAGGGCGGGTACAGCGACCCCTACGCCAGTGAGAAGCCGCTGTTCACCATCACCGCGCAAAACCTGGCGCAGTACCAGAAGTTTCTGAGCCCGGGGCAAGTGGCGATGTTCAAGCGCTACCCCGATACCTACAAGATGCACATCTACCCCACGCACCGCAGCGCCAACCTGCCCAAGGCGGTGCTCGAGCAGAGCCGGGAAAACGTCGCCAAGACCAGCCTGGCCGATGGCGGCAACGGCCTGCACGACTACGTCCACGGCATTCCGTTCCCGCTACCCACCGAAGCCCTGGAGGTGATGTGGAACCACATGACCCGCTACCGTGGCGGCAGCTACGAGCGCATCAGCAGCTCGGCTTTGGTGCGCGAGAACGGCGCCACCAGCTACGTGCGCAACCAGTCGTTGATCAACTTCGCCGACACCATCAGCGGGCTTGAGCCGGGCAACAACACCCTGTTCATGTTCAAGAGCCGGGTGCTGGAACCGGCCCGTCTGTCCGGTGAAGCGGTGCTGGTGCACGAGCCGATCGACCAGGTGGCCGAGCCGCGTTCAGCCTGGCAATACCTGCCGGGGCAGCGTCGGGTGCGTCGTGCGCCGATGATCGCCTACGACAACAGCGCCCGTTACAGCAACGGCCTGATTACTGCCGACAACATCGATGGCTACAACGGTGCGCCGGACCGTTTCGACTGGAAGCTGGTGGGCAAGCAAGAGCTGTACATCCCCTACAACAGCTACAAGATCGGCAGTCGCGACCTCAAGTACGACGCGGTGATCAAGCCCAACCACGTCAACCAGGACCTGGCCCGTTACGAGAAGCACCGGGTCTGGGTGGTGGAAGCCACGCTCAAGCCCAATGCCCGGCACATCTACGGCAAGCGTCGGTTTTATATCGATGAAGACAGCTGGCAGATCGCGCAATCGGATCAGTACGACAGCCGTGGCGAACTGTGGCGCAGCGGTGAGTTGCACGCGATCCAGCATTACGATCACGGGTTCACCTACAACGTCCTGGAAACCTCGTACGACCTGATCGCCGGGCGCTACTACGCCGGAGGCCTGGCCAACGAAGAGACCGAGCCGATGCGCGTGGGTTTTGCCGCCAAGACCGACGACTACACCCCCTCGGACCTGCGACGCTGGGCCAAGTAACCCGTCCTGCGGGGCCCGCTCCTACAAAGCGGGCACTGAGCGCCGCATTCATTGCTGTCAGGAGACATTTCCATGCGCCACTGGATTTCCGCATTAGCCTTGGGGCTCAGCGCGAGCGCCGTACAAGCCGCCAGCCTCGATCAACCGCAAGCCCGGGCCCTGGCCCAAGAGGCTTATGTGTTTGCCTACGCCACCGGCGAACACCTCAAGGTGCTCAGCGCCATCGCCGCCAAGCTGCCGTTCAACATGCTGTACAGCGAGCCACGACTGCTCGGCCCGCAAGACAACAAAGTGGTTTCCCCGAACAACGACACCTTCTACTCGCGCGCCTTGCTCGACCTGCGCGGCGAACCCCAGGTGCTGCAAGTCCCCGAGGTCGAGGGGCGATACTACAACTTCCAACTGGTGGACCTGCGCACCGACAACCTTGACTACATCGGCACCCGCGCGACCGGCAGCAAGGCCGGGCGCTACCTGATCGCCGGTCCAGACTGGCAGGGTGAGGTGCCGTCCGGTTTCAACGGGGTGATTCGCTCGCCGAGCCGCGTGGTGTTCCTGATCGGGCGCACCGAGGTCAAGGGTGCCGACGATCTCACGCAGGCGGCGCAGGTGCTCAAGGGCTACGCCTTGCAGCCCCTGTCCAAGGCGCTGGGGAACCCGGCACCCGCGGCGCTGCCCACCCTGCAGTTACCGGCCTATGAGGACAGCAAGCAGGGGCCGGCGGTGGCGTTGTTCGAGCGCTTCAATCGCCTCGCGGCGCTGCACCAGTGGACCCCCGCCGAACAGCAGAAGCTGGCACGCTATGCCGAAATCGGCATCCAGCCAGGCGGCGCATTCGTGCCGCCGCAAGACCTCAAGGACGCAGTGGCCGAAGGCGCCGAAGCCGGCCGCGAACAGGTGCGAGTGGCCTCCAGCAAACTGTCCGTGGAGCAGCAAGGCTGGTTCCGCTCGCCGTCCAACGTCGGCAAGTTCGGTGACGATGACCTGACTCGCGCGGCTGTGGCCTGGCGCTACATCTATGCCAACGATCCTGCCGAAGCGCTGTATCCCATGGCACTGCACGACGCCCAGGGCCAGCTACTCGATGGCAATAAAACCTATCGCCTGCATTTCGCCGCCGGGCAGTTGCCACCGGTGAATGCCTTCTGGTCCCTGACCCTGTACGACGGCAAGAGCCAATTGCTGGTGGCCAACCCGCTGGCGCGTTACTCCCTGGGTGATCGCAGCCCCGACCTGCGATACGACGCCGATGGCGGCCTGACCCTGACCCTGGCGCACGCGACCCCGGCACAGGACGCCCAGAGCAACTGGCTGCCGACGCCGCAAGGTCCGTTCAACCTGATGCTGCGGTTGTACCTGCCACAACAGCGGGCACTGGATGGCCGCTACCCATTACCGACCATCGAAGCCATCAAGGGCGAGGGCTGAACCATGAATGCTCCTTTCAGCCGTCGTCGTCTGCTCGCCGGCATGAGTGTGGCCGGTGCCGCACTGGCGTGTCCGAGTTGGTTGCTGGCCGCCAGCCAGGTCTACCCAACCTCTGCCGAGGATATCCAGGCCATCACCCGGGACGCGTGGATCTACGCCTACCCGATGCTGATGCACTACCAGACCATGGAAAAGCAGGTGCTCGACCCCAGTGCTGCCGAGTACGTCGGCGGCTTCAATCGCTTTCGTCACTACAGCAGCCTGTACACGCCGAAGAACCGCGAAATTGTCACGCCGAACAATGACACGCCGTACTCCTGGGCCTGGCTGGACCTGCGCAGTGAGCCACAGGTCTTGAGCGTGCCGGCAGTGGCCGAGGACCGTTACTACGTGCACCAGCTGGTGGATCAATACACCCACAACTTTGCCTATGTCGGGGTGCTGAGCACCGGGCGGGAGGCGGGGGACTACCTGATCGCCGGGCCTGGCTGGACGGGCGCAACCCCGGCCGGGATCAAGGCCGTACTGCGCAGTGAAACCGAGATCGTCATGGTGCTGGGCCGCACCGCGCTGAAGAACACCGAGGACATGCTGGCGGTGCGTGCCTTGCAGCAGCAGTATCGCCTGCGCTCGCTGCACGAGTATGCCGGTACCCCGGTACCCGCAGCAGCACCCGCCATCGCGTGGCAGGCGTGGGACAGCAAGACCGGGCTGGGGCCAGGGTTCATCAATCAGTTGAACCAGATCCTCACGCTGTGTCCGGTCCAACCGAGCGAGCAAGCGTTGCGTGAACGCTTTGCGCGGATCGGCGTCGTTGCGGGGCAAGCTTTTGATCCGGCCGCGTTGTCTGCCCAGCAGTTGCAGGCATTGCTGGCGGGTATCCAGCAGGCCCAGGCAGAGATGAAGGTCGCCGGGGCCAAGGTCCGTAGCACCCTGGGCATGTTCGGCAACCGCGAAGCCATGCACAACAACTACCTCAACCGCGCCCTGGGGGCGGCCATGGGTATCTACGGCAACAGCGTCGAAGAGGCGTTCTACACCGGCAGCCAGCGGGACAACCAGGGTCAGTCGTTGGTGGGCGGGCGCCACTACCGCCTGCGCTTTGCCCCGGGGCAGTTGCCACCGGCCAGCGAATTCTGGTCACTGACCCTCTACGACCTGCCGGACCGGCAACTGGTGGCCAACCCCATCGATCGCTATTGCCTGAGCAGCCGCGATCACCTGCAGCCGGACGCCGACGGTGGCCTGACCTTGCTGGTGCAGAGCACCGCCCCCGAGACCTCGAGCAACTGGTTGCCGGCCCCACAAGACGGCGCCTTCACCCTGATCCTGCGCCTGTACGGCCCCGAGCGGCAGGTGATCGAGCAGCGTTGGCAGATGCCGGCGGTGGAGATCGTCCAGGCCTGACCCACCGGCATCGCGAGCACCCCAAACCACCGTGGGAGCGGGCTTGCCCGCGATGGGGCCAGCCCATTCAACATCGATGGTGCCTGACACACCGCCATCGCGGGCAAGCCCGCTCCCACAGGTTTGCTGGGTATATGCAAAATCTGTGAACAGCCAAAACCACTGTGGGAGCGGGCTTGCCCGCGATGGGGCCAGCCCATTCAACATCGATGGTGCCTGACACACCGCCATCGCGAGCAAGCCCGCTCCCACAGGTTTGCTGGGTATATGCAAAATCTGTGAGCACCCAAAACTACTGTGGGAGCGGGCTTGCCCGCGATGGGGCCAGCCCATTCAACATCGATGGTGCCTGACACACCGCCATCGCGGGCAAGCCCGCTCCCACAGGTTTGCTGGGTATATGCAAAATCTGTGAGCACCCAAAACTACTGTGGGAGCGGGCTTGCCCGCGATGGGGCCAGCCCATTCAACATCGATGGTGCCTGACACACCGCCATCGCGGGCAAGCCCGCTCCCACAGGTTTGCTGGGTATATGCAAAATCTGTGAGCAGCCAAAACCACTGTGGGAGTGGGCTTGCCCGCGATGGGGCCAGCCCATTCAACATCGATGGTGCCTGACACACCGCCATCGCGAGCAAGCCCGCTCCCACAGGTTTGATGTGGTGTATACAGAATCTGTGAGCACCCAAAACTACTGTGGGAGCGGGCTTGCCCGCGATGGGGCCAGCCCATTCAACATCGATGGCGCCTGACACACCGCCATCGCGGGCAAGCCCGCTCCCACAGGTTTGCTGTGGTGTATACAGAATCTGTGAGCAGCCAAAACCACTGTGGGGGCGGGCGCCCGCTTGCGGCTTGCCCGCGATCAGGGCGTGACGACATTGAACTGCGGGCTGAAGGTGTCCAGGCTGCCCAGCAGTTGGCCCAGTTTCTTGCCGTCGCCCTGCAACTTGACCAGGCCTTTCTGGATGGCCGTCGGGAAGTCCAGTTGCTTGAGGGCGATCTGTTCAAGCGTCGCCTTGCTCATGCTGACGCTGGCGTCGGCCTGGGGATTGCTGCCGCTGCGGTGGGTCAGCACGCCGTTGCGCAAGGTCAGGTTGTAGGCCTGGTTCGGGTCGTCGAAGGTCCAGTTCAACGTCAGGTCATGGCCGACGGCTTTCTCGCTGTTCAGGCGAATGGCCAGGAAGTCGAAGAACATCTCCGGGGTCAGCGCCCGCACCATGTCCACCGACACCGAACTGCCGGCAGTCGGTGGCACACCATTGCGCAGTTCCATGGCGGCGGTCAGGTACATGTTGCGCCAGGTGGCGTTCTCGCTCTGGTAACCCAGTTGTTCCAGCGCCTGGGCCTGGGTTTCGCGGCCTTCGCTGTTGTCCGGCTCGGCGAACATCAACTGATTGCCCAGTTGCGTGGCCCAGCGGTAATCGCCCTTGGTCATGGCCTCGCGCATCTTGCCAATCACGGCCGCACTACCGCCGATGGCCTCGACATAATGCTTGGCGGTTTCCACCGGCGGCAGCGGGTTGAGGTTCGACGGGTTGCCGTCATAGAAGCCCATATAGCGCTGATACACCGCCCGTGAGTTGTGGCTCAGCGAGCCGTAGTAGCTGCGGGTGTACCACTTGCTCTCCAGGTCGCCCGGGAGTTTTTGCATGTTCTGCGCGATCTCCATCGGCGTCAGGCCCTGGTTCAACAGGTGCAGGGTGCGGTCGTTGAGGAAGGCATACATGTCGCGCTGATCGGCGAGGAAGGTGCGGATGCGCTCGCCACCCCAGGTCGGCCAGTTGTGCTGGGCAAAGAGTACGTCGGCCTTGTCGCCGTAACGCGTCAGACTGCTGTCCAGGTATTGCGACCAGGCCTTGGCATCGCGCACCGGGGCGCCGCGCGGAGTGAGGATGTTGTGCATCATCTGCGTAGCGTTTTCCGCCATGCACAAGGCTCGCAACTGCGGCAGGTAGAGGTTCATCTCCGACGGTGCTTCGGTGCCCGGGGTCAACTGGAACTGCACCTCGATGCCGGCGATGGTGCGAGTCTCGATTTCCTGGCTGATCAGGTCGGTCGGTGGAATCAGGGTGATGGTGCCGCCCGATGGCGTGTTCTTGCCCATGCCGGCGTCCACCTGGCCCTTGTCGCCCCGGGGCAACAGGCTGCCGAACTGGAACTGCGCACGACGGCTCATGGCGTTGCCGGCGTAGACGTTCTCGCTCATCACATGTTCCATGAACCCCGATGGCGCGAAGACCTTGACCTTACCGGCCTTGACGTCGGCTTCGTCGATCACCCCGCGCACGCCACCGAAGTGGTCGACGTGGGTGTGGCTATAGATCACTGCCACCACCGGCTTGTGCGCACGGTTCTGGTAGTAGAGGTCGAGGGCGGCCTTGGCGGTTTCGGCCATGGTCAAGGGGTCGATGATGATCAGCCCGTCATCGCCTTCGATGATGGTCATGTTGGCCAGGTCCAGGCCGCGCACCTGATAGATCTTGTCGCTGACTTCAAACAGCCCGGCGTGGGCGCTGAGCTGGGCCAGGCGCCACAGGCTCGGGTTGACGGTGTCGGGGGCCTGGTCCTTGTCGAGGAAGGCGTAGGCCTGCATGTCCCAGATCACCTTGCCGTCGGCGCTCTTGATCTGGCCCTTGAACGGGGCGATCAATCCGCGGTTGACCGACTCGTAGTCGGTGCGGTCGCTGAAAGGCAATTGCTTGAGGACGGCGGCGTTGCTGGCAGCGGTCAGGGGGCTGGCGGCGGCGGGGCCTTGGCTGGCACCAGCGGACTGGGCCAGGCAGGCGGCGATCAAGGCGGCCAGCAGGCCACGGGTGGACAGTGTGAAACGAGGCATGGAGTCTCCGTTTTTATCGTTATGGCTATTCCAGTCTTGAGCTTAGGGCGCGCACTTGGCACCCCGGCAATCGTCAAACGACAAAAACCATGCAGGGCCGATAACCCGGTCCGCTATCCTTGAGCTCTCTGTCACCGAGCGAGCGTTGCCCATGCTGGAGGTTCAAGGGGTGTTCAAGAGCTACGCCACCGCCCAGGGACCCTTGGCGGTGTTGTTGGGGGTCGACCTGCGCCTGGAACAGGGCAGCAGCCTGGCGCTGATGGGCGAGTCGGGCAGTGGAAAAAGCACGCTGCTGCACCTGGTGGCCGGGCTGGACCAGGTCGATCGCGGCAGCATCCGGATCAACCAGCAGCCGTTGGAGCGGATGAACGAACGCCAGCGGGCCCACTGGCGACGCACTGAAATCGGCCTGGTGTTCCAGCAGTTCAACCTGATCGGCAGCTTGCGCGTGGAAGACAACCTGGCCTTCCAGGCGCGTCTGGCCGGGCGCCTTGATCCGGCCTGGCAGGCGCAACTGGTGGAACGCCTGGGCCTGGGGGATCTGCTCAAGCGCTACCCGGAACAATTGTCCGGCGGCCAGCAGCAGCGCGTGGCGCTGGGTCGGGCGCTGGCCTCGCGCCCGCCCTTGTTGCTGGCCGACGAGCCCACCGGCAGTCTCGATGAAAGCACCAGCGATGAGGTGCTCGACTTGATGCTCGAACTGCTCGCCGACAGCCCCAGCAGTTTGCTGATGGTCACCCACAGTCCGCGGATCGCGGCGCGGCTGGCGCAGCGGGTGGTGTTGCACGGCGGACGCCTGGTCGACCCCGGCCCGCGGTCATGAACGTCTGGCGGGAAACCCTACGGGCGCTGCTCAGTCACTGGCGCCGGCACCCGGTGCAGTTGTTCAGTGTGCTCACCGGCTTGTGGCTGGCCAGCGGCCTGCTGACTGGGGTCGAGGCGCTGAACAGCCAGGCGCGTGACAGCTACGCCCGGGCCAGTCAGTTGATCGGCGGCGAACCCCAGGCCAGCCTTACAGCCGTCGATGGCGCAACCTTCGGACAACAGCTGTTCGTCGAGTTGCGCCGGGCGGGTTGGCCGGTGTCGCCAGTGTTGCAGGCGCGGATCCAGCTCAAGGACCAGCCCGACCAGCGATTGCAACTACTGGGCATCGAGCCCCTGTCGTTACCCATCGGCTCGGCGCTGGCCGGACAAACCCTGAAGCTTGAGCAGATGGTCGACTTTGTCAGCCCGCCGGGACGGACCTGGATTGCCCCGACGACCTTGCAGGCCCTGGGTCTCAAGGAAGGCGACCGGCCGTTGACCACCACGGGCCGGACCTTGCCGGCGCTGCACGGGCAAGCCGACATGGCGCCCGGCGTGCTGTTGGTGGACATCGGCGTGGCGCAGCAGTTGCTGCAATTGCCCGGGCAGCTTTCGCGCCTGCTGCTGCCCAAGGAATTTGCCGCCAGCGCGCCGCCGTTGCCCGGCTCACTCGGCGCGCGCTTGCAGCTCAAACACAGTGGCGAAGAAAACAATCTGGCGCGGCTCACCGAGAGCTTTCACCTGAATCTGGATGCCTTGGGCGTGCTGTCGTTTGTCGTCGGCCTGTTTATCGTCCACGCCGCCATCGGCCTGGCCCTGGAGCAGCGCCGAGGCCTGTTCCGGACCCTGCGCGCCTGCGGTGTGAGCGGGCGGACGCTGATCGGCTGCCTGTGCCTGGAACTGGCAGGCCTGGCCTTGCTCGGCGGTCTGTTGGGGGTGACCAGCGGTTATCTACTGGCCAGTGTCTTGCTGCCCGACGTTGCCGCCAGCCTGCGTGGGTTGTACGGCGCCGAGGTGGCGGGGCAGTTGAGCCTCAGCCCCTGGTGGTGGTTCAGTGGCCTGGGCTTGAGCCTGTTGGGCGCCTTGCTGGCGGGGGGCAACAGCCTGCTGCGTGCGGCGCGCATGCCACTGCTGGCGCTGGCCAATCCGCAGGCCTGGCACCAGGCCCACGCCCGCTGGTTGCGACGCCAGGCCTGGGTCTCCCTGGCTGCGGTGGTGATTGGCCTGCTGGCATGGGGCTGGGGCGACAGCCTGGCCAGTGGTTTTGTGCTGATGGCAGCGCTGCTGCTGGGGGCAGCCCTGGGTTTACCGGTGCTGCTCGACGCGCTGCTGAATCTGTTGGCGCGGCGCCGGCGCTCGGTACTCGGGCAGTGGTTTCTCGCCGATTGCCGCCAGCAATTGCCGGCCCTGAGCCTGGCCCTGATGGCGCTGCTGCTGGCACTGGCCGCCAACATCGGGGCTGGCAGCATGACCGCCGGCTTTCGCCTGACCTTCAATGACTGGCTGGAGCAACGGCTCAGCGCCGAGCTCTACGTCAATCCGCAGAGCCCGGCGCAGGCCACTGCTTTGCAGGACTGGCTGCCCCGGCAAAACCTTGACGCGGTGTTGCCCAGTTGGCAGGTCGCGCTGTCGCTGCAAGGTTGGCCGGCGGACCTCTACGGGGTGATCGACGACCCCAGCTACCGTGCGCACTGGCCCTTGCTCGAAGCCCTGGGGGAGCAACCCTGGGACCAGTTGGCGACGGGGGACAGGCTGATGCTCAGCGAGCAACTGGCACGCCGGCTCAAGGTGCGCCTGGGCGATCACCTGAGCATTGCCACGCCCCAGGGGCCGTGGTCGGTGCAATTGATCGGGATCTACGCCGACTACGGCAACCCCAAGGGGCACTTGTTGGTGAATGCCCAGCAGTTGCTACGGCATTGGCCGGGGCTGGCCCCCAGTCGTTTCAATCTGCGGCTGCAGCCGGCACGGATTCCCGCGCTGGTCAGTGCCTTGCACAGGGACTTTGCCCTGGATGACAGCCGCATCGTCGACCAGGCCCGACTCAAGGGCTGGTCGAGCGAGGTCTTCGAGCGCACCTTTGCCGCCACCGCGGCGCTAAATAGCCTGACCTTAGGGGTGGCCGGCGTGGCTTTGTTCATCAGCCTGTTGACCCAAAGCGAAAGTCGTCTCGGGCAATTGGCACCGCTGTGGGCGCTGGGGGTGACCCGCCGCCAGTTGATGTTGCTCAACCTCGGGCAGACCTGGCTACTGGCGTTGCTGACCCTGGTGCTGGCGTTGCCCCTGGGCATCGCGCTGGCCTGGTGCCTGGACACGGTGATCAATGTGCAGGCATTCGGCTGGCGCCTGCCGTTGCGGGTGTTTCCCCTGCAATTGGCGCAACTGATGGGGTTGGCGCTGTTGGCCACGCTGCTGGCTTCGGCCTGGCCCTTGTTCAAGCTGTACCGCAGCCAGCCTGCGGACTTGCTCAGGCGATTTGCCCATGAAGATTAACCGGCTGTCTGCGTTGCTGCTGGTGCTGGTATTGACCGGGTGCGATGAGCCGTCGGGCGACCAGGGGTTCGCCGGCCTGGGTAGCGACGCGGCAGCCTTCAGTCAGGTGACACCCGGACGCACGTTGAGCTTTCCCGCCGATCACGCCGCCCACGACGGCTATCGCATTGAATGGTGGTACCTCACGGCCAATCTCAAGGATGCCCAGGGGCGGGAGTTCGGAGTGCAGTGGACGCTGTTTCGCAACGCGCTCAAGCCCGGTCCCGAACAACCAGGTTGGGCCAGCCAGGTGATCTGGCTGGGGCACGCCGCCGTGACCTCGGCCACCGTGCACCATGCTGTCGAACGCTACGCGCGCGGCGCAGTGGGTCAGGCCGGGGTGCAGGGCGTGCCCTTTGATGCGTGGATCGATGACTGGCGCCTGAGCACCCGGGCTGATGCCCAGGAACCGCTGGCCGAGATGCAGGTGCAGGCCAGTGGCGCGGGCTTTGCCTATCAGCTGCAACTGACGACCAACCGGCCATTGGTGCTGCAGGGCGAGCAGGGTTTCAGTCGCAAGTCCGAGCAGGGCCAGGCTTCGTACTACTACAGCCAGCCGTTTTTCCAGGCGCGCGGCACCCTGGAGATCGACGGCGTGCGTTACCAGGTCAGCGGCCCGGCCTGGCTCGACCGGGAGTGGAGCAGCCAGCCATTGCTGGCCGGGCAGAGCGGCTGGGACTGGTTCTCCCTGCACCTGGACAGTGGCGCGCACCTGATGCTGTTCCGGGTCCGGGAGAAAGACGGGCAAGGCTACCTCAATGGCACCTGGATCAACCCGGACGGCAGCAGCCGGAGCTTGTCACGCCAGGACATCAGCCTGACGCCTCTGGCTCGTAGCGAGGTGGCGGGGCGCCAGTTGCCAACCCAGTGGTCGCTCAAGGTGGCGGGCGAGGGGGTGGACATTCGGGTCGCGGCGCTGAACCCCAGGGCCTGGATGGCCTTGCGCATTCCTTATTGGGAGGGTCCGGTGCAAGTGAGTGGCACTCACCCGGGCACCGGTTACCTGGAAATGACCGGTTATTGAGTGGTCAGTCGCAGTCCGCGACCCTGTTCAGGAATGTTTTAGGAAAAGTGCTGATCTATGTCTATGCTCACTCGACACACAAGACTTTAGGCTTGCGTAGTAAGTCACTGCCCATATTTTATTGCACAGGGAATGTATCGCCATGAAGCTCCATACACTGACCAAAGCCATCACACTTGCCACCCTGCTTTCTACCGGCAGCCTCAGTGCCTACGCTGCGGATATTCCACTGGCGGAAGTAGTGGAGGCCAACCAGGTAATCACCAAGGTGATTTCCGTCGATGCAGCCAATCATGAAGTGGTACTCGAAGGCGCCGAAGGCAAGCCGGTGCACATCCAGTTGAGCGACAAAGCCAAGGACCTGGGCAACCTCAAGGCCGGTGACAAGGTGCAGCTGGACGTTATCCGTTCGGTCGGCACGTTCCTTGATACCGATGTCGACAAGAGCCTGCCAGGCTCGGTTGAGCGGGTCGGCGAAATGCGCGCCACCGAGAACAATCCGAACCCAGGCGGCACCGCCTACCGTCAGGTCAAGGTCCAGCTGAAAATCACCGCCATTGACCTGGCGAAAAACCAGGTAACGCTGCAGAACCCGGCAGGCCTGAAAAAGACCGTGACCGTGGAAAAACCTGAGCTGCAGGCCAAGCTCAAAAACCTCAAGGTCGACCAGAGCGTGGTGGTGGTCTACACCGACGTGCTGAAGGTCACCACTGCACACTAAGATTTATTGCCGCACGATAAAACCAGACCCGGTGATGGTGACCCCATACCGGGTTTCGTTTTTTTTCGCTTATGAATTCTGTTGAAATATGTCGTGCACATTTATTCAGAATTTGTCACCGGACATATCTGCCAACTTGCATTAAAATCACCGCCGTTCGCCCAGTGCCATGGCTCTTTACCAGTGCAAGGATTGCCAGGTCATGACACTGGGCGAACTCCTCTCCAAAAAGTTCGACAAACAACATTCAGATGTACAACATTTCTGAATGTTCGTGCCTCAGTTTCGCGCTGGCAGATTCAACGCCGCGTAACACTCTTCAAGCGAACGCTGCTGCGTTTGCGCATACAACCCCAGCTCATCGATGGTCGAACGCCCCAACGCCTGCTCGAACGCGGCTTGGTTGGAGTGCTGTGCATAGTGGGTCTGGGCGGCATCGCCGAGGTTCGACTGAAAGATTCCGGCGGCGCTGACTGGCAGGAAATCCTCGTACACCAGCGGCTCGAACCGCAGGAAGCCGGCCTGCAGCAAAGCGTCCAGGCTCAGGCCCGCGAGCGCTTGGGCAGGGGCGGCGCGGCCTTGTTCAGTGACGAAAAACCGGAAGTAGGCCAGGCCTTGCTCACGCAGGGCGGCGTAGCTGTCCGGGAACGCTTCGAAGTGCTGGTGCATCAGGCGGTTGTAGCGTTCGGCGTTGGCTTCGTTGGGGAAGTCCTGCAGCTCGTCGCGGGCGGCATTCAGCAGCCGGTCATAAAGAGCCCGGCCTTGGGGCGTAAGGGCAGCGCCGCGTTGCTCGATTTCGCCGAAGCGCGCGCTGTGGCTGCCACTGGCCTGCTGCTGGTCGGTGAAGGCGATGGCTTCATCCAGCGCCTTGAAGCTGGTCTGGCGCAGCAGGATCGGGCACTGGCGACGGGGTGGGCCTTCGATGACGGCCTTGGGGGTGATGCCATGACTGGGCATCTGCGCCTGCACGATGTCGATGTCCAGGGTGCGCGGAGTCAGGTGGTTGATGTGCGGGCCCTTGAACGCCACCACATCGGCGACCAGCCGGTGCTGGGCACTCAGTTGCTGGTACTGCGCGGCGGTGACTGTGGCGTGGTGGTGCCAGCGGAAGGTCTCCAGTGCCTGTTCGACAAACGCCTCGGCCTGGGCTTCGTCGAGACCGCCTTGCTGTTCGGCCTGGTCGATCAGTTCCAGGGCCTGGGTGGTGAAGATCGAGCGCCGGGCCAGCACCGATTCGGCAAAGGCGCGCAACTCGGGGTCGGCGATCAGTTCCAGGCGCAGCAGCGAGGTGAACACACGAAACGGGCTGATCTGCAGGGCGCTTTCATGCACCGCGCGAAACGCCGTGGAATGCACCGGCACCCCGGCCGGGGTAAGGTCGTAGTAACCCACCGGCTCCATGCCCATTACCGCAAACAGCCGGCACAGGGTGGCCAGTTCGCTGGCGCTGCCGACGCGGATCGCGCCATGGCGCTCGAGGTCCAGGCGGTCGATTTCACCGGTCGCGCGCAGTTGCCGGGCGATGGCCGGATCCTGCTCCAGCACCTGGGCGTTGGTCTGGGCTACCAGCTCCATCAAGGCGCCGTACAGCGGCACTTCTTCGCGGTACATGTCCGACATCGCCCGCGAGAAGCGTTGGCGGATCAGGTCAGGGCTGACGACGTTCTGGTTGCTCATGAATAGGAATCCCGGCGCAGTGACAGTGAAGTAGGCCGATTCTGTTCGGCGCTGGCGAGGCTTGCAAACGAAGTTTCTTCCGAACTTCATTCTGCAAACGACTGCTGCACAGCTCGTTATCACGTCTCTAGCTGTCGGCTGGGCGGATCAGTAGTTTTTCGACTGCCCTCTGGCGGCGGCCTAACGCCGCGGGCGCTCGAGAAACTGCCGAAACAAGGCTGCAGTCTGCGCCGGGCGTTCGACCATCGGCATGTGGCCGATACCGTCCCAGATTTCCAGGCGGGCGCCGGCGATGCCCTTGGCCCAGACCTCGGCGCTGCTGACATGCAGCAAGCGGTCTTCGCGCCCCCACAGCAGCAAGGTGGGAGCATGGATCTGCGCCAGCCGGGAGCCGATCGGCTGGCTGGCGTGAAAGTCCTCGAAGATCTCCGCCAGTTCTTCGCGCCGGTCCTGGTAGCGTTCGGCAATGGCCGCCAGCACCACGCCCGGGACCCAGGGCGGGGATGCCATGGTCATCCGATAGAGCTGCTTGAAGTCGGCTGGCGAGTGGATCAGGAACGGATTAATGCCGGCGGCCAGCAACCGCTCCATGTCGCTGGGCTCGGGTGAGCTCAGGCCTGCGGGGTCGATCAGCGTCAGCGAAGCGATACGCCCTGGGTGGGCGGCCGCCAGCCACGCGGCGACGTAGCCGCCCATGGAATTGCCGATCACGTGGACCTTGCCGATCCCGCAGGCATCGAGCAACTGGATCATCCGTTCGGCCTGGGTCGGGATGTCATAGCCGCCACCGGCCTTGAACCCGGTTTCGCCATGGCCGGCCTGGTCGGGGATGATCACCCGGCAGTCGTCGACAAAATGCCGGGCGAAGCGCAGCCAGATGGTTTTGTCGGCGCTGTAGCCGTGGAGCAGCAGGAGGGTTCGGTCCGGCGTGTCAGGCCCGCCCTGGTAGGTGACCATGCCCATTTCGGCAATCGGCATGGTGATTTTTTCCAGGCGATACAGGCGCGCCTCCAACGCCGTGCTGGCGTCGTACAGCAGGTGGCCGAGACGCGGCCAGGTGCGCCAGGTCCAGTAGGCCAGCAGCAGCGCAAGGATCAGCACAATTACCATCGCGTTCTCCCCAGTACTCGTCAGGACAGGATGTGGTCGCCCGGTTTCAGTCGGCGCGTCAGTTGGTGGTAGCTGAAACTGAATCCGGGAAACATCGCGATCACGTGACCGCTCTTGCTTTGATACCAGCTGTGGCAGCCACCGGATTTCCACACGGTGCGCTGCATCTGCTGGTGGATCATTTCGGTATAGGCGCTTTCGGCCTCCTTGCGTACTTCTATGCTGCGCAGGCCCTGCGCCTTGAGGGTGCGAATGCAGTCGAGGATGTAGTTCATCTGCGACTCGATGATGAACAGCGCCGAGGTATGGCCAATGCCAGTGTTGGGGCCGGTGACGATAAACAGGTTGGGAAAGTCCGGCAGGCTGGTACCCAGGTAGGCGTGCGGGTAGAGCGCCCAGACGTCGCTCAGGCGAGTGCCGTGTTTACCCAGCACCGGATAATTGATCACCCCGTCGGTGGCGTCGTAGCCGGTGGCCCAGACGATCAGGTCGAGCTCCAGGTGCTGGCCATCGAGGGTGCGGATGCCCCGTTCGTCCAGTGCGGCGATGCCCTGGTCGCGGCCGTGCAGGGTAACGTTGGCGCGGCTCAGCGCCGGGTACAGAGTGCTGGACAGAATCACCCGCTTGCAGCCAATGGTGAAGTCCGGGGTGAGCTTTTGTCGCAGCTGCGGGTCCGGCACCTGGCGCTTGAGATGATTGAGCGCTTGCTGTTGCACCAGCTTGAGGGCGGTTTTCGAATACTTGAAGGCAATCACCCGGGTTTCGAATTGCCAATAGATCAGCCAGCGCAGCAGCTTGTAGGCCGGCTTGAGTCCCAGCAGCCAGCGCTGGAAGCGGCCGAAACTGCGGTCGGCGCGGGGCAGCACCCAATGCGCGGTGCGCTGGAACACATGCAAGTGGGCGACCTGCGGCGCAATGCTGGGAATGATCTGCGCCGCGCTGGCACCGCTGCCGACGATGGCGACCCGCTTGTTGCGGTAGTCGTAGCGGTGATCCCAGGCATTGCTGTGAAAGGTGCTGCCGGCAAAACGTAGCAGGCCCTCGAACGCCGGGATCACCGGTTGGCTCAGCGGTCCGGAGGCGTTGATCAGGAACTGCGCCCGGAAGGTGCCTTTGCCACGGGTGAAGACCTGCCATTGCCGGGCGTTGTCGTCCCATTCGACCCGCTCGACATCGGCCTGCAACTCGACCTTGTCACGCAGTTGGTAGTGCTCGACCACATGTTGGGTGTAGCGGTGCAGCTCGGCCTGTTCGGCGAACATCTGCGTCCAGGGCCAGGAGGCGAACGACAGGGAGTAGAGCGGGGAGGGCACATCGACTGCGGCGCCGGGGTAGGTATTCTGACACCAGGTACCGCCAAAAAAATCACGCCGCTCCAGCAGACGGAAGTCGTCGATACCTGCCTTGAGCAGATTGACTGCCGCACACTGGCCGCCAAAACCGCTGCCGATGATCAGAACCTGATGGGTGTGCATGCTCCTCCTCGTTTTTCGTCGTGCCGCACACCCGCGCCAGCGGTGCGATGAGTCCCTGTCATTTATAGTCAATCTTTCGGCGCCGGGTAGGCTGGGCCGGCTTTTTCTGGCTGCTGGACGGTGATGGCAATTTGACGTTGCCCTGATAGACTCCGATGTGTCGCCGTCTGCGGGACTAGCTGTCGCAGGGTTCCCATCTGCCGTACCAAGAGGAGCTTTGGCCCCCTATGCAACCTGTTGCAGGAAAGGGACTTTCAATGGCCAAGAGGCTGTACACCTCGCGCTCCCTCGGCCTGGTGCTGGGCCTGTTGTGCGTGGGTGCGGCGCTGCTGCCGCTCAAGCCGCCGGTCTGGCTGGTGGCATTGATGCTGTTCAACGGCCTGGTATGGCCGCACCTGGCGTACCAGTGGACCCGCCGCTCGGCGGTGCCGTATCGCGCGGAATATCGCAACCTGTTGCTTGACTCGTTCATGGGCGGCTTCTGGGTGGCGGCCATGCAGTTCAACCCGTTACCCAGCGTTGCCACACTGTCGATGATGGCCATGAACAACGTGGCCATTGGCGGTTTGCGCTTCCTGCTCGCCGGTCTATTGGCCCAACTGCTGGGGTTGGGGCTTGGGCTGTTGTTGTTCCTGCCGGCCTTTATCCCGCCGACCAGTTCCTTGCAGATGTATGCCTGCTTGCCCTTGCTGACCTTCTACCCGCTGGCACTCGGTTGGATCTGCTTTCGCCAGACCCATGCCCTGGGCAAAAGCAAACGTGAACTGTTGGCCCTGAGTCGCACCGACAGCCTGACCGGGCTGTTGAACCACGGGGCCTGGAAAGACGCCCTGGAAATCGAGTTCCAGCGCTGCCAGCGTCAGCAGGCCGGCGGGGCGATTGCCTTGATCGACATCGATCACTTCAAGTCGATCAACGACACCTACGGGCATGTCGCCGGGGACATTGTGCTGCGCCAGTTGAGCAAGATCCTCAAGCAGAACCTGCGCGCCACGGACGTCGCAGGGCGTTACGGCGGGGACGAGTTCTGCGTGATCCTCCCCGACGTGCCGCTGGCCCATGCGGTCCAGGCGATGGACGCCCTGCGCGACCGTTTCTCGGGCCTGGGCTATGAACAGAGCCCGACCCTGCAAGTCAGCCTGAGCATCGGCCTGGCGGCGTTCAACCCGATGCACAGCGACGCCACGCAATGGCTCAGCGACGCCGACCTGGCGCTGTACGCCGCCAAGACCACCGGCCGCAACCGCGTCATCTGCCACGCCGACGGGCTGGTCCAGCGCGTGGCCATAGGGGTCCCGTAGCAGCTCCATGCGTATCTCCTTTAAACGCTGCGCCAACTCCAGCGCCACGCGCCCGCTGGCGAACGTTGGCACGAGGTGGGCGAATGGTACGTCGAGCATGCGGTTTTCCTTCACTGCCCGCAGTTGCGAGAGCACCGGGTCGTGGCGCAGCAGATAACGCTTGCGGCTGGCCGGAGACCAGACGGCGTCGGCCAGCAACAGCACGTCGGGGTCACTGTCGAGCAAGGTCTCGCGGCTCACGCTCAGGCGGCCCAGGTCGACCTCGGCGAAGGTGTTGCGCGCCCCGGCGGCGCTGAGCAGGGCCGTGACGAAGGCGTTTTTGCCGACGCTGTCCAGGCCGTCCGCCTCGCTATCGAGGTAGAACACCGATAACGGTTTGGCACCGCTGTGCAGCGCCGCGGCCCGGGCCAGGTCGGCGTCGAGGGCGGCGCTCAATTGCTGCGCCTGCCCGGGGCGTTGCAGCAGAGCGCCGAGGGTTTGCAGGTCGGCACGGATGTGCGCGAAAAAATCCAGCGAGCGCTGGTCGCAGGCGGACTCCAGCAGGTAACTGGCGATGCCCTGGCGAGCCAGCATCGGCCGTGAGCTCAGGTGTTGCGCAAAGGCCGAGGCAAACCCGCCCACCACCAGGTCGGCGTGCTGGGTGTACAGCACCTCGGCCGATGGATAACGTTTGGAGATCAGGGGGATGCCGCGGTAGGCGCCTTGTTCGATCGCCACATTGTCATCGTCGATATAGGCCACGCCAATCAGCGCCGGTCCGGCTCCCAAGGCCAGCAAGGTGTCGGCACTGTGCTGGTTGAGCGCGATGATTCGTTGCGGTGCCTGTTCGATTTCCCGGGTTGTCCCGCAGTTGTCGTAGGTCTGCGCCAGTGCGGGTAGCGGGGCACAGAGCGACACACTGAGCAGCACTCGCCTAAGCATTGGACGGATCTCCTGCTGGCGCGCCGATCAGCAGGTGCGCGACCACCGCACCCGCCACCAGATGCCCGTCCACCAGTTGCTTGACCTCCTGGTCATCGCGCACCCGGTACCAGCAAGCATCCGGGTACACGGTCAGGACCGGCCCCAGGTTGCAGGGGAACTGGCAGCCGGTGCGGGTCAGCAGGACCCCCGCCGGTGTTTCGATCCGGTCGTGCTTGAGCAATTCCCGGCGCAGGGTTTTCCACAGCGCCAGGGAACCCCTGGCCACACACCGCGGCCCGGTGCACAAGAACACCTGGCGGGCGTGCGGCGGGATGCTCGACCAGGCCGGATCGCTCGGCACGCCGTTGACGTCATTTTCCATGGCAAGCACTCCCTCAGAAACGGTAGGTGTAACGCACCTCGGTGGTGAACGGCCGGCCGAGGTTCTCCACGGACGGGCTGCCGGTGGTCATGCTGGTGGCGTAGTCACGGTCGAACAGGTTTTCCACCAGCAGGCTCAGGCGGTGGCGCCGGGCGTTGTCCAGGTAGCGATAGGCATCGGCATCGACCACCGAGTAGTGGCCGTAATCCACGTCCTTGGCGCTGACCACCGAACGGATGTAGCGCAGCGACCCTCCGGCCCCCCACAAGCGGTTGTCCGACTCATAGCCCAGGCGTGAGCGGGCGAAGAAGCTCGGGATGTTGCTGATGGTCACGCCGTTGCGGCCCTCCACCAAGTTGCGGGTCATGTCGCCTTGCAGGCTCCAGCGATCATTGAGCTGCCATTGGCCGTCGACTTCGATCCCGCGCACCAGGATCTCGCCATCACCGTTGACCCACTGGTCGCCGTCGAGGGTGATCAGGTCATCGATTTCCCGGCGAAAGCCGGTGACGCTGGCGCTGAATTCGCGGCCTAGCAGGGTGCCCCGGTAATCCAGGCCGAGTTCGGCATTGCGGCTCTTCTCGGCCTTGAGGTTGGGATTGCCCATCTCCTCGCCAGGTTCGTTGACGTACAACTGCTCGGCATTGGGCAGCTTGTAGGCGCTGCCGAACTGGCCTCGCAATGCCCAGTGCTCCGTCAGGTCGTAGAGTGAGGTGAGCATGCCGACCGTGGCGCTTTCACCGCCGCTCAGGTGCTCCTGGCGAACGCCGATGCTCGGGTGCCAGTCCGGTAGCGCGGCGATCACCGGGCGCAATTGGGTATACAGCGCGTGGGCTTCGGCCTGTTGGTTGTCGATGACCATGACATCGTCCTGGCCCTTGAACCATTGGTTGTCGCTGCCGAACACCAGTACGTGGCCATCGGGCAGTTCGGCCTTGCCCTCGGCCTGCAGGCCCCAGTCGGTGAAGCCCCAGTAGTCGTTGTGATTGAGCACCCGGGTGCCGCCGCCTTCGAGGTTGTAGACCCGGGTGTAGCGGGTGTCCCAGTCGTTGACGTGGCCTTTGAGGAAGTAGCTCAGGTCTTGATTGACCTGCTGTTCGAAGGTCGCCGTGGCGATCTGTTGCACCCGGTCGTTGCTGGAGTTGCGGTTGTCCGTGGGGCGGGCGAAGTCCAGGTTGGCGTCGCTGTACTGGTAGAACAGTTCCAGGCGCGAATCGTCGCCGAAGGCCTGGGTGGCCTTGGCGCCAAAGGTGCTGACTTCGTAGCCGCGCTTGCGGTCGGTGGCGGTGCTGCGCATGTCACTGCTGCGAAATGGCTGGTAGCCGTCGGAGACGTTGTGGCTGACGTACGCCAGCAAGCCAAGGTCGCCAAAGCCGTTGCTGACGATCTGCTCGGCGCGCGCGTCGCCGCTGCGGCCCATGAAACTGTCCAGGCCCATGTTGAGTTCACCGGAGGTCTCGCGGGTCTGGGCGCTGCGGGTGACGATGTTGATCACCCCGGCCACGGCCTGGGTGCCGAACAGCAGGCTTTGTCCGCCCTTGAGCACTTCGATGCGTTCGATGGCATTGGCCGGCAGGGTGTCGAGGTAGAGCCCACCGTACAGGCGATTGTTCAGGCGCACGCCATCGAGCAGGATCAGCGTGTCGTCGTTGCGCCCACCCAGCAGCGAATAGTTGGCGTAGTCGAAGGGGCCGTTTTTCGGCGCGACGTAGAGGCCGGGCACTGACATCTGCAGCACGCGGGTGATGTCGGCGTCGGGGCCGGCGCGTTCGATCCGGGCGCGGTCGATGATCTCGACCTTGCTGCCGAACCGCGCCATTTCGGCGACGGTGGTGGATTCCACCGACGGGGCGCTGACGAGTTGCTGGTCGAGGGTCATGGCCGAGGTGTCGGCCAGGGCGGGTGGGCTGATCAGGCAGAGCAGGGCGCCACAGGCATACAGTCGCGCAGGACGCAGGTCCTGGCTGGAAGGAGTTGGAATCTGAGTCATTTTTGGTCTTCTCGAAAAAAATCTTCGCAGAAGCACGCAGGAGAAAGTACCGGACACGCGCCAATACCGGCCCATGCCCGCCCACCGCAGGTTTGCCAAACAGAAATTTCAGGCCGGTCTCCGGGCTTGCGAGGCTCGAAGCGTTCACCTTCCCAGGCCTTTGGGCCCAGTGGTCTGTCGAACGCGTCACTCGCTTACCGTTGCGGGGGCAGCACCGGACTAACCCTGAAAAGGGCGCACCGGTTTCCCGTTTCACCTCATGCACGGCGGCATGAGGCACCTGAAACTGGGCGGTATCTGAACACTCGGATGACCGTTCGTCAAATAATCAGGTGGGCGTTAGGTGCAAGGCTTGCTCGCGATGGCCGTAGGTATCTACACAAATTTGTAGCGGCCTGGGGCGAGGGAGCTTGCTTGCGTGGCGGCCTCTGGGGGGGTTGGATTAGGCGGGGTACATATCCATTTCTGCGGTAACGGCCTCCTATGGTTCCGCCTGACGGCGGCTCACTTTTGAACAGCGCAAAAGTAAGCAAAACGCTCTTTCCCCACCACTCGGTGCCTCGCTTAGGCTCGGCATGCCCGTACTCCGACATTGATTTGGGGGCCGCCGCAATGGGCCCTCCCTGGCCCAGTGCGGCTAAACCGGCGTCCTGCCGGTTTACCCCCAAATCAATATCGGACTCCGGCCAGCGTGGTTAACGGGGCGCCCAGGATCAAAAACAAAGCGAGGCGGCCTTAAAGCCGACCTGATCGCTGGGGCATGCGCGGTGTGGCTTCTACTTCCTAAGACGCTGACGAAGTCAGCAATCTTTTGATCTGGCTCTGGCTCTGGCTCTGGCTCTGGCTCTGGCTCTGGCTCTGGCTCTGGCTTTTGATCCTGGGCACACCGAGCCTAAGCGAGGTGCCGAGTGGTGGGGAAAGAGCGTTTTGCTTACTTTTGCGCTGTCCAAAAGTGAGCCGCCGTCAGGCGGAACCATAGGAGGCCGTTACCGAAGAAATGGATATGTACTCGGTCTAATCCAACACCCCAGAGGCCCACAGGTGCAACGTCGCACCACAGTTGTGTAGATACCTATACCGCGATGGCGATATCTGGAAGGCCATCGCGGGCAGGCCGGGAGCGGCAAGCATCAGGCGAGGCCTCAGGTCATCGGGGTCTCGATAAACGCCGGCTGCTGTTCGGCATACGCGGTAAATGCGCTGATCAGTGGAAACTGCGTGGTATCGACCTGATCGGGCACCACCAGCAGGGTGAAGCTCCAGGCTACGGCGAGGGTGATGCCGTCCTGTTGCAAGGTGCCATCCATAGGCAGCGGTTGCCTGGCCAGTTCCCGCTCCAGTGCCGAGTACGCCGCATGCAATTGCCCGCTGACCCGCTCCAGCCAGGGCGCATGTTGTTTCTCGGCGGGGCGCAAGTTGCGTTCGTAATAGATCTGCACCGACTTCTCGCACGCGGCCAATGCCAGGCCGATCAGCCGCAAGGAGCGCAGGCGCTGATCCAGGGACGCCGGCATCAGGCTTTTACCCGGGCTGCCCAGGGCTTGCAGGTAGTCGATGATCAGGGTCGAATCCATCAGCACTTCGCCGTCGTCCAGCACCAGCGTGGGCGCCTTGACCACCGGGTTGATCGCCTGGAACGCCTCGAAACCGCGGAACACCGAAATCGAGGCGTGCTCGAACGGGATGTCCAGGGTCTTGAGGCTGATGGCGACACGTCTTACATAAGGTGAATCGAGCATTCCGATCAGCTTCATGTACAACTCCTTGGAGAGTGGCGGGGCTAGGGACAGAATCTAGCGCTAAATGACTGGCCTTGAACACTTCTGGCGGGCGCCTGTCGCCGTTTGTCTTCTATATACAGCCGCTGGGTTGAATTTCTTGCTATAAACGCACTCCGATAAACGCCCAAAGCTTGCCGCAGAGCAATTTAAGGGCTTTGTCAGACAAATTCCCTGTCTTTTCAGTTGCTGAGGCCGCCCCTCGGCCTTAGACTGCCGCCCCCTCGTAAATTGACTGCTGGGTGGCGCTTGGAATGTATGGCGCCTTTGCGAAACCTGGCAGGTTGACCGGAACGCATCCTGATTCGCCTTAATGCACGTATTTTTTATAGAGAAATCAATGACAAAGGATAAGTTGCTGGCCATGCCGGCGGATGACTACATGAATGCCGAGCAACAGGCTTATTTCACTGAGCTGCTGCAAAACATGAAGGTGGAAACCCACGAGCGTATCGAGCAGAACCGTATCGCCATTGAAAGCCTGGACACCCCGGCAGATCCGGCTGACGCGGCTTCGGTCGAAGAAGAGCGCACCTGGCTGGTGAACGCCATTGACCGTGACCAGCGCATGCTGCCTCAGCTGGAACGTGCCCTGGAGCGCATCGCTGACGACAGTTTTGGCTGGTGCGACGACAGCGGCGAGGCTATTGGCCTCAAGCGCCTGCTGATCAGCCCGACCACCAAGTACTGCATCGAAGCTCAAGAACGTCACGAGCAGATCGACAAGCACCAGCGTCAAGCTTGATTCGCGCGGGTCACCCTTAGAGGGTTGCCGCAAACAAATCGCAACTTGCAACAGCGTCCGAGGCGGATGTTGCTGCAGGTTGCGATTTTTGCGTTTGGCGTAATGCTGGTCATTGTAGGAGCGAGCTTGCTCGCGATGAACTCAAAGACAGCGCGTTTGTTCAGGTTATACGCGTCATCGTTAACGTTCATCGCGAGCAAGCTCGCTCCTACGCGCGATTGTTACCGGTTACGCAACTAAATAGTGCAGGCACATCGCTATTTCCCCATTCGGCTATTCATTACCATAGGCCTATTGATAGGAAGCTAATGAATATCCCGAGGGGGGTTCATGCAATGTAAGGTCGATGTTGCCGTGATGATTGGCAGTGGTGTGCCTGCCGGGTTGCGGGCGTTGGGGCAAGCAGTGTGCTGGGTGGTCCTGCTCAATGGCGAGCAGTACGGAACGGCCTTTGGCAGCCGCACAGAGGCGCAAGCCTGCAAGGATGCCTGGTTGGCGCAGTTGAATGCCGGGCAGCCCGAGAGGCCACGGGCCGCAGCAGCGAAAGTCTGATCAGCTCTTCAGGGCGCCTTGATCGACGGCGAGCTTGAGGGCCTTGGCCGACTCCATGGCCGCGACGGCAGCCACTTCGCAGGTCTTGAACCAGCGGTCTTTTTCGACCTGGTGATAGGTGATGGTGGTCAGCGGTGGTTTGGCACGCATAACAATCACTGCCTGGAATTCGCCGTCGATTTCTCTGGCTTCGCCCCGGATGAAAAACTCGCCGATATCAAATTCGGTCACGTGCGCCTTCCCTTGGAAATTATTCTATTGATTGCAACGCAGTCCGCCGAGGAGGCTGGGTCTCAATGGTCGGGCAGTATGGCAGTTGTTGCGGGGAGGCGGCGCAGTTATGTCATTGGTATGACGAAACACCTGCGCCGGTTTACATGGCGGTTACTTAGTGGCTGGCTTCGAAGGTGCGGGCGAGGGCACAGGCTTCGTTGTGGCTCATACGGAAACCCCTTACACGACCTGTAGCGGTTTCTGTGATATGAAAGAAGCCATTCCCAGCGAGTATGACTTGATAACGCAATTGAAGCGGTGCTGGAAAAAGCTCGCCGATCGCCCTGCAAGTCCCGTCGTGAACGGTCTGTGGCGAATAGTGGCGGTTGCTGGTGATTAGGCTGGCAAGGTGTTGTGAGTACATAGGAATTCCTTTTCTATGGTTTGCCGACGGTCGCACGTCACTTTCAGTAGTCTAGGAGCGCTTGGCTGCTCTAGAATCCTCCACTGACTGGAGGTAGGTGCTCATCTAAAGCAATTTTCTTCAGGCTATATGTCAGAAAAATGCTTTTTTTTATGAGCTTTTTCCCTAAAGTTGATAGTCCAGTATTCTCTGATCGTTAGAAGGAACATTTCCTTCAACATCCGACGACTGCCAGAGACGACGGTGCGAGTGGTTATCCAGTAGCCTGCTCGTGCCTTGCGATGAAGCGGTGCTCTACCGGCTTCACGATGACAGCCTGGGCCATTGTTGCGACATCTTCGGTACGGCCGTTTTTTTTGCTGCCTGTTTTTCTGCCGGCAGTGTCATTTCTGATGTGGGGATATTTCGTTGGCAGTAAGTAATCTCGATATGCACGCTTTGTTTGTGCTGGGTGATTTGCGCGCAAAGCTGGTTAAGCAGTTTCAATCTCGTTTCGTCTACATCACCGAGCAAAACCCCGAAGGTATCTACGTCGCCGAGATCGATACCGAGTCGGCCCTGGTGGTGGATGACAAACAGCGCCTTGAACTCAAGGTCGGCGATCATTTTCGCGCCGCGGTATTACCCAGCCGCGAAGGCGGCAAGTTGGAAATCAAGTTTCGCGAAATCAAACTGACGGTCTACGGCCTGGGTGATTACGCGTTCGTCACCACTGCCGATGGCCAAGCCATCGTGTTCAAGGAAGGCCATAGCGTGGTCACCGTGTTTGCTGCGCATCAGCAACTGCAGGAAGGCCTGACCAAGACCCTGAAGGCCGTTACCGCCAAGGCAGCGAAGTTCCGCAAGGGTGAGTTGGTGTCGTTCAAGGCCAGTGAGTAATGAGCCTGTCCCGGGCTGATTTTCATCAGCAGCACCAGGCACGCGCCCACGCCCATGCACTGCAGTTGTTCGCCGAAAAGGCGGTCATGCAAGGTGCCTGGCTGAACTGGGTGGCTTCACAGCTCTACCTGTTGCGCCCGGCGGAGTACGCCAGCATGGTGCGTCGAGAGTTGCAGCAGCTGCAGGAACCGCCCGCCCGATAAACCTCGTCCCGCGATCACTGGACCCTCTACTGCAGTCAATTGACTGAATAAGCAGCGGCTGGCTTTTTTCCTGCGCCAGGCGGTCCTGACATCGCTCAGGCACCGATCCACTTTACCGACCTGAACTGGCAGCGCGGCAGCCAGGCCTGCGCAGCGTAAGCGAACTGAGGGGCACGGAGATATTGCTCATACCGATCGGCGTTTCATTGATAAATCGCAAAGCATTGAGGATTAGTCTGGTCTAGGCTGTTTTTTCTGCCAACGATTCAAGGAAACTCGATCATGACCTTCGTGCTTGCTCAATGGCTTGCAGGAGCATTTGTGGTGATCAGCCTGATCCATGTGTACTGGGCGCTGGGTGGTCAATGGGCCAATGATGCGGTAGTGCCCTACGTCCCGACGCCCGAGGGCAAGGGGTTGCGCCCGGCTTTCAAACCTTCGTCACTGGGCACCCTGGCGGTAGCCGTCGGGCTGCTGCTGATTGCCCTGATGGTGAGCTTGCGAGTGGGACTGCTGGTGCCACAGATTCAACATTGGTCGCTGCAATGGTTGATCAGCGCGATTGCCCTGCTGATGTTTGCCCGGGCCATTGGTGATTCGGACCTGGTGGGGTTCTTCAAGGAGCAGGTCGGGTCGAAGTTCGCGCGCCTCGACACCTGGGCCTTTTCCCCCCTGTGCGTAGTCCTGGGAGCGGGGCTGCTGACCGTCGCCTGGGTCTGAATCAGCCTCTCAACTACCGCTCTCGTTGCGCCGGCTGCTGACTTCAGCCGGCACGTCATCGCCCGCCATGCGCTTGCGGAACAACGCCGCGCGCGCCAGCAGCAGGGTCGTCACCGGCATGGTGATCGACAGCAGTATCGGGATCAGCCACGCATGTAGCACCGGACTGGACTTGAGCGTCGAAAAATAGATGATCGACGCCAGCGCTACGCACCAGGCCCCCAGGGTCGAGGCCAGTGCGGGCGGGTGCATGCGCTGGAAGTAATCCTTCAGGCGCACCATGCCGATGGCACCGATCAGGGCGCTCAGGCTGCTGATGACCAGCAAAATGGCGACGGTGATCTCGACCCACAGGGGCAGTTGAGAAGCCTGGTTCATTCGATCACCTCGCCGCGCAGGAGGAATTTCGCCAGGGCAAAGGAGCCGACGAAGCCGAACAGCGCAATCAGCAGCGCCGCTTCAAAGTAGGTGTCACTGGCATAGCGGATGCCCAGCACCAGCATCATCAGCATGGCGATGATGTACAGGTAGTCCAGCGCCAGGACCCGGTCCTGGGCCGAGGGGCCTTTGAACAAGCGGATCAGGGTCAGCACCATGGCCAGGGAAAACACGAACAGGCTGAACACAATCGCATTCGAGAGCAGGGCACTCATTCGAAGATCTCCATCAGGGGGCGCTCGTAGGTCGCCTTGAAATGCTCGATGAATTGCGCTTCGTCCTCCAGGTCGAACACATGCAGCAGCAGAATGCTGCGATCCAGTGCCAACTCCGACCAGACCGTGCCGGGCACCACCGTGGTGATCATCGACAGCGCCGCCAGGCCGTTGGCGTCGCGCAGGTCCAGCGGCACCTTGACGAACCGTGAGCGCGGCGGGCGTCGCTTGGCATTCAGGACGCCCCAGGCCACCGCCAGGTTCGACCCCAGCACGTCACGCCCCACCAGCAGGAACAGGCGCAGGACCACCCCCGGGCGGCGGATGCGGATCGGTAGCGGGCGCAGCTTGCGCATCATCAGCGGGGCACAGAAGCCCAGCAGCGCGCCGAGCAACAGGTTGCCCGGGCTGACTGAAAGGTTCAGCACCAGCCACAGTACCCACAGCGCCAGGGATAGCCAGGGAGCCGGAAACAGACGCCTCATGGGTGCACCTCCTGCGCGGCGGCCTGGGCTTCCGGACTAGGCACGGCGCGGGTGCCGAGCACGGCCATGACGTACTGCTGGGGATTGTTCAGGGTGTCGGCGGCGGCCTGGGTGAAACGCATCAGCGGTTCGGCCTTGAAGGTCAGCAAGATGCTCAGGCCCAGCAAGGCGATGATCGGCACGCACTCCAGGCGCCGCAGGACCGGTGGCTGGCGCTCTTCCGGGGTCCAGAAACGCTGGATGCCCAGGCGCGAGAACGCGATCAGCGAAGCCAGCCCGGACAGGATCAACAATGCGAGCAGGCACCAGGCCGCAGTCGACACCGGCTGGCCCGAGGACGCGCCGAGCCCCAGCGGGTTGAGCAGGGCGCTGAGCAGGCTGAGCTTGCCGATAAAGCCCGAGAGTGGCGGCATGCCGATGATCAGCAGGGCGCAGGCAATGAAGCTGAGGCCGAGAAAGGCCATGGTCCAGGGAATCACCTGGCCGACCACGGCTTGCTGTTCGTCGTCGAGGTTGATGCCCTTGGTCGGCGGGCTTGCTCCGAGTGGACGTGGCAGCGCTTCGACTTCGTCGTCCAGGGGGATTTCCACCGCCGTGCGCGAACGCTCGATCAGTTCCGCCAGGAGAAACAGCGCACTGAGGGCCAGGGTCGAGCTGACCAGATAGAACAACGCCGCTGCCACCAGGTTCGGTTGGGCAAAGCCGATGGCCGAGAGCAGGATGCCGGCCGAGACCAGGATGCTCAGGCTGGCCATGCGTTCCAGGCGGCGCGCGGAGAGGATCGCCAGCGCCGCGCAGACAATGGTCGCCATGCCGCCGTAGATCAGCCAGTCACCGCCGAAATACGCCGAGGCTCCGGCCTGCCCGGAAAACAGCAGGGTCCACAGGCGCAGCAGGGTGTAGACGCCGACCTTGGTCATGATCGCGAACATCGCCGCCACCGGCGCACTGGCCGAGGAGTAGGCCGGCACCAGCCAGAAGTTCAGTGGCCACATCCCGGCCTTGGCCAGGAACGCCACCGCGAGGATCGCCGCGCCGGCATGCAGCAGGCCTCGATCGGCTTCGGGCACCAGGGGAATCTTCAGCGCCAGGTCGGCCATGTTCAGGGTGCCGGTAACGCCGTAGATCAGCGCCGCGCCAATCAGGAACAGCGAGGAGGCCAGCAGGTTGATCGAGATGTAGTGCAGGCCCGCGGATACCCGGGTGCGGCCCGAGCCGTGCAGCATCAGGCCATAGGAGGCCGCCAGCAGTACTTCGAAGAACACGAACAGGTTGAACAGGTCGGCCGTCAGGAAGGCGCCGTACAGGCCCATCAGTTGAATCTGGAACAGCGCATGGAAACTGGCCCCGGCCCCGTCCCAGCGGGCCATGGCGAACAGCAGGGCGCTGACGCCGATGATGCCGGTCAGGACCAGCATCAAGGCCGACAGGCGATCGACCACCAGCACGATGCCGAACGGCACCGGCCAGTTGCCGGGCAGGTACACGCCGATGGAGTTGGGGACACCCTGTTGCTGGGTCCAGTACAGCAGCATCACCGAGATCCCCAGGCCGATCAGGCTGGAAAACAGGTTGAGCCGGGCCTTGAGTGGGCGATGTTTTTCCCCCAGCAGCAGCATCAAGGCCGCCGTCAGTAACGGCAGGAGAATGGGGGCGGCGATCAGATGTTGCATCCAGTTCATTCTTTAGGCTCCCGGCCATCGACATGGTCGGTGCCGGTCAGGCCCCGGGATGCCAGCAACACCACCAGGAACAGCGCGGTCATGGCAAAGCTGATGACGATGGCGGTGAGTACCAGCGCCTGGGGCAGGGGGTCGGTGTAGTTCAGCAGGTCCTGGGGTACGCCGTCCTTGATGATCGGCTCCTTGCCGATAAACAGGCTGCCCATGCTGAAGATGAACAGATTGACCCCGTAGGACAGCAGGCACAGGCCCATCACCACCTGGAAGGTCCGCGGACGCAGTACCAGCCAGACCCCGGAGGCCGCCAGTACGCCAATGGCAATTGCGATGACTTCTTCCATCAGGCAGCTCCTGGCTTGGCAATGGGTTTGGGCTGGCTGCTCGGTTTGTGGCCACGCACCGATTGGTGCGCTAGGGCCGTCAGGATCAACAGGGTCGAACCGACCACCACGGCATACACGCCGACGTCGAAGAACAGCGCGCTGGCGATATGGATATCACCCAGCAGCGGCAAGCTGAAGTGCCAGGTATGGGTGGTCAGGAACGGATAGCCGGCCACCATGGCACCGAGGCCGGTGACGCTGGCGAACAACAGCCCGGTGCCCATCCAGCGCAACGGACGCAGGCTCATCTGTGCCTCGACCCATTGGGTACCGGCCACCATGTACTGCAGGATGAACGCCACCGACATCACCAGGCCGGCGACAAACCCGCCGCCAGGCTGGTTGTGCCCGCGCATGAACAGGTAGAACGAGACCACCAGGGCAATCGGCAGCAGCAGGCGCACCAGCACGGCCGGGACCATCATGAAGCCCAGGGCGGTGTCGCTGGCTTGGCGCGGGTTGACCAGATCGGTGACCACGTCGGGTGCCAGCAGGCGCTGTTGCGCCGGCAGTTGCATGCTTTCCTTGGGTGGGCGGAAACGCCGCAGCAAGGCGAACACGGTCAGCGCCACGGCCGCCAGCACGGTGATTTCACCCAGGGTGTCGAAGCCGCGGAAGTCCACCAGCATCACGTTGACCACGTTGCTGCCGCCGCCTTCGGGCAAGGCGCGGCTGAGGTAGAACGAGGAAATGTCGTTGGGTGTCTGGCGGGTCAGCATGGCGTAGGACAGCAGCGCCATGCCGACACCGACCGCGATCGACAGCAGCAAGTCGCGCAGACGGCGAACCTTGGCCCGGGCTTCGCTGCCCGGCAGTGGCGAGACTTCTTCGATCCGCCGTGGCAACCAGCGCAGGCCGAGCAGGATCAGTACCGTGGTCACCACCTCGACCACCAATTGGGTCAGGGCCAGGTCCGGGGCCGAGAACCAGACGAAGGTGATGCAGGTCATCAGGCCGCAGACACTGACCATGGTCAGGGCGGCAAGACGGTGGTACTTGGCCTGCCAGGCGGCGCCCAGGGCGCAGACAATCGCCAGCAGCCACAGGGTGACGAAGACAATCGACCCTGGGATCTTCGGTCGGTCGCCCCAACTGATACCGCTGCCCAGCATCGGGATCAACCCGGCCAGCACTGCCGCCAGTACCAGCAGGAACAGTTGTGCCTGCAGGCGCTTGGTGCTGATCCGTCGCTCCAGGCGGCGGGCCAGGCGCATCATCACCACCAGGCTGCGTTCGAACAGGCGCTTGCCGTTGAACCGGCCAATCAGCGGCGGGTACTTGAAGCGCCCGTGCTTGAACTGGTTGCGCAGCAGCAAATAGAGAATGATGCCGCAGGACATGGCGATCAGGCTCATGATCATCGGCGCATTGAGGCCGTGCCAAATCGCCAGGCTGTACTCGGGCAAGGTGCCACCGACTACCGGCAAGGCGGCAGCGGCCAGCAGCGGGCCGACCACCTGGGCCGGGAAAATCCCCACCAGCAGGCAGGTGAACACCAGCAACTCGACCGGCGCGCGCATCCAGCGTGGAGGCTCGTGAGGGGTATGGGGCAGGTCGGTGGCGGTCGGGCCGAAGAACACGTCGACCGTGAAGCGCAGGGAGTAGGCGACGCTGAAGGTGCCGGCGATGGTCGCGATGATCGGCAGGCTGGTCTCGACCCAGGCGGTGGCGTTGATGAACACCGTTTCGGCGAAGAACATCTCTTTGGAGAGGAAACCGTTGAGCAACGGCACGCCGGCCATCGAGGCGCTGGCGACCATGGCCAGGGTGGCGGTGAACGGGATCAGGCGGATCAAGCCACTGAGCTTGCGGATGTCACGGGTGCCACTTTCGTGGTCGATGATCCCCGCAGCCATGAACAGCGAGGCCTTGAAGGTCGCGTGGTTGAGAATGTGGAACACCGCTGCCACTGCCGCCAGCGGGCTGTTGAGGCCGAGCAGCAGGGTGATCAGGCCCAGGTGGCTGATGGTCGAGTAGGCCAGCAGGCCCTTGAGGTCATTCTGGAACATGGCGCAGTAGGCGCCGAGCAACAGGGTGCAGGCCCCGGCGCCGCTGACGATGTAGAACCATTCTTCGCTGCCGGACAGCGACGGCCACAAGCGCGCCAGCAGGAAGACGCCGGCCTTGACCATGGTTGCCGAGTGCAGGTAGGCCGAGACCGGTGTCGGTGCGGCCATGGCGTGGGGGAGCCAGAAGTGGAAGGGGAACTGTGCGCTTTTGCTCAAGGCGCCGATCAGGATCAGGGGTAACAGAATGGGGTAGAGCGCGTGGGCGCGAATCAGATCGCCGGCGGCCAGGACCTGGTCAAGGTCGTAGCTGCCGACGACATGGCCAAGCAGCATGACCCCCGCCAGCAGGCACAATCCACCGGCACCGGTGACCATCAACGCCATGTACGCGCCTCGGCGGGCGTCGGCGCGGTGGTGCCAGTAGCCGATCAACAGGAATGAGAAGAGGCTGGTCAGTTCCCAGAAGAACACCATTTGAATCAGGTTGCCGGAGATCACCAATCCGAGCATGGCGCCCATGAACGCCAGGAAAAACGCGAAGAAGCGCGGTACCGGGTCTTCGGGCGACATGTAGTAACGGGCGTAGAGCGACACCAGGGTGCCGATGCCCAGCACGAGCATGGAAAACAGCCAGGCGAACCCGTCCATGCGCAGGACGAAGTTCAGGCCGAGGCTGGGCAGCCAGGAGAACTCTTCGCGAATCACCCCGCCGTCGGCGATTTGCGGGTACAGCAAGGCTACCTGGATGGTGCCGACGAGGGCGACCAGTCCAGCGAGAATCGATTCAGCATTACGTGCATTGTGGGGCAGCAAAGCCGCCAGACAGCTGCCAATGAATGGCAGAAGCAGTAGAACTATCAGGGACATAGGCTTCTATTCTGCGCAAGTTTGTGAAGGATCATACTTGCCGAGGCCCGGATCACCAACTGCCAAGCTGTGGCAGAATCCTACAAGTTAGACTGAATTTACCTGTTTATCATTGTTTCGGTGGTGGGTAGATGTATGTGCATATCCGTTACTGCGGTGATGGCTACTTAGGGTTGCGCCCTGCTTTGCCTGGCTGGAACGTATCCCCTGTGGGAGCGGGCTCGCCCGCGATGGCGATCACCACACACCACAAATCTGGGCAATACCCCAACCCCCCGTAGCAGCCGCCTTCAACGCCTAAACAGCGTCCTGCACCTCGACGTCAGCCTTTTCCTTGGCCCTCCACTCACTGACAATCACCGCCAGCACGATCAACCCCGCGCCAACCAGCGCCAATCCTGGCAACCGTTCCCCGGCAATCCTTCCGACAATCCCGGCCCACACTGGCTCGCCGGCGTAGATCAAGGTCGCGCGCGTTGGTGAGACGCTTTTTTGTGCCCAGTTCATCGCCAGTTGAATCGCGGCGCTCGCGGCGCCCAGGCCGAGGGCGCTGGCCAGTAGGAACCAGGAGAATCCGGGAATGACTTCCCCGGTCGGTACAATCATCAGCAGCGCCAGGATCGAGGTGGTCGCCAGTTGCACCACCGTGACCCGCCGCACATCGACACGGCCGGCGTAGCTGCTGATCAGGATGATCTCGACGGCGATGGCCACGGCACTGATCAAGGTCACCAATTCGCCGGCATTGAAATTCAGCGATGCCCCGGCCGGGCCGCAGATCAGCATCAATCCGGCAAAGGCCAGCATGATGCCGATGCTGGGCATCAGCCCTGGCCGACGCCCCATCACCAGCCATTGCAGCAAGGGCACGAACGGCACATAGAGCGCGGTGATGAAGGCCGACTGGCTGCTGGGGATGGTCTGCAGGCCGACTGTTTGCAGGCCGTAGCCGATCATGATCGCGGCGCCGATGAAGAACCCCGCCCTGAGCTCGAACAGGGTCAGGTCACGCAAGCTGCGCCAGGAGAACAGGGCCACCAGGCACGCGGCGGCGGCAAAGCGCAGGCCGACGAAGAACATCGGTCCGCTGACGGTCATGGCGTGTTGCACCAGCAGGAACGTGCCGCCCCAGATCATGGTGATCAGCACCAGCACGCACTCGGCCTTGCTTAAACGCAGGCGCGGGGAAGAGGGTTTGCAAGGGGGTGTCGGCGTCATGGTCTTGCGCGCTTCCTGAGTGGGACGCACAATGCGTCGACAGTTGGGCAGTATACTGCGCAATCAAAAAAGTGAGCAATATAGTGCACAAAGACCATGGCCAACGCGCCTCCGTCCTGCAACACGTCAGCCAGAATGTTCGCCGCCTGCGCCATGCCGCCGAACTGAGCCAGACTGCGCTGGCAGAAAAGTCCGGGGTCAGCCGGCGGATGCTGGTAGCCATCGAGGCTGGCGAGAAGAACGTCAGCCTGACCACCCTCGACCGGGTTGCCGAAGCGCTGGACGTGGCCTTCAGCGACTTGGTCCAAGCCCCCGACGCCCGTGACCCCAGTCGCATCAACGAGCTGGCCTGGGCCGGGGCAATCCCCGGCAGCCAGGCGGTGTTGTTGGCCAAGGCCAGCGCCAGTCGCGAGGTAGAGCTATGGCAATGGCGGCTAGAGCCCGGCGAGAACTATCTGTCGGAAGCGGATGCCGAAGGCTGGAGTGAACAGGTGTATGTCTTCGAGGGTTGCCTGACGGTGGTGCTGGGCGATGAGGAACGGCTATTGTCGAGCGGTGAGTTCATCAGTTTTGCCAGCGACCGCACCCACGCCTATCGCAACGATGGCGCCGTGGCTGTCAGGTTTGTCCGTAACGTGGTGATCTAAACCTCATGTAGATTCTCTAAAAGCTATCTAAATCATTGAATTAAAAATAATTATGAGAAATTCATGAGCGAGATTCCCTGTGAGCAAACACCGCCGGATTTGCGTAGCGCCGATATCCTGATTGTCGGCGGTGGCTTGAGTGGTGCACTGCTGGCAGCGCAATTGATGCGCCTGCCGGGCCGACGCCAGGTGCTGGTGATCGAACCGCGCGCCGAATTGGGTCGTGGTGAGGCCTACAGTGCCGTCGAACTGGGCCATACCCTCAATGGCAACGCGGCGCGGATGAGCGTCGATCCGGACAATGCCGATGACCTGAGCCAATGGCTGAGCGCCTTCATCGCCACCGGTGGCTGGCCGGAATCGGCAGAGCAAGCGGTGCCGGTTGCCGAGTTGTTCCCGCCGCGGGGGCTGTTCGGGGTCTATGTGCAACAGCGCCTGGCGCAAGCGCAGGAACAGGGTGCCCTGCAGGGCTCGAGCGTCGAGCATGTGCGCGGCGAAGTGGTGGACCTGCAGGTCGATGCCCAGGCGACCTGGTTGACCTTGAGTGACGGCAGCCGGCTACGCGGTGAGTTTGCGGTGCTGGCCACTGGCATGTTCCCGGCGGCGAGAACCCCGCAAACCCACTCCAGCGGGATCAACGCAGCGGCGCTCGATCCCTGGGACGTGGCGGCGATGGCGGAACTCGATCCGCACGCGACAGTGATGATCATCGGCTCCGGCCTGACCATGGTCGATGCCGTGGTCTCATTGGAGCAGGCCGGCCACCGTGGACCAATCGAAGTGTTCTCCCGCCACGGCCTGTTGCCGCATGTGCGGCGGCAACCGCCGGAGTGGGTGGATTTCCTGGCCCTGGACCCGGACATCCGCAGCCCCCGACAACTGCTTCACGAGGTGCGCCGCCAGTGCCGGGCGGCGCTGGCCCAGGGCATCGACTGGCAAGCGCCGCTGGACACCGTGCGCGCTCATATCGCGCGCTTGTGGAGCCAGGCCACGGACGTGCAGCGCCGGCAGTTCGTGCGGCATGTGCGGCCCTGGTGGGAAAGCCATCACCACCGTTCGCCACCCCTGAGTGCCAAATTGGTGGCCCGTTTGCATGAGCAGGGACGGCTGCGGATTCACGCAGCGTCGTTCAAGGGCCTGCTGCCGGCGCACGAGGGTCGGCTCAGCCTGGCGCTGCGGCGACGCGGCGAGTCTGAGATAACGGTGGTCGGCGGCGATGCCTTGATCAACTCCAGTGGCATCGAATACGACTGGCGCCGGGTTGCCCGGCCATTACCCCGGCAGTTGCTGGTCCGTGGCTTGATCCAGCCGGGGCCGCTGGCCCTGGGGATTGCCGCGCGAGCCGATGGGGCAGTGATCGACGCCCAGGGCCAGGTCGCCCAACGGCTGTTCGCCATGGGTCCACCCTTGCGGGGCATGTGGTGGGAAAGTACCGCGGTGACGGATGTGGCAAGCCAGGCCAAGGCGCTGGCGCAGCGTTTGGTACGCAGGGGCTGATATGCCCCCCGCTGTTGGAGCTCAAGCAAGCAGTCCTGCGCACGTTTGACGAGTAGGTGGCGGTGTGTCAGGCAGCATCGATGTTGACTGTGCTGGCCTCATCGCGAGCAAGCCGCAAGCGGGCGCTCGCTCCTACAGTGATTTTGGCTGTTCACAGATTCTGTAACCACATCAACCCTGTGGGAGCGGGCTTGCCCGCGATTGGCCGGTTGGGTCGCCGTGTCCTGCAGATATAGGGGCGGCGAGGACTGCGTCCTCGAACGCAGCCTCGCGGGCTCGACAGCTGCTACGGGGATTGGGGGCATACCAGGGATTTGCTGTGTGGCAGAGATCATCGCGAGCAAGCTCGCTCCTACAGTAGAGATTCGTACACCAGGCAAAGCAGGCCGGCCTGACCCCATCAACGGATATGCCCAAAAACCCGAGATCAAAAGATCAGGTCAAGACAGAAATCCCCCATCCACATTCAACGAAACCCCAGTGGTATAGCTGGACGCATCGCTCGCCAGGTACAGCACCGCGCCCGCCATTTCACTCGGCGCAGCCACGCGCTTGAGCGGGATCTGTTGCAGTGCGGTATTGAGGATCGCGTCGTTCTTGACCAGCGCCGAGGCAAACTTGGTGTCAGTCAGGCCCGGCAGCAGGGCGTTGCAACGAATGCCGAACTGCGCACATTCCTTGGCAAAGACCTTGGTCATGTTGATCACCGCGGCCTTGGTCACCGAGTAGATGCCCTGGAAGATACCCGGCGAGATGCCGTTGATCGACGCCACGTTGATGATGCTGCCGCCCCCGTTCTCGCGCATCAGCTTGCCGGCTTCCACCGACATGAAGAAGTACCCACGGATATTCACATCGACGGTTTTCTGGAAGGCCCCCAGGTCCGTGTCCAGCACGTTGCAAAACTGCGGGTTGGTGGCCGCATTGTTGACCAGGATATCCAGGCGGCCGAACTGTTCGCGGATCCCGGCAAAGACCTGGCTGATCTGCTCCATTTCTCCAATGTGGCAAGCAATCGCAGTAGCCTTGCCGCCTTCGGCGGTGATGGCGTCGGCCACGTGCTGGCAACCCTCGAGCTTGCGGCTCGACACGATCACATGGGCGCCTTGCTGAGCCAGCAGCCGGGCAATGGCTTCACCGATGCCACGGCTGGCGCCGGAGACAAACGCGATCTTGCCGTCGAGGTCGAACAACTGAGTCTTGGACATGGTTTTTCCTTGTGAGGGGGCGTGGCGCCGGAAGGGCGGTCAGAGGCTGGATTTGTGGATCACTTGCAGGCTCATCTGCTCCAGCAGTTTGTTCATCGAGATGAACTGCGCAAAGCGTTTGTCCTGGGTCTGGCCATGGAAGAAGCGGTAGTAGATCTGCTGCACGATACCGGCCAGGCGGAACAGCCCGTAGGTGTAGTAGAAGTCGAAATTGTCGATCTGGATGCCTGAGCGTTCGGCGTAGTAATCGACGAACTCACGCCGGGTCAGCATGCCGGGGGCATGGCTGGGTTGGCGGCGCATCAGTTGCACTGGCGCCGGGTCGGCGGCCTCGATCCAGTAGGCGAGGGAGTTGCCCAGGTCCATCAGCGGATCGCCCAGGGTGGTCAGCTCCCAGTCCAGCACGCCAATGATCTGCATTGGGTTGTGAGGGTCGAGGATCACGTTGTCGAAGCGATAGTCGTTGTGTACGATGCTCGACGTCGGGTGGTCGGCTGGCATCTTGTCGTTGAGCCAGGCCTTGACCGCCTCCCAGCTCGGCGCATCCGGGGTCAGGGCCTTGTCATAGCGCTCGCTCCAGCCACGAATCTGCCGCGCCACATAACCTTCAGGCTTGCCCAGGTCGGCCAGGCCACAGGCCTGGTAGTCGACGCCATGCAACTCGACGAGCTTGTCGATGAAGCTCTTGCACAGTGCCTGGGTCTTTGTCGCATCCAGGCCCAGCTCCGGTGGCAGTTCGGAGCGCAGGATGATGCCCTTGACCCGTTCCATTACATAGAACTCGGCGCCGATCACCGCTTCGTCGGTGCAGTGCACGTAGGCTTTGGGGCAGTACGGGAACCCGTCCTTGAGCTGGTTGAGGATGCGGAACTCGCGGCCCATATCATGGGCGGACTTGGCCTTGTGGCCAAAGGGCGGGCGACGCAGGACAAATTCCTGCTCGGGGTATTCCAGCAGGTACGTCAGGTTCGACGCACCGCCGGGGAACTGGCTGATCTGTGGCAACCCGCTCAAGCCCGGAATGTGGGCCTTGAGGTACGGATCGATCAGGCTGGCATCGAGTTCTTCGCCTGCGCGAATACGGGTGGACTGGTCGTTAAGCGCCATGCTTATCCCTTCTGCTTATTCTGGATGGCAGGAATTATTGGCTAATCTAATGCGCACACCCGGCACCCACAACCACGGCGGCCCTTTATAGGTGAGCGTGTTGCCGGCTAATCATTGCTTTTGATACAGGCGTTTGAAAGTGCTTCAGCGCAGCGCGCGCCGAACCGCCGGTGGCAGTTCTATGGGGGTCAGCAGCGGGCGACTGGAGAAGAACGCCAGCAGGTTCTGCCCCACCAGTTCCACGGTGCCCTGGGTCGCTTCGGGCGACAGGCCGGCGACGTGAGGGGTGAGGATCACATTGTTCAGGGCCTTGAGCGCATCCGGCACCTGGGGTTCGTCATCGAACACATCCAGGGCGGCGCCGGCGATCCGGCGCTGCTCCAGGGCGCTGATCAAGTCGCTGGTGACGATCACGCTGGCGCGGGCAATGTTGACGATAAAACCGTGGGGACCGAGGGCGTCCAGCGCCTGCTTGTTGATCAGGTGCTGGGTGCCCAGGCCGCCCGGGGTGCAAACCATCAGAAAGTCCGAGGCCCGCGCCAGTTCGGTGGGGGTGGAGCAGAAGTCATAGGGCACGTCGTTGCGCACCTGGCGGTTGTGGTAACTGACGCTCATGTCAAAACCATTGGCCGCGCGCTTGGCGATAGCCATGCCCACCGCACCGAGCCCGAGTATGCCCAGGCGCTTGCCGGCGAGGGAGGGGCGCATGATTTTCGGCCATTCGCCGCGGCGCACTGCCGAATCGGCCCGGGGAATGTCACGCACCAGTGCCAACAACAGGGCCATGGCATGGTCGGCCACCGATGAGGCGTTGACCCCCGCACCATTGGTCACGCGAATGCCCCGGTTGCTGGCGGCCTGCAGATCGACCTGCTCGTAGCCGGCGCCGATCACGCAGATGATCTTCAGGTTGGGCAGGGCGGCGATTTCTTCGGCATACAGACCCAGTGGCCCGCGAGTCAGCACTGCGTCGATTTGCCCGCCGTAGGTGTTGATGGCTTGGGTGCGTTCGGTAGGAGTGGGGGCGAGGATCAGGTGAAAGCCTTGGTGTTCGAGAATCGGCAGGTAGTCGTTGATGGTTTCAACCAGTACCAGGACAGTTGCGGGCATGCTCGGCTCCTTTAGGCATTGAATGAGGGTCACATCACACTGCTGAAGATTGCTGGCTGGCGCAGCGTTTGGCAATGGGCTCGGCGGGGTGGGTTGCGTGGCGTCAAAGCACCGTCGAGCAGGTTTTTTTGCAGGGTTAGTGGAAAAAAACCGCCTGATCATCTGATCTGCACCACCGCTCCTCAGCTAAGTCTTTGCTTCTGTTGATTAATCCCGGACAATCGCGCCCCTGTTTCGGCCGGGGCGCTGCCTGTCAGCTTTTTCTGACTCGCCCTGACCGAGTGGCAAGTGACCGGAATGCGGAGATCCGACCGGATGAATGATCAGGCCAATAGCGTTGATGAACGTTATGAAGCGGCGGCACCAGCAAGCCTCACTAGCTGGAATCGTCATGACACCACCTGGATGCTGGGCCTGTTTGGCACGGCGATTGGTGCGGGAACCTTGTTTTTGCCGATCAACGCAGGTGTTGGCGGTTTCTGGCCGCTGTTGATCCTGGCGCTGCTGGCATTCCCCATGACCTTTTATGCACACCGGGGCCTGACCCGCTTCGTGTTGTCCGGTCGCGAGGGCGCCGACATCACCGAGGTGGTCGAAGAGCATTTCGGCCTCAAGGCCGGCGCACTGATCACCTTGCTGTACTTCTTCGCGATCTTTCCGATCCTGCTGATCTACAGCGTCGCTTTGACCAACACCGTTGGCAGCTTCCTTGAGCACCAGTTGCACATCATGCCGCCACCGCGGGCGATCCTGTCGTTCGTGCTGATCCTTGGCCTGCTGGCGGTGGTACGTTGTGGCGAGCAAGTGATCGTCAAGGCGATGAGCCTGATGGTCTACCCGTTCATCGTCGCGCTGCTGTTCCTGGCGGTGTTCCTGATTCCGCACTGGAATGGCGGCATCCTCAGTACTGCTAGCACCCTGCCAGAGCCTTCGGCGTTGCTGCATACGCTGTGGCTGGCGATTCCGGTGATGGTCTTCTCGTTCAACCACTCGCCGATCATCTCGGCGTTCGCGGTAGACCAGAAGCGTCGTTATGGCGTCCACGCCGAAGAACGCAGCTCGCAGATCCTGTCCCGCGCTCACCTGTTGATGGTGGCGATGGTGCTGTTCTTCGTCTTCAGTTGCGTATTGACCCTGTCGCCTGCGCAGTTGGCCGAAGCCAAGGCGCAGAACCTGTCGATCCTGTCGTACCTGGCCAACCACTTCAGCAACCCGACCATCGCGTTCGTGGCGCCGTTGATTGCGTTCGTGGCGATCTCCAAGTCGTTCCTGGGTCACTACATCGGTGCCAGTGAAGGCCTCAAGGGGTTGATCGTGAAAAGTGGCAAGCGTCCGGGTGCCAAGGCCCTGGACCGCATGACTGCGGCGTTCATGCTGGTGGTGTGCTGGATTGTCGCGACGCTGAACCCGAGCATCCTGGGCATGATCGAGACCCTGGGTGGGCCGATCATTGCGGCGATCCTGTTCCTGATGCCGATGTACGCGATCCGTAAGGTGCCGGCGATGGCGCGGTATCGTGGTCAGGCGTCGAATGTGTTTGTCACGGCGGTAGGGTTGGTGGCGATTACAGCGCTGATTTATTCGTTTATTGGGTGATTTGGTTGTTTCGTTTGTAGAGAATGCGGCTGATCCAGTTTGTGGGTTGGCCGTTTTTTTTGGCTTGGGGTGGGGGGCATAACAACGGATATGCCCCCAACACAAGAGCCACCACATTCCCCGAGCACAAAAAAACGCCGCGTATCTCACGACACGCGGCGTCTTCTACAACAACTAAGCCTTAGGCTTGAACAACCGGGATGTTGGCGTTCGCAGCGGCTTCACGGAACTCGGCGATCTGGTCGAAAGACAGGTAGCGGTAGACATCGGCCGCCATGCTGTCGATCTTGCCAGCGTATTCCATGTACTCCTCGACGGTCGGCAAGCGACCCAGGATCGAAGCCACGGACGCCAGCTCGGCCGAAGCCAGGTAGACGTTCGCACCATCACCCAGACGGTTCGGGAAGTTACGGGTCGAAGTCGACACCACGGTCGAGTTCGGCTCTACACGTGCCTGGTTACCCATGCACAGCGAGCAGCCCGGCATTTCCATGCGCGCGCCAGCTTTGCCGTAGATGCCGTAGTAGCCTTCTTCGGTCAGCTGGTGAGCGTCCATCTTGGTCGGCGGCGACAGCCACAGACGGGTTGGCAGCTGACCCTTGACCTGCTCCAGCAGCTTACCGGCAGCGCGGAAGTGACCAATGTTGGTCATGCACGAACCGATGAACACTTCGTCGATCTTCTCGCCAGCAACGCTGGACAGCAGACGGGCGTCGTCCGGATCGTTCGGCGCGCAGAGAACTGGCTCCTTGATCTCGTTCAGGTCGATTTCGATGATTTCCGCGTATTCGGCGTCAGCATCGGCAACCATCAGCTCAGGGTTGGCAATCCAGGCTTCCATCGCTTGGGCGCGACGTTCCAGGGTGCGCGCGTCGCCGTAGCCTTCGCCGATCATCCAGCGCAGCAGGGTGACGTTGGAGCTCAGGTACTCGGTGATCGACTCTTTCGACAGCTTGATGGTGCAACCGGCAGCCGAACGTTCGGCCGAGGCGTCGGACAGCTCGAAAGCCTGTTCGATGCTCAGGTTGTCCAGGCCTTCGATTTCCAGGATGCGGCCGGAGAAGGCGTTCTTCTTGCCTTTCTTCTCTACGGTCAGCAGGCCAGCCTGGATCGCGTAGTAAGGAATGGCGTGAACCAGGTCACGCAGGGTGACGCCCGGTTGCATTTCGCCTTTGAAACGCACCAGGATCGATTCCGGCATGTCCAGTGGCATCACGCCAGTGGCTGCGGCGAACGCTACCAGGCCGGAACCGGCCGGGAACGAAATGCCCATCGGGAAACGGGTGTGGGAGTCACCACCGGTGCCGACGGTGTCCGGCAGCAGCATGCGGTTCAGCCACGAGTGGATGATGCCGTCGCCCGGACGCAGGGATACGCCGCCACGGGTCATGATGAAGTCAGGCAGGGTGTGGTGGGTGGTCACGTCGATCGGCTTTGGATAGGCCGCGGTGTGGCAGAAGGACTGCATCACCAGATCGGTCGAGAAGCCCAGGCACGCCAGGTCTTTCAGTTCGTCACGGGTCATTGGACCGGTGGTGTCCTGGGAGCCGACGGTGGTCATCTTCGGCTCGCAGTAGGTACCAGGACGAACGCCTGCTACGCCGCATGCCTTGCCGACCATTTTCTGCGCCAGGGTGAAACCCTTGGTGCTTTCGGCAGGTGCTTCAGGCTTCTTGAACAGGTCCGAAGGTGGCAGGCCCAGTTCGGCACGTGCTTTTTCGGTCAGGCCGCGGCCGATGATCAGCGGAATACGGCCGCCAGCGCGAACTTCGTCCAACAGTACTGGCGTCTTCATTTCGAAGGTGGTCAGGACTTCGTCGGTGCCGTGCTTGCAGACTTTGCCAGCATGCGGGTACAGGTCGATCACGTCGCCCATGTGCATGTTGGTGACGTCGAATTCGATTGGCAGTGCGCCAGCATCTTCCATGGTGTTGTAGAAGATCGGAGCGATCTTGCTGCCGAAGCAGAAACCGCCAGCGCGCTTGTTCGGCACGTAGGGAACGTCGTCGCCGAAGAACCACAGCACCGAGTTGGTAGCCGATTTACGCGACGAACCGGTACCGACCACGTCGCCGACGTAGGCGATCGGGAAGCCGGCGTTGCGCATTTCTTCGATCTGCTTCATCGGGCCGGTGACGCCTTGCTGGTCAGGCTCGATGCCTTCACGGGCCATTTTCAGCATGGCCAGGGCGTGCAACGGGATGTCTGGACGGGACCAGGCATCAGGTGCAGGGGACAGGTCGTCGGTGTTGGTTTCGCCGGTGACCTTGAATACGCGCAGGCTGATCTTGTCGGCCAGGGTCGGGCGGTTCTTGAACCACTCGCCGTCAGCCCAGGATTGCAGGACGCCTTGGGCGTGTGCGTTGCCGTTCTTGGCTTTTTCCGCGACGTCGTGGAACGCATCGAACATCAGCAGGGTGTGCTTGAGTTGGGCGGCAGCGACCGGGGCCAGTTCGGCGTCGTCGAGCAGGTCAACCAGGGTCACGATGTTGTAGCCGCCCTGCATGGTGCCGAGCAGTTCTACAGCGCGTTTTTTGTCGATCAGAGGGGAAGTGGCTTCGCCCTTGGCCAGGGCGGACAGGAAACCAGCCTTGACATAGGCTGCTTCGTCCACGCCAGGTGGAACGCGATTGGTGATCAGGTCCAGCAGAACGGCTTCTTCGCCAGCCGGGGGGTTCTTCAGCAGCTCGACCAGGCCTGCAGTTTGTTCGGCGTTAAGCGGCTGGGGAACGATACCCAGTGCTGCGCGCTCTTCGATATGTTTGCGGTAGGCTTCAAGCACAGTTATTACCCTCATCAGTGGTCCCAAATGGGTGTCCGGGACGCTCATCCCGAAATTGCCGTACTCATGCGCTGCGTGGCGTTGTGGGCCGCTTAGCCAGAATTACCGACAATTCCTTACAGAAGCTGCTTTCAAAGTTTTACGCCTGCAGAACGGGAGCTGATGAGGGTTGGCGCAAGGTTTTTCACCGCTGAAAAACCCTTCGCCAACACCGCTCTGAAGGAACGACTGTGCTCGTGACGCTTTGAAAACAGCTTCTAACGGACATTGGCGCCTAAAAAGGCTGGCTGATTCTACGGCAAAAAAAAATTAAAGGTAAGTTCGACCCTGAACTTTGAGGGGTGATGAATGTTAGACAAAGGGCTAACATGCCGGCCTGTCCTGCTTTCTCGCGTCCTGCCTACCTATGCCCAATCAGACTATCAAGACCCCCTGCATCGGCCTCTGCTCCACTGTTTACGGGGATCTGGTGTGCCGTGGTTGCAAGCGTTTCCACCATGAAGTGATCCATTGGAACGGTTACAACGAGGAAGAAAAACGCGCTGTGTGGCTGCGTCTTGAGCAGTTGCTGGTGCAGGTGATGGCCGGCAAGCTGGAAATTTTCGATGCCAAGCGCCTGCGCGAGCAGCTGGAATCACGAAAAATCCGCTTTGTGCCCCATCAGTCGGAATATTGCTGGGCCTATCAGTTGATTGCCCGTGGGGCGCGGGTGATCAACAACCTGGAGGCCTATGGGATGGTGCTGCTGCCGGAGTTTCGCGAGTGGAACCTGCCGGAGCTGCGTGATGCCATTGATCGGGAATTTTTCCTTTTGTCCGAGGCGCATTACCAGCGCTACATCGCCCCGGGTTTTCTCAAGGATGTATTTGGCGGCTAGGTTAAAAAAACCTCGCCGGCAAGCCGACGCCCAAGGTGGAGTTGGCTCACCAGCGAAGGCGCCTCATCAGGTCTCGCTAGACGCCAATTCCTCCAGGTGATCCATGATCTCCTGCGGCTTGAGCACCAGCACGTCGCTTTCCAGCGAGTCGAGCACCACTTCCGCGGTATTGCCGATCAACGCCCCCGAGAATCCGCTGCGCGCCACGCTGCCGATCACCGTCACCGCCGCCTGCAGCTTGTGGGCCATGTGCGGAATCAATACATCGGCCGGGCCTTCCTCGACATGCAGGTGCTCGTCATCGATGTCGAACTCGGCCTGGAACGCCTTGCAGTCTTCGCGATAGCGCGCCTCGATGGTTTCCTTGAGCTGGAACACCGGGTCGGCGGCCGACAGCATCGGCGACGGATGCGCGGTGATCACATGCAGTTGGGCCTTGGCCAGGTGAGCGATGTCGAACCCATGATCGACGATGGTGGCGTGCAATACCCGATGTTCGGGGTCGTTGTTCCCCACATCGATGGCCGCAAGGATAGTCCCGCCGGTCCAGGGTTTGGCGGTTTTCACCAGTAGCACCGGGCTCGGGCACTGGCGCAGCAGCTTCCAGTCGTCCGGGGTCAGGAGGAATTTTTTCAGCGGATTGTCGGCAAAGTGCTGCTTGACCACCAACCCGCAGCCTTCGGCCTGCTGCACTTCGACGATAGTGTCGTGCACGGTTTCGTTCCAGGCTTGCTCGGTGGTAACGCTATGGCCTTCGCCCACCAGACTGGCCTTGAGCACGCTCAACAGTGCCGAGTGATCATGCTTTTTATCGCAAATCAGCAAATGCAGGTGCGCCTGGGTGACCCCGGCGATCAACTTGGCGCGCTTGAGCGCCAGGCTTTCGTCGGGGGAGGGCTCAATCACCACCAGAATGCTGCGGATGTCTTGCATGGTCAGGATCTCCGATGACAAAAAATAAGCGTGTTGAACAACTATAGATGCTGGTGGTGATCCAGGGCCTTGATGCATATCAAGTGCAGCGACTGGTGGTCTGCCGGCAGCCCGGTATAATCGCGCCTCGCTTTGAACCTTTTGCCCGTGAGCCCCATGTCATCGATCCCTGAAATCCTCGCCGTCCTGCCCCATGGTCCTGTTGAACTGTCGGAAGTGAGCCAATGATCCTTCCCGAGATTCACGAGTTCCTTGGTTGCCGGACGCCGGACGGTTGGGTTCAGGCGGCGCTGGCCGATCAGGAAACCCTGCTGATCGACCACAAGAACTGCGAGTTCAAGGCCGCCAGCACAGCGTTGAGCCTGATTGCCAAGTACCACTCCCATGTTGACCTGATCAACCTGATGTCGCGCCTGGCCCGTGAAGAACTGGTGCACCACGAGCAGGTCATGCGCCTGATGAAGAAGCGCAAGATCGCGCTGCGCCAGCTGTCAGCCGGGCGTTACGCCTCGGGCCTGCGCAAGGTGGTGCGCAGCCACGAGCCGGTCAAACTGGTGGACACCCTGGTGGTCGGGGCCTTTATCGAAGCGCGCAGTTGCGAGCGATTCGAGGCACTGGTGCCGCACCTGGACGAGGAACTGGGCAAGTTCTACTTTGGCCTGCTGAAAAGCGAAGCCCGGCACTTCCAGGGATACCTGAAGCTGGCCTACCAGTACGGCGACGCCAAGGACATTGCCCAGGTAATCGAGCGGGTCCGCGCTGCCGAGCAGGAGTTGATCGAGTCGCCGGACGTCGAATTTCGCTTCCACAGTGGTGTCCCGGCCGCCGCCTGACACCCGCCGGGTAATTGTCAAAGAACCCGGGGCAATTGTTAAAAACTCTTAAGAGTATGAAAGATCACTGAAAACCGTCCGCCAAGGGCGGTTTTTGCCGTCTGTCGTCTGCGTCCCGCCGCCGATTGGCGCCATAATGCGACCCCTTCACTCAAGGCGTGGTCGACGGTCGTTATGGATAACCTGGGTTTTGGCAAAGTATTGCTGGTGGAAGACGACGAAAAGCTCTCCGGGCTGATCGCCTACTTCCTGTCCCAGCACGGCTTCGAAGTGCGGCAGGTGTATCGCGGCGACCTGGCCCTGGCCGCGTTCATCGAGTTCAAGCCGAAGATGGTCGTACTCGACCTGATGCTGCCGGGCCAGAGCGGGCTGCACCTGTGTCGCGAGATCCGCAGCCTGTCCGATACCCCCATCGTCATCCTCACTGCCAAGGAGGATGACCTCGACCACATCCTCGGCCTGGAGTCCGGTGCCGACGACTATGTGATCAAACCGATCAAACCACCGGTGCTACTGGCCCGCCTGCGTGCCCTGCAACGCCGCCAGGTCCCGGAAAGCACGGTGCGCGGTTCGCTGGAGTTCGGCGGGCTGCTGATCGATCGCAGTTGCCGCGAAGTGCGCCTGGCCGGCGAGCTGATCGAACTGACCACCATGGAGTTCGAGTTGCTGTGGTTGCTGGCGAGCTCGGCCGGCAAGACCCTGTCCCGGGACGACATCCTCAACCGCATGCGTGGCATTGCCTTCGACGGCCTCAACCGCAGCGTCGACGTGTACATCAGCAAGCTGCGGGCCAAGCTCAAGGACAACCCGCGCGAGCCGGTGTGCATCAAGACCGTGTGGGGCAAGGGCTACCTGTTCAATCCGTTTGCCTGGGAGCTCTAGATGCTGCGTCTGTTCTTTGGCCTGTTCCTGGTGCTGGCGATTGGTCTGGTGGCGGCCATCGAGGTGGTGGACCGGACCTTTACCGCGGTCCTCGACGGTGACCTGAAAACCTATAACCGCGAGGCGGTGCGCGGGCCCGCCTATTCTCTGGTGGAGCAACTGCGTGAGCTGGATGGGCCGGGCCGCCAGGCGCAACTGGAAAAACTGCGACCCCATTACGGCCTGCGCCTGCAGTTGGTCGAGCCGGCCGAGTTGGCGCTGAGCGACACCGAGCGGGCTGAGCTGGCGGATAACCTGATGGTGGTCCGCGACACATACACCCAGTTCATCTCGCGCATCGACGACGGCGAGCAACTGCTGAGCATCAAGCTGCCGGAGGAGCCCAGCCGCACCACCATCTACATGCTCCTGGCCTACAGCATGCTCGGGGTGTTGCTGGGCATCGTGCTGATCTTCTGGGTCCGCCCGCACTGGCGTGACCTGGAAAAACTGCGTCTGGCCGCCGAGCGCTTTGGCGACAATGACCTGACGGCGCGGATCCAGTTGTCCAAGCGCTCGAACATTCGTGACCTGGCCGAACACTTCAACCAGATGGCGGCGCGCATCGAAGGCCTGATCGCCAACCAGCGCGAGCTGACCAACGCGGTGTCTCATGAACTGCGCACGCCGATTGCGCGACTGTCGTTCGAACTGGACCAGCTCAGGCAGCAGGCTGATCCGAGTGCCAACAAGGCGCTGATCGCCGACATGTATGCCGACCTCGGCGAGCTGGAGGAGATGGTCTCCGAGCTGTTGACCTACGCCAGCCTGGAGCGCGGCGCGACGGTCATCAGCCGGGAAAACATCCAGGCCAACAACTGGCTCGACAGCGTGGTCGGCAGTGTAGCGCTGGAGGCCGAAGCGGCCGGGGTGCAGTTGCTGATCGTCGAGTGCCAGCTAGCGCAAGTGCGCCTGGAGCCGCGCTTCATGGCCCGGGCGGTGATCAACCTGCTGCGCAACGCCATTCGGTATGCCGAGCAGCGGGTGGAAGTGTCGTTGGTGCGTAACGGCGATCACTATGAAGTGCGGGTCAATGACGATGGCCCCGGCGTGCCGGTGGAAGGGCGGGAGAAGATCTTCGAACCGTTCTCGCGCCTGGACGCCAGCCGCGACCGCCGCACAGGAGGCTTCGGCCTGGGGCTGGCACTGGTGCGGCGAGTGTCGCAATCCCATGGCGGGCACGTGCACGTGACGGACTCGCCATGGGGCGGCGCGTCGTTTCGCATGACCTGGGCGCACCTGGATTAACCAGCAAACCCCACAATGACGGTGTTCACAACACAAGACTGTGAGCGACAGCAACCCCTGTGGGAGCGAGCTTGCTCGCGATGGTCGTCAACGATTACACGTACATTCAGGATGCCCGCAGCGCTCTCCAGCTCATCGCGAGCAAGCTCGCTCCCACAGGATCTCTGGCGTATCTCGGGTTGCGATTCTTCACTGACAAACCAGCTGCCACAACACAAAACTGTGAGCGACAGCAGCCCTTGTAGGAGCGAGCTTGCTCGCGATGGTCGTCAACGATTACACGTACATTCAGGATACCCGCGGCGCTCTCCAGCTCATCGCGAGCAAGCCAACTGCCACAATGGCTGCGCCCCTCAAAAGCTGTACACCACCTGCCCAGCCACAGTCGTCTGCCACCGTCGCTCGACCAGTGGGCTGTCGGCGGCATCGCCGTTGAGGTACTGCAGCGCCAGCACCGTGGACACGCTCCATTGCTCATCGATCGGCAGGGACCAACTGAGGTCCGCGCCGCGACTGACCAGCCCAGCGTGGGTGTCGTGGGCGCGAAATTGGCTGCGCGAAGCCTGTTTGGTGCTGACCCCATACCAGGTGCGCACATAGTTGCTGTCACCGAACTGACTGTTGAGACTGCCCAGCAACTCGCCGTAGGCACCCTTGTACAGCGGGGCGCTGATGCTCAACTTCAGGTGGTTGTAGGCCGAGCCGGTGTCATGTTCGTCGTCCTTTTCCAGCGCGTGTTCGAAGGTCGCGCCAAGGATGGCTTCGCCCAAGGGGTAGGTGGCCTCAAGGCCGAACACCGGGCGCGATTGGATCGAACCCATGCCGTTGAGCGCGTCGCTGCCGTGGAACTGCGATTTGCGGTCCTTGCGCGCATCACTGGCGCCGACATACAGGCTCAGGCCAAAGTCGTCCTCGTCAAAGGCCCAGCCCAAACCCTTGTCGCTGTCCAGGAAGAACCCATGAGGGCTAGTGATCTGCACACCCAGCAGCGGTGCACTGACCCGCTCGTCGCTGCCGCTGTAGCGGGGCAGGTTGGCGATGCCGGTGTGCACACTGGCGTGCCAGTCGTCGGCAGGCAACGGCTCGGCGCCGATCAACAGGCCGAAGGAGGTGAGGACGAGGCACAGGCACTTGCGGTTGTTCAGGGAAGACATGGGGCACCCAGGGGAAATTAGGATGCCGCCATGCTAGGCGCGCGAACTCAGGCAATCTTTGACAGCTTTGTCGGGAAACTGTCAAAGACTGTGCAGCGGTCCGGCCAGTCCTTAGCCCGCTTCAACCGGCACCAGGATCGCATCCCCGGTGGCGACCAGTTTCAACTGTTCGCCGTTCTGGGCAAACAGTTCGGCGCGGGCGAATACCTGTTTCTTGCCGGCCTTGATCACCTTGCCCTTGGCGATGAAAACTTCACCCACCGCCGGTGCCAGACAGTTCACCGAGAAGTGTGAGGCCAGCACGTTACCGGCCACCGTCCCGGCGGCAAAACCGCAGACGGTATCGAGCAGGGCGGCGATCATCCCGGCGTGCAGGAAGCCGGCATATTGCGCCATGTCGGCCTCGCGAAAGGCCATGCTTAGTTCCACCTCGCCGCTGTCGGCACGGATGACTTGCAGGCCGGCCCAGCGGTTGAAAGCCGAACTTGAGTTGATCTGTTTGAGTGTGTTGAGCATGTCGAATCCCTCCGGTTGAAACTTCACCCTGCGCCAGGGCCAATTGAAAGTCATCGACGATAGAGCAGGGTGATAGGCACTCAGGAGGCTTGTGAATGCAGGCGAGTGGATATCTGGCGCAAGCCGATTATGCTTCAGGGAGGCCATCAGCCTGGATCCCCGCCAAGCGGCATGGACAGAGAGGCACTCCGGCCTATGACAACTACTGGACGGAGAACACCCATGCCGGCAATCGACAGCACCTCCACGGGCAGCGCGCCTCATCACGGAATCACCAAGGAGGAGCGCAAGGTCATTTTCGCCTCGTCCCTGGGGACGGTATTCGAGTGGTACGACTTCTATCTGTACGGTTCCCTCGCCGCGATCATCGCCAAGCACTTCTTTGCCGGGGTCAACGAGACCACCTCGTTCATCTTCGCGCTACTGGCCTTCGCCGCGGGCTTCGCGGTCCGGCCTTTCGGCGCCATTGTATTTGGTCGCCTGGGCGACATGATCGGGCGCAAGCACACCTTTCTCATCACCATCGTGATCATGGGGGTCTCCACCGCAGTGGTGGGATTCCTGCCGGGCTACGCAACCATCGGCGTGGCGGCGCCGATCATCCTGATTACCCTGCGGCTCTTGCAAGGCCTGGCCCTGGGCGGTGAATACGGGGGGGCGGCGACCTACGTCGCCGAGCATGCACCCAAGGGCAAGCGCGGTTTTTTCACTTCCTGGATCCAGACCACCGCGACCCTCGGGCTGTTCCTCTCGCTGCTGGTGATCCTCGCCTGTCGCACCATCCTGGGCACCGAGGCATTCGAGGCCTGGGGCTGGCGGATTCCGTTCCTGCTGTCGATCCTGCTGTTGGTCATCTCGGTGTATATCCGCCTGCAGCTCAGCGAGTCGCCGGTGTTCCTCAAGATGAAAGCCGAAGGCAAAGCTTCCAAGGCGCCGCTGACCGAGTCTTTTGCCCGCTGGGATAACCTCAAGATTGTGATCATGGCGTTGCTCGGCGGCACCGCTGGCCAGGCTGTGGTCTGGTACACCGGGCAGTTCTATGCGTTGTTCTTCCTGTTGCAGACGCTGAAGATCGACCCGCAGACCGCCAACCTGCTGATTGCCGGTTCCCTGCTGATCGGCACGCCGTTTTTTGTGATCTTCGGCAGCCTCTCCGATCGCATCGGCCGCAAGGGCATCATCATGGCCGGCTGCATCCTGGCGGCGCTGACCTACTTCCCGATCTTCCATGCGCTGACCCAGTACGGTAACCCCGACGTATTCATCGCCCAGGAGAAAAACCCGGTCACAGTGGTCGCCGATCCCGCGCAGTGTTCGTTCCAGTTCGACCCGGTGGGCAAGGCCAAATTCACCAGTTCCTGCGACCTGGCCAAGACTGTGCTGGCGAAGCGGGCGATTCCCTACAAGAACGAGAAGGCCGAGCCTGGCACCGTGGCCCAGGTGCGTATCGGCGACCAAGTGATCCCCAGTTTCGAGGGCACCGGCATGCCGGCCGCCGACTTCAAGACGCGCAACGATGCGTTCGTCGCCTCCCTCGGCAGCGGCCTCAAGGACGCCGGATATCCCGAGAAGGCCGACCCGGCGAAGACCAACTACCCAATGGTGCTGCTGCTCCTGACCATCCTGGTGATCTATGTGACCATGGTCTACGGGCCCATCGCCGCCTGGCTGGTGGAGTTGTTCCCGGCGCGCATCCGCTACACCTCGATGTCGCTGCCGTACCACATCGGCAATGGCTGGTTCGGAGGATTCCTGCCGACGGTCGCGTTCGCCATGGTGGCGGCCACGGGGGATATCTACTACGGGCTCTGGTACCCCATCGTCATCGCGGTGATGACGGCCATCCTGGGCATCTTCTTCATGCCGGAAACCAAGGACCGGGATATTCATCACACCTGAGGCTGGGGCCCATCCCGGGGTCTTCGTCCAGTAGGCGAAACCTCGGGAACCCGCTTTGCAGTTATCACATTAAGTTGAACTTTCCGTGAGGATTTAGCGATCTATTGGTCGGCATACTCCCTGACAAATCCAACGTCAGGAACTGATCATGTCAGTGCTGCCCACCCCTATCCGCGCTCCTGTCGAGCACCCGTATGCCAGCCATCCGCGCTGGCTGCGGTTGACCCATTGGCTCAATGCCCTGGCCGTGCTGATCATGGTGACCAGCGGCTGGCGCATCTATAACGCCTCCCCTCTGTACGACTTCAGTTTCCCCCTGGCGATCACCCTCGGTGGCTGGCTGGGCGGCGCCTTGCAGTGGCATTTTGCGGCGATGTGGCTGCTGTTGTTCAACGGCATTGCCTACCTGCTGATCAACCTTGCCAGTGGTCGCCTGTCACGGCAGTTTTTCCCCTTGTCGGCCAAGGGCGTGGCGCAAGACCTGTGGGCCGCGTTGAGGGGTCGCCTGGGGCATGCCGACCTGAGCCGCTACAACCAGGTGCAACGGCTGGCCTACCTGTTCGTGATGCTCGACATCGCGGTGCTGGTGGTCTCCGGCCTGGTGCTCTGGAAGTCGGTGCAATTTGCCACGTTGCGCGAGCTGCTGGGGGGCTATGAAGCTGCCCGGCATGTGCATTTCGTGGCGATGGCGCTGATGGTGGGGTTCGTTGCGGTCCATCTGCTGATGGTCGCCGTGGTGCCTAAAACACTCTGGGCGATGATCGTCGGCCGCAAGGAGCGCACATGAACAAGCACACGCAAGGTCCGCATCTGGATGAGTCCTCCATTCTGACCGATGCCAGGAAAATCCTCGCGCCACAGCTGCAAGTCGAGGACCGCTCGCGTCGCTCGTTCCTGCTCAGGGGCCTGACCCTGGGGGGGGTGGCGATGTTGTCCGGTTGCAGCCTGACCGACAACGACAGTGTCGAAACCGCGCTGTCAGCGATGTCGCGGTTCAATGATCGGGTGCAGGGCTGGCTGTTCGACCCCAACGCACTGGCGCCGACTTATCCGCAATCGATGATTACCCGGCCGTTCCCCTTCAATGCCTTCTACGGCATCGACCAGGTGCCGGTGGTCGAAGAAGCCGAGTATCGCCTGGAAGTCACCGGCCTGGTGGCGGACCGGCGCAGTTGGCGCCTCGATGAATTACGAGCCATGGCGCAGACCGAGCAGATCACCCGGCATATCTGCGTGGAAGGCTGGAGTGCAATTGGCCGTTGGGGCGGGGTGCGCTTCAGCGATTTCCTCAAGCGGATCGGTGCCGACACCGACGCCAAGTATGTCGGCTTCAAATGCGCCGACGACTACTACACCAGCATCGACATGGCCACCGCCCTGCATGCGCAAACCCTGCTGGCCCTGACCTATGACGGCGAAGTGCTGCCGCGCCGCTATGGCTTTCCGATGAAGCTGCGCATGCCGACCAAGCTGGGCTACAAGAACCCCAAACACATCCAGGCGATATTCGTCAGCAATACCTACAGCGGTGGCTACTGGGAAGACCAGGGCTACAACTGGTTCGGTGGTAGCTGATGGGCGCCGAGAATTTCTACGGCGCGGCACTCGCTGCGTCGATTCGCAACCTGAGCTTCAAGGAGTTACACCATGAACAAGATCACCACTGCAGTCCTGTCCATGTGCCTGGCACTAGGCGCCGCCAGCGTGTATGCCGCTGACACCATGGGCAAGGACACCATGTCCAAAGATGCGATGAGCAAAGACGCCATGAGCAAGGACTCGATGTCCAAGGATGCAATGAGTAAAGACGCCATGAGCAAGGGCTCGATGTCCAAGGATGCAATGAGTAAAGACGCCATGAGCAAGGGCTCGATGTCCAAGGATGCAATGAGCAAAGACGCCATGAGCAAGGACTCGATGTCCAAGGACGCCATGAAAAAAGACGCCATGACGCAGTAATATCCACCCCGGCAGATCCCATGGGCCGCCTTCCTGGCGGCCTTTTTGCGTGGCCAATCGGCACCGCGCGCCAGGCACTATAATTAACCTGTGTTGTGGCGCGTATTGCCCGGCGAACCCGCTGGCCATACGACGGCTCACAACAGAGGGTTCTGCCATGAAAAATCATTCCTTGCAGCATTTGTCCCACGACCTGGGCATGGCCGTTCACGACACGTGGACCACCACCCGGGTGAAATCCGCCCTGGCCTTCGCCGATAAGACCTTGAGCCTGAATGTCCACGTCAAGACCCATGCCGGCACAGTGGCCTTGAGCGGCAGGGTGCTGACCCATCGCCAGTGTGAACAGGCCATTGAACTGGCCCGGGGCGTGCCCGGGGTCATGGAAGTCGACGCCCGGGAACTGCTGACTAACGTGTTCATGCCGGGCAGCAACATGGAGGCGCCAGACGCCGAGGAGCGCCACGAGTACCGCTCGCCGTTGTCGGGCAAGAAGGACGATGAGCTTTAGCCGACCCGCAACCCAACCGTAGCAGCCGGGGACTGGCTCCCCGGCTGGCCCAGCCCGATCACAGCTGGACGTGACACCTGACTCGCTGCTGCTCACCCCCACGCATCACCTGCGGTTGTTCACAACCGTGGGTGCTGAAGCTGCAGCGCTCACGGAAAAAACAGCCTGCGGGCAGTTGCCGGTTACCGGGTAGCTCGGTTGGCGCGGCGACCTGTTCGGCATGCAGGGCAACCCCCAGGCGCGGCACCGCTTCGAACAGCAGGCGAGTGTAGGGATGGCGCGGTTCTTCGAGGACCTGGGCGGCACTGCCCAGCTCGACAATCTGCCCCAGGTACATCACCGCCACACGGTCGGCCATGTGCCGCACCACCGAGACGTTGTGCGAAATTAATATGTACGTCAGGTTGCGGGCCCGTTGCAATTCGGCCAGCAGGTTGAGGATCTGCGCCTGCACCGAGATATCCAGGGCCGAGGTCGGCTCGTCGAGGACGATGATGTCCGGGTCCGAGGACAGGGCCCTGGCGATGGCGATCCGTTGCCGCTGGCCACCGGAAAACTGGTGGGCAAATCGGTCCAGGTACTCCGGGCGGATCCCCACCTGCGCCGCAACCTTGGCCGCGATCTCGCGCATTTCGCTGCGGTTGCGGTGGCCGCGGGCGTACAGCGGTTCGGTGATGATCCTCCAGATCGGCAGGCGCGGATCAAGGGACGATTGCGGGTCCTGGAACACGATCTGCACGTTGCTGCTGCCCGGTCCCTTGCTGCCAGCGGCCCAGTTCAGCTCACCGCTGCTGGGCGCGAGCAGGCCCATCAGCAACTGGGCCAGGGTGCTTTTGCCGCAGCCGGACTCGCCGACGATACCCAGGGTTTCCCCGGCCCGCACCTGCAGGTCAATGCCGTTGAGGGCGTGGGCGTAACCCCGTGGTCGCCCCAGCCAGTCGTTGCTCACCGGGAAGCGCACACGCACGTCCGTGAGCCGCAGGATCTCGACTGCGGATTCGCTAACGGGGTGAATCAGCGCACTGTTCATCACGCAAACTCCTTGAGCGGCAACCAGCACGCGCTTTGGCGTTGCTCATTACCCTGGATGGGGGTCAGGACCGGACGCTTGCCACACACTGGCATGCTGTGCGGGCAGCGTTCTTCGAAAGTGCAGCCCACGGGCAGGGAGGCCAGGTTGGGCACTTGCCCGGGAATGGTCATCAGCGGCTGACCCGGCTCGACCATTTCTGGCAGGCCGCTGAGCAACCCCTGGGTGTAAGGGTGTTGGGGGTTGCCCATGACTTCGGCGGTGCTGCCTTGCTCGACCACGGCGCCGGTGTACATCACGTAGACCCGGTCGCAGAACTGCGAGACCAGCGCCATGTCGTGGGTGATCAGCAAGATCGCCGTGCCTTTTTGCCGGGCCTTCTCGCGCAGCAGCAACAGCACCTGGCGTTGCACCGTGACGTCGAGGGCAGTGGTCGGCTCGTCGGCGATCAGCAGTTGTGGTTCACAGGAAAACGCCAGGGCGATCATCACCCGTTGGCGCATGCCACCGGACAGCTCGAAGGGATAGCTTTCCAGCACTTGTTCAGGGCTGGCGATGTGCATGTCGCGCAGCAAGGCAATGGCCTTGGTGCGAGCCTCGGCGGCACTGATCTTCTGGTGGTGGATGATCACGTCGAGCATCTGCCGGCCAATGCGCCGGGTTGGGTTGAGCGCGGTCATCGGCTCCTGGAAAATCATCGCCGCATCGCGACCGCGAATCTGCAGCAAGTCTTTTTCCGGGGCAGCGAGCATGTCGCGGTTGAGCATGTGCAGGCTGCCACCGGTCACGCGATAACTGCGCTCGGGCAGCAGGCGCATGCTGAGCATTGCGGTCACCGACTTGCCCGAGCCGGACTCGCCGACCACGCCGACTATTTCCCCCGGATTGACGTGCAGCGAGACGCCGTTCAACGCCTTGACGTTGTTCTTGTAGGCCGGGAATTCCAGGCTCAGGTTTTCGATGGCCAATACAGGCGTAGCAGTGTGCATGGTCATTTCCCCTGTTGCCGTGGGTCGAGCAGATCGCGCACGCCATCGCCCAGCAAATTGAAACCGGTGGCGGTGATCAGGATCGCCAGCCCCGGGAAGGTCGAGTACCACCAGTTGTCCAGGATGTAGTTGCGCCCGGTGGCGACCATGGCGCCCCATTCGGCGGTGGGTTGTTGTGCGCCCAGGCCGATGAAACCCAGGGCCGATGCCATGAGGATCGCGCTGCCGATATCCAGGCTCAATTGCACCAGCAAAGGGGGCATGGCATTGCGTGCGACGTGCCAGTGCACCATGTGCCAACGCCCGGCGCCGAAGGTTTCGGCAGCCTTGACGTAGCCCATCTGGCGGATGCTCAGGGCCTGGCCGCGGGCCAGGCGCACATAGGACGGAATCCGTACCAGGGTAATTGCCAACATGGCATTGAACAGGCTGGCGCCCAGCGCGGCGGCCAGGGCCATGATCAGCACCAGCGACGGCACCGACAGCATGATGTCCATCAGGCGCATGGTCAGGGCATCGAAGCGCCCGCCGATCACTCCGGAAAAACAGCCCAGCAAGCCGCCAATCAAGCACGAGGCAAAGGCCACGAACAGGCCGACGCCCACCGATTGCTGGCTGCCGTACAGGACTCGACTGAACAGGTCGCGGCCGACTTCGTCGGTACCGAACCAGTGCTCGGCCGACGGTGGTGCCAGGCGCTCGGCGAGGTTCAGGGCGTTGGGATCATGGCTGGCCAGCCAGGGCGCAAAGATCATGCATAGCAGGACAATCAGGGTGATTGCCAGGCCGGCCATGGTCAGCGGGCTGCGGCGGATCTGGTAGGCCAGGTAGGCGATTTTTTCGCGCCAGCGCGGACCACGCGCGGCCGTCAGGGTCAGGGACATTTCAATTCACCTCGCCAATGCGTGGATCGATCACGCGGTACAGAAGATCGATGGCCATGTTCAGCAGTACATAGATAAACGACACCAGGATCGCGAAGCCCATCACTGCCGGGAAGTCCAGGGACTGGATCGACTTGACCACATAGGCGCCCATGCCGGGCCAGGCGAACACGGTTTCGGTCAGCACCGCGCCATACAGCAAGTCGCCCAGGGTCAGCCCCAGCACCGTCACCGATGGGATCAGCGCATTGGGCAGCGCATGGCGCAGGATCACCGTCCAGCGTGACAGGCCATAAGCCCGGGCTGTGCGAATGTAGTCTTCGCCGAGTTGGTCGAGCATCGCCGAGCGGATCTGCCGGGCGACCACGCCCAGGGTCACGAAGCCCAGGGTCGCGGCCGGCAGGATAAGGTGTTCCAGGGCGTCGAGAAACAGCCCGCCGTCACCGGCCAGCAGGGCGTCGATCAGGTAGAACCCGGTGAAGGTCGGCGGCGGTGCCACGCCTTCGGACAAGCGGCCGCCGCCGGGCAACCAGCCCAGGTGGCCGTAGAACAGCACTATGGCCCCCAGGCCCAGCCAGAAGGCCGGTGTGGAAATGCCAGTGACCGCCAGGGTCCGCGCGATCTGGTCGATCGCCCGGTTGTGATAGACCGCCGACAGCACGCCCAGGGGCACGCCCACCAGGATCGCCAGGAACAGCGCCACCAGGGCCAGCTCCAGCGTGGCAGGGAAAAACGCCTGCAAGTCTTCCAGCACTGGACGGTTGGTGCGGATCGACGTCCCGAGGTCGCCGTGCAACAGGTCCATCAGGTAGCGGCCGTATTGTTGGTACAGCGGCAGGTCCAGCCCCAACTGGTGACGAATGCCCGCCACCAGCGCATCGCTGGCCCGGTCGCCGGCGATCAACCGGGCGGGATCCCCGGGGATCAAGTGGGAAATTGCAAAGGTAATCAGCGAAACGCCGAACACGACCAACACCAGGCCGAACAGGCGCTTGCGCAACAGAGTCAGGAAGGCCATTTGGCACCTCAGTCACAGCAACGACAAAATTCAACAGCCGCGCCAGCCATTGCTGGCTGGCGCGAGGGAGCGGGTTTACTTGCTCATGCTGCCAAGGTTGAACACCTGTTCCAGCATCGGGTTGAACACGTAGCCCTTGACCGAATCACGCATCGGCAGGGTGTAGCTCTTCTGATAGAGGTAGGCGTAGACGCTGTCCTTGAGCACCATTTTTTGCGCGCTCTGGTACAGCTCGACGCGCTTGGCCGTGTCGCTGGTGGTGGCGGCCTCGCGGATCAGGGTGTCGACCTGGGGGTTGCTGTAGAACGAACGGTTGCCTTGCAGGCCCTGCATCTTGGAGTCGAACCAGAAGTTCATGAACATGTAGGGGTCGGCGAAGTCCGGGCTCCAGGTGCCCACGGCGATGTCGTAGTCGGCCTGGCCAACGCGTTCACGCAGGGTGGCGTTGGCGGTTTTTTCCAGCTTGAGGTTGATGCCCAACGGCGCCAGGGCCGCTTGCAGGGTCAGGCCGATCGGCTCCCAGTTGGCGTCCTTGTCCGAGTACATGTAGCTCAGGTTGGTGATCTTCTGCGGTGCCTTGGCCAGGCTCTCCTTGGCGGCTGCCATGTCTTGCTTCATCTCGGGCAGGGAGCTGTCGTAGGCCCACATACCATCCGGGATCGGCCCGTTCAGCAGCTTGGCCTTGTCCTTGAGAATGCCCTTGACGATGCCGTTGTAGTCCACTGCTTCGGTAATCGCCCGGCGAGCGTCGACGCTGGTCAGCGGGCCTTTCTTGTTGTTCAGGTACAGGTAGGTGACCCGCAGCGACGGGAACTCCTTGACCACCACGCCCGGCTTGCTGGCGAGAGCGCCCAACTGGTCTTCGGGCATGTCCTCGATGATGTCCAGGTCACCGCGTTCCAGTTGCAGGCGGCGCACCGACGGCTCGGCGATGATCTTCAGCACCACGGTTTTCAGCGCAGGCTTGGGCCCGGCAAAGTGTGGGTTGGGCTCCATGGTCAGCGACTGGCCTTTCTGCCAGTTGCTCAGGCGGTACGGGCCGGAACCTGCAGTGTGGCTGGACAGCCAGGCGTTGGTTTCCGCGCCTTTGCTGGCCACGGCCGGGTTGACGATCGAAGCGCCGTTGTGGGCCAGGGTGAACAGGAACGGGGCGAACGGCGTCTTGAGCGTGAAACGAATAGTCTGTGGGTCGATCACGGCGACCACCATGTCTTCCGGGAACGCACCGGACGGCCCTTGCTTGAGGGTCATCAGGCGGTCGAAGGAAAACTTCACGGCGGCGGCGTCCACACTGGCGCCGTCATCGAACTTGTTGCCGGGCTTGATCTTGAATTCCCAGACCAGGTTGTCCGGGGAAACGGTCCAGCTTTCAGCCAGGTCGCCCTGGACTTCGGTGCTGCTCTTGTCACCCTCGATCTTGTAGCCCACCAGGCGCTGGTAGGACGGGTAGGTGATGGTCCAGTCGTTGTTGTCGAAGGTCACGGCCGGGTCGAGGGTCTGCGGGTCGGCGGGTTTGCCGATGACCAGTGTGTCCTGGGCGACGGCAGCGCTGGCGGCTTGCCAGGCGCCGAGGCTCAGCGCGCTGCACAGGACGCTCAGCAGCAGTTTGCCGACGCCGGGGAAAGGTTTGCGGGTCACGGTGGTGATTAGGGTCATGCCGGTTTCCTTGATCATTCGATGTATGGAAGTACGTCAGGTTTGTTTTTATAAAATCTATAACCGGGCAGTAGCAGGTGAAGCAGGGTGGAGCGTTTTGTTGTTGTAGGTCGCGGCAGAAACTCTGCGGTTTCTTCGGTACGTCTTGGCCGGGGGCGGTTCATTCCTCCAGCAGGGGGTAGTCGTCGGCATTCGGCAGTTCGAAATGCCACCACTCGGTGGCGATGGCCTGGAAGCCGGCGCCGAGCATGATCCCCAGCAGCAACAGGCGATTGCGCTGCACGCTCGCTGGCAGGTCGGGATAAAACTGATGGGACTTTTCTTCCATCGCGTCGAAGGCCGTGCCCATGTCCAGCGGCGTGCCATCGCTGTCCACCAGGGTCAGGTCGACGGCCACGCCGCGGCTGTGGTGCGAGCCCAGGTGCGGATCACGCACGTAGTCGTTGTTGGGCAAGGCTTCCCATAACAGGTACTGGGCATACGGCGGGCGGTAGGCGTCATAGATGCGCAGGGTGTAGCCGGCCAGGCGCGCCAGTTGGCTGGCCTTGTCCAGGCACTCGGCGGCTGCGGCGTGCAACAGGCAGCGCGCCGTCGGGTAGATCACTTTTCCAGCCAGGTTGTCGGCACTGGCGTAGATCAGATCGATTTGCACCTGATAACGCTGGGCGTCAATTTCTACAAGGGGGCTGTGGCTCACGCAAACACTCCAGTTGGGATTCAGTGGGGCGGGGGGATCAGCCTTCGAACTGGCCGAAGGCTTTTTGCAGTTGACGGTTCCTGGCCAGGCGTTCATCGAGGCGCTCGCCGTATTTCTCCGCGACGGCCGAAACCACCAGGTTCAACAGGCACGCCAGGGGCGCCGGGGAGTCCCAGAACTGCCCGACATCGGTTTTCAGCTGCAACAGGTCAAGGGGATAGTCACGGGCCCAGGGGCATTGCAGGTCGGTGATCAGCGCCAGCGGCAGGTCGTTGTCGATCGCCGCGTCGCAGAAGGTCTGGGTCACGCTGGAGTACGCGCGAAAGTCGGCAATGATGGCGTACGGGTTGGCGAAGCCGGAGTTCAGGGTTTCGGCATAGATGCCCGACAGGCCATCGACGTAGTAGACCTTGGGACGAATGTATTCCAGGTGACTGTGGAAGGCCGTGAGGATCCCGCGTGTGGACTGGATCCCGAGAATGAACACCGCATCGGCTTCGTAGATGCGCTGCACGATCTGGGCAAAGGTCTCGCTGCGCGCCAGGGCGTAGACCATCTGGATCGCTTCGATCTCGCGATGTTGGGAGCGCTCCAGGGCGTCGTCGGCGTTGGTTTCGGCACGGAAGGCGGCAATCCGGTCGGTGATCAGCCAGGAAGTGGGCGCCTCGCCGCGCAGGCTCTGTTTGACCTCATCGATATTCTGGTAGCCCAGGGAGCGCAAGAACCGCCCCACGGAAATCCCGGTGGTGGAGGTCTGCTGGGCGATGCTGTCGGCCGACTCGAAGGGCAATTGCTCGGGGTTGCCGAGCAGGTAACTGGCGATGCGCTTGCCGGTCGGGGTCAGGCTGGAGAACTTGTGTTCCAGCAACTGCAGAAAACTGTTCTTTTCCATGGACATAGGGGCGCGCCAGGTACGGGATTGTTATATGTGTGTCATTTATTGTGACCGTGTTATGAACATAACATTCGTTATCGAGGGAACACAACGCCTTTTTACTCAGTGCGCCAATGACCCGGTTTGCCGGCTGGACGCTGTTGCGTCGCCTGTGGCATGGTCCAGCGCTCAGGTACGTCAGGCTTGTTCAGTAGTCGGGGTTGTCGTGATGGTTGCGGGTGAGTTGTGCGCTGCACAGATGTCGATGGCCACGCTCGAGGCATTTAATGGTTGCCTGCTCCAGCTGGCGCGGGTTGCGCGGGAGCGGGGCGGTTCGCACTTCATTGCCGAAGGCTTGCAGGCCTTTCGCCAATTGGTGCCGTTTGCCTCGGGTTGGTGGGGTGAGATGTCGGCCTCCCATGCCAGCGCGCCGCCGCAAAGCTGGATGCACGGGCGTATCGACCTGCCGGAGTCCTTTGTCGAGGAGTGGAGCCAGGTGGCGGAACTGGACTGCTTCGCCAATGACACCTTTACCCGCCTGGGGCAGGTGATGCGCGACAGCGAGTTCACCGACCCCAGCGAGGAAGTGAACGACTTCGCCCGCCGGCATGATCTCTATCACCTGATGAGCATCACTTTCGAATTGCCTGAAAGCGGCCTGTACTTTTTTGTCTGCCTGTACCGGGGCGTCGACGACGCGACTTTCAATGAGTGCGAGGCCGGGTTGTTCCAGGCCTTCTGTGATCACTTGTTGCAGCTGTGGCGATTCCAGGTGCAGGACATGATCCGCCTCGACACCGGCAATGGCGCCAGCGATTTTGGCGTGGCGCGCATGGACGGCAGCCTGCTGTATGTGGGCGCGCAGTTATGCGCTGCGATTGGCCGCGAAGTGCCGGGGTGGAACGGCTCGATCCTGCCGCCCCAGGTCATCGCCCAACTGGCCAAGGTCCCCTGCGTGATGCGCCTGGGCCGCTGCGCCCTGACCCTGAGCCCGAATGCCGAGCATGTGATCCTGTCCCTCGAAGCGCCACCGCGCGGGGTGGTCCTGGCCCCCCGCGAACGCACGGCGGCCATGCTGTTTGCCGCGGGTCACTCGTACAAGGAAATCGCCAGGATCCTCGCCCTGAGCCCCGCCACCGTGCGCACCTACCTGCGCAATTGCTACGTGCAGTTGGGGGTCAAGAGCAAGGTCGAACTGGGCTCGGCGTTGCGCTCCAACAGCTGACACGCAGCAAAGTACATATCCATTTCTTCGGTAACGGCCTCCTATGGTTCCGCCTGACGGCGGCTCACTTTTGAACAGCGCAAAAGTAAGCAAAACGCTTTTACCCCACCACTCGGTGCCTCGCTTAGGCTCGGCATGCCCGTACTCCGACATTGATTTGGGGGGCCGCCGCAATGGGCCCTCCCTGGCCCAGTGCGGCTAAACCGGCGTCCTGCCGGTTTACCCCCAAATCAATATCGGACTCCGGCCAGCGTGGTTAACGGGGCGCCCAGGATCAAAAACAAAGCGAGGCGGCCTAAAAGCCGACCTGATCGCTAGAGCATGCGCGGTGTGGCTTCTACTTCCCAAGACGCTGACGAAGTCAGCAATCTTTTGATCTGGCTCTGGCTCTGGCTCTGGCTCTGGCTCTGGTTTTTGATCCTGGGCGCCCGTTAACCACGCTGGCCGAACGCAGGCTTGAAGCCGTGGGTAACCCGGCAGGACGCCGGGTTAGCCGCCCCGCGCCATGGATGGCGCGTGGCGGCGGCCCACGGATTCAAGCCTGCGTGAGGGCACACCGAGCCTAAGCGAGGTGCCAAGTGGTGGGGCAAGAGCCTTTTGCTTACTTTTGGGCTCCTCCAAAAGTGAGCCGCTGTAAAAGCGGAACCATAGGTGGCCGTTACCGCAAAAATGGATATGTACTCGGTCTAATCCAACATCCTGGTCGCACCACAGTTGTGTAGATACCTACGCCTATCGCAGGCAAGCCCGCCCCCACGGGTTGGGTCTAGGGTTGTCCTGTGTACCCCCTCCTCATTTGTAGAGGTCCGTTCTGCGCTGGTGTTCTATAGGGTGATGCCAGCCCGATAACAACAAGAGAGCGTCCCGATGCAACGATTGATTCCCAACCTGCTGGCCGCCGCGCTGGCCCTGACTGCGGTGCCGGCGATGGCCGCGGCCGACCTGGTGCTGTTCAACGGCAAGGTGTTTACCGCTGAGCCCGGCCAGGCGCTGGTGCAGGCGGTGGCGGTGCAAGATGGCAAGATCCTGCAAGTGGGCAGCGACGCCGAGATCCAAGCCCTGGCCGACGCCAACACCCAACGTATCGACCTGGCCGGCAAAGTGCTGATGCCGGGGTTGATCGACACCCACAGCCACCCGGTGGTGGCGGCCTTCGACAGCATGGGCGCCAACCTGCTGGACGAGGTCAAGCCGCTGGCGGAGCTCGAACAATGGATCATCGAGCAGGACCAGGCCGGGCGCGCGCGGGCCGGTGACGTGATCAGCATTGCCGGCACCAGTTCGGCCTACTGGGACAAAAGCCGCGAAATGGGCCAGCGTTTCAATCAGGGCCGCTGGGCCGATCAGCCGCTGGTGTTCAGCGGCATCGACGGGCATACCGGCTGGGCCAACAATGCCATGCTCAAGCGCCTGAAGATCGATGCCGCGCTGGTCAAGGGCCTGTCGGAGCAGGACCGTAGTTTTGTCGGGCATGAGGCGGACTTCACCCCCAACGGCTATTTTGCCGAATCGCGCTGGGACAAGATCCGCAACGAAATCCCTGCGCCCAGCCAGGAAACCATGCTCAAGGCCGCCCGCGAGGCAGTCAGGATCAACAACCAATATGGCGTCACTGCCTGGATGGACGCCGCGGCGAATGCGGGGAGCGACGATTCACTGTTCGACTTCCAGGCAACCGCCGACAGTACCGGGGTCCTGCCGTTGTACCGCGCACTGGCCGAGAAAGGCGAACTCAGCGCCCACGTCGCGGCCCTGATGCTGACCAATCCGAAGAGCCGGCCCGAGGACCTGGAAGTCCTGGCCACGGTGATGAAACAGTTCGAGGGCGTACCCAACCTGACGTTCCCCGGGATCAAGGTGTTTGCCGATGGCATTCTCGAGTTTCCCGGGCAGACGGCGGCGGTCATCGTGCCCTTCAAGAACAGCCATAAAAATGGCCAGTTGTTGATCGACCCGGAGCACTTCGGTGAACTGGTGGTGGCGGCCGAGAAGCGCGGCTGGATCCTGCACATGCATGCGGTCGGTGACCGTGCGGTGCGTGAAGCCCTGAATGGCGTGGCCTACGCGCGCAAGCTCAGCCCGACGCCGGTGCCCCATAGCATCGCGCACCTGCAACTGGTCAATCCCAAGGAGTTCCCGCGCTTCAAGCAACTGGGGGTGATCGCCTCGATGCAGTTGCTGTGGGCCACCGGCGAGTCGTACACGGTGGAGCTGGTCAAGCCCTACATCAGCGCGTTTGCCTACGGTTACCAGTATCCCGCCCGCTCGCTGCATGACGCCGGTGCGGTGATTGCCGGTGGCAGCGACTGGCCGGTGTCCAGCCCCAATCCGTTCAACGCCATCGCCCAGGCCAGTACCCGCAAAGGCCCGCTGGGGGTGTTGAATGCCAAGGAAAGCCTCGATCGCCAGAGCATGTTCTACGCCTATACCCTCAACGCCGCCAAGACCCTGCGCCTGGAGCGGCAGATCGGTTCACTGGCGCCGGGCAAGCAGGCTGACCTGATCATTCTTGACCGCGATGTGTTCAAGGTCAGTGACGACGAGTTGTTCGACACCCAGGTCCTGAAGACCTTCTTCGCCGGCAAGCAGGTATACGCCCCCGCGTCCTGAACCGCGCTACCCCTACCACCCGCGATCCAGCCAAACCACCGGGCGCCTTGCATCTCAAGGCGTCCGGCAACGCCGTGCCTGCAATAACCCGCACACTCATAACAACAAGGGTTTTCCATGAACGCACTCTCACGCTTCGCCCTGGCCAGCCTGGCCCTGTTGCCAATCACCAGCCAGGCGTTGCCCCTCAGCGACGACTTCAGCCTGGACATGAGCCTGACCGCCGCCAGTGACTACCGCTCCCGCGGAATCTCCCAGACCCTTGGCGATCCGGCGCTGCAGTTCGGCGCCACGCTGCAACACAGCAGCGGCCTGTACCTGGGCGCCTGGACCTCGAATGTCGACTTTGGCTATGACTACAAGACCCGCCAGGAAATGGAGTACTACGCCGGTTATTTCTGGCAGGCCACGGATGCCATCAGCCTGGACCTGGGATACATCAAATACGACTACCCGAAGGAGGGCCAATTCAACCTCAGTGAGGTCTACGCCATCCTCGACCTGTATGGGGTCAAGGTGGGTGCGTACTACTCCAACGACACACCCAATGTGTTTGGCCAGGATCAGGACACCCTGTATGCCTATCTCGGCTACACCCTGGTGTTGCCGGCCGAGGTGAGCCTGGACTTGCGCCTGGGGCGCAACGACACCAAGGATGAAGCCTTCCTGGCCACCAACGGCAGCGGGAGCTCGGCCTACAACGAATGGGAGGCCAAGCTCAGCCGTGAGTTCGTGGGCGTCACCTGGGGCCTGAGTTATGTCGACACCAACCTGAAAAAAAGCCAATGTGCCAGTTGGTATGGCTATGACGACCTGTGCACGGCCACCGTCGTGGTCAGTGCCAGCAAGGCGTTCTAAGTCGACGCCGCAATAACAACAACAGTGTCTGCTCCTCCAAGGAAAAACCGTTCATGACCAAGGTCATCGAGAGTTCCAAGCGCAATCCACTGATCGAGACCCGCTCGATCGACTACATCCCCGAATCCGAACGCCATGGCAGCCTCTACAGCCAGTTCACCCTGTGGCTGGGGGCCAACCTGCAGATCACCGCGATTGTCACCGGGGCCCTGGCGGTGGTGCTGGGTGGCGACGTGTTCTGGTCGCTGATCGGCCTGTTGCTCGGCCAGGTGCTGGGCGGGGCGGTGGTCGCCCTGCACGCGGCGCAAGGGCCGAAGCTGGGCCTGCCGCAGATGATCTCCAGCCGGGTGCAATTCGGGGTCTATGGCGCAGCCATCCCGATTGTCCTGGTGTGCCTGATGTACCTGGGTTTCAGCGCCACGGGCGCGGTGTTGTCGGGGCAGGCGATTGCCCAGTTGATCGATGTCAGCGACAGCGCCGGGATCCTGATCTTTGCCGCGTGCATCGCGTTCCTGACGATCTTCGGCTACCGGGTGATCCACCTGGTGGGCAAGGTCGCGAGTGTGCTGGGGATCATTGCCTTTGTGTACCTGTTCACCCGGCTGCTGACCCTCAATGACATCGGCCTGCTCCTGGAAAACCGCCACTTTGCCTGGGGCACCTTCCTGTTGGCGGTGTCGCTTTCGGCCTCCTGGCAGATCGCCTTTGGTCCCTATGTGGCGGACTATTCGCGCTACCTGCCGAGCACCACCTCGTCCTGGAAAACCTTCACTGCCGTTGGCCTGGGAACCGTGCTCGGCGCCCAGGCGTCGATGGTCCTGGGGGTGTTCGCCGCGGCGTTGGCGGGGGCCGGCTTTCGTGGGCACGAGGTGGCGACCATCGTTGGCCTGGGCAGCACCGGAGTGATCGCCTCGTTGCTGTATTTGAGCGTGGTGCTTGGCAAGGTCACCGTCTCGACCCTCAACGCCTACGGCAGCTTCATGTGCGTGGCCACCATCATCAGTGGTTTTCGCAGCAGCCTGCAGCTGACAGCCCGGCACCGCATGGTATTCGTGCTGCTGATTGTCGCGGCGTCGACCACGCTGGCGCTGCTGGGGCAGTACTCGTTCCTCAACTCGTTCAAGTACTTCATCCTGTTCCTGCTGACCTTCTTCACCCCCTGGAGCGCGATCAACCTGGTGGATTACTACTTCATCAACAAGGAGCGCTACGACATCCCGGCCCTGTCCGATCCGGCGGGCCGCTACGGGCGCTGGAACGTGCTGGGCATCAGCGTCTACGTGATTGGCGTGTTGATCCAGTTGCCGTTTGTCGACACCCATTTCTATTCCGGGCCGATGGTCGCGCAGTTGGGTGGGGTGGATATTTCCTGGATCGTCGGCCTGCTGGTGCCGGGCATCCTCTACTACTTGCTGGCCAGGTCGATGGCCCTGGCGGTGGTGTCGCAGCGGCCGGTTTAGGGGGGCATTTTTTGTCGAGGAGGCTAACCGTGGGTGATCTACACTGGATTGACTGCACCGAGCCGGTGCAACGGCTTCAGGGAGGTCATCATGAGTAGGTTGTCATCCATTAGCCTGTGCGCTGCCTTGTCGCTTGCCTGCACCCAGGGATGGGCGGAAACGGTAGTGCCGACAAAAGGTCAGAGCGCGCAGCAAACCCAGCTCGATATCAGTGAATGCCATAACGTGGCAGCCAGCCAGAGCGCAAGCACCAACACGGCTTCCGGGGGACGTTTGCGCGGTGCCGCCGTGGGTGCCGCTGCCGGCGCGACGGGGGCCGCGGTGCGCGGCAACCAGCATGACGAGGTGTACGACCGGGTCGACGACGATGTGAAGCAGGACTATCGTCAAGATCGCGCCAAGCAGACCGCAGCGGCTGGCGTGGTAGTGGGGGGCTCGCGGCAACGGCAGGAGCGCCGGGAGCAGGAAAAGACCAGCGCCTCGACCAGTTCCACCGCCTATACCAGCTGCCTGCAGGGCAAGGGTTATCAGGTCACGCCCTGAGGTTGTTTGCGCGGATTAATTCAAGTGAGGGACGCGGTCCATGAAGACCCCCGAGGATGTCGCTCAACCCCCTGCCGTCGGCTGGCGCTTCAAATTGGGCATCGGCATCATCTGCGTGATGCTCGGTTCCTGGGTCATGGTGCCGATCGCGGCGTCGCTCGGGCTCCCGGGCTCGAAAGTCGCGGCCCTGACCGGTGCGCTGTTCATCAGCAACAAAATCCTGCTGATCCTGGTCATCGCCGTCATGGGCAAGGCCGGGTTCCAGCGGGTCAAGCGCAGCCTGTTCGGCTACGTCTCCGGGCTGGCGCCGAGTGCTGACGTGGAAGTGGGGCCGGTGCGCCATGCCATCGGCATCGTGATGTTCTGCCTGCCGTTGATCTCCTCGGTCCTGGAACCTTACGTCGACAGTCTCTGGCCGGGTTTGCGGCCCAACGTGTGGCAGATCCAGCTGCTGGGCGATGCGATGCTGATCGGCAGCTTTTTTGTGCTGGGGGGCAGCTTCTGGGACAAGGTGCGGGCGCTGTTCGTGCGCAACGCCCGAGTGGTCACTGGCCAGGCGGGTTGAGTCCGGGCTCCGCCAGGGAGCCTCGGACTCGAACCGGGTTACGGCTTGGGCTGCCAGGCCGTGGAACCGGCGGCGGCCTTGAAACGTGCGTGGTTCTCGGCGGTGGCCGGTGGCTCGGAGTCGCCAAAAATTGCCTTCAGCCAGTGGCCGTCGGTGGGGTTGGGGAAAATGATGAACTTGCGGCCGAACTCTTGTTTGTCCTCGTTCATCAGGCTCATGCGTTGCTTGACGTCCCCCACGTAGTACTTGCGCTTGAAGTCGTTGAGGTTGTCGCCCAGCATCACCACCACCTCGTAGTTCTTGGCGATTTCCTGCTGCCTCGGCTCTTTGTTGGAGCTGTCGCGATACACCGTCAGGTGCTGCTCATCGGCATAGGGCAGGTTGTTCTTGCGCAGGTTGGCCAGGGCGTACTCGAAGGTTTTTTCGCCTTGATCGCGACTGGTGACGTAGAACACCTCCACGCCTTTGGATTTTGCGTAGTTGAGGAAATCCACCGCGCCTGGCGTGGCGACCGGGCCATTGTCCGCCACCCATTTGTCCCAGGCAGCATCGTCGAAGAATTCTTTGTCGGCGTTGATCATGTAGCCCCAGTAGCTGTTGCTCCCCAGCACGGTGTCATCGACGTCGCTGATGATCGCCAGCGGCCGGTCGCCGTCCTTGTGCGCCTGCAGGGCCCGATCCAGTTGCATTCTCGCCACGTTGAAACCCTGGTAGTACAGCGCCTCGAATTCGGCGGCGGTCTGTTTCCAGGCAACGGCGGCGGTGAGCAGGTTCGAAGCAGGAGGGCTGGCCTGCTCGGCAGCAGTGGCGGTGCCGGACAGCAGCAGGCAGGACAGGAGCAGGGGAGTGGCGAAGGTTTTGGTTATGGTTGTCTTCAAGGTTCAGCCCTTATCGCGAGGATTGATCAGCGTCGGAAAAATACCGCCAGGCAGTTCTATCCCAAGCTGGATTATTGCTCAATCCAGGTGTCGCGTTTATGGCTCAATGGGGCGTAATTCCTGCGGTTTGCTGGCGATGGTGCTCTGTCTGACGGTGGTGTGGGGGCTGCCGTAGGTTGCGATCTTTTGATCCTGGGTTTGTGGGGATATCCCTTGTGGGAGCGAGCTTGCTCGCGATGGTCGCCAACGATGACGCACACTGCCTGATGCACCACGCCGTCCTTGCAACCATCGCTGGCAGGCCAGCTCCCACAGGTCTCTAGCTTGCTTAACTTCCTGGGGTTTTGTTCAGCGCCGCTTCCGCTTCGGCGATCTGTGCCTGGCGTTTGCTGATCATGTCGCCGATCGGTGGGCCCTGGAAGCGCCGGGCTTCGAAGCCGAACCAGACGATTGCAGTCAGGACCAGAAAGCCGATGGTGATGTACAGCGCCCAATCGTTCGGGGGCTGGATGCCGATGATGAAGATCACCGCCATCGAGATGACTGACAGAATCGCAAACAGCGAGTACCAGCCGCGTCCCATGTTCCAGGGGCCCATGGTCGGCCACTTCGCCGTGCCGTAGGTGAACAGGCCGAGCACGATCGGGATGATGAAGGAGAAGAACAGGAAAATCACCGTGCAGGAGACCACGATGGTGTAGACCGGGGTGGCGCCGATCGAGATCACCGATGAGCCCCAGTCGAACAATACCGCCAGGGTCGCGCCGGTCCAGATCGCGGCGACCGGGCTGCGGAAGGTCGGCGAGACCGAGGCCAGGGTTTTCGAAAAGGGCAGGCCGCCATCCCGAGAGAAGGCGAAGATCATGCGTGACACCGAGGTCACGGTCGCCAATCCGCAGAGCACCTGGGAAACGAAAATTGCCACGTACAGTGCGAGTTTGACGTTGGGATTGACCTGGGTGTCCATGGCCCAGAAAAACACGTTCCAGCCCTGTTTCGCTGCTTCGTCCAGGCTCGGCAACAGCAACACGAACGAGCACAACATGACCCAACCGAACAGCAGCGACCAGACCACCGACATCACCATGCCCCGGGGCACCGACATGGCCGCGTTGCGGGTTTCCTCGGAGGTGTGCGCCGAGGCGTCATAACCGGTGATGGTGTAGATCGGCAGCAGCAGGCCGAGCATGAAGATCCAGGCATTCGACGCCTCGGGCCAGACATTGCCGCCAGCCGCGCCGGAATAGTTGCCGAAGGTCCACAGCCGGGCGAACTCATAGCTGGGCGCCGAGACCAGGCAAACGATCGTCAGCGCCAGGGCCGTGGCGAAGATCAAGTAGCCGGAAAAATCGGTGAGCTTTGCCGTCAGGCCAATGCCCAGGTGGTTGCACAGGGCCTGGAGACCGGTGAGGACCGCCAGGAAAATCACCCTGACCGTGGTGGTGTCCTCCATGCCCAGCGCCGGTCCGAAGGCGCCGAAAAAGAAGTAGTAGGTGCCGACGTTGATGGCGCCGAGCACGGTCACCAACCCCAGTAGATTGAACCAGGCGGTCAGCCAGCCGGTGAAGCGGTTACCCAGGATCGAGCCCCAGTGATACAACCCGCCAGCGGTGGGGTAGGCCGAGGAAATCTGCGCCATGGCCAGGGCAAATACCCCGGAGATCAGGCAGCCAAGCGGCCAGCCGATGCCAATTGCCGCACCGCCTGCCCCCGAGGTGCCCTGGGCCAGGGAGTTGATGCCGCCGGAGAGAATGCAGATGATCGAAAAGGAAATCGCAAAGTTGGAGAAAACCCCCATTCGTCGCGAGAGTTGCTGGGCGTAGCCCATGCTGTGCAGCACCTTGACGTCGTCGTCATGGGGGGTGCCGCTATCGGGCTGGCTGGCTGGTTTCATGTGGGTGCCCCTTCAGGTTTTGATACGCATCCACCCGCGCTGACAGCGCCGGATGGCTTGGCTTTCAACCCCTTGTCGTACTGCTCCTGTCACTGCTGGGTAAACCCTGTCCCGGCCCGTGGTCGGGCCATGGCCAGGTGACTGCTCTAGAGGCGACCGTGATAGGCCGCGGCAAATATCTGCGCCGCACCCTCGCGGGTCAGGGGCAGCGGATTGCCTCCTGCGCAGGGGTCGACCACGGCCATGTCGGCGATCAGTCCAGCCTGGCGATCGTCCACCCCCAGTTCAACCAGGGTATGGGGCACGTCGATGTCCTTGCGCAACTTGAGGACGAAGGCCAGGAAGCTGTCGAACCCGGGAGCGGGCAGGCCCAGGTAGGCCGCCAGGCGGGTGATGCGCTCCTCGATGGCCGGGCGGTTGAACGCCAGGACATAGGGCATGAAAGTGGCGTTGGTCATGCCGTGGTGGGTGTCGTACAGCGCCCCCACCGGATGCGACAGTGCGTGCATGCCGCCCAGGCCTTTCTGGAAGGCTGTGGCGCCCATGGCGGCGGCCGCGAGCATGTTGGCGCGGGCTTCGAGGTCGGCGGGGGTGCGCACGGCACGGACCAGGGCCCCGGCCACCAGGCGTATGCCTTCTACTGCAATGCCGTCGGCCATCGGGTGGAAACCGGGGGCGCAGTAGGCTTCCAGGCAGTGGGCAAACGCATCCATGCCGGTGCCAGCGGTGATCTTGGCCGGCATGCCAACACTCAGGGCCGGGTCGCTGATGACCACCCGCGGGAGCATTTTCGGGTGGAAAATGATGCGCTTGGTGTGGCTGCGTTCATCGATGATCACCGCGGCCCGGCCGACTTCGGAGCCAGTCCCGGCGGTGGTGGGGACGGCAATGATTGGGGCGATGCGGCTGTCGTCGGCGCGGGTCCAGTAGTCGCCGATGTCTTCGAAGTCCCAGACCGGCCGGCTCTGACCGCTCATGAAGGCGATGAGCTTGCCCATGTCCAGGCCGCTGCCGCCGCCGAAGGCAATCACCCCGTCGTGCTGGCCGGTGCGCCAGGCCTGCAACCCACCCGCCAGGTTGGCTTCCACCGGGTTGGGCTTGAGGTCGCTGAACAGCGCCACGCCGAGGCCGGCGGCGCGCAGGGCGTCGACTACCGCCACCGTGATCGGTGCCCGTGCCAGGCCGCTGTCGGTGACCAGCAATGGGCGCTGGATGCCCTGGCTGCGACAGACATCGGCCAGCTCGGCAATGCGCCCGACACCGAAGCGCACGCTGGTGGGGTAGTTCCAGTTTCCCGTCAGGCTCATGGTTCAGATCTCGTGGCGCAGATGAAAGGATTTGGCGCGGGTCAGGTGTTCATAGCCCAGGCTCGACAGGGTGACGCCGCGCCCGCTGTTTTTCACCCCGGTCCAGGCCAGGGCCGGGTCCAGGTAATCGCAGCGGTTCATGAACAGGGTGCCGGTGTCGATCGCGTTGCCCAACTGTTCGGCAGCGGCCAGGTCCTGGGTCCAGAGCGAGGCGCTGAGGCCAAACTCGCTGTCGTTGATCAGGGCGAGGGCTTCTTCGTCGTTGCGCACCGGCATGATGCCCACCACCGGGCCAAAACTTTCGTCGCGCATCAGCGCCATCCGATGGCTGACATCCACCAGGACCTGGGGCGCGAGGTAAGCACTGCCTGGCACGTCGGCGGGAAAATCTTCGGGCTTGATCAAGGCCCGGGCACCCTGGGCCAGGGCCTGGGCGATTTGTCCACGGACCAGGTCCGCGGCTTGGGGGGTGACCATCGGACCCAGCGTGGTGGCTGGGTCCAGCGGGTTGCCCAGCACGTACTGGCGGGTCAGGGCGACAAACCGTTCGACGAAGGCGGGGAAGAGGCTGGCGGCGACATAAATGCGCTCGACAGCGCAACAGCTTTGCCCGGAGTTGAAAAAGCTGCCATCCACCAGGTTCTCCACCGCGTGGTCGAGGTTGGCGTCTGCGCGAACGTAGGCCGGGTCCTTGCCGCCGAGCTCCAGGCCGACGCCGAGGAAACCGTCGACGGCCGCCCGTTGCATGTCCTTGCCGCCGCCCACGGAGCCGGTGAAGTTGACCCGCTGGACCTGGCCGCCAGCGATCATCTGCGCGGTATCCAGGTGGCTGAGCAGCAGGTTGTGGAACAGCCCTTCGGGCAGGTTGGCGCGGCGAAAGGCCTCGGCGAAACGCTCGCCCACCAGCAGGGTTTGCGAGGCGTGTTTGAGGATCACGCTGTTGCCCGCCATCAGCGCCGGAATAATGCTATTCACGGCGGTCAGGTAGGGGTAGTTCCACGGCGCTACCACCAGCACCGTACCTAGCGGCTCGCGACTGATCCAACGGCGAAACCCGGCGCTCGGTTCCGGCTCGACCGCCGCCAATGCCTGCGGTGCCAGCGCGATCATGTGCCGGGCCCGTTCGGCAAAGCCGCGCAGCTCGCCCGCGCCAAAACGCACCGGACGGCCCATCTGCCAGGCCAGCTCCGGGACGATCTCGGCCTGCATCGCCAGCATCGCGTCCACGGCGGCGCTGCACAACGCCGCACGCTCGTCTAGCGAGCGGCGCTTCCACAGTGCCTGGGCGCTGGCGGCGCTCGCCAGGGCCTGCTCGATCTGCCCGGCATCGGCGCGCTGACGCTCGGCGTAGACCCGGCCGTCGACCGGGGAAATCAGTTGGATGGTCGAAGTCATGGCGGTCTCAATAGCGCTCGAAGCCGCGCTGCAATTCCCAGTCGGTAATGCGCCGGTCGTACTCTTTCTGCTCCCATTCGGCGGTGTGCACGTAATGGTCGATCACGTCGTCACCGAACGCTTCGCGCAACATGCCCGAGCCCTTGAGCGCGGCGCAGGCCTCGCGCAGGGTCTTGGAGACTTCCGGCAAATGACTGTCGACATAGGCATCGCCCTCGAAGGGCGCGGCCAGCTCGAGTTGCTCGTCGATCCCGGCCAGGCCTGCGGCGATCAGGGCGGCGAAGGCCAGGTAGGGATTGAGGTCGGCGCCGCCGATCCGGCATTCGATACGGATGGATTTGCTGCCCTCGGCGCACAGGCGAAAGCCGGCGGTACGGTTGTCCAGGCTCCAGACGGCACGCGTGGGCGCAAAGGTGCCGGCCTGGAAGCGCTTATAGGAGTTGATGTAGGGCGCAAGAAAACAGGTGATGTCGTTGGCGTACTTGAGCTGCCCGGCCACCCAGGCACGCATCAGTTTTGACATGCCGAACTCGGCCTTGGCTTCGAAGAACAGCGGCTTCTTGCCGTTTTTGTCCCACAGCGAATTGTGGATGTGGCTGCTGGAGCCGGCGGCGTCGTAGCGCCACTTGGCCATGAAGGTGATCGCCTTGCCTTGCAGTTGGGCGATCTCCTTGCAGGCGTGCTTGATGATGACGTGGTGGTCGGCCATGGTCAGGGCATCGGCGTAGCGGATGTTGATCTCTTCCTGCCCCGGGCCCCATTCACCCTTGGAGTTCTCCACGGGAATGCCCGAGGCCTGCAGGTGCTTGCGGATCGCCCGCAGTACCGGTTCCTCGCGGGTGGTCTGCAGGATGTTGTAGTCCTCGATGTAGTGCCCGGCGGTTTTTGACTGGTGGTAGTTGCGCTGGTGGATGGCCTCGTAGCTCTCGTCGAACAGGTAGAACTCCAGTTCCGAGGCGAACATGCCGGTGTAGCCGCGCTGGCGCAGGCGTTCGACCTGTTTCTTGAGGATCGCCCGCGGGCTGTGGGGCAGGTCCTGGCGGTGGTGATGGTCGAGTACGTCGCACAGCACCAGGGCCGTGCATTCCAGCCACGGCACGCGGCGCAGGGTGCTCATGTCGGGTTTGAGCACAAAGTCACCGTAGCCTTTGCTCCAGCTGGCGGCCGCGTACCCGGGCACCGGCTCCATGTCGATGTCGTCGGCCAACAGGTAATTGCAGCAGTGGGTTTCCTCGTGGCCGCTGTCGATGAAAAACTCGACCTGGAAGCGCTTGCCCACCAGGCGCCCCTGCATGTCGACCATGCACACCAGCACGGTATCGATTTCGCCATTGGCAGCGGCGCGCTTGAGTGCTTCGAAGCTTAGGAGGGGCTCGGTCATCACGGCAAATCCTGCGGCAAGGAGGAGGGCAGTCTGATCAGTCGTTGCAGACGCTCTCCAGAAAACCCCAAAACCTGCAGCATGAGCATCGTGTGCAATGAGCTGCTCAAAGCTTAGCTTACTGTCGCCAAGCGCAAGTCTGGCCGAGCAAAAGCTGGAAAAAACTGCCCGGGAACGCCGCTCATGGCCATTACTTATGAGCAAGTAGCTGTTTTCAAACAAATTTGTTAAAAAAAAGCTTCCCAGGTTCGAACAAACTTGGTAAATTTCCGCGCATTCTTGCACTGGCCTTTACCGGGTCGTCAGTCGTGCAAGGGTTCAGCAAGTGAGTGCCCAGCACTCGTCGCTACATCTGCAGGGGCGTCGCCAAGCGGTAAGGCAGCAGGTTTTGATCCTGCCATGCGTTGGTTCGAATCCAGCCGCCCCTGCCATTTTCCAAAGCAATCTGTCTCGTAAAATCTGCTGCGCCGGCCTGGGTCGTGACGCGGGTTTTTCCGTGCCTGGGATTTTTTTCCAGCGGATCACTCAGCGTGGGCGCGATGGGGCGGTAGACTGCGGGACTTTTTCCCCCTCAAGCAGGAGCACCCATGGCTAACCAAGACCTGACCTTCATCCCCGATCCGGACGCCGATTCGATCTCTTCCGACGTTGCCGGTTTCGCTGGCCTGCTGGTTTCCACCCAGATTCCTACTCGCGCCGATGGCAGCCTGGAGCTGGGTGATATCGAGTTGCAGAGCGAGTGCACCTTGCAGGCGCTGAAAGTCGCGCTGGAGAAGGCCGGCAGTTCCATGGACCGGGTGCTGCACCTGACCATCTACCTCACCGACATGGCCGACCGCGCCGCCTTCAACCAGGTGTACCAGCGCTTCTTCGCCAAGCCATGGCCAGTCCGCGCCGCCGTGGGCGTGGCCGCCCTGGCGGTTGAAGGGATGCGTGTGGAAGTCACCGCGATGGCCGCCAAGGCCTGAGTCGACGGGCTCGGACGGCGGCCTTGCCCAGGCAACGGCCGCCACCTGGCAGCACACGGGTGCCGCTCCGGCGATTCGCCGCTACAATGCGCACCTACCGTGACAAGTCGACTAAAAAAATATGTCCCTGCCTAAACATCATCTGGAATTACTCAGCCCCGCCCGCGATGTCGCCATTGCCCGCGAGGCCATTCTGCATGGCGCCGACGCCGTGTACATCGGTGGACCGAGCTTCGGTGCGCGGCATAACGCCTGCAACGAAGTGAGCGAAATCGCCGGCCTGGTGGAATTTGCCCGGCGCTACCATGCCCGGGTGTTCACCACCATCAACACCATCCTGCACGACAACGAGCTGGAGCCGGCGCGCAAGCTGATCCATCAGCTCTACGATGCCGGCGTCGACGCGCTGATCGTCCAGGACCTGGGGGTGATGGAGCTGGATATTCCGCCGATCGAGCTGCACGCCAGCACCCAGACCGACATCCGCACCCTGGCCCGGGCCAAGTTCCTCGACCAGGCCGGCTTCTCCCAGCTGGTGCTGGCGCGCGAGCTGAACCTGCAGGAGATCCGCGCGATTGCCGACGAGACTGACGCGGCGATCGAGTTCTTCATCCATGGCGCCTTGTGCGTGGCCTTTTCCGGCCAGTGCAACATTTCCCATGCGCAGAACGGCCGCAGCGCCAACCGGGGCGACTGCTCCCAGGCCTGCCGCCTGCCGTATACCCTCAAGGACGACCAGGGTCGTGTGGTCGCCTTCGAGAAGCATTTGCTGTCGATGAAGGACAACAACCAGAGCGCCAACATCCGCGCCCTGGTGGAAGCCGGCGTGCGCTCGTTCAAGATCGAGGGGCGCTACAAGGACATGGGCTACGTGAAGAACATCACGGCCTACTACCGCCAGCGCCTGGATGATGTGCTCGAAGACCGTCCGGACCTGGCCCGCGCTTCCAGCGGCCGCACCGCGCACTTCTTCCTGCCGGACCCGGAAAAGACTTTCCACCGTGGCAGCACCGACTACTTCGTCAGTGACCGCAAGATCGACATTGGCGCCTTCGACACGCCGACCTTTACCGGCCTGCCGGTGGGCATCGTCGAAAAAGTCGGCAAGCGCGATTTGCAAGTGGTCACGCAAGAGCCGCTGTCCAACGGCGACGGCCTCAACGTGCTGATCAAGCGTGAAGTGGTGGGCTTTCGAGCCAACATCGCCGAGGCCAAGGGCGAGTTCGAGGAAGACGGCGAGAAGCGCTACCGCTATCGCGTCGAGCCCAACGAGATGCCGGCGGACTTGTACAAGGCCCGGCCAAATCACCCGCTCAATCGCAATCTCGACCACAACTGGCAGCAAGCCCTGCTCAAGACCTCCGCCGAACGCCGGGTGGGCGTTGACTGGCACGTGCAGCTGCGTGAAGAGCGCCTGGAGCTGACGGCCACCAGCGAGGAGGGCATCAGTGCCAGCGTCGCCCTTGAAGGCCCGTTCGGCGTCGCCAACAAACCCGAGCAGGCCCTGGAGCAACTGCGCGATCTGCTCGGTCAACTGGGCACCACCCAGTATCACGCCGCAGCGATCAAGCTGGATGCGCCCCAGGCCTACTTCATCCCCAACTCCCAGCTCAAGGCGGTGCGCCGCGACGTCATCGAAGCCCTGACCGCAGCCCGGGTCGAGGCCCATCCCAGGGGTGGACGCAAAGCCGAGACCAGTCCGCCGCCGGTGTACCCGGAGTCCCACCTGTCGTTCCTGGCCAACGTCTACAACCAGAAAGCCCGGGACTTCTATCATCGCCATGGGGTCAAGCTGATCGACGCGGCCTTCGAGGCCCACGAGGAGACCGGCGAGGTGCCGGTGATGATCACCAAGCACTGCCTGCGGTTCTCCTTCAACCTGTGCCCGAAACAGGCCAAGGGCGTCACCGGCGTGCGCACCAAGGTCGCGCCGATGCAACTGATCCACGGCGACGAAGTGCTGACCCTGAAGTTCGACTGCAAACCCTGCGAGATGCACGTGGTCGGCAAGATCAAGGGCCACATCCTCGACCTGCCGCAGCCGGGCAGTGGCGTGCAACAGCAGGTAGTCGGGCACATCAGCCCGGCGGACCTGCTCAAGACCATCGTCCGCGCCCCGCACTGAATGCCGGGCGCACGCGATGCCAAGGCGTCGCGTTCGCCTGTCGGGCAAAGAAGGGGCAGGTTCACTTCGAGATACACCTCTCGGCGGCCTGCTGCTCCAAGTCAGCAGTTGACGGTGTAAGATGCCCAACAAATATCCACCATCGAGGTTGCCATGACCGGGATATCCCTGATCCTGCCGGAAGACCTATCAAACTCCCTCGCCGATCTGGCCAAGACCAACGGGCAAAGCGCGAGCTATCTCGCGATGGACGTTCTTCGCGATTACATCGCGCATGAGCGTGCGCTGACTGCACAGATCGAATTGGCGGTAAAAGAAGCCGACGAGGGCAAATTTGCCACTGAGGACCAGGTAGCAGCGATGCGTGCTCGTCGCTGGAGCCGTAGTGCGGGTTGAGTGGCTGGAAAGAGCCCTGAAGAACCTGGAAGACGAAGCTAGCTACATTGCCCTTGAAAATCCCAAGGCTGCCAACGACTTTTCCGATGCTGTCTTCGCCAGTGTAGAAAAACTGGCCCGGTTTCCAGCCATGGGCCGTGAAGGCCGGGTCAAAAACACACGTGAATGGGCTGTGCCCAACTGGTCCTATCTCATTCCCTATCGAATACGCGATGAACGCCTTCAAGTTCTTGGCGTATTCCACACACGACAGCGCCCACGTTCCGAGTGGTGATGTTGGCGAAATCTGATCCGTCTCGTCACTCCTTCGTCGCTACCGCGCTCAAGTAATCCTGCCCATCCTAGAGTGTTATCTGTTGATTGCGTCCCCGCTATGCAGCACCCAGGATAAGAGCTGCTACGCTTGAACCATTAGCTTTGGCGCTTTCTAGCCTACCGCCGCACCTGTCTTCTGCGGGCTGATGGAACAGTCGAATTATCAGGTCCTGTGCCCAAGCGAATCAGACTTCGTTGAGCGTAGGAGGGCACATGCCCCCGCCAAAAAGCAGGCCTGCCGCCGGCAATCCAGAGCCGTCGGATGACACCGGTGACGAACGAGTCTTTCAGTCGCGCAAGGAGCGGCTGTACGCCGGTGCGTTATTGCGCGAGCGTCTGCCCCATGGCCAACACGCCCAGTGGAAGCCCGCCCGCAAGCAGCGTAACGCCATCGAGCTGCTCGAAGAATCCAACCGCTATCGACTGCCCAACCTGGTGCCGGTGCGCTACGGCCGCATGCTGCGCAGCCCTTTCACCTTCTTGCGCGGCTCTGCCGGGTTGATGGCCCATGACCTGGCGGCTACCCCGACGACCGGCATCCAGGTCCAGGCCTGCGGCGATTGCCACCTGATGAACTTCGGCTTGTTCGCCACCCCCGAGCGCAACCTGATTTTCGACATCAACGACTTTGACGAAACCCTGCCCGCGCCCTGGGAGTGGGATGTCAAACGCCTGGCGATCAGCTTTGCCGTGGCCGCGCGCGACAACGACCTCGGCGACAAAGAAGCGCGAGCCATTGCCGCCGGTTGCGTGGGCGCCTACCGCGAGCACCTGCGCAGGTTTTCCAGGATGAACCCGATGGACGTCTGGTACGACTGCCTGGACGCGCAAACGATCATCGACATGGCGCCCAATGCGCAGATCAAGAAAATCCGCGAGCAAGTGGTCGCCAAGGCCCGGATGCGGGTCGGCGATTACCTCTACCCCAAGATCAGCGGTGAAGTCGGCGGGCGCCGGCGCCTGATCGATCAACCGCCGATCCTGTTTCATGTGTATGAAAAGGGTTTCATGCGCAACGTCCAACTGACGCTGCAGGACTATCGGCTGTCACTGCCCCATGAGCGGCGCGTGCTGTTCGATCGTTACCGCCTGGAAGACATTGCGGTCAAGGCGGTGGGCATCGGGAGCGTCGGTACCTACTGTTTTGTCGGCCTGTTCTTTTCCGCGGAAAATCACCCGTTGCTCCTGCAGTTCAAGGAGGCCTGTCCCTCGGTCCTGGCGCCCTATGCCGGCAAGAGCAACTACGACAACCACGGTCAGCGAGTGGTCACCGGGCAGCGCCTGATGCAGTCCTCCAGCGATATCTTCCTGGGCTGGACCCGCAGCCAGAACGGTCGCTGTTTTTTTGTCCGGCAGTTGCGTGACATGAAAATGTCCGCGCCGATTGAAGGCGTATCCGCCGCGCGGATGAAAATGTACGCCCAGTGGTGCGGCCTGACCCTGGCCCGCGCCCACGCCAAATCCGGCGATGCGGCGCTCATCAGTGGTTACTTGGGCAAGACCGACTCCTTCGACCAGGCCATCGGCAAATTTGCCATCGCCTATGCCGATCAGAATGCCGCCGACCATGGCACGCTGCTGGCCGCCGAAAAATCCGGGCGGATCATCGCGTTGCGAGAAGAGGAGTGAGGCGCGGCGCTGATGTCGCACCAGGCCCGAGCAGGAGATAACCATGCGCAAACTTATCGTTGCCGCGTTCATCAGCCTGGATGGGGTGATGCAAGCCCCCGGCGGGCCACAGGAAGATACCTGCGGCGGCTTCCGCTATGGCGGCTGGATCGTGCCTTATGCCGACCCGGTTTCCGGCCTGGCGATACAGGCACTGTTTTCCCAGCCGTTCGAATTGCTGCTGGGGCGCCGGACCTACGACATCTTCGCGGCCTATTGGCCGCAGTACAGCCAGGCCGATGCCGATCACCGCACTATCGCCGAGCTGTTCAACAGCGTGCCCAAACATGTAGCCACCCATCACCCCGAGACCCTGGCCTGGCACAACAGCCATGGATTGCAGGGCAACCTGACGGAGTCGATACGCGCGCTCAAGCAGGAGCAGGGCGCTCAACTGTTGACCCAGGGCAGTGGTGATCTGGTGCGCCAACTGCTGGTGGCAGGCCTGGTGGACGAACTGCGGCTGATGATATTTCCGATCCTGCTGGGCAAGGGCAAGCGCCTGTTCGACCACAGCGCCCAAGCGGCGGCTTTCACCCTGGTGGAGTCCAGCAGCACCCCCGGCGGCGTGCTGCTGACCCGTTATGTGTACTGCGGTGAGGTGCGCACGGGAACCTTTGACGAGCCCGGCCCAGGCGGCTAAGCGCGTTACTCTTGGTCCGGCCCGACTTCCTTCCAGCTGTCATCCGGGTCAAAGACGGTCATCCCCTGGGCCAGCTTCTCGCTGTCCGGTCCCAGGTCTTTTTCGAACACCTGGCCTTCATGGCTGATCATGAAGCTCATCACCCCGGTGTCGGCGTATTTTGCCGGCCAGGCGATCAGGGCAAACCCCCGGCTCATCTTGTCGCCGATCAGGTAGCTGTAGGCACCGCCCGGGGCCGAGGGTCCCTGGCCATGCAGGATGCGGAAGTGATAACCGTGCCAATCCTCGCCGGCAACGGTCTTGCCGAAGGAGGGGCCCAGCGGGCTGATCTGGCCGCTGTCGTCGTCTGCCCAATAGAGCCCGTCATGCAGGCCCGGGTGGCTGAAGAGGTTTTGCGCATACTCCAGGGCACCATCGCCGTCACGGTCGATTGAGGCATATTCCATCTGCGCATCGTGATAGGCCAGCGCCGCCTGTACCGCAGAGAGTTCGTTGCGGCCTATGCGCCGGGCCCGGACTTCGGCGCCGCCGGCCTTGATGTCGAAGCGCCAACCGTTGGCGCTTTTGACCAGGGGGATCGGCAGCGTCCAGTGGTTGCTGCCGACCGACAGCAGCGCCTTGCCGTCGCTGGTTTGCTCGATCTGATGCTGTTCGTGGTACTGCTTGATGAACGCATCGACATCCTGGCGTTCGGCACCTTCACGCGGGATGAAACTACGCCACTCATTGCCCAGCAACGCCGTCAGGCGCTCGTGGTCGGCGTGTTTGCTGCCCAACGCTTCGACGAACGACTGGGCGGCCTGTTCAGGCGTGGCAAATTCCTGCTGGGCGCTGGCCAGGCACGACCAGGCCAGGCCGACAGTCAGCCCCAGGGCGTGCAGGAGCCGGCCGGTGAGTGGCTTGCTGCGAGGATGGTTATTCAACGACGGCTCCCCCGTTGGCGCGCGGGTGCGCTGGATGGTCGACTGATTTGATGGCCAGCGGCTCGCGAGGCGCTCGGGCGCTGCGCGGAGACTTGGCTGGCACGGCCACGATTGGCCTGGGCATTGACCTGGGACGGTGAGCGCGCGCCGGCGAAGGCATTGTTGCGCGTCGCGCCCTGAGTGGCGGCCGGGCGTTTTTGTGTGGTTTGGCGCGCCTGCGCGGGGCGCTGGTCGCGCTGGTTGACCTGCGGGTTGTGCTGGCGCGGCTGCTGATTGTCGCGGGTGGTCCGGGGCGTGCCCTGGCTGCGGTCCGTGGTCCGTGGCCGCTCGTTACTCGCTTGCATGCGGTTGCCCGCCGAGGCACCGGACTGGGCTTCGCGCACCCGGTCCCGGGCTTCGCGGTTGCTGGTGGCGGGGCGTTCGATACCGTGCTTGTCCATCGAGCTACGGGCGTTTTCCCGAGCCTGGGCGCGCTGGGCGTTGTCCCCGCGGTAGGCCTCACGCTGAGTGGCACCGTCCAGTTGGCGACCGTATTGCTGGCGGCTGCGGTTGTCGCGATAGGGCACGCCATTGCGGTGCGCGGAGTTGTGCTGCCACTTGTTCTGATTGTTGCTGATGCGGTTGTTGGCATTGATGTTGTTGTAGCGATCGACGTCGATGTCGATATCGTTGTCGTCCCAGTCACATTCGCCCCACAACGCCCCGACGATCGCCACGCCGGTGCCGAACGCCAACCCGGCCATCAGCGCCGAACCCGGGTAATAGGCGGGCGGCGGCGGATAGTAGGCCGGTGGCGAGGCCGGGTAGGGCCAGGTGCCGTAGGTGGTGGTCGGGTTGTAGGTGGGTACGTACACCACCTGCGGGTCGGCGGGCTGGATGATGATGGTCGAGGTGCTGCTGGCCGGGGCGGGCGCCGAACTGCTGGAGCTGGCGGCTGGAGCCGGGGCAGCGGCCTGGACCGTGACGTTCTGGTACTGGTTGCTCTGCAGGTTACCGGCGGTTTGCGCCTGGCGGCGCAAGCGTTGCACGCCTTCCATGACGTCGTCGGGCTGCGCCAGGAAGGCATCCCCCAGGCGTTGGACCCAGACCGGATCCTGGCCCAGCGTGACCATGACCTGGGGAAACGCGACCAGCGCCTGCACGCTCGGGTCCCACGGCTGGCTCGCCACCTGCTTGACCGCGTCATCGCCCTTGGCGTCCGGGTGGGCCTTGGACCAGGTCACCGCCTCGGCGATTTCCCCGGGGTAGGTGCTGGCCATCAGCAGTTGGGCCAGCAGGGGGTCGGGATACAGGGCAATAGGCGCCAGCATCTGGTCGAGCTGTTCCTGGGTAAACACCGGGTCCTTGGCCGCTGCCGTGACCGGCGCTGGCGCAGTGGTGCTGGCGGGTGGAGTGGCGGCCGGCGCTACGCTTTGTGCCTGGCTGGCCGCTGCACTGACAAAAAGGACGGCTGAGAACGCGTAAATTAATGGAATGCGCATTGCAACTCCATGGGCTCAGGCAGGTTGAGAGGGGTGATTCAAAACCAGGGAAGTGTCAGCCGACTGTGCAAGCCGCAGGCGTCGGTGTCGATGCCGTTCGCTAATAGTAGCAAAGGTTAAAAAACTGCCAGGAAACTCCCGTTCTTTTCCGCACGCAACGGTTCGGCAAGTGCGCAAAACTGCAACTACGCTTTCCAGCGCCAGGCTGGAAATGCCGCCTGGGGATGCCAATGTCTGGCGAGGGAGCGGCCTGCGATGAATAGCCAACCGAGTCATTACACCCGTGCGACCTTGCTGGTGGTCGACGACACGCCCGATAACCTGTTGCTGATGACCGACCTGCTCAAGGATCGCTATCGGGTCAAGGTCGCCAATAGCGGGGAAAAAGCCTTGCGCCTGCTCCAGGGTGACTCGCTGCCGGACCTGATCCTGCTGGACGTGATGATGCCTGGGCTGTCCGGGCATGAAGTGGCCAGGCGACTCAAGGACGATCCTCATACCCGCGAGATTCCGATCATTTTCCTCACCGCCATGGCCGGCACCGAGGACGAGATCCATGGCCTGGAACTGGGCGCGGTCGACTACATCACCAAGCCGATCAGGCCGGCACTGGTGCTGGCGCGGGTCGACACCCAGCTCAAGCTGAAGGCGGCGGCCGACTTCCTGCGTGATCACAACGACTACCTCGAACAGGAAGTGCAGCGTCGCACCCGCGAGGTGGTCGCTATCCAGGACGTAGCGATCCAGGCCATGGCCTCCCTGGCGGAGACGCGCGACAACGAAACCGGCAACCACATCCGCCGCACCCAGCACTACGTCAAGGTGCTGGCCGAACATCTGCAGGATCACCCGCGTTTCCGGCACTTTCTCAGCGTGGCGACCATCGAGTTGCTGTTCAAGTCGGCGCCCCTGCACGACATTGGCAAGGTCGGCATTCCCGACCATATCCTGCTCAAGCCGGGACGCTTTAGCGCAGAGGAATTCGAGATCATGAAGAGCCACACCACCCTTGGGCGTGACGCCATCCAGCGCGCCGAGGACCAGTTGGGCATACGCGCCGAGTTCCTCAGCCTGGCCAAGGAGATCGCCTACAGCCACCAGGAAAAATGGGATGGCAGCGGTTACCCCCAGGGGCTGGTGGCGGACGCTATCCCCATCAGCGCCCGGTTGATGGCAGTGGCCGACGTCTATGACGCGCTCATAAGCCGGCGTGTGTATAAGGCGGGGATGCCCCATGAGCAGGCTGTCGAGATCATCACTCAGGGGCGCGGCAGCCACTTCGACCCGGACATCTGCGATGCCTTCCTGGCCTGCTGTGAACAGTTCCAGGAGATCGCCCAGCGTTTCGCCGATACCGACCAGGACATGGCCGTGCAGTTGGCGGCCCTGCAACGCAGCGGGCAGACGCCTTGAACCCGCGCGTGCGGGGCTTTTTCGATCAGGTCCACGAGGATAGGTAATGGCTGGATTTCGCACCCTGCTCGAGCGTCTCGCGCTGCTGCACAAACTGCTCCTGGGATTCGCCGCGCTGCTGCTGTTGGTGCTGGTGCTCGGCGTGCAAAGCCTGCGCACTCAGCAATCGCTGAAGCAGGACATGCAAAACCTCTATCTGCAGGAACTGGTCGGCATGGAGTACCTGCATGAAGCGCGGGTGCAACTGCCCCATTTGATGCAAACCCTGCAGCGGGCGGTGGGCACCGACAGTGCGCAGATCCGCGTCGAAGCCCTGCAGCAGTTGGCTGACAACCGGCAACGCCTGCAATTGGCCCTGGCCCAGGCCAAGGTCACCCTTAAGCGCCCGGAGAACCTCGCGCGCCTGGCCGAGATCGACCTGATGCTGCAACAGTTGCAGCGCTACAGCGAACAGGCTTTTGTGTTGATCGACCAGGGTCGGCAGAGTCAGGCGCTATTGCTGCTTAACAGCAGCGAGTTTCAGAGGATCGCCCGGCAGGCCGACAGTCATTTGTACGGTATTGCGCAAATCAAGGAAGCCTCGATTCGCGACACGGCCAAGGGCATAGTCGAGTACGCCGAACGCAGCACCTTGCTGACCTACACCCTGCTGTTCGGTGGCCTGTCGTTGGCGTTGTTGCTGTCGTGGCTGGCCAGCCAGTCGATCCGCAATCCGTTGAATCGGGTACGGGTGGCGGTCGATCAGTTGGCCGCCGGACAGCTCGACCAGCCGATCCCCCACACCGACCTGAACAATGAAACCGGGGACCTGGCGCGGGCCATCGCCCAACTGCAGACCGAGTCCCAGCAACTGGAGCGCCAGCGCTGGATCAAGGGCCATATCGCCCAATTGCAGATCGACCTGCAGCAGGCCGACACCCCGGACGAACTGGCGCAGGTATTCCTGCTGCACATCGCGGGCCTGCACGGCATCTGCCAGGCGGTGCTGTACAGCGCCCAGGAAGACGCCGCCACGCTGCAGCTGATGGGCGGTTATGCCACCGATTCCGAGCACCCACCCAAGGACCAGGTGCCATTCGGCGACGGCCTGTTGGGTCAGTGTGCGCTGGATCGCCAGGTGCGGCAGTTGCAGGCGTTGCCGCAACAGTACTGGCGGTTGCACTCGCCGCTGGGCGAGGTAGCGGCCAGTTGCCTGTTGCTGCAACCGATCGTGCATGGCGAGCGCCTGCTGGGGGTATTCGAGCTGGCCAGCCTGCAGCCTTTGGACGAGCGTGAATGGCTACTGTTGCAGGAGGCCACGCCACGACTGGCCGCCGCGATGGCGATCATGGAGCGCAACCAGGCGGTCAAGACCCTGTTGGCGCAAACCCGGCGCCAGGCCAGCGAAGTGGCGCAACAGGCGCTGCAACTGGAGGCCCAGGCCCAGGCGCTGGAAACCCAGCAAGGGGCACTGCGCGCCACCGAAGCCTGGTATCGCGGCATCATCGAAGCGGCACCCGATGGCATGCTGGTAGTGGACGATGGCGGGCACATCCTGAGGACCAACCGTCAGCTGGATCAACTGTTCGGCTACGCCCCCGGCGAGCTGATCGGCGCGGCCATCGAGCGTCTGGTGCCGCTGGCCAGTCGCGGCCGTCACGTGGCGCTGCGCGACGGTTTCATCGGCCACGGCGACACCCGGCAGATGGGCGCCAACCTCGAAGACCTGCAAGGCGTGCGCAAGGACGGCAGCCTGTTTTCCGCCGAGATCAGTCTGTCACGCTTGCCCAGCCTGGAAGGGAGCGGCATGTGTGTGTGCGCCTCGGTACGCGATGTCAGCGAGCGCCGGCAACTGCAGGCGGCGCTCAAGGCCAGCGAGATCCAGTTGCGCGCGGTCCTCGACAGCAGCCCGGTGGCCATGCTGATCAAAGACGCCGATGGCCGCCCGACCTACAGCAATCCGCAATTCGACCGCTTGTTCGCCAGCCAGCTTGGGCAACTGCAGGGCAGCGACCTGAGCCAATTCTGGGTCGAGCCCGAGGCCCATCAACGGTTTCTCGCCGAGGTGGCGCAAGGGGCGGTGCTCAACTTCGAGGCCAGCCTGCAGCGCACCGACGGTGAGCGTTTCGAGGTGCTGGTGTCGAGCGTCACCCTGACCCAGGGGGAGCGGGGCATGGGGGCCAACTGGTACTTCGATATCACCGATCGCAAGATCGCCGAGGCCCAGGTGCAGCGCGCGCGCGAGACGGCAGAGGAGGCGACCCGGGCCAAGAGCGACTTCCTGGCGACCATGAGCCACGAGATCCGCACCCCGATGAACGCCATCATCGGCATGAGCCACCTGGCCTTGCGCACCGAGCTCGACCATCGCCAGCGCAACTACATCGAAAAGGTCCATCGCTCGGCGGAAAGCCTGCTGGGGATCATCAACGATATCCTCGACTTCTCCCGGATCGAGGCTGGCAAGATGCACCTGGAACAGATTCCCTTCCATCTCGAAGACGTGCTCGACGGCTTCGCCAACATGATTGGCCTCAAGGCCGAGGACAAAGGCCTGGAACTGCTGTTCAGCATCGCCGCCGAACTGCCCACCGGGTTGATCGGCGATCCGTTGCGCCTCGGCCAGGTGCTGGTCAACCTGGGCAATAACGCGACCAAGTTCACCGAGCAGGGCGAAATCGTGCTCGGCGTGGAGCAGCGCGGTGGTGAGGAAGGCCAGGCGCAGCTGCATTTCTGGGTGCGGGACAGCGGCATCGGCATGAGTACCGAACAGTGCTCGCGCCTGTTCCAGCCCTTCAGTCAGGCAGACAGTTCCACCACCCGCAAATACGGCGGTACCGGCCTGGGCCTGGCGATTTCCCGGCATCTGGTGGAACTGATGGGCGGCGAGATATGGGTCGAGAGCGAGCCGGGCCAGGGCTCGACCTTTCACTTCGAGGTCAGCCTGGGGCTGCAGCGCGAGAGCCATGTGCGGCGCATGCTGACCGCCGAGGAATTGCTCGGCTGCCGGGTGTTGGTGGTCGATGACAACGCCAGCGCGCGGGAAATCCTCTCGACCATGGCTCGCAGTTTTGGTGTCGAAGTCGATGTCGCGCAGAGCGGCCGGACGGCCCTGGCCAAGCTGGTGGACGCCGAAGCCCGGATGCTGCCCTACGACCTGGTGCTGATGGACTGGCGCATGCCCGGCATGGATGGCGTGGAGACGGTGCTGCAGATGCATGCCGCCCAACTGGCACAAACTCCGTCGGTGATCATGGTCACCGCCTTTGGCCGCGAAGAAGCCCGCGAAGAAGCCAGCCGCCACGGTATTCAATTGCCGGTGGTGCTGACCAAGCCGGTGACCCCCTCGACCTTGCTCGAAGCGCTGGGCACGGTTCTCGGCAAGGCGCCCCAGGTCGACACCCGGGCCAACGAGCGCTCCGGCCAAAGCGCCAGCGCCATTGCCAGCCTGCGTGGCGCGCGGGTGCTGCTGGTGGAAGACAACGAACTGAACCGCGAGCTGGCGTGTGAGTTGCTCGAGAGCGCCGGGATCGAACTGTGCCTGGCCGTCCACGGCGCCGAGGCGCTGGAGCAATTGCAGCGCGACTCAGACTTCGACGGCGTGCTGATGGACTGCCAGATGCCAGTGATGGACGGCTACACCGCCACCGGCAAAATCCGCGAGCAGCCGCGCTGGGCCGACCTGCCGGTGATCGCCATGACCGCCGACGCCATGGCGGGCGACCGCGAGCGGGCGCTGGCCTGCGGCATGAACGACCACATCAGCAAACCGCTGAACATTGACGACATGTTCGCCACCCTGGCCAAGTGGATACACCCACGTCCAGGGCGCGGCGCCCCTGCCGCCGAGGTGGCCGCGGCCAATGCAACGACCAGCAGCCTGCCCGCCAGCCTGCCCGGGATCGACCTGCACGCCGGCCTCGCCACCTGCATGGGCAAGACCGACCTCTACCTGCGCCTGCTGGGTAAATTCAACGCCAGCCAACAAGGCTTTGACGGCCAATTCCGCAGCGCGCGAACCCAGGCCGATCCAGCGGCGCCAGCCAGACTCGCCCACACCTTGCGCGGCACCGCCGGCAACATCGGCGCCACCGCCCTGGCCCAAGCCGCCGGTGCCCTGGAGCAAGCGTGCCTGCAAGGCGCCAGCGAACCGGACCTGGCCGAACGCCTGGCGGCCGTCGAACAGCACCTGACCCCGCTGCTGGCCGGCTTGTCGCAGCTAAACGAGGCACCGGTAATCGACGTCCCCCCACTGGACAGCGAATGGCACACCCAACTGGCCCACGTCCGCGACCTACTGGCCGAAAGCGACGCCCAAGCCCTGAGCGCCTTGCACACCCTGCAAGGACTGGCATCAGGCCCACGAGTGGCCGAACAGTTAAATCAAGTGATGCAACAAGCCCAATCCTACGACTTCGACCAAGCCCTGGAGCTCCTGGAAAACCTGTCCTGACCAACTGACGGAGATAGAGCAGGGCGCCAAATCACTATAATCCACACCCCCCAACGCTAAGCTATCCTCAGCACCCCGGAGCCCCACCCAAAAAGGATCAACATGACACTAACGGCCAAAACCCTGCTCGAGGTCGCACTGGCCAACCCAGTCAACGCACTCATCACCGCCCGCCTGCCCGCACTCGGCCTGGACCAATGCATGCTCACCGCCGGCTGCCTGTTCCAGGCCATCTGGAACCAACAGGCCCAACGCCCCCTGGACTGGGGCGTAAAGGACTATGACATCTTCTACTTCGGCCCAGACCTGTCCTGGGAAGCCGAAGACCAGGTCATCCAGGCCGGCCGCCAACTGTTCCAGGACCTCGACGTCAACATCGAATTGAAGAACCAGGCCCGCGTCCACCTGTGGTACCGCCAGCGATTCGGCAGCGACTATCCGCAATTGCACTCAACCCGGGACGGCGTCGACCGCTACCTGATCGCCGGTACCTGCATCGGCCTGGACATCACCACCGGCGAACTCTACGCCCCCCATGGCCTGGCCGACACGCAGCAGGGGCTACTGCGGATCAACCGGAAGAACCCCAAGCCCGAGTTGTTTGCCCAGAAGGCACAGAGTTACCAGCAGCGCTGGCCTTGGCTGAAGGTTGTGGATTACTGCTCTTGAGAACGAGGCGAATCAAGGTGCTGCATCAACCTTGCTGGCGACCACTGGAACCTCAGGCCGCTTGGCCCCGGCTTCCATGGCCGCCACCAGATCCTTGGCACCCAAACCCCATTTGCTGATGACCTTGAAGGCATCAGTGAAGGACACATCCAGCGGATGCACGCGGCTTGCTTCCAGCACATAGATGGCGCCGGCCAATGGCGTGGGCACCGAAGGGACGAAGATCGTATAGCGGCCGTCCTCGAACACTTCAATGATGAACGCCGGGACCAGCGCATCTTCGATTTCGACCAAGGCCGGCTTCCAGACGTTTTGCCGGCTATCACCCGCCACTTGCTGGGTCAGGCTGCGGAACAGGCTGTAGCCGGGGATTTTTTCAAACACCGCCCGTTCTGCCCGCGCACGGGTGCGCTCGCCCAAACCGGTACGCAGGGCGGCGCCAATGAAAAAGCAGATCAACAACACCAGGATCAACGATAACAACTGCTCGGCAGGCAGCCATTCCGGCAACAGTTGGGAGAAGGGTCGCACCAGTTGTCCCAGCGACTTCATGCCCTTGAGCAGCACCAGGATCGCGAGGTAAATCGGGACGATAACCAGCAGACCAGCAAGTACCCGTTTGGCGAAGTATCCGAGCGCCGTCTTCATATGCACTGCCCCTGTCGGGATTGGCGGAATAGGGCCGCGCCCCTTGATCGCCCCCTGCAGTTGTTGTGCGCGGCGCTCCAATCAACACGCCGCGCAGCTCCAACATAACCGAAGGATCAACCTGTCCTGGCCCCACAGCGAAGTGCGGGGGTGAGATCTACGCAATCAGTACTTGATGTCCCGCGCAGTGTCGCGCGTGTCTTGCTTGGTATCGCGCTTGTCCTGACGGCAATTGGCGCGACTCTTTTCGTCACCTTCCTTGCAGGCCTCCTTGGTCTCCCGAGAAGCATCACGCCCCTCCTGCTTGGTATCGCGCGACTCCTGCCGCTGGTCAGCCTGATCGGTAGCGAAAGCCAGTGTCGGCACCCAGGAGCCGCCAACTGCAAGGGCCAGGGCGGTGAGGGCGGTTAGATAGTACTTGCGGATCATGAGCATTCTCCTCGCACTGAATCTAATCAGTGCTTGCCCCGATCTCTGTATCACACGCGGTTAACTGGGGCTGTTGGGCCGCGTGAATTTAAAGGTGCTCTGAGGGATTTAACGATAGGACGAGATGGGGGGTTGTACAAGGTGGGGGGTTTCCGTTTGTCGTGGTGGGCGGGAAACGGTCGATTCTGTTGAAAAAGTCGGCCATGGTTTGCGCATCAGAAAAGTACGCGTCCGAGATTGAAATCTTTACTTTTGGCAGGGGCTTCCGGACTCGGATTTCACGTAGCAGCGTGCAAAAAAGGCGTTTTCACCAGTCAATGATCAGGCAGTTTGGGCTGACCGACTTTTTCAACAGAATCGGGAAAAAGTGGTCGGAAAAAATATTTTATGGGCCCCTTACACTCGTCGCCACAGACAAAGGTGTAGGATTCGTCTGGAAATACACGTGGAAATTTCCCGTGCGATTGATATTTATGGATACTGAAGCGCGTAGCACCAAACTGCTATTATGCGCCATAAGTTGCACACTGAAATGTGGATAACCCTGTGAATAAACCTCTACAGCGCACGCACTTAAACATTCACAGGCAAGTGCGCAAGAAGTTGCGCAGCATTGCGCAACTTCTTGCGCACTTTTATTGATAATTTCTATGTTAGGCGCTAGCCAAATCTACGGCTTTAAATCAATGCCGTTGATAAATAAGGAATTTAATATTGTTGGCATAAACCTTGATGATTGTTTTGGAACCTGCAGCGCAAACATGCCTGTGGGTCCCTATATTCTCAGCAAGGAGAGCATCCATGGCTACGCCAGCATATATGTCTATCACGGGTACCAAACAGGGCCTGATCACCGCCGGTGCCTTCACCGCTGACTCGGTCGGCAACACTTACCAGGAAGGTCATGAAGGCCAGGTCATGGTTCAGGGCTTCAACCACGAAGTGATCATTCCTCGCGATCCGCAATCGGGCCAACCGACCGGCCAACGCGTTCACAAGCCTGTCAAAATCACCAAAGTGTTTGACAAGTCCTCGCCGCTGCTGCTGGCAGCACTGACTTCCGGCGAGCGCCTGACTGAGATCACCATCCAGTGGTATCGCACCTCGGCAGCGGGTACTCAAGAGCACTACTACACCACCAAGCTCGAAGACGCGATCATCGTTGATATCAAGGACTACATGCATAACTGCCAGGACCCGGCGAACTCGCACTTCACGCATCTGGAAGACGTTGAGTTCACCTACCGCAAAATCACCTGGACCCACGAAGTGTCTGGCACCTCTGGTTCTGATGACTGGCGCACCCCAGTCGCAGGCTGAAACTGACTAGCTGTTTCGCGGCATCGACCGTTTCTAACGGTTGATGCCGTTTATTACGCCTAAGGTGGGCGTCGCGTTTTGTCTCCTCTCTCAGCTAAGGATAAGCGTATGTTCGCGCCGGCCAATGCTGCGCACTTCACGTTACTGATCCCCTCTGTTCGTAACGATTTCAAGGTGCTGGCCTTCAAGGGCACTGAAGCCATCAGCAGCTTGTATGCGATCCAGATTGAACTCGTCAGTGAGTCCCCTGATTTCGATCTGGAGAGCCTGCTCAGTCAGCCGGCTTTTCTCCAGTTTGGTCTGAATGGGGAAGGTATTCATGGGCGTAGCTAGCAGCAGCCACACCCGTGTAGGGCAAACGGTGGTAATCGAGGCTGGTCAACAAGTCCACCTCAAGGCCGGCGCTCATCTGATCCTGGACGCAGGGGCCAGCATCACCTTGAAAGGCGGTGGCCAGCATATCGTGATTGGCCCTGGCGGTATTTTCAGCAGTACCGAGATTCAAATAGGTGGCGCCCCAATAGGAGGAACTGCGGCCAATCCAATATTGCCGGGGGCATTGACTGCGCTAATAGCTCCTGCCGCGCTCCCGCCTATGATTGCCCCTTCCCAGTACGCCCTGATGGCCATCTCGAAAGTTAAAAGCCCTGATTTCTGCCCGATCTGCGAGGCCTGCAAAAATGGTGTTTGTCTGATTGAAGGAGCTACAGCATGACCAACATGTCTCCTCAACAATGGATGATCGAACAACACCAATTCGGACATTCTTTGTGCCTGATTCTGGACTCTGAGGACGAACGCCAAACACGTCAGGCTCTGCTGGATTCTCAAGACGCTGACCAGTATTGCAGTGTGTACAGCGAGACACCGGTCGCAGACCTGGCGGATGCAGGGCCCTTCATGTTTCTGATCGAAAATCCGGAAGACGGACAACTGAACGAGTTGCTCAAGGCCCCTGAAAGAAACTGGGGATGGCTTGCCAGTATTCCACTTGAGGCAGGGTTACAGGAGCTGGTCAAACATTGGCGTGAACGTCTGATTGTCGGGACGAGACCGTATCAGGCGCTCTATCGTTTCCATGACAACCGAGTATTGACCCGCGCACTGAAACACTTAGCCACTGAGGCTATTGCGGGGTACTTGGGGCCAATTATCAGCGTCTGCTACTGGCAAGGTCAGCACTGGGAAACGCTCAGTAACCCCGCACCGGGTAACCACCCCGCTCCTGAAAGCCCTGCATGGTGCGAGATTCCCGTTGAGGGCGATCAGTCCGCGCACATACGCGAGGTCAATGCCCGTCGCTACTTGTTGGCTGAACATCTGGATGCCTACGCTCTAATTGCTGAGCAGCAAGACCCCGATCTATGGCTCAGCACTCAGTTGGCCTTGGCTGACACTTGGGGTTGGCAAGCGCCGGAGCAACTGGAGTTCTTGTTGATCCAGAGCTTAAAGGACTCAGACGGTAACTTTGCAGAGCGCTGGAAGGCCCGCCCTGATGAAACACCGGCAGCTCATTTCGAGCGGGTTTATCAGGCAACACAATTTTGGCAAGGAGATGCCCCGCTATGACACAAACACTTAAAACTCTGCTCTTGGGCGGCTGCATGGTCTTTACAGCCGGGTGCGCCGCGGGGAAACAGGAGAGTTTTAACCTTACAGCTGATCTGCCATCAGACTTCACTTATGAAGCGCTAGCCAAATACGCACCCACCCCGGAAGAGACCTGTACGGTTATAAAAACCGATGTCGGCTACAATCAAAGGTGGCGCCTAGATAACAAAGAAAGATACAGGCTCGACTATGAAATACCATTATATCGCGTTGTTGAGGGCTGCCGACTGGCACTCTACCGCATAGAACTTGGCATCTACGGAGCTTACGGGGAAGACCGTGGAGATTTCGGCAAAGATTCAGCAATGATGATTGTTAGAGAGCAGCTGGACGAAAAACTGAAAGAGCAATACAAGGGCGAGTTTGATGCCGCTGGAGAAAGTGCCATAAATGGTCAGTGCCAATGGCTGTTCCGTACCCAAGGGCCAAAGCGTCGTCTCTCGAAAGGACTGGACTGCAAAAAATTTGACGATCAAGGCAGGGTGACGAAGAGACGCCCCATTGCAGCTTACACCTTGGATCAACTACCGGGTAAAACCGTGAAGTTGAAGATCAAGCTGGCTGATGAGGAACAGCCCGGCTGGGGAGACACTTGGGTCAAGGTTCCTAATGGCTGGAAGCGTTGCATAGGGGAAGGCCCCGAAGATCAACGCGGTTACTGTAATGGGAATTATAAAGACTTCAGCAGCTTCAAAATGCCAGATGGCCGCGACTGTACCATTTACCCAGGCTGTACCGAATAAGGACGTCACTCAATGAGTACTTTGGATGAAGAGCTGAAGCACCCGCTAAACAGCCGTATGTTTACCTGTCCTGCTCAAGGCAAATGGTCCAGTTTTCAGTTAGTTGATGAAATGGGTGAAGGACAACCTTACGCTGGTCTTGCCTATGAGGTTGTTGATGCGGAGGGCCATACATACAAAGGTAAACTTGACGCCACTGGCACAGGCGAAGTTGAGAACCACTTTGCGGGCCCAATAGCATTAATTCTTGCAAGTGAATATGTCGGCACAACCATTCCCTATAAAGATTTAAAGCAGCGAAAACACTACCCACTGCCAATAACCGAACTCCAAGTTCGCGCCGAGCAAACGCGTTATTTTCATAACGATGGCTCGCGTACCCAAAGCAATCCCGCGCAAGCCTGTGCAGATTTTTTCTGCCAAGTCGAAGTTCGTCATTTGGTCGACCATGTCGCGCATTTACCGCCCGAAGTCGAGAACTACTACCCGCCCAATCAGGGATGGGCCAAGCTGATGCGCGAGCATGGCAAGCGCGGTGTCTGCCTGCTTCCCAACAAGCACAATGTGCTGGAAGTACGCCCTTTACGGGCCCTACGTCCGATGCTCTCCACTGACTCGCAGTTCTGTGCGTTGAATCTGTATCAGCTCGCCATTATGGCCACCTTGAGCTACAACCCCTTTGGTCAAGAGCCTGATAAGGCGCCGATCAGAGACAAAAAAGTAAGTTTCCCGCAAAAACCAAGCGTGGGTAACTGGTTTGGTGATGCTCTGGGGAAGTTCGATGAAATATGGAAAGCCGACCCCGCCCAATCCAAGGCGTACTACCCACTATACGAAGATGTACCGTACTCCAAGCGTCTGGAAGTAGTGCCGTTTGATCCAGAGCTCTATCCATCGAATGATCCTGCGTTAGGCACGGACCAAGAAACCCCCGAAAGCATTCATTTTCTTGATGATCGAGGCCAGAAAGTTGATACCGACACCCAAGCGTTTATCACTCATAACGATGAGTTGGTCCTGATTTCCGTACGCGGCACTAACGAAAAGTTTGCTGATGGTCTGAGAGATGCCGATGCTCTCCAAGTCCCCTTCGAGCAAGGTACAGGCAAGGATAAGGGTAAAGTTCACCGAGGGGTCTATGAGGCAGCACTGAAAGTCTACGAGCTCACGGTCAATTATCTCGAGAAGTTCTACACTGGCCAGAAGCTGATCATTTGCGGCCACAGCTTGGGCGGGGCAATCACCTTGCTGCTCTCAGTGATGCTGCGTCGTAGAAAAGATTTCAACTATGACATCGTGCTGTACACCTACGGTGCCCCGAGAGCTGCTGACGCTACCTTTGTAAAAGGGGCTGCTGACTTAGTGCATTACCGCATGGTCAACCATAACGACCCAGTGCCGAGCGTGCCTGGAACATGGATGAACACCAAGACCTCGGTCTATGCGACAGGGGCAGCCTTAACCTTCGTAAACGTTCCAGCGGGGCTCGCAGTTTTTGCTGCGGGTATTACCAACCTGAGCGGTGAACCCTATGAGCACCACGGCAAGTTGCGCCACTTCTTTCCGGTGGAGCTTGGAGGCAAAGAAAAATCTTCGATCCTCTGGGAGCCTGGTTGCGACACCATTACCCAGCACGCCGCCTGCTCGTTGGCTGTCCAGCAAATCAATGGCCTCCCCAACCGCCCCGGTTTGATTTCTCAGGCTTTTCATGGTGGCAATCACTCAATGGTGGGGGGCTATATTCCCAACTGCTGGGCCGCTCTTAAGCGCGCGCAGGAATCGCTGAAGCTCAAGAGCTCGGTGGTCACCGACCGTGAGTTCGATTTCGTAGATGGTGCTCTGACACGAATTACCGACCAGTTGCGCAGTAAACGCAATGACTTACGGGGTCGTGGTGACAAATATCGTGAAACCCACGAACCTGCAGTTGATGCATTTAACCGAGAGGTCGATAAAGTGCAAGAGACCCGCGACCGATTAGCGACCGTGCATAAGGAAAAGGTTGACGCAGCGAAGGTCTACGGTTTGCTTTCACAAGATGCCGAAGCACTGGCAAAAAACTTGCTTCGCTGGCAGGCCCACCCTGAAAACAGAGTAGCTGAACAACTGGCCATGGCGCCCACCGCAGTAGAAAGCGACCATGAATTATTCGCGTCCATATTAGGTCGCCCAATCGGCGCACCACACACACTTGATATTGATTCAATCGTCTGAAACAGAACGGTAGCAGGCAACGCTTCGAAATGGTTGCCAGCAAGATATCCGGCAGGTTATCTAAAGCTTCAGGAGTCCTTCAAGAACGTCTGCTAGCGCTTCTACGGGATTCCCTGAGCCGTAGTTATCATAGGCAACTCCTGTAGCGTGCCTCACATACGCCTACTTCAATTTGTAGTCGTGCTGATCGAGTTCAAGTAGCTTGATGGACGATGATTCCAAACTGAAAACGGACCTTAGTATTTCCAGTCGAAACCTGGTCCATCATTGGGACAAGGCAGGGGCGCCGGCACAGATACCGGGTTAATTGGTGACTCGGGGCCGGCTTGCGAGAAGGTTACGCAAGGAGGTCAGCAATTGGCCGTTAGCTGCCTCCCCACCGATCTTTCCCATCCCCCCCTCACCGCAAACTCCAAGAAACCCCCGCATAAACCCCAAACCCTTCCCCAGGCGTCGACCGTGCTGCATCCAACCCCCTATCGTCGTACCCTGGCGTAACCGTCGCCGCGTACCGTTTATCCGTCAAATTGCGCAGGTCCAGCCACGTTTGCCAGTCGCCCTTCGGGGCGTTGTAGCCCAGGGTGGCGCCGAAGAGGGCGTAGGGGTCGGCGTATTCGCTGTTGGCGTAGTCGACGGCGACTTTGGAGACCAGTTGGCTGTTGATTGCGGCGAAAAAGCCCAGGGGCCAGTCGTAGCGCAGTTCGCCTTGGTAGTAGTGCATTGGCAGGCCGGGTAGGCGGTTATCGTCGAAGTGGTCGTCGTCGCGGTAGTGGAAGTCGCTGAAGGTGTAGCTCTGGCGCAGGCTCAGTTGTTCACCGGTTGGCGATGCCCAGAGGGTGCTTTGCAGGCTGGCTTCCACGCCCTGGTGCACGGTGGGGCTGGCGTTGAGTTCGTAGGGGGTGACGGTGTTGGCGTCCGGCAGGACGGAGAGCAGTTCATGGCGGACCTGGGCGTAGTACCAGGACAGGCTCCATTGTCCGAGGGCGGCATCGCCGCGTCCGCCGAGTTCGAGGGTGGTGGCGGTCTGGTTTTGCAGTTCGATCGGGTCGCGCTGGGTGCCGGTGGCGGGACCGCTGCCTTGCGGGAAACGAATGTTCGAGCTGTAGATCAGCGACCAGGGGTGGGGCGCTTCCACCGAGCGGCTGAGGTTGCCGAACACTTGCACGCCGGGCGTCAACTGGTAGCGCAGGCCCAGGCGGGCGGCGTAGTCCCAGTCGTGTTGGCTGGTCTTGCCGCCTTCCTCGGGGTAGGTGACGGCGCTTTCGCGGCGGGTGTAGAGGGCGGCGAGGCCGGTGGTCAGCCACAGGTCGTCGGCGATTTCCAGGTCGTTGCCGGCGTGCAGCACGGAGTCCGAACCCTGGTAGGTGAAGTCGCGCATCGGTGTGCCCGGGACGTAGCCTGCCGTGTTGCCGGTGGGGATGCGCACTTCTTCGCTGGCGCCGGCGTTGGGCAGGTGCTTGGTGGTGCGCAGGCCCAGGGTGCTCTGGCTTTCCAGGCCCCAGAGGGTGTCGCGGCGCTTGTAGTCGAAGGTGCCGCTGACATCGCTGTAGGCGACTTTCAGGCGGTTGGGTCCTTCGCGCAGGTCCATCGGGTAGTCGTGGTAGACCAGGCCGGTCTGGATGCTCGAATCGTCGTCGATGTAGTAGGTGGTCTTGTTGCCGATGAAGGTGCTGCCCGGTTGCTCGCGGCGATCGTCGCGCGTCACGTACGCAGGGTTGGCAGCCCGTGGGTCGTGCTCGATCGAGTACTTGCTGACCCGCCCGGCCAGGTCGTTGTCGGTCTGGCGGTAGCGCAGGTAGAAGCGGGTTTCCAGATTCGGGTTGAAGCGATAGCCGACGTTGGCGATGAACCCCTGGCTGTCGCTGGCGGTGTGGTCCTGGTAGCCATCGGAGCGGGCATCGGTCACGGCCAGGTAGTAATCGAAGTCGCCCAGCACCTGGCCGGAGCTGATCTGGCGCTGCTGGTAGCCGTGGCTGCCGATCCCGTAGCGCACCTGCAACAGCGGTGAGTCATAGCCGGTATGGCTGACGTAGTCGATGGCGCCGCCCAGGGCGAGGGCGCCGCGGTCGAAACCGTTGGCGCCGCGTAGCACTTCCACGTGATCGAGCCACAGCGGCTCGAGCAGTTCATAGGGGGTGCCGCCTGGGCCGGTCAAAGGCAGGCCGTCGAGCATGGCGTACAGTCCCGAGGCGTGGGCGCCAGGGGCGCGGTTGATCCCCGAGCCACGGATCGAGATCTTGACCCCTTCGTTGCCCGCGGACTGGGCATAGATCCCCGGCTGATAGGCCAACACATCCTGGTTGCTGGCCACCCGGCCCTGGAGCGGCCGGCGCAGGTCGACCACGTTAGTGCCGCCGGGCACCTGGGCCAGCCGGGCCTTGGCTTCTTCCACCGAGGCGTCTTCGCCGCTGCGCTCTTCGGCACCGATCAGCACCTGGCCCAATTCCAGACCCTGCGCCTCGGCCATGGCCGGACAGGCCAGGGCCAGGCCCAGTAATGCAGTGGGCAAGGATTTGGACGCGGGCATCGGGCGAACTCCAGACGAAAAGGGGGCGGGCAGTAAACAACTGCGACGCCGGGGAGCCCCCGGGGAACACATGAAAACCCGGTTTTTTACCGTGAATTTCAGTGGCTTGCCTGCCAGATCATGGTCTGGACCAGGGTCTGCGGATGACTGGCCAAGGGCTCCCACTCATCGATGAAGACGAAACCTGCGTCAGTGAATAAGCATGATCTTCCTGATCCTGGGTAAACCGCCATGCTGCCATGGGGGCGATGAACGGTGCAGCTAGAATGAACCGGTCTGTACCAATTCTGGAGAAACAAAATGGTCAGCAAAAATACGATCTGTCTGTGGTTCAACGGCGATGCCCTGGACGCCGCGACCTTCTACGCCAAGACCTTCCCGGACAGCACGGTGGGCGCTGCGCATCGTGCGCCCGGCGACTACCCGGCGGGCAAGCAGGGCGATGTGTTGACGGTGGAGTTCAATGTGATGGGCATCCCTTGCCTGGGGCTCAACGGCGGGCCGGCGTTCAAGCATAACGAGGCGTTTTCGTTCCAGGTCGCGACCGACGATCAGGCCGAAACCGACCGCCTGTGGGACGCGATAGTCGGCAACGGCGGCGAGGCCAGCGCCTGCGGCTGGTGCAAGGACCGCTGGGGACTGTCGTGGCAGATCACTCCGCGAGTGCTCACGGCGGCCTTCACCCACCCCGACCGAGCGGTGGCCAAGCGCGCCTTCGCGGCAATGATGGAGATGGGCAAAATCGATGTCGCTGCCATTGAGGCCGCGATCAAGGGTTAACCCGCGTCAACCGGGGGCAGGGCAGGCCGACTGTCCTGGCCCCGACATCTGCAGCACCCGGTCTGCGCCAGCCTGACCCCCCAGCCTTAACCCCCCAATTACCCGACCTTGCACCAAGCAGCCGCGAGCGCGATCTTTCCGCTTGCGAGTAAATCAATATGGTTATATCGTAATTAGACATCAACTATTGCATAGAGATAACCATGTCAAACATTGTGCTAGAAACTCAAGGTTCCGTGGCAGTTATCACCCTCAATCGCCCGGCAGTCTTGAACGCATGGACCACCGCCATGCGTAACGAAATCATCGACGCCTTGCTGGCTTATGACGCCGACGCGTCGATCAAGGCAGTGATCATGACCGGCGCGGGGGACCGTGCTTTTTCGGCGGGGCAGGACCTCTCCGAAGCCCATGATTTTGATGGTGAGCGCGCAGTGCAATGGGTCGGTGAGTGGGAACGCTACTACGCCACCTTGCGGGGGTTGTCCAAGCCACTGGTCATGGCCCTGAACGGCACGGCGGCAGGTTCCGCCTTCCAGGTTGCGCTGCTGGGGGATATCCGAGTCGGTCATCCGGGCGTGCGCATGGGCCAGCCGGAGATCAACTCGGGCATTCCAAGCACCACCGGGCCGTGGATCATGAACAGCATGCTGGGCATGTCGCGCACCATCGAGCTGACCCTGACCGGGCGCCTGATGGACGCCGAGGAGTGCCACCGCATCGGCCTGATCCACTACATGGTGCCGGCCGAGCAAGTGTTCGCCAAAGCCCTGCAGGTGGCCAACGAGTTGGCCAACAAACCGCCGGTGGCCATGCGCCTGGACAAGCAGCGTTTCCGCGAAATGAGCGACCCCGATTTCAAGAGCGCCATCGAAGCCGGCCAGCGCCTGCAGAAAGAGGCGTACGACTCCGGTGAGCCGGCGCGCATGATGGAAGCGTTCTTCCAGCAACGGGCCAAACAGGCCTGATTCACTCCTGGTAACTCGCCGCCGGCCTAGTGGGCCGGTGGCTACAACAATGCGCACGGCGGCGGCAACGTACCCTCACCGGCAACCCCCACGACCTTGTGAACTGCCGATGTCTTCGCCTTTTATCGATGCTTTCGTTTTTCGCAGGAGTCCTTCATGAATAATCCAGAAAGCCCTGACCGTCGAAATCTGCTCAAGGCCGGCATGACCCTCGCACTGGCCTGCAGCCTGCCGAGCGTGGTCCGCGCCAGTGCGCGGCAAATTATTGTTTCCGACCCCGGAGGCCCCTACACCAAGGCCTATCGCATCGCGTTCTACGACCCCTTCGAGCAAGCCACCGGGATCAAGGTGATCAGCGTCGCCCGCGAAGCACAGCCGGTCGCGCAGCTCGCGGCCATGGTCAAGACCCGCAACTTCGTCTGGGATGTCACCACCCTGACGATCTCGGCCGACATCCCCTACCTGGAGAGCCAGGGCTTCCTCGAGCCGATCGGCTTGAGCAGCGAAGAGTTTCCGGACCTGCTGCCGGAGGCCATTACCCCGAACTTCCTCGGCGTCGATGTGTACTCCACGGTATTGGCCTATCGCACCGACACCTTTGCCAACAACGCCCCGCAGTCCTGGGCGGATTTCTGGAACGTCGAGAAATTTCCCGGCCGCCGCTGCCTGCGCCGCAGTCCGCTGGACACCCTGGAACAGGCCCTGCTGGCCGACGGCGTCGAGCTGGACGCGCTGTATCCGCTGGACGTCGACCGGGCCTTCAAGAGCCTGGACCGGATCAAGCCGCACATCGACCTGTGGTGGACCTCCGGAGCCCAGGCCATGCAAGCGATCCAGAGCGGCGAAGTGGACCTGATCTCGATCTGGAACGGTCGCGCCCAGGCCGCGCTGGAGAACGGTGCACCGGTGCAGATCGAGTGGAACCAGGGCCTGTACTCCATCGAAGGCTGGGCCATTCCCAAAGGCACCCCGCGCGCCGAGATGGCCAAGCAATTCGTGCGGTTTTGCGCCGACGCCAAACGCCAGGCCGCCTTCACCAATGACCTGGCCTACGGTCCGACCAACCGTAAATCCTTCGAGCAGATCCCCGCCGAACGGGCCGCGCTGCTGCCCACCGCGCCGCAGAACCTGAAGAACATGCGCCTGCCCAGCCCGCAATGGTGGGAAGCCAACCGCACTCAGGTGACTGAACGTTTTAACGCCTGGATCTTGTCGTAAGGGAGTCGTTGCATGAGCGTAAAACTCGAAACACGTGGCCTGGGCAAAACCTATGGCCAGTTCGTCGCGCTGCAGCCCACCGATATCCAGGTGCGCGAAGGGGAGTTCCTGACGCTCCTGGGGCCTTCGGGCTCAGGCAAGTCGACCCTGCTGCAAATGATCTCCGGGCTGGTGCCGCCCAGCAGTGGGCAGTTGCTGATCGACGGCCAGGAGGCCACCCACATTGCTCCCGGCAAACGCGGAATCGGCCTGGTGTTCCAGAGCTATGCGCTGTTTCCCCACATGAGCGTGCGCGACAACGTCGCCTACGGCCTGCGCATGCGCAAGTACCCCAAGCGCGAACTGGAAACCGCGGTCGATGCGGCGCTGGAAATGGTGCGCATGCACGAGTTCGCCCATCGTTATCCCAGTGAACTTTCCGGTGGCCAACAGCAGCGTATTGCCCTGGCGCGCTGCTTCGCCTATCGGCCCTCGGTGATCCTGCTGGACGAACCCCTGGGGGCGCTGGACAAGAATCTGCGCGAGCACATGCAGTTGGAAATCCGCCGCATGCACAAGGAGCTGGGCGCGACCTTCATCTACGTGACCCACGACCAGGAAGAAGCGCTGACCCTGTCGGACCGCATCTGCCTGATGAACAAGGCACGCATTGAGCAACTGGCGACTCCCGAGGAGCTCTACGACCGCCCGGCCAGCCTGTTCGCCGCCGAGTTCATCGGCCACTCCAACGTGCTGCAGGGCAAGCGCACCAGTGCCAGCCAACTGCACGTCGAAGGGCGCCTGCTGGAACTCAGTGGCTGCATAGGCCACGAGGTGTCGGCCAAGGTCGACAGCACGGACCACTTCGTCCTGGTGCGCCCGGAAGCGGCGCGCCTGACCGAGCCGAGTGCCGGCCTGCTGGTGGGCAGTGTCGACGAATGCGTGTTCCTCGGCAGCGATACGCGAGCGCTGATTCGCCTGCCTTCGGGCGCCCGGTTCAGCGTGCGTTGCGCGCGCCACATCAACCCGCGGGTTGGCGACGCCGTCGGCATCACCTGGGACGCCCACCGTGCCACCTTGTTGCCTGCGCAGGTGCAGCCATGAGCCTGCCTAGACGGCTGTTGCCGGCGATCCCGGCCCTATTGTTCCTTGCGGTGTTCTTTCTGTTGCCGGTCGCCGAAATGCTCATGGGCAGCTTCCAGGACAGCGCCGGCGACCTGAGCCTGAGCAACTTCGAACGCATCGCCTCGACACCGGTCTATGGCCGGGTGCTGGGTATCACCTTCTGGATCTCGGCGCTGACTGCGATCCTCTCGGTACTGCTGGCCTACCCGGTGACCTACCTGCTGACCCGCTTGTCGCCCCAGGGCCGCGAGCGGTGGATGCTGTGGATCATGCTGCCGTTCTGGACCAGTTACCTGGTCAAGACGTACGCCTGGATGCTGTTGTTGTCGCGCAAGGGCCTGGTCACCAGCCTGGTGGCGCAGTTCATCGACAATCCGTCCGGGATGGTCCCGGCCTTGTCCGGCGTGCTGATCGGCATGGTCCACTCGATGCTGCCGCTGGCGGTCATCACCTTGTTGCCGATCATGCGCAGCATCGACCAGCGCCTGGCACCCGCCGCGCAAACCCTCGGCGCCAGTGGCCCGATGAGTTTTTTCAGTATCTTCCTGCCCCTGTCGGCGCCGGGTATCGCCGCCGCTGCGCTGCTGGTATTCATTACCAGCCTGGGCTTCTTCATCGTGCCGGCGCTGCTGGGTTCACCACGGGAAATGATGGTCGCCCAATTGGTCATCTCCTCGGTACTCGACCTGTTCGACATGCACTTTGCCGGCGCGCTGTCGGTGGTGCTGCTGATCTGCTCGTTGTTGGTGTTCGTGATCTACGACCGGGTTGCGGGGTTGTCTTCCCTCGGCGGCGAAGCACCCAAGGGCCGGCAGTCCGGCCTGGGCCTGCGGCTGTTGTTCGCCATCGGGCATTTCTGTTCGCGCTTCAGTTCCGGGCGCCCGCGCGGTGGTGATGGGGTGATGCTGCCGGGCTACAGCGTGCTGTTGGTGTTGCTGCTGATCCTGCCGGTGCTGGTGGTGATTCCGCTGGCCTTTACCAGCAGTCCATTCATTGCGTTCCCGCCCAAGCTCTACAGCTTCAAGTGGTTCATCGAGTTCTTTACCTCGCCGGTATGGCAGGCGGCCTTGCTGCGCTCCTTTGGCGTGGGGCTGGCGACGGCGTTGCTGGCGCTGGTGCTGGGGTTTGGCGCGACCATGGCCATGACCCGCATGTCGGCGCGCTGGCGCAAGGGCCTGTTCGCCTTGTTCATCGCGCCGCTGATCGTGCCGCGCATCGTCATCGCCCTCGGGTTGCTGTACCTGTTCTCCCGCCTGGGCCTGGCCGGCAAGGACCTGGGCCTGGTGCTCGGGCATACGGTGTTGGCGTTGCCCTACGTGGTGGTGACCCTGGCGGCGGCCTTTCGCCAATACGACATGCGCCTGGACGATGCGGCCCGGATCCTCGGTGCCGGGACCTTCACCAGGTTGCGCACGGTGACCCTGCCGTTGATGGCGGGCAGCCTGATGTCGGCATTCCTGCTGGCGTTCATTACCTCGTTCGACGACCTGACTGTCGCGATCTTCGTCAGCGGCGGGATCAACACCACCTTGCCCAAGCAAATGTGGGACAGCATCCAGTTGGCGCTCACGCCGACGCTGGCGGCGGTATCCACCACGCTGCTGGGCTTCATCGTGCTGTTCGTGGTGGTCGCCCAATGGGTCGCGCGACGCTCTCTTTCCAAACGCCAAGGCTCTTGAACGATGCAAAACTTTCCTAGCGAATTTTTCCCCCAGCGCATCACCGACGACCCATTGACGGCCGCGCCGCTGATTCATGCCGGCCTGATGAACGATGACAGCCGGGTGCGTATCACCTTCGAAGGGCGCTCGTTGCAAACCGCCGAACTGCGGGCCCGGGTCGCGGCCCTGCAGGCGGTGCTGGCCGCGCAAGGGCTGCGCCCCGGGCAACGGGTGGCGGTGATGCTGGGCAACAGCGACGAGCAGATCGTGTTGATCTACGCGTTGATCCTGTCCGGGCTGGTGTGGATTCCAATCAATACCCGGCTGCGCGGCCCGGGGCTGGATTATCCGTTCGAACACGCTCGGCCCGAGCTGGTGGTGGCGGACGCCGAGTTCGAGCCGCTGCTGCGCCAGGGTGTGGCCGCTGCTTTACCGTACCAGTCGATCACGGCCTTGCAGCGTGCCGCCGAGGAGTATCCGGATGCGCCGTTGCAATGGCTGGACAGCGCCAGCGATGCGCCGCTGTGCCTGATCTACACCTCGGGTACCACCGGTGCCCCCAAGGGCGTGATCTTTACCCATCGGATGATGCGCATCGCCGGCGAGGCAGTGTTGCTGGTGGCCGATGTGCAGGCGGGCGATCGCCTGCTGTTGTGGGAGCCCCTGTGCCATATCGGTGGTGCGCAAATGTTGTTGCTGCCATTCCTGGCCGATGTCCAGTTGAACGTGGTGCAGCGTTTTTCCGCGAGTCGTTTCTGGGACCAGTGCGCGGCGGTCGGGGCCACGCAGTTGCATTACCTGGGCGGGGTGCTGGACATCCTCATGCAACAGGATGCCGCCACCTGGCCGACCGCGCACAGCCTGCGCACGTTGTGGGGGGCGGGGGTGTCGGTGAACAACTGGGCGGCCATCGAACAGCGTTTCGGCTGCCAGTTGCGCGAGTGCTACGGCATGACCGAATGCGCCAGCTTCGCCACCCTCAATCGCAACAACAAGCCGGGCTCTGTGGGCCAGCCGCTGCCCTGGTTGACCCTGGAACTGCTGGACGCCGAAAACCAGCCGGTCGGTATTGGGCAGTTGGGCGAGATCGTGCTGTCGAGCAGCGTGGAGGGCGTGTTTCTGCCTGGCTACCTGGATAACCCTACGGCCACTGCCCAGGCGTTGCGCAACGGACGTTTGTACACCGGTGACATGGCGCGCCTGGATGCCGATGGCGACCTGTTCTTCGTCGGGCGCCGGACCGACAGCATGCGGGTACGCGGCGAGAACGTGTCGGCCTGGGAAGTGGAGCGGGTGTTCAGCAGTCATCCGGCGGTGCGGGCCTGTGCGGCGGTGGGGGTGCAATCGAGTATTGGCGAGCAGGAAATCCTCCTCTATGTGCAGTTCGAGGAACATGCGCAGGTCGACTGGTCTGCCATCGTGCAGTGGGCGAGCCAGCGCCTGGCGTCGTACCAGCAGCCGCGGTACTACCGGGCAATCGCCAGCTTCGAGATGACCCCCAGCGAGCGGATCAAGAAACACCTGCTGGCGCGCACCCTCGACGGTGCGTGGGACGGGCAGGGGCAGCGGGCGTAGAGGCAGGTTCAGGCGGGGAATTTCACTAAGAATTCGTGCCAGGTGACAGGCTGTCAGTGAATAGCGATAGACTGTGTCCAGCAAACCGCATTCTTTCATTTCACGACGCGATGTAAAGCACCCATGGCCAACCCCCGCCCGCCGAAAAAACCGGCAACTGATCCCACCGCTTCCTCGCTGTACGTGCAATCCGTGGAGAAGGCCATGAAAGTGCTCATGGCCTTCGATGGCAGCCAGCGGCAACTGTCGCTGTCGGAAATTGCCGGGCTGACGGGCATGGACCTCAGCGCGGCGCAGCGCTTCACCCATACCCTGGCCACCCTGGGCTACCTGAACAAGGACCAGGGCAAGAAGTATGAGTTGTCCCCCAAGCTGCTGGATTTCACCTTTCATTACCTCAGCTCCAGTGAGCTGGTGAACCGAGCCGCGCCGTACTTGCAGCAGTTGAGCGCGGAAACCGAGGAGGCGACCAACCTCACGGTGATGGACGACACCGACATTGTGTTTGTCCAGCGGATCGTCAGCCGCCATGTGTTCAACGCCAACGTGATTGTCGGCACCCGCTTGCCGGCCTGGTGCACCGCACCGGGCCTGGCGTTGCTGGCGACCTACCCGGATGACGAGGTCAACGACATCTTTGACCGCAGCCAGTTCGTCCAGCACACCCCGGCCACCATCACTGACCGTGGGCAGATCTGGGCCAACGTGGAGCAGGTGCGCCAGCAGCGGTTTGCCCACGTCGAGGACCAGTTTTTCTACGGCGACGTGTCCACCGCGGCAGCCATTCTCGACGGTTCCGGGCGCGGGATTGGCGCGGTCAACGTGGCAGTGTCACGTTCACGCTGGGTCGCCGAACGGGACATGCGCCGCTACGCCGACCTACTGATCTCCACCGCCTCCTCGATCTCCGCGAAACGCAAAAGCTGAGTCCCAGGCTCGCTCCTACAGTGTTTTGTGGTCCCCGCAGATTTTGCATACACCCATCGAAACCTGTGGGAGCGGGCTTGCCCGCGATGGCGGTGTGTCAGGCACCATCGATATTGACTGTGCTGGCCACATCGCGAGCAAGCTCGCTCCTACAGTGATTTTGGCTGTTCGCAGATTTTGCATACACCCATCGAAACCTGTGGGAGCGGGCTTGCCCGCGATGGCGGTGGGTCAGGCAGCATCGATGTTGACTGTGCTGGCCTGATCGCGAGCAAGCCGCAAGCGGGCGCCGCAAGCGGGCGCCGCAAGCGGGCGCCGCAAGCGGGCGCTCGCTACTACACCGCCGATAACGTCTGGGAACGGGCATGGGCTGCCTGGGTTGCGGTTTTAATCAGTTGGCGCAGGGCCTGGTTCTGTTCGAACACGCTGATGGCCGCTGCCGTGGTGCCGTTGGGGGAGGTGACGGCGGTGCGCAGTTCGACCAGGTCTGCGTTTTCCTGGGTCTGCTGGCATGCGGCGCCCAGGGCGGTCTGGCGGGCCAGGTTGAGTGCCAGTTGCGGTGGCAGGCCGAGCAGGACGCCGGCCTGGGCCAGGGCTTCGCTGAACAGGTGGTAGTAGGCCGGGCCGCTGCCGGAGATCGCGGTGACGGCATCCAGCAGGCTTTCCTGTTCAAGCCAGTAGCTACGTCCGACGTTGTCGAACAGTTGGCCGACCTGGGCGCGCCGTGTCGCATCCAGCCGGGCGTCGGCGTACAGCCCGGTGCAGCCGGCATTCACCAGCACCGGGGTGTTGGGCATCGCCCGGATCACCGGGCAGCGCCGGGCTAGCGCCTGGTCGAGGGCGTCGCTGGTGATGCCGGCGGCGACGGAGATGACCACCGCGTCCTGGCAGATCAGGTCCGGCAGGGACGTTGCGACACTGCACACCTTGTCGGGCTTGACCGCGAGCACAATCAGGTCGAAGGCTTGCGCCGTAACCGCCTGCAGATCCGCGTACAGGGTGGCCCGCAGGCCCGCCTGCGGATGTGGATCGACGGCGCTGACCGCGTCAACCAGACCGTTTGCCAGCCAGGCTTCGCCCATGGCGCTGCCCATGCGTCCGTAGCCAATAAAAAGTACGTTCATGCGGTGATCTCCGGATAAGCCCCAGGGCTTGGTTTGACAAACAGGGCGCGTTGCCGCCCGAGCACATTGGCCTTCCTGCAGTCGCGCACGGAGTGCGCACCCAGCAGGGTCATGGCCAGTTCCATTTCGTTGCGCAGCATCCGCAGGCTGTCGGTGGCGCCTTGCTGGCCGGCGGCTGCCAGGCCCCACAGCGGCAAACGCCCGACCATCACCGCATCCGCTCCCAGCGCCAGGTACTTGAGCACATCGCTGCCGCGGGTCACGCCGCTGTCGGCGATGATCTGCAGGTCGCCGCCGACGGCCTCGGCGATGGCCGGCAGGACTTGGATAGGCGCGGGCGCGATGTCGAGATTACGTCCGCCATGGGCCGAGACGACGATGGCATCCGCGCCTTCGTCCCGGGCAAGCAACGCATCCTGGGGGCTCAACACGCCCTTGATGACCAAACGCCCGTGCCAGCCACTGCGGATCTGCCGGATGTCGTTCCAGGTCAGGCGGTTTTCCAGGCGTACCGCCTCATGGACTGTCTGCTGGGTGACCGCAGCGCGAAACTGCGCCGGGTAATGCCCATAGGAAGGCATCCCGCTCGCCAGCCATTGGCGCAACCAGACCGACACCAGCCAAGAGGGATGGCCCAGCACATCCAGCAGCAGCGCGAGGCTGGGTTTCAAGGGAATAGAGAAGCCGTTCCTGACGTTGTATTCGCGTTTCGGACTGACCGGTGTGTCGGCGGTGATCACCAGGGTATCGACCCCGGCCGCCTGGACGCGTTCGAGCAACTGGCGAGTGAGGTTGCGGTCTTTCCACACGTACAACTGGAACCACAGATTGGCATCCGGCACCTGCTTGCGGATCTCTTCCACCGTGGTCACCGACTGGGTGGAAACGCAGAAGGGAATGCCCAGGTCACGCGCGGTGCGCGCCAGTTTTATTTCCCCTTGGAACGACACCAGTCCCGCCAATGCCGTGGGCGCGATGACCAGCGGCATGGCCAGCGCTTGCCCCAACAACGGGGTGCGCAGCTCCGGTTGATCGACGCCATTGAGCAGGGAAGGCGTCAACGTGATCTGGTCCAGGCTGGAACGGATGCGTAGCAGTGCCTGTTCATCCTCACTGCCGCGATCGATATATTCAAACAGTGCCTTTGGCAACCGTTGCCTGGCCCGGGCCCGGTAATCAATAAAGTTCAATAAGGATGACATAAGCCCTCGTCCAGACATGCAGGCAAACGCAACCGAGACTTATAAAGCCCGGTTGTTATTGATTGCCGATGTACGCGCTAAGTTATGAAATTGATGCGGGTTTCAGGAGAAAAACTTCTTCGCAGAAATGGAAGTTGCCACCACTTGAACATGTTGGGCGAGTTCTTCTTCGACGCGTTCTTTAGTCCAGCGAGTGGTCGGTACCGCGATAGTAATGGCCGCGATTGCATGGCCATGTTCATCCAATATGGCCGAGGCCACGGCAATATCTCCCAGTACGGTTTCATTGGCGATGATCGCGTAGCCGGTTTCAGCCGCGCGCTGCATGCGTTCGAGTAACAAACCCTTGTCGGTGACGGTATGTGGGGTCAGTGCCCGCAGTTGGGTGGCCTCGATCGCCGCTTCCCGCTCTTCAGCGCTGCAGTGGGACAGGATGGCGGTGCCCGAAGCGGTGAATATCGCGGGCAGGCGGCTGCCGACCATGATGTCGACGTTGATCAAGTGCCGGCCCGGATAGCGCCCCACGTAGACCACTTCGTGGCCATCGAGCTCTTGCAGGTTAGTGGTTTCGCCCAGGGTACTGCTCAGGTCCACCAGGTACGGCGCGGCCTTGTGCAGCAACTCGTGGGCGCACAGAAAGTTGTAGGAAAACTGCAGCACTTTGGAAGTCAGTGCGTAATCCCGAGTGTTGTGTACGCGGCGTAGATATCCCAGGGCTTCCAGGGTAAATACCAGACGTTGTGCGGCACTGCGATCAAGCCCCGACAAGGTGGCTATTTCCGAGAGCGGCATTTGTCGTTTCGGATGGTCGAAGGCATGCAGTATCTGAAAGGTCTTTTCAGTAGAGCCGACATACAATGACGAATTACGAGGATCGCCAACTGCTTCTTTTGCAGTTTTTCTTGTGGTTTTGGTTGGGCGAGAATTCGGCATTTGTTGAGCGGTCCATAAATGTCATGACATTGGATTGTGGCATTCACCTGTGCCCTTGCATAGCGCAGGGGCACTGGCGTGGCAGCCGTTGTTTTGAACTAGCGGGCCGCGGTTGGGGCCTTCTCGAACATGTCCAGAAGTTTGCTGTATTCGACTCTCAGTGCATTACGCAGATCTTCCTTCGGCTCACGCAGGGGCGCGAGCAGGGCAGGGGCGTTGACCCCGATCAGGTCCATCACCGACTTCATCGGCCCGGGGTTGGTTTCGGAAAACGCCAGGTTCATCAGCGGAATCAATTGCCGGTGCAGCGCCAGCGCCTCGGCAGTTTTGCCGGCGCTGGCGAGGTCGAACACCCGGCGCCAGGTTTTCGGCAGCAGGTTCGCCGTGACCACGATCCCGCCTGTTGCGCCCGCCGCCACTTGCAGCGGGAACAACGTGTCTTCGCCGCTGAGTACGGCGAACTCAGGATCGACGCCGGCGATCACCCGCAGGAAGTGGTACATGTCGGTGTTGCAGGCCTTCATGCCGATGATGCGTTCATGCCGGGACAGTTCGTGCAGCACCTCGGGATCGATCGAGATCCGCGTGCGATAAGGAATCTCGTAGATCAGGATCGGCAGCGGCGACTCATCGGCGTAACGCAGGAAGTAGTCGCGGATGCCCAGTTGGGTCGGGTTGGTGTAGTAGGGCGTGATCACCAGCAGGCCATCGGCGCCGGCCTTGGCAAAGTCCTGCGCCGCGGTCATCGCGTCGTGATAGCCGGTGTCCAGCACCCCGCAGATCACCGGCATGCGCTGGTCGGCGAGCTTGGCGCAGAGTTCGACGAAGCGCACCCGCTCATGCCTGGACAGGGCACCGTACTCGCCGGTTCCGCCCAACGGCACCACGCCGTCCACGCCTTGCCCGGTCAACCAACTGAACAGCGCTTCGGTGGCGGTTACATCAATCGTGTCATCACTCTGCACCGGCGTGGTAATGGCCGGGAAAATACCTTTGAGGTGTTCAGAACTGAGCATGGATGTTTCTCCTTTGATCATGGGTTACGGGCTCAGCGCGCCAGGCTGCGCTGACGCAGGCGATCGGCGCCGAAAATCAGCAGGGTGATGAAAATCAGCAAGCAGGTGGAGACGGCGGCAATCACCGGTGAAACCTGCAAGGTCACCTCATCCCAGAACTGCTTGGGCAAGGTGGCGTTGAGGCCGCCCGACGAAAACAGCGCAATCGTCAGTTCGTCGAACGAGGTGGCGAAGGCAAACAGGAACGCGGAAAACATCCCGGCGCCCAGCAGGGGGAAGGTCACGTGGCGCAGGGTTCTCAGGGGGCTGGCCCCCAGGCTCTGTGCGGCCAGGTCCAGGCGCTGGTCATAGTTGCGCAGCACCGCGATCATGGTCATCACCACGTAGGGCACACACACCACGGTGTGGCCAATGATCAGGCCGATGGACGTACCGACCAGCTTCAGCTCGGCGAACATGTAGAACAGGCCGAGGGCGATGATCACTCGTGGCGCGATGATCGGCGACAGCAGGAACGCCAGCAGGATCGCCTTGCCACGGATCCTGCCGCGGGCCAGGAGAAACGCTGCGGGCACGCCGATCAGCATCGACAGGATGCCCGCGCCGGTCGCCACCGTCAGGGAGCGCACCAGGGCCTGGGTCCAGACCGGGGTATTGAGCATTTGCTCGTACCACTGCAGCGTCATGCCCGAAGGTGGCCACTGCAGGCCGGCACTGCTGAAGGAGATCGGGATCATCAGCAGCGCCGGCAGGCTGATCAGCACCAGCACGGTCCAGACGAAGACACTGAGCACCAGCGGCGTGCCTTCAGCGCTCTTGCGCCGGCGCTTGAACGACAGGCGCGCGATCAGCCAGTCGCTGACCGCACCAATGCCCGCCAGCACCGCACTGCCTGCACGTCGCGCCAGGGTGTCGCGGCGGGCTTGGGCGGACGGGTCTTCGCCGGTGAGGGTGGCGAAGCCGAAGATCCGGTCATAGATCACGAAGACCACCAGCACCACCACCAGCAACAGCACGGAAATCGAGCCGGCCAGTTCCCAGTTCAGGGTCTGTTGCACCTGATCGATGATCAGTTGGGTGATCATGGTTTCTTTGCGTCCACCCAACAGCGCCGGAACGATGAAGAAGCCGATGGCAGTGACGAATACCATGATGGTGGCGGCGGCCACGCCGGGCATCGACAGCGGGAAGTAGATCGTCCAGAAGGCCGTACCCGGACGCGCGCCCAGGGTCGAAGCGGCGCGGGGCAGGCTGCGGTCGATGTTCTCCATCACCGCGAGCATGGTCATGACGGCGAGCGGCAGCATCGCGTGGACCATGCCGGTGAGCGTGGCGCCGGTGCCGTAGAGCAGGTTGATCGGTCGGTCGATCAGGCCCAGGGACATCAGGAAGTTGTTGGCCACCCCGTTGCGTCCCAGGATCACCACCCAGGCGAATGCCCGGACCAGGAAGCTGGTCCAGAACGACAGGAGCACCAGGAACACCAGGCGGCTCTTGAGCTTGGCTGGCGCCGTGGAGATCAGGTAGGCCACCGGATAGCCCAGCACCACCGACAGCACGGTGGTGGCCAGGGAGATCTTGAAGGTGATCCACAGCACGTTGAGGTACAGGCTCGAGGCGAACAGGTGCCGGTAGGCGTCGAGGGAAAAGCCCTCCGGCCCGAGGATACTCAACGACAGCAGGCGGCCTACCGGATAGGCCAGGAACACCGCCAGCAGCACCAGCAACGGCGCAATCATCAGGCTGTTCTTGGCCCAGGCTGGCATCGGCGCAGAGGCTGCGCGAGAAGTAAACAGGCTCATGGGAACGCCGCCTTGGGTTGTTCGGTGATGGCAACGGCGTCCGAGGCGTGCCAGGACAGGGAGACCTTGTCGCCGCGCTGGAAGCTCTCGCCATTGACCCGGGTCGGGAAGGCCGAGACCAGCGCGGGAATGCCTTCCTCGTCGGTGCTCATGTAGACCTTGGTCAGGCTGCCGGTGACCATCACATCGCTGACGCTCGCCTGCAGATGGCGCACGTCGCCGTCCGTGGCTTTGGCAATCAGCATGTTCTGTGGGCGGACCATGATGTGGATGTGCGCGCCCGGCAGGTTCTCGCCGTTTGGCGTGGCGCTGGCCTTGATCCCACGGCTGCCGACCAGCACATCGAGCACCCCGTCCTGGGAGGCGACGATCTGCGCCGGCAACAGGTTCGACTCACCGAGGAAGTCGGCAACGAACAGCGTGCGCGGGCGGAAGTACAGGTCATCGGGGGTGCCCAGTTGCTCGATCTTCCCGGCATTCATCAGGCAGATGCGATCCGACATGGTCATCGCCTCTTCCTGGTCGTGGGTCACATAAATGATGGTGGTTCCCAGCTCCCGGTGAATGCGCTTGATCTCCAGTTGCATGTGTTCGCGTAGCTTCTTGTCGAGCGCGCCCAGGGGTTCGTCCATCAGGATGATCGAGGGGCGATAGACCATGCAGCGCGCCAGCGCGACCCGTTGTTGCTGGCCGCCGGACAGCTCCTTGGGATAACGCTGGGCGATGTGCGGCAGCTTGATCATGTCCAGGGCGGCCATGGCCCGCTCACGGGCTTCGGTCGCCGAGACCTTGCGCATCTTCAGCGGGAAGGCAATGTTCTCCAGGATCGTCATGTGGGGAAATAGCGCGTAGTTCTGGAACACCACACCAATGTCGCGATGATGGGGCGCCAGGTACGTCACATCGTTGTCGCCGATGGACACCTCGCCGCCATCGGGATGGGTGAGGCCGGCCACCAGGCTGAGCAAGGTGGTTTTGCCGGAGCCGGAAGGACCGAGCAGCGTCAGGAACTCCCCATCGGCGACGGTCAGGTCGGTTTGTGCGAGGGCCACGAACTGGCCATAGTTTTTAGCGAGCTTCTTTACGGTTAGGCTGGAAGAGGACATGGCGAAGACCTGAAGACAAGGGGCAGGAAATATCGGGCCCGCCGCGTGGCGGACCCGTCAGCGGGGTCAGCTCAGGAGCCATGCGTTATAGCGTTCCAGCGCCGTGCCCTGTTTTTCTGTCCAATACTGGGCGTCGATCGGTAGCCCCTTGGCGATGTGGTCGGGGTAGGAGGGGCAATCGGCGGCCACGGCCGGGTCGATGAAGTCAAAGGCCCGGGGATGGGTCACACCGGCGGGGAAGTACTTGGTCAGTGCAGCCTGGCGCTCGGGGTCGCAGGTGAACTTGATGAACTCGCGGCAGGCTGCGGCGTTGGGCGTGCCCGCCAGGATGGCCCAGCTGTCCAGGCCCCAGATGTTCTGGTCCCAGACGATGCCGACCGGGGCATTGGAGCTGCGGGCCGATTGCGCACGCGAGACCCAGACCGGCACCATGTCGACTTCGCCGGACACCAGCAATTGTTCGACTTGCGCGCCACTGGTCCAGAACACCGAGACGTCATTCTTGATTCTGTCGAGTGCCGAGAACGCCCGCTCCAGGTCGCACGGGTAGACATTGGCCACGGCAACCCCGTCGGCCAGCAGTGCCTGCTCGATGGTGTCGAAGGGGTGACGGCGCAGGGCGCGGCGACCGGGGAAACCCTGCACATCGTAGAAGTCTTTCCAGGAGGTAGGTGCCTGGCGCCCTTCGAAGGCGTCCTTGCGATAGGCCAACACGGTGGTGTAGACGTTGGTGCCGACTCCGTACTCGGACATGAAGTGCTCGGGCATCTGCGCCACGATGGGGTCGTTGCCCAGGCCGTGGGCCTCGAGGTATTTCTTCTGGCCCTGGGTGAGCATCTTGATTGCCGGCTGGCTGATCTTGGCCATGTCCCAGATGTAGGAACCGGCATCGACCATCGACAGGATCTGCGCGGTCGGCTCGGCGTTGGCCTGTACGCCAATCACCTCGATTCCCGTCGCCTCCTGGAACGGCCGATAGAACACCTCGGTGTAGGCCTTGGTGTAGACGCCGCCATCATCGCGCACCACGATGCGTTTGGTTTGCGCCCGCAAGGACGACCACATGCTGCTCGTCGACAGTGCGACGGCCCCGACCACACTGGCCTTGAGCACGCTGCGGCGTGACCAGTTATTAATGTTGTTGCCCATACTCCTGACCTCTCTTCGCGATATTGTCGATAGTCGCTATCGTCACTAGGGATGTTTGTTGTGGGTTTTATTTTTCAGGCGGTATAAGTCGGCCCGGGTTGAACAGGCCAAGGGGGTCGACGGCGTGTTTGATCGCCCGCATCAGGGCGAGCGAAGCCGCGGATTTATAGTTATGCATTTCATCGAGCGAGGTTTGCCCGACGCCGTGTTCGGCGCTGAAGGTCCCGGCCAGTTCGGCGGCCACGTCATTGACCGCACGACGCAGTTCACGAGCGAGGGCTTCGGTTTGCTCGAGTCCGTCCCAGACCGCGAACGGGAAGAACGGAATGTAGTGAATGTTGCCGTCACCCATGTGCCCGACGATCACGATCTGCGCTTGCGGGGCAAGCTTCGCCACCGCGGCGTTGGCCCGCTCGATGAAGGTCGCGATGGTGGACACCGGCACGGCGCAATCGGTGGTCAGGCCGATGCCGCCTTTCTTGTTGGCTTCCGACACGCTGTGGCGCAGCTCCCACATGGCGGCTTGCTGGCCTTGACTGGAAGCGATGCTGGCGTTGTCGACGATGGCCTGGTCGAACGCCTGCTCGAGGATGGCCGTAAGGGCCGCCTCGGGGTCGGCGCTGCCCGCGGTATCCGCCAGCTCGATCAGCACGTGCCAGGGATGCCGGGTATCCAGTGGCGAGCGGCGCTGCGGCACGTGCTCCACTACCAGGTCCAGTTGCAATTGGTTCATCAGCTCGAAGGCCGACAGCGATGAGCCTGACAGCTGGCGGGTGAGCACCAGCAGCTCGATCGCTTGGGCCGGGCTGCCGACGCCGACCCAGGCCACTGCGCAGCGCGTGGGCAGGGGATGCAGCTTGAGCACGGCGGCGGTGATGATCCCCAGGGTGCCTTCGGAGCCAATGAACAGATGCTTGAGATCGTAGCCGGTATTGTCTTTGCGCAGGGCTCGCAGTTCCGAGCAGATGGTGCCATCGGCCAGTACCACTTCAATGCCCAGGACGTTGTCGCGGGTGTTGCCATAACGCAGTACGGAGATGCCCCCGGCGTTGGTGGCGATGGTGCCGCCGATCTGGCAGGAACCTTCGGCCCCCAGGCTGACCGGGTACAGGCGTCCGGCGTCCCGCGCCACTTGCTGCACGTTAGCCAGGACGCAGCCGGCCTGCACTTCGATGGAGTTGTTGACGAGGTCGACGAGGCCGATGCGGCGCATGCGCTGCAGATTGATGATCACCGGAACCGGCCCGCTGGAAGGCGGCACCGAACCACCGACCAGGCCGGTGTTGCCACCTTGAGGCAGCACGGGCACGCGGTGCCGGTGACAGCAGGCCACTACCGCCGCCACTTCTGCGGTGCTGGCCGGACGGGCGACACACAGCGCCGCGCCACGGTAGCGCCCACGCCAGTCCTCAAGGGAAGCGGTCATTTCGCCGGCGTCGGTAATCAGGTTGTTTGCACCAAGCAGAGCGATGAGCTCGTCGACCAATGACATTCGCTGACTCCAGTAATCTCAATGCAATTAAAGTAATTGCAAAAATAGTAGAGTGCTTCTCCCCTCATTGGCAATAGGGATTCTGGGGTGTGTCGTTTTTAGGTATGTCGTTTTTAGATATGGCTCACGGCCGGACAACGGAGCGCCCATTGCGCTGCCGGAGCCAGGCGGGAAGGGAGGAGGGTGATCGCTGATGGGCAACTTTATCGACTCAGCCGGTGCCGCGGGCACCAGCTTGAATATCGCAAGCTGCTACCATCGCGCCATTGTCACCCTGAGTAGAGCACCATGAATCGCCGTAAGAAAATCAAGCAGCTGTTAAAAGCCCACGCGAAAAAGGCCAGCGCCAAGCTGGCCCCAGTCAACAAGGACAAGTACATCAGCAAAGCCGACCGCTTGAAGCTGGCGGCTGAAGCCAGTCAGGATCCAAGCAGCCCGGTCGAGAACTGATCGCGCCTCGACTATTTTGCTGTGCCGCCCTGGGGAATATCGCCACAGAACAGATCGAGGTTGCCGTCCTCCGGTGCCGATCGCAGGACGATCGAGTACTGGCCGGCCAGCAACTCTGGCAAGGCGATGGGGGCGCTCCTGGAAAAGGTCCAGCCGGCAACGGCGGCGCGTTCGGTATTGACCTTGTCGTTCATCGCATAGGCCACCGGGCCGGGCTGCTGGCAACTGCCCTTATGGATGAAGGTGTAGATGCGCAGGGGCAGGGAGGTGCCGGTGGGCACGCCGCTGATGAAAAAGTCGAACCCGGTGTTCTGGTCCCAATTGGCCAGGGTGGTATTGGCGATTTGCCCGACGTTGTGCCGAGTGGCCGCCAGGGGAATGCTGATCCCGTGCTCGCTTGACGTGGTACAGCCAAACAGGCTCGCGCTGACCAGCAGGGCGACCAGTGGATATCTGGGATTCATGACCAACCTCCAGTGTTGAAGAATTGCCATGGGAGATTAGCGGGTATCGCCCAATAGTCGCCTGACGTTCGTCAGTCAGGCCCGCAGCACCCTGCGGGCCTGGCCTGTGTCAATGCACGATCTGCGCCAGGAAGGCCTTGGCCCGTGGGCTTTTCGGGGCGTTGAAGAAGTCTTCCGGCGGGGCGTCCTCGATGATCTGGCCACCGTCGAGAAACAGCACGCGCTCGGCCACTTGCCGGGCAAAGCCCATCTCGTGGGTCACGCAGAGCATGGTCATGCCGCTGCCAGCCAGTTTCACCATCACGTCCAGCACTTCGCTGACCATCTCCGGGTCGAGCGCCGAAGTGGGCTCGTCGAACAGCATGATTTTCGGTTCCATGCACAACGCCCGGGCGATGGCCACGCGCTGTTGCTGGCCGCCGGAGAGCTGGCTGGGGTACTTGCCGGCCTGGCTGGCGATACCGACTTTGTGCAGGAAGTGCTCGGCCAGTTCCTCGGCTTTCTTGCGGCTCAGGCCACGCACCGAGATCGGTGCCAGGGTGCAGTTGTCGAGCACGCTCATGTGCGGGAACAGATTGAAATGCTGGAACACCATGCCCACTTCGCTGCGCACCTTGGCCGCCTCGCGGGTGTTCTGGGACAGGTCGGTGTTGTTGACCAGGATGCGGCCTTTCTCGGCGATTTCCAGGCGGTTGATGCAACGGATCAGGGTCGATTTACCCGAGCCGGAAGGCCCGCACAGGACGATGCGTTCGCCTTCGCGCACTTGCAGGTTGATGTCGTGCAAGACATGGAAGGCGCCATAGAACTTGTTCAGGGCGGCGATATCCACCACCACCTTACGGGTGTCGGGTTGCACGGCCAGCGGCGTATCGATACGGGCAGAGAGGGCAGGCATGGTCGGGTCTCCGGCAATCAATGGAAGCGCTCGGCGCTGTAAGGGGCAGGGTCGGTGAACGGGGTGGCGCCGGTCATCATTTCGGCCAGCAAACGGCCGCAGACCGGGCCGAGGGTCAGGCCGTGGTGGGCGTGGCCGAAGTTGAACCACAGGCCCGGGTGCCGCGCTGCCGGGCCGATCACCGGGCACATGTCTGGCAGGCACGGGCGGCGGCCCAGCCAGGGTTCGGCGTCCAGGCGCTCGCCCAGCGGGTAGAACTTGCGCGCCAGCTCTTCGCAGCGGCGCAACTGGATTTCGTTGATCGGGTCGTCACTGTCGGCGAACTCGATCCCGGTGGTCAGGCGCACGCCACCCACCATCGGCGCCAGCACGTAACCGCCGATAGGGTCGAGCAAGGGTTGTTGCAGGCAACTGCCTGGCAGGGCGGCATAGTGCATGTGATAGCCGCGCTTGATCGCCAGCGGAATCTTGTAGCCCAGGGGTTCGAAGACGCCCCGGGCTTGCGGACCGAGGGCGACCACGGCTTCGTCGCCGATCACCAGGCCCTGCTCGGTCTGCACCTGCCATTTGCCTTCGCCCTGGCGCAGGGAGAGGGCATCGCCGAGGACAAACACGCCGCCGCGTTCGACGAACAGTTCGGCATACCCACGGGTCAGGCCGCCGGGATCGCTGACGGTCTTGGGGTCGAGCCAGTGGATGCCACCGATCACGCTGCTGTGCAGGCCGGGTTGGCGCGCCCGCAGTTCGTCGCGCTCGAGCACCTGGTAATTGAGACCAAAGCGCTGCAGTGCTGCGGCGTCCTGTTGCGCCTTGAAGAAAGCCGGGATCGAGCTGTAGGCCTCGACCCAGCCGCCGGCCTGGATCAGATGGTCCATGCCGGCCGGCGTCGAGAGCAGGTCATGTTCACTGACACAACGTTCCACCAGCGGCAGCATGGCCTTGGTCGCCATGGCCAGGCCCTTGGCCCCGGAGTGCCGCCAGTATTGCAGCAACCAGGGACCGGCCTTGGGCAGGTACTTGAGGCTGTAGCGCACGTCCGATTGCTGGTTGCGGGCGTAGCGCAGCAGGCTCGACAGCTCGCGGGGGAACGAATAGGGAATCACGCTGGCGCGCTCGATCAGCCCGGCGTTGCCGTGGCTGGTGCCTTTGCCCGGCTGCTGGCGGTCGATAAGCACCACCTGGCGGCCACGGGCCTGTAACTGGAGGGCGGTACTGACGCCGACAATCCCGGCGCCCAGAACGATGGTTTGGCAATGCATGGGTAGATCCTTGATGCTGGGGCGCCCACGGCAGCCCGAGAAAAAACCGGTTTACTGCAAGTGGCGGCCGAGGCGGCCTTCCAGGGCTTTGAGGCTGCGTCGCACCACTTCCACGATCAGCAGGTACAGCACCGCGGCCCAGAGGTAGATCTGGAAGTCGAAACTGCGCGAGAAGGCCAGTTTGGTCACCCCCATCAAGTCGTAGATGGTCACCAGCGAGGCAATGGCGCTGGCCTTGATCATCAGGATCAGTTCGTTGCCCAGGGGACCGATGGCCACCAGCAGCGATTGCGGCAGGACGACTTTGCGAAAGGTGGTCCAGCGCGACAGGCTCAGAGCGTTGCAGGCTTCGCGTTGCCCCTGGGCCACGGCCATGATGCTGCCCCGCAGGATCTCCGCCTGATAGGCCGCGGTGTTCAGGGTGAACGCCAGCAGGGTGCAGAACCAGGCGTCACGGAAGAACCACCACAGGCCGACGTCCTGCCAGAAGCCTTTGAACGAACCCAGGCCGTAATACAGCATGAACAGTTGGGCCAGCAGCGGCGAGCCACGGAAGAAGTACACATAGACGCCGGCAAAACGGCTGAGAAAGCGGTTGCCCGACAACCGCGCCAGGGCAATCAGCAGGCCGAGCAGGGCACCGAGGGTGAAGGAAATAGCCACCAGTTTGGCGGTCACCAACAGGCCGTCGATGAAGCGTGGGCCATAACGTTCCAGCAACTCAGGGCTGAGGAACAGGCTCTGCAATTCAGCCAGGCTCATGGGCGCACGCTCCGTTGATGGCGGCTGAAATGCTGTTCCAGGTACTGGAACAGGCGGCCGGAAATCGCCGAGAAGAACAGGTAGCCAAAGCAGGCCACGGTGTAGAACAACATCGGTTCCTTGGTCACGCTGACGGCCAGGTTGGTCTGGCGCATCAGGTCGACCAGGGAGATGGTCGACACCAGCGAAGTGTCCTTGAGCAACGACAACCAGTTGTTCGACAGGCCCGGCAGGGCGATGCGCACCAGTTGCGGCAGCACCACTTTGGTAAAGGTGGTGCGCCGGGACAGGCCGAGGGCGGCAGCGGCTTCGAACTGGCCCTTGGGCACGGTCTTGAAGGCGCCCAGCCAGATCTGGCTGGAGAACGCAGCGAACACCAGGCTGAACGCGATCATGGCGGCGACGAAGGGGTTGATCGCCACTTCAGCCTCGTAGCCCATCACCGACAACAGTTTCTGCGCGCCGATCTGGCAGCCGTAGTAAATGATCAGCAGGGTCAGCAGTTCGGGCAGGCCACGGAACACGGTGGCAAACACCGTGCTCATGGCGCGCGGCCAGCGACGTCGGGAGCGGGCGGCCAAGGCCAGGCCCAACCCCAGTGGCAAGCCGATCGGCAGGCAGCTCAAGGCCAGGACGATGGTCACCAGGGCGCCGGCCAGCAAGGCTGAGCCCCAGCCGCCGCTGGCGAAGGAAAGCAGTGACAGGTTTTCGAACATGCTCGAACCCTCTCGGTAAATTAGGCCCGCACGCATGCACCGCCGCCGGTGGGCGCGCGGTGCAGCAGGTCGGCAAGGAACGCCCCGCAGGCTGACCTGGGGGGCAGGGGATCAGTAGATGTCGAACGCGAAGTAGCGGCTGGAGATCTTCTTGTAGGTGCCGTCGGCGACGATTTCATCCAGCGCCTTGTTGAAACGCTCGCGCAGTGCATCGTCACCCTTGCGTACCGCGATGGAGGCGTCGGCGGTGGTGCCGTTGACATCGCCGATGATCTTGCAGCATTCCTTGCCGGCGCTGTCGATCCAGGCCAGCAGTGGGAACTTGTCGGCAATCACCCCGTCGACGCGGCCGGCAGCCAGGTCGCTGTTGGCTTCATCCAGGGTCGGGTAGAACTTGACGTCGGCGCCAGCCGGGCCGTAGTGATCTTCGGCGTAGATGGCCTGGGTCGAGGAGGCCTGGGCACCCACGGTGCGACCTTTGAAATCGGTCTGGGCGTCGGAGATGTCCGAGTCCTTGGGCACGGCCACGGACAGCGGAGTGCGGTAGTAGTGGTTAGTGAAATCGATCTTCTGCTTGCGCTCGTCGGTGGCGATCATCGAGGCGACCACGGCGTCGTATTTCTTCGCCATCAGCGCCGGGATAATCCCTTCCCAGTCCTGGGCGACGATCTTGCATTGGACTTTCATGCGTTCACACAGCGCGTTGGCAATGTCCACATCGAAGCCGTGCAGCTTGTTGTCCGAGTCGACATAGTTGAACGGCGGGTAAGCGCCTTCGGTGGCGATCTTCAGGACTTCAGCCTGCGCGCCGGAGGCCCCGGCCAGGACCATTGCACATGCACTGGCAAAGCGAATGACGTGTTTCATCTAGCACCTCGATTTATTGTTTTGAGCTTGGTGATGATGTGTATCCAACGAACTCGTTGTGCAGGAGCGCAACGGCGGCAAGACGTTTTTCCACTTCCGGGCCCAGCTGTTTGCAGACGTCGTTGACCAGCAGGTGCACCAACGACAGCATCGCGGCGGTCGACTCCCAGAAGAGGTTGAACTCGGTGGGCACGCGGAACACTTCGTCGGCGTTCTGCTCGGCCCAGTCGCAAAAGGTGTCGGTGACCAGCGTCACCGGGATGCCCGCCTCGCGGGCCTTGCGGCACAGCGTCAAGGCATGGCGTGAATAGCGGCGGGCTTCGAACACTACCAGGGCGCTGTCGGCGGGCACGCTGAGCAGCACGTCGGCGTAATGCCCGGCAGCGCCGTCGACCCAGTGCACGTCATCGCGCAGGTACTGCAGCAAGTGCACCATGGAGGCGGCGATGCCCCGTTCGGTCTGGAATCCGGCGACGAACACCTTGCGCCGGCTGGCCAGGCGCTGGCTGACGGCGTGCCAGGTCGGGGTCAGGCTGTATTCGTAGACCTTGACCAGCGCCGCCACTTCCAGCTCGAAGCTGCGGGGTAGGCCCTGCGGACCCTGGCTGGCCTGCTGGCGGAATTCCTGCAAACGGTCGCCTACCAGCCACGGGCCATCGCCCAGGTCGGCCTTGAGGTCGTTTTTCAGGTCTTTGAAGTGGCTGTAGCCGATGGAGCGACAGAAGCGCCCGACGCTGGATTCACTGACGTTCAACTTCGCGGCAATGTCGGCAGCGGTCTGGAACGGCAGTTCATAGAGGTTGGCCAGCATGTAGTTGGCAATCGCCCGGCCAGAGGCGGCGGCGGTTGACAGACTGCTTTCAAGGCGTTGTTTGATGGGCTGGCTCAAGGCTGTTTCCTGTTGTTATTCAGCGCTTGGGAAGGAAAATGGATGTTTTCTGTCATAAAGTCAACATTTGACAGATAACTGTCATCGCCGGATAGTTCGCCCATAACAACAAATCGCCCGGAGCTTCAGAATGTCCCACGCCAACACCGCTTTGCCCGAAGTGCAAAGCCTTTCACTCGCCGACCTGACTGAGCTGCTGCAGCGCATCTTTGAACAGCACGGCACCTCGTCGGAAGTTGCCCAGGTACTGGCGCACAACTGTGCCAGCGCCCAGCGCGACGGCGCCCACAGTCACGGGGTGTTCCGCATTCCCGGTTACCTGTCGTCGTTGGCCAGTGGCTGGGTGGATGGTCGGGCCGTGCCGGTGGTGGAGGATGTGGCTGCGGGTTTTGTCCGGGTCGACGCGGCCAAAGGTTTTGCCCAGCCGGCCTTGGCCGCAGCCCGTGGCTTGCTGGTCGAGAAGGCCCGCAGTGCCGGCATCGCGGTGTTAGCGATCCGCAACTCGCACCATTTCGCCGCGCTCTGGCCGGACGTCGAACCCTTCGCCGAAGAGGGCCTGGTGGCCTTGAGCGTGGTCAACAGCATGACCTGCGTGGTGCCCCATGGCGCGCAACGGCCGCTGTTCGGCACCAACCCGATTGCCTTTGCCGCACCGCGTGCCGGTGGCGAGCCGATCGTCTTTGACCTGGCGACCAGCGCCATCGCCCACGGCGATGTGCAGATCGCCGCGCGTCAGGGTCAATTGCTGCCCGAGGGCATGGGCGTCGACAGCCTGGGCCAGCCGACCCGGGACCCCAAGGCAATCCTCAACGGCGGCGCGCTGCTGCCGTTTGGCGGGCACAAGGGTTCGGCCCTGTCGATGATGGTGGAACTGTTGGCGGCGGCCCTGACCGGCGGTAACTTCTCGTTCGAGTTCGACTGGTCGAACCATCCCGGGGCACAAACCCCCTGGACCGGTCAGTTGCTGATCGTGATCGATCCGAGCAAGACCGCCGGCAACCACTTCGCCAGCCGTAGCGAAGAATTGGTGCAGCAGATGCGCGGCGTCGGCCTGCAACGCATGCCAGGCGACCGACGGTATCAGGAACGGGCCAAATCCCTGTCCGACGGCATCAGCCTGCCTGCAGCCGAGTTGGCGCGGTTGCGTGAACTGGCGAGCGCGCGCTAGGCAAAGGTGTATCCGACCTTGCAGGTGTATACAAAATCTGTGAGCAACCAAGTTCACTGTAGGAGCGAGCTTGCTCGCGATGAGGCCAGCACAGCCAACATCGCTGGCGCCTGACACACCGCCATCGCGGGCAAGCCCGCTCCCACAGGTTTGATGGCTGTATGCACAATCTGTGAACACCTGGCGCTACTGTGGGTGTATACAAAATCTGTGAGTATCCAAATTCACTGTAGGAGCGAGCTTGCTCGCGATGAGGCCGGCACAGCCAACATCGCTGGCGCCTGACACACCGCCATCGCGGGCAAGCCCGCTCCCACAGGTTTGATGGCTGTATGCACAATCTGTGAACACCTGGCGCTACTGTGGGTGTATACAAAATCTGTGAGCAACCAAATTCACTGTAGGAGCGAGCTTGCTCGCGATGAGGCCGGCACAGCCAACATCGCTGGCGCCTGACACACCGCCATCGCGGGCAAGCCCGCTCCCACAGGTTTGATGTGGTGTATACAAAATCTGTGAACAGCCAAAATCACTGTGGGAGCGGGCTTGCCCGCGATGAGGCCGGCACAGTCAACATCCATGGCACCTGACACCCCCACCGGTTTGGTGGGTTGAAACTGCCGTCCTGCATGCCCCGCCCCGTTATAACTGACCCCTTTCCACGCCCTGGCCAGGGCGCAAACGCTTTCTGCTCTTTCGATCTGCAGTCAGTGAAGGCACAATGCGCATCCTTTTTTGGCTAGCCTTGCCGGAGGCCTCGAAATGATTAAGACGCCGTACTACCTGATCGATAAACAAAAGCTGCTGGCGAACATGGAGAAGATCGCCTATGTGCGCGAGCAGTCCGGGGCCAAGGCCCTGTTGGCGCTCAAGTGCTTCGCCACCTGGTCGGTGTTCGACCTGATGGAGCAGTACATGGATGGCACCACCTCGTCCTCGCTCTACGAGCTCAAGCTCGGCCGCCAGAAATTTGCCGGCGAGACCCACGCCTACAGCGTGGCCTGGGCCGACGATGAGATCGAGGAGATGCTCGCCAACTGCGACAAGATCATCTTCAACTCCATCGGCCAGCTGCAGCGCTTTGCCGAGGCGTCCGAAGGCAAGGTTCGCGGTCTGCGGGTCAACCCGCAGGTGAGCAGCTCCGACTACCTGCTGGCAGACCCGGCGCGTCCATACAGCCGCCTGGGCGAGTGGGACCCGGTCAAGGTCGAGGCGGTCATCGAGCAGATCTCCGGCTTCATGTTCCACAACAACTGCGAGAACGGCGACTTTGGCCTGTTCGACCAGATGCTGTGCACCATCGAGGAGCGCTTCGGTCACCTGCTGCACAAGGTCGAGTGGGTCAGCCTGGGCGGCGGTATTCACTTCACCGGTGAAGACTATGCCCTCGACCAGTTCTGCGCGCGCCTCAAGGCTTTTTCGCAGAAGTACGGCGTGCAGGTCTACCTGGAGCCGGGCGAAGCTGCCATCACCCAGAGCGCTTCGCTGGAAGTCACCGTGCTCGACACCCTCTACAACGGCAAGCACCTGGCCGTCGTGGACAGCTCCATCGAAGCGCACATGCTCGATCTGCTGATCTACCGCCTGAACGCCAAGCTGGCGCCGAGCGAGGGTGAACACACCTACATGGTGTGCGGCAAATCCTGCCTGGCCGGGGATATCTTTGGTGAGTATCAGTTTGCTGCACCGTTGGCGATTGGCGACCGTCTGTCGTTTGTCGATGCCGCGGGTTACACCATGGTCAAGAAAAACTGGTTCAACGGCCTGAAAATGCCGTCCATCGTAGTGAAACAACTCGATGGTAGTGTCGAGCTGGTTCGTGAGTTTGGTTTCGACGATTACTTGTCCAGCCTTTCGTAAGCTGGCGCAGAAGGAGAGAGAGAAAAATTGAAGAAGAACGTACTTATCATTGGTGCAGGAGGTGTCGCCAAGGTGGTGGCCCACAAGTGCGCGCAGCACAACGATGAACTCGGTCGTATTGCTATCGCGTCGCGCAACATCTCCAAATGCCAGGCCATCATCGACAGCGTCAAGGCCAAGGGCAGCCTCAAAGTGCCCGCCGATATCCAGGCTTTTGCCCTGGACGCCATGGATGTCGAAGCGACCAAGACGCTGATCCGCGAAACCGAATCGCAGATCGTCATCAACGTTGGTTCCGCGTTCCTCAACATGTCGGTGCTGCGTGCCTGCATCGATACCGGTGTCGCCTACCTGGACACCGCCATCCACGAAGAGCCGGGCAAGATCTGTGAAACGCCGCCCTGGTATGGCAACTACGAGTGGAAACACCTCGAGGAATGCCAGCAGAAGAACGTCACCGCCATTCTCGGCGTGGGCTTCGACCCGGGTGTGGTCAACGCCTATGCAGCCCTGGCGCAACAACAGTATTTCGACCGCATTGATTCGATCGACATTCTCGACGTCAATGCCGGTTCCCACGGCAAATATTTCGCCACCAATTTCGACCCGGAAATCAACTTCCGCGAATTCACCGGACAGGTGTGGAGCTGGCAGGACAGCCAGTGGACCAGCAACACCATGTTCGAAGTCAAACGCACCGACGACCTGCCAGTGGTCGGCGCGCAGAACCTCTACCTCACCGGTCACGATGAAGTGCACTCCCTGTCGAAGAACCTCGGCGTGGCCAACGTGCGTTTCTGGATGAGCTTCGGCGAGCACTACATCAATGTGTTCACCGTACTCAAGAACCTTGGCCTGCTCTCCGAGCAACCGGTCAAGACTGCCGAAGGCCTGGAAGTGGTGCCGTTGAAAGTGGTCAAGGCCGTGCTGCCGGACCCAAGTTCGCTGGCGCCTGGCTACACCGGCAAGACCTGCATCGGCGACCTGGTCAAGGGCACCAAGGATGGCCAGCCGCGTGAAGTGTTCATCTACAACGTGGCTGATCACGAGGAGGCCTATGCCGAAACCGACAGCCAGGGCATTTCCTATACCGCTGGCGTGCCACCGGTAGCCGCCGCCTTGCTGGTCGCCCGTGGCGAGTGGGACGTGCAACGCATGGTCAACGTCGAGGAGCTGCCAGCCGAGCCGTTCCTCAAGGCGCTGGACGTGATGGGCCTGCCGACCCGCATCAAGGATGAGCGTGGCGATCGTCCATGGGACAGCAAAGCCTGAGGCCTTCCAGGTCCTGGTAACTGCCCCGCGCACAAGAACGCCGCTCATTGAGCGGCGTTTTGTTTTCCAGCACAGGACCGGTGGGCGAGCGTCCCTCTGTGCACTGCTTATTACAAGGGCTAGACTAGTGGCATATAACCACAATAACGACGTGACTTGCCTGCATGAGAATCCATCCACTTCCACCCCTCAATAGTTTGATTGCTTTTGAGGCCGCAGCGCGGCACATGAGTTTCACGTTGGCGGCGCACGAGTTAAACGTTACCCAAGGCGCGATCAGTCGCCAGGTACGTTTGCTCGAAGATTACCTGGGTAAAACCCTATTTATACGCACGACCCGTACTCTGCAACTAAGCCCGGCCGCCAGCCAGTATTACGAAGCGGTTCGCAATTCATTGCTGGGCGTGGCGCAAGCCACCGGCGAAATACGCCAATGGCAGGGGGCCGAGCAAGTAACGGTGGCCACCAGTACGGCCATGGCATCACTCTGGTTGTTGCCCAAAGTCACCCAGTTCCAGCGCGAAAACGAAGAGATCGACCTGCGGATCATCGCCCACGACCAGGTCAAGGATTTCTCCCGGCTGGACTGTGACCTGGCCTTGTATTACTGCCGTACACCGCCGCCGAACATGCAGGTAACACCCCTGTTTTGCGAGGAGGTGTACCCGGTTTGCAGCCCGGCCTACCTGGCCCAGCACCCGCATTTGAGCAAACCTGAGGACCTGGCCGGCTTGACCTGGCTGTACCTCGATGACCCGCAGCGGGACTGGATCGGCTGGTCCGACTGGTTGCTCAGCCAGGGCCTGAACAAGGTCGAGCCAAAGCGCCGAATCAATATCAATAGTTACTCGATGCTGATCCAGTCGGCAATCAACGGGCAGGGCATTGCCCTGGCCTGGTCGAACCTGGTCGACGACCCTTTGCGCACCGGCGCATTGGTACGACCGCTGGAGGCGGTATTAACGACCGAGGCGCAGTTCTGTTTGCTGGAACCGTTGTCACGGGGCGCTATGCGCCAGAGTGTGAAGTGCTTTAGAAGTTGGTTGTTGAATCAACTTCCGCCTTCGAAAGACTCCGTCTAAGAATCGCAAAAGTTAAACTTGCCGATAACAACAAGTTGCTCATATATTCGCGCGCCCCTGCAATTAGCAAGTTTCAAGGCAAAAAACAAGGCAGGCGAATTTATGACTAAAAGTCATGAATCGCCCCGCAAATATCGTTTGTCGAGACCACTCCTGTTTTCCCAAACTGGCTGCCAACGGACAGTGGCCAGTGGGCCTGCCGATCTTTCCAAACCGTGCCCAGCAGGGGAAAACAATAATGAGCAACAACCGCCAAATTCCTGTGCATCACCTTGAAACCGTACTTAACCCGATCCATGAGGCCACCGGGCTGAGCAACGAGTTCTACACCGATCAACATTTCTTCGAACTGGAACGTGATCAGGTCATGGGCAAGACCTGGGCCTGTGTCGGTTTCGCCAGCGACCTGGTCAAGGCCGGTTCGGTCAAGCCGATTGATTTCATGGGCCTGCCCCTGCTGCTGATGCGCAACCGTGAAGGCGTGGTGCAGATATTCCATAACGTTTGCAGTCACCGCGGCATGAAGCTGGTGGAGGAGGCCGGTGAGGTGCAAGGGGTGATTCGCTGCCCTTACCACTCCTGGACCTATGACCTCAACGGCGGCCTGCGTGGCACGCCGCACGTCGGCGGGATCGATCAGCACAAGGACGAGCGCTTCGCCTGCGAAAAGCACGGCCTGAAAGCCATCCGCAGCGCGATCTGGATGGACATGGTGTTCATCAACCTGTCGGGCGACGCCCAGCCACTCGAGGACATGCTCGCGCCGCTGACCACGCGCTGGACCCAGTTCCTTGGCGAGGACGGCATGAGCCTGCTGCGTCGCCGTGCGGGCCAGGACCAGACCACCCTGGACATCAACTGCAACTGGAAGCTGGCGGTGGAGAACTACTGCGAGGCCTATCACCTGCCGTGGGTGCACCCGAGCCTGAACTCCTATTCGCGCCTGGAAGACCACTACAACATCTTGTTCGACGAGCATTTCGCCGGCCAGGGCAGCTACGCCTACAACCTCTCGGATGTCGCCGGGACCCACCTGCCGAAGTTCCCGGCGTGGCCCCAGGACCGTCTGCGCAACGCCGAATACGTAGCATTTTTCCCCAACGTGCTGCTGGGCATCCAGGCCGACCACGCCTTTGCCATGCAGCTTGAGCCGGTTGCGCCGGGACGCACCATCGAGCACCTGCGCCTGTTCTATGTGGGTGACGAAGCGGCCACCAGCGATGAGTTCGCCGCCTGCCGCGCCGCGATTCTCGAGTCCTGGAAAGTGGTGTTCCAGGAAGACATCAGCTCAGTGGAAGGCATGCAGAAAGGCCGTTTCTCCCCAGGCTACAAAGGTGGCGCGTTCTCTCCGGAAATGGACATCCCGACGCACTTCTTCCACCAGTGGGCTGCACGTCAGTTGCTCGCCACCACGCCGTCTGCCTGAGGAGGAGCGCCCATGTATCCGATAGCCTCGCACTGGCTCAACTACATCGACGGTGAATGGAGCGACAGTACCCAGCACTTGAAAGTCCACAACCCGGGCAATGGCGAGTTGCTCGCAACCATCGCCCAGGCCGGTCTGGCAGACGCCGAGCGCGCCTTGGCGGCGGCCCGGCGCTGTGCCGACAGCGGTGAAATGACCCGAGTGCGCCCGGCGCAACGTGTCACTTGGCTGCTGCGCATCGCCGAGGAGATTCGCGCCGTGGCCGACGAGGGCGCCTGGGTACTGTGCCAGGAGAACGGCAAGCGCCTGTGCGACGCCAGGGACGAGTTCGTCGAGGCGGCGCGGTACTTCGAGTATTACGCCGGGATGGCGGACAAGATCGAGGGCACCTCGATCCCGCTGGGCAACGGTTACATGGACTTTACCCTGTACGACCCGATGGGTGTTTCGGCGCAGATCGTGCCCTGGAACTTCCCGGTTTCGATCTGTGCGCGTTCCCTGGCCCCGGCGTTGGCGGCGGGTAACGCGGTGGTCATCAAGTCGCCTGAGCTTTCACCGTTGGGCCTGTGTGTGCTGATCGGCGCCATCAGCAAAGCGGGCTTGCCGCGAGGCGCGGTCAACCTGATCTGCGGCCGAGGCCGTGAGGTCGGGGCGCACTTGGTCAGCCACCGTGCGGTGGACCAGATTGTGTTCACCGGTTCCGTGCCTACCGGGCAGTCGATCTTGCGGGATGCCGCCCAACACGCGATTCCCAGCGTGATGGAGTTGGGGGGCAAGTCGGCGGCGATTGCCTTTGCCGATGCCGACCCCGAGCAACTGCTGGCCAGTGTCCAGTCGGGGATTTTCTTCAATGCCGGCCAGGTCTGTTCAGCGATGTCCCGGCTGCTGGTGCAGCGCGAGATTTATGAGCAAGTGGTCGAGTCCGTGGTCGCCATGGCCGAAGGGCTCAGCGTCGGGATCGGCCAGGACGACGCGGACCTGACGCCCGTGGTCAGTGCCGGACAACTGGCGGGTATCGAAGACTTGTGTCGCCGCGCTGAGGCGCAAGGTGCGGTAGCGGCCACCGGTGGCCAGGCATTGCCTGACCGCGCCGGTCACTTCATGGCCCCGACGGTGTTCCGCGATGTGCGTCCCGACATGTGCATTGCCCAGGAAGAGGTGTTTGGCCCGGTGCTGGCGGTGATCCCTTTCGACACCGAAGAGGAAGCGATCGCCATCGCCAACGGTACCGAGTTCGGCCTGGTCGCCGGGGTGTTCACCCAGGACATCAGCCGGGCGATGCGCTGCACCCGGCGCCTGAGGGCCGGCCAGGTGTTCGTCAACGAATGGTACGCCGGGGGAATCGAAACCCCGTTTGGTGGCGTCGGGCTGTCGGGTTTTGGCCGGGAAAAGGGCCAGGAAGCCTTGTACAGCTATGTGCGCACCAAGAACGTAGCGATCCGGGTTGCGGGGGAGTGAGCGCCATGTACAAGACTTGGCTGTGTATCGTCTGTGGCCTGATCTACGACGAGGCGCTGGGCTGGCCCCAGGACGGCATCGTCGCCGGCACGCGCTGGGAAGATGTGCCCGAAGACTGGCTGTGCCCCGAATGCCACGTCGGCAAGGCGGATTTCGAGATGCTCGATATCAGTGAGCATGTTGCGCCGGCGGCCGTCGCCAGTGTGCCGTTGCCCACCCCGGTGACAGCCCCTGCAGCGCTGCTGCCGACCCAGCCGATCGTCATCATCGGCAGCGGTTACGCCGGTTACGGCCTGGCCCAGGCATTGCGCAAGGCCGACCCGCGCGTAGAGATCCGCGTGCTGACCCAGGACTGCGGGCACTTGTATTCCAAGCCGGCATTGTCGATCGGGCTGGCCCAGGGCAAAGACGCCGAGGCATTGGCCAGCGAGTCGCCGATGGCGATCGAGCGGCGCCTGAACATCCGCGTCTATGCGCATTGCCAGGTGCAGCGCATTGACAGCGCGGCGCGGCGCTTGAGCACCAGTCTGGGTGAGATGGACTACGGCCAGTTGGTCCTCGCCAGCGGCGCGATGCCGCTGCGCCTGGCGATCGAGGGCGACACCAGTGCAGTGCTCAGCGTCAACAATTTGCACGACTACCGACAGTTTCGTCAGCGCCTGAGTAGCGTGCAGCGTGTCGCCATCCTGGGCGACGGCCTGATCGGTTGCGAGTTTGCCAACGACCTGGCCAGCAACGGCGTGCGTGTCGATGTCATCGGCCTCGGCCGCTGGCCCATGGAGCGCCTGCTGCCGGTCGAGGCCGGCCAGAAGCTGCAGCACGCCCTCAGCGAATTGGGAGTGAACTGGTATCTGCAGAACACCCTGCAGGCCATCGAGCCAACGGCCCAGGGTTACGGCTTGCAACTCGCCGACGGGCAACGCATCGAGGCCGACCTGGTGTTGTCTGCCGTCGGGCTGCGGCCGGACCTCAGCCTGGCAGAGAGTGCCGGGGTGACAGTCGGCAGGGGCATTCAAGTGGACTCGCGATTGCAGACTTCCCAGCCGGGGATCTACGCCTTGGGCGATTGCATCGAAATCGCCGGGCAGTTGCTGCCGTATCTGGCACCGATCAACCAGGGCATCCAGGCACTCAGCCAGACCTTGCTCGGCCGGCCTACGGCCGTCGATTACCCGTTGATGCCGGTGACGGTCAAGACCCCGGTCGCGCCGCTGTGCCTGCTGCCGCCCGCGGCGGGTTGCGTGGGGGAATGGCGCTGCACCTTGACCGAGGATGGGGTGAGTGCCGGTTTCCATGACGTCGACGGCGCGCTGCAAGGTTTTGTCCTGCTCGGTCGCCAGGCGCAAGCCCAACGCAGCCGTTTGCTGCAGTCCTGCCAGAACTCCCAACAGGCTGTAGCCTGAGGCCCGAATCATGAAGAACACGATCAATCTGCCGTATGACGATGCCAGCTGCGGCTGGTACGCAGCCTTGCCTGCACAACCCGCCTGCACCCGCCTGTCCGGTGAGCAGCGGGCCGACTTCACCATCGTCGGCGCAGGGTTTGCCGGCCTGGCGGCCGCACGCCGCCTGGCAACGCATCACCCGCAAGCACGGATTCTGTTGGTCGATGCCCAACGGGTGGCTCACGGGGCTTCGGGGCGCAACTCCGGGTTTGTGATTGACCTGCCCCACAAGTTCGCCCTGGAGCATCCGGACCCGGCACACAAACAGCGCTTGCTGGGGCTCAATCGCGCCGCCATCGCGCAGTTGCAAGGCTTGGTGCAGAGCCGTGGGATCGATTGCCAATGGTCCCATGCCGGTAAGTATCAAGGTGCTGTCGGTGCCCGTGGCCTGGCTTACCTGGATCACTTCGAGCGGCTGATGAGCGATCTTGGCGAACCGTTTCGCCGGGTGGGTCCGGCAGAGCTTTCCAGCGTCCTCGGCACCCAGCATTACAGTGGCGCGATCTACACCCCCGGCTGCTACCTGATGCAACCCGCGGCCCTGGTCACCGGGCTGGCGCGTTCGTTGCCGGAGAATGTCGAGTTGCTGGAAGAGTCACCGATCCAGCGCCTGGAGCGCGACGGCAAGGGCGGCTGGCTGTTGCATGGCAGTCAGGGGCTGATCCGCTGCCCGCAGGTATTGCTCGGCACCAGCATCTTCACCCAGGAGTTTGGTTATTTGCGTAACCGCCTGCTGCCGGTAATGACCTTCGCCAGTTGGACCCGACCGCTGACCGACAACGAGCTGGCGGCCTACGGCGGTCAGGTGGACTGGGGGCTGACCCCGGCGGACCACGCCGGTACCACGGTGCGCATGACCGAGGATCGTCGCCTGATTATCCGCAATACCTACAAACATGTGCCCAAGTATGGGCGCAGCACCAGCGATGCCATGCGCCTGGACGTGCGCGCGGCGCATCGCAAGGCGTTCCTGGCGCGCTTCCCGCAACTGGCCGAGGTGCCTTTCAGTCATACCTGGGGTGGGGTCTATGCGATCTCGCGCAACTTCACCAACTTCTTTGGCGAACTGGAACCGGGGCTGCATGCCTCGGCGTGCGACAACGGGGTGGGTGCGGCCTGGGGCACGATCTCCGGGACCTTGCTGGCCGATCTGGCGGTGGGCGCCGATTCGGCGCAGTTGAACGATATCCGTGCAGTGACCGGCATGCCGTCGCTCAACCCGCCGGAACCGTTTCTCGGCCTGGGGGTGCGCTCGCGCATTCGCCTGGCCGCCTGGAACAGCCGGAGTGAGTTATGAGCCCGCGCGCCCCAGGCAAGGCACGGGTGCTGTGCATCGACCAGCAGGACCTGACATTCACCGTGCGTGGTGGGCCGCCCGGAGCGGCCTATGTCGCCCGCGCCGTGAGCAACGAGGTGTCACCGAACATCGGGGTGGGATTTGCCCGCTGGGAAGGGGCAGAGGTGCGGTGGACGGTGCTGTATGACGAGGTGATCTTCGTGATCGAGGGCTGTCTGCAGCTGCAGGCCGACGGTGAAATGTTCGAGGTCAGGCCAGGCCAGGTGCTGTGGATTCCTGAAGGCAGCGAGCTGGTGTATGGCGGTCATGCCTTGTTCGGCTACGTGGTGCACCCGGGCAACTGGAAAGAGCTGCACGGATTGGCGTGACGCCAACTTCCCTCCCTTGGACTTCTTGGAATCCGCACCGTGCTTGGACTGACGCGAACTTTCGGGGCCCTTTACCTGGCCAGCTTGTTGATGCAATTGGGCTCGACCCTGCTGATGACCTATCTGGCGTTGCGCTTGAGTGGCATGGGCGGGAGCGAGGCGGCCGGCGGTGCCTTGATGGCCGCCAATGCCCTGGGCATGGTCCTGGGCGGTTGGGTCGGGCGTTGGCTGATCGGCGCGGTTGGGCACATTCGTACCTACGCGGCGTGCGCCGGGATTATTGCCGCGGCGGTGCTGGCCCATGAATTCAGTCATTCACTGCCGTTCTGGCTATTGCTCAGGGCGCTGGTGGGGCTGGCGATGATGTGCCAACTGATGGTGATCGAAAGCTGGCTCAACGATCAGGCCCGCACCGAGCAACGTGGCGCGGTACTGGCGCTGTACATGGTTGCCAGCTACGTCGGCATGATGCTCGGCCAGTTGGCCCTGACCCTCGATACCGGCTTGGGCATTCGTGCGCTATTGGGCGTGGCCATGGTGTTTGCCCTGTGCTCGGTGCCAGTGGCGCTGACCCGCAGCGCCCATCCCAGCGTGGTGCCCAGTGCGGCGATTGATGTGCGGTTGTTTGTGCGGCGGATTCCCCAGTCGTTGGTGACCGTCCTGGTGTCCGGGATGATCAATGGCAGTTTCTACGGCCTGGCTGCGATCTATGCGAGTAAGCAGGGGCTCGACACGGCGCAGGTCGGGCAGTTCATGGCCTTGACCATCGGCGCCGGGCTGCTGGCGCAGTTGCCGCTGGGTTGGCTCTCGGACCGCCTGCCACGGGCGAGCCTGATCCGTGGGGTGGCGGTGGTGCTTCTCGTGGCCAGCCTGCCGCTGGGGTTTAATCAGTCGCCCTCGTTCAGCACCGTGTTGCTGTTTGGCGCGGCGATTGGCTTCCTGCAGTTCTGCCTGTACCCGCTGGGCGTGGCGCTGGCCAACGACAATATGGAGGCAGGCTTGCGGGTGTCCCTCTCGGGCATGCTGTTGATCACCTTCGGCGTCGGAGCCTGTATCGGGCCGCTGGTGGCAGGTTTATTGATGGAATATGCGGGCGCCTCCAGCCTGTATTTTTTCCACGCCGGTTGTGCGCTGTTGCTGGCCTTGTGCGTGACCCAGACGCGAGTCAGCGGGCGGCACCTGAACCCGGATGCGCCCTTGCATCAACCACTCACGCCGGATGGTCTGGCAAGTTCGAACTGGGTGGCGGTGGCAGAGCCGGTAGAGCAATCGGCAAGGCACTAAGTGCCGTCGTCAGGGAGGGCAGCGACGGTTTTGATCGATGCGTTTTTCTCATGAATCGGTGACGAAAAATGGTTTGAAGGCGGGTGGGGTTTCCACCATCTTGCCAGTGGTAATTAGGATAAACACGCCTGGAATAATCATCGGATGAACAGCGTTGTTTTTCGGGGCTTTGAATAACCCGTCAAGCGCCTGACTCCAGAACACTCTCTACACCCTTATACAAAAACAAAAGGGGAATAAAATGCGTGCGCAATCTGGCATGTTGAAAGGCTTGAATCCGAAAGTGACGGTGGCTTCATTAGTTGGCGTGATCCTGTTTGTACTGTTTTGTGCCGTTCAAGATGAACAAGCCGCCAAGGCGTTTGAAACGGCCTCCGGGTTTATCCTGTACAACTTCAAGTGGTACTACATTACGTTGATCAGCGCTGTACTTGGGGTGCTGGCTTATATTGCCGTCAGCCGCTTTGGCAACCTCAAGCTGGGCGCCGACGAGGATGTGCCAGAGTTCAGCTTCGCGTCCTGGATCGCCATGCTGTTCAGCGCCGGCATGGGCATCGGCCTGATCTTCTGGTCGGTTGCCGAGCCCATGCTGCACTACGCCGACAACCCGTTTTCCAAGGGCTTGACCGACGAATCGGCGAGCATCGCCATGCGCATCACCCTGTTTCACTGGGGCCTGCACCCGTGGGCAATCTTTTCCATGATCGGCCTGGGCCTGGCGTACTTTGCCTATCGCCGGGGCTTGCCGCTGGCGCTGCGTTCGTTGCTCTATCCGTTGATCGGTAACCGCATCTACGGCTGGATCGGCCATGTGGTCGATATCATGGGTGTGGTGATCACCGCCTTTGGTGTTTCCCAGTCACTGGGCCTGGGTGTGGCGCAGATCAATACCGGCTTACATCAAGTGTTTGATGTCCCGGTGAGTATCGGCCTGCAGTTATCGATTATCCTGGTGGTCAGTATTCTCGCCTGCGTTTCCTTGCTGGTGGGATTGTCCAAGGGGATGAAGCGCATCTCCACCCTTAATATGTATTTGTCTTTCCTGTTAATGCTCGCGGTGCTGCTGTTAGGTCCAACCCGTTACATTCTGAACTTGATGTTCGAATCCACCGGCGATTATGTGCAGAACATCGTCGGCCTGAGCTTCTGGATGGATGCCCAGAAAGACAGCGAATGGCAAAACTGGTGGACCGCGTTCTACTGGCCTTGGTGGATGACCTGGGGGCCGTTTGTCGGCTTGTTCATCGCACGAATTTCCAAAGGCCGGACCATCCGTGAGCTGGTAGTGGGTGCGTTGATTGTGCCGACCATGGTCACCATCCTCTGGATGTCGGTCTTTGGTGGTGCTTCCCTGAAGCAGGAGCAACTCGACCGGCAGGCCTATCAACAGTCGGTAGCGGCTCAGGAAGTGGTGCAGGAGCAAGCACCGTTCAGCGGTGGCACGGTGCTGTTGGCGACCAAAAAAGAAACTACGGCGGCCATGTTCACCCTGTTGCAAGTGCTCGATGGCCCTGCGGTCGGCGCGGCACTGTCGATCCTGGTCTGCGTGTTGCTCGGGGTGCACTTTGTCACCACCGCCGATGCCGGGACCCAGGTGCTGTGTACCTTGTGCGCCTTGGGCAGCACCAATCCACCGAAGTGGATCAGGGTGCTCTGGTGCCTGTTGGAAGGCGCCATTGCGGCGGGGTTGTTATTGGCCGGCGGATTGAAAGCCATTCAAATGGCGAGTATTGCCGCAGGGTTGCCGATCGCCATGTTGCTGTTGGCCATTTGCTACAGCCTGATCCACAGCTTGCGCCAGGAGATGCCGGCCGTGGCCTACCGTACCCCGGCACCGCAGCCGAAATCGGAGCAGGACGCTGCGTTGGCAGAGCGACGTGAACCTGAAGTGGTAACGGGTAAACGTGTGCCTTTTCCGGTAGCTGAAGCCTACTGATCAGAGCGGTTGTCGGGCGTTTTTCCACGCCCGATAAGCCTCTGGCAAACACCCCGCACACGGCCGGAAACCGGCCGCCAGGGCGGCTGCCTCATCGGCAAAAAACACCCGATGAGTCACGTAGCCGCCCCGGGCGATGGCACGCAAGGCGCCTGGGCAATCCAGGCGACCGTAGATCTTCGAGCGCCGGTGGCCGCCCAACAGGCCGGGCACCGGGCTGGCGATCTTGTGCCGTTGTTCGTTGAGCAGCCAGTAGGTTTTCATCCCCTGGGCACTCGCCACAAATACCACGCGGCAACCGTCCGATACGGGCTCCAGGCTTGGCCAAGGTCGAGCATCTGCTTGCGCGTCGGTGTTTGCTCCAGGCCCTTGAGGCGGCGGTAACCGTCGCGTACACCAAAGTCGTCGGCGGGCAGGATGTCCGAGCGTTCGAGGGTGTAGATCAGCAGCATTTCCACGGTCCAGCGACCGACCCCACGCAACGGCGTCAGGCGCGCAATCAGCGCCTCGTCGTCCATGGCTTGCGCCGTGGGGTAGTCCGGGACAACGCCGCTCAACGTGGCGCCAGCGATGCCCTGGATGGTCGCGATCTTGCTCGCGGAAAAACCGCAGCGGCGCAGGTCGTCAAACTCGCTGGCCAGCAACTGTGCAGCAGTGGGGAAGGGCTGCCCGGGGAACAGCGCGAGCAAGCGCCCGACAATCGCATCGCCGGCACGCACGTGCAGTTGCTGATAGGCGATCGCCCGCACCAGGGCTTCGTAGGGATCGCGCGTTGGCTGGGGTTGATGCAGGCATGGGCCGATGGCCGCGACATGCCGCGCCCAGTCGTCGTCGAGGGCGGCGAGGAACTGGCGGGCGCGGTGATAGGGCATGGGGCATCCGGGTCAGGAGTGAGGGACTGGTGGACAGACTAGTCGTCCGCCCGCCATCGCGCACCCGGGGTCTTGCGCTTGAATTCGCAATGGCGCCTTGCTGCTCAGGCCTTGCTCGCAGCCAGGTACGCAGCAAGACGTCGGCCCATCTCGTCACCCAGGGCCTGCAAGGCACTCATCGGTCGCACCATCACTTCAAACTCGACGATTTTCCCCTCCTCGTTGAAGCGAATCATATCGATGCCCTTGAGTTGCTTGGCGCCGACCCGGGCACTGAATTCCAGCACCACATTCAATCCGTCGGCACTCGCCAGTTCGCGGTGGTAGGTAAAGTCCTCGAACACCTGGAACACCGTGTTGAGGATCATCGCCACCACCGGCGCGCCGGGGTAGGGCGTGTGGGCCATTGGCGAACGGAATACGGCTTCGGTAGCGAGCAATTCGGGCAGGGCGCGCAAGTCGCCCTTATCGAGCATGGCGTGCCACTGCGCCAGGGTGGCGGCGACGTTGGGATGCAGCTTGAGTTCAGACATGTTCGACTCCTGGGTTTTTATTGTTGTGCCGTCGCCCAGTGATGGCCTGGGCGGCGTGCTCTGCCCAGAGACTGTAGATCATCGGCCCGGGATGGAAACCGTCGACGGCCATCATCCCGGCCTCCGGGGCCAGGCTCAGGGTCAGCAGGCTACAGGATGGCTGGGCGGCGGTGAGGGTGGCCAGTCGTTGGTTGAAACGCCTGGCCCGGTTGCCCAGGTACCAGCGCAGAGGCTGGGGCAATGCCGGGAACAGATGCATCGGTGGCAGCGGGGAAATGATCAACTGTTGCACTGCGAACTTGTCCCTCAACAACCCCAGCAAGCGCTGTTGCCGCACCAGCCATTGATCGGCGCCAAGGCTGCTGGTGACATCGTTGACCCCAATGCCCAGCACCGCCACATCGAAGGGCTCCGCGTCCTTGGCTTCGAGCAGCTCCAGCAGGCCTTGGGAATCCAGCCCGGTCTGTGCCCAGAGTTGCCAGCTCACCTGGAAATCTGCAGCCAGCCGTCCAACCAGTTGCCCGCTCAGGGCCTGGTCCTGGGTCGCGGCACCCACCCCGGCGACGGCCGAATCCCCGACTATCAGCAAGCGCAGGCGCACGCCATTGCCGGTCAAGCCCTGGCGTGCACCGCTGGCTTCCGGCAACCGCGGGGTGACCCGCCGGACGTAGAGACCTTGCAGTAGGAGCAGGGGCCCCAGCAGCAGTTTGCTCAAGGGTTCAGACATGTCCGAGGCTCACGCCCGACGCGCCATCAACAGCACACTCGCCGCCGCCAACAGCCCGGCGCAGCAACGGTTGAAAATCCGCTTGCCACGGGGTTGGCAGGGGCGCGGGCGTCCATCCTGACTTTCGTAGCACTGAGGAGCAGGCTTTCGATCCATAAACTTCATCGGCGAGTGAAAATTGTCGGTCATGTGGGGTTGTTGTACGCAACACTGCTAACCGCTCAGAGTAGGTTATCGTCGGCCTAGATCACTGAGGGGCGCCGTACGCGGCTAAAAATGCATCTGTCGCTCTGGTAGCTGTTTCTTCACAAAACGTTTGGTCAAATCCCTGCATCGTGGAAAACAGGAAAAGATCAAGCCACTCGGATTCCAGTAGCGCGCGCAGGTGTAGGGCTGCTACTCGCGAATCCGCCTGGCGGAGTTTCCCTGTGTCCATATTGTAGTGGTCAAATGAAACCGGACACCCATTTAGGTGCATTCGTAACTGCTTTCCTTGCAGCCTTCACATAGCCCATCGGGATCACCGGCGCCTGCGCCTTTGTCACAGCGGTGTAGATGAAGGCGTGAGACAGCGCCTGTGATTTGCGCAACGGCACGATCACTCGCCTAACGCTGGTTGCTCAGGGCACTGTCCAGTGGCTTCAGTTCAGGGCCTGGAGGTGTCTACCGTTCAGGGGGTAGTCCAACCTGCCTTCAAAGGTGTCTACGAAACTAGAGGCGATTCATTTCGCCTTGAATGAATCGCTTCATTAAGACAGGCCTTGCGATGAACCCGATGGGACCACCGCAAGGCAAATGGCCGCGTCTGTACAGGTACTGTGTCGGCCTGAGCAACTCATTGCCGCGATGACAGCCGCTGATGCAACACACCCTGTGGACTGAACAATGTCAGTTGATCGTCATCCACAGCCAGCAGCGCAGAAAGGTTCACGCGGTCTTCACGAATCGCGCTACTGAAATGCTTTAGTTCAGCATCCGCGACGCTCACCAGCCCACCATTACCAACCACCACCACGCGGCCATCGACCAACTGGATCAAGGCGGTGATCGCCTCCTGGCTGCCGCTGTCCAACTCGCGCCAGGAATCGCCGCGGTCTTCGCTGAGCAGCACCCGCCCGCTCATGCCAGCCAGTAGCACGCGGCCGTCGCGCAATGTGATGCCGCTCCATAACGAGCCACTGACGCCGGTATGCAACGTCTCCCATGTCACACCGTTGTCGCGCGAGCGGTACGCGTTGCCGCCCTCCGCGGCGATGAACAGGCTGCCATCCGGTGCGCAGAAGATGTGATTGAGGTGATAGTCATCATCGTTCGCACCCAGGCTCAGGCGTTGCCAGCTCTGACCACCATCCTGGGTCTCGCTGGCGTAGCCATAGGCGCCGGTGACTATGCCGTGGCGGGTGTTCTCGAACCAGACGGAAAGCAGTACGGGTTTGTCTTCCAGTCGCTGCTGCAGAGTCCAGTTTTCGCCAGCATCGCTGGTGTGCAACAGCACTCCTCCGTGACCGACCGCCCATCCATTTTGCGCGTCGGCGAAACTAACCGCGGTCAGCAGCGTATCGACAGGAACCACCCTGGCTTGCCGCCAGTCCTGCCCCCCCTCGGAGAGCGCCACGACACCATAATCGCCCACCGCGACCAGGCGCTCGCCGGCCTGGCTCACCGCCACCAGCGGGGCGTGTTGTGCTTGGGCTTGGCGCATGGCGGGAGTCCGTTCAGCGGCACGGCTGTAGAGGACCATGTTGGCGCCTGCCAGCAAGGCGCAAACCAGCAGCAAACGCACGGGAGTGAAGTCTCTCTTGGGCATTTCGTGTCCTCCAATCAGTGCGCAACCAGAGGCGCGCAAACCGGCCCCCGACGCGGAATCAGCACATCCAGCATCACTGCGATGGCCGGTAACAGGGTAATCGCCATCAGCATGTTGACCATGAACATGAAGGTCAGCAGCAGCCCCATGTCAGCCTGGAACTTCAGCGCCGAGAACGACCAGGTGGCCACACCGATGGACAGGGTGATGGCCGTGAAGATGGTCGCCACGCCGACCTCGCGCAGCGCCAGCTTGAAGGCGTTGGCGATGTCCAGCCCCTCAGCCAGGTGCAACTGCAGACGGTTATAGATGTAGAAGGCGTAATCCACGCCGATGCCGACCGCGAGCACCATCACCGGCAAAGTGGCGACAGTCAGGCCAATATCCAGGGCCTTCATGAAGCAGTAACCGAGAAAGGTGGCCAAGGTCAGCGGCAGGCAGCAGGCGACCATCGCTCGCCAGTCGCGGTAAACCACAAAGACCAGCAGCACGATGGTCAGGTAGACGTAGAGCATCATCGGCAGCTCGGAGCTTTCGACGATCTCGTTGGTGGCCGCCTGCACCCCGGCATTGCCACTGGCGAGGCGCACGTTTACCCCCACCATTGGGTGCTCGGCGCGGTATTGCTGAACGGCCTCCACCACGCTTTTCAGGGTGCTGGCCTTGTGGTCGGCCAGATACAGGTTGACCGGCAGCAAGCTGCAGTCTGCGTTGTACAGCCGCAGCCCCTCGGGTACCTGGCGCACCGCTTCACCGAGTGACAGCTCATCCGCCGGTAGCGCCACCCATTTCGGATTGCCTTCGTTGACTCCGGAGGCCGAGAGCTTGGTCAGTACAGGCAACGACTGCGCCGATAGAACACCCGGCACATTGGCCAGGTACCAGGTCAGCCGGTCGATGTAGGCCATCACCTCGTGCTGATAGCAGCTGTTCTTCGGCGTTTCCACCGCGACTGTGAAGAGATCCAGGCCGAGACCGAAATGGCTGACCACGCTTTCCACGTCTTTGTTATAGCGCGAGTCGATATGCAGCTCCGGCGCGCCCGGCAGGACATGGCCGACATGCCGACCCTGGCTCTGCCATACGGCGGCGACCAGCAGCACCAGACACAGCACCGCCCCGATTGCCGCATTACGCGTCTCGGCGATGCGCCCGAGCTTGAGCATGGCGCCGTCACGCCCGCGGCGAAGTCGATCGACGCGTCTCACATAGGCCTGATCGAAGCGCAAATAGCTGGCCAGCACCGGCAGCATGATCAGGTTGGTGACTATCTTGTAGGCCACCCCAACCGAGGCGGTGATCGCCAGTTCGCGAATCATTGGGATTGGCACCAGCACCAGCGTAGCGAAGCCGACGAAGGCGGTGATCAGCGCCAGCGTGCCGGGAATCAGCAAGCCGGAGAAGCTGCGGCGCGCGGCGGTCATGCCATCGGCGCCGGCGCAGACTTCCTTGGAAATGAAGTTGACCTGCTGCACGCCATGGGACACACCGATGGCGAACACCAGGAACGGCACCAGGATCGCCAGCGGGTCGAGGCCGAAGCCAAGCAGCGTGATAGTGCCGAACTGCCAGACCACCGACACCAGCGAACAGCACAGCGGCAGGAAGGTCAACGCCCAGGAGCGGGTGTACCAATAGACCGCCAGCACGGTGAGCAGGAACGCCAGGGCGAAGAAACCCATCACCGACGTGGCGCCAGCGCCGATGTCGCCCATCTGCTTGGCGAAACCGATGATTTGCACCTCGTATTGGTCGTCGCCGTACTTGGCCCGCACTTCGTCCTCCAGGCGCTGGCTGAACTCCAGGTAGTTCAGGCGTTGGCCGGTCTGCGGGTCAGGATCGGCCAGCTCGGCCAGCACCATGGCCCCGGAGTAATCGTTGGCCACCAGGCTGCCGACGAAGCCGCCGACCAGGGTGCGCTCACGAATGCCGGCGATGGCCTGGTCGTTCAGAGTGGCCACGGTGACGTCGCCCCCCACCACATCCTCGGCCTTCATGCCCTCTTCGGTAATCTGTACCGCGCGGGTGTTCGGGGTCCACAGCGAGGTCACCGTGCGGCGGTCGATGCCGGGCATGAAGAACAGGGTCTGGGTCAGGTCGTTAAGCTTGGTCAGCGCCTCCTTGTTCCAGATATCGCCGTCCTTGGCGTGCAGCACCACGATGATGCGATTGGCGCCGAACAGCACGTCGCGGTACTGGTTGAAGGTCTTGATGAACTCGTGCTGCTGCGGCAGCTGCTTGTCGAAGCCGGCAGACATGCGCAGCTGCGCGGCGAAGCCGCCCATCACCAGGGTAATCAAGGCCAGCACGCCGAGGGTGGCAAGACGATGACGGAAGAAGAAGCGCTCGAGGCCGAGCACCAGGGAAGTCAGCATGGTTATGCCTTCCTGAAATTACCAAGCGAACGGAGCAGGGCGGGACTGGCCCGCCTTGCGCCGGCGGTCAGAACGAGTAGGAGATGTTGCCGCTGATGAAATCGCGGTCAGTCATCAGGTTGTTGTCGCCGCCGCCCCAGTACTGCACCCACTGCAGGCCTCCCTTCCAACGGTCGCGGTAGTTGAACAGCAAGGCGCTGGTCAGCGACTTGCGGCCCTCGACGAACGGCGATGCGTTCGGCGTGGTGCCGTTGACGTCGTGGTAGAAGTCCAGCTGCGGCGTGAGGGTGATACCGCTACCGAACGCATTCGGGTAGTTGATGCCCATCTCGGCGACGTAGCCCCAGGAGGTTTTGTCCGGCAGTGAATAGTCCGGGAGCAGGTATGGCGTCTCGCCCGAGGTGTCCAGATCCGGGTAGTGGGTGACGACCGCCTCGGTCAGCAGGAAGCCGTCGGAGGCGCCCAGGCTCCCTGGAATGAAACCCAGCGGGTCGCTGGCCGAGAAGCTGTAGACGGCATTCACATGTGCCTGCCATTTCTTCTCTTCGACATAGCCCTTGCTGACGCCGTTGTCGTACACGCTGAATTCATTGAACCGGCCGGTGAAGGCCGCGCCAAAGGGGACCAGAGGGTCGATGCTGACGCTGTCGTTGGGCCGGTAGGACAGCTCCGCGCCAACCGCTACCGGTCCGACCATGGTGTTCATCGACAGGCCGAACAGATTCTTGTCTTCGCCATAGTTGATGAAGTAGTTGTCGACCAGCAGGGTATCGGGGGAGCGGGTGGCCGTGTAGCCGACGAAGGGCAACTTGTCATGGTAGCGCTGGTAGAACACGCCGAACTCGGTCTCGATCTCCTCCGCCGTCCAGCGCAGGGCGATGCCGTACTGCCCACTGTTTTTCGCTTCATGCCTGCCGGCGTAGGGAATCGCCAGCCCCGTGGCGAACATCTGCTCGTCGCTCAGGCCGCTGATGCCTGGCGCGCCGCAGCGTCCCGTGGGCGTCAGGTCGGCGCAAGTCAGGCCGAGCAAGGGGCTGTAGACATTGTTGACGAAGCTGGTCGAGAGGTAGATCGGCAGATTGCCTTCACCCACCACATCGCTCCCCGAGTAGTAGGTGCCCACCGGGTCGATGCCATAGGCGTTCCACTTGAACTGGTAGTAGGCCTCAACGCTGAGGGTCTCGCTCAGCCCGAGGTTGAACGAAGCCATAGGTGCCGGGATGAACACCTCCTTCAATTGGGTGCCGGGGGTGTGGTAGTTCGCAAGGTTGATGGCGTTGATCTGGTTGATGCCACCGGTCACGAAGATTTCCTCGCCCCAGCTGATCACCTGGTTGCCGACCTTGACCTTGGCTGGCATCTCACCCAGGTCGAAACTCTTCGCCACCCAGAGGTCGAGCAACTCCAGGCGCTCGGTGGCTTCCCGCTTGGCGTCGTCATCCAGTTCGGTGTTTCGGGTGTCATCCATCTTGAAGTCTTTCGCCCAGGCGACCCGGCCGAGTGCGCTCCAACCCTCACCGAGTTTCAGGCTCAACTCATGGTTGCCCTTGATCACGTGCGAGAAGACATCGTGCTTGTTGTAGTTGAGGTTGCCATCGTCAGCATTGCTGTAGCTGATATCGGCGTTGGCGTAGCCATTCCCTTTGCTCAGATTGTAGAAGCGCCCGGTCTGAGTCTGGGTGCCGTTGTTACAGCCACCGCTATCGCCGCCGAGGATATGGCAGTCCTGCGACTCCAGGCGCTGCGCGAAGCCATAGGACAGACTCGAATCCAGGCTGCCGGATATCCCCGCGTCCGAGCCGAAGCGAAACGCGTGGCCCGGCGCGCTCCAGACCAGGCCGCAGGCCGCCATCATCAGCAGGGTCAGGTTGTTTTTGACACGCGGGAAGCCCGGCGCGGCAAGGGCCGCGCCTTTATTTTTGTTATGCATGAGCTTTTCCTCAGGTCGGACTTAACGTTCGCCGCGGCGACGTAGTTCGTCGGAGTTGAACATCTTGTCGTTGACCCGGCCTTCGAGGCCTGCGGTCAGGTCGAGCACCTTGCCTTCCTGGGTAAAGCCGTCGGCGATGTAGCGACGGGCGATCAGGTCATAGCTGACGTACTCGATGGAGGTGCATGCCTGGATCTGTGGATTGGCCCAGACGCTGCCTTCCTGGGCACGCCAAAGATTGCCCTTGGCGTCGAACATATCGACATGCAGCAATGCCCAGCTGTCCTCGTCGAAGTAGAACACCCGCTTGGCCAGGGAGTGACGCTTGTCAGCTTTCACCGTTGCCTCCACCACCCAGACCCGGTGCTGCTCGTAACGCTGCACGTCACGATTGAGGTAGTCCTGACCGATCAACTGCTCATAGCGGTTCGACTTATCGACCAATTTGTAAGAGTTGTACGCAACAATCATTTCCTTTTTGCCGACCAGCTTGTAGTCGTAGCGATCGAGCGCACCGGTGTACATATTGATCTGGTCAACGTAGTAGAGGCTGTCGGAGCCAGCAATCGGGTTGTCGTAGGCAAAGGAGGGGGCACGCCGCACGCGGCGTTGGCCAGGGAAGTAGATCCAGGCATCCTGCGGCTTATCCAATTGTGCATGCACCAGGTACATCTCGCCCGCCCGGGACGAGGGTGAAAGCAGGTCATACATCAGCTTGGCTTCGATATTGCCGGTATCTGCCGGGGCTTTTACGGCCGGGTCGTTATAGGGGTAGAACTCGTAGGATTTTTGCTCGACTTGTGTCAGCGTCCCCCCTTTGTCCCGCATCAGAAACGCGGCATCGAATTGCCGACCCTTGGCGATGTAGCGCAATTTGTAGTTCCACATCGCCTCGACACCGCTGGCCGGTAGCGGAAACGGAATCGCTTCGCCGGCCGCGGCTTCCAACTGCCAACCGTCAGCGCCAACCTTGCTCTGTGCGGCGAATTGTTTGGTGCGCTGCGCCACGGCGTCCGGGAAGGTGCAACTGCGATGGGTCGGATAAACGTCCACGCGGTAGCCGGGATAGGCCTTGATCAGTTCAATCTGTCCGGCGGGCAACTTTGCCTGATGTTGAGCGAGATTCTGTGCATTGACGCTGAAAAGCACCTTGTCAGCCCCATAGGGGTCACCATGGCCGGGCTCCCAGCCAGCCGGGGCACGGGCCAGGCCTCCCTCCCAGGCCGGGATGCTGCCATCCACGGTGCCAGCCCGCTCCGCACCGAAGGGGGTGAGTTTTTTGCCGAGTTGCTCCAGTTCAGCTGAAGTGGCCGCCTGTGCCGTGCTCAGGCCCCAGCATGCAAGCAGGGCGCTAAACAGCAAAGTCCGTTTGAACATGCTATTCACGAGGTGTCTCCTATTATTGTTAGAGGTCGGAGCGCAGGGCTGGGCGGCGTTCGCACAGCTTTCCAGCGGCGCCAGTGAATCAGATAAACAGGGTTCGATTGGCTATCAGATAGTCGCGCAAGGCCATGGGAGGTCGACCGGTCAACTGCGCAAAGCTGTCGGTGACAGGAATGTCGAGGTAATCGCGGGTTTCATGTCGGAAGTAGGTCATGAGCAAATCGAAGGCCTCTGCGGTGGCGGTGCGCAGGGGCTGGTCATCGTCCACCATCGTGACCGGCTCACCGATCACTTCGCCCAGTAGCTCGGCGAGTTGGGTAAAGTCGATGCGCTCAGTGCCGGTAAGCAGATACTCGTGACCCACATGGAGAGCGGCATCGCTTGCGAGGATCCTGGCGGCGGCTGCGGCAACGTCGCACTCAGACAACCACAGGCGTGATGCATGGGTGGCCTGCGGCATGGCCAGGCGCCGGTGTTGTTTAATCTCGGCAGCCAGGAACCAGGGCACATTGAACATCAGCCAACTGGCAACATTGAGGTAGGTCATGGGTAAGCCACTGGCATCAAACAGTGGCTTCGCGACAACCGAGAGGTTGGCCCCACATCGGGTGGCCAGAATGTCCGGCTCCAATTGATCAGCCGTCAGCCCTGGCGGGAGGGAGATCAAGCGCAGTACCTGGGCAACACAGCCGGCTTCCTGAATGGCGTTAATCAGGTTGGGGGTGACAATATTTTCGTCGGTGTAAAAATCCGGCGAGACAATAAACACCTTGTCTACGTCGGTAAAAGCGGCGGGCAGACTACCGGGGTCGTACCAGTCGGCCTTAAGTACTTCAGCCTGTGGATGCAGGGCACGCAGTAAATCGCAGCCGGCATCGCGGCTGCTGGTCAGACGTAAGTTTATAGATGGGTATTTTACCGCCAGCGCTTGAGCGGTCAGTCCACCAATATTTCCCGTGGCACCCAGAATGAGCACTCTGCTTGTTTTGTTCACAGTCAATAAGTCCTGATGATTGATTAAATATTCAGCCTTGCCGGTAACGATGGAATGACCACTGACGCCCGCGCAAGTTGTAGTGGTGCATCAAGTCTCAATGCGCATTGCAACGCGTTGGTTCGATTATTTGTGTGGTTGTGGCGCAGGCGTTAGCCAAAAATCGCAGTGTTTACGATGTTTGAATTATTGCCGGGCGCACTTAACCGCTGCTTCGGCGACACGTGTTGCGCGCGTGCAGAATTAGCGCCGGCCAGTGAGTGCTCCAGCGCTCATCTTCATTTGATAAATAACTATGTATTCGAAAGGGGCATTATTGGGCGAAAGGTTAGTGCACTGGAATAGCGGGCTGGTTAGTCAGGAGCAACATCACGTTAACTGGCATAACGTCGGCGCGTCTCGGATGGCAGATCGCCGAACAGGCGCTTGTAATCTGCGCTGAAATGCGACGGATGCCAAAAACCCCAGCGCGCAGCAATATCCAGCACGGAACTCTGTGGGCCGCCAGACTTGATGTCCTGCCGCACATAGTTGAGTCGCAATGCGCGTAAGTAAGCCACTGCGGTCATGCCCAGGACGTCCTGGAATGCATATTCCAGCGTGCGTGAGCCAACTCCCAGGTAGTGACAAAGCCTGGCAATGGTGAAGCTCTCACCCAGGGGATCGTGAAACAGATATTCACGCGCTCGCGCAACCAGGGCATAGCGATGTTTGGGCATGGCGAATGCGCACAGTTTGTCGCCGTTGCCGAGCAGCTTGAGCACCTGTGTGTAAATCGACTCGGTCAGCGAGTCCTGTGCATGCTGGTGCTGCAAGGCGCCAGGATTGTTCAGCAAAACGGTCAGCACGGTTTGCAGGAATGTTTGCAGCTGAGCAGCCTGATCTGGCATGACTTTTAGAAAGGCCGTTTTATCAAGGCTGCGAGCGACATCGGCATCTTTGATTTGATCGGCATAGGCAGCGAAGACGTCAGTATCGAAGCTCAGGGTCAGCAAGTCGCTTGAATGTGCTGTGTAATAGGTAAAGGTTTCATCCTCGGCAAAGCAGACGATTTCCCGGTGATTGACTTCGGTACCACTGAACAGGGCAGGCTGGGACAACGACAGCGGCAGGGCAATGGAGCGCGAATTAGCTTTGGTGGCGAACTTAACGCACATGCGCTGGGAGGTGATTTCGCGAAACAGTTGCATGCCGGCAAAGCTTACCAGGCTGCAGCGCCCGGCAAAGAAGCCGTTGCTCAACTGCTGGACCTCACTGGACCAGCCAGGCAGGGTCGCGCCATAGTCATCAACGTCATGCAGTTCTGCAACGCTGACGACGACGGGATTAGTCGCGATCAATGGAGTAGGGGAGTAAAGGCCGCCGCTGGTATTCACTGGCAATCTCCTTGGACAACATCTGATTCCTGGCGGTTACTCCGCCGAGCACTAGGCGCCTTTATCCCATGCGGCGCGTATCACCACTACTCCTGTAATCGCCCATCGTGCTGAAAGTGCACTGACGATCGGTCTCGCGCAGCCTAAGCGATTGGCAGTGCCAGCGTTAGCCAATAAACGCAATTTACTCAATGCGGATATTGGGTAACACCTGGCTGGGCGTTGATCTGACACTACGGCCATCAGGTTATTCCCGTTGGCCGATGAGGCCAATGACCTGCGCTGGCGCTGCTTAAGCCAGCCCATAGGCTGCAGTGGCGGTGGGTAATCAAAGTACTCCCCGAAAAAACAAAAAGGACAGCGGCAATGTCTAGCAGAGATATGATGATTTACACGGCTGTTTCGTCCCTGGTGTGGGTCGGCTTTTATTACGGATACCGCTTTCTCAAGTTGAAAAACGATATGTTGGGCTACGAGTGGTTCTTTCTCGCCGTGTCTGCAACCAACGTGATTTTAGATAAGGCCGGTGTCTTTGAATTTTCCGCCTATGTCTGGCATTACCTGGATACGTTTTCAAAACTATTTGGTGTTACCGTTATTGGTGCCATCGGCTTAATGAAAGTGACGCATAACTTTGAATTGTCCAAAGGTAAGGAGGTTCTGGTTTTTGTCGTCGCGCTTGTTCTCAGTTATGGCTTTGAAACGCTGGACTTCATGCGGGCGGCACTACCGGTCGCCTCGATGTTGGCAGCTGTACTCTTTTTAATCTTCTGCGGTTGTATCGTACAGCAGGCATTTAAATACAAGCTGATCTTGCACGGCTGGTTGATGGTCGTACTTATAGTCCTGAATCTGTTTGTCGCCGCTATCCAGGACTTCATGGTTCTGCCCAATGAAGACACAGCGGTGTTTTTCAATAAGTGGGTGATTGAAACCTTTGCCTGGTCGTTGATTTTTACAGAGATTTTCTATGTGTATCGCGCCCTGGCGCGCAAGAAGGGAATGGCATAGACCCACCGTCATACACAGTGAGAAAACCCCGATCGAAGCCAACTTCAATAGCTTATGGGTAGGTAATGTCGATATGTTCAAACGTTTAGCGTGCTATTTCATGCTGGGCACTTCGCTGCAACTGCCCTTGGCACTGGCTGATATCCCGGTGGAGCAGGCCAGGGTCGAAACCCTGGCAGCCCATGACGGTCAGCATTGGTTCTGGGTATGGGGCAATCGAGCGCCGACGCAACTCGATGGTCGAGCATTTTTGTTCGATGACAGCGGCAAGATGCTGGGCCAGCTTGATACCGGCTTCTGGTTCAACAGCCTGCTGCCTGCACAGTCACGTAATGAGTTGTTCTCCGTCGAAACCTATTTCAGCCGCGGCACCCGTGGAACCCGCAGCGATATGGTGACGGTCTATGATCCACAGACCCTCGCGCCCAAACGGGAAATCCCGATTCCGTCCAAGCGCATCAACGCCCTGGGCAATACGGGTTTGAGTGTGTTGTCGGACGACGAGCGTTTTCTCCTGGTGCTCAATTTTACCCCGGCGCAGTCCATCAGTATCGTCGATCTGGATGCCGATCGTTTTGTCAGCGAGGTGGAGACACCCGGCTGCGCCTCGATCTATCCGGCCGGCAAGCGTGATTTCTATGCCATCTGCGGCGACGGCGGATTTCTTCACCTGCGCCTGGGAGAACAAGGTCAGGTACTGATCCAGCAGCGCAGCAAACCGTTATTCGATCCGCTCAAGGACCTGCTGTCGACTGCGGCTTCGCGGATAGGTGACACCTGGTATTTCGTTTCTCGCGAAAGTCAGGTGTATGCCATTCAGATGGGCCCGGATCAGTTGCGCGTGTCCCGGCAGTGGTCGTTGCTTAGCGGGGATGAGCGAAAGGACGACTGGCGCATGAGCGGCATTCAGCACACCGCCGTACATGCAGCGAGCGGCCGATTGTTCGTGTTGATGCACCAAGGCGGGCCAGACACCTTCCAGGAGCCGGGCACCGAAGTCTGGGTCTTCGATGCGAACCAGGGCAAAAAAATCCAGACCATCAAACTGGCTGAGCAGAGCATCTCTATCGGCGTCAGTCCCGGCGTCCAGCCACGTCTTTACAGCGTGGACTGGGTGCTGCAGATGCCCTGGCTGGCCAGTGCCTGGATTTATTTAACCGAGGGCCAGGATGGTGTGCTGCGTCGTCTGCAGCAGGACATCAATCTTTACGATGTCGAGAGCGGTGCGCACCTGCGCACCATCACCGGGCTGCCTTATGGATATCTGAACATGGTGCTGCCATGGTGATCGGCCTGCTCGGCGAACCGGTCTGGTTGACCGCCATAAGTGTCGGCATGGCCCTGCTGCTGGGGGTTGCAGGCTGGCACAAATTACGCGACACGCTTGGGTTCACGGCGGTGTTGCAGAGCTATGACGTGCTTGCGCAAGGGTTGGTTCGTCCTGTCGCCTTGCTGTTGCCTTGGCTTGAGATAGTCACCGCCGGCGGGTTGTTGGCTTTCCGGCAGCCCTTCGTTGTGTGGCTCGCGGCGGCGTTGTTGCTGATCTATGCGCTTGCAATGGCGCTGAGCCTGTTGCAGGGCCGGCGCATTGCCGACTGCGGTTGCCAGGCAGGCGCCCGCCGCCAGGCAGTCAGTTGGCCATTGGTATGGCGCAACCTGATTCTCATGCTCCTCACCCTGAATCTGCTGCTGCCGCCGAGCGGCCGCATCCTGGTTTTCTACGATTGGCTGGTGATTGGCTGCGTGGTGCTTACCGGCAGCGCCTTCTACCTTCTGGCCAATACCCTGATTGCCAACCAAAACTCTGCCCGAGAACTCTCTCTATGATTGAAGCACTGGTTGTTGCCATTAGCCTTTCCTGGTTGGCCATCATCGGTTTGTTGGTGACGGTGCTGGCCCTGACCCGGCAAATTGGTCTGCTGCACGAACGCATCCGCCCGGTAGGGGCGCTGTCGCTGGGCAAGGTGATCAAGGTCGGGGATGAGGCGCCAGTCTTCAATCTGCCGAGCCTGACCGGCGGTGCATTGAGTCTGGCTGGCGTCGATGCTGGCGGACTCTCGACACTGCTGTTCTTCCTTTCGCCGACGTGCCCGGTGTGCAAGACCTTGCTGCCGGTGCTCAAGTCGGCCCAGGCAAAGGAGCGAGCCTGGCTACGCGTGATCCTGGCCAGTGATGGTGACGAAGCCGAACAGTTGTCCTTCATTCGACGTGAAGGGCTGAATGAGTTTGCGTATTTGCTCTCTCCCGAGGTTGGCATGGCTTACCAGATCGCCAAGCTGCCCTATGGGGTGTTGATTGATGCCTCGGGCAAGGTGACCGCACACGGCCTGATCAATACCCGCGAACATCTGGACAGCCTGTTCGAGGCGAAAAGCCTCGGCTACGCCACGGTTCAACAATTTCATGCGGCACATGGCTGAGTTGCCAGGCACACGCATCGAGGGCAATGACGATGGAAAACAATTGGCTTGATCAAGTGACCGAAAAACTCACCCGACAGACCGCTCGCAGCACGTCGCGTCGAGGTTTTCTCGGCGGCCTGGGCACTCTGTTGATCGGTGCGGGCGCCTTTACGCTGCTGCCGGTTTATCGCAACAGTGCCTTTGCCTCCACGGGCATTGCTGAAGAAGGCAATCCCAATAGCTGCGACTACTGGAGACATTGTGCGATCGACGGTTTTCTTTGTGGATGTTGCGGTGGCACGGCTAGCAGTTGTCCGCCTGGCACCGTGAAGTCAGACATCACCTGGATCGGCACCTGCCGAAATCCCACGGACGGCAAGGACTACGTCATTTCCTACAACGACTGTTGTGGCAAAAGTAATTGTGGGCGCTGCATCTGCCAGCGAGATCAGGGCGACACCCCGATCTATCGGCCGCAGAGCTCGAACGATCTCAATTGGTGTACCGGCAGCCAGGCGAATGTGCCTTATCACTGCTCGCTGTCGGTCGTGATCGGAGTGAAGGAACAATGATTCGCGCAGTTGCTCTGGGGCTTCTCCTGTCCAGCAGCTGCAGTTGGGCGACCGAGCCGGCTCAGGTCGATTACATGCTCAATTGTCAGGGTTGCCATTTACCAGATGGCAGCGGCTTTCCCGCACGACAGGTGCCAGATTTGCGTAATCGGATGGGCAGCTTTCTCAGTGTCCCGGGCGGTCGCGAGTATCTGGTGCAGGTGCCGGGCACCGCCCAGACGGCGCTGCCCGATTCTGATCTGGCACGCTTGCTGAACTGGATGCTCGGCAGCTTCAGTGCGGCACAGATACCGGCGGATTTTCAACCCTATACCGCTGCTGAAGTAGGCACCTTGCGTCAGTATCCCCTGGCCAGCCCATCAGTCATTCAAGCGCATTTGCTTGAACAGATCGTTCAGCGTGAGCAACAGCAGCACAGTGGAGCATTCGCAGATGAATAAGATGACCAGCCTGGCCTTACTGTTTCTGGCTCCGCTCGCCACCCAGGCGACGGAGGCGCCCACTGCAGCACTGAGTGCAACCTGTGCGGTGTGCCACGGCGCAGAAGGCCAGGGTAATCAGGCGTTGGGCGCACCGCGCCTGGCGGGGCAGAACGCACAATATCTGGCTCGTCAGCTGCTGAATTTCAAAGCCGGCCGGCGCGGTTACGCTCAACAGGATCAGGCGGGGCAGAGCATGCGTGCGATTACCCTGAGCCTCAGTGAAGAGCAGCTTGCCAGTCTGGCCGCGCACTACGCCGGTCTGCAACTGGCCAAGGCGCCACAGTCTGACAGTGCCACTGCCAAGGTTGGCGCAGCACGCTATCAGGATACCTGTGCGGCTTGCCACGGCCAATTTGCCCAAGGTTATGCACACCTGCAGGCACCTGATTTGCGAATCCTTGACGGCTGGTATATCGATCAGCAGCTGAACAATTACGCTCAGGGCTGGCGGGGGGCAGATGAGTATTCCGATATCCAGGGCAAGTGGATGCAAGCCATTGCTACCCAGGTCAATAACAAAGAACGGCAAGCCGTGGTCGACTTCATAGGAACACTGGGTGTTGATCCAAAGTAAGGCAACCCGCCAAAGCTGACGCTGTTATCCGTGAGCCCTCCGCTGCCAGCGGAGGGGGCTTTCTATTGCGGCTTGTCACAGAGTCTCATGAGTATCGCTGAAATCTATTTGATCAACCGGCGGCTGCGACCAGGCCACCGTCCAGCGCCAGCGTATGTCCGGTGATCCAGGAAGAGGCCCTGGATGCCAGGAAGATGGCAGCGCCAGCCATATCGTCCTGATTGCCAAGACGCCCCCTCGGGACCATGGCCATGATGGAACCTGCATCTTGCTCAACCGCGTAAGCCGTCATTTTCGTGTGAAAAAAGCCGGGCGCGATTGCGTTGACATTGATATTTGCGGGAGCCAGATCAACCGCAAGATGCCGGGTCAGGTGAATCAGGCCGGCCTTGCTGGCGGAGTACGCATAATTATCGACTCCGGGATTTACCAGGCCGTTGACCGAGGCAATATTGATCACCCGGGACGGAGTCTCTGCTTTAGCCGCAGTTTTGAGCAGCCCGAGCAGACGCTGCGTCAAAAAGAACGGTGACTTCAGATTCAGATCCACAACCTTGTCCCAACCCGCCTCTGGATACACGGAAAACTCCGCGCCCCAGGTAGCGCCGGCATTGTTAACCAGGATGTCCAGGCCGGACTCACGCTTGCCAATCTCATCGACCAAAAACTCGATGCCCTCCAGGCTGGAGAGGTCAGCACGGATCGCAACGCACTCGCCAAGGCTTGCAACAGCGTTGGTAAAATTCGCCAGCTCATCCTGATTTCGCGATGAAATGTACACCTTGACCCCGCATTGCAGGTACGCCCGCGCGATCATCGCGCCAATCCCTCGCGCCCCACCGGTGACCAGCGCCACCCGACCTTGCAAATTGAATAGATCCTGCATACTGCCTCCGAGAAAAACGCGCCCGTCCGTCAACCGGACAAGCGCAGAAATTGAATTGGATGCGCCGCTCAGGCATGCGATCTCATTGATTGCCGAAGCTGGCGGCAGCCTTGGACAGGAACTTCTCTGTCTGCTTGAAGCCCGCCTCCAGGGCGCATTGATCTGTGGTGTCACAGATAGCGTCCCAGGTCGCCAGCACACTCTCAGGGGTCTGCAAGGCAGGTGGGAGGTACACGCCATTGGTCTCGAAAATCCGCGTAGTGGCATAGCCACCTGCACCGGCACAGAGGATCGTGCGCTGCGGTGCACCCTCGTGGCACAGCAGTAGCGCGCCTGCGGTAACCGACTCAGGGGTCAAGAGTTCAAATACCGTCTTGTCCAATAGATCTTCGGTCATGCGGGTGGCAGCAGTGGGGGCCAGCGCATTGACCCGGATATCGTGTTTCTGTCCCTCCAGCGCCAGGGTATTCATGAGCCCTACAACCGCCATCTTGGCCGCACCGTAATTCGACTGACCGAAATTGCCGTAGAGACCGGAAGAGGAGGTGGTCATGACAATTCGCCCATAGTTCTGCGCCCGCATGATTTCCCAGACGGCCTTGGTGCAGTTGACCGAGCCCATCAGGTGCACGTCCATCACCAGCCTGAAGTCGGCCAGGTCCATCCTGGAGAAGCTTTTATCGCGAAGTATTCCGGCGTTGTTGAGCAGAATATCGATCCGCCCCCAACGCTCCATGACCTGCGCGACCATCGCCTCGACTTCAGAAAAGTTGGCAACGTTGGCGCCGTTGGCAATGGCTTCGCCGCCCATGGCCTGGATTTGCGCGACCACCTCGTCTGCAGCCTGCAACGAGTTACCCGCGCCGTCACGGGCACCTCCCAGATCATTCACCACCACCTTGGCACCGCGCCTGGCCAATGCCAGCGCATGGGAGCGTCCGAGTCCGTTTCCGGCTCCGGTGACGATGGCGACACGCCCAGTGAAATCGATACTTTGCTGACTCATATGAAACCTCTGCGATTGATACGGTTATTCAACGGACAAACCAGGTACGCCGCAGCCATCAAAACCACTCTTCTCGGGCCATGTAGAAGGCATCTTCGAAGTCGCACAGAATCTGTTTCCAGACCTGTATCTCTGGCAGTTCGTAGGCGTAGAAGTATTTGAGGGCTTGCAACTTGCCCAGGTAGAAGTTCCGGTCATTCTCATGCGGGTCCCTGGCCAGGCCAGCGCTCGCGGCTATGCCTTGCTTGAGCCACATCCAGGCCACAACCACGTTGCCAAACAGCTCCAGGTACTTGACCGAATTGGCCAGCGCCAAGTCGATGTGCAGTTTCTGCATGCCGCCAAGAACAGCACCGGTGGTTTCCTCGAGCACTTGAATGGCGGCCAGAAGCGCAGCCGCAGGCTCCTGCAAGGCCGGGTGCTGGGTGGCCGTCTCAATGTCGTCACGCATCCTGCTGATACAGTTCGTGTATCCGGCCATATTGTCGGCGGGCACCTTGCGTGCGAGCAGGTCAAGCGACTGCACGCCATAGGTGCCCTCATGGATCGAGTTGAGGCGGTTGTCGCGGTAGAACATCTCGACCGGATGCTCATTGGTATAGCCATGCCCACCCAACACCTGAATCGCCAGGCTATTGGCGCGCGGGCCGTATTCGGATGGCCAGGACTTGATGATCGGCGTCAGGAAATCCAGCAGTACCTTTGCGCTTCTGCGCTCGGCCTCTTCAGGAGCAGTGCGCACGTCGTCAGCCAGTTGTGCACCGAACAGACACAGGCTGTAGGCACCTTCGGCATAGGCCTTCTGTGCCAACAGCATGCGTCGCACATCCGCGTGCTCAATGATCCGCACGGGCGCAGACAGCGGATCCCTGGACGAAGGTAAACGCCCCTGTCGCCGCTCCTTCGCGTAGTCGAGGGAGTACTGATAACCGCTTAACGCGGTGAGTGCGGCGCTGGTTCCGACCATGATGCGTGCCTCATTCATCATGTGGAACATGTAGCGAATACCCTGATTCTCCTCACCTACCAGGTAGCCGATCGAGCCGCCCTGTTCACCGAAGTTGATCGCACAGGAGGTTTGCCCGCGCCCACCCATCTTGTGGAACAAGCCAGCCAGGCTCACATCATTGCGGCTGCCGACCGCACCGGTTTCATCGACCAGATACTTGGGAACAATGAACAGGGATACGCCCTTGATGCCCTTGGGCGCGCCTTTGATCCTTGCCAGGACGAGGTGAACAATATTTTCGCTAAGGTTGTGATCACCGCCAGAAATGAAGATCTTGTTGCCAGTAATCAGGTAACGACCCTCTTCAGTCCTGGTCGCGCTGGTCGCCAGGTCTGCCAACCCCGAGCCCGCCGACGGCTCGGTCATGGCCATGGTTCCGGCGAACCGGCCCTGACGCATCGGCACGACCCACTTGGCGATCTGTTCGGGCGTGCCGTGAGCCTCGATAAGATTGCAGTTGGCATTGGTCAGACTGGTGTAACCCAGTGTGGTGCTGCCAGCAGCTGACAGGAAAGAAGTGGCCACACTTGCAACAATGGCCGGCAATTGCATGCCACCCCATTCATAATCGGCTTCCGGGCAAGCGAGCCCGGATTGGATAACGGCATCGATTGCAGGCTTGATCTCGGGAAGCATGTGCACCTGCTTGCCGTCGAACGTAGGCTGTTGCACATCCACCTTCTGCCGGATTGGCAGGAAGTAGCGTTGCGCGATCTTGCGCCCGGTTTCGATGGCCGCCAGATAAGTTTCCTTGCTGTGCTCGGCATAGCGCGGGCGGGCGGTCAGGGCTTGCGCATCGAACAACTCGAACAGATAGAAATGCAGATCTCTGACGTTTAGTATGGAGGCCGCCATGGTATTACTCCGCGAAGAATGGACGAGACCCGCCCATTTTGCCGAGGCCGGCCCCAGTCACCACGACATGGGATGTCTGATAGAAGGGATTTCTCGCAACAATGGACATGGCCGAGACACAACACTTACAGCGCTTTGCTGACTTTCTCAGGTTCTGGCGCGGAGTCTTCGGGCTGAGCCAGGAGCAACTGGCCGAAATGGTCGGCACCTCGACTCGACATGTCAGTCGCCTGGAAAACGGGATAAGCAAGCCAAGTGAGGTGCTGACCGACCACATCGCGGACGCGCTAAAGCTTGGCCGCAGGGATCGCAGCCATCTGCGCATTGCTGCGGGCTACGCGACCAATGAAATAGCGCAGGACTTTCACAGCCCGGATCTCAAATGGTTAAGGTCTGCAATGCTCAGAACATTGCAGACACTGGATCCGTATCCATCCACCCTGACTGATGGCGCGGGCAATATCCTGATGGTCAACAAGGCCTGGGTAGGCTTCTATCAGGACAAAGTCGATACCGAGCGGCTCAGGCAAACCGTCAACTTGTATGACTTTCTGTTCAACGACGGCAGCGATGGCGCGCTGAGCGAGGAATGGCAAGACGCATTGTCGTTGGTGATCATGGCGTTCAAACAGCATGTCATGCTCAACGGCAGCGATCAGGAAGATCAGACCCTGAAGCGTATTCTTGGCTACCCCAACGTTCCAGCTGACTGGAAAATACGCGCCTCCAGGCTCGAGCCCAGAGCCAGCTTCAAAGTCAAAATTCAGCATCAGGGCAGGGTCAGGGGCTTCTACAGTGTCAGCCAGATGGTTGGCGCACTTGGCCCGGCGGCGTACATGACCGAACCCAGGCTCAGTATCAACACCCTCTATCCCGAAGATGCCGCACTGAGCCTTGAAAAGCTGCTGCTTACCCCCCTGGAACATCCCCTGCTGTTCTACTGAGTGGCAGCGGCTCAAGACCCATAGCTGCCTGTCAGCAAAGGGATAAATCGACCCATTGCTGCCAGTCGTGGCTGGCAGTCAATGATAGATTTTCAGGAAGGCTTTACATTCAATGCACCTAAGATTTGATCAGCTACGCTTGGTGTAAGACAAACTTCAAGGATGATGCTTTCCAACTGGCTAACCCAACCTCTGAAGGTGGCTCGAATTTGTCCTCGCGTGCTCAAGCACAATCTATTTCTTTGAATAAATACCCTCCGACCGTTTGCACTTGCTGACGAGATTAGACGAGGCTTCAGATGGCACCCGTTAGAAAACATTGGCATTCTGTCGCCGTTCGATGGGAATCGGAGGCCCAATCTGAGTGCCTGAAAACGCGGGCACCAATCGATGACCGTAGGGCGAGTTGTCGATGCTCACTGTCGACTTTAATCATCTGGTGACGCGTTTATAGTGACTCGAAGGATGAACAGGAGCAGCCCGAGTGGGATGTATGAAAAGGAGGATGTTGGCCGCGATTCTGGCTTTCAGCTCATCCCATGTCCTGGCCGATGAGTGGCAGGTATTGACGCACAGTACCGGCCTTGAGGTGTCCCGTACGAGCGGGAGCCTGCGCGGCGTGCCACATAGTGGGAAGCGCGCCTTCTACCTAGAGCTGGTACGAGCGTTGTTGTCAGAGCTCGGCGAGCCTATGGAGATTACCGAAGTGCCACTGGCTCGAGGCCTGGCGCTGGTACAACAAAACGAAGGCATTGCCTTTTTCAATGTAAGCCGAACGGCGGACAGGGAATCGACCGTCAATTGGGTAGGGCTGATTTCCAGCGAAACGGATCGGCTATATGAAAGCGCCGAACATCCAACCGGAATCAATACGCTATCTGATGCTCGCCATTTACCCGTCTGTGTGCTGAACCACAACGTGGATGATGCTGCCCTTGTGAGCCAAGGTTTTACTGCCATCATCCGTAGCAATAGCTATTCGGGTTGCTTCAAGATGCTGCAAGCGGGCAGAGTGCTGCTTGTAGCTTCATCGATATGGGGCTTACAACATAAGCTGGCCGAAGCCAAGGTCTCTGCCTCTGCATTGCGTCTAACGCCGGTGACGATCCTCACCTCCGATGGATACATAGCACTGTCCAAAAGCACACCTGGTTCGGAAGTGGCTCGATGGCAACGGGCCCTCGACCAGATCAAACAGAGCGGCAAATATGACGACATATTGAGTCTATATGCGGATTGATCGGGCGGTACGAGATCTATCCTACCGAGAAGAAAGCAGGCACAAAGGAAACGACTGATCTGAACTGATTTAACCGGTCGCGCATTTCACCAGAAAGGCTGGAGGATGCAGAAATCTAGATGTTTATTGCTCCGTGTATCGACGTCCAGCGCCAAAAAAAGCCTTTTAAATTGGCCTGTTGGTACTTCAATATCAACTTCAAACCATAGCCTGCGAAAACGCAGAGTGGGTGGCTCTGGTCATTGTCGACAAGCTCGGTGGGCTCTGGCGATCACATTCTTAGGTGTATTGTTCTACAACATGAGGATCTGCGAGCTACCCGGCTCAAGGTGCGAATTCGTGTTTACCTGAGTGACCGCTATTGGCCGGAAGCTGCCCGTCACCTTAGTTTATATTGGCCATCGCTGGGGTTGCTCAAGCCTGGCTTGATTTCACAGCAGCCAAGAGTGGAACTTGCAGGGAAGGAAAGCTTCGACCCAATGCGGACGCTGACCAGCATTGGGTTAAAGGCCAGTCTTTGTCCCTTTCCAGTGAGTGAAGCGAAAGGTTTGAACCAGCTGTTATGCCTATTTGACTAACCGTTTCTTTAAATGGTACAGGTTAGTCCCGATTGGCCGATCCTCAAGAACGCCATAAAGCTCATACCCATGCCGCTCATAGAACTGTTTAGCATCAACGGTTTTCAAGAATGCGACTACTGCCCCATTGTTGGCGCCAAACGTTTCTGCTTTTTCCAATAGCATGGAACCGACCTTTCTACCGCGATGAGATTCCTTCACCCAGAAGGTATCAATTTCCAAGCCGTCCCAGTAACAATTACAGCTTATTGCGCCGATGTAGTCGCCTACTTCATCGTGCGCGACCACCATGAATTTTTTATCTTCAGATTCTGGCGGTAGATTTGGATATTGAATTCGAAGGTATTCTGAAAACCTATTATTCAGAACTCCCTGATCCTTTTCGGTGGGTGAATCCAATATATCAATCTTGATTTCCACTTTATTGCTCCGATCACTCAACGTATGGGAAAAAGCGGATGTCGAGACCCCGCAGCCGTTTGCTCAAGCGCTCAGGCATGCCCGAGGCTCAGGCCCGACGCGCCATCATCAGCACACTTGCCGCCGCCGCCAACAGCCCGGCGCAGCACCGATTGAAAACCCGTTTGCCACCGGGCTGGCTGAACCAGCGGCGCATGTGCAGCCCCATGTAGGCGTATGAGGCGATGGCAACCCACTCCAGGGCCAGGAACAGCGCGCCCAGCAAGGCAAACTGCGGGGTCACCGCCTGGCTGGGGTCGACGAACTGCGGCAGGAAGGCGGTGAATATCAGGATGGCTTTGGGGTTGCCGGCCGCCACCAAAAACTCTTGCCGGGCCAGCGCCAGCAACCCCGCCTCAGGGCGTTTGGTTGCGGTCTCGACCTGGGGATCGGCGGTCCACAGTTGCCAGGCGAGGTACAGCAGGTAAGCCGCACCGACGATTTTGATCCCGTAGAACAGCCACTCCGACGTCTGCAGCACCACCGCCAGGCCGGCGGAGGCGAGGGCGATCATGCCGGCGAATGCCAGTAGCCGCCCGATCCCGGCCAGGCACGAAGTGCGGTAGCCATAGCGGGTAGCGTTGCTGACCGACAACAGATTGTTCGGCCCCGGCGCCATGTTCAAGGCGAAGCAGGCGGGGAGGAACAGGGTGAGGGTGGCGAGGTCCATAGGCGATTGCGTCCGTAGTCGGGGGTTGGTTCACTCTGTAGGAGCCGCCGGGTGGGGCTCCGTTTGCTTGCGATGAGCGTCACTGATGACGCGTATTGTCTGAATCAACGCGTTGTTCTTCAGTTCATCGCGAGCAGGCTCGCTCCCACAGTTGTTTGTGCAGGTGCGGTATCTCACCGATGTTCCGCTGCCAACATTGCCCTGAACTGTGCAATGGTCTCTGCAGATAGCCCGGCAGCCTCGAACACGGCGCAGGTGAAGCTGACGGGGGCCGGGCCGGGCGCTGTAATGATGCGGTCTGCAACTATCGCGACCGGACTGCTTCGATAAAACGAGTGTCCCGCGTAACCTTGGGCATTGTCTTGCAGGAAGGCAGGGTTGTTCGAGGTATGAGGCACCGTGTCGAGTAGCCCGGCTCTGGCCAGTGCCAGCGTTCCCCCACAGATACCGGCAATGCTCGCTCCACGTGATCGACTGGCCTGCAGAAAGTTTGAAATATCCGCTGCATGCGCACCTTCCCAGGCCGTTCCACCAATGACGACCACAACGTCCGGTTGCCAGTCCAGGCAGTGCTGCAAACTGCTCTCGACGGTGACAGCCAAGCCACCCTGTGAGTGGAACTGCCCCACAGCAGGCGCGAAAAACCTGACGTCGATCCCGTAGAACGGCGACCCAGTTCCTGCAATGAATGCATATTCCCAGTCTGCAAAACCGGGTGTCAGTATCAAACTTACGCGTGCCATCAGCCAGACTCCTCCATGAATGCCAGTAATCTAAGGTGCAAGTAAACAGACATCAAGGGCGGCAATGGGGGCGGGCTGTCGTAGTGACCCGTGCAGTAAGGTCACTACGATGGTGCAGCTTTCACTTCGCCTGGGTGATACCTGGGGGTGACCAAGTGCCGGAACCCGCTGGAAGAATCGAAGGTGGCGTGGCTTTCGGCCAATACAGGCGCAGCACCAGATAGGCGGTGTCGTCAGGCGCGGGCAACCAATTGGACTCCTTGGACGTGCCCGGCGAATCCTTCTGGATGTACAGCGTCAGCGAACCATCGGCATTCTTCTTCATGGCCGACAGCATCGGCGAGTTGATCAGGTAGCGGTCGAGCGGATTGTTGATCAGCAGCTGGCTCTTGCCGTCGTACATGGTCACCGACCAGAACGCATTGACGGGAGGCAGTTTGCCGGCAGGGAAGGTGAGCGTGTAGTTGTGTTTGCCGGTATTCAACGTTTGGCCGTTGCCGTCAGTACGTGTGAAGGGATACATGGCCTCGACGGCGTTATTACCGTAGATACCGCCCTTCGCAGCGCCAGCACGCATCAGCCAGTTGTCCTTGTAGAACGCCTGGTCGCCGAAGAACGCGCCGATGTTCCAGCCGTTGATGTTTTTCATGCCACTAGAGAGAAACTTGTCGACCTTCTCGTCGCCGGCCTTCATCCCCAGCAAGACCACGGCCTTGTGTTCGAGCGAGAGGTCCTTGAATTCGAAGCTCCGGCCCGGACCTACGCCGATGCTGGCCAGCCTGGCACGGATCTCCTTGTCGTACGCCGATGGCGGCACATACTCCAACGCGGCCGACAGGTACTCGAAGAAGTTGGCCTTGATGCCCTCTGTCGTCGCCGGCACGAAATCAATCTTCGGCGCAGCGGGCGGCGCGGGTTGATGGAGGAAGGCAGACAGCGGCTGGATCTTGTAACTCGCCTGCAGCTTCTCGACATTCGGCATGTCGGCCGGATTGAACAGCTGGGTGCGGATCAGCGTCAGCGCGAAGGGCGTCGTGGAGTTGAACACCTTGTGAATGCCAGGGGGCAGCGCACCCTTCCAGTTGGGGCCGGCGATCAGATAGCTCCCGGGTGCGCCGGCCGTTGCCCGGCTCCCGATGTAGCCGTAGTTATAGGTGTTGCCGTCGATCAACTGGACCGAGTAGTAGCGTTTTTTGGGCACCGCCGGCACGGTAATCACTAGCGGCTCTGCGCGCAGGTCGGCCCAGAGTATCGAGTACGGAGTGTCGCTGTTTGGCGTAATGACAGCCGTATCGGCGGGAGTAGAAACCCGATGCTCGTTGCGCAGTTGGTTGAAGGGCGCCTTGAACTGGCTGGACTGTGAGTCCACCGCGAACTCGTTCATCACGGCGTAGTTCATGACCAGCGGCAAGCCATAGATAAAACCTTCCTCGGCGATCGCCTTGGTCTGCTCCAGACTGGGTGCGGGTACGCCCTTGGCCACATCGGCCTGGTCTGCCTGCGTGATCGGATCGGTCTTGCTCGCACACCCTGCAAAAAGCGTTGAACCCACGACGACAGCCGCCGCCATTGTCCAGCCCCGGTTAAACTTCCTGTTCATTTGCACCTCGTCAGTGTTGAGCAAGCAATTACCGTGAGTGTTCAGGCTCCCATCCAGGCCGCAGCTCAACTGAAACTCAGGATTGTCTCCCGACTAAGTAAATCCGGCGGTAAAGCGCCAACTCAGCCGCCCAGGGAGTGTAGATCAGCCAAAACCCTTTAACCCCGAATCAAGGACGATGCATGAAACCAGTCGAGATTCACCACATCACCCACCTGCCGCCACAGATCCTGGCCTTGGAAAAAGAGGCCGTTGGAGAGGGTTTCAGATTTCTCACTCGGCTGATTGGCGAATGGCACTGCGGGGCGAATCGCTTCGATGCACCCGGGGAGTGTCTCATGGCGGCGTATTTCGACCAGCAACTGATAGGCATCGGCGGCCTTTCAGTTGATCCCTATGGCCAGACCAATACGGCAAGGCTGCGACGGGTTTACGTCGCAGCTTCTTCAAGGGGGCACCACGTCGGTCAAAGGCTAGTAAAAGCGCTGGTCGCACATGCCGCTCTGCGCTTTCAGAGCGTGCGTCTGAGCACCGATACGCCCGCAGGAGACGCGTTTTACCTGCACTGCGGTTTTGTGCGAACAGAGGATATCCATGCCACTCACATCATGCTGCTAGGCGACACTTGAACAAGTCTATCGGCCAGATTCATGCCGGCCGCGAGGTAAACACCAGGCGAGCCGCAAGCAACACCAATACCAATGCCAGGCCCCGCGACTGCCACTTCGCGGACTGGCTTTTGTCGGACACGTAACCGCGGATGACTCCCCCGACCAGGCCCAACGCGACGTGGAAAACGCTCGCGATCAGGGTCAACACCAGCCCCAGGACCACGATTTGCTGTGCCACCGTAGAGCTGCCCTGAACAACGAACTGCGGCAAAAACACCATGAAGAACAGCAGCGCTTTCGGGTTGAGCAATGAGTTCAGCAGCGCCCGGATGAACACCGACATCAGCGAGGCCTGGATAGCCGAGTGTGGTGGCAGGCCGGCATGCGCCCGTATGGCCTTCCAGGCCATCCAGAGCAGATAGAGCGCGCCGGCCCAGCGGATCAGGTCGAACGACGGTGGCCACTGTGCTATTGCGGCCGTGAGACCGGCTGCGGTGAGCGCGGTCAATACCAGGTCAGCTGCGCCGATGCCCAAAGCAGCAACGACGCCGCCACGCCAGCCGTAGCTCGCGCCGTGCGCAATCACGAAGGCCATGTTGGGGCCGGGAGACATCAGCAACAGCAACACCGCCCCCGCGAACAGCAGCAGCGTCGATGGCTCTACCATGTGTGCTCCAGATCGCCGCGATAGACGATGTGCAGCTTGTTGCCATCAGGGTCGCGCAGGTAGGCACCGTAGTAGCCCTTGCCATACCAGGGTCGCTCACCCGGAGTGCCTTCATCAGTACCGCCCTGGAGAATCCCCGCGGTGTACGCCGCGCGTACCCTGTCAGGCGTCTCGGCATGAAACGCGAGCATGCTGCCATTGCCCGCCGTGGCCGCAAGGCCATCACGCGGCAAGTAGACATAGAACCTCGGCAGTGTGCGCGTCGGATGCACCCAGCAAGCCGAGGCGGGGCCTCCATCCGGGGTCACCGCGCGGCGGATCAGCCCGAGTGGCGCAAGCACGGCGTCATAAAAAGCCGCCGCTGTTTCGAGGTCGGTGCATCCCACAGTAACGTGACTGAACATCTCTCAATCGATTCGACGCCACTGGAACGGTTGTGTCCTGCGGGCCGAACTCGCCTCCTTGTTTTGTGTGGTAGTGGAGCCTACGCTCGGCACCTGATACACACAAAGAATTGTTCTAGGTACATTGAATGACGATGCCACGCTACAAAACCATTGCTGACCAGCTAGCGGAAAATATTCGCAGCGGACGTTTGCGCCCTGGAACCCAACTGCCGACGGTACGCCGCTTGATGGGCGAACATGGGATTGCGCTTGCGACAGCCGCGCGGGTCTACCGCACGTTGGAATCGATGGGCCTGGTGGTGGGTGAAATGGGCCGTGGCACCTTCGTGCGCGACACCTCTGTGCCACGCGACCTTGGTCTGCAACCGGCATCCGACGCTGGAATAATTGACCTGGCCTTCAATAGTCCAGCGGTTCCCGGACAAGCCGAGTTGCTGAGGCGGGCACTGCGCAGCCTCGCATTGTCGGGCGATCTGGACGCCTTGTTGCGCAACGCCCCCCATGGCGGGCGTGCGCATGAACGAGAAATCGCGGCGAAACACCTGCGCAATCGAGGGGTACGCGTCCCCGGATCACAAGTGTTGATCGTCAATGGCGCGCAGCAAGGGCTGGCGCTCGCGATGATGGCGCTACTCAAACCGGGCGATGTACTCGCGGTCGACGCGCTCACCTACCCGGGCATCAAAGCGCTGGCCGTCGCCCATCGCATTGAACTTCTGCCTATACCGTTGGCTGATGGCAAGACCAATCTCGACGCGCTCGCGGCAAGTTGCAAGCGGCGTCCGGTGCGCGCGTTTTATGCGATGCCGACCCTGCACAATCCCCTGGGATCGATCATGCCGGCCGCCGACCGCAAACGCTTGGTAGCGCTGGCCGAGGAACACGGTTTTGCTTTGATCGAGGACGGCGCCTATGCGTTTCTAGCCGAGCCGGCGCCGAAGCCGTTGTTCATGCTCGCACCGAATCGCACGATCTACGTTTCCGGCCTTTCCAAAAGCGTCGCCTCGGGCTTGCGTATCGGCTTCATCGCAGCGCCTGTATCGCTGATCCCCGCGCTCGAGCAAGCCGTGCGCGCCTCCACCTGGAGTTCGCCATCGCTCACCGTCGAACTGGCGTGTCGCTGGATCGAAGAAGGTGTGGTGGATGACCTGGAACAATTGAAGCGCAAAGACGCCGCGCATAGGCAACGACTGGCCCGCCGCATTTTCGCCGGCATCAACCTGCTCGCCCATCCAAACGCCTACTTCCTGTGGCTGCCGTTGCCCGAAGACATGCGGGCCGAGAGCATTGCTGCTGCATTGCGCCGCGACAACATCCTGGTGACGACAGCAGAGCCGTTTTCTGCGGCCTCCCATGCGCCTAATGCGCTGCGCGTGGCGCTGGGATCAGTGCCTGTTGCAACGCTTGAACTCGCCCTGGAAAAAGTCAGAGTTGCCTGCGGCTATTAGTTTGAGTTCTCGCGACTGACCTGCGCCAGGCTCTCTATTGCAGCGCTAGAAGCTCTCAAGACTGGCTTTAATTCCGGCTCGTCCAGCCAACTCGATAATTTCTTCCAGCCGCTCAGTGTCAACAACCACACCTTCGTAATTGTCACCTGTGCAGTCCAGATGAAGATAACGTTTACCGAACTGAGCTAGCCACTGATCAAACTTGTCGAGCACCTCTGGCATCGACGACGCGTCTTCCCTCACATAAACGTAGGGTTCTTTCAATCGGCCTCGCCTATGGTGCGTGGCCAAAACCCTTGCGCAATTCGTCTTCAAGCTTTCGACAGGTTTCTTCAATCATGGTTTTGCCGACTTCCGGGCCAGAGTAGCTGTCTACTTGCTGACGGCATAGTTCGCTGGCCTCTCGGGCCTGGATTATTTCCTTGTCCTGCGAGCTGTTACTGACAAAAAAACCGAAAGCCAAATACAAGGCGATGGCGATAACGCTGCCGACGAGGACCTTGCTGGCCGGGCCCATTCTCGTTACTGATGATAGCGGCCCCCAGGGCGGGGTTGGTGTTTTCTGCCTTAGGTCGGATCGGCAGTGTTTGCACAAAATGGCTTCAGCCATGATGGCTTCCGCGCAGTAAGGGCAACTCTTTTTTCCAGCTTCCACAGATGAAACTCCTTTTTCAAAAGAGAATTCTATCATTGGGCCTGAGGGGTGAAGAAGGGCGGGGCTGTGTGTTCCACCAAGAGGTTTTATGGGGGGCGTACTGGCAGACCCGCTTCAATTGCTCGCAGTGGGCATGGAAAAGTCGACTGTGAAAGTCCGCTGTTGGCCGTTTTCTGCTTGGCGCAACTGGCGGAAATCGAGCCAAAGCTGTCGGTGGTGACAGGCAGAGAACGGCCGATTCTGTTGAAAAAGTAGCTCCCCTTTCTGGCCTGCGGCAAAATTGCTTCATTGGCCGGCGGGGATCACACAGCATGATGGGACAGTTATCGAGTGGGCGCCACGCTGAGCCGTGGCAGGTCGCGTTGAATTCTTATGGCGCCTTCAGAGGCAATCAGGTCCATCTCACAGCTCCTTTACAACAGTGATGTCGGCGTTGGGCTGGCCTGTTCGCGAGGTGGCGATAACGGCGCCGACGATAATCAGCAGTGCGGGAATAATCAGGATCGGGCTGGCATGGCTTTGCCCTATGGCCACCAGCAGCAGGGTCGAGATCAGAGGGGCCAGATAGGAGAGAGCGCCGAGCATCGCCAGGCTGCCGTGCTTGGTGGCGTGGTCCCAGGCGAAAAACGCCAGGCCCACCGGCCCCAGGCCAAGGCCGACGATGGCCGCCCATTGCCCGGTGCTTGGAATGACCGCGGTTTCAAACGCCAGATGGCAGACCAGGCCGGCCACTGCGACGAGGCCACAGATGCCACCAATGATGCTGCTTGGCACGTCGCTGAAGCGGCGGTTGATCACCGAATAGGACGACCAGACCAGCGCGCAGGCGAAGGCGGCCAGGTAGCCGGCTACCGGCATGGCGGCGGCTTCACCCGAGGCGCGCTGTTGCATGATGAACGCCGTACCGGCCAACCCCAGCAGCGCGCCGAGCAATTGGCGTTTGCGCAGCCGTTCCCCCGCGCTGAAGGCCGAGAACAGCACAATCAACAATGGCCACAGGTAGGCGATCAGGCTCGCCTCGGTAGCCGGGGCAGCCTTGAGGGCGAAAAAATACAGCGCGTGGTAGGCGAATATCCCGAGAAAACCGACCGCCCATACCGACCAGGGCTGACGCCAACTGCGAAACCCCGCCATGCCGTTGCGGCCAAGGATGCACAGGCTCGCCACAAACGCGACGGCAAAACTCAGGGTCAGCAGTTGGAAGGGTGGAATGCCTTCGGTGAGGCTGGTCAGCAACGCCAGGCATGACCACAGCAACACCGCGATCACGCCGATGGCGGAGGCCGAGGCTGCGGCTCTGACAGACACCTGTGTTTTGGCAGTGTGCGTCGCTTCGGTCATCTACGCCCCGTCTGATTTATCCTTGTCAGTGGGGCAATGATAGAAAGGTCCGGCCGGGCGGGTATTGATGAGCACTGCTGAAGATTTGTTCAGGCCTGCCGGATTCACCTTACCCGCGAACTTCGGCGCACCGCGGCCGGGGTCAGGTCGCGGTTCTTTTTCAGGGCGTGGGTGAGTGCGCTTTGATCGGCATAACCGACGCGGTGGGCGATCTCGGTGATCGACAGCGCGGTTTCACACAGCAAGTCGATGGCACAGTTGAGGCGCAAGGTGGCGATATGCGCAAAAGGCGTGCTCTTCAAATGCCGAGCGAACAGCACGTAGAGTCGCCGCTCGCTGGTACCTGCCACTCGTGCAATCTCCATGGCGCTGAGCCGGCTGTCCAGATGGCTTTCGATGTAAGCGAGAGCCCGTGCCAGGGTGAACTGACCATGCTCAGGGATGATTCCGGGCGGTAGCGTGAGCGAAGACAGCAGCAAAGTACTCCAGGACTCCGCCACCTGAGGTGAACTGGTCAGCAGGGGCGCGCTGCGGCTGGCGTAATCGAGTAAATGGCGGATTTCCGGGCGTACCGGGAAAAAGCGTTTGTCGGCCAGGAGTCTGGTCGACAGGTCGACATTCTTGGGCCCGCCGAAGGTCGTCGCCGGCACGTCGAGCACCAGAAAGGTATTGGTCTTTTGCGCCAGAAACGCATGGCGAGCACCGGCAGGAATTACCACGCCCTGACTCCAGTCGACCTTGCCGCCCCGACCGTCGACTTCGATGTCCATGGAGCCGGACTGCGGCAGTACGAGCTGATGAAAGTCGTGATCGTGCAGTTCGACTTGGCCCGAATACGAACGAAAGGCCAGTGAAACCGCTGGGTTGTCGTGACTGCCCATAGCGCCTCTCCGTTAGCTCAGGTTCACATCATGCCTGAGTCAGAGAACCCGGTGCCACTCCCGCGAGCGCTCAGGAGAGATGCGACGGGTCATCGGTTTTCAATGACTGCCCGGTCGCTTTTTCCGGCTTGATTAACTGGAAAAGGGGACGGAAAAGGGGACACCCATTAGCCTCCCCAAACGACCGCTCTTGACCGTTTTCTGCCTGTGGTGAGAGGCAGAAACTGACTCATAGCAGTCGCAGGCAGCCGTCATTAATGATATCGGACACATAACAGTAGTTTGCTGACTGTTCGCCTTTAGCTCGCAAGGGGATGTTGGCTTACTGTGATCTACACTCCTTGGGTGTGTGGATGGGGGCATGCCAGTCGATCAGTAAAAACCTTGCCAGCTTGCACTAAACCAACGAGGTGAAAATGAACAGGAAGTCAAACCCGGGCTGGACAATGGCTGCGGCACTCGTCGTCGTGGGTTCAACGTTATTTGCGGGGTGTGCGAGCAAGAACGATCCGATCACGCAGGCAGACAAGGCCGATGTGGCCAAGGGCGTACCCGCACCCAGTCTCGAGCAGACTAAGGCGATCGCCGAGGAAGGCTTTATCTACGGCTTGCCGCTGGTGATGAACTACGCCGTGATGCACGAATATGCTGTGGACAAGGGCGGCCCGCAATACAAGGCGCCGTTCAACCAGATCAAGAACGAGCCTCGCGTCTTCACCTACCAAGACACGGCCATCATCACCCCGAACAGCGACACCCCGTACTCGTTTGTCTGGCTGGACCTGCGCGCGGAGCCGATGGTTATCTCGGTGCCGGCAGTGGACAAGCGGCGTTACTACTCGGTGCAGATGATCGACGGCAACACTTACAACTACGGTTACATCGGCAGCCGTGCCACCGGCAACGAAGCGGGCGACTACATGGTGGTCGGTCCCGATTGGAAAGGCGCGCCCCCTCCCGGCATCAAAAAAGTCTTCACCTCGACCACTCCCTTTGCCGTGAGCGCCATTCGGACTCAGCTCTACAATGCCAAGGACATGCCGAATGTCGAGAAGGTGCAAGCGGGCTACAAGGTCCAGCCGCTCTCCGCCTTCCTCCATCAACCCGCGCCACCCACTGCGCCGAAGATTGATTTCGTACCGGCTACGACGGAAGGCATCAAGGCCAACTTCTTCGAGTACCTGTCGGCCGCGATGGAGTATGTGCCGCCATCGGTTGACGACCAGGAAATCCGGGCCAAGCTGGCGAGCATTGGTGTGGGACCAGGTCGCACCTTCGAATTCAAGGACCTCTCGCTCGAGCACAAGGCTGTGGTCCTGCTCGGGATGAAGGCCGGTGACGAGAAGGTCGACAAGTTCCTCGCGAGCGGCACGAAGATAATCAACGGCTGGAACGTAGGCGCGTACTTCGGCGACCAAGCGTTCTACAAGGCCGACTGGCTGAAGCGTGCTGGTGCCGCGAAAGGCGGCCTCTACGGCAACGACGCCGTCGAGGCGATGTATCCCAACACGCGCACCGACGGCACCGGCCAGACGCTGGATACTAGCAAGCGCAAGTACACGCTGACTTTCCCGGCCGGCAAACTGCCGCCAGTCAATGCCTTCTGGTCAGTGACCATGTACGACGGCAAGAGCCAACTGCTGGTCAAGAATCCGCTCAACCGTTACCTGATCAATTCGCCGATGCTGTCGGCGATGAAGAAAAACACGGATGGCTCACTGACGCTGTACATCCAGAAAGACTCCCCTGGCAAGGCTAAGGAGGCAAACTGGTTGCCCGCGCCTGACGACACCGTCTTTCTGGTAATGCGCCTCTATTGGCCGAAGACCGCACCCCCTTCGATTCTTCCCGCTGGCAAAGGCAGCTGGCAGCCTCCGGCGCTGGTGGTATCGAAGTAGTGCGACCCATTGCTGACACGTAGGTCGGTGTCGGCCAAGGCTACCTTTTTTGCCAATAGCAACCGATCAGAAGGGCTGCTATTGGCCGATTGTGTTGAAAAAGTCGACGTTGGTATGCTCACCCCCTCTCATCGACTTGTTTTGGATAGGTGCTCATGTTGACTGGCTTGAATCACCTTACGTTGGCGACTGCGAACCTTCCTCGCAGTATCGAATTTTATGTGGGGCTACTCGGTTTTAGGCTGGCTGCTCGCTGGGAAACGGGGGCCTATCTTACCCTTGGCGATCTCTGGCTTTGTTTGTCTTTCGATGAGAACTGTGCATCGGAAAAACACCCTGATTACACTCACTATGCGTTTTCGGTGGGGCAGGACGATTTTGAAGGAGTAACTGTTTGCTTGCGGTTACGGAACGTTATCGAGTGGAAAACCAATTCGAGCGAGGGTGACTCGTTTTATTTCTCAGACCCCGACGGGCACCGACTGGAAGTGCATGTCGGCAGTCTGGCTTCGCGGCTTGAGCAATGTCGGCGCCATCCATACGCAGGTATGGAGTTCTTTGACTGACAGTTTTGAAGCAAAAAGGGGACAGATTTATTTGGCTCCTGAAAGCTGGCCTGCTCAGGCAAATAAATCCCCTTTTTGCCGTTTCTCAACCGGCTGAAATCGACCCTGAACAGACACTCGTCAGCGTCAGCTCAGGCTCGAACGCTATTTGCTGCGCTATTGCAGCGGGACATACACATCGGTTTGCCATTGATCCCGCGGGGTCTCGGGATAGGCACTCAGGTAATGGAAGAACAGCGGCTGGTCACGCAGTTCCTCGCCACGGGTTGGCAGCCAGTCGCGGTAGATCGGATAGATCGTTTCACCGATGTGATCCGGTGACCCCGTGTGCCGTACCACGACGCAACGGCCGGCGGGGATGACGATCTCGTGCACGCCGAACTCATTGGGCACCACCGCTTGGTGAATCTCGCCGCAGATTGCGAAGCGAAATTCCTGTGCAGGTGTCGTATCGGGGTTGCTATAGGGAATGCCAAAGGTGCGACACGAGGCCACCGGCGACTGTCCACTGTGCATACGCCACTCGATGAACCTGTTCACGCTTTCACTGACGAGCCCGGCTGGCCCGCAGTGCTCAAGCGCGGCGACCTTGACCTCGGGGAAATCTACGATTCGTACTTGCATGATGACTGTCCTTGAAAAGTGAGGGATTGCGAACACCGCATTCCAGACCTGCCAGTTCGGTTCCTTCCTGAACGCGCTCGGCGTCATCCCGATCGCCCGCCTGAACGCCCTGCTAAATGCCTCGGGACTTTCAAAACCGGCATCGAGTGCCGCGTCCAGTACCGAGTGATCAGCGAGGGCTGCCAGGCGATGTGCCGCGCGGCGTAGTCGCATCAGTTGCACATAGCGTGAGACGGGCACTCCAACGAACGCGGTGAATTGTCGATGGAAGTGAAATGCCGAAAAGTTCGCCACACGGCTCAACGTCTTCACCGACAGGTCGCCTTCGAGATTGGCATCAATGTAGGCGAGCACGGCGTTGAAGCGTTTTGTGTAAGCGAGATTGCTCGGCATGTCAGACACTGGAAAAGCTCCTGGAAGTACGGTCGTCAATAGAGTCGACTATAGCGCCGTGCACGCGCCTAGCCGCGTTTGCTCAAGGCCGGTTTTGATTTGGCCAATGTGATCACTTGGCTGCAGCTCACGATGCCAGTCAGGACCCAACCACAGCCCTGACGCATTAGCTGAACGCGTATGATGGCGGGCCCTCATTACCGATACGGAAATCGCCATGCGTCCTGACAAGGCCTGCCCAGTCGTACTTTCTTCTACGTCGCCACCCAGGATCCTGTTGTTCCGGCATCCTCTAGCGGGGGTCCAACTGGTGAAGGGAACCATTGAACAGGGCGAAACACCGGCTCGAGCTGCCCTGCGTGAATTGGCGGAAGAGTCTGGTATAAGCACCGCCGAAATCGTCGACGATCTAGGCTGCTGGGACTCCGCTCATCACGGCCAGATCTGGTCGTTTCACCTTTGCCAGGCGGGTGGACCCTTACCTGAGCAATGGTCACACCAGACGCTCGATGACCATGGTCACCTCTTCGAGTTTTTCTGGGCTTCGTTCGACTGCTTACCCTATGACGATTGCCATCCTGTTTTTCGTCGAGCGCTGGACTTCTTGTGCGGGGTCTTGCAAGCGCGTGGGCACTTGGAGGACAAGCGGCGTTGATGTAACTACAGCGTGATCATCTTTTCCCCAAGAATTTCGGGCGTCAGCTCATGCTATAAACACCGCCCAAACAGGAGGTTCCCAGACTATGGATAGAAAATGCTCGGTGTTCATCGCGGCCAGCGTTGACGGCTTCATTGCCAGGATTGATGGCGATATCGAGTGGCTTCATCGGCCCGAGTACGAGTGCGCGGCTTTGAAGGGGCTCAATTACGACGAATTCATGACCACGGTTGATGCCATCGTCATGGGACGCAAGACCCTGGACAAGGTGCTGTCCTTTCCTCAATGGCCCTACGACAACACGCCAGTCGTAGTGCTCTCGCATGGGGAGGTGGCGCTGCCACAAGAACTGAGGAGCAAGATCGATGTGCTGGCCGGCGACCCGGCACACATCGTCGAGCAGTTGGCGGCGCGAGGTCTCAAGCATCTCTACATAGATGGAGGGCAGACCATCCAGGCTTTCCTTGCTGCGGGATTGATCAACGAGATTGTCATCACGCGCATTCCAGTGTTGTTGGGCAAAGGCATTCCACTGTTCAGCCAGTTTGCTGATGAGCTGGGCTTACGCCTGATTGCCTCATCAGTATCGGATAACGGATTTGTCCAGAGTCGTTATCAAGTGCTCGCACCGGTTGATTGCATGGGTTGATACTGGACAAGGTCAGGGTTGCCTGGCGGCAGATGTCTCAAGAAACCCCGCGATCAGCGAAGTCACCTGCTGTTGAATCACCCCACGTGCACGTGCGCTGTCGCCATCCTGGCAAATGATGCCATCGCCTGGTACCTCCTCTTCGAGCAGTGCCTGCGCCCCCGGTTTGCACACCGACAAGAAAGTGAAGTGGCTCGCGTCGCTGATTTCGACGTAACGACTTGAAGCCGCCGGCAGACGTTTGGCCAGGTTGGCAGACTCCAACTGCGCAGGAAGATCACGCGAAGGGGCGCCGGCAGCGATTACCAGCGCGGGAATCGGCAGCGCCGCCAGGCTCGCATCAGTCATGCCCCGTGAAAGCCCCACGTCTAGTGTGACCACGGCAGTGACACGTTGATCACGCAAATCGGCGGTCAATGCGGCTTTTGATTGTGAGGTGCTTGCCGGGTTCATCCGTGCATAGACGCTGCAACTGGTTAACTGCGGGTGTGCCTTGCAGTCTTGGGCGAAGCGGTCTGGGTCGAATCGCGCGCCGGCGATCTCCAGGGCGGTCCAGCCGCCGAGTGAATGGCCAGCCACGGCAATTCGGTCTTTGGCCACCGCGCCGAATTTTTCAGGTTGAGTGGTCACACTATCAATGGCACGGCTCACATCAACCGGGCGCTGCCATAACTGCGCCGCTGCGTGAGGGCTGCGGTCATGGGTGGTGGAACCCGGGTGATTGATGGCGGCGACGATGTAACCCCTGTGAGCCAGCGCACTGGCGAGCCAGATCTGGTTGCTCCAGTTACCTCTGTACCCGTGCGAGAGCACCAGCAACGGATGCTTGCCAGCCGCGGGCGGTGCGTCACGAACCGCAGCCGCCCCGGCAAACACCGCATCATCGCCGATCAGTTGTGTGGCGGTGGTGGTTGCACTGGGGTACCAGACCACCATCTGCAGTGCGCGGTCATTGTGCGCGTCCACCAGCGTGGAAGATTGGAAGCCGACAGCGCTTTCGTCAGCGAGTGCGATAGTCGTCAGCCCGGTCAACAGCAGGGTGCCAAAAGCTATTTTCAATGTGGTTTCTTCCTTGATCCCGCTATCACATCAGTTCATTCAATCTCTACGCCGGTCAAGGCACTCACGGCGCAAGGTCAGGTTGTTGATCTTCATGCAACTGACCGAGTGATCGTCATCGTAATCGTTGTTTTTGGCTTTGTCCTTGGCCTTGGCGCAATTGCCATTGTCATTACAATTGCCTTTACCTTTTTGATCGTTGTTGTTTTTTAAACAGTTTCTGACGTCACTTGCACTGCCCGCATCGTCACAGTCCGAACCGGCAAAGGACAGCGTTGGCAATGCCAGGGATAACAGGAATATGCACGCAGTGGCCGATAGAATTCGCATAATCAAACTCCTGAGTAGTTTGTTTTTTACCTGCAGCTATAGCCTTGAACCGACCCGGCTGACTATAGCAGGCGCCTTGAAAGTGGCTCGCCAAACGCCACAGATGTGCGCCCCAGCACTAACCTGAGGTGAATTCAGAGCAGTCGAAAGACGAGTGGGCAGGTCTGCTGTCGATTCAAACCGTCAAACTGATAATCATCGGGTTTTTGCAATCACAGCACTCATGTACTGATTCAAATCGCGAAAATCGTTAACGCTCCACGCGTGCGGCGCCACCTTTACGCCATTCTCGCGCAAGGTCCGGGGAATCAGGTCGCCATTGGGGCGCAGGATAATCGAGGAGACAATAACGCCCGGATAATCATGCAAGCGTTTCTTGAAAGTGGCTGTGGTCAGGTCCGGTGTCGGCGGGTTGCTTTTGTTGGCCAGAGGTCCAGTTCCCTTGATATCCGCTCCATGACACATGGAGCATCTCTGGGTAAAAAGATTCTTGCCGTTGGCATTATCGGCCAAGGACAGTGCGGTCTGCGTCAGCGAGAAAAGTCCTAGCGAAGCGATCAATAATACTTTCATGGTTTTCATCTTCCTTGATGGAGTGGCCGCGTTTCGGCGCGCGGCAAAGATATCAGCCCGCGTGTCGGCACACACAACCATTTGCGCTGCCCACACACCGCCATCGCGGGCGAGCCCGCTCCCACAGGTTTGATGTGGTGCATACAGAATCTGTGAACAACCAAAATCACTGTAGGAGCGAGCGCCCGCTTGCGGCTTGCTCGCGATGAGGCCAGCACAGCCAACATCGATGTTGCCTGACACACCGCCATCGCGGGCGAGCCCGCTCCCACAATGGACGGCGTCGCTTAACTGATCAGCATTAGCCGCAGGGGTGCCTCTAATTCATGCCCTGGGCTTCTTCCATGACCCACGCAACGAACGCCTTGACCTCATCGCGCTGCATCGCCTCCGGTTGCGTCACGACGTAGTAGGCAAAGCGTGCCGGCCAAGGTTTATCCATGACTTGCACGAGGCGGCCGGCGGCGATTTCGTCTCTTGCGTATTCCACGGGCACCAGGGCCAGCCCCTGGCCGGCCTCCGCTGCGCGGATCAGCAGAAAGTCATCTTCAAACGCCGTCCCGCGTTCTGCGCGCGGGTCTTTCGCCACGCCGTGTGCGGTCAGCCACAGGGGCCAGTCTGCCCGGTCAGAGTCGTGCAGCAGTGGAAAGTCGAGGCACTCCTGCGGTTCTTCAGGCATGGAGTGGTCGGCCATGAACCCGGGGCTGGCCACCGGCACCAGGACGGGCGCCATCAGGCGGCTGACGTGCAGGTTGGGGTAGACCCCCAAGCCATGTCGCAGGGCCACATCCACATGATCGCGGCGCATGTCGATCACGGCGGAGGTCGCCTCGACCCGCACCTCAATGTGCGGGTGGCGCAGGTTGAAACGCCCCAGGCGCGGCACCAGCCACGACGCGGCGAACGTTGCGACCGTGCTGACCGTCAGGGTCTGGCGAGACTTGATCTGTTCCAGCGACTGCAGCGCTTGCTCCATTTGCTCGAACGCCTGGAGCAGGGAAGGGTGAACGCTGGCTCCCGCTTCGGTCAGGCGCAAGCCGCTTCTCTGGCGAGTGAAAAGCGCCAGGCCGATCCGATCTTCCAGCAGGCGGATCTGTTGGCTGACCGCACCGGAGGTGACACTCAGCGCTTGAGCGGCAGCCTTGATGCTGCCGCGCTGGCCAACCTCGACGAAGGTGCGCAGGGCGAGCAGGGGCAGTGAGGTGGCCATAAGGTTTAGTTTTCCTAAAGTCAGTGCGCAGAAATGATCGTTTCCGCTGGAGCAGCACGCCAGCGATTATACCGTTCGTTTAGCGCGACTAAGAAGCTTTAGTAAAACTATATCTATCAGGATACCTGTATGAACAACCCTCGTTGGCGGCTCTGCCTCATATTGCTGTGCACTACCCAATTCGTTGCACTGCTCGACTTCTCCATCACCATGATTCCCCTGCCGCAGATTCAGCAAAGCCTGGGCTTTACCCCCGGCGCCTTGCAGTGGGTGATCAATGCGTACGGCGTGGCCATTGCCGGGTTCCTGCTGTTGGGTGGGCGAGCGGCCGACCTGTTTGGCCGCCGGCGCGTGTTTCTGCTCGGGCTGGTTATCTTTACCCTCGGTTCGTTGCTCGGGGGTTTTTCACAGAGCCCGGCGATGCTGATCTTCACCCGGGCCTTGCAGGGTTTTGGTGCGGCGTTGTTTTCGCCAGCGGCCTTTTCGTTATTGCTGGCCCTGTTTACCGATGAGCAATCGCGTAATCGAGCGCTGGGGGCCTGGACGGCCGTGGCCGCGACAGGATTTGTCGCGGGCTTGATCCTGGGTGGCATCATCACTGACCTCATGGGCTGGCGCTGGGTGCTGTGGATCAACGTGCCCGTTGGCGTGTTGGTGATTGCCCTGGCGGGTAATCTCCCGGTGGGTCAGCGCGAGGGGGCAAGGGCTGCGGGGCGCCTGGACGCCGGCGGTGCAGTGCTGGTGGCGGCGGGTGCTGCAACGCTGGTGTTCGCCTTTGCCAACAGCGAACACGTGGGCCTCGCGTCGCCCATCACCTATGGATTGATCGCCCTGGCCATGGGGTTGCTGGCCTTGTTCGTCTGGGTCGAAAGCAAGGTCAAACAGCCGTTGATGCCGATCCCGATTTTCTGGCGGCGCATGACCGGTGGGGCCAACCTGGTCTCGCTGCTGGCGAACACCGCGCTGGGTCCGACCTTTGTGGTCGTGGCGCTGTACATGCAGGAAATCCTCGGCTTCAGCGCCACCCAGACCGGAATGGGGCTGCTGCCGATGGCGATTGCCTTCACGCTCTCCAGCGCCTGGGTCGGGCCGACCTTGATAGCCAGGGTCACTACCAAGCCGGTCATCCTCGGCGGCATGACCCTGTTCATCGGCGGCCTGGCGCTGCTGGGTGCCTCACTGGCAGCGGACGCCTCCTGGGCTGCCTCGATTCTTCCCGGCACCTTGTTGGCGGGGATTGGCTACGGGGTGGCGTTTCCCGCCTGGACGGTGGCCGGGATCGAGGGCATTGATGCGGTCGACCACGGCTTGGCCGGCGGCATGCTGACCACCACTCAAGAGGTGGGTTCAGCCGTGGGCCTGGCGATGGGTGTGGCAGTCAGCATCGCCGTGCTGGCCGATGGTGGAAGCGCGGTGCAAGGCTTCAGCTATGCCATTTTGGTCTCCGCCGGCATGGTGGTGATCGGTGTGGTCTGTGCCGCGCTCATCCTGCCCGGCAAGTCTGCGGGTGCATCGCCCTTACCATGCCCGCTCCAGGCGCTTGAACCTGGAGAACGAGCATGAACTGCATCGATCATGGCGTCGGCAAATCCTCTTGGGCGTTCGCCAGCCATCCCGGCTACCGACGCATGTTCGCGTCCGATGAACTGACACTGGGGATTTTCCTGCCCTTGCGCTTCTATCAAGGTGACATGGCGGTGCTGGCGGGGCAGGCGCAGATGGTCAGGGACATTGACCGCCTGGGTTTTGCCGCCGTCTGGGTGAGGGACGTGCCGCTGTTCGATCCGGCGTTCGGTGATGCCGGCCAGGTGTTCGACCCCTTCACGTACTTGGCGTTCCTGGCCGCCCAGACCAAGACCATTGCGTTGGCAACCGGCAGTGCGATTTTTTCGCTGCGCCATCCCATCGACCTGGCCAAGGCCTCGGCGACGATCGACCAGCTGTCGGGCGGCCGCTTGGTCCTGGGCATTGCCTCGGGTGACCGGCCGCTAGAGTTTCCCGCCTACGGTCTGCAGCACGCCGAGCGTGGCCAGCGGTTTGCCCAGGCGGTGGCGTATTTTCGTCAGCTCACCGGTGGGCAAACGCCCTCCGTCGATTCGCCCTTGGGCCGGATCACCGGCGCTGAGTTCTTGCCGCAACCCGTGGCGGGAGTCATACCCTTGATGGTGACCGGTTCGTCCCGCCAGTCACCCGCCTGGATCGCAGAACAGGCGGATGGCTGGCTGACCTTTCCCGAAGCGACCCATACACCTGAAGGGCCGAAACGCCTGGCGGCAAAGATCCAGGCCTGGCGGGGGTTGATTGCAGACGGCGGGTTCCGGCCCCACATGACCAATGAGTGGCTCGATCTGGTTGACGACCCCAACCACCCGCGCACACCGATACAGGGGGGATATGTGCTGCGTACCGGGCGTAAAGGCTTGATTGAGTTGCTGGGTGAGTGGCGCGCTGCCGGGGTCAACCATGCCGCCTTGGGCATCCAGTTCTCCCAGCGACCGACCGCAGAAGTCGTCCAGGAACTGGCCGAAGAAGTCCTGCCACTGTTTCCGTCGCATCAGGGGCCTGCGGGCTTCAAGGTGGCATGGTGAGTTCAGCGCGAGCTATCCAGTGCGCCAGGCTCGGACGGAACAAGTATGACCAGGTCCGTATCCCCCATGTCGACACCCGCCTGTGACAGCAAGGTCGTCACTTGTCCGCGGTGATGGGTCTGATGGTTGAAAAAGTGCATGAGCAACGCGTAGAAGTTCTTGTCGGCAGGTACACCCTTCATGCTGCTGTAATGGAGGGTGTGATCCAGGTCCGACTCGGTAATGCAGCCAGACCACTCGACAATTTGCTCATCGAGCCACTCTCGATGTGCCGACAGTTCGCGGATATCCGGGAACAGCAACTGGTCCAGGCTGCTGACGGGAAATTGGCCAATCGCACCCAGTGCCAGGTAGTTCGCTGGGTGCGTGGCGAAGCGCTGCAGCCAGACCGTGTCGCCGGCCACCAGGTGGTTCAAGGTCCGCAGAATCGAACCAAAGAAGGCTTTACGATCCATGCACAGTTCTTCGTCTGGCAGGCTCCGGGCGGCCTGATAAATCCTGCTGTTCATCCACTGGTTATAGGTCGCCATCAGGTGGATGTGGCGGGTGCGGGTCATGGTGCTCATCCTTTTACCAGCAGCTAGCGGGGAAGCCGGCTCGGTTACGAGTGACTACGATACTTGCGACAATGCAGCAATCACATCCGCTGCCATCTGTTCAGCACTGTTGGCCCCGTCGATCCGCAGGACCGGAGCCGTTTGTTTGGATAACCACGCCTCGTGCCACGCTCGGTTGCGTCCTGCAAAGTCCGGGTTGTCATACTGCGCAGCCCATTCCCGAAAGGCCACGTGTATCTCATGCATGTCGCCACCGGGTGCGATGCGATCGCCAAAGCGCTGCTGTTCCCGGGTGGCCAGCCGTTCGAGACGAACCGGCGTTGGAGTTGCAACGAACACAATCAGATCGACCTGGCGGATCAGCGCATCTCCCCAACCCAAACAAGAACCGGTCAGCAGCCAATCTTCGTCAGCGAACTCCTGCTGGATCAATGACACGCGCTCGTCGGCAGGTCGCTTGGTGGTAAACGGAGGGTTGGTGGGCATCCAGAAAAAATCATCGACATCGACCTGCCGAACACCCAGCAGGGTTGCGAGGTTTTGCCCCAATGTGGTCACGCCCGCACACGACGCACCGGTAATGTAGATCCGCAATTGTTCCTCCATGAATACCAGCCGGTTCTGAGGTCGGCAAGATACCCCATAACCGCCGCTCGAAAAACCGCCAGGCTTCTCGTGTTTTGTCGAACGGACTAGACTGGATGGTTTTGGAGATCACCATGCTGGGTGCGTTTGAACGAAGGCTCGACCCCTTTCCTCCAGATGAGGTGCCACCGCCACCCGCCGGCTTGGCTCGCTTTTTGTGGGCCTGTACGCGGGGTGCTCGTGGTTACATCCTGGCGCTGGCGCTACTGAGTGCCGGTGTGTCGATCTACGAAGCCTGGTTGTTCTACTTCCTCGGGCAGGTCGTGGACCTGCTCTCGACCTGGCAGGCAGGCGGTGCAGCGGCGGCGCAGGAAAGTCGCGTGTTGTGGGGCATGGGCATCGTCATGGTGACCAGTGTCGTCCTGGTCGCGCTGCGCACCATGGTGCAGCACCAGATATTGGCGATCAACTTGCCGTTGCGCCTGCGCTGGGACTTCCATCGCCTGATGCTGCGGCAAAGCCTGTCTTTTTTTTCCGATGAGTTTTCCGGTCGAGTCACGACCAAGGTGATGCAAACTGCGCTAGCGGTGCGCGATGTGTTGTTTACCCTTATCGAGATCGCCCCCGGGATCGGCGTGTACTTGATTGCGATCATCGCCCTGGCCGGCGGCTTCGCCCTGAAGCTGATGCTGCCTTTTGTTGCCTGGGTCGTATTGTTCAGCCTGGCCATGCTGTACTTCGTGCCTCGTCTGGGGAAAGTCGGGCAGGAACAAGCCAACGCGCGGTCGATGATGACCGGGCGTATCTCGGACGCCTACACCAACATCACGACGGTGAAACTATTCTCCCACTCCAATCGTGAAGCGCACTTCGCGCGTGCAGCGATGGAGGATTTCAAGCAAACCGGCTTTCGCCAGATGCGCCTGGTCAGCCTGTTCGATATCGTCAACCAGGCACTGGTGGTGGCGTTGATCATGGCGGCAGGGGGTTATGCCCTGTGGCTATGGCATCAGGGCGAGATCGGCGCGGGTGCCGTGGCGGCAAGCATTGCCATGGCATTGCGTATCAACGGCATGTCGAACTGGGTCATGTGGCAAATGACCTCGCTGTTCGAAAGCATCGGCACCGTACAGGATGGCATGGCGACGCTGACCCAGGGCGCCAAGGTGCAGGACGCGCCAGATGCCGGCGTGCTAGTGACCAGCGGTGGCGCGGTCACCTTCGATAAGGTCAGCTTCAACTACAGTGGCGAACGCCAGGTGCTCGATGGCTTGAGCCTGAACATTCGCCCCGGTGAAAAAATCGGCCTGGTGGGTCGCTCTGGTGCTGGCAAGTCCACGCTGATCAACTTGCTGCTGCGTTTCTATGACGTCGACCGCGGGGAGATTCGCATCGACGGCCAGAACATCGCAAAGGTGACACAAGACAGCCTGCGTGCCTCCATCGGCATGGTCACGCAGGATACCTCCCTGCTGCATCGTTCCATTCGCGACAACATCGCCTATGGCCGTCCCGATGCGACCGACGCGCAGGTCCGCAGCGCCGCGGCCAATGCCCAGGCCGATGGGTTCATCAACCAACTGAGTGACCGACAAGGCCACACCGGCTACGACACCCTGGTGGGTGAGCGGGGCATCAAGCTGTCCGGCGGCCAGCGCCAACGCGTCGCGATTGCCCGGGTGATGCTCAAGAACGCTCCGATCCTGCTGCTGGACGAGGCCACCAGCGCGCTGGACTCGGAAGTCGAAGTGGCTATTCAGGAAAGCCTCGATGAAATGATGCAAGGCAAGACGGTAATCGCCATCGCCCATCGACTGTCGACGATTGCGGCCATGGACCGGCTCATTGTCATGGATGACGGACGCATCATCGAAGAAGGTACCCACACCGAACTGCTCGGCAAGAACGGCGTTTATGCGCGGCTGTGGCAGCATCAAAGTGGCGGGTTCCTGGGGGAGGACAGCGGCGTGGTCGAGGCTATGGATCAGGTGTGAGCCTGAATGGGCGCCGCAGGGGGGCGCCTGACCGTACAGCCCGTCCCCCAGCCATTAAAAAAACCGCCCCTTTGCCACCGATTCCATCGTTTCTCGGGGGCGGCGTATTTCCCTATATTGGCCGCCATACCCGGTGAGTGGCTGAACGCTCGCCATCCTTAGTGCGAGTAGTCTCTATGAATAAAAAACCTGACAGCGCAGGACTCACCCAGGCCGGTGCGGGGACCCGTGCGGTCTGGGGCGGGGAGCAGGGCGGGCATCCCTACAACGCCACGCAAACGCCGATCGTTGCCAGTGCCGCCTATGCCTACGACGACATCGACGTCTGGTACGACGTGGCGTTGGGCAAGGCCCCAGGCTTCATCTACAGTCGCATGAGCAACCCGACGGTGGAGACCCTCGAAGCGAAGATCCGCCAGCTGGAACAGGCCGAGTCCGCGGTGGCGTTCAGCAGCGGCATGGCGGCCATCAGCAGTGTGCTCTACACCTTCCTGGCCAACGGTGACCGGGTGGTGTCGACCAAGGACAGCTACGGCGGCACCAACAAAATCTTCGAAGAATTCCTGCCGCGCATGGGCGTTCAAGTGACCTTGTGCGAAACCTTCGATCACGCCGAGATCGAAGCGCAAATCGCCAAGGGCTGTCGCGTGCTGTACCTGGAAACGCCGACCAACCCGACCCTGAAAATTCTCGACATCCAGCGCCTGGTCGCCGCGGCCAAGCGTGTCGGTGCGCTGGTGGTGGCCGACAATACCTTCGCCACCCCCCTGAACCAGAACCCCCTGGCGCTGGGCGTGGATGTGGTGATCCACAGCGCGACCAAGTTTCTCAGCGGCCATGGCGACGTGCTTGGCGGCCTGGTGTGCGGCAGCGAAACCCTGATGGCGCAGGTCCGGCATTACCGGGAAATCAACGGTGCGTCCCTCGACCCATTCTCGGCCTACCTGATCATCCGTGGCATCAAGACCCTGGTGCTGCGCATGCGCCAACAGCAGCACAGCGCCCGCGTCCTGGCGGACTACCTGTGCAGCGAAGCGCTGGTGGAATCGGTCAACTACCCCGGGTTACCCAGCCACCCGAACCACAGTGTCGCGGCTGCGCAGATGCGCGGTTTTGGCGCCATCGTCAGCTTCGTGCTGGTGGGGGGCATGGACACGGTCAAGGTGCTGCTGCCACGCCTGCGGTATGCCCATTGCGCGGGCAACCTGGGGGCGGTGGAAACCATCTACGGCCCGGCCCGCACCACCAGCCATGTCGAGAACACCCTGGAGGAGCGTCTCGCCCTGGGGATCAGCGAAGGATTGGTGCGGGTCTCGGTCGGCATCGAAGACACCGATGACCTGCTGGCGGATCTGCAGCAGGCGTTTGCCCATGTCCGGCGCACTCGGGAGGAGCAAAGCGCGTCGATGGCGCGTGTTACCTGCAATCCGTCGAGCGCCGAGGTCGCAGGCTGACGAGTGAGGGATCACCAGCCCCACGGCGAGACCGTCCGTGGGGACTTCATGAAGAGCCATAACAATAAAACCTGGGTGCGCCTCTGCCGGGCAACCGAGCGCAGGCGCCAGTGCGTGCCCTAACCCCTTTCATGAGAACAACCATGTCCATAAAAGAACAACAACTCGACCCGCGTTCCGGTTTCAAACAGGAAATGCAGACCCGCCACATCGTCATGCTGGCATTGGGCGGCGTGATTGGCACCGGACTGTTCCTCACCTCTGGCTACACCGTCAACCAGGCCGGCCCGCTGGGCGCGGTGATTGCGTACATCATTGGCGCGCTGATGGTCTACATGGTCATGATGTGCCTCGGCGAACTGGCGGTGCAGATGCCGGAAACCGGCTCCTTCAGCACCTACGCCACGCGCTTTCTCGGCCCGGGCACCGGCTACACGGTGGCCTGGCTCTACTGGCTGACCTGGACGGTGGCCATCGGTTCGGAGTTCACCGCCGCCGGCATCCTCATGACGCGCTGGTTCCCGGACACTCCGGTGTGGATCTGGAGTGCCCTGTTTGCCGGGGTGGTGTTCCTGACTAACGTGATTTCGGTGCGCCTGTTTGCCGAAACTGAATTCTGGTTGTCGCTGATCAAGGTGATAACGGTGGTGGTGTTCCTGGTGATTGGCGGCGGGGCGATTCTCGGCCTGTTGAACATCGACCAGGTGCACAGCATCGGCCTGGGCAACTTCACCCGTGAAGGCTTGTTCCCCACCGGCTTCATGCCGATTGCCATGACCTTGCTGGCGGTGGCCTTTGCCTTCTCCGGCACCGAGTTGATCGGCATCGCCGCCGGTGAAACCAAAGACCCGCAACGCAACGTGCCGCGGGCCATCCGCACCACCGTGCTGCGCCTGGCGATCTTTTTTGTCGGCACCATCTTTGTCCTCGCGACCCTATTGCCCCGTGAGCAGGCCGGGCTGGTGGAGAGTCCGTTTGTCACGGTGTTCACCTACATCGGCATTCCGTACTCCGCCGACATCATGAACTTCGTGATCATCACGGCCTTGCTGTCGGCAGCCAACTCCGGGTTGTACGCCGCCTCGCGGATGCTCTGGACCCTCAGCGACCAGGGACACCTGCCCAAGCAATTCTCGGCCCTGACCCGCATGGGCACGCCGCTCAACGCGATCATCGTGAGCATGGCCGGGGGCGCCGCCTCGCTGCTCAGCAGTGTGTTTGCCGCCGACACCATCTACCTGGCACTGGTATCGATCTCCGGGCTGGCCGTGGTGGTGGTCTGGATGAGCATCGCTGCGAGCCAGATCGCCTTTCGTCGACACTACGTGGCCAACGGCGGCGATATCCACGACCTCAAGTTCCGGGTCCGCGGTTATCCGTGGGTGCCTTTGGGGGCGTTGGTCTGCTGCAGCCTGGCCTGCATCGGGATCGCCTTCGACCCTGAGCAGCGCGTGGCCCTGTACTTCGGCTTGCCCTTCATCGCCTGGTGCTACTTCGTGTATTACATTACCCGCAAAAGCCGTGAGCGCCGCTTGGCGCTTGCCCCCTTGGCACAACCGTCCGATGCGTTCTAGTAACCGTCGGCGGGCTGGGCAGGTTCGCTCGGTGCGGGGGTGTCACAGAGGTCCAGGCCATGAAGCAAAAAACCTTACCCCCGTTGAACTGGTTGCGGGCCTTCGAGGTGTCAGCCCGCTGCCTGAACTTCACCCACGCCGCCGACGAGTTGTTCCTCACCCAGGGCGCCGTCAGCCAGCAGATCCGCCAGCTCGAAAGCCATCTGGGGGTGGCGCTGTTCAAGCGCTTGCCTCGTGGCCTGGGGTTGACCGAGGAAGGGCAGGCCTACCTGCCCGTGGTGCAGGACGCGATCACCCGGCTGGCGGTGGGCACCAACGAAATTTTCGGCCAGCACAAGCGCCGGCCGATCAAGGTGCGCGGCAGCCTGTCGTTTTTCGTGCACTGGCTGGCGCCCAGGCTGGTGGGGTTCCGCCAGGCCCATCCGCATGTCGACATCCGCTACATCAGCAATATCTGGGTCAAGGAACTGGACGGCGAGGACGACATGGAGATTCGCTGGGGTCACGGCCATTGGCCCGGCCTGGTGGCGCAGCGCCTGACCTGGGACAGCCTGTTCCCGGTCTGCTCGCCAGCGCTGATGGCGCGCTCGCCGCTCAAGGTCCCGGCCGACGTGGCCCAGCATCCGCTGCTGCACGTGCTGGGCTACGAAGAAGGGTGGGGCTACTGGTTGAAGATGGTTGGCGCCGACAGCGTCGATTCCTCGACCGGCATGCAGTTCGACACCCTGATCTCGACCTTGCGCATGGCCGAGCTGGGGCAGGGCATTGCCCTGGCCCGCTCCTCGATGGTGCTCGAGATGCTCGAGGACGGGCGCCTGGTGGAACCCTTCGCCCAGCGCATCGAAGCCAGCGAGTCGTTTTACCTGGTGCGCGGTGCCGGCACCGACGAACACCCCGACGCGATCATGTTTGCCACCTGGCTGGTGGAGCAGGCACATCGTCACAAATGAATGGCCGGAGCCAACCATGCGTTATGTCAGTACCCGCAGTTCGGCCGTAGAGGCTGACTTTGAAAAGGTCGTGTTATCCGGACTGGCCGACGATGGGGGGCTATTCGTCCCCGTCGACCTTCCGCACTTCAGCCCGCAGGATATCGCCAACTGGTCGACCCTGGCCTATGACGAACTGGCCTGGCGGGTGTTGCAGCCGTTTATCGGTGAGGCGATTGCCGAAGCGGATTTACGCCCATTGCTCAAGGCTGCCTGCCGCGGTTTCAGTCATCGTGCGATAGCGCCCCTGCACCAGGTCGACCGCAATGAGTGGGTGCTGGAGCTGTTCCACGGGCCCACGGGTTCCTCCAAGGACTTTGCCGCGCAACTGCAGGCGCAGCTGGTGCAGCACTTCTTGCGCAAACGCCAGCGCCGGGCGGTGGTGCTGGGGGCCACCAATGGCGACACCGGGCTGGCGGCCATCGAGGCATTCAAGCATTGCGCGCAAGCCGAAGTGGTGCTGCTTTACCCGCAGACTGGCGTGGCGCCGCAGCAGTGGCAGCAGTTGCAGGCGGTGAACCGGCCCAGGGTCCACAGGTTCGCGGTCAACGGCAGCTTCGATCAGTGCCAGACCCTGGTCAGTCAGCTATTCCAGCAGTGGCCGTGCGCCGACTTGCAGGCGGTCAGCTTCAACTCCAGCAACTGGGTCAGTGTGCTGGCGCAACTGGTGTTCTATTTCCACGGGGTGTTGCAACTGGGTGGCGGTCAGCGGCCCATCGGCGTCAGCGTGCCGGCGGCGAGCTTTGCCCAGGTGTATGCCGGGTACATCGCACAGAAGATGGGGCTGCCGATTACCCAGATCATTGTCGCGACCAACCAGAATGACGCGCTGCACCAGCTGTTCCTGAAGAATTACTACTGCCGGTCGCACGCCAACCAGACCCTGTCGCCGGCCATGGACCTGTCGATTTTCTCCAACCTCGAACGTTTGCTCTGGGCGCTGTATGGGCAAGATGGCCAGGCGGTGAGTGCGCTGATGGCCGGGTTCGAGGCCACTGGCGAGATGCGCATGGCCAACGAGTGCTGGTTACAGGCGCGGATGATCATTGACTCCTACGCGGTCAGCGATGCCGAGACGGTGCAGGAAATCAGCGCGCTGTACCGCGACACCGGCTACGTCATCGACCCCCACACGGCGACCGGGGTGCTCGCGGCCCGGCTCTATCGCCGCAGCCTGGTGGCGCCGATGGTGACCCTGGGCGAGATCGCTCCCGGCAAGTCGGCGCAGTTGCTCGCCGAGCTGGGGATCGTCCTGCCCATGATGCCTGCCCCGGTGGTGGAGAAGGGCGGCGGCGTGGCGTCTCGGATCGAGGCGGATGATCTGCAAACACTTCGCCAGCGCCTGGGCGCGCTGCCTTGGGAGGCCCGGTGAAACGTATTCTCGATCCCCTCGATGAGCGCATCATCGCCGAGCTGCGGCTCAATGCCCGGGCCGCCCATGCGGAGCTGGCGGCCAAGGTCAACCTGTCGCGCAATGCCGTGCGCCAGCGCATCGAACGACTCGAGCGCGACGGTGCGATCCAGGGGTATACGGTGCGCACGGGGGAGGGGCATTCCGGCGCCTCGCACATCAATGCGGTGATCTTTGTCTACCGCTACGACCGCATGCGTGGGGCCGAGGTGCTGGAGGCGCTGCGAGCGATCCCGGAAGTCATCCAGTGCGATGTGATGAGCGGTGAGTTCGACCTGATGCTCCGCGTCGGCGCCGCCAGTCCTGAGCGGGTGCACAAGGTCTGGAAGCAGATTTCGGCACTGCCTGGGGTGGAAAACACCGTGACCTCGTTTGTGTTGTCGTCGGTGGTCTAGGGCGAGTCGGGGTGTATACAGAGTCTGTGAACAGCCAAAATCACTGTGGGAGCGGGCGCCCGCTTGCGGCTTGCCCGCGATGGGGCCGGCCCATCCAACCTCGATACTGCCTGACCCACCGCCATCGCGGGCAAGCCCGCTCCCACAGGTTTGATGTGGTGTATACAGAATCTGTGAACAGCCAAAATCATTGTGGGAGCGGGCGCCCGCTTGCGGCTTGCCCGCGATGGGGCCGGCCCATCCAACCGCGATACTGCCTGACCCACCGCCATCGCGGGCAAGCCCGCTCCCACAGGTTTGATGTGGTGTATACAGAATCTGTGAACAGCCAAAACCATTGTGGGAGCGGGCGCCCGCTTGCGGCTTGCCCGCGATGAGGCCGGCCCATCCAAATCGCGATACTGCCTGCCCCACCGCCATCGCGGGCAAGCCCGCTCCCACACAAAATCTGCGAACACCCAAAACCCCATTCTGGGAGCCCCCCGCAACGGCGTGTGAAATTGCGCAAACCCTGGGCAAAACGCTCAGGAAATAGAGCAAATTGGCCTATTTCACTGCCCAGGCCCGCCGCCTAATCTAGAGCCCAACAACCCATCTTCCGGATCAAGGGCAATAACAAAATGACTGAATACAAACTGGCGCTGGTCGGCTTCGGTGGTGTCAACCGGGCGTTGGCCCAACTGATTGCCGAGCGTAATGAAGGCTGGAAAACCGAGCTGGGTTTCAGCCTCAAGATTGTCGGGGTGACTGACTTGTTTCTGGGTTCGCTGATTGGCCGTGAAGGCCTGGACGCTGGAGTGCTGGCTCGGTTGCCGGCAGTCAAGGGGGCTTTGGCCCAGCTGCCTGGTGGCACGGTCGAGGCCTTGAATGAGGCGGTGATCAAGGATTCGGGGGCAGACATCATCGCCGAGGCGACCTTCACCAATCCAGTGGATGGCGAGCCTGCTACCTCGTTCTGCCGTTGGGCCCTGGAGGCCGGCAAGCATGTGGTGACCACCAACAAGGGGCCGATTGCCCTGCACGGTGCCGAGCTCAAGGCCCTGGCCCTGCGCAACAAGGTGGCGTTTGAATACGAAGGTTCGGTGATGAGCGGCACACCGGTGATCCGCCTGGCCAAACAGACCCTGGCCGGCAGTGCGATCAACGGCTTCGAGGGCATTCTCAACGGTACTTCCAACTTCGTCCTGACCTGCATGGAAGGCGGCCTGGGGTTTGCCGAGGCGGTGCGCCAGGCGCAGGAACTGGGTTACGCCGAAGCCGACCCGAGCGCCGATGTCGAAGGTTACGACGTGCGCCTCAAGGTGGTGATCCTGGCCAATGAATTGCTGGACGCCAAGCTGCAGGTCAGCGATGTCAGTTGCCAGGGCATCAGCGCCCTGACCCTGGACGACATCGCCAAGGCCCGCCAGGAGGGTGCGCGCTGGAAGCTGATTGGCGCCGCCACGCGTCAGGCCGACGGCTCGGTCAGTGCGCGGGTCGAACCGCGCCTGCTGCGCAACGACCACCCATTGGCCGCGATCAGCGGCGCCACTAACGCCGTGTCGTTCACCAGCCCATTGCTCGGTGCAGTGACGGTCTCGGGGCCGGGCGCCGGGCGCATGGAAACTGCATACGCGTTGTTGTCGGACATCATCAGCCTGCACCAATCCGTGGTCACCCACTAGGAGAAAGCCTGTGAACCTATCGCGTCTGGCCCTGGCGGTTGTTGAACCGCACATCGATGTGTTGAACCCGTTTGACGGCAGCGTCGTCGGCACGGTTGTCAAGGTGGATGCGGCCCAGGTCCCGCAGCTGCTGGAGCAGGGCCGGCATGGCGCGCGCCTCTGCGCCGCGCTGCCGCGCCATCGTCGCGCACGGATTCTCGAGCAGGCCGCGCTGGCCATCGAGCGCGACGCCCAGGGCTTTGCCCGGCTGATTGTCGAGGAAGCCGGCAAGACCCAAGTGCAGGCGCAAAAAGAGGTCAAGCGCTGCGTCAACACCCTCAAATTGTCGGCCGAGGAGGCCAAGCGCAACGCCGGCGAAGTGGTGCCGTTCGATGCCTATGAAGGCTCCGAGTCACGCCAGGGCTGGTTCACCCGTGAGCCGTTGGGCCTGATCGTCGCGATCACCCCGTACAACGATCCACTGAACCTGGTGGCGCACAAGCTCGGCCCGGCGATTGCCGGGGGCAATGCGGTGATCCTCAAGCCCTCGGAGTTGGCGCCCTTGTCGGCCCTGCGCCTGGTGGATTACCTGGTGCAAGCCGGGCTGCCGGAGGCGGTCGTCACGGTCGCTACCGGTGGGGCCGAGTTGGGCCGCGCGCTGGTGGCCGCCCGCGAGGTGCGGATGATTTCCTTCACCGGCGGCTTCGTCACCGGCGAAAAGATTGCCCGCACCGCCGGCCTGAAGAAGCTGGCCATGGACCTGGGCGGCAATGCGCCGGTGATCGTGATGGGCGACTGCGACTTGCCGGCGGCGATCGACAGTTGTGTGTCCGGGGCGTTCTGGGCGGCCGGGCAGAACTGCATCGGCACCCAGCGCCTGTTGGTCCAGGCGTCGGTCTATGAGGCCTTTCGCGAAGGCTTCGTGCGCCAGGCCGAGGCGCTGGTCGCCGGTGATCCTGCCTTGGCGAGCACTGATATCGGGCCGATGATCACCCCGCAGGCCGCACAGAATGCCGAGCAGGTGGTCAACGAAGCCTTGCGCGAGGGCGCCACGCTGCTCTGCGGTCATCGCCGCCAAGGTTCCTGCTACGCGGCAACGGTGCTGGAGAATGTCGATCACGCCAGCCGGTTGTGGCGCGATGAAGTGTTTGCCCCGGTGGTGGTCCTGCAACCCTTCGACAGTTTCGATGAGGCCATCGCGCTGGCCAACGAGCCGGAGTACAGCCTGCACGCAGGGATCTTCACCGGTAACCTGGCCACGGCCATGAGCGCTGCTCGGCGGATCGAGGCGGGAGGGGTGATGATCAACGACTCCTCGGATTACCGCTTCGATGCGATGCCGTTCGGCGGCTCCAAGTACGGCAGCCTGGGACGCGAAGGGGTGCGCTTTGCCTATGAGGAAATGACCCAGCCCAAGGTGGTGTGCCTCAACACGCCGGCCTAGGTGCTGGAAGGTCTCAGTTCCCGGAAGATGCCTTTAAGTCATCGTACCTCTTTCGGGGTTAAGCAACCCAGGCAGCGATTTTATTCTGCTTGAACCTAGCGCTGCCATCACCCTCATCTAGACCCATCAGGCCCGTCATCCCACGATAACCACTGGTTATCGTGGGATGACGGGCTTTTTTGCGTGGAAAAAAAACACTGGCACTTGGCGATTGCGAAATCAGAAAAACGCATGTCATACTACGTCGTACAACAACAGCGAGGCGCTTGACGATCCTCCATGATCTTCAGCGGACCTCCATGGAAGGCGGGCATTTCATGAGTTTTGAAAGTCAACGCGTCAAGCAGATCTCTTCTTCTCCGAGCATGATTATCTCCATGCGTGCCAAGGAGCTGGCCAGCCAGGGTCGCGACATTGTCGACATGAGCCTGGGTGAACCGGATTTCGATACCCCGGCCCACATCATCGACGCGGCCTGCCAGGCCATGCGTGACGGCCATACCCGCTACACCGCGCCCCAGGGCACCCTGGCCTTGCGCCAGGCGATCGTCAGCAAGTTCCAGCGCGAGAATGGCCTGGACTACAGCGTCGACGAGATCACCGTGGGCAACGGCGCCAAGCAGGTGATCTTCAACACCTTCATGGCCACCCTGGAAGCCGGTGACGAGGTGATCATCCCCGCGCCGTACTGGGTCTCCTATTCCGATATCGTCACCTTGAATGGCGGCAGCCCGCAGGTGATTGCCTGTGGCATCGAGGTCGGCTTCAAGCTGACCGCCGAGGCGCTGCAGGCCGCGCTGACCGAGAAGAGCCGCTGGCTGGTCCTCAACTCGCCGTCCAATCCCAGCGGCGCGATCTACTCCCTCGCCGAGCTGCAAGCGCTGGGCAAGGTGCTGGAAGACTTTCCCAATGTGCTGGTGATGTCCGACGAAATCTACGAGCACGTGCTGCTCGCCGACCAACCGTTCGTGTCCTTCGCCAATGCCTGTCCGCAGTTGCGTGAGCGCACCCTGCTGATCAATGGCGTGGCCAAGGCCTATGCCATGACCGGCTGGCGCATCGGCTACGCCGCCGGCCCCAAGGCGCTGATCGCCGCGATCAGCAAGATCCAGTCGCAAAGCACCTCAGGCGCCAGCGCGATTTCCCAGGAGGCATCGCGCGCCGCGCTGCAAGGCCCGCAGGATTTCGTCAAGCACAGCGCCACCGAGTACGCCGCGCGCGGTCGTCTGTTGGTGGACGGTCTGCGCCAGTGCGCCGGCTTGCGCCTGAGCGCACCGGCAGGGGCCTTTTATGCCTTCCCCGAGTGCAGCCAGCTGCTCGGTCGGGTCAGCCCGGACGGGCAGGTGATCAGCGATGACGTCGAGTTGTCGGCCTATCTGCTCAACCATGCCGGTGTCGCCGTCGTGCCGGGGTTGGCGTTCGGGTTGCCGGGGTACTTCCGGCTGTCGTTCGCCACCTCCCGGGAAAACCTACAAAAAGCTGTCGTTCGTATCCGCGAAGCGCTGGATGCCTTGCGCTGAAGTTCTTCGCCCTTTCGCTGTGCCAAAGCTGCCATAACAATAGTCGGAGATCCCCATGCTCGATAAAAAGAAACAGCTGCTTGCCCTAGTCGTCGCTGCTTGTCTGGGCACCAGCGTTGCACAGGCTGACGACCTCACAGGAACCCTGAAGAAAATCAAGGAATCGGGCACCGTCACCCTCGGCTACCGCGACGCCTCGTTGCCGTTTTCCTACCTCAACGATGCCCAGCAACCGATCGGCTACAGCATCGAGCTGTGCCAGAAAATCGTCGACCAGATCAAGGTCAAGGTGGGCGAGCCGGGCCTCAAGACCGAGTACGTCTCGGTTGTCGCGGCGACCCGTACGCCACTGTTGATCAATGGCACCATCGACCTGGAATGTGGGGTGACCACCAACACCGTCGAGCGCCAGAAACAGATCGGCTTCCTGCTCACCAGCTATGTGGCCAGCGCCAAGTACGCGGTGAAGAAGACCGCCGGCATCAACAGCGTCGCCGACCTCAAGGGCAAGGCGGTGGTGGTGATTACCGGGGGCAGCGGCGAGTGGATCACCAAGAACCTGGACCGGGAAAAACAGCTGGGCCTGAAAATCCTCAATGCCAAGGACGGTGGCGAAGCCTTCCTGATGCTGGAAACCGGGCGCGCCGTGGCCTACATCAACGACGACGTGCAGTTGATGGCAACCATCGCCCAAAGCCGCAGCCCGGATGCCTACACCTTGCTGCCCGAGCCGATGTCCGCCGAACCCTATGCCATCGGCATCCGCAAGAACGACCCGCAGTTCAAGTCCTTTGCCGATGACGTGTTGCGCAACCTCTACAGTACTGGCGTGATCGATACCCAGTACCCGAAATGGTTCGAGCAGCCGATCCCGCCGAAGAATGCCGTGATCAACCTGCCGATGAGCGAAGCGCTGAAACAAGCCATCGCGCACCCGAACGACACCGGCGTCTGATGCCGGTTTGCCAATGAGCTGAGGCGCTTTTCAAGGCGCGGGCGCTGGCTTGCCAGTTCCTGCGCAGGGGAGAGCGTGTCCAGCGTGCAAGCGTTGTGCTTTTTCTTAAAGGTTGGTGGTTGATGGATTACAACTGGAACTGGAGCGTGTTCTGGGATTTCGCTCCCGGAGAAACTTCGTCGTATCTGCACTGGCTGGTCACCGGCACCAGCTGGACCCTGGCGACCACCCTGGTCGCGTTCATCCTCGCGTTGTTGATCGGTGGCCTGGTCGGCACCCTGCGCACCAGTACGCTGCGGCCACTGGTATGGCTGTGCAACCTGTACACCGAGGTGTTTCGCAACATCCCGCTGCTGGTGCAAATGTTCATCTGCTTCTTCGTGGTGCCCGAGTTACTGCCGGTGTCGATGGGTGATTACCTCAAGCAGGATTTGCCCTATCCCTCGTTCTTCAGTGCCGTGGTGGCGCTGACCCTGTTCACCTCGGCCAAATTGTCGGAGCTGTTCAAGGCCGGTATCGAGTCGGTTGCCGGCGGGCAGCGGGGTGCGGCCCTGGCGCTGGGCTTGCGCCCGACCCAGATGTACCTGCAGGTGTTGTTGCCCCAGGCGATCCGCGTGGTATTCCCGCCGCTGACCTCCGAGGCCCTGAACACCCTGAAGAACTCATCGGTGGCCCTGACCATCGGCTTGATGGAGTTGACCGCGCAGGCGCGCAACGTCAGCGAGTACTCGTTCAACACCTTTGAGGCGTTCACCGCCGCAACCGTGATCTACGTGGTGATTTCGCTGCTGGTGACCTTTGTCATGGGTCACATCGAACGTTCCCTGGCCATTCGCGGCGCGACGAGGTAGTCATGTTTGATCTAGACCCAAGCGTCATTGTCCGGGCCATGCCGGCCCTGTGGAATGGCCTGAAATTCACCCTGCTGCTGACCCTGGTGGCAATGTCGGTCGGCATCGTCGCCGGTACCTTCCTGGCCCTCATGCGTCTGTCGCACAACCGCGTGCTGCGCGGCTTTGCCCTGGGCTATGTGACGGTGATGCGCAGCATCCCGCTGGTGCTGGTGATCTTCTGGTTCTACTTCCTGATGCCCTTGCTCCTGCAGATGGCCTTCGGCACCGAACGCCCGGTGCAGATCGGCCCGGTGGTCACCGCCTTCGTGACCTTCTGCATGTTCGAGGCGGCCTACTACAGCGAGATCATTCGTGGCGGTATCCAGAGCATCAGTGGCGGCCAGCGACAGGCCGCGGCCGCCCTCGGCCTGCGTCCGGCGCAATCGATGATCTACGTGATCCTGCCTCAGGCGCTGCGCCGCATGACCCCCTTGCTGCTGACCCAGACCATCATCCTGTTCCAGGACACCTCACTGGTGTACGTGCTGTCCATCGCCGACTTTACCGGCGCGGCCAGCAAGTTCGCCCAGCGTGACGGGCGCCTGGTGGAGCTGTACCTGTTCGTGGCCCTGGTCTACCTGGTGATCTGCTACTTGCTCTCCAGCCTGACCAAGCGCTTGAAAAGAAATGTAGGGAGAACCGCATGATCCAGATGAAAAACCTGAGCAAATGGTACGGCAACTTCCAGGTCCTGAAGAACTGCACCACCGAGCTCTCGCGTGGTGAAGTGATGGTGGTGTGCGGGCCATCCGGTTCCGGCAAGAGCACCCTGATCAAATGCGTCAACGGCTTGGAGCCGGTGCAGGAAGGCGAGATCTTTATCGAGAACCAGCCTGTCACGGGCAAGGGTGTCGACCTGCCGAAACTGCGTGCGCGGGTTGGCATGGTGTTCCAGCATTTCGAACTGTTCCCGCACCTGAGCATCATCGACAACCTCAACCTGGCGCAGATCAAGGTGCTGGGTCGCGACCGCGACACGGCGACCAAAAAGGGCATGGCCCTGCTGGAACGCGTCGGGCTCAAGAGCCATGCGCACAAGTACCCGATCCAGTTGTCCGGCGGCCAGCAACAGCGGGTCGCCATTGCACGGGCCCTGGCCATGGACCCGATCGCCATGCTGTTCGATGAACCGACCTCGGCGCTCGACCCGGAGATGGTCAACGAAGTGCTGGACGTCATGGTCCAGTTGGCCCGCGAGGGCATGACCATGATGTGCGTGACCCATGAAATGGGCTTCGCGCGCAAAGTGGCTGACCGCATCGTGTTCATGGATGGCGGCGAGATCATCGAGGACGTGAAGTCCGAAGAGTTCTTCGGCGCCCCACGCTCGGACCGGGCCCGCAGTTTCCTCTCGAAAATCCTCCAGCACTAAGGCGTTGCACGCCGGCCGCTCCCACAAGGCCCGGCGCAATCCCTGTAGGAGCGAGCGCTCGCTTGCGGCCTGCTCGCGATGGTCTGGAGAACGCCGCGGTTATTCTGGATGTGCGCGTTATCGTTGACGTTTTTCGCGAGCTCGCTCCTACAGTGAGCTTGGCCGCCCGCAGGTTTTGCAGACACTCAGCAAATTTAATGTTGGAGCGAGCGCCCGCTTGCGGCCTGCTCGCGATGGTCTGGAGAGCGCCGCGGTTATTCTGAATGCACGCGTTATCGTTGACGTTTTTCGCGAGCAAACGGAACGCCGCCCGGCTGCTCCCACAAGGCCCGGCATCGTTTAACTGCTCGAAATTAGCTGATACCCCTCGGTTTTTTTGCTGTCTCCCCCCGCGCTTTGCTAGCTGCCGCACAGTTCCCCCTGCGATCGCTCACTGGTGCTTGGCTTTTGTGCCAGATTTCCCTACAGGATATTCATTGCAGAGGGGCTGACATGCCACTGAATCGAGGACGACGTATCCGCAAGGCGATGGGGCAACGCCACATCAACAAACACTACGCGCTGGCTGCCGCCATGGGGGTTAGCGAAAGCGCGGTATCGCGCTGGTGCCAGGGCGGTCCCATGACCCTGGCCAATGTCATCGCCCTGTGCGAGTACCTGGACGTATCGGCAGACTGGCTGCTGCTGGGGCGCGGTGGCATGGAGCAGCACCGAGAGCCGGCGCCATGGCCGGTCGAGCAGCCTTTCCCCGATCTGTGTGACCGGGCACGTGCGCACCTGATCCGTGTTCTTCAAGACCCTGCCAGCGGCTACTGAGCACCACGCACGCGAAGTGCGCAGCACGCATGCGCCATTGCTTGTGGGCCTGGCACAAGCTTGCCAGGGTGGTGACGCGCTAAGTGCACCGCAAGGGTGTCGGGCGCCAGTGACGATTGTGCGGTTCAAACTGTTAAGGAGAACGACCCATGAAACAGATCTCAAGCAATCCGGTGACCTCCCTGCTCAACACCACAGTGGTGGGCCAGCCGTGGCAAAAGAGCTACCAGCTCGGGTTGGGTGTCGATGCCATCACCGGTCAATTGCGTGCCTCGGCGGTCAAGCCGTTCACGGTGACCCCGGCGGGGCAGAAGTCGACGGAATTCATCTATTCACTGGTGCAGTCCGAGAGCGACCTGCAGAGCATGATTTCCGGCTCGGTGAAGGCCGCCTACAACCTTGAGGGGGTGAATGTCTCGGCCAGTACCTCGTTCCTCAACGAGATGGCGGTTTCCGAGCTGAGTGTGACACTGGTGGCCCAGGTGTCGATCGAGGAGAGCCAGTACGCGCTGGCGCAGAAGAACGAACTGAACGTGACTCCAGGCGAGGATTTTCGCAGCAAGTACGGCGACTATTTTGTCGCAGGCTACAGGGCCGGTTCATCCTTGTATGCGATCTACCAGTGCCGTTTTTCCAGCGCCGAGCAACGCAACAAGTTCACCGCCGCGATGGCCGCCGATGTGCCCCAGGTGTTCAGTACCGAGGGCAGCGCCAGCTTCGAGAGAATCTCCAAGGAACACAACGCCAGCGTCTCAGTGCGGATCAAGGCCACCGGGGTCAACAGCGCGATCCCCTCGCCACCGAAAACGGGCTGGACCGCCGAGACCATCGTCACCGAGTTGCTGCCGTGGTTCAACCAGTCGCTGCAAGCCAATCAGTTGGAAACCTACCTGCAGCACTATCGAGTGATCGACCCGTCGATTTCCGGCGAAGTGCCGGTCAGCCCGGTGGTGTTTTCCGAGCTGAGCTTTCTCTACAACCGTTTCTGGCTGGCGCGCGCCTTGTTCAGTAGCTGCCCGGACTTCGGCCGACGCCTGGTCGAGGAGCCGTACCACCGGCTGGAATCGAAAATCCAGGCGCAGCAAGCCTCCTTGCCCAAAGACTCGAAAATGATCGAGTTGTTAACCGATGAAACCAATCGCCTGCTCAACGGCCTGCGCGAGATCAACAACCGCCAGGTGTTCTACACCCAGGTGGTCGCGGCGGGAAAAAACGAGCCGAAGAAGGACCAGAACTTCGACGCCGACAAGGGCACGGTGCGCTGGAGCTTCGGGTTCCAGAAAGGCGACCTGCCGGGGATCAACATCCAGAGCGTCTCGGACCATGTCGAGGCGAAATGGCGGATCGGCTGGAACAAACACGTGTTCTCCTTCCGTGATTCGACCAAGGTGATTGTCGGCTGGGACATCATCTGCAACTGGGACGATGGCACGGGCGGCGACTGGCACAAAGTCAGCGAGCAGGTAATCGGTCGCAGTAGCGGCGATGTGTTCGTCAAGAGCGACTACGACCGAGGCTACAGCTGGAACATCGTCTGGTACCTGGTGGAGGCCAACCTCTACCCGGTGGGCCCATGGCTGGCCACCGCCGTGCATGCCCAGGACTTTTCCGCGAGCGTTACCACATCGCTCGAAGACCTTGCCGCGCTGTGGACCGCCGAACGCACGGCCAGCGCACAGCCACTGGATCGCTCCACTCACGCGCTGGATGAATACCCGCTGCCGGAGGCTGGCCGGTCGATCGTCGGCGGCGACGCCAACAGTCTGTTGGCCGGGGGGACACCGCCGTCTGCGGGCAGCTTGAGTGTGCACCTGGGGCCAGATACTTCGCGGGTTCAGCACCTGCATGAGTACCCGCAGCGTACCGTCGGCAAGCTGTTCTTCGATATGAATGGCAGGCCGTGCACCGCGTCGGCGGTGGTGGTGCATCGATCCGGGATCTTGACGGCGGCCCACTGCCTGCTGCTCGATGGGCATCAAGCCAGCAATCTCTATTTCGTCCCCGCCTATGAAAACGGCAACGCCCCTTACGGTGGCTGGCAAGTGGAGAACTGGAATTGGCCGACAGCCTGGGAGAGCACCCAGAGCCCGGCCTGGGACCTGGGTTTTTGCAAGGTCAAACCCGGCCCCGATGGCCGCGGAGTAGGGGATGTGGTCGGTTGGGTGGGCTTGCAGTGGGGCATGGTTGCCGGTTGCTGGAGGAACACCGGTTATCCGGGGCAAGCCACGGTGCTGTTCCCGTTCGACGGTCAAGTGCCATGGCAGAGCATTGGCAGTCAGGTGGCCAGTGCCGCGCCGTCCATCGTGGTCAAGCACGATGAGTTGACGGCGGGTGGCAGCGGCGGACCCTGGTTCATGATCAATGAGCCGCAGTTGGTCAATGGTGTGTTCAGCCAGTACAACATCGACCTGCAACAGAACTACGGACCGGAGTTCGGCCCTTGGGTCGGGGAGTTCTACCACGGGGTGTTTGGCTCAGCCTTGAACCAGGATCAGGACTGATCGTTAGCCCCTTGCACCGCTAAAAACCCGGGAGCCTGGTGCTCCCGGTTTTTTTGCTGCCCTCAGCGGCGATCCAGCCACACGGTCTGGACGTTGCAGAATTCGCGGACGCCGAAGTGCGACAGTTCGCGGCCAAAACCACTTTTCTTCACGCCGCCGAAGCTCACGCGAGGGTCGGAGGCGCTGTAGCCGTTGATGAACACGCCACCGGTTTGCAGTTCGTCCGCCAGTTGCCGGGCCAGTTCCAGGTTGCGGCTGAAGACAGTCGCCGTCAGCCCGAACTCGCTGTCGTTGGCCAGCGCCAGTGCATGGGCGGCATCGCGGGCGGTGATGATCGACGCCACCGGGCCAAACAGTTCCTGGCGGAAGGCGGTCATCTGGTCGGTGACGTCGGCCAGAATCGTCGGCGGATAGTAGTTGCCCGGGCCTTCGGCCTTGGCGCCACCCAGCAGCAAGGTCGCGCCTTGCTCCAGGGTCTCGCGCACCTGCTCGTGCAGCTCGTCGCGCAGGTCAACACGTGCCATCGGGCCGATGTAGGTTGCGTCGGCCAAGGGGTCGCCGACCACCAGTTGGCGAGTCAGCTCGACGAACTTGCGGGTGAATTCCTCGACTACGCCCTGTTCGATGATCAGGCGCTTGGCGGCTGCGCAGACTTGCCCGGTGTTCTGGTAGCGGCCGAGCACTGCGGCCTTGACCGCTTCATCGAGGTCGGCGTCGTTGAGCACGATGAACGGATCGCTGCCCCCCAGTTCCAGCACGCATTTTTTCAAGGCCGCACCGGCCTGGGCGCCGATGGCCATGCCGGCGCGCACGCTGCCGGTCAGGGTCACGGCGGCGATCCGGGGATCGGCAATCGCACTGGAGACGCCGTCCGGCGTGACGTTGATGACTTCGAACACACCCTCGGCAAACCCGGCCTGGCGCAAGGCATCGCGCAGCAGGTAGGCGCTGCCCATCACGTTCGGTGCATGTTTGAGTACGTAGGTGTTGCCGGCGATCAGGGCTGGAACCGCGCCGCGCAGGACTTGCCAGATCGGGAAGTTCCACGGCATCACCGCGAGAATCGGCCCCAGCGGGCGGTACTCGATGCGCGCCTTGGCGCCTTCCACCTGGGTCGGCTCGGCAGCGAGCATGGCCGGGCCGTGTTCGGCGTACCACAGGCAGAGCTGGGCGCATTTTTCGATTTCACCACGGGCCTGGGTCAGCGGCTTGCCCATTTCCAGGGTGATCATCCGGGCCATGCTCGTGGCGTTGTCGCGTAGCGCCTGGGCCAGGGCAATCAAGGCCTGGGCTCGCTGGGCGAGCGGGGTACGGCGCCAGGTGGCGAACCCGGCACTGGCCCGGGCCAGCGCCGCATCCAGTTCAGTCGCGGACTCATAAGGGTAGTGGCCGATCTGCTCGGCGGTGGCGGGGTTGATCGAAAGGGCATGGGTGAGGCTGGAAATCTGGGTCATGGCACCGTCCTGCTGGGTGGGAATAGATGCAGGCTACGCTGGCGCTTGACTGCTGAAAACTGAATAATGCTGAGCATATCGTTCACGAATGGAGAATGACTTGGATCTGGTTCAGCTGGAGATTTTCAAGGCCGTGGCCGAGCACGGCAGTATCAGTGCCGCCGCGCAGCACATCCACCGGGTGCCCTCGAACCTGACGACGCGGATCAAGCAACTGGAGCAGGACCTGGGGGTGGATCTGTTTATCCGCGAGAAAAGCCGCTTGCGCCTGTCGCCGGCCGGCTGGAGTTTTCTCGACTACGCGCGACGGATTCTCGACCTGGTCGGGGAGGCCCGGGCGACGGTTGCCGGGGAAGAACCCCAAGGCTCGTTTTCCCTGGGCTCACTGGAGAGCACGGCGGCGGTGCGCATTCCTGCACTGCTGGCGGCCTATAACCAACAGTACGCCAAGGTGGCGCTGGACCTGTCCACCGGGCCCTCCGGGACCATGATCGACGGTGTATTGTCCGGGCGCCTGGCGGCGGCCTTCGTCGACGGACCGGTGCTGCACCCGGCACTGGAGGGAGTGCCGGCGTTCGAGGAGGAGATGGTGTTGATCGCCCCCCTCAATCACCCGCCGATCCACCGCGCGCGGGAGGTCAACGGCGAGAGCATTTATGCGTTTCGCGCCAATTGTTCCTACCGGCACCACTTCGAAAGCTGGTTCGCCAAGGACGCGGCAGTGCCGGGGCGGATCCACGAGATGGAGTCCTACCACGGCATGCTCGCCTGCGTCAGCGCCGGTGCCGGCCTGGCCCTGATGCCCCGCAGCATGCTCGAGAGCATGCCCGGTTGCAGCACGGTGAGCATCTGGCCGCTGTCGGAGTCGTTCCGCTACCTGCGCACCTGGCTGGTGTGGCGCCGGGGCACGGTGTCGCAAAGCCTGAGCATGTTTGTGCGGATGCTCGAGGCGCGTGGGGTGGTGGGATCAGAGGCAACCGGGCGCAAGCCGGCTTAATACGTATGCCTGTCCACCACCCGCTTCACCGTTTCCAGGGCCACCTGCAAGCTAGCCAGGTCCAGGGAGCCCAGTGCCAGGCGGATGGCGTGGGGCACGTGGCTGGAGGTGGCAAAGGGTTCGGCGGTCGACACCGAGACGTTCTCGCGCAGCAGGGCCATGGCAATCTGGTCGGCGCGCACTTCTTCGCCCAGGGGCAGCCAGAGGAAGTAGGCGTTGGGGTGACTGGTGAACGGCAGGCCGCGCAGGACGGCGCGGGCCAGGGCTTGGCGCTGTCTGGCATCCTCGCGCTTGTGTTGTTCCAGGCGTAGCACGGTGCCGTCGTCGAGCCAGTTGCAGGCGATCGAAGTCATCACGCCGGGGGTGTTCCACACGGTGGCCCGGATGCTCCGTTCCAGGGCTGGGATCCAGGGCAGGGGCGCCGCGACAAAACCGACCCGCAGGCCGGTGGCGACATTTTTCGACAGCCCCGAGACGTACACGGTGCGCTCCGGCGCCAGGGCAGCCAGGGGCGGTGGCGGGTCATCGGCAAGAAAGGCGTAGGCGGCGTCTTCGATGATCAGCAGGTCGTGCTGGCGGGCGATCTGCACCAGGCGCTGACGCCAGTCGGCACTGGCCACCCAGCCCAGCGGGTTGTGCAGGGTCGGCATGCAATACACGGCGCGCACCTTGCGTCGCCGGCATAGGCGCGCCAGGGCGTCGAGGTCAGGTTGCTGGTTGGCGGCGGCAATCGGCGCCAGTTCCAGGCGCTGGCTCTCGGCGAGGACTTTGAACCCGGGGTAGGTGAGGGCGTCGGTGGCGACCACATCTCCGGCGCGCAATAGCCCCATCAGGATGACGGCCAGGCCGTGCTGGGCGCCGCTGACAATCAGTACCTGCTCTTCACTGACCGCAAGACCGCGACAGTGCAGGTGCCGGGCGACGCTGGCCCGCTCATGGGGGCGACCACCGTGGGGCTGATAACGCAGCAGGGCTTCCAGGTCACCGCTGTTCGCCAGTTGCCGCAAGGCGCCGCGCAGCAGTTCGGCCTGGCCGGGGAGTGCGGGATAGTTGAAGTTGAGGTCGAGCAGGCCCGCGGCGACGGCGTGCTGGTCGACTCCCAGCCCGGCGGGCAGCGCGGTCTCACGGACAAAAGTGCCGCGGCCGGCTTCGCCGCTGACCAGGCCCATGGCTTCGAGTTCGCCATACACCCGAGTCGCGGTGGCCAGGGCCAGGCCTTCGCGAGTGGCCAGTTGGCGATGGGTGGGCAGACGCGTGCCGGGTGTCAGGCGGCCGGCACGGATGTCGGCGGCGAAGGCGTCCACCAGGTACTTGTAGCGGGAACGGGCCATGGGCTTGTATCCAGTACAATAATTTGATTGTACTGATTATTGGCCCTAGCCTGAGACCGCACAACCGCCCCAACAGGCGGACGCCAGCCCACTCAGCGGACGACCCGGTCATGCATATCGCGATCCTGACTTTTGACGGTTTCAACGAACTCGACTCCTTGATTGCCCTGGGGCTGCTCAACCGGATCAAGACCCCGGGCTGGCGCGTGTCGATTGCCAGCCCGACGTTGCGCGTGCGCTCGATGAACGGGTTGGTGATCGAGTCCCAGGCCACGCTGCAGGAGGCGAACGAGGCGGATGCGGTGATTGTCGGCAGCGGTGCGCTGACCCGTGAAGTGGTCGAGGACAGTCAACTGATGGGCCAATTGCGCCTGGACCCGCGGCGGCAACTGCTGGCGGCGCAGTGCTCCGGGACCCTGGTGCTGGCCAAGCTGGGGCTGCTGGAAGGGGTGCCGGCCTGCACCGACCTGACCACCAAACCCTGGGTCCAGGCCGCGGGGGTGGACGTACTGAACCAGGCGTTCTTCGCCAGGGGCAACGTGGCGACCGCCGGCGGCTGCCTGGCGTCAACCTACCTGGCGGCCTGGCTCATCGCCCGCCTGCTGGGCCAGGAGGCGGCCAGCAATGCGGTGCACTACGTGGCCCCGGTGGGAGAAAAACAGCTGTATGTCGAGCGCACCCTGGCCAATATCCAGCCTTACTTGTAGCGGTGCCCGGTTCTGGTGCTTGAGCCGAGCCGACCACCAGTGTCTGCTCGGCGTGTGGGCCATGGCTTAAAAGTCGTAGCGGCTGGTCACCATCACATTGCGTGGGTCGCCGTAGTACGAGGAGTTATAGAAGCCGATGTTGGTGTAGTAGTACTTGTCGAACAGGTTGTTGACGTTGACCGTGGCCGACAGGTGCTCGGTGAACTGATAGCGGCCCATCAGATCCACCAGCCAGTAAGCATCCTGGGAGAACTTCTCCTCGCTGGACTTGGCCCGATTGGTCAGGACCTGCCAGCCTTGTCCCTGCCAGCGTGCACCGCCGCCGAGGGTCAACTTGTCGAGGTTGCCCTGCAGTTTGTAGCTGCTGTAGAAGCTCAACTGGTCCTCGGGTTCCCAGGTGGACACCTTGTTGCCGTGCTCGTCACGCACGACCTTGTGGGTATAGCCGGCCTGCAATTGCCAGCCAGGGGCCAACTGCCCGGAGATTTCTGCTTCGTAGCCTTTGGTCTTGGCCTTGATGCCCTGGTAGGCGTACTCCACGGCGGGGTTGGTCGGGGCCGCGTTGTAGGCGTTGTCGGCTTCGGCACGGTTGGTCTCGTGGATCTCGAAGTACGCCAGGCTGGTGTTGAGCTGGCCATCGAAATACTCGCCCTTGATGCCCAGCTCGTAGTTCTTGCCCTCATCCGGTTCCAGGACTTTGTTCTGGCTGTCGATGTAGTAGAGCTGTGGCATGAAGATGCTGGTGTAGCTGGCGTACAACGACAGGTTCTGGCTGAGGTCGTAGGTGACGCCGGCGTACGGCACCAGCTTGCCGGTTTCCCGGGTGTCGCTGGTGCCCGTCAGCCAATAATTCGCCACGCGGGCGCCGAGCATCAGGTTGAGCTCATCGGTCAGGCTAAAACGTGCTGTGGTGTAGCCGGCAGTCTGGCGCGTGGTTTCATCCGTCGGGGTGGCCACGCCCCAGTCCGGCTTGATGCTGTCGCCGTCCCAGTGATAGAAGTCGATCACGTTGTTGGTGTAGGTCGGGCTGTAGTAGCTCTTGGCTTTCCAGTGGGAGTTGGAGGCCGAGGTGCCCACCACCAACTGATGCTCGCGACCCAGCAGGCTGAAGGGTCCGGACAGGTAAAAGTCGCCGCTGTCGCTGGTGGTTTCCCCGGTGAACTTGTTGGCGTACACGCTGGAGGTTCCGGTCAGCGCATTGGGGCTGCTCTGCACCGAACCGATCTCGGCGTGATAGCCATTGATCTGGTGGTTGTACTGGCCCTTGGCGACCCACTCATTGGCAAAGCTGTGTTCCAGGGTGGCGAATACCGTGCGGGTGTATTGCTCCCAGCCACTCCATTTCGCCCCATTGTTGAAGGCGCGTGGCAGGCTGATGCGATCGCCATTGGAATCGAACAGTGGGCGGCTGCCGGACCAGCCCGAGCCTTTGGGGTCGTTGTCCTGGTAATCGGCACCCAGGGTCAGCAGGGTGTCGGGGTTGAGGTCGATTTCCACGGTACCAAAGTAGACGCTGGTCTTGCGCTGGTAATGGTCCATGAACGAATGCTTGTCCTGGTAGGCGGCGACCGCCCGTGCCCGCACATTGCCGGTTTCGGTCAACGGCCCGCTGAGGTCGATCTGCGAGCGGTAGTTGTCCCAGCTGCCAGCGCCCAGCTCCACGTTGCCCTTGAACTCGGCGGTCGGTTTCTTGCGGATCAGGTTGATGGTGCCGCCGGGGCCACCTGCGCCAGTGAGTAACCCGGTAGCCCCCTTGAGCACTTCGACACGGTCGTAGACGGCCATGTCGGTCAAGGTCTGGCCGGCCGAGAAGGCATCGTTGCGCAGGGTCGGAATGCCGTCGTACTGGAAGTTCTGAATCGAGAAACCACGGGCGTAGTAGTTGGTGCGCTCGCTGTCGTAGGTCGAGACGGTGATCCCCGGTGTATGACGCATCACGTCGTCGATGGAGACCAGGCCGAAGTCATCCATGGTCTGGCGGGTCACCACTGAAATCGACTGCGGGGTTTCCTGCGGCGTCAGGACCAGGCGGGTGGCCGTGGCGATGGTGCCCGGGGTGTAGGAACCGGTGCCTTCGGTGATGGTCCCCAACTGGTTGGCGGTGACTTCTGTCGCCTCCAGCGCAATCGATCCGGTGGACAGTGGCCGACTCACCAACTGATAGCCGTCGTTGCTGGCGCTGGCGTCCATGCCGCTGTTACGCAGGATCTGCGCGAATCCTTCGGCGACGCTGTAGCTGCCGCGTACACCCTCGCTGCGCAGTCCCTCGACCTGGTGCGAGGCGAACGCGATCGGCACGCCGGCGGCCTGGGCGTAGCGACCGAGCACTTCGCCGAGCGGGCCGGGCGCGATATCGAAGGCCTGGGTTTGCTGTTGGGCATACGCCAGGGTGGGCAGGGCCAGCGGCAGGCTGCCCAGCAGCATGTGGCTGGCGAGCAGCAAACCGCTGCGGGTGAACGACGTTGAAGCCATCTTCTGTGTGCTCCTTATCAATGTTGGCCAAAGGAAGGACGCAGCAGAATCGCAAACATGAAATCAGCGCGAAAAATTATTCGCTTTCGCGTTTCAGCGACACCCGGGTGATCCACGGGCTGTAGCTTTTCACCTCGATCGGCAGGGTGCGCGCCAGCAGGCGCAGGGCGCGGTCGCTGTCGTCGGCCGGCAGCATCACCGTCACGCGCAAGGCCTGCAGGGCCTGGCGGTCGAAGATCAACAGCCCCGGGCGATGGCGCGCAACTCGTGCCAGCACATCGGCCAGGGATTGGTCGTGGGCGAGTAACTGGTGGGCACTCCACGCGGCTTGCAGGGCAGTGCCATCGACCTGGCTGACGGCGCCCAACCCCTGGGCGTCGAAGCGCACGCGCTGGCCCGGATTGAGGGTCAGGCTGCGTCCGACGCTGTCGATGCGGGTCGAGGATTCCAGCATGCTCACCTGGGTTGCGTCGCCGATGCGCTCGACGATGAACCGCGTACCCAGGGCGCGAATGGTGCCGTGGGGGGTGTCGACGTAGAACGGACGATGGGCGTCCTTGGCCACGTCGATCAGGATCTCGCCTTCGAGCAACCGCACGCGGCGTTGCGCGGAGTCGAAGTCCAGATCGACGGCGGAGCTGCTGTCCAGCTGCAGTTGACTGCCATCGGCGAGGTATTCGTGCCGCCACTGGCGGCTGTCGGTGCTGTGATCGGCCAGCAGGTAACCGTCCTGCCAATACTGGTAGCCGGGTGCTGCCGTCAGTCCCAGTACTGCCAGCAACGCCAGGCCCTTGACCCCCGACGCCCGGCGCCGCGGTGGCTGTGCTCGGCGCAGGGCTGCCCGCGCAGGGAGTTCCTGCAGGGGCGCAATGTGGCCCTGCAGCCGCGTGATCGCCTCGTGGTGCTGCGGGTCTGCCGCCAGCCAGGCGCGGAACTGTTGTTCGGTCTGCGCATCGGCATCGCTGCCGTGATCCAGGCGCACCAGCCATTCAGCGGCTTGGCGCAATACCTGGGGGGCGATTGCGGGTTTCATGCCTGGGCACATGCGTCGCAGGCCAGCAGCGCTTCCACCAGGTCGTGTTGCACCGTGCGCACGGTCACCCCCAGGCGCTCGGCAATCTGCGCCTGTCCCAGGCCATCGAGATGACGCAGGATGAAGGTTTCGCGCACCCGGGGTTTCATCCGGGCCAATGCCCGGTCGATGGCTTCGAGGATCTGGATGGCCTGGAGGATCTGCTCCGGCGACGGCGCTTGATCGAGGTAGGCAGCGCAGCGTTCAAGTTCCTCGCGAAACGCCAGTTCCAGGCGCAGGCGCCGGCCATTGTCGATCAACAGGCGCCGGGCCACAGTGGCCAGGAAGGCCCGGGGTTCACGCGGGGCGACGTAAGGGCCGGCCGCCAGCAGGCGAATGAAGGTGTCCTGCGCCAGGTCCGAAGCGTGGTGCGAACACTGCACGCGGCGGCGCAACCAGCCGAGCAACCATCCATGATAGCCACGGTACAGGGCTTCAAGCGTCGACGACTCGGCTGCGGGGGAGGGCTTCATGAGAAAATCTAGCAAGTGGTAATGTTTCGCATTCTATTGCGTCGGATGGAGAATCCGCAATGCTTAACATCTCGGACTCTCCACCTGAGGAACACCGACACTCAGCGGTTCAGACCAGCCGCTTGTGCATGATGATGGTGCGTTCGGCGCCATGCAGCTGGTCGCGAACCTTTGCATAGCCGAGCCGGCGATAAAACCCCTCGGCGGTGAGCGAGGAGGGCACACGCAACTGTTCGAGGCCGGCCTCGGTGGCCGCTGCGTGAATCACCGCCATCAATTGCTGGCCAATACCACGGCCTTGATGACCCGGCTCGACGAACACGCTGCGCACCACGTCCTGATCGAGGCTGGCCGTGGCGACGATCTGCTGTTGCAGGGTCGCCACGTAGACCTGGCGTTGCGCCAGGAATTGCCGGATCGCTGCCGGGGAAAAATGCTCCACCACCTGGGCAATGACCGTCGGCGGGTAGTCCTGGGCATTGGAGTGGCGCAGCGCGGCGATCACCACCTGGCTGATAGCGCTGGCGTCTTCGGCACGGGCGCGGCGTACCTGGCTGTTCATGGTGCGCTTGTCCTTAATGGCTGGAAGTTCCAGTCCGCGGCCCGTACCAGCCGGCAGAAAGGCCCCGCCAGCGTCGCATTGTGGTGGGCGACTATCTGCTCGGCGCTCAACACCTCGGTGTCGCTGCAACTGTGGGCGTCCTCGACCAGCACGGCGTCCAGGCCCAGGTCGCGGGCGACACGGCAGGTGCTGTCGACGCAGTACTGAGTCTTCAGTCCGGCGATCACCACGCCCTCTGCGCCACGCTCCCGTAGCCAGACGGCCAGGGGCGTGGCGGCAAAGGCGCTGGGACGGTACTTTTCGAAGATCACTTCATCGCCCTGTAGCCGCAGTTCATCAATCAGGTGGGTCAGCGGGCTGCCCGGTTCGATCGGCGACCCGGGCGGGCCGACGTGCCGGGCCAGGAACACCGGCGCGCCGGCCTGGTGCGCCTTGTCCAGCAGCAGATTGACCGCGTCCAGCAGTGCGGCACTGCGCCAAAGCGGGTCCGGGCCGTGGAACAGGCCAACTTGCATATCGAGAATCAACAGTGCGTGCATGCTGCATTTCCTTGTCGTAAACCAGCAACAGCGGCGCAAAAAAAGGCCCCGTCCATTGCTGGCGGGGCCTTTGGGGTAACGTGTGCTTAGCCGCTCACGGCACCTCTCACGACCCGCCCTGGGCGGTCGTGGTAAAGGTGGTCGAGGTCGTGCGGGGCTGGTTCATGGTCCTGACACTAGCGTCACCGTGCGGAGTTGGCAAGTGAGTTGTGCCGACATCAGCGCTGCGCTTTATCGACCGCCGCATCCAGGGCCGCCAACGCCATGGGAATCATTGCCAGCAGGCGAGCCTTGGCGATCCCGTCTCGCGCCTGGACCGACAACCCGTGCAGCAGGGTCGCGTAGCAGTCACCCAGGGACGTTACGTCGGTGCGCGCGGGCAACTCGCCGCTACGCACTGCCTGCTCCAGGCGTTCGATGATCGACTGGGTCCGGTTGCGCCGATGCCCAGCCAGCCACTCGCGGATGCCGTCGTTGTCGGGCGAGCAGTTGGTGGCTGACGAGACCACCATGCAACCCTGTGGCCGACCGGGCAGGGTGTACAGCTCGACGGCGTCCCTGAGCATGCGCTCGATAGCGTCGCGAGCACTGCTTTCCCCGGCCAGGGCGGCGTCGGCAAAGGCTCCATCGGCGGACTCGTAGAGGGCGACGGCTTCTCGAAACAGTGCTTCCTTGGAACCGAACGCGGCGTAGATCCGCGCCGACGCGATGCCTAGCGCCTCGACCAGGTCGGACATGGACGTGGCTTCGAAGCCGCGCCGCCAGAATATATCGCGGGCGTTGCGCAAGGCTTGATCGCGGTCGAACTCTCGGGGTCTGCCAGCCATGGGTTGGGGTCTCTTGGGGGAAGGGTCGTGGGGCTCGGCGCTATTATTGGTCGATCGACAAAAAAAGCAAGTCGACGTATTGACGGACTTTGTTCAACGTCTCTATTCTTTGTCGATCGACAAACAAATGGAGTGAACGATGAAAACCCTCAAGGGACCGAGCTTGCACCTGGCGCAATTCAGTGACGTCGCGCCGCCGTTCAATAGCCTGCCGGCCATCGCGGCCTGGGCTGCGGACCGTGGATTCAAGGCGCTGCAGATTCCGGCCTGGGATGAGCGCTTGTTCGATGTGAGCCTGGCGGCACACAGCCAGGATTATTGCGATGAGATCAGCGGGACCTTGGCAGAGCACGGCCTGGTGATCAGCGAGTTGACTACACACCTGTTCGGGCAACTGGTGGCGGTGCATCCGGCCTATGACAGCTTGTGCGATGGGTTCGCCCCGCCAGCGCTACAGGGCAATGCAGCCGCCAAGACCGAGTGGGCGCTGGAGCGCTTGTTGTTGTCGGCCAAGGCTTCCCGCCGATTGGGGTTGACGGACATGGGCACGTTCTCCGGCTCGTTTGCCTGGCCCTATCTGTTCCCGTTCCCGCAGCGCCCCGCGGGCCTGATCGACTCGGCATTCGACGAGTTGGCCAAGCGCTGGCTGCCGATCCTCAATGCCTGTGACGAGGAGGGCGTGAACCTGTGCTACGAAATTCACCCTGGCGAAGACCTGCACGACGGTGTGACGTTCGAGATGTTTTTGCAGCGGGTGGGCAATCATCCGCGCTGCAAGATCCTCTTCGACCCCAGTCACTTCGTGCTGCAGCAACTCAACTACCTGGACTATCTGGACATCTACCGCGATTTCATTCGGATGTTTCACGTCAAGGATGCCGAGTTCAATCCGACCGGGCGCCAGGGCATCTACGGTGGTTACCAGGGATGGGCCGATCGCGCAGGGCGGTTTCGTTCCCTGGGCGATGGCCAGGTCGATTTCAAGGGGATCTTTTCCAAGCTGGCACTCCATGACTATGCCGGCTGGGCGACGCTGGAGTGGGAGTGCTGCCTGAAAGACCAGGATGACGGCGCCAGGCAAGGCGTGGCGTTTATCAATGAACATATCATCCGAGTCACGGACAAGGTGTTCGACGACTTTGCCGGCGCCGCCGTCGACCAGGCGCAACTGGACGCCATGCTCGGCCTGGCCCGACCTGCACTTCAAGGGCGGGCATGAACATGGATCTCTTCGAACAGCAGGCGTTCGCCGGGCGCGCACACGAGCATGGTTACGCCGAGGTCGACGGCAGCCGCATTCATTATGTGACCGAGGGTCAGGGGGCGCCGGTACTGTTGATTCCCGGTTGGCCGCAAACCTGGTTGACCTGGCGGCATGTGATGCAGGCACTGGCGGCGAACGGATTCCAGGCGATCGCGGTGGATCTGCCGGGCACCGGGCTCTCCGATAAACCGCAAGAGGGTTATGACACAGGGGCCACGGCCAGGCGTTTGCACGGTTTGATGCAGGTTCTCGGCTACGAGCATTACGCGGTGGTTGGCCATGATGTCGGCATGTGGGTGGCGTACGCCCTGGCGAGCGATTATCCGCAGGCGGTTGAATGCCTGGTACTGACGGAGGCAGTGATACCCGGATTGGCGCCGGCGCCGTCGATTTTTGCGCCAGCGGGGCAGAACATATTTCTCTGGCACTTCATGTTCAACCAGTTGCTCGACCTGCCCGAGGTATTGATCGCGGGACGGGAAGCCCAGTACCTGGCCTACATGTTTGCGCAATGGTCGGTGCGCCAGGAGCGAGTCGCGGTACAAAGCTACATCAACGCCTATGCGACGCCGGGTGGGCTACGGGGTGGGTTCGGCTATTACCGGGCGATCCCTGAGACCATCGCGCAGAACCAGCGGCGAGCCGCCAGGCCGCTGGAAATGCCGGTGTTGGCTATCGGCGCGGAACATGCGACCAACGATGCGCCGCTGCTGACGATGCAAGGCAACGCGCTGAATCTGCAAGGCGCGATTGTGCCAGGTTGTGGTCACTTCATTACGGAGGAGGCGCCCGAGGCGTTTGTCGCGCATCTGTTGCCGTTTCTGCTGGCATCGCCAGCATCGCGGGGCACTGTGCAGCGTTGATGGGCTGCTGCCAGCGCCATGGACAGGCGCTGGCAGGCTTGGCGGATTAACGGATGAAGGCTTGCAAGTCGCTGTTGAGTTTGGCGATCGCCGCCTTGAAGTCGTTGGTGGTGATCTTCTGGCTGGAATTTTCCAGGGTCTTGCCGAAGAGTTTGCGCACTACCCGGGCCACAGTCTGGTTGGTGCGGGCGTCGACCAGTTCGGCCTCGATGAACAGTTCGGTGTCCTGGTCACGATGCCCGGTGGCCGCGCTGACCCCGCCGACGACAGCGGCGATGGGCACCACTTCATACCATTTCATGCCTTCGTTGGAGGCGCTGACGCCGGTGATCGCCGCACGCAGGATCAATACGCGGGAACCGGCAGGCGCCGCTTGCGGGGTGGGTACGATGCGGTACTTCGTGCCCAGGGTGGCTTTGGCCGAGCTGGTCATGTAGCGCTGCAACTCATCCAGGGTCTGGCGGTTGACCCGTTCATCAGGCTTGGGCGCCGGGTACAGTTCCAGCTTGTTGAACGCCACGGTGTCGTAAGCGTTGGCGTTCCAGGACGGGCTGACCCAGCGCATGGCTTTCTCGCCGCTGGTGGTGGTGACTTCTTCCATGTTGTTGTAGTTGGACAGGAAGCCGGAGTACTGCTCCCGCTCAGTGACTTTCGAGGTGCAACCACCCAGTAACAGGCTGGCCAATGCGGCGCCGAAGATCATTTTTCGCGTCAAGCTCATAGGGTGTGACTCCATGTATTTAAGTTCGGGTTGCAGGGTCTCAAAACTGCCAGTTCATGTTGCCGGCCAGGGCTTGTATCCAGGCGTTATCGAATTGCCCCAAAACTCGCTCGCCTGACTGGGATTTGCTCTGATCGTCTACAGCATAGGGCTCCTGTGGCAATGCGCCAGGATTCTGCCATCGGTATTCCACGCCGCTGTTACAGGTCAATCGCCAGGCTGCGCGGGCGAGACAGTTACTGGTAGCGGATTACGATGCCTTTGAGTTTGCGGCCCTGGATGGTCTCGATATCGCGGCTCCACAGCGGTCCGCTGACGTAGGCGGCCACGGGCTGGATGTGGTCGTAGACCACCACCACGGCGTCTCCGCCGATCTTCGCCGCTTCATCCTTGAGTTTCTGCTCGACGTCGGTGATAGGCGGGGCAGGGTCGACACTGGCATCGACCAGTATTTCACCCAGGCGCACATGGGGGCGCGTTGGCTCAACCCGCAGTACCTGGACGTTGGCCGCCAGGGTCGGGCCGGGATGCGGCCCGCCGACGTAGGCGGTGGTCTGGGCATCGATGCTGGCGCAGGCACCGAGCAGCAGGCTGATCAGGGTAATTGTCAGCCAGGAAAGCGTGTTTTTCATTGCACAACTCCGTCATCCAGAAATGGGAGGGTTCAATCGCCGTTCTTCATGTGAAAAAAAGCCTAGCACAAGGTTTTCCGCGCGCCGCTGCGGACTGCGAAAGGGTGCCCGCCGAGCACGATCAGAGGACCTTGACCGCCCGGCCGATGAACTGGATCGGCCCGGTGGGTTTGCCGGTCGGCGAGCCACCGGGGTTTTCCAGGGTCAGTTCGAACAACTGGTTGGGCGTCAGAGGAGGCAGTTGGTCCAGGGGCACCTGCAGGCGTTGCCCGGGCTTGACCAGGCCCAGGGACACCGGCGCCTGCCAACCCTCGGCCTTGGTCCAGAACTGCAGGGCCTTGTCGGCAGGCACCTGGGCCACGCCCAATGGAATCAGTTGCATCTCCCGGGAATCGCTTGCCTGGATGACCCAGCCTGGGGCCTGACTCTGTGGGGCCACCAGCACCACCAGGTAGGAGGTCACCGGCTGGGGCGTGGTCCGCGTCAGCAGCACGCTACCCAGCACCAGGGTCGCGGCAAGGCCGGCGCCGGCGAGGCCGCGCCACAGTGCCAGACGGTCCCACCAGGTCGGCGTTGTTGTCGGGGCAGGCGCAGTTGCCACAGGTCGATCAAGGGCGTCGAGGCTACGTTCGATGCGGCCCCATAGGCGTGTGCCAGGCGGGTGGGGTGGGGCCAGGTCGGTCAACTCCAGCAAGCGCCGCTCCCAACTGGCGACCGCCAGACGCAGGTCCGGGTCCACGGCCAGGCGTTGCTCAACCTCACGCCGTTGTTCGGCCGCCAGGGTGCCCAGCACGTATTCACCTGCCAGTTGGTCATTGTCGTCGGGGCTCGTGTTCATCCAATGCACTCGCGTAATGCCGCCAGGCTGCGTTTGATCCAGGCTTTGACGGTGCCCAGGGGCGTGCCCAGTTTTTCGGCAATCTGCCCATGGGAGTAACCATCGACATAGGCATGCAACAGGCAATCGCGGCGGGCCGGCTGCAGTTGCTCAAGGCAGTCATAGATCCGTCCCGAATGCCCGTGCAGGTCGAAGCCCGGCGAGGCGTCTTCGTGGTCTTGGTCGATGGGCACCAGCCTGGCGCTGTTACGCATGAAGTTAAGGGCCAGATGCCGGGTGACACTGAAAATCCAGCCGCGCGCTGTCCCCAGTGCCGGATCGAAACTGGCGGCTTTGGTCCAGATCCGGATAAACGCGTCGTGCACGATGTCTTCGGCCAGGGCGGTGTCCCCGGCAATGCGCCGGGCCACCCCCAACAGGCGGGCGCTCTCCTGCGTGTACAGGTCGCGCAGGGCCTGGTGGTCGCCTTGCGCACACGCCGTCAGGCACGCTTCATAATCAAAACCGGGCTCGGGCAAGGACAATGGATCCGCCATCGACAAGGTGAAACCGCCCCAGCCCTGAGGCTGGGGTGCCATTGCAGCAGGTTAGACGAGTTTCCCTGCGGCGGGTGTTTTTGCCCCGCGCTGTTAGTTGGCCGCCCAGAACAGGTAGTCGGCCTGATAGCTCACGACCTCACGCTGCCCCTTGTTGGCGGCGGTGCAGGCGAGGCTGGGCGCGACACCGCCGCGAGTAGCCACGCGCTGGATGTAGCTGACGCCGGTCATGGCACCTTTACCTTGTGCCGGGTTGGCCTTGACCAGTTGATAGGGCAGGTTGCCGCTGGACGAGGGCGCGACCGCCAGTTGGGTACCGGTGATGGTCGAACCATCCTTGGCCTGCCAGGTGGCGGGCGGGCCAAAGTAGCTGCCCAGCATTTGCCCATCACGACCATTGAGCGTGGCTTTGGGGCCGACAAAAAACCACTCGGTCTGGCCGGGCGCATTGGCTTTGTCGCGGCACTCGTAGGTGATTTCGCCAACCCCCACGCTTTCCAGCACCAACTTGTGTCCCGAGGGCACTTTGATCGGGTCCGGTAGATTCGTTTGCGCGTGGGCGAGCGACAGCGCGCTCATCAGGCAAGTCGCGGATAACGCAGTAGTGAGGTGGCAGAGCAATTGTCTGGTGTTCATTGAGGTCTCTCCAACAGGTTGAACAGCTCGGCAGCGCAGGGGCTGCTACCTGTACTACCCGCCAGGAAGGGTTTTGGATGCAGGCGCCGGAAAAATAAATGACCGCCTGATTAAACAGCCTGAAACAACTTGCTGCAGGCCTTCAGGACGCCGTTTCGTCGAGGCGGTGCAGCGCTCTGGCGCCGGGTTTATGCCCCATATCGCGGGGCCACGGTGCGGTAGCCGCCGTCCTACGTTTGTTTAATCGCGGCGCCGACGGGGAATATCACGGCACATCCTGTGCATCCCTTGGTACCATCGGGCATATCTATATGAAGATTTAATGTCTGGAAGCATATTTTTGTGAACATCATTCGTCACTGGTTGCAGCACCCGCGCGCGCGCCTGATTGCCCTGATGGGCCTGGTCCTGGTGGCGCCCCTGTGCCTGCGAGCGGCCATGGGCTGGTCGGACCCGTTGGGTTATCTGTCGGACCTGGGCATCGGCAGCCTGCTGGTGCTGCTGTTGCATCGCCGTCCCTGGTGGTTGGCGCTGCCGGTGTTGCTGGTCTGGGGCCTGTTTACCGTGGCGACGGCCGAGTTGGTCAGCGCAGTCGGCCGCTTGCCCAATGCGGCCGACCTTAACTACCTGATCGATCCGCAGTTTCTCGATAAATCCACCAGCGGCAGTTTTGCCCAGCCGTGGCTGGCCGCCAGCCTGATGTCGGGGCTGCTGGTGTGGCTGCTCTGCCAATGGGCAGGTCGCGGCCAACCCGCGACGCGCCTGCCGCGCAGCGCCTGGGCCGCCCCGGCGTTGCTGCTGGTCGCGCACTGGGGTGCCCAGTACCTGCACCCGACGGAGGCCGATCAATGGCAGCTGTTCAACCTGCCGCACCAGTTGCTGGCAGCCGGCGTCGGCGAGGTGCAGATGCGCGCCGAAGAATGGCTGGAAGGGGATGTGGTCGATGTGCCGCCGCAGATGGCTGGCCTCACTCAATTGGACCTGGACGGGCAGCAACTGCTTGGCGCGCCGGGTCGTGCGCGCAATGTGCTGATCATCACCCTTGAGGGCATACCCGGGGCGTATGTCGGGGTCAATCGCCAGGCCTTGCACAGCAGCTATCAGGAAAACCTGATGCCCAACCTCAGCCGCTGGGCCGAGCGCGGCATGAACACCCCGGACTATGTGCTGCACAGTCACCAGACCATCCGTGGCCTGTACGCGATGCTGTGCGGGGACTACGACAAGCTCGACAACGGCACGCCCAAGGGCGTGGAGATGCTCACCCAGACCGAACGCAACCAGGCCTGCCTGCCGGCCCAACTGCGCCAGCACGGCTTCGCCACCCATTACTTGCAGGGTGCCGGCCTGCGCTTCATGGCCAAGGACAAGATCATGCCGCACATCGGCTTTGATGCGACCCATGGCCTGGAGTGGTTCAGCAACAGCAACTACCTGGAATTCCCCTGGGGCAAGGACGACAAGGCCTTCTTCGAAGGCGCGCTGGATTACGTCGGTCAACTGAAAAAACAGAAACAGCCGTGGATGCTGACCCTGCTGACTGTGGGCACGCATCAGCCGTACTCGGCACCGGACGAGTACCTGCAGCGCTATGACACGGCCAAACAGGCCGCCGTCGGTTACCTGGACGACGCCCTTGGGCAATTCCTCGATGGCCTGGAACGCCAGGGCATTCTCAAGGACACCCTGGTGGTGATCACTTCCGACGAATCCCACGGCATCGATGGTGTGCGCCTGGCCTCGTCCTGGGGCTTCAACCTGACACTGGCCCCCGAGCAGGAACAACTGCCCCGGGTCAAGCAAGGGGTCTATGGGCACGTCGACCTGAGTACCTCGATCCTCGACTATTTCTCCTTGCCGGTGCCGCCGAGCCTGAGTGGCCGCTCGTTGTTTCGCGACTATGCCAGCGGCCGTGAAATCATGTCCTACACCAACGGCAAGCTGCGTTATCACGATGGCCAGGGCACCCTCACCGAGTGCGATTTCCAGCAGCGCTGCCGCTATTACAACAGCGCGGGGTTCATTGCCGACCGCGCGACCTTCGCCGGCCAGTACGGCGGCCTGCGGGCCCGTCAGATCAGCGCCCGCGCCGAGGCCCTGGACCGCACACTGCTGCGCACCCCGCTGAACCAGCGCTACCAGTTCGGCAGCCCGGCGATCATCCCGCTGCAGGCACAGATCAAGGACGACTGGGCCGACAACCTGATCGGCGCGCAGTACCTGGAAATGCCCAAGGGCTCCCAGACCCGCGTGCGCCTGACGGTGCGCTCGGTGGACCCGCAAGAGAAGGTCTACATCCTGCTCAAGGCCAAGGAGCTGGAACAGGACGTGCCGCTGGGCCTGCCGCAAGAAATGCTGGTGACCGGCGATCAACCGCTGGAGATGAACTTCAGCTTCGACAACCCCGAGTCACGCAAGGCCTTTTCCTTCCACCTGCTGGGGTACGGGGTGGGCGCGGTCGAGGTCAGTGATTTCACGGTGATCACCGAAGATCCGGGGCAACCGGAATCGTTGGACGATATTCCGGACGAGGCAATTGTGCATTCGAGCTGAAGCCTGCAGCTCGCCCCAGGTTGTCGCGCAGGCACTTCAACTCCCGGACATCCTTGGTGACGGTGGTCTGGGCGCGGTGGGATTGGGATTAGGCAAGCAGGCCGGCGTTCTTCAGCAGCGGATAGAGGCCTTCGGGTACCAGGGGCGACGTGGCGGTGAAAGCCGAGCTGTCTTGCCAGGTGACCTGAAAGGCCATGCCGTCGCTTTCGTGACCATCGAGGTGGGGCATCTGGTACAGGTGCTGATCGCGAAATTGTCCATCGTAGACCTGGACGATTTCATGCCCCGGGATGTTGTTGTACGTGAACAGGCTTTCCAGCGTGCCGACCAGGCGCAGGTTGTGGATCGCCAGGTCGAGCTCTTCCTGGACTTCACGCTCGATCGCCTGGGCACTGGTTTCACCGAACTCGATGCCACCGCCGACTGGCCGGAACAGGCTCTGTCCGGTGACGGGGTCGACGAAGCGATGGACCAGGATTTTTCCCTGGTGATGGAACACACAAAGCGCGAGCGCGCGGATGCGGGGCGTTGTCATGAGCTGAAGTCCTTTTGCAGGTGATGCGCGAGATAGCACCAGGTCCCAGGGCATGATAACGCGGCGACCGGGCTTGAAACCATGGGCCAATAGCGTGAGTCCGGGTATGCGATGGTCGTCAACGATGACGTTCCAAGCCTGATCCACCGCGGTGCTCTTGCGTCCATCGCGAGCAGGCCGCAAGCGGGCACCCGCTCCTACAGTGGTTTTGTGGTGCCCGCAGATTTTGCATATACCCATCAAACCTGTGGGAGCGAGCTTGCTCGCGATGGTCGTCAACGATGACGCGCAAAGCCTGATTCACCGCGGCGCTCTTGAGTCCATCGCGAGCAAGCTCGCTCCCACAGTGGTTTTGTGGTGCCCGCAGATTTTGCATATACCCATCAAACCTGTGGGAGCGAGCCTGCTCGCGATGGCCGTCAACGATGACGCGCAAAGCCTGATTCACCGCGGTGCTCTTGCGTCCTTCGCGAGCAGGCTCGTTGCCGGCACCGCTGCCTGTTCCGTCAAGCGTGGTGCGTCATGCTCAGTACTGGGCGCGCAGGGTCAGCGTGAGGTTGCGCGGGTCGCCGTAGAAGTTGGTGCCCCAGGATGCATCCACTCGGTCGTAGTACTTGCGATCGAACAGGTTGTTGGCGGTCAGGGTCGTCGACAGGTTGTCGTTGATCTTGTAGCCGACCTGCGCCGTGGTGATGCCATAGCCGCTCTGTTCGAAACGCACTTCACGCTGGAAGTACGTCTTGCTGACGACCCGTACACCACCACCGACGTTGAAATCCTTGAGCGGGCCATCGGTGAACTGGTACTTGGTCCACAGATTGAAGTTGTGTTTGGGGGTGATGGTGCTGAAGGTCTTGCCTTCGTTGCCGTCATCGGCCTCCAGGGTCTTGGTGGTGGTGAAGGCGTAGCCGGTGACCAGGCTCCAGTTGTCGCTCAGGTTGCCGCTCAACTCGGTTTCCCAACCCTGGCTGCGGGCTTTGCCCTGGGCCTCGTAGGCAGCTGTGAGGTTGTCGTATTCGGCGCGGTTTTCGTCATAGATGCGGAACACTGCCACGCTGGCATTCAGGCGTCCGTCGTAGAACTCGCGCTTGAGGCCCACTTCATATTGCTTGCCCTTGCGTGGGCCGATGGGCGAGCTGTCGCTGCCGATCTCGCTTTGCGGCTTGAACACCCCGGTGTAGCTGGCGTAGGCCGACAGCTCGGGAGTCAGCTTGGCGATGAGCGCACCGTAGGGCACCACCTTGCGGTTGATGCTGGTGTGGGCGCTGCTGAAATTGTTGAAAAACGCGTTGGCATTTTGCGCGTCGCTTTCGTACCAGCTCACGCGGCTGCCGCCGACCACGTCGAGCCAGTCGCTGACGTTGAGCTTGGCGCGGGTATAGAAGCCGTACTGATCGGATTTGGACCAATTGCCGTTGTTGCGCTCGTAATCCTGCTTGGGGATGTCGATGCTGCCCGGATCGAACACGTTGATCGGGAAGTAGTCGCCGCCGCCGTAGGTGAAGTCCTTGTCCAGGTGCTGGTACTCGCCACCCACGGTGAACTCATGGCTGCGCTCGAACGCTTCGAACGGGGTGGTGACGAAGCTGTCCACGCCAATGGTCTTGATGTGGGTGTAGTAGTTGTAGGCCACGGCCCAGCTGTCACCGGTGGCCGGGTCGACGGCGCCATCGGCCCAGGTGAAGTTGCGCTTGGGGGTTTCGGCGTCACGGTAGGTCAGGGTGGTCTTGAACTGGCCGCCGTTGTCCAGGGCGTGGTCGACTTCGGCGAAGCTCTCCCAGACTTTTTCGTTCAGTTCGTTCCACTTGGCATCGACGAAGGTCGAGCGTGGGACGTCGAGCAAGCGCCCGTCGGCGTAGGCCGGTAAGCCGAATGCCGGGGTGGAGTGGTTCTGCTGATAGGCACCGCCAACCGACAGGGTAGTGGACGGGTCGAGGTCGAACTCCAGGCGGCCATAGACCATCGGCCGTTCGTTCTGGGCATAGTCGACGAAGGACTGGTTGTTCTCGTAGGCAGTGATGAAGCGGCCGCGCACGCTGCCCTGTTCGTTCAGCGGGCCGGTGACGTCCACCGAGGAACGGTAGTGATCATAGGAGCCTGCGCCCAGTTCGCCACCCAGGGCAAACCGGCCCAGGGCGCGCTTGCGCACCACGTTGATGGTGCCGCCGGGCTCACCGGCCCCCTGGTACAGGCCCGATGGACCACGCAGCACTTCGACTCGGTCGTACATCGCCAGGTCGAAGCTGGTGGCCATGTCGCCCTGGCCGGTGGGTTGGGAGACTCCGTCGACCTGCACCTGGTCGACGAGGAAGCCGCGCATGTACACGTCGTTGAGGCTGGAACCTGAGTTGTAGGTCTTGATGGTGGCCCCGGTGACCTGGCGCATGGCGTCCTGCAGGCTGTTCATGTTCTGGTCGTCCATGCGCTGGCGCGTGACCACCGACACCGACTGCGGGATGTCCTTGAGCTTGATGTTGCCCTTGCCGATGCTGACTTCACTGGTGGTGTAGGAGTGGGTGTCTTCGGTGGTGACGCCCAGGCCCTGGCCGGTAATCGCGGTCGGCGCCAGTTGCAGGGCATCGCCGTTCGCCGAGCGCACCAGGGTGAAGCTGGCATCGGCGCGCTGCTGCAGGTCCAGGCCGCTGCCGTGCAACAGGTGGCTGAGGGCTTCCAGTGGTGAGTAGTTGCCGTTCAGGCCGGGGCTTTGCAGGCCATCGGTGAGACTGGGGTCGAACGACAGGGCGATGTGACTGGCGGCGGCGAAGCGCGACAAGGTCTGCCCCAGGGTACCGGCGGGAATCTGGTAGCTGCGCGCCTGGGTGTTGGCCAATGGCTGTGGCTCGGCAGCCCAGGCCTGGGCGCAGGTGCCACTGAGCAGCAGACTGAACAGCGCATGGCAGGCCGTGCGGCGAAACGGCGGGGTGGATCCTTGGGGGCGGACAACGGACATTGAGAGGTGATCCTGTGGGCAAGGGAGAAGGTGGATTCTTCCCTTGCCAGCCGAGCGCGAAAAAAGTGCCAGGGTTGGGTGAAAATATTTTCCGCGGCTACGCCTGGGCAATCGTCACCCAGTAACCGCCCAGGCGTGAGGTCACTCGCACCGGGTAGGTTTGGCTCAGCATGCTCAGGGCGCGACGGCTGTCGTCCAGGGGGAACGCGCCGGAGATCCGCACCTGGGCCACGGCCGGATCGCAGCGCAGCACTCCAGGGCGGTAGCGCGCCAGTTCGGCGGCGAAGTCGCCCAGGCGCATGCGGTCGGCCACCAGCATGCCTTGGGTCCAGGCGGTGCGAGAGCTGTCGGTGGCGCGCATGGCACCGATCGCTGAGGCCGAGAATGCGGTCTGTTGACCGGCCAACAGGATGGTCGGGGTTGCCTGGGGCTGTTGGTTCAGCTCGATTCGCACCCGCCCGTCGAGCACGGCCAGGCGCGTGATGCCGGTTTCTTCGCGCACGTTGAAGAGCGTGCCCAAAGCTTCCAGGCGACCCTGCTCGGTGCTGACCCGCAACGGGCGGGCAGGCACCTGGAGATCGGGTGCGGTCTGCACCAGGATTTCACCTTTGCGAACCCGGATCAGGCGCTGCAGCGGGTCGAAATTCACATCGATCGAAGTATCGGTATTGAGGGTCACCCGGGTGCCGTCGGCGAGGGTCAGGCGCCGACGTTCGCCAATCGGCGAGTGGTAGTCGGCGCTCCAGCCCTGGCGTTGGTCCAGTTGCCAGCCCAGCCAGGAGGCCGGCGCCAGCGCCAACAGTGCGGCCAGGCGCGCGAGCTGTGTCCGGCGCTGGGGATTGGCCGGGCGGTCGAGCGCCGACAGGGCCAGGTCCGCGGGTAGGCCGCCGAGGGTGCCGAGCAGGGCTTCGGCGCGCCGCCAGGCCCGCTCGCACTCGACGTTGCTGGTGCGCCATTGCTGCCATTGCGCGAGTTCCTGGGCGCTGAGGTTGCCTTCCCCAAGGCGCATCAGCCATTCGGCGGCCTGTTCCAGGACAGCCGGGTTAATGCTTGTCGGGCTGCTCATTCGGGCATCAACGTCAGGCATTGCAGGAACGCCTGTTTGATGTAGCGCTTGACCGTGGTCAGCGACACGTCGAGTTGTTGGGCAATGTCTTCGTACTTCACGGCGCTGATCTGGGCGAGCAGGAAGGCGCGCTTCACCAGCGGCGGCAAGGTGTTGAGCAGGGCATCGACCTCATGCAGGGTTTCCAGGATCAGGTAGCGCAGTTCGGGGGAGGGCGCCTGGGACTCCGGCAGTTGGGCCAGTGCCGAAAGGTAGGCGCGTTCCAGTGCCTGGCGTTGGTACCAGTTGATCAGGATGCCCTTGGCTACGCAGGTCAGATAGGCCCTGGGTTCGACCAAGTCTGGCACTGACTTGGCGGCCAGGATGCGGATGAAGGTGTCGTGCATCAGGTCTGCGGCCTCTACCCGGTTTCCCAGTTTTCGCTGCAGCCAGGCGTATAGCCAGCCTTGATGGCCCACGTACAGGGCTTCGACGTGCTGCTGGTGAGTGGCGGTTGGAGAGTCGCTCATCGCGTTGGTGGTTTTTTGTTAGTGAGAATTATTAGCAATAGTAACGGGGCGGGAATGTCTACGGCAAGAGCGGTGCGGTGGTGGGTGAGTGGTACGGGCGGGCGAGGCGGCCTACCGGCCGGCCTGCTTTCCCGCACTGGAATATCTCTGTGGGAGAGGGCCGGGCGGCGCTCCGTTTGGCCGCGATGGCGGTCTCGCCGCGTTTCGCTGACTCACCCAGCCAACTCCCGTTCCTCCAACGCCAACTGCTTGCCGTGCACGCGGTTGACCCACCAGCCGAATCCTGCGGCGGTGAAGAACATGATGAAGCTGTAGATGGCGGCCGGGATGGCCATGGTGGAGTTGTTCAGCAGGCTTGGGCTGAGTGCCAGGGCGATGGCCAGGGTGCCGTTGTGGATGCCGATTTCCATGCCGATGGCCACCGCCTGGCGCTGGGGTAGGCGGAGCAGGCGGGGGACGCCGTAGCCGATGGCCAGGCTGAGCAGGTTGAACAGCAGGGCGGCCAGGCCCACGACCGGCGCGTAGTCGACCACGGTCTGCCAGTCCTTGATGAAGGCGATGGTCACCGTGCCCACGAGGAATAGCGCGGAGACGATTTTCATCGGTTTTTCCATGCGGTTGGCAAAGCGTGGCCAGTAGCGCCGCACCAGCATGCCCAGGCCGACCGGCAACAGGACAATCGCGAACACCTGCAGCACCTTGGCAAATTGCAGGGGGATGGCCTGGTCGGCGGACATGAAATACAGCAGCGACAGGTTCACCAGCAACGGCATGCTGAGGATCGCGATCATCGAGTTGACCGCCGTCAGCGTCACGTTCAACGCCACGTCGCCGTGGGCCAGGTGGCTGTAGAGGTTGGCAGTGGTGCCGCCGGGGGAGGCGGCCAGCAGCATCAGGCCGACGGCCAGTGCCGGTTCCAGGCGAAAACCCTGGACGATCAGGAAGCACAGGAACGGCAACACCAACAATTGGCAGACCAGGCCGATCAGCACAGGCTTGGGGTATTTCACCACGCGGGTGAAGTCGGCCAGGGTCAGTGACAACCCCAGGCCCAGCATGATGATGCCCAGGGCAATGGGCAGGAACGCGGTCAGCAGGGGTGTGGCGGTCATGGGCGGTCGGCTCGAGGGTAAGGAGGCTCACCAAGGTGTAGCACGCAGTCTGGAAATGCACAGGTCGCCAGTTGTTACAAAATCCCCATTGACGGCTGGGCCCCGCCACGACTGGTTCGCCCGCCGGCAATTGCGTAACATTCAGCGCCTTTTCCCGCAATTCTCCACGGCCGGCTGCCCCGGTCGCCATTTTCAGGTAAGCCATGAAACCTCAACGTCTGCGCGCCGATGTCCTGGCCGGACTCACCACGTCTTTCGCCCTGTTGCCCGAGTGCATCGCCTTCGCCCTCGTGGCCCACCTCAATCCGTTGATGGGGCTCTACGGCGCCTTCATCATTTGCACCCTGACCGCGCTGTTCGGCGGCCGCCCGGGCATGGTCTCCGGTGCGGCCGGTTCGATGGCGGTGGTGATTGTCGCGCTGGTGGTCCAGCACGGCGTGCAGTACTTGCTCGCCACCGTGCTGCTGGGCGGGCTGATCATGCTTGCGTTCGGCCTGTTGCGCCTGGGCAAGCTGGTGCGCATGGTGCCGCATTCGGTGATGCTGGGGTTCGTCAACGGCCTGGCGATTATCATTGCCCTGGCGCAACTGGAGCATTTCAAGAGCGGGGAAGCCTGGCTCAGCGGGACGCCGCTGTACCTGATGCTTGGCCTCGTGGCCGCGACCATGGCGATTGTCTATCTGATGCCACGCCTGACCCGGGCGGTACCGCCGGCCCTGGTGGCGATTCTCGGTGTCGGTGCGGCGGTCTACCTGCTGGGCCTGCCGACCCGTACCCTCGGGGACATGGCGCACATTGCCGGCGGCTTGCCGGTGTTGGCATTCCCCGACTTGCCCTGGACCCTCGAGACCCTGCGCATCATTGCTCCCTACGCGGTGTTGATGGCGCTGGTGGGGCTGCTGGAAACCCTGCTGACCCTGAACCTGACCGATGAGATCACCGAGAGCCGTGGTTACCCGGACCGTGAGTGTGTGGCGCTGGGCGCGGCCAATATGGTGTCTGGGGTGTTCGGGGGCATGGGCGGCTGCGCGATGATTGGCCAGACCGTGATCAACCTCAGCTCCGGTGGGCGCGGACGGCTCAGCGGCGTGGTGGCCGGGGTGATGATCCTGCTGTTCGTGCTGTTCCTGTCACCGCTGATCGAGCGCATTCCCCTGGCGGCTTTGGTCGGGGTGATGTTCGTGGTCTCGCAGCAGACCTTCGCCTGGGCCTCCCTGCGGGTGCTGAACAAGGTGCCGCTGAACGATGTGTTGGTGATTGTCGCGGTGACCCTGGTCACGGTTTTCACTGACCTGGCCACTGCGGTGTTGTGCGGGATTATCATTGCCGCGCTCAACTTTGCCTGGCAGCAAGCTCGCCAGCTGTATGCCGACAGCCATCTGGAACCCGACGGCAGCAAACTCTACCGGGTGCATGGCACGCTGTTCTTCGCCTCGACCACGCCGTTTCTCAACCAGTTCGACAGTGCCGGCGACCCACCCCAGGTGACTCTCGACTGCCGGCACCTGAGCTTCGTCGACTACTCGGCCATCGCCGCCCTGGACACCTTGCGCGAGCGCTACGCCAAGGCCGGCAAGCACCTGCGCGTGCTGCACCTGTCCGAGCGCTGCAAGAAACTGCTCAAGCGCGCCCGAGTGGCTCACGACTAAGGGGCAGGCTCGGGTCGTAGCGTTCGTTCTCGATCGCGTTGATGGTGTCCCCGGTGTCCTTGACTCTCCCCCCAGGGGCAGAGTCTATGCTGGCCGCCACAACAGGGAACAACGAGGCGCTATGAGTCAGTCATGTCTGGTCACCGGGGCCAACGGGCACCTGGGCAATACCCTGGTCCGGGCCTTGCTCGGGCAGGGCTATCGGGTCCGGGCCGGGGTTCGCGATATCGACGACCGCGCGGCGTTCCAGGGCCTGGATTGCGAACTGGTGTACGTCGAACTGCTCGACGAAGAGGCGTTGTTCCAGGCGCTACAGGGCGTTGAGGTGTTGTTCCAGGTGGCGGCGGTGTTCAAGCACTGGGCCCGCGATCCCCAGGCCGAGATTGTCCAGCCGAATGTCGAGGGCACTCGCCGGGTCTTGCACGCAGCGAAGCGCGCCGGGGTCAAGCGGGTGGTCTACGTCAGCTCCGTGGCGGCTATCGGTCACAACGGGCAGGCGCTGGATGAGCAGCAGTGGAACGTCGAGCCGGACAACGCCTACTACCGCTCGAAGATCCTCGCCGAGCAAGTTGCCTGGGACACGGCGCGAGCCCTGGACCTGTGGATGGTCGCGGTCTTGCCTTCGGCCATGATCGGCCCGAACGCGACGCGCCTGACTGACACCATGGGGTTCATCGAGTCGGTCAGGCAGCGCAAACTGCCGCTGGACCCGGGCTTTCATTTCAATTTTGTCGATGTGCGGGACGTGGCCGCGGGCATGATCCTGGCCGCGCAGAAGGGCCAGCCTGGGCAGCGTTATATTCTGGCCAACGAACATTGCTCGTCCCTGGCGCAGATCATCGACGCGGCCAACGCGGTCGCTCCGGGCTATCGGCTGCCCGCGCCGGCGCCGCGCTGGCTATTGCTGGCGCTGGCGTGGATCGAGGAGGCGCGGGCGCGGCTGACCGGGCGGCCGGCGCAGCTGTTGCAAAGTCAGGTGCGGATGTTCCATCAAGTGCGCCAGCAATACTGCATCGACAAGGCCAGGCAGCAACTGGGTTATGCCCCGCGCACGCCCGAGGCCGCGCTGCAATCAGCCTTCAGCTACCTGGGTAACCGCGCGTCGTCGAGCTGATACCAGCAGGCCTTCGCCTCGAGGCAACTGTGGCTTTGCTTGGCGGGTTGGAACGGGGTGTCCAGGGTCGCGACGGCAATCGAGATCCAGTCCGGGAACGCGCCCCGGGCATTCGACCAGAACAGCGATGAACCGCAGTGCCCGCAGAACTGGCGGGTGACCCCGGGGGAGGATTCGTAGGCCTTGAGCAGCGACGCCTCGGCCGTGATCGCCAGCGCCGACCTGGGCGCACTGGCATAGGTGGCGAATGCCGCGCCATGGGCTTTCTGGCATTTGCGGCAATGGCAATGGGTGAAGGCCTTGAGTGGGCTGCTGAGCTGGTAGCTGATGGCGCCGCACAGGCAACTGCCGCGGTGTGACTGATCCATGTCCCGAGGTTCCTGCATAGTCGTCGAATGGCTCACAGGATGACATCCAGGCCCCAGCCCGCCAAGCCGCACCCCAGCACCACCTTCCACGGCGCGACCTTGGCGAACATCAGCGCCAGCAGTGCCACCAGGGCCAGGACAAAGTCTGCCGGGGTGAGGATGGCGCTGGTCCAGACTGGCTGATACAGCGCTGCCAGCAGCAGGCCGACCACCGCGGCGTTGATCCCGAGCATTGCCGCCTGCATGCGCAGGTTGCGCCGCAGCCGCTCCCAGAACGGCAGTGCGCCGACCACCAGCAGGAACGACGGCGCGAAAATCGCCAGCAGTCCCAGCAGGCCACCGAGCCAACCCGATTTTGGGCCCTGCATCGACGCACCGAGAAAGGCCGCGAAGGTGAACAGCGGCCCAGGTACCGCCTGCGTCGCGCCATAGCCGGCGAGGAAAGTCTGATTGCTGACCCAGCCGTTGGGCACCACTTCGGCCTGCAGCAACGGCAGCATCACGTGGCCGCCGCCGAACACCAGCGAGCCGGTGCGGTAGAAGGCATCGAGCATGCTCAGGGTCGGGCTCGCCAGCAGTTGGGCGAGGATCGGCAGGCCCACCAGCAGCACCGCAAACAGCACCAGCCAAAACAGCCCGGCGCGCGGGCTGACGGTGATCGGCAACGGTTCGTGCTCGAGGGTGGGGGCCGGCTTGAACAGCAACAGCCCGGCAATCCCGGCTGTGGCAATCACCCCGACATGGGCCCAGGCAGTTGGCAGCATCAGCACCAGGCACGTGGTAGCGGCCATCAGCAGGATGCGCGGGAGGTCCGGGCACAACAAACGCGCCATGCCCCAGACCGCCTGGGCGACTACCGCCACCGCCAGCACTTTCAAGCCATGCACAATGCCGCCGGGCAACACGTCGCCGTAGTTGTGCAGGCCGAGGGCGAACAGGATCAACACCAGGGCCGAGGGCAGGGTGAAGCCGCACCAGGCGGCAAGCGCGCCACGGTAGCCGGCCCGTGACAGGCCCAGGGCGATGCCGACCTGGCTGCTGGCCGGGCCGGGCAGGAATTGGCAGAGCGTGACCAGCTCGGCGTAGCTGCGCTCACTCAACCAGCGCCGACGCACCACGAACTCCTGGCGAAAGTAGCCCAGATGGGCAATCGGGCCGCCGAAGGAAGTCAGGCCCAGGCGCAGGAACACCCAGAAGACCTGCCAGGGACTGCGGTCTGCGTTCAGGGATGGGGGCATTCAGGGCTCTGCGCAAAAGACGGGGACAGGCGCCGAGCATAACAATGCCCGGTTGCGCTTTCGATAGCCTGCGGCGCTTCAAGCTCCACAGAACAACTGGCGGATCAGGTTGGGGGTGCTGCCGGTCCAGCGCTTGAACGAGCGCCGAAAGTTCGCCGGGTCGTTGAAGTTCAAGTAGGCCGCGACTTCCTCGTTGTTCATACCCTTGACCTGGTACAGGTAGAGCGCCACATGTTTGCGCACCAGGTCAACCTGCTGCTGAAAGCCGGTGTCGTGCTTGTGCAACTTGCGCTTGAGGGTGGCCGGGCTCATGGCGAAGGCGTGAGCCGCCTGCTCCAGGCTCGGCGCCTGGCGGACTTGGCTTTGCAGGTAACGGTACAGGCAGGCGAGAAAACTGCTGGCATGGCCCAACTGGTCCAACTGCTGCTGGGCCTCCTGGCGTGCGACCTGGCCGGCCGTGGCTGAGGAGCCGGGCCAGGCTTGCGTCAGGTACTGGCGGGGAATGCGCATCATGTCCAGCGGGCGCTGGAACTGGGTTTGCTCGCCCAGGTGCACCCAGTACTGCTCGACATAACGGGGCTCGTCGTAGCTTAAACTGCATTGCCAGGGCAGGCGCTGGCCGCTGAGCCATTGGCTCATGGCGACCAGCGAGGTCATGCTCGCTTCCAGCAGGAAGCGCCACTGCTCGCCCGCGCCGCAGCTGTCGAGCCAGTAGAAGTAGGCGTACTGCTCATCCAGCACCAGTTGCGGGGTGACCAAGGGACTGAGCAGCGCCTGTTGCTGGACCAGGGTGTCGAGAGCCTGGTGCAGGTTCTGCGCGTGGCGCAGGGCATGGCTGGCGGCACCGTAATGCCCCGGCAACAGACGCTGGCCAAACAGGAAGCTGCTGTCGTCGGCGTCGAGCAGCCGCTTGCTGTTGCCAATCAAGGCGAAGAACTGCTGGGGACTGAGGCGGGTCTGGCCGGCCAGGATGTCCTCATGGAACAGCCCGGTGCCGCGCAACAGGCGATGGCTGTCGATATCCCGCGAGAGGGCCAGGTCGATCAGGGTCGCCGGCTGGTAGTGCCCGGGAATGAAGCGACTGTCGTTTTCGTACCACAGGGTTTTGCAGGTCATGTGCGCGCCTCAGGCCGTCTTGGCCAGCGGCTGCTTGGCCCGGGCCAGCGCCAGGTTCAGGCGTTTGAGCAACTGCTCGGGGGATTCGTCCATGGCCATCACCACCGCGGTGCTTGCCGACAGGTGCAAGCGTTCGCCGTGCTGGCGGGTTTTGTGGGCCAGGCCGTGCACCGCCTGTTGCAGCTCCAGTGCCAGTAACCGCGCCTGGCTTTCGCCGGTGTTGGCCAGCACCACCACAAAACGATCGCCGGCCAGGCGGCAGAGCAGGTCCTGGCGCCGCAGGTTGAGCAGCAGCAAGTGACTCACGGCCTGCAGCACGGCGTCGCCTTCAGCGTGACCACAGGCTTGGTTGATGGCGGCGAAGTTGTCCAGGTCCAGGGCCAGCAGCGACAGCGGTTGCTGCTGCTCCAGGCTTTCCGCGACGCTGCTGGCCAGTTGGCGCTTGAGATAGTCGGCACCGCCCAAGGGTGTGAGCTTGTCGAACAGCCGGTGTTCGCGAAACAGCCGCTCGCGTTTTTCCATCTGCGCGCTGATCGCCAGTTGTTCGCGGTGCCAGTGGTAGATGCCAAGAGTCAGCAGGAGCATGCCCACCGGCATCGGTCCGGACTCCAGCCAGTGATCCCAGGTGATGCTGTCAGGCAGGCGGATAAACTCGTCGAGGCTGTCGATCCACCAGGAGAAAAAGATGCAGCCCAGGCCCAGCGCCAGGTAATTGGTGACCCGCCCGGCGGGCCGACTTTTCAGCACCAGGCCCAGCCAGACCAGGGCCAGCAGGGCCGAGCCGCCTTCACCGACGATGTCCAGCCAGACCCATTCGCCGACGCTTTTCAACTCGCCGCAGGCCAGGTGCAGGAGCAGCCCCAGGTTGGCGGCCAACAGCAGCAGGAGCAGTTTCCAGCGGTGGGGTTTGAGTACTGAGAACATGGCCGTGATCCTTTGGCGAACGAGCAGTGCGCGCCAGCACAGCAGATGTCTGTGACAGTTGGGTGACAGGGCAGGGAGGTCGAATCAGCTCAGCCTGGGACACGCGATTTTTGCGCCACCCAGCGCGTGGTGCCTGGAAAATCGCCATCGCGAGCAAGCGGAGCGCCGCCCGGCCTCTCCCACAGTAAATCTGGTTGCCTGCAAATCTTGCGTACGGCCACTAAACCTGTGGGAGCGAGCTTGCTCGCGATGCTCTCAAGTCAGAGCAAAATGCTGATCGGCCCCCTCGTACCAGAGGTCAAATCAGCTCACTGTCCCAGGAAAACCGCGCTAAACCCCCTGTTTACCGGGCCATCTGGCAGTGGCTGTCACAGAACCGTCATTCCCCACCCCTAGCGTGCCCTCCCAGTTGCCGGGCGTCTTGCCTGGCGTTATCGGACTCTTGGGGGGGACCACCATGTACCAGCGCAGCAGCCACCCGCGCAGCGGCACCGCCGGGCTTGTCAGTTTCACGCTGACCGCCCTGGCCCTGGCGATAGCCAGCGACCGCTTGCACGCCGCCGAAACCGCCGGCCAGACCGAGCACATCGAAGTGGTCGGCCAGGCTGCCAGTATCGATCAGGCGCTCAAGGAACAGCGCCGCTCCGACAGCATCAAGAGCGTGGTGCATGCCGACGGCGTGGCGCAATTGCCGGACGAGAACGTGGCCGAGGCGGTGCAACGCCTGCCGGGGATCAGCGTCGAACGCGACCAGGGCGAAGGCCGGTTTGTCAGCGTGCGGGGCCTGGGACCGGACCTCAACAGCGTGACCATCAACGGCACCCTGGTGCCCTCGCCGGAAAGCGAGCGCCGCGCCGTGGCCCTCGATGTATTGCCGGCGGAGCTGGTGCAATCGCTCTCGGTGATCAAGACCCTGACCCCGGACATGGATGCCAACTCCCTCGGTGGCACCGTGGATGTGCAGAGCCTGTCGGCCTTCGATCATCAGGGCCTGTTCTATACCGGCAGCAGCGAGGCCAGCTATGACCAGAACAGCCATCAGACCAGCCCGAAATTTTCCGGGGCGATCAGCGACCGCTTCAGCCTCGGCGATGGCATCGACAACTTCGGCGTGGCCGCGGCGCTGAGCTGGCAGAAGCGTGACTTCGCTTCGGACAACGTCGAGACCGGCGGCGCCTGGGACTTCGAGCGGGGCGCACGGCTCGAGGAGTTCGAGCAGCGTGACTACGACATCAGTCGGGAGCGCAGCGGCGGCGGCCTGAACTTCGATTACAAGCCCGACGACCTGAGCAGCTATTACCTGCGCACCCTCTACAGCCGCTACAAGGACAGCGAGACGCGCAACTCCACCAGCATCGAGTTCGCCGAGCCCCAGGCCGCCGGTGAACTGGGGGACGCCGATGGCAAGCGCAAGCTCAAGCAGCGCGAGGAAACCCAGGAAATCCAATCCTACGTGCTGGGTGGCGAGCGCCTGCTGGGCCTGTGGACCCTCAGCGGCCAGGCCGGTTACAGCCGCTCCAGCGAAGACAGCCCGGGGCACATCGCCAATGCCGCCTTCAGCGGCGCCGAGGACTTTGCCGGCAGTGGTTTCTACGACAGCGAAAAGCCGCGGCTGATCATCGGCCAGGACTTCTACAACCCCGACAACTTCAGCCTCGACAAGGTCGACTGGGAACAGCAGAAAACTACCGACACCGAGAAAAACCTGCGCCTGGACCTGGCCCGCGACTATGACCTCAGCGGGTATGCGTCGCAGGTCAAGTTCGGCGGCAAGGTCAGCCGGCGCAACAAAGACAACGACCTCGACGCCTGGGTCTATGAGGACTTCGACGACCTGGGGTTCAGTGATGAACAGCTCAACCTCAGCCAGTTCCAGAAGGGCAAGGTGCACTACCGTCTCGGCGAGTTCGGTCCGGGCATCAGTGGCAGCGCGATCAAGGACCTGATCGGCGGCCTCGACCGGGCGGACTTCTATGACGAGACCGAGTCACGGGTCAACGACTTCAAGATGAGCGAGGACATCAACGCCGGCTACCTGATGAACACCCTGGACATCGACGACTGGCGCTTCATTGCCGGTATGCGCTACGAAGGCACCGAGTTCGCGGCCAAGGGCACCGGGGTCAACGACGGCGAGTTCGAGGCCAGCGACAGCAAGAGCAGCTATCACCACTGGTTGCCCGGCCTGCACGCGCGCTACCAACTGGACAAGAACACCCAGGTGCGCGCGGCCTGGACCAAGTCCGTGGTGCGGCCGACCTTCGGTCAACTGGCGCCGGGGTTTGTCATCGACGATGACGAGGCGACCTTTGGCAACCCCAACCTCAAGCCCCTGGAGTCGAGCAACCTGGACCTGGGCATCGAGCACTACATGGGCCGTGCCGGCACGGTCTCGGCGTTCGTGTTCTACAAGGACATCCAGAACTTCGTCTACAACACCGACGTCGCCGGCAGCGGTGCCTGGGTTGATTTCTCCGAGGCCCACACCTTCACCAACGGTGACAGCGCCAAGCTTTACGGCCTGGAACTGGCCTACTCGCAGAAATACGACTGGCTGCCCGCCCCCTGGAACGGCCTGCTGCTGGGCGCCAACGCCACTTTCAGCCGTTCTGACGCGCAGATTGAAGGCTTCGACGCCGCCAGCGGCAGCAACCGCAAGCGCAGCATCGACCTGCCGAGCCAGTCGGACACCGTCGGCAACCTGATGCTCGGCTGGGAAGACGACAAGCTCAGCCTGCGCCTGTCGGCCAACTACAAGTCCGACTACCTCTATGAGCTGGCCGCGATCAACGACAAGGCCCACGACCTGCACGTGGATGCCCAGACCTTCGTTGACTTCAGTGCGCGTTACTCGCTGACCAAGAACCTGCAGGTCAACTTCGAGGCGCAGAACCTCACGGACGAGTCGTACTACGTCTACACCGGCCACGGCGCCTACAACGCCCAATACGAAGAGTACGGCCCGACCTTCAAGCTCGGCCTGACCTTTACCCATTTTTGATTCCCTGCGAGCCACAGATTCGGGCAATACATCACCAAGGACTTCCATGACTATTTCGTTTTCCCCCAAGCGCTGCCTGTTGGCCGCCTTGATCTGCCTGGGCACGGGCCAGGCGTTGGCCGCCGGGCCGAAGTTGACTCTCAGCCCCTGGGCCCCCGGTCTCACTGTGGATGCACTGGCGTTCTTGCCGGCCGACCTCGGCCCGCAGCGCCTGGCGGCCAGTGAGCGCGATGGCTTGCTGTTGCTCGACGAACAAGGTGCGCCGCTGGCCAACCTGCCTGGCACTTTCAGTGGCCTGGACCGCCGGGCTGCCGGCCAGCAGGTGCTGCTGGCCAGTCTCGACAACAGTCGGCAGCAGGCACTGCTGGTCAGCCTCGATCCGCGCCAGCGGCGTTTTGGCCAGCCGGTGTATCTGCCAACGCGGGACTTTGCGGTCAATGGCTTGTGCCTGTACCGCGACGACGCCAGCAACCTGTTCCTGTTCCTGGTGGGCGAGGAGGGCAAGGGTGAGCAGTGGCTGGTGGGCCACGGTGCACAGTTGAACCCGCAACCGCAGCGGGTTCGAGGTTTGCCGCTGCCGCCTTCGGCGCAGTTCTGCCAGGTCGACGATGGCGCCAACCAGTTACTGGTCAACGAGGAAAACGTCGGCTGGTGGGCCTATCCGGCCCACCCTGAGGCCGAGGTGTTGCGCGTGCCGGTGGCCCTGCGCAAGCCCTTTGGCGATATCAGCCAGGAGGCCGGGGCCATGGCGTTGGTGCCGGGCGGCGTGGTCGGGCTCGACCCCAAGGCGGCACAGCTGCACCTGTATCAGCAGCAGGACGCTGCCTGGAGCACCGTGGCAAAACTGCCCGTGAGTGAGTTGAAAGAACCGCAGAACCTCGCCCTGCGGGCCACCGCCAACGGCCTGCAGCTGTTGCTGCGTGATGACGACGACGGGCGTCTGTACCAGGGCGAACTGGACTGGCAGGCCAAGCCTGTGCCCTTGGCACCGGTGCTGCCGAGCGTCGGCGCGCTGGCCCAGAGTGACCCGGTCGGGCGCCAGGGCGATGCGGCGGACGATCCGGCGATCTGGATTCACCCGCAACAACCGGCCTTGAGCCGGGTCCTGGGCACCAACAAAAAGCAGGGCCTGTTGGCCTATGACCTGCAAGGCAAGCTGCTTCAGGAGTTGCCGGTGGGGCGCCTGAACAATGTCGACGTGCGGCCCAACTTCAAGCTCGGCCAGCAGACGGTCGACCTCGCAGTGGCGAGTAATCGCGATCACAACAGCCTCAGCCTGTTCAGCATCGACCGCAGCAGCGGTGAGTTGCGCGAGGCCGGCGAGATCGCCACGCCGCTCAAGGACATCTATGGCATCTGCCTGTTCCAGCCCGCCAGTGGCGAGCTGTATGCAATTGCCAACGGCAAGGATGGCACCTTCCTGCAATACCGCCTGAGTGCACCCAGTGGTGTGGTGCAGGGTGAGTTGGTGCGCCAGTTCAAGGTCGACAGCCAGCCCGAAGGCTGTGTGGCCGACGATCAACGCCAGCGCCTGTTCCTCGGCGAAGAGGACGTGGGGGTCTGGGCGGTGGATGCCCGTGCCGATCAGCCGGCGCAGTTGACCAGCGTGATCAAGGTCGGCCCGCAACTGCACGCCGATGTCGAGGGCCTGGCGCTGTATCAAAGCCCGGGCCATGACTACCTGGTGATCTCCAGCCAAGGCAACGACAGCTACCTGGTGCTGGACGCCGAGCCGCCCTTCGCCTCCCGCGGGGCCTTTCGGGTCGGCCTGAATGCGCCGGCCGGCATCGACGGTGCCGCAGAAACCGACGGCCTGGAGGTCACCGCGGTCAACCTCGGCGGGGCCTGGAGCAAGGGCATGCTGGTGGTGCAGGACGGGCGCAAGCGGATGCCCGAACAGACCCAGAACTTCAAGTTCGTGCCCTGGGCCGAGGTCACCCAGGCGCTGCAATTGCCCTGACCGCGGCTGTCATCAACCTGTCATCGGTTTTTCATCGAATAGCCTGGCGGCCGTTGCACGGCAACCGCCACCGGGCACCCACCAAGGAGCTTCACCATGCAGGCCACACTGGAACATATGACCGTCTGGGGGCTGATCAGCGACGCCAGTCTGTTGGTCAAAGCCGTCATGCTCACGTTGTTGCTGGCGTCTGTACTCAGCTGGTACCTGATCATTGCCCGCAGCCGTGTGCTGCGCCAGCGCGAACGCCAGGCCAACGCGTTTATCCAGCGCTTTCGCAGTGCCCCGGACTTGCAGCCGTTGTACCGCGAGACCGCGCAGAGCAGCGATCCCGAGGCCGGCATCGAGCCGGTGTTCCATAGCGGCCTACAGGCCTTCAGCCAACTGCGCCAGCACCCCGGCAACAATCCCGAGGTGGTGCTCGAGGGCGTGGAGCGAGCCATGTTCGTGGCCCTCAGCGAGCAAGAGATCAAGCTGGAAAAGGGCCTGCAGTTTCTCGCCACGGTCGGCTCGGTCAGCCCTTACATCGGCCTGTTCGGCACCGTGTGGGGGATCATGAACTCTTTCCTCGGCCTGTCTCAGGTGCAGCAGGCAACCTTGTCCACGGTGGCGCCGGGAATCGCCGAAGCGCTGATTGCCACCGCTATCGGCCTGTTTGCGGCGATTCCCGCGGTGATCGCCTACAACCGTTTTTCTGCACGCAGCCAGACCCTGCTGACCCGTTACTACGCCTTCGGCAATGAACTGCAGGTGCGCCTGCATCGCACGTTGCACGGCGGCTCCATCAACCTGGCCGTAGCCGCCTGAGCAGGAGAGAGCCAATGTTAGTCAGGCCGCAACGCAAACACGGGCCCAAGGCCGAAATGAACGTCGTGCCCTATATCGACGTGATGCTGGTGCTGTTGGTGATCTTCATGGTCACCGCGCCGATGCTCACCCAGGGCGTGAAGATCGAGCTGCCCAAGGTCGCCAGCGAAGCCCTGGCCACTGACAGCCGCCAACAGATCCTCACGCTGTCGGTGCAGGCCGGGGGCGGTTACTCCTGGAACCTGGGAGGGGAACTCGACACCCAGCAGCAGACCGACAGCGCGCTGACCCTGGACGAGATGCGGGCCAAGGTCACGGACATCGTTGCGGCCAACAGCCAGACCCAGGTCTATATCCGCGCCGACAAGGACGCTGGCTACGGCACGGTGGTGGCGGCCATGGCGGCGTTGCAGCAGGGCGGGGTGAGCAACCTCGGACTGGTTACCGAGGCGCCGCAATGACCAGCATGAGCATAGCCCACCCAGCCCTGGTGTTGCCACGCGCCGATCAGTCGGGGTTCTGGCGCAATAGCCTGGCGGCGGGCCTGGCAGTGGCGCTGCATGTGCTGGTCCTGGCGTTGCTGGTGCACACTTGGTCGGTGGCGCCACCACCGCCAGCGCCGGCTGCGGTGCTGCGGACCCAATTGGTGATGTTGCCCCCGGCGCCGCCAGCCCCGGTCCCCGCCGCTGAACCGCTGCCGGCGGTGGTCGAGCCTGCACCGCCTGCGCCGGTAGTGGCCGCGCCGGTACCAGCGGCTCCGGCAGCGGTCAAACCGGCAGTCGACCCGCAGATCCAGGCCCGCAAATTGGAACAGGCGAGCCTCGCTCGCAAGCGGGTCGAAGAGCAGCGCGCTCGCGAGGCCGAGCAACAACACCAGCGCGTGGCCCAGGAGCAGCGCAGCCGCGAAGCCGAGCAGCAACGCCTGGCCCAGCAGCAGGCAGACCAGGCGCAGCGTGCCGACCAGGCGCGCCAGGCAGCCGAACGCACGCGCCAGCAGGCGGCGGCCGACAGTCGTCAGTACCTGCCGTTGAGCAAGGAGGCGCCGGATTATCCGCAGCGAGCCCTGGACAAGAACATCGAGGGCGACTGCTCGGTGGAATACACCGTCAACCCCCAGGGCAAAGTGGAAAACCCGCGGGTGCTCGACGGCTGCCATCCGTTGTTCATGCGTCCGTCATTGGCGGCGGCCAACACCTTTCGCTATCAGCCACGCATGGTGGACGGTCGCGCGGTGGCTGTACCAGCGGTGCGCAATACCTTTCATTACCGGATCAAGTGAGACGCGGGGCAGGGGACTGGCGCCAGGGCGGCGCCAGTCCCGCGCAGGTCACAGTGGCGGGGTGCGCGGCGGGACCTGGCGCTTGGAACCCGTGGACTCGAACGCCGAGGCAAACCGCAGCAGCGCCGAATCGTCATAGGCCCGACCGGCAAAGGTCAGCCCGACGGGCATGCCGATGTCCGGCATGACGCCCATGGGCACGGTGACGGTCGGCACGCCCAGGTGGCGGATCGCGAGGTTGCCGTTGGCCACCCACACGCCGTTGCTCCAAGCGATATCCGCGGCCGCCGGATCGACATCGGCATTGGCCGGCGCCACGTCGGCGACGGTGGGGAACAGCACGGCGTCGAGCCCCAGGCGGTCCATCCACTCCTCGAGGTCAATGCGCCGGGTCTGCTCCAGGCCGCGCAGGCCGTCAGGCACCGTGCTGATCTGGTCCCAGGGGGTGATGCCGCGTTCGGCCATGCGCACGTATTCGTCCATGCCGGCGACCAGGTCACCTTCGCGGTTGGGCAGGGTGCCGGGGTCGTGGGGGAAAATCAGCGCACCGTCGACGTCCACCAGGCGCTGCAACTGCGGATCGCCGTTGGCCTGCAGGAAATCGTCGAAGGCCCAGGCTGTCAGGTCCCACAGTTCGTGATGGAGGAACTCCTTGGACACCAGGCCGCGGGTAAACACGGTCGGCGCGCCGGGACGATCGCCTTCGCAGTTGGAGACCAGCGGGAAGTCCACTTCGAGGACTTCGGCACCAGCCGCTTCCAGGGCCTGGCGTGCCTCTTGCCAGAGACCGATCACCGACTCGCGGGTGTGGATGCGCTGCCCGGTCGGGCCACCGATTCCCGGCGCGGCGCTGGTCCCGGCCTCCGGGTCGGCATTGATAAACATACGGGGCACGCCGAAGCGTTTGCCGGCGAGGGCTGCGGCGTTGGCGGCCAGTGCCGGGTAGGACGCCGGACGCACCGAGGCGACGCTGGGGATCGGCACCCAGGGTTGCAGGCGCCACAGGTCGCCACGGGTATCGGGGTCCTCGGCGACCACGATGTCGAGGACTTCCAGCAGGTCGGCCATGGTGCGGGCAAAGGGCACCACCACGTCCATGGTCGGGGTCAGCGGCCAGTTGCCGCGCACCGAGATCACCCCGCGCGATGGCGTGTAGGCACACAAGCCATTGTTCGACGCCGGCCCACGACCGCTCGACCAGGTTTCCTCGGCCAGGCCGAAGGCGGCAAAACTGGCGGCGGTCGCGGTGCCGGCACCGTTGGAGGAGCCAGAGGCGAAGGGCGCGGTGAGGTAGGCGGCGTTGTACGGGCTTTCGGCGCGGCCGTAGACCCCACGCTGCATACCGCCGTTGGCCATGGGCGGCATGTTGGTCTTGCCCAGGCAGATTGCGCCGGCGCCGCGCAGCCGTTCGATGGTGAACGCATCGCGGTAGGCGATCAAATTGGCGAAGGCCGGGCTGCCGGAGGCGGCGGTGAGGCCCTTGACCAGGTAGCTGTCCTTGGCGGTGTAGGGGATGCCATCCAGCGGTCCGAGTGTCTGGCCCTTGGCGCGCCGCTCATCGCTGGCCCGGGCTTCCTGCAGCGCGTCCGGGTTGGCCACCACCACGGCATTCAGCGCGGTGGGGGTGTCGGCGCCATCGTAGGCGGCGATTCGCGCAAGATAGGCCTGGACCAGCTCAACCGAAGTTGTCCGGCCGGATTCGAGCGCAGCCCGCAGCTGCGCAATGGATACCTCGGTGACCTCAAACTGCTGTTTCATATCGGCTCTCGTTGCACTGTATTACCCGCCAGGGTCCGGGCTTGCGCCCTGAGCGGGCTATTTAACACCAAGGCGCGGTTAAAAGAAGCAGGCCAAGGTTTTTTCGCGGCTTGTCACGCCAAGGGAAGGCCGCCTTCACCCACCTGTGCAATCCGCCAATTGCGATCGCGCCCTGGATTGGCTTAATATACGAAACGTATACATTTCATATTGAGTGACGCCATGGGTATCGTAAAAATTTCCGAAGGCATGCATGAGAACCTGCGTGTCGCCAGTGATGCGCTCAGTCGCTCGATCAACGCCCAGGCCGAGCACTGGATGCGTATCGGCATGTTGAGTGAGTTGCATCCCAACCTCGACCACAGCGATATCTGCCGTTTGCTGATTCGTGCCGAACAGGCCGGTGGCCTCGACTTGAACCAACTGTGCGCACCGGCGGACCAGGCCTTGAGCCCGGCAGTGCGGGCGGTCGGGGGGACCTCGCGATGAGTGCGAAAGTCCCGCTCAATACCCCGGCACAGATCGCCCAGTCGCGTACGGCCGGGATGCTCGCCGCCGAAGTGCTGGCGATGATCACCCCGCACGTCAAGGCGGGGGTCACCACCGATCAACTGGATAAAATCTGCCACGACTACATCGTCAACGTGCAGCAAGCCATTCCCGGCAACGTCGGTTATCACGGTTTCCCGAAAACCGTATGCACCTCGGTCAACCAAGTGGTCTGCCATGGGATTCCCTCGGGCAAGGCCCTGCAGGACGGCGACATCCTCAACATCGACATCGCGGTGGTCAAGGACGGCTGGTACGGCGACACCAGCCGCATGTACTTCGTCGGCGAACCCAGCGCGGACGCCCGGCGCCTGGTCGAGACCACCTATGAAGCCATGTGCGCGGGGATCCGCACCGTGCGCCCGGGCTCGACCCTGGGCGACATCGGTCATGCGATCCAGACCGTGGCCCACCGCGAGGGCTACAGTGTGGTGCGCGAGTACTGCGGCCACGGCATCGGCAAGGTCTATCACGACGAGCCGCAGGTGCTGCACTACGGCCATCCCGGCCAGGGCCTGATCCTCAAGCCGGGGATGATCTTCACCATCGAGCCGATGCTCAACGCTGGCAAACCCCACACCCGCACCCTGGGCGATCGCTGGACGGTGGTGACCAAGGATCACTCACTTTCGGCACAGTGGGAGCACATGGTGGCGGTGACCGCCGATGGCTTCGAGGTGCTGAGCCCCTGGCCGGACACCCCGGCCGGGTTTGCCCCGATTGTTTGATCGCGGGGCCTGGCGCTCAGAAAAGCCCGTGCGTGGCTGGCGGGCTTGGCTAGACTTCAGGATCGAGCCCTGACCTGATCCGAGTTGCCCATGACCCTTGAACTGCTGCGTGCCGATGCTTCCCGTGTGGATCAAGTTGCCGGCCTGTTCGATGCCTACCGAGGTTTCTACGGCCAGCCAGCGAACCTGCCTCAATCGCGGCAGTTCCTCGCCGAGCGCCTGGCCCGCGACGAGTCGGTGATCTTCTATGTGCAGGATGCGTCCGGCCAGGCGCTGGGTTTCGTGCAGTTGTACCCCAGTTTTTCCTCGATCGATGCCCATCGTACCTGGCTGCTCAGCGACCTGTTCACCGCCTCCCAGGCCCGCGGGCGCGGAGTAGGGAGCTTGTTGATGAACGCCGCCCGGGAGTTCGCCGTGGCCACCGGGGCCAAGGGTTTGGTCCTGGAAACTGCCACGGACAACCACACTGCGCAACGCCTGTATGAGTCACTGGGCTACGTCCGCGACCCGGGCTACTACACCTATTGCCTGGACCTGAAATAACCCGGCACCGGGCCCATCCAGCACTGCGCTACTCGCTCAAGGCCTCCATGGTGGTAACCAAAATCCGGATGCATACCTTCGCTCAGCCTGCCGATGGGGCAGGTGGATCAAGAGCTGCAGGCGAGCTAACGCTCGGCCTGTTGAGTGGCAAGGGCGGGCGAGGCGGCCTACCGGCCTGCTTTTCCCTGGTGTATGAATCTCCCCTGTGGGAGCGGGCTTGCCCGCGATGGGGCCAGCACAGCCAACATTTATGGACCCTGACACACCACCATCCCGGGTTGCGGCAATCTATGGGCACGCCGTAAATCCTGTGGGAGCGGGTGCCCGCTTGCGGCTTGCTCGCGATGGTCGTCAACGATGACGCACACTGTCTGATGCACCGCGCCGTCCTTGCGATTATCGCTGGCAAGCCAGCTCCCACAGGTCCCTGCATATACCGGACACTGTGGAGCGGGTGCCCGCTTGCGGCCTGCTCGCGATGGGGCCATCCCGGATTGCTGCAATCTATGGGCACGCCGTAAATCCTGTGGGATCGGGTGCCCGCTTGCGGCTTGCTCGCGATGGTCGTCAACGATGACGCGCACTGCCTGATGCACCGCGCCGTCCTTGCGATTATCGCTGGCAAGCCAGCTCCCACAGGTCCCTGCATATACCGGACACTGTGGAGCGGGTGTCCGCTTGCGGCTTGCTCGCGATGGGGCCATCCCGGATTGCTGCAATCTGTGGGCACGCCGTAAATCCTGTGGGAACGGGTGCCCGCTTGCGGCTTGCTCGCGATGGTCGTCAACGTTGATGCGCACTGCCTGCATGAACAGAGTGGCCAAAAAGTGCGGGCTGTCTTAGCCACAGAGTGCGAGGAATAGGATTGCGGTACCGCTATAACTATTGTCACCTCGCTTCCCTCCACCAGGCCCGGTAGAAGCGATTTGGCGTAGACTGCGGCGAGCACATTCTATTGCCCGTCCGAGATGGATCCTCCATGCACAACCCGGTTTCGCCGCGCCCCCTCTGGAAAACCTACCTGTTGTTCCTCGCCCCGATGGTGCTGTCGAATTTCCTGCAGTCGATGTCGGGCACGGTCAACAGTATTTACATCGGTCAAATGCTCGGTACCCAGGCGCTGGCGGCGGTGTCCGGGATGTTCCCCATCGTGTTTTTCTTCATTGCCCTGGTGATCGGCCTGGGCGCCGGCGCCGGGGTGTTGATTGGGCAGGCCTGGGGCGCGCGTGAGCCGGCGATGGTCAAGGCCATCGCCGGCACCACGCTGCTGCTGGGGGCGCTGATCGGCCTGGTCGCGGCGCTGCTCGGCAGTGTGTTCGCCCGGCAGGCATTGCAGGGCTTGGGCACCCCGGCGGACGTGCTGGAGGATGCGGTCGCCTACGCCCGCGTGATGATGTGGACCATGCCGCTGCTGTTGGTGTTTGTGCTGTTCACCCAGTTGTTGCGCGGGGTCAGCGATACGCTGTCGCCGCTGTTGGCGCTGGTGGTCTCGACCTGCATTGGCCTGTTGCTGACGCCGGCGTTGATTCGCGGCTGGTTTGGCTTGCCCGAGATGGGGATTCAGAGTGCCGCGTGGGCCGGGCTGGCGGGTAACCTGGCGGCGATGCTGTGGTTGGTCTGGCACTTGAACCGCAAGGCTCATGTGCTGGCCCCGGATCGTGCGTTGCTGGCCGCGATGCGCCTGGACCGGGTGATCCTGGCCAAGGTGCTGCGGATCGGCTTGCCCACGGGGCTGCAGATGGTGGTGATTTCGCTGTCCGAACTGGTGATCCTGGCGCTGGTCAACCAGCACGGCTCCCAGGCCACGGCGGCGTACGGCGCGGTCACGCAGATCGTCAACTACGTGCAGTTTCCCGCGCTGTCGATCGCCATCACCGCCTCGATCCTCGGGGCCCAGGCCATTGGTGCCGGACGCGTCGAGCGCATTGGCGCGATCCTGCGCACGGGCCTGTTGATCAACGTCTGGTTGACTGGCGGCCTGGTGCTGCTGGGCTACCTGTTGTCGCACTGGCTGCTGGGGTTGTTCATCACGGAACCAGCGACCCAGGCGCAGGCCCAGCATCTGTTGCACATCATGCTCTGGAGCATGTTGGTGTTCGGCTTCCAGTCGGTGATCGGCGGGATCATGCGGGCCAGCGGTACGGTGCTGGTGCCGGTGGCGATCTCGCTGTTTTGCATCCTCGGTGTCGAGTTGCCGGTGGCCTACCTGCTCAATGCACGTTTCGGTCTGCCCGGGGTGTGGATGGCCTTTCCAGTCGCCTACCTGAGCATGCTGGCACTGCAGACTGCCTACTACCGGCTGGTGTGGCGCCATCAGAAGATCGAACGCCTGGTGTAGGGCAAGCGCCCGTGCCGTCGCTACGGCCCGGGCGGCTGTCGTTTGCGCTTACTTCGGCGCCGCGGTGGTGCGCAGATACGGCAGGTGGATGTCCAGGCTGCCGTACTTGTCCCGGGCCTGCTCATCGTTGAGCGCCAGGGCGACGATTACATCCTGTCCCGCCTGCCAATTGGCCGGCGTCGCCAGCGGTACGTTGTAGGTCAACTGCAAGGCATCCAGGGCGCGCAGCACCTCGGCAAAGTTACGCCCGACGGACATCGGGTAGGTCATCGACAACTTGAGTTTCTTGTCCGGGCCGATGATGAATACCGAACGCACCGTGGCGGTGTCGGCGGCCGTCCGGCCATCGGGCAGGTAGGCTTCGGCGGGCAGCATGTCGAACGCCTTGGAGACAGCCAGGCCCTCGTCGGCAATGATCGGGAAGTCGGCCCTGGCGCGGCAGAAACCTTCGATGTCGGTCTTCCACTGGGTGTGCGAGTCGGCACTGTCCACGGACACGCCGATCACCTGGGTACCACGCTTGGCCCATTCGGCGGCCAGTTGCGCCACCGCGCCGAATTCGGTGGTGCATACCGGGGTGAAATCCTTGGGATGAGAAAACAGGATCGCCCAGCCCGAGCCGATCCAGTCATGGAACTGGATCGGGCCCTGGTCCGTGTCGGCGCTGAAGTCGGGGACGAGGTCGTTGATGCGCAATGCCATGGGAGTCTCCTTGAGTCGTGGGATGAGGTACAGGCCTGACTCAGCCTAGTCGGGATTTGCCGCCTGGCCCGGCAGCCGCAAACCGTTCGTCATCTCGCCCGCACCCCGGCGCATGGCCGCCTTCCAACGAGTACGGCCCAGGCTTTCTGGACCTCAATCGGTGAGGTGACTATGTCTACTGACTCGAGTTTCCAGGACGAACCCCTGGACGATGATCCATCCACTGCCGACCCGGCACCGGAGGACGATCCTCGGTTGTCCGATCCGCTGGCGCGTCCGGATGTGGTACCTCGCAAACGGCCTGAGGACTGGAACGAACCCAGCGAGGGCGATGGCATTCCCAGTGACAAGGATATGCCGCTGCCCAATGACTGATTACCCCTTGAACCAAACGCTTGGCGGGGCCTGGTGCCCCCTCAGGCGTCTTGAATGAGGTGCACGATGATGTCCATGTTTACCCCGAATGAACCCAGCCCCAGTGATCCACCGGATCCGGCCCGGCAACACGATCCGGTGACTGACCCCAACGTCAATGGCGATCCCGATCGCCAGGACCAGGGCACTGATGTCGAGCGTCCGATGGACCCGGATGCGCCCGGCGCCAACCCCCAGGTACCACCACCTGACGAGCCGACGCCGTTGTCGGATGACCGGCGTTAAGGCGCGTGGTTTATGGCGTGCCGAACAGGCTCGTCCAGTAGATGCCCGCGTCACTTTTCGGGTCCACCGCATAGGCCGCGCCCAGCTCGCTGAATTGCGGGTTCATCAGGTTGGCGCAGTGCCCGGGGCTGGACAGCCAGCCGTCGAGCACTTTGCGCGGGGTGTCCTGGCCGGCGGCGATGTTCTCGCCCACCAGTTGGCCGCTGTAGCCGGCCAGTTCCGCGCGGTCGCCGGGGGTGCGGCCGTCGCGGTCCTTGTGATCGAAGAAATTGTTGTTGGCCATCGACCGGCTGTGATCCTGGGCGGCAGTGGCGAGCGTGGCGTTCCAGGCCAGGGGCGTGGTGGCGCTGAATGCCTGGGTGCCGCACTGGCGCGGTTGGGCGCGGGCGCTGTTGATCAACTCCAGGAGCTTCTGGCCTTCGGTTTGCCAATCCCCCAGGCGCCCACTCAATAGCGGCCGCGCCAGGACGATGCGCCATGTCGGGCCAGCGCGGCTGACCCCGATATCGACGAACTGCGGGTCGAGCACCACCTGGCAAAAACTTTCCTGCACCGCTTTCATCGCCGCCTGGGCATTGAGTGGGCCCTTGAGGGTGATCGCCTGCACGTTGACCATCGGGTACGCCGCGCGGGCCATGGCCTGTTGCAGGTCGCCGATATTACTGTCGGGGGACAGTACCAGTCGCGGGTCGGCGGCCAGCGCAGGCAGTTCGCCGGCGGCCTGGCCCGCGCAGCGCTGGATCTGGCTGCGATAGGTGTTGATCGACTCCACCAGTTGGCTTTCCTCGGTGGCCGCCGCGCTGCTGGCAAAGCCGATTGCCAGCGACAACGTGGCAAGACGCAAAATGGATGACAGGACGCGCATGGAAGTCTCCCTTGAACTGACTGGGCACATGATGCGCGATCTTGCCCCGGGTCGCGCAACGGGTTTTTACTTCGCAGCTACGCTTAAGCCTGTCAATCGGCCGCAGTGTCGACTGTTTGGGCCCGTCGCCAATCTATCAGCAGGGTGCGCTCATGCGTTGCATCTGGATGGTCAGTGGTTTGCTATTTGCGCTCCTGGGTAGCCAGGCAGTCGCGGCACAAACGGCGCAAAAACCGGCCGCGGTGGTCGAGGACAAGGCCGAGGTCCTCGAGCAGAAAGTCGTCGACAAGGCCGGGACGGCTCCGGTGCCCAAGACCCAGGCCATCACCCCCAGCGAGGTGCAGGTGGTCGATCCGGTAGGCAAGGCGCCGCTGGATGATGCCATCACCTGCCTGTCGCGGACGATCTACTGGGAGGCTAAAGGTATCTCCACGGCCGACATGGAAGCGGTGGCCAGCGTGGTGATGAACCGCCTGGGCCATGAAGGTTTTCCCGACACCGTGTGTGGCGTGGTCAAGCAGGGCGTCGAGACCCGCGCCTGCCAGTTTTCCTGGTGGTGCGACGGTCGCTCGGATCAGGTCCGGGAGGAGGGCGAGTACACCGAGGCCAAGGAGATCGCGCGCAAAGCCCTCAACCAGCAACTCAAGGACCGCACCCTGGGCGCCTTGTATTTCCATGATCGCAATGTGAAACCCGACTGGTCGCGCACGTACATCAAGACCGCCGAGACCGGTAAGTTTCTGTTCTACAAGCCGCGTAATGGCACGGCGCAGTAAGGGGCCAATTTAAACGGTTTTTGCCAATGGCCGCTGCAGGCGCTAATCAAGCGGTTTTGCGGGTTCGTTGAGCGCCGCACCTGAGGTAGAATGCCGCGGCACGGAGGCTCGCGGCCTCGGGGATCATGGGCATCCGGCGTCTTCAGGCGTTGGGTGTGAGTGCCGCGAAGCGGTTGACGGGCGTATTTGAGCAAGCGGGTCTACTCTGTTTAATCACTGCGCTTGAAGTTGTATCCGAAATTAGTGTCACCCATGTAGCTGAAGCCAATGACTTACAAGAAAGTCAGCGCGGGAGGGGCCTAAACGTGAAGTCGACAGTGTTTGTCGGCCTTATATGTTCACCCACCGATCTTCCTGAGTGCGGGGTTCGTCGGCATGCGCCAGTGCATGTTGCCAGCCAGGGCGCCTCATGATCGTGAACGGGGTGAATGGCGTTCTATCCTAGGTATTACCGAATGTTAAAAAAAATGAACAAGGGGCTACTTGGCCTGGCCATGTCGATGGCCCTGATGCCTGTGCATGCAGCTGAAACCAAAAAAGTCGATGTGCTGCTGATCGGTGGCGGCATCATGAGTTCCACCCTGGGTGTCTGGCTCAACGAACTTGAGCCTGGCCTGTCGATGGAGATGGTCGAGCGTCTCGACGGCGTCGCCCTGGAAAGCTCCAACGGCTGGAACAACGCCGGTACCGGCCACTCCGCCCTGGCTGAGCTGAACTACACGCCGGAAGACAAGAACGGCAAGGTCGAAATCCCCAAGGCCATTGAAATCAATGAAGCCTTCCAGATTTCCCGTCAGTTCTGGGCCTGGCAGGTCAAGAACGGCGTCCTGAAAGATCCTCGTTCGTTCATCAACTCCACGCCACACATGAGCTTTGTGTGGGGCGACGACAACATCAAGTTCCTCAAGAAGCGCTACGAAGCCCTGCAGGCTAGCCCGCTGTTCGCTGGCATGCAGTACTCCGAAGACCCGGCCCAGATCAAGCAATGGGTCCCGCTGATGATGGAAGGCCGTGATCCGAACCAGAAGATCGCCGCCACCTGGTCGCCCCTGGGCACCGACGTCAACTTCGGCGAGATCACCCGCCAGTTCGCCGGTTACCTGCAGACCAAGCCGAACTTCTCGCTGAAAGTGTCGAGCGAAGTCGAAGACATCGCGCGCAACGAGGACGGCACCTGGCGTGTGTCCTACAAGAACCTGAAAGACGGTAGCGAAACCCAGACCGACGCCAAGTTCGTGTTCATCGGCGCTGGCGGCGGTGCCCTGCACCTGCTGCAGAAGTCCGGTATCCCGGAAGCCAAGGAATATGCCGGTTTCCCGGTGGGTGGTTCGTTCCTGGTCACCGAGAACCCGACCATTGCCCAGCAACACCTGGCCAAGGCCTACGGCAAGGCGTCGGTTGGCGCACCGCCGATGTCGGTTCCGCACCTGGATACCCGCGTGCTGGATGGCAAGCGCGTGATCCTGTTTGGCCCATTCGCGACCTTCTCCACCAAGTTCCTCAAGGAAGGCTCGTACTTCGACCTGCTGACCAGCACCACCACCCACAACTTCTGGCCAATGACCAAGGTGGGCATCGAGCAGTACCCACTGGTTGAATACCTGGCCGGTCAGTTGATGCTGTCGGACGCCGACCGCATGAACGCCCTGAAGGAATACTTCCCGAACGCCAAGGCTGAAGACTGGCGTCTGTGGCAGGCCGGTCAGCGCGTGCAGATCATCAAGCGTGACGAAGAGAAGGGCGGCGTGCTGAAGTTGGGCACCGAGATCGTGGCTTCGCAAGACGGCAGCATCGCCGGTTTGCTGGGCGCATCGCCAGGCGCTTCGACCGCAGCACCGATCATGCTCAGCGTGCTGGAGAAGGTCTTCAAGGACAAGGTAGCGACTCCGGCCTGGCAGGAAAAACTGCACCAGATCGTGCCGAGCTACGGTACCAAGCTCAACGATGATCCAGCCCGTGTAGCCCAGGAATGGGCTTACACCAGCGAGGTCCTGCAACTGGATCCGCCGCCGGCGATCAACCCGGCCCTGGCGCCGGCTGCAACCCCGGCAGCCCCGGCCAAGCCTGTGCCGAGCAACCCAGCGGCCGACATGGCGCTGTAAGACCTTGGGCGCCCTTCAACCCGCTTGAGGGGTGCGCAGGTTTTCAAACGATGTGAAAAAGCCCAGCTTAGTGCTGGGCTTTTTTGTGGTGTGGCGCCGCTCACGTATGATGGGCGCTTTAGCTGCACGTCATTCAAGGAACCCCCATGGCACTGAGTAAACGCGAACAGGCGCACATCGAGCGCCGCCTGATCGCTACCCTGACCGAGGCCTGCGAAACAGCCAAGGCCGAGATCGTCGGCTTCTGCTGGTTGACCCACGAGGTCGATTATCAACGGTTCCCCGCCAGCCTGCGGGTGACCTGGGTGTTTCAGGACCAAGCCCAATTGGATCGGGCTCTGGCCAGCGGTGAGGGCGAGCGCATGCTCGAGCTGACGGCAGTCGCATTGCGCGAGGCCGAGGTGGCGTTCCAGCAGATCGCGACTCACGTGCAGTTCGCCTGCGAAGCGCTGCGGGGTTGAACCATGGCCAAGGACATCGAGAACCCGTGCATTGCCGTCTGCCAGTTGAGCGGCGAGTTGTGTGTCAGCTGCGGCCGGACCAAGGACGACATCCGCCAATGGAAACGCATGAAGCGCCCGGAAAAGATGGCGGCGGTGCAACGGGCAACGCTGCGTTTGAAGAAACTAAAAAAATCCAGCTGAACTGACTACCCGCTCTTTTTGGTGGGAGAGAGTCGTGCGGCGCTCCGTCTGCCCGCGATGGTCGTCAACGATGACGCGTACAGTCTGACACCCAGCGGCGCCCTCAGGCTTTTCGCGGGCAAGCCCGCTCCCACAGGTTCAGTGGGTGCATGCAGGATTTGCAAGCACCGCAAATAACGGTGGGAGCGGGCTTGCCCGCGATGGTCGTCAACGATGACGCGTACAGTCTGCTAGCCAGCAGCGCCCTCAGGCTTTCGCGGGCAAGCCCGCTCCCACAGGTTCAGTGGGTGCATGCAGGATTTGCAAGCACCGCAAATAACGGTGGGAGCGGGCTTGCCCGCGATGGTCGTCAACGATGACGCGTGCAGTCTGACACCCAGCGGCGCCCTCAGGCTTTTCGCGGGCAAGCCCGCTCCCACAGGTTCAGTGGGTGCATGCAGGATTTGCAAGCACCGCAAATAACGGTGGGAGCGGGCTTGCCCGCGATGGTCGTCAACGATGACGCGTACAGTCTGACACCCAGCGGCGCCCTCGGGCTTTTCGCGGGCAAGCCCGCCCCACAGGTTCAGTGGGTGCATGCAGGATTTGCAAGCACCGCAAATAACGGTGGGAGCGGGCTTGCCCGCGATGGTCGTCAACGATGACGCGTACAGTCTGACACCCAGCGGCGCCCTCAGGCTTTTCGCGGGCAAGCCCGCTCCCACAGGTTCTGTGGGTGCATGCGGGATCTGCAAGCACCGCAAATTACTGTGGGAGCGGGCTTGCCCGCGATGGTCGTCAACGATGACGCGTACAGGCTGACACCCAGCAGCGCCCTCAGGCTTTTCCGGGCAAGCCCGCTCCCACAGGTTCAGTGGGTGCATGCGGGATCTGCAAGCACTGCAAATTACTGTGGGAGCGGGCTTGCCCGCGATGGTCGTCAACGATGACGCGTACAGTCTGACACCCAGCGGCGCCCTCGGGCTTTTCGCGGGCAAGCCCGCTCCCACAGGTTCAGTGGGTGCATGCAGGATTTGCAAGCACCGCAAATTACTGTGGAGCGGGCTTGCCCGCGATGGTCGTCAACGATGACGCGTACAGTCTGCTAGCCAGCAGCGCCCTCAGGCTTTTTCGCGGGCAAGCCCGCTCCCACAGGTTCTGTGGGTGCATGCAGGAATTTGCAAGCACTGCAAATTACTGTGGGAGCGGGCTTGCCCGCGATGGTCGTCAACGATGACGCGTACAGGCTGCTACCCAGCGGCGCCCTCAGGCTTTTCGCGAGCAGGGCTCGCTCCTACAGGTTCTGTGGGTGTATGCGGGATCTGCAAGCACTGCAAATTACTGTGGGAGCGGGCTTGCCCGCGATGGTCGTCAACGATGACGCGTGCAGCCTGACACCCAGCGGCGCCCTCAGGCTTTTCGCGGGCAAGCCCGCTCCCACAGGTTCTGTGGGTGTATGCGGGATCTGCAAGCACTGCAAATTACTGTGGGAGCGGGCTTGCCCGCGATGGTCGTCAACGATGACGCGTACAGTCTGACACCCCGCAGCGCCCACAGGTTCAGTGGGTGCATGCAGGATTTGCAAGCACCGCAAATTACTGTGGGAGCGGGCTTGCCCGCGATGGTCGTTAACGATGATGCGTAAAGTCTGACACCCAGCGGCGCCCTCGGGCTTTTCGGGCAAGCCCGCTCCCACAGGTTCAGTGGGTGCATGCGGGATCTGCAAGCACCGCAAATAACGGTGGGAGCGGGCTTGCCCGCGATGGTCGTCAACGATGACGCGTACAGTCTGACACCCAGCAGCGCCCTCGGGCTTTTTCGCGGGGCCCGCCCAGCCCCCCCTACAGGTTCTGTGGGTGTATGCGGGATCTGCAAGCACTGCAAATTACTGTGGGAGCGGGCTTGCCCGCGATGGTCGTCAACGATGACGCGTACAGTCTGCTAGCCAGCAGCGCCCTCAGGCTTTTTCGCGGGCAAGCCCGCTCCCACAGGTTCAGTGGGTGTATGCGGGATCTGCAAGCACTGCAAATTACTGTGGGAGCGGGCTTGCCCGCGATGGTCGTCAACGATGACGCGTACAGTCTGACACCCAGCAGCGCCCTCAGGCTTTTCGCGGGCAGGGCTCGCTCCCACAGGTTGAGTGGGTACATGCAAAATCTGCGAACAACTTGGTCCCTTGTCAGGGCAGCTTCTAGACCAGGTATCGATTGAACCAGGCCAGGGTTCTGCTCCAGGCCAGTTCAGCGGCTTGCTGGTCGTAGCGCGGGGTCGAGTCGTTGTGGAAGCCGTGGTTGGCGCCGGGGTAGATGTAGGCTTCATAGGTCTTGCCATTGGCCTTCAGGGCCTGCTCATAGGCTGGCCAGCCTTCGTTGATTGCCTTGTCCAGCTCGCCGTAGTGCAACAGCAGCGGCGCCTTGATCCGTGGTACATCCTTGGCGTCCGGCTGGCGGCCATAAAAGGGCACGGCCGCGGCCAGTTCCGGGTAGGCCACTGCGGCGGCATTGGACACCCCACCGCCATAACAGAAGCCGGTCATCCCGACTTTGCCGTTGCTGGCGTCGTGTTTCATCAGCCACTCGATAGCGGCGAAAAAATCGTTCATCAGCTTGGCCGGGTCGACCTTCGCCTGCAACTCGCGACCCTTGTCATCGTTGCCCGGATAACCGCCCACCGAACTCAGGCCGTCGGGCGCCAGGGCGAGGAAGCCGGCCTTGCCCAGGCGCCGTGCGACATCCTCGATATAGGGGTTGAGCCCGCGATTCTCATGCACCACCACCACGCTTGGCAGCTTGCCGCTGGCCTTGGCCGGGCGCACCAGGTAGCCGCGAACTTCGCCATGGCCCTTGGGCGAGGGGTAAGTGACGTACTCGGCGAGAATCTGCGGGTCGGTAAAGGCCACCTGTTCGGCCAGCGCATAGTTGGGGCTCAGGGCGGCGAGCAGGGCGCTGGCGTTCATGCCGGCGAAGGTGAACAACGCCGCTCGATCGAGGAACTGGCGGCGGTTGATTCGCCCATGGGCGTAGTAGTCGTAGAGTTCCAGCAGTTCAGGGGCAAAGTCTTTCGCAGTGAGACGGTTCATCTGTGCGCTCCCGTGAAAATCGTTGACGGACCCCAGCAGCAGGGGATCTCGGCGTCGCGGTGTCAGAGCAGCATAGCAGGCGTCGCCAGGGCGCAGGCTTCACGGGCGCCGTTGCTGGGGTCGCCTTCGGCCAGCATCCGGCTGAGGATTTGCCGTTCTTCTGCCCTCGGTACGATGCCGCTGGTATGGGCCTGCAACACCACAACGTCGTCTTCGTTGGTCATGGTTACTACCGCCTTGGCCCGGGCGTTGTCGGTGATTTCAGTGATGACCCAGTGGCAGGTGATGCGGTCGCCGGCATACACCGGCTTCTTGAATTCGAATGTCATGCCAGCCGCCAACCAGCCAATCTGTCCACCGATTTCGGTGAGCAGGCTGGCGGTCAGCAGGCCGTGGGACACCGGCGCCCGAAAGCCTCGCGCCTCGGCGAAGCGGGCATCACAATGCACCGGGTTGTAGTCTCGGGAAATCTTCGCGAAGTCCTGGATGTCGGCCTCGCTGAAGTGGCGGCTGAGGGTGAAGCTGTCGCCCACCTTCAGGCCCTGGGCGGCACGCTGTCTGAGGCTGGTCAATGAGTCGTCCTTTTATTGTAGTGATCGGCGCCGCCTATCAATAAGCGGCGGGTGGTCCTGCGTCAATGAGCAATTTCATCACCCGCACAGGTACAAGCCAGGTCGGCAGCTGCCTGCGTAGACTGCGTCGTTCAGTCAATTGCAACGGGTCTATCGCCCTTGCAGGGCATCGCCACTCTCAAGGTTCAGCAAGCCAGCTCATGGAAATCTTTCTCTACGCCTTCAGCGTCATGTACAGCCCCGGCCCGGTCAATTTCATGGCCTTGAATGCCGGGCTGGGCGGTGGTTTTCGCCGCACCCTGGGTTCTTTTGCCGGCGTGGGCTGCGCCTTGCTGGTGCTAGAAGTTGGGAATCAGCAACGATAAAGAGTTGTATGAGTATGCAATGAGAAATGGCCTGCTGTGACCGTCAAAGGTCACGTCGGGAGCATTCCATGATGCTCGATTGAAGACTCTGTCCTACCACCATTTACGCAGGCCGGGCATCCTCTGATGTCCGGCGCTGAGGCGCAGGTTGTGGGTTCAGAACGTCGGCGTGTATTTGACGCTGAACATCAGGTTGCGCGGGTCGCCGAAGTTGTTGTTGCCATCGAGCTGGTTGTAGCCCGCCGCGTAGTAGTGTTTGTCGAACAGGTTGTTGGCATTGAGCGCCAGGCCGATTTCCGGGCTCAGTTGATAGCCCAGGCGCGCGTTCCAGAGGGTGTAGCCCGGGACGTCATAGGTGCGCTCGTAACCCAGGGTGTGGCTTTGGCTGGTGAAGCCCAGGCCGGTGCTGACCTGGCGCCAGTCGCCGCTGAACTGGTAGTCGCTCCACACCCGCAACATATGCTTGGGCGTCCACTGGCTGAAGACTCGTCCTTCGTTGACCGGGTCGTCGAGGTACTTGGTGGTGTTGTAGGTGTAGCCGGCAAACAGTTGCAGGCCGTCCAGCACTTCGCCGCTGATCTCGGCGTCCAACCCCTGGCTGCGGACCTTACCCGAGGCCGTCGAGCAGTACCAGCCATCGCAGGCATAGCCCGCCGCGACGTCATTTACCGCGCGATTTTCCTGGTCATAACGGAACAGCGCCAGCGAGGTGTTGACCCGTCCGTCCAGCAACTCCCCCTTGAGGCCGATTTCGTAGTTGCTGCCGATCACCGGCTTGAGCACCGAGCCGCTGGCGTCGCGCTCGCTTTGCGGCTGGAACACGTCGGTGTAGCTGGTATAGACCGACCATTGCGGGTTGAGCGCGTAGATGGCGCCGAGGAAGGGCGTGACTTCGCCGGTTTCACTCATGCTACTGGGCTCATTGACCGTAACGACGTGGCTGATGGCCGCCTCGTTGGAGGCACTGTAGCGGTAGTCATACCAACTGACCCGGCTGCCAAGGATCAGGGTCAGGGGCTCGATCGGCTTGACCCGCCAAGTGCCGTACAGGCCTTTTTGTCGAATGTCGTAGCTGCTGCTGGTGCCACGCCCTCCCGGGGTGTTGAGCAGGCTTTCGTAGCTGATGGCGGGGCGCTGGTGGTTGATCGCAAAAATACTGTCGCTGCTGTCGTTGAAGGTCCGGGCGATGCGGTCATCGGAGGTGAACTTGGAGTAGTTGCCGCCGACGATGATTTCCTGGGCCATCGACAGGGCTTCGAAGCGGCCGACCAGGTTAGCGTCCAGGCCGACCTTGGTGGAGTCGAAGTCGGTGACCCAGTCGGCATATTGCACACCGCTGCCATCAAGGTTGAGGCCATCCCCGCTGCTTTGCACCCGCTGTTGGGTCGAGTCGTTGTTTTCGCTCATGCGTACCGCGCCGACCTTGGCGCTCCAGTCGTCGTTGAATCGGTGCTCAAGGTCGGCGTAGACCGTGGTGACATCGATGTGCGAGCGGTTCCACCCGGAGCCGGTGTAGGTCGAGCGCGGAACGTCCACCGGATCGCCGTTGGCGTAGCGCGGCAGGCCCCGCAGCATGGGCCGGGCGGAGGCGTCGGAATTGCTCACGGCCAGGCCCAGGGTGGTGTCGTCCTGCAGGTCGAAGTCCAGTGCCGCGTACAACGAATGGGTCTTGCTCCATTCATAGTCGATGAACGACTGGCTCTGGTCCTCGTCCGCCACCACCCGGCCGCGCACGGTGGCGCTGCTGTTCAGCGGACCACCGGCGTCCAGTTGCAGGCCGTAGTGATCCCAGGTCCCGGCCTTGGCCGTGAGGGCCACGGTCGGAGCGTTCTGGCCACGCTTGCGTACCAGATTGATCGCACCGCCGGGGCTGCCCGCGCCCTGGAGCAGGCCGGACGCACCGCGCAGCACTTCCATGCGGTCGAAGAAGATCAGGTCCTGGGTCGCCCAGTTGCCGAGCGCGTAGGTATTGCGCGGGATTGGCACACCGTCGTATTGCCAGTCATCGATCTGGAACCCGCGGGAGGTCAGGATCATACCTTTGCCGACGCCCTGGACGCCCACCAGGCCGGTGGTCTGGTTGGCCGCATCCTTGAGGTCGGTGAGGCCCTGGTCATCCATTTGCTTGCGGGTCAGCACGCTGACCGACTGGGGGATTTCCTTGAGGCTGTGGCTGCCCTTGCCGATGGTTACCGCGCGGGCGGCGTAGGAGCCCGAATCCTCGGTGGTGGCGTCGGTGCTTTGTTCAACAATGCTGGTTAGCCCCAGTTGCAGGGCGTCCTGGCTGTCCGTGGTCGGCTCGACGCTGTAGTTGCCTTGCCCGGTCACGCGCAGTTGCAGGCCGCTGCCGGCCAGGGCCATGTGCAGGGCCTGCTCGGTGGGCATCTGGCCGATCACGGCGGGAGCCAGCTTGTCCCGTACCAGGCCAGGGTCCAGGGAAATGATCTGCCCGCTCTGGCTGGCAATGGCATTCAGCGTACGGGCCAGCGGACCGGCCGGGAGGTTGAAGGACAGGCTCTGCGCCTGCACCAGGACAGGGCTGGCCAGGGTTGCCAGGGCAACGGCGAAGGAAAGGGCATTGGGCCACGGGTTAAACACAGCGTTCTCCTGATCGTGTGGAAGTGTCAGGAGATAGGTGGGATGAGAAATGAAAACCAGACACAAATAAGATCGATTTTCAAAAAATAATCCTGGCGACTGTCATTTCGCTTGAATCAGGGTCAGCCAGGGGCTGTAGCGCTGGACCCGGATCGGCAGGGTTTCCGCCAGGGCGGCCAGGGTTTTGTCCGGGTCGTTGAGGGGGAATACCCCTTGCACCCGCAGATCGCGAATCGCGGGGGCCACCCGGACAAAACCACGGCTGTAGGGGCGCAGGGCATTCACCACCTGTTCCAGAGGTTCGTCGAGCACGTTCAGGCGCCCGTCCAGCCAGTCGGCGCGATGCCGTTGATCACCGGCGAGACGGACTATCCGTTGCCGGTAGAGCAGAGCCGACTGACCTTCCTGCAGGACCGCCTGGCTGCCGTCGAACAGGCTCGCCTGGACTGCATGCTCAAGCACCAAGACCCGGCTGGCATCACGCTCCTGGGCCACCAGGAAACGCGTGCCCAGCGCGCACACTTCGCCTTGGGCGGTGCGTACGCGCAACGGACGCCGGGGATCGGCGGCCACCTGGATCAGCAGTTCGCCGTGGCGCAGGATCACCAGTCGTTGCTGCCCATCGAACTGCAGGTCGACCGCGCTCTCGGCGTTCAGGCTCAGGCGGCTGCCATCGGCCAGGTTGAAGTCCCGGCGCTGCCCACGCCCGGTGTGCAGGTCGGCGAACAGGTTGTCGCCCAGTGGACTGCGCGCCCCCAGCCACAGACCGCCACCGAGCAGGCCGAGGCCAGCGATCAGCCGTAGCGCATCGCGGCGCGAGCCCTGGGGTTGCAGGAGCAACTGTCGAGCTTGCGCGGCCTGGCCGGGAACCCGTCGATCAAGGGCGCGCAGGGTATTGAACGAGCCGCCGAGGCGTTCCTGCAACGTGGCCCAGGCCTGTGCGTGGGCAGGGTCCATGGCCAGCCAGGCATTGAAGCGTTCTTGCAGTCCGGCGTCGGGCTGGCCGGCGCGCAACTTGACCATCCAGTCGATGGCCTGCTCGCTGAGAGGGTCCAGGCGCGGCGCACTCATGAGCTCATCTCGCTCAGGCAGCACTGGCGCAGGGCCTGTTTCATGTAGCGGCTGACGGTGCGCTCGGACAAGTCCAGACGACGGGCGATCTCGACGTACGTCAGGCCGTCCAGTTGGCTGTAGAGGAAGGTGGCCTTGACGACCAGGGGCAAGCCGTCGAGGGCCCGGTCAATCGCCACCAGGGCTTCAATCAGCTGCAATTGTTCTTCGGGGGAGGGCGCGAGCAATTCGGGAAGTGCCGACAAGCGTTCCAGGTACGCCAGCTCCAGCTTGCGCCGACGATGGCGGTCAAAGATCAGGCGGCGGGCGATGGTCGCCAGGAAGGCGCGCGGTTGTTCGATGCTGTCGGGATCGACCCGGGCCACCAGCATCTGGCAGAAGGTATCGGCGGCAGTGTCCTCGGCGTCCGCGTGATTGCGCAGGCGACGCTGGATATGCTGCAACAGCCAGCGGTGATGGTCGCTGAAGAAGAAGCCCAGCTTGCGGGTCGAAGGGGGTTGCACCGGTCGGCTTTCCAGATGTTAGTGTGAATCGTTCTCAATACTACCTTCGAGAGGATCAACACTGCAATCGCCAACCGGTACGCCGCGACCCTGGTTTACATCTTGTGGTCGGCCATGTTCAGCGCCCGCACCGGGGCCTTGACCTCGATCGACTCTTTTTCACCCTTGGCGTTTTCGACGATCAAGGTCAGCGGCACGCTGTCGCCTTCCTTCACCTGGGCCACCAGGTCGATCAGCATCACGTGGTAGCCGTGGGGGTCGAACGACACCGCCTTGCCGGCAGGCAGGGCGACGGACTCCACCGGTTGCATGCTCATCACGTCGTTCTTCATGGTCGACTGATGCACCTGGACGATTTTCGCCGCTGGCGATTGCACGCCCAGCAGCTTGCTGTCGGTGCTGGCGGTCAGGGTCATGAACGCCCCGGTGGCTTGCTGCCCGGCGACGGTGGCGCGAACCCAGGCGTCATCGACCTGGGTCTGGGCCGAGGCCTGCAAGGCCAGGCCCAGCAGGGAAACACCCAGGAGCAACTGTTTGATACGGCTTTTGCTGAACGATGCGGTCATTAGCAGACCTCCATGACGGTGAGCAGGTCTTCCGTACACTCTTGTGCCGAAAGTGACTGGGACAATCCAAGGCGCAGGGTGCCCCTGGAGTCATAAACATAACTGGTCGCGGTGTGGGACAGGGTGTAGGTCGAGCCGCTGGGGACCTTCTCGAAGAACACGTCGAACTCCTTGGCCGTGGCCGCGGTTTCTTCGAGGCTGCCGTACAACGCGACAAACGATGGGTCGAAAGCCTTGACGTAGGCGTCGAGTACTTGCGGGGTGTCCCGTTCCGGGTCCAGGGTGATGAAGATCACCTGCAGGCGGTCGCCATCCTTGCCCATCAGCTTCTTGATTTTCGCCGCACGCGCAAGCGTGGTGGGGCAGATCGCCGGGCATTGGGTAAACCCGAAGAACACCATCGGCATCATCCCGCGAAAGCTCGACAGGGTTTGCACATCGCCATTGGTGTCTTTCAACTTGAAGGTGCGCCCGAGGATCTTGTCACTCAGGTCCTTGCCGTATTTGTATGACAGCTCGCCGCGAGTGTCGCAGCCGGTCAGCAGCCCCAGGCCCAACAGCCCCATACCTGCAATCACCTTGCGGCGATTCATCAAAACACTCATGCGTCAACGCCCTTTGGCCACCTGGCAGTCGAGTTGACCTGGCAGGGGGGTCACCGTGAAAGGGCAGCATCCTATCAAAATCGCGGCGATGGGTGCCGGCTTCGGGACAATTGGTCGCAGCAAGGTGGTCGTGCGCTCAGGGAAAGAACTCTCCGGGTGTGGCGCCGAATTGCTGGCGGAAGGCGGCGATGAAGGCCGAGGTCGAGTCGTAGCCGCAGGCCAGCGCCACGTCGGTAACACGCTCGCCCTGTTCCAGCGGGGTCAGCGCACCGAGCAGACGCAAGCGCTGGCGCCAGGCGCGGAAGGTCAGGCCGGTATCGCGCAGGAACAGGCGGCTGAGGGTCTTTTCGGTGACCGCGAATTTTTCGCTCCAGTGGCCCAGGGTGGTGGCCTGCTCCGGGTGCAGTTGCAGGCTCTGGTAGATTTTCTGCAGGCGACTGTCCTGTGGCAGGGGCAGCATCAAGTCGATCTGCGGCGCCTCGGCCAATTGGTCGAGCAGGACCTGCACCAGTCGTCCCTGGGCGCCGTCCTCCTGGTATTCCACCGGCATCTGGCTGAAGCGGCGGATCAGTTCGCGCAACAGGTCGCTGACCCCGAGCACGTGGCATCGCGGCTGCGCCCAGGCGGTGACGCTGCAATCGAGGTACAGGCTGCGCATTTCCGTGCGCGGCGAGCTGAACACCCGGTGCGGCACGCCGGCGGGGATCCACACGGCCCGTTGCGGCGGCGCGACGAAGCGCCCGGCGCTGGTCTGCACCTCGAGCACCCCTTGAATGGCGTAGGACAATTGCACCCAGGGATGGCTGTGGCGGCGGGTCAGGGCGCGATTGGGCAGTGACTCGGTGCGCCCGTAGACCGGTCGTGGCAGGCTGGGCAGCCCGGGCACACTGCGCCGGTAGCTCTGGTCATGTCCTTTAGGCGGCATCTGCTGGCTCTTTGGCGTTAGTCGGTAATCCGCAGTCACGTTAGAGTCGCCGCTACGTACTTGGCAACCCCCGGATGATACCGATGACCCGTCCTCGTTTCCTGCCCGACAACTTCACCCTGACCCTGATCGGCGTGGTGCTCCTGGCCAGCCTGCTGCCCGTCAGCGGCCAGGCCGCGGTCGGCTTTGGCTGGCTGACCAACGGCGCGATTGCCCTGCTGTTTTTCCTGCATGGGGCCAAGCTGTCCCGTGAGTCGATCATCGCCGGTGCCGGCCACTGGCGCCTGCACCTGCTGGTATTCGGCCTGACCTTTGTGCTATTCCCGCTGGTGGGCCTGGCGCTCAAGCCGCTGCTCTCACCGATGGTCGGTAATGAGTTGTACATGGGCATGCTCTACCTCTGTGCGTTGCCGGCCACGGTGCAGTCGGCGATTGCCTTTACCTCCCTGGCGCGCGGCAACATTCCGGCGGCCATCTGCAGTGCGGCGGCGTCCAGCCTGTTCGGGATCTTCCTCACGCCCTTGCTGGTGGCCTTGCTCCTGAATGTGCACGGCGACGGCGGCTCGACCCTCGATGCCATCCTCAAGATCAGCCTGCAGTTGCTGCTGCCGTTTGTGGCCGGGCAGATCGCACGCCGCTGGGTTGGCGCCTGGGTAGGGCGCAACAAGCATTGGCTGAAATTCGTCGATCAGGGCTCGATTCTGCTGGTGGTCTACGGCGCCTTTAGCGAGGCGGTGAACGAAGGGCTGTGGCAGCAGATTCCGCTGTGGGAACTGGCGGGCCTGGTGCTGGCCTGCTGCATCGTCCTGGCGCTGGTGCTGATCGCGGCGACGCTGCTGGGCAAGGCCTTTGGTTTCAACCAGGAAGACCGCATCACTATTTTGTTCTGCGGTTCGAAGAAAAGCCTGGCCACCGGCGTGCCGATGGCCCAGGTGCTGTTTGCCGGCAGCACTATCGGCCTGTTGATCCTGCCCCTGATGCTGTTCCACCAGATTCAACTGATGGTCTGTGCGGTGCTGGCCCAGCGCTACGCCAAACGCCCGGAGACGGTGGCCGAACTGATGGGCCAGGTCGATCCCTGAATCAAGGGCCGATTGCTCAGGCGCGGCGCAAGTGGGCGGCGACCACGGGCGGCTGGAGCAAGGCGAACAGGTTTTTCGGGTCCTGTAGTGTCGGCACCAGTTCAATCTCGCTGCCGATGTCCAGGGCCTCGGCCACGTCCAGCACGTAGCGCAGGGCCGAGTAGTCCTCGAGGGCGAAGCCCACGGAGTCGAACAGGGTGACTTCGTCGGCGCTTCGTCGAGCCTGTTCCTGGCCGTTGACCACTTTCCAGAATTCGATCACCGGCGAATCCGCGGGCATCTGCTGGATCTCGCCCTCGATGCGGCTTTGCGGTTCGTACTCGACGATCACCCGGGCCCGCTCGACGATGTCGCGGTGCAACTCGGTCTTGCCAGGGCAGTCACCACCCACGGCATTGAGGTGCATGCCGGGTTCGATCATATGTGGGGTGAGGATGGTCGCGTAGGCCTTGTCGGCGGTCACGGTGGTGACGATATCGGCTCCGCGCACGGCATCGGCGACGCTGGCGGCAATCGTGATCTTCAGGGCCGGGTAGGCACTCAGGTTGGCCTGCAGTTTGGCGCTGGCGGCCGGGTCGATGTCGTACAGGCTAAGTTCTTCGATGCCCAGCAGGGTGTGGAATGCCAGGGCCTGGAATTCACTTTGCGAGCCGTTGCCGATCAGCGCCATGCGCCGACTGTCTGGCCGGGCCAGGTAGCGTGCGGCCAGGGCGGAGGTGGCGGCGGTGCGAATGGCGGTGGTCAGGGTCATCTCGCTGAGCAGGACCGGCTTGCCTGTATCGACATCCCCCAACGCGCCAAAGGCCATGACCGTCAGCATGCCGTTATGGGTGTTTTTCGGGTGACCGTTGACGTACTTGAAGGCGTACAGCGCGGCATCCGACACCGGCATCAACTCGATCACGCCCTCCGGCGAGTGGTTGGCCAGGCGGGCACATTTCTCGAAGTCTTCCCAGCGCAGGTAGTCCTGGCGAATGTACTCGGCCATTTCAGTCAGGCAGCAGGTCAGGCCTTTGGCCTGGACGAGGCGGCTCAGGTCATTGACGTCAACGTAACGGGTCATGGGCGTACCTTTTTATTAGCGTTTGAGGGGGAGATGCAGGGGTTGGCCATAGCGCCATTGTCGGGGTAAGCGCCGGTCTATCTCGGCCAATCCGTGGCCATGGCGCAGCGGGTGCGGTCGAATACTCCGGGCCCACAGCCGAATCGGCTGTGGGCATCGGGAAAGCGCCCGGACTGTCGTGAAAACGACCTGTTGGCATCGAACGCGAACCGCGCTGAGTTTTCTGTTGAACGACTGTTCAGCTTGAACTATGTTGAGCGCACCTTCTGTTCCCGGCTGGTTGCGGGCTTGGCTTTCTTCACTTCGAATGAGGCACTGGCATGCGGTTTTCACCCTTGGTAGAGCGAATCCCAGGCCCGGATGCTGACGTCGGGGAGATTCCTCAGGCCGCCCGGACAATGATCGAAGTCGATCGCCTGCATAAACGCTTCGGCAACATCGAGGTGCTCAAGGGCGTCTCGCTGACGGCCCGCGAAGGCGAAGTGGTCTCGCTGATCGGCGCCAGTGGTTCAGGCAAAAGCACCTTGCTGCGCTGCATCAATATGCTCGAAGTGCCGGACCAGGGGCGCGTCCTGGTGGACGGTGAAAGCATCCGCCTCAACCATTCCCGTCCTGGTGCGCCGCTGGTGTCCGACGCCAGGCAACTGGTGCGGATTCGCTCGAGCCTGGGCATGGTGTTCCAGAACTTCAATCTCTGGCCCCATCGCACGGTGCTGGAGAACCTGATCGAGGCGCCGACCCAGGTCCTGCGCGAGAGCCGGGCCGAGGCCACCGAACGCGCTGAAGCCCTGCTCGAACGGGTGGGGCTGGCGGCCAAGCGCAACGAGTACCCGGCGTTTCTTTCCGGCGGCCAACAGCAGCGGGTGGCCATCGCCCGGGCCCTGGCCATGCGGCCCAAAGTCATGCTGTTCGATGAACCGACCTCGGCACTCGACCCGGAACTGGTGGGCGAAGTGTTGCGGGTGATCCGCTCGCTCGCCGAAGAAGGCCGGACCATGATCCTGGTGACCCATGAGATGGCCTTCGCCCGCGATGTCTCATCCAATGTCGCCTTCCTGCATCAGGGGCTGATCGAGGAAACCGGTACGCCGGACCAAGTGTTTGTACACCCACGCAGCGAGCGTTGCCGACAGTTCGTCAACGCTCATCAGACTCGCTAAAACACAATAACAAGACGGGGAAACATCATGGCAAATCGACGTTTGGCAAACTGGTTGACGGGCGTGGCCTGCGTGATGCTGGCCGGCATGAGCGCCGCGCAGGCACAGCCGATCAGGTTCGCGGTGGCGGCCGAACCCTATCCGCCGTACACCGAGAAGCAGCCCAACGGTGAGTGGAAGGGTTTTGAAGTCGACCTGATCCACAAGCTGTGCAGCGAGATGAAGGCCGAGTGCGAGATCAAGGAGGTGGCGTGGGACGGCATCATTCCTTCGCTGCTGGCGAAGAAGATCGACGTGATTTTTTCCTCGATGTCAGTCACCGCCGAACGCGAGAAACAGATCGCCTTCAGCAAGGCCTACTACGATTCGGCGATCGCCGTGGTCGGGCCCAAGGGCAGCTCGGTGAGCAAGTACCCGGATGACCTCAAGGGCAAGATCATCGGCGTGCAGAACTCCACCGTCAGCGCCAGCTACCTGAAGGCCAAGTACGAAAAAATCGCCGACGTGAAGTACTACGACACCCAGGACTCGGCCAACGCCGACCTGATCGCCGGGCGTCTCGACTTGATGATGGCCGACGGCACCGCCATGACCGAGTTCGTCAAGACCGCCGATGCCAAGGACCTCGCGTACCTGAGCACCGTGCCGTACGACCCGATCTTCGGCAAAGGCGTCGGCGCCGGCCTGCGCAAGGACGACGCCGCCCTCAAGGCGCGCCTCGACCAGGCGATCCAGACCCTGCTGGCAAGCAAGGACTATGACGACCTGTCGCAGCACTATTTCGGAACCAGCGTGAAACCTGCCTTCTGACTACAAACCGGGTCGCCGTGGCTGAGGCCGCCATCGCTGGCAAGCCGCAAGCTGGCGCCAGCTCCCACATGATGATGCTGTGAACCCGGTCTTTGTAGGAGCGAGCTTGCTCGCGATGGTCGCCAACGATAACGCGCCGAGCCTGATTCAACGCGGCGTTCTTGAGTCCTTCGCGAGCAAGCTCGCTCCTACAGGCTTGTCCGCGATGGGGCCAGACCGCCATAGGCGGTTGAAGGTCAGTAACCGGAGAGTGAAATGCCTGCAATGTTCGAATTGATCGGCTTCAGCGAACGAGGATGGGGCGGGGCCTTGTTGCGTGGGTTGTGGATGACCCTGCAGATATCCGCCGGCGCGTTTGTGGTCGGGTTGTTGATCGGGCTGGTGGTGGCCTGCCTCAAGTTGGGCGCGCCGAAACCGATCGCGGCCCTGATGCGCGGCTACACCACCTTGTTCCGCGCGATCCCGGAGCTGCTGCTGATCCTGCTGCTGTACTACGTCGGCTCCATGCTGCTCAACGCCCTTATGGCCCACATGGGCTACGACGCGATAGACGTCAGCGGGCCGCTGGCGGCGATCCTCGTCCTGGGGCTGGTGCAGGGGGCGTACGCCTCGGAGATTTTCCGCGCGGCGATCCAGGCAATCCCCTTTGGCCTGATCGAGGCGGGAAGAGCCTTCGGCCTCAGCGGCTTTGGCCTGTTCCGTCGCGTCACCCTGCCGATCATGGCGCCCTACGCGATGGCCGGGATGGCCAACCTGTGGATCAACCTGATCAAGGACAGCGCCCTGATCAGCGTGGTCGGCACCAACGAGTTGCTGTACACCGCCAAGCAGGGCGCGGGTTCGACCCGCCACTACCTGCTGTTCTACCTCACCGCCGCCGCGCTGTATTACGCGGTGACGCTACTGTCCAACTACCTGTCGGGACGGCTGGAGCGACGCATTCGTCGCTGGATGCCTTTGGCTGAGTGAATGAGATGATTGCAGCGTGGATAATCGAGTACGCCGCCCTGTTGGGCCGAGGATTGCAGACCACCATCAGCATCCTGCTGATCGCCAGCGTGCTGGGCTTCGTCCTGGCGGTGCTGGTGGCCCTGGCGCGGATCTCGAAAAACCGTCTGCTGGCCGAGGCCAGCCTGCTCTACACCAGCCTGTGGCGCGGCACGCCGCTGCTGATCCAGATCTACATTTTCTACTACGGCCTGGGCAGCCTGTTTGCCCAGTTCCCGCTGCTGCGCGCCAGCTTCCTGTGGCCCTACCTGCGCGATGGCTACTGGTACATCGTGTTCGCCCTGGTGCTGTCGGTGGGGGCCTATGTCGGTGAAGTGATTCGCGGCGGCCTGCTGGCGGTGCCCAAGGGCGAGATGGAAGCGGCCTCGGCCTTTGGCATGACGGCGCGCCAGGCGCTGTTGCGGGTGCGCCTGCCCCGGGCCATGCGCCTGCTGTTGCCGACCCTGGCCGGGGAGTGCGTGATGCTGCTCAAGTCCACGGCGCTGGCCTCGACCATCGCGGTGATCGACCTGCTGGGCGCCGCCAACGTCGTGCGCGCCCAGACCCTGCAGGTCTATGAACCGTTGCTGCTGGTGGCACTGGTGTACGTCTGCCTGACGTTCCTGATCGAGGCGCTGTTTGCCTTCGCCGAGCGCCGTGGCACTCCCGTGCGCAGGTCGGTGTGATGAGTAGCTCGCGGGTCGACCGCTCAGTGCAAGGCATTGGCCTGTGCACCCTGGGCTACGCCTTCCTGGCCCTGCAGGACGCCGGCATCAAGTGGTTGGTGGCCGATTATTCGGTGGTCAGCATCCTGTTCTGGCGCAGCCTGGTGGTGGTCGTTGCCTGCCTGCTGGTGGGCCGCCTGCAACTGGTACAACGGGCCTGGCGCTCGCCAAGCCGGCGCTTGCTGGTGGTGCGCGGATTGCTGTCGATTGTCGCCTGGCTGCTGTATTACACCGCCGCCCGCGACCTGACCCTGGCGGAGATGACCACCCTGTATTTCTCGGCGCCGATCATGGTTACGGTGCTGGCGGCAGTGATGCTCAAGGAGCGCGCCAACGCCTGGCAGTGGCTGAGCCTGATCATCGGTTTTGTCGGGGTGGTGATCGCCTGCCGCCCGACCCAGATCCAGGACCCGTGGCCGGTGGTACTGACCCTGCTGGCCGCCATGTGCTGGGCCTTCACCTACATCCAGTTGCGCCAGGTCGATGAACAGACCTCGGTGCTGGAGCAGATGCTGATCACCAATGTGGTGTTTGTGGTGTGCATGCTGGTGGCGTTGCCCTGGACCCACACCCCGGCGCCGACCCCGGCCTGGCTGGGCATGCTTGCGGCGGGGCTGGTAGGCGGGATCGGCCAGTTCCTGCTGTTCGCCAGCTTCCAGCGGGCCACCGCGACCTTGCTCGCACCTTTCGAATACACCGGGCTGATCTGGGCCTTCGCCCTGTCGAGCCTGGTCTGGGGCACGCTGCTGGATGGCTCGCTGATCATCGGCGCCGGGTTGATCGCGGTCAGCGGCACCCTGGCGATGATCTTTGGGCGGCATGGCAGCCAGGAGGTGGTCGGGGCCGAGTGTTCGGTCTCGCAGCCGCTGTATCCGCCGGCGACGCCGGAGCAGGCCGAGCGCGACCGGCAATCCATTGAGCAACAGCCATGAGCAGGGGAGGACAGGTGGATGGTCGAGGATATTTCATTCAGTGTGCCGAACAATAATGGCGACCCGGTGCGGGTCGGCGCCTGGCGTTTCGCCGGAGCCGGCCAGGGCCCTGCCGTGCACCTGCAGGCCGGGGTACATGCCGATGAAATCGCCGGCATGCTGGTGCTGCACCTGCTGATGCCCAAGTTGGCCCGGGCCCAAGCCGCAGGTCGGCTCAAGGGCTCGGTGACGGTGGTGCCCCAGGCCAATCCACTGGGCATCGGGCAGTTTCGCCAGGGGCGGATTCTCGGGCGTTTCCACGATGCCACGGGGCACAATTTCAACCGCGGTTTCGACCAGTCGGCGGCGATGGCCCAGCCGTCGACCGTGGTCCAGCACTGGCAAAAAAACCTGGTGCAACTGGCCTCCAGCGCCGACGTGGTGCTGGACTTGCACACCGACGACGAAGCCCTGCCATACCTCTACCTGCACCGCAGTTTCTGGCCTCGCGGCCGCGCGCTGGCGGCGGCGATGCGCATGGATGTGGCGATCATCTGGGATGACGGCGGTGACGGTTCTTTCGAAGAAACCCTGATCAGCCCCTGGCTGCGTGCAGGCGTGAACCAGCGGCAAATGGCCGCGACCCTGGAGCTGCGCGGGCAGGGCGATGTCAGCGATGCCGATGCCGCGCAGGACGCCGAGGGCCTGTATGCCTGGTTGTGTGGCCATGGGGTCATCGATGAGGCGCGTGAGCCTGTGGACTGGCCTGTCGAGGCCATGGACATGGGCCAGATGGAAACCATCCTGGCACCGCAGCCCGGGGTGCTGGTGTTTGAGAAGGCGCTGGGGGATTTCGTCGAGCAAGGGCAGCGATTTGCGCGGATTATCGGGCGTCCGGGTGATCCGTCTTCCGAGGTGGTGCTGTTGGCCGAACAGGCCGGGCGGATGGTCACCCGCCATCGGGACCGCCTGGTGGCCCAGGGCACGGTGGTCGCGAAGTTCACCGGCAGCCAGGTATCGCGTAACTGGCACGGTGGGTTGCTGGACCCTAATTAAGCGACAGATGCTACAGGTACTGCGCAAATTGCTTAACTGATCGGCATCAAGCGAAGATCCGGTGTTTTTTGTGAGACATAGGTGGGAGCGAGCTTGCTCGCGATGATCTCAAGAGCGACGCGTTGTTTCAGGCAGCGCGCGTTATCGTTGACGACCATCGCGAGCAGGCTCGCTCCTACAGTGTTTTTTGGGTGTTCGGAAAATCCACATACGACCACTGAACCTGGAGCGGGCGCCGCAAGCGGGCACCCGCTCCTACAGTTTCGGCATCGCTTCAGAGACCGGCGCTTTGCCCAGCTTCGGTCTTCGGCTTGCCGTAGTGCCATTCGTAGACCACGAACTTGAAGTCCTTGAGGTCGCCTTTTTCGTCGAAGCTCAGGTCGCCGGTTGGGGTCTTGAAGGTGCCGCTGTGGATCGCCGCGGCGACTTTTTCCGGGTCTTCGCTCTTGGCCGCGACGATCGCGCCGGCAATCACGTCCACCGCCGAGTAGGTCGGCAGGACAAACGGGCCGCTGGGGTTTTCCTGTTTCGCGGTGAAGGCCGCTACCAGCGCCTGGTTGGCCGGGTCCTGGTCGAAGGATTTAGGCAGGGTTACCAGCATGCCTTCGGCAGCGTCCTTGGCGATCTGCGAGATCGAGTCGTTACCCACGCCTTCCGGGCCCATGAAGCGGGCGCTGAGGCCTTTTTCCTTGGCCTGGCGCAACAGCAGGCCCATTTCCGGGTGGTAGCCGCCGAAGTACACGAAGTCGACATTGGCCTGCTTGAGCTTGGTCAGGATCGAGGAGTAGTCGCGTTCGCCGACGTTGATGCCTTCGAACATCGCCACCTTGATGCCTTCCTTGCCGAGGATCTCGCGCACCGAGGTGGCGATGCCTTCACCGTACTGCTGCTTGTCGTGCAGCACCGCGACATTGGCCGGTTTCAGGCCGACGATGTAGCGCGCCGCCGCCGGGCCCTGGGCGTTGTCCAGGCCGATGGTGCGGAAGATCATCTTGTAGCCGCGTGCGGTCAGTTCCGGGCTGGTCGCGGCCGGAGTGATCATCACGATGCCTTCGTCTTCATAGATATCCGACGCCGGCTGGGTGGAGCTGGAGCACAGGTGCCCGACCACGTACTTGATGCCGTCGTTGACTACTTTGTTGGCTACCGCCACCGCCTGCTTGGGATCGCAGGCATCGTCGTATTCCACGGCCACCAGCTGTTTGCCGTCGACGCCGCCACGGGCGTTGATCTGCTCGATGGCCATGCGGGCACCGCTGAACTGCATGTCACCGTATTGCGCTACCGGGCCGGTTTTCGGTCCGGCGATGCCGATGCGGATGGTGTCCTCAGCCAGGGCATGGCAGGACAGGCCGGCAAGGATCATGGCGCTGAGCAGTTGGGTGGTTTTTTTATTGATACGACTCATGGTGTTCCACTCCTGTGGGTAATGACTCATAAAGGTCTTGCAGTTGATTCAGCGATCCCAGGGCGCGCTGCGCGCTGGATCGGGGCAGTAGCGGCCGATCGCCGCGCTGAGTATGCCAGCGTCGAGGCCATCGTGGTCCACCAGACTTTTTAATCCGGCCAGGACAATGCTGTGCTGATCCACCTCAAAGAACTGCCGCAGGTTGGCGCGGTTGTCACTGCGGCCAAACCCGTCGGTGCCCAGGGTGGTGTAGGGCGCCTCCAGGTACTGGCCGATCAGTTGCGGCCAGGCACGCACGTAATCGCTGGCGGCGATGATCGGTTGGCGACCGCCGAGCTGTTGCTGCAGATGGCTGCTGCGCGGCTCGCCGGTCTGCAGGCGGTTGTCGCGCTCGACCTCGCGAGCCTCGCGCGCCAGTTCGCTGAAGCTGGTGGCGCTGAACACCTCGGTGTGAATGCCCCAGTCATTGGCGAGCAACTCGCTGGCCGCGAGTACTTCGCGCAATATCGCCCCGGAGCCCACCAGGCGCAGGCGAATTTGCGTCGGCTCGGTGCAACTGCGCGAATAGCGATACAGGCCGCTCAGGACATCGGCGTGCTGGCTGTCGTCGAGACTCGGCTGCGGGTAGTTTTCGTTCATCACCGCGACGTAGTGGAACTCGTCGCACTGCTGTTCCAGCAGGCGCCGGGCCGCGTGGTCGAGGATCACCGCCAGTTCCCCGGCAAAACACGGGTCCCAGGCACGGCAGTTGGGCACCATCGCCGCCATCACCAGGCTGGAGCCGTCCTGGTGTTGCAGGCCCTCGCCACCGAGGGTGGTCCGGCCCGCCGTGGCGCCGAGCAAAATGCCCCGGGAGCGCTGGTCGGCGGCGGCCCAGATCAAGTCGCCGACCCGCTGGAAGCCGAACATCGAATAGTAGATGTACACCGGCAGCATCGGCACGCCGTGCACTGAATAGGAGGTCGCGGCGGCGACCCAGGAGGACAGGGCGCCGGCCTCGGTGATGCCTTCTTCCAGCAATTGGCCATTGCGCGACTCCCGGTAAGAGAGGATCGAACCGCTGTCTTCCGGCTCGTACAACTGGCCGTGGGGCGAGTAGATGCCGATCTGGCGGAACAGGCTGGCCATGCCAAAGGTGCGTGCTTCATCGGCGACGATCGGCACCACGCGCGGCCCCAGCTCTGGCGCCTTGAGCCAGGCCGTCAGCAGGCGCACGGCGGCCATGGTGGTGGACATTTCCTTGCCTTGCGCCTTGAGCGCAAAGCCGCCCGACAACGCCAGCGCCGGCACCGGAATCTGCGGCGCAGCGCTCTTGCGCGCCGGCAGCGGACCGCCGAGGGCCTGGCGCCGGGCGCGCAGGTAGCGCATTTCGGCGCTGTCCTCGGGCGGGCGATAGAAGCGTAACTGTTCGACATCCTGGTCCGACAGCGGCAGGTGGAAGCGGTCGCGGAACGCCAGCAGGGCGGCGACATCGAGTTTTTTCGCCTGGTGCGCGGTCATCCGCGACTCGCCGGCCGCGCCGATGCCATAGCCCTTTTTGGTCTTGGCCAGGATTACCGTCGGCCGGCCCTTGCAGGCCTTGGCGGCGGCGAAGGCGGCGTGCAGTTTGCGCAAGTCGTGGCCGCCGCGTTTCAGGCCATTGATCTCCTCGACGCTCATGTGTTCCACCAGGCGCCGCACTTGCGGGTCCTTCTGGAAGAAGTGCTCCAGGTTATAGGCACCGTCATGGGCGCCAAGGGTCTGGTATTCGCCGTCCGGGGTGGCTGCCAGGCGCTTGAGCAGCACGTTGTCGGTGTCGCGGGCAAACAGCGCATCCCACTCCGAGCCCCACAGCACCTTGATCACGTTCCAGCCGGCACCGGCGAACAGCGCTTCGAGTTCCTGGATGATCTGGCCGTTGCCGCGCACCGGGCCGTCCAGGCGTTGCAGGTTGCAGTTGACGATAAAGGTCAGGTTGTCCAATTGTTCGCGGGCTGCCAGGGACAGGCCGGCGATGGACTCGGGCTCGTCCATCTCGCCGTCGCCAAACACCCCCCAGACATGCCGGCCCTCGGTCTGCAGCAACTCGCGGTGCTGCAGGTAGCGCATGAACCGCGCCTGGTACACCGCGCTGATCGGGCCGATGCCCATGGAGCCGGTGGGGAACTGCCAGAAGTCCGGCATCAGCCACGGGTGAGGGTAGGAGCACAGTCCAGGACCGTTGATTTCCTGGCGGTAGTTGGCCAGTTGTTCCTCGCTCAAGCGCCCTTCGAGAAAGGCCCGGGCATAGACCCCAGGTGCCGAGTGCGGTTGGAAAAACACCAGGTCGGCGTTGCGCTGGCCATTGTCGCCATCGCCACGGAAAAAGTGCTGGAAACCCACCTCGAAGATCTCTGCCGCCGAGGCGTAACTGGCGATGTGGCCGCCCAGTTCACCGTAGGCATGGTTGGCCCGGACCACCATGGCCAGGGCGTTCCAGCGCAGCAGGCCGGTGATGCGCTCCTCCAGCAGCAGGTCACCGGGGTAGGTGCCCTGTTGCTCCAGCGACAGGGTGTTGCGGTAGGCGGAAAAGGCCTGGGCGTCGCGGTTGATGCCGTGTTCGCCGGCGTACTCTTGCAGGCGCTTGAGCAAGTAGCGGGCGCGCTCAGGGCCACAGGCGGCGAGGGTCGAGGCCAGGGCGTCGAGCCATTCGCGGGTTTCTTGCGGGTCTTCATCCTGGGCGCAGGGCGGGCCCTGATGGAGCAGGTCTGGGGTAGTCATCGTTGGTCTCCCTCAGGCGCAAGCGTCGAGGGCCTGGGTGACGTCGGCCAGCAGGTCGGCGATGTCCTCCAGGCCCACCGACAAGCGTACCAGCCCTTCGGAAATGCCGTGTTCGGCGCGTTGCTCCGGGGAGTAGGTGGAGTGGGTCATGCTGGCCGGGTGCTGGGCCAGGGACTCGGCGTCGCCCAGGCTGACCGCGCGGCTGAACAGCTGCAGGGCGTTCATGAAGCGCCGGCCGTCGACCAGGCCACCCTTGAGTTCGAAGGCGATCATGCCGCCGGGCAATTTCATCTGCCGCGAGGCCAGTTGGTGCTGGGGAAAGGACGCCAGGCCAGGGTAGGTCACCCACTCGACTGCCGGGTGCGCCTGCAGATATTCGGCGATCACCTGGGCGTTGCTGCAATGGCGCTCCATGCGCAGGGCCAGGGTCTTGAGGCCGCGCATCAGCAGGAAGGCATCCTGGGGCGACATCACCGCGCCGGTCAGGTCCTTGAGGCCCTGCAAGCGGATCCGGTCAGCCAGTGCCTGGCTGCTGACCACGATCCCGGCGGTGATATCGCCATGGCCGCTGAGGTACTTGGTGGCCGAGTGCACCACCACGTCCGCGCCCAGCTCCAGTGGGCGTTGCAGGTAAGGGGTGCAATAGGTGTTGTCCACCACCAGGGTGACCTGCGGGTGCTGCCGGGAGATCTCGGCCACGGCGGCAATGTCCACCAGTTGCATGGTCGGGTTGGCTGGTGTTTCGCAGTAGATCATCCGCGTGGCCGGGCTGATCGCTGCGCGCAACTCGCTGAGGTTGGACAGGTCGACATGCCGCACCTTGACCCCGAACTCGCCGATGCCGTGGTGCAGCAGGGCGAAGGTGCAGCCATACAGGGTGCGGTCGACGATGATCTCGTCCGCCGGGCGCAGCAAGGTCCAGAGGGTCGCGGCAATCGCGCCCATGCCGGAACTGAAGGCCACGGCCGCCTCGCCGTTTTCCAGGGTCGCCATGCGCGACTCCAGCAGCGCCAGGGTCGGGTTGGAAATCCGCGTGTAGAAATGCCCGGGTTGTTCGCCGGCAAAACAGCCGGCGCCGTATTCGGCGGTGGGGAAGGTGAAGGTGGACGTGAGGTAGATCGGCGGGATCAACGCCCCCTGGTTATCCAGCGGGTTGTAGCCGTGGTGAATCGCACGGGTAGAAAAGCCAAGTTCGTTGTTTTTATTGTTCATGGTTAACGCTCCCTGATTTCCTACAATGCTATGCTCAAATTCAACGCGATAAATTCCAAACTTGCCCGTTTATAAACGGCTAATTGGAATACAAACCCATAAAAACAAGATTAAGAGGCAAGATATGCCCTCCGGCCTGGATCGTACCGATAAAGCCCTGCTGAACGCCCTGCAAGGCAACGCCCGCCTGACTACCGCCGAACTGGCGGACCAGGTAGCGCTGACCACTTCGCCGTGCTGGCGCCGGGTGAAAATCCTCGAGGAAAGCGGGGTGATCACCGGCTACCAGGCGATCCTCTCGCCCAAGGCGCTGGGGTATGGCGTGACGGCTTTTGTCAGCGTGATGATGGAGTCCCACAACCAGGAAATGGCCCGCACGTTCGAACAGCGCCTGCTGCAGATCCCGGAAATCGTCGCCTGCCACAACGTCTCCGGACGCTACGATTTCCTCTTGGAAGTGGTGGCCAAGGACCTGGAGTCCTTCGGCGAATTCGCCCGCGAAGTGCTGCAGACCTTGCCAGCGGTGAAGGAGATTTATTCGAGTTTTTCGTTTAAGTCGGTGAAGCCGTCGCGGGTGATTCCGGTGTTGGGGTGATGCACCCCAGCGCGGTTGTCCAGCTGCTATTTTTACCCTCGGCAGGATCGCACCGGGGAGTCACGCGGCTGCGCTGATCGATGACTTGCAGAGGAGTAGCACCATGCACCGGTTCACCGGCGGTTGCCTATGTGGCGATGTACGCATCGAAGCGGCGGGCCAGCCTTATCGAGTTGGGCTGTGTCATTGCCTGGAGTGTCGCAAGCATCACGGCGCGCTGTTTCACGCCTCTGCGATATTTCCCGAAGCAGCGGTGACCATCACTGGCGAAACGCGGGATTACGCCGGGCGGTTTTTCTGCCCGCGCTGCGGCTCGTCGGTGTTCGCCCGCAGCGCCGACGAAGTGGAAGTCAACCTGGGTTCCCTGGATGCCCCTGACCAGTTGATGCCCACCTATGAGAGCTGGGTGATCCGTCGCGAGTCCTGGTTGCCGGCATTTCCATTGGCCCAGCACTACCGGCAGGATCGCGAGGGCAGCGGGCGTCTGGAGGAGTAGGTCTCCCGGGTCTCAGGTGGTGAACCGGGCCAGCTTTTTCCCCACTGCCGGCTGGCCCACCACGCCACGCAGGACCATTTGCGTCAGGGTCGCGGCAACTGCGCGATAGTCGGCCTCTTGCGGAGTCTGGGTGCCGGTGATCTGGGCGATCTGCCAGCCGAGGTTGGTGTAGGTTCGGGTCGCGGACCAGATGAACAGCATCAGGTGTTCCGGGTCGGCAGGTGCCAACAGGCCGCGCTCGATCCAGCTGCGAAGGCACTCGACATTGCGCTGCACTTCGATCCGCAACAAGTCGCGGCATTGCTCAGGGAGCTGTTTGGCGCCGAGCAGCAACTCATGGCTGAAGACTTTCGACGTCAGCGGGTGCTCGCGGGTGATGCGGATCCGCGCTTCGATGTAGGCCTGCAGCCCCACGCGCGGGTCATCGCTTTCACGCAGTTTCGCCGAGGCTTCCAGTAGCGGTTCGACGAACCGGAGCAGCACTCGGGCGTACAGATTGTCCTTGCTCTGAAAATAGTAATAAAGGTTGGCCTTGGGCAGTCCTGCACGCGCTGCGATGTCGCGCGTCTGTGTGGCATCAAAACCCCTGGCGGCGAACTCCTCACTGGCGGCCTGCAGAATCAATTGCTGGTTGCGCTGGCGGATGCTGTCAGGCGGGCGCACCCGCGTCGGCGCCGGCAGATTAGGCTCGGGCGCGGGGGCAGGGCAGTGCAGCGAAGCCGTGGTCATGGCTATACCTTGGTTGACGATTATCGCAATATACAAAACTATATAGCGATAGATGGTTTTTTTCCAAGGGAGTGACTGATGGCAACGGCCCAGGGCAACAAAGAAGCAGTAGGTGAGCGGTATGAGCTGGAGACCATGCGCCATGCGCAGCAGATGACGTGGCAGGCTATCGAGCAGATTGCGGCGGCGATCACCCCGGGCATGCGCGAGTCCGAAGCGCAGTTGCTGGGCAAGCGGGTCCTCGGCGAGCTGGGCATGGACCGGATCTGGCATCCGCTACTGATCCGCTTCGGCGCCAATACCCTGAAGACCTTCAAGCAGCGCTCTGATGGCGACCCGGAGTTGGGGCGTGACGATATTTTTTTCGTCGACATGGGCGTGGTCTGGCAAGGCCACGAAGGAGATGCCGGGGCCACCTTCACCACGGGCTCCGACCCACAGATGAGCGCCTGCTCAGCGGCCGCCCGCGAGCTGTTCCTGCGGGTCGAAGGGTTCTGGCGCAGCGAGCGAGTCGCCGGCAGCGAGCTATACCGTTACGCCGCCGATGAAGCCCAGCGCATGGGCTGGAAGCTCAATCTGGACATCAAGGGCCACCGGGTCAGCGATTTTCCCCATGCGATCCACCGAGGCGGTGACCTCGGCGATTTTGCCCAGTACCCCAATACCGGCCTGTGGATCCTGGAAATCCAGATCGCGCACCCAGAGCGTCCGTTTGGCGCGTTCTATGAAGACCTGTTGCTCTGATCAAGGCTCATTGTGGCGTTTGCAGATTGTTCACCAACCACTCGCTGAAACTGCGCGCCAGCGGGTTGTTCTCGCTGTCGCGATGGGTCAGCAGGGCCCAGTTCGGGCCGCGAATCGTCTGTTCGACCAAGGGTTTCAATGAGCCATTGGCCAGGGCCTGGCGGCTCAACAACTGGCTGACTAACGCCATGCCCAGCCCCGCGCAGGCGGCGTCCAGCAGCAAGCCGGGGTCGGAGAAATTCAACCCCTGCGCCTGCTGACCGACATCGATCCCGGCCTCCACTGCCCAATGACTCCAGTCCATTTCTCGCTCGCCGTGCAGGGTGCTGCGCTGCGCATCGGGCACTGCCAGCAGGCTCGGATGGCATGCCGGGAACAGGCGGTCGACATACAGTACCTTGAAGCTGCACTCGGCCTGGGCGCTGAGGTCATCGCGCACCGCCAGGTCGATGGTCTGGCTGCTCATGTCAGGCACTTCATCGGTGCTGAACAGCCACAGGTCGACGCGCGGGTGCTGGCGGCGAAAATCCCCCAGGCGCGGCAACAGCCAGTGGCGGGCGAACGCCGGCGTGGTGTTGAGCACCAGTTGGTTGGGCTTCTGGTACTGATCCAGGCGGCGGATCCCCACGGCCAGTTGTTGCAGCAACGCCTGGGTGGTACTGAGCAGGTCGTGTCCAGCATCGGTCAGCGCAACGCTGCGCCCACTGCGCAAAAACAGTGGTTGTTCAAGGTACGCTTCCAGGCTGCGGATCTGCTGGCTGATGGCCGACTGAGTGAGGTGCAGTTCGGTGGCGGCCTTGTGGAAACTGCCCAGCCGGGCGGCGGCTTCAAAGCCGCGCAGGGTGCTGAGCGGCGGCCAATGCTTGAGCATATTGATAAGCTCCTCTAATCACTTATACACAAAATCCATCGTTTGTTTGCCCGTTTTACCAGCCGTAGCATGCATGCCAAGACCTCGTAGGCAGTTTTCATTGAACACAATGACTTAACTCAAAGGTATTTGTCATGCAGCACAACGAACGATTGAACGACGGTTGGTGGATGCCGGCCGAGTGGGCCAAGCACGCCGCCACCTGGATGGTCTGGCCGCACAACCAGGCACTTTGGGAATCCGCTTGGGGCGTCACGTTGCCCCAGGTGCAAGAAGACTTCGCTCGCGTGGCCAATGCCATTGCGCACTTTGAGCCGGTGAAGATGGTGGTCGATCCCTCGGCGCTCGCCAGCGCCAAGGCCTGGTGTGGGCCGAACATCGAACTGATCGAGCTGGCGGTCAACGACAGCTGGTGCCGTGATTCCGGCCCGAGCTTCGTCTGCCACCCGCAGCACGGTGTGGCTGGGGTGAGCTGGCGCTTCAATGCCTGGGGCGGCAAGTCGGCCCATGAGCTGGACGCCAGCCTGGCGCGGCGGGCCCTCGATCATCTGCGGCTAGAGTGTTTTGGCACCGCCCTGTGCAACGAAGGCGGGGCCATTCATGTTGACGGCGAGGGCACGCTGATCACCACCGAATCGGTGCTGCTCAATGCCAATCGCAACCCGGGAATGACCAAGGCCGAGATCGAGCAGATCTTCGCCCGCCTGCTGGGCATCAAGAAGACTATCTGGCTACCCGGCGATCCGGACTCGGTGACCGGCGACATGACCGATGGCCACGTCGATGGCGTGTGCGCGTTTGCCCGTCCCGGGGTGTTGCTGGTGGACGCGACCCACGACCGCGGCTCGGTGTACGCCGAGGTGGTGCGGGAAAACCGCCGGGCCCTGGAACTGGCCAGTGATGCCCATGGGCGCAGCTTCGAACTGATCGAACTGTATGAGGCCAGCGAGGCGGTGGATGCCAGTGCTGAAGTGTTCTGCGCCTCCTACACCAACTTCTACATCGCCAATGGCGCGATCATCATGCCGGCATATGGCATTGGCGCAGACCAGGCGGCGGCCGAGGTGTTGGCCCGGGCGTTCCCGGGGCGCACCGTGGTGCCCGTGCGGATCAACCACCTGGCCCATGGCGGCGGCGGTGTGCATTGCATCACCCAGCAACAACCGGCCTGGCCGGTGGAGGGTTGATGCCATGAGCCGGTTAACCATCGCCACCACCCAGATGCCCTGCAGTTGGGACCTGGCCCATAACCTCGACCAGGCCGAACAACGGGTGCGTGAGGCCGCGGCCCAAGGTGCCCAGGTCATCCTGCTGCAGGAACTGTTTGCCACGCCTTATTTCTGTATCGAGCAACACCACCCGCACCTGGCACTGGCCCAGGAGTATGGCCAGAGCACGATCCTGCAACGCTTTGCGGCGCTGGCCAGGGAGTTGGGAGTGGTGCTGCCGTTGAGTTGGTTCGAGAAGGCCGGCAACGCCTACTTCAATTCCCTGAGCGTGGCGGATGCCGATGGACGCCTGTTGGGGGTGTATCGCAAGACCCATATTCCCAACGCCATCGGCTACCAGGAGAAGGAATACTTCAGCCCCGGCGACACCGGTTTTCGGGTCTGGGACACGGCCTTCGGGCGGCTCGGTGTGGGCATCTGCTGGGATCAGTGGTTTCCCGAGACCGCGCGCTGCCTGGCATTGATGGGGGCTGAGGTGCTGTTGTTTCCGACCGCGATTGGTTCGGAGCCGGGCTGCGCGAGCCTGGACTCCCGCGACCACTGGCAGATGACCATGCGTGGCCATGCGGCGGCTAACCTGCTGCCAGTGGTGGCGGCCAATCGTATCGGTGAAGAAGTGGCAACCACCGACCCGAGCCTTGCGATGAGTTTCTATGGCTCGTCGTTCATCTGCGACCACAAGGGCCAGTTGCTGGCTGAAGCGGATCGCCACACGGCCGGCATCCTCCTGCATGAACTGGACCTTACGGCCATGGCACAGGAACGCCTGAGCTGGGGGATCTACCGCGACCGCCGGCCGGAGATGTACGGACCGCTGTTGAGCCAGGACGGGCGCCACCTCAATACCCGCTGGCATACTTCAGGAGACCTGGCATGAGCACCTCCAATCCGCTGTTGCTCGGCGCGCTGGGACTGGCGCTGAGCATGACCCTGCCGGCGCTGCACGCCGAAGAAAAAACCCTGCGGCTGTACAACTGGGCCGACTATTTTGCCGAGGACACCCTCGCGCGGTTCACCGCCGAGACCGGGATCAAGGTGATCTACGACGTCATGGAGGGCAGCGAGACCCTGGAGGCGAAAATGTTGGCCGGTGGCAGCGGCTATGACTTGATCTTCCCTGGCGACACCGTGGCCGAGCGCTTGATGCGCGCCGGCAGCCTGTTGCCGCTGGATCGCGCCAGGCTCACCGCCCTGGACGACATCGAACCGGGTTTGCAGCAGTTACGCAGCCATTATGTGCATTCCAGCCAGGCCACCGTGCCCTATACCTGGGGCACCATCGGCCTGACCTACAATGCCGAGCAGATCAGCCACCGCATGGCCGATGCGCCGGTCGACAGCCTGGACATGCTGTTCAAGCCGGAACTGGCTCGGCGCTTTGCCGACTGTGGCATCTCGATCATCGATTCGCCCGACGAAGTGCTGGCGGTGGTCCTGCATTACCTGGGACGGGAACCGCGCAGTGCCAAGCCGGCGGACCTGGCGGCGGCGAGTGAGCTGCTGGGTCAGTTGCGGCCGCACATCCGCAAGTTCCAGTCGCAGCCGGTGAGTGACCTGGTCAACGGCAACCTGTGCCTGTCCCTGGGCTACAGCGGTGACATGACCCAGGCGCAACGCACGACTGAGAGTGCCGGCAAGCACAATAGCTTCCAGTACCGCGTGCCCCGCGAAGGCACCACGGTGTGGATGGACACCATGGCGATTCCGGTCGATGCCAAACACCCGGAATACGCCTATACCTTTATCAACTTTGTCATGCGTCCGGAAAACATGGCCGCCATCAGTAACGCCACCGGTTATCCCACCTCCAACGCCAAGGCGCGTGCAGGTGTCGATGCGAGCATGCGCAATAATCCGGACATCTACCTCGACGCCGCCACTTATCAGCGGCTGATTCCGGGCCGGGATATTCCCCAGGCCGACATGCGTGCGCGGATGCGCACCTGGACCAAATTCAAGACAGCCACTGCCCAATGGCTACCGCTAGCCCTTTCAGGAAATATTTCATGTCGACCCGTCGCCACTTCATCAAGCAAGTTTCGCTGGTTGCCGGATGGGGCGCCGTGGCGTCCGTCGGCCTGGGCCTTGGCCCGTTGCCCGCGCGGGCGGCTACTTCGGGTTCCTGGCGCATGCCGGACGAAGGCGACCGGCACCAGCGCGCCTTCATCGCCTTTGGCGCACAGGACGCCGTCTGGGAAGACTTCACCACCGACGTGCAGGCGGCCCTCGGCCGGATCGCCCGGACCATCGCCCGCTATGAACCCCTGACAGTGTTGTGTCGCAAGGATCAACGGCAACTGGCCGAGCAGCACTGCGGCACGGCCAACATCACCTACGTCGAGACCGCACTGGACGACATCTGGATGCGCGATATCAGCGCCAACTTTGTAGTTGATGGGCAGGGTGGGCTGGGCGCCGTGGATTTCAACTTCAACGGCTGGGGCAACAAACAGCAGCACGCCGAAGATGCGCAGGTGGCCGCGCAGGTGGCTGAATTGGCCGAGGCCGAGTACCTGCGCAGTGAGCTGGTGGGCGAGGGTGGCGGGATCGAAGTCGATGGTCAGGGCACGGCGATCATGACCCAAAGCTGCTGGCTCAATCGCAACCGCAATCGCGACTGGAGCCTGGCCGAGATTGAACAAGAGCTCAAGCCGCGCCTGGGATTGCGCAAGATCATCTGGCTGCCGGGTATCAAGGGCAAGGACATCACCGACGCCCACGTCGATTTTTATGCGCGCTTCGTCAAACCCGGCGTGGTGATTGCCAACCTCGACCAGGACCCCGAGTCCTACGACCACAAAGTGACGCTGGCCCACCTGGACATTTTGCGCCAGGCCACCGATGCCCAGGGGCGCAAGCTGCAGGTGCACACCCTGTCGCCGCCACACAAGCCGCGCAACAACAAGTTCAGTAAAAACAACCCGGATTTTGCCGCCGGCTACATCAACTACTTCGTGATCAACGGCGCCGTGCTGGCACCGCAGTTTGGTGACCGGGCGGCCGATCGCCGGGCCCTTGAGTTGCTGACCCAGCTCTACCCGGACCGCGAAGTGGTGCAACTGGACATCGACGCGATCAGCGCCGGCGGTGGCGGCATCCATTGCGTGACCAGCCACCAGCCGCAGGTATAGCCGCGCATTGAGCCAAATGGCCATTTATTTTGGCCATTACGATCCCCTTTTGGCCAAGGCCGCACTGTGTCCCGCTGCGGCCCTGGGCAACAATCGGGGCAGTTGGCCGATCCCGGAACGTGCACTCAAACCCTAACTAGAATCCGGATTCGCCTGCCCTTGGCTATCGTTTAACCCGCTGCCGTTTACAGAACATAAAAACCGTCGAACTAACGCCGCATTTGGGGAAACCATTCATGGTCACGATGAACCGTATTCTGGGCGCCACCTTGTGTGGGCTGACGCTGCTGGCCAGCGCCGTGCACGCCGAACAGCGCGAATTGAGGGTGTACAACTGGGCGGACTACATCCTGCCGTCCGTGCCCAAGGACTTTGCCAAGCAAAGTGGCATCAAGGTCACCTGGGACACCTTCGACACCAACGAATCCCTGGAGGCCAAGTTGCTGACCGGCAACTCGGGTTACGACCTGGTGGTGCCCTCCAACCAGTTTCTCGAGACCCAGATCAAGGCCGGGGTGTTCCAGAAACTCGACAAGTCGAAATTACCCAACTGGCAGCACCAGGACCCGGTCTTGCTCAAGTTGCTGAACCAGAACGACCCGGGCAACCAGTACGGCGTGCCGTACATGTATGGCACGGTGCTGATTGGTTTCAACCCGGCCAAGGTCAAGGCCGCCCTCGGTGAAAATGCCCCCGTGGACAGTTGGGACCTGGTGTTCAAGCCAGAGAACATGGAGAAGTTGAAAGCCTGCGGCGTGGCCATGCTCGATTCGCCGACGGAAATCCTGCCATTGGCCCTGCATTACCTGGGGCTGGACCCCAACAGCCAGAACCCGGATGACTACGAGAAGGCCAAGGCCCTGCTGCTCAAGGTTCGCCCTTACGTGGCTTATTTCAACTCGGCCAAGTACATGACCGACATCGCCAATGGCGATATTTGCGTGGCCATCGGTTACTCCGGCAGCTTTTACCAGTTCGGCAACCGCGCCAAGGAATCCGGCAATGGCGTGGTGGTCGATTGGCGCCTGCCCAAGGAGGGCGCACCGATCTGGTTCGACACCTTTGCCATTCCCAAGAGCGCAAAAAACGTCTCCGAGGCCCACGAGTTTCTCAACAACCTGCTGGACCCGAAAGTCATCGCCCCCATCAGTGACTTCCTCGGTTATCCCAATGCCAACAAAGACTCTCTGGCGCTGATCAACCCGGAAATTACCGGCAACCCCAACCTGACGCCCACCAGCGAGGCGTTGAAAACCCTGTACGTGGTGCAGCCGTTGCCGCAAAAGCTGGAGCGGGTGCGTACTCGGGTCTGGACCAGTATCAAGACCGACAAGTAAGGCCATGGCCCTGGACCGCCACGCAAGGTGGCGGTCTGGCAGGTTAGAAGCGGTCTACAGCGCAGTGGGTGAAGTCCTGGTTTTGTGGGTATATCCGTTGCTGCGGTGATGGCGGCTTAGGGTTTCGCCCTTACGGCGAGGCACTTTTGTCAAACGACACAAAAGTACCCAAAAAGTCTCAGCCCCAGCGTTCGGCCCCTCGCCAAGGCTCGGGGTCCCTTCGCTACGGTATCCATCCGGGGGCATCGCCTCCGGTTTGCTTCGCTGCACCTCCTCTCGATGTATGCGGCTTCGCCGCACGGCGCTATGCGCCTCCCCCTGATGGACACCTTCGCTCAGCCTGCCGAAGGGGCAGGTGGATCAAGATCAAGAGCAAAAGCACGGCGACCTGACAGTCGGCCTGAGTGGTAAGGGCGGGCGAGGCGGCCTACCGGCCGGCCTGCTTTTTTCCTAGTGTATGAATTTCCTTTGTGGGAGCGGGCTTGCCCGCGATGGGGCCGCTACAGCCAACATTTATGGTTCCTGGCACACCGCCTTCCCGGGCTAGCGGAGCGCCGCCCGGCCCAGCCCCACAGTGGCTTTGGTTGCTTGCAGATTTTGCATACGGCCACCAGACCTGTGGGAGCGCAGCTCACCCCTCGGTGTTGCCTTGCAACGACTGCTCGTACGCCCTGGTCATGATTTTCCAGGTCTGGGCATCGGCCGGGATCAGGTGCTCGATGCGCAGTGAGCTCAGGGTGATGTCCTGGGGCATGCCGAAGGTGGTGAAGGTCGACAGGAAGTTCAATTCGCCCTGGGCGCAGTCGATGCGCGTCAGTACCAGCGGCGGCAGTTCGGCTGTCATCGGCGGCGGGTTGACCGGGGCGGGCAGGGTGTCCAGGAGCTGGGCCAGGGTCGGGTTGGCCAGGGCCTCGCGGGTTGCCCGCTGCCAGGCCAGGCTGCGGATCTCCTCCGCGTTGCGCAAATGGTCGCCCAGTCCGCCCGGCTGCAGCAGCGTCACCAGCAGGTTGAGCTCCACCGCCGCATCGGCCGGCAGTCCGACCAGATCGAAGAGCACGGCAGTGCTGGCGTTGGCGGCCAGCACTTGCCAGTGGCTGCCCAGGACAATCGCCGGTGCGGGATTGTTGGCGTGCAGGACATGGCTGATCGCGCCGCGCACCGCCTCCATGGGCGGCGCCGTCAGGGGCGTCGCTTCGTAGCGCGGCGCATAACCGGATGCCAGGAACACGCGGTTGCACTGCTCCAAGGGTGCCTCCAGGGCGGTCAGCAGGTTGTGCAGGGTGCCGGGGCTCGGCTGGGCGCGGCCGGTTTCGATGCAGCTCAGGTGACGCTGGGAAACCCCCGCGATCAAGGCGAGGTCGAGCTGGCTCAGGCGGGCCTGGCGGCGCAGCAGGCGCAACTGCTCGCCGGCGGTGGTCGGGGGTGTCGTGCGGGGAAAGGGGCGGATATCCATACGTTGACTCTGGCCGTGCGAAGGGTAGGCGTCCATGACCTCAGAGGTCATTGAGGGCCGGGCGACGATAGCACTAACTTGCTGCTCATCAACCGCCGATTGCAGGAAGCACCGCATGTCTCGACCCTATCTCGCCCTGGCCGCCTTGAGCGGATTTTCCCTGTACACCGGCTGGACCCTGTTGATCGCCGAGCAATCGCTGCTGGCGTTCGGGATGGGCCTTTTGTCCCGGCCGGATACCGCCCAGGTGGTCATCGATCTCTACCTGCTGGCGGGCATGGCCGGCGTCTGGATGTACCGGGACGCCCGGGCCAAGGGCCGCTCCTTGGTATCGGTGCTGCCGTATTTGCTGCTCACCGCGATCTTCGTCTCGATCGGCCCGCTGCTGTACCTGGTGGTCAATGGCTTTTGCGTCAAGCCCGGCGCCAGGGGGCAGGGATGAACAGCACGCTGCACGTCTATGCCCTGTGTGTGCTGCTGTTGTTCGGGAAGATGTTGCTCATCTCCTGCTACCAGGGGTTCTATCGTATCCGCCACCGGGTGTTCACCAACGCTGAGGATGCGCGATTTTTCCAGCGCCCGGCGCTAATCCAGGAACTGCCCCAGGTACAACGGGCCGGCAAAGCCTGGGCCAATGACCTGGAAAACATTCCGCTGTTCTTTGTGCTGGGCGGCTTGTGTCTGGCCCTGGATGCCGATGGCCAGCTCGCACCCGGGTTGTTTTGCCTGTTCACCAGTGCCCGGGTGATGCACACCCTGATGTACCTCGGCGGCTGGCAGCCATGGCGCACGATTGCCTATGGGCTAGGGTTGGCTTGCCTGCTGGCAATGGTCGGCCTGGTGGCGGTGAGGATTTTTCCGGCGGCGGGATGAGCTGCACAAATCTTCTAAACAGCGTGATGCAAAGCGCGGTAAGTTGATCGCCCGAATTTTTTGCCCAGGGCTGGCGCCGGAGGCACCATGGACGATCACCACTGGATCGAACTGTCCCAGGATCCCGACACTGGGATCGAGTCGATCCGCGCGCATTTCCAGGGCCACGCCTATGACCCGCACTGGCACGACAGCTTCCTGGTGGGGATCACCGAGCAGGGGGTGCAGCAGTTCAATTGCCGGCGGGTGCGCCACCTCAGTACGCCTGGCAAGGTGTTCATGCTGGAGCCGGGGGAAATCCACGATGGGCAGGCCCCGACCGAGGAAGGTTTCACCTACTCCATGCTGTACTTCGATCCGGCGTGGCTGGAGCAGCAACTGCGCTTGCTGTTCGAGCAGGTGCCGCAGCACAGCCAGTTGGGCTTCGCCGATACCCTGAGCCAGGATCCGGGCCTGGCAATGTGCATTGGCCAGGCTTTCCATGCGCTGCACCGGGGCGAGTTGCGCATCGTGCGCCAGAGCGCCACCGACAACCTGTTGGCCGCGCTCACCCGGCACCTCGACTGGCGTCAGCGCCAGACCTTTGATCCGCGCCTGCCTCGGGTGGCCCAGGTGGCGCGTGACTACCTGCAGGCCCACGCCTTTGAAGACATCGGCCTGGATCAATTGGCCCAGGTCTGTGGCGTCGACCGTTTTCGCCTGAGCCGCGCCTTCAAGGCGGCGTTCGGGCTGGCGCCCCATGCCTATCTGATCCAGCTGCGCCTGGCCCGGGCGCGCCTGTGGCTGGCGCGGGGCGAAACCCCAGCGCAGGTTGCCAGCGCCCTGGGTTTTGCCGATCAGAGTCATCTGGGGCGCTGGTTCCGCCGTGCCTATCGGCTCACCCCGGCCGATTACCGCAAGCGCTGCTCAAACCTTCCAGACTGAACCCCGCCGGCGCGCGAGCATGGACCCCTGTCTGATCAAGGAGTCCCTGCCATGCTGTCGTTCCTGCCTTTTCTGTTGTTTGCCTTCGTGGCCTCGATCACCCCGGGGCCACTCAATATCCTGGTCCTGAGTCACGGTTCCCGGCGCGGACTGGTTGCCACCCTGCCGATTATTCTCGGCGCCTGTGTCGCGGCGGCGCTGGTGGTGTTGAGTGTCGGGCTCGGGCTGGGTGAGACGCTGCTGCGGTTCCCGCGCGTGCAACAGGCGATGGTTTGGGCCGGGGCGTTGTGGCTGAGCTGGTTGGCCTGGCAGATCTTTCGCAGTCCACCGCCGGCGCTGGATTCGACCGACACGCGCGACGCCGGTATGGGCGTGCTCGGCGCCGCGGCCCTGCAAGTGATCAACCCCAAAGTCTGGATGATGGCGGTGGCCGTGGCGAGCGTGTTTGCCGGCGACGGGGAACAGGCGTCGCGGATGTTGCTGTTGTCACTGTTGTTCCTGTTGACCTGCCTGCCGTGCATGACCCTGTGGGCGCTGTTGGGCGTGGGCAGCGCCCGGGTATTGCGTTCGCCCCGGGCGTTTGTGCGGATGAACCGTGGGTTGGCGGTGTTGCTGCTGCTGTCGGCCTGGTTGGGCGTGTTGGTGTAGGCATCATCGATGTTGAATGGGCCGGCCCCATCGCGGGCAAGCCCGCTCCCACAGTGGTTCTGGGTGTTCGCAGATTTTGGGTACACCTACTCAACCTGTGGGAGCTGGCTTGCCAGCGACGCCTAGAGCAACGTGATTTCGATGCGTTCCTTGCCTTTGCCGGTGTTCTTGCGCTTGAGCTTGAGGGCGCCGATTTCCCCGGTGGAGCGTGGGTGAGTGCCACCACAGGCCATTCGCGCAAATCCTTCGACGTGCCAGTAGCGGCGCTGCGCGGCTTCATCGCTGAAGGCGGTGATGATGGGCAGGTCGGCGCTTAACAAGGCAACGACCTGGGACTCGATCTGCGGGAACAGGGTGGCGATGCTGGTCTCGCGGGCAAAGTCGATGCGCGCCTTGTCGGCCGAGATATGGGCACCGATGCGAGTGATGTCCGGTTCAAGCTGGTAGACCAGTTGCAGGACCATTTCCGCAGCAAAATGCAGGCGCATCAAGCGGTAGCGCCGCGCCCAGTCAATGCGCATCTCGACCTCGCTGCCCACCTGCAGGCCATGCCCGGTGGGCAGGGTGTAGACAATCTCCAGGCCGTGTTTTTCCGCCGCCAGCACTGCAAGGCCCGCGAGGGTTCCGCTGTCACTCTCCTGGCCACCGGAAAAGGCAAAGAACACTGTCTGTTCGAGACACACCGCATCCCCCTCGACCGCGGTGACCCGCGTTTGCAGCTCGGTTCGATAAGGGTCTTGCCAGAAGAGCTTGTGCGTCGCCATGGTTTGCCACCGTCCTTGAGCAGGTTGATGGCGAGATCATAGAAGGGTTGTTGGCTTCAGGCTTGAACGATCTTGCTCAACGTGTCGGGTTGAGCAAGCACCTGGGTACACACCTCGCGTATGCAGCCGCGCAGCCAGCGATGGGCAGGGTCGGCGTCCATTCGTGGGTGCCAGATCAGCGACAGGCCGATGGCCGGGGTGGGCAGCGGCAAGGTGAAACTGAACAGCTCACTGCGCAAGTGCCGGGTATGGCGCTCGGGCACCGTGGCGATCAACTGCGAGTCGCGGGTCAGCGCCAACGCCGCAGCGAATCCACTGACCAGGGTCGCGATGTTGCGTTGCAGGCCCTGGCTATTGAAGGTTTGATCCAGCAGCCCCTTGGCCAGGCCCCGACGGGAAACCAGCACGTGTTGCCCGTCCATGTAGCGGGCAACGGTGATTTGGCCCTGGCTCAAGGGGTGCCCGTGGCGTACCACGCCGACAAAACGATCCTCGAACAGCAGGCGAGTGTGCAGCTCGGGGCTGGTCCCTGGCTCGACCACGCCAGTGTCCAGGTCGACGCTTCCCTCGCGCAGGGGGGCGCTGTCCTTGCTGAGCTTTTGCAGGAAGTACACGCGCACACCGGGCGCCTCTGCGGCCAGGCGCTGGATCAATGCCGGGCCGAAGTTTTCGACAAATCCGTCGCTGGTGCGCAGCGTGAAAGTGCGCACCAGATGCCCGATGTCCAGCTGTTCGACGGGGCGCAACACGGCGCTGGCGTCCTGCACCAGTTGGCGCACCTGTTCGCGCAGCTCGATGGCCCGTGGCGTCGGTACCAGGCTGCGCCCGGCCCGCACCAGCAGCGGGTCGCCGGTGGTGCTGCGCAAACGTGCCAGGGCCCGGCTCATCGCCGAGGGGCTCAAGTGCAAACGCTGGGCCGCGCGCGCCACACTGCCTTCGGCGAGCAGGGCGTCCAGGGTAATCAGCAGGTTCAGATCAGGCGTCGACATTGGGCAACGGTAGCACGCTGCGCACCTGGGATGGCGTTTGCTGCAGCTATAAAGTGCAAATGCTGCGTCTTCCGCCTTGTCTCACTCAGGCATAGGCTTTCGCCCATCACCGAGCGCAAGGCCTAATCCATGAACACTCTCTCCCCAACAACCGCCGCCCAAGCGCCACCGAGCCGCTGGGCACTGGCCAGCCTGTCACTGTCGATGCTGTTGCCGTCACTCGATACCAGTATCGCCAATGCTGGCCTGCCAGCCCTGGCCGGGACGTTCGAGGCCTCTTTTGCCCAGGTGCAATGGATTGTCCTGGCCTACCTGCTGAGCATCACCACCTTGCTGGTCAGTGCCGGTCGCCTCGGTGACCTCATGGGGCGGCGACGCCTGCTGCTGTGTGGCATCAGCCTGTTCACCCTGGCCTCATTGCTCTGTGGCCTGGCGCCCAGTCTTGGCTGGCTGATCGCAGCACGGGCGCTGCAGGGACTTGGCGCGGCGATCATGCTCGCCCTGACCCTGGCGTTGGTGGGCGAGACTGTGCCCAAGGCGCGGATTGGCAGCGCCATGGGCCTGCTGGGCAGCCTGTCGGCGATCGGCACCACGCTGGGTCCGGCGCTGGGCGGGGTGTTGCTGGTCGCCAGCGGCTGGCAGGCAATCTTCCTGGTCAGCGTGCCGCTGGGCCTACTCAATAGCTGGCTGGCCTGGCGCTACCTGCCGGCGGATGGGCCGTTCGCCAAAGGCAAACCGCGCGGTTTTGATCTACCGGGGAGCCTGGTGCTGGCGTTGACCCTGGGTGCCTACGCGTTGGCCATGACCCAGGGGCACTGGGTGCTGTTGCTGCTGGCAGCCGCGGGCGCTGGGCTGTTTGTCTGGCGCCAGGGGCGGGTGGCGGTACCCTTGGTCCGCCTGCAACTGCTGGGCGATCGGCAATTGAGCGCGGGTCTGGCCATGAGCCTGCTGGTGTCGACGGTGATCATGTCGACTCTGGTGGTCGGGCCGTTTTACCTGGCTCGCGGCCTGGGGCTCGATGCCCTGGCAGTGGGGTTGGTGCTGGCGGCGGGGCCCGCAGTCGCGGCCCTCAGCGGTGTGCCGGCCGGGCGCCTGGTCGACCGTTGGGGCACGCGCCGCATGACCCAGGCCGGGCTGTTGGGGATGGCGCTTGGCGGCACGTTGCTGGCGCTATTGCCGAGCGCCAGCGCAGTGCCCGGCTACCTCATGCCGATGCTGTTGCTGACCGCCAGTTATGCGTTGTTCCAAGCGGCCAACAATACCTCGATCATGGCCGGCATCGACCCGCAGCAACGGGGCGTGGTGGCAGGCCTGCTCAGCCTGTCGCGCAACCTGGGGCTGATCAGCGGGGCGGCGTGCATGGGCGCGCTGTTTGCCTTCGCCACGGCGGCGGATGTGTCGATTGCGTCTGCGCCCGCATTGGCCCAGGGGCTGCACGCCAGCTTCGCGGTGGCCACCGTGTTGATCATTCTGGCGTTGCTGATAAGCCATTTTGCGCTGGGCAAACGCGGTCAGTCAGGCACTCCCGACTGATTTTGATCAGGCTGAGCGTCTCGACGAGCTCGCCTTCAACCAAGCCGTACAGCGCCATCTGATACGTATTTTTCATCTGTACCTGACGCTGTTTTCGGTACAGCCGGGGCGCCACAATAGGGCCGTAACCCTGGACAAATTTTTGGAGGCGCGATGTTCAAGATGGCGATGTTTCTCGGTGGATTCTTGCTGCTGACAATCATGATCGGCGCCCTTGCCACCATTTCCCCGGTGTAATCACTAGTCGATCGTGTCAAATCTTGTAATAACTCTGCGCGGCAGAAAAACCCTGCCGCACTGTAGGATCATGGACCCAATTTTCTACAGGTCCGTATGAACACCCTCCTGGAGCCTCCCAGTCGCTTCGCTCACCTTGCAGCCTCGTTTCCCTCAGTCAGCGCCCGTAGGTCCATCGCACCTACCACGGTTGCGTTGAACCGCCCAGGCACCTTCCTCGCCTGTTGCGCAGCACCCTTTACCCCGAACCAAACCGCCCCCATTGTGCGTTGCAGGGCGTCGTACTTGCGTGCGCGTCAATCGTTCAAGCTGATTCGAGAGAGTAAATAATCCCTATGGAATGGATTGCAGATCCCACGGCCTGGCTTGGCCTGTTGACCCTGATTGTGCTGGAGCTGGTGCTCGGCATCGACAACCTGGTGTTCATTGCCATCCTGGCCGACAAACTGCCGCCCGAGCAACGTGACCGTGCCCGGGTCATTGGCCTGTCGCTGGCATTGCTGATGCGCCTGGGCTTGCTGGCGAGTATTTCGTGGATGGTGACCCTCACCGAGCCTTTGATCGAGGTGTTCGACAAGGTCTTCTCTGGCCGCGACCTGATCATGTTGTTCGGTGGTGTGTTCCTGTTGTTCAAGGCGACCATGGAGTTGCACGAACGCCTCGAAGGCCACGTTGCCACCCGCACCGGGACGGCCGCCTATGCGCTGTTCTGGCCAATCGTGGCGCAAATCGTGGTGCTGGATGCGGTGTTCTCGCTGGACGCGGTCATCACTGCGGTGGGCATGGTCGAACACCTGTCGGTGATGATGATTGCCGTGGTGTTCTCCATAGGCCTGATGATCATCGCCAGCAAGCCGCTGACGCGCTTCGTCAACGGCCACCCGACGGTGATCATGCTCTGCCTGGGCTTTTTGATGATGATCGGCTTCAGCCTGACCGCCGAGGGCCTGGGTTTCCACATCCCTAAAGGCTACCTCTACGCGGCCATTGGCTTCTCGATCCTGATCGAGCTGTTCAACCAGTTGGCGCGGGCACGGCGCAAGAAGAGCCTGCAAGGGCACCGGCCGATGCGCGAGCGCACTGCGCACGCAGTGTTGCGTTTGCTCGGCGGGCGCAGCTTGCACGCCGATGAAGTGGGCGAGGAGATTGCCGACATGCTCGACGGCACTGACGCCGATCAGGTCTTCGATCGCCGCGAGCGGGTGATGATCAGCGGCGTCCTGCAATTGGCCGAGCGGCCGATCCGCAGCGCGATGACGCCGCGGGCGGAGGTCGATTACATTGACCTGGCCGACTCGGCCGAGGCGATCCGGACCACACTGATGCACTCCTCGTACTCGCGGTTGCCGTTGATCCGCGAGGGCCGCATCGATGAGCCGCTGGGCTTCGTCCACAAGAAAGAGCTGCTCAAGGAATTGCTCGCAGGCCACCAGCCCAACCTGGAAGCCATGGCCCGCACGTCGATCAACCTGCTGGAGAGTTTTTCGATCCTCAATGCGCTGGAACAGATGCGCAAGGAGTCGACGCACATCGCCTTTGTGGTGAACGAGTTCGGTGACTTCATTGGCTTGCTGACCATGACCGACATCCTTGAGTCGATCGCCGGCGAGTTGCCGGACGCCAGCGAAATCGAAGGCCCGAACATCGTGGCCCAGGGCAATGGTTTCCTGGTCAGCGGCGCCTTGAACCTGAGCCAGGTTCGCCAGCAGATCGGCTTCCAGGCCAAGGCCACGGATGACTACCAGACCCTTGCGGGACTGGTCATGAGCCTGCTGGACCGCCTGCCGGTGATTGGCGACACACTCACCTGGGAAGGGTGGAACCTGACCGTGGTCGAGGTCGAAGAGCGGCGGGTGACGCGGGTATTACTTAGCCCAGTGTTGCCAAGTTGAATGAACGTCCTGCGGCCGTTGACGCAGCCCTCACATCCCATCGCGCAGCAACGGCAGGTACCTGGGGCTGGCGGCGATGGAGTTGTGTCCCGTGCCGGGTATGACCTCGAGCCTGGCCACGCCGGGGGCGAACTGGCGTAGCAGACGCTCGGTGCTGGCGCGGGGGATGACCTCGTCATGTTCGGCGGCCAGCAGCAGGGTGGGCACCTGGATGCGCGGGGCGTACTTCCAGGATTCGTAGCGGTCGCGCAGCAGCCAGTGCACCGGGAAGATTGGCAACTGGCGCGCGGCCAGCTCTTCCAGGCTGTTGTAGGGGGTAATCAGGATCAGTCGCGCCACCGGCCGTTGGCTGGCCAGGCGCACCGCGACCCCAGAGCCTAGACTGCGCCCGACCACCACAACCTGTCGGTGCTTGGCGTAGACCTGATCGAACAGTGCCAGCGCATCCGCGGCAATCGCTTCCTCCGAAGGTGAGCCGCCGCTGCCGCCAAAACCCCGGTAGTGCATCAGGTACAGGGTGTGATCGGCAAAGGCCTGGGCAAACTGCGGCAGGTTCGCCGAGACATCCTCGGCATTGCCGCCGAAGTAGATCAGGGCCTGGGGAGCGTCGCGCTGGCGGACGCTGACCAGCACCTGGGTCTCATCCACTGCGAGCCTCAGTAGGGTTGTTGCGCTGTCAGCGGAACGCGCTTGCGGGTAGTAGATCAGCGCGCGCTGGAACACCCACAGTCCCGCACAGAGCGCCAGGTAAAGCGCTACAGCGATGAGCACGATGGACATCAGGATGCGCGACATTCGTCTAACGTTAGTACATCGATCGGACCAGGAGGCATGAACATGCTGACCCGCGCCATTCCTTCCAGCTCCGAACCCTTGCCCATCGTCGGGTTGGGCACCTATCGCGGCTTTGATGCCGCGCCAGGAGAGGCTCCCTACCAGCAACTGCCGGCAGTGCTCAGTGCGCTGTTCGCCAAGGGCGGCACGCTGCTCGACAGCTCGCCGATGTATGGTCGGGCCGAACAGACCAGTGGCGAGTTGCTGTCGATCCATGAACCGCGTTCGCCGGCCTTCCTGGCGACCAAGGTGTGGACCCGAGGTCGCGATGAAGGCATTCGACAAATGGAGCAGTCCTTGCGCTTGCTGCAGACTGACCGCGTCGACCTGATGCAGATCCACAACCTGCTGGACTGGCAGAGCCATCTGCCGACGTTGCGTGAGTGGAAGGCGGCCGGGCGGATTCGCTACATCGGCGTCAGCCACTACAGCGCCAGCGCCTATGCCGAGGTCGAGGCCCTGCTCAAGGCCGAGCCACTGGATTTCCTGCAGATCAACTATGCCCTCGATGACCGGGCCGCCGAGAAGCGCCTGTTGCCGTTGTGCCGCGAGCACGGGGTGGCGGTGATTTGCAACCGGCCGTTTGGCGGCGGTGACTTGCTGACCAGGCTCAAAGGCAAGCCGCTGCCGGGTTGGGCGGCACAGGTGCAGGTCAGCAGTTGGGCGCAACTGGCGCTGAAGTTTGTGTTGTCCCATAGCGCGGTGACGTGCGTCATCCCCGGTACCCGCCACCCACGCTTCATGAGCGAAAATGCCGGTGCCGGTTTTGGCTCGATGCTGACGGGGGCGCAGCGTGAGCAGTTGATTGATCTGATCGACTGACGGATTGCGCCAGGTTGTGCCGAAATCGTCATCGCCCAGGCTTAAAGCGATCAAGCCGGGGGCGGTGGAATGGGCGAGTCTGGACGGTCTGTTCAAGGAGCTGACTATGATCCGACTGTCCCTGGCCGAAGCCCGCGAGCTGGCCGAATCGATCCTGCTGCACAACGGTTTTAACTCCGCCCACGCCCAGGCAGTGAGCAACACGGTGATCGCCGGCGAGCGCGATGGCTGCGCCTCCCACGGTTTGTACCGGGTTCTCGGCTGCGTGAATTCACTGCGGGCCGGCAAGGTCTCGGCCGATGCCGAGCCCCAGGTCATCGACCAGGCGCCCTCGATCGTGCGGGTCGACGCGGCCGGCGGCTTTTCCCAACTGGCGTTCCAGGCCGGGTTGCCGATGCTGGCGGCGAAAACCCGGGCCAACGGGATTGCTGCCCTGGCGATCAATCGCTGTGTGCATTTTTCCGCGTTGTGGGTGGAGATCGAGCAACTCACCGCGGCCGGCCTGGTGGCGTTGGCCTGCAACCCGAGCCATGCCTGGGTCGCACCGGCTGGCGGCAGTCAGCCGGTGTTCGGCACCAACCCGATTGCCTTCGGCTGGCCGCGCGCGGGCCAGGAGCCGTTTGTCTTTGACTTCGCCACCAGTGCAATCGCCCGCGGCGATATTGAATTGCACCGCCGGGCCGGCAAGGCGATTCCCCAAGGCTGGGGCGTGGATGGGCAGGGGCAGCCGAGTACCGATGCCAACGTGGTGCTCGACAGCGGTGCGATGCTGACCTTCGGTGGGCACAAGGGTTCGGCACTGGCGGCCATGGTGGAGTTGATCGCCGGGCCATTGATCGGTGACCTGACCAGCGCCGAATCCCTGGCTTACGATGCGGGCAGCAAATCCTCGCCGTACCACGGCGAACTGATCATCGCCCTCGACCCACGGCGCTTCCTTGGCGACGCCACCGAGCAACACCTGGCCCGTGCCGAAACCCTGTTCCAGAGTATCGAAGGCCAAGGCGCCCGCTTGCCGTCGCAACGCCGCTATGAAGCGCGAGCCCGCAGCCTGGTGGAGGGCGTGCAGATCCCTGAGGCGCTGTACCACGACCTGAAGGCGTTGTTGGCCTGAACCCTTAGAAGTAGCGGGCTCCCGCTTGCGGCGCCCGCTTGCGGCCTGCTTGCGAAGGACTCAATGACGGCGCGGTGAATCAGGCTTTGCGCGTCATCGTTGACGACCATCGCGAGCAAGCCGCAAGCGGGCGCCGCAAGCGGGCGCCCGCTCCTACAGTGATATTAGGTGCCCACAGGTTCCGCATACACCCGCTCACCTGGAGCAACCCGCTTATTGGCTGATGGCTTCACGTTGCTGTTTGCCGTCAACCAGGCGGTTGATGCCCAGTGGGTTGGCGTTTTTCAGGGGCTCGGGCAGTAGCTGGTCGGGGCAGTTCTGGTAGCACACCGGGCGCAGGAAACGCTCGATGGCCAGGCTGCCGACCGAGGTGCCACGGGCATCGGAGGTGGCTGGGTAGGGGCCGCCGTGGACCATCGCATCACACACCTCGACCCCGGTCGGGTAGCCGTTGAACAGCACCCGGCCAACCTTCTGCTCCAGCAGCGGCAACAGCTCGCCATGGGCCTGCAAGTCAGCGGCTTCGGCAATTAGCGTCGCCGTCAGTTGACCGTGCAAGCCGTGCAGCGCGCGCTGCAGTTCAGCGGCGTCGGCCACTTCCACCAGCACGGTGGTCGGACCGAAGACTTCCTCCTGCAACAGCGGATCACCCTCGAGCAACAGACGGCTGTGGGCCTTGAACAACTGCGGCTGGGCCTGGCGACCCTGTTGCGCGCGGCCGGCGAGGTGGCTGACCTGCGGATGCGCGTGCAACGCTTCGACCCCCCGGGTATAGCTCGCCAGCGTGCCGGCGTTGAGCATGGTTTGCCCCGGCTGCTCGGCCATCAGGGCACTGAGCTGCTCGATGAAGGCACTGAATTCGCCAGAGCGAATCCCGATCACCAAGCCTGGGTTGGTGCAGAACTGCCCGCACCCTTGGACCACCGAGGCCACTAGTTCACTGGCGATTGTCGTACCCCGTACCCGCAGGGCTTCGGGCAGTACCAGCACCGGGTTGATGCTGCTCATCTCGGCGAACACCGGGATCGGTTGCGGGCGTGCGGCGGCCATGTCGCACAGGGCTCGACCGCCTTTTAATGAACCGGTAAACCCGACTGCCTGGATCGCCGGATGCTTGACCAGGGTTTCACCGACCCCGGCACCGTAGATCATGTTGAACACACCCTTGGGCATGCCGGTCTGTTCGGCGGCGCGGATGATCGCATCGGCGACTCGTTCGGCCGTCGCCATATGCCCGCTGTGGGCTTTGAACACCACCGGGCATCCGGCGGCCAGGGCTGCGGCCGTGTCGCCGCCGGCGGTGGAGAAGGCCAGGGGGAAATTGCTGGCGCCAAACACTGCCACCGGACCCACACCGATCCGGTACTGACGCAGGTCCACGCGGGGCAATGGCTGACGATCGGGCAGGGCGCGGTCGATGCGCGCGGCATAAAAATCGCCGCGGCGCAGGACTTGGGCGAACAGACGCATCTGGCCACTGGTGCGACCCCGTTCGCCCTGAATGCGCGCTGTCGGCAACGCGGTCTCGCGGCTGACCAGGGCGATGAACTGTTCATCCAGCGCCTCCAGTTGTTCGGCGATGGCCTCGAGGAACTCGGCGCGGCGACTGGCCGCCAAGCCGCGAAAGGCCGGATAGGCGCTCGCGGCGGCCTGGGCGGCGGCGTCCACCTCAGCCTCGGTAGCCTGGCTGAAAGCGTAGGGCAGGGGCTCGCCGGTGCTGGCGTCGTAACTGCGCAAGGTTTGGCTGCCAGCGGCGCTGCGGGCACCGCCAATGTAGTTGTGGCCGAGAAGGTCGGACATGCAAAAGCTCCTGTGAAAAATGGGGTCGGCTCTGCTGGTTTTGTCGGGGCGGGAGCACGCCGCAAGCGGGGGCCGCAAGCGGGGGCCCACCCCAACAGACAGACCGGGTTACGCCAGTGAGTCGGCGCGGCGTGGGGTGGTGGCGTTCGGGTCGAGGGCGGCGATCCGTGCCGCGGACTCGGCATCCACCAGGTGCAAGGACTTGCCACGGGTTTCCCGAGTCAGGCCGACGGCCACGATGGATATCAGCGACGCGCCGACCAGGTACCAGGCGATCGGTGTCGAGCTGTGGTACTTGTTCAGCAGGGTGATGGCGATCAGCGGAGCCAGCGAACCGGCGAAGATCGGCGCCACCTGGTAGCACAGCGACAGGGCGGTGTAGCGCACATGGGTCGGGAACATCTCGGCCATCAGCGCCGAGTAGGGCGCGTAGGTCATCGACTCGATGGCCAGGCCCAGGGTAATCGCCGCCATGATCAGCCAGTTGTTGCCGGTGTCCATCAGCGGGAAGCCGATGAAGCCCCAGAACGCGGTGAGTACGGCCCCGGTCAGGTACACCGGTTTGCGTCCGACGATATCCGACAGGTAGCCCATCAGCGGAATCAGGAAGAAATGCAGCAGGTGGGCGCCGAACATCAGGAACAGGATTTCCGAGGTGTCCTTGTGCACCACCAGCTTGAGGTACGTGATGGAGAAGGTCACCACCGTGTAGTAGAGGATGTTCTCGGCAAACCGTGCGCCGATCCCGACCAGCACCGCACGCCAGTGATGGCGCAGGACTTCCACCACCCCCAGTTGTTGCTGCTTGGTCTGCGCCTGGCGAGCCTGGGCTTCCTTGAAGATCGGGGCATCGTCGACGCTGGTGCGAATCCAGTAGCCGATCAGTACCACCACGGCCGAGAACCAGAACGCTACGCGCCAGCCCCAGGCGAGGAATTGCTCCTCGGACAGGTTCGACGACAACAGCAGCAGGGCGACCGTGGCCACCAGGTTGCCCGCCGGAACCCCGGCTTGCGGCCAACTGGCCCAGAACCCACGACGGTTGTCCGGGCAGTGTTCGGAGACCAGCAGGATCGCGCCGCCCCATTCACCACCAAAGGCGAAGCCCTGGATCAATCGCAACAGCACCAGTAACACCGGCGCGGCATAACCGATCTGGTCGAAGCCGGGCAGGCAGCCCATGAGGAAGGTGGTGATGCCGACTACCACCAGGCTCAGTTGCAGCAGGCGCTTGCGGCCGAATTTGTCGCCGTAGTGACCGAACACCAGGCCACCCAGGGGACGGGCGAGAAAGCCTACGGCGTACAGGGCGAAGGCGGCGATGATGCCGTCGATGGGGCTGTCGGTCTGGCGAAAGAACAGCTGGCCGAAGACCAGTGCCGAGGCCGTACCGTAGAGAAAGAATTCATACCATTCGGCGACGGTACCGGCCATGGCGGCGCCGACGACACGTTTGAGTCCTGCGGGGGTGGTTGCGCTTTGAGTGGGTTGAGCGTTGGACATGCTGGCGTTTCCTGTAGGGGCGCAAAAACAGGCAGCCGGGCCGGACCTGCGAAGGTCCGCCCGGCACTCACTCAGAGACCGACGTCCGGCAACTGCGGACGGTTGGCCAGAGCCTTGGCCATGATCTGCTCGACGAATGCCCGATCGGCTTCCGGCAGGGCCAGGCGTGGCGGACGGGTCAGCGCGCTGCCGCGACCGGCGATGGCTTCACACAGCTTGATGCACTGCACCAGGTCGGCACGGGCATCGAGGTGCAGGATCGGCATCAGCCACTCATAGATCGGCATGGCTTCGGCGAAGCGCCCGGCCTTGGCCAGGCGGAAGATGGTTTCGCCTTCCTTGGGGAACACGTTGGACATGCCCGAGACCCAGCCTTCGGCACCCACGGCGATGCTTTCCAGGACCACGTCGTCGAGGCCGGCGAACAGCACGAAGCGATCGCCGACTTCATTGCGCACATCGATGAAGCGCCGGGTGTCGCCGGAGGAGTCCTTGAAGCACACCACGTTGTCGCAGTCGGCCAGGGAAATCAGGATGTCCGGGGTCACGTCGTTTTTGTAGATCGGCGGGTTGTTGTAGACCATCAGCGGCACGTCGGCATTTTTCGCCACGTAGCGGTAGTGCTCGGCGGTCTCGAACGGCTTCGAGCCGTAGACCAGCGCTGGCATCAGCATCACGCCATCGACCCCGACCCGGCGCACGGCGTTGGCCACTTTGGCCGCTTGCACGCTGGTGAACTCGGCCACGCCACAGATCACCGGGACTCGACCGCGGGAAGCGTCGACCGCGACTTCGGTCACGGCGATTTTCTCTTCCGCGGTCAGGGAGGTGTTTTCGCCTACCGAACCGCAGACCACCAGGCCGGATACGCCATCGCGAATCACGTTGGAAATCACCTGGTGGGTTTTTTCCAGATTGATCGAGAAGTCATCGTTGAATTGGGTGGTCACCGCGGGGAAGACGCCACTCCAGTTAATGCGCTTGCTCATTGTTGCCTCCGATTGGTTTTTTGTATTTCGTATACGATATTTTAAATGCCGAAGCTCGGCTAGTGCTTTTTGCAAAATAAACAGGGGTTTTGCTGCCGTTGGTCCGGGCAGACTCAGGCGCCGGGCCAGGTGTCCGACAAGCGATAGCCTTGTGGCCACGGGTCGCTGGGGTCGAGCAGGTGTTGATGGGTGCCGGTGATCCAGGCCCGCCCGGAAATGCACGGGTAGATGGCCGCGCGTCCGGCGACTTCGGTCAGCGAATCGATGCGGCAGTGGAACTCGGAGCCAAGGATCGAGCGGCCGATAAAGCGTTCGCCGACCTGCATCAGGCCCTTGGCGTGTAACACCGCCATGCGTGCCGAGCAGCCCGTGCCGGTGGGCGAGCGGTCGATCTTGCCGGGCTGGATCACCACCGCGTTGGCGCCAGTGGCGATGCCGTTCTCCACCACGATCGGGGCCGCCAGTTGGCAGAAGGAAATGTGCGACCACTCTGGGTTCAGCGGGTGGACGAAGCCCAATTGCTCGTTGGCCGCGCGGGTGATCTTCAGCCCGACCGCCACCAGGTCCGCCGCCTCATCGGGACGAATCGAGAAACCCAGGGCTTGGGCATCGGCGATCACAAAACTGTCGCCGCCGTAGGCGGTATCGACCTGCAGCGATCCCAGGCCTTCGACTTCGATCCAGGCGTCGAGGCGATCGGCGAAGGAGGGCACGTTTTTCACCTCCACCCGTTGCACCTTGCCGTCCCGGCAGTCGGCGACCGCTTCGATCAGGCCGCCCGGGGCTTCGAGTACCAGCCGGGTTTGTGGTTCGGTCATCGGCAATATGCCGCTGTCCAGCAGCACGGTGGCCACGCACAGGGAATTGGACCCGGACATCGGCGGGGTGTCGGCCGGTTCCATGATGATCCAGCCCATCTGCGCCCGCGGGTCCTTGGCCGGCACCAGCAGGTTGACGTGGCGGAACACTCCGCCGCGCGGTTCGTTGAGCACGAAGTTGCGCAGGGTCTGGTCCTGGGCGATCCAGCGCGACTGTTCCCACAGCGTGGCGCCGGGTGGCGGCGCAACGCCACCGACGATTACATCACCGACCTCGCCTTCGGCGTGGCAACTGACGACGTGAATGACTTTTGATGAACGCATGCTGTCCTCCTGTTGTTGTCTGTTTGGGCCTTATCGCGAGCAGGCTCGCTCCCACATTGATCTGTGGCGGCCATCGATTTTGTGTACACCACCCAACCCTGTGGGAGCGAGCTTGCTTGCGATGGTCGCAAGAGCGACGCGTTTGTCCAGACTGCACATGTCTTCGTTGACGACCATCGCTGGCAAGCCAGCTCCCACATTGATCTGTGGCGGCCATCGATTTTGTGTACACCACCCAACCCTGTAGGAGCGAGCTTGCTCGCGAAGGTCGCAAGAGCGACGCGTTTATCCAGACTGCACATGTCATCGTTGACGACCATCGCTGGCAAGCCAGCTCCCACATTGATCTGTGGCGGCCATCGATTTTGTGTACACCACCCAACCCTGTGGGAGCGAGCTTGCTCGCGATGGTCGCAAGAACGACGCGTTTATCCAGACTGCACGTGTCATCGTTGACGACCATCGCTGGCAAGCCAGCTCCCACATTGATCTGTGGCGGCCATCGATTTTGTGTACACCACCCAACCCTGTGGGAGCGAGCTTGCTCGCGATGGTCGCAAGAGCGACGCGTTTATCCAGACTGCACGTGTCATCGTTGACGACCATCGCTGGCAAGCCTGCTCCCACATTGATCTGTGGTGGCCATCGATTTTGTGTACGCCACCCAACCCTGTAGGAGCGAGCTTGCTCGCGAAGGTCGCAAGAGCGACGGGTTTATCCAGACTGCACATGTCATCGTTGACGACCATCGCTGGCAAGCCCGCTCCCACATTGATCTGTGGTGGCCATCGATTTTGTGTACACCACCCAACCCTGTGGGATCGAGCTTGCTCGCGATGGTCGCAAGAGCGACGCGTTTGTCCAGACTGCACGTGTCATCGTTGACGACCATCGCTGGCAAGCCAGCTCCCACATTGATCTGTGGCGGCCATCGATTTTGTGTACACCACCCAACCCTGTGGGATCGAGCTTGCTCGCGATGGTCGCAAGAGCGACGGGTTTATCCAGACTGCACGTGTCATCGTTGACGACCATCGCTGGCAAGCCAGCTCCCACAGGATTGGGGTTATTTCACCGATTTGAGAAACGCCGCCGTCTCTGCGTGCAGCGGGTTGCCGATGACCTGGTCCGGCGAGCCGATCTCGTGCACCAGGCCGTTGCGAAAGAACGCCACGCGGTCGGAGACATCCCGCGCGAAGCGGATTTCGTGGGTCACCAGGACCATGGTCATGCCGTCTTCGGCGAGCATGCGCATGGTGTCCAGGACTTCGCCCACCAACTGCGGGTCGAGGGCCGAGGTGGCTTCGTCGAACAGCATGTAGTCCGGCGACATCGCCAGGGCGCGGGCGATGGCCATGCGTTGTTGCTGGCCGCCGGAAAGCTTGCCGGGGAAGGTCTTGAGCTTGTCGCCCAGGCCCACGTGAGTCAGTTGCCTGACCGCCAGCTCCTCAGCCTCGGCCTTGCTTTTGCCCAGTACTTTGCGCGGCGCCAGCATCACGTTCTCCAGGACCGTCAGGTGCGGGAAGGCGTTCCATTGCTGGAACACGATGCCGATTTTCTGCCGCAGGCGGTTGAGGTCGGTGCCGTTGCCGTGGACCTCGATGCCGTCGACGCGGATGTTGCCTTTCTGGATCGGTTCCAGGCCGTTGATGCACATCAGCAGGGTCGACTTGCCGGAGCCCGAGCCGCCGATGATCGACACCACCTCGCCCTTGTTCACCGTCAGGCTGACGCCCTTGACCACTTCCAGGTCGCCGAAGGATTTGTGTACGTTGTCGATCTCAATCATTTTCTTGCCACCTTCTTTCCAGACGAGCGCCCAGGCGGGCAACCACCAGGCTCATGACGTAATAGATCAGACCCGCGACGCACAGCACCAACAACGGCTCCTGGATGCGGGTGACGATGGTTTGCGAGGCGCGCAGCAGTTCGACGATGCCGATCCACATCACCAGCGCGGTGTCTTTCATCACGCTCAGGACCAGGTTCAGCCAGCCGGGGAAGGCCACGCGGGTAGCCATCGGCAGGACGATCCAGCGCAGGTCCTGCAGGTAGCTCAGACCCAGGGAGCGACTGGCGCGGCGCAGGGTGTAGGGCACCGAGAGCACACCGCTACGCACGATTTCGGTGAAGTACGCAGCGGCGTACACCCCCAGCACGATGCAGCCGACACTGAAGGCGCTGATGTTCAGGCCGACGATGCTTTTCAGCGAGTTGAACAGCACGAACTGGATCAGCAACGGCACGCTGCGAAACACGTCCAGCACCCAGGCCAGGGGCAGGCTGGCCCGTGGCATCAGGGCGCGCAGCAAGCCAAACAGCAGCCCGGCCACGGTGCCGAGGATGATCGACCAGAACGTCAGTTGCAGCGTGACCCAGGCACCGTTGAGCAGGAACAGCAGGTCATTGATCGAGAAGCTGGTGGTAAACATGCTCACTTCCTCAGTAACGGAACAGCCGCCACGACAGCAGTCGGGCCACCGCGACGATCGCCTTGGCAATCAGGTAGTACAGGACCGCGGCAATGGCGAAGTACTCGAAGGTGCGGAACGTCTTGACGTTGTAGTCCTGGGTCACCCCGGTCAGGTCATTGTTCAGCCCGACGATCACCCCCAGCGAGGTCATCAGTACCGCCCAGACCATTTGATTGGTCAGCGGGTAGAAGACGATGCGCAGCAGTTGCGGGACGATGATCAGGCGATAGGCCTGGAACGCGCTCATGCCCAGCGAGCGTGCGGCGCGCACCTGGGTGTCGGGCACGGCCTTGAGGCCCCCGCGAAAGTTTTCCGCCAGGTAGCCGGCGTTGTTGAAGGTGATCCCGGCGAGCAGGGCGAACCACGAACTGACATGCAAGCCGAGCGAACCCAGGCCGAAGTACAGAACGTAGATCTGGAACAGCGACGGGGTGTTGCGGGCAATCGATACCCAGCCGTTGCCGATCCCGCGCAGCAGCGGGTTGCGGGTTTCGCGCATCACCGTCAGGGCCAGGGCGATCAGCACCCCGAAGATCATCGACAGGGCTGCCGTCTCGAAGGTCACCAGGGCGCCGGCAAGCATGTCCGGCAGGGCGCGCAGGGCTGAGCGCCATTGGAAGCTGTAGTCAAACATGCGCAGGATTCTCCAGGCGGGCAGCAGGTTGCAGCCAGGCCGGCAGGCGTCCGCTGGCCGTGGCGGTGCAGGCGGCTTCGACACATTCCTTGAGGCTGGCGAAGTGCACCTTGCGCCCCACCAGGCCGGGTGCGTAGTGGGCGTATTTGCCCGAGTTGGTCATCAGGGTGGTGGCCGTCAGCGGGATCACCGGCTCGCCGAGCATGCACCAGCAGGTGTCGGTGACCAGGGTCGCGCCGAAGGCTTCAATCACCGCGATGTGCCCGGCGGCTCGCGCCTGCTCCAGCACCGCACGGCCGCAGGTGATGGCGACCACCACCGCGGGGTGCTTGTGCCGGCCGCGACACAAGCGCGCCAAGTGGCCAAATTCACTCAGGGAAAAGTGCGGGTTGCCCAGAGAGACCATATCGACCCGGCTGTCGCGGGCGCTGTTGAGTTCACCCCAGCTCACCAGCAGGTCTTGCAGGTGGATGTTTTCCTGGGGGAGCAGGACATCGGCCTCCAGCACCTGGCGCGGGTCGAGCGCCTCGGGGGTGACCCCGGCAATATGGAACATCGGCGCCGCCGAAGTAGTGGCGAACGCCGCGCCAAAGGCCTTGAGGTCATCCAGGCTCGGCTGGTGCTGTTCCAGGCCCAGCACCAGGGGAATACGACTGCCGGCCAGGGCGCCGATGTGGTAGCCGAGCAGCGGGTAGAACGCGTCGTCCAGGTCCGCCAGTTCGGGTACCTGCACCTGCAGACCGGCCTTGCGCTGGGCGTCCAGGTGGCAGCCGATCAGGGGCGCACGACCGGTGAGGGCAATGCAGATGTCCAGGTAGTCCGGGTACTTGAGGGTCCGCGCGCCGAGCACGCTGTTGGCGTAGACCACGGCATTCGATTCAGCCCAGACAATCTGCTCGCCGGCCTGGGGGGCGCTGTCGAGCAGATAGGGTGCACAGGTGAAGCTCAGTTGTGCGCCCATCGCCATGTAGGCATCTCCCAGGGCACTGGCCGGTACGCCGAGGGCAGGATCGATGCCCAGTTCGCGCCAGCGGCGCTGGTCCACGGAGATCGAATTGAGGGTGGTGGGCACGCGCACTTTCGCGCCCCACTGCACCAGTTGTTCGGCAAACCGCAGGCTGGCCGGACCGGTATAGATGCAGCCGTCGATGTGCGCCTGGGTGACATCCACCAGGCGTTGCGCGCCCTGCAACCGGGCCATGCGCAGGACGATCTGCATCGCCACTTGCGCGGCCTGGCCATGGTGGCCGGCGAGCAATGCCTGATCCAGTTCGCTGAGCTCCAGGGTGCTGTGGTTGTCGGGTTTGCGCAGGGTGTTGTCGGGTGCCTGCCAGGCATCTCCGGGTGTTTGCTCGAACAGGCTCAGGGCGCTGTCTTCGACCCGCGCGACCGCCATGCCGCGCAGGGTGGCAAAGGCCTCCCGGCCGATGCACAGCACCGGCAGGGAACGTTGGAAAATCGTCTGCGCCACGAGCACGCCCAGGGTCAGGATCTCATCCGGTTCGGCCAGCACCAGTGCCGCTGGGGCATGACCGTTGCTGATCAACTCCATCAGCACGCTGCTGCCAGTACAGGAGCCGCGGCCGCTGGGAATCGCCAGCACCCGGCCGGCCAGGTGTTGGCCGCTGAGGGGGTGGTGACGGTCGATGACCTCACCGCTGCACGGATCGACCCCGCCCCAGAAACTCAGGCCGACATCGGCGAACAGCAAGGCGCCTTCGGCGGCGCCCGGGACCAGACAGCGCCCGGTCAGAGAAGTGAGCCTAGGCATGCCGGACACCTTAGTAGTAGACCTGAGGCACGGTCAGGTTGGTCGGCGGGATCTCGGTGCCGACCCATTTGACGAACAGCTCTTTGTAGCGCCCGGTGCGCACCTGCTGGTTGACAAACAGGTTGAGGTAGTTGAGCAGGCCGTACTCGTTACGCTTGGCGCCCAACGACACGTAGTCGATCACGTAGGGTGCGTTGCCGGCGATTTTCAGGTTCTTGTATTTGCCCGACTTAATGGTCGCGGCGGCAACTGTGTTGGTCACGATCGTGGCGTCGATGTGGCCCTGGGCGACCGCCAGCAAGGTGTCATTCTGCGACTGGTAGGCGCGGAAGCTGCCGCTGCCCCAGCTCTTCACGTCCTTTTCCAGGGCAATCGCTTCATAGGTGCCGCTGGTGTTGCCGACGGGTTTGCCCTTGATGTCGTCGAAGCTGTTGATGCCGGTGTTGTCGCGGGTCAGCACCACCATCTGGAAGGCGAAGTAAGGCACGGTGAGGCCGACGGTCTTGGCCCGCTCCAGGGTGTCGGAAGTGGAGGCAACGATCACGTCGGCACGGCCCGAGACCAGCGCCGGAATCCGGTCGGGGAACGGCGTCTCCACCACTTCAGCCTCGACCCCGAGGATCTTCGCCAGGTCGTGGCAATAGTCCACGTCGAAACCCGCCGGGTTGTTACCTTCATCGCGAAAACCCATGGGCGGGAAGTCCAGGGTCACGGCGCAGCGCAGCTTGCCCGAACCGACGATGTCGTCGAGCTTGTCGGCCTGGGCGGTGGCAATAAAGGAGGTACTGAGCACAGCGCTGAGGGCTACGGCAAATGCGGGGTTTTTCATAGAGGCCTCGTGATGGGTGAAGTGCTGTTGGGTAGCGTATTGGGGATTTCGTATACGATATTAACAATAGCAATCAACGTGCCTGTTTCCAGTGTAAAAGCAGATTTTTTTCTCAGCCCTTGCGGTAGGGGTGCTGCGGTGAGGTGGCTGGAGGCAGAGCGACAGCATGGCCGTCGGGGGAGGTGGGGGACGGTGTTACATATGGGAGCAATGGGTGGGCGCACGCCCCTTTTAGGAACACCTGGGGCAAGGGGAGAGAGCTGTCGGATGTTCCACCGCAACTACAGCGCGTGGCACCTGATTCATCGCGGCGTAATGGGGTTCTTCGCGAGCAGGCCGCAAGCGGGCGCGCGCTCCTACAGTGGTTTCGGGTACTCGCAGATGTTGCAGGCACCAAACCTGTAGGAGCGAGCTTGCTCGCGATAGCGGTCTCAAGCTGGTTAGGGTTGGTTATCGCGATACTGGCTGGGCGACAGGCTGGTCAGGGCGCGGAATTGGCGGCTGAAGGCACTGTGGTCGGTGTAGCCGCAGCGCAGGGCGATTTCGGTGATGGGCAGGTCTTTGTCCAGCAATAGTCGCGAAGCTTCCTCGAGCCGCGCCTTGTGAATCATCTGCCGTGGGGTGAGCTGGAACACCCGCTTGCAGTGGCGTTCCAGTTGCGCCACGGAAAACCCGGCGAGCGCGGTCAGTTCGGCGAGGCTGATGGGGCGGGCGAAGTGGCTGCGGATATGGGCGTCCACCGCGGCGAGTTTGTGGAATGCCGGATGGTTGGCCTGGGGCAGTTGCAGGTCGCGGGAAATGCCGGCCAGGCCGACTATTTGCCCCTGCAGGTCGTGCAAGGCGAGTTTGTGGGTCAGGCACCAGACCGGTTGGTTGCCGTAATAAAGGTGCAGCTCAAGCTGGTCGGACAGTTCCCGGCCGCTGGCCAGGACCCGGCGATCCTGCTCGGTGTACAGCGGGCCGAAGCGTGCCGGGAACACCCTGTCGGCGGTAAGCCCGAGCAACTCGTCGCTGTGTTTTTTGCCGCAGCGCCGGGCCAGGGTCTGGTTGACGAAGGCGTAGCGGGCCTCGCGGTCCTTGATGAAAAACACCACGTCCGCCAGGGAGTCGAGCAGCGGCGTTATCGCTTGCAGGCTGCTGAGCAAGGTCGGCAGGTCGCAGGGTTTGAAGCTGTTGAGGGTGGGGTACATGGCGCTGAGGGTCTGGTGGCGACCCTCGGGATCATAGTGGCAAGGCGGTCCAACGCAAAGGGCCGGCATGGGATTCAGGGCGCCGACTGCTCATCCAGGCACAGCAGGGTCTCGATTCGCGCCGGGCTGAAGGGTGGGCGGGGTGCCGCGGCCGGCCAGTCGAACAGGTGCTGCACCGCACCGCCGCAGACCCGGCCTTGGCAGGCGCCCATGCCGCAGCGAGTGGCCAGCTTGGCCGAGCGCCAGTCGTGGTGTTCGGTCAGCGCCGCATAGGGCACGTCTTCGCAACGGCACACCAGAGTGTCCGGTTGGGCCAATGTCTTGAGCTGCGGGTCGAGGGCAAATGCGTTGTTCAAGGCCTTGGCGAATCCCTGCCAACGCGCCCGACGCGGCCACAGCTGCTGGGCCGCCTGGCGCTCGTCCACCGCTGCATGTCCGGCAATCGCGCCTTCCACCAGCGCCAGTTCACTGCCACCAAACCCGGTACATTCCCCGGCAGCGTAATGATCGGCACGGCTGCAGGCCTGCCAGGCATCCACGGCGATGGCCTGGCCGTCGATGGCGCAGTCCAGGGCCTGGCCTAGCTGAATATTGGGGATCAGGCCAAAACCGCAAGCCAGGCGCTGGCATTGCAGTTCAACGATTTTGCCCTGCTGTTGCAGACGCACCCCTTCCAGGCGATCGCTGCCCAAGGCCGCCAGCACATGGCTGGCGGTGCGGTACTGCGGATCGAACAGGCGCAACGACTGCAGCAGCTTGGCCGGCCAGCGCGGCAGTTGTGTGGCGAACCCGGCCACCGCACTGCGCGAGGCCTGCTCGGCAATGCGCAGCACATGTGCGCCGTGTTGTTTGGCGCTGGCGGCGCTGGCCAGCAACAGTGGGCCGCTGCCGGCGATCACCAGAGTTTCGCCCTGCACCGGCAGGCCACCCTTGATCAGCGCCTGCAGACCGCCGGCGCCAGTGACGCCGGGCAGGGTCCAGCCGGGGAAGGGCAGCAGCAATTCGCGGGCCCCGGTGCACAGGATCAGCTTGTCGTACTCGATCAGCCAGCCATGCTCCGGGTCTTCCACCAGCAACTGTTTTGGTCCGCTACTGGCGATCACCCGGGTGGCGGAGTGAATGCGGATGTTGCTGCAGGCGTCCAGGCGCTGCCGTAGGTTACGGGCCTGGCGCGGCAGATGGGCCTCTGGGCCGTCGCGCCAGATTTGCCCACCTGGCAGCGGGTTGTCGTCGAGCAGGACGATGCGCGCGCCACTGGGCGCGGCTGCCAGGGCGGCGCTGATGCCGGCGGGGCCGGCGCCAATGATCAGCAGGTCGGCGTAGTGCTTCATGGGCGGCTCTCCACCTGCATGCCATCCCGGCACAGGGTCTGGCAGGCCAGGCGCCGGCGGCCGTCGATGGTCACCCGGCACTCCTGGCAAATGCCCATGCCGCACAAGGGCGCGCGGCGCTGGCCGGTGACCGAGGTGCGGCTGCAGCCGTCGCCACCCAGGGCCAGCGCGGCGGCCACGCTGGTGCCCTCGTTGACCTGCAGGCGGCGACCGTCGAGCATCAATTCAGGCATACACGGGCTCTCCGAGAAAACGTTGCGGCAGATAGGGTTGGGCGGGCAGGGGCGAGGGTTCGTCGAACAGTTGCGCCACCAGCAAGTCGGCGGTACCGGGGGCCGTCGTCACCCCCAGGCCTTCGTGACCGACCGCCAGCCACAGGCCTTGTTGTTGCGGGTGCTGGCCCACCAGCGGCAGGCCGTCCGGGCTGGCCGCACGCAAGCCGGTCCAGGCGCGAATGCCATTGAGTTGGGTCAGCCCTGGCATGTAGTCGCAGGCGCGCTTGAGCATTTTGGCGAGCATCCAGCCCTCGACCTGCGGATCGCTGGTGCCGAACTGCCGGGAGGCGCCGATGAACAATTGCCCGGTCGGCCGTGGCTGGATGTTGCAGGCAGTCGACGGGCCGCTGGCGTTGTGCGCGCTGGTGACGTAACCCAGCTCCACCAGGGTGTGGGTGACGGTGCCGGGGTAGCGATCAGTAATCAGCAGATGGCCTTTTTTCGGTTCGATCGGCAGTTCCGGGCACAGTTCGGGGGCCTGCACGCCGTTGGCCAACACCACCGCTGCAGCGCTCAGCCATTGCCCGTCTTCCAGGCGCACGCGGTTGCCGTCGAGTTCGCTGACCCGTGCCCGACGCTGCTGGATGTTCGGTGTTTGCAGCATCCAGTCGGCGGTGGCGGGGGCATAGAGGATGCCGTCGCCATTGATCAGCAGCCCGCCCTCCAGGCCCTCGCGCAACTCGGGTTCGCGTCGGCGCAGGTCGCTGGCGCCGATCAGTTGGCAGGCCACGCCCTGAGCACGCAGGTTGAGGAATTTGCCATGGGCCACGGCCATTTCCTCGGCATTGGCCGCCAGCCACAGGGTGCCATTGCTGCGGTAGGCGCAACTGTCGGGCAGGGCCGGCGCCTGTTCACGCCAGCGTTGCAGGGAATACTGACTCAGGGCCAGTTCGGCCGGGTTGTCGTCGAGCACCAGCAGGTGGCCCATGCCGGCCGCCGTGGCGCCATGCAGGCCGGCGTCCAGCACCAGCACCCGCAAGCCACGTCGGGCCAGCGCCTGGGCACAGGCGGCGCCGATGATGCCGGCACCGATCACGATCACATCGGCTACCTGGCCCTCGCTCACGGGCGAATGCCCCAGGCGAACGGATCGTCCTGCTCGATGATCAGGCTGGCTTCGGCGCTGATGAAGGCCCGCCCGCGAATGGTCGGGATAATGCGTTCGCCCTGCCATTCATAAGAGCCTTCGAACTGGCTGCCGATGACACTGGCCTGGCGCCAGATCTGTCCGGGCGGCAATTTGTCGTCGGCCGCCAGGCACGCCAGTTTGGCGCTGGTGCCGGTGCCGCACGGAGAGCGGTCGTAGGCCTTGCCGGGGCACAGCACGAAGTTGCGGCTGTCGGCGTCCTGGTCGGCGGCGAACAGTTCGACATGGTCGATCAGGCCGCCGTCTTCACCGCGGATACCCTGGACTTCCAGCGCCTGCTGCACGGCGTAGGTGTAGGCGGTGAGGGCCTCCAGATTGTCGCCGGCGATGGCCAGGCCATGTTCGGCAATCAGGAAGAACCAGTTGCCGCCCCAGGCGATATCGCCGACCACCTGGCCGATACCGGGCACCTGCAGCGCCAGCGCCTTGCGGTAGCGGTAGGCCGGGACGTTGCGCACGCTCACCGATTGGTCTTCGTGCAGGGTCGCCTGCACCGTGCCCACCGGGGTCTCGATGCTGTGCACGCCGGGGCCGATCTTGCCCAGGTGCGCCAGGGATGCCACCAGGCCGATGGTGCCGTGGCCGCACATGCCCAGGTAGCCGGTGTTGTTGAAAAAAATCACCCCGGCACAGGCGCTCGGATCCACTGGCTCGCAGAGCAGGGCGCCCACCAGCACATCGCTGCCCCGTGGTTCGAGGACGCAGGCGGCGCGCCACTGGTCGTGGTGCTCGGCCAGCAGCTGGCGTCGCTCGGCCATGCTGCCACGGCCCAGGTCAGGAAAGCCGGCGGTGACCAGGCGGGTCGGTTCGCCGCCGGTGTGGGAGTCGATCACGGTGATGCGTTTCATGGGAGGGCCACGTCCGTTCAGATGAGTGAACAGAAGAGTGGCCTTTGCAGCGGGGGGCCGGCTTGATGGATTTACCTGCTGCCGATGACGAAATCGGCACAGTGCGGCGCAAAGTCAATGGGCGTGGGGCAGGTGTTCGAACAAGGTCTGGCAGACCCCGGCGATGTGCTCATCGAGCAGTTTTACCGCCAGGTCGACGTCGCCGGCCCGGCAGGCCGCGAGGATTTCCCGGTGTTCGTGGTCGGCGCGTTCCTTACCGGCCGACAGGCTCATCTGCATGCGCAGGTAGCGTTCCAGCTTGTCGTTGACCGAGCGGATCAGGCTGACCAGGAAGGGCCGTTGCGCCGGCTCGTAGAGGCAGGCGTGCAGTTGCCAGTTGAGCTCGGCCCAGCGCCCGACGTCATCTTCGCCAATGAACTCCTGGCAGATACTCTCGGCCCGGGCGAAGGTGGCTTCGGTCATGTTGGGAATGGCCAAGCGCAGCACCTTGTCTTCGAGCAACATGCGCACCTCGAACATCTGCGCCAACTCGGCATCGGAGATGCGCGTGACCATCGCCCCGCGATTGCGCTGGAACATCACCAGGCCTTCGGCCTCCAGGCGCTTGAGGGCTTCGCGCACGGGGATCTTGCTGACGTTGAACTGGCGCGCGATGTCATCCTGACGAATCGGCTCATCCTCGGCAAAATGCCCGGCGACAATGGCGTCGCGCAGATGGCGGGTGATGATTTCCGAAGTCGAAGGCGTATTGCCTAGGTCGGGAGCGTTGAGTCTGGATTGGGTCACGGCGGCGAATCTTCGGAATGAGGTTGCTATAGGGTATACGAAATTCGGTTTTTCTTCCTTTCACCCCCACAGGGCCTCAGGCCGTGACCCGTTCCTCGTCGCGCAGTTGCAGGCTCAGGTCGTCACAGCTCTGGGACCAGGCGGCCAACCACTCGGGCAGCGACGGTGACTGCGGGGCCAGGCCCATCTCCTCGACGAACTCGCTGGGCGCTACCGTGCCTTTGCCGGACCGGAACAGCCCGCGCATCACCACCACGCCCACCACCCGGCCGTTGCTGACGAAGCGGTGCTCCATAAAATTCCATTTGCCGTCCCAGGCGAGTATCCGCGTGTGGATCTCGAAGCGTTCGAACAGCTTCAGCTCGCGGCGGAACTTGCCCCAGACATCACCGACTATCGGCACCGCCTTATGCCGCAGGGCCACGCGAAATGCTCCGCTGCGCAGTACGTAGTCCATGCGCCCGACATCGGCCAGGGTGAAATAGCGACCGTTGGTGACGTGGCGGTTGAGGTCCAGGTCCAGCGGCCAGACGCGCATGCGCACGACCGTGGTGGCCAGGCCGCCCACCGGTTGGCGCCACGGTCGACGAAACAGCATGCACAGCAAGCGAAACCACAGATTCATACGGGGTACCTTTTATGGAGCTGGTTGGCCAGCGAAAGCGTATTCTCGGAACCGGGAGCCAGGAAAACAATCGCTGCACTGTAGAGCTGGCCGATCGGCTAAGCTAGGTGCACAAATGACTTAAACCATGCGAAAAGCGCAAACGAGTCCTCCATGCATATCACCCTGCTACTGGCCGAGCACTGTTCTGCCGCCGCCGCCACCATTGCCCTGGAAGTGCTGAATGCGGCCAACCTGTTCAGCGACAGTCCGCCATTTGAGGTGGTCAGCGCTTCGCTCGACGGCGCTCCTGTTGCCGCTGGGGGAGGGCAGATGTTGCGGGTCGATCATGGGCTGGCCGAGATCCACCGCACCGACCTGGTGCTGATTCCCGGGTTCCTCTTCACCCTCAAGGATGCCTTGCCGACCTTCGCCGTCTATGGGCCGTGGCTGCGGCAACAGCACCAGCAGGGCGCCGTGATGGCGTCGATTTGCACCGCATCGTTCATGCTGGCCGAGAGCGGTTTGCTGGATGGTCGGCGCGCCACCACCCATTGGGCGTTTGCCGACTACATGCGCCGGCGTTACCGCGAAGTCGATCTCGACGAGGACCAGATGATCTGTGAAGACCAGCAGTTGATCACCAGCGGAGGGGCCAGTGCGGCGATTGACCTGCTGCTGCACCTGGTCCGCCGCTTTGCCTCACTGGAGCTGGCCCACACCTGCGGCAAGTACCTGCTGATCGATAACGTGCGCCGCGAGCAAACGGTGTACGCGCTGTGGTCCTTGCCCAAGAACCATGGCGATGGCGAGATCCTGCGGGTCCAGGAGTGGCTGGAGGAGCGTTTTGCCCAGCCGCTTTTGATCGACGACATCGCCCGGCAATTCGGCTTCGGGGTGCGCAACTTCAAGCGGCGCTTCAAGGAAGCCACCGGCTCTACGCCCATTGCCTACCTGCAGACCCTGCGCCTGGAAAAGGCCAAGCAACTGCTGGAATCCACCCGCATGACCTTGGACAGCATCACCTACGCGGTGGGTTACGCCGATGGCAATTCTTTTCGCCGGCTGTTCCAGCAACGGGTTGGCCTGTTGCCGGCGGCCTACCGCAAGAAATTTCAGCCGAGACTGGGCTGAGGCCGGGTCGCGTGCTCCAATAGCCGCCCACACTGCTGGTCAGCAATAACCGATGGGATCCACAGGATGAAGAACACCGTAGCACTGATGCTCGCCTGGCTGCTCAGCACCGGCGCCTGGGCCGCGGGCGATGTGCCGGCCGGCGAGAAACTGTTCAGCCGCATTTGCGGCGGCTGCCATCAGGTCGGCGAATCGGCGCGCGCCTCGTTCGGCCCGCAGCTGAACTCGATTTTCGGCCGCCCCAGCGCGAGCACCACGGATTATCAGTACTCCGACGCCATGCGCGCGGCCAACCTCGTCTGGACCCGCGAAACCCTCACCGCCTATCTGGAGGCGCCGAAAAAAGTCGTGCCGGGCACCCGCATGATTTTCTGGGGCCTGAGCGATCCGCAGAAAATCGACAACCTGCTGGCCTACCTGCAGACCTTCCAGGCGCAGTGACCGCCCATCAGCACCCCAGGACCAGGTGGTAATCGAGCTTGCGTGGGTCTGCGGCGGGTCGTGGATCAAGGACAAATCCGCAGCGTTCAAGCACCTTGCTTGAGCCGACATTGCGCTTGTACACATCAGCCAGCAGGTGCTGTAGTTGCCAGCGCTCGCGGGCCTGGTGGATCAGTTGCCGCAGGGCCAGGGTGGCCAGGCCCTGGCCGCAGAAGCGGTGATCGATCCGATAACCGACCTCTGCACAGCCCAGGGTCGAGTCGATATCTTTCAGGTTGGCCCGCCCGACAATGCCCTGCGTGGCTTCTTCGAGCACCAGGGGCTGCCAGGTCCCTTCGGCAAACCCGCGCAGATAGTCCTCGACGTGCGCGGTAATCCCCGGCACTGAGTAGAAGTCAGCGGCGCGCGGATCGATCTGCGATTCGAACCAGTCGCGGTTGGCGATTTCAAATCTGAGCAAGGCTTGAATGTCAGTCTTGAGCAGTGGGCGAACGCGCACGGTTGGCATTGGCTTGTTTCTCCTTGCTTGAGCAGTCCTGCTGTTGAATGGTGAGTGACGAGTTGTGCTGTGCCGATCGAGCCGCAGTTTGCCACAGCCAGGGTTCATCCCTCTGCTGCCAGTCCTGCAGTCTCCACTGGCATCCGTGCGCGGCCGCTGAGCTTGAGCCACACACCAAATTCCTGCATCACCGCCACCACCGGGCGCAGGCGGTTGCCGTCTTCGGTCAGTTCATATTCGACTTTGACCGGGACGCTCGGGTACACCGTGCGTTTGACCAGGCCGACGTCTTCCAGGGCGCGCAGGTCCAGGGTCAGCATCCGCTGGGAGATCCCGGGGACGTCACGGCGCAGTTGATTGAAGCGCTTGGGGCCATCGAGCAGGTAGGACACCAGCAGCAAGCGCCAGCGGCCACCGAGCAGGCGCATGGCTTCTTCGACGGAGCAGCCGGTCACGTTGTGTTTCATCGAGCCTTCCTCAGGGTGCGGGCAGGTATATTTTATGTACCTAGATGATAAAAAAGTGCCTTCTTCCGTTTATATACCTGATCGCCAAGAATGTGGCTTCACCCTTTTTGGAAGTCGCCCATGAAGCTGTATTACATCCCCGGTAGTTGCTCGCTGTCGCCGCATATCGTGATTAATGAACTGGGGCTGGACGTCCAGTTGCTCAAGGTCGATCACCGCCAGCACACGGTGCTGGGCGAAGGTGATTATCTGCAGGTCAACCCGCTGGGCTATGTGCCGATCCTGGAGTTGGACGATGGCACGCGGTTGCGAGAGGGGCCGGTGATTGTGCAGTACCTGGCGGATCAGCGGCCCGAATCCGCGCTGGCACCCGCCAATGGCACGCTTGCGCGGTACCGGTTGCAGGAGTGGTTGAGTTTTCTCTCCTCGGAGATCCACAAAGGCTTCATCCCGTTGCTGTATGCCGGGTTGGCCGGCAAGTATGTGGACACCGCCAAGCCCAAGCTTGAACAGCGTTTTGCCTGGATCGACGAGCAACTGGCGGACCGTGAGTATTTGCTCGGCGAGCGGTTCACGGTCGCCGATGCCTACCTGTTTGCCCTCATCGGTTGGGGCCAGGCGGGGTGGTTGCGCTCTTACTACAAGGCCGATATTCACTTCGACGGATTGAGCCATCTCGAGGGGTGGTACGCCCGGGTCTATCAGCGGCCGGCGGTGAGGAGGGCGCTGTTGCAGGAGGGGTTGGAATGAGTGGTGGGAGCGCTCCGTTTGCCCGCGATGGTCGTCAACGATGACGCGTGCTTCCTGAGTAAATGCGCCGCTCTCAGGTTTTTCGCGCGCAGGCCGCAAGCGGGCACCCGCTCCTACAAGCAGGCAATCAACCGCCAGGCCGGTCGAGGCTCGCCAGGGTGTGATCGCGGCGCTCGGGGGATTCACCGCTGAGCTCCCACAACAGTGCGGTGATGGTTTGCCCGTCTAGCGTGCCCTGGGTTTGTAGCCGCTGCGCCAGCGTGCTGACAGCCGGCCAATAGCGCTGCAGCAGGCACTGGGAGCGGGCGATAGCGCGGGAGTGGGCGTCGAGCAACTTTCGCGCAGGCAGCAGGCTGATCAACTCTTCGCCCCGCAGCCAGTCCCCTCGGCCTCCACTCTTGAAGCACTGCTCGGGCGGTGCTTGCTGGTAGATCGCTTCGGCGATCGGGCCGGCAAAACAGTTGAGCAGGTCACGCTCGATCCACTCCACCATCGACGGCAGGTATTCCGCCACCCCGGGGGCCTCGGCGGACGGACGCAGGACAAAATAGCTGGCTTCCACCAGACCCTCGACCTGCTGCAGATTGCCGTGCAGATCCAGCATCGGGCCGCTGGCGGCTTCGGCCGGGGTGCGAACGGTGACCCGTTCGATAGGCCGGCCATTCCACCAGAAAGCCAAGGCATGGCCCGCTTCGTGGAATGCCGTGGAGCATGCGCGCGTATTCATGGTCGGGACCTCGCCCGTACAGCAGAACGCTGACAGCCTTGATGCTTGCACGACGTTATGGGCGCGGATAAAAGATTATCTCTATCGCCAAGCAATACTGGCGCTATTTGCCCTGTCCATGACTGGGGACTAGCCTTAATTCTGCGCTGGCGCGAGCCGGCCGGATTAGCGCTGACTAGGAGACAGGAAGACGTTGCACGTTTACCAGGCCTAACGTTGGTCACCGTTGCCGGCAAGCTGCTTGCCGCGCGCATGTTTTGCCGTGTGACCCTCCCGATCGGTTGATCGAGCTCTCGGCCCTGCAGCCTATGTCATTGATTTCGCTCGTCGCTATATCGCGCCCATCCCGGGCCAAATAGCTGGATGAATTCGACCAAAGGTAGCTCACACATGGCAACTGAATCGAAATGCCCGTTCAATCACGCCGCTGGCGGTGGCACGAAGAACCGCGACTGGTGGCCGAACCAACTGAACCTGAACATCCTGCACCAGCACTCTTCGCTGTCCGACCCGCTGGACCCGGGGTTCAACTACGCCCAGGCTTTCAAAAACCTCGACTTTGCGGCGCTCAAGCAAGACCTCAACGCACTGATGACCGACTCCCAGGACTGGTGGCCGGCGGACTTCGGCCACTACGGGCCGCTGTTTGTCCGCATGGCCTGGCACGCCGCAGGCACCTACCGCACCGGTGACGGCCGGGGCGGGGCGGGTTCCGGGCAGCAGCGGTTTGCCCCGCTCAACAGTTGGCCGGACAACGTCAGCCTCGACAAGGCCCGCCGCCTGCTGTGGCCGATCAAGCAGAAGTACGGGCAAAACATCTCCTGGGCCGACCTGATCGTCCTCACCGGCAACGTCGCGCTGGAGTCCATGGGCTTCAAGACCTTCGGTTTTTCCGCCGGGCGAGCGGACGTCTGGGAACCCGATGAAGATGTCTACTGGGGCTCGGAAAACAAGTGGCTGGGCGGTGACACACGCTATGGCAAGGATCAGGAACCGATGCAGGAACCTGGCGACGGCACCCTGGTGGCCGAACCTGACCTGCATGGCGAGGAAGAGAGCCGCACCGACCTGGGACGCAACCTGGAGAACCCGCTCGCCGCAGTGCAAATGGGCCTGATCTATGTCAATCCGGAAGGCCCCGAGGGCAACCCGGATCCCTTGGCCTCGGCCAAGGACATCCGCGAAACCTTCGCGCGCATGGCCATGAACGATGAAGAAACCGTGGCCCTGATCGCCGGTGGCCACGCCTTCGGCAAGACCCACGGCGCAGGCCCGGCCGATCATGTTGGCGCCGAACCGGAAGCCGCCGGCCTTGAGTTGCAGGGCCTGGGCTGGAAAAGCACCTTCGGCACCGGCAAGGGCGGCGACACCATCACCAGCGGGCTGGAAGTGACCTGGACCACCACACCGACCCGCTGGAGCAATAACTACCTGGAAAACCTCTTTGGTTTCGACTGGGAGCCAAGCAAAAGCCCGGCGGGCGCCAACCAGTGGACGGCGAAAAACGGTGCCGGTGCCGGGACCATTCCCGATGCCCATGACCCCTCGAAACGGCGCAACCCGAGCATGCTCACTTCGGACCTGGCCCTGCGTTTCGACCCGATCTACGAAAAAATCTCGCGTCGGTTCCTCGACAATCCCGAGCAACTGGCCGACGCCTTCGCCCGCGCCTGGTTCAAGCTGATCCATCGCGACATGGGCCCGCTCTCGCGCTACCTCGGCCCGGAACTGCCCAACGAAGAGCTGCTGTGGCAAGACCCGATTCCTGCGCTTGACCACGCCCTGGTCGACGACAGCGATGTCACCGCGCTCAAGGGTAAAATCCTGGCCTCGGGCCTGAGCGTGGCGCAACTGGTGTCCACCGCCTGGGCCGCGGCCTCGACCTTCCGTGGCTCGGACAAACGCGGCGGCGCCAATGGCGGACGCCTGCGCCTGGCGCCACAGGTGTTCTGGCAGGCCAATCAACCCGAGCAACTGTCCCAGGTGCTGGGCAAACTCGAAGCCGTGCAGCGCGAGTTCAACAACGCCCAGGCCGGCGGCAAGAAAATCTCCCTGGCGGACCTGATTGTCCTGGGCGGCAGCGCCGGGATCGAGCAGGCGGCAAAAAACGCCGGGCACAGCCTGACGGTGCCGTTCACTGCGGGGCGCATGGATGCCAGCCAGGAGCAGACCGATGTCGAGTCGTTCGGCTTCCTCGAACCGATCGCCGATGGCTTTCGCAACTACCTCAAGACCCGTTACCGGGTGTCGGCGGAGGCGTTGCTGATCGACAAGGCGCAGTTGCTGACCCTCACCGCACCGCAAATGACTGCCCTGGTGGGCGGCTTACGCGTGCTCGACACCAACGTCGGCCACACCGCCCACGGTGTCTTCACCCAACGGCCGCAAACCCTGAGCAACGACTTTTTTGTCAATCTGTTGGACATGGGCGTGGAGTGGAAACCCACCTCGGACAGCAACGAGACCTTCGAAGCCCGCGACCGTAATAGCGGGGCAGTGAAATGGACCGCCACCCGCGTCGACCTGGTCTTCGGCTCCAACGCGCAACTGCGTGCGCTGGCGGAGGTGTACGCCAGCAGCGACGGCCAACAGGCGTTCCTCAAGGACTTCGTGGCGGCCTGGACCAAGGTGATGAACCTGGATCGATTCGAGTTAAACCGCACTGTCTAGAGGAGATGTTGTCATAACGCTGGCATTACCGGCAAAAAGTGCCTCGGCCCGCCCTCCGGCTCCCACATCAGCGGAGGGCATCCAGCGACCATAAACCTTGGCGATCATGGTCCAGTCTTTGTGGCCGAGCTGCTTGGCGACCCACATTGGATTCTCGCCTGCAGATAGCATCATGGAGGCAACGACACGCAAGCCAGCAAGATCCTCGGTGCCGATCACTGGCGGGTGATCACGCCGTTCCGGTACTACCTGGGCAGCAAGTACAGCGAGCAATGGGTCACTGTGCCGGCGGGCTATCTCACCGACGGGGCCAGTGTGCCGCAGTTGGTGTGGAACTTGATCCCGCCGTGGGGAAGCTACGGCCAGGCTGCCGTTGTACACGACCTGCTTTGCGAGTACCTGGCGATCGTGGTCGCTGGCGAGCTGGTGAGCATCACGCGTGAACGCTGCGATGAGATCTTCTGCGAGTCCATGGGCGTGCTTGGAGTGCCAGAATGGAAGCGCTGAGTGATAGAAACGTCGAAGACCTTCCAGATAGTTACTTCTTTTAAGACTGGTCCGATATCCAAATCGATAGAGGCTGCCCTAGCCTCCGCCATGGTCTTTCCAAAGAACGCAGCGATCATCCGGCCGAGCGGAAAAACATTGTCCGCTTTTGAGTCATAGAGCCGGAAACGTAGGTGCTGAGTTTAGAGCGGCACAATCGATCACCCCTACCCAAACTAATAAGAGATTACTCCCGTGAATTCTATTCCTACGGAAGCTCCAGATGCTGCACGCCCGCTTAAACGTGACGACTATAAAACGTTGTCATTGTCCGCGTTGGGCGGTGCCCTTGAGTTTTACGATTTCATCATCTTTGTGTTTTTTGCCACAGTGGTGGGGCAGCTGTTCTTTCCTCCAGACATGCCGGAATGGTTGCGGTTGATGCAAACATTCGGAATCTTTGCTGTCGGGTATCTGGCGCGGCCTCTCGGAGGAATTGTAATTGCTCATTTCGGGGACATTCTAGGGCGCAAGAAGATGTTCACGTTGAGCATATTCATGATGGCAGTGCCTACCTTGATTATGGGGCTGTTGCCTACCTATGCTGAGATCGGGGTATGGGCGCCGGTGTTATTGTTCTTGATGCGGGTCATCCAAGGTGCGGCGATTGGCGGTGAAGTGCCTGGCGCATGGGTTTTCGTTTCTGAACACGTGCCCTCCCGTCTTACGGGATTTGCTTGCGGTACCCTTACTGCGGGATTGATGGGGGGGATTTTACTGGGGTCATTGGTCGCCACCCTCATCAATAGTGTCTTCACGTCCCAGGAGATTCTGGATTTTGCTTGGCGAGTACCGTTTTTGCTCGGAGGAGTATTTGGCCTAATGGCGGTGTATCTGCGCCGTTGGCTCCATGAAACGCCTGTATTCGCAGAAATGCAGCTGCGCAAAGGAATTGCAGTAGAGCTACCACTACGCACTGTGTTGCGGAGTCATCGTGATGCAGTCGGCGTGTCAATTCTATTGACCTGGTTCCTGTCTGCAGCGGTTGTCGTCCTTGTTTTGATGACCCCTACCTTGCTCCAAACTCAGTATGGTTTCAGTGCAATAGTTTCATTACGGGCAAATAGTCTCTCTATTGGATTTTTGATTGTTGGGTGCGTCATTGCAGGGGTGCTGGCCGACCGTTGCGGTGCGGGCAAGGTATTAATAGTGGGCAGCATATTGCTGCTGATAAGCGTACTGTTTTTCTTTAACGTTCTTCGGTCTCATCCACAATGGCTGTTTCCACTTTACGCACTCACCGGATTGTTAGTAGGCACCGTAGGTGCAATCCCTGCTGTGATGGTTCAGGCTTTCCCGCCCGCCGTGCGTTTTACTGGTTTGTCGTTTTCCTACAATCTGTCGTACGCAATTTTTGGCGGTCTGACGCCGATGATCGTCACCGCGTCTCTTAAGTATAACGAGATGGCGCCCGCTTATTATGTTGCAGGTCTCTGCTTAATCTGCATGAGTACGGCGGCCTATTTGCTGTTCCACAAGCGCTAACTCTTGAATTGCTAGCATGAGGAGATGACTAGCCCTACATCTCTACCCGCATTACGAATACTGTATGGTCGTTTGTAGAACCTTTCTGCGGTAGTGCTTGGTTGTCGTGTTCCTGCACGGTAACCGGGCGCTTCCTTCTCTTCTACTTCTCATCGTCCTCGGTGCTGCGCTCGCAATGTCCTGGATCTGGTTTCTCCAGCCATTTGCACAGTACACAACTCAGCGTTCGCCTGCGCGGGCGGCCTTGCCAGCTCGAATACTGATCGTTTCGTCCTCATTACCCCCGAATGCCGCGTTGGCGAGCGGATCATGGGCGACAGCCAGGCGCCAAGCCCGCTTGCTGCCGGACAACACTGCTATCAGCATCCAGATCGCGGCGACGGCTGATGCCAGCACGCACACAAGCCACAGCCCCAGCAAAACCAGGCGGCTCATACCTGCACCTTTGAATGGCTGCGGAACACCATGAAACACAGCCAAGCGGCCTCGCGATCAGTCACCGGCACCGCGTGGCGGTACTCCGAACGCTCTAGCCTCAGACAAGCCTGGGCGAGTAGGAGAGGGGGGGCGACCTTCGGATTGAGCGTTGAACGGGTTGCGCGCATGAGCTCACTCAGGCGTCATGAGTACGGCCAGCGTCATCTTGATGAACTCCTCATTCCGATCGATCGTGTCCAGGGCGCCGCGGACGTTCTCGGCGACGTCTGCCGATCCGCGAGCCTCCACCCAGTTCGAAAGCTCCATGATTGCCGCCTCGAGGGCGAGCTGGTTCTCATTGATCTTGAACAGCAGGGAAGGGAGCAGGTCGAGAATCCTCCGCGGAGTTTTCAGCGTATCAGGGGGATTGGGGGTGGTGTTCGGTCGGCAGGACGCCGGAGAGGGGAATGCAATGCTGACATAAAGCTGTCATTGCGTAGCCAAACTGAGCCATACACTCCGGCTCCTACATCAGCGGAGGGCATCCAGCGACCATACACCTTGGCGATCATGGGCCCGTCTTGGTGGCCGAGGTGCTTTGCTAGGCCTAGGACCGTCGACCGGTTGGTTGTGGTTGATTCGGGCGTCTGTCGCTTTCGACAGGTATTCAGAGATCTATTCGGCTTCATTTGTTGCACGACAGTGCAGTCACTCGCAAAGCTGATACAACAATCCGGTAATGAATATCAGTAAACCTGAGGCACGATTATTTCGGCTGGCGTTGGACTACGGAAGTAGTCTTCCTGCCGCTCACGTTGCGGTAAATTGATCACCGGTAGTTCCACCTCCTCATAGGGCATTTGCGCCAGTAGATGGGTAATGCAGTTGAGCCTCGCTTTCTTCTTGTCATCAGCTTGCACCACCCACCACGGCGCTTCGGCAATGTGGGTGCGCTCAAGCATGATTTCCTTGGCCTTGGTATAGGCCTCCCAACGCCGGCGGGACTCCAGATCCATTGGGCTGAGTTTCCACTGCTTGAGCGGGTCGTGAATGCGGCTGAGAAAACGCAAGTTCTGTTCCTGGTCGGAAATTGAGAACCAGTATTTGATCAGTTGTACACCGGAGCGAGCGAGCATCCGCTCGAACTCTGGCACTGTACGGAAAAACTCTTCGTACTGATCGTCATCACAAAACCCCATGACCTTTTCGACCCCGGCGCGGTTGTACCAACTTCGGTCGAACAATACGATTTCACCCGCTGCTGGCAGATGCGAAACATAGCGCTGGAAATACCATTGCGTGCGTTCGCGGTCGTTGGGCGCAGGCAGGGCCGCGACACGGCATACCCGTGGATTGAGTCGTTGGGTGATGCGTTTGATCACGCCACCTTTGCCGGCGGCATCGCGCCCTTCGAACAGGATCACTACTTTGTGGCCAGTCTTGACGACCCAGCTTTGCAGCTTCACCAGCTCACCTTGCAGGCGGAACAGTTCGCTGAAATAAAGTCGTCGAGCCTCCCTTGCACTTCCTTCCTGGGCGTGTTCATCGAACAGTGCATTCAGGTCGTGCCCGTCTTCGGATAATTCCAGTTCCAGTTCTTCGTCACTGTGATCAAGCAGCTCGCGGTGGATGCGCTGTATCAGGGTCTCTTCAGTTGAGAACATGGGAGAAATTCCGTCGTAAGGGATGGAAAAGTCTTAGTCGCAATTTGTTACGGAGTAATTACATCAGAAGGCGTTGCGGCGGCGGTATGGGGGCGGGCTAGTGTTTTGCCATCGTCTTTCATAAAAACGTAACAGGATTATCGCAGACTCCCTGAGCCCGTCATGACAAGGAGTTTTTTAATGAAATGTTTGATGAAGTCTGCTGCGCTCGCTATTACGGTTTCTCTTTGTGCCACCTCGGTGGCTTTCGCTGGTGAGAGCGTCCGCCTAACAGGTTCCGGAGCCAGTTTCCCGGCACCGATCTACCTCACTTGGTTCAAAGATTTCAGCAAGAAAACCGAAGGTGTCACGGTGGATTACCAATCCAAGGGCAGTGGTGCGGGTGTACAGGACTTCCTGAACAAAACCGTTGATTTCGCTGCCAGTGACTCGGCCATGAAAGACGAAGACATTGCCAAGGTCTCCGAGGGTGCTCAGTTACTGCCGATGACGGCGGGTGAAATCGTGCTGGCCTATAACCTGCCGGGCAACCCTAAGGGGCTAAAACTGCCACGCGACGTTTACTCCAACATTTTTCTCGGCAAGATCACTCGCTGGAACGATCCGCAGATCATCGCAGCCAACCCGGACCTGAAACTGTCCGACACGCCGATCACCGTGGTCGTGCGTGCAGACTCCAGCGGTACCACTGCGGTGTTTACCAAGCACCTGGCGGCGATCAATCAAGAGTTCAAGCAGGCGCTGGGTGAGGGCAACACCGTCAACTGGCCTGTCAGCGACAAATTCATCAAGTCACTCAAGAATGATGGTGTGACCGCCACCGTACGCCAGACCCCGGGCGCCATTGGCTACATCGAATACGGCTTTGCCAAGCTGGCCAAGGTTGACTTTGCCCAACTGCAGAACAAAGCCGGCCAGTACGTTGTACCAAACGCCGAAAGTGGTGCCGAGGCTCTGGCGGCGGTGAAGATGCCGGAGAGCCTGGTGGCCTGGTTGCCTGATCCGGACGGTGCCAAATCCTACCCGATCACTTCCTATACCTGGATGATCTTCCGCAAGCAGAACGAGAATCCGGCTAAGGCCAAGGCCATGCGCGAAATGGTCGAGTACAGCCTGACCGAGGGGCAGAAAATTGCCGACTCAATGGGTTACATCCCCTTGCCACAATCGGTCATCGACCAGGTTCGTAAAGCTTCCGCCAACATCCAGTAACGCTCGTGAGTCTCTTTCGGTATGTGCATGTCACTCATGCCGGGAGAGTTCCTCCCCCTGTTCCGGAATTAACCAATGAACAAACCTTTTGTCGTACCGGTTAACCCGGACTCTGCCTGCCAACCACCTTCTACGAAGGACTATCTGGTGGATCGCACCTTCCGTGCGCTCTCACGCATAGGCGTGGTTCTCGTTCTGGCGTTGGTGTTTGCGCTGGTATTTGAGGTGGGACGCAAGGCTATTCCGGGCATGGACAAGCACGGTCTGGACGTCGTTTTCGGCACTGTCTGGGATGTGAATCAGGGCAAGTACGGCATTCTGCCCGCCATTTGGGGCACGCTCTACAGCGCCCTGATCGCCTTGGTGATTGCTGGTTTTTTCGGCGTCAGCATGGCGATTTTCCTGACCCAGGATTTTCTGCCCGCCAAGCTTGCCGCCGTTTTTCGCACCATTGTCGAGTTACTCGCCGCCATTCCCAGCGTGGTTTATGGGCTGTGGGGGATCTATGTGGTGATTCCGGCGATTCGACCGCTGACGGCGTGGTTGAACAGCGAGCTGGGCTGGATACCTTTTTTCGGCACGTCCTTGAGCGGGCCGGGACTACTCCCTGCGGCATTAGTGCTGGCCATCATGATTCTGCCCACCATCGCCGCTGTCTCGCAGGACGCCCTCACCGGCGTGCCGATGAAGACCAAGCAGGCCGCCTATGGCATGGGAACCACCCATTGGGAAGCGATTCTCAAGGTGATGGTGCCATCCGCCGCCACCGGAATCTTCGGCTCCCTGGTACTGGGTCTGGGTCGTGCACTGGGTGAAACCATGGCCCTGGCCATGCTGGTAGGCAACGCGAACAATATTTCCCTTTCTCTGTTTGCTCCGGCCAATACGCTGGCGGCCTTGCTGGCGCTGAATTTCCCTGAAGCCGGGCCAAACGAGATCGAGGTCTTGATGTACGCCGCACTGGTGCTGATGCTGATCACGCTACTGGTGAACATCATCGGTTCCATGATTATGGTCTATGCCCAACGTGGTACTAAATGATGACTGACCTCACTTCCCCTATAACCGATTTGCCAAGCCTTCAGCGTAAGTTTGAAGGTCGCGCCCTGCGCAGCCTGGTGTTGACCACGCTGGTTTGGGGCGGCGCTCTACTTGCCAGCGTGCCGCTGATTTCCGTGCTCTACATGCTGATAATGCGTGGAGGGGCTCGTCTGAGCCTGGAGGTGTTTACCGAGCTGCCGCCGACGGGTTTCGAGACTGGCGGTGGCTTCGGCAACGCGATGGCAGGCACCTTTGTCATGGTCGGTATCGCGGCCGCAATCGCGGTGCCGGTCGGCATCATGGCGGCCATCTTCCTGGCTGAACTGGGGCCGGACAGCAAGCTGGCAAACGCTGCGCGTTTTGCCGCCAAGATGCTCACAGGACTGCCTTCCATTTTGGCTGGGGTATTTGCCTATGCCCTGGTGGTGATGACCACTGGTACCTACTCGGCACCAGCGGGTGGTGTGGCCCTGGCGGTACTGATGCTGCCCATTGTCGTGCTGACAGCCGAAGAGTCGATGCGCATGGTGCCCAAAATCATGAAGGATGCCGCCTATGGTATGGGCTGCACCCGCTCGCAGGTGATCTGGAAAATCGTCTTGCCTACCGGCCTGCCGGCGATCCTCACCGGCGTGATGCTGGCCGTGGCACGCGCCGCGGGTGAGACAGCGCCGTTGTTGTTTACCGCGCTGTTCAGCAACTACTGGATCTACCACGATGGCAGCCTTGCGGTGATGAATCCGACGGCATCGCTTGCCGTGCTGATTTACAACTTCTCCGGCATGCCCTTCGATAACCAACTTGAACTCGCATGGGCGGCCTCGCTGGTGCTGGTGATGATCGTGTTGGTCGTGAACGTTATCAGCCGTATTTTCGGCAAGCCCAAGTATTGAGAGCGGGAGCATCTGAATTTTGAACGTATCAATTGCGCAAAAAGCCGCTCCGGTTGTCACCAAGGCGCCTGTGGTCATGGACTGCAAACTGGACAAGATTTTCTATGGCAACTTCATGGCGGTACGTGACAGCCATGTGCCGATCGAAAAAAACAAGATCACTGGCTTCATCGGTCCGTCCGGCTGTGGCAAGAGCACCGTGCTACGCAGCCTCAATCGGATGAACGACTTGGTCAAAGGCTTTCGCTTTGAGGGTCATGTGCATTTCCTCGGGCAAGACGTCTACGGCAAGGGCGTTGATCCGGTGGTCGTGCGCCGCTACATCGGCATGGTATTTCAACAGCCGAACCCGTTCTCGATGAGCATTTTCGACAATGTTGCATTTGGCCTGCGCCTCAATCGCTACAAAGGTGATCTGGGCGACCGCGTAAAGCACGCCTTGCAAGGCGCCGCACTGTGGGATGAAGTCAAGGACAAGCTCAAGGTCAGCGGCCTGTCACTTTCCGGTGGGCAGCAACAACGGCTATGTATCGCCCGCGCTATCGCAACCGAACCGGAAGTGCTGTTACTGGATGAACCCTGTTCGGCGCTTGATCCGATCGCCACCCGCCGGGTCGAGGAGTTGATGGTCGAGTTGAAGAAGGATTACACCATTGCTCTGGTGACCCACAATATGCAGCAGGCGATCCGTGTTGCCGATACGACGGCTTTTTTCTCGGTGGATATTTCTCAGGGTACGCGCACCGGCTATCTAGTCGAGATGGGCCCAACGACCCAGATTTTTGGCAGCCCGCGCGAACAAATGACTGAGGACTACATCAGCGGGAAGTTCAGTTAAGTAACACCGTCCGGTCAAGACCGTATGTCCCCAAAAGTCAAAGTGTTTTGGAGGCGTCCGGTCGTTTTTCCTTCTTTTCTACCGTCTCTCGGGATTGCCAATGTCTGCAACGCGCCGTCTTGATTTGCCAGCGATTGAGCACGCACTGCGTGAGGTGCAAAGCCGCTTTGCCGAGCTAAGCAGGCACTTTACAGAGGCGCGTGACCCCTTGACTGATGAAGTGCTGCACAATGTGCTCGAGGGCTATGCGCTGATCGACGACTACGTTGCAAGTGGCGTCGACTTGTTTGATCTTCAGCAACTGAACCTGATGCTGGAAATCAATGCCACCGTTCTCTGCGGTCGAAACCCAGCGCGCCGACGGGAGTATGCCCAGCACCTTGCTGCGACTGAGGAGCACTTCTTCAACAATGTAGAGGGAGGAATCAAGGACTTATACAATTGGTACGGCGCGTATCGCAGCGAATCAGTCTGGAAGCGTGCGGCCGGTGTCTATGTACGTATCCTCAGCAAGCCGCAATTGTTCATTGAAGGCAATAACCGCAGCGGATCACTGATCGTCAGCTACTTGCTGATGCGCGCAGGACTGCCGCCGTTCGTACTGGCACTGGACAACGCCGAGGGTTACTTCAACCCGTCATCGGTCATACGAAACTCCGCCAAGCATGGTGTCAAGGCATTGTACGAGTTGCCCAAGATCAAGAAAAAGTATGCGGCTTTCCTGGAAGAGCAGGCGCCTGACTCAATGAGGTTTTTCCTGAGCGACAAACCCTCGCCCGTCTATCAGAGAGGGCATTGATGAGCTGGTATCCAACGCTCGCAAAATGCCGAACTTCCGGTAGCCGGGTATGGCAAGCAATCCAGTGTGTCATCCCGATGCACGTGTTCAGACGTCAGCGCATACGGATTTCGTTCGATATTGATGACACGCTGGCTTGCCAACTGCACCACTGCGCCGTTGAAAAAAGCTGGCTGCCGGCCTGTGTTCATCGTTGGCTGGGGGAGCCGTTGCGTATCGGAACGCGTTCCCTGACCCGAGAGTTACGTCGCCAGGGTTGCAGCATCTGGGTCTACACCTCGTCCGGCCGCACTCCGTCCTACATCCGGCGTTGGCTATTGCTCTACGGTATCCGCGTCGACGGTGTGGTCAACAGTGTTCGGCATTACCACGCCCTGACGGCGCATGGGCTTGCGAACTCGCCCTCGAAATTTCCGCTAGCCTTCGATATCGACTTGCATGTCGATGATTCCGACGGCGTGCGGACTGAAGGGCATGATCACGGTTTTCGCGTGGTTGTCGTGCATCCCGAAGATGAGAACTGGGCACAGAGCGTCTTGGATGCAGTAGCTAAAGTTCGGGAGCAGCTAACCTGGCAGCAATCGCACAGACACGAGGCCCCAGCACAACAACACTCGCAAGTATTGTCTTCTTGAGGCATTCCCAAATGCGCAACATTGTAGTCAGCATCGGGCCGCTTTCCTTGCACCTTCTACCTTGATCGCCAACACGCTGCAGGGCACCTGATACAGGACATGCTCCGTGGTACTGCCAAGCAGCTTGGCCACCCCTTGGTGATGGGTATTTCCCATGACGAAGACATCCGCTCGCGTATGCGTCGCAAAGTCGACCATCGCTTTGGTTGGCGGCCCCGCAATAAAGATGAACACCGCGATATGCAGCGCTGCACCGGTGGCATCGGCCAGTGCGATTGCCCGCTCCATCGCTGGCGAGTGACGCATGGTTGAACCTGCGATCAGAAAGAGTTGTTGATACTTCCTCATGTGGCACCTCCAAACATTCTGGGTTATCCGCTAGCGCCCCCAGCACTGTCGTTTGTCCACCCTCGGCGATCTCTTAACGCGTCAACTAACTGGATCGACACTATTCAATATAGGCCTGCACTGCCGGCTTTAATACTTCGGAAAAAACGAACAACAAGCCACGAATAAACGATTTTTGTTGTTGCGACATGCCCGTTAGCATGATCACTGGCATTAGGCGAGTAATCGCGCCGCTCTGCATGAGTATCGACCAAACCTGGATAGTTGAATGACTGCCATCAGCGTCGGCCAGTCCTGGATGTGGGCCGCCTTCATCGGATTCGTTCTCGCCATGCTGGCGCTGGACCTTTTCGTCTTCGGCGGGCGCAAGGCGCATCGTGTTTCGGTGCGTGAAGCGCTGTCCTGGGTCATCGCCTGGAGCAGTTTGGCGTTGCTCTTCGCGGGGCTGCTCTGGTGGTATCTGCGCAGCCAGTTCGGCGCCGAAGTGGCCCAGCGTACAACGCTCGAATTCCTCACGGGCTATCTGATCGAGCAGTCGCTGTCGATCGACAACATGTTCGTTTTCGTGATGATCTTCGGCTATTTCGCCGTGCCGCCAGAGTTGCAGCGCCGCGTCCTGCTCTATGGCGTGCTCGGCGCCATCATCATGCGCGCCGGGATGATTTTCGCCGGTGCCTGGCTGGTGCAGGAGTTTGCCTGGCTGCTGTATGTCTTTGGCGCTTTCCTGGTTATCACCGGCGTCAAGATGCTGATCTTCGCCAACCAGCAGCCCGATCTCGATAAAAACCCTTTGCTGTGCTGGCTACGTAGCCATCTGCGGATCACCGACGGCTTTCACGGCGAGCGCTTCTTCGTGCGCCAGAACGGCCTGCGCTGGGCGACGCCGATGTTCCTGGTGCTGGTCCTGATCGAGGCCAGTGACCTGGTGTTCGCGGTCGACAGCATCCCGGCGATCTTCGCCGTGACCACCGACCCCTTCATCGTGTTCACCTCCAACATTTTCGCCATCATGGGCCTGCGCGCACTGTATTTTCTGCTTGCCGACATGGCCTACCGTTTCCACTTGCTCAAATATGGCCTGGCCATCGTACTGGTGTTCATCGGCAGCAAGATGCTGGTCGCGCCGTGGTGGCATCTGCCGGTTCAATGGTCGCTGGCCATAGTCGGCGGCATCCTGTTGATTTCGGTCCTGTTGAGCCTGGCTTTGACGCAGGGCAAAACCCGAGTTACGCCAGAGCAATGATGAATGTGAGGCGAGGGCGGGCCCAAGCGAGGTTGGCACGCCCCACGCTACCGTGCGAATTCTATTCGTCCACGCTGATGCCCGATCCCCCTAATTCGCTGGGGACATCCTTGAGCTTGGGCAACCCATCTTTGATGGGCAGTCTGGTCTCCTGATAGTGGACGTGGACGCTTGGCGAATACGCGAGATCGGAGATCACCGCGGCATACACGTCGATGAGTCCCATTTCCGGGTGTTCGGTGAAGAGGTGCCCGCCACACTGCTTGCACCATTTGCGATAACTGCGCGGTGTCTTGTTGTAGGTGCCAATGCTCTCAGCACCCCGAGTGACTTGCACTGCCTCGGGTTTCCACAGTGTGAACGCGTTGACCGGCCCCGCTGACCAATGTCGACACGACTCGCAATGGCAATAGCCCATGGCGGCCGGTTCACCGCTGAGGGTGAACTCGACCGCGCCGCAAAAACAACGGCCGTTGTAAGACTTTTCTATGCTCATGGAATGACTCCTTGATCAGTGGTTACGGCTGCCGCCGGAGTGGGGAGGGGCCGTCAACGCGTTAGCGGGCTTCACCCGTCAATGTAGTGCACCGCAGTTGCTGGCGTGCGTCGAACCTGCAGTTGGAAAATGTCAGGGCGCGCATAGTGCCCGGTGACGTCAAGCGTCCGCCGTGCTGGCGCCACGAGCGAGACATCGATGTCCGCATACACAATGCCCGTCTCTCGGTGTAATGGGCCGGCCACGATGCGGCCTTGTGGGTTGACCACCACCGAGTCGCCGTCGTTGATCCACTCTTGCGGATCGGGAAACAGTTGCGCACGAGATGGGAAGTCATCAGGAATGTCGCTACCGCGCAACGACGTACCGCTGCCGAGCACCCAGCAACGGCCTTCGAGTGCAATGTGACGCATCGTGCTAATCCAGCCCTCGCCGGTGTCGTACGTGGGGGCGACGTAGATTTCCACGCCCTGTGCATACAAAGCATAGCGCGCCAGGGGCATGTAGTTTTCCCAGCAGATGAGCGTACCGATGCGGCCGACGGGTGTGTCGACCGTACGCAACCCTGAGGCATCACCGAAACCATGGACCATGCGCTCGGGGTTCGTTGGCATCAGCTTGCGATGTCGGTTCAGTACTTCGCCGTTGGTACCGATAACGACTACGCTGTTATATAGCGTGCCGCCTCCGTTATGCCGCTCGCATTCATTGATGCCGCATACGATTGTCACGGCGTAAGCGCTGGCGACCTCGCACAAATCCTTCAGGTCACCGTTCACGATATCAACGGCGTTCGCCAGCAGGCGCGTATGCAACTGGCCCATTGCCGCGCCGTCTTACGTCTGGGAGTACAGCCTGACTGAGGCAGGCGAGGAGTTGCGTCCCATCATTATGGCGCTTGGCCATTGGGGCGCGCGTTGGATAGGCAGTCGCCTTCGCGATAACGAACTCGACGCGGGCTTGCTCATGTGGGACGTGCGCCGGTTCGCACGCATCGAGATGTTCCCGCCCAGGACAGTGGTCATCCATTTCAGATTCCGCGACGCGCGGGCCGGCGAGCAAGACTGGTGGCTGGTGGTCGAACAGGGTGTGGCAGATCTGTGCCGCGACGATCCCGGACGCGAGCTCACCCTCGTCGTGGACTCTAGCGTGCGCGCGTTAACTGAGGTCTGGGCGGGCGACCGAACACCAAGGGAGGTTCTTCAGTCGCAAGAACTGCGTGTAGACGGGGCTGTACAGGATGCGCAAAACATATGGCGCTGGCTTGGCACGAGTGCGTTCGCCGGGACCCGCAGCGCTGCAATCGGGCCATTGCAATAGCCATCGAGAAAAGCAAGTGCTCGAACGTCCACTTCTGACCGATTTCTGCCTGTAGTATCGGGCAGCAATCGGCCAATACGAGCCGTCCCAGAGAATCATGATTAAACGAAGAAGATGGTCTATCTTGTCAGCCGACTCACCTACTCAGGTGAAATGCCATCTAGAAAGGATGCTGTATGAATCGATTGCCCCATCGCCGCACCCTCTTTGCACTCACGTTGGTCAGTACGCTCGTCACAACTTCAGCGCTCGCCGCCCAGAGCCCTGCAGTTCAAGCGACTGTCGCTGGGCCTGTCGCCGGTACCAAGGTTACCGAACCCTATGTGCGAATGATGGCGCGCGAAGCGTATTTCTGGGGTTGGCCGATGGCCAATATTTTCAATCGTCGCCAGGCCTTCAAGGACCTGCCCGAACCCGGTTTGATGGGGGGCATCGTTCCGGTGGCCCCGATCAATCGGTTGTCGATGCTCAGCGACTATATTGACCCGGCCGAGCGCCTTGTGGCCTGTCCGAACCAGGACGTGGTGTACGGCGACGGCAGTATTGCCTTGGACATTGAGCCGGTGGTGCTACAAGTTCCGGATTTCAATGGTCGCTTCTGGGTGTATCAGGTGGTCGACCTGCGCTCCGACAGCTTCGCCGAGCTGGGCAAAATGTATAACACCCAACCGGGTTTCTACCTGCTGGTCGGCCCGGACTGGAACGGCAAGGTGCCCGCTGGCATCACCAAGGTGTTCCGTGCGCGTACCAACACGGGTTTCGTGGTTCCCCGTGTATTCCAAGACGACACGGCCGCTGATCGCCAGGCCGTGCAACCGGCCCTGGCCGGTATCGACATGTACCCATTGTCCCAATATGACGGCAAGGTCAAACAGCGCGACTGGGCCAAGCTGCCAAAATTCCCCTCCCAGGTCTCGGACAGCAAGGGCGAAACCAAGTGGGTGATCCCAGAGAAGTTCTTCGACGAACTGCCGGCCCTGCTCAAGGACGCCAAGCCATTGCCGGGCGAAGAAGCCCGTTATGCGCAAATGGCCGCCCTGGCTGCCATCGCCAAGGCCGACCCGCAGCTTCGTGCCGCGATGATCGACGAGGCAAAAAAGGCTGACAGCGAAGTGATCGACCCACTTCTGCAATTCCGTAATTACGGTCTGCAACTGCCCAATAACTGGAGCACTATCAGCAACGGTGCAGCCTTCGGCACTGACTATTTCACCCGTACCGCCGTGGCTCGCTCAAACATCTTCGTCAACCCGCAAAAAGAAACCAAGTACTTCTATCAGGACCTGGACGAAAGCGGCCAGCGCCTCAACGGTCAGCACGGCTACAGCGTGACGTTCGCCAAAGGCAAGCTGCCACCGGTCAAGGGGTTCTGGTCGCTGACGCTGTACAACGAACAGCACTTCTTCTCGCCCAACGAGCTCAAGCGTTACTCCATCGGCACCAAGAACAAATCCCTGCAAACCAATCCTGACGGCTCGCTGACCGTCTACGTGCAAAGCCAATCACCGGGCAAGGACAAGGAAAGCAACTGGCTGCCTGCGCCTAAAGATGCCGATTTCTCGCTGTACATTCGCGCCTACTGGCCGCAGGCCGACGCACTCGACGGTAGCTGGACGCCACCGGCGGTGGTGAAAGCCAATTGAAAAGGACTTCGAAGATGAAAGCAGCCAGCAAAACACTGACCACACTGGCATTGGCGATTTCGGTCAGCCTCGGCGCCCAGGCGGCCACGCACTATGAACAACTGGCGGATCTGCCCTTCGCTGGCGGTTATCCAACTCTTGAAGGCGTGGCCCAGCTCAAGAGCGAGCTGTTATTTCAGCGTGGCGTGCAGTCCTACATCTGGGCTCTGCCGGCACTGAACATGTACGCCATGAAAGAAAGCTCGGAGAAAACCTTCGGTGCCGGCTACAACGTACTGCCGATCTGGAAAGACCGACTCAACGCCAAGACCCTGGTGACCACGCCGAACTCCGACGTGATCTATGCCATGGGCTATCTGGACCTGAAGCAGGACGGCCCGATGGTGATTGAAGTGCCGCCGGGAATGCAGGGCATTCTCGACGATTTCTTCCAACGCCCGATCTGCTCCGAAGGCCAGATCGACGGTCGCCAGTGGTGCGGCGATGTCGGCCTGCCTGGCCCGGACAAAGGCAAGGGTGCCAAGTACCTGGTGCTGCCACCGGATTACCAGGGGCAAGTACCTCCTGGTTACCTGACCTACCGCTCACGTACCTACAACGTGTTTGTGTTCTGGCGCGGTTTCTTCAAGGACCCGAAACAGCTGGAAGCACCGGTCACGCTCATGGAACAGACGCGCATCTATCCACTGGGTAAAGAAGCCACAGCCAGGAAGATGGAGTTCCCGAACGCCTCGAAAACGCCGATCAACATGCTCTACCCCACCGATGGCAGCGCGTTCGACATGCTTTCGCGGTTCATTGACCATGAATATGTCGATCCGCAAGACATGGAAATGCGCGGCATGCTTGCTGCCCTGGGCATCATCAAGGGCAAGCCGTTCCAGCCGGACGCAGCGACCCGCGACCTACTCGACAAAGCCGCGAAAACCGCGAGTAAAATGGGTCACGCCACTTCCTACACACCACAAACCATCGTCACCAATGGCACCTGGTATCCGGACCGCAAGTGGCTGAACGTCTTCCCGGGCAATGCCACGTTCACCGCCGACACCTTCAACTACATCGATCCGCGCACCGGCTTCTTCACCAATGCCTACTCGGCCAGCCCGGGCATGGCGGTAAACATGGAGAACGTCGGCGCCAAGTACCCGGCCACCTTCGTCGACGCCAAGGGCGAGTTCCTCTCGGGCAGCAACGCCTACACGTTGAACCTGCCCAAAGGCATCCCGGCGGCGTTGTTCTGGTCGGTGACGGTGTATGACTCGATCACGGCGTCTGGCGTGGACAACGGCCAGCCGTTCCCGTCGTTGAACACCATGGATAAACCTTTGGTGAATGCCGACGGTTCGATTGACGTGCACTTCGGGCCCGAGTCACCGGGTGCAGGCAAGAACTGGATTCGTACCCTGCCAGGCAAAGGCTTCTTCGTGATCCTGCGCCTGTACGGCCCGACCAAGGCGTTCTTCGACAAGGCATGGAAACCGGGGGACTTGGTCAAACAATGATCTGAGAGGGGCCTGAACGACATGAGTGTATGAATGCATTCATGTCTTGGGCATTCTCGAGTGACGGCTTTGGGTCGATTGGGGCCCTTCGTAACGGGCAGCAATCGGCCAAAGGCGGACTGCCTGCCCTATTAATAAATCCGTCCCCCTTCGGTCCCGTCGTCCCCCTTCGGTCCTATCATCGGGAAGTGACCTCTTTCGACGTAGCTGGCAATTTCTGTCAAGTGGCGCTATATTTTAGCCATATGGCAGAGGAGTGCGATCATGATTGCTGCAGGCAAAGAGTCCTATCCAATAGCGTACGACCCAATACGTCCGCTGCAATTGCTGTTCGGTGAGGGGAAAAAGCTCAAAGCCACCAACGCATTTGAGCTTCACGCGCTCATGGAGAAAGGTTTTCCGTCGGACCTGGTCATCTCGTTTGTTCAATCGTACAGCCAGTTCCGTGACCATCACGTTTTTTCTAAGATCATTGGCCTGTCTGATCGTACGGTGCAGCGTCGGATCAAGAGTCCTGAGCCGCTGACCGCTGAACAAACAAACGGCACCTGGCGCTTGGCTACGGTGTTGAGCAAGGCTGAAGAAGTGTTGGGTGATCGTCAGCAAGCGGTTAATTGGATGACGTCGCCAGCAATGGGGCTTGAAGGGAAGGCGCCTATAGATCTTCTGACCACGCAAATGGGCTTCGAGCTTGTCGAGGACTTTTTGACGCGCATGGAGTATGGGGTGTATTCCTGATGACGATAGTGCCAGGCAATGGTGAGTTGTATTTGTGGCGTCTTGATCAGGAGAAGCATGCGTCCACCTGGTCGTCCGGTATAGGCGCTGAAATTGCCGGCGGCCGGTGGAACTCTAAAGGTTGCAAGGCTGTGTATTGCTCGGCGGATCCTTCCACGGCAATTCTTGAGGTGGCGGTGCATAAAGGCTTTCAGGCATTGGACACTGTCCCACACGTCTTGACGTGTGCCCGGGTAAAAGAAATCAAGTTGGTTCACCGGGTGATGCCGAACTCGGTACCGAATGCCAACTGGCTATTTCCAGGCTCCCCCGGCCGCGGCCAACAGCAGTTCGGTGACGGCCTCCTAGCTCAGCATCCCTTCGTATTGATACCTTCGGCGGTTTCTCGGCACAGCTGGAATGTGCTGATGAATCCCGCTGCTGCGCAGGATCTGTTTGAGCTCGTTAGCCAAGAACAATTCGCTTTGGACACCAGGCTCAATCCTCCCTAGGTTGTGTCTGGCCGCTAGCCGTCACTCATCCATGGCGACTAACAGCCCCCTCACATCATCGTCACACAAGCGCTGCGGCAATCGATCTGGAGCGCCAGGCATACGCCAACACCATCAGCAGCCCCAGACTCGCCATAGCCGCTCCGGCTAGGGAGATCGCTGGATAACCCAACCCGGCATTGATCACCGCGCCGCCCAGCGCCGCACCAATCGCGTTGCCGAAGTTGAACGCTCCGATGTTCACCGCAGAGGCCAAATTAGGCGCGTCCTTGGCCGCTTCCATGACGCGCATCTGTAGCGGCGGTACCAGGGCGAAGCTGGCGATACCCCATATCAAGATGGCCACGGCGGCCGGCAGCGGCCAACGCATCAGTACGGTGAACGCCAGCAAGACCAGAATCAGTACGCTCAGCGAAACGATCAGGGTGCGATCTATCGAGCGGTCGGCGGCCCTCCCGCCCCACATGTTGCCCAGCGTCAACCCCACACCGAACAGCACCAGCATGGCTGTGATGTAAGCGGTGGACGCGTGGGTCTCGCTGCTGAGGATGGGCGCGATGTAGGTGAAGACAGTAAACATTGCCCCCGAGCCGACTACGGTCAGGGCCAGCGCCCCCAACACTGGGCCACGGCCCAGTGCCCGAATCTCTGCCAGTACACCGACGCTTTTCGGCGCCGGCAGGTTGGGCAGGGCGAACCACAACGCCGCCATGGCCACCACGCCGAGGCCGGTAATACCCCAGAATGCGGTGCGCCAGCCGAACAGTTCGCCAAACCAGGCGGCAAGCGGCACGCCGCCGATGGTCGCCAGGGTCAGGCCCATGAACATTGCCGCAACCGCCCCGGCACGCTTCTCAGGGGCGACCACGCTGGCGGCGACGATCGAGCCAACGCCAAAGAACGCACCGTGGTTCAGCGAGGTCACCACCCTGGCGACCATGAGGCTGTAGTAATCGGTAGCCAGGGCTGACATCAGATTACCCAGGGTGAAAATCGCCATGAGTCCGATCAGCAGATAGCGCCGGGGAATCTTGCCGGTGGTCAGGGTCATCAGCGGCGCGCCGAGCAGTACGCCCAGGGCGTAAGCGCTGACCAACAGACCTGCGGCGGGAATGGAAACGCCGAGATCGGCAGCGATACCCGGCAACATGCCCATGGGGGCAAACTCGGTAACGCCAATGCCAAAGGCACCTATGGCGAGTGCGACTAGTGGTGGATTGATACGCATGGAAGGCTCCTTATCTATGCTGCCAATGCTACGATCCAGCCTTTTCAAGCGGTAGATAGCATTTTTGGCAATCACCTTTGCGTAAGGGGCACAAATGGACTTCAGCGGCAAGTCGGGTGAAATGGCCGTGTTCGCCACCGTGGCGCAGGAAGGCAGCCTGTCGGCCGCCTCGCGTGCATTGGGGCTGACACCCTCGGCGGTCAGTCGGATCATCGCGCGTACCGAACAACGTCTTGGTACCCGCCTGCTGTTGCGAACCACTCGAGCGATCACCTTCACCGCAGAGGGTGAGGCGTTCCTGCGGGGCGCCCGACGGATCCTGGCCGACATGGCCGAGGTCGAAGAAGCCATCGCCGACCAGGGCGTACCAAGGGGCCGATTGCGGGTCAGCGCCGCCCTTGGCCATGGGCGGCTGGCCATCGTTCCCTTGGTGGCAGCATTCAGCGCTCGCTACCCGAACATCGTCGTCGACCTCACCCTCGGCGACGAAGTCGTCGACATTCTCGGCGGCCAGGCCGACGTAGCGGTACGCTTTGGCCATCTGCCGGACAGCCCGCTGACCGCGCGCAGGATCGGCGCCACCGGCCAGGTAGTGGTGGCATCGCCCGAATATCTGCAGCGCCACGGTACCCCCCAGGAACCGGAAGACCTGCTACGGCACAACTGCCTACGCTTCAACTTCCGACGTGCAGAACCCAATTGGCCGTTCATCCGCGACGCACGTGAGTTTTCCCTGAAGGTCAGCGGCAACATCGAATGCAGCAGTGGTGAAGCGCTGGCACAACTCGCGCGAGTAGGTGCCGGCATTGCGCGTATCGGCGAATTCAGCGTGAGCGAGGATCTGCAACGCGGCGACCTGATACCGCTGCTGGAAGCCTGGAACCCAGGCGACCAGGAATCGATTCATGCGGTGTTCGTCGGTGGTTCGACAATGCCGGCGCGGGTGCGGTTGTTCGTGGATTTCTTGCTGGAGCATCACCGGATGTAAGCGCTCGCGTCAAGGGGATTTCTATCTCAGCACGGCCCAGAGTACTTTTCGTACATTGATCGATGATGCCTTACCCAGTATGCGCAACATTCCTTGTCCTTACAGTTGTTGGCTAATCGTGTCGACACTATCGCCTATTCGAAACGGCTGCCCAGTGTCCGCTCCTGGGCGACAACTGCCTATTAAGTGAAGCGGTTGAAAGGAAAGTTTAGCAATAGCCTCGTGGTACAAACGTTGGTTTCCACACATCTTTCACCGGCTCAATCAATCAGTCTCTTTTAACCATTGCAATGGGTGGGCGGCACGGTAGAGGCAGCAATGTCCCACGTCAGCATTACCTGGGTGATGGCCGCATCAATGACCCCATGCGGCGTGTTATCCCGAGCAAGGATGGAAATACCCTGCAAGAAACTGTCGAACACCGTAGCCATCGCGGGCGCGTCAATATTGCCCGGCAACTGGCCGGCACTCACACCCAGTTCAACACACGCCAGAATCCCCGCGCGAGTGCGGGCGCGAGATTGGGTCAGGGCTTCGACCACCCGAGCATTCTCTGGGCTGGGCGCGCTCATCATGCCGAGGGTCACCATGCAGCCCTTGGGATGGCCTTCTTCACACTGCATGCGCGCCGACTGGCGCAGCGCGGTCTCGATGGCCTGGCGTGGCGGCAGGCTCTCGTCCCACAGGCATTCGGTGACCTGGGCGAAGGTCGCCAGGTAACGCTGCACGCACTCATCAAACAATGCTTCCTTGGAACCGAACGCCGCGTAAAAGCTCGGCGCGGAGATCCCGCCACCGAGTCCGGCTTTCAACTGAGCGAGGGAGGTCGCGTCGTAGCCGTGTTGCCAAAACAGGTGCAAGGCCTGTTCCACGGCGTGGTCGCGGTCGAAAGTGCGGGGGCGGCCCATTTGCGCCATTACAAGGCTCCTCTGAATGACGAGATAAATACTAGTCGATACATAAGTCGTTGACAACGAGCGCTTGCCTTCCTCAACATATGTATCGATCAGTATTTAAATCTGAAGTCCTCGCTCAAGGAGTCTCCCGTGACACCCACAATCACCTTATCGGCAGCGCCCGACCGCCTGCCCATCGGCGCGTTGCTTGCTCTGGCCATGACCGGATTCATCTGCATCGTTACCGAAACCCTGCCCGCTGGGCTGTTGCCGCTGATCAGTGAAGGCCTGGCGATTTCCCCCTCCATGGCCGGCCAGATGGTCACCGCTTACGCTCTGGGCTCGGTGCTGGCGGTCATCCCCATGACCATCGCCACCCGCGGCTGGCGCCGCCGTAACGTGCTGCTGCTGACCATCGTCGGTTTCTTGTTGTTCAATTCCATCACCGCGCTGTCATCCCATTATGGCGTGACTCTGGTGGCGCGCTTCTTCGCCGGTGTCGCGGCGGGGTTGGCCTGGAGCCTGCTGGCCGGCTACGCACGTCGCATGGTTGCGCCCCATCAACAGGGCAAGGCGCTGGCGCTGGCCATGGTCGGCACACCGATTGCTTTGGCCCTAGGCGTACCCCTCGGGACTTGGCTGGGCGGCCTCGTAGGTTGGCGCACCACCTTCGGCATCATGTCGGCCCTGACCCTGGTGCTGATTGCCTGGGTCCTGGTGAAAGTCCCTGACTACCCACCCCAAGCTGCGCACCAGCGCATGTCGCTGCGAACCGTGCTGACCACGCCGGGCGTACGACCTGTGCTAGCGGTGGTGATCAGCTGGATGCTGGCACACAACATTCTCTACACCTACATCGCTCCGTTTGTGGCGCCGGCGGGGTTGGGGGATCAAGTGGATTTGGTGTTGTTGGTGTTTGGTATTGCGGCGTTGGTGGGGATCTGGGTGACTGCCAAATTGGTTGAGCCATTGTTGCGCAAGACTGTGTTAGTGAGCTTGGCAGCGTTTGTGACGGTTTGCGTGATGTTAGGTTTTTTGGGTCGCGTGCCTGAGGTGATCTACATCGGTGTGGCGGTTTGGGGGTTGAGCTTCGGTGGGGCGGCGACGTTGCTGCAAACGGCACTGGCGGATGCGGCCGGGGATGGGGCTGATGTGGCGTTGTCGTTGAATGTAGTGGCCTGGAATAGCGCGATTGCGGGGAGTGGGGTGGTGGGTGGGGTGTTGCTGGATAGGTGGGGCGTCGCCTCTTTTCCATGGGCAATGGTGGTGTTGGTGGGTGTGGGGTTTGCAATTGTCTGGAGCGCTCGGGTTCACGGCTTCAAATCGGGCCCGCGTGCGGCTGGCAGGCCTGCGGTTGCGGGGCACTGAACCACATGCAAATTGAGTGTAGGGCGACGAGGACTGCGTCCTCGAACGCAGCCTCGCGGGCTCGACAGCTGCTACGGGGGATTGGGCATTTCCCAGCAAACGGCGAGCACTACGAAAAAGCCCCGCTCGGCGCAATGCCGGCGGGGCTTCTGGTGACTCGAGAACCGCGCCTACGCGACGTTCATGGTCTTGTGAGTATCGATCAAATGCTGCACCACACCCGGGTCGGCCAGGGTCGAGATGTCACCCAAGCCATCGTACTCAGCCGTGGCAATCTTGCGCAGGATGCGGCGCATGATTTTCCCCGAACGGGTTTTCGGCAGCCCTGGCGCCCACTGGATGACATCCGGCGAGGCGATCGGACCGATCTCCTTGCGCACCCAGTTCTTCAGTTCCAGGCGCAACGCTTCGTTCGGCTCTTCGCCACCGTTGAGGGTGACGTAGACATAGATCCCCTGGCCCTTGATGTCGTGCGGCACACCGACTACGGCGGCCTCGGCGACTTTCGGGTGGGCGACCATCGCGCTTTCGATCTCGGCGGTGCCCATGCGGTGGCCGGAGACGTTGAGCACGTCATCCACCCGGCCGGTTATCCACCAGTAGCCGTCTTCGTCGCGACGAGCACCGTCGCCGGTGAAGTACATGCCACGGAAGGTCTTGAAGTAGGTGTCGACAAAACGGTCATGGTCGCCGTACAGGGTACGGGCCTGGCCTGGCCACGAGTCGAGGATCACCAGGTTGCCTTCGGCCGCACCTTCGATGATGTTGCCCAGGTTATCCACCAGCGCCGGTACCACGCCGAAGAACGGACGCGCCGCAGAGCCCGGCTTGAGGGCGTGAGCGCCCGGCAGCGGGCTCATCAGGGTGGCGCCGGTTTCGGTCTGCCACCAGGTGTCGACGATCGGGCAACGCGATTGTCCGACGTTCTTGTAGTACCAGTCCCAAGCTTCTGGGTTGATCGGCTCACCCACCGAACCCAACAGACGCAGGCTGCTGCCATCGGTGCCTTCGCAGGCCGCAGTGCCGGAGGCCATCATCGCGCGGATCGCGGTCGGCGCGGTGTAGAGGATATTGACCTTGTGCTTGTCGACGATTTTCCCCACCCGGGTGATGTCCGGGTAGTTCGGCACACCTTCGAACAGCAGGGTGGTCGCGCCATTGGCCAGCGGGCCGTAGACGATGTAGGTGTGGCCAGTGACCCAGCCGACGTCGGCGGTGCACCAGTAGATTTCGCCCGGACGGTAGTCGAACACGCGCTCATGGGTCAGCGCCGCGTACAGCAGGTAGCCGCCGGTGGTGTGCTGAACGCCCTTGGGCTTGCCGGTGGAGCCGGAGGTGTAGAGGATGAACAGCGCTTCTTCGGCGCCCATTTCTTTCGGCGCGCAGACGGTGCCCGCGACTTTCATCAGGTCTTCGTACCAGATGTCGCGATGCTGGTTCCACTTGATGTCGCCACCGGTGCGCTTGCACACGATGACTTTCTGGATGCTGCTGGTTTCCGGGTTGGTCAGCGCGTCGTCGACGTTGGCCTTGAGGGAAATTTTCTTACCGGCACGCAGGCCTTCGTCCGCGGTGATCACCACTTTCGATTTGCAGTCGATGATCCGCCCGGCCAGGGCTTCGGGTGAGAAGCCGCCGAACACCACCGAGTGAATCGCGCCGATCCGGGTGCAGGCCAGCATGGCGACCACGGCTTCGGGGATCATCGGCATATAGATAGTCACCACGTCGCCGCGGTGCACATCCTGGCCACGCAGGGCGTTGGCAAACTTGCAGACTTGTTCGTGCAGCTCGCGGTAGGTGATGTTGCGGCTCTCGGTTGGGTCATCGCCTTCCCAGATGATCGCGATCTGGTCGCCGCGCTCGGCCAGGTGACGGTCGAGGCAGTTGTAGGAAACGTTCAGGGTGCCGTCGGCGAACCACTTGATGTCGACATGGTGGTCGTCGAACGAGGTCTGCTTCACCGTGGTGAAAGGCTTGATCCAGTCGAGGCGCTTGGCTTGTTCGCGCCAGAAGCCGTCCGGGTTGACGACCGACTGCTGGTACATGGCCTTGTAGGTCGCCTCGTCAGTCAGGGTATTGGCCAGAGCCTCGGGACGAACGGGATACAGAGAAGCCGCACTCATCTTGCTTTACCTCGGTGGAATAGTTGTCTCAACGGCAAGGCTCGCGCCTACAGGTACGACGTAATCCTGTAGGGGCAGGGCCTTGCTCGCGATCGCCGTTACTCGGTCTCGTAGCGGATCAGAAGAAGCCCAGCGGGTTGATGTCGTAGCTCACCAGCAGGTTTTTGGTCTGTTGGTAGTGATCGAGCATCATCTTGTGGGTTTCACGGCCGACACCGGACTTCTTGTAGCCACCGAACGCGGCGTGTGCCGGGTACAGGTGGTAGCAGTTGGTCCAGACGCGACCGGCCTTGATCGCCCGGCCCATGCGGTAGGCGCGGTTGATGTCGCGGGTCCAGAGGCCGGCACCGAGGCCGAACTCGGTGTCGTTGGCAATGGCCAGGGCTTCGGCTTCGTCCTTGAAGGTGGTGATGCTCACCACTGGGCCGAAGATTTCTTCCTGGAACACGCGCATTTTGTTGGTGCCCTTGAGCAGGGTCGGCTGGATGTAATAGCCGGTCGCCAGGTTGCCCTCGAGTTTTTCCACCTTGCCACCGGTCAGCAGCTCGGCGCCTTCGCCCTTGGCGATTTCCAGGTAGGAGAGAATCTTGTCGAATTGCTGCTCGGAAGCCTGGGCGCCGACCATGGTGTCGGTGTCGAGCGGGTCGCCGCGCTTGATTTGCAGGACCTTCTTCATCACGACTTTCATGAAATCGTCGTAGATCGACTCTTGCACCAGGGCGCGCGATGGGCAGGTGCAGACTTCGCCCTGGTTGAAGAACGCCAGCACCAGGCCTTCTGCGGCTTTTTCGATGAACGATTCTTCGGCTTGCATGATGTCGGCGAAGAAGATGTTCGGCGACTTGCCGCCCAGTTCCACGGTCGACGGAATGATGTTCTCGGCGGCGCATTTCATGATGTGCGAGCCGACCGGGGTCGAGCCGGTGAACGCGATCTTGGCGATGCGCTTGCTGGTGGCCAGGGCTTCGCCGGCCTCTTTGCCGAACCCTTGCACCACGTTCAACACGCCCGGTGGCAGCAGGTCGCCGATCAGTTCCAGCAGCACGCTGATGCCCAGCGGCGTTTGTTCGGCCGGCTTGAGCACCACGCAGTTACCGGCAGCCAGGGCCGGCGCGAGTTTCCAGGCGGCCATCAGGATCGGGAAGTTCCACGGGATGATCTGGCCGACCACGCCCAGCGGTTCGTGGAAGTGATAGGCCGCGGTGTGTTCGTTGATTTCCGCAGAGCTGCCTTCCTGCGCGCGGATGCAGCCGGCGTAGTAGCGGAAGTGATCAGCCGCCAGCGGGATGTCGGCGTTCAGGGTTTCGCGCACGGCCTTGCCGTTGTCCCAGGATTCGGTGATTGCCAGGACTTCGAGGTTCTGCTCGATGCGATCGGCGATTTTCAACAGCACCAGGGAGCGGTCCTGGACCGAGGTCTTGCCCCAGGCATCGGCCGCGGCGTGGGCTGCGTCCAGGGCTTTTTCGATGTCTTCGGCCGTGGAGCGGGGGAATTCGGCGATCGGTTGGCCGTTGACCGGAGAAGTGTTGGTGAAGTACTGGCCTTTGACAGGCGCGACGAACTCGCCGCCGATGTAGTTACCGTAGCGGGACTTGAAGGAAACGATGGCATCGGGAGTGCCGGGGTGGGCGTATTTCATGGTGGCGTTCTCTGGTTGTTGTGGGGTGTGGCCGTCTAGTGGACGGCCACTGTCAATTGCACCATCCCCAAGGGGTCAGGAGCCCTGCGGGGTTTCTCCACGTGCCAGGCATGCATTGATGTTTTCGATGACCTCTGGCAAATCAACGATGGTGTCGATCAGATAGTGCGGGCGAGAGCCTTCGAACATCTTGATGATGCGCGCGCGTTCCTCGGCCAGCTCCTCCAGGGATAAATCCTTGAACTCTTCATAGGACAGGCCCAATGCGTTGCCGGAGCAGGTCAATGCCACCGTCCACATTCCAGCGCTACGGCCTTCGAGAATCCCCGGCCAGGTGTCGTCGACCTTGACGCAGGCCGCGACATCACTGATGCCCAGCGCAATCACGTTAGCCAACGCTTGTGCGGGGTGTGGACGACCGTTGGGCACTTCGTCGGTCGCCACCACATGGTCGGTGACGTAGCCGTTCTTGCGAGCCAGCTCCACGACTTTTTCCATGACCACGGCCGGGTAGCCTGAGCAAGAACCGATTTTCAGTCCCTTGTCGCGCAAGCCATTGATGGTATTGAGCGCACCGGGAATCAGCGCCGAATGCAGGGCGATCTTTTCGATCTGCAAAGGCATGAAGCGCTCGTAGAGGGCGGTGACATCATCGTCGGTGGGCAACCGGCCGAAGGCGAGACGGTAGCGTTCGGCGATCTGCGGTTCGTTGCACAGCGTGCGGATGTGATCCCATTTGCCCATGCCCATCGGCCCGCGAGCTTCTGCCAGGGAGACTGCAACGCCGAACTCGGCAAAGGCTTCGACGAATATCTGAGTCGGTGCGAAAGAACCGAAATCAACGACAGTGCCGGCCCAGTCCAGTACCACGCCCTGCAGCTGGGAAGGTTGTTGGTAATGCATGGTGATTGCTCCAATGAATGGTGAGTGATTAATTCGAATTCAGGGGGTGGTGCCAACGATGACCGTTTGCATTGGAGCCGAGGCCAGCGCCGTGCTTTCCACGGTTTTCGGGCGGCTGTTCCAGAATGGAATCAACATCAGGCTGGCCAGTAGTGCCGCGACGGTGAACACCAGGAAGATGGTGGTGGTGTCGAAGTAACCGGGTAACAGGCCGCCGAGGACCGCGCCTATCGAACCGCAACCGTTGACGAAGCCTGCGGCGGAGGCCGCTCCATCCTTACTGCCGAAATCAATGGCCGCCGAGCCGCTCATCATCGAGTCCGGCCCGTAAAGCGTCAGGCCCATCATGAACAGCAGGCCAACCACCATGTAAAGACTGCCGCTCTGCATGGCAGGGACGAACAGCGCGAGGCAAATGGTCAGGAGCACCAGGCTAAGGACACAGGCCGGCATCCGCCGAGCGCCAAAGTACTTGTCTGAGGCGATACCAATCAGGATCGGACCTGCCAGGCCTGCCAATTCAAAAGCCGTCGGCACGATGGCGGATGCCACTTTGCCAATCTCTGGCATCCGCTCGTAGATAATCACCGGCCCCCAGAGCAGGATCGCGTAGCGCGCTGGCTTGAGCATGAAATAGGCCAGGCCGAGCACCAGTACGGTTCGATTTTTCATCACCGTGCGCAAACCAGCCCACATGCTTTCGCGCGGCACTGCGACCTTGCTGACGGGTTCGATTTCGATCTCTACAGGAGGCAGCCCGACATCTTCTGGCTGGTTGCGTTGCAGGAAAAAGAACAGTACCGCTACCACCAGCACCACCACGGCGCTGCTGATGAACGCGATGCGCCAGTCATGGTAAGCGTTGTAGGCCCACCAACCGGCAAACGGTGTGGCAACCAGGCCGCCGAAGGCGTAGCAGGTGCTCCAGTAACCCAGTACGCGGCCACGTTCGCCAGTGCTGAAGAAGCTCCCAACGTTCTTGCACAGCCCCGACCAACCCGTGGACTGAGCCAGGCCCTGGATCAGCATGCAGGAGGCGAAGATCGGTAGCGTGGCGTAGGTGCCCATCAGTAGCGCCGCCAGCGCCGAGATCACCAGTCCGCTGAGGACCACGACCCTGGGACCGAAGCGGTCAGAGAAGTTGCCCCACAGAAACTGGCCGACTGCGTACGCGATTAGGTAGAGGGCATCGAGGTTGGCCATCATGCTCTTTTCGAGCATGAAGTCCGGATCTTCGCCAATCCCCAGTTTGGCCACGGAAAAAGCCTTGCGGGTAAAGTAGAAGGCCGCGTAGGCCACCCAGGTGATAAGGAAAATTTGCACGCGCCAGCGCTGGAGCGATTTCCAGCCGGTTGCGAGAGGGTTTGTAGCGTTCTTGTTCATGGTGTTCTGATCCCGTATGTGGTGCCAGACAGCGCAAAGTAATGGGTTTTGTTTTTATTTTCGGTACAGAAAATCTCTCCACGCACACGGCATCGATCAGATGGCAGTGAGGTGGCATCAGGCTTTCGGTATTAAATTGACGCGGTCGCTGACTCCTGCTCGGCTGTGCCTAGCGGTAAGTCACCGAATCCATGGTTAAAAAAGACCCCTGCCCACAGGTGCTACCCATTGCACCAGTGCGTGAATCGACAAGGACCTTTGAAGGGCCGTCAGGCCGCCGGCTGTTGCATGTCGACGTTCATCGCCACGAGACTGTCGGCGATGGCGCGCAGCAACTGATGGACGATGTATTCGTCGATCTGGCCGATACAGCCGATACGGAAACTCTCGGCTACGGTCAGCTTGCCGGGATAGATGATGAACTGACGGGCTTTGAGCTCATCGTAGAACCGCTTGAACTCAAAGTTGGGATGTTGCGGGCTGAAGAACGTGGTGATGATTGGCGACAGCCAACGGTCTTCAAGCAACGTCTTGAAGCCCAGCTCGCGCATGCCTTTGACCAGCACATCGCGATTGCGCGTGTAGCGCGCCAGGCGGCCATGCACACCGCCTTCGGCAGTGTGTTGCTCCAAGGCTTTATGGAACGCTACTACGCTGTGGGTCGGCGGCGTGAAGCGCCATTGGCCCGTGCGCTCCATGTAGACCCACTGCTCATACAGATCGAGGCTCAGGGAGTTGGCGCGGCCTTTGGCGGCCTCCAGCACGGAGCGACGGATGATGACGAAACCGAAGCCGGGGATACCCTCGATGCATTTGTTGGCAGAGGACACCACCACGTCGAAAGCAATCTCATTGATGGTCAATGGCACGGCTCCGAAGGAGCTCATCGCATCGATGATCAGGCTCTTGCCATGCGCCTTCACCACATCGGCGATTTCGCGCAGCGGATTGAGAATGCCGGAGCTGGTTTCGCAATGGACCAGGAAGACGTTGGTGATGTCGGGATTGTCCCTGAGCAGGGCGTCCACCTCTTCAGGCTGCGGTGGCAGATAATCGCCTTTGTCCAAGGTAATGAACGCGCGGCCGAGGTACTCCAAGGTCTTGGTGGCGCGCTGGCCGTAGGCGCCATTCATCAGCACCAGTGCTTTACCGTCACGCGGGATGGCCGTGGCCAAAGCTGCCTCCACCGAGTAGCTACCGCTGCCTTGCAACGGCACACAGGCGAAGCTGTCGTCCTGGACACCGGCCATGCTGAGCAAGTTCTGGCGAACCTCGGCAGTGACTTGGTTGAAGGTAACGTCCCATGAACCCCAGTCGCGCAGCATGGCTTCCTTGGTCGCTTTGGACGTGGTCAAGGGGCCCGGGGTCAGCAGGTAGGGTTCACCCAAGGCTGGAGTAGCCAGCGCCTGTGTGGTCGGAAATTCAGCTTTGGTCATGATCTTCTCCGGCGGTTTTGTTTTTGTGGGGGAGTGATGCATGGCGTGATCAAAACATCTGCGGAAAAATAACTGAAATCGATTTATCACATGTCACAAACAAGCTGAGCTTATAAGTCGAAATCATTCGTCTACCCTCCAGATCAGACCCTGGGTTGCTGTTCAAGTGAGCGGTCGCTGTGTGAGCGCGGCGTTAGCCCTTGTCTGACTTGCCGGCGGCGGCGGCGAATTTCGCCAGGCGCACATCCAGTCGACGCGGGTGCAGGTTGTGGTCCTCGGCGTGCTCCTTGCGCCGAATGGCATTGCGCACCATTAGCGAACCCAGGTAGCGGATCGGCTCCGGTGGGAAATGGCCGAGCGGACCTTGCACCAGCGGCGAGCGTGTCCAGGGGTTGTCCTGCCCCAACACCAGCGATGAGAGGATCTGTCCACCCATGTGACAAGGGCCGACGCCGCTGCCGGAATAGCCGAAGCCATAAAAGATATTTCCGCCTGCGCCCATCCGGCCGAAGAACGGTAGCCCGGTGACGGAGCGATCGGACGGGCCATTCCAGGTGGCGGCGATGCCGACATCGGCAAAGTCGGGGAAGAACTCGGCAAGGGTGTTGCGCAACAATCCTTTGTAGGGCGATGGCTGGTCGAATACCGGCAACATGCGCCCGCCGTAGGCGAAGGTATTGCCGCCTTTGCCGAGCATGATCCGACCGTCCGGGGTGTTGTGGTAGTAGTGCACGAAGATGCGTGAGTCGAGCACGGTGACCCCGCTGGTCAGGCCGATCCGCTTGAGCAGGTCCGGTCGAGGCTCGGTAATGATCATGTCGCTGGAGACGATGGCAACTGACCGCGAGAACTGCGCAAAGGCACGCGCCATCCAGGCGTTCATCGCCAACACGACCCGGTCGCAGGTGACGTTGCCGTTCGGGGTGTTGACGGTGGCAGGCTGACCCTCTTGCAAATGGGTCATCGGTGAGCCTTCGTAGATACGCACACCCAATTGCAGTGCGACTCGACGCAGACCGCGCACCAGCTTGCCCGGCTGCACACTGGCTGCCGCAGGTGAGAACCAGCCTTCAATGTGTCGGGTCGAGCCCGCCATGCGCTGCACGTCAGCTAGCGCGTACTTGGAGAAAGAGTTAATGCCATTGCGCTCCAGCGCAGCGATCACGCTGTCGGTCGAGCCGACCTGGGCACGGTTGGTCGCTGTGTAAAGCGTGCCATCGAGGCGGTAATCGGCATCAACCGTGTACTTCTCGCAAAAGCTGCCGATGGCGTAGATGCTTTGCTCCGATTCCTTGACCAGGCGTATTGCCTCGTTGACCCCAAACAACCGCTCCAGGGTGAAGTACTTGGCCGACCAGGACAGCGCGCAGCCGCCGTTGCGCCCACTGGCGCCGGCACCACAGATGTCGGCTTCGACGATGACCACGTCCAGCTCGGGGTTCTGTTCCTTGAGCATGATCGCAGTCCACAAACCGGTGTAACCACCACCGACGATGCAGACATCGGCGCGGGTGTCCTGCCGCAGCGGCGGGCAGGGCGAGTCGGGTTGGGTTTTCAGGGCCTGATCGAGCCAGTAGGGGCGCATGACGTCATCTCCGTTGCAGCGGTTTTGGGGGCAGGGCTTGAGCAGGCAATCAGGCGCATGCAGCGACCACGATCATTTCCACGCGCCAACCGGGGTCGATCAGATCGGCCAGGGTGCACGCTCGCGTTGGGGCGTGGCCTTCGGGAAAGAACTGGTCCCAGACCCTGTTGAGCCCTGCGTAGTCGTCGCGATGGGCGAGCAGGATACGTACCGAAAGCACCTGCTTGCGGCTGCTGCCGGCACTCAGTAGTAGCTGCTCGATACCGGCGAGCACCTCGTGGGTCTGGGCCTCGATGTCGCCGCTGAGGTTGCTGGCGACCTGGCCACCGATATAGAGGTGGTTGTCATAGCGGACCATGTCCGAACGGCGTTTTATCGCGGCGAAACGTTCGATTTGCATAAAGTGCTTCCGGGCTGAGACGAGGGCGGCAGTGTTCGAACACTGGTCTGGGGCTTGCGAAAACCATGCTTGCAGTTCATCGTCTATAAATAAAATCGATTTAGCGTATGCATGAATAAGTTGAACCTATGCCAAGGCTGCCGCGATGACCATTTCCCATACCCAACTCAAGGCGTTCCACGCGGTTGCCGTCAACGGCAGCTTCACCCGCGCGGCCGAGCAGCTCTGCCTGTCTCAACCGGCGGTGTCCGACCAGGTACGCAAGCTCGAGGACTATTACGGGGTGATGGTGTTCTACCGCGACAAGCGTCAGGTGCGCCTGACTGAAGTGGGCGAGCGGTTGTTCGGCCTGACTCGACGCTTGTTTGATATCAGTGTCGATGCCCACGACATGCTGATGGACTACCGCACCCTGTCTACGGGATCCCTGAACCTCGCCGTGGATGCGCCGGTGCATGTGCTGCCCTATGTCGCACGCTTTTGCAGGCGTTACCCCGGTATCGATGTGAAGATTGAAACCGCCAACACCGATGAAGTGCTGCAACGCTTATTCGCTCATCAGGCCGACATCGCCCTGCTGGGTCGCACTATCGAGGACGACCGACTGCTGTCGCTGCCCTTGCGCAGCGATCCGATGCTGGCGTTCGTCGCGCTTGATCATCCCTGGGCGCAACGCGAATCCATCAGCCTTGGCGACCTGCACGACACGCCGCTAGTGCTGCGGGAAAAAGGCTCGATGACGCGTCTGTGCCTGGAGGAAGAAATGGCCACCGCGGGCTTGCGCATCCGCAAGGCGATCGAAGTGGATGGGCGCGAAGCCGCACGTGAAGCGGTGGCGATTGGCATGGGTGTCGGGGTTGTCTCGGCGACCGAGCTGGGCTCTGATTCACGGCTTCGCGGGTTGCCCATCGTCGATTGTCAGCGGCGCTTCACCGAGACGTTGGTGTGCCTGCGCGCGCAGAGTTCGCGGCGGATCCTGACGACGTTTTTTAACGTGGTTCGAGAGGGGCTGGCTGAATGAGGGGAATCGTCCCGGGTTTTGTAGACGCCTCTCGCCTTGAACGGAGGTCAATCAGCTACTGGCGACGCACGCTCCCAATGAGGACAGCAACAAAAAACAGGTCCCGACAGATCAGGGCCTGTTCATGATCATTTGCAAAGGCCACGGCAAGACGTGGCCCCAGGTTCGGACTTACTTATCGGAAGTCAGTTTGGTATAGCTGGTGATCAGGTTCCGGTAGTCCGGGATGTGATTGGAGAAAAGCGTACCCAGGCCTTCGATGTCGTTGCGCCAGTCGCGGTGCAGCTCACAGGCCAGGCCAAACCAGGTCATCAACTGTGCGCCGCCTTGCGACATACGATCCCAGGCCGAGTCGCGGGTCAGGGCGTTGAAGGTCCCGGAAGCGTCGGTGACCACAAATACCTCGAAGCCTTCGGCCAGGGCCGACAGCGCCGGGAAGGCCACGCACACTTCAGTGACGACGCCAGCGATGATCAGTTGCTTCTTGCCGGTGGCCTTGACCGCCTTGACGAAGTCTTCGTTGTCCCAGGCGTTGATCTGTCCTGGGCGGGCAATGTACGGGGCGTCGGGGAACAGCTCCTTGAGTTCGGGCACCAGCGGACCATTGGGGCCGGTTTCAAAACTGGTGGTGAGGATGGTCGGCAGTTTGAAGTACTTGGCCAGGTCACCGACGGCCAGCACGTTGTTCTTGAATTTGTCCGGGTCGATATCCCGGACCAGTGACAGCAGGCCGGTCTGGTGATCTACCAGCAGGACCGCCGCGTTGTTCTTGTCCAGGCGGATGTAGGGCTTGCTCATGGTCTAACTCCTTGCAGTGGTATGCCGGCGCTGGGGGCACCAGAGATGAGGGATTAGCGTTCGGAGTCCAGTTTTTCGTGCTCGTTGGCTACTTGCTGCGCCTTGAGGTAACTCTCGATCAGTAATTGATAGTGTGGGAACACTGCACTGTAGGCTTCGGCCCACTGTTGCGCGTCGGCACGGTTCCAACTGCGCTGTATTTCCGAGCACACCGCGGCGGTGTCCATCGGCACCACGCCGGCCTGCATCACCCGGGCCAAGGTGATTTCCTGAGCCATCTTCGAATAGGTGCCGCTGGCGTCGATCACGGCAAACACCTGGTAGCCTTCGGCGACTGCGCTGATGCTCGGGAAAGCCATGCATACACTGGTGATGGTGCCGGCGATGATCAGTTGTTTCTTGCCGGTAGCCTTGACCGCCTCGACGAACTCGGGATTGTCCCAGGCATTGATTTCACCTTTACGAGCGATGTAGCGGGCATGTGGCGCGGCTTCGTGAATTTCCGGTATCAGAGGACCATTGGGGCCTTGCGGCACGGAGGCGGTGGTGATCACCGGGATCTTCGCCAGGCTGGCGACCTTGGCCAGAGTGATGGCGTTAGCCCGCAGCTCGGTCATGGGCATGTCCTTGACCGTCTGGAACAGTCCACTCTGATGGTCAATCAGCAGCATCGCGGCATTTTCAGGGACGATGCGCGGGACCTGGCCGTTGAAGTTGGCAACGTTGGCGAATGCACTCATGAAACTGTCTCCTCGATGTCAGGTCGCAAGTCGTGCTCGCAACCAGGGTCGACGGCCGCCTTCCGGGTGTCCGTCGGGTTGTTGAGAGTAGTTCTGGTGACGGCAAGCAGATTTCAGGCACTAGTACTCTAAAATCTAATCACTAGCGGCATTCAATCCAATAGGAATAGGACTAAAAATCGGTGCAATGACTGTGCTCGGATTGAGTCGCGACCACAATCATTCCTCCGAACGATGTTCGACGGTTTGCGTGGGGTAAATAGGTGCCGGTAGAGAGATAGCGCTTTGAAATAATGGGTGATTGACCAATTACATGCTGGATGTGTCTAGAAAAGACTGGGTGATTTTCAATGGTGGATTGCGATTCATTCAGGCAGTGTTTCGGCGCCCATTGCGACCTTGCCCACGGCCTCGATTTTTTAGTCCCAATCCTATTTGATTCTTTTTTGGCGCTGATAAGCTTTTTTCCTGAAACCGAATCAGGAAAGCTATTGTCATGATCTTACACACCGCCGTGCCGAACGAGTTCAAAGCGTTAGGCGTCATTACGTTGACAGCTGACGCTGCCTGCGCACACCGGTTTGCCAATGTACTAAATTACTTGGGGGTTACCCCGCAGACCAACATCTCGTCTTTAAGCGTGGTGGAACACTACCTGATCGATAATCCGGTAGATGTCATCGTATGTGAAATTCACCCCGAGTGTGATGCAGGCTTGATGTTGCCAAGCCTTCTCAAGCGACTCCATGAAGACGGTACCTTGGAGCAGGTCCCCAGCATCTTTTGGACTGGGGAAATCACGATGAGTGCGCCGGCGCGGCTAGTCGATGGTGAGCGCTTGTTTGATCAGGCAGTGCCTAGCCATCACTTCTGGATCAAGTACATGGGCGGTGTGACAGTTAGCGCACTAGAGTCCCATGCTCGACTGGCACGGGCGGCGGGAATTCATGTGGAGATACTGCGTGAAGTTGGGGCTCAGGAGCTAGTTGATGCCTTGCGTGCTGCAGTGCTCACTCGAGCAAAAAACGATCCTATGCGACACATGGAAACCTTCGACTCTCTGGCCGAAGATGAAGTGATCAATGCACTCACCACGGGGGAAGGGTTACGTTTCGTGTTCCAACCGCAATTCGAACTGTTGAGCCGGCGTGTTGTGGGGGCAGAGGCGTTGGTGCGATGGAAACATCCGCACTTTGGCGAAATTCCGCCTTCGGTGCTGATGCCATTGGTTAACCGGTTGGGCCTGGACCTGTTGTTGTTCAGTCTGGTTGAGATGTGGACGCTCAGGGTGATGCTTGCACTCAAGCGTGAAAATATTTGGATTCCTATCGCCGTCAATGCGTCAGCAAAGACTATTTGTACACCGCAATTCGCTGATCGTCTGGCGGCACGAATGCATCAAGCCGGCTTGCCGACCAGGCTGTTGAAAATCGAACTCACCGAGGATGTGCCAGAGCCGGACGAACTCTATCTTTCCGCCTCGTTGACGGCCATACGGGCCAAGGGGTTTCAGGTGTCGCTGGACGACTTCGGAACTGGGGCCGCCACAATGAATCTGTTAGCGAACCTGTCGTTCGATGAGATGAAAATCGATGGCTCGTTTGTTCGTGATGTCGGGCGACATTCGTCGTCGCGCAAGGTCATCGGCGGTATAGCCAATTGGGCAGAACTGCTTAATTTGAGTCTGGTGGCCGAAGGCATCGAGGACGAGTCGACGATTCCGTTGTTGCACCGTTTGGGGTGCCGGGTAGGGCAGGGTTATGCGTTGGCACGTCCGATGGAGATCGATGCCTTCTTGAGTTTCATTACCCAAAAGGAAGTTAGTCAACAAAGCTAACCAACTTTGTTTTCCGCGCGGTTTGTCTGCGAGTTAAAAATCGAGTCTGCTCCTGTTGATGTAGCGTTTTTAGGAGTTTTCCGATGTTCATTTGAATGCGATTGAATTAGTTTAATATTATCGAATTTTCAGGTTGTTTACTGCCTTGGCAAATTTGTTAATCGACTGAGGAGTAGGTGCGCCTGGATTATTAGAATATCCCGAAATGCCAGAGAGCCTAATCGGTTGTCCATGGATGTGAAAGTGTGCATTTGGTTGTTCTTTTGTCTCGCTTTTAGTGTTCGATTGCTCGGTTGTACGGACATGGTTCATGTTGTAGGCCTCATCTGAAGTGACGACAGCTTGCTCGTGGTGAGAAGGTTGTACTTCTCATATTTTTGTTCGTTATACAAAGTGCCTGTACTCTATGAAATGCTTGCAAATTGCTTTGCTGGATGATCATGCAATCGTGCGACATGGTTTGGTGAGTCGACTGGTGCAGGAGCCCGATTTTGAGGTGGTTGGCGTTTATGCCCGCTCCCGTGACTTGATGGCAGGTCTCGCGGCAGTTCCGGCAGAGGTATTGTTATTGGATTTCGTTCTCGGCCCTCATGAGCAAGACGGCGCTATGCTGATTCGTGCGTTGCGGGTGAAGTTTCCGCGATGCCGTATCCTTGTGTTTTCCACCCATTATGATGCGGCCACGGTGATACTTGCATTGCGCGTTGGCGCTCGCGGGTTTATCAGTAAGGCTGAGGATATGAACCAACTGATCAACGCTGTCCGATTTGTAGCCTCGGGAGGGATATACCTGACCCCCGACATGGCATACCGTGTCGCGGAGGCCACTGCCAGCAATAATGAAGGTGAGGAGAACCGAGGAGATGCGTTGCGCTTTGTCAGCCTGTCTGCCCGTGAGCAGGAAGTGATTCGCTGTTATCTCGCGGGCATGAGCATCACCGATATCGCTGAAAAGTTCAGTCGCAGTATCAAGACGATTAGCTCACAGAAATCCTCTGCCTTCCGTAAGCTTGGCGTCGTGTCGAACAATGAACTGTTCAGGATCAGGCATATTATTGAAGGCGTTGGGGACCGCACAGAACCAATCGACTAGGCCTTCTGAGCAAAAGGAATGGTAGGGTGTGTCATTAGCCCGTTGTTGCATATACTCCTGTGCATGCCACACGGTTACTGCGCTTCTCCTATTATTCCAACAGCGCTGGGCTGAGCGGGTTCGATCACGATGAAACCTATACGTATTGCCTTGTTGGATGATCATGCGGTTGTTCGGCACGGACTTGTCAATACTCTGGCGGCCGAGGGGGACTTTGAGGTAGTTGGCATTTATGAGAAAAGTCGCGACCTTATTGCCAGTCTTGCCACCGTCCCTGCGGACTTGTTGCTTCTCGATTTTTCCCTGAGTCCCGATGAGCTGGACGGTGTGTCGCTGATCCGCGCCTTGCGGGTCAAATTTCCTGCTTGTCACATCCTTGTCCTGTCCGCTCACTACGACCCGGCGACCGTCGGATTGGCCATGCGTGTCGGTGCCCGAGGCTTTGTCGGCAAAGGTGAGGACATGGCTCAACTAGTCAAGGCTATCCGCAAAGTGGCGTCGGGGGCGGTGTACCTGAGCAACTCCATGACCTATCGCCTGGCAGAAACGGTCACCAGCGATACCCGCAAGGACTTAAGCGAGGCGCCAGATCCGCTAGTCCAGGCGGAGTTGACCAGCCGCGAACAGGAAGTGATTCGATGTTATCTGGCGGGCATGACCGTGAGTGAGATTGCCGATAAATTCAATCGCAGTATCAAGACCATTAGCACCCAGAAAACCTCGGCGTTCCGCAAGCTTGGGGTCACGTCAAACAATGAGCTGTTCAAGCTCAATAAGATCATCAGCCCACCATGAGGCAATGCCTGCACAGGATCTTCCTGCTGTTTTGGTTGGTGGGCGGTGCTTCGCTCGCCCACGCCGCTGCGGTTGAATTGAGTGCTGAAGAACGACAGTGGATCGCGTTGCACCCGATTTTACGGGTCGGGGTGGTCGAGGACCTGATTCCTTTCGAATACTTCAAAGACGGGGTGCTGCATGGGCGATCAAAGCAGTATCTGCAATTTGTGACAGCGGCCACGGGGCTTGAATTCACGTATGTGCCTGGTAAATCCAGGGCGATGCGCGAGCAAATGCTGGTGGACGGACAAGTAGACATATTGTCCTCCCACTTGCGTTTCGGGTCAGAACCGGTGAATGAAGCGCTTAAAACACTGGTCTATCACACGGCCTCACCCATCATCGTGACACGTGTTGATCACCCGGATGTTTTCGATATAGACCAACTGCAGGGCAGGACCGTTATGGTTCCTGAAGTCCAGTACTATGAGCAGATGTTCAGGGAGCGGTCGATCCAGGCTACCTTGATCAAAAGCACGTCGGCCCTGGATATGCTGAACAGGGTCGTGGAGGGCAGCGCTGATGCGGCGGTCGCCACGGAAACCTTTCTGATGCCGTACTTGTACCGACGGTTCAAGGGGGTCCTGGAGACCTCGGGTGTGGTAGGGAGCCAGATGCTGAACGTAAGCATGGCGGTCCGCGAAGACCAGGCAGTATTGATATCCATTCTCGAAAAAGCCCTGAAATCGATCACTGCCGAACAGCGCAAGGTCATCTATGAGCAGTGGTATCAAGAGTTGGACATGGAAGTGCCAATGCTGCCAAGTATTGTCAACCACTACCTGCATGTTCTGATCCTGGCTGCCGCGGCATTAACCAGCTTGTGCCTTCTGGTCTATCGCGGCCACCGCCAGCGAAAGATTGCGGTGCGTAACGAGCAGGAAAAAACCATGTTCCTGACCGTTATGAGTCATGAAATTCGCTCGCCGATGAATGCGGTGCTGGCGGCGATGGAGTTGTTATGGCACACCCGACTCAATGAGCAGCAACGCCACCTCGCTCATCTGGCCAATAGCGGTGCCAGCGCGTTGGTTCGCCTGCTTGATGATGGATTGCATACGCCTGATCCTGGCACTAGGCCGTTAAGGCTCGCCATCGAGCCAACCGACGTCACGTCACTAGTGGAGGGCGTGGTGGGCCTGCATCGCTTGCGTGCGCGGGAAAAACGCCTGAACCTGAACCCGAGAATCCAGGCGAAATTACCCCTGTTATTACTCGACAGTTCACGTCTGACGCAGATTCTTCATAACCTGCTTTCCAACGCCATCAAGTTCACTGATGCCGGTGATGTCGATATCAACGTACACCTGATTGCCTCGCAGGATGATTCCCGGCAGTTGCAGATTGAGGTCCGTGATACTGGGATCGGCGTGAGTAAAGCGATAGCAGCATCTTTGTTCCGGCCCTATGCCCGGGCCAGCCATTCCAGTAATCGTGCAGAGGGGACCGGGCTTGGCCTCGTGATCTGTCAGCAATTGGTTAGTTTGATGGGGGGCGAGTTGTTGTTCAGCAGTGAGTTGGATGTTGGCACCACGGTGACCATCTGCTTACCCGCAACGCTTGCGTCTGAGCCTATTGCCGTGCCGGCTATAGAGTCACCCACAACCGAACTGGCCGACACCGGCCTGCAGATTCTGGTCGTGGAAGACACTCTGGCCAACCAAGAAGTGTTGCGGGCGCAGATCAGCGGTTTTGGCTGTCGGCCCGTGGTGGCTGCCGATGCCGCCCAGGCCACAAAGTTGTTTGGGCAACGTGCTTACAATCTAGTCTTGATGGACTGCGATCTCCCAGATCAGGATGGCTACAGTCTGGTTCAGGAGTTGCGAGCTTTTGAATTACAGTTGGGCCGCACACTCTGTCCGATCATTGCCATCTCGGCCTTGACTGGCGACCAGCACCTTCAGCGCTGTCTTGATGCTGGGATGAATGCGGTGTTGAGCAAGCCCATTCGCCTGGGGCAACTAGCTGAGGTCATTGAGCGCTGGTGTAGCGTTAAACTGGCGCCTCCCAGCGCCAGCTTGATGGCCCCCGAGTTGGACCAAGCTTCGATTAACCGGGAAATGGCCGGCGATCTGGGGAGCCTGATCAAGGCCTTGGCGCTGTGTGATCGTCCTACTGCGTTGCGCGTCGCTCACCGCTTGCATGGCGCGGCATTGATCATGGAGTGGTTAGTCCTGGGTGCGGCAGCAGAGCGTATGGAGTTGCTGCTGCGCAGGGAGGAGGGCTGGGGCAGTCCTGCCTACGCGCAGGCGTTAGAGGCACTGGTTCAGCAGTGGCAAGCATTGAGCGGTGATACGCTGTTCGATGTGCTGCCGGTGGTTCGCGTGCATCGGATGGCACCACTATGAGGGGCAAGTGGCCGCGCGTGCTGCTCGCGTTGGTCCTGCTGGGCCATCTGGCTGGGGTGGGTGCAGACGCCAGCCCAACGCCGATGGTGTTGACGCAGCAGGAGCGGGACTGGATCACGGCCAACCCGGTACTGCGTGTCGGAGTTTTCGAGGACCTACTGCCTTTTGAGTACATCAGCCGTGACCAACTGCGAGGACTGTCGGCCAAGTACCTGCAACTGATCACGCTGCGCACGGGCCTGCACTTCAAGTCGGTGGCTACCACCACCCGTAGCGCCCGCAAAGATATGTTAATCAGCGGTGAAGTCGATATCTTGTCCACCCGACGCAGGTCTGACGACCCTGTCCAGGATCGTGGGATGCTCTACACCCTACCTTACAACACGAGTTCAACCATTCTTGTCAGTCGCTTTGACGACCAGCCTTTCGCTGACCTGGAGGATCTTGCCGGTAAACGGTTGGTGATGCTGAGCCGTGAAACTTACGCCCCGTTCCTGAGGGAAAAGGTCTGCGGTACGATCATCTCCGCCCAGAACGCCGTGGACATGCTGATGATGGTCAAGGATGGCCGCGCCGACGCGGCGATTGCTTCCGAGTGGATGCTCATTCCGTACTTGTCTCGCCAATACAAGGGCGTGTTGCAGATTTCCGGCGTGGTGCCGCAGTTGCATACCGGAGTGAGCATGGCAGTGCGTGACTCCGATGTGATCCTGCTGACCATTCTGGAGAAGGCATTGGCCTCCGTCACAGGGGATGAACGCAAGGCGATTTATGACGCTTGGTTGGCCGATATGAACCTGGATATCCCCAGCATCAAGGCCATTGCTGAGCATTACGAAGGTGAGTTGTGGCTGTTGCTGGTCATAGTGACGCTGCTCGTGACACTGGTTTGGCAAAGTTGGATCCAGCGCCGTCGTGCTGTGCATCGCGAGCAGGAGAAAGCAATGTTCCTGGCCGTCATGAGCCACGAAATCCGCTCGCCGATGAACGCGGTGCTAGCGGCTGTCGAATTGTTGCAACACACCCCACTTGACGAACAGCAGCGTCATTTTACCGACCTTGCCAACAGCGGCTCCAATACGTTACTGCGCCTGGTGGATGATGTGCTGGACATCTCCAAGATCGAGGCCGGACAGTTCAAGCTCAACCCGGGTCCGGTTGATGTCTGGCATTTGACCCAACAAGTCATGGATGAACACCAATCTTATGCCGAGGAAAAGGGTCTTTTGCTGACGTTAGCCGGTGAGCGATTCAATACCCCTATGTCGCTGGACGAAGCGCGACTGGCTCAGATCTTGCGCAACCTGATTTCCAATGCCATCAAGTTCACCGATAGCGGCGAGGTAGAGGTGCAGTTAAAGATAATTGAGCGAAGCACGAGGGGGGGCAGTCACTTGCGAATCCGGGTCATTGACAGCGGTGTCGGTTTGTCCAAGCAGGCGCAGCTATCGTTGTTCCGACCTTATGCTCGGGCCAAGCACTCCTACAAACGCACCGGCGGTACCGGTCTGGGACTGGTGATCTGTCGGCGGTTGGTGAAGCTGATGCGCGGCAAGCTAAGGCTCACTAGCACGCTTGGCGTTGGCACCCGGGTAGACGTGACGTTGCCCGTCAAGTTGGACTCGCTCCCGAACTCGATTGCGCAGGGTGAGGTGACGGTAGCCGTCGCAGAAACTGCAGCGCTAGGCAACGGGTTACGGCTACTGGTGGTGGAAGGCCACGAGGCCAACCAGCAAGCGTTGGTGGCGCAGCTCCATAGTCTTGGCTGTGAAGCTTTGCTGGCAGTGGATGCCGTCCAGGGGCTGGCGCTTTTCGAGGCGTATGGGGTGGATATGGTGTTGATCAATTGTGACTCGCCGGACAGTGATGGCTACCATCTGGCCGAGACCTTCCGTGAACTGGAGCACGAACAGCAACGAGGGTATTGCCCGATTGTTGGCATGTCGGCGTTCAGTGACAACGACCACCTGGTACGTTGTTTTGATGTTGGAATAGATGGCTTGCTGACTCTCCCTATCGGACGGGTCAAGCTACAGCAGATGATTGAACTCTGGTGCGAGGCCTCCCTGGCGCCCCAAGTGCAATCATTGCCTGAACACAAGCAAGAAGGGGAGGAGGAACATGCTGAACTTCGTAAAATTCTTAGTAGCCTGATTGAAGCTATCGCCTTGCGTGATCGCGCCGGGGCGTTGCAGGCACTGCCTCAGTTGTGTGGTTTGGCGTTGGCTGCGGATTGGGCGGATATCTCGACCCCAGCTGAAGAGATCGAGCGGCTGTTGAGGGGGGGCGTGAACTGGCCTGCCGTGGCGATTGCGGACCACCTTGTCATTCTGCTCCAGCAGTGGGCAGACCTTAGTGATGTTCAGGCAAGCTGATTTATTGCCGTGCGTACGCAGTGCACTGTTGGCAATTAAATACCCCGCCCTTACTTCTGAATGAGTTGAATTTTTAGGAGCGCTCCTATTGATGATGGCGTTCGCTTATCGGTCGGGAAAATAATAAACCGAAACAGTCAGTCTGCGGAGGGGTAGTGATTGTAGCGTTTAACTGATTTTTCGGAGCACTCCTATATTGCGTGTGGCGTGGGTTCCTTACACTTCGAGTCGCAACAACACAGGAGCGCTTCCGCGAAAGGAGGCTTCCAAACTCAATATAGAAAATTGTTATTTCGGAGTTGCCTCATGAACTACAAAGCCCGCGCCCTTGCTGTACTGGTCGCTGTAACTGCCACCTCCGCCGCTATGGCTTCGGACGGCACCATCAATTTCAACGGCGAATTGAAAGCCGAAACCTGCGCCGTTGCTGTGAACGGCGCTGGCGCAAGTGGCACGGTTGTTACATTGCCAACATTATCTACGTCGGTACTGGCTAACGCTGGCCAAGTTGCGGGTCAGACCGGCTTCAACATTCAGCTGAGCAAATGCTCTGCCGCACTCAAAACTGCAGCTGCTTTCTTTGAGGCCGGTGGTACCGTTGATCCACGAACTGGCAACCTGAAGAATTCGGGCGATGCTACCAAGGTTCAACTGCAACTCGTCGACGCCAGCAATGGTAACGTCATCAAAGCAGGCGACACCGGCCAAGTCGCTTCTACCAGCCGTATTGCGATTGACGCGGCGGCTTTGACTGCCGACCTGCCATACGCCGTTCAGTACTTTGCCCAAGGCGCTACTACTCCAGGCACCGTCGTCAGCTCCGTGACTTACTCCATTAATTATCAGTAAGTCGCAAGTAAACGATATGCGCCCTGTTTCATTTAGGGCAGGGCGTGTATTTAGGCGGCAATGGGATGACGTAATGTTTTGCACACTTTCATTCAAACAAATGCTCCTTGCAAGCTTTACAGCGCTGGTGTGTTTTCAGGCGTCTGCCGGTGTAGTTATTACCGGGACCCGATTGATTTATCCGGCGAATCAGAAAGAAATCACAGTAAAGCTCAACAATACCGGCACACAGCCTGCACTGACGCAGTCGTGGATCGATACCGGTAGCGTGGAGTCCACGCCTACCAGCTCCAAAGCTCCATTCTTGCTCTCGCCCCCCGTGGCTCGTATTGATGCCACCAAGGGGCAAACCCTTAGAGTGATGTTCACTGGCGCGCCATTGGCCCCAGACAAGGAGTCGGTGTTCTGGCTCAACGTACTGGAGATACCACCCAAGCCTCAGGACGTGGGGAATCTCAACACGTTACAGATGGCGTTTCGCTCGCGAATCAAGCTGTTCTATCGCCCAGCAGGGCTGGAGGGTACAGCTAGTGAGGCAATCGAACAGGTGCAGTGGCAGTTGGTTTCGGCCCGAAATGGGCAAGGTTTGGCCTTGCAAGCATTCAATCCATCGGCCTTCCACGTATCGCTGATTGAGTTGGATCTGGTCGCGGGCGCCCAGCGTGAGCGTAGCGAGGATGGCATGGTGGCTCCGGGTGAAACCCGGCAGTTTTTGCTGCCAACGCTCAAAGCCCGTCCTGCCGGCGCTACCGAGGTTGAGTTCAGCGCAATCAATGATTACGGAGCTCTGATTCCGACTCGAAAAACACTCAAGCCTTGATTAATCACTGACGATTTTACGCGCGAGTTATTTATGCAGACCTCTTCCCGCTCCAGGTTTCTTCTGGGGGCGCAGCCTCGCTTCGCCTTGAATTCACTGACCGCTTTGATTCTCAAGGTGTTGGCGATTACGCCAGGTGTGTGCGCGGTGCAAAGTGCGCTGGCGCAAGAGGTGCAATTCAACGACGCTTTCCTGCCCGAGGACTCGCGCAACCTTGATCTCGGCGCATACCAGGCCGGCAACCCGGTGATGCCAGGACAGTATCGCGCGGACGTGATCCTCAACGGTCAACTGAACAGTCGCCAGGACATTCGCATCGACGCTCAAGCGGATGGCAGCAACCCGGTGGTCTGTATGAGCCGAGGGCTGCTGGAGCGTCAGGGCGTGGAAATGTCCAGCTTGTCACCCGAGGCTGGCTTGGCCCTAGACAGTCCCGGATGCGTGTCGTTGGCCAGATTGATCCCCGGCGCCACCGCGAGTTTTTCACCGGAAAACCAGGCGCTCGACCTCAGTATTCCGCAAGCGACGCTCAAGCGTAATGCACGGGGTTACGTCAGCCCTGAGTTGTGGGACCGCGGTGTGACCGCAGGCATGCTCAGCTACAACTTCAACGGGAATCGCAACCGCACCCGCAGTGGCAACTATGATTCGGCCTATCTGGGACTCAACGCCGGCCTCAATTTGGGTGATTGGCGCTTGCGCCACAACGCCTCGACGAACTGGCAGTCACGTCAGGGCAGTAAGTACCAGGCCCTGGACAGTTATGCCCAACGTGATATCACCGCACTGAAAAGCCAACTGACGGTGGGGGAGTCCAATACCACGGGCGAGATTTTTGACACCCTGTCTTATCGCGGGGTGCAACTGGCCAGCGACGATCGCATGCTGCCCGATTCGATGCGCGGTTACGCCCCGGTGATTCGTGGCATTGCCCGCACCAACGCGCGGGTGACCGTTCGCCAAGCTGGCAACATACTGTTGGAAACCACCGTAGCCCCGGGTGCTTTCGTTATCGATGATTTGTATTCCACCGGATACGGTGGTGACCTCGATGTGACCGTTGCGGAAGCGGACGGTACCGAGCAGAGCTTTATCGTGCCCTATGCCTCGGTCAGCCAATTGCTGCGCCCCGGCACCTCACGTTTCAGCCTGACTGCTGGCGAAACCCGCAATAACTTCGTCGACGACCAGGCCCGCATGCTGCAGGGCACGCTGCAATACGGGCTTAATAACATCTTCACCGGTTATGGTGGTGTGCAATCGAGTGACGACTACATGGCGGCGCTCGCGGGCGTGGCCTTTGCTACGCCCATTGGAGCCATGGCTGCGGACGTGACTCATGCCCAGACCGATCTGGAAAGCGGAGCTGCCAAAGGCCAGAGCATGCGTCTTTCCTACAGCAAGAATGTGCTTAGTACCGGCAGTAACTTCTCAGTCGCGGCCTACCGTTTTTCCACCCGTGATTACCTGGATTTCAGTGACGCCGTACAACTGCTGGATGCCGAGAAAAACGGTTGGGACTCCAGCATGTTCGGACGTCCGCGCAGTCGTTTATCCGTCACGGCAGACCAGAGCCTGGGGACCTGGGGTCAGGTCGCGCTCAGTGGTTACGCGCAGAACTACTGGAACCTGCCAGGTAGTGACGTGCAGTACCAATTAAGTTACAGCAAGCAGCTCAGCCGAGTGAGTTTCAGTTTAAATGCCAACCGCAGTCGCATCGGGCTGGGCGATATGGAAAACAGCTTTTTGCTGACCATGAGTATGCCTCTGGAGTTCGGTGCTTCGAGCTTCGGTCCACAACTGACCGCTCAAGTTGGACGAGATATCCAAGGCAACTTCAACGAGCAGGCGGGTATCAGCGGGACTGCAGGTGAAGACCGCCAGTATGGTTACGGCGCTACGTTCGGTCATAACGGCGCCAGCAATAGCAAAAGTGCCTCACTCAATGGCCAATACACAGGCGCCCGCGCCATGCTCAGTGCTGCATTGGGGCGTGGCGATGGCTACACCAGCACGGCAGTGGGGGCCAGCGGTACGGTGGTCGCGCATGCCGATGGTGTGACGATGACACCTTATCGTGGCGAGACCATGGCGGTCGTCAGTGCGCCGGGTGCCGAGGGGGCGAAAGTGGCCGGCTACCCAGGGCTCAAGCTCGATGGCAGTGGCAACGCCGTGGTCCCGTACTTGCGCCCTTACCAATTGAACGAAGTAGCGATCGACCCAATCGGTAGTTCGCTGGACGTTGAGTTGAGCGAAACCAGCCAACAGGTCGCGCCACGTGCCGGTGCCGTGGTGCATCTCAAGTACACCACCAACCAGGGGCGAGCGGTACTGCTCAACGTACGGCTGGACGATGGCAGCAGTTTACCTTTTGGTGCCGGTGTGACCGATGCCGAAGGTGCCTCGGTCGGGATGGTGGGGCAGGGTGGCCAGCTCTACGCGCGCATCAAACCTGAAACTCGCCAGTTGTTTATCAACTGGGGCAGCAAGGCCCATGAGCATTGCGCACTGGTAATCCCACCTGCCCCGGGCGAGGAACAGCAATTGCAGCAGGTGGACGCCGTGTGTGCGGCCAGTAAACAGGTGGCTGACAGCGCGCGGCCCAACATGCAAAAGGTAGCGTTATGAAATTCGGCACATTGATTAAATCAGCGTTGGCATCTGCTGCACTGTGGGCAGCCTCCGGCACAGCAATGGCGCTGACGTGCACCTACTTGAATGGTATCCAGCCGGCGAATGGCTTTATGCCGCTGCAGGTATCGGCAATCACCGTGGGGCGCGATGTGCCGGTGGGCACGGAAGTTTATCGCCAGACATTCAGGGTTGCTTCAGGCCAGGCGCCGACGGTAGAGTGCCTGAATGCGCCGTTCCAGATTTGGAGTGAAATGAATGTTGATTCCTTCTATGGCTTGACCAGATGGTCCAGTGGGAAGTATGCCAACAAAGTCTACAGAACTGACATTGAGGGGCTGGGGGTCGCATTCAACAGTTTGGGTGGTACGCTGCCAAGGAAAAGCACTCCAGCTCCTACTACCTGTACCTCAGGCAGAAGATGTCTTGTGTCGATGGAGGGTCCTGCCAACTTTGAGTTGATTTTGATCAAAATTGGAGATGTGAGCCCAGGGGTGCTGATTGGCGCTAACTTGCCGACGGTGAGCCTGTATGCCAATTTCAACACCGTTAGATTGCTGGGCTTCGCCATGGGGGTATCTGGAAACATTCAAGTTGTCTCGCGCACCTGCAGCACACCGGATGTGGTGGTGCCGATGGGAGAGCACCAGACCAAGACCTTTACCGGGCCCAACAGCGCCAGTGGTTGGAAAGAGTTCTCCATTGCGTTGAACAACTGCCCGGCATTCAACGGTACATACGGTGTGAACGCTCCAAGTTGGACTTCGCAGAGTGGCAAATTTCCTAGCGGCACAGGTACTGGCGGAACGCGGACCAACAACAGCCTGCAATATCGAATTACCCCCGCTCGAACAGCGATTAACGCGAGCAACGGTGTGATGAGCCTAGATCCAAGTGCTGTGGGTAGTCCGCCTGCCGCTAGCGGCGTTGGTGTCCAGATTGCCACGCCCAATAATGCACCCGTGCCCCTAGGGACGAACCGAAATAGCAATCTGCCCCTGCAAACGAGTGAGGGGAATTACTCCATCCAACTGCGGGCCCGCTACCTGCAAACCGAGAGCAGCGTGACGCCAGGTCCAGCTAATGCGTCGGCGACGTTTACGATTATTTATCAGTGATGTTGTGTACCTGCGCAGTTGGAGCCGTGCCCCCGGTTGCACGCAGCCATTTGCGTGATCAGCTTGCCGAGGCTGTTATCTGCGCCGTCCACCGAGAGCATGTTTGCGCCGTACAGGAAGACCCGGCCAAGACCCTGAGAATCGAGGCGTTCTCCAAGGCATTGGCCAATGTTTGAGATCGAGTGATTGCTAGCACAGGTGGATTTTACGTAGTTCGCGGATTTGCTGTAGCTGCGCCATGAACGACACTGTTGCTCATGGCTGCATCCACTGTTAGCAGTCTGAGCCCCAGCAGATACTGGTTGGTCTGATCGTCGTTGCTTACTGTGGTGTCTGCCTAAGCGTGAGCTTGCATGCATCGAGGGATAATTTCGCACGCACCCTGGTAGGGCAGGAGTCAAGGCCTGGCGTGTGGACGCAGTAATACGTAGAGCGCGATGGGTGCACCCACCAGGCCGATCACAGCATTGAGGTGCAGCACGTGTCGGCTCCACGGCAGATGAGTGACCAGATCGGCAGCCAGCCCAAGCGAGGAACCCAGGAGCACGGCCGCAGGCATCAGCAGTCGGTGATCTGCGCTGGGTATGAGCCCTCGGGCGACTTGCGCTGCGACCAGGCCAAGAAAAGCCACCGGTCCGCAATAGGCGGTGACCAGCCCGCAGAGCCATGCCGCGATAAACAGGGCGATCCGGCGAATGCGTTTTACCGGCATGCCCATCGACGCCGCATAACGGTCGCCAAGGAGCAGCGCGTTAAGAGGCTTGGACAGTGCCCATAGGGCGGCAAAGCCAAGCAGGACTCCGGGTATCAGCAAGCGCAGCTGCGCGCCAGTCGCCCCAGCGAAACTTGCGTCATCCCACGCCTTGAAAGCCCGCGCCTGGTTCTCATCGACAAAGTGCAGCAACACACTGATCAAGCCCACAGCCATGTAACCCAGCATCAGCCCGCTGATCAGCAGGGTGATGGTGTTGACCCGCCCGGAAATAAACGCCAGCAAGCTCAACAGCAAGGTCGATCCCGCAACGGAGGCCAGCGCCAGCCCGACGTCGCCTGCCAAGCCGAACTGGCTCAACCAGGCGCTACCTGCCACACCGGAAAATGTCACCAGTACGGCGGCGCCCAACCGCGCGCTGTGGACGATGCCGAGGACATAAGGGTCCGCCAGGGGGTTGCGGAACAGCGTCTGCAGCAACAATCCAGCCGCCCCCAGCGCCCCTCCGCTGACCAGCGCATTCAAGGCGCGAGGCAGACGAAACTGAAAAAGGATGTTGTGCCAGACAGTCTCGATCGAACCGCCCGCCAGTGCGCCAAGAATCGCGGTGACCGGGATGTCTACAGCGCCGATGGTCAATTCAGCGATCAGCAAGGTCAGGGTCAAGAGCGCCAATAACACGTAGCGGCACCCAACGGGCAGGTAAGTGAATGAAGGGGCGTGTTTGATGATCATGGTCATGGCAACTTGCGAACAAATACGTTGGAGGGGAGGGCGGAAGGCGACAGTTGTGGGTGCAGCACTTGAAGCAGTTCGGCCAACAGCACGTGCGGCCGGGTCATGCTCTGGTCCTGATAGGGCGAAGCCCAGGCACCTGTGTAGCCTTGGTCGAAGGCATATACCCGGCCCTCACGCGCTGCACGAAACCAGCGACTGTGCGGGCTGGTTGCGAGCATCTGCGGCAGCGAGGCATACCCAGGCCTGGCACCCAGCCAGAAGGGGGCCGCAGCGCCTTTCTCGTAGATGTGTTCGAAACTTACCTGCACCAGACTGCCACGCTCCCGGGACTGCTCAAGCACGTATTGCCCACCCGCATCGGCAATCAACCGGGCCCGCTGATTGAGGCCACCAAACACCTCGAAACTGCCCCGACCAGAGGGGAAGCCCGCCATGACCAGAGGACGCTGCTGCAGATCGCTGGTCAATGCGGCCCAACGCAGATAGTCGTGTTCAATCGCAGCGAATTGGCGATTGGCTTGAGCTTCGCGGTTCACCAATAACGCCAGGAACTTCAACCATTCAGCCCGGCCCAGAGGGTGGCTTTCAAGATGATCGGCCTGAGGCAGGGCCAGCACGCCGACTTGCTGCAACTGCGGATGAATATTGAATTGCGGGTTGGCGGAGAAGAAACTCAGATAGACATCCGGCTGGGCCGCCATGATCGGTTCGATATTTGAGTGGGCATTGCCCCACAGCTCGTGGATGTGGCCGCTTGCAACTCGTTTGCGCACTGATTCCACGGTAGGCGCGCGGACATTCTCGATGCCCACCAGCCGGTCAACGATACCTAGCTCATCCGCCGCCCCCAACATTGCCGAGTTGCCGGTTGCCAGGCGCTGAATCGGCACCTGGACCACCAGTGTTGCAGGCGAATGCGCAGGTGTCGGCGTACCACACTGGACTAAAACAATCTCGAGGGGCTCTCCCACGTTGACGCTGGAGCGAAATCGCAGGCGTTTGAAATTCAGTCCGTATTCAACGGACAACTGATCTGACCAGCTAAAACTGGCGCGCTGCGGAAAGTAGTCGACACCGGCATGATAGTCAGCAACGCATGCCTCCAGTTGGTTGTGTTCGGGCTGCATACCGACGTTATGCGCAGGCTGAACGCGAGCCAGCGAAGCTTGGCGCGCATCGCATCCTGGCACACAAATCAACAGTAAAAGCACCGCCCACAGATGCCAACTCATGGCAATGCCTCCAGCGCCACAACCAGTTGCCCGAGACTGCTGAAGCGCTGAGTTCGCTCACCGTCACGCAGACGAAAATCCATCGGCTCTGCGCTGATATGCAGGGTGGCGTGCTCGGCCGCCTGGTAGCCGATCCGGTGCAAGGCGCGTTGCGTCCACACGCGTGTGATCCCAGATGCTTGCAAGCGCACGGGACGCCCCGGCCTGGCTGCAAGGCCCCACTCGCCACGTTCCAGGTCAAAGTGCAAGCCACTGCTGGAGAAGGTTTGGCCAAGCCGTCCATCAAGCACCAGATCCTCCGGGGCGCCACACTGCAATTGGCGCGACTGATCGATCAGCCACAGCAGGTCGGCGCAGCGCAGGGCAAGCTCGAGGTCATGGCACGACAGAAGAATGGCCAGATCCCGCTCTCGTGCCAGCTGCTGCAGCAGCCGCAAGGTTTCAATGCGCCGCGGCAGGTCCAGGAAGGCGGTGATCTCATCCAGGATCAGCACCTTGGGCTGTTGTGCCAAGGCGCGTGCCAACAGGACTTTCTGGCGCTCGCCGTCGGACATGTTTGCCACCGCCTTGGCTGCCAGACCCGCAGCGCCTGCGTGTGCGAGCGCCTGGGTGACGATGTGCCGATCGTGTTCGTTGAGTCTTCCAGCCCAGCCGACATGCGGATAGCGTCCGAGCGCGGCCAGTTCAAAGCCGCTAAGTGCGCCCGGATCGACCCGATCGGTCAACACCACGGCCATGCGTTTGGCGCGTTCTGCCGGGGCGAGGGAATCAAGCGGCTGCCCATCCAATTCGATGCGCCCTGAGACAGCCCGCTGCATGGCGCTCAATGTGCGGATCAGCGTCGACTTGCCGGCGCCATTCGCGCCCAGCAGACACACCAGGCGCCCTTTGGGTAAATGCAGGTCGAGTGGACCGAGTACGGCTTGTCGGCGGTATCCGACTTCTAGTGCGTAGCTGCGCAGCATGCTTAAAACGCCGCGCCAAGGGTAACCATCGCAGTACGCGGAGCCCCCGGATACATCGGCACGAAACTGCCGCCCGAATCGTAGTAGCGCTTGTCAAACAGGTTCTGCACATTCAGTTGTACGCGGTAGCGCAGTGCCTGGCCGAAGCGATACGTTACGTTGCTATCCCAGCGGGTATAGGAGGGCAGGGTAAAGGTATTGCTGTTGTTCGCCTGCCGTTCACCCACGTAATTGGCACCCATGCCGATGCTCAGCCCTGAAACACCAGGCAAATCGTAGGTGCTCCATAGACTGGCGTTGCGTTGCGGTGCGTTGGCCAGGCGATTGCCTTGCAGGCCACCGTCGCTGTCTTTGCTGATGGTGGTATCAAGCTGGGTATAGCTGGCAAGCAGGCGCCAGCGCTCGGTGACCACGAACGGCAGGTCAAGCTCCCAGCCTTTGCTGCGTTGCTCGCCCACTTGAATGCTGTAGGTGAACGTAGGGTCGTTCGGGTCGGCGACCAGGCCATCGCGACGGCGAATATCGAAAACCGCCAAGGTCGGGGTGAAGCGCCCATTGAGCAGGCTGAGCTTGGTACCCACTTCGAACTGCTCGCCTTTCACCGGTTTGGCGAGTTGACCGCCTTCAAGGATCCCGTTGTTCAATTCGGTGCGCATTGAACGCGACCAGCTGGCATAGAGTGATAAGGCTTCGACCGGCGTCCAGGTGAGACCCACGCGGGGGGAAAAGGCGTTGAAGGTTGCGGTTGATGGCTCACTCAGTCCGTAGTAGTCGTCGATGGCCGAGGCGTCGATTTGATCGAAGCGCCCGCCCAGCAACAGGCGCCATTGCTCCCTGCTGCCAAAGCTCAGTTCGTCCTGGGTGTACAGCGCCCAGGAGTCGTTGATGAAGCGCCCTTCGCCTGTCGGGCTCAGGGGTGAAGGGGGAGTGCCATACACCGGATTATTGAAATCGATCGTGCTGCTGGTACCGGCCGCGGAATCGTAATCCCACCAGTCCCGGCTGTACTCGGCACCGAACAGCAGTCGGTGATTGATCGGGCCAGTGCGAAAGCTGCGGCTGATTTCTGCCAGCGCGGTCGCGTCTATCTGGCGATCATGATTGAGCTGCGGCCGCCGGCTGACGGTGGGATTGTCCTCGCTGCCGCCGATTCCGCCATTGACAAAGCCGTAGGCGTACCACGAGGTTTGCAAACGCGAATCCGAGGCTTGAATGGCCGCATGCAGATCCCAGTCATCCGTCAAAGCGTGGTCCAGGGTTACCGAGGCCAGCTTGCTGATGGCGCTGTTGCGGGTGTCAGGCTCTGCGAAGTTGCGCTTGATTGGCGCATCCAGATAACGAGGGTTGTTACCGAATCCGCGGTCCATGTCGGCGACCTTGCGCGCGTATTCAAACTCGAAGGTCAGTGAGGTCTGCGGTGCCAGCTGCCACGTCAACACGGGCGAGAAGAATTTGCTCTCATTATTGACGAAGTCGCGGAAGCTGCCGTTGTCCTGCCAGGCCGCGGTCAAGCGATAATCAAGTGTTTCGCCGAGGGGGCCGGTGCTATCGAGTGTGGTGCGGTAGAAGTCGTAGCGGCCGGCACTCACATCGACCTGAGTGCGCTGCTCGTGTTGAGGTTTCTTGGTCACCAGATTGACCACGCCACCAGGCTCAAAACGTCCGTACAGGGCAGACGCCGGGCCCTTCAATACTTCTATCTGTTCGATGTTGACCAGTTCGTCGACGCTGGCGAAGCTGCTTCGGCGAATGCCGTTCTTCAGATTGCTTTCCGTGGCAAAACCACGCAGTCGGAATCGATCATTCAGCGCGCCAAAACCCACTTGGTTGGTAACTCCCGGCACGGTCCTAATCGCCTCACCCAAGGTCGTGACTCCCCGATCTTCAATCAGCTCGCGGGTAACCGTCTGAATGGAGAAAGGCGTTTCCTTGGCTGGGGTAGGGCTCTTGTTTGCCGTCGGCGCTATGGTCGAGCGGTACCCTTGTTCACGGGTACCGAAAACTTCCGTCGCGCCCAGCTCGAGAGTCGAATCATCTGCGCTCCCTGGCGGGGAAAACATGCACGCGATCCCAGCCAGAAAGAGGTGTTTAGAGGAGGATTTGTTTGTCATTGAGAGACCGGAGGTGCGTGGGTAGGCTGAAAGTTTACGCATCTACACATTGTTATAACATAACAATAGATGAGTTTTTCAGCAATCAAGGAATACCCCGGGTGGCGACAGCGCTGTCGGCCCACTGCGCGGATCGGCGTGCAAATTGCCAAGAACCGGGTTACCGACGTCGATCAGTCATATTGCGGATTAAATGCGTGCCAGACCGAAAATATACAGTTCGATCCGTACTATGTGCTTCATATGGTTTGGGGGTTTCCTTCTTCAAGGAGGACACGGCCGAAGAAAGTCTGGTTCGTGCGTCGCTGTTGGTCGATGTCGGACAAATGACCTTTGGCACGAAAAACAAACTTCTGATCGGCCCGGGTTACGAATATTGGAAGCACAAATATGGCGCGATCAACAAGCCCGGGACTGACACCTACGCACCGACAATGCACCTTGAGTGGCATTTCTAAACTGGATCGCCTGATTTGTACGGCTTGAAAACATAAGCATTAGCAGCCCTGGCAAACACCCGCCCCCTTGTTGCTCCCTTGGTTTGGGGGGCGGTTTTAGGCGCCCTAGTGGCTAATGCTGATCAGTTAAGCCCTTTTGTAGGAGCGAGCTTGCTCGCGAAGAACTCAAAGGCGCCGCGTTTATACTGGATACACGCGTTATCGTTGACGTTTTTCGCGAGCAAGCTCGCTCCTACAATTGACAGCGTCGCTTAACTGATCGGCATTAGCCCTAGTGGCGCCTTTTTTTGCAGTCAATTTGCCGCTTTCACCGGGCGAATCTTGAACCAGATTGAGTACATCGCTGGCAGGAACACCAGGGTCATGACGGTCCCCACGAGGGTGCCGCCAATCAAGGTGTAAGCCAGCGTGCCCCAGAACACTGAGTGCGTGAGCGGGATGAATGCCAGGATCGCCGCCACTGCTGTGAGCAATACCGGGCGAGCGCGCTGTACAGTCGCTTCGACCACCGCATTGAACGGCTCAAGCCCGTCCTTGACGTTGTGATCGATTTGCCCGATCAGGATCAACGTGTTGCGCATCAGGATCCCGGAAAGTGCGATCAGCCCGACAAGGGCGTTGATCCCGAATGGCTGGTTGAACAGCAGCAGGGTTGGCACTACTCCAATCAATCCCAGCGGTGCGGTGAAAAACACCATCACCATCGCCGACATCGAACGTACCTGAAGGATGATGATCAGCAAGGTGATTGCGATCATGATCGGAAACAGTGGTGCCAATGCCACAGTGGCCTTAGCCGACTCTTCAATAGATCCGGCCTGCTCGATGCGATAGCCATCTGGAAGGCTGGCGATGATCGGCAGCAGTTCTTTCATTATCTTGTTGGAAACATCCGGTGGTTGCAGATCCTCGGCAATGTCACCGCGTACGGTGATGGTCGGTGCCCGGTCTCGACGGCGCAGAATCGGGTCCTCCATACGTACCCTGACCTCACCTATCTGTGAAAGGGGAATGCGCTGGCCGGCGGCGCCCACCAGTGTGAAACCCTCGATCTTCGCAGGATCCAACCGAATATCACCCGCTGCTCGCCCCACCACCTGCACTGAACGAATGTCTTCGCGCACAGAAGTGATCGGGATACCTGAGAGCAGGAACTGTAATTGCTGGGCAACTGCGCTCGACGTCAGCCCGAACGCCTGCAATCGATCCTGATCCACAGAGAAATGCAGCGTGGGCGTTCGTGGCCCCCAATCGCTGTTGACGGTGCGCATCAGCGGACTCGCCTGCATGACGGTTTCAATTCGCCCAGCGATCTCTCGCAACGTGTCGGCATTCGGCCCCGTCACCCGATACGCAACCGGAAACGGTGAGTAAGGACCGAACACAAGTTGCGTAACTCGAACCCGAGCCTCAGGTGCGAGCCCTTGAGCAACAGCCTCACGAATCCGTAGCTTGAGAGACTCGCGTGCCTCCTGGCTTTGCGTCAGTACAACGATCTTGGCGAACGATGGGTCCGGTAGCTCTGGTGCCATTGCCAGATAAAAACGCGGCGAACCCTGCCCGATATAAGACGTGACGATCTTTGCTGCATCCTGCTGTTGCAGCCATGCCTCGATTTTAGCTGTCGTGGCGCTGGTCACCGCAATGGCGGTGCCATAGGGCATTTGCACTTCGATCAGTACTTCGGGACGATCCGATGTCGGGAAAAATTGTTTCTTAACCAATCCCATCCCGAGAATCGCCACCACAAACGCAGCGATCACCGCACCTGCCACCCACCATTTGCGGGCAATCACCTGAGCCAGCAGTCCTCGAAAACGGTTGTAGTGGGTGGTGTCATAAATAGCGGCATGTCCCCCTGCAACGGGCTTGATTGCAGGCAACAGCTTCACCCCCAGATAAGGCGTGAAGACCACTGCAACTACCCAGGAGGCAATCAACGCGATGCCGACAATCCAGAACATGTTGCTGGTGTACTCGCCAGCAGTCGACTGCGCAAAACCGTTGGGCATGAAGCCGACAGCGGTCACTAATGTACCGGCAAGCATCGGCGCTGCTGTGTGGCTCCAGGCGTAAGCGGATGCCTTGATCCGGTCGTAACCTTCTTCCATCTTCACCACCATCATTTCGATGGCAATGATCGCGTCATCCACTAACAGACCCAGCGCGAGGATTAATGACCCCAGGGTAATTCGGTCAAAGTTCTTGCCTGTGGCCGCCATCACCACGAAGACAATCGCCAGTGTCAGCGGCACGGCCGCGGCGACGACGACACCCACTCGCCAGCCCATACTGAGGAAGCAGACCAGCATCACCACCAGCAGCGCGACGAAGAATTTGATCATGAACTCGTCAACGGCCGAACTGATGTTCACCGATTGGTCAGTGACCTTCGCAAGCGTCATTCCCAACGGCATGCCTTGATTGATTTTGGCCGTTTCGGCATCCAGCGCTTTACCCAGGTCCAGGCCGTTCCAGCCGTCGCGCATCACGACGCCCAACAACAGGGCCGGTTCACCCTGGTTGCGCACCAGAAAAGTCGCGGGGTCTTCGTACCCACGCTCGACTGTCGCGACGTCTGATAGCTTCAGGGTTTTGCCCCGCGCCACAATGGGTGTGTTGCGGATTTTCCCCAGCGTGTCGAGGGCCCCATCCAGACGGAGAAACACCTGGGCCCCGCTGGTTTCAATCGAACCGGCAGGGGTCAAAACGTTCTGGTTATTGAGTGCCGAAAAAATCTCCTGCACAGAGATACCCAGGGTGGCCAACCGCTCATGGGAGAACGATACGAAGATCCGCTCGGCTTGTTCACCGATGATATTGATCTTTTTCACCCCCGGGACATGAAGCAAACGCTGGCGCAGCGATTCAGCATCGCGCACGAGTAAGCGTTGAGGTTCACCTTTAGCCTTTAGCGCAAACAGGGCGAAGGTCACGTCCGAGAATTCATCATTGACCAGCGGGCCGATGACGCCCGCAGGTAAGCTTTTCGATGCATCATTGAGCTTTTTACGCGCTTGATAAAACTCCTCCTGCACTTGCGAAGGTGGGGTTTTATCCAAGAGTGAGACCATGGTGAAAGCCAGGCCTGGCCGGGTGTAGGTCTCGCTACGGTCATACCATTTCAATTCCTGCAGGCGCTTCTCAAGTGGTTCAGCGACCTGGTCCTGCATCTCTTGCGCGGTCGCACCTGGCCATACGGAAATCACGGTCATCTGTTTGACGGTGAATGGCGGGTCTTCTGCGCGGCCCAGTTTAAAAAATGAAAGCGTTCCCGCCACGCCGATCAAAAAAATCAGGAACAGCGTGATGGACCGTTCGCGAACGGCCAGTGCAGAAAGGTTGAAACGGCCCCCGCTCATGGTCGTTCCCCTTTGATAACGTGATCCGGTTGCTGGACCAGCACCTCCTCACCCTCGTGGAGCAGATGCACTCCCAAGGCAACGATCTGTTGACCGGGCTTGAGGTCGCCACTGACCGCCGCCGACTCGTCGCTCAACCCCAGCAGTTGCACAGCGCGCCATGAGACGATTGCTGGCGTGCCCGTTACGATCCATACGCCCGGCCCCTTACCGGCGTCGTAGATGGCGGCCATTGGAACCGCAAGCGCAAGCTGGGCAGGCGTGTCGTCAGCGATGCGCAGCGTGACGGTAGATCCCAGCGGCGGGTTGGCGCTTGAGTCATCGAGCACATAGCGCGCTTCGAACGTACGCGTGAGCGGATCAGCTGCGTCGGACAGCAACCTCAGCTTCGCAGGGAGTGTCGTCGTACCATTGCCGTACAATTTGGCCTGAGCCTGGGCGCCAACAGCGGGGCGCAACGTTTCGGGCAAATGGACGATAGCCTCGCGTGGTCCGGCCTTGGCCAACTTGACGACGGGTTGACCGGCACTGACGACCTGCCCAGGCTCGGCCAACGTGTCAATCACTACACCGTCGGCATCGGCGAGTAAAAGGGCGTACCCAGTGGCGTTGCGAGCGACATTGGCCTGGGCTTGCGCCGCGTTGAGGTCTGCCTTTGCGGTGTCAGCCATGGATTTGATCCGGTCGTACGCCGAGGCAGAGATTGCACCGGCGGCGACCAGATCGCGATTTCGCGCTTCGTCATCGGCTGTTTGTTTGGCCCGGGCAGCCGCGGCCGCAACGGCTTGCACCTGGGCTTGAGCCTGGAGACCAAGGTCAATGGGATCCAGGCGCATCAGGGGCTGGCCCCGTTTGACTGCCTGCCCGGTGTCAACCAAGCGCTCCAGCACCTTCCCCGATACACGAAAGCCCAAATCGCTTTGCACGCGAGCGACCACCACACCGGTAAACGAGCGCGATGCGCCATCAGCGCTCGCGACAGTAGCGGCTCTTACCAGGGGCGGTTGAGTTCGCGGATCGCGCGCGCTCGACGATTCACCGCAGGCAGTCAAAACGAAAGGCAATAAGCAAACGGCAATGGTTGCAGATCTGGACCGAAGCATGGGATCCCTGACTCATATCAAGTGAACAGGGAACCGATTCTCTATTTAGTGACCAATATAGTCAATAGTCACAACCTCAAGGCGCCAGGCTACGCAGTATCAGGGCCGACAGGTGCACCGGGGCCGTCGTGACGATGTCCAGGTTGTACTGCAACTGCACTGGGCTGATGTAGGGGCGCATGACCAGATGAATCGCCTGGACGGCCTCATCCAGGGGAGTCTTGCGCTCGAACTCGCCCAACTGCCGCCCTTCGAGAACAATCTCCTGGACCAGCAGGCGCAGGCGCTCGTCGTGTGCCTTGGCAGAGGGCCACTGGTCGCGACCCGCGACAGCGGCGATGTCATAGAGCTTGCGGTCGTGAAAAAACAGGTCACTGCCTGCCTCGACGAGCGCGCGGAACAAGCGCCGCAGCTTCTCGGAGGCCGTTGGCGCATCCGCGATCGCCGCCTCCACGATGGCCATGATCATTGCCAGCCGATTGGCGCAAATCACCTCACCGATAGCCTGTTTGGAGTCAAAGAATTTGTAGATATAGGCTTTGGAGAAGCCAATGGCCTTGGCCAGATCGGAGACCGTGGTCTTCTCGTATCCGTAGTGTCCGAAGTGCTGGGTGGCCGCTTCCACGACCTGGTCACGCACGCTATGGTCCGATGGACCGCGTGCCGGGGTCGTCTTCGATTGATTAGTCATATTTGCAGCTTAGCTCCACGAGCCCTGATTGACAACGAGTGACCATATTGTAATGTCGTCACAACTTAAATCTGCTCAGGGGAAGTTCAATGCGCCCGCTCTCTACGTACGCACTGGTCATAAGTACCGGCCTACTGGCGAGTTGCGCCGTAGGTCCGGATTATCAGCGTCCAGATGCTCCAATCAATGATCGTTTTCTGACGCAACCGGGTAAAGAACCGAATATTACCGTGCGCTCAGCAAGCAATGTCGTTTGGTGGGAAGGTTTCGCAGATCCCATGCTCAGCGACTTTGTCTCACAGGCCCTGATCAAGAATCTCAACCTGGCCCAGGCCAATGCGCAACTCACCCAGGCACGGGCAGCTCTGGGCATTGCAACGGCGGCACTTCTACCCTCGGGCAGCACCAGCGCCCAAGCGGCACGTGCCTATCAATCAGTTGAAACGCCACTCGGCCAAGTCCTTGACTCGACGCCCGGCTATGATCGCTACGGCAACGCCTACGAAGCTGACCTCAGCGCAAGCTGGGAATTGGATGTGTTCGGCGGTCTGCGCCGCGGCAGACAGGCTGCATTGGCTGAGTACGAGGCCTCTGAAGCAAGTGTCGTCGCAGCAAGGCTTGCAGTCGCCGCTCTGACGGCTGATACCTACATCACCATCCGGGGCCTGCAAACCCGATTGGCCATTGCCCAGCGACAGGTCAAAACGCAGGAGGATCTGCTAGACAAGGTTCAGCTGCTTTACGGCAAGGGGCTGGCTGCGCAATACCAGCTGCGCCAGACCGAGGGCGAGCTTGCGCAGGCCCAGGCGAGCGTGCCGGTCTTGCGCACGGGACTTGATGCGGCCATGAATGCGCTGGACATAATGCTGGGCGTCCCCCCCGGCACCCATCGTCAAACCTTGGCGACAGCCAAAGGTATTCCGCAACCTGCGCAGCTGACGTCGACCGGTACACCCGCGGATCTGCTGCGCCGCAGGCCTGACCTTATCGTGGCTGAGCGTCGCCTCGCCGCCTCAAGCGCGCGCATTGGAATGGCGATGAGCGAGTATTACCCGAAGCTCTCCCTTAGTGCGTTGCTGGGCAGTGCGACAGCCGTTTCAAGCGCTAATCTGTTCAGCAGCGGAGCGAGCCAATCGGCAGCCGTACTAGGGCTGCGATGGAGGCTTTTCGATTTCGGCCGGGTAAACGCTCAGATCGAGCAGGCCAAGGGCAGCGAAGCGCAAGCCCTGGCCGCTTACCGCCAGTCAGTCCTGCAAGCCACTGGAGATGTTGAGAACGCGCTCTCTTCCTTGGCCAATCGCCAAGCCCAGGCTGCCACGCTGGGCAGAGGTGAAACCGCTCTTGCCTTAGCGAGACAATCCTCGTTCATGGGATATCAAAAAGGCGCGATCAGCTTGATTGAGGTGCTACGTGCCGATGAAAAGCTCCTGCAGACATCCGACGCCCGGGCCCAGGCACAAACGGAATCGGCGCGCTCGGCGGTTGCTGCATTCAAAGCACTCGGTGGCGGATGGTAACCCCAAGAGGGGACAGATCTATTTAACTGAAATAAGCAGAAACGGCAGAGGTTTATTTCCCATGACGTGACAGTCTGGCCCTAGCCGATTGCTGGGGATTGCTCATTCACTGAATGAAATCGGCCTCGATGCAGAGGCTGCGGCATGGGTTGGGGAGCAGGCGCTCGCCGGTATCTCCTCTTCGGACAGTAATGCCTGTGTCCTCAGTGCGGCCGAATATTGCCAGATTTTTTGCAGCGCCGTGCAGGGTGTCCTGCCTTCGCGAACCGCCTGGCACTGACTGGACACTGGGCATGACCCGATATTTCTGCGAAAGAACACGGTTGACGCTGTCATTAAGCGGTGGCCGTAGATAAAGCCGCCGCTCATTGCCTGCTTAACTAGTTTCCGGCGGGCATCGGCAAGTGAATGCCTTCTTTTTGCAGTTCCTCTCGAACCGACTGGAACTTTTGATATTTCGACAGCTCGATCGGTCCGTCGTAAGTCATGCTTTGCATCTTGCGAGGCGGGTATTGCACGTAGGTCTTCATCAAGTTGCTGATGGCGATGCTGATAGGAACCATCGACCAAGTGCGTTCGGTAAAGTTGTTCATGAAGATGTCATAGCGCTCCTGCGGGTCCTGCAGCAAGTCGAAGACCTGCGGTACGGTTGCCACGTACTTGCTGGCGCCTTTCCAGCCCTGATTGGAGTCGACCGCCAGGCCACCGGTCTGGGCGCCGTCATCGCCGCGCAGGTTGAAAACGGCCTTGAAGTTGCCGACACGGGCGGCACCGGGCGACAGTTCGTTTTCCGTGAAATAGAACCACTCCTTGCGGGGTGAGGGGCCGGTCCCCAGCAATACCGGGGTCATGTCGTAGCTGTCGAACATGATCGGCTGACCTTCGCGGTCTTTCTCCGGCAGTTTAATCCCGGCCACCGACGCGAATGTCGCCATCAGATCCAGGCCTCCGATGATGTCGTGGTTTTTCATCGCAGGTTTGATTTTTTCCGGCCATACCATGATTGCCGGTACTCGGTTGCCACCTTCGCGTACCGTGCCTTTGGTGCCGCGGAAGGGCGTATAGCCGGCATCCGGATAAACGTCCTGCCAAGCGCCGTTGTCGGTGGTGTAAACCACCAGGGTGTTCTTATCCATGCCCAGCGCTTTGAGCTTGTCCATGATGCGGCCAATGCGGGTGTCGAGTTCCACCACCGAGTCGGCGTACTTGGATTTGGAAATCGACTTATGTACGAATTCCGGTGCCGGCAAATTCGGCTGATGCACTTTCATGAAGTTGACGTTGATGAAAAACGGCTTGTCGGACTTGGCGGCGGTATCGAGAAACTCCATGGCGGCTTTCTCGACATATCCGTCAAAGTAGGGAATCCCGACCACACCGGGTTTTCCATCGATAACCGGCGTATCGACATACTCGCCGTTGATCTTGAATTCCTCGACCGGTTTTTCACCTGCCTTGCCGGACAGCGCGCCCTTGGTGACATTGGCGAACATGGCGCGGGTCTCGGGGTCCATGTCCGGGAACCATTCTGGATCGGCATAGGTGTAGGCGTTGAGGTGATAAAGGCCGACGTACTTCATGACGTCGTAGCCCTGGGCATTGGGCATGGCGTAATCGGCTTCGCCCAGGTGCCACTTGCCGGTGAAGTAAGTGTCGTAGCCACCGGTCTTGAGAACGGAGGCAAGGGTCCATTCGGCTGCCGGCAAACCGCCACCCTGGCCCTGAAATGCCACAGTGGTCATGCCGCTGCGGTTGGGAATGCGCCCGGTCTGCATGGCTGCCCGGCCGGGAGTGCAGCTGGGTTGGGCATAGAACGAAAAGAAAGTGGTGCCTTGCGCCGCCAGTTCGTCGATGCTCGGTGTCGGCATGCCGCGACCTACACCGCCGCCATAAGGGCCGAGGTCACCGTAGCCGGTATCGTCGGAGACTATGAACAGGATATTGGGTTTTTCGGTCTGGGCTGCATGGGCAACGTTGAGGGCGATGAGCAATGAGCACGCAAGGTAGAACTTGGTACGATGTGAGAGCCGTTTCATAAGCGGTACCCTATCGAAGGTTGACCCTTTCAGTTGTTACGCACACATCAAGTACGCAACGATCAGGATCTCGGTGAGTAAATCCCCCTACGCCGTGCCAAAAGGCAGTTCAAGGGGGCCAACCGACCCATCGAAAGAACTCCCGTTTAATTCAAAGCACCCAAAGAGCCTAGTAGGTTAATGGCATCTTGCGCGAAATCGGATTCATTGTTGAGGTCGTTCACCTTTACCGCCTCAATACCAAGCAGCTTCGAAGAGCATGGTTTGTGTTTTCTTGACTAGTATCTATTCGACTTGAGCGTGCGCGGTCGCACCAACTGTTACGCCCTGGAGTCGGGTGCGTGCGCTACGTTATTCGCACAATGGATAGTTGTGAGGTTAATCATGCCAACCAGAAGTAGTGTCATGCCCGCCTGCACACTCCTGGCACTGTGCTGCCAGCAAGCCTGGGCCGGCGGCATTATGCTCTACGAAGTTGGCACCGATAATGCCGGCCTGGCCAACGCCGGTGCCGCTGCGCGCGCCCAGGGCCCATCGACCATCGCCAGTAACCCCGCGGGCATGAGTTACCTGTCAGGCACACAAATTACCGCTGGCCTGCAAGTGCTGTATGGCGACCTGAGCTTCGATCGCGACGCCGGTAGCAATGTCGCAGGAACCGGCAGCGGTAACGCTCTCGACCCGATTCCCGGTGGCAGTTTCTTTATCAGCCATGAACTCGACGACCACTGGAGCGTCGGCTTCGGCCAGTACGGTGACTTCGGCCTGGCGGTCAACTACGACAATGACTGGTACGGTCGCTACTTCGCGCAGAACTCCAGTCTGCTGGGTCTGTCCCTGGTACCCAGCGTTGCGTACCGATTTAATGAGCAATGGTCGGTGGGTGTTGGCGTCAAGGCCATGTACGGCATGATGCAGGCGCAAACCGCCATCGACCGCGCTCCCTTCGGCTTCACCGATCGTGCTGACGGTCAGTACAAATACAAGGACGGGGCCTGGGGTTATGGCGCCAATGTCGGGGTAATCTACGCCCCGCAATCCGGCACGCGTATTGGCCTGACCTACACCAGTAAAGTCGATCTGGACTTCGAAGACCGGCTGGATGTGAAAGGCGACGGGCGTCTGCTGGAGCGCATCAACGACACCCCCACCAAACTCGACACCAGCGTGCCGCAGACCGTGACCCTCAGCCTGTTCCAGCAATTGGACCGGCAATGGGCTTTGCTGGCCTCGGCTAATTGGCAGGATTGGTCGCAGTTCGGTGAGATCGGTGTACAGGTCGACACCACGGCGTTGGGCGCACAGTCGAAATCAGTCGATGCCGGGTTCAAGGACACTTGGCACCTGTCCCTGGGCGCGCAGTACCAGGCTACCGAGCAATGGCTGTGGAATGTTGGTATGGCCTACGACAGCAGCGCCGTCTCCGACAGCAAACGCAGCGTGATTGTACCCATGGGCGAATCCTGGCGCATCGCCACAGGCGCAACCTATGCGCTTAATCAAGACACCGACATCAACGTCAGTTGGGCCATGGTCTGGCTAGGCGATATGCCTGTGGACCAGACCAAGTCGATCTCGGGTCATCAAGTCTCCGGGGAGTACGGCGACGCCTGGATTCAAGCCCTCAGCGGCAACATGACCTGGCGATTCTGAGGTGTGAGCGTTTTCGCAAGTGGACGGAACCGATTGCGCTAACCATTACACCACCGACCCAAACCTAATGGAGGTTGGGTCGTCGTGACTCCTTTGCCGCCGATCTGTGAATTCCAACTAAAGGTCTATAGTTGTAATCGCCCTGCAATAACTACCTGGCTAGAAAGTACGCCTCCCACCGCCGCCAATGCGGTGTTCGCCAACGTGCTCGGGCACCCCTCAATCAGCAAATAGCCCCTCGTTGAGCTACGCTGCGATACGTACCCCTGACCTGAATTATGTCAAGTAAGGAACTGACGCATGCGGAGCAGGTTTCTCGGGCAATTGACTGCTGTTTTCTTGTTGTTTTGCTCAGTTTTCGCGTTCGCGCAGGACTCTCGCGCAACGGTAGAACCTGCTTCCGCGGAACTGAAAATCTACAACCGCAGCGTCATGGTTTTCCACGCCGTGTTATTCGGTGAAACACCGGAAATACGGGTCAAGCGTGCGAAAGCGGTGATCAATGAGGCCATGAATGAAGCAGACGATCTGAATGTCACGCTCGACTCCATTCAGAGCAGTTACATGGTGCTGCTGGGCTCCAGGCGCGCGTTTATTGTTTCTTCCCAGGATGTCGATGCCAGCCAATTTGAATCAGTGCGCCAGGCCGCAGAAAGCGCCGCCGACAAACTGCGCCAGGTGGTTAGCGAAACCCAGGAAGCCCGCAGCCTGCATTTCATTCTCAGGTCACTGGCAGCTGCAGCCCTTGCCACCGGTATTCTGATTGCCGCGCTCTGGGGCATGGCGTATCTGCGCCGCAGATTGCTGAGCAAACTGCCGGACTTGATGGATCGGCATACACAGGCGCTGAAAGTCGGACGTGTACAGGTAATAGATGCCAATTACCTGTATCCGCTGGTCAGTCGTTTACTCGGCTTACTGCGCTGGCTCGTCGTGTTGTTGCTCATTTATGAATGGCTTGGCTTTATTTTGTCGCGGTTTCCCTATACCCGGCCCTGGGGCGAAAGCCTTAACAACTATCTGTTCGACGTCGCGGGATATCTACTCGAAGGGATCGTCGGTGCAATTCCTGGTTTCGGCGTCGCAGTCGCAATCTTTTTCATTGCCCGTGGCATCTCAGCTTTCAGTCGCCGGATTTTGCGTCGCATGGCCGTCCCCGGCACCTTCAGTTGGCTTAATCAAGAAACCCTGCACCCGACCCAGCGCTTGACCTCCCTGGCTATCTGGCTGTTTGCCTTGGCCATGGCTTATCCCTATTTGCCCGGCGCCGGTACAGATGCCTTTAAAGGTTTGTCGGTACTGATCGGTTTGATGATTTCCCTCGGTGCCACCAGTGTGGTCGGGCAGGCGGCGGCCGGATTGATCCTCACGTACACCCGAACCTTGCGTCCCGGGGAGTTCGTGCGCATTGGCGACTATGAAGGCACCGTCACAGAGTTGGGCATGTTCACGACTAGCATCCGAACAGGTCTGGGGGAGGTGTTGACGCTGCCCAATTCGATGATTACCGCAACCGTCACCAAGAACTACTCCCGTACTGTGCAAGGCCCTGGGTATGTGGTCGACACGGTCGTGACCATCGGTTACGACACGCCGTGGCGGCAGGTCGAGGCGATGTTGCTGGAGGCCGCCAGGCGCACCCCCGGTGTTCTCGAAGACCCTCCGGCGCAGGTGTTCCAGACAGCGTTGTCGGACTTCTATCCCGAGTATCGACTGGTGGCCCAGGCAATTCCGAGTCAACCTCGACCGCGGGCGGTATTGCTCAGCCTGTTGCACGCCAATATCCAGGACGTATTCAACGAGTACTCAGTGCAAATTATGTCGCCGCACTATCTCGGTGACCCCAGCGAAGAGAAGCGTGTACCCAAGGACAAATGGTTTACCGCACCCGCGCAACAATCGAAGGAACTGTGAGCGCTATTGCAGGGCGCTCACAAATTGGCCCGGGTTAGCAGGGCTGGGCCGCCAGGCTATTGGTGATATTACGCCCCAGCACCAGAACCGTGACAAAACCGCAACCTACCAGCGCCGTGGCAAGACTCAGCAGCACCGAGCTGCCCAGGTGGTCGACGATCTGCCCGCCGAAAAACGAACCCAGCGCAATAATCACCTGGAACAAGGCGACGAATAGCGGCATCCCGCGTTCGACATCCTTGGGCGCTACGACGAACATCCAGATACTGGCGCAGGCCGGGAAGGCGCCAAAGGCGAAACCCCAGAGCGCGATCAGCATCGCCGCGCCGGTCATGCCGGTGGCGAAGTGGGGGAATAGGGCGGTGCTGGTGCCGATCATCAGTGCGACCAGCAATAGGGTATGGCGTACGCTGCGGTTGGCGGCGAAGCCGGCAAAAATGTTACCCATGACCCCGGCCACGCCAAAGAGCAGCAGCAACGAGCCAATAGTCGGCCCATCGAAGCCGGCACTGTGTTTAAAGAAGGGGGCGACGTAGGTGTAGGCGGCAAAGTGCGCCAGGCCAATCAGCAATACCGCAATCAAGCCAACGCGCGCTTGTGGATTGACGAACAGGGCTGGCAGGTCACTGATGCGGATGGCCTTTTCCGGGGTCAGGCGGGGCAGGAGAAAGACCTGCGCCAGGAGCACCGGAATACCCATCAACGCGGTGATCAGGAACGTCATGCGCCAGCCCATCAGGCCGCTGAGCCAGGTGCCTACGGGTACGCCAAGGACGGTGGCCAAGGTCACGCCGACCATGATTATCGAGGTCGCCTGGGCGACGCCAACGCCCTTGGGTGCCAGCCTGCCGCTCAGCGCGATGGCCGTCGCCCAGAAGCCGCCGATACTGATGCCCAGCAGTACGCGCCCGAACAGCAGCAGGTTGAAGTCGCTGGCGAAGGCCACGACCGAGTTGGCGATGATCATGATCAACGTCAGGCCGATCAGTAGATAGCGACGGTCCATGGCGCCAATCCCGACAGACAGCAAGGGGGCGGCCAGGGCGGCCATGATGCCGGGCAGGGTCACCATCAGGCCGGCGTGGCCGGCACTGATGCCAAGGTCGCTGGCGACATCGTTGAGTACGCCCACCGGAAGAAACTCACTGGTGACCAGGGCGAATGCACCTACGGCGACGGAGAGAATCGCCAACCACTGCTGTTTGACACTTTGTTGGCTATGTTCGGGGATGTCGCGAGGGGCCTGGCTGGCGCTTGGCATGGTGTTGATTCCAGAGGGACAGGTCGCCTGCAGGCAGGCGGGGGGAAAAGGGAGGCGATTATAGGAATCAGTCCTGATTATTCAACAGGCGTGCCGCTCGATAGTAATCATCAGCGCAATCAATGCGAGGTTCTTGGCGGGGGGAGGCCATACACGGCGGTGCCGGCGATGGCCTCTGTTGATTGCGCTCGCTGGGAGCGCGTTCAAGCTAGCGCAGGAAACCCAGGTCCAAGGGGTAGTCCAGGATGATCCGGGTTTGATCCAGGTCGTTGGCAATCGCGCCGTAATCGCCACCGGTCCGCATCGAGGCGAGCATCAAGCGCAGCGACAGGTTCTTCGCCGGTCCTGACTGCACCACGTATTTGACCCACAGGTCCCGCTCCCACTGCGAACCATCGCGCACCGCCTGGTATCGGGAGTAGGCACCGCCGGCATCCCTGCCGTCGATGTCAGTGCCACGAATGTAGCGCGCGGTGAAGGTCAGGCCCGGCACGCCGAGCACGGCGGCATCCAGGTCATAGCGGGCACTCCAGGCCTTTTCGTTGGGACTGTTGAAGTCACTGCCCTGGGAGGCCGCATCCAGTTCGATATCAAAACTGTTCCAGACATAGTCGAATGGCTGGTCGCCATCGATCTGCGTATAGGCCAGTTCAAACTTGTGCCCACCCAGTGCATACCCCGCACGCGCACTCCAGGCATCGTTGCGGATATCGCCCAGCAATGCCGCGCCGGTATTGCGGGTACGGTAATAGTTGATGCCGGTATTCACCACGCCGCCGACGGTCAATGGCAGGCGGTAGTCAAGCGAGGCGAACTGCTGATTCCAGATGTCATCGAGTTCGGAGCCAAATAGCTTGATCTTGAGGTTGTTGACCCCCGTGTAAATACCGCCGTAATAACTGACGAACTCGCTGTCGGCCTGGCGCCCGCTGTAGGCCGTGCCCAGATGCCCGCCATGATTGGGTTGCGCGCGGTCGCTGCTGGAGACAAAACGCCCGGCATTCAGGGTCAGGCCCTCGAGCGAGCGATCCGTGGCGTTGAAACCCCTTAATGTTTGCGGCAACAGACGAATGTCGCCGTATTTGAGCACTGGCGAATCGGGAAACAGATCGCCGTAGGCCAACTCGGTATGGCCGACCCGCATCTTCACCGCGCCACCGGCCTTGGAGTAGCCACCTTTAGGCTCTCCTTGATTGTCCCGTGCAACGATGCCGCCATTGCCGATGCCATCCCCGACGCGTCCGTTGCCGCCGTCGAGTTTGAGCGACCCCATGTAATGCAGATCCATGCCGAAGCCAATCAGCCCCTGGGTATAACCTGAGTTGAACTTGGCCAGAACCCCTTGCGCCCACTCCTGACGATAACTTTGCCGTTCGCCTTCGGGGTTGCGGTAGCTGCCGCTACGGTTGTCGGCATTCCAGTAAAAGTTGCGCAAACCTACCGACGTCGTGCTGTCTTCAATAAAGCCGCTGGCCGACTCTGCCGCGCCCACTACGGTACTGCTCAGGCAGACGCTGGCGCCGGCCATCCCCAGGGTGAAAAGTTTGAACCACATGGTGCACTTCCTTTTTGCCAACGTTTAAGAGTGGCAGCGTGAATTTTTATTGTTCTGGACCAGGTGTGTTTGCTGCGGGCAAGGTCAAGCCCGACCGCTAACTTGCGCCGAGGCGTAAGTTGCACCCTTGTTGTTTTAGGTATTGCTCGGTAAGCCCAGGCTGCAACCCTTGGTGGGTTAACCAGCCCGGGCGATTGAGGCTCAGCGCGAGGCGGTCAAGCCGTCGAAGAACCGCGCAGCGTTTTCGTCGAGGGTGGCGATGTCGTAACCGCCTTCCTGCACCACCACGCATGGCAGGCCCAGCGCCTTGATTCGCTGGCCCAGCACCCGGAAACCTTCATGGGTTACCGCGACCTTGGACTGCGGGTCGTTTTCGTAGATATCAAAACCCAGTGACAGCACCAGTACGTCTGGGGCGAAGGCGCGCAAGGCGGCCTCGGCCTGGTCCATGCACGCGAAGAAATCCGCCTCGCTGGAGCCGTGGGCCATTGGCAGGTTCAGGTTAAAACCTTCACCGCGGCCAGTGCCGGTTTCGTCGTCGAAGCCGGCCACCACCGGGTAGAAGTTGGTGGGGTCGCCATGGATCGACACGTAGAGCACGTCGTCGCGGTCGTAGAAAATCTCCTGGATGCCCTGGCCGTGGTGCATGTCGGTATCCAGCACCGCGACCTTGGCGAACGTGCCCCGCAACGCCTGGGCGGCAATTGCGGCGTTATTCAGAAAGCAGAAGCCGCCAGCGCCTTCGGCACGGGCATGGTGTCCTGGTGGACGGCACAGGGCGTAGGCCGCCTCATCGCCCTGGATAATCGCCTGGGCGGCGGCCACCGCACTTTGCGCTGACCAGTAAGCAGCCTGCCAGGTGTGTTGGCCAATCGGGCAACTGCCGTCGGCCAGGTAGCGGGCGGTCTTGCCCAGGATCCCGCGCAGCGGATTGCCTTCGCGGATAAAAATGTTCGACATCACCTCATCGCCCCAGTCTTCCGGCACCTCGTGCCATTGCTGGTATGCGCTGCTCAGGTAATCCAGGTAGGCCGGGCTGTGCACGGCGGCGAGTGGCGCGTGACCGTAGTCGAGCGGTTCCTGCAGCGGGTAGCCGAGCTTCTTGATCACCGCCAGCAGTGGGTCGATACGCGCGGGCACCTCTTGCGGCTCGCGCATCTGCCCGCGCGACAGGTAGGAACGTGGATGGTGCAGACGTTGTGCCGGGTGGAAAAATGTTTTCATGGATGACCTCATGCCAAGACAATTCAGGTTGCATGTGCGTTGGCCGATAACGCGGCACACAACGCGCAGTGATTAATTAGCGGTCCGCTCAATATCCCTGTTCGGGATCGACCAGATTGTTCAATGCCAGTCCCGCGGCGAGCCGCGAAACGTTGTCGGTGACCTGCTGGGCGATGCATTGGTCCGAGGCGGCGGACGCCATGTGCGGCGTCACCCAGACCCCAGGGGTGCGCCACAGCGGCGAGTCCACAGGCAACGGTTCCTGCTCGAACACATCCAGCAAGGCGCCACGCAATTGCCCGCTCGCCAGGGCTTGTTGCAAGTCCGGATGATTGAGGTGCTGGCCACGCCCGCAATTGATCAAGGCACTGCCTCGCGCCATGTACTGGAACACCTCGCGGCCCAACACACCTTGAGTGGCGGCGGTCAGCGGCAGCAAGTTGACCAGTACATCCAGCTCCGAAAGAAACCCCTGCAGTGCACACGCTCCGCTGAAGGTGCTCACGCCATCGATTGCTCGCGGCGTGCGCGCCCAACCGCGCACGTCGTAGCCGGCCTCGGCCAGCCGCATGGCCACCGGTGCCCCGATCGCTCCCAGGCCCATCACCCCGACCCGGAACCCTTGCGCACGGCGCTGCAGCGGACGCTGCCAGCGTTGTGCAGCGTTGCCGGTTATCACCTGGTCGAAGCCGCGGTGAAAATGCAACACCCCCCAGTGCACGTACTCGCTCATACCCTGGGTGTGATCCGGGTCGACCACCCGGCATACCGGCAGCGCCGGATCACGCGAAGGATCCTGGGCCAGGTGGTCGACCCCCGAGCCAATCGAGTACACCAGGCGCAAGTTCGGCAAGGCGCCGAGGCTGCCCGCTGGTGGGAACCAGCACACCGCAACCTGGGCCTGCTGTGCGCCTGAATCTTCAGGACGCAGCACCTGCAAGTGCGGAGCATGGCTGGCGAACAGCGCGGCCAGCCAATCGGTCAGCGCAGGGTTCTGGCACAACAACACGAGACTGGCCATGGTCAACGGCACCAATCGGCGCGCTGCTCGTCGATCAGACTGAGCGCGGCCTGCCAGGCCAGATCAATGATCCCCTCGATACCCTCACGGCCAAACTGCGCGGCGGTGTGCCGGCACACGGCTTCGTCGGGGATGTTCAGCGCTACCCCGGCGGACATCGCCTGGATCTGCGCCTGGCAGGCGCGCTCCAGAAAGTAGATTTCGTGGAACGCCGCCGCCACGCTGTCACCGGCCGCAAGCAGGCCGTGGTTACGCAGGATCATCGCTTTGTGCGAGCCCAGGTCAGCCACCAGCCGCTCGCGCTCGTGCATCGACAACGCGATGCCTTCGTAGGTGTGATACGCCAGGTTGCCGTAGAACTTCAGCGCGTGCTGGGTCAGCGGCAACAACCCGTCGCGCTGGGCAGCCACCGCCATACCGGCAGCGGTGTGGGTGTGGATGATGCAGTGCAGATCCGGGCGAGCCTCATGAATCGCCGAATGGATGACGAACCCGGCCGCATTCACGTGCCCACCGTGCTGACCATCGACCACGTTGCCCTCGAGGTCGATCAGGACCAGGTCACTGGCGCGCATTTTCTCGAACGCCACGCCGTAGCGATTGATCAGGAAATGCCGCTGCGGCCCGGGCACACGCAGGGTGATGTGAGTGTCGATCAGGTCGGTCATGCGGTAGTAGGCGACCAGCCGATACAGCGCGGCCAACTCGCAGCGCGACTGCCACTCGATTTGCGACATAGCGCTTGGCTTGCTCATTAAACAACTCCTTGGGAAAGGGGCAGCCCGACCGGCTTGGCATTGACGCCGCGCAAATAAGCCAGGCCCAGTACACCGATCAACGACATCAGCGCCAGCCCGCTGAAGAAGACTGCCAGCGGCCACCATTGACCGGCGAAATGCCCCGCCAGGAAGGTGCCGATCAGTGGCGTCAGGCCACCACTCACGCCGCTGCCCAACTGATAGGCAATCGAGATGCCCGAGTAACGCACCCGCGCCTGGAAGGCTTCAGCCATGTAGCCGGCGATCACCGCGTACAGTGCTGCCAGCAGCAGTACCGCCAGGGCAATCCCCGCGGTCATGTAGAACAGGTTGCCGGTCTGCACCAGCAGGAACATCGGGTACGGCACCAGGATGCACAGCGACGCCACCCACTTGAGGAAGCGTCCCTCGCCCAGGCGTTCGGCCAACAGCGCAGAACAGGGTTGGGAGAGAAATTGCAGCACGGTGACCACGAACAGACAGTCGAGGATCGTGGTCTTGGCGATGCCCTGGTACTGCGTGACGTAGGTGATCATGAAGGTGTTGGTGAAGAAGAAACCGCCCGAGCCAATGGTCACTGCCAGGGCCGCGAACAGAATGCTCTTCCAGTCCTTGCGGATAACTTCCAGCACCGGGTTCTCGGCGGTTTGGCCGCTGTCCTGGACCTCGGCAAACTCCGGCGACTCAGGCACGCCGAAACGAATCGCCAGGCCGACCATCATCAGCACGCCGCTCATCAGGAACGGAATACGCCAGCCCCAGCTCATCAGTGCGTCCTGCTCCATTTCACTGATGCAGCGGAATGCGATCAGCGCCAACAGCAGGCCGGCCGGGCTGCCCCATTGGGCGAACGAGGCGAAGAACACCTTGCGGCCCTTGGGCGCGTGTTCACTGGCCATCAGCACCGCACCACCCCACTCGCCACCGACCGAAATCCCTTGCAGTAAACGCAGGACCACCAGGCCGATCGGGGCCCAGATACCCGCCTGGGCATAAGTGGGTAGCAAGCCGATGCAGGTGGTCGCGACCCCCATCAGCACGATGGTCACCAGCAACATTTTCTTGCGCCCCAGGCGGTCGCCCAGATGGCCGAAGACCATGCCGGCGAACGGGCGGGCGATAAAGCCGACCGCGAAGCTGCCGAACGCGGCCATGGTGCTGAGCATCGGGTTTTCACTGGGGAAGAACAGCTGGCCGAGGACCAGCGCTGCCGCGAAGGCATAGATGTAGAAGTCGTAAAATTCGATGGTGGTGCCGATAAAGGCCGCTGCCGCGGCACGTCGCGGACTTGAGGTAGTGCTCGTCATCTGTAGCTCCTGGACGTCATTGTTATAAGCAGGAGGAAATGTGTGTCATGCGCAGGCACGACGTTCGCACTCTGGCGGTGCGTTGCTGGATCTTGCGCCAGCCCCTATGCTAGGAAAAGCTTCTAATCTAAATACTCAAGTATAAGCACCAGGAATAATGATGATCCCTGCCGGCCCTTCGTTACGCGATCCCGACGCCAAGCGCTTCCTCAACGACCGCCTGGACTGGAATCTGTTGCGCACCTTCCTGGTGATCGGCCAGGAAGGCAGCATCAGCCGGGCCGCCGCGCGCCTGCACTTGAGCCAGCCGGCCATCAGCCAGGCCCTGCGGCGCCTGGAGGAGCAACTCGACAGCGCGCTGGTGGTGCGCCGTGGGCCGCGTATCAGCCTGTCCAAGGCCGGTGAAGAAGTCATGCAGATCGCCGCCGAACTGTACGGCACGGTCTCGCGCCTGGGCCCAGCCCTGGATTCACCTGCCGAGACGGTGGTGGGCAAGATCCGCATGCTGACCATCAGTCGTATTCAATCACGCTGCTACGATGAGTTCCTCGCGCAATTTCACCTTGAATACCCGCAGGTGGAGTTCGAGGTCGATGTGCTGCGCAGCTCGGATGTGGCCAGCGCACTGCTGCAAAAAACCGCCTCGTTCGGCCTGAGCCTGTGCCGCACCCCACAGCCCAAGCTTGAGCAACGGGTGTTGCTGCAGCAGCGCTATGCGTTTTTCTGCGGCAAGCGGCACCGGCTGTTCGGTCGCACGAACCTGACCCTGGCGGATTTGCAGAGTGAAAACTTCGTCAGTTTTACCAGCGACCAGATTGGCGGCAACCTGTCGCCGCTTACGGTGTTTCGTGATCAGCAAGGGTTCACTGGGCGCATTGTTGCTTCGTCTCCGAGCCTCGATGAAATCCGCCGGCTGGTGGGCGCCGGCTATGGCATCGGTTGCCTGCCGGAGCACATCGTCGCGGCTGATGTGCTGGCTGGAGAAGTCTGGCGCTTGCCGCCATGGGAGGGAGTGATTGACGTGAATGTCTACTTGCTGTGGAACCGTGAACAGAAACTGACTCAGGCTGAGTCGGTATTTCTCGAGAGGTTCCAGCAGATGCTCATGACCACGGATCTGGCTGAGCGGTTTTAGGTTCGGTACTGCGCGTTATCGTAGACGGTCATTGCGAGCAGGCTCGCGATGGTCGCCAACGATAACGCGCACAACCTGATGCACCGCGCCGTCCTTGCAACCATCGCTGGCAAGCCAGCTCCCACAGGTCCCTGCATACACCAGACCCTGTGGGGCTCGGCAAGCCAGCCCTCCCATAGATGACCCCACGTCATCCATCCATTGAAGAACCATCCTTTGTAAGCCCCCAGACCCCTGGCGCTTAATCGCCGCGGACCGCGATCCGCGCGGTCTCATGCGCTCACTACAATAACAAGGGGATGTCATGCACGAAGAGGCGGGTTTACTACTGATTTTGATGGCGGCTATCGGCTTGATTGTAGTGCTGGTGGTCAAGTTTCGCGTCCATTCCTTCCTGGCGTTGATGCTCGCCAGTTTTGTCGTCGGGGCGGGTGCGGGCATGCCGCTGTCGTCCATCGCCGACTCCTTTGAAAAGGGCATGGGCGGCACCCTGGGGTTTCTTGCGGCGGTGATTGGCCTGGGGAGCATCCTGGGTAAAATGCTGGAAGTGTCCGGTGGCGCCGAGCGTATTGCCCGCACGCTGCTCAGCACCTTGGGCGAGCAACGTGCCTCCTGGGCGATGATGCTGGTGGGCTTCATTGTCGGCATTCCGGTGTTCTTCGAGGTCGGCTTTGTGTTGCTGATTCCGCTGATCTATGTGGTCGCCCGGCAAACCCGCTTGAACATCCTGTATGTCGGCCTGCCCCTGGCGATTTCGTTGATGACCGTGCACTGCATGTTGCCGCCGCACCCGGCAGCCATGGCGATCACCCAACTGCTGGGCGCTGACGTCGGCAAGGTGATTATCTATGGGCTGATCGTCGGCCTGCCTACCGCCATCGTGGCGGGGCCGGTGTGGGTCAAGCTGGTGTGCAAGCGCCACGAGCCGGCCAGCGGCCAGAGCTTCGCCGCGGCGCCCACCAGCCTGGCAGACACTCGGGCGATGCCAGGCCTGGGGCTGACGCTGTTGGTGATCCTGCTGCCGTTGTTGCTGATGGTCGGCAAGACCCTGGTGACCATGAGCCTGCCCCAGGGCAGTGGCTTCTATCAACTGATGAGCTTTCTCGGCAATCCGCTGACCGCGCTGGCCATTGCGGTGGTGTTCGCCTACGGTTCCCTGGGCCTGTATCGCGGGCTGGGCATGGCCGAGCTGCAGCGCCTGACTGAGCAGTCCTTCACGCCGTTGGCCAATATCCTGTTGATCATCGGTGCCGGCGGGGCCTTCAATGGCGTGCTGATCGACAGTGGCGTAGGCAAGGTCCTGGCCAGCACGCTGTCGCAATGGGACCTCAATCCGATTCTGCTGGCCTGGTTCGTCGCCGGCCTGATGCACCTGGCCGTGGGCTCGGCCACCGTGGCGATGATCAGTGCCGCGGGCATGGTCCTGCCGCTACTGGACGCGATGCCTGGGCAGAACCGCGAAATCGTGGTGATTGCGATCGGCGCCGGCGCCATTGGCTGGACCACGGTGACCGACTCGGCGTTCTGGGTGGTCAAGGAATACCTGGGGGTGTCCCTGGGCGAGGCGCTGAAAAAATTTACCGTTGGAACCTTGCTGGCCTCGGTCGTGGCCCTGGGAATGACGTTATTGGTATCGCAGTGGGTTTGAGCACACCCGCGATGCTGTCCACTGTCTGGAGTAGAACCATGATTCACAACAAATCCCTGGCTGACTGGTGCCAGAGCCATCCCCTGATTGGACCGTTGACCCGGGTCGAACCCGTCACCTGGTTCAACCCGGCCCTGGCGCCGACCGCGCAGGCCTTGAGTGATGTGCCCCTGGGCCTGGCCGACGTGGATGACGCCAGCGCCCGGCTTGAGCGGTTTGCCAGCTACATTCAGTCGGCGTTCCCCGAGACCCAGGCGAGCGCTGGCATCATCGAGTCGCCGCTGATCGCGCTGCCGCGCCTGCAGGCTACCCTCTGTGCCGAGGCGCAACTGCCGGTGCAGGGCGCACTGTGGCTGAAGGCCGACAACCTGCTGCCGATTTCCGGGTCGATCAAGGCCCGCGGCGGCATCTATGAGGTGCTCAAGCACGCCGAGGACCTGGCGCTGGCCGGCGGCCTGATTCAACCGGGCGCTTGCTACAGCAGCCTGGACAGCGATACCGCCCGGGCCTTTTTTGGCCAGTACAGCATCGCCGTTGGCTCCACCGGCAACCTCGGCCTGTCCATCGGCATCATGAGTGCGCGCCTGGGGTTCAAGGCCACCGTGCACATGTCCGCCGATGCCCGGCAATGGAAGAAAGATCGCCTGCGCGCCTGCGGAGTGACGGTGGTCGAGTATCAATCGGACTACAGCGTCGCCGTCGAGCAGGGCCGGCAGCAGGCCGAGAGCGATCCCAAGTGCCATTTCGTCGACGACGAGAACTCGATCAATCTGTTCCTCGGTTACGCGGTGGCGGCGCGTCGCTTGCAGCACCAACTGGTGTCCGCGGGGATTACGGTCGACGCGCAACACCCGCTGTTTGTCTATCTGCCGTGCGGTGTCGGCGGCGGCCCTGGTGGCGTTGCCTTTGGCCTGAAGCAGATTTTCGGCGACGCGGTGCACTGCGTGTTCGCCGAGCCGACGCACTCGCCATGTATGTTGCTGGGGGTCTACACCGGGCTGCACGACGAGGTCAGCGTCTATGATTTTGGCATCGACAACCGCACCGCCGCCGACGGCCTGGCGGTGGGGCGGCCGTCGGGGTTTGTCGGGCGTTCGATGCAACGCTTGCTCGACGGCTACTACACCCTCAGCGACGAGCAGATGTACCGCCTGCTGGCCCTGCTGCATGCCGAGGAAGGCCTGAAGCTGGAGCCCTCGGCGCTGGCTGGATTGCCCGGGTTCCTGCGGGTGCTGCAAGAGCAACAGGGCTATCGTCAACGCCTGGGTCTCGATGCACAGCGCCTGGCCAACGCCACGCACCTGGTGTGGGGCACGGGCGGCAGCATGGTGCCGGCGCAAGAAATGGACGCGTACCTGGAGCAGGGACGTACACTGTTGGCCGCACACTAGCCATTGCACCCGGGGCCGCGCGGCCCCGGGTTTCTCGCCCGCGGAAAAACGCCCCGATGCTGAACCTGCCTCCTCGATTGAGCTCCCGGCTCAACAGCTCACAGTTTGCCAACCTGCACACCTTTCTGGTCGCCGCCCGGCACCTGAGTTTTGCCTTGGCTGCCGAAGAATTGTGCGTCACGCCCAGCGCCGTCAGCCATCGCATCGCCCGCCTCGAACAAGCCCTGGACCTGCGCCTGTTCGAGCGCCTGACCCGTCGGGTGCGCCTGACGGGGGAGGGCGAGCGCGTGTTTGCGATCCTCGAAGGGGTGATGGAGCAGTTGTCCGAAGCCCTGCAACAGTCGCCCCAGGCCGAGCTGTGCGGGTCGGTGGCGCTGTATGCCCGTCCTTCGGCTGCGCAATGCTGGCTGGTGCCACGCCTGGCGGACTTTCACCAACGCTACCCGAACATTGCCCTGGACATCCGCGTCGGCAACGACGCCATCGATTTTCGCACGCAAAACGTCGACCTCGCGCTGCTCTACGCCAATGGCGAATTCCCTGGGCTGGCCAGTCATGCCTTGATGAGCGAGACCATCGCGCCGGTCTGCAGCCCGCTGTATGCCGAGCGTCATGGCCTGCTTGAGGCACCGCACAACCTGCGCCATTGCACGCTGTTGCACGATGCCCTGGCCTGGGACAACGCGGTCTACGATGCCGAGTGGCAACTCTGGGCTCGGCAGCAGGGCCTGCTCGAGTTCTTGCCGCAACGCGGGCTGACCTTCGATCGCTCCGACTTGTGTGTGACGGCGGCCATCAATCACGCGGGCATCGCCATCGGCCGTCAGCGCCTGGTGCAGAGCCGCATCGACCAGGGCGAACTGATCCTGCCCTTTGGTGGATTTTCCCAGCCGGGGCGCTACGACTATTTTCTCGTCCACCCCCATCGCGATCCCATGCCCCCTCGGGTGCAGGTGCTGATCGACTGGCTCAAGGAAAAGGCCGGTGCAGGCATGACGGATTGAGCCGCCAGCGGAACCGACCGCTCCCGGTTGGCGGTGGATGGACGACACTCGTCAGCTGCGCTATCTTGCCGCCGCTGCCAAAACGGCGGTGCGTGCCTCCTGTCCAGGCATGAGAGTCAGCCCAAGGATTGTTCATGGAACGAGTCACAACGAGTCGCTGGTTTGCCGTACTGCTCGGCCTGGTATTTATCGCGTTCGACCAGTGGATCAAGGTGCTCGCGCTGCTGTCTCTGGCGGCGCAGAGCTTCAAGATCGGCGGCAGTTTCGCCTGGCTGGATATCGCCCTGAGCCTCAATCCGGGTGCGTTCCTGAGCTTGGGGGCCGGCCTGGCACCGGCGGTCAAACAACTGATTTTCATCGTCGGTGTGGGCGCTGTGGTGTGCTGGGCGATCTGCTGGGCGTTGTCGCGCTGGGCCAGTTCGCCAGGCAAGGCGCTGGCGGTGTACTGCATCGCACTGGGTGGGGCGTCGAACCTGATCGACCGGGTGCTGCGTGACGGGCACGTGGTGGATTACCTGGTGCTCAACCTGGGATCGCTGCATACCGGGGTGTTCAACCTAGCCGATATCGCCATCATGGCCGGAGCCGCAGCCTTGCTGGTGGCGGAGTTGCGCAAGCCGCGCCAGGCCCGAGGCTAGTCACAGGTCACGCTGACGGCCTTCGCCGCGCGCTGCAGTTCCTGTTTCACGTCCACGGTAATGCGCTGTTCCATGCGGCGCTGTTCGAGGAAGACCTGGTCGCCCCGGGTGTCCACCTGCACATCGATCGCCGCCGCCTCGGCCTCGATGGCGGCAGCATGCGCGGCAATCACCGCATTCACCTCGGCCTCGTTGCTGGCGGCGTCGAGCGCCTGGATCAGCGCCGCCACTTTGGCTTCCTCCTCCAGGCTGTAAGCGTCCAGCGACAAACCGGCCGCCAACGCGCGCGCCCGAATCTGCACATCCTTGAGCGCCTGCCGGGCCTCGGTGCACTGCACCTCGCGCTTGTGCTGGTTGACCATCTGCCACTGGACTAGCACGTAACTGGTCACGCCGATAAGCACCACGGTGAGGCCAGCCATCAGCCGACGGCTCATGGCCGCGTCCAGGCAGATGGGGAGAGGGGGATGCACCAATACATCGTATTAATCCATTCGGAGGAGTTCAAAGCGTAGCAGCAGAATCGATCCACTCCGTTTGCTGGCCGTCGGTGTTAGCGGGTTTTGCACTGGGCCAGCACCACTTTGCAGGTGCTCGGCGTGCCACCGGATCGACCGGCGTAGCGTTGACAACTCACCATGGATTTTTGCCGCGCCGCACCCAAGGTCGAGCCCCAGGCCAGGCCGCCTTCCCCGGCAGTGGGCAGCGCCTTGGCATAGCAGTTGGAGCCCTGGCTGCTGCTCGCATAGGTGCTCCGGTTGGGTTTGCTGCTGCATCCCGCCATCAGCAGCAGTTGCAGGGCGAGCAGGCAGGTCGCCCATTTCCCCACGGTTGTCGCGTTCATCTGGCTTCCCCTGAATGGACTTTGGTTGCCGCCCAATACGTCCATGGTTCACATGGCGCTGGCATCGCTTTCGTGTTCGTCGGCGAAGGCCATCAGCACCTGCAGATCCAGCACCTCAAGCTTTATCCGCGAGATGAAGGCCGAAAACGCCAGGTTCGCCGCCAGTCGCCGCAGATCACTGGCCCAGGCGGGCAGGTAGGTCGGTCCCTGGAGCCAGCCGGATTCGAACAGCGGTGCCAGGCGTACGGTATCACCGAGGGTCAGGCGCCCGGCAAATAAATGTCCGACCAGGTCCGGGCGGTTGTCGCGGATGGCGATGCGCAGCAGGGTATGCACACCGAGTAATCCGGTCAGGTAGGCCGCGTCCTTGGTGAACGCCGCGCCGCCACGCAGGTCGGCCCCGCGGAACACCCGTTGGGTTGAGCGGAACGATTCCTCCTGCGATTGGCCGGCCGCCAGGAACCCTTCGAATACCTGGATAAAATCGGCGCCATCCAGCGCCTGCTGGACCGCCAGCACTCGCAGGGCCAGGCGGCGCAAACGGTTGATGTCCATGCTGGCGGTGAATAGCTCGGCGAGGGTGGCAATGCCTTCCTGGGTCTGGGTGGTGCGTGGGGCACCGAGGCCGAGGCTTTTCAGATTGGTCTGGCGGGCGCCGTTCTGCGCCGTGGCGACATGTACGAAGGCCTCGTGTTGCAGCAACTGCTGTTTGTCCAAGTTCGAGAACAGCGCGCTGGCACGCAGGCGGATCCGGCTTGCGCCGGCAATCGCCTTGGCGGCCAGGCTCGGGTCGAGCACGACGCTGATCTGGCCGGCGCCGAAAAAGCTGTCCAGCTCCGGTTGCATCCAGGCGGCGAAAGCCTCGGCCGGGATGTCGGCCTGGCTTGGGGGAATCCGCGCGCCGCCCAGCAGCGCGTCGGTGGTCTTGAGGAAGAACTGGGCCGCGTCGAGCATGCTCAATTGCAGGTTCGTGTAATAGAAGTCCGGACGCCGGTACAGCGCCGAGGAGTAACGGGTGAAATCGGGAGTCCCGATGGCGCCCAGCATGCGCCCGGCCGTGGCGTAGCTGCGGGCGGTCATGGCCAGGTAATTGCCGGCCGGATGGCCCTCGTCACAGCGTCCGGCAAAGCTTTGCAGGGCGGCAATCTCGGCGCTGTGCTCACGCGCTTGTAACTCGACTCTGGGCAACGCCGCCTTGCCGGCGCGCCAATTGGCCAGGAACACCTGTTCAATTCCGGCCGGCCAGGACAGCGCGTCCAACACACGGATCCTGCGGGCCAGACCAGGCAGGGCAGCATCGAGTTCTGACAGCGCAGCCGTGCTCATGGCAGTCACCTGGGCAGTGTCGGGTGTTCCCTAAAAGCGTAGTCGTTGTTGTAGCCGCCGTAGCAGCTGTCGAGCCGCGCGAGGCTGCGTTAACGGCCGCAGGACGTTCAGTCGGATTGGCAATACCGTCGAGGGTCGCTACGCAACCCAACGCAGCCTTCGGCAGCTGCTACAGGAGTGCAAGCTGCGCCAGCTGCTACGGGCTAGTCAGCAGTTCGGCAATTTTGCGGCGCAGCTCACCGTGGGTTTCTTCGGCGTAGGGTGGGGCGGTTTTCCAGTCGTAGAACCAGGCGGGCATTTTGCGATGTTTTTCCGGTTCTGAGGCGTAGCGCGGGAATAGGTGGCAATGCAGCTCTGGCTCGGAATTGCCGAGGATCTCGTAATTCATCCGCAGCGCCCCGGTGGCCTGTAACACGGCGTCGCCGATGCGGGCCATGTCGAGCAGGTAGGTGGCCCTGGCCTGGGCATCCAGATCGTTGAGGCTGGGTACGACAGGGTCGGGCAGCAACAGGCAGTAGCCCGGCAGGAACTGCACGTCGCCCATCACCACCCAGCCCGAGGCCAGGCGGCAGATAACCTTGTCGTTGGCGCCGTTGCGCGCCATTTCTACTCGTTGCGAGATCAGAGCCATGTGCCTGTCCTTGGAGTGGGGGAGAAGAAGTACCGTCAATCCGTGCGCTATTCAAACATGCATCAGCAACCGTGCGCGTCCTTGCGCCCGGGCTATCTAGAAGCTGTATTTGGCGGTCAACATCATGTTGCGCGGAGCGCCGTAGGTGTCGCCACCGTAGCTGGTGGAGTTGGAGATGGACGAGTAGTACTCGCGGTCGAAGATGTTGTTGGCGTTGAGTTGCAGGTCCAGGTTCTGGTTGACCTGGTAGCCGGCCATCAGGTCGGTGATGGCGTAGGCACCCTGCTCGAGACGGTAGGTGCTGCCATCTGCCAGCGCGACGTCGTTGTACATGCGGCTCTGCCAGGAGATGTTGCCGCCGACCCGCAGTTTTTCCAGCGGGCCCTGGAAGCGGTAGCTGGTGGTCAGCTTGAACAGGTGCTCCGGGGTGTCAGTGTCGAAACGCTGGTTTTCGTTCTGCGGGTTGGCCGCATCCTTGAGGGTGTGCAGGCGTGCATAGGTGTAGCCGCCGCCTACCTGCCAGTTCTCGGTCAGTGCACCTTGCAGTTCGAAGTCGATACCCTGGCTGCGAATCTCACCGGAGGCCTCATAGCAGGTAGCTTGCGGGCAGTTCGGTACGTACACCTGCACAGCGCGGTTTTCCTGGTCGATGCGGAACACTGCCAGGCTCGCATTCAGCGCACCGTCGAAGTATTCGCCCTTGATGCCGACCTCGTAGTTCTTGCCGACGATGGGCTTGAGCGGAGTACCGGAGGTGCCCTTGGAACTCTGGGGGGTGAAGATGTCGCTGTAGCTGACGTAGACCGAGTGATGCTGGTCCAGGTCGTAGATCAGGCCGGCGTAGCGGGTGACGTTGCGGGTGACCTTGTAGTCGCCGTCGCCATCGCGGTTGTCGTAGTCGTACCAGTCCAGGCGGCCGCCGAGGATCAGCTTCAACGGGTCGGCCAGACTCAGGCGGGTGGTCATGTACAGACCGTCCTGGGTGGTCACTTCGCGGCTGTTGTCGGTGTGCACGAAGTCCGGTTTGCCGGCATTGATCGGCCAGTTGGTGTCGTACGGGGAGTAGTTGTGGGTGGTCATGTCGTAGATGCGCTTGCTGGCGCCCACCACCAATTCATGGCTGCGCCCGAGCGCTTCGAACGGACCACTGAGAAACGCATCCACGCCGGCCTGGTTTTCATCGTGGCCGGATTGGTAGACGGTACGGGCCAGGGTGTTGTTGACCCAACGCGACTGGTAAGACCCGGTGAATATTGCATTCTGTTCGGCGTAGTTGGCGTTGAACTGCAGCTTCCAGTCATTGGCCAACTGCTGGCGGACTTCGGCGAACAGGGTGTTGATCTCCTGGTCCTTGTTTTCCCAGTCAGTCCCGGGGTTGTAGGAGCGCGGCAGGTCCAGATGATGACCATCCAGGCCGATCATCGAAGAGCCCCAGAAGTAGTTGGTCTTGTCCTTCTGATTGGAGAAACCTAAGGTCAGGGTGGTGTCTTCGCCAAGGTCTGCTTCGGTGACCGCGTAGAACAGGCCGTGCTGTTCATCGACATCATCGACGAAGCTGTTGGTGTCGCGGTAGGACGTCACGACCCGGCCGCGCAAGGTGCCGTTGTCGTTGAGCGGGCTGGAGGCGTCGACTTCGCCGCGGTAGTTGTCCCAGGTGCCGGCGGCGCCGGTGAGGGTGACGTGCTGCTCGGCCAGTGGCCGCTTGCGGACCATGTTGATGGCTGCCGAAGGGTTGCCGGCACCGGTCACCAGGCCGGTGGCCCCGCGTACCACCTCGACCCGATCGAACATCGCCAGGTTCGGCTGGGCGCCGACCACCGCGCCTTGATAGCCGCTCGGGATGCCGTCATACATCAGGTTGTCGATGTCAAAACCGCGTGCCGAATAGGACTGCCGGCCGGGGCCACCGGAGTAATCGAGGAACAATCCAGGGGTCGCATTGACCACATCGTTGATGCTGGTCATGGCCTGGTCGTCCATGCGCTGGCGGGTAATCACGGTGACGGCCTGGGGCGTTTCACGCATGGTCAGCGGCAGTTTGGTTGCAGTGGACATGGCGCCGGTGGTGTAGGAACTCGTGCCTTCGGTCGTGCTACCCAGTTGGGTACTGGTAATTTCGGTAGCACCCAGTTCCAGGGTGGTCGGCCTGGAGGTTTCTGGCATAGCGCTGCTGTCATCGGCAAAGGCTGGCGCCAGGGTAGCCATGCAGATGGCCATGGCCAGCAGATTTCGGGGCGCATTCAAATAACGCAGCGGGGTAACGCGCGGCATAAGGTAGGTTCCTGGTTGCTAATGATATAAATAGGGCTATTGAGAATCATTAACAAACATTCTCTCAGGTATTGCAGCGGCGAAGAAGCCTGCCATGAAAAAAATCTATGGGAGAGCTACAGCGTGGGGCAGGTCGCGGTACTCAGTTGTTGGCCGGCGTGTCCTGGTCGAGCAGGACCGCACCGCTGCCCAGTTGGCCCAGGCGATCACCGGGATTGCGCAGCGGGCAGTCGTCGATCGACAGGCAGCCGCAGCCGATACAGCCGTCGAGTTGATCGCGCAGCTGGGTGAGGCTGTGAATCCGCTCGCTGAGCATGTCGCGCCAGATCGTCGACAGGTGTTGCCAGTCGTGCGCGGTCAAGGCGCGCCCGGTCGGTAGTTGGTCGAGCGTCGCCTTGATGGTCGCAAGGGGGATGCCTGCGCGCTGGGCGATCTTGATAATGGCTACCCGGCGCAGCACTTCGCGCGCATAACGCCGCTGGTTGCCGGCACTGCGCTCGGCGTGGATCAAGCCCTTGGCCTCGTAGAAGTGCACGGTGGCAACCGTCACACCGCAGCGCCGGGACACTTCCCCTACCGATAGAGGCACGCGAACATCGATCGACATGGCAGCTTTCTCTTGACCTCATCTATGGATGAGGTTTTATAAGGAGGTCGGCTTGCCGTTGCAAGCACCCATTCGCGGTTGCGAGTGGGATCACTGACTGGAGCTGACATGGACACGTGTGAAGGACCCACTGACGATCATCTGCAATCTGTGGCACCGGCTGGCACCGGCTGGGCCGACCTGCTATCGGGGGCCAATGGCGTGCGCTCGCTGGCACTCGCCGGTGGCGTGGTGCTCCATGCGATCAATGTCTATATCGCTACCACCATCCTGCCCTCGGTGGTCAAGGACATCGGCGGCCTCGACTACTACGCATGGAACACCACGCTCTTCGTCGCGGCTTCGATCCTCGGCTCGACGCTGTCGGCGCGCTGGCTGACGGGCATGGGACCTCGTGGCGCGTACATTGGTGCGACTCTGGTGTTTGCCTGTGGTGCGCTGATCTGCGCATTCGCCCCGTCAATGGCCGTGATGCTCACGGGCCGGCTTGTCCAGGGGCTGGGCGGCGGGTTGTTGTTCGCCTTGTCCTACGCGATGATCCGGTTGGTTTTCGCCGAAGCCTTATGGCCGCGGGCGATGGCCCTGGTCTCCGGCATGTGGGGGGTGGCCACCCTGGTCGGTCCCGCCGTCGGGGGGATCTTTGCGCAACTGGGCGTGTGGCGGGCGGCGTTCTGGTCGTTGATCCCGGTCGCCATCCTGTTCGCCCTGCTGGCGGCACGCATACTGCCCAAGCGCAGCGCGGACCAACCGTCGCGCGTGCCATTGCCGTTGGTCCAACTGGTGCTGCTGACAGCGGCGGTACTCTGCGTGTCGGCTGGCAGCGTTGGGTCGATGCTGTCGTGGAATATCCTCGGCCTTGGCGCGGCCGCGATCCTGACAGCCCTATTGATCTGGAGCGAAAGTCGCGCCCGCCAGCGATTGCTTCCGGCCGGTGCATTTTCCATGACCTCGGCGCTCGGTGTGCTCTACGCAACGATGTCGTTGCTTGCGGTCGCGGTCACCAGTGGCGAGATCTTTGTGCCGCTGTTCCTCCAGGTCCTCCATCAGCAGTCGCCGCTGATGGCCGGTTACCTCGCGGCGCTCATGGCGGCGGGTTGGACGCTGGGATCGATTGGCAGTTCAGGCGCGAGCGGCAGGGCAGTGGGCCGGGTGATCCTCGCCGGTCCACTGCTCGGATTCACCGGCATGGCGGCGCTGGCCGTTCTGCTGCGCAGCGAAAGTGGCGGCGACTGGCAGGCACTCCTGCCAATCTGCCTGGCGCTGGTGATCATCGGCTTGGGCGTCGGCCTGGCCTGGCCCCATCTACTGACCCGGATATTCCAGGTGGCACCGGCGGGAGAGCAAGACCTGGCATCGGCGTCTATCACCACCGTGCAATTGTTCGCGACCGCGCTCGGTGCGGCGCTGGCGGGAATGGTGGCGAACCTCGCCGGCCTGACTGTTCCCGGAGGTGTCGCTGGTACGGCGAATGCCGCAAGCTGGCTGTTTGGCGTGTTCGCTCTCGCACCGCTGCTGGGCATCCTGACGGCCCGGCGGGTGGTGCGGGGGATCGGCGCGAACTCGTAGCGCAGGTGCAGGACATCTCGTTGCCGACCGGTGTTTTTTCTGGTCCTCGGCCAGTCCAGCCTGTAGAAATGCCGAACTATCGTTGTACAAAGGAGCTATCCATGACATCCGGGCAGTGCCTGTGCGGGGCCGTACGTTTTACCCTGGAGGTAGAACCGCGCTATTTCTATCGCTGCCATTGCACCCTGTGCCGCAAGCAAACCGGGGTCGGCCATAACCTCGCGACGCTGGTCAAGGCGGCTGATTTTCGCTGGGTCGCAGGGCAGGAGCAGATCAGCAGTTGGCAAAAACCCAGCGGCTACCGCAACGACTTTTGCTCGTCATGTGGTTCCACGGTGCCGAATCCTCTGCGCCAGACCCCGTACTTCTGGATTCCCCTGGGGCTGCTGGAGGCTGAGCTGAGCATCGCGTGCATCGGCGATTTTTGCACCGATGACGCCATGCCCTGGGACCAGCACCGCTCGCCGAACAATCACCGTGCGGCCCCGGAATCACTCGGGTTTATCCTGCAGGCCCTGCAGGTCGACGCTGATTGATTGCGGCGTTGCCGGCAAGCTGTCGACAAAGGCGCGGATCTGCCGGGAACCGCGCAAGTGCAGGGTAGGGATGTGGGGCCCGATGGCCTGGCGCACCATCTCGATGCCTGGACGGTAGCCACGGTCGAAGTTCCACACGAAGTTCAGGAAGGTCAGGAACGCCCGGTCGATCTTCTCGCTGCAGCCTGCGGGAAGGTCGGGGCGAGGGCGGTTCATGACGCTGCGCCGGATCACTCGGGTGAAGCAGGTGAGCCGCGGTGTATCGAGCCAGATGATCAGGTCGGCACCGGGAAGGCGCAGGTCGAAGGTGCGCCGGGCATAGTTGCCTTCACAGACCCAGGCCTTTGGCGCAACCGCGGCCTTGACCCGGGCGCGGAATTGCTCGGCGTCTGGCTCGACCCAGCCAGGCTCCCAGAACAGCCTGTCCAAATGCACCACGGGCAGGCCAAGGCGGCTGCCGAGGGCGCGGGCCAGGGTAGATTTGCCGCTACCGGCGTTGCCGAGAATTACAATCCGTTGCATGGTCGCACTGCCTGTCGCGAAAAAAGCCGGCGATTGTGCCTAATGCCGATCAGTTAAGCGACAACAGGAACCTGTAGCAGCTGCCGAAGGCTGCGTTGGGTGGCGCAGCGACCCCTGCAATACCAAGTCAAACGAACGTCCTGTGGGCCTTGACGCAGCCTGAGTGGTACGGGCTTGAGCTTGCAGGTATCTTGCGCTCCATCAGGAATGGTTCAGCAGAACCCCCAACCAAGGAAGACCATGAACAACAGTACGGTGCGCTTTGCACCTTGGGTCGGCTCGCACTATGAGCGAGGATGTGGCGGGTTACGCATTCTCCTGGTGTGCGAGTCTCACTATGGCGCCAAACAGCACGAGCGCCCCACCGTTACACCCGAAATCATCAAGGCACTTGCCCTAGGCCAGAGGCACCCTAAAGCCACCGGTAAACTTCGGCGCCATCCCCATTTCACGAAAATCATGACGGCGGTGCAGAACGTTCGGCAGGCCTTCACCGGCGCGCAAAAAGCAGACTTCTGGAGCAGTGTTGCCTATTACAATTTTCTGCAGGAGTTCCTGCCAGACAGTCGAATTCCGCCGCCGCAAGGCGCTTGGCAGCGGGGTGAGCGAGCATTCAGCGAAGTCTTGGCGGTGTTGGCACCGGATCTGATTGTCTGCTTCAGCGTACGTAACGGTAAGTTGATTCGCTCGCTTGCCGGTGATGTGCCGGTGGCCGTGGTGAACCATCCCTCTTCGCGGTTTACCTATGCCAAAGTCAATCCAGTAATCGCTGAGCAAAAAGACAAAGCCTTGGTGCGCAAGACCCAAGGCCCCGCGTTCGTTGCCACTGCGGCCTTCGACCGCTGGAGCGAGGCCACCGCTTGTGCCTTGCCGACCCCCGGCCAACATCTTTGCGCGCAGGACAAAGCCGCACTCATTGCGCAGCGCAGGGAAGCAATGGCAGCACTTGATCAATCTTCAATGGCCTGGACCCAATGACAACCAACATCGCTAAACATACGCAAGCAGAGCAGAAACAGAGAGCCATCAAACGACTTGCACAAATATTCCGCGATCATTGGGAAGAGGGCAGGGTTGGTAGTACGCGGATTTTTGAGCACGTCGTTCCTGATGCGTGGCTGATATGCGCAAGGTCATCCAGCGGCGGCAGGTATAGAGAACACATCGTGCCCTGTGTCCTGATCCGCGACCAAAGCATGAAGATGTATCAGGCCGGCGAGTTGGTCGAAGCTGTGGCAATGATGATTGAGCGCCATCTGGCGATTGTTCTGATCTCGGAAGAAGAAAAAAACCGGATGGATAAGCAGCGTGGCTGGAAAACCACAATGCCTGAAGGTTGGGAGTTCGGCTCGGGAGATCCCTTTGCGCGACTCACCTCATGTGGCATTGAGTTCTCCTGATCAAACCCCTGGATGGATGGCTGCGTTCACCCGCAGCCTTTTAGGCGCACTCGAGCTAATCCCGCAAAAAACCAGATGAACCGTTGGGCGCTTGCTCCCGAAGATGATTTTTATCATCAGGCGATGAAACATTCGGTAGCATACCCGCCATTCTCAAGGAGGCTGGAACCATGGACCCGAACACAATGTTGGCTTTTACCCTGGTCGCTGCGATTGCCATCGCCAGCCCGGGTCCTGCGACCTTGATGGCGATCAACAACAGCCTGACCCATGGTCAACGCAGCGCAATCTGGTCGTCGCTGGGCAATGCCAGTGGGCTGTTCTGCCTGTCGGCGGCCGCGATGCTGGGGTTGGGCGCGCTGCTTGCCAGTTCGGAATGGATGTTCAATATGGTCAAGATCGCTGGCGCCGGGTATTTGTTCTACCTGGGGGTCAAGCAGTTGCTCAACAAGACGCCATTGCTGGCTGAGGGGATTGAGCAGGGGCAGAACGTTCGCCCCAGCCCCTTTAAACTGTACCGGTCAGCGGTGGTAACCGCGCTCGCCAACCCCAAGGCGACGCTGTTCTTTACCGCGTTGTTCCCGCAGTTTATCGATCAAGGCGCAGCCCTGTTTCCACAATTCCTGATCCTGACCGGGATATTCATGGCGCTTTCGTTGCTGTCGTTGAGCCTGTATGCCGCGCTCGCCTCGCGCGCCAAGGGCATGTTGGCGCGACCTGAGTGGTCGCGCTGGGTCAGCCGCGTGGTGGGGGTAACTTTCATCGGGTTTGGTGCGGCGATTCTCGCGATGCGCCGGCAAACCGCCTGATCGTCTGGCGTTGGCACAAAGGCTCACCACACCAGCGCCCAGCTGAACCAGCCGCTGAGCAACGCGGCCGCCAACGCCACCAGCACCGTATTGAGGCAAGCGAGGGCGAAGCCGAACCTGATCAGTTCGCCTTCTTCCTTCGCCTGAGTTTTTGCCAGCCCCACGATCAGCATGACAATCGATATCGAGCCGAGTGCGGCATGCCCTGCCGAACTGTTCTGCACCGCGGCCAACAATAGGCGCGCGGATTCGGGTAGCAGGGCGATGGCCGGCATGAAGATCGCGTTGCCGCCCACGTTCGAGCCGGTCATGTAGCCCGAGAGTGCACCGAACATCGTCACCAACGGCATCGCGGCGGCGGGTGAAAGGCCGGCCAGCAGTTGCATCAATCCCGCCAGGAAGCCGGCCTTGACCATGATCTGCGACATCGCCAGGAAGAAAAAAATCGTCAGCAACGGCCGCTTCGCCCGCGCCATCAGTGCCACCGGCAGACTGCCGTCCGACCCCACCTTGTGTGGTGTGGCCCGCGCATGCAGCCACACGCCGACCAGCACCAGCAGCAGGGCTACGCCAGGGGAGGCCAGGGGTTTCCAGGTGACCTGGGCACCAGACACCAGCCATTGATCCTGCCAGGAAGTCAGGGTCAGGATCAGCTTCAAGGAGACGATGCAGACAATCAGCACCAGGTACGGCCATGCCTGACGCGGCCAGTGCACGGCAATGCGCGGACTGGCGCTGCGTCGCACGCGCCACACTCCGCCAGCCAGCACCGCCAGGGCCGTCACCAGGGCCGCGGCAACACCGGCCACTTCCGGGCCCAGCCAGCGACTGGCGCTGTACAGCGCCGCCATAAACAACAGCCAGTAAATCCCCAGCGCCGCCCATGCCCGCAACTCACGCACACCCGCCAGATACAGCGCCAATCCACTGAGCAGCAAAAACACTGGCGCGCTGGTCAGTGCCGAGGTCGATGACAGTGCCCGGGCATCCAGGTGCGCCAGCGAAGCGCCTATCACCGAGGCCAGGCCGAGCGTGCCCCACGGCATGATTGCCATGCCCAGCAACGCAATGCGCAGCGCGGCCCGGCGCTCGAAGAGGCTCAGCAGCAAGGGCACCGTGGCGATCAAGGACACGCCGAAGCCGGTCATGGCTTCCAGCAGCGGCGCCAGGCCGAGCACGATGAACACCACCTGATCGCCGCTGCCCAGGCCCAATGAACGCACCCATTGGCTCAGCGCCAGGTTGACTCCCAGGCGTTCGATCACGATCACGAAGGCCAGGCCCGGCACAATCACGAAGGCGGTACTGGCAAACAGCACCGCCGTGTCCTTGAGGGCGGCCACCATGCTGCCCAGGTGCCAGGCATCGGCTGCACCGGCGAGCCACAGCAGCAGTACCAGCAGAGTGCCGGCGACGGCGGCCTGCACAGGTGGCCGCCGCAGCACGACGAGCATGGCGGTGACCAACAGGAACGGGGACAGATGAAACAGCGCGACCATGCCAATAATATCCTGTGTGGGTGCCCGGGCAGCCGCGGGTGCGGACTGTGACCAAGATAATATTTCGCGGCAGTGGATAAAGGGTCGCGGTTTTCTGCTAGTTTTCGAGAAAATTTCTCGCGAGCCAGCATGATAAAAACCACTGCAACAAGCCAAGCCCTGGACAAATTCGACCGTGCGATCCTCGACCTGGTCCAGCGCGACAACACCATGGCGCTGCGCTTGATCGCCGAGCAGGTCAACCTCTCGACCGCCGCCGTCCAGCGACGCCTCAAGCGCATGGAGGAGGGTGGCGTGATCACCGGCAACGTCGCCATCGTCGACCCAACCGCCGTTGGCCGACCGATTACCATCATTGTCGAAGTGATGGCCGAGCGCACCAGCCTGGAGGCACTGGAAGCCATGAAGGCCCACTTCGCAGTGCCCGAGGTGCAGCAGTGCTACTACGTCACCGGGGAAGTGGACTTTGTCCTGGTGCTGACCGTCGCCAGCATGCAGGAGTACCAGGCCCTGGCAAGGCGCCTGTTTGCGGAGAACACCAACGTCACCTGGTTCAAGACGATTGTGGCGCTGGATCGGGTGAAGGTTGGGTTGGATGTGCCGAGTGGGGGTGGGTAATGGGTGGTTTGGTTTCTGGCGGCCTGTGACTTATTGCGCTGGGCTGCTATCGGCCAGAAACCGAGGCTCTCTGTTCTAGAGCCAACGTCTGACCTGGCTGCAGTATTGCGTGAACTCTCTGCCGAAAAGGCTGGCGAGGGCTCGCTCCTCCGGCCCGATCTGGAAGCGGTTCATGTACATCGCGAAGCCCAGCACGCCGAGGAGTGCCGGCGGCCAGGCGAGGAAGATTGACCAGGCTATCAGGACTGTGGCGAAACCTAAGTACATCGGGTTGCGTGTGTATCTGTAGACGCCCGAGCTGACCAGGGCCGAAGCGGTTTGCGGCTTCAGCGGGTTGACCGTGGTGCGGGCACGGCGAAACGACAGTACGCCGGCTAGACAAATGGCTACGGCTGCCAGCGCCACCACCAGCGCCAGGGCAATGCGCCACTCGATAGTCAGCTCCAGGGTGCCCGGTGAGTGTCGAGCTGCGAACCACATCAACAGACCGAACAGGGCAGCAACCAGCGGCGGAGGGATGCGGTTGTCCATGAGCAATTCCTATTTGAGACGAACTGGCTACTAGCGTGAGGGTTATAGCCGCTATAGGGTCAAACCCCTTGAGTGCGATGGAGACTGCGGGGCACGTTGGAAGTCAGGCACGGGCAAACGCATCAGGACGATCACTATCAATATCGCAGTACAACCGATACTGGGCGCGACAGCGGCTCTTCATAAAGGCTGTCAGCATCGGTAAAAAAGATAAAGCGCTGTTTCGCCCACCATAAATCTCTCCATAAATGGGGACGGATTTATTTTATCGTCCAGTGCGAAAGAGGGAAAAATAGATCCGTCCCCGTTCGAGTTAAAAGAGGGAAAAATAGATCCGTCCCCGTTCGAGTTACCATTCGAGTTCCGGGCTCACGGGAAGTTTAAGAGTCCGAGTGGAGCAGCGATCATGAAATACGACGAAAGCTTGATTGAAGAAGCCGTTCTCGCCCTGTTGGTAACCTTCAGTGCGGATAACGGAAATACTTGGAAAGGGTACGATTTCGAGATCACGAACCGATTGCAAGAGCATGGATTCATCCGTGATCCGGTAAACAAGAGCAAATCCATCTGGTTGACGCCGGAAGGGATGGAACGAGGCCGCCAAATAGCCGATCGGCTGTTTGGGGTGAGAACTCAAGCGGAGCATGCCTCCAGCTCGGGTACCTGACTCCATATCCAAGGCATGCAGTAGGTGGGTTTATGGAACGCAGGCCTTCGCCAAGGTCCGCTTGCGCCCCACATGCACCCGGCCTCGCCAATAGATTGCGTGGGTGCAGGCGTTGCGGAGTCGGACACGTAAGTGTTGTGCACCTGGCGAAGGCTGCCTCGTTGCCCTACGGGATCACCAGTCGTAGGTCAATTCCACCGACGCCACTCGCTCCTGACCGTAGTAGCAGCCGAACGCATAGTTACAGTCCGAGACGTACTCTCGGTCGAAGACGTTCTGCACGTTGAGGCTGGTGCGCACGCCGCGCAGGCCGGCGTCCAGCTTGCCCAGGTCATAGCTGACCGTGGTGTCGTAGACCACGAAGGCCGGCACGTCGAAGGAGTTGGCCGAGTCACCCGGCTTGCGTCCGGTGTAACGGGCGCCAGCACCGAAGGTCAAGCCATCGATGGTCGCCTGGGTGAAATGATAATCCACCCACAGCGAGGCCGAGACCGGTGCCGTGGCTTCGCTGCGGTTGCCCTGATCGCCATAGGTGCTTTTGGTGTAGAAGGAGTCGATGTAGGTGGCCGCGGCCATGACGTCGACATTATCGAGACTGGACTTGGCTTCCAGTTCGATGCCACGAGAGCGCACTTCGCCATTCTGCGCCGAGTATTGCGGGTACTCGGTGTCGCCCGTCAGCACGTTTTTCTGTTTGACCTGGAACACCGAGGCAGTGATCAGCGTCTTGTCGTACGGCTGATATTTCACCCCCACTTCGTACTGCTCGCCTTCGGTTGGATCAAAGGCTTTGCCACCGCGCTCGGGTGCGGCAGTGCCCAGGGTTGGCAGGAAGGATTCGGAATAGCTGACATAGGGCGCCAGGCCGAAATCGGTGACGTAGGTCAGGCCCACTCGCCCCGTGAACTGGTTGTCCCGTTGTGACGTGACGGTATGGGCCAGCAGGTCCTTGTTGTCGATTTCCGCCCAGTCCTGGCGGCCGCCGATGGTGAGGATCCACTTGTCCAGCCTGATCTGATCCTGCAGGTACGCACCCGTCTGGCGAATGGTGTTGTCCCACTTGGTATCGAGCACCGGGGTTACGCTTGCGGTGTCGTAGTTGTTCTTGCCGTAAAGGTCGACCGGCAACACGTTGTAGGCGTTGTAGCCGTCGTACTTGCGGCTGAAGTGACGATAGTCGACCCCGGCCAGTGTGGTGTGCTCCAGGGCGCCGGTGTTGAATTTGTATTCCAGGTTGTTATCGACGGTGTAGGCGATGTTGTGCTGGCGCCAGTCCAGCTTGACGCGATTGGCTTGGGTCTGATTAACCACACCGGCATCATCGGTGACGAAGCTGCGCAGGTAGAAGCCTTTGTACTGGTCACGTACGTCGGTATAGCGCGCGGTGGACCGGTACGTCAGGTCTTCGCTGAGGTTGTGGCTGAAGTCATAGCCCAAAATGTACTGGTCGCGCTTGTAGTCGTTGTAGCGCGAATCCCCGGAGAAAAAATCCCGTTTGATTTTCTGGCCAGTCGGACCGCGATCCAGGGAGCCGACCCGCGGCAGCGCCTGATAATCGGCCAGGCCATCGTCGCGCTGGATTTGCGCCAGCAGGGTCAACGACGTGTCGTCAGTGGGCGTCCAGGTCAGGCTGGGCGCCAGCAGCATGCGTTCGGTATTGGTGTGCGCGACCTGCTCATTGCCTTTCTTCGCCAGGCCCACCACGCGATAGGTGAATGCCTTCTGGTCGTCGAGCGGGCCGCTGGTGTCGAATGCACCATTGACCCGGTTGTAACTGCCCGCGCCGAGCTTGACCTGGCTGCGCTGTTCGCTGGTGGGTCGCTTGGACACCAGGTTGATAAGGCCGCCCGGCTGGTTCTGCCCGAACAGCACGGAGGAGGGGCCCTTGAGCACCTCAATGCGCTCCAGGGTGTAGGGGTCGATTTGCGGAGCCCCGCCCAGGCTGCCGGCATAAGGCACGTAGGCGCCATCGAAGTACAACGGGGTCGGGGCAAAACCTCGGCTGGTGATCTCGTCGGCGATAACATTGCGGTCGGTGAAACCGCCGGTGCTCAAGCCCGGCGTATAGCGCAGGGCCTGGGTCAGGTTGCGTGCGCCCTGCACGGCGACCTGATCGGCCGTCACCACGTTGATCGCCTGGGGGATTTCCAGGATCGGCGTATCGGTCTTGGTCGCGGTGGCGCTGCGGGTGGCGACATAACCGTCGACCGGTCCATAGGCCGACTCGATGGCCTGGCCGGAAATAGTGGTTGCACCTAACTGCAGCGCAGCGCCCGGGACCCTTGGCAGCAGCGAGTAGCTGCCGCTCGGCAGGAGAACCGCTTGCAAGCTGCTACCGGCCAGCAGCTTCTGCAGGCCGGCATCGGTGGTGTAGCGGCCGCGCAGCCCGGCGGTCTTCTGCCCGCTGGCGTGGGCCGGATCGAACGAGACCGTCACACCAGCAGTCGCGGCGAACTGGGTGAGTGCCGAACCCAGGGCTCCGGCCGGAATATCAAAGCTGGTTTCAATGTTGGTCTGTGCCCAGGCAGGCTGTGCAATCAGTACCGTACCCAGTGGCAAGGCGAGCGCCATTCCCAGCAGCGCGATATGCACCGCGCGGTTCAGGGGTTTGACGGCAGACTTGCGGAAGACTTTGCGCGGCTGGGGGGTGCGGGGGATCATGCGGTTTCCTTTCGCCCGATGGCAGTAAATGGCGGCGTCTATTTGCGCCTCTATCTACAAAGTCGAACGAGAATCAAAATCAACAACCCCCTTCGATAAATTTTCTGCAAAAACCCTCAAATGGCTTCGACGCGTGTCCAATAACGGCTGAAACGCCGCAGCCGCACGGGCAGGGTCGAGGTCAGGTTATCGAGGATGGCATCGCTGCTACCGAGGTGAAACGCGCCGGAAATCCGCAGGTCGGCGACCGCTGGAGCGCAGCCCAGATGACCTGGACGGTAACGCTGCAATTCGGTGATGAAATCTTCCAGGCGCCAGTCATCGATCACCAGCATGTCGCGGGTCCAGGCGTCGACCTGGGGACTGGAGCGCTGCGCCGTGCCGGTATCATTGCTGTCGAAGTCGAGCTGCTGCCCGGCATCCACTCGCACGGCCGGACCGAGACTGTTTGCGCTGCGCACCTCGACCGCATGTTCCTGCACGCTGACCCGCGTGCGCTGCGCGTCGTAGCGCACCACGAAGCGGGTGCCCAGGGCGCGAATGCTGCCCGATGGGGTATGCACGATAAAGGGCCGTGCCTGTTGGTCTGGCGCAGTCTCGATCTGGATCTCACCGCTGAGCAGGTGGATTTCGCGCAAGCTCGCGCTGTAGCGAATGTCCACTGCGGTCGCGGTATTGAGTCGCACCAGGCTGCCGTCATCCAGGCGCACCCGACGCCGTTCGCCGGTGGCGGTCCGCTGGTCGGCCATCAGGGTCGGCAAGGGTGTTGTGTTCCAGGCCAGCGAACCAGCCCCGCCGGCCGCCAAGACAATCGACAGGACCTTGAGCACGTCACGGCGTTTGGCCCGGGCACTGGTCAGTGTCGGCCGGGCGATACCTGGTGCGACCTGGCCAAGTTTGTCTTGCAGGCGGTTCAGGCGCTCCCATGCCTGGACATGGCGAGGGTCACACTCCAGCCAGCGTCGGTGTGCTTCTCGGATGGCGGCGTCGGGCACTTCTGTACGCAAGTCGACGTACCAGCGCGCTGCGGCTTCGAGTGTCGCGTGATCCAAGGCGAGCGGGCGCACTTCAGTCGTCTGCCAACAGCAGGCAATGCGTGAGGGCGCGCACCGCGTGTTTCTTGACCGTGTTCACCGAGACGTTCAGGCGTCGGCCGATCTCCACGTAGCTCAGCCCGTCGAGCTGTGCCAACAGGAAAATCTCACGGGTGCGCCCACCCAGGCCATCGAGCAGGCGGTCGATTTCCATCAGGGTTTCGATGATCAGGGTGCGGGTTTCAGGCGAGATGTCGATCGGTTCGGGGCTGAGCGCGAGGGTTTCCAGGTACGCCTGTTCCAGGGACCGACGGCGGAACATATCGATCATCAAACTGCGCGCAATGGTGCTCAAGTAGGCGCGAGGCTCACGCAATTCAGGCGCCTTGCGTTGCGTCAGTACCCGGATGAACGTGTCCTGGGCCAGGTCCGCCGCGTTGTCGACACAGCCAAGCCGCTGGCGTAACCAGCCACAGAGCCACTGATGGTGATTCTCGTAGAGCGTCTGCACGGCATGTTGTTGAGAGTGGTCGACAGAGGACATGGGGGTGGCCCGCAACGAAGATATTTGATAATGACTCTCATTTTCTTCTAAGGTTTGCTGACTTGGCAATACCCTGACGCAATGAGTGCCTGTCGCAGCCAAATCCCACCTTTATCCAGAGACTCCGCGGCCGTTGACTTTTTTCGTCGTCAAGGACAGTCGTAAGCATAGGTATTCGTTAGATTTTTTTGATTTCGTGGTTGACGCCACGGTGGTAAAAAACGTTTAATTGCGCCGCGGCCCAGATAGCTCAGTCGGTAGAGCAGGGGATTGAAAATCCCCGTGTCGGCGGTTCGATTCCGTCTCTGGGCACCACCTTTTGTTTTCAGGTGCTTGCAATACCACCTGAAACAACCAAAAAACCCGCCTAGTGCGGGTTATTTGTTGTCTGCGGTTTCCTACCGTAGCCTTGCAAGCCACTGAATTCAGATCCCGCAGAGCCTATGGCCGGCATTAGCCATGTTCAGGCTGTGGGCGTGTTCAACGTATTGAAGCGTTTGAGAATATTTTCGTACATCTTTGTGCGTCGGTGATGTTGACCATAACCACCGCCGGCAGCGACCGTTCCCGCCTGGATGTGGTCCAGATACTTGAAGATTTTTCGCGGTGAAAGAAACACAACCTTGTAGCCGATATCGATCAGCCCGTCCTGCAATGCATAGCCAGGTACTCGCTCATCGAGCTGAAAATGCAAGCCGTGCTGCTTGATGATTTTGCTGTTCCAAAGCGTACAAAAGCTCTTCAGGTGGGTTTCCCTGTAAGGTTTCGGATCTCTGGAGCGCAGACCTAGCGACAGCTTCAGGCGCCTGAAATGATGTTTCGCCAGGCGCGAAGTGAATCGCCAAAGTGTCCTGGGCACTCCTCGATTGAGTTGCTCAGTACAACCGACGGCGGCGACTGTCGGATTTTGACGACAGTGCTCCAGCATCATCGTAAATACCTGTGGATCGAAAACGAATGTATCTGTGTGCAGCAGAAACACGTAATCGGTATCGACCTTTTCCAGCGCCATATCCAGGGCGTTGCCGTGGGCAATGTGGCCTGGCTCTGGGGTGAGCGACTTGCGTTCAATCAAGTTGATCCAATCGAGTGAGCGCAAATACTCAGTGCTGGCATCCGCAGATCCGTTATCGACTACCCATACCGCAATGCCGGCTTTTTGTGCATGTGCAGATAAAAGATCCAGGCATACCTTGGTCAAATCCAGGGTCTTGTAATTCACCAGAACGATACTGAAAAGGGGTTTCGACTCCGCGTTAAAGGTGCACATGCTCGAAATGCTCAGATCCAAAAAATCAAAAGATAAGGTTCCTACCTTATTTCAAACTTAATTTTCTCCGAGTGCGGGTTGGCCAACGCTAGCCAGCGACCTTCCTTTACCTGCTCTATTTCTGGTCTGCAGTTTTCCAGCAGCACTCAACATGTCCTGAAACTTTGGACATTCAATATGCCGCGGAGCAGGGCAGGATGCTGCACGACGAAGCTCGTCGCGTATGGCGCTAAGGCGTTCGATGGTGCGGTCCAGTTCGTCGGCCTTTTCTGCCAGGCGCTGGTGATCAATGGCGGGCCGGCCGTCGGCGTCCAGCATGGTGGCGATGTCGTCCAGGGAAAACGCCGCCGATTGCCCGAGGGCGATCAATGACAACTGCTGGAGTACATCCGCGCCGAACACGCGGCTCAAGCCACGGCGACCGATCGAGCGGATCAGGCCTTTTTCTTCGTAGTAGCGCAGGGTTGAAGCCGGCAGGCCGGAACGACGTGCCACTTCACCGATTTCCATCTCTTTCATGCTTGACCTCAAGTCGACTTGAACTTGCAGACTGCCCGGATCAAATCGCTAAAACAGGCCGAAGGCAAGGGGAGATGACATGGGAGTAGGGGAGGCGCTACTGCGCATTCTGTTGGTTGGCATGGGGGCGACGTTGATCATGGATCTGTCGGCCTTTATTCAGGCGCGGCTGTTGGGCCTGGCGTCGCTGGACTACGGGCTCGTCGGGCGGTGGTTGGGGCACATGGTGCGCGGGCGGTTTTGGCACGCCTCGATTGTGACGGCGCCCCGAGTCAGGCATGAACGCCTGCTGGGTTGGGTGTTTCACTACATCACTGGGTGTTTCTTCGCCACGCTGCTGGTCGGTGTCCAAGGACTCGCTTGGCTCCACAACCCCACGCTGCTGCCCGCATTGGTGGCGGGCCTGGTCAGTGTGATTGCGCCGTTTTTCATCCTGCAGCCCGCATTCGGCCTGGGCATCGCCGCTTCGCGAACCGCGGCGCCGAACGTGGCGAGGCGCAGGAGTGTGATTGCGCATCTGACGTTCGGCGTCGGGCTCTTTGTGGCGGGGTGGCTCTCGATACGGGTGTTTCCTGCGGGGTGCTAGCCCAGGGGCGTCAAATGTCCTTGGATAACACCAGGTTCGCACCTTTGCGATTGAGGATGCACAGGTAGACCAGGCCGAGCGCAATCCAGGCGCAGCCGAGTTTCTGTGCGTCCAGGCCCATGTTGTACATGATTGCACTGGTGATGATTAAACCCATGAGCGGGAATACCAGGTGAGCGAGGAATTTCCCGGTTTTCTGGCGGCGCCAGTAATAGTTGATGACGGTGATATGCAGAATGATAAAGCCGCTTAACGCGCCGAAGTTCACCAGCGACGTCAAGGTGTCGACGGCATTGATAAACACGTAGCAGATGCCCACTGACAGTATCGCCACCAGATAGATACTCACGTGTGGCGTGCGGTACTTGGGATGAACGTTGGCGAGGATTTTTGGCAGCTTGCCATCCCGGGCCATCCCAAACAGTAACCGCGAAACGGCGGCTTGCGAGGTAATGGAGACCGCAACCCCCCAGGACAGCGCTGTGGCGATGGCCGCCAGGGAGGCCAATCGATCGCCACCGGCGATGGCGGCAATTTCATAGAAGGCAGTGTCGGCCGAGGTGAAGCCCATGCCTGCCGCCAGGTCCGCGGCGAGCCATGTTTGTGCGACGAAAATCGCCCCCATGATCAGCAGGCTGATCAGGGCTGCCCTGCCAACGCTACGCCCGGCATCCCCCTTGGTTTCTTCGGCCAACGTGGAGATGGCATCGAAGCCCAGGAACGACAGCACCGCAATCGATACCGCCTGCATCATCAACCCGAAGTTGAAGTTCGCCGGGTTGTACAGGGGGGCTAATGTGAGTTGCCCGCTCCCGCCACCTGCGTGCAGTGCCTGCCAGGCACAGGCCAGGAAAATACCCAGGACCGTGAGCTGCGCAAGCAGGAACAGGATGTTCATGCGGGCCGTGAAGGTGATGCCGCGCAGGTTGACCAAGGTCGCGCTGATCAGAAAGGCGAAGATAAAACCGAACTTCGGAATATCAGGGTAGAGGTGGTTGAGAGCCATGGCGGCGTAGATGTACAGCAACGGTGGAATCAGCAGGTAGTCCAGCAACAGCAGCCAGCCTGCGATGAACCCAAGGTTGGGGTGCACGCCCCGTTGCGCATAGGAGTACACGGAGCCGGCGATCGGAAAGGCCCGTGCCATGTTGCCGTAGCTCAATGCCGTGAACAGCATAGCAACCATGCCAATGATGTAGGCCAGCGGAACCATTCCGGGGGCCTCTTGGTTGACGTAGCCGTACACACCGAAGGGGGCGATGGGAATCATGAAGATCATTCCATAGACCACCAGGTCGGCAAGCGACAAACTGCGTTTTAATTCTTGTTTATAACCAAAGTTTTCGACGGCCATGACAGGGTACTCCGTAAGCGAGTAAGGCGGATGTCCAGTCACTGCCGGACAACGGCGGTGACTGAAGCAAGTTTTTGAACCCGGCAGGTTTAAAAGCGCCCAAGCGGTGTTTTTATAGTTGTATTACCGATTTACCAAGCAACAGCGTTCAGAGCAGTGGAGCCAAGGCATCCGACCAAGCCTGTACGGCTTGCGGGCTGCGTAGCAGGTCGTTCCTGACCTCGATCAGTGCAGCGTCAATGCCGCGACTATCACCGTGGAAGGGGACGGTCATATCCTCCAGCGGGTTGATTTCATACGGCTGGTTCGCCGCCGCCTTGTGGCCCTGGGCCGCGAGGCCTTCGAGTAAGCGTTGGGCATAGGCCTGGGCGCGGGCGTACAACACGCCGATTTCCAGGGTGCGCGGCTGGCCGAAGTAGATCGGGGTGAAGCTGTGGATCCCAACCACCCGTACCGCGCGACCAGCGGCGAGCCTGGCGTCGATCAGGGCGCTGAGCCTTTGATGGAAAGGGTCGAACAGGCAGTCCCGTCGATACTGGCGTGTGGTCTCGTCGAGATTCTGGTTGCCCGCCACCCGATAGATTTCACTGTGTTGCGGAATACTGTCAGGCGCCTCGAGGGGGCGATTCAGGTCAATCAGCAGGCGTGAGTAACCCGCCGAGATCAGGGTCGCCCCCAGGGCTTTTGACAATTGTTGCGCCAGGTCTAGGGCGCCAATGTCCCAGGCAATGTGCTCGCGTGCCGCCTCGTGACTGAGCCCCAGGCGCTCCAGTTGCGGTGGTATGTAGGAGCTCGCATGCTCACACACCAGGATCACCGGGTGCCCGGAATCCTCTTGGCTCAGGGTGTAGACCGGCTCGCTGTACAAGCCTTGTTCCGGGGTTTCAATAGAGGCGGGCATAGTGGTCACAGAGTTCGGTTGGGGTGAATGAATCTGTCGATTTGAGCTCCTGGGTCTTGAGCGCGAGGTAAGCGTCCATCATCAGTTTGGGCAACGCTTGGAACAGCTCATCTTGGTGACGCAGGCAATCCAGCGCTTCCCCCAGGGAGCCCGGCAGAGCGACGATGTTGCGCGCCTGCCGTTGTTCGTCGCTCAGGGTGTCGGGCTCTTCATCGGTGGTGGCGTTCAGTGCGAGCTTCTGTTCGATGCCCAGCCGGCCGGCCATCAACACCGTTGCCATGCTCAGGTGCGGCGAAGCGGTGGCGTCCAGGGGGCGAAACTCAAGGTTGTACTGTTTGGCCGGTGACTTGCCGCCAATGGTGATAGTCGGGCAGATACGTAGCGAGGCTTCACGGTTGCGTTGCCCCAGGCAGGCGTAGGACGCACTCCAGTGATGGGGTTTCAAGCGCAGGTAGGAGATCGGCGTCGGAGCGCTGAAGGCACACAATGCTGGCAAGTACTTCAACACGCCGGCGGCCCAATGCTGTCCCAGTGTCGACAAGCCATTGCTGGTGTCGGGGTCATACATCACCGGGTTGCCTTGTTGGTCCTGCAGGCTGATATGCAGGTGCACCCCGTTGCTGACGCCATGCTCTTGCAGCTTGGGCGAGAAACTGATGGCCAGGCCCATCTGGCGAGCAATCTCACGGGTGATTTCGCGCACGTTCACCGCGCGGTCGGCCGCGGCAACCCCTTGGGTCGGGCGGCAGGTGATTTCGTACTGCGCCTTGCCGTACTCGGGCAGGAACATTTCGGGCTCGACCCCGGCAGCCCTCAAGGCACCGAGCAGCCAGCCGCCAAAGTTGGCCGCGTGGTGCTGGGCGCCGAGCGAGAATGCCCGGTGCGAGACCTGAGCATCCAACTCGCCAAGGTTGAACTCGTGTTCGAAAGCGGCCGTGACCTCCAGGCCCAATTGCTCGCGGTAGCGTTCGACTTCGGTGCGCAACAGTGTGCGCGGGCACGCCGCCCAGGGCCGGCCATCGGTTTCACAAATATCGGCGTGAATGAAATCCAGGCCCGGTGCAGTGGCGTCGGGACCGTTGGGTACCTGGACACGAGTGTGCATGTCCGGGATCAGTCGCAAGTCGCCATAAGCGCCCCAGGGATTGTTGTCGGCCACTACATCCTGTGGGGTCAGTGCACTGTTGGCGGGCACCCAGCCACAGCCGCTGGCTTGATAGCTTTCAAGTTCGTCGGTGGGAAACGAGCGACCGCGCGTGATGCCGATCAAGTCGGTGGTGACGATCGTGGTCATCGCAACAGGGCCGATCATGCCAGTGTCAGGTGTGGGCCGGCTCATGCTTGCATCTCCTGCAGGCGTTGGATCACGGTCTCGGTGTCAGTGATCCAGCAGTAGCCTTTGATTGCTTGCAGGCACGCCTGGTGTCGGGCCGATGTGTAGGTGGCGCACGCATCTTCGACCAGCGTCACCAGGTAGCCGCGATCCGCTGCATCGCGCACCGCCATGTCCACGCATTGATCGGTGACGATACCCGCGATGATCAAATGGCGGGTCTCAAGGTTGCGCAGCACGTAATCGATGTTGGTGGAGTTGAACACCCCGGATGAGGTCTTGGTCAGGATCACTTCGTTTTCACTGGCGGCCAGTTCGTCGATGATGCCGGCGGGGTAGCTGCCCTTGGGCAAGTGCATGTCCGACAGTTTGTGGTCCAGGGAGCGATCACGCCCATCGGCCGTGAGGCTTTCGATGATGGTGTGAAGCACATTCTGCCGAGCGCCGCGCATTGCCTTGAGTAGCCGTTGCTGATTGGGGATGACCTCGGCCTGGGTGCGTGTCAGGAAATACTCCGCCGCAGGGCCCTGCAAATGAGGATCGAGCTGGGGGTCCAGCCAGGCACGTTGCATGTCGACCAGCAGCAGGGCGGTGTGGCCGTGCACGTAGGGAAGGTCGCGGGGCGAATGATGAGGGAGTGTGAACATTATTATTTTTCCTCAAGCAGGTGGGCAGCGAAACGGGTGCGCAGTTTGTCGATGCCTTCCAGGCGATCTTCCAGGTCCGTGGTGCGCAGTGTGAGAGCGGCAATCAGGGCTTCAACCTGCGCCAGGGCCGGCACCATCGTGTCGAAGGCAGAGATCGACTCAACGGGGGCGCTGATGACCAGGTCGGCGAGTTCGCGCAAGGGCGAGGCGTAAATGTCGGTGAACAGTACGACACGCGCGCCGCGTGCCTTGGCTGCATTGGCAACGCGCAGGGCCTGGGTCTGATAACGGCGGTAGTCGAACAGCAGGACAACGTCCTGGCGCTGGACGTCGTACAGGCGATCCGGCAGTTGGGCGTTGTCTTCCAGGGCATGGCAACCCGGACGCAGCAGGCGCAGGTGCCCCACCAGGTAGCCAGCGAGGAAACTGCTGAGGCGTCCACCGAAGCAAAAAATCTGGTGACGGGTATCGAGTATCAGCTCAACCAGCACGCGCACATCTTCAGGTTGGGTCAGCGTCTGGGTTTCCTGCAGGCTGCGACTGCTCTCATCCAGGTACCTCGTCCAGGAGTCGTCCTGGGAGGAGTGCGAGCGGGGTTGCAAGAGGGTGACGGGGGAGCGCAGGCGATGGTCCATCTCACTGAGCAAGGCATCCTGGAAGTCGCCATAACCAATGAACCCCAGCTTTTTGACCAGGCGCATGATGGTCGGATCGCTGACGCCGGCATGTCCAGCCAGTTTGGCCATGGGCCCTAAACCGCTGCGCGGGTAATGGTCGAGCAATGCGCGGATCACCTTGCGTTCGGAAGGCGTTGGGTTCAGCGCAGGATCAGTGAGGCGTTCTCGCAGATTGGTCATGTGTGCAGTTCTTATGGGTTTGTTTGATTTGCTTCATATTGTCGATATCGAGTGTATGTGTAGTGTTTACTACAGTCTAGTGTTTTTGTAGTACAGCCCTGAAAACCGTAAAAGGTCATCATTCAAGCTATCTCTATCAGTTGAATGCAGGAGACTTTTCCAGAGGGACTGCCGCGTTGCAGGTGCCCGACGGGCTCTCCTGCAGGGCGGGTCATCAATGCGTGGATCTGTTTGCTCAAGCAGCCCTAGCCGTCGCCCCGGATGATCGGGCATGATCAGGCGATTCGAACCAGATTGCACTGACCTATGCCCGTAGACCTGCAAGCGCTCTATCCCAAACTGATCCATCTGATGTTGGACACGGTGTTTGTCGTCGATCGGGATAACCAGATTGCGTTTGTCAGCGATGCCTGCGAGACGCTGCTGGGTTACCGCGCCGATGAGCTGATCGGCACCCCGATCACCGACTATATGCACCCTGACGACCTGGCGGCCACCCGGGCTTCGATTGTCCGGGTCATGAATGGCCGGCCCCATGTCGATTTCCGCAACCGCTATCTGCGCAAGGATGGCGCTATCGTGCACATCCTGTGGGCGGCGTTCTGGTCCGAGGAGGTGGGGGCGCGGATCGGCGTCGCTCGGGACGTGACCGCCCTGTGGCAGGCCGAGGAGGAGTTACGGTTTCTCGCCCATCATGATCCGCTGACCCAACTGACTAATCGCTCGCTGTTCAATGATCGACTGGACTCAGCGCTGCACGCCGCCCACCGGCACCAGAGCACGCTGGCGTTGCTGTTTCTGGACATCAACGACTTCAAGCAGATCAACGATATCCATGGCCACGCCGCCGGCGATCGGGTGCTCTGTGCGATCGCTCGCCGGCTGCAAGCGTGCGTCCGCGAGACCGACACGGTGGCGCGGATGGGCGGTGATGAGTTCACGGTGCTGTTGACCGATATCCAGTCACCGGACGCGGTGGCGCACAAGGTGGAGCAGATTCTCGCGGCCATGGCTGAGCCGCTGGGTGCCGAGTTTGGTGCGATCAACACGCCGTCGTGCAGCATCGGCGTGGCCTGCTATCCCGCCGACGGCCAAGATGCCGATACGCTGCTCAGCCATGCGGATGGTGAGATGTACCGGGTGAAACGGCGCAGATCCGCAACCGGCTGAGCGCCGACAGCGGCCCCGCGCGCGCGATAGCCGTCGGGGCTCAGTCGATTCAGTGTAAACAGCCCACTCAGGCGGGCACTGCCAGGCCCAGGTTGTCGCGCAAGGTGCTCCCGCTGTACTCACGACGAAACAGTCCGCGGCGCTGCAACTCGGGTACGACCTGCTGGAGGAAGTCGTCGAGGCCGCCGGGCATGTAGGCCGGCATCAGATTGAAGCCGTCGCTGGCGTGCTCCTCCAGCCATTGCTGCATCTGGTCGGCGATGAACTGCGGGGTGCCAACCAGCAGGTTGTGCGAGCGGTTGGCGGCGTAGTTGCGGGCCACTTCGGCCAGGGTCAGGCCGCGCTCGCGGGCATCGCGGATCACATACTGGAAGCGCCCGCGACTGCCCTTGAGGCGGGCCTCGATGTCCGGGAACAGTTCGTCCAGGGGGTGCTGCGACAGGTCGTAGTTCATGCTGGCGGACATGAACGTCAGGCCGGCCAGGGGATGGGTGCGTTCCTGCAACAATGCCTGCAGTTCCTGCGCGTGTGCAGCGCTGCGACCCACGATGGGCACCAGGCCGGGCAGAATCTTCAGCGCCTCGGGTGGGCGGCCGAAGGCCTGGGCACGGGACTTGAGGTCAGCGTAGAAGGTCTTCGCACCGGTCAGGGTAGGTTGTACGGTGAAGATCACATCGGCCTGACTGGCGGCCAGGTCGCGGAACTCCTCCGACTGCCCGGCCTGGATGATCACCGGCCGGCCTTGGGGCGTGCGAGGCACATTGAGCGGGCCGCGGACGTTGAACCACTCGCCCTTGTGGTCCAGGTAGCGCACGGCGGACGGGTCGTAAAACTCACCGCTGGCCTTGTCGACCACCAAGGCATCCTCGCCCCAGGTCCGCCAGAGACCGGTCACCACTTCCAGGAACTCCCCGGCACGGCGATAGCGGGTGGTGCGGTCGAGGTGTTCGGCGCGACTGAAGTTTTGCGCCTCGCCGTCACTGGTGGAGGTCACGGCGTTCCAGGCGATTCGGCCGCCGCTCAGGTGATCCATGCTGGCGAACATGCGTGCCACGTGGAAGGGTTCGTTGTAGGTGGTAGACGCGGTGGCCGCCAAGCCAATGTGGCGGGTCACGGCGCTGAGCGCGGCAATCAGGGTAATTGGCTCGGCCGAAGTGGACGGTCGGTAACGCACTGCTTGGCGAAAGTCCGAGCCATAGATGTCGTCCACCGCCAGGCGGTCGGCGATAAAGATCATGTCCAGGCGCGCGGCCTCGGCCTTGCGCGCGATGTCCTGGTAGGCGGCGAAGTCCAGGTGGCGCGTGACGTCTGCCTGTGGGTGCCGCCAGCCGCCAAAGTGGTGGCCGTTGGGCATGAGAAACAGGCCCAGGTGCAAGGTCTTGCTCATGAGTGGGTTCCTTCAAGTACGGTCAGAGTTGGGAGACGTATTTGCGCACCAGGTAGCCGTCGAAGGTTTCGCTGCCGCCTTCACTGCCGATGCCGCTGTCCTTGATGCCGCCGAACGGGGTTTCCGGCAGGGCGATGCCAAAGTGGTTGACCCCCACCATCCCGGCCTCCAGTGCCGCTGTCGCATGGTTGGCCTGGCGCAGGGAATGGGTGAACACATAGGCGGCCAGGCCGAAGGGCAGGCTGTTGGCGCTGCGGATGGCCTCGGCCGGGTCGCGAAAGCGAATCACCGGGGCGATGGGGGCAAAAGGTTCCTCGTGCAGGATCGCCGCATCCACCGGCAACTCAGTGAGTACGGTTGGCGCTAGGAAGTTGCCCTGGGGGCCCAGCCGTTCGCCACCGAGGAGCACGTGTGCGCCTCTGTCCCGGGCATCCTCGATCAACCGCAGGCTGGCGTGCAGGCGGCGCTGGCTGACCAGCGGGCCCATGTCGCTGGTGGCTTCCAGGCCGCTACCGACGCGCACGCCGGCCAGGGTGCTGGTGAAGGTTTCGAGAAAGCGCTCATAGACCGCCTCCTGGACAAAGAAACGCGTCGGCGAAATGCACACCTGGCCGGCATTGAGCACCTTGAAGCGAGCCAACTGCTGGGCCGCCAGTTCGACGTCGGCATCGTTGAACACCAGCACCGGTGAATGGCCGCCCAGCTCGAAGGTCGTACGCTTGAGGTACTGGCCTGCCAGCGCTGCCAGTTGTTTGCCGACCGGCACCGAGCCGGTGAAAGACACCTTGCGCACGATTGGTGAGCGGATCAGGTAATCCGAAACCTGCGCCGGTTCGCCCCAGACGATGTTCAGCACCCCCGGCGGCAAGCCCGCGTCGTGGAACAGCCGGGCCAGGGCAACCACGGCGCTGGGTGATTCTTCCGCGCCCTTGAGGATCAGGCTGCAACCGGCGCCAATGGCCGCCGCGACTTTCTTCACCGCTTGCGACAGCGGATAGTTCCATGGGGTGAAGGCGGCGCACACCCCGACCGGCTCCAGGGTCACGGTCTGGCGGACCTCGGCCTGGCGCGCCGGAATCACCCGACCGTAGATGCGCCGGGCTTCCTCTGCGTGCCATTCCAGGTGCTCGGCACTGCTGTGCACTTCGCGCAGGGCTTCGGCCAGTGGCTTGCCCTGGTCGAGGGTGATGCCGTGGGCGATCTGCGGGGCGCGCTCCCGTGCCAGGGCGGCGGCGCGGCGCAACAGGTCCGAACGCTCCACGGGCGAGCTGCGGCGCCAGCCCTCGAAGGCCCGTTCGGCACTGTCCAGTGCGCGATCAAGGTCCGCTGGCAAGGCGTGGGGCAGGTGGCCGATGACCTGGCCGTCGGCGGGGTTCAGGACCTCCTGCAACGGCCGGTCGGCCTCGATGAACTCTCCGGCAATGTAAAGCGACAGTGATGGATATATGGTGCAGTCCTCGGGCTTCACGCTGGGCGTGGGGCAGGGTGGGGAAGATCAGAAGTCGAACGACAGGCGGCTGTAGTAGTAGCCGCCGGTCAATCCATAGGGTGAGTACAGCCCGTAGCCGTTGAGGCCCTGGCCGGTCACCGGGCCGATCTTGTCGGGGTACTTGTCGAACAGGTTGTTGGCGCCGATGGCGACCTTGAGCTGCCTGGTGATCGAGTACCCAACGTCCAGGTCGGTGATCCAGGTCGGGCTCCAGGTACGGTCGTAGGCCCGTCCGCCGGCGCTGGCCTGGAAGTACTCGCCGTAGCGAGTGCCGCGCAGGTTGACGTTGAAGTCGCCGATCAGCCAGTTGGCGTTGAGGATGTACTTGTTGGTCGGCGACCCCTTGGTCAGGTCGCTCTGGGCCTCGTAGTCGAACAAGGTGTAGTTCGAGCCCAATGCGGCCAGCGCCGCAGGGGCGTCATTGACGTTGTCGACCTTGGTCTTGTTCCAGTTAAGCCCCGCGCTCCACTTCACCGAACCGAAGGCGGCGTAGTCCTGCAGGTAGTCGAGGACTACATCGACGCCATGGGTGCTGGTGTCGATGGCGTTGGTGTAGTACTGCGCGGCGATGTCCGATTGCAGGCCATTGGCGGCAAGAATGTCGCTGACCTCAGGGCCTGCGAGTACGCTGGCTTCGACGATGCGGTCGCGGATCTTGATCAGGTAGGCGTCAGTGGTCAGGCGCAGGTTGTTGAGGGGTTCGTAAGTGAAACCGACGCTGTAGTTGGTGGATTTTTCCGGCTTCAGGGCCTCGGCACCGAGGGCCTTGGCGGCCGCCGAATCCACGGGCAAGACCTTCACGTCGTAGGAAGTGCTGGTGCCGGGGCCGGTGACCAGGGTCCGGGTCCAGGACGAGGCATAGATGGACTGGGCGATGGAGGGCGCGCGAAAGCCGTTGCTGACGGTGGCCCGCAGGGAAAACGCCGGGGTCAGCTCATAGCGCGTGGACAACTTGCCGCTGGTGGAGTTACCGGCGTCGTCGGTGTAGTGCTCGAAGCGCCCGGCCACACCCACGTACCATTTCTCGCTCGGATAGAAGCCCAGGTCCAGGTAGCTGGCGTAGTTGTTGCGGCTGCCGCTGGTGGCTTCATCCGGGCTGTAGCCACTGGTGGCGGTGGAGCCGGCCGGAGGGGCGATGCCCTGGTAGGGGCCTTCGGCAATGATGTAGCCGCCGTTGGCGTACGAGTCGTAGTCGCCGTCACCGATGCTGAAGCGCTCATAGCGGTGTTCGAAACCAAAGGACAGGTCCATCGGCTTGGCCAGGCCGATTTCGAACGGACGAGTGAAGTCCAGGTTGCTGGTCCATTGGTCGGCGGTCTGGCTGCCCTGGTCGAAGTGGCTGGCGCTGGCGTTACCGAAAGACGGGTTGAGGTCGTTGCGGCTCGACAGCCAGGCCTTGTTGCGGCCCAGGGTAGTGGACAGGTCCCAGTCCCAGGCGGCCAGTTCTCCACGGGCGCCGATGGCACTCTGGAAATCGTTTTCTTCGATCTCGCGCACCGGCAGGGTGCCGTCGGGGTAGAGGCTGGCATTGGCGCTCAGGCTGTTGGGCCGAATGAACGATGCGCCGCCCTCGGACTTGCGCACGCTGACGGTGGAGAAGGAGTACAGCGACGTGGTGCTCGAGAGGGGGAGCTCGGCGTTGTAGGAGGCGTTGAGCAGTTTGTAGCGCGGTTCGCCGTAGCTGGAGGAAATGTGCCGGTTGACCGTTTCCTCCCGTGGGTCCGGGCTGCCGTCGGGCAGCGGGTGGTAGAACGCGCCCTTGGCTGAATCGGCACGGTCGGCGTCATCCTGGGTACGCACGTCCAGGGCAAAATTGAAGAATCCGTCGTTGGGCAACAGGCTGCCCAAGTTCAATGACTGGGTCACCACGCCGCCCCCGCTGCCGTAGTTGTGCCCGCCGGTGGTGGTGGCGTTGCCGCCGTGGTCGTTGGTCTTGAGGATGATATTGATCACCCCGGCGATGGCATCGGAACCGTATTGCGCCGCCGCGCCGTCGCGCAACACTTCGATGTGGTCCACCGCGCTGACCGGGATCAGGTCCAGGTCGGCTGGCTGCGAGCCGTTGTTCATGTACGAAGAAATGTTCACCAGCGCCGTGGTGTGGCGGCGCTTGCCGTTCACCAGCACTAGGGTCTGGTCAGCATTGAGCCCGCGCAGGCCCGCCGGGCGCACCAGGGACGAAGAGCCACCGCCGGGAATGGCCGGCAGGTTGAACGAAGGCAGCAGGCTGTTCAGGGCGGCGGTCAGGCCGGCGCTGCTCTGGCGCTGTAGGTCGTCGGCCTTGATCACGTCAATCGGGGCGGGGCTGTCGGTAATGGTGCGCTGGTTGCCACGGGCGCGGTTGCCGGTGACGACCACGGTTTCCAGGGGTTTGTCCTGGTAGCCACCAGGGTGGCTGTCGTTGGTGTCGGCGAAGGCACTGCCACTGCCGGCCAGCAGGCCTAAGGAAATCGCGAGCCGAACCAGGTCGGGTAAGGTCGCCCGACGGAAGCTGTTATCCACGTTGCTTAACTCCATAGATCTAAGTGTGTGTTGGCTTTTTTTTGAGTTATGCGGGCGCGCGTTCCGTGTGCGGTGTGGCTGGCTCGCTGGGCAGTGCAGCCCCGGCCGTGCGGTCGGGGATTACGCGGCGGATCGCCGGGGGCCTGGTTCCAGGTAGTGGCCGGCGGCACCGCGAAGGTGTTGGAGGGCCATACTAGGAGGTGAACATAAATGCGTAAAAGACATAATATGCATAACCTAATATGCAAAGTAGTTCGTGTGTTGGGTGTGGTGTGCGATACAAAAAAGCCCGCTCGAGAAACTCGGGCAGGCTTGCATGAGACGATGGGTATGGACCCGCAACCTGAGTGGTGCGGGTCACCGCAGAGGTGGCGCGTCAGTCTTTCTTCAGCCCCGAATACACCGGGGTGTCGAAGGCCGGGCCTGAGACAAAACCGCTGAGATTCTTGCGCAGGGCCGTCTGCTCGTTCTGCTGGAGCAGGAAGATGTATGGCGAGTCGGCCAGCACTTTGCGCTGCAGGTCCTGGTACAGGCCGATGCGCCGCTGAGTGTCGGGTTCTTCTGCGGCCTGGTCGACCAGCTCGGGCTGGGGGAACTTCCAGTGCGTGCGCCAGGCGGCGGCTTTGAGAGTAGAGGCGTCGCTGTCATCCGGGTTGGGAATCAGGAAGCCGGCCGAGGAGTGTGGATCGTTGTAGTCGTGGGACCAGTAGAAGAACATCGCATCGTACTGGCGGCTGCGGTAGCGGCCCATCGCCTGGTTGACATCGACTACCCGCAGGTCAACCTTGACGCCGGCGCTGGCAAAGCTCTGCTGGATCGTCTGGGACACCTGCAGCCAGGGGAACAGGTTGGCGGCGTCCAGAGTGATGTTGAAGCCGTCGGCATACCCGGCTTCCTTCAACAGTTCACGGGCCTTCTGTACGTTGAGCTTGTAGGGCGTCTCATCCAGGGCACCGAGCACGCCTTTGGGGATGAAGGTCTGGTGAGTGAACCACTGGCCGGCGAGCAAATGCTCACTGATGTTGTCGTAGTCGATCAACCAGCGCAGCGCCTCGCGCACTTTGGGTTTGGCCAGTGCCGGGTTGCTCAGGTTCAGGGCCAGGTACAGCTCGGACACTTTGTGCTCTTCGTGCAGTTTGACTTCGGGATTGCCGGCCAGGGCCTTGACCTGTTCCGGGCGCAGGTCACGGGCAATATCGATGTCGCCCTTTTCCAGCAGCAAGCGCTGGGCCGACGGCTCGGGGATGTGCCGCAGGATCACGCGCTTGATTGCGGGAGTGCCACGGTAGTAGCCGTCGAAGGCATCCAGGGCGACTACGTCGCCAGCCTTCCATTGCTTGAGGCTGAAGGCCCCGGAGCCGGCAGCGTGGGTCTTGAGCCAGGCATGGCCAAGGTCGCCGTCCTGTTCATGCTCGCGCGCCAGCTTCTCGTCGACGATGGATGCCACGCCCGAGGTCAGGGTGTTGAGGACCAGGGTCGGCGCCCAGCGCTTGTTCAGCTCCAGCACCAATCGGCCGTTTTCCACACGCACTTTCTGCGCCACGTTCTGCGGGGTCCAGCCGTACTGTTCGAGAATGAACGAGGGCGTCAGGCCCAGTTGGGTCACGCGGCGCAGGGAGAAGGCCGCGTCTTCGGCGCGGATGGGGTTGCCCGATTGAAAACGCAGGTTTTCGCGAATGCCGATACTGAACTGTTTGCCGTCTGCGGAGACTTTCCAGTCGCTGGCGACACCGCCTTCGAGCTTGGAGAAGTCTTGCGGGTCGTAGGTGAACAGGCGGGTATAGAGATTGTTGATGACCTCGCCGCCGGTGACCTCGAAGGTTTCCGCCGGGTCGAGGGTCAGGATATTGGTGATGTCCTTGCCCATCACCACGGTGTCTTTGGGCGTGGCGGCCTGGACCTGGCCGGCCAGTGCCGCGGCCAACAGCGTCAGGGTGGCGAGCAGGGTTGCGGGTCGTTGTTTCATGCAGAACTCCTAGAGGGAACAGGGGCTGTGGTCGATCCCGCGCAGCGTCTATCCTGTAGCGAGTTCTTCGGTGGTTGGGACTGGGGTTCAGAACGCGGCGGCGCTCAACAGTGATTGGGTGTAGGGGTGGCTGACGTGACCGGCGGCCAGTTGTTCGCGCCCCAGCACTTCGACGAAGGCGCCGTGCTGCATGATCGCAACCTCCTCGCACAGGTGCGCGACCACGGCCAGGTCATGGCTGACCAGCACGTAGCTCAGGCCCCGCTCGCGGCGCAGCCGAGACAACAGGTTCAACACTTCGGCCTGGACGGAGACGTCCAGCGCCGAGGTCGGTTCATCCAGCAGCAGCAACCGGGGTTCCACCAGCAGGGCACGGGCAATGCTGATGCGCTGGCGTTGACCTCCCGACAGTTGGGCCGGGAAGCGAAAGCGGATCGAGCGAGGCAGAGCGACGCTGTCCAGGGCGTCGAGGATGCGCGTCTCATGCCGGTCGAAGCCATGGATCTGCAAGGGCTCACGGAGAATCTCGTCCACCGTGTGCGCCGGGTTCAGTGCGGCCAGCGGGTCCTGGAAAACGATTTGCAGCACGCGGCGCTGGGCCTTGCTGCGCCGCCGTGCCTGGGGTTCGCCGAACACCTCGATGCGTCCGCTCCAGCGTTCATCCACGCCGGCGATCGCCTTGAGAATGCTGCTCTTGCCACAACCGGACTCGCCGACGATCCCCAGGCTCTGGCCTTCACCCAGGTGCAGGGAGATACCCGCCACCACCTTGTGCGGACCATGATTGATTGCCAACTGGGTGATCGACAATGCCGCGTTCACACTGCCCATGCAGGGTCCCTCTGTAAGGTCGGTAGGTCGTGGCCACTGCGGGCCAGGCTTGGGCGGCAAGCCAGCAGGCCTTGGCTGTAAGGGTGGCGCGCAGCGTGTACGGCGCCACCCGCCAACGTCTCGACGACGCGGCCGGCGTACATCACCAACACGCGGTCGGCGAAGCCAGCGACCAGGTCCAGGTCGTGGCTGATCAGCACCAGGCCCATGTTGCGCTGGCGCACCTGGCGGTCGATCAGGTCGAGGATGGTGCGCCGCACCATGCTGTCCAGGGCGGAGGTGGCTTCGTCGGCGATCAGCAGATCCGGCTCGCCGGCCAGCACCATGGCGATCATCACGCGCTGGCCCATGCCCCCGGACAGTTGGTGCGGATACAGCGCCATGACCCGCTGCGGTTCGCGGATGTCCACGTCGGCCAGCAACTCCAGGGCCCGGTGCCGGGCCTGTTGGCTCGACAGCGACCAGTGCCAGCGCAGCATCTCTTGCAACTGTGCACCCACGTTGCGTTGCGGGTTGAGGCCCTGGCGCGGGTCCTGGACGATCATGCCGATGCGCCGGCCGCGCAGGGCCGATTGTTGTTTTTCGTCCAGGCCCAGCAGCGGCGCACCGGCAAATCGTGCCTGGCCGCTGACCTGGGCACTGGCCGGCAGCAGGCCGAGCAGCGCGCGGAAACTGACGGACTTGCCCGAGCCGGATTCACCGACCACCGCCAAGCGCTCGCGGCCCAGGCGCAGGCTTACACCACGTACGGCGGGTACCGGTCCGGCAGGACCGTTGAAGCGCACGTGCAGGTCGTCGACTTCCAGCAGTGGGGGCGTGGTTGACGTATTCATCTCATCTCCTAGCGGGTGGCGGGGCCGATCAGGTCGCGCAGTGCGTCACCGCACAGGTTGAAGCCAAGGCCGGCGGACAGGATCAGCAGGCCCGGGCAGGTCGCGACCCACCAGGCCTCGAACACCAGGGAGCGCCCGTCGGCGACCATGGCGCCCCATTCCGCCTGGGGAGGTGGCAGGCCCAGGCCGAGGAAACCCAGGCCGGCGACAATCAGGATGATCCCCGGTGCGTCCAGCGCGGCGCGCACTACCATCGATGGCATGCACAGAGGCAAGGCGTGGCGCCACAGCAGGCGCCAGGGTGAGGCGCCCAGTGTGCAGGCGGCCTGGATGAACTCCGCGCGGCGCAGGGAGGCGGCTTCGCTGCGAGCGATTCGCGCATACGGCGTCCAGCCGGTGAGGGTGATTGCCAGTACCGCCGTCCACAAGCCGGCGCCCAGGGAGGCCGCCACGGCAAGGGCGAGGATCAGCCGGGGAAAGGCCATGAAGATATCGGTAATACGCATCAGGACCCGGTCCAGCCACCCGCCGAACAGTCCGGCCGCCGCGCCAATCAAGGTGCCCAGGGGCGCACTCAATGCCAGCGAGGCCAGCACCACCAGCAAGGTCGGACGGGCACCCCACAGGGCGCGGGAGAAAATATCCCGGCCCAGGCTGTCGGTGCCAAACCAGTGCTGGGCCGAGGGCGGCGAGAGACGTTCGCTCAGTACCTGCGCCAGGGGGTCTTGCAGCGCCAGCCACGGCGCGGCGAGCGCGAGTACGGCGAGCAGGCCGACGATCAACAGGCCGAGCATGCCCACCGGGCTGGCCGCATAACGACGGGCGAAGCGATAGAGATTGCCCAGGCGTGCCTGCAGGCGATGGCGTGGCTCATCGCAGGTCAGCCAGGCGTGGGTGAGGGCGTAGGCTTTCATTGGACACGGGCTCGCGGATCAAGCAGGACCAACAGCGCATCGCTGCACATGTTGAAGCTCAGATAGACCACGCCCACCACCAGGGTGGCGGCGAGCACGGCAGGGATGTCGGCGGCAAACAGCGACTCGGTAATGAACATGCCCAGGCCTGGCCAGGCGAACACGGTCTCGGTGAGTACCGCGCCTTCCAGCAGATAGGCATAGGCCATCACCGTCACTGCCAGGATTGGTCCGGCGGCGTTCGGCAATGCGTAGCGCCACAGGATGCGCGACGACGAGAAGCCCTTGAGGCGCAGCACCAGGATGTAGTCCTGATGCAGTTGTGCCAGGACAAAACTGCGGGTCATGCGGGCGATGTAGCCCAGTGCGACCAGACCCAGCAGGGCGCCCGGCAGCACAATGTGCGACAGCGCGTTGGCGAAGGCCGCCATGTCGCCGGCCAGCAGGCAATCGAGCAGCACCAGGCCGCTGACCTCCGGGATCGAATACTGGTAGGCGATATCCAGCCGACCCGGTCCGCCGACCCATTCCAGCTTGGCGTAGAACAGCAGCAAGGCCACCAGCCCCAGCCAGAACACCGGGATCGAATGACCGAGCAGCGACACCACGCGACCCAGGTGATCCACCAGGCGTCCCTCATGCCGAGCACACAGCACACCCAAGGGAATCCCCAGCAGGGTGCCGAACAGCATGCCCAAAGTGGCCAGCTCCAGGGTCGCTGGAAAGAAGCGCAGGATATCGCTGGCGATGGGGTTGCTGGTCACCAGTGACGTACCGAAATCACCGTGGAGCATGTCCCGTACATAGAGCGCGAACTGCTCGTAAAGCGGGCGGTCCAGGCGCATCTCGACGAACACCTTGTCGTACAGCGCCTTGGATGCGCGGTCGCCGATCACGCTGAGTACGGGATCGGCAGGCAGCAGGCGGCCGATGGCAAAGGTGACAAACAACAGCCCTAGCAAGGTCCCGGCAATGCTCAACAGCGCGTAGACCAGGCGCAACACTCGGCGTACGGCACTGCGGGTCCATTGCGGCAGCGCCAGGCGCGAGGGTGCGCTGAACAAGTTGACCTCCTGGTGCATGCTCACCTCAGGCCCGCTGCGCATCGAGTTGAGCGACGTACCGCTGGGCATCGTCCAGGGCGCGCGCCAGGCCGTCGAACAACTGGTCGATCAATGCCTCGTCGATGATCAGGGGCGGGCACAGGGCAATCGCATTGCCGATGGCGCGCACGATGACGCCGTGCTCCTGGGCGGCATTCTGAATCCAGTCACCCAACCGCCACTGCGCCGGGAAGGGACTGCGGTTGCGCTTGTCGGCCGCGATTTCCAGCGCGCCGAGCAGACCGACCCCGCGCACATCGCTGACCAGCGGGTGGTCGGCGAGGCTGTGCAGGCGCCGCAGGAAGTGCGGTGACACCTGTTGTACATGGTCGACGATCTTGCGCTCTTCATAGAGGCGCAAGGTTTCCAGGGCCACCGCCGCCGCCACCGGGTGCGCCGCGTAGGTGGTGCCATGGGCGAAGGCGCCGAGCTTGCCACTGGCCTGGCGCAGCACCTCGTCAATCGCGTCGCTGACCAGCAAGGCGGAGATCGGCTGGTAGGCCGAGGACAGGCCCTTGGCGACTGACATCAGGTCCGGTTGCAGGTCGTAGGTCTGGCTGCCGAACAATTGGCCAGTGCGGCCGAAACCGGTGATGACTTCGTCGACGATGAACAGGATGTCGTGCTTGCGCAGCAGGGCCTGGACCCGCGGGAAATAGTTCGGCGGAGGCAGGATCACGCCGCCGGAACCGATCACCGGCTCAGCAATGAAGGCCGCGATGGTCTCGGGGCCTTCGCGCAGAATCAGAGCTTCAAGGTTGCCGACAATACGATCGCTGAAGGCCTGCGCGGTTTCACCCGGAAGACCGGCGTGATAATGGCTGGGGCTGTCGGTGTGCAGGATGCCGCTGATGGGCAGGTCGAATTCGGCGTGGATCGGTGGCAGGCCCGTCAGGCTGCCGGAGGCGACCGTGATGCCGTGATAACCCTGGCGGCGAGCGATGATCTTTTTCTTCAGGGGCCGGCCGAGCACGTTGTTGTAGTACCACACCAGCTTTACCGCGCTGTCGTTGGCCTCGGAGCCGGAGTTGGCGAACAGCACGTGGTTCAGATGTCCCGGTGCCAACTGCGCGAGTTTCTCGGCCAGTTCGATCCCCGGCACGTGGCTGCGGTGGTTGAAGCTGTGGTAGTAGGGCAGCACTTGCAGTTGCTGGTGGGCGGCGTCCACCAGGCGCTGTTCGGAAAACCCCAGGCTGGTGCACCACAGGCCCGACATCCCCTCGAGATAGCGCCGGCCCTGGTCGTCGAAGACATGGCAGCCTTCGCCACGCACGATCACCGTGGGCCCGCGCTCGGCATGGGCGTCGAGGTTGCTGTAAGGGTGGATGAAGTGCGCGATGTCCTTGCGCTGGTGGGCGCTGTGGGTCTGGCTCACGAGAGTGCTCCTTGAGTCGTGGAATGGGCGGCGGGAGTCGCCTGGCGTTCGGCGAGCAGTTGGCGGGTCAGGGGAATCAGGCGCCGGCCATAATCGAGGGTGTCCTCCAGGGGGTCGAAGCCACGGATCAGGAAGGTGTCGATCCCCAGGTCGTAGTAGTCGAGAAGGGCCTCGGCCACCTGACGCGCAGTGCCGACCAGGGCGGTCGAATTGCCCCGGGCCCCGAGCAGGCCGGCGATGCCGGTCCACAGGCACTTGTCCAGCCGGCTGCCCTGGGCGGCGGCGGCCAGGAGTCGCCGCGAACCCTCGTTGGCCGGCGTCTGGCGGCCTATGCCATTGCGTTCGGCGAGCGCCGTGGCCTGCTCGAGAATGGCATCGGCGCGGGCCCAGGCCAGTTCTTCGGTGTCGGCCAGGATCGGTCGTAGCGACAGGCTGAAGCGAATCTGCCGGCCATGCCGGGCTGCCTCGGCACGTACCCGTGTCACCAGTTCGCGGACTTGTGCGTAGGTCTCGCCCCACAGCGCATAGACGTCGGCATGCTTGCCGGCCACGCGGATCGCCGCGTCGGACGCGCCGCCGAAATACAGCGGGATGTGCGGGGTCTGCGGCGACTTGATCAGCGAGATGGCCTGTTCGACCTGGTAGTAGTGGCCGCTGAAATCGAACGGCGTATCGTGGCTCCACTCGCGGCGTAGCACCTCCAGGTATTCGTCGGTGCGCGCGTAGCGGGTGTCCTTGTCGATGAAACTGCCGTCCTGGCGCAATTCGGCATCGTCGCCGCCGGTGATGATGTGCACCGCGGTGCGCCCACCGTTGAGGGCGTCCAGGGTGGCGAACTGTCTGGCCGCCAGGGTGGGTGCGATGAATCCTGGGCGGTGGGCGATCAACACCTTGAGGCGTCGGGTCACGCTGGCGGCGTGGGCGGCCACGAAAGAGCTGTCCGCGCTGGTGGAGTGCTGCGCTATCAATGCCAGGTCGAAGCCTGCCTCATCGTGGGCGCGGGCCAGTTGCTCGATATAGTCGCGGTCCAGGTGCGGGCCCGTGCGAGGGTGGATTTCCGAGGCGTGGTGGGTGCCGATAAAACCGATGAATTCGATGCTCATGCCGAGGCTCCTTGGTGTCGGTGGGTGAAGGCGGCCTTGCCCGCGCCGATCAGGATGGTGTCGTTCTGGGGGGTATGGATGCGACTGCAGAGCACGTCGCGATAGTGCCGTTGCAGGGCGTTGCGCCGGGCCAGGCCGGGGTTGCCGGCGGCCTCGATGGCCAGTTCGACCGCGCGGATGGCGTTGCCGGTGACCAGGTATTTGAGCTGTCCGGCGCTGCACGCGGGGCTGTGTCCCTGGGCGGCGGCATCGAGCAGGGTACGGTTGGCGAACAGCAGGGTATCGATGTGGCCGACCACCTCCTGAAAACGCGGCAGGCTTGCCAGAGGCGCGCCGAGGTTGCTCGGCTGGCGCTCCAGCAACCAGTCCACCAGCCAGTCGCGGGCAGCCCGGGCGACGCCGTCGTAGACCGCCGAGAGCAGGACCGCCATCCATTGCTGGCCGACCCCATCCAGTTCCGGTTGTGGTGCGCTCAAGGGGCTGACGCTGACGGCATGCTCCAGGGGCAGATGCACGTCATCGAAGATCACTTCGTGACTGCAGGTGGCGCGCATGCCCAGGTGGTCCCAGTCCTCGACGATGCGGATACCGGGCATGTCTTTGTGCACCAGCCAGACGCCTACCAGCGGGTCGGGGTCGTCGCTGCGGCCCCACACGGCATACCAGCTCAGGCCGTAGCTGCCGGTGGAGTAGATCTTGCGCCCGCTCAGGCGCCAGCCATCAGTGCGGCGCCGGGCCAGTGTCGCGGGGAGGCCGCCACGGGCGGGGGTGCCGAGGTCGGGCTCGACCCGCAGGGCATTGATCAGCGCGCCATGGTTGACGGCATCACGGGCAACCCGTTCGCGCAAGGCCTGTGGCCAGCGTCGGGTGCTGTGCAAACGCGCATGTTGCAGGTATTGCATGACCAGGATCAGGGCCGTGGAGGGTTCACCCTGGGCAACGGCTCCGATCACTTGACTCGCCTGGGCCAGATCGCCTCCCAGGCCACCCAGCTCTTTGGGCACGGTCAGTGCGAGCAGGCCATGGCGGTGCAGCAGATCGAAATTAGCCTGGGGGAAGGCGCCAGTGCGGTCGTAGTCGTCGGCGGTGCTTGCCAGCTGGACACTCAGGCTTTGCAGCAGCTCGGCAAAAGACCGGGTACCGGGGCTGTCGGTTACATTGGGCGTTGCTTGGACCGGCCCGGTGGACCGGGCAGGCGGAATCTTGGCGCAGGATGGTGACGACATGGACGTCCCTCGTCATGGTGCGGAATAGCCGCATTCGGGTGTCCTCCACCTGGCGAGGGGTCGGTCATGGAGCAAACTTATTTGTATATTCGAGCGCTGTAAAATTCTTTTTTGATCTAAGCTAATTATATAAATATCGCATTATGTTGTTTGTGTAATATGTCGTATGAGAATATTAATCTCGCCCCTGCAGGAGCGAGCAGGCCCGCTCCTGCAGGATCTGGCAATCCACCGGGGGTGATTGCCGTCCAGCCGCCGTGTGTTAGCGCTGGCCGAGCCGCTGGGCGACCAGGCGACCGAACAGCTCGACGGGCTCCTGAAGATTGCCGAGGAAGCGCGGGTGCAGCAGCCAGAGGTCGATCACCGGCTTGAAGTCGCTGACATTGATGACTTCCAGGCGCTCGCGGTGCTGGCTTTTTTCCAGGATCGGCTGGGGCACCAGGCCCAGGCCCATGCCGTTGGCGACCAGGCCCAGTTGCAGTTCGGTACCGAAGGTTTCCAGGTTGATGTGCATCGACAGACCCTGTTCTGACAACGCTCTTTGCAGGCCGGCACGAAAACCGCAGCCATCGGGGTTCAGGACCCAGCCCTGCCGGTAGCAGTCGGCGAGTTTGCAGTTGCGTTTGCGCAGACTGTCCTTGGCGGCGACTACCAGCAGTGGCATGCGTCCGATGGATTGTCCGGCGATCCCTTCGGGAAAGATCTTGCCCGCCGGGAACAGCGCCGCGGCGGCGTCCAGTTCGCCGTTTTCCATCTTGGCCACCAGGTTGCTGCCCCAACCGTTGATGACTTGGGTGCGCAACTCGGGGAAGGCCCCACGAATCTCCTGCAGGGCATGCACCAACACGGCGTCGCCGATGGTTTGCGGCACGCCCAGGCGCAGGGCGCCGCTTGCCGGGCCTGCCGCACCGACCAGCTCGCGCAATGCATCGACCTCGCGCATGACCACCTTGCATTGTTCGTACACCCGCATGCCGATGGTGGTCGGCTTCAGCGGCTTGGTGTTGCGGTCCAGCAGCACCACGCCCAGGTCCTTCTCGAAATTCTGGGTGCGCCGCGTAATGGCCGGCTGGGTCAGTTGCAGGGATTCGGCAGCCTGACTGATCGATTGGCAGCGGACCACTGAGACGAAGGCGTCTATATCATCGATCTTCATTAAACATTCTCATATTAGGTTATGCCAAAAATGTTCTTATAGAATAATCATTCTCTTGCTAGCTTAGTAGCCCTGCAAGCCGTGGACCGGCTTGAATGCCAAAAAAAACAGGGGATACCATGACCGACACTGTCAACCTGGGACGCTTGCACGACTTCATTGGTGCGTTCGCTCAATTGCTCTGCGAGGCGCCAGAGGAAGCGCGAGTGCTGGAGGAGGGCGCCCGTCTGTTGGGCGAGTTGGTCAGGCATGACGACTGGCTGCCCGAGGAATACGCCGAGCCTGACCCACAGCGCTACCGGCAGTTCCTGCTTCATGCGGACTCCCAGCAACGTTTTTCGGTGGTCAGCTTTGTCTGGGGGCCGGGGCAAAGCACACCCATTCACGATCATCGTGTCTGGGGCCTGATCGGCATGTTGCGTGGCGCCGAGCATGCCCAGGGCTACACGCTGGGCGCCGGCGGTGCGCTGCAGGCACTCGGTGCGCCGACCTTGCTTGCGCCGGGTCAGGTGGAAGCCGTGTCCCCACGCATTGGCGATATCCACCGGGTCAGCAATGCCTTTGCCGACCGGGTCTCCATCAGTATTCATGTGTACGGCGCCAACATCGGCGCCGTACACCGCGCCGTCTACGAAGTGGATGGCCGGGAAAAACCGTTCATCTCGGGCTATTCCAATGCCCACCTGCCCAACATCTGGGACTTGTCCAAGGAGCCACACCACCCATGAGTCGTATCCTCACCCGCACCCCTGCCGATATCCGTGCCGCGCTGCTGGCACGCCGGGAACTCGCGTTGCTGGACGTGCGCGAAGAAGACCCTTATGCCCAGGAGCACCCACTGTTCGCTGCCAACCTGCCGTTGTCGCGGCTAGAGCTGGAGGCCTATGCGCGGATTCCCCGGCTCGATACCCCGATCACCCTGTACGACGCTGGCGAGGGCCTGGCGGTCGTTGCCTATGGGCGCCTGCGCGCGCTGGGGTACGTGGATGTGGCCCTGCTCGAAGGTGGCCTGGCGGGATGGCGCGACGCCGGTGGCGAGCTGTTTCGCGACGTCAACGTGCCGAGCAAGGCCTTTGGTGAGTGGGTGGAGTCGCATCGGCATACACCGTCGTTGTCGGCCGAAGAGGTCAAGGCGCTGATCGATGGCCAGGCCAATGTGGTGGTGCTCGATGCGCGGCGCCTGGACGAGTACCAGACCATGAGCATCCCCGGCAGCATCAGCGTGCCGGGCGCCGAACTGGTGTTGCGCGTCGGCGCCCTGGCGCCGGACCCGCAGACTCGGGTCATCGTCAATTGTGCCGGCCGTACCCGCAGCATTATCGGCGCCCAATCGCTGGTCAATGCCGCAATCGCCAACCCGGTGTCGGCGTTACGCAACGGTACCATCGGCTGGACCCTGGCCGGGCAGACGCTGGAACATGGCCAGGCGCGGCGCTTTGACCTGGACGCCACGACCGGCCACGAGCAGGCTGCCGCCAACGCACGGCAGGTGGCTGACCGGGCCGCAGTGGCTCGCCTGAGCCTGGCCGAGCTGCCGGGCTTGCTGGCGCAGAATACCCGCACCACCTACCTGATCGATGTGCGCACACCGCAAGAGTTTATCGCCGGACACCTGCCGGGTTTCCGCTCGGTGCCCGGTGGGCAACTGGTCCAGGAAACGGACCATACCGCCGCCGTTCGTGGCGCCCGGTTGGTGCTGGTGGACAATGACGGGGTGCGCGCCAACATGAGTGCCTCCTGGCTGGCGCAGATGGGGTGGGAGACCTGGGTGCTGGATGACGTCGCCAGCGAGCGGTTCAGCGAACGCGGCGACTGGCAAACCCCCTTGCCTGAGCTACCGCCGGCCGAGCAGATCGATACCACGCAGTTGGGCCTGTGGCTGCAGGACGAAGGCACCGTACTGCTGGACTTCACCAGCAGTGCCAACTACGTCAAGCGGCATATCCCCGGCGCCTGGTTCACCCTGCGCTCGCAATTGCCCCAAGCGCTGGAGCAATTGCCCACGGCCGAGCGCTACGTGCTCACGTGCGGGAGCAGTCTGTTGGCCCGCTTCGCCATCGCCGAGTTGCAGGCGTTGACGGGTAAGCCGGTGTACCTGCTACAGGGCGGTACGGGTGCCTGGATTGACCAGGGGCTGCCCCTTGAGGCGGGAGAGACTCGACTGGCCGCACTGCGTATCGACCGATACCGCCGGCCCTATGAGGGTACCGACAATCCGCGTGAAGCCATGCAGGGTTATCTGGATTGGGAATTTGGCCTGGTCGAGCAACTGCGGCGCGACGCCACCCATGGATTCCAGGTGATCTGAGCCGAGCGGCCAGCGCGCCTCAAACCAGCAAATCCACCGTCTGCAACATGCGTCGATACGGCGAGTGGGCGTGGCCCATCTCGAAGTGGATGGTTTCGATCAGGCATTCCAGGAACCGCTCCGCCGCTGGCCGCAGGGGTTGTCCGCTGCGGCTGATGGCGCCGACCGATGCGCTGCCCACCGGCTCGCGCAAGGGCAGGGCGCACAGGCCTTCGCGTTGTGCGCAGAGCTCCACCAGCGGCCAGGGAAAGACGCTGAGCATATCGGTTTCGCGCAGCAGGCTGAGGATAATCGACAGCGAATGGGCGAAGTGCACATGGCCCTGGGTGGAGATCGTGCCGTCCTGCTGCGACGCCATGATCCAGTCGGCCGCCGCCAGGTCCTCCATGCGCCGGCTGTCCGCCAGCGGGTGTTCCCGGCGGGCCACCACCGCACAGTCGGCGGTGAACAGCGGCAGGTAGGTCAGGTCGGTGCTGGAGAAACGCGTGTCCAGGCGCCCGATGAACAGGTCGACACTGGCATCGCGCAGCAGCGGGCAGGCCACCGATGACAGCCCCTCATAGAGTTCAAGTTGCACCTGCGGGAACAACTGGCGAAAGCGCACCACCGCCTTGGGCATCAGCGTCATTGCCAGCCAGGGGGTCACCGCCACCGACAAACGTCCCACCAGTTCGCCGTTGTTGTCGGCCAGCACCTGGCGTGCGTTGAGCATCTGCGCCACCAGCAGGCGGGCCTGGATCAACAGCTTCTTGCCCAGTTCGGTAAACACGATCCCCGAGGTGTTGCGGATCAGCAACTGGGTCGCGGTGTCGGCCTCCAGCTTCTGGATCGCCTTGGTCACCGCGGCCGGCGAGGTGTCCAGGCGCTTGGCGGCGCCACGGATGCTGCCCGCGTCGGCCACGGCCACCAGTGCATTGAGTTGATAGAACTTCATGGTGTCACCGCTGTTAACCCTGGGTTGCCCTGTTGACTTTCGATTGCCTGTCGGCGCCGGCTCCCTGCCTCTAAGCTCGGACCCATAGCGCCCAAGCCCTGTACCTGTGCCAGGGAGCAACAGGACCTGGCAGAAAACGTCTTGGCACTGTGCGCAATCCCGGCCTGACGTTCAACAAGGAAATTGCTGACCATGACCCAGTCCCTGCCGTTGTTGCAAGAAATCGAACAGGAGATGCGCGCGCTGCGCCATCAGATCCACGCCAACCCCGAACTCGGCTACCAGGAAGTCGAGACCAGCGCCCTGGTCGCCGAGCGCCTGCGCCAGTGGGGATATCAGGTGACGCGCGGGCTGGCGGAGACCGGGGTGATCGGCACCCTGAAAAAAGGCACCAGCAAACGGGTGATCGGCATCCGCGCCGACATGGACGCGCTGCCGATCCTGGAGAAGACCGGCCTGCCGTATGCCAGCCGGATCCCGGGGAAGATGCACGCCTGTGGGCACGACGGGCACACAGTGATGCTGTTGGCGGCGGCCTATGCCCTGGCCCATGACCACCCGTTCGATGGCACCGTGCATTTGATTTTCCAGCCGGCCGAGGAGGGCTTGGCGGGTGCCCGGCGGATGATCCAGGAAGGCGTGCTGGAACAGTTCCCCTGTGACGCGGTGTTCGCGGCGCACAACATGCCCGGCTACCCGGTGGGCAAATTGGGTTTTCGCGCCGGACCGTTCATGGCCTCCGCCGACCAGGTCACGGTGACCATCCACGGCGTGGGTGGCCACGGGGCGATGCCCCATCTGACCGTGGACCCGGTGGTGGTCTGCGCGAGCATCATCATGGCCTTGCAGACCATCGTCTCGCGCAATGTCTCGCCCCAGGACATGAGCGTGATCACCGTCGGCTCGATCAACGCCGGCAAGGCCTCCAACGTGATCCCCGACAGCGCACAGATGCTGATTTCGGTGCGGGCGCTGAACAACACCGTCCGCGACCGCCTCGAAAGCCAGATCAAGCAACTGATCCACGCCCAGGCCCAGGCATTCGGCGCGACCGCCGATATCCACTACAGTGCCGACTACCCGCTGCTGGTCAATGATCCCCAGATGACCCGCTTCGCCAGCCAGGTGGCCACCGACTGGCTGGGGGAGGACGAGGTCCTGAACGACATAGTGCCCTTCAACGGCAGCGAGGATTTCGCCTACTTCCTGCAGCAGGTCCCTGGCTGTTACCTGATCATCGGCAACGGCGACGGGGAAAAAAGCTGCATGGCCCACGACCCGCGCTACGACTTCAACGACGACATCCTGCTTCGGGGTGCCGGTTTCTGGGTCAAGCTGACCGAGGCCTTTTTACCGCTCAACCCTTGAGAATGACGACCTGCCCAACCGTGAAAACCAATAAAAGACGAGGTCTACATGCAACTCTTGAAACTTCGCTACCGCGCCCTGTTGCTCGGCGTACTGTTCGCGCCGCTGGCCCAGGCCCAACCGGTGATCAAATTTGGCGTCGACCCGAGTTACCCTCCGTTCGAACAAAAGCAGCCGGATGGCTCGCTGAGCGGTTTTGATATCGACCTGGGCAACGCCCTGTGTGCCGAATTGCAAGTCAAGTGCATCTGGGTCGAGCAGAATTTCGACGGCATGGTCCCGGCCTTGAAGGCACGCAAGTTCGACGCCATCCTGTCGGCCTTCAGCGCTACCGCCGCGCGCCGCCAGCAGGTGGACTTCAGCGACAAGATCTACACCGCACCGTCGTCGCTGGTGGCCAGGAAAGACAGTGGGCTGCAGCCCACCGCCGCCTCCCTCAAGGGCAAGTCCGTGGGGGTGGTGCAAGGCACCTTGCATGAAGCCTTCGCCCGCGCGCAGTGGGGCAACCAGGGCGTCAATATCCATACCTACCAGACCCAGGACCAGGTGTTTTCCGACCTGATCAACGGGCGCCTGGATGCCACCTTCCAGGCTTCGGTGCAGGCCGATGCCGGGCTGCTGCAAAAACCCCAAGGCCAGGACTTTGCCTTCGCCGGCGAGCCGATCACCGACAAAAGCATCATTGGCGACGGCGTGGCCATCGGCATCCGCAAGAACGAACCCGAGCTCAAGCAGCAACTGAACACCGCCCTGGCCAGCATCCGCCAGTCCGGCGAATACGAGCAGATCGCCAAGAAGTACTTCAACTTCGACATTTACGGTGAGTGAGGCCAACGTCATGAACGAAATGACCCGATTTGCCGATGCCGGCTTTACCTGCCCCATCAGCGCAGAGGCGGTGCAGGCCTACCAGACCCAGGGCGCCGTGTGCATCCGCAACGCTTTTACCCCAGAACAAATCAGCCAGTTGACCGCGGGCATCGAGGCCAACCTGGCCGCTCCCAGCCCACGGGCCAAGGTCGCCAGCAGTGCCAGCGACCCGGGCTGGTTCTTCGAGGACTTCTGCAACTGGCAGGAAAACCGCGACTACCGCGACTTCATCTTCAACTCGGCGCTGGGGCCGATCGCCGGAGCCTTGCTCGGCAGCCAGCAGGTGCGCTTGCACCATGACCACTTGCTGGTCAAGGAGCCCAACACCCGCCAACGTACCCCCTGGCACCAGGACCAGCCGTACTACAACATCAGCGGTTCAGACACCGTGAGTTTCTGGATTCCCGTCGACCCGGTGCCCAGGGCCGCGACCCTGGAATTCATCGGTGGCTCGCACAAGGGCCCGTGGCTGATGCCGCGCTCGTTCATGGACAGCCAGGCCAAATGGTTTGCCGAGGGCACCCTGGGCGAATTGCCCGACATCGAGAATCACCGCGAGGACTTCCCGATCCTCGGCTGGGAGCTGGCGCCGGGGGATATGGTGTGCTTCAACATGCTGACCCTGCATGCGTCTTCAGGGGTGGGCGGAAAAAATCGGCGGCGGGCGTTTTCGGTGCGGGTGATCGGTGATGACGTGCGCCATGCCCCGCGACCCTGGGCGACGTCCCCGGATTTTCCGGGGCTGCGCGAGGCACTGGCCGCCGATGTGCCGATGGAGCACGAACTGTTTCCGCCCCTTTGGCAGCGCCAGCTGCAGCGATAAGGCAATTTGCTGGCCCCTGAGCATTCGATGTGTCGTCAAAATCGCCGGAATTTCAGGCGGTTAAACGGAATATTTAATGCGAAATCTACTCAGCGCGCTGATCCCGGTTGCCCTGGTCAGCGTCGTGGCGTCTGCACAGGCCAAGGAGTTGCCGGCCAACGACCGGTATGTCTGCAGTTGGGGCGCCGGTACTGCGGCCAGGGCCCAGGAGCTCAAGCTGTCGGGGGTTTCCCTGTATGCCGCACGGCAGAAGATCCAGACCTACAAGTTCAACAAGTCGTGGATGCGCATGATGGCCCTGGGTATTACCGAGCAGACCTACGACAGCCCGTCGCGCTTCAAGCCGGCGGCGGTGCGCGAGAGCTTCTACAAGGATTGCCTGCGCTACAAGGTGGCGCGCAAGTAGCGCCAGGGGCGGGCAGCGTCATGGCGCTGTCCGCCCATCATCCTTAAGTGTCCGAAGCGGTCTCGCGCCCGTGGGCGGCAGCGGCCAGTTGTCCGGTGTCGACCCGCACGAACACCGAATCGCCGACGGCGGTGAGCACCTCGCCGGCATACACCTCGCAGATCACCCGGCTCTTGCGCCCGACTTCATCTTCGACCCGCGCGCGCAAGGTCAACGGTACGCCCATGGGGGTGGGCTTGATGAACTTGATGCCCAGGTTGCCGGTGACGCAGTTGATGCGCGGCAGGCTGCCGGGTTCACGCTGTTCGGCGCGGTAGTGGTAGGCCATCACCGCCCAGTTGGAATGGCAGTCCACCAGCATGGCAATCAGCCCGCCATAGACCAGGTCCGGCCAGCCGCAATACTTGGCATCGGGCAGGTGCTCGGCCACCACGTGCACACCATCCTCATGCCAGCGGCTCTTGATGTGCAAGCCATGGGGGTTGCGGCTGCCGCAGCCATAACAAACGCCCTCGGGGGCGGCGGTGTCTTGCAGGGAGGTGTCGAGCACGGGCATTCCTGGGTCCATCCTGAAGAGAAAAACCAAGCCTAGCGGATTTCCTCCTGAAGCAGAACCGCCTGGCATGGGTGGGAGTTGCCCGGGGAGTCAGGTCAGTCGGCTGGCGCGGACTTCGCTGGCCGTACAAGCGAAATGCTGGCGGAAGCTGCGGGTGAACTGCGCCTGATCGCTGAAGCCCCAGCGCATCGCCAGGGCGCCGATCGACAGGTAGCAGTTGGGATCGAGCAGGCCACGGTGCACGGCCTCGAGCCGGCGCCGGCGAATCCACTCGCCCAGGCTGTAGGGGGTGCTGCTGAAGAGTTTATGCAGGTAGCGCACCGACACCCCGCAGGCCTCGGCGATCTGCTGCGGGTTGAGGTCGGGGTTACCCAGCTGTTGTTCAACGTAGCGTTCGATGCGTTGCAGGTGCAGGGCGGCGAGGTTCGAGCTCTCGCTGCTGAGCACGCGCTCGTCGTCGCGCAGGGCCATCAGCAGGGTCGAGAGGGCCTGTTCCAGCAACATGTGGCGCGCGCTGGGAGCACACTCGTCAAAGCGTGCGGCGCACATGGCCAACTGATCGACGAAGATCCGCCCCAGGGCTCGCCGGGCGTCGAAACAAAAGCGTGTATAGCGTTCGGCGCCGCGCAGCTGGCCGTGCAGCGCTTGCTCCGGCAGCTTGAACACCCACAGGTCGTTGTCGCTGGCGTAGTGAAAGCGATAGGGCGCGTCACCGCGCTCGAAAATGAACCCGCCGGGCTGGCAATGCAGGGCGCGGCCGTCCTGCTCGAAATGCACTTCACTGCGCCGGGGCACGGTCACCAGGTAGCAGGCTTGCTGGTCTTCGCTGACCTGGGCCTTGCTGCGCGAATAGCCGAGCTGACTGGAGCGCAGGCGCGACAGGGTCAGGGGGGTGCTGGCGGTTTCCCAGATCTGCAGGTTGCCGCTGAAACGGTCGCTGGCGGCAAATTCCAGCGACAACGGGAAGTAGGCACTGCCGATCGCTTGCGCCCAGCGGGGCTGGCGTTCGCTGTCGGACCAGTGGCGGGTGGAGACGGTGTGTGCCATGGCTGCCCTCGTGTTGTTGTTTTTCTGAGGGCGGCGCCGCCGGTCAAGGACTGGCGGCGCCGCTGGGAGGCCATCATTTGCCAATGTCTACAGGGGGTCAACCGCCACGCGTCAGCCGGTAGGTGGCAGACGGCGCGAGCGTCGCGCGCCAGCCTGGCGGTACCACGATGTTGGTGGTCGCTTCCTCGATCACGCAGGGACCTTCGACCGTCTGCCCGGACTGCAGGTGCTCGCCGTTGTACACCGGGGTCTGCTGCCAGGCCGCCTGGGCATCGAACAGCATCGAGCGGTGGCTGCTGGCCTGGGCCGGGGCGTCGCTGGTGGCTGGCGGCAACTCGGGCATGGGTGGGCGTTGCAGGCGCGCGATCACCGAGCACTCAAGGTTGACCAGTTCGATCGGGCTCTGCGGTTCGCTGTAGGAGAACAGCGCCTTGTGCCGGGTGTGGAAGGCCTCGCGCAAGGTCGCCAGGGCGCTTGGGTCGAGTTGGTCGCAGGACAGTTCGACGCTGCATTCGTGAATCTGGCCCAGGTAGCGGATTTCCAGGTGGTACTGGCACTCGACGTTGTTGCCGGCGCCGAAGCCGTCTTCACGCAGGTTATCCATGCCCCGCTCGCGCAGCTCGCATAGCGTCCGGTTGAGCAGGGGCAGGTCGACCCGGTCGTCGTCCAGGCGCATGGGCAGGGTGGTCAACTGGTCGTAGCGGATGTCCGAGAGAATCTGCCCGTAGGCACACAGGCCCGAGGCAACTTTGGGGATCAGCACCACGTTGCTGCCGATCTCCTCGGCCAGGCGCATGACGTGCATGCCCGCTGCGCCTCCGGCGCCGATCAGGGCGAAATCCCGGGGATCGTAGCCGCGTTCCACCGAGACCCGGCGGATGCCGCTGACCATGTTCAGGTTGACCAGGGTGATGATGCCAGTGGCCGCCCGCTCCACGCTGATGCCCAAGGGCTCGGCGATCTTGCTGCGGATCGCCTCGATCGCCGCCTGGCGGTTCAAGCGAATGCTGCCGCCAAGCAATGCGCCATCGGCCAGGTAACCGAGGGCCAGGTTGGCGTCGGTGACCGTTGGCTCGACGCCGCCCTTGCCGTAGCACACCGGCCCAGGATTGGCCCCGGCGCTGCGTGGGCCGACCTGGAGCATGCCGAAGTCGTCGAGGAAGGCAATCGAGCCGCCACCGGCGCCGAGGGTTTCGACCTGGATCATCGGCACGCCGATGCGGTAGCGCAGGAAGTCGGTGTCCTTGCTGAAGTTGGTACGCCCGGCCTTGCTCAGGGTGATGTCGAACGAGGTGCCACCCATGTCGACGGTGATCACGTTGTCGATGCCGAACGGTTGGGCCACGCACAGGCCGGCCTGGGGCGCGGAGGCAGGGCCGGAGTTGATGGCGTTGACCGCGCGCTCGCGCATCACGAGGCCGGGGGCCAGGCCACCGTTGGACTGGAAGTAGCGAGTCGGCTGGCGTGCTCCCAGTTCCTCGAACAGCGCGTCGATGCGCTCGATGTAGCGGCCCATCACCGGGCTCAGGTAGGCGTTGACCACGGTGGTGGAGGTGCGGGTGTATTCGCGGATCTGCGGGAACACTTCATTGCCGGTGCAGACGAACACGTCCGGCAGCGCCGCGCGTACCAGTTCGGCGGCACGTTGTTCGTGGCTGGGGTTGCGCACCGACCAGACGAAGGAGATTGCCACCGCCTTGACCTGTTCTTGGCGAAAGTACTCGATGGCCGCGTGGATTGCCTGCTCATCCAGCGGCGTATGCTCGCGGCCATCGCTGATGATCCGGCCGCTGATCGGCCGGCGCAGGTGGCGCGGCACCAGCATGTAGGCGGGCGGGTAGCTGGCGTCGTAGCGGTGCCCGTCCTCCTTGTGGCCGAGGCGGATTTCCAGGCTGTCCTCATGCCCTTCGGTGCACAGCAGGCCGACCTTGACCCCGGTCTTTTCGATCAGGGCGTTGAGGGCCACGGTGGTGCCGTTGATGCACAGGTCGCAGTCGGCAATGATCTGGGCCGGGGTGCGGCCGATGGCATCGGCGATCTGCGCCAGGCCGTTACGGATTGCCAGCGTGCCGTCCTGGGGCGTGGAGGGCGCTTTGAACAACTGCACGTTGCCCTGGCGATCGGCGAGGATGAAGTCGGTGAAAGTGCCGCCGGCGTCGATGCCCAGGCGATATTGTGGTTGGCTCATGTGTCGGATTCCAGATGGCTCAAGGGGCTGGCGTGATCAGTGCGCGGTGCGCAGGGCATGGGTCGCGGCGTCGTCGACCTGGCCGTTGCCGTCGATGGCCACGCCGTACTCGCGGCGCGCGCCTTCAAGCGACACCAGGCCGTTGCGCACGTCCTCGAGCACACTGCTCACAGGTCGGCGCAACGGGTTGCCGTAGCCGCCACCGCCGGGGTTGATGTTGATCACCCGTTCGCCGGGCTGGGCCGTCAGTTGTGCGTTGTAGGTGAAGTGGTCTTCTGCTTCATCGACCTTGCGGTGGATCAGCCGCCCCAGTTTCGGTTCCAGCAGGACGTTGCTGGCACCCGCCGCACCCGCCGTGGGCAGTTGCCGGCCTTCACCGAAGCCGACCACCGTCATCGCGTGGTCCAGCGGTTCGATTTCGATACGGGTGCCTGAGCCACCACGAAATTCACCGGCGCCACCGCTGTCGGTCATCATGCTGTAGCGGTGGATCAGGATCGGGTAGGAGTACTCGAGCAACTCGATGTCACCGGACATCAGCGCGCCGAAGCAGCACAGCGGCCCGCACGCCGGCCAACCGTCCATGGCCTGGTTGGCACCCGCGCCGGAGATGATCGAGGCGAGGACCATGGTCACGTATTCGGCGTTGCCATTGCGTGGGTCATGGCCGGCAATGTTGATCCCGCTGGCGTGGCCCCAGGACGCGGTGACCCGCTCTGGCGCGGCTTGTTCCAGGGCCTGGCGTACCGCGTCGGCGAGGGTTTCCATCGGCGTGGTGGTGCTGTTGACGTGGGGCGCCGGTTCGGAGGCGTTGCACAGGGTGCCGGGTGGCCCGAGGTCGACCGACACGCAGCGGTACAGGCCTTCGTTGTAGGGCGGCGGTACCTGGGCAAACATCATCAGCCCCAGGTACACCCCCGACACCGAGTTGCCGGCATAGGAGTTGATGAAGTACGGCACCTGCGGCGGGCTTTCGATCAGCACGTGGGCCTCGTCGCCGCGAATCTCCACCCGCGCGGTGATCGCCAGTTCGCCCAGGCCGTGGCCGGAGTCTTCCAGTACCGCGGTGCCGCTGTAGAAACCGTCGGGGACTTCACGCAGCAGCGCGCGCATGTGCCGGTCGGCCATGTCCTTGAGTTCGGCGATACAGGCCCGCACCTGCTCCACGCCATAGCGCTCGAGCAGTTGCAGCAGGTGCCGCTCGCCGACGGTGCAGGCGCCGTATTGGGCGTTGAGGTCACCTTCCTGATAGGCCCGGGCGCGCATGTTGGTCAGCAGCAGGTTGATCACGTCCTCGCGGCGCTTGCCCTGGGACCAGAGCTTGACCGGCGGTATGCGCAGGCCTTCGGCGTAGATCTCCTTGGCGTCGGGGTTATAGCCGGCGGGCACAGGGCCACCGATGTCGGTCAGGTGGCCTTTGCAGACGGCCCAGAACACCAGTTCGCCTTGGTAGAACACCGGTTTGTACATGCAGCAGTCGAGGATGTGGCTGCCTTTGTAGGCCGGGTCGTTGTGGTAAATCACATCGCCTTCGAGGATGTCGTCGCCGAAGAAGCCGGCGACGCATTTCATGGCCGGGATGAGGGAGCCGAGGTGGATGGGGATATCCTGGCCTTGCAGGATCATTTCCGGAAGATGATCGAACAGGGCATTGGAATAGTCGTGAGCGAGGTTGAACACGCTCGAGCGACCGGTTTTTTCCAGGGTCAGGGTCATTTCCCGCTGCGCAGTCTCGAGCGCGCCGCGCACCACCGCCAGGGTGATCGGATCTACTGTACTCATGGGTCACCAGGGGTCTTGTTGTTATTAAGGTTGGAGCGCATATCGCGTCGTTCGCCCACGCCACCAAGCTACGCCGACGCGCGGGTGGCTGGCTTGTCAGCCAGTGCACTGGGATTTGACGGGGAGGGTACTGGCAACAACGGTGGCGCCTGACACTCCGCCATCGCGAGCAGGCTTTGTGGGTGTATGCGCAATCTGCGAGCAGCCGAAATCACTGTAGGAGCGAGCTTGCTCGCGATCAGGCCGGTACAGCCAACCTATATGGCGCCTGACACACCGCCATCGCGGGCAAGCCCGCTCCCACAGGTTTTGTGGGTGTATGCGGGATCTGCGTGCAGCCGAAATCACTGTAGGAGCGGGCTTGCCCGCGATCAGGCCGGTACGGCCAACCTATATGGCGCCTGACACACCGCCATCGCGGGCAAGCCCGCTCCCACAGGTTTTGTGGGTGTATGCGCAATCTGCGGGCAGTTGAAATCACTGTAGGAGCGGGCTTTGTGGGTGTATGCGGGATCTGCGGGCACCCAGAATCACCGTAGGAGCGAGCCTGCTCGCGATGCTCGTCAACGATGACGCCGCGCGTTAAACGAACGGCTGGCCGCTGAATCCCCGTGGCAGGCGTTGGCGGCCGGGCAGGTCGCTCAGGCGTTGCAGCCAGGCGGCGCGCCAGTCGAGGGCGGCATGGGCCACCTTGGCCTTGCGGGCGGCGCGGCGGGCGGCGTTGCGCGCTTCTCTGCGGGCGTCCTTGAATGCATCGGTGTTGCGGCAGCTGCGGCATTTGACCCGGGCGAACTCGGTGGTGGAAACCAGGTTCTTGCCGTGATGACCGCAGGCAAGGTGCCCGGCGGTCTTGTAGTGAGTCACCATGGGTGGCCCTCCTTCGTGTGACATATCCCCATACAGTTAGTGACAGCGCGCCGCTACCGGGGTTCTATTCCCTATGGACCCGCAACCAATTTCTCGGTGGGCGAGTAGTTGGGTGTTTTTCTTCAATACAGGCGTTGGTCGGGCTTTTACCTTGCACCCAGGGATGTTCCCCAGTTGCTGGAGAAAAGTGCAATGAGTCTGATTATGTCCATGGCCGCGTTTGCGCTGGCTGCGTCTATCACGCCGGGGCCGGTGAATATCGTGGCCTTGAGTTCGGGTGCGCAGTATGGCTTTCGTGCCAGTCAGCGGCATGTGCTGGGTGCCACTTTGGGCTTTGTGCTGTTGCTGGTGTTGATGGGGTTGGGGCTGCATGAGCTGCTCAAACTCTGGCCGGGGTTAACCCGGGTGGTGCAACTGGCCGGGGTGGCATTCCTGTTGTTCATGGCCTGCAAGCTTGCCACCGATGACGGACGCCTGGGCACAACCGCTGCCGCACAGGCGCCAACCCTGTTCTACGGCGCCTTGATGCAATGGCTCAACCCCAAGGCGTGGCTGGCCTGTGTCGCGGGGATGGGGGCGTTTGTCGCGGACGGCGATACGCGACTGGTCTGGCAGTTTGCCGCGGTGTACCTGGTGGTGTGCTATCTGTCGGTGGCCTGTTGGGCCTATGCCGGGACGTTCCTGCGCCAGTACTTGAGCAACGCTGGAGGCCTGCGCCTGTTCAATCGGGTGATGGCGTTGCTGTTGGCGGTGAGTGCCGGCTACCTGCTGTTGCCCTGAGGGTCAGCCGCGATACTGCCCGGGTGTCGCGGCCAGGTGCTGTTTGAACGCCCGCTGGAAATGCGCCTGGTCGGCAAACCCGGCGTCCAGCGCCACGTCGGCGATCAGCCTACCCTGGCGCAATTGCTGGCGGGCGAACTGGATGCGGCGGTTGACCAGGTACGCATGGGGCGTCATGCCGTACTGCTGCTTGAACGCGCGGATCAGGTACGAGGCCGAAAGCTCGGCGGCCGCGCAGATGTCATCGAGCTTGAGCGCCTGGGTGCAGTGTTCGCGGATGTATTCGGCGGCCCGTTCGAGCTTGCTGTTGGGCTCATCGAGCATGACCTGGGCCGGGTTGAGACGGATCTGCACCTCGGTGAAAAACGCCACCGTGGCGCTGTGCTTCTGCAGGGTGGAGGCCTGGGCATCGAGCAACAGTTCATACAGCTGGGTAAGGCCATCGAACAGCGCGTGGTCGGCGGTATGGGCGCAGGCGAACCGGCGAAAATCCAGCTCGGCAGCAAAGCCCAACTGATGCTGCAGGTCAGTCAGCCAGGGCGTGTCGACATACAACATGAGGTACGACCAGGGTTGATCGTCGATGGGGTTGCAGGCGTGCACGTCGCCAGGGTTCATCAGGACCACGGTGCCGGTCGCCACTTGCCAGGACCCCTGTTCATGCACGTAGGTGCTGCGTCCGGCAGTGATTGCACCGATCGAAAAGTGTTCGTGGGAATGGCGGGCGTAGCAGACTTCGCGGCCATCGGCGATGGCGCGGGCTTCGATGAAGGGCAGGGCCGCATCACGCCAGAAGCGCGGGGCTTTGTCGGCATCTTTGGTGATGGCGTGCTTCATCGGTCAACGTCCTTTGATAGTCCGGTGGGCCAGTGTAATGGCTCGCAACGGCAAAGGCTCGTGGTTGTGGGGGGATGACGATTGTCGGTAGTCAGGCGGGGGAAACCGCACGCTGCCCGGGGAGCGGGCAGCGTGCGGGTGTCACGGGCTTAGAAGTCCCACTTGGTGGTGAGCATCAGGTTGCGTGGCTCGCCGTAGTAGGTGGTGTCGAAGTTGCCCAGGCCTGACAGGTACTTCTTGTCGAAGACGTTGTTGGCATTGGCGGTGAAGCTCAGGTGCTCGTTGAACTGGTAGCGGGTCATCAGGTCGACCAGGGAGTAGCCGCCTTGCTTGATCCGGGTGTAGTCACCCACGCTTGAGCTGTAGATGTTGCCGTAGAACGAGCTCTGCCAGCTGACGCCGCCGCCGACGGTGACCTTGTCCAGTGCGCCCGGCAGACGGTAGGAGGTGAACGTGCGGAACACGTGCTCCGGCTTGGAGGTGGTCAGCGGATAACCAAAGATCCGTTGCTCATCCTGGTCACGGGTACGGGCGTAGGTGTAGCCGGCCATCAGGTTCCAGCCTTCTTGCAACTCACCGGCCAGCTCCAGCTCGATGCCCTGGGTGGTCGCGCCGTCGATGGCCTTGTAGATGCCTTCGTTGGTGACCGGGTTGGTGCCGATCGACTCGGCGACGTTGTCCTGTTCGATGCGGAACAGGGCCAGGCTGGCGTTCAGCGTGCCGTCCAGGTAGGCGGCCTTGATCCCGGTTTCGTAGCTGTCGCCTTCGACCGGTGCCAGGGTCTTGCCGTCGATGTCCTTGTAGGTCTGCGGTTGGTAGATCGAGGTGTAGCTGGCGTAGACCGAGTAAGTATCGTTGAGGTCATACACGACCCCGGCGTAGGGGGTGACGACCCCGTGTTCCTTGTAGCTGGCGTGGGTGTCGTCAAGGCCCGCGCTTTGGGCGTAGGAATAGTCTTCGTTGTACTTGAAGGTACTTACGCGACTGCCGAGGATGAACGACAGGTCATCGGTAGGACGCAGGCGGGTGGCCAGGTACATGCCGTTCTGGCTTTGGGTGCGCTCGTACTTGCCGTTTTTCGGGAACTCCTGGTACGGCAGGTCGCCGTCCCAGTCATAAATGCTGCCCGGCACCTGGCTGAAGGCACTGGTGTCGAAGGTCGAGCCGGTCTGGCGCGAGTGCGAGGTCATCACGCCGGCCACCAGGTCGTGTTCACGCCCGCCCAGGGTAAACGGCCCCGAGACGTTGGCGTCGGCGGTGTTCTGCACGCGGTGACCTTCCCAGCGACCCCAGTACAGGAACATGCCTTCACCGGTAGCACGGTCCGGGTTGCCGCCGCTGGCCGAGGCCAGGCGGGTGTCGTGGTCGGTGGTTTTCTGGTCGAGGCTGACCTTGAACGTCCAGTCGTTGGTCAGGGCCTGTTCCAGGGAGGTGAAGTAGGTGATGTCGTCGAAGTCGCGACGGCTCCAGTCGGCACCTGGGTTGAAGTGCCGTGGGAAGTCGGTGCGGCCGCCGTCGGCGAAGTAGGTCGGGTTACCGGTCCACGAGGTGCCACGCGGGGTCACGCTGGACTTGTCGATGCCGAAGGTCAGCAGGGTGTCGGGGGTCAGGTCGGCTTCGAGGATGCCGTAGAACAGGTCCTTTTTCTGGCTGTAGTGGTCCAGGTAGGAGTTCTTGTCCTGATAGGCGCCGACAAAGCGCCCGCGCACGCTACCGCTGTCGTTCAGCGGGCCGGAGATATCACCCTCGGTGCGGTAGGCGTCCCAGGAGCCGGCCGTGCCGCTGACCGAGGCCTTGAATTCCTTGGTCGGCTTCTTGCGGACCAGGTTGACGGTGGCGGAGGGGTCGCCGGAGCCGGTCATCAGGCCGGTTGCGCCCTTGACCACTTCGATGCGGTCCAGGGTGGCGGCGTCGACGTTGGTCGCCGCTTCACCGTAGACGCCGTCATAGGGACGGTTGATGCCATCGTACTGGTAGTTGGTGATGGCAAAGCCGCGGGAGGAAAACTCCATGCGGTCGCTGTCGTAGGCCTGTTGGCTGATGCCTGGGGTATTGCGCAACACATCGCCGACGCTCTGGGCGCCACGGTCGTCCATTTGCTGGCGGGTGATCACGGTCACCGATTGCGGGGTTTCGCGCAGCGACAGCGGCAGTCCGGTGGCGGTGGCGGTCGAGCCGGTGGTGTAGGAGTGCGTATCTTCGGTGGTGGCGCCCAGGCCCTGGCCGGAGATGGTGGTGGCGCCCAGTTCCAGGGTGCCGTCACCCTTGGGGGCTGCTTGCAGGATGTAGCCGCCATTGTCCAGGGCCTGGGCCTGCAGGCCACTGCCTTGCAGCAAGCGCTGCAGGGCTTCGGTTGCGCTGAAGTTACCTTTGAGGCCCGGGCTGCGCTTGCCGCTGGCCAGGTCGTTGTGCCCGGCGAGGAACACCCCACTTTGCTCGGCGTAGCTGTTCAGGGCCGCGACCAGCGAGCCACTGGCGATGCTGTATTGGCGCTTGCTGCTGGACTGTTCGCTGGCGGCGGTTTCAGCGGCATGGGCGACTGCCGGGGCAAGGCTCAGCAGAGCGGCCGGCAGGGCCAGCGCCAGGGGGCGCAAGGCAAATCGAAAACGGGCAGCGACGTGGTGCGGCATGGGGGTCCCTTTGGATCGAGTCGATCGGCAATTGAAGTACTTGTGCAGGGTTATCCGAACGAAAAACGCAAAAGGGAACCGCGAATCAAAATAATTCGTAATTGATTGATCTTTAGCTTCTGGCGTTGACGTTGACCCACCACGGCATGGGCTTTTCCACCGCGATTGGCAGCGCGGCGGCCAGCAGGCGCAGGGCCTGGTCGGTGTCCTTGAGCGGGAAGGAGCCCATCACCGGCATCTGCGCCACGGCCGGGTCGCAGGCCAGATGGCCGTGGCGGTAGCGGCTCAGTTCTTCGAGCAACTGGCCCAGGGGCAGGTTGTCAGCCAGCAGCACGCCACGGCGCCAGGCTTCGCGTGCAGGGGAGACCGGGTGTTGAGGCTCGAAGCGATCCTGGCTGAAGGCCATTTGTCGGCCAGCGGGCACTACTTGCACCTGGGCGTTGGCCAGGCGCACCTGGACCGCACCTTCGAACACGCTGAGCAAGGTCCGATCCTGGCCCTGGCGCACACTGAAGCGCGTACCCAGGGCGTGTAGCAGGCCCTGGTCGGTGTGCACACGCAACGGCCTGAGGGCGTCCTTGGCGGTGTCGATCAGGATTTCGCCGAGTCGTAGATTGAGCAGCCGCTGGTGGCTGTCGAAGCGTACATCCAGCGCGCTCAAGGCGTTGAGCCAGACCTGGCTGCCATCGCTGAGCCGGGTTTCGCGTATTTCACCGGTGCCGGTGGAGAGGTCGGCGGTCCAGCGCTCCAGGGTGGCGGGCAGCGAGGTCTGGCGCCAGGCACCGAAGCCCAGCAGGCTGCCCGAGGTCAGGATCAACAACGACTTGAGGGTCTGGCGCCGCGTGACGCTGGTGCGTCCGGAACCGCGCAAGACCTTGCTCGCCGCTTGGGTATCGGTGTCGCCCTGCAGTGGCGCAAAGCGCTCGCCGACCCGCTGCACATACCGCCAGGCATCCTGATGCTCGCCGCACTGGGCCAGCCAGGCTTGCCAGCGCAGGCGCTCCTGCTCGCCGACCTGTTGGTCGTTGAGTTGCACGTACCAATGGGCCGCTTGTTGCAGGCTGGCGTGACTGAGTTTGTTCAAGGCAGGGGTGGGCAAGGGCGGTTACTCGATCAGCAGGCCGTCGAGTTCGGCCTCGAGAATGGCGCAGTGCATCAGGGCCTGGGCCAGGTACTTCTTGACCATGCGCTCGGACACGCCGATCTCCAGGCCGATGGCTTTGTAGGGCATGCCGTGCAGTTGCGCGAGGATGAACGCGTCGCTGACCCGCTGCGGCAGGCGCTGCAACATGGCGTCCACTTCGTGCAGGGTTTCGACGATGATCGCCCGTTGCTCGGGAGAGGGTTGCACGGCCTGGGGGCGTTCGCTCAGTGCCTGCAGCCAGGCCTGTTCCAGTTGCCGGCGGCGCCAGTGATCAATGCACAGGCCACGGGCGATGGTCGCCAAGTAGGAGCGCTCATGGACTTCGCCCTGGAACTCCTGCGGGCGCTTGAGCACTCGGATGAAGGTGTCGTGGGCCAGGTCCGCGGCATCGAAGGCGTTGCTCAGGCGACGACGCAGCAGCTCGTACAACCAGCGATGGTGGCTGGTGTAGAGGTTCTGCACGAGTGAGGTTTCGACGACCATCATAAAGAGCGCATTTCCATACGGCGTGATGGCACCAGAGGTGCAAATGGGAATTGGTCGCGATTAAAACAAAAGGTGTGTCAGGGTGCAAATGATATTGGTTTGCTTTTAGGCACTTGATTGCTGCGGCCGACGGTAAATTCGTCCAGGCAGCCGGTTCAAGTAGTCATTATGACGTGCGGTGTGGTCGTTATGACCTGAATGGTGTGCAGTCAATATGACTCTCAAGCTGTCAAGGCCAGGGTTTGCCGGAGGTTGAAGCTGGCACGGGACTTGATAGCTATCAGCTACAACTGACGGATTAGGGAGTGACGAACAATGTTCGGCAACAATCTATGGCTGATAGACGGGGTGGCCTGACATGCCTTCAATCAAGGATGTTCCCCTGTGGAGCTTGGGTTTTCGCCCGTTTTTTCTTGCCGGCGCCGGGTTTGCCTGTGTCGCGCTGGCGATCTGGAGTCTGTGGTTGTACGGGCGCTTGCCCGCGGCCCAGCCCCTGGGCGGCATGGTCGCCTGGCATCGGCACGAAATGCCCTTTGGTTTTGCCACGGCGATCATTGCCGGGTTCCTGCTGACGGCGGTCCCCAACTGGACCGGCCGCCGCGGGGTGTGCGGCTGGCCGCTGCTGGGCCTGGTGCTGGTATGGCTGCTGGCGCGCCTGGCCTGGCTGCTGCCGATCGACGCGAGTGCCTTGCTGGTGCTGCAACTGCCGTTCCTGCCGTTACTGGCACTGTTGCTTGGACGGGACCTGATCGCGGCGGGTAAAACCGAGAACTACCCGATCCTGTTGATGATCGGCTTGTTGGCCGGTTGTCAGTGGCTGACGCTGTGGGGCATGGCCCACGAGGACCTGGCCTGGCAGCGCCGTGGGGTGTTGGCGGCACTGTGGTTGGTGGCGGGGTTGATGAGTGTCATTGGTGGGCGGGTGATTCCCTTCTTTATTCAACGCGGCCTGCAACGCGCGCCAGGTACTCCGGCCAGCCCGCTGCCGACCCGGGTGCTGCTGGTAACCAGCCTGCTGGCGGCGGTGCTGATCGGCATCGGCAGCAACGACCTGCCGCGGCCCTGGCTGGCGGCGCTGTACCTGTTGATCGGTGGACTGCACCTGGCGCGCCTGTGGCGTTGGCATGACCGGGGCATCTGGCGCGTACCACTGCTCTGGTCGCTGTACCTGGCTTATGCCTGGCTGCTGGTGGCCGCGCTGGCCATGGCGCTGTGGCAACTGGGGGTGCTGGCGCAACAGAGCCTGGCCACCCACGCGCTGGCGGTCGGCGGCATCGGCGGCCTGGTGCTGGCGATGATCGCCCGGGTCAGCCTGGGGCATACCGGGCGCCCGCTGCAGCCGCCCAAAGGGGTGGTGCTGGGGTTCGCCCTGGTGTTGCTGGCCGGTCTGTCCCGGGTGGTGCTGGTGCCGTTCAACAGCCATGGCCTGGGGATTTCAGCGTTGTGCTGGTGCCTGGCGTTCGCCCTGTTTTTGCAGGGTTACACGCGGATTTTAAGCGGGCCGAGGGTGTAGGACGGTTAGATCGGTGCCTGACCGGTGGTCGCGCCAGCCCAATTGCCGGGGGAATTGCGCTTAGCTCAAGGGACAACCACCAGCGCGCGTAGGCACTCGATGCCACAGCGACGCTGACCCAGGACACCGTGAGTCCTGACCGTCCCTGAGGAGATTGCCGTGCTGACGTTCAATATCAATGGCATCGATCAACCCCTGGAAGTGCCCGGCGACATGCCACTGTTGTGGGTGTTGCGCGATGTCGCGCACTTGACCGGGACCAAATTCGGCTGCGGCATGGCGCAATGCGGGGCCTGCACCGTGCATGTCGACGGTGCGCCCTTGCGCTCGTGTATCACCCCGGCTGCGGCGGTGGCCAAGGGACAGAAGATTGTCACCATCGAAGGCTTGTCCAGCGACGGCTCGCACCCGGTGCAGAGGGCCTGGGCCGAGATCGACGTGGTGCAATGCGGTTACTGCCAGTCTGGGCAGATCATGTCGGCAGTGGCCTTGCTGGCGAAAATTCCCGCGCCGACCGACAGCGATATCGATCAGGCGCTGTCGGGCAACATCTGCCGCTGTGGCACCTACCCGCGTATTCGGGCGGCGATCAAGCGTGCTGCGCAAATCGGGGAGGCCTGAGCATGAGCGTACTCATTGATAGCTCGCGCCGGTCCTTTCTCAAAGGCAGCGCCGTGCTGGGCGCCGGCCTGGTGGTGGGGTTTGTGATCCCCGGGGCCAACCGTTTTGCCCGCGCTGCCACAGCCGCCGATCCTGGCTTTGCGCCCAACGCGTTTTTGCGGATCGCCCCGGACAGCAGCGTCACCATACTGTTGGGGCACTCGGAAATGGGCCAGGGCATCTGGACCGGCCTGACCATGCTGATCGCCGAGGAGCTGGACGCGGATTGGAGCAAGATACGCGTCGAACACGGCCCGGCATCGGCGGCGTTGTACGGCCTGCCAGCCTTTGGCGGCATGCAGATCACCGGGGGCTCGACTTCGACCTGGATGGAGTTCGACCGCTATCGCCAGGCCGGTGCCGCAGCGCGCCTGATGTTGATCGAGGCTGGCGCCAAGCGCTTCAACGTTGCGCCATCCCAGGTGCGCACTGAGGCGGGAGTGGTAATCGCCGGCGAGCAGCGGGCCAGCTATGGCGAACTGGCCAATGAGGCGGGGCAACTGCCGGTGCCGGATCCGGCGTCGATCAAGCTCAAGCAAGCCAAGGACTGGACCCTGATCGGCAAGCCGACCAAGCGCCTGGACTCCCCGGAAAAAATCACCGGCCAGGCCAAGTTCGGCATGGACGTGCAGTTCGAGGGCCTGCTCACCGCCATGGTCGCCCGTCCACCGGTACTGGGCGGCAGCGTCCGCTCGTTCGACGCCCAGGCCGCGCTGGCGGTGCCGGGAGTGCACAAGGTGCTGCAGGTGCCCACGGGCGTGGCGGTGGTGGCCGATCATTATTGGGCCGCCAAGCTAGGGCGCGATGCGCTGAAAATCGACTGGGACCTGGGTCCCAATGCTGGCCTGGACAGCGTTGCCCTGCTGCAGGGCTTTCGCAAGCTGGCCACCACCGCGGGCACCCCGGCCAGCCAGGCGGGGGATGTCAGCGCGGCGTTGGCCAAGGCGACGAAGACCGTGGATGTCGAGTACAGCGTGCCGTATCTGGCGCATGCGCCGATGGAGCCGCTCAACTGCACGGTGCGCATTACCAACCAGCAATGCGAGATCTGGACCGGCACCCAGTTCCAGACCCTGGACCAGATGGTCGCGGCGAAGATCACCGGGCTCAAGCCCGAGCAGGTGGTGATTCATACCGAATTCCTTGGCGGCGGTTTTGGCCGGCGGGCCAACCCGACCTCGGATTTTGTCAGTGAGGCGGTGCAAGTGGCCCACGCCGCCGGAGCGCCGGTGAAAACCGTGTGGTCGCGCGAAGATGACATCCGTGGCGGCTATTACCGCTCGGCCTTCCTGCATCACGCGCGGATCGGCCTGGGGCCGGACGGCTTGCCATTGGCCTGGCAGCATGTGCTGGTGGGCCAGTCGATCATGGCCGGGACCATGTTGGAGGCAAGCATGGTCAAGGACGGCATCGACAAGACTTCGGTCGAAGGGGTGGCGGACAGTCCCTACCTGGTCGGCCTGGCCAATCACCGGGTCGACCTGCACTCACCCAAGACCGGCATCAGCGTGCTGTGGCTGCGTTCGGTGGGGCACACCCACACCGCTTTTGTCATGGAGTCCTTGATCGACGAACTGGCCGTGGCGGCGGGCAAGGACCCGGTGGACTACCGGCGGACCTTGCTCAAGGACCATCCACGGCACCTCGGGGTGCTCAACCTGGCCGTGGAAAAAGCCAACTGGCAGGCGCCCTTGCCAGCGGGGCATGCCTTGGGGGTGGCGGTGCACGAGTCCTTTGGCAGTTATGTCGCGCAAGTCACGGAAGTGTCCCAGGACAACCTGAAAATTCGCGTGCACCGGGTGGTCTGCGCCGTCGATTGCGGGATTGCGGTGAACCCGGCGAGCATTGCCGCGCAGATGGAGTCCTGCATCACTTTCGGCCTGGGTTTCACCTTGCACAGCAAGGTGACCTTCAAGGATGGCCAGGTGGTGCAGTCCAACTACCACGACTACCAGGTGCTGCGACTCAACGAAATGCCCGAGGTGCAGGTGCACATCCTGCCCAGCAACGAGAAGCCGGGTGGTATTGGCGAGGCTGGCGTGCCACCCACTGCGCCGGCGGTGGCCAATGCGGTGTACGCGCTGACCGGGCAACGCCTGCGTGAGTTGCCGTTGCAACTGGAGGGGGTGTGAGATGAGACGCCATCTGTTTTTGGCCACGTTGCTGTTGCTCGGGGTGGGCGGCTACACCTCGGACCTGTTCGCCGAAGAGTCGCCGGCGCTGAGCGCATTTGGCACGGTGCAGAAGGTGTTCCAGAGCCCGCGCTGCCAGAACTGCCATATCCCTGGGGATGCGCCTTTGCAGTTCGATGCCGGGCTGACCCACGGGATGAATGTGGTGCGCGGGGTGGAGGGCAAGGGGTCTGCTGGCTTGCCCTGTGCTACTTGTCATGCCGAGTCCAATCCTCCGGCCAGCTATGGCCCCCACGCGCCACCCGGTGCCCCTCACTGGAGCCTGCCACCGGCCGCGCACAAAATGGCCTGGATCGGGCTGCCGGCCGATCAGTTGTGCCAGATGATCAAGGACCGTTCGAGCAACGGCGACCGCGACTTTGCTGCGCTGATCAAGCATGTCAGCGATGACAAGCTGGTGCTTTGGGGCTGGAACCCCGGCGGTAACCGAGCGCCGGTGCCGGTGCCCCATGACGTGTTTGTCAGCCAGTTCAAAGTGTGGGCCGAGGCGGGTGGGCCGTGTCCGATGGCGGGGAGTTAGGGGACAGGTGAGATCCGCGGGCGGGCAAAAACACTGTGGGAGCGGGCTTGCCCGCGATGGGCCAGTACCTTCAACATCGATGGTGCCTGACGCACCGCCATCGTCGGAACGCCGCCCGGGGCAAGCCCGCTCCCACCCATGTGTTGGGTGCATGCGAGATCTGCGGGCAGGCAAAAATACTGTGGGAGCGGGCTTGCCCGCGATGTGGGTCAGCACATTCAACATCGATGGTGCCTGACCCACCGCCATCGTCGGAACGCCGCCCGGAGCAAGCCCGCTCCCACAGGTTTGTTGGGTGTATGCGAGATCTGCGGGCGGGCAAAAACTCTGTGGGAGCGGGCTTGCCCGCGATGGGGCCAGGGCATTCAACATCGATGGTGCCTGACGCACCGCCATCGCGGGCAAGCCCGCTCCCACAGGTTTGTTGGGTGCATGCGAGATCTGCGGGCAGGCAAAAACACTGTGGGAGCGGGCTTGCCCGCGATGGGGTCAGCATATTCAATATCGATGGTGCCTGACGCACCGCTATCGTCGGAACGCCGCCCGGAGCAAGCTCACTCCTACAAGTTTGGCAGTTGCCTCAGGCCTTGGGCTTGGCCTTGCGTTTGCCGGTCGTTGCGGTTTTGCGCGCAGTGCTCTTGCGTTTGCCTTTCCAGGGTGTCGCGCCTTTGCCGGCTGGGCTTGCCGGGCCGCTGATGGTCAGGCGCAGGCCGGTGCAGCGGCCCACTTGCTTGCTCATCCAGGCGGCCTGCTTGGCGACAAACTCTTCCAGGCTCATTTCTCCGCTCTGCACCATGTCCAGGGCTTGTTCCCAGATGGCCGTGGTGCCGGGATCGGCGATGGCCCGGGGCACGGCGTCGATCAGGCTGAAGGCCGCCGGCGTGGCAGCCAGCGCCTTGCCGTGCTTGACCAGGTAACCACGGTCCAGCAGCCCCTGGATGATCCCCGCGCGGGTGGCTTCGGTGCCGATGCCGGTGGTGTCCTTGAGCTTTTGCTTGAGCAGCGGGTCCTGTACCAGCTTGGCCACGTTTTTCATGGCCTTGATCAGGTCGCCTTCGGTAAACGGCTTGGGTGGCTGGGTCCAGAGGTCCTTGAGGTTGACGCCGGCAACTGGATAGTCGCTGCCCTGGGTCAAGGGTGGCAGGTTTTGCGGGGCGGCTGGTTCGCGTCCCTTGGCCGCTGCCAGGGCCTCGGGCATGGCGCGTTTCCAACCCGGTTCCACCACCTGCTTGCCCACCGCGCGCAGTGCCTGGCCGGCACAGTCGAAGTCGGCCTGGGTGCGGTCGTACTCATGGTTGGGGAGGAACTGCGCCAGGTAGCGCGCACGAATCAAGGTGTAGACCGCCCGGTGCTTGCCGCTCAGGCGCTCGAAGTTGTGGGCGGCGGCAGTGGGGATGATGCCGTGGTGGGCGCTGACCTTGGCATCGTTCCAGGCCCGGGAGCGGCGTTGCGGTTCCAGGTGCTGGAGCAACGGCGCGAGGCTTGGGTCCGCGCGGCCCAGGGCCTGGAGAATCGCCGCCGCTTCGCCATGCTGGCTCACGGGCAGGTAGCCGCAGTCACTGCGCGGGTAGGTGATGACTTTGTAGGTCTCGTACAGCGCCTGGGCCACGTCGAGGGTTTCCTGGGCCCCCAGGCCGAGCTTTTTCGAGCAGATTTCCTGCAGGGTGCCGAGGTCGAACGGCAGTGGTGCGACCTCCCGCATCCGCTCGGTGCGCAGTGTGACCAGGCGCGCACTGGCGGCATTGCGCATGGCGTGCGCCGCTTGTTGGGTCAGTGCTTGATTGAGGCAGCGGTCCTGTTCATCGCACAGGTCCGACGGCGCCCGCCATTGGGCGGTAAACGGCATACCGTCGTGCAGCAACTGCACGTCGATCGCCCAATAGGGCACCGGCACGAAGTCGGCGATGCTGCGGTCGCGGTCCACCACCAGGCGCAGGGTCGGGGTCTGCACCCGACCCACCGGCAGTACGCCCTGGTAACCGGACTGGCGCCCGAGCAGGGTGAACAGCCGGCTCATGTTCATGCCGATCAACCAGTCGGCCCGCGAGCGACCCAGTGCCGAGTGATACAGGCTGAAGGTTTCCGCTCCCGGCTTGAGGGCCGCCAGGGCCTTGCGGATCGAGGCATCGTCGAGCGCCGACAACCACAGCCGCTGGATCGGCCCGCGATAACGACAGTGCTCCACCAGTTCGCGGGCAATCATTTCCCCCTCCCGGTCGGCGTCGGTGGCGATCACCAGTTCCTGGGCCTCGCCCAGCAGGCGCTTGACCGCCTTGAACTGGCTGGCGGTCTTGGGCTTGACCAGCATCTTCCACTTCTCGGGAATGATCGGCAGGTCTGCCAGCACCCAGCGTTTATAACGGGCGTCGTAGGCATCCGGTGGCGCGGTTTCCAGCAAGTGGCCGATGCACCAGGTGACGGTGATCCCCGACCCCAGCCAGCAGCCATCGCCACGCCGGCTGGCGCCGAGCACCGCGGCAATGTCTTTGGCCTGGGAAGGTTTTTCACACAGATACAGACGCATATCGACCATCAGTCTTCAGGTAACAAGCTGCACAGCATGCGCGGTGCAGCGGCCTGGATCAATCTTTATCTGTATGGATGTACAGTCAAAGGCGTTGCCGGCCATTGCGCCCGACACCACGCCCGTGCATGACGAAATTGTCATTCGCCCATCATCTTCACGTTATCTAGCGCTTGCCACGATATCGCTCGGCGGACTCGGGGCACCCGGCCCCGCATTACAACAAGACTTTGCGCCAAACATTCAGGAGCGAAAGATGAATAACAGCACAACATTGACCCTGGCGGCGATAGCCGCGCTGGCCGGTTCCGGCGCTTCACTGGCGGTGGCCGAAGAGAAGCCCGAGGGGTTTGTCGAGGGCAGCAGCCTGACGGTGCTCAACCGCAACTATTACTTCAACCGTGATCACCGTAACGGCCAGTCCAGCCCTACGGGCAATGGTTATTCCGAGGCCTGGGCACAAGGGATTATCAGCAGGTTCGAATCGGGATTCACCCAGGGCACTGTGGGTGTCGGGGTGGATGCCTTTGCCATGATCGGCCTGAAACTGGACACTGGCGACGGGCGCAATGGCGGACGCAGTTCGTTCGATGTATTGCCGGTCGACGCACGGGGCGAGGCCCGCGATGAATACACCAAGCTCGGAGGCGCGGCGAAACTTCGTGCGTTTGATACGGTGGTCAAGGTGGGCGATGTGTTTCCTGCCACGCCGGTGGTGGCTGCCGGTGATTCGCGACTGCTGCCGGAAAGCTTCACCGGGGTCACGGCCAGCAACACCAGCCTGGAGGGCCTGACGCTGCAGGGCGGTCGTCTGCACGCGATGAGCCAGCCGGTTTCGAGCAACATGCGCGACAACTTCGCAACCTTTTATGCCGGGCCGGTCAACTCGCCCTGGGTGGCGTACTTCGGCGGCGATTACAGCCTCAATCGGCACGTCAGCGTCAGCCTGTATTCCAGCCGACTGAAGGACGCCTGGAATCAGTACTACGCCGGTACGACCCTGAGTTATCCGCTGGCCGAGGAGGTTTCGCTGTTCGGGGGCTTGAACTATTACAAGGCGGTAGATGAGGGCCAGCAGTTGCTGGGCCGGTTCGATAACAACATCTGGAGTGCCAAGGCCGGGGTGAAGTTCGGTGCCCACAGCCTGGCGCTGTCCCACCAGCGCAATAACGGCAACGATGACTTCGACTACCTGCGACAGTCGGACTCGATCTTCCTCGACAACTCGATCCAGTACAGCGACTTCAACTCGCCCAAGGAGCGTTCGTGGATGGTGCGTTATGACCTGGACATGACCACTTACGGAGTCCCGGGCCTGAGTTTCATGACCCGTTATGGTCGCGGCAGTGATGCCGACTATTCCAGCGCCAACACGGTGTACATGCGCCGCGATGCCGAAGGCAATCCGTTGACGGACCAGAAGCGCTGGGAGCGGGATATCGAAGTCAAATACGTGGTGCAGTCCGGATCGCTCAAGGATCTGTCGTTGCGCGTGCGCCAGGCGAACACCCGGGCCACGGCATTCGAGTCGGATCTGGACGAAGTCAGACTGATTGTCGAATACCCTTTGGCGATTCTTTAATAGTGGGTGATGGGATAAGCCGTTTGGCCCAGTTTTAATAGCCAACCTATCAAGAATGTAATGTCCCGCCCATGCTCCTGTTAACTTGGCTTTTTTATACTTGTCGGCAAGCCAAAGACTTGAAGGCCACTAGGTCGGCGAGTCTTTCCGATAATGGTAAGAGGAAGCCTGTCATGAAACTTGCGAAGTTCGTGTTTATTGCGGTAGTTGCCGTGGCCAGCAGCAGTGTGTTTGCCGAAGGGGGCGCGGAGCGTTCTCAGCAATACCTGGCAGCGTTCAAATTGAGTCAGCAACAAGTGCACGGTACTTCGAGCACTGTTGATGTCCAGTCGACGGCCAACGCTGATGCACAGGGTGAGGACAAGCAGGGCAAGAACTCGGAGGGTTGATCACCGTTCACAGTGTCCATTCACCTTGGTAGCGTCTTGCTCCTTTGGAAGAGGTGAATTTTTCAGCGTCCTTCGGGACGCTTTTTTTTGCTCTGCCGATTGTTGCGGCTGCCATAGCCGCTGGAGCGAGTGCGCTGGCTCCAGCGGGGGTGGACGTTGCCGGGCTCAGTGGGGTCAACCGCCGCGACGGTTACAGTCGCCGGCAACGGTGTAGCGCAGGGTATTGAGTTGCCCGCGGGCGTCTTCATAGGTCATCTGCGCCGGTACGGGCCCGCAGAACTTTATCGGGGGAGTGACATTCACCACTTTGGCCACATCCAGTTTCATGCCATAGGCATATTCCTTGACGATGGGTTGTTCCTTGCCTTGTTGGGCGGCATAGCGCTGCATGGCCATCCGATTGTTCTGCATCATCGTTTCAAATCGCTTGTCGCCGCCACTTTCGGCGAGGGTGTTAGTGGACAAAATCAGTGCTGCGGTGAGGCTGATAAGTTGGCTGAGTTTCATGTCGATTACCTCGGTTAAATAAAGCGCAATATTATCAATCCCGACCTGTCGTCGACGTGGCGGCACGATGACAGATCAGTCATGCAAATATCCAAAACACTAAAAAACCCGCAGTCATTAATGACTGCGGGCAAGTAAGCACGAATAGATTAGTGCGCTGGGTTTTCGCTCACTGCCTCTTCATCCCGCCGATGGGCCCAGTGATACAGCGCCGGCAATATCAATAACGTGAGGGCCGTCGACGACAGGATTCCACCGATCACCACGGTGGCCAGGGGCCGTTGGACCTCGGCACCGGTACCGGTTGCCAGGGCCATGGGGATGAAGCCCAGGGACGCCACCAGCGCGGTCATCAGCACCGGACGCAAGCGCGTCAAGGCGCCTTCGTTGACGGCCACGCCAAGGGATCGACCTTGCTCGCGCAGGTTGCGGATGAAGGCGATCATCACCAGGCCGTTGAGCACTGCCACTCCGGACAGGGCGATGAACCCCACGCCGGCGGAGATCGACAGTGGAATATCCCGCAGCCACAGGGCCATAACACCACCGGTCAAGGCGAATGGGATGCCGGTGAACACCAACAAGCCATCCTTGAGGTTGTTGAACATCATAAATAGCAGCGCGAACACCAGCAGCAAGGCCACCGGCACCACAATCTGCAGGCGCTTGGCAGCCGACTGCAGCTGCTCGAACTGGCCACCCCAGGAGGTCCAGTAACCGGCAGGAATCTGTACCTGCTGCTCGATCCGGGCACTGGCCTGTTGCACGAACGAACCGATATCGCGGCCACGCACGTTGGCACTGACAATCACCAGGCGCTTGCCATTCTCGCGACTGACCTGGTTTGGCCCGAGCACCAGATCCAGGCTGGCAACGTCCGCCAGGGCTATGAAGCCGATGGTATTGGCGCTGCCGTTGAGCAGGGCGGGTACTGGGATCAGCAGCTTCGACAGGCCATCGATGTCCTTGCGCATGGCGTCGGACAAACGCACCACCATGTCGAAGCGCCGATCTCCTTCATACAGGATGCCGGCCTGGCGTCCGCCAACCGCCACCGCTATGGTGTCTTGCACATCACCGACGTTGAGCCCGTAACGCGCGGCCTTGTCGCGGTCGATATTGATGGTCAATACCGGTAGGCCGGTGGTCTGTTCGACCTTGACCTCCGAGGCGCCATCGATTTTTTGCAGCGTCGCCGCAATCTTCGTCGCGGTGCTGTTGAGTACGTCCATGTCGTCACCGAAGACCTTGACCGCGACGTCGCTGCGCACCCCGGAAATCAGCTCGTTGAAGCGCAGCTGGATTGGTTGCGACAACTCATAGTTACTGCCCGGCAACAGTGCGGTCACCCGCTGGATATCGGCGATCAGCGCCTCGCGGCTTTTGTTCGGGGCGGGCCACTGTTGCTGCGGCTTGAGCATCACGTAGCTGTCGGAGATGTTTGGCGGCATCGGGTCGGAGGCGATCTCGGCGGTACCGGTGCGGGCGAATACACGTTGCACTTCGGGGATCTTTTCCAGCAGCAGCGTTTCCAGACGCTGTTGCATGTCCACTGATTGGCTCAGGCTGGTGCCCGGTACGCGCAAGGCTTGCAGGGCGAAGTCGCCTTCGCTGAGGCTGGGCACGAACTCACTGCCCATGCGGCTGGCGACCACCGTGCAGACGCCGATCATCGCGAGCGCCAGGGCGAACGCCAGTTTGCGGTGCCCCATGACCCAATCCAGTGCCGGAGCATAGGCCCGGCGCGCGCCGCGCATGACCAGGTTCTCGCCTTCCTTGACCTTGCCGGTGACAAACATCGCGATGGCCGCCGGCACGAAGGTTACCGAGAGCAGCATGGCGCCGAGCAGGGCAATCACCACGGTGAACGCCATTGGATGAAACATTTTGCCCTCGACCCCGGTCAGGGCAAAGATCGGCAAGTACACCACCATGATGATCAATTGGCCGTAGATCAGCGGCCGTCGTGCTTCCCTGGCTGCCGCGAAGACTTCATGGAAGCGCTCGGAGCGAGTGAGAATACGGCCATGCTGCTGCTGGGCGTGGGCCAGACGGCGGATGGCGTTCTCGACGATGACCACTGCGCCGTCGACGATAATGCCGAAGTCCAGCGCGCCGAGGCTCATCAGGTTGGCGCTGACCTTGTTGGTGAACATGCCGGTGAAGGTGAACAGCATGGCCAGGGGGATCACCATGGCGGTGATCAGCGCTGCGCGGATATTACCCAGGAACAGGAACAATATAGCGATCACTAGGATCGCGCCTTCGATGAGGTTTTTCTTGACCGTAGCAATGGCTTTGTCCACGAGCGTGGTGCGGTCGTACACCGTCACTGCGACCACGCCCTGAGGCAGGGTCCGGTTGATCTGCTCAAGCCTGCTGGCCACCGCTTGCGACACCGTGCGGCTGTTCTCGCCGATCAGCATGAACACCGTGCCGAGCACCACTTCCCGGCCGTTTTCAGTGGCGGCACCGGTGCGTAATTCACGGCCGATGTCGACACTGGCGACGTTCTTGATCCGGATCGGTGTGCCGTCGACGTTGGCCATGACGATGTTGGCGATGTCATCGAGACTCGCCACCTGACCGGGAGCGCGAATCAGCAACTGCTCCCCACTGCGCTCGATGTACCCGGCACCGACGTTGGCGTTGTTGCGTTCCAGTGCGCTCACCAGGTCGGTCAACGTCAGCTTGTAGGCGGCCAGGCGCTTGGGGTCGGGGGCAATCTGATACTCCTTGGCAAAGCCGCCGATGGTGTTGATCTCCGCCACACCGGGCACATTGCGCAGTTGCGGCTTGATGATCCAGTCCTGGATCACCCGCAAATCGGTGGGGGTGTACGCGCTGCCATCCTCCTTGCGCGCATCGGCGCTGGCTTCCACGGTCCACAGGAAAATCTCCCCGAGCCCCGTTGAGATGGGGCCCATGACGGCCTCGACGCCCGGAGGCAGTTGCTCCTTGGCCACCTGCAGCCTTTCATTGACCAATTGCCGGGCGAAGAACAGGTCGGTTCCTTCCTTGAAGATCACCGTCACTTGCGACAGCCCGGAGCGTGACAGCGAACGGGTCTGTTCCAGCGCCGGCAACCCGGCCATGGCCGTTTCGATGGGGAAGGTGATGCGCTGCTCGGTTTCCAGCGGCGAGAACCCGGCTGCCGCTGTGTTGATCTGCACTTGGACGTTGGTGATGTCCGGCACGGCGTCGATCGGCAACTTCTGGTAGCTGGCGATACCCAGGCCAGCCATGAGTAGAACCGCGAGCAGCACGATGATGCGCTGCTCGATGGCGAATTGGATCAGGCGTTCGAACATGAGGACCTTCTTGTGCCGATAGCGGATCAGTGAGCGTGCTCGGCCGAAGCCTTGCCCAGTTCTGACTTGAGGATGAAGCTGCCCGCCGTGGCGACGTGCGCCCCGGCATCCAGCCCCTGGAGGATTTCCACCTGGCCTGCGGAGCGGCTGCCGAGCACCACTGTCCGAGCCTCAAAGCCGTCGTCAGTGCGCAGGAAAACACTGGGGCTGTCCTCAATGGTCTGAATCGCGGTTTCAGGGACGGTGACCGGGGCCTGGCGGGTTTCGGTCGTGACCCGCACGGTCACGAACAACCCCGGACGCCAGGCGCCGTCTGGGTTGGCGAGGCTGGCCCGGACCGTGGCCGTGCGGGTTTGCTCGCCCAGCAGGCTGCCGACGTAGGACACGTTGCCCGCCACTTCGGCATTCAGTTCCGGGGCATTGACGTTGACCGACGTGTCGACTCGTACGCTTTCCAGGTCCTTGGGCGAAACCCCAAACGTTACCCAGACCCGCGACAGGTCGGAGAGGGTAAACACGCTGGTGGAGTCATTGACCACTTCCCCCAGGGTCAGGTGTTTTTCCACCACCATCGCGTCGAAAGGCGCACGCAACTCATAACGATTGCCACCACCGGTAGCGCTGCTGCCACTCAATGCGCTGATTTTCTGGCGTGCGTTGTTCAGGGCGATCTCGGCTTCTTGCAGGGCTTGGCGCGCTTGCAGAAAATCCTGCTCGGCGGAAATCTGCTCCTGCCACAACTGGCGCTCACGCTCAAAGGTGCTGCGCGCCAGTTCAACGCGACGCTGGGCTGCCGCCTGCTCACTGCGTTGCTCGGAGATTTGCGGGCTGGCAATCACCGCCAGCAACTGGCCCTTTTTCACCGCTTGTCCGAGGTTGACCAGCACCTGCTCGACCACCCCGGGTGCGCGGGGAACGATGTGAGCAGTGCGGTCTTCGTCGAAACGTACTTCGCCGGGGAACGCCAGCGACAGCGCCATGACCTGTGGCCGGGCCTCGGCCAGTTGAATGCCGGCGGAGTTGATCTGCCCCTCGCTGAGCGTCAGGTGACCTTCGGCTTCCTCCGGTTCTGCTTCAGCTGGTTTGTCGACCGTGATCTGGGCGGGTGTGCCGTGCTCGGCGTGCGCCTGCTCTGCATCGGTCGCAGACGTGGCGCGGGTGGTCAGCAATGAGCCGAGGCCGATGCCGGCGCTCAGGGTCAAAGCGATGGCCAGGATGGCTTTTTTGTCCATGGATACTCCAGGCACCGTTGGGTCAGTACGACCGGACGGGTGCGCAATACGGCTATAGATAGGATTTCAAGGGGTGGGGAAGAGGGCGCGGGTGTCGCCATAGATGCGTTCGATACGTACCCAGGCATCGGTGGCATCGGCCACGGCCTGCAGGTACTGGCTGCGTGCTTCGAACAGGGTGCGCTGGGCATCGAGCACGTCGAGGAAGTTGAATTTGCCCATTTCAAAGCCACGGGTGGCGCTGTCGACTGCACTTTGGGCCGCCGGCAGGATCACCTGGTTGAAGGCGTTGACTTCGGTGTTGGCGGTGGCCCATTGGTCCAGGCCTGACTGAACCTCGGAGCGCAAGCGCAATTCGCTGGCGTTGCGCAGGTCCCGAGCCTGGTCGGTGCGGCGCGCGGCGGCTAGCACATTGCCCTGGTTGCGATTGAACAGTGGAATCGGCATCGACACGCCCAGGAGGTTGACCCGTTCGCGATCGGTCTCGCTGTACTGGCTACCGATGCTTACCGTCAGGTCGGGGATACGCAGGGCCTTTTCCAGGCCTAGTGAGGCTTCCTTCTGGTTGATCTGCAAACGCGCCAGGCGCAGCTCGGCGGTATCGGGGAGGCGATCAAGCAGGATCTGTGAGGACGCGATGGCCGGCAATGCGCTTGTCGGTTCTTCGGCGCGGGTAAAGGTGGCCTGTGGGGCCCCGGTGACCTGTGCCAGCTGCTGATAGGCGGTGGCCTGGTCACGTTCGGCGCGACGCAGTTGCAGGCGTACCTGTGACAGTTGCACCTGTGCACGCATGGCTTCGACCGGCGCCGCCTTGCCGGCGTTGATGCGTCCCTGGGCTACGCGTAGGCCGCGCTCGGCCAGTAGCAGCGATTGCTCGGTCAATGACAAACGTTGCTGGGCGGTGGTCGAACTGTAGAAGGCCTGGATCACATCCGCGCGCAATTCATTGCGTCGACGTTCCAGCTCGATGCTCGCAGCGTCCTGCGCACGCTCGGCGACTTCGATTCGGGCGCCGCGTTTTCCACCCAGTTCCAGCGGTTGGCTGAGCATCAGTGTGGTGGTTCGCGAGCGGCGTCGGGTGTCTTCGGCCTCCCAGGACACTTGCGGATTGGGAATCAGCCCGGCTTGCTGGCGATCACCCTCGGCGACGCCGATTTCCCATTGCGCCGCAGCCAGATTCGGGTTGTGGGCAAAGGCACTCTGCAGCGCTCGCTCCAGGGTCAATGGTGCGGCCTGTGCCATGGCCGGCAAGGCACTGGCGGCGACTGCCAGACTGAGCAGTAAAACAGCAGGGCCAGTGATTAACTTTCTGATCCTGGGTGGAATAACGACGCATTGATAACCCTGCACTGTGGACGTTCCTTTAATGCGAAACAGGCGATGGCGTTAATCTAGAGGTCGGTGCTTATCAGTAAGGTGGCTGGATAATTACAAATACGTTATCCGCGGTGTGCGCGGGTACGTGTGTATTAGGATGGAAAGTGTTGGAACGTTATAGGTATCGCCATCGAAATATGACGATACAAACACCGATGGTTTATCCGCTCAGATGCACTTGTTGATTTTGTTTGTTCGTGAATTAGCCTGCCTGTTAGTTGCGGCATTTTGTCGCGCCTGCAGATTGCAGCGCTCAAGGTCGCGGATTCCGGTTGACCCTGAAGCCACTACAGACATTAGCGTGGTGCATGAGCGGTTCATGTTGAATCACAGAGCCGTATGAAAAAATCTTTGTCGTGCTCTGAATAAATCCATGCGTTATTTGTTTAAAGGTGAACAACTATGCGAATCCTTGTGATCGAGGACGAGCTGAAAGCTGCCGACTATTTGCACCAGGGGCTGACCGAAAGTGGCTATGTAGTGGACTGTGCGAACAACGGTGCAGATGGACTTCACCTGGCCCGGCAACAGGCCTATGACTTGGTGATACTTGATGTAAACCTGCCTGAGGTAGATGGCTGGTTCGTGCTGGAACATATCCGCAAGAGTGGCAACACCCTGGTGATGATGCTGACCGCCAGAGGGCGGCTTGCCGATAAGGTCCGTGGGCTGGATCTGGGGGCTGATGACTACCTGGTCAAACCCTTCGAGTTTCCCGAACTGCTGGCGCGGGTACGCACCTTGCTACGGCGCAGCGCGCAGATTCCGTTGCCTCAGGTGTTGAAGGTGGCCGACCTGGAACTGGATCAGGGGCGACATCGGGCGTTCCGGGGTGAGCAACGTATCGACCTGACCACCAAGGAGTTCGCGTTGCTGCACCTGCTGATGCGCCAGTCGGGTGAAGTGCTGTCGCGGACCCAGATTATTTCCCTGGTATGGGATATGAATTTTGATTGTGACACCAACGTGGTCGAGGTTTCGATCCGCCGCTTGCGGGCCAAGATCGACGACCCATTCGACCGTAAGCTGATCCACACCCTGCGCGGCGTCGGTTATGTGCTGGAGGCGCGCGAATGAAACCGGCCAGCCTGTCGATGCGCTTGGGGTTGACGGTCAGCGTCCTGGGCGCAGTGCTGGTGGTGGTGTTGGCCATTCTCGCGTTCCTGGCGCTGACCCACGAACTGGACGCCCTGGCCAAGGGCGGCCTGGAAAGGAAAATGCAGCAGATTCGCCACAGCCTGGCACTGGAGCAGCACGCCAGCGACCTGCCGCTCAAGCCACACTCATTGCTGGACCAGGTCATGGGGCATGACAACCTGAACCTGACGATTCTCGATCAAAGCGCCCCGACGGCACCGTTGCTCAGTGTCGGCAGCCCACTGCCGTTACCGGCGCAGGCCCGTCGTGAGGCGGCCGCGGCGAGTCAGGACAAGGTCACCTACTTCAGCCGTTCGGATGATCAGGGCAGGCACTTTCTGACGGCCAGCCAATTGATGCCGATCAACGATGGGCAGTCGGTTGTGGTGCTGTTGTCGGTTGACCGCTCCAATGATGAGGCCCTGCTCAGTGCCTACCTCAGCTCGACCCTGATTGCCTTGCCGTTGCTGTTGATCCTGATTGGCCTCAGTGCCTGGGCGATTGTCCAGCGTGGTCTTGCCCCGCTGCGTGAGTTTCGCAAGGTCGCAGCGATGGTTTCGGCCCAGGACCTGAATCATCGACTGTCGGAAGCCAATATGCCCCAGGAGCTCAGTGAACTGGCGCATGGCATCAACTTCATGCTGCACCGGCTCGACAACGGTGTGCAGCAACTGTCGCAATTCTCCGACGATCTGGCGCACGAACTGCGTTCGCCCATCAGCAACCTGATGGGCAAGGCCCAGGTGACCCTGTCGCGGGAGCGTCCAATCGAGGAGTACAAGGCGGTGCTGGTGTCCTGCACCGAGGAACTGGCGCGAGTCACGCGCATCGTTTCCGACATGCTGTTCCTGGCCCAGGTCAGCCACCCGGCGGCGCTGGTGCCCTTTGAAGTGATTTGCCTGGAGGATGAGGCGCTGAAGGTCCCCGATTTGTTTAGCCTGGCGGCGCAGGAAAAACACATCACCCTGCAGATTTCCGGCAGCGGACGAGCCCTGGGCGAGCGACTGATGATCCAGCGCGCGATGTCGAACCTGCTGTCCAACGCGATTCGCCATTGCCCTGACGGGCAGGCGATTTCGCTGGTCATCGAAACTCACGGCGAACACCTGTCGGTGCTGGTGAGCAACCCCGGTGCGGGCATCGAATCCCACCATCTGCCGCACCTGTTCGACCGCTTCTACCGCGTCGACAACAGCCGCTCCCGCGCTCAGGGCGGCACCGGCCTGGGGCTGGCCATCGTGCGCTCGATCATGAGCCTGCATCAGGGCTCGGCCCAGGTGCAGAGTTCACCTGGGAGTGTGACGGTGTTTCGGTTGGTGTTTCCCAAGGGGCGTAATAGCTAAGGCATTGGGAAACTTCTTTAACTTGGGTGACCACACAGCCGCTGAGCAGGGGGCCCACCCACCAGTGGGGCCAGGCCCACCGACATCGCGAGCCTGCTCGCGATTTGACGGTTGAGTCCGCCCCTGTGCGTAGACCAGAGATCACTAGTTGGACACTGGGTCGCAGATCGAGCGCTGGCTGACGGCGCGCTCAATGCGGTCTTCGTACCAGCGCCGATAGGCTAGCTGCGCCTCGGGAGCCGCTTTCCCGAGGACCTCATCGAGATCGGCGTCGGGAGCTTCTTCCCAGCGGATGGTCGGTTGGAAAGGCACGTAGGGGTGAGTTTCCTGCTCCAGGTCAATCAGGCGGGCCAGAGGGAAATCCGCGCCGAGCCCGCCTGCCAAGGCAATACGGAAGAAGCGCTGGAGCAGTACAAAGTCTTCCAGTGGTGCCATGAATGCGTCGTACGAAGGGCTCTTGAGTTGGGTCTTAAGGTAGCCAGGCAACTGCTGCGCGACTTCTTTGCGCAGTTGCTGGAGTTCCTGGGCAGGAAAATCGACAGCGCTGGCACTTGCTTCATCCGCGTCCCCGTCGGGGTTTTCGGCCCGGCGCAGGGAGAAGGTGGTGTGCACCCACAGGTCGATGTTGCCCAGGCGGTCCGGGGAGCGCTGCATCCAGGTCCAGTCGGGGCTGACGGCGACCAGGCGCTCACGAAACTGCGAGGTGTGATCTTCCGGAAACCAATAGCGCTCGGGCAAGCCGATACCCTGGGCTTTGTCGCATAGACAGCTTACGAGTTGCGCCTTGTCGGCGGCCGTCATGCAACTTTGTGCTGCACTGAGAACGCGAGCAGACCCTGCCTGCTTCTGTTCCTGTTGGGCGGCGAAGTCTTCAAGGGACTTTTGCAGGGCCGCACTCCATGGCACCGGCTTGACCTCACTGTTGGCCAACAACTCCATCAGTTGCTCCTTGGGGCAGGCTTGTGAGGGTGGGTAAGTGGCCAGTGCTTCAGTCAGCCGGCTGACACCCATCCAGCGGTGGGTCTGGAGCCGATCGGCAGACAAGCTCGCCATGGCGTTCGAGCGGGTGGGGGAGACGCTGAATGTATCAATCAGGCGATCGGCCTCGATGACCCTGCAGCCCAGTGGTGTGTCTGTCAGCACGGGGTGGGTGTAGGTCACACGGTCAATCAACTTGCCGTCACCCGGGGCAATGGTAACGGCGACCACCCGGCCATCCGAGGCATAGCGCAGCGCCTGATTGACGATGGCGGCATCATAGGTACCGAGGTCGTGCCATTGGTCATCGAGCAAGACCTGCAGGGTGACCTTGGAGGTTGCGTCGCTGTCTGTGGCGACTTGGATTGACCAGCGAATCTGGCTCGCGTCGATACCGACGGATTGAGCGTCCTGACCGATCAACACTCCGCGTACCCGAAAACTCCTGGAGGCGACCTTAAAGTTGGACGCACGGTTGCGGTTGAACGCGTGGTCCGCCCCGGGCAGGCCACCGCCTGCGCCAGGAGGAGCAAGATCGGGAAGATCATTGGGGAACAAACGGTTGTACCCCCCCAGACGCTCGCGCAAGGCCGCCCTCGCTTCAGGTGTATGCATCTGGGCGACTTGGGCACTGACCGCCTCGGCCACCTTGACTTCCTGCAGGGCCGCAGCACTTGAGGTCCAGCCCTGGCCTTCGGCGGCCATGAACGATTTGATCAGGCGGCGAGAGTCGTCCGTGGCATCAAGGGAAGCCTGGCGCGCGGCCAACGCCAGAACGTCAGGGCGCGCCGCGCTGGTGAGCGCCTGGCTCACCCAGTTTTTTGCCCAGGCCTGCGACCAGGTCTTGATCGCGTCCTTGCCCACATCCTTGACCAGTTTTTGCGCTTGCTTGCCCAGTTCCGTCGTGGGTTTGGCATCCAGTCCACCAAAGGCCTCATCCAGTACCTGGGCAATCAGTTTGCCCTGGGCATCCAGGGGCGCGATCGGGGCGCCATAGCGCCGCTCCAGGGTGGCGGTCAGCTTGGCGAACAGATTGGGGTTTTCTTGCCGCAGGCGCCGTACCGAGGGCTGCAAGGCGTCCTCGATTTGTTGTTGCGCCTGGGTGATCCCCGGTTTGCTCTCGACCGCCTCGCCCAACGTGGCGGCCACCTCTTTGCGCACTTTCGCCGTGGTGTCCCCACGCGAGGGTGTTTCAAGCTGCCGGTCGTTCAGCGCGGCCCGGACAAATTCGGCTTCGTTGCGACGTTCAGGGGGCAGTTGGACCCAGCGTTCCAGGGCTGGACTACGAGTCATTTCGCTGAGGGCGGCGCGGACAAACAGCCGGGTAGCAACCTGCACCGTGGGCAGCGACGTGTTGCTCTCGGCGGACTCAGGCGCGACAGGCGGCGGGGGGAGCGCCGAGAGTGCCTGCTCGATCTCACGCTGTGCCTGCTGGTCGGAGGCATTCATGCGTAGGTTGTTGACCATCAACTGCATGCTGTTGGCCAAGGGTTCGGCGCTCCAGCCCACCAGCGAAAGAATGAGCAAGGCGGTGGTCAGGTAGGACAGCGGTTTTTTGATCAGCCCCAGGTCTTTGCCCAGTCGTTCACTGGCCAGTACTCGCACCAGGCGTTGCCATGGGCCCTGCGGTTGAGAGGCTTCCTGTGCGGCGGAGCTGGCGACCGCCTCTTCAAACTTCAGGTCTTTGCGCGCCCACTCGATGGCAAGGTAGGACAGCAGGTCGGAGGCTCCGCTCTGTGTGCGTTCCAGCGCCTGTGCCGACATCACGGCGCCCGGGGCACCGCTATCGTGGGCGACCAGTTGTTCGATCAGCCCGTCCAGGCGCTCGACCGTCGGATTGAGCTGGGGATCTTCGCGGGCGGCGTCCAGACACGTTGGGTCGTTGATGATCCGCTCATGCAGCTCCTGGGCCTTGGCATTCCAGACCTGGGCAACCCTTGAACGGGCCTGGCGCGCTGCGAGGTAGAGCGCCAGGGCGGCACTCAACAGCCCGAACAGCCCCAGGATGGCACCGTATTCGCTGCTGAAGTCCTTGGTGGCGCCGTACATGGACTGCGCTGCATGAATGACCGCTTGGGGAGCGACGCTGGGGCTCGAGGAAAACCAGGTACAAAGCCAGACGAGTACGATCACCGCGGCCACGACGGTTGCGCCAATGGCACTGAGATCGCGAACCCGTTCCAATACCACCAGGCTGCCGGCGCGGGCCATTTTTTCTCGCAAATCGACCGCTTTCCAGCGGTTCTTGCTCAAGGGGACCAGCCAGAAGTGACACAAGGCCCACAGTACCAGAAGCAGCATCCAGATCGCGAACGGGTTCATGGCGTTCTCCGGCGGATTCGGCGCGTGCGTTCAGGGTATGACGGTAGAACGCGACTGCCGAATCAACTCCCTTGTGATCAGGCTGGGAGTCGAAACCCACGTATCTTTTCCCTAGATAGTGTTTACAGGTGCGCCGAATACTGTAATCACCGGGTAATCAATAGTAAGGGTGTGAAAGTGCGACTGCGCAAGATTGGTGGATGAATGGAGGGCGTCCTTTTTAAATGGGGTAGATGTTGTTTCGCAGGTGTTACAGCTGGGCGCCGATAAATGAACGTTCAGGTGTGCTTCGTCAATTGAATGGTTGGCTTAATGTAATTAGTCTCAGGTCGGTCTTCGCCAGGCCAGGTGCTCCAGGTGCCGTCGCAGCGGGGCGGTGGTGCGGGTTGCGTTGCCTGGGCGTTATAACTATCCGCTATTTTTATTATCAGATAAGGTTTTTATGGGTTTGGCCGTCTTGCGAAAGTATGGGCTATCGTCTGAAGAGTTGTTGTAAGTAGGTGGCGGTGGAAGTAGTGGGTGCAGTCAAATAATCCACTTATTAGTAGTGGGTAATTGCTCGATGTTTATGGCGCGTTGCTGGCTGTTAGCTGGTCGAGGGCGTGAGACTTGGGTAACGTCAAAACAAGGAGTGAGCAGATGGCGACCGAGAATACGACTTCAGCCACCGACGTCGAGACATCGCACCTCAAGACGCTCTACACCCAACGCCGTGCACAGTTACCTGAGGAGGTGCGCGCGACGTTGTCGAAGCGGCCCTGGGGCCTGGCGCTGTCAGGGGGTGGGATCCGCAGCGCGACGTTCTGTTTCGGTTTGATCAAGGCCCTGGCGGAAAAAAAGCTGCTGCATCGTTTCGACCTGATGTCCACGGTTTCCGGTGGCGGGTACATTGGCGCGACCATCGGCAAGCTGTTTCATAATGAAGGGCAGTCCGGTGCCCCCCAGCCCATGGACCTGGAAAAACATCTGGGGGAGGCGCAGTCCCGCTGGTTTGCCGTGTGGCTACGCGCCAACGGTCGTTACCTGATCCCCCGGGGACTGAAGGACATTCTGTTCGCTGCCGCCAATTTCGGTCGAAACCTGTTGGGTGTCCATGTTGAATTGGCGTTCCTCTCGCTGATTCTCGGCGGCCTTCTGGTAGGGCTGGACCTGGCGGTGTGGCAATGGGCCGACTGCCTCGCCCCCGGCGGCGGTTGTGCCCCCTTGTCCTGGCTGGACATGGGACTGATCGGCTTCTTTTCCAATTGGCCAACCCTGTGGGTCGCCTTGGCGCCGATCGCCTGGGTCGGCGCCATTTTATCCTGTGCCTATTGGGCGCTGCCCACGCGCAAAGGTCAGCGTCTGGGGGCTCAGCGTTTGCTGACGGCCCTCCTGGCCTGCGGGGGGATTGCATTGTTGTTGCGTCACGCGACGGACTGGCTGAGCCCTTACATCCCGCTGTGGACCGGCAGCCTGGTACTGCCTGGGCCTTTGGTGGTGGTGGCCTTGGCCCTGATGAGCGCCTGGGTGCTGGGCATTCTTTTCGCCATGGGCCTGTGCATCAAGGCCGAAAGAGACCCCGACCGCACGCGAAACAACCTGACCCAGGCACTTGCGGTGGCCTTGAAAGTTGCCCTGGCCTGCGTGGTGCTGGGCCTGGTTGATTACCTTGCCTGGGCGCTGGCCAATCTGGACACCACTTCGCAAAGTCGGTTGGGCGCGGCCCTGGCGCTGATCGCCGTGGCGTTGCGGGCGACCATGCCGATGATTTCCGATCTACCCAAAAGCCTGGTGCCAGGAACCCGGCGAGTGGTGATGGAGGTGATCAATGTGTTGGGGGTGCTGCTGGCCGGTGTCCTGCTGGTGTTCTGGATCAGTGTGCTGCACCGCGCAACCACCAGCGTATTGTTCGATCAGGACGCGCGCACGTTACAGTTTGTCCAGGCCTGGCAATACCTGGCCTGGCTCACCCTCCCAGCCCTGTTGATGGTGCTGGTCTCGGCCGGCAACCGCGACTTCCTCAATCGTTCTTCGCTCTATGCGTTCTACCGTGCCCGACTGATTCGTGCCTACCTCGGAGCCGCCAATCCGAACCGCTTTCAAGCGCCGACGGCGTCGCCCATGTCTTGCCTTTCGGCTAGCAATAGCCAGGCCCTGCCGTTGCGGGTCACCCAGGTGGACGAGGGGGATGATGTGCCCATGAGCGACTATCAACCCCATGCAGGCGGCGGTCCGGTGCACCTTGTCAATGTATGCGTCAACCAAACCGAAGACCCCATGGGCGGTTTGTTCAATCAGGACCGAAAAGGCTCCTTGCTGACCGTGGGCCCCGGTGGTTGTTTGCTCCACGGCAGTAACACCTGGCAGCCCGGCAGTCCGGCGCAGTCCTTGAGCCTGGGGGCATGGGTGGCGATTTCCGGTGCGGCAGTAGCCCCGGGGCTGGGTAAATCGACCCGTTCGGGCATCGCTGCATTGTTGATGATGTCTGGCATTCGATTGGGGTACTGGTGGGACAGCCTGGGTATGGGTGGCCAGGCTGTGGCCAAGCGCATTGGCAAATATGGGCAACTGTGGAGCGAGTTGCGTGGTCGTTTTGACGGTGATCGGCGCCAGGACTGGTTTCTCAGTGATGGCGGACACTTTGAGAACACCGCCGCCTATGCGTTATTGCGTGAAGAGTGCGAGTTGATCGTAGTTGCCGATTGCGGCGCCGACCCACGCTATGCCTTTGGCGATCTGGAAAACCTGGTGCGCAAGGCGCGTATCGACCTGCAGGCCGATATCACGTTCTTGCGCCCGCTGCGTCCGGACCGGGATTTGCCGGTGGTGTTCGGTTCGCTCAATGAACTGGCCTCGCCGGACAGTGAGGCCTGCCTGGCGCTGGCCAGAATCGACTATCGTCGCGGCGAACAAACGGGCTACATGATCATCGTCAAACCGAACATGAGTAATGGCGCGCCGGTGGACCTGGTCAATTTCAAGTCCGACAACCCGTTGTTTCCCCAGGAGCCCACCACTGATCAATCTTTCAGTGAGGCGCAATGGGAAAGCTACTTTCAGTTGGGGCAGACCCTGGGTCGCTACCTGGACCTGGCCCCGGAACATTTGCAGGACATGGGGGCCTTCGCCCGCAATTATTTTGTCAATGACGATGGCGCGATTCTGGTCAAGGAAACCGATGGGGCCATGGTGCTGAAGTTTTCCTCCAAGCGCCTGTCCTCACGAATTGCCTCGACCGGTGCGGTGTCGGCCTCTATCAGCCTGGGGGCGATTACTTCCATTGGTCTGGCGGGCTGGCAGGCGATCAACGCCGAGTTCACCCACCGCGCTGATCCGCAGCAGATAGAACCCGGCACCTTAAAGGAACTCACCACGATGTTTGGTCGGCTGCCTTCAGTCGGTCAGCCTGCAGCGCCGATGACCACTGACCCATTGGGCGAAATGGCAATGGCATTGTTATGGGTGGGCGACAAGGCATGTACTGCCTACAACATTGAGGCGTTTCGCCAGTCGCCGTTGATGAGCATGATCGTCAATCGGACCCGGGAAGCCTGCGAGTTGTCGGCATCTACGCATCCGGCCTGCGTATCGCTGGTAGAGGATTTCTCGCTGCCCAAATGTCTGCAGAAAAAACCCAGTCCCACCTGCGAAGCGCAGTACTGGGTTCGCGACTACTCGGCCACGACGCTGGAGTCGAGCAACTGCTGGGCACCCGGGCGTGAGAGTGTTGATCAGGGGCAAAGCGACCTGGCGTCCTCCGCAGAGCCAGCCCCAGCACCAGCACCAGCAGCCTTGCCTGAAGAGCCAATGCCCGAGTCGATGGCGACGCCAGAAGAAGTGGAGCCTGAACCGAGCACTTCAGTTGCGCCTCAGGCGCCGCCGGCGAGCATGCGAGATGTTTGCGAGGGCAAGACGGTCTACCTGCAGATCCATGGCCCTGAACTACGGGACTTTGCCAGAACCTTGCGCGAGCCGTGGCGACGCCTTGGTGCCTCGGTGCCGCCGGTAGAGGATGTGGTCGACAGTGCCCGCCGGGCGAATCGGCGTGCACCAAAACCCTATCCAACCCCTACCGTGATCTACCACGACGCCACATCAGAGGAGTGCGCCAACTCTCTGGTTAGCGTTGATCCGAACCAGGCCTGGAAAGTCACGCCCCTGACGGGAGGTTTCAAGGGGCAACAAAGCGTCATCGAAGTCTGGCTGCCGCCTTCAACCAAGGTTCCCCAGGACCCGGCGATGTAGGGTGCAAGCCTGCGGGTCACTGCTTACAAGGAGTGCGCTATGCCAATGGTGCTGTTGTTGCTGATCGTGATGCTCACCGCCTGCGCGTCGCCGCCTCAGTATTTGACCGGCCGTGGATCGGACACGCAAAGGGCGCGCGTGAGCGCCACCCGGCCGACGCTGGATGAGGAGCTGATCAACAAAGCCCGGGTCGCCGAGTGCAAGGGAATCACCGACCTGGACAGCGATGCGGCCAACGACAGCTATTTCAAGGTGCAGGCGCGTTGGCGCCTGCTCAACTGTGTGCATGGCGACACGCAAAAGCCTCGAAAACTGGTGGTGCTGCTTGATGGCACGGCCAACGACAAGAATGACAGCACTAACATCTGGCAGTTGTACAACATGGCACTGATTCGCTCACTGACGGAGCCTGATAAGGGCGGCTCCCGGATCATTGCTTACTATGACAAAGGCGTGGGTACCAGCCCGATAACCCCCATCAGCGGCGCGGCGTTCGGCAATGGCGTGAGCATCAACATTCGCCAGGCCTACCGGTTTCTGGTGGAGGCCTATCGGCCAGGTGACCAGATTTACCTCTTTGGTTTCAGCCGTGGCGCGTTTACCGCGCGTTCGCTCAATGGCTTCATCGAATTCGCCGGCCTGGCAACGTTCGACTCGCTCAAGGCGGACGGCTTGGACAACACGGTTCTATTGGGTTGGGCCGGGCACATGCATAACGTGGTCAAGGACATGTATGACCTCTACCACGTCAAGAACAGCGGCGACCCCGAGTTCTATGAGCGCCTTAGAACCACACTCTTCGAGTATCGCGAAGCCAACGGGATCAAGGCACACGGCATTGACGAAAAGGGCCATGTCATTGCTGGGAAGCAAGTGCAGGTCAAGGTCATTGGGGTGTTTGACACGGTGCCGGCGGTGGGCTGGGGGCTGGATGAGGACCCCGATGGGCATCGGCTGGAGCTGTATGCGCAGGCCGGTTATCAAGCCATGTCCCTGGATGAGCAACGCGCGGCGTTCCGCCTGCTGCGATTCGGCGTGCCGCAAACCTCGAGCCAGAAACTTGAAGAGGTGTGGTTTGCCGGGGTGCACGCCGATGTCGGGGGTGGTTACCTGAACAAGGACAACCTGGCAGGCTGTGGAAAGAGCCCCTACGGCGAAAGCCCTGACGGCGCGGTGGGCCTGGAGGCAACGGCGCAGCGCTGGATGCTGGAGAAACTCAAGCCCGAGCAGCTGTTCCCCGACACTCCCTGGCCTCCGGCGTGCGTTGCCGCGCATTTGCACGATGAGTATTTCGATGCGCCTTCGGTCCTGTCCTGGTTCTACAAAAATGCCGGCTTGTTGCGCCGCAAACCGGTGGAAATGGATCGGATGGATGCCAGCGTCTACCAACGGATGGCGCTTACTAAACTGCCTGCCCCCCATAAGGCACGTGAGCTGGGCGGGCGCTATCAACCGGTGAATATCGGTCAGGAGCCCTGGTGCATGTTCCGCACTGTGGGGACTGAGCAAAAGACGGCCCCCTGCGCGGACCACCGACAACCCTGAGGGTTCACCTGACGACCAGTGCGGTCCCGGTCGCCAGATGGCCTCAGCCCCTCAAAACCACTGCTTGAAACGGCGGATGTAGAGCGTCTTCATCACCTGGGCGACCACGCAGTAGCTGAGCAGGGTGCCCACCAGCCACGGGAAGTAGGACCACGGCAGCGGCGTCAGGCCGACCAGGTTGCCCAGTGGCGAGAACGGAATGTAGATGCCCAGCACCATGACCAGGCCGGTCATCAGGATTACCGGCAGCGCCGCGGTGCTCTGGAAGAACGGGATCTTGCGGGTGCGCAGCATGTGCACCACCAGGGTCTGGGACAGCAGCCCTTCGATGAACCAGCCGGACTGGAACAGGCTCTGCATTTCCACGCTGTTGGCCGCGAACACGTACCACATCAGGGCGAAGGTGGTGATGTCGAAGATCGACGAGGTCGGCCCGATCCACAGCATGAACCGCCCGATGTTCTGCGCATCCCATTTGCGCGGTTTGCTCAGGTATTCCTTGTCCATCTTGTCCCACGGCAGGGCCAGTTGGGAGATGTCGTACATCAGGTTCTGCAGCAACAGGTGGATCGCCAGCATCGGCAGGAAGGGAATGAACGCGCTGGCCACCAGCACCGAGAACACGTTGCCGAAGTTGGAGCTGGCGGTCATGTTCAGGTACTTCATTATATTGCCGAAGGTCTCGCGGCCCTTGAGCACACCTTCCTCGAGCACCATCAGGCTTTTTTCCAGGAGGATGATGTCGGCTGATTCCTTGGCAATGTCGGTGCCGCTGTCCACCGAGATGCCGACGTCGGCATCGCGCAGGGCGGGGGCGTCGTTGATCCCGTCGCCGAGGAAACCGACAGTGTGGCCGTTGGCTTGTAGTGCCTTGAGCACCCGGGATTTCTGCAGCGGTGTCAGCTTGGCAAACACCGTGCGTGTTTCGACCTGTTGTTGCAGGGTCGCGTCGTCCATCGGCTCGATGTCCTGGCCGAGCAGCGGCTTGCCGGGCTCCAGGCCGACTTCACGGCAGATCTTGCAGGTCACCACGGGGTTGTCGCCGGTCAGCACCTTGATGGTCACGCCCATGTCCCGCAGCGCAGCAATCGCCGGGCCGGCCGTTTCCTTGGGCGGATCGAGGAAGGTCAGGAAGCCGCGAATCACCAGGTCGTGCTCGTCACCCGTGGCGTACTGGGCTTTGCTCTGGGCCTTGGGGATGTGCCGGGTCGCCAGCACCAGCACCCGGAAGCCGTCTTCGTTGTATTGATTGGCCAGGCGCAGCAAGGCTTCGCGACGCTGCTCATCGAGGGGCACGACGACGCCGTTCTCGTGCAGGTGGCTGCTAATGCCGAGCATTTCCTCGACCGCTCCCTTGCACACCAGCAGGTGATCTGCGCGGTTGTCCTGGACGATGATCGACAGGCGCCGGCGAATGAAGTCGAACGGCAATTCATCGATCTTGCGGTAGGCCAGGGGTTCCTTGAAATGTGGATGCTGGCGGGCGAACTGCACCACCGCCTGGTCCATCAGGTTTTTCATGCCGCTTTGGTGGTGGCTGTTGAGCCAGGCCAGTTCCAGCACCGCGTCGTCACGCTGGCCGGCGCTGTCGAGGTGATGCTCCAGGATAATTTTGTCCTGGGTCAGGGTCCCGGTCTTGTCGGTGCACAGCACGTCCATCGAGCCGAAGTTCTGGATCGCATTGAGGCGCTTGACCACCACTTTGCGCTTGGCCATCGCCACCGCACCCTTGGCCAGGTTGGCACTGACGATCATCGGCAGCATTTCCGGGGTCAGGCCGACCGCCACGGCCAGGGCAAACATGAAGGCTTCGCTCCAGTCGCCCTTGGTGAAGCCGTTGATCAGCAACACCACCGGCACCATCACCAGCATGAAGCGGATCAGCAGCCAGCTGACGCTGTTGACGCCCCGGTCGAAGGCGGTTTGCGTGCGCGAGCCGACGATGGCCTTGGCCAGCGAGCCAAAGTAGGTGCGTGGGCCGGTGGCGACCACCACGGCGCGCGCGGTGCCGCTGACCACGTTGGTGCCCATGAAGCAGATGTTGGACAGGTCCAGCAGGTTGTTCTGCTCGCTGGTCACGCTCGCCGCGGATTTCTGCGCGACATCCCCCAGGGTGTCGTATTTCTCCACCGGCAAGGCTTCACCGGTCAGCACCGCCTGGCTGATGAACAGGTCCCGGGATTCGAGCAGGCGGATGTCTGCGGGGATCATGTCGCCGGCCGACAGCTGCACGATGTCGCCTGCCACCAGTTCGCGCATGGGTACTTCGCGCAGGGTCGGCGTGCTGCCCGGCTGGTCGCGGCGCAGCACGCTGGCGGTGGTACGCACCATGCTCTTCAGGGCTTCGGCGGATTTGCCCGAGCGGTACTCCTGCCAGAAGCGCATTAGGCCACTGGCCAGGACCATCACCAGGACGATGATGACGCCGGTCAGGTCGGTGTCTTCGCCGTCCCGCAGAGGGATCCAGAAGTCGGTGATGAAGCTGATGACCGTCAGGGTCAGCAGCACATAGATGAAGGGATTGTTGAAGGCCTTCAGCACTTGCACCAGGGCGTGGGGCGGCTGGTCGTGCGCCACCTCGTTGCTGCCGTCGCGCAGCAGGCGGCCTTCGGCGTCGAGTTCGGTCAGGCCGACGCTGCTGGTCTTGAGGTTGGCTAGGGTCACGGCCAGGCCGTTCTGCGCTTCACGGGCGGCGCGCATTGACAGTTTGCCGGCGTCGCGTGGGCTACCCTTGAGGACTTTTTTTGCGGTTTTTACTGTGTTCATGCTGGATGCTCCTGCCGCTGGCTGGCGGCACGACACAGCAACCACTCAACTAATAAAAGGCGAGCGAAAGTGCATCGAATCGCCCGGCAGCGATCGATTCTGGAAGTTGTTGTTATGCTGTTTTAATGTTCGCCGTACACCGCTGGAACACAGGTATACAGCGAACCGTCTACTGGCGTCGTCCATGCGTGTCCTCGCTCTTTTAATGTTTAACGGGCAATAGAAAGTTGCCGAATTCCTGAATAATGAAAACGTCGATCATTGGTGCCTGGAGAACTTTCAGATCAACTGAAAGTGCGCGTCCCGAGCAACCGGCCGAGTAGCAAAATGGCCTGTTGCATCAGGTGCACGAAGCCCCGACTTGGAGGTTCCTGGCCGTCATCGAGGCTCCAGCGTTGCTCGAGCTGGCCACTCGCCGAGCAGACATGCCAATGCCCCAGCGGGTGAGATCGCAGGCGTGCAGGCGGGGCGTTGAAAAGCGCCCGTGGGAGGGCCGCTGGCGGGCGGCGCAACAGGGCGCGCGCCGCTTTGGCAAGGGGGCGAACCCCTGGGATGTAGGTGCAGATGAAGTTCATAACATGCCTCGCAACCGGACTGACGCCGGCGAGGCAGGTTACGTTGGAGCCTCAGGCTCTAGCGCAGCATGCCCGACCGAGGTCGAGTCCCGTCGATGACTGGGTAAGTGGCCCGACCTGGCGTATACGCATCGGTCGGGCAGCGTCTAGATACTGTGTCCATTGAATTCTTTTGTGAGTTGAAAAAAGGGCCGGCTTTACCGACCCGGGGCAATCTACTCAGGCGAGTGTTTGAAGTCAACCGTGAATTAACAGTTGTTTAGCAATTAGACAGGAAACAGTGGTAATCGGTGTAAGTTACCGTTTAAAGGTCGTTTATAGATGACAGCACTATGACAGTCGATCCTCATGACTCTTTACCTTTGAGCAATGCATAGATAGCCATGGAGTGGCCATGACCGAGGTCGAAGTCGGCTTTCAACCATTCGATGATCTGGCCGGCCTTGACTCCGGCTTTCAATTTGCCGTCTTCGGCGAACCCTTTGGCGTTGGCCAATTGCTTGAGGTCAGCCGGTGATTGGCCGGTCTTGGCCTGGATGTTGTCCAGATAGGCTTGGAAAGACATGACGTGGCAGCTCCTGGATGCACGTAGAGGTGGCTTCAAGCCTAGACCAGATTTAATCCCTGGCGACCAAGGGTGGGTGCGGCAGACGAATGGCAACTGCCTATTGCCAAGCCCACCCGCGCCACATGACAATGCGAAACATTATCAATCACGAACCTGCGCCGTCATGTCCGCCAACGATCTTTCCCTGCGCAGTGCCGTCCACGACCTGTACCACGAGCATCACGGCTGGTTGCAGGGCTGGCTGCGCCAGCGCCTGGGCAGTGCCTGCGATGCAGCAGACTTGACGCAGGACACTTTCGTGCGGGTGCTCAAGGCACGTAATGCGCTAGAGATTCGTGAGCCGCGGCCGTACCTGTCGCAGGTCGCCAAGGGCCTGTTGATCGATCTGTTTCGCCGGCGTTCGCTGGAGCAGTCCTACCTTGAAGTCCTGGCCAGCGCCCCGCAATCTCAGCAACCGTCGCTCGAAGAGCAGGCGATCATGCTGCAGGCGTTGCTGGACATCGACCGCATGCTCGAAGGCCTGGGCAAGCAGGTCAAGCAGGTGTTCATCCTGTCGCAGTTCGAAGGCCTGACGTATCCGCGCATCGCCGAGCGCCTGGGCATTTCCACGCGCACGGTGAATAACCACATGGCCAAGGCCATGGAGCATTGCTGCCTGATGCAACTGCAGTTGCAGCTGTCATGAGTCACCTCAAGTCCAGCTTGTCCGGTCCTGAACTGCAGGCGCTGAGTGCGGCCGCGCAGTGGTATGCGCGGCTGCAGTCCGGTCAGGCAAGCGACCAGGATCGACAGGATTGGCATGCCTGGCAGGCTGCCGATGAGTTGCACCGCCAGGCCTGGCAACGCATCGAGTCAGTACGCCAGCAGATGGACCGGGTGCCGGGCAACTTCGTGGCGCCGACCTTGCACGGTGTCCAGCACTCGCGCCGGCAGGTATTGCGCAGTGTGCTGGTGCTGGCGTCGGCCGGTTCCCTGGGGTGGTTGGGCTGGCGCAGCGAGACCACCCAGAACCTGTTGGCCGACTACCGCACTGCCGTGGGCGAGCGGCGTGAGGTGCGTCTGGCGGATGGCAGTTCGTTACTACTCAACACCGACACCTCGGTCAACGTGCGCTTTGACGGCGCGCAACGGGTGCTGGAATTACTGTGGGGCGAAATGCTGGTGAGCAGCGCCCTGGATCCGCGCAAACGACCGCTGCGGGTCAGTACCCGTCACGGGCAGGTGTTGGCCCTGGGGACTCGTTTCATCGTGGGTTCCCAGGTCGCTGGCGGGGCGGTCGCGGTGCTGGAAAACGCCGTGCAGGTCAGCCTGGCGCAGGGTGGGCCAGCGGTCCGCCTCGAAGCTGGGCAACGCCTGGATTTCACCGCCCAGGCCCTCGGCGCGATTCGCCAGAACGATGCCACGGTCGGCGCCTGGCAGCAGGGCAGCATCATCGCCATCGACCGACCGCTGGGCGAGTTGCTCGCCGATCTCTCGCGCTATCGTCCCGGGGTACTGCGCTGCGACCAGCAGATTGCGCGGATGAAGATTTCCGGCGCCTTTCCGGTGGATGACACTGACCGGGCACTGGCTGCGTTGCACAGCGGCTTCGGTCTGAAGATCCAGCACTACAGTCGCTATTGGGTCAATGTTTCCGGGCCTGCAGCGGCCTGAAGCGCGGCGGCCAGAAAATTAATTGATTCTCATGTGCACTTTTTATCGACGTCGTTCGGCTCATCCCTCAGTGATTTCATTTGGATGGTTCTGGGGGAGGGTAAGCATGTCTTTTGTGTACAAGCCGGGTGCGGGCCGGTTGGCGACTGCGGTGAGGATTGGCCTGTTCGCGCTGGCAGCCAGCGGCACTGGTGTGGCGACTGCCCAGGCCGCGGCGGCGTCGCAGCAGGCGGTGCAATCCTACGATATCGCGGCCGGCAGCCTGACCGAGGTGCTGAGCCGATTCGCCAGTGCGGCGGGCGCGGCCATCTCGTTCGACGCACGGCAGACTGCGGGCCAACAATCAGCAGGTTTGCGCGGTACCTATAGCGTCGGCGATGGGTTTGCGCGGATTCTCGCCAACAGCGCTTTGCAAGCCGAACCCCAGGCCAACGGCAGTTATGTGCTGCGTCCCCGTCCGTCCGCAGGCTCGGCCCTGGAGTTGGCGGCGACCAACGTCAATGCCCAGGAACTCGGGGCGACGACCGAAGGCAGCGGTTCGTACACCACCGGTGCGGTGACCATCGCCAAGGGGGCCCATTCGCTCAGGGAAACCCCGCAATCGGTGACCGTGATCACCCGCAAGATGCTCGACGACCAGAATCTCAACACCATCGACCAGGTCATGGAAAAGACCCCGGGCATTACCGTCTATGACTCGACCATGGGCGGCAAGTACTTCTACTCCCGGGGTTTTCGCATGTCCGGGCAGTATGAGTACGACGGTGTGCCGCTGGACATGGGCAACTCCTATGTCCAGGCCGACAGTTTCAGCAGTGACATGGCCTACTACGATCGGGTCGAGGTGCTGCGCGGGGCAGCCGGGATGATGAAGGGCTCGGGCGGCACCGCCGGTGGCGTCAACTTTGTGCGCAAGCGCGGGCAAAGTACCCCGCAGACCCAGTTGAGCCTGTCCGGCGGAACCTGGGACAACTACCGAGGCCAGGTCGATACCGGCGGTCCGCTGAACGAGTCCGGAACGTTGCGTGGCCGTGCGGTGATCGCCGAGCAGAGCAAGCATTACTTCTATGACGATGCCAGTCGCAAGGACCAGGTCTATTACGGTGCACTGGATTACGACTTGTCCGCCGACACCACCCTGGGCTTGGGCATTGCTTACGAAGATGTCGACGCCAACCCGTGCTGGGGTGGCATGCCGCGCTACCGCGATGGCAGCGACCTCAAGCTCAGCCGCTCGACCTGCCTGGACCCGTCCTGGAATACCTGGCGCAGCCAGCGCACCACCACCTTCGGTGACCTGGCGCACCAGTTGAATGACAACTGGGCGCTGAAAGTGGCCGGGGTCTATAGCAAAAACACCCAGGACATCAAATACGCGTTCCCGTCCGGCGCGATCACCCCAGGCAACGGCACCGTGCGCATGCTGGGCAGCATGTACGACTACGATCAAGTCGACTATGGCCTGGATGCTTACCTGGACGGCAAATTCGAGGCGCTGGGGCGCGAGCATGAGTTGATCGTCGGCCTCAATGGCAGTCGCTCGAACAAGAACGACTTCTACTCGGTGGCATTCCTGCCGCAGACCCAGGACGTATTCAATCCCGACAAGCACCTGCCGAAACCCGATGACAGTTATTTCATCGCCAACTCGACCCGTGGTGGTCCGGTGGACAGCGTCACCAAGCAGTATGGGGTTTACTCCACGGCCCGCCTGAAACTGGCCGACCCCTTGACCTTTGTCCTCGGTGGGCGGGTCAGCTGGTACGACTCCGAAACCGATTCGCTGTTCATCAACTCGGGTATTTCACAGACGGCCAAGACCAAGGAAACCGGGCAGGTCACGCCGTTTACCGGGCTGCTGCTGGACCTCAATGAAAACCTTACGGCCTATACCAGCTATTCGGAGATATTCACCCCGCAAGGCAACCTGCGCTCCGAAAGCGGCGCGGCGCTCAAGCCGCTGGTAGGGCAGAGCTATGAATTGGGGATCAAGGGCGAGTGGTACGGTGGTCGCCTCAACAGCTCGTTCAACCTGTTCCGCACCATCCAGAAAGACCAGGCCCAGACCGACTACAACTCGTCCTGCCCATCCTCGGACGGTTATTGCTACGTCAACGCCGGCAAAGTCCGCGCCCAGGGTTTCGAAGCGGAGGTCAGCGGTGAGCTGATCGAGCGCCTGCAGTTGCTCGCCGGTTACACCTACACCCAGACCAAGACCCTCGATGACATCGACACCAGCCTAAACGGTGAGGCGTTCAACAGCTATGTGCCACGCCACGTGCTGCGTATGTGGGGCGACTACGCCCTGGAGGGAGCGCTGGAGCGATTCACCGTGGGGGCCGGGGTCAATGCGCAAAGCGACAACTTCCGCGTGTCACCCTTGAGTGGCGAAAAGATCAGCCAGGGCGGGTACGCCGTGTGGAACGGCCGGGTCGGCTACCGCATCGACGACACCTGGTCGCTGGCGCTCAATGGCAACAACCTGTTCGACAAGCGCTACTACAGCACCATCGGCACCGAGACCTTTGGTAACTACTACGGCGAGCCGCGTAATTTCATGGTCTCGGTAAAAGCCGACTTCTGAAGTTGATGCAGGAACTGTAGGAGCGAGCAGGCCGCAAGCGGGCACTCGCTCCTACATTGGACCCTTCGGGCTCAGTTCTTCTCCAGGTCGACATCCTTGGTTTCCCGCAGGCACAACATACCCACCACCAGGCTCACGCCGGTGATCAGCACCGGGTACCACAGGCCGTAGAAGATATCGCCGGTGTACACCACCAGGGCAAACGACACCGTTGGCAGGAAGCCGCCGAACCAGCCGTTGCCGATGTGGTAGGGCAGGGACATCGAGGTGTAGCGGATGCGGGTCGGGAACAGTTCGACCATCAAGGCCGCCAGCGGCCCGTAGCACATGGCCGAGATGATGATCAGCGCCACGATCAGGGCGACGATCATCGGTTTGTTGACCTGCTGGGTATCGGCGGTCTGCGGATAACCGGCCAGGGTCACGGCACCGCGCAGGGCGGCTTCGTCGTAACCGTCGATTTTCACCTCGCCAATGCTCACTTGCACGCCACTGCCGGCCGGTGCGGCGGCGCTGCTGTACGGCAGGCCCTGCTTGACCAGGAAGGTCTTGACCTTGTCGCACGGGCTGTCGAAACGAGCCTTGCCGACCGGGTCGAACTGGAAGGTGCAGGTGGCTGGATCGGCCAGTACGGTAATCGGCGCCTGTTGGCTGGCGCGGTCGATGGCCGGGTTGGCGTAGTGGGCCAGGGTCTTGAAGATCGGGAAGTACAGCACGGTCGCCAGCAGCAAGCCGAGCATCAGGATCGGTTTGCGCCCGACCCGGTCCGACAGCCAGCCGAAGAAAATGAAGAACGGCGCGCCGATCACCACGCTGACAATCAGCAGGGTGTTGGCCAGGGCTGGGTCCATCTTGAGGAACTGGGTGAGGAAGAACAGCACGTAGAACTGCGCGGCGTAGAACGTCACCGCTTGCCCGGCGTTGATGCTGAACAGCGCAATCAGCACCACCTTGAGGTTTTCCCAGTTGCCGAAGGACTCGCGGATCGGCGCCTTGCAGGACTTGCCTTCTTCTTTCATTTTCAGGAAGGCCGGCGATTCATGCAGGCTCAGGCGGATCCAGGTGGAGATGCCCAGCAGCACGATCGACAGCAGGAACGGAATACGCCAGCCCCAGACTTCGAACTGGTCGCCGGTGAAGTAGCGGCACCCCAGCACCACCAGCAGCGACAGGAGCAGGCCGAGGGTCGCGGTAGATTGAATCCAGCTGGTGTGGAATCCGCGTTTGCCCATCGGTGCGTGCTCGGCGACGTAGGTCGCAGCCCCGCCGTACTCCCCGCCCAGGGCCAGGCCCTGGAGCATGCGCAGCACCACCAGGATGATCGGCGCGGCGATGCCGATACTGGCGTAGGTCGGCAGCAGGCCGACGCAGAAGGTCGCCACACCCATCAGGATGATGGTGGCGAGGAAGGTGTATTTGCGCCCGATCATGTCCCCCAACCGGCCGAACACCAGCGCGCCGAACGGCCGCACGATGAACCCGGCGGCGAAGGCCATCAAGGCGAAGATGAACGCGGTGGTGTCGTTGACCCCGGCGAAAAACTGCTTACTGATGACCGCCGCGAGGGCGCCATAGAGAAAGAAGTCATACCATTCGAAAACCGTCCCCAGGGACGAGGCGAAGATAACTTTCTGGGTGTCCTTGCTGGTGCCGGTGCTCAGCGTTCCTGCCACGGCGGGTGCCTGGTCTGACATACGGGTATCCCTCACAGTGATTATTTATTGTTGTTCCACTGTCGGCGCCTGCCTTACGGGCTGGCGCGTCTGCTGTCATGCATCTGCCCTGTAGGGGCAAGCTTGCTCCTACAGGTGCGGTACGGTTGCCCGTTCTGTGGGTGTGGCGTTGCTCCTTGTCGGTGAGGCGAGAATCAGTTGCGCCGCTTTCTCGGCGATCATCAGCGTGGGTGAACAGGTATTGCCCGAGGTGATGTGGGGCATGATCGAGGCGTCGGCGATGCGCAGGCCGGGAATGCCATGCACCCGCAGTTGGGCATCGACGACCGCATCGCCATCCTGGCCCATGCGGCAGGTGCCCACCGGGTGGAAGATGGTGGTGCCGATCCGCGCGGCGGCCTCGTGCAACTGCTCCTCGGTGTGCAATTCGGCGCCCGGCAGATACTCCACCGGCTTGAACGGTTGCAGGGCTTTGGCGCTGACAATCCGCCGGGTCAGGCGAATGGCGGCGGCGGCCACGCGCAGGTCTTCGGGGTGGCTCAGGTAGTTGGGCTGGATCAGCGGCGCCTGCTGTGGGTCGGCCGAACTGATCTCGATCCGGCCACGGCTTTGCGGACGCAGGTCGCACACCGAGGCGGTGAATGCCGGGAATGGGTGCAGCGGTTCGCCGAAACGCTCCAGCGACAACGGCTGGACGTGGTACTCAAGGTTGGCCGAAGTCTGCTCGGGCCCTGATCGGGCAAAGGCGCCGAGTTGGCTGGGGGCCATCGACAGCGGGCCGCTGCGGTCGTACAGGTAGCGCAGGCCCATGCCCATCTTGCCCCACAGGCTGCCGGCAATCTGGTTCAGGGTGCGGGCGTTCTCAAGCTTGTAGATCAAGCGCAGTTGCAGGTGATCCTGCAGGTTGCCACCCACGCCATTGAGTTCATGTACCAGGTTGATGCCCAGGCGCTTGAGCAGGCCAGCCGGGCCGATGCCGGAGCGCTGGAGGATGCTGGGCGAGCCGACGGAGCCGGCGCTGAGGATGATTTCCCGGCGTGCGGTGAAGGTGCTGGCCTGGCCCTGCCAGCGCGCGGTGACCTTGCAGGCCCGGCCGTTTTCCAGGAGCACGCGGTCGACATCGACCCCCGTCAGTACCGTCAGGTTAGGCCGCTGGGCGACAGGCTTGAGAAACGCCTTGGCGGCGTTCCAGCGCACGCCGGCCTTCTGGTTGACCTGGAAATAGCCGCAGCCTTCGTTGTCGCCCTGGTTGAAGTCGTCGATGTTGGCGATGCCGGTCTGTTCGGCGGCGTTGCGAAAGGCGTCGAGAATCGGCCATGACAGGCGCTGGCGTTCAACCCGCCATTCGCCGCTGGCGCCGTGAAAGTCGTCGGCGCCGGCAAAATGGTTTTCGCTTTGGCGAAACAGCGGCAGTACCTCGTTCCAGCTCCAACCGGGATTGCCTTCGCTGGCCCAGCGATCGTAGTCACCGGCCTGGCCGCGCATGTAGATCATGCCGTTGATCGACGAGCTGCCGCCCAGCACTTTGCCCCGTGGGTAGCTCAGGCTGCGGCCCTGCAGGCCAGCTTGGGCCTGGGTCTTGTAGCACCAATCGGTGCGTGGGTTGCCGATGCAGAACAGGTAGCCGACGGGGATGTGGATCCAGGGATAGTTGTCGCGCCCGCCGGCTTCGAGCAGCAGCACCCGGTGTTGTGGGTTGGCGCTCAGCCGATTGGCCAGCAGGCATCCGGCTGGCCCGGCGCCGACCACGATGTAATCGTATGCATCAACGGCAGGTGACATCCATGACCTCGCAGCGTGTTGTTCTTATTGCGCTTCATCCTAGTTGTTAGTTTTCGACAAAAGAATGTTAGTTTTTGCTCAGCCGCTGTGCGTTTATAGACAGCGCCAAGTCCACGTTTAACAAGGAAGACCGATGTTCGACTGGAATGACCTGCGGTTTTTTCTCGAGCTGCAACGCAGCGGCCGCTTGCTGACCGCGGCCAAGCGCTTGAAAACTACGCATGCCACGGTGGCGCGGCATATCGAGGCCATCGAACAGAGCCTGGGCACCGCGTTGTTTGTCCAGCAGGCGCAGGGCTACCAGTTGACCCCGGCCGGCGAAGCGCTGCTTAAACATGCCGAGGCCATGGAAAATGTCGCGTTGCTGGCCCAGGAGGAAATCACCCAGTCCACGGCGCCCCTGGGCAAGATCCGCGTGGGGGTCACGGAAGGGCTGGGCATCATGTTTCTCGCCAGCCGCATGAAGGGCCTGTTCGACCGCTACCCGGGGCTTGAGGTGGAGTTGGTGGCCGTGCCGCGATTCGTCAGCATCCTCAACCGCGAAGCCGAGATCAGCATTCATTTGGAGCGGCCGTCGGCGGACATGCTGGTCACCCGCAAACTCACCGATTACCGCCTGGCGCTCTATGCCAGCCAGGACTACCTCGACCGCGCGCCGCCCCTGCGCAGCCGCGAAGACCTGGGCCATCACGCCTGGATCGGCTATGTCGACGACCTGTTGTTCAGCCAGGAACTGATGTTCCTCAACAGCTTCTGCCGCAGCCCCCAGGTGGTGTTCCACAGTACCAGCGTGATCGCCCAGCAACAGGCGGCGCGCTCGGGCCTGGGGATCGCCGTATTGCCGTGCTACATGGCCAGTGGCGACCCGGGCCTGGTGCCGCTGCTACCGGCCGAAAGTATCCAGCGCAGCTACTGGATCAGCACCCGCCGCGAGCTGCACAAGTCTGTGCGGCTGCGGGTGCTGTGGGATTATGTGGTGCAGCTGTGTGAGCGCGAGCAGGCCCTGTTGCTGGGCCCGAAACTGGCGTAGGCGCTTCAGCGGGTGATTTCGAAGGCCGTGCTCGCCAGTCGCTCGCCGTTGACCATGATGTGCACCGCGTGGGTGCCGGGGTAGTGCTTGCGGGTGGTCATGTCGCGGATCCGCTGGGCTCGGCTGATTTTCTGCCGGTTTCGGGCGGGCAGGGTCAGGCCCTTGAGCTTGAACACCTTGGTTGACGTCGCCCCCGAGGCCTTGACGTATTCGATGGCGTAATCCACCACCAGGCGCTGGGCGGCATCGGCGGTGGACTGCAGGTCGAACGACAGGCTGATACTTTGCCCCAAGGCGATCACGGCGGGTTCAATGCTCAGCTGATGAATCTCGACCTCAGGCTTGCCCCCTGCGCCAATCAGCGTCAGCGCCCGTTGATTGCCCTGCTTGATCAGGCTGCGCAGCGCATGACGGGCGATCCAGGCGGTACGAGGATCCTCCAGCGACCAGCCCTCGAGAGTGTCCAGCACCCAGTCCGGGTGGTCCTTGGTGATGTCGTTGAGGTGGTTGGCCACTGACTTGCGCACGTACAGGCTGCTGTCGGCCTTGAGGTTGTCGATGATCCTCGCGGCCAAGGTCGGGTCGGCCTGGACCTGCTCCAGGCGGAACGACCAGGGCAAGCGGGGGCGGCTGCCTTTGCTGGCGAGCCGGCGCACGTGTTCGTTGGGGTCCAGCGACCAGTCGTGCATCAGGGCCAGGGTGCGTTCGAAGTCGCTGCGCAGGAAGTGCCGTACCGCAAATTCCGAGGAGCCGAAGCGAGTGAAGTGCTGCAGCGCGTCCATCGACAATTCAAAGGCGTGGCTGCCGTAGCGCGAGACGTAGTGGGCCAGGAACATGCTGACGAAGCCGCTGTTGAGGCGTGGCGCCAACAGGCGCAGGACCTCCAGCGTCTGCTCGTAGTCCAGGCCCAGCACTGCATGCAGGCACTCGGCGGTATGGGCCATGCGCTGCATCACCGACAGTGGCTCGAGCCCGTCGTAGGCCATGGCCAGGAACGCCTGGTGATCGAACGCTGGATACACCGCGCGCAGTTCACTGGCGATGTGGGCAAAGCGCTCGGCGTTGAAGATCTCCTTCAAGGCCGGGGAGGATTGCGCAGGGTTGCTCATTGAGGGTCCTTTGAAGATTGGAGCAAAGCTTGCTCGCAATGGCGCCTGCCTGGGACGCCACAATTTATGGATACGTGTGGGAGCGAGCCTGCTCGCGATGGTCGTCAACGATGACGCGTTATACCTGAATAAACGCGTCGTGCTTACGACCATCGCGAGCAAGCTCGCTCCCACAGAAACCCTTGTACACCTGCTCCTGTAGGTGCGGGCAGGTCTTGCTCCTACGGTGGTGGAGGGGGCGCAAAGCGGGTTGCTACGCCGGCTTGGGGGTGTCCTCTTGCGTTTGGTCGGCCTCGAACAACCGGGCCAGTTCCTCCCGTGCTTCCTGGGCGGTCTGCATGACTTTGGCGGCATCGTCATAGATCGCGCGCTGGGCTTCGAGCACTTGTTCGTCGTGCTGCTTGAAGGTTTCGATGCGCGCTGCGGCCTGGGCCTTGCTTAGTCCCAGGCCGATCAGAGTCATGCGGCTCATTTCCAGGCTGGAATGGAAGGTTTCCCGCACCGCCTCGGCGCCCAGGTCGACCAGGCGATGGACGTGTTGACGGTTACGGGCGCGGGCGATGATTTTCATGTGTGGGTAGAGCCGGCGCACCAGTTCCGCAGTCTTGATGTTGGTGTCCGGGTCGTCGGTGGCAATCACGAAGAACTCCGCCTGCTCGACCTTGGCCGCGCTGAGAATCTCCGGGCGCATCGGGTCGCCGTAGAACACCGGCACACCGCCAAAACTGCGGGACAGTTCGATGGTTTCCACCGAGGTGTCGAGGGCCACGAAGCGGATTTTTTGCGCCCGCAGGATCCGCGCCACGATCTGCCCCATACGGCCCATGCCGGCGATCACTACGCGCGGGGTGTCGGTGTCGATCTCACGCAGGTGCGGCGGCACGGCCACCGGCTCGACCTTGGGTTTGGCCAGGCGTGCGCACAGCAGCAACAGCAACGGGGTGACGGCCATGGACAGGGTAATGGTCAGCACCTGCAGGTCATACAGGCGGGCATCGAACAAGCCTTGGTCGCGGCCAATCTTGAACACCACGAAGGCAAATTCGCCGCCGGCTGCCAGGACGATGCCCAGGCGCACCGCGCTCACGCGGTTGAGCCCCCCGGCCATGCGTCCGACCAGGTACAGCAGCGGCAGCTTCAGCGAAATCAGCAGCACGGTCAGGCCGAGCACGGCAACCGGGGCGCTGAACAGCAGGCTGATGTTGGCGCCCATGCCCACGCTCATGAAAAACAGCCCAAGCAACAGGCCCTTGAACGGTTCGATCTGCGCTTCCAGTTCGTGGCGGTATTCGGAGTCCGCCAAGAGCAGGCCGGCGAGGAACGCGCCGAGGGCCATCGACACCCCGACTTCATCCATCAACCAGGCGGTGCCGATCACCACCAGCAGCGCCGTGGCAGTGGCTACTTCCGGCAGGCCGGACTTGGCGACGATGCGAAATACCGGGCGCAACAGATAGCGCCCCCCCACGACCACCACGGCGATACTGCCGAGTACCTGCAACCCATGGTTGAGGTCTTCGGCAGGGGTGGTGGTGTCATTGCCCCCGGCCAACAGCGGCACCATGGCGATCAGCGGGATCGCGGCGATGTCCTGGAACAACAGGATGGCAAACGCCAGGCGCCCGTGAGGGCTGGTCAGCTCCTTGCGTTCGGCCAGGCTTTGCAGGCCAAAGGCGGTGGATGAAAGGGCCAGGCCGAGGCCGAGCACGATGGCACTGTTGAGTTTCTGGCCGAACATATAGAACGCCAGCACGCCGATCACCGAGGCCGTCAAGACCACCTGGGCCAAGCCGACGCCGAACACCGCCTTGCGCATCACCCACAGTCGGCGCGGCGACAGTTCCAGGCCGATGATGAACAGCAGCAGGACCACGCCCAGCTCGGAAATATGCATCACGCTTTGCGGGTTGCCGATCAGCCCCAGCACGGCGGGGCCGATGAGGACCCCGGCCAGCAGGTAGCCCAACACGGCCCCCAGTTGCAGGCGTTTGGCCAAAGGCACGGTGAGCACCGCCGCAAACAGAAACACCACAGCGGCTTGCAACAGGTTGCCTTCATGGGGCATGAGTCACTCCTGGACAGTCAAAAAGATTAAACACGGGGCTGACACTCCGTCTGGTTCGACGCGCAGTGTAACGGTGGGGCACGTTGACTGCATCGCTGGATCAGCCGTTGGCCAGTCTGACAAGCGAGTGTTACGCCGCGGAGTGCCTGGTCTGATGCAGCGAATCCAGCACGCTGTCTGGGTTAAGATTGCCCACTGGCCAGTCGGGCCAGTGAACAGACGAGAGCAGCAATGAACGACGAATTACAGGTCCTCGACCTGCTGGTGGGCAGCGGCAAAGCTGCGGTAAAAGGCGCGTTGATCACCACCCAATACCGCGGCTGCCTGGAAGACGGCACCGAGTTCGACTCTTCCTGGAGCCGCGGCAAGCCGTTCCAGTGCGTGATCGGCACCGGACGCGTGATCAAGGGCTGGGATCAGGGCATCCTGGGCATGCAAGTCGGTGGTAAACGCCAGCTGCGGGTGCCTGCGCACCTGGCCTACGGTGAGCGCAGCATGGGCAGCATCCCGCCCAATTCCAACCTGGTGTTCGAGATCGAACTGCTGGAAGTGCTGACGCGGGACGACTGATCGATGCTCATTTTTCGCTGAACAGGGGGATCCGCCCGTTCAGCGAGGGGCGGTAGCGCCAGGCCAGTCGGCCGAAGTGCTCCCTGTGCGCCAGCAACTCGCGCAGGGTGGCACTGGCGATGCTCATGGCCAATGCCTGGCCGGGGCAGTGGTGGCGTCCGGCACCGAAACTCAAGCTGCGCCGGGCCGGGCGCTCCAGCACAAAGCGCTCGGGCTCTGGGTTGAGTTGCGGGTCGCGGTTGGCCGAGGCCAGCAACAGCAGCACGCTATCGCCGGGTGCCAGGCGCACGCCCTCGATCTCGCAGGGTGCGCTGACAAAGCGCCGGGTATTTTGCACTGGCGGGTCAAAGCGCTGAACCTCTGCCACAAACCCATCGACTCGCCCGGGCTCCGGCAGTAGCCCTGGCTCGCGGATCAGCGCCAGTACGGCGTTGCCAATCAGCCCGGCACTGGCTTCGTACGTCTGGGAGAGCAGGCCGATCAGGTTGGCCAGCAGGACTTCGCGATCAGTCAGGCCCTGGCACAGGCTTTCCAGTAGCGGGCTCTTTGCGTCCTCGGCGCTCAGTCGCTCGATGAAATAACCCTTCAATTGCTCGGCGGCCTGGTGGGCCGCGACCCGTTGCGCGGCAGTGCTCAAGGGTGAAAGGCAGGCGACGAAGTCCGCGGTCAACTGGCTGAGGGTCCTGCCTTCGCTGGGCGCGAAGCCCAGCATTGCGGCGACCACCGCCACCGGCCCCAGGAACATGGCCTGGTGCAGGCCGGCGGCGTCTGCCGTGATCAGCCGGGCACGCAGCCGTTCGCCAACCTGCTCGGTGTCGACCCGCTCCAGCGCCGGCGCCATGGCCGAGCGCGGGCAGCGATGGGGTTCGCCGTCGTTCATCCGCATCAAGCGCGCGAACACCTGGCCGGCTTCACCCTGGGCAATTGCAGCGGGCACCGGTTCGTGTGCCGGGCGCACCCGGCAGTCGGCATGCGCCAGCACAGCAGCCACCGCCCGGGCGCTGCTGGCCACCCACAGACCCAGATCCTGGTCGAAGGCGAACCCGCCCGCAGCGCGCAGACTGGCGTAGTAGGGATAGGGATCGGCGTGAGTCGCGGCGATAATCGGGTCCATGGGACGCGGCCTTATGGGTAGTGGTAAGTCTTGTTACTATCCGGGGTTCGGCAGGACGACGATTCGTCCGGGAGCGAAATATGAGTGCAGAACAACACGACGTTGGTGTCTCGCAGGTGGCGGCAGCGATCGCCGAGCCGGCTCGGACCAAAATCCTCTGTTCGTTGATGGATGGCCATGCCCGTACCAGCACCGAACTGGCGAGCATTGCCGAAGTCAGCACGTCGACCGCCAGTGCCCACTTGGCCCGGCTCAAGGAGCTGGCGCTGGTGCGCCTGCACGTACAGGGCCGCCATCGTTATTACAGTCTTGCCAATCAGCAGGTCGCCCAGGCCCTGGAAGCACTGATGGTGATCGGCCAGAGCGCCGCGCCGACCTTCACCCCGCGCACCCCGGATCGCCTGCAGTTTGCCCGCACCTGCTACGACCACATGGCCGGTACTCTGGCGGTGCTGCTGCACGACCGGATGCTCGAGACCGGTTGGCTGCTGGTGACCGAGCAACAGGCGTACCGGTTGAGCGCGAGCGGCGAGGCGGGGTTCCAGCAGTTGGGCATCGAGGTCAGTGACTTGAGCGCACTGCGGCGGCGATTTGCCTGCCCGTGCCTGGACTGGAGCATGCGTCGACCGCACCTGGGCGGAGCGCTGGGTGCGGCCTTGCTGGCGACGGCGCTGCAGCGCAAATGGCTGATCCAGGACCTGGACAGCCGGGCGCTGGCGTTGACCGCCACCGGGCGCAAGGAAATCGGCAGGCGGTTCGCAATCGAGTTGCCGAGCCAACTGCCGCCAGCGTCCCGTGAGGCTCGCAAAACTGCACGCCGAGCACTCGTCAGTCCTGGGCTCTAGGGGCAGGGTGTTGCCTTGTGCCCGACGCATGGTTGCGCACCCAGTTCGCAGCAACGGCGCCGACAAAAAAGGCCCAGCCGACGCGCTAACGCCGGCTGGGCCTGTTCAGTGCCTGGAACGCTGGATCAGACCTTGACGATCCAGCCTTCTGGCGCTTCGATGTCGCCGGTCTGTACACCGGTCAGCTCTTTGTAGAGCTTCTGGGTGATTGGGCCGACTTCGGTTTCGCTGTGGAACACGTGCAGGTGATCGTTGTAGCTGATGCCACCGATCGGCGTGATAACTGCGGCAGTGCCACAGGCGCCGGCTTCCTTGAAGTCCGCCAGCTTGTCGATGAACACGTCACCTTCCACCACTTCCAGGCCCAGGCGCGACTGAGCCAGCTCGATCAACGACAGACGAGTGATGCCCGGCAGCACCGAAGGCGACTTCGGCGTGACGAACTTGTTGTCGTGGGTGATCCCAAAGAAGTTGGCCGAGCCGACTTCTTCGATTTTCGAGTGGGTCATCGGGTCCAGGTAGATGCAGTCGGCGTAGTGCGCCTTCTTGGCCTGGGAGCCGGGCATCAGGCTGGCGGCATAGTTGCCACCGACCTTGGCCGCGCCGGTGCCTTGTGGGGCGGCACGGTCGAAGCTGGAGATCAGGAAGTTGTGCGGGGTCAGGCCGCCCTTGAAGTAGGCGCCGACCGGGATAGCGAAGATCGAGAAGATGAACTCAGGGGCGGTGCGTACGCCGATGTTGTCACCCACGCCGATCACGAACGGGCGCAAGTACAACGCGCCGCCGGTGCCGTATGGCGGAATGAAACGCTCGTTGGCACGGACCACGGCCTTGCAGGCTTCGATGAACTGTTCGGTTTCGACGAACGGCATCAGCAGGCGTGCGCAGCTGCGCTGCATGCGCAGGGCGTTCTGGTCCGGGCGGAACAGGTTGATCGAGCCGTCCTTGCAGCGATAGGCCTTCATGCCTTCGAAGCATTGCTGGCCGTAGTGCAGGGCGGTGGAGCCTTCACTGATGTGCAGCACGTTATCTTCGGTCAGGGTGCCTGCGTCCCACTCGCCGTTACGCCAGTGCGACAGATAGCGCTTGTCTGTCTTGATGTAGTCAAAACCCAGCTTGTCCCAATTGATGCTTTCGTTACCCATGACACCCTCTATCACTTAACAATCGCCTGAAAGGTTCAAGGCTTCTGACGTTTTTCTGGATGGGCACAACAATACTTCATTCCGGGCCGGTTTCGCAGCCCAGACGATCGGACGAGAGGCAGATTAATCGTGTTGGCCTCAAGAAATCGCGGGCAAGCCCGCTCCCACAGTACGTCTAACCCATGTGGGAGCGGGCTTGCCCGCGAAGAGGCCATCACCTATGCCCACCAATCGCCCCTGGATTACAGGTGCAGCGCATGCCCCAAGGCCCGCAATGCAGCCTCTTGTACCGCCTCGCCCAGTGTCGGGTGGGCGTGGATGGTGCCGGCGATGTCTTCCAGGCGAGCGCCCATTTCCAGGCTCTGGCCGAATGCGGCGGACAACTCCGAGACCCCGACCCCGACGGCTTGCCAGCCCAGGATCAGGTGATTATCGCGACGTGCCACGACCCGCACGAAGCCGCTTTTCGATTCCAGGGTCATCGCCCGGCCGTTGGCGGCGAACGGGAAGCTGGCAACGATGCAGTCCAGGCCCGCCGCCTTGGCTTCGTCCGGGGTCTTGCCGACCACCACCAGTTCCGGGTCGGTAAAGCACACGGCGGCGATGGCGGTGGGGTTGAACTCGCGGGTTTTGCCGCTGATCAGCTCTGCGACCATCTCACCCTGGGCCATGGCGCGGTGAGCCAGCATCGGCTCGCCACTCAAGTCGCCGATCGCCCAGACGTTGCGCATGCTGGTGGCGCAGCGGTTGTCGATCTTGATCGCCGCACCGTTCATCTGCAGGTTCAGGGCTTCGAGGTTCCAGCCCTGGGTGTTGGGTTTACGTCCGACGGCCACCAGCACCCGATCGGTCGCAAGGCTCAGGGTGCCGCCATCCGGCTCCGTGACTTGCAGAGTATTTGCATCAGAATCAAAGCTTTGCACGCTATGTTTCAAGTAAAGCTTTATCCCGAGTTTTTTCAGCTCTTCGTGCACCGGCTGGGTCAGCTCGGCGTCGTAGGCTGGCAGGATCCGCTCCTGGGCTTCGACCACGCTGACTTCGGCGCCGAGCTTGCGGTAGGCAATGCCCAGCTCCAGGCCGATGTAACCGCCGCCCACCACCACCAGGTGTTTCGGCAGGCTTTGGGGTGCCAGGGCTTCGGTGGAGGAGATGATCGGCCCGCCAATCGGCAGCATCGGCAGGTTGACGCTTTTCGAACCGGTGGCCAGCAGCAGGTGCTCGCACTGGATGCGGGTGTCGCCGACGTCAACGGTCTTGCCGTCGACTACCTTGGCCCAGCCATGGATGACCTGGACCTTGTGCTTTTTCAACAGGGCCGCAACGCCGGTGGTCAGGCGATCGACGATGCCATCCTTCCACTCGACGCTTTTGCCAATGTCCAGGCTCGGCGCGGCGACGGTGATCCCCAGGGCCGAGTGCTGGTTGTGCTGGCGGGTCTGGTGAAATTGTTCCGCGACATGAATCAGCGCCTTGGACGGAATGCAGCCGATGTTCAGGCAGGTGCCGCCCAGTGCCTGGCCTTCGACCAGGATGGTATTGATGCCCAGTTGCCCGGCACGAATAGCCGCTACGTAACCGCCAGGGCCGCCGCCAATGATCAGCAGCGTGGTGTTCAGAGTCTGCATGTCTTACTCCACAAACAGCGTAGCGGGTTGTTCGAGCAAACCACGCAGGGCCTGGATGAATTGTGCTGCGTCCATGCCATCGACCACTCGGTGATCGAAGGAACTGGAGAGGTTCATCATTTTGCGGATCACGATCTGGCCCTTGATCACCATAGGCCGCTCGACGATCTTGTTGACGCCGATGATCGCCACTTCCGGCAGGTTCAGCACCGGGGTGCTGACAATGCCACCCAGGGCGCCGAGGCTGGTCAGGGTGATGCTGGAGCCGGACAGTTCGTCGCGGCTGGCCTTGCCGTTGCGCGCGGCCATGGCCAGGCGGGCGATTTCCCCGGCGCTGTCCCACAGGCTGCGGGCTTCGGCGTGCCGCACTACGGGCACCATCAGGCCGATGTCGGCCTGGGTGGCGATACCCACGTGCACGGCGCCAAGGCGGGTGATCACCTGGGCTTCGTCATCGTAGCGGGCGTTGATCTGCGGGAAGTCGCGCAGGGCAACCACCAGGGCACGCACCAGGAACGGCAGCAAGGTCAGCTTGCCGCGGCTCGCGCCGTGTTTTTCGTTGAGGTGTGCGCGCAGTTCTTCGACGGCGGTGACGTCGATTTCTTCGACATAACTGAAGTGCGCCGCACGCTGGGTAGCGTCCTGCATGCGCTGGGCGATCTTGCGGCGCATGCCGATGACCGGGATCTGCTCTTCGTCATGTCGTTCGCGGTAGGCATTGCCGGCCGTGGAGGTTGTCCCGGGGCCCTGTGCCAGGTAGGCGTCGAGGTCTTCGTGGAGAATGCGCCCGGCAGGGCCGGTGCCCTGGACCAGACGCAACTGGATACCAGCGTCCAGGGCATGCTTGCGCACGGCCGGCGAGGCCAGCGGACGTTCGTCGGCGGTGCGAGCCACCGGCGCCTGGGGCGCTGGTCGGCAGGCTGCTGCAGGTTTGCTCGGCGCCACGCTCTCGACCTTGGGTGCGGGTGCCGGCGCCATTTTGGCGGGCTCGGCCTTGACCTCGGCCACGGCAGCCGGCTGTGCGGATTCCTTGTAGTTGCCCGCGCCTTCGACTTCGATGCTGATCAGGATGCTGCCCACGGCCATCACTTCACCGGGCACACCGCCCAGGGAAATCACCTTGCCGTGCACCGGCGAAGGGATATCGACCATCGCCTTGTCGGTCATCACATCGGCCAGTACCTGGTCTTCGACCACCAGGTCGCCAACCTTGACGTGCCACACCGACAGTTCTACTTCTGCAATGCCTTCGCCAATGTCCGGCATTTTAATAACGTGCGTGCCCATTCAGACCTCCATGACCCGTTTCAACGCCGCGCCCACACGGGACGGCCCTGGGAAATACGCCCACTCTTGCGCGTGCGGGTAGGGGGTGTCCCAACCGGTCACACGTTCGATCGGCGCTTCCAGGTAGTGGAAGCAGTGTTCCTGTACCAGCGACACCAGCTCGGCGCCAAAACCGCAGGTGCGGGTGGCTTCGTGGACGACCACGCAACGGCCGGTCTTCTTCACCGAGTTGACGATGGTTTCCAGGTCCAGCGGCCACAGGCTGCGCAGGTCGATGACTTCGGCATCGATCCCACTTTCTTCAGCCGCCACCTGGGAGACATAGACGGTGGTGCCGTAGGTAAGGATGGTCACGTCCTTGCCCGGACGGGTGATTGCCGCGACGTCCAGTGGCACGGTGTAGTAGCCGTCCGGTACTTGTGCGGCCGGGTGTTTCGACCAAGGGGTCACCGGGCGGTCGTGGTGGCCGTCGAACGGGCCGTTGTACAGGCGTTTCGGCTCGAGGAAGATCACCGGGTCATCGTTTTCGATGGAGGCGATCAGCAGGCCCTTGGCGTCGTAGGGGTTGGACGGCATCACGGTGCGCAGGCCGCAGACCTGGGTGAACATCGCTTCGATGCTCTGGCTGTGGGTCTGGCCACCGTAGATGCCACCGCCGCACGGCATGCGCAGGGTCATCGGCGCGGTGAACTCGCCGGCCGAGCGATAACGCAGGCGGGCGGCTTCGGAAATGATCTGGTCGGATGCCGGGTAGACGTAGTCGGCAAACTGGATCTCGGCCACCGGGCGCAGGCCATAGGCACCCATGCCGACGGCGACGCCGACGATCCCGCTTTCCGAGATCGGTGCATCGAACACCCGCGAGGTGCCGTACTTGTTCTGCAGGCCTTCGGTGCAACGGAACACGCCACCGAAGTAGCCGACGTCCTGGCCGAACACCACTACGTTGTCGTCGCGCTCAAGCATCACGTCCATGGCCGAGCGCAGGGCCTGGATCATGGTCATGGTGGTCGTGGTCATGGCGGTTTCCAACTCGATTTTATTGTTGTGATCGTTCATGTCAGATCCCCAACTCCTGGCGCTGGCGCTTCAAGTGCTCCGGCATCTCTTTATAGACGTCCTCGAACATGGTCGCGGCGCTCGGGATCTGGCCACCGGCCAGGGTGCCGTACTGCTCGGCTTCTTTTTGCGCGGCAATCACTTCGGCTTCCAGCTCGGCGCTCAGGGCCGTGTGTTCCTCGTCGGACCAGTGGCCATTTTTCACCATGTGCTGCTTGAGGCGGGCGATCGGGTCACCCAAGGGGAAGTGGCTCCAGTCGTCGGCAGGGCGGTACTTGGACGGATCATCGGAAGTCGAGTGCGGGCCTGCGCGGTAGGTGACCCATTCGATCATGGTCGGGCCCAGGTTGCGGCGCGCACGCTCGGCAGCCCAGGCGGACGCGGCGTAGACCGCGATGAAGTCGTTGCCGTCGACCCGCAGCGAAGCGATGCCGCAGCCCACGCCACGACCGGCGAAGGTGGTGGCTTCACCGCCGGCAATGGCCTGGAAGGTGGAGATCGCCCACTGGTTGTTGACCACGTTGAGGATCACCGGCGCGCGGTACACGTGGGCGAAGGTCAGGGCGGTGTGGAAGTCCGACTCGGCGGTAGCGCCGTCACCGATCCAGGCCGAGGCGATTTTGGTGTCGCCCTTGATCGCCGAGGCCATGCCCCAGCCCACGCCCTGGATGAACTGGGTCGCCAGGTTGCCCGAGATGGTGAAGAACCCAGCGTCCCTGACCGAATACATGATCGGCAATTGCCGGCCCTTGAGCGGATCGCGCTCGTTGGACAGCAGTTGGCAGATCAGGTCGACCAATGGCACTTCACGGGCCATCAGGATGCTTTGCTGGCGGTAGGTGGGGAAGCACATGTCGTCGATGTTCAGGGCCAGGGCCTGGGCACTGCCGATGGCTTCTTCGCCGAGGCTCTGCATGTAGAACGACATTTTTTTCTGACGCTGGGCGACCACCATGCGGTTGTCATAGATCCGCGTCTTGAGCATGGCTCGCATGCCTTTGCGCAGGATCTCCACCGACACGCCTTCGGCCCACGGGCCCAGGGCATTGCCCTGGTCGTCGAGCACGCGAATCAGGCCACGGGCCAGGTCGGCGGTGTCGGCCGGTTCTACGTCGATTGGGGGTTTGCGCACAGTGCCCGCATCGGTCAGATGCAGGTAGGAGAAGTCGGTTTTGCATCCAGGACGGCCCGATGGTTCAGGCACGTGCAGGCGCAGCGGTTCATACGCTTCTTTCATGGCTTCTACGCTCGATCTTGTGAATTTCTTGTAGTGAGCTGACGTTCATCCTTCGGGTCGAAGGAATCTTGTCCTACAACAATCATAGGCCCGGCGCAGAAGAATATTTATCTCTGTTTCGTTGCACTTGAGATCATTTGAGGATAAAAAATCTGCATAAACATAAAAAACAGGTGGTTTTGTCTCATGCGCAAACTGGACCGTACCGATATCGGCATTCTCAACAGCCTTCAGGAGAACGCGCGCATCACCAATGCCGACCTTGCCCGCTCGGTGAATCTGTCGCCCACGCCCTGTTTCAATCGGGTCAAGGCCATGGAGGAGCTGGGGCTGATTCGCGAGCAGGTGACGCTGCTGGATGCTGATCTGCTGGGGCTGCATGTCAATGTGTTCATTCACGTCAGCCTGGAGAAGCAGGTGGAGGAGGCGCTGCAGCATTTCGAGGAGGCGATTGCCGATCGTCCGGAGGTGATGGAGTGTTATCTGATGGCCGGGGATCCGGACTATCTGATCCGGGTGCTGGTGCCGACCATTCAGTCGCTGGAGCGCTTCATGATGGATTTTCTGACCAAGGTGCCGGGGGTGGCCAATATTCGCTCCAGTTTTGCCCTTAAGCAGGTGCGGTATAAGACGGCGTTGCCTTTGCCGGCGAATGGGTTGACGTTGGGGGGGTGACGCGTCTCGGCTTCAGAGCTGGTTGATCGGGATTTTCAGGTACACCACGCCATTGTTTTCCGGCGGCGGCAGGCGGCCTGCTCGGACGTTGACCTGGATCGCTGGCAACAGCAGGGTTGGCATGTCCAGTCCGGCATCACGTTCGGTGCGCATGGTGATGAATGTGGCGGCGTCGATGCCGTCGTGTACATGGATGTTGTGCGCGCGCTGTTCGCCGACGGTGCTCTGGCACTGTGGCGGGCGGGCGGGTGGCGGGTAGTCGTGGCAGACGTAGAGGCGGGTGGTGGCGGGATAGGCCAGCAGGCGCTGGATCGAGGCGTACATCTGCGCGGCGTTGCCGCCGGGGAAGTCGCAGCGGGCCGTGCCGACATCTGGCAGGAACAGGGTGTCGCCCACCAGGATCAGTTGCTCGTCGATCAGGTACGCCATGTCTGCCGGGGTGTGCCCAGGCACATGCAGGGCTTTGGCCGACAGGTTGCCGATGGCAAAAACCTCGTCCGGCGCAAATAGATGATCGAACTGCGAACCGTCGACAGCAAATCCCGTTTCCAGGTTGAACAGGCCCTTGAACACCGCCTGTACCTGGCTGATGGCCTGGCCGATGGCGATCTTGCCGCCCAGTTCGCCGCGCAGGTAGGGCGCGGCGGACAGGTGATCGGCGTGGGCGTGGGTTTCCAGCAGCCATTGCACCTGCAGTCGGTGTTCGCGCACGAAGTGGATAATCCGCTGGGCCTGGACCGTCGAGGTTTGTCCGGAGGCTGCAGCGTAGTCGAGCACTGGATCGACGATCGCGCAGGCGCCGCCATCGGTTTCGTAGATCACGTAGCTGTAGGTCGACGAGGCGGGGTCGAGGAAGGCTTCAATCAAGGCGGGCATGGTGGCCGTTTCTGTCGGGACAAGCCTTGAGGGTAGTGGCATCTTCCCTGGCTTGACCAGCCCCGGGACAAATCAATACATGAAAAAAGCCGCGCGCGCTCTATCCTGTCAGGCATCGATACCGGGCGTTCCCGGCTTTTTTTCGCGGACCGTGAGTGTTTTATGTTGCTGGCGAGTTTTTTTGGCGTGGTGATGGGGCTGGTGCTGGGCTTGACGGGGGCAGGGGGTGGCATTCTAGCGGTCCCGGCGTTGGTGCTCGGTCTGGGCTGGAGCATGACCCAGGCGGCCCCGGTGGCTCTGTTCGCGGTGGGCAGCGCGGCGGCGGTGGGTGCCATCGATGGTTTGCGCCACGGCCTGGTGCGCTACCGCGCGGCGCTGTTGATTGCGTTGTTGGGCGCGGTGTTTTCGCCTCTGGGTATTTATTTCGCCCATCAGTTACCGGAAAAAATCCTCATGCTGCTGTTCAGCCTGCTGATGGTCATGGTGGCCGTGCGCATGCTGCGCCGTGAACGCCAGGACGCCGGGCCGAGCGATCACGGTCACGCCAACTGGGGGCAGAAGAACTGCATGCTCGACCAGCAGACCGGGCGCTTTTCCTGGACCGCCAAGTGCACCGCGACCCTGGCCGCACTCGGCGCGGTGACCGGGGTGGTGTCGGGGTTGCTCGGGGTGGGCGGCGGGTTCCTGATTGTCCCGGCGTTCAAGCAACTGACCGACGTGCAGATGCGTGGAATCGTCGCCACATCGTTGATGGTGATCAGCCTGATTTCGCTGATTGGCGTGATCGGTGCCTTCCATGCCGGCGTACGTATCGATCGCTTGGGTGTGGCGTTCATTGTCGCCAGTATCCTCGGCATGCTGCTCGGTCGCAGACTCTGCGCCCATGTTCCGGCTCGCGCGTTGCAGGTCGGCTTTGCCAGCGTGTGCGTGGTGGTTGCGCTGTACATGCTGGTAAAGGCCCAGGCCTGACGATTAGAAGCATGCGCACCACTTTGGTGGGTGTATGCAAAACCCGCGAGCACCCAAAATCCCTGTGGGAGCGAGCTCGCTCGCGATGAGGCCGGTCCTTTCAACATCGACGACGCCTGACACACCGCCATCGCGAGCAAGCTGTGCTCCCACGGTAAAGAGGCGTACGCCGAAAGTGGCGGGCCCTTGGCCGGGGCCGGTCTTACACCGTAGTAGCTGAGCATCACCCGCCAGTCCAAAGCACCTGGCAACCGCCTCCAAGGCAGCGTATGACGCCTCCGTTCGGCTTTCGATAATCGCCTCCGACATCAAGTCCCCGTTGCGGAGCGCGCCATGCACAACAATAAGAACTTCCAGCACCGTTTCTTGCCAGCCTTCATCGCCAGTCTGTCGACCCTCGGCCTCAGCTCGTTCGCCGAGGCGGATATCATGCTCTACGACAAGGACCAGACCACATTCTCCACCGACGGCTACATCAACGCGTTCTACGTCAACAGCGACGTCGACCGCACGGGTGATCAGTACGACCGGCGGCAGTCGCGGGTGAAGATGGGTTTTTTGCCCAACTACCTGGGCTTCAACATGGGCAAGCAAGTCGATGATCTGAAACTCGGCGCCCGGGCTTCGTTCTGGGTGACCATCAACGACAGCGAAACCAACGGCACCGACACTGCCATCGACGTGCGCCAGTTCTACGGCACGGTGGCCAACCCCGAGTGGGGCGAGGTGCTGATCGGCAAGGACTTCGGGTTGTTTGCCCGCTCCAACATCCTGCTCGACGAATTGCTGGCCGGTTATGGCCAGGTCAGCGACACCCTGGGCCTGGTGGATGGCGGTGGAGTGTCGTTCGGCAACATCGGCACCGGCTACCCGTACCCGTTCCCGACTTCGCAAATCACCTACCGCACGCCGGTGCTGGACGGGTTGCGGGTGGCCGTGGGGATCATGGACCCGGTCGACACCAACGACAGCAGCCCGACCGGCAAGGCCTACCAGGAAAACCCGCGGACCGAGAGCGAGATCACCTACCAGTTCGACCTCGCCGGGGCGAAGATCTACAGCTGGGTCAACGGCAGCTACCAGACCTCCGACAACACCGATTCGAGCGTCGATACCATTACCTCCAAAGGCGTCGGTTACGGCGTGCAGGCCAAGATGGGCGGGCTGTCGCTGACCGGTTCGGGCTTCCAGGCCAAGGGCATCAACCCGTTCTATACCAACAACGCCGGCGAACCCACGCTGCGCAATGTCGACAGCGACGGCTACCTGCTGCAGGGCTCCTACAAGTTGGGCAAGAACCGCCTGGCCTTGTCCTACGGCAAGACCAAAGACGATGGCAACGGTGTGGTCGGCAGCGGCGCGGACTACGAGACCCGGGGCATCGCCCTGTTCCACGACGTCAACGACAACCTCAAGCTGGTGGCCGAGTACAACCAGTTCGAACTCAACGGCCACGATAGCGACGCACAGAACGAAGACACCGATACCTTTGCCGTGGGTGCGGTGCTGACCTGGTAACCCCCCGGTGTGGCGCTGGCTGTGCGCATCACGGCCGGCGTCGCACCCCTCTCATCCCATCGAAGTGCCAGACCGCTACCCAAGTAGCATAGGTCGCGGTCCGTGGCCTTCGTACACTCAAGCCTCAACCATGCGCACCTGCCGGAGGCGACGATGCAGCAGGTCCAGAGTGAAGGGATCGTCAGTGCCATGTCCCAGGCCAGTGACGCGCAACAGGTAGCCCAGGAGCTGGCGCGGCAGTTGTTGCATCCGCACTTGGGGTTCGTGCTGTTTTTCTGCTCCGCCGAGTACGACCTCCAGGCGCTGGGCGAGGCCCTGGCGCAGGGGTTCGGCGGGATCCGCCTGGTGGGCTGCACCAGTGCCGGGGAAATCACCCCCCAGGGCTACGGCCGCAACTGCGTAACGGCGGTGGGTTTCGATCACCGGCACTTCTCTATCTCTACCGCGCTGATCGACGAGATGGAGCACTTCAGCCTGATCGACGCCCAGCAGATGGTCGAGCGCCTGGTCAGTGGCTGTCGCAGCAACACCCTGGCCCCGATCAAGGGCAACAGCTTTGCCCTGACCCTGCTTGACGGGCTGTCCAGTCGCGAGGAGATGGTGCTTGCCGCCCTCAGTGCAGCCTTGGGCGACATCCCTCATTTCGGTGGTTCGGCCGGCGACGACAATTACCTGACTCACACCCATGTGTACTTCGACGGTGCGTTTCACAGCGGCGCGGCGGTGGTGGTGCTGGTCAATACCTGGCTCGACTTTGAAGTGTTCACCACCCACCACATCCTGCCGCGTGCGGAAAAACTGGTGGTGACCGGTGCCGACAGTCCTTCCAGGCGGGTATTCGAACTCAACGCCGAGCCAGCCGCCGAAGAGTACGCCCGGCACATTGGCGTGCCGGTGGCCGAGCTCGACCACCGGATTTTTGCCGCCCACCCCTTGGCCGTGCGGATCAACCAGCAGTACTACGTGCGGGCGATCCAGCAAGTGCACCCGGACCTGAGCCTGAGTTTCTACTGCGCCGTGGAAAACGGCATTGTCCTCACCGCCATGACGCCGGGGCCGATGCTGCCGAACCTGGAGCGGCTGTTCGAGGGTTTGCAGGAGCGCCTCGGCGAGCTGCTGCTGACCATCGGTTGCGACTGCTTCCTGCGGCGCCTGGAACTGGAAGACAGCGGCAAGCTGGAGCAGATCGGCGGGTTTTTGCGGGACCAGCGGGTGATGGGTTTCAACACCTACGGAGAACAGTTCAATGGCATGCACATCAACCAGACCTTTACCGGGGTTGCCATTGCCCGTGGCCGATCCCCAGCAAAACGCTGAGCTGCAGGCGCAGATCGCCTGCCTGCAGCGCGACAACCACAAACTGGCGCGCATCAACAGTGCCCTGATCGAGCGCATCGAATCCGGCGTCACCCGGGGCAACGACCCCTATGCGGCGTTCCAGCACTCGGTGGTGCTGGCCGAACAGGTGCGTGAGCGTACCGATGCGCTGAACCAGGCGATGGCCGAGCTCAAGGCCGGCAATCACCTGCTCAGTGACGCGCGGCTGCGGGCCGAGACGGCGCACCAGCACCTGATCGATGCCATCGAGAGCATTTCCGACGCCTTTGTGCTGTTCGACGCCGACCAGCGCATCGTCCTGTTCAATAGCCGCTTCAAGGCGTTCTGGAGCAACAGCCGGGTGCGGATCATCGCCGGCATGCGCCTGGGCGAGGTTAAGCGCCTGATGGCCGGGACCGGGCTGTTTACCGAGGAACCCCGGGGCAGTGCCGACGAAAGCCTGCTGTATCGCCTGCAGAACGGGCGCTGGTTGCAGGTCAGCGAGCGGCCGACCCAGGAAGGCGGGCGAGTGATCCTGTTCACCGATATCACCGAGGTCAAGCAAAGCGAGACCGCGCGCCGTGAGCAGGCGGTGGCGCAGAAATCCCATTTGTTGCAACGGGCGGTGGACAACCTGTCCCAAGGGGTGGCGATGGTCAACGCCGAGGGCGTGCTGGAACTGTGGAACCGGCGTTTTCTCGAACTCAGCGGACTGGCTCCGGTGGCCGCTCATCGACCGTTCAGCGAGGTCATCGGCGACAGCGAACTGCAACTGCTGACCCCCGCCAGTCGCGACGCCAACGGCCGCCCCGTGCAGGAGTGCGAACAGCGCCTGTACGATGGCCGGGTCCTGGAGATCCGCACCCATCCATTGCCCACCGGCGGTTTCGTCAACACCTTCACCGATATCACCGAGCGCTACCAGCACGCCGAAGCGCTGAGTGAAAGCGAGCGCTGGATCCGCCTGATCACCGACCACGTGCCGGCCCTGATCGCCTACCTCAACGCCGACCTGGTCTACGAATTCACCAACAAGGTCTACGAAGAGTGGTACTGCTGGCCACGCGGGGTGATGCTCGGCCAGAGCCTGCGCGAGGTCCACAGTGAACAGCACTACCAACGCCTGGAAGCCTATGTGGCGCGGGCGCTGGCGGGCGAGAGCGTGACCTTCGAGTTTGCCGAGACCAACATCAACAATCAGGAGCGCTACATGCTGCGCTCCTATGTGCCCAATCGCCTGGCCAGCGGCGAAGTGGTGGGGATCTTTGTGCTGATTCGCGACATCACCGAGCGCCGACGGACCGCCGAGGCACTGCACCAGGCCTATCAGAACCTCGAGCTGCGGGTGCGCGAACGCACCACGGAGCTGACCACCCTCAACACTCAACTGCGCAGCGAGATCGACGAGCGCCGGCGCGTCGAATCGCGGCTGCGCGAGGCCAAGCTGGAGGCCGAGCGGGCCAACCTGTCGAAGACCAAGTTTCTCGCCGCGGTCAGCCATGACCTGCTGCAACCGCTGAACGCCGCGCGGTTGTTTACCGGGGCCTTGCTCGAACGCCGCGAGCCCCAGGCCAATGAAGTGCTGGTGCGCAATGTCAGCAATTCGCTGGAGGACGTGGAAAACCTGCTGGGCACCCTGGTCGATATTTCCAAGCTGGATGCCGGGGTGATCACTGCCGATATCGCGCCGTTCGCCTTGAGCGAGTTGCTCGAAAACCTCGCCGCGGAGTACACCCAGGTGGCTCGCAGCGAGGGCCTGGAACTGCACTTCGTGGCCTGTTCGGCCTTGGTGCGCAGTGACATCCAGTTGCTGGCGCGGATCCTGCGCAATCTGCTGAGCAATGCCATCCGCTACACCTACAGCGGCCGCGTGGTGTTGGGATGCCGGCGCCAGCACCAGCGGCTGTCGATCGAGGTCTGGGACAGCGGCATGGGCATCGCCGAAGATCGCCTGGAGGAAATTTTCCAGGAGTTCAAGCGCGGCGACGTGCAGCGCCCCCATCAGGATCGAGGGCTGGGCCTGGGGTTGGCGATCGTCGAGAAGATCGCCGGGATCCTCGGCCACCGGATCCACGTGCGTTCCTGGCCGGGGCGCGGCTCGGTATTTTCCGTGGAAGTGCCGCTCAGCGCCACTGCGCCCAAGGCCCTGGCAAGCCTGGTCATCAGCGAGCCGATGTTGGAGCGCCTGCGGGGCGCGCGGGTGTGGGTACTGGATAACGACGCGGCGATCTGCGCAGGCATGCGCACCTTGCTTGAAGGCTGGGGCTGCCGGGTGGTAACCGCGTTGTCCGAGCAGGACCTGGCACGTCAGGTGGACAACTACCACGCCGAAGCCGACTTGCTGATCGCCGACTATCATCTGGACGACGAGCAGAATGGTGTCGACGCCGTGGCCCGGATCAACGCGCGGCGCGCCTGTGCGATTCCGGCGATGATGATCACCGCCAACTACAGCAACGAGCTCAAGCAGCAGATCCGCGAGCTGGGCCATACCCTGATGCACAAGCCGGTGCGGCCGATGAAGCTCAAGACCGCGATGAGCCATTTGCTCGGCCGGGTGTAGGCCTGGGTCGGGCGCCCTGGGGAGCTTTTTATCGGCAATTCGGCCTGCGGATAACCCCGCGGCTGTTCGTCCCCATGCAAAACCCGGCTGTGGCGGGTATCCTTGCCACGCGAGGTTACACGTCTGGATAGGGGAGCAAGCATGGATAAAGTCATCGTCATCACCGGTGGCAGTCGCGGTATTGGCGCGGCCACGGCGTTACTGGCCGCAGAGCAGGGGTATCGCATCTGCATCAACTACCTGGCGGACGAAGAGGCGGCCCATCGGGTCCTGGCCCAAGTCCGTGCCCTGGGGGCCCAGGCAATCGCGGTGCGTGCCGATGTCAGCATCGAAGACGAAGTGATCAGCCTGTTCCAGCGCGTCGACCAAGAACTGGGGCGGGTCACCGCGCTGGTCAACAACGCCGGCACGGTCGGGCAGAAGTCTCGCGTCGAGGACATGTCCGAGTTTCGCATCCTGAAAATCATGAAGACCAACGTCCTGGCGCCGATTCTCTGCGCCAAGCACGCACTGCTGCGCATGTCGCCCAAACATGGCGGGCAGGGTGGCAGCATCGTCAACGTCTCGTCGGTGGCCTCGCGCCTTGGTTCGCCGGGGGAGTACGTCGACTACGCCGCCTCCAAGGGGGCACTGGACTCCTTCACCATCGGCCTGTCCAAGGAAGTCGCCGGCGAAGGCATCCGGGTCAACGCGGTGCGGCCGGGCTACATCTACACCGACTTCCATGCCCTGAGCGGCGACCCGGACCGAGTCAGCAAGCTCGAATCGGGAATTCCCATGGCCCGTGGCGGGCGTCCCGACGAAGTCGCCGAGGCAATCATCTGGCTGCTCTCGGACAAGGCGTCCTATGCGGTCGGGACTTTCATTGACGTGGCGGGTGGGCGCTAGAACGAGCGCACGATACGGCCCAGGGTCTCCATGGCCTTTTCCGTGTCCTCGGTCCAGGGGCTGCCGTAGTTCAGGCGGATGCAGTTGCGAAAACGTCGGGTCGGAGAAAAGATCGGTCCCGGCGCGATGCTGATGCCCTGGGCCAGGGCCATCTGGAACAACTTCAACGAGTCCATCTGCTCCGGCAGCTCCAGCCACAGGAAGTAGCCGCCGGCCGGCTGGCTGACGCGGGTCTGTGCCGGGAAGTAGCGGGCGATGGCCGCCAGCATGGCGCTTTGCTGTTCTTCCAGGGCATAGCGCAACTTACGCAAGTGGCGGTCATAGCCGCCATGTTGCAGGTAATCGGCAATCGCTGCCTGGGCCGGCATCGAGGCACACAGCGAGGTCATCAACTTCAGTCGTTCGATCTTCTGCGCATAGCGCCCGGCGGCCACCCAACCAATGCGGTAACCGGGCGCCAGGCTCTTGGCGAACGAACCGCAGTGCATCACCAGGCCCTCGGTGTCGAAGGCCTTGGCCGGTTTCGGTGCTTGCTGGCCGTAATACAGCTCGGCGTAGACGTCGTCTTCGATCAGCGGCACCTGATGACGGCGCAGCAACTCCACCAGTTCCTGTTTCTTGGCCTCGGGCATGGTCGCGCCCATCGGGTTCTGGAAGCTGGTCATGCACCAGCAGGCCTTGATCGGGTGGCGTTCGAGGGTTTGCGCGAGCACCCCAAGGTCGATGCCATCGCGCGGGTGCACGGGAATCTCCACGGCCTTGAGCTTGAGCCGTTCGAGCACTTGCAGGCTGGCATAGAAGGCCGGGGCCTCGATGGCCACCAGGTCGCCGGGTTCGGTGACGGCTTGCAGGCACAGGTTGAGGGCTTCCAGCGCGCCGTTGGTGATCAGCAGTTCTTCCATGGGCAGCATCAGCCCGCCGACCATGTAGCGCAGGGCGATTTGCCGGCGCAGTTGCGGGTTGCCCGGCGACATGTCGGTGACCACCATGCGCGGGTCCATTTCACGGCTGGCGCTGGCCAGCGAACGCGCCAGGCGTTGCAGCGGAAACAGGGTCGGGCTGGGGAAGGCCGAGCCGAACGGCACGGTGTGCGGGTCCTTGATCGAGTCCAGCACCGAGAACACCAGTTCGCTGACGTCGACTTCGGTGGACTCGTTGACCTGGCTGCTGATCACCGGCTCGGAAAACGGGCTGGGGGCGTGGGTGTTGACGAAGTAGCCGGAGCGCGGCCGGGCGCGAATCAGGCCTCGGCGCTCCAGCAGGTAGTAGGCCTGGAACACCGTGGACGGGCTGACCCCATACGTCTGGCTGGCATACCGCACCGAGGGCACCCGCTGACCGGGCCCCAGGACGCCTGAGCGGATCAGCTCGGCAATGTCGTCAGCGAATTTTTCGTAGCGTTTCATCGAAAGCCCGATAGATGTCATTCAGAAAAATCGAGGTGCCTGTTTCGCCAGCAGGCTCGCTGCCACTGGTATGGAGGAGCGAGCCTGCTGGCAATGACAGCACCGCAGTGTAAAGGCTCAGCGGTTCATCGGTGCAACAAAGCGGCTGTTCGCCACGCTGTTGATCTGCGGCTCGTCGCTGTCGCTGACCTTGAAGCTCAGGGTCTGCGAGCTGCTGGCGGGCTTGTCGGTGGTCATGGCGACCGACACCGGCACATCGAGAATCTCCCCGGGTGCCAGGCTCAGCTCGGTCTTGCCCTGCAACTGGAAACCCTCGCCATCGACCAGTGACAGGCGATAGTCCTGGCGCTGTTGGGTCTTGTTGATGATCTTGAGGCTGTAGATGTTCTCGATCTGGCCCTGGCTGTTTTCGCGGAACAGGCCGCGGTCCTTGCTCACGTCCAGGGACACCATCGGCCGCTCCATCAACGCCAGCACCAGGGCGCCGATCATCACCAGTAGCACCGCGGTGTAGCCGATCAGGCGCGGGCGCAGCAAGTGGGTCTTGCCACCTTGCAACTGGTGTTCGGACGTATAGCTGATCAGGCCCCGGGCGTAGCCCATCTTGTCCATGATCGAATCACAGGCGTCGATGCAGGCGGCGCAGCCAATGCACTCCATCTGCAAGCCGTCGCGGATGTCGATCCCGGTGGGGCAGACCTGCACGCACAACTGGCAGTCGATGCAGTCGCCCAGGCCCACCTCGGCCGGCTTGACCTCGCGCTTGCGCGGACCGCGGTGTTCGCCACGGGCGGTGTCGTAGGAGATGGTCAGGGTGTCCTTGTCGAACATCACGCTCTGGAACCGTGCGTAGGGGCACATGTGCATGCACACCGCTTCGCGCAGCCAGCCGGCGTTGATGTAGGTGGCGGCGGTGAAAAACAGTACCCAGAACAGGCTGACGCCGCCCATTTGCCAGGTCAGCAGTTCTTCGGCCAGCGGCCGGATCGGCGTGAAGTAACCGACAAAGGTCAGGCCGGTGAGCACGCTGATCGCCAGCCACATCGTGTGTTTGGCCGAGCGGCGCAGCAGTTTTTCCAGGGTCCAGGGCGCGGCTTGCAGCTTGATCCGCTGGTTGCGCTCACCCTCGGTGACTTTTTCACACCACATGAACAACCAGGTGAACGAGCTCTGCGGGCAGGTGTAGCCACACCAGACGCGCCCGGCAAACACGGTGATTGCGAACAGGCCGAAGGCGCAGATGATCAACAGCGCCGAGAGCAGGATGAAATCCTGCGGCCAGAAGGTTGCACCGAAGATGTGGAACTTGCTCTGCGCCAGGTCCCAGAGCACGGCCTGGCGGCCACCCCAGTTCAGCCACACGGTGCCAAAAAACGCCAGGAACAGAAAACCCGCACCGCTGATGCGCAGGGTACGGAACAAACCGCTGAAGCTACGGGTGTGGATCTGGTTGTCGCTGGATTTGGCCTTCATCTTTGAACGCGAAGGCTCGAATGTTTCTACTAATCGGACGGGGATTTTATCGCTCATGGTCTTTCGCTCATCAGCCTCCATCAGGCCAATGAACTATGCGCGGGCAACTGTTTGCATAACAGACTCAGGTATTGGATTAAAAAGCGGATCAGATGCGCTTCTGCACCGCCCCTGCGACAACTTGATGCACCCCGCCGGGCGTGGCGCGCATGCCTATCCCAGGCGTCTGGCGGGGGGCTTGATGGAGATCAGTCAAATCACCGAATCACTGTCAGTGACCTTCAGGTGCCGCCGGCCATCGACCGCACCTGCTACGGTCAATGCGTCGGCTTCTGCTTCGGTGATGTACACGCGCTGACCGTCGAGGTCCACCGCCGACATCGACTTATCACCGTCAGTGAGGATGGTCACGTCAGCGGCCAGGCGGATCTCTTCGCCGCTTTCGGTGGTGAAAAAGCAGGTCTGGTTTTCGATGCGCACGGTCATGGGGGCTCTCCACTGTATTTGGGGCTTTCACGTTAGGGTCCTGGGGCCGTCCATCGTTCGCTGCAACCGATTAGCGGTCGGCGCGGTCCATGCCTTATCAACTTTCTTTTCAGGACTGCCTCATGGACGCTTGGTGGCATGAAGTCTGGATCACCCTGCAAGCGGAGTTCGCCGACATCGGCGACGCGTCGCAGTTGACGCGCATTACCGTGCGCTTGCTGATCGCCGCGTTGCTGGGGGCGATCCTCGGGTTTGAGCGTGAGCAAAAAGGCAAGGCCGCCGGGGTGCGCACCCACATGTTGGTCGCCATGGGCGCCGCGCTGTTTGTGCTGGTGCCACAGATGTCCGGGGCCCAGGCAGATGCCATGAGCCGAGTGGTGCAGGGGGTGATCGCCGGCATCGGCTTTCTCGGGGCCGGGACCATTCTCAAGGGCAAGGACGGTGACGAAAGCCACGTCAAGGGCCTGACCACCGCTGCCGGCCTGTGGATGACCGCCGCCATTGGCGTCGCCGCCGGCATGGGCCGCGAGTCGACGGCGGTGCTCAGTACGCTGCTGGCACTGGCGGTGTTCAGCGTCATGCCGTGGATCGTCAACCTGTTTGAAAAGGACAAGGAGCCCTAGGGATGGATTCCTATGCCGGGCCGACAATGACCGGCGGCATCGGCGTCGGTGGCTCTTCGCGCGGTGGCGGGTTGGTGCCTGGCGGGTCCTGCTCGGGAACGGGTTGCGGATCGGTGTCGGGGATCACCGGATGATCGATGTTCGGATCCGGGGTTTCTCCAGGGAAAGGATTGGTCATCGGTCTAACCTCCAGTGGTACGTGGCGTGGGTCCTGCTTACGTGGGTTGACCTCCCGCGTGTGGATTTGATTCCAGGCAATTGATGGTTAGCGCAGAGGGGGCGTTGCTGCGCGGATGAATGCCTCGTCAAGGTTGTGCTCGTTGAGTAAGTGCAATAGTTCAGCTTCTGTAATGGTTGTTCGGCGCTGTAGCTCTCTGATTGCTCGCAGTAACGACGGTGGCGTTGTTCGTGATGCGTCTCTTGCGGAGGTGTCTATGTGGTCGTTATTGAAGTTCAGTAACTTGTAGTTTTCTATGCTGAGTCTCATGGCTGTCCTTGTTTTGACTTTTTAAGCGCGTTCGGAAGGGCCAGTTTTTATTCTGGAGTTCATTTTTGTTATTTGTTGTTGACGTGGGTGAAGCGGCTTACCACAAGGGCTGCCACAGCCAACAATTGATTGGGCGTCACGTGTTATCAAGTGGCTATCAATTTTTAGTTCGTAGGGAGGTATATTGCAAGTTGGTTGAATTTTCTGTTGTAGGAGGTTTCATGCATACTTCTGGATTTAATCTTTCAAGTTGAAGGCAGTATTCTGAGGCTTTTATTTTTATATAAGCGGTATCGCAGCATTTTTTTCAATGTTGCCAAGTGCATGGCATGTTTTTACATAGGTCGTCGGTGGGAGTTTCTCTGGCGAACTTGTTAATACGTTTGTAATGCTTTTCCTATAGCCATGTAGGCTTAGTATTTTTACTGGCGCAAACCTGGCAAAAAAGGCGACGAACGGTGTGCTGCAGTTTGGCCTTGTCCAAACCACCACTGGCATGTGGCCTGAGTCGTGCTTAAGTAGGTTGATCGTTGCGCCGCGGATTGGCGTCCAGCCAATTCCCTATGAACTTTTGCCGGTGCCTGTCGCTCGGAACCTAAGTGAGCTCATTCGGCGCGGGACTCCCTTGCCGACGACACCCAGACACAAGAGCGTCCTTGGGGCGTAAAGGAGAGATGCTCGATGACGGCTGAGAAACCTGATGAGTTGAGCTACAACCCGCACATGCCACTGTCCCAGGCGCTGTTGCTGCCGCGTATCGTGATTGAAGACTGCATGCCGATCCTCGAAGGCGGGCAATTTGCCGTCAAGGCCGTGGTCGGCCAGGACGTCGAGGTGACCAGCAAAGTGTTTGCCGACGGTCACGACAAGCTCGCGGTGCGCCTGCGTTGGCGTGGCGAGGGCGATGCGGTGTGGCAGAGCGAGGTGATGAGCGACCTGGGCAACAATGGGTGGCAGGGCCGCTTCCGTGTGCCGGTCCAGGGCCGTCATGTGTTTTGCATCGAAGCCTGGATCGACCACTTCGCCAGTTTTTGCTACGAACTGGACAAGAAGCACCTGGCGAGCGTCCCCGTCAGCCTGGAACTGCAAGAAGGCCGACTGCACGTCCAGCAAGCCGCCGAGCGCGCCGAAGGGCCACTCAAGGAGCAACTGACGGCGTTGCACCAGCAATTGTCCGGTTTGCTCGAAACCGAGCAGGTCGCGTTGTTCCTGCACCCCCATAGCGCCGAACTGATGAGCCAGGCCGATCAGCGTGCCTACCTGAGCTTGAGCTCGCAGTACCCGGTCGACGTCGAGCGCGAGCTGGCGCAGTTCGCCAGTTGGTATGAGCTGTTTCCGCGGTCAATCACCGACGACCCCACGCGCCATGGCACCTTCAATGACGTGCATGCGCGCCTGCCGATGATTCAGGACATGGGCTTCGATGTGCTGTACTTCCCGCCGATCCACCCGATCGGGCGCAGTTACCGCAAGGGGCCGAACAACTCCCTGACGGCCGGCCCGGACGATCCAGGCAGCCCCTATGCCATCGGTAGCGAGGAGGGTGGCCATGAGGCGATTCATTCGCAACTGGGCAGCCGCGAAGACTTCCGTCGGCTGGTGGCGGCTGCCGCAGACCACGGTTTGGAAATAGCCCTCGACTTCGCCATCCAGTGTTCCCAGGACCACCCTTGGCTGCAGCAACACCCAGGGTGGTTCAACTGGCGGCCGGACGGCACCATCAAATACGCGGAAAACCCGCCGAAGAAGTACCAGGACATCGTCAACGTCGACTTCTATAGCAGCGAGGCGATTCCCAGCCTGTGGCTGGAGCTGCGCGATATCGTGGTCGGCTGGGTCGAGGAGGGGGTGAAGATCTTTCGCGTCGACAACCCGCACACCAAGCCGCTGCCGTTCTGGCAATGGCTGATCGCCGATGTGCGGGCGCTGTACCCCGAGGTGATCTTCCTCGCCGAAGCCTTTACCACGCCGGCGATGATGGCGCGCCTGGGCAAGGTCGGCTACTCCCAGAGCTACACCTACTTCACCTGGCGCAATACCAAGCAGGAGCTGGCGAGTTACTTCAGCGAACTGAACCAGTCGCCCTGGCGCGAATGCTACCGGCCGAACTTTTTCGTCAATACCCCGGACATCAACCCGGGCTTCCTGCACCAGTCGGGGCGCGCCGGGTTTCTCATTCGCGCGGCGCTGGCGACCATGGGGTCGGGACTGTGGGGCATGTACTCAGGGTTCGAGCTGTGCGAGTCGGCACCGGTGCCGGGCAAGGAGGAGTACCTGGATTCGGAGAAGTACCAGATCCGCGTCCGCGACTTCAATGCCCCCGGCAACATCATCGCCGAGATCGCCCAGCTCAATCGCATCCGCCGGCAGAACCCGGCCTTGCACAGTCATCTCGGCTTGCAGCTGTACAACGCCTGGAACGACAACATCCTGTACTTCGGCAAACGCAGCGCCGATGGCAGCAACTTCATTCTGGTGGCCGTCAGCCTGGATCCGTTCAACGCCCAGGAGGCGCATTTCGAGCTGCCGCTGTGGGAGCTGGGCCTGGCGGACGACGCGGTGACCCAGGGCGAAGACTTGATGAATGGCCATCGCTGGACGTGGTACGGCAAGACTCAATGGATGCGCATCGAGCCCTGGCATCAACCGTTCGGCATCTGGCGGATATCGCTGTAGGGCGCGGTGACAAAACCCGCACGACCGGTACCTGCCACCCCCCACTGAACAGGAGATTGTAATGGCGAAGAAACCCAGGTCAGCCACCTTCAGCGATGACCCGCTCTGGTACAAGGATGCGGTGATTTACCAAGTTCACGTCAAATCCTACTTCGACTCCAACAACGACGGGATCGGCGATTTTCCCGGGCTGATCGCCAAGCTCGACTACATCGCCGACCTTGGCGTCAACACCATCTGGCTGTTGCCGTTCTATCCCTCGCCACGGCGTGACGATGGCTACGACATTGCCGAGTACCGTGGCGTGCACAGCGATTACGGGACCATGGCCGATGCCAAGCGCTTCATTGCCGAGGCCCACAAGCGCGGGTTGCGGGTAATCACCGAGCTGGTGATCAACCACACCTCCGATCAGCACCCCTGGTTCCAGCGGGCACGCAAGGCCAAGCCCGGATCGGCGGCGCGAGACTTCTACGTGTGGTCCGACGACGACCAGAAATACGACGGCACGCGGATCATCTTCCTCGATACCGAGAAGTCCAACTGGACCTGGGACCCGGTCGCCGGTCAGTATTTCTGGCACCGGTTCTATTCCCACCAGCCGGACCTCAATTTCGACAACCCGCAGGTCCTGAAGGCGGTGCTGTCGGTGATGCGCTATTGGTTGGACATGGGCATTGATGGCTTGCGCCTGGACGCCATTCCTTACCTGATCGAGCGCGACGGCACCAACAACGAAAACCTGCCCGAGACCCATGACGTGCTCAAGCAGATCCGGGCCGAGATCGACGCCAATTACCCGGACCGCATGCTGCTGGCCGAAGCCAACCAGTGGCCGGAGGACACTCAGCTGTATTTTGGTAATAAAAAGAGCGGCGATACCCACGGCGACAACGGCGACGAGTGCCACATGGCGTTCCACTTTCCGCTGATGCCCCGCATGTACATGGCCCTGGCCCAGGAAGACCGCTTCCCGATCACCGATATCCTGCGCCAGACCCCGGAGATCCCGGCCAACTGCCAATGGGCGATTTTCCTGCGTAACCACGATGAGCTGACACTGGAGATGGTCACCGACAGGGAGCGCGATTACCTGTGGAACTACTACGCCGCCGACCGTCGGGCGCGGATCAACCTGGGCATCCGTCGACGCCTGGCGCCCTTGATGGAACGTGACCGGCGCCGGATCGAGCTGCTCAACAGCCTGCTGTTGTCGATGCCTGGCACACCGACCCTGTATTACGGCGACGAAATCGGCATGGGCGACAACATCTACCTGGGCGACCGGGACGGTGTGCGCACGCCCATGCAGTGGTCGATCGATCGCAACGGCGGCTTCTCCCGCGCCGACCCCGCCAGCCTGGTGCTGCCACCGATCATGGACCCGCAGTACGGTTACCTGTCGGTCAACGTCGAAACCCAGGCGGGCGATCCCCACTCGTTGCTCAACTGGACCCGGCGCATGCTGGCTGTGCGCAAGCAATCCAAGGCGTTCGGCCGCGGAACTCTGAAAATGCTGTCACCGAGCAATCGCCGAATCCTCGCCTATACCCGTGAGTTCACCGGCGCCGATGGCCGCCACGAAACCATCCTCTGCGTGGCCAACGTCTCGCGCAGTGCGCAAGCCGCCGAGCTGGATCTTTCGGCCTACGTCGGCATGGTCCCGGTGGAGATGCTGGGGGGCAATGCCTTCCCGCCCATCGGCCAACTGAGTTTTCTGCTGACCCTGGCGCCCTATGGTTTCTACTGGTTCGTGCTGGCGGCGGAGAACCAGATGCCGAGCTGGCACGTGGAGCCGGCGCAGAGCTTGCCGGACTTCACCACCCTGGTCCTGAAAAAGCGCATGGAAGAGTTGCTTGAAGCACCATCGCGCACCCTTTTGGAGCAAAACGTGTTGCCCAGCTGGCTGCTCAACCGCCGCTGGTTCGCCGGCAAGGACGCCAGCATCGAATCGGTGCACATCGCCTATGGGGTGCGTTTTGGCGATGCCCAGCATCCGGTGCTGCTGAGCGAAATCGAGGTCAGCAGCCAGGGCCAGACCAGTCGCTATCAATTGCCCTTCGGTTTTCTTGGAGAGGACCAGATGGGCGCGGCGTTGCCCCAGCAACTGGCCTTGTCGCGGGTCCGGCGTGGGCCGCAGGTCGGCCTGGTCACCGATGCGTTCAGCCTCGACAGTTTCGTGCGGGCGGTGTTGCAGGCGATCCAGGCGCAGACGGTGCTGGCATCCAGCGACGGCGAGATTCGATTCGAACCCACTGCCCAACTGGCGCAGTTGGGGCTTGGGCCCGAGTCCGAAGTGCGCTACCTGTCCGCCGAACAGTCCAACAGTTCAGTGGTGATCGGCACCAGCCTGGTGCTCAAGCTGATCCGCAAAGTGGCTGGTGGTGTGCACCCTGAACTGGAGATGGGCGCGTACCTGACGGCGGCGGGCTTCGAGCATATTTCGCCACTGCTGGGTTCCGTGGTGCGGCGCGACGCCCAGGGTGAAGACCACTTGCTGATGATTGCCCAGGGCTACCTGAGCAACCAGGGCGATGCCTGGGAGTGGACCCAGAACAATCTTGAACGGGCGATTCGTGACGAGCTGGCCGATGCCATGTCGGAACAGGACCAGCACTACAACGCCCTCGGCGAACTGCAGGATTTCGCCGCTATGCTCGGCCAGCGCCTGGGGGAAATGCACCTGTTGCTGGCAGCACCCGGCAAGGATCCGGCGTTCGGCAGCGAAGTGACCACGGCCAAGGACCAGCAGGTGCTGTACACCTCGATCGCCGCGCAACTGGAGCGCGCCTTGCTGTTGCTCAAGCAGCACCAGGGGCAACTGGGGGCTGCCGATCAACAGCGGGTGGCCCGTTTGCTGGAACACCGCAAGGTCATTCTCAAGCATGTGCAAGGGTTGGCCGAACAGGCCACCGGCGGCCTGCGCATGCGGGTCCACGGCGACTTGCACCTGGGCCAGGTGCTGGTGATCAAGGGCGATGCCTACCTGATCGACTTCGAGGGCGAACCGGCGCGGGCATTGCATGAACGCCGGGGCAAGCACAGTCCGTACAAGGATGTCAGCGGGGTCCTGCGTTCGTTCGATTACGCGGCGGCTATGGCGCGCAACGGGCAGGGCGTCGACAGTACCGGGCAAGCGGATGTTGCGCGCGCGCGGGTCACCGAACGTTACTTGCGTGAGGCGCAAGCGGCCTTTGTCCAGGCATATCGGCTGGCGACAGCTAGTCTTGCTCATGCCTGGCAGATTCCTGGAGCGCAAGACGCTGCGCTGGCCTTGTTCAGCCTGGAGAAGGCCGCGTATGAAGTGCTGTATGAAGCCGAAAATCGTCCCGCCTGGCTACCCGTGCCGTTGCACGGGCTCTATGGGTTGTTAAGTGGACTTGAACCCTTTTCCGAGATAGGTGGAGAGCAGTGATGAAGGAACGGGGACTCAAAGAGGCGCTGCTGCCGGCAGCGCGCGACATCGAGGCGCTGGTGCGTGCCGAACATCCGGATCCGTTTGCGATTCTCGGGCCCCATGGCGACGCCGCCGGTGGCCAGTTCATTCGGGCCTATCTGCCGGACGCCTTGAGCGTCCAGGTGCTGGCCCGCGACAGCGGCGCCGTCCTGGGCAGCCTGACGGCCAGCGAGGTACCAGGGTTGTTCGTCGGCCATTTCCCCCAGGCCCAGGCGTACGTGCTGCGCACCCAGTGGGCCGGTGGCGAGCAGACTGCCGAAGACCCCTACAGCTTCGGGCAGTTGCTGGGTGAGATGGACCTGTATCTGTTCGCCGAGGGCAACCACCGTGACCTCAGTGCCTGCCTGGGCGCCCAGTTGCACAATGTCGACGGCGTGGACGGGGTGCGCTTTGCCGTGTGGGCGCCGAATGCCCGCCGGGTCTCGGTGGTGGGTGATTTCAATATCTGGGACGGTCGCCGCCACCCGATGCGCCTGCGTCATCCCTCCGGGGTCTGGGAGTTGTTCATCCCGCGCCTGCAGGCGGGTGAAGCGTACAAGTACGAGATTCTGGGAGCCCACGGGATCCTGCCGCTCAAGGCCGACCCCATGGCCCTGGCCACCCAGTTGCCGCCGGACACCGCTTCAAAAGTCGCGGGCCCCTTGAGCATCGACTGGCAGGACCAGGCGTGGATGCAGACGCGCGGCGAGCGTCACCGGCCGAGTGCGCCGTTGTCGATCTATGAATTGCATGCCGGCTCCTGGCAGTGCGAGGTCGACGATGTCGGGGAAGTGGCGCGTCAATACAGCTGGGCCGAACTGGGCGAGCGCTTGATTCCCTACGTGCAGAACCTGGGTTTTACCCATATCGAACTGATGCCGATCATGGAGCATCCGTTCGGTGGTTCCTGGGGTTACCAGCCGCTCTCGCAGTTTGCGCCCAGCGCGCGCTACGGTTCGCCCAGTGACTTTGCTGCGTTCGTCAATGCCTGCCACCTGGCCGGGATTGGAGTGATCCTCGATTGGGTGCCGGCGCATTTTCCCACCGACACCCATGGCCTGGCGCAATTCGATGGCACCGCGCTGTACGAGTACGGCAACCCGCTGGAAGGTTTTCACCAGGACTGGGACACCCTGATCTACAACCTGGGGCGCACCGAAGTCCACGGTTTCATGCTGGCTTCGGCGTTGCACTGGCTCAAGCATTTCCATATCGACGGGCTGCGGGTGGATGCCGTGGCCTCGATGCTCTATCGCGACTATTCGCGCAAGGCCGGTGAATGGGTGCCCAACCGCCATGGCGGGCGGGAGAATCTGGAAGCCATCGATTTTGTCCGCCATCTCAATGACGTGGTCGACCTCGAGGCGCCGGGCGCCCTGGTGATCGCCGAGGAGTCCACCGCCTGGCCGGGCGTCAGCCAGAGCACCCAACAAGGCGGGCTGGGCTTCGACTACAAGTGGAACATGGGCTGGATGCACGATTCCCTGCACTACATCCAGCAGGACCCGGTGTACCGCGCCCACCATCACAATGAGCTGAGCTTTGGCCTGGTGTACGCCTGGTCCGAACGTTTTATCCTGCCGATTTCCCACGACGAAGTGGTGCACGGCAAACATTCGCTGATCGACAAGATGCCCGGTGATCGCTGGCAGAAATTTGCCAACCTGCGGGCCTACCTGAGTTTCATGTGGGCGCACCCGGGCAAGAAGCTGCTGTTCATGGGGTGTGAGTTCGGCCAGTGGCGCGAGTGGAACCATGACCAGCAACTCGATTGGTACTTGCTGCAGTACCCGGAACACCGGGGTGTGCAAAAGCTGGTCAGCGACCTCAACCAGCTGTACCGCGAAGAGCCGGCACTGCACGACCAGGACGATGTACCGCAAGGTTTCCAGTGGTTGATTGGCGATGATGCGATCAACAGCGTTTATGCCTGGCTGCGCTGGAGCAAGGACGGCCGACCGGTGCTGGTGGTGGCTAACTTCACCCCTGTGCCGCGTCCGGCCTACCGGGTGGGCGTACCGTTCGCCGGACGCTGGAGCGAGTTGATCAACAGCGACGCGGGTATTTATGCGGGGTCCAATTATGGTAACGACGGTGGCGCGCAGACCGAGGAAGAGGGCAGCCATGGCCAGCCGCTGTCACTGGTGCTGAATCTGCCGCCGTTGGCGGTACTGATGTTGCGTCCGCTTGGGTAGAGCCGGCCTGATACATCGCTGGTGCCTGGCGGCCGGCCTGTTTGTACGGGGGGCTGGATTTCCCATGTGGGAGCGGGCTTGCCCGCGATGGGCATAGGTATCTACACAACTTTGTAGCGGTCTGTGGCGAGGGGGCTTGCTACCGTGGCGGCCTCTGGGGGGTTGGATTAGACCGAGTACATATCCATTCTTGCGGTAACGGCCTCCTATGGTTCCGCTTTTACAGCGGCTCACTTTTGGAGGAGCCCAAAAGTAAGCAAAAGGCTCTTGCCCCACCACTCGGCACCTCGCTTAGGCTCGGTGTTCCCTCACGCAGGCTTGAATCCGTGGGCCGCCGCCACGCGCCATCCATGGCGCGGGGCGGCTAACCCGGCGTCCTGCCGGGTTACCCACGGCTTCAAGCCTGCGTTCGGCCAGCGTGGTTAACGGGGCGCCCAGGATCAAAAGCCAGAACCAAAGCAAAAGCCAGAGCCAGAGCCAGATCAAAAGATTGCTGACTTCGTCAGCGTCTTAGGAAGTAGAAGCTACACCGCGCATGCCCCAGCGATCAGGTCGGCTTTTAGGCCGCCTCGCTTTGTTTTTGATCCTGGGCGCCCCCCCAAATCAATGTCGGAGTACGGGCATGCCGAGCCTAAGCGAGGCACCGAGTGGTGGGGTATGAGCGTTTTGCTTACTTTTGCGCTGTTCAAAAGTGAGCCGCCGTCAGGCGGAACCATAGGAGGCCATTACCGCAAGAATGGATATGTATTCGGTCTAATCCAACACCCGGGTCGGCCCACAGGTGCAACGTCGCACCACAGTTGTGTAGATACCTATGCCGCGATGGGGCCGGCACATCCAACCTGGATGGCGGCGGACCCACCGCTATCGCGGGCAACTCACCAACGCATCCGCACGCCAAGGCTGCCGATCAGGCCGTTGAGGTCGTTGTCGTCGACGTCGCTGCTGTAGTCGGCACTGACGTAGAGGCTGACGCTGGGGCTGACCCTGGCGACGAGGCCCAGGCCCAGTTCGACGGTGGAGGAGTAGCGGCTGCTGCTGATCTTGTCGACCTGGTCCAGGGTCACCGTGTCGCTGGTGTTGATCCGGTGCCACAGGTTAGTGCGTACATAGGGTTCGACCGGCAGGCCATTGATGTCGTAGCTCCCTTTCAAGCGCGCCCCGACACGGCCACTCCAGCTGTTCAGTTCATTGGCTTGGGCGTTGCCGTTGGCGTAGGGCGTGTCCAGGGAGATGCGCTGGTTGATCAACTGCGCCTGGGGTTCGATCACCCAGTTCTTGCTGATGCCGATGGGAAAGCCCCCTTCCACCGACAGGGTCACCGCGCTGCCTTCGGTGGCTTGGCGTTCGCCCTGGGCGTTACGGCTGAAACCGCTGACCCGGCCGCCACTGGCACTCAAGTCGACGTGCCAGCCATTGGCACCGGTCAAGCTCCAGTACGCACCGAGACTGTCGCCCTGGACGTTCAGGCTGTCGGTGCCGAGGTTGCCCAGGGCCGGACCGACCAGCATGCCATTGCTGTTCCCCTGGATCTGGTTGCTCCCTCCCAGCAGGCCCACCCGTTGGGTGCTGCCGCCATTGCCGTGCACGGTCACCAGTGCCGGCCCCTTGGCTAGCGCCGTACCTATCGTGGAGAACTGTGAGTTGAGGACATCCTGCTCGGCCTGGGTGGCGGCGTGGCCGTAGACCTGTTGCCATGCCGAAGGGGCGGCCTGTTCGACGCTCAACAGATGGTTGTCGAGCCCGGGCTGGCGCATGAACTGGCCGGGCTCAGGGATGGGCGGGGCAGGGAAGGCGAAGGTCGGTACGTCCTCGCGAAACCAGGGGATCGCCTCCTCTTCGGCAGACGATGCCACAACCTCCATGGACGTACACAGCAGCAGCGAAGTCGACAGGGTGTACAGGGTAACGGTTATCTCGTGCTGGATAAGGGAGGTGTTCATGGAGGTCTACCTTGCTGCATACGCATGCCATATCTGGTCTTGGCGTCTCTCCTACCCCGAATGAGGGGCGACCGATTTCGTTGGGGCAAGCCTTGGCGGCCCGCTGGAACGGGAGCTTGCGGCCTGCCCCAGGAGTTACTTCCGGGGGTAGTAAGGATTAGCTAAGAAGACCCAGAGCCCTGCGTCAAGAAATTGAACGATGAGCGGTATGGCTAATTTAGGCGTCGTAACTGCCTGAAAATTGACGAGTCTCTAAGCTGTTGTTTCACCGGAAAATCATCCGCGGACGGCTCTGCGTTACGCTTTTCGCCGGATCACAGATGCACCTCGACCGCTAGCGGCAAGTGGTCGGAAAGATGGCTCCAGGGTTTGTTGCCGAGAATTCTTGGGGCGTGGCTGCTGGCGTTGCGCAGGTATACGCGGTCCAGGCGCAACAGCGGGAAACGTGCCGGATAGGTTTTGGCCGGGCGGCCGTGATGGCGTTCGAAGGCCTCATGCAAGTCATCGCGTCGAGCGAGGGTCAGGTTGCCCTGCAACTGCCAGTCATTGAAGTCGCCGGCGATGATCACCGGAGCGTCTTCGGGCAGCGACTCGATCAACTGGCAGAGCAGCGCCAGTTGCAGTTGACGATGGCTTTCCAGCAGGCTCAGGTGCACGCAGATAGCGTGGACCTCGGCATGGCCCGGTACATCCAGCACGCAGTGCAGCAAACCCCGGCGTTCGGGGCCGGTGATCGATACGTCCAGATTGCGGTGGTGGCGAATTGGGTACTTGGACAGCAGCGCGTTGCCGTGGTGGCCGTCGGGGTACACCGCATTGCGCCCGTAGGCGAAGTCGCTCCACATGCTGTCGGCGAGAAACTCGTACTGTGACATCGACGGCCAGTTACTGTGGCGCGAGGCGTGGCGATCATGCTCGCCCAATACCTCCTGGAGAAACACCAGGTCGGCCGATGTACTGCGCACGGCCTCGCGCAATTCGGGCAGGATGAAACGCCGGTTGAGGGCGGTAAAACCTTTGTGGGTGTTGACGGTCAGCACCCTGAGCCGATGTACGGCCTGGGGTGCGTCCTGCGGGGGGACGGAGCCGGGTTGACGTTCTGGGTCGGGGTTCACATGCACTCCTGGAAAGTCGCGACGGGTTATCCATGCGACTGATGTTGCGGCCGGCAGTTCAGTGTTTCGCCGCCGATCGTCGACATCTGCGCGGGGCGGCCTTACACAAAAACAATCTCATAGGGTTGGCGCAAACGCTCCAGGACCACCTTGGGCAACAGCGGTGCGATGCCCATTTGCGGGTCGCCATCCAGTTGGCTGGCATAGGCGTGGATGGCATGGCGCTTGCGCGCGATCGTCCAGCTGTCCAGGCGCACCTTGTGTGCGCGGTGCCAGGGGATCTGCCCTTGGTCGCGCACCGGCCAATGCCAGGCCCAGAAAGGCAGTTCGCACAGGCGGGCACCGACCATCTGGGCGGCCTTGGCACTGGCGCGCCCGACGGTGTCATGGTCGACGTCGCCGTCTTCGCGCCAGGTGCTGAACAGCACATCCTCAGGGCGCAGGTAGCGGGCAATGAAATGTGCCAACTGCGTCTCGCGCTCGGCCAGTGCCGTGTCGGCGAAACCGCCACGAATCCACTTCAGGCTGTGCATGGGCAGCCCAAGCCTGCGCAGGGCATCGACACTTTCCTGGGGGCGAAACACGCTCAGGCGTTTCTCCGGCCACAGTTGCGAACCCGGGTAGCTGGCGCTGCCGTCGGTGACGGAGATCAGTTGCAGGGGATGCCCCAGGCTGGCGAACAATTGCAGCAGGCCGCCGCAGGTCACCACTTCATCGCCAGGGTGGGGTGCGATCACCACGGCTCGGGCGCCGGCCGGGATGATCGACTGAGTGTTGATGACCGGCAGGTTGTCCAGTTGGCGGGCGCCGTTCCAGATTTGCGCGGGCAGGTGGCCGTCGAGGATCGAGGTACTTTTCATATTGATACGTCCTTGTACGGGTGAGCTGTCGGTCGTCTCCAGACGCCTGACCGACAGGCTGAGTGTCCTGGGCCGCCGAAGTTCGCGGGGCACCGTGTGGCAGATACTCAAGGGCAGCGGGCAAAGTATTGCCCATGGTTCCGGGTTTCGCCTGCGTCGGGCGGTCCCCCAGACGTTTTTTGTGATTGGCCTGGGGGACCCGCTCAGTCCTCATCTTGATGCTGCAATTCGAACAGCAGCAGCGAGCGGCCGGTGACTGAATACTGGTGCTCGAATTCGAAGCGCTCCTGGCCGCGGATCGAGGGTTCGTTGGTGTCGATCATGCAGGTCCAGAAGCCACCGTCCGGCACCGCCGGCAGGCAGAAATTGACGATGTCATGGTGCGCGTTGACCACCAGCAGCAAGGTCGCATCGGCGCCCTTGCGGCGGATTCCGGTTTCCTGGGCGCGACCGTCGAGCAACATGCCCAGGCAGCGGCCATGCCCGTCTTCCCACTGTTCGGTGCTCATCTCGCTGCCATCCGGGGCTAGCCAGGTGACGTCCTTGACCCCGATATCTTCGTTGTAGCTGCCCACCAGGAATCGCCCGCGGCGCAGGATTGGGTAGGCCAGGCGCAGTTTGATCAGGCGCTTGACGAACTTGAGCAAGGCCTTGCCGTCTTCACTCAGGTCCCAGTTGATCCAGCCGATCTCGCTGTCCTGGCAGTAGGCGTTGTTGTTGCCGTGCTGGGTCCGGGCGAATTCGTCGCCGGCCACCAGCATCGGTGTGCCCTGGGCCAACAACAGGGTGGCGAAGAAATTGCGCATCTGCCGTTGGCGCAGCTCGTTGATCTCGGGATCGTCGCTCGGGCCTTCGACGCCATGGTTCCATGACAGGTTGTTGTTGCTGCCGTCCTGGTTGTCTTCGTCGTTGGCCTCGTTGTGTTTGTCGTTGTAGGACACCAGGTCGTTAAGGGTGAAACCGTCGTGGGCGGTGATGAAGTTCACCGAGGCGTACGGCCGGCGCCCACGCTGGTTGAACATTTCGCCGGAGGCGGTCATGCGTCCGGCGAAGTCGGCCAATTGGCCGTCGTCACCTTTCCAGAACGCACGGACGGTGTCGCGAAAACGATCGTTCCATTCCACCCAGCCTGGTGGGAAGCCACCGACCTGGTAACCCCCGGGGCCGCAGTCCCAGGGTTCGGCGATCAGCTTGACCTGGCGCAGCACCGGGTCCTGGCGGCATGCCACGAGGAAGCTGTGGCGCTCGTCGAAACCATCGTGGTAACGGCCGAGGATGGTTGCCAGGTCGAAGCGGAAACCGTCGACGTGCATCTCCGTGGCCCAGTAGCGCAGGGAGTCGGTGACCATCTGCAGCACGCAAGGGTGGCTCAGGTCGAGGGTGTTGCCGGTCCCTGAATCGTTGATGTAGAAACGTTTGTCGTCCGGCATCAGGCGGTAGTAGGAGGCGTTGTCGATGCCGCGCATGGACAGGGTCGGTCCCTGTTCGTTACCTTCTGCGGTGTGGTTGTAGACCACGTCGAGAATCACCTCCAGATTGGCTTCGTGCAGGTGCGCGACCATCTCCTTGAACTCGGCGATCTTGCCGCTGGCCAGGTAGCGTGGGTCGGGAGCAAAAAAGGCAATGCTGTTATAGCCCCAGTAGTTGGTCATGCCTTTATGCAGCAGGTGCTGGTCGTTGACGAAGGCATGGATCGGCAGCAGTTCCACCGACGACACCCCGAGCTTGCGGATATGGTCCAACAGGTCATCGACCATCAGTCCGGCGAAGGTGCCGCGCACCGCCTCCGGAACCGCTGGGTGGCGCATGCTGATGCCGCGCACGTGAGTCTCATAAATGATCGTTTTGTCCCAGGGCACACTGACCCGGTGGTCGTGGCCCCAGGTGTGCGCCGGGTCGATCACCTTGCACTTGGGCACGAATGGCGCACTGTCGCGTTCGTCGAAACTGAGGTCGGCGTCCGGGTGGCCGATGGTGTAGCCAAACAGCGCTTCGGACCATTTCAGCTCGCCAACCAGTTGCTTGGCGTAGGGGTCGATCAACAGTTTGTGATGGTTGAAGCGATGACCGTTCTGCGGGTCGTACGGGCCATACACGCGATAGCCATAGATCAGCCCCGGATGGGCATCGGGCAGGTAACCGTGAAAGATCTCATCGGTGTACTCGGGCAGTTCGATGCGTTCCAGTTCGACTTCCCCGGCATCGTCGAAAATGCACAGCTCGACCTTGGCCGCGTTTGCCGAGAAGATCGCGAAGTTGACCCCCAGACCATCCCAGGTCGCACCCAGCGGGAAGGGCAGGCCTTCACGGATCCGCGAGGCTTGCGCGCCTTGGGCTTGTGTTGCGGTGTTATCGGGCGTGGTCATAAAAACTCCTGTAGCGCATTACCGGCATCGGCCTGAGGTTGTCGACGTGGACGTCGTAGCAGCTGCTACGGGTCGTTTGCACAGGTCGGCAGTTGGCACGGGCCGCGGGGCGGTTGTGGGTCAACTGGCCGGTTTGCGTGGGGCGCGGGGCTTTTTCGTGGCGGCGCTTTTTTCCCCTGGTGGGGTGACGACCTGGGCGGCACCAGCCTTGGCCTTCGTCGCGGGTGCGGCCTTGGCTTTTGTCGCCTTTACCGGCTTGGCCGGGGCCAGGGCTTCGGCTTCCGCCAGCTTGCGGGCCATCTCCCAATGGCGGGCTTCCTGTCCTTCGGGTTTACCCTCGGACTCCCAGATCTGATAGGCAAATTCACGAACGCGTTTGTCATCGGTACTCATCGCAATGCTCCTGAGTTGAACTCAAGTCTGGATAAACAGATTGACCGGGAAGTCCCCCAGCGCGGCGCTGATCAGCAGCTCTGTGTGGTGTGTGACTTCCACTGTGGAAAAAAGTCCCTTCAGTTTTCCCTCGCGAGGGGTGAACGGTAGGGTGACTCGGGTATCGCCCCACTGCAGGGCAGGCACCAGCGGGGTGGCACTGCTTTCCAGCAGCGCGGCAACCCGCACCGGCACCAGCACGATCACCCACTGGCCCTGGTGCTCGCGGGCAAACGCCAGCACGCGCTGCGCTTGGCTGCCTTGCACCGTCAAGGGCAGGTAGCGCCCGGCGCGGAACAGTTCGGCATGCGCGGCGCGCACTGCCAGGGTGCGGGTGATCAAGGCCTGCTTGATGCGCCCGTCCTGCCAGGTGTCGAGTAACCGGGACGGATTCTGCTGGCGCTCCAGTGCCTGGATCCGTGCCTGGAAATCCACCGGCCGCCGGTTGTCCGGGTCCACCAGGCTGAAATCCCAGAACTCATTGCCCTGGTACAGGTCTGGAATCCCCGGCACTGTCATGCGCAGCAAGGTTTGCGCCAATCCGTTGAGGGCACCGCCGCAGGCGATCACCGCTACGGCGTCGGCGATACGGCTGCGCAACGCCAGGCCCTCTGGGGCGAGCAGCAGGCGCTCGGTAAACGTGCGGGCGCTCTGCTCGTAAGCGTCGTTGGCGGCACTCCAACTGCTGTGCAGCTTGGCTTCGCGCAGGGCTTTTTGTTGCCACTGCCACAGGCGTTCACAGTAATGAGACAGGGCCGGCAGGTCGTCGCAACGCAAGCCCAGCGGCCAACTGCCGAGCAGCGCCTGGTAGAGGATCAGTTCGTCACCGGCTGCCGGCGCCTGGCTGTCGTCCCGTAGACTCGTGGCCTCGGTGCGCCAGGTGTCGACTTGTTGCGCATACCAGGTGCTGCGTTCGCTGAGCACGGCCAACCGCGCTCGGCTGTCTTCACCGCGCTTGTGGTCGTGGGTGGCGCTGGCCAGCAGATTGTCCGGGAAGGTCGCAAGACGCTGGATGCAGGCGGCATGGAAATCGTCCAAGGGCGCACTGAAGCGCTCGGTATCAAAACCGACATCGTTGCGTGACAACAGCACGCCCGAACGATACAGCGCGGTGTCTTCTACGGCCTTGGCCGCCGCCGGTGACGTCAGTTGCTGGAACCGCACACAGGCGTGCTTGAGGATCTTGCGTTGGCGCCCCACCGGACGCTCGCGCCAAGGCTGGCCGCCCAGCCACAGGGCGATGCTGTCGAGCACCGGCCAGTCGGCTTCGCCCAGGGTCTGGCGGGCACCGTCCATGGCTTGCTGGAAAAAAACCTGGTCCTCGACGGAGCGTCCGCGCGGGCTGATGTAGGTGCGGTAAACCGGGAAATGCACGATCAGTTCCTGCAGTGCCCTGCGGATCGCGCCGAGGGTCAGGTCGCGGCTCATCACATCATCGCGGGCCACTTGCAACAGGGCCTGGGCGACACTCTCAAAATCGCCGGCCAGCGAGCCGTTGAGAATCTGCTGGCGGGACAGGCGCGCTTCTTCGATGAAGGCCGACGGACGTTCGCTATGGCGTACCCACAGCTCGCCCAGGGCCAACGCACCTTGCGGGTCGTGCTGCAGCAACGACAGTTGGTTCATGAATTCATAGCCGGTGGTGCCATCGACACGCCAGTCGCGACGCAAGGTTTCCCCGGGACCGAGGATTTTTTCCACGTAGATCGGGATGTGCCGAGACGGGACCAGGGCGTCGACCCTGCGCCGCAGTTTGCGGCAGTAGCCCCGCGGGTCGGCGAGTCCGTCGATGTGGTCGATGCGCAAGCCGTCCACCAGGCCTGCGGCAAGCAACTCGAAGATCTTGCCGTGGGTGGCTTCGAACACGGCCGGGCGTTCGACCCGCAGGCCGCCCAGTTCATTGACGTCGAAGAAGCGCCGCCAATTGATGTCGTCCGCCGCCGTGCGCCAACTGGCCAGGCGATAACTCTGGCGCTCCAGCAGGTTGTGCAGGCGGGTGAAGCCCTCGGGCTGGCGAGCGTCATGCAGGGCCAGGTTGTGTTCGATGCAACGGGCCAGCGCGGGCTCCCTGGCCAACTGCGCCAAGGCCTGTTGCAAGGGGCCGGCGAGCGTATGGGCGGCGGTCTGGTCATGCAGGCGGGTAAAACCCTCGGCGAGGGTTTTCAGTGCGGCGCGCTGTTCGGCGTCCAGATGCTCGTCCGGCATCAGCAATGCTGCATAGTCACTGGGACAGATCGGGAAATGGTGCTCGTAGTGCTCGGCATAAAACCGCCCCCGCGCCGAGTCAAAACGCAGCGCCAGGCTGCCGTCCTGCAAGGCGCTGCCATAGTCGCAGCCCAGGAATGGCAGGAGCAGCTGACCTTCGAGCAGCGGGTCGGGCGAGTGCCACTGGATATCGAAGAATTCGCCATAGGGGCTGAGTCGCCCCCACTCCAGCAGATCCAGCCACCAGGGATTATCGGCGCCACCGACGGCCATGTGATTGGACACGACGTCGAGAATCAGGCCCATGCCGTGGGCGCGCAGGGCCTTGACCAGGCGCCGCAGCGCCGCCTCACCACCCAGTTGCGGGTTGACCTGGGTGGGGTCGACCACATCATAGCCGTGCATCGAACCGTTGCGGGCACTGAGCAGCGGCGAGGCATACAGGTGACTGATGCCAAGGCGAGCGAAATAGGGCACCAGCGGCACCGCATCATCCAGGGTGAAACCTTGATGAAACTGCAGCCTGACGGTGGCCCGCAGACTGCTCATCGATCACGCTCGCTGGCTTGCAGGCGTGCGCAGGCGAGCATTTCCAGGCGTCGCGCGGCGTCGGCATCGTCCAGCAGTTGTCTGCTCTCGCCAGGCAAGCGCCGGCGCCAGTTTGGGTGGGTGTCGACGGTGCCCGGCAGATTGGCCTGTTCGTCCAGGCCCAGGGCATCTTCCAGCGGCAGCAACACCAGTGGCGCCCGGGTATGCCCGAGAAAACGCACGCTGGCATCGAGCACCTGGTCGGTCTCGTGCTGCTCTTCGCGAAAGTTCTGCGGGTCCTGGCTCAGGGCGCTGCGCAGGCTGTCACGCTCGCGCTGGCGGTGGGCGCGCCAATGGCTTTCGTCGTCGCTGGTCACAAGCCCCAGGCGAGCGTTCCATTCGATATCACGGCCGTGCCACCAGCCGTTGAGCGTGGGCAGGTCGTGGGTGCTGGTGGTGGCCAGCGCGTTATCGGGCCAGTCGAGAATCGGCCGAAAGCGTGTGCTGTGATCCTGTTCGAACAGCAATACGCGCATGCCCAGAATCGAGCGGGCGATGAGTTTGTCGCGCAGGCCATCGGGCACGGTGCCGAGGTCTTCGCCGAGGACGATCGCCTGGTGCCGGTGCGACTCCAGCGTCAGCAGGCGCAGCAGGTCGTCTACCGGGTAATACAAGTAGGCGCCGTCACAGGGCGGCGCGCCGAGGGGGATGACCCACAGCCGTTGCAGGCCCATCACGTGGTCGATGCGCAAACCGCCGGCGTGGGCAAAGTTGGCCCGGAGCATTTCGATGAAGGCGCGAAAACCGTTGCGCACCAGGCCTTCGGGTGAAAACGCGGAGATGCCCCAGCCCTGGCCGGCGCGATTGAGAATGTCTGGGGGCGCGCCGACGGTGAGCGAAGCCAGCAGTTCGTCCTGGCGACTCCAGGCCTGGCTGCCCCCGCCGTCCGCTCCGACCGCCAGGTCAGCAATCAGGCCGATGCCCATGCCGCTACTGCGAGCGACGTTTTGCGCACGCTGCAGGCAGCGGGCGATCAGCCATTGGCAAAACGCGTAGAAACCGATGCGTGCGGCATGCTGCTCGGCAAACGCGGCCAGCTCCGGGCTGCGCGGATTGCGCCAGGGTTCGGGCCAGTGGCGCCAGTCCAGGCTTTCGCCACGGGCAGCGCAGGCTTCTTGCAGGGCTTCGAAACGGCAGTGGTTTTCCAGGGCTTCGCCACCGCTGTGGCGAAAGCTGCTGAAGTCGGCGTGCAACGGGTGATCGCCGCGGGTAAACCCTTCATACAGGGCCTGGTAGAGTTTCTGTTTGGCCTGGGCGGCAGCGGGCCAGTCCACCAAGGGCTGGTTTTCCAGCTGGGCGAGTTCGTCGGCCAACTCCGTGGCGTCGATGGCCATGCGCAGGGCGCGTTCGCCAAGGATCTCGCCGGGAGCGGCGTACAGGCTATTGAGGAACAGCCGGCTGGACGGTGAGTAGGGACTGAAACGCTGGGTGTCGCAGCTGAACATTGCGTGCATCGGGCTGATCGCCAGTGCTTCGGCGCCGCGTTCACCGGCAACCCGGGCCAGCTCTTCAAGGGCCAAGGTGTCACCAAAACCGCCGTCGCCCGGGCGGCGCAAGGCGTACAGCTGCACGCTCAGGCCCCAGGCGCGCGGAGTGTCGCTGTCCACGGCCGAGGCGACGCTGTGGCAGTGCAGGGGCGCCACGGCCAGGGTGAAGTAGCGACCGGCGATGCTGACTTCCTGGTAACCCACCGGGATCAGCCCCGGCAACCGCGCCTCGTCGTCGAGTTTCAGATTGAGGATGGCGCCGTCTTCCAGATGAATCTCGCAGGGCGTGTGCGGTTCGAAGTAGCGCGCCAGGTCAAGCCCGGCACCGACATCCACGGTCAACAGCGGTGGCAACTGGCTGCGCGCCTGGCTCTGCTGTACCTGCAACAGGCTGGCGTCGATTTCCTGGGCGCTGCCGGCCGGGTGGCCGAGGCCGTTGAGGACCGCGCGCAGGACTGCCGGGGCAACTTTTTGCGCACGCCCATTGGCGTCGATCCAATCCACGGCCAGGCCGGCCCGGCTGGCGAGAATTTCCAGTTGCGCATCGCTCATTGGCGCTCTCCTGCGGGGGGTAGCATGGATGCCGCTGCCGTCAGGCTGACCAGCGCGCAATAGGGAGCCAGGGTACCTTGCTGTAATCGGGTGCACGCCTGTGGCGGGTACTCGAACAGCAGTTGGGCCTGGGCTTGCGGTATATGGGCAACAGCGTTGGCGCTGAGGTTCAACTCAATGTGCAGCATGCTGCCGTCCCCCAGTTGCCAACGCGCGCTGATCGCCCCTTCGCCGAGCACCGAAACACCCAGGGCGTGGGCGCCGGGCAGGCGTGGGATGATTTCGCGGTGGCGAATCAGCAGCAACTGCCGGTACAGGGCCTGGGTGCTGTGGCGTATGCCGTAGTCCCCGGGGATGAGGTTGGGCCGCGAGTCTTCGAAGGTCTGTGGGGCATTGGGGTCGGGTATGCGCTCGCGACTGTGGGGGTCGGCAAAGGCTTTGAAGCAGGCGAACTCATTGCGCCGGCCTTCGCGCACCAGTTGCGCGAGGTCGCCGTGATGGCTGGTAAAAAACAGGAAGGGTTGATCGGCGGCCACTTCGTCGCCCATGAACAGCAGGGGAATCATCGGCGACAATAACAACAGCACCGTGGCAGCGTGCAGGGCTTGGGGCGGGCACAACTGGTGCAGGCGTTCGCCAAAGGCGCGATTGCCGATCTGGTCATGGTTCTGCAGGAACAGCACAAACGCGCTGGGGGGCAGGTGACCGCTAGGCTCTCCACGGGTCTGGCCATGGCGGTTGGTGTGGCCCTGGTAGACAAACCCCTGGCTCAGGCAGCGGGCCAGTTGCTCGGTGGGGTTGTGGGCGAAGTCGGCGTAGTAGGCATCGGTTTCCCCGGTCAGCAGGACATGCAGGGCATTGTGCCCGTCGTCGTTCCACTGGGCGTCGAACCGCTGCTCCAGCAAGCTGGCCTGGTTGTGCTCGTTTTCCACGGTGAGCCACACATGCCGTGCCGGATCGATCTGCTGATGGACCCGGTTTGCCAGATCCTGGAGAAAGTCCGGGTCGTCGATGGCGTGCACGGCGTCCAGGCGTAGGCCATCGAAGCGGTACTCGAGTAACCACATCAAGGCGTTGTCGATAAAGAAATCACGCACTTCGCGGCGCCGGAAATCAATGGCGGCGCCCCACGGCGTGTGCCGGTCTTCGCGAAAGAAGCTCTTGGCGTAATGGTGCAGGTAATTGCCGTCTGGCCCGAAATGGTTGTAGACCACGTCTATGATCACCGCCAGGCCCAGGCCGTGGGCGCAGTCGATCAGTTGCTTGAGCGCTTCGGGCGAGCCATAGGACGATTGCGGGGCGTAGGGCAGCACGCCGTCATAACCCCAGTTGCGCTCGCCGGGAAACTGCGCCAGAGGCATCAACTCGATTGCCGTGATGCCCAGGTCCACCAGGCGCGGCAACTGCTGCTGGACTGCGGCGAACCCGCCGAGCAGGCCGACGTGTAGCTCGTAGATCACCGCCTCGTGCCAGGGCCGGCCCTGCCAGGACGAGTGTTGCCAGCGGTAGGCGAGCGGGTCGACCACGATGCTGGCCGACTCCGGCCCCGTCTCCTGGGCGCGGGAGGCGGGGTCGGGAACGTCGTGTTCACCATCGATGTTAAAGCGGTAGCGGGTTCCGGCCGGGCAGGGGGTCTTGAGGACAAACCAGCCATCGGCCTGGGGCAGCATGGGCAGCGACGGCCCCTCGTCCAACTCGACACTCACATAAAATGCATCGGGTGCCCACAGCGCAAACCGGGTGTGTTGCGCATCCAGCATGACAGCGCCGTGGGGCCAGGTTTCCATAGTCCGTAACGGCATGCACAGTTCCCTCTTATAACTTGACCGATTTCCCCAGCGCCTTGGCCACCAGTTGTTCGTAGAGTTCAGCGTAGGGTTCGACGGCCTTGCACCAGTTGAAGGGTGCGGCCATGGCCCGGCAGCGCATGGCATTGAGCAGGGCAGGAAAGGCAAAGACCTTGAAGGCCCGGCTCAGCGCCTCTTCGTAGCTGGGCACGGTGGACTCGTCGAACAGAAAACCGGTGACGCCATTTTCGATGGTGTCGGCCAGGCCCCCGGTATTACGCGCGACCGGCAAGGAGCCAAAACGCTGGGCGTACATCTGGCTCAGGCCGCAGGGCTCGTAGCGCGAGGGCATCAGCAGGAAGTCACTGCCGGCGAACATGCGCCGCGCATCGGTTTCATTGAAGCCGATGCGCACGCCGATCTGCCCTGGGAAGCGCAGGGCCAGGTTGCGCATGGCTTGTTCTTCCTCTGGTTCACCACGGCCGATGATTGCGATCTGCCCGCCGGATTTGACGATGTACTCGGCCACTCCTTCGGTCAGGTCCAGGCCTTTCTGGTAGACCAGGCGCGAGACCACGGCAAACAGCGGGCCCTCGCTGTCCTGCAGGCCGAACAAGTCGCGGACCTGGGCGGCATTGGCGGCCTTGCCGTCCCAGTCACCGATGGTGAAGGGGCAGGACAGGTGCGGGTCGGTGGCTGCGTCCCAGCTTTCATCGATGCCGTTGGGGATGCCACTGAGCAGGCCCTGTTGGGTCTTGCTGGCCAGAAAACCATCGAGGCCGCAGCCAAACGCCGGGGTGGTGATTTCCTGGGCGTAGGTCGCGCTGACCGTGGTGATGTGGCTGGAATAAGCCATACCGGCCTTGAGAAAGGACAGTTTGCCGTAGAACTCCATGCCTTCTTGCTGCAGGGCGTGTTCGGGAATTCCCAGCTCCGGGCAGGAGGCCAGGCTGACCACACCCTGGTAGGCCAGGTTGTGGATGGTAAACAGGGTCGGGGTGCGCTGCCCACGCCAGTGCATGTAGGCCGGGGCCAGGCCGGCGGGCCAGTCATGGGCGTGCACCAGGTCCGGGCACCAGTGGATTTGCGCCAGGTTGGCGGCGATGTCGGCGGCAGCCAGGCCCAGGCGGGCAAATCGGATATGGTTGTCGGGCCAGTCACGGCCATTGTTGGCACCGTAGGGCGAACCTTCGCGCTCGTACAGTTCGGGGCAGATCAAGACGTAGATCACCAGCCCGTCGGGCATGTCCATGCGTCCGATCTTGCACGGTGGCAGGGCCGCGTGGCCGCCGAGTTCGCCAATGATGTGGATCGGGTTATCGCTGTGCATGACTTGCGGGTAACCCGGGATCAGCACCCGGACGTCGTGCAGGTGGGCCATGGCCCGAGGCAGTGCGGCAGAGACGTCACCCAGGCCGCCGGTCTTCACCAGGTCAGCGATTTCCGACGTCACGAACAGGACTTTCTTTTTGTTCGGATTCTGACGTGGAGTGGGCAGTACCGTCTTTGCACCGGGGGCCAGGATCGCCATCGATGTCGCCTCGCCGATGGCCTGCTGAGTACGTTCTCCCTGGATTTCTAAAGCGGCACTGTTCATGTGTTTCTCCCGTTTTATTGATCTGCTTTAGGCATCTCACCCGTGCATCAAGCGGCCGTTTCCTGTGGCCAGGCGCAAATGCGCCACGCGTCGTGGCGCAAGCGCGGCCCGATGCGTTGAAGCTCCCAAGGCTGTTGTGAACATTGCAAGGATTGCACCAGCGGCCGTGACCCCTCTAATCACCTGACCCGTCGCTATAGCGGAAAGTTTCGAGTTTTTCTCCGTTATATGACCCGACGGTCTGGCCCCGCGAAATCCAGTCTAGGCCAGAACCTAGAGCGGGGTAGGCGGGTTTTCGGATTGTTCGACAATCGGTTTGGATCAGGAGAAGACAACTGGAAAATTGTGACAATTGCACCGACGAAGGGCAGGTTTTCAGTGGTGGTCGGTTAAAAAGAGGCAGGGGATGGGTGCCTGTGGAGCGGAGGGTTGCAGGTGGCTGCACCAAATAAGTGCGCGACTTGGAGGGGGTTGGCCTGGGAAATACCCGTCATCGTTGAAGACCATCGCCGGCAAGCCGGCTCCCACAGGGTTTGCGGCGCGCCTATGGATTGTGGCGGCCTGCTCGCGATCAGCCCTGCCAGCCGAGCGTGGCCAGGGCTAGCACGCCGTACCGGGCGCCTTTGGCCAGGGTGACGATCAGCAGGAAACGCCCAAGCGGCTCGCGCATTACGCCGGCCACCAGGGTCAATGGATCGCCGATCACCGGCAACCAGCTGAGCAGCAATGACCAGTGGCCGTAACGCTGATAATGCCGGCGGGCCCTTTCCAGGTTGGTTGGGCTGACGGGGAACCAGCGGCGATCCTTGAAGCGCTCGATGCCGCGGCCCAGCCACCAGTTGACCAGCGACCCGAGGACATTGCCCAGGGTCGCGACGGCCAGTAGCAGCCACAACCAGTACTGGCCATTGAGCAGCAATCCCACCAGCACTGCCTCGGACTGCAAGGGCAATAGTGTGGCGGCACCGAATGCCGCCGCAAACAGTCCGAGGTACGCCAGCAGCACTACTTGGCCGGGTAGTCGGCGATCACCGTTTGACTGCCATCCCTGGACACGCCGATTACCTGGTACGGGTCGACGGTATCGCCCATTTCCATGCCCGGCGAACCGGTGACCATGCCCGGTACGGCCATGCCCAGCAAGTCGTCACGCTTGGCCAGGGCCAGCACCTGTTCGGCCGGGACGTGGCCTTCGACAAACTTGCCGTTGATCAGCGCGGTATGGCAGGACGCGAGGCGCGGCGCCACACCCAGGCGTTGCTTGACTTCGCTCATGTTGGGTTCGACGTGGTCGATGACTTTGAAGCCGTTGTCCTGCAGGTGGCTGATCCAGGCTTTGCAGCAACCGCAGTTGGCGTCGCGATGGACGTCGATCGGGATCAGTTCGGCCGCCAGGGCCTGGGTGCTGATGAACAGGGCGCCCAGGGCGGCCAGGCGAAGTGCTGTGGTGTGCATGGGGAATCTCTTTGTCGATCGTTGCGTTGATGGGCTCAGAACCAGAGCCGCACGCCGGCGACGAAGCGCGTTTGGTTGCGCTGTTCGTCATCCTCGCCAGTGTAGTCGGCGGTGTTGCCGTAGGTGCTGCTCCAGGTCACGCCAATGTACGGGGCAAATTCGGGGACGATTTCATAACGCAGGCGCACACCGGCTTCGGTGTTGGCCAACCCCGCGCCGATCCGCCGTTCGGGGTCGTTGCGGCTGTACAGGTTGAGCTCGGCGCTGGGCTGCAGGATCAGCCGGTTGCTCAGCAGAATGTCGTACTCGCCTTCCAGGCGGAGGGCATTTTGCCCCTTTTCGCCGACGAAGAGCGTGGCTTGTGTTTCAAAGTTATACAGGGCCAGGCCTTGCACCCCGAACGCGGCCCAGGTCTGCGGCGAGCCTGGCTGGAAGTCCTGGCGCAGGCCGGCGACCAGGTCCCACCAGGGTCCGATGGCATGTCCCCACAACGCCTGCACTTCGGCTTTTTCGGTGTGGCCATTGTTGCGTTCACCTTCGGTGCGCAGCCACAGCCGGTCGATATCGCCGCCCACCCAACCACTCATGTCCCAGGCCAGGGCGCTGCCGTCGTCGGCATCCTGGTACTCCAGTTGGTCGATCAGCCAGAAGCCATTGAGCGCCTTGTCGTGAACCCTATGCCCATTGACCGCCGGGAAGGCTGCCCGGCGGTCCGCGTCGCTGGGCACGGGAATCGGCGTGCGGCTCTGCAGCGTGGGCATCTGGCTGTGGTCCATGGCAGGCATCGCGCCGTGGCCCATGGCCGCGTGGTCGATGCTTTCGGCCGACTGGGTCGGGCTCAGGTAAACGCCGCACAGTGCGGCCAGCAGCAGGCGAATGTTCATGTCGGGCTCCCCGGTTCATCGACGCGCACTTCGCGGAACATGCCCATCTCCATGTGCAGCAGCAGGTGGCAGTGATAGGCCCAGCGGCCCAGGGCATCGGCGGTTACCCGATAACTGCGGCGGGTGCCGGGCGGCATGTCGATGGTGTGCTTGCGCACCTGGAAGCGCCCGTGCTCGTCCTCAAGATCACTCCACAGGCCGTGCAGGTGAATCGGGTGGGTCATCATCGTGTCGTTGACCAGGGTGATGCGCAGGCGCTCGCCGTAGGTCAGGCGCAGGGGTTGGGCGTCGCTGAACTTGATGCCGTCGAATGACCAGGCGAAGCGCTCCATGTGCCCGGTCAGGTGCAACTCGAGCGTGCGCGAGGGCTCTCGCCCGTCGGGGTCGGCGAAGGTGCTCTTGAGGTCGGCGTAGGTCAACACTCGGCGGCCATTGTCGCGCAGGCCGATGCCCGGGTCGGCGAGCTTGGCGCTGGGGCGCATGGTCTGCATGTCCACCAGCGGATTGGCGGTTTCCGAAGCCGGATGGCTTTGCAGCGGGGCGGCCATGCCGGGCATGTTGCTGTGATCCATGCCGGCCATCTGGCTATGGTCCATGCCCGCCATGCTGCCGTGGTCCATGCCCATGTCGGCCATGCTGATTAACGGCCGCGGGTCAGGCTGCGGGACCTCGGCGCTGAGCCCCTGGCTGGTGGCGAGCGTGCCGCGGGCATAACCACTGCGGTCCATCGACTGGGCGAACAGGGTGTAGGCGCGGGCGCCGGTGGGCTGGACGATGACGTCGTAGGTCTCGGCAACGGCGATGCGCAACTCGTCGACGGTGACCGGCTGCACGTACTGGCCATCGGCCGCGACCACGGTCATCTGCAGGCCGGGAATGCGAAAGTCGAAGTAACTCATGGCCGAGCCGTTGATCAGTCGCAGGCGCAGCTTTTCCCCCGGCTGAAACAGGGCGGTCCAGTTGGTTTGTGGCGTCTGGCCGTTCAGCAAGTAGTGGTAGGTTTCGCCGCTGACGTCTGCAAGGTCGGTGGGGCTCATGTTCATTTGGGCCCACATGGTGCGGTCCGCCACTGTCGCCGCCCACCCGTCGCGGCTGACGTCGGTTATGAAGTCGCCGACCGTGCGCTGGTGCCGGTTGTAGTAGTCGGACTGCTTTTTCAGGGTGCGCATCAGGTGTTCCGGGGCCTGGTCGCTCCAGTCGCTGAGCATCACCACGTAGTCCCGGTCGTAGGCGAAGGGTTCGGGGTCGCGGGCGTCGATCACCAACGGGCCATAGACGCCGGCCTGTTCCTGCAGGCCGGAGTGGCTGTGGTACCAGTAGGTGCCGTTCTGCTTCAGGGTGAATTGGTATTCGTACAGGCCATCGGGGGCGATGCCGTGGAAGCTCAGGCCGGGCACGCCGTCCATGTTGGCCGGCAGGATAATCCCGTGCCAGTGGATCGAGGTGTCCTGCTTGAGTCGGTTGTGCACGCGCAAGGTCACCGTGTCGCCCTCACGCCAGCGCAGTAAGGGGCCGGGAATACCGCCGTTGATGGTCATGGCGGTGCGTGGGCTGCCACTGAAGTTGACTGGCGATTCGCCGATCCACAGGTCGAAGCGGCTACCGGTCAGGGTCGAGGAGGCTGTGTCTGCGGTCACGGCCCAACTGGTGGGGCGCCACAGGCCGGTGCCCGCCAGGACAGTGCCGGCGGTCAGGCTTTTGAGCAAAGAGCGTCGCGAGGGTGTTGAAGGCATAAAAAAGTCCCGTCAATCCTGAAGCTTCAGGTTTGGCAGGACCTTAAACGGCCCGCGCTGTCAGTAAACTGAGGCGCGGATTACCGATTTGTCAGCTGCGTGGCGCGCCCGGCGAAACATCTTGGGTGTACCATGTGGCCCGCGTGCTGCTGGCGCCCCCGAACAGGGATGGGGCCGGCCCGCTGCAGGACTCACACATTCACAGGTTCAGGAACCCGCAATGACCCAGTCGCAACGTTTGAAATACTCGATTCTGATTTCCCTGGTGGTCCTGGCGATCATGCTTGGGCTGTCATATCTGCAGAATGCCGGGATCATCAGCGAAACGCTGTTCCAGTACATCGCTATTGGCGTGGCCGTGTCGGTGGTGGTGATCAACGGCGTGATGCGGCGCAAGGTCAAGCCCTGAGCGAGGTGGGCCAGCGTCAGTCGAGGCGCTGGAGCACGGCAGCAGCCTGTGGATGCAGGCTGTAGCTTTTATCCGGGTTGAGCACGATCACGCCTTCGCTGCACAGGCGCTTCAAGACTTCACGCACGCTGAGAAAAGACAGCGGGATGTCCAGTTCCAGCAAGTGGCTGTGCACCCCACGCACGCCCAGCGGGTGGTCGTTTTCCGCGGCGCTGAGCAGTGCATCGATCACTTTCAAGCGTATCAGGCTGGTGCGCAGGCCAAAGCTCTTGAGCAGTTGGCGGATCCGCTCGTTACCGTGGCGCTCGACCGGTTTGCCGAACACAGTGACATCCTGACCCAGGGAAACACCTTTCGGCGCGGGTTTACCATCCGTTGGCAATTGCGAGTTGTACATGCAGAAAACTCCTTTTCAGAGCCTGATCAGGAAAATGTGATTTGTGCTCTCTGTCATTAAGACGAATGAGCGGGGCAAATCATGAAGCTCTGAATGTAGAAATTTTGTCGAAAGTACGTCAGCGAAGGGTGAGACGCCGATATTTCGGGCCAATGGCCTGTCAATTATTTTCCGCCGATTCGTATCGATGGCAAGGCAAAAAACGTTTTTGCCATTGCGGGCCCGGCCCCGGGGTTACTTCGGCCGGGAGTTGAGCACGGTCCGGCCGTCGGCGTTGTGCGTCAGGTACACCGGCAACACCTTGGGCAGCGAAGGCACCAGGCTGTGTAGCTGGCTGATGTTGTAGACCCCGCCGATGCGGATCATCCCGGTGTCAGTGTCGGCCAGCAGCACCGGCTCCTGCAGGTAACGATTGATCAGCGGCAGGGCTTCGTTGAGCGTCAGGTTGTCGAGCACCAGGCGGCCATCGCGCCAACTGAGGGACGTGTCGTTGGCGTAGGTCTGATTGATCTGCGGTTGGTAGTCGCCGCCCTTGTAGCGCGCCTGCATGCCAGGACCCAGGCGAAAGCCATCGCCGCGCTGGGCATCGTTGCTGGTCACCAGGACCGAGCCTTCGAGCAAGGTCACCCGGACCTGGTCCTGGTATTTCCAGACGTTGAACTGGGTGCCAGTGACGCGAATCTGGCCGTCAGCCGCCTTGACCACGAACGGGTGGCTGGCGTCATGGCTGACTCGAAAGAAGGCTTCGCCCTGTTTCAGGGTGACCCGGCGCTGGTCCTTGTAATTGCTGTAGGTCAGCACCGTGCCCAGGTTCAGTTCAACCTGGCTGCCGTCGCTCAACGTCACCTGGCGCAGTGCACCTTGGGCCTCGAAGCGCTCGTAGGAGTCTGGCAACCAACCCAGCTGCCAGCCACTGAATGCGGCCAGCGGCAAGGCCAGGGCACAGACCGCCGCCGCCATTGCCAGCCGCTGCCAGCCTGGGCGGACCACAGGGCTGGGAGCGATGGCCAAGTGTCCCGGGCGGGGCAGATGGTCACTGACCTCCCAGATCTCCAGCATCGCTTCATACTCCAACGCATGCAGGGGATGGGCGTCGCGCCATTGCACAAATGCCTGGCGCTCGGCTGCGCTGCAGTCCTGGGCATGCAAGCGCATGCACCAATGCGCTGCGGCGTCAGTGACGGCGTCGTCGTCTGCTGGAGTGAGTGGGGTTTGGCTCATTGATGCTTCCTGGTTTCGCGCATTCTAACCTTCACCACCAGCCGGCGAGAACAGCCGTCATGGCGATTGAGCATCAATGAGCGGCTTTTTCGTCAGTTTACGGGACCGGGTCCAGGCGCCGGCCCATTTCAGATACCAGGCGTGCCACCGATTCGGCATTGCGCAGGATGGTGTCGATGCGTCGATCGGCTGAGTCCGGGTTGAGGAAGGCAATACGCGCCTCACGCATATTATTGGTGCCGGTGGCGGACCTGACCGCCGCGCGCAATAGGCTAGCTTCCGGGGCGTCGTCAAAACTTTCCCATTCACTTTCTGCGTGGTTCCAGTAGGCGAACAGTTCCTCCGCCGGCGTGCGCAGGGACAGCGCGTTACGCTGGAACTCCTCATGTGCGGCCTTGAGCAGGCGGTGAGCGTGGGTGAGGGTCGAGACCAGGTCGCTGAAGGGTCTGCGGGCTTCCAATGTGGCCAAGTCATAGGTATTGGAAAACAAGTGCGAAAACTCGTGGATCAGGGTGACGGCCTGGGCGTGGGCGGTGATATCGAACGCTTCGGTCAAGGCCCCCTCATACATGTCCAGTTGCTGGTTGAAGAAGTGCTCGGTGAAATGCACCGCGCGCTGCGCGTCCTCACTGACCACAAAAGCGATCACACCCTCCGAGGGATTCAGGTTGGAGCCAACCACAAATCGATTGTGGTCGAGTTGGTCCAGGCTCGGATCCACCAGGGCTTTGCACAGGGGCACAATCGCCTCTTTGATTTTGCGCAGCAGGTTTTCATCGACGCTGTCGACGTCAAACATTTCCTTGAAGAAGACCTCCAGGCGTGCCCCGCGCTGGGTGCTCTTGAGCTGGGCCAGGTTGTGCAGGCTGTTGAAGGCGTAGAACCGAGCAAGGTCGAGTGCTTGCACGATCTGCCTGGCTTTTTCCGGGAACAGTTGGCGGATCGATTCCATGCCCCGGGCTTGGATATTGATGAGACTGCGTACCTGGTGCCGGGTTACCAGTTTGCTGTGCAGTTTCGACAGCGCCTTGCCGTAGTGAATGCTATGCACATCAGGGTCCAGCAGCCATTGGCTACCCTGGTTCAGGACATAGGGTCCCTGGTGCGTGGCCTCGATGATGCGCGGAGCGATGGCTTGCTTGCTGATTTGGTAGACCTTGCCCTCCACCGGGGCATAGTGCTTCCCGACAGCCAAGGGGTAGCTGCCATCGGCAGCGCGCTTGCCGGAGAGGGTCATCTGCGTGGCTTCGAACGGCTGCAGCCGGGTCCGCACGGGCGCGCAGAGGTCGATGGCCTGGGTCTCGCGGCGCACCCCTTCGGGGACATGCAACAACTTGCCGAGCCTCACCAGTTGCGCAACACCGTTGATAAAACTCGGCAGCACGCTCCTCCAGTGATGATCCTGCAAGGCCTCGGCCGACTCCTTGAAGGATGTGTAGCTTTGCCAGAGCGCTAGGGGAATCGCCAGTTTGCCCGGCAAAAAACTACCGCCGTATTTCAAACCCTTGGCGAACAGAGCCTTGAGCGCGTCCCAATCGGCCAGCGCGCCACGTTCGCCCTGACTGCCCAGCAGGTGTGACAGCAGAACGCTGTTGTCGCTGAACAAGCGATGCAGCAGGTTGCCCTGGATCGGCTGGCAGGCGAGCTGGATATCGCTGTCGGGGCCGCTAGCCAGCAGGTTCTGGTAGGTCGCCTTGTGCGGGTCGGGTAAGCGGCGCAGCAGCAAATCCTGCAGCGGCCCCGGGTGGTTGATCGCAGCCACCACGCTCGCAGCGTTTTCAAACTCGCTCAAGCCCAGGTGTTTGTCATAGGGCGCATAGAGAATCTGCGGGCCGCTCTCGGGTTCGCCGATCAGGTACAACCCCAACGCCTTGACGGCAGAGGCACCTTCGGTAGCGATCAGTTCAAGGGGCCGGACGATCGCCTTGGCCTCGCTGACGCTGGCGCGCGCCAATGCATCCGGCATGTCCAGCACTTGCTCGACCAGGGCCAAGCCTTGCTCGGAGAGTGTGCCCTGCAGGTTCAGGGCGTGGGCGTGCAGCAGCAATTGCCAGGGTAACTGCCGGACGAAACATTGCTGGCGCTTGAGGACCGCGTTGGTGTTGCCGCTCAAGTGTTGGTTCAGTCGTTCACGGTAGGCGGTCTTGATGTCCAGTTGTAGCAACAGCTTCCTGATTTCACTGGCAGTTACCTGTGCGGGGAGCGCCAGGGCACTGCCCGAAGTGATCGCGAAACCGGCGTCATGCAGCACATGGGTGGGGTTGAGTGCGAATTCACTCAGGGTCTGTACCGGGCCGGTCAAGGCCAGTGTGGGCGTCACCTGCAACTGATCGGGGTCAAGCTCGACTCCAGGGAATCGCGCGCCAAGCAGTTGCTTGAGGCGCTCGCAGACGTAGGCTGAAAAGGGTTGCAGGTCATCCAGGTAATCGCTTCCGGGGTCAAGGCTGAGACGAAACTGCTCCAGCAATTCGGCATGCTGCTGCAGTTGTCCGAGAGAGGCAGAGCCGAGCCAAGCGGGTAATGAGCCACGGGTGATGATTGCCTGGGCAATCTGCATGGCATGTTCGAGATTGAGCGGCGTGGGCGACAATTTATGCCGTACGAAATCCGCGCGTACGCTGGCGTCCGACAGTCCGAGTGCGCGGGTATGCCGGCGTGCGGCGATGAAGTGGTTGATCGCCGATTGCTGACGCTCCTGCAGTACATGGCCTTCAATCAGGCGCAATGGTCCCAGGGTGTAGTGACGATGAGGGCGGTAGAGGTCACGCGCAAGGTTTTCAAGCAGCCCCTGGCGCGCACCTTCATCGAGCAAGCGCTGGCCCAGTTCGAGCTGGGCGTGGGTGATGGAAGCGAAGGCCTCCAGCCCTTGTGCCGGCGTCCAGAGGATGGCCCGTCCCGAGTGTGATGGGTCCATGCCACCCCGTTCGGTCAGCAGCAAACAATTGGCCAGCGGCATCAGGTCAGGCTCGCCCGTGCAGTGCAGGGTCAACGACCAGGCATCGGGCCGGAAGCCGCGTAACGCGTGGCGTTGTCGTCTGGTTGCGGCATCGGGATTGAGCGCAGTGTCGACGATGGCCTTGTCGTACGCACTGAACGTACTGAGCAGTTGGCGCAGAGCGGCTTCGCCGCGAATACCGACCGCCAGGGCGTGGCCGAGGTCGGGCTTGAGACCTTCGAGGAAGGTTTGCTGGAGTGCCAGGTTGTCCGCGGGGAACGTGGCGAATTTTGCAGTCAGGGAGTCGAGTACGCTGCGCAGGGACTTGAGGTGCAGCTTGGCCCTGTCCGTCACCACGATGGAGGGGTGATGCTCACCGCTGATCAACGGCCGCAGACTCCAGCGCGGCTGATCCGCCGACTCCAGCAACGCGCTGTCGAGCATGACGCGCACATCCAGTGACTGATCGAACAATGCCGGCAGGTCGATCGCCCCTTCGCTGTTGCGAAACACATCCAATGCGTGGCTGATGCTCTGCTGTTGCTTGCTGATGATGTCCGCCACCAGGCGCTGGAACAGGCTGCCGAACAGCGGTTCGCCAGACACTTGGGGCTGCTCCAGGCGCAGCAGCAGGTTGCGCTCCGGCAGGCTCAACAGGCTGTAGACCTGATCTTCATGCCCGCTGCTGGTGACCATGCGTTGCACGGTCTGTTTCAGCTCGGCGTAGTTCCCCAGCACTTGCAGGCCCAGGGGCTGGCTATACAGGTAGGCATTGCTGCGGTTGCTCAGCATCAGTGTGCTGGCCGGCTCGACAAAATGCTCAGGGTGCTCCCACAGGCGCGCGGTTTCTGCCTGTAACTGTTCGGCGTCGTAGTTGGCGGGGATGTCCGCACGTTCGAGCAGCGCCACCAGGGCCTGATGCTGTTCGGGGTCAAGGATTGCATCCTGGCGCTTGCGCAGCAGGTCGAGGCGCGCCTTGTCACGCATGGCCTGGGCAAAAAAAACCTGGCGCGTACCGACGACCCCGGCGTCCGCTGCCCAATAGCTGCGTAATCGCTCGGCCAACATGGGCGCCAGCCCTTGGGCGATGGTCTTGACTGCTTTTTCCCAGGGGGCAGGGTCATCGGCAGTTGGCGCCAGGCGCGGATTGGCAAACTGCCGGCTAAGGCCCGCAGGCCATGCGCGCTGCAGGAAAAAATCAAGCAGAGCCTGGGTCAAGGGTTTGCTGTCGACCTTGCTTCGTTGACCTTCAGTGCCAAGCGCGAAGAAATCGACACGGCTTTGGCGCTGATCCAGGCCGGGGAGCGCGCTGCTCAGTTCACGGTCGAGCAATTGTTCAAGCAAGTGGCTCAAGGTGGGCAACTGTTCAAGCTGTTCGCGCATCAGGCTGAGGTTGTTGCCCTGGCTGGCCGCGAATTGTCGCGACTGGTGCTCGAACACCAGGTCGTCGATGACCGCATGGCTCAGGCTGACGCTGTTGTCTTTGGGCCATGCTTCACGCCAGGCGATGGGCAGGAAGCGCAACAGTTCCAGCCGCTTGCCGGGGGCCTTGAGCGACTCTTGTAGTGCCTGAATCACGGCACGAGGGTTGTCGAACTTCTGCAACCCGCCGTAGGGCGTGTACAGCACAGCCTTATGGTCAACCGGGGTCGGGTGCAGCATGAAGCTGCCGGCCAGGGGCTGTGGCTCGCGGTCCTTGACCTTGAGCGCGATGGACTCGACGGTCATGGGGTCGGGCTGCGCCGCACGTATCGTGTGGCTGGCGAGTTCTACACTGCGCAACCAGGCCAGGTCCGCGAGGGTGAAATCCAGGGCCCGTAACCTTGGGCTGAGGACTTTGATGTCTTGCAGGGCTTCAGGGAAAAACAGCGGTAGGAGCTGGTCAGTCATGGTGTTGGTCTCGGTGTGACGCGACGATTTTCAGTCGCTGGGGGAAAGTCCAAGGCTAAGTTGGCCGAGACGGCGCAGGGCGGTAGATAGTTAGTGGGCTGCGGGTTGCCTTTCGACGGTTGACAGCGGGCGCGTCAAGGGGTGTTTAATCAGCGCCTCAGGATCCCCCGCGCTGTTGCCCCCTCCAATAAAAAATCTGGAGCTTCAGATGTCTGTGTCACACGATCAAGCTGGCTCACATGCGGTGTCGTACCCAGCACTGGTGAATCTTCTGCAAGGGATTTTTCTGCGCCATGGCACCAGTCCCGAAGTCGCCGCGGTGCTGGCCAACAACTGTGCCGGGGCTGAGCGTGATGGCGCCCACAGCCATGGGGTGTTCCGCATTCCGGGATATGTCTCGACGCTTAAAAGCGGCTGGGTCAATGGCCAGGCGGTACCCGTGGTGGAAGATGTCGCCTCGGGGTTCGTGCGGGTCGATGCGCAAAACGGCTTCGCCCAGCCGGCTTTGGCTGCTGGCCGCGAATTACTGGTGGAGAAAGCCCGCAGCGCCGGGATCGCGGTCATGGCGATCCGCAATTCCCATCACTTTGCGGCGCTCTGGCCGGACGTCGAGCCCTTTGCCTATGAGGGGCTGGTTGCGCTCAGCGTGGTCAATAGCATGACCTGCGTGGTGCCCCATGGCGCCGACCGCCCACTGTTTGGCACCAACCCGATTGCGTTTGCCGCGCCACGGGCGGATGCCGAGCCGATCGTCTTCGACCTGGCCACCAGCGCCATCGCCCACGGCGATGTGCAAATCGCTGCACGCAAGGGCGAGCGCTTGCCTCCTGGCATGGGGGTGGACAGCCTGGGCCAGCCGACTACCGACCCGAAGGCGATACTCGAGGGCGGTGCGTTGTTACCGTTTGGCGGTCATAAAGGTTCGGCGCTGTCGATGATGGTCGAGTTGCTGGCGGCGGCGTTGACGGGGGGCAATTTTTCGTTCGAGTTCGACTGGTCCAACCACCCGGGAGCCAAAACCCCATGGACCGGGCAGTTGCTGATCGTCATCGACCCGAGCAAGGCAGCGGGGCAGAACTTTGCCGAGAGAAGCCAGGAGTTGGTGCGGCAGATGCATGCAGTCGGTTTGCACCGACTGCCGGGTGACCGTCGCCATCGCGAGCGGCGTAAAGCTGAGTCGGCCGGCATAGTGCTGGACGATGAAATCCTGGCGCAGTTGCACAGCCTGGCAGAGGACTGACCTGCTGATTTGCCGGAACCGGCTGGCTATCAACCACAGGGTCCCTATACGTGTAGGAGCAAAGCTTGCTCGCGATGCATCACCGCAAAGCCGAGCCTTGCTCCTGCACCTCCATCAACGAAGTCTTGCGGGACTCAACGGCGCCCCAACAACAACCCCACCACCAGGCCAAACCCGGCGGAGATCGCCACAGTTTGCCAAGGATGCCCGCCGATGTAGGTTTCAGTCGCCTCGACCACCGGTTGGGTGCGTTCACGCACGCTGGTGACCGAGTCGCGAGCCTGCTGCAGTTTCAGGGCAATTTGCCCGCGCAGGGTCTCGGCTTCCTCGCCGACCAGGGCGGCGCTGCTTTTCAGGAGCTTTTCCGACTCTTCGATCAGCGCTTGCAGCTCACTGAACGCCTGATCCTTGATTTGCTCTTCGTGAGCCTGGGCGGCAGTTTTTCGGGCCATCGGGTAACTCCTTGCAGGGTAAAGGGACAGTGAACAATGGAGTGTAGGCGGCAGGTAAAAGTTGCAGATTTTTTCTGCGATGGCCCTTGGTCCGGGTAAATCCGTCGCCGGAGATTTCCACCTACAGTGTAAGATGTCGCCTATTTTATGCAGCAGGTAACTCCCATGAGCTTCAATCTGGCCGACAAGCCCCTTGCCGAGCGCGCCGCGCTTGAAGATGAAAAGTCCCGTCTGTTCGACCTCTGGCAGAGCAACCTGGGCAAATCCAAGGGTGAAGCGGCCCGTCTGTTCGGTGAGCGCTCCAAGCGCAAAGGCAAATGGGCAGAATGGGTCCGCGCGGAGCTGGACGCCATGTCGCCGCCGGAATACGCCAACATGGTGCGCAGCGAAGTCAATCGCCTGATGGCGGCCAAGTAAACGCTGCGGGTTGGCAGCGCGGTGTTCTCGGGTCCATCGCGAGCACGCCGCAAGCGGGCACTCGCTCCTACAGGCGCTGCCACTGCTCGCGGGTGATTTCCCAGGTTTCTGTGGCGTAGCGACCGCCGACGAAGTTGCCTTCATCGACCCGGATCAGGCGCATGCCGCTGCGTTCCGAGAGTCGGCGTGACGCCAGGTTGGGCGAAGCCTTGGGCACTCGCATCAGCTCGCGCCCAAGGTCCTGGAACCAGTAGCGAGTGACCTCGGCCGACGCTTCGGCCATCAGCCCCTGGCCCTGCCACGCAGTGCCCAGCCAGAAACCACGGTTATTATCCTGTTCGTCCATCAGGCTGATGTTGCCGATCAGTTGCTCGGGGGCCGACTTCAAGCGAATCGACCAATGCCATTCATCGCCTCGGGCAATCGCCGGCAGGGCGATGTCACGCAGGTAGACCAAGGCACCGTCCGCTGGATACGGCCAGGGCACCAGGGCATTGAGGTAGCGCACCACGTCCCAGTGGGCGAACTGCTGCTGGATGGCCGGGGCATCGGCGAGTTCCAGCGGCTTGAGAATCAAACGCTTGGTATACAGCGTGGGGTATGGGGCCATGTAGCAATCCACCTCCTTGGTATGATCGGCGCGCGATGTCAGCGGGCACCGGCAGTTGGGCCGGCCAGGCTCAATTGGCCGCTGTCGACAAAACGCTGGGTGCCGAACAGGCCGCCCGCCAATTTTCCGCGCAGCACGTAGGGCAGGTTGTCCAGGGACTGGGTCTGGCTCAGCCCCAGGGTCTGGCGCATCACCGAGAACGCCGAAATGCTCACCGGCACACTGATCAGCGCCTCGCTGAAGCGGGGGATCGAGCCTTGCTGGTCACTGACGCCGCTAGCCAGTGGTTGGCCGTTGACCTCAAGGTTGAGGGCCACGCCGTTGTAGTCGATCGGATTGTCGTTGGGGTTCTGCAGGCGGATCTTGACCGCAAATCGTACCTCCAGGCCTTGGCTTGGCAGCGGCTCGAGGCCGACCACGTTGACGTTCAACGGGTCGCGATCGGGAAACAGCGCGCAGCCACTCAGGCTGAGCAGCAACAGGGCAAGGCCGGCAACGATGAATCGGCGCATAGAGGGGCTCTCATCAACAAGGGTCGAACCGCCAGCGGCTCGACCCACCAGCGGGTTAGCGCTTCAAGGATGCGACCGCCGCGGGCTTGAGCGGTTCACCCGGGTGGCTGACATCGGGGTTTTCCATGACCTGGAGAATCGAGGCCTCGGGGTCGAAGTCGTCTTCTTCCTGCTCGATGAACTCCTCGGGCAAAAAGATATTCAGCACGATAGCGCACAACGCACCGACGGTGATCGGTGACTCGAAAATGTTGTGCAACGCCTTGGGCAACTCACGCAGCACTTCCGGCACTGCCGCGACACCCAGGCCCATGCCCAGGGAGATCGCCACGATCAGCATGTTGCGCCGGTGCAGCCCGGCCTCGGCGAGGATCTTGATTCCGGCCACGGCCACCGTGCCGAACATCACCAGTTCAGCGCCGCCCAGTACCGGCTTGGGCATCAGTTGCAACACTGCGCCAATCATCGGGAACAGCCCCAGCAACACCAACAGGCCGGCGATGAAAAACGCCACATAGCGGCTGGCAACGCCGGTCAGCTGGATCACCCCGTTGTTCTGGGCGAAGGTCACCATCGGCATGCTGTTGAATACCGCGGCCATCGCCGAGTTGAGACCGTCGGCCAATAGCCCGGACTTGATCCGGCGGATGTACAGCGGGCCCTTGACCGGTTGTTGCGAGATCATCGAGTTGGCTGTCAGGTCGCCCGCGGCCTCCAGGGGCGAGACCAGAAAAATCACCGCGATCGGAATGAACGCCACCCAGTCGAAATTAAACCCGTACTTGAACGGCACCGGCACGCTCATCAGGGGCACGGCGGTCATGTTGGCGAAGTCGACGTCGCCCATCAACCAGGCCACCAGGTAACCCAGGGTCAGGCCGATGACGATGGCCCCCAGGCGCAGGAATGGCACGTCGACCCGGTTCAGTACCACGATAGTGCCCAGCACCAGGGCGGCCAGCAGTAAATGGTGGGCGCCACCCAGGTCAGTCGCGCCAAAGCCGCCGGCGATGTCGGTCATGGCGACCTTGATCAGCGACAGGCCCATCAGGGTGATGATGGTGCCGGTGACGACCGGGGTGATCAGCATGCGCAGCTTGCCGATGAACTGGCTCAGCACCACCTCGATGAACGCGGCAAAAAAACACACGCCGAAAATCGTCGAGAGGATTTCATCGGTGCCGCCACCCCGCGCCTTGACCATGAAGCCGGCGCTGAGGATCACGCTGATAAACGAGAAGCTGGTGCCTTGCAGGCACAGCAGGCCGGAACCGACCGGGCCGAATCGGCGTGCCTGGACAAAAGTGCCGAGGCCGGAAACGAACAGCGCCATGCTGATCAGGTAGGGGATTTCGCTCTGCAGCCCCAGGGCGCTGCCCATGATCAGGGTCGGGGTGATGATCCCGACGAAACTTGCCAGTACGTGCTGCAGCGCGGCAAACACGGTCGCAGTGAAGTGTGGGCGGTCGTAAAGGCCGTAGATCAGGTCGGAACGCAGGGCAGTTTTTGCGTGGTCAGATGAGGTCACGGGGAGAGTGCCATTAAGGCCAGGTCAGAAAATGGAGGCGCAGGATGCCAGAAAGGGGGGGCGGCCAGAAGTGCCAAGGCACTAAAGCGTTGAAGTTTGTGGGCACATCCGTTGGTGCGGTGATGGCTGATTAGGGTTCAGCCCTTACGGCCGGTCTCTACCTGGCATCTGGCGGATTATCCCTGAGGGCATGCGATACTCCGGTTTTTGCGCACTGACCCCAGGCAGCCATGACCTTCGACTCACCCCTCAGCGCTTATCAATCGGCCATCCGTCAGCAGGGCTTTGTTGTCGACGCTGCGCAGGAACGCGCAGTGTTGGCGTTGCAGGAGTGTCACCAGGCCCTGCATCAAGGCCAGGCGCCGATCACTGGGGTTTATCTGTGGGGGCCGGTGGGGCGGGGCAAGACCTGGTTGATGGATCAGTTCTACCAGACCCTGCGGGTTACGGCGCGCCGGCAGCATTTTCATCATTTCATGGCCTGGGTGCATCAGCGTTCGTTTCAACTGACCGGCACCGCCGACCCGCTGCGGGCGTTGGCCCGGGAGTTGAGCCGGGAGGTGCGGGTGCTGTGTTTTGACGAGCTGTTCGTCAATGATATTGGTGACGCGCTGATCCTCGGCCGGTTGTTCCAGGTGATGTTCGATGAAGGCGTGGTGTTGGTTTGCACGTCCAACCAGCCGCCCGAGCAGTTGTATGCGGATGGCTTCAACCGTGACCGTTTTGTGCCGGCGATTGCCGCGATCCAGGCGCATATGCAGGTGGTGGCGGTGGACGGCGGTGAGGATCACCGCTTGCATCCGGGGGTGAATCTGCAGCGCTATTGGGTCTGCGAAGCAGGTGAGCCCGGGGGGCTGAGTCAGGTCTTTGCCGAGCTGACCGCGGGCCAGCCGGTGTCCAGCGCGCCGGTGACTATCGGTTACCGTACGGTGGCGGTGGTCCAGGCCAGTGACAAGGTGCTCTGGTGCCGTTATGCCGACCTCTGCGAGCAACCGTTGGCCGCCATGGATTTCATGGCGCTGTGTGATCGCTTCAGCGCTATTTTGATCAGCGAAGTGCCTAATCTCAGTGCCCGGCAACGCCCTGGGCGGATTGCCCGCGGTACCGAAGATGGCAGTGCCCGTGTCGCTGCCGGTGATCGCGAGTTGCCGCAACTGTCCGTCCACGATGACAGCGTGCGGCGTTTCATTGCCTTGGTCGATGAGTGCTACGACCGCAAGGTCCCGTTGTATCTGGAGGCGCAGGTGCCGATGGATCAGTTGTATACCGAGGGCTACCTGGAGTTTGCCTTTCGCCGCACCTTGAGCCGTTTGAAGGAGATGCAGTTGCGGCGGTTTGCCCAGGCCCAGGGCTGATGCCACTGTTGTCCGGGCGCGCGTCACAGGGTAATGTCGATTGCCCCGGGCGCTAGCCGCAGGGATGCCCGCTTATTGTTCGATCGAGGAAGGAAATGGAATCCGCAGACATCCTGGTACTCCAGGCCAGCTACAGCAACCCAACTCACGCCGAAGCCATAGGCGTAGTGCTGGACCACTATGCGCAAGACCCGATGGGCAGTGGCGCACCGTTGCCCGCCGACGTATTGCAGCAATTACCCGGTGAATTGGCCAAGCGTCCCCATGCGTTCAGCGTCCTGGCTTTCGTCAATGGTGAGCCGGCCGGGCTGGTGAATTGCTTCGAGGGGTTTTCGACCTTTGCCTGTCGCCCGCTGGTCAACGTCCATGACGTTGCGGTGGTCGGCAAGTTTCGCGGTCTGGGGCTGAGTCAGAAGATGTTGCTCAAGGTCGAGGAGATTGCCCGTCAGCGTGGCTGCTGCAAGATCACCCTGGAAGTACTGGAAGGCAACGCCGTTGCACAGGCGGCGTATGACAAATTTGGCTTCGCCCCCGGCATGTTCGATCCGGACCACGGGCGGATGCTGTTCTGGACCAAGCCGCTGTAACGTGCAGGAGCGCCGGACGGCGCTCCTGCAGTACGTGAGGGTTAGAGCTTGTAGTCCAGGCTCAAGGTGACGGTGCGCGGGTCACCCCAGAACACACCGTTGTAGAAGCCGACGTTGTCGTAGTACTTCTCGTCGAACAGGTTGTCGACGTTCAACGATGCGGTGAGGTGCTTGTCGAACTCGTAGCGCGACATCAGCTTGACCACCGAATAGCTGTTCTGGTTGATCCGGGTTTCCTTGGTCACGATGTCACCATCGGCGTCACGTCCAACGGGGCGGCTGGCGAATTCGTAGATGTCGCTCTGCCAGTTCACCGCACCCCCCACCGTCAGCGCATTCCATTCACCCGGCAGGCGATAAGCCGTCGAGATGCGCAGCATGTTCAATGGCTGGTTGGTGTTGTTGCGCTCACCTTCACCGTTTTTTGAATGGGTGTAGGTGTAGCCGGCCGTCATGTTCCAGCCCTGCATCACCTCGCCCGATACTTCAGCCTCGAAACCGTTGACCTTGTTGCCCTTGCCGCCGGACTTGTAGAAGTCTTCACCGGTGGTTGGGTCCGGCCGCACCGAGTCATCCAATTCAGCGACGTTGTCCTGCTTGCTCCAGAACACCGCCGTGGCGACGTTCAGGCGCTCATCGAGCAAGCTGCCCTTGAGCCCCAGTTCGTAGTTCTGGCCGACAATCGGGTCCAGGTACTTACGGCTGGAATCACGCTCGGTCTGCGGCTTGAAGATGTCGGTGTAGCTGACATACGCCGTGTACTCAGGGGTGATGTCGTACAGCAAGCCGGCGTACGGGGTGAAGACGTCGTTTTGGGTCTGGCTGCTGTGGTCGTTGCCGGTGCGCTGGTTCTGGTCGTTGAAGCTGTAGGAGTTGCTGTCGGTTTTCCAGCTGCCATAACGGCTGCCCAGGACCGCATGCCACTGCTCGGCCAGGCTCAGGCGGGTGGCCAGGTAACCGGCTTTTTGCTTGGTGCTGTCGTTCGAGCCTTCGATACCGGTGTCGGTGTCGCGGAACTTGGCGATGTTGCCCATGTACTTCCAGTCGGCAATGTTGTCGTAGCCCGCTGGCGTCGGCGCAGACACCAGGTACGGGTTGGACGCGCTGCGCTCGGCTTCGCCGTAGCCGATCATCAGCTCGTGTTCGCGTCCGAGCAACTGATAGGGGCCGGCGAAGTTGAAGTCATAGACTTCCATCTTCTGCTCGCCCTTCATGTGGCTGCGGTAGGCGACCATGCCGCTGCGGTCGTCGTTGGGGTAACCGCCACCGCCGTAGTAGACCTTGCCGTCGGTGTCACTCTCACGGTAGGTATAGGCGCCCTTCATGTGCCAGCCATTGCCCAGGTTCTGGTCAAGGTTGGCGAAGGCGGTCTTGTCCTTCAGGGGCCAGGAGCTCCATTTGGTCGCCATGTTGGTCGAACGCGACAGGTTGGCCTTGTCGCCGTTGGATTTCCAGTACGGCACCGTGCCCCAGGACGTGCCCTGGACCTGTTTGTCCTGATAGTCGTAACCCACCGCCAGCACGGTGTCATCGGTGAGGTCCGCTTCGAGGATCCCGTAGCCGACTTCCCGTTGCAGTTGGTAGTGGTCACGGAACGATTTGCTGTCGCGGTAGGCCAGCACGCTGCGGCCACGCAGGCGGCCGTCGAACGCCAGCGGGCCACCAACATCGACGTAGCTGTAGTAATCGTCATAGCTGCCGCCGCTGACGCCGGTCTTGGCTTCCCATTGAGCGGTCGGACGCTTGCGCACCATGTTGATGGTGGCCGAAGGGTCGCCCGCACCGGTGGTCAGGCCGGTGGCGCCGCGGACCACTTCGATGCGGTCGTAGATGATGGTGTCCGAGTCGGACTTCATGCGCCCGAAGGTGTTGAGCATCCCATCGATCTGGAAGTTGTTGATCGAGTAGCCGCGCGAGGAATAGCTGACCCGGTCGGAGTCGTTGTGCTGGACCACCACGCCGGTGGTCTGGCTCATGGCCTCGGACAGGGTGGTGAGCTTGAAGTCGTCCATCTGCTGACGAGTGACCACCGAGACCGACTGCGGGGTTTCCTTGATGGAAAGGTTGAGCCGTGTCGCCGTACTCATTGCACCGGTGGTGTAGGAGTCGGTGTTTTCAGTGGTGGTACCCAGACCCACTGCATTGACGTTGGTGGTATCCAGTTCGAGCGCCTTGGCGGCAGGCTCCTGCTGTTTATCCGGCTTGGTGTCCGCATGGGCGGAAGGGCACAGGGCGAGACTGCACAGGCCCAGGGTCAAGGTCATGGAACGGGTAATAGGCGCGAACATCGCAGCCGACTCCTTGTCTTCGATGGAAAATTTCCGTTTGCTCAAAGACGAAGGTGAATCAGAAAATTTAGCTCAAATGCGAATAATTATTAATCTATTTTATTCGAGGGGCTTTCGCGAAGGCTCATGGCCAGCAAAAACGGGGGGCCGGAACCGGCCCCCGCAGGGTTCACTTATTGGGTAACGACGGCCGCGGTAGGCGCCTTGGGCTTCATCAGGCTGAAGTCGATCAGCGCTTTCTGCTCACGTTCGTAGGGGTTGCCAATCAACAGCGGGCGCGCCTTGAAGCTGTCGCTGACCAGGCTCTTGCTGTGGTCCAGTTCGTCGAAGCTCAAGCCGGCCAGGTCCGCCCAGGTGTGGATCAGGTGCGAACTGCTGTAGGGCCGCTGCAAGTCGCCGGCAAAATCCCAGGCGTGGTTTGCCCGCCATTTCGGCGAAGCCCAGGCCATGAACGGAATGGTGTACATGGGGGCAGTGGGTTTGGACTCGTTACGGCCCAGGGTGTTGTGACCCGCCGAGTCGAACACGTCTTCGCCGTGGTCGGAGAGGTACAGCAAGAAGCCGTTCGGATCGGTCTTGGCGTAGTCCTTGATCAGGCTCGAGACCACGAAGTCGTTGTAACGCACCGCGTTGTCGTAACTGTTGTAGGTTGGCAACTGGTCGTCGCTGACCCCGGGCGGCACGCCCTGACGGTCCTTGAAGGTGTCGTAGGTCGCAGGATAGCGGTACTGGTAGCTCATGTGGGTGCCCAGCAGATGCACCACGATGAATTTACGCGGCGCACTGTCGGCCAGGGCCTTGGTGAAGGGCTCCAGCACGTCACCATCGTACTGGCGGGCGTTCTGGTTGCGATTGTTGTTCAGGTAGACCTGCTCATCCGCCTGCTCGGAGAACGTGGTAAGCATGGTGTTGCGCTTGGTCATGGTCTGCTGGTTGGTGATCCAGTAGGTCTTGTAGCCGGCCTGCTTCATCACGCTGACCAACGATGGGGTCTTGAGGTACAGGTCCGGGTTCTCTTCGTCGGCGAAGGTCAGTACCTGTTGCAGCGCTTCAATGGTGTAGGGGCGCGGGGTGATGACGTTGTCGAACACCGCCAGTTGGTCCTTGAGCTTGTCCAGCTCCGGCGTGGTTTGCCGTGGATAGCCGTACAGGCTCATGCGCTGGCGGTTGGTCGATTCACCGATCACCAGGACCAGGGTCGCGGGCTGGCCGGCCATCGAGTCCTTGAAGTTGTGCAGCGGCGGGACCTGGCTGGCGTTGTCGAGCATGCCTTGCATGCTGGCCAGGGTTTCGCCGTAGCGGCGATAGGCAACCAGCATCTGCCATGGCACCGCCGGTTCGATGCGGGTTTCGAATTTTTCGTAGCCGGCGGCCAGGCTGCCGGTGCGCGCGGTCTGCTTGACCAGCGGGTAGCCAATGACCGCGACCAGGATTGCCGTGGCTGCCAGCAAGGCCTTGCCGCGCGGCAGGTAAACCGGGCGCAGGCGGCTCCAGAGGAACAGGGCCACGGCGGTGTGCGCGAGGAATGCGGCCACCATCCACCAGGCAAAGTACTGCGTCATGTACTCGCCGGCTTCCGAGACGTTCGACTCGAACATGATGAAGATGACGCTCTGCGAGAACTCCTGCTGGTAGATGAAGAAGTAACCCAGGCTAGCCATCGAACAGGCCCAGAGCACCACGCCAATCACCGCCGCGAGTAGGCGCGTACGGGCCGGGAACAGCAGCATCGGCGCGAGCCAGATGGCGGACATCACGAAGGCCTGGCGGAAACCGGTGAACCCGGAGGTGCCGGTCAACAGGATCAATAGTTGGGTGATGCCGGAAAAATACCAGAAGAACAGGAACAGCCAGCCCAAGCCTGCCCAATCAAACCCTTTTGCAGGCGTACTGCTGCGTTTAAACATCGCCATTCAGCGCTCCAGCTGATTAATGACTTCAACCACTGAAAGTGTTGAGCGCCAGTGACAAAAAAACGCTCGAAAATCGAGCGTCAACAGTGTTTACAAGTATCTGTAAGTTCATGTGAAAGTTTTGTGAAGCTATGGGTGAGGATACTTAGTTACCGCACGTTCTTCAGTGAAACCGCATTACATCCGGTTGAAGCAGGCCAGGGCGCCTGCTGCTCATTCCATGACAACAGGATGCTGAAATGACAGACACTCGCGCAACACCCGAGGACGTTTCCGACACATTGGCGCAGGCGGTATATGAAGAGTTCAAGGGGCGACCGATAGTGGTCACGGCGGCCCTGAAACAATTCGGCGCGGCCCTGAACAATCGGTACCCCGGGCTGAACATCGACGTGTTGACGACCTCGCTCAACTCACCCAACTGGGTCAGCGCAAACCGGGCTGCACTTGAGGGGGAGGGCGACAGCAGTCACTTTGTCGCGCTCGAGGGTCCGTGGATCGACGGTTACACCACAACACCGCTGTTCGAGGTGATGATTCACGCCATTACTGCAAGGGCCGAATTGACGTTCACCCATGATCACTTTCTGAGCGACGGGCAAAACATGCGGCTCGCCGTCGAAATGCGCGAAGTCGAAGACCTCTTGCGACGACTGCCCAGGGTCATGCTTGTTGCATTGCAGCAGGCGCTGACGGATTACTGGAATGAGCCGGCGGTTGACGGCACCAGCCGCTGGCAATGGCTCGGCGATGTCCTCAGAAGCGCATTGCTGGTCAGCATGGGGCCTTCGGGCAGCGGTGCGTTTCTGGATGCCGGGCAGGTCGATACCGTCCTGCAAGTCATTCGTTGCCCCATCAAGGAGGACCGAGTGGCTCGTTACGGGCCAGACTGCACGCGGGTTTTCCTCATCGACTATCACGCCCGGACCGGACGTACTCACAAAGCTCACCTGGCGTTTGATCTGGTAGCCGTGCGCACGGTATCGACGCGGGACATTGTGATGGGGTTCAGCACCAGCGGCGTTATCGAGACTTACGACACATGGCAGGCCTTCGCTGATTCAGAGGGCGACAAATGGGGACGCAGGCAGGAACTCAGTGTGCTTGAGTTGCAACCCTATGAGTCGTTCGGCGATGTCTTTGTGACTCAGGCCCAGGCGCTACTCAATAATCAACTTGAAAGCTTGAGCTTCTTCGGGGTATTCGAAGGCCAGGACCTGAAAGTGCTGGAGGAGCGCTATGCGAGTCTGACGGATCTGGCTCCCCATTTGCTCAAGCAGAACCCCGGTGCGTATGAGCAAGTACTGTACAGCGAAGTCGGCAGCCAGTTGCCTGACTGGATAGAACTGGCCACGCCCGCCGAGACCCAGGAGTACAGTCGCTACATGTTTCGCCTGGCCGCCCTCCAGTTGGCGAGCAAGGGGCAGGAGTACAGCCACGGGATTCGTACGGCTGAGCAATTCGCCCGGGAAGTCCTGCAGGACGGGATGGCCGCGTACGGCGAGGCGGTGGATCCAGACCAGATCGACATCACTCAGTATCGCAATGAAGACGGTTTGTTGGTGATCGTAGGGCCAGGAACCGGACGGTTTACCAGTGAAACCCTCAGCCTGACTCATCGAGCGTTGAACAACCTTGCCGGCGTGCCATTCCTGGTCTCTGAGTTCAAGCGCAAGGACGGTTCGGCGGCACCGGCCTGGATGACCCTCGACACCGTCAGGGAACTGATTCGCGATGCCGATATCGGCAATAACTACCCCGATGAAGTCAAAAGGCTACTGCTCGATGATCCGGTACAGCGAGCCGAGCGCGAAAAGCTGTTCAGCGACCAATTGCGCATTCAATTACCGATGCTGGCACTGGAGAACAGGATCAGGAAGCGCTCAGGGTTCACTGATGCCGGGTATCGCTGTGTGGCGGCCAACATGGAGCCGGATCCGCAAGCTCGGCGTGTGAGCGGGCAAGTGATGCTGGCCAGGACCCTGGCCTTCAAGACCGACGTATCGAACCACACGCATGTGGTTGCCGATATGTTTGTGTTTGGCCCCGCTGATGTGACGGCCGGGCCCCATGTGCTGTATCGGCCGCTGTACCCCGAACCATTGATCGAGTTTGCTTCGCTCGATGCCTTGATGGCTGAGATCGTCAGCAACGACCCTCGACCTGCGCTGGTGTCGGTCGCGCAAAGCAAGTCCAATCCATCGTTGCAGCAAAGCATCCTCGACTGGTTGGCGCCCGATGCACGGAAAATCTATGACAATGGCGGTTTTCTGGAACCCCACCCGGTGGGAATCATATTCGAAACGCAGCTATGGCCATCGGCTCCCGCCCGATTCGATCTGCAGCAGCTCGACGACAAGGTGCTGGCTCATTTGTATGAAGCCAACGCCAACGTCCTGGCCCAGTTGGCTGACGAACAGACGCTGTCCAATGCCGAGTACCGCTGGAATACGCTGAAAGAGATGGGCTTGATCATCTTCAATAGCGTGCTTAACACGGTATTACCCTTTGTCAGCGGACCTGCAGCTGCCGTTGGCTGGTTGTTAGTGGTGGAAACCGCAGTTCTGGAGGCCCTTGAGCCACTGGCGAGCGACGACAGCGAGCCGGCCAAGGACTTCACCTACAACCTGCTCATCAATCTGGCAGTGGCCTTGCTGATCCAGCGTCTTTCACCGGGCGCCGGTACAGCGGTAAAACCCTTCGAGCACCATGCGATCGTCTCCCGGCCGGGTGCTCTTGAAGTCAGCGCAGTGATCAAACCACCCATCGGGCCGGGTGCGGCCAGCGCCATCAGTGACAGCGTGCTGGATTTCTCTACCCCGGTATCGGGTGACTCGCGTCGATTGCTGGAGCGTTTCCTGAGCACCGAGCAGGCCGGACGCGGGCAGGTGGTCACAACGCCAGCGCCCCAAGGCATCGTAGTGGTCGGGGGGCGCTGGTATGCAAAAGTGCCGGCTCGCCTGCGTGGGTACGGATGGGCCAATGTAGAGCCCGCCGAGGGCGGCAATGTGGTCATCCTCGATCATCTTGGGAGGCCGATAAAAGGACTGGAACTGAAGAACAATGGCCAGGATCTCTGGGAGGTAGCGCCGGAGTTTCGTGTGCGCGGGGGGGGACCGGGCATGAGTCGCTACCTGTCGGATGTCTTCGCCGATTCGCAGCTGCGGGCGCGACGTGCCGACTATGCGCTGAAAGTCAAAAGACTCAAGGATCGCCTGCCGGGCCTGCACGCCAGTGTCACCCAGGCCCAGGAGGTTGGGCAGGGGGCGCTGGAGAGAGCGACGGCGATCGCCAATGAGATCGTCGACAAGACCAAGGCCATTGACGCCGCTATCGGTGCAGAGCGCAGCCGGCGGCAGGAAGAGCATGTGGCGCTGAGAAAGAAATTGCACGCCGCCGACCTCGATTACAAGAAGAAAGCCAGGACCTTTATTGACGGTCATCTGGACCTGATCAAGGTGTATGAGGAGATCGCGATCCTGCTTGCAAAAGACAAGGACTACCAGCGTGACGCCATTGTGGAGAATCTGCAGGCGCTCGTCGCCAGCTATGGCGTTGTCGACGAAAACCTGATTCGGGTGTCGGCGGTATGGGAGGAGTCGGGGCTTTCATTGCGCACCCTTTTTCCACTGGCCTTTGAGCTGCGCACCGCGGTCACCGATGTGCCGTACAGTGTGTTGCTGGAAGCCAGGAAACGCATCATCAATGGGTTTGCGGAGCGCATCAGGATCAGCTCCCGGCTCGAGAGCCTGATGACAGAGTTGGAGGTGTTGGATAGCAGTGTCCGAAAAGGCTATCTGCAAAGAACCGGCTATCTGTCGGCGCAGACACAACATCTCAAGGACATACTGGACAAGCGGGTGAAAACCACCGACTGGCTGATCGTGCACGAGTTGTTGTGTTTGCGCGGGGCATTGGCGGGTGACCCTGGGCTTGTTGAGCCCAGCCTGGCGGAAGTCGCGGGACTGGAAGGGTTGGGCAAGGCGAAACTGGGCGCGGTGACGGACAACGTGTTGCGCTTGAGCGCGACGCAGGGGTTTGAGCCCAGGCAGCGTGTCGAGCTGCTGCAGGACGCGGTCAATGTTTACAACGATGCGGAACTGATGGCGGCCAACCTGCGCAAGGTTGGCGATCGACAAAGCTACGTACCGCAGCAGTTTCTCGAGAAGTTCCTTGAGGCGCTGAGGCGGGTGCGCGCTATCGCGGAAGCAGAGCTCAGCGAATCGATCAGTGAAGACGTGCAGGAAGAGACCGCAGGGCAAGAGGGTGCGCAACCTGCCGAAGAACGGGTGAAAAAGGCCAGAAGGAGAATCAAGCGCCCCAACGAGCGCCTGATCCAGACGGCGGATGGTTTTCGAGTGGGCGATGTCCGCGAGAAAAGTTCGGGTGAAACCGGCGAAACGGTGGTGGTCCAGGACGCGGCAACGGACAAGCAGATCATTTTCTACAAGGATGAAGGGCAAGATCTTTACCGGCAGCGGGAGGAGGAGCCTGAAGTACCTGTGGCAGCGCCACCGAAGCCGGCCCTGGCGCTCCAATCGCTGCTGGACAACGGCAGGAAACTGGTCGAAGGGATAACCCCGCTGATCGCAAACTATAAAAAAGATGTCTCCCGGTACCGCGAGCCCGCCAGTGTGGAAGACCGGTTTTTGTCTCAGGCAAAAAAACTCTCGGAGCTGGCCACGCAAATTCAACAGAGAATGAAAGGTGTTACGGGCGCGGACCATGGAGCGGCGGTCAAGGTATTTCAGGACCTCAGGAGCACCAGCGAGCGATTGACCAGCGAAGGGAAAAAGCTGCGCGTCGAGATTACCAAGCAGCTGCCACCGAATGCCGGAAGCTTCGAGTACCTGCTGGGGGAGCGGGAGGTCCACGTCGAGAATCCGTCCTGGACCGACAAGTCTACTGCCAATCAAACAAGCTATTTGCTGGAATACGACATCGTCGACAGCACCAGCCGCATTGGTAGAAAGGTACTGTGGTACGCACACTTTCACTGTACGGCCAAATCGGTCCTGACCCTGACCGAAGCCCACCTGAAACTGGCGCGCCTGCGGTTCGTCACGGTCAAGGATCAGGTGCAACACCCCGAGCTCAACGCGGGAAAAGTGGTGTACCCGGGGGGAATGAAGGCGGCGTTCGCGAAAAAGTACTTTTTCGATGCCGTTCCACCGACGGCATAGCATGCCCTGGTGTCCTGATCAGTGCGTTGCGCTTGCCGGGGAAGCAGGTGCAACCTTTCAGGCGGGGGTGATCAATCCAGTGAGCGTATCGGCATGCGCGCAGTCAACCCTTCATCGCGCTGCGCCTGTAGCTGCTGACGCAGGTGCGCGACTTCGTTGAGCAACTGCTCGCGTTCGGCCTTGAGTTGGCGCAGTTCATCACGACGAACGGTGACGTACAGGGTTTGTACTGGGAGTGCGGTTACTACTGTGCCCATTGCTCACCTCGCAAATGGCGTCTGACAACGGTGGTCCGGCACGCAGAAGCGTGTGCGCAGCCACTTTCGACGGCGATTTTGATTTCTTTTGCCGTTGAAGGGAACTTTTTTATTTTACGTTGTCCCTGTGTCTTCGCCATTGTTTGGGACGTTATCCCTATAGTTCAGGCAAAATGCCCGGAAACTATGTAGCAACGCTCTGGACTAAGCTTGACTTGGTTCGTGGCGCTATCGACTTTTGGCACACTATTTTTTCGCAGTAAGGAGCATCAGCACATGCAATTAGGGATCATTGGACTGGGCCGCATGGGCGGCAACATTGCACGGCGCCTGATGCTCAACGGGCATAGCACTGTGGTCTACGACCGCAACACCGCGTTCGTTGATACCCTGGCTCAAGAAGGCGCGACCGGCGTTGCCGACCTGCCGGCACTGGTGGCTGGCCTGGCCAAGCCGCGCGCGGTATGGGTCATGTTGCCCGCTGGCGCACCGACCGAAGACACCATCGAAACCCTGAGCGAGCTGCTGGAAGCCGGTGATGTGATCATCGACGGCGGCAACACCTTCTATAAAGACGATATCCGTCGTGCCAAGACCTTGGCGCAAAAAGGCCTGAAGTACATCGACGTCGGCACCTCCGGTGGCGTATGGGGCCTGGAGCGTGGTTATTGCATGATGATCGGTGGTGACTGCGACGAAGTGAAGCGTTTGGACCCCTTGTTCGAGGCGCTGGCCCCGGGCATGGGCGATATTCCGCGGACCAAGGACCGGGTGTCGGAAGATGACCGTGCCGAGCGCGGCTATATCCACGCCGGCCCCGCCGGTTCCGGGCATTTCGTTAAGATGATTCACAACGGTATCGAATACGGGATGATGCAGGCATTTGCCGAAGGCTTCGACATCCTCAAGACCAAATCCTCGGAAATGCTGCCGGAAGACCAGCGTTTTGAGCTGAACGTCGCCGATATCGCAGAGGTTTGGCGTCGTGGCAGCGTAGTTTCGTCCTGGTTGCTGGACCTGACCGCCGATGCACTGGCCAGCGATCCGAAGCTTGAGGGTTACTCCGGCTCCGTGGCTGACAGCGGTGAAGGGCGCTGGACCATCGAGGCGGCCATGGAACAGGCAGTGCCGGTGCCGGTGTTGTCCAGCTCGCTGTTCTCCCGGTATCGCTCGCGCCAGCAAGGCGTCTACGGTGACAAGATTCTTTCGGCCCAACGCTTCGGTTTTGGTGGCCACGTCGAGACTCCGAAAAAATGACCTCGATCCGCAAGAAGTCCAAGGCACAACCAGCACCGGCGACCACACTGTTTCTGTTCGGTGCCCATGGCGACCTGGTCAAGCGCTTGCTGATGCCGGCGCTGTACAACCTCAGTCGCGATGGTTTGTTGGGGGACAACTTGCGGATCATCGGGGTGGATCACAACGCCATCAGCGATCTCGACTTCGCGAAAAAACTCGAAGACTTCATCCGCAACGAGGCGGCGAACAAGGTCGGTAACGGCCATGACTCCCTGGACCCGGCGCTCTGGGCCAAGCTGGCCAAGGGCATCAGCTACGTCCAGGGTGACTTTCTCGACGCCAGCACCTACCAGGCGCTGGCGGCGAAAATCGCCGAGAGCGGCACAGGCAATGCGGTGTTCTACCTGGCCACCGCACCGCGTTTCTTCAGCGAAGTGGTGCGCCAGCTCGGTTCGGCCGGGCTGCTGGAGGAGGGCCCCGAGGCTTTTCGCCGGGTGGTGATTGAAAAGCCCTTTGGTTCCGACCTGCATACCGCCGAAGCCTTGAACGCGTGTCTGCTCAAGGTGATGACGGAAAAGCAGATCTACCGGATCGACCACTACCTGGGCAAGGAAACCGTGCAGAACATTCTGGTCAGCCGGTTTTCCAACAGCCTGTTCGAAGCGTTCTGGAACAACCATTACATCGACCACGTCCAGATCACCGCCGCGGAAACCGTCGGCGTCGAGACCCGTGGCAGTTTTTACGAGCACACTGGCGCCTTGCGCGACATGGTGCCCAACCACCTGTTCCAGCTGTTGGCCATGGTTGCCATGGAACCGCCGGCGGCGTTTGGCGCCGATGCGGTCCGCGGTGAAAAGGCCAAGGTGGTGGGGGCGATCCGCCCCTGGTCAACGGCTGAGGCGCGTGCCAACTCGGTACGTGGCCAGTACAGCGCGGGAGACAGCGGCGGCCAGCCGGTGGCCGGTTATCGCGAGGAGCCCAAAGTGGCGCCTGACAGCACCACGGAAACCTTCGTGGCGCTCAAAGTGATGATCGACAACTGGCGCTGGGTCGGCGTGCCGTTCTACCTGCGCACCGGCAAGCGCATGAGCGTGCGCGACACGGAAATTGCCATCTGCTTCAAGCCTGCGCCCTACGCGCAGTTTCGCGATACGGAAGTCGATGAGCTACAACCGACTTACCTCAGAATTCAGATCCAGCCCAATGAAGGCATGTGGTTCGACCTGCTGGCCAAACGTCCGGGCCCGGCGCTGGACATGGCCAACATCGAACTCGGGTTTGCCTACAAGGATTTCTTCGAAATGCAGCCCTCCACGGGCTACGAAACCTTGATCTACGATTGCCTGACCGGCGATCAGACCCTGTTCCAGCGCGCCGACAACATCGAAAACGGCTGGCGTGCGGTGCAACCCTTCCTCGATGCCTGGCAGGAGGACGCCAGCGTCCAGGCCTATGCCGCCGGCACCGACGGCCCCAGCGCCGCCGACGAACTGCTGGCCCGCGACGGCCGCAAGTGGCACAGCCTGGGCTGACCCCGATGCCAGGCCGACGCGTTATCGTTGGCGACCGCGGCGCACCCCAGACCATCGCGAGCAAGCTCGCTCCCACAAGGTTACGCGTTCAGCCTGGAGCGGGCTCTCGCTCGCACACCGCTACAACCAGTAGCTCACCGCATACCAACCCAATACGCCCATCACCACGGTATAGGGCAACGCCATCCACACCATGCGCCCGTACGACAGGCTAATCAGCGGCGCGATCGCCGAGGTCAGCAGGAACAGGAATGCCGCCTGACCGTTGGGAGTGGCAACGCTGGGCAGGTTAGTACCGGTGTTGATGGCAATCGCCAGGGTCTCGAAGTGCTCCCGGCTCATGTGGCCGGAGAGGAACGCCTGCTTGACCTCGGTGATATAGATAGTCGCTACGAACACATTGTCACTGATCGCCGATAACAGGCCATTGGCAATGAACAGCATGCCCGGTTGCTGCTCGACGGGCAGGGCCAGCACCCACTGGATCAACGGGGTGAACAGTTGTTGATCGTGAATGACTGCCACCACGGCAAAAAAAGCCACCAGCAGCGCGGTAAAGGGCATGGCGTCCTTGAAAGCGTTGCCGAGGCGATGTTCATCGGTAATCCCGGTCAGCGAAGTGATCAACACAATCACCATCAGCCCGATCAGGCCCACTTCAGCCACGTGCAGCGCCAGGCAGATGATCAGGATCACCGCCGCTGCGCCTTGCACCAACAAGGCTGCGCGCTGGCGGTTGGTGCGTTCGGCGTTGTCCTGTGCCGCGTAGTCGGCCAGCACCGTGCGTACGGAGTCCGGGAGCAGCGTGCCATACCCGAACCAGCGCAGTTTCTCCAGCAGCACACAGGTCACCAGGCCGGCGGCCAGTACCGGCAGCGAGACCGGCGCGACCTTGAGGAAGAATTCTGCAAAATGCCAGCCCATCTCATGGCCGATCAGCAGGTTCTGCGGCTCACCCACCAGGGTGCAGACGCCACCCAGGGCAGTCCCCACCGCGCCGTGCATCAATAGGCTGCGCAGGAAGGCGCGGAACTGTTCGAGGTCTTCGTGGTGCAACACCGGCAAGTCGTGGTCTTCATTGAACGCACTGTCCTGGCGCGGATCGTTGCCCGAGGCGACGCGGTGATAGACCGAGTAAAACCCCACTGCCGCGCTGATGATCACCGCCGTCACGGTCAAGGCGTCGAGAAACGCCGAAAGAAAGGCTGAGAGAAAGCAGAACAGCAACGCCAGTACGGCCTTGGAGCGAACCCCCAGCAACAACCGGGAAAACAGGAACAGCAGCAGGTCCTTCATGAAATAAATCCCGGCCACCATGAACATCAGCAGCAGGATCACCGGGAAGTTGTGTAGCAACTCGTCATACAGCGCCTGGGGCGTGGTCATGCCCAGCAGCAGTGCCTCGACCATCAGCAAGCCACCCGGCATCAAGGGGTAGCACTTGAGGGCCATGGCCAGGCAGAAGATGAACTCGGCCACCAGCAACCAGCCAGCCACCACCGGGCCCGCGGTCCACAGCAGCAAGGGGTTGAGTATCAGGAAAGCGAGAATGCTCGCCTTGTACCAGCGCGGCGAATGCCCGAGGAAATTATGCGCAAACGCCTGGGCCATTGAACCGGACATCGGCTGCTCCTTTGATTAAGAAGCGCGCAACTTGCCGTAACACTCGGACAAGATCAAGTTCTTGAGTTTTATTGTTGTTCATGAACGATCGGGGTTAAGCCCGATAGCGAACCAGCACGGCACGATAGTGACCGTCCAGCGAGTAGCCGCCGACCACGATGCCTTCGTCCGCCTGCACCACCAGTGAGGTCGCGGTGTCCAGGCTATGCCCCAGGCGGGTGCGAACCCAGCCGTTACCCTCGCCGAAATCCAGGTCCGGGCGGCCGTCGGCCAGGTGCCGGGCGATCAGGAAGTCTGCCTCGACCCCGCCGATAGTGGCACCCACGCTGAGCACCCGACCATCCGGGCAGGTAGTTGCAGCCGTCCATTGGCTGGGAACCTTGGCGATCTGTGTGAAGTGGGCATGGCCTGCGTTGTTAGTCATGTCTGGACGACCATCGCAACGTACGTTCAGGGACAGGCAATGCATTGGGTCGCGACTGCTGCCAAAACACTGCAGGTGCCCATCCACGTGTTGCACCACCCGACTGACCTGGGCACTGCGCTCCTGGGCGCGGAAACTCAGGAAGCCGTGTTCGGCAAAACTGCTATCCAGACGGCCATCCTTGTCGAAGCGTGCCAGCAAACCTTCCTGGGGCAGGTCGATCGAGCCGCCGACCACAATTGCGCCATCGCGCTGCACCAGGATGCTGGACAGCCAGGTGTTGAGGAGTAAATGGCGGACCATGACAAACCCCCGGCCATTGAACGACGTGTCGAGGCTGCCGTCCGGCTCCAGGCGAATCAGGATGCCGACATGATCGGCAAATTCGAAATGGTGATTGGCCAATAGCAGGATCCGCCCATCGGCCTGAACCTGAGCGTCGCAGGCTTCGGCGCCGGGTACGCCGGGAGGCAGCCAGGCGTCACGCAGGCCCTGGGATAGGTTGCCCGGCAGGCGGACCACCTGTACGCCGCCATCACCGAACGAGAAGTCCGGGCGACCCTGAGAGTCGAACAAGGCGAGGGCAGGGAGGGTGCGGTATGGGCTTTCATATATCAGACCCGATACCAGGATGCGCCCGTCGGCCAAGGCCAGCACCTTGCCGCCAGAGGACTCCAGGCCTGGCGCGAATTGTCCGAGCACGCAGCCCTGAGTGCCAAAGCTCAGGTCCGGCGAACCGTCCGTGTGCAGGCGGGCCAGGCCGAAATGGCAGCCGTGATCCAGGCCGACTTTGGCCGCGACCAGCAATCGGCCCTGGCGGTCGACCGTAACGTCATTGGCCAGGCTCCACTGGCTGCCGGGGAAATCGACCCAGGCTTTGCCGGCGCAGGCAAAACTGCTGTCAAGTTGTCCTGCCGTATCTGTGGGGGCACAGTAAGCCAGGGCGCTGTGAATGGCGTGGATGGACATGCCGCTTCTCCTTGCGAGTCGACCTGATCCGGTATCGAGGAGGAGGACTTAATGAAGAAAACATTCAAGCGCTGATTCAAATAATGCACAACTGTCAGAAATTACAGGCGGTGCGGCGTTGTGTGCCAGAACAGTGTCTTTGCGAGCTGAAGTTCGGATTAGCCATGAAAAGCGACCGCTTGTCGTCAATTAACCGGAGTTTTCCTGGCTAACTAACCAAGGCTCACCGAGATTGCGGCAGAGGATGCCAGGAAGTTATCTCGATAAACAGGCGGGCCACCTGGATCAGTGACCCGCGCGCTGTTTTATTGCGGCATAGTCCAGGATTGCAACTGGTAACCTTCTTCGCTCAGTTCGGCACGCGCCTGCTTGAGCAGGCTCTCGAGCTGTACCGGGTCGGTGTAGATGCTGGACGGCACTTGCTTGCGTTCAATCGGGGTGCTGGTACGGTCGATCACGGTCAGCGTCAGTTCGCCAGTGCCATCTTGTGGGGCCCAAGCCACGCATTGGAAAGGAGTAAATGCGTGGTCGGCAATCAAAAGAGCTTCGTTGAGACGGAGCGGGGCGTTCATGGGGTCTTCTCTCGTAGTGCCCAATCAAGTGATCTGCCGTCGGTTGGGCTTACCGTTCGGCTGGTTACTTGTACTGATGCGCGCAACCACCGGGTAGGTCACACATCTTCTAAAGAAATTTAAACTTTCTTTCATAGACTTGGGATTAGCAGACACTTTGAAAGCTGAATGAAAGCTTGGGATTCGATAGCTTGCTAAGCAACTTGCTACTTATAACTAAAACGCCATTAACCTTATAGTTAAACGATACAAGACCCTGTCAAGTTCTTGCTAATGTTACACCCAGGTCTGCCAAACGACTGTTTCTAATAACTTTTCCATTATTTGGCGCCAAGGAACAGTCATGCTCGAAGTCCCTGCACTACGCCGTCTGTTGGTGGTGGATCCCTGTGACGATTGCCACCAATTGTTGCCCGGTCTGCGCGCCATCGGCTGGGATGTCGACAGCTGCAGCCTGGAAAATGCCGGCGACCGCAGTTGCGACGTCGGCCTGCTGCGCCTGCAACCGTTTCACCTGGAGCGGCCCGAAGCGGTCAAGGACCTCATCAGCCGCAGCGGCACCGAATGGATTGCCGTATTGAACCAGGAAGTGTTACGCCTGCAGAACGTTGGCGACTTTGTCTGCGAATGGTTCTTCGACTTTCATACCTTGCCGTTCGACGTCTCCAGGGTCCAGGTCACCCTGGGCCGGGCCTTTGGCATGGCGCGCTTGCGCGGCCAGGGTACGATCCATGTCGACCAGCCGGCGCACGAACTGCTGGGCGACAGCAAACCGATCCGCGAACTGCGCAAACTGCTCAGCAAGCTGGCGCCGACCGAGTCCCCGGTGTTGATCCGTGGCGAAAGCGGCACCGGCAAGGAACTGGTGGCCAGGACCCTGCACCGCCAGTCGCAACGCCACAGCAAGCCCTTTGTGGCGATCAACTGCGGGGCGATCCCCGAACACCTGATCCAGTCCGAACTGTTTGGCCATGAGAAGGGTGCCTTCACCGGCGCCCACCAGCGCAAGATCGGCCGCATCGAGGCCGCGCATGGCGGCACGCTGTTTCTCGACGAAATCGGCGACCTGCCGCTGGAATTGCAAGCCAACCTGTTGCGCTTCCTGCAGGAAAAACATATCGAGCGGGTAGGCGGCAGCCAGCCAATTGCGGTGGATGTGCGGGTACTGGCCGCCACGCACGTTGACCTCGAGTCGGCCATCGAGGCCAAGCGCTTTCGCGAAGACCTGTATTACCGGCTCAATGTCCTGCAAGTGATTACCGCGCCTTTGCGCGAGCGCCATGGCGACTTGTCGATGCTGGCCAACCATTTCTCCCACTTCTATAGCCAGGAAACCGGACGCCGGCCCCGCAGTTTCAGCGAGGACGCCCTGGTGGCCATGGGCAAGCACGATTGGCCGGGCAATGTCCGTGAACTGGCGAACCGGGTGCGCCGCGGCCTGGTGTTGGCCGAAGGCCGGCAGATCGAGGCCCGTGACCTCGGCTTGATCAGCCATCAGGCGATCGCCACGCCCATGGGCACCCTGGAAGACTACAAGACCCGAGCCGAACGCCAAGCCTTGTGTGATGTTCTGAACCGGCACAGCGACAACCTCAGTGTCGCCGCCCGGGTGCTGGGGGTGTCCCGGCCAACGTTCTACCGCTTGCTGCACAAGCACCAGATCCGCTAGGGCGCGGTGAAAGTGAAAGGCCCGCTGCGATCACCTCGCAGCGGGCCTTTTGCTGTGTGACACGGGTCAGAAGTAGTAAGGGAATTTCAGGCTGAAGGTGAAGTCCGGCGCATCGTCGGTCAGGCCGATCGACAGGTTGGGGACGATGGTCAGGTTGTCGCTGGCCGCCACGGTCATGCCGACGTTGAAGTAGCCGGCGTTGGCGTCGCTGGAAGTAACCGATTGCCAGTCACCGCCATCGGCCTTGAGCTTGCTCTTGCGTTGCACCAGGTCGGAGACCGAGAACGACATACTCATTTTTTCGTTCAAGGCAAACGCAACACCCGCGCCAATCTGGAAGCTGTCGCCCAAGCGCACCTTGCCCGGTGTATCGACGTTGACCGTGGAGCTGATGTCATCGAACGACTCCTCCAGGTTATGGGTGTAGGACAAGGAGCCGAAGAGTACGGCCGGGTCGAAGGTCTTGACCAGAGAGACCCCCGGGGTGATTGACCAGACACCGTTACCGGTCGGCAGGTCATCCGGGATGAACAGGTTACTGTTGCTGTCGACCTGGCGCAGCTTGATGCCGAATGGCTCCTTGCCGGTCGGCGCCTTGACGCGCAGGGTAAACACCGCATCCGGAGAGTTGACCGACTCATCGAGGAACTTGTAGGCAACACCGAAGTTAACGTCACCGATGGTTGGATCCTGGGTCACGGTTTCCTCGGACGTCACGTTCGCCGCGCCGCCCGACGCACCGCCGGACTGGTAGGTCGACTCGCGGTAGACCACTGGCACGTTGAGGTCGAATTGCCAGCGATTGTTCAGGTTATAGCGACCGGTCAGGTCGAAAGTCCAGTTGTCCGCCTTGATCCGATCCAGGTTGATATTGCCGAGGAAAATCGAGTCCAGGGCCAGGAACCCGTTGAGAATCAGGGTGCGCGTGTCATAGCGGGCATAGGTCACGCCTGTTTCGACGCTGAACTTGCCGCCCCCGAAGAAGCCACTGGCTTCGTCATAGAGGTTCGACACACTCTGTGCTGGTTGGGTGTCGTCGGCCAGTGATTGGCCATAGGAACTGCCCTTGGCGCCTCCGCCCCCAGCGGCCCCACCTGATGCTGCCCCGGCGCCTGTACCGGCGACTTGGGTGTTGCCGCGCATGTCGGCGGGCGATTTGGCCAGCCGTTTCGGTGGCGGCTCGGCCGGTTGTTCTTCAACCTGGCGGACTCGCTGCTCGAGCACCGCCAGGGCTTTTTGCTGGACTTCGTAACGTTGTTTCAGCTCCAGAAGCTCCTGTTTCAGGGACTCTACATCCGGGTCCGACGCTGCTTGCAGCAGTGCAGCGGGGAATAGAGTACTCAGACATACAACCGCGCGTAATGACACCGATCGATACATGAAATAAGCCGTCCCTTTGAGCCCAATGGTCGAAAGTCAGCGTAGTTCAATATCCCATGTTGCGTAGGCCTTTGAGTTGACTAAGGTTGCAATCCAAAGCGCCAGGACTTGGGCCGTTGTTATTGAGTACCACGTTGAGCTGAGTCAGGTTGTTAACCATGTTGCTGTCGCCCAACAGCCGAGTGTTTTGCAGCAAGCCACCTTGGGCGACCTGTTGCAGGGCACTGCCCTGGTTATTGTTGGCCGCGATGGCCATCTGGATACCGCCGCTGTTTGCCGATATGGCGATCGAACCCGCGGCGTTGCTGGCATTGATGGTATTACCTGCAGTCAGCACCTGGCTGCCAGGAGGAGGGGCGAGTGCGGCGGGGGCACTGGACGCTTCTTTCACGTCGATCGCTACATTGTTGTAGGCGGTGTTGCCATCGCCTGCTGCGCGCACGCTTTGGGTAACACCTTGTGTATTGTTCAAGGCTGCACCGCCATAGATGTTGCCGGTGCCTTGTTGATTGGAATGACCTTTACCGCCCGAGCCTGGCTCATTCACCGTGGATACATAAAACTGCGGTTTGACCGTGGAAGCTTGAATCTGCATCGAGGTAGAGGCCCCGATGATGTCGCCGCTGGCATTGCGCCAGGTGCTGCTCATGACCACGCCGAAGCTGATGATTCGGCCCGGCATGACGTAGCGACCGCGCAACTCGGAGAGCTCCGAGTCTTTGATCTCGATCGGTTTGAAACCTGCGTGGGCGAGCGTCGGAAGGCTCACAGTCAAGCAAGCGGCGACCACCCAATGTGAAGTTTTCATCTTCGGCTCCTGGAGCGTCCATCTGCTCCTTTATCTTTTTTGAGCGCCTAGAAGAAATCGCTCTGAATGAACCCGAAATCCATCAGTTCGGCATCTTTGACAGGGTTGAAGTTATCCAGCTTGTTCTTGGCGGTCAGCGGCGTCGGCGGGTCGAGCAAGGCGTTGGTCTTGTCGTAACCGGGGCCGATGATGGCAAACACAATACCGTTCCAACCTTTGACAAAATCATCGTGGGAGTAACGTTTATGGCCCAGGACCGGATCTCCGATGTACACCCAGTTTTTATCGGTCCGCTGCAATACCACGAAGTGCTTGTAGCCGCGAATATCCATCAGAACCACTACGGGGATCGTAATCGCTTCCAGTTTTTCCGCAGGAATACGATAGCCCCGGGCACGCATACCGATACTTTCGATGTAGCGCTTCATGTCGAGCATGGAAAAGCCCTGGGTACGTACCAGGTCCTGGTCTGCATTGACCAGCATGCCTTTGATGATGTGCTCTTCATCGACATCCAGCCAATAGGCTTGGCGCAAGATGGTTGCCAGTGTGGCAGCACCGCAGCTGAAGTCGGTTTTCTGTTCGACCAGATCGGCAAACTTGCGCTCGCGCAGGCTTTGCACATCCTTGTAGACCATGACACCGCCGGGTAGGGCGGCCACGGGCATCTGTGCGGCCTGAGTCAGGCCAGACAGACAAAGCATAAGGGAGAGGGCAGCAACTCGCATGGTCGATACGCCTTGTGGGGTCTGAAGAAAAGCCCCGTTTCCGGGGCTTTCAGGTTCGTCGCAGTTAGAAGGTGTTGCCGCCTTGGCAAGCCTTGCAACCTGCAGCGATGGACAGCGAGTTGCTTTGTTGGTTACCCACACCAGCTGCAACGTTGGTACCACCATTACCCGAGAAGCCGTTCATCGAGTTGGTCATCGAAGCATTGTTGACCACTGGGTTTTTCCAGCCATCTTTGGTCAGCACTTGCTGAGTCCAGTAGCCAGCCAGCTCGACACTGCCTTGTTCTTTGAAGGTGAATTTCTGATCCTTGTTGTTGCCACCGCCATATTTGTCGTCGTCGTCGTGACCTTTTTTGCCACCGTCAATGGTGCCGTAGCCGGTGCCTTTGTAGCTGCCGTGGGCTTTGAAGCTGCCTTTGAGGTCAACCACTTTGGTGACGCGATCAGCTTTGTTGTCTACATCCAGGCCGGAGGACGTCTGGTTGGCCGCGGCAGCTGCGGTAGCTACGCGACCGGCCGATACGGCAATGGCCAGGTTGTTTTTCTGTTGGTTGAAGTCGCCAGCGGCAGAGTTGACGCCGATGTTGCCCGAGCTGCCGTTGCCAACGTTGTTCACCGTGGCCAGGTTGCTCGTGGAGCGGTTGGTCACAGAGTTGTCGGTATTGTTTTGAGTGGCGCTGGAGATTGCAACAGCGCTACCGAAGATGAATTTTTCATCGGCGGTGGCGATCGCTGCAACGTTGTCTTGTTGGTTGCCGTCACCGGCTGCAACGTTGGCACCCATGTTGCCGCTGGAGCCATTGAGCGAGCTATCAGCCTTGGAGGTGTTTTTGGTGCCCTGATTGAGCACACTGTTGTCAGAGCTGTCCTGCTGGTCGAGAACCGCTGCGCCCGCACCGGCGGTGATAGACAGGATCTGATCCAGGGTTGGACCCTGTGGTTTAGTCGGATGATGACGTTTGCCGCCATCGGCCTGAGCCGCAATTGCCATGACCGCTGCCAGAGCGAAAACCAGTGGTTTCAGAGCTGTTGTAGGTTTCATGGTGTTTCTCCGTGCTTATTAGTTGGTTAAGTGTTGGTACTTTCTAATCGCACTGCGGTTTGGGTCAGTCAGCGACCCGGATGCTCAGGGTGTTAGCCATTCGGTTCCCCACCCCTGCACTCTGGTTCACCTGTATCACTCCTCGGCTGCCGGTGAAGGCCTGGTCGCTGGTAACGACCTGGCGACTGCCTTGCGAAGTGCCAGTTGCTCCTGAGTTTGGTAACAACGCCACGTTCTGCTGCGACAGGGCGCTGTCATCAATGCTCTGCGGCGCGGCGCTGACGCTGATCCGCATGGCATTGATCATTTGGTTGTTGGCCCCGGCCGACTGGTTCACGCCCAGTGCGCCGTTACCATTGCTGAAAGAGTTGCCACCGATGGAACTGCTTGCGTTCATCGAACGATCGGCGGGCGTAGTGATTTTCTGGCTGATGCTGCCGGTGGCCCCGGCCTCGGAACCGATGGCAATGGCGCGGTTGTTGATCTGTTGCTGTTGGTCGCCGGCGGCCTGGTTCATCATCATGTTGCCTTTGTAGTTGGCGCCGGAATTGTTCAGCGTTGCGTTGTTCACCGTTTTGACGTCGGAGTCGGCCATGACCGAAGTACTACTCAAGAGGGCGAGAAAGATCAGCGTCCGATTCATCTCATTTCCCCATGTTGGTCAAAGGTGAAAGGCCAATATTGATCGAGCGCGTGATGGTTCCGGAGATTGCGTTGCCGCTGCCGCCACCATGGCCGGACTGCATGCCTGGCAAACCGTTGGGATTGGTCACCACGTTGATGCCGGCGCCGCTGTTGGCGTTGGGTACGATGTTGCGATTGATGATGCTCGCGCCGCTGCTAATACCGGCGAAGTCACCATCGTTGAGTTCAGTGTTGGTGACCTGCAAAATACGTGCGGACGGATTGGCGTTGACGGTAGTCGGGTAGGGGTCTTTGGCGAAGGGCTGGCGGCCAATGGCACGCGGTTGCACATCACGTTGCAGAACGATTTCGCCATTACCCTCGGCCTGCACTGGCAGGCTGAGCACTGAGCTGAGTGCGCATCCAAGCATCAGGAGGCGAGTTGTGCCCTTTTCGTTAGTCCCCATCTCTGCACTCCTTCTGAAATTGCCGCTGGCCCTGTCAGCGTTGTCAGGGAGAGAGCAGAAGCTGTGCCGCTTTTTGTTTTTCACATGAATTCAACGACTTGGCGATTCAACCGGGTAATCACCGGCTGGCACTGTATCAAGCATGAGACAGGGCACCCCGCCAGCACGTGGCAGTGGTCGAGGTAAAGCTCTGGAACAAGGGTTCTGGCGGGGCTGTATCAGTGGTGTAACAGTGCGCGTGACAACGCGGTGAACCCGCTTGTATCGGCGGTTTCGCTGCATGTATGTGTTTCAGGAATGGACACTTGGGCCCCGGAACCGGGGCAAAAGTGCGGCTCGAAGGCCGCTTTGAGGGGTTAAACCTGGAGCAATTGCTCTACCGCAGTGAACGCCAGACGCCGCCGCTGGGCCCAGTCACCCTCGATGATTTGCAGCTTGCGTCCGTGCTGCTGCAACCAGCCACGGGTGGCATCGAAGAACGCCAGGCGTTGCTCCAATTGTGGTTGGCAACGTTGGCCGTCGTCGGTCCATTCCACCGCTTCCGGGGACAGCAGCAGGTGCAGGTCGTAGTGGCGGGCGAGCAGTTGTTCTTCGATCCAGGGCGGGCAGTCGCCAAACAGGGTCTGGCTCCAGAGTATGTTGCTCAGCAAGTGGGTATCGAGAATCAACAACGCCGGCTGTTGCACCCGGGCGCTGTCCTCCCAGTCCAACTGGCCCCGGGCAATCTGCGGGATATCGGCCAGGCAGGTATCGCGCGGGTTCTGCTCGATGAAGTAGCGCACGTATTCACCCACCAGCAGCCCGCCGAAATGCTGGTGCAGTTCGGCCGACAGCCAGCTCTTGCCGCTGGATTCCGGGCCGGTGAGGACTACCACCTTCATGTGCGCAGCGCCGGGTCGGCCCGCCATTCGCGCAGGCCCTGGACCGCCAGCAGGGTAAACACCGCATAGAGCGCTGCCGTCAGGTACAGGCCCTTATAGAGGAACAGCCCGACGAAGATCACATCCACGGCGATCCACAACGGCCAGCATTGCACCCGCTTTTGTGCCATCCACCACTGGGCAACCAGGCTAAAGCCGGTCAATGCGGCATCCAGCCAGGGCTGCGCGGCATCGGTCCAATGGGCCATGGCCGCGCCCAACAACAGGCTGCCGACTGCGCCCAACGACAGGTCGCGCAGCACGCTTGCGTTACCCAGACGGGTCACTTGCCGGCCGTGGCGGGTTTCGCCACCGCGCGTCCACTGCCTCCAGCCATACAGCTGCAAGCCGGCGTAGACCACCTGCAGCAACATGTCCGAGTAGAGTTTGACCTCGAAAAAAATCCAGCTGTAGAGCAGCACCATGACCAGGCCGATCGGCCAGCACCAGGGATTCTGTTTGACCGTCAGCCAGACGGCGATCACGCCGAGCGTGGCGGCAAACAGTTCAAGCCCGGACATGGCGGTTCCTTGGGGAAGTCGAAGAGGGCGCCGATTGTACAGCAGCGCCGCAAATCAAGGGCATGCCAACACATGCGTGAACGCCAGCGGGCCTTGTGTGCGAGCCGGGCGGCGCTCCGTCTGCTTGCGAAGACCTCGAGCACGCTGCGTTGAGCCAGGCTTGGCGCGTAATCGTTAACGACCATCGCTGGCAAGCCAGCTCCCACAAGGGTTACGCGCGGTCCTGTAGGAGCGCGCGCCCGCGTGCATTCAGTCAATACGCGTCATCGTTGACGAACATCGCTAGAAGCTCGCACTAAACCCGGAACTGCCTCAGCAGTCCATTGAGCTGTTCGCTGAGTTCCTTCAAGTGCACGCTCGCCGCACTCGATTGCTGCGCTGCCAGGGCGGTGCTGTGTGACAGGCCGGCCGCCTGGGTCACGTTCTGGTTGATGTCTTCGACCACGTGGGCCTGCTGCAGGGTGGCGCTGGCGATGGACGCATTGAGGCCGTTGAGGTTGTGCAGCGCCTGGCCGATGGCATGCAGGCTGGCACCGGCCAGTCCGGCTTGCTCGATGGTCAACTGGGAGGCGCGGCTGCTGTCGCCGATCACCTGCACGGCAGCCTCCGAATGGTTTTGCAGGCGTTCGATCATCGTCTGGATCTGCGCGGTGGATTTCTGCGTGCGTTGCGCGAGCAGGCGCACCTCGTCGGCCACCACGGCAAAACCGCGGCCCTGTTCGCCGGCTCGGGCCGCTTCGATAGCAGCGTTGAGGGCCAACAGGTTGGTCTGTTCGGCGATGGAGCGAATCACCTCCAGTACGCTACCGATCTGGGTGCTTTCGCTGGCCAGGGTGCGAATCACTTGCACCGCCTGTTCAATGGTGGCGGACAACTGATCGATCTGCTGCAGGCTGCCGTCAATGTTGACCTGGCCCTGTTGCGCCTGCGCCTGGGCGTCGCGCATTTCGCTGGCGGCGTGCTCGGCATTCTTGGCGACATCCTGTACGCCGTAGGTCACTTCATTGATGGCGGTTGCCACCAGCTCCATCTGTTGCGACTGCTGCTGGCTGCGGGACTGGGCTTGCGCGGCGTTATCGCCCAAGTCCGTGGAGGATTGTCCCAAGGCACTGGCCGATACCTGCAGTTGGCTGATCACTCCGCGCAATTTGGCGGTGAAGGCATTGAAATGCCTGGCCAGTTCGGTCACTTCGTCCTGGCCGTGGGTGTCGAGGCTGCGGGTCAGGTCGCTTTCGCCGCTGGCGATGTTGGCCATGGCGTCCACGGTTTCCTGCAGGGGCCGCACAATGCTGCGCGCGATCAGCATCACCAGCAGGGCCATCAGTAGCGCAATGCCCAGGCCCACTAGCGAGGCTTCCCGCACCTGGCTCCGGAACTCGAGTTGCATGTCGTCGATATAGACCCCCGAGCCAATCACCCAGCCCCAGGGTTCGAACAATTTGACGTAGGAGGTTTTCTGCACCGGTGTACTGGCGCCCGGCTTGGGCCAGCGATAGTCGACCATGCCGGCACCCTTGGCCTTGGCGATGGCCACCATCTCGTTGAACAGGGCAAAGCCGTCCGGGTCCTTGATCGCCGACAGGTTCTGGCCATCCAGCTTGGGATTGGTGGGGTGCATGACCATCACCGGGGTCAGGTCATTGATCCAGAAATAGTCGCTCTGCTCATAGCGTAAGCCGCGGACCACGCTCAGGGCCTGCTGTTGCGCCGCGTCGCGGGTCAGGGTGCCGGCGGTTTCCAGTTGCCGGTAGTAATCCAGCACGCCGCTGGCCGCTTCAACCACATGGCGGGTCTTTTCTGCCTTGGCTTGATACAGGTCGTCATGAATCTGCTTGAGCATCAGCAAACCCAGGGTCAAGAGCATCAGCACAGCCACTACCAGGATGAGCCACAACCGCCGGCTGATCGACATACTGCGCAAGCTGTTCATAGTGCGTCACTCCAGGTTCTTATTCTTGTCATCAACCAGCGCCAGCATAAGGGCATGCTTTTGCCCCTACGCCAATACGACTGAAGTCCCATGACGGCGCAGCGCTGGCCGGGCATGTCTGATAGGATTTCGGCCGCGCACGGGAAAACCTGAATCCGTGCTGATTTTTCACAGGATTTTTACCGGTTCCGGTAGATCCTGTACGCCTTGCCATTCAGCTACGCTGAGCGCAGTGAACACCAAAAAAACTAGATAACGTGGCATGCCAGGGGCATCGCTTCATGGGGGATTGATGGATCTTTGGACGGCCATACAGGCGTTGATTCTTGGGGTTGTAGAAGGGCTGACCGAGTTCTTGCCGATTTCCAGTACCGGGCACCAGATTATCGTGGCGGACTTGCTCGATTTTGGTGGCGAGCGGGCGATGGCATTCAACATCATCATCCAGCTCGGGGCGATTCTCGCGGTGGTCTGGGAGTTTCGCCGCAAGATCCTCGACGTGGTCATCGGCTTGCCGACCCAGCGCAATGCGCAACGCTTTACCGCTAACCTGCTGATTGCCTTCCTGCCAGCGGTGGTCCTGGGGGTGATTTTCGCCGACCTGATCCACCATTACCTGTTCAACCCGATCACCGTGGCCACGGCCCTGGTGGTGGGCGGGGTCGTCATGCTGTGGGCCGAGCGTCGCCAGCACAGCGTGCGCGCCGAGACGGTCGATGACATCACCTGGAAAGATGCACTGAAAATCGGCTTCACCCAGTGCCTGGCGATGATCCCGGGAACCTCGCGCTCCGGCTCGACGATTATCGGCGGCCTGCTGTTCGGCCTGTCGCGCAAGGCGGCCACCGAGTTCTCATTCTTCCTGGCAATGCCGACCATGGTCGGTGCCGCGGTGTACTCGGGCTACAAGTACCGTGACCTGTTCCAGGCCTCGGACCTGCCGGTATTCGCCGTGGGTTTTGTCACCGCGTTCATTTTTGCGATGATCGCGGTCAAAGGCCTGCTCAAGTTCATCGCCAGCCACAGCTACGCGGCGTTTGCCTGGTACCGGATAGCTTTCGGCCTGTTGATCCTGGCGACCTGGCAGTTCGGCTGGATCGACTGGACGGCGGCCAAGGCGTGAACGCCCCCCGCAACGGTGTTGCCATCCAGCATCCGCGTCTCAAGGGCCTGATCTTCCTCGGTCTCTGTGCCTTGCCGCTGATCGGTTCCAGCCTGTTGTGGCTGCGCGGGGGCTCGCCGCTGGCGCTGGCGGCCTACGGCGTGGTCAGCGTCCTGGCATTCCTGCTGTACTGGAGTGACAAGCGCAAGGCCCGTACCGAGCGCTGGCGCACCCCGGAAAACGTCCTGCACGCGGTGGAGCTGGCCGGCGGTTGGCCGGGCGCGTTGTTGGCCCAGCAAGTGTTCCGCCACAAAACTCGCAAGGTGTCGTTCCAGGTCGTGTTCTGGATCATCGTGCTGCTGCACCAGGTGTTCTGGATCGACCAGTTATTCCTCGGTGCCGGCTTGTTCAGCCTGTTTTAAAGGAGCAAGCCGACCTGCACCCGCTTGGGCAACTTGCTCACCACCAGTTGATGGGAACGTTGCAACAGGCCCTGCAGCTCAGCGGCCCCCAGCGGGTAGGGGGGCTGCATGATGATCCACTGGGCGCGCGCCAGATAAGGCGCCGGTCCTATCCCCGGGCGGTCGACGTGGCCGAGGAACAACTCCTTGTCCACCTTGAACGCCAATGAGTCGCCCCGCAGATTCTGCAGGGCGAACATCTTGTTTCCCGCCACCGAAAACACCCGCACGCCCCCCCATTTGTAATCTTCCCGGGCCCCAGGCAGGGCCAGGCAGAAGTCGGCGACCTGTTGTTCGCTCATCACCTTGGCTTTCATAGCAGTCGATCTCCACAGCCTTTGAACGATTCAGTCAGATGGTCTATCCACGCCCGCACCGCCGGCAACACGCCGCGCCGATGGGGATAGACGGCCTGCAACCAGCCACCGGGCAGCGACCACTGGGGCAGCAGTTGCACCAGCGTGCCGTCGGCCAGTTCCTGTTCGCAATACAGCATCGGCAAAATGGTGAAACCCAACCCGGCCAGGGTGCAGGCCTTGCGCACGACAAAGTCATCGATGCCCAGGCGCGCCTCCAGGCTCAAGTCGCAACTGTGCCCCTGCGCGTCGAGCATGCGCAAATGCACCAGGCGATCGGCTTCCAGGGCGGCGAGGACCGGCACATTTTTCAGGTCGTCGGGGTGGTCGATCTGGCGCTCGCGCAGGAACGCCGGGGTCGCGACGAGCACTGTTTGCGCCTGGCGCAGGCGGCGGGTCACCAGGAAGGGGTCCTCGTCGCCCAAATCGCGGACCCGCAAGGCCACGTCGATGCCTTCGGTGACCAGGTCGACCCGGCGGTTGAGCAGTTGCATCTCCAGTTGTACCAGGGGGAAGCGTTCGAGAAACGTGCTGATCACGCTCGGCAGGAACTCATGGGCCAGGCCCACCGGGCACGACACCCGCAAGCGTCCCCGCGGTTCGCTGGTCATGCTGGCCACCGCTTCATCGGCCATCTCCGCTTCCAGCAGCATGGCCTGGCAGTGGCGCAAGTAACGTTCACCCACTGCGGTCAGCTTCAGTTGCCGAGTCGTCCGTTGCAGCAGGCGCGCACCCAGGCGTTCTTCCAGCTCGGCGATGCGTCGTGACAACCGCGACTTGGGAATCCCCAGCAACCGCCCGGCCGCAGCGAAGCCGCCGGCTTCGACCACCTTGGCGAAATAGTACAGGTCATTGAGATCTTGCATGGCGCACTCGATTGTCCTATCAGTAGGACGAACTATCACATTGTTGCCGACTAATCGTCCATTGGATTCACCTGTAGGATTGTCTCAACTTGATCGCCCGGTGGCGATCCTCACTTGGAGATCCCACATGAAACTTCTGCATATCGATTCGAGCATCCTCGGCGACAACTCCGCTTCCCGTCAGTTGAGCCAGGGTGTGGTCCAGGCCTGGTTAACCGCCGACCCGGCCACCCAGGTGACCTACCGCGACCTGGCCAGCGATGCCATTAGCCACTTTTCTGCCGCGACCCTGGTTGCCGCCGGCACCACCGCCGAACTGCGCAACGCCGCGCAGCAGCACGAAGCCGAACTGAGTGCTTCGACCCTGGCCGAATTCCTCGCCGCTGATGCGGTGGTGATTGCCGCGCCGATGTACAACTTCACCATCCCCACCCAACTCAAGGCCTGGTTCGACCGCATCGCCGTCGCCGGCCAGACGTTCCGCTACACCGAGGCCGGCCCTGAAGGCCTGTGCGGCAACAAGAAAGTGGTGGTGGTGTCGACCTCCGGCGGCCTGCATGCCGGTCAACCGACCGGTGTTGGCCATGAAGAGTATTTGAAAGTCATGCTCGGTTTCATGGGCATCACCGACATCGAGTTTGTCCGTGCCCATGGCCTGGCCTACGGTGATGAGGTTCGCAACAAAGCCATGAGCGATGCCCAGGCGCACATCAGCGATCAACTGTTCGCCGCTGCGTAAAGCTTGCGTCAACCACTGGACTGCGCGCTTTGATCGAGAGTAAAACGATCAAGGCGCGCAGTTTTTTGTGTGCAGGTAGCTGTACAGCGTGCTCTTGGATGACACCAACATACTGTTCAGTACGCTGATCTCACCGCATGGGGCCCCCGATGCAATCTATCGAGCCCGGCGTTCGGCTCGGTTTGAGGTAGTGACCTCACGTGCACCGCTCGATGAGATTCGTCGGGCCAGTCGTTACTCCAAGCTTCATGCCATCCTGCAGCCTGCCAAAGTGGGAGCAATGATCAATAACCTGCAACGGGCGACGGTGCTGGCGCGCTTGACCATCGAGATTGAAGCCGATGATCCGGAAATCTAGTGACAAGCGTGTGTGCCGTGCTCCTAGGGTGAGCCTGCAACACCGGCCTGAAGCCACTGATTCGCAATGATCACCAAGCGCTGCGCCGTGACCGGCTGTCCTGGGTGAGCCAGAACTATCTCCGTGACTACAACCTGATTTCAGACCAGTTCTCCGGTCTGAATGCCATCACGGTGCCCGGCTACCTGGTGCAGGACGAGGATCTGACTCGGCTGTCGCCGCTGCTTAATCCAGACGATGACCTGTTAGGATAACCAGGACGCGTCTTTGAAACACCCTCCTGGATGGGTATTGATTCGGTGTGAGTTTACTTTCGTGAAAACCAGCGTTTTCGTTCCCAATTAGCTGGAAGGGTAAACGCATAGACAAATATCATGGCAAGGGATAGCCAGCCCATTACGGAGTTATCTACGTGACCCATAAAAGGTAGCGTGCTGTCTTGCACAAAAAAAACGTGAATAGAGCCGAACAGTACGTTATAGATGCCAACTCCCCAAAACTTAAATGGGGAAAAATTCCGACCTGAAAACGCGAAGTATGCCCAGTAGGATGGCCAGTACAGAAGCGCCGCTATCAGCACGAAGACGGGGTAAAAAATAAAGTTACTCATTAGACGGGTGGCACGCGCTATACATGGTTTTTACAGTCGCACTGTCCATCAATCTATCGAAGATAAAGCCTCCTCGCGCAGCTTGTTGATACCCTCTAACATAGTCCGTATTCACGTACCTAAACAAACGCCAAGCATCGGGTTTCAATACCATTCTGCCTATGCCGTAGGCTGACGAACTCAAGTCAACCATTCCATAGGCCACATCGGCTTCACAATTACCTTTCCCCAGCATTCCAGAAACGGCGCGATAACCCGTTCTCAGTGGGCCTACGGTATCGGAACGATTCTCGAAAAGGTTGCGCCCGCTCTCATAGGTGTTATTAGCACCGTTGAGCATCATGGGCGCACCCGCGAAAAGGCAAAGTGTGCCCACGGAGGCGTAGCAAATCCCAGCACCCGCAGCAAACTGAAGCGCTCCCGAAATAACGCTTGCTCCTCGTAAGGCAACGTCTCTTGCCTGACTGAGTAGACTGTTTTGCTCATCCTTTAGCTCTTTTAATCCCTGCTCAGCGCTTTTATTGCCCTGAGAAACGTCATTAACAATGCCTCTGGCATAATAAGAAACCTCTCTGTTGAATTGCAGGCGCAGCGTTCCATCTTTAATATGTCTAGCGCCTAATGTGCTCGCTTGAATACCCAACTTTGCGGCGGCTTGGCTAACCATCCAATAATCACAACTGCCAGGCATGCAACTTTCGTTTGTTGGTTTCATTCGTTATTTCCCCATGTGCTATATCCGCTGGTGCCGGCAGCGTGGTGAGTCCACGTGATATCTCGGTAACGAATAGCAACATGCTCTTGAGTTTCGGCATCGCTCTGCAAAATGGAATGAGGCATTTCAAGTGTCAGATCAGCAATGATCCCGCCATTGATCGAGACTGAATAGAATTTTTCTTGCATGCCAAAAGGCGACACTCGATAAAAACTAATTGTACAGTTTATTTCTTCTCTAGTTGAGAGTGCTTGAGCGAGTAGCGGCGAGGCTTTATCAACGTTTTTAGTGATAATGATTGGACTGTGTGTTGGCTTATTAATATTTCCGATGTTAACCATGTTGTGGGTGTAAGACAGCACCATAATTTCGTCGGTATGCCCGGACTGACACTTGTTGCCAATAGAATCTTGGGTTGAACAACCCGCCGAAATCAGTCCTTGAGCCTTGCCGGTGATGGTCATATAACCGTGATTAGCCATACGTGACACTCCTTTTAGTCAGCCAAACATCCTATTGCAATGTTTTCAGGTGCGCGGTAGGGCATTTCTGAAAAGCCATACGAAATATTTCATACCTGAAACCGACGGCTGCTCCGTGAAAAATCAGTCCTGGTAAGTCTGTGGGTAGGTCGCGAAACCAGGTATCCGAGTTGGTGTTATTGACCGCCCATGGCCTGGCCTACGGTGATGAGGTTCGCAACAAAGCCATGAGCGATGCCCAGGCGCACATCAGCGAGCAACTGTTCGCCGCTGCGTAAAGCTTGCGTCAACCACTGGACTGCGCGCTTTGATCGAGAGTAAAACGATCAAGGCGCGCAGTTTTTTTGTGTCCGCTTGAAAAAAGCCGCTCGCGCAGAGTGAGAGTGGCTTGGGTTATGCAGTGGGGTTATGCAATTCAGGTTCGCCAGCTTCGCGCTGAGTTCGAAATTTCTACCAATCGGTTAACAAGGTGGGGCATGCCATGTCGCGTCTGTGGGCACTGTTACTGATCTGCCTGCTGGGCAGCCTGAATTCAGTGCACGCCGCACCCCGACTGACCCCACATTGGAGCGTCGGTTACCACTCCCTGAGCTTTCTCGACCCGCTGGACCTGCAACCAATGTCCGCCATCGCGTTTTATCCGTCGACTGGCATCGAACACCCCAGCATGCTGGAGGGCTATCAAATCCAGGCCACGCAAGATGCCCGGGTCGCCATCGGCCGTTTCCCACTGCTGATGTTGTCGCACGGCAACACCGGTACGCCCCTGGCCCTGCACGACCTCGCCACGGCGCTGGCCCGCAAGGGTTTTGTGGTGGTGGCGGTGATTCACCCCGGCGACAACTCCAAGGACCACAGCCGCCTCGGCACCTTGAGCAACCTGTACGGGCGGCCGATCCAGATCTCCGAGGCCATCACCGCGACCCTGGCCGATCCGCTGCTGGCGCCATTCGTCAATCCCGAGCAGGTCGGGGTCATCGGTTATTCAGCCGGTGGTGAAACTGCATTGATTCTGTCCGGCGCCACTCCCGACCTCGATCGCTTGCGCCGCTACTGCCTGGAGCGCCCGGAGGATCGCGACGCCTGTAATACCCAGGGCGAACTGATCGTCGACCGTGACGACCTGCAACCGGTCGCCGATCCACGGGTCCACGCCTTGATGCTGATGGCGCCCCTGAGCTTGAAATTCGGCCGGCAAACCCTGGCGGGGGTGCATGTGCCGGTGCTGCTCTACAGTGGCGATGGCGACAAGCTGGTGGCCGTGGACAAGAACGCGGCGGCCCTGGCGCGCAAGCTACCGACCGCGCCGGACTTCAAGCTGCTGGCCGGGGCCGGGCACTTTGTGTTCATGGCGCCGTGTAGCGCTGAACAACGGCTGTCCATGGCGGCCCTGTGCACCGATGCCGATGGTGTCGACCGCGAGGACATTCACCGCAACCTGATCACCGAAGCTGCCGCGTTTTTCTCACGCACCCTGGGCAAACCCAGCCGTGCCGGGCTGCAGACTGTCAGCGAGGAACATGGGTCCTGACGCAGTGACTAGCCCCGCAGGTGCCTGCGCTTGAGCAGCAAGGTCAGGCCCAAGCCGCTGATCGACAACAGCGCTGCGCCAAAGAAGATCCACGAATACCCCAGGTTCAACGCCACGGCTCCCATCAAGGGACCAGCAATCGCCAGTGCCAGATCGAAGAACACCGCATAAGCGCTCAAGCCGGCGCCGCGACTGCTGCTCGGGACTTGCTTGATGGCTTCCACGCCGAGGGCTGGATACACCAGGGACAGGCCAAAGCCTGCGAGCCCGGCACCAATCAGGGCCACGGTCGTCGAGGGGGCCAGCCACAACAGTGCCAGCCCCAGGGTCTCGATGCTCATGCAGGCGATGGCCGAGCTGTACCCGCCGAAGCGGTTGATGCAGGAGATGAACAGCAGCCGCGCGAGAATGAAGCACAGGCCAAACACCGTCAGGCAGTAGGCCGCGCCGGTCCAGCCACGGCTGACATAAAACAGGGCGATGAAGGTGGTCAGGGTGCCATAGCCGATCGAGGCCAGGCTCAGGCTGGCGCCAAAGGGCGCGATACGCCCGAACACCGACCAGAAGGGCAGGCGCTCACCACGGATTACCGGCACCGAGGGTTTGTTGCGAATCAGCAGCAAGGCGGCCGCTGCCAGCACGGCCAGGGCAATCCCCAGGCTGGCGAAGCCCCAGGCGTCGATCATCACCACCCCCAGTGGCGCGCCAATGGCGATGGCGCCATAGGAGGCAATGCCGTTCCAGGAAATCGAGCGCGCCGTGTGTTCGGCGCCCACCTGGCCCATGCACCAACTGATGGTGCCGACGCCGATCAGGCCCTGGGCAACGCCCAACAACAACCGGCCGCAGATCAGGATGCCCAGGCTCAGCAGCGGCAGACTCTGCAGCAGGGTCGAGGCCAGGGTCAGCACGCCGCTGAGCAGGATCCCCAGCAGTCCATAGACAATTGCACGCTTGGTGCCGACGCTGTCACACATGCGCCCGGCCATGGGCCGGCTGAGCAGGGTGGCGAGGTACTGCGAGCCAATGGTCAACCCGGCCACCACCGCACTGAACCCCAGGTGTTCGTGGACATAACCCGGCAGCACCGCAATCGGCAGGCCGATACAGATAAAGGCAATAAAGGTGTAGAACACGATGGAGACGATCTGCAGGGTGATCGCCATGGAACTGACGGGGGGTGTTTGCTGCGCAGACATGGGAGCTCGTTCGCGGGCGGGCGGTACCCGGCATCATGGCGTGCGGTTGGGATAAAAGGAAGCAGGCTAACGATATATGTAGTAACCATGGGCCTGTGTCCTGGCAGTCGGCCTGAGTGATAAAGGCGGGCGAGGCGTGCGGGTCGTACTTCAGTTCAATCCCAATTTGCCGCGCAGCGTCGACAGGTCCTCGGCCAGGGTATTGACCGGTCCGATCAGGGCCTTGCGGTCTCGGTCCTTGACCTTGTCGTAGGTCTGGAAGCCACCGTCGGCGGTCCGGTACTTGGCGAGGATGCTGTTGACGCTGGCGAAGTTTTTGTCGACCTTGGCCACGAACGCCTGGTCCTGCTGGGTCAGTTGGCCACGGAACAGGTCGACGATTTTTTTCGCGCCGTCGATGTTGCCCTGAAAGTCATATAAGTCAGTGTGGCTGTAGCGATCTTCTTCGCCGGATACCTTGGTCGCCGCCACTTCTTCGAGCAAGGCCGCCGCGCCACCCACCACTTTTTCCGGTGGGAAGGTCATGCCAGCCACCCGGGCCTGCAGGTCCTTGATGTCCTTGTCGAGGCCGTCCGCCAGGGTCGCCAGACCCTCGGTGGTGTGCTCGGCGAACAGTGAATATTCGATGCGGTGGAAGCCAGTGAAGTCGGGCGCCTTGACCCCTTGTTCATGGTCGTCGACCCGGGAGTCGATGGACGCGTCGAGGTCGCTGAACAGTTCGGCGATCGGCTCGATCGACTCGTAGTACACCCGGGTTGGCGCATAGAGTTGTTGCGCGGTGGCCAGGTCGCCGCGTTTCACTGCGGCGGTGAACGCCTGGGTGTGGCTGGCCAGCTCATCCAGCTGTTCAGTGACGTAAATCTTGTAGTCGGAGATCGGCCCCACCAGGTCCAGCGGCGCCGTGACAGCGAAAGCCGGGATAGGGGCGTGGAGCAAACCAAGGGCTGCCAGCAAAACGAGAGGCGATTTGTTCATGGGACGATTCCGTGGGTGGGGTGTGAGGTGAAATCAGGCCCTGGTCATGGCCGGTGCAGCGCCAAGCAGTGAGCGACCGATGAAGTCCTGGTCGTCGGTGACGCCCGGCAAGCTGAAGAAGTACCCACCGCCAATGGGCTTGAGGTACTCCTCCAACGGTTCGCCGTTGAGGCGGTTTTGCACGGTGATGAAGCCCTTGAGCAGGTCAGCCTGGTAGCAGATGAACAACAGGCCCATTTCCAGCTGGCCATTCTTGCTCACGCCATTGGAGTAATTGAACGGCCGGCGCAGGATCAGATTGCCCTGGGTCGCGGCGGTGCGCGGGTTGGCCAGGCGGATATGGGCATCCAGCCGGGTCAATTGACCGTGGGGGTCTGAGGCGTAGTCCGGCACTTGGTTCTCCTGGGTACCGTCCAGGGGCGCGCCCGTGGTCTTGACCCGGCCGATGATGCTTTGCTGTTCCTGCAGGGGCGTGCGGTCCCATCGTTCCACCAGGTTGCGGATGATCCGCACCACCTGATAGCTGCCATGGGCGGCCCAGGCCGGCTCCGTGCTGCCGGGCTGGACCCAGACCACTTGGCGCATGCTGCCGGGGTCGTTGGAGTCGGGGTTGGCCGAGCCGTCGCGAAAACCCAGGTAATTACGCGCACTTTGCGCCGCGACCCCGGGCTTGGTCGGTGCCTGCGGCGGTACGCTGCCTTCCTGTTTCCAGCGCACCAGCAGCAGGTCCGGCAGGTTCTTGACGATGTCGCGCAGGGCATGAATGTTGGTGTCGGCGCTGTTGGCGCAGAACTGCAGGCTCAGGTCGCCGTGGCAAAGATCCGGCTGCAGTGCATCGTTGGAAAACTCGTGCATGCGGATCAGCCGGTGGGGCTTGACGGGCGCCAGGCCAAAACGTTCGTCGAACAGCGATTCGCCCACCGACACGGTGATGGTCAGGTTGTCCGGCGTTACCTGCGGGCCAAGAATCCCGGAGTCCAGCGGCGGCAGCTTGGCGTCCAGCTCAGCCACCGGGCCGCCGGCCATCAGGAAGGCGATCCGGCTGTTGAGGGTGCGGAACAGACGCTCGAGTTCGTCGCGGTCGCTGGCCAGCACATCAAAGGCTACCAGCATGCCGGCGGCCGGGCGTGGGGTGACGATGCCGGCCTGGTGCCGACCGTGGAAACGCTGGCGGTCCTCGGTCTTGTCGCTGCTTGGGGCCTGGGTGACTTGTGCTGGGCTGGCGGCCATGGCCGGGCAGCTCAGGGCGCTTCCCGCCAGCGCTATACCAGCGGCCCCCATGCCCAGTAACACACGGCGACGCTGGGCACTGAATGGATCTGAATGGTTCATCTGTCGTTGGTCTTCTGCTTACAGGCCGAAAAGGCCAAGGGCGGGATCGATGCCATCGAGCGCGTCAGCCAGGGCCTTGGCCCGATCGGCGATGCGCTGGCGCTGGTCGGCGTTGAGGCGCTCATAGCCACGGTCGCCAGCCTGGGCGTTCAGGTCATTGAGCTCGGTTTCGAAGTCGCTGGCTGCACGATCAATCTGCGCCAACAGCGGGCTGGCACTCTTGACCAGCAAGGGGCGCAGCAAGTCGAGCACTTTGCGGCTGACCGCCAGGTTGGCGATGAATCCGTTGAGGTCGCTGTGGCTGTAGCGCTCCTCTTCACCGCTGCTGGCGCGCACCTGGGCGATGCTGCGCAGGTTGCGCGTGACACTGCTCACCAGTTGTCCGGGCGGCAGCGATTGCGCCAGCAGTTGTTGCTTGAGTTGGCCGACATCAACCAACAGCCGTGCAGCGATTGGACCCAGGCCCGCGGTGCTGCGCTGCTCGAACAAGCTGTATTCAATCCGGTGGAAGCCGACAAACTGCGGGTCCTGCTCACGCTGCTCGAAGTAGTCGGCGCGGGCATTGATCGCGTTATCCAGTTCGGCCAGGCGTTGCGCCGCCGGGGCCAGGCGTTGATAAGCAATGCGGGCAGGCATGTACAGGGCTTGGGCCTGCTCCAGGTCTCCCGCATCGATGGCTTGCTGCAAAGCGCTTGCCGCCTTGATCAACTCGGTGCCCTGGGTGCTGAGATAGACCCGGAATTCCGACAACGGGCCGACAAACGCCAGCATTGATGGACGGGCCTTGGCGGCGGCTTCGGACGCGGCGGTCGGGGTCACGTGCAAGGTGCCGCGGGGATTGCTGAGCAATCCGCAGGTGATGCTGTAGTCGCCTGACAACAGGTCGGCGTTGATCACCTGGCTCAGGCCCGGGGCGATGTTTTCCCGTTCCTCGAGCACCAGCACGCCATCGAGGATTTCCCATTCCACGGCACGCTCGGAGCGGTTGACGATGCGAAAGCTGGTGGGGCCTGCCGGCACGGTCAGGGCGTTGGGTTCGCAACTGTGGGGGTGGATGGTCACGGTGATTTCACCCTGATGCGCCTGACGCTTGGCGGCGGCCATGTGCGCGGCGTAGTAGAACAATCCACCGGCGGCGATCATCACCAACACCGAGCCGGCCAGCGCCCAGTGCAAGGTACGGGGTGGCAAGGATGAAAGGGGGACCTGGCTTGACATGTATGCCCTTACTGACTGGAAGCGGAAGAGGAGGGGCTGGCTGGCGGTTTCGCGGGTGCGCTGACCGGCAGGCACAACAGCACCAGGGCCACCAGCAGATAAATCCCGTAGGCACCGAGGGTGCTGACGGTGGGCGCGTCCTGGTAGCCGAGCATGCCGGCCAGCACCGAGCCCAGTGGGCCGTCCATTGGCAGGCTGGCGCTGAGGTCAAAAACCACCTGTTGCAGGTGATTCCACACCCCGGCTTCATGCAGGGCCTGCACCGAGTTGGCGAGAATCCCGGCGGCCACCCACACAATGAACAGCCCGGTCCAGCGCAAGAACGCCGCGAGGTTCAGGCGCATGCTGCCGCTATAGATCAGCCAGCCAACGATAATCGCCAGGCCCAGGCCGAGCAGGGCGCCCATCGGCGCTGCCGGGCCGCTACTCTGCTGGAACACGGCTAACAGGAAGAACACGGTTTCCAGGCCTTCGCGGGCCACAGCGAAAAACACCATGGCGATCAAGGCGCCGACCTGATGCCGGGAGCTGCTCATGGCCTGCTCCAGGGACAACTGCAGCGAGTGCTTGATGGAGCGGGCGACCTTGCGCATCCAGAACACCATGGAACTGAGGATGGCCACGGCCACGAGGCCGATCACTGCCTCGAACAACTCCTGTTGTTTCTGCGGGAACTGCGCGCTCATCAATTCCAGGCCAGCGCCCACCAGCAGGGCCAGTGCGGCGGCGAGAAACACGCCGATCCACACCGCCGGCAGCCAGTGCCCGCGCCCGGTTTGCTTGAGGTAACTGGCAATGATGCCGACGATTAACGCCGCTTCAATGCCTTCGCGCAGCATGATCAGAAAAGGAACCAGCATTCAGCACCGTCGAGATAGATAGCAAGCTAAGTTGTAACATAATGATACTCATTGTCAGTCGAGGTTGATTGACATTTACCTGAACGAAGGCTGAACCAATTCCAAGGAAGGGTCGTTGCGCTGATCAGGGGCATTTTCGCGATTGAGTCAGCGCCTTGCCGTTGATCGAGGGCCAACTGGCCAGCTGGTACGTTAAGATGGCCCTCAAATAAAAACCGGGTCGCCACGCTTTATGTCGGAAAAAGACAGCATCTCCATTCACCTGGTGCGCGAAGCGCTGTTACAAAGCTGTGAGCCGGGTGCCGCCAGTCATGAAGTGCTGCTTAAGGTCGGTATCGAGCCGCAGTTACTGGAGGTGGCGGACGCCCGGGTGCCGGCTACCGCCTACGCCCGGCTGTGGCGGCTGCTGGCGCGGCGGCGCGACGATGAGTTCTTCGGCATGGACCCGCGCCAGCTGAAATCAGGCAGCCTGGCCTTTCTCTGCCAGTGCGCCATGGCCCAGCCGACGTTGGCGGCAGGTCTGAACAGCGGCTTGGGCTTTCTGTCGCTGATGCTCGAGCGCCTGCCAGCGCAACTGGTGCACCAGCAGAGCCTGGCGGAGATCGTCCTGCTGGAAGACGACCCGCAACCGCGTCGCGCCTTCACCTACTTCACTTATTGGATGATCGTCCACGGCGTGGCCTGCTGGCTGGCGGGGCGACGGATTCCGATCCTGGCCATTGAACTGCGTTGTGCCGAGCCGCCGTTCTGCGACGACTACAAGGTGATGTTTTCCGAGAACCTGCGATTCGACCGGCCACGGACCCGGATGATCTTCGCGGCCGACTGCCTCGACCTGCCGCTCAAGCGCAGTGTGCAAGAGCTGCAGCGCTTCCTGGCCCATGCCCCGGCCAACATCCTGGTCAAATACCGTGACCCGCAAAGCCTGGCCAGCCGCATCAAACACGACTTGCGGCATCTGCCGGCGCACACCTGGCCGGAGACCGAAAGCCTGGCGCAACAGCTGTGCATGTCGGCCTCGACCCTGCGCCGGCGCCTGGCGGAAGAGGGGCAGACCTACCAGGGTTTGAAAGACAGCGTGCGCAAGGAGTTGGCGATTGTCTGGCTGGCCGAACCGGCCATCAGCTTCAGCGACATCGCCGCCCGCCTGGGGTTTGCCGATACCAGCTCGTTCTACAAGGCGTTTCGCAAGTGGTCGGGGTCCAACCCAGGGCATTACCGCAGCTTGATTCTCAGCGACGCCGATTGAGTCGGTTTTAGCGCGCGAGCTGATATGGCTATCGCGGCATAGGTATCTACACAACTGTGTGTGCGACGTTGCACCTGTGGGCCTCTGGGGTGTTGGATTAGACCGAGTACATATCCATTTTTGCGGTAACGGCCTCCTATGGTTCCGCTTTTACAGCGGCTCACTTTTGGAGGAGCCCAAAAGTAAGCAAAAGGCTCTTGCCCCACCACTCGGCACCTCGCTTAGGCTCGGTGTTCCCTCACTCCGGCTTGAATCCGTGGGCCGCCGCCACGCGCCATCCATGGCGCGGGGCGGCTAACCCGGCGTCCTGCCGGGTTACCCACGGCTTCAAGCCTGCGTTCGGCCAGCGTGGTTAACGGGGCGCCCAGGATCAAAAGCAAAGCGAGGCGGCCTAAAAGCCGACCTGATCGCTAGGGCATGCGCGGTGTAGCTTCTACTACCCCGATATTGATTTGGGGGGTAAACCGGCAGGACGCCGGTTTAGCCGCACTGGGCCAGGGCTACTGAGACCAGGAATTGATCGGCTTGCAACGCCCGAGTGACTACCTTCGCGGGGCTAGTAAAAATGGTCGTGGAGGTTGTCCCGCCCGTATTCGTCGTGCATTTAGCACGTCCATTGCGGCTCGAAGTGCATCTTGTTGCAACTGGACTTGAGGATTCAAAAAGGCTTGTCTCGCAGGTGCTTGCAGTGGAAGAAGACGCGAGTTCATGCCAGTTGCATCACCACCTCCCCTAGTTCGAGGGAATACGACCTCTCGTCCATGTGTTCCACGAGAACTTGTCCACGTATCTCCCCCAGAGTTGCTTGGTTGCGGCGGGGCGAATTGTCCGGTTGACAGGCTGGAGCTTTGCACAGTACGACCAGTTGTTGATCTGCTTCCCAGAGCGGTCAATCCGTCCATGGCGGCGCCTCCTTCATAGCCGGGATGAATCCTTTCTGTTGTTGGTCCATAGTCACCAAGCCCTGGCGAAGGTGGGAAGTTTCGTGGCCCCGGCGCCCCGGCGATAACAGTGCCCAAGGTACCAAACGCATTCAGAGTGCTTTCTTTTTCGACGCGCATAGGTCCCGTCACAGTTTCCACTTGTCTAGTGGCTTTCAATGCTTTGCCGCGGCTGGGGCCAGTAACGGAGGCACCACCAAACAAAAACCGATCCACTCCTGAAAGGAAGTTGCCGATTTGGTGAATCAGTTTGGGTAAATGCCCGGTTGGATCTGAAAAATTCAACGGATCTACGCAATACATGTAGGCATTCAGTCCACCCGCTCCAAACGGACTCCAACTGTCCGGGCTATGAAAGCGCATCAACACAGGGTTGTAAGCCCTGTAGCCATTGCCCAGCAAGTACCAGCCCAATAGCACCTCGCGTAGCTCACCGTTAAAACCCAATCGCCCGTTGATTTCCTGCCGCCCGGTCTGTTCGCCATAAACTGAATAAGCGATCGAATTGAACCTTCCGCCTGCGACTTCGACCAGCACCGAGTTCTTACTGTCGGTGGCTAGAAGTATGGTTTGTGACTGCCGTGAGGGGCGGTCACTGTTTGCGGAATCGGTCATCACAAGGCCTGCCTTCGAGGTTGATTTCTTGCTTCCAGATATACTCGCGCGGCCAAAAGTTGGGAACTATCAGAACTGATAGTCAGACGTGGCGGTAATGCGGAATAAAACCCTGTAGGGGATGGCCCATTGCGGCGCCCCCCCCCCAATCAATGTCGGAGTACGGGCATGCCGAGCCTAAGCGAGGCACCGAGTGGTGGGGCATGAGCGTTTTGCTTACTTTTGCCTGGGCCGGCATTCCGGCTGTTCAAAAGTGAGCCGCCGTTGGGCGGAACCCTTATCAGCCGTACCGAAGAAATGGATATGTACTCGGCCTAATGTCGGCTCACAGATGCGCCCCCCTTGGCCAAAGCAGTCAAGCAACTTGATGGCTTTGACCATTGTCCCGCGCCGCCCGTGGAGCGAGTATTTCGAGGATTTTGTAGGTTCCCCCAACCCAATAAAAACACCAAGGGATTCTGGCAATGCGCGATTACCTGTCTGCGACTTCACAGTTCAACTATCAGCACACGGTCGATGCGGCACTTCATGGTTCGCTGACGGCCCTCAACGCCTGTGTCGAGTGCTGCGACCGCCACGCATTGCCCGGGCGCATTGCCTTGTTCTGGGAAGGGCGCGACGGCGCCAGCGCGACCTATACCTTCAGCGACCTGCAGGACAAGGCCGCGCGTTTCGCCAACTTCCTCAAGTCCCAGGGCGTGAAGCAGGGCGACAAAGTCGCTGGCCTGTTGCCGCGCAACGTCGAACTCTTGATCGTAGTGCTCGCCACCTGGCGCATTGGCGCGGTCTATCAGCCATTGTTCACCGCCTTCGGCCCCAAGGCCCTGGAACATCGCCTGGGCACTTCCGGCGCGGCCGTGGTGGTGACCGATGCGGCGAACCGGCCCAAACTCAGCGAAGTGCCCGACTGCCCGACCATCGTCACGGTCACCGGTGCCAAGGGCCAGGGCCTGGTCCGCGGCGACTTCAGTTTCTGGGCGGAACTGGCCAATCATTCCAACCAGTGCGAACCGGTGTTGCTCAGCGGTGAAGACCCGTTCCTGCTGATGTTCACCTCGGGCACCACTGGCCCGTCGAAAGCCTTGTACGTGCCGCTCAAGGCCCTTGTCGCCTTCCAGAGCTACACCCGCGACGCCGTGGACCTGCGCCCGGAAGATGCCTTCTGGAACGTCGCCGATCCCGGTTGGGCCTATGGCATCTACTTTGGTGTGGCCGGCCCATTGGGCATGGGGCACCCGATCACGTTCTACGACGGCCCGTTTACCCTGGAAAGCACTTGCCGGGTGATCAACAAGTACGGGATCACCAACCTCACCGGCTCGCCGACCGCCTACCGCCTGCTGATTGCCGGCGGCGACGAGTTCGCCCGCAGCATCAAAGGCAAGCTGCGTATCGTTAGCAGCGCCGGCGAACCGCTGAACCCGGAAGTGATCCGCTGGTTTGCCGATAACCTCGGCGTAGTGATCCACGACCATTATGGCCAGACCGAGCTGGGCATGGTCCTGTGCAATCACCACGGCCTCGAGCATCCGGTGCATGTCGGTGCTGCCGGTTTTGCATCGCCCGGCCACCGCATTGTGGTGCTGGACGACAACTACAACGAATTGTCCGTCGGCCAGCCAGGGATCCTGGCGATCGATCGCAGCCAGTCGCCGATGTGCTGGTTCCCCGGCTACGACGGTGCGCCGACCAAGGCCTTTGTCGGCGACTACTACCTGAGCGGCGACACGGTCGAGCTGAACCCGGACGGCAGCATCAGCTTCGTCGGTCGCAGCGATGACGTAATCACCACCTCGGGTTACCGGGTCGGTCCGTTCGATGTCGAAAGCGCGCTGATCGAGCACCCGGCGGTGATAGAAGCGGCGGTGGTCGGCAAGCCCGACCCGGAGCGCACCGAACTGGTCAAGGCCTTCGTCGTGCTCGCTAGCCAGTACCTGGCGTCGCCGGAGCTGGCCGAAGAATTGCGCCAACATGTGCGCAAGCGCCTGGCCGCGCATTCCTATCCCCGTGAAATCGAATTTGTCAGCGATTTGCCGAAAACCCCAAGCGGCAAATTGCAGCGCTTTATCTTGCGCAACCAGGAAATCGCCAAGGCTCAAGAGGCCGCGGTCAACAAGGCTTGAATTCAAGGAAACAACGATGCAGATCGAAAACAAGGTTTTTATCGTCACCGGCGGTGCGTCGGGGCTGGGTGCGGCCACCGCTGAACTGCTGGTCGCCGCTGGCGCCAAGGTGATGCTGGTGGACATGAACGCCGCGGCGGTCGCGGCGCAGGCCGAGCGCCTCGGGGCCCACAGCGTGGTCGCCGACATCAGCAACGAAGACGCCGCACAGGCTGCGGTACAGGCCACGGTTGCGGCGTTTGGCGGGCTCAACGGCCTGGTCAACTGTGCCGGGATCGTGCGGGGCGAAAAGATCCTTGGCAAAAACGGTCCGCATGCCCTGAGCAGTTTCAGCCAGGTGATCAACGTCAACCTGATCGGCAGCTTCAACATGCTGCGCCTGGCAGCCGAGGCGATTGCCCAGGCCACCCCGGACGCGGACGGCGAGCGGGGAGTGATCATCAACACCGCTTCGGCGGCCGCCTTCGACGGCCAGATCGGCCAGGCCGCCTATGCCGCATCCAAAGGCGCGATTGCCAGCCTGACCTTGCCGGCCGCCCGTGAGCTGGCACGCTTCGGCATCCGTGTGATGACCATAGCCCCGGGCATCTTCGAAACCCCGATGATGGCCGGCATGACCCAGGAAGTTCGCGACTCGCTGGCCGCCGGCGTGCCATTCCCGCCACGCCTGGGCAAACCTTGCGAGTACGCGGCGCTGGTCAGGCATATCATAGAAAACAGCATGCTCAACGGTGAGGTGATCCGTCTCGACGGTGCCTTGCGCATGGCCGCTAAATAAGGAGTCATGAACATGACCACTCACAACGATCCGATTGTCATCGTCAGCGCCGTCCGCACCCCCATGGGCGGTTTCCAGGGTGACCTCAAGAGCCTGACTGCGCCACAACTGGGCGCCGCCGCCATTCGTGCGGCGGTCGAGCGCGCGGGCCTGGCCAGCGATGCCGTGGAAGAAGTGTTGTTCGGCTGTGTACTGCCTGCCGGTCTCGGCCAGGCCCCGGCACGCCAGGCAGCATTGGGCGCCGGCCTGGACAAGTCGACCCGTTGCACCACCCTGAACAAGATGTGCGGTTCGGGCATGGAGGCGGCGATCCTGGCCCACGACATGTTGTTGGCCGGCAGTGCCGAGGTGGTGGTGGCCGGCGGCATGGAAAGCATGTCCAACGCTCCGTACCTGCTGGACCGCGCCCGTAGCGGCTACCGCATGGGCCACGGCAGCGTGATCGATCATATGTTCCTCGACGGCCTGGAAGACGCCTACGACAAGGGCCGCCTGATGGGCACCTTTGCCGAGGATTGCGCGCAGGAACACGGCTTCAGCCGCGAGGCCCAGGACGCCTTTGCCATCGCGTCGACCACCCGCGCCCAGCAGGCCATCTTGGACGGCAGCTTCACCGCCGAAATCGTCCCGCTGCAGGTCACAGTCGGCAAAGAGCAGAAGACCATCACCGACGACGAGCAACCGCCCAAGGCCAAGCTGGACAAGATCGCCAGCCTCAAGCCGGCATTCCGCGCCGGCGGTACGGTGACCGCTGCCAACTCCAGCTCGATTTCCGATGGCGCCGCGGCCTTGGTCCTGATGCGTCGCAGCGAGGCGCAAAAACGCGGTCTCAAGCCACTGGCGGTGATTCATGGCCACGCCGCGTTTGCCGACACTCCGGGATTGTTCCCAGTAGCTCCGGTGGGCGCGATCAAGAAGCTGATGAAAAAAACCGGCTGGTCGCTGGATCAAGTCGATCTGTTCGAAATCAACGAAGCCTTCGCGGTGGTCAGCCTGGTCACCATGACCAAGCTGGAAATTCCCCACAGCAAGGTCAACGTGCACGGAGGCGCCTGCGCCCTGGGTCATCCGATTGGTGCTTCGGGCGCACGGATCCTGGTCACGCTGCTCTCTGCCCTGCGCCGCAAAGGCCTGAAGCGGGGTGTGGCTGCCATCTGCATCGGCGGCGGCGAAGCCACGGCCATGGCCGTTGAATGCCTGGATTAAGGATTCCCTATGCTGCCCAATGACGAACAACTACAGATCAGCGACGCGGCCCGGCAGTTTGCCCAGGAACGCTTGAAACCGTTCGCCGCCGAGTGGGATCGCGAACACCGTTTCCCCAAGGAAGCCATTGCGCAAATGGCCGAGCTGGGTTTCTTCGGCATGCTGGTTCCCGAACAGTGGGGCGGCTGCGACACCGGTTACCTGGCGTACGCCATGGCCCTGGAAGAAATCGCTGCCGGCGATGGTTCCTGCTCGACCATCATGAGCGTGCACAACTCGGTAGGCTGTGTACCCATCCTCAAGTACGGCACCGACGAGCAGAAGGCGCGCTTCCTCACGCCACTGGCCAGCGGGGCGATGCTCGGCGCCTTTGCCTTGACCGAACCCCAGGCCGGCTCCGATGCCAGTGGCCTGAAAACCCGCGCCCGCCTCAATGGCGACCACTATGTGCTCAACGGCTGCAAACAGTTCATTACCTCCGGGCAGAACGCCGGGGTGGTGATTGTGTTTGCGGTGACCGACCCCAACGCCGGCAAGCGTGGGATCAGTGCCTTTATCGTGCCCACCGATTCGCCTGGCTACAAGGTTGCCCGGGTCGAGGACAAGCTCGGCCAGCACGCCTCCGACACTTGCCAGATCCTGTTCGAAGACGTCAAGGTGCCCGTGGCCAATCGGTTGGGGGAGGAGGGCGAAGGCTACCGTATTGCCCTGGCCAACCTCGAAGGCGGCCGGGTCGGGATCGCCTCGCAGTCGGTGGGCATGGCGCGCGCCGCGTTCGAAGCCGCCCGTGATTACGCCCGCGAGCGCGAAAGCTTCGGCAAGCCGATCATCGAGCATCAGGCCGTGGCCTTCCGCCTGGCCGACATGGCCACGCAGATCGCCGTCGCCCGGCAGATGGTGCACTACGCCGCCGCCCTGCGTGACAGCGGCAAGGCCGCACTGGTGGAAGCGTCGATGGCCAAGCTGTTTGCCTCGGAAATGGCCGAGAAGGTCTGTTCGTCCGCCTTGCAAACCCTCGGCGGTTACGGTTATCTGAGCGACTTCCCGCTGGAGCGTATCTACCGCGATGTGCGGGTGTGCCAGATCTACGAAGGCACCAGCGATATCCAGCGCATGGTCATTTCGCGCAATCTTTGAACAAGGAACCCTTGCATGAGTTACGAAACGATTTTGTTGGAAATCCAGGGCCGCGTGGGCCTGATCACCCTCAATCGCCCCCAGGCATTGAACGCCCTCAACGCGCAGATTGTCAGTGAACTGAACCATGCGCTGGACGGCCTGGAAGCCGACCCGCAGATCGGCTGCATCGTCCTGACCGGTTCGAAGAAAGCCTTCGCCGCCGGTGCCGACATCAAGGAAATGGCCGAGCTGACCTACCCGCAGATCTACCTGGACGACCTGTTCAGCGACAGTGATCGGGTGGCCAACCGCCGCAAGCCGATCATCGCCGCCGTCAACGGTTTTGCCCTGGGTGGCGGTTGTGAGCTGGCGTTGATGTGCGACTTCATCCTGGCTGGCGACAACGCCAGATTCGGTCAGCCGGAAATCAACCTCGGCGTCCTGCCGGGCATGGGTGGCACCCAGCGCCTGACCCGCGCGGTGGGCAAGGCCAAGGCCATGGAAATGTGCCTCAGCGGTCGCCTGATCGACGCGGTGGAAGCCGAGCGTTGTGGCATCGTGGCGCGCATTGTGCCGTCGGATGAGCTGCTGGATGAAGCGTTGAAAGTCGCGACCCTGATCGCCAGCAAGTCGCTGCCGATTGCCATGATGACCAAGGAGAGCGTGAACCGCGCCTTCGAAGTCAGCCTGTCCGAAGGCGTGCGTTTTGAACGCCGGGTATTCCACGCGGCGTTCGCCACCCAGGACCAGAAAGAAGGCATGGCGGCGTTTATCGCCAAGCGTGCGCCGGAGTTTGTCGGTAAGTAATCCTGGGTTCTGACGGTCACCATCGCGGGCAAGCCCGCTCCCACAAAGCATTAAAGAGCTTGTGGGAGCGGGCTTGCCCGCGATGCGTTCAGGGTTTCACAGCAGGTAGTTTTTCAATTCCCGCGCAATCACCATCCGCTGAATCTCGCTCGAGCCTTCGTAGATCTGGGTGATCCGCGCATCGCGGTAGTAGCGTTCCACCGGATAATCTTCCAGATACCCATAACCGCCGTGAATCTGGATCGCCGAGGAGCAGACCTTTTCGGCCATTTCCGAGGCAAACAGCTTGGCTTGCGAGGCCTCCGACAGGCAGGGTTTGCCGGCGCTGCGCAGGCGTGCGGCGTGGAGGATCAACAGGCGGGCGGCGTTCAGCCGGGTGTGCATGTCGGCCAACAGGTTGGCGATGCTCTGGTGCTCGATGATTGGCTTGTCGAACTGCACCCGGTCGCGGGCGTAGGCCAGGGCCGCTTCAAAGGCTGCGCGGGCAATACCCAGTGCCTGGGCAGCGATGCCGATGCGCCCACCTTCGAGGTTGGACAGCGCAATCGCCAGGCCCTTGCCGCGCTCACCCAGCAGGTTGGCTTCGGGGATGACGCAGTTGTTGAGCGTCACTGCGCAGGTGTCGGACGCCCGAATGCCCATCTTGTGCTCGCTGCGGTCAACGATGAAGCCCGGGTTGTCGGTGGGCACCAGGAACGCCGACAGGCCTTTCTTGCCCAACTGCGGGTCGGTCACCGCAAACACGATCGCCAGCTTGGCCCGCTTGCCGTTGCTGACAAACTGCTTGGCGCCGTTGATCACCCACTGGCCATCGCGCAGTTCGGCGCGGGTACGCAGGTTATGCGCCTCGGAACCGGCTTGGGGTTCGGTCAGGCAGAAGCAACCGATGGTCTGGCCGCTGGCCAGGTCCGCCAGCCAGGTCTGTTTTTGTGCCTCGGTGCCGTAGTTCAACACCGGCCCGCAACCCACCGAGTTGTGGATGCTCATCAAGGCGCCGGTTGCACCGTCGCCGGCGGAAATCTCTTCCACTGCCAGGGCATAGGCAACGTAGTCGACATAGGTGCCGCCCCATTCCTCGGGCACCACCATGCCCAGCAGGCCTAGCTCACCCATCTTCGCCACCAGGGCGTCGTCGATCCAGCCAGCCTTTTCCCAGGCTTGGGCATGGGGCGCGATCTCGCCGCGGGCAAAGTCCCGGGCCATGTCGCGGATCATCACTTGTTCTTCGCTCAGTTCGATATCGTGCATGAGAATCAGCTCCCGCTCTGCTCAAAGCCTGTGAAGAAACTGGCCACGTGCTTGGCGTCCAGGGCCTGGACGGTGGCAGGGTTCCAGCGTGGATTCTTGTCTTTATCGATCAGCAAGGCGCGTACTCCCTCGATCAGGTCGCCACGGGCGAACCATTGACGGTCCAGGTGCAGTTCCAGGGCAAAGCAGCGTTCCAGGCTCAGTTCGCGGCCGCGGCGGAGCATTTCCAGGGTCACGGCCATCGCCAGCGGGGAGCGGGTCTGCAGCAGGTTGGCGGTGTCCAGCGCCCATTGATGGCTGTCGGCGACCGTCACGCTACGCAGTTGTTCGATGATGCTCGGCACATCCGGCTGGGCGAAGAAGTGGTCAATCGCCGGGCGCAGGGCTTGCAGCGGGGGTTCGGGCAGGTGCTGCACCGCCAGTTGGGCCAACAGCCCTTGCAGGTCCTTGAGCGGCGTATCGTGCCACTGCAGGTTATCCAGGCGCTGGTCCAGCTCGCTCAGTAGCTCACTTGCCAGGTACCAGTCGGCCAGGCCGCAATACAGTGCATCGGCAGCGCGAATCTGTACCCCGCTGACCCCCAGGTAGATCCCCAGCTCGCCCGGGATGCGCGGCAGGAAATAACTACCGCCGACATCCGGGAAATAACCGATACCGACTTCCGGCATCGCCAGGCGGCTGCGTTCGGTGACCAACCGCAGGTCGGCGCCTTGCACCAGGCCCATGCCGCCGCCCAGGACAAAACCGTCCATCAGTGCCAGGACCGGTTTGCGGTATTGGTGAATAGCCAGGTCGAGGGCGTACTCCTCAACGAAAAAATCTTCGTGCAGGGTGTCGCCGGCTTGGTAGCTGTCATACAGCGAACGGATGTCGCCGCCAGCGCAGAAGGCTTTTTCCCCGGCGCCGCGCAGCACCACGGCATGCACCTGCGAATCCCGGGCCCAGGCCTCGAGTTGGCGGTGCAGGGTGCGGACCATGTCCAGGGTCAGGGCATTGAGGCCGGCGGGGCGATTGAGGGTCAGGTGGCCAATATGGTTGCGCACCTCGGCCAGGACTTCGTTGCGCGTGGCATCCATGGCCTTTACCTGCGTAGATAAAACCTCAGCAGTCATCGGTAACTCCCTGCTTTTATTGTTCTTTATGGAAATGCCCGGGCGCGGGCGATCGTCGATCGTAACAGTGCAAATTTGCCGTGTACAACCCGGATGAATGCAGGTTCGGTGTGCATTTTTGCAATATCGAAACTGCCGTCGACGATATTTTTAACTGAATAGGGCATTCACGACAGAATCGGCTGTGAATCGGCCGACGTCAGCGCAACCGCGCTGTTTGCGCAGCCCTTAACGACACCTCGAAGGCAACGTCTGTTGGCATTCTGGCCGTGGGTTTGAAGCCGTCTGCGTCAAGGGTTTCAAGCCCAAGGGCGGGGCCTTTGCCGGCTCCGCGCCTGAATCAGAACAATAAGAACGCTGGTGCGGCGCAGGCCGCATCGACTCTCTGTTCCTGCCCATAAAGGCGGCCAGGGCCACGGCCCGGTCGCGATAATTCCAAATAAATCGGGACTTATGAAGATGAAAACCCAATGGTTGACCTTGCCAGTACTGGCGTTGCTGGTGTGCGCCACAGGCGCTAGCGCCAAAGAGTGGAAAGAGCTGCGTTTTGGTACCAACCCCAGCTACCCGCCCTTCGAATCCAGTACCGCCGACGGTGGCGTGCAGGGTTTTGGCATCGACCTGGGCAATGCCATCTGCGCAGAGCTCAAACTCAAATGCGTGTGGGTCAGCAATGACTTCGACGGGCTGATTCCGGCGCTCAAGGCCGGCAAGTTCGACGCCATCCAGTCATCGATGACCGTGACCGAGGCGCGCAGCAAACAGATCGACTTCACCGACCGCCTGTACGCCGGGCCGACCGCCATCGTCACGCGCAAGGACTCGGCCCTGCAACCCACCGCCGAATCCCTGAAGGGCAAGACCCTGGGCTTCATGCAGGGCACCATCCAGGAAACCTATGCCAGGGCCAAGCTGGCGCCGGGCGGAGTCAAGCTGCGGGCCTATCAGAATCAGGATCAGGTCTATGCCGACCTGGTCTACGGGCGGCTGGATGCCTCGATCCAGGACAAGCTGCAAGCGCAGATGAGCTTCCTCGAATCGCCCCAGGGCGCCGACTTCAAGAACAGTGAAGGCATCAGCGACCCGCTGGTGCCGTCGCAAATCGCCATCGGCCTGCGCAAAGGCAACGACGAACTCAAAGGCATGCTCAATGCCGCCATCAAGGCCCTGCACGAGAAGGGCATCTACGCGCAGATCCAGCGCAAATACTTCGGCGACCTCGACCTCTACAACAACTGATCCCCGCGCCCGCGCCACTGTGCCGTTTACCCCGGCGCAGCGGTGCTGCGTGGCGCCTCGAAACAGGTGACTTGCGTGAATACCTTCCTCTCTGTCCTGGGCCTGGATCTCTCGGCCCTGCAAGGCTATGGCCCTCTGTTGCTGCATGGCTGCTGGGTGACGCTCAAGCTGTCGGCGTTGTCGCTGCTGGTGAGCATGCTCCTGGGCCTGCTTGGTGCCGCAGCCAAGCTCTCACCGCTGCGTGTGCTGAATCTGCCGGCGAGCTGCTACACCACGCTGATTCGCGGGGTGCCGGACCTGGTGCTGATGCTGCTGATTTTCTACAGCCTGCAAGGCTGGTTGAGCAGCCTGACCGAGGCCATGGGCTGGGCCTACATGGAAATCGATCCGTTCGTGGCCGGGGTGCTCACCCTGGGCTTTATCTATGGCGCCTATTTCACCGAGACTTTTCGCGGCGCGATCCTCAGCGTGCCCCGTGGGCAGCAGGAAGCGGCAGCCACCTTTGGCCTGAACCGCTGGCAGCGGTTTCACTGCGTGGTGTTCCCGCAAATGATGCGGTTCGCCTTGCCCAGCCTTGGCAACAACTGGCTGGTGCTGCTCAAGGCCACGGCCCTGGTGTCGATCATCGGCTTGTCGGACCTGGTCAAGGTCGCTCAGGAGGCAGGCAAGAGCACTTTCAACATGCTCGACTTCCTGCTGATTGCCGCGGCGTTGTACCTGCTGATCACCAGCGCTTCGAACTATCTCTTGCGCGTCCTTGAACGTCGCTACAACCAGGGTGTGCGGGGGATGGCGTCATGATGGAATTGTTCCTGGAGTACTGGAAGCCCTTTCTGTTCAGCGACGGCTACAACCTCACCGGCCTGGCCATGACCTTGTGGTTGCTGGTGGCGAGCCTGGTGCTGGGGTTCTTCCTGTCGTTGCCACTGGCGATCATGCGCACCTCACGCTGGGCGGTGTTGCGTTGGCCGGTGCAGTTGTTTACCTATGTTTTGCGCGGTACGCCGCTGTATATCCAGCTGCTGATTTGCTACAGCGGGATCTACGGCATCGCCGTGGTGCGCTCGCAACCGTTGCTGGAAGCGTTCTTTCGCGATGCGATGAACTGCACCTTGCTGGCATTCGTACTCAATACCTGCGCCTACACCGTGGAGATTTTCGCCGGCGCGATCCGCAGTATTCCCTACGGTGAAATCGAGGCAGCCCACGCCTATGGGCTCAGGGGCTGGCGCCTGTACCTGCAGTTGATCCTGCCATCGGCCTTGCGCCGGGCGCTGCCGTACTACAGCAACGAAGTGATTCTGATGCTGCATGCCACTTCCGTGGCGTTCACCGCGACCATTCCGGACATCCTCAAGGTGGCCCGGGATGCCAACGCCGCAACCTTCATGACCTTCCAGGCGTTTGGCATTGCCGGGTTGCTGTACCTGGGGCTGTCCTTCGCCTTGGTCGGCGGGTTCCGGCTGGCGGAGAAACGCTGGCTGAGCTTTCTCGGCCCCACGCACTGAAGCGCGCTGCACTCAACCGACCTTTTTTCCTATGCGGCACCGCATCGACAGGGGTGCGGGGCCAGGGGTGATTCATGTACAAGTTGACCGTTGAAAATCTGTATAAACGTTTTGGTGACAACGAAGTGCTCAAGGGCGTCTCGTTGAAGGCACGGGCCGGTGATGTGGTGAGCATGATCGGCGCCAGTGGCTCGGGCAAAAGCACGATGCTGCGTTGCATCAACTTTCTCGAACGGGCCGATGACGGCGCCATCGAGCTGGACGGTGAACGCATCGTCACGCGCCAGGCGCCCGGTGGTATGCGGGTCGCCAATCCGGCACAGTTGCAGCGCCTGCGCACGCGGCTGGCCATGGTGTTCCAGCATTTCAACCTGTGGAGCCACTTGACGGTGCTGGAGAACATCATGCTCGCGCCGTGCAAGGTGCTGGGGATCAGCCGCAAGGACGCCGAAGCCAGCGCCCGGGCCTATCTGGACAAGGTCGGTTTACCCCAGCGGGTGGCCGAGCAGTACCCGGCGTTCCTTTCCGGTGGTCAGCAACAACGGGTGGCGATTGCCCGCGCGCTGGCGGTGGAACCGCAGATCCTGTTGTTCGACGAGCCGACCTCGGCCCTCGACCCGGAACTGGTCGGTGAAGTATTGAAGGTGATTCAAGCCCTGGCCGAAGAAGGTCGGACCATGCTCATGGTGACCCACGAAATGGGCTTTGCCCGGCAGGTCTCCAGCCAGGTGTTGTTCCTGCATCAGGGGCGGGTCGAGGAGCAGGGCGCTGCGACTATTCTCGACCGGCCACAGAGTGAACGTTTGCAGCAATTTCTATCGGGCCGTTTGAAGTGAGGCAAGACGTACATGGCGGATATCCGCGATCTGTCGATTGTGCTTGATCGTATCGACCAGGCAATTATCGAGGTGCTGCGCCACGATGGGCGCATCACCTATCAAAAGCTTTCCGAGCGCGTGCACCTGACACCCAGGCCATGCCTTGAACGGGTACGCAAGCTCGAACAGTTGGGGGTGATTCGTGGCTACGGGGCGATTCTCGACGAGAAAAAGCTGACCCCCGGCCTGTCATTGCTGGTGCTGGTGGCGTTGTCGAACCAGAGTGGCCGCGCCGCGCAGAAGGCTTTCGAAGCCAAGGTCAGGGCTTGCCCGCAAGTGCTGGAATGCCAGTTGATCAGCGGCGCGTTCGACTACAGCCTGCGCATGCGATGTCGCGACATGGAACACTATCGGGTCCTGACTGAAGTCTGGTTCGACGACCCGGAGTTGCACATCGACAAACTGGTCAGCCACCCCGAACTGGCGATGGTCAAGACCTCTTCCTGATGCAGGAACTGGTGTACAACAGGCCATTGACCGGTCATTCCCAGGCGGTGTAATCGGCTGAAACACCTGGTGTTTTCAGCCAATTCCAGCACTGCCGATGCGTTTATCAGCCGGGTTTTTTCGGCATGTAAACAGACAATGGGCGTCTCTCAACCCTCATTGAATCTGTGCCCATGCAAACCACCAATACCGTTTTGATGATTCGCCCGACACGTTTTTCCTTCAATCAGGACACGGCGGCCAACAACCGTTTCCAGCGCCCGGCCGCGGTGTCGGAGGATGTCCAGCGCAAGGCTCTGGAGGAGTTCGATGGTTATGTCGCGGCCCTGCGCGCCCACGGCGTCGAAGTGCTGGTGCACAACGACCGCGAGGCGCCCCATACCCCGGACTCGATCTTTCCCAACAATTGGTGGAGCAGTCACCCCGACGGCACCCTGGTGCTGTACCCGATGCAAGGCCACAACCGGCGCCTGGAACGGGACAAGGGAGTGCTCGACTGGCTGCGCGATCATTACCAGGTCGAACAATTGCTCGACCTGTCGCATCTGGAACTGCACGACATGTTCCTTGAAGGCACCGGCAGCATGGTGCTCGACCGCGAGGCGCGAATTTGCTACGCCGGCTATTCCACGCGCACCCACGCTCAAGCGCTGGACCAGGTGGTCGATCACCTGGGCTACGCGTTGTGTGCCTTCAATGCGGTGGACCGCCAGGGCGTGGCGATCTACCACACCAATGTGATGATGAGCGTCGGCAGCCGGTTGGCGGTGGCTTGCCTGGAGTCGGTGGCGCAGGCCGATGAGCGTCAGTCGTTGCGCACGTGCCTGGAAGACAGCGGCAAGCAGGTCATCGCCCTGAGCTGGGAACAACTGGAATCCTTTGCCGGTAACATGCTCGAGGTGCACGGTGCTGCGGGCGAGCCGCTGCTGGTGATGTCGCGCACTGCCTGGCAGTCGCTGGATGCGGTCCAACGGCGGTTGATCGAAGCCCACACCACGCCGCTGCCGGTGAACATCGACACCATCGAGCGTATCGGCGGCGGCAGCGCCCGTTGCATGTTGGCCGAGGTCTACCTGAACAAACGTATGCCGGGCGCCCAGGCGCTGGGCTGAATCAGCCTTGGCCGCTCAACACCTGGCCGATGCTGCGACGCTTGGCGTGTCGTTCGCTGGCGTGAATCAATTGCTCGAGGTCTTCGGGGGTGACGTCGAAGAAGGCCTCCAGTTCGGCCAGCGCCGCCTTCAGGTCCTCGGCGTTGATGGCCTGGCTGTCGGTGGGCGGGTGGTCGGCGGGGATCATTGGCACCGGTTCGGCGGGGCGCTTGGGGTAACGAATGCGCGTCAGGTTGTTGTACCCCAGGGCGCTCAGCAGCAGGGTCGATGCGCCCAGCATCACCGGGGCCAGTGCCTGCCAGTCGAGGGCGATGGTCGCCGGATCCGCCAGCACCATCAGCAGCGCCAGGGCCCCGGCCGGTGGGTGCAGGCAACGCAGCCAGCACATCAGGATCAAGCCCAGGCCGGCCGCGAGGCAGGCACTGACCAGCGTTCGTCCCAGCACGTGAGCTACCAGCAACGCCATCACGGTGGCACACAGGTAGCCACCGATGATTGACCAGGGCTGGGCCAGCGCACCGGATGACACGGCAAACAGCAGCACTGCCGACGCTCCCAGGGGGCCGATCAAGTGCAGGGCAATCGGCATGCCGAAGACTTGGGCACAGACCCAGACACTCAGCAGGGTGCCCAGCGACATGCCGATGGCAGAGCGGCTCCATTCGGTAGGGCGGGTGTTGATGGCAGCGGGAATCCAGCGAGCGAACATGGGTAGGACGGTCCAATTGCAAAGGGCAGGCAAAAAGAAGGGCTTGGCTGGTTCTCCAGCAAGCCCTTTAAGCGTTCCAACATTTGGGGGAGGAACCGGCACAGTGTGCCGGCCAACTCGCAGCCTGACAAATTCATATTAATGAGCTTTAAGTTCATTAATATTGAAGTTAAATCACCCCGCGCGCAGCCCTGCACCCCGGTTTGTCGCTAAGGACGCAAGTCCAGGCGCATGGCACAGCGCCGATGGCGGGGCAGGCCGTGGGCCGCTTCCTCGTCCAGCAGCTGCTGCAAGCGGGAATCGATCTGCTGTGCATCCAGGGTGACAAAACCACTGCGCCGATAAAACAGCTCGTTCCAAGGCAATTCACGGAAGGTGGTCAGGGTCACTGCCAGCAGCCGCTGGTCCCGGGCGTGCTCGATCGCCGCCTGCAACAACTGCCGACCCAAACCCTGGCCCTGAGCTTCACGATCAACCGACAGTTCCTCGATATGCAACTGGCCGCCCGTCACAGCGGCGCTGAGAAAACCGACGATGCACCTATCCGCCGCCTCGACCACCCACACCGGGCAAGTTGCGATGTGCTGGCGATGCTCTGGGCCACTGATCACCGCTGCGTCGACCAGCCAGGCCAGCTCGGGGTCCTGGGCAAACAGGCGGGCCGCCGAGCGCTCGATGTCGGGTAGGGCGTCGGCATCTTCGACTCGGGCTCGACGCAAGACACAGGTCATGCCCACTGCCTAGGCGATGGCAGCAGCGGGCCACTGCTGCTGCGGGATTGGCAGATGGCAGGACTCGCCACGCCCCATGGGGAAGTACTTGAAACCATTGCGTGCCAGGCGTTCGCTGTCGTACAGGTTCCGCCCGTCGAAAATCACCGGGGCCTTGAGACGTTGTTGGATGAGGTCGAAGTCCGGGGCCTTGAACTGTTGCCATTCGGTGCAGACGATCAGCGCGTCGGCGTCCTTGAGGACTGACTCTGGCGTGCCCATCAGCATCAGACGGGTCTCGTTCGGGTACAGCTTCTGGGTTTCCTGCATGGCTTCGGGGTCGAATGCGCTGACCGATGCGCCGGCGGCCCACAACGCCTCCATCAAGACGCGACTCGGGGCGTCACGCATGTCGTCGGTATTGGGCTTGAACGCCAGGCCCCAGAGGGCAAAGGTCTTGCCGGCCAGGTTGCCGTTGTAGAAGGCCTTGATCCGCTCGAACAGCTTGTGTTTTTGCCGCTCGTTGATCGCTTCCACGGCTTGCAGCAGGTCGCTGGAGCAATTGGCTTGCTCGGCGCTGTGAATCAAGGCCCGCATGTCCTTGGGAAAACATGAGCCGCCATAACCACAGCCGGGGTAGATGAAGTGATAGCCGATGCGTTGGTCGGCGCCGATGCCCAGGCGCACCGACTCGATGTCGGCCCCCAGGTGTTCGGCCAGTTCGGCGATCTGGTTGATGAAGCTGATCTTGGTCGCAAGCATGCAGTTGGCGGCGTACTTGGTCAGTTCGGCGCTGCGCAGGTCCATGAACAGGATGCGGTCGTGGTTGCGGTTGAACGGCGCATACAGGTCGCGCATCACCTCGCGGACTTCGTCGCTGTCGCAACCGACAATGATCCGGTCGGGACGCCGGCAGTCGGCGACCGCCGAGCCTTCCTTGAGAAACTCGGGGTTGGAGACGATATCGAATTTCAAGCTGCGCCCGGCGGCCAACAACTGGCGCTCAATGTGCGCGCGCAGGGTGTCGCCAGTGCCCACCGGCACGGTGGATTTCTCGGCGAGGATCAGCGGCTGCTGGCGGTGGCGGGCCACTGCATCGCCGACTGACAACACATGGCGCAGATCGGCCGCACCGTCGTCGTCGGACGGCGTGCCCACGGCGATGAACAGCACCTGGCAGTGCTCGATGGCGAGCTTTTCGTCGCAGCTGAAATGCAGCCGTCCAGACTCCAGGCCTTCACGTACCAGGCTGGCCAACCCAGGTTCAAAAATGCTCACATGCCCCTGCTGCAGCAGCGCAATCTTTTGCTCATCGATGTCCATGCAGACCACATCGTGGCCCACTTCGGCCAGCACGGCAGCCTGCACCAGGCCCACGTAGCCACTCCCGATTACACTGATTTTCATGAGGCATTCCTGAGGTCTGAAGTACGGTTGCTGCGCGAATTGATGGTGATGACTCCGAGGATGACCAGGGCCACCCCCAGGGAGCGGGACAGGCTGAAGTCTTCGTTGAACAGCGGCAGGCTCGCCGCCAGCAGGTAGACCAGGGCGTAGCTGATACTCAGCAGCGAATAGGCGCGACCCAGGGGCAAATCACGCAAGGCCAGCAGCCAGCAGAGCATCGACAGCCCGTAGGCAAGGATGGCGCTGAGTACCACCGCCACCGCGAAGGGGTCGACCGTGCCGTCCTGCAGGGCCGTCCACCACTGCGCTGGCAGGGGCAGATGGCTCATGCTCCAGCGCATGCCCAACTGGGCCGTGCTGACCAGCACCACGCTGGCCATGCCAAAAGCAATTCCACGACCCAGGCTCATAGCTGCCTCCCGAGCAGAATCACCCCGGCGATCACCAGGGCGACGCCGATCCAGTGCCGGCGGTCGATCGTTTCATGGAACACGAAGCGGGCCACCAGGGTGATCAGCACAAAGTTCAGGCTCAGCATCGGGTAAGCCACTCCGACATCGAGCCGTTGCAGCACCAGCAACCACACCAGCAGGCCCAGGCCCAGGCTCGCCAGCGCCAGCCACAGCCAGGGTGAACGCAGTTTGTCGAGCAGCGCCGAAGGCCGTTCGCGCCAGCTTTCCACCGCGTACTTCTGCGCCACCTGGCCCAGGCACGTCAGGAGGCAGGCGAGCCCTACGAGTATCAGGCTCATGGCTGACTCTTGGGGAAAATCAGGATCACCAGATTGCCTTGGTCATAACGCTTGAAGTCCTGGGGCAACATGTCGATTTCGTAATGCTCCTCGCCATTGATCCGCATGACGACGCCCACCTGGCCTTGCTGGCGGGCTGCGCTCATCCATTGCGGGACCTTGAGGAAGTCCACCCGGCGATGCAAGGTGTCAGGATAAGCCAGACCATATTTCACTTCGCCTACGGTGTTGTACAGCGCCACGTCCGCGCGGTTGAGGCGCCAGGCCAGGGCCGAGGCGGCGCCCAGGTCGTTGCTCAACAGCCGGGTGCTCTGGCTGAGCTCCTGCAGATGGTCATTGATGAACTGGTCCGGGGTCTTGTTGTATACCACCGAGTTTGGCAGGCCGGCCGGCAGCAGGGCGATGAACAGCCAACTGCCGAGCACGGGGGCGGCCCACAGTTGCAAAGGGCGCAGGGCCTGCAGGGTGTTGCACAGCAACCAACCGATCACGGCAACGCTAACCAGCACCAGGTGCTCGGGTTCGTTGTTGTACAGCGGCTTCTTGATCTGGAAATACACCAGCGCCAGCAAGACCAGGCCACCCAGGGCCAGGTTGAATGCAGCGTTGAGACGGATGACCCGGGTCTGGCGGTTTCTCAGGCGATCCACCAGGGCATGGCCCATCAACAGCGCCAGCGGCAACAGGCAGGGAAAGATGTAGCTCGGCAACTTGCCCTTGGCCAAACTGAAGAAGGCCAGTGGCAACAGCAGCCACAGCAGCAGGAAGCCGATGCTGGCCTGGCGCCGATTTTGCCAGGCCTGGCGGATGGCGACCGGCAACAACGCAACCCATGGCAGGCTGAACGCCAGCAGCAGCGGCAGGTAGTACCACCAGGGCTCCGCGTGTTGTGCATCGGCACCGGCAAACCGGCGGATGTGTTCGTGCCAGAAGAAGAAATTCCAGAAGTCCGGCTCCTGGGCATGTACCGCCAGTGCCCAGGGCAGGCTCACCAGCACCGCGACCAGCACGGCCACGCCGCCGTAGGTCAGCAGTTCGCGAAGGCGCTTTTGCCAGGCCATGTAGGGCAGGGCGATCAGCACCGGCAGCAACCAGGCGAGGAAACCCTTGGTCATGAAACCCATGCCGCAGGCCAGTCCAGTCAGCGCCCAGTAGCCCAGGCGGGCACGTGGCGTCTGGCTGTCAAAGGCCAGCCACAGCCCCACCAGGCTCAGGTTGACCCAGAAGGTGAATTGCGGATCGAGGTTGGCGTAGCCGGCCTGGCCGACCACCACGCACAAGCTCATGTAGAGCAGGGCGCAGGTCAGGCTCTTGCGCGGGTCGTTCCACAGGCGCCGGGCAATCAGGTAGGTCAGCACGATGCTCAGGCCGGTGCTCAGGGCCGAGGCCACGCGCACACCAAACAGGTTGTCGCCAAACAGCGCCTGGCCCAGGGCGATCATCCAGTAGCCCGCCACCGGTTTTTCGAAATAGCGGATGCCCATGAAGTGCGGTGAGGCCCAGTTTCCGGTCAGGAGCATTTCCTGGCTGATCTGCGCGTAGCGGGTTTCGTCGGGAATCCACAGGCCGTGGGACATCATCGGCAGCAGGTAGAACAGGCCGAAAGCCAGCAGCAACAAAGGTAGTATCCAGCGTCTGCTCATGCGCCTTGCACCCCCAGCCAACCTTCACGGCCGGCCAGCGTGCCACGCAAGACCCGGCCCGCAGGCAGGCTGTCGAGCGTCTCGGGAAGCAAGTTGCCCAAGGGCCGGAAGTGGATGTCGCGCGCGCGCGCCTGCACCAGCAATTGACGGAAATGCTCAGCCATCAGAATCCCTTCTACCTCTGCGTGTACGGTGTAGACGTTCAGCTGCGAAGGGCTGAATCGATCCAGAATGAATGGGTTGAACCCGTCGGCGGTCACCAGCGGGCCGACCACTTCGTCGAAAGTCGGCAAGTCCACCGGAATCTGTGGGGTGCCGAGACTGCCGTCGGCCAAGCGCGGACGAAACAGGCTGTGCCCGCGGCAGTCACTGTTGTAGCGAAAAGCAAAAGCTTGCTTGGCGCCGATCACCCGCTCATCGGCGCGCCAACCGGCGGCGGCCGAACAGTCCACGGTTTGGCCGAGAATATCGCTGAGACAGTCGACGCCTCGGCGGATCTGTTCGCTCAACTGCGCATCGCTCCAGCGCCCGGCGTTGGCCTGCCAGCCGTGGTGGTCCCAGGCATGCAGGCCGATTTCATGGCCGGCGGCCGCGGCCCGGCGCATCAGGTGCCCGAGATCGCGGCCGATGGGCTTGCCAGGCCAGGCGGTCCCCGCCAGCAGAATGTCCCAGCCGTACAGGCCGGCGGCATTGGAGCGCAACATTTTCCAGAGGAACTGCGGGCGGATCAGGCGCCACAGGTGGCGCCCCATGTTGTCCGGGCCAACGCTGAAGAAAAACGTCGCCTTGACCTGCGCCTCATCGAGCATGTCCAACAACCGAGGCACGCCTTCGCGGGTGCCCCGGTACGTATCGACATCGATTCGAAGGCCCGCCTGCATCAACGCTGGTCCGCGATTTCGAGCATGGCTTCACGCAGGAAGAAGTCCAGCGTGTTGCCGATGGTTTCGCGCATGTGCACGGTCGGGGTCCAGTCCAGAAGGCGCTTGGCGTTGTTGATGCTCGGCTTGCGGTGCGCGACGTCCTGGTAGCCGTTGCCGTAGAACGCCTTGCTCTCGACCTCGCGGAAACCGGCGAACGGCGGGAAATTGCCGCGCAGTGGATGCGCCTCGAACTGGCGCAGCAGTTCCTCGCCCAGTTGGCGGATGCTGGCCTCGTTGTCCGGGTTGCCGATGTTGATGATCTGGCCGGTGCAGGCGCCATTGCGGTTGTCGATGATCCGCGCCAGGGCTTCGATGCCGTCGGCGATGTCGGTGAAACAACGTTTCTGCTCGCCGCCGTCAAACAGGCGGATCGGCGTGCCTTCCACCAGGTTGAGGATCAACTGGGTGATGGCCCGGGAGCTGCCGATCCGCGCGGAGTCCAGGCGGTCCAGGCGCGGACCCATCCAGTTGAACGGCCGGAACAGGGTGAAATCCAGGCCTTGCTGGCCGTAGGCCCAGATCACCCGGTCCAGCAGTTGCTTGGATACCGAGTAGATCCAGCGCTGCTTGTTGATCGGGCCGACGACCAGGTTAGAGGTGTCTTCGTCGAAGTTCTGGTCCTGGCACATGCCATAGACTTCCGAAGTCGACGGGAAGATCACGCGCTTGTTGTACTTAACGCAGTAGCGAACCAGCTTGAGGTTCTCTTCGAAGTCCAGTTCAAACACCCGCAGCGGGTTGCGGGTGTATTCGATGGGGGTGGCGATGGCCACCAGCGGCAAGACCACGTCGCATTTCTTGATGTGGTACTCGATCCACTCGGAGTGAATGCTGATATCGCCTTCGACGTAGTGGAAATTGGGGTGGCTGCGCAGGCGCTCGATGGCGTCGGAGCCGATGTCCAGGCCATAGACTTCGTACTGGTCGTCGCGCAACAGGCGCTCGGACAGGTGGTTGCCAATGAAACCGTTGACGCCCAGGATCAGCACCCGGGTGCGCCGAGGGCTGCGCCCCGATTCGGCGCCGCGCAGCACGGAACCCTCGACCAGGCCCAGTTCGTCGGCCAGTTGCGGGCCACTGAGGAACAGGCCGTTGTCGTTGCGCTGGCCAGAGGCGATCAGCAGCGAGTCTTCACCGCATGCAATGCGCAACGGATCGACGCTGATCACGCGTCCAGGGGCCAGGCCTTCATTGCCCTTGACCACCTCGGCAGACCAGACGATCAGCTTGTGCTCGCCGACGGCACAGAAGGCGCCAGGGTAGGGCTGGGTTACAGCGCGCACCAGGTTGAACAGTTGCTCGGCCGGTTGCTGCCACAGCAGTTTGCCGTCCGCCGCGGTACGGCGCCCGAACACCGTGGCGCGGGATTCGTCCTGGGCGGTTTCGCTGGTTTTGCCCTGGATCAGCAGCGGTAAAGTGTCGCGCAGCAGGCTGGCGGCGGCTTCGCGCAGCTTGCCGTGCAGGCTCAGCGCGGTGTCGCTGCGTTCGATGGCGACCGCTTGTTGGGCGACGATGGCCCCGGCGTCGGCGCGCTTGACCATGCGGTGCAGGGTGACGCCGGTCTGGGTTTCGCCCTTGACCAGCACCCAGTTGGCCGGGGCGCGGCCACGGTAGGCCGGCAGCAACGAACCATGCAGGTTGAACGCGCCCTGGCGCGCGGTTGCCAGCAGCGGCTCGCTCAACAGGTTGCGGTAATAGAAGGAGAACAGGTAGTCGGGGTTGAGCTTGGCGATGCGCTCGATCCACAGCGGATGGTTGACGTCTTCCGGCGCATGCACGGTGATGCCCTTGCGTGCGCACAGTTGCGCGACCGAGCCATAGAAGGTGTTTTCCTTGGGATCGTCGGCATGGGTAAACACCGCGCTGATCCGAATCCCCGCTGCGAGCAGGGCTTCGATGCCGGCGCAACCAATGTCGTGATAGGCAAAAACAACAGCGTTTGAACTCATGGCGAAACCTGATCAGTAGAAGTGGAAGTCAAACCGTCGACAGTGACAGCGGGAGCCGGCGTGGCGGGTTGGTTGCGCAGGACTTTTTCGATGAAGAACCGTGGCCGCGCCCGTACATCACCGTACATCCGCCCCAGGTACTCGCCCAACAGGCCCATGCCGATGAACTGGCCACCGGTGAACACGAACAGGATGGCGAACAGCACAAACATGCCGTCACCGGCCCAGCCGGCACCAAAGGCCAGGCGCAACACAATCAGGGCCAGGGCGAAGAGCATGCCCAGCGCCGCCATGCTGAAGCCGATGATGCTCAGCAGGCGCAGCGGGGTGGTGGTCATGCACGTGATCAGGTCGAACATCAGGTTGATCAGGCGCATGGTGCTGTACTTGGACTCGCCATGCTCGCGCTCGGCGTGCTGCACCAGGATCTCGGTGGTGTGGCGGGCAAAGCTGTTGGCCAGGATCGGTATGAAGGTGCTGCGCTCGCGGCAGGCCAGCATCGCGTTGACCACGGTGCGTCGATAGGCCCGCAACATGCAGCCGTAGTCACTCATGGCGACTCCGGTGGAGCGCTTGACCGCAAGGTTGATCAACTTCGACGGGTAGCGGCGCAAGGCCGAGTCCTGGCGATTGTTGCGTACCGTGGCCACCACGTCGTACCCCAACTCGGCCTGGGCCACCAGACGCGGGATTTCTTCCGGCGGGTTCTGCAGGTCGGCGTCGAGGGTAATCACCACATCGCCCTTGCACTGTTCGAAACCGGCCATGATCGCCGCATGCTGCCCATAGTTGCGATTGAGGATCACTGCCACCACCTTGCTGCCGTCGCGGGCGGCGGCCTCTTCAAGCAGTTGTGCAGAGTTGTCGCGGCTGCCGTCGTCGACCAGGACGATTTCATAGTCCTGTTTGAGTTGGCGGCAAGCCGCTTCAGTGCGTCGCAACAACTCGGGCAGGCTTTCTTCTTCGTTGTAGACCGGGATAACGATCGACACGCAATGGATTGGATAAGGCTTCAAAGGCTTGGGTCCAGGGTCTGTGCAATGGCGCCCACCACGGGTTCGACGTCATTGGCAGTCATGTCAGGGAACAATGGGATCGAACTCTGGGGTGTCGAGTTCCGTGGAAAGCTCGGCTTCACTGAATAAATTGTCACAGAGTAACTCAAGAAAAATAATCCATATCAAACGGTTAGCCGACAATGATGAAAAAGCGCATGAATTGACTTTTTCCGGCGGGACCGGCAGCGTGGGCTCAGGCAGAACCTGATTCGGATGCGCTGAGAGTAAGCGCGAAAATGTGAAAGTGACATGAAAAATCGGTGCCCGGATCGTTTAACTTAGACGTTTACAGCAATTGTTCAGGGTACGCTCAGGGCAGGCGTTTTTATCGGAAACTTCCTACGGGTTTAGCCTGTCAGACCCTGCTTCAATAACCCGTTCGACTATTAATAGACTTCAACAGATGAACCGTCTCTGTTGAGCACTTTTCATTAAAGGTCCTTTCAGTTTGTTCGATTTACCCGATACCGCAGACACACCGACGCCCGCCGTGCAACGCCCCAACCCACTGACGCTGTACCTGGCGCGCCTGGCACCCTCCAGCCAGTTGACCCTGCGTTATGTCTTGCAGGATGCGGCTGACCGCCTGGGTTTTGATGAGTTGAACATGGAAGACATTCCCTGGCACCAGTTGCAGCCCGAGGACGTGATCGCGCTGGTGGCGGCGTTGCGCAGCGACGGCTACGCGCCCAACACCTCATCCCTGTACGTCAACGCGATACGGGGGGTGATGAACGAAGCCTGGCGCATGAGCCTGATCAGCCATGAGCACCTGCTGAAAATCCGCTCGGTCAAAGGCATCGCCGGCACACGCCTGTCCCAGGGCCGCAACCTCAAGCGCACCCTGATCCACGACCTGATGGCGGTGTGCGCCGCCGACCCACGGCCCCAGGGCCTGCGCGATGCGGCGATCATTGGGATTCTGTACGGTTCGGGCATGCGCAAGTCGGAGTCGGTCAACCTCGACCTGGCGCAGGTCGACTTCGCCGAACGCAGCCTGCAGGTCACGGGCAAGGGCAATAAACAGTTGATCAAGTACGCGCCGAGTTGGGCCTTTGCCAAGCTCGAGGCCTGGCTCGAGCTGCGGCGTTCGTTTCTCGAAGAGGGGCAGGCGGACGATGGCTTCCTGTTCAATCGCATTCGCCGTGGCAGCCACATCACCCGCGAGCGGATAACCAAGCATGCGATCTACTACATTGCCCGGCAACGCGGCACCCAGGTCGGCGTGAAGATCATGCCCCACGATTTCCGCCGTTCATTCATCACCCGGGTGATCGAGGAACACGACCTGTCGATCGCGCAGAAGCTGGCGCACCACAGCAACATCCAGACCACCGCCAATTACGATGTGCGCGACGACAATGAGCGGCGGCGCGCTGTAGATCGTTTTGATTTGTGATAAAAGACTTATTAAACAATAGGATATAGCTGATTGTTGAAGTGATTTGTATGGTCGAGTTGCGCGCCTTTGTCACCCAGGTTCCGCAGGCTATTTCTCTGCAACTTGATTATTCAGCACGCTCGGCCAATCAGAATCATTCACCGTGCCGAGTATCTGCAACTTGCCATCCGGCCCGACTGCCGCAAACAAGGCGCTGGTGTACTCGGCTTTGCGGGCATTCTTGAAGCCGTTCTGGGCTTCAAAATCGCTGATGCAGCCACTGTGGGTGACCAGCACCAGATTGCGCTGCGCGGTCTTGTGCGCCAGCACCTCGGCACCCATGGTCGCGCCGCAGGCTGCCAGCCATTCCTGTTGGGGTACCACGTGGGCCGAGAGGTAGTGCGCGGTTTGTACCGTGCGGGTGGCCGGGCTGGTGAGCAGGTCGGTGTGCGCAAGCCCCAGGGTATCCAGGGCCTGGCCCACTTGCCGGGCCGCGTCCCTGCCGACTTCGGTGATGCCGTCGGCGGGGCCCAGGCAGGGATTGCTCGACTGGTCACAGCGTTCGGCATGGCGCACCAGCACCACGATTTCCCCGGCCTGCCAGCGTTGCAACACACTGGCCTTTTGCAGCTGATTCCCTTGCGCCAGCAACATCGGCGATCCCGGCCAGGCAACGAACCCCATTACCAGTGCCGCTACCAGCAGGGTCAAGATGACAAGGGCCAACTTGCGCATCGGCTGTTTAACCAAGCTTTCACCGGATAACTTCGGTGTTGGGGACATAACCACAGCGTTCACCTGTAGAGCGTAAATACCACACTGAAATGATCCTGGCGTTGCGCGTGCAAGGCGCTCGCCGGACAAATGATGTCGCGCACTGTAGGCGTCGGCAGGTGGCAGACGAGTGAAACCAATGTGAAAAATTCGCTTTAGCCAGGAAGCAAGTAATAACGGATGTAAATCATTGGCGTCAGTTGGCCGGACCACCCTTGTGCATGACCGTTGGTCGCTTCAGTCTCCGGGCCTGTCGATCGTTGGTCGGGCCAGTCGACTAGTGCATGAGTCTTTCCATCAGCCAACGTGCAACAGGAGTCCGAGCATGTCCTATGTCGATGGTTTTCTAGCCGCTGTGCCCACGGCCAAACGCGAGGCGTTCCGCCACCATGCCGAGACCATGGCGCAGATCTTCAAGGAATTTGGTGCACTGAACGTGAGTGAATGCTGGGGCGACGATGTGCCCGAGGGCAAGCTGACGTCGTTTCCCCTGGCGGTGAAGCTTGAGGAGGGCGAAACCGTGGTGTTTTCCTGGATTCTGTGGCCCGATCGCCAAACACGCGACGCCGGCATGGCCCGCTTCATGGCCGACCCGCGCGTGCATGAGCCGGGCAACCAGATGCCATTCGATGGCCAACGCATGGTGTTCGGCGGTTTCCAGCGGATTGTCGACGTCTAGCGTGTCGGGCCCGGGGTGTTCATTCGTGAGGACTGATCCGGCAACTCTTGCGGTTACGGATCTCCTCTTGCGAAGGCCGTTGCTTGACGAACTCGAACCGTGGTTCGCCTTCGTTGTAAGTCACCAGCCAGCCCCATTCCAGCTCTGACTCGTCCTGCCCTTGCCGGGGTGGCTCAGCCCACCAGGGTTCTTTACCGACTATCTGGCGCATGACGTCCTCCCGCTTATCCAGTGGGTTCGAGGGTGCAACTCAAGGGTGCGCTGGCCGGGCGTTGCAGCAGCGCCTGGTTGCCGTTCTGGGAAAAACTGTAGGAACCACGCGCGTCCTGGCCACTGTAGCGCTCCCCCGAGTCACTGGGCACCTGGGAGAGGGTGATCGAGGTCGTGGCCCAGCGCAGGTAGAGCACGTCCGGGCCGGCCTTGAAGTAGGTGGCGGCCACCAGCGCGTCAAGCCCGTTGCAATGAAACGCCAGCGGGCCATCGGTCAGCCGGCTGGGGTCTTTGGTCCTGACGATGGCGGAGCCCTGGCGCAACTGGTGGGCCCGCTCGGCATAGGCTTGGCGGATACAGGCCTTGGGCTCGGCGGTGGAGGCGCACTGATTGCGATCCAGGGTCCAGTAGCGTTGGTCGGTCATGACCTTGTCCGGGCGCGGCACCGAGCGCTCATCGGTGAGGGCCAGGCGATACAGCCGGTACAGTTCGAGGTCCATGCGGGCCAGTTGCGGATCGCGGCAGATCAGCTTTTCCACCACCAGGCTGGCCTGGGCACACTCGAAACTGGTTTTGTACAGGGAGTCTGCCCAGGTACGTTCGCTGCTCACCGCGCAGGCGCCGGTGGCGAGGAGGGTGGTGCACAGGGTCGTGAGCGTTTTCATGCTGGCTTCACTCAGATCATCAGGTACTGCCCGGGCAACGGTGAGCGCCATGATCCGCGTTATGGGTCTATCAGTGTAAGTCAGTGGGCAAAACTTGCCACCGGCACGGCCTACCGCAGGGCTGGTGGCCGCTGAGATAGACTGCACGGCAAGAGAGCAAGCGTGGGAGCGGTTGACATGGATTCGCTGATCACGGCAGCTGCCCGGGCACTGGCGGTGGGCGACCCGCTGGGGGCACTCAGGCACGTCGCCTTGCGCGACGATCCGCCGGCGCTGGCCCTACGCGGGATTGCCATGGCGCAGTTGGGCGACTTTGCGCGGGCCAAGGCCTTGCTGCGCCGGGCCAGCCATGACTTTGACCCGAACGAACGAGTGGCGCGGGCGCGCTGCGTGGTGGCTGAGGCGGAAATTGCCTTTGCCGCGCGGGACTTCGGCTGGCCGCAACCGGCCCTGGAGGCGGCGCGCGAGTGCCTGCAACTGCACGGTGACCGGATCAATGCCGCCCATGCCCGCTACTTGCAGATTCGCCGGCTGCTGCTGATTGGCCAACTCGACGTGGCCGAGGGCCAACTCGCGGCACTGCTGCCGGGCACGCTGCCACCGGCGTTGCGGGCGATCCATGGGCTGATTGTCGCGGGTTTGGCGATCCGCCGTCTGGATGCCCCGGCGGCGCGCCTGGCCTTGGCCGCCGCCGAACAGGCCGCACGGTTGGCCGCAATCCCGGCGCTTGGTGCCGAAGTGGCAAGCGCCTGGCAGGTACTCCAGGCCCCGGCGGCGCGATTGACCTGCCAGGGCGCAGAACGACTGTTGGACCTGGAGGCCGTCCAGGCGCTTCTGGGGTCCGGAGCGCTGGTGCTCGACGCGCGTCGTTATCAAGTCCAGCAGCGTGATGCGCGGATTTCCCTGGCGGGCCGCCCGGTGCTGATGGCGCTGCTGACCGTCCTCGGCGAAGCCTGGCCGCAGGCGGTGCCCAGGGCTACGCTGATCGCTCGGGTGTTCCGCCTGAAACTCAGCGATGACTCCCAGCGGGTCCGTCTGCGGGTGGAAATCGGTCGCTTGCGCGCGATGTTGCGCCCACTGGCCCAAGTCACCGCAACCCCGGGCGGTTATGCCCTGGTGCTGCCTGCATCGGGCACGCTGGCGGTCCTGGCATGGCCCATCGAAGCGCCCCACAGCGAGGTGCTGGCGCTGTTGATGGACGGTGAGTGTTGGTCGAGCTCGGCCCTGGCCCTGGCGTTGGGCGTTAGCCAGCGCAGCGTGCAGCGGGCCCTCGAGGCGCTGGCGGCTGAGGGTAAGGCGCAAATGTTCGGCCGTGGTCGGGCGGCGCGCTGGACCCGCCCACCGATTCCGCGATTCGCGACCACATTGTTACTCCCGCTGCCCTGGTCCGGTGATTAGGCTCAAGGCTCCCAACCACTACGAGGATGTCGCGATGAAACAGTCAGCCGCAAGCATAGTGCGTGAGTACGGGCCTTTTCCCGGGGTCGACAGCGTGCACGGCGTCACCTGGGACGGTGAGCGCGTGTGGTTCGCCAACAATCTGGGGCTGATCGCCTTCGACCCGGACAGTGGCAAGGCGCTGGATACGTTCGCGATGGCCGCCGATGCCGGCACCGCTTTCGACGGCCAGCACCTGTACCAGATTGCCGGGAACCAGATCCACAAAATCGACCCTGCCAGCGGACGGGTACTGGGCAGCATCCCGGCACCCGGTGGCAGTGACTCGGGGCTGACCTGGGCCGAAGGGTCGCTGTGGGTCGGTGAGTACCAGGACCGGCAGATCCATCAGATCGACCCCGCTTCGGGGGAAATCCTGCGGACCCTGCAATCGAACCGCTTTGTCACGGGCGTGACCTGGGTCGACGGTGAGTTCTGGCACGGCACCTGGGAGGGCGAGGAGAGTGAACTGCGGCGGATCGACCCGCAGAGCGGCGAAGTGCTGGAGACCCTCAATATGCCCGCCGGGGTCGGAGTCTCGGGCCTGGAGTCTGATGGCGCCGAGCAGTTCTTCTGCGGCGGTGGCAACAGCGGCCGCGTGCGGGTGGTGCGGCGGCGCTGAAGCTCAGCCGTCGCCCGCCAGCGACTTCAGATAATCACCGAAGCCGCCTTGCGCACGGGAGTCCAGGCGGCTGCTGGTGCGCACGCGGTTGAGGGCAGTCCAGACGATGCTGGCACCGCTGCGTTGCAAATCCTCCACCAGGCAGACGTCCTCATGCGCTGGCAGCGGGCGGAATCCGCCGACGCGCTGATAGGCTTGCGCGCACACCCCCAGGTTGGCGCCGTGCACATGCCGGTGGCCTTCCCGGGATTGATACAGCGCCTGGTAGCGCTGGCGCACTGCCGGGCAATGGTCGGGGTGCCACTCATCGATGCTGACCGTGCCACACACTGCATCGGCCTTGAATGCCAACTGCTGGCGCAGCCAGTTGCGGGGCACCCGGCTGTCGGCATCGGTACAGGCCAGCCAGCGCGCGCCCTGGTCGAGCATGTAGGCGGCGCCGGCCCGGCGGGCACACCCGACGTTACCGTCGTTGATCACCAGGGTCTGCACGCCACTGGCCTGGGCGATGGCTAACGAGCGGTCGGTGCAGGCATCCAATACCACCAGGATCGCCACTGCTTCTCCAGCGCGTTCGACGTCGTGCGCGGCGCAAGCGAGGGCGTCGAGGCAGCGTTTGAGCAGGGCCTGTTCATTGTGAGCCGGGACGACGACGCCGATCATTGGGTGGGTTCTTCGAGGTCAGGACGGTAGGGGCCTCGGCACCAGAGCTCGAGGATGAAATCGGGTTCCTCGTGGCGCACGGCACGCGGTAAATGCAGATGGGCATCGAGCATGGCGTGGACCTGCGCCCCGGTTTGCGGGCAGCCGGCAATGGGTTGCAGCCAGTGGCAGGCCAGGACCGCCCCCTGGGGACTGAGGCTCGCGCGGGCCTGGTCGATCACCTGACGCCAGTCGTTACTGTCCAGGTAATAGCCCAGTTCACTGAGCACAATCAGGTCGAACTGGCCTTCGGGCCACTCTTCAGGCAAACGACCTTGCACCACCTGCACCTCGGGATACCCGGCCAGGCGTTCGGCGGCCAGGGCCACGGCTGTGTGACTGAGGTCCATGCACAACAGACGGTCGCCGCGTTCGGCCAGGCCCAGGCTCAACTCGCCATTGGCACAGGCCGGCTCGAAGACCCGCCCATAGCGTTGGCGAGGTAACAAGGCAAGGGTCAGTGCCCGTTTGCGTTTTTCGTACCAGCGGCTGCGGAACGCCCATGGGTCCGGATTGGCACTGAACAGCTGTTCGAAGTAGATCGCCGACAGGCTCATAGAAACACCAGTTCAAAGGGTTGCAGCAGGCGTTCCAGCACTGCCGGGGGGAGAATGGCTGGCTGGCCGGTACTCGGGTCGGCCAACAGTTGGCTCTGGTGCGCAGCAATTGCCCGGCGCTTGCGCACCAGGAAACGCGGCGCGACCAGCAGTTTGCGGGCGCGCAACCACGGCAGGCGGTGATCCTCCGGTTCTGCCCAGTGCCAGGCCCAGACGGGCACTTCCAGCAGATGGGCCTGGCGCGTACGGCAGGCACTGGCACAGGCGCGGCCCACGGCTTCGTGATCACAGTGGCCGTCATGGCGCCAGGTGGTGAGCACCTGGTCGTCCGGACGAATCAGCGCGCAGAGTTGCTGCACCAGCTGCGTTTCGCTTTCGCCTACCGCGGAGTCGGCGAACCCCAGGCGCAACCAGTCAAGTCGTTGCGCATCCAGACCCAGGTGCGCCAAGGCCCGGGCACTTTCCCGAGGCCGCTCGGCGCCGAGGCGCTCGGTGGGCCAGAGGCTGGACCCCGGGTGGCTGCCTTCCCCATCGGTGACGGAAATCATCAGCATGCAGGTGGCGTCGCTGGCCAGGCTGGCCAACAGTCCGCCGCACATCAGCACCTCGTCATCCGGGTGCGGGGCGACCACCACCAAGCGCCGGCCCAAGGGCAGGATCAGCTCGCGGGGCAATGACGGTACGGCTTGCAAGGCGCGGGATGCCTGCCACTGGGCCAGCGAGGTACCCGCGCCTTGAATCAGTGGGTCTGGGTCCTGGCTCATAGGCACCAGCCCCGCGGATCACGTCCGTGCAGTTGCCGGCCGAGTTCAGCCAGGTCGCGCTCGGCATGGCTCTGCCGGATAAACACCGGCAGGTCAGCGCTCAACCGGGCGAAGCGCGGATCGCGGCAAAAGGGCGTGGCGCCCAGTGCTCGTCCGACGTGCCATTGCACTTGGGCCACTGCCGCTTCCACCAGGGCGCGGGTCCGACGCACGGTAAATTCCGCATCGGCCTGGGGCTGGGCATCGATCCACGCGGCGCACTCGCGCAAACCGGACGCCGCGCTGGCGAGCGCAGCGTCGACGGCTCCCAGGTGTGCTTGCGCGTGGGGATCGTTGCGCGGTCCGGCGCAGGCGTGGTGCAGGACCTCGGCCAGGGTCCGCGCGGCGCCATACCAGCAGGCGGCAATGCCGGCACCGCCATGCCAGAAACCGCGACGCTGCACATACGCACCGCTGCCCCCCACGCAGTGGGCGCGGGCGCCGTCGAAGTGGACACTGACGCTGGCGGTCGTCGCCATCCCGCGGGCCTGCCAGTCGTCACTGTCGATGCGCAGAGCGCCTTGGCTGAGTGCCAGCGCCACCAGTTGCGCACGGTCGTCTTCGTCCCAGGCGGTGAGCAAGGCATGGTCGATCTGCAGGGCGCCGGAGCACCAGGCTTTGGTCCCGCTCAATTGCACCGCCCCGTGCTCGCGACCGACGATTCGCACCCTGGCCGTTGGCGGCTCGGCCGCCCAGACGCCCCAGATGCCCGGGCTGTCCAGGTGCAGGGCATCCAGTTCGGCAAGAATCGCCTTGGCATCGGTGTGGCCTTCGAACAGCTTGAGTAGCGCCAGGTCATTGCCCGCTACCTGTGCCAGGGTGCGCCAGCGTTGCAAGGTCTGGCCCTGGCCGGGCAGCGGCAGGTCGGCCTGGCCGTCTGCCAGGCAGCGGCGCATGATCTCGGGTAACTGGCGATCAAGTTCCAGCGGCGCGGCGCGCTGGCCAAAGTCCTCGAGGATCTGCTCAAGCGAACTCCTCCCGTCCTGCGCTGTCGACCTGTTCATGCTGACTACTCCCTGCTGACCCAATGCGCTGGATGGCGAGTACCGCCGCCTTCATAGCATTGTGAGAGATCGGCATTTAAGGAGTTCAATCTGCTTTATCCGGTGCCGATGTCATCTATGATCAACAGATCCAGAACAACCCATGCAGCGTGCAACAGTGGGTGCGGCAGTACCTGCCGACATCCGGGCAGCGCCTGATAAAAAAACGAGAAGGCCGCCATGAGTGAACAACCGGGTACCCGCAGCGATCCACTGGAGCAAGGCCGACTGCGCTTGTTGATTGACGCGGTGGTGGACTACGCCATCTACATGATCGACCCCGAGGGCATCGTCGTCAGCTGGAACGCCGGCGCGGCGCGGATCAAGGGTTATGACGAGGCTGAGATCCTCGGTGCGCACTTTTCCAGGTTCTACACTCCAGGAGATCGCCAGGACGGCACGCCACAACGAGCCTTGCGCACCGCCATCGAGGAAGGGCGTTTCGAGGGCGAGGGCTGGCGGGTTCGCAAGGACGGCAGCCATTTCTGGTCCCATGTGGTGATCGACCCGATTCGCGACCCCCAGGGCAAGCTGCTGGGATTTGCCAAAATCACCCGCGACCTGACTGAGCGCAAGGCGGCCGAGGAAACCCTCAAACAGAGCGAACAGCAGTTTCGCCTGCTGGTGCAGAGCGTCACCGACTACGCCATTTACATGCTCGACCCCACCGGCCGGGTCAGCAACTGGAATATGGGCGCCCAGCGGATCAAGGGCTACCTGCCGCAGGAAATCATCGGCCAGCATTTTTCAGTGTTCTATACCTCAGAAGACCGCACCGCGGGCGAACCCGAACGGGCGCTGGAAGTGGCGACCCGCGAAGGGCGGTTTGAAAAGCAGGGCTGGCGCATGCGCAAGGACGGCACGCGCTTTCTCGCCCACGTGATCATCGACCCGATCCGCAGTGAAACCGGGTCGATCCTGGGGTTTGCCAAGATCACCCGCGACATCAGCGAAGCGACCCAGGCCCAGCGGGAATTGGAGATAGCCCGCGAAGCGCTGTTCCAGTCGCAGAAGCTGCAGGCCATCGGTCAACTCAGTGGCGGTATCGCCCATGACTTCAATAACCTGCTGACGGTCATCCTCGGCAACCTGGAACTGCTGCGCAAGCGCGCCGGAGAAGACCCCAAACTCCTGCAACTGCTGGACAACGCCGCCTTGGGCGCCCAGCGCGGAGTCTCGCTGACCCAGCGCATGCTAGCCTTTGCCCGGCGCCAGGAGCTCAAGGCAGAGTCGGTGGCCTTGCCCCATTTGCTGGAGAACATCACCGGCTTGCTGCGCAGCTCCCTCGGGCACCTGGTGACCATCCACTGTGATTTACCTCCCGACTTGCCGCCCGTGCAGGCGGACGTCAACCAGTTGGAGCTGGCGATCCTCAACCTGGCGACCAATGCGCGCGATGCCATGCCACTGGGGGGACGCATCCTGATCAACGCGGTGGATTCGCTCAAGGGGCATCCGATCCCGACCCAATTGACGGGCCAGCGTTATGTCTGCCTGTCGGTCAGCGATAACGGGCACGGCATGGATAGCGAAACCCTGGCCCAGGCCACCGAACCTTTTTTCACCACCAAGGGTGTGGGCAAGGGCACCGGGCTGGGCTTGTCGATGGTTCATGGCTTGGCGGAGCAACTGGGCGGTTGCCTGATTCTTGGTAGCGAGCAGGGCCTGGGTACCACCGCGCAGTTGTGGTTACCCCTGGCCGTCACCGCAGTGGCCCAGGCGTCCAGCGCACCCGACGCGGCGCAAGATGGGTTTACCCGCCTGTGTGTGCTGCTGGTGGATGACGACAGCCTGGTGTTGACCAGCACCTCGTTGCTGCTCGAAGACCTTGGGCATCGGGTGATCTGTGTGACGTCGGGCACCGAGGCCCTGCAGGTGTTCAAGAAACGCAGCGACATCGACCTGGTGATCACCGACATGGCCATGCCGCTGATGGATGGCGCACAACTGGCCGCAGCCATCCGCGAGTTGCACCCTGACATGCCGATCATTCTCGCCACCGGCTTCGCCCAGCGCCTGGACGGCTTCGTCGCCCACTTGCCGCGTCTGGCCAAACCTTTTACTCAACTGAACTTGATGGAGATCCTTAACAAGGCAATGCGCTGAGCTGTGGTGGCAGGTAACGATGGCGGACTACCGGCCGGCCTCTGGGGTGTTGGATTAGACCGAGTACATATCCATTTTTGCGGTAACGGCCTCCTATGGTTCCGCTTTTACAGCGGCTCACTTTTGGAGGAGCCCAAAAGTAAGCAAAAGGCTCTTGCCCCACCACTCGGCACCTCGCTTAGGCTCGGTGTGCCCTCACTCCGGCTTGAATCCGTGGGCCGCCGCCACGCGCCATCCATGGCGCGGGGCGGCTAACCCGGCGTCCTGCCGGGTTACCCACGGCTTCAAGCCTGCGTTCGGCCAGCGTGGTTAACGGGGCGCCCAGGATCAAAAAGCCAGAGCCAGAGCCAGAGCCAGATCAAAAGATGGCTGACTTCGTCAGCGTCTTAGGAAGTAGAAGCTACACCGCGCATGCCCCAGCGATCAGGTCGGCTTTCAGGCCGCCTCGCTTTGTTTTTGATCCTGGGCGCCCCGTTAACCACGCTGGCCGTACTTCGATATTGATTTGGGGGGTAAACCGGCAGGACGCCGGTTTAGCCGCACTGGGCCAGGGAGGGCCCATTGCGGCGGCCCCCAAATCAATGTCGGAGTACGGGCATGCCGAGCCTAAGCGAGGCACCGAGTGGTGGGGCAAGAGCGTTTTGCTTACTTTTGCGCTGTTCAAAAGTGAGCCGCCGTCAGGCGGAACCATAGGAGGCCGTTACCGCAAGAATGGATATGTACTCGGCCTAATCCAACCCCCTGGTCGGCCCACAGCCGCAAGCGGGCGCCCGCGATGGTCGTGAACGCTGACACGTATCTCCTGAATAAATGCGGCGCCCTCAGGTTTTTCGCGAGCGAGCTTGCTCCTACAGAAGCCAAATCCCACAGCTCCCTCTATCCCGGCACCAGGTCCGGGCGGATGTACTCGGGCGACAACACGTTCAACCAGAACAGGATCATGTTGACCATGATAGTCACCACCACCAACAAACCAATGCCCCACACCGCTGCGGCATACAACAACCCGCGGTCCTGATTCAGGCGCATGAACTTGGGCAACCCGATAAACAGCAGGTAGCTGGTGTAGGCCCCGGCGAGCATCAGCGCGCTAATGGCCAGCCAGCGGTTGGGGTACAGCGCGCTGATCCCGGACAGGAAAAACGGGGTCGCCACGTACGCCGCAAAGCCGATGCACTGGTTGAGGTTCGGCCGGGCCTCGAAGGCGCGTGACATCCAGCGGATAAACCCGCCCATCAAGGCAGTGCCCAAGACCATCGCCCCGTACATCAGCAGGCACAGTTGCAAGGCGCTGTTGAAGCTCAGGCGCACGGTTTCATCCTCGGCCAGGCTCCAGCCGACCCAGGTGGTGCCGATGAACAGGCACAGGGTCGGCAACAGCGCCAACAGCAGCAGGTGGGCCAGGTAGTGTCTGGGATGTTGCTCTTCTTCGCTGCGGATCTCGGTCCAGGCAAAGTCCGGATGGGTAAAGAGTCTGACGATATGGGGATTCATGACTGCCTCCAGTCGGCATCAGCCGCAAACGGCCTCTTATAGGTATGGATGCAAGGCAGCAGTCAGGGTTTCAAGTTTTTCGCCTTGTAGCGCTCGTAACCGACCAACAGCGGCTGGGTGCTTAAGCCGTGGAGCAGAATGCTCAAGGCCACCACCGACAGCGTGAAGTGGGTAGACACCGCCGCCACCTGGGCATCGAGCCCGTGGTTGAGGGCGTAGAACAGGTAAAACAGACTGCCGATCCCGCGAATGCCGAACCAGCCCACCAGCAGGCGCTGGCGCATATCGAGCAGCTTGCCCCAGGGCATTAGCAGCACACTCAATGGGCGGATCAGCACGAACAGCGCCAGGGCCACGGGCAGGGAGCGCCAGTCCCAGTGCGTGAGCAACACCACGCCCAGCAGCGTCACCAGGAACACCTCCATGGCGCGTTCGACGATGCTGCCGAATGACAACATGTCGCCCATCATGATACCGGCCGCGACCTGGCCGTCAGCCAACGCTTGCCGATCACCGTGGATCGCGTGTTGTGGCTCGACATGCTGATGCCCGACCAGCGGTTGCACCAGGTGTTCGGCCGGCGTACGGGCGCCGCCGGTCTGACGCACTTCGGCCTGGCGCAAGCCCAGCCCGGCGGCAAACACCGAGAGAAATCCGTAGCCTTCGATCGCCTCGGCCGCCACATAGGCCAGGGCAATCAAGGCCAGGCTCAAGTAGTCGTTGGGGGACAGGGTGCTGTCGTCATTGCGGATACGCATCGACAGGGTCAGGCGGCCCAGCCCACGGCCCATCCAGTAACCGGTCAACAGCCCTGCAGGCACCGCCCAGAGCAGATCGCGCAGCAGCCATTCGGTCAGCCACGCGCTGTCATCGCGCAGCAGTAGCAAGCCGAGAATCACGAACGGGAACGCCACCCCGTCATTGAGCCCCGACTCGCCCGACAGGCCAAAACGCACCCGATCGTAGTCCTTGGCATCGGTGACTTGCACCAGCGACGCCAGGACCGGGTCGGTCGGAGCGAGGATGGCGCCAATCAGCATCGACACCCCCCACGGCAAACCCATCAGGTAATGCAGCAACAGGCACACACCGACGATGGTCAACACCATCACCGGCCCGGCCAGGCCGTAGGCAATGCGCCAGGCGCGGTTGGCCAGTGGCAGGCGCAACTTCAGGCCGCCGACAAACAGCGAAAACAGTACCGCGACTTCACTCAGGTGCTCCAGCCAGAAAGACGCCTGGGCGATCTCCAGCTGCAACAGACCCAGGCCCGAGGGCCCGATGGCGACGCCCAGGATCAGGCACACCGCCGAGGTGGTCACCGGCAGCCAACGCAGATAGGAAGAGGTCAGTGCCAGGGTCAGCAAGACCGCCCCCAGCACTGCCATCCATAGAATGAAATTCATTGCCGCGCCCTCTATCCCCCTGTGACAACAGCAGGGGACGGGGAATTCAGCGTGTTAACCGGGGCTCAAGGCACCAGGTAGGCGAGGATCGGCTCGATCAGCTGCAATCGCGGCGCCGACTGCGCCACGTCAGCTGGCTGACACCAGGGATACTCAAGGCGCTGCAGCCAATCCATCAGAGGCTCCAGGTACTGCGGGGGACACGCCTGCATGTGCTCGATGGTGATGCCCAGGTGGCTGACCTGCGCCGATTCCGCCAGGAACTGCCAGTGGTATTCGCCGCAGCCAACGCGCAGTTCGCCGCTGCTTTTGACCGACATGCCCACCAGCCAGCGGCAGCGGTGCAGGGTAGCCCCGGGGGCGGGTGGTTCGCCGAAGCAGAAGGTGTAGACGTTTTCATACTCCTGGGCGAAGCGCCGGACCAGGATGTCGGCGATCTCGGCCCGGCCCTGGACATGCGGCGGGAAGCTGATCGCGCCAGTCTTGACCTGCATCTGCAGGGTGGCGGCAGGCGTAAAGCAATGACGCAGCAGATCGGGGCGATTGCCGTCCTTGGCCTGCAGGTAGGTTTCTATGGCACGGGAGGGAGTTAGCATGCAGCAAGCGTCCTTGAAGTGGATGATATTCAGCGTAACCGGCTAGCGGCTGCGCAGGGCATTGGGCGACGACAGCGCTGTCAGCCGCCGCACGTTATACAGTTGCAGCACGGCGCCCAGCAACGCCACGCCCGCGGCGCTCCAGGCCAGTGCCCAGCCGGGCATGGCCCATAACAACAGCAGGCCGCCAGCCGCCGCACCGAGGGCACTGCCCAGGTACAGCGCCGATTCATTGAGGGCCACCGCCAGGTCGCCATCGCCGTGGCGTTCCCGGGCGGCGAGCAGTTCGTTGTTCTGCGGAACCTGCAAGGCCCAACCGACGCAGCCCCACAGGGCGATCGGCAACAACGCGAGCCAGGGAGACAGGCCCGCCATCACGGGCAACAGCAACAGCGCTCCGCCGAGGACCAGCATGATGATCAGGGTCAGGATCGGCCCCTGGATACGCTCCAGCAGCGGACCGACCAGGAAACTCCCGGCCACCCCGCCCAGGCCCCAGACCCACAGATAGGGCGTCACGTTGCCAACACTGCCGTAGGCCGGGTCGCTCATGAGTGGCGCGATGAAGGTGTACATGCCCAGGCTGGCCACTGCGGCCAGCAGGGAAACCAGCAAGATGGCCAGCACCTTGCGGTCGCTGAGCAAGGCCAGCTTGCTGCGCAGGGCCACGGTCGGTCCGGCCGGTACCGCCGGCAATAGCTGCTGTAAACCGAGCCATGCACCTGCGCCCAGCAGTGCCACCAGCCACAGCGCGGCCTGCCAGCCGGCAGCTTCGGCCAACAGCAGACTCAGGGGCACCCCGAGCACGGTACCGCTGGCCATGCCGGTCATGATGATCGCGATGGCGCTGCCACGCCGTTCGGGCTCAGACAGCGCTGCACAGACCGTGATCCCAGTCGCCAGGTACACCCCGGCACCGAGCCCGGCCAGCGCCCGGCACAGCATCAGCAGGGCAAAGTCGGCGGTCAACGCACCGCCGACATTGGCCAGCACGAACAGCCCCAGTGCGCCCAACAGGCCAAGGCGCTGGCGATTGCGGGGCAGGAGGGCGACCACCAGCGGTGAGCCGATGCCGTAGGCCAGCGCGAACACGGTCACCAGTTGCGCGGCGATGGCCATCGGCACGCTGAAGGCCTGTTCGAGCATCGGCATCAGGCCGGCCGTGGCGTAGGACGCCATGCCCAGCGCAAAGGCGCCGACGGCAATCAGGTAGACCGAAGTGGGGGTGGGGGTGGGGTTGCGCATGCACATCTTCCTTGTCTGGCACAGTGGAGCAGGGGGGCTGAGCCCGGTGCGGACAATTCTTTAGCAGGCTAATCATTGTTACAATATCTACCGTTTATGCTGTTACTAGGAGTAACCGGATAATGGGTAGAACACTCGAGCGCACCCGCCTGGAGTTGGCGGCGTTCCTGCGCAGTCGCCGTGAACGCGTCACCCCCGAGCAGGCCGGATTGCCCGCCGGTGGACGCCGCAGGACTCCCGGCTTGCGCCGCGAAGAGGTCGCGGCGTTGGCCGGCGTCGGATTGACCTGGTACACCTGACTGGAACAGGGCCGCGAGATCGGCGTTTCACCGGCCTTCCTCGACAATCTGTGTCGCGTCCTGCACCTGGACCCCATGGAGCGTCGGCACCTGTACCTGCTGACCTATCAGCGGGCGCCGGCCGAGCAGGCACAGACCTGGTGCGTGGTGCCCAAGGTCATCCACCGCTTGCTCGCCGACCTGACGCTGCGCCCAGCCTACGTGTTGAACCTGCGCTGGGACGTGCTGGCCTGGAACCCCGCCGGCGAGCAGCTGTTTCACTTTGCCGACAAGCCGGCGGAGCAACGCAACCTGCTGTGGATGCTGTTCACCGATGAACACGTGCGCGCGCTGTTCGACCCGTGGGAAGAACAAGCACTGCAGATGTTGTCGAGCTTTCGCCGGGATTTCGGGCACGGCTCCCGGCAAAGCGATGTCGCAGAATTGGTCAAGGACCTGGAGAAAATCAGCGCCGAGTTCCGTCAGGGCTGGTTTCGCCAGGATCTCCATGGCCCTTGCCAGGGCACTCGACACCTGCAGCTCCCGGACCTGGGCGCGGTGTCGTTTGAGCACACCATGCTGACCATCGACGCTGACCGACACCTGCGCCTGGTGTATTACGCGCCGTGCCATGAGGGTGACGGGCAGCAACGATTCGAGGAATGGTTGCACGATCGTTTGCGCTGAGCCTGGACGCAATGTCCCAGGCCCCACCCAATCCCGTAGCAGCTGCCGAAGGCTGCGTTGGGTTGCGCAGCGACCCCCGGCGGAATCGCCAAACCCAATGAACGTCCTGCGCCCAGGCACGCTTTTTCCTCGCTCGCGACTACATAAAACATCATTTCGCTAATCCCCTGCGCGTCACAGAATGCGCCCAACACCCCCGCACCGTAAGCGCAAACGCAGCACCACGATGATCTGCATCAGAGGCGCCAGCCATGACCGATCTGAACCCTTCCAACTTTCAGAAGTGCACAGACATGACCGTTGAGAAAATCCAAATTGATACGCTTGTTGTGGGTGCCGGTCAGGCCGGCGTGGCCATGAGTGAGCACTTGAGCAAGCTTGGGGTGCCGCACCTGGTGCTGGAGCGCAACCGGATCGCCGAAGCGTGGCGCACCGGGCGCTGGGATTCGCTGGTTGCCAATGGCCCGGCGTGGCACGACCGCTTTCCGGGCCTGGAATTTGCCGGCCTGGACCCGGACGCCTTTGCCGCCAAGGAGCAGGTGGCGGACTACTTCGAAGCCTATGCGAAAAAATTCAATGCACCGATCCGCACCGGGGTCGACGTGCAGAGCGTCGAGCGCAATACCGACCGTCCGGGCTTCACTGTAAACACCAGTGCCGGGCTGATCGAAGCGCGGCATGTGGTGGTCGCCACCGGTCCGTTCCAGCGCCCGGTGATCCCGCCGATTGCACCGGCCATCAGCGGCGTCCAGCAGATCCACTCGGCGCAATACCGCAACCCGCAGCAACTGGCCGCAGGCGCGGTACTGGTGGTGGGCGCCGGCTCCTCGGGGGTGCAGATCGCCGATGAACTGCAGCGCGCCGGCAAGCAGGTGTACCTGTCGGTGGGGGCTCACGACCGGCCGCCGCGTGCCTATCGCAACCGTGATTTCTGCTGGTGGCTGGGGGTGCTGGGCGAATGGGATGCCGAGGCCATGCAGCCGGGCAAGGAGCACGTGACCATTGCCGTGAGTGGGGCCCGCGGGGGTGAAACCATCGACTTTCGTCGGCTCGCCCAGCAGGGCATGACCCTGGTCGGCCTGACTGAATCCTTCAACGGTGGCGTGGTGAACTTCGCTGACAACCTGGCCGACAACATTGCCCGTGGCGACGAGAACTACCTGGCCCTGCTGGATGCAGCAGACGCCTACATCGCCCGCAACGGCCTCGACCTGCCGCTGGAGCCCGAAGCCCGCAACCTGTTGCCCGATCCGGCCTGTGTCAGCCAGCCGATCCTGCAGCTCGACCTGGCCAAGGCCGGGGTCAGCACCATCATCTGGGCCACCGGCTACACGGTCGACTACAGCTGGTTGAAGGTCAACGCCTTCAAGGACAACGGCAAACCCCAGCATCAGCGCGGTGTGTCGAGCGAACCCGGGGTGTATTTCGTTGGTTTGCCGTGGCAGTCCCGGCGCGGCTCCGCGTTCATCTGGGGGGTATGGCACGACGCCAAACACGTCGCCGACCACATCGTCAAACAACACACCTACTTCAACTACCGAGATGCCGCGCAACGCCAGGCCGATGCCGAGCAGGCGTGCGCGGCACCGCTCCAACCAGCCAGCTGCATGGGAGTTCGTTGATGCCTACTCATACCCGCATCCGCATGTTCAACACCAAAGACACCTACCCCAACCAGACGCTGGACAACGACCTGTGCCAGGCCGTGCGCGCCGGCAATACCGTGTACGTGCGGGGCCAGGTCGGCACCGACTTCGATGGGCAACTGGTGGGCCTCGGCGACCCCCGGGCCCAGGCCGAGCAAGCCATGCGCAACGTCAAGCAGTTGCTTGAGGAGGCCGGCAGCGACCTGAGCCATATCGTCAAGACCACCACCTACCTGATCGACCCGCGCTACCGCGAGCCGGTGTACCAGGAAGTCGGCAAATGGCTCAAAGGGGTGTTCCCGATTTCCACTGGCCTGGTGGTCAGCGCCCTTGGCCAGCCGCAGTGGCTGATGGAAATCGATGTGATTGCCGTGATCCCCGAATAAGGAACCGACCATGACCTTTTCCATCGTTGGACGCTGCGCCGAGACCGGCCAGTTGGGCATCGCCATCAGTTCCTCGAGCATCGCCGTCGGTGCTCGTTGCCCTTGGCTGCGGGCCGGTGTCGGCGCGGTGTCGAGCCAGAACATTACCCTGCCGGCCCTCGGCCCGCAGATCCTCGACGGCCTGGCCGCTGGCGCTGCGCCGTCCCAGGCCCTGGACCAGGCCCTGACCCGCAACGGCTACAGCCAGTACCGCCAGGTGGCGGTGGTGGATGCCCAAGGCCGGACTGCCGTGTTCAGCGGCAGCCAAGCCCTGGGCACCCACAACGCTCTGGCCGGTGAGCAGTGCGTGGCCGCTGGCAACCTATTGGCCAACAGCGCGGTGATCGAGGCCATGGTCGCCGCCTTTGAGCACAGCGAAGGCTGCCTTGCCGCCCGCTTACTCAGTGCCTTGCAAGCTGGCCAGGCGGCCGGTGGCGAAGCTGGCACGGTGCATTCGGCAGCACTGTCGGTGGTCGATGACCTGACCTGGCCAATCGTCGACCTGCGGGTTGACTGGGCCGAACACAATCCGATCGATGAGCTGGGCAACTTGTGGCGCGCCTACCAGCCCCAACTGCAGGACTACCTGACCCGCGCCCTCGACCCAACCCTGGCGCCCAGCTATGGAGTGCCTGGTGATGAGTGAGCCGCGCAGCCGCGCCCTGTTGGCCAGGCTGGTAGGGTTCGCCACGGTCAGCCGCGACTCGAACCTGGCACTGATCGAGTTCGTGCGCGACTACCTGCAGGGCCTGGGCGTGGACTGCGAACTGATCTACAACGCCGAACGCAGCAAGGCCAATCTGCTGGCGTCGATGGGCCCGCAGGTGGCCGGTGGCATCGTGTTGTCCGGGCACACCGACGTGGTGCCGGTGGACGGCCAGGCCTGGACGGTCGAGCCGTTCTGTATGAGCGAGGCCGACGGCAAATTGTTCGGGCGCGGTACCGCCGACATGAAAGGCTACCTGGCCTCGGTCCTGGCGGCGGTGCCGCTGTTCCTGGCAAGCGACTTGCGCCGGCCGGTACACCTGGCGTTGTCCTATGACGAGGAAGTCGGCTGCCTGGGCGTGCGTAGTTTGCTCGAGCTGTTGCCCCAGCGGATCCCGGCGCCGGCCTTGTGCCTGATCGGCGAGCCGACCGAGCTCAAGCCGGTGCTCGGCCACAAGGGCAAGTTAGCGATGCGTTGCCATGTGCACGGCGCCGCCTGCCATTCGGCGTACGCCCCCTACGGGGTGAACGCCATCGAGCAAGCCGCACGCCTGATCGGCCGGCTGGGCGAGATCGGTGCCACCCTGGCCGAGCCGGAACTGCAGGACTCACGTTTTGATCCGGCTTATTCCACCGTACAGGTCGGGGTGATCCAGGGCGGCACGGCGTTGAACATCGTGCCGGCCGATTGCCGTTTCGATTTCGAAGTGCGCGCCTTGCCGGACTTCGCCCCGCAGGCGGTGGTCGATGAATTGCAGCACTACGCCAAGACCACGTTGCTGCCGGCGATGCAGGCGATCAAGGCCGAGACGTCGATTCGCTTTGAACAACTCTCGGCCTACCCGGGCCTGGCAACCCCGGCGGACAGCGCCGCCGCGCGCCTGATCGCCCGGCTGTGTGGCAGCGATGCCTTCAGCACCGTGGCCTTCGGCACCGAAGGTGGGTTGTTCGATGCGGCCGGTATCGCGACTGTGGTCTGTGGTCCCGGCAGCATGGAGCAAGGACACAAGCCCGACGAGTTCGTCAGCGTCGAGCAGTTGCACGCCTGTGACCGCCTGATGGATCGACTGGCGGCCTGGCTGAGCGCACCCGAAGAACAATAACAAGGCCCTCCGGCCGCCCATGCGTGTCCCGCCGCCGCCTCAGTGCGTACCGGCATTATCGAGGAACAGATCCATGTCCAGATCCTTGCGTTGCAGCCTTCCGTTTGCCCTGGCCCTGTTGAGCGGTGCAGTGTGCGCCGCGCCCCAGAGCCTCACCGTGATTTCCTTTGGCGGGGCCACCAAGCTGGCCCAGGACAAGGCCTACTTCCAGCCGTTCAACGCCAGCGGTGCCGGCAACATCGTCGCCGGTGAGTACAACGGCGAACTGTCGAAGATCAAGGCCATGGTGGCCGCCGGTCACACCAGTTGGGACGTGGTCGAAGTGGAAAGCCCGGACCTGCTGCGCGGCTGCGAGGAAGGCCTGTTCGAGAAACTCGACCTGAGCGCCCTGGGCGACCCGGCGCAATTTGTCCCGGGGGCACTGACCGAATGCGGGGTTGCCACCTATGTCTGGTCGATGGTCCTGGCCTTTGACCAGGGCAAGCTGGCCAAGGCGCCGCAGAACTGGGCGGACTTCTGGAACGTCAGCGAATTTCCCGGCAAGCGCGGGCTGCGCAAGAGCGCCAAGTACACCCTGGAAATCGCCTTGCTGGCCGATGGGGTGAAAATGGATGAGCTGTACAAGGTCCTGAATACCCCGCAGGGCGTGACCCGGGCCTTTGCCAAACTGGACCAGATCAAATCCAGCATCCAGTGGTGGGAGGCGGGCGCCCAGCCGGCACAGTGGCTGGTGGCCGGTGACGTGGTGATGAGCGCCGCCTACAACGGTCGCATTGCTTCGGCACAGGAGGAGGGCATGAAACTGAGCATCGTCTGGCCACAAAGCCTGTACGACCCGGAATACTGGGCCGTGGTCAAGGGCACCCCGAACAAGGCCCTGGCCGAGAAGTTCATCGCCTTCGCCAGTCAGCCCCAGGCGCAGAAAGTGTTCTCGCAAAACATCCCTTACGGGCCGGTGCACCTGCAGACCCTGGCCTTGCTGCCCAAGTCGGTGCAGGCGCAACTGCCCACCGCCGAGGCCAACCTGGCCGGCGCCGGAGCGGTGAACGCCGAGTTCTGGGTCGACCATGGCGAGGAGCTGGAACAACGCTTCAACGCCTGGGCTGCCCGCTAATCCCCACCTCAACTCCCACAGGCATCTCCAATTCCTGTGGGAGCGGGCGCCCGCTTGCGGCTTGCTCGCGATGGGCATTGACGTTGCACCTGTGGAGAGAGAACCTGCTTGGGTCGTGACCTCTGGGCCTCTGGGGGGTTGGATTAGGCCGAGTACATATCCATTTTTGCGGTAACGGCCACTTATGGTTCCGCCTGACGGCGGCTCACTTTGAACAGCGCAAAAGTAAGCAAAACGCTCTTGCCCCACCACTTGGCACCTCGCTTGGGCTCGGTGTGCCCTCACTCCGGCTTGAATCCGTGGGCCGCCGCCACGCGCCATCCATGGCGCGGGGCGGCTAACCCGGCGTCCTGCCGGGTTACCCACGGCTTCAAGCCTGCGTTCGGCCAGCGTGGTTAACGGGGCGCCCAGTATCAAAAGCCAGAGCCAGATCAAAAGATTGCTGACTTCGTCAGCGTCTTAGGAAGTAGAAGCTACACCGCGCATGCTTTAGCGATCAGGTCGGCTCTAAGGCCGCCTCGCTTTGTTTTTGATCCTGGGCGCCCCGTTAACCACGCTGGCCGTACTTCGATATTGATTTGGGGGGTAAACCGGCAGGACGCCGGTTTAGCCGCACTGGGCCAGGGAGGGCCCATTGCGGCGGCCCCCAAATCAATGTCGGAGTACGGGCATGCCGAGCCTAAGCGAGGCACCGAGTGGTGGGGTAAGAGCGTTTTGCTTACTTTTGCGCTGTTCAAAAGTGAGCCGCCGTCAGGCGGAACCATAGGTGGCCGTTACCGCAAAAATGGATATGTACTCGGCCTAATCCAACCCCCTGGCCGGCCCACAGGTGCAACGTCGCACACACAGTTGTGTAGATACCTATGCCGCGATGGGTCCGGTCTAGCTCACGCACGACAGCTGACGGCAAACCGCATCAATCACGGTTTGCGGCTGTTCACGGTGGGGCACATGCATGCAATCGCTGATCAGCAGCATCTCACTGCTCCCGCCAGTCAGGCCGGCATATCGATGGGCATGTTGGGTCGAACCAAACTCGTCGTCTGCGCCGTGGATCACCAGGTGCGGGCATCCAATCGCCGGCAGTCCTTGCTCGATGGTCCAGTCAGCGTAAGTCGGACTAAGCCAGGTTTGCGTCCAGGCATTCAGCACCCATTGGGCCTTTTCGCCGTGGTATTTGCGCAGACGCTCGATCTGTCCCGGTTGCTCGAACTGCTCTTTAGCAAACTGCACGCCCAGGACAGTGCGTTCCTCGACAAAGGCCTGGGACGACTCGGTCACCAGCGCCAGGCAGTGCTCGGGAAACAACGCGGCGCAGTGGGTGGCCATGGCGCCACCGACGCTATGACCAAAGGCGATAAAACGCTCGATGCCCAGTCCTGCCCGCACGAGCGGCACGTAGCGCTGGGCTTCCTGGCGGATGAAGTCGTTGGACCAATCGCCAGGATGGGGGTCTGAACGACCAAATCCCAAGCGGTCGTAGGCCACGACATTGCGCTGGGTGGCGCCTGCCAGCAGGGCAGGGAAGTCGCGCCACAACGCCACGCAGCCGAGCGAGTCATGGAGCAGGATGATCGGGGCCAGTGGCTGAGCCTGGGCTTGCTTGTTGGGGTACCAGCAGCGTGCGAATACCTGACCGTAGGGCGTGGTCAGCGAAAAGTCTTCGTGGTTGATGGACACCGGCATTGATGATCCTCCTTTTGCCCAACAGGGTGCGGTAGCCTGTTGGCCTGTTGGCCTGTTTAGCCTTTGCTGGCGATCCACGCTGGATGTCTCGCGTAAGTGAGCCGAACGCAGTCTATCCCGGTCTTCCGTGGCAATCACCCCCGAAAATTACGGAGCGCATGTGCATCAAACAGCTATCGAGGCCGTGGTGGCCGCAGACATTCCCCAGGTCCTGGGGTTCGTCCTGGCGGCGCGCTCCGAGCTGTTCCCGAAACTGCGCGAAGCCGGCACGCCGGATGACCTGGCGAATTTTGAGCAGGTTTACCTGCACGGTGCGGGACGCTTCCTGGTGGCCCGTCATGCCGGGCGAATCGTCGCCTCAATCGGCTATCTGCCCTATGATCGGCGCTTTGCGCACATCGATTATCCCGGGCTGAAGGTGGTGGAAGTCGTACGTCTGTTCATCCTCCCGCAGTTTCGCCGCGCGGGCTTGGCCAGCCAGCTGTACCGCGCCTTGGCGGCATCGGCCGTGGAAGCCGGGGTCGAGGTGATCTATCTGCACACCCATCCGTTCTTGCCGGGCGCCATCGACTTCTGGCTCAAGCGCGGTTTCAACGTGATCCAGGTGGATGACGACCCGGTTTGGCAGACCACCCATATGGAATGTCGGTTGCCCACGGACTGAAAGCTCAGCGCTGCAGGATGCTGTTCAATCGCTCGAGCGCACGTGGGGGCAGGGCGCTTGGCAACTCCGGCGGTTGGGCTGCTGGCTCGCCCACCTGGATCAACATCACCATGCCCATTGCCAGGTGCGGGGTGCACTGGATGCCGTAGAGGCCAGGGACCTGAAATACCTGTTCCACTACCTGGTTGATCTTGCCCTGGAATGCCTGCGCGCCGGCCGGCAGCAATTCGCTGACCGAGGCGGCGTTATGACCACTCTGGGCAGGGATGAACCGGACCGTGTCGCCAGGCGCCACCTGCAGGTAGTCCGGCTCATAGACCATGCTGCCCGCAGCGCCTCGGGTGAGCATTTTTACTTCATGGACTTCGGCGTATGCCGTGGGGCACAGCAACACTGCAGCGAGCAGCAAGGAGCGGGAAACACTACGCATGGTGGGCTATCCATAGACGAGTCAGGAGGCGCGTAATCGCAGGATCTGCGTGCCGTCAAAGGGGTCAGTGAGGTAATGCGCGTGGACCCCGAAGGTGTGTAGCAAGCGTTCTGGGGTCAACACTTCAAGCGGTTTGCCAAGGGCGACCAGGCTTCCGCGTTCGAGCACCGCCAACCGATCACAGCCCAGGGCCTGGTTAAGGTCGTGCAGGGCAATCACGGTGGTCACGGGCAATGCGTGAACCACATTCAGAATCGCCAGTTGATGCTGGATATCCAGGTGATTGGTCGGTTCGTCCAGTAACAGGATCTGCGGGCGTTGCGCCAGGGAGCGCGCGATATGCACGCGCTGGCGTTCGCCGCCGGAGAGACTGCGCCAGGTGCGGCTGCTCAGGTGAGCCGCATCGACGTCACGCAGCGCTTGCTCGACGATCGCCGCGTCCGCCGCCGACCACGGACTCAAGGCCGACAGCCAGGGCGTTCGGCCCAAGGCCACCGCATCGAATACGCTGATTGCATCGAGGGTGTCAGCCTGCTGCTCGACCACCGCCAGGGTTTGCGCGATGGTGCGCCGCGACAGGGTCTTGAGGTTTTGGCCGTTGAGATGGATGGCGCCCTGGCTGGGCGCACGCACCCCCGCCAGCAGCTTGAGCAGGGTGGATTTGCCGGAGCCATTGGGCCCGACCAGCCCCAGGGTCTCGCCACGGTGAATGGCCAGGTGAATGTCGTGCAGCAACTGCGCATCGCGAATGGCAAAGCCGATACCGGAACAACTCAATACACAGGGTTGAGAAACAGACACAGCTGCAGTCATCGGGCATTCCTCCTTCCTACCAGGATCAGCGCGAACACCGGCGCCCCGACCAGCGCCGTGACCACGCCGACCGGAATTACCTGGCCCTTGATCAGCGTGCGGGACAGCACATCGGCGGCAATCAGAAACACCGCCCCGCCCAGCGCACTGGCTGGCAGCAGACGGGTATGGCCAGTCCCGAGCAACAGCCTGGCTGCGTGGGGAATCACCAACCCAACAAAACCGATCGAGCCGACAATCGACACCATCACCGCCGTGACCAATGCCGCGCAACTGATCAACAGCAACTGCACCGGACGCACCGCAATGCCGAGGGAGGCCGCGGAGTCGGCGCCAAAGGTGAAGGCATCCAGCGCGCGGCGGTGCCACAGGCACACCGCAAGACCGGCCAGCGCCACCGGCACGGCCAGCCACACGGATGGCCAGCGCACGCCACTGAGATTGCCCAGCAACCAGAACATGATGCCGCGTGCCTGTTCGGAGCTGGCCGACTTGGTGATCAAAAACGCCGTGAGTGCGTTGAACAGTTGTGACCCGGCAATCCCGGCCAGGATGATCTGCCCGGTAGTGCCCGGTGCGCCGCTGGCACGGCCGAGCAAAACCACCACGGCGAAGGCCAGCACGGCGCCGGCAAACGCCCCGGCCGACATTGAGATCGCCCCGGCGCCCAGGCCCAGCAACGCCACCAGCACTGCGCCTGTCGACGCCCCCGCGGAAATCCCCAACAAGTAGGGATCGGCCAATGGGTTGCGCAACAGCGATTGCAGGATCACCCCGCAAGTTGCCAGCCCCGCACCGCACGCCGCCGCCACCAGTGCGCGGGTCAAGCGGTAGTTCCAGACGATGCCTTCGTCGATGGGGTCCAGGGCATAACCGGCGGCCCACAGCTTGTTGGCCAGCACCTGGAACACCACCGTCGGTTCAATGCTGGTTTCGCCGATGGTCACACCGGCAATCAGCGCGAACAGCAGGGTCGCCAGTGCCAATGAGGTGCGCAGTAGCATCGTCGTCATTGCGCCAGTTTGTAGCTGTTGAGGGCGGTAGCCAGGGTTTCAAGGCCGTCGAACATCCGCACGCTGGCCTGCATGGCCATGGCGTCGAGGATAATGATGCGATTGTGCTTCACCGCGTCCATGTTGCGGGTCACTGGGTCGCTGCGCAGGAATTGCAGTTTCTTTTGATAGTCGTCGGCTGGAAAACGGCGACGATCCATGCGCGCGATGACCAGGAAGGTCGGGTTAGCCTTGGCAATGGTTTCCCAGCCGACGCTTGGCCACTCTTCGTCGGACTCCACCACGTTGCGCACGCCCAGGGTATTGAGCATGAAGTCGGGAATGCCCTTGTGCCCGGCGACATAGGGGTCGATATCCAGGCTGGCGCTGGAGAACCAGACCAGTGCGCTGGTGTGCTTCAGGTCTTGGTTCTGCACCGTGGCCACCGACTTGGCCAGGCTGGCCTTGAGTTGCGCGTTCAATTGCTGCGCCCGCTCCTGGACATCAAAAATCTCCCCTAGCTGGCTGATGCTCTTATAGAGACTGTCGACCCGGAACGGCGCCAGGCGAGTACCGTCGGCCCCCACCAGATTGTCCTTGGACTCACAGTCCGAGGGCATCAGGTAGGTCGCAATCTTCAGCTCGTCAAACTGCTCCCGTGTACCCACCACCCCTTGCGGACCTACCATCCACTCCAGCTCGACGGCGACCAACTCCGGGCGCTTGCCGATTACCGACTCGAAACTCGGATCGTTATCGGCCAGGCGTTCGATCCCGGCGTTTTGCGCCTGGTACTGAGGCAACACATCGTTGAACCACAGGGAAGTGCCGACCAGTTTGTCTCCCAGCCCCAGGGCAAAGAGCATTTCGGTCCCGGCCTGGCCAATCGTCACGGCCCGAGCCGGGGCGTGGGCGAAGGTCTGTGTGCTGCCACAGTTTTGCAGCGTCAGCGGGTACTGAGTGGGCGCAGCCTGGGCCAGTGAACAAAGACCCAGGCCCGTGGCGAGGGCGACAACGCGGGGCAGCAGCATGATGCAATCTCCATTTGAACCGTACACGGAGCAGGGGTGTAGGGCCTGGAAACACATCAACGAGCGCTGCCGAAAAGCCGGGCAGGGGTCGATCACCAAAGTGACGCACGCGCAAGGATGCCCCTCCCGGACACCCCGCCGGTTAGTGATTGTTGCGTCGCCGGCAGGTCTCCTGACTGATGCGTCATGGCGTGCTCCAGCCTTCCCGGGTGATCCCAGTGGCAGTTGAGGAGCAGGCTCAGCACCTACAGTTGCGGGGGCAGTTCCGTTTGATGCGTTGCACGCATCACGGATTCCCTATTATTCCCAAGTGGAAACCGGCGGCGGCATGGTAGTCGATTGGGGGGGGGGAGGCGAACCTATGTTCTGTTCACGGGCTACAAAACCCGCGGCGATTCAGAGTGGGGGCGTTGTGGCTTACTTGATCGATGTCAACCACATGGAACGGGCGGCTCTGTAGTCTCTAGAGACCGACATCCCGTGCGCTTGTGGCGTAGCGGGTTGTCTTGACTCTAGGCGAAGCCACCATGATCTATCCGCTTCTTCTGACGCTGCACCTGTTTGCCGCCCTGATCTTTATCGGCACGGTGTTCTTTGAGGTCCTGTTCCTGGAAAACATCCGCAAACAGCTACCCGCCAGGGTCATGCTGCTGGTCGAGCAGGGCATCGGTCGGCGCGCGCGTTCGCTGATGCCGTGGGTGCTGCTGGTGTTATTCAGTGCGGGGCTGGGCATGGTCTGGCTGCGCTACCTGCCAGTCCTTGGCGCACCATGGGCTTCATCGTTCGGCACATTACTGGCCTTGAAAATCGTGGTGGCCGCAAGCGTACTGCTGCACTTCCTGATGGCCATGTTTTTGTTCAAAAGTGGCCGAATGAGCCCGCGATACCTGCGGTTCATACACGCCAGCCTGTTCTGTCACATGATCGTTATCGTGCTGCTGGCCAAGGCTATGTTCTATCTGACCTGGTGATCGGCGTTGACCGGTGGTCTGTCCTTCCAGGACTTTGCTTGTGCTTGACGCAAATCAAGGCGTATTGATCGTCTAACCCCGACACTGTTGATCCGCAGCCAGTCTCGGAGCCCCGTCATGCTCGATATCCTACACAACCCCGGCGAGCTGATCGCCCGCTGCGATCAGGGCGTACTCGATCCCAACTTCAGGTTTGACCAACACTTTTCAGGTTTTCAGCGTCTCGGCCATGCCCCATTCCGGTGGCGTCGGCGGCGTGTGCTGAATGAACTTGACCATTGACGTGATCTGATCCTTGGTCAGCGCATTCGACGTTCCCCAGTTCGGCATGCCCGCCGGCGAACCGTAGGTAATCAATGCCTCGAGAAACGGTTGCCCACGGGACTGGGTGATGTCCGGTGTCAGCGGTTTGCCCGTGGCCCCTTTGCGCAAAACACCGTGGCAGCCGGCGCAACCAGTCAGAGCAAACGTTTTTCTATTGCTGATCAGCACTCCATTTCTCCTCAGGCAAGACCTTTGCGATGTGCTGAAACTGCAGCGCAGAACGCAGGTTCTTAGTGCCGTGCACGGCTATGCCCGAGCAGGCCAATGTTCGCTTGACGACGATCAAGTTTGCCGGCCATCTCACTTGCCAGGTTGTCGCAGGGGCCCGTAGCGTGTTCCTTGAATCCGCTTTTGGAACAGGCAGCCCATGGACCGTACCCAGTCTTGCGAACACCCGATCGAACCGCTTCCAGGTTCTTGCTGGTCTGCTGGGCAGCGCTGGCCACGTTAAGCGTGTGCACGGTGGTGCTGGCACAGATGGGCGCGACGTGGCTGCTGTCGGTGGTCATTTTGCTGGTGGCGGTCGGCAAAGCGTGGTTGATCACCGATGGCTTCATGGAGATGCGCCACGCGCTGCGACTTTGGCGGCGGTTGATGTTGAGCTGGGCGCTGGTGTTGGCGGTGGTTGTGGGGTTGACGCTGGTGTTGGTCGGTTAATTAACCTGAAATAACTCATGCGTGATGTTTGTCGGTCGGGTTCAAGCGCTGGACCTCGGCAAAAATCTCGGTAATGGCTCGTCTTGGCTGTCGCTTGTGCAGTGCTCGTACCTGTGCGCTCAGGCGCAGCAGTTCTTCACTCGGTTTGGCCCATTGTTCCTTCGGCAGCGGCTCGGACCATTGGCGCATCACTTCGGGCATGGCCTGCGGGGCCATTTTCTTAAGGCGGCGGACTTCCCATTCGGTCAGGTGGTTGGGAATCGTCCACAGGGTCATCACGTGGTACAGGTACCAGAAGAAGCCGGACACCCGACCACGTTGGCCGTCACGGATTTGTTGGTGCATGCGCGCTCGGGCGTTGTGGAAGGTGTGCAGGCCTTCGTGGGGCGGGTCGTTGGGGCCTTGCAGGTCTAGCGGGTCCTGGATGGATTTGAGGTCGTGGATTTCGTATTCCATGTAGCCGCGAATCGCTTCCCAGTGGCTGATGGCCAGGGAAAGACCGAAGCAGGGGAATTCGACGCTGGTGAGTGTCTCGCCGTGCTGGAAGCCGATGCCCATGCCGTATTGGCGGTGGATGCCGTATTGGGTGGCGCCTTGGGCTTCGATGACCCAAGCCGAAAGGGATTCCCAGGGGACGAAGACGGGTTCAGTGGCGTCTTCGGGCATGAAGCAGACTTCGCGGCGTTGGCGGTTGAAGCGGGTGGGAATGATGGCGGCGCGTTTGTTGTGATAGTGGAGCCAAGTGAAGAAGAGGATGGCTAGAGCAGAGAAGCCGGTTATCAGGGCTATTCCATAGGCCTCATTGAAAATCCCTTTTATGGCATGAGAAACATCGTCCCAACCCATCCCGAACAAAAAAAACATGAAGCCGCCAAATAGAGGTATCAAAAATGCGATTGAGAAGGCAACGCTGAATGGTCCACCTAATACGACCTGCCATGAAAATACCTGCGGTGAACCTAACCCGAAGTCCATGTACACCTCATTTAGCTCACCGATATGCGGACCGAGCGGCGGCATCGCTGTCGGCAGTGGCAACGGCGCGAGATAAGTGATTTTCCCACTGGGAAACGGCTCCACATCTCCGGCTTTTCGGGATTGCTCAAGGTGCGGGGAAGGCAGAGGCGTATCAATCTTGGTGGGCATGGTCGGCCAACTCCAGCAGATGGGTTTCAACCAATAACAGCGGTGGATGCTCGGTAACGGATCGACGGGGCAACGCAGGAAAATGGTCCCTACCGCGCGGGTTGAGGTGAATAACGTCAGTCAGCGATTCCCACACCCCCTTGGCGTTCAAGGTCTGTATGCAGACGGCCAGCTCCAGTGTTTCGGACGCAGGGGTAAATTCAGCATCAAGGTCCTGCGGGTATTGCAGGCATAAAACCAACCGATCAGGTCCTGTTTGCACAATGCGCAGGCTGTTTGCGACTTCCTCTCTGATGATGTCCTTGCGCTCTCGGGGTGCGCCGCGACTGTGGAGAGGAATGGCAATGCGGTGGGCGCCGATCCCCAGGCGATGAGTCGCTTTGCCACTTCGGATCAGTTCCGGGTGTTTTTCCTGATAGTCGAGCAGGGTTTTACGGCTGTAGCAGTTCATGCGCGACGTTTGTCCGTCGGATTCAAGCGCTGCACTTCAGAAAAGATCTCGGTGATCGGGCGTCGCGGTTGACGTTTATGCAGTTGCCGGACCTGTTCGCTCATTCGAACCAGTTCTTCGCTCGGCTTGGCCCAATGTTCTTTCGGTAACGGCTCGGACCATTGGCGCATCACTTCGGGCATGGCCTGCGGGGCCATTTTCTTAAGGCGGCGGACCTCCCATTCGGTCAGGTGGTTGGGAATCGTCCACAGCGTCATCACGTGGTACAGGTACCAGAAGAAGCCGGACATTCGACCACGTTGGCCGTCACGGATTTGTTGGTGCATGCGCGCTCGGGCGTTGTGGAAGGTGTGCAGGCCTTCGTAGGGCGGGTCGTCAGGGCCTTGCAGGTCGAGCGGGACTTGAATGGATTTGAGGTCGTGGATTTCGTATTCCATGTAGCCGCGGATGGCTTCCCAGTGGCTGATGGCCAGGGACAGACCGAAGCAGGGGAATTCAACGCTGGTGAGGGTCTCGCCGTGCTGGAAGCCGATACCCATGCCGTATTGGCGGTGGATGCCGTATTGGGTGGCGCCCTGGGCTTCGATGACCCAGGCGGAGAGGGATTCCCAGGGGACGAAGACGGGCTCGGTGGCGTCTTCGGGCATGAAGCAGACTTCGCGGCGTTGGCGGTTGAAGCGGGTGGGGATGATGGCGGCGCGTTTGTTGTGGGTGTGGCGCCAAGTGCAAAGGAGGATGGCCAAGGCAGAGAAGCCGGTTATCAGGGCTAGTCCGTAGGTTTCATGGAAGATCCCCTCTATGGCGTGAGAAATATCGTCCCACCCCATGCCGAACAAAAAAAACATGAAGCCGCCGATTAGTGGAAATAGAAATGCAATCGAGAAGGCACCGCTGAATGGTCCGCCTAATATGAGCTGCCATGAAAACACCTGGGGCGATCCCAAGCCAAAGTCCATGTACACGTCATTCATTTCCCCGATATGCGGACCGTGCGGTGGTAGCGCTGTCGGCAATGGCAGAGGCGCGAGATAAGTGATTCTCCCACTGGGAAACGGCTCGACATCGCCGGCATTTCGGGATTGCGCAAGGTGCAAGGTCGGCACGAGGCTATCAATCTTGGTGGGCATGGTCGGCCAGCTCCAGCAGATGGGTTTCAACCAGCAACAACGGTGGATGCTCGTTAACGGATTGACGGGGCAACGAAGGGAGATGGCCCTTACCGCGCGGATTGAGGTGAATAACGTCAGTCAGCGACTCCCACACACCCTTGGCGTTCAAGGTCTGTATGCAGACCGCCAGCTCCAACGTTTCGGACGCCGGGGTAAATTCAGCATCAGGGTCCAGCGGGTATTGCAGGCATAACACCAACCGATCGGGTCCTGCTTGCACGATGCGCAGGCTGTTCACCACTTCTTCGCTGATGACGTCCTTACGCTCTCGCGGTGCGCCACGACTGTGGAGGGGGATGGCAATACGGTGGGCGCCGATCCCCAGGCGATGAGCCGGTTGTCCACTCAACGGTGGCTGGAAATCACTGAGTTTGAGCCTTGGCAGCACCAGGTGAATGTCCCTGGGCTTGGCCTTTAACAGCAGGTTTTTCAGCCACGAGTCATGCTCATTCGGGCCAAGTTGCGCGTACGGGGCGTTCAGCAAATAGGCCAGATAACGCTGATATTCATCCAGCGTATGGTTTCCGCGTGTCTCGGTGTCCAGGCTCCACGGCGTGGTTTTCAGCCATTTATCATGGGCACTGATGTTGTAGCGGTTGTACAGCCAGGTGCCACCCAGTTCCAGCACGGTGAACAGGGCGCCGGCCAGGTTGAAGCGGAAAAACACGGTTGAGAGACGGGTACCCGCAGCGGCCCACGCGGCCGTTCTTGCAGCCGTGTTTTTTGCGATCAACACGTTAAACGCAGCACGACCGGTGTGACTCAAACCATAGGCATTGACGGTCGTCATGCCGGCCGCCCCCGCTGTCGCGAGCGCTGCACTATTCTGTGCTGCCGCATTCCCGCTACGTGTCGCCTGCTGCCAGTTCTGGTGGTGGTGGATGAGGCTGACCATTGAAGAGGCAAAACCAAAAAGGTAGGTAAAGAAACCCAAGCCAACATGCATCTTGCCCATCTGCACATGCACATTCTGCAAGGCTTGGTGTTGAAGACCCGCGACGAGTGCAGCGCTGCGTGCCTTCAACGCGGTATCAGCCAGACTCTGCGCCGCAGTAAATCCCGCAGCTCCGGTAGCCGCCAGCGCATTGGCCAAGGGAGCCCATGTTCGCTTGTTCCTGGATTGGTTGGTCAGTTCCCTTATAACCGAAACCAAATTCACCCCCTGCACCAAAAACACCAACAACCCCATCCCTTCGCTTCGAATCAACTTCCCATTCGGCACGCCTTGAACCCCCAACCGAATATCCTTCAACAAACTCCGCACCTCCAGCTGCTGCGCCGGCGGAAACACTACTGTCACCCCTGCCCGAGCCGGCGTCGCGCCATACAGCCGAACCGACTGATCCGGCAGTTCCGCAATCGGGCTCAGCGCCCCGGCCAATCGGCCTTCAAGTTGCGTCAACTGCCCGCGCACCCGCACGATCTCGCCCTGCAACTCCACCGCCCGTGGCGTCTTGTGCCCCTGGCGGTTTTTGTTGTGCGTGATCTGGTTGCGTTCGCGGGTCAGGGTTTTCAGGTAGTCGCGTTCGCTGAGCAGTTCCTTGAGGTTGGTTTGCAGCGCCGCGTGTTCCGCCGGACTGGCAACGGTAAAGGTTACGCCGGTGGTTTTCGCCGCATCGAGGATCCGTACATGCAGGGCTTTGGGCAGACGACTGAACAGTTCGTCGAGGTCGGGGATTTTTTCGCCCGACAAGTCAAAGCCTTCCAGCGCCCGGCTCAAGCCCAGGTTCAGCGCCGGGCTAAGACTGTGCTGCGCCGCATCCGCGACGGCGCGGGTGTGTTCGGGCAGATCGTCGAGCGCCGGCAGGTGCGGCTGTTCGATTTTCTGCAGCTCGCCCAACCAGTGCGGCAGGTTGTTGAACACCCCCATGCCGGCGTTGAACAATGTGGTGTATTGCGCGGCCCGTTCTGGCTGAAGACGCAGCGGCAAGGTGTAGAACAGTGGCCGGGTCAGTTCCGGGTGTTTCTCCAGATAACCGAGGAGAATTTCGCTGGCGTGATCGCTGCGGCAGATGTCCTTGAGGCAGGCGTATTCGGCGGTGAACGCCTGGTGGAGTTGCTGTTGATCCTGCGCGTCGTAATACCAGGCCGAACGATGGAAGTGACCGGCGCCCACCAGCATGGTGCGGTCAGCGGTGATGCGCTCGAGCAGGCGGTTCCAGCGCCCGAGGTTGTCGCGGTGCTGAAACAGCGCAGCGTCCATGGCGGGGCGGTCGATGAAATCGTTGACCCCGCGTTTGCCACTGAAGCTGGAGCCTTCGAGCACATCGATGATGCGTTTGTTTTGCTCCTTGCCGAGCTTGATCAGGGTTTTGAGGTGCTGCCCAACGAAGTCGGTGGGGGCCCTCGCAAAGTGCTGGCGGGTGTAGTAACTGCGGTCCGCGTCGTCAATGGCGCGCCGGTGTGCAGTGATGTCTGGATTGCCCCCCTGATACTTGAGCATCTCCTGAACTTCGGCCTGGGCTTCCTTGCGCAGCTGCACCAGCTCCGGGGGGGCTGGCACGTCGACAGGCTCGACCTTGCCGCCCTTGTTCAGGTAATCCAGCAAGGCTTTGCGGGTCTGCTCCCGATCCGGCTCGGGCAACTGTTCCAGATCGCCAAAAAGTGCCTGGACTCGCGGATCGTCGCTGGCGTCGGCCAGATTGCCGACATCCGCAGGACTGAGCTGGCTCAAGGATTCGATGTAACAGGCCAGCAGGTAATCGCGTTCGTTATGGTCGGCATTACTCCAGTCGTCGACCCAGCCGACCACGGTGTCCTGATACTCGGCCAGATCGCGCAATACGCCGAGGTCGTCCTGCACCACGAGGAACAAGGTGTCGTCCTGATAGGCCGGGCGCACCCGCCCGAGAAACTCGCCAATGTGCGCCTCGCGAAAGCGCCGCGGCTGCTCCCATAAATAGGGTTCACGTTCGTGCGCGGGGGCATCGCTAACGTGCACCGTCGGCAATAGAACGGCGTCCGGCGGCGACTCGGCTTCCTGTTCCGCGCGGTCTTGGGCGGCTTGCGCCTGCCGGACCGGATCGGTCGCAATCTCCGCCAGCCACTGCTTGCCTTGCGCGACCGTCAGCAGATGCTCGCCACCGGTTTGGCAATGCACCGGGCCGAGATCGACGGCCTGCATGAAGTGTTCGCGCTCCTCGCGGCTGTCGAGCACTTGCGTGCATTTGGCCGCCGTCCACTGCACTTCGGCGAAGGTCACATGCAGGGTGCTGCGCCTTGAAAACACCAGTGCAGGACGCTCTTCGATGGGCGTGCGCTGATCGCCTGCCACCTTGGTGCCCTTGTGCAGCAAGGCGCTGACCAGTCCGTTGAGGACCTGATATTCGTGCAGGTGACCGGTCACGCTGTCGATGACGTACAACCAGCCATCGCGTAGTAAACGGATGCCCAGCGGGCGGGTCGTCAGGGCATAGGGCAGCTTCAGTTCGGCACTCGGGTCGAGGGGCTTTTCCACCAGTCCGTAACGCAAGGGCATCAGTTGCACGTGGGTTTGGCGCAGAGGGCAGGCACCGGGGGAGCCGATGGCGGTTTTCGAAGCGGCGGCCGCAGCAAGGTTCGCAGGGTGACTCATGGGCGTACTCCTTGGCTGGCCCAGCGCTGAGCCAGATCAGCGGCCAGCGCCACGCGCTCGCCAGGGGGTTGCAGTGAGGGTGTGTGGAGCAAATGGGCGATAGATGGATGTTGTTCGAGCGCTGTGCCGTCCAGCCAGGCCATGACGTTGGCGTAGTGGAAAAGTTCGGATTGGCTGCTCAAGCCCAAGGCGCCAGCCTCGGCCTCCAGCTGTTCGAGCATGGGCCAACGCTGGGCCACGGTTTCGCCGCCAAGGCGATCGGGGAAGTATTTGAGCAAATGGGCATCGAGCTCGAGCAACGCGCGGCGCCGATCAACCCGGTCCAACGCTGCATTCAGTTCAGGGCTCAGGCGATAGGGCGTGGTCAGCTCCGGGCAGTCGGGCAGTCGCGGTTGATGACGCTGCCAATCGGTGCTGACGCTGTCGGCCATCACCACGCAGACAATGGGACCGAACAAACGCTGATCGCCGCTACCGAACAACGCCTGCGCCACTGCCGCATCGGCCAAACGCAGGACCACCGGCAGACCTTCGGGCAATTCAACTGTCAGCAGTTTGCGCAAGTGCTGAGCGACGGCTTGTGCCGAGTCCGGGCTGAACAACAGCACGCCCGACTCCTCGTGTGCGTGCTCCAGATAAAACTGAACGAGTGGCTCGTCAGGTTGTTGAACGGCCACCAACAGCGGTGAGATATCCCGCAGCGCAGTAAACGACGGGCAGTCATACAGCGCGACGGTGGTAGCGCCGGGACTCAGTTGTTTCAAGCGTTCCGGCAAATCGCCCAAGGTCGTACCGTCCAGCAACAGGAAAGCCTGTTGCTCGCTCCAGGGCAGGTCTTCAGGCAGTGAGGTCAAAAGCTTCATGCTTGAGCGGCCTCGCATATCAGGCAGCGCGAGGCGCGGTTTGAAATCAACGCATGGCGTTGCTGGACCGCATCGAAGGTCACTTTCAGCAGGGGCAAGGCGCCCGGCATCAGGGGCTCGGCAGGTCGACCCACGGCCGGGGCGCCGCCCTGTAGAATCGGCACGCTGCTGAAAATGCCTTCCGGCCCCAGCGTCAGCCATTGGCCGCCAGCCTGGAGTGACAGGCGCACTCCGCCATCGATGACGACTTGCTGCCCGGCGCTCAGGTGAATGTGCTGGGTGGCATTGAGCAGGTGATTGGTGGTTCGGACGTGGCGGTCGCCGTAAACCAACAGATGATCGTCCTGCTTGAGTTCCGTCAGGCGGTTGCCGTGGGTGAGGTGATGTTCTTCACCGCGCAGGTCGTGGCTGGCGGTGCCGCCGATGATCACGGTTCGCTGGTTGTCGACTTGAATGCGTTCGTCGTTGAGCACGTGCTGGACGAAATCGCGCTGGGCACGCAGGGCAATTTCCTCGGCGCCTTGCCTGTCCTCGATGCGCAACTCATTGTAACCGCCACCGCCGGGGCTGCTTTGGCTACGGAAAATGCTGCGGGTGTGCTCTGCCGGCAGATCCAGTGGCACGGGGGTTGAGGCGTTGGGCATACAGCCAAGGACGAAGGGTTTGTCGGGGTCGCCGTCGGTGAATCCCACCAGGACTTCCATGCCGACCCGCGGGATCAGCACGCTGCCATAGCGGTCATGGGCCCAACCGGTAGCGACCCGCAGCCAGCAGCTCAATTGTTCGTTGTGTTGACCCTCGCGATCCCACGGCAGTTGAACCTTGACCCGACCGTATTCGTCGCAGTAGATCTCTTCGCCGGGCGGGCCTGTGACGATGGCATGCTGGTTACCCGTTATTCGCGGTTTGGCGTGTTCAAGAGCCGGTCTGAACGGGACGTCCCAAGGTGTCGCGACGAAGTGGTTACGATAGCCCTGACTGAAACCGTCCTGCGGACTGGCATCGATGATCGACTCCTCAAGCACTTGGGGTTGCAGGCCAACATGCTCGACTTCAGTCAGAAGCCACAGGCCATTCCAGTCAGTGCGGGGGTGTTCGGATATGTCGACGAAATGGCCACAGCGCATGGCGCTCTGATCACCGCGCCCTTCGGCTTGCCGGTAATCGGCGCGGTGGCGTTCCAGTGCCCGATTGGACAGATGTTTACCGCGCTCACGATGGGTGAACTGCCCTGGGAAACCATAATCCTCAAGGTGCGGCAGCAGCGGGGCTTTGGCCTCGCTGTCGAGCTCCAGACGCGGTTTCTCGAAGTCGTAATCACGCCGGCTGACGTGGGTCGGGCGGGTTTCCAGTCGCAGCTTGAAACGGTCGATCACCGGCGCTTCGGCGACCATGCCACTGCCTGGCATGTACGCGGTTGACTGGGAGGGTTTCGAGAAGCTGGTTTGATCGTCGCCGAACACCAGCACATGGCCGTCAGGGCTGTGCTCGAAATGAAAGTGCAGACCTTCTTCCTCGCACAACCTTTGCAGGAAATGCAGGTCGGCCTCGTACTGCACGCAATAGAGCCGTGGCCGGTACTCGGCGCTTAGCTGGAAGCGCCAGGTATCGGGCTGCATTCCCTGGTCTTTCAGCACGCTGGCGATGATCTGCGGCACGCTCAAGTGCTGAAAAATACGCTGATTGTGGCAGTGGGTGAGGTAGGCGAGTCGGGGCACCAACGTCATCTGATAGCGGGTCAGGCGCTTGCCTGAATCGCCTTGGGCGATTTGATAGACCTGCCCGTGAAGGCCGGAGTTATCAGGACCCAAGCGCAGAAAAGCTGGGCGATGCAGCAGAGACTCGAGGTCCAGGTCCGGGCGTTCGCTGACCAGTTCGAGTTTGACTGCATAGGGTTGGTTGAGCCTCTCCTTGGTGCGGAATTCGAGTACCTGAAGATCGTGGGGAAAACCTTCAATGTCGAGTTTGAAAACGACCTGCTTGGCATCGCTTTGCATCCACATGTCCCTGTGTCTATTTTTAGGCACGGGACTTTGCGTGGATCTACAAATTGGCGCAGTCAGATGAATCGATATTTAGCGTAGGACGCGTCCGTTAAACCGGGTGGTTGTCGAGGGCTCTGATCTTGTAAGTGATTTGCGTAGGAATAAAGGTGGTAGGCCGCACGTTGATTAAACGCCATCGGGCAGACCTATCACACGGAACAGACCTTTCCAGAGCGCAGCAATGAGGCGTTTTTAACCGAATCGGTCGAGCGCGGCAAGTAGGTCTGGGAGCAAAACAATTGCACTGGCTGCCACACGCTGCTGGGGGAGGGCGCCTGCTTGCTCCCGAGTTGGGCAACGTATTCCAGCGACGCGGCGCAGAGGAGGGTTTCAAACCCTTCCTGCACGCTTGGATGAAGATGCAGCCACTGGGAATACCGGGCCGTCGCGCGATGCCTCAGTTCAAGTTAAGTGACCAGGAGGTGGATGACATCGCTGAGTTCCTCAAGTGGAGTTCGAAAATCAACACCAATGGCTGGCCGCCAAACCGGCGTTGGTCATGGCGGGCGGTGCGGTAAACGCTTCGTCACCGAGAGATGTCGCGGCGTTCTGGTCGTCCCAAGTCGATAGGGTTGGATGACCGCCTGACAAAGGATTTTTATTGAGCATGAGTGACGTCCCCAGTCTATTCAGGCGTTAGCTTAGCTCCAGGATTGCGAAGGAGGTGCACGCAGGCACCAACGTCGATTCTTGACGCGTATCAAGATTGGATTTGCGTAAGGGCTGTAGGTTGGAAGAACGCCTCCCAATGACCGGAGATCGGCATGGCCAGGAATTTCCCCATCAACCCTAAGCACCCCGAACGGATCTGTTGGGGGTGCGACCGCTATTGCCCGGCGAAGTCCCTGGCCTGCGGCAATGGCTCTGACCGTACGATGCATCCGGCCGAACTTTTTGGCGACGATTGGCATCTTCCTGGTGACTGGGGCATCGATCCCCTGATGACAAACGACAAGCCGATAGATACCCAGAAACCGGGTTAAAGTGCTCATCCACGCCTATTCATATGCTCCCTCCACTCGACTCGCTTTAGTTGCGCCAAGCGCCTCCAGCGAACGAACCGGGCAAAACAACCGTATATCAATCGTTAGTGAAGAATGAATCGTCCGCTGTTTGTTTCTCTAGATGGGCCCAAGGGAACCGGTAAAACCACACTGTTGGAGGCCGTTACGAAAGTACTGCGGGCAGACAACAAAAAGGTGATCCGACTTTGCGAGAGTAAAAGCGATCCCTACAGGGGTGAAACCATGGCCCTGGTAAACCAGTTCGTCAGAAATCCCATACGGGATCTGGAGTGGGAGGTTTGCCGACGCTTTGCCGATAGTCGCCGCTGGATTTCCCAGCACGTGCTGACTAAACAGCCACAGGACAGCATCATCCTGATCGATCGCTGGTACCCGTCCGATGCCGCGTTTCGCCGGCAGATCCCGTTTGCAGAGATCCTGCAGTTGAACATTGATCGAGGCGTGCAAGTGCCAGACCTGCATGTCGGGGTTGTTACCGACCCTGAGGTTTCATGGGCGAGGGCCGCGGCACGCCAGCGTGGGCTGAGCAGTACCGTGATCCATAAGCTGGAAGAACATGTCGCTTGTACCCAGGCGTTCGAGCGCGCGATTGCAGATCACGACTGGGTTTTGTGCCGCAATGAAGGAACGATCGAAGTCGCAACGATGCAGGTGGTTGCGCAGATCCAAAGGGTCCTTCGCAGCTCTGTAGACGCCAGTGCATAGCACCTGGGCAGATGCTTGCTTTGTCAGCGCGAACCCTCGGCGTTGCGTGTTGACTCTGTTCCGATGAATGGCAAAAGGCTCGGAAAATAGCGCTGGCTGCTCACGCTTAGGGCGCCGATGAGGTCTTTTTTTGGTCTGGTATAGAGATCATACCATCATCACAGGTTACCTACCTCTACATCGTCCTGTCCAGAAGATGCGGGCTGGGCGCTGTCGAGCAAACCGGACGCGGATTGGTGATCAAGGCGTTGGACATGGCTTATGAAAAGCGAGGTAGACCTCAAGGACTGCTGTTCCACTCGGATCAGGGGTCGCAATATGGCAGCCGTCAGTTTCGCCAATGTCTCTGGCGTTACCGCATGCGCCAGAGCATGAGTCGTCGTGGAAACTGTTGGGACAACGCGCCGTGGAGCGCGTGTTCCGGAGCTTGAAAACTGAGTGGATACCGACCGTGGGCTACATGACGGCTCAAGAAGCGCACCGAGACATCAGCCATTATTTGATGCATCGGTACAACTGGATTCGACCACATCAGTTCAACGGTTGGCTGGCCCCAGCTCAGGCCGAGAAAAAACTTAACGTCGTGTCCGGGATTAGTTGACCACTACATAGCTAGCTCTGCTATCGCGAGATGAGATGCATTCGGCTGCGCTTGGAGCACTTTCAGCCTACGAGAGTGGCAAGGACATCCGCTGGCCGAGCTTGATTCACCGCTTCGAAACCCGCATCTTCGCGATGAGCAAAGTCCTTACAGCCTGTGTTAATCGTCGTGGCCTCGTTGATCTTGGGTGCCACCAACGCAACTGATCGTTGGCCAACCTACATCGCGATCTGAGCGGCAGTTTTGGTGTTGATCATCGTGGGCTCCGCCGCGCTTTTGAAATCGCTCAAAGCTCGTCGTAAGTCTCAGGCTGAGGTCTGATTGTTGCCAACGTTTTAGAAAATCGAGGGAGTGGTATGACTGGGGAGAACAGGTCGACAGTGGTGAAGAACAAGCCGAAGGTTGTGAATGGATGGCGCAATTTTCGTGTGACACGCATCCCAGATGTTGTGGACATCGAACTCTATCGCAACGACCGGTCATTGGTGAGCAATCTGGAAGGCGGCCAGCTATCCGAAGGGCAGCGTAATGCGGCGATACTCCACATGCTGCTGGTGAAAGGCGACGGCCCAATTATCATCGATCAGCCAGAGGACGAAGTAGATGCAAGCTTCATCTACAAAGACTTGGTGCCGTTGCTTCGGCAGGCAAAATCCTGTCGCCAAATCATCTTGGCCACGCACAACGCCAACCTACCTGTGAATGCTGACGCCGAATTCGTTTTTGCACTTGAATCTGTCAACGGAAGAGGAGGGGTATTGGCACAAGAGGGTCTGGACAGGCGAGAGACCGCCTTAGCTGTGCTGGACATCATGGAGGGGTCAGAGGAGGCGTTCAGGCGTCGTTTTGACAAGTACCACTTCTAATCAAACCGTCTCGCCGATCCATGTTTTGCGGTGCTGTGCACTCGTGATTTTTGGCCGCGCGTGTAGACGCGGCACTGAGGTTCTCCCAGGCCTAGAGAGTGGCAATTGCAACCTTAAGAGGCTAACCCTCAAGGAATGCAATCACCTCATCAAGTGAGCATGCCCAGCGCAGCGTACCCACGGAAATTGAGAGTGACTGCTCATCGCTCGTATAGACCGCGAAGGGGGTGCAAACAACACCGACGATTCTCTCGTATTTGGTGAAATCGAAGTTGTCACCCACTGGGTTTTCTGAAAGTCGATTCACGATATTTACCCAGGTGTTCACACCGTTGTTTACGGTCGACGCAGCGTTACGGATAACAGAATGGACTCCTTGATCGTACTCCCGAGTGTACGGGATGCTTTTGCAGGACACGAGGAGGAGGGTGCCTTCAAACGAGCCAATTGCATCTATATCGGTCACGGCTTGGCCAGCGACTTTGAGCGTCCGTTGCCTAAGCTCGCGAATGTTGTCGTCGGCCCAGCGGGTTCGATCAATCCTTTGTTGAACGACATCTTCGAATTTTGTTGCCCGCTCGTTGGCGACTTTGCCTTGTGTCTTCGGGATGTTGAACCACGCCAAAAAACCCATAGAGGCCGCCCACATGTCGACACACATGTAGTCATTCGTTTTTCTGGCAGGAGCGCCATGAGCGGCAGGCCAAACTTCTCCCAAAAAGCTCAAGCAGCTAGAGCTGAATGCTTCGAAGCTTTCCGGCGCCTGGAACTGAGGTAGGTGCTGACGTACGTCATCGCAGACGGCGTCATACACTTTCTCCCCGAGCATGTTCCACTCGTTGAACGGCATGATGAAATAGCCGAGCTCCATAGTCCGCAGGATCGAGTAGCGGCTTCGCTGTAAGTAGCGTCCAGCGATCAAAAGTACCAAGAGGCAAAGCGAGGCGTTGGGCTCAATGGCTTGTTTTTCCAGTGCTGGCGCTCGATGCAGTTCAAAGATTCTCGCGAGATCAAGAGTGCTTGGGCGGAACCGAATCAAAACCTTTCCTGCGCTTCCGTAAGCAGCGGCTCGTGGGTGTCCTTTCAGGAACTCTTGGGGCGCAACCGCGATCTCGTCGCTTAATAGGCCCCAATACGCTTGTGCAAAATTCACCTCTGTATTGATGATCTTGTCAGCGGACTCATCATGGGCCAAGCCTGCCTGGTTCAAGGCGGCACCATGAAATGTACGACTATGGGAATCATGGCGCTGGTCATATATCCGAACCGCATTCTCCAATACCGGATCTGAAACGCGACTCGGGAGTCTCGTCGGTGCTGGGCTCGCCATCGGTCTGAAGGCGAGCGCTCCTTTTGTAAGCCTTCCGGGGGCGCGGTTACCTTCAGTTGGGAAGGTAAAGCTGTATTCCTTACTCGCTAACTTGAACCCAACCTGCAAGTCGTAAATGATGTTGATGAAGGCTATGAAGCGAGCAATATGCCTCAGTGTGCTTTCGTTGACAGGAAAGACAAAACCTTTGCTGCCGTACCCAGCTGACTCCAGCTTGACACTACGGTTTGCGTAGACCTCAGCTAATGCACGTGCATTAGGGCAGGTTGAAATCAAGTTTCCGGCGAAAACAGTGTTGGGTGTGCGTCGAAAGTAGTACATCCAGCGCATTGCTGAATAGGCGTTCAGATCGCGTGAATATGCCTCTTCCATGGCCTGGATCGCTTGAGTGAAGAACTCACCGCTCTCACGGGCGGTCAGCGTGCCCGCAGCTTTTGCAGATTGAAAGAATGGGAATTGCTTAATCCTGTCTTCAAGCTCAATTATAGAGCGAGTAATATCAGCCAAGAATTTTGGGTTGGTTGGGGCATGTTGAAGCAGGGTGCTCATAAAAACTCTGTCCTTAGAAAACCTTTAAGCCGTTGAAGTGTTGAAGCTGATGTGCCTTGCACTTGGCTGTTCTGAATCACATGCTTTTTTTCAGCGTTTCATACTCTTCGCTCGACATGTAGTCGTGTTCAATCATGTGATCTAGCATTGCGCGAACATAGCCGTCAAGCTCTCTAAAAAGATTCTCCCGTTCACTTCTGCTTTTGATCAGTTGCTCGAGCCGTGCCCCTATGTGAACAATATTGGTTCTGAGCCCAACCTCTTGCTTCGTCGTCTCGTCTTTCTTTCCAGTGAGCTCTCGAAATCTGTCCATTAATCGTTCGTGCTCCTTGGGACAGTTGGTCACATATTTTGAGACCACCTTTTTTATATCCTGAAATTTCATAAAATCATCTGGACATGCTAGGAACTCAATCAAGCTTAACGCTTGTACGAATTTTGACGTGGCTGATTGGGTCTGAAGCATTTGAGAATAGAGCGAAAGCCCATGAGCAGCGATCTTGCCGACCTCTCCGTACTGTGGGAACCGATCCCACTCCGGTTGACGTAAGTCGAGGCCAAGACCTTTCGTAGTTACATGTGTGAAGGCTGCGCCGGCCAGCAAAACGGAGTTCATCGCATCCGATTTCACCAAAAGCGCTGCCGACATCATTAAATTGGACATTAATTGTCCAGCATTTGCTGGCTTGGTTTCGCATGCAAGGTGTTCCAGCTTGCAGTTTTGGTAGTTGATTACGTCAAAACACAGACTGTCAGTTATTTCGGATATTCTGGCTATCATTTCCAGATGAGCGCTGTGACTGCCACGCTTAAGTTCCTCCCAAGAAAACTTTAGAGGTATCACAAGCAAAGGATGTTTATCCAGCTGTCCTAAACGCACATTGGATGCGCTTATCTGAGAATATGCAACCTTCGTTAACTGCTTGTTGTCAACGTGTATGCTCGCTAGATTTAATCTTCCTTGTGGATAGATCATAACTCCATATGGGAGAAATACTGAGCGATCAGTAACTAATCGAGAGAGTGGGAGTATTGCTAGATGGCAGTCTTCTTGGAAATATTTTTTGTATGCTTTACAAAGATCACCTTGGTCAATGCTTCTATATTTTTTTTCGTCATACCAGTGTTGATGAATTTCAGGGCAAGGGGTTTCCACCCCTATAGACTCGTTCGTTTCGGGAGGCGTATCTAGAGGCTCAGAAACACCAAGCCAGCATTCTAAGCAGTGCCGCTCGCAACCATTTTTGTAGTTGGTGGGTCTATAGAAGTAATGATCACGCCCCCCCGCATAATCTAATATGCTGTAGGCTCTGCTGCAGTCAGAGCAGATTCTAACAAGTTTCGTCTCGTAGGTGCTTAGTGTTAAGCCATCAATGCTAAGTTTCAAGTTGTTCTTCTCGATTAATTCACAGTGAGGTCACTGTTTCCTTCAGGGGACTGGTCTGCCGCGATTTTCTTCTGACTCTTGCGGGAAAGCATGCCGGATTCGGTGCGCGATCTCGAGACTAATGTTGCCACTAAGAATTTGAGTCGGAAAATTAATTGATTGCCCCCTGTTACAGATGATGGTGCTAGAGATAGCGTCTCGCCTCAGTCTGTGGCATATAGCCAGTAACATTGCGCTCGGCCAGGAAGCCAAGAGGCCAACAGACGCCAAGCTTAGGGAGAAGTGGATGTACCTTTCAGCGCTCTCGATCCGGAATTTCCGCCAGTTTGGCGATCTGACTCCAGGCTTTTTCATTCACTTCAATGAGGGCGTCACTGCGCTTGTAGGGGAGAATGATGCCGGCAAGACAGCGGTAATCGACGCCATCCGGCATGTCCTGCAGACCCGTGACTCCGACTTTCTGCGATTGGAGCTCGAAGACTTCCACGTCACGAGCAACGGCGAGCCTGCGACCGACATCACCTTGATTTGCACACTGTCGGGGCTATCCTCGTTAGAGCTCGGTGCCTTTGCTGAGTACGTAACATTCTCTCGCGGGGAAGGGGTGCTCCATGTGCACTGGTCAGCACGTCGACTCGCAATTCCGACAGCATCTCGTCGCTGGGTAGACATCCAAGTTCGTTGTGGCGAGCGCGGAGAAGGGCCCTTACTGGACGTCGGTGTGCGCCAGTTGCTGGCGACCGCTTACTTGAAGCCTTTGCGTGATGCTGAGCGGGAGATGTCACCGGGCCGTAACTCTCGATTGTCTCAAGTTCTGTCCAGCTTTCCGGGGATTGAAACCGGTGAGTCCTATGTCGATACCGCACCGCCGGCGTCAACAGCTGAGGCCTCTGATCTGAGTATTGCCGGCATGGGCGATTACATGCGTGAACTCGTTAGAGGACATGAAGCCATCAAGGTCGCCCAGGCGACGATCAATGACCGATACCTGGAGCCTCTCTCACTGGCTGGGCACCCGCTTCATAGCCATCTTGGCTTCGGCAATTCCGAAAGTGAGACCGCAAAGCTCAAGCTAATCCTTGAGCGGCTCGAATTGGGGCTGCTGGACAAGAGTTCAGGTCTTGCGAAGGGCAGTTATGGCCTGGGTTCAAACAATCTGCTGTTCATGGCCTGCGAGCTCCTCCTGCTTGGGAAGGAGCCGGACGGGCTGCCGCTACTGTTGATCGAAGAGCCTGAAGCGCATCTTCACCCGCAGCGCCAGCTCAGACTGATGGAGTTTCTGGTGAGCGCATCCCAGCCTGTAGCCCAGGCGCAGAGGCAACAGCAAGAGCCAGCGCAGACACGCCCCGTGCAGGTGATTCTTACCACGCACAGCCCCAACCTGAGCTCTAAGATTGCTCTGGAAAACCTGGTACTCATTCAAGGCCAGCGCGCGTTCTCCATGGCGCAGGAGCGCACCAAGCTCTCCGCTGATGACTATCGCTTCCTAAGCCGTTTTCTGGATGCCACAAAAGCCAGTCTGTTCTTTGCGAAGGGGCTGCTCATCGTAGAAGGGGATGCCGAGGCGATACTTATGCCGGCGTTGGCTCGGCTGCTAGAACGCGACCTGACAAAGCACGGCGTGTCGATCGTCAACGTGGGTGGAGTTGGCTTGCGTCGCTATGCGCACATCATGCAGCGCGCTGATATCTCCGAAGGCGAAATCCAGATTCCAACCGCCTGCATCACCGATATGGATGTAATGCCTGATTGCGCGCCGGCAATCATGGGACTGAACCCGAACAAGCTCACGGCTAGCGGCAAACGGGCCCCTCGTCGATGGCGGATGTTGAGCGACTTTGGTGCTACAGATGCGGAACGAGCGCGGAGGCTAGCGGCTCATAGAGAAAAACGTTCACGTGGTGATGGTCAGAATGTAAAAACCTTCGTGGCCACTCATTGGACGCTCGAATACGATCTGGCTGTCGAGGGACTCATGGAATGGGTGCATCGCGCTGCCACGTTGGCCGTACATGACGTGAAGCTGAATGAGCGCAAACTGACACGCGAGAAAGTCCTTGAGAAGGCGAGCAAGGCGCTGACGGTACTCAAGGATCGCTATCCCACCGATCAAGAGCGAGCCACTGAGATTTACCGTCTTGTGGATTCCGGCTCCAAGTCGATCACTGCTCAACACTTGGTCGACCTGCTGCAAATGGCATTTGATGAGGGTGAACTCGACCAGGCGAGCTTGCGTGCAGCGCTACCGATATACCTGGTTGAAGCGATAGAGTTTGCAACTGGAAGTCCAATTCTTTCTCAGACACCAGAACCACCTGCTGAGCCCGCCACTACGGCCCCTCCCCAGACAACTGAAGCGGGGGAATTTGTGTAATGCGGCTCCAAGATCTTGTTCCGCCAGTCACGGATGCAGACATCGAATGGGTGAGCGCCCTTATGTCGCTGCGCGACCTGGATGAGCGACGGAGGGAGTTTCTCAAGCGCCTCGATACGCTCGATGTGGCGGCATGCCCGGGTAGCGGCAAGACCACCTTGATAGTTGCCAAGCTCGCCATACTTGGGCGCCACTGGCGTAGTCGAACGCAGGGGATCTGCGTGCTGTCGCACACCAATGCGGCACGTGAGGAAATCGAGAGCCGGCTGGGCGCCACAGAGGTTGGCCAGAGACTATTGCGATACCCGCACTTCATCGACACCATCCATGGTTTTGTCATGCGGTTTCTCGCGTCGCCTTGGCTGCGCTCGAATGGCCACCCGTTGGTTATGATTGATGACGAGGCGACTGGACGTGCCAGGGGAAGGGCGTTGGGTGGTGAGCGAAGAAATATGGAGATCTTCCTTGGCAACAAGGACAAAACGCTTGCTGATCTTCGTCTTCAAACCGCTGACTTTTCTGATCCGCTTGGGGGCGCGCACTACATTTGTTCACCTAAAGCTCCGTCACACGGAAAGCTAGGCAGAGCCATGGGCGCTGCTGCGTCGGAAGGCTACTTTTGCTACGACGAGGTATTCACGCTCGGCCAGGCCATGATCGAGCAAGAACCGAATATTGCTCAGTCGCTGCAAGCTCGGTTCCCCTGCGTGCTCGTCGACGAGATGCAAGACACCGATGTGAAGCAGAGTCGCCTCTTGAACCACGTCTTTCCGCGCGATACTGCAAATACAGTCGTGGTGAGGGTGGGGGATCCCAATCAGCAGATCTTTGAGGGCGACGGCGAGTCCGATGGGGCCTTCCCTCATGGAGAGACGATTGATATCTCCACGAGCTTCCGATTCAACCAGGCCATTGCCTCTCAGGCGAACAGCTTTGCGGTAGCTCCAATTACCGGGGGGTTGATAGGTCGGGGCAGAACGGGAGTTGGCTGTCCAAACACAATATTTGTCTTCCCTGACGACAATGCAAGGGGTGTCCTCGGCGCATTTGCGAATTTGGTGTCCCGGTGTCTACCCGTTGCGGAGCGCAAGGATGGGGTGCATGCAATCGGCGCAGTGCATCGGCTGAAGGACTACAAGATCGAGCAATATCCAAAGGCCCTGGAGCATTATTGGAGCGCCTACCGCTCTGATGCTAGTACCTCTAGATACGCTCCTAAGACGTTCGTTGAAGGTGTTCGTAGGGCAAGGGCACACCTAGCCAATACCGGTCATGCTCACGAAAGCGTCGAGATGATTGCCAAGTGTCTGCTTCATCTCGCCGAACGTAGTGGGTTAAGAAAACCTGTCCAGATCAGGACGAGGCTTCACCGCTATATAGAGCGAAGCTTGGCGTCTAACACGAACCTTCTGAAAGCCTACCAACGATGTATCTACCTCTATTTGTTCTACTCGCATCCGCTAAGAGAGGAGCGGTGGGTTCATACGCATGTCGTGCTGCTTCGACGCCTGATCGCAGAACTGCATCCTGGGGAGGCCATATCAAACAGCTCCGAGGTAGAAGCCTACTTGGCGTGGACAGAACCAGGGGAAACGGTCGATGTCGAGTCCGAGGTACCACATAAAGCCATCAACACCTACCGATCCGAGGAGGGCGGAGACGACCCCGTCGACGTTCAGCTGGCGTCCATGCACTCTGTAAAGGGCAAGACTCATACGGCGACCCTGATTGTGGAAACATTCAGTGGACAGCGCTTCCTGGAAATGATGCTGCCCTGGCTGGAGGGTAAGCCTCTGGTGAAGAAAGAGCACAAAGTGACTTACCGGAAGAACAGGATGCTCATGTACGTAGGTATGACTAGGCCAACGCATCTGCTGTGCCTGGCTATTCGAAGCAGCGCGCTGGGCGAGAGGGAGGCGAGAGCTGTGCGAAAGGCAGCGCTGGAGGCGCAGGGGTGGGTGATCAATGAGCTCGATATGTAAGCGTAAGCTATCGGCAGATAGCCGAAGCGGTTTCCAAAGACCTGGGTGGAGCATCTTTCTCCAAGACTGAAGACATTTCTGCACTTGAAGAGCGAGTGATTGGACTGGCTCTAAAAAATTTTCAGCTCTCATCCCAACGGAAAATTGTTCTGCCCCTCACTCGTACGATCTTACTGAGGCTGCGCTCAACCTCGGTCACGTAAGCCCAAGCGCTTGACCGAGTGCGCACGCTCTTGATCATGTGAGTGGTAGTACGTGTTCTGAGTAGTACTGAGATTGCTATGACGCAGATCGACCTGCAGGTCTTTGGCATTCCGCAAGGGCGCGTCGAAGGTCGCAGAGGTATGGCGTAGCCAGTGCAGAGAAGCGACCTTTAAGCTTTCCATCTCGTGCACCGCACGACCCTCGATACGCATACTTTCAAGAGCCTTGTCGAAGACTACCTGGAGGAGGGCGCGTACCTGTCGATCCGACAGACCAGAACGTCCTCTGAGGGTCTTGATCAAAGGAGTGGTCTCGCCGATCTCAGGAAGTTCGGGCAGACCCAAGAACCGACGATAGCGCTTTAAATAGAGATTGATATATTCATCCCTGACGGCAATCTTTCCGATCTTGTTGCCTTTGCCTACGGCGTGATACCACCAGTTGCCCTCAGGGTCTTGGCGGAAGTCCCCCATAGAGGGCTTCCAGTTTTGTCGCCCGACAACATCAGACACGCGTAGATACATGGAAAACAATGTTGAAAGTATAAACAGTGTACGCTCATGCCGAGCAGGTTCGGACTCCGCCAGCTTTTCAGCCGTTTCAAGCACGTAGTTCCATTGCAGTGGCGTCAATGCACGCGTAACACCCTCGTCTTGAACATCATCGGTATAGCGACCTGACTTCTTGATCATTCGGAAGGGGTTTGCCGCCGCATAACCATCTTCAACCATAAATTCGAAAAAGCGACTGCAAATCGAGAAAACTTGATTTATGGTGCTGTTGGTTGCGCTGTATTTATTCTCGGTTATTCCTTGTTCTTGATCCTCGGAACCAATCAGCGGCTTCGACGATTTAATATTGAAAGGACGCCAGTTAGGATTAGGAATAACAGGGTCTACAAGCGCACTCTGCGCATCATTATTATTCAAAAAACGGCTACGAGTCACAGGCCCGATCCAGTCTCGAGGTGGATTACGGCAAAAAATCAAATAATCCTGGGCGTCCTGACGCTTAAGTTGATTCAGCGGCTTCTGGCTAATCATCAATGACCACAGCAGCAGCCGCTCAATATGAATGCGATACGAGCTGAAGGTCTGAGCATTATCGGAAAAAGCCCGCAGGAACGAGCGCACGGCCAGGTAGCCGCGCGGAGCCTCTAGCGCATGGGAAAATGAGGCAAGGTAAGCTTTGACGCATGGTGTAGTAGGCCCACTGCAACTGAAATCCTGATCAAGGAACGACTCGTATGTATTGAATAAGGGCTTCGGCGAGCGGGACATTCATGACCACCAGATACGTTAGTTAGTGCCATTAAGAGACTTCCAGTTATGACAGTAATCGGAAGTTGGAGACCTATTATCCATAATCAGTCTCCCTCTCATACAACTTTGGCTTAAGAAAGCCCGATGGTATCTCGCGCGCATCTATCGTGCAACTATGACTCATTACCTCCCAAACCTTCTGGGCTTATCTCAAGATTTCGTTAAATGGACAGTACTTGTCTCCCAATTATTCTTCAGGTATCGAGCCGGAGGCACTGATGTACGTATGAGCCCGCCATGCTGTCTCGTCATTACTGCGCGCACCTCCTGGTTATTCCTCGTAATTGCGTTAAAAAATTCGTTTTAGTCTCATAATTCCGTTCCCCGTCGTTGGCACGGGTAAATGTCGTGGAAACTTCACACTCACGCCGATACCCGGAATTTCTGGGTGGCGGGTAGCCAGGGGTGTAAGTCCACTGGTGATATCTCACGATTTCGTGCTGGGAAGCCAAAACCATAGCTCTAGGATGAGTCTAGTGCAGAGCAGTTCTCAGCCCAGTTTTTCCAAAAAATATTTTAGGAAAACTCGCGTCAGGCTTGATCTTCAACAATCCGAGCGGTGGATTGGCGCGGAATTCTGCCTATGCCGCCAGAGCGTTCGGGCCCAGAAGTGTCTCGTCAAATCTTCACCAAAAGCGCTGCGGGTTATGTCTCGCGATTTCTTCGAAATATAGCTAACTGATTGTTTTTATTGGAATTCATCTTAATTGCGCAAACGTGGATACGCGACGTTGTCTCACGATTGATTGATAGACTCTGAGCTAGTAACAAAATGATGGAATAGGCTGAAACCCTCGCAAATAAAGGCTTACAGGCCAACTGCCGGCTACACGGTAGTCTCATAATTACGTTGCTACAGTTGGTGAGGCCTGCACTACATTTTTCGTAATGCCCAGTAAAATCAATCTGTTAAGCGCTTTTTCGAAGCAACGTCTCTTTATTTCGCGATTGCCTCATCGTCCGCAGATTTGTGGAGTTGTATGACGGTTTGCGAAGTGGTGTGCGATGAACATATCCTTCATTTAACATAATATACATTATGCGAAGTGTCGTATGGGGAGCTTAGGGGCTCTGGAGGTCAGATTTGAAGACAGGCACTACCTTCTAATCAGCCCCCCAGGTCCAGCTTGCTGCCTTGCTATGTCACTGGCAATCCCAATGCCTCTTGTGCACCACGTTGCTGGTGATGATCCGCTACGTTGGCCAAAGACGATTTCAGTACCTTCATCAGCATCGCGTTGGATAGTTTCGCGCTGTTGGGCGCTCGTCAGTTCCAGCTGTGGCTGCTTTACCTTCCAGGCTGGTGAATTGGTTTATGGCGCTTACGTGCTTGGCCGTCGGCCTGGGTGTTCTGTTGTGTACGCAATGAAAACCTCCCGGGGTCTTACGATCGCCCTGGATCGCCGTGGTTACGGGTTCAACCATCCTGGGGCGTAGATCCGTCTTTGCCATCCGCAACGTCCAGCGTGTGTTGCCGTTCTGTGGCGGTCATGGCGCCGAGCCTGATTGATATGGACCTCGGTTCTTCGTACGAACGCTTATCCGTATTTGTTCTGCTGGTATGCACCTGAAGGCGCTGGAAGCCCTGTATTTCGGGCCTTTCGTGGTTTCGGCTGCTGTAGGAAATAGCAGTTTTTCGGCTTTTTTGACGATGTTGGCTATTTCCCTATTCCACAATTTCCGGGTTCGTTGTGCTGGTGATGATGGGGATTTACTGGATTTGCGCGTTATCGTTGATGTTCTTCGCGAGCGAGCTCGCTCATACATAATAGGGAGCATCTTCAGCGTTCATCCATTAAATGCGGGGTGTGCCCTGCCCTTGATATTCCTATAACTTATAACTCAACTAAAGGTCTATTTAGTTGAGTTATATATCAGTGGGCGTTGAGTCGCTTCCGATCACCCTACTCCACAGTTACTGATCTATGTCCGGTGCAGTTAGCGTTGTGCGGTTATCCTGACTACGCTTGAGTTCGGATCCCTATCGGAGTTTGGTTAATGAGCAAGAAGAAACAGGCGCTTGCGAAAGCGCAGCCTCCCGCGCCGCTCGGTCGCAAGGACTACGAGAAGCAACTTGCCGCCCTGCACGTCGAGCTGGTGAAGTTGCAGCAATGGGTGGTTGCCACGGGGGCCAAGGTGGTCATTGTGTTTGAAGGCCGTGATGGTGCGGGCAAAGGCGGCACGATCAAGGCGCTGACTGAGCGCGTGAGCCCGCGGATCTTTCGGGTGGTGGCCTTGCCTGCTCCGTCGGAGCGGGAAAAATCGCAGATGTACCTGCAGCGCTATATGCCGCACATGCCGTCCGCTGGCGAAGTGGTGATTTTCGACCGCAGTTGGTACAACCGCGCGGGTGTGGAACGGGTCATGGGGTTTTGCACCGAGGATCAGGCGCGCGGGTTCCTTGAGCTGACGCCGGGTTACGAGCGGCTGATGGTCAACTCCGGGATCCTGCTGTTCAAGTACTGGCTGGAGGTCAGTCCGGAGGAACAAAGCCGTCGCCTCAAGGAGCGCATCACCGACGGGCGCAAGACCTGGAAACTCTCGCCCATGGATATCAAGTCCTACAACCGTTGGGATGAATACACCCGTGCGCGCGACGAGATGTTCCAGGCTACCGATTCGGGGTGGGCGCCCTGGCATGTGGCCCGCTCGGAGAACAAGAAGTCGGTGCGGCTGAATGTGATCACTCACCTGCTGGAGCACATTCCCTACGAAGCTATCAAGCAACCGCGAGTCAGGCTGCCCAAGCGCAAGGTCGGCGAGTACAAGACTATCAACTATCCGTTCAAATACATCGCCGAACGGTTCTGAGCCCCAGGGCAAGTGATCCACCACAGGACCGGGCGCAGCTATGGGCAATGCGTGGAAATCGATGTGGTTGCTGGTGCTCGTCCTGTGCGGCTCGGTGTCCATTGCCGTAGCGGCAGACACCAGCCCAGCCAGCCTGGTGGCCAAGGCTGATCAGGCGACGTTCGTCGTTGCGCAGAATCAATTGCCGGGCTTGCAGGCCCGGCTCGACGGCCTCAAGCAGCAGGTGTCGCTGGCCGACACCCTGTCCGAACTGGTCAGCCTGCAGGATTTGATTCAGACCTACATCAACGACGTCGAGCGGCAGCAGTCGGCGCTGCTGCCGGTGCAGGCCCAGCTCCAGGCCCAATTGGGGGTGCTGGGCCCCGCCTCCGCTGACGAACAGGCGCCGGAAAATACCGACATTGCGATCCAGCGCATCCATATCATCGAGCAGAAAGACAAGCTCGACAGCAGTTTGAAAGCCCTGGCCGGGCTCAAGGCCAGTGCCACCGAGCTGACCACCCAGATTGCCGCCCTGCGCCGCAGTCTGCTGGAAAGCGAAGTGACGCAGCGTATCAACAGTATCCTCAGCCCGAATTTCTGGCGGCCGTTGATTGCTCCGCAAGCTACGGACCGGCAACGGCTCAGTGCGGTGTTGCAGGAGATTGGCGCCACCCTGGCCTCGGTGTGGCAGCCGGGCCAGCGCCTGGTCAGCAGTCTGTTGCTGCTGCTGGCACTGGCGGTCTGGACCCTGGGCCGCAGCGTCGCTGAGCGGGGGCTGTTCTGGGTGTGCATTCATCGCATGCCCGAAGGCCGGTTGCGCCGTAGTTCCCTGGCACTGGCGTCGATCCTGGCCACGTTGCTGACCGCTACCTGCGCCTTGCAGTTGCTGTTTTATGCGGTGACGCGGCAACTGCCATTGACCCCCATGCTGCAAAGCCTGGCCGAAGAAATCGAAAAGCTGGTGTACACCTGCGTGCTGATTACCGGCCTGAGCCGCGCCTTGCTTTCGACCCGCCATCCTTCCTGGCGACTGCCGGCGATTGCCGACCCTGTGGCCCTGGCGATGGAACACTTTCCGCAGATCCTGGCGGGCGTGCTGCTGGTCCTGGTGACGCTGTCGCAGATCGCCAACGTCAGCGGCATGAGCCCCCAGGCGGTGATTTTCGGGCGTGGGGTGACTGCGCTGATCGTGACCCTGATCCTTGCGATCCTGCTGTTGCGCACCAGCAAGATCCGCCGGGCCGTGGCCGCCAGCGGTGAGGCCCCGGAGGCCGGCACCACCCTGGCCGGGCTGATGTACGCGTTCGCCAGCCTGGCGATCGTGGTCTCCATGCTGGCGCTGTTGATTGGCTACATCTCGCTGGCTCGGTTCATCACCTATGAAATGGTCTGGATCTTCATTGTGTTCTCCGGTTTCTACCTGCTGATACAGCTGTTCAAGGACCTCTGCGAGTACCTGTTTTCCCCCAGGCAAGCCAGCGGCAAGGCGCTCAAGCAGTTGCTGGGGATTGGCGATGCACGCCTGGAGCAGGTTTCGACTGTGCTGTCGGGGGTTGGGCGCGCGAGCATGCTGTTGTTCGCCTTGATTGCGCTGCTGGTGGGCGGCGTTGGCACCACCTTCGGCCAACTGTTTGCCCAGGCCCTGGAGATTCTCGGCGGTGCGGGCTTGCGCAAACTGAACATCATTCCCGGGCACTTGCTCAACGCGGTGCTGGCGTTGTTGATTGGCATCTACCTGATCCGCTCACTGCGCCGCTGGCTGGACAACGAGTTCCTGCCCAAGACCGCGATGGACCCCGGCATGTGTGCGTCCCTGAGCACGCTGTTTGCCAATATCGGTTACGCCCTGGTGATTCTGCTCACCCTGTCATCGCTGGGCGTGCAGTGGACCAACCTGGCCTGGATCGTCAGCGCCTTGTCGGTGGGCATTGGTTTTGGTTTGCAGGAGATCGTCAAGAATTTCGTCTCCGGCTTGATCCTGCTGACCGAGCGCCCGGTCAAGGTCGGCGACCTGATCAGTATCAGTGGGGTCGAAGGCGACATTCGGCGGATCAATGTCAGGGCCACGGAAATCCAGCTCAGCGACCGCTCCATAGTGATCGTCCCCAATTCCCAGCTGATTTCCCAGAACCTGCGCAACGTGACCCTGGGCGGTAGCGCCCAGGGGGTGGCAACGCTGGAGCTGACCTTCGCGCTGGATATCGATCCCGAGCAGGTCAACGACCTGCTGTTCAACACCTACTGCGAGCACGAGAATATCCTCGACCACCCTGCCCCCTTCGTGCGCTTCAGCAAGTTGACGCCCGACGGCATCACCCTGACCGTCACCGGCTATGTCAGCAGCCCGAGAGTTGTCGGCAAGATCAAGAGCGACCTGCTGTTCGAGATCCTCAAGCGCCTGGGAGCCGCCGGCATCTCCCTGGCCAAACCGGCGGCAACGGAGTGACCACCGGCAGCGGCCACCCAGGTTTCAGCTGGTTGCTTGCTCGCGGATCAGCTTCTTGTTGATCTTGCCGACGCTGGTCTTGGGGATCTCGCTGACGAACTTGAATTGCTTGGGGATCGCCCACTTGTTGATCCGCCCAATGTCGACAAAGCTCTGCAAGTGCGCTTCGAGGATCTTGCGGTCGAGGTAATGCCCGGGCTCGCACACCACCAGGGCCATGGGCCGTTCACCCCACTGCTCGTCGACAATGCCCACCACTGCCACCGACATCACTGCCGTGTGCTCGCTGATCAGGCTTTCCAGTTCCAGGGAACTGATCCACTCCCCGCCCGTCTTGATCACATCCTTGATCCGGTCCTTGATTTCCACACCGCCCATGGCATCGATCGATGCCATGTCGCCAGTGTGCAGCCAACCGCCCTGCCACAGCTCGGCGCCCTTTTGCGGCTCCTTCAGATACCCCTGGGTCAACCAGGGTGCGCGCACCACGATTTCGCCCTGGGCTTCGCCGTCGTGGGGCACATCATTGCCTGCGGCATCGATGATTTTCAGGTCGACCATTGGCACCGGCACCCCGGTCTTGATGCGCGTGGCCAGTTGGTCCTGCATCGGTTGCTGCAGATCCTCGGTGCGCAGGTAGGTGGTGCAGAGCACCGGGCAGGTTTCCGACATGCCGTAGCCACTGTGCACCTGGATGCCCCTGGCGCTGGCTTCGCTGGCAATGCCCAGGGTCAGCGCACTGCCGCCGAGGAGCATCTTCCAGCCATCAAAACGACTGTGCTTGCCAGCCTCGCAGTTGAGGATCATCTGCAAAATGGTCGGCACACAGTGGGAAAACGTAACCTTTTCCTCACGGTACAACTGCACCAGGCGATTGGGCTCATAGCGCCCCGGGTACACCTGCTTGAGGCCCATGAGTGTGGCGACATAGGGCACGCCCCAGGCATGCACATGGAACATCGGGGTGATGGGCATGTACACATCATCGGAGCGCAATAGCGGCAGGCCTTGATAGACCCCCAGGGTGCCCACCGCATTGAGGGTGTGCAGCACCAGTTGGCGGTGGGTGAAATACACGCCTTTCGGGTCGCCGGTGGTGCCCGTGGTGTAGAACAGCGTCGCCACCGAGTTTTCATCGAAGTCGGGGAAGGCGTACTGGTCCGCGGCCTCGGCCAGCAGTTGCTCGTACTCCCCCACCACCGGCAGGCAGGTGTCGGCTGCCGTCTCGTCGGTCAGTTGCAGGTAACCTTTGACCGTCGTCAGTTGCCCTTGCAACTGTTCGACCAGGGGCAGGAAGTCGTCATGCACCAGCACCAGGTCATCCTCGGCGTGGTTCATGGTGAAGAGCACCTGCTCCGCCGACAGGCGAATGTTCACGGTGTGCAGTACCGCGCCGATCATCGGCACGGCAAAGAAACACTCCAGGTAGCGGTGGCTGTCCCAGTCGAGCAAGGCCACGGTGTCCCCGGCCTTGACGCCGGCGGCGGTCAAGGCGTTGGCCAGGCGGCGGATCCGCTTATTGAGGGTCTGGTAGCTGTAGCGCAGTTTGTCGGCGTAGACGATTTCCCGCCCTGGCTCGTAGCGCACCCCGGACAGCAGCAACTGCTTGATCAGCAGAGGATAGGCATAGGCGCCGGCGGCCGGAGGAATGATTTTTGTCGCGATCATGCTGGGGTTCCTTGTCCGTTCAATCAGAACTGCGCGGCTGGCAGTTCATACAGGCAGGCGCTACCAGCCCTGACCGAAGCGCTCAGTGAATGGATGCGCGGCAACAGGCGGGCGAAATAGAAACGCGCGGTGCAAAGCTTGCTGGCATAGAACTCGTCTTCATGGGCCTTGCCCATGGCCGCCTGGGCCATCAGCGCCCACATATAGGCGTAGGCGGTGTAGCCGAACACTTGCAGGTATTCCACCGAGGCCGCGCCGATTTCATTCGGGTTGTCCTGCGCCCGATCCAGCAGCCAGGCGGTCAGTTCATCGAGATTGTCGACGGCGGCGCCCAGCGGCTTGCAGAACTTGCCCATATCCGGCCCGGCATTGGCGATGAAGTGGCGTATTTCTGCAGCGAACAGGCGGTACAGCGCCCCGCCGCTGCCGACGATCTTGCGTCCGGCCAGATCCAGGGACTGAATGCCGTTGGTGCCTTCGTAGATCTGGGTGATCCGCACATCACGCACCAGTTGCTCCTGCCCCCACTCGCGGATGTAGCCGTGGCCGCCGAAGACCTGCTGGCCGTGCACCGTGGTTTCCAGGCCCATGTCGGTGAGGAACGCCTTGGCCACCGGCGTCAGCAAGGACACCAGCTCCTGGGCGCGAGTGCGGGTTGCCGAATCTTCGCTGTACTTGGCAGTGTCCAGTTGCAGCGCGACGTAGCTGGAAAAGGCCCGGCCACCCTCGTTGAGGGCTTTCATGGTCAGCAACATGCGTCGCACATCCGCATGCACGATGATCGGGTCGGCGACCTTGTCGGTAGCCTGCGGCCCCGTTGGTGCGCGGCTCTGCAAGCGATCGCGGGCATACTCGACCGCGTTCTGGTAGGAGCGTTCACCCAACGCCAGGCCCTGGATACCCACGCCTAGGCGCTCGTAGTTCATCATGGTGAACATCGCGGCCAGGCCCTTGTTCGGCGCATCGACTATCCAACCGGTGGCACCATCGAAGTTCATCACGCAGGTGGCGGAAGCCTTGATGCCCATCTTGTGCTCGATCGAGCCGCACGACAGCGCGTTGCTGGCGCCCAGTGAGCCGTCGTCGTTGACCAGCACCTTGGGCACCAGGAACAGGGAAATGCCCTTGGGCCCGGCGGGTGCATCCGGCAGTCGCGCCAGCACCAGGTGGATGATGTTCTCGGTCAGGTCGTGTTCACCGCCGGTGATGAAGATCTTGCTGCCGCTGATCCGGTAGCTGCCATCGGCTGCCGGCTCGGCGCGGGTGCGAATCAGCCCCAGGTCGGTGCCCGCATGGGCTTCGGTCAGGCACATCGAACCGGTCCAGGTGCCGGCGTACATGTTCGGCAGGTAGCGTTGCTTGAGCGCCTGGCTGGCATGGGCGTTGATCGACAGGCAAGCGCCGGCAGTCAGCATCGGGTACAGGCCAAACGACAGGCTGGCCGAGTTGACCATCTCCTCGACCTGGGCCGAAATCGCCTTGGGCATGCCCATGCCACCAAACTGCGGATCGCCGCCAACACCCACCCAGCCACCTTCGGCAAATGCCTGGTACGCCTCGGCGAACCCCTGGGGTGCAGTCACCTTGCCGTTGTCCCAGCCACAGCCTTGCTCGTCACTGCTGCGGTTGAGTGGCGCGATCACTTGCGCACTGATCTTGCCGGCCTCCTCGAGGATCGCTGCGGCTGTCTCTTGATCGATGACCTCGGCCAGGCCCGGCAATTGCGCCCATAACCTGGAGACCTGGAACACCTCATTGAGGACAAACTGCATGTCACGCAAAGGGGCTTTGTAATCAGACATAGTTGGCTTTCTCACAAGTTGTCAGTGCATCAGGTGTGCCCTGACGTTGGGATGTACCGGTTGCACCGGCGGGGGCCACGGGGTTTTCGGCTGCCAGCCGACGCTCCAGCGCCGGGTCTCGCAGCAGGAAGTACGACAGGGCCGGAATCAGGATCAGCGCACCCAGCATGTTCCACAGGAACATGAAGGTCAGCAGGATGCCCATGTCCGCCTGGAACTTGATCGGCGACCAGACCCAGCACACCACGCCGGCGGCCAGGGTGATGCCGACCAGGCCCACGACCCGGCCGGTGAACGACACGGCATTGCGGTAGGCCTGGGCCAATGGCAGGCCCTGGCGCTGGTACTGCAGTTGCACACTGAGCAGGTACAAGGCGTAGTCCACGCCGATCCCCACACCCAGGGCGATCACCGGCAGGGTCGCGACCTTGACGCCGATGCCCATGACCACCATCAGCGCTTCGCAAAGGATCGAGGTCAGTACCAAAGGCAGCAGCGCCACCAGGGTTGCCCGCCAACTGCGGAAGGTAATCAGGCAGAACAGCGTGACCGCCGCGTAGACATACAGCAGCATGCTGCGATTGGCTTCGCGTACCACGATATTGGTGGCCGCCTCGATCCCGGCGCTGCCGGCGGCCAGCAGGAACTGGCGATCTTCGCTGCTGTTGTCGCGGGCGAATTTATCGGCGATGGCCACCACCTCATCCAGGGTCTGGGCCTTGTGGTCCTTGAGGTAGGCAATCACCGGCATCAGCGAGCAATCGGTGTTGAACAACTCCGGGGAGTTGACCGAGGTCTGCTGGGCCGCATAGTTCAAGACGTCCTGGTTGCGCTGGATGCTGTTGAGCTTGGGGTTGCCCTCATAGGTGCCCGCAGTGATCTGGCGCACCGCATTGACCAGCGAGGTGGTCGCCTGCACGCCCGGTGACTGCTGCAGCTCCCAGGCCAGGCGGTCGGCGAGTACCAGGGTCTTGTAGTTCAGGCAGCCTTCGGGGGCGGTCTTGATCATCACTGCGAACTGGTCGCTGGACAGCGCGTAGTGCTGGGTGATGTAGGCGTTGTCGCGGTTGTAGCGAGAATCGGCGCGCAGCTCCGGGGCCCCGCTTTCCAGGTCGCCGATCTGCAGTTGCAGGCTGATCATGAAGCCGCCGATGCCCATCACCAGGGCCACCAGCACTGCGCCCGTGGCCCACTTGGCGCTGGTGAAACGGTCGAGCCAGTCCCACAGCTTGCCAAAACCCTTGTGGCCGTCGGCCCGGGTGTCGATCTTCAGGGCACGCTCGGCCGCCTTGCGGCCGACACCGACATAGGACAGCGCCACCGGCATCAACAACAAGGAGGTAAAGATCAACACCGCAACGCCAATGCTGGCGCTGATGGCCAGGTCCTTGATCACCGGGATGTCGATCAGCATCAGCACCGCGAACCCCACGGCGTCCGCCAGCAGTGCGGTGACCCCGGCAATGAACAGGCGGCGAAAGGTGTAGCGCGCGGCGATCAACTTGTGGGTGCCACGGGCGATGTCCTGCATGATCCCGTTCATTTTCTGCGCGGCATGGGACACGCCAATGGCGAAGATCAGGAACGGCACCAGCACTGAATAGGGGTCGATGGCATAACCCAGCCAGGCGACGATGCCCAGTTGCCAGACCACCGCGATCAGCGAGCAGCCAACCACCAGCAAGGTGCTGCGCACGCAACGGGTATAGAGGTAGATGATCAGCAGCGAGGTCACTACCGCCAGGCCGAAGAACATCATCACCTGGATCAGGCCATCGATCAGGTCGCCCATCAGCTTGGCGAAACCGATCACCCGGACCTTGTACGGGCCCTTGCCCTCCTCCCCGGACGCGTGGGCGGCCTTGTCGCCGGCATACTCGATCTTGTCGCGCAGTTGCTCTTCGAGCATCTGCGAGAACGCGTGGTAGTTGATCGGCTGGCCACCGGCGGCGGCCTTGTCCAGCAGCGGGATGATCAGCATGCTCGACTTGTAGTCACTGGCCACCAGGCTGCCGACGATGCCGGCCCGGGCGATGTTCTGGCGCAACTGCTCGATCTGCTCGGGCTTGCCCTCATAGGTATCGGGCATCACCGGACCACCCTGGAAGCCTTCCTCGGTGACTTCAGTCCAGCGCACGGCCGGGCTCCACAACGACTTCATCCAGGCGCGGTCGACGCCTTCGGTGAGGAACAACTGATCATTGACCTGCTTGAGCACGTCCAGGTAGGCCGGGTCGAAGATATCGCCCTCGGTGGTCTCGACCACCACCCGCACCGAATTGCCCAGGCCGCGCAGGGACTGGCGGTTCTCCAGGTAGTTCTGGATGTAGGGCTGGCTTTGCGGAATCATTTTTTCAAAGCTGGGGCGCAATTCCAGGCGCGTGGCGGCCATATAGCCCAGCACCAGGGTCGCCAGCGCCATCAACAACATGAACAGCGGCCGGTAGTTGAACACCAGGCGCTCCAGGCGGTTGCCGGAGCGTTGGTCGAAGTCACGCACGTCGCGGATGACCGGCATGGTGTCTTGCTTGATATTGCCCATGTCTGGGTTCTCGCTCTAAGGATTCGAGGTCTTATTCGGCGGCCAGCGCCCGTGCACCACGGCTGCCCACTACCACCAGCGCGCCGTTGACGGCCTGGGTGGCGCCGGTCACCGGTGTGGGTGCGGCTTGCGGCACCAGGTGCAACTGCGCGCCAGGCCCCTGGCTCAGCAGCACCTGCCCGCCCTGGGTGAACAAGTGGTACTGGCCCTTGCTGTCGAGCAGGCCGGCGGTGATGCTGGTGTGCAGGCCCGTGTCCAGCGGCGTCCAGCTCAGGCCGCCATCGACACTGCGCAGCACGTTGCCGCGCAAACCGTAGGCAAGCACCTCGCCGGGTTTGCCGAGCACCCCGAAAAAGCTGCCCTGGTAAGGCGTAGTCAAGGCCACGAAGCGTTGCCCGGCCTCATCCCAGCGCAGCATCAAGCCCTGCTCGCCGGCGATGTACAGCGCATCGCCGGTGGAGGCGATGGCGTTCAGGTGAAAGCCCTGGGGGTTGTCGGTGCGGTCCTGGAACGGCGTCCAGGTCAAGCCACCGTCCTCGGTGCGCAGGATCAGGTTGAACACGCCGACCACATAACCGAGTTGGTCGTTGGCGAACCAGACGTCGAGCAACGGCTTGTCGGCGCCCTGCTCCACCATGCGCTGGCCTTCGTCTGCCAGTTGCGCCCAGCGCTCGTCACCCGGCTCGGCCCTGGCCAGGTCGCCGTAATGTTTGACCAGCAAGGCGCCGATCTGGCGTCCGTCGAGTTGTCTGGTCCAGCTCGCCCCAGCATCGCTGCTGTGCAACACCACGCCGTCGTTACCCACCGCCCAGCCTTGCGCTGGCGATGGAAAACTCACCGCGTTGAGATCCGCGCTCACCGGCACCACGGCTTGTTGCCAGTGGGTGCCGCTGTCGTCGGAATACAGAATATGGCCACGCTGGCCGACCGCGATCAGTCGCTCGCCGGCCCGCGCCATGCCTGACAACGGGCTGCGCACCGCCAGCGGGCTGACCTTGGCTGGCAGGTCCAGGACATCGACGTAGCCAGCGGCCAATGTCAGGCCCTGGCCAACGGCAAGCACGGCGCCCAGCGCCCATTGCAGGTACTTTTTGTACGAACCCATACCGCGTCCTCTTCGAAAAACTGCGCCAGGCCACACAACCGTGTGGCCTGGCGTTGACACCTGGCGTCCTTGCCGATCAGCGAATGCCCGAACCTGCCAGGGACTCCGGCGACCACTGCGCCTTGGAGAGTGGCTCGATGTACTTGATGCCGCCGTACGGGCCGACCACACCGTTGATGTTGTAGGAGCCACCGACCAGGTCGTAGATCATGAAAGGCGTGGAATCCGGGATCTGCTTGTCATAGCTCTGGCTGAGAAACGCGAAGGAGCCGCGATACAGTTGGCCACGGGCGTCGTACTGGTCTGAGGCCAGAGCGGTCCAGCTGTCTTCATCGAGGTAGAAGCGGCGTTTCTGGTAGATGTGCCGGGCGCCGGCCTTGAGGTTGCCCTCGACCACCCACACCCGGTGTTTTTCCCAGCGTACATAGTCCGGGGCCAGGTGATTGGGGGTCGCCAGCGCCTTCGGATCCTGGGCGTAGGTCAGCTTGTAGGTGTTGTAGGGCACGATCATTTCCTGCTTGCCCACCAGCTTCCAGTCGTAGCGGTCCAGCGCCCCGTTGAACACGAACACATCGTCGTAGGTGCCCGCGCCGGCGGTACCTGGGTTCGGTGTGTCATAGGCCAGGTTCGGGGCCAGCTTGACGCGACGCTGGCCAGGCAGGTATTGCCAGGCGCGACGTGGTTGTTGCAGCGGGTTGGCGGCGTCCTTGAGCATGATCGCTTCGCCGGCCCGGCGTGCAGGACCGGTGTACGACAGCTTCATCTGGTAGTACACGTCGGCACTGCTGATGGGCTGCGCGAGGTTTTCGTAGATCGGGTAGGAAATCATTGCCTGGCCGGTGATCGCCAGGCTCGCCACGCCGGCGGAGTCGACGTTCCAGGAGTCGTACTTGGAGTTGATGTTGACCCCCTGGTAGCGCAGCAGGAAGTTCCACATCGCCTCATTGCCCGACTGCGGGATCGGGAACGGTACGCCGGGCAGCACGTTGTCGATGGCCAGGCCGCCGTCCAGGGACTTGGCGCCGGTGGCGTTCTTCAGGCCATTGTCCAGCACGGCCTTGGGCAAGGTGACGGTGCGGTGGGTTGGGTAGACGTTGACGTGAAAGGTCGGGAAACGCTTGGCCAGCTCCAGGGTGGTCGCCGTCAGCGCGCCCTTGTACTGCTCGGCATTCTTGCCGTCGATCACCAGCACCGGCTTCTCATCGGCAAAAGGGTCCGGACGCATGCTGTCGCCGGCCTTGAAGCTGGCCGGTGGCGTGGTCAGGCCGCCGCTGTAGGCGGGAATCGAGCCATCGGCATTGCCGGCCTTTTCTGCCCCGACCAGGGTCAGGCTGCTGCCCAGTTTGGCGGCTTCCTGGGCGGAGACGGCGGCTTGGGCCTGGCCGGCTATGACCAGGGCCAGTGAGGCGGCCAACACGGTGTGCACGAATTTCATCTTGTTATTCTCCTGCTGATTCGAGTCAGCGATTCGTGAGTTAAAACGTGGTTTTCATCGTCAGGTACAGGGCACCACGGTCTTGGGTAGTGGCTCCGCCACCGGAAAAGGCTGAGTAGCCCCCGCCATAGCAGGCGTAGTTTTCGTTACCGCTGAAGGCGTTCGGGGTCGAGCCGTCGCCGCTGCCGGCATTGGCTGCGCCGGTGCTCGAACCGCTGTTGTCACACTTGTCGGACTTGCCGAAGGAATCGACGTACTTGAGGTCGACAAAATATTTGTTGTACGCCACGGCGCCGAAGCCGACCGCGTAGTTGCCGGTGTCCTTGGCGCCCCCGCCGGAGACTGGCGAGACACCGTCCAGACCGACGTTGACCGACAGCGGCATGTTCAGGTCGACGCCCGGGAATACCTGGTACCAGGTCGGCGTGAAGTTGACGGCAATGCCCCAGTTGTCGCGGGTTGGCGCGTCGATCCCGCGATAGCTGCCGTTGCCCTTGTACAGCGCCTCGTTTTTGTCATCGAGCTTGAGCAGGTTGCTGTAGTACAGCTCGGCGAGCAGGTTGGCCGAGTCGTACAGCGGGGTTTTCGGCAGGCTCACCAGGCCGTTGAGGGTCCAGTGCAAGGTGTCGCCCGTGGCGCTCATGCTGTCGCCCCGGCTAGGGGTGTCATAGACCACACCGGTGGCGGCAGTACGGGCCGGCAACAGGCCAAGGCCGGCGCCCAGGCCCAGCGGCCCGGAAGAACTGACAATCGCCGGAATGCTCGCCAGCGGCATGTTGTGGCGGATGTTCAGGTCCGAGCCGACGCTCACCCCGCCGACGTCCTTGGACAGGCTCAGGCCAAACACCTGGATGTTGTCGGCATAGGCCAGTTGGTAGGTGCTGGTGCTCAACGAGTTGAGGGTGTTGATCACGGCCGGCACTTGCCCGGTCGGCGGGGTGCCGCTGGGGTTGGCCGAGCTCAGCCCGGTGGCGTTCAACCAGGCTTGCGGCAGGATGTCCGAGGTGTTGCGGTAGTAGACGCCGAGGGTGCCGTCCAGCCAGGCCGGAGACCATTTGGCCATCACGCCCCAATCACCGCTGCTGCCCGGCGTCAGGTCATGCCCACGACGCACGTTGGTCAAGCCGTTGCACGGTGCCAGGCCACAGCCCAGCGGGCTGCCCGGGACCACGGAGTTGGTGTTGCCGAGCAGGAAGGATTGCGCGCCGAAGCCCACGAGGTCGGAGCCGCCATAGTAGGTGCCGGCTTCCGGCAGGCGCGCGGCGTCCCAGTCGAGGAAGTACTGGGCGCCGACGGTCAGCTCCGGATTCACGGTGAACGACATCGACAGCTGGTTACGCGGAACGAACAGCTCCTTGGCTTCAGTGCCCGGCGACGCCGCCAGCTTGGCCAGGTCCAGGCCCGATTGGCCGTAGCTGACCGAGTGCACCGGGTTGAGCAGGGTTTCGCCCCAGAACACATTGTGCTGGCCGGCCTTGACGCTGAGCAACGACTCCTCGCCCACTTCGGTGCTGTAGAACACGAACGCGTCGAGGATTTCCCCGGACGGCCCGGTGTAGTAACGCTGGGCGTAGTTGCTCAGGTGCGGGCTGCCGTTGCCGACATTGTCGCCCGTGACACCCGCCAGGCGTGGGTCATTGGCCACCAGGCCGGAGCGCGCATCGTTGCCGTTGACGAACGGATTGGAGTTCGAGCCAGCGTTCTCATAGGCCTTGTCGTACCAGCTGGCGGCGCTGACCCGAAAGCCCATGCTGTTCTTGTAGACCACGTCCATCTCGGTCAACAGGTCGATACGGTTGCTGATGTTGGTACCGGCCTTGCGAAAGTTGTAGTCGCCATCGTTGTTGTTGGGTGTCGCCAACATGCGTTTGTCGGCGCTTTCAGTGCGTACCCCGTAGTTGTACTTGACGGTGTTGTCCAGGCGCGCGGTCCAGTCCGGATTCCCCGTGTCGAGTTCAAAACCGTGGGCCACCGGCATGCTGGCGGCGAGGATGGCCGAGGCCAGCAAGGTGTAACGCGATGGGGTGAAACCGTGACTCTTATTGTTGTGCATTAACGTGTCTCCGCCTTTTTGTAGTTGTTTTAAGCGCAGCCGCCCTCTCGTCACCCCTTGTTCCAGGGGTTGACGCTGATCAGCAATGAGGGCAATAGCCGGTTGACTCGGGGTCTTGCGGTGCCTGGACTAACGATCCAGTTCCTGGATCAGGGTGTAGGCCTGTGGCCAGGGGCCGAAGCCCGCGGCCGGGTTGAGATGACCGACCGCGCCGACGTTGCGCAGTTCGGCGCCCCAGCCCTGGGCCATGCGTTGCACGGCTTGTAGGCTGGCCAGGTGATCATTGGTGCTGGCGGCGACCAGGCTGCGGAACGGCAGAGGGCCATTGGGTAGCGGGTCCCAACCTTGGGTGCGCAAGGTTTCAGGGGATGGGTAGCCTTGCGGCCAGGCGGCATCGAGGTCGGGTGGCGCGGCCAACAGGGCGCCCTTGATCGCACGTGTGTGGCGGGCGGCCCAGTGCGCGACCATCAGCACACCGGCACTGTGGGCCACCAGGATCACCGGCCCGTCGATCTGCTCCAGCGCGTGCTGGATCGCCTCGACGCGCTTGGCGCAGTCCAGTTTGTCGGTGGTCAGTGGGGGAACGCTGCGCACCTTGCAAAGTTGCTCGGCCAGCAACGTTTGCCAATGCTCGGCAACGTGCTCGCGCAAGCCCGGTACGATCAGAACGGTTGCGGCAGTCTGCAATTTGTCCACTTCAACACCTACGCTTTCTCGATGACTCGACTGGCTCTATCGCCAGAAGCTTTTTGTAGTGCTGACATTAAAGAGCGCCTACCCCCGGTGCTTTTCATTAGACGTCAGTGACTTTTCTTTTGATGACAAATTTGCCGCCGGGGCGTTGGCACGACCGCTGGTCAAAAAACTCGACGGTTGCGCGCCAGCCCACTGTAATCAATGGGTGGACGCCGATGGCGGGTGTCAGCGTGCCTGCCCCGGAGCACAATCGGCGGCAGACTAGTGCTGACTTCACAACTGTTCAATTGATCAGGTGCTGGATATAGTCGCCCCGCTCGCTTCCATCGCAATCGGCTCAGGAAAGACTTCCGCATGACCAAGCTTGTTCGCGCCGCCGTCTTGACCAACTACCTGGAAGTCACCCAGTACCTGGGGTTCAACCCACGCGATGTGATGGCCGGGGTCGGCCTCAGCCGCGCCCAGTTGCTCGCCCCGGAACAGCGCATCCCGATCGATGCCGCCGTGCGCCTGCTGGAAGACTCGGCCCTGGCCAGTGGCTGCCAGACCTTCGGCCTGAGCATGGCCGAGTCGCGCCAACTCTCGGATTTCGGTGTGGTCAGCCTGTTGCTCAGCCACCAGCGGACCTTGCGCGATGCCTTGCAGGTGGTGGTGCACTACCGGCACCTGATGAACGATTCGCTGGCGATTTTCATCGAAGAAGCCGGCAAGATGGTGATCATTCGCGAAGAAGTGGTCACCGAGACGCCCATGTCCTCACGCCAGGCCACTGAGCTGGCAATCGGGGTGATGTTCCGCCTGTGCGCCGCCTTGCTCGGCAGCCATTGGCATCCTTACCGCGTGCATTTCACCCACCAGCCTCCCGACAACCTGCAACTGCATCGGCGGCTGTTTGGCTGCACCCTGGAGTTCGGCAGTGAGTTCAACGGCATTGTCTGTTCCGATGCCAGCCTGGACATGACCAACCCCCATGCCGACCCGGCCATGGCCCGCTATGCACAGAGCTACCTGGACTCGTTGCTGAGCCACGAGGGCGCCTCGATGTTGTTTGAGGTGCGCAAGGCCATCTATCTGTTGCTGCCCATGGGGCGCGCGACCATCGAGCAGATCGCCCAGACCCAGGGCATGAACGTGCGCACCCTGCAGCGCCGGCTCAAGGAAGATGGCTGCGCCTTCAACGACCTGGTCAACGAGGTCCGGCGCGACCTGGTGCTGCGCTACCTGGACAACCCCAACTACACCCTGGGACGCATCGCCGACATGCTTGGCTACTCCATGGCCAGCTCCTTTACCCGCTGGTTCATCACCCAGTTCGGCATGCCCCCGGCAGCCTGGCGCAGCGCGCAAAAGCAGGGCAGCAAACAGCCAATCGACCTGCCTCCCCTCCCCGGCGAACTGTAGGCGCCGATACGGGCTGAGTACGCTCTGGACCGTCATCGCGGGCAAGCCCGCTCCCACAGGTATGAGCCCCCGTGGAGCGGGCTTGCCCGCGATGGGCATAGGTATCTACACAAGGTTGTAGCGGCCTGTGGCGAGGGAGCTTGCTCGTGTGGCGGCCTCTGGGGGGTGGATTAGGCGGAGTACATATCCATTTCTTCGGTAACGGCCACCTATGGTTCCGCCTGACGGCGGCTCACTTTTGAACAGCGCAAAAGTAAGCAAAACGCTCTTTCCCCACCACTCGGTGCCTCGCTTAGGCTCGGCATGCCCGTACTCCGACATTGATTTGGGGGCCGCCGCAATGGGCCCTCCCTGGCCCAGTGCGGCTAAACCGGCGTCCTGCCGGTTTACCCCTCAAATCAATATCGAACTCCGGCCAGCGTGGTTAACGGGCGCCCAGGATCAAAAACAACGCGAGGCGGCCTAAAAGCCGACCTGATCGCTAGGGCATGCGCGGTGTAGCTTCTACTTCCTAAGACGCTGACGAAGTCAGCAATCTTTTGATCTCGCTCTGGCTCTGGCTCTGGCTCTGGCTTTGGCTTTTGATCCTGGGCGCCCCGTTAACCACGCTGGCCGAACGCAGGCTTGAAGCCGTGGGTAACCCGGCAGGACGCCGGGTTAGCCGCCCCGCGCCATGGATGGCGCGTGGCGGCCCACGGATTCAAGCCGGAGTGAGGGCACACCGAGCCCAAGCGAGGTGCCAAGTGGTGGGGCAAGAGCCTTTTGCTTACTTTTGCGCTCCACCAAAAGTGAGCCGCCGTCAGGCGGAACCATAGGAGGCCGTTACCGCAAAAATGGATATGTACTCGGTCTAATCCAACACCCTGGTGCAACGTCGCACCACAGTTGTGTAGATACCGATGCCGCGATGGGGCCAGCACAGCCAACATAGTTGGATATCTGGGCAAAAAAAAGCGGCAACTGCTGGCACAGTCACCGTGAAAAAGGCCGGCGCTTGTGGCACCGGCCGAGAGCTTTGTGGAGGGGTTACAGCCCCCAGTGCAGCAACAACAGCACCAGCACCACCAGGAATACTGTCTCCCCGACCATCAGCAGGATCGGCTTGATCCCCACCGCAGCCAGCTCCTTGAGCTGGGTCTTCATCCCCAGGGCGCTGATGGACACCACCAGGCACCAGCGTGACAGCTCGTTGACCGTGCCCTGCACCACCGGGGCGACCCAGCCGGTGCTGTTGATGCAGGCCAGCAGCAGGAAACCCACGGCAAACCAGGGCAGTAACGGCGGGCGCTTGCCCGTCGTATCGGCGCCCTGCATGCGCGTGACCATCGCCGCACAGACGATCACCGGCAGGAGCATGGCCACCCGCATCAACTTGATCACCGTGGCGGTATCCCCGGTCTCGGTCGACATGCTGTAGCCGGCCCCCACCACCTGGGCGACATCGTGGATGGTCGCGCCAAGGAACACCCCGGCCACTTGCGGCGACAACTCCAGCCAATTGGCGATCATCGGGTACAGGATCATCGCCAGGGTCGACAACGCCGAGACCCCGATCACCGTGAACAGCGTGGCCCGTTCTTTTTGCGGGTGGTTGGGCAAGGCCGCCGCCAGTGCGAGGGCCGCCGAGGCGCCACAGATCGCAGTGGCGCCACCGGTGAGCATGCCGAACAGGCGCTGGAACCCCAGGGCCTTGGCGGCAATCACCGAGACACCGATGGTCACCACTACCAGGATCACCACCAGGGCCACCGGCTTCCAGCCCAGCGCGGCAATCTGTTCCAGGGTGATGCGCATGCCCAGCAAGGCCACGCCAATGCGCAATACGGTGCGCGCCGTGAACTCGATGCCGGCCTTGCAGGTGCCTTCGCCGGCGAGGAAGTTCAGGGCCATGCCCAGCAGCAAGGCGAACAACATGACCGGCGCACCGTAGTGCTCGGACAAAAACGACGCCGCCGCCGCGACGATCAGGCTGACTACAAACCCCGGCGCCAGTTCGCGGGTGCGGCTATGAATACGGGTAAGAGCGATGGCGCTCATGGCGCGGACTCCTCGCAAGGGAAAACGATAAATGCCTGGTCGTCGATGACCTCGACCGGATACTGGGCAACCTTGAGTGCGGTGGAATTGAGCAGGTAGCCCGTGCGCAGATCGAAGCGCAGGCCGTGGGCGCAGCATTGAATCACTCGCCCCTCCAGGCGCCCGCCACACAACGACGAGCCCTGATGGGGACAGCTGTCGTCGATCACCAGCAGTTCGCCGTCGACGTTGAACAGCGCCAGGCTTTTACCTTCCAGATCCAGCAGTGCGCGACCGCCTGCCTGCGGGAGTTTTCCGGCAGGCACAGGGACCCGCCGGTTCATGCCGGTTGCCGCTCACGCTGGCTTTCCAGCAGGGCTTCGCGCATCGCGCTCAACAGGGCTTCGGCCGGCTGCGCGCCGACCACCGTCAGGCGTCGATCGAACTGAAAACACGGCACTCCGCTGGCGGCGCCAGCGCCATTGCCGACAAACTCCTGGCCATCGCCGCGCAGACAATCCTCCAGCGCCGCGACCTCGAACCCGCAGTCCTGGGCGATGGCCAGCAGGGTCTGCCGGCATCCCAGGTCCTCGCCCTGCTGGAAATAGGCACCATACAAACGTTCCAGCAAGGCATCACGCTGCTCTGGCGAGCCCAGTTGGTTGGCCCGCTCCAGCAAACGGTGGGCATCGGCGGTATTGGGCATGGTCGCGATGCGGCTGAAATCGATGCTCACCCCCACCGCGTTCGCCGCCTGCTGCACCTGGGACTGGCGTTGGCTGACGGCTTCGGCACTGCCCAGGCGGCGACTGTAGAACTCGGCGAAGGGCTGCCCGCCGACCGGCATGTGCGGCAACAACTGCACGCCGTGCCACTGGGTAATGATTTGCACCCCGGGTTGCTGGCTGAGCAGCAACGCCTGGGCCCGCTCCAGCTGGCGCTTGCCGATCAGGCACCAGGGGCAGATGAAATCGAAAAACACATCAATCTGTAAACGAGCACTCACACTTTCACCTCTACAACCGCGTGGCCAACCGAATCGTTGACCTGTTCGCCCTGAAGCCGGGCAATATCCTTGTGGTAGTGACACTTGGCGTAAAAGAACACCGCGGCCGCCGCGATGCTCACCAGTGGCACCAGTTGAAACGCCGCCTGCAGGCCGATCACATCCGACACCTTGCCGGTGATGAATGGGCCCGGGGCCAGGCCGAGCAAGTTGTTGGCCAGGGTCAATGTGGCAAAGGCCGTACCGTGCACCGAGTAGTGGGTCAGGTTGGCAACCATGGCCCCGGCAGGACCGGTCGTCCCTGCCGCAATCAGCATCCCCAGGCAAATCAGCAGCAACTGCGCAGGGCCTGGCGGCAAGGCGAACGCTGCCGACAGCAGTAGGCAACTGCCCAGGCAATAGGCGATTGCCAGGGACACCTTGCGCTGGGCCGATTGCCGACACAGGCGGTCGCTGAGGATGCCGCACAGAATCATCCCGGCGCCGCTGCACAACACGATGATCGCTGCGACGCCGCCGGCCTTGCCGGTGGCCATGTCGTAGTAACGGTTGAGGTAGCTGGGCATCCACACAATCACCGTGCCGCCCACGAACAACTGCAAGCCACTGCCGATATAGGCGGCAATCACCGAAGGGCTGGAACACAGGGTACGCAGCGGCCGCTTGACCGCCGCGGCGACCTTGTTCGCGGCCTGGCTGGCCCGCTGCGGAGCAATGCGAGCCTCCTTGACGATGATCGGGTACAGCACCGCCAGCAGCAGGCCAAACAACGCCATGCCGGCGAACGACCAGCGCCAGCCGAGCTTGGCCGCGATCGCGCCGCCCAGGGCCATGCCCAGCACGGAACCGAACATGCCGCCGGCCATGAACGCACTGGTCAGGGTGGCCCGCAGGTGCTTGGGAAACACCGAGATCACCACGGCAATACCCACGCTGCCGTAGGCGGCCTCGCCCACGCCCACCATGAAGCGGGCAATGAACATCTGCTGGTAATCCTGGGCCAGCGCGCAGCCCAGGGTGGCCAGGCTCCACAGCAGCGCCATCAACGCCAGGCTCTTGACCCGACCGAAGCGGTCCGCCAGCAACGACAAAGGGAAGGTCAGCAAGCCAACCATCAGCGCGACGATGCCGCTGAGCAGGCCCAACTGGCCGTCACTCAGCGCCCACTCGCCCTTGAGCATCGGAAAGACCGCGTTTAGCACCTGGCGCGACATGTAATCGGAAATCAACAGGCCGAACGTCAGGGCAAAGACGATCCAGGCATATTTGCGCGCAACACCGACACCACTGGCGTCATCATCGTCTGCGGCAATGGGGTGAAAGGCCATGCAGCCTCCTCGAAACATTGTTGTAATTGTTGTTATCGAGCTTGTAGCAACGCAGCGCGGGGGAAGCCTTGAACTTCCCCCGCGTCAGCGATCAGCCGCGTTGCGGCACACCTTTCTCGCCCACCTTGCGGTTGGGGGCCATACCATTGGCCAACAGGGTTTCTTCGATACTCTGGTACTGCACACCGATTCGGTAGATCTCGCGGGCTTCTTTGCCGCTGGCGATCTCGCGACCCAGTTCATGAGCGATGCGCACGGTTTGCTGGATCTGCGCAACCGAGCTGAACCGATCGCCCTTGTGATCAATGATAGTGTCTTCATTGCCCACGCGCGGGTGCATGCCCATGGCCATCGACATGGTGTTGAACGGCATGACGTTCTTGAGCAGCGATTCGGAGGTCAGGGTGCAACCGTTCGGCGCGCGGTGGATGAAGTTGAAGAAGTTGAACGGGTTCGGGCCGTCGAAGCCGCCGCCGATACCGATCCAGGTCAGGTTCAACGGGCCCATGTAGATACCCTTGCGCACCAGACGTTCGAGGGTTTCCAGGGCGTGCATGCCGGTCAGCTGGAAGTGCGGCTGCACACCGGCTGCGGTCAGGCGGCGCAAGTGCTCGGCGACCCAGGCCGGGCCGGCCGGCACGGTCATTTCGCTATACGCAGCCTGGATACCCGGGTTGGCCAGGGAAGTGCCCTCCAGATACTCCGGATACAGCAGCTCCATGATGTTCATCTGGGTGGTGTTGATTGCTACCGTGACCTGGTCTGGCGTGGGCTGCAGATCAGCCAGCATGTGCCGGGTGTCGTCCGACAGCCACTTGGCCGCTTCGCCATCACTTTCCGGGGCAAAGGAAATCGAGCCGCCGACCTGGATGATCATGTCTGGCACGGCTTCACGTACGCCGGCAATCAGTTCGTTGAACTTGGACAGGCGCTTGGAGCCCTTGCCGTCCAACTCGCGTACATGCAAGTGCAGGACCGTGGCACCTGCCTCATAACAATCGACCGCCTTTTGCACCTGTTCATCCATGGTCAGGGGGATGTCTTCCGGGAAGTCTTCGGGCATCCACTCCGGGCCGTAAGGGGCCACGGTGATGACCACCTTCTCCATGTTTTCCGGGTGCAGGGAATCGTCAAAGAATTGCATGAGTTACTCCTTTTATTATGGTTGTTCGCGCACCTGGGATCGTGCCCGGGCAGCGCTTGTACGAGTGCGAATGCCGTTGCGGTGTTTCAGTAGGTCTTGTCGCCGATGATCCCGGCCCGCTCCATCTTGCGATGGCACGGTGGGTAGTCCATGACGGCGTAATGCTGGGTGCTGCGGTTGTCCCAGATGGCGATGCTGTTGGGCTGCCAGCGCCAGCGCACCTGGTACTCGGGGATATAGGCCTGGCTGATCAGGTAGCGCAGCAGTTCGCTGGCGCCCGGATTGGCGTCCTGGCCGAAACGCACCCGCTCGGGGGTGTGGTAGTTGCTCAAGTGGGTGGTGAAGGCGTTGACGAACAACACCTTTTCGCCGGTTTCCGGGTGGGTCCGTACGACCGGGTGCTCGGCATCCGGGTACATGGCCTTGAGCGCCAGGCGTTTTTCGATCGGCATGGCGGCGCCGAAGCTGGCTTCGATGCTGTGGCGTGCACGCAGCTCGGCAATCTTCAGCTTCACGTCTTCCGGCAGTCGTGCGTAGGCCTCCACCATATTCGACCACATCGTGTCGCCACCCACTGGCGGGCACTCCACGCAGCGCAACACGCAGCCCATGGGCGGTGCTTCACGCCAGGTGGCGTCGGTGTGCCAGGCGTTTTCGTAACGGTCCATCGGCTGGTCGGGATTCTTGTAGATGCGCACCAGGCCCGGGTGGTCCGGGTCGCTGCCGGCCACCGGGTGATCCTCCAGCTCGCCGAAGCGGCGAGCGAAGGCCACATGCTCGGCGCGGCTGATGTCCTGGTTACGCAGGAACACCACCCGGTGCTTGAGCAACTGGGCACGAATCTCGGCAAAAAGACCGTCGTCGTGGACCGCATCGGCGAGGCTGACGCCGATCAGTTCCGCGCCGATGCTGCAGGTCAATTGTTCGACTCTCATGGCAGGCGGCTCCCTTAGATGACGAAAATCGACGAGCCCGTGGTCTTGCGTGACTCCAGGTCCCGATGGGCCTGGACGGCGTCCTGCAAGGCGTAGTGCTGGTTGATCTCGATCTTGATCTGGCCGCTGCCGACCAGCTCGAACAGTTCACCGGCCAGGGCGGCCTTCTCTGCCGGGTCCGAGATGTAGTCCGCCAGCGCCGGGCGGGTCATGAACAACGAGCCCTTCATCGCCAGCAGCACTGGGTCGAATGGCGGGATCGGACCGGAAGCGGTACCGACACACACCAGCAGGCCACGACGCTTGAGGGAATCGAGGGAGCCCATGAAGGTGTTTTTGCCAACGCTGTCGAACACCACGTTGACCCCTACCCCATCGGTCAATTCACGCACCCGCAGGGCAACGTCTTCGTGGCTGTAGTTGATCACGTGGTCGCAACCGTGGGCGCGGGCAACTTCGGCCTTGGCCTCGGTCGACACGGTGCCGATCACCGTCAGGCCCAGCAGCTTGGCCCATTGCGAAACGATCAGGCCCACGCCACCGGCGGCTGCGTGCAGCAGAATACTGTCACCGGGTTTGAAGTCATAGATGCGGCGCATCAGGTACGAGGCTGTCAGGCCACGCATGGTCATGGCGGCGGCGGTTTCGAAACTGATGGTTTCCGGCAGCTTGATCAGCGGCGCGGCCGGGATCAGGCGCTCGGTGCTGTAGGCCCCCAGGGTGTTGAGAAAGCCGGTGTAGGTGACACGGTCGCCAACCTGTACGTTGCTGACCCCTTCGCCAATGGCCTGGACCACCCCGGAAGCTTCCACGCCCATGCCGTTGGGCATTGGGATCGGGTAGGTGCCATTGCGAAAGTAGGTGTCGGCATAGTTCAGGCCGACCGCCACATGACGAAGACGAACCTGGCCGGGACCGGGTTCGCCGACTTCGACGTCTTCAAGGCGAAGGACATCGGGACCACCGGGTTCGTAAAAGCGGACGGCTTTGGCCATGTTTTCTTATTCTCCATTGCAAGATAGGCATGCGGCATCGAATTGTGCTGATTGGACTGTAGGACTCAGCCTGCGGCACCGCTTCTCATCAGACGACAATGGCTTTTCATTTCGTGACAATCGAGCGCGCCGGATCAACGGCTTCAAGGTCCCGTGGATGACTTATCCCAGGCCTCTGGGTAACCTTGGCCGCAAGCCACTTCAGCCCAACCCCAACCTCCTGTAGACGAGCGTGCAATGAAATCCCCCTCTGGCTTGCTGCTGTCGGGCATCGTGCTGGACCGCACCAGCTCCATACCGCTGTACCGCCAGCTGTATTTGCAGATTCGCAAGCAGATCCTCAACGGCCGGATCCAGGGCGGTGTGCGGCTGCCGTCGACCCGCACGTTGAGCAAAGAACTGGGACTGTCGCGCATTACCCTGCTCAACGCGTTTGACCAACTGCTGGCCGAGGGTTTCCTGGCCTCGCGCACCGGGGCGGGCACCTACGTCGGCACCGAGTGGGAAAACCGCAGCACCAACGCCCCGGACGCCCTGCCCCAGCCGCCGCGCCTGTCTGACCTCAGTCACTCGGTATTGTCTTTACGCAGCAGCCATTTCCAGGGCATCAGCTATGCCGACTGGGCGCCCGGCAGCCCGACTTCCTTCCTGCCCAGCCACAGTGCCTACGATGCATTTCCCCAGGCGGTGTGGAAGCGCCTGATGAACCGCCACCTGCACAAACCGAGCAAGGCGATGCTCGGCTATGGCGAACTGCAAGGCGTACAGGCCCTTCGCACGGCGATCGCGCACTACGTGTTCGATGCTCGCGGGATCGACTGTTCTGCCGAGCAGGTAGTGATCGTGTCCGGGGCCCAGCAAGCGTTCAACCTGCTGGGCATGCTCCTGCTCAACCCCCAGGACCGGGTGTGGATGGAGGATCCGGGGCATATCGCCGCGCGCATCGCCCTGCAGGCCCAGGGTGGTCACGTGGTGCCCTTGCCCATCGACGACCAGGGCATCGACGTGCAGTACGGCCTGGCCAGTTGTCCCGACGCTCGCCTGGTGTTTACCACCCCCTCGCGCCAGCACCCTCTGGGGGTGACCATGAGCTACGCGCGGCGCCAGGAACTCATCGACTGGGCCGAGCAGCAGCAAAGCTGGATCATCGAAGATGACTGCGACAGTGAGTTCCGCTACCACGGCCGCCCCCTGCCCGCGCTCTATGCCATGGACCAGGGGGCACGGGTGATCTATGTCGGCACGTTCAGCAAGGTGTTGTTTCCCTCCCTGCGGCTGGGCTACGTGATTTTGCCCCAAGCCTTGATCGAGCCGTTTTGCACCCTGCGCGCGGTCATGGATCGCAGCCCGCCGACCCTGCTGCAGACAGTGACTGCCGATTTCATGGTCGAGGGCCACTTTCTCGGCCACATTCGCCGCATGCGCGCACTGTACCAGGCCCGCCAGCAGGCGCTGGTCGAGCAATTGCAGCAACAGCTGGGGAGCTTTTTCCAGGTCACGCCCGTGGATGCCGGCATGCACCTGATCGCCTGGTTGCCCGTGCAGCTGGATGACCAGCTCATCGCCCGGGAGCTGACGTTGCGCCATATCTACACCTATGCCCTGAGCGACTACTGCATCGAGCACCGCCAGCCACCGGCGTTGCTGATCGGCTTCGCCAGCACCCCCGAGGACCAGGCGCAGCCGCGAGTCGCCGCACTCGCCCAGGCCCTGCAGGACATGGGGTGCCTGCCAGCGGCAAGCTGAGGCCTGGCAAGTGGTCTTATGATTTAACCGATAATGGATCTATCGAGAGTTCCTGACTGGCGCGATAAAGGTTGCGCCGGTAGACCCGGTGTCTGAACCAGGAACCACTCGAATGAACAATAAGATCCAACAACGCTTCAGCGCCTTGCTCAGTCACAAGGCCGGCGCCGCCCAAGCGCCCGCAACACTGACCCCGGAACTGGCGCGCCAGTTGCTCGACCGCCTGGGCCAACTGCGCCTGTTTGCCCACGCCTATCCCCTGTTGACCAACCTCACCCACGGCCGTGTCACCCCCGCCGACCTCCTGGACTTTGCCTATCGCCACGAGCTGCAGGGCTTGAGCCTGCACCTGCTGGACGGCGAGGCCAACAGCCTGAGCCAGATGAGCGCCCCACAGTTGCAGGCGTTTGCAGACAAGGCCCGGGCCCTGGGCCTGGAGGTGCACCTGGAAATCAGCAGCACTCGCCAAGCCGATGTCGATCAAGTGGTCGCCATCGCCCGCGCCCTGGGCGTGCGCAACATCCGCGTGTACTCACGCTACGAAGGTTCACTGTCACAGGTCATGGACCTGATCGAAAACGACCTGCGCTACCTCGCGCAACAGGCCGATGCCCATGACCTGTACTTCGATTTCGAGCAACACGAGGAACTCAAGAGCGCCGAGATCGCCCAGTTGCTCAGCCGCCTCAACCACCCCCGGCTGCATGCCCTGTTCGACTTCGGCAACATGATCAATGCCTGTGAACAGCCGCTGCAGGCCCTGCACAACCTCGCGCCGCACATTCGCCAGGTCCACCTCAAGGGCGTGCAAATCGTCCCTGAGCACAGTGGTTTTGGCCATTACGGCGTGCTGCAAGGCAGTGACGAAGACGACTTGCCCAGTGCCCGCATGCTGTTCGAGTTGCTGATGCTGGGCGAGTCCAGCCCCCAGGTGATCGCCTTCATCCTCGAGCAGGAAAACCACTACGTAGCCCCGGCGTTTCGCCAGACCAACGAGTCCGCCGACCCGTTCATTGCCTACCGGGAAATGAGTGATACGCCGTTGCCAGCGGGTTACTCGCTGGAACGCATGCTGGCCGATGAACACCGCTGGGCCAACAACCAGGTCGCTTACGTGCGCGGCCTGCTGGCCGAGTTGCGCACCTTGGCCGAATTGACCCTGGCCTCCTGCACACCCGCTTGAACCCGACGCGACACACTGACGACGCTTGGAGAATAACAATGACAACTCGTGACAAGGCCAAATGGCTCAGATTCCTGATCCTGATCCTCGGTGGCGGCACCATCTATAAACTGGCGAACCTCAAGGACGCCTTCTACATCCCCATGCAAGAGTTCATGGGTTTGACCCACACTGAAATCGGCCTGCTGCTCAGCGCCAACGCGATCATTGCGACCGCGCTGTTTGTAGTCGGCGGAATGCTCGCCGACCGTTACGACACGCGCAAGCTGATTCCCCTGGGCTTGCTGGGTACCGGCGGCCTGGGCCTGTACCTCGCGACCTTCCCGCCCTTCAGCAACCTGCTGATTGTCTTCAGCCTGCTGGCGGTGTGCGCCGACTGCCTGTTCTGGCCGTCACTGCTCAAGGCCATCCGCAACCTGGGCGACGACCAGGAACAAGGACGCCTGTTCGGGCTGCTGGAAGGTGGCCGGGGCGTGGTCGATACCCTGGTGGCTTTTTCTGCGCTGGGGGTCTTCGTCGCCATGGGGTCGGGTGAAACGGGGCTGAAATCGGCGATCCTGTTCTACTCGGTGATCGACATCCTGGCCGGGACACTGACCTGGTTCCTGCTCAAGGGCGGCACCACGTCGACCACCGTGCAGGCAAAAAACGGCCTGTCGAACCTGTTGGAAGCCATCAAGGTCCCGGGGATCTGGCTGGTCAGCCTCAACGTGTTCATGGTCTATATCGTGTACTGCGGCCTGACCTACTTCATTCCCTACCTCAAGGACATGTACCAACTGCCAGTGGCGCTGGTCGGTGCCTACGGCATCATCAACCAGTACTGCCTGAAAATCCTTGGCGGACCTGCCGGTGGCTTCATTGCCGACAAGCAGTTCAAGAGCACCAGCCGCTACCTGAAATGGGCTTTCCTGGCGCTGTTGCCGTTGATGGGCGTGATCATGCTGATTCCAAAAAGCCCGAGTTACATCTACGCCGGCATGGCCGCCACCCTGTCTTTTGCGCTGATCGTGTTTTCCATGCGCGGGGTGTTCTGGGCGCCCATGGGCGAAGTCGGCATTCCCCAGCACATCACCGGCTCAGCCTTTGGCATCGGCTGCCTGATCGGTTATGCACCGGGCATGTTCGCCTACGTCATCTACGGCTCGATCCTCGACCACTTCCCGGGCGAGCAAGGCTACAACTATGTGTTTAGCCTGATGAGCCTGCTGGCCATTGTTGGCTTCCTGGTCTCCAGCCTGCTGTACCAGGCCGTGCGCAAGAACGCCCGAGCCACCGCCGGGGCTGACGTCGCGCCCGCCTGAACCTGCGGGTTACTGCTCTTCATTCACCGGCAAACATCGGCACCCGTCGCTCCAGCATGGCGCGGGTGCCTTCGGCAACGTCAGCTCTGACGATCCGCCATTCGTGCTCCCCTCCTTCGCGGCCCAAGGCCTGACCGGATTGTACGGCCAGGCCTTGGCGTACCGTTTCGGCACCAGCAATGCGCAACGCGACACCCGTTAATCCCCAATCAACTTCGGATGGCACTCAACCTGCAACTCCTGCGGAGCCAGGGCATTTGCAGCGGGCTTTTATGCGTGTGGTACGTACCATGTATTTACATACTAGATATACGAAATCCCACACTGCTGAAAACGCTGTTTATAAGATGGAATAATTGAGCGTTATCGAATCTAATAGGCAAAAATCCTGTTGTTGGATGCCGCAGCAATACGTTTGCGTCCGGAGAGCTGTGAATGAACAAGGTCGATCGCTACCTCAAGGCCGGTACCCGGGAGAACACCCGGCGCAGTTACCGTGCCGCGGTGGAGCACTTCGAAGTGACCTGGGGCGGGTTCTTGCCGGCGACGGGCGACAGCATCGTGCGCTACCTGGCCGACTACGCCGATCAACTGGCGATCAGCACCTTGAAGCAACGCCTGGCCGCCCTCGCCCAGTGGCACATCACCCAGGGGTTTCCCGACCCGACCAAGACGCCGACGGTGCGGCAGATGATCAAGGGCATCCGCACCTTGCATCCGGCGCAGGAGAAGCAGGCGGCGCCCCTGTTGCTGCAACACCTGGAGCAGGCCATCGACTGGCTGGAACACCAGGCAACGCTGGCCGCCCAGCAGCAGGACTGGCCCACCGTGCTGCGCTGTCGGCGGGATGCCGCGTTGGTGCTGATCGGATTCTGGCGTGGCTTTCGCGGCGATGAGCTGTCTCGCCTGCGGGTTGAACACACCGAGCTGCAAGCGGGGGTCGGGATCAGCTTCTACCTGCCCCACAGTAAAGGCGATCGCCAGCACCTGGGGACCCGCTTCCAGACCCCGGCCCTGAAAAAGCTCTGCCCGGTGCAGGCCTATGGCAATTGGATCACGGCCGCCGGCATTGCCTATGGGCCGGTGTTCCGGCGCCTGGACCGCTGGGGCAACCTGGCGCCGGACGGTTTGCACGCCAACAGCCTGATCCCCTTGCTGCGCCGCCTGTTTCGCCGAGCCGGGGTGCCCGCCGAGCTGTACACCAGCCACTCCCTGCGCCGCGGCTTTGCCACCTGGGCGACCGCCAACGGCTGGGATATCAAGTCCCTGATGAGCTACGTCGGCTGGAAAGACATCAAGTCGGCGATGCGCTACGTCGACGCTTCCCACAGCTTTGGTGGCTTGGCGGAAAAACCGCTGGTGGCGGGCATCACTCCGCGCGCCCTCGAATGATCCGCCGCCCTGCCCGGCCTGACGCTCAAGAAACCTGGGCCTGCCCCGCCAGCAAGACCTCGAAGAACGATGAAATCAGCCGGCTGGAGCGTCGCTCCGCCAGGCAATAGAGGTAGGTTTCGGTGTACAGCGGATCGCCCTCCAGACGGATCGCGCGGATCCGTGGGTCGGCAATGAATTCGGCTTCGGACACCGCCCCCAGGCCAATCCCGCGGACCACGGCTTCGCGCAGGGCTTCACGGCTGCCGATCTCCATGGCGATTCGCGGCACCACGCCCGCGGCCAGCAGCGCCGCGTCGAGGACCGCGCGGGTGGTGGAACCGGGCTCGCGTTGCAGCAGCGCCTGGCCCTCCAGTTCTTCGAGACGCACCGAGCCGCGAGCAGCCAGGGGATGGGCATGGTGGGCGAACAGGATGATCGCGTGGCGCGCGTAATGCACGGCACACAGCGCCGGATCGTCGTGCCGCCCGGCCAGCACCGCGATGTCGGTCACGTAGCGTTCGAGATCGGCCAGGACCTCTGCCGAGTTGCCGACCCGGATCGACACATCGATCCGTGGATGACGCTGCAGATAGTGGTCGACCATCTCGATCACATGAAACGGCCCCACCGCCCCCAACCGCAACTCGCCGCTGTCGAGCCGGCCGGAATCGCGCAGCAGGTTGTGCGCGTCCAGATCCAGGGCCGCCATCGCCTGGGCGATCGGCAGCAGTTGCCGGCCGACATCCGACAACTCGATGCGCCGCCCACGGCGGTGAAACAACTCCAGGTTGTATTGCCGTTCCATGGCTTGCACCTGGGTGGTCAGGGTCGGCTGGCTGAGGCCGATCGCCCGTGCCCCGGCACTGAAACTGCCGTGGCGGGCCACGGCGAGGAACGCTCGCATCTTTGCGCTGGACATCCATAGACTCCATCAATAGTTAACTGCCCGAAGCCATATTGAATTGATCGAATGACTGTCACGTGACACTTCTAGCCTGAGGCAACTCCAAACCACTCCCTGGATTGCCATGAAACCTCTTCGCTCATTCCTGCGTGTTGCCAGCATCGCCCTCGCCCTGACCGCCGCCGGCCTGGCCAGCGCCAAAGACCAACTGACCATTGGCCTGATCCCGTCCGAAGACTCGCAGGCGATGATCGAAGCCAGCAAACAGGTGCTCGATACCCTGCAAACCCGGTTGGGCATGCCGGTGGTGCCCTTTGTCGCGACCGACTACAACGGCATCATCGAAGCGCTGCGCGCCGGCAAGCTCGACGTCGCGTACCTGGGGCCATTCTCCTACGTCCTCGCCACCTCGGTGGCCGAGGTCGAAGCCTTCGCGGTCGCCGTCACCCGCAAAACCGGGCAAAGCGCCTACAAGAGCGTGATTGTCGCGCGCAAGGACAGCGGCATCCGCGAGCTGGCCGACCTCAAGGGCCGCACCTTCGCCTTTGTCGACCCCAGCTCGGCGTCCGGCCACCTGTTCCCCAAGGCCGGCCTGGAACAAGCCGGGTTCGTCCCGGCGCAGCTGTTTTCCCGGGTGATTTTCTCCGGCTCCCACGATGCCAGCATCCTCGCCGTGGAAAACCACAAGGTGGATGCCGCTGCGGTAGCCGACCGGATTTTTGCCAGCGCGGTGAGCAAGGGCCTGGTCAAGCAGGACGAATTCCAGGTGGTCTGGAGTTCGCGGCCGATTCCCGAGTCGCCGATGGTCTGGCGCAAGGACCTGGACCCGGCCCTGCAACAGAAGGTCGCCAGTGCCCTGGCCTCGATCAAGGATGTGCCGTGGGGTGACCAGGGCGTGCTCGACGGCTTCCAGCCCACCAGCGACGCCGCCTACGACGTGGTTCGCGACACCGCCAAGGTGCTCGATCTGGATTTGCGGAGCATGAAATGATCAGCATCCGCCAATTGACCAAGCACTACGGAAGCAACCCGGTGCTGCGCGGTATCGACCTGGACGTTGGTCAAGGCGAGTTCGTGGTGATCCTGGGGCAATCCGGCGCGGGCAAATCGACCTTGCTGCGCTGTATCAACCGCCTGGTCCAGGCCGACTCCGGCACCCTGCAGGTGGCCGGCATCGATGCCCGCTCCTGCCGCGATCCGCGGACGCTGCGCCGCCAGGTGGCGATGATCTTCCAGCACCACAACGTGGTGCCGCGCCTGAGCGTGCTGAAGAATGTCCTGACCGGACGCCTGGGCGCCGTGTCCACCTTCAGCTCGGTGCTGCAGCTGTTCCGCCGGGCGGATGTCGCCCTGGCCAGGCAATGCCTGCAACGGGTGGAGCTGGAGCACAAGGCCAACGAACGCACCGACGCCCTCTCCGGCGGGCAGATGCAACGGGTCGGCATCGCCCGCGCCCTGGCCCAGTGTCCCCAGGTGATCCTGGCGGACGAACCGGTGGCCAGCCTCGACCCCAAGACCGCACGCCTGGTGTTGCAGTACCTGCGCGATGCATCGCGGGAACTGGGGATCACCGTGCTGTGCAACCTGCACCAGGTCGACTACGCCCGTGAGTTTGGCGACCGGATTGTCGGCCTGGCCCACGGCCGCCTGGTGTTCGACGGCCACCCGGCGAGCATGGGCGAGGCTGACCTGCAACGCATCTACCCTGGCCAGGAACCAGCACCTGAAGTGCCACCGACGACCAGCGCGCTGGCGCTGGTGCCGTGCAGCGAATCGAGGGCTTGAGCATGCAACCGAACAACTACCTGTGGACCGTCGACCGGCCGCGCAGCGCGCGGAGCTGGCTGACTACCGCGGCGCTGGTGCTGGCGGTGGTGCTGACCCTGCATTGGAGCGCCGAGGGCGCGCAGCTCAGCGTCGCGGAACTGGCCGGCGGCCTGCCGCAAATCGGCGACTTCCTCGCCCGCACCATGCCCCCCGATATGAGCATTCTCCCGCGTTTGCTGGCACCGGCCATCGAAACCCTGCAGATCGCGATCTGGGGCACCCTGCTCGGCGTGCTGCTGGCGATTCCGTTGTCGTTCCTGGCGGCGCGCAACCTCAGTCGCAACCGCCTGGTATTCCACGCCACGCGACAGTTTCTCAACGTCACCCGCAGCATCAACGAACTGATCCTCGCCCTGATCTTTGTCTCGGCGGTGGGTTTGGGGCCCTTTCCCGGTGTGCTCGCGTTGGCGCTGCATGGCATGGGCATGCTCGGCAAGTTCTTCGCCGAAAGCATCGAGGAAATCGACCAGGGACCCATCGAGGCCCTGCAGGCCACCGGGGCACGGCCGTTGCAGGTGATTGTGTTTGGCGTCCTGCCGCAGGTGATTACCGCCTGGATCGCGGTGATCCTCTACCGCTTCGAGGTCAACCTGCGCTCGGCCACCGTGCTCGGCATGGTCGGCGCCGGCGGCCTGGGGTTCGAGCTGGTAAGCAGCCTGAAGCTGTTCAAGTACGAACAAACCGCCACCTGCATCATCGTCATTACCTTGATGGTGGTCATCGCCGACGCGGTGTCCGGCAGGCTGCGCAATGCGATCCAGCGCGGTTCCAACCATTAAACCGCGCTAGCCGCACCTTCGGCTGCCGGTTGTTATCGGTCCAGCCGATTCAAACCTGCGATTTATCGATTTGAGCTGTTGGCGAGTGCCCCTGAGTATGGGGCCACTTCGCCAACAACAATAAGGAACTCCCTGATGACCGCCCGATTCCACAACCCGGTAGACACTCGTTTCGGCTGGGGCAGCCTGCAACAGTTGGCCGCGATTACCGAACAGCACAAGGTCGCCCTGGTGACATTCCCCGAAGCGCGCGGGCTAGGCCTGGTGGCACGGATCGAAGAGCTGCTGGGTGATCGCCTGGTCTATGTGATCGAAGACGTGCAGCCCAATCCCGACGTGGCGCACCTGCGCGACACCTATGAACGCTTCTGGGCCGAAGCCGGCGACTGCGCCATGGTCATCGCCGTGGGCGGAGGCAGCGCCATCGACACCGCCAAGGCGCTGATTGTCGGTACCGAATCGGGGAGCTTCGACGAGTTGCTGACCCTGCTGGCAACCGGCAAGCCCTTTGTCCCGGCCCGCAGCAAATTGCTGATTGCCGCACCTACCACCGCCGGCACCGGCAGCGAAGTCACGCCCTGGGCGACCATCTGGGACAGCGCCAGCCTGAAGAAATACTCACTGCACCTGGACTGCACCTGGCCCAAAGTGGCGATCATCGACCCGCAACTGATGTTGACGGTGCCAGCCAGCGTCACCGTTTCCACCGGCCTGGACGCCTTGTCCCATGCCCTGGAGGCAATCTGGAACGTCAACGCCAACCCGATTTCCGACACCTTCGCCGTGGCGGCCATCGAGGACATCCTCGAATGCCTGCCTCGGTTGCTGCGCGACCTGTCCAGCCAGGAACTGCGCTCGCGCATGGCCCTGGCCGCCCTCAAGGCGGGCATGGCGTTCTCCAACACCAAGACCGCACTGGCCCACTCCATTTCCTATGAAATGACCCTGCGCCACGGCCTGCCCCATGGCATCGCCTGCTCCTTCACCCTGCCCCTGGTGCTGGGCCTGGCCTGGGGTCACGACCAGGAGCGCGACCAGACCCTGCAGCGGGTTTTCGGCACCGACTTGGCCAAGGCCCAGGCCCAGTTGCGCGACCTGTTGCACAGCGTCGGGGTGAAGACCGAGTTTGCCGACTACGGCGTCACCGCCCAGGACGCCGAGGCCATCATCCAGTTCGCCCTGCAGGGCGCGCGCGGCAAGAACTTCATCGGTTGCCAAGCGGCCTAGATCCAGCTTTTACCTCAACACGCACTGCCTGCGGCGCCACCGGCCGCGGCGATTTCCTGCGGCACCGGTAAATCGGTGTCACCCTCGGGCGATGGCTCGGGGGGCGAACAATAATAAGGAAAAGATCATGAATCGTGCCCAAACCCTGCCTGGTATCGCTACCCACACGGCCTCGTTCCGCGTCGCCCAGTGGCGCATGTTGCTGGCGGCGATGTTCTGTTACCTGTTTTTCTACACCGGCCGGCAAACCTTCGGTTTTGCCATTCCAGGGATCCAGGCCGAGTTTGGCCTGAGCAAGGAAACCCTGGGCTGGGTGTCGGCCGCCATGCTCTGGGCCTACGCCATCGGCCAGGCCATCAATGGCAACCTTGCCGACAAGTTCGGTGGCCGGCGGATCATGACCCTGGGCGCCGTGCTGTCCTGCGGCGCCAACTGGGTGACCAGCTTCTCTGCCGGGTTTGCCAGCCTGATCCTGCCCTGGGGCATCAACGGTTACTTCCAGGCATTGGGCTGGGCGCCGGGCAGCCGGCTGATCTCCAACTGGTGGAGCGCTGGCGAGCGCGGCAAGGTCTACGGCTTTTATGTGTTTGCTGCCGGGTGTGCCTCAGTGCTGTCCTACGTGACCTCGATCGTGGTGCTGGAGGTGCTGCAACTGGAGTGGCGCTGGATCTTCCGTCTGCCGGTGTTGCTGATGCTCGCCGGCGGTATCCTGTTCTACTTGATTGCCCGTGAACGCCCGCAAGACCTGGGCTTCGAACCGCTGGCCGACACCGGTGTGGCCAATGCCGCCGACAAACAGCATGAGGTGGCGCAAGGCGAGGTCGAAACTTCCGCGCAGCGCTACAAGGCAGTCCTGAAAAATGCCCGGCTGATCATCGCCGCGGTGTCCCTGGGCTTCCAGAACGCCGCCCGCTACGGCCTGATCGTCTGGGTGCCGGTGCATTTTCTCGGTGCCGACTGGAAAAGTGGCGACAGCCTGGTGGATCCGAAGTGGATCACCGTGGCCCTGCCCGTGGGCATGGCGATCGGCGCGCTGACCAATGGCTGGGTGTCGGACAAGCTGTTCGGCTCCAAGCGTTACCTGGCGATCATGCTCTACATGTTCCTCGGCGCGGCGACCAGCCTGTGGATGTGGAGCCTGCCGCCCCACAGCATGATCGGCCTGGTGGCGCTGTTCCTCTGCGGGTTCTTCGTCTATGGCCCGGCCTCCAGCTTCTGGGCGCTGTGCCCGGATCTGGTCGGCGCCAAGCGGGCGGGCACGGCCACTGGGGTGATGAACTTTTCCTCCTATCTGTTCGCTGGCCTGGCGGAACCCCTGATCGGCAGTATGCTCGACAGTACCGGCAATACCTCGCTGATCTTCATCGTGGTCACCTCGGCCTGCCTGTGCAGTGCGCTGGTCGCGCTGTTCATCAGGCGTTGATGGCTCGGCACCCAGTTTCGACTCACAGGCAGGCGCACTCATGTACCAGTACCACAAGTGGCTCCGTTCCTTTCACGCCGTGGCCAAGACCGGCAGCTTCACCCTGGCGGCCGAATACCTGTGCATCGGCCAGCCAACGGTCAGCGAGCAGGTCAACGCCCTGGAGAAGAAGTTCTCGGTGGAACTGTTCCACCGCCGTGGTCGCTTTATCGACATGAGTTCGGCCGGGCACCAGCTCTACGGGATTACCCAGGGCCTGTTCGGCCAGGAGGACGAAGCCGTGCAACTGCTGCACAGTTTCAAGCAACGCAAGACTGGCATGTTGCGCCTGGGGGCTGTTTCGCCGCCTATCGCGATGAACCTGACCTATGAACTGATGCAGCAGCATCCGGACATCGAGCTGGAAACCTCCTTCAGCCCGGAAAAGGAGACCCTGGCGCGACTGTTCAATTTCGACATCGACGTGGCGATCCTTGCCCTGTCCGAGTTCGATCAGCGCTTCGACACCCAGCTGTACCGGCGCTACCCGATCATCGCGGTGGTCCGTGACGACCATCCCTGGGCACAGCAGGAACAGGTGCATGTCGAGCAGATCAGTGCCGAGAAGTGGGTGCTGCGCGAGAAGAGTTCGCGGACCCGGCAACTGGTGGAGGAAAGCTGCACGCGGTTGAACGTCGAACTCAACTGCGTGATGCAATTGAACAGCCGCGAAGCCATTGTCCACGCCATCGCCAAGGGCATCGGCATTGGTTTTGTCTCGGCTGTCGAGTACGCCCAGACCCCGGGCACCAAACCCATCACCTTCGTCGATCACCCGTTCGCCATCGATTACCACCTGTGCTGCCTGGGCATCCGCCGCAACCGGCCAATGATCGCCGAGCTGTTCGACTCAAGCCCGATACCGACCACCTGACAACACCGTACCCATTGACCTTTGCGCCCTACTTCCTTGCACGAAGGACGGCCGCCCCCTACCCACACACTGGAGATCTACCATGCACTATCAACAACCGCGCCACCTGCAAGCCGTGGTCCTGGACTGGGCCGGCACCGTCGTCGACTTCGGCTCCTTTGCCCCCACGCAGATTTTCGTCGAAGCCTTTGCCGAGTTCGGCGTTGCCGTGTCCCTGGAAGAGGCCCGTGGCCCGATGGGCATGGGCAAGTGGGACCACATCCGCACGCTGTGCAATCAACCGCAGATTGCCGAACGTTACCGTGCCGTGTTCGACCGCCTGCCGACCGATGCAGACGTCACTGCACTCTATGAACGATTCATGCCGCTGCAGATCGACAAAATCGCCCTGCACTCAGCCCTGATCCCAGGCGCCCTGGAGGCCATCGCCGCGCTACGCGAGCAGGGGCTGAAAATCGGATCCTGCTCCGGCTATCCGGCGGTGGTGATGGCCAAGGTGGTAGAGCTGGCCCGGGCCAACGGTTACGTCGCCGACCATGTGGTAGCCACCGACGAAGTGCCCAACGGCCGTCCGTATCCGGCACAGGCCCTGGCTAACGTGATCGCCCTGGGAATCAGCGACGTCGCCGCATGCGTCAAGGTCGACGACACCTGGCCGGGTATCCTCGAAGGCCGCAGCGCCGGCATGTGGACAGTCGCCCTGACCTGCTCCGGCAACGCCCTGGGCTTGACCTACGAACAGTTCCAGGCACTGAGCCCCGAGCAACTGGCCGAAGCACACGCCCGCATCAGCCAAACCTTCGAAGGTTCCCGCCCGCACTACCTGATCGACACCATTGCCGAGTTGCCGGCAGTGATCGAGCAGATCAACGCCCGCCTGGCACTGGGTGAAACGCCGCAAGGTGCGTGAGGCACGCAAATACCTCAAGCGCGCTGGGCGCTTGAGGTGGATAGGGCTTTGCCGCTCAAGGTTACTGACCCTGGCAAACCGCCTGCGTTTGTGTCCGTTGGACTTTGTCATTAGTGTGGGAATTATCTGCAGGGAAGCATCAAGATGAATCTCATGACAAAAGCGATTTGCCGTTATCTTTTTCCCGCACTAGAAGCCCCATTCCGCCTGTCTATTAGCCAATTTGCCTGCGCCTTGGGGAAATGGCCGCAGCGTGTTTTCATGGCAACAATGCTACTTGGCTTGTTGACGACGGCAGCGTTTGCCAGCGCTCAACCGAGCAATCTTGGGGATGAACAGGTTTTTCAGACAAACACCGAATTGCAGCGCGCTAATACCCAGGTGATTGCGGCGTCCACCTACGCCGAACAACATCCGCGTGATACCGATGCACAGTATGCGCTGGCCGTGGCGCTGGATCGCATGGGTGACCTGCAAACCCTGAGAGCGAAGCAGCTGTTTCCGTACAACGCAGGATACAGGGCCGCTCTGGAGCTGGCCCGGAACAACCTGAAGGCCCACCCATACACCAGTAAGCTCATGCCCAAGGTGCAACGCCTGGAACCTGGCGCGGCAGCAGACTCGGAGCAAATACTCTGGAGCTACCGTGACGCTGCCCGACGTTATTTCACCAGGGCCCGAATCGTTTACCAACAACTGGTCGCCTTGCAGCCCAACAACAGCAAGTGGCAACAAGCACTCGCGGTGAACTACACAAGAACCAACCCGGGCCATGTGGGGGTCGAAGAAGTCAGGGCCTACTATCAGCCGGCCCTGGATATTCTGCTGCGCCTGGCAAAGTCAGCGCCTGGTAACCAGCAGTTGCAACGCGATCTCGCGGCAACCTACGAGGAAATTGCGGACCGGGTGAATTCAATGACCGGCACCTTGCCCGCTGAATACCATGAGGCCCTGGCAATACGCATAAAAGTGCTCAGGAGCAATGAAACCAATCCACTGTTCGTCCGCGAGTTGGCAGTGACCTTCGGCAAGATCGGCGAAGCCCTGGTAATGCGGGGGAAATGGGCAGCAGCACGTGACGCCGTGACCGATCAATTTGGCTTGTACCAGGATTTGGCTGCCTTGGACCCTGGCAACAACCAATGGCAACGCGAACTTGCAGTGGCGCACATGGATTTTGCAGCGATTAAAAACGACAACAATGGGCCAGGCGCAAAACTAGAGGCAGAAGTGCTGAATCATTATTCCCAAGCGTTGGTAATACGAACCCGGCTGATTCAAGTGGAGCCGAGCAATGCGCAGTGGCAGATGGACTTGGTCGCCAGCCACGAAACTATGGCCAGGTTTTACGATGACCGAGGGTTGGACGAAAAAACCCTGGCCTCCTACATCGAGGCGCAACGACAAATGGCCAAGTTCGCACAGCGTTACCCCAACGATCGCGGTTGGCTCTTCTACCAACTCTATTTCTATTTCAGCATCGGTTCCGAGTACCGGGCAATACAGAGCTGGGCCGCGCCACACTCACTTGGGGGGAAATTTCCCGAACCTGGGAAATTCAAAGCCGCTGCAGACGCCCAGGATGAGGTGTTTGAAAACATGCGCAAGATAATCGATACCTTGGTCCGCATGACCGATGCCCCTGTGAGGCCAGCGTAGAAAAATGAACACATTGCAGTGGCCCACAATGATTTTCTTACTCAGCGTGCTAACAGCAGGCTGTAGCAGTGTCATTTATCCCGACCTGATCCCGGCCACCGCTGAAACGGTGAAAACAGCACCTGACACGGATGCTAAAAAAATCATTTCAGCGCAGTGGATGAACAGCGATTTTTCTGCCGAAATCCAAAACCTGCCCAGTGGAGATGTATCAGGGCTTCTTATAAAAACAGAGGGCTACGCGCCGGGAGAACAAATCACCGTTGAGCTCGATGATAAAAACAGCAATGACGATGGTGGTAGCTACACGCTAACCAAAAAAATAACCGGCGTCGTGGATAAGCACGGTGAAGTCAGAGTGCTGATTAAAAGTTAGATACGTTCCAACGCCTCAGTTCCGGCTAAGTTTGCCTGCGTAGCCTGTCCCTTGCGCCACTTACGGCGCAACCCAGGAGACGCCACGAGATGAATCCCCCGCTAGCCGGCTGGCTGAACAAAGTACCGGAAGTGACGCTGTCCTTCTGGTTGATCAAGATCCTTTCCACCACCGTCGGCGAAACCGCGGCCGACTTCCTCGCTGTCGATGCCGGTCTGGGCGCAGGGCCTACCACCCTCGGCATGTTGCTCCTGCTCTCAATCGCCCTTTATACCCAATTGCGCACTCGCGCCTACACGCCTTGGATCTACTGGCTGAGCGTGGTGCTGGTGAGCATCGTAGGTACGCAGATCACCGATGTCCTCACCGACATGCTCGACGTCAGCCTGTACACCAGTACTGCAGTCTTCACGGTACTGTTGGCAGGCACCTTTGCCGTCTGGTACCGGGTTGAACACAACCTATCGATCCGCGCGATCCTCACCCCGCGACGCGAACTGTTTTACTGGGCAACCGTACTCTGCACCTTTGCGTTGGGCACAGCAGCCGGCGACCTTGCCACTGAAGCGCTTGGCCTGGGCTTTACCCTCGGCGCGGGGATTTTCGGCGCATTGATTGCCTTGACTCTCATCGCCTGGCGTCTGGGCGCCAACGGGGTGCTGAGCTTCTGGGTCGCCTACATCCTTACCCGGCCGTTCGGTGCTTCCCTCGGTGATCTGCTGACTCAGGCCAAGACCTATGGTGGCCTCGGCATGGGCGCCGCCTGGACCAGTGCGATCTTCCTCTGCGTGATCGTCATGTTGGTGGGCGTTGCCCAGATCAATCTTGGCAACCGTAAAAGCCTCACTCAATAACGCCCCCAAACTCTTCGAGGAATCTTCATGCGAGCTATACACGTCACTGCTCTGGTCTTTTCTATCACCCTATTGGGCCTGACTGCCGGCTGTTCGAAATCTGCCGAGCCGGTATCACCCACCAGTCCTTCCGGCGCACCCGCGGCGCAAGCGGCCATGGGCTCTAAATTGGGCGACCTGTCGTCGTTTCGCAGCATTGCCGACGATGTCGCAGGGACGGTCGCCCAGCATCAACTGGCGGCCGCCAAAGCCCGGGCCCGCGACCTGGAAAGTGCCTGGGACGCCGCAGAAGCTGGGCTCAAGCCGCGGGACGCCAGCGACTGGCATGTACTGGACAAGGCCATCGATCATGCACTCGACGCCTTGCGTGCCAGCAACCCGGACCAGAGCGCTTGCCAGGCAGCCATGGATCACCTGCTCAAGGTGTTCGACTCAATGAAATAGCGAATGTCGTCGGGCCTGTTGCTGGGATGGGGTAGTGCTGAGTCGGTCCGGGTGCTTCAATGGTCAATCAACAGTGGTTCGCTTGAGGGAAATGCCATGCGGGTTTTGCTGGTCGAAGACGATCCGATGATCGGGGCTGCGGTCGAGGCCGCACTCAAGGATGCCAGCTATGCCACCGATTGGGTCCAGGACGGTATCAGCGCACTGGCGACCCTGCAGGCCCAGCACTATGACCTGGTGCTGCTGGACCTCGGCCTGCCCGGCAAGGACGGCTTGGACGTACTGACCCGCACTCGTGCCGCGAACAACCCGGTGCCAGTGCTGATCATCACCGCCCGCGATCCCCTGGAAGACCGCGTGCGCGGGCTGGATGGCGGGGCCGACGACTATCTGCTCAAGCCCTTCGAGATCAGCGAACTGCTGGCCCGCATGCGCGCCGTACTGCGGCGCAAGGGCGGTAACGCCCTACCCTTGCTCGGCAATGGCGTGGTGTCGCTGGACCTGTTGTCCAAAGAAGCCCGGACCGGGCAGACTACCGCCGTGCAACTGTCCAGCCGCGAATTCGCCTTGCTGCAAGCGCTGTTGATCCGCCCCGGCGCCATCCTCTCGCGCAGCGAGCTGGAAGATCGCATCTACGGCTGGGGCAATGAAGTGGAAAGCAACGCCGTAGAGTTCCTGATCCATGGCTTGCGCCGCAAACTCGGAAGCCAAGTGATCAAGAACGTCAGGGGGCTGGGATGGATGGTTGGCAAAAACGCCTGAAGGAATCGATCCAGCTGCGGCTGTCGCTGGCCCTGTCGCTGGCGATTTTGCTGGTGGCGGTAATGGCCGCAGCCTTTGCGTTCATCTCCGCCCTGGACGAAGCCCACGAGATGCAGGACGACGCCCTGCGCCAGGTAGCCCTGCTGGTAGATCGACAACAGATGAACCTGCACTACCCCAAGGGCTTGCTCCCCGCGGGCGACGATGAAGAGACGCGCTTGATCGTGCAGTACCTGGCCGACGGTAGCCAGGCGGCCGGCAACGACGACCGGATGCTCCCCCTGCCGTTCCCGACCACCCTGGCCGACGGTATCGCGACCTTGACGGTCGGCGGCGAGGCGTTTCGGGTACTGGTCAGGACCACCACTGGCGGCGAACGGATAGTGGTCGCCCAGGAAGTCGGTGCACGGGACAAGGACGCCCGCGAAAGTGCGTGGCGTAGCTTGCTGCCGTTTTTGATTCTGTTCCCGGTCCTGTTGTTGGTTGTTAGCGACCTGGTGCACAAAGTGTTCCGGCCGATCGCCGTGCTCTCCCAGGAAATCGATCAGCGAGCCGAACAGGAACTGCACCCGCTGGATGAGCGTTCCCTGCCCACGGAGATCAGGCCCTTTGTGGTCGCCATCAATCGCTTGCTGGAACGAGTGGCCAACGCCATGGAAGCCCAGCGCCGTTTTGTCGCCGACTCGGCCCACGAACTGCGCTCGCCCCTGACGGCGCTGTCACTGCAGGTCGAACACCTGGCGGCGGCGCCCATGTCGCCCTTGGCCCATGAGCGCCTGATGCCGTTACGTCGCGGCATCGAGCGTGGCAGAAAACTGCTCGATCAACTGCTGGCTCTGGCCAGGGCCCAGGCCGGCCCCCCGCTGCCCAGCAGCCCATTGTCGGTCCACGCGGTCTATCGACGGGTCCTGGAAGACCTGTTGCCACTGGCCGAAGCCAAGCATATCGATATTGGCGTCGAAGGCGCACAGGACCTGCTGGTGCAAATGCAGGAAGTCGACCTGGTCACCCTGGTCAAGAATCTGGTGGACAATGCTATTCGTTATACCCCTGAGGGTGGGCGGATCGACCTGTGCCTGGACCTCGATCAAGGTGCTGCGCGGCTGTCGGTCAAAGATTCGGGACCCGGGATCCCGACCGAGGAACAGCAGCGGGTATTCGACCCGTTCTTTCGTGGCCTGGGTAGTCAGCAGGTGGGCTCCGGTCTGGGCTTATCCATTGTCAAAGCGATCACCGAACGTGTCGGGGCACGGATCGCCCTGAGTGTCGCTGACCCAGAGCAGCAACGCGGGCTGTGTATCGCGGTATGGTTACCGCGGGTCAAGCCCTGAGTCCACAGGTTCAGGGCTCACGCAATACGGTCTTGACGCAGCCACTCGATGAACAGCGCAAACAACTCGGACTGGGAGTTGATCGCCAACTTCAGGTACAGGTTCTTGCGGTGCATGCGCACGGTTTCTGCGGCGATCCGCAGTTCGTTGGCCGTCGACTTGACCGAGTGGCCGCGCAGCACCATGTACGCCACTTCACGCTCCCGCTCGGTCAGCACCTCACAACCGAAATGCTCGAAGGCGTGCTGGATACTCGGTTTGAGATCGACCGTCGCCGGCACCGCAGCAGCGTCCAGTTGGGTGATCAGCCGGTTGCACTGGGCAAACTGGCGGATGAACTGGCGGACCATAGGCTCGACTGCGCGCAGCAGGTCCAGTTGCCCGGTGCTCAAGGCCTGGCCGCCAAAGCCCTGGAACAGGCTCAGGGACACCTTGCTCTGATTGCCGACATCGACAATGAAATAACTGTCTTCCGAACAACCGCCCTTGAGGTAGTAGGCCTTGTAGTAGTCGCTGTCGAAAAAGTCGTCCGGGGCGATTTCTTCCAGGTGATAGAAGCCTTCCGCCAGGCCCTGCTCCACCGCCAGGCAGAACGGGTCGAGCAGGTAACCACCGGAGAAATAGCGTTCGATCACCGACTCCCGGTACTGCTCGGGAATGCCTTGCAGGTACAAGGATTGGGGTGGTTGGTCCTTGCGCTCCAGGCTGATCATCACCGATTCCACCGACACCAGGTGTCCCAAGGCCTGCGCCAGGCAGCGCAACGCATCCGCCGTATCGATCCGGGTAAAGGCGTGCGCCAGCCCGGCGTGCCATTGATGCAGGGCACGCCAGGGCATGGCGATCAGTGTGTGGTCCTGGGCTTTGCTCATGCCGCGCAGTCTAGCCGGTGAGCCAGGACCGCGCATAGGCAGGCCGCGGCTGCTCATCGCCCGGCGTACAGGTCCAGGGCCTGGAGTTCGGCGGCGACCTCGAGGATGCACGCGCGCAGGGTCTCGACGATTTCGTCGACCTGGGCATGGGTGATGATCAGCGGCGGCGACATTACGTTCAGGTGCATGATCGGCCGCACCAGCAACCCCTTGGCCTGGGCCCGCAGATGAATCCGCTCGCCGATGTTGACCTCGTCGGCAAACAGCGCCTTGCTGGCCTTGTCGGCCACGAACTCGACGCAGGCCATGAGTTTCTCGCAGCGCACATCGCCCACCAGCGGCAAACCACGCAGGGTTGCCAGGCGTTGTTCCAGGTAGCTGCCCACCTCCTGCACGTGGGCCAGCAGGTTCTCGCGCTCGATGATCTCGATGTTCTTCAGCGCCGCGGTGCAGCACACCGGATGGCCACTGTAGGTGAAACCGTGGGTGAAGCAGCGCCCTTGGCCGGGCTCGGCGATCACGTCCCAGATCCGCGTCGAGAAAATGCACGCCCCCAGCGGCAGGTAGGCCGAGGTCAGGCCTTTGGCGGTGGTGATGATGTCCGGCTGCACGCCGAACAGCTCGCTGGAGGCGAACCACTTGCCCAGGCGGCCGAACGAGGTCACCACTTCATCGGCGACAAACAGGATGTCGTGGGCCTGGCACACCTGCCACATGCGCTGCAGATAACCTTCAGGGGGAATGATCACCCCGCCGGAGCCCATGATCGGCTCGGCAAAAAACGCCGCGACCCGGTCGGCACCGATGCTGTGGATCTTGTCTTCGAACTCCTGGACCAGGAACTCGAGGAACTGCGCCTCGTCCATGCCATCCGGGGCACGGTACGGGTTGGGGTTGGAGACGTGGTGGATCAGCTCATGGGCGTAATCGAACTCCGGCACCCGGTCAGCGGCCTTGTTGCCGATCGACATCGTCAGGCAGGTCGAGCCGTGATAGGCGTTGTAGCGGGCAATGATGTGTTTTTTCTGCGGTTTGCCACGGCAGTTCTGGTAGTACTGGATCAGTCGATAGGCGGTGTCGACCGCGGTCGAGCCACCGGTGGTGAGGAACACGTGGTTGAGATCGCCGGGGGCCAGGCTGGCAAGTTTTTCGCAGAGCTCGATTGCCACCGCATTGGCCATGTCGGAGAACGGATTGGCGTACGCCAGTTGCCGGACCTGATCGGCAATCGCCAGGGCCATTTCCTCGCGGCCCAGGCCGATGTTGGTGCACCACATGCCGCCCACCGCATCGAGAAAGCGCTGGCCTTCACTGTCGTAGATATACGCGCCGTCGCCGGCGACGATGTTCAGCGCGCCGTTTTGCCGGTGCTCATCGAACACGTGGTAGCCGTGCATGTGGTGGGCCTTGTCGGCCTTGACCAGTTGGGCGTTATCGAACTTGTTGAAGAACTCGGCGTTGGGTGTGGTCATGGCAAAGGTCTCGAAGGTGATGATCAATCAGCTGGGATAATCAAGGTGGGAGCGAGCCGACACTGACTCAGAGCCCGGTCTTTACCGTGCTCCAGACCCGGGTGATGGCGCGCATGTCCTTGGCATCCTGGGTCTTCTGCGCAAACAGCCGCTCACGCGTGGCCGCGTCGGGGTAGATCGCCTGGTTGTCACGCACCTCGGGCAGCAGCAACGCGGTGGCGGCCTGGTTGCTGTTGGCGTAGTGGATGTAGTTGCTGACGTCGGCCATTACCTGGGGTTGCAACAGGTACTGGAGGAACTTGTGGGCGTTGGCCACGTGGGGCGCGTCACTGGGGATGTACATATTGTCGAACCAGATCAGCGAGCCTTCCTTGGGCACGAAGTACGCCAGGTTGATCTTCAGCTTGGCCTCCTCCGCCCGGGCCTGGGCGGTGGCGTAATCGCCGGACCAGGTCATCGCCATGCAGACATCGCCATTGGGCAGGCTGGTGAGGTAGTTCACCGAGTCGAACTTCTTGATGTAGGGTCGCACCGACAGCAGCAGATCCTGGGCGGCCTTTAGGTCGGCCGGCGCGGCACTGCGGGGGTCACGGCCCAGGTAGGTCAATGCCAGGGGGATGACTTCGGTGGGCGCATCGATCAGGGTCACGCCGCAGTCGGCGAAGCGCGAGACAATCTTGGGATCGAAGATCATCGCCAGCGAACCGATAGGGGCATCGGGCATGCGGGCCTTGATCATGTCGACGTTGTAGGTCACGCCATTGCTGCCCCAGGTGTAGGGCGCCGAATAGGCCACGCCGGCATCGTAGCCCTGCAGGTCGTGCAGCACCTTGGGGTCCAGGTTGCTCCAGCCCGGCAGTTGCTGCTTGTCCAGGGGTTGGAACACCTTGGCCTTGATCAGCGGCGGCACCAGGGAGGCATTGAGCACCACCAGGTCGTAACCGGAGTGGCCGGTGAGCAGCTTGGCCTGCACCGTCTCGTAGGCATCGAAGGTGTCGTAGATGACCTTGATCCCCGTGGCCTGTTCAAAGTCGGCCAGGGTCCTTTCACCGATGTAGTCCGCCCAGTTGTACAGCCGCAGCGTGTGGGCATCGTTCACCTCGGCGGCATGCACCGCCCAGGACAAGGGAGCTAGCAACAGACTGGAAAACACGTGTAGTGCCTTGCGCATTGCACATTCCACCTTATAAGCAGACTCGGCTCTGGATGAGCGGACGTGCTTACTATTGGCGGATTGACGCAACGGCACCATACCCCGAATGGGGGTGGACGACCGCCCCCCAAACGCAGAACCGTAGCAGCTGTCGAGCAGCGCGAGGCTGCGTCAACGACCGCACGACGTTCATTCAACTCGGCAATACATCCGCTGGGGGTCGCTACGCAACCCAACGCAGCCTTCGGCAGCGGCTACAGGGATATCCGTCAGACTGCCAGCACGCTGCAGGACGCCTGGTACAGCAGATGCTCGGTGGTGCTGCCGATGAGTTTTTCCAGGCCCCGAGACTGATTGCGCCCCAGCACCAGTACATCCACCTGGTTCTGATGGGCGAATTCGGCCAGCACCTGGACTGGATCACCCTTGATGAAGTGCCGGTGCTCCGGCGCTACGCCAAAATGCTCGGCGGTATTGAGGAAGGCGTTTTCCAGGTCCTGGCGCAATTGCCGGGTCAAGTCGCTCAACGCCAACCCGGCGGCGCCCAGGTCACCCAGAAAATCGGCGGTTATGTCGCAGGCTGTGACCAGGTGCAGTTCGGCATCGCATTGCAACGCCAGGCGTTCGGCCTGCTTGAGGATCCGCTCGTTGAGCTTTTGATTCTGTGGCTGGTCATTGGCGCTGTCGATTGCCGCAACGATCTTGCGCGGCAAGGCCTGGGCCTGGTCGCCCACCAGGTAGGTCGGCACCGGGCAATAGCGCAGCAGGTGCCAGTCCATCGGGGTGAAGAAGGTGCGCTTGAGCAACGGTTCCTGCTGCACTTGCTTGATCAGCAGGTCCGGTTGCAGTTCGCTGACGTGCTGCAGGATGTCGCTCCTGACGTCTTCGGACCACGTGGTGTAGGCCGTGACCTCAACCCCGCTGACTCGCAGTTGATGGGCTTGCGCCTGGAGCCAGAGGTCCTGTTCCTGCAGATAGCTGGCCCGTGCGCTGGCCCAGTCATCGCCCTCCAGCAGGGAAAGGATGCCCAGGGACTTGATCAGCCCGACGATGTGCAGGCTCGCGCCACTGGCCCCAGCCAGCGCACCCGCCTGCTGGATGGCCGGCGACTGGCGCAGGGCCGGGTTGATGATCAGCAGCAGGCGTTGGTACTGGCTCATGGTCGGATTCTCGGATGAAGTTATGTTCAGTATTGACCCAAGACTGCACCCGTGGGGGTTTAGCGTATTGATCCCGATCAAGGCCGATGGCTGGTCAGGCCATAGTTGGGGGCCGCGGATACAACTGCTCGTCAAACTGGGCCAGTCGCGGGAACACCAGGGGCTGTTCATCCGCCAGGTGCCGCAGGCGCTGGTCGTACTCCACCAGAAACGTCTGGCGCGCCTCATCGCTGATATAAGGCACGTGCCAGGCGACAAACGGCTCCAGCACATCAAACCCAACGTAGGCCAAGGTCCCGCGCAGGATCGGCCGCAGCATGTCTTCCAGCGGGCCGTGAATCGCACCGTCGCCGAACATGTGCTCACGCCCCCCCAAGGTCACCGTCACCAGCGCCTTCTTCCCGGCCAACCCACCCTGATCGTAAAAACGCTTGCCGCCATAGCAAATGCCCGACACCAGCACCCGATCGATCCAGCCCTTGAGCATGGCCGGGGCGGAGAACCAGAAGATCGGGAAGTTGAGGATCAGCAAGTCGGCCCACAACAGCTTGTCCAGCTCGCCCTGGATGTCCGCGGCCAGGGATTGGCTCTTGACCCCCAGGCGTTGTTCCAGGGCGTAGACCAGGTAATCGGGGTTTTCCCGCGAGGAAAAGTCCTGGCTGCTGGCGACCGGATTCCAGTTCATCGCGTACAGGTCGCTGACCTGCACCTCGTGGCCCTGGGCCTTGAGGGTGGTCACGGCCTGGTCACGCAGGGCCGCGGTGAAGGAGTTCGGTTCGGGGTGAGCGTGGACGATCAATACTTTCATGATGATTCCTTAGACGTCTGCAAGCGTCGGCGTTGAAGGGTGTGCGGCGCGCGTGGCCAGCAACCGGTCGAGCCAGTCGGGGTCCATTTGCGGTTCGGATGAAAACAGCAGCCCGGTGTAGTCCTGGTGCGGCGGGGTAAAGATGGCATCACGTGAGCCGTGGTCCACTACCCTGCCCCTTTGCATCACCAGCACCTCGTCGGCAATCGCCCGCACCGTGGCCACGTCGTGGGTGATGAACAGGTAGGCGACGCCGAGCTGTTGTTGAATACGGTTGAGCAGTTTCAGTACACCCTCGGCCACCAGTTGGTCGAGGGCCGAGGTCACTTCGTCGCAAATGATCAGTTGCGGATCGGCCGCCAGCGCCCGGGCGATGCAGATCCGTTGTTTCTGCCCACCGGACAGTTCCCGGGGCTGGCGCTCCATGAACGTCGCCGGATCGAGCTCGATCATCTCCAGTAACTCGGCCACCCGGGTGCGCATGGCCTGGCCCTTGAGCCCGAGGTAAAACGTCAGCGGCCGGCCGATGATATCGACGATGCGCTGGCGCGGGTTGAGCGCCGTGTCGGGGATCTGGTAGATCATCTGGATCTTGCGCAGTTGCTCCTTGCTGCGCTGGCGAAAATCCGCCGGCAGCGGCTGACCGTCGTAAAGCACCTGCCCGGCCGTCGGTGGCAGCAGGCCGGTGATCAAGCGCGCAGTGGAGCTTTTGCCGCTGCCGGACTCACCGATCACCGCCAGCGTCTGGCCACGGTACAGGCTCAGGGATACGTCGTGCAGTACCGGGTGCTGGCCGTAGCTGGCGCAGCTGTTGCGCAATTCCAGCAACGGCTGTTCCTGCTGCGGCAAGGGCTTGGGTTCGGTGCGAAAACTGCGCACCGCCCACAGCGACTTGGTGTAGTCCTGCTGCGGGGCGTCGAGCATTTGCCGGGTCTGGGCCTCTTCCACCAGCTTGCCGTGGCGCAGCACCATGATCCGGTCGGCCATCTGCGCGACCACCGCCAGGTCGTGGCTGATGTAGATAGCAGCGCTGCCGTACGTTGCGACGGCATCGCGGATCGCCGCCAGCACCTCGATCTGGGTGGTGACGTCCAGCGCCGTGGTCGGCTCGTCGAAGATGATCAGGTCCGGATGGCAAGCCATCGCCATCGCGGTCATGACCCGCTGCAACTGGCCACCGGAGACCTGGTGCGGATACCGCTGGCCGATCTGCTCGGGGTTGGGCAGGCGCAGTACCCGATACAGTTCGACGGCTTCGGCCATGGCTTGCGCGCGGCTGATGCCGGCGTTCTGCACGGCGGTTTCGACGTGTTGGTCAATCAAGCGATGGGCCGGGTTGAACGACGCCGCGGCACTCTGCGCGACATAGGCGATGCGCAGCCCTCGCAGTTTGCGCAGGGTCTCGGGCTTGGCGGCCAACAGGTCGATGCCATCGAACTGCAGCGATCCGCCGGTAATCCGGCAGCCATCGCGGGTGTAGCCCATGGCGGCCAGGCCGAGCGTCGACTTGCCGGCCCCCGACTCGCCGATCAGGCCCAGCACCTCGCCCCGTTGCAGGGTCAGGTCGATGCCCTTGATCAACGGGTGCCAGGCGTCCTCGTAGTGACCTTCGATGTGCAGGTTGCGGATTTCCAGCAGCGGTTTGGCAGTATTCATCATCAGCATTCCTTGAGACCGCTGGATTTGTGCAGCATCCAGTCGACGACGAAGTTGACGCTTACCGTGATCAACGCCACGGCCAGGGCCGGCAGCAAGGGGCTGATGTCACCGAAGGTGATCAGCACCGCGTTGTCGCGCACCATGCTGCCCCAGTCGGCCGTGGGCGGTTGAATCCCCAGGCCGAGGAACGACAGCGCGCTGATGAACAGGAACACAAAGCAGAACCTCAGGCCGAACTCGGCAATCAGCGGCGCCGCGGCATTGGGCAGCACCTCGCGGGTCACCAGCCACCACAGGCCCTCACCCCGCAGCCGCGCGGCCTCGACGAAGTCCTGGACCACCACGTTCATCGCCACCGCGCGGGACAAGCGAAATACCCGGGTTGCATCCAGCAGCGCGATCACCAGCACCAGCGAGGTGGCCGTGGTGCCCACCACGCTGAGGATCAGCAAGGCAAAGATCAGTTGCGGGATGGCCATCAGGATGTCCACCACCCGCGACAGGCCCTGGTCAACCCAGCCGCCCTTGATCGCCGCCACCAACCCGCTCAAGCCGCCGAGCAGGAACGCCAGCAGCGTAGTCAGGAAGGCAATCCCCAGGGTATTGCGGGCACCGTAGACCAGGCGGCTGAACATGTCGCGGCCCAGGTTATCGGTGCCCAGCAGGAACTCGCCGCCCCAGGGCGCGAAGCCCTCGCCCACCACCTGGGTTTCACCGAACGGCGCCAACAGCGGGGCGAACAGCGCCACCAGGACATACAGCACGATCACCAGCAGGCCGAACTGGGCGCTAAGCGGCGCGCGGAACAGTGCCCGGAGCAATTGTTTAAGCAGGCTCATGGTCTACTCCTTCGGATGCATCAGGCGTGGGTTACTGGCAATCGACAGCACGTCGGCGCTGGTATTGAGCAGGATGTAGGTGGCCGCGAAGATCAGGCTGCAGGCCTGCACCACCGGAATGTCGCGCTTGGCCACCGAGTCCACCAGCAACTGGCCAAGACCGGGATAGACAAACACCACCTCGACCACGACTACCCCCACCACCAGGTAGGCCAGGTTCAGCGCCACCACGTTGACGATCGGCGCCAGCGCGTTGGGCAGGGCGTGGCGAAAGATGATCCGCGACGGGCTGATGCCCTTGAGCCGGGCCATTTCGATGTAGGGACTGGCCAGCAGATTGATCAGCGAGGCTCGGGTCATGCGCATCATCTGCGCGATCACCACCAGGCTCAGGGTCGCCACCGGCAGCACCGAGCGCTCGAGGATGGTGCCCAGCGAGGCGTCCGGAGCCAGGTTGGAAATACTCGGGAACCAGTTGAGTTTGACTGCGAACACCAGGATCAGCAGGTAGGCCACGAAGAACTCGGGAAACGACACCGCACTCAAGGCCGAGGTGTTGAGCAAACGGTCGAACCAACTGTTGCGATACAACGCCGCGAGCATGCCCAGCAACAAGGCCAGCGGCACCGAGACCAGCGCCGCCAGCAGCGCCAGGCTGAAGGTGTTGCCCAGGCGGCTGCCGACCAGCTCGGCGATCGGCCGCTGGTTGGCCAGCGAAACCCCCAGGTTGCCCTGCAGCAACTGCCAGATCCAGTGGCCGAAGCGGGTCAATGGCGGCAGGTCCAGGCCCAATTGCGCGCGGTAGGCCGCCACGGTTTCCGGGGTCGCTGACTGGCCGAGCATAGCTTGGGCGATGTCACCGGGGAGCATGCCGACGGCGAGGAAGATGATCACCGATACGGCGAACAGGGACAGCAGGCCCAGCGCCAGGCGCTGACCCAACAGCTTGAAAATACTTCTCATCGTGCGGTTCCTTATTCTTCTACTGTGGGAGCGAGCGCCCGCTTGCGGCTTGCTCGCGATGGCGGCGGTCCATTCAAAATCAATGTTGCCTGACCAATTGCTATCGCGAGCAAGCCGCAAGCGGGCGCTCGCTCCCACAGGGATTTTCATCGCTTCGAGAATTTCTTACGCCTGCCACCAGCGCTCGATCACCCGCAACCCGTCCAGCTCGCCATACGGCGCGGTCTGGCCGCCGTGGCTGACTCGCTTGGAACGAGCTGCCACGGAGCTGGCGAACAACGGCACGATCGCCCCGCCGTCGTCGCGGCACAGCGCCTGCATTTCGTTGTACATCTCGCGGCGCAGCGGCTCGTTCATCTCGCCCCGGGCGGCATTGAGCAACTGGTTGAAGCGCGGATTATCCCAGTGGGTTTCGTTCCAGGCCGCGCCCTTGGCGTACCCGATGCTGAACATCCGGTCGGCGGTCAGGCTGCTGTACCAGAACGAGGTGGTGAAGGGTTGCTTCATCCACACGTTGGAGAAGAAACCATCGGCTGGCTCGCGCACCACGTCGATGTCGATCCCGGCGGCTCGGGCCTGTTCCTTGAACAGCACCGACGCGTCCACGGCCCCGGTGTAGGCTGCATCGGACGCTTGCAGGCGTACCTTGAGCGAATCCATGCCGGCCTTCTTCAGGTGGAAACGCGCCTTGTCCGGGTCGTAGGTGCGTTGCTCCAGCGCGCTGTTGATGAACCGGCTGCCGGGCTGGATCGGGTGGTCGTTGCCCACCAGGCCATAGCCGTAGAGCACCGAGGCCAGCAGGGTTTCGCGGTTGATCGCGTGCTTCATCGCCAGGCGCACGTCGTTGTTCTGGAACACCGGGCTGTCGGTCAACATGGGAAAGGTGTAGTGCTGGGCGCCCTTGGTTTCCTCGATCACCAGGTTGGGGTTGCGCTTGAGCAGCGCCACAGTCTTGAGGTCGACTTTGTTGATCACGTCCACCTGGCCGGTCACCAGGGCGTTGACCCGCGCGGCGCCATCGGCAATGGCGATCAGTTCGGCACTGGCGAAGTGCGCCCGGCCGGGTTTCCAGTAGTCGGGGCTGCGCTCCAGGGTCATGCGCACGCCCGGTTCGAAGTCCTTGAGTCGATAGCCGCCAGTACCGACCGCAGACTGCCAGTCCGGCAGACCGTCCTTGCTGGGCATGATCACCAGGTGGTAATCGGCAACCACATAGGCGAAATCGGCGTTGCCCGAGTGCAGTTCGAACACCACGCTGTCCGGGCCCTGGGCGCTGACTTTGGCGACATCGCCGAGCACGGTCTTGGCCGCCGATGTCGACTTCTCGCCCAGGTGGTGCTGGATCGAGGCCACCACATCGTCGCTGTTCAGGCTCTTGCCATTATGGAAGGTCACGCCCGGGCGCAACTTGAAGGTCCAGACCCGCGCGTCCGGGCTCGACTCCCAGCTCAGCGCCAGTTCCGGAATGGCGCTGCCGTCGACGGCGATTTCACTCAAGGTGTTGTACACCGCCGAGAACCCGACAAAGGTGAAGGTGTCGCTCCAGGAGCCGGGATCGCGCGAGTCGGTGGTGCTGCCACCGGCCAGGCCCAGGCGCAGCACGCCACCGGGCTTGGGGGTCGCCTCCTCGGCAAATGCGCCAAACGGCAACCCCATAGAGAAGGCACCGGCCATGGCGGCCGCAGCCGCGCTGTACTTGAGGAAGTCCCGGCGCGGGAAGCTATGTGCATGGATCGCTTGAGTAATTTTGTTGTTGTTATCGCTCATTGCATGGCCTCTGATCAAAAGCTGCGTTGTTAATCGATTACCGGTCCAACTCCACGCAAGGCACCGGGCCATGGCCCGGTGCAAACACCCTGTGGGGCGTCAACCGTCACACCTGGATCGCCTTCACTTCGACGAACTCATTGAGCCCCTCTTCCCCCCACTCCCGGCCATTCCCGGATTGTTTATAGCCACCGAACGGCGCCTGGTAATTGAACGCCGCGCCATTGATAAAGCACTGGCCCGCGCGCAGTTGCCGGCCCAGGTGCAACGCGCGCTCAGCACTGCCGGCCCAGACCGCGCTGGACAGGCCGAACGGCGAGTCATTGGCGATCTGCAACGCGTGCGCTTCATCGGTGTAGGGGATCAGGCACAGCACCGGGCCGAAGATCTCTTCCTGGGCGATGCGCATGCGGTTGTCGACATCGGCGAACAGGGTCGGCGTGACGTAGTAGCCCCGCTCGAACGCCGACGCGTGGTCACCGCCGCACACCAGCCGCGCACCTTCCTGCTGGCCGAGCCGGATGTAGTCCTGCACGGTGCGCCGTTGCGCCGCCGAGCACATCGGTCCGAGAAAACTCTGTGGATCCAGCGGATCACCCATGGCCAGGCCAAGGGTTTGCTCGCGTGCCAGTTCCACCGCCTCGGCGTAACGACGTGCGGGCAAGAGCATGCGCGTCAGGGCGGTGCAGGTTTGGCCGGAGTTGATCATCACGTCCTGTACGCCGTACTGCACGGCAGCGGCCAGGTCGGCGTCCTCGGCGATCAGCAGCGGCGACTTGCCGCCCAGCTCCAGGCACACCCGCTTGACTGACGGTGCGGCAGCCTGGGCCACGCGCACTCCGGCGCCGGTGGAGCCGGTGAACGACAGCATGTCGACATCCGGGTGCTTGGCCAGGGCTTCGCCGACTTTCGAACCCGGCCCGCTGACCAGGTTGAACACCCCGGCAGGCAGGCCGATGGCCTCGATCATCTGCGCCAGCAGGAACGCGTGCAGCGGAGTTTCCTGGCTCGGCTTGACCACCACCGTGCACCCGGCGGCCAGGGCCGGCGCCAGTTTGCCCAGCAGTTGATGCAGCGGGTAATTCCACGGATTGATGAAGGCACAGACACCCACTGCTTCACGGATCACCAGGGAGTTGCCGACCTCACGGACCTGATCCATCAGGCCCGCCATCTCCGCGTATTGCTCCAGGCCAATGATCGGCCCGTCGACTTGTACCGAGCGGCACCATTGCACCGGCATCCCCAGTTCGCTGGTGATCACTGCCGCCATCTCGTCCGCCCGCAGCCGCAGTTGCTCGGCCAGCGCGCGGATGTAGCCGGCACGCACACTGGAGGCGGTACGTGACCAGGGACCAAACGCCCGCCGCGCCGCAGCCACGGCCAGTTCGACGTCACGCTCATCGCCCAGCGGCACGCGGCCGGCGAGTTCTTCGGTGGCCGGGTTGATCACCTCGGCCACGCCCTGCCCCGACGGGGTCAGCCAGCGGCCATCGATATACAACGAACGGTGATCAAGCATGGGCCTGGGCCTCCATCAATTCATGGGCACAACGGGCGATGCGCTGGCAGGCCTCGCGCAGTTGTACGCTGTCGACCACCAGGCCCAGGCGGATATGCCCGGCCGCACTGGGGCCAAAGGCTTCGCCGGCCAGCACCGAAACGCCGTGGCGATCCAGCAGACGGTCGGCAAACGCCTGGGCGCTAAGCCCAGTGGCGCGGATATCGAGCATCACGAACATCCCGCCATCGGGTTTCAACGCCCGCACCCCGGGACAATCGGCCAACACTGCGCAGACCAGGTCACGGCGCTGGCGATAGGCCTCGCGCATCGCCGCCAGTTCTGGCAAGTGGTTGTCGAGGGCGACCACGGCGGCATCCTGGACGAAATCAGGCAGGCCATAGAGCATGCACAGCGCAAGGTTTTCCAGGTGCGCAGCCAGCGCCGGTGGCGCCACCACCCAGCCGATCCGCCAGCCGGTCATCGCGTGGGATTTCGACAGGCTGTTGAGGGTCGCCGTGCGCTCTGCCATGCCCGGCAGACTGGCCGGACTCACGTGTTCGCCGTCAAACAGCAGCTCGCTGTAGACCTCGTCGGAAATCAGCCACAGGTCATGGCCGATGCACAGTTCGGCCAAGGCTTGCCAGGTGCTTCTCGGCAGGCTGGCCCCTGAAGGGTTGTGCGGGCTGTTGAGCGCCAAGGCCCGGGTGCGCGGGGTGATGCGCGCGGCGACGTCTTCGGGCATCACCCGAAAGCCGTTCTCGGAGCGCACCGGCACCGGGATCACCACCGCGCCGCAGGCACCGAATACGGCTTCGTAGGTGACGTACATGGGCTCGGCGACCAGTACTTCATCGCCCGGGTTGAGCACACACTGGGCCACGCTGAACAGCGCACATTGGGCGCCAGCCAGGACGATCACCTGTTCAGTGGTGATTGCCTGGCCACTGCGCGCCTGGTGCCGACGGGCGATGGCGTCACGCAGAGTACGTTTGCCGCGCACGTCGGCGTAGTGGGTGTTGCCCGCCAGCAGGCTGTCGATGGCGGCCTGGACGATGGGTGCCGGGGTGTCGAAATCCGGGTCGCCCACCGACAGCAGCAGAATGTCTGCGCCCTGCTCGCGCAAGGCCAGTGCACGGTAGTGAATATCCCAGGCGGCGGCGCCGTCGCCGGCGATACGTTGGGTCAGATCGGAAAAACGCATGGTCCTGCCTCCGTCAAACAAACCATCAAGTCAATGAGCGCAGGCATGCTTGAGCTCGATCAGGGTGACACCGTTGCGTTTGAAGCCGTGGCGCAAATCGGTCTGCAACTCGGCCAGGCTCTGCGGCTGGCTGACGGTGCAGCCGAATGCTCGGCCGAGGGCGGCAAAGTCCGGATTGCGCGGCAGCACGCCGATCGGCTCGATGTCCAGGCTCAGCATGTCGTCGCGGATCTGGCCCAGGGCGTCGTTGTTCCACAGCAGCACCACCAGCGGGCTGTCCAGTTCCTCGACGGCGGTCGCCAGTTCCTGGGCGGTGTAGAGGAATCCACCGTCGCCCACCAGCACCAGGCCCGGACGCTGCGGTGCGCCGAACTTGGCGCCGATCCCGGCGGGCAAGCCATACCCCAGGGTGCCGTAGCCTGTGGGGTGCAACCAACTGCGCGGGGCCAGGCTGGCGAAGGCGTAGTTGCCGGTGTAGGCCAGTTGGGTCATGTCGGTGCTGATAAAGGCGTTGTCCGGCAGTTCGGCGCCAATGCGCTGCAAAATCGCCTGGTGGATCGACTGCAATGGGCCGTGACCGGCCTGCACCGCTTCGCGCAAGGCGGCGACGGCGGCAATCGCCGCGCTGGCGTCGCGCGGGCCGGACGGCAGGCGTTCGAGCAAGCCGTCCAGGGTTTGCCGGGCATCGCCGTGCAAAGCCACGGCACAGGGGTAGAAGTCGTTGAACTTGCGGGGGTCGATGTCGACTCGCAGCAGCTCGGCATTCAACGGCAAGCGCTCGCGCCAGAAGTCTGTGTCGGCCATTTCCGTGCCTACTGCCAGCACCACGTCCGCCTCGGCGATCAACTGCCAGCCCGGCTCCACGCACAACGACGAGCCGGCGTTGAGTGCTGCCTGCGGCGGCAACAGACCCTTGCCGGCGACACTGGTGAACAGCGGCGCGGCCAGCCTGGTGCTGAGTTGCTGCAGTTGGGCGCTTGCGTCCAGGGCGCCGCCTCCGGCGATGATCATCGGCCGTTTGGCAGCGTTCAATTTGCTCACTGCCTGGTCCAGGGCGCTGGCGCACGCGGCGCCACGTCCGGGCCGCACCACCACGTCCTGGCTCCAGTCGCGCGACACCGGTGCCGACAAGACGTCCAGCGGCACGGAAATGTGCACCGGGCGCGGCCGCTCGCTGTCGAACACCGCGTAGGCGCGGGCAATCAATTGCGGCAGGTCATCCGTGCTCAAGGCTACGGCCGAGAACGCGGTGATCGGCGCCGTCATGGCGCGCTGGTCCTGGGTTTCGTGCAGGCAGCCCCAGCCCTTGCCGAGGCTGGCGGTGTGGTTGACGCTGGAGATCACCAGCATCGGGATCGAGTCGGCATAGGCCTGGCCGATACCGGTGGCGGCATTGGTTACCCCAGGGCCGGTGATGATGAAGCAGACTCCCGGTTTGCCGCTGACCCGCGCGTAGCCGTCGGCCATGAAGCTGGCGCCTTGCTCATGTCGGGTCAGGACGTGGCGGATGCCGCTGCCGGGCAAGCCGCGATAGAGTTCCAGGGTGTGTACCCCGGGAATGCCGAACACGGTGTCGACCCCGTAGTTGGCCAGCAGGCGAACCAGGGCCTGGCCACCGGTCAATGGTGTGGTGTGCATGTGTTTATCCTCACGCATGGCCGAGGCGAATCAACGCATCGACCGCGGTCGTGCCGTGGGCACCGACCAACAATGGGTTTACATCGAGTTCCAGCAACTGCCCGGCGTTTTCGCAGGCGTAGTCGGCCACCGCGCGGATCGCGGCCACCAGTGCCTCGAGGTCCGCCGGCGCACGGCCACGAAAGCCCTGGAGCAAGGCTGCACTGCGCAAACTCAGCAGGGCATTGCGAATCGCCCCCTCGGTGGTCGGTAGCAGCAGGCTGCGACTGTCCTTGAGCAATTCCACCAGGACCCCACCGGCACCGATCACCAGCGCCAGGCAAAAGTCGTTTTCGCGCTTGATGCCGACAATCAACTCCGCCAGCGGCGCGCTGGCCATGGGTTCCAGCAGCACCTGATCGAAGACCACGCCAGGGGCGTGGGCGCCAATGCTGGTCGCCATGTTGCTCAGGGCGGCAGTCAAGGCGGCGGCGTCCTTGAGGTTGAGCGCCACGGCCCCGGCCTCGGTCTTGTGCGGCAATTCGGCGCTGAGCGCCTTGAGCACCAAGGGGTAACCCAGGCGTTGGGCATCCTCGAGGGCCTGCGCTACGGTGCTGCGCACGCCATTCGGTACCGGCAGGCCAAAGGCCCGCAGCGCCTGCTTGGAGTCCCATTCATTGAGCAGCCGGCCCGTCCCCGCCAGCGGCTGCGGACAGAGCGGCAGCAACGCTGATTCACCCAGGGCCAGCAACGCCTGGCGGTTAGCCTGGTAACCGGCGATCCGGCCCCAGGCGGCCAGGCCGTCTTCCACCCCTTGCAAGGCAGCTACGCCCTGGGCATGCAAGCGCTCGCGGGCATGGGCCGGCAGCAGCTCGGGAAAAGCCGAGGTGACGAAGCCAGTCTTGCCGTGGCGCACCAGTGCCTGGCAGTACAGCTCCAGCAACAGGTCGCACTCCTTGCGCTCGCCGGTGAACTGGGCGGGGTAATCGAGCACCAGCATGGCCGCGTCGGCTTCGGTGCGCAGGGCACTGTCGAGCATCCGGTTGAGGGCCTCGCCATCGCCCCAGATGGCGGTGGTGAAGTCCAGCGGATTGACCAGGTTCGCGTAGCTGGGCAGGACCTGCGCCAGCTCGGCGGTTTGCCCCGCGTCGAGTTTGGGCAGGCGCAGCTCGTTACGTTCGGCGTAGTCGGCAATCAGCCCGGCATCGCCGCCGGAACAGGCCAGCGCAATCAGGCTGTTGCCCGTTGGCAAGCGACCGCAGGCCGCCGCCTTCAGGGTCTCGACGAAGCTCACCGGGCCACTCACCCGAATCACCCCCAGGCGCGCAAACAGCGCGTCGTACAAGGCATCTGAGCCGGACAGCGAGCTGGTGTGACTGAGCGCCAGCTCGGCGCCGATCTGCGACACTCCGGTTTTCAGGACGATCACCGGGATGCCCTGCTCCAGCGCCTTGTGCGCGGCACGGGCAAAGGCCGGGACGTTCTTCAGACCTTCCAGGTGCAGGCCGATGGCGGTGACTCGCGGTTCGTCGAGCAACACGTCCATCAACTCCGCCACGCCCAGTTGCGCCTGGTTGCCCACCGATGCCATGTAGGCCACCGGCAGCGAGCGGTCGCTCATCGACAGGTTGTAGGCGAAATTGCCGCTCTGGGTCAGCACGGCCACGCCCCGCTCCACCGCCTTGCCGCCATGGGCCACCGGCCACAGCGCGCAGCTGTGCAGGTAGTCGAGCAAGCCGTAGCAGTTGGGGCCGAGCAAGGCCATGTCGCCGGCAGCCTCGAGCAGTTGCTGTTGCAGGGCCTGGCCCTCGGCGCCGGTCTCGGCAAAACCGGAGGCGTAGCAGATCGCCCCGCCCGCGCCCTTGGCGGCCAGTTCGCGGACGCAGGTCAGGGTCAGTTCACGGTTGGTGGCAATGAACACCGCGTCCGGTCCGCAAGGCAGATCGCTGATCTGGCGGACGCACGGCACGCCTTCCAGTTCGTCGTGTTGCGGGTTGACCAGCCACATCTGGCCGGCATATCCGCCTTCGGCGCAGCGCTTGAGGGCGCGGGCCATGCTGCGCCCGCCGACAAACGCGACGTGGCGTGGGGCGAGCAGGCGTTTGAGGTTGTCTCGAATCGTCAGGGACATGGGGGTTCTCCGAGACCGATCAGCGCAGCAGCGGCCGCAGCAGCTCGCGGGAAATGATGTGCCGCTGGATTTCCGAGGTGCCTTCCCAGACCCGCTCGATCCGTGCGTTGCGCCAGATGCGCTCGACCACACACTCATCCATCAAGCCCATGCCACCGAAGATCTGCACCGCCTCGTCGGCGACCTTGCCCAGGGTTTCGCTGGCGAACAGCTTGGCCATGCCGGCTTCGCCATCGGTCATGCTGCCCTGGTCCATCTTCCAGGCGGTGTGCAGGGTCAACAACTCGGCCGCACGGATCTGCGTGGCCATGTCCGCCAACTTGAACGAGATACCCTGGTAGGTGCCGATCGGCTGGCCAAACTGCTTGCGGTCTGCGGCCCATTGCAGCGAGACGTCCAGCGCCCGCTGCGCCTGGCCGACACAGTTGGCGGCAACCATCACCCGCCCGGCGGTCAGCCAGGCATTGGCCACGTCCCAGCCCTTGCCGACTTCACCCAGCACCTTGGAGGCTGGCACGCGGCAGTCGTCGAAGAACATTTCGTAGGTGTGGTAGCCGCGGTTGCTCACGCATTTCGGGCCGCGGCGGATGGTCATGCCCGGGGTATTGCGGTCGACCAGGAACGAAGTCACGGCGTTGCGCGTACGGCCGTTGTGCTCGTAGGTGTCGGTCACGGCAAACACGATGGCGAAGTCGGCGTGCCCGGCGTGGCTGATGAAGTGCTTGCTGCCGTTCAGCACGAAGTCGTCGCCGTCCCGTACCGCGCGGGTCTTGATCGAGTTGGCATCGGAGCCGGCACCCGGTTCGGTGAGGGCGAAGCAGTCGATTTTTTCGCCCTGGATGCACGGCAACAGATAGTCGTTGATCTGCTGGCCGGTGCACGCCATGAGGATCTTCGAGGGACGTGCGACGAACACGTGCAGCGCCCAGGAGACCTTGGACAGCTCCCGCTCGATCAGCGCCTGGGACAGGTAGTCCAGGCCGCCACCGCCCACCTCTTCCGGCATGTTGAACGCATAGAAGCCGGCGGCGATCGCCTTGCCGCGAATCTGCGCCGCCAGCTCGGGCGATACTTCGTCGGCGCGGTCCACCGCCTCTTCATAGGGCAGCAGTTCCTTGGTGACAAAGCTGCGTACGGCGTCCACCAACATTTCTTGTTCTTGGGTCAGTTGGAAATTCATGCTGCTACCTGTTGTTCGTGTGCTGAATGAGGTGGGGGCGTTAGCGTCCGATAAACCGCGCCGGGCGTTTCTCGGCGACGGCGCGCAGGGCTTCGCTGGCGTCTTCACTGCGTCCGCACAGCAGGCCGGCGGCCAGTTCGGCCTGGAGTTGTTGCGCCAGGCAACGGTCAGCGCCTTCACGCATGAGCTGCTTGGCCTGGGCGAAGGCAAAGGTCGGTCCATTGGCCAGGCGCGTCGCCAGTTGCGCGGTGACGCTGTGCAGTTGCTCGTCGGCGCAGACTTCGCCCACCAGCCCCGTGGCCAGGGCTCGTTCGCTGCCCCACAGCTCGTCTAGGAACAACAGGCGCTTGGCCTGCTCACTGCCAATCAGGCGTGGCAAGTGCCAGCTGGCACCGGCATCGGGCGAGTAAGCCATGCTGGTGTAGCCGGCCTTGAAGCGCGCCGATTGCCCGGCAATGCGCAGGTCGCAGCACAGGGTCAGGTCCATGCCGGCGCCCACGGCGGTGCCGTTGATGGCGGCAATGGTGGGTTTTTCCAGGCTGTACAGGCGGTTCATCAGGGCATGGGCGGTTTCGGTCCAGCCGTAGCTTTCCAGGGCTCCCCGCGCCTCGGCAGCCGCCCATTCATCGAGGTCGGCACCGGCGCAGAAACTGCGGCCACTGCCGGTCAACACCACCACCCGCACCTGCGGGTCGGCGTTGTAGCCATCGAGCAAAGCGTGCAGGTATTTCAGGGTCGGAATGTCGAGCGCGTTGCGCTGGGCGGTGCGATTGAGGGTGATCCAGGCAACGCCGGCTTCAACCTGGCAGAGCACGGCAGAATCAGTAGTCATGGGAATCCTCGAATTATTGTGTTTGGCCTGAGGTGCTGCGACTTGAGGCCATACTAAACGAGTGTTCAACAAGGCGGCAATCGTTGGGGAAATCCGCTGTAACAGCGGTTGATCGTGAATATCTTGTTGTATTTAAAGGATTTGTTTGTTGGTGGCGGTTAGCTGGAGATCGCGCTGTTACAACTTTGCACAACTGATGACAGCATCTGTGGGGGCTGGCCTGCCAGCGCAAGGACGGCGCGGTGCATCAGGTTGTGCGCGTTATCGTTGACGACCATCGCGAGCAAGCCGCAAGCGGGCGCTCGCTCCCACAGGGTCTGGTGTACGCAGGGACCTGTGGGAGCTGGCTTGCCTGCGATGGTTGCAAGGACGGCGCGGTGCATCAGGCAGAGTGCGTCATCGTTGACGACCATCGCGAGCAGGCTCGCTCCCACAGGGTCTGGTGTATGCAGGAACCTGTGGGAGCTGGCTTGCCAGCGATGGTTGTAAGGACGGCGCGGTGCATCAGGCAGAGTGCGTCATCGTTGACGACCATCGCGAGCAAGCTCGCTCCTACAGGGTCTGGTGTATGCAGGGACCTGTGGGAGCTGGCTTGCCAGCGATGGTTGCAAGGACGGTGCGGGGCATCAGGTTGTGCGCGTCAACGTTGGCGACCATCGCGAGCAAGCCGCAAGCGGGCGCTCGCTCCCACAGGGTCTGGTGTATGCCGGGACCTGTGAGTGCGGGGTTATGCGGTGGGCAGTTGCGGGGCCAGGACGCCCTGGCGTTTGCGGTGGATCAGGAAGTAGGCGCTGTAGCACAGGGCAATGAAGCCGAAGCCCCAGTACAGCGACGGGCGTTGGGTTGGGTCCAGGGCCAGGAAGACGAACAACGAGCAGCACAGGGCGATGCACACCAGCGGCAGCACTGGGAACCACGGGGCACGGTATTTCAGGTCTTCGAGCTTGCCGCCATCACGCAGGTAGGCCTTGCGGAATTTGTATTGGGCCAGGGCGATGACGATCCAGGTCACGGTACCGGACATCCCGCTGACGGCCATCAGCACCATGAACAGGGTGTCGGCGGCGACGAAGCTGGTCATCAGCGACACCAGGGCAAAACACAGGGTGATGCTCAGGGCGCGCAGTGGCACGCCGCGTTTGCTCAGGGGCGACAGGCTTTTCGGCGCCATGCCGGTCTTGGACATGGCCCAGAGGATCCGGGTCGAGGCGTAGAGACCGGAGTTGCCCACCGAGAGGATCGCGGTGAGGATCACGAAGTTCATCAGGTCCGCGGCATAAGGTATGCCGACCATATCGAACACCTGCACGAACGGGCTCTCCATCAGGCCCGCCTGCTGCCACGGAACGATGGCGGACAGCACAATGATCGCCAGCACGTAGAAAATCAGCACGCGGAACACCACGTTGCGCACGGCCCGCGGAATGCTCTTTTCCGGCTGGTCGGTCTCACCCGCTGCCACCCCCATGATTTCGCAGCCCTGGAAGGCGTAGACCACGGTCATCATCACGGCGAACACCGCTGACAGGCCGTTGGGAAACACTGAGTCGCCGATCAGGTTGCTCATGCCCGGTGCCGGGGCACCGCTGCTCAGCGGGATCGCGCCGAAGATCACCAGCACGCCGACCACGATAAAACCCAGGATCGCCGCGACCTTGATCCCCGAGAACCAGTACTCGGCTTCGCCGAAGGCTCGGGTGGCCAGGGCGTTGAGGCCGAACAGCACCACCACGAACAGCGCCGACCAGTACCAGATCGGTACTTCAGGGAACCAGCGCACCATCAGCATGCCGGCGGCAGTAAATTCCAGGCCTACGGTGGTGGCCCAGCTCATCCAGTACACCCAGCCGATCATGAAGCCGGTGGCCGGGCCGATGAACTTGGTGGCGTGGGTCTGGAACGACCCCGACACCGGCATCTGCACCGACAATTCGCCCAGGCAGACCATCACCAGGTACATCAGGAAACCTGCTACCAGGTACGCCAGGATCGCGCCCACCGGACCGCCCTGATTGATGGTCACGCCGGAGCCCATGAACAGCCCGGTGCCGATCACGCCGCCCAGCGACAACATGAAAATGTGCCGGCTTTTAAGGGCGCGGGTCAGGTGGATGCCTGTACGTTCAGTGGTTTGCGTCATGTCAGCACCCCAGGCGAGTGAGGTGGACGGGATCAGCTTTACGGCCATTCATTATTATTATCTCCAATAAGCTTCGAAGACCGCGCTGTGGCGGTTGCCCCGATTATTGGAAGGCCATGTAAGTTCGCGTTGACGGTAAAGATCGAAGTTGTAGAAAGTCGTAACAGATTTGTACGTCAGCTCTGCAACAGGCCTTTGAGGGTCTGCAGGGCTTCGTGGAGCTGGGCATCGACCTGGGGTGCGAGGTCACGCAGGGCGGATTCGGCGTTGCCCAGCGCCGCGTCTTCCAGCGCCCGCAAGACCTGGGCCAGGGCGCGGAAACCCAGGGAGTCACTGCTGCCGGCCAGGCGATGGGCCAGGTGTGCGACCTCGGTGCAGTCTTCGGCCGCGATGGCTTCCGCCAGGGCCCCACGGTGCTGGATGATCGAAGTGCGCAGCACCGTCAGCAGACCCAGCACCTTCTGTTCGCCGAGCAATGTGCGGTGGGTATGCAACAGCGGCCAGTCCATGGCCCCGTCCTGCGTTGCGGGTTCGGCTGACGGCGTCTGCCCCGCCAGGACCGCGCGCAGCTCGACGAGTTTCAGCGGCTTGGCGAGGATGCCGTCCATCCCGGCATCCAGATAGCCGCGCACGAGTGCCGGTTGCACACTGGCGGTCAGGGCGAAAATCCGCGTGGCGCGGTTCGGCCCGGCACCGCCACGGATCTGCCGGCACAGTTCGACGCCGCTGATCCCCGGCAAGTGCACGTCCAGCAGGATCAAATCAAACGCCTGGGCGGCGCACTCGGCCAATCCCTGCTGGCCCTCCTCCGCGAGCCAGACCTGGTGCCCGTCCTGTTGCAGCAGGCCGCTGACCACCTCACGGTTGAGCGCCACATCTTCGACCACCAGGATCTTCAGCGTCGGGCCGCTGGCCTGCTCGACGGGTTCATCGACCAACTCGCCCGCCGGCGCCAGTGTCAGCTCGAACCAGAAGCAACTGCCACGTCCCGGCTGGCTGTCGACCCCGATGCTGCCACCCATTTTCTGCACCAGGTGTTTGCAGATCGCCAGGCCCAGCCCGGTGCCGCCAAAACGTTGCGCCACTTCCTCACTGGCCTGGGTGAAACGCTCGAAGATCTTTTCCTGCATGGCCGGGTCAATGCCGATGCCGTTGTCGGTAATGCTGACCCGCACGCGTTGCCCGTCGAGCCCCGGTGTCGGCGCCAGCAGCATCACCAGCACACTGACCTCACCGCCCTCGGTGAACTTGATGGCGTTGGCCAGCAGGTTGCTCAGCACCTGGCGCAGGAACTGTTCGGCCGCCAACTGGCGTGGCGCCAGCTGCGGGTCGATCAGGCAATGCAGGCGCGTGCGGTTGCCCAGCGCCCGAGGCTCAAGCAGGGTCAGTACCTCATCCAGTAGTTGGCGCAAGGAAAAGTTCATTGGCTCGGGGTGGGTTTCGCCCTCCTCCAGGCGCGCGAAGTACAACACCTCGTTAAGAATGCTCAGCAAACCTTCACCGGCCTTGTGCAGGGCATCCAGGCGTTTGCCGTCGAGTTCGTCCAGGCGCGGGCTGCGCAGCAGTTGCGCCATGCCGAGAATGCCATTGAGCGGCGTGCGCAATTCGTGGCTCATGGTCGCCAGGAACCGCGACTTGGCGAGGTTGGCCGCCTCGGCTTCGTCCTTGGCGCGCATCAGGCTGGCGGTACGCCGTTCGACCATGCGCAGCAGGTCATCGCGGTTGTGCTGCAGGGCCAGGCGGTCGGATTCGCGGCGGTCGATGTCACTGAGGATCGCCCGGCGCATGTCGTCCAGGGCGTGGGCCACGGTGTCGATTTCATCCGGGATGCCACTGCGGCTCTTGTCCAGGCGCAAGGGTTCCTGCCACTCGCCGGCAGCGATGCGCCGGGCGAACCCGGCCATCACTTGCAGGTGGCGGGTCACCAGGCGGTAGAACAATCCGGACAGCGCCACCGCCAGGCCACAGAGAAACACACTCATCCACAGCAGGCTGGTCAAGCCAGTGGCGTACAGCCGCTGGTGCACGGCCCCCAGGTCAGTGCTGACTTCGAGTTGCCCCAGGTGACGTTTTTCCCCGGAAGGCGGCTGGTAATCCAGTTCGAAGCGCTCGATGCGCAAAGGCCCGAGCGGCTGCGGATTGCCCTGCAACAACTCGAAGTCCGGGCTGCTCAGGCGCACCCGCGCCACGTCGGAGAAATCCACCAGGCCCCGTAGCTGGACGTTCAACTGCTCCTGGTTGAGGTCCCACAGGCTGCGTTCCAGACTGGCCAGGTAACCGGCGCGAATCAGCTCCATGCGCGAGTCGATGTCACGCATCTCGCGGCGGTACTCGAAGTACAGCTGCACGGTGCTGGCGAGCACGGTAAAACACAGGCTGAACAACAGGATGAACAGCAGCAGGCGTCGCAACAACCCACCGGGCCGGGCGCGGATCATTGCGCGTCCGCCGGCAGGCTGACCATGTCGCGGTAGGTGACTTCGCTTTCGTTGAGCCAGCGTTCGATGTCGCCGGCCTCGACCATGCGCTGCAACTGGGCATCGATCTGCGGCATCTGGCTGGCCAGCGCCGAGCGCCGCGACACTGCGATCCGCAGGTAGTCGACGCTCAGGGGCTGGGGCAAGGCGACGATGTCCTGGGCGCCTTTCAGGTGTTCGACGTACAACTCGCCGGTGCGCCGCTCCTGGGTGATGAAGTCGATGCGCCCGCGAATCAGCTTGCCGAAGTTCTGCTCACTGTTGGAGACCCATTCGATATTGTTGCTGCGAGCCACCAACCGGTCGAAATCCACCCCGTAGCTTTCCCCGAACAGCAGGCCGCCGCGGTACCGGGCGAGGTCTTCGAGGCGTTCGAAGCGCACCGGGTGTTGCCGATTGATGAACACCGCGACGTCCTCGCGCAGCACCGGCACCCGGGAAAACACCAGGCTTTGCTCGCGTTGCGCAGTGCTGTAGGCCAGCACCACGTCGACCCGACCCTCGGCGGCGTCCAGCAGGCAGCGTTTCCAGTTGCCCAGCACCACGGTCTCGACCTCATAGCCCAGCGCGCCGAACAGGTGCTTGACCACGCTCGGGGCCAGGCCGCGCACCTGCTTGCCGTCACTCCAGGAGATCGGTGGGTACACCGGGTAATCGCAATAGCGGACCTTCTCGGCAGCCATGGCGGTACCGGCGCCGAGCATCAGTAACAGCCCGAGGGCGCGCACCATCGCCTCAGGCCGCCACACTGGCGGTAAACAGGTAACCGGCGCCGTGAATGGTAATGATCAACTGCGGCTCGGCCGGGTCGTCATGCAACTTGCGCCGCAAGCGCCCCACCAGCACGTCGATCGAGCGGTCGTTGGGCACCCACTCGCGGTTGCGGATCTGGTCCATCAACTGGTCGCGGCTCAGGGTGTGGCCGCTGTTGCGCAGGAACACGCTGAGCAACTGGTATTCGCCGTGGGTCAGCAGGGTCTCGTTGCCGGCGTCATCGATCAGGCGCCGGCGATCGGTATCCAGGGCCCAGGCAGCGAATTGCTTGACCGGCTTGGCCGCGGCGGCGAGTGGCTGGGGGGCTTGGGCATGACGCACCCGGCGAATCAGGTTTTTCGCCCGGGACACCAGTTCCCGGGGGTTCAGCGGCTTGATCACATAGTCATCGGCGCCGCACTCCAGGCCGACGATACGGTCGATTTCGTCGTTGCGCCCGGTGATCAGGATGATCCCCACCTCCGAGCGCACCCGCAGTTCGCGGGTCAGGGTCAGGCCGTCCTTGCCTGGCAGGCGGATGTCGAGCATCACCAGGTCGACCGCCTGGCTGGCGAGGAAGGTATCCGCGGCCTCCGCCGTTTCGGCGCAGTGGACCGCGTACCCTTCCTGGGACAGGTAGGCGTGCAGCAGTTCGCGAATCAGCGGATCGTCGTCGACGATCAGTACCCGAGGAGTCATCGCTTGAAGTCCTGCGTGTGCCCGAAGGCGTGTTTCTTATTAGAGTGGTTTTGCGTTTCAGCGGCTGATCCTAGCCTCTGCTGAACGATCGATCAACAGCTGCCGGTCGGCACGCAGAAACGCTGGCGCCCGCCGGCCAGGAGCCCATCGACCCAGGCTTCACAGATCTGCATGCCCTGCTCCGGACTGAAGGTCCCGGGGTTGAGTCCGGACTCCAGCCACAGGCCATCGAGCAAGGCGCTCAGGCCAATAGCCGCGAGGTCGGCGTCGAAGTGTTCCCAGCCCTCCTCCTGGGCCAGTTCGGCCAGCACCTTGCGCAAGATGCCGCGGTATTCGCCGTAAGAGTGTTCGTGGGCCAGGTTGATTGCCTCGGCGGTTTTCACCGCGCCCCAGAACGCCAGCCAGGCATCGATCAGTTGCGGGTCCAGCAGTTCGGCGGAAAACGAGCCACGAAAGAACGCCGACAATCGCTCCCGCGCAGTCGGCGCGGCCTGCTCCATGGCCTCGCGCAGCAAGCTCATGACCCGCCCCGTGATCGCCATGTAGGCTTCGGCCACCAGCTCGTCCTTGCCCGAGTAGTGGTGGCTGATCAGCCCCACCGAGACCCCGGCCTCAGCGCAGATCTTGCGAATCGATGCGCCCTGGAAGCCATGGCGCTTGAGGCACACCAGGGTCGCCTCGATCAGATTGGCCTTGCGCAGCTCCGGCTCCATGCGTGAAAAACGGGCTTCCTGACTCATGGGCGACTCTCTCCTTGGATCGATCATTGGGGCCCTGCACCGCCCCTGCGTTGAACGACTGTACAGCAAGAGTGCGCCCAGTCTCCAGCCTCAACCGCGTTCAGTCACGATAGCCTGGGGCAATGCGCTCGAGCAGGCGCAACATCGCCGCCCAGGCCAGTTGCATGGCATCCGGATCGCTCAACTGGCCCTCTTCCAGGGGCCGGCCGGGGTCGTTGAACTGGCGCTCGGTGTGCGCGCAGACCTCGTGGGGCGGCAGCAGCAATTCGCCACAGGCCTGGGCCGCCAGTTGGATCTCGCAGGCCTTTTCCAGGTAATACATGCGCAAGAACGCCTGGCCCACGGTGGCGCCCACGGTCAACAGGCCATGGTTGCGCAACATCAACACCGGCTTGTCCGCCAGGTCGCGCACCAGGCGCTGCTGCTCGCTGAGGTCCAGCGCCACACCTTCGTAGTCGTGGTAGGCAACCCGGCCGTAGAACTCCATGGAAATCTGATTGACCGGCAACAGCCCGCACTTCAAGGCCGCCACCGCACAACCGGCGCGGGTGTGGGTGTGCAGCACGCACTGGGCGTCGTCACGGGCGCCGTGGATCGCGCTGTGGATGACAAAACCCGCCGGGTTGACCGGGTATTGCGACGGCTCTACGGCATGTCCGTGAAGGTCGATTTTCACCAGGTTGGAGGCGCTGATTTCATCGAACATCAAGCCGTAGGGGTTGATCAGGAAGTGGTGCTCCGGCCCCGGCAGGCGCACCGAGATATGGGTGAAGATCAGGTCGGTCATGCGAAAGTGCGCGATCAAGCGATAGCACGCCGCCAACTCTTCACGCAGGCGCTGCTCGGTGGCGCTGCGCTCGACCGGCGCATCAGGGGGGCTGACAAATTGCTTCATTGGCGAGGTTCTCCAGGCAGATGGCTGGGCAGACAGTAAGGCTGGACGGGGCAAGCGTCCAGCCGCGCGGCTTATTTGCTGGCCCAGGCGTTGAAACGCTCTTCCAGTTCTTCGCCGTGATCGACCCAGAAGCCGACGTCCATCGACAGCGCACCCTTGAGGTTCTGCGGCGCGGTCGGCACCCAGCGCGCGAGCGACTGATCCAGGCGTGCCGCGGCCTCGGTATTGGTCGGACCGTAGGGAATCTGCTGCACGTACTTGACCTGGGCATCGGGCTGATTGGTGAAGGCGATAAACCGCTTGGCCTGATCGACATGCCGGGAGCCCTTGATGATCGCCCAGTAGTCCATGCCGTACAGGCTGCCCGGCCAGACCAGGCCCAGGTGACTGCCGCCCTGGGCGGCGGCGGCAATCCGCCCGCTGTAGGTCGAGGTCATGACCACGTCGCCGGCGGCCAGCCATTGTGCCGGTTGTGCGCCGGCTTCCCACCACTGGATATGGGGCTTGAGTTCGGTCAGCTTGGCGAAGGCGCGGTTGACCCCTTCAGGAGTGCCCAGGACCTGGTAGACGTCCTCGACCTTGACCCCGTCGGCCAGCAAGGCGAACTCCAGGTTGTACACCGCGCGTTTGCGCAGGCCGCGCTTGCCGGGGATTTTCTCCACGTTCCAGAAATCCGCCCATGAGGCCGGGGCCTGGGCCAGCTTGTCGGTGTCATAGGCAATCGCCACGCTCCACACCAACGCGGCGGAACCGCACTCCTGCGCGGCCTCGGGAATTAATTGTGCGGCATGCCCCAGTTGCGTCCAGTCCAGGCGTTCGTACATACCCTCTTCGCAGCCGCGCATCAGGTCCGGGCCTTCGATCTGCACCACGTCCCAATCGACGTTGCCGGTGTCGACCATCACCTTGATCCGGGCCATTTCGCCGTTGTATTCGCTCTGGATCAATTTGCTCTGGTCCAGCGCGCTGAAGGGCTGGAAAAACGCCACGTCCTGGGCTTTCTGTCCGGCGCCGCCGTATCCGACCACCACCATGTCCGGCGCCGCCTGAACGCTGCCCATGACCGCGGCCAGGGACAACAGCAAGGGATAACGAGCGAGCTTGAGTCTATTGGCTTTCATCTAGCAGTCCTCGTGCAGGTGCCACCCGGAGCAAGGCCGGCGTGACCCATTTTTATTGTTGTGAGGTTCGCCCCAGGAGCGGGCGCCAAATGAAAGTACTGCAAGCCTTAGTAAAAAAACAAGTTGATTTTTTACTGTCGGTAAATTTCTATAGGGCAATAATAACAACGCCGAAGCACGGCCTTTCGGCTTCAGCCTGCCTGGAGTAAGCGCACCATGCCGACCTCGTCCCCCGCCTTTGCCCATCTGTTCGAGCCCTTGCAGATCCGCGGCAAACGCCTGAAAAACCGCATCATGTCCAGCGGGCACGACACCTCGATGCCGACCGACAACCTGGTCAACGCGCAACTGATCGCCTATCACCGGGCACGCGCCGAAGGCGGTGTCGGGCTGATCGTGCTGCAGGTGGCCGGGGTCCACGACAGTGCGCGCTACACCTCCCATGTGCTGATGGCCACGGATGACGCCTGCATCGAGGGTTACCGTGAGCTGGCGCGGACATGCCACGAGCATGGCACCCTGGTGCTGTCGCAGATTTTCCACCCGGGGCGGGAAATCATGGAGTCCAGCGACGGTCTGCTGGCCGTGGCCTACTCCGCCTCTGCAGTGCCTAACGAGCGCTTCCGGGTGATGCCACGGGCGCTGGACCAGGCGATGATCGATGAGATCGTCGCCGGTTATGCGGCGGCCGCTCGCCGCCTGCATCAGGCTGGAATCGACGGGGTCGAGGTGGTCGCCAGCCATGGTTACCTGCCCGCGCAGTTCATCAACCCCCGGGTCAACCGACGCACCGATCACTACAACGGAGACCTCGAACAACGCCTGCGCTTCCTGCGGGAAGTGATCGCTGCGGTGCGCACCAGCACCGATGAGCAGTTCATCATCGGTCTGCGGATTTCCGCGGACGAGCGTGACCCCGAAGGCTTGAGCGAAGATGAGTCCCTGGCCAGCGTGCAAGCGCTGCAAGCCCAGCTGGACTACGTACACATCGTCGCTGGCACCTCGGCCTCGCTGGGTGGCGCGGTGCACATTGTGCCGCCGATGGCCATCGAAGCGGCGTACCTGGCCAAAGAAGCCGGGACCTTCAAGGCTGGCCTGAAGATTCCACTGTTCGTTACCGGCCGGATCAACCAGCCCCAGGAGGCCGAACTGATCCTGGCCGGCCAGGCCGATGTCTGCGGCATGACCCGGGCGCTGATCTGCGACCCGCAAATGCCCAACAAGACCGACGCCGGGCGTGCCGAAGACGTGCGCGCGTGCATCGCCTGCAACCAGGCGTGCATCGGGCACTTCCACAAGGGATTGCCGATTTCCTGCATCCAGCACCCGGAAACCGGGCGCGAACTGATCTACAGCCAACGCGCGCCAGCGACTCGGCGCAAGCGCATCATGATCGCCGGCGGTGGCCCGGCCGGAATGAAGGCGGCAGCGGTGGCCGCCCAGCGCGGGCACGAGGTGACCCTGTACGAAGCCAGCTCGCAACTCGGCGGCCAGGTGTTGTTGGCCCAACTGCTGCCGCGCCGCGCCGAGTTCGGCGGAGCCAGCACCAACCTGCAGCGCGAGATGCAGTTGGCCGGGGTGCGCGTAGTGCGCAACACCCGGGTCGACCGGGCACTGGTGGAGCGCGAACAGCCGGACCTGGTGATCGTTGCGACCGGGGCCGAACCTTACTGGCCAAACTTCGAGCGTGGCGGTGAATTGCAGGTGGTCGATGCCTGGCAGGTGCTCAAGGACGAGGTGCCGATCGGCCGTTCAGTGGTAGTGGTGGACTGGCGCTGCGACTGGATCGGCCCAGGTATCGCCGAGCGCCTGGTGCGGGCTGGGCATCAGGTCCAGTTGGCGGTCAATGGCACTCATTGCGGGGAAAACCTGCCGCTGTACGTGCGTGACCAACTGGCCGGCGAACTGCATAAGCTCGGCATCCCGATCACTCCGTATGCCCGGCTCTATGGCTGCGACGACAACACGGTGTACCTGCAACACACCGCCAGTGGCGAGCCAATGCTGCTGGAGAACATCGACACCCTGGTGTTGTGCCAAGGCCACCAACCGGTGGATACCCTAGGTGCCGAACTGCAAGGGCTTGTGGAGTTTCGCCGGATCGGCGACTGCCTGGCACCGCGCACCGCCGAAGAAGCCATCTACGAAGGCCTGAAAGTCGCCTGGGAGCTTTAAGCCTGTTTATACTCCGGGACTTTAGGTTTTGGCTTGGGCGCAAATCCCCGCTTTTAAAGGTGGGCCCGCGCTCAAGCCCCTCCCGGTCTGGAATTCGCCATGAGCAACAGCAACACGCCTGCGCCCGACATCGGCAGCGCTGCGCCGCATTTCCTCGGCACGCGGATTCGCGGCCTGCGCAAACGCCGGGGCATGACCCTGGCGCAGCTGGCGCAGTTGAGTGAGTTGACCGCCGGTTACATCAGCCAACTGGAACGCAACCTCGCCTACCCGTCGATCCCGGCGCTGTTCAACATCGCCCGTAGCCTGGACGTGACCATCCAGTGGTTCTTCGCCAGCGAAGTGCCCACGGCCCCCGAAGACCAGGGCGTGGTGGTGCGCAAGAACAGCCGCCTGAGCGTGCACTACGAAGACGGCATCGTCGACCACCTGCTCACCCCCCAACCCAACCGTCAACTGGAAATGCTCCACTCGCGCTTCCCTCCCGGCACCTACAGCCAGCAAAGCTACAGCCACGACGGCGAAGAAGCTGGCTACCTGCTGTGCGGCAGCTTCGAGCTGTGGGTCGGCGATCGGCATTTCCAGCTCAGCGAAGGCGACAGCTTCAGCTTCTCCAGCCAGGAACCACACCGCTACGGCAACCCTGGCGAAGTGGATGCGGTGGTGATCTGGGTGATTACTCCGCCGACGTTTTAACGCCGCACGCGCCCACTGGTTGCTGTAGCCCCCGCACGCTTGAGGGTGTCGCTCGGCAGTTCCTTGAACAGTGCCCGGTAGCTGCTGGAAAAACGTCCCAGGTGCCAGAATGACCAGTGCATCGCCACTTCGGCCACGGTGGTCTGGCCGGGGTGGCTGCCGAGCAGTTCGCGGCGGGCGCTGTTGAGGCGGCGCAGGCGCAGCCATTGGGTCGGGGCCATGCCGGTGTAGGTCTTGAAGGCGTGTTGCAACTGGCGCAGGGAAACCCCGGCGACCTGGGACAACTGCAGCAGGTTGAGCTGTTCTTCCGGGGTATCGGCTGCCCACTCGCCCACCCGTTTCATGAGCACCCGCTCCCCTGCCCGGCGCTGCAATGCGCCCTGGTCGAGGCAGACGCAGGCGTTGTCGAGGATGAACAGGCAGTCGTCCAGCAGTTGCTGGGTCAGGGCGTCCCGGCTCGGTGGGTCGATGGCCTCGGACAGCCGGGTCAGGGTGCCACTGAGCCAGCGACTGAACAGCGCGTTCTGCTGCGAGTTGAGCGGCGCCATGAACAGGCCTTCCAGGCGTTCGATGCTAACGCCATGGCGCTGCAGGAACTGCGGGCCGAAGACTACGGCCACTTCCTGGTAGTTCTCCGGGGTGATCCAGATGTTGCGGCTTTCGCCGTTGAGCACGTAGAGCGCGTTGTCGCTGCGATCGAAACAGAACGCCAAGGCCCCCGGTGGCGCGCTGAAATTCTGCTCGACCCGGGTGTTCATGCATTCCTCGTAAATCTCTACCCCCTGCAAGTCCAGATAACGCACCAGGCCGGCGAAGTGCCCGGGCGACATCTGCTGGTAGTGCTGCACCCACCCAGGGGTCGCGCGTATCTGGTCGGCGACGTCTGCGGTGTTGAAAGCCTGCACATGCAAGGGATTTGGCGCTGTCATGGGGAGATCCGCACGCACTCTTTTGGTGCGCTTGATGGCTGCTGAAAGTGGATAGATGGAACCGTAACGCTGGCCCAAGATAGTCGTCAACGCGCTACAGGGGAAGTCTCTGTGCACAGCAAGCCTGACTCTGGCGCGGATAAAACCAATAACGAGGTCTTTATGAACGCCCCTTTCGATCAGCTCTCCACCTGGCTGAAAGATCACAAGATTACCGAAGTCGAATGCGTGGTCACTGACCTGACCGGTATCGCTCGCGGCAAGATAGCGCCCACCAACAAGTTCCTGCATGAGCGAGGCATGCGCCTGCCGGAAAGTGTGCTGTTGCAAACGGTAACCGGGGACTTTGTCGACGACGACGTCTACTACGACCTGCTCGACCCGGCCGACATCGACATGGTGTGCAAGCCGGTGTCCGACGCGGTGTACGTGATTCCATGGGCCATCGAGCCCACTGCGATCGTGATCCACGACACCTTCGACAAGTTCGGCAACCCGATCGAACTGTCGCCGCGCAACGTGCTCAAGAAAGTCCTGCAGCTGTACACCGACAAAGGCTGGAAGCCGATCGTGGCCCCGGAAATGGAGTTCTACCTGACCCAACGCTGCGAAGACCCAGACCTGCCACTCAAGGCGCCGCTGGGCCGCTCGGGCCGTGCCGAAAGCGGTCGGCAGTCGTTTTCCATCGATGCCGCCAACGAATTTGATCCACTGTTCGAAGATGTCTACGACTGGTGCGAAGCCCAGGGCCTGGACCTCGACACGCTGATCCATGAAGACGGCCCGGCGCAGATGGAAATCAACTTCCGGCATGGCGACGCACTCGACCTGGCCGACCAGATCACCGTGTTCAAGCGCACCCTGCGCGAAGCGGCGCTCAAGCACAACGTCACCGCCACCTTCATGGCCAAGCCGATCGGCGATGAGCCAGGCAGCGCCATGCACCTGCACCAGAGCGTGGTCGAGATCGCCACCGGCAAGCCAATCTTCGCCAATGAAGACGGCAGCATGAGCGAACTGTTCCTGCACCATATCGGCGGCCTGCAGAAGTACATTCCCAAGCTGTTGCCGATGTTCGCCCCCAACGTGAACTCGTTCCGGCGCTTCCTGCCGGACACCTCGGCGCCGGTGAACGTCGAATGGGGCGTGGAAAACCGCACCGTCGGCCTGCGGGTGCCGACCTCGAGCCCGGACGCGATGCGCGTGGAAAACCGCTTGCCCGGCGCCGATGCCAACCCCTACCTGGCGATCGCGGCCAGCCTGTTGTGCGGTTACCTGGGCATGGTCGAACGAGTCGAACCGAGCGCCGGCGTCGAGGGCCGGGCCTACGAACGACGCAACCTGCGCCTGCCGATCACCATCGAAGACGCCCTGGCGCACATGGAGAACTGCCCGACCATTGAAAGCTACCTGGGCAGCAAGTTCGTGCGCGGCTACGTCGCGGTGAAACGCGCCGAACATGAAAACTTCAAGCGCGTGATCAGCTCCTGGGAGCGCGAGTTCCTGCTGCTGAGCGTCTGATACCGGGACTGTGGGAGCGGGCCGGGCGGCGCTCCGCTTGCTCGCGATGGGTAGCTGATCCTCGAGCTGATGTCGACTGATCTGACGTCATCGCGAGCAAGCTCGCTCCTACATTGGGTCCTGTACATCGAAAACAATTATTCCAAGAGGTGTCGAATGCGTCTTATGAAATCCGTGGTTCCCGTTGCCCTGGCGCTGTTGTGCAGTGCCGTTGCCCATGCGCAGCCCAGCGTCAGCGTGTACAACTGGACCGACTACATCGGCGAAACCACCCTCGCCGACTTCACCGCCAAGACCTCGGTCAAGGTCATCTATGACGTGTTCGACTCCAATGAAACCCTGGAAGGCAAGCTGCTCGCCGGGCGTACCGGCTACGACGTAGTGGTGCCGTCCAACCACTTCCTGGCGCGCCAGGTGAAGGCCGGGGCCTTCCTCAAGCTCGATCGCGAGCAATTGCCGAACTGGAAGAATCTCGACCCGAAACTCTTGACCCTGCTGGAAAAGAACGACCCCGGCAACGCGCACTCGGTGCCGTACCTGTGGGGCACCAACGGCATCGGTTACAACGTCGACAAGATCAAGCAGGTACTGGGAGTTGACCATATCGACTCGTGGGCGGTGATGTTCGAACCCGAGAACCTGAAAAAGCTCAGCCAGTGCGGCGTGTCGATGATGGATTCGGCCGATGAAGTGTACCCGGCCATCCTCAACTACATGGGCATGGACCCGCGCAGCGAAAAAGTCGAAGACTACAAAAAGGCCGAAGCCAAGCTGCTGACCATTCGGCCCTACATCACCTACTTCCACTCCTCCAAGTACGTCTCGGACCTGGCCAACGGTGATATCTGCATCGCTTTCGGCTACTCCGGCGACGTGTTCCAGGCCGCCAACCGGGCCAAGGAAGCGAAGAACGGGGTGAACATCGCCTACGCCATACCCAAGGAAGGCAGCAACCTGTGGTTCGACCTGCTGGCGATACCCGCCGATGCCGGCAACCCCAAGCAAGCCTACGAGTTCATCAACTACCTGCTGGACCCCGAGGTCATTGCCAAGGTCAGCGCCACCGTCGGCTACGCTAACCCGAACCCGGCCGCCAAGCCGTTCATGGATGCCGAGTTGGTAAACAACCCTGAGGTCTACCCGCCCCAGGCGGTGCTCGACAAACTCTACATTTCCACCACCCCGACGCCAGAAATCATGCGCCTGATGACTCGCTCGTGGAGCAAAGTGAAGTCCAACAAATGAACCAGGCCACTCAATTCAACCCGGACACCGAGCACGCTCGCTCCTACTACGCGGCCAGCGCCAAGGGCCTACGCCAACGCCCGGCGCTGAGCGCGGACCTGGAGGCCGACGTCTGTGTGATCGGCGGCGGTTTTACCGGGGTCAATACCGCCATCGAACTGTCCCAGCGCGGGCTCTCGGTGATCCTGCTGGAGGCTCGGCGGATCGGCTGGGGCGCCAGCGGGCGCAACGGCGGACAACTGATCCGCGGCGTCGGCCATGACGTCTCGGGATTTGCCCGCTACGTCGGCGAGGACGGCGTGCGTTACCTGGAGCGCGCGGGGATCGAGTCGGTGCAGGTGGTGGCCGAGCGTATCCGCCAGCACGGCATCGACTGTGATCTGCGCTGGGGCTTTTGCGAACTGGCCAACACCGCGGCGCAGTTTGCCGCGTTCAAGGCTGAGCAACAGAGCCTCCAGGCCCAGGGTTATGCCCACGAGACCCGGCTCGTGGCGGCGCAGGACATCGACCAGGTGGTCAATTCCAAGGTCTACGCCGGGGGGCTGGTGGACATGGGGTCCGGGCATCTGCACCCGCTGAACCTGGTCCTCGGTGAGGCACAGGTGGCTGAATCCCTGGGGGTGCGGATCTTCGAACACAGCCCGGTGCTGGAGATCATTCACGGCAGTACGGTCAAAGTCCGCTGTGCCAGCGGCTCGGTACGCGCCGGCACACTGGTACTGGCCTGCAACGCTCACCTAGAGGAGCTGGAGCCCAAGCTCAGCGGCAAGGTCCTGCCCGCCGGCAGCTACATCATCGCCACCGAACCGCTGTCGCAGCAGGCGGCGGATCAGTTGATCCCGCAGAACCTGGCGCTGTGTGACCAGAAAGTCGGCCTGGACTATTACCGGTTATCGGCCGACCGGCGCTTGTTGTTTGGTGGTGCCTGCCATTATTCCGGGCGGGACCCGGCGGACATCAGCGCCTACATGCGCCCACAGATGCTCAAGGTGTTCCCGCAGTTGGCCGATGTGCGCATCGACTATCAATGGGGTGGGCGCATCGGGATTTCCGCCAACCGTTTTCCGCAGATCGGCCGTCTATCGGCGCACCCGAACGTGTATTACGCCCAGGGTTATTCCGGCCACGGCTTGAACGTCACCCACTGGTGCGCACGCCTGCTGGGCGAAGCGATCCACGCCGGACACAGCCAGGGCTTCGACGTGTTCAGCGCAGTGCCGCACCTGACCTTCCCCGGTGGCCGCGCATTGCGCACCCCGCTGCTGGCATTGGGCATGGCGTGGTATCGGTTGAAAGAGATGGTCGGCTGACCGGCCGGCCTGCTTGTTCTGGCTGGAACCTCTATGTGGGATGCCTCTGTGGGAGCGGGCTTGCCCGCGATAGCGGTAGCACCTGGCTGATTGTGCGCTAGGGTCACAGGTACCGCTTCGCTAGGACCCAAGGCCCATGCCCGGCATCGAACTGCTGCGCGCTCAGCGCGATGAGTTGGACTGCATCGAGAACCTGATGCAGTTCTACCTCTATGACTTCAGTGAATGGCTGCCGCTGACCTTCGCCGAGCGCGGCCTGTTCACTGTGCAACTGCCGCCCGACTATTGGCGCAAGCCCGCCACCCAGCCCTTCCTGATCCGGGTGGATGGCGCATTGGCCGGTTTTGTCACGGTGGACGATACGGCACACCTGGCGGGGGTGGCGTTCAATATCAGCTATCTATTCGTCAGCCGTCGATACCGTGGCCAGGGCGTTGGCCGCCATGTGGTAGACGCCCTGCTGCAGCAGTTTCCCGGCTGCTGGCAGGTTTTCCACCTGGACGCCAACCTCGCGGCCAAGGCGTTCTGGGCCAAGGTCATCCCAGCGCTGTGTGCAAGCGAACTGAGCCATCACCGGTTGCCGGTGGACGGTTACCCCTGCACCTTGTTCAAGTTCCGCATCCCCTGACGGCATCGAGCTTACGCACGGCCGCTGACGGACCACCAGCGTGGCAGCAACTGCTGGACCTTGGGCTCGGCGAATCGATCGTCGATCAACATCACCAACCCTTGATCCTGCTGGGTGCGAATCACCCGGCCGGCGGCCTGTACGACTTTTTGCACGCCGGGAAACAGGTAGGTGTAGTCATAACCATCGCCGAAAATCGCCGCCATCCGCTGCTTCAACTGCTCGTTGACCGGGTTCAGTTGCGCCAGCCCGAGGGTGGCGATGAAGGCGCCAATCAGCCGTGCCCCGGGCAAGTCGATGCCCTCGCCAAATGCCCCGCCGAGTACCGCAAAACCAACGCCCTGGCTCTGCGCAGTGAACTGTTCGAGAAACGCCTGGCGGCTGCTTTCGTCCATGCCCCGGGACTGCGACCATTGCTGGATGTGCGGGTGGCTGTGGGCAAACAATTGGGCCACCTGTTGCAGGTAATCGAAGCTGCTGAAAAACGCCAGGTAGTTGCCGGGGCGTGCGCTGAACTGGCGCGCCATCAGATCGACAATGGGGGCCAGGGAGGCCTGGCGATGGACAAAACGAGTGGAGATCTGGCTGACGATCTGCACCTGGAGCTGGTCGGCATGAAAGGGCGACTCGACGTCGATCCACACCGTCGCCGGCGGCAGCCCCAGCAGGTCGCGGTAATAGCGCTGCGGGCTGAGGGTCGCGGAGAACATCACCACACTGCGCGCCGCGGTCAGCCTGGGGCGAATAAAGCCGGCCGGCACCACGTTGCGCAGGCACAGCAGCGCCAGGCTGCGCTGGCCGCTGGACTGGCGCTTGCTGATGTCGAACACGAAGTGCTGGTCGAACAGCTCCGCCACCCGGCAGAACTGCAACGCATCGAAGTAGAAACGCTGGACCTCGGCGTCCAGTCCTTGCGGGTGGTCGTTGAGGTAGTCGCCGATGGCCGCGGTGCACAGCGACAGCGCCTGCAACAGTTTGTCCGGCGCCTTGGCATACGCCTGGTAAGGGCTGGTCTGCTCCTTGTGCAGCGCGTTCCATTCACGGTTGACCCGCTGCAGGCTTTTCTTCAGGACCTGGGGGGCGATCTTGCGCATGCTGTTGAAGCTGAACTGATCCAGGCTGGCGCTGTACATCTGGCGCCCGCGCTCCACCAGGTTGTGGGCCTCGTCCACCAATACCGCCAGTTGCCACTGGTTGGCCTGGGCCAGACCGAACAGCAGCGCGCTGAAATCAAAGTAGTAGTTGTAGTCGGCGACCACCAGGTCGGCCCAGCGCGCCATTTCCTGGCTCAGGTAGTAAGGACAGACCTGGTGCTCCCGGGCGATCTGGCGCAGCGCCGCCTGATCAAGCAGGGTCAATTGGCTGGCTGCCTGGCGCGCTGCCGGCAAGCGGTCATAAAAACCCTTGGCCAACGGGCAGGACTCACCGTGGCAGGCCTTGTCCAGGTGCTCGCAGGCCTTGTCCCGGGCGACCATTTCCAGCACTCGCAAGGGCAACCCCGGTGCGCTGTCGACCAGTACCTGTGCGGCATCCAGCGCCAGTTTGCGGCCTGGAGTCTTGGCGGTGAGAAACAACACCTTGTCGAGCTTCTGCGGCGCCAAGGCCTTGAGCATCGGGAACAGCGTGCCGAGGGTCTTGCCGATGCCGGTGGTAGCCTGGGCCATCAGGCAGCGGCCGGTGCTGACCGCCTTGAACACCGATTCCGCCAGGTGACGCTGGCCGGGACGAAAGTCCGGGTGGGGAAACCGCAGGGCCTGTGCGGCCTGATTGCGCGCCTCGCGATGAGCCAGTTCCTGCTCGGCCCAGGCCAGGAACAACCCGCACTGCTGGTTGAAGAAGGTCTCCAGCTCAAGCGCGTTGCAGGCTGACACCAGGCTGGTCTCCTGCTCACTGACGATGTCGAAATACACCAGCGCCAGGTTGATCTCGGCCAGGTGCAGTTGCTGGCACAGTAACCAGCCGTAGATTTTCGCCTGGGCCCAATGCAGTTGCCGGTGGTTGGCCGGCATACGCTCGAGGTCGCCGCGGTAGGTCTTGATTTCTTCCAGGCGGTTCTGCGCCGGGTCATAACCGTCTGCCCGCCCCCGCACGCTCAACTGCCGGTATTGGCCTTGCACCGCCACTTCGTTCTGGTAGCCCGGACTGCGCCGCGAGGCCACGGTGCGATGCCCGACAATGCCCTCCAGCGCCGTGGGCGATGGGGTGAAGCGCAGGTCGAGGTCACCGCACTTGGCGGTGAACTCACACAGGGCACGCACCGCGATGCTGTAGCTCACTCGCAAGGTAACGCCCACTGCACGTAGCACACGGCGATGGGCATCTGATGGGCATGGCAGAACTCCAGCCAGCGCACCTGGTTATCCTGCAAGCGATCGCCGGGGCCCTTGACCTCGATCATCCGGTAGGTCTTGTGCTGCGGCCAGAACTGAATCAGGTCGGGCATGCCGGCGCGGTTGGCCTTGATGTCCTGCAACAGGCGATCGAACCAGTGCTTGAGGTGTTCCGGCGGCAGGCAGAGCAATGCCAGTTCCAGCAGTTCCTCGGTCAACACTCCCCAGAACACGAAGGGCGATTGCACACCCGCCTTGGCGTGAAAACGCTGGCGAATGGTCGCGGCATAACGGCCATCGTCCAGTTCGCCCAGGCAAGCCTGGAACAACTCAGCGCGGCGGGTATGGAAATCCTCGCTCAGCAGGTCCACCGGCCCGCGCTGGAACGGGTGGAAGAACGCCCCGGGCAGTGGCGCGAAGATCGCCGGCCAGCAGAGCAAGCCGAACAATGAGTTGATCAGGCTGTTTTCGACGTAATGCACCGGTGCCGCCGGGTCATCCAGGTGGGCCTGGACAAGAAATTCCACCGACAACGCCGGGTCGACGCGCAGCAGGTTGAGGTCCAGGCGCTCGACTTCCCGCGGCTTCAGGCGTGGCGCCGGCGGCCCGCCAAGTTTGCGCCGCAAGCGCGGCAGCATCCGCAGCACTTGCTGCTGCTCGGCGGCACTTTGCGGCGCGAGCTCGGCCTGGGTCGCCAACTCCAGCGCCAGGGCATACTCGGCGCAGCGCTCCAGCACACGGATCAGGCGCGCCCTGGCACCCGGATAGTGGCACTGGCGATAGATATCCAGCGCTGCCGCCCAGTCGGCCAGGCGTTCGCAGTGTTGCCCGAGCAGGAACAGCAGTTTGTCGCGGCGTCTCTGCAGCCAGGGGTTGGCGCTGTCCAGGGCGTGAATCCGAGCCACCACCTGGCTCACGTCCTCACCGCCTTCGAAGGCTTGCTGGCAGCCATGCAGGTAAAGAAACGCCTCGACGTCCTCACGGCTGCGCAAGCCCCGGGACTCGGCGCAGAACTCGACCTTCTCGTAGGTGTAGATGCCCAGGTCCGCCAGCACGAACTCCGACCAGTCCTGGTAAAGGTTGCCGAAGAACATCAAGCGCAGGCGATCGCACAGGTCCATGATGGTCAGGCTCAGGACCCGATCATCCAGGGCCGGGTACCACTGTCGCAGGGTTTGCGGGTGGGGGAATGCCTCACGCAAGGCGTCGAGCCAGGCGGTTTTTTTCGCTTTGGGCTGGTCGATGGCCGTGCCGAAACAGGCCAGGATCTCGGCCTTGAGCAGCACCTCGAACAACGCATCCAGAGTCAATGGTGCCTGATCGTCGACCCAGCCCAGCGCCAGTAACGGCTGCACCGCCAGCGCCGTCGCGCCAATTTCCGGATACTGCAACTTGCCCGGGCGAAAGTGTTCGCCCTTGCGCATCACCATGCGCACCAGTAGCGCCTGGGAAGCTCGCGGCAATTGGCCGAAAGACTCAATGAACGCCTGCTCCTGCGGGCTGAGCACATCGGCATAACGCTGCTGCAGCCAGGCGAGTACCTGCTGAAAGTTATTCAGGTAGTAGAACGGATCTTCGAGCGGATTGACGGTCACAGATAGAAAGGGCCATGGCGAGCGGATACTGGTTATGCATACAGATAGCAGTTCAGCCGCGCCGCTGGCAAATGGAAAAAGATAAATGGCCGGGTTTTGTCCATTCCATCTACCCTGATGTGGTATTTTTCCAGCTTTTTCAGGGCCTAAGCGAACTTTCCCGGGATAAGCGGGACCAAGGGCCTAGTGATATCGCGCCGCTGCTCCTTGCATCAGGCCGATCGAGTGATTCTGGATTGAGAGGTTTTAGTATGAACATCCGTACTCTGTGCATGCCCCTGGCCGTGGTCGCCTTGCTGGCGCTGGCAGGTTGCTCGACCCCAACGGTGGTGACCCTGCAGAACGGCACCCAATACCTGACCGAAGATATGCCGGACACCACCGCTGAAGACGGTTTTGTCGAGTTCAAGGACATTTCTGGCGCGACGGTCAAGGTCAAGGCGGATGATGTCGCCACCATCCGCAAGGAAAAGTAGCCGCCTACAGGTCGGGGCTGGACCAGCCTGAGGCACGCAACGCCGGCAACAGCAACTCGGGCTTGAGCCCATCCACGCGGCGGCCATCGTCGCTGCACATATCCTCGCCTGCGAGCAACGCATTGATGATCGCCTCCTCCACCGCTTCGGCCGCTGCGCTGAACAGGGCCGAGAGGTAATCGTTGTTGAGCATTTTCAGGGGGGTGCTCAATGGCAGGTCCTTGCGCCCGTAGTCCGCAGGCGGCAGGTCCTGGTTGCCGGTAGCGAACGCCAGGAAGATGTCCCCGCTGGAGTCTTCGGTGCCGCCGCCGGTGCGGGCGATGCCGATCGAGGCGCGCTGGGCCAGGCGTTGGCACTGGTGCGGCAGCAGGGGCGCATCGGTCGCAAGGACCACCACGATCGAGCCCATGCCAGGCGTGCCCTGGTGTTCGAAGGGCGATGGGCTTGGCACCAGTTGGCGGCCGACTGGGTAGCCGTCGATCCGCAGTTCGCGGCGTTTGCCATGGTTGGCCTGGACCAGCGCGCCGACGGTGTAGCCACCCTGCCCGGCTGCTACCTGGCGCGACGCGGTGCCGATTCCACCTTTGAACTCATGGCAGATCATCCCGGTGCCACCGCCGACCGCGCCCTCCGCCACGGGGCCGGCACTGGCATTGGCGGCCGCTTCTGCCACGTGTCGCGGGCCTACGTGTTGGCCCCAGATGTCGTTGAGCACGCCGTCGTAGGTCTCCATCACCACTGGCATGCACCAGTAGGTCGCAGGGTCCGCGAGGCTGTCGCGCTCCAGCGCCACCAGGGCGTCACGCACAACGCCGACGCTGTGGGTGTTGGTGATGGCAATCGGGGTTGCCAGCAGCCCGGCTTCACGAATCCATTCCAGCCCCGTGGCATCCCCATTGCCGTTGAGCACATGGCAACCGGCGAAACACGGCTGCTGCCGCGCATGACCGGCCCGCGGCTGGATCAGCGTGACGCCGGTCCTGACCTGCTTGCCGTTGACCTGTTCGCGCAACGTACTGTGTCCGACCCGAACTCCCGGGACATCGGTAATGGCATTCAACGGTCCCGGTACGCCCAAGCCCAGGGTGATGCCCAATTCACGTGCACGCATGTCCTCTCCTCAGCAATATTCAAGCACCGGATCACGCCGGCGAAGGACCGCTACTCTAGAGAACCCCGACTGTCGCGCCCATTACCCCGTTGGGGTATGCCCCCCCGCAAGCACAGGCGCGCAATCCCCTACCGGATATTGCCGATCAACTCCCGGTGCGAATCTTGTTCCACAGCCGGGTCCGAATCCGGTCGATGTTCAGGGGCATGGCTTGCAGGGCGAACAATTTGCCCATCATTTCCGGGCTCGGGTAGACCTTGGTGTCGTTCCTGATAGCCGGGTCGATCAGGCTATCGGCCTGCTGGTTACCGTTGGCGTAGTGCACATGGTTACTGATGCTGGCCATGACGTCGGGGCGCAGCAGGTAGTTCATGAACGCGTAGCCTTGTTTTTCGTCGGAAGCATCGACGGGCATGGCCACCATGTCGAACCAGATCGCCGCGCCTTCCTTGGGAATCGCGTAGCCGATGTCCACGCCGTTGTTGGCTTCCCTGGCCCGGCTTTCGGCCTGCAGGATGTCACCGGAGAAACCCACCGCGACGCAGATATCACCGTTGGCCAGGTCACTGGTGTACTTGGAGGAATGGAAATAGCTGACGTAGGGCCGTACTTTCATCAGCAGGGCTTCGGCCTTCTTGTAGTCCGCCGGGTCCTTGCTGTGGTGGGGCAAGCCCAGGTAGTTCAAGGCCGCGGGCAGCAGTTCCGGGCCGTTATCGAGGATTGCCACGCCGCACTTCTGCAGCTTCTCCATGTATTCGGGCTTGAAGATCAGGTCCCAGGAATCCACGGGGGCGTTGTCCCCCAGCACCGCCTTGACCTTGGCGATGTTATAGCCGATCCCGGTACTGCCCCACAGGTAGGGAAAGCCGTGCTCGTTGCCCGGGTCGTTGTCTTGCAGGGCCTTGAGCAACACCGGGTTGAGGTTCTGCCAGTTCGGCAGTTGGCTCTTGTCGAGCTTCTTCAGTGCCCCGCCAGCGATCTGCCGCGCCATGAAGTGGTTGGAGGGGAACACCACGTCATACCCCGATTGGCCGGTCATCAACTTGCCGTCGAGGGTTTCGTTGCTGTCGTAGACGTCATAGCTGAAACCGATAGCGGTTTCTTTCTGGAAGTTTTTCATCGTGTCCGGCGCGATGTAGTCCGACCAGTTGTAGACCTTCACGGTCTCGCCGGCCTGGCTGAGGGACGCAGCCAACATCAGCGGGGCCAGCATCAGGGGTGCACGGGGTAAGCGGATCATGATTCGATTCCTGTTTGGCGTTTTTATTGGCAGGTCTTCGGTTGATCAGAGGATCAAAAAATCAATACGTAGGTCTTGCGCACCGTTTCCTCGATGTCCCAGATCCCGGTGCTGTTGGCGGGCAGCATCAGGGCATCGCCGGCTTCTATCTGCAGGGGCTCGCCGTTATCCGGGGTGAAGGTGCAGCGGCCCTGGACGAAGTGACAGAACTCTTGCGCGACGATCTGCCGCCGCCAGCGACCCGGGGTGCACTCCCAGATCCCGGTTTCGACGCCGTCGCTGCGCTCCACGCTGGTGGTCGAGGTGACCGCCACCGGCGTACCGAGCGGAACGGCGACCGGGGCGGATTCCTGCAGCGGCACATGATGGGTGTTCTTGAACTGGGTAATGCTCATGTCGATACCTGTGGGTGAGTGAAGCGCGTTTAGTGCATCAAGCCTTCCATGAACCCCGCCACCTGCGTGGCAAGCTTGCGGCGCCAGGGCGCGCTGTGCAGGTCGGCCAGGGTGCGGTCTTCGTGGATGAAGCTGCGGATGATCGCGTTGTAGCCCAGCCAGCGCAGCGGCTCCGGCTCCCAGGCGCGCAACGCGTCGAGGCCGCCTTGGGGGACGACCCAGGGCTGGCGCACCAACTGGCTGTCGCGCTGCAGGATCAGGTCGGCCAGGGTCCGGCCGCCGAGGTTGCTGGCGCCGACGCCTTCACCGCCATAACCACCCGCCAGGGCAATGCCGCTGCGCACGTCGCACAGCATGTGCGGCTTGAAGTTGCGCGACATGCCGAGGTTGCCGCCCCAGGAATGGGTGATCTGTACGTTCTTGAGCTGCGGGAACAATTCACCGAACAGGTAGCGCCGCAGCTCCACCTCACTGCTGGTCAGGTCGAAGTTGTGCCGCAGCTGACCGGCGAACTGGTAGCCGCCACGGGCGCCGAACACCAGGCGATTGTCGGCTGTACGCTGGCCATAGGTGACTTGGCGGCTGCTTTCGCTGAAGGCTTGGCCGCGGCTCAGGCCGATTTCGTCCCAGGTCGCTGCGGACAACGGCTCGGTGGCGACCAGCAGGCTCTGCACCGGCAATTGATAACGACCCAGCGGGGCCAGCGTCACGGCATAACCCTCCACCGCCGGCACCACCCAACGCGCACGCACGCTGGCCTTGGCGGTGCGCACGCTGCCCGATTGCCAGGCAGTCACTGGGCTGTTTTCGAAGATCTTCACCCCCATGCGCTCCACGGTTCGTGCCAGGCCCCGCACCAGCTTGGCCGGCTGGATCGTCGCGCAGTGCGGCGCATAGATGCCGCCATAGGGCTTGGCAACCCGGATCTGCTGGTTGAGCTGCTCGGGGGTCAGCCAACGATAGTCGGACTGATTCAGGCCCTGGGCATAGAGCCCGTCCAGATACTGGCGCAGGCTGTGCTCCTGTTCGGGGTAACGAGCGGCGCAATACAGCACCCCGCCTTTGCGGTAATCGCAGTCGATGCCTTCCCGTTCGATGACGATCGCCACTTCATCGGGAATGCTGTGCAGCAAGTCGAAGGAGGCCCGCCGTTGTTCGGCGGACAAGCCGGCTAGCAGGCGGTCTTCGCCCAGCAGGTTACCCATCAGCCAGCCGCCATTGCGGCCCGACGCGCCAAAACCGGCAGTTTGCGCCTCGACAATGGCAATGCTCAGCTCCGGGGCCTGGCGCTTGAGGTAGTACGCGGTCCAGAGACCGGTGTACCCGGCGCCGATGATCACCACATCGACATCCAGGTCGTGCTCAAGGGCAGGCCTCGGCAACAGCGACTCCTCGAGCTGGTCCATCCACAAACTGATCGTGCGCCACGCCGGCATGCAAGTCTCCGCCATTCAAGTTTCGATGGCGTCGATCCTAGTGGGTTGGCTCAGGGCTTGTCTTGCGCGCGTGCACGCAAAGAAATCTGTTTGACGTAGGCCTTGGGCGACAACCCGGTGTGCTGGCGAAAACAGCTATAGAACGCCGACAACGAGTTGAACCCGGCGGCGAAGGCCAGTTCGTCGATGCGCACCGGGGGCGTGGCGCGGTCCAGTGCCGCCAGCAGGTGCTGCAAGCGCGCCTGGTTGACGTAGCGGTAGAAGCTTTGCCCCAGGACCTGGTTGAGCAGGTAGGAAATCTGGTTGCGGCTGTAACCGCACTCCTCGGCGACCCGTTGCAGATCCAGTTGCGGATCGAGATAGGCTTGCTGGCGCTCGAAGTACTGCTGCAGGTCCTGGGCCATGAAACTCAACTGGCGGGGTGACAGCCCCAGCCGGCTGGCTGCCGGACGCGGCGCACCTGGTGTCTGGCTGTCGCGCGGTTCGTGGACCAGGGACGCGTATTCGTTGACGCGCCAGATCAGCCCGTCACGCACGGTGATGGCCTCGCTTGAGCGAAACGACACCAGCCCTTCGCCACCGCGCAGGGTCATGCGGTATTGGATGAACGCGGTATCGCCATCCAGGCGGATGCGGTCCGAATGCTCCAGCGCCTCCTCGGGATCACGGGGCATGCTGCTGCGCACGTATTCACGCAGCTCACTCAAGCCCAGGACCCGGTTCTGGAAAAAGTCGTGGTACTGGATGTCCGGGTGATACAGCGCCATCACGCCGTCGAGGTCGCGGTGCTTCCAGCACAGGTGATAACGCAGCACGGTTTCGCCGGTAGCCTGGGTCAACAACGGGCCATCTTCTGGGGCAGGCATAGGGCACTCGACGACATAAAGCACCGAGCTTGCCGAACTTGCCCGCGGGCTTCAATGGCAATGGGCAACGCCGGAACGTGATCCAGCGCATAAAAACCGCGTTCAATCGCCAAATGGCCTGAAAAACCCAGTAACTGCAGGCTGAACGAGTGCTATTTTTATTCACTCAACCGGTGGCGCCACAGAGGGCGCTCTCTCCTGCCATGAGCTAACGGAAGCGCTCGATCACCCAGGTGGGCAACAGATGAACAAGGCTTCGCAGACTAAGGTCACCTTCCCCAACGCCTGCCAGTTGATGCGCTGGCATTTTCATCCCGTGGGCTTCGAGGCCAACATGGATGCCCCGGGGAGCATGATTGCCCGGCTGTTCGACCGCGTCAGCGGCGAGACGCTGCTGGCCATTGCCGGGATTCCCTGCGCGACGGTGATGAACGCGGCAGATGTGGAGCGCATCATCGAAGCCGTGGAGGATGAACTCGAAGCCTTCATCCCCTCCCAGGCGCTCAAGAGTTACGCCTGAGCCCCCAACCCGATGGCTTTGAAATCTGTGGGAGCGGGCTCGCTCCCACCACCTGTACGGTGATCGGCGAAAAACGGCTTGGCGGCGATCCGGTCGGAGGCCCGCGGCATGTTCACCATCGGGCCTTCCTGGGCATCGACGTACCAATAGCAATGACTGACCGCACGGGTGATGCCGACATACGCCAAGCGCAGGATTTCGTCTTTCTGCGCGCTGTCGTACGGATCGGCATCTGCGTCCTTGCCCAGTCCCGCCATCCGATAGACCTGATTCTTGTAGGGCGAACTGGTCAGGTGCTGGCAGTCCCCCAGCAGGAACACCGCGTCCGCCTGGAGCCCCTTGGCACTGTGATAGGTCAACTGCTTGAGGCGTCTGGCCTCGTACGGCAAGCTAGAATCAACATTAACTACAGATGAAATATGCTGCTCTATCAATAACTTATCGCTGCTTTTTCGATACAACATTAAGATTGAATCACCCTTCTGGTAGTGCTCCGTCAGGCGTTTGCCCAGCGCAGCCTCGTCCCGCTCATGGATCTGCACCGGCAACAAAGATGTCGCCTGCCCGCACGCCTTGGCCTTCTTGCCTGGGATCGCCGGGGCGGCACGCACGATATGTTCGGCCGCATCAATGATGTACTGGTGGCTACGGTAGTTGTCACTGAGCATTACCCGGGTGGTGCTGGGTGACGAGAACTGCTGGTTGAACTCCATGAAATACTTGGGCGAACTGCCACGCCAGCCGTAGATCGATTGCCAGTCATCACCCACGCACAGCAGTGAAGAACGCTGGGCCCCACGGCCGACATGCATGGCCGGCCCGCGGCGACGGATTTCGCGAAGAGTTGCCCGCAACCAGGAGACGATCTGCGGCGATACGTCCTGGAATTCGTCGATCATCAGGTGCGACATCGGTCGCAGCAGTTCATCGCTGAGCAGCCTGAGGTTTTCCGGCGAGTGCTCGCTGAACAAGGCGAACATCCGGTTGTAGGTCATCACTGGTGGCTTCTGGTCCAGTAGATGATCCTCGAACGTGCGCCAGAACAGACTCAATGCCTCAAAGAAAAACCGGTCTGGATCATCCTTGGCAAAGGACATCTGGCCCACGGCGGTGGGCACGTCGAGGCCGAGGTTCTCGATAAAGCTGGCGGCACCGACAAAACAGTCGAGCAACGGCGCGCTGGCCAGCTCGCCCTTGACCTTGTAGTCGAACCCGGGACCGGCGCTGGCATCCCCTGCCAGCGTCGCCAAGACCCGTTTTGACGATTGATAACTATCTAGCCAAATCAAAGGCTTACGACAGAAAGCTTGAAACAGGGTGCGCTTTACTGCCCATTCTGCGCGCACCGTGAGCTTGGCGTTGGGGCGGCTTACCTGGGGATTTTCCTGGGGGTCGAAGCCCAGCACCACCCAGGCGTCCAGGCTCGGGATGTAACCGTGGCAATGAAAGGTCGCGCCATTGATCTCGAACGTCTGCCGGCTAGGCTCGATGCCCTTGATCGGCCAGGCGCCGGCACGCAACCACAGGTCCTCGACGACATCGCACAGCTCTTCGTCGCGCTTGGCCGCCAGCTCCGTCACTGCCATGCGTTTTTGTACATCCGGGTGGTCGCGTTCCAGTTCCTTGAGTTGCAAGGCGTGCCGCGACAATGGCGTGATCAACTCGCGAAAACGCAGGTTGTCGGTAAACAATCGGTGAAAACAGGCGTTGAGCTGTTGGCGCTGAGTGTCGTTGATCCGCAGGTCGAAGGGGTTGCTGTCGACCTGCGTGTCATCCAGCAGTGTCCGCTCGCTAAGGTTCTCGAAGGCTTGCAGGCGCTCGAAGCCAGGCAGGCTGCGGACCATCGGCAAAATCCGCGAATGGAAAGTGCGCACCAGGTCGCGCGCGTCCTTTGGCGACAGCGCCCGGCCCCACAAGGCGTAGAGAGCAATCAGCTTGTTGATGAAGTCCTTGCGCGACTCCCGGGTGAAGGTCACCACGGTCAGGGAGTCCAGTTCAAAGCCCAGGTACTGGGTCAGCAATACGATGCGCAACGCCAGGGTGGTCGACTTCCCGGCGCCCGCCCCGGCAATCACCGAGGTAGACGGCGTATCGCTGAAGATCATCTTCCACTGCGCGGCGCTGGGTTGCGCTGCCCCCGGCAGCAGGCGCGCGACATCAGCCTTGACGCGCTTCTTCAGGTCAGCACTCAGGGGCAGTCGCCAGTCGTCGAACAAGTGCTCGTCGACCCGTGGTGCCGGGTGCTCGGTGCAGCGGCTATCGCGAATCAGCAGGACCTGGCGCCCTTCCTCCAACCCTTCGGCCCTGCCTTCCTGATAACCGTAATCCACCCCGGCGGTATGTCCGCTGCGAAAACCGTCGGCCTGGCCGTGCAGCCAGGAAGCCCGATGCTGGGCGCGCAAACGGGTCAGGCCATGGCCAAAGAAACGCGCGGCCAGGCGCTTGAACAAGGGCATCTCGGCCAGGGGCAAAAGCTCGGGGGGCAGATCGGGGGTGTGTTGCGGCACGCTGACTCCAGGGTGTGAGGCTGTTGCGGGCTATGGTGTCTGCATTTGCCCGGGAGTTCTAGTCAAATGCTTATCCATCATTGGTTTAAGTGATGAAGTGAAGGTGTTGCCGAAGCAGGCCTCGTAAATAAATATCTAATTTATAGATCGTTTTGAAGGGGTTTTTACGCTTTTTATCGATTCATACCTGATGGAAGATGCACGCCATCAACCACCGGTTCTCGTTGTATGACGAACCTTTCAGGAGACGATCATGCTTGAACTCAGACCCTTCACCTCCCTGGGCGGCGCCAACCACGGCTGGCTCGACGCCCACCATCACTTCTCGTTCGCCGAGTACCACGATCCCAAGCGTATGCACTGGGGCAACCTGCGAGTCTGGAACGACGATGTGATCGCCCCGGGCACTGGCTTCCCCAAGCACCCGCACCGCGACATGGAGATCATCACCTACGTTCGCGAAGGCGCCATCAGCCATGAGGACAACCTGGGCAACAAGGGCCGTACCGAGGCCGGAGACGTCCAGGTCATGAGCGCCGGGACCGGGATCACCCATAGCGAGTACAACCTGGAGTCGACGGCGACCCGGATCTTCCAGATCTGGATCATCCCCAACGAGGCTGGTTCGGCTCCGTCCTGGGGCGCCAAGCCTTTTCCAAAGGGCCAGCGCGAAGGTTTCGTGACCCTGGCCAGCGGCAAGGCCGGCGACGACCAGAGCCTGCGGATTCGCGCCGATGCACGTTTGGTGGCGGCCAACCTGAAAGCCGGGGAAAGCGCCGAATACGCCCTGGATAACGGCCGCCGGGCGTATCTGGTGCCGGCCACGGGGGTCATTGAAGTCAATGGCTTGCGCGCCGAGGCGCGGGACGGTGTGGCGGTTGCCGATGAGCGGGTGTTGCGGGTCACCGCGATCGAGGACAGTGAGATTGTCTTGGTGGATCTGGCCTGACATCTTCCCCGGGGCGGCCTCTGGGCCTCTGGGGTGTTGGATTAGACCGAGTACATATCCATTTCTTCGGTAACGGCCTCCTATGGTTCCGCTTTTACAGCGGCTCACTTTTGGAGGAGCCCAAAAGTAAGCAAAAAGGCTCTTGCCCCACCACTCGGCACCTCGCTTAGGCTCGGTGTTCCCTCACTCCGGCTTGAATCCGTGGGCCGCCGCCACGCGCCATCCATGGCGCGGGGCGGCTAACCCGGCGTCCTGCCGGGTTACCCACGGCTTCAAGCCTGCGTTCGGCCAGCGTGGTTAACGGGGCGCCCAGGATCAAAAGCCAGAGCCAAAGCAAAAGCCAGAGCCAGAGCCAGATCAAAAGATGGCTGACTTCGTCAGCGTCTTAGGAAGTAGAAGCTACACCGCGCATGCCCTAGCGATCAGGTCGGCTTTTAGGCCGCCTCGCGTTGTTTTTGATCTTAGGCGCCCCGTTAACCACGCTGGCCGTAATTCGATATTGATTTGGGGGGTAAACCGGCAGGACGCCGGTTTAGCCGCACTGGGCCAGGGAGGGCCCATTGCGGCGGCCCCCAAATCAATGTCGGAGTACGGGCATGCCGAGCCTAAGCGAGGCACCGAGTGGTGGGGTAAGAGCGTTTTGCTTACTTTTGCGCTGTTCAAAAGTAAGCCGCCGTCAGGCGGAACCATAGGAGGCCGTTACCGCAAAAATGGATATGTACTCGGTCTAATCCAACACCCTGGTGCAACGTCGCACCACAGCTGTGTAGAAACCTATGCCCATCGCAGGCAAGCCTTGCTCCTACACCACCTGCTCCGCCCGAAGAATGTCGCGCATGAAGCGTTCCGCCGGCAACGGGTGGCCCAGCAGGTAGCCTTGCAGCGAATCGCAGCCCAACTGGGTCAGGAAATCCTGCTGCATGTCGGTTTCCACGCCCTCGGCAACGATCCGCAGCCCCAATGCCTGGCCCAAGGCAACGATGGCCGAGACGATCGCGGCGTCATCGCTGTCGCGCTCCAGGTCGCGCACGAAGCCGCGATCGATTTTCAGCTCGTTGGCGGGCAGGCGCTTGAGGTACATCAGGCTCGAGTAACCGGTGCCAAAGTCATCAATGGACAGGTCGACACCCATTTCCGATAGCTGATTGAGCACCGTCATGCTCGCGTCCGCGTCGCTCATGGCCGTGGTCTCGGTGATTTCCAGGGTCAGGCTGTTGGCAGGCAGGCCGTGGGTAGCCAGGGCCTTGGCGACGCTGTGGACCAACTCGGTGTGACAGAACTGCAGCGCCGAGAGGTTCACCGCGATGCGCCAGTTGGTGTAGCCCTGCAGATGCCAGAGGCGCATCTGCCGGCAGGCTTCATTGAGCACCCAATCGCCAATCGGGATGATCAAGCCGGTTTTTTCCGCCAGTTCGATGAACTTGTCCGGCAGCAGCATGCCCTGGGTCGGGTGCTCCCAGCGCAACAGCGCTTCGGCCCCCACCGGATGACCGTTGCTGGCATCGAACTTGGGCTGGTAATACAACCGGAACTGATCCTGTTCGAGCGCGTTGCGCAGGTCCTGCAGCAACTGCAACTGGCGCCGCGCGTTGTTGTTCATCGACACATCGAAGAAGCGATAGCCGTTCTTGCCAGTACCCTTGGCGTGGTACATCGCCGCATCGGCGTTCATCAACAGCTCTTGCGCGGTGTGGCCGTTGCCGGGATAGACCGCAATGCCGATGCTGGCCGAGATCTGCAGATCGTGCTCACCGACCCGGAACACCCGGGAAAGCAGGCCCACCTGGCGCGCTGCCAAGCGCAGCGCATCGTCCGGCTCGTGCAGTTGCACCAGCAAGACGAACTCGTCACCGCCGATCCGCGCCAGGGTGTCCTGGCTACGCAAGTCCTCGCGCAGGCGCACGCTGACCTCACGCAGCAACTGATCGCCCATGTGATGTCCGAAGGCATCGTTGACCGGTTTAAAGCCGTCCAGGTCGATGAACATCAGGGCAAAACAACCGCTTTGTTCCTGCACCATGAGCATGGCCTGGTCGATGCGGTCGGCCAGCAACACCCGGTTGGGCAGCCCGGTCAGGGTGTCATGCAGCGCCAGTTGGGTCAGTTCGCGGTTGGCCAGGGTCAGGGAATTGGCCAGCTCCGAGGTGCGCGCCTCAAGGCGCGCGTCGAGAATCGAGGTCAGCAAGGCAATGCTCAGCACCGCCAACGTGGTCACCAGCACCAGATTGTCCAGGCCCTTGCCGCTCAAACCATCGACCGCCGCACCGCAGAAGCTGCCATCGGCAAAGCGTGCCGCTGCCATCCCGGTGTAATGCATGCCGACAATGGCCAGGCCCATGATCACCGCCGCCCCACCACGGGCGAAGCGCACATAGGGCGTGTTCTGGCGCAGGCGGAAGGCGATCCACAGCGCTGCGGCAGAGGCCCCCACCGCAATCAACAGGGAGGCGCCGAACAGGCTCGGGTCATAATCGATGCCTGGGGTCATGCGCATGGCTGCCATGCCCATGTAGTGCATGGCGCTGATGCCCGCCCCCATGATCAAGGCACCAAACCCCAACTGCCAGGCAGGTAACTGGGGTTGGCTGACCAGCCACAGGGCGAAACCGCAGGAGAGAATGGCGATCAGCAGCGACAAGGCCGTGATGCCGAAGTCATAGCCCAGGTCGATCGGCAAACTGAAGGCCAGCATGCCGATAAAGTGCATGGACCAGACTCCGACGCCCATGGCCAGTGCACCGCCGACGGTCCACAGGTGAGCAGCCCGACCCTTGGCCGTAGCGATACGCCCGGTCATGTCGAGGGCAGTGTAGGACGCCAAAACAGCCACGCAGAGCGAAATCAGGACCAGCGCAGGGGAATAGTTACCGATGAGCATCAGACTTCTCGACTATGCCCTGGCTGAAGCGTCCGTGCACCCTGGGCGAAAGTTGCCGATTGTACTGATTCCAAGGGCGAAAGCACCTGCAAAGTAATCAAAAGGCCACCAGCGCGACAGAAAGACTGTAACAAGCTCGACAAGCCCCTACGGAGCCTAGGTCATTGGCTTTCAGCGGGTATCAATTGCCCGTCCCAACCGCCGCCCAACGCCGCAATCAACTGCACGCTGGCGATCAGTCGGCTCTGCTGCAAGGTCAGCACACTGCGCTCGTTGCTCAAGGCCGTGGCCTGCACCACCACCACGTCGAGGTAGGCGATCAAGCCGGCCTTGTACTGGTTCTGGATCAGGCGCAACGACTCCCGGGCGGCATCCAGCGCCTGCTGGCGCACCACGGCTTCGTCGCCCAGGACCCTGAGCTGGACCAGGTAGTTTTCTACCTCGCGAAACCCGTCGAGGACGGTCTGCCGGTACTTGGCCACAGTCTGGTCATACAGCGCCTCGTTGCGATCGACTTCCGCCGAGCGCTGGCCGCCGTCGAACAATGGCAGGTTGAGTTGCGGCCCCACCGACCAGAAACGGTTCGGCAAGCTGATCAGGTCGGTCGAGGTACTGCTGCTGTAACCACCGGACAGGCTCAGGGTAAGGTCCGGGTAGTAGGCGGCCTTGGCCACGCCGATATTGGCGTTGGCGGCAATCACCGAGCGCTCGGCCGAGGCAATATCCGGACGCCGTTCGAGCAATTGCGAAGGCAGGCCCAACGGCACTTCGGGCAAGTCCGGGATGTCCTGGGTTTCGGCCAGGGTGAATTCGGCGGGCGCCTGGCCCATCAACACCGCAATGGCGTTCTCGAACTGCGCGCGCTGCCAGATCAGGTCGATCATGTCGGCCTGGGTGCTTTTGAGCTGGGTCTGGGCCTGGGACACCGCGTCCTTGCCAGACACCCCGGCGCGGTACTGGTTTTCGGTCATTTTCAGCGAGCGCTGGTAGTTTTCCACGGTGGCCTGCAGTAGGCGCCGTTGCTGATCGATGACCCGCAGTTGCAGGTAATTCTGTACCAGCTCCGATTGCTGGCTCAGGCGCATGGCCGCCAGGTCCGCAAAGCTCGCCTCGGCGCTGGCCTCGTTGGCCTCCAGGCCGCGGCGCAGCTTGCCCCAGACATCCGCTTCCCAACTCACCCCCAACTGCGTGTTGTAGGTGTTGCGGATGCCACTGCTGGAACTGCTCAAGGATGAACTGCTGCTCCCCGTGCCCTGGCTGGAGCGGGTTTTCCCGGCGCTCAGGTCGACCGTGGGGTAAAACGCGCCCCGCGCGCTGGCGACCAGGGCCTGGGCCTGACGGTACTGGGCCTCGGCCTGGGCGACGGTCTGGTTGGAGCTGTTGAGTTTTTCCACCAGGCCATTGAGCTGCTGATCGCCATACAGCTCCCACCAGGCGCCACGGGCCAGGGAATCGCTCGGATTAGCCTGGCGCCAGCCCTGTGCCTGCTTGTACTGGGCCGGTTCTGCGACGCTGGGGCGCTGATAGTCCGGGCCGACGGCGCAGGCACTGAGCATCAGGGCGCTGAGGGAAAGGCTCAGCAATCGCGAGCCACGGGCCGTCACCAGGCGCTGGGGCGACAGGCAGTCGCGGTTGAGTGGGTAACGGTCAGTCATAGCGCGGTTTCCAGAGCAGCATCGGTACGAACCCCACGCCAGCGGTTGACCCGGTGGCGCAAACGGTCGAGATAGAGGTAGACCACCGGGGTGGTGTAAAGCGTCAGCACCTGGCTGAAGATCAGCCCGCCAATGATGGTCAGGCCCAGCGGCTGGCGCATTTCCGCGCCCTCGGCACTGCCGAGCAGCAAGGGCAAGGCGCCGAGGATGGCGGCCAGGGTGGTCATCAGGATCGGACGCAAGCGCAACAGGCAGGCGCTGCGGATCGATTCCAGCGGCGCCAGGCCCTGATGGCGCTCGAGTTGCAGCGCCAGGTCGATCATCAGGATGGCGTTTTTCTTCACCACGCCGATCAGCAGGAACAACCCCAGCAATGAGATCAGGCTGAACTCGCCGCCCAGTACATAGATCGACAGCAAGGCGCCGACCCCGGCGGACGGTAGCGTGGAGAGAATGGTCAGCGGGTGCACGTAGCTTTCATACAGCACCCCAAGCACCAGGTAGACCGCCAGCAAGGCGCCGAGGATCATCCACGGCTGGCTCTTCTGGGTCGCGGCAAAGGCGTCGGCGGTGCCGGCCATCTTGGCGATCACTTCCTCTGGCAGACCGAGCTTGGCGATCGCCCGCTCGATCGCGGCCCCGCCCTGCTCCACCGTCACGCCTTCAGCCATGTCAAAGGCGATGCTCTCGGAAGCAAACTGCCCTTCGTGGCTGACGCGGTCGTTTTCCAGGCTGTTTTCGTAGTGGGCAATGGCCGACAGCGGAATCCGCGCGCCGGTCGAGGTGATCACTTGCACCTGGTTGAGGGTGATCGGGTCCTGGGCATATTTGGGATTGACCTCCATCACCACCTGGTACTGGTTGAGGCTGTCGTAGATGGTGGAGATCTGCCGCTGGCTGTAGGCGTTGTTGAGCACCGAGGTGACCATGGCCATGTCGATGCCCAGGCGCTTGGCCTGGTCCCGGTCGACCACCAGTGTCACTTGCGCCGCACCACTGCCCTCGCGGGCGTCGATGGCGGTGAGCTCCGGCAGGGCCTTGAGCGCCGTCACCACTTTCGGGTACCACTCACGCAGCGCCGACAGGTCACCGCTTTGCAGGATGTAGCTGTATTGCGACGACTGCTGCTCGCGGCCACCGCCAAACTGCAGGTCCTGGTCGGCCATCAGCATCAGTTGCGCGCCGGGCACCTTGGGCATTTCCTTGCGCAGGCGCTCGATGACTTTCTGCGCCGACAGGTTACGTTCCTTGATCGGCTTGAGGCGCACCAGCATGAAGGCGTTGTTGGTACCGTTGCTGCCGCCGATGAACCCAGCGACGCTTTCCACCGCAGCGTCCTTGAGCACCGCGCGGCGGAAGATCTCCATTTTCGGCTGCATCACGCTGAACGACAGCCCGTCGTCACCGCGCACAAAGCCGATCAGTTGGCCGGTGTCCTGCTGTGGCAGGAAGGTCTTGGGTACCACCACGTACAGCGCCACGTTGACGCCGATAGTGATGAACAGGCTGAACAGGGTCAGGCGCGGATGGCGCAGTACCCAGTCCAGGCTGCTGGCGTAGTACTTGACCATCCAGTCGTTGGCCTTGCGGCTGCCGCGCTGCAGGCGGTTTTCCTGGCCTGGGGTATGGGGTTTCAACCAGCGGGCGCAGAGCATCGGGGTCAGGGTCAGGGACACCACCAGCGAAACCACGATCGAGGCGGCCAGGGTGATGGAGAATTCGCGGAACAGGCTCTCGATAATCCCGCCCATGAACAGGATCGAGAGGAACACCGCCACCAGCGAGACGTTCATCGACAACAGGGTGAAGCCGACTTCCTGGGCCCCCAGGTACGCCGCCTTCATTGGGGCGATGCCATCGTCGATGTGCCGGGAAATGTTCTCCAGCACCACGATGGCATCGTCCACCACCAGCCCGGTGGCCAGGATCAACGCCATCAGCGACAGGTTGTTCAGGGAAAAACCATAGAGGTACATCACCGCAAAGGTGCCGACCAGCGACACCGGGACCGCCAGCGTCGGGATCAGCGAGGCGCGGAAGTTGCCGAGGAACAGGAACACCACCAGGATCACCAGCCCCACGGCAATCAGCAGGGTCATTTCCGCTTCGTGCAGGGTGGCTTTGATCACCGGCGAACGGTCCATCGCCAGGTTCAGCTTGACGCTGGCCGGCAGCACCGCCTGCAAGGCCGGCAATTGCGCCTTGATCTCGTCGACCGTCTCGATGATGTTGGCGCCGGCCTGGCGGTTGATCACCAGCAGCACTGCCGAGTCGTCGTTGAAGAAGCCGCTGTTGTAGCGGTCCTCGACGCCGTCGCTGACCTTGGCCACGTCACTGAGGCGCAACGCCGAGCCGTTCTGGTAGCGGATGATCAGCGGTTCGTAGTCCTTGGCCTTCTCCAACTGGTCGTTGGCCTGCACCTGCCACATCCGCTGATCGTCTTCGATCGAGCCTTTGGGCCGGCGCACGTTGGCGTTGGCAATGGTGTTGCGCACGTCATCCAGGGCCACGCCGTACTGGTTGAGCAACTGCGGCTCGAGCTCGATGCGCACCGCCGGCAACGAGCTGCCGCCGATCTGCACTTCGCCCACGCCCGGCACCTGGGACAGGCTTTGCGAGAGGATGGTCGAGGCCAGGTCATACAGCTGGCCTTTTTCCAGCACGTCCGAGGTCAGCGACAGCACCATGATCGGCGCCTGGGACGGGTTGACCTTCTTGTAGGTGGGCATGCTGCGCATGCCGCTGGGCAACAGGTTGCGCGAGGCGTTGATTGCCGCCTGCACTTCCCGCGCCGCGCCATTGATGTCGCGGTCCAGGTCAAATTGCAGGATCACCCGCGTCGAGCCCTGGCTGGAGCGGCTGCTCATGGTGTTGACCCCGGCGATGGCGCCGAAGGAGCGCTCCAGCGGGGTGGCCACGGTGGAGGCCATCACCTCGGGGCTGGCACCCGGCAGGCTGGCCTGGACCACGATCACCGGGAAGTCCATTTGCGGCAGTGGCGATACCGGCAACAGGCCGAAGCTGACGCCGCCCAGGAGCATGATCGCCAGGCTCAGCAGCATGGTCGCGACCGGGCGCTTGATGAAAGGTCCGGACAGGTTCATGGCTGTTCTACCGACTCCAGGCGCTCAGGCGCGGGCCGCCAGCGCCGCCCAAGGCGGTCGAAGTACAGGTAGATCACCGGCGTGGTGAACAGCGTCAGCACCTGGCTGACCAACAGCCCGCCGACCATCACCAGGCCCAGGGGCTGGCGCAGTTCCGCGCCGGAACCGGTGGCCAGCATCAGCGGCACCGCACCGAACAGCGCGGCCAGGGTAGTCATCAGGATCGGCCGGAAGCGCAGCAGCGCCGCCTGATAGATCGCCGTCGCCGGGTCCATGCCCTGGTTGCGCTCGGCCTCGAGGGCAAAGTCGATCATCATGATCGCGTTTTTCTTGACGATACCAATCAGCAGGATGATGCCGATGATCGCGATCATCCCCAGGTCATTGCCACTCAAGAGCAACGCCAGCAAGGCCCCGACTGCCGCCGAGGGCAAGGTCGACAAAATGGTGATCGGGTGGATGTAACTCTCGTAGAGAACCCCGAGTACGATGTACATGGTCACCACGGCCGCCAGGATCAGCAGCAAGGTACTCGACAACGAGGCCTGGAATGCCTGGGCCGCCCCCTGGAACTGGCTCTGCACGCCCAGTGGCATGCCGATGTCCTTCTGCACCTGTTCGATCAGTTCCACCGCCTGCCCCAATGCCACGCCGGGCGCCAGGTTGAACGACATCATCACCGCCGGGAACTGGCCGATATGGGCGATCGACAGTTGGGCCTGGCGTTCCTCGATGCGCGCCAGGCTGGACAATCGAACCTGGCCGCCGTCGGTGGTCTTGACGTGGATCTGCTCCAGCGCCTGCGGGCCGATCTTCTCGCCATCCTTGGCCTGCAGCACCACGCGGTACTGACTGGCCTGGGTGTAGATGGTGGAGATCTGCCGCTGGCCGAAGGCGTCGTACAGGGCATCGGTGATGTTGGCCACCGACACGCCGATGCGCGAAGCCGCGTCGCGGTCGATTACCAGGTACACCTGCAGGCCCTTGTCCTGCAGGTCACTGGCGACGTCGGTCAGCTCCGGCTGGTGGCCCAGGGCTTCGACCAGGCGGCCGCTCCACAGGCTGAGCAACTCGGCATCCGGTGACGACATGCTGAACTGGTATTGGGTGCGACTGACCCGGTCTTCGATGGTCAGGTCCTGCACCGGCTGCATGAACAGGCGAATGCCCACCAGCTTGTCCAATTGTGGCTGCAAGCGGGTGATCACCTGGGCTGCGCTGAGGTCGCGGTCCTTGTGCGGCTTGAGGTTGATCAGCAGGCGGCCGCTGTTGAGGGTGGCGTTGTCGCCGTCCACGCCTATATAGGACGACAGGCTTTGCACCGCCGGGTCTTGCAGGATGATCTTGGCCAGTTCCTGTTGGCGCTGGCTCATGGCGGCGAAGGAGATGGACTGCGGCGCTTCGGAAATCCCCTGGATCACCCCGGTGTCCTGCACCGGAAAGAAGCCCTTGGGCACGATCATGTAGAGGAACACAGTGAGAGCCAGGGTGCCGATGGCCACCATCAGGGTCAGCGGCTGGTGCTTGAGCACCCACTGCAACTTGCGTCCGTAGGCGGCGATCATCCAGTCGATGCACGCGCCGCTGGCACGATAGAAACGGCCCTGCTCTTCAGGCTTGGGCTCGGGCTTGAGCAAGCGCGCACACATCATCGGCGTCAGGGTCAGGGACACCACCAGGGAAATCAGGATCGCCACCGCCAGGGTGATGGCGAACTCGCGAAACAGCCGCCCGACCACGTCGGCCATGAACAGCAGCGGAATCAGCACCGCGATCAGCGACAAGGTCAGGGAGATCAGGGTGAAGCCGATCTGTTTCGCACCCTTGAGCGCCGCCTGCAGCGGGCTGTCGCCCTCCTCGATGTAGCGCGAAATGTTCTCCAGCATGACAATCGCGTCATCGACCACAAACCCCGTGGCGATGGTCAGGGCCATCAGGGTCAGGTTGTTGACCGAAAAACCGGCCAGGTACATCACCCCGAAGGTGCCGATCAACGACAGCGGCACGGCAATCGAAGGGATGATGGTGGCGCTGACGCGGCGCAGGAACAGGAAAGTCACCATCACCACCAGGGCGATGGCGATCAGCAATTCGTGCTGCACGTCGGTGACCGAGGCACGGATGGTCTGGGTGCGGTCGGTCAGCACCGTGACATCCAGCCCGGCTGGCAGATTGTCGGTGATGCTCGGCAGCAGCGCCTTGATCCGGTCAACCACCTCGATCACGTTGGCCCCCGGCTGGCGCTGGATATTGAGCAGCACCGCCTGGTTTTCGTTGGCCCAGGCCGCGAGGCGCTCGTTCTCGGCGCCATCGACGATCTGCGCGACATCCTTGAGCCGCAATGGCGCGCCATTGTTGTAGGCAAGGATCAGTTCGGCGTAGTCCTTGGGCGAGGTCAACTGGTCGTTGGCGTCGAGCATCGACACCCGGGTCGGGCCGTCGAAGTTGCCCTTGGGCTGGTTGACGTTGGAAGCGGCAATCAGGGTGCGCACATCCGACAGGTTCAGGCCGTTGGCCGCCAGGGCCTCGGGGTTGACCTTGATCCGCACCGCCTGGCGTTGTCCGCCGGCGATGCTGACCATGCCGACGCCGCTGATCTGGGCGATTTTCTGCGCCATGCGCGTATCGACCAGGTCGTTGAGTTTGGGCAGCAGCATGGTTTTGGAGGTGATCGCCAGGGTCAGCACCGGGGTGTCCGCCGGGTTGACCTTGTTGTACACCGGCGGTGCCGGCAAATCGTTGGGCAGCAGGTTGCTGGCGGCGTTGATCGCGGCCTGCACCTGTTGCTCGGCGACGTCCATGTTGATGTCGAGGTTGAAGCGCAGGGTCAGCACTGAAGCGCCGCCGGAGCTGGTCGAGGCCATCTGGGTCAGGCCGGGCATCTGCCCGAACTGCCGCTCCAGGGGCGCGGTGACCGCACTGGTCATTACGTCCGGACTGGCGCCGGGGTACAAGGTCATGACCCGAATGGTCGGATAATCCACCTGGGGCAGCGCCGAGACCGGCAGCAGGCGATAGGCGATCAGGCCGGCCAGAACGATGGCCAGCATGCTCAGGGTAGTCGCGACCGGACGCAGGATGAACAGGCGGGAGATGTTCATGCGCCGCCCTTATGCGCCTTGCCATTGGCCTCTGGTGCGGGCGCGGCATCGCTCGCCTGGCTGTGGAGGTTATCGGTCGGCGCGGCCGGGACCTGGTTGCTGTCGTTGACCACCTCCACCTCGCTGCCCTCTTTCAGGCGATCGGTGCCTTCCAGCACCACCCGATCACCCGGCTTGAGGCCTTCCTTGATCACGGTGTTGTCGCCGTCGGTGGCGCCGATTTTCAGTGGGCGAATGGTGACTTTCTTGTCGCCATCCAGGGCGTAGACAAACGTGCCGTTGGTGCCGAATTGAATTGCCGCCGAGGGTGCCAGGATCACCCCCTTGAGGGTGTCAGCGAGCAAACGCACGTTGACGAACTGATTGGGGAACAGCGCCTGGTCACGGTTGTCGTAGCGCGCCTTGAATTTCAAAGTGCCGGTGGTGGTGTCGATCTGGTTGTCCAGGCTCTGCAGTACGCCGGTGGCTTGCAACTGGGTGTCGCCACGGTCCCAGGCTTCGACCGGCAGCTTGGCCCCGGAGCGGTAGCGGGCCAGCACGACGTCGAGGCTGTTCTCCGGCAAGGTGAAGGCCACGCTGATCGGTTGGGTCTGGGTGATGATCGCCAGGGCCGTGGTGTCGTTGGCCGCCACCAGGTTGCCGACATCCAGCTGGCGCAGGCCGACACGCCCGGTAATCGGCGCGCGGATGCGGGTGAATTCAAGGTTGAGCTTGGCGTCGTTGACCGCCGCCTGATTGGTCTTGACCGTCCCCTGGTACTGGCCCACCAGCGCCGCGGCGGTATCCAGAGTCTGCTTGGCGATGCTGTCCTCGGCGTACAGGCCGCGGTAGCGTTCCAGGTCCACCAGGGCGTTTTTCAGTTGGGCCTGGTTTTGCAACAGGGTCCCTTCGGCCTGGAGCAAGGCGTTCTGGTACGGGCGCGGATCGATCTCGGCGAGCAGGTCGCCGGCCTTGACCATCTGCCCTTCTTCGAAGGCGATCTTCACCAGTTCGCCGCCGACCCGGCTGCGCACATTGATGGTGTTGAGCGCGGTAACAGTGCCCAGGGCCTTGTAGTACAGCGGGAAATCGCCGAGTACCGCTGGAGCCACCCGCACCGGAACCGCCCCCGCCGCGCCACCGAAACCCGGGCGCATGCCACCTGCCCTGCCGGTATGGCCGGCCGCCGCCTTGGATGCCGGGGCATCCTTGCTGGCGGAGCTGCTGGGCCAGAATTTCCAGCACAGGCCGCCAACCAGCAGCAGGACCAGCAGGCCGAACAGCCAGCGACGAGAATTACGGGAAGCGGAGGATTGCATGGAGTGATTAACCATTGGGCGCGTGGGCATCTTTATACGGGAGGCTGAAAGATAAGCACTAGAGGCCTTTTAGCAAAGCGCCTTTACCGGCAATTTACCTTCAGCTGACTTTTGCGAGTGTTTGCTAAATTACTGAAGCACAAATGAAAACGGCCTGGACAGAGCCAGGCCGTGAATAATTGTAAAGCCTATTACTTGAGAACGGCCAACGCTGCTGCGTAGTTAGGCTCTTCGGCGATTTCTTTCACCAGCTCGCTGTGCAGCACGTTGTCGTTTTCGTCCAGCACCACCACGGCACGGGCAGTCAGGCCTTTGAGTGGGCCATCGGCAATCGCTACGCCGTAGTTTTCGATGAACTCGGCACCCCGCAGGGTGGACAGGTTCTGCACGTTTTCCAGGCCTTCGGCGCCGCAGAAGCGGGCCTGGGCGAACGGCAGGTCAGCCGAGATGCACAGCACCACGGTGTTGGCCACGTCATTGGCCTGGGCGTTGAAGGTACGCACCGAGGTCGCGCAGGTCGGGGTGTCGACGCTTGGGAAAATGTTCAGCACTTTACGTTTGCCGGCGAAGTCCGCCAGGGTCACGTCCGACAGATTGCCGGCAACCAGGGAAAAGGCTGGTGCCTTGGCACCGGCTTGTGGCAGTTGGCCGTTGACCTGGACTGGGTTGCCTTTGAGAGTGACTTGAGCCATGAACAGTATCCTTATTAATGCAGTGGTTATGAACAATCGTCTGGTGTTGCGAGGAGCCAAAGTTAACCACGAATGTGCCAGTGAGCCTACCCCAGCAAGCTGTCAGACAATTCATCGCAATGACCGCGAAACACACCCCTGGAACTGGCGCGAACTGCGGCCGCTTTGAACATTTCATCCCTGAAATGCCAGCTGCAGACCTCACGGATCGTCAACGCCCAAGACTCGACTTCAGCTGTTGAGGCTTCACCGCACATTCCCCGCTTAATCCAATGAATCCAATGAATTTTATTGAAAAACTTTAAGTGAACTGCGACACATATCGAAATATTTAATGACGACGAGCGGTCGTTACCGTGTTTAATGCTAACCAAGCCTGACTCGTCCTACGGCTCTCCAGAATAAATACTACAAAGCAATCGACCATCAATCGAGCCAACAGGGATATGAAGGAACGATGTCAAAGGGAATTTCAAGCAGCGTCCTGCTGCTGGCCGTCACACTGCTGCCTGCTGCTGGTGCGCTGGCCGACAACGCCGAGACCGCCAACAAGAGCAACAACCCGCTGAGCCTGGCGCCCGGCGCCAACCTTCAGGACTACTACACCCCGCAACTCTTCGACAGCAACGCCCACACCAACGATGCCTTGTTGCGCGGCACCTTGCCGATGGCCGCCAATGACTTCATCGCAGTCCCGCAGTTGCTGCGCGCGACCCTGCCCATCAGCACCCGCCCCGATCCACACAGTGGCTACAGCACCGGCATCGGTGATCTGAACCTGTTCGACATTTTCCTGCTCAAGACCGAAGGCGTGCAGTTGGGCATCGGCCCGCAGATCACCGCGCCGACCGCCGAACAGGATGAGTTGGGCACCGGCAAATGGCAGGCTGGCCTGGCCGCCGTGGCCATCGATGCGACGCCCCGTGGCCTGCTGGGCGCACTGGTGCAGTATCAAAGCTCGTTCGCTGGTGACCACGACCGGGCACACGTCGAAACCGCCACCTTGCAGCCTTTTCTCATGCACAACCTGGAAAAAGGCTGGTACCTGCGCTCCACGGGCACCTGGACCTTCGACCTGAAGAACAACACCCATTACATCCCCATCGGTTTTGGTGCGGGCAAGGCCTGGAAATCCGGCAGCAACATCATCAACGCCTTCGTTGAACCGCAATGGACGGTCGAGCGCAAGGGTGATGGCCTGCCGCAGTTCACGCTGTTTGCCGGCATCAACGTGACCTTCGGCAAATAACCGCGCGACCCACAGGACAGTGCCATGACTTTTGCAAAACCGACCCGTCTGTTGCTCGCTGGCGTCTCGCTGCTGCTCAGCGCCAGCGCCTGGGCCGATTTCACGGCCAGCCCCGAAGAGGCCCGCGGGATCGCCAAGGAGGCCTACCTCTACGGCTTCCCGGTGGTGGAGATGTACAAGACCCTGTACACCCAGGCCGTGGACAAGACAGGGGCGAATTTCAAGGCACCGTTCAACCGTATCGGCAACACCGCCAAGGTGTTCACGCCCAAGGACACTGCGTTTGTCACGCCCAACTCGGACACCCCCTACTCCTTCGTGTGGATGGACCTGCGCGCCGAACCGCTGGTCCTGACTTTGCCGCAGATAGCCGAGGAGCGTTATTACTCGGTGCAACTGATCGACCTCTTCACGCACAACTTCGCGTACCTGGGCACCCGCAGCACCGGTAACAAAGGCGGACACTTCATGGTGGTCGGGCCGGATTGGAAAGGCCAGCAACCGCTCAACATCGATCGCGTGGTGCGCAGCGAAAGCAACATCGCCTACGCCCTCTATCGCACCCAACTGTTCGATGACAAAGACCTGGAAAAGGTCCGGAAAATCCAGGGCAACTACAAGGTCCAGACCCTGAGCCAATACCTCAAGCAACCGGCACCGGCGACCCCGGCGAAGATCAGTTGGCCGAAACCGACCGCCAGCATGACCGACAGCCCGGAGCTGTTTCGCTACCTGAATTTCATGCTGGCCTTCGCCCCGGCCCAGGACTCCGAGAAAGACCTGCTCGCGCGTTTCGCCAGGATCGGCATCGTTGCCGGCCAGCCGTTTGACCTCAAGGCCCTCAGTGTCGAACAACGCAAGGCCCTGGACGATGGCATCAGTGACGCCAAGGCCGAGTTCGCCGCCTTCAAGAAAGACCAGGTGGACACCCATCAGGTCGTCAGCGGCGACTTTTTCGGCACCCGCGACCACCTGGACAACAACTACCTGTACCGCTACGCGGGCGCCAACATGGGCATCTTCGGCAACTCCGCCGATGAAGCGGCGTATATCGGTTACTTCGTCGACAGCGGCGGCAAACCGGCCAACGGCGCCAAGCACAGCTACACCCTGCACTTTGCCAAGGACCAATTGCCGCCGGCGGATGCCTTCTGGTCGCTGACCATGTACGACGGCAAGAGCAAGCTGCTGGTAGCCAACCACCAGCAACGCTACCTGATCAATTCACGCATGCTGCCCAACCTCAAGCGCGATGCCGATGGCGGCTTGACCCTCTACGTGCAGCACTCGGTGCCCCTCAAGGAGCAGCGCAGCAACTGGTTGCCAGCACCCCACGGCCCGTTCTATGCGGTATTGCGCTTGTACCTGCCCAAGCCCGAAGTCGCCAATGGCCAGTGGAAGCAGCCAGCACTGACACCGATCAACTGATCAAGCCGGCCCAGCCGAATTACCTTCTGCAAGGAGCACACCGATGGGTTTTACCTCCAAACTGGGTCGCTTGGGCGTCTTCACCCTGGCGTTGACACCTGTTCTCGCCGCTGCCGACAACGCCCGGGACTGGCAGAACCTGCCGACCGACCTGAACATGGTCTTCGGCTATTACAACCGAATCGACAGCAACACCCCGATCGACACCGCGTTGCCGCTAGACGGCCTGTCGGTCAATGCCGACCTGTACATCGCCCGATTTGCCCGCTCGTTCGCCATTGACGGGCGCAACAGCGCGATCCAGGTCCTGCAGCCTTACGCCGACATCTGCGCCTCGTTCGACAACGCCGAGTTCTTCAAGGGGACCAAGCGCAACGGCGGCATGGCCGACACCCAGGTAGTGCTGGTGCACAATATCTTCGGCGGCCCGGCGCTGACCCAGGAGGAGTTTGCCAACTGGACCCCGGAAACCTTCCTCACCGGCGCACTCTGGGTCACCGCCCCCACGGGCGACTATGACAAGAACCGGGTGATCAACATCGGCGCCAACCGCTGGGCCTTCAAGCCGGAAATTGCCTTTGGCACGCCAATCGGCCCGACCTGGCTGGAGCTCAACACCTACGTCTCGCTGTACGGCGACAACGATGACTACCACGGCGACGGCACGCTCGAACAAAAGGCCCTATACGCCATTGAAGGACACTACAGCTACACCTTCAACCGCGCGCTGTGGGCATCGCTGGATGCCACCTACAACCGCGGCGGCGAAACCCGGATCAACGGTGACTGGCAGGACAACAAGCAAGAGAACGGCATCCTCGGCGCCAGCCTGGGTTTCATGCTCTCGCCGCAGTTCGGCGGCCTGATCGCCTATTCCGACACCGTCGCCGAACGCAGCGGTTCGCCGGACGTCAACACCTGGACCTTGCGTCTTCAGTACGCCTGGTAAGAGAAAGCTGAGCGATGGGATCTTCAAGAATACGTCCGGGTCCAGTCGTTGGCCATTCACCCGGATGATCTTATTAATGGTAGTTGAAACTTGGGTCTATCGTTTATCCCGGTTATGCCAACGTTCATGTTTTAACCCGTCTACGCAAAGGACCGTCCCATGACAGCGCTTAATGACATCAACGCCCTGCAAGCCAGTATTGCCGAGGCGGTACTTGGCCAGGATCAGGTCATCCGCCAGATCATGCTCGGTCTCTTGGCCAACGGCCACCTGCTGCTCGAAAGCTTGCCTGGGCTGGCCAAGACCCGCACCGTCAAGGCGCTGGCCAAGCACCTGGATGCGAAGATGAGCCGGATCCAGTTCACCCCTGACCTGCTGCCCTCCGACATTACCGGCGCCGAGGTGCTGCACCAGGTCGACGGGCAGAACCAGATCCAGTTCCAGCCAGGCCCGTTGTTCGGCAACCTGATCCTGGCGGACGAAATCAACCGGGCCCCGGCCAAGGTCCAGGCGGCGCTGCTGGAAGCCATGGAGGAACGCCAGATCACCGTGGCCGGCAACAGCCACGTGCTGCCCGAGCTGTTTATCGTGGTCGCGACCCAGAATCCGATCGAACAGGAAGGCACCTACCCGCTGCCCGAAGCGCAGATGGACCGGTTCCTGATGAAAGTGCTGCTGGACTACCCGAGCGCGGACAACGAAAGCCAGGTCCTGCGCCTGCTGCGTGAAGAGGAGCAGGCCCTGGGCGCCAAGACCGCGGCGCCAGCAGGATTTTCCCTGAGCCAGGAGGTGATCTTCGCCGCGCGCCGTGAAGTCAGCGCGGTCAGTGTGGCGCCGGCCATCGATCGCTACCTGATCGATTTGATCAATGCCACCCGCCACCCGGCCGACTACGACGCCGACCTCGGCCGCTGGATCGCCATCGGCGCCAGCCCGCGTGGCGGCATTGGCCTGGATCGCTGCGCACGCGCGGATGCCTGGCTGCAAGGCCAGGACTTCGTCACCCCGGACAATGTGCGCGCCGTGGTCCATCCGGTGCTGCGCCATCGCCTGCAATTGAGCTACGACGCCGTGGCCGATGGCGTGACGGCCGATCAGGTGCTCGACCGCCTGCTCGACAAAGTCGCGGTCCCGGCTTGAGGTGATGCCCATGAACACTCAGGAACTGGATGGCCTGGTGTACGTGTCGCTGGCGCAATTGATGGCGCTGCAGTACCAGGCCGCCGACTTGAGTTTCCTCGCGCGCCAGCCCCAGGGCAGTATCCTGGCGGGCAACCACGCCTCGCGTCTGCGCGGGCGTGGCCTGAACTTCGACGAACTGCGCCGCTACCAGCCCGGCGATGACCTGCGGCACCTGGACTGGCGCGCCTCCCTGCGGACCGGCAAACCGGTAGTGCGCACCTTCACCGAAGAGCGTGATCGCCCGGCGCTGATCCTGGTCGACCAGCGCATGTCGATGTTCTTTGGCTCCCAGCGCAGCTTCAAGTCGGCCCTGGCCGCCGAGCTCGGCGCGCTGGCGGCCTGGATGGTCTTCAATGCCGGCGACCGGGTCGGCGGTCTGGTGTTCAACGATCAGCGGATCGACAGCATTGGCCCGTTGCGCAGCCGCAAACGGGTCGAGGCGCTGTGCAATCGCATCGCCCAGCAGAATCAGGAACTCAGCGCCCACAACCCCGATCGCGAAGGCGAGGACCAACTGGACAAGGTCTTGCAGCACTGCCTGGCCGTGGCCGGACACGATCACCTGATCTGCATCATCAGTGACTTTGCCGGCGCCGGTCCGCGCACCCTGCAACTGATGCGCCAGCTCAGCGCCCACAACGATGTGATCGCCATGCAGGTCTATGACCCACTGGCACTGAATCTGCCAAAAAACGGCCACCTGCTGGTGACCCAAGGTCAGTTGCAGGTGGAGCTGGCGGTGGCCCAGCGGCAGGTCCATCAGCCCCTGGGGGACTTCCTCAGCGGCCGGCTCAAGGATGTCGCCAGCCTGCTGCGCCGCAGCCAGGTGCCCTTGATGATGTTCAGCACCGCCCAGGCAGCCCATGAACAATTGCGCGCCGAGCTGGGCAAGCTCGGAGGCCGGCCATGACTGCGCACGTCCCCAGCATCGAGCAACTCACTGAATTGGGCCTGCCAGCGCCGGTCAGCTATCTGCCGCAAACCTGGGGTTGGTGGCTACTGCTCGGCCTGCTGCTGGTGGGATTGCTGGCGTGGGCCGGCCGGCGCTACTGGTTATGGCGCCGGGACCGCTATCGACGTGAAGCCCTCGCACGCCTGGCGGAACTGCAACGCAGCAGTGACCCACTGGCCGCCCTGCGCGAATTGCCGGAGCTGCTCAAGCGCGTAGCGCTGTCGATGCCTTCCCGGGGCTCCAACGACTGCAATGCAAATACTAATGTGGGAGCGAGCTTGCTCGCGAAAGCGGCCGCTCAGTCGACATCCAGGGTGAATAGTCGGGCGCCTTCGCGAGCAAGCTCGCTCCCACAGGTTGCGGCTCTGGGCGGTGAGGATTGGCAAGCATTTCTGGTGCGAAACAGCGCGCAGCCGTTACCCGCCGATTTCAGCCAGCAACTGGCAACGCTGGCCTACGCCCCGGATACAGTCCTGCTGGCGTTGCCGGCAGCGCAGCGAATTCAGCTGTTCAGCACCTGCAAACACTGGGTGGAGCATCATCATGTGGCAGCTTGATTACCCCTGGTTGTTGCTGCTGCTCCCGCTCTGCTGGCTGGGTTATCGCTACCTGCCCGACTACCGCGAAGCGCGCAGTGCCGTGCGGGTGCCGTTTTTCGCCGCCATGAGCCGCGCCGTCGGCCAGGCGCCGAGCCAGGCCGGCAGCCGCAGCAATCGCTGGCAACTGGCCCTGAACCTGCTGGTCTGGACCTTGCTGGTGGTGGCCGTGGCGCGCCCGGTGCTGGTGGAAAAACCTATCGAACGCCAGCAACCGGTGCGCGACCTGATGCTCGCCATCGACATTTCCCAGTCCATGGAAACCACCGACTACAGCGATACCAATGGCCAGAAAATCGATCGCCTGGCAGCCGTCAAGGAAGTGGTCCACGGCTTCATCGACCGCCGCAAGGACGACCGCCTGGGCCTCATCGTGTTCGGCAGCGGCGCCTACCCGCAAGCACCGCTGACCCTGGACCATGCCAGCCTGGCGCTGTTGCTCGATGACACCGGCATCGGCATGGCCGGGCCCAATACCGCGATCGGCGACGCCATTGGCCTGGCGTTGAAGATGCTCGACCAAGCCCACGAACAGGAAAAAGTCCTGATCCTGCTGACCGATGGCAATGACACCAGCAGTGCGATCACCCCGGACCACGCCGCCAGCATGGCCGCGGCCAAGGGCGTGGTGATTCACACCATCGGCATCGGCGACCCCAACGCCGACGGCGAAGCCAAGGTCAACCTGCAAGGCCTGCAGCAGATCGCCACGGCCACCGGCGGGCGGTTCTTCCGCGCCGAAGACCGCCAAGCCCTGGATCAGGTCTACAGCACCCTCGACCAGATCACTCCCCATCAGGTGCACCACTTCAGTCACCAGCCCAAGCGCGACCTGTTCTGGATTCCCCTGGGGGCTGCCATCGCCTTCGCCCGGTCCATCTGGTCTGCGCCACCTTGGTGCTGGGTGCCATCGCTGCAGCCGGCCCGACCTGGGAGCGCGATCGCCCGGACTTCCTGGAAAACCGCGCGCCGCTGATCATCGCCCTCGACCTGTCGCCCTCGATGGACGCCAGCGATGTCCAGCCGACTCGCCTGGAAGCGGCCAAACACAAGCTGCATGACCTGGTCCAGCGCCGCAGCGGCGCGCGCACCGGGCTGATTGCCTACGCCGGCAGCGCCCACCTGGTGCTCCCACCGACCGATGACCCGGCGTTGCTCGACAGCTTCATCCAGGCCCTGGGCAGCGAGTTGCTGAACAAACCGGGCAAGGATGTCGCCGGCGTGATCGAACAGGCCAAGCGCTTGCTGGTGGCGGAAAAAGCCCCAGGCACCCTACTGCTGATCACCGACGGCGCCGACACCAGCCAACTGGGCAATCTCGACAAGCTGCTGGACAACAGTCAGTTGCAGGTACTGGTGCTGGCAGTGGGCAGTACCGATGGCGGGATCATCACCGACGCCAACGGCCAGCCCCGCACCGACAGCAATGGCCGCCCGACCCTGGGCAGTTTCGATCAGGCCGCCCTCAAGCAACTGGCCGCTGCCACCGATGCCCCGTTGGGCAGCCTGACCCTCAACGACGACGACCTGGACTGGATCGAGTTGCATGCCCAGCAACATTTCCAGAATGCCAGCGCCGAACAGCGTGAACTGCACTGGAAAGACGCCGGCTACTGGTTGTGCTGGCCGCTGTTGCTGCTGGCCTTTTTCAGCGTGCGCCGGGGCTGGAGCCTGAACTGGGCGGCGGCACTTCTGCTGGGCCTGGGCTTGGGTTTGCAGGCGCCAGAGAGCCAGGCCAACGCCCTCACCGACGCGTTTTTCACCCGCGACCAGCAAGGCCGCTGGGCCTTCGAGCACCAGCACTTTCCCGCTGCCGCCCAGTTGTTCCAGGACCCGTACTGGAAGGGAATCGCCGCCTACAACGCCGCCGACTATGACCTGGCACTGGCCAGTTTCGCCCGTCTCGACACGCCCCAGGCGTACTTTTACCTGGGCAACATCTATGTGCGGCGCTTCAAGTTCGACCAGGCGATTGCCGCCTACACCCAGGCATTGAAGCTACAGCCACAGTTCCCCGAGGCCACGGCCAACCTGGCGCTGGCCATCGCCCTGGAAAAAGACACCGACAGCGCGCAGCAGAACACCCCGGAGGTCAAGCCCGACGAAGTCAAATACGACAAGCCCAAGGGCAAGGGCCAGAGCAAATCGCTAGAGACCCAGCAGGCGACTTCCGATGAGCTGTGGCTGCAGAACCTGACCACCTCGCCGGCCAAGTTCCTCAAGCAAAAGTTCAGCCTCCAGGATCAGGCGGGCAAGCCATGAGCAGCAGACTCGCGAAGTGTTTCACCGCCAGCGGCGCCCTGCTGCTGTGCCTGTTGACCGGCCGTGTGCTGGCGGCTGAACCCGAACTGCGGGTGCAGGCTCAACTGCAGCCTGACGCCGCGGTGATGGTGGGCGGCGTCGTGCAATTGCAGATCGATGTGCTGACCGACAGCTGGTTCACCAGCGCCCCGACCCTGCCGGAGCTGAAGCTGCCGGGCGCGTTGGTGAGGCCGCCCAACGGCGAAGCCCAGCACACCACGCAGACCCTGGAGGGTAAAACCTTCTTCGGCATGCGCTACCTGTACCTGATCACCCCGAACCAGGCCCAGGGCTTCGACATCCCGGCATTGACCGTACAGGCCACGCCCGGCCAGGCCAGCCAGCCACTGAGCGCGCAAAGCCAACCCCTGCACTTCATCGCCCAGCAGCCTCCCGGGTTCAAGCCCGGCGAAGCGGTGTTGGTGGCCCAGGGCGTGCGCTTGACCCAGGTACTCCAGCAGTCATCGCCGACACTCAAGGTCGGCGACACCCTCACCCGCCAACTGACCCTGCAGGCCGACGGTGCATTGGCGATGGCCCTGCCGGCACCGCCCCTGAGCGAGGTCGACGGCCTCAAGCGCTATCCCAAGACTGCGCAGGTCAGCAACCTCGACGATGGCCGCGGCCACATCAGCGGCGGCCAGCGCATCGACAGTGTCGCCTATCAGGTGCAACGCCCGGGACACTACAGCCTGCCGGCCATCCAGATGCACTGGTGGGACGCCAGCACCCAACAGGCACGTAGCGCCGAAGTACCGGCAGTGACCTTCGAGGCTGCGGCCAACGCCAGCTATCGGCCAGTGTTTTCGATTACCCAGGACCTCAAGCAACTGGGGCAACAGGGCCGCTTCCACCTCTCGCGGTACTGGCTGATGCTGGTAGCGCTGCTGGCGATACTGGCCACCGCCGGTTACCTGTTGCAGCCCTGGTGCTTGCGGGCCTGGCGCGGCCTTCAAGCACGTCGCAACGCACGCCATGCCGCCTGGCTGGCTTCTGCCGACTACGCCTGGAAGCAGATCCCCGAACAACTCGACGGCCAGCCGCCGCATTTGAGCGCGCTGTACCTCTGGGCCCGGCGCAGCCGCCTGGGCCTGGGGATCGGCGGCCTGGGCAACAACGTGCAGGCGCTGTTGCGTGGGCGGTATGGGCGCCAGCCGGCGGAAAACCAGGCATTGCCGCAACTCAAGCAATCCTTGGCTACGCTGCATGATCAGGCGGTAACTGCCAACGCGACGCACTCATCGGCCTTGCGCCCCTTGAACCCCGGTCACGATAAGGACTTTTCATGACGAATCACGCAGCCCCCCGCCAACGTCACGCCTTCAAGCTCCTGCTGAGCCTGGCCCTGAGCCTGCCGCTCCTGGCACTGGCGGCCGAGCCGCTGCCCTCCTGGAACGATGGCCCGTCGAAAAAAAGCATCATCGAATTTGTCCAGGCCGTGACCACTGAAGGCTCCAAGGACTACGTCAAGCCCGCGGAGCGCATCGCCGTGTTCGACAACGACGGTACGCTGTGGAGCGAACAGCCGATGTACTTCCAGGTGCTGTTCGCCCTGGAGGAAGTCAAGCGCATGGCGCCCCAGCATCCGCAATGGAAAACCGAGCAGCCGTTCAAGGCTGTCCTCGAGAACGACCACCAGGCCCTGGCCGCCAGCGGCATGGATGGCCTGATGAAGATCATCGGCGCGACCCATACCGGGATCACCACCGCCGCCTTCATGGATAACGCCAAGACCTGGCTGAGCCAGGCCCGCCATCCGAAGACCGGCAAGCCCTACACCGAGATGATTTTCCAGCCGATGCTGGAGATGCTCGACTACCTGCGCAGCCAGGACTTCAAGACTTACATCGTGTCCGGCGGTGAAGTCGAGTTCATGCGTGCCTTCGCCGAGCAGGTCTACGGCATTCCACCGGAGCAAGTGATCGGCACCACCTTTGCCACGCAGTTCCAGCTCAATGGCAACGACGCTTCGATCCTGCGCCTGCCCAAGCTGGCCCACAACGACGATGGCCCGGGTAAACCGGAAAGCATCCAGCAGGTCATCGGGCGCCAGCCGATTCTCGCCTTCGGCAACTCCGACGGTGACCTGCAAATGCTCCAGTGGACGGCTGCCGGCCCCGGTAAAAGGTTCATGGGCCTGGTCCACCATACCGATGCAAAGCGTGAATGGGCCTACGACCGGCAGTCGAACATCGGTCGCCTGGACAAGGCCCTGGATGAAGCCAACAAACGCGGCTGGAGTGTCGTCGACATGAGCACCGAATGGAACCGGATCTATCCGTTCGACACCGGCACAACTGAGCAAAAGAAGTAAAAGACGTAGGCAGGATCGCAGTAAACGTTCGTCGTACTCCAACACGACTCCAGTAAGCACAAGGAGCAAGTCAGATGACTCGCATACAAAAGTGGCTGCCGAAATTCGCCCTGGTGGCGACTTCGGTCATGGCCATCTCGGCGACCGCCGTGGCGGCAGAAAAACCCAACATTCTGGTGATTTTCGGCGATGACATCGGCCAGACCAACATCAGCGCCTATTCCATGGGCGTGGTGGGTTACAAGACGCCGAACATCGACCGGATTGCCAAAGAAGGCATGATGTTCACCGACTACTATGCGGAGAACAGCTGCACCGCCGGGCGCTCATCGTTCATCACCGGCCAGACGCCATTGCGTACCGGCCTGTCGAAAGTCGGTGCCCCGGGCGCCAGCGTTGGCCTGCAGGCCCGCGATATCACCATCGCCCAGGCGCTGAAATCCCAGGGTTATGCCACCGGCCAGTTCGGCAAGAACCACCTGGGCGACAAGGACGAGTACCTGCCGACCAACCACGGTTTCGACGAGTTCTTCGGCAACCTGTATCACCTCAACGCCGAAGAGGAGCCAGAGCGCCCTTACTGGCCGAAGGATGATGCCGAGTTCGTCAAGGCCAACTCCCCGCGTGGCGTGATCCACAGCTTCGCCGACGGCAAGATCGAGGACACCGGCGCGCTGACCACCAAGCGCATGGAAACCATCGACGACGAAACCACCGCCGCCGCCCAGGCGTTCATCGAGAAACAGGCCAAGGCGGACAAACCGTTCTTCGTCTGGATGAACACTACCCGCATGCACTTGTTCACCCACGTGCGTGAGTCGATGAAGGGCCAGAGCGGCATGCCCGGCAACGACTATGCCGATGGCATGATCGAGCACGACGGCGACGTCGGCAAACTGCTGAAAACCCTCGATGACCTGAAAATCACCGACAACACCATCGTCGTCTACACCACCGACAACGGCCCGAACCAGTTCTCCTGGCCGGACGCGGCGACCACGCCGTTCCGCAACGAGAAGAACTCCAACTGGGAAGGCGCCTATCGCGTACCGGCGATGATCCGCTGGCCGGGCAAGGTCAAGGCTGGCGAAGTGTCCAACGAGATGTTCTCGGGCCTGGACTGGTTCCCAACCCTGCTGGCTGCCGCTGGCGATACCGGGGTCAAGGACAAGCTGCTCAAGGGCTGGGCGCCAGTCGCCGGTGGCAACAGCTTCAAGGTGCACCTGGACGGTTTCAACCAACTGCCGTACGTAACCGGCCAGCAACCCAAGGGCGAGCGTAAGGAGTTCTACTACTTCAACGACGACGGCGTACTGGTGTCGATGCGTTTCGGCAACTGGAAAGCAGTGTTCTGTGAACAACGTGCACCCGGCGGCTTCAAGGTCTGGAGCGAGCCATTCGTGTGCCTGCGTGTACCAAAAATCTTCAACCTGCGCATGGACCCGTACGAGCGTGCTGACGTGGTATCGGATCAGTATTACGACTGGACCACCAAAAACGTCTACCTGGTAGCCCAGGCGGTGACCAAGTCTGCGCACTTCCTGCAGACGTTCATCGAGTACCCACCTAGCCAGAAACCGGCGAGCTTCAGCGTCGACCAGATCCGCGCTGCGGTAGATGCAAAAATTGCTGAAAAAATGAAAGCTGCACAGTAATACCTGCTGCACCGCCGTTCACCTTCACCGGTGAACGGCGTTTTTTCTTTTCCCCTGTGGGAGCGAGCGCCCGCTTGCGGCTTGCTCGCGATGGCCTTCACCATCCTTGGTGCCAGTGCTCTGGGTCCACCACATTTTTCAAGTTCTGTACAAGGCAACCAGCAATGTCCTCACGAGTCGCCAGCAAGTCGACGGCCATTCCCGCCCCACACGCCAGTGCCCCGGCGTTGTTGATCCCGGCCCTGCTGCTATTGGTCTCGGGCGCTGCCGCGCTGGTATACCAGGTGCTGTGGATCAAGCAGTTGTCGCTGGTGGTCGGGGTCGAGGTCTACGCCATCACCACCGGCATCAGCGCATTTTTCGCCGGACTGGCCCTGGGCGGCTGGCTGTTCGGGCGCCTGGCCGACCGCCTGCAACGGCCGGTGCTGCTGTACGCCGGGCTGGAGGTGCTGGTGGCGCTGCTGGGTGTCGGTGCCACGGTGGGCATGAGCCTGGCGGCCAGCCCATTCAGTTGGCTGGCCGAGCACATCGGACTGGCAGCCTGGGTGCTGCCGTTTGCCCTGGTGGGGATTCCCGCCGTGTTGATGGGCGGCACCCTGCCGGTGCTGGTGCGCGCGCTGGCCGCCGACCCACAGCAACTGGGCAAGGCCGGCGGCCAGTTGTATGCAGCGAATACCGCCGGGGCCATCGTCGGGACCCTGCTGACCGCCTTCGTCCTGATCGCGGCCCTCGGCGTGCGCGGCAGCGCCATTGCCGCGGCCATGCTCAACCTGCTGGCCGCCGCCGGCGCGCTGTTGTGGTTTCAACGCCAACCGCTGACGGCCATCGCGGCGCCCGTGGAACGCCCACCCCAGGCCGCACCCGCGCGCCTGGCACTGTGGCTGTACTCGATCGCCGGTGGCGTGGCGCTGGGCTACGAGGTGGTCTGGTCGCAAGCGATCGTGCAATTCATGAGCACCCGCACCTATGCCTTCGCCGTGGTCCTGGCGACCTACCTGTGCGGATTGTTCCTGGGCAGCGCGTGGATGGCCCGGCGCGTGGCGCGGGTACGCGATCCATGGGGCCTGTTCGGCTTGTTGATTGCCGGTGCGGGGCTGCTGGCACTGCTCGAAGTAGCCCTGCTGGGACGTTGGCTGGTGCTGGCGCAAACCCAGGCCGAATCAGCGGTGCTGGCCCTGGGCGCCAGTGAGTTGGTGGCCATGAGTAGCCGTTTTGCCGTGGCGGCCCTGAGTATCGTATTCCTCCCGACCTTGCTCCTGGGTGCCGCGTTCCCCCTGGCCTTGCGCCTGTGTGTGGGCCAGGACCGGGTGGGCCGGGATGTCGGTGCAGTGGTGGCGTTCAATACCCTGGGCGGCATCGTCGGGGTGATGCTCTGCGGTTTTGTGCTGATACCGCTGCTCGGTCTGGTGCGCACCCTGGGCCTGCTGGCACTGGTCGCTGCGGCCGTCGGTTACCTGGCTGTCAGCCGTGGCAGCGCAGTACACAAAGGCACCCGCCAGGGCGTGGTGACTGTCGGAGTGCTGGCGCTGGGGGTCGCGCTGCTGACCCCGGTGGACAAGCTTGCGAGCCTGCTGCCAGGAGCGCGCAACGGCGAATTGGTGTTCTATGAGGAAGGTCGTGGCGGTACCGTCGCCGTGGTCACCCAGGGCAAGGGCCAGCGCGCGTTCCAGCGCCTGTACATTCAAGGCGTATCGAACACCGGCGATGCCATGCCGTCGCTGCGCTACATGCGGATCCAGGCCCTGCTGCCGCTGCTGATCCACAAGGGCGAGCCACGTTCGGCCCTGGTCATCGGCTTTGGCACCGGCATCACCGCCGGCGCCTTGCTGCAGTACCCGGGCCTGGAACGGCGGGTGGTCGCCGAGCTGCTGCCATCGGTGGTCAAGGCCGCGCCGTTGTTCAAAGGCAACTTCAACGCCGCCGCCGACCCGGCGCTGCAGGTGCGCCTGCGCGACGGTCGCCAGGAACTGCTGCGCAGCGAACAGACCTATGACCTGATCACCCTGGAGCCGCCACCGCCCTCTGCGGCCGGCGTGGTCAACCTGTACTCGCGGGACTTCTATCAACTGGCTGCCAGCCGCCTGGAAAAGAACGGCCTGGTGGCCCAGTGGCTGCCATTGCCAACCCAGAACATCGACGACTCGCGGGCGTTGGTACAGAGCTTCCTCGACGTGTTTCCTTACGCCAACGTGTGGACCAGCGAGTTCCATGAAATGCTCCTGGTGGGCTCGCTCGACCCCATCGAGCTGGATGCGGCGCGGATCACTCAACGCTATGCCCAGGCAACCGTGCGCAGCACCTTGCAGGATGTCGGGGTGAGTTCGGCCGCGGCGCTGTTGGCCACCTGGGTCACCGATCGCCAGGGCCTGCAGCAGTTCGCCGGCCAGGCCCTGCCCGTCACCGACGACCAGCCGCGCATCGAGTACGCACCGTGGGTGCGCGCCAAGGAAATCAGCCGGGTACTCCCCGCCTTGCTCGACCTGCGGCGCCCGCCGGAACTGCGCAATGCCGACGCCACGTTCATCGAACGCATGAATGCCCACCAGCAGCGCCTGATGCAGTTCTACCGCGCCAGCCTGCACGCCTACGATGGCGATCGTGAAGCCTGGGCCAGGGATATTCGTGAGGTGATGCAAGGGGATGCCGCCAACCCGTATTTGCGCTGGTTTGTCGGCCAGTGATATGGAGGTATATCCGTTGCTTGGGTAATGGCGGCTAATGGTTCCGCCCTTACGGCGGGTCACTTGGAAAAGCCCCAAGTAACCAAGGGCTCTTACCCCTGACGTACGGCCCCTCGCTTAGGCTCGGGGTACCTTCGCTACGGTATCCATCCGGGGGCATCGCCTCCGGTTTGCTGCGCTGCACCTCCTCTCGATGTATGCGGCTTCGCCGCACGGCGCTACGCGCCTCCCCCCAGATGGACACCTTCGCTCAGCCTTCCAATGGGGCGGGTGGATCAAGATCAAAAGCAAGAGCACGGCGACCTGACAGTCGGCCTGAGTGGTAAGGGCGGGCGAGGCGGCCTAGCGGCCGGCCTGCTTTTCCTGACGGCGATATCTCTGTGGGATATCCCCTGTGGGATAGCCTGCTAGCGATGGGGCCAGAACATTCAATATCGATGGTGCCTGACCCACCGCTATCGCTGGCAGGCCGCAAGCGGGCGCCGGCTCCCACAAGTTGGCTGTGGCGCATGCAAAGTCCGCGAGCACCCCAGAACCACTGTGGGAGCGGGCTTGCCCGCGATGGGGCCGGCACAGCCAACATTTATGGCCTTGACACCCCACCATCCCGAGTCGGCCCGCTCCCATCCAGGCGCTTACTTGGCCTTGAGTTTGATGTACGACTGGCCCAGGTCGTGGGCCCAGCCATCGACCACGTTCTTCACGTCGTTGGCGGTCATCACTTGCGAGTCGTTTTCCAGCGGTCTGCCGGTGCCCTTGCGGACTACCTGGGCGATCACCTTGTTGGTGCTGCCGTCGAGGAACACCGCTTCGGTGGCCAGGTCGGTTTCCTGATCGCGAATACCGGTCGCGGTGCTGACCGCCGCTGCCACCAGGGCAATCGGGATCACCTCGTAGGCTTTCAGGCCTTCGGTCTGGCTGCTGACAGCGGTGATCGCCGCACGCACGACTACCACACCCGGGCCCGGGCCGTTGGCCAATGGCAGGTTTTTACCCAGCTCGCGCTTGAGCGCCTGGTCGTAGTAGCTGGTAATGCCTGACAGCGTGCTTTGCGGGATTTTCACCGTCGGCTTGGGCTGCGGATAGAACTGGGTGGGTTCGACATAGACACTGGTGTACTTATTGATATCGAGCTTGGGGTCGACCCAACGCAACACGTCTACGCCCGACGGCGACTTGGCCTCCTTGAGCTGGCTGTAGTCCTTGAGAAACCCGGAATAGTCTTCCGGCTTGGTGATCGTGCTGGAACAGCCCACTACCCCAAGGGAGGCAATGCACAGCGTACTCATCATGAGGGCAAGCTTCATTCGGTAACTCCTGTCAAAGGGACGACAACGGTACTGTCAAACGGACTTACAGGTATAGCCAAAAGTTAAGACGATTGCTGTGACAGGCTCTGAAAATTCACAAACAACTGTAGGATCGATCACAAGCGCTATTTGACAGACGCACCCCATGCAGCAAAGCTGCACGACAGCACTAAAAGCCTGCCTTTATGGCCAGCGCCTCTGGACTACGGAAGTCGTAATGCCCAAGCATAAGAAAAACCCGATTACACCTGACCCTGATTCGCCACCGACCCTGATTTCCCGCTACCTGTTTCCCGCCACTGCCGGCCTGTTGCTGCTGGTCATGGCGGGCCTCGGCTGGTTCCTGTTCGCCAGCAAACCGACGCCAGCGCCCTATGTAGCGCCGAGCGTGGCCGTGGCCCCGACGCCGCCAGTCGCTGCGCCCCTGCCGCCGGCCCGCATGGTCGACGAGCAGCAATGCCAGGCTTGCCACACCGAGCAGGTCAAGGACTGGCAAGGCTCCCATCACCAATTGGCGATGCAGGTCGCCGACGAGCAGACCGTGCTGGCCAACTTCAAGGACAGCACCTTCAAGGGCGAGAACGAGACGACCCGGTTCTTTCGCAAGGACGCTGGCTTCTGGGTCAATACCCCGGGCGCCGACGGCAAGAACGCCGACTTCAAGGTGGCCTACACCTTCGGTATCGCGCCGCTGCAGCAGTACCTGATCGAAGTCGGTGAAGGCCGCCTGCAAGCCTTGGGCGTGGCCTGGGATACCGAGAAGAACCGCTGGTTTCACCTGTATCCGGGCCAGGGCGTGAGCTTCAAGAATCCGCTGCACTGGAGTAAACCCAGCCAGAACGCCAACTTTATGTGTGTGGAGTGCCACACCACCGGGTACCAACGCAATTTCGACGCCGCGAGCAATTCCTTTGCCAGCCAGTGGAACAGCCTGGGTGTCGGATGCCAGGCGTGCCACGGCCCGGCCTCCAATCACCTTGAATGGGCAGGAAAAAAGGGCGATCTGATCCATGCCGGGTTTGCCGTCGACCTCAAGGACAAGAACGCCACCACCGAGATCGAGACCTGCGCCCGCTGTCACTCCCGGCGTGCGCCCCTGGGCGATGGCTTCACCGTCGGCAAACGGTTGATGGACGACTACCTGCCCAGCGTACTGACCCGCGAACTGTACGCGCTGGATGGCAAGATCAAGGATGAAGTGTTCGAACACGGCTCGTTCCTGCAGAGCAAGATGTTCGACAAGGGCGTGCGCTGCAGCAACTGCCACAACCCCCACAGCAACGAGCTCAAGGCGCCGGGCAATGGCGTCTGCCTGCAATGCCACAACACGGCCGGCAAGACCACGCTCCCAGGCGTCGACGGCAAGGGCCTGCAAGCCAAGAACTATGACTCCCCCGAACACCATCGCCATGCCGCAGGCCAGCCAGGCTCGCAGTGCGTGGATTGCCACATGCCGGGCAAGTTCTACATGGGCAACGACTTTCGCCATGACCACAGCTTCAGCATCCCTAATCCCGAGCGCGCGAAAAAGCTCGGCACCCCGGATGCCTGCCTGACCTGCCATCAGGGCAAGGCCGGGGACAAGGTCACAGAGCAGTTCAAACTGTGGAACGCCAACCCGGCGGCCCAGGCTGCGCGTTATGACGAAAGCCTGTGGCTGATCCGCAACGGCCAGCCGGGCGCCGCCCAAGCGCTGTACGAGCAATTGCAGCGCAGCAACCTGCCCGCCATCCAGCGCGCCACCCTGTTGGCCGAACTGGTGCTGTACCCAAGCGAACAGGCGCTGAAGCTGGCGACCAAAGACCTGGGCAACAGCGATCCACAGGTGCGTGAAAGCGCGATACGCGCGGTCAGCGGTTTCCTTCCGGCCCCTGAGCGCGTGCCGCTGTATACGCCACTGCTCAGTGACCCGGTCAAGGCCGTGCGCATCGCCGCCGCCCGTGACCTGCTGGCGGCCGGCAACCAATTGGGGGCCGCCCAGCCGCGCTGGAAGGCAGCCATCGACGAGTACGAAAAGGTCCAGTTGAGCCTGCTCGAACGCGCCGAAGCCAACCTCAATCTGGCCATGCTCTATCAGGCCAGTGGACGGACTGCCGAAGTCGAGCCGATGTTACGTACGGCGATCCAGCGCGACGGCGATTTCTTCCCGGCGCTGGTGACCCTGGTGCAATGGCTGGAATCGCGTGGTCGGGCGCAGGAAGCCCAGGCACTGTTGGCCCAAGGCCTGAAGGCGCATCCGGACTCGGCGCTGCTCCAGCACACCCAGGGCCTGGCCCTGATCCGAGCCGGCAACACCGCGCAAGCCATGTCAGCCTTGCGCAACGCCGCCCGCCTGGAGCCGCTGAACGCACAGTACGGCTATGTGCTGGCCGTGGCCTTGTACGACGGTGGCAAGATCGACGAAGCCTGCGCGCAACTGGAGCAACTGATCAAACAACAACCGGCCAACCGCAACGCCCGGTTGTCACTGATCCAGTACTACCTGGACAACGGCCAGGAGCCCAAGGCCCAGGTCTTGTTGCAAGGCTGGAAGAAGCTCAACCCGGGAGACCCGGCGCTGAAATGACCTGCAGAATCTGCGTGTATCCATAGCACGCTGTGGGAGCCTGCTAGTGATGGGGCCGGTTCATTCGACATCTATAGTGCCTGACCCATCGCTATCGCGGGCAAGCCGCAAGCGGGCGCCCGCTCCCACAGTGATTTTGGCTGTTCACAGATTCTGTATACACCACATCAAACCTGTGGGAGCGGGCTTGCCCGCGATGAGGCCGGCACATTCAATATCCATGGCGCCTGACATACCGCCATCGCGAGCAAGCTCGCTCCTACAGGTGTCAACCCTGGATCATTGAGGTGAGCTCAGGCCTCACCCGCCAGGCGTCGGCGAAACAAGGGCCGCGGCTCGATTGCCGAGCGGCCATACGTCACGCTCATGCCCGCCAGTCCCTTGAGGGCGTCCTCGGCGCATTTGTCTTCGCGCACGGCAAACGCATCAAATCCGCACTGGCGCATGTGGCTTAACTGGTCACGCAGCACATCGCCAATCGCCCGCAGCTCCCCGGCCCAGCCCAGGCGTGTGCGCAGCAGGTAGGCCTGGCTGTAGGCGCGACCGTCGCGAAAGTTGGGGAACTCCAGGGCAATCATCGGCAACCGGTTGAGCCAGGGCGCGAGGCTTTCGACTTCGTCGTCCGGGCCCAGCCACACCGCGTCGAACACCGGGTGATGCTCGATGCGGCGTTTGAGCCACAGCGCCAGGGGCAATATCAGTGGGCCACAGGGCAAATCGCCGCTCGGGTCCTTGATCAAGGTCCAGCGATCGTCCGGCTCGTGCGTTGCCAACCCGTCCCGCAGCCGCAGCAGGTTGTTCATGCCGCCCCCTCCTGCTGCGCATACACCTGTTCCTTGAACGGCTCCAGGCCGATGCGCTGCACAGTGTCGACAAACAGCTCCTCTGGTTCGCGATAACGGACGAAGGTGGCAACGATCTGCTCGATCACCCCGGGCACCTCGGCAGCGCTGAACGAAGGCCCCATGACTTTGCCCAGTGCACTGTGCTTGCCCTGGGAGCCACCGAGGGTGACCTGGTACCACTCGCTGCCGCTCTTATCGACCCCCAGGATGCCAATGTTGCCGATATGGTGATGGCCGCAGGCATTCATGCACCCGGAAATGTTCAGACTGATGTTCCCCAGGTCATGCAGGTAATCCAGATCCTCGAAGCGCGCTTGAATCCCTTGGGCGATGGGGATCGACTTGGCATTGGCCAGCGCACAGAAGTCGCCGCCCGGGCAGGCGATGATGTCGCTCAGCAGCCCGACATTGGCAGTGCCCAGCCCGGCCTCGCTGGCCAGGCACCACAAGGCGTAGAGATCACGCTTGGGCACATCCGGCAGGACGATGTTCTGTTCGTGGGCAATGCGGATCTCGGCGAAGCCAAACCGCTCGGACCACTCCGCGACAGCGTCCATCTGCTGGTCGCTGACATCACCCGGCGGCGCGCTGATCCCGGGTTTGGTCGACAGCACCACGCTGGCGTAGCCGGCGATTTTATGCGGCTGCACGTTGCGCGAGACCCAGCGGGCGAAGGCCGAATTTTCGGCCAGGCGCGTGCCGAAATCCAGATCGGTGTCGGCCAGTTGAACGTAGTTCGGTGCGACGAACGCGCTGGCGACACGCTGGTACTCCGCCTCGGTGAGTTGTGCCGGACCGTCCTTGAGGTACTGCCACTCCTCTTCCACTTCCCGGGCAAAGGCCTCGATCCCCAGGGCCTTGACCAGGATTTTGATTCGCGCCTTGTACTTGTTGTCGCGCCGCCCGTGACGGTTGTAGACCCGCAACACCGCTTCGACATAGGACAACAGGTGTTGCCAGGGCAAGCCCTCGCGAATCTGCAGGCCGAGGATCGGCGTACGCCCCAGGCCGCCGCCGACGATCACCCGCAGCAGCATCTGCCCCGACTCGTCAGGGTAAAGATAGAGGCCGATGTCGTGCATCATGATCGCTGCGCGATCCTCCTCCGCGGAGCAGATGGCGATCTTGAACTTGCGTGGCAGGAACAGGAATTCCGGGTTGATGGTCGACCACTGCCGCAGGATTTCGGCCAGCGGTCGAGGGTCGATCAACTCGTCGGCCGCCACGCCGGCAAAGGCTTCGGTGGTGATGTTGCGCACACAGTTGCCCGAGGTCTGGATCGCGTGCATCTCGACCTCGGCCAGACGCTGGAGGATGTCCGGCACCTGGGCCAGTTCGATCCAGTTGAACTGCAGGTTCTGCCGGGTAGTGAAGTGCCCGTAGCCGCGGTCGTAATCCCGGGCAATGCTGGCCAACGTGCGCATCTGCCGGGCACTCAAGGTGCCGTAGGGAATGGCGACCCGCAGCATGTAGGCATGCTTTTGCAGGTACAGGCCGTTTTGCAGGCGCAATGGCAAGAACTCTTCCTCGCTCAAGGCACCGGCCATGAACCGCTGCACCTGATCGCGAAACTGCGCGACCCGCTCTAACACCAAGGCCCGGTCGTAGTCATCGTATTGATACATGTCGCTACCTCATCAGGATTGACCCTCGCCCCGGGGGTTTGGCGGGGTTCTTGTGTGAGGAGGACTATGGGACAACAGCTCAGCGCGTTACAGATTCAGCTAAAAACTAAAAAACCATATCAGCTCGCGGCAGATCACCGCAGACACGGGGAAAATCTGCTCCGCATTAATGCAGTTTTTCTGAGCCTGTTTTGTTTCTTCACGGTTTCCTACAGTTCGCACCATGCCAGACCGGGTGGCCTGGCAAGACTTTGCAACCGTGGAAGCAATGACCATGAGCACAGCAACAATCGGACAGGCCTATAACTACAAGGTCGTCCGCCAATTCGTCGTGGCAACCGTCGTATGGGGCGTTATCGGGATGGCGATGGGCGTGTGGATCGCCTCGCAACTGGTGTGGCCGGAGGCGAACCTCGATTTGCCCTGGACCACCTTCGGGCGCTTGCGTCCGCTGCACACCAGCCTGGTGATTTTCGGCTTTGCCGGCAGCGCGCAATTCGCCGCCAGCTACTACGCGGTGCAGCGCACCTGCCAGGTGCGACTGTACAGCGACAAGCTCGCAGCCTTCACCTTCTGGGGCTGGCAATCGGTGATCGTCAGCATGCTGGTGACCCTGCCGCTGGGCTATACCACCACCAAGGAATACGCCGAGATCGAGTTTACCGGCGCGGTATGGATGACCGTGGTCTGGGTGGCCTACGCCATCGTGTTCTTCACCACCGTGGTGCAGCGCAAGACCAAGCACATCTACGTCGGCAACTGGTTCTTCGGCGCCTTTATCGTGGTGATCGCCATGCTGCATGTGGTCAATCACCTGTCGATCCCGGTGGACTGGTTCAAGTCCTACCCGGTGTATTCCGGTGCGACCGATGCCATGGTCCAGTGGTGGTACGGGCACAACGCGGTGGGCTTCTTCCTGACCACCGGCTTCCTGGGCATGATGTATTACTTCGTGCCGAAACAGGTCGGTCGCCCGGTGTATTCCTATCGGCTGTCGATCGTGCACTTCTGGGCCTTGATCACCCTGTATATCTGGGCCGGCCCGCACCACCTGCACTACACCGCGCTGCCCGACTGGGCGCAATCGCTGGGGATGGCCATGTCGCTGATCCTGCTGGCACCGAGCTGGGGCGGCATGATCAACGGCATGATGACCCTCTCCGGCGCCTGGCATAAGCTACGCACCGACCCGATCCTGCGCTTCCTGGTGTTGTCGCTGGCGTTCTACGGGATGTCGACCTTCGAAGGCCCGATGATGGCGATCAAGACGGTCAATGCCCTGTCCCACTACACCGACTGGACCATCGGCCACGTGCATGCCGGCGCTCTGGGCTGGGTAGCGATGATCACCTTCGGCGCCACCTATCACATGGTCCCGAAAATCTTCGGCCGTGAGCAGATGCACAGCATTGGCCTGATCAACGCGCACTTCTGGCTGGCGACCATCGGCACCGTGCTGTACATCGCCTCGATGTGGGTCAACGGCATCACCCAGGGCCTGATGTGGCGCGCGATCAACGACGACGGCACCCTCACCTACTCTTTCGTCGAGGCGCTGCAGGCCAGCCATCCGGGCTTCATCGTGCGGTTTGTCGGCGGGGTGTTCTTCTTGAGCGGCATGTTGCTGATGGCCTACAACACCTGGCGTACCGTGCGGGTGGCCGACGTGCGGATGGCCGAACGCGAAGCGCAGATTGCCTAGGAGGTCACCATGACCGAACTACTGCTCAACAGCCTGGGCGTGGCGTTCCTGTGGTTCGCCATCGAATACTGCCTGCGCCACCAGACCGCCAGGAGCCTGGACGAAGCCAGCCTGATCCCCTTTGCCGACGACCCTGAAGTGGCACGGCGGGTCGAACTGGCCACCGGCAAGAAAGTCAACGCCGTGGCGCCTGAGATGGCGAAACCGGGCTGGGGCAACATCGACCTCTAAGCCCTGGGCCATGTGGGAGCGGGCTTGCCCGCGAAAGCAGTGTGTCAGTCGATGATGATAGTGGCTGTACCGACGCCTTCGCGGGCAAGCCCGCTCCCACAGGAACAGCTCGTTAGCCGCGTTCGCGGGGGATCAGGCTCTGCAACTGCTGGGCCAGGAAGTTTGCGTCAAAGGTGAAGGTGTCGGGGTCTTTCAGGCCATTGGTCTTGCGCCACTGCCAGCCGCTCGAGGGCGGCTGGCACACCAGTGACACGCTGCCGTAGCGGGCCGCGGTCAAGCCCATCACCGCCAGGGAGATCAGGCCTGCCGCGCCCATCACCTCGGGCACGAACTCCACTGGCTTGCCGGCAATCAGGATGCTCAGCTTCTCGGTGTTGAAGGTCGAGCTTTCCACCGGCACGCTCGCGCCAAACGCCACATAGGCCTCACGACTGACCTCCAACAGGTCCGGTGCCTTGACCGGCGCCAGCCACTGCTCGATCTGGTCGAACAACTCAGCAATGCGCGTGGTCCACACGGCCGACTGGTTTTCAAACAGCTGCTTCTTGTGCGCTTCGCTTTCTGCGTAGTGGCGAAGCATCTCACCCAGTTGCTGTACGTCGTCCATTGCGCTGTTCCTTGGATAAACCGGTGTTACGGACATTGAGCATGGCAGATGTGCGCGGCGGGCGTACGACTAACCGCCGGACGAGCGATTGCAGCGCCAGCCAATCGCGGGCACTGTAGGCGCCAGCACATCAACCATCCAGGGGAGCACCGCATGCGTACCATAGGCCTGATCGGCGGCATGAGCTGGGAGTCCAGCGCCGAATATTATCGTCTGATCAACCAGCAGGTGCGTGACCGCCTCGGCCCACTGCGCTCCGCCCGCCTGCTGATGTACAGCGTCGACTTCGGGCCGGTCGAACAGGCCCAGCATGCTGGACGCTGGGACGACGCGGCGCAGATCCTGGTGGACGCCGCCCGCCGCTTGCAAGCCGGCGGTGCCGAGTGTGTGGTGCTCTGTACCAACACCATGCACAAGGTGGCCGGGCAGATCCAGGACGCAATCAGCGTGCCCTTCCTGCACATTGCCGACCCGGCCGGGCAAGCGGCAGAGGCTGCCGGTCACCTGAGCGTCGGCCTGCTGGGTACCGCCTTCACCATGGAACAGGACTTTCTCAAGGAGCGGCTCACGGCCCGCGGGCTGCAGGTGCTGGTGCCGGACGCGGCGGACCGCCAGGCGGTGCACCGGATCATCTACGACGAACTGTGCGTGGGGGTCATTAGCGAGGAGTCCCGCGCCACCTACCAGCGGGTGATCCAGACCCTGGCCGAGCGCGGCGCCCAGGCGATCATCCTCGGTTGCACGGAAATCAGCCTGCTGATCAAACCCGAGCACAGCGCCCTGCCCTTGCTCGACACCACCGAGTTGCACGCCCGTGCAGCGGTGGCCTTCGCCCTCGGCGACTGACTCACGCCGACTCGGGGCCATGGCGCAAGCGCGCCATGGCCAGGGCGTCCACCAGCACGCCATCGCGCACCGCATACTGGCGCAGCAGCCCTTCGGTCTCAAAGCCGAACTTGCGGTACAAGCCGATCGCCGCCTGGTTATCGGCATACACCGTCAATTCCACGCGCTGCACATTCATCCAGTTATCCGCCAGGTCCAGCACCGTCGCCAGCAAGCGGCTGCCCAGGCCCTGGCCTTGCCAGGCTTGCGCGACGCCCACGCCAATGTTGGCGCAGTGGCTGCGGCGGATTCGGGAAAACTGCTCCAGGCCGATATTGCCGATCACCTGTCCCTGATGCAGGGCCACCAGTTGCACCACCCGCTCGTTGTCGGGAGCCAGGCGCTTGCGCCAGACCTCGGTCGATTGAAACGGCATCTGCAGGACCTGACGGGCAACCGCCGGGTCGTTGTACAGCGCGGTGATACCTTGAATGTGGGCTTCGCAAAAACGCTCGATGGTGACGCTGGAATCGCTGCTGGACACGGTTATCTTCCTTGAAAGTGGCAGGCCGTCGAGTCTAAACCGGCCAGCGCCTTGCTGACGACCGGCATTTCACCTGGGGTCTAAGAGGCCTGGGTTTTTACAGCCAATTGGTCGTTGGCCGGTGCCGGCGAGCGGCCTATCCTGCATGGGTGTCCATGGGACTGGAACGAGGGTCTGTGACATGTCCAAGCCAATGCTCGAAAAGTTTGCGCCGGGCTGCAGCGATGAACGGGGTCGACAGTTGCAGCAGATCGTCGACACCCTGCGCCAGGCCCCCGGCAACGACCGCTACCTGGCAGACCGCTGCCCCGATGACGACAGTCGCTGGAGCCAGAGTGCCCACTGGCAATCCGAGGCGGCCATGCAGGCGCACTTCGACGGGCCTCAGGTGCAGGGAATCATCGGGCAGTTGGATAGCCGCCTGGCCAATTCCCTGGACTTTAGTGGGTTTGCTCTGGTTTGAGTTTTGCGGCTGCTGCGCAGCCGAACGCCGCCTCGCGGGCTCGGTAGCTGCTACAAAGACAAGGCATAAAAAAAAGCCCCGGCTCTTGCGAGACGGGGCTTTCTTATTTGGCGCTCAATCAGGCAGTGGCAGGCACTGCCGCTTGACCGCTCAACGCCAGGTCCAGCAGTTCACGGTTGGCTACCGCGTACATGGCGTAGTCGGTGCCGCTGGCGGCACGGATTTCCACCAGCATGGCACGCCAACGGTCGATCATCCCTTCGTGTTGCTCCATCCACAGGGCCAGGCGTGTTTCCACGTCCAGGCTACCGTCGCCCTGCTGCAGGACGGAGATGGTGATCGCCCGCTGTTGCCAGTCGACATCATCACGGAAAGCTTCACGGGCCAGTGCCTGCCAGTTGTTTTCCACCGGCAGGGCGCTGATCTGTTGCAGGTACCAGGTGATGTCCAGTGCACTGCCCACGGCGAAGTAGGCCTTGGCCACGTCCGCTGCGTTCTGCCCTGTGACATCCGAGGCCTCGATGATCGGCAGCAAGGTGTACAGGTGGGTGGTGCCTGCAACCATGCGCGCCAGCAACTCCGGCACGCCAGCATCGACGTACGCGGTGTAGCGGGTCTGCCAGCCTTCGCGAGTCGGGCCTTCCAGCAGTTCGTCGAGCTTGAGGCCCAGGGCTGCCAGGTGCGGACCGAAATGCGCGACGTCACGCGCCGCGTTCTGCTCGTTGCGACGGGTACGCAGGAACCAGCGTGTGGCACGACGGCCCAGGCGCATCAGTTCATCCATCAGTTCCAGTTGCACGTCGGCGCTGACTTGGTAGTCCAGCGCTTCAATCTGGCGGAACCAGTGCGGGAGGTGGAAAATGTCGCGCACGATCACATAGGCGCCGGCCACGTTCGCCGGGCTCATGCCGGTCGACTCTTTGAGTCGCTGCACGAAGGTGATGCCCATGTGGTTGACCAGGTCGTTGGCGATCTGGGTGCTGACAATCTCGCGCTTCAGACGGTGACGACGCATGGCTTCGGAGAACTTGCTCACCAGGGTCGGCGGGAAAGCGGTTTCCATGTCGCGGGTCAGGTAGTCGTCATCCGGCACCAGGGAGCCCAACAGCTGCTCCTTGAGGTCGATCTTGCTGTAGGAGATCAGCACCGACAACTCGGCACGGGTCAGGCCATGGCCTGCCGCAACGCGCTCGTTGATGGCGTCTTCCGACGGCAGGAACTCGATGGCGCGATCCAGCTTGCCACGGCCTTCCAGATCGTTCATCAGGCGCTTGTATTCGGCAATCCGCGGCAAGGCGCGACGGGCTGCCAGGGACAGGGCCTGGGTCTGCTTGTAGTTGTTGCCCAACACCAGGCCACCGACTTCGTCGGTCATGCTCGCCAGCAACTGGTTGCGTTGCTTGTCGGTCATGTCGCCGGCCTGCACCACTTCGTTGAGCAGGATCTTGATGTTCACTTCGTGGTCGGAGCAGTCCACGCCACCGGCGTTGTCGATGAAGTCGGTGTTGGAGCCGCCGCCATTGAGGCCGAACTCGACACGACCCAGTTGGGTCATGCCCAGGTTACCGCCCTCGCCCACGACCTTGCAGCGCAGTTCGTTGCCGTTGACCCGCAGTGCATCGTTGGCCTTGTCGCCGACATCGGCGTGGCTTTCGCTGCTGGCCTTGACGTAAGTCCCGATGCCGCCGTTCCACAACAGATCCACCGGTGCCTTGAGCAAGGCATTGAGCAGTTCGGTCGGGGTCAGCTTGTCGGCTTGAATGTCGAAGCGCTCTTTCATCTGCGGGGAAATCGCGATGCTTTTTGCGCTACGGGAGAAGATCCCGCCGCCTTCGGACATGATGCTGGTGTCGTAGTCCGACCAGGCCGAACGCGGCAGGTCGAACAGGCGCTGACGTTCAGCGAAGCTGTTGGCAGGCGTAGGGTTCGGGTCGATGAAGATGTGCAGGTGGTTGAACGCCGCCACCAGTTGCAGGGTCTCGGACATCAACAGGCCGTTACCGAACACGTCGCCGGCCATGTCGCCGACACCGACCACGGTGATGCTGTCTTTCTGTACATTGATGCCGCGCTCGCGGAAGTGACGCTGCACGCCAACCCACGCGCCCTTGGCGGTAATCCCCATTTTCTTGTGGTCGTAACCGGCGGAGCCGCCGGAAGCAAACGCATCACCCAGCCAGAAGCCGTAGTCGATGGCGATACCGTTGGCGATGTCGGAGAAGGTCGCAGTGCCCTTGTCCGCAGCCACCACCAGGTACGGGTCATCGTCGTCATGACGCACGACGTTGGCCGGCGGCACCAGGGCGCCGTCCTTCAGGTTGTCGGTGATGTCCAACAGGCCCGAAATGAAGATGCGGTAGCAGGCGATGCCCTCGGCCGCAATTTCGTCACGGCTGCCACCCAGTGGCAGGCGACGCGGCAGAAAGCCGCCCTTGGCCCCGACGGGCACGATGACCGAGTTCTTCACTTGCTGGGCTTTTACCAGGCCCAGGACCTCGGTGCGGAAGTCTTCTTCACGGTCCGACCAGCGCAGGCCGCCACGCGCCACAGTACCGAAGCGCAGGTGCACGCCTTCGACGCGCGGCGAGTACACGAAGATTTCGAACTTCGGTACCGGCTTTGGCAGCTCTGGAATCTGGTGCGGGTTGAACTTGAAGCTGAAGTACGACTTGTTATGGCCGTTGGCGTCAGTCTGGTAGAAGTTGGTACGCAGGGTGGCCTTGATCAGGTCCAGGTAGCGCCGCAGGATACGGTCTTCGTTGAGCACCTGGACGTCGTCCAGGGCGCTGAGGATCGCGTGTTCCAGGCGTTGCTGCTTGTCTTCCAGATCGTCGCCCGAGAGCTTGCGCGCCAGGTAGAAACGGGTCTTGAACAACCGGGTCAGCTCACGAGCGATGTCGGTGTGGTTGTTCAGGGTGCTGGCGATGTAACCCAGGTCGAAGCCCAGGCGGATCTGCTTCATGTAACGCGCATAGGCACGCAGCAGCGCCACGTCGCGCCACGGCAGGCCGGCCGTCAGCACCAGGCGGTTGAAGGCATCGTTCTCGGCATCGCCACGCACGATGTGCACGAACGCGTCCTGCAACGTGTCGTTGAGCTGCTGGATGTCCAGTTCCAGGCCTTCGGCAGCGGTGAAGGCGAAGTCGTGGATCCAGAACTCGCGACCACCGTTGTGGCGCAGGCGGTACGGGAACTCACCCAGCACGCGCAGGCCGAGGTTTTCCAGGATCGGCAGGACGTCGGACAGGGCCAGCGGGGTGTCGGCGTGATACAGCTTGCAGTGCAGCTCGCGCTGGCCGGAGACCTGGCCCAGCGGCTGGTAGAAGCTCATCACCAGCGGATTTTTTTCGTTCAGGCTGAGCAGGTGCTGCATGTCGACCACGGCCGAGTGCGCGGCAAAACGCTCGCGGTAGCCGGCCGGGAAGCCTTTCGGGAAGTCGGCCAGCACGTTGGTGCCGTGAGCTTCGCCGAAGCTTTCCACGACCAGGCTGGCGTAGTCGTCCTGCCAGCTGCGGCAGGCCTGCACCACTTCTTTTTCCAGCAGCAGCGGGTCGATGTCCAGGCGGTTCTTCGGGTCAACCCGCAGAATCAGTTGCACACGGGCCAGCACGGACTCGGAGAAGAAGGTCCAGAACTCGCAATCGCTGGCTTTCAGGCGATCCATCAGCACTTGCTGGATCTTCTGCCGCACTTCAGTGGAGTAGATGTCGCGCGGCACGTAGGCCAGGCAGTAGCAGAAGCGACCGTAAGGGTCTTTGCGCAGGAATACGCGGATCTTGTTGCGTTCCTGGATCTGCACGATCGACATCACGGTGCTGAACAGCTCGTCCACCGGGGTCTGGAACAGGTCGTCGCGAGGCAGTACTTCCAGCACCTGGGCCAGTTCCTTGCCCAGGTGGGCCTTGGCCTGGAAGCCAGAGCGCTGCTCGATGATCTCGACCTTGCGGCGGATGTAAGGGATCACCCGTACGCTTTCGCCATACACCGAGGAGGTGTACAGGCCCATGAAGCGGCATTCCTTGATGACGTTGCCATCGGCATCGATCTGGCGGATCGACACGTAGTCAGGGTACGCAGGACGGTGCACCCGGCTTGGGTGGGCGGCCTTGGCGAACGACAGCGGGGTCGCTTCGCGCAGGTAGTTCACGGCGTAGTCTTCGATGCGCAGGTCTTCGGCGGTGAGGCCGGCGCGCAGCAGCTTGGTCAGGCCGAGGAAGGAGTCCTGGTCATATTCGATGTGACCGCCGTCCTGGTCTTCGCGAACCACGAACTCTTCGTAGCCGAGGAAGGTGAAGTGGTTGCCCACCAGCCATTCGAGGAAGCTCTTGATCTCGCCCTTCTCGTCAGCGGCGATGGCGAACTGGCTGGTGTCGACGCCGTCGATCAGCTCCTGGACCTTGGCTTTCATCGGCTCGAAATCGGCGACCGCCACGCGGACCTCGCCGAGCACCTGCTCCAATTCCTTGCTCAGGACATTGAGCTCGGCGGCGTTGGCGCAACGGTCGATTTCCAGGTACATCAGCGATTCTTGCTGGATGCCTTCGCCCTGGGTGCCTTTTGGCAGGATTTCCAGCAACTCGCCCTTGGCCCCGCGACGCACGCTCAGCACGGTGGTCTGTAGGGTATGGATGCTGTAGCCGCGACGGTTCAGCTCGGTACGCACCGAGTCCACCAGGAATGGCAGGTCGTGGTGCAGCACTTCGACCGCGGTGTGGGTCGACTGCCAGCCATGGCGTTCGTAATCTGGGTTGTAGACGCGCACTTGCGGCTGCGCGTGATCAAAGCGCTCAAGCAGGCGCCAGGCGGAAAGTGTGCAGCCGGCGAGGTCGGACAACCGGCGCTGGGTCAGTTCATCAAGAGAAATAATGCCGAAGAATTGTTCAGCGAACAGCGCCACTTGTGGCAGTGCCTGTTCACTGATGTGCTGCGCCAGTGCCGCTTGCAGTTGGTGCTGGAAGTCGGCTTTGCTGGCTGCGGTGAAGAACGCCATCTGTGGTACTCCGCTTGGGCTTGTTATTGATGGAAGCGTCGCGTGCAAAACCCCTGTTCGGGGCAACCTGTCACCCGGTTCCTGATTCTCGGGCAGAGGAAACAGGGCGACAGGTGGGTGAAGCTGGACGAGACACTCAGGTCACATTCACCTTCCAAGGATGGGCATCTGCAAAAACGACTGCCGGGCAACCCGGCAATGTCTTTACAGGTGTCCATCCGTTGCGCAGCTTAACGAGTGCGGCAAGGCCCGTGCTTGCGATGCTGCGACATATTCGGTCATCGGTACGCAGCCCCGCGGCGGGGCCTCGAACAACACTAGCAGGCGTGGCGGAAAATGGCGGTTTTATCCCAGGAATTACGGGGTTTGCGTATTGGAAATGACTGGATCCTGAGATTTGTTCACGGCAGGTTTCCTGACATTTGAGTCAGGGCGGCGATCAATCTTGCACCTCATAAACCGCCTGAAACCGGCTGACCGTCGCGCAGTCATAGCAGGTGGTCTGCAGAATCACCTTGTCCATCCAGACATCGATGTTGCAGGAGTCGCACTCGCGGCAGAACAGTTGTGCGGATGGTTGCCCTGCTTCGTAGCCGGTTTGGCTGGCAAAAAATCGCGGGAGCAATTGTTCGCGCCAGTACACACCGGGGGACGTGGCAAAACCGGCGCCGCTGTCCTTGAGGACCACGTCGTAAAACAAGCGATGCAGTGCCGATTTGGCTACGCGCGAATCACGATAGGAGGGTCGCCGCCAGCCTTCGGCCAGGGCATGTTGGGCGGTGCCCAGCATATAGCCGGGAATGGTATTGGCGGCGTGGGTGCGGCCTTTGGAGTTGCCCGTGGCAAAAAAGTGCGCGGCATTTTTGACTGCCAGTTTGGCGAAGTAGTAAATCTCGCTCACGGAGAAGTCCTGCAAGAGCTGACCTATTACCGCTTCACCACGACTGGCGGCGGAAAACACCAGGTCAACTTCCTCGGCCAACACCCGGATATAACTTAACGACTCTTCTCGGGCCAGACTGAACATCAGGCTATACAACTCACTCTTCCACGCGATTGGAATAAAACCGGACAACTCCTGGTACAGCGCTCCATACAGTTCGTCACACGGGCAACGCACACCGGTTTCAAGGGCGACATTGGGCAACCAGCGCACTGCACAGAACCGCCGGATCTGGTAGCCGGCCATAGGATCGAATGCCTGGATGTCCGAGTCGGCGTCTACTCGCAGCACGCCTGCCTGATAAAGGTTTTTCAACAACTCTTCAGCGGTCGCTGCACTAGGGGCCAGGCTCTCGTTGCGGTTCGCCCCTTCCAGCGGAGCGATGCTGTCGTTGCCTGGCTTGAGTCCTTCGAGCAACGCCAGCAGAGTGAGTTTCTGCATGAAGCCCAGGCTGGCATAGGCCAGCGGTGCAACGCCCGGCGTATAACGGCTGAGCAGTTCCTCGCGGTTGCGCGCAGCCTCGGTGGCGATCTCCTGCTGCCGGACTTCGTAGCAAGCAGTACAGGTGCAATGGCTATGACGCCGGTACTGGCCGGCCGGGACTAGACGGTGTTCACAACTGACACACTTGAACGCTGGCCTGAGAGACGCCGGGGTGCCCTTGGCGTATCTCTTCGCCCACATCGGCAGGTCGCAGTAGGGGCACTTCAGTTGTTTATCGAGCAGCGGCGGCAATACCGTCAGTAAACTTCTGACCGCCACCGGGATTCTGTACTCGGCAATCAGCTCGCTGGTTTTCTCTCCGGCCAGATATCGCTGGTAAAGCTGCTCTATTTCCTCTTCGGACAGATGCTTTACCTCGCCCAACAACTCGAAATACGGTTTCATTCAAAGCTTTCCCCTTCAATAAATTTACCCTGCACTCCCTTGCTCTGAAGGCACAAACGTAAGGGACATAGCGTGCTGCAAACAAGCAATAACTGCGCAACTTGTTATTATTCCTACGCCCTCCTTTACCCCTACAACAACAGCGGAAAGTTCAATCACACAATAGATATTTAACTTAAGGAAAACGCCTACAGGCTGCACTTGGGCGACCCAGCCAGCGTCCGACTTCAAGCATCACCAACACAAAACTAGCGAAGCAAAAAATGCCCGGGGCTGGCAAAATCCCCCTTTGCCTGCCAACACCGCGCCCCGCGCCAGGACTGCTCACATGCAACTGACCACCGCCCACCTGATCGCCAACCCGTGCGATGACGAAGAAGACAACCTGGCCATGCTGTGCTGCCACAGCGATCAGGGCGACATGTTCCTGATGACCCGCTACCCGGACGAAGACGAGCTGGAAATCACCCTCGATGGCGAGCCCTCGACCCTGGACGGCGTCAAGGTCACTCTCAGCCCTACCCGCCTGCTGATCGAAATCGCCGCGGCCGACGCCGATGCCCTGAACGGTGACGATCACCTGGAAATCCTCCACAGCACCGCCGCATCTGACCTGGCCGAAGTTGAAGAAACCCTGCAGAACATCCTCAAGGGCACCGGCACCTACTTGAGCGAGCTGTAACGGCCAGCTGATTTCTTGACAAGAAATCAGCGCACGGGCATTGTCTGACAACCTGACCTACGAGCCACACTCCTCATGCTTCAGCTACAGCGCCCCGACTCTCTGGTTGAACGAGTGGTCAATGCGATCCGCGAAGAAATCGAATCCGGTCGCCTGACCGCCGAATCGCGCCTGCCTACCGAACAGCAACTGACCGAACAACTGAATGTCAGTCGCTCGGTGGTGCGTGAGGCCGTGGCTCAGCTCAAGGCCGATGGCATCCTGATCAGTCGCCGCGGGCTGGGCTCGTACATTTCCCAGAACCCCAACGGCACAGTGTTCCGTTTTCCTAGCCAGAAAGGCCGCAAGCCCGACCTGGTGCAACTGTTCGAAATGCGCCTGTGGACCGAAACCCAGGCCGCCTCCATCGCCGCCCAGCGCCGCGACGACGCGGACCTGTTGCGCATGCGCAGCGCCTTGGAGGAAATGCACGACAAGCGCAGCGACTTTGCTGCAGCGGCCCTGGCCGACGTCGAGTTCCACCGGGCTATCGCCGATGCCAGCAAGAACGACTACTTCGTGGCCTTCCACGATTTCCTGCGTGGCCAACTGGCCGAAGCCCGACGCAGGGCGTGGGAAAACTCTGCAGCACACTCAGTAGGCGGCTCGGCCGATGCCGGACGCGAACACCAAGCCCTATACGAAGCCATCGCCGCTGGCGACCGCACCCAGGCGGCCGCCTGTGCCGAAGCGCACCTGCGCGCAGCGGCCAAGCGCCTGAAGATCGACCTGCCCAGCATCGACTGAATACCGGCAACACCGAGGACGCCACGACTGGCGTCTTTTTTACCGAATACTTTGTCTGACAACCTGATAAGCAGACTCTCTGCCAGCAATCCAAGGTGACACCTGCATGATTTATGACTATTGCATCATCGGCGGCGGCATCGTCGGCCTCGCCACCGCCATGGCGCTGCTCGAACGCCAGCCCGGCGCCTCGTTGCTGATCCTGGAAAAGGAAGCGGTGCTGGCGCAACACCAGACCGGGCACAACAGTGGCGTGATCCACGCCGGCATCTACTACGCCCCCGGCAGCCTCAAGGCCGACCTGTGCAAGCGTGGCGCCGAGGCGACCAAGGCGTTCTGCATCGAGCACCAGATCAAGTTCGACGTCTGCGGCAAGTTGTTGGTGGCCTCGACGCCGCTGGAAGTCAGCCGCATGCATGCCCTGTATGAGCGCTCGAAACAGAACGGCCTGAAAGTCGAGCAACTGGATGCGGCCGAACTGCGCCGCCGCGAGCCAAACATCGTCGGCCTGGGCGGACTGTTTCTCGATGCCACCGGGATTGTCGACTACCGCCAGGTGTGCCAGGCCATGGCTCGGGTGATTGAGGCCGCGGGCGGTGAAATCCGTCTGCAGACCAGCGTTACCGCGATTAGCGAAAGCGCCGACAGCGTCACCGTCAGCAGCCTCGACCAGGTCTGGCAGGCCCGGCAACTGGTGGCGTGCGCCGGCTTGCAATCCGACCGCCTGGCAAAGCTGGCCGGGGTCAAGATTGACCATCAGATCATTCCGTTCCGTGGTGAGTACTACCGCCTGCCAGCGTCCAGAAATGAGATCGTCAACCACCTGATCTACCCGATTCCCGACCCGGAGCTGCCGTTCCTCGGCGTGCACCTGACGCGGATGATCGATGGCAGTGTCACGGTCGGCCCCAACGCCGTACTGGGCCTGGGCCGGGAGAACTATCGCAAGTTCTCGATCAACTGGCGCGACGTCGCCGAGTACGCGAGCTTTCCGGGCTTCTGGAAAACCATCTGGAACAACCTCGGCTCCGGCACCACGGAAATGAAGAACTCGTTGTTCAAGCGCGGCTACCTGGAACAGTGCCGCAAATACTGCCCGTCGCTGGAAGTCGACGACTTGCTGCCCTATGAGGCCGGGATCCGCGCCCAGGCGGTCATGCGCGACGGCACCCTGGTGCATGACTTCCTGTTCGCCGAGACGCCGCGCATGGTCCACGTGTGCAACGCCCCTTCGCCGGCCGCGACCTCGGCCATTCCCATCGGCCAGATGATCGCAGAGAAAATCCTCAAGAATCGCTGAACCCCGCTGCACGGGTGGCTTCACCCACTAAAAAATAACTACAAAGACCCACAAGGAAATCACCGATGTCGGTACATCAAGCGGCCCCGACCGCCCCGGAAACTCCGCTGCAAAAGCAAAAACGCCTGCGCAAGGTGGCTGCCGCGACAATCTTCGGCTCGATGCTGGAGTGGTACGACTTCTACCTGTACGCCACCATGGCGGCGATCGTCTTCTCGAAAATCTTCTTTGACCCGAGCAACCCCGCAGTCGCCTCGCTGCTGGCCTTCTCGACCTTTGCCATTGGCTTTATCGCCCGTCCGTTCGGCGGCATTCTGTTTGGCTACCTGGGCGACCGTTTCGGCCGCAAGCAAGTACTGGTCATCACCTTCTGCATGATGGGCGTGTGCACCACCCTGATCGGGCTGATTCCCAGCTATGCCGCGATTGGCATCTGGGCGCCGATCATCCTGGTGCTGGTGCGGATCATCCAGGGCCTGGGCGCGGGTGCCGAACTGTCTGGCGCCGCGGTCACTTCCTACGAACACGCCAGCGAAGGCAAGCGCGGCAGCCAGGGCGCCTGGCCGGCCTTGGGCCTGAACCTGGGCTTGCTCCTGTCGTCGCTGACCGTCTACGTGCTGACCATGAATGGCAACGAATTCCTGCTGTCCGGCGGCTGGCGGATTCCGTTCATCTGCAGCATCGTCCTGGTGGGTGTAGGCCTGTGGGTGCGTCGCAGCATTCCGGAAACCCCGCAGTTCAAGGAACTCGACGCCACCGTTGCCAAGGAACAGGTTTCGCCGCTCAAGTTGCTGTTCAGAAATGACATGAAGGGCCTGGTGGTGGTGTTGTTCGTAGCGATTGGCTACAACGCCCTGAGCTACATCTTCAAGACCTTTTCCCTGGCTTACCTGACCCAGTTCAAAGGTGTCGAAGCCCACGTCACCTCGTTGTCGGTGACCATTGCCAGCCTGGTGGCGATCGTTGCCGTGCCGTGCTTCGGCTGGCTCTGCGACAAGTGGAGCAGCAAAAAAGTGCTAATGCTCGGCGGTGTGCTCTCGGCGCTGTTCGCCTATCCGTTCCTGACCCTGCTCAACACTGGCGAGCCGCTGATGATCTACCTGGCCATTGCTATCGGCACCGGGATCCTCGCGCCCATGATGTTCGCGCCCCAGGGCTCGTTCCTCAGCCGGCAGTTCCCGACCCAGACTCGTTCTTCGGGGTTTGGCACCGGCCGTGAAATCGGTACCGCGATCGCCGGTGGCCTGGCGCCTTTGGGTGGGCTGGCGTTGGTGGCTAACTCGGCGACCCACTCTACCGATGGCGTGGCGGTGATTTTGCTGATTTCCGGGGTACTGGTGGTGGTGTTTGCGCTGTTTGACCAGGGGCGTAAGCATTCCAGCTTCAAGAACTGATTACGGGTTGGGGTCGCGCGCATGGGGGTATATCCGCTTCTGCGGTGAGGGCTGATCAGGCCCGCTCCCACAGGCTTGGTGGGTGTATGCAACATCCTCAGCCCCCAACACCATTGTAGGAGCGAGCGCCCGCTTGCGGCTTGCTCGCGATGATCTCGAGAGCGCCGGGTTCATCCTGGATGCCTGCGTTCTCGTTGACGACCATCGCGAGCAAGCCGCAAGCGGGCGCCCGCTCCTACAATGGATGTGCCCACTGGAAAAACCTGGCCGCCGTGCTTTTGATCTTGATGCACAGCCCGAACGTCAGTGGCAAGAACGCTAGGTTACTTGCGCCCACCTACTTATTTGCAGATTTTTCCCCGGTGCCGTTAGTCGCCAGGGGCCCGGATAGATTAAAGTAGCAGCCCCCGCCCGGGCGCTCTTGATGCTGTGTACCCCGGGCCTCTTCCAGGAACACTCGACGATGGAACACCGTGAAGCGCTGCTGGCGCTGCGAACCTTTCTTTCCACGCAGATTCTCGGCCAGGAAAAACTCATCGAGCGTTTGCTCATCGCCTTGCTCGCCGACGGCCATATGCTGGTCGAGGGCGCACCGGGCCTGGCCAAGACCAAGGCCATCAAAGAGCTAGCCGAAGGGATCGAAGCCCAGTTCCATCGCATCCAGTTCACCCCCGACCTGTTGCCCGCCGACATCACTGGCACCGAAATCTATCGCCCGGAAACCGGCAGCTTCGTGTTCCAGCAAGGGCCGATCTTCCACAACCTGGTGCTGGCCGACGAGATCAATCGGGCTCCAGCCAAGGTGCAGTCGGCGCTGTTGGAGGCCATGGCTGAGCGCCAGGTCAGTGTCGGGCGCAGCACTTACGAACTGTCACCGCTGTTCCTGGTGATGGCCACGCAGAACCCGATCGAGCAGGAAGGCACCTACCCGCTGCCCGAAGCCCAGCTCGACCGCTTCCTGATGCACGTAAAAATCGGCTTCCCGGACGCCGCCGTCGAGCGGCGGATCCTGCAACAGGCACGCGGTGAAGCGCTCAATGGCGAAACCAAACCCGAACGCCGAGTCAGCCAGCAAGCGATTTTTGCCGCGCGCAAGGAAATCCTCGGCTTGTACATGGCCGACGCCGTGGAGGAGTACCTGGTCCAACTGGTGATGGCCACCCGCACACCGGGCAAGTTCGACCCGGAAATGGCCGAATGGATTGCCTACGGCGCCAGCCCGCGGGGCTCGATTGCCCTCGACCGCTGCGCCCGGGCCCACGCCTGGCTGGCCGGTCGTGACTTCGTCAGCCCCGAGGACATCCAGGCGGTACTGTTCGACGTGTTGCGCCACCGCATCATTTTGTCCTTCGAAGCCGAAGCCGCCGGTATCGACCAGGACCGCGTGGTCCAGCGGATTCTCGACGTCGTAGCCGTCGCTTGACCCCGATGAGCACCCCCGCAGCGCCCGAGCCGGGCATCCGTGTCAGCCTCTCGGAGCTGATCGAGATGCGCCATCGCGTGCGCGAAGTCCAGCTGTTTTCCACGCCAAGCCAGCGCAGCCCGCTGATCGGCCTGCACCACTCCAAGCTACGCGGGCGTGGCGTCGACTTCGACCAGGTGCGGGTCTACCAGGCTGGCGACGACGTGCGCACCATCGACTGGCGCGTCACCGCACGCACCCAGGAACCCCACACCAAGCTGTTTCACGAAGAACGCGAACGCCCGATCTTCATCATGGTCGAGCAAAGCCGGCGCTTGTTTTTCGGTTCCGGGCTGATGTTCAAGTCAGTCCTCGCCGCCCAGGCCGCGAGCCTGATCGGCTGGGCCGCGCTCGGCCACAACGACCGGGTGGGCGGACTGGTCTATGGCGACAACGAACACTACGAGATCAAGCCACGACGCAGCAAACAGAGCCTGCTGCAATTGCTCAACCGCCTGGTGCGAGTCAATCAGAGCCTGAGCACCGAAGGTGAACCGCCCAGCGACGACCTCGGCATGGCCCTGCGTCGCGCCCGGGAAGTGTTGCGCCCCGGCAGCCTGGTGATCGTGATCTGCGACGAGCGCGCCCTGACCGAGGGCGCCGAACAACAGCTGAGCCTGCTGTCACGCCACTGCGACCTGTTGCTGCTGCCGCTGTCCGACCCCTTGGACCACGCCCTCCCCGCCGCCGGCCTGTTGCGCTTTGCCGAGCGCGGCGCGCAACTGGAGCTCGACACCCTGAACGTCGAACTGCGCCAGAGCTATCGCGCCCAGGCCGAAGCGCGGATCGCCCGCTGGGAGTTGCTGGCGCAAAAACTGCGGGTGCTGCTGATGCCCCTGAGCACCCAGAGCGAAATGGTCGAGCAACTGCGCGAATACCTCAACCCGCAACGCCCGGGGAAAAGCCAATGAGCAGCCTCGAGCAACTGCAGCCGCTGATGACTCCGCCGCCGATCCCGTTCTGGCCACCTGCCCCGGGCTGGTGGCTGCTGCTCCTGCTGTTGCCAGCGCTCGGCTTTGGCCTGTGGCAGTTGCGCCGGTTGCTGCCGGTCAAGCGCAACCTGGTGCGCGCCGACCAACCTCTGGACCCACTGCGGGTCGCGGCGCTGGCCGAGCTGGCGCAGATGCCCAAGCCCTACGACGGCGCACCGGCCGGGGCCTGGCTGCAACAACTCAACGGGTTGCTCAAGCGCCTGTGCCGCAACGACTATCCCTACAGCCAGAGCCACACCCTCAACGGCCGCAAATGGCTGGCGTTCCTCGATAACCGTTGCCCCGCTGCCGGCCTCACCCGCTGGATGATCCTGGTCGAAGGCGCCTACAAGCCGGAATGCAAACTCGATGACAAGGCCATCGCCGGCCTGACCCAGGCCATCGACACCTGGATCCGCAAACATGTTTGAGTTCGCCTGGCCGTGGATTTTCGCCTTGCTGCCGCTGCCGTGGCTGATGCGCGTGCTGCTGCCGGTGGCCGACAGTGGCGAGCCGGCGCTCAAGGTCAGCTTCCTCAGTGACCTTGAAGGCCTGGCGCGCCGTCGCGCCCGAGCCAACCTGCCGGCCTGGCGCCAGCAGGCACCGTTCATACTCCTGTGGTTGCTGCTGCTGGTAGCCGCTGCCCGCCCGCAATGGCTGGGTGAGCCGTTGCCAATCGCCGCCAGTGGCCGCGATTTGCTGGTGGCCGTCGATGTGTCCGGCTCGATGGACTTTCCCGACATGCAGTGGCAAGGCGAAGACGTCAGCCGCCTGGAATTGGTCCAACACCTGCTGGGCGACTTTCTCGAGCAGCGCGATGGTGACCGGGTCGGCCTGATCCTGTTCGGCAGCCAGGCCTACCTGCAGGCCCCGCTGACGTTCGACCGCCGCACCGTGCGGGTCTGGCTCGACGAGGCGCGGATCGGCATCGCCGGCAAGAACACCGCCATTGGCGACGCCATCGGCCTGGCCCTCAAGCGCCTGCGCCAGCGTCCGGCGCAAAGCCGGGTGCTGATCCTGGTCACCGACGGCGCCAACAATGGCGGCGAAATCGATCCCTTGACAGCCGCGCGCCTGGCAGCCGAAGAAGGCGTGAAGATCTACCCTATCGGCATCGGCGCCGACCCGGAACAAACCGGGACCCTGGGCCTGCTCGGCCTCAACCCGAGCCTGGACCTTGACGAGCCGGCGCTCAAGGCAATGGCCGAGGCCACCGGCGGGCGCTACTTCCGCGCCCGCGACGGTGCCGAGCTGGAGGCGATCAAGCAGACCCTCGACGAACTGGAACCGGTGATCCAGCAACCCACCCAGGCCCGCCCCGCCCAGGCGTTGTACAGCTGGCCATTGGCGGCGGCGTTGCTGATGAGCATGCTGCTGGCGATTCGCGAACGCTGGCCGCACAACCCACTGCAACGCCTGTTGAATTCATCGCACTTTCTGCAACAGCACCCGGACTGGCGCCAACGGCTCAAACGCCTGCGTCTGCGGAGGCGTCGATGATCGACCTCTGGCCCCATTGGTTCCGTCCCTGGTGGTTACTGCTGCTGCCGCTGCTGGGCTGGTTGCTGTGGCAACTCTGGCACCGGCAAAAACGTGCCGGGCGCTGGCAGATGATCCTGCCGCCGGCCTTTCACGCCGCGCTGCTCAAGGGTGGCAGTGGCCGTGAGAGCAAGACCCCGTGGATCGTCCTCGGCCTGGCGTGGCTGCTGGCCGTGCTGGCGCTGCTCGGTCCGAGCTGGGACCGGGTCGAACAGTCCGCGCAAAAACCTGCCGACCCGCTGGTGGTATTGCTCGAACTGACCCCGCAAATGCTCGCCACCGACGTCACGCCGACGCGCCTCGAGCAAGCGCGGCGCAAACTACTCGACCTGCTGCAGAGCCGCAGCGATGCGCAAACCGCAATCGTCGTGTATTCCGGCAGCGCCCACACCCTGGTGCCGCTGTCGGATGACCTGGCCACCAGCCGTAACCTGCTCGAAGCCCTCAAGCCCTCGATCATGCCGCAAGTCGGCCAGCGCGCCGACCTCGCCGTGGCCAAGGCACTGACCTTGCTGGAGCGTGGCGCCCTGGGCCAGGGACGAATCCTGTTGATCGGCTCGTCTCTAAGCGAACAGGAGCGCCAGGGTATTCGCCAGGCCCTGCGCGGGCAGGCCCCGCAGTGGTTGATGCTGGGCATCGGCACGCCCCAGGGTGCACCTGTCACCGCCGAGGATGGCAGCTTCCTCAAGGACGCCCAGGGCGCGATCCTGGTGCCACGCCTGGACAGCCCGAGTTTAAAAGCCTTTGCCAATGAGCTGGGCGGCCGCTATCGCCAGGCGCGGGTGGATGACAGTGACCTGCGCGGCCTGGGCCTGTTTGACGCACCCCACAGCCTGCGTGAAGACGGCCAGACCTTGCGCCTCGACACTTGGGCCGACCAGGGCTATTGGCTGTTACTGCCGCTGTTGCTGCTCGCCGCCTGCGCCGGGCGCAGGGGCTGGCTGTTGTGCCTGCCGCTGTTGTTCATGCTGCCGCAGCCAAGCCAGGCCTTCGAGTTCAACGACCTGTGGTTGCGCCCTGATCAACAGGGCCTGCACCTGCTCCGGCAGAAGCAGCCGCTGGCCGCCGCCGAGCATTTCCAGGACCCGCAATGGCAAGGGGTGGCGCTGTACGAGGCCGGCCAGTATGCCGCGGCCGCCGAACGGTTCGCCCAGGGCAGCGACGCCCGGGCCCACTACAATCGCGGCAACGCCCTGGCCAAGAGCGGTGAACTGGAAGCTGCGCTGGATGCCTACGAGCAAGCCCTGGAGCAACAACCGGAACTGCGCCCGGCACAAACCAACAAAGCCCTGGTCGAGGCGCTGATCAAGCAGAACGCCACGCCGCCTGCCACCGCGCCAGAACCGACCAGTGAGGAAACCCCGCCAGCCGGTGCACAAACACCGCCGCCGGGGACTGCGACACCGCCTTCCAGCAGCGCAGAACAGCCCGCCGAGACCCCGAGCGAGCCAGCCGAACCCGTGGTGGAGAATCCACCCGAGCCGCAACCCGACCCCGACCACCCACCCCAGCCAGGTGATAATGAAGTGCCGGGCAGTGAACTGGGCGACGAGCGAACCACCACCCCACCGCTGAGCAGCGCCGATAACGACTTCAATGGCGAACACCGCGAAGCGCTGGAACAATGGCTGCGTAAAATCCCCGATGAACCGGGAGAACTGCTCAGACGCAAGTTCTGGTACGAACAGCAACAACATCAAGATCAGGGAACAACTCGATGAACCGCTGCACCGCACTCTTACTCGGCCTGCTGTTCTGCACCCTGCAAACCCAGGCGGCGGGCCTGGTCGCCAGCGTCGACCGCAACCAACTGAGTTCCGGGGAAACGGTAGAGCTGACCCTGGAATCCAACGATGTCACGCTTTTCGGCAAACCCGACCTGAGTGCCCTGGAGGCGCAGTTCGAAGTACGCGGCACCCGTCAGGTCAACCAGTTGACCAGCCTCAACGGCGAAAATCACGCCACCACCCGCTGGATCATCACCCTGCTGCCCAAGCTCACCGGCAGCGTGGTAATTGCGCCGTTGCAACTGGGGGAATTCACCAGCGAGCCGACTGAGCTGACCGTAGTGCAAAGCCAGACCCAGGACACCCCGAGCAAACTGGCTCCGGTGTTCGTCGAGGCCAGCCTGGATCAAGACAGCGTCTACGTGCAGGCCCAAGCCATCCTGACCCTGCGCATCTACCACTCGGTGTCGCTGTACGACGACAGCAATATCACGCCGCTGCAAATTCCCGATGCGCGCGTCGAACCGCTGGGCGAGTCGCGCACCTACGAAAAAGTCATCAATGACCTGCGCCATGGGGTGATTGAACAGCGCTATGCCATTTACCCGCAGCACAGCGGTGTCCTGAGCATCCCGCCGCAGATATTCAGCGCCACCCTGGTGGACGCCCAGCCGAGCCAGGACTCCGCGGCCCAGGGGCCGAAATCCGGCAAGTTGCTGCGCGTCAGCTCCGCCGAGACCACCCTGACCGTCAAGGTCAAGCCCGCCGAATATCCGCCGGACACCCCATGGCTACCGGCTCGAAGCCTGAGCCTGGGGGAACACTGGAACCCGGAACCGGACCGCAGCCAGGTCGGCGACTCGCTGACCCGCAGCCTGACGCTCAAGGCCGAAGGCTTGGCCAGTTCGCAACTGCCGCCCTTGCCGGCGACTGACGTCAGCGGCCTGCGCCGCTACCCCGACCAACCGCAACTGAGCAATCAGCAGAGCGACCGTGGCCTGATCGGTAGCCGCGAGGACCGCGAAGCCCTGGTTCCCACCCGCAGTGGCAACATCGAGTTGCCGGGCGTCGAGGTGGTGTGGTGGAACACCGACGAAGACCGCCTGGAACGCAGCAGCCTGCCGGCGCGAACCCTGCACATCCAGAACAACCCGAACTTGATGGTCGACACCCCGGCCGGCAACGCGCCGGCCCAGCCCACCGCCGACAGCGAAGCGCTGTGGTACTGGAAGCTCGCCACGCTGATCCTGTCCTGCACCACCCTGCTCGGCTTCGGCCTGTGGTGGCGCGCGCGCTGGCAACCGGCGATCCTGCGCGCCGCCCAGACCGGGCCGAGCCCACGCACCCTGCTCGATGACCTCAAGCGCGCCAGCCAGGCCAACGACCCCCAGGCCACCCGCCAGGCGCTGGACGCCTGGGCGCGCCAGCAACCGGAAACCCTGGCTGACATGGCGGCGCGCTTCGTACCGCTGTCCGACGCCCTCGACGGCCTCAACGGAGCGCTCTACAGCGAAACCGGACAACACTGGCAAGGCGAAGACCTGTGGCGCGCGATCCGCGCCATCCCCACCGCCGAACGGGTCCAGGACCCGGTGGGCGACAGTGGCTTGCCGCCGCTTTATCCTAAGTAATTTTCGATACCTGCAGGGGCAAGGCTTGAAGGTGATCACGTCCCAAAGAACGTTATCGCCAGCAAGCGTTGCCCCTACACAGTCCACCTCTTTCAGAATGAGCGGAGTTTGCCTTGCGTCTGTTTCACACCTCCGACTGGCACCTTGGGCAAAACCTGCATGGACAGGAACGCGACTACGAACACGGTTGTTTCCTCGACTGGCTGCTGCGTCAACTGGGGCAGGAAAAGCCCGACGTGCTGCTGATCGCTGGCGATATCTTCGACACGGTCAACCCACCGGTCAAAGCCCAGGAACGCCTGTACGACTTCATCGTCAGTGCCCACGAACAACAGCCCGCGCTGAGCATCGTGATGATCGCCGGCAACCACGATTCCGGCTCCCGGATCGAACTGCCCGCACCGCTGATGCGCCGCCTGCGCACCCACGCCCTGGGCCGAGTGCTGTGGCTCGATGATGGGCAACTGGATGCCGAACGGTTGCTGATCCCGCTGCCCGACGCCTCGGGCGAGATCGCCGGCTGGTGCCTGGCACTGCCATTTCTGCGCCCGGCCGAAGTCACCGGCGCCCACCTGGGCGACAACTACCTGCGCGGCATCGGCCAGGTGCATGAGTGGCTGATCGCAGCCGCCAACGCCAAGCGCCAGCCGGGCCAGGCACTGATCGCCATCAGTCATGCGCACATGGCCGGCGGCTCGGTGTCCGAGGACTCCGAACGCAGCCTGATCATCGGCAACGCCGAAGCCCTGCCCGCCAGCCTGTTTGGCCCGAGCATCAGCTACGTTGCCCTCGGCCACCTGCACAAGCCGCAGAAGGTCAACGGCGAGGAGCGCATTCGCTACTGCGGTTCGCCCATCCCCTTGTCGTTTTCCGAAATTGGCTACCAGCACCAGATCCTCGACGTGCGTCTTGACGGCTCGACCCTGGTCAGCGTCGAGCCGCGCCTGATTCCGCGGGCAGTCAATCTGCAACGCATGGGCCCGGCACCGTTGGCCGAGATCCTCGGCCAACTGGCAGCACTGCCCGACATCGACCTGCTGGCCGATGTCCAGCGCCAGCCCTGGCTGGAGGTACGGGTACGCCTTGACGAGCCGCAACCGGACCTGCGCCAACAGGTGGAAAGCGCCCTGCAAGGCAAAGCCGTGCGCCTGGTGCGGATCGCCGCCGAATACGCCGGCAGCGGCGCTGGGGGCGGCAGCGATGAGGGCGACACCTTGATCGAACTGGACCAACTGACGCCCCAGGAGCTGTTCAGTCGCGCCTGGCTGGATAATTACGGCAGCGCCGTCGACGAACAGACCCTCAGCGATTTTGCGCAACTGCTGCAAGACGTTCAGCAGGAGAGCGAACAGCCATGAAGATCCTCGCCATCCGCCTGAAGAACCTGGCCTCGCTGGCCGGGCCGTTCGAGATCGACTTCAGCGCCGAACCGCTGGCCAGTGCCGGCCTGTTTGCGATCACCGGCCCCACCGGCGCCGGCAAAAGTACCCTGCTCGACGCCTTGTGCCTGGCCCTGTTTGGCGCCGTACCGCGACTCAACAACACTGGGCGTGACGCCAAGGTCCCGGACGCCGACGGCGAAATCGCCACCGGCGATCCACGCACCCTGCTGCGCCGCGGCACTGGCGACGGCTACGCCGAGGTCGACTTCCTCGGCATTGATGGCCGGCGCTACCGCGCGCGCTGGGAAGCCAACCGCGCCCGGGAAAAAGCCAACGGCAAACTGCAGGCCAGCCGCCAGAGCCTGCGCGACCTGGACACCGATCAACTGCTGGCCAGCCAGAAAGGTGAATACAAGACCCAGCTCGAAGCGGTACTGGGCCTGAACTTCGAACAGTTCACCCGGGCGGTGATGCTCGCCCAGAGCGAATTCAGCGCCTTCCTCAAGGCCGACGACAACGACCGTAGCGAACTGCTGGAAAAACTCACCGACACCGCGCTCTACACCCGTCTGGGCAAACGCGCCTTCGACAAGAGCAAGGAAACCCGCGAGCTGCACAAACAGCTGCAGGACCAGGCCAGCGGCGTCACCCCCCTGGAGCCCGAGGCCCGCGCCGAACTCGACCAGCGTTTCAGTCAGGCCCAGCAGCAGCTCAAGACCCAGCAGGCGCAGCTCAAGCAGCTGGAACTGCAGCACACCTGGCTCAAGGAACTGCAACAGATCCAGGACCAGCAACTGGCGGGCGCCGAACAACTGCAACAAGCCCAGCACGCCTGGGATGCCCTGGCGGACGCACGGCTGGACCTCAAGCGCCTGGAGCACCTGGCCCCGCAACGTCACCAGTTTGCCCGCCAGGCCGAGCTTGATGCGCAGTTGAGCCCCTTGGCCGCATCGATCCAGCACCACAGCGCCCAACAGGCCGAACAACTGGCCCGTCAGGCACAGTTGGAACTGAGCCTGGAGTCGGCCAAGGCGGCACTGATTCAGGCGCAACAGCAGCACACCAGTAATGCTCCGCTGCTGCGTCAGGCGTTCGAAGAGCAAGGCAACCTGGCGCGACTGACCCAGGCCATCAGCGCCTCGGCGGAGCTCAAGCATTCCGCCGAACAGGCAAGCCTGCAAGGCCAGCAAGCCATCACCCAGATGCTCGAACAACAACAGCGCGTGGCCGAGCGCCTGGTCAGCATCGCCAGCCAGTTGGAGCAAAGCCTGCAGTGGGCGCCGGTCAGCGATGCCTGGAACCTGCACCGCGAGCGCTTGCAGCAACTGATGCTGGTGGGCAATCGCCTGAAACAAGGCGAGGCGGAACTGCAGGGCCTGCAACATCAGGCGAGCACCAGCGCCAGCCGCCTGGAGGAGCAGCGTCAGCTGCTACAGGTGCTGTACAGCGAAGCCGATGTCGAACCTCAGGCAGTCGCCGAGCAGATCCAGATTCTCGGCAGCCTGCTGCAAGACAACCGCAAGCAACTGCGGGCGGTGGAAGAGCTGACGCGGCTGTGGGCCAACCAACAGGAGCTGGACAATCGCGGGCAAGCCCTGCAACAGCGCCTGCACAGTGCCCAGGGCGAACGCGAACGCCTGACCCGCGAAGGCGTTCAAGCCAAGGCCGAGCTGACCGTGGCCGAGCAGACACTGACCGTCACCCAAGCGCTGCTTGAGCGCCAACGCCTGGCCCGCAGCGCCAGTGTCGAGGAGTTGCGCGGGCAGTTGCAGGACGATCAGCCATGCCCGGTCTGCGGCAGTGTCGAGCACCCGTATCACCAGCCCGAGGCCTTGTTGCAAAGCCTGGGCCGACACGATGAAAACGAACAGGCCAGCGCCCAGAAAGCCGTCGACCTGCTCAAGGAAACCCTCGCCGAACTGCGCGCCGAAGTCGGCGGCGTGATCGCCCAGCAAAAAGAGCTTCTGCAACAGCAGGAAAACCTGCTCACCCAGCAGCAGAGCCTGGCCCCGAGCCTGGAAGCCCATCCGCTGGCAGCCCAGTTGCTGGCGCAGGATCCTGGTCGCCGCGAAGCCTGGCTGACCCAGCAAAACACTCAGTTGAACCAGAACCTCAGCCAGGACGAACAGCGCCAGGGCGCCCTGCTCACCCTGCAACAGGACGCCGCGCGCCTGGCGCAGCAACTGCAGGCCGCCGAACAGGCCAGCCAGCAGGCGGCGCAACAGCTGACCCTGCAGCAGCGCGAGCTGGGCAACGACCGCCTACGCCTGGACGAAGAGCTTGCCGCTTTCGCCAACCTGCTCCCGAGCGCCATCCTTGAAGGCCTGCGCCATGAACCTGCGGCGACCTTCCTCCAGCTCGACCAACAGGTGGCCCAGCGCCTGGAGCAACTGGCGCGCCAGCGTGAAGAACTGGACGAGCAGCAGCAACGCCAGCCAAGCCTGGAAATGGAACAAGACCGCCAACTGACCCGGCTGCAACAGACCGAGGCCGCGCAACAGCAGCACGCCCTGCTCAGCGCACAGCTGCACGGCGCCCAACAGCAACTCAGTGCGCTGCTGGGTGACCAGCCGAGTGCCGAAGCCTGGCAAACACAACTGGAGCAAGCGCTCGAACTGTCGCGCCAGGCACAAGCCACGGCCAGCCAGCAACTGCAGGAAGTGCATAGCCAGCTCATCCAACTGGCAGCCGAACTCAAGGCCCAGCAACAGCGCCAGCAGGCGCTGGACAGCGAACGCCAAGCACTGCAGAGCAACGTCGCCGAATGGCGTGCCCTGCACCCCGAACTCGACGACGCAGGCCTTGCGCAGTTGCTGGGCTACAGCGACGAACAGGTCAGCCAGTTGCGCCAACAGTTGCAACGCAGCGAAACCGCGATCGAGCAAGCCAAGGTCTTGCTGCAGGAACGCGAGCAGCGCCTGCACGAACATCAGGCCCAGCACAACGCTTACCTGGACGGCGAACAACTGGCCGCGGCCCTGGGCGATCTGCAAGCACAGGCCGCCATCAGCGAACAACAATGCGCCGAGTTGCGCGCACAACAGGCCGAGGATCAACGACGCCAGGATGCCAACCAGGCGCTGGCCCAACGCATCAGCCAGGCGTATCAGGAGTGGCAGCGCTGGGCCCGGCTCAATGCCTTGATCGGCTCGGCCACCGGCGACACTTTCCGCAAGATCGCCCAGGCCTACAACCTCGACCTGCTGGTGCATCACGCCAACGTGCAATTGCGCCAACTGGTGCGGCGCTACCGGCTCAAGCGCGGCGGCAGCATGCTCGGCCTGCTGGTGATGGACACCGAGATGGGCGACGAACTGCGTTCGGTGCATTCATTGTCCGGCGGGGAAACCTTCCTGGTCTCGCTGGCGCTAGCCCTGGGCCTGGCCTCGATGGCTTCGAGCACCTTGAAAATCGAGTCGCTGTTCATCGACGAAGGTTTTGGCAGTCTCGATCCGGAGTCGCTGCAACTGGCGATGGACGCCCTCGACGGCCTGCAGGCCCAGGGACGCAAGGTGGGGGTGATTTCCCACGTGCAGGAAATGCACGAGCGGATTCCGGTGCAGATTCAGGTGCGTCGCCAAGGCAACGGACTGAGCACTCTGGAGGTGAAATGAACCGGCTGTATTCCTTCCGCCGCTGCCCCTACGCCATGCGGGCACGCATGGCGCTGCGTTATAGCGCGGTGCCATTGGCCATCGTCGAAGTCAGCCTCAAGGCCAAGCCGCCGGAAATGCTCGCGCTCTCCAGCAAAGGCACGGTGCCGGTACTGAGTACCGATGGCCGAGTGATCGACGAAAGCCTGCAGATCATGGCCTGGGCGCTGGCGCAGAACGATCCCGAGGACTGGTTGCTCAAGGACAACCCTGTCGCTCAATCACTGACGGCGGCGCTGATCGAAGAAAACGACCAGGTGTTCAAGGTCAGCCTCAATCGCTACAAGTACGCCGAGCGCTACCCGCAGCATTCCAGGGAGCACTACCGCAGCGAGGGCGAAGTGTTCCTGCGCAAGCTCGATGGCTTGCTGCAACAGCAGCGCTATCTAGTGGCCGATCACCCAAGCCTGGCCGACATTGCCCTGATGCCCTTTATCCGCCAGTTCGCCCACGTCGACCGCGACGGCTTCGCGCAGCTGCCGTATACGCAGTTGCAGGTGTGGCTTGAAGGGTTGATCGAGTCAGCGTTGTTCACGGCGATCATGGCCAAACAACCCGAGCATCACTGATACCACTGAATCAAGCACCATTGATGTTGGCTATGCCGGCCCCATCGCGGGCAAGCCCGCTCCCACAGTGATTTTGGGGTGTTCGCAGATTTTGGGTACACCCACTCAACATGTGGGAGCGGGCTTGCCCGCGATGGGGCCGGCACATCCAACATCGGCGGTGCTTGGCAGATCAATGCTGGACTTTATGATCCAGCGCCGCATAGAAATTGGCGCTCTGTTGCAGGTATTTCTGGGTGTAGGTCTGGGTGCCGGTTCTTTTGTCGTTGATCTCGACGCTGGCATTGGCTGGCAGCACGACGCTGGCTGAGATGGCGGACGCGGCGATGACGGAGAAGAGATTGAAGTTCATGGCGGTAACCCTCGTGTGCAGTTGGCTTGCTTGCCTGTGTAGGCCGTGAAGCAAACTTACGCCCGAGGGTTGGCGCGCTTGAAATCTTTTGTATCAGTAGCCGATATCACTGCGATTAATACAACGGTGCAAGCCCCGCCAGGCGGGGCCTCACGCTTACGGGCGGGACAGGAACTTGAGATCGCTGGGCGCATCAAACGCCAGCTTCTGCACGGTTTTACCCAGCAGGCCGCTGTGTCCATCACGCTCGATGACGACGATCTGGTTACTTTTCTGGTTGGCCACCAACACAAACCGGCCACTCGGATCGAGGCTGAACTCGCGGGGATGATCGCCTTCCACCGAACGCCGTTGCAGCTCTTTGAGCTCACCCGTGCTCGGGTCGATGGCAAACACCAGCAGCTCGTTGGCCGTACCGCGGTTGCTGACGTAGAGGAACTTGCCATCGGCAGAGGCATGCAACGCGGCTGCGGCTTTTTTCGCCGCTGGCTGCCCGGCTGCCAGGTCCACCAGTTGGCGCTGGGTCAGCGTGCCATCCTGGTAGTCGAACACCGCGACTTGCGCGCTCATCTCCATGCTCAGGTAGGCATGCTTGCCATCGGCGGCGAACAGCAGGTGCCGTGGCCCGCTGCCTGGTGGCAACTGCACCGAGGCTGGCGTGGCGGCCGTCAGCGGGTGCTCCGGATTAGCCTTGGGGTCGTAGCGATAGACAAACACCTGGTCGGCCCCCAGGTCATTGGAAAACACGAACCGACCGTCCGGTGACGACACCGTCGAATGCACGTGGGCCGACAGCTGGCGCTCAGGATTGACCCGGCTCGCCGGATGGCTGCTCAGTTGCACGGGTGGCGACAACCGGCCCTCGCGGCTGACCGGCAAGACCGCCAGGCTGCCACCCGGGTCGGCCGCTACCGAGTAGTTGCTGACGAACAGGTACTGGCCATCGGCGCTGAGGCTCGAATGAGTCGGCTCGTTGCCCAGGCTCTGTACCTGGTTGATCAAGCTCAGTTGGCGGGTCTTCGAGTCGATCGCCAGGCTGCTGACGCGTCCGACCACGTCAGCTTGTCCGGGGCCATTCTCGTTGACCACGAACAGTTGCCGCTGATCGCGGGACAAGGTCAGCCACGAAGGGTTGGCGCTCTGGAACACTTGCAACGGCGTGGCGTCGAGCTGGCCGCTGCGGCTGTCGAACTGCAGGCGATAGATGCCCTGGCTCTGGCCTTGGGTGTAGCTGCCGATCAACAGCTCGTGGGGCTCGGCGGGAGCGGCTTGCACCCCCATCGCGACGAAGCTGCTGGCCACCAGGAGCGGCCAGAGGTTACGCATCGCCATGGTCTTCGCCTTCATCATTGCTGCCACTGAACGCGCTCATGCACACCAGGCGGTGCTCACCGGCATCGCCGCTCAGGGTCCAGCTCTGCAGGTCGGCGTCGAACACGGCCGCCTGCACCTGGGCCAGGCTGAACACCCAATGCTTGATCGCGCGGCCATCCATGCACTCGATGTGCAACTGATCCTCCTCGTCCAACGAGAAGTCGAAGGCGTGCAGGCCATCGATTTCCAGCATGTCGCAGGTTTCGAGGGCGTTGAGCAGAGTCTTTGAAGCAGCAGTCATCACAATCCATCTTCAGTGGCAAAGACGCTGATGATAGGCCAATCCCCCGCGTCTTTCCCCTCTTGCATGCGTCAGTGATAACGGACTACCGCACATGCCCCGGACAGCCTTGCGATCCTTGCCGCGAAATCACACCTCCCACACCACAGAAAGGAATCTGCTATGCCGATCATTGCATCGACACCCGAGCCGGGCACCCGCCAGGCACTCACCCTGTTGCCCAACCGCGGCAACTTCCTTGCCGACGCCGTTGCCCGCCAGTTTGCCAGCCGACCGACCTTGCGCCAGGTGGTCGCGCAGGTCTTGCACGAGCGCATCGTGAAGCAGTACCCGCCGCTGTCCCTGGATCTGAGCAAGACCAAACTCGCCACGCCCAATCAAAACGGTGGCTGGGATCTCAAGCTGTTGATGGATGTAACCCTCGAGTACCTGGCCAATGACACACCGCTGAACTTTACCGTCAACGTCGATGAACGCCGCTGCTTCCTGACCCAGCAGGTGCCCACGCACCTGACCTATGAGGCCAATGGCAGCAAAGAGCCTGACATGGGCCTTATCGAGCGCGTGGTGGCAGACCTGGCCGACACCCTGAGCGTCGAGTACCAGGACGCGCTGACGGCCTACTGGAATCTACCGGGCGACACAGGCGTCAGCCGCTGGCAATGGCTGGGCGATCTGCTGGCCAGCAACCTGAGCAACGCTGCGAGTCTACTGTCGCCACAGCACCAGCCATTGCGAATGGTCCTTGATACGTTGACTCGCCACCCGGATCGTCGCGACCGCGAAGCACTGCCTCATCCTGACGGCTTCGTGCATGCGTATTGCCTTGAAACCTGTGTTATCCGAGACGGTGCGACCACGCGCCTGCTGGCTCCCGATCTGCTCGTGGTACAGGCCAGCCATATTCTGCTGTGCAAGGTATCTGGCAGCATCGAGTCTTATCCATCCATGGAGGCGTTCACCCAGGACTGGGGCGCGCACCTCACACGCCAGGTGCTGGCGGACCGGATCATCGTCAAGCGCTACGAACCCGACGGCAATATTTTCGATACCCAGGCCGCATTACTGCTCAATCACCAACTGGACGAACTCGACGCCATCCGCTTGCCGGCCAACCATGGCGAGCCGGTGTTGCAAAGGCTGTTCGCTGCCACCACCCATCCTGCACCCTACTTTATCGACGCACCGGTGCCCGATCAGCAACACCGCGCCAAAATCGAATCGACACTGCCGCAATGGCTGCTCGATGCCAGCCCCCGCGACCGTTTTGCCTATCGCCTGGAGACCATGGAGTTGGCGCGTCTGCAGCGAGAAACGGCAGGCGCCTCGTTTCTCGACGGCATCGAGAACCTGCACGCCTTCACCACCCGCACCTTGCGCGAGCTCATACGTCAGGACCACCCCGACGCCACCTGCGAGCCTGACGATCTGGAATTGACCTTCCATGTGCCAGTGGGTGACCTGGGTAGCGGCTACCTCGTCCCGGAGTCCATGAGCCTGACCGAGCTGGCCATCAAGAACCTCGCCAGCGCGCCGCACGGTCGCCTGAGCGTTCGCGACAAGACTGGAAAACCCGTGCCCGGGTGGCTGACCGCTGACTACCTGCTGGGTGAAAAGGGCCTGTTCAGCAGCACCGAAGGCCTGATCAGCCGAGCCAACATCGGCGAACGCTACCCGCAGAAAATCAACGAGCTGTTGCTCGCCAATACCGCCGAGTCGCAACGGCGCGAAGCCTTGTTCGGTGAGGAACTGAAGGTGCGCCTGCCCCTGCAGGCCCTGGAACACAGTATCCGTGCGCAACAGGGCTTTACGTTCCAGGGTTACCGTCACCTCAAGGCCTTGATGCACACCCGTGCCGCCGACCGCGTGGTTGACGATCAGGACATCGTGATTCGCCCCCTGGCGTTCATCCGCCAGCCCGGCGCGGCGGCAGATCCCGTCAATAACATGTTCATCGTTGAACCGCGCGATACCGGCAATGGCCCGCATATTCTCTATCGACCGCTGTATCAGGATTGCTTGCGCCAGTTTCCGACACGTGCCGCGCTATTACAGGCGATCACCCAGCCTGGAGCGCTACAGGACAGCGTCCTCAGCTGGTTGTCAGACAAAGCCCGGCCAATCTACAGCCACAATGGCTTTGCCAGCCCACATATTCTGCGCTTCGGCCCAGGCGACGACACCGTTGTGTGGACGGCTCCCGCCCCCGCACAATTGGCGGGGGACAACAATGCCAGCGAGGTTGCGGATTCCTTGGCGCAGTGCCTGGCCACCGGCCGGTTGACCCAGTACCTGTATGGCAGCAATGCCCGGACCCTGGTGGATCTGGCTGACCGGGAGTCGGTGTCCAATGCCGAAAGCCGCTGGGCGATCCTGATGGAGGGTGGCTGGCTGTTGTTCAATGCCGTGCTCATGCCCCTGTTGCGCGGGCCTGCCATGGTGGTCGGCTGGATGCTGCAGTTGACCCTGAGCCTCAAACAGGACATTACCGGGCTGGACAGTGATGACTCATCCACCCGAGAGCTGGCCTGGGTCGATCTGCTGCTCAACATCGGACTGATTGTGTTGCACAGTGCGTCACGGGAACATCCGGCCATTGAACCCGCAACACTTGAGCCCGTTGCTGAACTGCCGCTGGTCCTGGCCTCGTTGCGTCGACCGGCAACCGAAACCGCGGTTCAACCAACGGCAGCCATCGAACAGGGATCGGTCGGCCTACCTTCAGAGCCTCCCGCCGGCGACCACACCCTGGTCGACTTCATTCAGTCAAACGCACGAGACACGTCCAGCCGTCGACTGCTCGACGCCCTGCGAGAGCTCAGTGTCGTTTGGCCGGCGCCACCACCCTCCCCCGTGGAAATCGGTCTCTTCAAAGGCCTGTATCGCATTGACAACCGCTGGCACGCCTCGGTGGCCGGATTACTGTTTCGTGTCAGTATCGTCCCCGGATTTGCCGAGGTGTTCATCATCCATCCAGAAAAACCCTTGCACCCGGGATTCAAGCTCAGGACCGATGGACAAGGCCATTGGACCCTGGACCAGGGATTGAAACTGCAAGGAGGTGGACGGGACCAGCGCAAATCAGCCAAAGAGCTGGCGATAGCGAACAAACGTACGCTGGCATTGGCTGAACTCAATCGGATCGAAGACGCGCTGAGCGCCCAAATCGATCAGGCCAACCCGTTGCTCAGGGAGGTGGCGGTCGCCAGTCTGGTGAGCACACGCGTACGCAATCAGCTGAAAGACCTGCTACGCAGCCTGGGCAATGCACCTGACGACGAGGCCCTGATCGCCGAGCACGCGGCCAAAATGGTCCAGGGTGCCCGTGCCAGGCTGAATCTCCAGGTGGTCCTGGAAAAAAACCGGGTCGTTGTCGATCGGGTGATCGAAATACGTCGCGACCTGATAAAGGCCTACCCACAGATGAAGGAAGCCGATGGCAAGTTTGATGCCGAGACCAAGTCCATTACGCAATACCTGCAGATCCTGGCCGCCTACGAGGTTCGAACCCTTGAGCAGGCAAGCGTCTACGTGGCCTCCTTTACTTCCGAACGGGGTCAATCGCTGGCAGACATGTATGAAGCGATCCACGACGAAGCGTCGGCCAGGGTTGTCCATGACTTCGTGGAGACCAACTTCGCCGCCGCCGAACACTATGCACAGGCCGTCATGGCCTTCGAAGCCGCGCTGGAAGAAATGACCCAGCATTGCAAGACCGGCCCGGCACAGCGCGTCAAATTCCTCGATGCAAACCCCAAGCGTAAAAACTACACGCGACTCAGCGCGACCCTGGAGACACTCGATGCTCTCGTCGAGCTGAGCCTCGAACCCATCCCCCAGGCGACCACACCGCAGGAGGACTACTTCCTGACACTCCACATAAACCGCAAGACCTCGTTGTATGCCATGAAGGACTCCCACCTGGAGTTGCTCAGCAGCGAAGGGTTCAGCGTCTCGGAGCGCAAGGAAGTGCTGGCTAACCTGATCGAGCATTACAACCAGTACATTCAGACCAGCCGCGCACTGGTAGAGCTGGATTCCAACAGCGTCCACCCACGCTACATGCCTTTGTTGATCGAACACCTGGATTGGGTGCGCAACAGCGCCGAGGCCGAATTGGCGGCGGTGTTGCGCGAAGACGAGCACCTGACCCCGCCCGCAACTGTCGTCACTTCCCCGCCAACCACACCCCGCTCCAGACGCGTCTTCAAATCCCGGGACAAGGGCACCCTGGTGGGCGACCTGGTGCCTGCGGAGGCTGGGAGCACGTTCCCGACTATCGTCACCCGAAACCCCATCACCGAAGAGATCAGCGCGCGCTTCATGGAGAATCCCGACGAAGGCTGGGTGGAAATCGTCGAAGCAAAACCAACGCCACCGGCACCAAAGCCTCAAGCACGCGCCCTGGCGACCCTGCGCGCGGAAGGCAACCGGCTGATCGATGAAGTCCCCGCCATCGAGAAATCCATCGAGTTCCAGAAAAGGAAACTCATCGATCCACAACGACGCGATGAGCTCAATCCCCGTGACTGGAACGACATGCTCAGCCAACAGGCACAGCGGATCGAAGCGGTGGCCAGCGAAATCGAAAGCAACCACGGGGACAAACAGGACGCGATGCAGAGCGTTCAGCGCTTGCGCCAGGAAGCCCTCGACATCAGGAGCAAAGCCCAACGACATTGCAGCGAAGGCTACAAGGCCCAACGCCCCCGCGCTGAAAATATCGACTACCTGCGAGCCCACGGCGCGGTGGATATCGGCCTGGTCCACGGCCCGCAACCCACAGCCGCACAGGACTACGTCACGGAGTTCGCCGTACGCGAGAAGAACTCGCTCACGGTGTTGTGGTACGCCCACTTTCACTACAGCAGCACCACCAGCGCACCCGCAGCCTACACAGCCGCACACCTCAAACGTCCAGAGCATCGGTTTATAACGTTCAAGGACCTGCTGGCCCAGGCTGGAACGGACAACCGAAAAATCGTCAGGGACCTCTACAGCCCGATCTCCCCACCCCTGGATCGGCGACTGTTCCTCGACCTGCTGCCAGTCTGAGACCCAACAACCTGGAGGAGCGCGGATCCGCGCGGTGGGTACCCTGGACCACAAAGCAGAAGACCGCAGCCTTGGCTGCGGTCTTCTGTGTCCTTGGGGCGCTGGATCAGTGGGCAAACAGCGAGTTGCCCTTC
>NZ_JASFAH010000001.1:0-5737 GCF_033989915.1 Pseudomonas sp. P5_152 | reverse complement strand
TTCTTTGCGCTTTGAATGGTGGCCAGCTGGCCTTGAAACGGAGCCCGCTTCAGATCTCCGGCTATGGCCAATCAAATGAAATTCCGTCGAAAAACCACTCAATCAACAGTCGAACAAAAAGCCGAACCACAAACCATATAAAACGCATAAACCTGCTCCATTCGTTGATTTCCCCATACAAGGTTTCAGGGGGCTTAATCGGCGCAGTGCCAATCCGAATGTGCGTTTACAGTTTCAGTTTTCGGTCTTTTCTCCGTCGCGTTAGCGCGCAGGAAAGGAACCCCGGCATTACCGGGGGCAAATCATCAGTGGCAGGGCCAGGACCGGATTCTGGGCCGGCGGGGCCGGTGGAACTGGGCCGTGCAGCGTGGTGATGATGGTAACGACCAGGAGTAAGTTGCTTAGGGTTTGGTTTAAAGACATCGGTGAATTCTCTCGTATGTCTTTTATTTAGCTTCGCGAGATTCTGAATCAGTCGGAAATAGCTACCGTTCGTCGGGCGTTCTGAAAATAGTTAGAAGCGGCCGCAAGCGGGTGGCCGCCGCGTTACGAGTAACGGCGTTTTTGTTAAATCGCTCCCCACAAAAAAGCCCACTTTGGTGGGCTTTTTTGTGCAGGTTGGACGCCAGAGGGTGGGGGTCTGGCCTACCATTCCAATAGTGAGGGGTTTTACGCGCATTCAGCCCCTGTTCTTCATGCCCAGAGGCCTGCTTTTGAATGTCCGTACCCTATCTCCCGCTGGAAGCCTGGAATAAACATTGGAAAGTCGACGGCTCGCGGGTGCGCTGTCGGCTCTGTAACCACGTCCAGGATCTAACGCAGGCCGGCGCTTTTACCCATGCGCCGTACTGCAAAGCTCGCACCGTCGAACCCCAGTACCCTAATCGTGAGCTGGCCACGGTGCTGCAAGAGAAAATTCGTTTGGGGTTGTTTTGATGCGCGCCGGCATTCAGGAGGAGGCGCTGCGGGCCATGCTCGAGGGCGGCGCAGTGCGTGAGGTATTGGTCAGCCGTCACGGTGAAAAATGGGGACTGGCGATTCGTTTGGGCGGTGTTGGCAGTCGCTGGCTGCCGGTGCGCTCACGGCGCGAAGCGTTGCGCACCTGGGCCAGTTTGACCGCGGTGGGACGCTTTGCCGAAGCCCAGGGCATCAAGGGGTTTGCTGTTGAGCTTTGAAAAAGATGTTTTGCATTTGCGAAAAATGATGCTGGTGCACATGGCTTGGTCAATACAGTTTTTTTGACACAAACCAGTCGAAAATTGCGCTTCCGGATTTAGCAGCTAAATCCGGGCAAAAAAAAAACCGCCTTAGGGAGGCGGTTTTTTGTAGCGGAAATCCTAGGAAGATTTTCGCTGCTCACAGGGAGCCTTCGACGAGACCGATACTATAAGACCATAAATTATGGTGCCACTAGAATTTCCGCAAACCCGACCGAATAACTCGAATGAATCCGAATAAGCGAAAATATCGTTGGATTTAAACCAGGTATTTTCGTCGAATGATGACGATTTCGGTGTGATTGTGTGGTTATTGTGTAAAAAGCAAGCGCGTCTCTAGGGGGCGAGTCAAGGGGCAATCGTCACCCCGAAAAATAAACTTCAAAAACCCTTTAAAGTGCTTTTTTCTGGCATGGCGTACTGGTTACTATCGGGCGGTCGCTCAGGCTAATTGCCAGAGTGAAGGCCCCTAGCACACGGCGTAGGAACCGTGCCGGAAGCGTATTACGCGATGGGCCTATAAATAACTTATCTCACAGGGAGCCTTCGACCAGTTCCCGCACCGCGCATGTTCCGGTAAGTGCGGTGGAGGTAAGCCTCAACTTAAAGGCTCCAGCATGCGCAGATTCTGGCGACTGTTGTGCCTCGCATTGAGCTGTATCCGCGTGTTCCAGGCGTGGGAGTTCTTGCGGGACAGGTTTGACGATTGGCCTTAAGCATCGTCTTCAGGAAGGCCCCAGCGTGTTCGTTGGGGTTTTTTTTGCTCAAAATTTGGGAATGGATACGTCCTAAATGCAGAGGCGTGACATCAGGGAGGATGAAAGTGGCAATGATGAGGTGTAGGTGAGGCCAGAAAGTGACGTAAAAAAATCACTTAAGGAAAATGGGTGCTGATGGATGAATCCGGGGTTAAGGGCAGGATGTGTGAAGTAGGCCTACCGGCTACTTCACTCCCTGCCTTATTCGCCTGCTGCTCAACGGTGACGCCTCCCGGCGTATCAATGGCCTTTTGTACTTTTGGCCATTTGCTCAAAAGCGTAAGGACTAGGGAGGGGAGATTGGGGAAGGAAGTGTTATCTCGGTTCTGATTCCTGCACTGGTTGCCAGCTCGACGATCTCGTCCAGGGTGAAATCATTGATGGAGCCATGAAGCAGCAGGTGCGCCCGGTCAGTCGTGATGTTGAGTTGCTGACCCAGCTGGGCGTTTGACCATTGCTGGTCTTGGGCCAGTTTTCGCAGCGCGATCATTAGCTCCGACTGCAGTAACAGGGCTGCAGGGTTTGAGCACTCCAAGTCAGAAAACACATTGCCGCTGCTGGTTGTGATGTTCATTGCTGCCTCCGGTAAATCGTGTCTTTGACCTCGCCACGGCCACTAAAACTATTTGTCCAGGGCGCTGAACAAACTGGCCCAAGTGGCAGGCTCAGAAGGCGCTGCCGGGGTGGAGGGTTTTTGTGCTGGTTGCTGCGTTGGCTTGTGCTCGAGCAAGCGCATGGTTTCACGTAACTCTCGAACTTCTTCCCGCAACAATCGGAGCTCCTCTAGGAGAGGGTGTAGGGCGTCGATAGTGGGTGTAGGGGAGGTGTCGGACTGTGGTGTAGGGGAGTGTAGGGTTTGACCTTTGGGTTCGCCGTACACCCGGATCATTTCGGAAAGGTCGATAACCTTCTGTCCTTTCCCATCGAGACCAGCAGTTACGCGGCCCTTGGCCACGGCTTCATGCAGGGTGGAACGGTGCAAACCGTAAAGATTTGCCATACGACCGATGGTTAATTTTGCCATGTAGGGCAGTGTCGGTTTCTGTCTGTCGGGTGCCTACAGGTTAGCACTGTGGCTGACTGTGATGACCATCACTAAAGTTTCAGTGTCATCTGGTCACTCTTGGTGATCGTAAATGAGAAACCAATGATTTTTCGACCCTGCCGGCGAGGCTCTGCTGAAACGGTTAGATCTGTGTTTTTGTTCAGTTCAGCCAGTGCGGGATCAATGACCCAGCGTCGCAGATCTTTAACGTTGGGATATTTTTCCCCTAGGTCGAGCATTTCTCGCAGTTGGACGAGGGTGCATTCCCGCTGTTTAAGCTTGATGAACTGACTCATCAGTTCGTAGATACGGACAGAGTAAAAGCTAGATAGGCTGCCGATCTGCTTGAGCTGGTAGCTGGTGAACTCTTTGTTCAGCATGGTCAGGTGTGGAAGCACCGTTGGGGAGAATCCCAGCTCGACGCAGCCTTGACCTTCCCTGTACTTCACATGAAAGACCCAGCGCATACGCTCTACTAGCTTACCTTTTACATACCGGCGGATATCACGGTTGAACAACCTAGTAGCTGCATCGTCTAGCGCCTCATAGGCGTGTTTCACATCAATACCGAACACCTCGGCAAACGTATCGGCCCGAACGGTCAAATAGCCGTCCTTGGGCAACGGCTTGCGCGAATCGATCAGCGATGCAGCACAAAGCACTAAGCGCTTCTCGTTGAGCGTTAGTGTATGTGAGGCCTCAACGAGCTTATTGGACTGAGTTACTTTGTTCTCGACCATCCCTGCCTCTACCCGGAATCTCTCCCTGATAGGGTATTTGGGGGAGAAGGAGACAGTCAATACCCTCTCCCTTATAAGTATGGTTGAGCCTATGACTGTGGATAACAGCCGGAATCTCTCCCCCTTTAACCCGGAATCTCTCCCCCTTTAACCCGGAATCTCTCCCCCTTTAACCCGGAATCTCTCCCCCTTAACCGCAAAAAACCTTTTAAAAACAAATACTTACTTGGCTTAAAACAAGGAAAAACAAGAAAAACAAGATTTAAAAGATAGGGGATACGAGGATACGTGCCTTGATATCAGTCCCTCAAAAGCATGAGTTTCGAGAGATGCAGATATAGCTGTATGTCTAATACAAGCGCCGCTCCAGTCGCTGTGCGCCCGATCCACACCGCGTATGAGCTCTACGCCGTGCACGGGCGGCTTCGCTCCTTCACGACGCTGGCTGACGCCCTGCGCGCTTCGCTTGCTGGTTGATTAGAGGATAGGCCGCGGAACAGGCCTCAACGTCGTCCAAGTGAAGTGGTTTTCCGCTGATTTCGCGTAGGCTTACCAGGAAAATATTAGCGGGAGCATCGCGATGCAAAACCAAGGTGTCTGGAGCGCAATTGGTTTTTCATAAGAAGGATATTGAGGAGCTTTCCGCTCAAGAAATCATGACCACGGACAGGAAGTTAAAATGTGCGACGAAGGGACAATCCGAGGTTACCGAATGAGCATATTCTGCTCGATAGTTGCCTGCGCTAACCATGAGCTATTGGCCATCATAATGGGCAATGCCCATAAAAATTCCAGCAAGGTAAAAGTTGACCCCCATAGAACATTACTATAGGATCGCAACTCGTTGCGATCCTATAGTAATGTTCTATGGGGGTCAGTTTGAGTAAGTGTTTAGCAGGTGCTAAGCTTTTCTTCGAGGACTGCAATCGCGCATTTCCGGGCTTGGCTTTCCAGTAGTGGCCCCCCGGACTTTCGGCAGCAGTGAAACTGGTACTCACTGACGTAGGGACAATCGATAGGCCACCTTCGTATGGCTGCTTGACTCGGTTGGATTCTGACCCAAGAGACACGGAAACCGAGTCTCGAAGCTAAAGAATCGCTGCGACTATAGCCTCTCGATTCAAGACGAAAGCGGCCCACGGGCCGCTTTTTTCATGCCCATTCTTTGGTGATGGTACCGACCTGAATACCTCTGGGCGTAGAACGCGGCGTCCAAGTGACCACCGAGTAATGAAACCCTAGATTACGGTCACCCGGCAGCGGTTCCAGCAGCAGCGTCCCATCCTGGGTCCGAAGGATCGTGATGCGATTCATTGCCGCGCGCCCGTGTGCCGGATCATGGTAAATCTCGGCGCCTAGCACAATCAGATCGGCAACAAACTGGGGCACATCGTCAGGTGTAGAACAGCCCCGACTGCGAAGCTCTCTCTTTTTGCCTTCCCATATGTGTTTGACCCCGTAGCCAACGGCTGGCCGTCCCGGTGGTACCCGGTGCATGCCGCCCTTCAAATAGATCGAGGCTTCGGCAGCGCCCAGGCGAACAATCGCGGGGATTACGCCAAACACTTCGCCGCCATTGGGGTGCCCCACCAGGTGGTTTTTCCCTAGAGTAAGAATTCCTGTCACACGGCCCCCATTTCATCGTGGTGGCATTTTACCTGCTTTTTCGAAGGCCGTTGGTGGCCGCGCCCAGCCGCCGTCAAGCCCTTGTCTCTGCCGTCATCTGTAGCGGTCTGCATCGTCTAGCCTCAAGTGGGGTTGATAGGCTCACTCTGGCGTCACGACCTGCGTGCCAGAAGCCACTGTCCAAATTCTGAGGCCGAAAACCCCCTACTTTTTTGGTCACTTTGCAGGGTTTCGCGTTGTCCTGACCAAAGTCAGATCATGAACAGGCCCATTACTGTGAACAGCCACAGGACTGCTAATAACGATGTTTCGTCAAATCCCAGGTACAAAGAATCCCGCAGATAGGCGGGA